>CAVYLL010000001.1:0-146081 GCA_963769345.1 uncultured Acidobacteriaceae bacterium
CCGCGGAATATGGGATTTCGCGGCAAACGCTGTATTCAGCTCTGGCCTGAAGACAACGGCTCGTTGCCGCCGCGGCGTGCCTGCAATTCCAGTCGACATGCCGACTTGCAATTACAAATCCGCACTCGGTGAGTGCTTTCGTAATTTACCCTCGTCGAAAGTCGTAGCGAGTCAATTGGCAAAGATCACTTGTCCGCGAAACCGGTTATACAGCAACTTGGATCACTGACCGAGCTTGAAGCTCCACGTGTGCCCGGCTCCGGCGAAGGTTCTACTGAGAAGCTGCCTGCTTACCCGATCACCTCCGGGAACCTTCAAGTGGTCGATCGAAACAACAGTGGGATTCGGCATTCGGCAGAGCGGGTAGCAGAGGAGCACACATTACTGTGATGTGGTCGCAGACGGCGAAATCCCGGCTTGGACTTGAACCTCTTTATGCGCGTCTGTTAGACGGGTTTCAATGTGTATTTCGGATGTCAAAGTCCGATGTACCGGGCAATTGTTCGCGATTTCCAAGAGTCTTTGACGCTGCTCATCCGTCAGGTTGCCGGCCAACAAAATCTCCCTTTCGATTCGATCAACCAGTCCTTCTTTGGTTTCACAGCCGAGGCAATCCACGGCGTGCATTTTTCCATGCGTCAATCGGACCCGAATGTCTTCCAATGGCCATCGTTTTCGGTTGGCATACATACGAAGTGTCATGCTGGTGCATGCACCGAGTGCTGCGAGGAGGAGTTCGTGCGGATTTGGACCGGCATCGCAGCCACCTGCCTCGACCGGCTCGTCCGCCTGGATTCGGTGTTGTCCGATCGAGATGTTCTGCAAATATCCAGCACTCCTCGACATGACCGCCACATCTCTAGACATTTTGAGATCCCTTCTGGACACTAAAACGTTGCAGACAAAACTTCGACACGCGTGATTTCAAGCCGACACTCGTACGACCCTGAAACAGGTAGGCTTCTCGGAATGATGTCGTGGTCCTTTGACCGAGCGATAGTAACAATGTGATCGATCTGGATAAATTACATCTTCCTTGTAGAGCCGCGCCGTAACCTACCACGTGAATCGTTACTCGCATGCACAATCAAGGCGATGCATATTGTGCGGTGCCGTCGGCTCACCTCGGCTTGCCCTGCGAGGCCATCGCGCCGGGTCAGTTGAAGCCGTAAAACGGACCGATGCCAGTGATTTGCCAGAGCGGCAAGCTCGCATCCTCCTAGCGGCCTTCCTTTTCGTCATCGGTAGAGAAGGCTCCCGAAGGCACGGGCAGTGGGTTGGGAGGTCTTCACACAACGAATGTGCCCAATTCTGTGCCTACCGGCTGACCCCACATGTTGCGACTGAGTGCGATGCTAATGCAGCGGGAGCCCTCAATAATCAGCGCTGGTAGTAATCGATCATTCCGCGTCACAATCGCCGTAAGTTTTTGATTTTTCGTTCGGTATGTCCTTACAAGCAGGATGTCGGGGGTTCGAGTCCCTCACTGCCCACCAATCTAATCAATAAGTTAGTTGATATTGACTTTCCATCGTTGCGCGCTCAGACCGACGATTAGGGATCGCTTCCGCTGCAACGCGCCGTCATTACGCGCCACGATTGATTAGGGCGGCGCGCCGCCGGCCACTAGCAGATGCTACCTTCTCACGAACCCCGGCATTTTTTGAGTTCAGACCAAAGCGGTCATCCTTGAATCTGGTATCTCACTCATCGCATGACATCAACACGATGCTTGGTGGATGCTTACGATTTGACTCTTGATTCGCGCCAAATCGCCAATGCTCATCGAGCGTAGAACGCAGAGCACATGGCCGAATAGTCGCCAAGTCATCCACTTGTCAATGAACGTGTGATGTTTGAGGAAAAGTCGGTTTCACGTCCAAGTGAACCGGCTTTGTAAACCCGCCGGCCAGTTCAACGAGTATGGCATTTTGTCGTCAAATGATACTGGATTGTTGAACTTTCGCTGCAAGCGGGTGGCAAACAACTTTATCCAAGCGCTAGAATGTGCGGGTTCCAGTTCGGCGCGCGATAAACGATCATAGAGAGGGATTTTCCTATGCCGTTTGTGGATACCAAAGATGACGTGTTTCTCGGTGAAAAGTCATTCGCGACGTGGCATGAGGCTTCGACCGTTATGAGACCCTTCCGGTGCACACGAATTCTCCCGGACACGGCGCGCCGGGCCGCAAAGAGCTGTTTGGCCAGATGCGCGAATACCTGACGGCCGCGAAGAAAGAGCACCTGGCGAATGACCCTGCGGAAGGTTTCGTTCGGCGAATGCGTGCAGCATCTCCCAGCTTCGAAGGAGATGTTTTCCTTCAACACCCGCTCCGCTTCTTGTTCCCGAAGTCGCAGACCCTCCCCCCAGAATTAGCCGCCGCCTAATACCCAGGAGGTATGGATGAAAGCATTGATTTTTCGCGAGACCGGTGAACCGAAGAGCGTATTGAAACTGGAAGAGATCCCTACTCCGCCTGTTGCTGCTGGCGAAGCGCTCGTCCGAGTGCTGCTGAGCCCGATCAACGCATCCGATCTGCACATGGTGCGCGGACGCTATGGCTATCAGCCGGAGTTGCCAGCCAGCCCGGGCATTGAAGGCGTGGGGATTGTGGAGGCCGTAGGTCCGGGCGTGCAAGGTCCGATGGTCGGAACGCGCGTAGTTTTCGTTGACACGTGGAACACCTGGCGCGAGCAGATCGTGTGCCCAGTGGACAAACTCGTGCCTGTTCCAGATGGCCTGGACGATCAGGCCGCTTCCACTTCCTACATCAACCCTTTGACGGCATGGGCACTGACGAGATCAACTCACAATCTCAAGGAGGGCGACTGGCTCCTGCAGACAGCGGCTGCATCCAGCGTCGGAAAGTTCGTGCTTCAACTGGCGCAGCAGTATCGATTCAAGACAATCAACGTCATTCGGCGGCGCGAGCAGGAATCAATCATACGGAACCTCGGAGGCAATGAGGTAATCTGCACAGCCGACGAGGATCTCAGGGGACGCCTGGAGGAATTGACCGCGGGTAAGGGCGTTGAACGAGCGATTGACTGCGTTGCCGGCGAACTTGGCGCTGAGGTTGCCCGCAACCTTGCTCCTGCTGGAACGATGCTCGTGTATGGAGCTCTTTCCAGTCATCGGCAGACGGACCCTGCGAAATTCGTCATGGCGCTCTTTGCTCCGCGTTTAATTTATTCGACGGCGACGGTTCGCGGGTGGTGGCTTCCACGTTGGGTGCCTTCGCAGCCGCTCGCCGCCGTGAAAGCAGCGACGAGCGATCTTCTCACCATGTTGTCGAACGGATTACTCACGCCGCCAGTGATTGAGCGGTATTCGCTTAAGGACTTCCAAGAGGCAGTGCGCCTGGCCGATGGTGAGGCAGGGCAGGAAAAGGTCTTGCTGGACTTCTCCGAAAGGGCGCCATGACCGGTGGACGCGTTTGACAAATCCATGCTAACGTCTTGTCGCCGTTGGTGAGACGTGCACGGATTCCGCTCCGAAGACAGTATCGTGGCCGCGAGAAGTGGTTCGTGTTCCTTAGGCACGGGTGACCGATAGCTGACCCACCCGTGCCTCTTTTTTCATTGTGTAGCCGTATTGAGCAGAATCGCGATCTTCGCGTCGAGATCCTCGGCGACTGCGATAGTTGCGACACTCTCGAGACTCGGCGATTGAAGTTCCTCATTGACGCGCAAGAGAATCGGGGTATTGGTTGGAAGCTCGACATTTGAGCCTTTCGCGATAAAAGCCTTATAGATCTGGATTGCAGCCCCATAGTAGCCGAAGCCTGCGGCCGTGGCTGCAGATGCTTGTGCCGCTCCCGCGCCAAGCAGTCCGAAACCCTTATCACCATTTCCCGTTCGTGACCAAGCTGTCGAATCGGTAAGCGACGTTGAGGGGCTGATGAGAGAGAGTGGCGCTCGCAACTGAGTCAAAAGCGATGCTGTTGCCTTTATATCTCCCTCCTGGCCGATAGCGAGAGACTGGTAACCGGCGGCCTCCACTTCGATGACAGTCGCACTCAAGCTGCTGGTTGCCCCATCGGGTGTCAGCACAGAATGAAAGGAGAAGAGAAGAGCACCGTTCCTCTTCATCCAGCCGGCGGATTTAGCTTTGCTCACCGTGCCTTCGAGCTTTATACCCGCGGGATAAAGCAAAAAGTGATCGGCGTTGTAATACGGTTCTGAGACCGCAGCTTCAATCAGCTCTCCGCGCGCAATCATCTGTGAATTCAAAGGTGTCAAGAGACGCACCCGTAGATAGTTTTCGCCGGATTGTGGATCGGCTTGTGATTGGGCGGGCATTGGCGCATCAATCGGATCCAATAAAACTGCATCGAAAATCGTACCCTGATCGAGATATTCGGGATGATAGGGCAGGCTCTTAATAGAGGCTTCGCGGAGTCGTTGCAACTTATGTGGTCCCCGCACAGGTCCCGCCGCGTCCTTCACCACGCCGCGTACGCCAGAACGTTGAGACTTGGGAAGATACTTGGCTGTCTTCATGCCGCTTACACCCACTGTTGTGTCGGTATGAATCGGCAGCGAACCTCCGTCAGATAGAACCAGGTGGTCGAACGTCACATTCGCAGTCCGTGGAGGCGTGAAATCACCGTTTAAGAGTCGCCCGGTGCGCTTGCTCAAAGGCGCAGTAGAGACTGACGAGACGTGGCCTTGAACGGTCGCCCCCCTGGGGATTGCGAGCGCGGTTCCGACATACACCGGCTGCACCAGCCTCGCGGTAATTGGTTCGCCTGCCTTGGTGATGCGCAGACCCTTATCAAGGCTGCACCGGAGATCACTTCCCGACCCCACGACGATCGTATTGGGAGAAAGTTGAACTTCCTGCGTGACCGCGGGGGATATAGAAGCGGTCAACAACGAAAACGAGAAAAGCATTTGTGTGATGTGCGACTTCATATTTCACCTCTGTAGCATTGGGCAAACGCTACGCATCCTATGATTCCTTTTGTGCGGTTAAGCGCCGGGTTTGGTGGTTCTGCCTTCAGAACTGCGGACAGCCGTCGGGCATGCTGCTGCAAGTCCAAGACGGTTACTCCCGAGTTGTCGTCGGGTTCGTTCCAGCGAATTCGGAATCGATCAGCGATGCAGCAAGGGTCCAGACCCGTTGGTCATTCTCAATCTCGTGATGTGGTTTGTTAAATGTTCGAGCGAACCAAGGATAGTTATCGCAATTAATTGAATGGCCATCATAAGTCATGTGAAAGTTTCCGATGATCTTGGTTTGCGCCGGGTCGGCTGCGAATATTTCTGCGCGTCCATGAAGCGGGCCGCCCGACTGGTACAAATTAATCGCCTTCGCGACGTTTGCCGGGATCATCGAATTATCACGGCCGGGTTTTGCAATGCTATCCACCTGAACTGTGAGCAGAACCGGAACGCCCATCTTTCCTAACTCTCGAGCGAATACCACAGTTTCCGTAGCACCCCAGCTGTGTCCATAGATGATGATTCTTGCGTCTTTTTTTTCAGCAGATGAGAGAGTGCCGTCCCCATTCTCGTCGAGGAGGCTCTGGACTTTTCGAAGAGCTTTCCTGCCGTGATGATTTCCAAACACCTCCGCATGAATGCCGGAGCGATAGTGCTCCTGAAGATACTCGGCAAACTGCACTTCAGGATGTTTTTGGTCATCGTTCTTTGCGAACCCACCCATAAATCCAATGACAATTACTTTCCGGGCATTGCCACCGTTCTCGACCGCCGCATGGCTGTCCAGTGAAGACACCGCGACTGCACTGTTCAATTCGAGGGAAGGCTCTTTGCCTATGGACCCAAAGGCGGCGGAGCCACCGCTATCTGGAAATCCCTGACCGGAGACGGCGCCAGAGAAGGCGAGCACGGACGCGAAAAGCGCCTGAGTCCAAATGGTTGTTAGTGCGGGCTGTTTTGTGGCGGACTGCATGGTGTTACTCCTCACCTAAAAGGGTGTAAACTGGAAGAGACCGTACGGTCTCATTTGAATTATGAGATTAGGGGCAACTATTCGCGGATTCTTTTTTTATGGGTCCCGTTGATTGAACTGGGAGAAGGGCATGACAAAGGGCGAAGTAACACGGCAGAAAATCGTCGAGCAAGCAGCTCCGCTGTTGAATAAACTTGGGTATGCCGGTTGCTCGATGCAGGACATCATGGCGGCAACGGGGTTGGAGAAAGGCGGCCTTTATCGGCACTTCAGCAGCAAGGAAGAACTGGCCGAGGAAGCGTTTCGTTATTCTTTGGCATGGGTGACAGAAGCGCGATGGAAAGGAATTGAAGAAGTTGAGGGATCGGTGGAGAAGCTTCGTTTCCTTGTTCGCCGTTTTGTGGACATCCGGTCCATTTTTCCCGGCGGATGCCCTGTGATGAACACGGCCATCGATGCGGACGATGGGAATCCAGTGCTTCGGAAGCTGGTGCAAAAGGCCTTACAGGAATGGAAGGCCAGGATCGTTCGTGTGGTAAGGACGGGGATCGAGCGGGCGGAAATCCGCTCAGATGTTGAGCCGCGCAGTATTGCGAATATCATGATTGCGGCACTGGAAGGAGCGCTTATGATCAGCCGGCTGGAGGGGAATCGGATTGCTGTACACGACGCGGAGACCATGCTCGATAAGGTCCTGGTCGATCTTCGATCTTCGCTGTAACCTTGGAAATCGACTTTCGCAGCCGGCTTCGACTGCGGGCTGAAAGCAAACGCAAGCCAAATCGTTAGACCCATCGGATGATCCCAACTCGGAATGAAAGCGAGGTGCACGGAAAATGGCAAATGAAGTTCTTCAGAAGGCCCTCGAGGCACACGGCGGCTTGGACCGGTGGAGCCGTTTTGCGGCTGTGCAGGCGACGATCGTCACCGGGGGACAAATATTCGGGATGAAGGGCACGCCCCAGGATCCAACGCCTCGCCGCATGACGGTGGCAACAATGCGCGAATGGGCCTCAGTGACCCCGTTTGGCGCCGACGATCAACGAACCGATTTCACAGCGAACCGGATCGCCGTCGAGAAAATGGACGGGACCGTTGTAAAAGAACGGCTCCATCCGTCGGAGCATGCAGAGGGCAAACCTGTCGATGCTCCATGGGATGTTCTCGATCGAGCCTACTTCAATGGTTACGCCCTTTGGACCTACCTGACTACACCTTTCCATTTCGCGATGCCCGGCTTCGCCGTTCAGGAAATAGATCCGTGGCGCGAAGGTGACGAAGTGTGGCGTGGCCTCCGTGTCACCTATCCGTCCAACATCGCGAGCCACAGCAGGGAGCAGGACTTCTACTTCGGCCCCAATTTTCTGCTTCGGCGTCATGACTATCATGTGGAAGCATCCGGGGGCTTCGCGGCTGCCCAATATGTCTTCGACTCCGTCACCGTACAGGGAATCACTCTTCCTACAAAACGGCGCGCCTATATGAGAGATGAACGTCTCGCGCCGATTCATGATCGGCTAATGGTCTCGATCGACCTCTCGGATATTTCGTTTTCATAGTTGAGAGTGCCGTCGTGGTTCACTGCGGCAGTTCCGCGCCGGACTGTTCGCGGACCATGTACTCGGCATACCAATCCGGCCATTTCGGATCGGCTTGCCCGACTCGCTTTTCATGCTCCCCGTGCGCCATTGCGGCGCGCAGCAATGCGTGAGAAAGATCGGCTGCTGAGGTGTACGTCGTGTCGCCGCCAACTCGACCGGGAAGGCGGGTTGTGACCTCCTGCAAAAGCCAACGGTTGCCATCCGGGTCGCTGAACGTAGCGTATGAACTGTAGCTGGCGTTGCCGGGCGCGGGACCGTCGAGGCGATCGATTGCGCCCTCCTGTTGAAACTGAGCACCTGGGATCCCGGCGTGAAACACCTGGCCGACGTCCGCGCCACGAGATTTGATCTCGTCGCGTGCAGCCGTAATGTCCGACACAACCAGGTAGAAGCCCTGGACCGAGCCCGGTGCGGCCGAGGTAATCTTAGTGCCGAACTGGATCGAGCAATTCGATCCAGGCGGGGTGAACTGAACGACCCGGAATCCGTTATCGAACCGGAAGTCGGCGTCGAGGCGCCACCCGAGCCTGGCATAGAATTCTTTGGAGCGGTCGACGTCCGAAACGGGGATGATGATCACTTCAAGCTTCATATTGACAGTTGCGGGACCTGCATCTCCTGTCGAACCGCTGCGAGGGATTTCACTGGTAATCATTGCCGTCTCCTTATTGGTTTTATTGGGTTACCCGCCACAAGTGTGCACGTGGCTGATGACCGCAACTTGATGATCAGCGCAGCTGTGTGAAGAGCTGCACTCATAACGGCTCGAAGCTCAGGCTGCGATTGGCTGCTTCGCCACGCCGTTCTGCGTTTCGATAGCCTTGACGCTGGCTGCGAACGCCTTTTCTAAGACTCCCTTGCCAATGGTCCCGAGCACGAAACCCAGCAGGTATCCCTTTAGGTTCTTGCCCTCGCGAACGACGTCCACATCGATGTCGGTGGTGCCGTCAGGCTGGCGAGTAAAGTTGTAAGTGTGACCGGAAGCGCCTCCCCAAATGTTGGAGTCGGTCGTCTCGAGGACAACGTGATTGGGATCAGACCAGTCATAGTGCAAGCGCTCCCAGACGCCCCCTGAACCTTCGGTAACGTCAGCCTCCGTGCGGCCTTGCTGATGCACTTTGAGGTATTCGTCGGCGCTATTCGGGAAGAGCTTTGCACGGCCGGGGCCGAAATCGGTGAGCCCAGCGATGTACTGCTCAGGCGTCAAGTTGGTTGTCTGGTGAAGGTGGATCGTAGACATTGCATTTTCTCCTTTTTGAGATTGAACTTGGGTTGTGCAGGACTGCCGTGAATCTGATAACGCGCTCTCGTGGTCCTGGTCAGCGGATGGCACGCCGCTTTCGATGAGGGTTGAAGTTCGAATGTTCGTTTAACAACACTTCAAATGCGTAGTGCAAAAAGATCTCGAGCGGAACGTCGCTTTTTTCAGCTTGCGAACGCAAAAGCGCTCCTTCCCAGCTGTTGAGCAGGAATCCCGCAAGCGTCTCGGGATTCGTATCAGTGGGAAGTTCCTTGCGTGCAACCGCCTGCTGGATGACCATCGAAATCGTGTGCTGCCAGTGCTTGAATGCAGTGCTGATCCGTTTTCTTAGCTCCGGATTCTCATCTGTTACCTCCAGACTGAAGCGGCCCATCATGCATCCGGGGATCGGTCCAGTCTGACCGTAGATTCTCTTGAGATCGAGGAAGTAATGCCTCAGCCGTTGGAGTGGCGGGATCTTTGAATCGGTCAGAACAGCGGCGGAATGCTTCGCCTCGATCGCGATATACCTCTCCAGCGCGGCTGCGGCAAACTCCTCTTTACTGCCAAAATGGTGATAGAAGGAACCCTTTGGCACGTCTGCGGCCTTTAGAATGTCGCTCAGCCCGGTCGCTTTGTACCCGTGTTGGTGCATCAACTCCAGGCCCACTTCGATCAATCGGTCGCGCGTCGATTTTGCTGCCATAAAAGATTCCTCCGCGTTGTTCTTCATTGATTGAATCGCCGAGAAGGCCTCTCGCGGCCAGAGCTATCAAGGCCCTTTTGGCCGGGATCAGCCCTGAACTCCATAGCGTGCGGCAGGCTTACTCCGGGAAAGGTTCGGACCGAGTGCTTTGCGTGCCGCTTCAAACGTCTCCCAGTCCGCGATGTTCGGCAACGCTGGAATCGTGATTGCCTCATGCTGGTCCAGACCGGCGAGGGAAGCGTCTACCATGTCCTCGGCGCTCATCACAATTTCGCTGGGTAGCTGCTCTACGGGACGACCGGATTTTTCCCAGAAAGGTGTTGCAGTGGCGCCGGGCAATACAGCCTGGACAGTTACACCCGTACCTTCGAGTTCATTCTTCAGCGCTTGGGTAAAGTTCACAACATAAGCCTTGGTGCCGCTGTAGGTGCCGTTCAAACGCTCAGGCGCAAGCGCAACGACGGATGCAATATTGATCAACAGGCCGTTTTTGCGCTCCACAAAACCTGGCAGGACAGCAAGAGCCAGCCTGGTCAATGCGGTGACATTGAGATAAATCATCGACTCGAGATCATCGATGTTCGAATCGAGAAGCTTACGCGCGCTGCCTATGCCGGCGTTATTCACAAGAGCCGTGATAGTGGAATCGCTCCTCAGCCGTTCGGCAACGCGCTGCACGTCCGCAGCTTTAGTCAAATCGGCAGGAATCGTCTCGATCGTGCGGCCGGTAGACTTCAGTCGTGCGGCAACCTCGGAAAGCTTCTCCCCGTTGCGGGCTACGAGGATCAGATCGTAGCCGAGTTTGGCCAAGCGATCGGCATAGACTGCGCCGATGCCGGTGGAAGCGCCTGTGATAAGAGCCGTGCCTTTCAATTCGGGTGCTGACATTGTTCATTACCTCCTGAATCCTGCGAGGCATCATGCCTCACACTCAGAGTAGAGTAGACCAGTCGGTCTAGCGATTCAAATAAATCGAAATAAGGCATTCGAGACTAGACCGAAACGATACTGTGCGCTTTTGTCGCAGGAGGACCCGCGCCCGCCACTACATTGATCGGCCAGTATTTGCATTGCACTCACATAGGGTAGCTACTGCCAGGAATTCCGGTATCTGGCTGACTTTTTCGTTGGAAATGTTCCTTTTGTAGCGCGTTGCCGATGAGGTGTCACTGATAAAAGTTGCAAGATTGCGCTCGGTACCCGGTCCCTCGTTCGAGGCTAATCCGCTGAAGCGACCTACCTCAAACTCACCTTGTCGCGATCTATCCCGTTGCATCGATGTTGAGAACATAGTCCTGCAGCTCACGAAACCGCGTGAGTGCAGTCTGCGCATACTCTTTGTATCTCGGATTCGCAAACAGGGATGCGTCGCCGATTTGGGAATGGTCTGACGCGACGAAGGCTTTCGTGTTCGCTACGGCGTCTGCCATTGTGTCCATGGTCGCGGCGAGTTTATGTCGCAAGTCCACCAGTCGCGGTTCGTTGAGAAGATCACGGTCACGCTTGTTGTGCAGAAAGACAGTCTGGTTCCAAAACAGCGCCACGGCGGTAAGGGCGGCGCGGAGAACGGTCTGGCTCAAGTGGATGTGCGGCTCGCGGTCCACTCCGAACTCGTACTCGACCGTATCGTTCATAGTTCGAAGGGCGGCGACCGTCTTGCCTACCTGGTCGCGCAGCGCATCCGCTTCTTTGAATACATTAGACCGGCGCGGGACAGCCTCAGGCAACCGGAACAGCTTGGCTCCATCCCGGAGAACCAGGGCAAGCGCATGTCGCATGGCATTTACCGTGCGCACCGGCCAGATTTGATCGAAGACAATCCACATGACGAGGAGAGCTACCAGGATGCCGATCAAACGGTCGCGAGCCGGGGCCAGCTCCGTGGGGGCCGAGGATCCTTCGAATGCCACCAGGTAGAAAGAAAACGCAATTTGCAGCCCGACATAACTGAATTGCCGCCCCTGCGCGCACCAGCCCGAGATGAAGGCAATCACTGCGATGAGAACCACAAGCGATGTAATCGAATCCATGTATGGGAAGAGGAATACAGTTGATCCCAAACCAAAGATCAGGCCACCGATGATCGCGCCCACGAGCCGGAAGACGAACTTCTGCTTGATCGCGCCGGTCGTGCTCAACCCGGTAATGAAAACCGTGGTCACACAGGTGGAAATGCCCGGGTAGTCGAGTGCGTGGTACAGAACGTAGCAGATCGTAGCGCAGAGACTAAGCTTGAGGCCGAAAGCAACGGTCATTCGATCGGTCAGTGCTCCAGGGCTGAAGAGAGGCACCTTATTCGCGGGGAGTGCTACTAGTTGTCTATCCTCTGAGGAGGCGACGGTCGGCAACGACCGGATGGCGTGTAGCAGTCCCTCCACGCGCTCGAGAAGCGTCGGATGCGGGCCCATTCGAAATTCATGAGTTTCGTCCGGTTGTCCTTCTGAGCCGGCAAGGGCGGCTTGCGCCTCCTCGGCGATTCGCTTGTAACGCAACAGGCTCGCGGGATCATCGGCGTAGGGAGCGGAGCCAACAGCCGCGCCAAGATCCATCAATTGCGCCAACATGGTGATGCGAACCCGGGCTCCGATGAGGAGCGAGCCCGTGTCAAGATTCCGTTCAACCACTTTGTTGTAGAGTTCCTGCATCCCATCCTGGCCGAGTACGGCGAGACGGCCTACGCGCGTTACGGCTTCCGCCCGCTTCTCGGGGTCTGCCTTTTCACTGAAGAGCGCGAACATCGAAATGAAAGCCTGCCATCGAATCGCGCGTTGTTCGTTCAGCAATTCGGCTGGATGCCGCGAGCCGAAAACGTACTCGACGGCTATTGAGCACAGGATCGGTATCGATAGAGCGCCAATGATCCAGAGCGAAGCGCTGACCAGGTGGTTGGCAGGTGCGCTGGTCTCCCAAAGGGCAATCAGCGTAGCAAAGATAAAGCCCCAGGTGGACCCCAGTGTCGGCTGAGTCGTTCCAACAACGAGTATGCCGGCGAAGAAGCCCACCGCAGCAACGCCTAGGACACGGGCCATGGGATCGTTGTCGGTCAAGATAACGATGCCAAGTTCCGCCGCAACCGCAGCGACTAAGGGAACCAGGGAGAAGAGTGAGCGCAATGAGACCGCAGGGCTGTCCCGGCCTACGATGAAGACAAAATACAACGCGACCGAGGCGAATGGTGCCTGCAAGATTAATAGCGCCAGTAACGTCAAGACGCTGGCAAGCACGATTCGCAACGTCCCGCTTAGACGTCCCGGCCCGGGATGTAGATCTTGCCAGATTCTTCCTGCCCAAGCCGCCATGGAGTTTGCACGGGATGGCAGCGCAAAAGGCGGAAGAGCCGATGCAAGAAGTCGGGGAGGAGGGTTTTTCCATCGCGCTATCTCACCACAGTGACGGCCGTCTCACCCATCCGGAAGATCGCAGGATCGGGATCCTGCACATGAACCCGAACAGGAAATCTCGCGGAAAGGTGCACCCAATTCAACGTGCGTTCGATATTGGGCAGTCCATTCGTTACTGCTCCGTCTTCTGGAAAGACGCCATAGCCAATGCTTTCCACGACACCGTTGAACCTGTGGTTTGGATGACTCATCAGGTAGACATCGACATGCATCCCGGGACGGATGTTCTTGAGCTTGGATTCCCGATAGTTGGCAATGACCCACCAGTTGCGGTTGTCGATCAACGTGAAGAGCGGGCTGCCGGGGCGCGCATAGGCTCCTTCCGAAATATTCATATTCGTCACGTAAGCGTCGAACGGCGCGACAACGCGGCATCGTTCGAGATCGAGGCGGGCATTGAGAACTTTGGCGGCTTTGGCCTCACGCTGCGAAAGGAGCGTATCAATCCTGTCGACGGCATGCACGGCCTGGCCGAGCTTGGCGGCGGATTCAGAGGCAGCCGCATCTGCCTGGTCCTGATTCAGGACGGCCTCTGTGTATTGCGCCTGCGCCTGTCCCAGCGCGGCCTGGGCAGCGTCGAAATTGCCCTGCGCCACCTTGACCGCGGTATTCGCTTGGTCGACCTGATCGACGGTCACGTATTTCTTCTTGAGCAGAGGTTCAACACGGTTGAGGTCATTGGTGGCGTACTTGAGTTGAGCCTCGGCGGCTGCGGAGGAGGCTTGGGCGCGCGTGACCGTAGCCTTGGCCAGGTCGACGCTGCTGCCAGCGGTTTTAATGCCCGTCCTGGAACTGTGCAATCCGGCGCGAGCCGCGTCTTCAGCGTTATGTTGCGCTGCAATCTTGCGCCCCTCGTCAATGATTTGTTCTTCCAGGGCTGCCTGGTCGGAAAGCGCCTGTTGAAGGGCGTATTGATAGGGGCGGGGGTCGATTGCGAAGAGCACGCCACCCTTCTTCACAAAGGCGTTGTCTTTGGCGGGCAACTCCACCAAACGCCCGCTGACTTCGGGGGCAATCTCGATAAAGTTGGTTCGAACGCTCGCGTCATCGGTGCGTGGGTTGCGATCTGTCTCCAGAATTACCAGCACCAGCACAAGAACGGTGGCTGCGATCACTCCGATACGGATCGTCCTGCCCCAGCGCTTGCGATCGAAATTTTCAGCCATTGGCTCCATTTGCTTGTCCTCACCGGAAGAAGATCAGCCAAAGTAAACATGTCGCGAGAACCACGACACACGGATAGAAAAGCGCTAGCGGACCCACTTCTGTTTCCAGGCGACAGCGAAGCAGGACAGAGCGAACCACGAAAGCCAGGACCACGCCCGCGGTCAGGCAGATCATCCAGGCAGGGAAAAAAGACCCCATGATGTTGATCGCGGGCGCGCGGCCGCAGCCGGTCAAGAACAGGCAGGTGGCCGCGCCGCAGGCAAGAGTCTTCAGGGTCGTCTTCATTTGTGATTTTCCACGGTTTGGGGCGTAGTTGCCGCGGGTTGACTGCGCAGCAGATTGCCAGTTGCAAACTCGAGATCGACCGCCTCGAGGAATAGCTGCGATCGTGCGGAGACGCCGGAAAGCCGCGCCTGTGCCAATTGCTTCTCCGCCGTGAGCACGTCGACGAGGTTCTTGACGCCGAACTGATACGCTTCGAGTGAAGCCGAATACGAAGTGCTTGCCGAATCGAGCAGAGCCTCTGCAGCCTGCTCCTTTTTCACTGCGGTGCGAAAAGCAATGTATGCGGTCCATACCTCGCGCGTGGCCTGGTCCCGTAGTTCGGTCAACTCGTCCTGGGCCTCGCGCCGCTTCGATTGGGCGATGGCCAGCTGGTTTTTCCTCGCGCCGCCATCCCAAAGCTGCCATTCGACGCCCAGGGTGACAGACCAGGTCGGCTCACTGGCCGGACCCAGCTCGCCAAAGTCCGCCGTGGGCCAAACGCTGGTCTGCGCACCAGATCCCTTGAGGGCGATCTGGGGGCGGTACGCGGCCTTGGCTTGCCGGATAACATCGTCGGCCGCACGGATCTCTGCGGCCTGTGCCTGTAGGTCAGGCCGGTTGGCCATGGCCCTATCAATGAGGGAATCGATAGAGAGCGTCAGCGTTTGCGGCAACGGGGTATCTTTTTGCCCGTCGATCGTGATATTGGGCGACGGATCTGCGCCGACAGCCTCGGTAAGTTTAACGCGGGCGATCTTTTCGTCGCCATCAGCCGATTCGAGGTCGAAGCGAGATTGTGCCGTCTCCGCACGTGCGTTCAATACATCGGGCAACGTTGCTCGTCCATTGTTCATTCGATCTTCCGCGGCATCCTGTGTTGTCTGTGCGGTTTTCAGTGTTTCCCTGGCCGCCTCCAGCCGTTCCTGCGCGGTAAGCAATCCATAGTATGCGGCGGCAGCGCGGAAAGCGACCTGCTGATTTGCGGCAATGAAGCCAGCGCCGGCTGCGATCTTTTGTGCGGCGGCTTCATCCACCCGGCCTTCGCGTTTCCCAAAATCGAAGATCAGGTATTGCAGCGTGATCTCCGGTTCCACCACCGGTACTTCGACCATGGTGTATCCACGTGGCGCGAAGGGCTTCGGGAACGGAGCGATGCTGCGTGAATCGCCGAAAGCAGCGAGGCCGGCGAGCACCGGGAAGTAGGCGCTTTTCTCCACACCCAGCGCCTCGGCGCGTTGCCTGGCGCGCTCCCACAGGATTCGCGTGCGGGGGTTGTTCCGCTCGGCGATATCGATCAGCTCAGCCAGGGTGTACGGGTGGCTGGGATCGATCGTGGCGGCGCGGTCTTGCGGAAGAGCACGCCCGGCACAGTCCGCGGCAGCGGTTGGGTTGGTGGCAATTCCCGCGCATTGCCCCGGAGCGCGCAACGCCGCCAGGCTCCCCATGAGAAGGAGCCAAGAGATGAAGCAGAGACTGGACATCCAGCGAATGTGCATCGTGCCCCTCGTTCGCGTCGTCCGTGGGAGGTGGAAGGCAGGTAAGCCTCGCGGGTGCGGGAGGTGAGCCGTGGGCGCCTGTCAACAATACTTTATCGTACCGACAGTTATCGGGCCTTCATTGTTTTCTCGTAACTCCAAGTGACCTAAAACCGGCTATCCATTGAAGTGCTTGCGACGGAGCTCATGGCTCCCAACGGGAAATTCCAAAACGGAAGGAATCAATGGCCTTCAGGCGCGAGACTCCGCATCAAATTGGTATAACAGTGGTGTCTGTCGGCAATCCAAAGATCGCTGCAATCGCTCCTTCCCTTCGTTTCAGTCAGGATTTCGCCAGCGGACTCACGCGGGGTCGGGAAGAGGGTTTCAACCACTGATACGCATGGCAGGACCCAGCCGTTCGCGGACGGACGGTTCGAGCAGCCCGGTGATGGTCATATCATTTTCAGGAATTGCTCATCTGCTCGAGATTCCAATGCAGTGGTTCAGTAGCGCCGGAATCGATGCTGCTCAAGGACCTCTGTCTCTACCGAGGCTTCGAGCTTGAGGGTCCTTCTGACGAAGGACAGCCTTCCGGCGGGATCGCCCTCCAAGGTCGCCAATCCAAGTTGAACGGCTTCCAAGTAGGCGTCGCCTATTTCTCTGTACCTCTTCCGCCATTTATAAAATGATTCAACGGCACGGACCTCCGTCTCGAAGCCGCCTTCAAACGGTTTGATTGAGGGAACCACTTTCATTCTTGGCATAGATTTCTTATCTAGCATACCTCGTGGTCGCACTTTAAGCGGGGAGAGTGGCGCGGGTTGGCAGGTGTGGGGAAGTTCATATGACGCGAACCGCGTAACGTGAGACTCCCAAACGTGTCCGCTCATCGGCCAACATCCATCCTCAAAGTTATCTTATCGACGGTTGACGCCAAGGTTGTTCGGGCCTGCGGGGCATGGGGCGCGGTGGTTCTGTGCTGCCAACGCGCATTTGAGTTAGAGTTGAGCGCATGGGGATGCATTGTGCAGTTGGCGGCGTTGACGTTGACCTCGGCCCCGAGCGCTTAAGGGAACTGCTCGCGGAGAGCCTCGGGAGACTGGGACCACGCGAACGGGTTCTCGCGGTGCCGCCGGATATTACGCGGCTGCATTCGCAGGCTGGGATGTTGACCTGCGCTGTATGGGAGCATTTCGGCGACCGGCTGAAGGCTGTGCTGCCGGCGATCGGGACACATGCGGCGATGACGGCTGCGCAGATGGACCACATGTTCCCGGGTGTTCCGCAGGATATCTTTCGGGTTCACAACTGGCGGACGGATGTTGAGACGCTGGGCGAAGTGCCGGCAGAGTTCATTTATCAGCAGTCGGAAGGAAAGCTGAATGTGCCGTGGCCGGCGCAGACGAACAAGCTGATTTCGCGAGGTGGGTTCGATCTGATTCTCTCGATTGGGCAGGTGGTGCCGCATGAAGTGATCGGGATGGCGAACTACAACAAGAATATCCTGGTGGGCGCGGGCGGAAGACAGGGAATCAACCTGAGCCATTACCTAGGCGCTGTTTATGGGATGGAGCGCATCATGGGGCGCGCCGAGAATCCGGTGCGCGCGGTACTGAATTATGCTTCGGATCATTTTTTGCGCGAACTGCCGATTGTGTATGTGCAGACGGTGGTGGGGCGGCGCGCGGACGGCGGGCTGGCGGTGCGCGGATTGTTTATCGGGGATGATGTGGAGTGTTTCCATCGCGCGGCAGAGCTTAGTTTGAAGGTGAACTTCGAGTTGGTTGCGGAGCCGATTCGAAAGGCGGTGGTGTATCTCGATCCGCATGAGTTTCATTCGACGTGGCTGGGGAACAAGGCGGTGTATCGGACGCGGATGGCACTGGCAGATGGCGCAGAACTCATCGTTCTTGCGCCGGCTGTTCGGGAATTTGGCGAGGACAAGTGCATTGACGGGCTGATTCGCAAGTATGGGTATCGCGGAACTTCGGCGACGCTCGCGGCAGTGGAAGCGAATGCGGACCTGGCGGCGGAACTGGGAGCGGCGGCGCACCTGATTCATGGGTCGTCGGAAGGCCGGTTCAAGATTACATGGTGTCCGGGGCAACTTAGCAGGGAAGAGATAGAGGGTGTCGGATTCACCTACGGCGACTATGCGGAGATGTCGGAGCACTATAACCCGGATAAGTTATCGCATGGATATAACAAACTGGATGGCGAGGAGCTGTTCTTTGTCTCGAATCCGGGGCTGGGTTTGTGGGCGCATCAGTCGAGATTGAACTAGACGCACTCGCTATTGCCTGTGGTCAGCAGTGTGCGAAGGAGAGAGAGTTCTGAATGCGACTTCGATGCTCATCTGCACTGAAATCGGTTTGCCGTCGCGGACGGCCGGAACAAATCTATAGCTCTGAATCGCACGCAGAGCCGATTCATCAAGGCCATATCCGATCGGCTTCACAACCTTAGGGTTCTGGGGCATTCCGTGCTCATTCACCACAAGACTGACAAGGCAAATCTCATTAACTTTCTTCCGCAATGCCTCATCAGTAAGAACCGCCGATGGTGTGAGAAACGGTATCGGAGCACTCACTCCGTGATATAGCTGGCCTGCGTTGCTGAAATTTTTGTAGTGCGGCTCACGGAAATGTCCAAATGTTTGCGTTGGCTGTATTTTCAGAACGGAGGGAAGAGGCTCTGTTGCCAGAATTGTCAACTGAGTATTCGATACAACCTTCGATCGAGAGCTCTACCGATTGCCTAATAGCAACTGGCGAGCCGTTGCGAGTAGCGGGGTTAAATCGATCTCCTTTGATAATTATCAGAGCTAACTTGTCGAGATCGTCTCCTGTCGCATCGGTAAGGTAGAAATACGACGGCATTCCCGCGGCATCGACTCCCATATTCAATGTGGTCTTGCCGTGGTGAGCTCCCTTCGCAGTCTTTGTCCGAAATGAATGGGGCGAGTTCTGGGGTCAACTGTGGTGCGGTTATCTCCGGGCCTAGATCGTAGACGACCGCGTCTGACGACGATCGCGATTGTTCTGGAAGGCGAGGGGCTTGCTGACACACGGCAGCAGCCGGCAGGATTGCAGAGCAAAACAGCCCAGTTAAATCTCATTGAAAGCTCCGGGAAAGCTGACTTCACTCTATCAAACGACTGCCTAACTCCCGGAGCAGGAACGCGAAGTCGAAGGCGATCTCTTTGAGGTAGTCGTAGCGGCCGCTGGCGCCGCCGTGGCCGGCTTCCATGTTGGTGACCAGGAGGAGCGGGTTTTTGTCGGTTTTCAGGGTGCGGAGTCTGGCTACGTATTTTGCGGGTTCCCAGTACATGACCTGGCTGTCGTTGAGCGATGTTTTGACTAACATGGCCGGATAACTTGCGGGCTTCAAGTTATCGTAGGGCGAGTAACTCAGCATGTACTTGAAGTAAGTTTCGTCGTTGGGGTCTCCCCACTCTTCGTACTCGGGAACGGTGAGCGGAAGTGAAGCGTCGAGCATGGTGTTCATGACGTCGACGAAAGGGACGTGGGAGAGGACGACGCGGAAAAGGTCGGGGCGGAAGTTGGTGACGGCGCCCATCAAGCAGGCCGCCGGCGGAGCCGCCTTCGATGGCTACACGGGCGGGGTCGCCGTAGCCGTTGGCGGTGAGGTGTTCGACGGCGGCGATGAAGTCGGTGAAGGTGTTGCGCTTGACGAGCATTTTGCCGGCGTCGTGCCAGGGCTTGCCGAGGTCGCCGCCGCCGCGGATGTGAGCGTAGGCGATGACAATGCCGCGATCGAGCAGGCTGAGGCGGTTGGAGTTGAAGCCGAGGGGAAGGGATAACCGTAGGAGCCGTAGCCGTAAACATAGAGGGGATTTGCGTGTCGCTTGGCGAATTTGTCGCGGCGATAGACGAGGGAGATGGGAACCTTTACGCCGTCGGGTGCGGTGGCGTGGATGCGCTCGCTGGCATAGAGGGTGCGATCGAAGCCGCCGGGGACTTCCTGCTGCTTGAGGAGCGAGGATTCGCGCGTCTCGAGGTTGTACTCGTAGACCGAGCCCGGGGTGACGAGGGACTGGTAGCCGTAGCGGAAGGTGGTTGTTTCCAAGATGCGGTTGATGCCGGGTGAAGCGCTGTAGGCGGGCTCGGGAAAGGCGATTTCGCCGGCGGGATCGGCTTCGGGGCTTTGGTCGGGATCGGGTTTGGAATCTCCAGAGGCGCAGGCGGGGCAGTCCATCTTCACGTTCGCAGGCTACGAAGAAGTTGGCGAAGAGGTCGACGTCTTCGAGCATCACCGTTTCGCGATGGGGAATCTGCTCGACCCAGTTTTCGCGTGCGGGGGCGTCGACGGGCGCGGTGACGAGGCGGAAGTTGCGGCCGCGATCGTTGGTGCGGATGAACCACAGGCCGTTGCGGTGGTCGACTGCATATTCGTGCTCGTCTTCGCGCGGGCTGATGACGGTGAATTTGCCGGTGGGCTGATCAGCGGGGAGGACGAGGCACTCGGTGGTGGTGTGGCTGGCGGATTCGAGCACGATGATTTGCCGTCGCGGGTGCGGCCGGCGCCGATGTTGAAGCGCTCGTCGTCGTCCTGGTAGACCAGGACGTCGTCGGAATGAGGGGTGTGGAAGAGTGTGGCGGTAGAGTTGGAACTGGCGTTTCTGCTCTTCGTCTTCGACGGAATAGAAGAGGGTCACATTGTCGGCGGCCCAGATGACTGAGCCGACGCGCAGGACTTCGCCGGGGAGAGTTTCGCCGGTTTCGAGGTCCTTGATGCGGAGCGTGTATTGGCGGAAGCCGGTGGTGTCTACGGTGTAGGCGAGCCAGCGGCCGTCGTCGGAGATGTCGGTGGCTCCGATGGCGAAGAAGGCGAGACCTTCGGCGAGTTGGTTGCCGTCGAGGATGATTTCTTCAGGACCTTGAGGAGCACTGAGGGAGCCGCTCTTGCGGCAGAAGATGGAGTATTGTTTTCCTTCTTCGGTGCGGATGTAGTACCACCAGTCGCCTTCGCGGTAGGGGGCGGACTCGTCGGTCTGCTTGATGTGGCTGAGCATCTCGTCATAGAGCTGGTCGCGGAGGGGAGCGAGGTCGGCGGTGAGGGATTCGGCGTACTCATTTTCGGCTTTGAGGTAGGCGGTGACGTCGGGATGGTCTTTGTCGCGCAGCCAGGCGTAGTCGTCGGTGAGGGTGACGCCGTGGAGGACGGTTTCCTTATGTTCTTTGCGGGCGGTAGGCGGGGTGGGGTGCGCGCTTTCGGTCATGGCAATTTCAAGTGTAGCGAAGGGCAGGGCTTAGGGATTAGGCATTCGGGAATAGGAAATAGGTATTAGGAAGTAGTGGAGCGGCGGCTGGCCTCTGGCTCGCACCTTCTATGCCATAGCTGCATCAGTAGATAGGCAGGATGATTTTATTTGGGGGAGCGTATGGCGGTGGTGAGATCGTGTGAGGCGTGCGGGAAGTCGAATCGGATTCCAGGGAAGCATCTTTCGGACACGGGGAGATGCGGCGCTTGCAAGGCACCGCTTACGGCAATGGCGGAGCCGATCGAAGTTACTCCGAGTGAGTTTGACGAGATTGTGCGCGAGAGCAAGGTTCCTGTGCTGGTGGATTTCTGGGCTTCATGGTGCGGGCCGTGCAGGATGGCTGCGCCGCATGTGGCGCAAACGGCGCGAGAGATGGCTGGCCGGGGCGTCGTGCTGAAGGTGGATACGGAGCGGTTTCCGGAACTGGCGGCACGTTACAAGGTCCAGGGAATTCCGAACTTCGCGGTGTTTGCCGGTGGCGAACTCCGATTTCAACAGGCTGGGCTGGTGGACGCGAACACCATGAAGAACTGGCTTGCGAGCGCTGCGTGATCAAGGCCGCCATTTGGCCGGCTGACGACGGCCAATTGTTCAGGATGGCTTACATGTCCAAAACCCGGCGAGATCCTTCGAACCTTGAGAAAGGGCCTCCAATAATGCAAGGATTGCCTTTGCAAATTCTCCGGCTTGGGACTGTCCTTGCCATGTTGTCTGGGACGTGGTTCTCTCCCGCTTTTGGTGCGAGCGCTCCCCCAAGCGGCTCATGGTCTCTGGGTCTGGAAGAGTCCGACCGTGCTTGGAGCGCCTCGGGGAGCGGATGCGCTTCGGGATTTCTGCATATCCGAGGAAATCAATGAGGTCTACGTGTCAGTCTCCGCCAAGGGCGATGCTGCCCAGGAGCGCCAGCTGGTGGAACTCATTGCCAAGCTTCACGAATCGAAGATTCGAGTAGAAGCCTTACTCTCCAGCGTAGACGCCGATGAAGCAGGTAAGCATAGAGATTCATTGCTAAGCCGCGTCGAAGGAATCGTGAAATTCAACCACGAACATCCATCCGATCGATTTGAGGGGATTCACCTGGATGTGGAGCCATGGCAACGTCAGGAGAATAAAGGCGTCGGGAACCTGCAATTTCTTGCAGATCTGGTGGATCTATTTCATGCAGTGGTTGCGATCGCGGGACCGGCTGGGATGACCGTGAATGCGGACATCGCAGTGAAGCTGCTCAAGGGCGATCTCGGCCAACGGCAGAAGCTTCTTTCCTCGGTACCTCGTCTCACTTTGATGATGTATGAGTTGAGCAATCCACAAGATGGAACGAGCGCGGCGCAGAAGGCAGAGCAAGTCAGGAAGTCCAGCCAAAAAGATATCGATATGGCCTACGACGGATTGAAAGATCGCAACCTGGCGAAGATGATCATTGCACTGCGAACTGCGGACTACGGGGATCTGCTTCCCGAGATGCTCAGGAAACTGGATGATGCGAATCACGGGGATGCCAACTATCTCGGATGGGCGAGACATTCGTACAACGACACCCTATCGGCGACGCGATAGCGATTGGTCATTCGTGCCAGCGTCTGCATAGAGGGCCGCGTTTCACTCCCAATGCGTGGGAAACTCGAAGAAAGCTTGCGCGTCCAGGGAGACTACGTGAATCGCCACGGTAGAGAAGACCCGAGCTGCCTGGGAGATTTTGAATAACGCGCGATGGGCCAAGGGGTTACTCCGAGTTTATGAGTACCGAGGCGGTGGATGTGGTCGGTGCGTACCGAATTGGGGCTTGCATCCGGGCGATGGCGGCATCTGAATCTCTATGGTGAGCGGAGAGACGCCGCAAACCTGGGCTGGACAAACCGAGTCTGGTCGGGCCGGGTCATTGTCGACCGTGCCATTTGAAGTGGTGCGGCGGACGGAGTTTGTGTTTGACCCATTCCTGGGTTCGCTGATTCAACTGCCTGAAGCGGCAGGACAACGCGCTCAAAGTTCAGAGTTCTTTCTGCCACAGTCTCCTCCGACACAGACCGAGGTATTGCAGAACGAGGCATTGCCATCCGGGGTACAGGCCGAGGTTCGGCTGGATGCTGTGATGAGGATAGCTTCGGCTGTTGAACCGAAGGCGCAGGAGCGGCCCGCGGCGAGCGCAGTTGCGGAGACCATCGAGGAGACATTCGGCGCGGAGCCGGTGGCGGAAAGGGTTGCGAACGAAATCCGGCAGACGCCACTGGTGCAGGAACAGTGGCAGATTGCTGAAGCGGCTCCTCGCACGACAGAGAAGCCGTCGCTGGCGATGCGGATTGGGCGATGGTTATGGGGTAATGTAGAGCCGGTGGGTGAGAGCCGTCGAAGGGCGGAGCGCAGGGTTGTACCGGGGCTCCTTGCGTTCTATTGGAGCGGGGGAACGCCGAAGCCGCACGAAGTTGTGAACATCAGCAAAACCGGCTTCTACATGAGAACCACCGAGCTTTGGTCAGTGGAAACGCTGGTGCGGATGACGCTGCAACGCCCACGGAGGGAGGACAGGCTAGCGCGGGATTCGGTCGGTGTGCTGGCACGCGTGGTGCGGATCGATGAGGGTGGAGTGGGGCACGAGTTTGTGACAACCGAAGCCTTGATGGCGGCCAGGAGCCTGGATGTGATGCCGAGCCAGGGCACGAACTGGAAAGAACTGGACAAGTTTCTGGAGGCAAGTTGAAGAAACAGCCTGACAGCTTTCAACAGGATTAGAACTGTCTTCGGTGGCAGCCATTGTGGATAAGAGTTGATGCCGAGTTGACCTGGTTGGGGGCTTTGGAACTTTGGGGCGGGGCGGAACGTACAATGGAGTGCGATGGAAGGCTTTCACCGCACTGGTTCGTTGCTATGCCGGCTGATGCCGGCCGCTCTTGTTTTCTTATCTCTTCAGGGAGTGTTGGCCGAATCTGTCAACAGCCTGCCCAAACCCAATGATTATGTAAATGACTATGCGCATGTGCTGGCGCCGGAGGCGATAGCGAAGCTGGACCGCATTTGCGCGGAACTGGACCACTCGCAGGCGAACGCGCAGGTTGCTGTGGTGACGGTGCGCAATCTGGATGGCGAGGACGCGGCAGACTGGGCGAATCAGCTGGAAGACAAATGGAAGATGGGGAAGAAGGGGTCGGACCGCGGCGTGCTTGTGCTGCTGGCGGTGGACGATCGCAAGTACCGCATCGATGTGGGTTACGGGCTTGAGGGGATACTGAACGACGCCAAGATCGGCGATATCGGCCGCGCGATGGTTCCGGCACTGCGGGCACAGGATTACGACTCGGCGATTTTGGGAGTGGTGGGGCGGGTGGCGCAGGTAATTGCTACAGATGCGCACGTGACCCTGAGCGATGAGCTGCCGAATCCGCCGCCGGTGCGGCAGCATCAGAGTTCAGGGTTGGCCAACCTCATTCCATTTATAGTTCTGATTCTGATTTTCTGCGGGTTTGGCGGGCTGCGACTGCTGTTTGCGATGGGATTGCTGAATAGCGCGCTGGGCGGACGCCGGTATGGCGGTGGCGGTCCGTTTATTGGTGGTGGGGGATGGGGAGGCGGCGGTGGAGGATTTGGTGGAGGCGGCGGTAGCTCTGGTGGCGGAGGGTTTGGCGGGTTTGGTGGCGGAGGTTTTGGTGGCGGAGGAGCGGGCGGTAGCTGGTAGGAGCAGGGAATAGTCACCCCAGCGACAAGGACCCGTCGCCGGGGGACCCCGACAGGGAATAGGAATAGGGACCTTTGCATAGCGGAGGTCGGAGGAGATGGGAACCGTATGAGCAAGGGAATGCTGGCTGGACTGGGCGTGTTGGGTGTGATCGTTCTCGCGCTGTTTTTGGTGGGCGGCAGTTATGTTTCCGCGAAGAACCAGATGGTGGCGAAGGACCAAACTGTAAAGTCGGCGTGGTCTGAGGTCGACGTGCAAATGCAGCGTCGTGCGGATCTGATTCCGAACCTGGTGGAGACGGTAAAGGGATTCACCAAGGAAGAGAATTCTGTGTATGCCGACATTGCGAATGCTCGCGCTGGGCTGTTGAACGCGCGCGGTCCGGAAGCCAAAATTGCAGCAAACGGACAGCTGGACTCAGCGTTTGGACGGCTTCTGGCCCTGACTGAGAATTATCCGCAACTGCGATCGAGTGACCAGTTCATGCGGCTGCAGGATGAGCTGGCGGGGACGGAGAACCGCATCGGCGTGGCGCGCAAACGTTACAACGACGCGATCCAGGACTACAACACGTTCATTCTGCAGTTTCCGAACAGCATCTGGGCGGGGATGGCGGGCTTCCATCAGAACACTGCGTACTTCACGGCGAGTCCGGCGGCGCAGCAGGTGCCGAACGTGAAGTTTTAGAAAGCAGTAATTAGCCATTAGCTTCTAGCTCTCCCAGGTCTCGAAGAAGCAGGTCCAGGGTCCTTCGCGGCAATGGGTTCGTGCTTTCCCACTCATGCCGCGATGGAACCGCGTCATGAATGGGGCACCCGGCACCCGGCGCGCAGCGCGGCCTGATTGTTTCGTGAGGAGTGTTTGGGTACCTTGGATTGGGGCAGCGTGCGATAGATCACCGAGAGCACTCCGGTCTTCAGGCAAATTGGAAGTATCTTCTGAGGCTGGGTGTTGCTGTGTTCCGGTTGGATTATTTGTCTTGCTGTCTTACGGTGTTGTCGACGGTGTTGGTTGGTCAAAAGCGGTGGCCCGGGTTGGTGGTTGCCGGCGCCAATAGCTTGATTGTCTGCGTGATTGGAATGCGGACGGGGCAGCTTGGGTTCATTCCGGCGAACCTGTTTTGCATTGGGGTTTACGCGTTCAATATTCGGTCGTGGGTGAAGTCGGAGAGCGGGTCTTAGTTTCGTCGGCACGGGCCGCGAGCGCTCTGAAGAAAACTAAACAAAAGCAAGTGCTTCGCGCCCCTTACCCCACTTTGTGGGGCCCCAAGCGTGCGGCGCTCAGGATGACACGGGGGCTGCGTGAGTTTGTGCTCTCCCACTCATGCCGCAATGAAACTGCGTCATGAATGAGGCACCCGGCGGTTGATCTGGGCACGCGGCACATCTCATCCCAGTCCTGAGCGAGAGAAACACCCAAGTCAGAGGCTGAAAAGTAAAAGGGCCATCCAGCGCGGATGGCCCTTGCGATGTTGATTTCGATTTGGCGCGGGTCAGCTCAGCGAAGGTCCCGCGATGCGTGGAAGCAGAACTATGTCGTGCGACTCATCGGAGGTCGACGCGCATCGACTATTTGTAGGAAGCGATGGCGCTGGCTTCGTCGTCGTAGATGTCGAATACGGTGTAGAGCTTGGTGAGTTGCAGAACATCCTTGACCTTGCGGGTCAGGTTGAGCAGCTTGAGAGCGGCACCCTGATTCTTGGCTGTGGTGTAGGCGCCAACGAGTTCGCCCAAGCCCGAGCTATCGATATAGTTCACGTCGCCCAGATTCAGC
Organism: uncultured Acidobacteriaceae bacterium; assembly: GCA_963769345.1. Lineage (GTDB taxonomy): Bacteria > Acidobacteriota > Terriglobia > Terriglobales > Acidobacteriaceae > Telmatobacter. The sequence goes on from CAVYLL010000001.1 coordinate 26,502, forward strand.
AGGATGTTTTTGGATCCTTTGCTGATCAGGTCGCGAATGGCTTCGCGCAGTTGCACACTGCCCTCGCCCAGAGTGATCCGCCCGCTAAGGTCCAGGACGGTGACGCCGTCCAATTCACGGGAAGCGATTGTGAGTGCCACGGAAGTTCCTCCTTTGTGAGTCATACAAGTTATAGCATCTGACACCCCGCAAACGAAGACCAGTTTGCGAGGAACCATCTGACACCCAATGTGGAGCGGTTCCTGCCGTTTCCACAAAGAGAACGATGCAAGGATGCTTCAGGCTGTTTCCTGGGCCGGGGCCAGATGTTTGATCAGAGTCAATTCTGTACCGGGCTCCAGTTGACGGAAGTGGACCTCATCCATGAACGAGCGGATGAGGAAGATGCCGCGGCCGGTGCCGCGCAGGAGGTTTTCAGGAGCCAGGGGATCGGGGAGGTGTTCCCAGTCGACTCCCTTGCCTTGATCGGCGATGGTGAAGACGAGTGATTTGCCGTTGTTTTCAAAGCTGGCCGTGACTTGTTTGGCAGGATCGTAGTCGTTGCCATGCAGGACGGCATTGACGGCGGCCTCGCGGACTGCCATGGCGATGCGAAAGCGTTCTTCCTCGTCCACGCCGGCCTCTTCGGCCAGCCTGTCCGCGGCAGCTTCGATCTCGCTGACGCTCTCCATCGTAGAGGGTAGCGAGAAACTCCGCTTACCTGGTTTGGAATCGATCAAAGGCTTCGTCTCCGCCTCTACAGGGAATGGCAAAGCCCCGCCCTTACCGCGAGAGGAAGTGTGTAGTTTTCCAAGGAAGACGGGAAAACGCTATAGACGGCAGTTTCATAGTTGTGGGTCGCTGTGTCAAGAACTGCTTTGAGTTAGAGGCGGTTTGGATGGTTACGATGTTCAGGGTTGATTACGAAGTGGCGACGAGGACAAGTTTTTGCATGAAGTGAAAAATCTATGTCGAGAAGAGATGCATCGATGTTCCGAAGGGGTCATCCCCATCATTCTCCGGAACGACGCACACACAGCGCATACTTGGTGTTGCGGAAAAGCTGTAAATCGTATGAAGGTTTCGAATTCACGAAGTCGAAGAACCACCCATCACCGTAAGGATGTCCGAAACGGTTCTTCTCCCGGTTGCTGCTCCAAGGATCACCCGTCAGCGACAGGCTCCCCCTCACGTGACGGCCAACATTGATATAAAGAATCTCGCTATTGCCGACTCGCTCTGAAGTAGGAGCGCTCTTGTCAACGAGACTTGCCAACTCATCTAGTGTTGCCATCCTCCAGTTGGAGTACCCCGCCAATCGGAATGCGCGGCAGTATTTCATCGCTTTGTTCCAGGTCACGGGCGTGGCGTTCTCCTTCCCCGCCCACATGAGTCCTGTGGAGGGATCGACCCAATAGCCACTCGCCTGAGTTTGCTGCGCCATGCTTTGGTTCTCTGTCGGGGATTGAGCGCCGGCGATCATGGAGACGACTGCTAAAAGGATCAGAGCTACCTTTGCTCGGCGGTCCATGATGAGCGTCCTATTGGCGTGTACCTGTAGCTAAGTGTAGCCGAGGTAAGGCAACCAGCAAGCGATCAAAATGGCACTTTCGCAGGTGTGGGAGCGATCCCTCAGCCTCAAGGAGTTGCGTTGTCTGCAATGCGAAGTGATCGAAATTTGGAAAGCTGGGTGAGAAGGAACTGCAGGTCCCTCCACTCCGCTTCGCTTCCGTCGGGATGACATGCTGCCGTGGGTTCGTGCTTTCCCACGTCTCAAAAGCGAGACCCTTCGACTTGTCGCTCAGGGCAGGCTCCGGGTCACCCGGATTCGATCAGTTATTCAAGAATGAATCTTTGCGGGGCCTGGGTCTCTTCGAAGGAGCCATGTCACGTGGTGGCGCAGTACACTCAGCTTATGAATCACCGCACGACAACGCGCGTGAGTTTGACAGCGCTGCTGGGGACGGCAGTGACGGATGCTCAGGGACGTGTGCGCGGCAAGTTGAAAGATGTTGCTGTCGCGACAGGCGCGGAGGCCGGCCAGGTTGCAGGGTTGGTTCTGAAGACGCGTGATGGTTTGTGGATCGTGCCTTCGCAGGATGTACGGGAGACCCCGGCGGGAACGCTGGAACTGAAGTCGCCAGAGATGCTGGTGCCGTTGCAGGACCAAGGGAATTATCTCTACCTGGCGCAGGACCTGGTGGACAGGCAGATCATCGACATCCATGGACGGAAGGTGGTTCGCGTAAACGACGTGGACCTGGAGTGGATGGGGGATGGCGCCAAGCACCTGCTGCGCGTGGCAGAGGTTGAAGTTGGGCTTCGAGGGGCGTTTCGGCGCGTGTTCAAAGGGATGCTGCCCAGGGCGTCACTTGAATCGATGTCGCGCAGGTTTAAAGAGCGCGGCATTCCGTGGCAGTTTGTCGATGTGATCGAGGTCGATCCGGCGCGGCGGGTGAAGCTGCGGATCGAGTACGAGCGGCTGGCGGAGATGCATCCGTCGGACCTGGCTGAGATTCTGGAGGATCTGGCCCCGGCGGAGCGCGACGCGGTGTTTACGTCGCTGGATGAGGAAGTGGCGGCGGAGACGCTGGAAGAGGTTGATCCAAAGCTACAGCTTTCGTTGCTGGAGAAGCTGGACGAAGAAAAGATCGCCGACATTGTGGAGGAGATGGATCCGGGAGCGGCGGCGGATTTGCTCGCAGAGCTTCCAGAGGACCGGTCCGACGCGATTCTCGAAGAAATGGAGCCGGAGGAGCGGCAGGAGGTCGAAGAGCTCCTCGAGTTCGACGAGCACTCTGCGGCGGGTGCGATGACGACCGACTTTGTGTACCTGGGCACGGATGCGACGGTGTCGCAGGTGGGTCCGGCGCTGCGCGGCTTTGACGGCGATATCGAGACGGTGACTGAGATTTATCTGCTGGATGAGAAGCGGGCGCTGCGTGGGGCGGTTCCGCTGGCGCGCCTGGTGATGGCGCAGCCGGATGCGCGTTTGGCCGTGCTGGCCGAGGCGCGCGTGTTGTCGTGCCCGGCGGATATGAGGCAGATTGACCTCGCGGAAATGTTCGATAAGTACAATCTCCACGCGCTGCCGGTTGTGGATGCGCAGGGTCGCATGGTGGGCGTGGTTACCGCTGATCATGTGATCAGCTTCCTTCGCGAAAAATTGTAATCGGGCGAAACAAAGTCCTGCTAACCTTGCGATTCATAGAACAACTTGAATAATCTCTGTGGGAGATTCGAGAAGTTCCGGGGCTGGTCCTAAGACGGGAGAGAAAGAAATGCCGCAGGACATTGGCGAATATTTTTCGTCGTTACAAGAAAAGCGCCAAAACAGCGACCGGCGGGAAGTGAAGATACCTACGGCAATCCGCGCTTTCGCCTGGCTTTGTTTCATTCGCTCCGGTATGGATCTCATCTTTGGTTTTATTGTCGGGATAGCTCCGAAATCGGCACTTGCGATCTTTGTTGCTGCAACGTTCGGAGATCGTATTCCACACGTGCCAGCCGAAGTGGAGTTTTTCATTTTTGCTTTGCTCTTCGCCTTTGTGGGGTGGAAATGGCTGGACAGATATTGGTGGATTCGCTGGGTGGCGATGTTTTTATCGGGCGCGTTTGCGGCGAGAATTATCAGTTTTATGCTCGCGGACAGAGCGTCGGCGGCGCACGGCAAATTTCTGCAAACGGGGACGGAACTTGAGCTTGGCGTCATCGCCGCATTCAATCTGCTGATATGCGGTTACCTGGCGTTCTATCCCGGTGTGGCTGAGGCATTCCGAGAGACGCCGTAGACATGATGGCGAGGGCACAATTCAATTGAGCAGTGGTGTGGGGGAAAGATGCCACCCAGAGATGGAATCAGGACGTACGTTCCGCAAAAGACGCAGACCGGTCCATCGCACGAGCGGGGCGACTATGTGCAGCGGCACAAGATCCCTACGCTGATCCGATGGTTCATCTGGCTACTGGTGTTTCGCGCGGCGGTGAATCTGATTTTTGCGCTGATTGTGGGGCTGTCGCCTGAATCGGATCTGGCGAAGTACATTGCGACAAACTTCGATGCGTGGCCGAGGCAGATGCCGGCGGAAGCAGTGTTTTACGTGAGCGCATTCCTTTACGGACTGACGGCCTGGCGATGGGCCAGCCGTGACTGGCGGGCGCGGTGGGTGGTGATGTTCCTCTCGGGTGCGACGGCGGCGAAGTTGCTGGTGAATTTTGCGGCCGACCGCGCAGCCGGAAATCCGACGCCGATGACACAGGGGCAGGAGGTGGCATTGCTCACCACAGTGGCGGTCAACTTCCTGATTTGCGGTTACCTGGCGTTCTATCCGGGGATGGCCGAGGCATTTAGAGAGACGCCGTGGGATTGAACGGGAAAGCCGGGGTGGCGGGGCGAGGCATCCGGGATTCGTGCTGGCCCGGGGTTACTGTCGTATTGCCCTGCCGGGTATGAGGTCAAAGATCACAGACTTTTTCTCCGAAATTGTGAAACAATTCGTGGATGGTCCAATTTCCGCGGATTATTCAAGGCGGCATGGGCGTTGGTGTGTCGAACTGGCGCCTCGCGCAAGCCGTTTCAAAGCTAGGACAACTCGGAGTTGTCTCTGGCACAGCGATCGACCAGGTACTGGTGCGCCGGCTGGCTGATGGAGACAAGGGCGACAACGTGCGCCGGGGAATGGACGCGTTTCCCTTTCCGGAGATGGCGAAGCGCATCTGGAACGACTACTTCGTTCCCGGCGGGAAGCCGAGCGGGACGCCGTATCCGACTACGCAGATGCACCAGCGCCGCGACTCGCGCAGCCTCATTGAATTGCTCATGGTGAGCAATTTTGTTGAAGTGTTTCTTGCACGCCAAGGGCATCTGAACAAGGTCGGCGTGAATTTCCTCGAAAAGGTGCAATTGCCGCACCTGGCTTCGATTTACGGAGCAATGCTGGCGGGCGTGGGGTACGTGCTGATGGGTGCCGGGATCCCACTGCATATTCCGGGGGTCTTGGACAACTTTGCTGCGGGAAAGCCGGCCGAATACAAGCTCGCAGTGACAGGGGCCAGTCCAGCGCAGGATACGATGATGCGGTTCGATCCGGCTGAATATGCGGAAGGGCCGCTGCCGCTTCTAGAGCGCCCGCGATTCCTGGCGATTGTTTCGTCGAATACGCTGGCGACCACCATGCTGCGACGGGCGACCGGCCGCGTGGATGGATTTGTGATCGAGACGCCGATAGCGGGCGGGCACAATGCTCCGCCGCGAGGGAAGTTGCAGCTGAATGAAGCCGGCGAACCGATCTACGGCGAACGCGACAAGGTAAACCTTGCGGAGATGCGCGAACTGGGCGTTCCGTTCTGGCTGGCAGGCGGCTACGGCAATGCCGACAAGGTGAAGGAAGCTGTCGAGCAGGGCGCGGCGGGTGTGCAGGTGGGCACGGCGTTTGCGTTCAGCCAAGAGTCGGGGATGCGAACGGACCTGAAGCGAACGCTGCTGGCGCAGGCTACAGCGGGGACGGGAAAAGTATTTACCGATCCGCTGGCGTCGCCAACGGGATTTCCGTTCAAGGTTGCGCAACTTGCCGGGTCTTATTCCGATGAGGGCGTGGCGCAGGCGCGGACGCGGGTTTGCGATCTTGGTTATCTGCGCGAGCCTTATGCGATCGACGAACAGAAGATCGGGTACAGGTGTTCGGCGGAGCCGGTGGCCAACTACGTGGCCAAGGGCGGCAAAATTGAGGACACGGTGGGGCGGAAATGCCTGTGCAACGCGCTGATGGCGAACATCGGCCATGCTCAGACTCGGAAGGACGGTTCGGCTGAACCTCCCCTGGTGACGATTGGCGACGATCTGAATACGGCTGCTCATTTCTTGGTGGCGGGTCAGCAGAGTTATTCCGCCGCGGATGTGGTGAGGGAGCTGTTGAGTAAGGTTCTGGAACCAGAGCCGCAGACCGAACTGGCCGCCGTCGCCACGGCCTGATTCGTGACGCGATGGGCCGTCATGAATGGGGCACCGACGATGTATCGATCCCACTCGTGACACAAAGACGCGTCATGGATGGGGTACAGAGACCGCCCTGGTTGTGAGCACCTGGTTGTGCGGGCCGTCAAGATGACTCGTTGGATTGGAACATCCAGCGGACGCCGAATTTATCGTTCAGTGCGCCGTAGACTCCGAAGAACATCTCCGTTAGAGGATCGGTGACTTGAGCTCCGTCGGAGAGTTTTGCGAACAGGCTCTTCAGATCGTCGAACGATCCGCCGCTCAGATAAAGACAGACTGTGTTGCCGCGGACCGGGGTTCGATTGGGCATCAACCAATCCGACGCGGAAATCTCGATGGCGTCGCTTCGGAGTCGGGCATTGATTGTCTTTTCCTGCTGGAATGCGGGCATGTGGTCCTTGGCGGGGGAGTCATTTACTTTTGTGGACGTGAGTTCTCCGCCGAAGACGGATTTATAGAACTCCATTGCATCGTGGCAGGTGCCATCGAATAGCAGATAGGGTGTCAGGGTTGTCACTCGATCTCCTTTTGCGGCCGGCATTGCGGCGCAGACTCTTGAAAACGTGGGTGAGGTGGCGATGATTGCTGCGGGAGTTGCGAGAGCGACGAATTGACGGCGCGAGACGCTGGTGGATTTGGGCATAGTTCTCCGTTCCTGCTTCGCATGCGAATCAATGTTGATGTTGGGAATCCGTCTAGCCGCTTTCCTCCTCTTCTGCGAGCAGTTCACCCAGACGATCGAGCTTTCGTTCCCAGGCGGTGCGGTGATCGCGAATCCATTGCTCGAGAAGGCGAAAGCCTGCGGGCTCAATGCGGCAGGTACGTACTCGGCCAAGCTTTTCGGTGTGCACGAGTCCAACCTCTTCGAGGATCTGCAGGTGCTGCGCAACGGCGGTGAGCGTGACGCCGAGGGGATTGGCCAGCCGCGAAACGGACATGGGGCCGCCGGTGAGGTGGTCGAGGATCGCGCGACGAGTGGGATCGCCCAGCGCGTGAAACAGACGATCGATTTGCGGGTTCGGCGTGGGCATGGCGGGCTTGATTCTCTGCGCGTTAATTAGCGAACCAGATCTTTTTCGAGACGGTCGAAGAGAGTGCGCCATCCGTGTTCGAGCATTGCCGGGCCATCCGGCCACTCGATATACGTTCCCTGGTTGGTGAAGACCAGGTCGCTTCCCGCTTCCGAAGGGACGAACTCAAGTGTGAGAACAGCAACCAAAATTGGCTTTCCGTTCAGCGACATCCTGGTGGTGGTGACGATTCGATTCTCGGGCGCGATGTCCTGGTAGGTGGATTCGTTGGCAATCTCGGAGCCGGCGATGGGGTGGCCTTCCTTGAAGCGGTAGCGGAAACGCTCGGCGCCTCCGACGCGGAATTCCATTTCAAATTCCTGGATTTCGTGGTCGCCTTCGGCGTACCAGCGGCGCTTGCGGGCGGGCTGGGCGAAGGCGGCGTAGACGCGTTCGGGGGATTGGGGATAGTTGCGCTCGATGACGAATGTGCTGTGGATGGCGGTGGAATCGGGCATCTGAGTTCCTCCTGGGCTTCACATTAGTGAAGTAGTTACTTCAGTATCGGATATATTTGGGAAATTGTCAAGTGGATACTTCAGTATCTCAGCTAAGCTTGGTCATTGCGCTGGGGAAGGTCGGGATTCCCAGGTCTCAGAAGCGAGACCTGGGGCACCCGGCTTTCCCGGCCGAGTGGCGCCTTTATATCCGGGTTGCGGCGACGATGTAGTAGGCGAGGGGGCCGATCGGGTGGCCGACGAAGGGTAGAAGGATCGGAGCGAGGATGTTGTTCCATCGGGCACGGGTCATTTTTCTCGGACCTAGGAGGACAGAGGTGAGGAGGAATTTCAGGGTCACGAAGGGGACATGGAGGACCGAAGGTGTTACGCGGGATTGGATTCTCTCGATAGCGATCCCGCGGAAGCCGATGCGCTCGAGTTCCTGGGTGAATGCGCGGATCTCGCCGAGGTCTTCGATGACCCAGCACTCGCAGAGTTTGCGGTGGATGGATTCCTGGGGTCCGCTGAGTTTTCCAGGGCCGATGAAGCCGTCGGCAACAACGAAGCTGCCTCCGGGGCGGAGCAGACGATGGGCTTCGTGGATGAGGCGGGACTTGTTCGCGCCGGTGCCGTAGCAACTGCTTTCCACTGCGTAGATCGCGTCGAAGGATTCGGATGCGAAGGCGGTGTGTTCGTAATCGCCGAGACTCAAGGTGATGTTTGTCGATTGGGGCGTGGATTGGTTGAGGAGGCGGCCTTGCTCGAGCTGCCAGGGAACGAGCGTGATGCCGTGCAGGTCGGCGGTGGGGAGACGGCGAGAGAAGCTGCGTAACGTGGCACCAAGACCGCATCCCATGTCGAGGATTCTTGGATGCGCGGATTCCGGGGAGTTTTCAGCGAGATGGAGGCGGTGGAAGATTTCGCGATTCATCTGCTCGAGCATGGCTTCGCGGTTGAAGGGATTCATCCCTGAGCGGAAGAATCCGAAGTGCATGTTGAAGTGCGGGCTCCACGCGGCGTAGTCGGGGCCGGCTTCTTCGTAGTAGCGCTGGAAGTTGTTTGCTCCGTCTTGGGCTGCGGACGCGAGAGCCGCTGGAGTGAGTGACGTTTGGCCAAATGGGGTCATATCGCAACCGGCGTTTCGAAATGGTTTGGGGGCTCATGCAGCTTCTTGAGAATGAAAGAGCGGACAAAAGGGGTGATGCAAATTTCCTTCTCGACCCCGAGACCAGTTGCACACCAGGAAGCGTGCCACTCTTTTCTTGAATGAAAGTGGAACGCTCCAGGACCGTAAGCGAGAAAATTCGCCCAGTCGCGCAGGTGTTCGACGAGGATGACGTGACCACCGGCCCTCAACGAGCGGCTGACCTCGAGGAATAATTTGTGACGATCCGGCCGATTGCGCAGCTCGTGCGCCGCGAAGATCAGAAAGACTGCATCGCATTCAGAATCGCGCACGGGCAGTGAAGACGGATCTGCCTGCTCGGCGTGCTGCGCGCCACTCCCACTGCGCCGGGCACGCCTGATGGATGGCTCGGTCATGCGGGAAGCGCTGTAGATATCGAGGACCTTTCGAGCGGGATCTGGAAAGAGCCGTTCGAGGGCAGCGGTAGTCTGGTCAAGCCCTGCATGAATATTCGCCCAGTGCGCAGGGGGCTTTTCGAATAGCGGGGCGAGCCAATCCCATTGGTACAGTTGGGAACGATCGTAGACATAGTGGGAGATCAACAGGGAGGACATCATCCAGAACAGCGTCACGGCCGTGGCTGGATAGAGCACAAGCTTGAGCATCGGTGGAAAGTTGAAGACGAGGCTCAGTGCCAGGACGACGATTAGAGCGAGTGCGCCAAGTGCATAGAAGGTCCAGTTGAACACCAGAATCTGGAGCATGCCCTTGAAGCTTTGTGCGCGGCGAATCGGGGGCGCGACGGTGCTCATGCGTTCAGCGCCTCGCGCACGCCGCGTTTCCAAACGTAGTCGATGTCGGCGACTCGGAATGCGCTTGCGAGCACGGGCGAAGCGCTCGCAAACGGCTCACGCTGGAGGAATGAGTTCTCAAGAACATCCACATGAACGGGGATCGGATTCCAATCCTTGCGAACTCCCTGAATTCTCACGATGGAATGGGTATCCGGCTCGTAGTCGAACGTAAAGGGCAAAGGTCCGGCAAAGCGTCTCGCGATACGAAAGTCGGGAAATGGAGACCCGGCTGGGAGTGTGTTTGGTTCGCTTGAGAGGTCCGCTCGGACGCAGAGATCCGCTGCACCATCGTGCGTGATGACCTTGATGTCGAGGGCGTTTTCGGCGCGTCTGTAATCAACGCTGACTTTCTGGTAGTTGTAGTGGGTGAGGCGATTTCCCCAGCGCACCATCGTTTCACTGTCGGTATCGCTCCTGAGGATGCGCAAGCCGCGCAGAGTTCGCCCGTTCGAGGTCCGGTATCGCGTGAAGATGCGATAGCCCGTCAGGAAAAAGTCTCGGCCAAACCAGGAAGGGAGATGTTGCGGACGCATGCTCCTTGTCTGGACCATGGCAACTGCAAGGAATCCAAACTGACCGAAGCAGTCGAGTGTCAGCCCCGGCGGCAACAATGGAGTGAGGACTTCCTGTGGCAACGCGTAGGTGAGAACCAGGACTTGTTCGAAATGGGCCGTCATCGCCAGCGGATGACGCCTGACCAGAAGAGAAGGACGCAGGATCGCCAGCCCTTTCGCCGCAACGGAACCGCCGGAATTTTGGATTGCTGCGGGAATGTCGGCGACGGTTGTCATTAGTCGAGCCTCCTTCTGTGGGATCTGGGGAGGAAGCGGGTGATGCCGCTGCCGATGCTGATGAGGGAGTGGAGGCTGGCTGGCGGGAGCTTTTTGATCTGGGTGTACCAGCCGTGGAGTTCTTCGAGGAAGAGCTGCATTGCGGTGATGCGCGCGGTGACGATGGGCCGGGCGGGTCGCTCGGCGCGGGTTTGGACAACGAGGCGTTGCAGCATCGTCATGGTGGGAATGATTTCGCGTTCGACGCGTTGATCGACGACGGTGAGGAAGAGGGTCCAGACGTCGGCGGTGGTGCGGAAGTAGTCGCGGCGGTCGCCCATGCGGCTGTCGATCTGGACGAGGTTCCAGTTCTGCAATTCCTTGAGGCTGTTGCTGACGTTGGAGCGCGCGACGGAGAGGGCGTCGGCGATGTCTTCGGCGGTGAGGGATTCAGCGGACAGGTAGAGCAGGGCGTGGACCTGGGCGACGGTGCGGTTGACTCCCCAGCGGGTGCCCATTTCGCCCCAGTGGAGGATGAATTCCTTCATGGAGTTGGTCAGCGTCATGTGTTTATTATATCAGACATTTCTGTTATGACAGAAATATCTGATATTGAGGAGGGCCGGGGCTAAAGCCCGCTCATCGTATTGCCTGCTGTTCGTGAGGCTGAAGCCCCACGCTCCCTCCGAACCATAAAACTGGCGGTGTCTCGGTTATGCGGGCTGGAGAGAGCGTACCGGTCGAGACACCTATTCGGAGCGGAGGGCTTCTACGGGATCTACGGAGGCGGCGCGGATGGCGGGGATGGTGACTGCAAGGAGAGTGACCAGGATGAGTGCGGCGATGGAGATGGAGAGTGAGAGGGGATCGGCGGCGCTGGTTTGGAAGAGCAGGCCGTTGATGAGACGGGCGCCGGCCAATGCGGTGAGGAGGCCGACCATCACGCCGACAACGGTGTAGCGTGTTGCCTGGCGCAGGATGAGCCTCAGGATGTTGCCTCGGTCCGCGCCGATGGCCATGCGGACGCCGATTTCGCGGGTGCGCTGGGCAACGGAGTAGGAGAGCACTCCGAAGGTTCCGATGGCGGCGAGCAGGAGCGTGATGAGAGCGAAGGAGCCGAGGAGAGTGGCGGTCATGCGCTGGCGTGCGACCGAGTCGGCGAGGACGGTGTCGATGGATTCGACGTGATAGATGGGTTGGGTGGGGTCGGCGGCAAGGACGGCGTTTCGGACGAGCGTTGCAGCGGCATCGGGATCGAGAGAAGAGCGAACGAGCAGGACGGCGTGAAGGCCGAATCCGGGGAGATAGATTTCGGGTTCGGGCTCGGTGTCGATGCCGAGATCACGTGTATTGGACACAACGCCTACGACGGGAATCTTACTGGGAGCGGGACTCATGACGCCGATGAGGATGTTGGCGCCGATGGGATCTCTCGCGGAGAGGTAGTGTCGCGCGAATGCTTGGTTGACGATGAAGAAGCCGGTGGTGCTGTCGATGTCGCTCTGGGTAAAGGTTCTGCCTTTGAGCAGGCCGATGCCCATGGTGCGGAAGTAGTCGGGGCTGACGAAGCGGATTTGCGCGTAGGGGTAGGTGCCGGGCGCAAGGGCGGGAGCGCCTTCGATGAGAAAGCGCGTCATGACCTGCGATGGGTGGAGCGGGACTTGCGTGGTTGTGGCTGCGGAGAGGACTCCGCTTGATTGCGAGATCTTTTCAAGGACTTGTTCGTAGAAGCGGTTGGTGAGGGGGCTGCTGTCGCCGTAGTGGGGAGTGGGTAGAGTGATTTCAGCAGTGAGCAGGTGATCGGTACGGAATCCGGGATCGACGGCGATCAATTTTTGAAAGCTGCGGACCACGAGGGTGCTAAGAAAAACGACGACAACGGCGATGGCGATTTCAGTGGTTACGAGAATATGCGCGGCCACGATGATGCTGGCTGCTGCCGCGATCGCCGGAGCGAAGGATATCGACCAGCGGCGCGGAGGTTCGGGCGGCGGGGAGAAGTCCGAAGAGGAATGCCGTGAGCGTGCAGATGGCGAGAGTGAACAGAAGCACCGGGATGCTGAGACTGATCGGATTGGAGGAGCGATACGTCGAAGCCATCAGTATGGGCGAGGGCTACGCGGAGAAGGGGGAGGGCAACTGAGGCCAGCAGCACGCCGAGAGATCCGCCGAGCAGAGAGAGCAAGAGCGTCTGAACGAGGAACTGGCGGAAGAGATGCCGGCGGTCGGCACCGAGGGCCTGGCGAACTGCTACGTCGCGACGGCTCTCAGTGGCGCGCACGAGTAGAAGATTGGCGACGTTGACGCACGCAACGATGAGCACTAGAACGACAGCACCCATGAGGCAAAGCATGGCGGGGCGGAGCGTGCTGACCAGTTCGTCGTGCAATGGGGCGAGTGCGACGCCTTCATTGCGGTTGGTGGCGGGATAGGCAGCGGAGAGACGCTGCGCGATGGTCTGCATGTCTGCGCGGGCGGCGGCGAGGGAAACGCCGGGACGCAGGCGGCCGAGCACTTTGACGGAGTGCCAGACGCGCGACTGCTGTGTGGGCTGATCGAGGAGCGAGAGGGGCAGCCACACTTCTCCGTCCGCCGGGAAGGATGCGTTTGAAGGGAGCACACCAATGATGGTGTAGGTTGTGCCGTTCAGGGAGACGGAGCGACCGATGGCGCTGGGATCGCGCCCGAAGTAGGTTGCCCAGGCAGATGCACTGAGTACGGCGACGTGGTCTTTGCCGGTGATGTCGTCCTGATCGTTGAAGAGGCGGCCGGCGAGAGGAGAGACGCCGAGGAGCGAGAAGAAATTGCCGGAGGCGAGTACGCGATGAACCTGTGCCGGGTTTCCATCGAGCACAAGCGAGACGGAACCTGGGTTGATGGTGGTGTAGGCGGCAACCTGGCTGAAGCTGGTCTGCTGTTTTCGCCAGTCGAGGTAGTCGAGGTAGGTGGCTTCGTGGCCGCCCTTTACCTGCGAGTTAGTTTCGGAGATGGTGATGATGCTGCGTTCATCCTGGAAGGGCAGGGATTTGAGGAGGAGGCCGTAGACGCAACTGAAGATTGCGGTCGTGGCTCCGATGCCGAGAGCGAGGGTGAGAATGACCGTGATTGCGAATCCCGGAGACTTGCGCAGTTGGCGGACGGCATAGCGGAGGTCACGCAGCAGGGTTGGCATCGGTTCTCCTGATAGAAGGACTGACGTTTCCTACGTTAATTGGGCGCGGCTGTTTTTGGGGTAATTGTGACGTAAGGGTGCTGGCGTGATGCGAGTTGTGGACGCTGATGGAGAAACAGCAGGTCCTTCGACTGCGCTCCGCTCCGCTCAGGATGACCGTCGTGTGAGAGAAGCAGGTCCTTCGACTGCGCTGCGCTTCGCTCAGGATGACGGCGTGAGTGGGAAGCAGGTCTCTTCGACTCCGCTGCGCTTCGCTCATGATGACGTTTGAGGTCAGCACTTGCCGCTGGGGCGGAGGGGGGAACCTGCTTCCTGTGTGGGCATAACCTGCGGACTGGGTAGGGTGAATCCTGTAAAGCCGACGAGGTTGCTGGCGCACTCGGCAAGAACGGTGGAGATTGCAGCGCTGGGAGATGGCAGCGATGGAATGGAGTTGTCGGGCTTGGTGAAGTTGAAGGCAGTGGTCATGTCGCCGACGGTGGCGCGGCGCCACGCGGAAAGGTTGGGAACTTCGGCACCAAAACGAGTCTCGAGGAAACGGAGCAGCGAGGTGTGGTCGAAGAGGTCAGAAGAAATGAGGCCGCCGCGGGTGAAGGGCGAGATGATGAGCATCGGCACACGGAAGCCAAGGCCGATGGGGCCATTGATGGAGCCTTCGACGGATGCGTCAAGGACTGGAGGCGCGGTGAGGTATTCGCCTGGTGTGCCCGGAGGTGCAGTGAGCGGTGGTACGTGATCGAAGAAGCCGCCGTTTTCGTCGTAGGTAACGAAGAGAGCGGTCTTTGCCCACGCGATGGGGTTGGCCGTGAGAGCACCGATGATAGCGGACAGGGTGTTCTCGCCGAAGAGGGATGGAGAAGGAGGATGATCGGAGGTGATGACGGACCCGATGATCCAGGAGACCTGCGGCAAGTTTCCCGCGGCTGCGTCTGAAACGAAGTCGGTTGGGAACTGCCGGCTAAACGCGTTTTTATAGAGCTCGGTGGCGGGATCTTGAAAGTTCTTGAAATAGGGAAGGACATTGTCGGTTTCGAGGGAGCCGAAGGCACTTTCGTCTGGGGTTGAATAGACCTTCCACGAGAGGCCACGTGCCTGCAACTGTTCGGGCATGGTCGTGTAGGTAAGCTTACCGAACATGGAGGCGCGATTGCTGACCAGCGTTTGCAGGAGCGGGCCACCGTTTTTGCCGTCGGGATCGATGGAGGCGGCCATGGTGTAGAGGCGATTGGGGTCGGTGGGGCCGATGACAGAACAGCAATAGTTGTCGCAGAGGGTGAAGGCATCGGCGACGCCATAGTAGTAGGGCAGATCGGCGCGCGTGTAGTAGCCCATGGAAAGCGCGGCGTCGTTTGGGTTAATGGCCAGGCGAGAGGTGACGAAGCCGTCCATTGCGCCGTTGTTCCAGCTCTGGTGTTGCGGGATCCAGTCGTGGGTGATGTCGTGGGTGCAGGCGGCGTTGACCTGCGTGGTGTCGAGGTGGAAGGGCAGGAGAACCCCAGCGGGTGCGCTGGACATGTTGGCAGGGTAGGGCTGGTTGTAGGCCGCGCTTGGATCGGCGAATCCGCGAACGCCGCGATAGCTGCCGAAGTAATGATCGAAGGAGCGATTTTCCTGAATGAAGATGACGACGTGATCGATGTCGGTGATGCTGGCGCAGGCGGAGGTTCCGGGCATGGAGGGAGTACTGTGGCTTCCGCCGCATGCATTGAGCAAGGAGCCGGTTAGGCCTGCGGCTCCGGTGGCGGCTGCGAGTTTTATGAGTTCGCGACGGGTGAGTGGTTTGGGGGACATGGGGCCTCAAAGCTTCCTTGGAGCTTGGATGCGATTGGATCGCGACAGGTCTGATTTGAGGCGTCGGGAGACTTCGGCAGGCGTTCAGGACGAGAGGGGCTGGGGTAAGGACGTGCTTTCCCACCCTTGCTTTGCAAGGATGAGGCACCCAGTGTGGGCTAACGCAGGGCTGAAATCAGTGCGCAACTAACTGCTTTCGATAGCAGGGGGGGGGACGAGTCTTTTGTCAGATGCAGCAAGTTAGCGATCGCTTCGCGATCATAGCGAGTTAGCGAGTTAGCGACGAAAGGATTCTCCTGCGGACGCTGAAGCCTGCACCCTTCAACACCAAACGCGAGGTCTGTTTTTCGCAAGTTGTCAGCTTGCCATGATCACTTTGGGTACGCGGGCTTCGGGCGGCGGCAGCGCCGGGAACTCAGCGTGGGGCTCGGTCTGGTACCAGTAGGCGACGGAGTAGAAGTCGTCGGCGCGGTCGTTGGCGTGGCCGTGCTCGATGGTAACCTTGATCGATTTGTCGAAGGTGATGAAGGCCTCGGTGTGCCAGCGGTAGAGACAGTAGCGGCCGCCGACCTTTTCGGGGTCGACGATGTAGGGAGCGCCCTGGCGCATGTTGGCGAATGCGTTGCCGTAGAAATCCCACGCGCCGTTGTAGTAGTCCTCGGTGCCGGTGCCATTGATGGTGGGTTGGGCGTCGCCGTCGATGAAGATCATGTCGTCGCCTTCGCCGAACCAGCCGTCGGCGTTTTGGAGTACGCCCTGGGTGACGCCGACGAAGTGTCCGCGACCGGTGGCTTCGAGGAAGACGTAGTTGTCGGCAGCGTTGAGATTTTTGCCGCTGGAGTCGGCGGACTTTTTGCAGGGAGCTGCCTGGCGGTATTGCGCGTGGAAACGGCCGAGGTTCGGCGGCAACGCGGGGACGGTTGTGTAGTCGATGGCGAAGTAGAGATTGTTGGTGCGGACCTTGCCTTCGTTGGTGAGCGTGATTTTAGCGGCGGTATCGAAGGGCATTTGGAAGTAAGCGTTGAGGGCCTTCATAGGCGCGACGACGAGCAGGGCGGACTGGTAGACGAAGTAGTCACCGAGCATGAGGCCATAGAAGTCGCCGATGGGGGCTTCGATGGAGGGCGAAGATTCGCCATCCCACCAGGCGCGGAGGACAAGGTTTTTGAGATGCATATGGTCATCGGAGTTGATGGTGAACCAGATGTGGGTGATGACGCCGGGGCCTTTGACGTCGAGCAGAGTGATGGTGGCGCCGGGATCGACTGGGGTGAAGTCCGCGTTGCCGCCGGTGCGGTCCCAACTGGAGGAGCGACGGCATTTGTAATCGCGCAGGCGAGCCATGGAGACGAGGGCGTCGGGTGCGGCAGGGGGCGGTGGCGCAGGAGCTTCGGGCGCCTTCTTTGTTGCTGCGGCAGCGGAGCCAGTGGCGTTGAGACTAAGCAGAGCGCCGGCTGCGGCGAGGGTGCCGAGCATTTTGCGGCGAGTGGGAACTGCGGTGGGTTCGGTAGTAGCCGGAGTGTCGGACGGATTCTCGTTGGGCATTGCGCTGCTCCTTGAATAGAGAAGGAGATTGAAGTGCTCGGCAAAGACTCTCCAATATAGCAGGGCGGCGGACTGGATGAGGGACGAAAGGCAATCGCAGGGACAAAAGCAACTGCAGGTCCCTCGACTTCCGTTGGTCGCTCGGGATGACACGTCGTTGGATGGAAGACGTCTACGGTTTTCGTGCGACGAGGTAGGTGTCGATGGATTGCTGCCAGTCTTTCGCTGCGGTCTTGTCGGTATTGGTGAAGGCGGTGACGTGATCGTTGCCCTCGGGGGTCAGAGCGGTGCGCGTGTAGATGACATGGACGCTCGTGCCGCCAGGATCGACCACCGTGAATCGGACGTCGACGGTTGTGACCATGATGTCGGGAATGAAGTAGGCGTAAATGAAATGACGCGCTTCGAGATCGAAGAGCGTGTTTACCCACACGGCGGTGACGGGGCCGTGGTGAGTCGTGAATACAGCGCCTTGCTCGTCGTGCGCGGGTTGCGGGTAGAGGAATTGAGGATCCCAGTGTTTGCCCGCCCAGAGTCGTTCGCCTTCGGGGCCGAAGAGCGGCGCGGCTTCGGCGTAGGAAAGGTGGACGACGATATCGAAGGCCGTCTGCCTGCGGAGGAGTTGTGGCGAGGGAACGACGGACTGTCCGAGTGTGGAAACGGCGATTGCGGCTGCGCCAGTTATGACGCGCGCGGTGGCGGCGATCGCGGGTTTCATCGTTTGCGCTCCTTGAGGTGGTGGCTGTCGGAGGCTTTGAGTGCCATGCCGTAAAGGGATTTGAACTGCTCGATTTCCTTGAGCGTTTGCGGCGAGAAAGGCGCTTTGCCTTCGAAGGCGTGGAGGACAATGCCCTCGAGCAGATCGCCCAGCGTCATATCTTTTTGCTCGGCAATGGCTTTGAGGACCTTGAGCATTCGTTTTTCGAGACGGACGCCGGTTTGAACGCGCTCGACTTCGACGAGAGGACGATCTTGTTTTTCCTGTGCCATATGTACCAGTGTACTGTAGTACATAGGTACAAAGCAATCTTCTGACGGAACGACGTGCATTTAGGAATTCTGGGTATGACGACTTCGCGAAGGTCACTGAAAACAGAAGCAGATCCATCGCTCACCACCCCCGAACGGAAAAGCGTTCGGGCCCCGTTCGCTCAGGATGACACCTCTTGTTACGGAACGTGCAATGGACGCAGGGTCGTCACTCGCCAATCGGCGCCATGCCTGTTATGGTCGTGAAGGCAGAAGAAAATGAACCCACCATAGGAACCCGCGGGCATGTGGAAGCGCTGGCGAATTCGGATACTGCTGTTTTTGGCCGTTCTCGGCCCCGGATTTATTACAGCCAACGTTGATAACGACTCGGGCGGTATCCTTACCTATTCGCAGGCAGGCGCGCAGTACGGCTACAACCTCCTGTGGACCATCATTCCCATTACTATTGCGCTGATTGTGGTGCAGGAGATGTGCGCCCGCATGGGCGTGGTGACGGGCAAGGGCCTGAGCGACCTGATCCGCGAGGAATTCGGGTTGCGGCTGACGTTTGTGCTGATGGTGTTGCTGGTTTTCGTCAACTACACCAACGTGGTTACGGAATTCATCGGGATTGCGGGATCGCTGCACCTGTTTCATGTAACCAAATTCATATCGGTGCCATTTTGCGCGGTGCTCGTGTGGTTCATGGTGGTGAAGGGCAACTACAAGAGCACGGAAAAGATCTTCCTCGTCGCCTCGGTTGTGTACATTGCGTACATTTTTGCCGGGGTGCTTTCGCAGCCAAGCTGGAGCCAGGCGCTACATGCAACCATTCAGTTGCCGGAACGGTCAGTGTGGCACGACAAGGCTTATATCTACATGGCGATCGGCATCGTAGGGACTACGATTGCGCCGTGGATGCAGTTTTACCTGCAGTCGTCGATTGTGGAGAAGGGAATTCGTGTAAAGGACTACGGGGCATCGCGGCTTGACGTGATCGTGGGCAGCTTCTTCACGGATATCGTGGCATGGTTCATTATCGTGGCCTGTGCGGCCACGCTATTTGTGCACGGGATGGGAACGATCACGGTTGCGGCGGACGCGGCAGAAGCCATGCGCCCGCTGGCCGGCGACTATGCGTTCATCCTGTTCGCATTTGGTTTGTTCAACGCGTCGCTGTTTGCGGCATCGATTCTGCCCTTGTCGACGGCTTACACGGTTTGCGAGGGTCTTGGATTTGAATCGGGCGTGGACAAGAGCTTTAAAGAGGCGCCGACGTTCTATTGGCTGTACACGCTGCTGATCGTGGGCGGATCTGCGACGGTGCTGATGCTGCCCGATGCGCAATTGATCAACTTCGCGATTCTGTCACAGGTGTTGAATGGGGTGCTTCTACCCGTCGTGATCATCCTGATGCTGATGCTGATTAATCGCACGGATCTGATGGGCAAGTACAAGAACTCGCACCTGTGGAACGTGGTGGCATGGGGCACGAGCATCATCGTGATCGGGATGACGGGAGTGATGCTTTGGGGGATGCTGCCGGGGCATTGAGAAACAGCCGTCAGCTACTAGCTTTTAGCTGTTAGCTTTTTCGAGCTGAATTTGCGGCGACGGCTCTCCCAGGGGAGTGACCAGCAAGGTGCAAAGAGCTGAAAGATACTCAGAGATGTGGAATGGTAAGGAGTGTTCGATGGGCACAGTTCTTGTTACGGGTGGATCGGGATTCATTGCCTGCCATACGATTCTGCAATTGCTGAGTGCGGGGCACCAGGTGCGGACGACAGTGCGAAGCCTATCGCGCGAGAGCGATGTGCGTGCGATGTTGAAGCACGGTGGATCATTATCCCACGAACGAGGAACAGTTCCTGGGGACCCAGGATCCGAACCGGGGAGCCGACTGTCATTTGTTGTGGCGGATCTGATGAGCGATGCAGGCTGGCCGGCGGCAGTGGCCGGTTGCGAATATGTGCTGCATATCGCGTCGCCGTTTCCCTCGACGGTGCCGAAGGACGAGAACGAACTGATTGTGCCGGCGCGCGATGGTGCGCTGCGGGTGCTGCGCGCGTCGCGGGATGCGGGCGTGAAACGCGTGGTGCTGACATCGTCGTTTGCTGCGGTCGGGTATGGCCACCCAGCGCAGGATGCGGCGTTCACTGAGAGGGACTGGACTGATCCGACACAACCGGATGTGATGCCTTATACCAAGTCGAAGACGCTGGCGGAACGGGCGGCGTGGGAGTTTATTTCGCGAGAGGGTGCGGGGCTGGAGTTGGCTGTGGTTAATCCGGTTGGCGTGTTTGGACCGGTGCTGGGACCGGACTATGCTACGTCAATTCTGCTGGTGCAGCGGATGATGGATGGCTCGCTGCCGGGATTGCCGCGGATGTGTTTTGGCGTGGTGGACGTGCGCGATGTTGCCGACCTGCATTTGCGAGCGATGACCAATCCGGCGGCGAAGGGGGAGCGGTTCCTCGCCGTGGCCGGGGACTTCATGTGGATCGTCGAGATTGCGAAGACGCTGAAGGCTCGGCTGGGCGATGCAGCGAAGCGGGTGCCGACGCGGCAGCTGCCGAACTGGCTGGTAAAGTTGGCGGCTCTGAAGGATCCGGCTGTGAAACAGATTATTCCAGAACTGGGCAAGTGGAAGAATGCGACGAGCGAAAAAGCGCAGCGCGTGCTTGGGTGGTCGCCGCGATCGAGAGAAGACAGCGTGGTGGCGACGGCGGAGAGCATGGTGCGGCTGGGACTGCTGAAGAGCAGGGAAGGGGGAGCGAGGACTAAGGGACTAGGGACCAGGGACTAGGGACTAGAAGACAGTACTCGCAGACCGCCGGGGAGGGGACTTGCTCTTTTCAACTGTGGGATGCTGTGGCGGGTATATCGGATTAGAGCAGTTTGCCGGCGGCAAGGTCGCGGATGAGTCCGCGGTCGGCGGCGAGGAATTCGTACTCGGGAAGTTCTTCGAGCCGGACCCACTTCAGCTGGTGGAAGATTTTGTTCTCCAACTCGCCCTCGAAGGATGGCACGGAGAAGAACTGCAGATCGACTGCTCCACCATGGCGGTAGTTGTGGCGGATACGGGTTACGCGCTGTCCGATCTTTGCGTGGATGCCCAATTCTTCATCGAGTTCGCGAGCGAGGGCCTGTTCGGGGCTTTCACCCTGCTCAATTTTGCCGCCGGGAAACTCCCATTGCAGCGCCATCGGCTGGTCGGGGCGGCGCTGGCAGATCAGGACCAGTCCATCGCGAACGAGCAAACCTGCCACAACAAAGCGGAGGGCGGGACCCTGTGGGCGCGGTGGGGGGATGGGCTGCGGTTCTTCCACGCTTCTAGTGTAAATGCCTGCGACAAATACCGGAGTGATGGACACAGTTAACATTTCATCTTCTGAAATAGTGCAGGTGCCTTGTTTCGCTTGCACTGGCAGACGTTTGACACATACAGCAAGTTAGCAATGGCTTCGCGATCAAGCGAGTTAGCAAGTGAGCGAAAGGGTGCTCACGCGGATACGAAAGCCCGCTGATTCTCTGGTCGCTATTCGTGGAGCTGAAAGCACGCTCCTTCCGAACGGTCCTCTAAGGCTGCCTGTCTGACTGAGAACGGTTATTCGCCGGCGATCGGGGCGGGGGATCCGGCGGCTTCGCGCGGACGGAAGTAGCCCCAACCCCGTTTTGCGCATTCTTCCAACAGTGCGAGCGAAGGGTTGACAGGGAAGGGATGGGCGGCGATCTCGAGCATGGCGAGGTCATGAAGCGAGTTGCCGAAGACTGCGTCGGGACGTGGCAGGCCGACACGGCGGAGCGCCACAGCTTTTGCCGGGCCGGTGGGGACGTCGACGAGGTCGCTGGTAATCATGCCGTCGGCAACTTTTACCTCGGCGGCGAGGACGCGCTCTTCGGGGATGCCGAAGTTGCGTACGCCTTCAGCGACAACCCACTTGTTGGTGGAGCTGACGGCCCATAGTTCAACGTTGGCTTCCTGAAGCTTCGTGACGAGTGCGGCAATCTCTGAGAAGATGTGCGGCTGAACGTGTTCGGTAAAGTAGCGGGCTGCGGCAGAGCGCAGTTCCTGTTCGCGCAGGCCGGAGTAGATCTGCACCATCTCGCCGCAGATCTGCGCCTCACTGACAGTACCGGCGACGTATGCGCGATAGCGGGTGTCCATCCAATCAGAAGTGGAGCGAGAGACGATGCCTTGTTCGAGCGACCAGACCATGAATCCGTGACCGGAGTCGCCGTTCCACAGGGTTCCGTCGCAATCGAAGACGGCGATTTTGGGGACGGCCTGGAAGACGAGGCCTTCGAGTTGTTCGGCGGTCCAAGGGGTGATTTCGAGTTGCATTGATGGCAAGCGAATCTGATCCTCTATTCAAAATGTCCAGTTCCATTTTCGTCGATCACACCCCGCGAATGCACGCGATGCCGGAATGAACGGTTACACGAGGAGTTATTGATATGTTTGAACTATTCATTAAAGATTGTCGTCTTTCTTGCAGGTATGGGTCTCGGCACGTCAGTGATGAGCAACCGTGCAAACCAAAAATGCGTTAACGACCTTGATGCCTTGATGAACGAGGTTCGGTAACTCCGCAAGATAACTCAAGTCACCTCAATTGACGCGGATAATCAAACAGGTGGGCGTTGAAAACAACCTCGGGCTCTTGAAGGACTATCAGGCATATCTTCGCGTGGAAAAGGGGCTGCGCCCACTGACCTGCGAGGCCTACGACGGCGATCTGAAGACATTTGCCGAGTTTCTGGAGACGCGGCAGGGCGTGCTGGTAACGGCGGCGCAAGAGGATGTCGCGGCGTTTCTTGAGCATCTTCGCAACCACTCGATTGATTCTCGGAGTGCAGCGCGAAAGCTTAGCTGCCTGCGAGGCTTTTACAAGTGGCTGCTGCTGGACCGCCGAATCCATCATGATCCGACAGTGAATATTGAGTCGCCCAAGGCGTGGAAGGTGCTGCCGAAGTCGATGGCAGAGCCGGAAGTGGCCGAGATGCTGGAGCGGGCGGCAATGATGGCGGCGCATCCGCAGGCGCAGGCTACGGCGTTGCGGGATCGCGCGATTCTGGAACTGCTGTACGCTGGCGGGCTGCGGGTCTCGGAGATCACGGGACTTGGCACCAGCGACCTGGGGTTGGATGCTGGTCGCGTTCTGGTGCGCGGCAAGGGGGACAAGGAGCGGATTGTTCCGCTGGGGCGCACGGCGGTCGAGGCTTTGGAGACATATCTTCGGCAGGGGAGGCCGCACCTTGCGCGGATCAGTTCGACGCGCAAGACGAGTCCGCCCCGACAGGACCCGACGCGGTTGTTCCTGTCGCTGCGCGGAATGCCGCTGACGCGGCAATGGGTGTGGCACCTGGTGAAGATGGGGAACAAGGACGCGAGCCCGCACAAGCTGCGACATAGCTGCGCGACGCACATGGTGGAGCATGGCGCGGACTTGCGCAGCGTGCAGATGCTGCTGGGCCATGCGGACATTTCGACGACGCAAGTGTATACGCACCTGGCGCTGGGACGATTGAAAGCGGTGCATCGGGAACATCATCCGCGGTCAAAGGCAAAAGCGCAGAGCCAGGATGCAACAACTGGAGAGGCAGTGCGTGGAAGCTCGCTGCGTATCATCCACGGCGGCAAGGCAAAGAAGCGTGACGTTGAAGATGGTGCACGTCGTGACAAGGAGAAGGAATGATTGTCGCCGGGGATGAACAGGAAACGCCAGTGGCTGTTCCGCCACCGCTGGGAGGGCTCGTGGATGAATACTTGCGCGTACTCCAGAATGAGCGAGGCTCGTCGGCGCATACACTGCGGGCGTATCGGCGGGAGTTGATCGATTTCGCGTCTTACATGGCAGAGCGACAGGCTGCGGTGGGCACGGTCGATCGCATCGAGCATCTTCATATCCGCGCTTATCTGGGAACGTTGCTTGAGCGGGGGCTGTCAAAGGCTTCGACGGCGCGGGCCTTGGCGGCGATTCGGAGCTGGTTCAAGTGGCTGGCGCGAACGAGGCGTGTCGAGCAGAATGTTGCTTCGCTGGTGGCGACGCCGCGATTGCCGAAACATCTGCCGCGCGTGCCGTCGATTGAACAGATGAATCGCGCAGTGGATAGCATCGGTGACGATGCTGCAAGCTGGCCGGCGCGAGATAAGGCGATTCTGGAATTGTTATACGGATGCGGGATTCGCAATGCCGAGTTGACAGGGCTGAATCTGAACGATATTCACTGGGCGAATGAAGCGATCCTGGTGCGCGGCAAAGGACAGAAGCAGCGGCTTGTGCCGCTTGGCGATGCGGCGGCTCTGGCGCTGCGTGCGTATCTGGGCGAACGGGCGGCGCGGTTGACGGCGAAGTCTGGACCGAAAGGCCCTGGAAACCACTCTATCGGCAAAGACCTGTCGGTGGGGACCCCGGCCACTCCGGCATTGTTTGTGAGCCTGCAATTGCGCGGACTGGGTAAGTCGGGCGGCGAGGCGCGACTGACGACACGGAGCGTTGGGCGGATTGTGAAGCGCGTGGCTATTCTGCGCGGGCTTTCGGCCGACGTGCATCCGCACACGCTGCGGCATGCGTTCGGCACGCACTTGCTGGAGGAGGGCGCAGATCTGCGAGCTATCCAGGAGTTGCTGGGGCACGAGCGGCTGTCGACGACGCAGCGGTATACGCAGTTGACGGCTTCGCAACTGGAAGCGGTGTACGACCGGACGCATCCGCGAGCGAGGTAGGTTTCGGCAAATCGCAATCGGGGATCCGCCAATTCAGGGTTGTCGAACCTTCGGATCGTCTCTTTGAACCCTTCAATCAACTCAAGCCGGCTTGAAGAGGCCACGCCGCCGACTCAATTGATTGCGGCGCTGCGCCACAGTGGAATGCGAACGCTAATCTCCGTGCCTTGCATCGGTTTCGAGGACGATGGAGATTGTTCCTTTCACCACCTTCACACGTTCGCGCATACTGATGAGGCCGAGCCCCCGTCCATTGTTGGCCGAACTCGACATCAAAGCCAACCCCAGCGTCGCTGATGGTGAGTTGAATCTCTCCGGGTATTCCCTCGAGATAGACGTCGAAGTGCGAAACGCGGCTATGTTTCGCCGCATTATGCAATGCTTCCTGCAAAACGCGGAACAGGCAAAGGGAAACGTCTGGCGCGATCGGACCAGGAACGCTGTGGCTCTGAAAGATAATCTTCAATTTCTGTTTTTCGCCGAACTCCTCGCAAAACCCTCTCATTGCCGGTACAACGCCCAGATATTCCAATTTTGAAGAATGCAGCTCGTGAGACAAGGCCTGGATATCGGAGCCAATCTCCAGGGTCTGCTGCCGGAGCAAGTCCAAGCGATGGAGCGCGTCGCCATTGAAGTCAGGAATGTCATGCTTAAACGCGTCAAGTTCAACGGCCAGTAATGCCATTCGCTGGGAGAAGTCGTCGTGAAGTTCACGAGCGATGCGGGTGCGCTCTTCCTCTTGTGCCTCAATCAACCTGCTGCTTACGCTGCGGACCACGTCTTCCGCGAGCTTGTGCTCGGTCACATCGAGGCAGGATCCAATGTATCCCGCGAATGAGCCGTCGGAATTGAATCGGGGCACTCCAATATCGAGAACCCAATGAAATTCCCCGTCGCTTGCCCTGAGGCGATACTCCATTTTGAACGGCTCCCGCCGATCAAATGCCTGGTTAAAGGTTTCCAGACTCCGTTGCAAATCTTCCGGGTGGACTCCGTCGGCCCAGCCGTTTCCCAGTTCTGCCGACAAGGGTCTTCCAGTGAAGTCGAGCCAGGGCTTATTGAAGTAGGTGCAAAGCTTGTCGGTATCGGACATCCAGATCATCACTGGAGCGGTGTTCGAAACCAGGCGAAAGCGCTCCTCGCTTTCGCGCAGTGCGCCTTCCGCTTGCTTGCGTTCGTTAATGTCCTGAACCGTGCCGTGAAGCTGCACGACTCTGCCTTTGGCATCAAGTATCGCCTCACCTCGTCCGATCACCCATCGTGTAGTGCCGTCGGGGCGGATCATTTCAAGATCGAGCTTGTATTCGGTTCCGGTCCGCAACGCCTCTTCTACGGCACTACGCAGCCGTCCCCAACTCTCGGCCGTGTATAGCTTTGGATGTTCCTTGAAGCTGGGCGCCGGCTGAGCTGGATCGATGGCAGCGATCCGATAGATCTCCTCTGACCAGGTAACCGTATCTGTCTCCGGGTTCCATCGCCACGCCCCAACCTTCGCGAGCTTCTCAGTCTTTTGGAGTTCAATCTCTTTCTGCAGGCGCGCTTCTTCAGCTTGCTTGCGATCTGTGACGTCAACTGCGATCCCGAGCCCGCGCGTAGCGCCGCCCCCGTTGTCTGCCAGGAATTCCCCTCTGTCGGCCAGCCATCGCATGGAGCCGTCGGGGCGCACCACGCGATATTCCGCTCTATAGGGGGTTTGCTCCCGCATCGCGACTGTGAGTGCTTTCGATACGCGCTCACGGTCGTCGGGGTGAAGGCGTTCAAAGAACTCGTCTTCTCCTGCGAGGTAGGTATCGGCGCTGATCCCAAACGTCGTCTTCAGGTCGCCAAACCAAATGTTCTGTCCGTTGACCAGATCCCAGTCCCACCCCATTGATTTACCGGATTCCATGGCCAGTCGAAGCCTGTCGTGGGCCATGCCGACATCAGAAGTAAACTCACGGTTGACAAGATAATTCTCTGCAAAGGCGCCGACGGCGAGAAGGATGCCCGCCACCATGACCAGAACGAGTCGAGCTTCATGGATGTTGATCGGCTCGTCAGTTCGGAACAGTTCCCACGTGCCGACAGCAGGGATCGCCAGCACCGCGATCAGCGCCAAAACAGAGCTGTATCGTTGCTCCGTCGTATCTAAAACGACGGCATTGGCCAGTTTCGACTTCAACTTGCCGCCCTGAATCCCTATCCATAGAAACCAGAAAATGGAGGCGGTGAACGCCATTCCAATCAGGCCTCTTGCGACCGGAAAATTCACGCCTCCCAGGTCGCCCAGGGGGTCTTTCAAGGCCCAAACCAGGTTAAAGGCCATGGAGCCGATCACATAGAGAGAAGAGGCACCGAATAAGTGGATGTATATGGACTTCCAAGGTGATTGCGAACGGAAGATCAACCTGCCGAGAATAGCAAGAAGCAGGAGGTTTTCACCAAAGTAGACTGCCTCAAAGTGCAGGATCAGTACCGTCCCCCTGGCTCCATACTCATACGGGAACAGGAAGAACATATACGCGAAGACCCAGACAAAAAGCAGGATGAGGAAGTTCAGCGTCGTTCGATAGGGTCTCCGACTGAGGTAACCTGCAAGTGAGGACGCGATGCCACCGCAGCGATCATAAACACGATGTGGAGAAACAGGGGAGGATTGTCGAACAGGAATTCCGGAATCCTGCCGTGCAGAACCACGCCGTTGAACCAGGAGCCCGGAACGAGCGCCCACAGCCCAAATGCCACTGCAAGGAATGACCAGAATAAGCGAATCGCCTGCCTGCTCTGCACCGCATTCCAGATCGCAACTACGCAGGCCAGGAGGAGCAAAACGAAGCAACTGATATCGTAGTAGGCGACAAACGCAGGACCTGACCTCAGAATGAGAGAAAGAATCGCCAGTGTTGCCAGAAGGGACACCGCTGCAACAGGCGAAGCATAGAGCCTACGTCCGAGTCTTCGAGGGAAGGAGGAACTCAGCACAGGTTTTCCTGGAGATTGGTTAGATGCTTCTATGCGTAACTGATCGTGTTGCATGAGGGCGGACTTGGAAACACGGCCCTTTCTTGCTTGAACATTACTTGGTTACCGCGATCACGATGGATTCCGTCAGGACTGCATCAACGGATTCTCCGACAACCAGGCCACTGAGATCCACATCATTCTTAACCCTCACGGTTTTCTTTTTTCCTTCGGGACTCTCAAAGGTGACCTTCCGCTTTCCCGCGTCGATGGCCAGAATCTTACCACTGGTGGCCGTTGTCTCCACCATCAGGATACCTGGCTTCGATCCTTTGGGGTTGACGCCGACTATGCCTCCACTTGTCGCGGACGGAGTTTGGCCCGACTTGTTTACGGTGACCATGAGTTCTTCGGTACAGGCGATCTTCACATGATCACCCGGTTGAACCTGATCGAGATTTTGGGCGGATTTGTCGACCTTGTAAGTCTTCGCCTTTCGGTCATCGAGCGTGAGCTTGACCCGGTGTTTTTCCAAGTCAATGCTATCGACGACTGCGGAGATCGTGACTACTTCGACATCATCGATCCCGTGCGCAGGCGAGAGTGCCTGAGTATCGGACTTAGCAACGAGCGAAAGGAGGCAGAGCGAGGTCACGGCTAGCCAATCGCGGGCAGTCTTCATTGTTTCTCCATTTCGTGCGCCGGCTGTAAGGAAGCTTATTTTGCCCGCAAGTCAGCGGGTTTTCAGGGAGATGCAGGCTCTCTACCAAGAGAAACCCTGGGGCGCGCTTTGGGAACTGTCAGATCTGACAGGTTCGACTGTCCCCGGACAGCCAATGGCGCTGTAAAGCGGCAGTTAGAAGATCGAGTGGCTGGGCCAGAGACGAGGTTTTGAGCGGGAAAAAGCCCGGCCGGAGCCGGGCTTTGGGGTTGTAAAGCTTGCGAATTAGGTTAGACCATCGCCGCCATAGGCTCGGGAGCGGATGGAGCTGCGGTAGTGATGGCGTCCGCGGGTGCGGGATGCGCAGGAATATGTGCGCCGCGGGTGAGGCGATGCACAAAATGATACGGGGGCCAGGGGCCGGATAGCTGCATCTGGCAGTCGCGCATCATGGCGCTCGTGGTGGTGAACTTGTTCTGGTAGCGCTCCACGTACTTGCGATCAATCAAGTGAGCGATGTCGAGAACCATCTTCCCGGTCTCAGTGAGACGGCAGCTGACTTCTTCGTCCAGGGGCATAAAGAGGCGATGCATCTGGAAGCTGACGGCGCGTGCCCTGGTCTGGCGCTCGCGCTGGCGGGTTGCCGTTTCACGCAGATTGGTCAAGTAGCCGCGACCCACTTTGTCTGATGAAAGCTGGGCAAACTCGCGAGCGCAGCAGTCATCCACAAGGATCTTGAGATGCATCTCGGTTTTGCCGCGCAGCTTGTCGATGTTGCCGAGGAACTGACGCTGGTTGGACCGGATGGATTTGCGGAGACTGTCGTCGTCGTTGAAGATGGTGCCGAATCGGAACGGAAGTACGGTGGAGTGTTTGAAGCAATCAGCGATGACGCGAGCATGATCCACACCCGATTTCTGGTTCAAGGATTCTGTGGGATTGTGTTCGCTGACGATCACGGCGAGGTCACTGGCTGGGTAAAGGAAAACCTGATTTCCGCTTACTCCGTGAACTGATTCAAGCGGAACGGGTTTTCGGTGGCGGGCTAGTTCGGGGAACGCTTGTTTTTCACCAATGCAATAGGCATACCATGCCATAGGAAGGCACTCCGTGTGCGAGCGCGGGTAAGCGCCGCTCGTTAGTGAAGCTCTGTGAACTCAGTTAGGACAACGTTCGACACAGGGCGAATAATCCCCAATTGAACTACCGGGAATACTAGTCCCGCTACAAGACGACTGGCAATGTTCCGCATCACGGAGAGCGTAAAAGGTGAGTGGGGAAACTGAAATGATATTTGCGATATAGAAAATTGTGTTGATGTCATTGGAATATGGACTTGGAGCGACCAATTACGGCGTCATGGACGGTGTTTTAGGGAGAAATCAAGGGCCGTAGGGTTGTCGGAGACGCCCGGCCTAGAAGCGAATGATGTAGGCGATTCGGACGCAGAGAAGCGCCGTGAACAGCATGGAGACAACGAGGAGGATGATGACCAGGCGCATGAAGGAGGATGTACGTTTGGCGAGCTTGGCGACGCTTTCGATCAATTCCGCCTGATCGGCGGCGTTTTTCTGCACAGCCTCCTGGACCATAGCGAATTCGTCTTCCAAGCGGTGGAGGGCACGTTTCTGCTCGCTGGTGTGGAAGGCGAGGGCGCGGTGGTCAGCCTGAATGCGGGCGATTGAATCTTCCAGAGGCTTGAGGTCTACCTCCTGCATAGGCCGGTTTAAGAGAAGATTGGAGGCTGCGGCTACCACGTTTCCTTCGAGCAAGGGCAGCATTTTGCCGACGAGGGGCAGCACCGTCTTGGCAATGCCAATGACTCGATCGAACCCGCTGGTTTTTTGCGGATTGGCCGTCGAGCGTGCAAGTGCATTCGGGGGTGCCTGAGATACGCGAGCAGTCTGCGGTTTCGAAGTAGAAGCAGGTTGAAGAACTGCGGTGGGCTGGGTCGAAGTCGGGCGAGGTGATGCTTCCGTCCGGACTAATGCTTCAGGGCTGTCGTAGTTCGTGTAGCGGACCTTTGGCCGGATCGGCGACCTCGATCCTTGCGTCTCGAATTCGGATGCGACTTCAGTCATATGCTTCGAGGGCTGCGAGGGGTCTGTCAGATCGGGGCTAAGAGGTTCAATCATGAATTATCCTCCACATCACTATAGGGGAAGATGCGGGAAAGCCCAATTCTGAAAACCCCGAGGCGCAATTCTCGTATGCTTTGGAGCAGGAGTCAAACGTGAATCGGGTTATCGCGCGTCCTTTGCGAAGTTTGCAGCGCAACATTCTGGCGGGGATCATCACGATCGGGCCGCTGTTCGTGACCTGGCTGGTATTCAGCTGGGTGTTGGGGAGCCTGGCCAAGGCGGGACTGCCGCTGGTGCAGTTGCTGGAGGCAATCTTCCCTGAAGACTGGATGGCGCACCCGGTGATGCAGTCGGTGCTGGCGGTGCTGCTGACGCTGGTGGTGCTGTATGTGCTGGGCCGTGTGACTTCGCTGGTTATTGGGCGGCAGGCCTTTGGTCTGTTCGAGTCAATCCTGGAGCGGCTGCCGTTTGTGGCGAAGGTGTACACGTCTGTTCGGCAACTGCTCGACTCGATGATGGCGAAGAAGGACACGCATCAGCGGGTGGTGCTGGTAGATTTTCCGATCGCTGGGCAGAAGAGCATCGGGTTTTTAACGCGCACGCTGGTGGATTCGCGAACAGGCGAGGAACTGGCGGCGGTTCTGTTGCCGAATGCGATCAACCCGACGTCGGCGTTTCTGCAACTGCTGCCACTGAGCCGTCTGACGATGACGGATCTGACGATGGAGCAGGCGATGAGCATGCTGATGACGGGAGGGGCGGTGGCGCCGGAGAGCCTTGTGTTCTCGCATCCAGATGCGTTGGCTGAGGAAGCGGGGCCGGTGCTTACTCGGCCGCGTTCGTAGCGGGTTGGTCTGCGGCGATCTCTTCGGCAACTTCGCTTTCGTGGGTCACCTTGCGCAGACTGACGTGCTCGAACTGTGCCCAGATAAGTCCGACGGGGATCGTAGCCAGAAAGGTCACGAAGAGGATCGAAGCTGCGCAGGCGGTAGCTGCCTCTGGGGTTGCGCCGATGAGGCCGGTTATGGTCGCGGCGACAATTCCAATCTGGGTGAACCATCCGAGGACGGGCAGCTGGAATATGCTGGCGCCGCCGCTCGCGATCATGAGCAGCACGCATTTGGCTGGATTGAGCGAAGCCAGTTCGGGGCTCGCCGTGAAGGCGCGGCAGGTGACCAGGTAGGCGTAGGCGATGAGGATCCACATCACGATGGAGAGAGAGGCGGTAACGGCGAATTCCGAGAACGTTCGCATGGTATCGAGGCCGGAGTGGAAGGTGCGGAT
Source organism: uncultured Acidobacteriaceae bacterium (assembly GCA_963769345.1). GTDB lineage: Bacteria > Acidobacteriota > Terriglobia > Terriglobales > Acidobacteriaceae > Telmatobacter. The sequence continues at coordinate 57,912 of CAVYLL010000001.1, forward strand.
CTTTTCACCGATGGCGGCTCCGAGCTTCTTCGATAAAAGGCCGAAGCTGATCTCAAAGAAGGAGGCGACGGCTGTTCCCCAGAGTCGGACGGCGACGAGGAAGAGCGCACCCATGAGCGTCAGTGCCAGGCCGCCATATCGCGCGAAAAATGTGGCGAGGACCGGGGAATGATGTTCCATGGCGGAGATCATGCGTGAGTGGCTGGTTGCCTTGACGATGTCAGCCTCGGGGATCCAGAGCATGGCGATGGAGAAGATGAGCGCCATCGATCCGGCATCGAAGAGGCGCTCGACGATGTAGACAGCAAGCTGGGAGCCGAGTGGAAGGCCGGTCTTCTTCGAAACAAGATAGGGCCGGACAGGGTCTGCGACGCGGCCGATGAGGGCGACCGCGGTGAAGCCAATGATTTGGATTCCGAGGAGCGAAAAGGGAGGAATCTTCTTGTTGTGCTTGAGCAGCGCGGCCCAGCGGACGGAACGGAAGACGAAGGCGAAGTAAATGCAGCCGATGCCGAGGGCGATTTTGCGCCAGTCTGCCTCGGCCAATTGAGTGCGGAAGACGCCGAAGTCGAAGTGGAATTTCTGGCGGCCCCAGATAAATAGAGCCACGAGCGTGGCCAGGACAACCAAGCCCAGGATCAACTGTTTCTTCTTCAAGCGTTCTCCGTTTCGATCAGTGTTTCTCTTTTTCCGTAGTTGTATCTATTTTATGGTCAAGGTGGTGTTGTGGCTTATTCCACAATGAGGTCAGATGACTGATTTGCGGTTTCGGCGCGACGGTAGATTTTCAAGGCTGAGACCTGGTGCTTTGATGGCGATTGTTCGCGGGGTTGAAGCCCAGGCTCCCTCTCTGATCCAGCTGAATTGAGTTGGGGCGGGAGAGTCTTACCGGCCCTGGGATACCTCGAGAGCGGCGGAGGAGGGCTGAATCTGGCGGGCGAGGGCCGCGCGTGCCAGCACGCGGCGGTTGAACTCGTGGATGACGCGGGCTACGTAGGCGCGGGTTTCGTGGTAGGGCGGGATGCCGTGATATTTGTCGACGGCAGCGGGACCCGCGTTGTAGGCGGCGAGGGCGAGGGCCATGTTGTCGTGGTATCTCACCAGCAGATCATTCAGGTAAGCCGAGCCGCCACGGACATTTTCGTCGGGGCGGAAACTGTCGTCCACGCCTTGTGCGGCGGCGGTTGTTGGCATGAGCTGCATGAGGCCGCGTGCGCCGGCGCGGCTGACCGCACGGGTGTTGCCGTTGCTTTCGGCTTTGACGACGCTGGCGAGAAGGTCGGCGTCGAGGTTGTGCTGCTGACCGGCTTCGGCGAGCATTTCGTGGAGGTCGGCGGGGCTGAGTTTTGCGTCGGTCCTGGCTCCGGCCGCGCCTGAGGATCGCGGAGCCGGTGGATCAGGGACGTTTTCAATTTTCGCGATATCTTCTGTCGAGCGGTCGATGTAACTGCTGTCGCCAGTGCCCAGATAGAGGCGGATCTGCGAACCGATTTGCTCATGATGAGTGCAAAGTATCTCGTAGCCATTGGTAAGGCTTATGCGCTCGGCGGCGAACGCCGGATGTGCGACACCGGCAAGAGCCGCAATGACGGCGACGAATTGAAGACGAGTTTGCAAAACCGAGTTCCTGCTCCTGCTGCCTCAAACTTTACCAGAGGTGTGACGTGCTACCGCCATCTCCAAAGTCACGGCGACGCCATCTTCATCATTGGGCGGCGTTTGCTTCCAGCCGCGGGTTTTTGCCATGGTGCGCAGTTCCTGGGCCGCGTTGGCCATCATCACGGCCTGGCCGGCCCATTCGAGCATGTCGACATCGTTCCAGTTATCGCCGATGGCCATGGTCTCCTTGCGGTCGACGCCGAGACGAGCAGCCAGCCTTTCGAGCGCCCATCCTTTTGAGACGCCGGGGGGCAGCAAATCGAGAATGGAAAGATCTCGCGAAGGGTACTCCGTTCGGACGGCTTCGCAGAACTGGCTCAATTCACTGGCCTTCAGGGCTTTCTCAGCCTGGCGCATTTTGTCGAGGCCTCCCGTGACCATGCCCTGGATGGGGTCGTTGCCGTCGTTGAGCGCGTTTTCGAGTGGCTTAACGACTTCTATCGCGTCGCGATTGGCTTCGACCCACAAGGCGATCCGCTGATGTGCCTGCTCGAAGTCTTCCAGTATCAATTCGCCGCGCCCCACCTGATCAAAGGTAAACACCAATGTTCCGAAGGGCCTGAGAAGTGCGCACAAGTTCGCGGGCAACGCGGGCTTCGAGGTGTGAGCGGTCGAGTGGGTCGCCGCCCAGGGTGCGGGTCACTGCTCCATTTGACGTAATGAGGGGCATATCCGCTCGCAGGCCGAGGCCTTCGAGGAGGGGTGCGGTATACGCGGTGCGGCGGCCGGTGGCGATGGCTACCGTGATGCCGGCTTTCTGCGCGGCTCGAAGCGCCTCTACGTTGCGGGGGCTGATGGACTGGCTGAAGGTGGGCAGAAGGGTGCCGTCCATATCAATTGCCACCAGGCGCACGGGGGGATGCATGGGTCTAGTGTACCGGGAACCTGCTTAGCGGACGAGGCTCGACGGCACAAGATGGGTACACTGGCTCTATGGAACGGATCTGTACACATTGCCATGCAGTGCTGGCGAAGGAAACAAAGGCTGACTGGTGCCCGGCATGTGGAGGCTCGCTGACGGGGCGTGCTGAGTTGCCTTCGGCTGAAGTGAAGGCTGCGCCGGTCGAGGTGGATCATCGCGGCATTGTGCTGCCTCGGCGGCATGCCGTGGGCGGCATCATCACGCCGCAGTAGATTTGCTACCCCGTGGAGTTTCCTTGATCGTCATAGAGCGCATCACGCCCCAGACTGCCCTTGTCTTCAAGGACGTTCGCTTGCGCGCATTGCTGGATTCGCCCACGGCCTTCTCGAGCACATACGCGAAGGAGTCGGCGCTTCACGACGAAGAGTGGATGAAGCGCGCGGTGCGGTGGAGCAGCGAGGGTTCTGCGATGTTTCTCGCATTTGAGGGAGCGGTTGCGTGCGGCATCATCGGATCGTTTGAAGAGGAGGATCCGAAACAGGCGCAGATCATCTCGATGTGGGTCGATCCTCGCTTCAGGCGTACCGGCGTAGGGAAGATGCTGATCGATGCAGTGGTGGATTGGGCCCGGTTGCGTGCCGTGCGCGAGTTGAATCTGATGGTGACGAGCGTTAACGACGGTGCAATTGTGTTCTATGAGCGCATCGGTTTTAAGAGGACGGGCAAGACCGCGGTCTATCCGAATGATGCGACGATTACCGAGTACGAGATGGCGCGGCCTGTGCTTTGATCCGCGAACGCTTACTTACTTTCCAACACCACACGGTCGTTTAATGGCTGAGTCGGCCGGGCATCGTTTCGGTAAAGCTTCGAGAACTGCTCAATCTCTGCATCTGAAACTGACACGGAATGCTTGAGCACAAACCATGTCACGTCTTCACTGCACGGAGGTGTCGTAAGAGAACCGCTAAAGGTGTAGTAGCCGCGATCAGCGGGTAATAAGGCGTCAGCGTCGATCCGGATGCTATTCAGAACTTCTTCCTTTTCCTTTTCTTTGGGCAAATCGTTCCACAATTCACGGACCAGAGAGTTGTCCTTCCCGCGCTCAAGGAGAACGGCGACAACGGCCAACTTACCCTCCTGGTCGGCGTGCACAAAGTGAACCGTCATGTCATAGCCTTTGCCGTTGATCTTCTCCTCGCTTGGCCTGTGAAAGTGAAATTGCTTGAGCGTGTATTTCTTGCCGCCGACCGATATAAAACTTCCTGGAGCGTAATTGATCATGATCGTGTGGCCGTTATCGATAATGTCCAACGCAGATGGTTTGTAATCGAACTGGATGGGCGGCAAGTCGGCCTTTTTTGGATTCCGGATATCGATGGGGGATTGGTGATGACCAGTCTTGCAGGGAGCAAACTCAGGCTTTAGTTCACCCCAATGGCTTGGCCCTTTTGCCTCACTGTAGTCCCAGGTGTGTTCCGGGTGCGGAGGTTCCTGTGCTCCGCCCGCCAACGCGAGCCCGCAACAGATGATTTTGAAAAGGATATGCATGTCAACTCCGTAACCCCTGGAAGGTCAAAGGCTCGCTCATGCAAGATTCTCTACCCCTGCGAATCAGGGCGCAACTACAAGAACTTATCGTGCAAATCCAGGCCTACGGCTTCGTTCGATGAGCATGTGCGGCCAGCATCGCGACCGCGCAGCTCGCAATTCGCGACCGAACGGTATCGGCCCGACTGGTCAGGATGATGGGTACTCTCGCGCCCAGTACCAAACCGGCACTATCGGCGTTCGCCAGGAAGCTTAATTGTTTGGCGAGGATATTTCCCGCTTCGAGATCGGGCGCCAAAAGAATGTCAGGATCACCAGCGACTTCCGATTGAATCCCTTTGGTCAGGGCGGCCTCTTTACTGATCGCGTTATCAAATGCCAGAGGACCATCGAGGATGGCGCCAGTAATCTGCTTGCGCTCGGCCATCTTGCAAAGCGCCGCCGCATCGATCGTGGCGGGCATCTTCGACGTGACCGTTTCGACCGCGGCCAGAATTGCGACCTTGGGTTTTTCGAGGCCAAGCGACATAGCAAGATCGATGGCGTTCTGGCAGATGTCCGCCTTGTCTTCCAATGTCGGAAGTATGTTGATCGCACCGTCGGTGACCATCAGGACCTTGTGATATGTCGGGACATCCATGACAAAGACGTGACTGATGCGGCGGCCGGTCCGAAGTCCTCCTTCGCGGGATACAACTGCAGCCATCAATTCGTCTGTGTGAAGACTGCCCTTCATCAGAAGTTCCGCGTGACCCGTGCGAACCAATTCGACCGCCTTTGCGGCGGATGCGTTGCTGTGCGGAGTGTCCACGATTTGATAGTCGCTGAGGTCGATTCCCGCGGACTTGGCCGTGGCTTCTATCTTGTTGCGGGGTCCGACCAGGATGGGGACGATGATTCCGAACTTCGCTGCCTCGACGGCACCGGCCAAGGCAGACTCCTCGCACGGATGCACTACGGCGGTGGGAATCGGCTTCAGCTTCTTGCACCGCTCCAGCATCTGCTCATATTTTCCAGTTCCGGTTTGGCCGGTCACGTTTGCACCTCCTTGCTGCTGGCGTGACAACACACAGAGCTTTGCCTATTCTCTTTGAGCACCATCTCGCAAATTGATTCAAAACGAAACTGTATGAATTGACAGTTTCTCCGGCCGAGGTGGAAGGCTGAGTTGAGAGAACTGGCTTTCAGGTGTCAAGACTGGACCGGGGCACCCGCCTTCGTGCTTGGTTCTCCGTTAGGAGAGGGTAGGTCGTTCGAGGCTTGCCAGCTATTCGTAGCGGAGGGCTTCGGCGGGGCGTATGCGGGCGGCTGTGGACGAGGGATACAGGGTTGCGAGCAGTGAGATGGTGATGGAGACTGCGGACACGAGAACTCCATCGAGCAGGCGGGGGGCGAAGGGAAGCGTGTCGATTGCGTAGACGTCGGGCGAAAGTTGAATGTGATAGTGGCTTCCGGCCCAGGCGCCGATGTAGCCGAGGATGAGGCCGATCACCGTTCCCACAACGCTGATGAGGAGGCCTTGCAGCAGAAAGATGCGGCGCACCTGCCCTGGGTCGACGCCGAAGCTCATGAGCACGGCGATGTCACGGGTTTTTTCCATCACCATCATGGTGAGCGCGATGAGGATGTTGAGCGCGGCAACGATCACGATGAGGGTGATGACGATGAAGGTGACGATCTGTTCGAGCTTGAGGGCTCGGAAGAGCTCGCGATTCTGCTCTTTCCAGTTGGTAGTTTGAAAGCCTGGGCCGGCGGTTTGTTCGATTTGTTTTGCGATCTGAGGGGCATTGTTGAGGTTGTCGACTCGGAAGCTGATGACGGAAATCAAGTCGGGCTCGTCGTAGAGACGCTGCGCATCGGAGAGACGGACGAAGCCCCACGCGTAGTCGTACTGATAGAAGCCCGTATGGTAGGTGCCGACGAGCTGAAAGTGCAGGACCTTGGGAATAGGCCCAATCGGCGTCATGTCACCTTGGGGGCTTACGAGGGTTATTGAGTCGCCGACGTTTGCGCCGATTGAATCTGCCAGCTCTTTGCCGAGAATGACGGGTGGGTATTGCGCATTAGCAGGATCGACGGGTTCAGGCGTTGGATGGAGAGCGTTTATCGCTTCGGGCGTGGTGTTCGACAAGACCTTGGTGACGGCGAGTTCGCTGGCTGGTATGACACCTTCGATGAGTGCGTAGCCGGCACGGGCTCCGCGGGACACCATCACTTGTTCGTCGAGTTCAGGCGCGGCAGCAACCACGTGGGGAAGCTGCGACAGCTTTTCGACGAGGGGCCGCCAATCGCGGATGCCGTCGTTTTTGGTGCGCATGAGCTGGACATGAGCACTGGAGTCGACGAGGCGATCCTGCAGATCACGGCGCATGCCGTTGGTGATGGCGAGAGAGATGATGAGCGCGGCGACTCCGGCGGCGACTCCGGCGATGGAGATGGCAGTGACGACGCCGACGACGGCCTGGCGCCGTTTGGCTTTCAGGTACCGAGCTGCCACATAGAGCTCAAATCGCATCGTGCCTTCTTACTTTGGGGCCTGCTTCTTACTTTGCCGGTTGTGAACCGAAGACTGTTTTGGCTACGCCAATGTTTTCGTGGCGATCGTAGACACGCACGGTGATGAGGTGTTCGCCGGTTTTGCCTTCGAAGGCCTTTGCGGGAATCTCGAAATCGTAGTGCTCATGCTTCGAATCGGAGAGCTTGCCGACCGGATCGATGTACTGCCATGTGCCGGCATCGAGCGCGTATTCAGCGTGTGCGATGGGTGAAGCCGCATCCTCTGCATCGAAGGTCACGCGAACGGGAGCGGGGCAGGGCGCCTGCGCGCATTTTGCCAGGGCCTGTTCAACGTGGAGATTGGTGACGACTGGCGGCGTGGTGTCGATTTCGAAGCGCTCGCTTTCCCTGGAGTCGGATAGGGCTTCGCCGGGATTATGCGAAGGAGAATCGGACACGACAACTTTGACGCGGTAACCACCGTCGGGGATGAGGGCTGCGTCGAAGCTGTAGGCTTTGTCGGTGATGTTGTCCTTGAGCAGATGCCAGTCGCGTTCACCGTCACCGCGGAGATAGAGCGTGTAGACGAGGTCGTCGCCGTTGTCATCGTGTGCGGCCCAGCGAACGGTAACGGCGGTGCGATCTTTGATGGCCTGGAGCGGCGCGTTGGCGCTGCCGGGGTCTGCTGGAATAGCCCCCCCTGGCTTGCGGAAGCGAAGCTGATGGCGATCGTCTGCTGCTGGCCGGGGTTCGAGTTTTGTGCGTTAATGCGCGCTCCCGATGCCACGATGAGATCGTCCATCTCGGGTGCGGCATTCACGGGGAGATAATTCACGCCGACGCTGCCCAGTTCGCCTCCCGCGTGCAATATCGCTTTCCATTGCATGAAGCGGCCGGCGGGTGATTGGATGGCCCCGTCTTTGAGGGACTGCCAGTCGGACCAGCCCCAGTCGCCGCGACCGCGGACAGGCTGCTCGACATTGCCGGTGCGCGTGAGGATCTCGTAATTCGTCGCGTCGGGATCGACTTCGACGCGGCCAAAGCGGGCGAATGCTCCGGCGTCGAGAACATCGCTGGCATACTCGTGCTTTTCAGACTTGCCGAGTGCGTAGAGTTTGCCGGTGTTGCCGGTGCCGATGAGGACGGCGTTGTTGCTGCCGGGGACCTCGGCCAGGCTCAGGCCTTGCTGCGCTGCGACGTGGGCGACGTCGGCGTAATCGCCGTTCTGCTGGATGCGGAAGATGTGTCCGCGATTGCCGCTGACGGCGAGCAGTCCGTCGAGTTGCGCGGCGAGTGCGTAAACGATGTCGTCTTTGCTGGACCAGATTTTGCGCGGGGCCTGGTTTTCTGCAAGGGCGTAGATTTCAGTGCCTTCGGGCGTGGAAGTGCTGGCGTTTGCTGCCTGCAGCGAGCCGGGCTGCACGATGGTGAAAGAGATGGATCCAACACCTTGAACGGGAAGGGGAGGCAATGGATTGTGGCTCTTGTCGCCGACGCTTGATGCGAAGATGGTGCCGTTGGCGGCGACTGCGACCGAAGTGATCTCGCGACGTGGCGCTTCGAAGAGCACGTAACCTTTGCCTTGCGGATTGATTCGATAGACGAGGCCCGAGCCGTCGGAGCCGGCGATCAGGTTACCTTTCGCATCCCAGGCAAGAGCGCGAATGTGCTGCTCATCGCTCTTGAAAAAGGCTTCGGGTTTGGCGTCGGGGCTCGCAGGGTCGACGCGATAGATTGCACCGGGGCCGCCGACAGCAATGTAGAGTTTGCCGGAGGCGTCGAAGGTCATGTCCCAGATGTAGTGCGATTTTGATTCGCGAATCATTCTGGATTCAACGGCAGTGTCGGAGGTGGAGTCGACTTCTGCCTTGCTCGCATCGAAGACGAGTTTGGCGCTGGATTCATCCTGTTTAACGGTCGCATTCGCAATGAGCTTGTAGACCTTGCCGCTGGGGACGGTGGCGGCGTAGACCGAGCCGTCGGGGCCAATACGCACGACCTGCACGCTTACATCGCGCGATTCAAAGAGAGTGAAGGGCTTGCCGTCTTTTTGAACGCTGCCTCTGAGAACGGTTGCCGGTGAGCCGGTGCCGAGATACGGGATGCCGTTTTTGTCCACAGCGACGGACCAGACAAAACTGGATGGTGTCGTGACGATGTCGGACAAGCCTGGACCTTCGCGCAAATCACCGTTGCTGCCGATGGCGACACCCTGTGGCGTCCCTTTTTCGAAGTCGTCAACGCGGGATTGGATCCAGAGATGTGTGCCCTGGGCATGCGTCTGCTGGGGCGCGAAGAGTCCGGCAAGCGCAGCCAGGGCCAAAGCGAAGAAGCGGGGAGGGGGGGAGGATTTTGCAGCAACCATTCTGCGTTGAGTCTACTAAAGCGGGCGGACGTGGCGCAGGAGAGCTGTCAGCGCTAACGTGGTTCGTTCCAACCCTAACGGAGCGTCTGACGTTCTTCCAACACCTTCTCTGGATTGCGCCGCGCTTCATCCGGGGTTGCTCTCGTGGCCTCCCTACGGACCGCCTACGGAAGGAAGAAGGCCTTGGGACGGTTACCGGCCGGTGCGGAACTGGATGATGCGGCGACGGTCGCGCTTGGAGGGGCGGTGTTCGGGAAGGGGAGCGTATTGCTGCATGGCCTTGCGCTCGGCGGCTTCGCGCTGGCGCTGTTCCTTACTGGCTTCGGTTTCGCGGTAGAGGGTTTGCGCGACCGCGGCAGGGCCGCGCATTTCACTTAGCTGCAAAACTTCGATGTGAAATTCGCCGCCCTCGTTCCGGATGCGGAGCGCGTCGCCGATGTGGACATCGCGCGCTGGCTTGGCCTCGATTTCGTTGGAGCGGATGCGGCCGAGGTCGCAGGCCTTGGAAGCGAGGGCGCGCGTCTTGAAGAAGCGCGCCGCCCAAAGCCACTTGTCGATGCGGACGGAATTTTTAATTTGCCCGGCTGTCACGAAATCTCGCGGGAATGCGTCAGGAAGACTTGTCGGAAATTCTCCAGATGTAGAGGAACTCAGCGTCGCTCGAGGTCGCAACCTCAATGCCTTTCTGGCGGGAGGCGCGATTCAACGCGGAGCGAATGTTTTCCTTACTGTCTGGGAGCGCTTCAAGCGGAATCTTGAGCGCACGTTCGGCTTCAAGCTGTTCTATGTCACTCAGGAGCTGGGTAACAATTTGCTTGTGCTTCCCATCTCGTCCTTTTGGGACGTCGATTTGCTTGATCGACTGGTAATTCAAGGGGGGCGTATCGGAATTCGGATTCGTGGCCATTGAAAAGATCCTCAGAGTCGGTAATGTCCTTGCCGTTAGGGGGACGTGCTCTTAACGTATGGCTAAACCACCGTAAAGCTATCCTAATACTAAGTAGATGTTGACTGTCAAGATTTTATAGGGAAATCATATGGTAGAAAATCGTCTGTCGCATATAGCGGCTAACGCTAGCCTAGCGTTGCCATATAACTCTCGATATTGTAATGATTTAGGCGTAAGCTGAAAGAGTCGCCCCGTATAAAAGAAACCCTGCTACGTTTAATTCGAGAGGTGAATAAAAGTGAGCAAACCCAAGATTTTCCCCACTGTTCCGCTCAAGGATGTTCCCGCGGATCTCGCGGAGAATAGAGCCGGAGGCCATCGGCCCGTAGTGCTGGTCGTTGACGACGAGAGCGTGATTGCCGACACTTTGGCGGAGATTCTCACGCGGAGCGGCTACACCGGAGTAGCTGAATACGATGGAGACAGTGCGCTGGAGACAGCTCTGCTGACACCACCAGAGATGCTGATTACCGACGTCGTGTTGCCGGGCATGACAGGCATTGAACTTGCGATTTCGGTGCGGCGCATCTTTCCCGAATGCAAGATTATTCTTTTCTCCGGGCAGGCATCGACGGCCGATCTGCTGGCAAATGCTCGCGCGGATGGACATCATTTCATGCTGCTGAACAAGCCGCTTCACCCGCAGGATCTGCTGGCGCGGGTCTCTGACGGGCTTCGGCCGCGCAAGGAAGTTACAGTTTAAGCAAGACAAGAAAAGCTGGCGAGCAGCCAAGAATTCGCAGCAGGAAAGTGAATGGGCGCCCAGCAGCGGCGCCCATTCAATTTAGCCGGCCAGGACCGCCCTGTACCGCACCTTATTCTTCTTGACCTTCTCGATGGCCTCGTTGGCCCTGGCCATGGCGAACGCCTCCGTGGTGGCTTTGACACCGTGGCGGGCGGCGACGTCGAGCATCTCGCGCATTTTTTGCGGACTCCCGATGGGGCTGCCGGTCACGGTGCGAATGCCGGAGATAAGAGGGAAGGCCTGCAGCGAAACGGGCGAGGGGGGGACTCCGACAAAGCAGAGCGTTCCGGTGGGCCGGAGAGCCTGGATGTAAACATTCCAATCCTGGTCGGCGTTGGCGGTGTTCAGGATGAAGTCGAGCGAGCCCGCGACTTCCTTCATCGACTTCGACTCGCGGGAATGGACGAAGTGATGCGCACCCAAGGCGCGAGCTTCGTCCTCTTTGCCGGTTGAGGTGGAAAATGCAGTGACTTCTGCTCCGAAGACGCGCGCGAACTGAATGGCGATGTGCCCGAGTCCGCCGATTCCCACGATGCCGACACGCGAAGAGGGATTGATGCCGTGGTCGCGCAAGGGACTGTAGACGGTGATTCCTCCGCAGAGCAGAGGGGCGGCCTGTTCGCTGGGCAGGACGTCGGGAATGCGCATGACGAAGCGGGCGTTGGCGCGGACGCGACTGGCGTATCCGCCATTGCGATGGACGCATGTGGCTTCCATGGAAGCGCAGAGATTTTCGAGGCCGCGGCTGCACCACTCGCATTCGCCGCACGAATTTGACTGCCAACCAAGACCTACGCGTTGTCCGACTTTGAGCGAGTGCACATGCGATCCGACCGCAGTGATCGTGCCAATGATCTCGTGCCCGGGGATGAAGGGATATTGGCTGATTCCCCAGTCGTTTGAGATCAGGTGGAGGTCACTATGACAAATGCCGCAGTGGGTAATGCCGATTTCGACTTCCTGCAGGCCCAGTTCCCCTGGGTCATAGCGAAAAGGCAAAAGTTCGGCGCCCGCTGCGTGAGCGGCTAGTCCTTGAATTAGGGCCATGGTCGTTCCGCAGTCCTCATATGGGGGTCGCAAAAATGGCCGGATAACGGGGGCCGTAAAAATGCGACAAATTTACGTAAGCGGTGCAAGTCAAGTCTAGTCTAAACCGCCGCCCGGCTCGATGTGCAGATTGAGGATTTGAAATCCGTTAAGCACACCGCCAGCGGGCGCTTGACCGGCGACAACAGCGGACTCGCCGTTGAGCGTCACGTCCTTGGCTGTGCGCAGCGGCTCCAGTGCGTTGGCGACAGAGAGCGGCAATGCAGAAAGGGTCTGCCCGTTTACGCCGGCCTGGGCATCGGGCAGCAGGAGGCTTACGAAGATGCGATCTGCGGGATGCTGGCTTTGTGCCTGGGCGAGTGCGGTTTCGAGATCCACATTGCGACTGGAAATGCGCGGCTGATTCATTGCGCGGTCGAGGGTTCCGGCGTCGGAGATGAGGAGGCGGACATTTCCCGCGGGGATTCCGTGGGGCAGGGTGATGGGGATGCGAATGTTGCGCGCGGGTTGTTGCCATGGACGCACAGTGGCTTCGACGAGAACAGTGTCACCGGCGTGAACGATGTTGCTGGTGTCAATGCGCGCGGTTTCGAGTTCTACCTGGGCGCGGCGGGGAATCGAGTCCACGTCGAGGTCGACGGCTTTGATGGCACCCTGACGTGCGCCGTTGGCGTAGAGCAGGGCAAAGCTCTGGTCAGTCTGCATGGCTGCCGAGAGTTGTGCGGAACCCTGGTCGCCCGCGGGGGCCCACAGGTCTAGCGGCGATGGCGGGTAGCCCTCGATATTGACGTTACCGGTGACGTGGTAGCTGGTTTCGAGGCTGCTCTGATTGTTCTCAAGCAGCGCGTCGTAGAGCGACACGAGAATCGCCTGCGGTGTGAGCGAAGGCAGATCGACGACCTCGATGTTGAGTTTGCGATCGGGGCCTTCGCCATGCACGGTGATATGGACAGGGATCATGCGAGGCTTGACTCCGAGTACACCGCGAATAGCGGAGTCGCGATCTTCAGTGAACGTGCCGATGGGGTCGCCGGTGTTGATGATCTTGAACGCGTTCAGAGGCGAGGCCAGGGTCTCGACTACCTCGGCGGTGGTCATGGGGAGCGAGACAGTGCCGGCCTGAAGAATAGGGTGACCGCAGGCTAGGAGCTGCTTGGGATCGACGTAGGTGACAGTGCAAGTGGCCGATACCTCAAGATCGCCGCGGACGAGCTGGGCGCTGACGGCGGAACCGGGGACGACGCTTTCGATTGCAGAGGGCGAGATGGCTCCGAACGAGCCGTCGGTGTCGGGTTTCGATGAGCCGCTGCCGCCTCCCGCGGCAATGATGTCGAGACCAGTGCCGGCTAGTTCTTTCTGCCAAAGGCGGATGGCTTCAGGGCGGAAGCCGCTCATGACCAGCGGCGTCTCCATGGCCTGAAAATTCATTCCATCGGATGAAAGGGAATTGTCATTTTGCGTGTGAGGGGCGTGCGGCGATGCAGAAGCCCACTGGGTGCTGACAGGCATGTCTTTGACTTCGAGCATCTGTGCGATGGGGGTAATGCCCGCGATGGGGTCCCTTGAGAACTGGCCGATGCGGTAGGAAAGCGAGCCAAGAAGCTGGTTGCCGATGTAAACCGGGCTGCCGCTCATGCCAGCTACAACACCGGTGTATTCAGGCTTTGCGCCGTGGAGCTGGGCGAGGATCATATCCTGGCCAGGGCCGCGCGCACCGCGAAGTACGCCAAGGATTTCGACTTGCATGGGTTCGGGGGTGGTGCCGGTAAAGACCGTCCAAGCCGTGGCCATCTGGCCGCGATGAACCTGGCTGAGGGGGTAGAAACCGCCGGTGGAGGGTGGGGGCCCGGTGGGCGTCGGGCCGGCTTGTGCCGGAAGAGACGCCGTAAGGATTGTAGCGATCAAGGGACTGGCAAGCCTTCTGGCCAGAGTTCGAAACGGGGGCGCGATTGCCTTGGGGCAGGGTTTCACGTCTATAAGATTAAACCTGCTCCGCATCGCAACGGGAGACTGCGTTGTAATTCCGTTTGTCATGCGTCAAGGTTTTGACGCCCGAAGCTGAAGGTAGTTTCTACGATGTCATGCTTTGCTTGCCGATTCCTTTGGGCAATCCCTATGCTGTGAACACAGAGGCCTCCATGCCAACGATTCACCCTTACGTTATTCGCCGGTTCCGTTTTGTTTCATTCCTTCTGCTGGCTGCATTGACGCTTGCGCCTATGGCGTGGGCCCAGAGCACGCCGCAGCCTCAGCAGCCTCCTCCGGCGCAGCCCCCGGATCAGACTTCGCCTGATGCCGGCGGGCCGGGTGGAGACAACGGAGCGATTGCCCTGCCGAAGAAGAAGGACAAGACGGACGAGGCCCCAGCGCCGGCGCCAGCTCAACCGAAGTTCAAGAATCCAGAAGGGGCTGCGGACTATTCGCTCAAGATCGAAGTTCCGGAAGTGACTGTGGATGTGGGAGTTCTGCTGGAGAAGACCGGCCAGTTCGTTCCCGGCCTGAAGCCTGCGAATTTCAAGCTGTATGAAAACGGCGTGGAGCAGAAGATCACGGGCTTCAAGCGCGTTGAAGCGCCGATCACCGCACTGATGTTGTGCGAATTTTCAAACAGCAACTTTACCTACAGCTTTCTCTATGACATGCGCAACGCGGCATGGTCGTTTGCGCAGCAACTGCGGCCGCAGGATTACGTCGCGCTGATGACGTTCGACATGCGTACCCAGATCTGGCTGGACTTTACGCAGGACAAACAGCTGCTTCTGGGTGCGATTCAGTCGCTGGTTATTCCGGGATTCTCGGAGAAGAATTTGTTTGACGCGCTTTATGAGGCGGAAGATCGGCTGAGCCGTATCGATGGGCATAAGTACATCATTCTCATTGCATCGGGGCGCGATACTTTCTCAAAGATCACGCTGGACAAGATCTATCAGAAAGTGAAGACCACGCCGGATATTACGATTTTCGCGATTTCGACGGGCGGGGCGATGCGCGCCGTGACCGAAGGCGGCCCGGGAATGGGGCAGCAGATGCGGGATATCGACTATCTGCAGGCCGATAACGAGATGAAGACCTTCGCCAAGATGACTGGCGGAATGTGGTTCAGCCCGCGGTTTGTAGGAGAGATGCCGGACATCTTCGCGGATATCAACAAGGCTATCCGTTCGAAGTACGAGCTGGTTTACCACCCGACCGATACCAAGCAGGACGGCACGTATCGCAAGCTCCGCGTAGAACTGGTGGATGATGAGGGAAAGCCGCTGCGCTTCCAGGACGAGAAGCACAAGCCTTTGAAGTACGACATTATTGCGCGCGACGGCTATCGTGCGAAGCAGGAAGTGGAGTAGACGGAAGAGAAGAAAGGCGGGCAAACAGCAGCCGGTTGGCTGCTGTTTGCCCCTGGAGGAGGGAGACAGGCAACTACACTTTATTTGAACTGGTTGATGACATCGTTGATGTAATAGCCGATTACAAACAGGGTCGCAACGGCGGCGACAATCTCAGAAACTCGAATCAAGGGCTGAACTTTATTGACCCTGGCGATGATCGCCTGCTGAGCAGACTGGTGCAGATTGGCGGATTCGTCGAGGAAAATCTGATCTTCCTCATCCTTCGTAAGGCGGGAGCGATACAGGAACATAATTGCCATGATCAGGACCGTAAATCCCCAGACGGACCACATAATTGGAACGAAAGACATAGAAATACCTCCAGCGAGTTTTTCACCCAGCTTTCGGCAAGATCCTTCAATTTTGGCTGCCTGCCTCGATCCGGGAGTTGTACGGCTGAAATCATAGCGCCGAAGAAGCATTGCGGCCCGTGACACGAATCACAGGTAATCGGAAGTGCGAAATAAGCACCGGAGGAACCAGGATGCGTTGAGAATACGGCGGTTAGAGACGGAACTGAACCATGGCATCTTCGCGTCTTTTTGAACTCCAGTAGCATCCAATGGGATGAATGACCGCATGGGTCTTGTATAGCTCCTTGCGGGGAAGTACAGTACCATAAGGAAGACTGGGAGAATCCATGGCAACGACCACAGCACCGACAACCACGACGACACAGGAAACCGAGAAAAAAGCTCCTCTTATCCTGACACCGCAAGCGATTGCGAAGGTTCGCGAGATTATGGCCACCCAGGATCCGCTTCCCGCTGGTCTGCGCATTGGAGTGGTGGGCGGCGGCTGCTCAGGCTTCCAGTATTCGATGGCCTTCGAGAACCAGTCCGGAATGATGGATAAGGTTTTCAAGTTTGACGACTTGAGTGTTTACGTCGATGCGACTTCACTGATGTATCTCAATGGCTGCATCGTCGACTACGTCGAGACGCTGGAGGCAGCCGGGTTCAAGTTTGAGAATCCCCAGGTGAAGTCCACCTGCGGCTGCGGATCTTCGTTCAGCGTGTAAGGGCAGGGACAGCTAGGCAGCGCCGCTACGCGGCGAGCGAGTCAGCAAGTTAGCGAAGCCCGTCCGGATGGACGGGCTTTGTTGCGTTTGCAGGAAGGCTATTGCTGCGGACTTGTCGGGGTCGTAGGGGTGGTTGGAGCTGTGGGGCTGATGGTGCTGCCTGGGCCGCCGATAGGCGTTGTGGTGCCGCTTGCGGGCTGACCGATCATGCCAGTGTTTCCCCCAGCCATATTTTGCTGTTCCATCAATGGACTGTAGAGAAACTCCCACTCGTTATAGTGGTTTTTCTTCTTGTAGACCATCAGGGACTGCCTGGGGCCTTGCGGGGAGAAGCCGATGATGCCGCCGCCCCCAAAGGCCTGACCATTGCCGGTGGGGTCGTTTGATGAACTAATAGCCGAGCCGGAGGTGCCGGTACCGCTCGTTGCGGTTCCTGAACCTGGGCCACCGCTGGCACCCGTGCCACCTGTTCCACTCTGGCCAGTCGCGCCAGTTGTTGGATCCGTGGTCGAGGTGGGTGTCGAGTTGAAGAGTCCGTTCGAGTTCGTGGTTCCCGGGGAGCTCGCGGTACCGGGGAGTCCATTGTTGCCGCTGGGGCCGGTTCCGGCGCCACTTGCTGCAGCCAGGGGCTGGCCGAAGAATCCCATGGCCTGAGGCGTCTTGTTCTGGCCAAAGAGGACTGGTTTCCATTCGTCCTTGCCGGTGGTGGGATCGACGTACTTCTTGCGGAGGAAGCGGATGTTGTTGGTCTTGACCAGCGCGTCGACGCTGGGAGGGTAGGCGTTGAATTTTCGGTAATAGAGCTGAATGGCGCGAATGTACTGTTTGCCGCGCTGCATGGTCTCTTCTTCACGGTCGCGCTGAATGCTTTCGCGCACGCGGGGCACGGCAATCGAGAGCGAGAGGATGAGGATGGCCAGCATGAAGATGACAACGACGAGCATGTAGCCTTCTTCTGAAGGACGGACGCGTCGGTTTTGAGAAGGCAGGTTCATTGCGAGATTGGTTCGTGTTCCCTCTGGAAAAACAGGTCCTTCACTGCGCTTACTCCACAGACTTCCGTCTGGGGGGCCCAAACTGCTCGGCTCAGGATGACGCGAAAGAATGCTGATATTTGAACGGCTTGCGGTGCCCTGACATAAAACGGTTGAGAGTTGTGCTTTCCCACGTCTCAAAATCGAGACATGGCGCACCCGATTTTTTGCTGATACAAACCAAAAACAAGTGCAGATCCCACTAGTTTGCGGAGAGTGGGACGGTCTGGGTGTTGTTGTAGCCGAGGTCGGTGATTTGAACGGAACCCGGCATGATGGAAACCACCTTGTAGCGGTGATCGACGACGTCTCCAGCACGTGCGAGGAATATGTCGTCGCCGCGGACGAGGAACGCCTGGAAGGATTTGTCGAGGCGTTGCGCGTAGCCGAAATACTTCAGGTCGATAGCGGGCGGTCGCGGCACCTGCGGAATGCTGGAGGCCAAATCATTTGCATTGGGCCTCGCGGGTGCAATCGGCTTTGGGATCGGGACCGGTGCGGAATCTGCGGAGAATATGTTGCGGCCTCTTCCGGCATAGACAACGTCTTCGCTCTGGGCCAGCTTGTCAAAGTGCAGGGTTGGATCGATGTTGTTACTGGCTACATGCTGCGCTTGCGGTCCTGCGGCGTTTGTTGGCCGCTGGTTTGTCCCGATCCCGGTCCGGGCCGTGGTTGTGGGCCGGGCAGGGGTGGGCAGTGTGGGTGTCGATGGGGTGCCGAACGAGTTGTAGAGCTCGTATCCGCCTGCGCAGACGATGATCGCTGCGAGAGCAATCACGATGTAGACCTGGCGCTTGTTTTCTATGCCAAGAGGGATGGCCATGCTACTCGCCCTCCTGTGCTTGAGGCGCTGCGGATGCAGGCGTTTCGGCGGGTGTGGGTGGCATCCAGCCGGGAACGTCGGAGGGGCGGAGCCAGGTAGAGAGCCGTAGGCGGAGGTTCACTAATCCGCCCTGCTGGCCAGTGAAGGCCATGGCGCGAATGACGAAGAAGGT
The DNA here is from genome assembly GCA_963769345.1 of uncultured Acidobacteriaceae bacterium. Taxonomy (GTDB): domain Bacteria; phylum Acidobacteriota; class Terriglobia; order Terriglobales; family Acidobacteriaceae; genus Telmatobacter. Next base: position 76,022 of record CAVYLL010000001.1, read on the forward strand.
CTTGTCGCGTTCGAGGCCATTCACGAAGTGCATGATTTGCTGGTATTCGCCGCTGATTCCAGCGTCGAGCGAGATCTCGGTGAGGTCGCCGGCAGTTGTTCCCTGGGAGTACTGCATGCGCGAGAGGCGCACGCCGGACTTGACCTCAAGATCGCCCACCTGCACAGCGATGGATGAGTAGTTGGCGGGGATGCGCTTTGCGTAGAAATCTTGAATCTGCAGCCGCGAATCTTTCACGCGTCCTTCGAGTCCGCGGAGAGGCGCGGTCTGCACTTCGAGGGTCTTGAGCTCAATCTGCTTGCTGACCAGTGCGTCATTTGAACTCGAGTCGGTTGCGGACCAGTCCATGCCGAGGCGAATGGCAAGAACGGCAACAATGAGGGTCATGCCGGCGAGGCCTGCGTAGTGCCAGGTCAGCGGAGATGTCAGCCGCTCGCGTGCTGTAACGGGATAGGGGCTCATCGCGGCACTCCCCTGTCGGGCTGAACTGGCACGCGCGGTCGCGGCACGCCGGTGTAGGGCGACCGGGCGGGCGCAGTTCCCATCTGCTTTGGCGTGCTATCAGCGTTGCTTTTGTGGTGCGCATCTGACTCGTCGGCGGATTTCTCTTTGGCAATGCGCTCTTCCGGTGCGCCCGGCGTGTAGTCGGCCAACATGTCGAAATTGACGCGGTTCGATGCGCTTACGGGTTCGGCGCGCTGGTTGGGGCCGCCTTCGGACTCTGCGGTTTCTCCCACGATGCGGGGCAGGAGGAAGTGGCGGGAGTGTTCCAGATTCTCCACCAGTTCGACATCGCGATCGCGCGGCCCGACGACGCGAAGGCGCACGGAAATCTGTCCGTCTTTTACGGTGGGCTCGAGTGTTGTGACCTGCACGCCTGCTGGGAGAACTGTTTCCAGATCCTCCATTGCCAGCGTCCAGGAGAAGGACTTCTCGTCGAAGAGTTGATTCAGACTTTCGGCCTGCCGGAGGGTGCGTGCATTGTCGGGCTGCTGCATCATGGCCAGATATTGCTGGCGTTCCTGCGTGATCTGCGCGATCTTTCCATCGAGTGAATGAGCGCGGGCGCGGGCAGCCTCAGCTTTGTCGTGCAGAGCGTGAAGGCCGAGCGCCAGGGCGACGGCGACCACCGCCAGCGCACCCATGGCAATGCGCAGGTTCTTCATCGCCGGTGCGAGATCGGCGAACGGCCGCGAAGCAAGATTGATGGCTACGCGCACTCTAGACGGCTCCTGCTAATGCACCGGTAAGACCGGCGGTGCTCATGTTCGACAAACTTGTTGCCACGCCGGTTGACGGCCGCGGCGCGAAATCGATGATCCTCAGTTCGGAGGGACCGAACCAGTGCTCGAATTCGGAGGCCGTTCCGTTTCCGGCGAAGTAGAGTTCCTTAGGTAACACCGAAACCTTGTCCTCATAGTAAGCTGCGGCGACGGCAACGCTGCGCTGAACTTCAAGAAGACGTTGCTCCGGATCCTCAGGCAGGTCGAGCGTGCGGTAAAGGAGAAGGTCGTCACCGCGGGTGATGGACGTGGTGATCGCAACCTTGCTGAGGCACGCAGCGAGCAGTGGCTCGGAGGATTCGAGCGTGGCGAGCGCGGCAAGGGCGGAGGGCATGACGGAGCCTGGTTCGTAGCCTGCGGCACGCACCACGGTTTCGTACTCTTCGAGGATGTTGCTGGGCAGGACGGCCACGAGCACGCGAGCCTCGGTTTTGCTCTGCGAGAGGATCTGGTAGCTGAGACCGGCATGCTCCACTTCGAAGGGAACCATTTTGCGGAGGCGAAAGCGAAGAACTGGAATTGCTTCGGTTGCTTTCGCGGGCAGGGAATCGAAGTCGAGCACGAAGACGCGCACCGCGGTGTCGGGGATAATGACGGTGACGAAGCGGCTGCGCGGCGAGACGTTGGCGAGCGAGTTGCGGATGGCGAGCGAAACAGCCTCGGGCCAGCTCATGTTCAGTTCGCTGATACCAGGCACAAGCACGCCTGGACGCAGAGGCTCGAACGCGTACACCGGTGGTTCATTCTTGCCCGGAAGCGACGCGGCAAGAACGCCGTCGGGCGTGAGCTCGATGGCCGCGGGCGGACGCCCACCGTGTTGCGTGCCTGAATTCGATCTGCTGAGGATTGGACTCACTATCGCGATGCCTCGATGAAGGTGACTTTATTGATCTCCTTGAGCGTGGTCAACCCGCGACGAACACGGTCGAGGGCGGATTCACGCAGAAAGGCCATGCCTTCGCGCTGAGCCAGTTTGCGAATCTCAGAGGTTGGCTTCTTCTCAAGGATCAGCTCACGGATGGGGTCGGTCAAGTCTAAAAGCTCATGAATCGCGGTACGTCCGCGATACCCTGTGCCGCCGCATTCGATGCAACCTGTACCCTCGCGGAAGGCGAAGCCGCGCCATTCGGCGGGATTCATGCCGCTGGCGATGAGGATTTCGTCAGGGTAGGAGACGGTGCGGACGCAGTGCTCGCAGACGGTGCGTACCAGGCGCTGGGCCAGGATGCAGTTGAGCGCAGAGACGAAGTTGTAGGCCTCGACCCCCATGTTGAGGAAGCGGCCGAGGACGTCGACCACGTTGTTGGCGTGGACGGTGGTGAAGACGAGGTGGCCGGTGAGGGCGGAGTTGATGGCGATCTGGGCGGTTTCCTGGTCGCGGATTTCACCGACGAGGATCTTGTCGGGGTCATGGCGGAGGATGGAGCGGAGACCGCGGGCGAAGGTGAGACCCTTCTTCTCGTTTACGGGAATCTGGGTGATGCCGCGGATCTGGTACTCGACCGGATCTTCGATAGTGATGATCTTGTCTTCGTCGCTTTTGATTTCGTTGAGTGCCGCGTAGAGCGTGGTGGTTTTGCCGGAGCCGGTGGGGCCGGTGACGAGCACCATGCCGTAGGGCTCGCGGATATAACGGCGGAAGCGGCGGAGATCTTCTTCAGCGAAGCCCACCACGTCGAGCGTGAGGTGGCGGAACTTTTCGCTCATCGATTCTTTGTCGAGGACGCGGAGGACGGCGTTTTCACCATGCACGGTGGGCATGATGGAGACGCGGAAGTCGATGAGGCGGCCCTTGTAGCGAACGCGGAAGCGGCCATCCTGCGGCACGCGACGCTCCGCGATATCGAGTTCGCTCATGATCTTGATGCGGCTCAAAATCGTGGTGTGATGCTCGCGCGCGATGGGCGCCATGGCTTCCTGGAGCACCCCGTCGATGCGGTACTTGACGTGGAGCGAGTCGTCGAATGTCTCGATATGGATGTCGGACGCACGGCGTTCGAGAGCGGTGAAGATGGTGGTGTCGACCAGGCGGATGATGGGGCTGATGTCCTCGTCGCTGGTCAGTTTTTCGATGGAGATGTTTTCGTCGGAGTTGGTGTCATCGCCGGTGACCACGTCGAAGGTGAGGCCTTCGCTGGCTTCGTCGAGGACGCGCTGCGATTGTTCGGTCTTCTTCAGGAGATCGGTGATCTGCGAGAGCGTGGCGACGCGCGCGATGATGCGGTGGCCGAGGAGGCCTGCGATTTCGTCGAGCACCATGAGGCGCGATGGATCACTGACCGCGATGACGAGCACATCGGCCTGTTGTTCGATGGGCACGAAGTTGTATCGGAACATCAGTTCCACGGGGACTGTGCGCAACAGGTCGTGCTGGATCTTGAAATTCTTTAGATCAACGAATTCGGCGCGATAGCGCGCTGCCAGGGCCTCAGCCTGGGCACGCTCGTCGAGGCCGTTTACCATCGGCCCCGTTGGCACCGTGATTGTTGTATCAGCCATAAATAGGATTAACCCTGTCCTCCACCAACCGCCGAACCGAGCGAGAAGATTGGCAGGTAAAGCGAGATGAGAATAAAGACCACAACTACACCCATCACGATCAGGATGGCGGGCTCAATTAACGATAGTGCGGCGGTGAGAGCGGTCGCTACATCTTCTTCGAAGAATTCAGCGACGGAGTTGAGCATCTGGGGCAGAGCGCCGGTTTGCTCGCCAACTGAGATCATTTCTGTTGCCAGGTCAGGGAAGACGCCGGTATTGCTGAGCGAATCGGCCAGGTTCTTGCCTTCGCGCACGGTGCCGATTGCAGATCCGACAGCCTTGGACACGCGGCGCGATGAGATGGAGCGCGCGGCTGTTTCAAGCGAGGGAACCAGCGGCAGGCCACCAGTCAGAAGCGTCGAAAGCGTGCGCGAGAAAAGCGCGACCTGATATTTCAGCCAGATCTTGCCGAAGATGGGCATGCGAACTCGGATGCCATCCACGGTATCGCGGCCTCTCTCGGTGATAGAAAAACGCCAAAGGACCACGGCAATTACAAGTACGCTCAACGCGATCCAGAGGATGTTGTGCTGGGTCCATTTCCCGAAGTTAAGAAGGCCGATGGTCAGCGCAGGAAGCTTTGAGCCCATCTGGTCGTAGAGTTGGGCAAACTGGGGGATGACCACGGTGAACATGAAGACGAGCAAGCCGCTCACGATCGTCAGCAACAGGCCGGGGTAGATGAGTGAGGCGGTGAGCTTTTTGCGGAAAGTAAGCGAAACGCGCTGGAATCCGATGTAGCGGTCGAGGACCTCCTGCAGGTTGCCGGAGCGTTCGCCGGCGAGCAGGGTGGTGGTGTACATGATCGGCACGCCGGTTTGCGCTTCAAATGCGGTGGAGAGCGACTCGCCGGTTTTTACGCGATTGGAGACGTCGTCGAGCTGGCTGCGAAAGTGGGCGCTCTTCTGAATCTTTGTGAGCATCTGGAGCGAGCCCAGAATGGGCAGGCCGGCGCGGATGAGCGTAAGAAATTGCTGATTGAAGATGAGGAAAGGCTCAAGCTTGACTTTGCGCCGGGACATGCCGCCCAAGCCGGAGCGCGTCTTGACGGAGAAGACGTGATAGCCGGCATGGGAGAAGCGCGCACGCAACTCCTCAGCGGTGGAGGCGGTCTGAACCTGCTCCATGACGCGACCGCGTTCATCGGCTAACTTGATTACGAACTCTGCCATAGGTCAGGTTACCGGCTTCCTTTCCCTAAGGGGTGGCCGGCCTTCCGGTTCGCTTTCCTGTTCAAGGGTAACAGTTTCGCTCATATCATAGACGCAGATTCCCAAGGAAGCGCTCACGGATTGTTGCTGTCGAAACAAGGATGGCTGCCGGTGAGGGTACTTAAGTTCAAATTGGGGTTAAGCGGCGTCTTTTCCGAGGGGTATGCTGGGGGTGGATCAAGCTACTCCAATGGATCACACAGCAAAATGGATGAAGTCCGGCGAAGGGATTCCGCCCGGGCAAGGGACTGGAGCCGGAAACTTGCTGGGCTTGAGTCCGCAGGCCGCTGCGCTGGCCGTGATGATCCTGCTGGGCCTGGTGCTTGCGGGAGCCTATTTCACGGGGTTCCCGGTGAACCTGAACCGGGCGGCCGCTCCAGCGCCCTATCCTCACGAGCTTGCCCGGGTCAATTTTGCGGTTGGCGGAGACGTGATTCCGCATGAGCCGGTGCGGACGGCGGCTGAGGCTGCCGGTGGCGGCGCGGCGGGTTGGGGATCGCTGCTGGCGGATGTGAGCGATGTGTTCGAGGGAGCGGACTTCGGGTTTGTGAACCTGGAAACGCCGGTAGCGCCTGCTCATTCGAAGGGATCGAAGCCATTCATGTTTGACGCGCCCGTCGCGCTGCCCGAGGCACTGAAGGCGAACGGGATCAAGATCGTCTCGTTTGCAAACAACCACGTGATGGACCAGGGTTGGGCTGGATTCGCCGAGACGCGGGACCATCTGCGCGAGATCGGGTTGCAGTTTGTTGGGTCGGGCGACACAGCGGCTCAGACGTGGCAGCCCCTGGTGGTCGAGGCTAACGGCATCAAGGTGGGATGGCTGGGTGTGACGCGCTGGCTGAATGGCAATCGCAATCCGGACAAGGACGATCAGCCGCATGTGAACTTCTTCCCCTACCCCGGTGAATCGGGCGGTGCGCCGGGAGCAGACGAGGCGCAGGTGCTGGACGCGGTGAAAGCAGCGAAGGCGCAATGCGACTTGCTTGTCGTCTCTATCCATTGGGGAATCGAGTACGCGCCGGCGCCGCGAGCGGAAGATGTGGATATTGCACACAAGATGCTGGATGCGGGAGCTTCCGTGATTGTGGGACATCATCCACATGTGCTGCAGCCGATCGAAACGTACAGTACGCAGGACGGGCGGATGGCGGTGATTTTCTATTCGCTGGGGAATTTCCTGTCGAACCAGTCGCGCAACTATGTGGATGGTCTGATGCCGGACAAGGATGGGGATCCGCGCGACTCGATGATCGGGATGTTTTCTGCGGTGCGGAACGACTACGGCCCGGCTGGCGTTCGGGTGGAACTGGGGCATGTGGGAATGTTGCCGGTCTGGGGCGTGAACAACCGGAATTCCCTGGCCGCGGGGAAGGCGAAGACTCCTAATATTCATCCGGTGCTGATCGATCGCGAGATGCCGAAGGTGCAGGCGAAGCTGGATAAGCTGAACGAGACAACGCAAAACGGCGCGGAGTTGACTGCCGAGCAGAAGCAGGAGTTTATCGAGCTGACAAAACAGCTCAAACTGCTGACCGATCGTCGCTCGCAGATCCTGGCGCGGACCGGCGATGAGTACGTCACCGATGCACCGAAACTTCAGGCAAAACCCTAGGCAAGACTTCAAGCGACGCCGTAGATCGCTAAACACTTGAATGCTAGTTTGAATGATATAGCGGGTCAGCGGCGCTTCGCGCCAAGCGAGTTAGCAGGTCAGCGGGTTTGTGCTGCTGCGCACTGCCATTGAGGTTGATCGGCAGCTTGACTTCTGATTTTCGTCAATCCTAATAGCCGTTCGTGACGAGCCAGTCTTCGGTGAGGGCGAAGTCGGATTTCGATTGCATCCGCTGGTAAGCGAGCTTTACGAGCACATCGGCTTCGACATTCACGGGGTCGCCTGCGGCAAGAGTGTGCAGGTTAGTACGCCAGTAGGTTAGCGGCAGGATGGCTATGGAGATCGTGTCGTTCTCGATGCTGCGATGGTGAGGCTGATGCCTTCGATGGCGACGGAGCCTTTATGCACCATCCATTGGCGGACGTTTTCGGGCACGCGGACTTTGAGCGTCCAGTCGGTGGTTTCGCGATTGAAATGCGGGCTCGTCTCGGGGATCACGGGATCGAGAGCCGTCATTGCGCCGGTGGCGTCAACGTGGCCTTGAACGACGTGGCCGCCGAGCGGACTGCCGGCCGCGGTAGGCAGTTCGAGATTTACTTTCGCGCCGGGTTTCAGCGCGCCGAGGGACGTGCGGTCCAGCGTTTCCTGGGCGAGGTCGGCGTGGAAGTAGGTTGGGTCGACATCAAGCGCTGTGAGGCAGACGCCAGAGACGGCAAGGGAATCGCCTTCCCGCAGGCGGTTCGCGATGCCGGGAGCTTCGACTGTGATTCGGCGGACGCCGCCGCGATCGGTAAGACTGACGAGTGTGCCACTCTGCTCGATGATGCCGGTGAACATGGAATCATTCTAAGGGAATGGGGAATGGGGGTAGGAGCAGGGCTTTCATGCGCCTTTGCTCAATAAGTTGGTATGAATTCGGTTTAAGGCCGCAACCTCTCTTTGATAGCGTTGAGTTTCAATCCTTTTTCCAGGTCCAACTTTATCTCGATCCCAGAGGTCACTGAATGAGTGCATCCAGGTCTGTTGTTGCGTTTCTTGTTCTTGCTTTCACTTCTCTTTGTTTGTCAGCACAGGATCGGTCGTATGGGCGATCGGTGGTGGCTACACAGTTCGGCATTGTTGCCACGAGCCAGGTGTCGGCTTCGCAGGCGGGGGCGCGGGTGCTGGAGCAGGGAGGATCGGCGATTGATGCAGCGATTGCGGCTAACGCGGTGCTCAACGTTATGGAGCCGACGTCGAATGGCATGGGCGGGGACTTGTTCGCGATTTATTGGGAGGCAAAGACCGGCAAACTCTACGGGCTGAATGCGAGTGGATGGGCGCCCAAGGCGCTGACGATCGAGCATCTGCGCGCGAAGGGTGTTACCGAGATGCCGCAGTACGGGATCGACTCGGTGACGGTTCCGGGCGTGGTGGACGGGTGGGCGAAGTTGCACAAGCGGTGGGGGAAGCTGCCGTGGCGCGATCTGTTTCAGCCAGCAATTTTCTATGCGGATCACGGTTTTCCGGTGGGGGAGATTATTCAAGCGTGGTGGGATGGCGATCACAAGGGCCTGATGACGAACCCGGAGAGCGAAAGAGTTTTTTTGCCCGGCGGCAAGGTTCCGGAGACTGGCGAGGTCTTTCGCAATCCCGATGTCGCGCGTGCGTTCAGGCTTGTCGCCGAGCAAGGCGAGAACTCTTTCTACAAGGGTGAGATTGCGAAGGCGATTTTGAAAACGTCGGTCGACCTGGGCGGAACGATGACGGCGGACGATCTCGCATCGTATTCGGCGGAGTGGGTTGAGCCGATCCATACGACGTATCGCGACTGGACGGTGTATGAGTTGCCGCCGAATGGTGACGGCATCGCTGCCCTGGAGATGCTGAATATTATGGAGCGGTTTCCGTCTGATCCGGCGGGTCCGCACAGCCCGGGAGAGCTGCACACACGCATTGAAGCGATGAAGCTGGCTTACGCGGATGTGAAGGCGTACGACGGCGATCCGCGCTTTAGCAACATTCCCGTGGAGCAGCTTTTGTCGAAGGAATATGCGGCGAAGCGAGCGGTGCTGATTGATCCGTCGCGTGCGAATTGCACGGTTGCCCCCGGCGCGCTGGGGACGAGCGATACAACCTACTTTAGCGTTGTGGATCGCGAGGGCAATATTCTTTCGATCATTCAGAGCAACTACAACAATTTTGGATCGAACGTGACGGTGCAGGGGATGGGTTTTGCGCTGCAGGATCGGGGGGGATTATTCTCGCTCAATCCCAGGTCTCCGAACGCTCTTGCGGGGCGCAAGAGACCGTTTCATACCATCATTCCGGCCTTTATGCAGCATGGGGACCAGCACATCGGATTCGGGATTATGGGCGGGTTGAATCAGCCTCTGGCGCATGCGCAGTTTGTTTCGAACGTGGTGGATTACCACATGAATATCCAGGCCGCGATGGAGGAGCCCCGCTTTACCGATCGGCAGCAACTGGCATGCAAGATCGTGATTGAATCGCGCGTTACACAGGCTACGATTGACGCCCTGACGAAGATGGGGCACGTGCTGCAGGTGCATCCGGATTACACATCGCAGATGGGACGCGGACAGGCAGTGCTGCACGACAGCGGGACGCGCGTGAACTTTGGCGCGTCCGATCCGCGCGCGGATGGGGCGGCGATTCCGGAGCAGCCGAATTTCTTTAAGACAGGCAATAAAGAGTAGGGAGTAAAGAAATCTCAAGGCTGCGGGTTTAGCTCGGACCACGTGCGGTCAGTTCGCGGGGCGTCTGAGAGTTGTACGGCAGCCTCATCGAGGTGCAGGGCCGTAATCGGATTTGCGAAGCCGGTGGGTTTTTCGTCGAGACGAACGCGGACTTCGGGCGTTCCAGCGTAATACGCTGCAAGGACAAATGCGATTAACGCCGCGCTGGCTGCCACCCCGCGCAGAATCCATTGAATATCCTTCGGTCCTGCCACCATGAAGCTCCACGCAAGACATGCGAAGGCTACCCAAAGGCCGAAGAATTCAGCAATCAGCGCGCGAGGTCCGTCGACTGCCGGATCTTTGTCGATTCGCACGGCGTTGCCAATGATGGTTGCGATAGCAAGCACGGCCGACAAGAGGCCTATCCCGATGAAATTGAGTATTTGCTGAACCATGGCGCAAGAGCCTCCCGAGAGACGCACAACACGCACAATCGGCCAATGCTTTCGCAGCCTCAACCCTTGTTGGACGAGGGATGTCGCCGAGAGGTTGCCATTTTGTAACTATTGCAGCCTTCGCGGATCCCGATCGCAGCCTGCGAGCAACTTTTGATTGCTCCTGGCTTTTGTCGGCTATTTTTCCCACGGGTCCCGGAGCAGCGAGCAGAGGCCAAGGTCGTTGCCGTAGCGCTCGACTTCCACCTGAGCCATGCGGATGGCGCTGGGCATGCCTTTGAAGGCGGGGACGGCGTCGGAACCCATGATCTGCGGGGCAACGAAGAGGTGTACGCGGTCGACCATTCCGCTGGCAAGCAGGGCAGTGTTCAGACGTGTGCCGGTTTCGGTGAGCAGGGCGAGGATGCCTTCTTCGCCGAGTTTGTCGAGCAATTTGCCTAGCGGAACGCGGCCTTGCTCTGCAGGGAGAACTTCGACGCGGACGCCGCGAGTCCGGAGTTCGCGGATGCGGGTTGCGTCTTTGGAGACGGTGAAGATGACGACGTCGTTCTCGACGCCGTGGACCATCTTGCAGTCGAGCGGCATGCGGAGGGCGGAGTCGAGGACCACGCGCAGCAGGGGGCGGCGGCGGCGCAGACCGCTGCGATCGGTGAGCATGGGATCGTCGGCCAGGACAGTGTCGACGCCGGTGAGAGCAGCGTCAGCCTGCCAGCGCAGTGGCTGGACCGCGGCACGCGCAGCTTCACTGGTGATCCAGTAGGGCTCGCGTGCGGTGTGGTGCCCGGGAGGCGGCGCGATGCGGCCGTCGAGGGTCATGGCAACTTTCATGAGCACGAGCGGACGCTTGTGCTGGATCCAGCGGGCGAAGCCTTCGTTGATGCGGCGGGCTTCTGCTTCACAGACGCCAAGCGTCGTTTCGACTCCCGCGGCACGAAGTCTTTCCATGCCGTGGCCGGTGACGGTGGGATTGGGATCGCCGGTGGCGGCGACAATGCGCGCGAGGCCGGATGCAATCAAGGCCTCAGTGCACGGACCAGTGCGGCCGGTGTGATTGCAGGGCTCGAGCGTGACGTAGGCGGTTCCGCCTTTGAGACGATCGCCGGCGTGTTGTTTGGCTTCGTTGAGGGCGACGATTTCGGCGTGGTCGCGGAGGTCGTATTCGTGCCAGCCTTCGCCGACGACCTGGCCGGCGCGGTCGAGGATGACGCAGCCGACGGCGGGATTGGGGGAGGAGACGCCGATGCCGCGGCGGGCTAGCTCGAGGGCTCGCAGCATCCAGTAGGTGTCTTTGTCTGAGATATTCATGAGCTCGCGCAGTTCATCGATTGCGACACGAAGAAGTGTAACTGCTAGAACCGAATGAAACCGTAAAGGATCTGTTAGGGAACTACCCAAGCAGGGCATCGACGAAGGCTTCGGGGGAGAACTCGAGGAGGTCGCTCATCTGCTCGCCTACACCCACGAAGCGGACGGGGAGATTCAGTTCGCGGGCGATGGCCACGGCGATGCCACCCTTTGCGGTGCCGTCTAGCTTGGTGAGCACAATGCCGGTGGCCCCTGCAGATTGCGTGAACTGGCGCGCTTGTTGCAGGCCGTTCTGGCCGGTGGTGGCGTCCATGACGAGGAGGACTTCGTGGGGGGCACCGGGAATGAGCTTTGAGGCGGTACGGCGCATTTTGTCGAGCTCGTCCATGAGGCCGGATTTGGTGTGGAGGCGGCCGGCGGTGTCGACGATGAGCTCGGCGATGTTGCGTGCCTTGGCGGCGCTGGCTGCATCGTAGAGAACTGCCGCGGGATCGCCGCCCTGACGCGTTTTGATCATCTCGACACCGCTGCGGCTGGCCCAGACTTCGAGCTGTTCGATTGCCGCCGCTCGAAACGTATCTGCGGCACACAAAAGCACGGAGTGCTCCTGGGCGCGATACCAGGCGGCGAGCTTGCCGCTGGTTGTGGTTTTGCCGGTGCCATTGACGCCGACGAGGAAGGTAACTTTCGGCGGCGCGAAGGGATCGGCGACGGGGCGCATAGGCGCTTCGAGGATTCCACGGAGTTGTGTTTTGAGCAGATCGCGCAGTTCGGCGCCGCCTTCGATGGCTCGTACGCGGGCGCGTTCGCGGAGAGTGTCGAGGATCTCGGTCGTGGTCTGCACGCCGATGTCGCTCATAATGAGCGCGGTTTCAAGCTCTTCGAGAGAGGACTCGTCGACTTCGCGGGTGAGAGCGACGATTTCGTTGATGCGCGAGGAGAAAGTCTCGCGGGTACGCGTGACGGCCTGGCGCATGCGCGAGAAGAAGCCGGACTTCGACTCCTCTTCACCGGCCTGCGCTTCCTGGTCTTTCTTTTTATCTTTCGGTTCTTCGTCGTAGCCGGTAAATAGCGTAATCATTGCCAATGCATCCAGTATTGAGTCTAGAGCATTGTGCGCGCCCGAGCGAACGCGGCGCTAGAACTGCTGTCATTTCAATGAAACGGCTTCCGGCTCTTGTGCACTAGGATGTTGGGGGAATCAAAGGTGCAGTTTTGAACGCCTTGAGGAGAACGCTATGAGGACCGTAAGAGGGAACTCAATATTCGTTGCGATTACCCTTGTTTTCTTTCTTGCGGTCTCGGGATTCTGTCAGAATCCTCCGGCTCCGCCGCCGATTCCTGCTGTCAGCGATATTCACCAGGGGTTCATCTACCAGATTGTCACGGACCGGTTTTTCAATGGCGACACCAGTAACGACGATCCGGCGCAGAGTGCGGGGGAATTCGATCCTAAAGGATTCACGACCCCGGCGAATTGGCGCGATTACTGGGGCGGCGATCTGGCCGGGATTACGCAGAAGATGGCGTATCTGAAGTCGATGGGCGTGGCGGCGATCTGGATTTCGCCGCCGATCGACAATGCGAACAAGCCGGATGGTGGGGGCGCCAGCGGATATCACGGCTACTGGCCGCGCGACATGACGCGGATCGAAGAGCACTTTGGCGATGCGGGGAACAGCTGGGCGGCATTCGACAAGCTGACCGCGGGGGCCCATGCGAATGGGATCAAGGTGATCGTGGATTTTGTTGCGAACCATACAAACGACATCGGAGTGGGAGAGAACGGCGCGCTGTACAACAACGGCGTGAAGGTGACGGATTATTCCAGTGACACGGGGGCGACTCCCTACTACCACCACACGCCGAATATGTCGGACTTCGAGGATCGATATCAGTTGCAGTACGACACGCTGTTTGGGTTGGCCGATCTGGACCAGACGAATCCATGGGTGGACAACTACATCAAGGGGGCGGTTGCGCAGTTGCTGACGCACGGCGCGGATGGGTTTCGTTTTGACGCGGTGAAGCATGTGAACTGGGGGTGGGAGTACAGCCTCGAGAATTCAATTGCGAACTGGAAGGGTCCGAAGACACTGCCCACCGCGGATGCGCGGCCATTTGTGTTTGGCGAGTGGCTTGAGGGGTCGGGCGATCCGCTGTATGCCGACTCGGTGAAGTTTTCGAATCGGAGTGGGATGAATCTTCTGGATTATCCGCTGTACGGGCCAGTTGTGGATGTGTTCGCGAAGGGCAAGAGCTTCACCGAGATTGACAGCGAATTGAATCTTGAAGCGTCGGGCGATTCGGGCAGGAACGTGGAGGGGTTTGCGCAGCCGAACGATCTTGTCACTTTTTTTGACAACCACGACAACCCGCGGATCCAGTCGATGGGCGCGGATGCGACGGCGGCGAAGCAGGCGTTGGCGTTCATCTTCACGTGTCGCGGCGTACCGGTGGTGTACTACGGCGACGAGCAGTATCTGCATAACGACACGAGTGGCGGCAACGATCCTTACGATCGCAATGCGATGACCAGCTTCGGCATGACCGATGCGGTCACGCTGATCCAATACCTCGCAGCACTGCGGGCTTCGAATGCCGCGATCGCTTATGGAACGATGCAGCAGCGCTGGATCAACGACGATGTCTACATCTACGAACGAAGGCTTGGCGGCAATGTGGTGCTGGTGGCCATTAACAAGAGCAAAACCAGTGACCCGGCGATCAGCGGACTCTTCACTTCTCTCGCGCCGGGATCGTATTCCGATTTTTTGAATGGGACGATGGGCGGAGTCGGACTGACCGTATCGGGATCGGCGGGAGGCAACAATGCGGCGGCTAACTTCACGCTACCACATGGCAGCGTGTCGATATGGGTGGCCGCGGGCGGAGTGGGACTTGCGATTGGGAGCGTCACGCCGCGAGTAGCGAATTCGGGAGTCGCGGTGACGATTGCGGGCGCGGGATTCGGGACGACGGCGGGCACGGTGAGTTTTGCGGCGGGCGGATTGCAGAAGATTGCCAAGATTTTGCAGTGGACCGATGGCGAGATTACGGCTATGGTACCGAACATCTCCGCCGGGCCTGCAAAGGTGACGGTCACGCGGGGAGCGGCCACATCCGGTGCGGCTCCATTCACGGTTTCCACGGGCAAACTCATCCCGGCCAACTTCTCCGTTGCGGGGGTGCCTGCGCTCGCATCCGGCGATGTGGTGATGCTGACGGGCAGCCTGCCAGAGCTGGGCGGTTGGTCCACGACATGGAATGATGCGGACGGGCCGGCTGTAATTCCGTCTGCGGGAAATGCGCTGCTTACCGTTTCGGTTCCCGCCGGAGCCAAATCTCAATTCAAATTTTTCGTTCTGCATGCGGATGGATCGGTGCAATGGGAGGGCGGTTCAAATCATCTTTATACGATCCCGGCCAGCGGAGTCGGAGCGATCGGCGTAAATTGGCAGCCATGAGAGGGTTTTTCTCCTAAAACAGCTCATAACATTTATCCGGTTTTCCGCTTGAACTGCGGCTGGGGGTTGCGGAAGAATCTGCAGACGGCCCGCGAGTTAGCGATGCATTCGCGGGGGAGGAAATCATGAGCCAAGTACGCATATTGGTCGGAACAAAAAAAGGCGCATTCATCCTTACATCCGATGGCAAGCGGGACAAGTGGGAGGTGAGCGGACCTTTCTTCGCGGGGTGGGAGATCTATCACATGAAGGGGTCGCCGGTGGACCCGGAGCGTATCTACGTATCGCAAACCAGCAGTTGGTTCGGCCAGCTTTTGCAGGCATCGACCGATGGTGGCAAAACCTGGTTTCAGCCGGGCGTGAAGCCCGAAGACGCTACGCCGCAATGGCCGCCCGTCAAGAGCAATCGGTTCGCGTATGACTCCTCCGCGGAGACTGGTAAGCCGCTGACCACGCACCAGTGGTATGACGGCACGCAGAAGCCGTGGGAATTCAAACGCGTTTGGCACGTTGAGCCTTCGCTGACGGATCCGAAGACGGTGTACGCGGGCGTGGAAGACGCAGCGATTTTCAAATCGACCGACGGCGGCGAGAGCTGGCACGAAATGCCGGGACTGCGAGGACATGGCACCGGCCCCGACTGGCAGCCGGGCGCTGGAGGGATGTGCCTGCACTCAATCATTCTTGACCCCAGCAATTCTGAGCGCATGTACATCGCCATTTCGGCGGCGGGGGCGTTTCGCACGGATGACGGAGGCAAGACATGGAAGCCGATCAACAAAGGACTCTATTCGAAGTACATTCCTAATCCGACGGCAGACGTGGGGCACTGCGTGCACCACATTGCGATGAATCCGAAGCGGCCGGGCACGCTCTTCATGCAGAAGCACTGGGATGTGTTGCGCTCAGACGATGCGGGCGACAACTGGACGAAAATCAGCGGCAACCTGCCAACCGATTTCGGCTTCGTGATTGACATCAATTCGAACGAGCCGGAGACCGTTTACGTGGTTCCGATCAAGAGCGATTCGGAGCATTTTCCGCTCGATGGCAAGCTGCGCGTGTATCGCAGCAAAAGCGGCGGCAACGAGTGGGAGGAACTCGCGAAGGGGTTGCCGGAGAAGGACTGCTACGTGAACGTGCTTCGTGACGCGATGTCCGTGGACACGCTGGATAGGTGCGGCGTGTATTTCGGCACGACGGGCGGACAGGTGTATGTTTCGCCGGATGGCGGCGACTCCTGGAAGGCGATTGTGCACGATTTGCCGGCAGTCTTGTCGGTCGAGGTGCAGACGCTGGCCTAGCGAAAAGCTGAGCTAGCGGCGCGGCACCCTGCGCCGATTAGCGGAGTTAGCGCGCTTCGCGCGATAGCAAGCGAGAGAGCGTAAGATTTCATGCCGGATTCAATGAACACTATTCGAGTGGAGATTCCTTATCACCTGCGCAACCTGGCGCGGGTGGATGGGGATATCGCGCTGGAGGTTGCGGCTCCGGTTACGCTGCGGTCAGTGCTGGACTCGCTCGAGGCACGCTATCCCATGCTGTGCGGGACTATTCGCGAACATGACACGTTCAAGCGGCGGCCGTTTCTGCGATTCTTTGCGTGTGAAGAGGACCTTTCGCATCAATCACCCGATGCGCCGTTGCCGGAAGCAGTGGCCGATGGAAGGGAACCGCTGCTGATTATTGGAGCGATTGCGGGAGGATAGTGGCCGTTGTTCTGCGATGGGGCGACCTAGGCGAAGTATTTCTTGAGCGGGCCCCAGTAGCGGTTCTTCCAGCCCCAGTCAAGATGGTCGTACAAACCGGAAGAGAAACCTGTGTGGGCAAATGTGAGGCCTGTTCCGGCGCCGGCAGGTTTGAATTCGAAATGCACAACGGAGTAAACGCCCGGATTCCAGGAGGCAGGGCGCCACGCTTGTACGATGCGCCGGTTGGGAACGAGCTCGATGTTGCGCCCCTGGATGAGCCCTCCGAACATTAAGACGGCTCCGCCGGCGGAAGGATCAATGGTTGCCGGCATGCCGGAAAATTCAGCGAAACGCTTTGCGTTGAGGATGGTCTGATAGAACCGCTCCGGGCTGGCGTTGAAATCGAGAACATAGTGGATTGAAGTACGGGCCTGGTTAGGAGAAGTGCATGGTCTTTCTTCCGCGGGCTGCTGCGACGATTGCGCATGGGAGATTGAACCTGCGGCAACTGCGGCGAATCCCGCGAAGATTTTGCCGATTGCGTCGCGGCGGGCGAGGACAATTGACGCAGATGAGGGACTGGCGTTCATCGGAACCTCCGTACCGCCAAGGAAGAGCTTTGATCAAAGTTAGTGCTCGCCCTTGCCGGGCCGGAGCATCAATTCGCGAATGGCTTCCCGCGGATCCTTGCCGTGTTCAAGGATCATTTCCATCTGCTCGGTGATGGGCATTTCGATGTTGTGTTGGCGAGCGAGGCCCAAGGCGGCGCGTGAGGTGAGCACGCCTTCGGCCACCTTGCCGCCGAGGCTTTCGAGGATCTCGGGAAGCTTGCGGCCCTGGCCCAGCGCCTGGCCCACGGTGCGGTTGCGCGAGAGCGAACCGGTGCAGGTGAGCACCAGGTCGCCAATGCCGCTGAGGCCGGCAAGGGTTTCGCGGCGTCCGCCGCAGGCGACTGCGAGCCGCGTGATTTCGGCGATGCCCCGTGTGATGAGCGCAGCAGTGGAGTTGTGTCCAAGGCCCACGCCGGCGGCGACTCCTGCCGCGATGGCGATTACGTTTTTGAGTGCTCCGCCCAGTTCGACGCCGATTACATCGGTGGATGTGTAGAGCCGCAGTGTCTCCGATGAAAACTCCTGCTGAATGAGCGTGGCAATCTGCAGATCGCTGAAGGCTATGGTGACGGCGGTGGGCTGTCCCTGGGCCACCTCAATGGCAAAACTTGGACCGGAGAAAGCGCCGATGGAGAGCAGAAGACCAGCGGGCTCGAGGGTCTCGGAGATCACCTTGGTCATGCGGCGGTACGTCTCTTTTTCGATGCCCTTGGTGGCGCTGACGATGAATTGGCCGTTGTGGAGATGACCTTTGACGCGCTGCAACGTGGAACGAAGGAATTCGGACGGGATGACGGAGACGAGAATTTCCGCGGCGGCGATCGGCGCCATGTCTGCGGTGACGGTCAAATCGTTGGGCAGTGGGAAGCCCGGGAGAAACAATGTATTCTCGCGGGCAGCGTCGATTAGACGGCCTTCGTCTTCGCTGTGGGCCCAGAGGGTAATGTCGTGGCCGCCCCGGCGAGATAGCGAGAGCGCAATTGCCGTTCCCCACGCGCCGGCTCCAAGTACAACGATCCGGCTCATGCGGGCTTCCTTTCGTGGCTGCGCGCTCCGAAGCGGTTTTCAGTTCCGGTGGCGAGGCGGCGAATGTTCTGGTGGTGCTTAAGGATGATCAAGAGCGAAACAATGATCTGCGCGGCGATGTAGGGCGCTGGCTTTTCTCCGCGCACCATGAACCATGCAAACACAGGAAAGCTGGCTGCGCCGAGAATTGAAGCCAGAGACACGTAGCGGGTGAGGAGCAAGACGATCGCGAAGAGGCCAATGGACGAAAGAGCCGCAAGCGGCGCGGCAACGAGGAAGACGCCAAAGCCGGTGGCGACTCCCTTGCCGCCGCGAAAGTGGAGCCAGACCGGGAACATGTGCCCCAGTACGGCGGAGACTGCAGCCAGGGCCTGTGCGTCGCGAAATGGCATGTTGGGCAGCAGATAGGAAGCCAGCAACGCGCCAAGCCAGACCGCAGCGGCGCCCTTGAGCACGTCAAGCAGAAAGGTGGCGGCGCCGAGGCCCTTGCCGCCGGAGCGAAGCACGTTGGTGGCGCCGATGTTGCCGCTGCCAACAGATCGAATGTCTTCGTGGCGAAACAGCTTGACCAGAAGGTATCCAACAGGAATGGAACCCAACAGGTAAGCGATTGCCACGATGAGAAGACTCGCGAGGAGCATGACGAAACAGAGTTTAGCAGGTGAGGCGGTGCGAATTTGAGACAGGTTTTTCGCCTGCAGCCGGCTTCTATATGTACTCGTCGGCAGAAGGTCCGTAGATGGCGGGCACCTTGGAATCGAGGAGGCGCAGATAGACGGTTAGCTGGCCGCGGTGGTGAGCGAGATGGCTGAAGACGGCGTCGGAGATCATGATGCTGCGAGGATCTTGCGACACGGTTTTGCCGCCCATTTTGAACGCCCAGGGTGTGGCCAGATGTTCGTCAGTTGTGGACTCGAGAGCGTGCCGGGCATTGGCGACTGCGGTGTCGAGGCTGGCAAGGAGGTCGGCTTTTCCGGCGAGGGGCTTGGTGCGAAAGCCGTCTGAGTCGGCCAAGTCGAGATTGAGCTCATCGCGGTCGATCATGAGGGCGATCCAGCCAAGCATACCGGCCACCAAAGCGGCGAGGTAGCCAAACTCCATGGAACGCTCGTGGGGTTTGAAGTTGTTGTGGCCGTCGGGTACGCGCTCGATTGCTTTGCGGGTGGATGCGGCTTCACGGTCCAACTGGGCGAGAAAGAAATCCTTTAGCACCATATGTTTTTCCTTTGATACTGCTGGTTTTGCTGGTTGGGTTAACGGCTGACGCATTCAAGAAGATCGGAGTAACGGGAGGCGTCTCCGAATCGAAAGAGGGCAAACCATGCGTCGAGGGTTTCGCGGCTGTAGAGGTTGAGTGTGCGGAATATCTCGCGGGCGAACTCCACTGGCGCGATGCCCGAAGCGGTAATTACGCCTTCGTCGGTGATGGCGGGAACGTCGCAGTAGAAGCTGCCGCCGCGGTAGCCGCTCGAGGCGAGATACTCGCGGCTGTTGCTGGTGTGATGAAAATCGTCGAGCATTCCCGCGCGAGCCAGCGCAAGGGTCGCACCGCAGATGGCCGCGACCGGGACAGCTCTCGACGAAGAACACGCGAGCCAGTTCGACAGCATCAGCGTTGCCGCCGGATTCCCAATGGTCGCCGCCCGGAAGGATAAGCATCGCGCTTTGATCGGGATCGATCTCGGAGAGGCAGATCTCGGGCTGGATGCGCAGGCCCCCCATCGTCGTTACGGGCTGCGTTGTGAGTCCTGCGGTAACTACGCGGTATCGGCCGGGCTCGCGCTGAAACTGGGGATTGTTGATGCCGGCGATGGCAAAGGAGGCTTCCCAGTCTGCCATCGAGTCGAATACGAAAAGGTGAACATTGCGGCTGGTCATCGGTGACCTCCATCGACAAAATAATGATCGCGCTGGATATATGACAATTCGTGTCATATATGATTTGAGAAAGTAAGAAATGTTGACGAAGGGCGGAGACGCTGGTGAAGGCTGATCGACTGATGTCGGTGCTGCTGTCTGCTGCAGGCCAGGGGACAGGTGACGGAGCGCGAGTTGGCCGAGCAGCTTGAAGTTTCACAGCGCACGATTCATCGGGATCTGGAATCTCTGAGCGCGGCGCGGATTCCGATTTCGGCGGTGCGGGGCGCTCAGGGCGGATGGCAACTGGAGAAGGGATGGCGGACCCAGGTGCCGGGTCTCGACGAAGCGGAGCTAAATGCGCTTCTGATGGCTCAACCGCGCGGGCTTGGCAATCCACGACTGGCAGCGGCGGCGCAGAGCGCACTGAACAAGCTGATGGCCGCGATGCCGGAACCCCTGAAGGCGCAAGCGGCACATTTGCGGCAGCGGCTTCACGTGGATCCTACGGGGTGGCGCGACACGGGTGAGGATCTGTCGATGCTCTCGGCGGTGCAGGATGCAGTGGCGCGCGATCGCAAGCTGACGTTTGATTACACGCGGGCGGATGGCGAGCAATCGAGCCGGACGGTCGATGCGCTGGGGCTGGTGTCGAAGGGGCTCAACTGGTATTTGGTCGCACGCACCGCGAACGGAATGCGCACATTTCGAGTGTCACGCATGAAGCGCGTTACCGTGCTTGCGGTCGGATTTGAACGGCCGGCGCGCTTCGATCTGGTTGAACATTGGAAATCGTCGACGGCGGAACTGGATCGCAAGAGAGCGAGCTACCGGGCTGTTCTTTCGCTCACGGCGGAGGCGGCACGGCGCGTTCAGGCGTGGTGCGTCACGAGGCCTGCTGCAGCGGGTGCGATGGGGCGCAAAGGCGACGCTGGAAGGACTGCGCTGCAAGTCGACTTCGACAATGAAGGGCAGGCGCAGTTCATTGTGCTGGGGCTGGGGGCGGCGGTTCGCGTGCTGGAGCCGGAGAGCTTGCGGCATTGGGTTGAAGCCGAGGCAAGAACAGTGGCGGGAGCAGCGAAGGATGCCTGAAGATTCCCGCGCCGGGCGTTCCGCCTCGCATGTATACTTCACCCGCACCCGGTTCCCATTTTTATTTCCCTGAAAGTGAGAAAGACTATGCCCAGTTATCTCGTGCAGGTTGCCTACACCTCAGAAGCCATGGCGGCGATGATCAAGAAACCGCAGGACCGTGCGTCCGTGGTTGGCAAGGCAGTTGCGAAGCTCGGCGGTACGTTGAAGGAAGCGTGGCTGACCTTTGGTGATTACGACACCGTTGTGCTGGTCGATATGCCGGACAACGTGAGCGCAGCAGCTTTTGCCATGGCCATCAGCGCGGGTGGATCGTGCAGCGCCGTCAAGACTACTCCGCTGCTCTCGGTTGAAGAGGGGATCACTGCGATGAAGAAGGCGGGTGGGTCAGGCTACAAGCCAGTTGCAAGCAAGTAGAATTACATTTCTTAATACGATGAAAATTGCCCGCGGTTTCTCATTCCGCCGGCCATTTTTATTCGAAATCTGCGTTCAGGCTCAATCCACCATCAATTCGCCGGGCAGGATTGGCCGTGTGCGCGGAAGGGCGCCATTGTATGCGGCCGCGCCCATTGCAAACAGCATCCCCGCGTAGATGACGAGCTTGACCAGGCTGCCGGTGCGTGTGAGGGGGAGAGTCTTCCAGAGGACCATCAGTACGGTCTGCGAGATTGTTACCGCCCACACGGTGCCGTAGAAATAGCGGCGCTCGATGCCTTCGTTTTTTGTCGACTTTCCTACCCGCGGCAGCTTGCCGAATGCGCCCAACAGCAGGATCAAGATAGCGAGAGGGAAGTAGACGTACTGGTATAGCTGCTTCATGGTCCAGACGCCGGTGATGACGGCGATGACGAGGCCAGTGAGGTTCAGCAGCGCGAAATTCAAGGCCGCATTCCATGCAAAGGTGTAGCAGACTTTGCGATAGAGGGGGTTGGGGCGGTCTTCATCGAAGCGCAGGATGTACGGTGCGGGCTCGACTCCCGGCAACTGGCCGTACACGCCGGCGATGCCCGTTCCAAGCAGCACGAGGGCGAGCCATGCGCCGTTGGCCACGCTGAATCCATGGGCGAAAAGGCTGAAGACGAGCGGCCCCGGCGCCAGGAAGAAGACCCATATCCAGATGGGCCAGTGCAGCACCCGGTAATATCCCTTGTTGCGGGTGCGCATTTTGCGCGCGTCCGCATACTCAACCCTGCCGCTGTATCGCATATAGCGCGAGTCTTTCAAAGCGCGGGGGAGTGCCGTCAACCAAGCGCCGTTTGCCCCTGCTGATCGAGTATCAGGCTTTGGCTGCGCGCCGTTCGCGTCCGCTCAGCAGGTAGATCGCCGCGCGCAACTCCAGCAGCGGATCGGTGGAGGGTTCGATTCCATCTACGCGCGGAATGGGATCGAAGATGATGTGCTTCTGCTGCGCGGGGTGTCTTCCAGAACGCTGGTCAACTCGAGGGTGCCGAGTTCAACGAGTTCGCGATCCTCGGGCCAGTGGATGGTTGCGTCGTCGGTTACGTCACCGGGTGCGGCGATCTGGACAAGGATTTTGAAGCGGATGGGAGCCTGCTTCACGCGATGCTCGAGTTCCTCGTAGTGATAATCGGCGCGAAGACGGGCAACGGCGTCGTCGGTGAGATAGTCGTTTCCTGCCTCGGGAACGATGCGATAGCGGCCGTATTTGTTCTCGCCCTGCGCATTGGTGAAGCGAAATGCGGTGACTCCGAAGTAGGTATCGCGGGCGAGGCTCGACGGGAACGGCTTGGGGGTCTGCACAAACTTGAGCGCTGCAGGGTGCGACACGAGGAAGCGCTCGATGGGCTTGGGCGAGGGAACTTCGGGACCGCTGGCTCCCGCGGCTTTCAGAAACTCCAGGAACTCTGTTCCATCGCGAGCGGGGAAGCCATCGGTGGAGTGGCTGACGATGTCGGTGTGCACGTGCTCGGCAAGGTCGAATCGGATGGCGAGGCCGCGTGGATTGGCGTCGGGAGAATTGTCCGGGATGTTGGGAAGCCCGGTTGAGTTGGAGAACCGGACGGTGACCGGCGTGGACTCGCGCGTAATATGTGGCGCCTTGGTCAGCGAAGTGGCGCCTGCCGCAGGCTTGAACGTTCCGTTCAGCATCAGGCCTTTTGCATGAGCGGGACGAAATCCGGGGTGGGGGCCGAAAAGCTTGTGGAACTGTGCGAGCAGGTCATTGGCGAGAGCGACGACTTTTTCATCGTTTGGCAGAGGCATGGGGGAAGTCTCCGTTTTGGCGGCTGGATGAGTCTTGGGCGCCGTGCTTGTCAAGATAATACCATTCGCGAGAAGGTGCGTTAAATTTGCGGACGTCGCTTTTGGGGCACCATCTACATGAGCTTGCGGCGGACAAGGTCGAGTGCCTGCTGACTGGCCCATTCGCGGACGCGGTTGCGGTCGCCGCGGAAGTTGCGCTCGAAGGCGTCGGTCTTCTGGTCATCGCTGACGGCGATGTAAACACGGCCAACAGGCTTGCTCTCGGTGCCTCCGCTGGGGCCGGCGATTCCGGTGACGCCCAGTCCCAGGGTTGCGCCGGTGCGTTTGCGGATGCCTTCGGCGAGCGCCGCGGCTACTTCCGACGAAACCGCGCCGTGCTGGTCGATCAGCTCGGCAGGCACGTCGGCAAAAGCCGTCTTCAGTTCGTTTGAATAGACGACCACGCTGCCCAGGAACGAGCGAGAACTGCCTGCCACGGAGGTGATGCGCTGCGCGATCATGCCGCCCGTGCAACTTTCGGCGACGGCGAGTGTGGCCTGGCGCAGTCCGAGGTAGAAGAGAACAATCTGCTCGAGCGACTCGCCTTCGGCGGAGTACATCCAGTCGTCGAGCGCTTCTTCAAGTTTCGTCGCGAGTTCTTCCACGCGCTGTTCGGCGAGGTCTTTGTTCGACTTGGAGCAGAGCAGGTGAGTTGAATGTCGCCGGCGTGGGCGAGGATGGTGGTCTCGACGTCGGTGTAGGTGGTGTAGATGGGCGCGAGCAGCTTGTCGGCCTGCGACTCTGGAATCATGGCGGCCTTGAGCGTGCGCCTGGCGAGATGCCGCACAGGGACGATCGCGCGCAGGCGGCGGCATGCACTCGTCGTCGAACATCGGGCGGCATTCGTGGGGCGGTCCGGGAATGAGCATCACCAGCTTGCGAAATCCGGAATAGAGCGTCTCAAGCCACTGGCCGGGCGCGCTGCCGTTGGGATTGGAAAGGAACGTCGCGCCTTCGATCAGGTCGGCCTGCTTGAGGTTGTTCTCGGGCATGGTGATGCGCCAGGTGGCGGCGCGCGCATGGAGTGCGGCCACCTGGGGGGCGTCGCGCTTCAGCTTCAGCGAGAGTGTTTCCGCTACAGCTTCGCGGGTCAGGTCATCCTCGGTGGGCCCGAGGCCGCCCATGAGAATCACAATGTCGGTCCGGCGCGAGTGCGTTGCGAATGGCGCCGACAAGGTCCTTTTTCCGGTCGCCGACAATTGTCTTGAAGGCGACGGTGACGCCGATCTCATTGAGCTTTTCGGTCAGGTAGAGGGAGTTGGTGTCCTGGCGATGAGGCGTAAGCATTTCGGAGCCGACTGCGATGATTTCGGATTTCATGAAAGCAGATTTCTAGCTCCTAGCCTCTAGCTTTATGGTGGTGGCTGGCGACAGACAAATGCTTGGTTTTGATGACTCGACGCTGCGCAACGTGGCGTGAGCGCTAAAACGCATTCATGCCTTCCACTCCCAACTCCAGATCATAAACTGCGTCGTTGTCGGCCAGCACGGTGGTGCCTAGAGGCGAGAAGGTAACGCCGACGAGGTTGACTCCGGCAACGACAATGCTGGTATCGCCGCCGGGAGTTACGCGAACCAGTCCGCGGCGGCCATGAAGACTTGCGGTCACGTAGATGTCTCCATTTGAGCAATCGCGAGCCCCTGGGGCCGGCCCAGGCCGCGATACCAGGCACGCGCTTCGCCGTGATTGTTGATTGCCCAGATCGCATCATTCGACGAAAGAGTTGGTCCGGTCACAAACAGCGTTCCCTCGTTGTCGACCGCGAGGTGATAGGCGGAGACGCTTGGCTCCAGCGTGGCATAGACAAAGATCTTTCGTTGCGGATCGATTTTGAAGATGGTTCCGCTGCGATCGCCGACGAAGAGATTGCCGGCGCCGTCGAAAGCCGCGCCGGTGGCAACGCCCATGCCTTCGGCATAGAGGGTTGACTCGCCCGCGCCGTCGATGCGGTAGACATTGCCTTCCGCGCGCGAGGTAACGAACAGGTCGCCATCGGGACTGAAGGCCAAGCCGGTGGCGTTGAGAATTCCGGTTGCAAAGGGTGTACCGCGGCCATCCGGGCTTACGCGCACAACGGAAACGGGCGTCTGTTTTCCGCGCTGACCGGAGATTGTGGCGTAGATCATGCCTGAGCGGCTTACGGCCGGGCTGGTAACGGGGTGCAGTCCGCTCGAAAGCTCACGCGCGATGTGCAAGGGAACACCATTGCTCACGCCTGCGGGCGTGCGGACCTCGACCAGGCCCGATATGGCATTCTCCGGAACGCGGAAGGCGACGCGCCCGGGACGGCTCATCAGCACCTGCGCCGGATGCGTGCCGACGACGACCACAGGCGGACCGTAGGGGTTGGGACCGAGATTGGCGCCAACGAGTTCAACTTCGCCGAGGGGCAGCGCTGCTGATGGCGCGACTTCGTCGATGCGTGGCTCAGGCGTCATTTGTTCGTGCGCGGATTGGGTGCGGGTTCGCGGCATTTCCATTCTCAGTGGATCCAGAGACGCAGTAGCGACGCCACTCCCAAAGCATACAGCCCCGCCGCCACATCATCGAAGACGATGCCCCAACCCTCGGGCAGATTCTCGAGCTGGCGCACCGGGAAGGGCTTTGGTGATGTCGAACAAGCGAAAGAGGATGAGGGCGATGACGCCGTGGCGGAAGTCGGCGGGGCTGCCGAGAAGAGCGATCCATTGGCCGGCAACTTCATCGATCACGACGAATTGAGGATCGTGGCGGCCGCTCTCCCGTGCCGCGATGGTGGCGGCGGGAACCCCTGAAGCGATCGACATGGCGATTCCGACAAATACAACGAAGCAAAAGGCCGTTAGGGGTGGGGTGAAAGAGCCACGCGATGACGCCCCAGAGCAGAACGGCCGCCACTGAGCCCCAGGTTCCGGGGCCGGGCCTGCCCATCCCGGCGCCAAAAAACGTGGCGACAGTCCAGGCCCAGGGCGTCTTGCGCGCTGTCTCGGGCGGTGGCGAGACAGTGGCTGGACTATTCGTCATCCTGTTTCCTGCGCTGGCGACCGACCTCGCCAAGATCTTCAAGGACTTCGGGATCCAGGACGGGCGAGCTGATTTTGTAGACGCCCATGGCCCACTTGCCAAGATCGATCTTGCGGCAGCGGTCGCTGCAGAAAGGGAAGTCTTCGTCTTTGGCGGTGACCAGCATGCCGCAGGTGGGGCAATGCAGGAGCTTTGCGGATTTTTTCTTTTGAGGCATGGCTATTTTGCGTTCAGCTTCTTGGATATCGTAACGCCCCGGTCAGATGCCTGCGCCGGAGCGCGGTTTTCAAAAGGGCTGGCAGGACTCTGAGTTCAGGAGAGCGGACCGGCGACGATGCGGGCTACGAGGTCGTAGTCGTGGGCCTCGGTGATTTCGGCGCGATAGAATTTGCCGGCTTCGAGATCTTCGAGGTCGCCGAAGTCGTTGATGTAGACTTTGCCGTCAATTTCCGGCGCATGGAACTGCGGTGCGGCCTTCCCAGAGCATGGACGTCTCTTCGCTCTCGCCTTCGGCCAGGACGACGAGTTCGCGGCCGACCCACTGCTGCTTGGCGCGCTTTGAGATTTTTTGCTGCAGCTTCATCAGCTTGCGCTTGCGGGACTCGATGGTGCGTTTCGGGAGCTTGGCGTCGAGGGCGTGGGCTTTCGAACCTTCTTCATCGGAGTAGTTGAAGACGCCGAGCCAGTCGAATTTTGCATCGCTGATGAACTGCTCCAGGACTTCATAGTCGGCGGAGCGACTCGCCGGGGAAGCCGACGATGAAGGAGGTGCGCAGAGCAATGCCGGGAACGGCTGCGCGAACTTTTTCAAGTGTCTTGAGGAAGATGTCGGCGCCGGCGCCGCGCTTCATGCGCTTGAGCACATCGGGCGATGCGTGCTGCAGGGGCACGTCGAGATATTTGCAGATGTTGTCGTGCTTCGCGATGGTGTCGAGCAGCTTGCCGGTGATGCGGTTGGGATAGGCGTAGAGAAAGCGCAGCCAGCGCAGGCCTTCGATGCCGGCGAGTGCTTCGAGCAGCAGTGCCAGGCCGTCTTTCAGGCCGAGGTCTTCGCCGTAGCAGGTGGTGTCCTGGCCGATGAGGGTGATTTCCTGCACGCCGCTGGCGACGAGTTTTTGGGCTTCGGCGACGACGGATTCGAAACGGCGCGAGCGGAATTTGCCGCGCAGATTGGGGATGACGCAGAAGGTGCAGGGGTGATCGCAGCCTTCGGCGATTTTGATGTAGGCGGAGGTGCGGCCGGTGGAGATGTAGCGCGGGGCGTGTTTTCGTTGTAGAGGTAGGTGGGCAGCATGTGCGCTGCGCCTTGCCATTCGTCGCGGCTGAAGCGGCCCTGCTTCTCGCGGAGATCGCCTTCGGGACGAAACGCTTACCTCAGGGGCTAAAGCCCCTTCCTTGGTCGCAGCATTATCGTACGGGCTAAAGCCCGTACCCTTCAAAGCAGACTTGTGGGTTCCCGCGTTGGACTCGCGGCCTGCGCGGACTTCCGCGTGCCCGCTCCCGCTGAGGATGTTGAAGGGCGATGGGGCTGCCGATTGCAACGGTGCGACACCGGCCGCTTGCAGGATGGATTCGAGTTCGCCGGTGCCGACTACGGCATCCACTTCCGGAATGTTCTTGATGATTTCGTCGCGGTAGCGTTCCACGAGGCATCCGGCGACGATCAGTTTTTTGGCTGAGCCGGAGGTTTTAAAGCGAGCCATTTCGAGGATGGTGTCGACGGACTCCTGCTTGGCGGTGTCGATGAAGCTGCAGGTATTGACGACGAGGATCTCAGCATCTTCGGGGCGTGCAGTCAGGCGCGCGCCGGCGCGGTCCAGAAGACCCATCATGACTTCGGAGTCGACGAGGTTTTTGGGGCAGCCTAACGAAATAAAGCCCACGGTAGGAGCCGTGGGTGGGGAAAGTTTGCTCACACCCTCATTCTATCAAGTTCACTTTTTCCCCGCTCTGGGGGGGATTCCGGCCCCGGCGAGAACGCCTTTGGCATCTGCTGAGTACGGACCATTTGGCTCCAGTTCGAGGTACTTCTGGTAGGCGTCGGCGCATCCGGGAGGCAGGACCATTTTCTGGGTTGTGGGATCGATGGTGGCTTTCGAAACGAGTGCCTGCCCCTTGAAGTAATAGAGAGCGGCTCGTGTGCGGGTCGAGCGCGATGGCTTTCTCGGCTGCGGCGAGTTGCGCTTCGGAGTTGCCTACCTGGAAGAACAAGATGGTTTCATTGCGGCGATAGAGAGCTGCCTGCGGGGAAACGCGGCGACGGCATTGTCGAATGCTTCTTCGGCTTCCTTGACCTTGCCATCGTGGATATAGATCTCTCCGAGGCCTGCCCACGACACTCCCTTGATATCAGGGGTGCGGCTCTGCGAGTTGTTGATTACGCCGTCCACTGTATTGCGCGCATTCCGGGTAGCTGTCGGGGCTACGACCCCAGGTTTGTCGTCGCTCTGATAGAAGTCGTCCGAATGCGCTCGCCGGATTGAATTCGCATCAACTCCCAGGGCCATCTTGAAACTGTTTTCGGCTTCCGGGTATTTCTTCAGTCCAAGTTGCGCCAAACCAAGTTCGACCCAGGGGAGAACGAGTTTTGGGTCTTCGGTGGTGACCCTCGACATGATCGCCTCGGAATCGGCGAAGCGCTTCTCGGCGGTTGCCTTGCGTGCCGCGACAATCAAGGCGTTCAGGCTTTCCGAGTCCTTTTTGCCCGCCGGTATAGGTTCTTGCGCACTCGCAGCGGAAATGCCACAAAGCAGCATCGCGGAGCACAGAACGAGAATCCTCAATCAGCACCTCAGAATCTTTGGGATAGGGTCGCAGCGGAAGTATACGAAAAGATTTGCCATCGGTGTTGGAAAAGTGGGAGTGCTGCCTGCGGATGGAGGGCACGTCAAGATGGTAAAATCTATCAGTGCCGGGTCCTACGCGACGTAATCCCGCCAATCCCGCCAGGTCCGGAAGGAAGCAACGGTAACGGGCTAGTACGGGCGCAGTAGGTCACCCGGTACTTTTTGCGGTGCCGAGGGCACTTTTACTCTTCGCCGCGGTAGTGTTGCGCCGCGGTACAGCCGAACCAAAGAGCCGTACCGATGTTGAGCGCAAGCCGGTCAATCCGGACTCGCGCCGCAAGGAGAAATGCATTGAGCCTCGCCGTTCGTCCTGTGGTGGGCAGGCGCGCTAAGATCAGCGCCCTCGGAACTTACGTCCCCCCCAAAGTTCTCACCAACAAAGACCTCGAAAAGATGGTAGATACCAACGATCAGTGGATCGTGGAACGCACCGGCATTCGCGAGCGCCACGTGCTCGCCCAGGGCAAGGGCGTGAGCGATATCTGCGTTGAGGCCGCGAAAAAGTGTCTTGCGGCACGCGGCATCGAGCCCAGCGAAGTTGAAGTGATCATTGTGGGCACGGTTACGCCGGACATGATGTTTCCCTCGACGGCATGCCTTGTTCAGGACAAGATCGGCGCCAAGGGTGCGTGGGGATTTGACGTTTCGGCAGGCTGTTCGGGATTCGTGTTTGCGCTGCAAGCAGGCGTGAAGCTGGTCGAAAGCGGAGCCCAGTCCAAGGTGCTGGTTTGCGGAGCCGATGCCAACACGCGCATGACCGACTACACCGACCGGGCTACTTGTGTTTTGTTTGGCGATGGCGGCGGCGCCGTGCTGATTGAACCTGCAGAAGAGGGCGAAATCGGCATGATCGATTTTGTGCACGAAATCGACGGCTCCGGTGGCGTCTCGCTGAATCTGCCGGCCGGCGGCAGCCTGAACCCGCCGACGCACGAGACGATCGACAAGAAGATGCACTTCATCCACCAGGATGGACAGGCCGTTTACAAGTTTGCCGTTCGCAAGATGGCGGAGGCTACGACCAAGCTGCTGGAGCGTAACGGAGTGACGGGCGCTGACCTTGGCTGCTTCATCCCGCACCAGGCCAACAAGCGCATCATTACCTCAACCGCCGATCGCCTGGGGATGCCGGCCGACCGCGTGATTATCAATATTGAGAAATACGGCAACACATCGGCAGGAACGATTCCGTTGGCCATGGAAACAGCAATCGAGGAAGGGAAGCTGAAGAAGGGCGACCTGGTGTTGCTGGCTGCGGTTGGGGCGGGATTTACTGTGGGCGCTGCGCTGATGCGCTGGGAGATCTGAAAGGCAGCTTTCAGGTTACGATCAGCGCACCCGGTGGAAGTTCATACTCCGGCAGGACGCCTGTCTCTGCAGCCATTCTGAAGAATCCGCGCATGCCCTCTACGCACTCCTCGTCCAGAACGTAGTGAATATTCGTCGGTCAGGTATGAGCGAATCGTTCCCTCCGATAAGCGGCAGCTGGCGCGACCAGTGCTCCACCAGCGCATCGATATTCTTGAGGCCATGATCGCGGGACTGGATGAAATCGTTGCGAATACTCTCATCCAAAGGTCTGCCGGCTGCAAGGCCCCAGACGGCGGAGACGAAGGGCAACCCGGTCAGCATCTTCCACTCTTCGGCGAGATCGTGATAGACGAGCTCTTCGCCAGTGCGTTCAAAGCGATTGGCGCGCTCTTCGAGTGCCATCAGAGCTGGATCGCCGATCAGGATTGCAGCGTCGGCGCGGTCGAGCATGGCATCAAGGTCCGCGGCCATCGGCGCAAACGGAACGTCGGCATTTCCCCATTTGTGGAAGAGAATGCGCGCGTAGGCGAGGGTTGTGCGGCTTGCCGTATCTGCGGCAACGCTGCGCAGAGCCGAAAGGGGCTGAATTCGACGACGTACGAGCAGCAGCGAGCGAACGTGACCTTTGGAGGCGATGGTGCAACCCGGAAGAATGCGAAGCCCGGGCGTCGTAGCCAGGGAAGCGATCGGAACAAGGCCGATATCGGCACTTCCGTCTGCCAATTCGTCGGCACACTGCGAAGGGAGCATCCATTTGATCTCGTAGCGCTTGGCGAGTTCCGCATTCAGGGGCGGATGTTCGAAGTCCCACATGAGGGAGCGGGATTCAAAAAACGAATGGCGGCGACGCGAAGCCGGCGCTGCAAAGTTGAATTCACTCTATCTCTTAGACTATCAATCCGCGCTTCGCGATTCTCCACATGCGTGCTCTGCGTCACACGCTGTCGCCTTGACTTCCATTTCTCATCAGCTTAATGTGAGCCCAATTACTCAAGAATTTCGCAGGATTCCTACAAAGAGAGAGCGCAAGTGTGTGTCTACACCGGCGCGTACGTGAATGGCGATATTGACAAATATAGATTCCACCGCACGCGATACCAGTACGCAAATCGATGAAAACCGATTGGGCATGCTGGCGCTGACGCTGACGCCGAGTCTTGGGCCGAAGCGAATTGCCGATGCGATTGCTCAACTGAGCGCGCCAGGCCAGATCTTTGCACTGACGCTGACGGAACTTGAAGGTTTGCGGTTTCCGGCAGACGCCGCGCAGTTCATTTTTGACGGGAAGGCCCGACGCGCCGCGGACGAGGAATGGGGAAAGATCGCGCAGCGAGGCGCGACGATCATCACGCTTGGGTGTCCGGAGTATCCCGAGCGGCTGAAAGAAATCTACGATCCGCCCCCGGTGCTGTGGGTTCGTGGTGCGGTGCAATTGCTATCACGTCCGTCGATCGCAGTGGTGGGCACGCGTCATCCTTCTCCTTATGGCACGAATGTGGCGGAGATGCTGTCGCGCGATCTTGCCGTTCGCGGACTTGTTATCGTCAGCGGAATGGCGCGCGGAATCGACACCTGCGCGCACAAAGGTGCGCTTGCGGCGCGCACGCCCACGATTGCCGTTTGGGGAACAGGGATCGACGTGGTCTATCCCAAGGAGAACAAGAAACTGGCCGACGAAATTCTCGCTACGGGCGGAGCAATCGTGAGCGAAATGCCGATCGGCACATTTCCCGCGCCGCAGAATTTTCCACGCCGCAACCGCATCATCAGCGGACTGAGCATCGGCGTGCTGGTAGTCGAGGCCAGCGAGAACTCGGGGACACGCGTGACGGCGCGTTGTGCCGCAGAGCAGGATCGCGACCTTTACGCAGTGCCCGGCAACGTGACAGACAAAAACTCGTGGACTCCTAACACGCTGATAAAACAGGGCGCCAAGCTGGTGGCCAGCTGGGAAGATGTGTGGGAGGATCTGCCTTCGCAGGTTCGGCTGCAACTGGAGCGGGAGGCCGGGCTTGAATCCAAACCGGAGGCCTCCGCATCTCTTCTGCCTGACCCGGTGCTGCGGCCGGAAGAGTCGATCGTGCTGAGAGCACTGCGCGCCGATGAGTCTCTGCAGATCGACGAACTTCTCGAAAAGCTTGAGACTCAACTGACTTCATCCGAGGTGTTTACGGCTCTATTTGAGCTGGAGATGAGCGGGCGGATTCGCTGCCTGCCGGGAAAGAATTACGTTCGCAACCTCTAGCCGTGGAGTTGTGGCAGATTTCTATGGCTGCGACAGATCTCGCGCAAAATTTTCGGTTCAGTTCAGGATGCGATGAACTGCACATTTCAGAAACTTTGCGCGTTACCAGTCGAGCGATCTGCCCACGAGAAATGCGGATTGACAGTGGAAACGAGGATGCCTTCCATGTTAGCTTGCAAATCTTGCGGCCCATTTTCGGTGGGGAAGGCAATGCGAGACGGCCGTGAGGCTCTCCGCGTGAGAGATATTCCTCCCGACGCAGAAGAAACCGAAAGGCCTCGATCCGAGTCAAACAGCCCGGATGGAGTACAGTAATACGGAATCAAGGATGGCAATGACCAAATCACTCGTGATCGTCGAATCTCCCGCGAAGGCGAAGACGATCGAAAAATATCTAGGCAAGGGCTTCGAGGTCCGCGCGTCGATTGGGCACATCATGGATCTGCCCAAGAACGACATTGGCGTGGAGCTGAAGAATCGTACATTTGTGCCGGAGCTGGTTGTGTCGCCCGGCAAGGAAAAGATTGTCGATCAATTAAAGAAGGCAGGCCTGAGGGCTGACGAAATCTTCCTTGCGCCTGACCCTGACCGCGAAGGCGAAGCGATCGCCGCGCACCTGGCGATTCAACTTGGCACTACCGCCAAGGAGCGCAAAAAGATTCGCCGCGTAACCTTTAATGAGATCACCAAGAAGGCCGTGCAGGAGGCCTTTCAGCACGCCCGCGACATCGACGAGAATCTCGTGGATGCGCAGCAGACTCGCCGCGTTCTCGACCGGCTGGTCGGCTATCAAATATCACCGCTGCTGTGGGACAAGGTTCGCCGGGGACTTTCAGCGGGGCGCGTGCAGACCGTTGCTGTGCGACTTATCGTCGAACGCGAACGCGAGATTGGGGCATTCAAGCCCGTCGAATACTGGACGCTCGAGGCGCAGTTACATCCCGAGCGCCAGGCCGACAAGAATTTTAAGGCCAAGTTCATTGGTATTGATGGCGAACCGGCCCGCGTTCCGAATGGCCAGGATAAAGATGGCAAGGATCAGTTCATCGCCAGCGCGCTGCCCGACAAGAAGTCGATGGATGCAGCACTGGCCGCACTTGAGAAGGCGACGTGGACGCTCGCATCGGTGGAATATCGCGAGCAGAAGCGCCGGCCGCTTGCTCCTTTTATTACCAGCCAACTGCAGCGCGATGCTGCCAGCAAGCTTGGTTTCAATGTCCGCCGCACCATGGGCGTAGCGCAGCGTCTGTATGAAGGCATGGAGATCGGCGACGAGGGCACAACCGGTCTGATTACGTATATGCGTACCGATTCGCCGCGCGTTTCTCCGGACGCTGTGGAAGGCGCGCGCGCATGGATCGGCAAGCAGCTCGGCAGGCAGTATCTGCCGGAGTCGCCCAACGTTTACAAAGGCAAGAAGGACGCGCAGGATGCTCACGAGGCGATTCGGCCGACCGATGCTTCGCGCACTCCCGAGTCGATTGCGCGCTATCTGAGTGATGAGCAACTCAAGCTCTACACGCTGATCTGGAGGCGATTTATCGCTTCGCAGATGGTGCCTGCCGTTTACGACATCACCACGGCGAAGATCGAAGCCAAGTCTTCTATCGACCGGAAGACCTATGAGTTCCGCTTGAGTGGATCGGTTTTGCGCTTCGACGGCTTCCTCAAGGTGTACGAGGTTACGGAAGACAAGAAGGCTGACGACGAGGAAGAGTCGCTCGCGAACAAGCTGCCGAGTCTCGATGGCGTCAAGAATCTGGAACTCGAGAAGCTTCTTCCAGAGGAGCATTCACTGAGCCGCCTCCGCGCTACAACGAAGCTTCACTCGTGAAGGAACTGGAAGAGCGCGGGATCGGGCGTCCGTCGACTTATGCGTCGATCATCAACACCATTCAGGATCGCGAATACGTGGTGAAGCATGGCGGGTCGCGTGGGCGCTTTTATCCGACCGAAATCGGCATGGTGGTGTGCGATCTTCTGGTCGAGAGCTTCCCGTACATTTTCGATACCAAGTACACGGCGAAGCTCGAAGAAGAACTCGACGATATTGAAGAAGGCAAGGAGAAGTGGACTGATCTGCTCAACGGCTTCTATGACCACTTTGAAGATGAACTGAAAGATGCCGACAAGACCATGCGCAACATCAAGCGGATGGAGCAGGAGACCGGCGACAAGTGTGAAAAATGCGGGAGTCCACTGGTTCTGAAGTGGGGCAAATTCGGCAGCTTCTACGCATGTTCAAACTTCACGCGAAAGAAGCCGGTAACGGTTGCGATGGGTCCGTGGAAGAAGGACGCGAAGGCGGTAACGCAAAAAATCACGAAAGCGCTACATTTTCCAATGACTGTTCACGCAGCCGTCGAGGACACAAAGGTGTTTTCGAAGGAAGTTGCCAACGCGAAGGAGTTGGTTTCCGCAATCGCTGATGCGGTGAATGGTCCTGCGGAGAAGGGCAAGAAGGTATTCGTCGAGCAGGTGAGTTGCGACTTCACGAAGGAAAACATCGCAGCCAAGCCGGACCTGAACACGCCGGAGGCGCAGGAAGCCGGCGATACCGAGGAGTACTGCGAAAACTGCGGCCGCGTGATGGTTTTGCGGCGCGGCCAATTCGGGCCTTTCATGAGCTGCCCCGGCTACAACGAGGATCCGCCCTGCAAGACGATTCGCAAGCTGAGCCAGAAGCAGCAGCAGAAGCCGCCTGAGCCAACCGGAGAAGCGTGCCCGGTTTGCGGCAAGCCGCTGGTGCTGCGCCAGGGAGCATATGGCGAGTTCGTATCCTGCTCCGGGCTATCCTAGGTGCAAGTACGTCAAGCAGAACCTGATTGAAGGAATGAAGTGCCCGAAGTGCGGTGTGGGAGATATTGCCGAGCGCAAGGCGCGCCGGGGCAACATCTTCTGGGGATGCACCAACTATCCCAAATGCGACTTCACGTCGAATTACAAGCCGGTTGCGCAGAAGTGCCCGGAATGCGACAGCCCGTATCTGGTGGAGAAGACGCTGAAGAGCGGCATCTTCCTCGAGTGCCCCAACAAGAAGAAGGGCCCTGAGGAGGAAGCCAGGCCGAAAAAGGGCGGCAAGAATGCCGCTGAGCCCGAGGCGGGAGCGGCGGTTGTCTGCCACTACTCGAAGCGGATTGGCGATGCGCCATCTGCCGCCGACGGCCGAAACGCACGGACCGGTGGTTGAAAAGCCTGAGGCGAAGAAGGAACTGCAACCCGCCTGAAGAGAGACGAAAGGTTCAGCCGAACTGCGCGATGCGGGGCCTTCCGGGTCCCGCATCGCCGTTTCCGGGGTAGTGTTGAAGGCAAGAACCGGTTGAATCCGTTACCATGGGCATCGGAGACCCACTCATGGAACGCATGCTCGCTACGCCCGCTGATGCTGAAATCATCCTCAAGCTCTACCAACTGCGCACCGAGACGCTGATGCGCCAGGCTCGCGCCTGGATGACCGGCGAATTCTGGCCCAACACAGCGGAAGAGTTTTTCGCGGTTGCTCATAATCCCGCCGATCCCCACAATGCCTTTTTCCGCCAGGTCATCACGTACTGGGAGATGGGGGCGGCCATGGTGCTGCACGGCGCGGTCTCAGCCGAACTCTTTGTCGATTGCAACGCCGAGGGCTTTTTCCTTCTGGCCAAGTTCGCGCACATCCTGGATCCCATTCGCGAGAAGATGCCGACATTCATGAACAAGACTTCAGAACTGGTCAACCGCTTTACGGCTGCTGCGGCCCGGTACGAGGGAGCTCTCAAGAATGTCGAAGCCCGCCGCCTCAAGTTCCAGCCGAGTCAAGAATGGCAGGTGCGGTAGTTCATCCGGCCAAATCGCTCTCCGAATGTGGCTTGTGCAATTTGTGCCCGGTGGCGCATGATGGGAGTCGGTAAATCAAGATTCCCATGGAGGTTTCAAGTGAAGCGCATCATTGCAATGCTGGTTGCTGTCGTCGCCTTTGCCGCAATCGCGGCGAACGCAGCTGATTCCAAGACGATCAACGGCTGGATCTCGGACTCGATGTGCGGCGCCAAGCATGCCGGTTCCGGCTCAGAGTGCGTAAAGAAGTGCATCGACGGCGGCATGACCCCGGTATTTGTGGACGAAGGCAAGAAGCAGGTCTGGACGATCGACAATCCGGATGCCGTGAAGAGGTTCTACGGCGACCACGTGACCGTCACGGCGACTGCGGACGCGGACAAGAAGTCGGTTCACATCGATTCGATCGAAGCGGCCAAGTAGCAGAACGCTCGAATCCACATACTTCATAAATCGGGCGAGCACGTGCAATGATTCCTGGACGTACTCTGAAAGAGCAGGGGCATAACATGAGCCGCCTGCCAGTTTTCGGCAGCCTCAATCCGGGAAAGCCTGATCGACCGGGTCCGCTCGGCGCATACTAAGACACTCCTGTGAACCCGCGGACTCGCCACAGAATCCAATCTCTGTTACTGTTCTAACGATTAACGTTCGCCGGGCTCCAACGAAGCGGCGGACAGCTGGTGTGGAAGACATGGCAAAAGCAATCTGGAACGGCAAAGTGATTGCCGAAAGCGAAACTACTGAAATCGTCGAGGGAAACGTCTATTTCCCGGAAAACAGCCTGAAGCGGGAGTACTTCCGCCCCAGCAGCACAACCTCTACCTGCCCCTGGAAGGGTCAGGCGCGCTATATGAGCCTTTACATCGACGGGCAGGACAATCCCGATGCGGCCTGGTACTACCCCGACCCCAAGCCTGCTGCCCGTAAGATCAAAGGATACGTGGCTTTCTGGCGCGGAGTTGAAGTGGAAAAGTAGGCTTTGGTCCCGATTTCAGGAGCCTGAATGCGCGTTCGCACTGTACTGTTTGCGCCGCTTCTGGCGCTTGCACTGGTGGCTTGCGCGCATAAGCCGATCGCTCCGACGGTTGCGGCCGCGCCGACTTTGCAAGGCGATCCGGCGCATCCCGGACTCACCAAGGGCTGGGTGGATACCAAGCTGTATTTCGGCCTCGGTCCGGTCGACCATCCTGAACAGGGCGTGAGCGAAGCGGACTGGCGGGGTTTCCTTGACCGGGAGGTGACGCCGCGGTTTCCGGATGGGCTGAGCGTGCTCGACGTCTACGGCCAGTGGCAGGGCAAGAACCAGACCGCTCCGGAGCGGCTGCGCTCGAAGATGCTGATCATCGACTACCCGGATACGGCGGAGAATCGCGCCAAGATCGAAGCGATTCGCGCGGCGTGGAAGCAGAAGACAGGGGATCAGTCGGTGATGCGGGTGACGGAGCCGGCGGACGTGTCGTTTTGAGCGTGGGACTTCCAGGGGCTTTGGCGGAATGAGCGAAATTGATGCGTTTGCTCCTGTTTGCGCCAGGCGGCTTGTTGCGTGGGCATCAGCGTCTTCGCCAGAAAGAACACTACATAGGATGAACAAGAGATAGCCAAATGAAGCATCGCCGACTCCTTCGTAGTGCCGTGGACGCATAGTTCAATGCACGGCGCATGCCAGACTGGAACAGCACCGCGTGAGACGCTGGCACGCAATTGGGAGGAATCGACTTAAGCCTGGCGGGGAAGAATCCGGAGTTCCGCACTCGATTTCAGTGACGAAGTGACGATGACGACAGTTCGTCACGGTGGCGAAACGTCGTCACTTGGCTGGGGTGTTCGGTCGGCCTGCCTGCCTGCGTTTCCGATCATGCCGGCCCTACGGGACGGCCCGGAGGAGGCGATCGCGGTCCCAGGGTGCGTATGGTGGCTTCCCCTGGGCTATTTTCGGATTTTTCCTCCGGGGAGCGGAGCGTTCGCACAGAGCGATTGGCAGCTACGCCGTTCTGTCGAACTGAGATCTACTCAGATTTACTCACGGTCTGCAATGCCTGACTGAGGCCCTCCACTGCGCCGCGCCGGTTGGGCGCGTTGACGAGCGATGCGCGAAAGGCTACGGCTGCCTCTGAGGGTCGATGCTGCTCGAGGAGCAGTTCGCCGAGTTGTTCACGAGCGGGGACGACCGGCCCTGGGGTGGCGGGCGACTTCTCCATCGCATCCTCTTCGTCTGCGGCTTCGCGCATGAGAGCTTCGGCTTCCTGCGGCCTTGGCGTTTGCCTGTACTGCCCACGCTGCGACTTCCTGCTGCAAGATGTGCACCTGCGCGGCCCAGTACTTGTTGCCGGAGCGATGCAGTTCGTCTTCGTATTTCTGAAGCCTTCAATCTCGGTGCTCGCGTCTGCCGGCTGCCGGCTGCGGGTCGCGTCCCAGGCCTCGGGCCCACACGGCGACTGCAGCTACATGTGGAGGAGATCCGGGAATGGGTTGGATCTTCGCCGCCTCATGCCCAATGGCCCTGCTCGACGGCGTAGCGCACGGGAATCGCGGTGGCGGCATAGCCGACCTTGAAGTCGCCCACCCCGAGATTGCTCATGCTGTTGAGCTGGTCAAGGACTTGGCGCGCATCGTCGATAGCGCCCGAGTTGAAGGTAGGCGTAGACGAGGTAGTCCATGGCGTGAAGCTCTTCGCCGGTATCGCCCTGATCGCGTGCGGCCTTGCTTGCGGCCAGGTTCGATGCGATGGAGTCCTGCCACAGCCCGAGGCGGGTGAAGATGTGCGAGGGCATGTGGAGCGCGTGGGGAGCGTCGGGCGCGACCTGAGCATATTTGCGTGCGGCGGCGAGACCGCGCGGTGCGAGCTCGGTGCTGTCGCAGGCGTGGATGATGTAGTGGGTGATGCCGGGATGGTCGGGGTAGGCTTTGTCGAGAGGCTCGAGGATGGCGAGCGCCTGTTTTTGCCGGGCGTGGGTCTTGTCTGCCGGGGAAGCGTTGAGAGCAGCGCCAGCGCGTAGAACATCTGTGCCTCGATGTCGTCGGGATAGTCGCGAGCGAGGGCGCCATGGCTTGCTCGTACTGCTGGTCGCGCGTGGAGAAGGGAGTGAGCGGCGTCCTCCTGAAGACGATCGAAAGCGCCTGGATGTAAGCCGCGTTCGCGCGCGCTAGAAGATCCGAGCTTCTGCGCGGCTTCGATCTCCGGGTGGCGGCCAGGGTAGACATGCGGGGACGAGTGGCGGTTCCCAAAGCGGTGGAAGCAGGACATTGCGACACCCCAGTGGGCCATGGCGCAGCCGGGATCGTCGGCGGCGACCTGCCGAAAGGCGATGTTGGCGCGAGGTATGCGAAGGAATGAAGAAGCGCCACTCCGCGGTTGAAGCTGGGCCTGACCCGCGGAACACAAGAGATCGGAAAGGATACGGGCCGAGTTTTCAGGGCGCCGGGTGGTCATGCATCTGCTGCGGCCACGTTCCGGGGCACGCGAGCACCAGGAGTAGAACGAGCTTTTCCCGGTCTACCAACGCGGACCTCCCAACGCCACAGGTCGTACAAATGTGAAGGACTTCTGCACACGTATCCATCTGATCGTTGATTAACTGCAGATAGGCGATGGGCCTTCGTCCCCTCTAATCTCTCAATTCGATTTCTCAACGGACTGAATCAAATTCTCTCGTTCAGACATCCTTATAGCAGGCTTCAGCAGCCTATTGGGCTCAAAAAGGTGAGTGTATGGCAACAGCGATAGCGGGCCGTTCCGGAAGCGACTTCATCCCCGCCAGAATCCACTCGTCAGCAGATTTCACACAAACGCTCATGAAGCTGCAACGGGCGACGGCCCTTATTGCGTCAACGCTGGATCTCGAAGAGATCGTTGATCGAGTTGTGAATGAGATCGCCTCTTCGATCGGAAGCGTTGAAGTTGCGGTGTGGCTTCGTTCAGACGACATGAGCGAAATGGTGTTGCAAGGAGTGAGGGGCTGCCGCAAATTCGCCAAAGGCAACCGGCTGCAGATCGGACGGCAGGGGATGGTGGGACACGTGGCGGCCTCGGGCAAAACACATTATGCTGCCGACGTCCGCATCGACCCCTACTACATTGCGTGCGAACCCGGCACCCGCTCCGCCGTAAGCATCCCTCTCAGGACCGGGGAGAGCGTCATGGGTGTGCTTTCAATCGATCACCGGGAGGCCGACGGATTCTCGAGGATCAACTGAAGGTTCTCGAGGCGATCGCTGGGCATATTGCCATCGCGATCGAGAATGCGCGCGTACTCCGCGGAGAGCGCGAGCATCGCCAACGGTTGCAGCGGAGTCAGCCGACGCACGCGCCATCCAGGAGGCCTTGTTTCTGAAGCCTGTACCGCTGATTCCGGGGTTTGCAATTGAGACCGCGTGGCATCCGGCCGGATCTGTCGCGGGCGACTGGTTTGATTTCATCGATCTCGGCAGTGACCGCTATGGCATTGCACTGGCCGATGTTTCGGGAAAGGGAATGCCCGCCGCGATTTTGATGTCTGCGACGAGGGCTGTTTTGCGATCCATCGCGCCGTTTCACACATCTCCATCGAAGACGCTGGAACAGCTCAATCGGGCGCTTCTGGAGGATTTTCCATGTGGGAAGTTTGTGACGATGATCTACGGGGTACTGGATGCCCGCTCCCGGCAACTCACACTGGCCAGCGCAGGGCACATGCAGCCGTTGATTATCAATCACAAGACAGCTTTTCTGGAGTTGGAAACCGGTCTGCCACTCGGACTGGCGGTGTCCACCTATCCGGAGACGACCGTCACGCTGTCGGCGGATACGCACGTCCTGCTTTATACCGACGGCATAACGGAGGCTGAAAACACCGCATTCGAAGAATTTGGCGCGGAGCGGATGGTTCAGCACTTCGCGAATCCGGGAGCTTCCGTGGACAGCCTGATTGCAGAGGTCAAGGCCTATACCGGCGGATGCGAACGCATGGACGATGCAACTGCCGTGCTTCTCCGCAGCCGCTGAGGTCGGCGTTATTCGGCCGGCCCTACGGGACGGCTCGATTGAGACGGTCCTTATCCCAGGGGTGCGCGGACCGTCGGCGCTTCCCCTGGGCTATTTTCGGTTCTCCCTACGGGAGACGAAGCGTGCGGGGTATTTTCGATCTCCCCTTATGGAAGACGAACAGTTATGTTGTTTTCTCCTTACAGGAGTGAACGTCCATTGAGCGGTCGGCAGCGCGCGGGAGAATTCTGGCGACGGGCTAGAGGCAGAGCACGTAGCTGAAGACGTCGCTCTTTTTCTGCGGCTTGAGGTTGGGGAAGACGAAGTGCTCGCGGCGGACCTCTTCGCGGGTGAAGCCGCACTTTTCCAGCACATGGGCTGAAGGCGTGTGCTCGGCGTGGCAGATGGCTTCGAGGCGCTCGACGCCGGTCTGTCGCGCCACTTCGACCATGGCCTGCAGAGCTTCAGTGGCGTAGCCGAGGCCCCAGGCATCATTTGCGAAGACATAGCCGGTGACGGCGCGGGTTGGGCTTTTGTAGAAGAGACCGGTGCTTCCTACCAGTGAGCCGCTTGTGCCGTTGTCGCGTGTCAAGACCAGGTAGGGTCCGGCGGGCCAACGTCGCCACTCCTCATCGCTCATGGCCAGGAACGCGAGCGTGTCGGCCATGCTGCGGTGGGTGGGCCAGCTGAGGTAGCGCGTCACTTCGCGGTCGGAGGCGTAGCGATGAAAGACGGCCTGCGCATCGCTTTGTTTCGGCCTGCGCAAGAGGAGCCGTTCGGTCTCAATGGTTTCCGAGGCTTTCAGAGCTTTGTCTTCCAGTTCCATCAATCCTCCGAGAGGGGTTTGCCGATTTCCCAGTGGTGGCCGAAGGGATCGACCAGGCGGCCGATGCGCCAGCCGTAGGATTCGTCGCGGACCGGACAGATTGAGGAGGCGCCGGCAGCCACAGCCTGATCGAAGACGGCATGAGGATCGTCCACGATGAGGACCATGCGCATGCTGGTGCCGCCGAGGGACTCAGGGCTGAAGTTCTGGTGCGGGAGGGACTCATCGGCGACCCAGAAGTTTCCTTTGCCTACGGCGAGATGGGCCACGACGCTGCCGTCTTCGGCGTCGATGCCGCGACAGGATGGTTGCGCCGAACGCGCGCGATGTAGAAGTCGATTGCCGCGGCGCCGCGTCGCACGTTCAGCAAGGTGGT
Source organism: uncultured Acidobacteriaceae bacterium (assembly GCA_963769345.1). Classification (GTDB taxonomy): domain Bacteria; phylum Acidobacteriota; class Terriglobia; order Terriglobales; family Acidobacteriaceae; genus Telmatobacter. The sequence continues at coordinate 118,509 of CAVYLL010000001.1, forward strand.
GATGGTTGTTTCCACTTTCTTGCCGGTAGACACGGAAGGCGCCATTGGAATCCTCCTATGGTGTGCGGCGCTTGATATGCGGCGCTGGGCAGAGTTGTTGTGGTTGTGTTGCTTCAGTAGGCCTGCAACTGGTCGAGCGGCAGGCGCACGCGGAAGCAGGTTGATCCCGGCTCGGAGCGCACGCTGAGGTGGCCGCGATGTTTGCGCACGATGCGCATGGCGTTGTCGAGGCCAAGGCCAAGGCCCTGGCCCGGCGCCTTGGTGGTGAAGAACGGCTCGAAGATGCGGTCCTGCAATTCCGGCGGAATGCCGGGGCCGGTGTCCCAGATCTCCACCAGCATCATCTCGCCTTCGAGCCGGCAGGTCAGCTTCAGTTTGCCGCCATGGCTGTGTCTCGGCCAGCGCGTCGAGAGCGTTTTCAATCAGCGCCGTCCACACCTGGTTCAGTTCGCTGCCATAGGCGCTGATGCGGGGCAGGTCGGGCTCGTAGTTGCGTTCGATCTCGACGTTTTTCATGCGCGACTGGAGCATCTGGATGGTGGCATCGAGGCCGGCCGGCACGTCGACTTCGAGAATCGGCGCGCGATCCATGTAGGAGTAGGCTTTGACCGCGCTGATCAGGTCGAAGATGCGCGCGGTTGAATTCAGCAGGGTATCGACCGAGCGCGTAGACCGCAGATAGCGCGCGAAGTATTGCAGCGAAATGCAGGTCTCGCTCGGCGCCAATCAGCGCGCGCAGTTCTTCGAGATCGGCGACGGTGGCGCGCTGCTCGGCAAGCTGCGCCGCGACTTCCCATGCGCCATCGCAGGGCAGCGCTGTGAGCCAGTTGCGCAAGATCCTCTTCGAGCTGGATCTGCTCACCGGCATCGCGCGGGTCGTTGCGCGATGGAGCGGCTCATGACTTTTTGTTCCCAGGCTTCGACGCCGTGAATCTGCTCCTCGTTCAGGCAGAGGTTCACGAGCTTGAAGCGGTTCTCGCGATTCGCGCGGAGTTCCATGACCAGGCTGGAGGCGGCGCGCTGCGCTGCCGATGCGGGATTATTGAGCTCATGCGCGAGGTTGCCGGCGAGCTTGCCCAGGGCGTTAAGCTTCTCTGCCTGCTGCTCGATGCGCGTTACTTCGCGCACGCGGTCGAGCAGGGTGGAGACGACGCGCTGCGTCATGGAGGGAATGGCCGCGAGCATCTCAGGGAAACTTTTCTTTCATGACCAGCAGCGCCCAGACCGGCGTGATCGCGAAACCCTGGCCGCCGGAGGTCTTCATGCGCGAGAAGGGCAGCAGGCCGGTCATCTGCCCGGCGCGGCCGATGAACAGCTCCATGGGGCCGCCGCGCTGCCGGCGCACATGAATCTCACCTTTGAGGATGAGGATCATTCGATCGGCGGGCTGGCCTTCTTCAAACAGGATGTCGCCGGGCTGCGCGACGAACTCCTCGCCGTGCTGCGCGAGCCAGAGGCGGTCTTCGAACGGCAGTCCCTGCAGCGGGCCCGACGCGATCGAGGGCAGCCGCGATGGTTTCAGCGGGCGTGGGACAGGCAGGCGCGGTCAAGGTAGGGGAGAGCATCCTGAACCTCCGGCGTAAGCAAGTTCAGGATAGCCCATACCCCGGTTGGACCCTGTTAAGAACTGTTGTGAACCGGTACGTCGGACGCGTTGAACGGCGAATCGTGCCATCCTCGAATTGCGTCACCGAGGCATGCGCGATGCTATGATGGGCGGTTTGAAAACCAAGGCAGGAAATTCCTCATGTTTCGAAACATCTTTTCATGTCGCTACTGTTCTTTGCTTCACTTGTTGCCGACTGCGCAGCCATCCGAGCGCCACATTCGACGAGAGCACGAAGGTTTTTCGGCTGGATGGCGGCAATGTGACGTATGTTTTTGGCGTGAATGCGCGCGGGGAGCTGCAGCAGCTTTATTGGGGCGGGCGGCTGGGCGCGGCGGATCACGTTCCGCAGGCGGTGCCGGCGCGCGAGTGGGCTTCGTTTGATTCGTCGTACACGAACACGCCGCAGGAGTATGCGGGCTGGGGCGCGGGACTGTTTGTGGAGCCGGCGCTGAAGGTGACGTTTGCGGATGGGAATCGCGACCTGGTGCTGCATTACGAGCAGCCACGAGATCGACATCGGATGGATTCAATGTTGTCCTTAAAGACATCAAACGAGAGGTTTTCGTAACGCTGCACTATGCGATCGATCCGGAAGCGGAATTCTGGCGCGATCGGCGACGATTGAGAATCGGGAGGCGCAGCCGATCACGATTGAGCAGGCTGCTGCGGCGGCGTGGGCGCTGCCATCGGCGCACTACACGCTGAATTATCTGACGGGGCGCTGGGCTGGCGAGTGGACGCTGACGCAGGAGACGCTGCAGCCGGGAGCGCGCGTGATTGAGAGCCGGCGCGGATCGACGGGGCACCAGGCCAATCCGTGGTTTGCGATCCAGGCGGGCGAGATCCGGATGAAAATCGGCGAAGTGTGGTTTGGCGCGCTGGCGTGGAGCGGATCGTGGAGAATCACGGTCGAGCAGGACCAGCTGGATGCGGTTCGCGTGACCGGCGGATTCAATCCGTTTGATTTTGGGTATGTGCTGCAGCCGGGGCAGACGCTGGAGTCGCCGGTGTTTTATGGCGGATACAGCGCGCATGGACTTGGCGGGGCTTCGCGGCTGCTGCATCACTACGAGATTGCGCACGTACTTCCGCATCGAGTGGGCGAAGGCGATGCTGCCGCGCCGAAACCGCGGCCGGTGATCTACAACTCGTGGGAGGCGACGGAATTCAGGGTGAGCGAAGAGGGCCAGATTGCGATGGCGGAAAAGGCTGCGGCGCTCGGCGTCGATCGATTTGTGATGGACGATGGCTGGTTTGGGCAGCGCAAGGACGACCACGCCGGGCTTGGCGACTGGTATGTGAATCCGCAGAAGTTTCCGCATGGACTTGAAGCCGCTGATCGACAAGGTTCATGCGCTGGGGATGGACTTTGGGATTTGGGTCGAGCCGGAGATGGTGAATCCGGATTCGGATCTTTATCGCAAGCATCCTGACTGGGTGCTGAATTTTCCGGGGCGGCCGCGGTCGGAGCAGCGCAATCAACTGGTGCTGAATCTGGCGCGGCCGGATGTGCGGGATTACATTCTTGGGTTTCTCGACAAGCTGCTTACGGAAAATGACATTGCGTTTCTGAAGTGGGACTACAACCGCAACTGGAGCGAGCCGGGATGGGACCAGCTTCCGCCGGCGGAGCAGAAGAAGGTTTACGTCGAGTTCACGCGCAATCTGTATGCGATTCTCGCGGAGTTGAAGAAGCGCCATCCGAAGGTGGAGATTGAGTCATGCTCGGGCGGCGGGGGGCGCGTCGATCTGGGCATTCTGAAATATGCGGACGAGGTGTGGCCGTCGGACAATACCGATCCGTTTGACCGGCTGACGCAGCAGGACGGATTCACCTACGCTTACACGCCGCAGATCATGATGGCGTGGGTGACGGACTCGCCTCATTGAGCTTGAAGGACAGCGCCGGACGACTTCGCTGCAGTACCGGATGCTGAGTTCGATGCAGGGATCGCTGGGGATTGGCGCCAACATCACCAAGTGGAACGATGAGGAGATGGCGACGGCCAAGCGGCTGATCGCGGCGTATCACCAGGTGCAGACGACGATCGTGCAGGGCGATTTGTACCGGTTGATTTCGCCGCGGAATGGCAGCGAGTTTTCGGCGACGCAGACGGTGAATCGCGACAAGAGCCAGTCGGTGGTCTTCGCGTTCATTCATTCGACGCAGGAGGGGCGCGGGTTTCCGCGGCTGAAGCTGGAGGGGCTCGACCCGAAGGCAGAATTACGCGTTGACGGCGATTGAGGGCGCAGCGGCGAAGGGAACTCCGGCGACGGCCAGCGGCGCGTGGTGGATGAACCATGGGCTGGAGATGAGCGAGGACTTCAAGGGCGACTTTCAGGCAGCGGCGTTCCGGCTGGACAGAAAGTGAACGCGAGCAGGGAACCGGGCCGTAATCGATTGAAGAGTCGTTGGAGGTCTCGCAAGACAGTTCTGTTTTCGTTGGGACTGCTGCAGCGGTTCGGAGTATAGTAACTTACCGTCTGGGCGACGCCGCACCACCCGGACAAGGGCCAGCGCGTTCCCAACAGTGGCATTTTCAACGAACGATCACCAATGGGGCCTCTGTCTCTGTTCACCGCGGTGGTGGATTGGAGGACGCTATGCTCGTCACTTTCCCAAAAGCATGGCGGAGATTTGGGATTTTTGCCTTGTCTGCGGTGTTGGTCTCCTTCGTCATGCTCGCGATCGCGGCGCAAACCACTGCACACAAACCACGAGGCGAGCACATCGTGACTTTTGACGCGCCTGGAGCGGGCGCGCAATCCGGACAGGGGACCATTCCTCGCAGCATTAACTCGAATGGCGAGATTACGGGAGAGTACTACGATCAGTACTCGGCAGTGCATGGGTTTTTGCGCACCGCCGATGGCTCCATCAAAACATTCGACGTGCCGGGCGCGAGCAAAGCCAATGGACAGGGCACCTTTTCTGAAAGCGTTAACGCGAGTGGCCAAATCGCCGGATTTTATTATTACGCGAGCAAGGCGGCGGTTTACACGCGCGGCTTTACCCGTGATGCGAAGGGCTCGATCACTACGTTTGACGGCGGTCCCAGGTTCGGAACGATTCCCGTGAGCATCGACTCGAGGGGCGAAGTTACGGGAGCGTATTTCAATGAAGGCTTCGTGCGCGTGAATGGCGTTGTTCGGGTGTTCGCTGTAAGTAAATTCGTCACTGTTCCCAAAAGCATCAATTCGAGTGGCGAAATCACGGGGTGGTACAAAGACGGGGGTTCCGGAGTTCACGGCTTTGCGCGATCGGCCAGCGGTGCGATTACCACGTTTGACGCTGGCCCACGAATGTTCACGACACCGGTTGCTATCAACCCGGCGGGCGAGATTACGGGTCACTACAATAGCGGGACTTCAGGGATTCACGGCTTTGTGCGCTCGGCCAAAGGCTCCATCGACACCTTCGACGTGGAGCCCGACTCTTCTACCATTCCGTACGGGATCAATGAGAAGGGAGAAATCACCGGGGCCTGGTACCACGCGAATTCTCTGGTTCATGGCTTTGTACTCGCTCCCGACGGCACCATTACCAAGTTTGACGCCCCGGGCGCTGCTAAACGTTTCGCGGGTTACGGCACGACTCCTCAAAGCATCAATGCGAGAGGCGAGATCACGGGGTGGTATTCAGATGCGCGCGGCGTTTATCACGGATTCGTGCGCATTGCTGCACACGAGATTTCGTCTCGTTAGACCTCTCAATGAAAGAGCCGGGGCTAAAGCCCAATGATGCCGTGCCGTTATTCGTGGGGCTGAAGCCCCACGCTCCCTCCGACCCAGCTCCCTCTGGCGCACGCTCCCTCCGACACACGCTCCCTCCAACACACGAAGAGCCTGATTATTCCGCAAAGAGAATAGACGTCGAGAACTTTTGAAATGAGACGTGCTATTTTCCAGTCTTTCCTGTGTAGCCTTGCCAAATGTATTCGAGAGCTTCGGGCAGGGTCTGCGCTTTGACGGCGCGGTCGACGTGGCCGGCGTTCACTGCGAAGACGAACTGGTAGTGATACTTTTTCGCGGCGAGCACTTTTGCCATGCGCTCGTTGGCTTCGACCCAGTCGTGCATGTTGTCGCGCATGATGTTGGGGTTGTAAAGGTCGCGATCGCCAACTTCCATCCAGAGGCGGATCGGCATGCGCTTGCTTTTGGGAATCAGGTTCTCGTGGAATTCCCAGGCGCCATGCGGTGATTTTGGATCGTAGGGCCATTGCTGGTTTACGTAGGTTCCGGAATAGGTAAGCACGCGGTGGTAAAGCTCGGGGTGATACCAGGCCATGATGAGCGCGCAGGAACCGCCGGAACTGCCGCCCATGGTCGCGCGGCCATCTGGATCGTGGGTGAGCTTGACGTGAGCTTCGCTTTCGACGCGGGGCAGCACTTCGTTTTCGACGAACTCGGCATAGTTGCCGGACATGGTGTCGTATTCGAGGCCGCGCTGGCTGCCTTGCGCGTCGCCGCTGCCGTTGCCGATGGAGATAGCGATCATGACGGGCAGTTTGTGCTCGGCGATCAAACTATCGAGCGCGGTGAAGAGCATGTGGTCGGGGCCATCGGCTCCAACGATGAACGGGGCGACGTTGCCGGCAACGTATGCCTTGGGTACGTAGACGGCGACTTTGCGCGTGTAAGGCGCGGGCTGGCTTGTGGTGATGATGAGTTTTGCGGGGTCGGTGGGATCGGGCGTGCCGAAGGTGCCTTTATCGCGCGCAATGCCGGGATAGTATTTGCTGTCGGTGGAATTCATTGTGAATTCAACGACTGCGCCGTTGGTTAGATCGGGCGCGGTCATATCGGGCGCGGGGGTGTGCGTGGGCCCGATGATGAAGTTGCCGTCAGCGGTAGGTGATGGCACGGCGCCGTCGGGTAGCTGAGTTGCGGAAACGTAGCCGGGGGTATGGGGATCGCGCGTGGGTGGCGCGGGTCGTGCGGTCTGCTGTGGCGCCGGAGAGGCAGGCGGGGTCTGTGCTGATGCCAAGTGCGGAGGTGCAGCAACAAACGCGAGTGCGGAAGCCAGAACGAGAAGTCTCATTTGGATGGGTTCTTTCTTCTTTTCGACGACAGCGCGAGTTTCGAGGAGCGTCCTTCAGTGTAGGTGGGCAGCGCTCAGATGGTCACGGCGGCGCCGTCTCCTTTTTTTCCGTTTTCAGGTCAAGTTCGTCATTGCAGGCGGGTTAGCTTTGCAAGGGGGTACTGTAAGTACCTGAAAATAAGGGACTTATGTCGTAAAGTCGTCAAAACTAAAGACTTAGCGTTAGATTTTGGTGGTTTGCACCGTTTTTGCAGCAATCGTGTTCCGCAATGCGGGACGGGCTTAGAAGCTGTCGGCTGGGTCCTGGCTGGTCACGTTTGTCATCTGGGACAAGTGTAGAGAATTCGGCGAAATAACATGCAAGGTTCCGAGAGAAATTTGCTCAATGGAATGGGGTATATGGCAGAGGTGCAATCAGCGCTTGGTCGCCAATCCGGAAGTTACGTCGCTCAGGGGCTAAAGCCCAGCGGTGTTGTGGCGTTCTGCGGCACGACTAAAGTCGTGCCCTTTCACAAAACTCTGCAATGTTGGCGAGTCACCGCCGATGCGGAACTAACGAAAAGCAACCGAAGATCCTTCTGCTGCGCGTCAGGATGACAGTGCTGGAGGGATTCGAAGCGATCGGATTAGCGCGGAGTCGAGAGTTTCTACGAAGACATCGCTCAGGGGCTAAAGCCCATATTCATTTGGGTGCGGGTTACGGCCCGCGACCCACTACGTGGGTTCCCCGAGCCGTGCCCTTGTTACAAAACATTGGGTTCGTCGAGTTTCAGCAAGCTGTGAAGTCGCGGCCTGAGACGGAACTTTTCGGCATTGGTGAGTTATGGCTGCGCGTCAGGATGACAGTGCTGGAGGGATTCGAAGCGATCGGATTAGCGCGGAGTCGAGAGTTTCTACGAAGACATCGCTCAGGGGCTAAAGCCCATATTCATTTGGGTGCGGTTACGGCCCGCGACCCACTACGTGGGTTCCCCGAGCCGTGCCCTTGTTACAAACAATGGGTTCGTCGAGTTTCAGCAAGCTGTGAAGCTCGTGCCCTTGTTGGAAGATTCAGACTCAGCAGGTTTCGATGAGTGGGAGAGCATTGACGGAGTATCGCCAGGTTGCCGGGAATATCGCGGTTGTCTGACACCCTATCGCCGCGTGGAACGGCAGCGCCGCACTTCCGTTACGGCCTCCTCCTCAACTCGTTCCACCGGAGGCCACGCCAGCTCCCATCCCGCCAGACCGCACACAAACCCCACGACTGCGAGCCAGCACTTCAAGGCCAACCCACAACACACCAGCAAGGGCGCGAACACGATCACCGCACCAGTCCTAAGAACTTTCTGCATTCGACCTCAATTGGGATTTGCTTAAGAAAACACGGCGAAAGCAGAACAGTCAACCTGTCAAACTTGCCAGCCATCGTCGGCGCCGAACCCTCGCAGCCTGCCAAACGGCTTAGCTACCGTGCCACTTCCACACGCAACATTCATCGTGTGTAGGGATTGCCTGATTGCCCACGATCTGCCCCAGTATTGGGGGACTCATCGGCTCCGTGAGCTAGCGCGATGTTTCATGCTCAAAATGAAGTGGTGACGGCTGCGGATCAACCACTATCAGAGCTCGTGCTGTGACGGGCCGCACATCCCATCTAGCACACAAGTGTCAGCATCTGAACCAACTTTCGGGAGTCCGGATGTTGTAACTTTCCCGGCGCCCCAGATTGGATGTGCCTCTTGAACTCGCCTCGCTCAGGGATCTCCCGCCGTCCTGCATCGTCACAAGAAGTTGAGGCCACTGGGAGCGAATCTTCCCGCCCCCGATCGCCCAATCTCTCACTTTCTCTGACGCTTGTTCTTCACGCCGGCTTCCTGCCCCAGGAAAGCTGGTGTTCACGTTCAAACGCAAATGTTACAGATGATATCCGGCTTCTCCTTTACCGCCTGGAGGTGCTTGGGACTGCCCTGCAACGGGTCGCAGAACTCGAACGCGCGGCGTCCCACGCACCTCAACTCCAACAATGTGCGCACCATGATGATGCGGGCCTGCTGTGACAGCAATCTTCAAAACAAAATGCCGACTAGGCACCGATTCGTGTCAATATGCAATTAATTGAAGTGAGCGTTCCACGTACGTCCGATCTGCTCATGATGCTGCGAGCGAACCTTGCGCGTATAGATGGACTCGCCGGGGAAGACCAAACACCCGCAACTCTTGAACTTCGAGCGCTTCTGCTACGGCGCATAGCAATCCTCGATCCGGACACCGCCGCACCATCACTCCGAAGTCCGAGCCGAAAGGCCGTGACGAATGGATAATCGTCGAGCATCTCAGCCTCTCTCCACCGATAGCCTGCTCGCCTCCCTGCGGAGCACGGTGCAACGCCTGGATCAATCCGAGAACCCCGAAAGCGTTGTATTCATCAAGCACGTTCTTCTCGCTCGAATCGCCGATCTTGAAGCAGAAGCCAAACAAGAGCCGCCCGCCGATTCCTAAACGCATCCTCGGGGTCTTCTCTCTGCTGATTGAAGACCGCTCGCTTCAGCGTGACACCGTTTCGGCAAAATGCTCGTAGGTGTAGAAGCCTCGGCCTGATTTGCGGCCTAGCCATCCGGCGTCAGCCATGCGGACCAGGAGCGGACAGGGGCGATACTTCGGGTCGCCGAATCCATCCTGGAGCACGCGGAGAATATCGAGGCAGACATCGATGCCGATGAAGTCGGCCAGGGTGAGCGGACCCATGGGATGCGCCATGCCGAGTTTGAAAACCTGATCGACAGCCTCGGGAGTGGCAACGCCTTCCATGACGGCGAAGGCGGCCTCGTTGATGAGCGGCATCAGGACACGATTGGAGACGAAGCCGGGTGCATCGTTTACCTCGATGGGCGTCTTGCCGAGTTTTACGGACAGGTCGCGCACGGCGGCGAATGTTGCGTCGCTGGTGGCCATGCCGCGCACCACTTCGACGAGAGCCATGACCGGCACGGGGTTGAAGAAGTGCATTCCGATGACCTGACCGGGGCGTTTGGTAAGCGCTGCCATTTTTGTAATGGAAATGGACGAAGTATTCGTCGCCAGGATCGCCGTGGGAGGCAGGATGCGATCAAGAGCGGCGAAGACCCTGGCCTTGAGTTCGAAGCGCTCGGGCGCGGCTTCAACGGCGACCTGTACGGCAACCAGGGACTCCATGGTTACGCTGGCGGTAATGCGGCTGAGGGTTGGCTCAATCTCCGCCTCTGCAAGCTTGCCCTTCGCCACTTCGCGGCCAAGGTTGGTGCGGATGGAGCCGAGCGCGCGATCGAGGAACCGCTGCTCCACGTCGCATAGTACGACTGGAAATCCCGAGCGGGCGAATACGTGGGCGATGCCTGAACCCATGGTTCCTGCGCCGATGACGGCGACTGATTCTATGTCTGCCACTGCCGAATCCTCCCAGGCAAATGGGAGTGTAGCAGTTAGCCCGTGGGTCGTGATTGGAACAGGGTTGGAAGAGAGAAGCAGGGGAGCGATCGCACAGCAAATGGCGAATTCTTGATCGGAAGTTTGCGGCGAGATCGACACGTGACCAACAGGGAAATCGAAGGCGGCTTTTGCTTTCCAATCGATTAAAACTCGCGTATCATTAAAAGAAATTCACGACCCATACACAAGAAATTGACTCGCTGGCTAAAGAGCCTCGCAGGTCGTTTTCTATCCCGGCCAGGTATATGCGGGAAGGCAACGCATGGGGAGAAGTATGGGAAAAGGGGATGCATGGATAACTCACTCGTAGAGAGCCTGGCGTGGCTATTTGTAAAGACAGACGAAGAGATCCTGGCGGAGGCTGAGGTGGCGGTCTTGCATTCCATGTTCCTCGCCGAAGACACTCGGCCGGAGCGCACCTGTAACAACAGCTAGAGGGAAAGCAGTTGCCGCTTCAGCAGCGTGCAACGCATCCTGGGCTCTTTATTGCCTAAATACAGTAAGACCAAGGCCTTGCATCCATAGCCGCAATGGTTATTGCATTTCCCACCACAGAGGATTAACCTTCCCGTCGAAGTCTATCTCGCATTGGCGGTAGTCTTCCGGAGCAGGGTAAGCATTTGCTCCTCCCCCAATTGTGCTGAGCGCTTGCGGAACTCAATCGCAAGAACGGTTGGCTCCACATTTGACCCAGCAACTTTCAAACTCCTTAACTCCCCAGAAAACCCGGACATCGCAGTACGACGAGCAGCGTCCGTATTCAACCCGGTATTCAGACAAAGGAGAATGGATACATGTCTATCACTGCAGAAGAACGTGAACAGGTTGTTTCTGAATTGAAGCGCATTGGCAAGGACTTGAATCTCACCGACCAGCAGCGCGAAAAGCTCCAATCTTCGCTCGTGGATGCTCGTGAAAAAGTCGCTGAGTACCTTAAGAAAAACCCCGGTACGACCAGGGCCGACATCATTGCCAAAGTTAAGGAGCACCGCGAGGAGATTCGTCAGCGCGTTGCAAATTTCCTTTCACCCGAACAGCTCACCAAGTGGAACGCCGAAACCGCAAAGATGAAGGAGTTCCTCGGACAGAAACTCGACGCCTAGTTGCCTGTTTACACCCGATTTGGTTTCCCCAGGTCCTGACTGAACTGGGGAAACCATCGAGGGCGATTCCGTCTACCGTGCACTGCGGTTGGACGACGGAAGCAAAAAAGCGGCGCGACCGAAGCCGCGCCGTAAGTTCACCCCTTCAACCCAGAAAACTCAATTGCCTTGTGAGGTGGCGGGAACGAGTCGCGCCTGGTCTGTGAGCGTGAGCATCAGGACGGCGCCCGGTTCGATCCTGGCCTGCGGATGGCTGACCAACAGATGTGTGGTCACTATTCCGGCGCCTACGATGCCGCCAACAAGCATTCCCGGGGGGCCTCCCAGAACCGCTCCGACGATCATTCCTCCGCCAGCGACCGCGCCATATTCGATGCTGTTGCGTTTCACGCGCGAGCCGGGTGTGATGATTCCTTCCGACCCGACGCGCAGGTTTGAACCGGGAGTGGAAATGACCATCGCTCGAAGTTGAAACTTGCTGCCATTCTCGAGCGTGACGGTTTCAGGGTGCAGGAGGATGGAGCCGTGTCCGCCGAAACGGCCTGTCGACAGCTGTGCGACATGGCCCTCGATTTCGGCACCGGCGGGGATGACGACCTGGCCGTCCTGCAGAACATCGCTGGCCACGCGGCTGCGGAAGGGCTGGCCGGGCTGGGACAACGAACTGGACAGCTCATCCAAAATGCGAACGCGAATGAGTGTGCCTTCGCCGAGCGTTCCCGGAGGAAGCGGAGCGGGGTGCACGATGTCGCTGTCGGGATCGGATGCCGCGGCGCGAACAGTCAACGCGGAGGTTCCAGGAGCGACGCCAACGATGCCTTCGTCAGTTCCATCTCCGTAGGTTTGCGGAACCGGACGTGTGCCTTGACTGGCTGCGGCGGTCTGCGCAGCCGGCTGCATCGCTGCAGGTGCCTGCTGCATGGGATGGCCTGCGGGCGGTTTAGCGATGGGCGCCTGCTGCTCAGTGGTGATGATGGTGTCGTCTGGCGGAGGGCTGGAGGTTCCCTGGTAAGGGCTGGACTGGCTTTGCTCCTGAGCCACGAGAGCGGTGGCAGCCAATGCGAAGAATGCACATACAAGAATCGGCCGGTTCATCCAAATTCTCCCTGTTCCCTTTGAAGCAGGCGGTGCGCCCCGTGGCTGTGTAGACCCGGCCTGCTGGAAAATGTTCTGCGGAAGGATTCGAAAATCATTCCAGCGCAAACTAGTCCCAAATAAATGCTAGCGTGCGGCCTTTACCAGCGCAGCACAGAGCGCAGCAGCAGGTGCCTTGCACAATACGAATCAACTGAGATAACCGGCAGGATGATCTTTCATGCCTTCTATCGGTTGCCGCATGTGACCGCTGCCACACGAGGCGATGCAGCTGTGTTTGCTAGAATCCGTACGGAACAACATTCACTTTTTCTACGCAATTTTGCTGGACGGAGAGGGGTTTGAACACGTGCACGAGCTTCTGGGAATAATTCAGAGCGCTGCCGGAGAGGCCGTGGCCGTGGATCGCCGTCCCAAACTGAATGACCGGCTGCAGCACCGCATAGCGAGGACTGATATGACTGAAATTATTGCGATTCGAGCGCGCGAGGTTTTGGATTCGCGTGGCAATCCGACCGTGGAAGCAGATGTGGTTTTGGAAAGCGGAGCTTTAGGCCGCGCCATTGTGCCTTCGGGCGCTTCCACCGGCGAGCACGAGGCCGTTGAACTGCGCGACGGCGACAAGAGCCATTACATGGGCAAGGGCGTGCTGCAGGCGGTGGAGAATGTTGAGACCGTCATCGCTCCGGAACTGGAAGGCATGGATGCCTCGAACCAGCGGCTGATTGACCAGACGATGATTGCGCTCGACGGGACGCCCAACAAAAGCAAGCTGGGCGCGAATGCGATTCTCGCTGTTTCACTGGCGGCCGCACGGGCCACAGCGCAGACACTGGAGATTCCGCTGTATCGCTACCTGGGCGGCGTGAATGCGAGCATTTTGCCGACGCCGATGCTGAACGTGCTGAACGGCGGCGCGCATGCCGATTCGAATGTCGACTTCCAGGAATTCATGATTATGCCTGTGGGTGCGGAGCGCTTCTCGGATGCTCTGCGCTGGGCTGCGGAGACGTTCCACACGCTTGAAGGGTGTGCTGAAGAAGAAGGGGTACAACACGGCAGTGGGCGATGAGGGCGGATTTGCTCCGTCGCTGAAGTCGAACACCGAGGCCGTGGAACTGATTCTTGAAGCGATTGAGGCGGCTGGCTACAAGCCGGGCGAGCAGATCGCGATTGCGCTCGATCCTGCCTCGTCAGAGTTCTATGACAAGGAAAAGAAGAAGTACGTCTTCAAGAAGAGCGACAAGCGCGAACTGACCAGCGAAGAGATGGTCAACTTCTGGGATAACTGGAGCCGCCAGTATCCGATCGTCTCGCTCGAAGATGGTCTGGCCGAGGACGACTGGGATGGCTGGAAGCTGCTGACGGACAAGATGGGCAGCCGCATTCAGCTTGTGGGCGACGATTTGTTCGTGACCAACGTGAAGCGCCTGCAGCGCGGCATTGAAGAGGGTGTGGCCAATTCGATTCTGATCAAGGTGAACCAGATCGGCACGCTGACTGAGACGCTGGAAGCGATTGAACTGGGACGCCGTTATGGATACACATCGGTGATGTCGCACCGTTCGGGCGAAAGCGAGGATACGTTCATCGCCGATCTCGCTGTGGCTACGGGCGTCGGGCAGATCAAGACTGGCTCGGTGAGCCGCACGGATCGCATCGCCAAGTACAACCAGTTGCTGCGGATTGAAGAAGAACTGGGCGCGGGCGCGGTTTATCTCGGGCTTGAGTCGTTGAACTTCAACGAATAACCACCTGCGGTGGGGCCAACAGCGCTTCGCGCAAATGCGGAAGGGAGAGCGATTCGGCTCTTCCTTTCGCATTTGCGGAACACGACACCACAGCCTTGCTGCCCTGGATACCCAAAGTTTTTAAGATTGCTTCGGTGGGTTGAACGGGACGGGAGCAGTGGTCCTACACTAGAGATGATGCGCTTCCTCGCTGCCCTCCTTTTCCTGTTGAGCCTTCTGCCGACTGCAGCACAGACTGCTCCTGGGGTGACTCCTCATGAATTGAAGGACGCCGAGTCGCTGGGCAATGAACTCTATACGAATTCGGGCGCAACGGGGCTTGTGCTGGTGGTCGTTCGCGGCAACGAAGTCTACTTTCATGGTTATGGTGAAGCAGTGCCGGGATCGCATGCGGCGCCGACGCGGGTAACGGTGGTTCGGCTCTGCTCGCTGACGAAGATCTTCACTACAGATCTTCTGACAAAGCTTGTTGCCAATGGCACGGTTCGCCTGGACGATACGCTGGAAAAATTCGCGCCTGACGGTGCAGTCGTGCCCAGGAGAGATGCGCCCATCACGCTTGAGGAGTTGGCGACCCACACGGCGGGCCTGGAGCGAGAGATTGGAACCGCGCCACGCCGGACACCGCATTTTTCGTATCCCGACTTCGGGACTCGATGGTACTGGCTTGCAAGTACTGAGCTCAAATTTACGCCGGGAACGCAGGCGTACTACTCAAACGTTGGGTTCGATCTGTTGAGTGACGCGCTGGCGAAGGCTGCGCGGGAGCCCTACGCCGCGCTGCTCCAGCGACGCACGCTGAAGCCGCTCGGCATGTGGGAGACGACCTTCTTTCCGAACTCGGCACAGTGCGAACGGCTTATGACGGGCGCGCACGAAGAGGGCCCTTGCACGATAACCGCAAGCACCCAGGGAAGCAGCGGGCTTTACTCCACGCCGGCGGATATGGAGAAGTTTCTCAAGTACCTGGTGGGAGCGGGGGCACCGGCGCAGGCTGGCGACGCGACTGAAGTGTATGTGGCGCCGGCAAGCCTTAAAGGCCAATACGGACTGGACCATGCCGGACGGCCGAATGGCATTGGCCTGGGATGGATGCACCTGGGAACGAACGAAGACGTATGGCACATCATCGAGAAGACCGGCGGCGGAGCAGGATTCACAACCTATATCGCGATTCATCCGGCGAGCCACACGGCGCTGTTTGTGGCTGCAACTGAAGGCCGGCCGCATGCACGGAAAGAAGGATTCAACCTCTTCACCGCATCGAACAATGGGTTGCTGGCGCTCGCCGGGCTTCCACCGTTGGTGGAAAGGCCGAGGAGAGGCTCGTCTCGCCACATGGCGCAAACGAGTGCGCACGGAAAGCAGCCGCACGGAGCGAAACGTTCATCGCATTCGAATCTAAGGACGGTCGGGGGCGGCTAGACGACTTCGGAAGGGTCCGAAGCTTGGTGATTTCTGGATTGGGCCACGACGTCCACAATCCCGATATACGACAGTTTTGGTGTGTTTGACGTGCTTGTTCATGCGAGGACCGAATGGACTGCTGTGGTCGAACTTCTACCCGGCTGGCCCTAGCCACCTCATGCTTTGGTCGTGGAACCGTCAACCTGGAAGCATCCCTCAGGGGCTAAACAGGCTGCGGAAAAATGCGTGCGATTGGTTCATGGAAAAGCATGCCTCAGCGGCTAAAGCCGATTTTGATTTGATTGGTTTTATCGGCACGACTGAAAGTCGTGCCCTTTCAAAACGGCGTCTCCGATTGAGTTTTTCCGCAGCATGTAAAGCCCGAGCGTTTTTTTGGCGGCTTTGCGGCACGACTAAAGTCATGCCCTGACACTTCTTGCCGTCCTGAAAAGTTTGCGTTTGCTCGGCACGACTGAAGTCGTGCCCTTTCAAAACGGCGTCTCCGATTGAGTTTTTCCGCAGCCTGTAAAGCCCGGTCGGTTTCTTTTGCGGGTCTTGCGGCACGACTAAAGTCGTGCCCTGACACTTCTTGCCGTCCTGAAAAGTTTGCGTTTGCTGGAACTCAAGGGCAACGCCCGAAATGCTGGCCAATTTGGGAGACTCATCGCCGATGCGAAGTCACGAGAGGCAACTGCAGTCATACATGTCACGCAGCGACACCCAACAAGATGAAAATTGGGCGGGATCGTGCTTTCCCACCCAAGCTGCGCTTGGATGGGGCACCCTCGTTCGTGCCGATTTGTAAATCTGCAGGGCAGGTTCTTCCGCTGCGTCAGAATGACAGCATCTCGAGAAATCCGAAACGGGCATATTTTTGCCGATTCGGAAATTACATCCCTCAGGGGCTAAAGCCCGACACTCATTTTGTTGCATTTACGGCCTGGCTGAAGCCATGCCCTTGTTACAAAACAGCGGGTCGTCGAGTTTTTCACCAAGCTGTAGAGTCGTGCCCTGATACTTTTTCTTGGCCATCCCAGGGTTCCGCTGCGCTCCACCCTGGGCTATTTTCGCGCGTTCCCTCCGGGAACTTTGTGGACAGAGGCCCAACGTTGATCGCCGAATTTTCAGGGGGGCAAGGCGCTGCGGCGTGTCGCGATGTGACCGTCACCACGCAGGCCGAACGCATCGAGCATTTATTCTGATATCAAGTACATCGCTCGATTACGAGGTATCTTCGTGGCTTCAACGAAACACCCCCTGGTTCTGACCATTCTTGATGGATGGGGTTATCGTGCCGAAACGGCTAACAACGCAATCGCACTGGCGCGCAAGCCAAGTTATGACAAGCTGCTGCGCGAGTTTCCGAACACGCTGATCCAGGCTTCGGATCATTTTGTCGGGTTGCCGGATGGACAGATGGGCAACAGCGAAGTCGGCCACCTGAACATTGGCGCGGGGCGCATTGTGCAGATGGACATTACGCGCATCGACGCGCTGATCGCCTCGGGGCAATTCGCGAAGGAACCGACGATCATGCAGGCCATGCAGAAGGCGCGCGATGGGCGCCATGCGCTGCATCTTTTCGGACTGGTGTCGGACGGTGGAGTCCATTCCCATCAGGAGCACCTGTACGCGCTGCTTCGCGTGGCGCGCGAGTACGGGTTGCCGAATGTTTTTGTGCATGCGTTCATGGATGGGCGCGATACCGCACCCGATTCCGGCGCCGGATACATCGCCAAGCTCGAACAGAAGATGCGCGAATATGGCGTGGGCAAAGTGGCCTCGATCAATGGCCGCTACTACGCAATGGATCGCGACAAGCGCTGGGAACGCGAACGCAAAGCATTTGATGCGATGGTGAACGGCAAGGCCGAGGGTGGCGCGTATCCGGACCCGGTGGCTCGGCTGAAGGAGAGCTACAACAACGGCGTGACGGATGAATTTGTCATTCCGTTTGTGGTGGTCGATGGGGCGGGAAAGCCGGTTGGGCAGATTCGCGACGAGGATGTGTGCATCAATTTCAACTACCGCGCGGACCGCGCACGGCAGATCACCCGCGTGCTGGCGCGCGAAAGCGGATTGAACAAGGATGGCGGGCGCAATCTCGAGGGGTGGGAGTCGCTGGATGAAATGATTCCGCGCAGCGAGATTCCGAAGAACCTGCACTACCTGTGCATGACGCAGTACGACAAGTTGTATGCGCTGCCGATGATCATTCTGCCGGAGTCGATGGACAATATCCTGGCGAATATTCTTTCGGCGCACAATCTGCGCAACCTGCGCGTGGCCGAGACGGAGAAGTTTGCGCACGTGACTTACTTCTTCAATGGAGGTATTGAAACGCCTTTTCCCGGCGAGGACCGCACGCTGATTCCTTCGCTCAAGGTTGCAACTTACGATCTCGCGCCCGAAATGAAGGCCGAGGCGATTGGGGACACCATCGTGAAAGCGATCAACGATACGGCGTTCGATCTCGTGGTCGCGAATTTCGCGAACGCCGACATGGTGGGCCATTCTGGCAAACTGGAGCCGACGATCCGCGCGTGCGAAGCGGTGGATGCGCAGCTTGGCCGCATCTACAAGGCCATCAAGGAAAAGAATGGGAGCTGGCTGATTACGGCGGATCACGGTAATGCGGAACTGATGGTTGATCCGGTGACCGGCGGGCCGCACACGGCGCATACTACGAACCCTGTGCCGATGATTTACATTGCTGAAGACGGACCGGATTATCGGCTGCGTCCTGATGGCTCGCTGCGGGATATTTCGCCAACGTTGCTGAATCTGTTGCATCTCGGATTGCCGAAGGAGATGACGGGCGGCGATTTGCGTGTGCCGATTGCGAAGTAATTTACTCGTTCTGTTTGGGGAAGGAATTCCGGTAAGCGTTAGCTGAGAAAACGAAAAGGCCTCCCGTAAGGGAGGCCTTTTCACTTTTGAATGGAACACCCGTCAGCGTGGACGCAGGGATTTGATGGCATCGGGGAGGCGTTCGAAGGCTTCGGGGAGGCGTTCTTCAAGAATGCGCGCGCGCTCCGCTGCAATTCCGCCGAGATACGATGGCACGGGCGTTGCTGTCAGGACCAGAACGAAGGCAATGACAGAGAAGCAGACTCCGGCGATCGCCGCTGAAACCAGCATGTGATAGGTGTCGGCGACGTCGAGGCCGAAGACGTTGAACGCGACGTGCTCAAGCGGCTTGATGTGGCGCAGAACCGCGAGTGCGAACAGGGAGAAGAACACGGAAAGTGAGGTTAAAACGACAAGAGATACATCGAGGCTGCGATGGAATTTCAAGCGGGCGCGGCAGCGGCTGCAATCGGTGAAATGCTGTTCATAATCTCTGCGCATTTCGGGGGAGATCCCTGAAATGTCATACCGCCAGCTTGCAAGAATCGCGCCAACAACTCGGTCGGTACATTGGATTTTAGCCATAAGTTACAACTCACCTGGTGAAGGATCCTCTCAATCGCCGCGCTTTGCATTCGAGGAAACGCGACGGTGCACGTTCGACTGTTGGATGCTTCGCGAGTACCGGTCGATGCTAGATTCTAGATTACTGAAAGGCCTCTGATACGAGAGAACTTGCAACCCAGCCATGCCGATACGGAAGCGCCACGCCCACGTTACTCCCAATTACCATTGTAAGCGAGAATCATCAGAAACAAATAGTTGACATGGGCTCATGTTGCGCTGCAAGCAACAGGCGGTTTGCCAGAAGGCTGGCGCGGCCGTTCAAGGCGCGCTCGGCGGCGATCCTTGCCAGCTCAGGAAGGTTATTGCTTTCAGATAGATGGCCCAGGATCACGTAGGTGGCTTGGCCGTCGTACTCGGATTCGAGGTAGGTGGCGGTTGCCTCATTCGACAGGTGCCCGACGCGGGATAGCACCCTCTGCTTCACTGACCAGGGGTAGGGGCCGTCGCGGAGCATCTCGAGGTCATGATTGGACTCAAGTAGCAGAAGATCAACGGCTTTGAGCTGGGCTTTTACGTTGGGCGGGATGTATCCGAGGTCGGTTGCAAAGGCCATGCGTACGCCTTCAGCCTGGAAGACGAATCCAACCGGGTCGGCAGCATCGTGTGGGATGGTGAAGGGGCTGACAAAAATGTCGCCGATCTGGAGCGGCTTTCCGGCCTGGAAGAATTGAATAGAAGGAAGCCAGGTTGGATCCTTTTCCGGGGCAGCCTTTTCGGGGACCGGGTCGGCGGCTTCAGGGGCGTCCGATTCGGCGCAGGCTTCGAGGTCTTCGGGATCGCATTCTTCTCCCGTTGACGCATCGGCTTCGGCCATGCGTGCAGCCGCTTGCTTGCGGCACTGCTCAAGCCACTGGGTATAAGTCATCTGCTTGCGGGGCGAGAGCCAGCGCACCCAGGCGCGATGGGTGCCTTCGGTGAAGTAGACGGGGATGCCGAGTTTGCGCGCGGTGACTGCCAGGCCGGCCACGTGATCTGAGTGCTCGTGGGTGATGATGATGGCGTCGAGGGTCGCGGGATCTTCGTCGGCAAGGCGCATGCGCCGGAAGAGTTCGCGGCAGCTCAGGCCGGCGTCGACGAGGATCCGGGTATTGCCGCCGGTGACGACCGTGCAATTGCCTTTGGATCCGGACGCCAGCACCGTGAATCGCACCATGAAGTGAGCATAACGCGCGAGCCTGTGCATTACGAGGCCGGCAGTTAACCGGGAAGGAACTCGTTTCGACCCGGCGCGCGACCGTGGAAATTCTGCCGGGTTTGGGCCTCACGGAAGTATGCTGGCAGTATCAGGTTCTGAACCACGACGATGCCCCGATCGTTGCCGAGGTCAAAGGCATGACAAGAAGGCAGTTTATTGGTGCGATGGTGCTTGCCTCGCTGGCGTGCGGCACACTTCTGGTTTGTGCGACGCTTGCCAGGTGGGACTGTTTTGGCGGCGGACAAGCCTGCCGCCGCTACGCTAACCTGGAGTCCCAAAGCGGCCGCTCAATATCTCGACAGCCGCGAGACCTGGTGGCAGGGTTGGGATCGGGCGCACAAGGATCACGGCACTCTGTGCGTGAGCTGCCACACACAGGCGAGCTATGCGCTTGCCCGTCCCGCGCTGCGCGGTCAAGCTGGTGAGCGCACACCTTCCGCGCCGGAACAGGTGATGCTGGCCAGCGTTGAAAAGCGCGTCCGCGAGTGGAAGGACGTGCAGCCTTTCTACAGCGATGCGGTTTACGGCGCTGGAAAAGAAGTGGAGTCGCGCAACGCCGAGTCGGTGCTGAACGCCATCATCCTCGATAGCTACGATGTGCCGCAGGGACGCCTGAGCGAACGCACGCGGCTGGCTTTCGACAATGCCTGGGCGCTTCAGTCGAAGTCGGGCCGGATGCCGGCGCGTGGGTGTGGCAGAACTTCGATTACACGCCGTGGGAGTCAAAGGAATCGCAGTATCACTGGGCGGCGCTGATGGCGCTGGCTGTTGGCGGCGCGCCCGACAATTATCGCAACGATCCGAAGATCGCGGCGAATCTTGCTGCTTTGCGCGGCTACCTGCAGAGCCATTATGAAGCGCAGCCGCTGGTGAACAAGATTGTGCGCAATGTGGGCGGGGAAGTATTTTCCCGGTGTGATGACGTAAGGACCAGGTGACTTCCCTTGTCGATGAAGTGAATCGTCTGCAGCACGATGACGGTGGCTGGAGCCTCGCCGAACTGGGTACGTGGAAACGCCGTGACAATACTCCGCTGGAAACCCGATCAGACGGCTATGCCACGGGTCTCGTCGTGCTTGTGCTCGAAGAGAGCCTTGCTGGACGCAAACAAGAAACCGCATATTGCGCGAGGGCTCGCGTGGCTTGAGGCAAACCAGGACAAGACCACAGGCGCGTGGCCGGCGTGGTCGCTGAACAAGAATCGCGATCTGAATTCGGACGTGGGCAAGTTCATGAGCGATGCGGCGACGAGTTACGCGGTGCTGGCGCTGGAAGACCGGCGGCCCTAGCTTCGCACTTCGCACATGATGCCGAGGGTGTTGCCTTCGGTGTCTTTGAGGAACGCCATCCACAGATCGTGGTCGGGCATCTTCGCAATCAGGTGCGGATTCTCGAAAAACTCTACACCGCGCGAGATGAGAGCGGCGTGCGTCGCGTGGATGTCGGCCACTTTGTAATACAGGATTGTTCCGCCACGCGGTTCCTGTTTTTCCGAAGTGCTGAGCATCAGGCGAATGTCGCCGCACTGGAAGAACGCGAGCTGGCCCGCGTCGAAGAGGAACTTCATGCCAAGGGTGTTCTGGTAGAAGTTCCTGGCGCGAGCGAGGTCGTCGACGGTGATGGCGATCTGGCCGATTTTCTCGAGGATGAGGATCGTGGGGGAGACGTCGGGATGGCTCATGAGCGCTCCAAGTTTCGTACCCAAGGTTTGTCAGAAGATTGTATCGATAACGCCTGGCCCACGGGCCGTCCAGAATCGAGATCACCATACTATGACAACCGACCGTCTGCCGCGACGGCCGGACGCCGGATGTATCCTGTGACGATCTCAATTGCGCGTTATCGCCAGCGCAATCTTCCAGGCTGCCGGGACTCCTGGGCCTTGGTTCCAGATGGCACTGGAGTCCACAATCTGAAACGAGCTCAGGGCTTTGCGTTCCTCATCTGTTCGATTCCGGACGCCGGATTTTGATTTCGGACAGGAAACTTCTCTCGGGCTCTTTGTAAAGCTATCGTTTCGGCTCTCAGTGCCTCTGGGAAAACGGCGAACGTCGTGCTTTCACGAATCATGAGCGGAACTTCAATAGGACTTGATCAGACTTGGCCGAGGAGAGTGCGAATGCTGGCGGACCTGCGTGATGCATTACGACAATTGCGAAAGGCGCCAGGATTTACGGCAACGGTTGTCATTACATTGATGCGCTGTCCGGTCTCGTGCGCGAGTTTGGAGACGGTGTAAGTGACGATGTTCGCCCGGTACCCGCCGAACTGATGGGCCGAGACGATCTTCTCGGTGGCACGGAAGAGGATGGCCTTGGCGATAAGGTCCTGGCAGTACCTGGTGCCGATAGCGGGTGCCTTCTCCCAAGCCTGATCATGAATTCGCGGAAGTTCTTCTCCGCGCCGCGGCTGACAATGTGCGGGAGCTGGTCCCAGGAGTGCTCGAACTTCGCAGCATCGGCTTTGGTGAACTTCTGCCGCAGCGGGTGGAGGATCTTGAACGCGCGCTGCCGCGCGGGGGTCCGTTCCCGGGCGAGCGCGTCGGCGTACTGGCCGCGGGCGCGTTCGTAGAACCAGCGGGTCTCTTGGCCGCTGCCATCGGCGGCGGGAGCCCACAGGGACCGGGTGATCTTTTCCAGTGCGACGTGGTAGGGGTGGTTGGAGCTGAAGTCGACGAGGGTGACCTTGTTCTGCGTGTTGGAGTACCTGGAGATCTCCGGGACGATCTCCTGAAGCTGCTCCGGGGAGACCACGGTGAGTTTCATCTGGACGAAGACACCGGAGATGACGGCCTTGTCGCGCACGTGCGCGTAGTGGATAGACGCGGTGGTCTGCCCGCCGTTGACGATCTGGAAGTCGTGGACCCGGCGGATGGCTTGCCCCCCCAGCGAGGGGGAGAACTCGACTCTGGACGCAGTCGCGGTGATGCCGTTGTTGTAGGCGAGGAACCGTTCCGGGTCGGTGAGCAAGGGTGTCGCGGATGCCGCGGTTGACCTCACCCTTGGCCTGCAGGAAAGATCGGACGTTCAACTCCAGCAGCCGGGTGCCGTACTGGCCGTACAGGGCGGACAGCGTCGTGCCCGGCATGATGGCCAGGAACACCGAGAAGTCCCGGTCGGTCCAGGGGTGGCCAGGCAGGGCAGCGGGTCCTCGAAATCGGCGATGATCGGCTCGCTAAGCGTGCCGGAGGTCGCCATCCGGTGCAGGCGGGTTAGGTCCCATACCTCATAGCTGATGGGCAGGTCGTCGAAGTGGAGTCGGGGAGCGCGGTGACTGTTGTGATGCTGTTCGTGAGCAGAAAAAGCCTGAGCCGCGGTGCCTCCGGGAGCTGTTTTTCCACGGCCAGGCACATGTCGTAGACGTCGGAGGCTTCGTCGATGTACTGACGGAGGCCCTCTCGGCACCGGCGGACGAATACGGACAGGCGCCGGAGCAGCGTATCGACCTCTGACCGGGCATCCTGCCTCCAGTGGGAACTGGCGGAACGAGGTGATGAACAGGTCGAGGGTGCCGAGGGAGTCGTTGCTGCCGTAGCCGCTCACCTCCACGCCGTGCGCCCTGTAGTACGCGGTGAAGGTGTTCTCAGTGACGCCGGCCTGTTCAAGATCGTCGAGTGTGCGTCGGGTGAAGGTTTCCGGGGCGGTCGTACTTTCGGCCTCGGCGGTCGCGAGGACGTCCGCCACGAGATCCCGTGCGTAGTCCGCCAAGGGCAGGTCGCTCATCCGGCAATCCCCCCCTTGACGGCCATAGCGGCATCATCGGCGGTAATCAAGTAGGCATCCAGACCGGCGGTGGAGATGCGGTACTGGCAGTCTCCTACGCCCGGCCGCAGGTCGGCCTCGGTGATCCGGGGAAAGTCTCCGGTCACGTGCCAGAACCGCTGTCTGCGGACGGTGTAGCGCGGCTCGTCGTAAAGGTCGCGTTGGTGCCCTAGGTACCCGGCCCGCACGAGGAGGTCGTCTAGAGCGGACCGCGCGTCGGCGTCGGTCACGGCGGCGCGGGTACGGTCGACAGCGGCGTTGAGGCTTTCGCCGTTCCCGCCGCGGCGCTCATCCAGCGACAGGTGCGCAAGGATGAGCTTGGCTGTGCCGCGTTCGTCGAGCTCGCGCTCGTTGCTGATCACAATCGTCTAAGGCTCCTTACCAGAACTGGTCTTGACCTCGATCGCAGCAGCGGGAAGCTGGAAGTCCTGGTTCGCGGCAGCTGGGCCAGTCCACGCACGCACCGCGTCCGCACCGGACATCGCAGGGAGCAGATGGTCGCGGAGGACCGTCACCTCACCGAACAGGCCACGGCGGCCTTCTGGGGTCAGGCCCGCCTCCGCGATGGTCTGGAGCATGTGCCGCCAGTGCTCGAAGCGGTCAGCGGCGGCGAGCACGGCTTCGACCGGCCCGGTTGCCGCTTGGGCGGTCGAGGCGATGTCGCTGGCCAGCGAGTTGAACACCTCGCGCAGGTCGTCGGCGGTGAGAAGGACACGTAGCTCGCTGCTGCCATCGTCCACCGCCGCGAACTGCATCTCGAGCCCGCGCGTGCGCGGGAGCGAATGCAGTCGACGCAGGGCGCCGCTCGCTGCATGCTTGCCGATCCGGAGGGTTAGCATGCGACGGCCGTCGGGGTGCTGGACGGCAATGAAGATATCGTGTGGGGATCCGGGATACAGTCGGCGGACGGTACTGCCGTCGGCGTGCCAGTCGGCCTCCAGATCGTCCCAGTCCCGCTCGGTGATCCTCATCCGTCGGTGTCCTCGTCGTCTGGATCGTCCAAAGCCTGCTGCTGCCATATCTCATTGACGACGTACTCGGTTTTCTCGGAGTGCTCCGAGAACGGGAAGCTGATCGCGAATCCCACGACCGGGGGCAGGTGGTGCCAATCGGCCTCCAAGGGGTTCTTCAGCGGATACAGCAGCAGGAGGGCCTGGCCGGGACGCCGCTGGCGACGCAGCGGAGTGCCTGTAGGCACCTTCGGGTCTCGTGGTTTCCCTTCGCTGTCGAACTTGCCTTCTGCAGCCTTGCGGGTTGCGGCCAAGGCCAGCGCCTTCTGGCCGTCATCGAGGTCGGCGGACTCGTCGGTAGGGCTGACAACCCGCCGGATCGTATAACGCTGCTCGCGCTTGGGGTCGTCATTGGTCTTTCTGCGGGTGATGAGACCTACTTCGTACGGGCCAATCTTCCTCGGCTTGCCAGTGCTGCTACTGACTAGCCGGACAGTCCAGTCATCCAGCTCTCCCACCCGCTGACAGCGCCGGATGTACTCAATAATGAAGGCGGGCCTGACCCGCTGCGCCTTGGGGTCGGAAACGTACTCGGCGAGGAAACCGTCGACGATCTCCTCAGCTGATACGCCTGTCCAGCTCCTGCTTTCTGGCCCGCTGCCACCCTCTTTCGGCGGTGGAGGAGACGCCGCGTCCAGCCTGCTGATGAACTGCTCGACAACCTGGAGGTTCCGGGTCAGCGCACCGTCGTGCAGGTCGAAGATCACCGTCTCGGGGATGTCGCCGGAGAAACTGAGCTTGACCTTCAGGCCACGGCGCATCTTGTTCGCCGCGGTGACTCCCAGGCCGGCTGGCGAGGCGCGCACCCGCAGGCCGAATGTTTCCGGTTTGGCGTCGAGGGCAGCCATCTCCTCGAATTCGCGCCGCAGTTCCTCATTGGCGGCGGTGATCTCGGCGTAGGCGTCGCGTAGCGCGGCTGTGGTGTACAGGCGGCAGAGATCCTCGTATCCGGGACGGAAGCCAAACCACCTGCCCATCTGGAGGAGCGTGTCGTAGGTTTTCGACGCCCTCAGGTAGTAGCTGACGCTGAGCCCTTCGAGGGTCAGCCCGCGGGACAGCTTGTTCCCGCCTACCGCAATGACCGACAGGCCCGTGCGGCGGTTCTCGTAGTACTCCAGTGCGTCGCGGGAAGTGCCGTTGATGATCCGTACCTGGATCTTCTCGGCGGCTGCTCGCACCTGGTCCCACAGCTCTGGCCAGCTGACCGGGATGACCTGGTCGGCGGGGAACCATGCGCTGGTAGGAGCAAAATCCCGTTCCCACAAGGCGCGTAGCTCCTCTTCCACCGGGATCCGGGCGTTGCGGTCGCCGTAACGGATCCGGTCACGCAGCAGCCGGAGCTGGTCGCCGATCTGCTCGGCGACGCGGCTTTGGACGGCCTGGAACCGGGTGACATGGACGAGCATCGAGTTGTGGCTGGTCACTTGGCCGCGGACCCGGCGTGCGGCACAGGCCAGGACGAATGAGCTGATGGCGTCGCGCAGCGAGCCGGGCAGCTGGTCGGGCGGGATCCAGTCCTTCATGTGCTTGTCGGGCATCCATGCGTCATTGTCGTCAACGTTGCGGACGATCGGCACAGGATCGACGTCGTCGTCTTCGGGGTCGCCGGGCTGGAGGCCGAAGACGCGTTCAGGACCCAGGTAGTTCGACGGGGGCGGCAGGCTCTCGATGAAGTGCCGGGGGAAGATGTCGAGGCCGTACTGGTCATGCTCGGTGGAGGGGTCGATATAGATATTTGCGAAAGGCGTGGCGGTGTACCCGACGTAGGCGGCCTTGTCGAAGCTTTCCAGCAGTGCGCGGATGCCCGCGTTGACCGACGACGGCCTAGTGTCTTCGTCCAGCGTTGCGACGTTGACGGAGGCGTTGTCTGCTTCGTCGTCGATGACTAGGACCGGCACGTCGTGGACGATTTTCCTGTTGCCCTGGCCGGTCGGCCGCCCCTCGACCTCGACGATCCATTTCCGCAGGTAGTTCAGGATGCTGCGGTGTTTCTTTATCACCAGGACAACTGGGTAGTCACCGATCGGGATGTTGGTATTCATAGCGACGGCGCGCTTAAAATCGCCGTTCTCGGCACTGTTGGTCAGGGACGCGACTTTGAGCCTTCGTGCCCCTGGCATGGCGCCGACACCGAGGTAAGAGGTGGCCCGGTCGTCGTCGTAGCGCTGCTGGTACTGGGTGTCGAAGCCGAGGAAACCTTCGTCCACGCGCAGCTGCGTCTGGCTTCGGAGGCTGTTGTGGATGCCCGCGAGCACCACGATGAGTTTGTAGCCGGTGTCGGCTGCCTTGCAGATCAGGCCGATGTAGTTGGCTGTCTTGCCGGACTGGACCTGGCCGACGACGAGCCCGTCACGGCGCCAGTGACCGGGCCGGGCAGGATCTTCAAGCTTCCTTAGCACCTGGTCTGTGGTGTCGTCGAGCCGCAATACGACGCGCCTGGGCATCAGCGTGACTTCTTCGAGGTAGTGGCGGTACCGGTCCCAGAAGTCCCAGGTCCGCTCTCCCCTGGCCGCTCGCAGCCACTCGAGATGGTCGGTGGTGTCCTCGAGACCTGTCGATGCCTCCTGCCACACCCTGACGCGGTTCTCCGTCTCCCGGCGCAGGGTCGTGAGATCGACCAGTTCACCTCGTCGCGACAGCATGGCGTGCACGTCTTCACCTGCGGACGTCACCTCCC
>CAVYLL010000002.1:0-32993 GCA_963769345.1 uncultured Acidobacteriaceae bacterium
CTATCATGACACCTCCGGCGCCATCGATATGTTCCGCAAAGCCGCTAAAGCCAAGCCCAACGAGCCCGATGTGCACTTCGGCCTCGGCTACCTGCTCTGGACCCAGAAACAATATCCCGAAGCCATCAAGGAATTTCAGGCGGAACTGGCCACCGACCCCAATCATGCGCAGTCCCTGCTCTACATCGGCGACGCCAACATCCAGATGAATCAGTACACCGATGCCGCGCCGCTGCTTGAAAAGGCAGTCAAGCTCGATCCCTCAGTCGAGCTCGTCCACCTCGACCTCGGCATCCTCGCCGCCACCGAAGGACGCAACGACGATGCGCTCCGCGAATTCCTCACCGCAGAGAAGCTCAATCCCAACGATGTGAACGTGCACTGGCGCCTCGGCCGCCTCTACCGCACCATGGGCAGAAAAGAAGAAGCCAAGGCCGAGCTCGACAAGGCCAGCAGCATCACCCGCTCCGCTGACCAGGAACTTTACAAGAAGATTTCAGGTGGCCAGGCCAAGCCGCGCAGACGCTCCGCCGCCTTCTTCGGGCCCCACCGAACAAATAGAAGGGATGAAGCATGCTTAATTCCGGTGAGTGTGAGCCTCTGTCGCGGCCTTAGCAGCGAGAAGCTCTGAGAGAGCCCTCTCCGGGCAGACGTGTTGTGCCTCAACGTGTTCCAGTTCCTCTTTGGTCTCCACGGCCGTTGCGACCGTCATAAAACAATAGAGGCAGCGCGTATTGTAGGTGCCGTTTTCGTTTTGCGTTTCGCTGTACATAACTGACCGTCCACCTGCTCATCAGAGCAAGGTTTCTCGATAGTACGCATCCCCCAAATCGAAAAACGTGACTCACATCACGCCCGCGTGTGAGAAACGAACACTCAATGAGAATCATGGAATCTCTTCGCAGGTCATCCGTCGAGGCACGAAGTGTCAGGGCACGACTTTCAGTCGTGCCGTAACGAACAACAAAAAAAGGAGGGCTTCAGCCCTCGAGGATTTTTGCCGGATTTAGACGAGACGATATTGGCGGAATCGCCATCTACATCTTAGTGTTCTGATTCTGATTCCGTCGCAATTGCCAGCAGGGACTTTCACCATCCTGCGAAAAGATCGAAACCGAGCAGGGAACATCGCTCGTCCCAGATAGTCATACTCCGATTTGTTGCCCTTCAAAGGAACAACAAGAGTCTGGCTCACCTTGACCGATCCCTGCGGCGATCCGCGCATCTTGTAAACTGCCCAGTCGCCAACATAAAGCGCCACGAATGCCCCCGCCAGCGCCACGACAATCCGTCGCACCCACTTCCACATCGCAGCCAGTCCTCCGCAGTTCCTTCTCCGTCCGATAGTACGCGATCAGCATAAACCGTCGCATTGGTAGAATTCCGTTGTTTGTCCTGACACTGGAGATGCCTTGATGAAATTCATCCTTACACTCTGCCGGCCGCTTGCCTTCTTCATCATCGCTGCTCCTCGCTGCCGCAACTCAATGCGCAGACGGCCAGGACAGAACGACAACTCTCTAGTCGTCAAAACCAAATCTGGTCAAATCCAGGGTACGCCGCGTTCCGGCGGAGGCGCGGAGTTCCTCGGCATCCCCTACGCACAGCCGCCCATCGGCAATCTCCGCTGGCACGAGCCCGTTCCCGCCAAATCCTGGACCGGCATTCGCAACGCCACGAAATTCGGCGCTCCCTGCGCGCAACCCGACCTCGGCGACTGGAACCGCCGCGACGCCGAAACCGGCAAGGAAGACTGCCTCTTCCTCAACGTCATCGTTCCCGAGTGGCCCGTCGCCAAGCCGCTTCCCGTCATGTTCTGGATTCACGGCGGCGCCAACGAAGGCGGCACCGCATCCAGTGCGCTCTACAAAGACGGAACGCTCGTCAATCACGGCGTCATTCTCGTAACCGTCAACTACCGTCTCGGCATGTTCGGATTCCTCGCCCATCCCGAACTCACCGCCGAATCCGCCCATCACGCCTCCGGCAACTACGGCCTGATGGACCAGGTCCTCGCGCTCCACTGGGTTCACGACAACATCGCCGGCTTCGGTGGCGACGTCAACAACATCACGGTCTTCGGCCAGTCCGCCGGCGCCATGGACACCAGCATGCTGATGACCTCGCCTCTCGCGAAGGGCCTCTTCCAGAAAGCCCTCGCCGAGAGCGGAGCGGCCTTCACCGCCCCGCTGCTCCCGCTCCCCCAGGCCGAGCAGGCCGGGTCAGACCTCGCAAAAGCCCTCGGCGCCCCCGCAGGCGATGGCCAGATCAAGTATCTGCGCACCCTCTCTGCGCAGGAAATGCTTGCTGCACTGGCCAAATTCCCCCAGCAACCGTCCGCGCGTCGGCCCCGACATCGACGGCTATGTGTTGCCTCAACAGCCCGCCCTCGTCTTTGCGACTGGCCAGGAAGCCACATTCCCCTCGTCTTCGGCACCACAACCCGCGAATTCGGCGGCAACCAATCCGCTGATCAACTCCGCATTACCATCACCTTCGCAGCCGGCGCTCTGGCGCCCAAGGCATCGCCGCTTACGGTCTCGCCAATGGAGGACAGGGCACAACCGATCCCAAGTACGGCACCGCCGCCGACCAGTGGTCCGCCGACATGATCTTCCGCTGCCCGTCCGTCACCCAGGCCGCGTGGCACGTAGCCGCTCACAACCCGACCTGGCAGTACGAATTCAATCACGCCATTCCTGGCCAGGAGCGCAAGGCGCCGTCCACTCCGCCGACCTGCCCTACGTCTTCGGCTACTTCCCCAAGACCGGAAACATCTCCGGCAAATTCACTGACGTCGACAAAAAACTCGCCGATCTCATCCAAACCTACTGGACCAACTTCGCCAAAACCGGCAACCCCAATTCACCCGGCATTCCCAACTGGCCCCAACAAGGCGACAACGGAACATACATCCAGTTCCAGCAAGACGGAAAAGTCGAAACCGCCACCGGCCTTCGCGCCGCGCAATGCAACATCTACCGCCAATGGCTGACGGCGCAATCGCGCCCAACCCGCTGACGCAATTTCTTTCTCTGGTGCAGGGATATGGGTGACCCCATCCATGACGCAGTTTCATCGCGACATGGGTGGGACGCACAATGAGCGACAGTTCCGGAAAAAATCAAAGGGCCGGCCAGCGGCCAGCCCTTCGTTCATCCATTGAGCAATCGCTACGCGTGATGCGCCACCGAAGCCGCCCTCGGCGAAACTCCGCTCAACTCCGCGGCCCGCGCCTCGGCATATGCCGCCGCGCCCAACAGCGCCGCGCCGCTATCCAGAATCACCCGCACCGGCATATTGATCAGCAACTGGCTCAGCCGGCCCTTGTCCTGAAACGCCTTCAGAAACGTGCCGTCCTTCAGCTTCTCCAGAATCTTCGGAGCAATCCCGCCGCCCACATACATTCCGCCCACCGAAAGCACCTTCAGTGCCAGGTTGCCGGCTTCCGCGCCATAAATCGAAACCATCATGTCCAGCGCCTTCGCGCAGAGTTCGCTCTTGGCCGAGAGCGCCATATCGGTGATCACGCTATTAGGGTCGTTGGCCTCGGCAATCTTGTCGGCCAGCCATTCGGCTCTTCCATGCCGCGGTTGTCGCGCAGAAACTCGTAGATATTCGTCAGGCCCATGCCGCTCACAACGCGCTCGTAGCTCACGCGCCCGTTATACTTCCGCTGCAGAAAGCGCAGCAGCTCGATCTCGTCCTCATTGCGCGGACCAAAATCCGTATGCCCACCCTCTGACGGATAGGGCACATGAATCCGCCCATTCCACGCCAGGATCCCTTCGCCCAATCCGGTTCCGGCGGCGATCAACCCGCGATTGCCAATCTGGCTCGCGTCGCCCTCGCTCAGCGTGTAAATCTGATCGGGCCCCAGTTCCGCTACGCCATAACCATTTGCTTCCAGATCGTTGATCAGAAACACATGATCGATCTGGAGATTCTTCGCAAGCTCCCGGCTGTCCAGCGTCCACGGCAGGTTGGTCAGGCGCAGGCGCCCGTCGCGCACCGGCCCCGGCACGCCAAAGCATGCCGCGCTGACTCTGATCAGTGCCCAGAAACTCCTTGACGATCTCCTCGAGTCCCGAATACTCCTTCGCCGGATACTGCTTGTCCCGCGCGTGATTCAGTTTTCCCTCGGTAAAGTCATACAGCGCCAAGTGGACCTTCGTGCCGCCCACATCCCCAGCCAAAATCATCGTTCCCTCTCCAACATTCCACGGCCCTGCCCGTCCGTTGCGGGCAAAAGCGCTGCAGCATCCTTATCCAGGATCAGAGTGAGTATACCGCCTGCGGGCCATATCAGTTGGCTCGGCAGCCGCTCCGGATCGCGCGGGCCCGTGAAGACCTCCTTCACCAGTTCGGCCTTTTTCTTACCGCCAATCAGGAAGAAAACCGAACTTCCCTGGTTGATCACCGGCCACGTCAGCGTGATGCGCCACGTGTCCATCTGCGGAACCTGGTTCGCCGTCACCAGCCTGCCCATCGTATGGATGGCCTCGGTATGCGGAAAAATCGAAGCCGTATGCCCGTCGTCGCCCATTCCCAGCGAAATCAGGTCAAACCGCGGGCTCTCCGCCCCCTCCAGCCTGAAGTTGTTCCGCAGCAGCGACTCGTAGCGCGCCGCCGCAACCTCCGGCTCCAGTTCGCCCTCCATCCGGTGCACCTGCTCCGGCTTCAGCGGAACATGATCCAGCATTGCCTCGCGCGTCATGCGGTAGTTGCTCTCCGGATGATCCGGCGGAACCGTCCGCTCATCCACCCAATAAAGCTCCAGCTTGTCCCACGGCATGCGCTTGAGCCACGGCTGCCCGGGATCGGCCAGCAACTGAAATGCCGCCTTCGGGGTCGACCCGCCGCTGATCGCGATCCGCGCAACACCTCGTT
Source organism: uncultured Acidobacteriaceae bacterium (assembly GCA_963769345.1). GTDB lineage: Bacteria > Acidobacteriota > Terriglobia > Terriglobales > Acidobacteriaceae > Telmatobacter. The sequence continues at coordinate 4,891 of CAVYLL010000002.1, forward strand.
TCGCCGCCGCCTGCTCCGCCACCTCGACAAAATGCTGTGCGGTCCGCCGTGCCAGCGCCGCCCCATCCGGCTCCACAATGTATTCAATTCTCAGTTTCGACGCCATTCCACCGGACCTCCGATTCCTACATTACATGTCCTGTCGTTGCGCCTTCATCAATACCGATCATCGAAACGCCCACGGCGTGGGAGCCCGCAAGCAAATTCTTTGATGAAAAAATGCGCCGATCTGCGTGACACCCAGCCACGGGAGTCTCCGGGATTGTAAACTTGCCCACGAGCCCCCGTCCCCAGGGCCCTTCGATAGACGCGGGCGGTGCTCTCAAACCCGCAACCCCGCCAACCCTTGTTCGAGCCTCCCCACCTCAACCAAAGGAGAATCCGATGGACATGATTACTGTCAAAGACGGCACACAGATTTTCTACAAAGACTGGGGCAAAGGTCAGCCTATTGTGTTCAGCCATGGCTGGCCGCTTTCGGCCGATGACTGGGACACCCAGATGCTGTTCTTCCTCAATCACGGTTATCGCGTCATAGCCCATGACCGCCGCGGCCACGGACGGTCCACCCAGGTGAGCGACGGGCACGATATGGATCATTATGCAGACGATCTTGCGGCGGTGACGGAGCATCTCGATCTGAAGAATGCCATCCACGTCGGCCATTCGACCGGCGGTGGCGAGGTTGTGCATTATCTGGCCCGGCATGGGCAGAGCCGCGTGGCGAAAGCCGCAATCCTGAGCGCCGTGCCGCCGCTGATGTTGAAGACGGCAGCCAACCCGGGCGGCCTTCCCAAACAGGTCTTCGACGACCTTCAGGCTCAGCTTCTGGCCAATCGCACACAGTTCTATATCGACGTCGCGTCGGGTCCCTTTTACGGATTCAACCGGCCAGGCGTGAAGTCCTCCGAGGCGATAATCCACAACTGGTGGCGTCAGGGCATGATGGGCGGCGCGAAGGCGCATTACGACGGCATCGTTGCATTCTCTGCGACCGACTTTACAGAAGATCTCAAGAAGATCACTGTTCCAGTGCTCGTAATGCACGGGGAAGACGATCAGATCGTGCCCTTCGCAGATGCAGGCCCACTGTCAGCCAAACTGCTCAAGAACTCTGAAACGAAGTTCTATCCAGGCTATCCTCACGGCATGCCCACAACTCATGCCGAACAGATTAATGCCGATCTGTTGGCTTTCTTCAAGAAATAGCCGTCAGCCGGTCGAGAAGTTTGCTGCACGGCTGGATGGGTGGCGGAGTCCGCGCAATCTGCGCTCCGCCGCCCTCCGCCGTTATTCTGTTTCTAATCGTGTTCAGAATCTTCCACCACCGTCTTCGTGCGATCGCCCTCACCTGCGTCGTCCTCTTTGTTGTCTGCCTCTATCGCACCCAATCCACGGCGTCCGTCGACGCGTCACCCTCCGAAGTCGAACGCGGCCGCATGGTCTACGTCTCTCAAGACTGCACCCGCTGCCACACGCAAGGTCCTCAACGGAGCACTGAGGACATGGCCAATCGTTCCCCGGGTCCCGATCTCTCAGACGTCGGCGCGCGCCGCTCTGCTCTCTGGCTCAAAATGCACCTCTACAATCCACGCCAGGTGAGCGGCTCGTCCATCATGCCGTCTTACGCCTTCCTATTCCGCGACCGAAGAGGCAACGATCTGGTTGCATATCTGGCAAGCCTCGGCTCACCGGCAACACATCAGCACATCGCCGACGAGCAACAGTGGCATCTTTCCCCCGAAGCCCTCGCCTCTGCAAGCCTCGCCGACGGACCGCAGCTCTACAACCGATACTGCGCCACCTGCCACAATGCAAACGGCCGCACGCGCCTCAGGTGGCAATCTGAATTCATCGAGTCTCCCGCAATTCTCGCCGCTGGTGCAATCACCGGAGACGTGCAGGGGGACGCGACCCCGACGCCGGAATCCACGCGCATTGATCACCTCGCGCAGATCATCAAATTCGGTCTCCCTGCTTCCGACATGGCCGGACACGAGCGTCTGTCCGATAAAGACATTGCCTCACTGAGTTCGTGGCTCGCACAGAATGCCACGCAGCCAGGTCATAAGCAGTAGCCGCTGTTTCAATTCAGGACCCCTGCTGGCTAAACAAAGCAAAGGCGACGCATGCATCGCACGCGCCGCATGTAATTGCCTGCTGCAAACTTATTGCCCTAGATACGCTCTATACTGCTGCTCAATCACGCCCGCAGACCGCGCCAGCGCCAGCTTCGACAGGTTGTACTGGTACAAGCTCCGCACATGATTTGTCTGTGCCGTTGCCAGCGAGGACTGCGCAGTCACGAGTGCGAGGTTGTCGTCCACACCCGCATTCACTCGTTCCGTTTCGTCGCTGACGGTCTGGCTGGCCAGTTCAACATTCGACTTCGACACTTCTACCAGTTGCTTTGCCGCCTCCACATCCAGCAGAGCCGACCGCACCTGTTGATCGATCTGGCTTCGCAGATTTTCGAGCTGCGCATTTACCGCGGCCAGTTGTGCCCCCGATGCATCGACTTCTCCGCGAATACTCGCCTCTCGAAAAATCGGAATATTCAGCGTACCTATCGCGTTAAAAACGCCGTGGCTGGGACTCCCGCTCACCTTGTCGACGCCGTAATATCCGCTGAAACTCAAGCTCGGCAGACGTTGCGCCCTGTAAGCATTGTGCAGCGCGCGCACTTCAATTACCTGGTTCTGAAAATTCTGATAGTCCTGCCGATTCTTGTACGCAATCGCGCGAACTTCCGCGGGTGTCTGCTCAGCCAGATCGTTATACGGAGCAGGATCGGTCAACACAATCTTCTGTCCCGGATCGATTCCGATCTCACGCTTCAGCAGGATCAGGTCTTTCTCCTCGGCATTCTGCGCGGCAATCAGGGTCCGCTGCTGCGACTGCAATTGCACCTGTGCGCGCAGCTCATCCAGTTTCAGTCCTGTGCCCGCTATGCGCGCATCGCGCGCGTGCTGCAGCGCTACTTCATCCGACTTCATCAGCGCCGTTGCGTTATCCACTTCGCTTGCGTCCGCAATCACGCGCAGATACGTCGTGGCTACTTGCTGCACAACCTCGCCGCGCGCCGACATTTTCTGAAAGTACGCCGACCTGGCGGCCGCTCCCGCTGCCTTCCATCCCGCAATCACCACGCCGGAAAACAGCGTCTGATTCAACGACACCTGCCCTTGCGTCAGATCGTCCTGCGTAATCAGCGAAAACCCTGCTGGTGGACCGCCCGGAAACAGTCCTTCAAACTGCTTCAACGTATTCGGCCCGAATCCCAGTGCAGCCAGATTATGTTGGAAAACACCCGTGCCGCCGCTCAGATTGATCGTCGGCAAAAACTCTTGCAGCGCCTGGTTCTTTTCGCCCTGCAACTGCTTCTCGCCGCTCTCAGCTTCCCTCAGCCCAAGGTTGCTCTCAAGACCGCGCCGAATTGAATCGTCCAGCGACAGTTTCAGCGGCTCATCGCTCACGCCGGGCACTCGTAACGCTGCCATAAAAAGCGTTTGTCGTGGAACTGGGATTCTGATCTTGGGCGCGCGCCGTTACGGCCAGTCCCACTGACACAGCGCACACCAACCCCAACGCCCACAAATAGGCAAATTGTCCAGCTTCTTTCACATTCACTATTTTCTCAGATGTCCCAGAGGTCCGAAGGATTCCCGATCACACCCTAAAAACTACCCAAGTTGAGGATTTCAGCCCACAATTCCTCCCCTTGTTGGGAAACGAGCCCCGGTGAATCTGAATTCCGCTGCCACGCGCCATCGTTCGCTTTCTCGATTTCTTCGATCAGCCGAATCCATTCGCCTTTGCCTTGACTCGAATTCCGGCAGCCCATAAGATCAGTTGTCTATGAAAGGCAATCCCAAAGTTATCGCTGAACTGAATGCAGCGCTGCGTGATGAGCTGATGGCCATCAACCAGTACTTCCTGCACGCCGAGATGTTGGAGAACTGGAAGTACACGCGGCTTGCCAAGTTCATTAAGAAGCAGTCGATCGACGAGATGCTTCACGCTGAAGGGCTCATCGAGCGCATCCTTTTCCTCGACGGGACGCCGAATCTGACCGAGCCTATGAAGCTTGAGGTCGGCCTGAATGTCAAACACCAGCTGGAGCGCCAGCTTCAGTTGGAGACCGACGCCGTTGCCTCCTACAACAAGTCGATTGCCGTCTGCCGCGATCTGGGCGATAACGCGTCCAGGGAGCTCTTCGAGAAAATGCTTCATGACGAAGAGGGCCACGTGGATTGGCTCGAAGCACAACTCCATCAGATTAAGGAATTGGGCTACGAGCGCTACCTTTCGGAACAAATCAAGGAATCATCCCAGTCCTGAAGCCAAACACGGGACGAACCAACCGCTTTCGCCCCGAATTCCGGCTAAATCTGCTGCCGAGCCCACCTCCCGCGCCGAAACAGCACAATCCCAGCTGCCGCAATACTGCACTCCGCAATCACGATCGACAGAAACGCCCCCTCCGCTTGCCAGTGCATCGTCACCGCCAGCCACCATGCCAGCGGCAGCTCCAGCACCCAGAAGCCGAAGAAGTTCACAATCGTCGGCGTAAGCGTGTCCCCCGCCCCGTTGAACGCCTGCAACATAACCATGCCGTACGCGTAGCCAATGTTGCCGCAACTGAACGTGCGCAGCGCAATGGCAGCAATCGGCACCACCGCGGGATCGTTTACAAACAGCTTCACCACCGGCGTAGCAAACACAAAGAAGAACACCCCGATCACGCCCAGGAACAGCATGTTGTAGAACCCCGTGCGCCACACCGCCTGCGCCGCGCGGTCGGGCCTCTTCGCGCCCAGGTTCTGGCCCACCAGCGTAGCCGCCGCGTTGCTCAACCCCCACGACGGCAGAATGAAGAAGACCACGATCCGAATCGCAATCGTGTATCCCGCCACGGCAGCCGCGCCAAACATCGAGATGATCCGCACCAGCACAATCCAGCTCGCATTCGCAATCGCAAACTGCAGGATTCCCGTTGCAGAAACCCGCAAGAGCCGCAGCATCACGCGCACATTCAAGCGCAGATGCCGTGCCAATATGTGGATTCGCTCCGTGCCCTTCAGCAGCCGATAGAACTGGTACAGCACGCCGATTGACCGCCCCGTGAACGTAGCCAGCGCCGCGCCCGTTACGCCCATCCGCGGAAACGGCCCGAGGCCGAAGATCAGGCACGGGTCGAGCACCAGGTTGATGATGTTCGACACCCACAGCAGCCGCATTGCAATCGCCGCATCGCCCGCTCCGCGAAAGATCGCATTGTTCAGGAAGAGCATGATGATCGCGCCGCAACCGCCCAGCGCAATCCGCGCATACCCTGACCCGCTCGCCACAATCTCCGGCGATGCTCCCATCGCGCGCAACAGCTCTGGCGCATAAATCCCCGCCGGAATCCCCAGCGCCAGCGAAATCCCAAGACCAACTACGATCGCCTGCACTCCGGCAACCGCCGCATCCTCCGGGTCCTTCTCGCCGATGCGCCGAGCCACCATCGCCGTCGTCGACATCGACACGCCCAGCCCAATGGCAAACACCAGCGCCAGCATCGACTCCGTGATGCCTACGGTTGCTACAGCATTCGCGCCCAGCCGTCCCACCCAGAACACGTCCGTGACGGCAAACAGCGACTCCAGCACCATCTCCAGCACCATCGGAATGGCCAGGAGCAAAATGGCGCGATTCAAACTTCCCGTTGTGAAGTCCTGGTGCGAGCCTTTCAAGGCCTCGCGCACCGAAGACCAAAAGCCGCGATCGCCGGTTTCATCCGGCAGCGGTGTCAACCATTCAAGAACAGACATTCGAAAATCTCCACGTCGGGTGCCCCGTCCAAATCTGTTTGGGCGGGAGTGGGCACGACCGCGTTCGACCCGTGTCCGTCGGAGGACGGAACACGAAGGCGCGATCACGCGAAGGGGCTACGCTGCTATCAAAATGTGCCTTGCAGAATTACCCCAGGTCTGATCTGACCTCGGGACCGAAGAGAAGGGAAAAACCCGAGGCAATGTTCAGCGTGAAGGTCGGATGATGACGGGCTGAAACACTGTTTCCTCCATAGCCGGAGAGCCCGGCGGGTCTTCAGACTATAACCCGATTTCCATTTCAATTTCCAGTGCAATCCTCATCAAATTTCTCTGCCCTGTGCATTTTGCCAGTGTTCACCGTGGAAAAGGCGCCGTAGTCTTCTCACTTGAAGCAAGGACCGGGTTCAAGGTCCTTCTCGTAAGGAAGATTTCATCAGTGCGATTGAGCGATAGATGAAAAACCTGCTCACCGTGACAGCCGCGATTGAAGGTGTCACCGGCCTTCTGCTTCTGGCGGTTCCGTCCCTGGTGGCCAGACTCCTGCTCGGTTCTTCACTTGATGGGGCTGTTCCGCTGACAGTCGCCCATCTGACTGGACTGGCGCTGCTCACGTTGACCGTTGCCTGTTGGCTGGCCCGGCCGGACGATGACACTCGCGCCGCCAATGGACTGGTCACCGCAATGGCGCTTTACAACATCGGAACCGCATTCCTCCTTGTCTATGCCGGCGTTGGCCTGCGGCTTTCCGGCATAGCCCTTTGGCCAGCCGTCCTGCTGCACCTCGTAATGGGTGCCTGGTGCGTGATGCGTCTGCTTAATGGACGGGTGCAGAAGTAGCCAGGAGCCGGGTGGTCCCAAACCGGGTCCCCCAGATCTCGCTTTTGAGACCTGAAGTCACCGCGTCAGTCCCGTAGGGACGTCCGAGTATAGCCCAGGGTGAAACCCTGGGACCCGTCTCAGGCAATCGCCCCCGTCCCGTAGGGCCGGAAGCAACCCGGGAATTTCTCCTCGTATAGGGTGGCGTCCGAAGAAAGTCCGCGGCCATCTTCGAGTCCTTCCAAAGACAGCCGCGGACCCCTAACAACTGACCACTGACCACCAACCGCTATTCTTCTTCTTCATCCACCGGCCGCTTCGCGTTCGCCAGAATCTTGTCGGCCACGAGTTGCGGAACAACGTCGTAGTGGTGCATTTCCATCCGGTAGCTGCCTTTGCCCTGTGTCATCGAGGTGAGCAGCGTGCCGTAGGTGAGCATTTCGGCCATCGGAACTTCGGCGTTGATCACTGTCGTGCGTCCCTTCGACTCCATGCCCTGCACGCGTCCGCGCCGGCTGTTCAGGTCGCCCATCAGGGTTCCCGCAAACTCATCCGGCGCCTCGATCTCGACCTTCATGATCGGCTCCAGAAGACAGGGCTTGGCTTGCTCCATGCACTTGCGGAAAGCCAGCCGGCCCGCCATCTTGAACGACATTTCGTTGGAGTCGACATCGTGATAGCTGCCGTCGTAAACAGTCGCCTTGAAGTCGACGACGGGATAGCCCGGCAAGATATCCGCGCGCGGCCGATTCCACAATGCCCTTCTCGACGGCCGGAATAAACTGCCGCGGAATGGCTCCGCCGAAGATCTCGTTGCCGAACTCGAAACCCGCCGCCGCGCGGACAGAGGCTCCATGCGGACCTTGCAATCGCCGAACTGCCCGTGGCCGCCGGTCTGTTTCTTGTGCCGTCCCTGCGCCTTCGGCCTTTCCGCGAATGGTTTCGCGATACGGCACCTTCGGCGCCTTCAGCGTCACCTCGGCGTGATAACGCTTCTTCAGCCGCGACACGATCGACTCAATGTGCGGTTGCCCCGCACCGGCAATCAGAAATTCATTCGTCTGCGGATCGCGGAAGAACCGAATCAGCAGGTCTTCTTCCATCAGCTTGTGAATCGCCGGCGCGAGCTTGTCTTCATCGGCGCGGCTCTTGGGCTCAATGGCGTAAGTCATGGCCGCCTCAGGCAGAGGCGCCAGATCCACTTGAATATCCCCGCCCTTCGCTCCCAGCGTGTCGCCGGTCAGCGTATCGCGCAGCTTGGCAACAGCGCCCAGATCGCCGGCATGCAGTTCAGTTACTTCAACGGCCTTTCGCCCCTGCATCGCGCTCAGGTGCGAGAAGCGCTCCTGTCCGCGCCGCGTGTAGTTCTCGAGCGTCGCATCGTTCTTGACCACGCCGCTGATCACCTTGAAGAAGCTGATGCGCCCTGAAAACGGATCGGTCATGGTCTTGAAAACAACCAGTGCCGTCGGCGCGCAATCCTCTACCTTGCGGAACGAAACGCCCGCTGCCCGCACCCGAATCGCCGCCGTTACCATTCGCCGCAACCGCCTGCATCGCGGCCGTTTTTACCGGTATCGGCGCGCGCTCAGTGGGCGACGGCGCGTAAACCTTGATGAAGTCCAGCAGATGATCGGTGGCGACGTTCGTCCCGCCACTCGCAAACAGCACCGGGAAGATGCGGTCTTCGCGAATCGCTTCATGCAGCGCGGTAATCAGGTGCTGCTCGGGGATCGTGCCCTCGGCGAAGAACTCTTCCATCAACTCGTCTTTGCCTTCGGCCACCAACTCGACCAGCGCTTCATGCGCTTCCTTCGCCTGCTGCGCAATGCTCGCCGGAATCTCGCCCGTTATCTTGCCGCGGCCATCGCCATTCGGCGTGTAGTGGAACGCTTCCATCGTCACCAGGTCCACAACGCCATGAAATCCCTTCGCATCTGAAATCGGCAACTGCACCGGCACGCAATTGCGTCCCCAGCGCTCATGCAGGTCGTCAATCAGCGCGCTCAATCCGCCGCCGCCACCCGCCTTGGGATGGTCCATCTGGTTGATCACCACAAAGCGCGGAACATTGGCTTCGTCGGCGTACCTCCACACCCGCTCGGTCACCGGCTCCACGCCATTCTGGGCATTCACCACCATGCATGCCGCTTCCACCGGGCAGCAGCGCCGCACGCGCCTCGTGCGAGAACATGTGGAATCCCGGCGTGTCTACGAAATTGATCTTCGCGCCCTGCCACTCGGCAAAGGCCACAGCATTCTGCATCGTCGTGCCGCGGGCTATCTCTTCTTCGTCATAGGCGGTCACGGCCGATGCCGTCTTGAACTCTGCCCTGTGTCGGTGTCATCTTCGCGGCATGCAGCAGTGCGGAAATCAAGGTCGTCTTGCCGCTCTGAGCATGCCCCACTACAGCTACGTTGCGGATCTCACTTCCCTGGTACGTTTTCATAGCAATTCTCCTTGAGACGGATATGCATGCGAATGCATGGAATTTGCACGGGAGCCGGGCGCAGGGGTACGCAACATGCGCTCAGGCGAGAACCAGATGTTTGCGGAGAGAAGCACAGGGACGTCATAGAGGCGTCCGTCGAGGACGTCAGTGCGTCCGGGTTGCCGGGCTCGAGGGCCCGGTCTGCCGTCTTCCTCGTCCATGCGGAGAGTCCCCGGCAGGCGCCCGGCGACAAGATGCAGAAGAGGACCGCCAGGCGTCCAGCTTTAAGAAAACGGATGCTATCACACGGGGAGTGTGAACGTCTTGTGACACCGGCCACCTACCAGTGCAGAACCGGCAGAAGGCTCGAGAAATCATCGGTCCAGGGCCTGAGACCGCGCTAGTTCCTGGGGCTGCCGGGCACTGCGCGCCACCTCGGGTTGCGCAAAGAAATCCGCGTTTTCGCTCAACAGCATCCATGTCGCGGTAAACTCGCCCCGCTGGTCGTTGGCGCCGGTCGTGACGCGTAACAGCCTGCATTCCGGCGGACTTTGCCAGCAGCGCAATCGGCGCCTCCAGATCCACATGCCGGTTCGAGATATGGAAGGCAATGATTCCGCCCGGAGCAAGATGCTTTCGATAGAGCGCCAGTGCCTGCGTGGTCAGCAAATGCAGCGGAATCGCGTCGCCGGAGAATGCATCCACCACCAGCACGTCGAATCCCTGCGGCGGCTCATGCGGCCAGCGAAGTCCGCGCATCCCCCTCGACAATCGAAATCTGTGCGCCCGAATCGCGGATATAGGTGAAGACATTGCGGGCGATTGGCTCTACGGCAGGGTTGATCTCGTAAAAGCGGATCCGGTCACCTGGCCGTCCATAGGCTGCAATCGTTCCCGCGCCCAGCCCGATCACGCCGATGTTGCGCGGCCGCCCGTCACAGCAAACCGAATCGCGAGCCCCACGCCTGAGTCCTCCGCGTAGTAGCTTGTCGGCGTGCGGCGCTGGTCGTCGGTGCCGAAGATCTGCGTCCCGTGCTCCACGTTGCCGTTTGTCAGGGTGCGCAGCGTCGCCCCCGGAAAGCCGAATGTCTGCTTTACGCGCAGTGCTCCGTAGAAATTGCGCACGGCCACCGTGGTGTTGCGCTGGTTGACAATATTGATCCAGAAAATCTGCACTGCCATCACAATGGTCGCCACACCCCAAAGCAGTCGCGAGCTCCACCCGTCCTCCCACGTCACCAGCAGGCCAGCAGCGCCGTGAAGCAGCACGTAATCACAAGATCGATGTTGAATCGAAATACCAGCGGAAACACAATGCCGATCAGAAACGATCCGAGCGCGCCACCCGCTGCAAACAGCAGGTAGAACAGCGTCGACTCCGACGTCCGCCGCGGGCGCAGCCTGTACGCCTCGCTGTGGCAGAAGAGGCACGACGCGAAAGCCTCGATCAGAAAGAAGCCGATACTGATGCGCAATGGCCATTCCACGTCTTGTTTTGAAAGCGCATAGCCCAACCCCGCCAGCATCAGAATCAAGAAGCGCGCGAGAATGCCGCGCGGCAGCAGGCGAGGGAACTCGAAGGCAAGGATGATCGTGAGCAGATAGACGCCCAGCGGCAAAATCCAAAGCAGCGGAATCGCTGCGACATTCGCGGTCAGGTAGCTGGTCACGGCGCTCAACTGCATGGCCGCGCCCATCGGCAACAACACCCAAAGCAGTCTTGTGCACCAGTGGCGCAGGCGGGCCCTCGTTCTGCGACAATAGCTCTCCGGCAGCGATGCCTTCGCCGTCGTCTCGCACCTTCCACGCCAGCACACCGGTGATCAACCGCGAACACCGCAAACCCGCAGCCCCACGCGATGCGTTGCGCCTGCAGCGTTAAGTGCGGCTCGATCATCGTGGGATAAAGCCCCAGCGCCAGCAGGGATGCCAGATTCGAAAGCGCAAACAGCCGGTACGGGATCGCCGATCCGTGCAGCCGCGCCCACCACACCTGCATCAGCGGGCTCGTCGTTCCCAGCACAAGGAATGGCAGTCCGATGGTGCTGGCCAGCACAGCAAATACGGTCAGGATCGGATGCGCAGAGCCGAGCCCCGATCCCGCGCTTCGCACACACCACCCCAATCGCCGAAGCGAGACCAACAACAGCAAAACAAAATACAAAACCCAGCGCGGCCGACTGCTCATCCAGTGCGCATAAAGATAGGCGCCCAGCAGCGCAGTCTGAAAGAAGACAAGGCAGGTAATCCAGACAGCTGCGGATCCACCCAGCACCGGCAGCAGTTGTTTCGCCGCAATCGGCTCCACCAGAAAGAGCAGGAACGCACCCAGAAAGACAGCGCAGCCAAAGAGCCACCGCGAACGTGTCATCACAACCTCAGAGAGGGATTTCGCGATCTGTATTCTTCGGTCGAATCCCTCACCACAATCAGGCGGATGCTATCACAACAACTGTCTGCGACCCTGAACCCAGCCTGGCTGAACCTGTGATACATTCGCCTTACTTCTCCCGTTGGTTTCTGTTCTCGACGCTCATCCGATTTCAAATCCCCCGAGGTCAACAGAAATGTCAGCAATCGGACTCGAGGCAGACGCAGCCGTATCCGCATCCCAGAGCGATCGCGCTATCGGCGTTTCGGCCCAGCGCAAAGCCGCTATCCGGCTTGCTTGCCGATCATCTCCATCGGATACGGCCTCGCCTATATGGACCGCATCAATATCAGCTTCGCATCGATGCGCATGAATAGCGACCTGCACTTCAGCGCCACGGTCTACGGTCTGGGAGCAGGGCTGTTCTTCATCGGATACGCGCTCTGCGAAGTGCCGTCGAACCTGCTTCTTCTGCGCTTCGGCCCAAAACGATGGCTGGCCCGCATCATGTTCACATGGGGTCTGCTTGCGGCCGCCATGATGTTTGTTCGAACGCCCTGGCAGTTCTATGGCGTGCGCCTTCTGCTTGGCATGGCGGAGGCCGGCTTCTTCCCCGGCGTTATCTATTACCTCACGCTCTGGTTCCCCGCCCGAATGCGGGCGCGCGCGGTCAGCCGTTTCTACATTGCGCTCCCGCTCAGTTCTGTCTTGATGGGTGCGGTTGCCGGCTGGCTGATGGGGCTTCAAGGAACGCTGGGTTTGGCCGGGTGGCAATGGCTTTTTCTGGTCGAAGGCTTGCCGGCGGCGCTCTTCAGTTTCGTCTTTCTCTGGATGCTTCCCGACGGTCCAATGCAGGCTGAGTGGCTCACGGCCGAAGAGAGAATGCTGGCTCAAGCGTCAACTCGACGCTGACTCTTCGCATGCACATCTCGGTCACGAAGCAGGCGTCATGCAGGCGCTGCTATCTCCCAAGGTCTGGATGATCGGCACATACTTTCTCTGTGCGCTGACGGCGAATTATGCCTATTACTTTTCCGCGCCAGTAATTTTGCAGGAGGCCACGGGCTGGAGCGTCACGAATGTCGGATTTCTGATTGCGAGGTTTTGGTGTTGCCGGCGCTGCCGGAATGTTGCTGAACGGCGCGCATTCCGATCGAAGCGGTGAACGGACGTTTCACTGCGTCATTCCCTGCATAATCATGGGCGCAGGTTATTTGACGGCGAGTTATGCGCGCATGCCTTGGCTCATCGTTGCCTCATTGGGGTTGAGCTTCGTCGCTTTCATGTCGATGCAGGGGCCGGCTCTCGCTGTGCCTACGCAATTTCTCGCAGGGCGGGCCGCGGCTGCAGGCATCGCCGCGATGAACACCATCACGATGTTTAGCGGATTCATCGGTCCGTACTGGATGGGAGTGACGAAAGATGCGACCGGCAGCTACTGGCTGGGCCTGCGTGGCCTCCTCGTGCCAAGTCTCGGCGCTGCGCTCGTCATGTTCCTGCTGACCCGCAACCTCGCCCGAACGTACGCGACGGCACGAATCGCGGCCCTCGCTAACGAGCCTGTGTGACTTGGGATTGAGCTCCCACTCCCACTGTCGAGTCGCACTCTCAAATCCAGATACCCTCAGGCATTCACCGACAGTAGCAGAAGCGCTTGTCATCTTGAGCGCCCTGACCTTGGCGAAGGGGTAGTCAAAACATGTGTCGTGAAAAATCAGACAGCGGCACGAACGAGGGTGCTCCATCCAAGCTCCGCTTGGGTGGGAAAGCACAATCTCACCAGCAGCAATTTCATTCTTTCTGGGTGCAGCATCGCGGCATGAGTGACTACAGTTGTCCTTCGGTTCTTTCCAGCGACAAATAGTGCTTACTTCCGAGTTATGCATGGGTCTGCGACCCACCTGTATGGATGAAACACATCTGGAGCCGATGAGTTTCGACGGAGTGGGGCGGTTATCCGACAGGAATGCCGGTTTTTCTATCGCAACAATCTCATAGTCGCGAACGATTCATCTGGATTGTCTCGAAACCCATTGCCCCCCGTTGACGTCAGAAATCTCATCAGTTGCCCGTTAGGCATGAGATGCTACTCGGACAAGTCCTAGTTTCTTTCTCAGAGGCTCACCGTATGTCGCGATCTTGCTGGATAAGAGCAGGGGTCCTTTGCGTTATGTTATTGGTTGCCGCGAACAACCGTGATTCAGGGTCTGCGTGGGCGCAGAGCCCCGAGACCACATCTCCAATCCAACTGATTCCCAGGACAAAAGCGGAACGCGAGCAGAAGTATCAGGCTGACCATCGCATCTCGCTCATCGTGCAAGTGAACGACCCATCGGGTCAGACCGTGAATGGACTGAAATCGGATGATTTCTCGGTGCTCGACAATCAGAAGCCGCAAAAGATCGCCAGATTTCGCGAAGTAGACGGAACGACGTTCAAGGCCGATGTGCATGTAGTGGTCGTTCTCGATGCGATCAACGATGGTGGATGGGCCGTTGGACGTGTGAAGAAGGATCTTGATAAGTTTCTATCCCAAGGCACCGGGCCACTGCCATTTCCCCTCTCGATGGTGTTCATATCCAGCACGGAAGTGCTGCAAACGCAACCTTCGACCGATCGCGCCTCAACCGCTTCAAGACTTGCGGAGCTTGCCCGCCGGCCTCGTGACATCGAGTGTACCGAGGTCAAAAAGCTGGACCTGGGTATGCGGGCGTTTGCAGCGCAGGCGGGGCAGGGCGACGCAGTAACGCGAGCAGACTGCAACAACAATCACTTCCGCGAATCAATCAACGCGCTCCGGAATCTGCTGGGAGAAAAGCAAAATGTGCGCGAACGCACCATCCTCATTTGGACTGGCCGAGGCTGGCCCCTTGGTGGCCCAGGAAACTATACCGATGTGCTCGTCGAACTCAACACCGATTTGCGCGAGGGCCAGGTGACTCTTGATGCAGTTTCCTGGGGCGATTTCGATGACCCCAAGGATTTTACAAAAGGCATCATGACCGTGAATCTCCGCGCCCCCCAATCGCCGGAAGAGGTCGCGGCGGCAGCAATGAGGCTGCCGGTTATCGCGCGACAGAACGGCGGCCAGACCTTTGCCAAGGTAAAAAGCTTCGGAGATGCGATGTCGAAGTTCGAGGACGACGGCAGTGATTTTTATGTGCTGAGTTTCGACTCAACTCCGGCGGCAGCGCCGGACGAGCTTCATTCGATCGAGGTCAAGGTTGACCGGCCCGGCGTGAACGTTCGCACTGCTTCGAGCTACTATGCCCAACCCTAGTAAATCTTGGAGTAAGCAGTCAATTGGCGGTTTGTGGTCAATTGGGAAGTAATCCCTTTGAAACCTACATGCAGGGGCGCGTCCCTGAAACGGAGAAATCGCATGTCAATACCCCACGCCGGCAGAATCCCCCTATCTGCCTCATTCCTTTCCGCAAATAGTTCTCCCCAACCTTGCAGGTTATTTTTCAGAATTCTCTACACTTACAGGAGTGGCGTAGGGGCGACGAAAAATAGCAACGGACAAGAACGACTCGGGCGGCCGTGAGCAAAATCACTTCAGGCCGATCGCCGTTGGAGCAGTACACCACATCCTGATACCACCTGCTCTCAAAATGGTGCAATCCGCCCCGAAAGTTCCCGCTAAGTTGAATCTTATGAGGATTTTGAGACTTAAGTCCAATGCGATCTATGACATAAGCGACCCCCATCCGCCTAAGTCATTTACGCTGAGGACTTTGCCTGAATTCGTTTTTTTGAAAGCGCAACCGCATGATTGCACATCGTTCAAAGCATCACAATCGGGCATCCCGGGCTCGGGTGCTCAAACCTGGACGCTCTCCGTGGCCGGCAGAATCTCATCCACATCCACCCACGCCGTCGGATAGTTCCCGGTGTAACACGCAGTGCAGTAACCATTGTGCTCGCTGCCATCGCAGGACTTCAGCAACCCTTCCAGCGAGAGATACGCCAGCGAATCGGCCTCGATGTATTGGCGAATCTCTTCGATGCTGTTGTTGGCTGCGATCAGTTCTTTCTTGCTGGGCGTGTCTACGCCGTAGAAGCACGGGCGAAATCGTAGGCGGACAACTGATGCGAAGATGCACTTCCTTCGCTCCTGCGCCACGCACCATGCGCACAATCTTCCGGCTCGTGGTTCCTCGAATGATGGAGTCGTCGATAAGCACCACGCGTTTGCCTTCAAGCAGATTGCGCACGGGGTTCAGCTTGAGCCGTACGCCGAAATCGCGCACCCGCTGCTCCGGCTCAATGAACGTTCGCCCCACATAGTGGTTGCGGATTAAACCAAATCGAAAAGGAATACCGCTCTGCTCTGCATAGCCCAGCGCTGCCGTCACACCCGAGTCTGGTACCGGCACAATCACATCCGCGGGCACGCCCGATTCGCGCGCCAGCTGCCGCCCCATCTCGTCGCGGCTTTCCTGCACCCAGCGGCCGAAGATCCGGCTGTCGGGCCGCGCGAAATAGACATGCTCAAAGACGCAACTCGACTGCGGAACGCCCGTTGCATACTGGCGGCTGGTCAAGCCGTCTTCCGTCACCATCACCAGTTCGCCAGGCAGCACATCACGCTCGTACTCGGCGCGCAATAAGTCAAATGCACAGGTCTCCGAGGCAAACACGATCGTATCGGGACCGTCGGGGTTCTTGATTCGCCCGATTGAAAGCGGCCGGAAACCGCGCGGGTCGCGCGCTGCAAAAATCCGGTCACGCGTCATCATCACAATCGAGAATGCACCCTCCACCTGCCCGAGCGAATCCGCAATCGCATCGACAAGCGTGCCGGCCTTCGAGTGCGCAATCAGCTGCACGATGATCTCGGAGTCTGACGTGGTCTGGAAGTAAGCCCCATCGCGCTCAAGCTTGGCGCGCACCGTACCCAGGTTCACAAGGTTCCCGTTGTGCGCAATCGCGATCAGGCCCTTGGTTGAGTCCACCCGAATCGGCTGAGCATTCAAAAGGGCGGAGTCGCCGGTCGTCGAGTAGCGCGTGTGCCCGATCGCCATTTGTCCCGGCAGTTTCTGCAGGACTTCGTCGGTAAATATCTCCGACACCAACCCCATGCCCTTGATGTTCGCAAGGTGCTGCCCATCGGCCGTTGCAATGCCCGCCGACTCCTGCCCGCGATGCTGCAGCGCATACAGGCCTAGATACGCCATCCGAGCCGCATCCGCATGCCCGTGAATGGCCACCACGCCGCACTCCTCGTGCAGGGTGTCGTCTTCGCGCCAGTGGACAGTGCGCAGTGGGCCGTGGATGATGCATCGTCTGCGCATGAATGTTGGTATCGGCGATGCCGGGAACCCCCTGAAACAGCAACCGGCTCATGCCATCACCTCATTGTGGAGTGACTGCTTCGAGAGACTTCTCCCAGGGCTCACGCAGTTCGGCAAGCGATGCGGAGATGAAGGACTGCCCATCCACCGCAATCTCCAGTCGAGCCCCGCCGGTAGTTCCAATACGGGCGCAGAAGAAGTTGAATTCTCCCGCGAGTTTCTCGATCTCGCCAATATTGCTTGAGTCCGTAGTCAAGAGCACGGTGGAAGCCGGCTCGGCAAAGAGTCCGAAGAGGGGGTGGATCATCAGCGATTGGTCCTGTTCGACCTTGGCTCCGATTCCATGGGGAAACGCTGCCTGGGCCAGAGTCACCGCAATGCCGCCGTCGCCAATGTCGCGAGCGGAACGAATCAATTTGCGCCACCCTAGCTCGATGAGCAGCTTATGCAGACTGGCCTCTGCTTCCAGATCGAGTGCAGGCGGTGTACCCCAGAGCGCGCCCAGGACGGCCTTGGCATATTCCGAACTGCCGAATGCCGCCAGTTCCTTCGAGGGCGAATCCGTGGTGTCTTCAGGCGCGTCGGGGACTGGAGTCGGAACAGGGCTCGCAACCGGAAATGCCCGGCGAAGAAGTCAGAGGATACACAATATATGGATTGATCGGCGCAGGCTTGAACGGGACCTCGAGATTTGGATTCGGTTCCTCACCTCGCGGCACCGGCCACAAAAGCAGAATGACATCATCAGCCTGTTGAAACTCCGCCGGCACGGCCTTTGTCACGTCGTCCAGAATTCCGACAATCCCGAGCACTGGCGTTGGATAAATGCCTTCACCTTTCGTCTCGTTGTACAGCGAAACGTTTCCGCCTGTGATGGGCGTCCCCAGAGCCGTGCAGGCCTCGGCGATGCCGTCGATAGCCGCCGAAAGCTGGGCCATGATTTCCGGCTTCTCCGGATTGCCAAAGTTGAGGCAATTGGTCGCAGCTACGGGCGTCGCGCCGGTCATGGCAACCTTGCGCGCCGCTTCGGCCACTGCGTGCATCGCACCCAGCCTGGGATCGAGATATGCCCAGCGCCCGTTGCCGTCGAGAGCCATGGCCAGGCCAATCTCGCCCACCGGCCCATCGGGCCCGTCTGGCTTTCCTGTGCCCTTGATCCGCATCACGCCCGCTTCGCCGCCCGGCCCGATTGCGGTATTGGTCTGCACCATCGTGTCGTACTGCTCATGCACCCAGCGTTTGGAGCACACATTCGGGCTTGTCAAGAGCTTCTTGAGATCGGCAAGGTAGTCACGATCCTGCTCCAATTCAATAAGGACTTGATCTGAAGGGTCCATCGGCACCGGAGCTTTCCATGTTCCCACCGGCCGGTGATACAGCGGAGCATCATCTGTCAGCGATTGATTCGGAATATCCGCCATCAGTTCGCCATGATGTCGTATCCGCAGCCGGGGCTCGGGCCGCACCGTACCCACGATCACCGCGTCCAATCCCCACTTTTCAAAGACGCGAAGCACCTCGTGTTCACGGCCCTTCTCTGCCACCAGCAGCATCCGTTCCTGGCTCTCAGACAGCATGATCTCGTAAGCGCTCATGCCGGTCTCGCGCTGCGGAACCAGGTCCAGTTCCACATCGAGCCCAACCCCACCGCGCGCGCCCATCTCGCAGGTCGAACACGTCAACCCCGCTGCGCCCATATCCTGGATTCCGACGATCGCACCAGTCTTCATGGCCTCAAGGCAGGCTTCCAGCAGTAGCTTCTCCATGAATGGATCGCCAACCTGCACATTGGGTCGCTTCGGCCTCGGTGCCGGCGTGGAATTCCTCGCTGGCCATCGTCGCGCCATGAATGCCGTCGCGCCCGGTTTTCGCGCCTACATAGATCACAGGGTTGCCGGTGCCGGTAGCTTTGGCGTAGAAAATCTCGTCCTTCCGCACCAACCCCAACGCAAACGCATTCACCAGCGGATTGCCGCTATAGCAGGGCTCGAATTTCGTTTCGCCGCCCAGGTTCGGCACGCCGAAGCAGTTGCCGTAGCCGGCGATCCCGCTCACCACGCCCTCGACAATGGAGTGGTTCTTCGCTACCAATTCCGGCTCCACGCCCGCTTCAGCCGTAATCGGACCGAAGCGCAGCGAATCCATCACAGCCAGCGGCCGCGCACCCATCGTAAAAATGTCGCGCAGAATTCCGCCGACGCCAGTCGCAGCACCCTGGTGGGGCTCAATGTAGCTCGGATGATTGTGGCTTTCGATTTTGAACGCGCAAGCCCAACCTTCGCCCACATCGATGATGCCGGCGTTTTCGCCGGGGCCTTGCACCACCCGGTCGCTCTTGGTAGGCAGCCGCTTTAAATGCACACGGCTCGACTTGTATGAGCAGTGCTCGCTCCACATCACGCTGTAAATGCCTAATTCGGTGAGGGAAGGGACGCGTCCTAACGCCGCCAGGATCCGTTCGTATTCGTCCCGGGTAATGCTGTGTTGAGCCAGCAACTCCGGAGTCACTACGACCGGATCGGGAACGACTGCAGAAGAGGCAGAAGTCATCACGATTGCCTCCATTGTCGCACGGGAATCCAAGGTTCTTCCCGCGAGGTGCAGAGAAACGGTTTGCGGTCGAATTACATCCGCGAAATCCACCGCATCTGCGTCCGGCCAGTTACGCGAGATTCAGGGATATTGCCCATCGTCTATCCGGCGCAGCCCCATCGTGCCTCGTTCAATACCGCCTCGAGGTCCAATCGGCGACCATCTTCAACTAGCCCGGAATCAGCGTATATGCGATACTTTTCTTGGCACCCCACCCCATGCCGGGATGGCGGAACTGGCAGACGCAGCGGACTCAAAATCCGCCGATCGCAAGGTCGTGGGGGTTCGACCCCCCCTCCCGGCACCAGCCTCAAACAACTTCCAAATCAGCGGTTTTCTAAAATTCGGGAAATCGTTTGTGCCAAAATTTGTCCCCGAAATGTGGCGAGCTTGACGGTGCGAGCTAACGGGGGCATTTCGCAACTTGCGTAGTGGACCATGAAGACAATCCCGAACGATGTTCCCAAGGTTGAACACTAATGAGCGGCTGGCCGGTATAGATGTTGAACGCCAGTCCTCCAAGCAAGAGCTGTGTCGCTGCATGAATCGCGGCGCGCTCAGGATCGAGAGGCTTCTGTTGCACATGAAGAAACGGCTGATAACTATTGACCGTCACGCTAGACTGCACTCCGATCGTAACTGCGCGCGTGCTAACATCCGTTCATCCGGCTCGCCAATCGGCTTGAGCCGCGGAGGTCGAGATGAGTCCAACCACACGGCGTAGTTTTCTCAAAACAGGTCTGGCCGCCGGAGCTATGGCGACCGTAGGAACGTTTCCTCTGGGCGCCGCCACGCGCACCGCGACCGATACAGTGGTGCTTGGCCGCTCAAAGATGCAGGTGACGCGGCTGGCCTTCGGAACTGGGACGGACGGCGGTGCAGTGCAAGCTGCACTCGGGCAGCAGGAATTTACGCGACTGGTGCGCTATGCGCATGACCGCGGCATCCGCTTCTTCGAGACGGCCGAGGCTTACCAGACGCCGGCAATGCTGGGTGAGGCGCTGAAAGGTTTGCCGCGTGACAGCTATCAGCTGATGAGCAAGGTGACTACGTTTCACGAGGGCATCGACGCCCAGGCCAAGTTCGACGAACTGCGACGCATCTCGCAGACCGAGTACTTTGACATCATGCTGTTGCACTGGCAGCACACGGCCGATTGGCCGGAGACCACGAAACGCTGGCAGGATGGGATCCTCGAAGCGCAGCAGAAAAAGATCATCCGCACGCATGGCGCCTCAGTGCATGGACTGCCGGCGTTGCGGCAGATGCCTGGAACCGACTGGCTTGACGTGGGATTGATCCGCATCAACCACAACGGCGCGCGGATGGACGGGCCAACCTACGAGGACACCAACCACCCCGACAACGTGAGCGAGGTCGTCGATCACATCCACCAGTTGAAGAAAGAAGGGCTCGGCGTGATCGGTATGAAGCTGTGCGGCGGCGGACAGTTCCAGAATAGTCACGAGGACCGTGTGAAGGCGATGAGGTTCGCTTTCCAGAATGCGGGCGTGGACTCCGCCACCATTGGATTCAAGAGCACACAGGAGATCGACGAAGCCATCAACAACCTGAATCTGGCGCTTGCGTAAGCTTCGGCCCGAAAATGATGCAGTCAGATGACCTCGGGTGGCCTCATCATTTTGATTGGCGCCGGTGGCAGATACCTTGCAAGGGCGTCGTAGTCAGCGTCTGTTCAACATCCATCGCAGGTTCATGCGGGATCGCTGTCAAGTTTGACAGTTGCGGGGTGCGGGCGGCGTCCTTAAGGTCGAGGAAGAGATTTCAACGATATAACCGAGGGCGGCTTGCGCCGCGCGTTTCATATTGATTGCCAAAGGGGTTTGTCGATGCCCGAAACCGGAGGTTCCAATATCGAAATTGCTCATCACCTCAGCGAACACAAGGAATCGTCGCGGTTTTTGGGACAGGAAATATTGGAGATCGTGGAGGCCCTAGTGCTTGCCATAGTGGCCGTCGCCACTGCCTGGAGCGGATATCAGGCAGAGCTTTGGACTGGCCGTCAGTCAGAACTGTACGGCGAAGCAAGCAAATTGCGCATTCAAGCTGAAAGAACTACCACATCTGCGAATCAGGAGCGTTTGTATAACGCTTTCACTGTGGTGGAGTGGCTGAAGGCCGAATCCGGAGGAAACAAGAAGCTCGCCGCCATTTTTGAAAGACGTTTCCCTCCCGAGTTTCGTCCCGTTTTTGAAGCCTGGGAGAAGACCGACCCAATCAACAATCCAAACGCTCCGGCCGGCCCTCAGATGATGGGCGAATACCGAAGCTCCATGATGCTGGCAGCGGCCAGGTTAAATGATCAGGCCACAGAAGTCTTCGACCAAGGCACTCGAAGCAGGCAACGCGCCGACCAATACGTGCGAATCACCGTGATGCTGGCGACCGTGTTGCTCTTGATGGCGATCAGTCAGCGTTTCAAGATTCGAAATGTGCGTCTGGGACTGCTCGTAATCGCCGTCATCCTGCTGTGCTTTCCGATATACCACATCCTTACGCTGCCGCGAGCATAGCTTCTCCGGCCTCCCTGATGGGAGCATTCCGCCTGCCGCTTGGTGTTACCGACTTGATCTGGATCTCGAAATTTAGGACACCACTCCGGGCTCTCGGGTGCTAAGTGCGACGGTTTGGTGCGCGTGATAAAGAAAAGGTTGCCTGCGTCGCAAAATGTTTGCAGGCGCTTGCATTATTGGGATTTGCAGGTTGAATCCGATACCTCCGTGCAATGCTATTTTCGCTGGATATTTATGAGTTTGCTGGTATATTGAAGGCACTGGCAAGCGGTCCCCGTGCCTGTGCAACCGCAATTTGGATGGAAGCACTTGCTTTCATTTTGCCTCGCTCGACTTCTCAATCGTTGCTTTGGATCTTCGGTTAGTGCTCTTGTGGAACACCTTCACCCAAGTGAGGATGGCGAAGCCTTGCGAACAGTCGAATTCGAAGATGTCTATCCGCAATCTCTCACCTCCGGGATTGCGCCGGAGGTAATCGGCGCCGCGCGCTGGTTTGCCGTTTATACCACCTGCCGTCACGAAAAGCGGATTGCGCAGCACTTGAGGCAGCGCGAAATTGAGCACTATCTCCCTCTCTATCGCGCGGACCGGAAATGGCGCGATGGGTCAAGGGTGACACTCGAATTGCCGTTGTTTCCCAGCTACATCTTTGTTCGCATCAAGCGTTCTGAGCGCGTCAATGTCCTCAACGTCCCAGGAGCCCTTGCCGTGGTGGGAGGAACCGGGGGCGAGCCCGCGCCGCTTCCTGACATAGCGATCGAAGCTTTACAGACCGGATTAAAGGACCATCGGATTGAGCCGCACCCTCTCTTGTGCGTCGGACAGTTTGCGCGCATCCGTTCGGGCGCCTTCGCCGGAATGCAGGGCGTTGTGGTGAGAAAGAAGAGCGGCTTCCGGGTTGTGCTAACCCTCGAGCAGATCATGCAGAGCGTTGCAGTTGAACTGGATGAAGACGACGTGGAGCCATTGGCGGGCGCGAGTTTTCGCACGGCCACTTGGCTGGAAATCGATCAACGCCTGTGCGCGCAGGGAACCTAGTTCGCGCAGGGTCAAAAAAACAGAGAGTCGCGAAGCTCCTCCCGATTCGGCAGTAGCGATTTGACCTTGATGTTTTTCCTTGATCGTGAAGCTGCGTAATCGCGCTGGCAATGTAATGGCGCAAGCGGAATTCTCCAGGGAAACAGTGTCGCCCGCCGCCAGGCGGTACGACCGTAAGCCTACCCCCGGAACGGATCGTGAAGTTCCTTTAGCTCTGTTGCCTATACCGCTTAAGCGGTATAGGCGATCCAGCAGTCGATTCATTCGTAAAAACCGCTTCGACCAGGTTAGACGCAAGCGATTTTGAGAACTTCCAGCTTAAGACAGGCGGCAAAAGAATTTATGACTGGACCATCTGGCTCAACAAGAGGCAGCACGGAGGAACGCATCCTAACCACCGCTGCGTCCCTGTTCTCTCAATTCGGCTACAACGGAGTGAGCACGCGTGAAATTGCTTCAGCCGCGGAAGTCAACGAAGTAACGATTTACCGGCATTATCCGCGCAAGCGCGATCTTTACGTGGCGGTTCTTGGAGCAGAATTGCAGCGCGTTCAACTGCGCGGCGAATTGCTGACGCGATTGGCAGAAGCGCAAAGCGGGCGTGCCGCTCTGGCGTGCACATTTGAATTGATCGCAACGACCTTGCAGCAGCAGCCGCAATTGCTGCGATTGCTCCAGTACAGCGCGCTGGAATTAAGCGACGATCTTGATCCGCTTCTACGCAGGCATCTCGGAGAACTCGTGGAGGTTGTGGCGCGGTATCTGGAGCCGTGGATACAGCAGGGGCAGTTGCGCTGCACTAACGCCAAGACGCTCGTACTTACGTTGATTGCGATCGTTCTGAGCCGTGGCCCATTGCGTCGCGTGTTTCTTGGGGACGTAGAAAATCTCAACTCTCTTTTTGAAACCTATTCAGAATTTTGCTTGGCTTGATCGCTGAAAAGCGACCACAGGCCTTTATGGCGCATTAGCCAATGATCAGCACCTCTCGAGAAAGACTTCCAGTGAAATTCGAGCTTTGACGACTCGTCGACGATCGATACGAAAACAAGGAGCATTTACGGGTTATGGATCTCAAGGGTAAAGCGGCAGTTGTTTGCGGCGGTGGAGGGTTCATAGGCGGCCATCTTGTGAAAAGCCTCCTTGCAGACGGAGTCAATGTTATCCGTGCTGTCGACGTGAAGCCGATGGATGACTGGTACCAGGCGTCTTCGGAAGTAGAGAACTTGGTGGCGGACTTGAAGGATAAAGATTGCTGCTACCGTGCCGCCAACGGAGCGGAAGTCGTCTTCCAACTCGCCGCCGACATGGGCGGAATGGGATTCATCGAAAACAACAAGGCGCTTTGTATGTTGAGCGTGCTGATCAACACGCACATGCTGCTCGCTGCACGCGATTGCGGAGCGGAGCGCTTCTTCTATTCTTCCTCAGCCTGCGTATACAACGGGGAAAAGCAAAGGGACGCCCGCGTAATTCCCTTAAAGGAATCTGACGCATATCCGGCACTTCCAGAAGACGGCTACGGTTGGGAGAAACTCTTCAGCGAGCGGATGTGCCGTCACTTTGAAGAAGACTTTGGAATGCAATGCAGAGTGGCGCGATACCACAACGTCTACGGACCGTTTGGAACCTGGATGGGGGGGCGGGAAAAGGCGCCTGCGGCGATTTGCCGCAAGGTTCTCGAAGCCAAGCTGTCCGGTAAGCACGAGATCGAAATCTGGGGCGACGGCCACCAGACCCGAAGCTTCATGTACATCGACGACTGTACCAAAGGGACCCGGGCCATTACCGAAAGCGAGATTCATGAGCCGCTGAACCTCGGATCGAACGAACTGGTGACAATCAATCAACTCGTCGACATCGTTGAGGATATCGCGGGCCTGAAACTGAAGCGCCGCTACAAGCTGGATGCGCCGAAGGGCGTAAACGGGCGCAACAGCGATAACGCAAAGATTATCAAACACATGGGATGGGAACCTTCGATCCGGCTCAAAGACGGCCTTGAAAAGACTTACCAATGGATAGAGAAAGAGATGCTCACGCTTGCCCATGCCTAAGCGCGTTTTAAGCGGGCGATCCAATCAACCGGCAACTCACCACCGGAGAGATTTCAGATGAGCAAAACCCTGAGTGATCGGCAGATCCTTGGAGTCAACTTTTACGTTGGAGATGTGCACGGCGCCATTCGGCGCCTTGAGCGGGGCGGCCTTCTCGTTGTGCCCGCTGCGCCTGCATTGAAAGACGTTGCATGGAACGACGATTACCGCGAAGCGCTCAAAAATGCGGATGTGGCTATCGCCGATTCGGCCTTTATGGTTCTCGTATGGAACGTCCTGCAAAGCGACTCGATCCCGCGTTTGTCGGGTCTCAAGTATCTCAAGGAATTGTTGCAAGTCCACGAAGTACGTATCCCCGGCAACACCTTTTGGGTTATGGCCGGCAGCGTCAGTTCAAGAAAGAATTTGTACTGGCTGAATTCTGAAGGGATTGAAGTTCCACCGGAATTTGTTTATCAGGCGCCGATGTATGGCAGTAAGATTGAGGACAGGGAACTCATTGACAAGCTGCAGTTGTTACGTCCAAAGCACGTTGTAATCACGGTGGGCGGCGGTACGCAGGAGCGGCTCGGGCTTTATCTGAAACGCAACCTCGATTACCTCCCGGCGATTCATTGCATTGGAGCAGCAATCGCGTTTCTCAGTGGTGACCAGGTGCGAATTCCGGATTGGGCTGACCGACTTTACCTCGGGTGGTTGTTTCGCTGCTTGTCGTCACCCCGTCGCTTCGTTCCGCGATATCTTTCCGCGTCGCAGCTTGTTCCGCTACTCTGGCGTTATCGAGATCAGCTTCCGGTGCCCGAGCACAGCGAACAGCCATTGACCCAATCCGAGTAGGGGGCGACGGGTTCCTAGGGCGGTTGAAACGGGAGAAATTGACGAGATGACGGCAAAGGGTGAATCGGCAAGTATCGCGGTAGTGGGTTCAGGCTATGTCGGCCTGGTTGCGTCTGCCTGTTTTGCGGAGATTGGACATCGTGTGGTCTGTGTCGATAACGATGAATCCAAGGTTCGCATGCTTCAAGATGGCGGAATCCCCATCCACGAAGAGCATTTGCCCGAGCTTCTTTCCCGTCACCGTGGCAGATCGTTGGAATTTACGTCGGATCTGCGAGCCGCAACACAGTCGGCACAAGCCATCTTTATCGCAGTCGGTACGCCGCAGAGCGAGACCGGCAGCGCTGATCTTTCTTATGTCGATGCGGTAGCGAGTGAGATTGCGCGCTCCATGGATTCCTATAAGGTCATCGTGGAGAAGAGCACGGTTCCGGTCTACACGAATGAGTGGATTCGACGTGTGATCGAGCGGAATGGTGTGCCGAAGGACATGTTCGATGTGACATCGAACCCCGAGTTTCTGCGAGAGGGAACGGCGTTGTCGATTTTCTCCACGCGGATCGCATCGTGATAGGCGCCGCAACTGAGATCGCTGCCGATCTGCTGAAGAAGATCTATCTTCCACTGACGACCGGCAGTTACTACGACGGGCAGGGTTCCGTGCCGGGGCCGCGCACGGCCGCCATCCGCCGCCAATCCTGCATACCTCCACAAAAGCTGCCGAGATTATCAAGCACGCCTCCAACGCTCTGCTGGCAACCAAGATTTCGTTCATCAATGTTGTCGCGAATGTCTGTGAAGCAGCGGGGGCCGACGTGGAAGAGGTTGCGCGAGGAATCGGCATGGATTCACGCATCGGCCCGAAGTTCCTGCGCGCCGGCGTAGGTTACGGCGGATCATGCTTTCCCAAAGATGTTGCGGCCTTCCGTCATGTGGCCGAGCAGGTGGGTGTGAGCTTCGGACTTCTGCACGAAGTCGAGAAGATCAACGAGGAACAAAAGCAGCGCTTCTTCCAGAAAATTCGCTCGGCGCTATGGACCTTCCGTGGAAAGAAGATCGGAGTGCTTGGCCTGGCTTTCAAGGGAGGTACGGATGACGTGCGCGAGTCGCCGGCACTCGATATTGTGAAGAAGTTGCTGACTGAAGGGTGCCTGGTTTGCGCCCACGATCCCGCAGCGGCAAGTCGCTGCAAAGAATTCATTCCGGCGGGGCCAAATATGCGTTACGTAGACGACCCCTACCTGGCTGCACAAGACGCGGATGCTCTGCTGATCCTGAATGACTGGCAAGAATTTGCCGAACTCGATCTTGCCAAGTTGCACTACACGCTCCGCTATCCGATCGTGATCGATGGCAGAAACCTATACGACCCTGCGATCATGACTAATGCAGGATTCACCTACTTGAGCGTGGGGAGACCCGGCTTGGCTCAACCCGTGGATCCGGTCGCTGCGTTCTTCCTGCCCCGCCGTCGGGATGGCGCCAAAGTCTAAGTGAACTCGCTGGCTGCACAACGCTTCCGAAATTTGAAATTTCGAACAAACGCGCACTTCAGACGCTCGTTTGGTTACGATAGGCGAATGAAAAGAACAGTCAGAATAAGGACGATTGTGCGATGCGCGTATTAATCGCCGGCGCAGCCGGCTTCCTTGGTTCCCATTTGACCGATGCCATCCTCAAGGAAGGCCACGAAGTATTTGGCGTCGACAATCTTTGCACAGGCTCTCTTGAAAACCTCAAGCATTTAAAAGGTGAACCAAGGTTTGAGTTCTGCCAGCAAGACATTTGCAATTCATTCGATCCGAAGCACGTCGACTACGTATTCAACTTTGCTTCTCCGGCAAGTCCCGAAGACTATCTTCGTTTGGGGATCGAAACGCTGATGGTTGGCTCGGCGGGAACGCGCAATATGCTCGAGATCGCGAAGAAGTATCAGGCAAAGTTTCTCCATGCGTCTACGTCAGAGTGCTATGGAGATCCGGAACAGCATCCACAGACCGAGGAATATTGGGGTCATGTGAATCCAATCGGCCCGCGCTCCGTCTATGACGAATCAAAGCGATTCTCTGAGGCGTTGGTGATGGCGTATCACCGTTACCAAAAAGTGGACACGCGGCTCGTGCGAATCTTCAATACTTACGGCCCGCGCCTGCATATGAACGATGGTAGGGTGATTTCAAATTTTCTTACGCAGGCGCTGCGGGGCGAAGATCTGACGATTTACGGCGACGGCAGTCAGACGCGTAGCTTTTGTTACGTCTCTGATGAAATTAAAGGAATTGTCCGCCTCTCTCATAGCGATGAGCACAC
>CAVYLL010000003.1:0-110567 GCA_963769345.1 uncultured Acidobacteriaceae bacterium
CAACAAAAAAGCGATTGGACACCCCTTCCGGTTGATAAAGCGAGACGGCCAGCGCCTTTGCTTCGGCCTTGCGGCGCAGCTCTTTGGAAGGATTCCAATATGGCATTCGAGCATCAAGAGGATTGAGAACGATGTCACCGCGATGAGGATTGTAGAACTGCTTCACGAACTCGCAGGCCGGGTCGTAAACAATGGCGCTGTCACCTCGCGACTCGACTTGGTAAAGCATCTGGCGAATGACGCTTGACTTGCCGCTGCCGGTGTCGCCGACGATCAAGAAATGCTTGTTCTCGGCATCCCGCGGAATCCGCAGCGGCAGCTTTGAATCGTTTGTCGTGATTCCGATGCCGTTCCCGGCCACGGCTTTTGTGAACTGCTTGCCATTCACAAGGACTGGGCCTTTGAGGCGCCGCCCATAACGAAGATCCTTGATTCGCCGTATGTCCTTACGAATCGAGAATGGTAGCTGCAGCGCGAAGGCAACGAGGCCAAAGACGAGCTGCATCGTGAAGAGCTTATAAATCGGCACATCCTGATAAATCCAGCGAGCAATCCATGCATGCAGTGCCTTGTTTTGATAGTTCCGAAGGCTTTCGCGCTTCAGATAAAACGTCCCGTGCTTCGCCGCCTCTGGAGTAAGCGCGACACAGACACGTTCTCTAACCATCCATTGGACCTGCTCACCATTAAACGTGGGCTTTGCAACTCTGGGGTTTATTCCCTGTTCCTTTAGCAGCTCCAATAAGCGCTCATGAGCGGTAGGATGATGCCGCGGATCGCTGAAGGTTGCGAGCCGGCCATTGAGGGATCTTGGCGCAAGCTGTTCATTTACTGCCAATGGATCGTCCTTTCGAATGCAGACCACTAAGCGCTTCTGCATGATCTGCTGGACGCAATAGCCATTCGAAATCAAAGGAAGTGTGACAAGTGCAGCATCCAATTCATCTTCTTTGAGGCGATCCAGGACGTCGCTGGTGTCAACGCTCTCGGCATGAATCTTTCCTCTAGGAAATATCGCCCGATACGCTTCTGTTACGGTTTCTATCAGGTGAGGCTCGATGAACGGAGTGAATCCGAGACGAAAGGGCCGTATTGAAGCCTGCTGTACTGCCTGCACAGCGTTCACGATTTCAACGCGTGCCTGGAGCGTGGTGCGGGCATATCGAAGGAGAGTTTCTCCTGCCGCAGTAGGGGTTGAGCCCCCTCTTTCACGCTCAAAGATTTGGATTTTCAGTGCGTCTTCTATTTCGCTGATTCGTCTACTAAGCGCTGATTGAGCAAGTGGCAGGGCCGCCGCTGCCGCTGTAAACGTACCGGCATCGGCGATCGCAACGATGGCTTGCAGGTGCTTGAACTCCAAGTGATCGTACTTGCTCATGCACGCACTCCCGGATTTCGAATATACGGCGATTTTGCGAAAGCATCGGAGTTGCACTCTCTGATTTCTTTTTCTATCGGTTAGAACCTATTCTGGCAATGAAAGTTGCATGAGGCTGGGCAACTAAAATGCTGGGCCACGCAACGGCTTATCTCGCTTCGGCATGGCTAGCCATCGAGATAAAGCATTGGACAGCCCGCGTCACTCGTCGCAATCTTGCGATACAAGAGTTCGCATGGAGTTGAGAAATGAGTGACACGTTTCCCCTAACGAAGAAACCTCCGGCAAGAGCCACAGTGGCCACGGCGGAGAAACTGCTCGTTGGTCGTCATGAAGCAGCCGAGCTCTTATCAATCAGCCGAAGAGCATTGGATTACTTGGTCGCGAAAAAGCAACTGCAAGTCAGACGGATCGGGTCGAGGGTTCTCATCCCGCGTTCCGAATTGCAGAAATTTGCTCGCGACGACCATCCGGAGCCCATTGCGAGCTGAGATGAAAGCGCTCTATCGCCCTGGATACCATCGTCCAAGACGCTCACACCGCCGAGGAACACACGGCTCAGGGAACTCCGCCGCCGGAACAGGTCATCGCGATAGTCGAACCATCAACAGCGCTAGGGCGGACGGCCAGAATAGTTGAAACCAAAGACGTCAATTTAGACAGGACGACCTTAATCCGCGATCCTCGCTCGACCCGCCTCGCATTGTTCCACGATGCCAAGAAGGCTGCTGTCTTGTTTAATCCCGAGAGGCCGGTGACCGCTCTATGTCGCTTTTAGCAGCGGATGAAACTCGCGTCGATTTCGTCACTCCAAGAAATATTTTCCCGCATAGTCCGCACTAATCGATGGAACAGCCATCAAAACAGCCACTCGCCAAAATCAAAAAAGGCAGCCGATTTGGCTGCCTCGCATCTTATTGCTTTTATTGTGCTTTTGGCTCCTCAGGTAGGACTCGAACCTACAACCCTTCGGTTAACAGCCGAATGCTCTGCCATTGAGCTACTGAGGAGTGTCTGGCGTTGAATTGTCCTCTATAAAGTTAACAGACTGAGGGAGTCGCGTCAAAATGCCGGGCACTGCCCTGCCGGCGCTTCGAGCTACCATAAAGACAGCCGTCGGATACCATAGAAAGAAGTCCTCCAGGAGGGCCCGATGTCCCGCATATCCCGCCTCGATCGCAGCGAAGTGACTCCCGATCTGGCAGCTCTCTACGACAAGGCTTTTGCCCAGCGCGGCAACGTGCCCAACATGTTCCGCGTGATGGCGCACCGGCCCGAAATCTTCGCCACCATGCAGGCGCATTTCGGCGCGGTGCTGAACACGGGCACGGTCTCCACCAAGCTCAAGGAACTGATCATCGTCCGCACCAGCCAGGTGAACCAGACCCCCTATTGCCTCGCCAGCCACACCATTCTTGCGAAGGGCCTGGGCTGGTCCGACGACCAGCTCGCACATCTCGCCGAGTGGCAAAGCGCGACGACTTTACCCCCGCCGAGAAGGCGGCATTGCGCCTCGCCGAAACGGTTACCCGCGACGCCCACGCCGTCACCGACGAACAGTTTGCCGAGTTGCGCAGCTTTTATTCAGAAGGCGAGATCGTCGAATTGCTCTGCGCCATCGGGCTCTTCAACTACTTCAACCGCTTCAACAATGCGCTCAAGATGGAGCCGACCAAACCCGGCGAGGGTGGCTGCGCGGCGCCGTCGGAACAACCAGCGGCAGCGTCTCGATAATCCGCTCCAGGCGGATCGACTCGAATCATGCCGAACCTTCAAACAAATATCCAGTCAGGAGTCTTCCTTCTCGATGAATCTGAAATTGCCCGCGGGCGACTTCCGCGCTTATCTCTTCGACTGCGACGGCACCATCGCCGACTCGATGCCGCTGCATTACAAGGCGTGGAAAAAAGCGCTCGCCGAATACGGAGCAACCTACGAGGAAGAACTTTTCTATGCGTGGGGCGGCAAGCCGGTGCGCAAAATCATCGCCGATCTCAACGAGATGCAGGGCCTCACCATGCCGGTAGACGTTCTCGCAGCGCGGAAGGAAAGTTTCTACCACGCGCAGCTGCCGGAGCTGAAAGGCATCCCCGACGTACTGGAAGTTATCGAGACGAAATACGGGCAGATTCCGTTTGCGGTCGTCTCCGGCAGCCGGCGCGCATCGGTCGTCGGTTCGCTCACGTCGCTCGGTCTGCTCGACAGGTTCGCCATCCTCGTTTGCGCCGAAGACTACACGCACGGCAAACCTTCCCCTGAGGGATTCCTGCTTGCCGCGGCGAAGCTCGGCGTCGCGCCCGAACACTGCCTCGTCTTCGAAGACACCGATCTGGGCATTCAGGCAGCCACCGCGGCCGGAATGCAATCGGTGCTGGTGGCCGAGCCCGTGCGCGAAAATTGCGGAACCGGGGCCGGCGCGGGAACGTAAGCTGAGCTCAGGAGGCCACCGTGGCAGAGCTAAGTGTGTCCAGGGCCCTCGGCGATCGAACCCGGAGTAATCCAGACAGCATCTACCCGAACCAGCCTTCTTCCCGTCTTCTGCATAGCCCTCGCTGCCGCTGCCGTGCATATCGCCACCAATGGCCGCTACGGTTTCCATCGCGACGAATTGCAGTTCCTGAGCGACGCGCGCCATCTCGACTGGGGCTATGTCTCCTATCCGCCGCTCACTCCCTTCATCCAGCACATCGGGCTCAGCCTCTTCGGCTTGTCGCTGATCGGCCTGCGCATGTTTTCAGTTATCGCGCAGGCAACGGTGATTGTGGTCAGCGGACTCATGGCGCGCGATCTTGGCGGCGGGCGGCTCGCGCAAGTAACCACCGCGCTTGCAGTCGCACTCTCCCCACTACCGATCTTTGAAGCGACAGAATTTCAGTACACTTCGTTCGCGTTTCTGTGGTGGGTGCTGGTCGCATGGTTCACCATTCGCCTGCTCACGACCGAAAATCCGCGCTACTGGCTGGCAATCGGCGCCGCTCTGGGTCTGGGCCTCATCACCAAGTACTCCGTCGTCTTCTTCATCGCCGGAATCCTGGTCGGCATGGCGCTTTCGCCAGCCCGCCGATACTTCGCGTCGAAGTGGTTCTGGTCCGGCGTCACATTCGCGCTGCTCATCTTTCTGCCGAATCTCGTCTGGCTCATACGGCACGACTTCATCTCCTACAAATTTCTCCAGCACATTCACATTCGCGACGTAGGTGAGGGCCGCGCCGACGGATATCTTCTTTACCAGTTTCTCGTTTGCGCCAATCTCTTCTCCGTGCCGGTGTGGCTCATGGGCCTTTACGCCTACCTGCGCGATCAGCCGCTATCGCATGATTGCCTTCATGTACCTCGTTCCCTTCGTCGTCTTCTGGATCGACAAGGGCCGCTTCTACTACGTCGCCGAAGCCTACCCCATGCTGATCGCGATGGGCGCCGTCGCGTGCGAACGCTGGCTGGGGCGCATCCCGACGTGGGCGCGACGCACGGTCGAAGCTGTCTTCTTCACAGGCCTGTTCACATGTGGAGCGTACTTTTTTGCCGGCTGGGTTCCCTTCGCCTCCAGTGGTCCACTGCGCGACTTTGCCCTCAAACACAGCGAGGATTTACGCGAAGAAATCGGCTGGGACGAGCTAGTCAAATCCGTCGCCGCGGTTCGCGATTCCCTTCCCCCCGATCAGCAGATGAACGTAGGCATCCTCGTCGGCAACTATGGGGAGCAAGGCGCAATCGAGTTGTTCGGACCGGCCTATCATCTGCCGCCGCCCATCAGCATGACGAATTCAGCATGGCTTCGCGGCTACCCCTCGCCGCCGCCATCAACGCTCATTGTCATCGGATCTTCGCTCGAATGGGCCGATCACAACTTCACCGGCTGTCACGTCGCCGCCCACATCCCCTATTCCTCCGGCGTGAAGAATGAAGAGAGCGAGTACCACGCAGACATCCTCCTCTGTGGTCCCTCCCGCCAGCCCTGGCCCGTGTTCTGGAAGGACCACGAGCGCTTCGGCTGAGGCGCTGCATTACAGCCATCCGCAATCGTCAGGCTTATACTGATCTCCTTCACGAGATCTATGGAGCGCCTATGAGAATCCTGCGTTGCTGGGTGATGCTGCTTTGCGTATTTCTGTCGGCGCTGCCCGCGTCGGCTAAAAACAAGATCGCAAAGCTGTCCTTCGATTTCTCCGGAAACTCCAGAGTCCTGTACATGGTCGTGCCCGAGAAGCAAGGCCCGATGCCGCTGGTAGTGCTGCTTCACGGTTCCGGCCGCAACGGCCAGGTTATGGCGCAAGCGTGGAAGGACTTGGCCGAGCGAGAAGGTTTCATTGTGGTTGCTCCTGACGCCTTCAACTCCGCTGGGTGGGGATCGGTGGTCGATCCGCCAGAATTCTTCCGCGCTGTCGTTGACCAGGTAAAGGCGATCCACCCCGTGGATGAAAGCCGCATCTATCTCTTCGGCCATTCTGCCGGCGCCGCATACGCGCTATTTCTCGCCATCATGGACTCGGATCTATTCGCGGCCACGGCCATTCATGCGGGCTCGCTGCAGGCCAATCCCGAAGGTCTCTTCGAGCAGGCAGACCGCAAGATGCCCATCGCCATCTGGGTCGGCGACAGCGATCCCAACTTCCCCGTCGACACTGTCATGGCCACCAAGCGCCTCTACGACTCGAATGGGTATCACGTGGAGCTTTCCGTCATTCCCAACCACGATCACAACTACTATGTGATTTCCGACGAAATAAACTGGAAAGCCTGGAGCTTCCTGAAGAAGTTCCAACTCGAACCGGCAAGCAACGCCAGCCAGCCTTGATTCTTATTTGCCTGCCGATCACACCACGCGTCACCCGATTCCCTTCGTTGGTCACAAAGTCAGACCCACACGTGGCCCTGCACGCTATCGTCCCGGATAGTGCTGTTCGCAAGGAACGCCTCATGCGCAGAGCATTCTTCATGCACCTTCGATTCGTCGTACTCACTGCAGCCCTACTTCCCATTACTGGGTGGTCGCAAACACCCGCATCCTCTCATCCGGCCATTTCCGCCGCCGACAAGGCGTACACTTCGCAAAACTGGACCAACGCGGCGTAGCGCGAAGGGTCGTGGACGAGCGCGTCGTTTTTCGAAGTACCCGAAATATCTTCTTGACATTATTCT
This sequence comes from uncultured Acidobacteriaceae bacterium, assembly GCA_963769345.1. GTDB lineage: Bacteria > Acidobacteriota > Terriglobia > Terriglobales > Acidobacteriaceae > Telmatobacter. The sequence goes on from CAVYLL010000003.1 coordinate 6,518, forward strand.
CAGCAATTGCCAGACTCGACATCGCCAGTTTCTCGATAGCTGAGACAATCGGCTCTCACCCCCTTCAACTCACTGGCGGGGCCATCGCATTCATAGCTTGGAGCTCCAGCCGACCGATTGGAGCCGGCACACGCAACCCGCGGTCGTGTGCTCGGATGCATTCGCTTTCCTACAGCCACTGGATCTCCCGATAAGGCGCGCAAACCTCAGTCGAATGCGTCTTGCAATCCGCCGAGTTGGCCACGTCGGCTAAAGTGCGCGCAATGCGCATAAGGAGATCAAATGGTGCCGTCCAACCTCTGCTCACGTCAGCGCTCATTCATTCGCCACTTAGTGCTGTTCGCCGGATCGCTGGTTTCACTGCTCGCTACGGCTTCGGCCTATGCCTCGGATCCTGTACTCGACTGGATCGCCATTACGAACGATTCTGTTCTCACAGCCGGGACCACTCCTCTCGTTACGTCAAGAAACGTGGCTTTGATTTCGGCGTCGGTCTTCGATTCAGTCAATGGGATCAAACATGAATATCGATCGTTCTTGGTGAGACCCGACGCCCCTCCGCACGCCTCTGCGAATGCCGCCGCCATTCAGGCGGCTTATGCCATTCTCATTAGGCTCTACCCGGCGCAGACAACATCCCTGACCACGAAGCGCGATGCTTCGATCGCCGCACTCAGCCTTAAAGAAGATCAGAAAGCCCTCAACAACGGAATGGCCTGGGGACAGACTGTCGCCGACGCAATTTGGGCCAACCGCCTGAACGACGGTAATTCACCGCCTCCGCCTCCCTTCGTAGGGGTGCTCGGTATCGTTGGGACGCCTGCGGCTATCGGTGTGTGGCGGCCGACACCGCTCGGAAACGCCTCCGGAGCTGGACCGCAATACGCCTCCATGACTCCCTGGGTTCTCGAGCGTCCATCGCAGTTCCGCCTGCCACCGCCCAACGCCCTTAACAGCGCTGAATATGCCACGGACTACAACGAGATCAAGATCATGGGCATATTTAACGGTTCACAGCGCACCTCGGATGAGTCGGAGTTGGCCCTGTTTTGGGCTGGCAACACGCCGCTCTACTGGGACCGCATTGCTTCGCAGATCTCTGCGCAACGATCCCTTTCACTTTCTGAGAATGCCCACCTGTTCGCGCTGCTGAACATCACGATGGCCGACGCGGCCATTGCATGCTGGGACAGCAAATACCGCTACGTTTTCTGGCGTCCGATTACCGCTATCCGCTCGGGCGACGTCGATGGGAACGCCGCCACGGATCTGGACTCGACGTGGACTCCATGGCTCGATTTCTTCCCCTCCGGCACACCAGCCCATCCCGAGTATCCTTCTGGCCACTCGACGGTGAGCGGAGCCGCTGCAACTGTCCTGACCCAAATGTTCGGAGACGATACTGCGTTCACCGTTACCTCGGACGTTCGTCCCGGAACGCGAAGCTTTGCAAGTTTCTCGGCATCGGTCGAGGAGATAGCCAACGCACGGGTCTTTGGTGGAATTCACTTCAGGGTGTCGTGCGTTCGAGGCAACGTGCTCGGCCAGAACGTAGCGAATTACGTCATGGCTCACGCTTTGCGCGACCGCGGTCGTGACGATTAGTGCAACCACAGACGAATCCCAGGCCCAGCATCGTGGACCTGGGATTCGCGTCTGTTGGGCTAAGAATACAACGAGATCAAATCAGCAGCCCGTGTAGGAGAAGAACTCTCCGTGTGGATTCGGGAGCGTCGGCGTGAACGGGCGGAACTTGTAAGCCTTCGACGTGTCGAATCCGGCTGATTCGGCGGCATCCCTGTCGACGAACGGCGTGAGTGCGTCCACGGCCTGGCTGATATCTGTCCAGCAAAGGGTCCGTTCGTAGCCGTTGTTGTTGGGCGGGGCAACGCTCTCCTTGAATCCCTGGGCGCCGGTGACGAACATGATCGGACCACCATCTCTTGAAGCCACATCGGGGCCAATGACGCGTGCCAGCGTACGATGGTCGCTTTCGATGCCCATGATGCGCGCAGCGGTCACGCGCAGAGCCGTCGAACTGAAATTGCGCACCCCGACCAGGTAGGCTGCGATAAATGCGTCCTCCAGCGTCACCAGCGTGTTCAGCGTTGTCTGCGTGTCGTGGAACATCTGCTTCGGATAGAAGAACTCATCGAAGGGAGTATTTTCGTTGGTTACCGACTGTTCGAGAGCGTAATGCGACATCTCTTCCTGGAGAGCCGCTTCAATATAGCCCTGGTCGTCGTCCGGGATCCGCTTGAAAAACGGCGATCGTTTGATGATGTGGGAGTAGGTGGTGACGGCCAGCGCCTCGGCGATCTCCGCGGCGATGAGGATTGACCTGTCTCCCGCAATCAGGGTGCTCGCGCTGGGCATGTCGTCGTTCGAACCCTTATGGCTGAGCAGCGCTGCCGCCGGGGGCGCAAGGACGGCGCCGGCAGCGGCTGTTGCTCCCAGCACGGTCGCATGTTTGAAGAATGATCTTCTCGACAATTGGGGCTGGCCCTGGACGTCTAGGCCGAGCAGTTCGCGAAACTTCAATGTACTCATCGCTGTCCTCCGGGGATGGTCAGAACTTCTGGAGGCCTGCGGCAGGGATAAACCCCGCCTTCCTCTGTCCTGCCTGCATCCAGTACGCCCAACTCAATCGAGTGGATTTGCTTGCGACAAAGATTTTTGAGAAATCGATTTCATGACCGTCCACGTTGGAAAGTGATGTGGAGAAGGGATGCGCCATCGGCTGGCCTGGCAGAGAATCTCCAGTTTCTCCCTTTGAGATCGGGTGAATGCCCTTAACGAGCGCAAGCCCTCGCACGCTACCGGCCAATGGGTACTGCATCGTTTACGAAAGGCACAGGATTCCAGCGGTAATGGTTCCCCTCCGCATGAATGCGGCCAATGCCTGGAAACGAAACATGCGCGAATGCGACGAGATAGTGGTTACGCGCAGCATCGCGGAATGCAGCCTCACGCGTTTCAATTGCCTGCGGCTGATTAACGTCGAACGTGACCGAAGCGAAGGGCTCCGCGAATTGCACCTCAGGAGCATGAACCACATCGCCCATGAACACAAGCTTCTCTCCCTTGCTTTCAAGGGAATAGAACGTGTGTCCCGGTGTATGACCAGGCGCGGAAATGGAACGCAGTCCCGGAAACAGCTCCGTGTCTCCTTCAAACGCTCTTACCTGGCCTGATAAAACATACGGCTTCACGGTCTTCATGGCCTGCTGAAAATAGGGCTTGTGCGGCTCCGGCGCCTTCTGCATCTCCGATGGACTCAGCCAGAAGTCGATCTCGCGCTTCTCCACGTGAACTGTCGCATTGGGAAATCGGATGCGTCCACCCTCCATCAGTCCGCCGGAATGATCCGCGTGGATGTGAGTGAGCAAGATGTCCGTAATCTGCGCGGGAACATAACCAGCCGCATGCAGACTCGCAGGGAGCTTGTTGAGAGTCGGCCCCATCAACTCGCCTGCACCGGTGTCGACCAGGATCAAACGGCTGCCAAGATGAATGAGAAAGGCGTTCATCGACGCTTCCATAGGCGATCGGGCATCGGCCGCGGAAAGCAGGGCATCGATGTCAGCCTGTTTCGTGTTCCTGAGATTGTCGTACCTTTCAAATGGAACTGTGCCGTCTGAAAGAGCAATCACTTCGACATCGCCAATTTTGAGCTGGTAGTAACCGCTCTGAACCTTGTCCAGCTGTGGCTTCTGAGCGATGGCGTACCCGACCGGCTCAATTCCTGGTGCGATTACGCAAAATGCGGAAAGCAGAACCACCAGGCGTCTCGCGCTGCCAATCCGCCTGATCCGATGCAACGGTCGAGAATCATGCGCAACAGGCCTCATCGGTCCAAACTCCATTTCTAGGTTGCACGCCAGAATATGCAGGAAATCACAGAAGGAGCCCGCAACATAAGTGGAGTTTAGACGCCCGCAAACGCTGGATTTGTCACCCCGGCGTCACGGGGATGTAAATCTGCGAGGCAGGCTCGTTTCCTGCTTCCACTCGCGTTCGAGACAGCTCCATCGACTGCGGAGGCAATCTAATACAGCAGCACAGCGACCCGATACGAGGTAAACGCACCTTGATCGCCGTGCGCATTGCAACTGCCGACCGCCGCTTCGTGAAATTGCCGGGAAGCGATGTGGTCCACCAGTTGCTTGGGCAGGTGCGCCAGGTCTGAGCCCTCCCAGCGCAGGAGGAAGGTCGGCTGTTTTGTATCGACAGATCCCGGCATGCCACTGTTCATCATGCACGCAGAGCGGGCGAGCCGACGTTCGGCCAGAACCATCACCCCTGCTTTCTGAATTAGTTCGGAAACGCGTGCTTCCACTTGCGCCTGCGTCAGCGCCATTACGGCGCGGGAGTAATCGGCCGTGGCGTACAACACTCCGCGGCTGGCCACCACAGCAATTCCAACGCTGTCGACCTCGGGATTGAGCAAGTTTTCCCGGTGGCCTTTCGACTGCATCCAGCTATCGTGAATCTCCGCTGCGGTAGAGGCGAGGGCGACATTTTCTTCGATCAAGTCGAAGTGCGCACCCGTCAAACCGGCACGCTCTGCGACGTTCAACTCTCCCGGATACTGATGCGCAATGGGCCCCTCGGCCACCATGCGCAGAGTATGCTTGAGCGCCGCCTCGGCAAGCGCATTATCCCAGCGCAGCGGCGGCGCGCTTGCAGCCGCGCGGGCCTGGTTCGCTAGCGCCATCAACTGCTTCGCTTCGGGTTGAAGATCTTTGCTCTCTTGTCCGCCCGCCTGCATCCACGCCGACGCACACAGCAACAGCGCCGCCCAACAGAGGACCGAGTGTTTACCGGAAGTGTTCATGCCTGCTTATACACATAAATGATTCTGCGGTCGCGGTATTCTTACCATCGTAATGGTCAACCTCCCGGCCATTGGAAAACGCATCCGTCGCCAGCCCTTAGCGGCGATAGGGGTAGTCTTACTCTCAATTTTCGTTATCACGGGCTTGTCCGCTCCCTGGCTCGCCCCTTACAGCCCCGCCTCCATCGATCTGGTTGACCGCCTTCAAGGCATTTCCTCGGCGCACCCTGCCGGAACTGACGAACTCGGCCGCGACACGCTCTCGCGCCTCCTGTGGGGAGCGCGCCTCTCTCTTGCCGTTTCGGTCAGTGTTGTGGCCGTTTCCCTCGCGCTTGGGATATCCATCGGCGGCCTCGCCGGCTACCTCGGTGGATGGGTTGACACGGTACTCACCACCTTCGCCATGAATACATTCCTCGCACTGCCCGGGATTCTGCTGGCGATCGCCTTCGCCGCATTTCTCGGCCCGGGCTTTTCGAATCTTGTGCTCGCCCTCGCCATTGGTGGCTGGGCCGGCTACGCGCGACTGGTTCGCGCCCAGGTAATGTCGGTTCGCGATCGCGAGTACGTCGATGCGGCGCGGGCGCTCGGCGCAGGCGGAATGAGAATCTTCTTTCGCCATATACTGCCCAACGTTGTCCAACCTATACTCGTGCAGGCGGCGATCGGCATGGCGGGCGTCATACTCGCCGAAGCCACTTTGTCGTTCCTGGGCCTCGGTATTCCTTCCCCTTCCCCAAGCTGGGGAGGAATGCTTAACGACGCCCGGCTTCATTTGTTCGACTCCCCGCATCTTGTCCTCTTTCCGGCAGTAGCAGTCGCAGGTGCAGTGCTAGGTTTCAATTTTCTGGGAGATGCGCTGCGCGATCAACTCGATCCGCGTACGCGTCTGGAAATGGGGTTGTGAGAGAACATGGTTATCGCAAAAAAAGGCGATTGTGAGCATTGCGGCCGGTTTTATCGCTATTCACTCTGGCACTCCGGCTTCGGCGACAACTCTTACGCATACTGCGATGAATGCGGGATGCTTGGCATCTTGAACTACTTGAACCCACAGGTAGCGGCGTTCCCTCCGCTATCACAGCAGTATGCAGAGATCGATCAATCGTGGGAGCCATTTCTCCAGCCTTGCGTCTGTGGCGGACATTTTCGCCGTGGCGCAGCTCCCCGCTGCCTTTCCTGCCTTGAGCCGCTCTCGCCCCTTCACGCCGCACCGCACATTGAGGCCCAGGCCACCGGTGCGGGAAGAGGATGGCAATGGCAGAGGAACTGGAGCGGCGTCTATTGCATTGCGATGGACGATCCTCAGGCTCCCGGCCACCCTCGTCAGATGATCAATCCCGTCATCAGATCTGAAGTTGCAAAGACCAGGAGCCGCTGGTCGCTCCTCTTCAGCTTTGGACGATGAAGGTCGGCGTAGTCAGCGATACGCACGGCCTTCTTCGCCCTGAAGTCATCCCCGCCCTCGCCGGCGTCGAACGCATTCTGCATCTCGGTGATGTCGGCGATCCGGCCATTCTGAAGTCTCTTGAGAAGGTCGCGCCGCTTACCGCCATCCGCGGTAATGTCGATCGCAGCGGCCCCTGCAGCCATCTTCCTGAAACCGACGTGCTGCTTCTCGAAGGCCACTACATCTATATGCTTCACGATGTGCACACGCTGCATCTCGATCCGGCAGCCGCAAAATTTGGCGTGGTGCTCTATGGCCACTCGCACAAGCCCGAAATCCGCCGCCATAAGGGCGTGCTCTACTTCAATCCCGGCTCGTGCGGCCCACGCCGATTCGATTTACCAGTCACCATCGGCATGATGACGATTGAGAAGGACTCCGAAATCCTTCCGAAGATCGTCCCACTCGCCGTCTCTTAGCGAAGATCGATCTGTGTCCGCCGATCCCCTTTCGTCTTGAACCGCGACACACCCACATAAAACGTATTCGCATCCGTGCCGGGATTGTGCAGGCTGATGTTTGCGTTCGACAAGTGCTGGTAGCGATAGCCGATAGTGATCGCCTGGTTCTTGTGATGGAAGATGTTTACTCCGGTTCCGAAGTCGATCGTGTACATGAATTGCGAACCCTGCGGACTCAGCGCTCGATCATCGAAGTAGATGAATCCTCCATCGGTGGAGAGGAACGGCTGCACCCGATGAAGCGGGAGGAAATCCGCCTGAAATCCCACCGGGCTCAGTCCGCTGCCGTAGATGCGCTCGCGCTGGTTGTACATCGTGCCCGACGGGGTCGTGTTCGGAGTCGGCCAGTCCAGCATCGCGAGCGCCGTCATCTCCGGCGAATAGCGCATCGTCCACGTCTGGTCGGTGGCGATAGAACTCGTACGAGTAGCGCAGATCGATCGGCATGTACTTCACATCGCTCGGCATATCCCCAGATGTGGCCGCTCATCACGCGACAATCCCCACCACACGCCGAACTCGTGTCTGCCGCCGGGCCCCTGCCAGTCAGCCGGTGCCGGCACAGGCGCGGGCAGCACATCGGCAAGGTATGCTTCCACCCCGCTATTGTTGGGATGTCGCGACGCATAGCGCATCGCCTCGGCGGTCGATGCCGTGACACCTTCGCCCGCATCGCTGAAGAAGCTGTTCGCCTTCACGATCCGCGAGTCGCGATACCACGGCGGCCGGAACCGCAGGATGTTGGCAAAGCCGCGTGCCGGCGTCAGAAAATTATCCATCGTCAACAGAATCGGATTGCGGCTCTTGTCCTCGAGCTTCGTCACCACATGCTTGTCGAGATAGTCCTCGGCGATGGTCCAGCCAAGGCCGCCCACCGGCGTCGTCACCAGTTCAACCCAACCAGTCTCGTTGGTCAGCACTCCCTTGTCGCTGAAATAGTGATCGCCGTTGTGGCCGATGCTCGCTTCGCCGAATGGACCAAGCTTCCACGCGAAGCTGTAGAACGTGGACCACGCCAGGGCCCTCAGCCGGCTCCGCCAATATTCGCGGTCGTTCTCAAAGCCGAGAGTCATCCCTTTCGGATCGTTCTGGATCCAGATGCTGTTGGTGATCGCCCCCATGAACGGGTGGCCAACGTAGTCGTCCAGCGCAGGGTTGTCGTCGGACCAGCTGGTCCCACCGCCACTGGGCGGCCGAATCAATATAGCGATCCCACCATTTGCCGTCCAGCGTCTCCCAGCGGTACCAGTAGCCGGTGTAGAGATTCCCAGCGTCTTCAAAAGCATTGAACAGCACGGATTCGATCAGCATCGGACCCCAGTGCATCCGGCATTCCCGGGCACGCGTCTCATCGGTCGGGCAGTCCTTCAGCGGAACATAGATCTTGTTCGCAGACGGTTCCACACCAGGATCAACATCCACACCAGGATCAACACTCCCGCCCGTCGAGCCGCTCCAACCGGCAAAATCATATGCCGGCAGGCCAGCGATATCTGATTTCGAAGTAACAATTGGACGAACAGTCCGGGAAATTTGCAGTTCGCGGTCCGCCCGAAGCCAAGCCGGAGTTGGCGCATCAGGAAGCTCGGCCGAGCCTGATTCGTTTTCGGTTTTGACTTCCAGTCGATCGACAGTAGAACGAGCCCCCGCGCCATCGTTCGGCTGTTCGGTCGATTGAGAAAATGCAGTGCTGCATCCTGCCATCAGCTCGACTAAAAGAACGGCGTCGTAAAGCCAATTCAATCGCGAACAGGCAATGAGGCCGGTTCCTGCCTTCTCTGTTCGATTAGCGTTGACTGCGATGTGCTCTACATCCGAAGAAGTCAAGCCTGCCTGCCTCCTCGAAAAATGTCTCTCATCTGGCGATGAGAAAATTTATTTGGTTTTCAGCCCGAAGAGACGTTCCAGATTGAGCCACCGGTCCGGTGGACATTTCACTGATCCAAAAAGCAGACTTGAGGTCCCGAGAATCAAACCCAGGTCCAATAAACCATCTGAACTTGGATGCAGCGCGAGGACCGATCTCTGCCTGAGGCCAGGCAATGATTCCGGCTATGACTTTCGCCCTTAGCGCATTCTCGGATTTACCAGCCGATATGTGAGGTCGGTGAGCAGGTTCACCAGGACGTAAGTCAGTCCGATCGATAACAGGCACCCCTGCACCAGCGCATAGTCGCGATTGGAAATGGCCGTCACCACCAGCCGGCCCAGCCCGGGCCAGCTGAAGATGGTTTCAGTCACGATGGCTCCAGCCAGAAGCGCCCCGAACTGAAGTCCGACCACGGTAATAATCGGAACCAGCGCATTCGGCAATGCATGCCGCCAAACCACCGCCGTCTCGCTCAGCCCTTTGGCGCGAGCGGTCCGGATGTAGTCCTGGCCAAGTTCCTCCAGCATGGCCGTGCGCACCATGCGTGTGAGAATCGCCGCCAGAGAAGCGCCCATGGCAATTGACGGCAGCACGAGGTACATTGGGTCGATTCCCCCCGTACCCCCTCCCGGACTCGCGCCCGAAACCGGGAACCAACCCAGCACAATCGAAAAAACCAGGATCAGCAACGGTCCGAGCACCAGCCCCGGCACCGACAATCCGAAAAGACTCACTACCGAGAGTCCCTGGTCCACAAGCCGCCCGCGACGAACCGCCGCGATGATGCCGGCCGGCAATGCCAGCGCAAGCGCAATGGCCAATGAGGTAAGGGTAAGCGCCAGCGTGTAGGGATAGCGCACGGCGATAAGGTGCGCCACGCTGTCATGCAACCGAATCGAAGAGCCGAGATCGCCGTGAAAAACACCGCTCCAATAATGCAGGTACTGCCGCGGCAGCGGCTGATCCAACCCATATTGGTGGCGAAGCCCCTGCATATCCGCGGGCGCTGCGCCCTCGCCCAGCATCATCTGGATCGGATCGCCGGGAACAAGGTGTATGAGGAGAAACACCAGCGACACAACAAGCCAGACAACCGGCAGCGTGAGGGCGAGGCGGACGAAGAACTGCTTCATGGGCTGGTTTCAACGATAAATGACCCGCTCGCGCGCGACGAATCTCCCGCGTCCGGGCGGACTCAGATCGACAACGACCACCCTCGAGAATCTTACGCATGCGCTTTGTCACCCGGCGCAGTTTCACATCCAGACAGAGAAGTCCTCTTCCGCCGCCTTCAGTCGCGTCGGCTTCCGGCACCCATTCTCCGCGAATGCACTAGAAACGGTGGCCCCTCAGAACTGTCGGCTATATTTCCGCACGTCGCGAATACCCGCTCCGATTCCCAGCACGTGATCGATGCGGCGTTGAAAGGGATCGGCTACCAGCTTTTCCGGACTGCCATGCGGCTCACTTGATGTCTCCCCAGACGGTTCCGGCGTCGATTCTTCTTGCGAACCCTGATTCGCCGCCAACTCTCCGCCGAGCAGTGGAGTTAGAACGGCAACCAGTTGCTCCATCTGTTCTTTCCGAAGGCGCAGCTTTTCGAATGCCGCGCTGATCTCGATCAGTTCTGATTTCGCAGATTCAAGTGCAACACGATAAACCTCAATGCGCGATTCCACGTTCATGCCCTCTCAGGCGCGTAGTCTAGCACGCACAAGAGGACACAAAGTAGGAGTCATTAGTAAGAGTTACCGCGCGGCCCGATGCATGAATCGCCGCTCGGGACGGGGCAATTTCTTGCACTGGCGCGTCAGGTGAGGCGTGAAATTAGAGATCGGTCTGCGATACGAAGAAAAGCACACTGGCCGAGGGCGGTATTCTGCCTCAATGCTGGCTCGGCACCGTCTCGCCGCCGAGCCTGGCCACCGCTGAGGTTAGAATTGCCGGCTGAATTTCCGTCCTACGCCATGTCCCAGGGCGCTGTCGAGTCGACGAGCAAACGGATCGGCCGATGCCCCGTTCGAGGCTCCATTCGATGCACCGTTCCCGTTTGTTGCCTGGTACTGATAGGTCGGAACTTCCTCTGACGACTGAAGCGCTTCGTTGGCTGCATCCGAAGCAGTCTGGACCGCCGCCGCAGCAGCTGCAGCTTCCTCGGCTCCGAGCAGGGGCTTGAGAGCCATGACAACTTTCTCAATGCGATCTTTGCGCGCCCGGAGTTCCTCAAACGACCCAAGAATGTCGTTCAGTTCTGCGTTCGCTGAATCAAACGCTACGCGATAAACGTCTCCACCGTTGGCTTTCATATCGATCTCCAGAGCCGAATTTAGCATGATTTCAGATGCCCGTAATAAATTCCTTCTGCAACTATCATGTTAGGCCCATCCCACACATAGTGCAGTACATAGACGCGACAAGGCGCTCTCCGCCTGAAGACGGAAAGCGCCCGTTTAGGTTGACCATTCCGACTCGCCTTGCCGCGGAACAGCCGGTAATTTGGCCCTGTGCTACTTCCTGAATCTGGCCCAATTTCGTTAGATGGGCGACAGAAGCCCTTCCGGCCGCTGCTGCCATCCCCAAAGCGCATCGTCGATCCGCCGCTGGAAGGGGTCCGCGGAGGGTTGCCGGAAATAGGCGACCTGCTCCGCCGTGGCGTCCGCCATGGCATGCACCGGTTCGGGAACTTCCTCTTCAACCTGGGCAACGTGAGCCGGCTCGGATTTTGTGACTTCCATGCCAGGTCCGGTGACCTGCATGAAAGTGAACTCGATCGGTTCAGAAACTGCCTGTTCAATTTCGGGTGCAATGAATTCGGGTGCAGTGAACGCTTCGCTCGTCTCGGCGGAGTAGGCAATGTTCGCCTCGACGGTTGGGGTCTCAGCCTGCAGACCAATGAATGGCCGCAGCGCCTCAACAACCTGCTCGATCTGTTCCTTCTTTGCCTTAAGCGCCTCAAACTGCGCGACGATTCCACGAAGTTCTGCGGCTGCTTCATCCAGTGCGAATCGATAAGTATCTTGTCTCATAGTCAACCCTTAGTGGCATTGTGTCCCACCTAGGTGTTACCAAACAAGTGATAAGTAACTACAGGTCGAATTACTGCTGTAACCTAAGTAACATCTCAGCCTTGGCCTTTCGCGTTTTCAGCCATTGCGGTACCGACTTTCGTTTTTCCGGATGGAAGCTCTCGATCCCCCTGACCATGTCAACTCTTCAGCGGCAAACATTCATTCAAACCACTCATTCCACGACGAAAAATCTTCCCCGCCATTTGCAGGGAATTTCGCTGTTTTGTCGCACAATGAATTTGTTAGCCGACCGGCTAGTGCGCCCTCCAACCAACAAAGCGCAATTCTCGATGGCCAGAGCATCCTTCTAGCCGCCCGTAACTGCTTTCCTGAGAGGATTTTGCGGATAAGTTCAATTGCAGGAGTAATTTACAAACACAACCACCATTTAACCCCTTTAACAAGAGTATTTTACCGCCAGGATCCGCAAAAAAACGCGATAGCAAAACGGGAAAGAACTGCCCTGAACTCATTGCCTGCCCGTGCATCTCGCCAGGATTACTCCCGCTACGGCTTGTTCGGCGCGGCCGGCTGATTGGCGGGTTGGCTGGCGGACTGCGGCGGGTAAGCGTGGTCGACCGCCTCTCTGAGTGCGCGCACCAGCAAGACGTCTGGCGCGTCGAGGCCGTCCTTCATTTCATTCGACCAGAACGGGCCACTCAGTTTTCCCTGCGGCGAAAGGGTATAAACGCGCAGGATATCGTCGTTGGGGCCAACCTCGCTCCTGGCGCCGACAGTCTCAAAGGTATCCGTGCGGTCGGGATTGGTGTTGCCCACCCCGGCGGAATTCCGGTTGGGAGAGGAGCCGTTGATTGCGGGTGGAGTTCCAACGCCAACCCCTCCGTTTACCTGCGCGGCGGCAAGTCGTCCCTTGCGCACAATAATGATCAGATCGGCGTCTTTCCGGTTAAGGGTCAGCGCATAGCGGTGCCAGTCTTTCAGAGCATCTTGCACATCTGCGATCGCTTCGCGATCTTCCGGGAAAAGGCCGGGCTTCATGATGTCCCCGTCCTCTGCCTGGACATACACATAGCGGGCGTTGGAGAAGACAGTGGGGAGCGTGTCCTTCTTCTTGTCCTTCGCAAGCGCCAGGGGCGCGACAAGAACGACGAAAAGGGCGATCGACTTAGACAGCTTCATGAAGACGCCTCCGTGACGGACTGGCCGCTGCGAGACCAGCATACGCCTGGTAATGGGACGGGGCCAGCGACCGAAGGGTTCTTCGATTGTCAGAACGAAACACCGCGAGGAATCAGCCGGTGCTCATAGGCTTCGCGTTCAAGCCCCTCCCGGAAATCCGGATGGGCGATGGAGATGACCGCGATGGCGCGCTCTGCCACCGACTTTCCCTTGAGGTTGACCAGACCGTATTCGGTAACGACATACATGATGTCAGAGCGCGGCGTAGTCACGATGTTGCCGGGTGTCATGTTCAGGACGATCCTGCTGCGGCGTTCTCCGTGCTTCTCGTATGTCGAGGCCAGGCAGATGAATGATTTGCCGCCCTTCGATGCATAACCGCCCCGCACAAACTGCAGTTGTCCGCCCGTACCGCTGAGATGCCGGTGCCCATCCGACTCCGAGGCCGCCTGGCCCTGTAGGTCGATCTGCGTGGTGTTGTTAATCGAAACCACGCGGTGGTTTTGCATGATGATGTTCGGCGTATTGGTGTACTCAACCGGATGGCAGCAAAAGTCCTCGTTGCGGTTGAGCGTTGCATACAGATCGCTGGACCCCAGCGCGAACGTGTAGGCGATTCTGCCCGAGTCAAGAATTTTCCTCGAACCTGTGACTATACCGGCCTTGTAAAGATCCGCAATGCCGTCGGTGAGCATTTCCGTGTGTACGCCGAGATCGCGGACACCGCTTTCGAGCAGCAGCCCGCATACGGCATTCGGCATGCCGCCAATTCCGATCTGCAGACACGCGCCATCCTCAATCTCGGCCGCAATCAATCGCGCAACTGCACGGTCCACTTCGCTCGGCTCCGGATTGGGCAACTCCGGCGCGGGCTGATCATCACCTTCAACAATGTAATCAACCTCGGTTACGTGAACGCCGTTCTGGTCTCCATGTGCATATGGAAGATGACGGCTGACCTCCACGATAACAATCCTCGCCGACTCAACCACCGCACGATGCCAGATATTCGAGGCGCTGAAATTGAAGTAGCCCTTCTCGTCCATCGGGCATGTCTTCAGAATTGCAATATCGACCGGCGCCAGAAAGCGGCGGTAATAGTCCGGCACTTCGCCGAGATTCACCGGCATGTAATTGCAGCGCCCCGCGTCATGTTTTTTGCGGTCGTAGCCGGAGAAGTGCCAGCTGAACAGGAAGAAGCAGTCCCCTTCCGCGTCGCACTCCGCCACCGCGCGCGGGCGCATGGAAAGACAGGAGCGGATTTTTACGTTGTGCAATTCACTTCTGCGGACGCCGAGGGCGTTGTCGAAGACGTCAGGCTGCGCCAGCCCCACGCCGTAATCCAGCCACATGCCCGAACGGACCAGGCACGCGGCCTGCTCGCCGGAAACGGTCTGCGCCGGGACGGAAGCAATTCTTTTCGGCATTCAAATCACCTTTCCATCGGCCCATGTCTGGATACCGTCTGTTGAACGGCTAAATGCAGAGTAATCTTCTCACGATTGCTGGATTGCGGATCAGTCGAACTGCGGAAGACCTTACTCCCCTGTCCAGCAAGGAGTTCGTTTTTCAAGGAACGCAGAAATGCCTTCCTGCGCGTCGCGCGCTCCTGCGTTTTTCGTCATCACGTCCTGGGCATAGTCATAAGCTTTGGGCTGATCGAGATCAATCTGGCCGTAGTAGGCCTGCTTGCCCAGCGCCACCACCAGATCGCTTGCTTCAGCGATACGCCGGGCAAGCTTGAGCGTCTCCGCTCGTAACTCATCTACGGGAACCACGCGGTTCACCAGCCCCCAGTCAGCTGCCGTGTGTGCGTCGATCGGCTCTCCAGTCAGCAGCATTTCCAAAGCGCGCTTGCGCCCCACCGCGCGACTGAGAGCCACCATCGGTGTGCTGCAGAAAAGCCCTATCCTGACGCCGGGCGTGGCAAACGACGCCTCTTCGGCAGCAATCGCCAGATCGCAACTCGCCACAAGCTGACACCCCGCAGCTGTCGCCATTCCCTGCACTTCCGCAATCACCGGCTGCGGAATCGATTGCAGCTTCGCCATCAACTCCGTGCAGACCGCGAAGAGCTTCCGGTATTCGCTCTCATCGCGCCCGACCATTTCGGAGAGATCATGGCCGGAGGAAAACACCTTGCCATTCGCAGCCAGAATGACAGCACGCAGATCGCGCCGGCTCTCAATCGCACCCAGGCAGTCAATCAACTCCTGCATGTGCGCAAGTGACAGTGCATTTCGTCGCTGCGGTCGATTCAGGGTGACCAGCGCGATGTTGCCTTCGGTTGCGAAACAGAGGTTCTCGTAACTCATCCCATGATCCTAAGCCACACTACGGAAGAGGTGGCAACAACCTTACAGAGATATCCGCGTCATTGAGTCAGCTCAAGATGCCTCACTTCGAGGTGCTGCAACAGCGAGTCAAAGCATCCGGGAATCTGCGCATCCCACAGCGACCAATTGTGGGTTCCCGGGCTTGTGTGGAATTCAAACTGGAACTTCCGTTCCTCGAGCCTCCGTGCAAAACGGCGGTTCGGCTCGAGGAATCGCTCCTGTTCTCCGACCGCAATATACATATATGGAGTCCGTTCGGGACGCGCTGACTCCACCAGTACAAATGGATCGCTTGACCGCCTCGCCTCGCTCCCGGGAGGCCCGAATACAGTTCGAAGTCTCCACCATTCCTCTATTCCCGGGATTCTGTTTCGAATGCTGAAGTCTCGATGAACAACCTCAACGGAGGGACTGAGAGCACCGACAAACACGAACAGGTCGGGTCGGCTAAGTGCCCACTTGATCGCCGCGAATCCACCCATTGAGATTCCGACGATGGCTCTGTTTTCCCGGTGGTCCGAAGCTGGAAACCGAGTCGCTACATCGGCTATCAGGTCCCGCAAAACATAATCTTCGTATCGGTCCGCAGGCTTCCCGACGGCGTTCATGTAGTAGGAAAAAGCGCCTTCCGGCATAACCAGGATCAGATTTCGCGTTGCGTACGCGGCGACGTCTGAATCGTTCGACCAGTCGCGAAACCCTCCGCCGTCACCGCCATGCAACAGATAGACGACCGGCAATTTTTGGCCTGCAACAACTTTCGCGGGCAGAAAAACTCGATACGGCATGTCGCGATTCAACGCCGCCGAATGGAAAGTCACATCCTGCATTCGGACGCCAGGAAAAAGGCGCGGACGATCTGCATGGTCTTGCTGCGCATGCTGGCAGCCCAGAAACCAGAACAGGAGCAGGCAACTTGCAGCGAGACGAAATCGTAGGGCTCGCGGACTTTGCATTGACTGGGTCACGTTGCAGGGGCGGTGGTCGGTTCGGGATTCTCCAGCTTGTCGACGCGGATTTTGGCGATGCGGCGGCCTTCCATCTCCAGCACGGTCAGACGGCGGCCTTCGTATTCAATCGACTCGCCGTCCCTGGGGATGTGGCCGAGACGGGTCAGCATGAATCCGGCGAGGGTTTCTACTCCGCCTTCGCGCGGCAGACTCCATTGCATCTGCGTTTCGAGGTCGCGGAGGTTTGCGCTGCCTTCCAGCACGAGCGTACCCTGCGCATTGGCGAGTACGGGGCGCGCGGGATCGTCGAACTCGTCTTCAAGTTCGCCGGTGAGCTGCTCGATTGCGTCTTCGGCGGTGACCAGTCCGACTGTCGATCCGAACTCGTCGACAACGATGGCCATCTGGCGGCGGCGCTTCTGAAATTCGCGCAAGAGATCGAGCGCCGACTTTGTCTCCGGCACCACGAGCACTTCGCGCATCACCTGGCGCAGGCGGAGTTCCATGAACGGAAGCCCAAGTTGCGGATTCGCGGCGTGGGTCGGCGCAGCGTTTGCCGAGTTCGCAGGCGGTTGCGCTGCCGAACGCTGGTGCGATTTCGGCCGGAAAAACATCAGCCGCGCAAGGTCCTTTGAGTAGACCACTCCAATGATGTGCTCGGGGCCACGTGTCTCGTCGTAAACAGGCACGCGGGAATTCATGTGCTCGATGACCTGGGCGCTGGCCTCTTCAAGCGGCATGTTCGAAGGCAGCGAGAAAATCCGCTGCCGCGGCGTCATGATTTCGCGCACCGGCACGTCATCAAGCTCAATCGCCCGGTGGATCAGCGTCTCCTGAAAGCGCGGGAGCAAGCCCCAGGCGCCGAGCAGCAGTGGTGATCAGCTTCAGTTCCTCGGGTGAGTGCACGGCCGCGCGCTCGGTCATCGGGATGTCGAAACCACGCAGAATGATGGCGGCCGAACCTTTCAGGAGGCGAACAGCCGGCCGTGCCATTCGCATAAAGATGAGCATGGGCGGCGCAACGGCGACAGCGAGAGCCTCGGCACGACGCAGGGCGAGCGATTTGGGCACCAGTTCGCCAACGGTGACGTGAAAGTAGGTGATGAATGCAAACCCGATAGCGACTGCCGCGATGGAGGCTACGTGCGCGTAAACCTGCTGCATGGGCAGGCGGTTGCGGCAGCAGGTCGATCCAGCCGAGGACGATGCCGGCGGCCAGCGGTTCGCCGATCCAGCCGATAGCCAGCGAGCACAAAGTGACGCCGAGCTGAACCGCGGGCAAAAAGTACTCGAGTTCGCGCTGAAGGCGCCGTACGGCCCGCGCGCCGGGGACCTTGGCGGCGAGAAGTTGCTCGATGCGCGTGTCGCGGGTGCTGACCATCGCGAACTCGGCGGCCACAAAGAAGGCGTTGGCCAGAATCAGCATGGCGACGGCGACAACCTGGAGAAGCGGCAGACCGTGCATCTCGGTTGTGAGAATAGCATTCGCCGCACAGGTACCCAATTTGGCGCTCACAAATGGGGCCACGTCGAGTCACAGCCATATCTGGAACTAACCTCGGCTGGGGTGCGTATCAGGTTGCAGCAGTCATCAGGCCTAAAATGGCATTTGATTGCGGTGTGACCTGCTTTTGGAACGGAAATTGCTGCTACCGCCTGCGGGATTTCAAGTCACCGCAGGGAAACAGGCCGGGACATTCATCTGGTTTTCATATTTTGGGGAGCGAAAGCTCTTGTTGGTGCTGGGGGTGCTCCATGGCTTCGCGTAAAAGCAAAAAGATCTGGATCTGGATCGGTTCGGTTGCATTGCTGGTGATTGTGGTCATCGGAGTTGCCGCTGCGCGCCTGGTGCGAACGACGAACATCGACCCAAATCGGATCGCCAAGGTGCAGCGTGGCGATGTGGCGCGGTCGGTGGTGGCAACAGGCAAGATTCAGCCCATTACCAAGGTCGAAGTAAAGAGCAAGGCGTCGGGCATTGTTGAGAAGCTGTACGCCGACATCAATAACAAGGTCCACAAGGGGCAGCCGCTGGCGCAGCTCGATCAGCAGGAGATCCTCGCGCAGGTTGAAGCGCAGCGCGCACAACTCGCAGCCGCCCAGGCGAATGTTGCCACCTATGAAGCCAACATCGAGCAGGACAAGGTGAATGCAGCGGCGCCCGGATCTGCCCATGTACAAGGCAACGCTCGATCGCAATCTGCAGCTGTCGAAAGAAGGCATCGTGAGCCGCCAGGCTCTGGACGATGCGAACAAGGATTACCTCGCCGCCCTCACACGGCGCGATTCGTCAAAGGCCCAGATCGGCGTGGACAACGCAAAATTGAAGCAGGCAAAGGCGCAGGTGGCGCAAAGCCAGGCAAGCCTGAAGCAGCTTGAAGAGCAGCTAAGCTACACCACCATCGTGGCGCCGATGGATGGCGAGATTCTGTCGCGCGATGTGGAGATGGGCGATGCAGTAAGTTCCATCCTCGTGCTCGGTTCCACGGCCACGCTGGTAATGACGGAAGGCGATGTGAACCAGGTGTACGTGCAGGGCAAAGTTGACGAGGCCGATATCGCGCACGTGTACATGGGACAGCCGGCACGCATCAAGGTGGAAAGCTTCCGCGATCGCGTCTTCTAACGGCAAGGTCACGAAGATCGCTCCTCTCGGCGTAGAGAAGGACAACGTAACCACCTTTGAAGTGCGCGTAAGCATCGACAACCCCGGCGGCGAATTGAAAGCCAACATGACGGCAAATGCCGAGATCCTGCTCGACGAGCACAAGAACGTTCTGATGGTCCCTGAAAATGCAGTGAGCTACGACGCGCAGAAGAATGCCTTCGTGCAGGTTCCCGACAAGAATCAGAAGGATGGCACGCGCAAGATAGCTGTCGCTGTCGGTCTTTCCAATGGCTCGCAGACAGAGATTGTGAAGGGACTGAAAGAAGGCGACCAGGTGGTGCTGCAGCAGTAACGGCAGTTGTGAGTTTGCAGTTCTGAGTTCACAGCAAGATTCTTCGTTAACCGATGTGGGTTTTGAAACGTCATCCCTGTAGCAGGCGGGCAAATGGAGAAACCATTGCGAAAAATCAGTCTCATTCGACTCGCCTCATTTGCCCTGGACCGAATGTTCGGGTGCGCACAACGGTGTCCGTAAACGGACAGGCACGCGCCGGGCACCGGAATGGGTGGCAGCACTGGATTGAAGAATCAATGAAGTTGCAGTGGCATGCGCCTTTGGCAATGCGCATGCTCATTCCCCAGGCATGGAATCGAGTTCCCTCCCCCAGCAATTGATTTGAACCACGAAGTCAACAAGGTCAAAGGAAACGAACGGGAACAGATAAGCTGAAGCGGAATCCCGGCCCCCTGACAGATGAACCTGAATTGAATCGAGGAACATGATGAAGCGATTTGCGTTAGCAGCAGCAATCCTGGCCATCGCAGCGGTTCCGGCGCTGGCCAACGAAGCGACATTCGAGCGCAACTTGACGGTCAGCGGACACGTGGAGCTCGTCAGTGTCGACCGGCTCAGGACACATTCACATCACACACGGTTCGGGCGACCGCGTGCACATCGTCGGCAAAGTGCAGGTCCAACTGGGGAAGCAACGACCAAAAAGTGCAGGAGATTGCGAATAATCCGCCGATCGAACAGACCGGTAACATCATCCGCATCGGCCAGCGCCACGAGAACTATCACAACATCAGCATCGAATACGACATCGAAGCGCCTGCGAATTCCTTCCTCGAAGCCAATTCGGGCTCCGGCGACATCAAGGATGATGGCGTTGGAGAGAACGCGAAGCTGGGAACAGGATCGGGCAGCATCAATGCCACCGGGCTGCAGAACGGCTTCATCGTCAATACCGGATCGGGAAACATCTACGCCGAGCAAACTGGCCAGGGCGATGTGAAGGCTCAGACCGGATCGGGCAGCGTGGAATTGAAGGGTGTGCACGGCAGCCTCCGCGCTGGCACAGGCTCGGGAAACATCAAGGTCACCGGCACCCCGACTTCCGATTGGAAACTTGAAACCGGATCGGGCAGCGTTGAATTCTGGGCCGGCAATGCGGCATTCACGCTCGATGCTTCGACGGGTTCAGGCAGCGTCCATACCGACCAGGAGATGGCGGTGCAGGGATCGTTTGACAAGCACCACATCGTCGGCAAGGTGCGTGGCGGCGGGCCCACGGTCCGCATCGAGACTGGGTCAGGCGACATTCGGGTGCATTGAGTTTTTTTCAGGGTTGTGCGGCCCGGTCTAGGTGGGCTGGCCGCGAGCTTTAAACGTATTTAACAAGTTCGTTCCTCAGGCGAGGCCTTGTGAGTGCTGTAATCGGACCGCGATGACAAAGCTCAACCTCCTGGGAGGCCTCGCCTGTCTTTTTCCCTCCCCCTCTAATTTGACCCGTTCGCGAAGCTGAAGCTCCCGCTCTCTCGTCACTTGATGAAGTAAAAGGGATCAGGATACTTCACCGAGTATTCTGCTTTGGGATTGCCGCGTAAGGTCGCTCCATTGATCCCCGATATTCAGGATGATGCTGTAATGGGCCGCGACGATCTTTGCGCGCTCGGCTGATTTGTATGCAAGCGCGGTAGTGCCCTTCTGTCCGGGTGGGCGCATGATGAGCTGTTGCCACTTGCTGAATCCGCGCAGCCGAAGATTCGTCTCCGTTGACGCACGTTGGGAATCGGATCGGCCGGTGAGGAAGAAGACGCTCACCCCAAGCCGTTGCGCCTCCTCGTAAACGCGCAGCGTGCCGGGAATTGCAGGCGCCTGCGCCGACGCGACCCATGCGTTGAAATCCTTGCTGTTGTATTCAAAGTTCGCGGTCGACATCTGGTCCCAGTTCGAAAGCGTGGTTTCGTCGATATCGAGAACGAGCGCGAGCTTTTCGCCGGACCGGATATGACTGGGCACGCGCTCGAAGGAAGGCGATGGCTCGATCAGCCTCGAGGTCCAGATCTTTCGCGTAACACCCACACTTGCATGTGCAGGCGTGGTACTCGCGGAGTTCGGACTTCAGCGCGTTGACGCGATCGAGCAACGGACCGAGATTCGGAATGCTCTCGCTGGGAGCGACTGGCGCGATCCTCGTCTGTTGTGCGGACAAGGAGCTAACGAAGAGCGACAGTGGAAATAAAAATCAGAGAGCGAAGCAATCTTCTTGGTTCAACACGACAGAATCCTCATGAAACAAATGCGAAGGGCAAGTGTAAACGACTGCATGGTTCCGTTCGCCGGTCTCTGCCGCAGGGGAGATGCGATCAGCCTTCCCAAGACCGTTACACTGGAACCATGATTCGGGTTCTTCGTCCTGTACCTGTGGAACGGCTTAAGCTGCTGGTGTTTGATCTTGACGGCACCCTGATCGATTCAGCGCAGGACCTCTGCAACAGCGTGAATGCCACCCTGGAGAACTTCGGCCGTCCGCATCTTTCCGACGAAGTCATCGCCGGCTACATCGGCAACGGAGCGCTCATGCTGGTGCGGCGTGCGTTTGCCACCGATGACGGCAAAGAGCCCAGCGAGGAACTGCTCGCCGAGTCGTACAAGTTCTTCCTCGACTACTATCGCGAACACAAGCTCGACTACACCTACGCCTACGACGGCGTACTGGAAGCGCTTGACGCGCTCCACAAGGTGCACGATCAGCTCGACGTGCCGGCACGCGCCATGGCCGTGCTGACAAACAAGCCGGTGCGTCCTGCGCAGGCTATCTGCGAGGCGCTCGGGCTGGCTCCATATTTTCTGCGCATCTATGGCGGCAACAGTTTGCGACCAAGAAGCCCGATCCGGAGGGCCTGCTGGCGCTGATGAAGGATGCCGGCGCAACACCCGAGCAGACCGTGATGATCGGCGACAGCCAGGTCGATGTGTTGACGGCACGCAATGCCGGCGCGTGGTGCATCGGCTGCACCTTCGGACTTGCGCCCGGCAGCCTGGAAGCGATCCCGCCGGATGTATTGGTGGATTCGCCTGCGGACTGGACAGCCGCCTTGAGTCCTGCGAAAATCAACCTATAAGGGTGCCCCGCAATAAGGACTGCAAGTGCGCAAGATGCATGGAGTTAGAGCGCAGTCCAACATCGTCCGTGAGCGAAGAGCACGCGAGATAAGTGTTCTTCTGCTTTGACATTCGCCGGCCACGAATGTCCATCTCAGCAAGAAGACTTGGGCCGCCTGGATGCACGTGAAGTAACGGGCTAATTCCCCTGCCGCTTGAGTTGGTGTATTGCTGGAGATTTGCATGTTGCGCTTTTTTGCTTTGGTTGTCTTACTGCTGTCGCCTGCCTTTGTTGTCGCCGCAGACTCCTCCGATTCCGCCGCAAAACCTGCGCCCGCTGCCACTGTGCAAGGCGTCGTCGCCGATCCGACAGGCGCAATCGTGCCCAATGCCGAAGTCGACCTTGTGAACGCCGATGGGTCGATCGCAGGAACGACCAAGTCGGATGGCGTTGGGAATTTTCTGATGCCTGCGCCTCACGCGGGCAGCTTCACGCTGGTGATTTCAGAGCCGGGATTCGAAACAGTACATCTTCCCGTGACCGTGCATCCCAATGTGGTTTCGGCCGCGGCTCCCGCGGCGCACGTAATGGCAGCGCCGCTGCACATCACGTTGCCAATTGCCGCCGTGGCGACGAACGTCCGCGTGAACGGCGATACAGATGAAGATCTGACCGCATCAGAAGAAAATCGCGACTCCTCTGTTCTCACTTCCTCCGATTTGAAAGCGTTACCAATTTTCGATAACGACTACGTCACCGCGATGAGTTCCTTCCTCGACGACAGTTCTTCGGCAACCGGCGGCTCC
Organism: uncultured Acidobacteriaceae bacterium; assembly: GCA_963769345.1. Classification (GTDB taxonomy): domain Bacteria; phylum Acidobacteriota; class Terriglobia; order Terriglobales; family Acidobacteriaceae; genus Telmatobacter. Next base: position 29,433 of record CAVYLL010000003.1, read on the forward strand.
GGCCTGATGGTGGACGGCGTTGAGGCGAATCGCGCTACGGTGTCGGCTTCTGCTGTTCAGGAAGTCCGGATCAATCAGGATCCATATTCGGCGCAATACTACTGGCCGGGGCGTGGGCAGATGGAGATCATCACCAAATCGGCCGCAGACAAATATCACGGCCAATTCAATTTTCTCTTCCGCGATTCCGCGCTGAATGCACAGAATGCGCTGGCCCCTTCAAAGCCGTATGAGCAACGGCGCGTGTACGAAGGCAGCGCGACCGGGCCGATCTTCTTTGCGAAAAAGAGCAGCTTTCTCGCCAGCTTCAATCGCGCGGAAGAGGATCTAAATTCGGTAGTGTATGCGACCGTGGTTCCCACTCCCGATAATCCGACCGGGATATACCAGGCCAATGTCCCCTCGCCCACGCGCGATACCGAGTTCAGCATTCGCGCCGCACACCAGTTCGGCGACAAATACTCCGCATATGCGCAATACAGCTACGAAGACTGGACCGGGCAAAACCAGGGCGTCGGCGGACAGGCGCTGGAGAGCGCGAGGCTACAACAGCGAATACCACGAAGACGATGTGGTGGCGCACGTTGACTCGACGCTTTCGGCGGTGCTGCTGAATCAATTCTCCGTTGTGGGCGAGCACGACTTCAATCGCCACGCGAATGTAAATGAAGCTCCGAGGGTTTCAGTCAGCGGCTACTTTGTCGGCGGGTCGGCGCAGGGCGACTACCTGAGCACCGAATATAACTTCCGCATCACCGACATGGTCACGTGGACGCACGGCCGGCACACCGTCAAGTTCGGCGCCAACGTTCCGCACATGAGCAGGCGCGCGTTTGACGATAATACGAATGCGCTCGGCACCTATACCTTTGGGCCGACGCTCAACGCAGATGGAAGCGTTGCACAAACGGCGCTCGAAAACTACACCAACGATCTGCCGTCGGGATTCTCGCAGAATACCGGCGACGTCCACTTCATCTATCACCAGCAGGAGGCGGGTGCGTTCGTTCAGGACCAGTTCAAGGTGAATGCGCGGTTCTCGATTACGCCCGGCCTGCGCTACGACTGGCAGAACTTCCTTGCGGATAAGCGGCTGGGATTTGCGCCGCGCGTCTCGTTTGCGTGGGTGTTGGACCAGGACTCAAAGACCGTTGTGCGTGGCGGCGGCGGCATCTACTACGACCGCTTTGGCTCGGGTCCGCTGCTGGACCTCGCGCGCTATGAAAAACCGCGGCGACAGGCGATCCAGATTTCCCTGGACCCGGCGGACCTGCCCGCGACAGGCTGCGTCCCCATCACGGAGTGCACCACCATCACAGAGCAGCCGGCGAACCTGGCCCGGCTCGCACCCAACGCCGCGATTCCCTACCAGATGCAGTACGGGCTCTCGATCGAACGCCAGTTGGGCGAGAAGGCGACCGGCGTGATCAGCGCATACTCAACACGAGGCATTCACGAGTTCCGCTCTGTCGATATCAACGCGCCGACGCCGGAGTCGGGATACACCCTGCGGCCTGATCCCACTTACGGGTTGATTCGGCAGATGCAGCCTTATGGATTCTTTGAGGGCAGCGGGCTCGACGTCTCCTATCGCGGGCGGCTGAACAAATACTTCACTGGATTCGGGCGGTACACGTGGTCGCACTACGAGTCGAACACGGGCGGGATCGGGTGGTTCCCGCAGAACCAGTACGCACCGAACGACGAGTGGTCGAACGCCAGTTTTGACCGGCGCAATCGGGTTGGGATGTATGCGATGTTCAATCCCAAAAGCGTCTACAACCTCGCCGCGGGCGTCTTCGCAAATACCGGCCGCCCTGGACGATCACGACGGGCACAGACCTGTATGGCGATTCGCTGTTCAACACGCGCCCGGATGGCGTAGCGCGCAACACAGAGACCGCACCGTCGTATGTCGATCTGGACCTGCGCTGGGGACATGATTTCGCCATCACCCCTAACAAGGACGACGATGCGCCGCGAGTGGGTTTCTCGGCCGGCGCCTTCAATCTGCTGAACCACCAGAATCCGTCCAGCATCGATACGGTCAATTCCTCGCCCACATTTGGCGAGGTGACCGCCGTCGGGCCGCCGCGCCGGATTCAGTTGGGGATGCGCGTGGAGTTCTGAACCTGAAAATGTGAGCTTGGTCACGGAACTTTTCGCGCCCATTGCGCGTAGAATTCCGCAGTGAGGGTCGCCATGACTCAACGCCTGTTCTCTGCCTTGCTGCTGTTCTCTGCTCTCTTGCTTGCGGCAACTCCAGCTCGCGCCGATAAAGATGCCGTGCAGTTCGGCAGCAGCATCGTCGTGCCGGAGGGTCAATCGATCCATGATGCGGTGTGCTTTTTCTGCAGTGTCAATGCCAAAGGAAACATCGATCACGATGTAGTCGTGTTCTTCGGCAATGTGCATATCGCCCACGAGTCGAAGCACGATGTAGTCGTGTTCTTTGGGTCCGTGCGCGCGGACGACGAAGCAACGATTGGCCATGACGTGGTGAATTTCTTCGGGTCAGTCCATCTCGGCGAGAACGTCACCGTGGGCAATGACCTCGTGGTCATGTTCGGCGGGCTGCATGCTGCGGATTCGGCCGTCATCCAGGGCAACCGCGTGGCGCAGCCGCCATGGGTCTTCTGGACCCCCTTGTTGATTCTCGGCCTCATCATTTTTCTCGTCGTGCGCGAGATTCGAGCAGCACAGCATCGTCGATACCTGGCTGCATACGGTTATCCGCCCATGCCCCCGCAGCCGCCTCCGCCCCCAACACCCCCGGCTCAATAGCCGTTCAGATAGACTCCTTTTGATGACCACGAGTCGTTTTGCTGCTGTGCGTCCGCTGCGCATCGTTATTCCCGGTGGCAGCGGGCAGGTGGGGCGAGTGTTAGCGCGGCATTTTCAGCGACGCGGCGACCACGTCGTCGTTCTCACGCGCGGACCGCATACGGCCGAGTGGCAGACGGTGCATTGGGACGCGCGAACTCCGGGCCTTTGGACGGAATATCTCGAAGGTGCGGATGTCTGCATCAACCTGACCGGCCGCAGCGTGAACTGCCGCTACACTCCCGACAATCGCGTGGAAATCTACAACTCGCGCATAGTGTCCACGCGTCTTCTGGGTGAAGTGATCGCATCTTTGCGAAACCCGCCGCGCGTCTGGCTAAATGCGTCGACGGCGACGATCTACCGACATGCGCTCGACCGCCCGATGGATGAGAAGACCGGCGAGATCGGCGGCGAGCCCGGAACTCCGGACACGTGGAACTTCTCGATCCGAGTTGCGAAGGATTGGGAGACGGCGTTCTTCAAGGCCGACACTCCCAACACGAGAAAGGTCGCAATGCGGTCGGCGATCACCTTCAGCCCTGTCCCCGGGAATGCGTTCGCCGTACTTTCGAACCTGGTGCGAGTGGGGCTGGGCGGAAAGCAAGGCAACGGGCGGCAGTGGGTTTCGTGGATTCACGAAGACGACTTCGCGCGAGCGGTCGAGTTTCTGATCACCCGCGAGGATATGGATGGCGCTGTCAACATCGCGTCGCCGTACCCGGAGCAGAATCGAGAGTTCATGGCAATTTTGCGCGATGCCTGGAACATGCCGAATGGAGTTCCCGCTCCCAGGCCACTCTTGGAGTTGGCAGCGTTTTTTATGCGGACAGAAACCGAGCTGGTATTAAAGAGCCGGCGCGTTGTTCCCAAACGCCTGCTCGACGCTGGATTCACATTCCACACTCCAAACTGGGCCCACGCCGCAGAGGACCTCGTAGAGCGATGGCGCAGAAGCAGGGAGTAGCAGTTAGAGAATTGGGAATAGCGATCGGTGATAAGAGATTGGCGATTTGAAATTTGAGGATTAGGGATTAGGGATTAGGGATTACAGGTCAAGGTTTGGGCACTGGAACTAAGGGAATAAAGAGAACAGTCAATCTCGCCTCCCGTAGGGAGAGCCGAAAATAGCCCCGGATGAAGCGCAGCGAAATCCGGGGAAAATGACGCCATGGAACACCTCCGTCCCGTAGGGCCGGAACGAAAAAGCAACAGGCTGCAGCATGCCACTATCCCCCGCAACCCCTCTCCCTAGTCCCTGGTCCCTATTCCCTATTCCCTGCTTTTCTCACTTCGGCGTGATGTCAGTGACGGGCAAATCCCAGTGGGCGGCGAGAATCTCGAAGCGGCGCTGCTCTTCCTTCTTGTAGGTATCCTGGTCGGGCCAGAGTTGCTTGATGAAGGCTTCTTCGTCAGGGTTTGTGGTGGTGGCGACGGTCGAGTTCTTGAAGGTGATGGTGACGCGGTAGTCCCAGCGTCCATCTTCGGTGGTGTGGTAGGCGGGCGCCTCGATCTTGATCGAGAGCATGCGGCCGGTTGATTGGATCTTCTTCAGAAGCGGGTAGTGATTCTTGAGGAAGAGGTCGTGGAATTCCTGCTGATGTCCCCACTGCACCTTGTAGTAGTACTCGATGGTGTAGGGCTTGTCGGCGCCGCCTTGCGGTGGAGCGCCCTGTGCCAGAGCCGGCACGGCAACTGAAAGAGCAATGAGTAGGGAGAGAGCGGCGAGAAAGACCCTGCGCATGAAAGCCTCCTTGAGTAAATGGCAATTGGTTGGCTGCCATTGTATCGCGAAGGCTTTCGTGCCCACTTGCTCGGGAATTTGTATGATTGCGCCGCCGCGAACCCGGGCCCGACTGCAAATCGCGGCGAATTAAGGTACAGACTGCTTATGCTTTAAGAGTGCATTAACGCGAAATAAATAGTGTTTAGTTTAGACACCGGCAAGATGCTCGAGCGCCACGCGGCTTGGAATCTCAAGAATTGAACCATGGAAAGCCACGAGGTGACGGCTCTTGAAGGTTGACAACGTGCGTGTGACCGTTTCGCGCGAAGCGCCAATGAATTCGCCTATCTCTTCGTGCGTAAGCGAAAAGCGGAACCGCATGCCTGCTTCTGTTTTCTGTCCATTCTCACTCCACTCAAGCAGCAGGCGGGCAAGTTTCTCCGGCGCGGAGCCCGAGAGTGCCACCGTGCGAAGCTGCTCGCAGGCAACTTTGTACTGCAGGCTGAGTTCCTGCGTCACCACCTGGTAGACCTCGGGATGGCGGCCCATAAAAGCGAGGAATTGATCGCGATCGATGACGGCGATGCGCGAAGGATAGAGAACTTCTGCCGTCATCTCGCTCGGCAGGCCCGAAAGCACTGACGAGAGCCCAAGTACTTCGCCTGCCTTGGCGATGCTTAGGATGAGACGCTTGCCTTCACTTGAATTGATTGAAAGCTTGACCTCGCCGGAGACGACGATGAAAATGCCGGTCGACGCCGATTTCTCAGAGAAGAGCTGAACGCCGGGCTGATACAGCGTGGGGAATTCCATCGACTCGAGGTCGCGCAGAGCTGCTGGCGAAAGCTTCTTGAAGAATTCGCCGGACCGCTGTGTTTGGCTTCTGGAAGTGGTCGTTGTTTCGCGCATGGTCTGCATCTTCAGTCTCCCTCTTCGTTCTCTACAGCCTTGTTCGCAGTCACTTCTTCCGCGAGAAATTGCGCCCACGGGGTGTTGGTAATAAATGTGGCTTGCGTCTGAGCGTAGATCGAACTCAGCACTCGCTTGCCGGCGGAATCTGCATACGTAACGTTGTGCAGATCGATGATGAGTTTTCTGGAAGCCAGTCGTGGAGCCGTTTCCCCCCAGACGCGGTCGAGTTCACTCGCCCACGGCCCCGCCACTCGCCCTTCCAACCTCATCTCGACTGCTTCATCCGTATCTTGAAATGTGATTCGCAACGTATGCTGGCCCTCATCGGCCTTGCCCTCTATAAGGCAACTGCCGTGCCAAACTCGAGTGACACGCGGCATAGGCCTCTTTGTTATTGATTTTGCAGGAGTTATTTAGATGGCCACACAAAGTGACGAATGAGTGACGAGGCCAAAGTGACGAAGTGACGATGACGACATTTCGTCACGAGACGAGATCTCGTCGCAAGGGCACTTCGTCACAGACCAAAGTATCTTTGGGAACCCGCGGAGTTCTGTCGCGCAACCTTACATATAGTCGTTGCGCTCGATGCCGAGTTTTTTCAGCTTCGAGTTCAGAGTCGTCCGCTTGAGGCCGAGGCGCTCGGCCGCGCCGTCGTTGCCGCCAATCTGCCCCTTGGTTTCGCGCAGTACGCGCAGGATGTGTTCGCGTTCGGCGGCATGCAGCGTAGGGTTCGCCTTATCGAGTTCTTCAACCTCTTCCGCAACCTTCGTCTCGAGTTCAGCCAGCGGCACATAGAGGACCGTGCCACGGGTGAGGATAACCGCGCGCTCCAGGAAATTTTCGAGTTCGCGAATGTTGCCAGGCCAGGGCCAGCGGCAGAGAGCCTGCATCGTCTCGTGGGGAATGGTCTCGATGTTCTTGCCCATGCGGCGGCTGTGCGTAGAGACAAAATGGCGGACAAGCACAGGGATGTCGCTTACGCGGTCACGGAGCGGCGGGGCGAATATTGGAAAGACCCTGAGCCTGTAGAAAAGATCGCTGCGAAACTCCTTTTCGGCAACCATCTGGGCCAGGTCGCGATTGGTGGCAGCGATAAGTCGCACGTCGACGGAAATGGGTCGAGTCCCGCCCAGGCGCTCGATCTCTCTTTCCTGGAGCGCGCGCAGCAGCTTGGGCTGAAGATCGAGAGGGAGTTCACCAACTTCGTCAAGAAAGAGTGTGCCCTCGTGGGCGAGTTCAAGCCGCCCCATCTTGCGCGCAATCGCGCCGGTGAAGGCGCCTTTCTCGTGCCCGAACAGTTCGCTCTCAATAAGGCCCGCGGGAATCGCCGCGCAGTTGACCTTGACAAAGGTGCGATCGCTGCGACCGCTGAGCCGGTGAATGGCGCGCGCAAGCAGTTCCTTGCCGGTTCCGGTTTCGCCCTGGATGAGCACGGTCGCGTTGGTGGGCGCCACGGTCTCAATCTGCTTCAGAACCTGTCTGAGACCTCCACTTTCGCCAACGATATCTTCAAATCGATTCTCGAGATTGATTTCGTCTTCGAGATACTGCTTCTCTTGCCGGAAGCGGTCGCGAAGTTCTGTGATATGACGAAAGACCATGGCATTGCTGACTGCCATGGCTACCTGGTCGGCGATTTGGACAAGCATATCGGTTTCGCGTTGGGTAAATGCACCTTCGATCCGGCTGGCTACGGCGAGCGTACCGATAGCCTGACCGCGATGAATAAGTGGTATCCAGCACCCAGACTGCATGCCGAGGCTTGTCAGATGGCGAATGCCTTCCTCAGAAAAGCCTCCGTCCTGAATGCTCCCAAGGCAAATAGGTTCCCGCCTGAGGAACGCCTGTCCCGCCGGCGATCCGTGGAGGGGAACGCGAACGTCCCCGCGACTGGGCTGCTTTTCGCTGACAGTAAGAAACTGCACCATCATCGAATCGGATCCCTCTTCGACGAGTCCAAGAGTGGCGCAATCGAGTGGCACAACCTCCTGCAAGCTTGCGGAGATGGCCGACAAGAGCTTGCGCACGTCCATGTTGGCAAGCAGGGCCTGGCTGAGCTGAAGCATCACCGCCTCTTCAGCACGCTTGCGGTCGGTGAAGTCGCGAGTAACTTTGGCAAAGCCGGTAATTTCGCCGGTAGTGTCACGAATGGCGGTAAGGACGATGTTTGCCCAGAAGCGTGAACCGTCTTTGCGTACGCGCCAGCCTTCGTCTTCAACTCGCCCTCGCTCTGCCGCTCGCTTCAGCAATTCAGCGGGTCGGCCGCTGTCAATGTCTTCCTGGGTGAAGAAGCGCGAGAAGTGCTTACCAATAATCTCGTCGGCTGTGTATTGTTTGGCGCGCTCAGCGCCGGGATTCCAGGTAGTGACGTGGCCTGCTTCGTCGAGGAGGTAGATGGCATAATCGCGCACACCGTCGAGCAGTGAGTGCAGTTGCAGGTCCTTGTGTCGGGCAAGTTCCTGGGCTTCATGTTGCTCCGTGACGTCGCGGACAATGCTGAGTACAGCCGCGCCCGCGCGGTGTCTGAATCGGCTTCAGCATGATGTCGACTGGAAATTCGCTGCCGTCTTTGCGCAATCCGAAAAGATTCATGGCCGCACCCATCTGGCGAGCGCGAGGATGGGCATGGTAGTTTTCGCGATGCGTGGGATGCTGCATGCGAAAACGCTTCGGAACGAGATTCTCGATGGGCTGGCCGATCAGCTCGGCCTGTGTGTAACCGAATAATTCCGCTGAACGCGGGTTCGCATCTCGGATAATGCCTTCGCTATCCGTTACAAAAATGGCATCAGGAGAGATTTCAAACAGGTTCTCCAGCGCGAAGTAAGCGAACTCGGCCCTTTTGACCTCAGCCGCAGCCGCCGCGTCCTGTTCCAGGGGATCAGTAGGGCGCATCCAAGCTCCAACGTATGGTTCAAACGTATGCTTCGAAACATACGCGCTCTCTATCCGCGATGCAACACGAATTGAAATGCCCGGCATCCGACATTTGCGAAACCAACCATCGGTGGAATCGCGCCGATGGGCAACCGGTGCGGAAGCGGTTTAGAACTGCATGTCAGCCCATCTTCTTCCGCGTGATCGCGGATTGTCTCGCGTGCTCCGAGAGCGCATTGTGGGAGGCCGTGCTTTTCGGTTCCTGCTGCATCGCCTTGAGACGCGAGCGGCCGCGCGCTGTCGAGCCTTCGGGGCTGGTCTTGGGCTCGGTGCGGCCCTTTTCAGCGTCCTGCTCCGCCTTGTGGCGGGTTTCTTCGCTTACCTTGCCGCGCGCGGGCGGTTTGAGCGGAATACCGGCGCGGCGTGCCTTGCTGAGTCCGATGGCAATGGCCTGCTGGGGAGAACGCGCTCCGTGCTTCCCTTCCCTCACATGATCGATCTCTTCGCGAACGAATTCGCCGGCTGCAGTTGATGGCGACTTACCCTTGCGCAAATCCTCTTTGGCTCGATTCACGGCCGCTTTCTCAGGCATGACAAATCCTCCCAGCGTGCTGCGATGCTGGCGAAGTTTCGAGGGCTGTATCGCGAGGTGGTGCCGTCCCACCCAATGCGGACGTTCGGGTTTTCGCACCGAGGCTCTACGAAACCTTAAGTAAAGACGACGGTTGCCTCGAAGCCGAAATTGTCGCACCTTTCCGACGTGGATCTGAATCAATTGCTACACAGGAGATGCTTCCCCAATGGCACAGAAGATTGCATTTATCACCGGTGGAAACCGCGGTCTCGGTTTCCAGACCGCCCTCGACCTGGGAAAGAATAAGGAAGAAAACATCAAGGTCATCATCGGTTCCCGCGACAAGGCGCAGGGCGAACAGGCGGTGGCCAAACTTCGCGCCGCAGGCGTAGACGCCGACTCGATTCAGTTCGACATTACAAAGCAGGCCGATTATCAGGCTGCCTACGATTACTTCGACTCGAAATACGGAAGGCTCGACATTCTGGTCAACAACGCAGGAATCGCCGGTGGCACGTTTCCGGGCGAAGGTCCTGAACATCGCGCCGCGGATGTGCCGATGGACCTGCTGCGCAAAGTTTTCGAAACAAACTTCTTTGCGCAGGTCGAACTGACAGAGAAATTGTTGCCGCTCATCAAGAAGAGCCCGGCGGGACGGATTGTGAACTTGTCGAGCATTCTGGCTTCGCTCCAGCTTCAGGCGGATCCAAATTCGCCTATCTACAACGCCAAGTCGTTTGCTTACGACGCTTCGAAGACCGCTCTCAATGCGTTCACGGTGCATCTCGCATACGAGCTTCGGAATACGAAGATCAAGGTGAACTCGGCGCATCCGGGCTGGGTTAAGACCGATATGGGAGGGCAGGGCGCACCGATGGAACTGGCCGAAGGCGGCAAAACCAGTGCGGCGCTGGCGACTCTTGCGAACGATGGACCGACGGGAGGGTACTTCCACCTGGGCAAGCCACTGCCCTGGTAATCCAGCTTAAGGTCGCGACTTCGGGAACCGGTGAGCCGCGACGCACGAGATCAAGGTTGCGCCTCGGGACGATACAATCGTGCACAGCCTGGATTTGCGTCGAGGAAACCGAATGGTGAAGCAGTGGGTGCTGGTCGTCCTTGCCGTTATTTTCCTCATTGTATTCGTTCTTTCCCTCGTCCCGTTCTTTGTGAACGCTGAGGCCTTCAGGCCAACGATCGAGGGTCAGTTATCAAGCGCGCTCGGCCGTGAGGTCACGGTAGGACACCTTACATTCGCGATCATGGCCGGAAGCCTGGATGCCGACGATATTTCCATCGCGGATGACCCCCAGTTCAGCGCGGTTCCCTTTATTCAGGCAAAGAAGCTGAATGTGGGCGTCGAGATTCTGCCCATTGTGTTTCATCACCGGGTGTACATCACGAAGCTGAACATCGACACGCCTTCGATTCAACTTATCCAGAACGCCAGCGGAAAGTGGAATTTCTCCAGCATTGGAGGGACCCCTGCCGGCCCCGGCGAAACACAGTCGAGTTCCGTGCCCGATTTGTCTGTGGAAGAGCTGAAGATTACCAACGGAAGCGCGACGGTATCGTCGATCCCAATTACGAACAAACCGTTCGAATATACGGAAGTGAACGTGACGGTGAAGAACTTCTCTTCTTTGAAATCATTCCCATTCGAACTCTCGGCCAGGTTGCCCGGAGAGAGCTCGATGAAGCTCTCCGGCAATGCTGGTCCGATCTCGCAGAAGAACACGACACAAACGCCTTTCCAGGCCACATTGCAGCTCAGGAATTTCGATCCGGTTGCGTCGGGCGTGATCGACAAGAGCAAGGGCATAAAGATGCAGAGCGACGTGGATGCCCAACTCAACTCCGATGGAACCGATGTGTCGAGCACAGGAAAGATAAAGGCTACACAACTGCAGCTGGTCCCAAGAGGCTCCTCCGCCCAGGAACCGGTTGATATTGACTACACCGCTTCCCACAACGTAGAAACCCAAAAAGGAACGGTCTCGGATATCGCCATCCATGCCGGATCTGTCGCCGTTCACGTGAACGGCAGCTTTCAATTCACGCCGCAGGAAGTGATGCTCGACCTGCACATTGCAGCGCCGAATCTGCCCATCGATCAGGTTGAACGGCTTCTCCCCATCGTGGGGGTTCATTTACCGACCGGGTCTTCATTGGAGGGAGGAACGCTGACGGCAAACATCGCGGTTACCGGCCCTGCAACGACGGCGAACTTGGCGGGACCGGTCGAGATCGACAATACAAAACTCGCCGGGTTTGACCTCGGATCAAAGATCCAGGGTTTGAATGCGTTGGGCGGCACATCGAGTGGAACACAGATCCAGATGCTGAAGGCAAACGTGAATTCTTCGCCGCAAGGCGCTCGAATCACGGGCATCTACGGCAATCTTCCCCAGCTTGGATCCGTTACCGGCGAAGGCACGATTGCAGAGTCTGGAGCGATCAACTTCAGCCTTATCGCAAAACTGAATTCATCGAATCCAGTCGGCGCGGTAGCGAATCAGGCCATGAATACCGTCGGCGGAATCGTGGGAGGCTTCCTGCATCCCAACGCGAAGCCGACGCCAGACTCCGGTCACGGAATTCCCTTGACGATAACCGGAACCGCCGCGAGTCCGTCGATCAAAGCAAACGTCGGTGCGATGCTGAGGTAGATCTTGAATCGGCGATCAGTTCCCGCGCCGACAAGCTCATTCCTGAAGAGCGGCGATATAGAATTTGAACAGGTAACATCTTCTCCGATCAACCACATAGCGCAGCCCCTTGCTTGGGGCAACTGTGTTTATACGCCAGAGGGATCCAGAGACATGATTGCAATGAAACTTGCGAAGACGATTGCGCGCCCGTTTGCGGCCTTTACCCTTTTTTGTGCAGCCACGCTTGCCCAACAACCGCGCCAGTACACGGATCAGGATTACGCGAAGGCCGAGAAATTTATGGCCTACAACGTAAATCCCCTTGCCTACAAAGGCCAGGTCAATGCGCAATGGCTCGACAATGATCGCTTCTGGTATCGCGAGGTGGACGATAGCGGGATCACCTACGTGATGGTCGATCCGGCAAAGAGCTCGCGCAACCCCCTCTTTGACCAGGACAAATTGACAGCGGCGTTGAAGCCTGTACTGCAAGGTGGCATGGGACTCGACGCGCGGCATCTTCAGCTTTCAGATATATCGCTGAGCGATAGTGACCACACGCTGACGTTCACCATGCGGGGCGCGACCTATCAGTGCAGCGTCGGCGCGGGATCGGACACATGCAAGGTGCTGACAGGGGGAGCACCGGCAAAGGGCCAGTTGCCGCAACCGCCATTGACGCTCTCGCCTGACAAAAAGCTGGGCGCGTTCATTCGCGACTGGAATCTGTGGGTGCGCGATCTGGCGACCGGTGCAGAAACGCAATTGACCACCGACGGCGTGAAGGACTTCGGCTATGCGACGGACAATGCCGGTTGGAAGCATTCGGATTCCGCCATCCTGCTCTGGTCGCCGGATTCAAAGAAGATTGCGACATTCCAGCAGGATCAGCGCAAGACCGGTGAGATGTACCTCGTCCCTGTCACCAACACGCATCCGGAACTGAAGGCGTGGAAGTACCCATTGGTTGGCGACAAAGATGTGACAATGATCGAGCGCGTGATCATTGACGTTGACGCGCGCAAGGTGATCCGCCTGAAGATGCCGCCAGATCAGCACCGCTCGACGCTGTGCGACGACATTGCCTGCGATGGCAACACCCTTGCTGATGTGGAATGGAGCCCCGATGAGAAGCATCTGGGGTTTGTATCCACATCGCGCGAGCACAAACAGGAATGGGTGCGCGAGGCCGATGCCGGGACGGGCGATGTCCGCGAGGTGATGACCGAGACGACGCCGAAGTTCTACGAGAGCGGCAACGGCAAAATCAATTGGCACTATCTGCCGCAATCGAACGAAATCCTGTGGTTCAGCGAACGCGATAACTGGGGAAATCTCTACCTTTACGATTTGACAACCGGCAAGTTGAAGAACCAGATCACGCAGGGGCCGGGAAACGTAGCTCAAGTGCTATACGTCGACGACAAGGCTCGCGCGATTTATTTCGTCGGCGTCGGCAAGGAGAAAGATCGCGATCCCTACTACGAGCACTTCTACAGCGTTAAGTTTGACGGCACTGGACTGAACCTCTTGACGCCAGAAAATGCGGACCACCACATCAAGGTCTCGCATGACGGGCAGTACTTCACTGACACCTACTCGACGCCGACGCAGCCGCAGGTAACCGTGGTACGCGATAACGACGGCAAAACCGTAATGGAAGTGGCGCGACAGGATATCTCGAAACTCACCGCCGCCGGATGGCAGCCCCTCACGCCAATCACGGTGAAGGGCCGCGACGGCAAGACCGACCTATACGGGTTCATGTTCAAGCCGATTCCGTTTGATGCTTCGAAAAAGTATCCCATCATCAATTACGTTTATCCCGGGCCGCAGATCGGCTCCTGTGGCGGCCGCGAGTTCCGCGCTGCGCATGGAGACATGCAGGCACTCGCTGAGCTGGGATTCATCGTGGTCTGCATCGACGGCATGGGAACGCCTTTCCGCTCCAAGTCGTTTCACGAGGCGTACTACGCGGACCTCGGCGACAACACGATTCCCGACCAGATAGCCGGAATGAAGGATCTGGCAAAGCAGTATCCCTTCATCGATCTCGATCGCGTGGGAATCTGGGGACACTCCGGCGGTGGCAATGCGACCGGTGCTGCGATGCTGCATTATCCTGATTTCTTCAAAGTCGGCATTGCCGAGAGCGGCAACCATGACCAGCGCGACTACGAAGACGACTGGGCCGAAAAGTGGGCCGGCATCGAGGTAAAGAACGCCGACGGTACGAGCAACTACGATTCTCAGGCCAACCAGAACTTCGCGAAAAACCTGAAAGGACATCTGCTGCTGGCGCATGGCACCATGGACGACAATGTGCCGCCCAACAATACGCTCCTGCTGGTCGACGCGCTGATCAAGGCCAACAAGGATTTCGACCTATTGCTGATTCCCAATGTGCCGCACGGCTACGGGCCGGCATCGCAATACATGATGCGGCGGCGGTGGGATTACTTCGTGCGCTACCTCGCCGGCGATACTCCGCCAAATGAATACCAGATGAAGCCCTATTCGGCGACGATCGGTGTCATCCGCGGCGGCCCTGCCACGGAAGATGATGACGAGTAGAAGGGCAAACAGATCCTGGTGTTAGGCTTGCAGGGACAATCGAGGAGAGCCTGTCGTGCAAATGAGATTGCTTGCGGTGTTTATTCTTGGCGCGAGTGCCCTTGCGGCACAGATTGGACCTCCGGCGCCACAGGGGAATGAAAAGTTTGCGAGGCTCAGCGAGGAGTTCATTCACGAGACGCTGGCGCTATCGCCTTCCAGCGCATCGCAGGCAGGCTATCACCAGCACGTCGATCCAAAAACCGGCCAGACGATTGCGCTCGATTCCCTGCTCGATGACGTAAGCTCAGAAGGATTCGCAAAACAACGCCGCCTGTATTCACAATGGCGCGAGCGATTCCACACCGAAACACCCGTAGCCTCGCTCGCGGTTCAGGACGCGGCGGACTGGCGCCTGATCGACGATCAGATCGGACTGAACCTGCTCGAACTCGATCGCATCCAGAATTACAAGCACAACCCGACCGTGTACGTGGAATTGCTGGGGAGCGCGTTCTTTCAGCCGCTGACAGATGAATACGCTGCAGAGCCGGTCCGGCTGGGCCACGTGCTTTCGCGTGTTGCGGCCACGCCAACGTTTCTCGATCAGGCACGGAGCGAACTCGTCGATGCCGATCCCCTCTTTATCAAGGTTGCTGTTCAGGAGAACGAAGGCAACATCAACCTGATTCAAAACACGATCGCCGCTGCAGTTGCGAAGCATCCGGAGTTGAAGGCTCGCTTCGACCAGGTCGCACCACCCGCCGTGAAGGCGCTGAACGATTTCTCGCAGTGGCTGCAGAATGATCTCGCTAAGCGGAAAACAGATCGCACCTGGCGCCTCGGCAAGGACCTCTACGCCGAGAAGTTCCGTCTGGTGATGGAGACCGACATTACGCCTGACCAGGTGCTCGCCGAGGCGGAGCGCGACTTCAAAAAGACACGCGCGGAGATGCTGGAACTCGCCCTGCCCCTGCACAAGCAGTACTACCCGGATCACGACGATCACGCCAGCCTCAGTCCGCAAGAGCGCGAGAACACAATCATCGGCGAAGTGCTCAAGAAAATCTCCGACGATCATCCGAAACGCGACGACCTGCTACAAACGGCCAAGGATGATCTCGCCGGAATTCGTCAGTTCATCATCGACAAGAAGATCGTCTCGCTGAAGTCGCGCGACAACCTGAAGGTGATTGCGACGCCGGAGTTCGAGCGCGGAATCTATTCGGTTGGCGGATTCCACTCCGCTCCGCCCCTCGATCCGAATGCGGAGGCAGAGTTCTGGGTCACCCCAATCAGTCCGAGTACGCCCGAAGCCAGCGCCGAGTCGCGTCTGCGCGAATACAACAACTGGGTACTGAAGTGGCTCTGCATTCACGAAGCTCTGCCCGGGCACTACGTGCAGGCCGAACACGCCAACGAGATTCAGCCGGTGTCGCGCCGCCTGGTGCGGAGCATGTTTGGCAACGGCGCATATACCGAGGGATGGGCCGAGTACATTGCTCAGGTAATGATGCAGCAGGGATTCGCCAACAGCGATCCGCGCTATCGGATCAGCTACCTGAAGGTATGGTTGCGCGCGGTGGGCAACAGCATTCTCGACATCCGCATGCAGACCATGGGCATGACCGATGACGAGGCGATGCACTTCATGATGAACGATGCCTTCCAGACCCGCGCCGAGGCCGAAGGCAAGCTCCAGCGAGCCAAGCTGAGTTCCACTCAACTGCCCACGTATTATGTGGGCACTAGCGAATGGTGGCGCCTCCGCAAAGCCTACGAGGCAGCGAAGGGCAAAGATTTCACGCTCGCCGAGTTCCATGATCGCGCGCTCGATGAAGGTGCCCTGCCGGTCCCGTGGCTGAAGGACGTCCTTCTACCGAAATAGCGCAGCTGACAGCTTGGCGTCTCTATACCTTCGGCGGCGCCTCTACGCCCGAGAGTGCGTTTTGGATCATGTTCGCCATTTCCGTTGTGCCCGGAATAGGGACAATCCGCGGTTTCTGCGCCATCAGCCAGTCCAGGGCGACTTGTGCGGGAACAGCTTGTTCCCGCACGGCCCATCTCTTCACAAACTCCACGTGCGCCAAATTTCGTCGCAGATTCTCTCTCGATGTTTGTGGCTAATTTTTATTGCTATTCATTTTGACCGGCCTAAGCAGATGCGAGAATGTGAGTTGGGCCAGCTTCCACTTGCCGTTTTCCTTGATATAAACCTCAGTCACCATAAAAGGATTGGTGACCTCGTGCTCACCGACTGCTGCCTGCAAATCAATGTCCTCTAGCAGGATGGCTGTGTTACCAAATATGCGAGCGTCAACTGCGTAAACTGCAGCTTTTTTGTACCAGATGCCACCGCTCTTAATGGTGGCTAGTTCTTGGGTTTTTCCCCAGGTTCCTCCCATATGAGTGAACATGGCTTTGTCATCAAATAGTGTCTCTAAGGAATCGACCTTCTTGTCTGCCATCCAATCCCATTTCATGTTTGAGAGGTTGATGACTTCTTGTTGCTCGGGTGTTTGATTTGCGGCAGTTTTTATTGTTTCCGTTGGTGGCGCTGGCGATTGCTGTGCGTAGGACGTTGGCGCAATCAGTGTTGATAGAAACAGACCGAACATTAAGACTTTCATGTCTCTCCCTCGTTATGTGTGGTTGACCCGTGGAGGAACTTGAAGTAGCGTGGCTGATCGTTCACGCTTACGCGGATACAAAAAGAATTCTGCACTCAGGATTTGGGGCTGATCTCGCCCTTATCCCGTTTTTGCCCAAGCCCCGGTGGCTAGAGAAAGAAAACAAATCACTGCGGAGCCTTTGCATCATTTCCTCTCCACCTGCAGTGTAGGGAGATGCGAACGCGAGCCGTTATCCCGATCCTGCCGATCTTTTGCCTGATTCTCTTGATGGCGAGTGCTTGCGCTCGCCTCAGACGAACGGCACGGCTATGCTTAGGAAGAAGGGAGGCAAACGAAATGAGCAGAAACGGAAGGCATTCCGCCGCTCCTTTACCCGGCCTTTCGACACAGGATTTGAGAACCGCGCTGGCGAAAAAAATTGCCTGCTTGATCGGCTCCTCAGAGAAGCTGATCACCCGGATGCCGGAAGTGATGCTGGTGCGCAGGACGGCGCCGAGTGCACCTTGCTCCGGGACCTATACGCCCAGCGTGATTGTCGTTGCTCAGGGCAGCAAACGTGTCGATCTAGGCCAGACCACGTTCGTTTATGACCAGTCTCGCTTCCTTTTGACCTCAATCGACCTGCCGATCGTCAGCCAGGTAGTCGAGGCCAGCGAAGCAAAGCCTCTTCTTGCAATGGCTATCAAACTGGAAATGCCGGTCGTCCGCGAGCTTCTCAGCCGGGACGAAGTTCGCGTGCGTGACACATCCTCCGACGGTCCCGCCATGGTGACCGGTAAGATCACGGCCGAGTTGCTGAGCGCATGCTGCAGGCTGGTAGACCTGCTGGCGACTCCACAGGATATTCCCTATCTGAGCGGGCTCATTCAGCGCGAGATCATTTACAGGCTGCTGTGTGGACCTGAGGGAGTTCGCCTCCGGGCGATTGCAACTTCAGGAGATCAGAGCCATCGCACCGCGAGGGCGATCTCCTGGATTCGGGACAACTATGCGAAGCCTGTGCGCGTGGATGATCTGGCTGAGATTGCAGGCATGGGCGTGTCGACACTTCACCATCATTTCCGAGTGCTGACTCACATGAGCCCGCTTCAGTATCAGAAGCAATTACGGCTGCATGCAGCGCGAAACCGAATGCTCGTCGATTGTCTCGACGCTTCGACGGTGGCGTTTGAGGTTGGATACGAAAGTGTCAGCCAGTTCAATCGTGAATACAGCCGCTTCTTTGGCCAACCTCCGATGCGGGACATCAAGACCCTTCGCGAAGCGCAATCTGCGGAAATGAGTGCTGCCTGACGGCCAACCGTCGGTTGTTACTGTTTAACTTCTGACGGCGCATGGGATGACCTGGGTTCGGTCGGATCGTAGGCGACTCGGGATTTCGCCTTATGAAGGAACGGCAACTTACAAACTTGACTTGGATTCTGATGGTGCTCGTTGGAATTCAACCAGAGATCGCAAAATTCACACTTGACATTGACAGACAATCCACTACCATATGGTTGTGGATAGGTTGGGTACAACATTTGCGGCTTTGTCTGATCCCACCCGGCGGGCGATGATCGAACGACTCTCACACGGGCCTGCTTCTGTGCATGGATTGACGGAACCGTTTGCACTCTCGCAGCAGATGATTTCAAAACATATTGCTTACCTGGTTCGCGCCCGGATTGTGATCAAGACGAAGCGTGGACGAGAGAGTGTGTGCACGCTTAGGCCGGCGGCGATCAAGACGGTCAGCGACTGGGCTTTCAACTATCGCCGATTCTGGGAAGAGAGTTTCGACAAGCTGGACGTGGTTGTGAAGGAAATGAAAAAAACGGAGGTCAGAGATGACAAATAACACGGTGAATGATGTTGAGCGGATGGTTGTGACAAGAGTCTTCGATGCCCCACGCGAGTTGGTTTGGAAGGCGTGGACAGACCCGAAGTACATCATGCAGTGGTGGGGACCGAAGGGCTTTACTGCGCCCGTTTGCAAGATGGATTTTCGCGTTGGAGGAAAACTTCTCTGTTGCATGAGAGCGCCGGATGGGCAGGAGTTCTGGAATGCCGTTGAATACCACGAAATTGTCCCACACGAGAAGATCGTTTCCTTGATGTACTTTTCCGACCCGGAGGGAAACAAGATTGACCCTGCGCAATTAGGAATAGAACATGAGTCCATCGACGGCGCGTACGACGTGACCATCTTTGAGGATCTCGGAAACGGCCAGACGAAACTCACCTTCATTGGAAATGAACCCATGGAGAGCGCGAAGAATAGCGGTCAACTCGAGGGCTGGAACGAGATACTCGAGAAAGTTGCCGCAGTTGTTACGGAGCTGGCGCAGGCAAAATAAGAAGTTAGAGTTTTGATGATCGTTATGCGCGGGATCTGAACGTAAGGCAGTGCAGGTCCGCTCCGGAAACCCCAGGGAAGGGGCGGCGGAGGATTAAGTTCACACGCGCTTCTCGTCACTTGGCCGAAAAGGCGCTTTTCCGGCCAAGTGACTCTTGGCTCAACTGTTGTTCCAGGCCAAGTCACTCATCGAGAGAATTGCGGTCGTGTCGACGATTCGTAAATTTGTGAACTTTGCCGGATGAAGGGGTGGCAACTCACAAACTTGACTTGGATTCTGATGTGCTTGGGTTTTCGCCTAATCTTCGCTCTTCGGATATAATCTTCCAATGGATTTTCAGTTGGTGACCAGCTATAAGCCTCGCGGCGATCAGCCCCGCGCTATCGAGGAACTGATGCAGGGCCTCAGTGCAGGTGAAAAGCACCAGGTGCTGCTGGGTGTCACCGGCTCGGGCAAAACATTCACCATGGCCAAGGTGATCGAGCAGTCGAATCGGCCTGCGCTCATCCTCGCTCACAACAAGACGCTGGCCGCCCAGCTCTATCACGAGTTCAAGCAGTTCTTCCCCGGCAACGCCGTCGAATACTTCGTCAGCTATTACGACTACTACCAGCCGGAAGCCTACATTCCGGCGGGCGACCTCTATATAGAAAAGGAAGCGACGATCAACGAGGAGCTGGACAAATTGCGGCTCTCGGCCACACGATCGCTATTTGAACGGCGCGACGCCATCATCGTCAGCTCGGTAAGCTGCATCTACGGCCTGGGTTCACCGGAAGCCTACTACGGCATGTTGCTGTTGCTCGAAAAGGGCCAGCACATCAGCCGAAAGGATATCACCCGGCGGCTGGTCGAAATTCTCTACGAACGTAACGACGCGGATTTTCGGCGCGGGACATTTCGTGTGCGCGGAGATATCATCGAAGTTTTTCCGACGTATGACGAAACGGCGTATCGCATCGAGCTTTTTGGCGATGAGATCGAGTCGCTTTCACAGATCGATCCGCTGTTTGGCACGGTGAAGCAAAAGTATGCGCGGCTGCCGATTTATCCCAAGAGCCACTACGTCGTTCAACCGGAGCGCAAGAACCAGGCGATTGACTCGATTGTCGCGGAGCTGAATGAGTGGGTTCCGTATCTCGAAACAGAGGGACGGATGGTCGAGGCGCAGCGCGTCCACCAGAGGACTCGCTTCGATCTCGAGATGATCAAGTCGATGGGATACTGCCACGGCATCGAAAACTATTCCCGACACTTCTCAGGGCGCTTGCCGGGTGAACCTCCGCCGACCCTGCTCGATTATTTTCCGCGCGATTTTCTGCTTTTTGTTGACGAGAGCCACGCGACCATTCCCCAGGTGCATGGGATGTGGCATGGCGACCGAAGCCGCAAGCAGAATCTCGTGGATTATGGATTCCGGCTGCCTTCGGCGATGGACAATCGGCCATTGAAGTTTGATGAATTTGAGAATCGCATCCACCAGACGATCTACGTTTCGGCCACGCCGGGGCCCTATGAACTGACTCGATCGGCAGGTGTGGTCGTCGAACAGGTGATTCGACCGACAGGGCTCGTCGACCCCGAGGTGGAGATTCGTCCGGTAAAGGGACAGATCGACGACCTGCTCGCCGAGATTCGCGACCGCGCCAAGCGCGGCGAACGCGTGCTGGTGACGACGCTGACTAAACGCATGTCGGAGGATCTTGCAGGCTACTACACCGAAGTGGGCGTGCGCTGCCGCTACATGCACTCGGAGATTGAAACGCTCGAGCGCGTAAAGCTGCTGGCAGGATTGCGCAAGGGTGAATTCGACGTGCTCATCGGCATCAACCTTTTGCGCGAGGGCCTCGACCTTCCCGAAGTTTCCCTTGTCGCGATCCTCGATGCCGACAAAGAAGGCTTTCTCCGCTCAACCGGATCGCTCATCCAGACCATGGGCCGCGCCGCGCGCCACCTTGAAGGCCGTGCGATTCTCTACGCCGACCGCATGACCGACTCGATGAAGCAGGCAATCGGGGAGACTGATCGCCGCCGCGCTATCCAGCGCGCATATAACGAGGAGCACGGCATCACGCCGCAGTCCATCATCAACAAAATGGACATGGGTCTGGCCCAGATTCTCAAGGCCGAGTACGGCGAGATCGAAGTGGAAGAGGCGGTTGGTCTGCCGGAGTTCAATTCCCAATCCGAAGTCGATGCGTTCATCGCCAAGCTCGAAACGGAGATGCGCGAGGCCGCGCGCAAATTCGAATTCGAGAAAGCGGCCAGGCTGCGCGACTCGATCAAGGAACTGCGCGAGAAAGAATTCCTTTTCGGCTAGTCCAAATTGGCGGCCGTACGCGGAAATCACGCTCTGTATCGTTCAAATTGAGCGCTATACTACGGCATCCATGGACGAGACAATCATCGAGAGTAGGTCAGCTCTGATCGGGTCGCGAACCAGAGTCTCCTTCGAGTCGGTCGCAAGCCACTCCGCAAAATATCGCGCTGACATCGATGGCCTTCGCGCCGTTGCCGTTCTGGTGGTGGTCTTCTATCACCTGGGGCTCAGAAACTTCAGAAACGGTCTCGTCGGGGTTGATGTCTTTTATGTCATATCCGGTTATCTCATCACCGCTTTGCTGCTCAAGGACCTGGAGGCCGGCAGATTCTCAATTGTCTCGTTTTATGAGCGCAGGATGCGTCGTATCTTTCCGGCCCTCTTCGTCGTTTTGCTCTTCTGTACCGTTTGTGCATCCATTCTCTTCGATCCCCCAGAACTGGAAAGGTTCGGCAAAGAGCTTCTCGCGACTACCTTCTTCGCCAGCAACATTTATTTCTGGCATAGTGCTGAGCCTCTTGGCTACTTCGATACCGGGGTCATTTCAGTGCCGCTGTTGCACACCTGGTCTCTGTCGGTCGAGGAACAGTTCTATCTCTTTTTCCCGATCACTCTCTTCCTGCTCTTTTGCTACGCAAAGAAGAGGATCGGTGTGTGGCTGCTCCTGCTGAGCGCGGCATCGTTCGCCCTGAATCTCTGGGCAACGCAGCACAAGCCGGTGGTAGCTTTTTATTGGATCATGCCGCGAGCATGGGAACT
The DNA here is from genome assembly GCA_963769345.1 of uncultured Acidobacteriaceae bacterium. Taxonomy (GTDB): domain Bacteria; phylum Acidobacteriota; class Terriglobia; order Terriglobales; family Acidobacteriaceae; genus Telmatobacter. Next base: position 51,603 of record CAVYLL010000003.1, read on the forward strand.
GCTGGCGGGTGCGCTGCTGGCACTCAAGGTTATCCCCTTCGTTCGCGGCCGCATTCTGCAAGAGATCATCGCCCTGCTCGGCCTCGCGATGATTCTTGGGGCTGCGTGCCTTCCTTTCAAGGGGCTGCAGTTTCCCGGGGCCTTCGTTCTGCTGCCATGCCTCGGAACCTGCCTCGTGATCTATGCCGGTGAATCGGGCTCTTCTTTCGTAGCAAAGCTTCTCAGCCTTCGCCCGGTGGTTTTTGTCGGGGTGATTTCCTATTCGCTTTACCTGTGGCACTGGCCGCTCATTGTCTTCAGCAAACATCTTCCATTCCGGCTTTCCGGATATCTTCTGGTCGCTTTTGTTCTGTCATTCTCGTTGGCGGCAGCATTCGTTTCTTTCGAATACATTGAGCGGCCCTTTCGCGGCAGCGCTTCGTCTTTTACAAGGCGCCAGATTTTTGCATTGGGCCTTGCAGCGAGCGTTGCTTCGGCTGCATGTGGGCTGATCGCCTATCGTTCTCATGGTTTGTGGGAACGCTACACGCCGCAGACGCGCCAACTAATCACGGCCAATCTCGCTCGCATCGGCGACTTCGACCCATCCTGCGGCAACTTCAAGACGGAAGTGCACAGCATCAACGACATCAAGTTTTGCAATCACGGTCAGCAATTGCCACACAAGATCCTGTTCTGGGGAGATTCGCATGTTGAGCAGCTGCATCCGGTGATCAAAGATCTATACGATCACGGCGATCTGCAAGGTCACGGGGCAGTGCTGGCCATTGAAGTCGGTTGTTTGCCCGATGAACACATGAACAATGCCCTCGCTGGATTTCACTGTGATTCGTTCGCCAGGTTCACCGAACAGCGTGCGCAGTGGCAAGACGTCGATCTGGTGTTCATTGGTTTCAGTGCGTGGATGGCTCGCTGGGATAATACGACATGCCTTTCGGTCAACGATAAGTGCGTTGGGCTGCTCACTCAGGACGAGCTGCGCCGCCGGTTCGCGGCCGACCTCTCCGACGTGATTCACACGTTGAGGAGCGATGGGAAAAAGGTCGTCGTATCTCTCCCATTTCCAATCTTCAATGAGTCCATTCCCCAGCTGGCGATCAGCAACCGAGTTTTCGGAAGGTTCGGTCTGGCCCAAGCTCCGAAAGAAGTTTCTTCCCCCTTATTTCGTGAGGAGATCAGGGCAACCGCCGTTCGCGCCGGGGCTGAGATATTTGACCCGAGAGAAACCCTCTGTCCGGATAAACACTGCATCACGGAAGTGGACGGCGTCTCAATCTACAAGGACGAAAGCCATGTCGCGGGAAGCCAGATACACATTCTGGAGAGCAACCTGCGTGACGTTCTCGAACGCTCGCTCGCCGAGAAGACGCCCCCTGCGCAGCCAGCGCCATTGCAGTAAACCTCGATTACTTGCAGTGGTGGCTGTGAGATGAAACACGAAAGATTCGACGACCGAAGAGGCTTCCTCCACCCCTGGTGTGAGGCAGATCACATTTCAGAAGCCTAAAATGGTTGAGAATAGGCTCGTTACAGCGGGTTTCCAGCCTGCTGCAGGGCGAAGCGACAGGGCCAAGTGGCTTTTTCCTTAAGGAAAAGCCACCTTGCACGCCACTCAAAACGCCACGCACTTGGTTGGAAAACCGCTCTAGATTCCCCTAAGGCATTAGTCCTCAGTGCGAGAATCAGAGATGGAGCTCTGATGGCAACGTTTGGAAGTCTCTCTCTTCTCATCGCTTTAGCGCTGGCAGCGTATAACCTGTTTGCCGGCGGCGTGGCGCTGAGGCTGCTGGCGACGGGCCAGCCTGCGCCGATTGCGCCGGAACGGCTGGCCGATACGGCTCGCCGCGCCGGAATTGCCGTGTTTGTCGCGGTGACGGTGGCGGCGTTTGCGCTGGTCTGGTCGGTCTTCACCAACGATTTTTCGATCACCTACATCATGGAGCACTCCAACCGGGCGCTGCCGGCTGCGTACAAGTTCGCGGCGCTTTGGAGCGGCCAGGAAGGTTCCCTCCTGCTGTGGTGCTGGCTTCTTGGCCACCTATGGGTTTGTACTGCGGCTCCGGCACAAGACCGACGTAAAGCTCTATGCCTATGCCGGAACCATCTTGTCGGGCATTCAGGTCTTCTTCCTGGCGGTGGTCAACTTTGCGGCGCCGCCGTTCGCGCTGCTGAGAGGTTCGATTCCAGCCGACGGCAACGGCCTGAATCCCCTGCTGCAATATCCCGAGATGGTGATTCACCCGCCGATGCTTTACCTCGGCTACGTGGGATTCTCGGTACCGTTTGCGTTTGCTCTCGGCGCCCTGATGATGCGCTATCCCGGCGAAAAATGGATCAAGATTACGCGGGTATGGACCCTCGTGACATGGCTGTTTCTGACCGGCGGCATCTTCCTCGGCATGCACTGGGCGTATGCGGTACTCGGCTGGGGCGGCTACTGGGGATGGGACCCGGTTGAGAACGCGAGCTTCATGCCATGGCTTACGGGCACAGCTTTTCTGCATTCCGTGATGATGCAGGAGAAGAAGGGGATGATGAAGAGCTGGAACGTCTGGCTCATCTTCTCCACTTTCCTGCTGACGCTGCTGGGAACGTTGCTGACGCGCGCCGGGCTTGTAAGTTCGGTGCACGCGTTTGCTCAATCCTCCATCGGCACATGGTTCATGGTCTTCATGGGGATCGTACTCGCAGTCTGCGTCTTCACCTACATTCTGCAGCGCAATCATCTGCAGTCAGACCATCGGCTTGAGTCGCTGGTAAGCCGCGAGTCCAGCTTTCTGTTCAACAATCTCGTGCTGCTGGTTGCCTGCTTCGTGATCCTCTGGGGCACGCTGTTCCCCATCCTGAGCGAGTACGTCGAGGGCAGCAAGGTTACAGTGGGCGCTCCGTTCTATAACCGGGTGGCGATTCCCATCGGCCTGTTCCTCCTGTTCCTCACGGGTGTTGGACCGCTGCTGCCATGGCGATCCACTTCCCTTCGCGCCGTTCGTCGCAACTTCATCGTGCCCACCATTGCACTGTGGGCGATGGTCATCGTTTGCTTCGCTGCCGGCGTGCGGCCGTGGAAAGATGGCGCCTTCGATCCGGGAAATTTCTATGCGTTGGTTGCCTTTGCGCTCTCAGCCAGCGTGATGGCAGCGATCCTGTCTGAGTTCTTCCGCGGCGCAGGCGTGATTGCCCGGCAGACAGGAAAGAACCTGGCTATTTCGATGTATCTGCTTGACCCGACGCAACACGCGACGCTACGGCGGATACATCGTCCACATCGCCGTGGTGATCGTGGTGATTGGGCTGGCGGGCGCGGCCTTCAATCGCAACACAGAACAGGAACTGGGTCTGCACGACAAGATGAGCGTCGGCCCCTACACGCTGGAGTGCGTCGGGTTCACGCAGGACTCGAACGCGAACTACAACTCTGACTATGCATTGCTGGATGTCTACCGAAACGGCAAAAAACAGTTCCAGATGGCGCCCGAAAAGCGCGTCTACCTGGCGAGCCAGCAGCCGCAGACCATGGTCGCGATTCATTCCGTACCGAGCTGGGATCTCTATGTGGTGTTCGAAGGAACGAATCCCGATACCGGCCAGCCGATCATCAAGGCATTCCTGAATCCTCTTGTGAGCTGGATCTGGGCAGGCGTGGTGCTGTTGGTGCTGGGTACATTTGTCGCACTGATTCCAAGTCAGAGACCGGTTACGACTTCGCCGCGCGTTCCCACTGCACGACCCGAGAATGCGGATGCCGTACTGAAGGGTGGCGACTGAGATGCCAACTCCGTTGAGTTTCACTTTTTGCAAAAGAGCCTTGCAAGCCGGAGCACTCGCTGTCGCGGTTTGCTTTTCCCTGGGAGCCAGTGACGCAGGCGCGCGCTACGACAAGCTTAACCACCAGATGATGTGCAGTTGCGGATGCGGTCAGGTTCTGGGAGAGTGCAACCACGTGGGCTGTCCAGATTCGCCGGTACAGCTCGCCGAATTGCGCACCGCCATCAATGCGGGCATGACCGACCAGCAGGTTCTCGACAGTTTTGCCGCGAAGTATGGCGCCACGGTTCTGGCGGCCCCCAGAACGCACGGATTTGATCTGGTGGCGTGGATCGCTCCTTTCGCGGTGTTGGCGGCGGCCCTTCTCGGAACCGTTCTGCTGGTGCGGCACTGGTCAGTCGGCAAGAAGGAAGTTGCACAACCGGCGAGCACGCCGGAGATGGATGCAATTCATGATCGGATTCGTCGTGAAACCGGCAGCGAAGGAGGTTACTGAGCTATGAGCGAGACTCTTGGATTGGCGCTTGGCTGCCTGATGGGGATGGTGCTGTTTCTCTACACCTTCTGGCCCGAAAACGCATTTGCAAGCCAGCGGCAGAAGACGCGGCTCGATTATCTCGAGGAGCGCAAGGAACAGCTTTACGAAAATCTGCGCGACTTGAATTTCGAATTTCGTGCCGGGAAATATCCTGAAGAAGATTTTCAGGCGCAGCGCGCACAACTTGAGAACGAGACTGCGCAGTTGCTGGCGGAGATGGAACACCTGGAACGACAAGCATAGAAACAAATGATAAGGACTCCCGGAAAAACCATGAAATCGATGAAGACTTTTTTGCATGCGGCTGTTGCGAGCTTTCTTTTTGCGGGCGCTCTGGCGCAGGCCGCGCAGTTGACGGGCACGGTCACGAACAAAACCACAGGCAAGCCGGCGGCGGGGGATGCCGTTGTGCTGGTTGAGCCCATGACAGGCATGACTGAAGTGGCGCATACCACTGTCGACGGTAGCGGACACTACACACTCAATCGGCCGCACCAACGCGCCCGCGCTTGTGAAGGTCACTCACCAGGGCGCTGAGTTTTTTGCGGACGCGCCGCAAAGCTGGTGCAGTACCAGACATCGCCGTATACGACGTAGCGCCCAAGGTGGACGGCGTCTTCATTGAGGCAGACGTACTGGAACTCGAGGTCGCCAATGGCCAGTTGCACGTGATCGAGCGCTACTTCGTGCACAACACCAGCATGCCGCCGCGCACGCAGTGGAGTCCGAAGAGCTTTGAAGATCGTGCTGCCGGAAGAAGCAATCGTCGAGTCGGCACAGGGACAGCGGCCGAGCACCGGCAGCCTGCCCACGACGCTGAAGCTGCAGCCCAATGGTGCGAAGGGCCATTACGCATTCAACTTCCCCATCCAGCCGGATGAAGGCGACAAGGACACGCAGTTCAACATCAGCTACACGATTCCGTACAGCGGTTCATTCACGTTTCGTCCCCAGGTGTCGCTGAGCACGCAGAGCGTGGGCGTGCTGCTCCCGAAGAGCATGACGTTCGCAGCGGGCTCTGGCTCCGTATTCACTGCGATCAACCAGGATCCGAACATCCAGACATTTGTGGCGAAGAATGCGGCCCCGGGCAAGGCGTTGGAGTTTACAGTTTCCGGCACGGGTTCGATGCCGCGTGAAGATCAGGGAGCGCAGGCGGGCCAGCAAGCGGCTGCGCCCGGCGCCGGACAGCCCGGCGGCGGAATCGGCGAGCCCATCAACACGCCCGATCCGCTCAGCAAATACAAGTGGTGGATTCTTGGCGGCCTGGCGCTGGTGTTCGTAACGGCTGCGGCATTCCTGCTGCGCAAGCCTGCGGGAGCAGCGGGTGTGCCGTCGCGCAGGTTCCAAACGCGGGCGTGGCAACGTCGTCGGCGTATTCCTACTCGACGGCAGCTTCTGCGGCTTCGAAAAACGGCGCTTTGCTGAGTGTGTTGAAGGAAGAGTTGTTCACGCTGGAGAGCGAGAAGCTTACCGGCGCCGTATCGCCGGCCGAATACGCCGAAACCAAGGCAGCGCTGGAGACAGTGCTGAAGCGCGCTCTGAAACAAAATCGTGAATCACTGCTTCAAGAAAATCCGGCGCTCGCTCAACTCAAAGGGCGAGCGCCATACTTTTCAAAATGTCGCTGCTGCCCCGACAATATCCCCTTGCTCCCTTCTGTTCACTCCCTGTTCCCTGTTCCCTATTCCCTGGTCTTACCCCGCCTTGTATTCTTCCCAAATGAAGACCCTGCTTCGCACGCTGCTTTTTCTCGCACTCATTGTCTGGATTGGCGCGGAGATTTTTTTCCCGGTTGTTGCGGCCGTTACATTTGGTTCTTTGCCGGGCGCTACCCACACCGCGGGCACAATCGTCGGTGAATTGCTGCGGATACTGCACGGCATGGGAATCGTTTGCGGGCTCGTGTTGCTGGCGCTGATGGCCCTTGCTCCGGCGTGGAACATCTACAAGCCGCATTCGGTGCTTGCGCCGATGGTGCTCGTTGTCCTGATGCTGGCCTGCACAGCGTACTCGCAGTACGGAATCATTCCGGCGATGGAACGCGATCGCGCCGCAGCCGGCGGAGCAATCGACACTGCCGACAGCACCAATCCACGACGGTGCACTTCAACATGCTGCACAATCGCAGCGAACACGTTGAAGAGGCAATCCTGCTGCTTTGGCATTGCGACCGTGGTGCTGGTAGCACGGGCGGAGTCAACGCGCATGTAGGAGTCTGCATGGGACGTGAAGCGATTTGCACATGCGTTTGGAACGGCGAGAAGAGCAAGGTCAAGGCGCTGCTTGAGCCACCCGAACTCATCCTGCGCGGAGAAATCCGGCGCAAAGTTCCCTTCGCAAAAATGAAAAGCGTCAAGGCCGACGGGAATCTGCTGCGTTTCAAATTCGAGGGCGACTCCGTCGCGCTGGAACTTGGCAACGCGATGGCGGCGAAATGGGCCGATGCGCTGCTCAAGCCTCCTCCAACGCTGGCAAAGAAACTCGGCATCACGCCCGAAACAACAGTCCGCATGATCGGGCCGATGGATGATGCGGCTCTGAACAAGGCGCTCGAGGACGCGAAGGACGTCTCACAGCGCAAGGGCGAGCTGATTCTGGCGCGCGTGGATACGCCTGCTGATTTGCATGCGGCACTGAACAAAGCGGCAGATCAACTCAAAACCGGAGTGCCCATCTGGTTCATCTATCGCAAGGGCCCGGGACATCCGCTGAATGAGAATCAAGTGCGCGAGATAGCGCTGGCGACGGGAATCGTCGACACAAAGATCGCGTCCGTTTCAGCCGAGTTCTCCGCTCTGCGATTTGTGAAGCGCCGCAGCTGATTACCCTGTCTCAGATCTCTGTTCCCTAGTCCCTATTCCCTAGTCCCTGTTCCCTGTTCCCTAGTCCCTGTTCCCTAGTCCCTGCAGTCCCTGTTCCCTAGTCCCTGCTCTTCGTCTTGTATCATCGTAGAGGCCCTGAAGCGCGCAAAGTATCGTGCAGGGGCGCCATCGGAAACCCATGAAAACTGGCATTATCGGCCTGCCGCAGGTAGGCAAGACATCGTTATTCAAGATTCTTACCAAGGCCAAGCTTGAAGATCGCGGCTACTCCAATCCCCGCGAAGCGCATATCGGCGTGGCGCGCGTGCCCGACGAGCGGCTCGACAAGCTCTCCGCGCTCTACTCTCCGAAAAAGACCACGCATGCGACTGTTGAATACGTCGACGTGGCTGCAATCGGGCAGGAAGCGCTGAAGGAAACAGCGTTTCTCACCAGCCTGCGCAACGTCGACGCGCTGATACACGTCCTGCGCGCTTTCGAAGATGATTCGATTCCCCACGTCGGCCCGATCGATCCCCTGCGCGACGTGAAGAACGTCGAATTCGACCTGATGATCAGCGATTTGACGCAGGTGGAAAAGCGGCTCGAGCGTCTCGAAAAGGATTTGAAGAAGGGCCGCACCAGCGAACTGGAGCGCGAGCAGGCTCTCCTTTTGCGCTCAAAAGAGGCGCTTGAAAAAGAGCAGCCCATTCGCGAGCTGGAGATGACGCCGGAAGAAAAGAAGCTCATCAAGGGATTCATGTTCCTCTCGCAAAAGCCTGTCCTGTATGTAGTTAATATCGGCGAGAGCACGACGCTTGGCGACGATCTGGATGCCGCTGTGGAGCGCTACAAACTCACTGACGTGGCCCAGCGGCCCAACGCCGGAGCGACAGCCATCTGCGGCAAAGTTGAGGCCGAGCTGGCTGACATGGATGAGGATGAGGCCGCAGAATTTCTCTCCAGCTACGGACTGCACGAAAGCGGACTGGTACGGCTGATCCGCAAGAGCTACGAACTGCTCGGCCTGATCAGCTTCTTCACCGCAGGTGAAGACGAATGCCGCGCGTGGACGATTCCGGCGGGATCGAAGGCTCCCCAGGGCGCCGGCGCAATTCACTCCGATCTCGAACATCACTTCATTCGCGCTGAAACAATCCGCTGGGACAACCTGCTGGCGGCGGGCAGCGAAGCCAATGCGCGCGCGCTGGGCACGTTGCGTCTTGAGGGCAAAGAGTACGTGGTGCAGGATGGCGATGTCATGCACATCCGGCACAGCGGGTAGGCCAAAAAGGTAAGCAAGAATGCTCAAACTCTCGGTGGCCCTCGGCGTTCTGGCCGCGCTCGCAGATGTCGCTGGCGGGCTGGTGCTGGTGCGGGCCCGCGGCGTGGAGCGCTACCTGCGCTATTTCGTCGCGCTGGGCGCGGGCTTTCTGATGGCCGTCGCTCTGCTCGAGATGACTCCCGAGAGCCTGAAGCTGAGCCCGGTGATGGGTCCGATCCTCATCATGATCGGCTACTGCGCCGTGCATCTGCTTGAACACACCATCAACTCGCATTTCCACTACGGCGAAGAGACCCATCACCACGAATTCGTTTCTGCGCGGACAGGCTACTCCGTGCTCGGCGGCCTGAGCGTGCATGCTCTCTTCGACGGCGTAGCCATCGGCTCGGGCTTCGTGGTGAACAACGCTCTGGGCTGGCTGATTTTCTGGCTGTATTCCTTCACAAGGCGCCAGAGGGATTCACGATGGCCTCTGTGATGCTGGCCAGCGGACGAAGCCGGACAGCGGCATTCTATTCCGCCGTAATGCTGGCGGCCGCAACCATCGTCGGCGTTTTGGTCATTGAGCTTGCGCCGGGTTTGTTGCCCTATGGATTGCCGGTTTCAGCAGGCGTTGCGCTCTATGTCGGCGCAAGCGACCTGGTGCCCGAGGTCAATCGCGAGCCAGGCATTCGCATGGCGCTGGTGTTCTTCCTCGGTGTCGTGGGATTTCTGGCGATGCGCTGGGCGTTGCCGGCGCTCTGAAAGTCCGCAGAAAAGACCCGTCCATCGGTCAATCGCTCAATCGAAGGAACTGACCGGAACGGCGCGCCCTAATCCAAACCTGGTTCGATAGAGCCGGGCAAGCAGTCGGCCATAATCGATTGCGACCTTCATGTTGGCCTTGCTTGCGCCCCGATAGCGCTGCCCAAATTCGAAAGGAACTTCGCGGACCGAAGAGATTCGAGCGCGAACGAGGATCTCGAGCAGCAGTTTGAAGCCGGACTGTTGAAAAGGAATGTCCACAAGACAATCGCGACGGACAAAGAAAAAGCCCGACATCGGGTCTTTGGCGCGAAGACCGACGCGCTGAATAGGCCACGTGGCCCACACGGCAGCTGCTGAGAGCAACTTGCGCAAGGGATTCCACTGTCCCAATCCGCCGCCGGCGGTGTAGCGGCTGCCGATCACGAGATCGCACCCCGAGAACATGGCAGCAGTCAGTGCCGGCAGCAACTCCGGCGGATGCTGCAAGTCCGCATCCATAACACCGACGATCGAAGCATCGGTATTCTCCCACCCGTGAAGGACTGCGCCGGAGAGTCCCCGAAGGCCCTTGCGCACCAAAAGGCGAACCCGCGGGTCCTGCTGCGCGATGGCGGAGACGATTTCGGCAGTGCCATCACAACTGTCGTCATCGACAATCAGGATTTCGTAATCGAATGTCAAGCGGATCGAGGACGGTGCGAACGCGCTCAAGCAGCCGGGGAATGTTGGCAGCCTCGCACAGCGTAGGAATGGCGAGTGCCAGCTTCTGCCGAAAGCAGGGGATCGTCAGCCGCTCTCGCAGATCAGTGCGTCGTTGCCTCGTCAAGCGCAACCCGAATTGGACTAATGAATGTTGATGCCATGCTATAGGTGTCTACGGAGTATAGACGGATAAGACTACGCGTGGGTACTCAAAACAAGAGACTTTCTGAAATCGAGGCTATACGACACCATCAAACTTGATTGCCTATACAATGGAAACAGGGGATTTAGTCGAGCTTCCTAACTGTGACCTCGATTATAGTCAGCTAAACGCCTTCTCAGACTCGTCCAATAAATAGGCGCCCCGGCAAGAGTGATCAATTTCCTCGAAAAGAGGAAAAAGCTTACTGCTTTTCTAAGGGCAGATCTCTTCCCTTTCTCGAATGCAAGAGGATCTTGTTCTCCCTGCTCATGGGAAATTTTAATGTGGATTGTACGAGCTGAATCATTTGGAAAACGGTCGCAAGCGCAACATAATCTTGATCCTCGCCTTCTCACTTTTAGCGATGGCGACGATGGGCTATCACCCTGGAATTGAAGATGACGGCGTCTATCTGACTGCCATCAAAAGTGACTTGAATCCAGCACTCTATCCCCACGATTCGGCGTTCTTCCGCGTCCAGCTGCAGGCGACACTCTTCGATAAGTGGGTTGCGGATTTTATCCGTTTCACCCACATTCCCGTGTCGGCCGCGGAATTGCTGTTCCAGTTCACGTCGATTCTCCTCATCATCGCGGGTTCCTGGAGCATTGCACGAGTTCTCTTCCTGGAGGAACGCGCGCGGTGGGCAGGCGTGGCCCTTATCTCGGCGATGATGACGCTGCCGGTTGCGGGAACCGCACTTTACCTGGCCGACCAGCATCTTCACCCTCGCAATGTCGCCACCGCGCTCGTCCTGTTGGCGGTCTCCCGCATTTTGGCAGGCAAGCGATGGCAAGCGGTTCCGCTGCTTCTTCTCTCATTTGTGCTCCACCCCATCATGGCCGCGCTGGGCATTTCGTTCTGCTTCTTCCTGACCATGGCGCTGTTGGACCCGGTGCACGTGTGGCTGCGTTCGCTGCGCGATTCTCTCGCCGCTGTGGTGCCGCTCGGCTGGATATTGGAATCTCCAACGCCGATCTGGCATAGGGCCCTGCAAACCCGCGGCTACTACTTCCTCTATAGCTGGACGTGGTATGAGTGGCTCGGGGCGATTGGCCCGCTCGTCCTTTTCTGGCTGCTATGGCGTGTCGCTCGCGCGCACAGGGAGACGATGCTGGCACGCTTTAGCCTTGCCATCTTCTCCTATGGCGTTTTTCAGCAGGCCGTGGCGATGATCATCCTGAAGTCTCCTGCGCTGGTGCGTCTGACGCCCATGCAGCCGATGCGCTTTCTGCATCTCATCTATTGCTTCCTGACGCTGGTGGGCGGATGTCTCCTCGGCAAGTATTTGCTGAAATCCAATACCTGGCGCTGGGCAGTCTACCTCACCCTCATCAATGTCGGCATGTTCGCTTCGCAACGCGCTCTCTATGGCAGCAGCGAGCACCTCGAATTGCCCGGGATGCGGTCGAGTAATCCGTGGCTGCAGTCGTTTGCGTGGATTCGCATGAATACTCCGACCGACGCCTACTTTGCGATGGACCCCAATTATCTTGCGGCGCCGGGCGAGGATTATCACAGCTTTCGAGCGCTGGCTGAGCGCAGCCAACTGGCCGACCTGGTCAAAGACACCTCCGTTGTGACCCAGGTGCCCGAACTGGGCCCTGCATGGGAGCGGCAGGTGGACGCCGTGGCCGGATGGCAGAACTTCAAGCTCGCTGACTTCAAGCGGTTGAAGAATGATCTCGGCGTCGACTGGGTGATCGTCTCGCTCCCGCAACCAGCAGGGCTCGCCTGCGAGTGGCACAACGCCTCGCTTGCGGTCTGCCGCATTCCCTGAACTTCCCGGTAATCAACAGGAAAGCTGCGCGGCCGTTTTGCGCCTTGAGGGTCGGTGCGACAAAATGAAAGTGTGGTTTTCTCCGGCACGGAGCCTGGAAGATGCTGAATCTCGCGCAGAGGTTGATTCTCGGCTGTGTCGTGATCGCCGCTCTCGGCGTGGCCATGGTGGTTGCCACCCATCGCGCATTGGCCGCAGCTGGGGAGTTGCGCCTTGCGATCGCTCTGCTGATCTCCCTCATCCTGGTCGAAGTGGCGACCGTCATGCTCGTGCTGCATCCCATCCGGATGCTGGCGAACGATACCCGCAAGATTGCAAGTGGCAATCTCGAACATCGCGTGGAGTGGGGTGGGCGCGACAGCTTCGGTGTGATTGCGGCCGAATTGAATCGCATCGCCGTGCGCCTGCGTGAGCTCAGAGAAAGCGAGGCGGGCCGCCGGCAGATGGAGTTCCAGCTCTCCGACGCCGTGCTGCAGTCCATCTTCGAGCCCGTCATTGTCACCGATGCCAAGGGGCACATTCTCAAGCTCAACCAGGCTGCCGCCGACGTGCTCGGCGAAGCGGCAAGCGATCGCCTCGCGCTGACCAACACGCCGGGCGGCGACAAGATTCTGAGCGCGATCCGCGATGCCATCTCGATGCAGAAACCCATCGCAGCCGAAGGCGAGGCGGCCATGCTGCCGATGCGGATCGGCAAGCAGTCGCGCAGCTATCGCCTGCGCACCATGCCCATGCGCGACTCCGAAGGGCGCCTTCTGGGCACCGTGACCACGCTTGAAGACGTGACCACGCTGCAAGACACCGATCGTTTCAAGACGCAGTTCATCTCGGTCGCCAGCAAGAAACTGCGCGATCCGGTATTGCAACTTGCGGCGCGGCCTCTACGCACTTCAGCAGGGATTCGGAGGCGAGCTGCTGCCCCTGCAAACAGAACTCGTAGTAGAAGCAAGCAACGAAGCGGAAAAGCTGAGCGACCTGATGGCCGACCTGATCGAGGTGGCAGAACTCGACACCGGCAAGCGCGAGTTGAAGCTTGAACGTCTCCGGCCTCTTCCCCTTCTCGATGAAGCCCGCAACCGTTACGTCGACGAAGCCGCCGCAAAGCAGGTACGCATCGAAGTCAGCGCATTCGCCGATCTGTCCTTTGTCATGGCCGATAAACGAGCAGTCCGCTCCATCCTCGACAACCTCGTCGGAAACGCCCTGCGATACACGCCACCCGACGGCGAGATTCTGCTCGCGGCCGAAGAACTCAAGGAATACGTGCAATTCACCGTGCGCGACAGCGGGCGAGGCATTGAAGCCGAGCGCCTGAGCACCATCTTCGACCGCTTCAATCCCTTTTCTGAAAGCGGCACCGGTATGGGCCTCGCGCTGGTGCGGCGGCTTGTCGAGTCGCTCGGCGGCCAGATTGCCGTCGAGAGCCGGCTGGGACACGGCACAACCTTCCGCTTCACACTGCCCGTGGCAGTTGCCGAAGCGATTCCGCACCCGGTCGAGGTAGGCTGATGCCAGAAATTCAACTCGAACGGCAACAGGAACCCGCCCGCCTCCGCATCTACCTCGGCGCCGCACCCGGCGTGGGAAAAACCTACCACATGCTGAACGATGCCGTGCTCAAGCGCAAACAGGGTGTTGACGTGGTGATTGGCCTCGTCGAGACACACGGGCGCCAGGATACGGCTGACCAGATCCGCGATCTCGAAATCGTACCGCTGCGTGTGATCCCCTATCGCGGCGTCGACCTGAAAGAGATGGATGTCGACGCAGTTCTCGCGCGCCATCCGCAGATCGTGGTCGTGGACGAGCTTGCCCACACCAATGTGCCCGGCAGCAAGAACCGCAAGCGATACGAAGATGTGCTGGAACTGCTCGACGGCGGCATCGACGTGTGGACCGCGGTCAATATTCAACATCTTGAAACCCTCAACGATGCGGTCAATCGCTCCGCAAACGTCGTCATTCGAGAGACCGTTCCCGACAGCTTTTTCAAGCGCGCCGACGAAGTCATCAACGTCGATATCACGGTTGACGAACTGCGATCACGCCTGCGCGAGGGCAAGATCTATGCCGCGGAAAAGGTTGAGCAGTCACTGGCCAACTTCTTCCGCAAAGGCAATCTGAACCTGCTGCGCGAACTCGCGCTCCGAGCCACGGCAGAGCAGGTGAGCACGCGCGCTTCCGACTATCGGCGCACCCAGGGCCTCGAACAGGCGCCAATTCCCGACAAAGTGATGGTCTGCCTCAGCACGCGGCCCGGAACCGAGCGGCTCATCCGCGTGGGCGCCCGCGTGGCCGGCCGCCTTGCAACAAACTGGTACGCCGTCTATGTAAACCGGCCCGACGAGGACAAGGGCCACGGAGACCCCGAGGCATTCCAGCGAATCGAAGAGTATCGCCGCATGGCCAAGGACCTTGGCGCGCAGGTTGTCACTCTCAATGAAAAGAACGTCGCCGACGCGCTCATCCGGTTTGCCCAGCAGGAAAGCATCTCGCACGTCATCTTCGGGCAACCCGTGCGCTCGCGCCTCGACATCCTGCTCCGCGGCTCCGTACTCAACCGCTTCCTCGCCGAAGTGCGCGATGTGACCGTGCAGGTCGTGCCAATGCAGAAGCCGCTGCGCCGAGGGTGACGCAGCGTCCTCGAAGGTTCTGATCTGCTCGGCGGCCTTCCCTCAAATACTCATTCAAACACTATGCAGCTGACTTCTTCACCAGGGGCCTTTGCACTTCAATCAATTCATCGAAAATAGCTCGGAATTGAATCATCGCCGTCCGGAGTTCTTCCGTGCTTGCATTCGCCATGCCCGCGATCGAAGTCGCAGTTCGATAGTTTTCCATTACATGCGGATAAGTGACTGAGACGTCCGCCGCACGCTGCTCAAAGCCGGTCTGGGGATAGCCGCGGGCCAGGAGGATTGCATTGATAAGTTCGCCGGCTTCAGTTACCGCACTCTCCGGATGGTCGACGAAACGAGCTTGTAGCGCCTTCCAGTCTGCGATGAATCGCTCTTGCTCAACCGCGCCGAGATCGTGAATTTTCAGGGTACCTACGCGGGTTTCGCGGCCAGCCAACTTTGCCTCCGCCCTTTGTGAGGAACCGTGCTCCACAACGGCGCGATCGTATTCCGAGCCGAAACGATCGCGGAAAGCTAGAGTTCTGTTTTTACGATGCTTCAAATAGAGGCCGACGGCCAGGGCTGCAACCAGAAACAGTGCAACAGCGATGAAAGTCAGTTGAGTATTCGAAAATTGAAGGCTCATTAGCATTCTCCTGCGCGGGGTCCTCCGCAACGGCAACCAAGTGGATTCGAGTCTTCCTGGATGGGAAGAGAGCACTCATGTAGCCCATCATGAAGGGGCAGACACGCAATTGATGGCCAGAATTGCTCAACTTGGAGAGATTTAATGAGAACAAAAGAGGCTTGGCCCGAAACGCCCGGATCAGTCAGCTCGCTCGTCAAGAGAGTTTGCTTCCCCGCCCCTGATTCCTGCCTCACTCACTGAACACCCGAACCCGAGTCTTGTTGCCGTCTTTGCCATCCACATCAACGGTCAAATCTTCAAGGTGATCAATCAGTTCCTCAAGATTCTCCGGCTTGATCTGCGACAGCGTTAACGGAACACCATGGCTGCTGAAAGCCTGGTCGAGCTGATTGTGGGCCTGTTGCGGAATCAGCGCCGCAAGCCGTACCCCGGCGCGCAACAACTGCAACGGCACGCGGACATTGACCGTGGTCGGTCCCTTCAATCCGGTCATTTCCTGGTCTGCATCTACCAGCACGCGCAAATATTTGGCGCGCGTCTTCGTGGTCCCGGGCTGCGAACCGCTTCCCGTGGAATTCGTCGCGCCGCCAACGGGGCGTGTGGTGTCGGGGTCGAGTGCAGCGAGCAGCCGTTCGGCTTCGTCCGCGGTGATCTTTCCAGTAGCCAGCATCTCCAGAATTTGTCGTCTGTTCTCGTTCATAGCAATCCTCCAGGCAGATCCGTGATCGGCGGGAACGTGTGTTGCACGGCCTCGGCCAGCGCAGGAATCTGCGCGTTGAACAAATGCATGAGGATCGGAAGAGACTCACGCAGGTGAATTTGTGCCAGCCACGCAAACGCCAGGCTCAGGGCGAGAATCCATAGCGTCTCGCGGCTGTCATTCCAGGCAACCAGCAGGCGTTCCGCTTCTGAGGCCGTGATGCGCCCCGTGGCGACAAGAGAAAGAATGGCGCGACGATCCGTGTTCATAAGCACCTCTACAGAATTCGAACCAGGACGTGATTGCCCTCGGTTGTTACCCGTACGTCCGTCCCCGGCAGGCTGCACACGAGCGCCCAGAACGAGGCAAGCGAACGCCAGAACGAGACCCGCGCCAGCAGGCATGCAATCAGCAGCGCCAGCAGGATGAACGGCGCCAGCAAAATCGCCGGAATCCACAGCAGAAACAGCGGCAGCCAAAGCCGGAAATTCGGTCCGCGCGGATAATTCACATGGACGATGGCAATATTCGGTGTCACTTGATGGCCTCCAGTTCGCTGATTGCCTCGGCAGCGGTAATTTCGCCGTTCTTGAGCCGCTCCAGAACATCGGAGCGCGACGGCGAAGGATTCGTATCGATGAACTGCAGCGATCCCGAAATGCGATTCAAACGCGCCTTGATCGTGGGGTAGCTCACCCCAAATGTCTGCTCCATCTCCTTGATCGAGCCGTGAGAGCGCAAAAAAGCCGTCACGAATACCTGGTCCTCAAGGCTCAGGCGGGCCAGTTCCGGCAACGTGAATGAGCCTTCCACGGCGATTCCCTTCTCAGGGATCCTGACCCGCTCAATGAACAGCGGCGCCCCTTGAGCCATGCGAAGCAGGTCTTGCCAGTCAGAACCAGTTTTGGGATCGTTGGCCATCCGGCAAATCCTCGTTTCTTAGTAACGAGAGAGATTATGATTCATTTTATTAATTTGTTCAATAGATATTATTGATTTTTTGAATTTTACAAGTAAGCCCAATCTAGCCTTCGCGATGCGAGGTCCAAAAACTGCCATCTCCAACACGCAAATCCGTCAGAATGCGGCGGGAACCTTCATTGTGTTAATTTTGATTTAGCGGCTTGCCGGGAAGCAGGGGTGTTTCGCCTCCCGATTGTGCCGGCACGAGCCCGTAGCTCAGTTGGTAGAGCAACGCCCTTTTAAGGCGTGGGTCCTGGGTTCGAGTCCCAGCGGGCTCACCATTCATTCTGATGGATATAGCCGCTTTCCAGGCCTATCCCCCACACACCTGTCGATACCCTCCACAACGTCTTCCGAATTGTGTCTTTAGAAGCACGTTTTCGCGCCCCGAAATACATCAGAATCCTGCCAAAAAAGCGAGGTAATGGGCGCCACACGACCAGGCTGAACTGGCATTTCTGACAGTGTCCAACCCCGATCTCACTCGGATATCTTCATCTGGCAGCTCCCAACGCCCATGTAAGTGGCTCAGAAGAGCACATCAGTGGAATCCTCTGGGTACGGGGCCACGCAATCTTAAACCGCCGCAAGGCTGGACCTGACAACGACTTGTCCGATCCAACTGGGAGATAGACACATGAAATCACGAAGGGGAATGCCAAGCTTCGGAGCCGCGTTATTCTGCTCCTTCTTCGCGCTGACAACCGCCGCAGTCGCTCAGGATACGGCCGCACAGCAGGCCCAGGAGATTCCGGCGTCCGCTTTGACCACAAAGACCGTCGAAGCCGTTGGATACCTCGTGGGCAGCGGCGGCACCAAGGTCAACCTGGTGGGAACCGACCTGATGCCCAACGGGACCGGCGACGTCAAAGTCGAGATCAAATCGAAAGCTGACCGGGCAAGCGTCGATCTCTCGGTCAAGGGACTCCAACCGGCATCGACCATCGGCGCAGAATTCCTGACCTACGTTCTGTGGGTTGTGACTCCCGAAGGTAGAACGGGAAACCTGGGAGAGATTCTTCTCAATAAGAACGGTGAAGGAAAGCTCAGCGCCACCACGCCGGCCCAGGCATTCTCTTTGATCGTTACAGCCGAACCCTACTTTGCGGTTCGGGTTCCCAGCGAGATGGTGGTCCTGCAGAGCGAGCCCCGCAAGAATACCAAAGGAAAGATCTTTCCCGTTTCTGAGTACAAGCTCATGAAACGTGCTCAATACCAGAAGATGGGAAATCCCCTGTCATTGACGCTCGACCCCAAGACCCCTCTGTCGGTCTATGAAGCTCGTAACTCCGTCGAAGTGGCGAAGGATCACGGCGCAGATAAGTTCGCGCCTGAAGTCTATTCCAAGGCGGCGGGAAGCCTTGAGCAGATGGAGTACGCAATTAAGAACAAGTCCGGCAACGACGCCGTAATTGCATCCGCGCGCCAGACCGTGCAGTTCGCTGAAGATGCCCGTGCTCTTTCCGTTGAGCGCCAGGATCAAGCGCGCATCGTCAAGGAACGGGAAGACGCAGCGGCGAAGGCAAAGGCTGAAGCAGAAGCAAAGGCGGCTACCGAAGCAGCGGAAGCCAAGGCAAAAGCAGATGCGGCCGCCGCAGAAGCCAAGCATCAGGCAGACGAAGCTCGCGGCACGAAGCCAAGGCCAAGGCGGATGCGGAAATCGCCGCCCAGGCTGCGGCGAAAGACAAGCTGGAACTGGAAAAACAACAACTTCGTGCCCGCTTGCTGGCGCAGTTCAATAAAGTTCTCCCCACTACCGATACATCTCGCGGCCTCGTCGTAAACATGGGAGACGTTCTCTTCAGCACCGGTAAGTCAGACCTTAGCTCAGCAGCACAGGTCGCGCTCGCAAGGCTCTCCGGCATTGTCCTGAACTATCCGTCCCTGCAACTCGCAATCGGCGGTTATACCGATTCAACCGGAAGTGCTGATTTCAATCAGAAGCTTTCAGATCAACGCGCCAAAGGCGTTCTCGATTTCCTCGTGACCCAAGGCCTGGAGGCGGGCAAACTCTCCGCACAAGGCTACGGCCCGAGCAACCCCGTAGCGGACAACGACACTGCAAAAGGACGCCAGGCGAATCGGCGTGTTGAAATCGTTATCTCGGGGAGCGTCATCGGAACTCAGATTGGCGCGGCCTCGTCAGGCGCGGCCAACTGACGCGCATCGGACCCGCTCACGCCTGCGCCACAATCCGAAGTCAGGATGCCCGTTCCCAACGGGCATTTTGGCTTCGATCCCACGCCTTGCCCGTGATTTTCGAGCGCAGGCAGTGCTATTTCCTCATTGTCTGCGTTCGCAACCAGCCGATCTTACTGATCCAGCCTTTCTCGATCGGTCCCCACCGCCCAAAAACCGGCACCAAGGCCCCCGGCAGAGACCACACTGCGAGCATCCATCTTGCCCGTTCGAGCGTAGAACGCATCCAACCTCTTCACAGGGGTTGCTGAAACTGTGCCGTGGCGAAACTCGAGATTTCCAATTTCTTTTGGCGCACCGCTGATCGCCGTAAGAGCATTTTGCGAAGAGCTGAACATCCAAATCGTCTATTCCGTTGAACTGAGGGCCTTGTGACCGACGCGCCGAGCATCGTCAGCAACGATCCGTACATTCTGATGGAGATCATTCGCCTCCAGACTGAGATCGCCAAGCACGGTCTCGACCTTTCAGGCGTTGTGCAAGCGGTGGTGGAACGAATCCCTTCGCTCACAAATGCGGAAGGCGCAATTGTGGAGTACATCGAAGGCGATGAAATGGTCTATAGCGGAGCGAGCGGCTTTGCCAGTCCCCTGTTGGGTACACGCGCAAAACGCGAAGCAAATCTCTCCGGACTGTGTGTCAGGCTTGGTCAGATTTTGCTATCGGATGATATCGTCCTCGACCCGCGCATCGACGCCGGATCGTTCCAGGAAGTCGGTATACGTTCAATGGTTGTGGCTCCGCTGAAGCATGAAGGTTCAACAGTCGGCGTCTTGAAGATTGTTTCGACCGCTACTCACGCTTTTGCCGCTCGCGATGTACGCGTACTGGAACTGATGAGCGAACTGATCGCAGCCTCAATGTATTACGCGGCGCGCAACGAGGCAAACGCGCTTTACCAGCAGGCAACGCACGATTCGCTTACAGGCCTTGCCAACCGCAGCCTGTTCTTCGACCGGCTGCGCAACCGGACCTCGCCCGGGCGCCGGCAGATCGAACCACTTGGCATTTTGGTCATCGATATGGATGGCTTGAAACGGGTCAATGATACTTGCGGTCATCGGGCTGGCGATGCTGCGATTCGCGAAATCGCGCTGCGTATCTGCCGAATTCCCCGAAAGTCTGACATTGTGGCGCGACTCGGAGGCGATGAATTCGGCGTGATTCTGGGCGAAATCTCCGACCGCAACGATTTGCTCACCATCGTCGAGCGCCTCTCACAGGAAACCGATCAGCCTTTCCACTTTGAAGGCCACACGATAAATTTGACCGCAAGCATCGGGCATGCGCGATTTCCTGAAGATGGGAAAGATGTCGATGCCCTGCTGGAAGTGGCAGACCGCTCGATGTATCAGATGAAGCGGTCACGCCCCGAGCGATCGACGCCGCCCGAACTGACCCAGAAGCACGTCTTTTGAGCAAAACGCTGCAACTGAGGTTGTGCTCCTCCCTTGCGACCCGCTCACAATCCCGCGGTCAGAAGTGCACTTCCGAACATTCGCGCAACCGCTCTGCTGCATTCTCCGGCGTGATGTCGCGCTGCGGCATCCCCAGCATTTCAAACCCCACCATGAACTTCCGCACCGTCGCCGAGCGCAGCAGCGGCGGATAGAAGTGCGCGTGGAAGTGCCATTCGGGATAGCTCTCTCCATCGGTCGGCGTCTGGTGAAATCCCATGGTGTAGGGAAAGCTCGTTTCGAAGAGATTGTCGTAGCGCGTGGTCAGGCGCTTCAACGCATCAGCCAAAGCGTCGCGCTCTTCGCCGCTCAATTCCAGCATCGCACCCAGGTGCCTTCGTGCAACCAGCAGCACTTCGAAGGGCCACACCGCCCACCACGGCACCAGCGCAGCGAAATGATCATTGGCGAATACGACCCGTTCGCCGTCGGCAAGCTCCGTTGCAACGTAATCGCATAGAAGACAGTGGCCTGTCTCGGACAGGTGTTTTCGCTGCGCAATCGTCTCGGCGGCAGGCTCGTCGGGCACAAACCCCGTGGACCATATCTGTCCATGAGGGTGGGGATTGCTCGCGCCCATCATCGCGCCTCGGTTTTCAAAAATCTGCACATACTCGATCCAGTCGATCGCGCCCAGCTCTTCGTACTGGCCGGTCCACGCGTCGACAACACGTCGGATCTCCGGCTGCGTCATGCGTGCGAGTGTAAGGCTGTGGTCAGGATGGAAGCAGAGAACTCTGCACAAGCCTCGCGCCGATTCTGCGCGAAGCAGCGGCGATCCCGGTGCGTCAGTTTGCGACGGCAACTCGGGCAGCAACGCCGCGTAATCGTTTACAAACGTAAATGTGGAATCGTACTGCGGATTCACCTCTCCGCCGGCACGCTGGTTGCCGGGGCACAAATAGCATGCAGGATCGTAGGTAACTGCCGATGGCGTCCCCTTCTGCGCGATCTCCCCTTGCCACGGCCGCTGTGTCCGGTGCGGAGAAACCAACACCCACGCCTGGCGTAAAGGATTCCAACGACGGTGCGGGTACTGCCACTTTCCTTGCATGCATTCTCCCGCAGCCATTGTAAAAGCCTGGACCCGAACCCGAGCTAACCTCAGCAGAGGACGCTTTCTTCGTTGTGATCTCAGGGTCTCGCCGGTTTAGGAACGGCGGATGGGAAATACCCTGCGCAGCGCGCAATCGCGCAGAAAAGCGCCGGCCCAGACGATAACACCGAAAAGCACCGGAAACACCGTCTCAAACGTGGAACTTCCGGCCCGCATCTGGATAGCGACTGCGCCGCCGAGATACCCCGTGAGCAGCACAGCGCCCAGCACCGCCGTTCGCGGAATGGCGTAGATGATCGTGCTGACAAGAAGCAGAACGCCGATGCTCATCCCCTGGGAGACGGGAATACCGAGCCGTGTGCATGCGTCGACGACATACGACGGCATCGTGAACTTGCCGAATGCATCGAAGAGCAGGAAAAGAATGGCGAGTCCCGACAGCGTGCGACCAGTCCACGTCATTCCCTTTGATGCACTCTTGATATTCGCTGACGGCTCTTCAGTCACCGCGTGTTGGCTCGTTGTCGCATTTGACATTGAGATAACCTCCGGTTGGCTTGCGCTGACTTGACCGCTGCATGCGGGTTTGCATGGAGAATTTCCGCATCAGACCATCGGTCTACATCAGACCGTCGGGATCATGATATGCGTGATCAATTGTTCCGGCGGCGTTACACGTGGATCGTTAACGTAAGTCTCGATGGCGAAGTCATCGCGTACTTCAATCTTCTTCTCGCCGACGATGGCCCACGCGCGACCTGAAGCCTGGGGCAGATTGTCGTACGGTCCCGTGAGCACAAAGCGCACATAGTTGCCGCCATCGATTTTTTCATATTCGAGTCCGCCAGGAAGTTTTACCGGCGCGGCAACGAGCGAGAACCCGGCACGGTAGACCTTCGGCTCCGCCTTGTAAAGCGCCATGTAGCCGGTGATCTTGTTGTTCTCCAGCAGTGCAGGCACTAACGGATGCGCCTGCTGCCAGGCCGCAGGCGCGTTTTCCATGAAGGGTCCGATGCGTTCGACAAACACATAATGCATCTCGGGCCAGCTCACGAGTTCAGGATGCTCGTTGAAATTCATCGCCTCTCCTTTGCACGGGTATTTGCTTAAGCAATTGGATGCAGCCCAGCTCAAGATCGACGCCATCGAAACCGCACTGGATTTCTTCGAAGCCTCACGCCGTCGGTTTGTCAGGCGGAGGCAGCGCCGCCAGAAAGCGCTGTGCGAACTCCGTGCTGTACTGGTCGAGCAGTTCCCTCACACGTCCAGGATTCTCTGAGCAGACAATCAGGCCCGCATGGTGGTGCTTCTTCATCCGCACCACGATTTCCGGCGCGTCGAACATACTGGTGTCCGGCTCTTCGGTCTTTGCCAGGCACAGAACACTCCCCGCATATCTCTCGGTGAACTTCGGCAGCACATACGGCTCGCCACGCAGATCGGCCACTTCGATACGAGCCCATTCGCGCCAAAGATTGACTCCGGTTGCGGTTTCGATCAAATCCGAAATGAAGGCTCCGCCAACCCGCGCCGCGATTTCGAGAAAATAAAACTGCCCGTCTGCGTGACCACGAATGTATTCGGCATGCGTAATTCCCCGCGCCATGCCCAGGTCCGGCGCCAGCCGTGCGTTTAGCGTCGTCAATTCCTTCCAGTCACGGCCCGTCCGATCAACGGTGCGCGTCGTAAAGACGCCGCCCTCGTGCATCACCTGCATCGGTGGCTTTCCATACTGATGCACCGCCGAGAACACAACCTTGTGTTCGTTGATGATCGAGTCAACGTGGTAGATGTCGCCGGAAACAAACTGTTCAAGCAAATAATTCGTCTGCAGCTCGCCCAGTTCATCAAGCGTCCGCCAAAGCTGTTCCGGCTCGTAGATTTTGCGGATGCCGAGCGCCGAGGCCTCCGCTCGCGGCTTTAGCAGCCAAGGCCCGTGAATGGCCTTCATGTAGGCGCGCAATTCGTCGTAGTTCAGCACGCGGCAGAACTCCGGGACAAGGAAGCCTGACTCGCTGGCCCCGGTGCGCATTGCCAGCTTGTCACGATAGTAGGCGGTCGAGGTGACGCCCATCCCGGGAATCCGCGTATGTTCGCGAAGCTTGGCTGCGGCATCGAGATCGAACTCGTCGAGCGCGATCACCCGATCGAAATGGCGGCCGCGGCACATCCAGCAAACAGTCTTGATCAAGTCATCGACCGTAAAGCTGTCGGGCATAAAGGTGATGTCTTCGAGAATCTCGTGCGGCCACGGCGCATCGCGCAGTTTCTCCACCGTCAAAAGAGTCGGCTTAACGCCCATCTCGGCGCACTGCCGCATGAAATCCTGCCCTTTCTCGTAGCTGGATATACAGAGAAACCGTTGACTTCCTTCCGGCATTTTTCCTCCGCCTCCTGGGCCTCCGGGTCAGGATAGTTCTACCATAGACACTGCAAGCAACCACAAACGCCGCCAGGAGCCAGATGCTTTCGGCTGATGCAATCGTAAAACTGCAAGATGAAACGACCGCCGCCTGGCATGCTCAGCCGGAAGCCGTGGATCATTCCAGTCAGGATGATCCCTGGCTAGCCCGCGTCGCACGCCAGCACCGCGCCAACTTCGACCTCTGGCACATCGAAGACGAAGCCCGCACACCCGGCGCAACAGACGCACAGCTCGCCGATGTCAAACGCCGCATTGACCGCACCAACCAGCTGCGCAACGACCTCGCCGAAGAACTCGACCGCGCTTTGCTCGATTGGCTGGCGCCACAGCGGCTGCCGGCTGAAGATATGCCCTTGCACTCCGAGACGCCAGGGCTGATCATCGACCGGCTCTCGATACTGGCGCTGAAGATCTACCACACCCGGGAAGAGGCCGAGCGATGCGATGCCTCCCCCGAACATTGCGAACGCAACCGCGCGCGCCTCGCTATCCTCACCGATCAACGCGCCGACCTCGCCCACTGCCTCGACTTGCTTTGGCACGAGACGCTGGACGGCACGCGGCGCTTCAAACTTTACCGCCAGCTCAAGATGTACAACGACCCCACCCTCAACCCCGCAATCTATCGCCGTGCACAATCGGAGTCTGGTCGCTGATCCCTCAAGCCGCGCCCATTGACGGGAAACAGGGTTATGGGTATAAAGAGGGCCTAAGTGGTTTGATATTCAAACTCGGTGATCCTGCCGGAATTATCCGGTTCAACTTGGCGATTCATTGCAAACCCAGGGTGATTACACGAATGCTCAGGATTTCAGCTCGACGCGACCTCCAGGAGCGCGATCTTTCACGAAACTGAGCAGGACGCAGTATCCTTGGTTTTGCCGTAGAACGGAAGCCCCCATTAAATCGATGACGCAAGAGGCAAAATCCGCGACCACAGGCCGCAAAAAGACTCCTCCACCGGCTGCCAAGCCCGGCAGCCACTCGAGCACGGCAACGGGACCTGTGTTCACGCAGTACCAGGCCGCCGTTCAGCTCGTGCAGCAGGGCAAATTTGAAAGGGCCATCACCGCCTTCGAAAAAGTGTTGCCTGCCGCGCCACCCGAGATCGTCGAGCGATGCAGGATGTACATCAGCACCTGCCGCCGCCAACTCGATAGTCAGGGGCTGAAGTTCCTCACGCCCGGTGAGCGATACGACTACGCCGTATCGCAGATCAATGAGGGCGACTTTGAGGAGGCTGCCAACCAGCTCAAAGGCATCTTGGCCGACAACCCCAATGCGGACTTCGCCTACTATGGTCTGGCACTGCTGCATTCGATCACAGGCAGGACCCAGGACTGCTTGGACAGCCTGGCGCAGGCCATCGAGTTGAATCCCAAGAACCGCCTGCAAGCCCGATCTGACAACGACTTCCAGAGCATGGTCGACGACCCTCGCTTCACGGAGTTGCTGTATCCTGAACTTCCATAGGGCAGTCGCATCGCCCTCAGGCTTTCTGTGACTCCTGGTTCGTCTACGAAGTTCGCTTCACCCCTGCCGGGCGCCGCTGAGCTAAGTGCTCAGGCGCCCGAAATCTCATCCCCCTCCGCGGCTCTCCGTGTTGTCGCCATCGGCGGCGGCACCGGCCTCTCCACGCTGCTCCGCGGGCTTCGCCGTCACGTTGCCTTTCCCGACTGGCCGACGCAGGTGCCCTGCCATATCTCCGATCTTGCCGCGGTTGTTACCGTAACCGACGACGGCGGGTCATCCGGCCGCTTGCGGCAGGAATTCAACATGCTTCCGCCTGGCGATCTGCGCAACTGCATGATCGCGCTCAGCGCCGAAGAAGACCTTCTCGCGAAGCTCTTCGCCTACCGCTTCAAAACCGGAAGCGGGCTCGGCGGCCACAGCTTCGGCAACCTCTTCGTAGCGGCATTGACCGATATTACCGGAGATTTTGCGCACGCCATCAAGCTGGCCTCGAAGATTCTCGCCACCCGCGGCCGCATCTATCCCGCGACCACCGCCAACGCCACCCTGGTCGCGCACATGGAAGATGGATCCATCGTTCGCGGCGAAACCAACATCACCGCCAGCAAGCAGCGGATCGCCGAACTCATGATCGATCCACCCGACGCGGCTGCCATGCCGGAGACTCTCGAAGCCATTGAGCGCGCCGACCTCATCACCGTGGGCCCCGGTTCGCTATACACGTCCCTGATCACCAACCTGCTGGTGCAGGGTGTTCCGTCCGCGCTGGCTGATGCCAAAGGCGTGCGTGTCTTCATCTGCAACTTGATGACGCAGGCCAACGAAAGTCTTGGCCTCACGGCATCGGAGCATATCGAGCGCATCTACGAGCACACCCGCGCTCCCATCTTCGACTACGCCATTCTGAACACCGCGCCGTTTTCACCGGAGACCCTGGCGCGCTACGCAGCCGAGCACGCGTCACCGATTGAGGTCGACGTCGAACGCATCGAAAAGCTCGGCGTCCGCTGTATCACCGGCGACTTCGCCAGTGAAGAAAATGTCGTACGCCATGCCGCCAATCGCGTAACAGGCGCATTGCTCGCTCTGGGTCAAACCAACTTGCCCAATCGAGCCTGACCAGCCGCCCCTTCCACACCGCATCTCCACCCAAATCCGACTTACTTTTGAATTGCAATCCAGCCAGATGCTTCAACGGTGTGCAACTTGCAACTGGCAATACTGACAGATGTCGCCACGACACAGCCATGCGTAGAATGCGAGCCAAGACGAGTATGTGCGAAAGCAAAGTGCACGCGCGGATCGCCCGAGATGAATGAGAAAAGGATGGACAGAATTGGGGTAACTCTTGGAGTCGGCTATGCTCAGAATCATTAGCGCGATCACTCGGAGGAAAATCGTTCTCCTGATCTGCCTGTCCTGCTTGATCCTGCCGTTGCTGCCCGCGAATGCACAGGACCTGGACAATTACAAATGGCGAGGCACGGCCTATTGGTGGTACTCGCAGCCTTCAGGTTCCTTCAATAGCGCTGGAAATCGCGGCACGATCGATCTTCAGAAGGACTTCGACTTCGGCTATTACTCGACCTTTTCCGGATATCTCGATTGGCATTTCAAGAGGAAACATCACCTGTTGTTCGGTATCAGTCCGGTCTCCCAATCCCACACGGTCACTCTCGCCCGAACAATCACCTACCAGGGAAACGTGTATGCCGTCGGAACGCGGGCGTCGGCGGATCTCCAGGCGCTTTCCTTTTCTCCGGGCTATCAGTGGGACTTCTTTCGCCGCGACCATGGGTATGTCGCATTGGATGTCCAGCTCTACCTGCTTGACACGAAAGGATCCGTAACCGGAACTGTGGTCGTCAACAATCAAGCTGCAATCCGGACCTCGTCTGCATCGTTCTTCGCTCCGCTCCCCGTACTAGGTCCTCGCGCCCGTTGGTATCCGCTGCACGACTCCGACCGTTTGGCGTTCGATGGATTCGTGCAAGGAATGTATTTCGGCGGCTACGGAGACTTCATTTCCACACGCGGCGCCGTTGCTGTTGGACTGACCCACCACTTGAAATTAAGCGCCGGCTACCAGTTGGGAACTCGGCTCAGCATCCACGGAGGTAGTGACCGGCTCGGCATTCGCCTCACCCAAAAAGGACCGGTCGTTGGCATCGAGGGATCGTGGGGCACGCAAGAGGGCGGAGGTAAACATTAGCCCCGCGCCAGATTCTCCGCATTTGAAGCGGCTCTCGGCCAATCGCGTAACCGGCGCCTGCTCGCGCTGAGGCAAGGCAAATCGCACAATCGAGCCTGACCTGCTTCCGGAATTCGCCAACTTGGGCGTTTTGAATCGAGCCATTGTCCGAATCGAAAATACAGTGCGAAGAATCTAAATAGTGGTTCTTAAAGCAAGGGAGATTCGTGTGGCCACGGTAGAGTCTGGTTTCCTGCAAAGTCAACTTGAAGAGCGCAAGCGCCGTCTCGAAATGGCAGTCGCCTCAGAGCCGCGAAACTCGGAGTTGGGCAGCCTCTTGCGCGAAGTGGATTCGGCGCTCGACCGCATGGCCGAAGGTACCTACGGGGTATGCCTGGAATGCCACGAATCGATAGAACGGGAACGCCTGCTCGCGGATCCATTGATTCGTTATTGTCTCGACCACCTGACTAAATCTGAGCGGGTCGCGCTCCAGCGAGACCTCGACCTGGCTTCCAGGGTGCAGCGCAACCTGTTACCACAAAACGGTCTGAGCGCGGGTGGCTGGGAGACGAGCTATCATTTCGCACCCGTCGGCGCAGTCAGCGGCGATTACTGCGACTTGATTCCCTACGATGGGCAACTCCTTTTCCTCTTAGGCGACGTCTCTGGTAAAGGCGTTGCCGCTTCGATGATGATGGCGCAGCTTCATGCCTTGTTCCGCAGCCTGACCGGCATGTCCCTGCCGCTCGCCCAAATTGTCGCGCATGTCAATCGCGTCTTGTGCGAGAGTGCGCTGGCGGGACAGTACGCAACATTAGTGTGCGGGCTGGCAAAACCCACCGGAGAGGTGGAAATTCATAACGCCGGCCACTGCCCCGCAATCGTGGCCGGGCGCGGCGGAGTGTTTTGTGTTGAATCTACCGGTATGCCGCTGGGGATGTTTATCGAAGCGAAGTCTTCCCCCACTTGCGTGCAACTGGAATCCGGCGACACGCTCTTCCTCTACACTGACGGTCTTTCGGAAGCCTGCAACGAACGCGATGAGTATGGCGTGGACCGCGTCATGACATTGGTGCGCCAGCAGGCTGCGCGGCAGCCGGCGGAACTGATTGCCGCCTGCATTGAGGACTTGCGAACTTTTGTCGAAGGCGGCCAGAGTTTCGACGACATGACGTTGTTGGCTGTCCGGCGGTGCGATTAGGCAGGTCGCCCCCTCATCCCTCGACCGTCCGTTTCAACTGCCCGCACGCTGCATAAATATCCCGCCCACGCGGCCGCCGCAGATACACCGGCACTCCCTCCGCCGCCAGAGCGCGCCGAAACAACTCCACCGCTTCCGGCCGCGGCATCGAATACGCGATACCCGGCCCCGGATTCCACGCAATCAGGTTCACCTTGGCCGGTAGTCCCGTGCGTCGCACCAGCCGCGCTACTTCGGCAGCATGTTCCGGCTGATCCGTCACGCCGCCCAACAGCACATACTCAAACGTGATGCGCTCCCGCGAGCGAAGTCTGATACCGCGCACCGCATCCACCACGGCCTCGATCCGCCACTTGCGATTGATCGGCATCACTTCGCTGCGAATCGCATCGTTCGGCGCATTCAGGCTGATGGCCAACTTGGGACGAATCTCCGGTGGCTCTTCCGCAAACCGCTCGATGCCCGGCACAATCCCCGACGTGGACACCGTCATCCGCTGCGGACTCAGCCCCACTTCCTCCACCAGCAGCCGCACCGCAGCCATGAAGTTGTCGTAGTTCAGAAACGGCTCGCCCATCCCCATAAACACCAGGTTCACGCGATCCTTGCCCACCTCGACGCCCTGACGGTCGAGCACGGCCACCACCTGGCCCGCAATCTCACCTGCCGAAAGATTGCGCTGCAACCCAAGCTTCGCCGTCAGGCAGAACTGGCAATTGACAGCGCAGCCTACCTGGCTCGAAACGCAAATCGTTGCACGCTCCCTCCTGAGGGAAGACCGCGCAGCGGGCGCGGCCGAAAGCCTGCCCTGAGCTTGCCGAAGGGGATCTGCTTGTAGGTCCTTTGATCCACTCTCGGAACCATCCCCCGCCTCGCCCCCGTCCCCCTCAGGCATCCACACCGTTTCCACCGTGAGCCCATCAGGCCCCTGCCCCGCCACCAGGTACCGTTCCGTCCCATCCACTGACGTGAACACCTGAACGATCCGCGGCCGTCCCACCTGCCAACCCTCCTTGGCAAGTTTTTGCCGCAAGGCCTGGGGCAGCGTTGTGATGCCTTCAACATCAACAATCCTTTGGCGATAGATAGCCTCTGCCAGCTGCTTGCCCCGCCACTTCGGCTCGCTCAGGTCGACCATGCATGCCGCCAACTCTCCCGCATTCATGCCAAAAAAATATCGTGGGCTTCCGCCGGAGCTGTTCTTAGCGTCTAATGGGACAAGTTGTAAGTTTGCGGTCACGGCTGGGCTCAGCATAGAGCATTTCTACTTCCCTTGCAGCCTCCCGCGATCTCTCCCGTAAATTGCCCTCTTTTGCGCCCGAACCCGGACGGCACTGAATGACAGCCGTCGATACCCGCTTCGCCTACAATCGAAACGATCGAGAGACGATGACACAACAGCGCAATCTTCGCCGTACTGTATTGCCCAACGGCCTTATCGTTCTCACCGAGCGTATGGAACATCTCCGCTCGGTGGCGATGGGTGTCTGGATCAAGTCCGGTTCGCGCTGCGAATCCGCCGAGATCAACGGAATCTCCCACTTTGTGGAGCACATGGTCTTCAAGGGAACTCGATCCCGTTCCTCATTGAACATCGCCCGTGAAATGGACTCGATCGGCGGCAACCTCGACGCCTTCACCGGCAAAGAAACCATCTGCTTTAACGTCAAATCTCTCGGCGACCACGTGCCGATCGCTCTTGACGTTCTCGCCGACCTGGTCCTCAATCCCGTCTTCGCTTCTCCGGAAATTGAGCGGGAGCGCGGCGTTATCCTTGAGGAGATCAAGATCGACGAGGACAACCCAGACGTACTGGTGCACGAGCTCTTCACGCAGAATTTCTGGAAGGACCATCCGCTCGGCAAGCCGATTCTGGGCACCACGAAAACCGTGGGCCGCCTCGATCAGCAGAAGCTCATCGACTACCACCTCGGTAGCTTCCGCGGCGGAAACATGGTCTTCTCCGCTGCCGGCAATCTCGAGCACGATCAATTCGTCGAAGCTGTATCTGAAAAGTTCACAGGCCTGCCGCCCGGAGAAGCCGTGCATGAAATGCAGGCGCCGCTGGCTAGCGCACGCATCCTGCTGCAGAACAAAAAGTCCCTCGAGCAGGTCCAGCTTTGCATGGGAGTGCCCGCTCCGCCCATCACCGACGACAACCGATACGCCACGCTGATCCTGAACACCGTGCTCGGCGGCGGGATGAGTTCCCGTCTCTTCCAGACCATCCGCGAAGAGCGCGGCATGGCCTATGCCATCTACTCTGATCTCAGTCCCTACAGTGATACAGGGTCTCTCTGCGTCTACGCCGGCACCTCTGCCAATAAGGCTCTTGAGTGCATCGACCTCATTCTTGCCGAGTTCCGCAATCTGAAGGAAGTTCTCCTCAGCGATGAAGAATTGACCCGCGCCAAGGATCAGTTGAAGGGCAACATCCTCATGGGTCTCGAAAGTTCAAACTCCCGCATGGCCAACCTCGCGCGGCAGGAGATGTACTTCCACCAGTTCTTCACTGCCGAAGAAGTCATCCTCCGCGTTGAAGCCGTGACCGCCGAGCAAATCCAGGCCATGGCGCAGCGCCTTTTCATCTCCGACCGCATCGCCGTCACGCTCCTCGGCCGCCTAACGGGCATCAAGCTCAACCGCGACCGGCTGGCGTGCTGAAGAACAGCTCACAGTTTTGAGTTCACAGTTCTGAGTTGAAGACCAAACACGCCTAGCCAACCGCCAGCGCAAGCTGTGAACTTAGAACTGTGAACTCCGAACTGGAATCCTGCCTGGCAGGATTCCCGAGCGCTCCATTTCCCTTCTGCGTCTGTAAGTTGTAGGATTTTGTCGTGTGGGGCAGTGCGTCAGTCTGCTCCCAAAGACATGGGGTCCAAATGAATTGCACGTTTTTGATGATCGCCAAACGGCGCCGCGCATCGGTTCGAGCACAGTCGGCAGGCTTCACCTTGATGGAACTGCTGATCGTCATCTCCATCATCGTCATCCTGATGCTCATCGCGATTCCCACCGCGAACACCATCCGGAAACATACCGACGAAGTTTCCGCACAGAAATCCTTGCAGACAATCGAGCAGGCTCAATCGATGTATGCGACCAACTACCCCGTCAACGGATTTGCCTGCACGCTGCAGGCGCTCGCCGGAGAATCCACTGCCGGGCCGCCCAGTCCCACTTCCGCGCAGCTCATCAGCGGCCAGCTCTCCACAGGCATCAAGGACGGCTACATCTTCAGCATTACCAACTGCACCAAGGTGACCGTGAACAATACCGACCGCGTCACTGGATATGTCCTCACTGCCGTCCCCGCCACTCAGGGCAAAACCGGAGATCGCGGATTCTGCGTGGAATCCGGCGGCCCCATCAAGATGGACCCCGCTGGCGGCACAAACTGCACCCAGATGGTGCAATGATCCGAAGCGCAAGGCAAATTCCAGGCAATGTCATCCTGAGCGAGCGCAGCGAGTCGAAGGATCTGCGGTTGCTCTTCGGGATCTTCCGATCGCCACGAGCACGGTGCCCCATCCAAGCTGCGTCTCTTGCGGCTTGGGTGGGAAACCGATCCGGCCCGACTCGTGACTCCACGGATTCCCCTGAAACTCCGACCGTCGCCCATGCTTTGAAAGCGCACGACTTTAGTCGTGCCGTAAGCGACCCTGAGAGAGCTGGGGCTTTAGCCCCTGCACGGAGGGAGCAGAGGCCTTTAGGCCTCTGAAACACATGGTCAGAAATGAAAGGGCCTTCAGGCCCGGGCTCTTTCGTCCCAAACTCGCCTTCCTCATCTCTCGACGCACGACGATTCTCGTTCTGCTCGTGATTTTCTCTGCATCCTTCATTCAAGCCCAGCAACCCACCGCCCACGACCTCGCCCAGCGCGTCGACCACCACTACAACCAGCTCCATTCCCTCAAAGCCCAGTTCGTCGAGAACTACGAAGGGATGGGCCGCGCCCGCACAGAGAACGGAACCCTCCTGCTCCTCAAGCCCGGCCGCATGCGTTGGGACTACGCCAAACCCGCCGGCAAGCTCTTCCTCCTCGACGGGAAATACGCCTGGTTCTACTCCAAGGGCGATCCCCAGGTTCAGCGCATCGGAGCGAAACAGCTCGACGATCTGCGCTCACCGTTGCGCTTTCTCCTCGGCCACACTCAGGTTGAAAAGGAGATCGATCACCTCGACGTGACCCCCGCCGTCAACGGCAGCTTCACCTTGGCCGGCATTCCGCACGGACAGGAAAAGCGTGTCCAGCGCCTCGCCCTCACTGTGACTGCGGATGGTACGATCACGGCCATCGAGATCCAGGAAACCGACGGCGCCGAGACCCGCTTCACTTTCACCGATGAACAGCCCAATGCCCCAATCCCCCCGGCAACCTTTCGTTTCACGCCGCCCGCCGGAGTGCCCGTGGTCGACGCAATGCCGCCCGTCTGATCGGGGCTCCATCGATCGAAAAATATCTGGATCACGGGAAGTCGCGCGGCTGAGATTGCCGGGAATCACTTCGACAGATCAATCTATTGGACAAATCAATCATTGGACAAATCAATCAAATGAGAGCGTGCGTGCAAGACCCCGCCGCACCTCTTGAGAGATGCGGCCCACGACCAGTTCAAACTAGTTCACTGTGAGATTGACCACGGTTGTCTTTGTAATCGATCCGGCAGTTCCGGTCACGGTGATGGTGTAACTTCCCGTCGTGGTTCCTGGATTGCCTGAACCGCCGCCACTGCTCTTGCTTCCCCCGCCGCAACTCGCAACACCGCTGGTCAGTGCTGCCAATAACAGGAGCATGCCGAGCATCCTCCGCATGCGCCGTCGGCGGCCCGGAATGCCGAACAGCAGCAAGCACGCCAGCGTGGCGCCACCAGCTGCGTACCAGGAATCCCCGAGGAGTTTGGGCCGCACTAAAGCTCCGCTGATTGCCGCAGTGGTGAGGACAGTGAGCGTACCGGTTCCTGCAGTCGTCCCGGAAATGATTACCGGGGACGAATTCCCAAAGCTGAACGTGGGCGGATCCGAAGCCCCGACCGGACCGGTGGACAGCGCCGCAGCCAACGCCACGCTGCCTGTGAATCCTCCACTCGGCGTTACTGTGATTGTCGATGCATTGCCGGTGGTGGCGCCGGGGGAGCCTACGGTGATGGCGCCGCTGTTGGTGAGGGCGAATGAAGCGGCCGCGGCGGCCACGGTCACATTCACAGTCGTGTTCTGCGTGATTGTGCCCGAGGTCCCGGTCACCGTTACAGTGTAGGCTCCGGCCGTGGTCGCGGATGTAGTGGCCACGGTCAGGGTGTCGGTCAGCGCAGTTGCGCCAGTGATGCTCACCGAGTTTGCCACGAAGCTGCACGTCGCCGGGCTTGTAGCGCCCGCTGGCCCCGTAATTGCGCAGGTCAGACCCACGGCTCCGGTAAACCCGTTCGAAGGCGTCACCGTAATCGTCGATACATTGCCGGTGGTTGCGCCAGCGATGACGTTGATGTTGCCGCTATTGGAGAGAGCAAAGCTCGGAACAGGCGCAGCTGTGACTGTCACGGAACCAGTGCCGGTGCCGGTACCGTAGTTGGTGTCACCTGAGTAGCTGACGGTTAGCGTGTCAGTTCCGGTGGCAAGTGCTCCCGCTGCAACGTTGATGGTGGCGCCGCCGCCGGTCAAGGTCGTGGCCGCGGAAGAGTAGCCACCGCTCGTCAACGTCACTGAGCCGGTCGGCGTCGGATTGCCGCTTGCACCGCTTACGCCGATGGTGACCGTTAGCCCCTGCGCAGAGGTGATGGTCGCTGCGGACGGCGTCACTGTCACGGTCGGGGTGAGCTTGTTGACAACAGTGGACGCGCCCTGGTTGAGAAGAACCACGGAGCCATTGAGAATGTCGGGCTTGCCGTCGCCGTTGAGATCGAGAGCAAGCGTCGCACCTCCTCCGCCAACAAAGAAGCTCTGCGCCGGGGTCACATTGGAAGAACTGCCGCCTGTCTGCAGCGTGCCGTCGCCGTTGCCGAGTGCGATGCCGCTTCCAGCGGGTCCGAGGAAACTCAGGGTTGCTACATCGAGCTTGCCGTCTCCATTGAAATCCGCCACGGCGAGACCGGTACCGTTGATGTATTGCGAATTGTAGGTCGTAAGATTCGGCGCCTTGAAGGTGCCGTCGCCATTGCCAAGCGCGATGACGACCTGGAGGTTTTGGCTGGTCGCATCCAGTTGCAGTGCAACGATGTCGGGAGCGCCATCGCCGTTCATGTCAGCCAGGACAATGGGGGCCCACTGCGTGCCGTACTCGACGCCTCCAGGCAAAACTCCGGCGACGGTTGTGGGAGCTTTGAAGCTGCCATCGCCATTGCCGAGATAAGTCTGCATGGTGAACCCCTGGCTGTTCGCCGAGAGGCCCGAAAGGACGAACAAATCCGCATTATTGTCCTTGTTCACGTCGCCAATGAGCCCAATTTCATACGCACCGGGATTCGGAGCCGAAGCGCCGGAATAAAGCTGGGTGAGTTGCGACGTAGTTTTGAAAGTGCCGTCACCGTTACCCAGTTGAATGGCGATACCGGAGTAGTAGTTGTGATTGACGTAGCTGAGGGTGTTGTAGGTATAGACGATGTCGAGCTTGCCGTCGTGATTGAAGTCGGCGACGCGGATGCCCGAGATCGTCGGATTGACGTCGAAATCTGGAGCCGTCCGAATAAAAGCAGGTGCGGGGATAAAGACCGGAGCATTGAAGCTGCCGTCGCCTTTCCCGGTCGCAACGAAGATTCCCGGCACGTAGTTCGGCCCGTAGAAGTTTGTTCCCAGGTAGACGAGGTCGGCGAAGCCGTCGCCGTTGATGTCGCCAACAGAATACGAGTCAAGCGAGACAGTGTATGCAGTCCCGCCTATGGTGACAGGCGAAAAGACCAGCGAAGGGCCCGCCGTGAAATTGCCTTTGCCATCGCCGAGGTAGGAGGTGAAGGAGCCGTTGCTGTTAACGCCAACAGCGTCGATCGCATTGTTGCCGGTCAGATCGCCGACGTTAGTTCCGGTATAGGCGAAACTTTGGGACGACGCTCCCCGGAAGGTGCCGTCACCGTTGCCCATCAGGGCATAGCCCCCGTTGTATTCGAACTGATCGCTGCCGAGAGAACCGTTGTTGCCGGAGCCGGACCAGAGATCCACGTTGCCATCGCCGTCAATGTCCTGTGCGACCAGGTAGCCAACATTGCCGATTGTGGAGTATGCGGATTTAAGCGTGAAGGTGCCGTCTCCCTTGCCTGTAAAAATTTGAATGGAATCGCCATTGTCCAGGGCGAGATCCAGTTTTCCGTCCTTATTAAAGTCGGCCGCTACCACGTTGGGTCCCCATTGCGAAGTGGCGCTCACAGACGGAAAAGCCAGGGTGGCGGATTGGGAAAACGTACCGTCGCCATTGCCGAAAAGAACGATCCCCGATGAGGCAACGAGGTCTTTGTGTCCGGAACCGCGAAGATCGGCGCTGATGAGGCCGAAGTAAGCAGAACCAAGAACCTGCGGCACGCTCGCAGGAGGAGTCTCGGTGTACGACTGCACCGGCTTGAACGTGCCATCGCCGTTGCCTGCCAGGAAATTGACATAGAACGTGACACTCCCCCCGCTCCCAGAGGGGAATTCGAAGGTCGAGACGACGAGATCCTTCTTGCCGTCGCCGTTGAAGTCATCGATCACCGCGCTGATAGCGTATGTGCCCGGCAGGTCGATCTCCGTGGGAGTTGAAAAGGTGCCGTCCGCTTTGCCAAGAAAAACCGAGGCGGTCGGAGTGCCGCCCGTTGTGAGTGTGGAATTCTCGATCGCGACCAGATCGCCGTTGCCATCGCCGTTCAGGTCCGAAGTAGCCAAATCGACCACGCTATTGGGGTCGCTGAGCGTATTGAAGGTCTGAAGTGTGTCGTTCGTCTTCGCGATGGAGGTGAAGATCTGATCACGCCCTGCGAGTGAGTTGTAGAAATGTCCCGCGTACACTCTGTTGCCGCCCGTGGTCGTGCCGGTAAACACAATCTTGCGCGAGGTAACCCCAACGTTGGTGTCTCCGCAACCTGCAGGGTACTTGTCGGGAGTCGTTGTCAGGCCGGCGGCATTGTGGAGCACTTGTTCGTAATGGGGTATGGAAGTATCCACCGTGTAGCTGAAAAGTGGGCCGGTCATATTCACCGTGTAGGCGGCGTCATCGAGAGTGAGTGAGCAATCGGACTGCTGATTAAGCGCAAACAGGTCACCGTCGGAGACAGTGACAGTCGTGAGATTGCCGGTAAAGTTGGCCGCTGGCGCGTATCCATTGCTCGCAGAAGTGAGGTATCTGGTAAACCTTGCAATCAATTCTTCAAAGGTAAGATCGCGTCCCCGCGGGTGCAGTTCCGATTGAATCTGACGCAGAACTGCCAGGCGTTGCTCCGCAGTGAAGTTGGGGTACCTGCGCGCTACATCGTCGCGATTCACCCTGTTTGCGTGAACCGCGCTCTTGATCAACGGAACCGAAAGAATCATGGCCACCACAAGTGCGCCGCACGTGCAGACGACACCGATGCGAGCCCAATCCGAGTGCATAATGTCTCTGCGATCGTTCGAGGCCGGGCGAGCACCGTCGCGTTCGAGACGGCGGACTACACTGCGCGGAAAAGAACGCGAAGAGAGCCGAGAGAAACGGCCGAAGAAAGAGCGGAGAAGTTGGATCATGGCGCGACTCCTTGGATACGGTCATTCCGGGATGCGCCATCCTGCGAATTCAACGAGCGCATATCTTCGCGAACATCGGTGCATGCGATAAGCCGGGAAGCATGAACGACTGAATCGAGTTGGTTCACGCCGCCCCGTATGGCTAGCGCAATCGGGAAGCAAACTGAGAATCTTTATCGCATCTGTATAACATATTCACCGCACACTTGGGATGAATGCGAGTCATCGCATTTCTGCGGGAGTCTTCGGCAATTAATTGCATGCATTCGGCTATTTTCCTGGAATGTTTGCGGATGGGTTCTCACGGTGACGAATTCTCTCAAATCGAGCGCCGTGCCATCGCGGAAAAGCGATCTGGCAATCAGATTTTATCCAGAGGCAATTCATTGCGATGCCGGAGTTCGACATCGATGGAAGAGGCTGTTCTTCGCGTCAATGAGAGATCGTGGAATCCGCTCAGCAAATGCTCATGGAACTCCAGACTCTGTTCGCGTAGCCAGCCACCATTCCCCCGGCATGGGCGAGGCTGCCTATAGTCCAATCACAATGAACGCCCGCAACGGCCGCGTGGAAATGTTTCGAATTCCTCATTCAGCTGCGCCTTTGCACGAAGAGCCATTTCACCAGCTCCGGCTCCGTAAAGGCCCATTCCCAGCAGTTGTGGTCCACACCCGAATACTCGGTGTAAAGCGGGTGGCCACCGGCCTTCCGTCTCGCCGCAATGCGGTCGCGCGACAACGACACGGAAACGGTTTTGTCAGCGTCCCCTTGGAAAGCCCACAGCGGCGTTTCGATCGCCTCCGTTCCGTTCTCGGACGAGCTGCTTCCGCAGCAGATTACGCCGGCAGCAAAGAAGCGCGGGCGGGTGTCGATTACATTCCAAACTCCCGCCCCACCCATCGATTGCCCTGCAACATAGATTCGTCTCTCATCAATAGGAAATTCGCGAATCAACCTGTCGACGATTTCGAGTGCCAGCCGTGACCCATCGCCGAGGCCCGGCACAACCTTCGGTCCGGCGCTGTCCTGCTGTGTGAAATCGTACTTGGCCCATCCACGATCGGTCTGCGGAGCAACAACGAAACAGGGAAATTGTTTTTGATTCTCCGGCAACAGCCACACGCGCGTTCCGAAAATATTGCCCAGCCCAATCTGTTTCAAATTGTCGTCGCCCAGGCCTCCGCTGCCGCTGAGATACAGAACCACTGGCAGCTTGCCGCTTGTCGCAGGGCGATACAGCCGGTAAGGCATCGTCCAATCGCTCTTGTGCGTACGCGCCTCGAACTTGTCTTGTAAGCCCTCGGATCTTTTCCGGAAGTCCGCAATCAGCGCCACTCTCTCCGCAGAGTTCGGCGTTCCGGGTGCAAGCGCGGGGGTCGCGTCGCTGTCTGCGCTGCCTCGGCGTCCAATCGAAAAGGCTCGTCCGGCAAGCGCAGCAACCATGCCTGCACCGCAAATTTGCAGCACCTCCCGGCGCGTCGATTTACGAATCGTCAAAAGTAAGCTCCGTTTACTTAGGAAACGCACTCATCCTATCGCGCGTCGGTCGCTCCCGGCTCCGGTTTGTTATGAGTTGTTCCGTTTCGGGGATGGAGCTAACGCCATGCTCCCAGAATTGCGCCCATTGCCGTCAACGCAACTGTCAGATAGCCGCCGTTAATGAGCACGTACTTGAGGGATCGACGCTCGAAAAGCGCGACGATTCCCATCCCCATCGCAACCCAGCCAAAGCCCGCCAGAAATCCCGCAGTCGCTCCCCACGCCAGCGTTGTCTTCGGATCATTGAGAAACATCGCGAGATTCACTGCCATCACAAGGCTCAGCACAAATCCAATCACGAATACCCTGGGACCAGCGCCCGGCTCCTCGGATAGAAATCCGTTCGCTTTCTTCCAGGCACCGCCCAGCAAGGCCGGTGAATACCAGAGTCCGCCAATCAGAAATGCGGAGACCGCAGCCACAAGAATCGCCCAGAAATTCAAAGTATGAAAATCCACGTTTCGCCTCCTGGAACTGCATAAATAAAGTTTTGAAAGGGCACCGCTTCAGCCGTGCCGTAAAACGCCTCATAAACATTGGGGCTTTAGCCCCTGCGGGATGACCTGCGAGACGCAGTTGGCATTTATGCAACCAACGCTAATTCACCTTCGGCTTCGAATTCCCCATCGCCTTCTCCCAATCCATCGGACCGTCCACGAATCGCCGATGCAGCGATGCCAGCAACTGCGCGTTGCCTGCGGCCAGGTATTCGTAGGCGCGCGTCCACTCTTCCCCGTTCTGCCAGCCGGTCTGCGTCAGGCGAACGACAGTCGAGTTCCCCCGCGCCTCAAACTGAAAGACCGCACGCGTGCGAGCAGCCCTCACCTGCGGAAACTTGTCGGGCGCGAGCGCGGCGATCACGATCTCCTTCTCCGGAATAAAACTCACGATCGTTCCGCCTCCCGTGCTGCCACCGGGAAAATGAACCAGCCAATCCCCGCCCGGCTTCAGATCGACAGTCGCATTCGGAAACAGCCACGTGCTCAATCCTTCGCTCGTCGAAAATGCCTTCCAGACCTCTTGAATAGGCGCCGGAATTTCGACTTCAATCACCAATTGC
This sequence comes from uncultured Acidobacteriaceae bacterium, assembly GCA_963769345.1. GTDB lineage: Bacteria > Acidobacteriota > Terriglobia > Terriglobales > Acidobacteriaceae > Telmatobacter. The sequence goes on from CAVYLL010000003.1 coordinate 91,640, forward strand.
CGTGGCGGCTCGTTGACAGGCGTGGTCGATCCGGCCTGCCCCGCGGCAAACCGGGCAGGAACAAGACTGAACAACAGGGCGGCGAGCAGTATTTGTCTTTTCATCGCATTTACTTGATCGTTCAAGTAAGATACTTGCAAGCAGTGTTCTTTCTGTCAAGAAGAATCTATGCCGGCCCCCAAACAATCCGCCTCCACGCGCGACCGGCTCATCGACTCGGCACGCTTTCTGTTCTGGGAGCGAGGCTTCGCCGGAACCAGCATGGCCGAGCTGCTGGCACACGCCGAGGTCAACTCGGGCAGCTTCTATCACTTCTTCGATAGCAAAGAAGCCCTGTTGCGCGCCGTCCTCGAGCAATACGCTGAACTGCTCCGCCCCATGATCGTCGATCCTGCATTTGCTTCGACACCCAAACCCATCGAGCGCATCTTCGCCATCCTTGCCGGATATCGCGAACGCATCATCGCCACCGGCAGCCAATACGGCTGCCCCCTGGGTCGCCTCGCATTGGAAATCGACCCCGAGAACGCCCCCGCTCACCTGCTGATCGCCCGCAATTTTCAGGGATGGATCGAGTCCATACGCGAGTGCCTCGTCGAATTGAAAGGCTCCTTGCCGCGCAGCACCAACATCGACGCCTTGGCGACCTTCGTTCTCGTAACCATGGAAGGCGGAGTCATGCTGTCGCGCTCCTACCGCTCCGTCGAGCCCTTCGATCGCGCCATCGCCCAGTTGCGCGAACACTTCCGTCTACTGCTCTCCGTCAGAGGCGCGAAAAAGACCAAATAGATCAGTTAAAGCGAGTGAAAATGCACGCGCGAAGATGAATTTTCAGTATTTTTATGCAGTTTGTGTAGATTCCTTCGGTATACGACCAAAATTGTCGTATATTCGATAAGGCGACAGTTTTTGAGCACTGTTGAAGGAAGGCATCAACCCGAACTTAGTCTTAATGGGCCAGGGCCCCACGGATTATCTCTTGGACGAGACCGCGAAGCCCTGGAGCTACAGCCGATTTGACTGCGAGCTATCTGCATTATATGTTCGCTCCTCTCCGGTTGAACTCCCATTCCTGAAAATCGGTAAAAAGGCGCGAATCGCGCCAGAGTCCTCACGCAGCGGTCACGGTTTTCTCCAGTGTCCTAGTCCTGCGCCAGCTCTGCGCTCGTGCCCGGCAACCTGGCGCAACGCGGCCGAAAGGCCATCGCGAACCGGAGAGAAAAAAACGAAGATGAGTGCGCAAGCAAAGCGTTGGAATGCTGTGGAAAAAAAGAAACGCGCGCAGAGCAGGGTTCTGGGAAATGCTCGCAACCTGGTCGCTATGGGAACGTTGGCAGCCTATACAGCGCTCGGTGCAAGCCGGCCTACACTCGCCGCAGTCTTGAAAAAAGAATCTATCGATGGCGGACCCGCGGCAACTCTGCCACTCAAGCGCTTTGACATTCCCGCCGGCCCCCTCGATGCCGCAATCGAAGCCTGGGAGAAAACCACCGGGTTGAAGGTCAAGCTGGTATTGCCAGACGGGACGCTCGAGGGCTTCCAGTCCCCAGGCATCAAAGGCCTCTACCGTGAAGACGATGCGCTCCGGCAGATCCTCGTGGGCACCGGACTAGATTACCGCGCCGAAGATGCAACCACGATGGTCGTTGGCGTTCAGGCACGGGAGTCGGTCTCGGTGACGGCACCCGTGGCTCAAGACATTTCCCTCAGCAAGTTTGCGCAGCCGCTGATCGACACCCCGCAGAGTGTCACCGTGGTGCCGCAGTTTGTTATGCAGGACCAGGGCACCTCGACCTTGCGCGATACCCTGCGCAACGTCCCAGGCATCAGCCTCGCCGCCGGCGAAGCCGGAGCACAGGGAGACAACCTCACTATTCGCGGCTTCACTGCTCGCAATGACATCTTTATGGATGGCATTCGCGATTTCGGAAGCTACTATCGCGACTCCTTCAACTTCGAGCAGGTCGAGGCCCTTGAGGGCCCCGCGGGAGTCCAGTTTGGGCGAGGCTCTACCGGCGGAGTGGTCAATCAGGAGAACAAGATTCCCGAAGTTGACCAGTTTGTGCGCGTAAATGCGCAGTTCGGCACTGACCTCACACGGAGAATCACCGCGGACGTCAATCTTCCGATGCCCAACAAGCTGGGCGGAGCAGCATTCCGCGTCAATGCCATGGGCCAGGAGGGCGGCGTCGCCGGTCGCGATGCTGCCGAGCTTCGCCGCTATGGCGTCGCTCCTTCCATCTCGATCGGCATGAACACCAGAACGCGCGGAACGCTCAGCTACATCCATCTTTCCGAAAACGACACCCCGGACTACGGGCTACCCTGGCTCTTCAGCGGTCCCGCTCCCGCCAACCGGCACAGCTACTTTGGTTTCCCCGACGAAAACTACCTGAAGACCAATGACGACATCATGACTCTGAAGGCGGAGCATGAGTTCTCTCCAACTCTCAACCTGCACACCATCGCGCGAGCTGCCAACTATCCCAGGCAAGCGCAAATAACAGAGCCGCAGATCTGTTCGAACGCCTCGGTGAGCGTGCCCGTCGGCACCGTCGTCTCAGCGTTGCCCACGTTGGCCTACAATGCGAATTTGCCCTGCCCTTACACGCCTGCCACTCCGGCCGAAGACATCACTCAGGTCAATCGCAATCAGATTCAGGTCAAGAGCGTTGAAGGCATTCTCTGGGACCAGACTGAAGTCTCAGCGCACTTCAACATCCACGGCGTGCCAAACGCGCTGGTCGCGGGTGCGGAGGGTGGCCAGGAAATCTCCAACCCCATCCGCACCAGCTACACCATCAACAAAATCAATACCGTCCCAGAGACCACGCTGCTCAACCCGAATGAGGATCAGCCATTCGCCGGAACCGGGTACATCACTTCGATCGTGCACACCAAATCGAAAAGCATTGGACTCTACTTCGTCGACACGATGAAACTCGGCCGCCTGTTCGAGCTCAGCGGGGGAGTGCGTTGGGACCGCTTCGATACCGACTACAACCTCTACCAGCCCATGCCGCCCGCCGGAGGCACCGTCACCCCCACTGTTCCGCCCATTAACCGCGTCGATGAGCAGCCCAGCTATCGCGCGGCATTCGTCTACAAGCCCTCCACACGCGGCAGTGTCTACTTCGACTACGGCACCAGTTTCAATCCGGCGGCGGAGTCACTCAGCCTCAGCGTCGGGCTCGCCAACAGCTCTGCCGCCCCCGAGGAGAACCAATCCTACGAGGCAGGCGCCAAGTGGAGCTTCCTCAACGAGCATCTGCTCACCGAAGCCGCGTGGTTCCACACCGAGAAGGACAACGCGCGCGAAACCGATCCCACTAACTCCAACAACATCGTCGCCGCCGGCAATCAGTTGGTCAAAGGCGTTCAGTTCAGCGTCATTGGGAGGCTCCCCGAAGGCATGGATGTAGTGGCGGGATATGCTTACCTCGATAGCGCCGTCATCTCCTCCCAGTTCTTCCCCGCAGCCGTCGGTTATCCGCTGGCGAACGTGCCCAAACAGACATTCAACGTCTTTGTCACTCATCGCCTTCCCTCGCGCTTCACCGCAGGCTTCGGTGGCAACTACGTCGGCAATCGCACCGCCAGTTCCACCGTGCCTTACGTGCCGACCGGCTTCGTACCCAATCCCAACGGCCCGGGCTATGTCGTCACCAGCGTCGCCGTGAAGCAGGTGCCCGGATACTGGCTCTTCAGCGCCATGCTCAAGCGCCCGATCTCTGAGAGGTTTGAATTGCAGGTGAACGTCAACAACCTGCTCAACCGCTACTACATCGATCTTCCACATCCAAGCCATCTCATTCCGGGTGCCGGGGCCAGCGCGCTCTTCGGCATCAACTTCCGGTTCAAATAGCTCGCACCCATGCGGACTCTGTCATTGCTCCGGTCCGCCTGCTTTTTTCCGAAAGATAATCGCCATGTTGATTTCCATTCCCGATGTATTGACGGTTGCCGATGTGGCGCAGGTACGTGCGGCGCTTGATGCCGCCGAGTGGGTTGACGGCAAGGTCACCGCCGGATATCAGGCGCGCGCCGTCAAACAGAATCTGCAGTTGCCCGAAGGCCATCCTGTTGCAGTCCAGCTTGGAGAGATGGTTTTGGCCGCCCTGGCGCGTTCTCCCTTGTTCATGTCTGCCGCGCTGCCTCTGCGTGTGTTTCCACCCATGTTCAATCGCTATACAGGCGGAGGCCACTTCGGCACGCATGTCGACACCGCAATTCGCGCACTCGCTTCGACCGGCCAGCGCATTCGCACCGACATTTCTGCAACACTCTTCCTCAGCTCTCCGCAGGACTACGACGGCGGAGAACTCTTCGTTGAAGATACCTACGGCAACCACACCGTCAAACTCCCCGCCGGACACATGGTGCTGTATCCAGCCACCAGCTTGCATCGCGTTGAAGCGGTGACTCGCGGCGCGCGCGTCGCCTCGTTCTTCTGGATCCAGAGCATGATCCGCAGCGATGCGGATCGCAGCCTCCTCTACGATTTGGATACGGCCATTCAGCGGCTGGCCACGGAACTTCCAGACAGCATTACCGGTGTTCAGCTCACCGGCGTCTACCACAACCTGCTCCGCCGCTGGGCTGAAATGTGACCTGGTTGCTCTCCGAACACACTGCTGCACCAGGCGCCATCGGCTCTATCGCACCTCCCTTCGTGAAACCTCTCTCCTTCCGCACGCCTCAGTAGCCGTACGGATACGCCGTGCGATATGTATACGCGCTCGGGTAATACATCGATCTCGGTGGCGACCACATTGCAACGGCGGGTGAAGGTTGCGCATACATGTAAATCGGCGGCGGAGGCGGCGCGGCATACACGTACACTGTCGGCGCTGGTGCCACGTAGACAGGCATCATGTAAATTGGCACCGGAGCAGGTGGAACATAGGCCTGCTGCGGTGGTTGGTACTGCTGTTGTTGATACTGCGGTTGTTGATACTGCTGCTGTTGATACTGCGGGGGCTGCTGGTAGGCCGGCTCCTGCGCCACTTGCCGCTGTGGCTCGTCTTGCGGAGCATCGTTGTACGCGCTCGGCTCGCGACGGTAGAGTCCGGATGGGTCGCGATCTGGATCCTCAGTGATGGGCACTTCCATGTCGTCCATCACTTTCACCGTGAGCCGCGTCTCGGTCTTCAAGATCGGTCGAGGTCCGCGCCGCGGCAGATTCAGCAGATCAATCGGCCACAGGATCGGTATGCACCACTCCACGATGTCGCGCGTGCGGTGGCCCTTGCCCAGGATTCTTCCCTGCTGATCCACGGCGTAACCTGGCACATCCACCACTCTCGCCGATACGGGGATCACGGTGCGCGGCTCGATCACCATGCGATCGAACCTCAACTCCATCCATCCCTTGCCGACGAAATGTCCGGGATCCTTGTAGTCCTCGAACCGGCCCTCGAGGTATGTGTTGAACGGCAGGCGCGCGCCGCCGTTGCGCGTGGTGATCCCGGCCTGGCAAAGAACCGGGTCGCCGATGCCCGCTGTCTTCGAAGACAGTTTCGTCTCCGAGACCGTGCAGTTGATAAGGGAGCCTGCAGGCACAATCTGCCTGCTGGCGTATGCGGTTAGCGTTGGACAAAGCAACAGCGTAACGAGAGCGAGGTGAGCGCTCCTCATCGAATGCCTCCTGGTCCAAAGAGAACCCGCCAGACGGGATCTCAGGCGAGTCTCGGCTGATAGTTCTGTTTAGCCCGTACTGGGCGGGGAAAAATCACGGAAGACCGAGCAGTCGTGCCCTGCGTTGCATCGAGAAGTGGAGCATGTCTCGCTTAAATTGAAGCGCAGCTCAATGCGAAGGTGCGGGAGATGGATCGGATTTTGCCGCAGAAATCCTTATCGCGAAGATCGAGGTGATCCGTCGCGCTCCGGACTTCTGCCGCAGTGCTGGACTCTCACGCAGTCGCGTAGAATCCGTTGCCCAGCGAAAACACCGCGAGTTTTGGAAAGTTGTTGCGAAGAAAAAATAATTTCTAAGGCGTGCAGTTTTGTAAGAGGAATGCCGAACTACTGCTCGCCAGACTGTCTTCCATTCCCTGGTCCCTAGTCCCTGGTCCCTGGTCCCTAGTCCCTAGTCCCCGTTCCCCTCGTTCTCTTGTTCCCTGCTTCCCTCGTTCCCTGCTTCATTCGTATCGCAGCGCTTCAATCGGATCCAGGTTCGCGGCACGAATCGCCGGAATCATTCCGCTCACCAACCCCGTCACGATCAGGATCGAGGTTGCGACGATCACCGACGTCGGCGAAATCAGCAGCTGGATATCCGCATTCTCCGCGTGCTGCGCAAGCTCGCTATAGAACGGAATGCGCCCTATCAGCAGGGAAACCACGTATGCGAGCCCGATCCCACCGATTCCGCCAATCCCCGTGATCACCATCGCCTCGGAAAGGAACTGCGTGAGGATGTGCCTTTTCTGCGCGCCGAGTGCTTTCTCCACACCGATCTCTCGCGTGCGCTGCTGCACGGCCACCAGCATGATGTTCATCAGTCCAATGCCGGCGATCCCGAGTGTCAGAGCGCCAACTAGAGAAAGCAATACTTGCAGCGCCAGCGACAGAATGCTGAACTGATGCAGCTCCGTCATCAGGTTGGCCACGTAAATGGCGTTATGATCCGTCGGCCTGAAGTGATGCGCCGCGCCCAGTGTCTCGCGCATGTTTTGTTCGGTCAGCTGGTAGTTCCCTTGATAGTTGAACCAGATGCCGCCGATGTATTTCGTATCCGCAAGGTCGCTCATCGTGCTGAACGGAACATAAATCTGCCGGTTGCGATCGCTGTCTTCGCCCTCCTGCATCTTCGGGTTCAGTACGCCAATGATCGTGAACAAAACACCGTTCAGCCGGATGGTCTGCCCCACTGCCCATCCACCCGAAAACAGCTTGGTTTTGGATTCTGACCCGATCACGCAGACGTGCGCCCTCTGCTGTTGCTCCTGTCCGTTAAAGAACCGGCCCGCATCCGTATCGAGTTTCCAGATGTCCTGAAAAACCGGCATCACGCCGTTCACCGTCCACGTGTAGGAGTGCAGATCGTTCTGCACCGTCACGTCTTTGTAGACTGCCGGCGAGATGTGGTTGATCCCCGGAACGCTGGCGATGAGGCGGTCCACGTCATCCTGCGTAAACTGCACCTTGACGCCCGACTTCTCCCCGCCCGCCTGCTCGCTGGTCCGTCCCGGAAAAACGCCGATGATGTTGGTGCCCCACTGCGCAAAGATCGCCTCAATCGCGCGGCTGAAGCCAGCTCCATAGGCCAACAGCAACACCACCGTCGCAATCCCCCACGCCATCCCGATCATCGTGATGGCAGTGCGGCGGCGGTTGTACACCATCGCCTCCCAAGCCTGACCCAATATGTCTTTCAGCATTTCTTCGCCGAGCCGACTGCCTTCCGTCAGCGGAGTATCAGCTATTAGCGGAGCTAGTGGAGTTAGCAAAAAACAATTCCCCATCCAGACCCGCATCTAACTCCGCTAGCACGCGCAAAGCGCGGCTAACGCCGCTAGCTCCGCTGCCCTTCAATCCTTCCTCAACGCCTCCACCGGGTCCATCTGCGCTGCCTTGCTTGCCGGATACAAGCCCGCGGCAATCCCGCTCAGCACCAATGTCCCCATCGCCAGCGCGGCCGACCACGGCACCAGTCGCGGCGGATCCCACCCAGGCATCTTGCCCGTCAGCAGCGCCTGCAACAGCGCCATCAGCCCCGCCGATCCCGCAATCCCAATCGCCCCGCTCACCGCCGTCAGCAGCAGCCCCTCCCAGAAGAACTGCCCCATGATGCTGCTCTTCGTCGCCCCCAGGGCTTTCCGCAACCCGATTTCGCTAGTCCGCTCCGACACCGACACCAGCATGATGTTGATAATGCCCACCGCGCCCAGCCCCAGCGTCACAATCCCTACACCGCCAAGAAAAATATCCATCGCGTTGAAAATGGCGCCCACCATCTTCATCTCTTTGATCGTGTCCCACTCCTGATAGGCATCCTTCAGCGACGGATCGAACCCATGCCGCGCAGCGATCACTCGATGCACCGCCGCAACTGCCGCCGTTGCATCCCCTGCCTTCGCCGGCTGGTATTGGATCGATGTCAGCGCATCCTTGGCGATATTCTCGCCCTTCAGCGGATAGAGTTCCTGCATCGTTGTCACGGGAACGTAGACTTTCTGGTCGTCATAGTCCTGGTTGCCGCGGCTGATCTTCTCCACCGCGCCCACAATCCGGAACTCGGTGCCGTTGATCGTGATCGCCTCGCCGACCATCGGCCGGCCAGGAAACAGCAGCGTCGCAGCCTTCGACCCCAGCACCGCCACGCGACGCCGTTCGCTCACATCCATGTCGTTGATGAAGCGTCCCTGCGCCATGGGGATGTAGCGTACCTGCGGGTAATTTGGCCATACACCCATCACGTGGCTGGATGTGTTGCTGAACTGGCTCACTTCGTAGAGGTCAGAGCGCGAGAGTTCCACGGTGACAGATCGCAATTCGGGCACCGACTTCAAGGCCTCGGCATCGGCCATCGTCAGCTGATAAGGACGCATCCCCGTGTGCTGGTTGGCGACCGCGGGAATGGTCCCGTTCCACATCATCACCAGGTCGTTGCCCAGCTTCGCCAGGTTGCGATGCTGCCCCGACCGGAACCCCTCCCCCAGACCCACAAGTACCAGCAGCGAACCCACCCCCCATGCAATTCCAAACATGGTCAGAAAGCTGCGCAGCTTGTTCGCCGCGATGGCCCGAAAAACCTCGCTGAGCGTGTCTGTGAAATTCTGCATATTCGTTCGACGCTGTCCAATGTTTTCCGGGTAATGGAATGTGACGAATAGCCGCCTTCCAAGGTCCCCGATTCAATACCTGTAAGAAGGTTACGCTCTGGTACACATTTCAGTTCCCTGACCCGAATCCAGCAACAAGCGAATCGGCGCGATTGACGAGATGGCAACTTCCGAATTGCCCACGATCTTCCCAGAACCGCGATCCCGGGCTTTCGGCTAGTTTTTTTGACAGTTTTTGCCATAGCAGACCCGGGCCTAAAATGCCTCTCCTGGTACGGACAGCCACTCAAAGCAGGAGAGATGCCTAATGCGAAATACACACGACACCTCGGCCCAAGACAGCGGTTATGCCTTCGTGCGCAGCTTCCCCTCCGGTGACACAGCATCGAAAGCCTATGATGAGGCAGACCTCAACACGGCTATCACCTCCTACAAATTCTTCTATCCCACGGTCTCCATCGCCGCTACCTGGAAGGGCAACGCAGCCGCCGGCCTTACTGCAAATAACCAATTCATCATCATGGAGGGAAGCCCGAAGCAGCTTGTCTTCACGCCCAACTCCGACACACCTTATGAGGGCGCGAACATCGACCTCAGTAATGGCCCGATGGTCATTGAGCTTCCCCCCGGGCCGCTCATGTGCGTCGTCAACGATATGAACCAGCGTTACGTGATGGATATGGGCTTGCCCGGTCCGGACGCGGGCAAAGGTGGCAAGCACATCATCCTGCCGCCCGGCTACAGGGACAAGGTTCCTGAGGGATACTTCGCTGGGACACCCACCACCAACCATGTCCTGCTGCTGGTCCGCGCCATTCCGCCCAAAGGCGATGTGCAGGCCGCCATCGCTGCGTTGAAGACCGTCAAAATGTATCCCTTCGGTCACCCTGCGGACGCCTCGCAGGTGACGTGGTTCGAGATTGGAGACAAGCACATCGACTTCACCCCCGTTCGGTGGGAGAAGAATCTTGACTACTGGAAGGAACTCGCCGAGGTCATCAACAACGAGCCTCCTTTCGAGGCTTACCGCATGGAGTACGGCATGCTTGCCTCGTTGGGAATCTCCAAGGGTCAGCCGTTCAATCCTGACTCCCGCATGCAAGGCATACTCGTCAAAGCCGCCCAGACTGCTAACGACCAAATGCGCGTCCAGTCCTTCGCCGACCGACGCTCCGACCGTCTTGCATGGCCAGACCGCAAGTGGGAATGGGCCACTCTTCGTCCTGAAAACGGCACCTTCGACACACCGTCGTACAAAGATCTTGAAGCCCGCACCAAGTGGTTCTATCAGGCGCAGATCGAATCACCCGCGATGTTCCGTCGCACTGCCGCCGCAGGTTCCCTCTACTGGCTCGGCACCCGCGACGCCACGAGCGCGTTCCTCGACGGTGGCAAGACCTATAAGCTCACCATTCCCCAACCTGTCCCGGCGAAACTCTTCTGGTCCATCACCATTTACGATCCCGATACTCGCAGTGAGATCGTCACCGATCAGGGCAAAGCCGCGCTGCGCTCTCTCTTCGAGTTGAAAGATGCGTCGAAGACGCAGCCCACCGAGCTTCACTTCGGGCCAACGGCTCCTGCGGGACACGAAAATCAGTGGATCAAAACCAACTCCGGCAAAGGATGGTTCACCTACTTCCGCATCTACGGTCCCGAATCACCTGCCTTCGACGGCTCGTGGAAACCCGGAGACTTCGAAGCTAAGTGAAGCATCCTTCCCTTAGGAGATCGCCGATTCGCGGTGGCCACTGTTTTGCCGACGTTTGGTTGGTTTCGCACTGAACTTTTGTTTGGCTCGCTTAGAATGTCATTCCAGAGGCGCACATGGAATCGATCGGCAACTCGGCGGAGTCCATTGCGCAGGCTTTCATCCGCGCCATCAACCGGCAGGATGCGGACCGGCTAACCGCGCTCATGTCGCCTGCCCATCGCTTCGTGGACTCGCTCGGCAAAGTGATTGAGGGCCGCGACAAAATGCGCGAGGGTTGGGCCGCCTACTTCCGCATGGTGCCCGACTACTCCGTCGCGATCGAGGAGTTCTATCCCAGCGATCCGGTTGTCGTGTTAATCGGCGTCGCCTCGGGCACCTATTCCCGCGACGGCAAGCTGAATCCCGAAAACCGCTGGCAGACACCTGTAGCAATTCGCGCGCTGGTCGAGGATGGCCTGGTCGCCGAGTGGCGCGTCTACGCCGACAATGAGCCCATCCGCAAGGTCATGGTGAGCGGAAAATAATTCACCAGCAGCCAATGAGGTCCGTGCTAGTCTGCCCATCATGGCGCGCCCGCCCGATCGCCGGCTGCTCGATTCTCTGGCCCCTTACGATCCCCGCATCGCAAGCCTTGCTCTCGCGCTCCGCGAAGTCGTCCTCGAAGAAGCGCCCGACGCAATCGAATCGCTTGTGAACGGGTATGCAGTGGCAATCGGCTTCTCCTTCACCGGCAAGCCAATGAAGGACGGCTTCTGCCACGTCGTGACCTACAAGAATTGTGTGAACCTCGGTTTCAACCGCGGTGCGCTGCTTGCCGATCCTGAAGGAAGTTCTGGAAGGCTCCGGCAAATTGATCCGGCATCTCAGAATCAACGACCACGACGACCTCGACCGCCCTCTGGTCCGCCGCTTCCTTCGCGCCGCGATCCAACAGGTCGGCCAGGTCGGCCTGATCGGCGGCCCGCCGCAATCCGCGTCCACAAAAAGCAGAAACTCAACGACAAAACGTACCAGCCATCCAAAGTAACGCGGCGTCTAAGCCCCTCAGCAAAATGGTTGCAGCCCGAGCTGCGCCATATGTCGTCTATTACATATAGATCACATTTCAATCTGGTCCTTGGGGACTATCATGGGTTCGCAAACCAGATACATATTTTTTGCCGGAGAGAAGGCTCTATGAATCGTCCGATCGCTGCTATGCTCCTCTCGTTCGTGTGCGCGGTTCCGGGGATGGGGCAATCAGATGAATCTGCAACGACCCTGCGCGTTAACAGCAAAGCTGTCCTCGTGGACGTGATTGTCAGCGATTCCTCAGGCAAACCGATCACCGGACTTTCAAGGGACGCCTTTACTGTGACAGAACAGGGCAAGCGACAGACAATTTCATTCTTTGAGGAAAACGGAAACGCCCCTCCGGCACGGCCCGTAGAGATGCCCACGATGCCGCCGGACATATTCACGAATTTCTCGCCTTTCCCGCAACCGCCGGCCGTCAATGTGCTCCTGCTGGACTCGCTCAACACGCACATGGAGAACCAGAGCTATGTGCACACCCAGGCACTGAAGTTCCTGAAGACTGCGAAGCCGGGAACGCGCATGGCCATCTTCACCATGGGGCTCGGTCTGCATTTCATTCAGGGATTCAACGACGATCCCAGCGTCCTGATGGCGGCGCTCAATAACAAGAAGAACAACGCAGTCGAAACGTCTGTGATGCTGAAGGGGCAGGATGAGAACAATGCCCAACAGAATGTGATCGGCATGATGAGTACGCCGGAAGGCAATGGCGCGACCGCGGCCCCGCCCGGGATGATTGCAGCGCTGCAGAACTTTATTAACGAGAACGACACATCGCGTTCTTTCGATCGGATGTACGTGACACTTGCGAATCTCCAGCGGCTGGCCGCGTTTCTGCAGGGGTTCCCGGGACGCAAGAACATCATCTGGTTCGCGGAAAAGGTTCCATCGATCTACGTCACCGGGTCCGACGCCGCAGGCGGCGTGGCTTCGGGTACCCCGGCTATCGATAGCGAAATCAAGAAGACGCTCGCCATGCTCGCCGCAGCGCGCGCGGCCATCTATCCCGTGGATGCGCGCGGAACTTCCAATTACAGCCTCTATTCCGCGGAAAGCAACCTGTCTCAGGCGAATACGCAGGCTTCCCAGATGGTGGGCTCCAGCGGAACATTTTCCAACTCGATCAGAAGCGAGGGCCAGGACCGCAATTCCGACCAGGCGAATGCGCAGATCCTTGCCGAGCAATCGGGCGGGAAGGCATTCGCGAATACCAACGCGCTCTCAGACGTAATCGACAAGATCACCTCAACCAGCAATCATTTCTATACCCTTTCCTACTCGCCAACGAATGCAAAAATGGACGGAACCTTCCGCAACATTAAGGTAAAGGTCGAAGGCGCGGAATATAAGCTCTCATACCGCCGTGGATATTTTGCCGTGGAAGAAGCGATCCCCGGCAGCTCTCTGGCCGTGCGAAGTCAGGAGATCCAGAAACTCGCCTCCAGGAACCCCGGAGCCGTCGATCCCCTGCTGCCGTTCATGGACCTCGGGATGCCGCAGAGCCAGCAGATTCTCTACAAGATTCGCATTGTGCCGGCCGCTGCGGGCGAGAACGAGCCTGCCGACAAGAAAAACAAGGACCACTACAAAATTGACTTCGCCATCGATCTGAAAGACCTGCATCTGAATTCCGACGCGGACGGGCTGCACAAGGGCACGCTGAATATCTCGCTCATTGTCTACGACCGGTACGGCAATATCATCAGCCGCGAAGATCACCTCGTCGAACTGAACATCAAGCCCGACGCGTACACGATGTTCCAGAACACCGGCGTGCAACTCCACGCCCAACTAGCCGTGCCGAAAGGCAATTTCTGGCTGCGCACCGGCATTTACGACCGCGCCTCGCGCAAAGTAGGAACTATGGAGATTCCGCTCACCGCAGTCAAGCCCCTGCAGACCGCCGCGAAATAGCCATTGAATGGATTGTCAGTAGACTTTGAATGAATCGTCAGTAGATAAATCGATTGTCAGTAGAAACGAACAAGGGTGCCCCATTCATGACGCAGCTTCATCGCGTCATGAGTGGGGAAGCACGAACCCCAATCTTCATCCTTCACAAGATTTGCCTATCAACCATTGCCGTCCTACTCGTCGCTGACCATCGTCTCGGCAATGTGCCCCATCTTCTCCTGCTTGGTGCGCACATACGCCGCGAACGTCTCCTGCGATTCCACCTCGGCCGATACTCGCTCGCTGACCGTGATCCCCGCCGACTCCAACGCCGCCACCTTTTCAGGATTGTTGGTCATCAATTTGACCGAGGTGACACCCAGCATTTTCAGCACCCGCGCCGGCAGTTCATATTCACGATAGTCGGCCTCGTAGCCCAGTTCGACATTGGCTTCGACCGTATCGCGTCCTGCATCCTGCAACTCGTAGGCCTTCAACTTCGCCATCAGCCCGATGCCGCGGCCCTCTTGCTGCTCGTAGAGCAAAATGCCCGCGCCCTCGGCGGCAATGCTGCTGAGAGCAAGTTCAAGCTGGAGCCTGCAATCGCAGCGAAGAGAGCCGAACACATCCCCCGTCAGGCACTGTGAGTGGATCCGCACCAGTGGCGGAGCCGCATGAATATCACCCATGACCAGCGCAACCAGCCCTTCCACTTTGCCGGGCTGCGCGGGCGAACCGGCCTGGTTCCGCGTCCCGGACGGGGCCGGCAGCGTCCCCTCGAACCCGAGAATGCGAAAAGCTCCCCAGCGAGTGGGAAAATCGGCCTCGGCGACCTTCTTCACGCTCTCAAATGCCATGGTTCCATTCTACTTGGCAGGCGGTCAACCAACCAGCGACAGGCGTCACAAAGGGTGAAATTCATTCGCGCAACAGCCATGCAAGCTGCTGATCCGTCGCCGGTTTGCGTTTGGGCCGTGCCTCCGCCGCGGGATACAGTTGAGGGGTGACCGACCGGCTCATTCTCATCACCCTGCTCGTGAAACTCGGGGTGATGGCTTCCGTCGCCAGCGTGCTGGCGCGCGCCAGCACCTTCCGGCGCCTCTTCTTCGCGGATCATCGCCGCCCAGAGCAAACGTTGGGCCTGCTGGCGTTCTTTCTCGTTCCCTTGACCCTCGGCGTTTGGATCCGCACCTCGGTCCCCAACTTCCTCGCCGCCGACATCTCGTTCGAAACCATCATCCTCCTCGGCCTGCTCGTAGGACCGCGATGGGCAATGCTCGGTGGTGCCGTACTCTCCGCTCCGGCATTGCACCACGGAGAGTATCTTTCGCTCCCCTTCAATGCCGCCGTCGGGCTGCTCGCCGGAGTCCTTGGCAGCTTCGTGGAACCGGAAGAGATCTGGTCCTTCACGCCGTTCGTCGACCTCAGCCTCTACAGATGGGTGCGCCGCATTCTCCGCCGGCCGCGCATCGACCGGCAGTTCCTCATGCTGTTTCTCATCGTCGCCGCCGAGGCCTGCCGTGATTGGCTTGCGCGCATGTTTCCTCACAAACTATTTGCCCTGGTCGCAACGCAACCCTGGGTACAGATACTGGTATGGCTCAGTGCTCCCATCGTCGTCGGCATCGCGTTGAAGGTCTGGAACGCCCTCCGTATCGAGATGAAACTCGAAGAGCAGAAACACCTGCTTCTCGAGGCCCGGCTCGATGCCCTCCAGCGCCAGATCAATCCGCATTTCCTCTTCAATACTCTCAACTCCATTGCATCGCTGGTCCGCGTCAAGCCCGAGATGGCGCGCGAAATGACCGTGAAGCTCGCCAATATTCTCCGCGCTCTCCTCAAGGATCACGACACCTACGTTCCCTTGCGCGATGAGCTCAGCTTTACTGACGACTACCTCGACATCGAAGTAGTCCGTTTCGGCGCCGACAAGCTGCACGTCGAAAAGGAAATCGATCCGCAAACTCTGGACATTCTCGTACCCAGCATCCTGTTGCAGCCCCTCATCGAAAACAGCATCAAGCACGGCCTCGAGCCACGCATTCACGGCGGAACAGTCACGCTGCGCAGCAAGCTCACCGGCGATCGCGTGCTCATCGAGATTGCCGACGACGGCGTGGGCATGGGCGACCGACCGCACACAGGAGTGGGCAGCAGCAATGTTCCGGGGTCCCCGCGAATGGGTCCTTATTCGCGGGGTGGTGATGGCGCAGGCATCGGCATGAAGAACGTGCAGGAGCGGCTTGAGGTGCTCTATGGCACACACGCTACCTTCAAGATCGTCAGCAACCCCGGCCGCGGCACGCTGGTCTCGATCGAAATTCCCGCCGACCTGCCAGACACCCGTTAGCCGTCGAGAAGCCGATGATCGCCCGACATCCGTACCAGTCTCAAACCGCCAAAGGATTTGAGTGGAAATGGCTGGAGAAGGCTCTCAGCTTTCTCGCGCGGCCGCTTCCAGCGTGGGCAGGTCCATCTTGATCATCCCCATCATGGCTTGCATGGCTTTGGGGTGGCTGATTAGCTCGCCGATATTGCGCGGCACAATCTGCCAGCATAGGCCGAACCGGTCAGTCAGCCAGCCACAGGCCAACGGTTTGCCGCCTTCAATCAACTTGCCCCAATAGCTGTCGATCTCCTCCTGCGAGTCGCAGCGGACGAAGAACGAGAACGCGGGATCGAGCTGATGCGCGGGACCACCGTTGAGAAAGACCATCTCCTGACCCTCAAGCTCGATCGTGATTGTGGCAATCTTGCCCACGGGCCAGGGACCAACGCCTTTGGAACGCAACTCATCGAGTTTGCGTGCGTGCGGGAAGACACCGAGGTAAAACTCGGCGGCCTCTTCGGCGTTGTCATTGAACCAGAGGAATGGCGCAAGTTTGTTCATGGCAGGCATGGTACCAGCCGGGAGGCCACCTCCGACAAGCGGATCTCTGGGGACCAATCTCGGTCAGTCATGATCGCAACTACTCGATACGCAGAGCCACCATCGGCTCCACTCCCGCTGCGCGGCGAACCGGCGCCACCGACGCCACCAACGCCGCCAGCGCAAGCAACAAAGCGGCGCCCGCCAGCATCACCGGGTCCCATGGCTGCACGCCGTATAGCTGATCCTTCATCAGCTTCCCAGCCAGGATGGCCAACGGAATCCCAAGCCCCAGCCCCAGCCCAATCTGCCAGAACGCGCCGCGAAGCACCATGCTGACCACATGCCCGCGGTCGGCGCCCAGCGCCATTCGCAGTCCGATCTCGTTCGTGCGCTGCTCCACAGTGTAGGCCATCACGCCATAAAGCCCTACAGCCGCCAGCGCAAGGCCAAGCAGCCCGAAGAGACTGGTCAACGTCGCAATCATATTCTGCTGTTTAAAGTCGGTGCTCACGACTTTGCTATACGGGTTGACGTCGTCCACTACCAGGCTGGGATCGACGCTGGCGATCGCCTTGCGCACTTTCTCTTCCATCTGCGGAGGATCACCGGGGGCCCAGATCACGATGTTGTAGAGGAAGTGCGACCACTTCTCACCTTGTGCCCAGGCCGGGTCGTCGTAATTCGCAGTCTGCATCTCCGACACCCAGAACATCGGCCCGACAGGGTCCTTGTAGTCATAGGTCATATAGCGGATGTCTTTAACCACGCCGACAATCTCATAGGTGGAGGCGTACCGGAGCCTGTTCGGGCCGAAATGCTGCCCAATCGGATTCTGGCCTTTGAAAAACCGCCGGACAAAAGCCTCGTTGACAACCGCGACATTCGGCGTCGCTGCCGTGTCGTCCTCGGTGAAAGGCCGGCCCATCACGACTTTGGCGCCGATCGTTTCAAAGAACCCAGGCATTGCCCGCACATAGCCTGCGCCCGTGTCTTCTTTGGGACCCGGCTCGGGCCTGCCCTGGATGCGAACTCCGTCATTCCAGCTATCGCCCGTCATAGGCGCGTACAACGCGGGAACCGCCATCCGCACACCGGGGATCCCCCTCAGGCTGTCGTCGATCCTCCTGAACAGTTGCTCCATCTGCTCGGGCTTGTCGTTGCCGAGCGTTGGATTGATCCACGCAATATAGCGTCCTCGCATGTCGAAGCCGAAATCCTGGTGCTCCAGGTTACGCAGGCTCTGCGCCAGCAGCGCCGCCGCCGACAGCAGCACCAGCGACATCGCCGCCTGCGCAATCACCAACGACTTCTGAGCCCACGAGCGGCCCCCGCCCACCGAGCGATTCGCTCCACGCAAAGCTTCCACCGGATCGGCATGCGAAGTCATCCACGCCGGCGCCGTCCCGAAAATGATCCCCGTCAGAATCGAAATGCCCAGCGTGAACAGCAGCACTTGCAACGACGGCGTCGGGCTTACTGGAACATAGTTGTTCGGCCCGCCAATCTCGAAAGCCAAATACAAAATCAGGCGCGTTCCGGCATATGCCACGCCTATTCCAAAGGCGCCCCCGATCACCGCCAGCAGTACGCTCTCCACCAGCGCCTTGCGCACCAGCCGAAGCCGCGAAGCCCCCAGTGCGACACGGACCGAGATCTGCGCCCGGTTCTTCAATCCGCGCGCCAGCATCAGGTTTGCCAGGTTGCCGCACGCCACCAGCAGCACGCATCCGGCGGCGATCAGCAGCAGCTTCAGGCCATCCTTGTACTCATCCCGCATCGCCGCCACGCCCCCTCCCCCGGGGACCAGGTGCAGCGTCTGCTGTTGCCAGAGTTGCTTTTCGCCCGGCTCCATGTCCGCTACATGGCTCGCCAGCCAGCCGTGGAACTCCACGCGGAGCTTGGCTTCAAGCGCCTGCGGATTGACTCCCGGCCGCACTCTGCCCAGCAGGTCAAGATAGTTCTCGTTGGCTCGCTTGGGCCGCGCCACATCCGTAGCCAGAACAAGTTCGGACGTGATCGGCAGCCAGATATCCGGCATGCCCCAACCGGCAAGCTTGGCGCCATAGAACCCCGGCGGTGTGACCCCGACGACGGTAAACGCGTGCCCATTGATCTCGAAATTTCCCCCGATCACCGAAGGGTCGGAGCCGTACTTGCTCTCCCAGACGCGGTAACTCAGCACTGCAACCAGAGGCGCTCCCACCTGGTCATCGGCGTCTGTCATCAGGCGGCCCAGCCATGGCTGCACCCCCAGCGTCCTGAAGAAGTTTCCTGACACGTACTGCCCATTGCGCGTATCCACCGGCGCCTGCGACCCGCCGCGACGCACGCCGAGCGGTGCATTGCCCGCCTGAAGCGCCGCCAACTCGGCGAACTCCGGCGTATGTTCGCGGAAATTCTTGTATGCCTCCCAGGAGAAGAGCGAAAAGTCGCCGTCGTCGCCCTGGTTATATCCACCCCAGTTGCAGCAGCGAATCTTATCCCCGATCCTCCACAACTCGTCAGGGTTTGCCACCGGCAACGACTTCAGCATTACCTGGTGCACCAGCGTGAAGATCGCCGTTGTCGCCCCGATCCCCAGAGCCA
>CAVYLL010000004.1:0-643505 GCA_963769345.1 uncultured Acidobacteriaceae bacterium
GAAATCGAGTCGCTCCAATAGTTACTGAAACTCCCGGAGGCTGCTGGTCCTGTCTCTTTGCTCATAACTGTGGGTTGAGCCGAGGCGATCGAGCTGCTGAAGGCAAGCAGGGCCAAGAGAGCAGTCGTCCTGATTTTTGATTGCATGTGTCTCCTTCTCAACTTGGGAAAGTTCCATCTCCCACGTTGTATCTCAATGCGAATCCCGGACATTTCAAGGATGTGTGCTCGACGAGAACTGCTCCGGGACCCGGGTGAGGAATGACCTCCATCTCCGGTTGCCGAACGCCTGCTGATGAGGTCTTCGGAGAGACAGAGAATCTGAGGAGAAGGCTGCGCCCGGCGGGTCAGAGAATCTGTGAAGACAAATCACAGCTGACTGTGACAAGAGCGAAACAAATCTTCGGACATCCAGTCTGATCTCTACAGTCGGCTCGACGCGCGCTTTCGCTCGATCCTGAACGGCGCTACCTTCAGCCCTTACAAGGGCTTTCAGGAGAAGAGAGAGCCCGTTCCACGCAATCTGAACACCTAATACAGAAGAGGATGAAGGCTACTACGCGAAGGACCCCATGTGCAGTTGACGCCGATATCTTGCTGGTGATCTTTGGTGCGTAGCCGTAACAGAAGTAAACCACGATGCTCAGAACTGCTACCGCAACGAAGACGCCCAGATGACTGAGAACATGAGAGGTGACGGTGTGACCCGAGACATGGGCGCTCAATGTGAGCATCGCAACCAGCGTGCCCGGGCCAGACGTGATGGGGAATGTGAACGGGTAAAAGATTTTCTCGCTGAGATGATTGAGCTTTTCGGCACCCTGGTCGCCTAGCTCTTCTTCCTTGCCCTGCACGCTCGTAGCGGACTCTTTTTGATTTAAGATCCTCCCAGCCCATCGCAGCGATAACGATGCCGCCCGCAAACTGGACAATCGGCAAAGAGATGCCAAAGAAGTGGAGAATGGCAGAACCGAGAAGTTCGGCAAAAATTCCGAAGAAAAGATAACGTTGCTGATGGCGATGCGGCGCGCAAGATCGCTGATAAACCGCCGGCGGCGCGCTTCCGACAAGGCCCAGAAACACAAGGGCAGAGCCCACCGGGTTGATGAGCGGAAGAAGAGGCGGTGAATGCCAAAAGAAATGCGGACCAGACAGCCATGCTTGCTTTGTGCCCCCTGAGAGAGTTTACGGGAAATGCGATTTCAAGCGTGCCTGCGATTGCAATTGAAAAGCGACAATCACGATCAAGCTCGCGGAACCTCCCGGCAGGTGCTTTGCGCTAGAGGATTGCTTATCCCCTGCGACCGATGCGCGTGCTAAGACTCCAGAGGGGTTTCAACCGCATTGTCACAACAATGTATCTTGGATTTTGATCTTTGGGGAGCGAAGGCTGCGAGCCGTACCCCTCCACACAGCAAGGACCACCTAGCCGGATTGTTCTTCTTTCTATTAGATGGTGGACGCGGAAGGAATCGAACTTGAGCCGCTTTGTGGGACGTCCGAGACCACAGGCGAAATCCTGAGCACAGGGAAGGACCCACCTAGCCGGATTTGTTCTTGATTTGAAATGGTGGACGCGGAAGGAATCGAACTTGAGCCGCTTTGCGGGCGTCCGAGCCCACAGGCGAAATCCTGAGCGCAGCGAAGGACCCCTGGGAATGGTGGACGCGGAAGGAATCGAACCTTCAACCTGTCGGTTAAGAGCCGAATGCTCTGCCAGTTGAGCTACGCGTCCAGACGGTGTGAAAAGGCCGTGCAATGGGAAAATTGCGCGGCATGGGCAGGGAGAAAAAATCACTGACCCTTGAAAAATATAACACACTGCGCAAAGGGAATCTTCCAAAGCGCGTCGCACGCGGCGCGCACTTCCTGCACGAATCCTTCGCATTTCGCGCAACAAATGCTCAAACGTCATCCACGAACCATAAAATCCGCGACACATCAGGCTTCGTCAACGGATATCGAATTAGGTTTTCGATTGGATTGATTGCTTGAAATAGCTCAGAACGTAAACGCGAATCCGGCGCCGATGCTGCGCTGATCCTGGGCGAATACCACCATGCGCCATTCAATAGATACGGCCTGTAACCTTCGGCCAGCATATTCCTCACATCCAGCAGTGCGTCGATATTCAGGCCTTCGCCGCGGGTGCAGACGGTTGGCGCAGATGGATATTGAGATACGGCTCAAACGCATCCACCGCATACGGCGCAACCGGAGTCACTGTGTCGTCTGGCTGCCAGCGATAGCTCGCGCGCCAGCGCGTTCCCGTGCCATCCAGAGTGCCGGAAAGCGAAATCGAGTACATCTGCGCTGCCGCGGACGAGCCGCGCTGAACAACTGGCTCAGCGCCGTCGGATGCGACGAGCGCCGGCATCACCAGTGCATCCCCGTTGGCATAGCTCACGCGAACATGGTTGCCGCTGGCAAGGCGATGCTCGACTGCCGCCACAACCCCGGCGCTCGAATAGTTCGGCCCCGCCGCATCGCATCAGCCCGCTCATCCGATCGCTCAGCACGCGCGTCGCTCGTCCACACTGCGCCCGCTCGCTTCAATCACCGGATTCTGAACGTTGTCAGAGTACACGAGGAAGGACACACCCGAAGCATCGGTCCGCCGCTCCCAGCCGATCTCCTGGTGCAGTCCGCGCTCCAGCGCCAGTTCGCCATCGCGCATTGAAACTCCGGCAGACAGGCATCCCGCCTGCGACTCATCTCCGTTGCAGGCCCGACAGGAGCGCGTGGCCATCCGATAGCGCACCGTCGAATTTCCGCCGTGCCAGGCCACCGACGCAAACGGCAAAGCCGCGCAGAACCGTATTCGGCGAATTCTGGCTGAAGCGCGCCATCACCTGCTGCGCACCCGCCTCAATTTCGAATTCGTCGCCGAGATTCATCGTCTCGCAGCTGCGCATCGCGGCTTCTTCAGTCCCTCGCCGCCCGCTCCTTCAATCTCCGGATGAATCGAAACCGCGGCCACCGACTGCACCGATCCGGCAAAGCCCAGATCCTGGCGGAAGCCCAGCATCGACTCCATGCCGGCATCGGTGTCCGGAGCAAAATCCACGCGGGCCAGCAATTCGCGGCTGTCGGATGGCGTATCTTCCACGATGGCCGTAAATCGTTCGCCGCTCTCGCCAAAGGTTCCTGCCTGGCCGGTGGCCATCAGGCGCGCTTTCAGCTTCGGCCGGCGCCCGGCCGTCGGAAACGACCACCAGCGGCCCGTCTTCAAGCCAGCGCAGCAGCGGCCGATTCGCCGCCGAGCGCAGCGTCCACGCCCAGTCGTCCTTTGCGAAGCATTGGCCGCGCGCGGCTCGGCCGGCAGCCACTGCATCACTTCGTAAAGAGTGTTCAGCGTCAGGTTGACGACGGTGTCGGCGCGAACGCGGACATTCTCGCGCAGCGAAGGCAGAAAGGACGTGCCCATCGCCTTCACCGCATAGCTGCCCGGCAGAACGTCATTGAAGGACATAGCGGCCTTTGCTGTTGGTGTAGACGCTGGCAACACGCTCAGGTCGGGGCGCAGCAACTGGACCTCGGCGCCGATCTGCGGTACACCGGCGGAGTCGCGCACCACGCCAGAAACCGAGCCGGTCGCCGCTCCGACAGCGGAAGCGCACGCCAAAGCGATCAGCGCGATCAAGAAGGCGAGATGGAGCCTGCGCATCATCACTCGTATTGGTGACCCGGCGGCGTCCCTGGCAAGTCCTGGCGAATCAAACCCGCGCGGTTCCCGATCTTGAGGCCGGCTAACCCAATCTGCGCGAGCGTTGCATACTATTCCACGACAAAAGGTGCCGATTGCGCAATCTCTTGTTTTGAGATTGCGTCATTTATTTTGATCGTCACCTTGTATTTGCCCGGCTGCAGGCCAGCCATCGGCAGCGATTTCTCCACCGTCAACTGGTCGCTGTGTGCCCTAAGTCCTTTGAATCCAGCTGTTTCTCAAAGATACCGTGTTCGTTGCCGAATCGATGATCTGGTAGGTAACCGTCGCTGCGTTGCTCTTGGTCTGCGTCGTTAATCCCCAGGTTGTAGACCTGCATCCAGAAATTCAGATCCTGGTTGCGCTTGAAGCTACCGGCGTGGCCGGCATTCGTGCGTCACGCGCGGACAAACATGGATGTTGCCGATCATGAAGTTGCCCTGCCGATCTCGTGCGAAGAGACCGGGTCCATCTCGTCGGCCAGGATCAGCGACGAGGTGCCAGCTTTTCATCGTGATACATCGGCACTTCCAGGCTGCGGCCATAGATGCCAACGTGATCCGGGTTGTTCACGTCCTTGATCGCGATATCCAGGCGGTAGAGGCCGGGCAGCAGCGGAAGAGCCTTCCAATAGATCGACTTGCGGTCGAGCGACTTCTCCAGCAATTCGGCGGGCTGCTCCACTTCGACCGTGTCTTCGAAGGTCTGCACCGTCTTGTGCGTAATGCGTGGTGACCTTGCCCAGGATGTTCACCACGCCCTTCGCAACGCCGTCCTTGGTCACGAAGGTGATATCGCGGTTCCTGATCTGCAGGGTGATCGGCACCAGGACCGTGCTCTCGGTCACCTTCACGAAGTCGGTGCGCACATCGAACGGGAAAGACCGGCCCAGTGAGCAGCTTGTGCTCGGCTCATGGCGCTTTCCAGATCCTTGAACTTGACCGGCGGCGGCGCAAATAGCTTGGCGGCCAGCTCAATGCGGTCGAATTCCTTCGCCTGGTTGGAGCTCGACCATGGGACCCGTGCCCAGGTTCTCAATGCCGCCCTTGAAGCGGTCGGCCTTCTTGGCCATGTCCCATCTCTTCCTATTGCGTCAGGCCCGCGCCCGGCACGTGCAGCAGCGCGTCCTTTTCGCTGCGGTCGATGGTGAAGTGGTAGTCGCCGCACAGGCAGGTATCGACAAATTCGATGTCGATGTTTTCGCCGACGCCCTCAAGATAGCGGTAGTGCCAGATCTCAAACGGGAAGGTCGACGTCTCGCCGCCGCCCTCTTCCATGGGCCGCTCATAGGCGCCGCCCGAGGGATGCGAGTCAATGGAGTCCGGCTTGCCGAACGCGATATAGATGTGGCCGCGATCCGTCTTCCATCCCGGCTTGCCGGCCGCAAAGTGCTCGTTGGCATAGGCGATGCGCCGGTAGTGCTCTTCGCGGAACTCGTTTTCGGGCGAATCGGGGTTGGGATTGCGCCGCAGCCAGAAGTGTCTCGATGAAGGCTTCGCGCTCCTCATCGTTGCTCAGGTTCTTGAAGGCCTTCCGCTCTTCGTCGGTGATGATGTAGGCCACATCCTGGTCGAGCCAGGTCTTGTAGGCGCCTTTCAACTCCTGCCGGAGTGCCTTCTGCGCCTTGAACTTCTCTTTGTCGGAGCGTTCGCGCTTCAGCGGATCGGGTTCCTGGTCCTGGCCGGAGGCCTGGTCTGGCCTGCGACTGACGGGTCGGGCTGTTGTGCGTGGATAGCCGGAGGCGGGAACAAAGTCAGGCCGCAACCGAGTGCGACAAATAAGAGCGAACGGCCATTGAACATCATTGCCTTGAAGAACTCCTGCGATCCCTTATTCTACGGGTCCCAAAAGGCTGGGCAAGGCTTCGATGCAACTGTCGCTGCCGTTTGGACGGCTGGGTAACCATACGGTCACCCCGGATGACCTTGTTCGAGGCAAAATGCCGCAAATTCTGAGACAAATGCCGACCCCTCCTGCGTCCAATAGATGCAGCGCAATCTTCTTCCAATCCTGCCGACCGCCTCCGCGTGGAGCTCGGCATGCGCCATCAGCCGTCAGTGGACGCGCTGGTTATCTGCGTTCCGGCAACCGAACCTGTGTCAACGATTCGTGAGTCTGTGGAATTCGACCATATTCGGGAACCGTCGAGAAGGTCTTGCGTAGAATAAGTTCGGAGCCTCCTGGAGTCCAGCACCGCCCATGAAGAAGATTCTTCTGATCGTTTCTGCCGTTCTTGTCGCCACCGGCCTTGTTGCCTTCATGGTCGTCAAGCAGCAGTCTGGCTACACCAAGGTCCTGACCGCGAAGATCGCCGCCAGGATCTGGCCACGGTCGTCAGCGGCACCGGACAGATCAAGCCCAAGACCTACGTCAACCTCGGCGCCACCTCCTTGGGCCGCATCACGCACCTCTACGTCAAGGAAGGCGACCACGTAAAGAAGGGCCAGATCGTCGCCACCGTCGAGAACGTGCAGCAGAGGCCAACGTTGCAGGCCAGCAAGCCGCCATCGCCGCCGCCAAGACCGACATCACCTCCTACATCGCCGCGGAAAAGACCGCCGAGGCCAACGTGGAGCACGCCAAGGCCGACCTCGAGCAGAAAAGCTCGACTGGGATCGCGCGCAGGGCCTCTACAAGGCCGGCATCATGGCCAAGCAGGACTATCGACGCCAAGAAGGCCGCCTACGACACCGACGTCGCCACCGTATCGCCCAGGCCGCCGCCCAGTTCAATCAGGCCAAGGCGCAAACCGAATCGGCCCGCGGGCACATGCGACACCGCAGGTGCCACACCTGCGCACCAACCAAGACGCTCTGAACCAGACCGTCGCCGTCGCTCCCTTTGACGGCATCGTGACCAACGTGCCGGTGCGCGAAGGCGAAACGGTCGTCGATGGGCATCCAGAACGCCGAAGGCTCCACCCTGATGACCCTGGCCGACATGAGCGTCGTCACCGCCGAAGTCAAGGTCGACGAGACCGACATCGTGAACGTGCGGATCGGCCAGCCGGCCGAAGTCACCGTCGACGCGATGCCCGGCAAGGTCTTCAAGGGCCACGTAACGCTGGTCGGCGATCAGGCGCTGCTGCGCTCCACCGGTGTTGCCACCTCCCAGTCCACCACCGGCACTGAAGAGGCCAAGGATTTCAAGGTCGTCGTCACGCTCGACGACGCCGACCGACGAACTCCGCCCCGGCCTGTCGACCACCGCCAAGATCACCACCGCGCACAAGGCCAATGTGCTCTCGCTGCCCATTCAGGCTCTGACCATGCACACGCCGGCACCGACAAGCCAAGCAACGGGAACGTCCAGGCTGCCTCCACTCCATCCGGCGCCGAAGGCGGCTCCGGTGCAGGGCGTCTACGTTGTCACAAGGACGCGCACGGCAAGCTGCGCGCCAAGTTCGTTCCCGTCACCACCGGCATCACCGGCGCCACCGACATCGAAGTGCTCACCGGCCTCAACAAGGAGACGAGATCGTCACCGGTCCCTACAAGACCCTGCGCACCTGAAAGATAACGCGCTGTTCAAGCGCGACACGGCAAGCCGCTCGGCAACCGGCAGCATCTAACGCTTGAGCGCGACAGGCAACGGTCTAGTCGATAAGACGCACGATTTTCCGCGCAGGAGTGCGGAGAGCAAACCGCAGACAAAGGATGAGGTTCACGATGGCTCTGAACAGCATCATCACCGAGATAGAACATGCAGCAACCGCTGGACCGTCAACGGCGACGTGATCGTCGTCGAGGACCTGTGGCGGACCTACGACATGGGCTCGGAGCAGCAGGTGCACGCGCTGCGCGGCGTCAATCTCCGCATCCGGCACAACGAGTACGTCGCCATCATGGGCCCGTCGGGCTCCGGCAAGTCGACGCTGATGAACCTGATCGGCTGCCTCGATACGCCGACCAAGGGCAAGTACTGGCTCAACGGCCAGCTGGTCAGCGAACTCGACGACGACGAGCTGGCGCGCATCCGCAACAAGGAAATCGGCTTCGTCTTCCAGACCTTCAACCTGCTGGCCCGCGCCAGCTTCGCTGCACAACGTCGAGCTGCCGCTGATCTACAACGGCACCCCTGCCGCCGAACGCATCGAGCGCGCCAAGCAAGCGCTCACCAACGTCGGCCTCGAATCGCGCATGAACCACAAGCCCAACGAGCTCTCCGGCGGCCAGCGCCAGCGCGTCGCCATTGCCCGCGCGCTGGTCAACAGCCCGTCGATCATCCTGGCCGACGAGCCCACCGGCAACCTCGACTCCAAGACCGGCGACGAGATCATGGCGCTCTTCGACGACCTGCACGCCAAGGGCAACACCATCGTCCTCGTCACCCACGAGCCCGACATCGCCGAGTACGCCCATCGCGTCGTCCACATCCGCGACGGCCAGATCTTCTCCGACGAGCCCTCCAAGCGATTCCGCAAGTAGCCTGCGCCTGGCGGAAGGCGCTCTGGAGACGCGCCAACAATCTCAAAAGCTTGTCATGTTGAGCGCACCCTGAGTGTAGCGAAGGGGAAGTCGAAACATCTGCGGTTGTTCTTTGCGAGCTCTTCAGCCACAAAAATGCTTACTTCCGAGTTGGCCGTTACTCGATCGGAACCCAGAATTGCGCTCCTGTAGGCTCAATGAGTGCCTCGGCGATAACGCGCTCGTTGATGGGCGGCGGAAGGTCGAAGGACTGAAGTGCGTTTGTCGGGACTATCCGAAGAAGTCCTTTGACGTCCTATATATCTCATCGATGAGACGATGCTGTCGTACAGCATCTTGAAAATTGCTAGCTTCGGAGGTTCCGTTCTTTTTGTCGCTTGCATAGGCAGCATAGAGATAAGCCAAATCTAGGGCGCTTACGTCCAGCCCGGTGTTGGTGAGGGTTTCGTACTGGTCTGGAATGGGCAGGGGCGCGAAGGTTCTTGCAGCTCCGTTCATACCTTCGATCGCATTATCTTGCTTATTTTGGAACGCGAGCGGGTTCGTAATACGGAGAACGCCTTCTGTGCCCGAGATCTCGATATGTAGCCCTGTCCGATGCGTTTGCCCGCCCTCCACCTGCATGGAGAAAAGACCGCCGCCTTCAAGCGTGCCGATCACCATGACCTCGTTTGGATTGGTGTTTGCGATCTGCTCTCCTGTCTCCTCGACGGTGACGAATGGAAACTGTGTTTCGATGACCGCTGCCAGCTTCTTTGGAAAGCCCACAGAGCGATGGAGCATGTCTCCAAAGTGGGCAGCGTAGATTGACAGGACGTGCGAGAAATTTGAGGAGTGGAACGCCCATTCATACCTTCCCGGCATTGTGTCCGGGAAGGCGTCCACGCTGACCGTCATGTGGACACCGCGCAGCTTCCCGACGTAACCCTGTGCAACCAGGTCTCGCGTGTAGCGGGCACTCGGCCCCATGCGACGCTGCAGGCCGACGATGTGCCTCACGCCCTTTGCTTCCGCCAAAGCCAGCAGCTCTTTCGATTCTGCCGTGCTCGTCGTCAACGGCCATTCGCTGTAAACATCTTTGCCGGCTGCGATGACCGCTTTTGCCAGTCTCGCGTGTTCGGGAGCGGGAGCGACCACCGCAACCAGGTCAACGTCAGGATGTTCGATAAGAGCCTGTTCGTCTGCAAAGGCGTGAGGAATGCCGAACTCAGCAGCAGTCTTATCTGCGGTCTCCTGTTTGCGGCTGGAAACGGCGACGACCTCGAATCCTTCCAGCGCTTGCAGTGCGGGGATGTGGCCGTACTTGGCCCAGCCTCCTGCTCCGATGATGCCTACTCGAATCTTGTCGGTGCTCATGATGTCCCCTTCTTTAGGCGAGTTGGACTGGAGGCAGCGAGTACAGACTGCAGCACGCCGGGAAACCGCTCCTCCAGTTCTGCCGCGCGCAGGCGGTTAAGAAGAGCGGTTCCTTCCTTCCGGGTTGTGATGACTCCCGCCGCTCGCAGTACACGGAAATGGTGCGACAGGCTGGATTTCGGCATGTGGATGTCGAAATAGCTACAGGCAACTTCCTCTGTCTTGGCAAGTGTCTGCACAATTTGCAGACGCGTGTCGTCGCTCAATGCGTTGAGGATAGCGGTGAGTTGCAGATCAGCCTTCTTGGGCTCGTTTTGCAGTGCTCCCATGTGTCGTCCTTCTGAAAGGTTTAGAACTTTTTCCTGCCGCTTCCCATCTTACTATTGTTCGAGTATATTCGAACTAAGGAGATTGCAACCATGAAGGCATGGCAGCTCGACAACTTCGGACTGGATAACCTGCGGCTCGGCGAGGTGCCGACGCCAACACCAAAGGACGATGAAGTTCTTATCAAGGTCGCAGCGGTTTCGCTGAACTTCCGCGACAAAGCGATTGTCGACGGCATCTACGAGCCGCAAATGATTCCAAAGCCCCTGATTCCGGTCTCTGACGCAGTTGGTGTTGTTGTTGCTGTCGGCAAGGGCGTGACTCACCTCAAGGAAGGGGACCGAGTCAACTCTCACCTTTACTCCCACTGGGTAGACGGCCTGCCCGCACCGAACGAACCGGATTTTTGCTATGGGGCACCTCTTCCAGGCGGCCTTGCGGAGTACATGACCTTGTACGCGGCCAGTGCGGTGAAGGCTCCCGACACCATGACCGATGAGGAGGCGTCTACGCTGCCAATCGCTGCGCTTACTGCGTGGTACGCCATGATGGACTACGGGCAGCTTCAACCAGGCCAGACTGTCCTCGTGCAGGGCACAGGCGGAGTCTCTGTTTTCGCCGCGCAAATCGCCTCTGCGTTTGGCGCGAAGGTGATCGCCACATCAAGCAAGGATGAGAATCTGGTCAGGATGAAAGCACTAGGGGTTTGGGAAGGAATCAACTACAGGAAGCGTCCCGATTGGGACAAAGCAGCGTTAGACCTGACAAACGGCAAAGGCGTCGATCAGCTGCTTGATGTTGTCGGCGGCGATGGTTTGAACCAGTCAGTCGAGGCGACCCGCGTCGGAGGCCACATTTCGCAGATTGGGTTTCTTCAAGGACAACGATCGAACCTCGACCTGATGCGCATCATTTTTCGGCAAACTGCAATCCGCGGCATCGCCGTTGCTCCATCCCGCGCATTCGAACGAATGAACGACTTCCTCAACAAGCATGAGATCCATCCGGTCATCGACAAGGTTTATGCGTTCGAGCAAGCGCGCGAAGCTTATGAACACCTTGGGCGGGGCGCCTTTGGCAAGATCGTCATCAAAGTTGGCGCATAGATCGCAGCTCACGAGCGGCGGTCCTGCGCGGCTGCGATACCGTTGCTTCTTTCGAATGGTTGATTCGGATTGTACGAGAAGTCGGCTTGTGGGTTGCGATATGGCTGCCGCCTTCTGGAATGATGATTCCAGGCCAATGCACGTTTCCATCCCCGGCTCGGCCCGGTCTTGTGGGTTCCGGTCGGGTTGTGGACAATCCGTCAATGTCGTTAGCAGTAGAAATGTCCGCTTTTCGTAGCAAATGAAATGTCCGGATTCATAAGTTAGTAGCCGTAGAGGCGGAGGGAAAGTGCGAATCCCGCGTAGTATGCGGGATTTGCAAGTTGGGAGGGAAAGCTTTTGGACTTTTCCTCTCAACGTCTTTTCCACGGCCTTGATTTGTTTTATGCTCAGCGGCGTCAGGAGTTTTCCTTCCGCGCCGTAGTGTCCGATCGACCGTTATCGCCAGCGAAATACCTGATGCCTCTCTATTTCCTACTGTCTAATCTCACGTTCGCGCTTCCCCCAGCCGATAAATCCATTGCGAGCCCGCGCAAGCTACTTCGGGACGCAAGGTGGAGTTGCATAGATGCCGATGCAGAATCTGGTAAAGCCGCCGCAACCGCTGTCCCATCTCTTCGATCTCCCCACTGTTGGCACCCGGTCCGCTCCGTTCTTCGCCATCAGCGCCGCAGGGCGTAAGCTCGTGCAACAGGCTGAAATCGTCGCACCCCATCTGCAGTTCGCAATCATCGAAGGAGAGCCCGGCGTCGGCAAGCACGCATTCGCACAGCTACTCTACAGCCGATCCAGCCTTGCTCGTTCCACCTTCAACCGTAGCGATGCGCGTGAGTGGCTCCTTGCTGAAGTTGATCCGCACCTTTTTACCGGCTTCACGTATCTCGACCGCGTCGATCTTCTTGCTGCTCCCGGCCAGACGCTGCTGCTGCGCGTTCTCAAATCGTTGCAGGACCGTCGCGACGGGACATTCGCTCTAGTAGCCTCGTCAGAGAGATCGCTGCCTCACATGGCAAGCGAGGGACTGTATCTGCCCGATCTCGCCTTCCGCCTCACCGCCATCCGCTTTGCCATCCCGCCGCTGCGCGAGCGCCGCGAAGCCATCGCGCCTCTTACCGTCTCTTTCCTCGAACGCATCAGCGCGCGTTATCGGCTGCCCCGACTGCGCCTGGCGCCCGGCGCCACCGCCCGCCTGCTTCAGCACGACTGGCCCGCCAATGCGCGCGAACTCTCAAGCGTCCTTGAAGCCGCTGTCGTCAGCTCGCCCGATGGACTGATTCGTGGTGAAGACCTCCCGATCATTCCCACGTTGGCGCCCGCGCCGCCTGTCACTGCGTCCTCACTCCCCGATCTCAACCTCGACGCCGTCATCCTCAATCACATCCGCCTCGTCCTCGACATGAACCGCGGCAACAAACTTAAAACTGCCCGCCAGCTCGGAATCAGCCGATCCACGCTCTATCGCTTGCTCGCGCGCCGCTTCTCCTTCCTCAAACTAATCTCACGCCTCGGCCACTGCGCTGGACGGTACGCCACCCCCTTGCTCTACACTCAAGCCGATGCTTATTTCCCCAACTCCATCTCAAGGAATCGTCCTGTTGAAACGACTTGCCTCGCTCCTCTTCGTCCTTGTTGTCTTCGCTCCCGCGCTCCTTTGCGCTCAACTGAAGTCTTCCGCGACTGCGCCGATGACGCCGGAGGACCGCACCAGGGCGCTGCACGCACTCTTTCACGATTACTGGGAGGCGAACCTCAAGCGGCAGCCGGAATTCGCTTCTACGATCGGCGACAAGCGCTACAACGACAAGGTCTCCAACTATTCCGTGAGCGCCATCAACGACTGGCTCGCCGCTGAGCAGGATTACTTGATGAAGCTCGCGACCATCGATCCCGCCGGGCTCTCCGACCAGGACAAGATCAGCCTCGAACTGCTCATCCGGCGCCTCACAGACGACCAGGAAGCCGCCGAATTCAAGGAATGGGAGATGCCGGTGAACCAGATGGGCGGCATCTACTCCACTTATCCGCAACTCGTTGCCCAGCTCAGCTTCACCACCGTCAAGGACTACGACGACTGGATCGCGCGCCTCCACAAGATTCCCGGCGCATTCGACCAGGTGACCGCCGAGATGACAATTGGCGTTGACGACAAGCGCGTGCCACCCAAATATCTGCTCGAAAAGACTCTCGAGCAGGTGAATCAGCTGGCTGGCGAGAAACCGGAAGACTCGCCGCTTGCGGTGCCGCTCAAGAAGTTTCCGGCCTCGATCTCAACTGCGGAACAAACCCGCATCAAGACAGAAATGCTGGACGCGATCGGCAAGGAAGTCCTGCCGGCCTACAAACGATTCGCCCGTTTCCTTGAGGTCAGCTATATTCCTGCGGGAAGGACCGAGCCCGGCATCTCAGCGCTGCCCGATGGAGCAAAGTACTACCAATTTGTCATCCGCCGCACCACGACGACCAATCTCACCGCCGACCAGATCCATCAGATCGGTCTCGATGAAGTGAAAAAGGACGAAGCCGAGATGCTGGCGATCGCCAACAAGCTTGGCTTCTCTGATCTCAAGAGCTTCAGACTTGCGTTGAAGCTCTTGAGATCAGAGAAGCCGAGCTTCTGTGCAATCGCCAGCATCTCGGCCTCGTCGCGTCTTCACTTCGTCCAGGCCAATCTGGTGAATCTGTTCCGCGGTCAGGTCGGTAGTGGTGCTCCGCCGAATGAGGAATTTGTAGTACTTTGCCCCGTCCGCCAGCGCGGAGATACCCGGCTCCGCGCGCCCCGCCGGAACATAAGTCACCTCGAGAAACCGCGCAAACCGCGCATACGCCGGCAGCACTTCCTTCTCGATCGCGCTTAGCATCTCCGTCTTGATCCGCTCCTGCTCGGCGGCAGAAACGCCTGCAGGAAATTTCTTCAGCGGCATCGCCAGCGGCGAGTCTTCCGGCTTCTGCCCGGCCAGCGCCTCTACCTGTTCCTGTGCCTTCGCCAGCAGATATTTCGGCGGCAGCCGCCCATCTTCCAGCCCGATCGACATATTTGCCGACACCTGTTGAAACGCCCTCGGAATCGCATGCAGCCGCGCTATCCAGTCGTCGTAATCCTTCACCGAAGTAAAGCTGAGCTGCGTCACCAGCTGCGGCCAATCGTCGTAGATGCCGCCCATCTGGTCGATCGGCATCTCCCACTCCTTGAACTCGGCGGCCTCTTGGTCATCGGCAAGCTTCCGCAGCAGCAATTCGCGGCTGGTCTGTTCCTGAACTGTAAAACCGGCGGGGTCAATGGCAGCCAGCCGCAGCAGAAAATTCTGCTCTCGCTCCAGCTGGTCATTCACAGCCTTCACTGAATAGTCGGAGATCTTGTCGTTGTACCGCTTGTCGCCGATCGTAGAAGCGAATTCCGGCTGCCGCTTGAGGTTCGCCTCCCAGTAATCGTGAAAGAGTGCATGCAGCGCCCTGGTGCGGTCCTCCGGCGTCATCGGCGCAGTCGCGGAAGACTTCAGTTGAGCGCAAAGGAACGCGGGAGCGAAGACAACAAGGACGAAGAGGAGCGAGGCAAGTCGTTTCAACAGGACGATTCCTTGAGATGGAGTTGGGCAAATAGGCATCGGCTTGAGTGTAGAGCAAGGGGGTGGCGTACCGTCCAGCGCAGTGGCCGAGGCGGGAGATTAGTTTGAGGAAGGAGAAGCGGCCGCGAGCAAGCGATAGAGCGTGGAGCGGCTGATACCGAGCTGGCGGGCAGTTTTAAGTTTGTTGCCGCGGTTCATGTCGAGGACGAGGCGGATGTGATCGAGGATGACGGCGCCGAGGTTGAGATCGGGGAGTGAGGACGCAGTGACAGGCGGCGCGGGCGCCAACGTGGGAATGATCGGGAGGTCTTCACCACGAATCAGTCCATCGGGCGAGCTGACGACAGCGGCTTCAAGGACGCTTGAGAGTTCGCGCGCATTGGCGGGCCAGTCGTGCTGAAGCAGGCGGGCGGAGGCGCCGGGCGCAGGCGCAGTCGGGCAGCCGATAACGCGCGCTGATGCGTTCGAGGAAAGAGACGGTAAGAGGCGCGATGGCTTCGCGGCGCTCGCGCAGCGGCGGGATGGCAAAGCGGATGGCGGCGAGGCGGAAGGCGAGATCGGCAGATACAGTCCCTCGCTTGCCATGTGAGGCAGCGATCTCTCTGACGAGGCTACTAGAGCGAATGTCCCGTCGCGACGGTCCTGCAAGTTTGAGAACGCGGAGCAGCAGCGCCTGGCCGGAGCAGCAAGAAGATCGACGCGGTCGAGATACGTGAAGCCGGAAAAAGATGCGGATCAACTTCAGCAGGAGCCACTCACGCGCATCGCAACGGTTGAAGGATGAACGTGCAAAGGTGGATCGGCTTAGAGCAGTGCGCGAAGCTGTTTGCCCACGCCGGGCTCTCCCTCGATGATTGCGAACTGCAGATGGGGCGCGACGATTTCAGCCTGTTGAGAGCTTACGCCCGCGGCGCTGATGGCGAAGACCGGAGCGGACCGGGTGCCAACAGTGGGGAGATCGAAGAGAGGGGACAGCGGTTGCGGCGGCTTTACCAGATTCTGCATCGGCATCTATGCAATTCCACCTTGCGTCCCGAAGTAGCTTCTGCGGGCTCGCAATGGATTTATCGACTGGGGGAAGCGCGAACGTGAGATTAGACAGTAGGAAATAGAGAAGCATCAGGTATTTCGCTGGCGATAACGGTCGATCGGACACTACAGCGCGGAAGGAAAACTCCTGACGCCGCTGAGCAAAAAACAGATCAAGGCCGTGGAAAAGACGTTGAGAGGAAAAGTCCAAAACAGACTTTCCCTCCCAACTTGCAAATCCCGCACACTACGCGGGATTCGCACTTTCCCTCCGCCTCTACGGCTACTAACTTATGAATCCGGACATTTCATTTGCTACGAAAAGCGGACATTTCTACTGCTAACGACATTGACGGATTGTCGATAACCCGACCGGAACCCACAAGACCGGGCCGAGCCGGGGATGCAAACGTGCATTGGCCTGGAATCATCATTCCAGAAGGCGGCAGCCATATCGTGACCCACAAGCCGACTTCACAGTACAATCCGATATCACTTCGGAGATAGACGGTCCCGCATCCGCGCTGGACCGCCGTTGGGAGCAGTAGTCTACGCGCCCACTTTTATGACAATCTTGCCAAAGGCGCCTCGCCCAAGGTGTTCATAGGCTTCGCGCGCTTGGTCGAACGCATAAACCTTGTCGATAACTGGATGGATCTCGTGTTTGTTGAGGAAATAATTCATCCGTTCGAACGCTCGGGAAGGAGCGACCGCGATACCTCGAATTGCGGTCTGCCGGAAGATGATACGCATGAGGTCGAGGTTACATTTCTGTCCCTGCAGGAAGCCTATCTGCGAGATGTGGCCGCCGACTCGGGTAGCCTCGACCGACTGGTTTAGGCCATCGCCGCCGACGACATCGAGCAATTGATCGACGCCTTTGCCGTCCGTCAACTCCAGAGCCGCCTTCTCCCAGTCTGGACGCTTGTTGTAATTGATGCCTTCCCAAACTCCGAGTGCCTTCATCCTTGCGAGATTCTCGTCCTTGCTTGAAGTTGCTATAACCTTCGCGCCAAAGGCTGTGGCAATCTGTGCAGCGAATACTGAAACACCGCCCGTTCCTTGTACGAGGACAGTCTGCCCCGGCCGCAACTGACCATAATCCATCATTGCGTACCATGCGGTCAGCGCAGCGATCGGCAGCGTGGAGGCTTCCTCATCCGTCATCGCGTCCGGGGCCTTGACCGCGCTTTCCGCGTACAAGGTCATGTACTCTGCTAGGCCACCGGGCAGTGGAGTGCCGTAGCAGAATTCCGGTTCGTTCGACGCTGGCAGACCGTCGACCCAATGGGAGTAAAGGTGCGAGTTCACACGGTCGCCTTCCTTGAGGTGTGTGACGTTTTTGCCCACAGCAACGACAACGCCGACCGCATCCGAAACCGGGATCAGTGGTTTGGGAACCATCTCAGGTTCGTATATCCCGTCCACGATAGCCTTATCGCGGAAGTTCAGCGAAACAGCGGAGATCCTGATGAGGACCTCATCATCCTTTGGAGTCGGAGTGGGAACTTCGCCTAGTCGCAGGTTATCGAGTCCAAAGTTGTCGAGCAGCCATGCCTTCATGTATGAATTCCTCCTTGGTTCGAATATACTCGAACAATAGTAGGATAGAGCAAAGCAAGCAAAGATTCCTAAATCTTTGAAGGAAGAGTAAACATGGGAACACTACAGAACGAGCCCAAGAAGGCCGATCTCCAACTCACTGCTGTCCTTAACGCATTGAGCGATGACACCCGTTTACAAATCGTGCAAACCCTTGCCAAGACTCAAGACGTCGCATGTAGCTATTTCGACATTCACATGCCGAAATCTCGCCTGTCTCACCATTTTCGTGTGCTTCGGTCGGCCGGAGTTATCACGACCCGCAAGGAAGGAACCGCTCTTCTCAATCGTCTACGCGCAGAAGAACTTGAGGAGCGCTTTCCTGGCGTGCTGGAGGCGGTGCTCGCTCCTCCAGTCCAACTCGCCTAAAGAAGGGGACATCATGAGCACCGACAAGATTCGAGTAGGCATCATCGGAGCAGGAGGCTGGGCCAAGTATGGGCCACATCCCCGCACTGCAAGCGCTGGAAGGATTCGAGGTCGTCGCCGTTTCCAGCCGCAAACAGGAGACCGCAGATAAGACTGCTGCTGAGTTCGGCATTCCTCACGCCTTTGCAGACGAACAGGCTCTTATCGAACATCCTGACGTTGACCTGGTTGCGGTGGTCGCTCCCGCTCCCGAACACGCGAGACTGGCAAAAGCGGTCATCGCAGCCGGCAAAGATGTTTACAGCGAATGGCCGTTGACGACGAGCACGGCAGAATCGAAAGAGCTGCTGGCTTTGGCGGAAGCAAAGGGCGTGAGGCACATCGTCGGCCTGCAGCGTCGCATGGGGCCGAGTGCCCGCTACACGCGAGACCTGGTTGCACAGGGTTACGTCGGGAAGCTGCGCGGCGTCCACATGACTGGTCAGCGTGGACGCCTTCCCGGACACAATGCCGGGAAGGTATGAATGGGCGTTCCACTCCTCAAATTTCTCGCACGTCCTGTCAATCTACGCTGCCCACTTTGGAGACATGCTCCATCGCTCTGTGGGCTTTCCAAAGAAGCTGGCAGCGGTCATCGAAACACAGTTTCCATTCGTCACCGTCGAGGAGACAGGAGAGCAGATCGCAAACACCAATCCAAACGAGGTCATGGTGATCGGCACGCTTGAAGGCGGCGGTCTTTTCTCCATGCAGGTGGAGGGCGGGCAAACGCATCGGACAGGGCTACATATCGAGATCTCGGGCACAGAAGGCGTTCTCCGTATTACGAACCCGCTCGCGTTCCAAAATAAGCAAGATAATGCGATCGAAGGTATGAACGGAGCTGCAAGAACCTTCGCGCCCCTGCCCATTCCAGACCAGTACGAAACCCTCACCAACACCGGGCTGGACGTAAGCGCCCTAGATTTGGCTTATCTCTATGCTGCCTATGCAAGCGACAAAAAGAACGGAACCTCCGAAGCTAGCAATTTTCAAGATGCTGTACGACAGCATCGTCTCATCGATGAGATATATAGGACGTCAAAGGACTTCTTCGGATAGTCCCGACAAACGCACTTCAGTCCTTCGACCTTCCGCCGCCCATCAACGAGCGCGTTATCGCCGAGGCACTCATTGAGCCTACAGGAGCGCAATTCTGGGTTCCGATCGAGTAACGGCCAACTCGGAAGTAAGCATTTTTGTGGCTGAAGAGCTCGCAAAGAACAACCGCAGATGTTTCGACTTCCCCTTCGCTAACTCAGGGTGCGCTCAACATGACAAGCTTTTGAGATTGTTGGCGCGTCTCCAGAGCGCCTTCCGCCAGGCGCAGGCTACTTGCGGAAACGCTTCGAGGGCTCGTCGGAGAAGATCTGGCCGTCGCGAATGTGGACGACGCGATGCGCATACTCGGCGATGTCGGGCTCGTGCGTGACGAGGACGATGGTGTTGCCCTTGGCATGCAGAGTGTCGAAGAGGGCCATGATCTCGTCGCCGGTCTTGGAGTCGAGGTTGCCGGTGGGCTCGTCGGCCAGGATGATGGAGGGCTGTTGACAAGCGCGCGGGCAATGGCCACGCGCTGGCGCTGGCCGCCGGAGAGCTCATTGGGCTTGTGGTTCATGCGTGATTCGAGGCCGACGTTGGTGAGCGACTTCCTTGGCGCGCTCGATGCGTGCGGCGGCGGGCGTGCCGTTGTAGATGAGGGCAGCTCAACGTTGTGCAGCGAGGTGGCGCGGGCCAGCAGGTTGAAGGTCTGGAAGACGAATCCGATTTCCTTGTTGCGGATGCGCGCCAGTTCGTCGTCGTCGAGTTCGCTGACGAGCTGGCCGTTGAGCCAGTACTTGCCCTTGGATGGCGTATCGAGGCAGCCGATGAGGTTCATCAGCGTCGACTTGCCGGAGCCGGACGGGCCCATGATGGCGACATACTCGTTGTGACTTGATGCGAAGATTGACGCCGCGCAGAGCGTGCACCTGCTGCTCGGAGCCCATGTCGTAGGTGCGCCAGAGATCCTCGACGACGATCATGTCGCTCGTTCGGGCCGGAGCGGTTGCTGCCTGTTCATTCGGTGATGAGCTGTTCAGAGCCATCCGAATCTCATCCTTTGTCCTGCGTGTTACTCTCCGCACTCCTGCGGGAACAAGTCTTGCACTCTTATCGAGGCTAGACCGGTCTCCGTTGAACGTCAAGCGTTAGATGCTGCTCGTTGCCGAGCGCTGCTTTCGTGTCGCGCTTCAACAGCGCGCCATCTTTCAGGTCCCGCAGTGTCTTGTAGGGACCGATGACGATCTCCTGTCCCTCTTGAAGGCCGCTGAGAGCACCTCGATATCGGTTGCACCGGTGATGCCGGTGGTGACGGGAACGAATTTGGCGCGCTGCTTGCCGTGCGCATCCTTGTCCACGACGAAGACGCCCTGCACCGGAGCCGCCTTCGGCGGCCGGTTGGAGTGGAGGCGGCCTCGACGTTCCCGTTGCTAGCTGGCAGCGGGCGGCGTGTACATGGTCAGAGCCTGAATGGGCAGCGAGAGCACGTTGGCTTTGTGCGCCGTCGTGATTTTGGCGGTGGTGGAGAGGCCGGGCCGCAGTTCGTCGGTCGGCTGTCGAGGGTGACGACGACTTTGAAGTCCTTGGCTTCTTCAGTGCCGGTGGTGGACTGCGAAGTGGCAATGCCGGTGGAGCGCAGCAGCGCCTGATCGCCAACCAGCGTTACGTGGCCTTTGAAGACTTGCCCGGGATGGCGTCTACGGTGACTTCGGCCGGTTGACCGATCTTGATGTTGACGATGTCGGTTTCGTCGACCTTGACCTCAGCGGTGACGACGCTCATGTCGGCGAGGGTCATGAGCGTAGAGCCTTCGGTGTTCTGAATGCCGACGACGACGGTTTCGCCCTCGCGCACCGGTAGATTGGTCACGATGCCATCAAACGGGGCGATGGAAACGGTGCTTGCTCAATGCGTCCTCGTTGAAGCGCAGCTGTGGCAACCTGCGGTGTGCAAGATGCCCGCGCGCCGAGTCGGTTTGCGCCTTGGCCTGATTGAGTTGGGCGACGGCCTGCGATACCGAAGCCACGTCGATGTCATAGGCGGCCTTCTTGGCGTCATAGTCCTGCTTGGCCATGATGCCCGCTTTGTAGAGGCCTTGGGCGCGATCCCAGTCAAGCTTTTTTTGCTCAAGGTCGGCCTTGGCGTGTTCGACGTTAGCTTCGGCGGTCTTTTCGGCGGCCACATAGGAAGCGATATCGGTTTTGGCGGCGGCGATGGTGGCTTGCTGAGCCTGCGACGTTCGCCTCTGGCTGAACATTCTCAACCGTGGCGACGACCTGGCCCCTCTTTACGTGGTCGCCTTCCTTCACCAGAGGTGCGTGATGCGGCCCAACGGCGGTTGCGCCAAGGTTGACGATAGGTCTTGGGCTTGATCTGGCCGGTGCCGCTGACGACCGTGGCCAGATCCTGGCGAGCGATTTTGGCGGTCAGAACCTTGGTGTAGCCAGACTGCTGCTTGACGACCATGAAGGCAACGAGGCCGACGGCCACAATAACGGCAGAAACGATCAAAAGAATCTTTTTCATGGGCGCTTTTGTGCTCCAGGAGGCTCCGAACTCAGTCTACGCAAGACCTTCGCGGCCGGTTCCCAAATATGGTTGAATTCCTAGACTCACGAATCGTTGACACTGGTTCGGTGCCGGAACGCAGGTAACCAGCGCGTCCACTGACGGCTGATGGCGCATGCCGGGTTCCACGTCGGTTGGCCGGTCGGCAGGATTGGAAGAAGATTACGCTGCATCTATGTGGACGCAGGAGGGGTGCATTTGTCTCAGAATTTGCGGCATTTTGCCTCGAAACAAGGTCAGCCGGGGTGACCGAATGGTTACCCAGCCGTCCAAAGGGCAGCTGACAGTTGTATCGATGCCTTGCTCAGCACGATTTGGGACCCGTAGAATAAGGCATCGCAGGAGTTCTTCGACGCAATGATGTTCAATGGCCGTTCGTTCTTTTCGTCGCACTCGGTTGCGGCCTCACCTTTGTTCCCGCCTCCGGTATCCACGCACAACAGGCACCCGTCGTTGCAGGCCAGACCAGCCTCTGGCCAGAGACCAGGAACCCGACCCTCTAAAGCGCCAACGCTCCGATAAGGATAAGTTCAAAGCGCAAAAGGCAGTCCGGCAGGAGTTGAAAGGCGCTTACAAAACCTGGCTCGACCAGGAAGTGCCCTACATCATCACTGACGAAGAGCGGAAGGCTTTCAAGAACCTGAGCAACGATGAGGAGCGCGAAGCGTTCATCGAGACAGTTCTGGCTGCGGCGCAACCCCAATCCCGATTCTCCCGACAACGAATTTCGCGAAGAGCACTACCGGCGCATGCAGTACGCCAACGAGCACTTTGCGGCCGGCAAACCGGGGTGGAAGACGGATCGCGGCCACATTTATATTGCTTTCGGCAAGCCCGACTCCATTGAGTCGCATCCCTCGGGCGGCACGTATCAGCGGCCCATGGATGAGGGCGGCGGCGAGACATCGACATTCCCGTTTGAGATCTGGCACTACCGCTACCTCGAAGGCATTGGCGAAAACATCGACATCGAGTTTGTGGATACCTGCCAGTGCGGCGACTACCACTTCACCATCGACCGCAGCGAGAAGGATGCCTGCTGCAGGTGCCGGGAGCGGGCCTGACGCAGTGGGAAGAGATGGGCAATGGCCAAGAAGGCCGACCGGTTCAAGGGCGGCATTGAGAACCTGGGCACGGGCCCGATGTCGATGCCCAGCAGGCGAAGGAATTTGACCGCATCGAACTGGCCGCAAAGCTGTTTGCGCCGCCGCCGGTCAAGTTCAAGGATCTGGAAAGCGTCATGTAGCGAGCACAAACTGCTCACTGGACCGGTCTTTCCCTTCGATGTGCGCACCGACTTCGTGAAGGTGACCGACGAGCACGGTGCTGGTGCCGATCACCCTGCAGATCAGGAATCGCGACATCACATTTGTGACCAAGGATGGCGTTGCGAAGGGCGTGGTGAACATCCTTGGCAAGGTGACGACCATGACCGCACAAGACCGTGCAGACCTTCGAAGACACGGTCGAAGTGGAGCAGCCGGCGGAGCTGCTGGAGAAGTCGCTGGACCGCAAGTCGATCTATTGGAAGGCTGTGCCGCTGCTGCCCGGACTGTACCGGCTGGATATTGCCATCAAGGACGTGAACAACCCGGATCACATCGGCATCTACGGCAGCGAGCATGGACGTGCCGGCGTACCACGACGAAAAGCTTGGCACATCGTCCCTGATTCTGGCGGACAAGATGTACCCGGTCAGTCTCGCACGAGATCGGCGCAGGGCAAGTTCATGATCGGGAACATCCATGTCTGTCCGCGCGTGGCGCACGAATGCCGGCCACGCCGGTCAGCTTCAAGCGCAACCAGGAGCTGAATTTCTGGATGCAGGTCTACAACCTGGGGATCAACGAGCCGACCAAGAGCAACTCAGCAAAGGTAACGTATCAGATCATCGATTCGGCAACGAACACGGTTGTCTTTGAGAAACAGCTGGAATCAAAGACTTTGGCGCGCACAGCGACCAGTTGACGGTGGAGAAGACCCTGCCGATGGCTGGCCTGCAGCCGGGCAAATACAAGGTGACGATGAAAATAAATGACGCAATCTCGAAACAAGAGATTGCGCAATCGGCACCTTTTGTCGTGGAATAGTAAGAGCGCCCGCGCAGATTAGGTTAGCCGGCACAAGATCGGGCAACCT
The DNA here is from genome assembly GCA_963769345.1 of uncultured Acidobacteriaceae bacterium. Lineage (GTDB taxonomy): Bacteria > Acidobacteriota > Terriglobia > Terriglobales > Acidobacteriaceae > Telmatobacter. The sequence goes on from CAVYLL010000004.1 coordinate 23,272, forward strand.
GCGCGGGCATTTGATTGCCCAGGAATTAGCCAGGGACGCCGCCGGGTCACCAATACGAGTGATGATGCGCAGGCTCCATTTCGCCGTTCTTGCATCGTGCTGTTCGCTTGTGGCGCCGCTCCGCTGTCTGCGGAGCCGCGACACCGGATCAGTTTCCGGCGTGGTTCGCGACTCCGGCGGTGTTCCCCAGATCGGCGCCGCGGTGCAGTTGCTGCGGCCCGATCTGAGCGTGGTTGCCAGCTGTCTATACCAACAGCAAGGGCCGATTCTATTCCTTCAATGACGTTCTGCCCGGCAAGTATTCCGTCAAGGCGATGGGCGCATCGTTTCTGCCTTCGCTTCGCGAGAATGTGCGAGTTCGCGCCGATACCGTCGTCAACCTGACGCTCAATACGCTGTACGAAGTGATGCAGTGGCTGCCGGCCGAGCCGCGCGCTGCCAATGCCCACAAGGACGACTGGGAGTGGACGTTGCGTTCAGCGGCAAATCGGCCCCTGCTGCGCTGGCTTGAAGATGGACCGCTGGTGGTCGTTTCCGATCGGTCCAGGCGCGCGGCCCAAGCTGAAGGCGCGGCTGATGGCGACCGGACAGGAGGGCACATTCGGCGAGAGCGGCGAACGATTTACGGCGATTGTGGAAGACACGCCGTCAGACAGCCGCGAGTTGCTGGCGCGCGTGGACTTTGCGCCGGATACCGATGCCGGCATGGAGTCGATGCTGGGTTTCCGCCAGGACCTGGGTATTGCGGGATCGGTTGCAGTCGATGGCGGCAATTTCGATTCATCCTGTGATTGAAGGATCGGGCGGCGCGGGACTGGAAGAAGCCGCGATGCGGAGTGCCGAGAACATGAATCTCGGCGATGAATTCGAAATTGACGCTGGTGCACAACAGGTGATGGCCCGATTCAGCCAGAATTCGCCCAATACAATCTTCGCGACTTTGCCATTTGCGACGGTAGCCTGGCACGGCGGAAGTTCCACGGTGAGCTATCGGATGGCAAGCGCGCCTTCGGGCCTGAACGGAAATGACTCGCAGGCGGGTGCCTATCTGCCGCAGGTTTCAATGCGCGGTGGCCAACTCGCTCTGGAGCGCGGATTGCACCAGGAGATCGGCTGGGAGCGGCGGACCGATGCTTCGGGGGTCTCCTTCCTCGTCTACTCTGACAACATTCAAAATCCGGTGATTGAAGCGAGCGGTCGGAGTGTGGACAGCAGCGCCGTACTGAGCGATCCGATGAGCGGGCTGATGCGATCGGCAGGACCGAACTATGCAAGTGCCGGGGTTATGGCTGCCGTCGAGCATCGGATTGGCGGTGGGAACCGTATTCGCTTGAGCTACGCCAACGGAGATGCCCTCGTGATGCCGGCGCTCGTCCATCCGACGACGGTCAGCCAGTTGTTCAATGCCGCACGGCCGCGTCACGCGCAGATGTACGCCATATCTCTTTCGGGCACGATTGAGGGAACGGGAACACGCTGGCGTGCTAGTTATCGATGGCAGCCTGCCGATACTGTGACTCCGATTGCGCCGTATTCAGTCGGTGCGATTGAACCGTATTTGAATCTGCATCTGCGCCAACCGGTCTCCACCCACCGCGAAGGCCTGAATATAGAGGCACTGCTGGATATGAATAACCTGCTCGCGGAAGGATACCGGCCGTATCTGGTGAATGGCGGCATGGTGGTATTCGCACAGGATCAGCGCAGCGTGGGCGCGGGCGTCGCGTTTACCTTCTAAGCGATTTCAAGCCGAACCAATCCAATCGAAAACCGAAAAGCGGTAAGTGTGACGAGGGCCTGCATGCGCGCGGGTTTTATCGGTTCGTGTCACGACAGCTTTGCAGCATTTGTTGCACGGAAGAATGCACAGCCGATCCGTGCAGGATGCGCGAACGTGTGCGGCGCGGCTTTGGAAGAGTGCCGTGCGCTGTGTTATATTTTTTAAGGGTCAGTGATGATTTTCTCGCTGATCAGCGCCGCGCAATCTTCCCACTGCAAGGCGTTTTAACACCCTCTGGACGCGTAGCTCAACTGGCAGAGCATTCGGCTCTTAACCGACAGGTTGAAGGTTCGATTCCTTCCGCGTCCACCATTCCCAGCGGTCCTTCGCTGCGCTCAGGATTTCGCCTGCGGGCTCGGACGCCCGCAAAGCGGCTCAAGTTCGATTCCTTCCGCGTCCACCATTCCCGACACAAGAATAGATCCGGCTCGGTAGTCCTTCGCTGTCGCAGGGCTTCGCCTGGCAGCCTTCGCTTCCCAAAGGTCAAGATCCGGGTTACGTTGTTGTAGCAAGTCGTTGAATGTTCTCCGGACTCTCTGCGCGAGCATCGATTGCGGAGGTTCAGTAATCTTTAGTCCAATCCCTCCGGCAAATTCGGCGCGCACAATCGCGGCGGCGCGTGCAGTTGCAGTAGCAGTCACGCTTCAAATCTGATTTTCCGTTACTGGCTCAGGGAGAACAAAGCAGGCATGGCAGTCTGGTCCGCATTTTTCTTAGCATTCACCGCGTTGCTCCCGCTTATCAATCCCCTGGGCTCTGCCTTGGTGTTCCTGGGCCTTGTGGGAAGCGCGCCGCCTGCCGTCTATCGGAGTCTCGCGCGCCGCATTGCCATCAGCAACGTTATCTTCCTCGGAATCTTCGAGCTTCTCGGTTCCGCCATCCTCCACTTCTTTGGTATCTCGCTGCCGATTGTCCAGTTTGCCGGTGGCGTTGTAATCGCGGCGATGGGCTGGGGTGTGCTGAATCAGAATCAGTCCGCCGCGAGTGTGCGCGGAAAAGAAGAAGAGTACGGCGATGATGGCGCTGAAAAGCTCAACCATCTAAGCGAGAAAGTCTTTTACCCCTTCACATTCCCCATCACATCTGGCCCGGGAACGCTGGTTGCGATGCTGACATTGAGCGCTCATGTCTCGGGTCACACCGTGACCTCTCACGTTCTCAGTCATCTCGGCGTCTTCACCGCAGTCGTAGTTCTGAGCATCGTGGTCTACTTCTGTTACGCGTACGCGCCAAAGATCACCAGCAAGATATCGCCGTCAACAGCACACGGCGTGCTCCGCGTAGTAGCGTTCATCCTCTTCTGCATCGGTGTTCAGATTGCGTGGAACGGGCTTTCTTTTCTCTTGAAAGCCCTGCTTAAGGGCTGAAGGTAGCGCCGTTAGGGATCGAGCGAAAGCGCGCGTCGAGCCGACTGTAGAGATCAGCTGGATGTCAAGATTTGTTTCGCTCTTGTCACAGTCAGCTGTAATTTGTGTCACAGATTCTCTGACTGGCCGGGCGCAGCCTTTTCCACAGGTTCTCTGTCTCCCCGAAGATCCATTAGCAAGCGCTCGGCCCCCGGAGACGGGAGATCATTCCTCGCCCGGGTCCCGGAGCAGTTCTCGTCGAGCACACATCCTTGAAATGTCCGGGATTCGCGTGGATGCAACGTGGGAGATGGAACTTTCCCAAGTTGAGAAGGAGACACATGCAATCAAAAATCAGGACGACTGCTCTCTTGGCCCTGCTTGCCTTCAGCAGCTCGATCGCCTTGGCTCAACCCACAGTTATGAGCAAAGAGACAGGACCGGCTGCCTCCGGGAGTTTCAGTAACTATTGGAGCGACTCGATTTCTTATGGATACGAGTCGATAAATGTCAGTTTTTCGCCAAGCGGTACCCCGCAAAAACCCGTCACGAATCTTCGATATAACACCTACTGGTCGATTTGCTATGTGGAGGACGGCTTTTGCATAAATGGAGTTGAAGCGTTTCAAGGCCCGATTCCCGTCGCCAGCGTAACATACAGCGGACGTCCAGAATGGAACGGCAGCTTCCAAATTATGCTCGATGTGGACACGAGCCTGATCGACAGTTCGTCTACCGTGTTTAAAGTGGGAAACGGGGGGCGGATTCGATTCACCTGTACGCAGGATCCGGCGCATGATGTGACTTCATGGTCGGGCGAACAAACGGTTAAGGGTCTTTCCGGTTCCACAAAACAGATCGGCTCAACCGTGATCATGCAGGGAAACGCGGTTAGTCAGATCGGGATCTATCCGTTTGATCAGTTTGGTCCTGCGGAATTGTCCTCGACCTGCCAAATGAACTGGTTCAAGCTCACGGTGCTGAACCACTGATTTCGAATTCTTCGCCAGTCCCCGGTCTCCGCAATCGTGTGGGACTGGGGCTCATTTTTGTGCGGCGGGGCCTGCTTGAGCCTGGAGCTGAAAGCGGGCCAGGTTGGCGCGCAGGGCTGTCGCGAGCTCAGTGTTCTGTTGCTTCTCGGCTAGGTCGAGGGCCTGTTGAGCGATGATGACGGCCCGGGAAAAGTCGCCGGTCTCTGAGTACATGGCTGCGAGCATCTGCAGGATTGCGGGCTCGCGGCTGCCGGTGAGTTTTGCTGCGGCTTCGAATTGTGGAAGCGCTTCAGGGAATCGGTTGGTTGCGGCATAGGCTCGGCCGAGGTTGTAGTGGCATTCCGCAGAGCCCGGCGCAAGAGTGACGGCCTGTTGCAGTTCGACGATGGCCTCGTCCATCTTTCCTTCGCGGGCGAGGATAGCACCGTAGACGTTGTGGCCGTCGGCGTTCCTGGGCGCGATCTGGATGCCTTGCGTAAGCTGCTCGATCGCTTCCTGGCGATGGCCTGTGACCTCAAGCAGATGGCCGAGGTTGATGTGCGCGGCGCCGTTGTCAGCGTCGAGTTCAATGGCCTTCTGGATTTGCGCCATGGCTTCGTCGAAGCGGCCGGTTTCCGCGAGGGCGCTTCCCAGGTTGTTGTGCGTCTGCGAGCTGTCGCCGTTCATCGTGAGCGATTTATCGTAAGCGGTGATGGCATCGCTGGTCTTGCCGCTGGCGGCGAGCGCCACGCCCATATTGTTCCAGGGGCGCGCGTCGGTGGGGTCCTTGTCGGCGGCTACTTTCCATGCAGGCACGGCGTCGGCTGTATTTGTGCGCATCCTGCAGTTGCTGGGCGACGTCGAATTCTCGATAGAAATCGATAGCGGGAGTATCAATATGGTCGAGACCTTCAGAGCCAAGATTGACGAATTCGGGGATATTGACGGCGCGATTAGAGGCAGTTGCGTTTTCCACGACCACCGGCGGACTGGCATGGCCCTGATCGTCAATGTGCGTGAGATAGAGATGCGTGTAAAGCGACGGGCTCTTCGAAGAGAAGGCAAGCCAGCGGCCGTTGGGATTGAACGTGTGCCACGAGTTCATGACCGGCAGGTTTGACTCCAGCGGACGCGCTTCGCCGCCTTCGAAGGGGACAATGTAGAGCTTGCTGTCGGGGCGCATGAGCAGGCCGTTCTTGCATTGCACAAAGATGATCCATTTGCCGTCGGGTGAGACTTTGGGGAAGTTGTTGCTCATCCCATTTTCCGATGCACCGACGATGCGTTCCGCGGTTCCGCCCTTGCCGTCGTTGAAGGGGATCTTGTAGAGGTCGTACTGCACCTGCGTTTCGTTAGGATCGTTGGCGTACATGGAACGCTTGTAGCCCGGCGGGTAGGGATCGCGGGCGGCGGCGCGAGAGTAGATGAGGTACTTGCCGTCTGGACTCCAGAATGCGGAGGTCTGCACGTAGTTGGGATCGTCGGCGCCCGGGAGAGGCTGAAGTTTTCCTGTCTCCTTGCTGTACCAGGCGAGAACGCCGCGCGTGGGATAGAAGACCTGGCCGAAGCCGTAGTTCTCATAGAAGCCGTTGTAGAGACGGTCGAGCACGCGGGTGCCATGGGCGTGGGGCACGTCGATGGAGTTGACCACGTATTTTCCGTCAGGTGAGACCTGGCTCATGAAACCGAATCGCTTTTGCGAATGCTCCTCTGAGAAGGAACTCCAGCGAAGAAGGTAGTCGTTGGAGATCGTGCTGACTTTTTTGATGGGAACGAGCGCATAGAGTCCCTTGTCGTTGGCGGGGCCGTCGACGTCGATACCCATAGTCTTGCCGTCGCGCGAGAACGAGTGGCAGTTGCCGCAGGTGGGCAGATTGGTCATCATGACCTTGCTCTCGGTCTGATTGATGTAACGCAACTGCCACTTGATCTTGGGCAGGACCGAATCAGGAAGGGGCTTGATGACACCGCGCTGCTCGGTGTCAGGATTAGGCGGGATCAGCGGTACATCGCGATAGAAGATGGGTGCGCCGACGGGATCCTTGGAAGTGGAGATGGTGGCTTCGGCACGCGACAGGGGCTCGCGGGCCAGCTTGCTCTCAAATCCAGTGATGACGACTTTGGCCAGCTGGCCGACGGAGTGCTTTTTAATCTCCTCCCAGGTCTTGGGGTCCGGACGCCAGGTGTGGTCGGCGGCTTGTTCCGGTGTGAGCGTGGGTGGGACGTAGCCGGTCAGGGCCTCGTCAACCGGGCCAATCTGCATCTTCTCGCCTGCGGACCAGACCTGGATCGAGCGCGCTTTCTCGCCGAAAATGACTTCGATACGCCAAATGGTGACGGCGGAGTTGTTGTCGCGCCAGGCAAATTGCGGCGGAATGATATCCGGCGGGTAGATGGTGCCGTTGATGGGGACATCAATTGCGATGGGCCCGACGGCCGATGAGCCGGCTGTATCCATCGGGACGGGCTTTAGATAGGCAAGGACCGGATTGGCGGCCGGGGGATTGGGTTTGGCTGCGACTCCCACGACCAGACCTGTACCGGCGGCCAGCAGGATTGCGGCGGTCCCAATCAATACGCGTTGCATGCAGTCTCCCAGTCGATTCTTGAGGAAGGGACCGGTGGCTTGCTGTGAGATAGCTCACATCTGTGGTGCCGGAGCATGCGGCGAAATAGCCGAAATTATTTCGGAGTGTCTGGGCCCGCGGCCGATTCGACGACTTTGAGGGTCTGGTCGGCTATGACGTTCTGGAGCCTCTGGACGATGCCGCTGGGCCAGATGATTTCGACGCTCTGGGCGACTGGCTCCGCGCCAAGGCCAAAGTGAACAGGGCCAAGGCTCGATGAGGCATAGCAGACGCTGGAGGTCTGGTGATTGTATTGGGGACCAGCCTTGGTGACGACCTTGACTCGCGCACCGATGCCGTCGCGATTGCTTTTGACGCCCTGCAGGGCGATATTGAGCCAGTGGTCGCGACCGGGGCTGCGGTTCATCCAGAGTTCGGCGTTGTCGTCCATCGAGGTCACGACGGCATCAACCCGGCCGTCGCCGTCGAAGTCGCCAAAGGCGCACCCACGGTGGCGCGCGGCCGTGGAGTCGGCAAAACCGGCTTCCTCAGTCAGCGGTTTCCATTTCCCGCTGGCGCCGAGGTTGCGAAAGACAGTATTGGGCTGCCTGGGCTTGGCTCCGGGCGGGTGTGTCGCGGAGACGTGGCCGCGAGAGACGAAAAGGTCCTTCCAGCCATCATTGTCGAAATCGTAGAGTGCAGGGCCAAAGCCCGCCATGCCAAGGCTCTCCGCTCCGAGACCGCTCGCTGCAGTGACTTCAACGAAATCCCCTTTGCCGGTATTCTGAAGCAGCGGAAATGTCTGCTTATTGAGCGCAACATAGGCGATGCCGGGATAGCCGCGGTTGTCCCAGTCGCGGAAATCGAGTCCCATACCGGAGATGAAGGCGCCTTCCTCGGGCAGGGCTGCGTTGGCCTGGAAAGCGACTTCTTCAAACTTGTTGCCGAGGTTGTGGAAGAGGAAGTTGTACTCCGAGTCGTTGGTGACAAACAGGTCGGGCTTGCCATCGAGGTCGTAGTCGGCGACGCCCACGCCCATGCCCTTGCCGACGTGGTCGCGGATGCCCCATTCCTTTGAGACGTCTTTGAAGGTGCCGTCGCCCTGGTTAAGAAAGAGCTGGTTGGGCGTGCCCTTGTAAAAGCGCGGGTGGCAGTACTCCGAGATGCTTTCGATTACGCATAGGGGTTTATCGGAGTAAGCCCACTGCATGTAATTGACGACAAAGAGGTCGAGCAGGCCGTCGTTGTTGACGTCGACCCATGCTGCGGCGACAGACCACAGCGGGCCATATTCGGGGTCGGTGGACTTGTCGAGGCCGGCTTTCCTGGTGACGTCGGTGAAAGTGCCATCGCCGTTGTTGCGGTACAGGGTGTTGCCGTGCACACCGGCAACAAAAATGTCGGGATGACCGTCGTTGTCGTAATCCCCAATGGCGACTCCGACGTCAAACCCAGTGCCCTTCAGTCCAGCCTTTTCAGTTACATCGGTAAAGACGCCGTTGCCGTCATTCCGGTAGAGCCGATCCCAGTATTTGGGGTCGGACTTCTTTACCGGTAGCAAGGGGAGCACCGTTGGCGAAAAAGATGTCAGGCCGGCCGTCGCCGTTATAGTCGAAGACCGCCACGCCGCCGGCCATGGTTTCAGGGGCATTGCGGGCTGGGCTCTCGTCACTCTCGAGGCGAAAGGGAAGCCGTTTGAGTTCGAAGGAAATTGGCGCTGTAGGCGGCTGCTGGCTGGCTGAGGAGACGATGAGGAGGATGCCGCCGAGGAAAATTGCGCAGGACGGACGTAAAAGATCGAGCAAACTGCGCATAGAAGACGTTCCGGGAATCGAGGGGATTGTACTATCCGGAAACGTCGATGTGACAGCGTTTTCTTGCGCAGGCCCCGGATGCCTGCAGATACTGAAGTTGATGGCTCGGACGGGTACATTCGGTACCAGATGAATCCGCCTGGTTAAGGCGTGAAAACCCTGGCACGAGTAGAATTGCACGAGGCAAAAAGGCGCTTCTACGCGTCTCTTGAATAGCAACTAAAGGGATTTTTCAAGGGTGCCGGCCGACGGGGATCAATACAAAAGCCGGTGCGCGGAAATCAGACATCTTTATGACGGGAAATCATCAATCTTCTTGGAGTCACATGCGATCGAGCAGCAATTCCTATTGGTGGGTCGGGGTCATTTCTCTCTTTCTGATGGCGCCGGGAAGCTATGGCCAGGCAGCGCCTGGTCAGCCGGTCACTGAGCAGCGAGCTCCCGCGGTGACCCAAACCGTGGACGAGGTGACGCTCGATCTTGCCGTCCAGGATAAGAAACACCACAAGGTGCTCGACCTGAAGCCCGAGGACATCGTTATCACGGATAACGATATTCCAGTAAAGCTCAATACCTTTCAGCTTGTGCAAGGTGATTCGCAGTCAAACCAGCTGGTCACGATGGTGTTTGATCACTTTGAGGGAGCTGGAGCCAAGACCGCACAAAATGTGGCCGTCAAGATTCTGAAGATGCTTTCGTCGAAGCAGTATTCATTTGCTCTGCTGGCTTTTGGCAACCGGATGCAGCTGCTGCAAAGCTCAACGAACGATCACCGGGTGATGGAGCAGGCGGTGAGTATCGCGACTGCGAATCAAGTGGTGCGGCTCTCATCTTCGGCCACCACAGCAATCAACATTGTCCAGGACAAAGCAGATGACGGCAGGATCAAGGCCGCAGCGCAAGCGGAGAAGGACCTGATCGCGATTGTTCGGACCGGCGCTGACTCCGCGGGCAAGCATGTGGACGCCAAAACGCGTGCCCAGTGCCAGGCGCTCCTAGCGGCATTGCAGGATACGCACAAGGTGATGCAGGATCAGCATACGCGGCTGGCGCTGGCAGGGCTGCTGGCGCTGGTGCGCTCGCAGCAAAAACTGAATGAGAGGAAGTCGGTGATTTATTTCACCAACGGCTTCCAGATGGATTCTGCCGCCAAAGACATGGTGAAGACCATCACCGGAGCTGCCGCACGTGCTGGAGTCACGTTTTACGTCGTGGATATGGACGCTTTGAACGTGGGTACGCAGCACCAGCTCGACAACGCGATGATGAATGGCGGTGCGCCCTTCAATCCGGCGCCACAGCCGGTTGCGGGAAGCGGTGGGTTGCAGATGACAACGCCCGTTCAGCAGCAGGCGGGTGGGAGCTTCAGCCAGAATGCTTTGGGTTCGAACGCAGACTTCATGATGCGGTCGGAAAACGGCAATCCGTTCTCAGGCGCGAAGAGTCCGATGGCGGACCTGGCGAGGGAGACCGGCGGAGTCTATGTCGATGCGCAGGATAGTGTAAACAAGCAGCTGCAGCAGATGCGGGAGAACATGACCACGTACTACCAGGCGACCTACAAGCCGCCAATTCAGGAGTATGACGGATCGTTCCGCACGATTGTTGCGAAGCCAGTGCGCGCCGGATACACAGTGAAAACGAAGTCAGGATATTTTGCACTCGAGCCCGGGGCGGAAGCGGGGATCCGGCCGTTTGAAGTGCCGCTGCTCAAGCTCTTCAACCAGTCGAATTTACCGCAGGACGTGAAGTTTCATGCGGATGTGCTGCAATTTGGAGAGCTGCCCGATGGAAACTCGAGCACGGTGGCCATCGAGGTGCCGATCTCGTCGCTGCAAACCAACAAAGACACGCGCACCAATCTTTACTCGGCGCACGTTTCGATTGTGGCGGAGATCAAAGACAAGAGCGGAACGGTCGTTGAGCACTTCGGCGAAAACATCGCGAAGCGTGGAGCGGTTGAGACGCTGGAGTCGGATCCTTCCGGAAGCATCATACTGCAGCGGCATTTCCTGGCGATTCCTGGGCAGTACCTGCTTGAGGCCGCCGTCTATGACCAGGACGGATTGAAATATGGAGCGCGGCGGACGGTCTTTGAAATCCCGCAGACCCAGGTGACGCCATCGCTGAGCTCGATTGTGTTGGTGAGACGCGTGGACTCCATCAACGACGACAACGAAGATCCGCTTGAACCGATGCGGTATGAGAAGGGTAAGATCACGCCAAATCTCATGGGGGTGGTGCCGGGAAATGCGAAGGGTGTCTCGCTGTTTTTCATCCTGCATCCCGATCAGACGTCGAAAGAACCTCCGACAGTGGAGATAGAAGCAAGCAGGAATGGGCATCCCGGTCGCAGGACTCCTCTACCACTGAAAGTGAATAGCACTCAGGAGGCGGTGCCATATCTGGCGAGCTTCAAGGGCGCTTCGATGGCCCCCGGCACATATGAAGTAAAGGCGATGATAAGCCAGGGAGGAAAGACGGCCGTCCAGCAGGTGTCCTTCACGGTTCCGGGGGACGGTAACGGTGCTGCCGGTATGGGGCACGGAGGCGAAAGCCTTACGGCGACCAGTGAGGCAGACGATAGTTACAGTGGCGGCTTGCTGGCCATCACGCCTGTAACCAATCCGGTTCAGCCGCCGACGCAAGATGAGATCCAGAGCCTGATTGCGGATGCGCAGAAGCATGCCGTGGGCTACGCGGAGTCGCTGCCAAACTTCATGTGCGTGGAAATTACGAATCGTTCCGTCGACGCGAGTGGCGCCGGAAACTGGAAGCATCGCGACACCATAGCCGAACTCCTCCGTTATCGCGACAAGGCGGAGACCCACACGATGCTTGAGATCAACGGCGAGCCGAGTACCACGGATCGAGAGGCCCTGCTGAGGCAGAAGGGCAGCACCCTCTCCGGCGGCGAATTGGGCGGGGTGCTCAAGGCTGTCTTCGCGCCTTCTGCCAGGGCTGACTTCAAGTGGAAAGAGACTGACGCGCTGGGCTCTGGCACCGTGCAGGTATTTGACTACCATGTGGAGAAGAGCAATTCGATGTACTCGGTGGTCGGCTCGAACGATCAGCAGTTGATGGTCGCATTCCATGGGCAGGTTTACATCGACAGCGCTACTCGCAATGTTCGGCGCGTCAGTCTCGAAGCGGACAACATGCCAAAAGACTTTCCGACGCAGGCTTCGGTGATGGGTGTCGATTACGACTATGTCGTGATCAATGGCCACGACTACCTGATGCCGATCAGCGCCGAGGTGCGGGTGCGCCAGAGTCATCGGCAGGCGGTGCTGAACACCATCGAGTTCCGGGACTACAAGAAATATGGATCTGCAATGAAGATCGTTGACTATAAGCAGGTTGACGAGAAGAAATAGATTGCCGGGATACTAGAGGGTTGAGCGATACCGCGGCGGACTATCTGCGCGTCCTTTTCCTGCCACGTTGCCTTATCCTAAGAGAATGCGATCGGTTTTAATTGTGTTGATTGCGCTTGCCCTGCAGGGGGCCTGGGCGCAGACGGGCAAACCTGCCACCTTGAATGAGGCGGACGACTATCTGCGCAAGGGCATTGCTGCGCAACAGCAAAACGATCTGCACGGGGCGATTGACAACTATCGCAAAGCGCTGGCCATCGATCCAAAACTGGCCGAGGCGCGAGCGAATCTTGGCGCGGCACTGTCCGCGGCGGGGCAATTCGACGCTGCCATTGAGGAAGATACGAAAGCGTTGGAGTCAGCACCGGACAAAACGGGCGTCCGGATGAACCTGGGGCTGGCGTATTACAAGAAAGGCGATATGGAGGGTGCGCATGCTGCGTTTGCAGCGGTGCACGCTGCACGACCGCAGGATGTAGCCGCCGCCGTTCTGCTCGGATACACCCTGATCAAGCTGAATAAGTCCAACGAAGCGGCGGCGATGCTGACGCCGCTCGAAGCAGGGCGTGAAAGCAACATGGACCTGGAATACGTTCTGGCCTATGCACTGATCGATTCCGGGGAAGAGACTGCGGGGCTGCCGCGCATGGAGAAAGTAGCAAAAGCAACGCGGTCGGCGGATGCTTACTTCGTAGCGGGCACGGCTCGGTTGCGTCGCCGCGAGTTCCACGAGGCACGGGCTGATCTGGACGCTGCCATCGAATTGCAGGGGAATTTTCCCGGCCTCTACACAATGGCGGGTCAGGCACGCGATGCCCTGGGAGACACGGACGCGGCACAGCCTGCGTTCGAGCAGGCACTGAAGGCAGATCCGCGGGACTTTACCGCAAATCTTTATCTCGGAACCATGCGGCTGAAACAAAGGGACCTGGACAGCGCGAGGCCGATGCTTGAGCTTGCGCTGCACCTCCAACCGAACTCGCCGATGGCGCGATTGCAGATGGCAAAGCTGAACGGCATGACGGGAAAATATGCCGAGGCCGCGGTGACGCTGGAAGAGTTGGAGAAGGCTGATCCCAAATGGCTCGATCCGCACATTGAACTCGCCGCGATTTACTACAAGCTGCATCGTCCCGACGACGGACAAAGAGAGCGGGACATTGTGCAGCAGATCGAAGCCAGCCAGCAAAAAGCCGGGCCGCCTAAGCAATGATGGTTATTTCTTCGGCGCGGTGGTCTCTGCTGATTCGGTGACTTTGAAAATCTGATCGCCCGCCACATTCTCGAGGGTCTGAATGATGCCGCTTGGCCAATGAATCTCGACTGTGGTGGCTTTCGTTTCCGCGCCGAGTCCGAAATGCACAGGCCCAAGGCTTGAGGAGGCGTAGCAGACACTGGATGTCTGATGGTTGTACTGCGTCCCGGTCTTTGTTACGACTTTGATGCGCGCACCGATTCCGTCCCGATTCGATTTCACTCCACGCAGAACAATGTCAAGCCAGTGGCCGGCGTTGGGGCTGCGGTTGATCCACAGCTCCGCTGGTCTATCGAGACTGGTGGCGACAATGTCGATGCGGCCGTTGCCGTCGAAGTCACCGAATGCGCAGCCCCGATGACGCGCGGCAGTGGCATCGGTGAATCCCGCTTCGCTTGTGAGGGACTGCCATTTGCCGCTTGAGCCGAGATTGCGGAAGACCACGTTGGGTTCAGCGAACTTGTACCCCGGCGGCCAGACTGAAGTCACTTGTCCGCGTGTGACGAAAAGGTCTTTCCAGCCGTCGTTGTCGAAATCGTAAAAGGCCGGTCCAAAGCCGGACATTCCCATGCTGAGTGCGCGCATGCCGCTGGGCGCCGTGGCTTCAGTGAAGTCGCCCTTCCCGGTGTTAAGGTAGATCGGAAACGTCTGGCTCTTGAGAGCGACGTAAACGATATCGGGAAAGCCATCGTTGTTCACGTCGCGGAAATCAGTGCCCATCCCGGAAATGAATGCAGCATCTTCAGCGAGAGCGACATTGGTCTGGAACGCCACCTCTTCAAATTTGTTGCCGAGATTGTGAAACAGAAAAGCGTACTCAGCGTCGTTGGTGACGAAGAGATCGGGCTTTCCGTCGAGATCGTAGTCAGCCATCCCAACGCCCATGCCCTTGCCAACGTGATCGCGTATGCCCCACTCCTTTGAGACATCTCTGAAGGTACCATCACCCTGGTTAAGAAAAAGCTGGTTAGGCAGCCCCTTGTAGTAGCGGGGATGGCAGTACTCCGCCACGCCCTCGATCACGCACTTGGGAATACTTGAATAGGTCCACTGAAGATAGTTGACGATGAACAGGTCGAGCAGGCCGTCGTTGTTCACGTCGACCCAGACCGCGGTAACCGACCAAAGCGGGCCATACTCAGGATCGTTCCATTTGTCCAGGCCGGCCTTCTTGGTCACGTCGGTAAACGTGCCATCGCCGTTGTTGTGATAAAGGGTGTTGCCGTGCACGCCGGAAACGAAGATATCCGGGTGGCCATCGTTGTCGTAGTCGGCAACAGCGACACCGACGTCGAATCCTGTGCCTTTCAGTCCGGCTTGCTCTGTGACATCGGTAAATGTTCCGTCGCCGTTGTTGCGAAAGAGCCGGTTGTAGTATTTCGGCGAAGATTTCTGCAGTGTTGCGATGTCGGCGCCGTTGGCAAAGAAAATATCGGGGCGTCCGTCACCGTTGTAGTCGAAGACTGCGACACCCCCCGCCATGGTTTCAGGCACGTTCTTTGCGGGGCTGAGGCTGCTGTCGAGTTGAAACGGAAGGCTCTTGAGCTCGAATCGGATGGGGGCGGGGGACTGTGTCGCTGCAACTGGTTGCTGGCATTGCAAGCAACTGCCGGGAGCCCATGAAACAAGCGCCAGCGCCGCGAGATGGATGGGGACGAATGCAGACCTGCGCATGTAAAAGGAAGGGCGGCACGGCTGCCCCACCTGGATTCTACTATCCGCGACGCGTGAAAGCTCCGCGGTACTCACCGATGTTCTATCCTGTGATAGCGATGCGTGTTGTTCAGATTGTGTGTGCGGGGATGCTGGTGCAGGCTGCTGCGGGTCAAACCGCCCCAGATGCTGCGTCGGCACTGCGCGAAGGCGCCCTTGCGCAACAACACGGCGATCTGAATACGGCGATCGCCGATTTCAGGCGTGCGCTGGCCCTGAAACCCGATTCGATTGAGGCGCGCGCCAATCTCGGTGCCGCGCTTGCTGCTGCGGGCCAACTCGACGCTGCCATTGCAGAAGACAGTCACGTGCTGGAGCTGTCTCCGCAAAATGACGCGGTGCGGATGAACCTCGCGATGGCGTACTACCGGACAGGCAATTGGAATCAGGCTCGCGTTGAACTCGAGCGGCTTCATGCCGCGCATCCTTCCGATCTGAACACCGCCATTCTGCTCGGGTACACGTACAACAAGCTGGGCCGTTCACGGGAAACGGTGGCGCTTCTGGCTCCCATGGAGGCGGCGCATGAGGACGACTATCAATTCGAATACGTTTATGCCTATGCGCTGATCCAGTCGGGGAAGCAGGAAGAGGGCCTGCCGCGCATGGAGAAACTTGCGAAGGCGAAGAAGTCTGCCGAAGCGTGGCTGCTTGCCGGTTCTGCGCGATACTATCGCGACGAAATGGAGATCGCCTGCGCAGACCTGGACGCGGCGATTGAATTGAATCCGAAGCTACCCGGGCTTTATACGATGTCAGGGCAGGCACGGTACGCAATGAAGAACTTTGCGGGTGCCGAGACCTCGTTCCAGGCGGCCCTTCGAGCCGACCCGATGGATTTTGTGGCAAATCGCGATCTTGGGGCGATGCGCTTAAAGGCGAACGACATCGAGAGCGCGAGGCCTCTACTCGAACTTGCATTGCAGCTTCATTCGGATGATCCGCTCACCCGGTTGCAGATCGCAAAGCTCAATGATCAGACAGGGAAGTACGCGGAAGCCGCCGCAATTCTTGAAGACCTGGTCAGGGCCGATCCCAATTGGCTTGATCCTCACTGGCTCCTCGCTGCTGTTTACTCAGAGTTGAATCGCTTCGGAGACAGCAAGAGAGAGCGCGAAATCGCAGAGCAGATCAAGATCCGGCAGAAGGCTCAAAAACAGAAGAGCAACTGAAGGGTACATTCAGGAAATAGAGCGCTAGTCTGCTTGTACGCGGAGACGTGCGCGCAGCCGGATTCTGCCTCGCAAGCACGGAGCAGGTCGCGGACCTGAAGGTTGAATTCTGGCGAAGATAAGCGGATCAGCAGCCGAACGCATTACGCGGTTAACGGGAGTGGTTGAGGAAAAAAGAAGGGGTGGCTTTCGCCACCCCTTCGGACTGCAAGCTTCTGAGCTGAATCAGAAGTAATACTTGGCTGCGAACTGCATCCAGCGATATCCGACCTTGTTCTGGGCGATACCGGTGGTTGAGCTGTTCGAGCTGTAGGTAAGGGCCTGAGGGGTACTGACACCGTTGAAGACGAGCTGGTTATCAGCACTGCCGGCCAGTCCGAACTGCGAGTTCGGGTGGTTAAGGAAGTTGGTCGCCGAGATGCGAATCTCGACCCGCTGTGAATCGTTGACGCGGAATGCCTTGAAGAGCGCCAGATCGCTGCCGAAGTAGTGCGGCGTGCGGATATAAGGCCAGATGGTCTGACCTACTTGTCCGAACGACGATGCCGTTGGCGGCAATGGAGCTGCAAAGCAGTTGGGGTTGAAGTACTGGTTCTTCAGCAATCCCTTGCGAGGATCGCATACAAGCACCGGCTGAAGGCCGTTTTCGTACTGGTTGCTGCCGAACCACGTGTTCGTCGAAATCGACGTGGTGGTATTGCCGCCAACCGCCGTCGCCGGCATCGGCTGCGTGAACACTTGGCCCGTGGCTACGTAATTCGCGTTCATGTTCGGCGATGTTGTCTGGTAGGGAGCTCCGTCCTGGTACGTCGTATAGTTGGAGATCTGCCAGCCGTTGATCAACTCGCCCAGTGCCCAGTTGTTATGGATGGGCTTGGGCAGTTTATAGCTCGCGGAGAAGTTGAAGACCTTGGTGTGGTCATACTCCAGCGGTCCATAGTTGTCGTCGAGGTTGAACGGGTTGACCACCGGACCGTTGCCGTTTCCATTTGAAGTGGAACCGTCGCGAGTACCGAGGACCTTGCCGAACGTGAAGTTTGTGAACATGTACAGGTTGCCGGATTGCTTCTGTGCGGAAACCTGCAGCGAGTTGTAGTTGGCATATCCACCGTGCGTCTGAATGAACATGTGGCCGTAGTTGTTCAGCGGGCGCCAATCGTTGGTGTTCGCGGCCGTGCAGGAACCGGAGCAATTCGCCGAGGTCGGCGACGTATTCCAGTAGGTGCCCGTCTTCGGATCTGGCGTGAAGAAGGCGCCGTACGCGACCGTGTTGGCATCCTCAATGTGGCCGTTGCCGCCATTCAGCAGCTGATTGCGACTCGCGCTTCCTACGTACGACACCTCCATCACAGTGTGACCAGGCAGTGCCTGTGCCACGCCGAAGCTGTAGGTATCAGCATAAGGAACCTTGTCGTCACCTAGCTGGTCAGCTCTGACGTCTGAACCGTTCTGATTCAGACCGGCCGGTACCGGCAGTTGCTGGGTCTTTGCAGTTGAACCTGAGCAGCTTCCGGCAAGTCCACCCGGGTCGGGGTGCATGCAAAGGAGTCCGCCCTGGATGTTATAGCCATAGAATCCGTTGACTCCGGCGTTGCCGCTACCGTAGCCGAACGAACCCAGAGGACCGTTCATCGCGGCGCTAGAGTCGTTGGAAGAGACCTGATAGCGGTAGGTGCCAAAGCCGGCGCGAACCACCGTCTTACCTGTGCCCATCACGTCATAAGCGAAGCCGACGCGGGGGTTATACAGGAATAACTGGCTCTTCCAGCCCGAGGTTGGAACCTTCGAATCGAGCTTGTTCCAGAGCAGGCCGGTGTTGGCTGGTGCGTTGCTGGCGTTGCTATAGCTGGAGGGATCCCAAACCTGGGTATCACCCAGTTTGTCGTACCACTGACCAACGTGGTCCGCACGGAGACCCAGATTGAGAGTCAACTTCCGTGTCGCTTTCCAGGAATCCTGCGCCCAGAGCGACCACTGGTGCCAGATGATATCCGGAACCACGTCGGTGTTGTTCTCACTGTAGTTCTCAACGCGGCCCATCAGGCGGTCAAGGGTCATGTTCTGTGTGGTCGTATAGCCCCAGTTCTCGAAGTCAAAGTTGCCGTTGATGGGGCTGCCGTTTGCCTGGAGGTTCTCCTGGGCATCCCAGTAGAAGCCGGCCTTCACCGAGTGTGTCTTGATGATCTTGGTAAAGGTATCGGCGATCGAGGGAGCCTTTGACGTCTTGCCGAAGGTGCCCGGGCCATAGATGCCGCTGTTGAAGTCAAACTCGTTGATCTCGGTCAGGCCGGAATTCCATCCGCCGGTCGAGTTTGGCATCTGATCAGTCTTGGGAGATCCGAACAGGCTTTCTTCCGGGAGTCCAAGCGCTTTGCGGCTGGATGCTGCAACATTGCTCAGGCTGTTGTTGTTGACGAACTCGGAGTAGGCAAACACAACCTCGTTCGTCGTCGTGGCGCTGAACACGTGAGTGTAGTTTGCCAGGTAGACGTGAGCGGTTTCCTTGCCGATCGGTTCGGAGGGATATGGGATGGTCCATTCCGGTGCCCACCAGATAGAGAGTGGATGGGAATCGGTCTCGTTCTGCAGTGTGTAAGAACCCCACAGCTTGTTGTTGTCGTTGAAGGCGTAGGTTACCTTGCCGGTAACTTCCCAACGGTTCTGAGGAGTGGTCGGCGAGAATTGATAGTTGTTCCACCCGTTGGTCGACCCAGGAGTCTGGTTCGGCTGTGGATTCAGACCGCTGATGATTTTGCCGGTGGGATCGTAATACTGCCGATAGGTTACTGAAATCCTGCCCTGGCGTGTTCCATGGCGAAATTGTCAGATCTGAGCAACCCTCATCCCATGCGCCCGTGTTGCTGCAGGGAAGAGTGTAAGTGGGCGAATAGGTGCTGAGGACGTGAGGGTCTACACCGATGTTGCGGTAGTCGCCCGCTTGCTGGGCCGCCGTCGGCACGTTCATTTCGACAGGGGCGTTGTAGGGGTGCTGGTCCATGTACTCATAACCAGCCCAGAAGAACAGCTTGTCGCGGTTGTGATTGAAATGCGGGAAGAAGATCGGGCCGCCCACGTTGCCGCCAACATAGTAGAAACTTTGTGGCGTAAGCGTGTTCGGTTTGTCGGCTGCGATCTGGTTTGCCTTGTTGAACCAGTCGTTCGCATATCCAACGGCGGTATTGCGGGCATAGAGATATCCCTCGCCGTGGAACTTCTGACCGCCGCTCTTTGAGAAGGCCTGCAGTACAGCCGGGCCCTTCGCGTATTCGGCGCCATAGGAGGCGGACAGATACTTGACGCTGTCCGTCATGTCCTGGTTAATGTTGGCAACCTGCGTTCCGGCATTGCCCGGATCGATGAGGTTGGCGCCGTCGAGGTAAACGTCCGTGGAGCCGTAGGGCTGTGTACCGTTGGCCGAGAAGCTGCCTGCGGGACCGTTGTTCGTGCCGGTGACCTGGCTGTTGTAGCCGGAGCCTGCGTTGCCCCCGTTGTTGAACGTGACGCCAGGCATCATCTTGATCAGTTCGGCTGCGTTGCGCCCCGTCAGAGTGGCGGAGTCAACCAGTTCGTTGTTCAAGGTGGCGCTGACTTCAGCGGTGTCTACGGGAATCTCAGCGTCTGCGCCGGAGATAACCGTGACGGCCGTGGCTTCAGAGCCGATCTTCAGATGGATGTTGGGAATCGTTCGGCTATCGCCCTGGTTGACCAGAATGTCGTTCATCTCCCAGCTAGCGAAGCTTTTTGCGCTGATTGTGACCTTGTACGTGCCGGGGATGAGCGCGGTTACCGAGAAGAATCCCTGGTTGTCTGATTTGGTCTCACGAACGTCGCCTGTGGACGCGTTCGTTACAACAACTTTGGCACCGGGAACACGGGCATCCGTCTGATCGGCGGTTATGCCGCTCAGCGTTCCGGTAAGTTGTTGTGCATTTGCGATGGTGAAGGACAAAAGCATGACTGGAATGACCAGCCATGGAATTCGCCTAAACCATTTCGACATCGATGAACTCCTCGATGTCTTTGAATGGTTTGTAAACATTTACCAAGCCTCCTGGAGCGTTTGTTGTCCTTGTTTTTTAGTTTCTGACGCACAACTGACCCCGACACGCCGAGGTTAGCCACCGCCAAAAACACTTCTAAGTGAATCGAGTATCGATATCACAATCGACACACCATGGGCAAGCGCTTTTTGGGCCTCGAACCCGCAAGTAAAACGGTTTCCCACTATCACTCAGATTTCTCGAGATTTACCCGGTCTGGCTCTTCCGGCCAATTGTCATTGAATTGTCACCGGGGCCGGTTTTTCGTACTTGTCGGCTCAAAAGTGAACACAAAAGGGAACAAAATCACCTGTTAATTTAAACGGCTGCGCCCGCCTTCCGGATGTGACTCGAATCACGGATTCTCAGGCCTTCCGGAACGGTCTCCCGGGCACAATTCCATGGCCCTCGAGGATGGTTACCAGGCGATCTGCAGCCTGTGCGGGGAACTTTTCGACGGCTCCCGTCGGCCACACCACTTCAATGTCCGCCGATAGTTTCCTTTCCGAGTCCAAAATGAAGCCGCGGGTCATTCACAGACATGTAGCTTGCCTGGCTCAAAACAGCCTGGGCCTGCGTTTTGCCTCCGTAACGAACCAGCACGCGTGCGCCAATGGCGCTGCGATTGCTCTTCGTGCCTTCCAGACGAACCTTGATCCAGTGGTTCTCCCTGGGAGCATCATTGCGGAGCAAGGATGGCGCTTCATGCTGATTCATGATCACGATGTCGAGATCGCCGTCGTTGTCGAAATCGCCGAACGCGCAGCCCCTACTTACATGGCGAGCACCGATTGCCGGTCCGGCCTCGTCGCCCAACCTCGCAAACGTGCCATTGCCCCGGTTGCGAAACAGCACGCGCGGTCCCTTGTAAGGGAATTTGGGGTTAATCCTCTCCACTTCTGCGTAAACGTTTCCCGTGACCCAGAAGATGTCGGGATAGCCGTCATTGTCCAGATCGAACAACCCGGTACCCCAGCTCACGTAGGTGCGCTCTCCGGCTAATCCTGTCTGATGCGCCACATCGTCAAAGTTCCCTTTGCCATCGTTTCGATAAAGGCCCGAAGGCTGCAGTTGGAAATGGGTCTTAATGATGTCGAGATGCCCATCGAGATCGTAGTCGCCCACGCCGATACCCATGCCGGCCATCTCCTGGCCGTCCGGGCTGATGGCGACTCCGCGCATCAGGCCCTCTTCGCGAAAGGTGCCGTCGTGATTATTCAACAGCAGGAGACTCTGCGTGGTATCGCAGGCCACAAAGAGATCCGGCCATCCATCTTCATCGATATCGAAGGAAACTGCGGTGAGCCCGTAGGAACTCCTGATTGCAGCGATGCCGGATTCCTTTGAAACATCGGTGAACGTGCCGTCGCCGTTATTCCGGTAGAGGTAATGCTGAGGCGCTTTCAGTCCCTTCGGTCCGCATGCCACCGGCACGCCCTCGTAGTTGCAGTTGGGAATGTTCAGGGACGGCTTGAGCGCGTTGGCCATGTCGATATCGACATAGTTCGAAACGAACAGATCCAGCAGCCCATCGCGGTTGTAGTCGATGAAGGTGCAGCCCGCGCCAAAACGAATGCCATCGTGCAACAGGTGCGCCTTCTCCGTCACATCGGTGAAGGTCCCGTTGCCGTTGTTGCGGTAGAGCTTGTTCTGGCCGTAGTAGGTGAGAAACAGGTCTTCGAACCCATCGTTGTTGTAGTCGCCCACACAAACGCCGACCGCCCAGCCGGCATCCCATAGCCCGGCTTCCTTGGTCACGTCTTTAAACGTGCCATCGCGATTGTTTTTGTAAAGCCTGTTCGACGCATCGGGCGGCACAGCTTCGAGGGTTCGTCCGCCGAGGATGAAGATGTCCATCCATCCATCGTTGTCGTAGTCAAAGAAGGCGCAGCCTCCGCCCATCTCTTCGATGATGTAGGTCACCGATTCCGGCACACCGTAGTACATCGTCGCAGTCAAGCCTGCGCTCGCAGCGACATCAGTGAACGTCGAAAATGCTTTGGCTGCAGGCGCCGCAGAGGCGGGAGCGGCAGGATGATCAGCCTGTGCGGCCAGAAGACCACGCGGTAGAACCGCGGAAGCGCAAAGAGCAGACGCCGTTCGCAATAATTTTCGCCGGCTCCAGCCGGAAGTGGGGAAGAACTTTGTCATTCTTTGAGCTTCTTCATTCTCACATTGCCGCGGCGCGACCGGCAAATCGGCACGAGATTCGATCACGGATGGGTTTGCCGCGCTGAGGCATCGCGCGACAGGCGATCGTTCAACTTCTGAGCCTGCTCGTTGTCGGGTTCCAGGCGCAGCGCCATTGCCACCGCATCGCGCGCTTCTGTGAATTGCGCGGCCATCGCAAGTTCTGCCGAGAGGTTGATCCATGCCTCGACGTAGCCCGGCGCGGCATGCACGGCCGCGCGGAAGTGCTGAATTGCGCCGGCGGAATCTCCACTGCGCGACAGCAGGTAGCCGAGTTCATTCTGCGCACCGGCCAGGTCGGGTTTCAACTTGACCGCTTGCTCCAGTTGAGCCCGTTCACCGTCGGCATCGCCAGCCTGATGAAGAGCCAAGGCCATCTTGTATTTGAAAGTGGCGTTGTCGGGTTGGGTTGCAATGGCCTCCTTGAGGTGACCAATCGCATCCTGTACGTTGTCCTTTTTCAGATCGTCGTCAGCCTGTGCGGACTTCATCGAGGCTTCAAGTTTGGCCTCCTCGCTCGCTCTCTGGTCCTGGTAGGTTTGGATTTCTTTCTGAGCGAGCTGTGTTTCGCCAACGCCTCGCAGGGCAAGACCGAGCTGATAATGCACCTCCGGCTCTTTGGCGCCAACCGCGATGGCTTTCTCGAGTTCCTGACGCGCGGCAGTCCAGTCCTTCAGGAAGACCAGCACCATGCCGAGTTCGTAATGCGAATGGGGAGAATCTGGATCGGCAGCAATGGATTGCTCGAGTAGCGTCTTGGCCTCCGGATAGCTGCCCACCGAACGAAGAACGACTCCGTTGAGGTAAAGCACCTCAGGATCGTGCGGGCGTTGCGCGAGGAGTTTCGGGCCGATGGGACGCGCTGCGTTGATGTGGTTGGTGAGAACGAGAATGCGGAAGAGCTGCAGTTGGGCATCCAGGTTGTCCGGATTAGCGTCAACAATGTGCTGCGCCAGGTTGATCGCGTCCTGATGGCGAACCTGCTTCACGTATACAACGATGAGAGCGCTGGAAAGAGGCAGGGAAGATGGGTGCGCGTTCAGCGCCTGGGTCAGCACATTGCGGGCCTCGTCGAGCATATTCAGATTTCCGAATGCCCGGGCGAGATCGATAGAGAGCTTTTCAGTAAGCGGAGCCGCTCGCAGCAGGAGGACGACATCGATGAAGGCACCTCGATCGAGAAGATCCTGGCTGAGGCCTTCAAGGGCGATCGTCGACTTTGGATCGATGGCGAGTGCCTGGCGCCATTGCTCCTCCGCTTCCTGGCGTTTCCCGCTCTGATCGAGAGCGAAGGCCAGCATCAGATGAGGCTTGAGGACGTCAGGATCGAGTTGAGTGGCCTTTTCGAGCTCGGGAACCGCGTCAGCCATCTTGTTGCCGTCGACATAGGCAAGGCCTGCAAGATAGTGCAATTGCGCTGACTTCGGGTCGGTCTTCGTCGCCGCCCGAAATATAGCTACGGCGCAGTCGAACTGCTTGTGGCTGGCGTACCAGCTGCCGAGGACAACTGCATTATCGGTGGTGGGATGGGAGCTGAATTTTGCGACCAGTTCGGCAGGTCCATTGCACGCCGCATGGGCGGTTGAGGCCAATACTGGAAATCCGGCCAGCACAAAAACAGCAAACTTCGCGCCCAGCCGCTTGACCACTGAAAAGATCTCCTGCCAGTCAGGATAACAATTTCAGGGTGAGCCGTCTCTGCCCGACAGCAATTGTCGGTTTGTGCCAAACTTGATTTGAGGCATCCGGGGGCCTCCGGTATGGAATGGCAGGACCAGGGAATCAGCTCGGATATTGAGGATCGCCGGGGAAGCAGCGGCGGCGGATTCGGTCTCGGCGGCGGCATGGGAATCGGCGGATTCATCCTGCTGCTCATCATCAGTGTGGTCACCGGGCGCAACTTCTTTGCGGGCAGCGGTGGACAGGCAGACTTGCAGCCGGGACCGGCCAACGGTCCGGTGGCCGATTCTCCGGCCGAAGAGCGCGATGTGCACCTGATCAGCTTTGTGCTCGATGACGCTCAGAACACGTGGGCGCAGATATTTGCCGATCATGGTCGGCAGTACCGCAAGGCGAAACTGGTGCTCTACCGGGATATCACGTATTCGGGCTGTGGAACGGCGCAGGCGGCCACCGGGCCCTTCTATTGTCCCGAGGACGAGAAAGTGTACATCGACCTCTCGTTCTGGCAGGAACTCAAGCAATTCGGAGGCGACACCGGCGACTTCGCGCAGGCCTATGTGGTCGCGCATGAACTCGGGCATCACGTGCAGAAGCTGCTGGGGATCGAGCAGCAGATGCGGCGGCTGTCCCAGCAGGACGAAGGCGCGCAGAATCCGCTTTCCGTAGATCTGGAGTTGCAGGCCGACTGCTTTGCCGGCGTGTGGGGCCACAGCACCCAGCAGCGAAACATCGTCCATGAAGATGATGTCGCCGGCGCGCTGAAGGCGGCCGCAGCCGTTGGCGACGATCACATCCAGCGCATGAGCGGCCGCGCTGTGAGTCCGGAGAGTTGGACCCATGGATCGAGCGCGCAGCGCACCGAGTGGTTCAAGCGCGGCCTCGATGGCGGCCAGGTAAGCAACTGCCCCACGTTTAATGGCAAGCTGGCGCCATAAGCCGCATTCCCGGTTCATACGGGTTAGTCACTCATCAGAAAGATGAGCGGGCGCACGTCTCCCGGCGGGGTCGAGTCCCAATACCGCAAAAGGATGGTATAGAACATGAGTCCGGTCTCGCCCTCGCCAAAGAGGATGAAACGTACTGCTTGCGTCATCAGATCGCGCCGCGTAAGCCCGATGAATACCGATATGGGATCGATGCACTCGCTGACATAGGCAAGGGAGTTTGCGATAGAAATCGCTCCGTAGACCTCCGCCGACGTAGTCACTGCCTTCTTTCCTGATCATCGCCTCGAGCGGCGCAGAAAACTCGCTGCGGTTGTCGAGCAGATTCACATGCAGGAAAAGAAACGGGCCTCGCAGGTTATAGTGCCTGGCGATCTCTTCTCTCTTCTTATTTCGCGCTTCGGCCGAGGAGCTCTTGATTGGAACGAGATGAACCTTCTTTCCGCGAAGTTCCGGTCCTATTTCCCAACTCTCAACGTCCGCGAAGAAGCCCTCGGAGATGCGAAGTTCAACCGAGCGCAACGAGCGACTCAACCCGCATGCCAGCACCAGCAGCAACGTAAGAATTGCACCGATGATCAGCCCGTCTGGTCTTTCCACGCAGTTATCGGCAAGGGTGTAAGCGAAAACCAGGCACAAGATACCGGAGTAAGCGGCCATCAACCAATGCCGCTCGCGCCACAAAGCGAGAGTCGCTGCAAAGGCCGCCGACAATATAAGGACCAGCACGCCGGTCGCATAGGCGCCGCTCTGGGCCTCCACATCCGCACGGAAGACCAGCGTAATAACAACGTTGATAGCGAATAGCACGAGCACCAGCGGGCGCGAGAGGGCCACCCAGCGCGGCGCCATACCGAAGCGCGGCAGGTAGCGGGGAATCAGGTGAAGAAGTCCTGCCATCGCTGAAGCGCCAGCGAGACCAAGAATCAAAATCGTACAGATATCGTAGGCAGTTCCGAAACCTGGGCCGATGTATTTGTGGGCCAGAAATGCGAGTGCTCTTCCGCTGGCCTTGCCGTCGACCCGGTAGTCTTCTCGGGCTGATCAGCAGAGTTGTCACGAAGCTCGACAGGATCAGCATCACGCTCATGATCGAAGCTGCGGTCGCCAGCAATTTACGTGTGTTTCGGATTCTTCCCTTTGGCTGGCCACCAAGACGCGGGTTGTAACCATGGTCCGCCTCTTCCCCGTCGATCAGAGGCATTACTGACACACCTGTTTCAAATCCGCTCAGGCCGAGCGCGAGTTGCGGGAATACCAGCAATGCACCCACGATCACCAGGGACATATCACCTCTCGCAGCCAGCATCGAACGCCAGCCGGTGAACAAGGCGGGATGTTTCGCCACCTCCGATACCCCGCGTCCCAGTACGATCAGGTTCAGGACGAGATAAGGGATAGCGGCAAATGTCGCAAGTCCGATTGCCTCTTTGAAGCCCCTTAGAAAGAGCACCGCGAGCAACGTAAGAAATGCCAGCGTGACAAGAACCTGGTGATCGCCAAGGTATCCGTGCAGAAAGGGATTTTTAATCGCATGCGTCGCCGCATCGGCAGCCGACAGTGTCATCGTGATAAGGAAATCCGTCGCCGCGAAACCGAGCAGGACGAGCACCAGCAACTTGCTCTTCCAACCTTTAAGCAGGTTTTCGAGCATGGCGATCGAACCCTGCCCGGCGAAGCTTCGTCCGGCAACCTGCATGTACACGGGCAGCGCGCCAAGAATGGTGACGAGAACAAGAATCAGAGTCGCAAGCGGCGCAACAACCCCCGCAGCGATCAGCGCAATGCCAGGTTGATACCCCAGCGTTGAAAAATAATCTACTCCTGTGAGCCAGATAACCTTCCACCATGGATGCGTTGAGACTCGTCGCCGCCGTGGTCATCCAGAGACTCACCGCGTGCGAGCCATCTTCCGATGGCGGACCTGTATTCAAAGGCCGGTTGGGGGAGTTGCTGCCGGAAAGGAATCCGTCTGGGGAACCTGGCGCGTTCTGTGCCCCCGGCGTCGAAATTGACTCCGAAACAGTCCTGAGTTCTTCGCCGATTCTCGGGGTAGTCATCGCGCGCTCGTGAGTGAATATCGTTGGGAGACAGGATTTTCAGTTACAGGGAAAGGTTTCGCCTCTGCAGGGTATTCCCCTGTTTCCGGCTGTCACACCTTATTGACAGGGAGCGCAATCGTTCGTGCCCCCTGCAAATGAAAGTAGAGAATCCGCGCGCCGCCAGAAACTGGCAGAAGTACTAGCTAAGAGGAACAGGTTTGGACTCGGTTCCGACTGCCCTGGACTCTCTCGCCCGTCTGGGCGGTCGGTGTCATTCGGGCGGTGATCCCGAAGATCTTAGTCCACAAGCTTCACCGCACCGCATTGTATGAATGCTTAGTTGAGGAGGAGCAAGAGATGCGCAACTGGCGCTACCCGGCTGATAGAAAAGCCCCACCCGGCTTGAGCACGGGTGGGGCTTTTAGAGAGAACAAAAGAAACGTCAAAATCCTTGATGAAAAACGTCACAGGGAAAGCAGAGGAGACCGCTAGTACTTCCCTGTGACAGCAGTGGATATCCTTTTATGTATGCACTGATATTACGCATCCACAGGCAGAAATACGTTGCGCCAGAGCACACAAGTGCTGTTTTGTTCACGATCGAGAAATACTCACGCATAACTTCAATGGATGGAAATATCTGCAAGCGAGCTCGTTCTCGAAGTGATGAGATATTTGCGTTCCGATCATCGGTCGTCTATCGGAGTTCGACACTCCAAGCACCAGCTTAAGGCTAAGAGCTAACAGCTGCCTTACTCAGTGAATCGTCTTCGATTTGCGATTCATGTAGTCCATCAGCAGGTATTCCCCGAGTGTATCCGGCGTGGTGAAGTAGGCTTTCCCGCGGCACATCTCTGAAACCTTGTGCACGAACTGCACGAGGCCGAAGTCCGACGCCAGCATGAACGTGTTGATCATGATGTTGGAACGCTTACAGCGTGCGACTTCTTCCAGCGTCTCGCTGACGACCAACGGATCGAGGCCGTAGGCATTTTTATAGATGCGGCCGTCGGGCAGCGTGAGCGCCGAAGGCTTGCCGTCAGTGATCATCACGATCTGTTTCATGTCCTTGCGCTGGCGCGCGAGAATACGTTGCGCGACTCGAAGGCCTTCGCGAGTGTTGGTGTAATATGGGCCGACTTTGACGCGCGCCAGTTGCGAGACGGGCAGCTCTTCGGCAGAGTCATGAAAGAGCACCAGCGAAAGTGAGTCGCCCGGATACTGCGTGCGGATCAGGTGCGACAGCGCCATCGCCACTTTCTTCGCCGGCGTGAATCGGTCTTCGCCGTACAGGATCATCGAGTGCGAACAATCCAGCATGACGACCGTGGCGCACGAGCTCTGATATTCGCACTGGTGCACATGCAGGTCGTCGTACTCAAGATTAAGCGGCAATCCGATGCCTTCGCGGGAGATGGCGGACTTGAGCGTTGTGGTGGTATCGAGGTTTAGCGTGTCTCCGAACTCATATCTCTGCGATGCGCCGTGCGCTTCGACGCCCGTGGCCCAGTGGCGCGTGTCGTGACGGCCGAAGCTCGACTTACCCAGAGACCCGAGCAGATCGCGCAGGGTCTTGAAGCCGAGAAAGTCGAGGCTCTTGTCCGTGACTTCGAATTTGACTTCGCCCTGGACATTGCCCGCCTGCCCCATCATCTGCGACATCTGTGAGGGACTCATGTTCTGCGAATAGGAGATGTAGTTCTCCTGCTCCATGCGTTGAATGAGCTTGTCGATAAGATCATCGATCTTGCCTTGCTCCCCCAATTGTTCAAGTTGCTGGCGGATGCGCTCGTCAAACATGTCGCCGGACTCGAGAAGCTGGCGCAAGGCTTCGCGAAGATCGTCGAGGGTGTGGTCCATCTCCTGAAAGCGTAGGTAGGGATCGCGAAACCCGGAGTCGAGCAGGTAATCGGAGAGCGCCTTGAGCAGGTCTTCGATGTCCATCTCGGAGGCCAGGTCGCCGGTGAATTTTGTGTAGCGAACGCGCTTCATTTGATTGCCCTCGGGGATGCGTGTCCTAGTTCAAGCCGCCGCCGCGGCCTGACCGGCGGGCGCGCTGCCAGTCGTCAAATTCGACTTCAATGTCGCGTTCTTCCTTGCGCTTCGTTTTTTCGGCTGCCGCAAAACCGCGCTCTTCGCTGCGGCTCAACTTGCGATGTGCGACCAAGCCTTCGAGAAGAAATTCTGCCCCGGCAACGGCCTTCGGCGGATCGTCGGAGATTTTGACTTGAAGCGGAGAAAGCTTTTCGAAGAGGCCTTGAATCTTTTTCAGGTCCGCGAGTGCCGCCGCACTGGACTGGCTTTCGTCGAGTTTCACGGTGCCGCCAAGGTTGAACCACTGCTCGATCTGTTGAGTGTTGATATCGGAGAAGTAGCGGTCGTAAATCTTGCCCACCGCGGTGCGAATCAGTTCGCGGACAACCGTGTCAGCGCCGCGCATCTCGCCTTCATATTCAAGTTCCAGTTTGCCGGTGATGCCGGGCAGCGCGGCGTAGATATCGCTGATGCGGGGCACCGCGAGCTTCTCGCCGTTGACGAGCGCGCGGCGTTCTGCATTGGAGACAACCAGCTCCATGGTAGAAATGGGCAGGCGCTGGCTGACGCCGCTGCGCTTGTCGACACGCTTGTCCTCGCGTGCGGTGAATGCGATCTGTTCCACGACGGCGCGGACATACGCAGGAATATCAATGGCTGCTGAATCGCGCTCGGCCCATGCTTCCTGCGCCGTGATGGCAATGCCTTCTTCGAGCGTTTCCGGATAATGTGTGCGAATCTCGGAGCCGATGCGGTCTTTGAGCGGAGTGACGATCTTGCCGCGCGCGGTGTAGTCCTCGGGATTGGCGCTGAATACCAGGGCGACGTCGAGCGAGAGACGGACAGGGTAACCCTTAATCTGCACGTCACCTTCCTGCATGATGTTGAACAGCGCAACCTGGATTTTTCCGGCGAGATCGGGCAGTTCGTTGATGGCGAAGATGCCACGGTTGGCGCGCGGCAGCAGGCCGTAGTGCATGGTGAGTTCGCTCGAAAGGTCCTGCCCGCCGCGGGCAGCCTTGATGGGGTCCAGGTCGCCAATCAGATCGGCAACGGTAACGTCAGGCGTGGCCAGCTTTTCAACATAGCGAGTGTCGCGGCCGATCCAGGCGACAGGCGTGGAGTCGCCGCGCTCTGCGACAAGGTCGCGGCAGCGCTTGCAGAGCGGATTATATGGGTTGTCCCGAATTTCGCATCCTGCAATGCATGGCATTTGTTCGTCCAGCAGCGCCGTCAGCGCGCGGAGAATCCGGCTCTTCGCCTGCCCGCGCAGGCCGAGGAGGATGAAGTTCTGCCGTGAGAGAACCGCGTTGACGATCTGCGGAACAACTGTGTCTTCAAAACCGACGATGCCGGGGAAAAGCGTCTCATGCGACTGAAGACGGACGAGCAGGTTCGAGCGCATTTCATCCTTGACGCTGCGGGTCTTGAGGCGGGCTTCAGAAAACTGAGTGCTGCTGCGCAGTTCCCCCAGGGTTTGGGGAAGAGGGTGAGCTGGCATCGAATGGCTCCTGTCCCGGCCCGAACGAACCGGATCTGTGTATAGTAGACGCGCTTTGACCGAAATGCGGTTCGGGGGAATTCACGTTGTTTTCATCGGCCCGAAGATTTGAGTGTTTGCATCAACCTGCTGACTGTTGATTTTCAGGAATTTCCGCAGCCTCACGAGTGAGGGTGGAAGGGGAGATCGAATTATCCCGCAAAACAGGGAACTATTCCAGCGCGAGGCGCAGGCTAATTTTGATTTTTCGCCGAAGCCGTCGATTTGTAGTGATCCAGAGCGTCCCGCAGGGCTTTGGCAGCCTGTCGATTGCTTTGCTTCACCACGAGTTCCAGGGCCGAGGGCCCGCGGGAGGGGCTTCCGTGGAGCGGCCGCAATCAGGATGTGGGACAGTCGAACCCAATGAGCCTGCAAGCGACCACAAATAAACGGCTCCTTATGTCGAGGATCACGTCTGGAGCAAATGCTTTGGTGACCCCGCTCACATCGATTGAAGCGAAATCGAGAGTTCCGAACGAGCTGGAAGCTTCAATTGGCGTATATCTGGGGGTTTTCGCGCTCTCGCCTTAAACAGGAACGCGACGCCCTGAAACTCCTCTTGCGATCAATTACGGGGCGTGCTGCCTGGGATTATTCTGAGTGAGTGAGCTTTCTATGCGAGAGGACAGGAACGGTGATTTCGAAGGTGTTCCCGTCGTTTTATTTGTGTTGAACCTTCTGGGGTGCACGTCCGTCCTAGAAATAGATAAATCCAGGAGCGATTAATGCGTTTTCATGGTGCCTTGCCGTTTGTCTTTCTGCTGACAGTTGTGACTGTTCCACGGGTAGCGCATGCGCAGTTTCCGCCTGTTTCCAGGGAGGAGCTCGCTATGACGGCAGATCCCAAGGCGCCAGGGGCCGCGGCCGTGTATCTCTATCGCGAAGAAACCGAGGACGATCCTCACGCATTCCGAACGATCTACGCGCGCATAAAGGTCCTGACGGATGCGGGAAAAAGTGCCGCCGTGGTTCCTATCAGCTATCCCAAGACATTTGTCTTTAACGCGGTGGGCAACAACTCAAGCAGGATGTCGTCGGGAACAGCAAACAGTTGGGATGCGCCGACGATCAACCACCTCGGTGAAGACCAGCCGTGGGACGCGGATAGCTATGTCGGCAAGGTGGAGATTGGGGCGCTCGAGGGCCGCGTGATCCATCCGGACGGAACGATCGTTCCATTGACGGGAAAGCCGTCGGAATTGCTGAAGGCCAGCAAGGGTTCCCGGGGCAGCGAAACTACATTCACGATGCCCGCTGTCGAAGTTGGCAGCGTCATTGAGTATCGCTACCAGGTGCGGTACGACCGCTATCTCACCGCGCCGGACTGGAAGCTGCAGAAGCAGTACTTCATTCACAAGGAGCGCTTTGTCTTCCGGCCTTCCAAGCAGTTTCTTCCGCAGCAATCGAAGGACGTGGGAGCGGGAGACAGCCAACTGAAAGATCCCCACGACAACATTTTGACCGACGTTCGTTTCAAGCCCGTTCTTCCAGCCGGGAAAACTCTCACGCCGGACGCGATGGGCAACTATGTCATCGAACTCACGGACGTCCCTCCTGTTCCCAGCGAGAACTATGCGCCGCCGCTGACCGATGAGGCTTATGGGGTCGACTTCTTTTACACCTATACGCCGGATGTGAAGGACTACTGGCAAGGCCAGATGAGCTACTGGACGAAGGCGCTGAACGCCTATACGGCACCCACACAGGCATTGCAGAATCTGGTGAAAGAAATTGTTTCACCATCAGATTCATCCCTGGATAAGGCGAAGAAGCTCTATAACGCGGTGCAGAAGATCGAGAACACCGATTCAAGTCCCGATGGCGCGCCCCTGACCGGCAGCGAATGGATTCCGCGGGGCAAAGTGGAGAGTGTTCTTCTGAGCAGGAAAGGATCGAGCAACCAGATTGCATTCCTCTACCTGGCGCTTATGCGGACCGCGGGAATCAGCGCCCGGCCTGTGAGAATCTCGAGCCGCAGCATTCGCATCTTCTCGGCGCAGTTCATGGATAACATTCAACTCGATACCGCCCTCGTGGGGCTGCGGATTGACGGTAAGGAGACTCTTGTCGATCCGGGAACGAGGATGGCTCCCTTTGCAACATTGCACTGGGCGCACGCAGGCGCGGGCGGAGTGGCGATGGGTGCCGGCAACAAGGCCGAGACCATCGTGACGCCTTTGCAGAAGAACACTGACAACAGCACCCTGCACGTGGGCACGCTCAATGTATCGCCACGGGGGGCAGTTTCCGGATCGCTGAAGATCGCGTTCATCGGGCAGAAGGCAATCGAGTTGCGACAACTTGCAATCAAGTCGGGCGTCGAAGCGGTGAGCTCGGAAATCAACACGATGATCGCGCAGCAGGTGCCGGCCGGCATTACGGCCTCGGTCGACCACCTCGTCTACCTCGATGACCCGGATAAGCAGCTCCTGGCCGTTATTCCCGTGTCAGGTTCCTTGTCGAAGAATGCCAATGGTCGAATCGAGTTGCCGCGCAACTTCTTCGAGGCGCAGGAGAAGAATCCATTCCCTGTTGAGAGTCCGCGAGAACTGCCCGTCGACATGCGGTATCCGGCGCAGGAACAGGAGCAGATTACTTATCAGCTGCCGCCGGGCTATGCGCTCGAAGGAACTCCGCAGGATACGAACCTGAAGTGGGAGGATAACGCCGCTTATCAACTTCGCACCAAGGTCGAAGGCAGTTCGGTTATCGGTGCGCGCATCCTGGCGCGGGGCTTCACCCTGCTGGATCCCAAGGATTACGTTCAGTTGCACGACTTCTACCAGAAGGTGATTACGGCAGATCACCAGCCCCTGGTGCTCAGCGCAGCACAGGCCAGCAAAGTCCAATGACTTCAATCGTCGGGGATGAATCCGCATGCGTGAAGGTTTCTTTGACTGGTTTCGTCGTCGGTTCAGCGCCTTGACAGGTCATTTCATCGCCTGCGAACATCGTTTAGATTGACGGCCTTCATTCCTGTTCTCCTACGGTTAAGCAACCGGGAACGATGCTGTCACTTCATCAGACAAGAAATTCCGGGCTCCAGTTGGCATTGAGCGAACTGTAAGCGTAAGCAACCAGTTTGCTTCATTGTTCCTCGATGCAGAGGCAAAAGCTCTTTGGAGGAACAGTGCATCGAGGCAGCAAAATCGCGCAGCTTTTCTTGAGAGCGCTTCGCCCGGGTCTCACGATTCTTGCCATTCTTCTGCTGGCGATCTTCCTGCCTGTCGACAAACGAGGCCCGATCGGCGCAACCCTTTCCACACGTGCCTTTGCCGCTGCCGCCGCGGCGCCCGTTCTGACGCCGATCTCGATTGATTATCCCGAAGAAGGTTCCATCTTTCCGCCGGGGATTACGCCGCCAACGTTTATATGGCGCGATGCCGCGGGAACATCGTGGAGCATCGACATCTCCTTCGCCGACAATTCCGCGCCGATCCATGAAACCTCAAAAGGCGAGCGCATGCAATTCGGTCCGATTGACCCGGACTGCGTGGCGGATTCGAACTCGCCGCCCGCGCTGACGCCCCAGCAAGCCGCATCGTGGACCTGGAAGCCGGATGCTGCGACGTGGGCTGCAATCCAGGCACGCTCGGCGCATAAGCCGGCCACCGTTACCATCACCGGGTATCGCGACGGAAACGTGGCCAACTCGCAATCGCACGTCACCTTCACGACTTCATTGGACGAAGTGGGCGCGCCGATCTTCTATCGCGACGTTCCTCTGATGCCGGCCTCCGGCAATGGCGGAGCAGTGGCGCCCCTCGCGCAGTCGAATATTCACCTGATTCACTGGCGCATCCGCGACATCCGGAAACCGGAAAGCCACACCGTGTTGAAAGACATGCCAACCTGTGCCAACTGCCATTCGTTCTCCGCCGACGGCAAGACGTTTGGTATGGATATCGACGGGCCGGCGAATGACAAGGGTCTCTACGCAGTGGTTCCCGTGCAGAAGCACATGGTGATCCAGAGCAAGGACATGGTGCACTGGAACACCGACGGCAAGGTCGGCACAGTGCGTGTCGGATTCATGTCGCAGGTTTCTCCCAATGGGCAATACGTGTTGAGTACTTTTGCGGGGCCTGAACTGAGCCGCCTGATCGACAGCTACTACGTCACCAATTTCATTGACTATCGCTTCCTCCAGGTGTTCTTCCCGACGCGTGGAATTCTTGAGTATTACAACCGTGCCGCGGGGCTGCGTGAGCCGCTGCCTGGTGCTGACGATCCAAAATATGTGCAGACCGACGGCGTCTGGAGCCCGGACGGAAAGTACATCGTCTTCGCTCGAGCCGAGGCGCGCGACCCGCGTCCGCCGGGGCAGGGGCGCGCCACCCATGCCAATGATGCCCACGAAGCGCAGATCAAGTACGACCTCTACCGCATTCCTTTCAACGGCGGCAAAGGCGGAACGGCCGAGCGGATCGTCGGGGCTTCAGAAAACGGGATGAGCAACAACTTCCCCAAGATCTCGCCCGACGGCAAGTGGATTGTCTTTGTGCAGTGCAAGAACGGGCAGCTGATGAGACCAGACAGCCAGCTCTACATCATTCCCGCAGGCGGTGGCACGCCACGGCGCTTGCGGGCGAACACACGGCTGATGAATTCATGGCATAGCTGGTCGCCCAACGGCAGATGGCTGGTGTTCTCGTCGAAGGCCCGCTCGCCCTATACACAGATGTACCTCACGCACATCGACGAGCAAGGCAACTCGAGTCCGGCGATTCTGATCGACAATGCGACGGCCTCCAATCGAGCAGTCAACATTCCGGAGTTCGTCAACATCAATCCCGATGGCATCGACCAGATCGAGGTGCACGTAGCCGATGGAGCCGATGTTGCGAGCGGCGGCAAGTAAAATTCAAGAGCGAGGACAAAAGCGGCCGCCCGACGAGATGCATATTTCACTTCAATATAGTCCGCTTCAATTCAGACTCAGTTGCCTGCTGTTGCTTTCGGTCTTGTCGCCTTGCGCAGCCAGGGCGCAGTCGGAGTGCGCGCCGCCGGAATCGATGAAGGCAAGATTCGCAGGAACGCCCGATGTTTCAGCCTTGAATGACCTCGGCGCCTGGTTTGGCGAGCAAAAGAACTACTCCTGTGCAGCCCAGATTTTTGCAACCTCGCTGCAGATGGATCCAAAGCAAAAGGAGATGCCGCATGTCGCTTTCATGTTTGGGGCGAGCCTGTATTATTCGGGCGACACGAAGGAGGCGATCACAGCGCTGCAGGTAGCAGAGCAGTCCGGCTACAACGAGCTCAAGCTTCACCTGCTTCTGGCGCGCGCGCTCGATGATACCCATGCGACACAAGACGCTGAAGTGGAGTGGCGCGCCGCGCTCGATATCGATCCCGAGTATTCCTATGCGCTCGACAGCCTCTCGGACGATCTGCTCGCGAGTAATAACAACCAGGGCGTAATCGAGCTGCTCGACGCGCCGCGGGTTGTACCGCAACGAACTGTGCAGCAGGCGATGAATCTCGGCAAGGCGTACGCCCTGGACGGAAAGCTACCGGATGCCGAGCGCATTCTCCGCGATGCTCTGAACACCTATCCCGATTCCGATCAGCTCGCCAACCAACTCGCCCAGGTTCTTACCCGATCCGGTAAAAATGCAGAGGCAGAAGCCGTGTTGCAGATCATGAATCAGCGACATGCAGGCAGATCTGAGTCCGAGGCCCACTGATTTCAAGTTAGGTCACTCCAAATGCAGAAAGGCGCGACCACCTCTGGTCGCGCCTTTCTTGTTGCCCATCCAGGCAGATGGAGACAGTTCGCTCTAGAACAAATTCCAGAGCGACTGGTTGTAAACCTCGTGGTGGAACTGCACTTCTGGAGCCTTGACGAATGTGCCGAGGTCGCGGGCGCAGCGGTTGGCAGCGGCCTGCTTCAGATCGGCAAAGCGGCCCTGCACATCTGAACCCAGGATATCGGCGATCCACTTCGACGACTTGAAGTCGTCGATGGCTGCCTGGATGTGATCGGGCAAATAACGCTCAGCCTGGCGCAGGTTATCGATCTTGGCCGTGGTGCCGTCAATGCCGGTCTTGAAGATGGAGTAGAGAGCCAGGTAGGGATTCGCATCCGGCGCGACCGACCGCACTTCCACGCGCATCGAGCGGGAGTTGCCGATCGGCACACGCACCATCGAACCGCGATCGGTGGCGGATGCCTTGATCTGATTCGGCGCTTCGAAGTGCGGGTCGAGACGGCGATATGCGTTCACGCTTGGGTTCAGGATCAGGCAGATGTCGAGCGCATGGGTCAGGATGCGGTCGATGAACTCCCAGCCGAAGCCGGAGAGCATCTCCTGGCCCTTCGGGTCCCACATCAGGTTGACCTTCTCCTTCGAGACCGACACGTTGGTGTGCATGCCGCTGCCGTTTACGCCGACCACCGGCTTGGGCAGGAAGCTGGCCGTGTAGCCCATGTTGTTGGCGATCTGGCGGCAGAGCAGCTTGTACAGCTGGATCTGGTCTGCGGCCGCGACCACTTCGCCGTAGCCGTAGTTGATCTCAAACTGGCTGGGCGCAACCTCAGGGTGATCCTTCTCGTTCTGGAAGCCCATCGCGCGCTGCACTTCGGCGGCGGTGTCGATGAACTGGCGCAACGGATCCAGCGGCAGCACGTGGTAGTAGCCGCCCGTGTTGATGAAGTCGAACTTCATCGTCTCGTGGTATCTCCGCTCCGCGTCCTTGCCGGCGAACAGGAAGCCTTCAATCTCATTGGCCGCATTCAGCGTGTAGCCCTTTTCCTTATAAAGCTTGTCGGAATAGGCCTTGAGCACGCCGCGCAGGTCGCCGGAGTAAGGCGTTCCATCCTTGTCGATCACCGTGCCGAAGACCAGCACCTTGCCGTTGCCGAACACGTCGGCCGGCACCCAGTAGAAGGCGCTCCAGTCGATGCCCAGGCGAAGGTCGCTCTCTTTTTGTGCGGTAAAGCCGCGGATCGAGGAGCCGTCGAAGGTCAGATTCTCATGCGAGCCCAGCAGGAATTTCTTATCGTAGTCCAACAGATGCAGCCGGCCTTCAAGGTCTGAAAACAGGACCGTCACAGCCTTGATGTGCTTCTCATCCGTCAGATACTTGATCCGCTTTTCGCGAACCTCCTCAATTGGCATCCGGCTCATACGGTCTGCCTTGGCTTTCAGGTTCAGCTCTTCAAGCTCCTCATAGGTGAGGGCAAGAAAATTCCGGTAATCAGATGACATGGCTCTCCTTCCGGCTGGGTAAAAAAATGTAGGGCATTCAATGACTAGTTTAGGGTTCCACGTATAAAGAACCCGTGAAGATTGCCGCCTGGAGCTGGGCTATCGATGACGTGCTACAAGCACCATCAACAACAGGATAACAACAGGAATCAGGGCGAGTGCTCCATAGTAGAGTACTTGCCGCGTACTATGCGATTTGCGCTTGTTCCAATCGCGCAATTCAACCCGATCTTCCACGCCCACCTCGTCCAAATGCTGCAGATCATGTGCAAATTCGCGAGCCTTGGCATAACGATTCTGCGGATCGCGTTCGAGTGCGCGGTAAAGCACTTCCTGCATCTGCGGCGAAATGGACGGCTCTGCGATGGTGGGAGGCATCGGATAATTCAGAAGCCGGTCGTTCATGATTTCCATGGGCGAGGAACCGGAGAAGGGAAGCCGCCCTGTAAGCATCTCGTAAAGGATGATGCCTACGGAGTAGATGTCGGTGCGTCCGTCTCCACGTTTGCCTTTTACTTGTTCAGGAGCGATGTAGTCGGCTGTGCCCAGCGTCGCGGTAAAGTTGGCATAGGTAAGCCGTCGCGCAGCCGAATCGCCCGCAATTCCAAAATCGATGAGCTTGATGT
This sequence comes from uncultured Acidobacteriaceae bacterium, assembly GCA_963769345.1. Taxonomy (GTDB): domain Bacteria; phylum Acidobacteriota; class Terriglobia; order Terriglobales; family Acidobacteriaceae; genus Telmatobacter. Next base: position 61,577 of record CAVYLL010000004.1, read on the forward strand.
TGTCGTTGGCGTCGACCATGATGTTTTCCGGCTTCAGGTCGCGATGAACAACGCCTTGCTCGTGAATGTATTCCAGCGCATCGAGCACCTCGACGGCAATGCGGATGGCTCGATCCTGCGGCATGCGTCCTTCGGAAAGAATTTCGCGCAGCAGTCTGCCTTCGCACCACTCCATTACCATGTAAATGCGCGAGCGTTTCTCTCCGCCGTAGACGCGCATCACCATGGGATGATCGAGCTTCTCGCCGATCTCCGATTCGCGCTTGAAGCGATCGAAAAGGATTGGGTCGGCTTCCATGTCAGGGTGCGGAATCTTCAACGCGACGACACGACTGTCGCGCACGTCCACGGCTCGAAAGATCGACGCCATGCCGCTGCGTGCCACCGGCGCTTCAATGCGGTAGGAATCGATCTGCGAACCGGCTTCAATGGTGTCGAGGATGCCCATCGGGCGGAGTTCTCCAGTGCTTGTGCTGTTTCTACTCTATCGAGATTAGCCGGCGTTACTCTAAGGAATTCGTAAGGTTTCACGCCACATTTCAGGAGTGAAGACTGTAGGGCCTGCCGCGATACATGCCCACCTGCTCGACCGAGCGGATGCGAATGACCTGCGCCGTGGTGTTGTCGTTGCCGTCGATTTCAACGGCACGCGCAACCAGCTCCTGTGCGATCTCGTCGATCGGCTTGTTTTGCGAGACGATCAAGGCAAGGGTCGATTCGGGCATTTCATCGTGCAAGCCGTCTGAACAAAGCACGAGCACGTCGCCGGCCTGAATGGTGAGCGCCGTGGTGTCGGGCGAAACAAACATCTCCGGCCCAAGAGAGCGGATCAGCACATGTCGCGAGTCGGACGTTGCCACATCGCTCGCTGAAATCACTCCCATTTTTCGTTGCTCGTTGACCCAGGTATGGTCCTGCGTAATCTGCTTTGCGACGCCCTTGCGGATGAGATAGCAGCGCGAGTCACCCACATGAGAGATGATGGCCTGGTCGTGGCGCAGAGCGCATGCGACCGCTGTTGTCGCCATCTTCTTTCCGCGAAACTCCGGGGCCAGCGTGCGGTCGTGGACTGCCGCGTTGGCATGCTGTACCAGGCGGGGCAGCAGGCTGATGAGCATGGCGCCGCCCTGCGCTTTTTCAAATTCCTGAATGAGAACGGAGACCGCCGTGGAGGAGGCGACCTCGCCCAGGTCCAGGCCTCCTACGCCATCGGCCACGACGAACAGATAACCGTGGGAACGAGCCTGGTGGCGCGAATTGGGAATGAATGACCCCGTGGCATCTTCGTTATTCGTCCGAATTTTGCCGGGATCACTTGCCTGACCAAACACGACATCCAACATGGACCGGTAGCCTCATTTGGGTCCCCACGAACGGGTCCTTGTTCGCAGGGTGATTTTCAAATCTTGCGCCAGGCGCAATAAGAGATGCTGTTCAGAGATTCAGGTTTTGCAAAAACCTCTGGGTGGTTTCCCATCAACGGCTTTCTGAATCGAGCCGCGAAGGATTGCCACCCAGAGTCTGCGTTTGGTTCAAGAGCAACGACCGCCTGCCTAAATGGTGACCTTCTTTGCTTCCAGCAATACAGCCTTCCCCTTCGACTTAGACGACCGCAGGAAGTAGACCGCGCCATAAAGGCCCCACACACCTGAGATGCCCAGTGCGGTCAGCGGTTCCATCTTGGTGCCCAGGTTGAAGAACGGGCCAAGTACGTAAACGGCCATGCAGGCCAGGTTGGCCAGCAAGCCCAACCCTGGAATCAGCGTGTGTTTGATAAAGCTGTGATCTGGTCGCTTGTGGAACGCCACCATGCAAAGAAAGCAGCTCAGCGCGTACAGAATGAACGTGCCGAAGTTGGATGTGAGAGTGATGGTCAGCAGGGAGTTGGGCAATGCTGCCAGCTTGTCGTGGGTGGAGTAGCCGAAGCTCGAGAAGATTCCGTGCGGAAGAGCCGCGATGGTCGCGTCCGTCGGAGCGCTGGCATCGGCGAAGACGAGCGTCACGGCGATGCAGCCGAGGAAGGCGGAGATTGCAGCCAGCGTCCAGATTGCGCGGCGCGGCGAAAGCGATCCGGCGTGAAGGATGCCGAAATGCTCGGGCGCTTCGTCATCCTTCCCCATTGCGTAGGTCACGCGAGCCCCGGTGTTCATGCAGCTAAGAGTAGTTCCGATGAGCGCAAGGAACACCGTAACCGCTTCAGCCATCATGAAGTACTTTCCATGGCCCTGACCCAGCAACGCATCGCCGACAATGATCATCATGTCGCCGATTGGCGCCGCCGATCCCGCTGCGCTTTGCATCGTATAACCGGAATTCAGAAAGTAGTTTGCTGCAAAATACTCAATCAGGTAACACACAAGTCCCTGAATCAGCAACGAAGCGATTACCGCGATCGGAATATGTTTAGTCGGGTTTTTGGCTTCGCCACCCATCGCAGTCACTGATTCAAATCCCACCAGGATCAGAATCGCGACAGTCGCCTGAATGAAGACCCAGCTGAATTTGTGCGGCGAGACGACCGACTTTGCGCTGGTATGCGTGAGCATATTGCCGGTGGCGTCGGTCGCCGGATAGTCGATCGTGAACGGAACCGGTTTGCCGGCCGCATCGAGTTGAGGCTGGGGAATGCCGTTCGCGTCACGGACGATGGAGCCGTCCTTGGCAGTAGCGAACGCGTAGGTATAGGTTGCGAGCGACTGGCCGTCGTAATCGAACGCCGGCGAACCAGCCGGGTGGTTCGCGCGATAGCCCAGCGCGAGAACACTGAACACCAGCAACGCGGAAATCTGGATAACGTTGATGGCCAGGTTCACTGCGGTCGATGCGCCTGCGCCCTTCTGCGCGATCCAGGCAACAAAGAACGAGAATACGATCGCGATCATGGCCATGAAGACCGGCCCGGGATTGGATGCGCTGATGAAGTTGGGATAGAAGAACCCGACGACGTAACCCACGAAGATGCCAGTGGTTGCCACCATCACTCCGGGATAGACCCAGTAATAAAGGTGAGAACCCCAGCCGACAATGAACTTCGCAATACGAGCGTACTTGAAGGCCTTGTCTTTGGAGAGCAGGGCTTGCTCCGCGTAGTAGTAACTCGAGCCGGTGCCCGGGTAAAGCTTGGAGATCTCCGCATAAGCCACTGCGGTAGCCAAACAGAGACCCAAAGCCAGCAAAATGCCCCACCACATTGCTGGTGCGGTGGAAGGCTGGCCAGCGGTGCCCGTGGTCGCCTGGATGAAGAACGTGAGCCATAGGAAGGCGCCCGGAGCAATCAGCGCCATTGCATTGCTGGTCAATCCGGTAAGGCCCAGAGTTGCCTGCATCTGTGGTGCTTTCTGTTCTGCCATGTCGATTCTCCTGGAAAATGAAGTTCTTAGAGTCTGTTCCCGCTTGAGTTGCGGGATGTTGTGAAGCTCGCCAGATTGCTGTCTGGGAAAACGCCGAGAGTTTTCTGGGTTAGGGAAATGCTAAAAACACAGAGATGAAGATGAAATGAAGAACCCAAGCCTTTTTGAGTGCATAGCTCGCGAGTTGCAGGCCCGCCCTTGCGGAGTACTGGTTGTCACCGCAAGGACGGGAAGATTCACAACAATCCGGCTATTTTTCGACAAAGTTTTTGCCGAAGATGAATCCGAATTCAAGTACGCCTCGGAATTGGTTGGCATCTGTTCCAGTTGCGCCAAAGACGCTTCCCGGCGCGTAGTTCGTTGCATGCACCCACGCGAGATCGCCGCGAACGAACATGCCTCCCTTTTGGTAGGTTGGCGTTGCGGTGAAGGTGGTGCCTGCACTGCCGGCCCCAAAGCCCAGCATATTAACCGATCCGTCGGTTGCATTCCCCGAACTCGTGAGGTATTCCACGCGCGCCGGAAGAGAGAAGCCTTTCTTGAAGGCGTAGCTGACGTTGATTGCGCCGCCGGTCGCCGATGTGCCCTTGAGGACGCCTACCGTCGGGTTGGTCGGCAGATTGCCGTACTGGAAGTACGGCGAAATGATCCACGGGCCTTTGGTATACGTATAGATCACCGCATGCATATAGCCGTTGTTCTGTATCGGCGTTGCCGCGGTTTCAAAGACGGTCTGTCCGAGGTTCCCCATCCCGTCATACACCAGGGTATGCGGCCCCTTCGTAAAGGTCACCGAGCCCGAGAGCCACGAGTAGCGGTTGGAATAGTAACCGTCGTTCCAACTGAACGAGGCACTCAGGTATTTATTGATCGTTTGATTCACCTGGATGCCGCGATTGATGGCGTTTTCCTGGTTCCAGACGATACCGCGCTCAACGTTGAAGTTCTGATAGGTAAAGGTGGACTCCGCGCCCATCAGCGTGGGAAGAGAGCCGATAAGAAACTGGGTCGTTTTTCCTACCGGCAACTTCACGTAAGCGACCGGAACAGGCCCGTAGAAATTGGTCAAAGTAGTTTGGGCGCTGGTGAACGGCACTGACAGTGCCTGCATGGTGTAGACGCCCGCCTGGACGTAGTACTGAACCTTTCCATCAGCCTTTTGAATGAAAATCTGTCCGTTGCTCAGTGTGGCCTGCGCACCCTCATCTCCCGGAACGTGATTGCTCTGAAACTGCGAGAAGCCGGTGAGAATGCCGTTGACGGATAGCTTGCCCAGCGGTCCCGCATCGAAGGTTGCCGGCGGCAGCCATTGCAGCGGACCTGTGAGAACGAACGTGGAAAGCGGGGTCGGGGCAGGCGCTGGATCGGCCGGTGCTGCGGCGTTGCCGTTGCAGCGGGCGCCGACGTCGCCGGAGCTTGCGCTCCAGCCGCAATTGCTGTGGCGAGCGCAGCGGCGCTCAAGGACTGGAGAATGATGCGATTCAACTTGTCGGATATCGACACGATTCCTCCTGAACAAGATCTGTGTATGAAACGAATGAGATTTTTATGCGAGAAATGAGGTGGTTGACTCAATCTCTGAGGTGCGGACTACCTTTCAGTCAGGCCAAGGCACACGAGGATGGTGTCCCTGCTTAGGCAAAGGATGATGAAGTCATGCGCATCGAGCGCTGCTTCTCTCTTTTGAATGCATCGCTGCGGCTTAACATTAGTAATGCAAACAACGCATAAAGAACAGATCAAGATCAAACAAAGAAAATTGAAATTCCGGATTACCGCGCTCCCGGCTCCAAAGCCTGAATCGACGCGGCTTTGAATGGATTTCAAAACCGCGCAGAAAGAGCCTCACTACGCTCCGTCTCATAAAAATCAAATGAGGAACTGTTAATATCTAGAAACAATCTCCCCGCGCACGATGCCAGCCCACCTGGGATAAAAACCAAAGGTGCACGTGGGGAGTTCTCTCTGAAGTCCGGCGTGTTTCGATGGAGATCGGCGCTCAGAATTCAGAAGTACGAATCGAGTTGCAGCAATTCAGGTTCTTCTTGTTCGGCGCAGTTTTTTTGCGCCTACCTCACTGCCGGGGTAAACCCACCTCATGGCACTCGACGGAAAGGCTGGTGGCCGGTTGTCAGGAACCTACATCCCTCTCCGCGCTGCGTTTGCGGGCCGACGCTCGCGTGGCTCCGGGCAGCAGGCGCTGCTGTTCTCCACAGAGTGCGCGCTCGGCATCGCTTCCGTGGTGCTGGCGGGAGTCTTTGCGCACTGGCTCCAATGGCTGCTCCCCGTCGCCGTCCTTCTGTACTTGCTGATCATTGTGCCCACCGCTCTCTGGTGCGGATTCTGGCAGGCCGTGATCGTTTCCCTCTCGGCGGTCGTTCAGCAGAGCTACTTTTCCGTGCGTCAAGGCAGATTGAATCCAGAAGCGGATGCGACCAACTCCATCACGCTTGTGGCGTTCATTCTCACCGCGCTGGTCATCAGCCGCCTTTCGGCACGTGTCACCGAGCATGCGCGTGCGACTGATTCGTGGGGCGGCCAGATGGAGGATCTGTATGAGTTCACGCGTCGCACTCTGCAGATGAATCTGCACGTTGAACCGGGAGCCCAGCTCGCGGAACTGGTCCACGAGATTTTCGCCCTCGAGGCCGTAGTAATATTCGATGCCGACCTCCACGAGATCTACCAGGCCGGTTATTGGAGCGACGATCCCCAGGAACTCGCGCAGAACGTCTACTACTTCGAAACGTCTGACGACGACGCTGAGACCGGCATTGCGCGGCGCGTTGTCCGGCTTGGAACGGTCCCGATCGGCTCCCTTGTGCTTCGCGGCGAGACCAGCCCGCTGACAAACAACGCCATTGCTTCCTTGATTGCGGTTACATTCGATCGCTACCGCGCCTTCGCGAACGAAAGCCGCATCGAAACAGAGCGTCAGACCGAGCAGCTTCGCTCGACGGTGCTCGACTCGCTGGCGCACGAGTACAAGACCCCCCTGACTGCCATTCGCGCCGCCTCCACCGGGCTCAACGAGATGGGCAAGCTATCGCCAGGCCAGAGCGAATTGGTCTCGCTGATCAATGAACAGGCCGATTTGCTGAATGATCTTACGACGCGCCTTCTCACAACGGCTCGTCTCGATGCCGGCGAAGTTACCGTACATGCCACACCCGTGGGCGTTGCCTCGCTGCTGGATGAAGTCGTCGCCAGTCTCAGCGACCGGCTGGCCTCGATGAAGGTCGCGATCGACATGCCCGATGACAGCCTGGTTCTGTGCTGCGATCGCCGCCTCATGACGATGTTGCTATCGCAATACATTGACAATGCCTGCAAATATGCGATCTACGGCACCACCATCACCATTCGCGCGGTTCAGTCGAAGGCAGAAGTCATCTTCTCTGTGCACAGCTTTGGTCCCGTCATTCCAATTGCAGATCGTGAACGCATCTTCGATCGCTACTATCGCTCTTCGACCTCATCCAATCGTGCATCCGGCACGGGAATCGGATTGTCGGTGGCCAAGCGTGCAGCGACCATCCACGACGGGCACGTCTGGGTCACCAGCGACCAGGATGAAGGCAACACGTTTTATGCGGCCATTCCGGCCCAGGCAAGAAAGAGGGAATCCTTATGAACCAGCCCGTCATCCGCATCCTGATCGTCGATGATGAACCCGCGATCCGTCGCGCGCTCCGGCCACCGCTTGCGGAACTCGGATTCCAGTTCAGCGAAGCCTCGCGCGGAGAAGAGGCGCTCCAGTTGCTCCATTCCAGCTCAATACGATGTCGTGCTCCTCGACATCAACATGCCGGGCATCGGCGGCATCGAGACCCTGCGCCGTATCCGCGCCTTTGCGCCGCGGTTGCCCGTGCTGATGCTCACCGTGCGCGATGGCGAAGAAGAAAAGGTTGAAGCGCTGGAACTTGGGGCCGATGACTACATTACCAAGCCTTTCAGCACTCGCGAGCTCATTGCGCGCATCCGTACCGCCGTACGCAGGGTTCACGCGCCGGCACGCGCCGAAGATGCTCCCATCGAGATTGGAGAGATCCACCTCAATCCGGCCAAGCGAAGCGTGACCAAACGCGGCCAGGCCGTTCATCTCACGCGCAAGGAGTACGACATTCTGTACTGCCTCATGAGCCGCGCGGGGCGGGTCGTCTCTTATGCCAAGCTGCTTACGGCTGTCTGGGGGGCGGACTGCCGCGAAGAAGTCGAATATCTCCGCACCTTCGTCCGCCAGCTCCGCAAGAAGATCGAAGACGACCCATCCAAGCCCGTCTACTTGCTGACGGATGTATACGTGGGCTACCGTTTCGCCGACGCCCAGATGCTGCAAGGCGACACTGGCGACGTTCCATCCGGCGCGAGCGATGCCCATGACGAAGTTTCAGAAGGCGCGATCTAGGAAAGCTGCGAAGCCATCTGACTGCGTGCCAGTGAAGTCAATCTGACTATGCGCAGGCTCTGAAAGGGTACGACTTCAGTCGGGCCGCAAACAGCCTCGAAATTGATTTGGGCCGGGTGCCCCAGGTCTCGCTTTTGAGACCTGGGAAAGCACGATCCACCCCAGCACATGTCATCCTGTGCGAAGCGCAGCGAAGTCGAAGAACCTGCGTTTGCTTTTATGTGTGTATTCGGTCAAGCCCTCGTTGGTAATTGCCGGTGGTTGACCGGGAATCCCGAACTCATGAAATTACGACTAGATGCAGATATTCTATCGATCGCTCGACGTCGCTCTTGTCAAGTGGCGCAGTGACCCGCTTCACTCCCAACTCATTCATTCCATAAGCAAAAATACCTGCCGCACTTTGCCGGGAATTATCGTCCTTTGGCGCACAATATTCGTTGATAAGGCTGAACCCCGCCACAGGCCCAGTCCAGCACCAAATTGTTTCCACGACCCCTCAGCTTGGAAATCATTTTGGAAATCCGGAACCGGGAAGCAAAAAGGCTCGCTAAATCCTTTGCGGAGAGGATTTTGCGACATAACTCCAATCGGCAGAGGATTTTACGGCGGACGTCATCTTCATCCCCTTTAGATTGAGTATTTTGCATTTTCTATTTTTGGTTCGCCGCCATCAGGGCCGAGCGGCGACTATTCGTTGTAATGCAGCAGGCTGAAGACGTCGTACTCCTTGAAGCGGTCGCGCCCCTTCAGGAAGTCAAGCTCCACGGCAAACGCCAGGCCGGCAATTTCGCCGCCAAGCTGATTAACAAGCTTTACCGTCGCCTCCATCGTGCCACCCGTCGCGAGCAGGTCGTCGACCAGCACAACGCGCTGCCCCGGCTCGATCGCGTCCATATGAATTTCCAGCGTGTCAGAGCCGTATTCAAGGTCGTAGGTGACGCGCGCGACGGGAGCGGGCAGCTTGCGCGGCTTCCTGACAGGAACGAACCCTGCATTCAGCCGATAGGCGAGCGCGGGGCCAAAGATGAAGCCGCGAGCCTCGATGCCCAGCACAAGGTCGATATTGTGCTCGATGTAGTGGGCGGCAAGCAAGTCGATCAGCTTGGCGAAGCCGGTCTTGTCTTTCAGCAGCGTGGTGATGTCGTAAAAGAGAATTCCGGGCTTGGGAAAATCAGGCACGGTACGTACCAGCGCCTTCAGGTCTTCCACGTCAATGGGCTTGATTGCTTCGGGCATGCGTTCGCTCGCTCCTCGAGATTCAAGCTTGAACTGGAAATGCGGAAAGGGAACCGGAAAGATTGTCAGGTTTGCTTCCCTGCAGATTATAGAAGACCAGGGACCAGGGACCAGCGAACCAAACCGGAATGCGCTTGCGATCGACTGTCGGCTGTTGCGCACCTGCGGCAGTTTTGAAAGACTGGCCTTGGTTCGAATGATGGTCCTCCATTTCTTGATTCAAGGACGCGTGCAGGGCGTGGGTTTCCGCTGGTTCGTTCATCGCGAAGCCAGCGAACTGGATTTGCGCGGCTGGGTGCGCAACACCGAAGACGGCGACGTCGAGGTGGTTGCCTCAGGCAGCGTTGAAGATCTCGCCGAGTTACGCGCAAGTCTGCGGCGCGGACCGCGCGGCAGCCGCGTCGATCATCTCATCGAGCACTACCTCGATGATGGCGAAGGCAGGGATCTTAGCGCCTTTCGTATCGAGGGCGCGTGGTGAAATTGCCGGCATAATTGCCGCTCGCGCTACACTGGTTCCACCCATGGTTTTTGTCCTCGATAACTACGATTCCTTCACATACAACCTTGTTCAGTACCTGGGCGAGCTTGGGGCCGACGTTGAGGTTCGACGCAACGACGAGCTTACCGTCGAAGAGGTGGAAGCGCTGAAGCCCGAGCGCATCCTGCTGTCGCCGGGACCGTGCACGCCGGGCGAAGCGGGCATACTGGTTCCGCTGATTCGGCACATGGCGGGAAAGGTGCCGATTCTCGGCGTCTGCCTCGGGCATCAGGCCATTGGAGAGGCGTTTGGCGGGCAGGTGGTGCGCGCGCACAGCCTGATGCATGGCAAGACCAGCAAAGTGGATCACGATGGCAAGGGGATCTTCTCCGGATTGCCGACGCCACTCACGTGCACTCGCTATCACTCGCTGATCGTCGCCGAGGAGACGCTGCCAAAGGAATTAGAAGTTACGGCCCGCACACCTGAAGCCAACAGTACCGGCAAGCGGGGCGCGTCTGTCATTATGGGGCTGCGCCACCGCACCTTGCCGGTGGAGGGCGTTCAGTTTCACCCGGAATCGGTATTGACCGAAGGCGGTCACCAGATGATCCGCAACTTTCTGGAAATGTAGGCGCAATGCAAGATCCGCAAAGGCCAGCGAAACACTCGTTGCATTGGATTCTCGCGATGGCCTCGGCTTGCGCGGGAACTTGTGCCTGGGCGCAAGCGCCGAAAATACCGCAAGCCCCGCCGGTTGCCCCAGCGCCGGCCCAGGCGCCTCAGGAATTGCCTGCAGCTCCCGCGCAAACACAGCAAGCTCCACCCGTCGCGGCTCCACAAAGTGATGCAACGTACGGGCCTACGCAATCAGGGCCCATCGCGATTGTCCCGCTCGACAGTAAGGATCCGGGAAGCGCCGCGATGGTGACGGGTGCTCTGCAGGTGGCGAATGGAAGAGCGATGATCGCCACAAATGGCGCCATCACTTCGGGTACGAATACGACCGAGGTGACGTTGCCGCGGCGCGGTGTTCTGCGAGTATGCGCCGCAACAACAGTGAAGCTGGCAGCGGATGCCAGTGTGCCACAGGGAGAAGTGCCGGGGCTGATGATGGTGGTCGATCACGGGGCAATTGAGGCGAGCTTTGCAACCGGGCACAATTCCGACGTGCTGCTCACGCCCGATTTCCGCATCCTGATCGGCGCGCCCGGATCCGCAGACGTGAAGGTGCGCCTCGGGCAGCATGGCGACACCTGCGTCGACAATGCGGGCGTAAATGCGCCTTACGTGCTGGTGACGAGTGTTTTCGATGGCGGAATCTATCGCGTGCAGCCTGGGCAACGAGTGATGTTCCAGCACGGCAGCGTGTTTGCGGTAGTGGACCAGGAGAAGGAATCCTGCGGTTGTCCGGCGCCGGTACACCCCAACAGCAATGAATTTCCGGAGGCGCAGAGCGCTGGCCTCGCTCCGCTGGCGCCTCCCGGGCCCACGGGCGCGGTGCCGCAGGGCGCGCCTACCGAAGCGACAGACACGTTTGTGCACAAGAGCGGGGAACCGCCACCGGAGACCGTCACCATCACTTCGACGAAGGGCACGCCGACACCGCACGTGCAGGTTGCGGCCGCAAAGCCACCAAAGGTCAAGGGCGAAAAGAAGCCCGGCTTCGCGTCGCGAATGGGGCACTTCTTCCGGCGGCTGTTCGGGGCTGAATAGTCTGCGACCACCCGGTCTTCTTCGACTCTTAGCTGTCGTAGACCGCATGGCCACGTTCGCGAATCCACGTGTCCAGGCATAGATGTTGAGTCCACCTGAAAAGGCTTCAGCACTCGGATTTGCCAGGAACCTTGACCGTCCTCATCTCGTAACCATGAAATAGGCAATCCCCCCGACGAGACAGGAGCGACGTCAATGCGTTCGAATCAACTGAGCCATGAACGGGATCCCATCCCCGGAAGCACTGTCAGCAGTCCTCCCATAATTCCGCGATGGGTGACTGCAATTGTCATTCTCGGCGGATTCCTGATGATGCTTGGAGGTCTTATCGCGCTGGTACGGCCTTCAATGTTGATGGCGCCAGATGAGGTCATCTCAAGCGGTGTACACATCTATGCCGGATATTTTGCGGTCCGGAATCTCGCTCTTGGATTGTTTCTGCTGATTTTGCTTGCATTGCGAGCGCATCGCGGACTCGGAAGCCTGATGATGCTCGTCGGCTTGATTCAAATACTTGACGTCATCATGGATTGCATCGAGGGACGATGGACAATCGTGCCGGGAGTTCTGTTTCTCGGCATCTTGTTTCTGATTGCGGCGGCGCGTGTGTCAGGCGGGCCTTTCTGGCGACGCGATGCGTGGTCTTGACTGTGTTTAGGTTCGCTTAGAGTTCACGGGCGCGTTCGATGGCGCGAATTACCGCCTGCGCTTTGTTCAGAGACTCCGCGTGCTCGAGTTCAGGCACGGAATCGGCAACGATGCCGGCGCCTGCCTGTACGTATCCCTTGCCGCCCGTGGTGAGCAGCGAACGAATCGCGATGCAAGAGTCGAGGTTGCCGGAAAAGTCGGCGTAGAGCACGGCTCCCCCATAGGTGCCGCGGCGGGAGGGCTCGAGTTCTTCGATGATCTCCATCGCACGCACTTTGGGCGCGCCGGAGAGTGTGCCGGCAGGGAAACAGGCGCGGAGAGCATCGACGGCGGTCAGTTCCGGCTTCAGTTTGCCTTCAATGGCGCTGACGATGTGCATCACGTGGCTGTAGCGCTCGACGAACATGAGGCGATCGACCTTGACGCTGCCAAAGTCGCTAACGCGACCAACATCGTTGCGGCCGAGGTCGACGAGCATCACGTGCTCGGCTCGTTCCTTGTCGTCGTGCATCATCTCGTCTTCGAAGCGAAGGTCTTCCGCCTCGTTTGCGCCACGCGGGCGAGTGCCGGCGATGGGACGATACTCAACCTTGCCATCGTGAACGCGCACGAGGAGCTCCGGCGACGAGCCGGCAAGCTCGATGCTGGTTGATTGTTTTGTCTTTTTTGAGGAGCCAAGTGGACCATCCGGCGTGAAGCGGAGGAAGTACATGTATGGGCTCGGGTTCACAGTGCGCAGCGAGCGGTAGACCTGAAACGTGTCCATGCCCGTGGACACATCGAGCCGTTGCGACAGCACTGCCTGAAAGATGTCGCCCGCCGCGATGTATTCTTTCGTTCGCGCGACGGCGGCCAGGAAGTTCTTCTTGCTGGTGCGTCGCTTTACTTCGACTCGCTTTGCGATGCGGGCCTGCGGCAGTTTCGGCAGTGGCTTCGCAAGGCGTTTTTCGAGCGACGATAACCGCTTCACGGCCCTGGCATAAGCTTCATCGGGCTTGGCGAGCGTCACGTCGGCAGTCGCCACCATCCAGATCTGTTTGCGCACGTGATCGAAGGCCAGCACCTCGTCGAAGAAGAGCAGGCAGGCGTCGGGAACGCCAAGCTCGTCCTTGGCGTAGTTCGGGAGCCGCTCGATCTGACGGACTGCATCGTAGGCAAAAAAACCGACAGCACCCGCGGTGAAGGGAGGCAGTCCTGCGATGCGAGCGGGCTTGTGGCCGCTGAGCGCTTCACGCAGCACATGAAAAATGTCTCCTTCAATGTGGGTGGTCCGGCCAGCTTCAGTGATGTCGATCTGCCGGCCACGGGCGACGATGCGCTTATACGGGTTAAGACCGATAAAAGTGTAGCGGCCTACCTGTTCGCCACCCTCGACCGACTCGAGCAGAAAGCACTCGCGCTCCTGCCACGCCGCGCGCAGAAAGGCCGATACCGGAGTTTCGAGGTCGGCAGTAAGAGTGCGGCAAACAGGAACGAGCGTGTGCTTTTTGGCGAGCGCCAGAAATTCTTTGTGGCTGGGCTGAATAAGACTCGATGAGGGCTTCACAGCAACCAGTGTAATTGCACCGTAGCCCTCTCGATATTGGCGCTGAATGGCTGAGCAGTCTCAAATGCGGTGCGTCGGCCGGATGATGTGCCAATGAAGGGCAACCCGGCTCAGGAAGGTGCAGCCGAGCGCGGCATGGCGGCAGTCGACGTTTTTTGCGGCCGAAGTTTCAGCAAGAGTAGTCAACACCGTAAACAGAGATGCGGCGACAACCCTGGATTGTCTGGGCTTGCGATCTGTGCGAATGGAGACGGGATTACTGTACTTGCTGGGTGCGATGCGCTTCAAGCCAGCGTACGATTTCGACCGGTGGAAGGGCGCGGCTGAAGAGATACCCCTGGACTCCATCGCAGCCTTTTTCACGCAGAGTCTGGTACTGTTCTTCGGTCTCGACTCCCTCGGCAATGACTTCCATGTCGAGTTCGTGACCCATTTCGATGATCTTTTCGACCATGACCAGGTCCGCGTGATGATCGTGCATGTGCTTCACAAACGTTTTGTCGATTTTTAGTTCGATTGCAGGAACGTTCTGCAGTTGCTTCATCATGGAGTAGCCGGTGCCAAAGTCGTCGATGGAGAGTTGGAAGTTGCGCATGCGCAGGCGCGTGAGGACGTCGAGCGCCAAAGAGAACTCCATAAGGCCCGACTCGGTAATCTCAAGAACGATGCGCTCGGCAGGGAAGTCGTACTTGCGCGCGAGGTTCATCAGGATATCGGGGAACTTCAGGTCGCGCAATGAACTCACGGAGATATTGATAGCAAGTCGAGGAAGGTGGCCGCTCGGGGCCGAGAATTGCTTTACCTCGTTAAGGGCGCGTTCGGCGGTAATCCAGCAGAACCGGTCCATGAGGCCCAGGTCTTCAATTCTGAAGATGAAATTATCTGGGAACACAAGCCCCAGTTCTGGATGCTGCCATCGCGATAGAGCTTCAACGCCTGTGACGGTGCCGGTAGAGATATTGATTTGCGGCTGATAGTAAATCACGAATTCGTTGCGATCGAACGCCCGGCGCAAATCCTCGTCTGGAAACGCAATCCTCTTCTCGTTCTGGTAATCGGCTGGTTTCTCAGGGACGATATTAGCGCCCAGCAATTCTTGCAGCTGTACGATTGGAAACGGCTTTTGAAGGTGGCCGACGACGGTGAGACCGAGAGATTGGGCCAGTTTCTTGGCGGTCTCGATGACGCGGATATTGATCCCACTCATCAAAACGATGCGCGCCTTGCAGTTTCGTTCGCCCAGCAGACGGAGGATCTCGATCCCATCCATCTCCGGCATGACGAGGTCGAGCAGGATGAGGGTCGTGTCCGGCCCTATTCGTTCGAAAAAGTCCTCCGGTGTTCGGGTCACATCGCATTGCAACCCCATCGCCTTTGCCAGAGCGGAGACAATCTCGCCGACGACCCGGTCGTCGTCAATCAACACGATCCTGTCACCAGATGACATCTGTTCTCCCGGCGTTGCGGCGAAAACTGCTACCGGCGCAAGTGCTGCCGGATAGTTGTGGTTGGAGTAGGCCATGGGCTCAAAATGAGTCTAGCCCAGGCGGTCAGGGAACAGGCGCGGTCGAACAAGATCTCCATTACCAACGTTGTAGGGTATAGCTATCTTATCGTTAGTGCACTACATCGAAGTGTCTATATGCGAGACAGATATACCTTCCGTACCCAGAAAATCAAGGAAGACTTTCTTCCCCCTGCTTGTATTGTCTACCCCCTTTGCCTGAATCGCAGGCTCCAGGAGTGGTCCTTCTTATCCTGAATTTGCACGCAGTACCTAGGGGTTCCCAGACTGGTTCACCCTGGCTTGACGGGGCTGTGCCGGAGGCCTAGACTCACATGGGTTTGGGCGAATGTTGGGGATTTCAGAGCCCGGACGAAAGCCTCAGGGGAATCCTGGAGCGATTGAATTGGAGAATTGCCCCGCAACCGGGGGAGATCCTGCTGCGTCTATCAGTTGGCTCGTGAAAGGGCCTCAGGCCTTTCCGCGGCAGGCGAAAAGAATTGGAGATGGTATGGCACCAGCAACAATGACATTGGATCAGGAGATTAACCCCTGGGAAGCGCAAAGCGCGCGGTTTGATTTTGCAGCACGCAAGCTCAATTTGGATGAAGGGCTCTGGAAGCTGTTGCGAACTCCTGCGCGCGAAATTATCGTGCACTTTCCCGTGACCATGGATGATGGTCGCATCGAGATGTTTACCGGATTCAGGGTTCAGCACTCCATTGCACGCGGTCCTGGAAAGGGCGGCATCCGCTACGCACCCGAGGTCACGCTCGATGAAGTGCGCGCATTGGCGAGTTGGATGACGTGGAAGTGCGCGGTCGTGAACATTCCGTTCGGCGGAGCCAAGGGCGGAGTGATCTGCGACCCCAAAAAGATGAGCCAAGGCGAACTGGAGCGCATGACGCGCCGGTACACCTCGGAGATCATCGACTTCATCGGGCCTGAAAAAGACGTGCCCGCACCGGATGTAAACACCAACGAGCAAACGATGGCCTGGATCATGGACACCTACTCCATGCATGTCGGCCACACCGTGACGAGCGTTGTGACCGGCAAACCACTTAATATCGGTGGTTCGCGCGGACGCGTTGAGGCGACGGGCCGCGGCGTGATGGTGGTATGCGATGAAAGCCTCCGCTATCTGAACCTGCCCATCGATGGTTGCCGCGTGATTATCCAGGGCTTCGGCAACGTAGGATCAAATGCTGCCCGGCTCATGATGGAGCACGGTTACAAGGTTGTTGGCATCGCCGAGAAGGAAGGCGGCCTGTCGAATCCAAACGGTATCGATATTCACCAGTTGGTCGAGTACAAGTACCGGAACGGGACGCTGCTCGGCTTTCGCGGTGCTGAGGCCATGCCCAGCGAGGAATTGATCGTTTCCGATTGTGATGTGCTGATTCCGGCTGCGACCGAGAACGTGATCACGAGCCGCAACGCCGACAGGATCAAGGCGCGCATCATCGTGGAAGGCGCCAACGGTCCCACCACCGCCGTCGCGGACGAAATCCTGGCTGACAAGCGCATCTTTATTGTCCCTGATATCCTGGCCAACTCCGGCGGCGTTACCGCAAGCTACTTCGAGTGGGTGCAAGACCGGCAGGGCTACTTCTGGAAGGAAGCTATCGTCAACGAGCAGTTGGAGACGATTCTGCGCGACAGCTTCGATGACGTGGTGCGTTATGCCGAAGCTCACAACGTGAACAACCGGATCGCAGCCTACATGCTGGCCATCGATCGCGTGGCATTCACCATCAAGCAGCGTGGGATCTACGCTTAGTTGTCAGGTTGAGCTGAACAAAACGGGCCGCTTCGGCGGCCCGTTTTGCTTGTGGCGCTAGTCGGCGGGAACGGGCGTGGGCTCGCCAACAAAATCACAGACCAGCACGGTCAGGTCATCGTCCTGTAACTTTGCCCAGCGCTGCACAACGGCGATGAGGTGATCGACGGTCTCAGACGGCGACATGCGTGCACTGGTTTTCAGTTCAGTGGCGAGAGCCTGTTCTCCGAAGAGCTTGCCATCGGCATTTCGTGCTTCTACAAGGCCATCGGTGTAAAGCAGCAGGCGATCGCCTGTTTCGAGGGGCAGCGACTTGTTGTCGTAGATTGCGCTGTCGACCGCGGCCAGCAGCATCCCATTCTCCTCGATCTCCGTAACGCTGCCGCCCCGCAGCAACAGCATCGCGGGATGACCGGCGGCTGAGTAGCGCAGCTCTCGCGCATGAGCATCGAGGTACACGTACGCAGCGGTTACATATTGTCCCTGGGTATTGCCGCAGAGCGCAGAGTTCATGCCCGCCAGCAGAGCCGCGGGGTGAGCGGCCTGCGCTCGCTGCGAAGTGGCTGCCATCTTTACCATCGAGGCAATCAGCGCGGCCGGAACTCCGTGGCCCGAAACGTCGGCGATGAGGAGTCCTGCGTGCTGGTCGTCAGCGAGCAGGAAATCGTAGAGGTCTCCAGCGACTGAGGTCATCGGCACATACTTTGCCGCGACGCGAAACGATTGCGAAACTGGAAAAGAAGCAGGGAGGATGGAAAGCTGGATGCGGCGCGCGAGATCGAGTTCCTGCTGAATCTCGCTGTATTCGCGGTCGCGTTGCAGCGCACGCCGGGCCGCGACGTAGCCCAGACAGGAAAGAAAAACTGCAAAACCATACGGCTCAGAACTTCGGTGCAGCCAGAAATCTCCGAGCGTGTTATCCCACAAGGCAAGCAGAACAAAACAGAGCAGGCCGCGGCGCATGATGACGAAGTCACGATTCACGGCACCCTGTAAGTAGGTCCGCACCAGAACAAAGGGAAGCGCTGCGATGACCGCAATGTTGTTCACGGTATGGAATACAGGCAAGCGGCCGAACACTAACGTCGCAACCGCGAGGCCCAGGAATAGCGAAACCAGTGATACAGTGAACAGCTTTTGGCGTCGAGGCAGCAGGCCCGCGGTCTGGAAGAAAAGAAACGCCGGAATAGGGGTAAGGAAGTTGATGGCCCAATTGATGCGGCCGAAGTAGGAGTTGCCGGCAAGAGCCATATCCACGATGTCGGTCACGAGCCATAAGCGGAAGCCATAAAGAAATGCAAATGCGGCCAGCCACAGCAGAAGAGGGTCAAATTTGCGTCGAAGCAGAGAAAACGCTCCGCAGAGCATTGCGACTGTGGTAAATGCGGCACCCAGAAACAGGAACGGCGCGTCGTGATGAAATGCACGCAGGACATCGCTGCCGGAAAGTTGTGGATCGAGAGCTAACATTCGAGCCTCATGGTAAACGATCGTTGAACTTATACTTGTCCCAATGGAAAAACGCAGCGCGGGATTGTTGATGTTTCGACGGAGAAACCCTGAAGTCGAAGTGTTCCTGGTGCACCCCGGCGGGCCTTTCTGGGCCAACAAGGATGCGGGAGCGTGGATGATTCCCAAAGGGGAATACGCGGATGGCGAGCTCCCGCTGGATGCGGCCCGGCGCGAATTCCACGAAGAGACCGGATTCGAAGCTAACGGAGAATTCATCGATCTTGGTACTGTGAAACAGGCAAGCGGCAAGCTGGTAAGAGCCTGGGCGTTTGAGGGCGATTGCGATCCGCAGCAGCTGACCAGCAATTTCTGCGAGCTGGAGTGGCCGCCGCGTTCAGGACGCAGGATCGAGATTCCGGAGGTGGATCGGGGCGCGTGGTATTCACTGCCTGCCGCAAAATCGTCCATCCTCAAGAGCCAACAGCCATTTCTCGATGTTCTTGCGGCGAGACTGCAATTCATTTAAGTCGACTGAGGGGCAAATGGAAATCTGTCCTGTAGCGCTGCATGCCGTTCTGAACAGGCCGTTTGAGAGGCCGGTGTAACGCGGTCTATAGTTGTAGTGGTACTGCTTTGCTCCAGACTGCGGGTACAAAAGTTTGAGATCAGGAAACAAGCAGTTCCGTTTGGGTCGATTTTGGAAAAGACTTACAGAGAACGGGCCCGATTTCAGGAAGACTCTACAAGGTAGATGACCAGCTAGTGAATCTCCCCAACTCCATCACGCTAAGCAGGATTGCGATGATCCCGCTACTGTTGTGGATACTGTCGCCGCACTTCCCCCTGCAGGGACCGAACGGCGAGCAGGAGATCCTGGCTTCAGTCCTGTTCGTATTGGCTTCGATTACCGACGGTCTCGACGGATATCTGGCACGCAAGCGTGCACAGATCACCACGATGGGCATGCTGCTCGACCCGATTGCGGACAAGATCATGGTCACGGGCGCGCTGATTGCGCTGGTTGCCTACAACCCGCAGGTGGTCAAAGTCTGGATCGTGGTGGTAATCATTGCGCGCGAGTTCCTTATCTCGGGATTGCGTTCCATCGCATCGACCGAGGGATTCACGATCCAGGCCAGCGAACTGGGCAAGCTGAAAACGGTGGTGCAGATTGTCTGTGTTGTTTCTGCCGTGCTGGCGCACCGCTGGTATCAGTGGCAGTTTGGCATGCTGGTAATTCCCGTGCAGTGGATCGCCATTGCCGCGATCTATTTCACAGTGCTGGTGTCGACCATCTCCGCAATCGATTACTTCGTGGCGTTCTGGAAGCAGATTGACCACGCGTCGAAAGACCGGCGCAAATCGTATGTGCTGACGCGTGAAAAACGCGCCGGAACCCAGGGCGCGAATTAGCAATCAGACTCGCGTTGGAAATCGGGAGACCCATCTTCAGCGGTACGTAGCTCATCAGTGCCTGCCGCAGGCCTTTCGCTCTGCTATGCAGTGTCACAACTCGTCCCCGCTGCATAATGATTAGATCCTGCGGGCAGGTTCTTTCCCTGTGAAGAACTAACTCGCAGAGTACTCCCCCTCCCGAATCTCGGGTCTCAACAGCCCAAGACACAGGGCAGTCGGGCCGAAATCGCTGACTTTTCTCTCGACCCAGAAAAATCCGCCTTATCTCTTGACAGTCTAGAGGAGCATCCTTATTCTCTAGATTGTCTAGAGGAATCGTCCCGTCATGAATCCAGCAACCGATACCCGTGAAGCCAAATCGAGCGATCTGATCCAGGGAACGCTGGAGATGCTGATCCTGAAGACGCTGGCGCTTGAGCCAATGCACGGATACGGCGTCGGCCTGCGCATCGAGCAGATCAGCGGCGGCGTGTTCAAGGTGAACGCAGGATCGCTGCTTCCGGCGCTCAGCCGCATGGAGCGCGGAGGCGATGTGAAGTCTGAGTGGCGAGCAACGGAAAAGAATCGCCGGGCGAAGTACTACCTCCTGACCGCGAAGGGCCGCCAGTCTCTCTCCAGCGGAAACAGAACAATGGCAGCGCCAGATTGGCGCGATCGCACGCATTCTCGAAGCTTGACAGCGCAAACCAGGCGCAAGCGAGGACTAATATGGATTGGCTCAAAAGCCTTGCCAGGGGAATTACGTCGCTATTTCAACGTCGGCACGTTGAAGGGAACTCGATGAGGAGTTGCAGGGCTACCTTGAAGCCTCAGCGGCACATAAGCGGCGCAATGGCATGACGGAAGAGGAAGCTCGCCGCGCTGCCAGTGTTGAGCTTGGTAGCGCCAATTCCGTGAAGCACCAGATCTGGTCGTCGCGTTGGGAATCGACGATAGAGGGGATCCTCAAAGACCTTCGTCTCAGCGCGCGCAGTCTGCTCAAGAGCCCCGGCTTCACAGCGGTCGCGCTGCTTTCTCTCGCGCTTGGCATTGGCGGCAATACTGCCATCTTCACTTTGATCAACCAGGTTCTGCTTCGCAATCTGCCGGTCCGCGACCCGCAGCAATTAGTCGCTTTCAGCAATTCCACATTCGGTGGCGATTGCCGGTGGCATCGATCTCGGCGATTTTGGCGGCTATTTTCCCTGGGATTTCACTCGCAAGATGGAAGCGGATCCAGGCCCCTTTCAGGGAATCGCCGCCTACGGCAGCTTTTCGAACAAGGTGAGCATCCGGCTCCTCGCGGCAGACGGAATGGCCAATGCAAATTCGCCTGCACTGCTGGCGCCGGCGAATCTTGTCTCGGGCAATTATTTCAGCGTCCTCGGCGCTCAACCTCTGCTTGGCCGCACCATTGAACCGGATGACGACGCTACGCCTGGCAGCGGAGCGGTTGCCGTGGTGAGCTATCACTTCTGGCAGCAGTCTCTTTCTTCCGATCCTCACATCGTGGGGAAATCCATCTCGATCAACGGCACTCCCTTCGAAGTGGTCGGTGTGATGCCGCAGGGATTTCACGGCATCAAGCAGGAACTGGAGCCGGTGGAACTGTGGACGCCGATCAGCATGCAAGCGGTCGTGCTGCAGCAACCGTCGATGCTTACGCCGCACTCTGGTTTGTACTTCCTTCATTTATTTGCCCGGCTGAGCGAGGGAGCGGCAGCGCACAGGGCCGAATTTGCGCAAAGCCAGAACTGGCTCAATCAGCAGGTGCGGAATGGAATCCGCGAGCGTGAGGGAGCAGCCCTGTCAACTGATCGCCAACTGGAGATCAGCCGAATCGATGTTCCCCTCGTTCGTGCTGCGCATGGCGTGTCGCTGATCCGCAGCCAGTACGGAGAATCGCTCCGAATCCTGATGATTGTTGTCGCTTTGGTGCTGCTGATCGCTTGCGCGAACCTGGCCAATTTCCTTCTCTCGCGCGCGGCGGCGCGTCGCCACGAAATCCTCACGCGCCTCGCGCTCGGGTCGAGCCGAATGCGCATCGTGCGGCAGGGCCTGATAGAAACGTTCCTGCTGTCGATCGTTGGCGGGTTGATGGGACTTGGGATCGCGTTTGCCGCAACGCGCGCGCTGATTGCATTTGTCAGCCGTGGTAACGCATACATCGACTTGAGCCCAACCCCAAACCTTGGCGTGCTGCTCTTCACCCTCGGCGTTTCCGTATTGACGGGGATTCTGTTCGGACTCGCGCCATCGATTCATGCGGCGCGTATCGGAACTCATGGAACTTTAAGCGCAGGCGCTCGTACCGCTGCTGAGCGCCGGCGGCAAGATGGCGAGATTCTGGCCCAAAGCACTGGTTACGCTTCAAGTGATGCTTTCGCTCGTGCTGCTGGTGGCAGCCGGGCTATTTCTCAGAACCTTGCGGAATCTTCAGGATCAGGACTACGGCTTCGAGCGAACGCACCTGCTCCTGGCCGACATCGGCGAGCATCTCGCCGGTTATGCTCCTCACCAGGTATCTGCGCTTCACCAGGCCCTTCTCGAGCGGCTCTCCGCGATACCGGGTGTTCGTTCGGCTGCGCTTTCTGCAACTCCTCCGATAAGCGGCGGCACCTGGAGTTCAAATATTTCGCTTGCAGGCTACATACCGGGCCCCAAAGAAAACATGGTCTCGGTTCTGAATCGAGTCTCCGGGAGGTATTTTGAGACCGCCGGAATTTCGATCGTCGCAGGGCGCGGCATCACCGCGGCCGACACCGGCAATAGTCTCAGAGTTGCCGTCGTCAGCCAGACGCTTGCACGGAAATACTTTCCAAAGGGCGACGCCATCGGAAGGCAACTGACGATTGGAATCGATTCGGTGAAGGGGCCGTGGGAGATCGTCGGAATCGCAAGGGACACCAAATCCGGCGACCCCCGCGACACCGATCCTGTGAGAATGACCTATATTCCGCTGTCGCAGATCGAGACGTTTCTTCCCGTCGCGATCACAGCTGGGAACGGAAAGACGACTCAACCCGCGCCTCGCGAAGAAAACGAGGATTGCTATGCGCACACAATCCTGATTCGCACATCGAACGATCCCGCGAAGACAATAGCGGATCTGCGCGCCACGGTTGCGCAGGTTGACCCGAACCTTCCGCTTCTGCAAGTCACCACAATTCACGATCAGGTTTCAAACCTCATCTCTCACGACGAACTCATCTCCACCCTCACCAGCTTGTTCTCGCTGCTCGCGCTTCTTCTGGCCGCAATCGGGCTGTATGGCGTGATGAGCTACAACGTGGCCCGTCGCACCAACGAAATCGGGATCCGTCTTGCGCTTGGAGCGCAAAGTGCAAACGTACGGCGAATGATTATGCGCGAGTCGCTCGTGCTGCTCGCTATTGGCACAGCGCTGGGCTTGCCGCTCGCGGTGATGGCAACAAGAATCGTCAAAGAACAACTGTTTGCCATTGACACTGTTGACCCTATCTCTTTCGCCGTTGCACTGCTCGTGGTAAGCCTCATGACGGTAATTGCCAGCTGGCTGCCGGCTCGCCGAGCAGCGAGAGTCGATCCTGTCACGGCACTCCGGTGTGAATGAGCAGGTGAGCAAGTTTGCCTGGTTGGGCGTCGTCCGCTCGTTCGGCACACCTGCCTGGCGTGACATGGATCACGGTTGAGCCTTTGGCTGGCGGCTTGAGAGGCAGCAGTGTTCCAAAACGGGAAAGGGGAGCAAGAAAATTTAATCCGCGACAATTCAGGGGAACCGTATTCCGTGTCGTAGCCGTAGTTAGAATTAGGCGGCCATGATGATGACAGATCTGAGAGTTGCATTTCGGAAGTTGTGGAAGTCTCCGGGGTTTGCGGTGACGGCGATTGTGACGCTTGCTCTGGGTATTGGAGCGAACGCGGTGGTGTTCAGCGTGCTGAATGCAGTGGTGTTGCGGCCAGTGAAATTGCCGAATGCGCAGAATCTCTACGAGGTGCAGCGCTTCCAGTATCCATCGCATTCCTATCCTGACTACCTGGATATGCGCGATCGGAACCGGACGTTCGACAGCATGGTGATGGCCCAGATTATGGGCCCGGTGGGCGTGGATACCGGAGGTAGTCCCTCAACTGCGTGGCCGTACCTGGCGAGCGGGAACTATTTCGACGCGTTGGGGATTCAGCCCTACCTGGGTCGCTTCTATCACGCCAACGATGAGAAGGGAACCGGCAGCGCACCGTATGTGGTGCTGAGCTACGCGTACTGGCATGGCCATTTTCACGGCGATACGGGTGTAGTGGGACGGATGGTGCAGATCAACAAGCACCAGTTCACGATTATTGGCGTGGCGCCTCCAGAGTTTCGGGGTACGGAGCTGTTCTTTGCGCCGGCGATGTGGATTCCGATGGTGGAGCAGCCCACGATTGGGGGTTACGACGGACTGAAGGAGCGGGGCAATCACAACGGGTTCGTGGTGGGAAGGCTGAAACCGGGGGTGACGGCGAGAC
The DNA here is from genome assembly GCA_963769345.1 of uncultured Acidobacteriaceae bacterium. Lineage (GTDB taxonomy): Bacteria > Acidobacteriota > Terriglobia > Terriglobales > Acidobacteriaceae > Telmatobacter. The sequence continues at coordinate 85,587 of CAVYLL010000004.1, forward strand.
AGGCGACGGAGGATTTGAATCTTCTGGGAACATGGCTCTCGAAAACCTATCCGGGAGAGGACGACGGCGTAAAGTTCACGCTTGCGCGGCCGGGGCTGGTCGGAGACATGCTGGGCGGTCCTGCGCGGGCCTTCATGGCGGGCCTGATGTTGCTGGCGGGTCTGATCCTGCTGGCCGCGTGCGCGAACCTGGGAAGCCTGTTTGCGGCGCGAGCGGCGGATCAAGCAAAGGAAACTGCATTGCGCCTGGCGCTGGGGTCGCGACGCGGGTTGATTCTGCGGCAGTTGCTCACAGAGGCAGTGCTGGTTTCGCTGGCGGGGGGAGCGGTTGGTCTCGCTGGAGGCGTCGTGATCCTGCGCTTTCTGAGTACGTGGCAGCCGATTCCGGACACGCCGATCAATGTGCCGGTAAATCCGGATGCGGGCACCTATCTCGTGGCGCTGTTGCTGGCGCTGGGGAGCGGTCTGCTGTTCGGGATGGTGCCGGTGCGGCAGGTATTGCGCGCCGATCCATGGCAGGTGATTCGGACCGGTGCTGCAAGTGTTCGCGGGCTGCGGCGGTTCACGTTGCGGGATGTTCTACTGGCCGTGCAGATTGCGATTTGCGCCGTGCTGGTGACGTCGTCGCTCGTGGCGGTGCGCGGGTTGGCGCGATCGATGCACAGCAATTTCGGATTTGTGCCACAGAACGTGATGCTCGCGGGAACCGAGCTGCATATGTCGGGCTACACAGACGACCGGGAACTGCAGATGCAGCGGCGCATGCTGGAAGCAGCAGCGGGCATTCCGGGCGCGACGGCGGCGGGCTATGTGGATCACTTGCCGCTGGGACTGGAGGGCGGCGACTCGTTTGTTTACAACGACAGCATCACGGATTATCGACCGACCAACGTGGCTGCAGACGCTATGAATTACCACGTCTCGCCGGGTTATATGCAGGCCGCGGGCACGACCCTGCTTGCCGGAAGAGACCTGACGATGCAGGACGACGCCAAGGCGCCGAAGGTGGCCCTGATCAACCGGCAATTTGCCGTGAAGGTATTTGGATCGGTGAACAAGGCGATCGGAGGGCATTTCAAGTACTACAACGGCACGCGCGCGGAAGTAGTGGGCGTGGTGGAAGACGGAAAATACCGGACGCTCACCGAAGATCAGCAGCCGGCGATGTTCTTCTCGTTTCTACAGGAGCGTTCGAGCAACACGTGGCTGGTGGTGCGCTCAAACCGCGATCCGCAGGAGATTTCGGCGGCGCTGGAGAAGGCTTTGCACGGGCTTGATTCGGCAATGCCAATCGTCGTGAGGCCTTGGAGCCAGGCGATGGGTTCAGCGTTGTTTGCCGCACGGGTGGCGTCGGTGGCTCTCGGAGTGTTGGGGATGCTGGGCGCGATGCTTGCTGTGACCGGGATCTTCGGCATGGCTTCGTATACGGTGAGCAAGCGGCTGCGCGAATTGGGGATTCGCATGGCGCTTGGCGCGCGGCGCAAGCAGGTGCTGCGAACGGCGCTGGGGCGTGCCTTCATTCTGCTTTCAGTGGGCTCATTGGCTGGACTGGGGCTGGGCCTTCTGGCGACGAAGGTGCTGTCGTTCATCGTGTACCAGGCCGCGCCGAACGATCCGGTGGTACTGGGCGGCGTGGTTCTAACGATGCTGACGCTGGGGCTGCTGGCTGCATGGATTCCAGCGCAAAGAGCGCTTGCGGTCAATCCAACGATTCTGATGCGCGAGGAGTGACAGAGATCGTGCTTTCCCACTCATGTCGCGATAAGACTGCGTCATGGATGGGGCACCCAGGACTGTGAGGATTGATGCGGAGCGAGAGCAGGTTCTTCGGCTTCTCTTTGGAAGACGAGCGCCTTTGATTTGCTTTTGTGCTTTCCCACCCATGCCGCGATAAGGCCGCGTCATGGATGGGGCACCCGGGACTGTGAGGATTGATGCGGAGCGAGAGCAGGTTCTTCGGCTTCTCTTTGGAAGACGAGCGCCTTTGATTTGCTTTTGTGCTTTCCCACCCATGCCGCGATAAGGCTGCGTCATGGATGGGGCACCCAACGGTCGTTGTGATGCGAGAGTTGGAGATCAGAAGTTGAGCTTGCGGGTGGGGTACCAGGTTAGCTTGATGGTGGTGGTGGTGACGGTTTGCTGGCCGGGGAGATAGATGGGCGCCTTCCAATGTTCGAAAGCGAAGTTGCCGTTGATCTCGAAATCCTTGCCGATGCGCTTTACAACCTGGAAGTCGATGTCGTTGAGCGTGGTGCCGCCCTCAATGAGTCCGCCGGTGGCGGGATTAATCTCCGTGGTTGAGCCGGGAATGAAGTCCTTCGCGACTTTTTGATTTCTCATGCCAGCCTGAATCCACTCGTTGCCGCTGAGATGCCAGGTGATCCAGGCTTGTCCGCCCTTGGCTTCGCGGCCGATCCAATCGCCAAAGATTTGGCCGTTGTTGGTGTAGCCCTGCTTCTGAATAAATTCCCAGTACATGAATCGTCCGCCTTGGCTGGTGGAGACGGGTGGGTCAGTGTATACAGCTTCCGCGCGAACGTCGAGTTTCGGCACACCGGGTACATGTGACAAGTAGAGGCCCGGGCGCCATGCCGCACGGCGCGGCGCGTCGATGGGTGATATGTCGTCGTGCACTTCGCCGTCGGTATAGAGCGTGAGCCACTTGCGCAGGAACGGCAAGCGATAGGAGAAATCGAAGGCGCCGAAGCGCGCGCCGGGATCCTCGGGTCCAAGCTTTTCTCCATTAGTCGGCGAAGCGACACTGAAGAAGCTTTTCAAAAACGTATGCAGGGTGATTGGTCCATGGCCTTCTCCGCCCCAGATGACGGTGCGTTGAAAACCGAACTCCAGATTTTCTGTCGGTCTGAAGCTGAACTTCTCAAGATGCATCCAGGGGTCGCCCGGATTGATCACGTTGGGCTGTCCGGCACCCGGATACGCCGGATTGGGAACGTACGTGTGGCCATGCAGACCACCGATAACGAACTCATAACGAAACGGTCCCGTCACATACGACAACCCCGGAATGTGCAACGGCTCCACGCGATTGATGCGGAACGTATAGAAGCCTTCAGCATTGTTGGAAAACGCGAAACCACCCCCCACGCCGGGCCCGAGCCAGTCATCCTGCTTTCCAAACGAAAATTCGTGATGGAGAACGTTGGCTGAGACGTAGGCTTCGAGGATGCGGCCGCGTATTGTCGAGTCAATCGGCCCCAATGGAATGGTCATCTGATTGTAGGGCTGGCCCGTGTTGCGGATCGATGAATGGTAATGTCGTCGACTCCAGAGAGGACCTGCGCCAGGCTTGCGGAGTAGCCGGTGGCGGAAGGCGCCGTTTGGATTTCTCCGCGTGCGTAGACGAGGAAGCGGCCGGCCGATGCGTATCCACTGATGCCCGTGTAGTTGTTGAATCCATTTTCGTAAGGGCGACCATAGTCGTTGATGACCGTCTGGCCGAGGTGAAAGCTGTCGTGGAGCGGAGTGCCGCTGATGCCGCGGAAAGCGGAGTAGATGGACTCGATGCGTGCCACGCCTTTGAAAGCGCGGCAAGGTCCCTGCGTATCGGGATGAAGCTCGCGATCGAGAGCTGCGTAGATTTGCTCCGCCTGGTCCAGGGTTGGGTCGGGGGTGTCCTGTGCGTCTTCAATGCGTGCGCCGGCCTGTTCGAGCATGTGGTCGAGGCTGGAACGAGTCCATGGGCGCATATTGAGAAAGACATCGTCGACATAGCCCATACCGTAGAGCCGGAAGACCGCCTGGTAGACCCAGCTGTCGACGGGGATGTAAGGGGAATCGAGCACGGAAGGCTCACACACGGGGACGGGTCGACTGGGGTCGTGGGCAGTTTGAGCTGCACCATCGCCGGCTTCCGGTGTTTCGGCTGCAAGTGGGGCTGGATTGAAACTTGAGAATCCTGCCAGCAAGATCGCACTTGAGATAACAAAAGAAATGCCTGGGCGTTTACGGACGCTCATTTCCTCACTTTACCATTCGGGTTGGTTCCGGGTTCGGCTATGTCCTATATAACCCGGAAGATAGATAACAGCGGGGATAGTGTAATGATGATTGGACTACTGATCGAGGAATCGGATAGCCAACTCCAGTTCGCGATTAAAAGTGGCCACAATCTGCTGGCGGTGCTGCTCTGTTTCGATGCCTTTACGCCTGAGGTAGTTTTCCATGGAGAAAACGGGATCGCCGGCATTTTCGATTTCGCCTCGATCGAGCGTGTCGTTGTGAGCCAGGCATTCGAGCAAAGTAGCTCCGCGACCCTGGCGAGCACGGATGATGGCCTCGTAAGCCACGCGATAGACGGCGACAGCGTCGCATGCGTCGACAGCGATGGCGGGTACTCCGTGAAACAAGGCGTCAGGATTTTTGCGTTTGCGATTGGCCGCAGATTCGCTGGGCTGATTTGCAGCGGCGACAGCAACGTGATGGACAAAGACGATGGGGAGCCTTTTGGATGCAGCCTCGGCAAGGACGCCGTGCCATGGCTGGATCAATTCATCGGAAGAGGGAAGAATGGCGGCGACGATGGCGCCGTCTCTGGCGGCTTGTGCGGCAACACCGCGTTCGCGAACGGATTCGGGCCGGTGGGTTTCATCGACAGCGAGAGAATTTTTCAGCTCAAAGTCGGATGGAGCGGCGGTTGGAAGCCCGTTGAGTTGCGCGGAAGGGGACGCCAGCGTTCGCAACAGCTTCTCAAGCGGCATGCCTTTGACAAATGCAGGCAGCCAGTCGCCCGGCGCGATACTGAGCGCGTCGTTGGGCTGGAGATCGATGGCGGTGGCAGCGGACAAGGCCTCGCGTCCGGAAGATGCGTGGAGATCGGAAGCGAGCCTGCCTTGCTGGAATAGCACGGTCGCGCGCTGCTCGAGCATGCGGCACTTGATCATTGCGGAATAAATAGCGAGCAACTTCTCATTCGAGATGAGCGAGAACGTCTTCTCTTCCGCGGAGGGCTTTGCTTTGCGTGCCGGTTTTGAATTGAGGGTCTTGGCCATTGGTGAACTAGTGGGTGCTTCCTGGAGTAGTGGTTCGACCGGGTGATGTGACTGCATTCAGTTAGATGCTAGGTAGTGTAGTCGGCGTTGATGCGGATGTACTCGTGGGTCAGATCGGTGGTCCAGAATTTGCAGGAGCCATCGCCCTGGTGAAGATCGATGAGGATGGAGAACTCAGGCTGCTGAATGTAGGCGTGTGCAGCGTTTTCATCGTACGCGGTGGCTCGGCCTCCATTGCGGCAGATGGGAAGATCGCCGAAGGAGATGTCGATGGCTTCAGGATCGATCTGCGCACCGGAGTAGCCGATGGCGGCCATGAGGCGTCCCCAGTTCGGGTCGCAGCCGGCCCATGCGGTTTTGACGAGCGGGGAATGAGCGATGGCTTTCGCAACGCGGAGGCGCATCGGCGTCGGAGGCGGCACCGTTGATGCGGAGTTCGACGACATGGGAGACACCTTCGCCGTCGGCCACGATCTGGCGTGCGAGAGAAGTGCAGACCTGAGCGAGGGCGGTGGCGAATTCAGAATTGCCCGGGCCGATAGCGGCGCCGCTGGCACCGGACGCGAGCAGGAGCACAGTGTCGTTGGTGGAGGTGTCGCCGTCGACGGAGATGCGGTTGAAGCTGACTTCGATGGCTGTGCGCAGATAAGTGTCGAGCGCAGCCGGCTCGATGGCGGCGTCGGTGAGGATGTAGACAAGCATTGTGGCATGCGGCACGAGTTGCGGATGAATCATGCCGGAGCCTTTGCATAGCGCTGCGATGCGAATTTCCTGTCGAATTTCACCGGGGCCGTCGATCTCGGGTATCAAGACTTCAACGCGCGCGAAGGCGGTCTTCTCGACGGTGTCGGTGGTGATGATCGCTTCGGCGACCTGCTGAAAGTGATCGGACTGCGAGCCGATGGATTTGGCGAGCGCCGGCAGTGTGGCGATGAGTTTTTCCGCGGGCAAGGGAACGCCGATGACGCCCGTGGAAGAGGGGAAGACCTCTTCTGGTTTGCATCCGAAGGTTTCGGCGGCGGCTTTGCATGTGGCGCGGGCGGCATCGATGCCCGCCTGGCCGACGGCGCAGTTGGCGTTGCCGGCATTGATGGCGACCACGCGGACTTTGCCGCCGGTGGCGCGCAGGTGCTCGGCGTCAACAAGAAGCGGAGCGGCTTTGATCCGGTTGCCGGTAAACGCTGCCGCGGCAGAAGCGGGAGCGTCGGCAACGATCAGCGCGAAGTCGGTGCGTCCGCTTTGCTTGAGGCCGGCCTTGGCTGCTCCGAAGCGGAAACCGCGGGGAATGACAAATTGGGAGAGATCGCTCATTGATTTGGTTTTGGTGGGAACTTTGTGTGTCGGGCCTTCACCGAAACAAAGGAGTCAATCCATTTAATCTAACAAACGAGGGCGCTTGGGAGGATGAATGGCGCAGAGCCGGAATGAAGACGCGGCTGACAGTGGTGAGCAGTTTCTGGAATTGGCTCATGTCAATGTGGCACGCGGTGATCGCATTGTGCTCCACGATATCAATCTGTCGATTCGCGCGGGGGAGCATGTTGCGATTCTGGGGCCAAACGGTTGTGGCAAGTCGACACTGATTTTCACCATCACCTGCCAGATTTATCCCATGGTTCTGCCGGGAATGCAGGTGCGCATCTTCGGACGAGAGCGCTGGGATTTGACTCAGCTTCGCAAACACTTCGGCATTGTTGCCGCAGGGTTAATGGGCACGGAGTTGCCGGGCGAGCGCACGGCGGTGACGACGGGACTGGACGCGGTGATTGCGGGATTCTTTTCGGCGTCGACGCTGTGGCCGAATCTGCACGTGACCGAGGAGATGCGCGAGAGCGCCGTGGAAGCGTTGGAACGGATTGAGGCTGGGCACCTGGCGAATCAGCTGGTGGGCGAGATGTCTGCCGGCGAGAAGCGGCGCATCCTGATTGCGCGGGCACTGGTGCATCGGCCGCGACAATTATTGCTCGATGAGCCATCGAATGCGCTGGATCTGGCGGCGCAGCGCGAACTGCGGGACACGCTGCGGCGACTGGCGCAAGAGGGAACAGGGCTGGTGCTGGTGACGCATCATCTCGGCGATATTCTGCCGGAGATCGAGCGCGTGATCTTGATGCGCGATGGGCGCATTGTCGGCGACGGGCCGCGCGCGGAGTTGCTGACCGCGCCGAAGCTGAGCGAGCTCTTCAACACGCCGGTGCGGATTGGGCGCGACGAAGAGTGGCTGCACAGCTGGTGAATAAAACAGGGAATAGGGAATAGGGAATAGGGACTAGGGACTAGGGACTAGGAGCTACCGCCGGAGGCCGAGTCGGGTTTCGCGCCAGGGAGGCGTTTGCGGAGCAAGGCGATCTGGCCGGTGTGGTGGGCTTCATGCTCGCAGACGTGGAACCACTTGCAGAGATTGTTGGTTGGACCCCAGGGCCAGCCCTTGTCGGCGGCGAGGAACCACACGTCCTCCTTCTTGCGGAACTGGGCGAGGGTTTTTTCGCGGACTTCGTGCAGGATGTTGACGTAGTAGTCGCGATCGTGGCCCTTGATGGTGGCGCGGCCGGCGTCGCCGAGATTCATCGCAGGATCCCACTTCTTCTTGATGTCGTCGGACCATGAGTCCCACTTCATGCCGTCGAAGGTGTTCATCTGATAGTAGGTCTCGGTGGCAGCGAGGTGGAGCATGAGTGCGCCGATAGTGTTTGCGTTCTTGTCAAAGAGGTAATCCAGGTCGGCTTGCGTCAGGCCTTTGGTAGCCGTGAGGACGCCATTCATTTCACGCATCCACGTCAGCTGTGAAACAAAAGTGCCGATTTGCTGCGAGTATCCGGGCAACGGGCCGAGCATGTTTGGATCGGCGGCGTTGGCGTAGGCGGCGTTGGGCAGAACTTCGCAGAATGCCGACAGCGAGGGCTGCGGCACCGGCACCCACGAAGGTTCTGCGGGTGGTGAATGGGTTGATGGGGAGAGCTTCGGGTTGGCTCATGGAATTGATGACCTCCGGGAAACACAAACGTGCGCAAGGGCGCGACGGAAGGCCAGTGTACATGAACTGTGGAGGATGCGTGGTGAGGCCTTTCGCTCGAATGCGAAGTTCAGAACTGCGCGGTTTCTAATCTTGTCTGAGAAGCTTGGACCGCAAGGTTATCCGCGGACTTAGCAGTGACGATTGCAGCGGCGACACACCCGACGATCAGGATTTCGGCGATGACCGGACCGGAGAAGAAGAACGTGAAAGAGTTGAGCGCAAGTGCGAGATAGCCCAGGAGGAAGACGGCGAGGACGGGACGAAGGCGCACGGCGTCGGATTTTGAAAGCGAGGCCAGAAGCCAGAGGATCGCAGCATCCATCGTCAGAAAAATGGTGACGGCGAGACCCATGCCGCGATAGAAGTCGGCGTAGCTGCGCATCGCACCGAGGACCGGGAAGGTTAGCCGCATGGTTGCTGCGACCATGGTGGCAGTCCCGGCTGGAGGCTTGCCGAAGACGCCGCCGATGGTGTGCAGGATGGAGTGGACCAGTGCGAGGATGGACGCGATGCGCAGAAAGATTACGGGTTTCATATCGTCTCCATTTTCAAACGAAGCGAGGGCAGCGTGGATTTGCCTGAGCGGCGAACCCACGCCAGTACAGACCTAGAGCGCTTCGATCCGCTTGGCGAAGCAGTCCAGAATTCCGGACCAGGCGCCGGGGCCGTCGAAGAGGGCACGGAGTTGTTCGGCACCTTCCCCATGGCGCTCGAGCTTGCGGTGTTCGAGTTCGACGAGGGTGCTGTTGGGGCCTTCGGAGCGAAAGCGGATTTCGACTTCACTGGCCTTCGACATGTCAGCATCAAACGTCCAATCGGGCGAGTCGTGGCCGGGACCGACGTGCCATGAGAGGCAGACAGCGTTGGGCGGATCCCATTTGAGGACTGTGCCCCAGTCGCACTGAGCGCCTTCGACGTTGCGTTCATACCAGCGGCCGCCAACGCGCGGCTCGATGAAGATCGCTTCGAAGGGAGTTTTGCCGATGTGATGGGTGGCGGGCCACCATGTCTCCATCTGCTCGACGAAGACGGAGAAGGCGCTCTCAATGGGCGCCTTGACGCGAACGCTTTTAAACACTCTTAGATCGAGTTCTTCTGCCTGGTTTGCCATTACGTCCTCCTCCGGTGGGTTTTTCTACGGTTTCCTGAAAGGCGCTGAGCGCCCGGGTCCACATCTGATCGAAGTGCGCGCGCAAGCGGGCGACTCCTTCAGGGTCGAGCTGGTAGAGCCTGCGCGTTCCTGTTTTGGTGTCGGTCACGAGGCCCACATCCTTGAGCACCTTGAGGTGCTGTGAAACAGCGGGACGCGATAACGGGGAGCAAGCGGGCCAGCTCGTTAACGGCGATGGGACCGCCAGAGAGCTTTTGAAAGATGGCCATCCGGGTTGCGTCGGCGAGGGCATCGAGTCCGGCTTGAAGGTAAGCGTCCACTAACGGTAAGTTAGCACGAACCGTTATGATGTCAAGTGAGTTTTGCCCAATTTTTTTTAGCCGGCCACTTTACCTCTGCTTCGCCCGTTGGAAAAGATAGTCAACCACCATGCAGGGCTCGCATCTCGCAGCGCGAAAGGCGATGCGGTGAATTGCCTGATATCTGAGGACTTCGGGGCAACATATTCCCCAGGAATGATCAGAAATTGCCGCAGAAAACCGCTTTAGCGGGTCTGCGGCGGTGCATCGAAAGGTGCTACCATCTCGGCTAATGGCTGCGCGCGCAGCCCAGATCTGGAGGTCCTTATGAGCCCGTTGAATCGACGCGATTTTTTGAAAACCACGATAGCAGCCGGGGCTGTAGCCAGCGTGGGTTCGCTGCCACTGCATGCGACGCGGCGCACGGCGACGGACATCGTGACGCTGGGCAATTCTGGAATGAAGGTGACGCGGCTCGCATTCGGCACCGGCAGCAACAATGGTCACGTGCAGGCCGCGCTGGGGCAGAAGGAGTTCTCGCGGTTGATTGCTTACGCGTACGACCGCGGGATTCGCTTTTTTGAAACTGCCGAGTCGTACATGACGCCGGCGATGCTGGGCGAGGCGCTGAAGCCGTATCCGCGCGACAGCTATCAGCTGATGAACAAGGTGACGACGGATCCGGGTGTCAACCCGCAGAGGCGCTTCGACGAGATGCGTCGCATTTCGCAGACGGAGTACTTCGACATCATGCTGCTTCACTGGCAGCACACCGGCGATTGGATGGAGGACACCAAGAATTGGCAGGAGGGGATGCTGGCGGCCCAATCGAAGAACATCATCAAGACCCGCGGCGCTTCCGTTCACGGGCTACCTGCGCTGAGGCAGGTTCCGGGGAACAAGTTTCTCGAAGTGGCGATGATCCGCATGAACCACAAAGGCACGCGCATGGATGCACCTGTGGGAGAAGACGCCGACAATCCTAGTGTCGTTCCGGAGGTTGTCGCGCACGTCAAGCAGGTGAAGAAAGAAGGCATGGGCGTGATCAGCATGAAGCTGGTGGGCGACGGCGCCTTTACGCGCCACGAAGACCGGCAGGCCGCGATGCGTTTCGCATTCCAGAACGCGGGCATCGATTGCGCCACGGTGGGCTTCAAGAGCACCCAGGAGATCGACGAAGCGATCGATAACATGAATCTCGCGCTGGCTTAGCGGAGCACCAGACGTGATAACTGCGCGCGGCAAGCTCAACAAGCGTTTCACTGCAAAGCTAGAGAAGAGTTCTAGCAAAGGCGGATGGACTTACGTCGTCTGGCCCGAGTCTGCGGAGTTCTTCGGTACGCGCGGGCTGGTGAAGGTTCGCGGCAAGGTGGACGGCGTTCCGTTTCAAAGCTCGTTCATGGCCTTGGGCGATGGCAGGCACAAGCTGCCTGTGACGGAAGAGATTCGCAAGCAGATCGGGAAAAGGGTCGGCGACAGCGTGACGGTGTTGCTGGAAGAGCGTATTCCCGGCTAGCTTCCGGCCGCAAATGCTGTCACAAAATGAATCGCGAGTCGCTCGGAAGGGCGTCCGTTCTACCAGAGCGCATAGCATGGATCTGATCCCGAAACAGGATCTCCATGTGGCTCAACGTGTAGGTCGGCACGTGACTCGTGAACTGCTGGAAGTCATGAATCATGTGCATCTGATCAAAGTATCCGAGCTCATGAGCCACTTGTGCCCAAGATTTTGTCGAAGAGCGCGCTTTCGAATCGAGAGCAGCTTCAAAGCGCACGATGCGCGAGAACAGTTTAGGTTGGACGCCAACTTGCTCAAAGAACCTGCGTTGAAATTGACGTAAACCGAGGCCTGCGGCAGTCGCCAAGTCAGCAATTGGCAAGGATCCGGCGCGGCGAACAATCCGCGCTGCGGTTGCCGAAATTCCTTCGAGCCCGCTCAGTTTCATACTTCGTTGCAATAGAAACCGGTCGACAACGCGGACGCGTTCTTCGAGAGAATCACACTCGCCCAGGCGTTGGTGCAAGTGCGATACGAGCGGGCCCAGTGCGCCGCGTGCATCAAAGCTCCGATCGGTAAATTCGTGCATTGGGAGTGAAAATAGCCGATGCAATCCGTCAGGCTGGAAAAGGATCACGAAACACTGGAGCGTTCCCTGAATGCGCAGCTCCCCGTTTGATTGCGTCTGCGCGCCAACGATTACGATGTCGGGAGACGTGGCGACGTGCCGGTTCGCGGAAAAGACTTTGATGCGGTCGCCGAAGACGAATTCCAGCAGCGGTGCGGCGCGCGCATGCACGGGATGCACAACGACAGCATCGTGAGTGCGGGCTTCCCGCTGACCGTAGAACCGGACGAATTGTTCAAGCTCGGGAGCGGGCCTGACGAGCCGGATGTGATGCATGGCAGTGGAGGTTACCACATCGAATGTTGCGAGCGCTTGATAAAATCTACTGACAAAACAAGGGCGCGAAGCAGCCAACTGCTTAATGCTAGCGGGCCAACCAGATGACAATGTGGTGCCAGGCTGCACCTGGCCCGATGAGATTTGCACGGATCGGGCCGGATGCGAACAGGAGAAGCGCCAATCCCCACGTAAGTGGTCGAACGCGACGCATCAGAAGGTAGTCACGTGCCACGGCCGCCAGCAGGAACATGGAGATGGGGATCATGATGATCGCCGGCTGCATGAGGTTCGCAAGCATCGGAGTGTGTCCGATGAAATGGGCGAGCGGAGCACCCATGAGCGTGATGTTTGCGAAGAGCATGAGCCGCTTATGGATCTCGGGCTTGCAGCGATATCCGATCGCTGTCCCGGCAAGAATTGCGAACATGAGCAAATCGGTGAGCGGGAATATGGCTCCGAATTGCGGATCGACGTATTCGTCGTGCGGTTGGGGACTGATCTTCAGGTCCCCGCTCAGGTCGAAGCCTCGGCGAACCATCGAGATGGTTGAACAATAGCCTAAAGGGATCATCAGCAGGAGAAGGAAGACGCCGGCGATTCCTGCGCGCCGGTGCGTGAAGATGCGGGCGGTAGCTACGAGCCTGCTTTGCACCAGGAAGAGGATCAGCCACGCGAAGAACACAATGCCGTGAGCCGCGGCAAGCAGGGACAATGGCGCGCGGCGGCCGGCGGGATTCACAATGGAAGGCAAGAATCCCACGAGGGATATTGCGATCATTGCAGTCGCTACGACGGTGAAAAAATATCGATCCAATGCAGAGTTTCTCTGCAGCTTTGGGGTGTTTTGAACTGAAGCCGTTGCCATCCGACGGTACCTCCGTCTCAGATTCAGCAAGTCGGAGTCTAGGCGGATGTGTGGAGGGCCGAATAGTAAAAATGCGACATGTGGAAGCGGTTGACGGGGCCGGCTGCCGGCACTTGACTCGCGCCGCCTGTCGGGTTAGCGTGAAGCTACACGGGAAAGGAGGTTGATCCAGCCTATGCAAAATGACTGTTCCAGTAGTTTCTTACGTGAGGTGACTGAGGCCTAGGGCATCGCGCCCCAGACCCCAGATTTGCCCCGGCGGATTCGAACCTACCGGCCGGGTCACTGGCACTCGCGGCAGCGCGATGGCCTTAGTCCAATCCCAACAGATCACCGGCAGCGGCCTGGGAGCTATCCCGGGCCGTTGTTGCGTTTGAGGCAGATCTGCCGGATTGCTCCGTTACAATTCCAGACATTCCCCGCGCCGATTGAAGTTGCAGTAGCGCAGAAAGTGGTTTTCGCAATGGCGAATCGCTGGGCTGGCTTGTCTCTCCGCGTTCATAAAGTGTTTGTGGGTTTTCTGGTGGTGCTGGCTTGCCGTGCGCTGCACGCGCAGAGTGCGGAGAGCTACGGCATTGTCGAGAGCAGGGATGTGATGATTCCGATGCGCGACGGCGTAAAGCTTGCGGCGGATATTTACCGGCCGGCGCGGGACGGGCAGGCGGCGGAAGGGAAGTTTCCCGTGCTGCTGATGAGGACTCCCTACAACAAGGAGAGGGCCAGCGCCAGCGCGACAGCTTTCGTGCCGCACGGCTACGTACTGGTGCTCGAGGATGTGCGCGGCCGGTACAAGTCGGAGGGGCACTGGATGGCGCTGGCGACCGATCCCGCGGATGGATTCGACACGACGAAGTGGATTGGCGCGCAGCCGTGGTGCGATGGAGGCATCGGGACGTTTGGCTCATCGTATGCGGGGGCAACCCAGCATGCGATGGCGATTGCCAATGCGCCGTATCTGAAGGCGATGATTCCGAGGAATGCGATGTCGGATTTCGGACAGTATGGTGTTCGGCATAACGGCGCGTTTGAGCTGCGGTTTTTCAACTGGGTGTTTACGCTGGGGAATGCGACGGGAACGCCGGATGACCTGGCGGCGGCGAAGCGGGCGGCTACCGATCCGGCTGCGGCAAAGGCGCTGGTGGAGATGGGGAATGATGTGCGGCAGTATGTGCATAATCTGCCGCTGCGGCCGGGGACGACTCCGCTCAAGTTTGCGCCGGATTACGAAAAGTGGCTGATCGAGGCGATGAGCCACGGCGACTACGACGATTTCTGGAAGAACGCGGGATCGAGCGTGGTCGATCACCTGGCCGAGTACAAGGATGTGCCGGAGTATCACACGACGGGGTGGTATGACTCGTGGGGCACGCAGGTGGCGAACTTGAATTTTGTGGAACTGCGGAAATCGAAGAAGAGCCTGCAGCGGTTGATCGTGGGTCCATGGATCCATAGCAGCGAGAATCTGAACTATGCGGGAGAGGCGCAGTTTACCGACGATGCTGCGCTGGACCTGACTGCGTTTCATCTGCGGTGGTTCGATCATTTCTTGAAGGGCGTGAACAACGGCGTGGATCGCGAGCCGCCGGTGCGGATTTACGTAATGGGCGGGGGAGATGCTCACAAGACTGCGGAGGGGCGCATCTTTGTGGGCGGACATTGGCGCGAAGAGCAGGAGTGGCCGCTTGCACGCACGGTATATACGCCGTACTACCTTCATGGAAGGGGTGTGTTGTCGGCGGAAAAGCCCGCCGAGGATGCGCCGATTACGTATCAGTTCGACCCGAAGAATCCTGTACCGACGATTGGCGGGAATGTTTCATCGCAGGGAACGCTGATGTTTCAGGGCGCGGCGGATCAGAGGTGCCGTGCGGACTTCTGGCTGTGCTCGGACACGCGGCCACTTTCGTCGCGCAATGATGTGGTGGTGTTCCAGACACCGCTACTTGATGCAGATGTCGAGGTGACGGGGCGCCTTGTGATCAAGCTGTGGGCTTCGTCGGACGCGCTCGATACGGACTTCACGGCGAAGCTGGTCGATGAGTATCCGCCGAACGCGGACTTTCCCGATGGCGTCGAATTGAATATTGGGGACAGCATTGTGCGGGCGCGCTATCGTAACGGGCCGGGCAAGGCTGAATTGATGAAGCCGGGCGAGGCTTACGAGTTCACGATCGAGATGTATCCGACTTCGCTGGTGTTCAAGAAGGGGCATCGGATACGGCTGGATATTTCGAGTAGTAATTTTCCGCGTTTTGATGTGAATCCGAATACGGGCGAGGCTCTGAACGATAATCGGCGGACGCAGGTGGCGCACAATACGATCTATCTCGATGCGAGGCATCCGTCGCAGATCGTCCTGCCGGTGATCCCGGCGGCAGAGAGCGCGACTGCACCGAAATAAGTGCGAACCAACAATTCTCGCGTCTTTCGCATCAAAACATTCGTCTCCGAGGCATAACCTGCGCTCGAGAAAGAGGAAATCAGAAATGCCAGAACAAAAGAAAGACCCGAAGGCTGATAAGGCTATCCAGGATCTCATCAAAGCACTCAACGAAGATCTGGCGCGTGAATACCAGGCGATCATCGCCTATATCGTTTACAGCAATGTGCTGAAGGGCGCGCAGTGGATGAACATCGCGGGCGAGCTGAAGAAGCACGCCGGCGAGGAACTGCAACATGCGCTGATCATTGCCGATCAGATCGACTACCTTGGCGGCATGCCGACGGCCACGCCGAAAGAAGTCAAGCTCTCAGAAAAACCAGAAGAGATGCTGCGTTTCGATCTCGACAATGAAACGGTGACGATCAAGAATTACCGAGAGCGCGTGCGCCAGGCAGAGGCACTCGGGCACTATGCGCTTGCCGAGCAGTTACGGCAAATCATTTCGCAGGAACAGGAGCACCAGCACGATCTGGCGACGGCGCTGGGCATCGATGTGCCGATGGTACTGGGACAGGGCGCATAGCTACTGGCTCTATCAAGATTTCAGACAAGCAGGAATCGCTCGACCGATCTCAGGCTCGCTTACGTGCTGCTTCTTCGTAGACTGCGACGTACTCGCGGGCGGGCTTGTCCCAACTGAAGTTTTGTGCCATGCCGTTCTGCATGAGTTGCGACCATTGTTTCTTGTTGTAGAAGGCGGCCAAGGCGCGGTCGATGGCGTCGAGCAGAGCCTGCGCTTCATAGCGCTCGAACTTGAATCCAGTGCCGGTGTTGGGGCCGGGATTCCATTCCTCTACGGTGTCGTCGAGTCCGCCGGTGGCGCGCACAACCGGCACCGTTCCGTATTTGAGGGAGTAGATCTGGTTGAGGCCGCACGGCTCGAAACGGCTGGGCATGAGGAAGATATCGGAGCCGGCTTCGACTTTGTGGGCGAGGGCGTCGTCGTAACGAATCTGCACGGCAAAACGGCTGGCATTGGCAAAAGCAAAGTCGCGGAAGAATTTTTCGTAGTAAGGCTCGCCGGTTCCGAGAGCGACGACGGCTACATCGCGCTCAGCCAGGCGGCCGGCAATCTGTTCGAGCAGGTCGAAACCTTTTTGCGAAGCGAAGCGGGAACAGATTCCGATGACAGGGATCTGTTCGGGCACGTCGAGTCCGAAGGCATGCAGCAGATCCTTGCGGCAATCACGCTTGCCCGAGAGGTCAGCGGGCGTGTAGTGGGCGGCGAGATTGCCGTCGGTTGCAGGATCCCATTCGGTATAGTCCACCCCGTTCAGGATGCCGTGCAGGTCGGCCTGGCGCTGGCGGAGTGCACCGTCGAGGCCGCTTCCGAATTCCGGCGTTTGAATTTCTTCCGCATACCTGCGGCTCACGGTGGTGAGCGCGTCGGTGTAAACAATGCCGCCTTTAAGGAAGTTGAAGGTGTTGAAGTGCTCGAGTTTGTCGTAGGTGAAGAGCTCCCAGGGCAGCAGCAGTTGTTCTGTTGTTGCCGGCGGAAACCATCCCTGGTATGCGGCGTTATGAATTGTGAGGACGGTGCCGCAATTCTTAAGCAAAGGGTCAGCACTGTAGACGGAGCGGAGAAGGACGGGAATCAGCGCCGCCTGCCAGTCGTGCACGTGGAAAATGTCGGGCACGCCGATGATCTTGGCAGCTTCCAGGACGGCCCGGCAGAAGAGGCCGAATCGTTCTGCGTTGTCGCCGTAGCTGTCGCCATTATTGCCATAAAGGCCTTGACGATCAAATAGTTCTGGGCAGTCTACGAAGTAAAACTTCACCCCATCGCGTTGGCCGCCATCCACGATTCCGGCGAAGCGATTGCCATGCGGAAACGGGATAGTGATCGACCGGATTGCGTACTTTAGATCGCCAGAGAGATGAGGCCGAACTGCCGCATACAGAGGTAGATAGACGGTAACTTCGTGACCCAGCTTTAGGATTTCTTTTGGCAACGCGCCCACCACGTCGGCCAGTCCGCCCGTCTTCGCGAATGGAAGGGACTCTGACGCGGCAAAGACAATCTGCATTGTTATTCTCCTGACCCATGGGGCACGTGGAATCGACTTGATCGTTTTCAAAACCGGACCGCGGCCAACCGCCAAGTCTACACGCTCCTGCTTTGACGCTAGTTTTCACGCCAAGGATTCCGCATCTCCCTGTGCGACAAGATCATCTTTGAGATATGTTCGTTCCCGACGTTGACTCTGGTGTTGCCGACGAGGTCGATTCTCAATCGATTCCCGGCGAATCGCTTCTCGACAATCCGATTCTGAATGCGTTGCTCACGGAGCATAGGTCGCTGGCCCTTTGCGATGGACCAGCCCGCCGTTATCCGGCACCGATCGGTCCGCTGGCCGGAGTGCCTGACCAGTCGCAGGCAAGCTATGATGCGCTTCGGATTCTCGCGGGGCCGAAAGGTCTGCTCGGGCTGTTCTTGCGTGAGCCACCGGCTTTGCCGAAAGGCTGGAGCCTGTTTCGAGGCGGAGCTCTGACGCAGATGATTTGCCGGGAACCGCGGCTGGACGAGGTACACGAGCTGGCTGGGGACCTGACATTGCGAAGGCTTGGAAGCGCCGATGTTCCGGCGATGGTGGAACTCGCTACGCTTACCGAGCCGGGGCCATTCCGCGAGCGCACAAATGAGCTGGGAATCTTCCACGGCATCTTCGAAGGCGCACGCCTGCTGGCGATGGCAGGGCAGCGGACGCGGGTTCCCGGATTCGTTGAGGTAAGTGCGGTTTGCACGCATCCCGATGCACGCGGGCGTGGGTTTGGGGGGCTGGTGATGTGCGAGGTGATGCGCGAGATTGTTGGAGAGAACCGAACGCCGTTTCTGCACGCATTTGCGGACAATCCCGCAGTTCGGCTCTATGAGCGGCTTGGATTCACCCAGCGGCGCAGTTTTCAGTTGGCCGTGATTAAGAACGAGGAGTAATCGCATTCAACGGGCGGGACAGAACCCGCGCACGAGGCCCCTCGTCGGCTAACATCGATGCGTGCCATCCAAATCCAGGCTTGGTCAGAATTTTCTTCGCGATCATCAGGCCATTCGTCGCATCGTTGCAGCCCTGGGGGATTGCGGTGACCGCACGGTTGTGGAGATCGGCCCGGGCATGGGCGCCATTACGCGGGAACTTGCCGTCAGTGCGGGAAAGGTGCTGGCGCTTGAAGTCGATCTGGAGCTTGCCTCTGTTTTGAAGGCGGAGTTTACGGTCGACGGAGCCGAGCAGGGAACAGGCAGCCGTGCATCGAATGTGGAGATTGAAACTGTCGATGTGCTCTCGTTCGATTTCAAGGCGGCTTCTGTTGCGGCCGGACAGAAGCTCGTTGTTGCGGGGAATCTGCCGTATTACATCACATCGCCGATTCTGTTGAAGCTGGCGGAGAATGCGGACGTGCTGGATCGTGCGGTGCTGATGGTGCAGCGGGAGGTGGCAGACCGTGTGGCGGCAGAGCCCGCTTCGCGCGACTATGGCCTGCTCTCTGTCGCCGTGCAGATGCACGGGCCGGTGGAGCGGCTGTTCACGCTGCCGCCCAACGCATTCTCGCCGCCGCCAGAGGTGCATTCGACAGTGTTTCGGTGGCGATTTGCTCCGCGATTTCAGGAACTCGGAGTCGATCGAGCGCGATTCCTCAAATTCCTGAAGCAGGTGTTCGCGTTGAAGCGGAAGACGCTGGCGAATAATTTGCGTGCCGAGGGAATGGAGGCAGCGTTTGTCGCAGATGCTCTCTCGGATGCCGGAATCGACTCAAAAGCTCGAGCCGAAGCTGTCTCTGTCGAATCGCTGGCCGCGTTGTGGAGGGTCCTCAATGCAAAAGGAGCCACTTCGACTAACGAAGTGGCTCCAGAATTTGAATGAGACGAAATTGAGGCTAGTGATGGCCTCCTGCTGCAGGTGCAGCACCGCCGCCAGCAACGTGGCCGCCGCCACCACTGCTACCTCCACCTCCGCTGCTGACGTGGCCACCCCCGCCCGCACCTCCACCGGAACTGACGTGCGGACTAGCAACGCCTCCGCCGGATGGACGACTCGCTGAGCCACTGCCTGAATATCCGCCACCCATAGCTGGAGGACCGTAGGCGCCGCCTGGCGCGACAGGTGCCGGATACGTGCCTGGATGGCTTGTGGGTGAGTTTGCCCACGGAATATAGCCTGATCTCGTTGTGTTGCCATATCCCGGATTTACCGGCCTGGCGGGGACTCCGTAGACGGGATTGCCGTAGCCCGGATTGGAACCTCTAAACCCGGAAGCTGCGGACGGGTTGTAGGTTTGACGAGGCGAAAGCGGCCTGAGCGGCTCAATAGTGTCGCCGCCAATTGTGATCGGTCTCCCGACCACGTGGACGGGATTTGCGGCGGGAGAGCCGGGAACCCGATTGACCGCAATCACCGGATTGGGCTGATAGAAGCCACCACGATGGATTGGCTCGTTTGGCGGTCTGACGGGACCTCCATGTGGACGATGCGGGGGCTGATAGCGGGCCGGTTTGTTAACGATGTTCCAACCCCATCCACCGTTACACCACCAGGGATTGCCGTAGCCTGGTGCCCAGCCCCAGCCAAAGGCATCATAGTAATTCCAAGAGCCAGTGGTATAGGGCAGGTAGCCCCATTGTTCACACGACACCCAGATATAGCCGAACTGCGGCGTCCAAACCCAGTTGCCACAGCCGTAAGGGTCCCAGCTGCCTGAGGACGCGGCATAGGGAGACCACACGTAACCCTGTCCGGGAACGTTGTACCAGTTGCCGTTGGCGTCGAGATCGCTCCAGGCCGGACTGCTGCTGTTAGGCTCGCTGCCGCTGGCGGCGGTCCTGGATGCTTCCTGCGACGTCAGTTCCTGATCGCGATCGGCATTCCATGCGTCCCATGAGTCTGGTTCAATGGTTTCGGCGAGGTTGTAGAGATTCGGGTCAGTGACATTGAGAGTGAGGCTTTCACCACCATGCAGATCGAGTGAAAGTGTGTTCCCGCGCTCAAGATGTGCATTGCCGGAGAATACGGCGAGTTCACCCGGGAGATTATCGAGACTGACGCGCAGCACGGTGAATCCGCTGGCGGTCACGGCGCTTTCGCCAAAGCGCACAACCGTGCGGTTTGCAGAAGTATCGCCTTGGAACTCGAAGTAGGCCAAACCGCTATTGAGGAGCAATTCCGCTTTGCTTCCAGCGCCGGCCTGCCGGAGCGCCGTTATCCGGAGAGAACTGTTCGGCGAGATGCGGACGACGCTGCCATCATCGAACTGCAACTCAGCTTTGCCGTCCTCTTTGGCAGTGATCTCGGTTCCCTCGAACAGGGGAGTATTTGCCAATGCAGGGTCAGCGATAACCTGGTTGCCGTGGGACAGTACTACGTCACCCTCCACGAAGCTCAAGCGGGCGGCGCCCATGTTTGGATCAGGCTGCTGCGCACTGACACCAACGGCTGCCGCCACGAGTAAAGCCAGCCCCAGAACGCCGGCCACCGGCCTGAAGTGAACCTTATCTAAACTATTCATGGAGCCCCCACCCTTCCGCCTCCGATGAAAATTCTCATCGCGAGGAGCCCACACTTACTCAGACAGCCAAAATGCATGAAAAGTCGCGCTAAATTTCTCAAATAAGGTGGCTTCAGGTCCCGGAACGCGCCAACAGCATCCGAGCCCTCTTTCTTACTCTTTCCAGGACGTGCGGGTCATCCTGGAGGCGCTCCAGGATGTCTCGAATGGCGCAAATCTGCTGCATGCGGCCGTCGTCTGAGGCTTCAACAACGTACTGGATGGCCTTATCGAGGCCCAGAGGGTCGTGCTGCAACAGCAATTCAAGCCGAGCACCCTCGATCAAGGTCGATCCTACGGCCACGAGAGAGTCGCCCATATCCTGGATTTGCTTGATGGAGGAGTAGTTGAACTCGCAGCCACCCTCCCCATCGGGACCACTGTAGCTGATCTTCTTCGTTCCCTGAAATGCGACTTTCAGGTGGCTTTCGCACTTGCCGCTCAGAACGCGCTTGTCATGGGCGGTTTGAAAGATGTGAGCGGCAAAGTCGCTGCTCAGCGTTACATCGCGGTCCACTTTGGCGGGCAGGACCATTTCGTTTTCGTCGCTCGGTTTGTTGCCGCCCTCGGCGTGAAAGTGTCCGCTGCCATCCGGATGGAGCACCAGAGTCCATTGCGCGGGATAGAGACCAGGGTTGGAAAAGGCGAACCGGACAACAGAATCGGAATCTGCGCGCGCCGGCAACGCAGCCAGGGACCCCGCAACCAGGACCGTCACCAAGGCGAGCCATGAGATTTTCATCGCCGGCCCCCCTGGAGAGCAATCGTCTGCGCAGTGTGCAAGTGGCAGATGGCAATTGCCAGCGCATCGGCAGCGTCGGCCGGTTGAGGTAGTTCCGGCAGGTTCAAGAGCCGTGCAACCATGAACTGAACCTGTTCTTTTTTTGCCAGCCCATAGCCCACTACTGACGACTTTATACTGAGCGGCGCGTACTCTGCCACGGGCAGGCTGCGTTGCGCGGCTGCCAGCAATGCCACCCCGCGTACCTGTCCGAGTTTGAGCGCCGACTTCGCATTGACGGAGTAAAAGACCTCTTCAATCGCAACGACTTCCGGCTGCCACCGTTCCAACTCCAACGAGAGAACCCGGTGCACCTCGGCGAGCCTTTGGGAGGACGACAGGGATTTGGCGAGGCGGATGGCACCGCATGTTTTGCAAACGATGCGGGTCAACGGGCCGGAATCATCCGAATCCACTACGCCGAACCCGGTAATCTCGGTTCCACAGTCGATACCGAAGACACGCATTTGCCTGCAAGTTTAAACCCATGCGCCCTTGTATTGCTCCTGCGAATGGCATGGTTCCTCTTCGAAGATCACGAGGGCCGGATGCGGCGGGATCTTTCTGCGGAGACCCTGGCGCGCAGGTTTGCCAGCGCTTCTCCCGCTCGCTCATCCCAGCGGAGTTGGCTGGGTTGGTTCTCCGCAATCACTCGATCGAAACTGGTGAATTGCCGGACGTGTTCTCGGAGGAATTCTTCCAGCTTGTTTTCCAGCGCGGGAGTCGCGGTATTGGTATGAATGCAGATGGTCCAGAGTCCGGCCTTCTTGCTAACAGGCTCCCAAAGCTGTTGTGGAATCCACAGAACGTCGTGGCGCATGAAGGGGCGCTGAGCGAAACCGTCGGACAGGACCGCGAGGTCCTCGCGGGCAAGGGCGCGGAGGGTGCAGCGATCAAAACCGTGGCGAGGGGCAACGAACAGACGTGGGCTCAGGCCGTTTCCACGCAGGATTTCGAGGCCGGAGCGAATCCATTGTTGCTGCAGCGACTCTTCAACGCCTGCGAATTCCGTTTCCTGGTGCAGCATGAGGTGGGACTTGCCATGGCTGGCGCAAAGGTGGCGATAGCCATGCATGGCGATCGTGGCTCCGGCTGCTTCCAAAGATCGCATCCGAACCCAGAAGTTGGGGTCCGGGGTTTGGAGTTTGAGCTCCCGATCGTAGTTGTCGGGTACAACGGCGAGAATCGGCGCTACTCCGAAGCGCGCAATGATCGAGAGGAAACGCTCGCTTCGGGCGTTCAACATGGTTGGACACAGGTCATCGAAGCGGATAAGGTATTGGGCTGGATTGGAAGTCATCTCAGCGGCCATCGCCTTTCCGCTGCGCGAATCAACTGCGCATGGCGGAATTGAGATGAGGATCGAACCGGGCTGACGCAGTCACGCATCAAGAGCCGAGCGCTTCCTCGAGGGTGGATGCAGTGGGAATGAGCGTATCGACCTTGGTGAATTTGAATAGCTGCACGACGTTCGGGCTCGGCGCAATGGCGACAACGCGGATTCCCTTGTTCCGGCAGCTGATGAAGTGGCTGACGATCGTTCCCAGAGCAGACGAATCCATCTGCGGCACCGCGGAGAGGTCGAAGAGGTGGACCGTGGGGATCTCGGCGCCGGGGGTCGGCTTGAAGTCGAAGATGTTGCCGAGTGCGACCTGCTTCATGGAGCCGTACATATCGCGGGCGTTGAATGGGCCCGCTACGCGGTAGATCAACGTTTTCGGGGCGCGGCCTTCAATTCGTTCAATCGTGAATGTGGCGCTTTTCCAGAGCTCTGTTTGCGTGATGGACATTTCATTTGGATTGTAACGGGCGCGCGGAACGGGCGAAAGGAGATTTGTTCCGTCGGTGTGAAGTCCGCTGGAAGGCGGCGTCAGCGGCCCGGTTCAGGCTCGAATAGAGACGCGATTGAAGGCGTTCTGTCGTTGAACAGCCTGCGTTCCAGGCCAAGCAGCTCCTCCCGGCTCACGAGCCCATTCGATAGGCCGATGGCAGTCGGCCCCGCCGCAGGCGGCGTGCTAACCTCACATCACCGCATGAGCCAACAACTCTCCGCAATTCCTAACCAAGCTCAAGCTCCGGCCGATCTGCCCCGCGTGCTGGGCGTCTCGCAAGCCACCGCCATCGTCGTCGGCACCATCATCGGCAGCGGCATCTTCCTCGTCCCCAGCGAAATGATGCGCGATACCGGTTCCTCTGCGCTCGTCTATCTCGCCTGGATCGTCGGCGGTCTTCTCTCGCTCTTCGGCGCCATGACCTACGCCGAGCTCGGCGCCATGCTTCCGTATGCCGGGGGGGAGTACGTCTACCTCCGCGGAGCCTACGGTGACACGCCCGCCTTCCTCTATATGTGGACCTGGTTCGCCGTCGCCAAGCCCGCCTCTATCGCCGCTGTCACCAGCGGACTGGCACGCACCCTCGGCGTCTTCCACGCATTCCATTTCCTGACGAACCATGTTGCAGGAACGCCAATCCTCTGGTCGCAGGTGTTCGCCATCGGCGTCACCTGGTTCATGACGGGACTGAACTACCTCGGCATCAAAAAAGCCGGCGACTTCCAACTCGTCTTCACCGTCCTTAAGGCTGTACTGATTCTCATCGTCGCCGCGCTCTGCTTTGCTTCTGCATCCGGCTCGTTCTCTAACTTCTCCACATCCCTGCCCACAGCCACCGGCGGCTTCAGCGGATTCATGCTGGCCCTCATCGCCACCCTCTGGGCTTACGACGGCTGGAACGACCTCACCATGGTTGCCGGGGAAGTCCGCCGCCCGGAACGCTCACTTCCGATCGCCCTGATCGGCGGACTCTTCATTGTCGGGGCTCTTTTCATGGCCACCAACGCCGCTATCCAATACATCCTGCCCGCCGCACAGATCGCCGCCAGTGAACGCCCTGCCGTCGCAGCACTCTCCGTAGTGGCCGGACCGCGCGGCGCAGGATTCGTCGCTGCGGCCATGGCTCTCAGCATCTTCGTTACGCTTAACGGAACGATTATGTCCGGAGCGCGCATCCCATTCGCAGCCGCGCGCGACCGCCTCTTCTTCCGCCAGTTCGCGCACATTCAGCCGCACTTCCAGTCCCCGTCGACTTCACTGATCGTCCAGGGACTGCTTTCCACCGTGCTGCTGCTTTTCCTTTCGCAATTCCAGCAGCACTTCGAACTTGCCGTGTTCGCCGAGTGGCTTTTCTACATGCTCACCGCGACTACTGTTTTCGTATATCGCCGCCGGCGTCCCGATCTCGCACGCCCCTATCGCGTCTGGGGATACCCCGTACTCCCCGCCATCTTCGTCTTCTGCGCCGCTGCCGTTCTTGTCTACAGCTACGCCGGCAACCTCAGAGGATCGCTGATCGGCACGGCCCTGATCCTCCTCGGCCTTCCCGTCCTCTGGGTTGTGCGGAGAGTCTACAGAACATCTGCGCATTGAGAACGCTGACCTATGTGGGATTTGAGGGTCCACCCGCAAAAATATTCGTGCAAGGCCGGTCGCCTTGCTGAAGTATTCTGACCCAGTAGGCCGTTCAGTTCCACGACAGGGTGCTCAAGGGGAGATTCGCGTTGCCGACTACTCAAACTCAGCTATGGCAGAGTCAGAAGTTCTCCATCGAACGCGTCGAAGATGAATCGCGAGGCGTGCTCATCTTCAAGTTCACCGGAGGATTTGCGGCCAACGATATGTATTCCGTCCTCAAACCTCTCGCTGTCGTCAACATCTTCGAATTCGAACCCGCGCCCGGCAAAGAGCGTCCGCTTCTTAACATCTTCGACATCACTGAGGTTCCCACTCTCGATTCCTCGGGTCTCGGCCTCATCATCAGTCACTTCATCCGCTCCCGCGCCAGAGGTGTACGCGTCGTTGCCGTCGGAGTGCGCCCCAACGTTCTCCAGCTTTTTAAATTCACAAAGGTCGATGCTCTTATCCCCATGGCCGCTTCGGTTGAGGAAGCTATCGCTGCTCCTCGAGCTTGAGGAAAGCGCTCTATACGCGTTCCGCACGATATGCAAACATCTGGTTGCGGGTTAGTCCCCCCAAATACTTTTTACCGAAGATACGTCCTATCTGTGACTTACGGAGCACGCCGCCGCAAAGTCCTCTTTTAATTGGGCTTACGTGCAGAATATTCCATTTCTCTATCGTTTATTGCTCGTGGAAATGACGCCAGATGGTTTCTGCGGTCTTGCGGGGGACTACGGCGGCGAGCGATTCGGCGGTGGCTTGCTGCACGTCGCGGAGGCTGCCGAAGTGGGTGAGCAGGCGCTGACGTGTTTGCTGACCGACGCCGGGAATGTTGAGCAGCTCTGAATCGCGGTCGCGCATGGCGCGGCGCTGGCGGTGGTAGCCGACGGCGAAGCGATGGCTTTCGTCGCGGATCATCTGCACGAGATGGAGAACGGGCGAGCGGCGGTCGAGGACGACGGGCTCGTCTTCGTTGCCGTAGAGGTAGATGACTTCTTCTTTCTTCGCGATGGAAGCGAGGGGCTGCGAGGTGAAGCCCAGAGACTCCAGTGCGTCGGCGGCGGCGTGGAGCTGGCCGAGGCCGCCATCGATGAGGATGAGCGACGGCATCCTGGAGGGCTCTTTGTCTTTGGAGGATATTCCCTCAGGGGCTAAAGCCCCGTCATCTTGTGAGCTTTTTGCGGCACGACTAAAGTCGTGCCCTTTCAAATCCGTGCTGCCGATGGTGTGATCGCCCCCTTTGGACACGCTGCCCCTGTTTATGTTCTCGAGGATGCGTTTGTAGCGGCGGTTAACGACTTCGCGCATGGAGGCGAAGTCGTCGACGCCGAGGACGGTCATGACTTTGAACTTGCGGTATGCGACTTGTTCATCTTGCCGTCTTCCCACACGACCATGGATGCTACGGTTTCTGCGCCCTGGATGTGGGAGATGTCGAAGCACTCGATGCGCGTGGGGAGTTCGGGAAGCATGAGGGAGTCGGCGAGCGATTCCTGTATGGCTTTGCGCGAGGGCTCGAGGACGCGGAAGCGCTGGATGTAGGACTGCTTGGCGTTTTGTCCGGCGAGGTCGACGAGGGAGCGCTTTTCGCCGCGCTGGGGGACGGCGATTTCAACGCGGTGGCCGATGCGTTCGCTCAGGAGAGCGGCGAGGGTTTCGCGGTCATCGAAGTCGACGGGGACGAGGATGGAGCGGGGGACGTAGTGCTGGTCGATGTAGAGCTGCTTGAGGAGAGCGGAGAAGACTTGTCCGGCGTTGAATGTGGGGTCTTGCTTTCCCACCCATGACTTCGTCATGGATGGGGCACCCACGGTCTCGGAGTTCGACGCCGACGCTTCCCAGGTCTCAGAAGCGAGATCTCCACCCCCCGAACGAGGACCTGTTCGGGGGGACCCCGGACCTGGGGCACCCAGTTCGTTGGCTGTGCCTTCTTCGCTTAGAACGGCGGGGGATTCGAGCAGGTCGGGGAGGTCTTCCCAGAAGAATTCTCGGCGGTCTACGATTTTGCCGGCGCGGACGTGGAAGAGATTGACGGCGAGGCTTCCGTCTTCGAAGTGGTAGCCGAAGACGTCGGCATCGTCGCTTTGTTCGACGGTCGCGATACGCTGCTTCTCCTGGAGCTGGTGGACCGTGGAGAGCTGATCGCGGAGGCGAGCGGCGGCTTCGAATTGTTCCGCTTCCGCGGCGGCCGCCATGCGCGCTGTGAGTGAGCGCTCGAGTTCGGACTGACGGCCTTCGAGAAAGAGCTGCGCATCGCGAACAGCCTGCTTGTAAATCTCCGGCGTGGTGAGTTCTTCGACGCAAGGGCCAAGGCAGCGATGGATGTAGTACTGCAGGCAGGCGCGGGGATGGTAGCGCGAGAGATCGACCTTGCAACTGGGGATGAGAAAGCTGCGATGGATGAGTTCGACGACGCGGTAGGCGAGATTGCCGGGGAAGTAGGGGCCGTAGTAGGCGGAGCCGTCTTTGCGGAGGCGGCGGGTGACGAAGACTTTGGGGAAACGATCGCCCAGCGTGAGCTTGACGTAGGGGTAGGTTTTGTCGTCGCGGAGCAGGATGTTGAAGCGCGGTTTGCGCTGCTTGATGAGGTTGTTTTCGAGGGCGAGCGCTTCGTGCTCGTTGGCGACGAGGATGTAGTCGATGTCGACGGCTTCGCGCATGAGGGAGCCGGTCTTGGCGTTGGCCTGGGAGGCTTCAAGAAGATAGGAGCGGACGCGGGAGCGAAGGTTCTTGGCTTTGCCGACGTAGATGACCTCGCCCTCGGCGTTCTTGTAGAGGTAGACGCCGGGCTGGGTGGGAAGCAGGCGGATTTTCTCGATGAGGTCCATGAGGGATTCGGCGCGGAGGGCGTCGATTTCTAGGATACCGGCTGAGGCGAAAGGCACTTGTCGGGGGTTCTGGAAATGCAAAGCTTACCGCACCGGGTAAAAAGTACATGGTGAACCGCAATGGCTAGTTTTCCACAGATGCGATTTAGATCATGCATTTGCAATGGCTTACAAGATGAGGTCAGTTTGGCGGGACGAATGCAATGTGGAGGGTGACACGAAATGTCGCCGCCCGCCTGGTGGTGGTCAAGAGGGTCAGGCAAAACTGAGGCGGTAAAGGAATGGGGAGATCATGAAAAATTCAAATGGATTGTTGATTGCAGCTGCCATAGCAGTCGTGGGCATGACGGGTTGCGCGACCAAGAACTACGTGAAATCCCAGACAGCGCCGGTCATTGACCACACCAACCAGCTGGATCAGAAGACTGCCGATAACAACCGCGCCCTGCACGAGGTGGACGACCGCGCCACGGCGGGAATCAAGCAGGCGCAGGCATCGGCCGACTCCGCGGACCAGAACGCGCAGAACGCAACGAAGGCTGCCGGCGATGCGGATACAGCGGCGAACGATGCCGTGCATCGGGCGGACTCTCTGAGTTCCGTGGTGAAGGGCCTGGACAGCTACAAGTCGATGGCGAATGTGACGGTGACGTTCGGCTTTGACAAGGCTGTGCTGACCAAGGACGACAAGGAACAGCTGGATACCTTCGCGGCGCAACTTGGAAGCGCGAAGAGCTACATTCTTGAAGTTACCGGCGGGACAGATTCTGTCGGCTCCGCTGCTTACAACTATGACCTGAGCCAGCGCCGCGCGGATGCGGTGGTGCAGTATCTGGCATCGAAGTATGGGGTCGCGCCGCACCGGTTCTACCTGATCGGCATCGGCAAGGACAAGGAAGTTGCACCTAACACGACGGCGGAAGGCCGCAAACAGAATCGCCGCGTGGAAGTGCAGCTGCTGAGCAACATGACCAACGGCCAGGGTCCTACCACTTCACAGGCCGCACCGCCTCCCAGCAGCAATTAGAGATCCCTGGAGCAGTTTATCGATTGGAAGATTAAAGGCGAAAGCCGTAAATGAATTGTTAAAGGCGTGAGCCGAACTCGATAGAAAAAATTCATAGATTAAATTAAAGCAACAAGTTTGCAGGCCATCCGGGCAAACACCCGGATGGCCTGAAGTTTTTTGAGGGAAAGTCCAACGTGACCAATTAGCGATTCGCTTCAAGTTGACGGACGTGCTCGGCGCGGACCTGGATTGCGGTGAACAAAGCGAGGAAGGGTGAGCCTGCCGCAGCGGCTTCGACGGCAGGGCGGCCGTTGGCTTCCTGGCGCTCGACGATGCAGACGACAGCGGCGACGATCATGCCGGCTTCGCGGGCGGCTTCAATGGCGTTGATGGTGGAGGCGCCGGTGGTGCAGACGTCGTCGACGATGACCACGCGGGCATCTTCGCGGCAGAAGCCCTCAATGCGGCGGCCGGTGCCGTGGGCCTTCTCCGCCTTGCGGACGAGGAAGCCGTGGATGAGCGGGGCGTTGGGATTCGATTGTGCGCGCCATGCGCTGGCGGTGGCGACGTTGGAGACGATGGGGTCGGCGCCCATGGTGAGTCCGCCTACGGCTTCGGCCTGAATGTTTTTCTCATTGAGCAGATCGAGGATTGCTTCGCCGGTGAGGCGGCCGCCTTCAGCGTGGAGGGTGGTGGTGCGGCAGTCGATGTAGTAGTCGCTGGTGCCGCCGGACGAGAGCTTGAACTGGCCGAGTTTGAAGCTGGTGCGGGAGAGAAGGCAGAGGAGCTGTTGGGCGTTGGTGGGCATTGAAGAGATTGTAACGAGGGAGAGCTTCCGGCTCCTAGCTGCTAAGCTCCGAGTCTCTCAATGGCGGCCAGAAACGCAAAGCAGATTCTTCGCTTACCACCCCCGAACCTACCCCAGAGAGCTAAATCGCTCTTTGGGGCCCCTGTTACGTTCGGGGTCCCGTTCGCTCAGAATGACACCGTTAATTTTGGGATTCCGCTTCTCACATCTTGTCGAGGTGTTTGAAGCCGCCGGTGCCGAGGAGCATGAAGGAGAAGAGCATGAAGTTGTAGCAGGCGTGGACCATGGTGCTGGCGGCGAGAGAGCGGGTTCTGAGGCGGACCGCGCAGAGGACGAGGCTGACAAAAATGAGCAGGAGAAACGGGCCGAGGGACCAGCCTGTCTGCGCGCCGTGCATGAGGGCGAAGGGAACGCTGGTGACGAGGGAAGCGAAGATCATGGCGGGCAGCGACCACTGAGGATTGTCGAACTCGTCGAGCGGGCGGCGAGACGCGCCGGTGAAGTGTTCGGCTGACCAGTCGTAGGCCGTGCAGAGCGCGGGAAGAACAAAGCCGCGGAACGCCATCTCTTCAAAGAAGGGCGCGAGAGTGACGCCGAATGCGAAGAGGATCCAGGCGGCTCCGGGCGCTTTGAATAGCTCGTCAATGGGCGCGTTGGTGGGGCCGGGCATGAGAACGCCGTTGATCATGGCGACGAAGAAGCAGAGGACGGCAGCGCTGATGAGACGTGCGATGCGGTTGAGTGCGGTTGCGCCGTGCCAGTGAATTCCGTCGAAGAAGGGCTTGTGCCAGATCAGGGGGAAGACGACGAGGCATCCTGCGAAGGTGAAGATGTACTGGGCAGCCTGGCTGCCGAGAGCGTAACGGTAATCGGTGGCGGCCTGGGCGAGGCTGGTGACGCCAAAGAGATGAAAGTGCATGGCGAGGGGCACGAGCATCATGGTGCCGATCAAGCCAAAGGCGGCGAGCAGGCCGAGCAAGGCGAGATGGCCGAGATGCGGGATGCGTTCTTCGCGGAGAGCGGGCGGTTCCGCTTCAACCGCGAAGATGGGTGCGCGGAGGATTTCTTCGACCGCAGGAGGCGCACTCATAAATTGAGGCATGGCGAGACCGGCCGCCGGATTGGGGGATTCGGGTTCGCCAGTCCACTCGGCGGGCGGGGCAGGTGTGTGTTCCGGCGCCAGCGGATCGGTGGAAGTCGGCGCCACGGAATCAACTGACGGGGAGTCTTCGGGCGCGCGGGGAAGCGGCTCGGGGAATGTACTCATGCGCGCACCGGTTTCTTGCTGTTGGATTTTTTTGCGGGTCTGGATGGCTTCGCGTCTGCATCGCGCCGCAATTGCCGAGTCGAATCTGCAAGAACAACTGCAGGTCCTTCGACTCCCGTTGGTCGCTCAGGATGACGAGTTTTGGAATTGAGCCCCTCCCACGTCTCAGAAGCGAGACGTGGGGCACCCAGATTCTCTGAGATTGGCGCGAGTTTGCCGTTATGGGATGCGTAGTAGCGGGCGAGGAATTCGCCGGTGTAGGAGCCGGGAGTTTTGGCGATCTTTGCGGGGCGGCCTTCGCCGACAACGCGGCCGCCATCTTCGCCGCCTTCGGGGCCAAGGTCGAGGATCCAGTCGGCGTTGCGGATCACGTCGAGATTGTGCTCGATGATGATGATCGTGTTGCCGAGGTCGGTGAGGCGGTGCAGGACTTCGAGCAGCTTGCGCACGTCGTCGAAGTGCAGGCCGGTGGTGGGCTCGTCGAGCAGGTAGAGAGTGCGGCCGGTCTGGCGCTTGGAGAGCTCGCGGGCCAGCTTCATGCGCTGCGCTTCGCCGCCGGAGAGCGTGGTGGCGCTTTGGCCGAGATGCACGTAGCCGAGGCCGACATCGACGAGCGTCTGCAGCTTCTGGCGGACCTGCGGCACGTCGGCGAGCACGGTCAGCGCGTCTTCGATGGTGAGGTCGAGGATGTCGGCGATGGAGTAGCCGTGGAACTTTACGGCGAGGGTTTCCTGGTTGTAGCGGCGCCCGTTGCACACTTCGCACTGTACGTAGACGTCGGGCATGAAGTTCATCTCGATGCGGCGCTGGCCGTCGCCCTGGCAGGCTTCGCAGCGGCCGCCGGCGACGTTGAAGCTGAAGCGGCCGGGCTTGTATCCGCGCTCGCGCGCTTCGGGCAGCATGGCGAACAGGTCGCGGATGGGCGAGAAGACCTGCGTGTAGGTGGCGGGATTGGAGCGCGGCGTGCGGCCGATGGGCGACTGGTCGATGCGGATGACCTTGTCGATCTGTTCGGCGCCTTCGAGCGATTCGTGCGCGCCGGGCTCTTCGCGCGAGCCGTAGAGTGTCTTGGCAAGCGAGCGGTAGAGGATGTCGTTGATCAGCGTGCTCTTGCCGCTGCCGCTGACGCCGGTGACGACGGTCATGACGCCGAGCGGAATGCGGATGGTGAGGTCCTGCAGGTTGTGCTCGCGCGCGCCGGTGACGGTGATCCATTTGCCGGTGAGCGGGCGCGGCTCGAGCGCGGTGCAGAATGCCGCTGGCGCCGGAGAGATAGCGGCCGGTGAGCGATTCGGGGCAAGCCATGATCTCCGCCGGAGTGCCTTCCGCGACGACGTGGCCGCCGAGACGGCCGGCGCCGGGGCCGAGGTCGAGAACGTAGTCGGCGTGGCGGATGGTGTCTTCGTCGTGCTCGACGACGAGGACGGTGTTGCCGAGATCGCGCAGGCGCACGAGAGCTTCGATGAGGCGGGTGTTGTCGCGCTGGTGCAGGCCGATGGAGGGCTCGTCGAGCACGTAGAGCACGCCGCGGAGGCGCGAGCCGATCTGCGTGGCGAGACGGATGCGCTGGCCTTCTCCGCCGGAGAGCGTGGCGGCGTTGCGGTCGAGCGAGAGATAGTTGAGGCCGACGGCGCAGAGGAATTCGAGGCGCTCGACGACTTCGCGGCGGATGCGTTCGGCAACGAGGGCTTCGCGCGCGGTGAAGTTGAGCTCGATGGCGGCGGAGAGCGCGCGGTTGAGCGGCAGCGCAGTGAAGTCGGCGATGGAGAGGCCGCCGATTTTGACGGCGAGGGACTCGGGACGCAGGCGCTTGCCGCGGCAGGCGGGGCAGGGCGTGGCGGACATGAAGTTCATCATGTACTCGCGATAGCCGTCGCTGCGCGCTTCGTCGATGGTGTCGCGCAGATAGGTGAGGATGCCGTGGAAGCCGGTGCGCGGGGCTTCGCCCTTGGGCGGACCGTAGACCAGGATGTGCTGCTGCTTGGGCGGCAGGTCTTCGAAGGGCTTCTTCAGATCGATGTTGTAGCGGTCGGCGGCGAGGTTGATGAGCTTGAGCAGGTATTGCGAGGCGGAGCCGGGGCCGAGGCCGCCGTCGAGCAGCGGCTTGGACCAGTCGGTGATGACCTTGGCCGGGTCGAGATCGTAGAGCGAGCCGAGGCCATGGCACTCGGGGCAGGCGCCGAAGGTGGAGTTGAAGGTGAAGCTGCGCGGCTCGAGCTTGGGGACGTCGAGGCCGCAATCGGGGCAGGCCATGGAGGAGGAGAAGAGCTGTTCTTCGCCGTTGGCGAACCCGATGAGAACGAGGCCGTTGGCCAGTTGCAGAGCCTTGGTGACGGCGGCTTCGAGGCGTTTTTCGACGGAGGGCTTGTTGCTGGTCGGCTGTCCCGAGGCGACGCTAGCTTTCTTGCTTTCCCAGGTCTGAGAATCCAGACCTGGGGCACCCGGCTTTGCGGGCGCCGAAGCATCCGGTCGGTCGGCGGGCTTCAGCAGGATGCGGTCGACGATGGCTTCGATGGTGTGGTTCTTGCGCTTGTCGAGAGCGGGAGGCTCGGAGAGGTCCACGATCTCGCCGTCGACGCGCGCGCGAAAGCCTTGCTGATCAAGCTGGTCGAGCAGGTCCTTGAACTCGCCCTTGCGGCCTCGGACGACGGGCGCCATGACGGTGACGCGCTCGCCGGTGCCGAGTTGCAGAATGCGCTGGACGATCTGGTCGGCGGTCTGGCGGGCGATGGGCCGGCCGCAGTTGGGGCAGTGGGGCGTGCCGACCGAGGCGTAGAGCAGGCGCAGGTAGTCGTAGATCTCGGTGATGGTGCCGACGGTGGAGCGGGGGCTGCGGCTGGTGGTCTTCTGCTCGATGGAGATGGCCGGACTGAGGCCCTCGATGGAGTCGACGTCGGGGCGCTCGATCTGGTCGAGGAACTGGCGCGCATAGGCGGAGAGCGTCTCGACGTAGCGGCGCTGGCCCTCGGCGTAGATGGTGTCGAAGGCGAGCGAGCTCTTGCCGGAGCCGGAGAGGCCGGTGACCACCGTGAGCGTGTTGCGGGGGATGCGCACGTTGATGTCGCGCAGGTTATGCTGGCGCGCCCCGCGCACCGAGATGTGAGTGATGGACATATGGTCAGGCGACTTGGAGATGGCGGGAGCCATTCCAGCGGTTTGGACCTTCCGCCGAAAACTCCGGTGAACTTTCGTTGTGGGTGTCGTGAACTTTCGTTATGAAGCCAGACCACAGGATTACGGACGTACCAAGGGGTATTCTATTTGCCAATAGAAACAAGGGTCAACGCGTGAGATTTTCTGCGACAATCCTTTAGACATAGCTTCGGCGTCTAATGCAAATAGCAGGGCCACGAGGCAAATACACAATAAGGAATTTTTCCCCAGCAATTTTCGACGGGGGGTCTAAAGAAATGGCTGACGCTCTTAACTTAGTGATGTTGGTTTGCGCCGCAATAGGATCGATGGCGTTTGGTGTTTTGACCGCTTACGGAATTTTTCGCGTCGGCTTTGCGCTGATTCGGCCGCGGAGTGCGCGGATAGCCCTGAAGGTTGGGGCGCAACTGGCTTCGGAATAAACGTCCAGTCCCACGTGACAAGGAGCGCAGCCACTTCGCCGTGCTCGATCAGCCTCTTCCAAATCTTCAAGCAGTAACGCCGAATTCAGTGTTAGACCCTTGCATTATTGCGGGTTAGGCTGGGGCTGGGGATTGCTCTGCTGCATCTGCTGTTGCTGCTGTTGCAGAATCTGCCGCTGTTGCATTTCTTCCATTACCTGCTGCGGAGTACGGATGGGGCCGTTGGGACCGCTAAAGCCTGGCCGAACGGGACTCTGCATTTGAGGTGCCGCAACGGGGGCCTGCGGCTGGTCTTCCGGCGGTTCCGGCATGTCTTCGTCCTGATCCTGCTGCGCGCGATTCATGGCAGATTGCGCGCCGCCGGTACCGTTCTGCCGTGGGCTGAGCACGATCTGGCGTGGTGCTCCCCGGCCGATGTCTCCGGCGAGCAAGACGTTGTACCCGGAACCTTGCAGCAGTTGCGAGAGCACGTCGCGCGCCTGACCGGGACCGTAGACTCCGTACACGCGCTGGTCAGCTCCCATACCTTCCACCTTCGTTCCTGTCTCAGTAGAGACCTCGGCGAGGATCTGCTGAAGACTGGAGTTGGAAGCATTGATGCGAAGGCCAGTGGCATCCCATACGACGGACGCGGGGCTGGGCTTGTCGTTTACCGGCCAATCGGGCATGGGAGGCGGAGGCGGAGTTTCGGCGACGGGAGGGGGCTCCTGCTTTTTCGCCTTGGGGTGGGGGTGCGGTTTGTGAACTTGCTGAGATTTGGACGTTGTTGGAGAAGCGGCCGGTTGTGATGGAGATTGCGCCACACCGGAAACGGCGGAAAGAAGAGCGGCGGCAAAAAGCGCGCCGGAGAGCATTCGACACTGCCGCGCAGGAGTTGGAAGGATGCGGGATTGCAGTGTCGCGAATGTACGCATGGGTTTCTGCTCCCGAGGTGTGCCGGCCCGGCAAGGTGGGTTTTGAACCACCCTACTGCATTAGACTATCAGTGGCCGTTGAACGCTCATATTAGATTTTCGTCAAGTCAGGAAACAGCTGTTCGAAGAGAGGAAACGCAAGTGATGCGCCTCTGCTCCAGGATTTTTGTTGCCGCGTTTTTAGTTGCGGCCCCGGCGGCGGGATTTGCCGCAAGTTGCACAACGCAGTCAGAGTTATCTCCGGAAGATCGCGGCAACCTGGCCTCGCTGGGAGAGCAGCTTTCCGAGGCCGTTCTCAGGCAGGACACAAGCGCTTTGCAGACAGTGCTGCTGCCGGCCATGTCGGGCCAGTGGGACGGGATTCGCGGGGCTGTGGAACAGGCTGCGCCACTGGTCAAAGGCGGCAAGGTTCAGCTGCGCAACGTGTACGTGCTGGATGCCAGCACACTGACGGCGCCGTCGGATACTCAGTTCTTCTGCTCGAATGCGAACGGTTCCATGACGGTGACGGTCAGCATGCACGCGCTGCCGCCGGGGAAGTACGCGCTGGTCCTTTCCGATGCAGCGGGGGCGGCGCTGGCGGGGCAGATGGGATTTGTGCTGGTTTGGGATACGGCCGGCGCTTCGGGATGGAAGCTGGGCGGATTTTCGGCTCGGCAGGGAATGTTCGGTGGCCACGACGGCGTGTGGTACTGGACGCGGGCGCGCGAACTGGCGCGCAGCAATTTGCCCTGGGCCGCGTGGTACTGCTATGACACGGCGCGCTACCTGGAACTGCCGGTGGACTTTCTCTCTTCGCCAAACCTGGACAAACTCGTCCAGGAGCAAGCGCGGATCAAAGGCGGCCCGTCGGAGGATACGTTCCCGTATTCAGTGACGAGCGGCGACCGTACGTGGAAGATCGACGGCGTGCGGCTGGATGCTTCGCTGCACGAGCCGGATCTGGGCGTTACATATGAGTCGACGGGATCCACCGATCCCGCGGTATTGCGCACGGAGGCGATTGCCGTGCTGGGGGCGCTGCTGAAAGCGCAGCCGGGCCTGCGGGAGAATTTCCATGGGATGTGGGCGTATGCATCGACAAATGGAAAGGCGACGCCGGTGATGGAGTTGCCGATGGCGCAGATACCTTAGAAGCAGGGACTAGGGACTAGGGACCAGGGAAAAGGGAATCAGGGAATAGGGAATGGAGATATGGCTGAGTTGATTGATTTGCGATCGGATACGGTGACACGGCCTACGCCGGAGATGCGCGCGGCGATGGCGGCGGCAGAGGTGGGCGATGACGTGTACGGCGAGGATCCGACGGTCAATTTGCTGGAGAAGCGGGCGGCGGAGACCTTTGGACGCGAGGATGCGCTGTTTGTGCCGACAGGCACGATGGGAAACCAGATCGCGATCCGGCTTCTGACACAGCCGGGGCAGGAAGTGATTTGCGAATCGCGCTCGCATATTCTCGATTGGGAGATGGCGACGACGGCGGTTTTTTCTGGTTGCCTGGTGCGCGCGGTGCCGACGGAGCGTGGCTGGCTGAAATGGGAAGATATTGAGCCGGTGATCTACAAGCGCGGATCGTTTCGCGCGGCGACGGGATTGATCGAAATCGAGAACACTGCGAATTTGACCGGTGGAAAGTGCACGCCGCTGGCGGTGATGGAAGAGATCTGGGCGAAGGCGAAGGATCGCAAACTGCCGGTGCATCTTGATGGAGCGCGGATCTTCAACGCGTCGACAGCGCTGGGTGTGGATGTGAAGACGCTGACGCGTGGGTTCGACACGATCATGTTCTGCTTGTCAAAGGGACTGTGTGCGCCGGTGGGATCGATGCTGGTGGGTTCCAGAGAACTTATGGAGCAGGCGCGAATCTATCGCAAGGCGCTGGGCGGCGGCATGCGGCAAGTTGGCATACTGGCGGCGGCGGGGTTGATTGCGCTGGAGAAGATGCCGGCGCGGCTGCATGAGGATCATTCGAATGCGCGGCTGCTGGCGGAGGCTTTGTCGCAATTTGAATGTGTCGACATCGATATCGAGTCGGTTGAAACGAACATCGTGATTTTCAAACTCACTGGCGGCCTGAGCGCGGCGGATCTGGTGGCGCGGCTCAAGACGCGTGGCGTGTTGATCAGCACCGTGGGGCCAAATGCGATCCGGATGGTTACGCATCACGATGTGAGCCGGGGCGACTGCCTTGCGGCGATTGAAGCTCTGAGCGCCGAAGTTGAAGTGGCGGCGTAGAATCCGGCGAAAGATTCACTCTGGCACGAATAACGAAATGCCCTCACCGACAAGCCGGCGAGGGCATTTTGTTTGGGCGCCTCGTTACTTTGGGCACGCAACTATTTGGCAGAACCCATGTTGAAATAGGCAACGAGCCGGAAAAGGTTTGGAGGTCCGGCAATTCTCATTGCTGAAGGAGTGGAACGTGAAGAAGACTTTACTAGGTGCTTTGCTTGCTTTTAGCCTGCTTCCCGGGGCAGCAAATGCGCAGATTTATGTTCGGGTAGGGCCACCGGCACCGATCGTGGAGCGTCGTCCCCCACCGCCGGAGCACGGGTTTGTCTGGATAGACGGCTATCACCGCTGGGACGGGAATCGCTACGTCTGGGTTGCCGGACGCTGGGATCGTCCGCCTCATCCGCATGCCGTGTGGGTTGCGCATCACTGGGAACACCGCCATGGTGGTTGGGTGCTGGTCGAGGGGCACTGGCGTTAGGGCCGATTGATTTGCAGGAGAGCGAGGCTTCGGCCTCGCTTTTCTGTTTAGCCGGCGGTGTGCTGCAACTCCATGGACAGCGACGGCGCGGCAGGGTCTTCCAACAGGGCGCCAGGCTCCCATACGGGTTGGACTTCCACACGGTTCCGGCCCGTCAGTTTGGCTCGGGAGAGACTTTATCCTAACCAAGCCGCGCGGAAAGTAGCACGAAAGGAGCATGATGGGGGCACAAAGGATTCTCCACAATCGATCAGTTGTAAAACCGACACGGCGTCGGGCCATGAAGACCGGATTGCCTGATTAAGCGCAGCTTGATTGAGGTTGCTCTGCACGAGGCTTGAAATCGGCGTAGATGAATTCATCGCGATTCACGATTTCTCCCGCTTCGAGTTCAACGGGATTGGAGAACATGGGGCCATCGTAGACGCAGGAGTGGAACTCGCCGCGTTCGCCGCAGGGGTCGACGTTGGAAGGAAGATCGTGGAGCAGATGGGCGTCAAACTCGCGGCCGGCGAAGGAGGGATCGAGTTGACGGGGATCGACACAGACAAGCTTTGCGCGGAGGCCTCCGGCAATCATGGCGCGGGCGAGTTCGGGGGTGGGAAGATCCCAGAGCGGAAAAAGCGGCTCGATGCCGGTTGAGGCGAGCTGTTGTTCGCGATAGGCTCGAACGTCGCGTAGAAACAGGTCGCCGAATGCGATGGCATGGATGTTGTCGTCAATAGCTCGCAGGCAGGCTTCGGTCATGCGTTGCTCGTAGATTTCATTTGAACAAGGCCAGGGCAGCAGGACATCCCAGAGAGGAAGGTCTGCTGCGGCTGCCTGTGCTTCAAGAATTGCGCGTCGGGTGCCGTGCATGGCCACACGATCGAATTCGGCGTTGACGGTAGTGAGCAGGCCGACAATTTCAATCTCGGGCTGTTGCCGAAGCAAATGGAGAGCCCATGCACAGTCTTTACCGCTACTCCAGGAGAGAAGGACGCGTTTCATGGACCTCCCAGCTTGTTCCGCGAATGAACTTCAGAAGTTCTTGCGATAGACGACAAATCCGGATTTTTCCGCGACCTTGTCATACAACTTCATTGCAGTTGCGTTGGTATTCGTGGGTCAGCCAGTAGACCCGGCTGCAGCCTGCGTCTGCAGCGAGTCGATAGACTTCCTGAATGAGTGCCCGGCCAATGCCTTTGCCGCGCGCAGCTTCGACGGTGAACAGATCCTGCAAGTAGCACGTTGGCTGAATGGAAATTGTGCTGCGATGGAAGAGGTAGTGTACCAGCCGAGGATTTGACCCGACTGCTCCGCGACCAATGCATGAACGGGCTCGTAGCTATCGAAGAAGCGAGACCACGTGCTGCTGGTGATTTCGTCGGGGAGTGCGGTCGCATCCTTGCGGCCATAGAACGCGTTGTAGCCGTCCCAGAGATGCTTCCATTGCTGGAAGTCATCTTTTCGGACTTGGTCGGATGAGAAGTTCTGGTGACAATGCTTGCTCCGTTTTGGATGTACATCCAGCAGTTGAAGTCACGAAGGAAAAGCAGATTCTTCGCTTACCACCCCCGAACCGACCCCAAAGAGCTAAATCGCTCTTTGGGGCCCCTGGTACGTTCGGGGCCCCGTGCGCTCAGAATGACACGGCTGATGGTGGGGGTGGCAAATCGAGATACTAGCTGATTTCGATGACGTCGCTGCTGGCGGCTGCGGCGGCTTCGGCGCGCTCCATCAGCTTTTGGGCGATCGCGAAGAACTCAGCGGCCTGCGGGCTTTTGGGTCCGGCGAGCGCGACGGGAAGTCCGCGGTCTCCGCCTTCGCGGATGGCGGGAATGAGTTCGATGGATCCGAGGAAGGGAATGTTGAATTGCTCCGCGGTGCGCTCGGCGCCGCCCTTGGAGAAGATGTCGATCTCGTGATGGCAATGCGGGCAGGTGAAGTGGCTCATGTTCTCGACGATGCCGAGGACTTCGACATTGACCTGCGCAAACATCTCGAGGGCTTTGCGCGCGTCCTGCAGGCTGACGTCGCTGGGCGTGGAGACGACGACCGCGCCGGTGAGCGGGACGGTCTGCACCAGCGAGATGACGACGTCGCCGGTGCCGGGAGGCAGATCGACGATGAGGTAATCGAGCTCGCCCCATTCGACCTGCTGCAGAAACTGGCGGATGATCTGGTGGAGCATGGGTCCGCGCATGACCAGCGGCTTGTCGCCGGGCGAGATGTAGCCGATGGAGATGGTCTTGATGCCGTGCGTGTCGTTGGGCTGAATCTGGTTGTCGGCGCCGACGCGCGGCGGCTGCGTGGAGCCCATCATGAGCGGAACGTTGGGGCCGTAGATGTCGGCGTCGATGAGGCCGACGCGCTGGCCGAGCTTGGAGAGCGCGATGGCGAGATTGACGGCGACGGTGGTTTTGCCGACTCCGCCTTTGCCTGAACCGACCGCGACGATTTTTGAGACGCCCGGGAAGGGCTACAGGCTGGGGTGGGGCAGGTGAATGAGCCATAAGTGCAGTTACTCCTTGTGCAGGTTCTCTAGTCGCTATCGTTTTAAGCCTTGGTGAGGCCTGTTGTACGCGCCGTTCCTGCTTGCGGCGCGCTGCTTCGGCTTCGCGATGTTGGCGGCGGCGAAGCGCATCGTCGTAGCGGCGGATTTCGTCGGTCGTTTCGGGCTGCACTTGGGGAAGCTTCTGGCGGCGGCCGTGTTCGTCGACGGCAACGAAGACGAGGTAAGCGCTGGCAACGTGCAGAAGCGTCCCGGTCTGCGGGTCTTCGACCCAGACTTTGACGCCGACTTCGAGTGAGGTATTGAAGGCGCGATTGACGCTGGATTTGAGAATGAGCAGATCGCCGACGTGCACCGGCTGGATGAAGTCGATGTGATCCATGGCCGCGGTGACGACGTGGGTGCGCGAGTGCCGATAGGCGGCGATGGCGCCGGTGAGGTCGATGAAGTGCATCAGGCGGCCGCCGAGCAGATTGCCAAGCGTGTTGGCGTCGTTGGGGAGGATGATTTCAGTCATCTCGGATTGCGTGCTGGCAACAGTACGGACGAGCGGGTTGGCTTCAGTCGTGCTCATTGTTGACTTGCTCCATCTTCGGTTGCGGGTTCAGAGTGAGCTATCGACTTCCGGCTACAATGAAAGAACCAGTGAACGCTTGCGCCGAAGCACCAGTTCCAGTTTCGGCAATCCACGCCAATTACGCAAATCGCCTTGGTGCAGAAATCCCCCATTATGAGCACAACTGACAAGATTGCAGGACTGAAAGAAATTCTCGCCCTTGATCCGAAGAACGCTTTGCGCGCTACGGCATTGCCATGGAACTGGCGAACCGCGGCGAAGTGAACATGGCGCTCAAGGAATTCGATGTCCTTATCGAGCAGAATCCAGACTATACGGCGGCATATTTTATGTCGGCGCAGACGTTGGCCAAAGCAGGGCGAAACAGCGAGGCAGTGGAGAGGCTGAAGGCCGGGATCGCTTGCGCGGCGCGAACCGGCAACCGCCATGCGCTCAGCGAGATGCAGGGCATGCTGGACGAACTGGACCGGTAGGCGCGGATACCCGGCGCGGTGTCGCTGTTGCGTGGGTACTTTTTCGCTCATTGCGAGTGACGAATATTTGCGCCTTTCTGAATTAGAGTCGCGTCTATACTGTAGATATGCCGAAGTATTCAATCGTCGTCCCTTTTCACAATGAAGAGGACAATGTCACCGTCTTATACGCTCGCCTGAAACAGGTGATGGAGCAGGTGGGCGACAGTTTTGAGCTGGTGCTGGTGGACGACGGCTCGAGCGACCGCACCTACAAGCTGCTGGAAGAGATTGCCGCGGTGGACAGCCGCGTGCTGGTGGTGAAGCTGCGCCGGAATTTTGGGCAGACGTCGGCGCTGGCGGCCGGCTTCGATCACGCATCGGGCGAATACATTCTGGCGATGGACGGCGACCTGCAGCACGATCCGAACGAGATTCCGAACTTCCTCGAGAAGCTGGAAGAGGGTTACGACGTTGTGTCGGGATGGCGCAAGGAGCGCATCGACAACTTCGTGATGCGGCGCATTCCTTCGCGCTGCGCGAACTGGCTGATGGCGAAGCTTTCGGGCGTGGACATTCACGACTTCGGAACGACCTTCAAGGCGTATCGGCATGAAGTGATTCAGAACATTCCGCTGTACGGCGAAATGCACCGGTTCATTCCCGCGCTGGCGAGCTGGTATGGCGCTTCGATCTGCGAGATTCCGATCAAGAACGTGCACCGCGAGCGCGGCAAGAGCCACTACGGCATCGGCCGCACCTTCCGCGTGTTCTTTGATCTGCTGACGATTCGCTTTCTGCTGAAGTACATGAGCCGGCCGCTGCACTTTTTTGGCAGCTTCGGCGCGCTGGGCATTCTGGCGGGCAGCTTTATTTCAGCGGTGCTGCTGGGGATGAAGATTGTGAATCCTCACCAGAACGTGATGGACGAGCACGGTCCGCTGTTTGTGATTGCGGGCGTGCTGATTCTGGCCGGCATTCAGATGCTGGCGATCGGTCTGCTGGGCGAATTGCAGGTGCGGCATTTCCATACGTCGCAGCAGCGTGCGCCGTACACGATCGATCGCATCGTGCGGCTGCGCACGCCGGAAGAGCCGAGCATGTTGTCTGACGGCACGACGACACGTTTTAAGAGACAGGGAACAGGGATCAGAAGAAGCAGAAGCCCCGCCTGGAGAAATCCTGGCGGGGTATTTGTTTGTCGGCGAGCCGGTGGAACCAGACAGATGTCTCTGTAATTCACAAGAAATTGTGGATATAGCCGGAAATACATTGCTTGCAGTTTGCGGGTGTTAGGGTGCATTCTTGCGCATGTATGAACGCTATACAGATTCAGAATACGGGCGGGCCTGAGGTTCTGCAGCTCGCTGAGTTGCCGATTCCTGTGCCGGGACCGGGACAGGTGTTGATTCGCGTTGAAGCAGTCGGCGTGAACTTCATCGAGATTTATTTCCGCAAAGGCACGTACAAGGCGACGTTGCCGCTCATTCCGGGCAGCGAGGCTGCGGGCACGGTTGAAGAGCTGGGCTCGGGCGTGACTGGTTTCAAGCAAGGCGATGCGGTGGCTTCGGTGGGCGTGCTGGGCAGTTATGCCGAGTACGCGCTGGTGCCGGCGTCGCAACTGGTGAAGGTGCCGGACGCGCTGACCCCGGAGCAGGCTGCGGCCGCGATGCTGCAGGGAATGACGGCGCACTACCTCGCGACTCGACATATCCGTTGAAGGCGGGAGACACGGCGCTGGTGCATGCCGGCGCGGGCGGCGTGGGACTGTTGCTGACGCAGATTGCAGCGCGGATTGGCGCGCGCGTGATTACGACGGTATCGACGAAAGAGAAGGCGGAGTTGTCGCGCGAAGCTGGTGCGTCAGACGTGATTCTCTATACCGAGCAGGATTTTGTAGCGGAGGTGAAGCGGCTCACGGGCGGCAAGGGCGTGGATGTGGTGTACGACTCGGTGGGCAAGACGACGTTTGATGGAAGCTTGAATTGCCTGCGGCCGCGTGGAATGCTGGCGCTTGTTTGGCGGGTCGAGCGGGCCGGTGCCGCCGTTCGATTTGATTCAGCTGAGCGGCAAGGGTTCGCTGTTTGTGACGCGGCCGACGCTGTGGCACTACGTGGCGACGCGGCAGGAACTGGAATGGCGCGCGGGCAAGGTGCTGGGCTGGGTGGCGAAGGGCGAACTGAAGCTGCGCATGGAGCACATGTATCCGCTGGCCGAGGCGGCGCAGGCGCAGACGGAACTTGAAGACCGGAAGACGACGGGGAAGATCTTGCTGGAACCGTAAAAGCAGCTATTAGCTTTTAGCTGCTAGCTATTAGCTTCGTCGTGGAGATGCCGGCATTATTCTTCATCGATCTGCTGCTGCCTATCGATCCGAGGTCGTGCCTCGGTTGCATTTGGAAAAGCAGGTCCTTCACTTCGCATATGCACCCCACAAACGAAGACCTGTTTGTGGGGGCCCCGCTTACCTCACGAACGTCCCGTTCGCGGGGCCCCAAGCCGCTACGTTCAGGATGACACCGTAATGAGAGCAACCGGAGATCCTGTGACTCTCTTGAGCGAAGCGCGATAATTGAGCTAGCGGCTAATTGCTAAGAGCTTGAAAATCATGTCGATATTTCAGTTTCAAAAAA
Source organism: uncultured Acidobacteriaceae bacterium (assembly GCA_963769345.1). Taxonomy (GTDB): domain Bacteria; phylum Acidobacteriota; class Terriglobia; order Terriglobales; family Acidobacteriaceae; genus Telmatobacter. The sequence goes on from CAVYLL010000004.1 coordinate 129,778, forward strand.
CGATCGCGTATTTGTGTTGACGGGGGCGGGGATCAGCGCGGAGAGCGGGTTGCCCACGTTTCGCGCTTCGGATGGGTTGTGGGCCGGGCATCGTGTGGAAGATGTTTGCACGCCGGAGGCGCTCGAACTGAATCCGGCGCTGGTGTGGCAGTTTTACTCTGAGCGCAGAGCGCAGGGCGCGAAGGCTGAGCCGAATCCGGCGCACGTCGCGCTGGCGGAGCTTGAAGCGAAGCTCGGCGACCGATTTTTTCTCTGCACGCAAAATGTGGACGATCTGCATGAGCGCGCCGGATCGAAGCGGCTGGTGCACATGCATGGGGAACTGGCGAAATCGCGCTGCGAGGATGAGTGCGGTCGAGCCGCCGGTTGAGGATCACACTGTATACAAGAGCCTGGACGAGGTGGGGCGCTGCGCGTGCGGGGCGCGGCTGCGGCCGCACATCGTGTTCTTCGGCGAGATTCCGCTGGAGATGGATCGGATTCAACGGGAGATTGCGCGAGCCACGCTGATGGTGGTGGTGGGGACTTCGGGGTCGGTGTATCCGGCGGCGAATTTTGTGCACTGGGCGCGGCAGGGCGGTGCACGGACGGTCTACATGGGGCCGGAGCCGCCGCTGAATGCGCAGGCGTTCACGAATGTGGTGGAGGGCAAGGCGGGAGAGGTGTTGCCGGGGCTGTTTGAGGTCAGTGGCTGAGGTCTTGCGGCTCGTCCTCGGTTAAATTTTCGCCTGTGCAGTCATTCGCCAAGAGCAACCGCAAGTCATTCATGGCGCGATGCGCCACCCGAAGAACATGAAAATGCAGCGTTGAGTGGAATTGCCGGGCCTAAAGGCGTTGCAACTCTCTGCGCATGATTTCAGCAGCCTGAAGGCTGCTGCTCCCTCCGGATTCGCAACCTTCAAGCGCGGCGGCTCGGAATTTACAGGGCAGGTCTTTCGACTCCATTCACTGCGTTCGGGGTCGCTCAGGATGACACCGCTAATCGGAAGGGTGAACATCGCTGCGCTTCAGAAGTGGAAGCGATAGCGGAGTTGGGCGGAGAACATTCTGGGGATCGTTGAAGTGGAATCCGCCGATGGTGACGGAGTTGTCGAGCAGCACGCGGTGATTGGTGACATTGAGGACGTTGGCTGAAAGTTCCAGTTCTCGCCGAAGCTGTGACCGGCGGAGACGTCGAAGGTGGTGTGCACGGGCAGATAGGTCCGTTGTACGGGCCGATGTCGGCGCCGGCCAGGCCATTGGTGAAGCCCGAGCCGTAGTAGACATTGGTGGCAAACCAGGTGTGCAGTGGCAGGTTGGCGGTGAATCCCGTGTTGAGGGTGTGGCGCTGGTCGTGATCGACGGGTGTGTAGTCGGGGCCGAGGTCGCAGGCCGGGTCATTGGGGTCGCTGCAGGTGAAGCCGCCGATGACGTTGCCACGCTGCTCGGCGATCTGGTTGGAATAGGCGAGTGGAAACTGGCCGAAGTGGGCGAGTTGCGGTGAGCGCAGCGTCATCTCCCAGGCGCGAACCAGTGCGCCATCGACGGCGATGGGGAAGTACATATTGGATTCGCCGACGTTGGAGTGATCGAGGAAGTTGTTGACGCGGTTTTTGAAGTTGTCGACGTCGAGGGTCCAGCCGCTCCACGGAATCTGAATGCCGAACTGATGCTCTTCGTCGCGCTCGGACGGCAGCGGCGTGAAGGTGTTCTCGCCGCTGAGAGCTGCTTGACGTAGTTGAGCACGAGGCTGGAGACGGTTTCGACGGGTGCGGGCTGGAAGAAATGGCCGTAGAAGCCGCGAAGGACCCAGTGCAGACGGGGGATCTCGACAGTGGCGCCGATGCGAGGATAGATGGCGGTTTCGTTGATGCCGCGCGTGGTAGATGGAGAATGCGCTCGCCGCCGAGCAGCGTGACGTAGCGACCGAGGCGCAGATGGTCGGAGAAGTAGAACTCGACAGAGCGCCGCGCTCGGCGTTGGCGGTGCGTGTTGGGCTGAGAGGGCGCGGAGCCGTCGTTGACGATCGAGCCGAAGAGGTCGTTTTCTGCTTGATAGAAGGAGTAGAGGCCGGCGGAGAAGCTGTTGGGGCCGATGTCGTCGTGTGCGTCGGCCTGCGCCACCGACGTAGTTGGAGTTCTGGTGCCAGGTTGTGGCGACGGGGAAGTCGGTGGCAGAGCGAGTCGTAGTTGGCCTGGTTGAAGTGGTAGAAGGGCGCGACGGAGAATAGAGCTTTGGGTGAGAGCGTGTGGACCCAGTTGGCGATGACGAAGGAGTCGCGCTCGGTCTGGGCGTCGCGCAGGCCGTAGGAGCTGTAGTAGTCGGATGTGCATCTCGTAGTCGTTGGGGTCGGGTCGTAGGGAATCTGGAAGAAGTCCTGACGGTATTGCGCGTCGAGGCGGAGCTGATCGTTGGCGGTCTGGTTGCGGATAAGCGAAACGAATGCGCTGCCAGAGTTGGTGGCGTCGTGGAAGATTTGCGGAGATCGGCGTGGCGAGGCCGTAGTTGGAGCGCGAGCCGGTGAAGCTGGTGTACCAGGCAGTCTTGGCGGAGTGGTCGCCGAGCGAAAGCTGGGCTTCGCCGGAGTAGAGATTGCCGCCGTAGAGGAGAAGTTCGGCTTCGCGATCGCGCTCGAATCCATTGCGAGGCAGAACGTTGAAGACGCCATAAGTGCGGTCGCCGATGTCGGCGGTATAACTGCCGCGCTGGGTCTCAAGCGAGTCGATGTCCTTGGGGTCGATCTGCGGGCCGACATTGGAGGCGATCTTGGTGTTGGGGATGGAGACGCCGTCGATGAGCCAACTGGTCTGGTGGCCGCCGCGCATGTGCAGCATGTCGTGGGTCATGTAGGAGCCGGGGACGTAGTCGGTGATCATCTCCATGCCAGTTGTCGCAGTGGCTCCGGGAGTTTCGTCGATCATCTGGCGGGTGATGAGGGTGGTGGGCGTGACCGAATCGGTGGCGGAAAGCGAATTGGCATCAGCCCGTACAACGACGGACTGGGTAGAGTTGGGAATCTGCAATGGAATGTGCAGGACGGGGTTGGTTCCTGACGCAACCATGATCGATTGCGAGACACTGGCGAAGCCGGGAGCGGAGACGTCGAGGCGGTAGACGCCGATGGGGATCTGGGCGATGCGGAATTCGCCATTGGCGGCGCTCACTCCGTGGAGTGCGAAAGCGGATTCAGAGGCCTCGAGAGTAATTTGCGCGTTAGCGATAGGATGGTGCTGGGGATCGTGGACGACGCCATGAAGGGTGGCGAAGACGGTTGCATGCGCGAGAATCGGCGCAGCAATGAAGAGAAGAACGGCGGCGAAACGCGACGTTCGCATAGGTGGTGACCTCTCGACGGAACAAGCAGCTTTCCGCGCGAATGTGCAGACGCGGGTTGCCGGGGAAGATGTTCGGAGTTGCTAGGCGAGAGTGGAGATCGGAGGGCCGCGGAGAGTGGGGATCTGAAGATGGATGCTGCCGGAGTAGAAACTGCAGGCCCGCTGGCATTGCGTTTTCTCAACTGCATGAAATGAGGCAAAGGGGGAGCGGGCAACGGCAGCAATCGCCGAAGGACTCGCATTGCCTTGCGGGAACATGGGGCAATGCGACGGCGCTGTCAGAACAGGAATTTGCGAAGCGAACTGCTTTGTCTGCGATGGAGCGGTTGAGGACATGGCGCAATGGTGGGCGCCATGACGGCGACAGCAGGCGGGCAGAAATGTGTCGTCTCCATCGATGGTGGCCGCAAGCGGTGCCAAACCGAAGAGCAGGACGAACAGAATGGAGAGAGCGCGCCGCATCTCGCCTACATACTACATGAACTTTGGAATCCGCCGCGATTCGGGCAAGCGTGCGGCCTTCAGGTATCATCGATGCATCTCGAAATCCCTTACCCTGATCGAAAGGTTCAATGTCGTCTCAAGTGAAAACGTCTGTCTCGGAGAGAGAGTCATCCGCTGTTGAGTCGAGTGGGCGGCCGCCACTTCGCGTTGCGTTGTTTGGGTTCGGTACTGTTGGCAGTTCAGTAGCGCGAATCCTGCTGGAATCGAAGCCTGAAGGGCTTGAACTGACGCACATTTACAACCGCAATGTCGCGCGAAAGAAAGCCGACTGGGTTCCGAAAAGCGTGGTGTGGAGCGAGGACTGGGAGTCGGTTTTGGCTTCAGATGTGGATGTGGTTGTCGAACTTGTAGGCGGACTCGATCCGGCCGGCACCTGGGTACGACGCGCGATTGAAGCGGGTAAAAGCGTTGTGACGGCGAACAAGAAATTGATCGCGTATCACGGCGTGGAACTGGAGCGGCTGGCGGCAGCCAAAGGCGGGCATCTGAAGTATGGCGCTGCTGTGGCTGGAGGAATTCCCGTAATCCCCGGCCTGGAGCAGGGTTTGGCCGGCGACCGCATCGCGCGCATGGAAGGGATCTTGAACGGCACCTGCAACTTCATTCTGAGCAAGATGGAAGCTGGTGCTGAATATGCGGCGGTGCTGGCCGAGGCCCAGACGAAGGGGTATGCGGAGGCCGATCCGACTGAGGATGTGGGCGGATTTGATGCGCGTTCGAAGCTGGCGATCCTGATGCGGCTGGCGCTGCGCGTGGTGGTGGATCCGGACGAGATTGTGCCTCAGCCGATCACCAGTGTGTCGGCGGTGGACTTCAGCTACGCACGGGATTTGAACTGCACGATTCGCCAGGTGGCGCGGGCCGAGGAGCGCGATGGAGCCGTGGCTGCGACGGTTGGGCCGATGCTGGTGGACAGGAATTCGCCGCTGGCGTGGTCGCGTGGCACCGAAAACATGGTGATCTTGACAGGGCACTATGGAGGCGATGTGGTGTTTTCCGGGCATGGCGCCGGCGGACATCCTACGGCGGTTGCTGTGGTGAGCGACTTGCTGGCACTTGCGCATGGGTCGCGGCGGGTCGCAATTCCTTCAGTTCCAGCGAAGATCGGGGCGGAGTTTGAAGTACCACATTACATTCGATTCCTGGTGGTGGATCGGCCGGGAATTGTCTCGGAGATCACGGGGGCGCTGGCGCGGGAGCGTATCAACATCCGGGCGATTGTCCAGAAGCCCGGCTATCCGGCGGAGGCGTTGCCGTTCGTGGTGACGGTGGAACCGTGCAAATCGTCCGCATTGAAGCGCGCCCTGGCGGAGATCGGCAAGATGGATTGCCTGCTGGAGTCTCCGCTGGATTTGCAGATGCTGGAGTAGCAGAAACAGGGAATCAGGGAATAGGGAATAGGGAGTAAAAACGGGGAGCAAGGACGGGGGTCATGGGTGATTGACACGGTCTATCGATGTGAGATTTGCGGGGAGGAAAGCGAGAGGCCTGTCCGATGGGTCGTGATCCACTGCAGCGACACTCAGCTTACGGTCTTCAAGTGGACGAAGGAAGCTGCGGACAAGCCACACGCACGGCACTACTGCGGCGAAGCGCATGCGCAGGTGTATATCAGCCGGTGGTTTGAGTCTTTCTGCAAATAAGGTTCGCGATTCAATCAGTGGGCTTGGCGCTCGCCGGGCCGGTGGATTCGCGAACGACCAGTTCAGGAGCCATGACAATTTTAGTCGGATAGGGCGCCTCGCGGTTGGCGATGCGTTCAAGCAGAATCTGCGCCCCGCGCTGGCCCATCTCAAAGAGCGGCTGGCGCACCGTCGTGAGGGACGGCGTGGAGTAAGCAGCTGACTGAATGTCATCGAATCCCACGACGGAGACGTCTTCGGGAACGCGCAGGCCTGCATCTTTCAGTGCGCGGATGGCGCCAATGGCGGCGATGTCGTTGAAGCAGAAGATCGCGGTGAACTTGCGAGTTTTTTCGAGTAGGGCCTGCATGGGCTTGTAGCCGATTTCGGGCGCCATCGGGTGTTGTCCCGTTTTTTCTGACCATCCGACGGAATCGATGCGGATGACGAGCGAGGGGTCGATACCCAGGCCGATTTCGCCGGCGACTTGCTGAATGCTTTGCCAGCGGTAGTCGGAGTCGGGGATAGCTTTTGGGCCGCGCATGAAAGCTATGCGACGGTGGCCGAGTTCGTAAAGGTGGATGAGAGCGGTTTCGACAGCTTTGTGGTGGTCGAGGACGATGTTGGTGACGTTCTGCACTTCGCTATGAGCCGAAATGGCGACCACAGGGACAGGAACTTCTATCTGGTCGGCCGGAGTGTTCAGAAGCAGGAAACCGTCGACGGCGCGTTCGACGAGCATGCGAGGATATTGCTCGATGAGTTCGCGGTTCCAGTCATGACAGGCGGTGAAGTAGAAGTAGCGGGCGCTGGTAAGTTCCTGAACGACGCCGCTCATGACGCGCGTGAAGTAACCTTCGCTCAAATCGGGCGCCAGAACGCCGACGGACATGGACCGGCTCTGGCGCAGCGAACGGGCGAAGTAGTTTGGCCTGTAATTGAGACGCGCAGCCGCCTCGAGCACGCGGTTGCGTGTCTCCTGGGGGATGGACTTTGCCGATGGAGAGTTATTGAGAACCAGTGAAACGGTGGTCTGTGACAGCTCCAGATGTTCAGCAAGAGTTCTTAAGTTGACGTGTCCAGATGGCGTCGAGTCTTTGCTTCTTGCCATGTGGAAGTTGTAGCACGTTTAGGGCAACAAGGAACACCGATTCAAGGGTAAATACATCGATTTTCTTAAGGAGTAACCCGTAAGACAGGAAGGAGGGATCAGTGGCCAGAGAGCAGATCTGGGATTCGCGCCGTTCGAGATGAAACTCCGGTAGCCTATTTGGCGGTGATCTCGTTGATCCCAGGCTTGAGCGGCTCGGTTTTGCCGTTGAAAACGAAGGTGCCGGCGAGAGTGCCCGGGCACGTAATGGTCGCGGTCAAGCCGGGGCCTTCACGGTGGTACTCGACCTTGATTTCACCAAGGGGGTGCGGGAAGGTTGCCGTGAGGTGATCGAGCGGTCCGAGGTGGGGAGCGATGCGGACCGTGGCGAAGCCGGGGCTGGCGGGCTCAATGCCGGCGACGAGGGTGAGCATGCCGTAAATGGGGTGGGCAGACCAGGCGTGCGAGTCAGAGCGGGTGTCGCCGGGAATTTCGGGCCAGGTGCTGAAGTGGAGCGGCAGGAGCTTGCGCCATGGGTCGAGCGATTTGAGATAGTCGTCGGCCATGCCGGCGTGGTCGAGAGCACGGGAGAGATAGAAGCGGAAGTAGTAGGAGGCGGAGAGTACGCCGTCGGGAGTGGTGCCGGGTTCAATCGCGAGCATGCGGTGGAGGACGTCCTGCTGACGGTCCCTGGGAACTACGTCAAAGAGGACGCCGAGGATGTTGGCCTGCTGGCTGAATTTCTTCTGGTCAGGATTGTCGGCGACGAGGCCGCGCGAGGGTATCCAGCATTTGGAAATCAGACCCGAGCGGATGTGGTTGATGCGGGATTGGTAGCGTGCAGCCAGAACCGAGTCGCCGAGGTGTTGTTCGAGGTCGGCGGCGTCGATCAGGGCGCCGAGGTATTGAAGGGTCGTGACGCAGGACTCTCCGTTTTCGTCATAGGTGGGAATTTCGCCGGAGGGCACCCAGTCAATGAAGCTCCACCAGGGAAGCTGGCGAAGAAGGCCGTCGGGGTTTTCGTATTTGGCAAACCAGGTGAGGATATCGCGCGTTCCGAGGAGCTGGTCGCGGACGAACTTGGGATCGGGGCGGTACATCCAGTAGTCGTGGACCATTCCGACCCAGAGCAGAGAGAAGGTGGGGATGTTTTGGGGAAGATTGCTCGGATAGCGGCTGCGGGTGATGCCTTCGGGAATGCGCGATTGGTCGAAGGCCGCGATGGCCTGGCGGGCAAGTCGGTCGTCGCCGGCGACGGTGTAGGAGATGAGGGCCTGGATACGCGTGTCGCCGATGTACTGAAGCTGCTCGTAGTAGGGCGTGTCCATGTAGGTTTCGTGCGCGTCGAGGCGGGCGGTGCGCCAGCTGGTTTCCCAGATTTTGTCGAGATCTGGATCGGCGGACTCGGAATTTGGCGCGTTCTTCGAACGGGTAGGCAGTGAAGTTAGGCTTTCAGGGATTCGAGGGTGAGGGGATCGGAGCCGGTGGTGATGTCGAGGTCGAGGTAGCGCCAGGTGCGCCACCAGAGGGGCATGAAGACGCGGTGGGGGCCGCCGTCGGGAAGGAAGGTGTCGGTTAGGCCGAGGGCTTTGCGCGCGTGCAAAGTTCCATCGCAGTCGACGTAGTCGAGGCGTCGCGGTCGCCTTTGTGCTCGTTCTTGTCGTAGAGAGCTTCGGAGTAGGTGAGTACGATGCGCGAGCCTTTGCCGCCGGAGACGATGAGTTCGGGATAAGCCGTGGTGAGGGTCTTGCGATCGAGCAGGAGAGTACGTGGACTCAGGCGGAGCTGAGACAGATCTTCGGGAAAATGGGAGAGCCCGGCGTTCCTCGAGCTGCGCGGTGATATCGTTGACGGTATCCGACATGAGCCGAAGTGCCGGCTTCGTTGGCGAGTACTCCATGTGCGGCAGCTCGTCGGGAATCAGACCCCAGGGGTTGTCGCCGGTAGTGTCGGCGGAGTGGGCGTGATTTGTGCCGGGAAAAATGCTATCGCGCATCGGCGAGGCGGCAGGAACCCAATTCGCGCCGGGGCTGTCGCTGTTCCAGTTCCAGTCATATTTTGAGGCGTCGATTTCCTCGCCGGGTCCTGAGGCGAAGTACGTCTTGATCGTCACGGAGGAGCGATCGAGGGGGCGGTGGCCGGGTTCTGCTTCGACGAGCCAGCCCTCTGGGGTACTGATGCCGGTGGGGCCAGTCGCTTCGCATTCGAGCAGGAAGGCAGTGCGGTCGCTCATCTGGGCCACCGGGGCGTAGACGCCGAAGTTCCAGACTGTCGCGGTGATGAGGTTGTGGCCGGGCTGAAGGTAGGCAGCAAGGTCGAATCGCTCGTAGCGCCAGTTGGTCAAATCGCCTCGGGCAGGTCCATCTCCAATTCGGTGGCCGTTGACATACAGGATGAAGCGGTTGTCGGCACTTACACGGACGATGTAGGCGGCAGGAACGGATGGCAGATCGAGTGTCCGGCGGAAATGGAGTACGAGTGGTTCGCGCAGGGGCGCCGTCGGGTGGGTGATCCAGGCGGCCTTCCATTCATGATGAGGTGGATCGACCGCGGGCGTGGTTTGGGAAATGGCAAAGAGCGGCGCCATTGCGAAGGCAAAGATAAGCGGGATTCGGCGCATGAAGTTGGGCCTAATGGATTCCAGGAGATCAGCTTATAAGAAATTCCTGCTTTCTGAGTGGACGTGAGCGACTTAATTGGTTCGGAGGATCGCCGGGACGTGCCGTTTGAAGCGTGAAAGCGGACGAGACCGGAAACAAAGGCACAGGCATGTGAATTTTCCTGCCAGAAGTGCTTTATATGCGTTTGATTTAGCAGCACTGTAACCTTCTATTCATCTTTGCCCGGTAGCCTTACAAACGGTGACAGTTCAAGTGCCAGAGATACGCGCTTCTCAACCTCCAACTCCTGCTGCGCCAAAAGTTTCGGTCACGGAACGCCCGCCGGAGGTACCAAGGAACGAGGTCTCCCCCGCCCGCAAGTTCTTGATGTCGCGGGGGAACTCGGCTTTTGCCGACCGGGCTTTTCGTGTGGTGATGGTGCTTTGCGCACTGAGCATTTTCGGCATTGTGGTGCTGATCCTGTCAGAACTGATGCTGCGCTCAAGCGTTGCCTGGCATAGCTTCGGATTGCGTTTCTTCTTCCTGCCGCCTGCGCACGACCCGATTTCGGGGCAGACCAGCTACTGGGACCCTGTGAACGGACACTTCAGTGCCCTCCCGTTTATCTATGGCACTCTGGTGTCGTCGCTATTGTCGCTTCTAATTGCTGTTCCTCTGGCGATCGGGCTTGCCATTTTCCTTACGGAGATGTGCCCCAAGTTTTTGCGCGGTCCGCTTGCGTTTGTCACGGAATTGCTGGCCGCAATTCCAAGCATCATCTACGGCCTGTGGGCTGTCTTCGTTTTGGTTCCCCTGTTGAGGGAATACATAAATCCGCTGCTGGTGAAGTACCTGGGATGGACCCGGCTTTTTGTCGACGACAACCCAACCGGTTTGGGTTATGTTGCCGCAGCAGTGATCCTGGCCATCATGATTCTGCCCATCATCTCATCACTGACCCGCGAAGTGATGACGGCGGTACCGCACTCGCAACGTGAAGCGGTGCTGGCGCTCGGAGCGACGCGTTGGGAGATGATCCGCATGGGCGTACTGCGCAATGCGCGGATCGGCATTGTGGGCGCTGTGATCCTCGGGCTGGGGCGTGCACTGGGCGAGACCATGGCGGTCACGATGGTGATCGGCAATACGCCGGAAATTAGCAAATCGCTATTGGCCAATGGAAGTTCGATGGCATCGGTAATTGCCAATGAGTTTAGCGAGGCAGTAGGTGACCTGCACCGCAGCTCGTTAATCGAGATTGGCCTGGCGCTGTTCATTGTGACAATCATTGTGAATGCGATCGCTCGCCTGCTTGTGTGGGCTGTTACGCGCGGCGCACCGGCCAGCACGCACTAGGGAAACTGAAAAGTTAAGCGAGCGGGAGAAAAGGAATTGGGGACGACGACTTCGAGCTTTCGATCGGGATTTCGAGCGGCGACGGATCGCGCGGTATCCGGCTTAGCGATACTCGCTACGGTGCTGGTGATCGTTCCCCTCATCGCGATTTTTGTCTACTTGGTGTTCAAAGGCGCGCGTTCATTGAACCTGGCATTCTTCCTGCAGAACCCGGTTCCGGAAGGCGAATCGGGCGGCGGAATGGCGAATGCGATTGTAGGTTCGGCCGTGCTGCTGGGAATTGCGAGCGCGATCGGGGTGCCGATTGGCATCGGCGCTGGAATCTATCTGGCGGAGTTCGGACGCGGCACAAGGCTGGCGACTGCCATCAGGTTTACGGCAGATGTTTTGAATGGAGTTCCGTCGATTGTGATGGGCCTGGCGGCGTATTCGCTCATTGTTGTACCCACGGGACATTTTTCGGCATTCTCGGGCGGGGTGGCGCTGGGGATCATGATGATTCCCACAGTGGCGCGAACGTCGGAAGAGATGCTGTTGATGGTTCCTAATAACATTCGCGAGGCGGCGCTGGGGCTTGGGTTGCCGAACTGGCGCTCGGTGCTTTCCATTACCGTGAAAACGGCTTCGCCGGGAATCATCACCGGCTGTATGCTGGCGTTTGCGCGTGTCGCAGGCGAAACCGCGCCGCTGATCTTTACAGCGCTGGGCAATTCGTACTGGAGCACAGATCCGAATCGGCCGATTGAGGCTCTGCCACTGCAGATCTGGGTCTACGCGACCGGCCCATATGAGGACCAGCATCGGCTTGCCTGGGCGGGAGCTCTCGTGCTGATTGCATTGATCGTGATTGCGGTTTCACTGGTGCGGTATGTGGCCAGCCGCGGAGTCTTGAAAGGGGCAAGCTAGGTGGGCGTAGGCATCGAGGTGACGAACCTGAATGCGTGGTATGGAACCAACCACACGCTGCAGGACATCAACCTGAACATTCCGGCCAATCATGCGACTGCGCTAATTGGTCCTTCCGGTTGCGGCAAGAGCACGTTTGTGCGCTGCCTGAACCGGATGCACGAGACAAATCCCATCGCGCGCGTAACCGGAACAGTGCGCATCGGTGAGATCGACATCTATAGCGATGCGAAGCCGGTGGAAATTCGCCGGCGCGTGGGGATGGTGTTTCAGCGGCCGAATCCGTTTCCGACAATGTCGATTTACGACAATGTAGCGTCGGGGCTGAAACTGAATGGATATTCCAATCGTCGCGCGCTGGATGAGATCGTCGAGCGTTCGCTGAAAAATTCAGCGCTGTGGGACGAAGTGAAGGACGATCTGAAGTCGAAGTCAGGCGCAAGCCTCTCCGGTGGACAGCAACAGCGGCTGTGCATTGCGCGTGCGCTGGCGGTCGATCCGGAAGTGTTGCTGATGGATGAGCCGGCTTCAGCGCTGGACCCGGTATCTACTTCGAAAATAGAAGACCTGATCTTCCAGCTGAAATCGCAGTACACTATCGTGATTGTGACCCACAACATGCAGCAAGCGGCCCGCGTGGCAGAGAAGACGGGTTTCTTTCTGAATGGGCGCATGGTGGAGTTCGACTCGACACATAAGATCTTCACGAACCCCAGCGACAAGCGCACCGAGGATTACATCACGGGCAGGTTCGGATGACGCGAATTCGGTTTCAACAAAGCCTCGACCAACTGAAGGAAAACCTACTGGTGATGGCCGGCATGGCAGAACAGGCCATTCAGCGGGCAATTGAAGCGTACCGGGTGCGCGATATCTCGATCTGCGACCTGGTGAGCCGGAGTGAAGTTGCCATCAATCGGCTTGAGCGCGACATCGATCAGGCGGCGTTGGACCTGCTGGCGATGGAGCAGCCGATGGCCATCGACCTGCGTTTCATCCTGAGCGTCATCAAGATCAATGCTGACCTGGAGCGAGTGGGTGACTCTGCAAAGAGCATCAGCGAACGCGTCCGGAATATGGAACAGATGGCGGCAGTGCCCGACCTTCCGGTCGATATTCCGCGTATGGCAACGCTTTCGGCCGAGATGGTGCGAAAGAGCCTGCAGTCGTTCATCGATGCAGATCCGGAGTTGGCGCGCGCCGTGCTGATGATGGACGACGCCGTGGACACGATGAATCGCGCAGCCTACAAGGCGCTCACCAAGGTGATGGAGGAGCAGAGCCAGATTGCTCCGCAAGCGCTCAATGCATTGATGATCTGCCGCGCGCTGGAGCGGGTTGCCGATCACGCGACCAACATCGCCGAGGACGTGATCTTCTGGATCCAGGGTGCGGATGTGCGCCACCACAAGAGCGTGATGGCACAAAAGAAGGCAGCCGAAGCCGCGGGCTGATAGCGGCGTATCAAAACGACAGGTTCGATCTCAATGCAACTCCGCTGCGTTAGTCTTGAGGGGAAGCGGCGGAGTGTGAAATGAGCACGGACGAGACGACGCGGGGCAACGCTGAAGCTGCTGTGTTGTACTCCGAGGAATTGCATGGATTGAACAGTGCGCAAGCGGCCGACCAGAGGCAGGAGAGATGGTTAGGATACGCAAAGGTCGCGGTTGCGTTCCTCACGATTGCCGCAGCGCTGATTCTTCTCTATTACGTCAAATTTCTCTGGCTGCTGGTGATGCCTGCGGCTGCCTTTGCCATTCTGGCTGTGCTGCATGAGAAGCGGCTTCAGCAAATTCGGCTGCGACAGCGTGCGATAGAGTTCTACGAGCGCGGCGTTGCGCGACTTCAGGATCGCTGGGCCGGAATCGGAGTGACGGGGGAAAGATTTCTCGATCCGGAGCATCCGTATGCGCGGGATCTGGATCTCTTTGGGAAGGCGTCACTCTTTGAGCTTCTCTGCACCGCACGCACACGAGCAGGCGAAGAAACACTGGCAGCGTGGCTGCTTTCGGCAGCCTCAATCGAGGAGATTGTTGCCCGACAGGGCGCCATCCAGGATTTAAACGGACGCGTGAAGCTGCGCGAAGAATTGTTCTGCGTGGGTGAGACAGTGCGGGCCGGCGTGCATCCCGATTCGCTGGCGAGATGGGGAGAGCGCAAGCCTCTTCTCGGGAGTGCACGATTACGCATAACAACCACAGCGTTGGGCGCGTTGTGGATTGCGGGAATGGTGGCGTGGGGGGTGTGGGGGCTGGGGGCGGTCGCATTGGCGATTTCAGCGCTGAATCTTGCCTGGGCGCATCGCCTGCACACACGGTGGGATGAAGCTGCTGAGGCAATTGAGGACGCTACGCACGGCCTGGACGTGCTTGCCGGAGTTTTAAGACTCATCGACCACGGACAGTTTTCTGCCGCGAAGTTGCGCGCGATTCAAGCGCGCTTGAAGCACGAAAACTTTGTTCCATCGGATGCGATTCGCAAGCTGGATCGTATTGTGGGCTACCTGGAATCACGCAGGAATCCGGCGATGCGCTTGCTGGATGCGGTTACGTTCTGGAGCGCGTACTGCGTCTTTATCGCGGAGGGTTGGCAACAGGAGTTTGGTCCGCACATTCGCAGCTGGCTGGATGCGGTGGGAGAGTTTGAAGCACTGACGGCGCTCGCGGGATACGGATACGAACATCCTGACGATGTTTTGCCGCAGTTTGTGGAACAGGGACCTCTCTTCGAGGCGGAAGGATTAACGCACCCGCTGCTGCCCGCCGGGAAGGCAGCGCGCAATGATGTAAAGCTCGGCGACGGACTGCATCTCATTGTCTTGAGCGGCCCGAATATGGCGGGGAAGAGCACGTTCATTCGCAGCGTTGGTGTGAACGCAGTGCTGGCGCAGTGTGGCGCGCCGGTGAGAGCCCGTGCGTTACGGTTGTCGCCGCTGGCGGTGGCGGCATCGATTTGTGTGCTCGATTCTCTCTCGGGTGGCACTTCGCGATTCTATGCAGAGATTCGCAAGCTGAAGGTTGCCGAGGAACTTTCTGCAGGGCCTGTGCGGGTGCTGTTCCTGATGGATGAATTGTTGTCGGGGACAAACTCGCACGATCGCCTGGAGGGCACGAAACTGGTAGTACGCAGCCTTATGGATCGCGGCGCAATCGGCATCGTGAGCACGCACGACCTGGCACTGGCGGAGATTCCAGCCACGATGGGCGGCCGCGCAGTGAACTGCCATTTTGAGGATCGACTGGAAGACGGAAAGTTGATTTTCGATTACAAACTCAAACCTGGAGTGGTGCAGACGAGCAATGCGCTGGAACTGATGCGCTCGATCGGTCTGGGTGCCTCGACCCAGGTATTATATTTCCCACCAATCAAATAGCGACATGCGCGGATAATAGAGCCCGGCGCGGAGCTGCAGGTCGGATCCGTGCAGATTGCGCAATACGGCGGCGTACATTTGCAGTTGAGGCGCGAAAATGACGCGGAAGATTGGCAGCGCCGATGACGCGTCGATGCTTTCAGCGTGCGATGTTTTATAGTCGATGATCCAAAGAGCATGGTTGCCGGGTTGCAATGGCTCGAGGCCGGCCCGGAAGAGCCGATCGACACGCACCGTGCGCAAGTTGCCGCCAACAATACCAGCCCACCCGGATTCGCTGATGGCTTCAGCGTGCGGCGAGAGAATCCATCGGCCATAGGTATCGCGTGTGGCGTTGACAGCGCATTCAAAAGCCTGCGCTGTTATGTTTTCGGCCACTGTGAGCGAGACGCCGGCGGAGCGGATCGATGCAGTAATACATGGGCGAAGATTTTCGAGAGCGGCCGAGGCGGAATCCCAGTCGAGTGTCATGCGCAGGCGGGCTAGTTCCTCGAGCAGTTTGTGAACTGCATTGCCAAGAGCGCGCGAAATCTGGCCGCCCTGATGCCGCTGATAGGGGTCCGCATCACCCAGGCCAATGACATTTTCTTGAGCGTTGAGGGCCGAACCAACAGCGCGGCTTGTCTGGAACTCCGGCGGCAGGCGGCGCAGGAAGGTCGGCTGCGCGGGTGTCGGCATGAAGACGAGGTTATCTTGCCCTCCCGCGGCGATTGTGTCGATGACCTGATTGCCGGCCGCAGCGGAAGCTTGAGAAGTGGCGTTCCACTCGTCGAAGCGCGCGAGAATTTCTTCGCCGAATGCCGGCCACGCCGTTGCCAGCAGGCAATTGCGGGGTCCCGGTAAAGAACGCGATCCATCGCCCTCGACCTTGTATGCGGGCTGCGCAAAGAGATGTAACTCTTCGCGGGCTCGCGTTGCAGCGACGTAGAGAATGCGGCGAGTTTCCTGCGATTCCCGGTCGCGGCGAATTCTGTCGACCCATTGTTTTGTTTTGCCGCGATCAGCTCCTTTGAACTGCAATGGAGCGATGAGGAATTCGGTAAGGTCACCGGATTCGTCGGGTTCAGCGATACCGCGCTCCAGCCATGAAAGAAGGTCGGTTTTACTACTGCCATTGCGCGCGTGAAGATCAGGCACAATGACGATTTCAAACTCGAGACCTTTCGATTTGTGAATCGTCATCAACTGGACTCCGCATTCGCTGCTTGTCGCCGGATCGGGCAGAGCGAAGAGGTCTCCGAGCGCAGCATCGAGGACCGGACCTGTTAAGTCCTGCTCGCCCCCCGGCAGTTCGTCGAGGAGTTTCCAGAACAAATCGAGGTTGGCGCGGCCGGTTGCATCTACACAGCGGTCGCCGCCGAGACTGAGCCATAGCTGTTGCAGAACAGTGCCGGTAGATGCGGGTGGCAGCTTGTTTCGCAGCTGCGGCACGGATGCGAAGGCAGCGATGACGCGTTGGGAGGCTATGCGTGACTCAGATGAGAGCAGGTCGAGCCGATCGCGAAGCAACTCTGGAATGGGAGCGGCGGAACGTGATGCATCGTCCGCACCCGCGATCGCGTGAAGCTCGGCGAGGCTCAGTCCGCACCACGGCGCACGCAGAACACCGAGCCACGCAACGCGGTCTTCGGGATTGAGGAGCGCACGGGCAATGGAAGCAGCATCCAGGATTTCAGGACGATCTTTCAGATTTTCCAGCTCGATGGCGCGAAATGGGATTCCGGCCTCGCGCAGAGCAGCCGCAATTGGGGCCAGCGCAGTTCGCGCGCGGCCAAGCACGGCGACGCGGTATTTCTTGCCGGCGGCGCGTGCGGATTCCATTCGATCGAGGTGGCTGCGGATGAGTGTGACGATCCGGTTGGTTTGCGTTTTGCGGGCAGCCTCACGCTGGTCCGCGATCTCCTGCCGGATGCGCGCTGAGTCAGCATCGCTGGAATTTCCCTGCTTTGGTCGTGGAATGAAATCGAGATGAAGGTCGAGGCGCGTCTTCGGGCCGGCGGATGGATTACGTGCGGGTTCCGCTCTGGCGAACTCGATTCCGCTTCCGTCGGGAACTGCAAAGACTTTCTCGAATGCATCATTCACGCCCGATACGAGTTGCGGATCAGTGCGGAAATTTGCAGTTAATTGGATGGGGCGAAGAGGGAATGATTCCTCCTCTCCGAATTCAAATCCTCTTTCTTTTACGCGGTGAAACAGCTCGGCCTCGGCGTCGCGGAAGAAGTAGATGGACTGCATAGGATCGCCCACGACGAAGATGGTGCGGCCGGCGCGGTCGTCCCAGGCTTTGATGAGAGAGGTGATGAATTCGTGCTGGCGTCGGCTGGTGTCCTGGAATTCGTCAACGAGCAGGTGGCGAATGTCGTCGGCGACGACGAGTGCGGCGTCGGAGGGCATATGGTCTTCAGCAAGGAGGACGTGCCGGGCGATTTGCGCGACTTCGACAAAGTCAACTGTACCGGCTTCCGCGAAGGCGGCCTTCAATTCGCCTGAGGCATGGCGGAGAAGAGTGAAACTGGCGCGAACGATCTGCCAGTCTTCTTCTGTATAGCGGGCGGGAGGAAGTTCGCGGACACGGGCAAGCGCTTCTTCGAGACCGGGCACGGCGGAGAGCTGGTCTGTCAGGTCCTGTATACGCAGCTTTTCTTCGGTGTGCTCTTTTGGGAAGCCGAGACGTTTGTTGAATTGCCGCCGGAAGCGATCTTCCCCAGTCAGCAGCAGATTTGCCAGGCAGAGATACGCGTTCCGGGCATCTTCAAGCTCGGTGTTGTCCTGGTGTGGACCATAAGGGAAGCTGGCGAGCTCGGCGAGTTCGCGGTGGAGATCGCTTGCTCCGTGGGTGCATGCGAATTGCGACAGTTCGATTGCCTCATCGCCCGCTCCGGGGACCTGATTGAGGAGTGAAGTCAGGCTGTCGAGTGCGGCTCGCACAGTGTGGGCGAACGGTTGTTCGAGCCACTCGCGAATTGCATTCCAATCCGGTACCTGGCTCAGCACAAACGCGTGCATCCAGCGATCGCGCTGGCCCAGCATCTTGACAAGAAGTTCTTCCAGCTCCTTCCAGTTGTTATCGCGCCACAGCAGAAGATCTTTGATTGCGTCGCTCAGGGCGGCGTGTGCCGGACTACCAAGCTTTTCCAAGGTGACGCGCGCAGCCTTGCGATAAAGTTCAGTCGGCCTTTCGCTGATTTGCAGATTATTGCCGATGCCGGAGTAGATGGGCTGCTGGATGGCGAGATCGCGACAGAAGGAGTCGATAGTCGAGATGCGAAGTTGCGAAGCGAGATCGAGCAGGCGCCAGTTGAGCTGCCGCGAGCGCTCGACGGCACGCGCCGCAAGTGCTTCCATGGAGAATTCATCGGCATCCAACGGGACGGCGTCGCGAGCGACTGGCCCTCTCGAGCTCGGCAAGGATGCGGTGACGCATCTCGGCCGCTGCCGCCTTGGTGAAGGTGATGGCGACGATCTGGCTGGGATCGTCGACATCGGCGAGCAGGCGCAGAAACCGGCGGGTGATGAGATCGGTTTTGCCGGAGCCAGCCGGGGCCTGCACGAGAATGGAGCGACGCAGGTCGAGTGCAGCGATGCGCTGATCCTGATCGGGGGGAGCGGAGAGCACGAAGCTATCCTTCGACGGCATCGTCATCCTCCGTGTCTTCTTGTTCGATTCGCGAACGGTTTTCCGGTTCCTGGACGCGGCAGACCGATTGAAGACCGCAGCGTTCGCATGTCTTTGGGTAGTCGCGCGGATCGACCTCGGCGTGGCCGTGAATGAAATCTTCAGCAAGTTGTTCGATATATTTCTTCCACTCGGATTCGTCTAAACCAGTCAGCTTGCGCCTGACGATTGAGCTGTTTCCACTGAGGGTTGGATCGATCGTTCTCTGTGCGTCGACAACGCGACCTGCAAAGCAGGTATCGCCTGCGCGTACCTTGGCAAACACCAGGCCGCCGCTGGCCGGACCGCCGTAACTGTCAAATAGCGACGGCTGAATGGGGTCGAGTCCGAAAACTTTATACAGCGGCAATTGCAGGTCGTCGGGTCGGGGGAGATCCCAGGACCTTGGATCAACGGTTCCTGTCTTGTAATCGATGACGAGCGAGGAATCGTCAATGAGTTGATCGACGCGATCGAGTCGGAGGTTCATGCTCAACCCGGCGACGGTGACCACGCGGTCGGCTTCTGTTTCTACGACGCTGAATGGAACGCGCGTCGATTCGTAGTCAAGCCACTCCGTGACGAGTCGAACAAGCCGTGTTTCTTCAAGATCGATGCAAGGCGCGGGCATCATTTCACGGACTGCCTCGGGAACCTTTGCCTTAAGAACGGTTCGAACGTGGTTCCGGACAAATGTGGGGATGTTCCTTCGCGCGATCAGATCCGCATGGCTTCTGATGCCCAGCGGCGGCCCCGACCAGATGGAGTGAAGAACATCGTGCAGGAGCTGGCCGCGCAGTTTTGCAGAAAGACCGGCTTCAGCGGCGTCCCAATCCCGGGCGTCAAGACGAGCGGTAGCAAATGCCTTGAAAGGGCACTGCGATTGTGACGACAGAGCGCTCGCCCCGCCCCGGAGATGATTCGGAGAGAAAGGAACCCTGGTGGCATCGGCAAAAACAATCGTATTGGGCAAGTCGTGCGGGGAGGGAATCAAGTTGGAGGGCAACGGCTGAGGCATGCCGGAGAGTTGGGTTATGAGACGGGAAGGGCGGGTCTCCGTGTCATCTTTTTGCAACGCAAAGCTGAAGTTCACCTCGGATGCCGAGACAAGCAATCGTTGTGTAATCGCCGAGGCGAAATGCCAATCGAGTTGATGCGAAGAGTGCGGCATCGCGGCATCGCGCTGAATGTAGTGCGGAAGGAAGGGATGCCTGGCGGCGTTTCCAGGCCACGAATCCTCATCGGCGCCGAGGAACCACAGTGCATCGGCGGTGAGCCCCGCGGACTCGGCGGGGCCCGCGATCTGGATAGGCGCTCCGCTAGACTGCGGGGAGAAGAGGATGTCGTCGGCTGCGTGTTCGAGTTCGGCAAGGAATTCGTGCCAGGCAATCCGACGCCCATCGAAGCCCAGGGACCCTGCGGTATCCAACGCCTGCTGCCAGCGGCGAAGAGCCTGGAATTCAGCGCTCGACTGTAATTGAGTGGCGGGCCAGGAGATTGTCTCGAGGATATACGGTACCTTGTCCGCCCAGTAGATCGGATTCTGGAAAGAGGCGGATTCCTTCAAGCTGCGGTGAGCCGAAATCATGCGACGTTTCCACTGATTCGGAACGGCATTCGCGATTCGTCCCTGATTCAGGAAAGCTTCGAGAGACCATTGCAGGCGCTGTTGATCGAAGCGACGCAGGGTGCGCATGCACGCCTGCAATGCAGCAGACTCTTCTGATGACGCGGCGAGGCCGCTTGCGAAGAGCCAGTCAAGCGCATTCTCATCGACTGTGTCGTTAAGCCATCGCAACAGCAACAATGCCGAACGTGCCAATGCAACCTGGCTGAGTGGAATGCCAAGCGAAAATTCAAAGACAGGAGCGGCGGCCGGATCGCTGAAGCGAAGGAAGGCACGTTCGATCTCGCCCCGGCGCTGCGACATGTCCTGGGTGATGATGAGCAACCGCTGGCCGGGATTCGTGAGTAGTCGCTGGTGGCACCAGTTGGCACACGACTCCAGCTCGGTTTGGCTATCACGCGCGGAATAGAAGCTGCCTTGTGCGGGCGGACCTTCAGATTGCAACTGTTGCCATGCGCCCCATGCGTCAAAGAGCCGTCGTTGCGTTGGGAGCACCCGGTCGAAACCGGCAATGCGGAGTGGTGGGCGCGACGAGGAATCGTTCTGCAGAACTGAGATAAGTTCGAGTGGCAATCGGCTCAGGCTGATGTTGCCATTCCGGGTGCACTGTTCGTCGAAGTCTGCCAACCATTTGCTGAAGGCACCCGCATCCTGGTCCCAGCTAGCCCGCGATGACATTCGAAGATACTGCGGTGCGTAGGAGCAGAGCAGATCGTGTGCTTCCATGGCCATGGAGGCGAGGCGGCGCACCGATGCCGTCAGGGCAGTGGGAAGATTTTTTTCGCTATGAATGATTTCAGACCAGATGGCCAGTTCCTGGGCGGGGTTGAGGAGGAGGTGTCCAGGGTGATTGCGTTCTTCCCATGCCGTACGCGCGAAGGTCTTCCAGTCAACAATATTGGGCGCGGGCCATGCGGACAGGCCCTCGGCGCGACGGCGGCGATGAAATTCTGCCTGGATGGCGCGGGTAGCACGATCGCTCGAGGCGACGACAAGTCCACCATCGCGCAACCATGCGTCGAGTTCGGCCCCAGGTTGAGTGCCCATATCTGCGTTATACGCCGTTGGACCGTGGAGCGGAACGCGCGCATTCTGTGGGAAACCGGGCGGGTTGTAAACTGGGGAGTGATACGGAAACTGTTTGTTTGTACGGTCATCGGGATGGCGGTCGTTACAGGGTGCCATCGCCAGCTAAACGGGGCGGGAAATTCCGCGGAGTCTTCGTCATACAAAGTCTTCAAACTGCGTGGGAAGGTCGTTGCAGGTAACCCCGCGAATGGCGAGGTCACGCTGAATCATGAGGCGATCCCAGGCTTTATGGACGCGATGACGATGCCCTACAAGCTGAAGGATTCAAGCATCCTGAGCGAATTGCATCCGGGTGACGTGATTACGGCTGACGTGCTGGTGTCGCAAGACGCGGACGCTGGTGTCCTGCTGGATCACATCGTGGTGGTGGCGCAGGGAAAGGCGGACTACCGGCCAGCGGTGGTCTATCACGTGCCGGCGAAGGGCGATGCGGTTCCAGATTTCAAGCTGCGCAATCAGGATGGGCGGATCATTCATCTGGATCAGTTTCGCGGCAAGGACCTGCTGATTACGTTCATCTATACGCGGTGCCCGTTGCCGAATTTCTGCCCGCTGGTGACGCGCAATTTCGCGGCGATTGACAAACAACTGGCGGCCGATCCGACGTTGAAGGGACGGGCGCACCTGGTGTGCGTGAGCTTTGATCCGGAGCATGACACGCCGGATCGGTTGAAGGCGTATGGAGAACAGTACATCGGCAGCGATGCAAAGGCGGCCTTCGCTCACTGGGATTTTGCCGTGCCGGAGAAGCCGGTGCTGGCGGAGATGGCAAAATTCTTCGATGTGGGAATGAGCGATGCGTCGGACGGAACGATTACGCATACGCTTTCGACTACACTGATCGGGCCGGACGGCAAAGTGTTGAAGTTCTATCCGGGAAATGAATGGACCCCGGAGCAGGTTGTAGCAGATGTGAAGCAATCGTTGGGAGCATAAAGTTCCAAAAGCCGCGGAACGCAGCGAACGGAAAGCGGAGGATCGGAAAGCATATGTCTGACGGTTTGAAGATTCGCAAAGATGGCGCGATCGATTTTCTTTCGCTGGGAGCGCTGGTGCATCGGCTCGATCCGGGCATCATTCCATTTCGCAAAGCGACGGAGTGCCACATTCACGTGAGCGGCGGTGAATTCAACGTGGCCGCGAACCTCTCGAATTGCTTCGGGCTCAAGAGCTCGATTGTTTCGGCGATGTCGGATTACCCGATTGGCGACCTGATTGCCGAACGCGTGCTGGCCATGGGCGTAAAGCCGGTCTACAAGCACTTCAAGCATGACGGCGTCTCCGGGCCGAATATGGCGACGGTGTACAGCGATCGCGGCTTTGGCGTACGCGCGCCGGTGGTCTTTTACAATCGCTCCAACGAAGCAGCTGCGCGTCTCAAGCCGGGAGACTTCGACTGGAAGGCAATTTTTGCGGGTGGCGTGCGATGGGTGCACAGCGGCGGCATTTTCGCGGCTCTCTCCGCAACAACGGCCGAACTGGCTGCGGAGATGATGCGCGAGGCGAAGGCCGCGGGCGCCATGACGTCGTTCGATTTGAACTTCCGCGAAAAGCTTTGGAAGATCCATGGCGGCGACACTCGCGCGGTGGAGACGATTGCAAAGATCGTCGAGAACGTGGATGTGCTGGTTGGCAACGAAGAGGATCTGCAGAAGGGGCTTGGCATCCCGGGGCCCGAGGTCGCTGCGAAATCGAAGCTCGATCCCAGCGTCTTTTTCGGCATGATGGACCAGGTGGTGAAAAAATTGCCGCACGTGAAGATCGTGGCAACGACGCTGCGGGAGGTGCATTCCACCAATCGCCATAGCTGGAGCGCAGTAGCCTGGGTTGATGGCAAGACCTATTCGGCGCCGACTGCCGAATTGGATGTGCTGGATCGTGTGGGCGGCGGTGACGGATTCGCGGCCGGCTTCATCTACGGGTTGTTGACTGGAGAAATGCCTGAGACGGCGCTCAGACTGGGATGGGCACATGGAGCGCTGCTGACGACGTTCCCCGGAGATACAACCATGGCAACCGTGGACCAGGTGCGGGCGTTTGCACAGGGCGGGTCGGCGCGCATCCAACGCTAACCACAGCGGATTCTTCGAATCAGGACAGCACGGCCATGCATCTACAGGACTGATATCCTTGACCTCAGCCTCAAGGGAGAGGTTTTTGCTTGGCGAAAGTGACATTGGTCTTTGCGGTTCTGCTGGTTGCGCTTGGTTTGATTGGCTATGTGGGCACGGGCAGTCAGCATGCGACGGCGCTGATTCCGACATGGTTTGGGCTGGCTCTGGCTGTGTTTGGGTTGCTGGCCATGAGCCCGGACGAGTCGCGGCGCAAGCTCTTTATGCACATCAATGTGACGATCGGGCTGGTGGGATTCATTGGTGGCGCGGTTGAAATAATTCGTAGCTTTGTCGCCGCATCAGGCACGGCAGGACCTAACGGAATTGCGCTGGCATCGAAGCTGACAATGACAGGCTTGCTGCTGCTGTACGTGATCCTGTGTGTGCGCTCGTTTATTGCGGCCCGGCGATCGGGGAAGGTCTAACTGATGAGCACAATGCGCGGCGGCGGTATGGGATTGAGCGCGGGAGCAGAGCGGTCGCCGCGAGCAGGCAGTTCGCGTGCACGCGCAGCCGAATTGCCAAAGCGCAAGCCAAATCTCAAAGCGCTCTGGCCTGAGATCAAGGCGTTGGTGGCGCCCCGCAAAGGCCTGTTGATCGCGGGGATGGCACTCATGGCCGTCAACCGCCTTGCAGGATTGGTGCTTCCATATACGTCCAAGACGTTGCTGGACAAAGTCCTTTCGCAAACCAATCCGCACCCTGAGTTGTTGCCCAAAATTATCGCTCTCGTCTTTTCAGCGATGATCGTGCAGGCAATTACGTCATTCTCGTTGACGCAGTTGCTCTCAAAGGCCGGTCAACGGCTGATTGCTGAGATGCGGCGCCAGGTGCAGAAGCATGTGGGGCTGTTGTCGGTTGCTTACTACGACGAAAACCGTACCGGCACGCTTGTCGCGCGCATCATGAGTGATGTTGAAGGTGTCCGGAATCTGGTCGGCACTGGGCTTGTTGAATTCGTCGGCGGCCTGCTGACTGCAGTTTTGGCGTTCGTGTATTTGCTGCATCGAAGCGCTCTTGTCACGTTAACCGTTTTTGCAGTCGTGGGCTTATTCGTTTTCGTTCTCCAATATGCGTTCAAGAAAATCAGACCCATCTTCCGTGAGCGAGCAAAGATCAATGCGGAAGTTACAGGCCGGCTGACTGAATCGCTTGGCGGAGTGCGCGTGATCAAGGGTTATCACGCAGAAGAGCGTGAAGCCAGCGTCTTTGGGCTTGGTGTCGATCGCCTGCTTAACAACGTCATGAAGTCTCTGACCCTGACCAGTGTGCTCGGATCCGCCTCCACTACAGTGCTGGGAATGGTTTCGGCGCTGGTGATGTGGCTGGGCGGCCATGCTGTGTTGAGTCATACATGGACGGTCGGCGACTATTTCAGCTACAACATGTTCCTGGCCATCATGGTGATGCCGATCTTCCAGATCGTAAACATCGGCACGCAACTTACAGAAGCTTTCGCAGGACTGGACCGCACCCGCGAGATCATGGCGGAGCTCGAAGAGAACCAGGACCCCAAACGCAAATTGAAGATGCCGCTCATCGAGGGCAACGTGCGCTTCGACAATGTGGAATTCTCTTACGAGACGGACAAGCCGGTGCTGCACGGCATCAGCTTTGAAGCGGAGCACGGAACCGTGACGGCCCTGGTGGGTTCGTCTGGTTCGGGCAAGTCGACCGTCATCAGCCTGATTTGCGCGTTCCACTCTCCAACGAGCGGGGAGGTGCTGGTTGACGGAATTGACTTGGCCAGCGTGGACCTGAACACATACCGGTCGCAACTGGGCGTAGTGTTACAGGATTCATTCCTCTTCGATGGATCGATTCGCGAGAACATCATGTTTTCGCGGCCCGAGGCGACCGAAGAGCAATTCCTGTTTGCTTGCCGCACGGCACGCGTGGATGAATTCGCAGAGCGCTTTCCAGAAGCGTACGACACCATCGTCGGAGAACGCGGAGTAAAGCTTTCTGGCGGCCAGCGGCAGCGGCTTTCGATTGCACGGGCATTGCTGGCACAGCCACGCATTCTCATTCTGGATGAGGCGACGAGTTCTCTTGATTCAGAGTCAGAAGCGATGATCCAGGCCGGCTTGAATCAGTTGATGGTTGGCCGGACCACGTTCGTTATCGCGCACAGGCTTTCGACAATCCGGCGCGCGGATCAGATCCTGGTAGTGGAGCAGGGAAGAATCGTGGAACGCGGCAACCATGCAGAGCTATTTGCGATGGGCGGCCGCTACTACGACCTGTATACACGCCAACATGGCCTCGAGGAGAACTTGTTTCTTGCCCCCGGGGAGGGAGACGAAGTACCCGCGTAGACCTTTCTGGCGCCGCGCGCCAGGGCATTCGTTTATTTCCGGGAAAAGCCGGCCTCCATCCTTCTCATTCGAAAGAGGCATCGTCTCATTTTCTTGACGTAGAGTCCCATATTCTGAGAAACTGGGGCTGTACTTACAGACGGAATAGAGGACCAAAATGCGAGACACCGCACCTCAAGGCACGTACAAAGTCCAGGCGCTTGACCGCGCTTTTGCCGTACTTGATCTGCTTGGCGAGAGCGAAGTTCCACTGGGTCTCGCGCAGGTAGCCTCTTCGCTGCAGCTGCACAAAAGCACGGCGCACCGCTTTTTGATGGTGCTGGAACGTCACCGCATGGTGGAGCGGACGACGAACGGGAAGTTCCGCCTCGGCCTGCGGCTCTTCGACTTTGGCAACCGAGCCATCGAGCAGTACGACCTTCGTGAACGCGCCCAACCGCATTTGCGCCGTCTGGTGGCCGAGACTGAAGAGACCGCGCATCTTTGCATTCTGGAGCAGGCGAGGGTGATCTACATCGACAAGATTGAGCCGGCCCGCTCAGTTCGTATGATTACCCGCGTGGGCTCGAGCAATCCGGTGCACTGCACGTCGGTGGGCAAGGCGATGCTGGCATTTTTGCCCGAAGACCGGATCAACGAAATCATCCGTCGTACACGGTTTGAGAAGTTCACGCACCGGACGATCGCCACGGCCGAAGCGCTACGGACTGAGATCGAGAAGACGCGGCGACGCGGTTATGCCGTGGATGACGAGGAACTTGAAGAGGGTCTTCGCTGCATCGCGGTTCCTTTGCTGGATGCGCAGCGCCAACCGGTAGCTGCGGTGAGCGTCTCGGGGCCGTCGTTCCGCGTGACTGCGCAAAAACTGCCGTCAATCGCCAATCACCTGCTGCAATGCGTACGCGGCATTTCGATGGATATGGGCTTCACGGCGGCTGCGCGCGCGAATCGCCCGGTCGCAGCCTGGACAGCCTAGGGAATCCAGATTGGGCCGATCAAGCGCGAAGTTTCTCCGGAGCGAAGAAAATGCAAGAGCGGCAGGCCCATGAAGTCGCGAGAAATTGCGCATGAAGTCGCTTCATGCAGGCCATCTACCGCCAGGGGGCAGGGTTTTTGGATTGAAGAGGATGGGCTGTGCGTTGGGGAGAAATGGCTGGTCCCGATGCCATGAAAACCACGCTTTTCTGATACACTCAATGATGTTGCAGAAGCAAGGGTGCAGCTTAGCTTCCCGCGCAGAATGCGGTTGGCTGCAGGTGGAACGAGTGGTGAGCTCTGAACCATCCGCAGCATGCAATGTGTTTTCCAGATTCACTCTGGGGACGTAGCTCAGTTGGTTAGAGCGCTGCCCTGTCACGGCAGAGGTCGCGGGTTCGAGCCCCGTCGTCCCCGCCATACATTCCAAGAGATTTATGGGGTGATTTGGCACCAAGAAATCAGAAAAACTGGGTGCAAATTGGGTGATTTTGCACCCAGTTTGCACCCAAAAATCTTACTTCGCATTCGGACTCCAGACACGCGGCATCCTTATATATGGTTTCCACTTCACTGAGAAGAGAAGACCAGTGACATTACAGCGGGCTGTCGCATCCTTACCTAGGCAGAGGTCCTATTTGTGAAGGAGAATTTCGCCGCAATTATCCTTGGTGGTACTGGGCAAGTCGGCGGTGCAGCCGTCGCGGAACTGTTAGCAACTTCGGAATGCCGGGAAGTGGTGATGGTCACCAGAAAGCCCATTGCGCCGCGTGCGCGGGTGCGCAACGTTGTTCTTGATACCGGCGCTGCGGACTTTGCCGAGCGCACTGCCGTCCTTGCCCGCGGAGTTTTGAGCGAAGGTCCCGTCAGCGCCGTGAGCTGTGTGGGTGTCGGTTCTGGATCGGCGCGGTGGAGCGAAGAAGAATTGCAACGACTTGAGGTCGGCGTCGTCGGTGCCTTTGCGCGTGGCTGCCATGACGCCGGAATCGCGCAGTTTTGCCTGCTTTCCGCGGCAGGAAGCACAGCTCGCAGCCGGTTTCGCTATGCGCGAGTAATGGGCATGAAGGAAGACACTGTGCGCAATGTCGGTTTTTTCCGCCTCGCCATATATCGCCCCGGCATCATTGTTGGCAACGCTCATACCCCGACCTGGGTCGGTTGGTTGGGAAGCCTCGTGCCTGGATCGTTTGGCAATATTGATCAGCGAATCCTCGGCCGCTCCATCGCCGCAGAGATAGCTTTGCACAGTCGAGAAGCTGGTGAAGTTATCCGCGAAAACGCAGCAATGGAAAAACTTGCTGCGCAGTTCAATAACGTCCCTTAGGAATTTTGCGTGAAGCGCATCGGCCTGTTATCGCCAATTGAAATAGTGAATTCCATCCGAAAGCCGCAAGCCGCATCGGACTCAAGCCAGATTTGCCCTTGTGAGTGCGGCAGCGCGCTTGCCGACTTTCTTAAGCGCCACCTCGAGGCCACGAAGTTCCTCAGGACTCAGTTCAGAGAACACTTTCTTCATCTGCCGGGAATGCTTTCGAAAAGCTGAGGCAACGAGGTCTTTGCCTTGCGGGGTGAGGGCGACGATCCGCACGCGCCGGTCTTCGGTGCTCTCGATCCGGCTGACCAGGCTTCTCGCGACGAGACGATCCACGGCAATGCTGATCGAGCCCGGAGTGAGATCCACGATCGGGCCTATCGTATTGACGGGCAAAGGCCCCTTATGGTGCAGTATTTCGAGCACGCCGAAATCCGAGAGGCCGAGCCCGGTCTCTTCAATACCAGCGGCTGCGTACCTCGTCAGGGCGCGCATCGCCTTCATCATGACCAGCCAGACGTGGTCCGTCCCTTGAAAGCCTCGCGTCATAAAAAACCTGAATCCCCCATAAGTATACGCCATCAACTATATTGACATAAATATAATTGACGTCATGCAATGGCGCGAATCGAAAAGGAGAACTCGGTTATGAGAATCGCTTCTGTAATCGCCCGATATCTGGCGGGCGTGATCTTTCTTGTTTTCGGCCTCAACGGCTTCCTGAACTTCATTCCCCTTCCCCCGCCGGGGGGCATCGCAGGGCAGTTTATGGGTGCATTGTACGCATCGCATTACCTGTGGGTGATCTTTGCGTTTCAAGTTTTCGCAGCGGTACTTCTGCTGGCCAACCGCCACGTGCCGCTCGCGGTTGCCGTGCTGGCACCGGTGATCATCAACATTCTTACATTCCACGCCTTGATGGCCCCAAGCGGGCTTCCGCTGGCCCTC
This sequence comes from uncultured Acidobacteriaceae bacterium, assembly GCA_963769345.1. Taxonomy (GTDB): domain Bacteria; phylum Acidobacteriota; class Terriglobia; order Terriglobales; family Acidobacteriaceae; genus Telmatobacter. The sequence continues at coordinate 158,584 of CAVYLL010000004.1, forward strand.
TTCACGGCTGTACTGTGGGCGGTGATCTTCGTCGACGTCCGACCAGCCTTTAGCGGGTTGTTCCAGTCGCGATCCAAGGCGCAAGCCTGAGCATTGGCACCAATAGAAAGACAACGCCGTGTTCAGTGAAGAACATCGGGCACAAGAAATGAGGTTCCAGCCATGACAAGCAATCGAACGATTCTCATCACCGGAGTGACAGGCAATCAGGGCGGCGCGGTCGCGAAGGCTCTCAAGGGCACCGGATTCCATCTGCGCGGCCTGACGCGCAACCCGGACGGCGAACCGGCGACGGCGCTGGCCCGCCAAGGCATCGACATCGTCAAGGGCGATCTCGAAGACGAGACGACACTGCGCCGTGCGTTGGCCGGAGCATGGGGTGTCTTCAGCGTGCAGAACGCTGGAGAAGCGGGCGTCGAGCGGGAAGAAGCACAGGGCAAGCGTCTTGCAACGCTGGCGCGCGCGATCGGCGTCGAACACTTCGTCTACACATCCGTGGGATCGGCGCACAAGCGGACGGGCGTCCCGCACTTCGACAACAAGTGGCGCATCGAGGAAACCGTGCGCGGCCTCCGCTTCCCCTCGCATGTGATTCTGCGTCCCGTGTTCTTCATGGAGAACCTGCTAGCGCCTTTCAGTCTCCAGGGTTCCACGCTGGCGTGGGCGCTCGGGCAAGGCACTAAGCTACAGATGATTGCGGTCGACGACATCGGTTGGTTCGGCGCGCGCGCGTTCACCGATGCCACTGCCTTGAACCGCCGCGAGATTGATCTCGCCGGTGACGTACGATCCATGGCGGAGGCGGCGGATACGCTGACGGAGGCGTTGGGGTGTCCGATCACATTCGCGCAGACGCCAATCGAACAGGTCCGGCAGTACAGCGCGGATATGGCGTTGATGCTGGAATGGTTTGAGCGCGTCGGCTACAGTGCCGATATCGCTGGCTTGGAACGCGAGTTCGGCCGCGCGCTTACGAAGCTCCCGGAATGGGCACGCCACCACAGGACTCAAGGAGAACTCGCATGAAAGCTATCACATTGTTGGAATATGGTGGGCAGTTGGTGTTCAACGATGTACGGACCCCGACGATCGCACGCGACGAGATCCTGGTGAAGGTCAGGAGTACTGCCGTCAATCATCTGGATCTTGTTAAGGCCTCCGGAGCGGCAAGACAGATACTCCCGATAGACCTGCCGTGGATACCCGGTCATGAGTTTTCAGGAGTCGTCGAACAGATTGGCGGTGACGTTGTAGCATGGGCGCCAGGTGACGCCGTATTCGGTGCCAACGGAGCGGGTGCAGCTTACGCGGAGTATCTGGCCGTCAAGCCGGCGGCCATCACGAGGAAACCATCCAACCTCTCGTTTGAGGAGGCGGCGTCAGTGCCGGTGGCCTCCCAAACTGCGTGGCAGGGAATCTTCACCCACGGTCACCTGGAAAAGGGACAAACGATCCTGATCCACGGTGGTGCCGGCGCTGTGGGTGCCTATGCGGTGCAATTGGCATCGCATGTCGGTGCCACCGTCATTGCTACGGCAAGCGGCGACGATGAAGCGTACCTCGAGTCCCTCGGCGCGAGTCGGGTTATCGATTATCGAGAAGCACAGTTCGAGAAGGTTCTGCGAGAGAAAGTCGATCTGGTCTTCGACTTGATCGGTGGCGATACACAGAAACGGTCGTTCCTCGTCTTGAAGGAGGGTGGCCGTCTCATCTCCGCTACCCAACCTGTATCGCAGGAAGAAACCGCGAAGTGCCGTGTGTCGGGCGCAATGATGAGGCTGGCACCGTCAGCGGACGTGCTCGGCAGAATCGCGCGACTGCTCGAAGACGGGACGATACGACCGGACGTCGCGAACGTGTACGCGCTCCAGGATGCAACCCAGGCCTGGAAGGACATCGCCGGGAACCTGCCAGGCTTTCATGGGGCGTCGCCCAGTAGGCCGGGGGCGGAAAGACGCAGGTCACACGGCAAGATCGTGCTTCGTGTGGCCTAAAAATCTCCAGGCCTCGAGCCAATGCGTCTCTAAACTTCGCCGGGATCGAGACCGGCAGTTTTCGGAGTCGGACGCACGGTGTCAAGCGAATACACCATCGAGTGTCTCGCCGAACGTCGCATAACACGATTCCAGGGAATAGAGCGCCAGAACCGCCTACAGAGCAGAACGATGACGGATACGCGAACAATGTGACTACCAGATCTACGTCAATGCACTTGAATCTCGCCGGATGCTCCAGGCTCATTTTTTTCCAGCAGGAAGCACAACAAGAACATCAGGGCTGCAGTGACTGCAAGCAGCCAGTAGACGTCAACGTAAGAGAGAGCTTGAGCCTGTGTGTTCAGTGCGTCGTACATTTTGGCGAGCGCGGTCTGTTGCGCGGAATACAAATCAAAACCGGCATGGGACAGGCGCGTTGTTAGCTCTGCGACGGCTGCATTGAACTGGGGTGAACGCGTGTAGACGGCGAGGACGGATTGATGATATTGACTTCGCCTCGCTATCAACGTGGTCACAGCTGAGGTTCCCACACTCTGTCCGATATTGCGCATGAAGTTCATCAGGCCAGCAGCCGCATTCGTCTTGTTTTTCGGCACGCCAACATAGCCCGTCATCGTAAGCGGAACGAACAAGAATCCGACCGGCAAGTACTGCACGATTCGTAGCCATGTGGCGCCACCGAAACTGATCAGTAGATCGATGCGCTTGCAGGTTACGTACATGCCCAGGGCAAGGGTGATCCAGCCAAATGCAAGGATGTGGCGAGCCTGGAATCTTGTTGTGAGACGGCCGACAACCTGTAGAAGAATGAGGAGCAAAATAGCGGCTACCGAGAGCACCATCCCAGCTTTTTGCGCCGTGTAGCCCATAAGAGTCTGCAGAAATTGAGGAAGGAGCACCGTAGAGCTGAATAGAACAACCCCGAGGACAAAAAACATAAGACTGCTGCTCATGAAATTGAAGATCTTGAACAGATGTACATCTACTATGGGCTCCTTCTGGAACCATTCCCAAATCACCAATGAGATAAGGCCAACTACGGCGATAATCAGCAGCGTCGTAATGAAATGAGATCCGAACCAATCATCCTCTTGTCCTTTGTCGAGAGCGACCTGTAAAGCCCCGACAGCGATGGCTAAGATGCCGAACCCTACGAAATCGAAACTCGCCTTCCGGCGGCCCTCCTCACGGACCAGGTAGGGTGGATCTTTGACGAGTTGCGAAACGAGGATGACTGCCAGAACTCCTACGGGTACGTTGATATAAAAAATCCAACGCCAGGAATAGTTGTCCGTGAGCCATCCCCCTAACGTCGGACCGATTGCAGGGGCGCAAATGGCCGTCACGCCATATAAGGCGAAAGCCAATCCACGCTTCTCGGGCGGAAAGGAATCCGCGAGAATTGCTTGCGTCATCGGTTGCAGTCCGCCCCCGAAGGCGCCCTGGAGCACGCGGAAGAGAAGCAGAAGGCCGAGACTCGGAGCCAACCCACACAGGAACGAGCTGACCGTGAAGAAGGCGATGCAGATCAGGAAAAAACGTTTTCGGCCAAGCAAGCCGACTAAGAAGCCGCTGATGGGAAGCACGATGGCGTTAGACACGAGATAGCTAGTCAAGACCCACGTACTCTCGTCATTGCTCGCCCCCAGGTTGCCCGCAATGTGCGGGAGTGCAACATTGGCGATACTTGTGTCGAGTACCTCCATGAATGCAGCGAGGGAAACCACAACCCCGATGAGCCACGGGTTGACCTCCGGTGTCCCGCTCGCTTTTTCAACGGAAATCGTTGTTGTACTACTCATTGGCGTTTCCTTTCAGGCATCCCTCAACGACGAGCGGTACATACGTGGAGAACAGGTAAATCCAATCGCGGATCCCGCCAGTTGTGCTTCGCGCAGAGGCAGAGCGTTATGCGAACAAGACAGTCGCCCCTTCACGCCGCGGAGGACGAGTTTCACAGCACCGCGAAAGTTCTTTCGTAGGGAAAACGCGATTTGGGTTTTTACGGTGCCCAACACTCGTTCTGCTTCAATGAACGCCGAAGCATCTGCCGCGCCCGCAATAGCCTGGATTTCGCGGTCGCTTCACTGATGCCGAGGGTCGCTGCGGCGTCTTTCAGACGGAGCTCGCTTTTGTAATACATTTCCAATAAGTTCCGGACTTGAGGCGAGAGCCTTGTCACTGCGCTCTTCAACTTTTGCCTCGTCTGGGACATCATGTAGCGCTGTTCAGGATCTGGCGTGGGGTCTCGACATTCCATAACGAGCGTTTCGCCATCTTCCGTAACTACATCGCAGCAGTACTTGCGCGATGCCTTTCTCCTCCGTAGAAGCATCAAGGACATGTTGGTCCCGATAGCCACCAGCCAGGTGGAGAAACTACACGCGCCGCGGAAGGCCTGCAGATGTTGATAAGCCTTCAAATAGGTCTCCTGCAGGACATCCTCCGCGTCTTCCTCGTCTCGAACGATCTGGAAGATTCTTCGCCTGAGCATTCCGCCATAGCGAAGACACAATTCACCGAAAGCTTGCTGGTCTCCAGATCTTGCATTAGAAAGCAGTTGCTCGTCAGCTGGTTGCGGGTGCTGCGTTCCGAAGTGTTCGAGAATATTCATGCTCATTACATTCCCTCGTGTTGATATTTCCCGGCGCGAGCCAGGGTCAGAGACCTCGGCTGCATGTCATTGGGGCCCGGTGGAGCATTAGGGGCAGGCTTGCATCTTCAAGAAGTCCGCCAATGAAACCAAAACGCGTACAAGGTTGATCAAGAGGCTGACACAGATGATGTAACCGAGAATGCCTGCCAACACGGTCAGGAGGCTGACGCAGATCCCGAAAACGGTGGCGGTATCATCAGCATTCCACTTGGATCTGGGTCGATAGAAGACGTTCTCCGCGTTATCACTGCATTTTGAATGTCTCCTTTGCCCGCGGTTCTCATACATTCAAAAAACTCTCCGATTCGTTCTCTGAGAATCGGCTTTCGGCTTCGACCGAATTTGTGGTTTTAAAGGTCCCGAACATAAAGGCTGATGCACGTCAGTGCGTCTGTTAACGCCGTCAGCAACGTGATGCCAATCCCGACGACTGTGCCGACTGTGCCGGTGTCTTTTTCGGTTGTTTCAGTGCATAAATCTGGATCGAGATAACGGATCGCCCACGTAATCTCAGCGTCCGTCAGGTGTTCGTTGAGCTTCATCATTTCGTGGTTGTCCTGCATTGAGAAATTCCTCTGAACGAAGCTGCGGCGGGTAAGGTCAGCTCCTGTTCTCTAAGCGAGGATTGCTCCTCACGGTTAATAAGCCGCGTGACAATCGCAAACAGTAGACTCGCCGATATGCCACACATCAACACGCCGATGACGCTCTCCAGCGGGCCAAGCGTTCGCCAGTCGGACGGGAGAGCTTACGTCGTTACAGCCAAGCGTGGAATAACTACTCGCGGAGAAGTAGATCGCTGAGTCCCACGATGGCAAGCAACGCCAACGATAGAAAGTTGCCCACAGCAGAATCTCCAATCCGTGCAGAACCACAACCGCCATTGCCAATCGGACAACCAACGCGGCAGAACGAAGGGCGCCCATTTCTCGGATATCTTTCGCCAAGACACTTCGTACCCAGGCGATGAGCGCCGCAATTCCGGCCGATTGTAACCACAGCGTGAGGGTGATTAGTGGCAACTCCGCGACAACTCGATGAAATGACATCGGCTCTCCCATTGGCGTTCGCTTATTTCCAGCCACCACCCAGCGCTTTATAGAGCTGCACAAGGCCCTGGTACTCGTTGTTTCTTGCCTGCGCCAAAGTAAGTTCGGCACTGAACAGGGACCGCTGGCTATCAAGAACATCGAGATAAGTTCGCTGTGCCGCCTCGATAGCGCATAAGCGATACGTTGACCGATTCCTGCAAATCTTTTACCGACTGTTCCTGGCGCTCGCGGACCACGTGGTATTTGTCATAGCCAATCAGCGCATCAGAGACATCGCCGAATGCGCGCTGAATGGTCTGCTGGTAACCAATCAAAGCTTGCCGCTCTTCCGATTTGGCGTAGCGCAGGTTGTTGCGCAGTGCACCTCCCTCGAAGATCGGCTGCGCGGCTGTCGCCGCGTAGCTTCCGACCCCGAGAGGCGACGGGATATGCGATCCAGCAAACTCGCTATGCCCAAATGCCGCTCCGCCAGAGCCGAGAAGCGAGATCTGCGGGAAAAACATTGCTTTGGCAACGCCAATGTTGGCATTCGCGGCTACCAGGTTCTCCTCGGCTTGATGGATGTCGGGCCTGCGTTCGAGCAACTGCGAAGGAAGGCCGGTGGGCAACTGAGGTGGCAAAGACTCGCTCCACGTCCAGCCCTTCTGGAGTCTCAATGCCCAAAGGCATTCCCCGAGGAACATTGTCCGGATACTTTCCCAGGAGGATATTGAGCGCGTCCTCGGTCTGGCCGATTTGCCGCTCCAGGTCCGGGATCTGTGTATTCGCAACGTCGAGCACTTGCCGCGCCTGAAGCACGTCGAGCGTCGTCGCGACTCCGTGCTGAAGGCGTAGCTTGGTCAGCTTGACCGAATCTTCCTGGGTTCGCACGGTTTCCCTGGTGATCTGAAGCTGCAGGTCGAGATCGCGAAGCAGAAAGTAATCGCTGGCCACGTCGCTCACAAGCGTGAGGACTACGGTCTGTTGTGCGTCCTGGGTGCCCAGAAGTTGAGCTCGGGCTGCTTCTGTTGCGCGTCGATAGCGACCGAACAAATCCACTTGAAATACCACGTCCCCAGCGAGTGAAAAGATGTTGGACTTGATGTTCTGGTCGGTCTTTCCGCCGCTGAAAGTCGGGTTGAGTGAAACCATCGGAAACTCGTTAGAGCGCACGATGCCCACCTGGGCTCTTGCGGCATTGACCCGCTCGACTGCTAGTTGCAGGTCATAGTTCTGCTTCAGCGCCGTGCGGATCAAGTCTTGCAATTGAGGATCGTGGAATACTTGCCACCATGGCAGATCGGCGAACGATGTGGTTTGTGGCTCAGTCTGCTGCGATTGGTCAGGGCCGTGGAAGGCCGGAGGCGTTTGCACCGTCGGCCGATGATAGTTGGGTCCGACCGCACAGCCGGAGAGCACAAGCGCCGCTATCAGGATCAGTGTGGCCTTTGCGACGAGATTTATTTGTCTGTTACGCATCCTGTTGACCCTCCGTCATCGCACTGGGCTGAGCTGCAGGCGCCATGAAGCGTGCGCGGCCCGCCGCGGACCAGCGCTCCACGAGATAGAAGATCGCCGGAACGGTGAAGATGCCGAGCACGCTTGCGGCGGTCATGCCGCCGATCACGGTCGTACCCATAATCTGGCGCGCGACAGAGCCGGCTCCGGAGGCGGTCCACAGCGGAACGCAGCCGAGAATGAACGCGAACGAGGTCATCATGATGGGTCGCAGGCGAAGGCGCGCGCCTTCGAGCGCCGCATCCATGAGCGGCTTGCCCTGTTCGTACTGCTCCTTGGCAAACTCGACGATCAGAATCGCGTTTTTGGCGGCAAGGCCGATCAGCATCACCAGGCCGATCTGGGCGTAGACATCGTTCTCCATCTGGACCATGTAAGGCGGCAGGAAGAGGCCCAGTACAACGCGGCGCAGCCAAAGCACACCGAAAGCGCCGAAGACCGCGACTGGCGTGCTGAGCAGCACGCTGAACGGCAGACTCCAGCTTTCATAGAGCGCTGCCAGAATCAGGAAGACGAACAGCAGCGAGAATCCGAAGATGACCGACGACGGAACGCCCTCTTCGCGCTTTTTGCTCCTGGTAAGACATGCCCAGGTAATCGAAGCCCATTTCATGAGGCATGGTTTGTTTGAAAACGTCTTCGAGGGCCGCCCTTGCCTGATCCGAGCTGTAACCGGGCGCGGCGCTAGCATTGATCTGCGCGGACCGGTACTCGTTGTAGCGCATGGTGAATTCAGGGCCGGAGCGCGTCTCAAACTTTGCGAGAGCGGATAGCGGCACCGTCTCGCCCTGGTTGTTGCGCACGTAGAACTGCCCAAGATTGTCGGTAGTCGACCGGTAAGGAGCTTCGGACTCGATGTACACCTGCCAGGTGCGGCCGAATTCGTTGTAGTAGTTGACGAACAGGCCGCCCATGTTCGCCTGAATCGTGTTGTAGACATCCGGCAATGCACGCCTTGTTTCAGCACCTTCTCCTTGTCCACCTGGATGAACTCTTGCGGCACGCTCGGTATAAAGGTGGTGAAGATCGAGCCAATCTCAGGGCGCTTGCGAGCGGCTGCAAGGAACTTGGTGAGGTTACCCGCAAGAAATGGGACGTCTTTGCCGGCGCGGTCCTCCAGGACAAACGAAACGCCGCCCGAAGTGCCGACGCCCGGGATCGCCGGCGGCGAGAAACTGAAGACCGTCCCTTCGGGCAGATTCTTGAGTTCCTGGTTCAAACGCGCCTTGATGGCCTGATATTGTTCGGCCCGGCTTTTGCGCTCATCCCAGGGTTTCAGGCTGACCCAGAAGAAGCCGTTGTAACTGGTCCGGACATAGCTGAGCAGGCTGAAGCCAATCACGCTGGTGGTGTACTGAACGCCCGGAGTGTCGGCGAGAATCTGTCTCCACTTGTCTCGCAGCCGCGCTTGTGCGTTCCAGCGAAGCCGCATTGGGAAGCTGCATGTTGATGTAGAGGTAGCCCTGGTCTTCATCAGGCAGGAAGCTGGAGGGCAGACGGCTGCCGAAGAACAGCCGGCCGCGCCGCAAGCCACCAGCAGCACCAGCACCATTGCGCCCTTCCGAAGGAGCACGCCGGACCAGTGGACGTAGCCTCCCGTAGCGCGTTCGAACAGGCGATTGAACCAGTTGAAGAAACGCTGCAAAGGCCCATGGCTCTCTTTCTTTTTGCGCAGCAGAAGGCCGGAAAGTGCGGGGCTGAGAGTCAGAGCGTTGAATGCGGACAGCACCACGGAGATGGCGATGGTCACGGCGAATTGCTGATACAGCCTTCCCGTGATGCCAGGGATGAAAGCGGTCGGCACAAAGACCGACGCGAGAACCAAGGCAATTCCAATCACCGGGCCGGAGAGTTCTTCCATCGCTTTTCGAGCCGCATCTTTGGGATTCAAGCCCTCCTCGATGTGGCGCTGCACGCCTTCAACAACGACGATCGCGTCATCTACCACCAGGCCGATGGCGAGTACCAGCCCGAACATCGAAAGCGTGTTGATGGAGAAGCCGAACAGCGGGAAGAGGACAAACGTTCCAACCAGGGAGACAGGCACGGCCAGCAGTGGAATCAGGGTGGCGCGCCAGTCCTGCAGAAAGAGATAGACCACCAGGATCACCAGCACAATCGCGATCACGAGTGTCCAGAGGATCTCTTTCATGCCTTCCGTGACCGGGGCTGTCTGGTCGAGCGATATGGCGTAGTCCATGTCCTCCGGGAAGCGTTGCTTCATCTGGGCCATGAGCTTGCGGACGCCCTCGACCGTTTGAACAGCATTGGTCCCGGGCAACTGATAGACCGCAATAGCGGCAGCGGGCTTGCCATTCAGACGACTGATCAGGCTGTAGTCCTGCGTGCCCAGTTCGACTCGGGCCACATCTTTCACCCGAACGATGCCGCCATTCGGCGCTTCGCGCACGATGACGTTGCCGAACTGCTTCCGGTGATGTCAGACGTCCTTGAGCCAGCACGGCATAGGTGAATTGCTGGTCCGCAGGAGCCGGCTCGCCTCCGACCTGACCTGCCGGGTTGACTGTGTTTTGCGCCTGGATCGCGTTGGAAATGTCCGTGACGGTGATGCCGAGCTTTGCCAACTGGTCAGGCTTCACCCACAGCCTCATGGCATACTGGCCCGAGCCGAAGACCTGGGTCTGGCCGACGCCGTACAAGCGCGCGACTGGATCATTGAGGTTGATGTAGGCGTAGTTGGCCAGATAGTTCGCATCGTGCGTGCCATGCGGCGAATACAGGGCGATCAACATGAGCGGAGCCGTGGTCGACTTCTTGAGAGTGACTCCGTAGCTGTTCACCGCGGGCGGCAGCTGACCGGTTGCCAGTTGTTCGCGCGACTGCGTGAGCAGCAGGTCCGTGTTGGGATCAGTTTTGAGATCGAAATCGACAAGCAACGACGTTTGCTGGTTGGCGGTGGCGTTCAGGGAGTACATGTAGGTCATGTTGTCCACGCCGTTCACTTGCTGCTCGATGGGCGTGGCGACCGAATCCTCGAGTGTCTTGGCATCGGCGCCTGGGTAATTGGCTTGCAACCTGATTTCGGGCGGTGCGATGTTCGGAAACTGCGCTATCGGCAGGGTCGCGATCGTGACTGCGCCGACGATGACCATAAGGATCGCAATGACCATCGCCACGATCGGCCGATTGATGAAGAATTTGGACATGATTCTTTCCTTTGAGCGTTGAGGCCTCAGCGGTCAGCGCTCACTCGACGTCGCTCTTGAATGGCTTGGTTTGCACCGTCATTCCCGGCTTGAGATTTTGCTGGCCTTCGACAACCACACGGTCACCGGCTTCAGTCCTTCCTGGATGACCCACATCGTGCCGGTGCGCTCTCCGACTTGCACTGGACGCATGCTGACTGCCGGTTGTCCTTCCGACAACAGCAACCAGATAGCTGCCCTGCTGCTCGTTCACAGCGGCCTGAGGAATTAACAAGGCATTCTGCTGCACCCGGATCACGGCACGAACCTTGCCGTACTGCCCAGGACGCAAAACATTGCCGGGATTTGGAAACAGGGCAGCGAGCTGAATGGCGCCGGTATTCGGATTTACCTGGCGATCGGCAAAATAGAATTCGCCTTCCTGCGGGTATGTGGTTCCGTCGGCAAGAATGAGTTGCAGCTTCCAGTGATCTTTTTCCGAATCTGAAAACCGCTTTTGCAACGCGAGATACTCCTGCTCGCTGACGGTGAAATAGTCTCGGATCGGATCGAGGGTGGAAACGGTAGTCAGTGACCCGCTGCTGGCGCTGACCAGGTCGCCGACCTGAGCCTGCGCGATGCCGGCGATGCCATCGATCGGAGAGACAACGCGAGTGAAACCGAGGTTGATGCTGGCGGTTTCGACTGCGGCTTGGCTGGCCTGAATTTGAGCTTTCGCAGAAGCGATGGCTGCTTCGGCGGCCTGTACCTGGGCCTTGATTTGCAAGGTCTGTCTGCGTTGCGTTATCGAAATCCTGCTTGCTGACCGCATCAGCCTTTGCAAGAGGACCGTACTTCTCTACATCGAGCTGGCTCTTGAGCTGATTCGCCTTCGCTGTCGCAAGCTGCGCCTGGTCCTGAATCAGTTGCGCCTGTGCCTGCGCAAGCTGGCCCTTTGCCTGGTCGAGTGCTGCCTGAAATGGACGAGGATCGATCTCAAAGAGGAGTTGCCCCTTCTTGACGTAGGAACCCTCTTTGTATTTCCGCGTAAGCAAATAGCCGGTGACCTGCGCTTTGACGTCGGCATTCACCTGTCCGGTGAGAGTCCCGATCCATTCTCCATAAACGGGAACGTCTCTTCTGTTCGACGGTGGCGACCTCTACCACAGGTGATGGCGGCGGTTGCACTGAGGCCTTGGCGCCCGAGTGAACAGCTAGATTCACCAGGATGGCCGCAACGAGAGCCCCTAATGCCCATGCCACGTGCTTTGGTTTCAGAACGGACTTGATCTTCATTTGCTGCTCTCCTGTTGCCGGGATTTTGGCCTGCGAGGGACCTTTTTCCGCGATGACTGCACCACGGCGCCTTCGCAAGGCTGAGAAGTGAGATCCCCGATGAGGGCAGTCATCCAAACGCCCTCGACGATGAGACAGGCCCCCGACCGATGAAAGGCCGCGAGAAGATCGCGCCCTGCGTTATCGACCGACGTCAGCTGTCTCAAATCGATTTCGATCTTTTGGTCTGGGCGCAGCGAAGCGCGCCAGGCCTTTTCTGTTTCGGCGACCCACGGGCCCTCGAGCTTGCCCGCGAGTTCAAGCCTGCATACCTTGCCATCTTCGTGAATCGTGATGCGTAACATATCGTCGCCAATGTGTATGGCACGGGGCGTGCCAAAGCGACGGATCTGCTAAATGCAAGAAAAGTCACGAATTGGTCGGGAGGGAAAGATGCGGCGTGCCAGGAATCCGCTGGCAGCGCGCCGGAAAACGGGCAGATGCCAGGGAGCGAGTGCTCTTACACACTTGCGTGAATCCCAGTGACACTCGCTGCAAATCTAATGGAGGCGGTATCCCCGTATGCCAGCACCGAATGACTCACAACCGGCCGCTCGCGGCGAAGGCCTTGCTTCGCGATACGAGGCACTCGCCCGCATTGCGGAATTGATCCGGTCTCATTCGGAGGAAAAGGTCTTATTCCAGACTTGCGCGAGCGAACTGCATCAAGTGGTTGCGTTCGATGGCCTGAGTTGGCTCGATCCGGCAGCCAATTGGGTCCAGTGGCATTTCCTCGAGCCTTATGACAGTGCAATTGAGGCACTCGCCGTCAGAAATATTCCGAAGGAAGAAACGGTCGCTATGGTGGGTGTACCAGAATCAGCAGCCGGTAGTGATTCCGTTCATCGACCGCGAGACGAGTTTTCCGCTTGTGGTCGAGCGGTTCTCCAAGTTGGGGCTTCGGTCGCTCTGTGCGCTTCCCCTGAGCACGGCGCACCGAAAGCTGGGAAGCCTGGTGTTTGCCAGCCACCTCGACGACGCATATTCCCGCGAGGATCAACAGTTCTTATCCGTGGTTGCGAATCAGATCGCTGTCGCAATGGACGACGCTCGTGCGCAGGCCCGCTTGCGATTGCTCCTCGACATCACCAATCGGATCGTGACCAAGCTGGAGTTGCGCGACCTGCTTCGCGAAATTGTCGCGAGTATCAGACACTTTATGCAATGCGACACCGTCGGAGTGGCTCTGCCCGATCCGGAAGATGGCGAATTGCGCCGCTATGCTGTGGATCATGCCGAATACGAGATGTCCGTCGGACCCGCATCCGAGCGGACCAAGACTGTCTTCCGGACGGGCAAGCCGCTGATCGCCACCAAAGAAGAGGTTGCCGCTGATCCCCAGGGCGCGCTGGCGAACTTGTCGCTTTGCCTTTACCCTCTGATCGTCCGTGAACGCGTGCTCGGCGTATTCGGTTTTGGCACTTCGCGCGAGAATGCCTTCACCGAGGATGATCTTTCCTTCTTCGGTCAGGTTGCCAATCAGATCGCTCTGGCCGTTGAAAATTCTCTCGCATATGGGCAAGTCTCCGAACTCAAGGATAAGCTCGCGCAGGAAAATGTCTATCTCGAATCCGAGATCCGCAGCGAACTTTATTTCGAAGAGATTGTCGGAAATAGCGAACCCCTTCGCCGCGTCCTGCAAGAAATTGAGACGGTGGCGCCCGCCGATTCCACTGTGCTCATTTATGGAGAGACCGGCACCGGAAAAGAGTTGATCGCTCGAGCACTGCACAATCTTAGCTCCAGGAAGTCGAACGCCTTTGTGAAGCTGAATTGTGCGGCGATTCCTACGGGGTTGCTCGAGAGCGAGCTGTTCGGCCACGAGAAGGGTGCGTTTACCGGCGCCATCACGCAGCGGGTCGGTCGCTTCGAACTGGCGAATCGCGGGACCATATTCCTGGATGAGATCGGCGAAATCCCGTTGGAGTTGCAGCCAAAACTCCTGCGAGTGCTCCAGGAGCGCGAGTTCGAGCGACTGGGCAGCTCGCGAACCGTGCGCACCGATGCACGGTTGATCGCCGCGACGAATCGCGATCTCAAGACCATGGTCGAGGAGCAGAGATTCCGCTCTGATTTGTACTATCGGCTAAATGTCTTTCCTATCCGAGTGCCGTCATTGCGGGAGCGAAAGGAAGATATCCCTCAGTTGGTCCGCCACTTCGTCAAGGAATTCAGCCGCCGGAATCAGCGGGTGATCGACACCATTCCGTCTGAAACCATGCAGGCGCTGGTCCGCTATCACTGGCCGGGTAATATTCGAGAGCTTCAAAATGTGATCGAGCGGGCAGTCATTATCTCGCGAGGTCCTGTGCTGAATGTCGCCCTCGCAGAACTCACTCCGGATGTGCCTTCGACTTCAGCTCCTGTCGTCACCAGCGCTAAATCGGCGTCCCATGAGAGCCTTCAGGAGATGCTGGAAGAGACGGAGCGGAATCAGATTCTGCGTGCTCTGGAAGAGGCGAATGGAGTCGTTGCAGGGCCGAACGGAGCGGCGGCGCGCCTTGGAGTGAAGCGTTCGACGCTCCAGCTCAGGATGCAGAAGCTTGGCATCCGGCTTTCGCGAACTGCCGTTGATGAGCGCAAGCAAACAGCGCAATAAGCAAAAGGCAAACAATGCGGTTCCAAAAATGCGACAACGCTCGGGGGTACACATGACAGACGGCACTTCGACAGCGCTTATCACGGGAGGAACGAGCGGAATCGGTTTCGCGACAGCGAAGAAACTGGCTCAGCTTGGTATTCATGTTTTGGTTGTGGGGCGAAATGCGGAGCGCGGGAAGAAGGCAGTCGACGAAATTCGCGCCGCAGGAGGCAAAGCAGATTTCATTTCCTCCGATCTTCGAGACGCAGACAAGCGCACGCGAAGTGGCCAGGAAAGCGATCGAACTCGGAAACGGCCACGTCGATATTCTCATCAACAATGCTGGCATTTATCCTTTCGGGCCTACGCATGAAATGACGGAAGAGCAGTTTGACCGCGTTTTTTCGACAAACGTGAAGGCGCCGTATTTCCTGGTCGCAGAGCTTGCCCCGCTGATGGCCAAGAGAGGTAAAGGGGCAATCGTGAATCTTTCGACGATGGTTGCTGATTACGGAGCGCCCGGGATGAGCCTCTACGGTTCGAGCAAGGCCGCCATCAATCTGCTGACGAAAACCTGGGCTGCCGAATATGGACCGAAGGGCGTCCGCGTGAACGCAGTGAGTCCCGGGCCCACGCGCACCGAGGGTACGGACGCGATGGGCGAGGGTCTCGAACAACTGGCTGCCCAGGCACCCGCGGGTCGTCCGGCAACCGCCGAGGAAATTGCTGAAGCAATTGTCTTCCTGGCGACAGACCGTGCCAGTTTCATTCACGGCGCAAAACTCGCCGTGGATGGAGGGCGCACCGCCATCTGAACAACAATCGACAATTGCAACTGGGCAACTTTGCCGCTTTCGAGGTCACACAAGAGAAAACCGCGGAAGCCTTTGTGATTTGAAGGAGAGAACAATGCTCGACCACATCATTCTGAGCTGTCAGCGATGTCGAACGTTCGTTGGCGTTCTATGAGACGGCCTTAAAGCCTCTTGATATCAAGTTCTTCCTACCATACAAGGGCCAAGGAGATCATCCTGACCTGTGGGGATTTGGTGATGGCAAGAGGGCGTTCTTCTGGATCAAGCAAGGGAAGCCTGATCCAGCGTCCATTCACTGGGGCTTCATGGCCGAAAACAAGGATAAGGTCGATGAATTCTACAGGGCTGCGATATCCGCTGGTGCCAGGGACAATATTTCACCGCGGGCACGAGTGGAATACTATCCGGGATACTACGCCGCCGATGTATTTGACCCAGACGGGTATTCGTTCGAGGTCGTCCATAAGAGCTAGTGATGGAACAATCGCGGCCTCGGTGGCCTGACAACTTCGCCGGCGATGTCGTGAAGCCAGCCGCACCGAACTTGTCTTTCTCGAACGGTCTCGTCGATGTACGTCGCTATTCTCAGGCAGCTCTTCTTATCTCCTTCACTCCGAGATTGAGCCGCCGTCGCAAAAGGAGTCGCAACGTTCCACCGTTCATGTATCCGACTTTTGCGGCAATGTCGTCGACACTTGCCTTGCTGGTCTTCAGGAGATGCACCGCGCGTTCAACACGCAGACTTTGGAAATACGACATCGGCGATTTGCCAAGGACGCTCTGTAGCCGCCGAGTAAGCGTCCTTTTGCTTGCGCCTACGGCTTTCGCAGCGCTGTCGAGGGAAAACCTGCGTGCGAGCCGTGCACGCGCCCAGCGTTCAAAGAGCTGTACCACCGGATCGGAGTGGATCAGGTGATCAGTAAGAGCATAGGCAGTCTGAGATGGCCTGGAATCGACAATGAGATATCTTGCTGTGAGCGAGGCGAGCTCGGGGCTGACACCACGTATCAGCCATAAGGCCAGATCCATATGGCCTAGAGCAGCTCCGGCGGTCACAACGTTTCCTGACTTGACCACCATGTCCGATTCGTCCAGCAATACCTGAGGGTATCGTTCGCGAAACATTGGTGCCAGCCACCAGGTGGTGGTTGCGCGCTGTTGGTTGAGCAGACCAGACTCAGCCAGCACAAAAGTTCCAGCACAAGCGGCGCTCAACGTTGCTCCGTCGTTTGCCCACTTTCGAAACGCCTTCGCGGCATCGCGGACGTCAGGCCTGGCTAGACCTGCTTTCAGAGTATCGGGTGTCTTGCATGCGATTGCCGGGACAATAACGCATTCAGGCGTTTGTCTTCCAACCGGCTGAATCGGGACCTTCAGGCCGTGTGCAGTTCGGACCGTCTTTCGCATACCTACGATCTTGACTTCGAACTGTGGAACAGCGAGTCCAGTCATCTCAATCAGTTCGTTCGCGGTTTGGAATGCATCCAGAATCGCCGACAACCCCAGATCGAAGACACCATCGAGTGCAAGTACAAAAACGCGCATGGCAGATATGGTACCAAATATGGCAGTTCTGCCAATGGTTAAATAGCCCGCCTGCGCCTAGATTGAGAAAGTGCCAACTCTGGCTAAAGAGGAGCGGAAATGACTGCACTTGGCATTTTTGTCCGCTTGGAAACGAAATCCGGGAATCCACACGGACACGACGGCTCGATGCGTGTCAAAGCCGCAAAACAACATTCGCAAAATCTTTGCGCATGTCGGCAGCATGGCAACTTGGCCAGGTTTCTGGCAGCCAGCTCCTGTTCACGGGTGTCCATTTTGTATGACCTGCTATTCGCAGCCGGACTACAAGTTCCACGCCCTCAGCCATTTCCTCAATTTCCCTCGCCGCCGCAAGGATTGGCATTCGCGTTGCACTTCCGTCTGTCGAGGGAATGTTTGCAATGCGGTTGGTACGAGCCATCACCGACTGTTTCTTCTTGCGATGGTCACGCTGCTTGCTGCTGCTTTTGGATTCAATCGGGCAGTTCGCGCTCAAGACACCCCAATAGCTTCTGGTGTTCAGGTGCTGGCTCAATCGATCGGGAATCACTCAACATAGGAGAGTAACTCAATGGAAGCAATCGGATTGTTAGTCACGCTGGAAGCACGCCCAGGCAAGGAAGCCGATGCCGAGGCATTTCTGAAGTCGGCTCAGCCCCTCGCGCTCAATGAAAACGGGACCCTCAAATGGTATGCGATCAAGCTCCGGCCGGGGAAGTTTGGCATCTTCGACACCTTTGCAAATGAAGGGGGCCGCAATGCTCACCTGACTGGCGAGATTGCGAAATCGTTGGGCGCGCGCGCAAGCGAATTGTTCGCGACTCCCCCGCAGATCGAAAAAGTGGAGATCCTTGCAACCACACCTTTAAAGAACTAGGTGGGAGCAATGCGAATCGCAAGTCCGTTTGATTGCGGTATTCGTAACTGCCACGTAGATGATCTGCACGAATCGTTCTTGGCCTTCGCGTCATTTTGCTTAACGCGTTACGCATTGCGCGGAGAATGCCGCGAGACCATCAACGTCAAGCCACCGGCCAGGGAGAGCCAGGAGATTATTGGCCTCGATATGGGTATTCCTCGTACGACGAAATTTATGTGCGAAGTGCGTCGGCGGCATTGATTTCAAAAGGAGCAATAAATGGCAAACACACAAAAGACGGTAATCGTGACGGGCGCCTCTCAGGGAATCGGCGCCGCAGTAGTAAGGGCGTTCCTGGAACGCGGCTATAACGTCGTGGGCACCTCTCGCAATGCGACAAAGTCGGCTGAGTTGAAGGCTTCCGACAAGCTTGTGTTGGTGGATGGAGACATCGGCCAGTCTGCTACTGCACAGAAGGTGGTCGACTACCGCTGTTCAGAAGTTTGGCTCGGTTGATGCCGTCGTCAACAACGCCGGCATCTTCTCGGCGAAACCCTTCACTGACTACAGTGCTGAAGATTTCCGCGCTCTCGTCTCGACAAATCTCGAGGGTTACATCTTCATCACCCAGCTCGCGGTCAAGCAGATGCTCGCTCAGAAATCGGGCGGAAGCGTCGTGGGCATCACGTCATCGCTGGTTGAAAATCCCATCGGCGGCTTGCCGGTTTCCCTGCCAATGATCACAAAGGGCGGCCTCGAGGCCATCACGCGAAGCCTGGCCTCGGAGTATTCGAAGGAGCACATCCGCTTCAATACGGTCGCGCCCGGAGTCGTTGACACTCCTCTTCACAAAAATAATCCGAAGGATTTTCTGAAGACCCTTTCGCCGATGGGCACGATCTCCACTGCGGAAGAGATCGCAAGCGCTGTGGTCTATCTCACCGAATCGCGCCAGATCACCGGGGAGGTGCTGCACGTGGACGGCGGTGCGCACAACGGCAAATGGTAAGCCCGAAGGGCTCGCAGCCGGCCAGCGCGGAGCGCCGGCTGCAGGAACTCGGAATCGTGCTCCCCAATGCTCCCCACCCGCTTGGCGCCTACGTCGAGGCCGTCCAGTCAGGTAGCCTGCTCTTCCTCAGTGGAATGCTGCCGGTCAAGGATGGCAAGCTTCAATCCGTTGGGCGATCTGGGCAAAGAACTCGACGAATCTGCTGGCCGGGATGCATTGCGAACCGCGACCCTGAATGCTCTTTCTGCTGCGAAGGCGCACATCGGGTCACTGGACCGCGTGACGAGGGTTGTCAGCGTGAAGGTTTACCTGGCAACACACGGAGACTTCTACAACCAGCCCATCGTTGCCGACGCAGCATCAGAGCTTCTCCGCGATGTATTTGGAGAGGACAAGATGTCCGTGCGGTCCGTATTGGGAGTAGCGCCTTGCCTCTCGGTGCGCCGGTCATGCTTGAGGTAACGTTCGAAGTCAAGAACTAGGAAAGCGGGAGCTCGGCTCCCGCTTTTTTGCAGAACACATGAGGAGATCATGATGGCAAATCAAGTGGGCTCAAAATCGTTGGACGGAAACTCGACTGACCTCGCGTTTGGGATCTGCAATACCCGATCATTCAAGGCCCGCTCGGAGGCTTGTCCTCGCAGCGGCTTACGGCGGCCGTTTCGAACTATGGGGGGCTCGGATCGTTCGGCGCTCATGGCCTGAAGCCGGAGGCGATCCGCAACGTCATTCGCGAGATCAAGGCCCTCACACCAAAACCATTTGCGATGAATCTGTGGGTCTCAATGGAAGACGAAGGAGCCTTCGACCTCGACGGAAGAGGCATTCCATCGCAGCCTCGCACCGCTGGCAAAACATATTGAAAGTGTCGGAGGAGGCAAGCCCTCATATCGCCCAGTACGAACCGATTCGTTTCGAAGATCAGGTGCAGGTTCTCCTGGACGAAGGGATTTCCGTATTCAGCTTTATTTATGGCATTCCCTCCAAACAGATTTTGGATGAGTTCCGCCGCAAGGGAATCGCACTGATTGGAACGGCGACCACCGTGGACGAAGCGATTGCCTTGGAGCAAGCGGGCGTAGACGTGATTGCGGCCTCCGGGTTTGAGGCAGGCGGCCATCGCGGCTCCTTTTTGCAACCGTCCGAAGATTCACTCACGGGGACGATGGCACTCGTGCCGCAGGTCGTCGATGCCGTGAAGCATCCCGGTCGTCGCCGCAGGCGGAATTGGAGACGCGCGCGGAATCGTGGCAGCATTCGCTCTTGGAGCCGAAGGCGTGCAGATGGGAACTGCCTTTCTCGCATGCGAGGAGTCGGGAGCGAGCCCACTTCATCGTAAGGCGCTCCTCAGCGGTCAAGCTAAGCAGACTGCTCTTACTCGCGGGTTCACTGGAAGACTTGCTCGCGGCATCAAGAACCGCCTGCTCGACGAACTGAACCAAAAGGATGTGGAGATCCTGCCTTATCCACTTCAACGTGCGCTCGTGCGGCACTTATCGATTCCGGCCGAGAAGGCCGGGAGACCCGAATTGCTTCCTCTCTGGGCGGGACAGAGTGCCAACCTATCGCGGTGTACAGATGTGCGCGCACTGCTCGACACGTTAGTGAAGGAGATTTCTGAGATCGGCGGTGCCGTCCAGAGTTGGAGCACTCATCGTCGACACGCTTTGACGCAAGATCGATGAAGTCAGGGAGGTACAGACGCCAAAGCTCGCAATGATGTGACGACAATTTGGAATTGGATTCGAAAGAGGAGCAAGAAATGAGCAAGTCGAGAACGCCCATCTCACGCCGAGAGATTCTCATCGGCGGTGCCGCCGCGGTGGCAGTCGCGGGGCTTTCCCTTCCGGCTGCTGCCGGTCAACCCAAACCCGCAAGCGCTCCTGCGCCGCAGAAACAAGTCTGAAGGAGAAATTCACATGAACAGGATCACAACGAAAGATGGGACTTCAATTTTCTATAAAGATTGGGGCACGGGACCGACGGTCGTTTTTTCGCACGGATGGCCGTTGAATGCAGACGCATGGGATGCGCAGATGCTTTTCCTCGGCCAGCAAGGCTACCGCGTGGTTGCGCACGACAGGCGTGGACATGGCCGTTCTGAGCAAACCTGGACCGGCAATGAATACGACACCTTCGCAGACGATCTCGCGGAACTGTTGGAAAAGCTCGATCTGAAGGATGTCACACTGGTCGGCCATTCCATGGGCGGCGGCGAAGTCGCTCGCTATATCGGCCGTCACGGCAATAGACGCGTCAAGAAAGCTGTCGATTATCGGAGGAATTCCGCCGGTCATGTTGAAGAGCGAAAAGAACCCTGGCGGCTTGCCCATGTCGGTATTCGACGGAATCCGCGCGGGGCTTGTCGCGGATCGTTCGCAGTTTTACAAGGACGTATCGATGCCCTTTTACGGCTATAACAAGCCTGATGCAAAAATTTCGCAGGGTGTTCGCGATATGTTCTGGCTCCAGGGAATGCAATCCTCGGTCGTTGCCTCTTATGAATGCGTCAAGGCCTTCTCGGAGACGGATTTCACTGAAGATCTGAAGAAGATTGAAGTGCCTACGCTGATTATTCACGGAGACGCAGATCAGATCGTTCCGATCGCTGACTCGGCGGAGCTCTCCGCCAAGATTGTGAAGAATGCGACGTTGAAGGTGATCCCTGGCGCTCCCCATGGCCTGTGCACCACACACGCCGATCAGATCAATGCCGAATTGTTGGCCTTTCTCAAAGCATAGACCTCGCACGCACAGCCTTAAAAGGCTGTGTGTGCACGTTTCCAGTAAACTTTCGAGCCGCATAGTCTCGCAAGGCACAACGACAAGGAAAAGGAGTTTCGCATGAAAGTCGACATGAAGTTCGAAGTCGCTATTGTTCCCGTCTCGGACGTGGATCGCGCAAAGGCGTTTTACACAAAGCTCGGGTGGCGAGTCGATGACGATATCGTCAATGGCGACGATTTTCGCGCCGTTCAGCTGACGCCGCCGAACTCAGCGGCCTCGGTCACGTTTGGCAAAGGAGTTACGGACGCCAAGCCAGGCGCGTTCCGTGGCGGGCTGATCGTCTCCGATATCCTGGCGGCTCACAAGCAGATCGTGGCCAGCGGTATCGAGGCGACCGAAGTCTTCCACGGCTCGCCGTTCTCCCCGGAGGCGCGCATCAGCGGCCCTGATCCAGAGCGCAAGAGCTACAGTTCCTACGTTGCCTTTCAAGATCCCGATGGCAACGCGTGGATCGTCCAGGAAGTCACGAAGCGGGCGCCGGGCCGCGAGCTGCCGAAGTAACCGGCGGCACGAGACACCTTTCGCCTCCCCGCCCTAAGGGGTGGGGAGACGGGTCGTCGACGGAGCGGTGGAACCGCGAGAGGGGCGCGAATAGATGACAAGATTTACCTTTCAAGCCTTGACGACGATCGCGGTTGTGTTCGCCACAACCTTTTGCTCGGACGCACAAAGAGAGGTGGGATCAATGGAACAGCACATTTCTTATCGCACAGTGATGGTCGAAGGTATCTCCATCTTCTACCGAGAAGCGGGACCAAAGGGCGCTCCCACCATTCTTTTGCTGCACGGTCTTCCATCGTCGTCTCGGATGTTTCAGCCGCTGCTGACGCGGCTTGCAGACAACTACCATCTGGTTGCGCCCGACTATCCAGGGTTCGGACACAGCGATTGGCCCGACCCAAAACAGTTCGCTTATACCTTCGACCACATCGCCCAATTGATGAACGGCTTCACGCAAACGCTCGGTTTGTCGCACTATACGCTTTACATGCAGGACTACGGCGGGCCGGTCGGCTTTCGCATGGCGCTGGCACACCCGGAGCGGGTGCAGGCTCTCATTGTCCAGGATGCTGTTGCCCACAACGAAGGCCTCGGGGCGAACTGGGCAACGCGGCGAGCATTCTGGGCGGACCGGCCAGCTCATGAAGAAGCATTGCGCAAGAACCTTCTGTCGCTTGCAACCACGAAGACACGCCACATCGGAGATGACCCTAACGTTGAACTTTATGATCCGGATCTTTGGACCGACGAGTATGCATTTCTGAATTCGCCCGGGCAGGCGCAGATTCAAAGCGATCTCTTCTATGACTACCGCACCAACGTCGACGCCTATACAACGTGGCAGGCATGGATGAGGAGAACACAGCCAAGGCTTCTCGTCATATGGGGCAAGCATGATCTCTCGTTTGATCTCGGCGAGCCGGAACGCTACCGCGCCGATGTCCCGAATGCGAAGGTTGTCGTACTCGACGCTGGGCACTTCGCGCTGGATACCAAGGCAGACGAGATTGCAGAGTTAGTACGTGAGTTTATGAAGAAGCGTTAGTACGCCCCTGCACCATCCAGATCGATCGAGCCAGCAGACAGCTTCTATTGAGGAGAAGAAACAATGCCGCAACTCATCGACAACTCCGCGGGAGGTAGAAGTGCGATCAGCAGTCGAGCAGATGGCCGCGTGCATGGGGGGATCCCTCGCTCGACGTCGTCAAACAGACTGTCATGAAGAAGTACTGTTCGCTAATCCATGGCCAACCCGTACGGCCTTACTTAAGTACTGTGCGATTAATTGTTCTTCAAGGAAGATATGTCGCGATGTCCGACGCCAGCCTTTAAATGTCTGATCGTTTCTCGTGTCGTTCCGAGATCTCGCAGGGCCAGCTATATGTGGTTCACCTATCGTGCTATTACCAGGCAAGCCACGGCACACCAAGGTTGTATTTACCCCACTTAAGACGCCTTCCACACTGGGAATTGTTGCGCAGTACGGAAGCAGCGCAACGGATTCCCCTTTCCGCTTCCAATAGCTGCGCTGCAATGCACACCAAAGAATTAAATCGCTGTAAGCATTGATTGACCGCGCTCATGGTGATTCAGCTCTTCGAGACATGTTTCTACCCCACAGCCCAGAGACGCTCTAACAGACGAATGATCTATAGGAAGAGGTTCGCACTATGAAGAAGATTGGCGCGTTGATTGGCTCGACTTTGATTCTTTGCCTTGGTCTCTCGGGTTGTGGAGGTGGCAGCAGCAAGTCGAAATCGCAGAGCTCCGAAAACACCAAAACACTGGTCTCGATTAGCGTGACGAGTACGAATTCTGCAACGTCGGTTGCAATCGGAGCGACGCTCCACCTTGCGGCCCAGGGTAAGTTCAGCGATGGAACTGTTGAGGACATTACACCGCAGGTGGCGTGGAAATCCTCCGACACCACCATGGCGATCGTAAATTCAGCCGGTGTTCTGACCGGTGCAAAGGCAGGTTCAGTCACTGTCAGCGCATCCGAGAGCACGATTAGCGGTTCGATCGGAATCGTGGTGACGCAGGTAGCGCTTTCCTCCATTGCGATCGGAGGCAACGTATCGTTGACGGCTGGAGCGAGCGAACAGTTATCCGCGCAGGGAGCATACAGCGATAGCAGCACGCAGTCAATCACGAGCCAAGTTACATGGAAGAGCCTGGACACCACGATTGCCACGGTCAGCAGCTCGGGAATGTTGACATCTCTAAAGGCTGGAACGGTGTCGATTACTGCTTCAATGGGTTCCGTGACAGGTAATGCGAGTGTCACGGTCACGTCGGTGTCGCTCACAACTATCAACGTGGGTGCGCCCTCTCCGTCATTGGCGGCGGGCGGCTCCGAGCAACTGACGGCAACCGGCATGTATTCCGATAACAGCACTCAGTCACTGACCGGCCAGGTAATCTGGAGCATTTCAGACCCCACCGTCGCTTCCATCAGCGGGACAGGCTTTCTGACCGCTTTGAAAGCAGGGTCTGTAACCGTCATGGCGACGTTGGGATCGGTCTCCGGAACGGGAAATGTAGCCGTGACCACGCCTTCGTTGTCGTCTGTCGCGATTACTCCTGCGCTATTTTCTATTGCTTCGGGGCAGACCAGACAGCTCTCCGCAGTCGGCGCATATAGCGACGGCTCCTCTCAGGATGTAACCGGCAAAGTTACATGGAAGAGCCTGGACACCACGATTGCCACGGTCGGCAGCTCGGGAATGCTGACATCACTCAAGGCTGGAACCGTGTCGATTACGGCTTCAATGGGTTCCGTGACTGGTAGTGCCAGTGTCACGGTCACATCGGCGTCGCTGACAACTATCAACGTGGGTGCGCCCTCTCCGTCATTAGCGACGGGCGGCACCGAGCAACTGACGGCAACCGGTGTGTATTCCGACAACAGCACCCAATCCCTGACCAATCAGGTAATCTGGAGCACTTCAGATCCGACCGTCGCTTCTGTCAGCGGGACAGGCTTCCTGACTGCTTTGAAAGCGGGGTCGGTAACCGTTACGGCGACGTCGGGTTCGGTCTCCGGAACGGGAAATGTGGCCGTGACCGCATCTTCGCTGTCGTCGATCACGATTACCCCTGCGGTGTTTTCCATTGCTTCGGGGCAGACGAAACAGCTTTCCGCAGTCGGCGTATATAGCGACGGCAACTCGCGCGATGTGACCAGCCAGGTGACGTGGAACTCACTGGGCACCGGTTATGCGACAGTAAGTTCCACGGGTCTTGTAACCGGCGTTTCGGCAGGTAATTCGACAGTCACCGCGTCGATCGGTTCAACAACCGGCTCAGCGGTGGCGACTGTGACGGCCGCTCTGTTGAGGTCGATTGTCGTAACCCCGGCGACGGCCTCAATCGCTACGGGCCAGACGCAGGCCTTCACTGCGAATGGCATCTTTTCTGACGGCAGTTCGACCGACATGACCGACAGCGTTGTCTGGGGTTCGAACGCGGCGAGATTTGCATCAGTTGATGCCACCGGGCTTGCGACTGGCGTAGGCGCAGGTACGGCGACGATTACTGCCGCTTCAGGCACAACATCCGGCTCGGCGATCCTTACAGTGACAACTGCTGTTCTGTCAGAGGTCGACATCTCCCCCGACGCCGAAACAATTCCGATTGGCGGCCAGGTCCAGCTCACGCTCACCGGGACCTACAGCGATGGCACAACTCAGACTCTGACCAATGTAACCTGGTCATCTTCTGATCCCTCGTTTGCTTCAGTTGATCCAGTCTCGGGAAATGTCACGGGTGTAGCGGACAGCAATGGATATCCCGTTACGATCACGGCCACCTCGAACGGAATGAGTGACACCACAACGGTGTTTGTTACGCCGGCCGTGATGGAATCACTGGAAATCACGCCAGCAACCGATTCGATTGCCAGCGGTACCTCGGTCCAGTATTCGGTAGTCGCGAACTACAGCGATGGCAGCATGCAACCCTTAACCGCCGGATTGTCCTGGAGCTCGGCGCCCGCTTCAATCGCTGGTGTCGATTCAAACGGCATGGCGACTGGAGTCGCCCCCGGGCAGGCTACAATCACGGTCTCGTACGCCTCTTTGACGGGCTCAGCCGTGCTAACCGTCACGCCAGCGACATTGTCTTCAATCGTCGTGACACCTGTCCTGGATAAAGTGGGAGTCAACGGAAATGTGCAGTTCACTGCAACTGGTGTCTTTACCGACAGCAGCACGCAAGATCTGACCGCGCAAGTGAGCTGGACTTCGTCGGCCGCCAATATCGCCCTGATCAACAATACGGGGTTGGCGACGGGACTATCACTGGGCGCCACAACCGTCACTGCGACCTATGGAGGCCTGAACGGATCAACCACGCTCACGGTTGCCACTTCGACTCTCGTCTCCATCACTATCGCTCCGCCAAATCCGATTCTGCCGCCTCGTGCGCGCCTTCAAATGACGGCCTATGGCAACTTCAGTGATGGTTCGCAGATACCGCTTTCAGGCGTCCAGTGGCGGACGTATGGAGGAAAGTCTCACTCCAGGTTTGGAGGATACTATGCCACGATCTCGCACAGCGGCTTGCTGCGCACCAAGCGAAGCTCGACTCAACCTATCCAGATCACTGCCTCACTCAGTGGTCTCACCGGTACGACAAGCCTGACCATAACCACGATGACGGTGAAATCACTACGGCTCACTCCTGCAAACCCGACAATGGCTATTGGTACTACCCTGCCGTTCAAGTTGATCGGGACCTTCAGCGATGGAGTTACGACGGTTGATCTTTCGAACTCGGCTCGTTGGCAGACTTCGAACTGGAGAAACGCGTTAATTAACAATTCTGGCGTCGTCTTCGGGCGATCCAGTGGATCGGCCACCATTTCAGGATCTTATGGCGGCCTGACTCCAGCGACAACCACACTGACCATTTCCATTGCCACCCTCGAAAGCATCACCATCGACCCGGCAAGTCCGACGATCCTTCTCGGAGCACTACAGCCGTTTACGGCACTAGGTCTCTTTAGTGACGGTTCGACACAGGACATCACAACCATCTCGCGTTGGACCTCCTCGACGCCTGCGGTTGCGGTAATCAACAGGAACGGAGTGGCATGGAGTGTAAGTCACGGCCAAACCGACATAAACGCAACCTTCAGCGGCGTGACAGGAGCAACTCCCCTGAACGTCAATTAACAACCAGGCTGTTCGCGTTCTTGTCATCGCGTAAGACTGAAAGGGCTCATCCGAACCTGGATGCGCCCTTTTCTGTTGTTTGCGGAGGCGATTCCCGACTCTGCCTCTTCGCTGGAGCGGCAGAGTCGCCTTTTGTATTCCCCTCCTATGAGTTTGAGATTGGCTTAACGGAAATGCGCGCAGTCGGCATACGGAATTTGAAGCATCGATGCCACAACCCGCTCTGCTGAGTAGCGACGGGGGCTTCTGCGCCTATGAAGTAGGGCTCTTACTTTGCTCTTGATTACTCTTTCCCTTTCTGTAGGTTACGACTGTTCGCGACTGTGATTACTACTGTTCTCTGCATGAATTACGATTTGGTCACTGTGGCTGAAGATGAAATTGCTATATTTCAATCACCTCTGGAAATTTGTCGAATCCTCGTTAGCTGCCACTCTTTGTCTCTTTAGCTTGCTCTTACATCAAGGGCTCCGCAGAGTAGCGCAGCAATCGCGTGGACGGAGGTACGTGTGAAGTTTTCTGGCAAGAATCGATCCATAACCGCTCGCATTTGTTCCTGGTCTGACGAAGAAGGTCAAGCCCTTGTTGAGTTCTCGCTGGTGGCGTCCATTCTCCTTGTGGTGGTCACGGGCATCTTGATCTTTGGCATTTTCGAAATGCAGGTGATGAGTCTCACCGAAGGCGTGAACAGTGCCGGGCGCGTTCTTGCGGTCAGCGCAGGACTGACTACCGACCCATGTAGTCTGGCGGCCCAGGCGGTCCAAAACGCTGCGCCATCCCTCAAATCGGCGAGTTTGAGTTATACGATCGTGCTCAATACGAACCCAGGCGTCACCGCGAACCAAACCTATACCGGATCGACCTGCTCAAGCACCTCTACGACCACCGGAGCGGCAGGGTATCTGTCCACAGGCGGGAACGTGACCGTGACGGCAAGCTACTCGCAATGCGGTCTTCGCTTCTTCGGCAAAAACCTGATGCCTAACGGCTGTTCAATTAGTTCGACGATTACGGAGGTTGTTCAATGAACCGGCTAAGCAAATCCCTCCTGTACCGTGCCCTCGGAGATGAGAGCGGGCAGTCCTTGGTTTGGGCAGCTCTTCTGTTGGTAGTGATGCTGGGAATGGGCGGAATGGTGGTCGACCTCGGCCACGCCTACGTCTGCTATCGCGAACTCCAGGCTTCTACCGACGCAGCCGCTCTCGCCGCCGCGGCCCAGTTGCCGATTACGACCAGCAATTCAACGAGCAATACCGTGGTTGCGACGGGGAAGCTGTACAGCTCCCAATCGGGCGGCTACAACGCCTATGCCAATTTGAATACCCCTTACGCTGTGACTGGCGCAACCACAACTGTCACTCCTGGGTGCGTAACTATAAGTGGCTTGACGCAATGTAGCAGCACTTTACTGGCGAATGCCGTTCAGGTGACGCAGACTACCACCATCCCGACGATGTTTATCAGGGCGCTGTCTTTCCTGGGGATTAAATCTGCCAGGTCTCTCACTCTTTCAGCAACCGCAGTTGCAGAGATGCGCGGCGCGCGACGCGGCCCTTATAACGTCGCCCTGGTGCTCGACACGACCGCATCGATGGCGAGTGGCGATGGCGGCAGCAATTGCACCGGCTCGAAAATCCAGTGTGCAGAGCAAGGAGCACAAATCTTGCTCTCCGAGTTTTCGCCCTGCTTGCCGGGTACTTCGAACTGTGGCACGGCTACCAACGGGAATGTGGACAATCCGGTCGATGAGGTCTCCCTTTTTACGTTTCCAGCGCAAACACCTGGCACTCAGGTGGACAATGATGAAAGCTATAACACCAATACGTCTACGAACTGCACTGGCAGAAACCCGAACCCCGGTTGTCCCAGCGTCACACCCTACCCGGACACCATCGCCCTTGCAACATTGCCTCTCTCCACGGCTAATCTGAATACCCTTGTCAACGATTATCAGGTTGTGCCCTTGTCGACCAATTACCGTACTTCCGACGCAACCGCCTCGGGGGCGAACCCCTTGACCACCAGCAAGACCGTCAGTTCCACTGCTCCCTCACTTGTGAATGCGGTCGGCGGGAACAGTTATTTTGGGGGAACCGCTGAAACGGGCATGATGGCGCTGGGCCAACAGAGCACGTTCTATGCGGGCGCAATCTTCACAGCGCAACAGTATCTCGCGGCAAATGCGAGAACCAACGCAACGAACGTGATCATTCTCCTCGGGGATGGCGATGCGAATGGCGGCAACTTCGCGAACACCGGTAGCAAGAATCTGAACTCGGATGGCACGTATCCTTCCAGCAAGAACCAGTGCCTGCAGGCAATTACGCAGGCGAACAATGCCAAGTCGGCGGGCACCCAAATCTACGTGGTGGGCTATGGTGTCGCATCCGGTGGATGCAGCACGGATAGTGGTACCAAGTACAACGGCGCTACCATTACTGCCTGTTCGACCTTACGGGCCATGGCGAGCGGGACGGATACGAACTTCTTTGTTGATACGTCAAGCGTAAAATGTGCGGGCGCTACGTCGGTCAAAATGAATGGACAAACCAACACCCTGAGCGGCATCTTCACGGCGATTGTGGGGGATTTGACGCTTCCACGCTTGCTTCCCAATAACCCGGCTGTAACCGGATTTACGGCTTCCAATTGATTGAACGGAATTCGCGGTAGTGAATAACTGATTGGACAAAGCCGGGAGAGTTGTTCTCCCGGCTTTTCTTTGTCCTGAGGCGTTCCTCGATCGTTCCTCAGGATTCGCATATCGATGCTCCGTGGATTTGGAGGATCAAGTGAATGGCACAGTATTTCTGATGCGTTTGAGGTCACCCACAAGCGGACAGTGCTGGCAATCAGGAACTCTGCCGCAGTGCGATTTACCCACGGCTACCGTCAGCGCATGGAACTCATTGAAGAGTTGTGCATGATTCGGTGTCGGGTCGATTGCGAATGCGTCACGCGTGAGTTGGACAAGAGACTCGTATCCCTTGCGGGTTTTTTCTGGTGCCGGATGGGTGAGTCCGTGCCGTGTTGCGATACGGCGTAGATATTCATCCGCGACTGGAACGGCGTGGTCCAGTGCGTAAAGCAGAATTGCATCGGCTGTCTCGGGGCCCACGCCTGGCAAGGCGAGAAGTCGATTCCGCAGGGCAGCCGTTGGCGTCGCCGCCAGGCGAGCAAGTGATCCTGCGAATTCTGCGTCGAGCATGGCAATGAAAGCTTTGATTGCGGGGGCCTTGCGGGTGTAAAAGCCGGACGGGCGAATCGACTCCCGCAGCTGTTCGACAGAGATGTTGCGAATACCATCAATAGAGAGTGCGCCGGTATTGCGGAGATTCGCCAGCGAAACTTCCACTGCCTTCCATGACGTGTTTTGCGTGAGATAAGCGCCAAGGATCACTTCAAAAGGCGATTGGGCCGGCCACCAATGCTGAGGACCGTAGACTTGCGCGAGTCGATCATGTATTAGGCGCAGCCGCAGCGCAGAATCGGCAGGAGGCTGCTTCTTCACTGGGTGATATCTCCGCCCGCCGGTGCTTGCAGCGCAGCCTTCCACTCCATGATGCGGGCACGGGTGGCGGCGGCTTCGGCCTCAGGGACGTGCCCCGCCTGCTGCAGCGAGATGGACAGAGCAGTGTGGGCGAGGGGATCGTTTGGCGTTAGCGCGGTAAGAGCCAGGGCGGCTGCAACGGATTGCTCCATCCTGCCCACGTCGCGAAGGGCACGAATCAGCCCGTGGTGCGCTTCAAAGAAGTTCGGGTCCGCGGCGATCGCCGCCCGAAAGCTCTGAACGGCTTCGGCCACTGAGCCCGCGGCGAGTTGGTTGAGACCGCGCTGGTAGAGACTTTCAGCCTCGTTTGAATTCATTTCGCTCACGACATTCTTTAGGATAACGGTTAGGCGTCTCCGCCGCCCAGCGCCGCGGCAGCTGCCAGGAGTTGAGGATGAGAAGTTATACGGAATACTTGACCTATGAAACCAGGCAGCGCCGCGAGATGGTGCACATCACTGACCAGGTGGAAGAGATCGTCAAACGCAGTGGAGTGAAAGATGGGCTGTGCTTTGTTTCTCCCATGCACATCACTGCGGCAATCTACGTGAATGATCTTGAGAGTGGACTGATTGAGGACATTGGGAAGTGGCTGGAAGAGTTGGCTCCAGTGCGGCCTGACTATAAGCACCATCAGACGGGTGAAGATAATGGCGATGCTCACCTCAAATCGCTGCTCCTGCACCATGAAACAACACTGCCGGTGACAGGCGGACGGCTCGATCTTGGCACATGGCAACGCGTGTTCTATGCGGAATTCGACGGACAACGGCGCAAGCGAGTCATTGTGAAAGTGTTGGGCGTTACATAATGCTTGTCATTACTGATCGGAGATTTTGCGCCACCCGGTCTTGTCTTCTGCAGTGTCTGACGATGAAATGTCGAGAAAAGCGCGTGGCATTACCACGAGATCGACCCGTCGGTTCTCGGCCCGCCCGTCTGCCGTGTCGTTTCCGGCTACGGGATGGTACTGCGCGTAACCGGCGGCAGAGAGTTGTTGCGGAGAAATGGTGTGCATCTGCAGGAGCAATCGCGCAATGCGGGTAGCGCGGGCGGAAGAAAGCTCCCAGTTCGAATCAAATTCTGCGTTGTGGATTGGCATGGTATCAGTATGGCCCTCAACCCTCACCTCATAACGAGTGCCGGCAAGGGATTCCGCGATCTGCCGCAACGTTGCCTCGGTCTCAGGCCGCGGAATTGCGCTGCCCGAGTTGAAGAACCCCGCCTCGCGCAGACTAATCACGAGGCCGTCGCTGCCAAGTTCGATCGAAACAATGCTGTGCGCGATCTGAGACGAAAGCCGTCTTTGAAGGTCTTGCCGAATGTATTCGAGGTCTGCTTGGACTCTCTTTGAAGAGACCAACTCGGTTGCGCGATGCACGCGTGCGGCGGAGACTGACGACTGCATCCTCGCATTGTTTTGCCTGCTCCCAGTAAGAGCAGGCGCAATACTCAGTGACCGGAATGCGGAATCGATCGCTGCCGACACTTGAAGTTGCTTCTTTTGATCGGCCTTGGCAAAGGCATACAGCACTACGAAAAAGGCGAAAAGCAGTGTGATGAAGTCGGCGTAGGAGACCAGCCACCGTTCATGGCTGACTTTCGAGTTTGGAATCTTGCGACTCATGCAGCCTGTTCCTTCCTCTCGACTTTTGCGTCCTTTAGAAACCCGGACAGCTTGAGAGCAAGGATGCGCGGATTCATGCCTTCGAGAATGGAGATTACCCCCTCGAGCATCATCTCGCGACGCTGTTGATCGTCGCGCAAATGAATTCGAATCTTGCCGGCAAATGGCAGAAAAAAAAGATTTGCAATGCCGACTCCGTAGATGGTCGCGACAAAGGCGACAGCGATGCCACGGCCAACCTCCTGAATATTGTCGAGATGCTGCATCACCTGGATGAGTCCGAGCACCGCGCCCAGAATTCCGATTGTCGGCGAGAATCCACCCGCGGACTCGAATACCAGGGGAAGGCGCTCTTCACGCTCCGAAGCGCAATCAAGTGCAACCCGCATAATTTTGCGCAATTCGGTGGGTTCGGTGCCATCTACTGCCAGCATCAGCGACTGCTTGAGGAATGGATCGGTGATTCCAGCCAGATCTGCGTCCAGCGAAACCACCCCGTTGCGGCGGGCTTTGTTTGCAAACGAAATAAGCAGCTGCATCAGCTCTTCATTCTGTTTCTGCGGCGCAACAAATACATGTGCCATGCTGCGGAAGGCAGAGGTGACGGTACTGATCGGAAACTGGAGAAGAATTGCCCCCATGGTTCCACCAAAAACGATCAGAGCAGCGGTGGGCTGAAGAATTTGACTGATCTTGCCGCCCTCAATCAGCAAACCGGCGACGATGCCGGCGATGGCGAGGATGACTCCGCCGATGCTTCCCTTGTCCATGGATTACGCCTCAGCGATCGGCCGTTGTGTATATTCATCGGCGTTCATCTTCTTTTGCTTGCTGTCTGGATGGACTGTCAGACGTCAACTCGCCGGCAAACTCAACGCTAGCCAGCGCGGCTGCCCTCCGGAGAGCGTCATGTGGCGACAGTCTGCGCGCAACATCGGCAAGCAACGCTGCCCGGTAGGCCAGCACGCGATCGAGGACTTCGCTCCGTTCTTCGCGCACGATCAGCTTTTCTCCATTGATCAGCGTGAGCATGGTATCCGGCGAGGCTTCTGCCGTCTTGATCAGATCGCTGTTCAATAAGATGGGATTGCCGTTGAGTCGCGTGAGTTCAATCATGGCCGGTCGCTCCTCTTGTGGTCCTCTGATTCTTATCGACGTGAGAGCGCAGAGGATGATTGGAACGGAAATTGCTGACATCTTGAAAAAGGTAATAAAGTCCACCAGCGCGTCGCCGATGAAGCCAGTGAGCAACGTGGTTCCTACTCCAAGGTGATCCGGGCATCGGGAAAGACCCCGACTGTCTCGGAATGACGCCCGAAGCAGGGAACCCGAATCAGTTAGCTCAAAAGGAGAACTTCAATGGCTTTGGGTGTCCTGAATAACATTTCTGCAATTAACGCGCAAAACAATCTTGCGAATACGCAGGCGTCTCTATCCAAAACTCTTCAACAGTTGTCGTCTGGGTCGCGCATTAATTCCGGCGCCGATGATGCTGCCGGCCTGTCATTGGCGAATGGTCTCCAGGCGTCGTCGACTGCGCTTTCGCAGTCTGCGAAAAACGCCTCGGAAGGCGTGGACTTCCTGCAGGTTGCCGATGGGGCGCTCTCGCAGGTGACCAGTCTCCTCAATCGCGCCATCACCTTGGCGACCGAAGCTTCTAACGGCACGCTGAACAGCAGCCAGGTGACAGCGGCGGATTCGGAGTATCAAAAGATTTTAACGGAAGTTGATACCATCAATACCAACACGGAATACAACGGCATCAACACCTTCGCAACGCACGCAGCGTTCAGCGTGGCCAATTCAAGTGATGCGATCACGATCGGAACCGGAGGGGCACCGACAACAGATGATATCAAGGTCACCTATGCTGATGGCACATCTCAGCTCATTGGCAACAGCACGGATACAACCGCAGGTGACACGAAGTTGAAGGCTGGGGCAACGTTGAGTGATCTGGCAAAAGCAATCAATGCGGGGTCGGGAACTTCAGTGGCGAGCGTTCAGAACAACGAACTCATTCTTACCGGTGGTGCGAAACTTTCAGGCGGTACAGTTTCGTCTTTGACAGACGCGGTCACGGTTCCCGCCAAGAGTTCTACCATCCAACTTGGAAGTTCCAGCGACGCATTCACGACCACGGGAGCTAATCTGAGTGTTACGTACAACGGTACTACAACTGCCGTGGCGGCAACCCCCAACATGACTGCGGCCGCCTTTGTAGCGGCTATCAATACCGCGGCTGGAGTCACGGCTGCGACCCTGAGCGGCAATACGATCTCAATGGGGACAGGTTCCACAATTGCCGGCACTTTCACCGAGGCGGCAGCGGCGCCGAACGCCGGGACGAATGCTTCCGTGGCTATATTCACTTCGGACGGTACGATCTCCAAGTCATATAACAACCTTGCCTCCGATATGGTGGATGCGAGCACAAGTGCTCTCTCGCTTGCCGGTACCAAGCTCACTGACACGATAAGCGCTCAGGCAGCATTGACAGGGATTAACCAGGCAATCACGTCAGTGGCTGGAAACCGCGGCACGATCGGCGCTAACATCAACACCCTTACCGCAGTCGGCAACGTTATGACAACGCAGTCCACCAACACGCTGGCCGCCGAAAACGATGTAACAGCCACCGATTACGGCCAGGCGACTTCGGATATGTCGAAATTCCAGATCCTTAGTCAGACCGGCATCGCTGCTCTGTCGCAGGCCAACCAGTCCCAACAGTTGATCACCAAGTTGCTCCAGTAGTCTCGGAGCTTCAACGTCGAACGCAGAAGCAAGACGGGGAAGGCGGGTGGTTCGGCTTTCTCCGTTTTGCTTTGGCGTACAGCCGGATGCGTTTGCGTTTTCTAATCTTCGGTTTGCCAGCTTGGTCCTTTACTTGATGTTGAATGACCTCGGAGAAGCTGTATGGGAGCAGTGGGACTGAATTTTGGCTCGGCAACAAGCGGTCAGGGATTTGATGTGACTGCCACCGTGAACCAGATTGTGACGAATCTGCAGGCGGTGGAAACACCCTGGAAGACCCAGTTGACGGCACTCACCAGCAAGGACGCCGCGCTTACCAGTCTGGGCACGCAGTTATCTACCTTATCGACAGACCTGCAGAACCTAACGGACTTCACCGGGACAATGGCATACAAGACGGGGTCTAGCTCCGATACGAACGTGCTGACCCTATCCTCGGCGAGCGCGATCGCCGTTGCCGGCACGCATACGATCTCAGTTCAGAATCTCGCGCAGACCTCGAGTGCAGCATCGGATGCGGTGAAAGCATCGGACACGCTGACTGGCGGTATCACCTTCAAGTTGGGGACCGGCAGTTGGAAAACGGTCAATGTGGGGGATGGTTCCACTGTGGCCACGCTTTCAGGTCTGTCTGCGGCCATCAATAATGCGGGCCTGGGAGTAACGGCCAGTGTGCTGACCAATGCGGACGGGACTCAAAGACTCTCGCTGGTGAGCCAAGCTAGCGGCTCCGCCGGGCAGATTACGATTGCCGACGCGACAAGCAACCCGGCCAGTCCCACGACACTGGCTGACTCGACAACACCTGATAAGAATACCGGCCTGGGACTGGCGACGATTCAGAACGGAAGGGATGCCACGATCACGGTGGATGGAGTCACAGGGATCACCAGTGCCTCGAATACCGTCACGAACGCTATTCCGGGCGTGACCTTTCAGTTGCTATCGACCGGCATTGCGAGCTCCGATGGAACTGCTCAAACGGTGCAGGTGGTCATTGACAACGATACGACGAGCATCGAGACCGCAATCAATACGTTCGTGACCGACTACAACGCCACGATGAAGGCCATCAACGCGCAGGAGGGGAAAGACTCTTCGGGCAATCCCGAACCCCTATACGGCACGTCGGTTCTTTCTCACTTGCAGGAAGGCTTGCTGTCGGCGATGAGCGGATCATTCGGCACTAATACCATCAATTCGCTAGTCTCTCTTGGCATCACAGCAAATGCCAGCTCCGACGGCACAATCAGTCTCGATGCAGACAAGCTGAACAGCGCGCTGAATAGCAACTTCAACCAGGTTGTTTCGTTTTTCCAGGATACGGGCAGCTTTGGTTCGACCTTTACGAATACGTTGAACGGCCTGAGCAACAGCAGCGCCGATGGCGGCGCGATCAGCCTTGCACTCAAGGAAGACACCAGTCAGGAATCTACATTGAACGACAACATCTTCAAACAGGAGGCTCTGATTTCTACGCAGAAGGCAAGCCTCACCACGGAATTGAACATGGCCAACCAGATCTTGCAGTCAATTCCCGAGATGATCAGTCAGGTCAATGAAATGTACAGCGCAATCACCGGTTACAACAGCAATCAGAACGGCTAGGAGCATCAGAATGGATACTTATCGGTCCCACGCGCTTGAAGGCGCTACCGGCGTCGAACTCACCATTGCACTCTACGACGGCATCATTCGTTTTATGCACAATGCAATCGACGCCGTGGATCGGAAAGACGTGGAAGCGCGTCGCGCCGCCGTGA
Organism: uncultured Acidobacteriaceae bacterium; assembly: GCA_963769345.1. GTDB lineage: Bacteria > Acidobacteriota > Terriglobia > Terriglobales > Acidobacteriaceae > Telmatobacter. Next base: position 195,238 of record CAVYLL010000004.1, read on the forward strand.
AGCGGGCCATGGATATTGTGATTCATTTACAAGCGACGCTGGATATTGACATTGGTGGGGAGCCGGCGAAATCGCTATCGGAATTCTATGTTGCGATGTTTGCGCTCATGCTTCAGGGGTCGCAGGCGAAGTCAAGAAAGAAATTTGAACAGGTGATCGCCAACGTCCGAAATGTACGGGACGCGTGGAAGCAGGTCGCGGCAGGTTCCGCGTCAAATCAGACAACGTCAGAGAGATGAAAATCAATCGGGCGTTGTCCCGGAAGCGGCATGGATGCAAACTTCTGAGGCGAGCACTGCCAGCAGCTGGACAGCTTGATCATCCAGCGACGGTCAGCTCTTCTTCCAGTTGCTGTTTTTGGTAGAGGCTCGCATAGTAGCCGTCGAGCGCCAGCAGTTCGTCGTGGCGGCCAACTTCGACAATCCTGCCGTGATCGAGCACCGCGATCTGGTCGGCATTGCGCACAGTTGACACTCGATGTGAGATCAGAATCGTCGTAGCCGTGGACGTGTAATTGCGCAGTCCGCCCAGAATGCGTTCTTCGGTGTACGTGTCGACGCTTGCCAGCGCATCATCCAGAACAAGAATGGCCGGGCGACGAAGCAGGGCGCGCGCGATAGCCAGACGCTGTTTTTGGCCGCCGGATAGTGTCATGCCGCGCTCGCCGACCATCGTTTCAAATCCCTGCGGAAACTCCTCGAATTCGCGGCGGATGTGCGCGGCTTCAGCACGCTTCGAGAATATCTTCTGCCGACGTGGCAGGCACGCCAAAAGCCAGGTTTTCTCGAATGGTCTCGCTGAAAAGAAATGTCTCCTGCGGCACGATACCCATGTTCCGCCGAAGCACTTCCAGCGGATATTCGCGAATCGGGCGGCCATCGATGAGCAACGAACCCTCGGGCGCTTCATAGAGACGGGAAATCAAATTGACCAGCGTTGTTTTTCCTGAACCCGTCGGGCCCACAATCGCAAGGCTGGAACCGGCGGGAATCTTGAGCGAGATGTTGCTGGAGCACCGGTGTGTCGCCGTAACTGAAATTGAGATTGGAAAACTCGATTTCGCCGCGAAGAACTTTGTCCGCGGGAATCGACGGGTCCGCATCGCTGTCGTCAATTCCGGGCTTCGCGCGCAGTATCTCATCAATGCGCGTGACCGAAGCGGTTCCGCGCTGAAAGAGATTAACGACCCATCCCACGGCGATGATTGGCCAGATCAGCAGGATCATGTAAGTATTGAAGGCCACAAAGTCGCCGGCGCTTATGCGATGAGCGATAACCTCATGTCCTCCCACGAGCAAGGTGATGATCATGGCGATGCCCAGGATGAACTCGAGCGTTGGCCACAGCATTCCCATGAGCTGAACCAGGCCCTGGGCGCGCGAAATATATTGCCGGTTCAGTTTTTCGAACAGGCTCATCTGCGACTGTTCGCGGCCGAAAGCACGTACCAGGCGCGCGCCCGAGTAGTTCTCCTGTGCCTGCGACGGAGATCTCGGAGAAGCTTTCCTGGATTTTCTCGAAGCGATCATGAATCTTGCGGCCGAAGTATTGGACGAGGATGCTGGCCAGCGGCATGGGCGCCCATGCCACAAGCGTGAGCCAGGGGCTGATGCGGAGCAGGAAGTACAACGCGCCCACCGTGAAGAAGACCGTGTTGGCGCTGTACATCAGGGCCGGGCCCAGCAGCATGCGCACCGCATTCAGGTCGTTGGTCATGCGGGCCATGACGTCGCCGGTGCGGTACTTCTGGTAGAAGTTGGCGTCCTGGCGCTCCAGTTGCCGAAAGAGGTCATTGCGAAGATCGAATTCGATTTCGCGCGAGATGCCGATCAGAATCCAGCGCTGGGCATAGAGGAAGACGCCTTTGACGAGGTAGATAGCGACGAAAATGCAGGCGAGAAAAACGATGCGTTCGCGCGAGACGCCGCGTTCCAGTTCATCAATCGCTTTTCTCAGAATCTGAGGACCCTGAACGGCAGCAATATTTGTCGCTATGCACGCGAGGGTACCCCAGAGGTACCCCCATCGATAGCGGCGCATGTAGCTGAGCAGCGGGCCCAGTTCGCGAAGCATATTCATATTGTACGGGTATCGATGAGGACGGGTCGAAACCTGTGAATTACGAGCGGATCCTCAGGTAGGCGTCCGAAGCAAGAGATAGCCACCGGTAAGCCCGAAGAGGACGTCGGGAGACCATGCCGCCAGCGCCGCAGGCAAATAGTTCACATTGCCCAGGGCACCAAACAAGCCATCGACGACCCAATAAGCGAGAGCGACCGAGATAGCAACCGCAATTCCCGATGAGCGAACCGCGGCGGCCCATAGAAAGCGCAAAGGGAATTGCCAGAACCGACATGACAATCGCGATCAGCGGATAGGCGAGCTTATGCCACAATGCAACTCGCAGGCGCATAGTGTCGAAGCCGCTTTGACGAAGGTCGCGGATATAACTGTCGAGTTGCCGAAAATTCATCTCCTGCGACTGCCAGTTTTCTTTTTTGAAGTAGCCGGGATCCTCATGAATTTCGGCGAAACTAGTGCTCTTGAACTCGCTGTATTCGCGGTTATTGCCAGTGGTATTTCTTACCCAGCCATTTTCAAAGCGCCACGTTTCAGTTTCGCTCGTTCCACGTTGCCCGGGACGCAAAGATCCGCCGCGACAGGGCAAAGGTAGAGGGATCGAATTCAAAGATCGAGAGATTGGCGAACGCGTTGTTGTCCGGATCAAAGAACTGGTAGTAGAAGATGTGGCCTTGCTCGCCCGGATGAGACTGCCCGAACATCCACTTCTCTTCGGGGTGCAAAAAGGTCTGAGGCGGGTGACCCTTGATCGTGCTGCGCAGAGCCTCCTGCCGACGATTTGCCGAGGGCAGGTAGTAGTCGTCGAAGAGAAACAGGCAAACGGCCAGGATTGCCGAGATCGAAACGATGGGAACGACGAGACGGTACAGACTGATCCCTGTGGCTTTCATGGCTACAATTTCGCTATTGCGATTGAGAACGCCAAAGGTCACCAGGGCCGCAATTAGAACTGCGAGCGGCGTGATGGTATAGACCATGCTGGGGGCGAGGTTGAATAGATATGCGCCGACGGTCGCAAGCGCAATATGATTGCGAACAATGTCTCCGACGAGCTCGAAAAACGTGAAGACCAGCATGAGCATGACAAAGCTGGCGAGCACCAGAACGAACATACCAAGGAACTCGCGCACGACATAGGCATCGAGCAGACGCGGAAAAAGCCCTCGCGAAACAATGCGGACCGTGCGAGGTTGGAGCTTTTCGAGCAACTCGAGAGAGATGCGCTCCATTCGCTTTGACTGTGAGCCGAGGCTTGGGTGTTCGCGACAGCAGGCTTGCGATCGCGCTTAGGACACGTCCGCCGCTGGCCATCTGCCAAAGCAGAAAACCGCCGACAGCAGCAAACAGGAGATTGGCCATCCACACGCCCAGGAACGGCGAGAGTTTGCCCTGTCGGCTGAGCGCGATTCCGGTGTACGAGAGGATGTAGTAGAGCAGCACCAGCAGCACAGTGAAGACGAGGCCAGAACTCTTTCCGCCCCGGCGCGAGATAACTCCGAGCGGAACTCCGACCAGCATGAGAACGAGGCACGCAACCGGATAGGAGAAACGTGTGTGCAGCTCCAGAAGAATCTTCTTCCATCCGGGCCGTGCGTGCGCTCTTCCAGGGCGTCCATCGGCAGTGCATAGATTGCGGTATCCATGCGCCCCAAATGCATTTCGCTCTGAGGGCTCAGCGATAGTGGCAGATCTGTCTTTTCGAATGTAGAGATGTTGTACTGCTGTGGCTGTCCGGCATACGGTTTCGTGCCGGGAGCCATCGCGGAGCCTCATCAGAAGTTCCAGCGCGGAATCATTGACCACCGTTGCCGATGCGGCCGTCGTGATGATCGGATTGGCGGGATCGGAAACATCCGCCATGAAGACCTGGTCCCAATTTGAGGCGCCTGTCCCGCCGCGCACATTCTGCACGTAGAGCACGGCATTCCGAAAATCCTCGTAGAAGACGCGCGGCTGAATTTCATACGACGCCTGGGACGTCTCCAGTTCTCGCTGCATGTCGAGAATGGCCTGGTTGGCGCGGGGTGCGGTGTAGAGCGAGTTGACCAGCCCCAGCAGCGTTCCGCCGATTGCCACGACCGAAGAAACGCGCACAAAGTAACCAATGCCGAGCCCCGAAGCGCGCATGGCGATGATCTCGCTGTCCGCTGCAAGGCGGCTGAGACCGAGCAGGATGCCGACGAGCACGGCCATCGGTATGGTGACTTTGAAGGTGTTTGGCAGGCTGTAGACAAATACTTCCGCGACGCTTACGAGTGTGGAGCTGTTGCGAACCACTGCCTCAAGAATCTGATTCAGATCGCGCATGAAGAGAATGAAGGTAAAAACGGCGCAGCCGATGAGTGCGTAGGAGAGTATTTCGCCGAGGATATACCGGGTAAGGATGCGCACGATCTGGGCTCTGCCGCTAGTTTAACTTGCCTGCGCGGCAGGCAGCGAAAGTGGCTGCCACGACCGCAGTCGCAAGCTGTTGGCCAGTACGCTGACTGAACTCAGGGCCATAGCCGCGGCGGCAATCCAGGGGCTCATCAGGACGTGGAAAGCCGGATACAGCACTCCGGCGGCAAGCGGTATGCCGAGCAGGTTGTAACAGGCGGCCCACATCAAGTTCTGCCGCATTGTGCCGACAGTCGCTTTCGCAAGATCGAGGGCGGCGATCATTGCAGATGGTTGTGCCCGAAGGAGCACAACGTCGCCGGCTTCCTGGGCAAGGTCAGCACCGCTACCCATGGAAATGCCTGCATCGGCTTGCGCCAGCGCGGCCGCATCGTTAATGCCGTCGCCGACCATCGCAACCCGGAGTCCTTCTTGCTGCAATGTGCGGATGTGCGCAAGCTTGCCCGCGGGGTCCAGCCCCGCCTCGACCTCCGCGATGCCGGCCTGGTTGGCGATGGGGGCAGATGCCGCTGCGGAGTCTCCTGTGAGCATCAGGACGCGCAACCCCCTCTCGTGCAATGCCGCCACGGCTTGTCCGGCATCCGGACGCAGCGAATCGCGCGCATCGAAACAACCGATCGACTGATAGTCCAGCGCAATCCAGAGGCGGGTCACGCCAGGCTTGACCGGCGGAATGCTGTCGGGAAAACGAATTGCGGATTCCTGGAACAGGGCCTCATTTCCCAGAAGGCAGTTGTAGTCTTCGACGCGGGCGGCAACTCCACGGCCGGGAATGACAACGACTTCTTCAGCAGGTTCCCATTTGATCGAGCGAGCTCGTGCAAAGTCGACCACTGCGTGCGCGAGGGGATGATTTGATCGCTCCTCGGCCGCGGCTGCCATGCGCAGAAGATCATCCTCGCTGTACCCCTTGACGGGGCGCACGGCTTGCAGGACGGGGCGGCCGATCGTGAGCGTCCCGGTCTTGTCGAGAACGATGACATTGAGATTCGCCAGCCGTTCCAGAGCCTCTCCGCCCTTGAAAAGCACTCCGAATTGCGCTCCACGGCCGACTGCGACCGTAAGAGCGGCTGGAACTGCGAGTCCCATGGCACAAGGGCAGGCGATCACGAGCACAGAAACGGTGCTGGCCAACGCCAGAGAGATGGAGTGCGTCGTGATCATCCACGCAATGAAAGTGACAACGGATAGCACCAGTACGATCGGCACAAAGATGGAACTCACACGGTCGGCAAGTCGCTCGGTGGGCGCGCGGGACGACTGCGCCTGCTCAACCATACGCGTAATTTGCGCGAGCACCGTCTCTTCTCCCAGCGACTCAGCTCGGCACACAACAGCGCCATCGTAGTTAAGAGAACCGGCCAGCACGCGTTCTCCGACTTCCCGCGGTTGCGGAATGGCCTCTCCGGTCAGCATCGATTCATCCACGCTGGTGCGGCCTTCCAGGATCTTTGCGTCAACGGGGAAACGCTCTCCTGGAAGTACAAGCACCTCGTTCCCGATCCGCACTTCCTCCAGAGCGACCAGCGTTTCAACACCGTTCACAATCAGGCGTGCTGTAGCAGGCCGCAGATTGCTGAGTGCGTTAAGAGCTGCCAAAGATTTCTGTTTGGCTCGCGCTTCGAGAGCTTTGCCGAGAAGCAGAAAGCCCAGGATCAGCAGAACCGCGTCGAAGTAAACTTCGCGATCGGGCGCCGGCGAGATGGTGGCATAAGCCGAGTAGGCAAAGGCGACGCCGGTTCCCAGGCTCACCAGCGTATTCATATTGGTGGTGCCGTGCCGCAGACCACGTGCAGCGGCCACAAATATGTCACGTCCCGCCCATGTCATCAGGATTGCGGTAGCAGCCAGCAGAGACCATCGCACGTAATCCGGCGGGACTTGGTAAAGCCACGGCAACCACTGCATCATCAGACGATCGAATGAGCCCATCCGCGTGCCGAGAGGCATTGCCAGCAGCATGGCTATTGCGCCGGCAACTATGGTCGCTGCGGCTTTCGCTTCGGCTTTTCCGTGTGAGGAGATCGATTCTTTGGAGACGGATGCTCCATGGTGGGGAAGCACAGCATCGTATCCGGCGCCCCGGATCGCTTCAACCAATCGCGCCGCCGACGCTTCTGCTGGATCGAAGACTATGTTGGCACGATTCGACATCAGGTCAACATGCGCAGACTTCACTCCGGCGGTCTCGCTGAGAGCGTTTTCAACGTGGTGCTGGCAGGCAGCGCACGTCATTCCAATAACCGGTAGTGTCAGCGACTCTGAGTCAGACGAGGCCATCTTGCGGTTCATTGCTCCAATCGTGCGCTGTACCCGGCCTTTGCAAGAGCAGCTATCGCGGCATCCACTGGAGGCTTCTCGTCGGGCGACTTCAGCCGGGCCGCTCCAATACGGACCTCCTCAACGTCAACATTCCCCGCGGAATTCAGAGCCTGCGTCACGCGGCGAACGCATGAGCCACAGTGCATTCCATCGATGAGCAGTATGAACTCTGCCATGAAGTTCTCCTGTTTGTTTTGATGATACTCGCGTTGTTTCGATGCGGGGCCGCAAAGAGCTGATCTGAAGGGCCTTGAGCGGTTACCCAAGTGTGGAGGCACGGGGCTGTGGTAGAAAGCAGACAGCGTGGGAAAAGTCTTGCAGCGCGAATTCCCTGAGGCGCCGATCGTCGGCGTTGGGGCAGTCGTCGTCCACCAGGGGCGCGTCTTGTTGGTGCAGCGGGATCAGGAGCCGTCAAAAGGGAAGTGGTCTCTGCCAGGCGGCATGCTGGAGCTGGGCGAATCCCTGGCCCAGGGTGTCGCCCGCGAAGTTCAGGAGGAGACTGGCCTGAACGTGGAAGCCATTGAACTGGTCGAGCTCATCGATCGGATTTACAGGGAAAGTGATCTCTCGGGCGATAGAGTGCGGTATCACTTCGTAATTGCCGACTACCTTTGCCGGGTCGTCGGCGGCACGTTGCGTGCCGCCTCGGACGCAGCCGCCGTGCGTTGGGTCGAACGGGCGGAATGGAACAGCCACAGCGCGCTGGCACTCGATCCGATTACGGTGCGTGTGATCGAGGCTGGTTGGCAGCGGGCAAGAGCATTGAATCGATCTGAACAGGAGTCAAGTTGAAGCGAATATTGAGATGGGTCTCTCTTCTGGTTGTTGCACTGGTTGCAATTCTTGGCGTTACATTCTGGCTTCGTCCGCTTGCCGTCTTTCGCTTGTTCAATGAAGCACAGATGTACCAAATTGGCGCCAGGAGCAATTTCGTCGATGTTGGGGGCTACCGCATCCACTACTACGCTCTCGGACCCAGCGACGGTCCCGTCGCAGTTCTGGTACATGGTCTCGGAGGACGCTCGGAGGATTGGGAGAAACTTGCGCCCTACCTGGCGAAGGCTGGCTACCGCGTGTACCTGCCCGATCTACCCGGTTTCGGCGAAAGCGATAAACCTGCAAACTTCTCCTATTCCGTCAGCGATCAAGCGAAGGTTGTCGCCGGCTTTTTCGATGTCCTGGGGATGAAGGAAGTTGACCTTGGCGGTTGGTCGATGGGCGGATGGGTCGTGCAGCTTGTGGCGGCTCAGCAGCCCGAGCGGGTTCGCCGGTTGATGTTGTTCGACAGCGCCGGCCTTTACGTCAGGCCCGACTGGGATACGAAGCTGTTTACACCCGTCTCCGCGGAGGAACTCGACAAATTCGACGCATTGCTTAGGCCTCATCCACCGCAGTTGCCGGGATTCGTTGCGAAGGATATTCTTCGCACTTCGCACCAGCGTGCATGGATCATCCATCGGGCGCTCGACTCGATGCTGACCGGGCGCGACACTACGGATAGCTTTCTCCCGGGCCTCAAAATGCCGGTGTTAATCGTGTGGGGTGAAGTCGACCAAATCACTCCGCTCAGCGAAGGCCAAAAGATACACCAGCTCATTCCGCAATCGCACCTCGAAGTGATCCCCGGCTGCGGCCACCTTGCACCAAACGAGTGTGCCGCCCAAATTGGTCCAGGGATGGTCAGCTTCCTTGAACAATAATGCAGGGTGTTTCGCGAGACTGGGCAAAAAAGAAGAAGGGCGCGCATGCAATGCCCGCCCTCATGGAAAAACGTGCTTCTTAGAAGCTGATCCGAGCGCTTAGCTGAATTTCGCGTCCCGGCGTTGAGACCTCGGTAATGCTGCCGAAATTTGCCGTGTTTACAAACCGGTTCGGTGTACCGAGGTTGGTGTGGTTGAGGGCGTTGAAGAACTCCGCGCGCCCTTCAAATCGAGCCTTCTCAGTCACGGCGAACCCACGAGAAACGGCCAGATCCATGCTTACCAGCGACGGGCCGTACACGGAGTTGCGGCCAACATTGCCGTAGGTGTACGCCGCCGGAGCCGCAAAAGCGTGCGGGTTGAACCAAGTGGTGGAGTTGCGGGTTCCCGAGGCAAATATCTTTTGCCCCGTGGTATTTGCACGAATAGGATTTTCGCCGACAACGGTTCCGGCATTAGCAGTGTCGCCGAAGACCGATATGGTCAATGGGAAGCCGGATTGTGCCTGAAATAACATCGAACCGAGCCAGTTTCGGCTGAGCGCCTGCATCAGGTGATTCGAACCGACGGCGTGGGAACTATACACGGTGCTGAGAGCGAAGCGATGTCGAATATCGCACCCCGGCCCCTTCTCTGCGTTCAAATCGTCGTTGTTCTGAGGCGTCGCCGCTTCAAACATCGGCGAACGGAAGTCGGGCGCGTTTTCAAGATCCTTGGCATACGTGTAATTCGCAAGGAAGCTGAGACCATTCTCATAGCGCCTGCGCACATTCACGTATCCGGCGTCATACCAGCTCTGCGATGTGTTCTCGAGCAGGTTGATGGTGCTCACCGGGAATGTCGAGCTTGCAACGGTCACGGTCGGAGGGAACACGGTGTTCGGAACAAAGCTGATCTTGGGATTGGGACGCCGCGGTTGAATGAGGCCTGGACCGGGCTGAGCGTTGTTGATCAGATGCGACCGTTGCAGGTGGAATCCACCAGCTCCCAGATAACCGACTTCGACGATAGTGGCCTTCCCCAATTGCTTTTCAAGCGAGGTGCTCCATTGTTGGATGTATTGCGCCGGTGCATGCAACTGCAGAGACGTGAAGCTGACGACGCTCGTACCCAGTACGGGAGCAGGAAAGTTCAGCGTGTTGATGCTCGGCAGGTACGGATCGCTCTGCGAAGTAAGTGGGAAGACATACGGCACGTTATGACGCTGGTTGCACCAGGTATTCATGTCTACAGGTGTATAGAAGATGCCATACGCCACATGCGCGACTAATCCCAGATGAGGCATGCTCTGCGCCAGCCCCAGACGAGGAGCGAAGTTTGTGTGGTTCGCATACATCAGGCCTCTCGGATATCCGTTCTGTCCGCCGATAAATACCTGTGGTGTGCCGGTGCTTAGATCCAGGTTGCTGTTGGTGTAGCGAATGTCAACAAGCGGGCTCATGAATTCATAGCGCAACCCGTAGGTCAACGTGGTGGTTGCAGTCAGACGCCACGCATCCATTGCATAGGTGTCCGCATACCACTGCCGAAGATCCATCTGAGGCACGCCGGCCTGTCCCTGCCGCGCTGCGGGAAGCCCGAGTTCGAAGCTGGCCAGCGAAGATCCCGTTCCGTCGTTGAAAGCATTCTGCGTCGTGAAGCCATTGGTGAACTGGTAGTAGCCGCGGTTCTGGAAGAAGCCCCACATTGGCCAGATGTACCACTGGTAGGCGCCGCCGAACCTCGCGCTATGACGACCGATCTGCCAGTTCAATGTGTCGCGGCCTTCCACCACGGTGTCCCACGCATGCATCGGGGTGGCGATGTAGTTGTCCCCCATGGGCGAGTAGCCCTGCACGTTGAAGTAGGGAGCGCCCCAGGCTGCGGGACCACCGAATCCGGTGCCGGTAATTCCCAATTCCGAAACAATGTCATTCTTGTCCGCGCTCTCGGTCGTATGCATCATCGACAAACGGGAAATCGCTCCGGAAGCCGAATTCACAAGCTGTGATGAGAACACGTGATTCCAGGCGAGGATTCCATTCTGCGCGAGGTCATCATGATACAAACCGAATCCCGGCAGACCTTCCGGCATGAATCCAAACTCACCTGAGCCCGAGTAGCGGAAGTAGGCGAGATCGCCATTGCCAAAGTTGTGGTCGATGCGAGCGGTGCCCTGTTGGGTGTTCATGCGCTGCTTGCGGAGGTCGAGATAATTGTTCGCGTCATTCCCCGCGCCGACCACCGTGGGTTGCCCCATCATTGTCGATGATCCCATGTTCATCGTGTTCGGCTGCGGTGTGTATTGGTTCAGCATGATGGATGCTGCTTTGGTCAGGCGGCTCGGCGGAATTACGTTCAAGACGCCGTTGTATTCGAACTGCTGACGAATGTATTGCGGGTTCGATTTGCTGACGGGCAAACTCGGGTTGAAGCTGGGATTTGCAGTCGTTGTCGACGGATCGTAGATGTTGACGCCGCTCTGGCTGAAGTCACCAGCGACTTCGGCAGCGGTGGGCACGGTGTCGACCATGGCCATGGTCTCCACGTTGGTCAGCCCTTCGTAATTCAGAAAGAAGAATGTCTTTCCGGTGTGCCTGATCGGACCGCCCACCGATGCGCCAAAGTTGTTCTGAACCAGGAAATTCGACATGCCCATGTCGTTGAATGAATGGGCGTCCATCGCGCCGTTGCGCAGAAATTCGTACGCCGTGCCATGAAAGTTCGCCGAGCCGGAGCGGGTGACGATGTTGATTTGGCCGCCGCCTGCCCCACCCATGTCTGCCGAATAGCTGCCCGTTTGTACCTGGAATTCCTGCACTGCATCGGGTGAGGCGCTCAGGTTCTGGGTACTGAAGGTGGGATCAGTGTTGGTCGCGCCGTCGAGCAGAAAGTAATTCCCGTTGGGGCGGCTGCCGCCGATACTGACCGCTGAAGGCTGACCGGGCCGCCAGTACAGAGTATTCATGTCGCCGGTTGCAGCGCCATGGCTCACGTGCGCGCCCGGCACCGTGAGAACGAGGTCAATCAGCATGCGGCCGTTCAGGGGGAGGGAATCGACTGAACGCTGATCGACGACCTCGCCAACGCTGGCATCCTGGGTCTTAAGCAATTCGCCCGAAGCGGCCACCTTAACCGTTTGGGATTCTTGACTAACGCGCAATTCGATGTCGAGGGTAGCCTGCTGTCCCACTTCGAGATCGATGTTCTCTTTTGATTGTGCGAAACCCTGGCTGTCCACCGTTAGCGTGTAGGCGCCCGGTTGTAATCCGGCGATCTCGTAAAGTCCAGTCGCATTCGAAACCACTTCGCGCCCGGCGCCGGTGCTCACTTCATTCACATGAACATGAGCGCCAGGAATCGCGCGATGCTGTGGATCGAAAACGGAGCCGTGCACCACGGCGTAGTTGCTCTGTGCATGGGCGGTGGCAAGGGCTGTAAGAAGACAGGATGAAACCATCAGTAGTCTGCGCAACTTGACTCTCTCCTAAGGAACGGTTGTATCCAGTGGGTCCTCCAATCGGGACCATATTCATTGCCCGCGCTACACAGGTTGTCCGGTGTCGTTCCAGTGAGCCTGACGGAGGTAGCGAAGGATGGACGAATGTCTGAGTTGAGTCTCTGCTCTTGATGTAACGACAGTCTTCAACTAATGGATTGGCCAAAGGCTAGATCGTTCGATGGAGGAAATAGGAGATAAAGTAGGTGCGGTATTGCGTGAAACACAAGAAGGCCGCCCGTGGGCGGCCTGAACCAGCAATCGAAAACCCACGGCAAGAAGGAACTAAACGCCGATAACGGCGCAAAGTTCCTTGACCGCTTCGGCGCTCTTCTTCAGTGCCGCGTCTTCTTCAGGCGTGAGCTTGATCTCGATGATCTTCTCGAGACCGGCCGCCCCCAGCTTGCAGGGCACACCGATGTAGAAACCTTCGATGCCGTATTCGCCCTGCAGATAGGCTGCGCAGGGCAGGATCTTCTTTTTGTCCTTCAGGATCGCTTCGACCATCTCGACAGTGGCTGCGGAAGGTGCGTAGTATGCGCTGCCGGTTTTCAGATACTTCACGATCTCGGCACCGCCGTCGCGAGTGCGCTGGATGAGCTGCTCGAGACGGTCCGGGGCAATAAGCTCCGTGATCGGGATGCCGGCGACCGTGGAGTAACGTGCAAGCGGAACCATGGTGTCGCCGTGTCCGCCCAGCACAAACGCCGTCACATTCTCCACGCTGACATCGAGCTCCTCGGCGATAAAGGTCCGGAAGCGCGCCGAATCGAGCACGCCTGCCATCCCGATGACGCGTTCGCGATTGAAGCCAGCCTGCCGGTACGCCGCCTGCGCCATCGCATCCAGCGGATTGGAGACGATGATGAGAATGCACTCTGGCGATTGCGCAACTACCTTCGCAACCACGTCCGACATGATTTTGAAATTGGTGTGCAGCAGGTCATCGCGGCTCATGCCCGGCTTGCGCGGAATCCCCGCCGTAATGACGACGATGTCAGAGTTAGCGGTAGCTGCGTAGTCGTTCGACCCGATGACATGCACATCGCGCTTTTCAATCGGCATTGCTTCGAGCAGATCCAGCGCTTTGCCCTGGGGCACGCCTTCCACAACATCAACCAGCACCACGTCAGCCAATTCCTTGGCCGCAATCCAGTGTGCTGCCGTGGCGCCCACGTTACCGGCACCGACAATACTCACCTTTTTCCGCATCTCTATTCTCCTGGTCAGTAATCAGTTTTGAAAGTGCACGACTTCAGTCGTACCGTAAGGGCCTAAAAATGAATGTGGGCTTTAGCCCGGAGGGAACTCCGTCGATTTGCCTGACTCTAGCGCAGGCACACCTTCTCATCTCGCCAAACCTCCATTTGCATACCTGCGTTGAGATTCGATAGACGCGCAAGTAGCTCCGGATAAAAATCAGCCTGGCAAATCTTGCCTTCGTCCAATTCGGTCCAATACGCAAAAATCACATCAAGTTCACCGTCACCTTTGAAAGCAGCGCTCAACCATTCTTTTCGGCTTTCGAGAAGCAGAACGGATCTCTTCAACGCTTTTTCGTACTCATCGCTGCCCGCGCCCTTAGCAATGGGACCGTACCAAACGCTCCACTTGTGCACTACGGTCCCCGTAGTGTCCCCAGCGCTCCATGAGAAACTCGGCTTTAGCTCGAAGACTTTGGAGATTTCGCTTGGGTCGAGCGTTGGATGGCGTAGCCTCAGTCTGATTTCGAACCTATCCATCGTCATTCGCGTTTCCGACGTTCGGAGGGCTAAAGCCCCTACGCCTATATCGAATATTTGCGGCACGACTAAAGCCATGCCCTTTCAAAACTGAAAACTGACGACTGACAACTGTTCTTACATGTTTCCAATGATGCGCGTAGCAAATTCGCTGGTGCCCACCTTGGTGGCTCCGGCGGTCTGGCGCTCGAAGTCGTACGTGACAAACTTCTGCTGAATGGTCTTCTCCATTGCGTTCTCGATCATCTTGGCCGCTTCTTTCCAGCCGATGAAGTCGAGCATCATCACGCCGGAAAGAATCACCGAGCCGGGATTGATAACGTCCTTGTCGGCATACTTCGGAGCGGTGCCATGGGTTGCTTCAAAGACGGCATAGCCATCGCCAATATTGGCGCCCGGCGCAATCCCGAGCCCGCCCACCTGCGCGGCGGCTGCATCTGAAATGTAGTCGCCGTTCAAGTTGGTGGTGGCGAGAATGCTGTAGTCCGACGGACGAATGATGATCTGTTGGAAGATGGAGTCGGCGATGCGGTCGTTAATGAGGATCTTGTTCTTCCACGCACCTTTGCCGTGTGTCTTCCCGATGGAATCGAGAACGCCTTTGATCTCTGCGTAGAGCGAATCGCGAAACTCCTGGTTGCCAAACTCAAGGCCCGGCTCGATCAGCGCCGCATTCTCTTCCACGGTGATATTTGGGTTGGCATCGACATTGCCGAGGATCCAGCTTTCACGCTCGGTAACTGTCTGGTCGCGAAACTCCTCGACCGCAACTTCGTATCCCCACTCGCGGAACGCGCCTTCAGTGAACTTCTGAATATTTCCCTTGTGCACCAGTGTTACGGTCTTGCGGCCCATCTCAAGTGCCTGGCGAATGGCGTAGCGGACGAGGCGCTTGGTTCCGAAGATCGAGATCGGCTTGATGCCTACACCCGAGTCGGAACGGATCTTCTTCTTTCCGCCCTTCAGCAGATCTTCGTTAATGAATTCGATGATGCGACCCGCGTCCACCGAGCCCTGCTTGAACTCGATGCCCGAATACACATCCTCGGTGTTCTCGCGGAAGATGACGATGTCGACCTTTTCGGGATGCTTCACCGGGCTGGGCACGCCCTGGTAGTACTTCACGGGCCGAACGCAGGAGTAGAGGTCGAGAAGTTGACGCAGCGCAACATTGAGCGAGCGGATTCCGCCGCCCACCGGAGTCGTCAACGGCCCTTTGATGGAAACGCGCAAATCGCGCGCAGCACTCACCGAGTCATCGGGCAGCCATGTATTGAACTGGCGAAATGCCTTCTCGCCGGCAAAGATCTCGAACCACTTGATGTGGCGCTTGCCGCCGTAGGCCTTCTCTACAGCGGCGTCAAATACACGCTGCGAGGCCTTCCAGATGTCGCGTCCGGTGCCGTCGCCTTCAATGAACGGGATGATGGGATTGTCGGGAACCTGATATTGGCCGTGGCTGTACTCGATAGGCTGGCCGTCTCGCGGCAATTCCAGCCCGTTGTAGGTCTTTTGCATGTTGTTTACGGAGTTCCTTCCCTCGATACGCTTAAGGAAGGCTAACATCTGCAAATTAGGGGTGGCAATGTCGGTCGAACGGCGCAAATAAACGCAAAATTACAGCGCCGCGCATCCTTCGCTCCTGCGCTGGACCTCGCTCTGAGCTTCTTTCTACTGAACGGGCGCGTTCTTGAAGTCGGCTGCCTCGAGCCGCGGAATGCCGAAGTGTCCGCGCAGATGCATCAGGTCCGCCGGACTTAGGTTGCCGGCCACCGTCACCAGCGTCAGGCTTCGCGGAGTCTCAGCCAGAACCACCGCACCGCGCACATTCATGCCGTCGAGCACAACCCATACGTCCGTAGTTCCGTTGTGCACCGGGCTTCCATGGTCCGAGGTCGTCACCACGTGCTTCCATCCGCGCAGATGGTACGACGCCCGGATCGCCTCAACTGCGCCTTCGTCTGGAACTCCAGCGTCGCCGAAGCGCATCGTGTGGACGCTTACGCCATCGAGCTTGTTAATGGCCTGTCGTGTCGGGGCATCGCTGTCCGGAACCAATCCAGCCGCGATTCCAAGCATGGTTCGGTCGAGGGTGAAGTTCGACTTCACCGGCGCCTCCAAACTTAGCTGTGCCAGCGCCGGGGGAATCCACTCCAGCGGAACGGGGCTTGCATCGGGATTCGCAGCTCGGCCCGGAGGTGGCCCGGACGGAGCCGCATACTCTTGAGCGACTGCCAGCGCGCAGCCCAATGTGGCGCTGAGCACCGAAATGCTGAGAAGGAGAGTCAGCCTCATTTCTGTTCAAACTCCGGCGTCCCGGAAAAGTTCCGTATGCGAGCAAAAATACTCAAAAAAACCGGGCAGAGATCGGATCCGGGTTGACAGCCGTAACCTTGTTGACTCCCAGCATGTGAACTCGGGATTAAATCGCCGGCCCCGCCGTCTCCGGCCGTCAAGATGCGATAAACTCATGCCGGAACGTCTGTAGACTCAATCATCGCCAACCTCACGGAGGGTACATAGAAATTGGGAAAAAACATGGTCCCGAAGAAGCTTTTCTTCACCAAGGGTGTAGGCAAACACAAGGAGCGTTTGACTTCCTTTGAGCTGGCGCTTCGGGACGCTGGCATTGCCTCGCAGAATCTGGTTCGCGTCTCGTCCATCTTTCCGCCCCGTTGCAAAGTTGTATCGCGTAAAGAGGGCCTCAAGTACCTCGACCACGGCGAAGTCGTTTTCTCGGTAATCGCTGAAAACTCAACTCGCGAGCCGCATCGACTGGTGGTGTCGAGCATCGGAGTTGCCATTCCGGCCGATCGCGATACCTATGGCTATCTGAGCGAGCATCATAGCTTTGGTGAAACCGAAGAGCAGGCCGGCGAATACGCAGAGGAACTGGCGGCCGAAATGCTGGCTACGACCCTGGACGTGGATTTTGATCCGGACAAGAGCTGGGACGAGAAGAAGGAGATTTACCGCATCTCGAACAAGATCGTCCGGACCAGCAACGTTACCCAGTCGGCAGTGGGCGACAAGCGCGGCCTCTGGACAACAACCATCGCGGCTGCAGTCCTGATTCTCGAACAATAGGCACTGCGCGAAGCGGGCTTTTCGAGCGGAGTCTCGACAGGTTAGGACCGACGCTTTCGGTCGGGGCATCGAGGCCAATCCCGCTCTTTGGGGTTCGCCTTGCCATCTAAGCAGCTGAATCGCAATGCAACAAGGAACTCAAATGGAAATGGAAAACGCTCGCAAATACAAAGTTGGCCTGGTGCAGATGCGGATGGGCCCCGATCCCGACGCCAATCTTGAGTCGGCCATCGCACACATCCGCGAGGCGGCAATGCGCGGGGTCAACATTGTCTGCCTGCCCGAGCTTTTCCGCGCTCAGTATTTCTGCCAGCGCGAAGATATCAAGCTTTTCGATCTGGCTGAACCGATCCCCGGGCCTTCCACCGCCAAACTCGGCGACGTTGCCCGTGAACTGCGTGTCGTCATCGTGGCATCGCTATTCGAGCGCCGGGCTCCGGGCCTTTATCACAACACGGCCGTTACGCTAGGGCAGGGTGGCAGCATCATCAGCGTCTATCGCAAGATGCATATTCCTGATGATCCGCTCTACTACGAAAAGTTTTACTTCACGCCCGGCGATCTTGGATTCAAAGCAGTCGATACCGCATTTGGCCGCGTAGGCACGCTCGTTTGCTGGGACCAGTGGTATCCCGAAGGCGCGCGCCTGACTGCGCTTCAAGGCGCCGAAGTGCTCTTTTATCCGACCGCCATTGGCTGGCACCCCGCGGAGAAAGAAGAGTTTGGCGCGGCGCAATACGATGCCTGGCAGACAATCCAGCGCGCACACGCCATTGCCAACGGCGTCTACGTCGCCGGAGTGAATCGCGTTGGCCACGAAGCCGGAGACATTCGCGGCAATCGTGCGACCGGCCCCGGCCTGGAGTTCTGGGGCGGCAGCTTCCTCGCTGATCCTTTTGGCCGCATCGTTGCTAAAGCCTCCCATACGGAGGAAGAGATCCTGATCGGTGAAATTGACCTCGCGCTCCTCGAAGACACGCGCCGCAACTGGCCCTTCCTGCGCGATCGCCGCATTGACGCCTATGCGCCCATCACGAGCCGCTTTCTTGACCCGGGTGTGAATGGAGAAGGCAAGTAAGAATGCCTCTCAGCACTCCTCACAAACTCGGTTACCGAATGCCTGCCGAATGGGAGCAGCACGACGCAACATGGCTGGCATGGCCCCACAATCCAGAAGATTGGCCGGGCAAATTCCAGGCAATTCCGTGGCTCTACGCTGAGATCGTCCGCCTGCTCGCTGTCCGGGAGCGCGTCCATCTTCTCGTTCAGGATGAAAAAGCACAGCGCCGTGCAAGCGGCGTCCTCAAGCGCGCGCACGTCAATCTCGACAGTGTCATCTTCCACCGGTGGCCCACGGATCGCGTCTGGACCCGAGACTCCGGCCCGATCTTCGTTCGCAATTCAGAAGGGCAGGTCGCCGTTACCAACTGGCGCTTCAATGCCTGGGCCAAGTATCCAGACTGGCACCGTGACGACCAGATCCCCGACCGCGCGGCGGAACTGCTGAACCTTCGTCAATGGCAGCCTATTGTCGATCTCGCCGGCGAAGAGCGCCGACTGGTTCTCGAAGGCGGCTCCATCGACACCAACGGGCAGGGCATCCTCCTGACGACTGAAGAATGTCTGCTGAGCGAAGTGCAGCAACGCAATCCAGGCGTCAGCCGCGAAAAGCTTGAAAGAGCATTCCGCGACTACCTCGGCATCGAGAAGGTCATCTGGCTGGGGAGGGGAATTGCCGGCGACGACACCCACGGCCACGTCGACGACATCACACGTTTCGTCGCGCCTGCCACCATCGTCACGGCCGTTGAGCCGAATACAAGAGACGCGAACCATGAGCCGCTGGCCGAAAATCTCGCTCGCCTCAAAGGCGCGCGGACGGCTGACGGAAAGCAGTTTACGATCGTCGAATTGCCGCTGCCTCGCCCGGTTGTCTTTCGCAATCAGCGCCTCCCAGCCAGCTATGCCAATTTCTATATCGCCAACGGACTCGTCCTCGTGCCCACCTTCCACGACAGCAACGACCGCATTGCGCTCGGTATCCTCGCTGAGCTGTTTCCGGACCGCGAGGTCATCGGCATCCATGCCGTCGATCTTGTGTGGGGGCTCG
This sequence comes from uncultured Acidobacteriaceae bacterium, assembly GCA_963769345.1. GTDB lineage: Bacteria > Acidobacteriota > Terriglobia > Terriglobales > Acidobacteriaceae > Telmatobacter. The sequence goes on from CAVYLL010000004.1 coordinate 214,156, forward strand.
GCACCCTGCATTGCATGACACAACAACAGCCATCGGCGCTATCGCAATTTCTGGGGTAGCCATACTCCGAAGTCGCTGTCCTCAAGTCGACGCGACCATCAGGGACCGGCGACCTTGCATAAAAACCAAAAGACCACACCAACTCAGGAATTGCCGTAACATCGGAGCCATGATCTCAGATCTCGAAGCCATGCAGGCGGCTCTCGCTGAAGCTCGCAAAGCTGCCGAAGCCGGTGAAGTGCCGATCGGTGCTGCGATGGTCTGTCGAGGCGAGATGATTGCTCGCGGGCAAAACTCCGTTATCCGCACCAGCGACCCTACCGCCCACGCCGAGATCGTTGCCCTGCGCCAGGCTGCGCGCACCTTCGGAAATTACCGTCTCAACGGCTGCACCCTTTACGTCACGCTTGAGCCCTGCGCGATGTGCGCCGGAGCCATGGTGCATGCGCGCCTCGACCGGCTGGTCTACGCAGCCGCCGATCCCAAAGCGGGTGCCTGCGGATCGGTACTCTCCGTCATCAACCATCCGCAGCTCAATCACCAGATGCAGGTGGAGCAGGGAGTGCTCGCCGACCAGTCCGCTGAGTTACTCCGCAGCTTTTTCCGAGACCGCAGATGAGCCAAATAACCCTCAATCAACGCAATAGCCTGTCGTGCGTGATCCAGCGGTCGTATCGACCTGAATCAATCTGAGCTGCGACCTTGACCAGCGGTTGCCTTTCTTTGATGCAACCCTCCATAGTCTCTACTTGTGCTTGCGAGCTCCCTAATGATCGAAGGAGTTCCTTGAAGCGCACTCTATTTAGTTCGTGGATTCCGGCCAGCGCATATCCCTTGGCTTCCGGAGTGCCGGTCTCGTATATCGTTTCGAAGTCGCGGGCCGCGGAGGGCAGCGAGATGATGAAGCGAAAGTCCTTCTCCCCGTCTGAAGTCACCCCGGCGAATCCGACTCCGCCAAACGCAAACACATTGCTGTGCGAAATGCGCTGAATCGCCTCCGCCCGCGGCTCTTGCGCCGGTGCAACGAAGACAGCGCTCAAAAGCATTAGTGAGACCCAGCGCCTCATATAGCCACCCGTACCTGAAACTACATTGAATTGTCTCAGCTCCGCGTCAGCGCCTTGATTCGTTCCGCCTGCTCCGGCCACTTTGCCGCCAGTTCCGCGAAGCTGGCGTTGTGGTAGTCGTCGAAACTGAAACCGGGCACTACCGTGCAGCCGAACAGCGCCCATTCGCCTTTCCCGATCAGCCGCATCCCCTGCCACACGCCTGCCGGAACGAGCAATCTGCACATAATGCCCTGCCTCTAAGCCAGGTCCAAGAGTGAAGAGCGCGGAGCGCCGCCGGGATAGAGCTGGAGCATTTCCACGGGATCGCCGAGATAGAAGTGAAAGATCTCGTCGGAGTCGAGCAAATGCATCTCTGAGAACGCTCCCGCTTCCAGCAGGTAGTAGATGGCCGTGCCCTGGGGGCGGTTGCCGCGCGGCAAATCAATATTCGCCGCCGAAGTGAAAGTGCGCCGGAAATAGCCGCCCTCAACCGGATGAGGATCGAGGTTGAGCAGCTTCTTGATTTCGTCCGGGGTCACGAAGGAATGCTATCAGCCAGACAAAGTAAAATGAATGTATGAAGGTGCAGGTTTACACGGCCGAGTGGTGCAGGGATTGCAGGGCCGCCAAACAGTTTCTCGAAGAGCACGGGATCGAATACACAGAAGTCAATGTCGATCTGGATCAAACGGCCTCGGATGAACTCGTCCGCCACGTCGGCAAACGAGCCATCCCACAACTCGTGATAGATGGCGAGTGGTTTCAGCCCTACAAGCCAGGCCGCGGCCTTCTTTACGACGAGCTGCACAAGCGCTTCGGGATTCCCCGCACTTAGGCTGCTTAACCTCGTACAATCAAGAGTTGGCGATGGCTGCACCGATGGCCAGTAGAGGAGTGTGTCTTTGATCAAGCGCTACACCCGCCCCGCGATGGGCCGCATCTGGACAGAGGAAAACAAGTACCGTTGCTGGCTTCGGGTGGAGGTGGCGGCCAGCACTGTGCTTGCCGAGTTTGGCGTGATCCCGGCCAGCGCTGCCGAAGACATCGCGACAAAAGCCACTGTCGATGCTGCCCGCGTCGCTGAAATCGAGGCCGAAGTAAAGCACGACGTTATCGCCTTCACAACAGCAGTGGCTGAGTCTCTTCATAAACAAGGCCTGGACGGCAAGTCCTCCCGCTGGCTGCACTACGGCCTCACGTCCAACGACGTTGTCGACACCGCGCAGGCGCTGCAAGTAAAAGAGGCATCGACGCTCATCCGCACCGGGCTTGCCGCGCTTCTCGCCGTTCTCAAGCGTCGTGCCATCGAGTTCAAACACACGGCGACAGTCGGCCGCACACACGGCATCCACGCTGAGCCCACAACTTTCGGCCTCAAGCTGCTCAACTGGTATGCGGAGATGGAGCGCAACGTGGCCCGCTTCGACGCCGCGGCCGAGGATATGCGCGTAGGCAAGCTTTCCGGCGCTGTGGGCACGTTCGGCCACCTCAAGCCGGAGCATGAAGAGCGCATCTGCGAACGGCTCGGCCTCAAGCCTGCCCCTGTCGCCACCCAGGTGATCCAGCGCGACCGCCATGCTGCATACATTGGCACTCTGGCGATAATTGGAAGCACCCTCGACAAGATTGCCGTCGAAATTCGCCACCTGCAGCGGACGGAAGTTCGCGAGGCGCAGGAGTACTTCAGCGAAAAGCAGAAGGGCTCCTCGGCGATGCCCCACAAGAAGAATCCGATTTCGTCGGAGCAGATCAGCGGACTTGCGCGGGTTCTTCGGTCGAATTCCCAGGCTGCGCTTGAGAACATTGCACTGTGGCACGAGCGGGATATTTCACATTCTTCAGTCGAGCGAGTGATTTTTCCGGACTCGACGATTCTTGCGGACTACCTGCTTTTCAAGACCACCGATCTTGTCGATCGCTTGGTGGTTTACCCGGAGCGCATGAAGAAGAATCTCGAATCGACAGGCGGGCTGATCTTTTCGGGGCAGTTGCTGCTCGATCTTGCCGAGGCTGGGATGCTGCGGGAAGAGGCCTATCGGCTTGTGCAGTCTCACGCCATGCGTTCGTGGAAAGACGACCTTGTCTTTCGCGACGAAGTTTCGAAGGAGCCGGCCATCACCTCGTTGCTGAGCGAAGAAAAGCTCGCCGGCACCTTCGACTACAGCCGCCAGCTCGGCAATGTGGACGCCATCTTCAAGAGAGTGCTTGGAGAGTAAGCGGCATGATGCAGATTCCGGACCATGCTGCGGAACGCGTTCTGGGGACGATTCAGGAAGTGATCGACTCTGCCGATGAGGAGCTCGAACAGGCAGAGCAGTGGATGAGGGGGCTGGTAGATGAATTTCCTGAGGTTTCCCTTATACACAGCTACATGTCCTGGGTGTTTTCACGCGAGGGCAAGCACCGGGAAGCCATCGAACACGGCCGCGTTGCTGTGAAGTTGTCGCCAGAGTCGGAGATGTCGTCGATCATGCTGTTTCGCGTTCTGTGGAGTGCAGGCGAACACCAGCAGGCTTTTGATGAGATGAGGCGCCTGGAGAAGTACGGTCACTCCGAGGGGTACGCTCAGCTGATGCAGGAGTGGAGTGAAGGAAAGCCTGGGGACGAAACGACCGAAGACGCCTAAGACCTCCTTTCGGGGCCTGATATTGTCGTTCAGCAGGAGATGTTGATGAGACTTATCGTTTGCTTCCTCGTGATGTGCGCCAGCGCGTTTGCGTGCGGCCAGCAACCGGCCGCACAACCTGCGAATCCGCTCGACAACTTGTCGTTCATGAAGGGCAATTGGAGCGGCAAGCAGAACTTCGACACGGGCGGCGGACCTGCGATGGTGGGCGACGCCACCGACCGCGTCGAGATTGGAATCGGCGGCAAATACCTTTGCGAGATGCTTTCAACCACTCTGCCCGGGCGCAAACCCACTGATACGCGCCATTTCATCTCCTACGATAAGCAGTCCGGAAAGTACACCGCGTGGTGGTTCAACGACACTTCGACTCATCCCAGCGAACTCACCGGCGATCTTTCGGCAAACAAGCTCATCCTGCTCAGCAGTGCATCCGGTCCGGGACCAGTGTTGCGCGCCACCTATGAAAGCCCATCCGAAAACGCTCTGACGTTCCTGCTCGAAATGAAGCAGGGCGAATCCTGGACAAAGTTGTTTATTACCACTTATACGAAGAAACCGTAACGCATGACCGACTCCGGGGGAGGGAACTCGCACGTGGAAGCTGTAAATCTCACCGTCGCAATCACGGGAGCCTCTGGGGCTGTTCTTTGCCGCGAAGCGCTGCGGGCTCTGGAATCAGATGAGCGCGTGGCACGGGTCCATTTTGTCGCTTCGGAAAATTCACTGCGTGTTATCGCTGAAGAACTTGGCGTTTCGGGCCGCACCGGACTGCTCGAGAAGCTTCTCGGCTCCGCTCCCGCCAAGATCACGCAGCACGCCGACACCGACATTGGCGCCGCCATCGCCAGCGGTAGCTTTCCCTCGCACGGCATGATCGTGCTTCCGTGCTCCATGGGCACGCTGGCAACGATTGCCACTGGCCTCGCGAATTCACTCATAGCCCGCGCTGCCGACGTCACGCTGAAGGAACGCCGTCCTCTCCTGCTCTGCGTGCGCGAGACGCCCTTCAATCGCATCCACCTGCGCAACATGACTCTCGCCGCCGAAGCCGGAGCCGTCATTTTTCCGGTCATCCCCGCGTTCTACAACAAGCCCGCTGACTCGACCGAAATGGCCCGCCAATTCGCATTTCGCGTGCTTGCCCACATCGGATTGCCGCAGCCCGACGCCTACGTCTGGAAGGCCGACGAGTAGTTATCCAGCTCCGGGTTGATCCGTTCAGGAATGACAATCTGCTGACAACTTGTGTTTGACATCTCGCTCAGCCATCCGCGATACTGCCTTCAATGCTGAACTCAGCTCACCACCGGATTTTGGTCATGGCCATGTGCATGTGTTGCGCATGCGGATCCATCCGTGTGGCTCCTGAGCGGCGAATGCGCTAGTCGCAACCGATCAAGAACCAGGCGGCCCGGATCCGGAACAGGATTCGGGCTTTTGCATTTCCGGCTTGGGTGCGGTCTCCTGATGGACCCGTCCCCGCCGCACTTCGAACCGATACGAAATCTGAAGGAGATCACGATGCCCGAAGAGAAGAAGCAGCACCTCGCCACCCTCGCCGTTCATGCCGGCCAGTCGCCCGACCCGGCGACCGGCTCCCGTGCCGTTCCCATCTACCAGACCACGTCGTACCTGTTTCAGGATGCTGATCATGCTGGCCGCCTCTTCGCGCTCAAGGAGTTCGGCAACATCTACACGCGCATCATGAACCCAACGACAGACGTGCTTGAAAAACGCGTTGCGGCTCTCGAAGAGCGGTGCAGCAGCACTTGCCGTGGCGTCCGGACAGGCAGCAGAGACCCTCACCATCACCACCCTCGCCGCTGCCGGCGATGAGATTGTCTCAACCACCTCGCTATACGGCGGCACATACAACCTCTTCCACTACACGCTTCCGCGCCTCGGTATCACGGTGCGCTTCGTCGATGCCGATGACTTCGATGGCTTGCGCGCTGCCATCAATTCCAAAACTCGCGCTGTCTATACCGAAACCCTCGGCAACCCCAAGCTCGATATTGCCGACATCGAAAAGCTTGCTGCCATTGCCCACGAAAACGGCCTGCCGCTCGTTATCGACAACACCTCAGTCTCCCCAGCGCTGGTCCGTCCTATTGAGTGGGGCGCTGACATCGTAGTCAACTCAGCAACCAAGTTTCTCGGCGGCCACGGTACTACCATTGGCGGCGTCATTGTTGATGCCGGCAAATTCGACTGGGCAGCTTCCGGCCGCTTCAAGGAGTTCTCGGCGCCCGACCCGTCGTACCACGGCCTTTCCTACACAGAAGCGTTTGGTCCGCTGGCCTTCATTCTGAAAGCACGCATTCAGGGGCTGCGCGATACCGGTGCCGCGCTTTCGCCGCACAGCGCGTTCCTCCTGCTGCAGGGCATTGAAACGCTCCACCTGCGCCTTGAGCGCCACTCGCAGAATGCACTTGCAGTGGCGCGTCATCTTCAGCAGCATCCGGGCGTCGATTGGGTCAACTATCCCGGCCTCGAGTCCAGCCCTTACTACGCGCGCGCAAAGAAATATTTGCCCAACGGCCAGAGCGCGCTGATCACCTTCGGTATCAAGGGTGGATATGAAGCTGGCAAGAAATTGATCGATTCGCTTGAACTCTTCTCGCTGGTCGCTAACATCGGAGACGCGAAGTCCCTTGTCATTCACCCGGCGTCCACTACACACCAGCAGTTGTCGGTTGAAGAGCAGGCGGCAACCGGCGTGACCCCTGAACTTGTTCGCCTTTCTGTCGGCATCGAAGACATTCGCGACATCATTGCGGACCTCGACCATGCCATTGAGACAGCCAACGGACACGCCTCGACCGGCTCTGCTGCCACCAAGGTCCATACGGCACAATGAGTGTTATGACTGAAGCCGTTACCGGGTCGGGCCCAGCACCGGCCCGGCCGCCTGCTCTTGAGCCAACGTATGAAGGCGACTTCGTGCTGGACCAGCATCTGATGCTGGAGAGCGGGCGCACGCTGGCGCAAACCACTTTGCACTATGCCGTTTACGGTCGCCTGAACGCGACGCGCGACAATGCGGTGCTCATCTGCCACGCTCTCTCCGGTTCGGCGCGTGTGGGCGACTGGTGGCCTGAGATCTTCGCCCCAGGCGCCGTTCTCTCGCTCGAGCACGACTTCGTTGTCTGCATCAACCTGCTGGGCTCCTGCTATGGCTCCACGGGACCCGGCTCCGTCGATCCGGAAACCGGCCTGGTCTACGGCCCCGATTTCCCCCTCGTTTCCATTCGCGACAATGTCCGGGCTCAGACCCAGCTTCTTGATTCGCTCGGTATCCAGCGGCTCAGGCTGGTTCTTGGTGGTTCGATCGGGGGCATGCAGGCACTGGAATGGGCAATCCACGACCCCGCACGCGTTGAGCGCGCTGCCATTATTGCCGTCGCTCCCCTCTCTGCCATGGGGCTGGCCCTCAATCATCTCCAGCGTCAGGCCATCCAGAATGACCCGGACTGGGACAGCGGCTACTATCTGCCGCAGCGGCAGCCACGCCTCGGGCTCGCTTTAGCCCGTCAGATCGGCATGCTTAGCTACAAGTCCGCAACCCTGTTTGACGAGCGCTTCTCCCGCAATCCCAACCGGAACGGCGAGAACCCGTGGAGCCTTGACAACCATGGCGGGGGCCTCATCGGAGGCCGGTTCGACATTGCCGGTTACCTCGATCACCAGGGAGAGCGATTCATCCAGCGATTCGACGCCAACTCCTACCTCGCTATTTTGCGCACCATGGATACCTGGGATCCCGTGAATAGACATTCATCCGCAAAGGAAGCATTCGGCCGTATTCGCGCCCGCTTGACCTTCATCGGCATCAGTTCCGACTGGCTGTTCCCTCCGGATTCTGTCCGCAACTTTGCCGGCCTCATTTGTTCCGCCGGTGTACCCGCGGAGTACCGCGAAATGACCAGTTCCCATGGTCACGATGCCTTTCTCGCCGAACAGGCCGAGTTACTTCGACTCCTGCAGTAGCTGTTTAACCAGCCGGAATACCGCCAAGAAACCCACAGGAAACACTTTTCAGCTTTCTGGTGTCTAAGCGTTTAGGCGGTGCGCCGTGGGGGCGGGCATCGGTTTCCCGCAGGGAGGGCAGAAAGATTCCCGTAAGACTTCCAACCAGGCACATGTCAAAATGCCAGTCGGCGCTCCGCTCTCCGGTTGAGCCGACGACGCCTCAATTTCGCCTGGATCGCAGGCATCCAGCTTTTTGTCGAATCAGGTGCCTTGTCACATTGGGTTGGGCTTTCTATAATCCTCCCAATACCGCATTAGACATCGTGGGAAGGTCGATCCGCCGAATTTTGCAATATCGCCCACCAGAACGGATTTAGACGATACCGCGAGCGAGTGCTTGAGTTACCATTACACTTCCGCATCTCCCAGGAGCACTGAATGAAGAAGTTTGTCTTTGCATCTGTGATGGCGCTGGCGAGCTTAAGCCTCGTTCCCGCACACACGCTGCGCGCGCAGGATCAATCTACGATTCAGATCAAGGATCCCGCCGAATACAACGCCTATCAAATGGCCACAACACAGACCGACCCCAAGGCCAAGGCCGCAGCTCTTGAGGACTTCCTGACCAAGTACCCGCAAAGCGTCGTCAAGAAGACCGTGCTCGACATGCTGATCGACACCTACCAGGCGCTCGGCGATATGGACAAGACAGTGAGCGCAGCCTCACGGATGCTCCAGGTTGACCCTAGTAACCTGAAGGCGATCTACATCTCGGTCTTCATCAAGAAGAGCCAGTGCGCAAAGACCTCGGATCAGCAGACCTGCGATGATGCTGCCGCTCTTGCTCAGAAGGGCTTATCGGCTACCAAACCCGCCGGCATGGACGACGCTGCCTGGAAGCAGCAAACAGATGCCGTATTCCCCTTCTTCATTTCAGCGATTGCTGTGGATGACATGGTGGCCAAAAAGGACCCGGCGGCGGCGGTAGAACAATATCGCAAAGAGCTGATGATGTATCCGCCGGATAAGACCACGAGCGGACCAGCTCTCGGCGATACCCTCCAGCTTGCGCTTGCCTACGTCAAATTACAGCTGGTAGACGCCCAGGCCGCCAGGGATGCCGCCGACAAGGCAAAGGCTACTCCCGGAGACGCTGCTCTGGCTGCTGCAGCCAAGGCAGCAAAAGACAAGGCAGGGCAGGATTACATCATGGCCTGCTGGTTCTTTGCCCGCGCCTGGAACTTTGCTCCCGCAAACTACAAGAGCCAGATTGAGCCGCAGCTCGAGTATTACTACAAGAAGTACCACGGTGATCTGACAGGCCTGGATGCACTGAAGACGCAGGCAGCAGCCACTCTCTTCCCGCCGGGAACCCTGAACATCGCTCCTGCCAAGACGCCTGAAGAACAGATCCACGACCTGCTCGCTTCCACGTCGGACCTGAATACTCTCGCCCTGGCTGATAAGGAAACGGTGCTCTCTGTCGGCAGCAAGGAAGACGCCGACAAGCTCTGGGCTCTCCTTCAGGGCAAGGAAACGCCTGTCCCGGGTACCGTGATCGAATCTAGTCCCACCCAGATCAAGGTTGCAGTAACCCAGGATGCCAAGGACGCCAAGACGGCCGACTTCATTGTCAACATGAAGGAACCGATTCCGGATAAGGATGTTCCGCCGGTTGGTTCTGAACTCAAGCTAATGAAGGACGGTGGTCCGGAACTGGACGGAACCTACGATACCTACACGCAGGTTCCAGCATCGGCAACGGCCGCAGCGAGCGCGCAGATTTCCCTCAAAGACGGAATGCTGCAAACTGCGAAGAAGGCTCCGGTCCACAAACCGGCGGCTGGCCATCGCCCTGCACCTCACCAATAAGCAAAGGTTCGCAGCATTCCCGGCGAATCGGAAGGGCAGCCTTTTCAAGGCTGCCCTTCTTCTTTCAGCGCAGTTTCTCCCCGTGTCCCGATGGTACTCTTGACTCAGCATGGCGCCGTTCCGCATTTCCCCTGTCGTATTGGCTGTGACCCTGCTCGCAGCGGTATCAGTTTCCCCCCCGGTTTCACGCGGCCAAAATCAGACTGAAATTTCGAAGCACGAACGCGTTGTGCCGGATCTCGTCCCGCCTAAACCGTTCTCGACGACTGCGACCCGCCAGACTCCCATATACACAGTCGAATTTCGGTCCGCGGACCAGCTTACGCAGCAGGATCGCCTTCTGCTTGCCGATGCGGAGTCCTCCATCGCCGAGCGCGCAGGGTTCGCCGGCCTCGAGTATCAACAGGACAACTGGAATTACCGCCAGATCGTCTGCCCCACCTTTCCAAATCACCTTTTCCTGCAATACACACGCAATAATGGCACCGGCGACATGAGTGTCTTCTCCGCTTCGATACCTCGCAATGGCGAAGGCCGGGTGCGCATCGTTCCCATCCTCAAGCGTGGATACTCGCTTTTTTCACCGGCCCCCATTAATGCGCTCACCATCTCGGCTTTCAACCACATTCGAGCCGAAGAGGGCGAAGGGGCGAACTCCGACTGGCTTGGCAACGCCCTCTGCTACGCTGCCCTGGCCGGTTCCCAGCCTCAAATACGACCGCGCGACTCAGAGCCCGCTGTGCAGAAGCCCATCCCCGCGCTCACTGCGACGATGGATGTTGAAATGCAAGCACACAGAATGGAAGTGATTCGCTTCGCCGATGCTGCTGCGCGTCCGCACGCGATGGAGTGGTCAATGACTTTCACTCATCAGGGAAAGCTGACCAAGGCCACACACAAACCGGCGTCGATGCAGACAGCAAGCCCAGTGTCACAGCAGTCGGCAGTCACGAAAACCTGGCAAGTTCCACAGTAGGGCCGGAAGCAGCGGGCCGGATCGGGCCTCGGGCTCGTTGCGTAATTCCACGAGCCGGCCGAAGACATCCCTCAGGGGCTAAAGCCCGACACCCATTCGGTTGCGCTTGCGGCCTGCGACCCACTACGTGGGTTCCCCGAGCCATGCCCTTGTTACAAAACTGCGGTCGGTCGAGCTTTCCGCAAACTGTGAGGCCGTGCCCTTTCACAAGACCGTTTAAGCAATCAGCCGCCAGCTTATTCTCCAAGCATGATGCGCTGAATCGCGGACGCTCGCCCTGTGGCTGCGTCGCAAGTAATGAGGGCGGCGCACATCTTTGGATTCCCTTTGGCTGCTTCGAACTTGCCGGGCATGCCGGTACGAAACCGGTGCAACACCAAGTCCTTCTCCACGCCGATCACGCTGTCATACGGGCCGCTCATACCCACGTCGGTCTGGTAGGCAGTGCCGCCCGGCAGGATGCGCTCATCGGCTGTCGGAACGTGCGTATGCGTGCCCAGCACCGCTGTTACGCGGCCATCAAGATGCCAGCCCATGGCGACTTTCTCGCTGGTTGCTTCGCCGTGGAAATCCACCAGGATCACTTTCGCCTTGATGCCGGCCAGCAATTCATTGGCGGCACTGAAGGGATCATTGGTGCCGCTCATGAATACCTTGCCCATCAGGTCGACAACCGCGTAGTTCACGCCGCTCTGCGTTACGCCTTCGAAGACGCCATATCCGGGCAGCCCCGGCAGCATGTTCGCAGGCCGCAGAACGCGGCGCGCACGATCCTGGCTCTCGCCGGGCACGGAGTTCAGATAATCCAGCAGCTCACGCTTGTCCCACACGTGATTGCCAGTGGTGAGCACGTCTGCGCCAAGGTCGAATAGCTCTTCCGCGATCTGCGGAGTAACTCCGAAACCGCCCGCAGCATTCTCGGCGTTGATTACGACAAGCTCGACGTCATGCGCGTCGCGCACATGACCGATGTGCTCGCGCACAATCCTGCGCCCAGCACTGCCGAAAATGTCGCCGACGAAAAGAATCTTCAATGGAGCTCCTAGCTTCTAGCTGCTAGCCACTAGCTCGAAGCCGGCGGCTGCTTGTCCTGATCCTTGCTCCCTGACTCCTGTTCCTTCCGCATAAGAGGGAAGAGGATCACATCCCGAATCGACTTTGAGCCGGTCAGGAGCATCGTTAGCCGATCGACGCCGATGCCTTCGCCTCCAGTTGGGGGAAGGCCGTATGCGAGCGCGCGCACGTAGTCTTCGTCCATCTGGTGGGCTTCGTCGTCGCCGCGGTCACGCTCGGCAAGCTGATCTTCGAAGCGCTTGTGCTGTTCGACAGGATCATTCAACTCGCTGAAGGCATTCCCCAACTCGAACCCCCCCGCGAAGAATTCAAAGCGCTCCACATGCTCCGGGTCGTCGGGTTTGGCCTTGGAAAGCGGCGAAACCACGGTCGGGTAGTCGTAGATAATCGTCGGCTGAATCAGGAACGGCTCAACCACCGCCTCAAACAGGTTGTAAATCAACTTGCCCAGTGGCGCACCTTTCATCGAGTCGTAGTAGACGGCGCCCATCGCCGTTCGGATCGTTTTCAATTCTGACAAGCGCTCTGCGATCGGCTGCTGCCTGCCATGCGCTTCCACCGTTTCAAGAGAATCAACTGCCGCACGGATGCGTGCCTGTAATACCTCCGCCGATTGAAACGCGGTAAGCGCCGGCTTAGGTCCTGCCTCCTCCGGCCAATACTCCCGGATCGCTTCGCGCATCGTCAGCCGCGTCCACTTCCCCAGGTCAATCGTGTTCCCGTCGAATTCGGTGACAGTCGTCCCATTCACCTCACGCGCCACATATTCGACCAGGTCCTCGGTCAACTGCATCATGTCCCGGTAATTCGCATACGCTTGGTAGAACTCGAGCATTGTGAATTCAGGATTGTGCTGCGTACTCACACCTTCGTTGCGGAAGTTGCGATTGATCTCGTAAACCCGATCGAGCCCGCCAACCACTAGCCGTTTCAAATAAAGCTCCGGCGCGATGCGCAGAAAAAGATCCATATCGAGCGCGTTGTGATGCGTCGTGAACGGTCGCGCATTGGCTCCGCCGGCAATGGTCTGCATCATCGGCGTCTCTACTTCCAGATAATCGCGCTCGTCAAAGAAGCGTCGCATCGCTCGCAGCACCTTGGCTCGCTTCACAAACACTGCGCGCGCTTCGAGGTTGGCGAACAGGTCTACATACCGCTGCCGATAACGCAGTTCCACATCGGCCAGCCCATGAAATTTCTCAGGAAGCGCCAGCATCGCCTTCGCAAGAAACGTCAGCCGCTCCACGTGAACGCTCAACTCCCCCGTCCGTGTGCGAAACAGATATCCGCTCACTCCGACGTGATCGCCAAGGTCCAACAACTTGTAAAGAGCCCAGCCCTGCTCGCCGACGGCATCCATGCGCACGTATATCTGCAGACGCTCTCCGCCCTGCTGCAGTGTCGCGAAACCCGCCTTGCCCATCACGCGAATCGCCATGATGCGGCCGGCGATGGCCACGGTAACCCGTTCGGCTTCCAGCGTCTCTGCCGTCGTCTCGCCCCATTTCGCGCGAATCTGAGGAATGGTGTCCGAGGCAGGGAACTGGTTGGGATATGCGGCCTGTCCAAGCTTCTCGATCTCGGCTAGTTTTCCCCGGCGCAACTCAAAAAGATTGCGCTCAAATTCCGAATCAAACACTGGATTTCCTTCTAACTGAATCGTTGAGTTCCAACCGTAAGTATAACGTTCGCATCATCGCGTCACCCGGCATCCTTCGTGTATAACCACGAAGGATGCCGTTCCACCGCCCAATCCCGAATTCTCCAAAGCCGCAGAGCAAGAGCTCAGGCGGAATCAAGAGCCTCGTGGAAGCGGAAAAGCTGATGCAAATCGCGATTCTGTTACCGGCTTCGGCTTTGGTCGGTTGGCTCGCCGGGGCTTGGCTGGGTCACAAACTGAATCAGTCGTGGCTTCCCCTTGCCGGAATTCTCCTCGGCGGGATCCTGGGGTTGATCTATGTTGTGCGGCTGGGGATGTACAGATCCGGCCCTCGAGCCAAGCCTGGTGCAGGAGACGACGGCAGCAACCAATGACAGAGGAAATACCCTCAATCGCGAACCTGTCGGAAGAAGCACTGGATGCGCTCCTGAGAAGAGCCGTCCGAAATACCGCTCTGTTCGGCCTCATTCCTTCCGTGATCGTTTGGATCGCCTCCGGCTGGCGAAATGCCGCCATGCTCATGACCGGATCGCTCATTTCTGCCGCCAGCCTGATGGAATGGCAACGGCTGGTTCGGCTGATGAATGCCAAAATGAAAGCGAAAAAGGCTCCCGGCGGTGCCGTTTTGGCCATCGCCTTCTTTCTGTTGCGGCTGTTGATCTTTGCGGCGGCCATTTATGGTAGCCTGAAGTGTTTCCAGGGCTCTGTGATTCCTCTGATGTGCGGCCTCAGCCTGGCGGTCGTCACGTTGATGTGGGAAGCCCTTAGGATGTTGAAAAACTGAGCTTTGTGCTCGACGTCAACGTCTTTCGTGCCGTGGAAACGGAAAGATTTCAGCCTTCATGCATGAATCGCTGGCCTTCACAAATTTACTGAACAAATTGTTCGCTGCACCTCTGGATGCACTTCTCCGGACGATGCATGTCCAGCTCGCCAACCCGGCTTCTCCCATCGACGACAAATTTGCCCTGCAATTGCTGGTTGTGCTGGGTTTTATTGCATTCTTTGCACTGGTGCGAATGAGCTTGTCGGTCGAGAAACCAGGCACGCCTCAGCAGATCGCCGAGATGATGAACGAATTCATTGGGGGGCAGGCGAAGCAGGTCATTGGTCACGACTACCGCAGGTATCAGGCCTTCGTGACCTGCATTTTCTTGTTTGTCCTGGCCTGCAATCTTCTAGGCTTGATTCCTGGGATTGTATCCCCCACAACATATCTGACGGTTCCATTTGGGCTCGCGGTTACGACATTCATTTATTACAACTTTCACGGCGTACGCGAGCAGGGGCCGATTCAATACCTGAAACATTTTGCCGGTCCGGTCTGGTGGATTGCGTGGCTTCTGTTTCCCATTGAAGTGATCTCCCACGTTGCGCGAATGATGTCGCTCACCATCCGCTTATGGGCAAACATGTTTGCTGGAGACCTTGTGACGCTCGTTTTCTTTTCTCTCATTCCGGTCGCAGTTCCGGCCCTCTTTCTTGCCATGCACCTCGGCGTTTCAATCATTCAGGCCTTTGTGTTTATGCTCCTGAGCATGATTTACCTCGGGGGGGCAGTGGCTCACGATCACTAGAGTTTAGATTCATGCGTTTTTTGAATTCCGTCGGAAGGCGCTTCCATTCCGGATAAACGGTAGACCGCAAGCGTGAGGGGGCCAAAAGCATCTTCAGAAATCGCTGTATGCCGAAGCTTGATCTGCACAGTCAACGCGACCAACAGGAAGCAGTGACCCTGCACAAAGCAGCAAAGGCACGGAGTTTTCCAAAGATGCCGGCACGGTGAGCCTCAACCACCCACTGGCGGTCAATTTTCAGGAAGCTGGAGAAACATGCGTAAATTGCAGAACGTTCTCATGGCGGTAGCGATGCTTTGCTTCGCTGTTCCCGCATTCGCTCAAGGCACCTCAGGTGTCGTTGACCTCGCGCCCATCGGCATCGGTCTCGGTATCGCACTGGCTGCAGGCCTTTGCGGTATAGGCCAGGGCAAAGCCATCGCTTCGGCCACTGAATCGGTTGCGCGTAATCCAGGCGCCACCGGCAGCATTCAGTTCCTTCTCATTCTTGGCCTGGCCTTCATTGAGTCGCTTACTCTGTTCACGTTTGCGATGATTTACGTGAAGATCAAGTAGCAGCGATTTCCACTGTGGCAAATCGGCCCCGCCAGATTGGCGGGGCTGATTTTTTCTCAAGCATGCCTAATTGGCCCGGAGATTTCCCTCGGCCGTTTCAGCTTGCACCATCTGGATGGCCTTCTCATAGCTCAAACCGACGGGTAGCGGCGCGTACTGGCTCTCATCTTCGGTTGTATCGAAGACCTTGGTCTTGAACACGACGCGACCGCTCATCGACATCTTGAAGTGCACGATGCGCCATTGATGTTCGTTGACGTTCGCCTGCTCAATTACAACCCATCCGCCCTTGTTCAGCCGTCCCAGAATCCCCCAGCCGAAGTCCACATCTTGCTGCAGGTGGGCCTCGAGCCTCGCCACGCGCTCCTGCGCAACGTCGATCCAGATTTCGCCCGTCATTTGCGTCAACACCTGCGCCTCAAGATCGGGCGGCTCGAATTTCGGGTTCGGCTTGAAAGTAAATTTTCTCACCGCCCCCGTGGGGCCGGTTCCGATGCCGGCAAACTGATAGACAAATGCCTTGGGAAGGGCCCGCAGCACCTTGAATGCCCTAGCGGAATCATCGTCTTCTGACTGCTTCCGATGGCGCTGCTTGCTTGGATCGCTTAGCAGCGTGGCAAGTCTCGCTTGTTCCTTTTGCTCGTCCGCCATGCTCAGAGGCGCGTCGTTGACCGTGAGCAGCCGAGCCACCGCTCCGTCTTTGGTTTCGAAGATTTCCTTGGTGGAAGTCAATCGCGGGCTCGACTTACGCAGACGGTAACGCATGGGGTGCTGTGCGTCTATCGCTGCGCGAAACTCGTTCTGCAGAGCTCGTGTCACAAGTGCGTCGTCAGCATGCGCGGGGCCGCCCTGGCCGGCTGCGGCCAGCGGCAATAGCAGAACCAACGTCGCGAGGAGGCGCAATGTGTCCAGTCTATCGTTCCTCAATTCCAATCCAGGCTGGGGGATGTTCCTTTAGTTTGGACGCGGGTGCGCGGCCCCGGTTTCTTAAATTGAGAGGCTCCGCCCCGATGCTATAGTTCGATAAGGAACTCTCGCGTCTTCTTCGGCCTCCCGGCGGCTTGGTTCAGAGCTTCAGGTCACCCGGATCGCGATTGTCTCAAAATGAAGTGGACGCCGTGTAGGCGCCAGTCGAATTCAATAATTTGGAAGGAAATTGATTCATGGCAACAGAAAATGGTTCTGCTCGGATTGGCAAATCCGTCGTGATTCGCGGGGAAGTGAAGGGCGCAGAAGACCTTATCATCGACGGGCGTGTCGAAGGAACCGTAACTCTGACGGAGAGCCGACTCACTATCGGCGCAAGTGCGAACGTTGCCGCGGATCTCACGGCACGGGATATTCTGATTCAAGGGCAGGTCCAGGGAAATATTGTGGCGACTGGCCGACTGGAGCTGCGTTCCGGTTGCGTGGTGGAAGGCGATGTGCGCGCGCTACGCCTGGCGGTGGAAGACAATGCCGTATTTCGCGGCAAAGTCGATCTTTCCCAGGGTGCCAAGACTCCCGAAGCGGTCCCTGCAGCCAACTCTTAACATCGGCGTGCGACCGCGCGCTGCGTGCAGCTCGTGTCCTGTCACAAGAGGATTCCAAAGTGATTCGCCGTTGGTTTGACAAGAAAGAAGGCGGCCAGAACGCCGGTTCGGGGGCTAGCGGCCCACGCATTCCTCGCCATTCAGGAGGGTGGGCGGCGTTGCGCAAACGGCTTCAGGCCGAGCCCGGCCTCCGCATCATCGACTCTGGCGCAACGTCTCCCACCAACATCAATTACCTCACCAGCCTTGGGCATAGTGTATTTATGACTGACCTGGCCACCGAGGCTTGCACCGGCTCGTGGCAAAAGGGCGTCGACGAGGACGACAAGCCGATCTACGATACCGAGGGCTATCTCAAACAGACTCTCAACTTCGGTGGAAAGATGTACGACATCGTGCTGCTTTGGACCGCTCTGGATTACATTCCGGAGGCGTTTGTGCCCGCAGTCGTCGGTCATCTGCATGCGTCGCTGAATCCGGGCGGCCAGGTACTCGCCTTCTTTCACACCCGGAAGCAGCCCGAAGAGTCGGCCCACTGCCGTTTCCACATCACGGATGGCGATACCGTTGAAATGCAGCTGGCCCAGCCATTTCCCATTCAGCGGGCCTTCACAAATCGAATCATTCAGGATCTGTTCAATCAATGGTCCGGATTCCGCCAGTTTCTGGCTAAGGACAGCATTTCTGAAGTAATCATCACGCGATGAGCCCGGGTTCCCGGCGACAGGTCCACGTCGCTGGGGAAGTAATGTCAATCCAACTTCGCCCAATCGCATCCAATCATCTGCACTTTTTCTGAGACATCCCTAACTGGAGTGACTATGACTTTCCTGAAAGGAACACGCATCACGTGGCTTGGGCATGCCACAGTACTCGTTCAAACCCCCAAAGGCACCAACATCCTCATCGACCCTTTCATTCAGCACAATCCCAAATACCCCAAGGGATTTGCATTACCCGAGAAAATCCAATTCATCCTCCTGACGCACGGTCATGGCGATCACATCTCCGACGCTGTTCCGGTTGCACAAAAGCACAAATCCAACGTCGTCGCGATCTATGAACTTGCGGCCTTCGTCAACAAAGAAGGGGCTGAGAGCATCACGGGCATGAACATCGGTGGAACCGTCCAATTGGAAGATGTGGCCGTCACGATGGTAGAGGCCAAACACTCGGCTGGCGTCGAAGGCAAGAGCGGTACCCAATACGCAGGGGTTGCGGCTGGATTCGTGCTGACGATAACCGATGGTCCGGTCCTCTATCATGCCGGAGATACAACGGTCTTCAGTGACATGAAGTTGATCAGGGAACTCTATCATCCGGAGATTGCCATGCTTCCCATAGGCGGCTTCTACACCATGGGACCGAAAGAAGCGGCCTTGGCTGCGCAATTCATTGCACCCAAAGTCGTCTTGCCCATTCACTTCGGAACCTTCCCGCCGCTGACGGGAACACCGGATCAGCTCGCCGAACATCTGAAGGGCTCCATCGAGGTCATCCGGATCGCGCCCGGTGAGTCCATCTAGCCCGGTGAGTCAGTCTAGTTAGATCTGCCATCTAAAAAAGCAAAACGGCTGGGGAATTTCCCCAGCCGTTTCGACAAACGAGGCTATTTTCCGCCCGACGCTTTCCTCTGTCTCTCCCACCGGCGCCTCACCGCTTCTGCAATCCGCTTCCGCCCTTCGGGAGTGAGCCTCCGCTTCTTGGCCTTTCTCGGAGTAGCGGTCACTTGCTTACTTGAACCCTTTCCGCCTCCCCCATTCAGCAGCGCCCTCGCCCGCTGCAACTGGGCGATCTCACGGTCAATTTGCACCAGTATCTCTGCGACTCCCACTATGCCTCCTCAGACGAGTCGGGCGCAGAATTGCCAGAATGCGCGTGGACTCTCTCATCAACTTGAAATTGAGATTCTGAAAAGAGACGATACCTAATTGTTAGAGCTTTGACAAACGAAAAAGAGTAACCCATCGTGACTCTCGTCAGCTAAGTCGGGAGATAAGAATCCAACTATCCCCGATCAATCATCACTTCATTGGTAGGTCAATACAAACGTAATGATTCAGAGCTTTTTAAGTTGCAATCTTGCTCAATCTTATTGCCCTAAAGTAATGTGTGTTGCCAATTTATGCGTCGAATGCAGGAGTTAGTAAATCATCCTGCGTACATTGCTTTGCGGGTTATATCTTGAATCAGCGCCGAAGAAGGCGATCAACCCGCACGAACTAAACGCCGCGGGGAGCTTTCGTTGATGGAGGCGCGGGGTCATGGACGCCGGATGGGGAAGCAACTCCGGTAAGATCCTGCCCTCCAATCCGAAGCGTCGGAGATTCCGAAGCTCGATAGTTCCGCAGATCGCGCAGAATCTCCACCTTCTCGCGCGCGTACTGGCCTGCGAGCCGAGTCAGCGCATAGGTGATGATGTCGCTGTGATGCAGGTCCTGCACCGAAGGATCACGTCGCATATTCAGCCACAGACGGTGCACAAGCTGCACATCGTCCGGACCAAGCGTCGGTGCGTGCGGCCCGATATAGAACACCTTGGTATCACCGTTTGCGCCCACCACATAAAAATTGAATTGGCGCTTCGGCTCGGGGAGTGCCTCCCACGCCTGCCCCAGGTGAAACGCCTGGTCTTCTGCCGTCATCGAAGTTGACTGCCCGGAAACCACCGAATCCACTTCAAGCGAGTTAGCGCCCTGTACCAGTGCCGCAAATACGTCGCCTGCCGGAACCACGAGCAGCGAGACCTTCTTCCCAAAGCTTTCTGCAACAGAGACAGCCTTGGTAAACAGCATCTGCTCGTGCTCGCTGAAGCTCTGATCTTCGGCACTCAGATATTCCGGTCCGCCGGCGCCCATCATGCGCACGCTTATGACCACTACGTCCCGATCTTCCGTTTTGGTTCGGGCCAGTACCCATTTCAGCGCGACAGGATTGTTTGAATCGCGCATCGTGACCATGATTCCCCCGGGGCGAACCGCAACAGACTCCCGGCTGATCGTATCCTGGTGCTCCAACTGGAAATGATCCCGCATCTGTCGTGCGGTCAGAGCATGCTTGCGCAGATTCTGGCGCTCTGAGACGGTAAAGATCACGAAGAATGCGGCGGCAAAAATAATGCCGCTGACCGTTGCGATCGATTTCGTGAACAGATTTGTAATAGCCGTGGAGAGAAGCACAAGAAAGACGCAAAAAAGCCCGATTGGTATTTCGGTCTTTCCAATCTTGATATTCGGCGGAACCTTCCAGCCGCGTTCGCCGTGGTATTTCCAGCGCAACACAAGCATGGCGAGGCTGTTGAACGTGAACGACCAGATCACGCCGAATGCATATGCTTCGCCCAGGGTGATGACGTTGCCGCGCGTCGCGATAATCGTGAACATCTGCAGGGCAAAAACAAGGTTCACGATGCGGTGACTGGTGCCGAACTTAGGGTGGGGCTTGCGGAACCAATCCGTGAGCACGCCGTCTTCCGCCACGCGCATCAGCACGCCGGTCGACCCAATCATCGACGTGTTGATTGCACCCGAGAGAATCAGGAATCCGACAAACACCACAAAAATGCGGAAGGCCACGCGCCAGAACATTGGGCCAACCATGTACATGGCCAGGCCGGCGATCAGGTTGTTCTGATAAATCTGCGTGCGCGGCCCATCCGGAATCAGCATCGATGCCAGCAGCGTCGCGCCGCCCGTGAAGACCAGGCTGTAAATTGCGATGACGATCGCCGCGCGCTTCAGGTTTTTGAGCTTTGGATGCTGGATCTCGCGATTGACCTGGGCGAGGCTCTCCTCGCCGCTCATCGCGAGGATGGAATGCCCGAACGCCATGATAATTCCGAACAACCCGAAGATTGGCAAGCCTGTGTTCTTCAGGAAGCCGAGAGAGTCCGGGCTGAATCTCAGGTTCGACGGTGTCGGCGGCGGCGGCAGATGCACGCCTCGTATAATCACCGAGTACGCGCCCCAGATGAAAAGTACGACCACCATAATGGTGGTGATCTGCATTACCCGCAGAGCTTTGTCGCTCGATTCTTCGATTCCCTTGATGTTCTGCCACCAGTAGTAAATGGTGACCGCCGCCGCGAACACCGCGGAGGTGTAATTCATGTCGAACTGGAATGGCTGGCCGTGCTCCAACAACGCAGGCGGAAGCCAGTGGCTGTTATTTGCCACAACCATCAGTTCGTTCATCAGGCCGGTGATATATTGCCCGGCGGACACGCCCGAAATCGGCCCCGTCAGAATGTAGTCGAACATCAGCGCAGACACGCTGAGTTTCGCAAAGGTGCCGCCAAGCGCTTCCTTCACCACGCGGTAAACGCCGCCGCGAGTGAACATTGAACAGCTTTCGACGTACACCGCGCGCACGGCAAAGCTGAACAGCATGATGCCGAGAATGAACCAGGGTGCGGCTGCGCCTACAGCCTGCTCGGCGATACCGCCGGCGTAGAAAGCTGATGAGCCTAAGTCATTGAGGACGATGGCGGCGGCACGCCAGAAGGAGATGAACGTGAGCATCACGGAGGATGCCACGATGAGCCGGACGCGGTCTGACGGTGGGGCTACGGTCGTTCGAGTGGATGCCATTACTTATTGCGCCAGCCAGGTGTTTCTGCGCTCAGAGTCGAAAAGGGCTCGTTTTCCCGCCGCCCTTGGCTGAGTTTAGTGCTGGACGTTGCGGCAGTCAACTGCTAAACGGAAATGCTTGTAAATAGGATGGAAAAGCGTTGTGCCCGTGGTTCGTTCACTCTTCGCCGAACAATTCCTTGAAATCTTCGACGAAGCTGATCAAAACCACCACGGCCGATCCCGCGAGACCGAGAAAGAACATCGCCGTAAGAAGCTTTATTGCGAAAGTGCCGAGGAGCATGGAAGAAATTGTAACTGGTTTCTGGCGGCGGACAGTATCCGAAATTACCAGTGTCCTCGTTTAACTCACTTCTACCTCTTGCAGATCGCGGGACGATCGTGCCTGCCCTGGATCCCCGAAACCGGATAGCGTGAAGCCCAATGCATTAGACTCCACCCTGTATGCACTGGAATTCAATGAAGATGTGGGCTGCGGCTGTGCTTTCCGCCGCGCTGCTGGAATTGCCGTTCCCGCTTGCCGGCCCCATGCCGCCCTGGCGCAGCATCTTCGCGTGGTTCGGCCTCGTACCGCTGCTTTGGGCGATTCTCAGCCCGGCGACCGTCGAGCATCAACGGCCCTTCCGCCGCGCGTTTCTGCTTTCGTACCTCTGCGGCGTGCTCTGGTATATGGGGAACTGCTACTGGATCCGCGACACGATGATGCACTACGGCGATATGCCTGCCGCGGCGCCGATTCTGCTTCTGATTGCTTTCAGCCTCGTTCTGGGATTGTATTTTGGGATCTTCGGCCTCGGCGTCATGTTGGTTCGCCGGGCCACGGGGAAAGAGAGCCTCGCACTCATTGCAGCGCCGTTTCTTTGGGTTGCGCTCGAACTCGCCGCGGCTCGCATTACAAGTGTCCCGTGGGATCAACTTGGGTACTCGCAGGTCGATAATGCGGTTATAAGCCAGCTTGCTCCATGGACCGGCGTTTATGGAATCAGCTTCGTGCTTGTGGCTGTGAATGCATTGATCGCACACGGCATGACTGGGGAAGGCAGCTATCGCCGATGGACTTGGAGCGCTGTCGGCCTCCTGTTGATCACGGGCTTTGCAGGGATTGTCTATCAGCCTGCCAAGCCCGCTACGCCTGCCTCCGCTGTTCTCGTTCAGCCCAACCTCGATGTGGGTGGTGATAACGACTGGTTGAACCCGTCCGACTGGAAACAACACATCGCGGGTCTAAAACTATTGGCCAGCGAGCAATGCAAGAGCTACATTGCAGGGATTCCGCAAACGGGCGCACCCAACGGCGAAATCATTTGCCCGCCGTATCCCACGCATCCGGATCTCGTCGTCTGGCCAGAGGCTCCCGCTTTCTCGTTCCAGGAAGCTGATTCCCGCTTTCGCGACGCCATGTCCTCGATCGCACAGGATGACAAAGCGCCGCTCATCGTAGGGGGCTACGGCATGGACCGCTCCGAGTCGGAAAGTGGCTGGAACGACTACAACTCCGCCATGATCTTTGCATCCGACGGCCATAGTCTCGGGCGCTACGACAAGATTCACCTCGTCCCCTTCGGCGAGTACATTCCCTTCCAGCAATACCTGACGTTTGCCCACAAGCTTACCGGCCGCGTTTCGTCGTTTTCGCGGGGAACTGACCGCAAGACTTTCCGCCTCAACGGCCATCGCTATGGCGTCTTCATTTGCTACGAAGCTGTCTTTGCCGATGAGGTCCGCCACTTTGCCGAGCTTGGAGCTGAAGTCCTGGTCAACATCAGCGACGACGGGTGGTACGGCGACACCAGCGCTCCCTGGCAGCACCTCAACATGGCCCGCATGCGCGCCATCGAAAACCGCCGCTGGCTTCTCCGCTGCACCAACAACGGCGTAACCGCCGTCATCGATCCCTACGGCCGCGTCCGCCAGAGCATTCCGCGCCACCAGGTTGATGCGCTGCCCGCCCAGTATGGGTTCCGCGACGACGTCACCTTCTACGCCAATCACGGGGACGTCTTCGCCTGGTTGTGCGTGTTGTTTTCGATTATCGTTCTCGCCCGGTCGCTGAAGATTGAAATCAGGCAGATCGCAAGCAGAGCTGGCACCTCAAACCAGCGCCGCTAACCCCGCTAACTCCGCTATACTTACCTCAGTGCAGTCGAAGGTCCTTCCCCCGGGCCGTTGACTCGCCAACTTGCTATCAAGTCAGGTCCTAAGAGCAAAGCATGGCATTAACCGATCTCGAATACGCCTACGCTCCGGTGCGCGACCAAGTCCGCGACCTGCGGGAGTATCTTTGACCCTGCCCGCATCCGCAGGGAACTAGCCGCGATCGAAACCAAGCTTGCCGACCCCGCAATGTGGTCGAACTCTGCGGCGGGTAAACCTCTCATGCGCGATCGCAAGCGCCTCGAGTCCCTGATCGCCGACGACGAAGAACTCCTCCGCCGCACCAGCGACATCGATGCCTATTTCGAACTCGCGAAAGAAGGCGAAGACGTGCTTGCCGATCTTGAGCGCGACATCAAGGCCCTCGCCACATTCACTGAAGAACTCGAAGCCCGCACCATGCTCTCCGGCGAGGCCGATCCGCTCAATGCCATCGTCACCGTGCATCCCGGCGCCGGTGGTACCGAGAGCCAGGACTGGGCCGAAATGCTTCTGCGCATGTACCTGCGCTGGGCCGAGCAGCAGGGCTTCAAAACCGAAATGAACGACTACCAGGACGGCGAGGAGGCCGGCATTAAATCGGCCACCTTCACCATCACCGGCGAATATGCCTTCGGCCAGCTAGCCGGAGAGAGCGGAGTTCATCGCCTCGTGCGCATATCGCCGTTCGACTCCGCCAAGCGCCGCCACACTTCATTCGCATCCGTCTACGTCTCCCCTGAAATCGATGAGACCATTAACGTCGATCTGAAACTCGAAGACCTGCGCATCGATACTTACCGCTCTGGCGGCAAAGGCGGCCAGCACGTCAACACCACCGACTCCGCCGTGCGCATGACCCACCTGCCCACGGGAATCGTAGTGCAATGTCAGAACGAGCGTTCCCAGCATAAGAATCGCGAGAAGGCGATGAAGATGCTCCGCTCACGGCTCTACGAATATGAATTGGAGAAGAAGCGCGCCGTTAGCAAGAAGCTCGAAGACTCCAAGCTCGAAATCAATTTCGGCTCGCAGATTCGGTCCTATGTCCTGCAGCCCTACCGCATCGCCAAAGACCACCGCACCAAGGTAGAAGTCGGAGACGTTGACAAGGTCCTCGACGGCTACCTCGAACCTTTTCTGCGCGGCTATCTGCTTGCCAAACGCCGCGGCACGGCGAGCAGCGGAGAAGACGACATGGAGATTCCGGCATAATGTCTTCAATCTCCAATGCTTGGAGTCAGCGATGAACGATCCTGCCATCATCAACGAAATGCTTCGCACTGCGCAGACCATCGCAGTTGTTGGCATGAGCGACAAAGCCTGGCGCGCCAGCCATAACATCGGGCGCTATCTCGTTATGCAGGGCTATCATGTCTTTCCTGTGAATCCCGCTCTCACTGAAGTGATGGGCCTGAAGTGCTACCCCGATCTCGAATCGGCGCATGCGGCGGCGAAAAACGATTACCCCAAAGGCATCGATCTCGTCGACGTATTCCGTGCTTCTGAAAATGTTCCGCCCATCGTTGAAGACGTGATCCGTCTCGGTATCCCATATCTCTGGCTTCAGGAGGATGTGATCAACGACAAAGCCATCGCCCGTGCGCGGGCCGCCGGTGTGAAATGTGTCCAGAACGCTTGTATCTTCCGCGAACACGCACAGAGAGTGGGTTAGTTCGATGATCATCCACACTCGCACAAATCTCGGGTGCCCCATCCTTGCGACGTCATTTCCGTCGCAAGGGTGGGAAACCAGTGCACTAACCCAGCCGCTTCTCGCGACCATCGGCCTTCCGCAAGCGTCCAATGAAATGGTGTCTACCGACTCCGAATGAAATTTCTCCGCCCGATCTTCGCGCTCGCCATCCTTCTCGTAGCCGCTCTGCCGGTGTTCGCCGCCTCCAGCTCTGCCGACTTGCCCCACGTGCACGTGCAGCTCATCAGCCCCGGCGCGCAGCTCCAGCCTGGCACTCCCAACAATGCAGGCCTCTACTTCAAGCTCGAACCCGGCTGGCACGTTTACTGGAAAAACCCCGGCGACGCGGGCGAACCGCCCCACATCAAGTGGACGCTTCCGCCGGGCATCACCGCCGACCCGCTTCAATTTCCCATCCCCAAGCGCCTTCCGCTCGGCCCGCTGATGGACTTCGGGTACGAAGATGAAGTGCTCTTTCCAATCCAACTCAACGTGGCCGGCGGAGCATCTTCCGGTCCGGCAACACTCCACGCCAAGGTAGACTGGCTGGTTTGTCGCGGAAGCTGCATCCCCGAAAAGGCCGAGCTCGAACTGTCGCGTCCGGTTGCTTCCGGCAACGCGCCCGCCGCGAATACCCCGATGCAGCCCGATCAAGACATCTGGGCTCGCCTCGCCAACAAGCTCCCGCAACCGTTGCCGGCTAACCTCAAAATCGGATTCGTGCCGACATCCACCGGCTTCCGTCTGACCATCAACACGGGACAGAAGGAGACTGAAGCATCCTTCTTCCCGGCCAGTCCCGATATCCTCTCCAACCCCGCGCCTCAAGCGGCGACGCCGACCGCCAACGGCATCACACTCGACCTGAAGAAGGATGAATCTTTAGCCGCAAGCCCGAAAGAACTCACAGGCCTGCTCCAGCTCTCCGGCGGCCGCGCCTACGAATTGATCGCCCAGGCGGGCCCCCCAAGAGCGCCCAGGCCCGTCCCCGCCCAAACGGCATCTAGCAGCACAATTCCCGCTAACACCGCTAGCCAGGCTAACTCCACTGACACTGCTAACTCCGCTAGCCCCTCCGGCTCCGCTACCATCGGCCTGCTGCAGGCCGCCGGCCTGGCATTCCTCGGCGGACTCATCCTCAACCTGATGCCCTGCGTTTTCCCGGTGCTCTTCATCAAGGGCTTGTCGCTCGTTCAGTCGGGAGGCGAGGAGCGTCACAAGCTGCGCAATCACGGATTCGTCTACGCCGCCGGCATTCTGGTTTCGTTCTGGGTACTGGTGGCCCTGTTGCTCGGGCTTCGCTCCGCTGGCTCTCATCTCGGATGGGGATTCCAGTTCCAGTCGCCCGTGTTCCTCTCGTTGATGGCCGCGTTGCTTTTCTTCCTTGGCCTCTCGCTCGCCGGTCAATTTGAAATCGGACTCACGCTGACAAGTGCGGGCGGATCGCTTGCGGCAAAGCAGGGCTACACCGGCAGCTTCTTCACCGGTGTCCTCGCAGTCATCGTCGCCACTCCATGCACCGCGCCGTTCATGGGTGTCGCTCTCGGCTACGCGCTTGCGCAGACCGCCGTCGTCACCTTCGCCATCTTCACGGCGCTCGCCCTCGGACTCGCCGCGCCCTACGTCGCGCTCACGCTGCAGCCTGCATGGACGCGCATCCTGCCGCGCCCTGGTGCGTGGATGGAAGTTCTCAAGCAGGCTGTCTCTGTGCCCATCTTCGGAACCGTCATCTGGCTTGCGTGGGTGCTGGCGAATGCTTATGGTGCCGCCGTTCTCGCAGCGCTCCTTGCCAGCTTCCTGCTGCTGGCAATCGCCGGATGGTTCCTCGGTCGCTGGCCAGCGAAGCGGTGGGCGAGTGTCGTGGCTGGCGCAATTCTTCTCTGTGTCATCGGCCTCGGCGTGTTTTCAGGTTCGATGGTCGTTCCCCAGTTCAGCCCGGACAAAGTGCTCACAATCCAGTTGAAGCCCGATCTGGCAACGCAGCTGAAGTCCGGAAGGTACTGGGGGGTCTGGTCGAGCGGCGCAGTACAGGAAAATGTGGCGCAGGGCCGCCCCGTCTTCGTCGACTTCACTGCAAGCTGGTGCCTCAGCTGCCAGGTCAACGAGCGCATCGCCTTCGGCAAGCCTGAAGTCCAGAAAGCCTTCGCCGACAACAACGTCGTCCTTCTCCGCGCCGACTGGACCCGCTACGACGACTCGATCACCCAGACCCTCAACTCCCTCGGTCGCAGCGGCGTTCCCACATACGCCCTCTACGTCCCCGGCGAAAAGAGTCCGCGGCTACTGCCCGAAGTCCTCACCCCCGGCATCGTCACCGACGCCCTTGCGCAACTGCCTCACCCCGCATCCCAAAGCGCCTCATCCTCGTCAAACCAGCAGTGAGGTCCCGGATCTTTCGTCCTCACCTTCTGAGATTCCCCTCGGGAGGACTGCCATGCGTCTCCGCACATACGCGGCCGTTTCCGCCGCAATCACATTCTTCCTTCTCCCGATCTCAAGTTACGCGCAGACTGCAAAGGTCAGTGCGCCGGCTCCCGATTTCACCGCAACCGACTCGCAAGGCAAGAACCACTCGCTGGACGAGTACCACGGAAAATACGTCGTGCTCGAATGGCACAACCAGGGCTGCCCATACACACGCAAACATTACGAATCCGGAAACATGCAGAATCTGCAGAAGGAATGGACCGCGAAGGGAGTCGTCTGGTTCACCGTCATCTCATCCGCGCCCGGCGCGCAGGGATACGTAACACCGGCCCAGGAGAACGACTATCTTGCGAAGATGCACGCCGTGCCCACTGCGGCGCTGCTTGATCCCGATGGCAAACTCGGACGCCTCTATAGCGCGAGGACCACGCCCGACATGTTCATCATTGATCCGCAGGGCAAGCTCATCTATGCCGGCGCCATCGACAATCGCCCCACTCCCGACGCCGAAGACGTCAAGGGCGCCGACAACTTCGTCTCTGACGCCCTCTCGTCTGC
This sequence comes from uncultured Acidobacteriaceae bacterium, assembly GCA_963769345.1. Classification (GTDB taxonomy): domain Bacteria; phylum Acidobacteriota; class Terriglobia; order Terriglobales; family Acidobacteriaceae; genus Telmatobacter. Next base: position 242,455 of record CAVYLL010000004.1, read on the forward strand.
CATGGCTGGAAAGCCGGTGGCCATGCCCTACACGCGAGCTTACGGTTGCTCGGTGAAATACCGCGATTGAAAGCGAAATCGGCATGCGCTACTACCATTCGAAGTAGTGCAGTCCCGTGGCCTGCAGACTCGGATGCAGCGGCAGACCATCTCGCCGCACGAAGATATATTGCGGCGCGCCGCTTGAATGATGGTCAAGCTTCTGAAGTTCCTGCACCATCTCCGGTGACATCATCCGCAGGCTCGTGTTCACGCGCATTGGGACTGGTTCAGAGGATCCGCGCAGGTTGCCTGCGAACTGCTGTGCATAGGTGGGTTCGTTCCAATTCGATGACATAATGACCTCCTAAGTCCCTTGCTCGTTTCGCGGAATGCCGGCCGCACCAGGTTTGGCCCAACTCGGCATCTTCCCGTCCACTTCAATCGCCTTCCACTCACTACGCAACGCCTTGTCCTTGCGTTCCGCTTCAAGATTGGATTGGACCATCCGCTCTTACCTACTTAAGCGTATAAACAGCATCTTGCGTGCCAAAGTTGCGTTGGCAGAATCAACAATTCCTGATGTATGAAAGGAGATGATTTACGAATCGATTGCTGGCTGATCGGGCGGTGACGAAGCTCTGAAGTGACGAAAATCGAGTGACGAGATCTCGTCTCGATGCCGATATTTCGTCAATTCATATGATTTCTATGAGGACGCCGTTTGAATGCGGTGTCAAGAATCTTTCCTGAGCGCGAAGCCAGGCTTACTCGCGTTGCTTGCCCGCGCGAATCCGCCGAATTTCATCCATGCGCTGCGCCAGCGCTTTCTCGCGCCCTTCCTGCGTTGGCTTGTAGTAGCTGCGTCCCTTCAACGAATCAGGCAGGCAATCCATATCCGCCACCTTGCCTTCTTCGTCGTGCGCATAGCGATACCCTTTGCCGTACTCCAGCTCCTTCATCAGCCGCGTCGGCGCATTTCGCAGATGCAGCGGCACCGGCTCCTGACGTGTATGTTCGATCTCCTGCTGCACAGCGCCGTATGCCGTGTAGACCGCATTCGACTTCGGCGCGAGGCACAGATACACCACCGCTTCAGCCAGCGCCAGATCGCCCTCCGGTGAGCCCAGAAAATCAATCGTCTCCTTCGCCGACAAACACAAATTCAGCGCCTCAGGCGCCGCCAGCCCGATGTCCTCCACTGCCATCCGCACAACGCGCCGCGCCAGGTACAGTGGATCCTCGCCTGCGGCAAACATGCGGGCCAGCCAGTACAGCGCAGCGTCAGGGTCTGAATTCCGCACGCTCTTGTGCAGTGCCGAAATCAGGTTGTAGTGCTCCTCGCCTGACTTGTCATACATCAGCACGCGTTGCTGCACCGCTTCAGTCGCGAGCGCCTTGTCGATGTGCTTCGTTCCGGCGTCCCTTGGTTCCAGCGCCAGCTGCGCCGCCACCTCCAGCGTGTTGTACGCGCTGCGGCAATCGCCGCTTGAGTAGCTCGCAATCAGTTCCAGCGCATCGTCGTCCGCCGTCAACTCCATTGCGCCTAGCCCGCGATCTTTGTCCAGCACTGCTTTTCGCAGTAACTCGACAATCCGATCCTCGCTCAGCGGTTGCAGCACATAAACGCGGCAGCGCGACAACAGCGCCGAAATAATCTCAAACGAAGGATTTTCTGTTGTTGCCCCGATCAGCCGGATCGTTCCGCGCTCCACATACGGCAGAAACGCATCCTGCTGCGCCTTGTTGAAGCGGTGAATCTCATCCACGAACAGAATCGTCCGCGAGTGCATCTCCGCAGCCTGCGCCGCCGCGGCCATCACTTGCTTGATCTCCTTGATCCCCGACATCACCGCGGAAAACTCAACAAAGTTTGCCTTCGTCGTCTCGGCAATAATCTTCGCCAGCGTAGTTTTACCCACACCCGGCGGACCCCAGAAGATCATCGAGCCGAGGCTTTGCGCGTTCTGCGCGTCGCGCTCGATCTGTACCCTAAGCGGCTTTCCCGGCCCCAGCAGGTGCTCCTGCCCGCTGTACTCTTCCAGCGTGCGTGGTCGCATTCGCTCCGCCAGGGGAGCGTCTCCGCCGGGCAGACCCTTGGAAGAGCGCATCGCCGTTGCCGGGCCATCGGGCACTCCATCAAACAAGCTCATCGCGTTCCTCCGCGTCGATCCTGTGGGCCGCCGCTCTTCGCTGCCCGCTGTCGCGCTGCTTCGTACAGCAATACGCTCGTCGCTACCGCCGCGTTCAGGCTCTCCACCGGCCCGGGGCAGGGAATCGTGATTGCACCATCCGCCTTTGCTGCCAGATCCACCGGCACTCCGTTTCCCTCGTTGCCGATCACCAGCGCCACCGGCATAGCCAGGTTCACAAGATCCGCCGGCTGTGCCCCTTGCACGGTCGTAGCCAGAATTCGCACGCCGGCCTCGCGCAACCGCTCCATTGCCTCTCTTTCATGTGGGTGCAGTACCGGTATCCGAAACACACTTCCCGCCGACGCCCGCACCGCCTTGGGATTCCACTCGCTTACCGTGCCTTCAAGACTCAGCACCCCATCTGCCCCGAACGCCTCAGCCGACCGCAAGATCGTTCCCAGGTTGCCGGGATCCTGCAACCCCGCCAGCACCACAATCAGCGGTGCTGATTCCTTCCGGTCGCCGAGGACATGCGCCCAGGTCCAGTCTGGCGGTTCCACCAGTGCGGCAACCGGCTGCGGCGTCTCCGTCGTCAGCGCGGCGTCAAGCAGTTCCCGCGGCATGGCCAGCACTTCCAACTTTTCCGAAAGTTCGAGCGCTTCAACCAGCCGCTCCGATCCCTGCGCCACAAAAACGCAAGCGATGTGGAGCCCCGCGCGCACCGCCTCCACCACGAGGTTCGGCCCTTCAATGCCCACAAGTCCGCTCTCGTTCCGTCCCGGACTCGCCAGCGCCCGCCGCAATTCCTTCAACCGCGCGTTCTGCTTACTCTGTACAATGCGAATAGGCATTCCTGCGAACCGTCTTTCGCTTAAAGGATTCTAAGCGGTTTTGCGGGATGTCGCTGAATAGACGGCAGTACTCAGGTTGCACCGCAGCCGTTGCTGTGATAGCTTCCGTCTTTGTGGGTCTGCAAATGCTTGAGCAATGTCTGCATGCTTGTCCGCGCTGTCAGGGCGTGTCCAGCACCTTCTTGCGAATGCGATCTGCTTGCAGCCACCACGAAAGTCGGCAATTTTGAATTGCCTGAGGGAACCGAGGTAGACCTTCTTGTCCGCGGAAATCTTGCGCGTCCATCCCGACGAGCCCCAAACAGACCGGATTGATTACATCGTCTCCTGTCTGCGCAAGGGCGATGTAGTCGCGATGCCCACCGACACCTTTTATGGCCTTGCCGTGGACCCCGTCAATCTCCACGCCGTCGAAAACATCTACCGCATCAAGAGCCGTCAGAAGCAGAAGCCGCTCTCGCTGCTGATCGCCTCGCTCCGTCAGGCGTACGAGCTGGCGCGCGACAGCGATCCCATGCTCGACAAACTCGCTGACCGCTTCTGGCCCGGGCCGCTCACCATCATTGTCCGTGCGGGCACCAGGCTGCCCCTGCGTTCCACGGCCAACACCGGCAATGTCGCCCTGCGCATCCCCGACTCCGCCATTCCACGCGCCGTCGTCGAGCGCTTCGGCCTGCCCATCACGGCCACAGCCGCCAATCTGCAGGGCGCATCCGAGTGCACCCACGCCGCGTGCGTTCGCGACCAGATCGGCGACCGCATTCCCCTCATCGTCGATGGCGGCCCCACCGGCCGCGCGTTGCCCACCACCATCGTCGACCTGTCGCTGGGAGATGGCCGATGGGAAATCCTCCGGGAAGGCGCCATTCCCACGCACGAAATCGTCATGGTTCTGCAGCGCTGAGAGCCGAGATGAATCAATCGTCGAAGCCAGCGTCGGACGAAAGAAAACCGAAAAAGCCGATTCTCCGATGGATTTTTGTGCTGCTCGGTCTGCTGGTGCTCGCCAGCCTCATCTGGTGCCGCTGGGTCTACATCCAGATCCAGCATTACGCGTCGCAGGATCAGTCTGCTCCCGCCGACGCTATCGCCGTGTTCGGAGCAGCCGAATACGCCGGCCATCCTTCACCCGTCTTCCGCGCTCGGCTCGATCACGCTGAATCGCTCTACAGCCGCGGCATCGCGCCTTTAATCATCACCCTCGGCGGCGACGGCGGTGATCAATATTCCGAAGGCGCCGTGGGCCAGCAGTATCTTGAAGGCGCCGGTGTCCCCGAGTCCGACATCATCGCCGAAACCGAGAGCACCAGCACTGACGAATCCGTCCGCCGCCTCGCCGTCATCGCCCGAACCAACGGCTTGCGCCGCATCGTTGTGGTCAGCGACGGCACCCATCTCTTCCGCATCCACCAGATCTGCGCCGCCAACGGTCTTGACGTGCTGACTTCGCCGCGCCCGCGCGTACCGATCGAAGGCAACTCCGGCGAAACCGAGCGCATTGAGCACGAGATCGTCAGCTACACGCTATGGCGCCTCCGCCTCGACTGAATAAAGCAGGGAACAGGGACTAGGGACTAGGGAGTAGGGACTGGGGACTGGGGAATAGGGTGCCGATCTCTAACTCCGGTAGCTCCGCTAACACGCGCGTAGCGCGGCCAACTCCGCTAGCTCTGCTTAGAAAAGCCGATGCGGCACCAGTGCCAACATTCCCAACGCAAACCCCGCCGCACTTGCCGTCGAAAGAAAATTCACCGCATCGTTATTGATCCAGCCGCGCCGTTCCAGCGTCGCTCCCAGCAGGCTGTCGAAGAACAATCCGAACACACCCGCACTCCAGCACAGCACCAGCATCCACCAGCCGCCGTCCAGCGCCCAGGTTCCTGCTGCCGCCACCAGCGCGGCCGCCATGATCCCCGCAACCGTCCCGCCTATGCTGATCGCCCCATCCGTTCCGGGGTCCGCTTTTCGAAAAGTCGTGATCATTCGCGGGTGCCCGCTCAGCATCTGACCAAGCTCGGATGAAATCGTATCCGCAGCCGCTTCGGCCAGCGCCGCCAATCCCAGGCAGAAAGCTGCGGCAGGGAAGACCTTCGCCTCCGGCAGCCAGGTTTGATTCACCATCCACGAAAGCACCAGCGCATTCGACGCAATCGCGGCCACGCCGAGGTTCGCCGCCACCTGCGAAGCGGCGCGTCCCCGCTTGCTCTCCGCCGTTCCCAGGCTCTCTTTGTGCTTTCGCCCCGCCCGTGTTGCAAGAGCGGTCATCACCAGCAACACGAACACCGGCACCAGTCCCGTCTTCCACGGCAGATACGGAAACGAAACCGTCGCATACATCAGGCTCGCCGTAATTGCCGCGCCACCGAGGGCAGCCCCCGCCGTGGCCGAACGCATCTTGAATGCAACGAGCCCCAACAGAATGCTCAAGCTCAGCGTCCAGATCGCGACCACCGGCATCTGCGTCGTCCACCAGCGCGTCTGCAGCACGACATCGGCGCCCACAAATGGAAACACCAGCAACAAAATCGTCTTCGATTGCCACTGCAGCTTCGGTCGGGCCACGAGATCATCGTATCGTTCCGGCCAAAACAATCAAGTCGATGCTGGGCCACCTGCCGCCGTTTGTGATGCTTTGAACAATATGCAACTATACGGTTGCGCTTCTCCAAAAAACCAAAAAATCGTTTTTTTAGCTAAAGTCGTCAATAAAGGCGACTTAAGCTTCAAAGGGGGTCCCGTAAAACCTTCTAACCATTGGACTTAAGTCGCAAAGTCGTCAAAGATAAGGACTTAGCGGCCGAATTCGGTCATTTGCACCATTCTCGAGGCAGGACTCTCCCATAATGTGGGAAAGTTCGCCATCCCAATGGACGGTTTTGAAGTGTCGCTAAGGGAGCGATTCAGGATGTTCCGGCTTTCCGCTGCTGAGACGAGTATAGGCCGTGCCGGGAATTAACCTGCAAGATTGCTGAGAAGTTTTGGCGCAATGCAATGAGGAAGATGCGTCACGTTCTGGGGGGACTTGTCTTGACTTCCCCTGGGTGCTGACTGAGCTGTAGATATTCAGAGTGGGTGGGGAACTTGTCTCGTAACCTCCACATCGGCGGTCACTCTCCCGCAACCGGCGAATACTAACCTACTTCTCAGGAACTACGAACGAAGTCTCACTCGAATCAACCCGCCCAACCCAATACGGCATTGTCCGAAGTCCCTGCATGTCTAGGTTCGCGTGCTCCACACGTTCTCCTCGGTACTCGGCACTCAAGAAATATTGGCCCGGCTTGAGTTCAATATCAAAGACTTCTCGATTGGGAATGTAGTAGTCTGCAAGATCGATTGGCAGGATAAAGTGTGCCCCTTTCGGCAACGGCACGACAAATCGGTCGACTCGCCCACCTATCATTCCAGGTCCTTTGAGGACCAATTTCTCGGTGCCGTTCTCCGCATCTCTAAGAGATAGGTCAATTGCGTCTGCGAATTGCTCGCGCCCGTTCAAGAGCATTGTTCCCAGGTTCAGAACCAGGTCAATATTCCCCGAGTTGGTCAGTTCGACCTCAAACGTTGGAAGGGGTGTGTCATTCGGCACAACCAAAAGTGCCGCATGCAACTCTGGCTGAGGTGATGAAGCTTGTCCAGGTAGTGGGGGATTTGGCACTCTCCTCAAGACTAATTGCTCGTCGAATGAGCCTCGATGAAAACGCCCCGTCCACTGATCCTCGCTGTGATCGAACGTTAAATTTAGATCGATTGTCGGTTCGAGGCCGCCAGTTCCGCGCTCAGAGCCGACGCCCTGAGTGTTGTTTCCATCGATTGAGTTGTTTTCTCTCGTGCGACCTTCGAAGTGAATAGCGAGCAATCCTTCGGAGTATCCTGTGTCGAAGAAGTTTTCATCCCCGAGGCGTATGAAGCGCCATCCGTCTTTCGCTCGATGGTACACACCAATTTCGAGAGCCGTGCGGCCATCCTCCTGTTTTACATTGTGAACTTCAATGCCGACAGCACCACCCCGATTGTCAGGAGATTCCCAGACTCCCTCCGGTGCATCATTCCCCTGTGCGTATGCAAAGGGCATGCAGATGAGGACGAGGCATGAGAACGCAATCCAATGGAACAGACAATGCGCGAGTTTCATAAGTATCCCCCGGCTTTTGGCGCATTTGGGATTGTAACCGACAGGTTCTGAGTGGTGGGCAATGGGGAAGTATCGCGATTTTGAAACTCCCAAAAGCAACCGCGGATCCTTCACTGCGCTCAGGATGACACTTCGTCAGCTTGCTGGAAGGCATCCCTCAGCGGCTAAAGCCGGCTTTGATTTGATTGGTTTTATCGGCACGCGACCCAGAGGGTACCCCGAGTCGTGCCCTTTCAAAACGGCGTCTCCGATTGTGTTTTTCCGCAGCGTGTGAAGGCCATAAGGTATTTGCTGTTGATTTCAGCAGCCTGAAGGCTGCTGCTCCCTCCTTATTCCCCAACGTGACCCACTCATCGACTTTGAATCGGTGCCCCGTTCATCGCGTCGCTATGAGCGGGTCTTCGATAAAACCCTCACAATCGTCCACCGACCTGTTCATTTACACTCATCCCGCGTACCAATACGTACATTTCCACTGTCTTTGGGGTTCAGGATGAAAAGGTATTCATTGCTCGCGTTGTCAGTCGCTGGCCTGGTCATCATTCCAGGCGTTTGCTCTGCCCAGTCCTCTGACCAGCGTTTGGAAATCGATCGCAAAGGCGAGACCATCATCCTCGAGCCGTACGCCCCCAACATCCTCCGCGTCACTCTCAGCCTGCAGCACGACAGCGCCCTCGCCAAGCCCGGCTATGGCTTCGTCGGCGCTCCCAATGCCGATGGCTGGTCAAAAGAGCAAACCGACATCAACGACGTCTATCGCTCCTCGCGCATCATCGCCAAGGTTGAGCGCGACCATCCGCCTCTGCATCCAAAGCTCTCGACCGAACTCGACATCGCCAAGTTCTTTAACGGGTCCACTCCCGGCGCGCACATCACCTTCACCACACCGGAAGGGAAGAAACTCCTCGAGATGACCGGATGGCAGCAGGCCGTTCCCAACCACAAGGACGGCACCGCCAGCATCAACAACGATCGCCGTCCCACCGACCCCGAGTTCTTCACCGTCGGCGCCACTTTCGTTTCACCCGATGACGAACACTACTACGGCCTTGGCGACAACCACGAAGGCTTCCTCGACCACCGCGGCCACCCCGTTCGCTGCTGGAACGATTACCTCTCGCCCGCAGCGCCCACCACGTGCGTTCCGTTCCTCATCACGAACAAAGGCTACGGCCTCATCTGGGACAATCCATCGAAGACCACCATCGAACCTGGATTCAACGAGCAGACGAAGTGGTCCTCGCAAGTCGGCGATCGCGTCTCCTTCTTCGTCATCGCCGGCAACACCGCCGACGAAATCTATGCCGGCTATCGTCTCCTCACCGGTCCCACTCCGCTGCTGCCCAAGGCTGCCTACGGCTACATCCAGTGCAAGCAGCGCTACACCAGCCAGGATGAAGTCCTGTCTGTCGCGAAGGGCTATCGCGATCGTCATCTTCCTGCCGATGTCATGGTCGTCGACTGGTTCTACTACACCAAGATGGGCCAGATGGACATGGATCCAAAATTCTGGCCCGATCCGGTGGCGATGAACAAGCAGCTTCACGACATGGGATTCGAAACCATGATCAGCGTGTGGCCGCGCTTCACTCCCGAGAGCCGCTTCTACGCCGAACTCGAAAAGAACGGCTGGCTCATTCACACCGCAGATGGCAAGCCCATCAACGGTCTCCCCTACGATCGCGCCGGCTCCGACATCGACACCACCAACCCCGACGCGGCCGCGTGGTACTGGAACACGATCCGCGACAACATCCTCAGCAAGGGATTCGATTCGCTGTGGGCTGACGAAACCGAGCCCGACCTGCCGCCCAACGGTTCCTACTACAAGATCGGTCCAGGCACGCAGTTCTATAACGTCTATCCGCTGCTTCACACCGGCGCACTGTCAGACGGCTTCCGCCGCGACCTGCCGCAAAAACGCGCGCTCATCTTGTCTCGTGATGCCTACCTCGGCGTGCAGCGCAACGGCGCCATCGTCTGGTCGTCCGACATCTATCCCACGTGGGACACTTACCGCCGGCAGATCCCCACCGGCCTCGACTTCACAGCGTCGGGGATTACGTACTGGTCCAATGACACTGGAGGCTGGCAATATCTGCCGGCGGAGCACCACCCCGCGCGCCCGGCGTTGTTGGACCCCAGCGATGCCCGCGATAACGTCGGTGGATACGACGACTACCCGGAGCTCTACACGCGCTGGTTTCAGTACGCTACCTTCCTGCCTATCATGCGTGCTCACGGCAGCCGCAGAACGAATGAGGTCTGGTCCTATGGCAAGCAGGCTGAGCCGATCCTCGAGAAATACCTCCGCCTCCGCTACGAGTTGATGCCTTACATCTATTCGCTCGGTTACCAGACGTGGCTTACCGGCGCTCCCTTCATGCGTGCCTTGCCTCTGGATTTCCCCAACGACCCCAACGTGGCCGATCTCCGCGATGAATACATGTTCGGTCCTGCTTTCCTTGTCGCTCCCGTCACCGAGCAGGGAGCCACCAGCCGCAAAGTCTACCTGCCCGCCGGCGCGGACTGGTACAACTACTGGACAAATGAGCGAGTGAAAGGCGGCCAGACCATCACCGTCTCTGCGCCCATCGACACCATCCCGCTCTTCGTCCGCGCGGGTTCCATCATCCCGATGGGCTCACAGGTAGAGAGCACCCACCAGAAGCAGTCCATCGCCCAGGTCAGAATCTATGGCGGAGCAGACAGCGACTTCACCCTCTTCTCGGACGACGGTACAACCTATGCGTATGAAAAAGGAGCTGGGTCCATTACGCACATCCATTGGAACGATGGAATTCACAAGTTGACACAGGAAGGCCCCGCAGCATGGACCAGTCCGGACAGTTCCGTTGTCAAAGTCTTCAGTAAGTACGAGGAAGTCATCACCCCTCATTAATCTAGCGGCAAGCTGTTTTGTCAGGGTGGGGCGAGTGTGCCCCGTTCGTCGCGGCGAAGATTCGGAAAAGGGAAGAGTGGTCCACAACTCGCCAGCAGAGCGAATTGACTTCGCAAATTGCATGTAGATTATTCGAGTTTGTGCAAGAATGTTGTGATTCTATTCCCATTTTGAGGGCCAAGAGATGAGCTCGTTCTGGCGGGTCTCAGCAGGTGCCGCATCGATCGCCATCATCGTTGGCGCAGCGGTTGCATGGCACGCTTACAAAGCGAATGCCAACGCACGGTTTATGGCTGAGAAAGCCCGAGTCACCCGCATACGCGCCGAGCACGGAGATGTGCTGGCCGGATACACACTCGGAAGCATGTATCTCTATGGTCATGGGGTACCGCAAGACTATTCTGAGGCCGTTCGATGGTTTCGTTCAGGCGCAGATCGCGGCGACGCGGCGTCGGAATATGGTGTCGGCTATATGTTAGACAAGGGCAACGGTGTTCAGCAGGACTTTGCGCAGGCTCTGAGCTGGTACCAAAAGGCGGCGAAACAAAACAGCGCGGCGGCACAATGTGGCATTGCCTCGATGTATTACCAAGGGCGGGGTTTGCAAAAGGATTGGGTCCAAGCTGCGGTGTGGTACCGCCGAGCTGCTGAAAACGGATTGCCTTACGCCCAATATGATTTGGGCTATATGTATTACTACGGGCAGGGAGTAGTGCAGGACAGAGCAGAAGCGCGACTTTGGATAGTGAGAGCTGCGGAACGAGGGGATGAGCGGGCACAAAACTATCTGAGGAAGAATGCAGGGATCTTGCCGCTGTTAAGAGTCCCACCTGAGATATCAACCCTTCAATGACGGCGACTAGCCGCTGCCAAAATATACAAGCTTCAGATTCGAAATGTGACCTCGAAGGATCGGGTCATTGTCCAGTGACCGGCTACTCGGTAGCAAGAATTTTCTAGGTCATGCTGCCGCAGGGCCCCGCAGCGGTTCGGACCACACTATCGTCAGGATCTTCTGATCCATGTCCGGAGTAGTTGGTGCATTGAGCCCGCGCGGGTCATTTCTGGATACCGAATCAAGAGTCTGACCCGTCTAACCCCAGAAACACCGGCCACGCGTTAATGCGGCTCTTTGTGCAAGATGAGACGCCTCACTACCTTCCATGGAACCGGGCGACCGGGAAGCCCGGATTCAGCCCCTCGCTGATTTACAATCGATAAGTAAGCAGGAAAGAACTGAATGAGTCTTTTTTCCAACGTTTTAGGCCAGGCGCGTACGCGAATGGTTCAGGCGGGCGCAGCGGTTGCGGTCACAGCCTTCATTGCCGGTTGCGGGAACTCCTACCGGCCCGTTATTACGCCGATCAACCCAACCGGACCCGCGGCGCAGCCAATTTCCTACGCGGTCGTCGTTTCATCCCCGTCCGCGAACGCCCCCGGCGTCGCCACGGTAATCGACTACTCGGGCGACAGCATTCTGACCCAGGCCACCATCGGGCCGAATCCCTTTGCGTTTACGCTCGATTCCAACGGGGCAAACGGGTATACCGCCAACAGCGACCATACCCTCACCAATTTCCAGGTTTCCGCCTCCCAGCCCCAGGAAAAGAACATCTATTACTCCACCCTGCCTACGACCGCCCAGACTGTGGGATTGTTTTCGCCGACGGCCGGTCTGTGGGCCTCTGACTTGTTCCAGAACGAAATCAATGTGCTTGCCATCAACGGCACAGCTGAAGCCTTCAAACTCGCCATTCCGGTTGCGACTACTCCAATCGCCGTGGTGGGCCTGGGTTCCCTCGGACAGAACATTTACTCCATCAGCCAGAACGTACCCTTCGACGTAACGTGCAACAACGCGCCGGCATCCGTCGCACAGGTTGGCGAGGCCGACTCGATTGAAGTCTCCAGCTTCACGGTCTCGGCGCGGATCCCTCTCGGCAAGTGTCCTGTCTATGGCGTTGCCAGTAACGATGGCAGGCGCGTCTATGTGCTCAATCGCGGCGACGACACCATCACTGTGATCAACAGCCAGAACAACACCCTTGACGAATGCACCCCGTTCACCAACCAGAATGGCCAGCCCGTCACGTGCCACCCGAGTCTGCCTCTCTCCACAGCGGCCGGCCTGACTGGGACGAACGTGCCTGCGGTTGCAGGACCCGTCTATGCCGAGTATGTTGCTGCTACCCAACAGCTCGTCGTCGCGGACTACGACGGCGGCACGATCAGCCTGATCGACGTCAGCCTCGATATATTCGGGAATGACAGTCCCACATTCGGCACCACGTTCACCATTCCGGTGGGACATAATCCCGCCAGCGTTACTGCGCTGGCCGATGGAAGCCGTGCCTATACCGCCGACCAGGCCGACAGCAGCGTGCACGTCGTAAACCTGTCCAGCCACGCCGTGGAGAAAACCCTTGCCGTCACCGGTCACCCGCGTACGGTTGTCTCAACTTCAAACTCGCTTTTCGGCAAGGTCTACGTATCTTCGCCCGACAGCACCTTCCTCACCATCATCCGTACCGATCAGGACATCGTCGACACTACGGTCCTGATTGAAGGCAACCTCATCGATGTGCGCGTCACAACGCAAAATGGCACCAGGGGCAATCCCAACATCTCCAGCCGAATCCCGGGCGCCGGGCAACCCTGTTACCAGCCTGGAATAACCCCCTCCCTGGCGGCCTGTCAGAATATTCATCCCTGATCCGCGCCCCAAGCGCAAATAACGAGGGCCATTCCTTTCCGAAATGGCCCTTTGCACTTTGCGTGCGTCGCGCTTTCAACACCTTGCCCCACTTGTGATCCTAAACACAGACCACGGCGTGCTTGTCCGCTGAGCATGATCAGGTAACGGGGAACGGGCGTTGGTTTGCCCGACCAGCTCAACCTCTCTCATGTTCTGTTCGAGGTCAGCCCATGCGCAGGCCTGCGTCAAAAGTCGTTCTAACTCGACGGCAGTTTGCACTGGCTTCGGCCATCAGCGGCGCAGCTACGATCATCGGCTGTCACAATAGCGCCGGTTTCTCGTGGGACGTCCTCAGCGATAACCAGGCACGCATTCTCTCGGTTCTCTGCGATCAAATCGTCCCCGCCGACGATTTTTCCGGCGCGTCGCAGGCCGGTGTCGTCACCTACATCGATCGCCAGCTCGCACGTCACTATCGCCGTCATCAGGACACGTATCGTGCCGGCCTCGCGCAAACCGACGAGATGAGCCGGGACCGTTTTGGCCCCGCGTTCGCCGACGCGACTCCGCAGCAACAACTTCAAATCGTCACCGCGCTCGAGAAAGAGAGCCGCCTTTTTTTCGAACTGCTCCGCCAGCACACCATGGAGGGCTACTACGGTTCGCCGCGCCATGGCGGCAATCGTGACGCGGCGAGCTGGCACATGCTCGGACTGGCTGAGCCACCACTGCGTGGCCGCGCCCAGTACGACCTTCGCAGCACTGCGCCGCCGAGCAACAAAGGCGGCAGCTCTTGAAGCGCGTCAACGCAGTCGTCATCGGCGCTGGCGCAGCGGGTGGCATCGTTGCCAAGGAGCTGTCCACCGCCGGCCTCAGCGTCGTTCTGCTTGAACGCGGCAAATGGTACACCGCCGCCGACTGCCGCAAAGACGACCTCCGTAATCAGCGCACCACCTTCCTCGGCAATGCCTTCGGCCCCGAAGATGAAGGCAATCCCCGCGTCTGGGTCGACAAGAATGGCGTCGCCCGCACGGTGCTGCCCAGCGAAGGCGCATACCAGAACAACGCAGCCTGCGTCGGTGGGGGCACCCTGAGCTACGGCGCGCAAGCCTGGCGCTACATGCCGCAGGACTTCAAAATGCGCACGACCTACGGCGCGCCCGCCGGCAGTTCGCTTGAAGACTGGCCCATCACCTACGACGATCTCGAGCCCTTCTACGACAAGGCCGAATACGAAATCGGCGTCTCCGGCGATTATTCCGGCACCCCCTTTCACAGCCCTCGCCGTCGCGATCTGCCTATGCCGCCGCTCCCGCCCAATCGCGAATTCGACATTCTCGAACCGGCGGCAAAACGTCTCGGCCTTCATCCATTCCATTTGCCCATGCTCCGCAACAGCGTGCCCTACAACGGCCGCGGCCCCTGTATGCGTTGTCGCTGGTGCTGCGGATTCGCCTGTGAAGTGGACGCCAAAAACGGCTCGCAGAACACCGTCATCCCAGTCGCCCTTAACACCGGCAACTGCGAACTCCGCACCGGATGCATGGCAAAGGAAATCCTCACCGACGATCGCGGACATGCAACAGGTGTCGCCTACTTTGACGAGCGCGGACGTCTTCAGCAGCAGCCTGCCGATATCGTCATCGTGTCTTCAGCCGCGATTGAATCCGCCCGCCTGTTGCTCAACTCGCGCAGCCGCCTCTTCCCAAACGGTCTCGGCAATCGTTACGACCAGGTCGGCCGCAATCTGCAGGGCCATCACTACACCGGCGCCATCGGCTACTTCGACTTCGAGACCTACGACGACGTCGGCCCCGGCGCCAGCATCGCCATCATGGACTACAACCACGGCACGCCCGGTCTCTGCGGCGGAGGCATGCTTGCCAACGAATTCATCCGCCTGCCCATCCACATGATCGATCGCCTGCCGCCCGGCACGCCGCGTTGGGGATTCGCGCCACAAGCAGGCCATGCGCCACTGGCACAAGCGCTCCATCGTCATCATGGGTCCCACCCAGCAGATTCCCACTGCGACCGGCCGCGTCACCATCGACCCCAATGTGCGCGACCAGTGGGGACTTCCCGTTGCCCGCTTCGAAGGCAACGTCCATCCGCACACCTACGAGATCGGCGATGTACAGGCCAAACGCGCCGAAGCGTGGCTCAAGGAATCCGGCGCCATCAACACCTCGCTGATGAGCTGGCATTCCGAGAGCGTTTCCGCCGGCCAGCACCAGGCCGGCACCTGCCGTATGGGCAACGACCCGCGCGGCTCGGTCGTCAATCGCGATTGCCAGCTTCACGACGTCGACAACGTCTTCGTCATCGACGGCAGCGTCCACGTCAATAACGGCGGATTCAATCCCGTGCTCACCATTATGGCCATCGCCTATTACGCCTCAGCCTCGCTCGTCCGCAACTGGAAGGGCACGGCGTTCCGCTCATGAGGCGCTTGCTCAAGACGCTCGCACTCTTGCTCGCCTGTTTCGCGCTCCTCGGCGTCGCAGGCGTCTACGGCGCGTCGTACTACTACACATCGCAGCACGGTCAAGGGTGCGCAAGCTGTCACGAGATGGCCGCCTATACAAATGCCGTCCACACTTCCGCGCACCGCACTGCCACATGCCTTGATTGCCACGAGGCGAGTCTTTCCACCAAGCTGCGCCACATCCGCGTCCATCTCTTCATGCAACCGCCCGAGTCCATCCGTCTTCGCGACGTCGATGTGCTTGCAATGACCACAAGTTGCCAAAAGTGTCATCAGCACGAGTACGCCGGTTGGCATGCCGGCCCCCATAGCGCTACCTACGCGCAGATCTTCACCAATCCTGTACACAACACTGAGCGTCGCCTGATGGACGATTGCCTCCGCTGCCACGGCATGCACTTCAATGGCGCAGTCCGCGATCTCGTTCAGCCGCAGAACACGATCGGTCCATGGCAGATCACGCGCGCCAATTTCGCAGACCAACCCACCATGCCGTGCATGGCCTGCCACCAGGTGCATCGTGAAGGTCCCGTCGAAACAAAGCCCGCCGAGCGCATCTCCGCCACGATGGCGCCCACGACAGATTCTCTGGCCATCTATGATCGCCGCGAGCAAATGCACTTCGCCATCCGCCTGCTCTCGCTTCCGCAGTTGTCAGACGGTGCGCGCGCCGGTGAAAATCAGTCCCGACCAGCGCCAGGCGCTCTGCTATCAATGCCACGCGCCGCGCCAGCCCGAGGCAAACACCATGGCTGCTGGAAATCATTACGGTCCGCAGATCGGCTCTGGCGACGATCGCACCCCCATTGGCGTCCACGAGGGCATCAGTTGCCTCGCCTGCCACGCCGGCCACAACGAGAACGCGGCAGCCTCCTGCAAAACCTGCCATCCCCAGATGTCCCACTGCGGCATCGACGTCGAAAAGATGGACACGACCTTCACCAGCGCAAAAAGCCCCCACAACATCCACTGGGTCCGCTGCACCGACTGCCACCGGAACGGCATTCCAAAGATCAAAACCGCCTTCAGGCGCGCGCAAAAAGCAGCCCTTTCTGGAACGACCGCGTCGGAGTAAAAGGGCCCTCGCAAAGGCAGTCTCGTTAAGTTGGGATGAGCCACTTGGGCGTCCGCCGACTTCCTGCAAATCCCGCATCGATCTCTTTCTCGTTGAATGCATTACCCACCATCACTCCCGCCATCGGATCAGAGCAGGACAACGGGTCTTTGCGTTAGAAGAGTCGACACTTTTGCGATTGTCCCCCGCAGACCGGTAAGGCGACCTGAACCTGGCGTGCGCCGCAAATCGTCTTTTTGAGAGCTGAAAACGTTTAGGTATCAGGGACGTCTATCAAAAAAGAGAGCTAAGTTCGTGGTCCGGAGTTCCCCAAAATACCTTCCGGACAATCGAAACCGTACAGCCGCAATGATCGATTAGTTGGAGGGTTGTGCAGGTTAGCAGAAAGCAGTTAGACACTTTGGAGGGCATATGAAACTCACCGGATTCCTTGCTCAAGGAATTCTCATCGGAATTCTCGCGACCACAGCGTGGTCACAATCCACCGCAAGCCTTTCAGGAACGGTCACAGATCCAAGCGGCGCCGTGGTTCCGGGTGCTGCAGTAACCGTACATAGTCTTGCCACGGGTGCGGACCGAAAGATCGTCACGGATGCTGCGGGCATTTACGTAGTCCCGTCGCTCCAGCCCGGCGACTACAAGGTTCAGGCAACCGCAGCGGGCTTCAGCCCTTCACCGTCGCAAAAGGTAACCCTCAACGTCGACCAGAAGGTAACCGTCAACATGCAGCTCGCAGTCTCCGCCGCGGGCGAGACGGTGCAGGTGAAGAGCGACCACGACGCAGATCGAGTCGCGAGACGATCACCGTCGGCCAGGTGATCGACAAATCCACCGTTCAGGATCTGCCGCTCAATGGCCGGCATTTCCTCGATCTCACTGTGCTGACTCCGGGCGGCGTTGTTGCTCCAACAGCAGGCAACCTCACTTCGCCAAGCCGCGGTCTGGGCGCGAATTCCTTTCTTACCGCCGGGAATCGCGAAGACTCGGTGAACTTCCAGATCAACGGCATCAACCTCAACGACATCAGCCAGAACCAGATCACCTTTCAGCCGTCGATCAGCACTACCTCCGAGTTCAAGATCAACAACTCCACCTTCAGCGCGGAATACGGCCGCAGCGACGGCTCCATCGTGACCGTGGCCACGCGCTCCGGCACGAACCGATTTCACGGCGAGGCCTTCGACTACTTCCGCAACGAAGCTCTCGACGCGCGCAACTACTTCAACCGCAGCTACAGCGCTACGCACCGGAGCTCCGCTTGGTACAGCCGGTGCAAAGGCGCCTCTGAAGCGCAATAACTTTGGCGGATCGGTGGGCGGTCCGATATGGAAAGACCACACCTTCTTCTACGGCAGCTATGAGGGTCTGCGCCAGCACCAGGGAATTCTGCAGAACAGCACCGTGATTTCGCCGGCCAATCAGCGCTGCAATCGCGGCCAACAAGGCCAATGCCCCGGCGGCCGCAGCGCTGGCCGCGCTCATCCCGCTGCCCAACAGCGGGAACAACTACGTTGCGTTCACTCCCGGCCCGGTGCAGATCGACCAGTATCACCGGCGACGTCCTGCAGCAGTTTCAGCGCCAGCCGATTCGCTGCATGGTTTTTATGCGTTCCAGAAAGACGTCCGCACCGAACCCGCACTGCAAGGCGACACGATTCCCGGCTGGGGCGACCATCGCAACGCGCATCGCCAGATCGGCACCATCAGCGAAACCCACATCTTCAGCCCCAAGCTCGTGAATGAAGCGCGTGTCGGCTTCAATCGCATCGCCATCGCCTTTAACCCGGCGAACCTCACCGACCCTACCAGCGTGGGCATCGGGGATGGCCTCACCGGGAACGTGGGCCTGCCGCAGATCACGCTTTCTGACATCGGCCTCGTCTTCGGTGGTCCCTCGGGATTCCCGCAGGGGCGCACAGATACCACCGGCGTCGGGTCAGACACGCTGTCCTGACTCAAAGGCAAGCACACCTTCAAGTTTGGCGGCGAGTTTCGGCGCTACCTGGTTGCCAGCTTCGCTGGGAACATCGGAACGCTGACATACGTCACTTCAATCTCGCCAACCAGCAATTTTCAGACGGACACAGCAACCGTATTCGCCGTCCAGCCCACGACCGTTTCCAGCCGGGTCTACGCTAACGCCGCGGCAGGTTTTGTGCAGGACAATTACAAAGCCACACGGACCTTCACGCTGGAACTTGGTCTGCGATTCGAGTGGAACGGAACGCCGGTCGAAGGTGAAAACCGCTTCACAATTTTCAATCCGACCAACGTCACGCTCACCCAGGTCGGAACCAACGGACTGGCGCGGAATGCAGCGTACAACCAGAACTACAACTGGGAGCCGCGCGCGGGATTTGCCTGGGACCCTCGCGGCGACGGCAGGACCGTGTTGCGCGGCAGGCTATGGCTACCTGGTGGATCAGCCCGTGTCAGGAATCGTGACCCCGCTGGCATCAAATCCTCCCTTCGCCAGTGCGGTTTCCTACAACGGCGCGCCGATTCCCGTGTCGAATCTGTATGGGAATGCACAGGCCTCGGGAATCTCGCTTGCTATGGTCAACCCCAAATACTCGAATGCGTATGTTGAGAGCTACAACCTGAACCTGCAGCAGGCACTGCCGTGGGGCATGGTGTCCTCGATCTATTACGTGGGGTCACAGGGGAAACATCTGCTGATCCAGACCAACGCCAACCAGGTAGTCGGTACGAACAGCAAGACGCAGGTGCATCCATTCACCACATCTCGCGGCCGATAGTCCGGTTGCTCCCGGGGGAGCCATCGCCTCCAATATCGGCGAGAGAAACAGCATTGGCTTCTCGAACTACAACGCGCTGTGGGCAGTGCTCATCAAAGTCCATGTCGAATGGCCTTGAGTTCAGCATGAACTACGATGTGGGCAAAGTCGCATGGACATGAACTCGCTCGGTTCTCAGGGTACCTACGTCCTGCCGGACAGCAACAACCCCAGATCGAATTACGGACTCTCGGACTTCGACGTGCGCGATCACTACGCGGGCACCGCAATCTACAACCTGCCGTTCAAGGGCAACCGACTCAAAGAGGGATATCAGCTCGCGGCGATCATGCAGTACCAGACCGGCAACCCGATCAATATCGTTTCCGGCAGCAACAGCTTCAACGGGATCACGGGCATCGTAAGACCAAACCTGGTCGGACCGGTATCGGTGAAGAAGCAGCAGGCGGCAGGAGTCACGAACGTTACTTACATCCAGAACACGACCGGCGTGACCACCTGTTACGAATCCACGATCACGCCTGGCGTGCGTGTTCGAGACGCTTCAGACGACTCCGACGTCAGGTATCTACACGGGCCTCGGCAACATTCGGCGCAACGCGGTCTCCGGCCCGGGCTACGCGGATCTCGATATGTCCGGTGAGAAGGACACGAAGATCACCGAGGGCCTCTCCTTCAATCTGCGAGTCGATGCATTCGATATTCTCAATCACCCCAACTTTGGCCAGCCGTCGGGCAACGTGCAATCCTCCACGTTTGGCCAGATCTCCTCCACCCGCTTCGCTGTCAGCGACGGCGGATCATCGCGCCAGCTTCAGATCAGTGGGAAATTTGTCTTCTGACGAACAGCAGGACCACGCTAAGGGCGCTCCCCGTTGAGCGCCCTTGGCGAGACATTCCGGGGGAAAAAATGGTTGCGTCCGAGTTAGCGGTGATCTTCTCGGAGAAAGTCCAATGTTAAGAGATGCTTGGAGCGCCATCCTTCATGTAATTCATTTACAATGAAATACTTGGTGGCGGAGACAGGGGGAGGGGAATGTCAGGCAACCATTCGGTTGCATATTGCCCCGCCTTTACGAAATCCGATCCGCCAAGTCATCATCCATGTAGCGCATCTTGATCCCGGGAACGAACTGAAGTTTGGCCGCTAACGGCAAAACCCGCATTGATCTCCTCCTCGTTGACCGTGGTCTCGTCCAAAGTCGCGAGCGCGCCCGCGCCCTTATCCTCGCTGGTCGCGTTCTCGTCAACGAACAGAAAATCGACAAGCCCGGCGCCGCCATCGGCTCCGACTCCGCCATCCGCCTTCTCGGCGACGACATGCCCTACGTCAGTCGTGGCGGACTCAAACTTCAGGCCGCCCTCGACCACTGGAAGATCGACGTCACCGGCAGAGCCTGCCTCGACATCGGCGCTTCCACCGGTGGCTTCACTGACTGCCTTCTGCAGCGCGGCGCCGCGCACGTAACCGCGGTCGACACCGGCTTCGGCCAGATCGCCATGAAACTCCGCAACGACCCACGCGTTCGTCTCGTCGAGCGCACCAACGCTCGCTTCCTTGCTCCTGGGGCACTCGCGGAGCCCGGGCAGCCGGTGCTCACCTTGCTCGTCATGGACGTTTCATTCATCTCCGCAACGCTTCTGTTCGCGCCCGTCTTTGCCTCTGCGCCTTCGCTCGCTGAATGCGTCATCCTCATCAAGCCCCAGTTCGAAGCCGGCCGCGGCAACGTCGGCAAAGGCGGAATCGTCCGCGACCCCGAGGTTCACAAACTCACCGTCGAAAAAGTCTCAAGCAGCATCACTGAACAGGGCTGGCAAGTTGCAGAAGTAATTCCGTCCCCCATCACCGGCGCCGAAGGAAACATAGAATTCCTCCTCCACGCCCAAAGGGGCTGAGACCGCACGCGTTATTCTTGTTTTCTTGGACCGTCGGTATCTTGGTCCCCTGCTTCAACCCCATCCGTTACACTGAGACCGCATGACTTGCGTCGCAATCGTCAGTAAGCCGCGAAAGCAGGAGCTCGCCCAGTTGCTTCCCGAACTGATCGATTGGCTCTGCAAGCACAACTACAAGCCGCTTCTCGACCTCGAAGGCGCAACCTACACCGCCGCCGCCCCCGCGGTCGATCGCTCAGACATGCCTGCGCACCATCCGGAACTCGTCGTCGTGCTCGGGGGCGATGGAACATTACTCTCCGTTGCCCGCATCTTCGCCGCAACCGGTACGCCCATTCTGAGCGTCAATCTGGGCTCCCTCGGGTTCCTCACTGAAGTGCGCCTGGGCGCGCTATATCCGACACTCGAAAGCTGGTGCGACAACTGCCACACTCTCGACGCGCGCACGATGCTTCACTCTGAAGTTGTGCGCGACGGTTCTCCGGTCAAGATATTCGAAGCGTTAAACGAAGTTGTCATCTCCAAGGGCGACATCGCGCGCATGGGCGAATTCGCCGTGGAACTCGACGGCAGGAAGGTAGCGCGCTTTCGCGCCGACGGGGTCATCGTTTCCACACCAACCGGTTCAACGGCCTACAACCTTGCTGCCAACGGCCCCATCCTCACTCCCGACGTCGATGCGCTCGTTGTAACTCCCATCTGTCCCCACCTCCTTACACTGCGTCCCATCGTGGTGCGCGGAGACGCAAGCCTTACTGTCCGCGTCGAAGGCGTCCCATCGCAATGTTTGCTCACCGTCGATGGTCAGATTGGATTCGAGCTTCACCTGGGAGACGAGGTCCGCTGTCACCGCTCGGACTACACGGTGAACCTGGTTCGCCTAAGCGAGAGTGGCTTTTTCGATGCTCTTCGCAGCAAGCTCAGCTGGGGCGAGCGGTAGCGCAGAATCGCAAAGAACGCGATCCGACTTACTTTTCATTCATTGCAGAACAAGAGCAGGGAACTGACCGCCCTACGGATGCAGCTCGTCCAGCAGCACCTTCGCCTTGAGCGCCAGCGTATGTGCACCGTCCACATCGCCCGCTGTCAATGCATCGCGTGCCTGCTTCAGAAACTCACGAATCTGCGCCGCCGTCTTCTGCTCCGGGTCGTTCAGCTTCTGCGTGATTCCGTTCAGGGCCTTCTCAGTCGAAGCAATCAAATCATCGGTCTGCTGCCGTACATTCGGCGGATCCCCGGTCGAAAGCGTCCCGATCGCCGACACTGCAGGCGTCCCGTTTGAAGCGATCTGGGTATTGGTGTTCGCAGGCTTTTTGTGCCGTGCCGGCTTCTTCACCGGCTCCGGCGGCGGCGTGATCTGCTCGAGCTGAGTTTGAACAGGAATCGTCACCTCCGGCGGAGGAAGATTCGTTGGAGCAGGCTCGGGCTTGGGCGGAGGCGTATCCTCGATCGGTGGCGCGAATGGCTGATTTTGCGCGACCTGGGTCTTGTGAAAGCACCCTGTCAACAGCAATAGCAGCAGCCACGCAGCGCTCCTGGCGCTCAGCTTCATGTCTCCAACCCCTTTGTTTCTTCCACATTAGCCGGTTGCAGATGCCGGCGTCCCCATTCCGTGGCGGCGAGTGGAATGCGCAGTGAGAATTCCGTGCCACGGCCTACTTTCGATTGTACGTCGATGCTCCCGTGGTGCAACTGCAAAATACGGTAGGTCATTGCCAGTCCAATGCCACTGCCCCCGCTCTTGGTCGTGAAGTAAAGATCGAAAATCTTCTCCCGGATTTCCGGCGGAATTCCCGTTCCTTCATCCGTGATCCGCACCACTGCCATCTTGCGATCCTCTTCAACTGAAACGCGCAGAGACCCACCATTGGGCATGGACTGTGCGCCGTTCAGAATGACATTGATCGCCGCCTGCTTCAGCAGGTCTGCATCCACATTCACGACCAAGGCATGCGAGGGCAGACGCCCCTCCAGCTTTACGTTGCGCGTTGAGAGCTCTTCATCGGCCAGCGCCAGCACGTCGCCGATCACCGTGCGCAGATCCTGCTCGTGCAGTCGCAACTCCACCGGCCTTGAGAAATCCACCAGCGTCTGCACCACGCGATCGAGCCGGTGGATCTCCGCGTCAATCACTTCCAGATGCCGCGTGGCCGGCGCCTGATCCCCGCCCAGCTTGTTCTTCAGCAGTTCAAGATGCACCACGATGGCATTGATCGGATTCTTGACTTCGTGGCCCACGCCGGCCGTCAACCTGCCGATCGCTGCCATGCGCCGTGAAAGCTCCAGCTCCGTTTCGATTTGCTCCACCGATTCCAGGTCATGCAAGGTGACGAGTGCGCCAAGACCCATCCGTGTGTGGTCGTCGTAAATGAAATCGACCGATGCCTGTATGCGGCTCCCCGTTTCGGTGTGGACCTCTTCCTGTACCAGCGTGACTCCAGCGTCGAAGGCCTCGCGAAGCGTTCTACCCAGCACCGTGGAATTATCGAAGATTTCACGCGCCTGCAAACCCAGGATGTTATCGCTTTCGATGTGCAGGAACCGCTGCGCAGCCTCTGACACCAGCACCGCCCGCCCGTCTCCCGTGAACAACAGGATGCCGTCCTGCAGGTTTCCAAGAACCTGGTCGAGGTTTTCTTTCAGGGCAGAGAAGACCTCCTCCACGTTGCGCATGCGTTGCCCGATGCGCTCGATTTTCGTGGATACCCTTTCGGCAGTGTCGAGCCTCGGCTGGCCGCCTCCATCGGGAACGCTCTCTACCGGCGCCGGATTCCAGTAATCCAGCTGCATGCTGATCTCTTCCAGGGGCCGCAGCGCCAGGTTGCTCAACAGGAATGCCGCAATCAGCGCCGTCCCTGCCGCAAAAGCCATCAGTGTAAACGCCTCCTTCAATGAAGGCTCATAGACAGCTTGCAGCAGCGTCGTCCGCACGCCGACATGAACGCTCAGGAAAGGCTGGCCGTTGCGATCCAGCGGCATTACGATGTCAAACACCTTCGCAGGTCCGTAGATTTCGCGCATCTTGGCGACCGGATCGGCTGCGAGCAGCGCTCCGTAGTTAGGACGCCATTGCATCGGCTTGTTTTCATTGCCGGGAAAGGTGCTCAACAGGACCCGCGATTGCGTATCCACGATGTTCACGTCATATTCAGTCGTGGAGTACATGTTGGCCGAGTCAAGGGCAGCACTCAGAGATTCGCTGTCTTCGATCGCCTGTTGTACCAGTTCCCTGAGCTTTTCCTTATCGTTGGGGTCGACCGTCTGGTCTTTCAGCCCAGTCAACAGCGCGTTCTGCAAGGTAGAACGCACCCAATTCGCCACCATGCGATTCGAATCGAACGACTGTTGAATTGCCGCATCCACGAGGTGACTCACGTACACGAGCGACAACAAGCCCGCAATCAGAAACACCAGTCCCGTAATTGCCAGCACGAGTTTTGTCTTCAGTCGCATCGTTCACTTACACAATTTGTCGAAAGCCGGTCTGATCTCAATGCAAAAATGGAGAGCCTGCCCCCCGGCAAGAGTCTTCGGCGCAAAAAATCACTGCGAAGAATAGCTCATCCGCCCCGCATGCCCACTCACGCCGGTTGGTCCTCCCGCGAGTGGCTGTATTCCTTGAGCTTATTGTGCAGCGTCTTCAGGCTCACCCCCAGAATCTCCGCCGCACGTGTCTTGTTCTGTCCCGTTGACTCAAGCGTTCGCAGAATCAGCATCCGCTCCGCCTCATCCACGGTCGTCCCCACGCGCACCGGCACCACGTTGGCATCGCTTACCCGCGGCGCCACCGGCAGCTGAGGTGTGCCAAACGTCCGCGGCAGATGCGAAGCATCCAGCGGATGTCCATCCGGGCAAAGAATCACCGCGCGCTCAATCGTGTTTCGCAATTCGCGCGCATTTCCAGGCCAGTCATAAGCCACCATTCGGTCAAGGATCTGATCCGATAGCCCCGAAACATGCCGCGTATGCTTCTGATTCATCTCGTGCACCATGGCGTCAGCCATCATCTGCAGATCTTCCATGTGCTCCCGCAGCGGTGGCATGTGAATGTGAAACACGTTCAGCCGATAAAACAAATCCGCGCGCAAATGCCCATGCGTCACCGCATCTTGTGGATCGCGATTGGTTGCCGCCAGCACGCGCACATCCACGTCCAGCTCGGTGCGTGCTCCAATCCTGCGCAGTTTCCGTTCCTCCAGCACGCGCAGCAACTTGGCCTGTGTGCCGATTGGCATTTCGCCCAGTTCATCCAGCAGAAGGGTGCCGCCTGCCGCCAACTCAAAACATCCCGCTCGCCGCTCCGCTGCCCCCGTGAAGGCTCCCTTTTCGTATCCGAAGATCTCGCTTTCAATCAGCGTCTCGGGAATCGCCGCGCAATTCACCGCAAGAAACGGCCGTCCCTTGCGCGGGCTCAAGTCATGCAGTGTCCGCGCCACCATTTCTTTTCCGGTCCCACTCTCACCCGTAATCAGAACCGAAACATTCGACGGCGCAATCTGCTCGATCAGCGCGAATATCTCACGCATGGCTTTCGAACTACCCACCATCGTTCCAAGGACACCCGTGTTCCGCAACTGCCTGCGCGTGACCTCAAGCTCAATCGACGTAGCGCGCTGCCGTGTGGCATTCGTCAGAATCGATCGCAATCGCGTCGCATCCACCGGCTTCTGCAGAAAGTCGTACGCACCCAGCTTCATCGCATCAACTGCCAGCTGGATCGACCCCTGTGCCGTCAGCAACACCACTGCGACATTCGAATTCGCGTCTTCGGCAAGCTTGGTCAACAGCCCGATGCCATCCATCCGAGGCATCTTCAAGTCCGTCACCACAATCGCCGGATTCCAGGTGAGTGCCTTCTCCCAGCCCTCGATGCCGTCGCGTGCCGTCTCCGTCTGGTATCCCCAGCCGGAAATCAGCTCCGCAAGCCCCATCAGGGCATGGGGTTCGTCTTCGACAATTAAGACCTTGACAGGGTTGTGCATATCATCTTTGGATGCAAATATTTGGATGCGTGTCGTCGAAGTTCAGGTTCCGCTGCGACTTAGTTTCAGAGCCTGCACACAGTTTAGACTGCCTTGTCGGTCAATTCGGCCCAACGAGCATAGAGGACGTCGTTTTCCTCCTGGGCCAGTTCCAGTTCCCCCAGGGCGGCCTGCAGCGCCACCGCATCTGACGCAATCGCCGGGTCTTCCACCCGGTCCCGCGCCGCAGCCAGCCGAGCATCACTCTTCTCCACCCGATGCTCAATAACGGCGAATTCCCGTGCCTCCAGATACGAAAGCTTTTTCTTCGAGGGCTTCTGGATGTCCGGATCCCCCGCCGATGGACCCTTCTGTTCTCTGATCCCTGTTCTCTGGTCCCTGATCCCTTCTCTTTCTTCCTCCAGCCAGCTTTCCCACTGCCCGAAATCCGCGAACTGCCCGATATGTCCCTCGCCGTCAAGTCCCACCACGGTCGAGGCCACGCGGTTCAGCAGATAGCGATCATGGGTCACGAGCACCAGCGCTCCCGGGAATTCCAGCAGGTTGTCCTCCAGAATCTCAAGAGTCGGGATATCGAGGTCGTTCGTTGGCTCATCCAGCAACAGCACGTCGGCCGGCTCCAGCATCAGTTTCGCAATCAGCACCCGTGCCCGTTCGCCGCCGCTCAGGTTCCGCACCGGCTGATTCAATTGCTCGCCAGTAAACAGGAACCGCGCCGCCCAGCTTGCCACGTGCAGATTCCGGCCCTGGTATACCAGTCCATCGCCTTCCGGTGCCAATGCCCTCCGCAGCGTCAGACTCTCGTCCAGTTCGCGCATCTGGCTGAAATACACCAGCCGCAGCGCATCCGCTCTCCGAATGGACCCTTCCGCCGGCTCAAGTTCGCCCCGCAGTAACCGCAGAAACGTGGTCTTCCCGCTTCCGTTCGGCCCCACCAGTCCCACCTTTGATCCCGCCGTAAGAACGAATTTCAATCCGCTGAAGAGCCTGCGATCTCCCATATCGCAAGCTACGTCGTTGAACTCTACCAGCCGCTTCGTCTTGCGCTGCGTGGCTTCAAAATCAATGCCCGCAGAGTTCACAGTGGTGCGCGAATCCATCGCTGCCAACTGCCCAATCATCTCGTTGGCCGTGTCGATCCGCGCCTTTGATTTCGTAGTCCGCGCCTTCGGTCCGCGCCGGAGCCACTCGATCTCCGTCCGCACCCGGTTACGCAAGCTCTCCTGCTGCTTGCTCTGCGATTCCAGATACGCCTCGCGCTCTTCGAGAAACCGGCTGAAGTTTCCCTTTACGCGAAAGAGGCCTTCCGCATACACCCGGTTCAGCTCAATGATCTCGCTCGACGTCGCTTCAAGGAAATATCGGTCGTGGCTGACCGTCACCACTGCAAAATTCGCCGCGGCGAGCAGCTCCTCGAGCCACTCAATCCCGGCCAGATCCAGGTGATTGGTCGGCTCATCGAGCAGCAGCACATCTGGATGGCTTACCAGCGCTTCCACAATCGCCAGCCGTTTCCGCCAACCGCCCGAAAGAGACGCTGCCTCGGCTGACAGATCCTCAAACCCTGCACGCCCTGAGAGTTCGCGCAGCCGCCCCTCCCGCTCACCCTCGTTCACATGCGCCGCCCCCAGCGCCGTCTCGAGCACCTGCCGCACCGTCAAACCCGCCGCAAATCGCGAATCCTGGGGAACATACGCGGCCCGAGCCCGCTTCCGCACCGCCAGCTCGCCCGCATCCGGTTCAACCGCCCCCGCCAGAATCGCCAGCAGCGTCGATTTCCCGGCCCCATTCGGCCCGATCAGTCCGATCCGCGACCCATCCTCCACGGTGAACGAAATGTCCTTGAAAAGAGGCTTGGCCCCAAATTGCTTCGTGATCGTTTGCGCATTCAAAATCGGCGGCATCTCTTCCAGACTACTTTCCCCGGGCTGTTTCAGCGACTCGGCTGTCCCACTAAACTGTTCTCATGCTCGAATACGAAATATCTCCCGCCGACACCGTCGCTCTTCTCCGCGAAAACAAGACCCGCCTCATCGACGTCCGCGAACCGTGGGAATACTCCACTGCCCACATTGAACCCAGCACCCTCATGCCCATGGGTGACGTCCCGGCCCGCGCCCACCAGGAACTCGATCCCGAAGAACACCTCACCGTCCTCTGCCATCACGGACAGCGCTCTCTCAACGTCACCGCGTGGCTGCGCAACCAGGGATTTGAAAACGTGCAGTCGCTGCGTGGCGGTATCGACGGATGGTCGGCTGAAGTGGATCCCAATGTTCCTCGGTATTGATCAATTTTTCCGAACTCGAAGTTCGGGCCGGCGTGTCCGATTTGCCGGCCTTGCGCTATTGATCTGCATCGTTTTTTCGGCCAACCCGAAGGCTGCGGCCGCAGTAAGAGTCATCGAGTTGCAGCCTTCTTCGCCGCACCCATTGGTCCACGTCCGTTTCGAAGGAAAGCCATTTGCAAACGCCGAAATCGAAATCTTTCAGGACGGTGACCTTGCCGGGGAGCCACGTTTCATGGTCAACACAGATGTCGACGGCTCGGCCGAAATCCCAAAATTGTCGACAGGCAGATACCGCTTCTACGTTTCCGCAAAGCCGAAACTCCGGGGCGACCTCTATCTGGATGTCTCTCCTGCGGTCAGTAACAATGCCAGTCACTTCACGATTGATCTTGAATGTTGTGCCTCGCCCACATTTGAGGAAGTCGTCGATTCGGCAGAACAGCAGGCGGTGCAAGGTTACCTTCAGCGCTTTGAAGGCATCGTCAAGCGACCCATCCGGTGCGCCAATTCCAAGAGTGGACATTGACGTGGTTATAAAAGGAACGCACGGAAAAGATCATGCTGCCAGGCTGCGTTCCGATTTGAATGGGAGATTTTCCGCACCCATGAAAGATGGCGAATATATTGTGTTTTTTACCGCGCCCGGT
The DNA here is from genome assembly GCA_963769345.1 of uncultured Acidobacteriaceae bacterium. Lineage (GTDB taxonomy): Bacteria > Acidobacteriota > Terriglobia > Terriglobales > Acidobacteriaceae > Telmatobacter. The sequence goes on from CAVYLL010000004.1 coordinate 271,286, forward strand.
TTTTCAGTCCGTGTCATGCCAATTTCAATTTCTCAAGAAAATGGAAGCGGGCAGCTACATGTGACATTGAATATTGGCCTGTCAAACTAAGCTGGATCGCGCGTACCACTGCACCACCGCACCCCAACCGCCTATACTCTCCTCTGTCGATTTCGTTGAAAGGGAACACGCCCCATGTCTTCGTCTGCCGTAGATTTTGCGACTCAGAACCACCCGCGCTTTTTGAACGAACTGAAAGATCTTCTTCGCATTCCGTCCATCTCCACGCTCCCAGAGCACAAAGGCGACTGCCGCCGCGCCGCCGAATTCCTTGCCTCCGAACTCAAGCGCATCGGCATGGAGAACGTCCGCCTTATCGATACTTCCGGACACCCGCTCGTCTATGGTGACTGGCTTCATGCCGCGAATAAGCCCACAGTCCTCATCTACGGCCACTACGACGTCCAGCCCACCGACCCCATCGACGAATGGCTCTCTCCGCCCTTCGAGCCGGCCGAGCGCAACGGCAACATCTACGCGCGCGGCGCTGTCGACGACAAAGGCCAGGTATGGATGCAGGTCAAGGCCCTCGAAGCGTTGCTCGCCGCCAACAAGTCTCTCCCACTCAATGTCCGGGTCATCTTCGAAGGCGAAGAAGAAGTGGGAGGGGAGGGAATTGCCGAGTACGTCGCATCCAAGCCGGCAAATCTCAAGGCCGACTTCGCACTCGTCTCCGACACCGAGCTATTCGCTCCCGGCCTGCCCACGCTCTGCGTCGGCCTGCGCGGCATGATCTACACCGAACTTGAAGTTCGCGGCGCCAAGACGGATCTCCACTCCGGCATGTACGGCGGGGCCGCACCGAATCCATTCACGGCCATCGCGCAAATCATTGCGCGTCTCAAAGACGACAACGGCCACATCCTCATCCCGGGCTTCTACGACGACATCATTCCGCCCAGCCCGGAAGAACTCGCCGCATGGAAGAGTCTGCCCTTCGACGAAGAGCACTACCGCATCGCCGAAGTCGGTTCACGCCAGCTCGTCGGCGAGAGCGGCTACAGCGTTCTCGAGCGCACCTGGGCCCGTCCTACGCTCGATGTCCATGGAATCCCCGGCGGCTTCACCGGCGCCGGCGCCAAAACCGTCATTCCCGCCAAGGCCATCGCCAAAGTCTCCATGCGACTCGTCCCCGGCATGACACCCACCAAGGCCTTCGCGCAGTATAAAAGCTACGTCGAAAAAGTCGCACCCGCCGGGGTCGACATTGACGTCCGCCTCATCCACTCCGGCGACCCCTGCCTCATCCCGGTCAACAACAAGTACATTCAGGCCGCCACCAACGCTCTGCATGAAGTCTGGGGCAAAGACACCGTCTTCATCCGCTCCGGCGGATCCATTCCTATCGTTGGCGACTTCGACCGCCACCTCGGGCTTGCCCAGCGTCATGATGGGCTTCGGTCTTCCCGACGACAACATCCACGCCCCCAACGAGAAGTTCAACCTCAAGAACTTCGAACTGGGCATCCGCTCGCTTATCCGATTCCTGGAGGAGGCAGGCCGTTGAGCCTGTCGCACCCTGCCGATGCGACCGCCGATGGCTTCATCCTCGCCGGCGGCCGCTCCAGCCGCATGGGCCGCGACAAGGCTCTCATCGATCTCGCTGGAAAACCCCTCATCCAGCATGCACTCGGCATCCTCCGCTCCGCCTCGCTAGAACCTCGCATTGCCGGCGCAATGAGCGATCTTTCCTCCTTCGCTCCCATGTTGCTCGACGATCCCTCCGAATTCGGCGCCTCCCAATCGTCCCCCCAAATCGGCCTTGGTCCGCTTGCCGGCATTTGCTCTGCGCTCGCCTCCGGCTCCGCCCCCTATGCATTGTTTCTCCCCATCGACCTTCCGCTCCTTCCTGCGAGCCTTATCGACTATCTCCTTCATTGCGCCCTTGTCACTGAGTCCGCAATAACTGTGGTTTCCGTCGCCGGCTTCATCCAGACCTTCCCCGTCGTCATTCAACGCGGCGGACTCCCCGCTCTCCAATCCAGCCTTCATTCCAGCGATCGCAATTGTCTCCGCGCCTTCCGCGCCGCGGCCGATGCACTCTCTCAGCCCTTCAACGTCCAGCCCGTCGAGTTGCTCATTCAGTCCGGCCATGTTTCCCACCCCATGGGGTTTCCGGCGGCCGATTGGTTTCTCAACGTCAATTCCCCCCGGGAACTCGCTCGCGCCGAAACTCTCCTCGATCAAAAGCGTCTTCAAGTAAGCTGATTTCGTGGCCACATCCGATCCCGCATCAAAGCCCGGCGCCGATCCCTCCACTGATCCGGCCATTCCCGAGGTTCCCCCGCTCACCAGCGAAGTGCTGGCCGACATCGTGGGCGACAAGCCCGCCTCTGAGGAAGAGGAGCAGACAACATGGCCCCTGATCTCCTTCTCCCATGTTTCCCTGTGGTTCGGCGAACGCAGGGTTCTGGATAACGTCAGTTTCGTTGTCAATCGCGGCGAAACCCTTTGCATCCTTGGCCGCAGCGGCGTCGGCAAGTCCGTTGCGCTCCGAATCCTCATGGGTTTCCTGAAACCTCAGGTTGGTTCTATCCGTGTCGATGGCCAGGAAATCAATAGCTATACCGAAGAAGAAATGCAGGCCGTGCGCAGACGCATCACCATGGTCTTCCAGAACGGCGCGCTCTTCGACTCCCTCACGGTCCGCGAAAACGTGGCATTCCCCTTGCGCGAACGCGGCGGCCAGGAAGAAGACCAGGTCCTGCAGGTTGTCGATCGGCTGCTCGCTCTGGTCGGCGCCGACGACGTACCTGATGAGTTACCTGCCAGTCTGTCCACCGGCCGCCGGCGCGCCGTCGCCATGGCGCGCGCGCTCGCCTCGCAGCCTGAAGTTGTTCTTTACGATGAGCCGACAACAATGGTGGATCCCATCATCGCCAGGAGACTCGGCGGTCTCATCCAGAGACTCAAGCAACAGCTTGGATTTACAAGCATTGTCGTTACTCACGACATGCGCTTCGCCGAGCGCCTCGCGGATACCGTGTTGTTTCTCCATGAGGGCCGCGCAGCATTCTTTGGACCCCTCAAAGACTTCATGGCGTCCCCTGATCCCCATATTCAACAATTTCTTACACTGGATGCTTATGTGTTACCTTCGGCATAGGGAAATTGATGACTTTATAACGGGTCTTCGCTCATAATTCAGTTGTAAGCGGTTTCCCAGCACCGGCTCAAAGTCAATTCAAACCTGATTAAGATTCCCCGCTTTTAATCGAGGGAATCCGCAATGAACCGAAGTTCTTGCACCATCTTCTTGACTCGTTGCCTTGTAAACCCGATCGTCCGCCCGACACATGCTGGATTGGCATCAACAGAGTTGCAACGCTCGCGCCATATCCAAACGCATCGATGATCTAAATGCTTCAGAATCAGTTATCGGCGGGAGAATTTTTCGGTACGTTGGCAAAGCAAAACGGCGTTCGGGTTGCCCGAGTAAAAGCGTCGACCGTCACGAAAGTAGTGGAAGAGTTCGCCGGTTTCATTGCAAGGCAACCTTCCGAGTCGTGAGCCCTTCAAACCAATAGCTCTAGCGCTCCGCATGAATTGCGTTCTGCTCCTTGCTTCAGTTCAACCGGAACCCCCCAACTCCCAGACGTATTTCTTGAACTCCTGAGGTTTGCGGAAGGCATATGGCGACATCGGATTTCTGGCAAAGAGTTTCCGCTTCCGTCGCGCCCCCGTCTGATTGGGTCACGGAGAAGGCTGCAAGCTCATCACGCAGTTCCCAGGGCAAAGTGAAGCTCTGGATGTTGCTTGATTTCCTCACGGTACTGGTTTCGGCCGGCATCGCCACTATCTATGAGCGCCACACGAGCCCCGTTGTTGGGGCACGTGCTTTCTATCATGGAACGCTCTTTTACGGCCGCTCCATGTGGATACTGCTTGGCATGCTCTGCGGATTCGCCACGGTACTGGTGATAACCAGCCGTCGGTTGCATCTCTATTCGCCCACCCGTCTGAACTCGTTCCTGAACGAACAAAGGCTCACCGTGCAGGTCTGCTTCACTTCCGGCCTCCTGCTTACCGGAACCCTTTATCTCGTTCGCGCCGAGGACATCCCCCGCGGCATCGTCATCCTGACGTTGATTCTGGTCACTGTTTCCCTGTGCCTGCGACGCCTCATCTACCGCAGCCTGTTGTACAGCAGATTCGAGCGCGGCCAGGACACCCGCAATGTTCTCATCGTCGGCACCGGACCCGAAGCGTACGCCCTCCGTCATCACCTCGAGAGCATCCGCCACCTTGGCTACACGTTCAAGGGCTTCATTGAATTTCCCGGCGCCTCGCCGCGCATGATGTCATCCAGCGGCGACGTGGTCGGCACGCTGGACACGCTCTTCCAGCACGCGCGCAAGCAGTTCGTTGACGAGATCTTCTTCACCACTCCCTGCGAGCGCGGCATTGTCCAGGATGTCCTCGAAAAATCCCGCATGCACGGCGTCGATCTGCGTGTCGTTCCCGATCTCTACGCCGGCCTGGCCTGGAATAGCCCCATCGAGTACATTGGTCAGTTTCCGACAATTCCCCTGCATCGCGGCCAGGTTCCCGAACTCGGTTTCATGTTGAAGCGCGTGCTCGACGTCATCTTTTCCTGCCTCTTGTTCCTGTTCCTCTCTCCGTTTCTGCTGGTCATCGCAATTGCCATCAAGCTTGAATCCCACGGGCCCGTCTTCTACGCCTCTGAGCGCATCGGCAAAAAAGGACGCGTTTTCCGTTGCTACAAGTTCCGCACCATGGTGCGTGATGCGGAAAAGCGCCGTACTGAAGTCATGCATATGAACGAGCGCGACGGCGTGCTCTTCAAGATCACCAACGACCCCCGCATCACCCGCCTCGGTCGCTTCCTGCGCAAGTACTCCCTCGACGAGTTGCCGCAGTTCATCAATGTGCTGAAAGGCGACATGAGTGTCGTCGGGCCGCGTCCCCCGATTGCCAGCGAAGTCATGGAGTACAAGCCCAGCCACCTCCGCCGCCTCGATGTCACCCCGGGCATCACCGGTCTCTGGCAGGTTCAGGGCCGCCAGGATCCCTCGTTCGACAGCTATGTCTCCCTTGATGTGACCTACATCGAGACCTGGAGCCTCTGGCTCGATCTCAAGATCATCATTCGCACCATCGGCGTCGTCTTCTCCGGCACCGGCACCTAAGCTCGCAGAAGCACGCCTGCCCAGATCGCATATTCGCTGACCTGCTGACTAGCTATATGCGCGAAGGCCCTATTCCCAACCTGTTCCCTAATCCCTATTCCCTGTCTTTCCCCCGTCCTGCTTTAAACTGGATATGTGAACATCGCGCTGGCCCAGATCAACCCCACGGTCGGGGATTTCACGGGCAATCTCCAAAAAATTGTTGCCGTTACCCGTCGCGCCGCAGACCAGGGCGCACGCGTTGCCGTCTTTTCCGAGCTGGCGATCTGCGGTTACCCCCCCGCCGATTTCCTCGAAAAACCAAGCTTCCTTGAGCGCTGCCGCAAGGCCGTCGACGAGCTCGCCGCATCGACGCAAGACTTGCCCACTGCTCTCGTCGCAGGTGTTGCGTTGCCTGCCCCGCCCGATGCCGGCAAGCCCGCCGTCAACGCCGCGGTCCTTCTCGATAGAGGCAAGGTCTTGCTCGAGCAACACAAGCGCCTGCTGCCCTTCTACGACGTCTTCGACGAGCAGCGTTACTTCCTGCCCTCTGGGCGGCAGCAGGTCGTCGAGCTCGATGGTCTGCGGCTGGCCATCTCCATCTGCGAGGATGCCTGGAACGATAAGAATTTCTGGCCGCGACGTCTCTACTCTTTCGACCCGCTGGAAGACCTGGTGCGCCAGAACCCCGCCATCCATATCAACCTTTCCTCTTCGCCCTTCTGGCATTCCAAGCGAGAAGTGCGCCACCAGATGCTCGCCGCGATTGCCAACCGCGACAGAATTCCCGTAATCATGTGCAATCAGGTCGGAGGCAACGACAGCCTGGTCTTCGATGGCTCATCCGTCGCCTTCAACGCCCACGGCGAACTCATTGCACAGGCAAAGTCCTTCGAAGAAGACCTTGTCATAGTCGATCCGTTCCACGCTCCGCCAATCTCCACTCCGATCGAAGACGACACCGAAGCCGCCTATCGCGCTCTTGTCCTCGGCACGCGGGACTACGTCCGCAAGTGCGGATTCAGCAAAGTGCTTATCGCCCTGAGTGGTGGAATCGATTCTGCTTTAGTCGCCGCCATCGCCGCAGATGCTCTCGGCAAGGAGAATGTGCTTTGCATCGGCATGCCCAGCCCCTACTCCTCGCAAGGCTCCATCGACGACAGCCGCGCTCTCGCCGCCAATCTCGGCATTCGCTTCGAACTCATCGGAATCTCCGATTTATTCCACCAATACACCCGTGCCCTCGATCCCCTTTTTGCCGGCACGAAGCCCGACCTCACGGAAGAGAATCTGCAATCGCGCATTCGCGGCAACCTCCTCATGGCGCTGTCCAACAAGTTCGGTTCGCTCGTGCTAACCACCGGCAATAAATCCGAAATGGCCGTCGGCTACTGCACCCTCTATGGCGATATGGTGGGCGCGCTCGCCGTCATCGGCGACCTCATCAAGACGCGCGTCTATGCCATCAGCCGCTGGCTCAATCGCGATCGCGAAATTATCCCCCTTCCCATTCTTGAGAAGCCTCCCTCCGCCGAACTGCGCCCCGATCAGAAAGATACCGATTCACTTCCGCCCTACGAAGTCCTCGACCCCATTCTCGAAGCCTACGTCGAGCGCTACGAGACTCCGGAGTGCATCGCGCAGAAGAACGGTTTTCCGCTCGCGCTCGTCCAACAAGTAGTGCACCTCGTTGAGCGCTCGGAATACAAGCGGCAGCAGGCCGCCCCTGTTTTGAAGGTCACTTCCAAGTCCTTTGGCATGGGCCGCCGCTTTCCCATCGCCGTCAAAGTGCAGGTATAAGCTAAAGGTCGGGAGTCTTCCCGCCTCTGAAGGAGAATTTCGCTTGATTCGTAACTCAGCACGACTGGCCGCTGTAGTGGCCATGGCCCTCGTTTTCTCTCCCATCCAACATGCCTTTGCGCAAGACCAGGCCGCCCCTGCATCTGCTCCCGATGTGGCTCAAGCTCCCGGGGCTCCCGCGGCACCCGCCGCTCCTCCCAAGTTTCCCGCGCCTGATCCGGCTGACTTCACCGCCGACAGTCCTACGAAGGATGTCGTCAACGCCTTCATGCAGGCGAACCTGGGCTTCGACCCCAACGCAATGTGGCAGGTGCAGGCCATCCAGAAGACCCAGATTGCGGGCATGAACAGGGTTGTTATCTTCATAGGCGACAAGACCGGAAAGCAACAACCCTATCGCCTCTCCTTTCTCACTACCCCCGATCAGAAACACATCATTGTGGGCGAAAAGATCATTCCATTCGGTGAGCAGCCATTTGCCGACTACCGTGCCCTGCTTCAGCAGCGTGCGGACGGCCCCTTCCGCGGTTCGCCTTCCAAGGACTTCGAACTCGTCGAATTCGCCGATTTCCAGTGTCCGCATTGCAAAGAGGCGCAGGCCAACATGGATAAGCTGGTCGCCGATTTTCCCAAGGCCCGCATCGTCTTCCAGAACGATCCGCTCGCTTCCATCCATCCTCAATCTGTAATCGCCGCGGCGTACGGTAATTGCGTTGCGAAGCTGGGAGGCAGCACCGCTTTCTTCCAGTTCGCCTCTGCCGTATTTGAGGCCCAGGACGGCTTGGCAACTGCGGATGGCGCAACTCTCACCCTGAACAGCGCTGTCACCAAGGCGGGGCTCGACCCTGCAAAGATCTCAGCCTGTGCGGCATCGCCCGCGACCAGGGCTGCCGTCGATTCTTCGGTCCAACTCAGCAAGGATCTTGACATCGCTTCGGTGCCAACCCTGGTGATTAACGGTCGCCAGGTTCCTGCAAACACGCCCTATGAAACCCTGAAACAGATCATCGAATTCCAGGCCAGGATGGACAACGTCACTCCATAATCGTTGCTTCTTCGTTTGCTTGCACGAAACCCGGATGATGATTTCCTTTTGAAGGATATGGGCTTCAGAGGCTCCGGAAAAACAGCGAAGAAGTGGCGAATCGCCGAAAGAATCTCCCTCCGCGGCTAAAGCAGACGATAAGATCGTGTCGCTGACGGCACGGCTGAAGCCGTGCCCTTTCAAAGCAACGAGTTTTTCCGCAGCCTGTTCGGCCCGTATATCGATTGCAAAAATGAACCGGGCTTTGGTCCTTCAGGGAAGAAAGGCCCCCGGATTATCAATCCGGGGGCCTTCATTTTTGTGGTCCATTCTACGGCATCATCTGTCCCCGCTCGATCCGAATCATCGGCGAGTGTCCCGCCGCCTGTGTTCCGCGAATCACGTGCGGCGAAACAATAATCAGCAGGCTCGCATAATTCCTCTGCACATCCGTGTTAGTGACTGTGTTCAGTCCGGGAATCTCGGTCAGCCCGGGCCATCCGCTCAGCGCGTGGCTTTCTTCCTTATCCACCGCGCTCACCAGCACCACCCCTGTGCCCTCTTTAAGCGTCGCCACGCCCGAGTAGCTTCGATTGTTCAGGATTGGAATGCCATTCAGCGCGGTTCCACCCAATGCAGTGATCTTCAGATCCATCGTCAGCGCCACTTCACCAGCGCGAGTTACCCGCGGCGTTGCCTTGAACGTCAGCCCAAGGTCCTGGTATTCAATCTGCGGAATCGTCTGTGCTCCGGAATTCAGTTGCGATAGCAGGGAACTCAGGCTGCCGGAAGTCCCCGCCGTCGTCAGTCCGGGAATGACGATTCCGGTAGTGCCCAGGTTCGAATATTGCGACGTCGTAATCGGGTACCGCGATCCGGCCTTGATCGTGCCCTCTTCTCCATCGCCTAAATGCAACTGCACTTGATCCAGCTCACGCGACTCCGACGAATTCAAACTAAGATTCAACGTCACAGGCGCCACCGTTACTCCGGTTAGCGTCAGTCCACCGCCGAACAGCGCAATCCCGTTCTGAAATATCGAACTCGAAACCTGCCCGGATGCCAGCAGGATTCCCAGAATCGCGAGCGTGTCCCCCGGCGCCGCGAGACCCGACGAAATAATCTGCTGCACCAGCGCCGCGTTCTGACTCAGAATCGCCTGCTCCTCCGCGTACACATTGAAGGCCGTAATCTGCTGCGGAAGCTGCAAGCCGGTATTGTGCGCGTTGTTGTGCGCCAGTTGAATCAGCCGTACATCCAGCAGCACCTGGCTTCGTCCGTCCAGCAGCAAGCGCAACGTCTCGTTGAATGCGTTCAGCTTGTCGGTCGTTGCGCGAACAGTCAGCGTTCCCGCGGTCGGCTGTACCGCCACGTGCTCCACCTGGAACACGTTCTTGGCCAGGTTCCCGACGTCTGTCATCTCGGCCGTCGTCAATCCGCCCACATAGATCGTTTCAAACTCCTCCCGCATGTACTGCTGCCGATTCTCGCGCGTGTCCTTTGCCACCAGGGCGCGATGAGCATCCAAGGGCACCGTAAATGAATCGGTCACCATGTTCACGGCCCGCATTGCCTGGTCAAAGGTAGCTTCGTCCATGTCAAACCGCACTGGCGGTCCCGACACGCTCTGATCGACCGCCGCTTCGATTCCATACGATCGGAATACCGTCTGAATCGTCGTCCGGCGGTCCGTCTTCAAATGAAAACTATGCGTACCCGCCATCGGCGTAAGCGACGGAGCCGGCCCCAGCGAATCCACTCCCTGGTCGTAAAGCGGCTTCACGCGCTCCTCAACCGCATCGGAGGCCATCTCGTTCAGATGTTGAGCGACCTCGATGTTGTGCGGATCGAGCTTCGCAGCCTTCTCCAATGCCGCCTGTTCTGCCGTTTTGTCCCCGCGTATGCGCGCCTTGGCAGCGGTTTGGATCAGCTCCGTGACCTCGTGACTGCGTGCAATTACCGTCGCGGCGGCATAATTGGGATTTTCTGGATCGAGTTCTGCAGCTTCCTGGTAAGTGCGCAATGCTTCGTCATACTGCTGCTTCTCGAAAAGTTTCGATGCCTGGAGAAAGAGCTTCGTCGCGCGCCTGCGATCCTTGGTCGTGACCGTCTTCGGCGAAGCCTTTGCTTTCTCTTGTTCGGTCGCCACGTTACTCGGCGCAGCCACAGATGGCGATTGCGCTGGCGGCTGTGCTTGCTGTGCACCGGCCAACGCCGCGGCCAGCAACATCGCAATCGTCACCGCGAACTCCGCGCGCGTATTCTTCATGCCGTGCCCCGTGTCGCACAGAGCAGATCTGCAAGCGTCGTGGCGCACCCCTGGGGCTTGTGTTGCAGCAACTCGTCGAATGAAAAATGTCCGGTTGCCACTGCAATCACCGGCAGTCCGTTTGCATGAGCCGCTTCAATGTCCCGCGGTGTGTCACCCACCACGCAAACCGTAGCCTGCGAGCCCGCCAGCTCGCGTGCCTTGATCGCGGCATCCCTAATCAGATCTGAACGAGCAGGGAAGCGATCGCTGAATCCGCCGAAGCGAAACCACTCCCGCAGACCGGCGCGCTCTACCTTGATCCAGCCGATCATTTCCAGGTTTCCAGTGGCCACTCCCAGCGTTGCGCCGCGTCCGGCCAGGTACTTCAGTGTCTCTTCAACACCCGGCATCAGGATGGGCTGCAGCTCATGCCGCCTTCCTGCCACGTTGGCGCACATGCCCTCGAGAATCGCCGCCATCTGCGGCTCCAGCACTTCCGGTGGAACCCCCGCTAGCGCGCAAGCCTCGCGCAGAATCGAAGTATCGGTATTCCCGGCCAGCGAGACGCCATCGAGCGAGACCTCGATTCCCATCACTTCGCGCACCGACGCGGGAAGGCTGTCCATATGTACGCGGTCGCGGCTCCGCAAAAGCGTGCCGTCGATATCGAACAAGTACGCGTCCTGCGCATCCCAGGCAAATCCGCCTTCAATAGCGGTACGCGCTTCGTTGTTCTGTTGAGTTGTCTGCATGCCGTTGCGGAGCTTGTTTAGCCCTGGCGTATGCCCTGGCGCGGTGCTCCAAATATAGGACGTTCGTTTCGTGGCGGACGCTTGAGCCCGGCGCGGATCTCCGCCAGGCTGATGCCCAGTTCAGCCATCGTGCGGCTGAGCGTGTTCCGGTGAATGCCCAGCTCCTCCGCAGCCTTGCACTGGTTCCCCTTGTTGGCTGCCAGCACTTCGCGCAGATACTGTCTTTTAAACTCTTTTACCGCATCCTCGTAGCGAATGCCGGTGGAATGCATCTGTGTAACCAGGCTGTCCAGGTCTCGTCTCACGTCAACCTCTTGCTCTACTAGATTGCCACAACCCGCAGGGTTCAGTCCGCGAAAAATTATTTGCTCTTCTCTTCGTCGATTAACTTCTGCGATTCCGATTCCAGCGTCTGCAATTCCTTGCGCACGCGCTCTGAAAGCCGCGACGGGGTAACGCGAATGCTCACATGGAGTGCACCGAAGAAATACCTTGGCAGCCTCGCCTCAGTCAACCACACAGTCTGCGGAAAAAATGCGACGGTAACGAGAATGCACACCATCACGAAGACCAGGCCTTCGATAAAACCGAAAACCCCTCCCGCCAATCGGTCCAGGCACCCCAGCCCCACCTTCTCGAATACCTTTGCCAGAAGTGCTCCAAGAATAGCCGCTACCGCCATCACCAGCAATGCAATTACTATGAACGCGATCGCATCGGCAATTTCAACCGAATGGATCATCCCCTTCAGCACGGCCGCGAGACGCCAGTAGTTCCAAGCCGCCAGCGCCAGCCCAAGCACCAGCCCGGCCAATGAGAAAGCCGAGCGGAAGAACCCCCGCGCAATGCCGGCCAGCACCGAAGCCGCCAACACTACCACAATGATCCAATCGACTACCGTCATCCCCTCACCATTCACACAGATACATCCAGATCGCGCCCGGTTAACCGGCGAAATGCCTCGAGGTATTTCTCGAGTGTACGCTCCGCCACGTCATCCGGAAGACTCGGCGCGGGAGCCTGCTTGTTCCATCGAATGCTCTCAAGGTAGTCGCGCACAAATTGCTTGTCGAAACTTGCCTGTGCCCCACCCGGCTTCCACTCCGACGCCTCCCAGAAGCGCGAAGAGTCCGGCGTCAGAACTTCGTCCGCAAGAACGATTCCATCCTGTGTCGTGCCAAACTCAAATTTTGTGTCCGCCAGGATCAATCCGCGCGACTCTGCGTGCTTGCCCGCCTTCTCATAAATTGCGAGTGTCAGCCGTCGCAATTCCTTTGCCGTGTCAGCGCCGACCTCCTTCTCTACCTCCACGAACGAAATGTTCTCGTCGTGCGTTCCGTCCTGGCTCTTTGTCGAAGGGGTAAACAGCGGCTCCGGCAATCGCGATCCGTCCTGCAATCCCGGCGGCAGCTTGATCCCGCACACCGTCCCGCTCGCCTTGTATTCCTTCCACCCCGATCCCGCGATGTATCCTCGCGCAACGCACTCCACCGGAAACATCTGCGCCCGCCTCACCAGCATCGACCTGCCCTCGAGCTGGTCTGCATACTTGTGCAGTTCCGTGGGGAAATCCGCGACCTCTGTCGCAATCAGGTGATTCGGCACAATGTCCCGCACCAGGTCGAACCAGAACAGCGAGATCTGGGTCAGAATTTTGCCCTTGCCGGGAATCCCTGTGCCCAGCACATGATCGAAGGCCGAGATGCGGTCCGTCGCTACCATCAGCAAGGCATCGCCCACCGCATACAAGTCGCGGACCTTGCCTCGGCCGATCAGCGGAGTCGTGCCCAGATCTGTCTTCAAAAGTGTTGTCATGGAGGGGCTTACCTCGGCGCCGTGAATCTCCGATTTTCTTGCCCGCGCCTCGCTTTGTCAAACCCGCCCACCCGACAAGTTGACTCGCACGAAAACCAAATCATCTCTTCTCCACGTTTCCCACAATGCCCTGTGATGGCCGTCACGGAGCCCCGAATGAAGTTGGGCGAAACTTCATTTGTCACCAAGGTTCGGGAGCTCGTTAGAAGGTTCCTTTGAGCCGGGTGATACGAGGCGGCAGTGGAAAGGGGAAGCCGCGGCTAGCTTCGTTTTATTGGGATCGCCAGTAGCTGCGTACTACCGACCTCCAGTGCCAGCTACTGGTCCCCGTCTTCATCTTGTGAATTCACAAGCAAGCGCCTCCGAAGCGAAGATATCCTTCGGGGGCGATTTTTTGCCTCAAAAATATCGCTCCCATCCCGCAACTCCCTGCCGCGATTTCTCCCTGCGCCTCCGCCGGAGATGGTATAGTTCGCCCATCTCCTCGATCCCACCTTTCAGGTCAAGGACATGGCTGAGACGAACCAAATGCGCTGGAAGGCAACCATTGCTCCGCCATCGAGACTCGATCCGGAGCGGCGCGAACTGCATGCTTCCTATTTCGCCCGCCTCCGCGATGTGCCCCCGGCCGCTGTAATCGTCTTCCACGGCATTGGCGAAGAAGTCCGCTTTGAAACGCTGAGCCGCGCCGCATCGCTTCTGCTCGTCGAGGCCGAAGAGCGCGGAGCTACCAATATTTCCGTTGTCATCCGCTCCATTCCCAAAGATGACAAGGTAACCGATCTTGAAGTGCGCGCAGAACTGAGCTGGACCGAAAGAAACGGAACTCAGCGCCACGTCGACGTATACGAGGTTTACTGGGCTCCGCTCATTGCGGGAAAAATCACCTATTGGGAAACGGTGGTTTTTCTCGCCTCGTCGGGTTGGAACGGACTGCGCGGTGCATTTCTTTCTGGTGCCCCGGGTACCTTTAAGCGCTGGCTCTTCGGTGCCTTCAAGACCCTCTGCGTTACTGCCGGAACGGTGCCGCTGCTCGGTGTTCTCATGTTCCTGGTTGGCTTTGTTGCAGCAATCATCGCCATGGCCGCCTCCGCGGTCACCGGCGTCGCCAAGCAAATCGGCGATGGCGCGACAAAACAATCCCTCATCAGTGCGGCGACCTTCATCTATCATCAGATCGTCACCCCGTGGAATTTCATCGTCAGTTTCATCGGCGGCGTCATTGCCCGCCTTCAAGGCGACTCCGGCTCACCCGGATGGATTGATAATCTCCAGTTCAATCCTGTTCTCTCCGGGCAGCACTGGGTGCAGGCGCTCTTCGCCGTTGCCGTGTGGGCATCGCTGGTCGCTTTCGCTTACTGGTTCAAGGACATCCTCACCAGCTACGCCGGATCCCTCGTTGCCTACCTTTCGCCTTACAAGGACAGCAAGTTCGAAAAACTGCGCCATCAGATTCAACAACGCGGCCTCGATCTCGCCCGGCTCGTATACGACGGCCATTCGCTCAAATCCGGATGGGTTCCCCTGTACGACGACATTGTCATCCTGGGCCACTCCCTCGGATCGGTCATCGCCTACGACACCCTCAACGCCATGATCAATATCGAGGCCGCAAGACTTTCCCCTGGTGCGCACAACCCGGCCATTCAGCGAACCAAGTCTCTCATCACCTTCGGATCGCCGCTCGACAAGACTGCTTTCCTTTTCCGCGTTCAGCTTAAGCTCGGCAGCGGCCGGCTCGATGAAGAAGGCGAGCTACGCGAAACCATGGTCAGCGCCGTCCAGCCGCTCATCACTGATTATGGCCTTTACCGGTTTAATCCCGCGCCACCGCCGCGTCGCCCCAAGTGGATCAACATCTGGTCGCGCATGGATATCATTAGCGGTGAACTGGACTACTACGACGATCCAGGAGACCCGCCCGCCGATCCCCGCCACGTCCAGAACGTGATCGATCCTGAAGCAAACATCCCGCTCGCGGCCCACCTCCAATACTGGACGAACAAGCTACTGCGCCACACAACCTACAACGAACTCTTCTGACAACCGGCCGCGCGGCCTGCTGGCATTTCTTGGTCATCCTTCGAATTGATCTCATCATTCGAGCGGGGTCGTTATAATTCTGCAATCCACTGAGAGGTTGATCCCATGGGCTTGAAGAGATTCCTCGCCGTAGTCTCGTGTGTCTTCGTCATCACCATTTCGTCCCTCGCACAGTCGTTGCCTGCAGGCGTGCAGAAGGTCACCTCCATCGAAGGTGTCACGGAATACGCCTTCTCCAATGGCCTCCACGTCCTTCTCTTTCCCGACGACTCCAAGCCCAAGATCACGGTCAACGTCGTCTATCGTGTCGGCTCACGCAACGAAGGATACGGCGAAACCGGCATGGCTCACCTGCTTGAGCACATGGTCTTTAAAAGCGCAACTTCAGGCCGCGAACTCTTCAAGGAACTCACCGACAGAGCCGGCGGGAACTTTAACGGCACCACCGATTACGACCAGACCATGTACTTCGAGACCTTCAATGCCGGCGATGAAAATCTCCACTGGGCTCTCGATCTCGAATCCGATCGCATGGTTCGCATGACCATGCAGAAGAAAGACCTCGACACCGAGATGACGGTCGTGCGCAACGAAATGGAAGCTGGCGAAAATAGCCCCGAGGAAGTTCTCGAAGAGCGCGTCCTCGCCGCCGCATACAACTTCCACAATTACGGCAAAACCGTAATCGGTAACCGCACCGACGTCGAGCGCGTTCCCATCGAGAATCTAGCCGTCTTCTACAAGAAGTACTATCAGCCCGACAACGCCTACCTCGTCATTGCTGGCCAGTTTGATGAGTCGAAAGCCCTCGCCCTCATTGCCCAAACCCTCGGCGCCATCCCCAGGCCCGATCGCGTGCTCAAGCAGCCGTACACATCCGAACCCACCCAGGAGGGCGAGCGCTCCGTCATCCTGCGGCGCGTCGGCAACATCCAGGCTGTCATGGCCGCGTATCACATCCCGGCCGACCTACACCCCGATGCGGCGCCACTCGAGGTTGCCGCCCAGATTCTTGGTGCGAACCAAACCGGCCGCCTTTACAAAGAACTCGTCGACACCAAAAAAGCAGTCTCCACGTCCATGAGGGCTAACGGAATGCACGATCCCGGGTATGCCCTCGCTTATGCGGGGCTCAAGCCCGACCAGTCCATCGACGAAGCCCAGCAAGCGCTGCTCAAAGTTGTGGAGAGCCTGGCCACCACTCCGCCGACGCAGGAAGAAGTCGATCGCGCCAAGGGGCGCATCCTCAAAAACATTGAACTTGCGCTCACCAACTCCCAGACCGTCTCGATCATTCTCGGCAGCGCGGTTGGAGAAGGCGACTGGCGTGCCCTGTTCCTCACGCGTGATGAAGTGGCCAAGGTCACGCCTGGTGACGTAACTCGCGTTGCAAAGGCCTACCTCAAATCCTCCAACCGCACCCTCGGCGAATTCATTCCAACCACAGCACCCGACCGCGCCGAAATTCCCGCCACCCCTGACCCCGCCGCAATCTTCAAGGATTACAAAGGCGGCGCAGCCATTCAGCAGGGCGAAGTCTTCGACCCCACGCCACAGAACATTGAGTCACGCGTTATTCGCGCCAAACTACCCAACGGCATGAAGCTCGTCATGTTCCCCAAAAAGACCCGCGGCGGCACCGTGGTGGCCCGCATCAGCATCCACTTCGGCGATGAGAAATCCCTTTTCGGCAAGGGCACTGACGCCACAATCGCCGGTTCGCTCCTGATGCGCGGCACCAAAAACAAAAATCGTCAGCAGATTCAGGACGAAACCGACCGCCTGAAAGCACAGATCAGCGTCACAGGGGGCGTGACCGAGGCCAATGCCAGCGTCCGCACACTCGAGGCAAACCTTGCCGACTCTCTACGCCTCGTTCGCGAACTCCTTCGCGAACCGGCGTTCCCCGAAACTGAATTCGAGCAGGTCCGCCAGCAGCGCATCGCCAGTGCCGAAGCCGGCAAGACGGAGCCCAATAACCTCGCTTCCCTCGATCTCAATCGCCACATGAATGCCGAGTATCCGCGGGGCCACGTCCACTATGTCTCCACACTCGATGAACAGATCGAGGACAACAAGAAAACCACAATCGACGACGTTCGCGCGTTCTACCAGAAATTCTACGGACCCGGCGACGGGGAAATTGTGATCAGCGGCCAGTTCGATCCCGAGCAGATGCGCAAGCTCGTCACCGAACTCTTTGCAGACTGGAAGAGCCCCAGCCCCTACCACCGCGTCCCCGATCCTTACGCCAAGGTCGACGCCGTCAATCACAAGATCGAAACGCCCGACAAGCAGAACGGTCTCTTTCTGACCGGAATGGCGTTCAAGATGACAGACACCGATCCCAACTACCCGGCCCTCACCATTGCCGGCATGGTATTCGGCGGGACGCCTAATTCGCGCCTCTTCCGCCGCATCCGCGTCAAAGATGGTCTAAGCTACGGCGCCGGCGCGCAGTTCCAGATTCCCATCGACGATGATGCCGCCGTGCTCAGCGGCTACGCCATCGCCGCACCGCAGAATATGCCGAGGGTGGAATCCGACTTCAACGAGGAACTGGCCCTCGCCCTCAAAGATGGATTCACCGCAGACGAAGTCGAGAAAGCCAAGAAAACCTGGCTCGATGAACGCGCCGTCCAGCGTTCTGAAGAAGGCTCCATCGCGTCGATCCTCATCAGCCGCGAGTACTGGGGCCGCACCATGCAATGGGACGCGAAACTGGAGGCCGCCGTCGCTGCGCTCACACCGCAGCAAGTCAACGACGCCTTCAAACATTACGTCGACCCGGCAGCCATCACCATCGTCAAAGCCGGCGACTTCAAAAAAGTAGGCGCCTACCAATAGCTGCCAAAGCGCACGACTTTAGTCAGTGCCGAACGCAGCAACAGAGATGCGGGCTTTAGCCCCAGGGCACTCGGCAGATGCACAAAACTGGGGCCCTTCCCCACCTGGAACTCGGGAAACACGAAGCTACGTTGCACCGCGCTCCAAAGTCACTGTATAAACCGGCCGCGGCGAGAACAACCCGATCGGATGCGTCGTCGTCCCAATCGTCGCCAGGTCCGCGAGGATCTCCCCCACCACACTCGCAAACTTGAATCCATGCCCCGAAAACCCGCACGCCACCGTGCACGATGCGAACCTGCGGATGCGTCCCAATCACAAAATGCTCATCAGGCGACATCGTGTAAAGGCAGGTCTTCGCGCGAACCACCTCGCCCTCCAGCGCCGGCATCCGTACCTTCAGCTTCTCAATAATTCTCTGCACATCCGCCTCATGAATGTCGCGATCGACACTCTCAGGCGTACACACAATATCGCTGCCGTGAATGGCCGCCTTGATTCCGCCCTCTGGCCCATCCATCGCGGGAAAACCATACCCGGAAATCCGCCCTCGGGATCCTCGCAAAGAAACACCGGAAACCTCTCCGGCAAAAACGGCGTCACGCCAGTCGTCGGCTGAATCCACGCCATCACCTGCCGCGTCACCCGCAGCGGAAAAACTCCCTGCAACGCCGCATTCGCCCACGGCCCCGCTGTGATGACAAGATGCCCGGCACTGTAAGTACCTTCGCTGGTCCGAACCTCAACCCCATCGCCCACCGCATCCCACGACAGCACCCTCTCCTCGAAGTGGAGTTCTGCACCGGCCCGCGACGCCAGCGCAAGTTGAGCGCGAATGCATTCTTCAGGGAACAGGTATCCCGCGTTCCTCTCGTGCACCGCAACGTCGCCATGCAGCGGGATCACGACAGGGAAGCGATCGCTGATCTTGCGCCCTTCCAGAACCTCAAACGGAATCGCGTGTTTCTGCGAGGCCGCGATTGTGCGCTTTACCAGATCGCCGTCTCGCGAGCCGATATTCACGCCGCCGGTGATGTGCAGCAAGCGAGTGCCTGTATCCCTTTCGATCTTTCGCCACAACTCATAGGCTCGCAGCACCAGCGGAATGTAATCGGGACTTTCAAAGTAGGCCTGGCGAATCATGCGCGACCCGCCGTGCGACGAGCCCTGATCGTGCGCCGCCGTGAACTGCTCAATCCCCAGGACGCGCTTGCCCCGCTCCGCAAGATGCTGCGCAGCGGCGCTTCCCATCGCTCCAAGCCCAAGAACGATTACGTCGTAAGCCATGCAGCTCAATTCTGACAGCCAAATATCAAAAGAAATGTGAGAGTGTGGGCTCTAGCAGTTCTGGTATTTCCAGTTGCGCTGCTTGCCCTCGCTGATCCACTCGATCGCAGTCTCGATGCGCTTGTCGCGCGTCTCCGGGCGTTTGGCATCGGCAATCCACTCGACGTATTCCTTCTTGCAACTAGGACTGAACGCATCGAAAACCGCGCCGGCCTTCTTGTTGGCCTTCAGCGCCTTCGCGAATTCTGGCGGCGTCTGCACCGGCAGTGCCGGAGCCTTTACCACCTTGTTGCGAGCTGCAATCGGGCTGGTGTATTCGCCCTTGTCGATAAATGCGGTGGCCTGTTTGAGCACGCCGAGCATTTCTTTCTTTGGAGGAAGATCTTTCACGCTGGTCAGGCGGCCAAGCGAACCCATCGCGCCCGGCTTCAGCAAGCTCCATATCTCGCAATACGGCAGAGATCTCTTCGCCCCAGAAGCCCCAGCTGCAATGTTCGTTGAACGCCGACATATTCCCAACGATGGCACCCTTGTATTCGAAAAAAGGCCGGCTCCACTTCATCGTCTCCACCACTCCGGGACAGGCCTTGTGGACAAGTTCCCGAATCTCAAAAAGAATCGGCTGCGCAAAGGGTTTGGACTTCGCAATGTAGGCGTCGACGCGTTTATCGAACGAGGAAGTTGGGCTCACGGTTCCGCTCCTGCAAGGTTTGCAAAACAGTGTAACCTGCCTGCTTGAACTCGAAACGGGATGCAAGGGCGGTTGGCGCAAGAGTTCGGGAGCTGCAAGGCGTCGTTATACTGGCTGCAATTCCGATGGAGATCGCGATGTCTGCTAGACGTACTGTGCCGCATGTATTCTTGTCCGCAATAATTGCAATCAACTTCATTTCATTCACACATTACATTCATGCGCAGCAATGTCAGATGGCGCACGACAAGAACGCACTCAAGGCCCTGCAGGACAGGGCTGCTGCCGGAGATGTAGACGCACAGTGTGGTCTGGGCAAACAGTACGAGCATGCACTCGGTGTCCCGCAGGACAACACGCAGGCGTTACTCTGGCTGCGCAAAGCGGCCGAGCAGGGCAACATCATTGCGCAGGTTGAACTCGGCGTTGTTTTTGACAACATGCAGGATTATGCGCAGGCATTCACTTGGTACAGCAAGGCAGCAGAACAGGGCAACGCAAGGGCACAATTTAACCTCGGACTCTGTTACCTGAATGGCGAATTTGTACCAAAGGACACGGCACGAGCCTTAGACTTGTTCCGCAAGGCCGCTGACCAAGGCGATGCGATAGCCCAGGGTGAGCTTGGCGTAATGTATCAAGATGGTGTGGGGGTTCAACAGGATTACACGAAAGCAGCGAATTATTTTCGTAAATCTGCAGATCAAGGAATCGCTAATTCACAGTACGGCCTGGGATTCCTCTATCTCCACGGTAATGGTGTGCCCAAGGATGATACGCAGGCCACCACGTGGATGCTCAAAGCTGCGGAGCAGGGTGAGACAAAAGCGCAGTTCAATCTCGGGGTCTGCTACCTCAATGGAGAGGGAGTAAACCGGGACCTAAATGAAGGATATTTCTGGATATTTCTGGCTAAAACCCGCACGACTGATAGCGGTTTGAAAGGATTTGCAGAGAACTCACTTGAGGCGCTTACCAAGGCTATGAAGAAAAACGACATCAAGAGTGCACAGAAGCGCGCACAAGCGTGGCTAAACGAGCATCCCTTGAAGGCGGAACCGTAGAAGCAGGTCGTCCTTCAGGTTCAAATTGCCTTCCCGTGTTTTCAACGGCCTCGGTCCCTAGGTGTCGCCTTTGAGACCTGGGAAGGCACAGCCGCAATCCCATCAGGTCGGGGAGGTTCTACGCCGTAGCCCGCTGCTGCTCCTGCCCACTCAGCTTCACGCTGATCACCTTTGACACACCCGGTTCCTGCATCGTCACGCCGTAGATCATGTCCGCGGCATGCATCATGCGCTTCGAGTGCGTCACCAGCAGGAACTGCGTCTCCTTGCTCAGCGAGTGCAGCAGATCCGCCAGCCGGCCCACGTTCGTCTCGTCCAGCGCCGCGTCCACTTCGTCCAGTACGCAGAAGGGGCTTGGCTGGAACTGGAAGATGCCTACCAGCAGCGCCAGCGCCGTCAACGCCTTCTCGCCGCCCGAAAGCAGAAGCACACTCTGCAGCTTTTTGCCCGGAGGCGAAGCCACAATTTCCAGTCCGCTCTCGGCCTGGTTCTCCGCATCCGTCAGCCGCAGGAAAGCCTGCCCGCCGTGGAAGAGGCGCGTGAACACCTGCCCGAAGTTCTCGTTGATCCGCGCAAAGGCCTCGTCAAACTTCTCCCGCGAAATCTGGTCGATCTCCTTGATCGTGGCCTGCGTGTTCTCAATCGACTCCATCAGATCCGTGCGCTGCGTCTCAAGGAAGCTGTGCCGTTCCGCCGTCTCCTTGTACTCCTCCAGCGCCATCATGTTCACCGGGCCCATCTGCTCAATCTTCTGGCGAAGCGTCCGGCAAGTCTCTTCTTCAACGGCCAGCATCTCATCGGCGATACGCACAATCTCCGCATCCGCGCGCAGAGTCGCAGCCTCTGCGTTCACTTCCGTCAGGCAGCTTCCTTCCAGATGCTCCAGGTCCGACCGCAGCTTCGCCACCTGGCTCGACCGGCCGCTGCGATCGTCGCGCAACTGATCCAGCGCCGCGCGTGCCGACTTCAGTTCCGTCTCCATCGTCGCCAGTTGATGCCGCAACTCCAACGCCTGCGCTGCTATGGACTCAGCCTGAGCGAGCGCCTCAGCCTTCAGCGTCGTCAACTCCTGTTCGCGCTGTGCCAGTTCCGCACTTTCCTTGATGCGCTGTTCGCGCTCTGCCTCTGCCGCCGCCCGCTGCTGCTCAATCGCCAGCACGCGCCGCTCCAGATCGCTGTGCAACCGGTCGATTCGCTGGAATGCCGCCTCTGCGCCGCGCCGCCGCTCTTCAAGCCCCGCCAGTTCCGCCGTCAGCTTTGCTGCCTCATGCTGCAGCGTCTCGCGCGTCTGCCGCATTGTCGCCAGCTTGCTCTGCTGCTCTTCGAGTGTCGCTTCGGCCGTTGTGCGTTCTCCTTCCAGCCGCACCGCCTCCTCGCGCTTCTGCTCGATTACGACATGCTTTGCTTCGCGCGCTTCCTTGTTGCGCTCCGCCTGCAGCATCCACTCCTGCAACCGCCGCTCGATGCGCTGCGCCTCGTTCTCCATCTGCTTCAGCGCCGCGCCCTGGTCCGCCGCATCGCGCTCGGCCTGTCGCCGCTCTTCGCTGCGCGTCTCGAGCTGCGCCGTCAACTCCTCAATCTGCCTTGTGAGCGTCTCGGCTTCCAACTCAGCTTGACCGAGATCCCGCTCCAGCAAGTCCAAGCCGCATCTCTGTCTCGCGCAGTTCACGCTTCAGCACCAGCGGACCGGCACTCGCCGGCTTGCCGCCCGTTACCGTCGCATTGTGGAAGCACTCGCCCCCGGGCGTCAGGAAATACGCATGCGTATGTTGGCTTGCCATCGCCTGCGCCAGCGCCGCCGTCTCCACAAGATAGCCATCGCGCAGCTTCGGCAAAATTACTTCCAGGGAGCGCCCAAATCCGTTCAGCACTCTCACCGCATCCTTCAGCGGAGTGACGCCCGGTCCGGAAATTGTGTCCGCCACATCATTGAACAGACCGGCCTGCGCACTATCGTGGATCAGAAACGTCGCGCGACCATCCACGCCCGACTTCAGCACGCGCACGCCTTCTTCGGCCGCGTGCCAGCTTTTTACGACGACATAATTCAGTTCTTCGCGCAGAAACTCGTCGACCACGCCTTCGTGCTCGCCGCTCACTTCGATAAAGTCTGCCAGTGTGCCCACCGGCGTCGAGCCATTCTGCAGCGCTCCGGGCTTAAGCAGCCGGCGAACCGTTTCTGTGGAATAACTGTGATCGCGAATCAGCGACTCCAGCGATTCCTTCCGTCCCACTGCCGTTGCCTGTTCGCTGCGCAGTTGGTTCGCCCGCGCCCGCACCGTGCCTTCGTCCGCGCGCCGCGCCTGCAACTGCTCACGCAGCTCCGCAATCTCTACTTCGAGCCGCTTCAGCGTTTCCGCCGCCGACTCGAACCGTAGCCGCGCCTGTCCGCTCTGCACGCCCAGGCTCTCCTGCTCATTGCGCGCCTGGCTCATCTCCGCATTCAGCCGCTCGGCCTCGCGCTCCAGCGCCGCCAGGCTCTCTTCCGCCTGCGCCGTGCTGTTCCGTGCATTGCCCGCAAGCGTCAGCAGGTGCATCGCATGCCTGCGATCCGCTTCGAGCTTTCGCTCCGCGTTGAATACTTCATCGGCTGCCGAACGCGCTTCGTGCTGCCGTGCTTCCACCTTCTCGTGAAACGCCCGAGCCTCGCCTGCGGCCGTCTCAAGAAACGCCTTCTGCTGCTCGCGTTCTTCGGCGATACCGCCAAGCTGCGTCCGCGTCTGCTCCAACTCGCCCGCCGCAGCGGCAATCCGCGCGACAAGTTCAGTCACACGCTCCGCATTGCTGCGTTCC
Organism: uncultured Acidobacteriaceae bacterium; assembly: GCA_963769345.1. Classification (GTDB taxonomy): domain Bacteria; phylum Acidobacteriota; class Terriglobia; order Terriglobales; family Acidobacteriaceae; genus Telmatobacter. The sequence goes on from CAVYLL010000004.1 coordinate 294,821, forward strand.
CGCGCCGCCGCCCGCTCCAGTTCAACAGCGGCTGAGTTGGCGCGATTCTGCGCGTCCTGTCCTTCGCGATCAAGCGCATATCCGCGCTCGGTCAGCGAATGCTGGCTGCCTTCCATCGATCCAATCTCGGCAGCGCCACTCGCAATCTTCTCCGCGATTGCGGCAATCTCCTGATCCAGGCGCGACTGCTCCGCATCCATCAGTGTCATGCGGCTCGCCAGCACCACGCGCAGCCGTCCGCGAAGCTCATCGCGCACCTGCGCAAACCGCTCCGCCTTTGACGCCTGCCGCTTCAGGCTGTTCATCTGCCGCGTCACTTCTTCGAAGATGTCATCCACGCGCGCCAGGTTCTGCTTCGAGCTTTCGAGGCGCAACTCCGCCAGCCGCTTCTTCGTCTTGAAACGCGTAATTCCCGCTGCCTCTTCGATAATGGCGCGCCGGTCGTGCGGCTTCGAGCTTAGCAACTGCCCGATCCGCTCCTGCCCGATAATCGCGTAGCTCTCCGGTCCCAGGCCCGTGCCCATAAAGATGTCCTGGATATCGCGCAGCCGGCACAGCTTCCCATTCAGCAGGTACTCGCTCTCGCCCGTCCGGAACAGTCGCCGCGTAATCACAACCTCGCCCTTCTGCGGAGTCCGGTTGAACTTCCTGCGTCGAATCTTCAACATCACCGGTTGCGGTCCGCCGGTGCTCGCCTGAATCCCGCCCTCGGCTTCGGGTGCTTTCACCTGACCCGCATCCTCATCCTCGTCCAGAACCTGCCCCGGCTGCTCCGACGCAATAATCTCCTCAGCCTCGGCTGCCTTCTGTTTGCGCAGCGCGTTCTCGTCCCAGTCCGCTGGCCCGTCGTGATCCACCACCACATCCGGCTCTACCGGGATCGGCCCCTCATACGCCTCGGGATCGACCATCGTGATGGTCACCTCGGCCATGCCCAGCGGCTTCCGCTCCCGCGTTCCGGCAAAAATCACGTCCGCCATGCTGCCGCCGCGCAGGCTCTTGGCGCTCTGCTCGCCCAGCACCCAGCTCACCCCATCCAGGATGTTCGACTTTCCGCATCCGTTCGGCCCTACCACCACCGCAATGCCTGTTCCCGGCACGGTCAATTCCGTGCGGTCGCAAAAGCTCTTGAAGCCGAGGATGTGGATTTTTTTCAGTTTCAGCATGCTCACTCCGGGTCTACGGGATACGAACGGGTACAACTCAGCATCGGCGATCGCGGCAGCAGCCGCACAGGTGCCAGAGGGGAAATACCCTCCTCCGATTACAGACTCTAAGGAGCCTAAAAGTAAGGGTCAATCATGCGAAGAGGTTCTTTTGTGGATAAGGGGGGCCCGAATCCTTCTTCTACGATTATTTTAGGCTTTTTCCCGGAATCGTCCTTCTTTTATTGAGTTTCAACCGAGTTTTCCACAGGCGGGATGGCACCAGAAATCAACGCAAATTCGCCGGAAAACTCACCGCTTTCCGGATCACCTTCTCGATCGCCCTGAGCGCCTGCGCCCTCGGAAACCCCGGCCGGCTGGCCAGCCGGATTGTCCGCCGCGACTTTCCAGCCAGCGGCAGCAGCACGATCCCCCTCTGCCCCAGCGAGCCCGCCGCCAGCGCCGGAATCAGCGTCGCCCCATATCCCGCCGCCACCAGGTTTATTAGCGTCTCCAATGTTGCGGCCTGCATCGACCCCTGCAGTCCATTCCGAATATGTCCAGGGCCCATCCCGTGCGCGCCATGTTTTGCTCCGCAAGCCGCCAGCGCCTGGGTCGACAGGCAGTGCCCATCCGCCAGCACCAGCAACTCGTCCGTCAGTGCCTCTTCGTCGACTTTCTTCGCGCCCGCCAGCCTGTGATTCCGAGGCAGCGCCGCCAGCAGCGGCTCTTCATACACCTTGATCTCCGTAATCTCCGGTGCATCCGTCTCAGTAGCCAGCAATGCCGCGTCCAGCCTGTGATTCCGTAGTCCCTCCACCAGCGCCCGCGTCTGGTCCTCCCACAACTCGATCGTCAGCCCCGGATAGCCCTGCTTCAGCGGCTCCAGTATCAGCGGCATCAAATACGGAGCAACCGTCGGAATCACTCCCAGTTTCAACGGCCCCACCAGCGGATCGCGAGCCGCCCGCGCCACCGCCTCCATCTGTCCGGCCTCAGCCAGCGCCCGCTTCGCATGCGCCAGAATCTGGCTTCCCACCGGCGTCATGTCCACGCGCTTGTTGGTGCGTTCCAGCAGAGTCACGCCCAACTCATCTTCAAGCTTCTTGATCTGGCTGCTCAGCGTAGGCTGGCTCACGTTGCAAGCCTCCGCTGCGCGCCCAAAATGCCGGTGCTCCGCAATCGCCACCAGGTACCGCAATTCCTGCAAATTCATTAGAGCTCCGGTTCACAGTTCAAAGTTCTTAGTTCACAGTCCCTACTGCGCGGCTAAGCATCTGCGAACTAAGAACTGCGAACTTATGAACTGCTTCACCATCATAGACTCCACCAATCATCATCGTAGAAACAATTGATTTGTCATATCGATCCCCGCGGCTTTACTTTAATCTTCGAATGCGATGTTTATCTGCCGGGATTCTCCCGGGAAACCTCCTCCTCAACCGCAATCTTTTTGCACACGACTTACAGGAGACATCATGTCTAGCGAAGCAAAATGCCCGTTCTCGAACGGCGCAATCAAGCACACATCGGCAGGCGCAAAGGGCAACCGCGACTGGTGGCCCAATCAGTTGAACCTCGGCATTCTGCATCAGAACTCCTCGCTCTCCAATCCGATGGAGAAGGAATTCGACTACGCACAGGAGTTCAAGAAGCTCGACCTGGATGCGGTGATCAAGGATCTTCATGCCGTCATGACGGATTCGCAGGATTGGTGGCCGGCCGACTTCGGCCACTACGGACCGCTCTTCATTCGCATGGCCTGGCACTCCGCCGGCACCTATCGAATTCATGACGGTCGCGGCGGCGCAGGCCGAGGAGCGCAGCGGTTTGCGCCTCTCAATAGCTGGCCCGATAACGTCAACCTGGACAAGGCGCGCCGCCTGCTCTGGCCCGTCAAGCAGAAGTACGGCCGCAAAATTTCCTGGGCCGACCTCATGATCCTCGCCGGCAACGTCGCGATCGAATCGATGGGGCTCAAGACCTTCGGATTCGGCGGCGGCCGTGCCGATATCTGGGAGCCGGACGTGGACACCGATTGGGGTCCTGAGACCACGTGGCTCGGCGACCAGCGCTACAGCGGCGACCGCGAACTCGCCAATCCGCTGGCCGCCGTCCAGATGGGCCTGATCTACGTGAACCCCGAAGGCCCGAATGGCAACCCCGACCCGGCAGGCTCGGCACGCGACATCCGCGAAACCTTCGCCCGCATGGCGATGAACGACGAAGAGACCGTGGCGCTCATCGTCGGCGGCCACACCTTCGGCAAGACCCATGGCGCCGCCGCCGCCAGCCACGTTGGTGCGGAGCCCGAAGGCACAAGCTTTGAGGAGATGGGACTCGGCTGGAAGAACAGCTATGGTACCGGCATCGGCAGCGACACCATCACCAGCGGCCTTGAAGTCATCTGGTCGCAAACCCCGACCAAGTGGAGCAACAACTTCCTCAAAAACCTATTCGGCTTTGAGTGGGAGTTGACGAAGAGCCCCGCTGGCGCACACCAGTGGAAGCCCAAGGGCGACGCTGGCAAAGATACTGTGCCCGACGCGCACGATCCAAAAAAGCATCACCAGCCCATGATGCTCACTTCCGACATCGCTCTGCGCGTTGATCCCGTGTATGAAAAAATCTCGCGCGACTTCCTCAACAACCCTGACAAGCTCGCCGACGCATTCTCCCGCGCCTGGTTCAAGCTCACGCATCGCGACATGGGTCCGATCTCCCGCTACCTCGGCCCGCTCGTGCCCAAGGAAGAATTGATCTGGCAGGATCCCGTTCCCGCCGTCGATCATGAACTCGTCAACGACAGTGACGTCGCAGCGCTGAAGGCCAAAATCCTGGCTTCGGGCCTGTCGATCTCCCAGCTCGTCAACACCGCGTGGGCTTCCGCTGCAACCTTCCGCGGCAGCGACAAGCGCGGCGGCGCCAATGGCGCGCGCATCCGCCTTGAGCCTCAGAAAAACTGGGAAGTGAATCAACCCGCCGAACTGGCCAAGGTGCTTTCGAAGCTCGAAGCCATTCAGAAGGACTTCAACGCTTCGCAAAAAGGCGGCAAGAAGATCTCGCTCGCCGACCTGATCGTTCTTGCTGGTGATGCGGCCATCGAGTCCGCTGCAAAGAAAGCCGGGCACGACGTCAAGGTTCCTTTCGACCCCGGTCGCACCGACGCTTCGCAGCAGCAAACCGACGTATCTTCCTTTGCGGTGCTCGAGCCCGTTGCCGACGGCTTCCGCAACTACGCCCGCAAGGGAGTCGAAGAGCACGCTGCAGCATTGCTGCTCGACAAGGCGCAACTCCTCGGCCTTACCGGACCCGAGATGACCGTCCTCATCGGTGGCATGCGCGCTCTTGGCGCCAACGTCGCGCACTCGCAGCACGGCGTCCTCACCAAGCGCCCTGAGACCCTGACCAACGACTTCTTCGTCAACCTGCTCGACATGGGCACAAAGTGGGCGAAGTCTGAAAAGGCTCCGGATGTCCTGGAAGGCCGCGATCGCCACACTGGCGAACTCAAGTGGACGGCCACCGTCGTCGACCTCGTCTTCGGATCAAACGCCCAGCTCCGCGCCATCGCCGAAGTCTACGCCAGCAGCGACGCGAAGGAAGCATTCGTGCATGATTTCGTAGCCGTCTGGAGCAAGGTCATGAACGCTGATCGTTTCGATCTGCTCAGGCAAGGAAAGATCGAAGCCGTTCCCCCGTCAACCCACCCCGTAGCCGAAACCGTAGCCGGCGACTAACCACCACAGAGCTGTGTGTGACTCACCAGGAAAGAAGACCCCCCGGGTGCCGGGTGCCCCATTCATGACGCAGTTTCATCGCGTCATGAGTGGGAGAGCACAAACCCAACTTTGTGGCCTGCTCACTGTCCACTGACCACTGTTCACTTCGCTCCGCGAAACTCCAGCGTTGCAAAATTCATCTGCCCCTGCGCCACCGTGTGAACGGTGATCACATTCCTGCCCATATCCAGATGAACCTTCACCAGGTCCTTCGCCAGATTCCAGTGATGCCACTGCCGCCACGCCACCGTATCCGCCGCATCGTACGTTGACACAATCGTCAACGGCCCCGTAGCCGCCACCCCATTCACATCCAGCGAAATCGTTCCCCCTCGATTCGACGTATACAGCAGATCAGCCGTGTAATCACTTGTCTCCGCCACATCCACCGTCACGTTGAACCACTCGCCCGGCTCGGTCCATCCCACGTAGAGCAATCCCGCCGGCGGCGTAACTTTGTCGTAAGGGTTATCGTCAATCTTCGGATCGAGCCCGAACTTCGTATACGAAGTATCCACGCCCTCATTCATCCGAAACTCATTCAGATAACTTCCATTCGCCGGATTCAGCGCGCCGCTCCCGTTATTCTTCGCATCGGAATCGTGATACGCCACGCCCTCGCCGCCCAGGTCGTAGTAAGCGCACATCACCGTCCCCGGAATCTTCTGCGCTCCGCCGCTGTACTTGCTGTCATGAAACGGAGTCCCCTTGTAGCTTTTCAGAAAATCCGTCTTCTGCGCGCCAACCGCACCCGCAGCAAAAAGCGCTACGACGGAAACCCCCATCCACCACCCACGAACAATAGGTCCCTTCACAACGTTCACCGCTCTTTCCTGAAAGGTTTTGCGAATCATCCGAATACTAAATGCGCATCCACGAATAGGGAAGTGATGGAAAGTTCTCGCTCCCTTTTCGGGCTGCTGTGCGAGCCTGCCCCCTGACCTCGGATTCGAACAATTTACGGGTTCGATTCGCAGAATATTCATCAACAAGGAGACAGTGGCTCTGGCGCTTTCCTTGACATGCGCTCGTTTTTTACGTACTCTACGAAAACTCGGTAAGCGCTGATTCATCAGCCGCTCCGACACAAAGGATTCAATGGCTCACACCTTCACCTCCGCGAATTGTCTGTGCTGCTGTCAGACCGGCTCTGCGCGGGCGTGTACTGTGGGCTAGATTCCGAATCAGGATTCAAGAACCCAGTGACCCACCCGCCAGATGGCGTTGGTGGGTTTTTTATTTGTTGGTGATCAACCGGCTTCGAGCGATCACCGTTAACTCGTTTCAAAGCGCGCCGGTGGCGAAGTGGCAAACGCGCGGGTCTGCAAAACCTGTATTCGCGGGTTCAATTCCCGCCCGGCGCTCCAAGTTTCAAATCGAACCGTCAAGTTTCCGGGAGATTGCAAATGTCGAACTCTACAACCACCTCTCGCAAGGCTTCGCTACTCGATGTCTATGCGGTCGCTCTCGCACTCGCCTTGGCCCTGCTCGTTCGCTTCAATCTTCTTCCAGCAGTCAAGTGGTAGATCTCAAGGAGACCGACATGGCTTCTTCAAGTTCCGCAGTCACTTCGCACAACATCGAAGAGACGTCTCCGTCCGTCCGTCGTCTCCTCGCGCTCATTCCCGGCATTCTTCTGCTGGCGGCAATCGGTTACGCAGGAAAGTTCATCGAACAATCCATCGCGGCCTATACCAAGTCTCACCATGTCACGTTCCCCAATATCGAATACGTTCTTTGGGCAATCGTGATTGGCTTGGTTGTCTCGAACACCGTCGGAATTCCGCGTGTGTTCGAACCCGGTGTGGCAACATACGAGTTCTGGCTGAAAGGCGGGAATCGTTCTGCTGGGCTCGCGCTTCCTGCTTGGCGATCTGCTTCACCTCGGCGGCATCTCTATCCTGCTCGTAGCCATCGCCATCACGCTCTCACTCACTTTCATGCACATCCTCGGTCGCGCCTTCAAACTCAATCCCAAACTCACTTCGCTTCTCGCTGTCGGCTCGTCCATTTGCGGTGTCTCCGCCATCATTGCCGCCAAGCCTGCTATCGACGCCGACGACGAAGACGCGTCCTATGCCATCGCCGCCATTCTGGCACTCGGCGCGATTTCGCTTTTTACATTTCCATTGATTGGCCATTCTTTGCACCTGAGCGACAAAGCTTACGGCCTGTGGGCCGGCCTCGCGGTCGACAACACCGCCGAAGCTACTGCCGCTGGCGCTCTTTACTCCGACGCCGCCGGCAAGGTTGCCGTGCTGGCCAAGACCACGCGAAACGCCATGATAGGCTTCATCGTCCTCGGATACGCTCTCTACTGGTCCTCGCGCGGACAGGCGCAGGCGATCGGCAACAAAGCCGTCTTCTTATGGAACAAGTTCCCGAAGTTCGTCCTGGGTTTCCTGCTCATTTCGCTCCTCGCCACACTGGGATTCTTTGCCAAACCGCAGCTGGCCAGCCTCGCAAATCTCTCTCGCTGGGCATTTCTGCTGACATTTGCGGGAGTGGGTCTTCGCACGAAGATCAGTGAACTGGGAAAACAAGGCTGGCGCCCGTTCGCGGTCGGAGCAATCGGTGAGGTCTTCATCGCATTGCTGACGCTTGGACTCGTGTACGGCGCGGATCGCTATCTACGGCTGTAGTTGAACCCGCGAATACATAAGGGAAACCGCCGTGAATTGACGAGACCCCAGTCGTCGACAGCCCGATCGGCCACCAGGCAAGTCCACCAGCAGCCACCGTCTTCAAAATGCCGCCGCGTGCGCCAATCCATCAATCACCGCCAGGTTTTTCATCAACTCCGCCGGCACCCCATGCCGTTCCTGCAAGATACTCCGCGCTGTTATATGACACCCAAACGTTGCCCGCCGCATCTTCCGCGACCAGTATCTTCAGCGGCAGATCGATCGCGATACTCGGCGCCGCCAGCATCACCGGCGTCCCCGCCTTGGGGCTTCCGAAAATCAGCAGCTTCGTATTCGGCATCTGCATGCCAGCCTTGGCCGCCTCACCACTATGATCCACCACGGCGAATAGCGTCACGCCTTTCGCCTGCAGAATGCCCTTGAGTTTTTCCACCGTTTCATCCACCGTATGCGCGGCCTCAATCGATACCAACCCGTTCTCTGGTTCCGCCATGATGCTCGACCTCCATTGAGAATCGCTCCATGGCTTTGTTGTACCAGACTCGTCACTTCATCGCGTGACCTTGGCTGAGACGCGCTCCTCCAGCCTTCTGTAAAGTTGAAGCAGGGAATCTCCTCGCGTCTTTGGCCACTCCTTCAAATCCGGAAAACCTCGCCCAGCTTCTGCAATCGGTCTTCGGCTTCGCGCGCTTTCGCGCCAACCAGGAACCGGTCTGCCGCGCTGCAATCGATGGCCGCGACCTGCTGCTCGTCATGCCGACCGGGGCAGGGAAGTCGCTCTGCTACCAGCTTCCCGCCATCGCTCTCGGCGGAACCGCGCTCGTGATCTCGCCGCTCATCGCGCTCATGGAAGACCAGGTCGCGAAGCTCGTTGCACTCAACCTGCGCGTCGCCCGCATTCACTCCGGCCTCGACCGCTCCATCTCGCGTCAGGCCTGCGTCGACTACCTTGCCGGCGCGCTCGACTTCCTCTTCATCGCGCCCGAACGTCTGCGCGTTCCCGGCTTTCCCGAGATGCTCGCCAAGCGCCCGCCCGCGCTCATCGCCATCGACGAAGCTCACTGCATCTCGCAATGGGGACATGATTTTCGCCCCGACTACCGCATGCTCGGACAATATCTGCCCGCGCTGCGCAACGGCTCCACAAGCGTTCCCGTCCTCGCTCTCACGGCCACAGCCACGCCAACCGTCCAGGCCGACATCATCACGCAACTCGGCATGACGGCGCCCGCACGATTCATTCACGGATTCCGCCGCGACAATCTCGCCATCGAAGTTGTCGAGCTTTCCGTCCCCGAACGCCCGCGCGCCATCTGCGGACTTCTCGCACAACGTGATCGCCGTCCCGCCATCGTCTACGCCACCTCGCGAAAGCAGTCCGAAAGCCTGGCCGCAGAGCTCTCGCAACTCATGCCCGCCGCCGCATACCACGCAGGCCTCGACGCGCGAAACCCGCGAGCGCGTGCAGAGCGCCTTCCAGTGCGGACAGCTTGAAGTCGTCGTCGCCACCATCGCCTTCGGCATGGGCATCGACAAGTCCGACATCCGCACCATCATTCACGCCGGCCTTCCCGGCACCCTCGAAGGCTACTACCAGGAAATCGGTCGCGCCGGCCGCGATGGCGCACCCAGCCGCACCTTCCTCATGCACTCCTACGCCGACCAGCGCACGCACGACTTCTTCCACAATCGCGACTACCCGCCGACGGATCATCTTCACCAGGTCTTCCGCATGCTCGACGAGAACGCCCGTCCGATCGACGAACTCCGCGCATCGTCAAAACTCACCGAAGAAGAATTCGATAAGGCTCTTGAGAAACTCGAAATTCACGGCGGCGCCCGCGTCGACTTTGCCGGCAACGTCACCGTCGGCGCGCCCGGGTGGAAGAAGACCTACTGCCATCCAGGCCCAGCACCGGGCGGAACAGTTCGAGAAAGTCCTGCGCTTCACCACATCCAGCGAGTGCCGCATGTCCGCCCTCGTCCGCCACTTCGGCGACGACGCAGACGCGGCTCAATCCTGCGGCGTGTGCGACATCTGCGATCCTGCCGGCGCCATCCTGCGAATGTTTCGCCGCGCCACCAATGCCGAACGCGCGATGGCCCAGGCGATGATCGATGAGTTGCGGCCTGTAGATTACAAAGCAACCGGAACTTTGCAGCGTAGCCTCGATCCATCCGGCAGAATCACGCGCGATGATTTCGACGCTTTGCTCGCTGCCCTGTGCCGCGCAAATCTCATCGCAATCGAAGATGCGGAGTTCGAAAAAGACGGCGAAGTCCGTCGCTACCGCAAAGTCCGCCTCACAGAAACCGGTCTCGCGACCCGCAACATCGCGCAGGTCGAGTTGCTTCTCGACGACGGCATCGCAGAAGAATTCGCCGCCACAGAAACTCAGAAGCGTCTGCGCAAGGTCACAAAGCGCGATACAAGCCCGCACGTCGCGGATACGAATCGCACCTCTACGCGAGCCGTGCGTTCAATCGACAAAGAAGCATTACCGGAAACTTTATCCGCAGATGGAGAAGCGCTCATGGCGCGTCTCAAGGAGTGGCGCACCGGCGAGGCCAAACGGCTCCGCGTTCCCGCCTATTGCGTCATGCACGATCGCACGCTTACCGCAGTCGCCATCGCCCGCCCAGGCAATCCCCGCCAGCTCTTGGAAATCGACGGCATCGGCCCCGCGAAAGTGGAAAAATTTGGCTCCGCGATCCTCGAGATCTGCGGAGCCAAACTGAACACGGAACACTGATCTGACAACTGTCGTTACGCTGCGCGCTCAATCGTCACCGACTGCAGCACCACCGGCGTCTTTGGCTTGTCCTGGCCGCCGCGCGCAACCTTCGAAATCTTGTCCGCAATGTCCTGTCCCTCGACAACCTCACCAAAGATGGTGTGATTGCCCGTGAGCCACGGTGTCGGCGCAACAGTTATGAAAAACTGGCATCCGTTCGTTCCGGGCCCGGAATTCGCCATTGCGAGCTTGCCCGGCTTATCGAATTTGTGCGGCGAACCCTTCGTTTCATCCTCAAAGCGATATCCGGGGCCGCCCATGCCTGTGCCCGTCGGATCGCCGCCCTGAATCATGAAGTCGGGAATGACACGATGAAAAATCGTTCCGTCGAAAAGCTTGTCCGTCGACTTGGCATGCGTGGTAGGATGCGTCCACTCTTTCTTGCCTTCCGCCAGATCAAGAAAATTCTTCACCGTGATCGGCGCTTCCGACTCAAAGAGGCGAACAACAATTTTTCCTTCGCTCGTGTTGAACGTTGCGTAGGTTCCTGGTGCCAGTGCCATAGATAACTCCTGTGTGGGTCGGATCGAATTGGGAGCGACCCGGTAGAGGTTTGTGAAAGGGCACGATTTCAGTCGTGCCGTAATCGTTTAGTAAAATACACGGGCTTTGGCCGCTGCAATTTGTGAGATTAACTACTTCTGCGGTGTTGGAGAGGGCTTCGCTGCTGCGCCGGGTTCTGGCGGCACAGGTTGACCTTCAGGAATGATCGTCACTTTCTTCAGCACCACCGGCGTTACGGGTTTGTCGCCCGGATCGCGTTCTACCCGTGCAATCGTCTTCACCACGTTGACGCTCGATTCATCGCACTGTCCGAAGATCGTATGGTGCTGGTTCAGATGCTCGGTCGGCACCTCGGTGATAAAGAACTGGCTTCCATCGGTATTCGGACCGGAATTCGCCATCGCCAGCCGTCCCGGCACATCGAAATTCAGGTTCGGATCGAACTCATCCTCAAACGTAAATCCGGGATCGCCCGCGCCCGTGCCTGTCGGATCGCCGCCCTGGATCATGAATTCCGGAATCACGCGATGAAATACCGTCCCGTCATACAGCGGCTTGTTGTGCATCTGCTTATGGGTCTGCGGATCGGTCCAGTCCTTCGTTCCTTGCGCCAGCGCAATAAAGTTGGCCACCGTCTTCGGCGCCTGCTTCTCGTAGAACTGGCAGGTAATCCGCCCCATCGAAGTGTCCATCACCACCGTCGGTCCATTGGGATGGATCATCGCCTGCGCCGTGGCCTGTGGAGCATCGGGCAGTGCCGGTTCTACTGGTTTCGTTGTTTCCTGCGCAATCGCGGCCGTTGCAAAGGCGGCCGCGGCAATGGGTGTTATCAACAAGAGCTTCAGTTTCATGCCGAATTCGAGGTTAAATCATCGCGCTCCTCTGGTGCCAGTCGCGCCAGAGTCACACTGATTGCAACCGGAGGCTGTCCGGCCTCAGGAAGTAACTCCCCGCGGCCAGTCCCAGCACTAGCAAAGGGATAAGCGCAATCCGCAGCGGATCGTGCGCAACCATATGGGAGATGAAGGCTCCGATCAGATCGAACGTGATTCCCGCGTACGCCCATTCCCGGAGAAGTCGCGTTTGCGGTGTCAGGATTGCTGCAATCGCCAACAGCTTTCCGACGCCAAGAATCACTCCGACATAAGCGGCGTACCCAAGGTGATGGAGAATCTCAACCACCGCCGGCACACGGAGAATGTCGAGCACGCCGCTCGGCACTAGCCAGAGGGCAAGCAAGACGGTACAGATCCAGTAACCGATTCGACGGGACATGTTTTTTTCTTTCGAAAGGATGTGGAGGCAGGGACTGAAGCGATACCGCAACCGCTGCATGTATTGTATTCGAATGAGCTTTCGACATCTGAAGACCTTCCCTGGGCGCCTCGCCATCGTCGCGTGCGCTCTTTTGAGCCTTGGGATCGCACCTGCGCGCGCTATGGCGCAGGCCGACAAGGCGCCAGCCGCAACGGACGCAGCCGCAACGGGCAAAGACAAGCCTGCTGCAAAGCCTGCCGACGATAAAACGGGCCTGCCCCCGTTGCCCGCCGAGGCGCACGCCGCGCAGACAATCCAGCTAGACGGCAAGACATTGCATTACACCGTCACTGTCGGCGCGCTTCCTGTCCGTGACAGCGAAGGCAAAGTCGCCGGCGAAGTCGTTGTCACTGCCTACACCATGGAGGGCGCGAACCGCCCTGTCACTTTCGCCTTCAACGGTGGTCCCGGCGCGGCATCCGTTTATCTCAACTTCGGAGCCATCGGCCCCAAGCATCTCGAGGCCGGCAACGAGGGTGCCAGCCCATCCGATCCCACCAATCTCGTGGACAATCCCGGTACGTGGCTCGACTTCACTGACCTCGTATTTATCGATCCCATCGGCACCGGTTTCAGCCGATCCAAAGTGCCCGACGCCGAAGCCAAGAAGCTTTTCTACAGCACCGTGCCCGATATTCAATATCTGTCGCGCATCGTCTACGACTGGCTGGTCAAAAACGATCGTCTCGGTTCGCGCAAGTACCTCGTCGGCGAAAGCTATGGCGGATTCCGTGGACCGCGCATTACCCACTATCTTCAATCGCAACTCGGAGTCGCGATGAATGGTGTCGTCCTCGTCTCTCCCTATCTCAACCCCACCATCGAAAATGACGGCGACATCTCTCCGCTTCCCTGGATGATGACTCTCCCATCCATCACCGCCGCACATCTTGAGCGCGAAAAGAAGCTCACCCCCGAGGCCATGGCAGACGTCATCGCCTACACCCAGGGTGAATACGCCACCACTCTCCTCAAGGGTCGCGCTGACGAAGCCGCCACGCAGAAAATGATTGCGCACGTCACCGAACTTACCGGCCTCGATCCGTCCTTTGTAAAGTTTTCCGGGGGCCGCATCGAAACCGGCGCCTACCTCCGCGAAGTGCATCGCGAAGAGGGCAAGCTCGGCTCTGTCTACGACTCCAACGTGACCTCTTTCGATCCCTTCCCGTTCGCGCCCGAGCAGCGTGCCAACGATCCGATCCTCGCCAGCATCATCGCTCCGCTCACCACCGCCATGGTCGACTTTGTCACGCGCACCGTTGGCTGGAAAGTTGATGCACGCTACAACGCACTGTCATACGACGTCGGCCGCCAATGGGACTTCGACAGCAGGGACCTGCGCACCGGCTCCGTGCCCGACCTGCGCGAAGCCGTCGCCGCCGATCCCAAACTGCGTGTCATGATCGTCCACGGCTGGAACGATCTCTCTTGCCCCTTTATGGGCTCCGTCCTAACCGTCGACCAGATGCCGGTTATGGGCGATCCGTCCCGTGTCTCCGTGCACGAATTCCCCGGCGGTCACATGTTCTACACCCGTAACGACAGCCGCATCGCCCTTCGCAAAGACGCGATGGACATGTACGCCAAACACTAGATACCTGCGAAGCCGGTCGGAATTGGCAGGATGCACCGATGAACCCACTTCCCAAACCAACCGGGAGGTGGGTTGTATTTTCGGGAGCGGTCAGTTGAATTTGCGCCGGTGGGCGCCCGATGCTTGATCCCAGCTACTCCCTCAATTGGTCACAAATCTCCTCGCCGACGTTGACCGCACCATTCAGGGCTGTTATAGCTTGCGAATTCGGAGTGCGCCGAATGTGTCTCCGCGTGGAGCGAGCGCTTCTTCTCCCGCTGCAATTTTGCTGACACACGGTGCCCGCGCAAGGAGGCGAAGATGAGATTGCCGCCCACTGCCACAGCGATTGCATGTGTTGTTGGTCTCGCTTCATCCTGTGTCCAGGTAACAGGCGCGCAGCAATCGAACCAGAAAACTGCCGGCGAGGTCTTCAAAAACGTTCAGGTTCTGAAGCGCGTCCCCGCCAACCAGTGGTTTGACACGATGGCCTTCATCGCGGGCTCATTGGGTGTAACTTGCGATCACTGCCATACTTCGTCGTTTGATCTCGATGAAGGAAACCCTGCAAAGCTGAAAGCCCGGGAAATGATGCGCATGGTTGATGAGATCAATCGCAACCACTTCGATGCCAACATCGTTGTCACCTGCAACACCTGCCATCGCGGTACGCTGAAGCCGCAACACGCGCCGATTCCTGACGCCCAGCACTGGATGAAGGCTGCGGAGAGAGCACTGCCCCCGCCTTCATCCGATGAGATTCTCGCGCACTACCGCAAATCGATTGAGCTGGGAACGGGTGAAGCTGTTCGCACTCAATTGGTTTCACTACAAGTGGCGACCTACAACGGAACTGCGCCGGCCAGACAAACTTCACTCGATCTCGTACTGGAGGGCCAGAACAAAGTCCGCGTCTCAACACGGGATGGTCAGACCGTCAAAACGATAATTAGAAATGGTCAGGAGGCATGGATCAACGATGGTCACGGCTGGCGCACTATGAAGAAGGGCGAGGAATCCAATGTCTTCGACGCCATCGACATTCTAAGTCCCGATCAGGTCGGCACTTTTGAGAGTGCGGGTGCGGTGCTCGAGGACAAGGTCGATGGTCAGCGCGCTTTCGTCGTTCCGGTCGCGTCGAAGGACGAAAAGAAATGGTATTTCTTTGATGCACGCAGCGGAATTCTTCTTCGGCAGAGAGTCTTTTTCCCCAGCTTCTATGGGGACGGATCTGTTGATATCGACTATTTCGACTACCAAACTTTCGGTAAAGTCCTCTTGCCGACCACATTCCACTTCGTCAATGCGGGCGGCTCAGGTCTGACGATAAGCCACGCAACTTCGCGTCGAGTGAACCTCGCGATCGAACACACTCAATTTGAGAAACCCAAAGAGTGATCCATTCAAGCCTGCAATCGTCACAAATGTGACGAGTTCCGTTGACTTCCTATCCATAGATACCCTATACATAGACGCATGAAGAAACCGGATCTGCTTCCCGGCACCCTCGACATGCTCATCCTCAAGACCCTTACGCGTGCTCCCCTCCACGGCTATGGCATCGCACAATCCATCAAGCGGTTTTCCGATGATGTCCTGACTGTGGAAGAGGGCTCGCTTTATCCGGCTCTGCAGCGCCTCCTTCTCCAGGGCTGGGTCAAAGCCGAGTGGAAGATGACCGACACGAATCGCCGTGCGCGCTTTTACACGCTCACTGCCGCCGGTCGCAAGCAATTGGGCCTGGAAGTCACGCAGTTCGAGCAGATGATCACTGCCATTGGACGGGTTCTGAGCGAGCCTGCGTAGATCAAATCGTTTTTCAACACATATCAATCGGAGGTCGCAACGTGAACTTCATCGCGCAAGTGGCAAAGAAGATGGATCTCCTGTTTCACCGCAATCGCTTTCACACCGAGCTCGACGAAGAGATGGCCTTTCACCGCGCACAAGCTGAGAAAGACTTGCTCGCCTCCGGAATGTCTCCTCAAGCTGCCCATGTCGTGGTTGCGCGCCAGTTCGGTAACGCCACTCATCTGCGCGAACAGAGTCACACCGTGGTTGCCTTTCGCTGGGAAAGCGTCGCGCAGGATCTCCGCTTCGCGTTCCGTCAATTGCGCCAGAATTTCGGATTTGCACTTACCGCCATCTTCATCCTCGCCCTGGGCATGGGCGTCAGCGTCGCGATCTTCGGCTTCGTCGATGCCGCTCTTATCCAACCGTTGCCTTATTTCGCTCCGAATCGCCTCATGGATGTGGCCGAAAGTGGCACCTCGTTTCAGCGCTCCGACATCTCGCGTGCCGATTACGAGGATTGGAAGCGTCTCAACCGCTCCTTCAGCTCGCTCGACGTCTATACCGGAGGGGGTTTCCTGCTGCGCACGCCCTCTGGATCCGAGCCCGTACCTTCAGCTCGCGTTAGCGACGGCTTCTTCGGCACTCTCGGTGTCAAACCCATACTCGGGCGCGATTTTCTTCCCGGCGAAGACCGTCCCGGCGGCGCCAAGATCGTGATGCTTACCTACGGCGCCTGGCAGAAAAGATATGGCAGCCGTAGCGATGTGGTCGGTCAGTCGCTGACTCTTGACGGCGATGCTTACACAATCGTCGGCGTTCTGCCGCGTGAGTTTGCCTTCGCTCCGCGCGCCACTGCGGAGCTTTACGTCCCCTTGCTCGACAAGAACGGCTGCGAGCAACGTCGCAGTTGTCATAACTTCTACGGCGTTGGCCGGCTCCGCGATGGCGTCACCATGCAGGCCGCCCTCGAAGAAATGAAAGCCATCGCGGCACAATTGGCCATTCAGTATCCGGAAAATAAAGGGCAGGGAGCTTTCGTCCAGCCGCTTTCCGTCGCCGTCATCGGCCCGATAAAGCCGGTTCTTCTCACTCTTCTCGCCGCGGCCGGTCTCCTGCTGCTCATTGCATCGGTCAATGTGGCCAGCCTCCTTCTCGTCCGTTCAGAATCGCGTCGCCGCGAAATCGCAGTCCGCGGAGCCCTTGGCGCCACAGGTGTTCGTCTCAGCCGTCAATTCATCACCGAGGGACTTCTGCTTGCCTTTGCCGGTTGCCTCGCCGGACTCCTCGTGTCGAACTGGACGATGGCGATTTTGAAAGGCTTGATCCCAAAAACCGTTGCCGACAACGTCCCCTTCCTTGCCCATGTCGGCCTCCACCTGCATACCGTTATCTTTGCCGGTGTCATCGCGCTGCTTGCCGCCTGCCTCTTGTCGTTGACGCCAATTCTCCGGCTCTCATTTCAAGACATTCGCGAAGGCCTTGGCGATGGTGGCCGCTCTGCTGCGGGACGCTTCTGGCAGCGCATGGGTGCGAATCTCGTTGTCGTCGAACTTTCCATCGCCGTCGTGCTCCTGGTCGGAGCCGGGCTCCTCGGCAAAAGCTTTTATCATCTCCTTCACGTGGACGTGGGCCTCGACGCCTCACACCTGGCAACTTTGCAAATGGCGATTCCCCAGAATGCCTACGTCAAGCCCGAGCAGAAGGTTGCTCTTTTCCACGAGGTAATCCGCCGCTTCTCGGTGCTTCCCGGAGTCGAATCGGTTGGCATCACCAGCGATCTTCCTGTCCAGTGCAACTGCGATACCGACTGGATCCGCATCATCGGCAAGCCGTTTCATGGCGAGCACAATGAAGTGGATGAGCGCGATGTAACACCCGGATATTTCTCCACGCTCAGGGCACGGCTGGTCCGCGGACGGTTCTTCACGGACGATGACGATACTTCAAAATCGCAGAAGATCGTCATCAACGAGGTGCTCGCGCAAAAGTATTTTCCCGGTGAAGATCCCATCGGAAAAAAGATCGCCAACGGCGGACTCGACCCGAAGTCGTTCCGCGAGATCATCGGCGTGGTCAGCAACGTTCGCGAAGGCGGCCTCGACGACGAACTCTGGCCGGCCGAATACCAGGCAATGTACTACGGCCCCGACAACTTCATTTCTATCGCGGTGCGAACCGCCGGTGATGAAAAGGCTCTTCTCCCCGTGCTCGTCAAAACAGTACATGGCATAGATCCAAATCTCGGCACGATCAACGAGATCACCATGACGGATCAGATCCACAGCACACAATCTGCGATCCTCCATCGTTTCTCCACGTGGGTGGTCGGCGGCTTTGCCGTGGTTGCGCTGGTGCTCGGAGTAGTCGGACTCTACGGCGTTGTTGCGTACTCGGTGAGCCAGCGCACGCGCGAGATCGGCGTTCGCATGGCGCTCGGCGCACAACGCAGCACGGTCTACAAGATGGTGATGCGCCAGGCTGGATGGCTCACCCTTGTGGGGATCAGCATAGGCCTGGTTTGTGCGGTAGGCGCATCGATGGCGATGGGGAAGCTTCTGTTTGGGGTTCAGGCATGGGATGCCGCAACGCTTGCCGCCGTCGCTCTCGTTCTAGGATCAGCGTCATTGGCAGCAAGCTTCCTGCCCGCGCATCGAGCCGCGTCCGTCAATCCAACCGATGCCCTGCGCGCCGAGTAAGTTCGCCCGAATAGAACTTGATCCTCTAACGTCTGTCGGCGAGTTCCACAAATCGAGGGTGCCTCATCCTGGGCGGCGCGAGTCGCACCTGCGGCTCACGCCGAGGATGGTAAGTGATTTGTCTTTCTCCCTTCCAAATCAGGGAGGATTGTAGTGCCGAAAGCGCTGTTAAACGAATCCGGGCATTAGAGGCTGCGGAAAAACGCGTGATTACGGTCAGCTTCATGGAAAGCATCCCTCAGCGGCTAAAGCCAACTTTGATTTGATTGGTTTTATCGGCACGACTGAAGTCGTGCCCTTTCAAAATGGCGGCTCCGATTGAGTTTTGCGGCAGCCTGTTTAGCCCCTGCGGGATTCTCTTTGCTGCCTCGACTTGCAAAGGCCCTAAACTAGTCGCAGAAAACCGTTCGGCGCGATCTGAGCTCCCGGGAACACCAGATCAAGATCATTAGCGCCGATAGTCTTGCTCACCACTTCGCCCAGCACCTGCCGATAATCCGTGGTCAGCGCGAGATCACGTCCCTCATTCAGCTGATGGTTATCGAGCCCCGGCCACTTACCGTAAACCTTGCCGCCCTTCACATTCCCGCCCAGCACGAACATCGCATTCGCATGCCCGTGATCGGTGCCGCCCGTTCCGTTCTCGTGCGCCGTCCGTCCAAACTCTGACATCGTCACCAGGGTTACATTCTCTGCGTCATCACCCATGTCACGCCAGAACGCCGCAATGCTGCCGGAGAAATCGCGAAGCCGTTGAGACAGCTGCCCCTCTACGTTTCCCTGGTTCTGATGCGTATCCCATCCGCCAATATCCGTAAACGCAGCCTCAACGCCGAGGTTCGACTTCAACAACTGCGCAACTTGCTTCATCCGATTTCCAAACTCCGAGTTCGGATACTCAACTCCGGCTGCCGGCTGGTACTGTGCCGGATTCGCAGCTCGCAGCATCTTCACTGCCTCAAACGTCTCCTCGCCCGCAGCATGAAAGATGTGGTCGCCGCTGCCACCATACATCGCTTCAAAAGCGCTTGCCGCAGGCGATGGCGCAGGCCCGCGTCCGGCGACCGAAAAATTGTTCACATTATTCAGCGCAATCGCCGGAACTTTTCCCGCCAGCGTACGCGGCACTTCCGAACCCAGCGCCAGTGCGCGAAACGCCGTCTCCTGTCGCCTGCGGTTCTGATCCTCAGCCTGCAGCGCACGATTCAACCAACCGTCTTCCGTGCTCCTGATCCCTGGCGTGCCCGATTCCATGAAATCCTGCGCATCAAAGTGCGAGCGCGACATATCCGGCGATCCCGCCGCATGCACAATCGCCAGATGCCCCGCATCATAGAGCGGCTTGAAACTCGTCAGCGACGGATGCAGTCCGAAAAACCCGTCAAGATCGATCACCTGGTTCTGCGGAATCGCAATGCTCGGCCGCATCGCATAGTAGTTCTTCTCGCGATAGGGAACTACGACGTTTAGCCCGTCCGCAGCGCCGCGCTGAAAAATCACGACCATCCGGCGATTCGGCGCCCCCGCCGTCTCCGCCAGCACCGACCGCACCAGAAACCCCGGCAGGGCAGTCGTACCGGCAACAGCCAGCGCCCCTCTGTGAAGAAAGAACCGCCGATTCATCTGCATAGTATCTCTCCTTCAGCGTCTCTGGAATTCCGGTGATCCAAGCAGCAATCCAGCCAGCACTTGATCCTGCCTCTCGGCATCCGTAACTGCCCGTGCTCGAAACTTCTGCCGATCCGTCGCCGCCACCGGCATGGCCGCCGCGCCGTTCTGAGTCTGATTTCTTTGCTGTTCAAACTGCTGCAGCACCGCCGCTCGCGTTGAATCGCTCACGCCGCCTGCAACCAGCAGCGCTTCAAGCCGTGTTTCCTCAACTTGGGGATCGGGTGCAGCCGGATTCGCTTCGAGCATCGCTGAATCATTGTTCACGCTTTCCGTCGGATCCCACGCAATCGAAATCCCAGGCAGCCGGTTTGCCGCCAGAGACAACGCAAAATTCATGCGATTCACCAGAGCATTGGTGCTCACCCATGTGTCCGATTTCCAGCTATACCCGTTCGGAGTCACGCAACCATAAAGCGGCATGCCCATCTCGCGCACCGCATTGGCAAGCGGTTGCATATTTTCAATATCGGCGTTTCCGGCCCGCGCCGCGGAGACGACAAATTCAATCGGAGTCTTCACCTTCGCGCGATAGACGCTTGAGTCCCAGAATTCAGGCGAATGAAACAGCGCGCTCAACACCGCGGCAATGTCCCCGCTTGTGCTCAGAAATGTCTTCGCCATCCGATCCACCAGAGCCTGCGGCGGATCGTCGCTCACAAATCGCACTGCCAGCTTGCGCGAGACAAATTGCGCCGTTGCCGGCCGCGTCGCCAGCATATGCAGCAGTTCGCGCCCCTCCTGCTCGCCGTGTTCCTTGAACTTCTCGCCCATCACTACCTTCGAGCCCGGCTCATGACGGTTTGGTTCGAACTGGAATCCACCTCCGCGCTCTGGCCGCTCGGCGGTCCAACCCGTCAGGATGCGTGCCACCTGGGTCACATCCGCCTGCGTGTAGCCGCCGTTTACGCCCAACGTGTGCAGTTCCATCAGTTCGCGGGCATAGTTCTCGTTCAGCCCCTCGCGCTTTTTTTTGTTATTATTCGGCCGCCGCTCTGCCCGTTCCGCCGCCAGCGAATCCGGTCCAATGCTGCTGGCGTTGTCGAGGTACAGCATCATCGCCGGACTGTGAGCCGTGGCTTCCAGCAAGTCTTCAAATTTGCCCAACGCTCGCGGGCGAATCACATCACGCTCGAAGCTGACCATGTAGTACGGTGTCGCTTCATTCTTGTGCAGAAAAACGTTGAAGTGATTGAGCCAGAAATCCGTCATCACTTCCTGCACCTGAGCATTCGCGTAGATATCGTGCGTCAGACGTTGCGCAATGATTTCTTCGTTCACCAGTCGCTGCGGATTCTCCAGATCCAGAACCACTTCTTTCAGATCGGGCGAAAGATCCTGCAAGAGTGCACTGCGCTGTTGCGGCCTGAGTGACTTGAAGAATGCATCGAAAGATTCGGGCTCCATCGCGACCAGGTGTGGAACCCGCTGCTGCGGAGGCAGATCCAGCATCCGGTGAAATTGTTGATCGTCCACAGGCGTCGACGGAGCAGTTTTGGCCACATTCATCTGGTTCGCATCCGTTGCGCTCTGCGTGGCGCTTGCCTGCATCAGCGCCTCTGCGACGTCGTTGTTTCCGCCGTTCGCCGCCATCTGCGGTGTCGCATTTGCGGCCATTTGCGGCTTCGCCTGCTCTTCGGCCTTTTTCTGTTCCTTCTCTTGCCGTTTCGCGCTCACGCGAAACATCTGGTTCTCGTACACCGCATGCAGCGCGCCGCGATCCGGCACCGGAATCTTGCCGTCCAGTGTCTGCCGGATAACTGCATTGCTCGGAACGCGGAAGAGCAGTTCCTCGGGATTCCATTGCATGGCAGGGAACTCAGCCAGTCGTGCCTTGAGGTCTGTTTCATCAATCCCTGCCGGATGCAGTTGCCGATCGAACCATTTATCCAGCCCCATCGTGCGGACGGCGTCGACATCGCCGGGTCTCGGCCCAAAGGTAAAACGGCTCAGCGCATGCAGAATCCGCGCATCGCCCTGTAGTTCAGTGGAGTGATATGCCGCGCGGCCAGACGCGTGTTTTGCGGCATTTGGTGCCGAATCCGAAATCAGCGACTGTGCCGGCGCAGCCGGGCTGACGAGACTGAGGCACAGAACTGCGGTCAGCGGTCCATGGAGAAACTGCATTTAAGTCTCACCTCAGAGGATCTTCGCGACCTCATCGCCGCATTGGACTACCTGATTAGCATGACTCCATTTTGGCAGGGAAGTTGCGGTGAAATCACGCAATTACGCCATTCGTAACCGGCGAAGAGGTCTGGAACCATCGTCCTGCGGAATCTCCACTGAGTCTACGAGCTACGCGAAACAAGGCCCGACTTCTGAGAAAGTCCGTCCGCAATCCCTCGATAATTATCGACGGAATTGTCTGATTCTAAACAGTTACTGGTGAAATGCGCAGGTAATTCCTGGTCATACAAAGGAAGAAAGACCGCAGGTTCACGCTCGGAGGAGACCATAGCTAATGTAATGAGAAATTATGGATGGGGTTATTCGCGTCGACTTTGGCGCTTTTCAGCAGCCCTTCTTGCACCGCTCCATGATGGCCTTGTGCAGCCGCTCCCTTAGGCCGGTGGGCATCTCATACACTTCATGCGAGCGGTAAATCTGGATCGTCTTCCGCGTAGTGCTCAATGTGACTTCGCAGTGCTCGCAGCCGCGCAGGTGCTCCTGCAGATCGGCCCGCATCTCGGTTGTCACCGAATCGTCGATCAGGTCGTCGAGCATCGCCAAAAACTCAGTGCACGTCACTTTTCACTCCCTTTTGCCTGGGAATCTTCTTCCGTTTGAAGTAACGGCTTAGGCGTTCGCGCAACTGGAGCCGGGCCCGCAGCAATCGCGACTTCACAGCAGGCACGCTCAACCCCAGCGTCTCCGCCGTCTCTTCTGTGGACAGGCCATCCACATCGCGCAGCACGAATACCACTCGGAATCCCGGGGGCAGGCCCTGAATGGTTTTGCGAAGAATATCGGCCAGCTCCGACTGCGTGTAGTTCTGCTCCGGATCGGGAGCCCAGTCCGCAAGGTCGCGCGGAACGCTGCCCTCTTCCGTATCGATGTCCTCGTCGATCGAAACCATCTTGCCCGTACGCCGCTTGCGCAGACGCATGAGGCTTTCGTTTACTGCGATCCGGACCAGCCATGTGTAGAACTTCGAGTTTCCTTGAAATTGATCGAGCTTCTCGTACGCCTTCAAAAACGCGTCCTGCATTACATCTTCAGCATCTTCGCGGTTCTGCGTAATGTGCTGCGCAATTCTGAAGATCTGCCGATCGTATTTGCGAACGAGTTCATCGTACGCCGAGATATCGCCTTTGCGAACCCTGTCAACCAGGGCCACATCGGGATGTTGCTCGTTTTCGCCTGCTATCGATTGGATGGTCGCCATGGGGGTTGGTTGCGGGAAATCTCTGGGCCGGCCCAAATCAGGCCAAATCCCTCTGTCTAAGTGTAATGGAGGGCCCTGCCTTGGCCAATGGGGAATTCGCCATGAGGGCCAGCGCCCCGGCCATTCCCGACGGAACGTTACGGTACGGGTACTTCGCTGTTCTTCACGGCCAATTCAGGCTTAAAGTGAATCTATGGACTCTGTTTTTCCCCCTCTTCCGACCCATGCGCCAGCTCGCCTGCTGGCCGCGATGCTCTGTGCTCTATTGGCGGTCACTCCGGTTGAGGGGAAACGGTACGATGCACAAACAGCCGCCTCCTCTGATACGTCGACTTCTACAACCCACAAGCCCAAGTCCAGCAGCGCATCCACCAAGAAACCCGCTGCCACCACCAGTCACAGCCCGACGTCATCAAAGAAGCCCGCATCATCCACCGCCAAAAAAACATCAACGTCGACGCACCACTCCGCCACCGCACCCCGTGGGAAAAAGAAGTACGTCAGCCCCGCCGAGCGCCGCCGCCGCGCAGCCCGCGCCCACAAGATCAAGCTGGCCTTCGTTGCCTCCACTGAGCTCCGGCCCATGGCCCAGCAACTCGCCACGCTGCGCACGCCGGCCGCCTACTCCGGCGTCACGTCTTTCGCCCACGCACATTCCGGCGAAGCCGCCGCAACCGCCTACCTCGCCCTTGGCCACGCCTATTTCCTCGATAAGCGCTATACGGACGCGGTTGCCAGCCTCCATCAGGCAAGGGAAACCGGCGAAGCGCTCGACGATTACGCTGACTTTCTCGCCGCCAAAGCAAATCACGAAGCCAATCAGGAAGTCCAGGCTGAAGCTTTGCTCAAGGGCTTCAAAGAGAAATACCCCGACAGCATCTTTGTCGACGAGGTTCCGGAACTCGAAGCCAACGTGCTGCTCGACCTGCACGACCCCGTCGGAGCTAAACGCGTCCTCGATGCAGCAGCCAGCGATCCTGCCGCCGGTCGCGTAGGCTATCAACTTGCCGCCGGGGTAGGTGGCCCAGGCCCAGAATCAAAACCAGGAAGCCATCCGCATCTTCAAGGCGCTCCTGCTCTCATTTCCGCTCACGACTGAAGCGGCCATCGCACGCGCCAAGCTGACCTCGCTTGGTGCTGAAGATACCTTGACCAGCGATGAACTGCGCACCCTCGGTGACGCCTATTACAAGGCAGGGCGCTACGAAGAAGCCGCTGAGCAGTATCGAGCCCTCACCCTGAAGGCCAACCTCGATACGCAGACCCGCAATGGTTTCGCAGTAGCCGCCGCTGCCTGCGATCTAAAGCTGAAGCGCCTCACCGAGAGCCAGGCTTCAGCCCTCGTCGACACTCCTGACGAAAACGGTGCGCGCCGCTTGTACCTGCTGATGGAACTTGCCCGCAATCGAAACGACCTCGACGAACAGACACGCATCGTCACGCGCATGGAAACAGATTTCCCCCAAAGCCAGTGGCTGGCTGAAGCCTTGTTCTCCAGCGGCAACATGTACCTTTTGCGTAAAGACTACCCTCGCGCCGCTGAATATTACGCCTACCTTGCCGAGCATTTTCCGTCAAACAAAAACGCCTCCGCGGCTCATTGGCGAGCGGGTTGGCTAAACTACCGGCTCGGAAATTACAAAGACGCCGAGCGCATCTTCGACGAACAGATTCACAACTTCTCCGGCACCCCCGAGACAGCTTCCGCGTTGTATTGGCGCGGCCGTCTCTATGAGACACAGGATCACAATCCAGCCCAGGCGGCCGCCAACTACCGCACCATTCTCCGCGTCTACCAGCACTTCTTTTATGCGCAGATGGCGCGTCAGCGCCTTGCCGCGCTTGGCAGCACGGCACCAGCTTCTGTGCCTGATCTTGACCAGATCAAGTCCGCTGATCTGCCGCCCCTTGCCGAGACGTTCCCTGAAGACAGCCCGCACCTGGCCAAAGCAAAACTGCTCGCCAACGCAGGCCTCAACGATTACATCCCCCGCGAGATTGCTGCCGATCCTGACTCTAGTTCGTGGAGCGCCCTCGCCGAAGCGCAAATCTACGCGTCGTACGGAGAAGCCTACCGCGCCATGCGTGCCCTCAAGCGAGCTCTGCCCGGCGCTGCCAGCGCATCCATCCAGTCCATCCCGCTTGCCTACTGGCACATCCTTTTCCCCGAGCCCTACTGGACAACCATCAAGGCTGAGTCCGCTAAAAACAATCTCGATCCCTATCTCGTCGCGTCCCTCATCCGTCAGGAATCCGAATTCAATCCCTCGGTGATCTCCTACGCCAATGCCTGGGGCCTCATGCAGCTTCTGCCATCCACTGGCAAAACGCTGGCGCGCGAAGAAGGAATGACTCACTTCCAGACATTCCAGTTGCTTGATCCCGAAACCAATATTCGCCTCGGCACTCGCTACCTCAGGCAGACCCTCGATAAGTTTGGCGGAATCCCCGAATATGCGCTGGCTGCTTACAATGCCGGCGACAGCCGCGTCGAAGATTGGCAGGCCGCGGGCCCCTACAGCGGCATCGACGAGTTTGTCGAATCCATTCCGTTCACACAGACTCGCGACTACGTGCAGGCAATTTTGCGCAACATCGAAATCTATCGCGAGATCGACGCAAACACCACCACGGCGACAGCTGCATCTAAGGCTACGAGTGGCAGGTAGAAAATCAACGACAGGGAATCCGATTTGCAACTAGCCTCCTCCGATTCTCGTTGACTCGAAGCCAGCCACCCGTAAACACTACGAGGCAACCGGAGAGTAGGTGAATCTCCGCCACGCCATTCGCTGCACGCTGTTGAAAGACGGACCACCCAGCACTACCGACTACGTATCTGTAACGTCAGACTCTCGGAGGGCAGGATGTCTACCGACTTGCAATTCCTTGAAGAATGGATCCCAGAAAAAATGGACCCCGGAACGGTTTTCCTTCTCGAAAACCAATCCAAGCTCGGCCATGCGCAGAATCCATACATAGCCGTCATGTCCTGCCCCCGTTGCGGCACCATGGGGCTGATCACGCGCCGCCAGCTCTGCGAAAAAGAAACAATGATCTGCGGAGGCGACACCTGCTCGGCAGAATATCGGCTCGAAGGCGAAGATATCCGCTTTCGACATCCGCAATAGCTCTCGAAGATAGAAACTCACTCGAATCCAGACTCGGACTTTGAAGGGACGCGGCCTCAGTGCTCCGGAGAAGGCTTTGGTCCTTTCTGGTTCGGAGAGAGCGTGGGTTTCGCCCTGCGATCGACGGACATAGATCGGCGGGCTTTAGTCGCGGCCTTCTCGTTGCAGCGCTCCATGGGAGTTCTTCAGCAAGCTGTAAGCGATCTCAGTCTTGATCCCTCATTCTGCCGCCCTTTTCGATTTACCATTGAGCTGAGACCCATCCCCAGGCCCGGATGGCGAAATTGGCAGACGCAGCGGACTTAAAATCCGCAGGCCGCAAGGCCGTGGGGGTTCAAGTCCCCCTCCGGGCACCAGAATAAATCAATCACTTGATCGATGAAGCAGCTCGGTACTAGAGCGGAAATTTTGACCTTGGTGGCACTAGTGGTGGCAGTTCGCTCAACCAGCTTTGGCGAGCTTACGGACTTGCACCGGCAATACGATCGACAGCCCCCAGATTGTGGGTCGGACTCACGGAGCCGCTGCGACCCCGTTCGTAGCTATTCTCCCGGGAACCGGCTCCTTCACCGCAGAGTACCCGCTCACCGATTGATTGGAATTGGTCCCACTGAGCCGGAATTGCTTCGTGGTTGATTCGTTCGGCCACCCGTTCCAGTGGAGTCCAAACCATAGAACGCCCGCAGCGATCCTCTTTGCCCATTGCAGTGCGCAAACAGTTGAAGACCGAGACATGTGGGAGTGACAAGAACGTCGTCGTTCTGCAACAAGGTTGGGGATCCGGTAGCTTTCTTTTCAATCAATCCAAGTTCACACAAGCGCGTGAGATCGCGTTCAACCTGCACTCCTCGCGACCCTGTTGTCTGCATGAGCTCTTCGATCTTGCATGCCAGCGGCTTCGCGAATATCAAACCTGATTCTGCCAGAATCTTGGTTGCCCTCGTGCATACCACCACCAGGATGCGAACCGGATAAGTCGTGAGTTGCGAGAACAATTCCACAAGCACGCTACTCAACTCGCCTATTCCGTCTGCGGTGCACGATGTGGCCAGCAGGCCTCCCCAGAAATGCTTTAACCAACCCTCGTCAGTGCACGATCCGTCCTCAAGAATGCGCACAACCAGGCGTGATTCAGCGCGCAGCTCGTCTTTTGCAGGTTCGTCAGCAAGAAGGTTCTGAGCTCTGAGCGCAATTTCAATGGCATTCGTTAATTTATGGCTACCCAGCCTCCCCTTGAGCAATTGTCCAATTTCTTCGGCTCCCTCGGGGCAAATCTGGCTCAGGAATGAAACGGTTTCGGCCATCCGGACCAGGCTCAGCATGTCTTCCGGTTTCGCCTGCTCGACCAGGCTCGTTCTTAGGCTCTCCCACTGGCGCGATTCCTCGTCATCTTTCGCAAAAACAAATTGCAGGCCGACGCCGTCTTTCCCACGTCGGGCCACCTTGGCCCGCACATCGATCCGGCGCTCGGAGCTCGTTTCCAGCTGGCCCTCCCTTTGCAATGTCAAAGTGACCAAAGTGCCGGGATGCCACCGTTCTTCCGTGATGATGTAAACCCCAGTTGGGCTGATATCCCGGACAGCCTCTTGCACCACGCTGCTGCCGTTCCAGCGATATGCCGCAAACTTTTCTACCGTTCGCCGCTCAGCTCGGTCGACATTGGGCTCTAAAAAGCTCTCAAGCCAGCCTTTGCGTCTCGTCATAGAGTCTCCGCTCAATTTCGAATGTGCGCATTCTCCGCGATTCTATCGACCTTTATACAAATTCGAAATGGTCGAGTACTGCCGAAACTATCCGGAAGTACCGCGTAGGACGGCAGTTTGAGATAGGGCGCCTGGATTCGGCCGAGGATTCCGAGGCTGTTCGGTGGCCATCCTGCCCCTCTTATTCCGCCCTTTGTATACGAAAGTCTGGCGTCTGACCCATGCCATTAGTCATCTCGCTGCAGGTATTTTCAATTGAATGCGAATTAAGCTTCGTGGTATCCCCGTGTTAGCAGCGGAAATCTGCCTCACAGACACGCGTGCGCAGCCGCTGACTCGAGCCGAAAGGGGTGCGTATGGACCGCGATAAGTTCACCATTTCAATCGTCCCTGACTCCAGCAACCGGGCGTCCAACGGTCCCCGGCTCGTCCCCAACGAGAGCGCGGAGTGGGACGCCAAGTGGCTTCATCCCAATCTCACTGCTCCGAAGCCGATTGAGCCTGGAAACGACACGACTCGTAAAGACCTTCTTCGAAGAGACGAGCCTCGAAAAAACCTCGCGCCCGCGAAAGCTGCTGTGCGTGACGAAGAATCGGATCCGCTTACCATTCGATTCCTGCGTTGGCTCTTCCCCGATGTCAATAAACGGCGGGCCAAGCGGTATCCAACTCCCGGTGTGGTCGCGTACTACTGGACCGGAGGTACACCGTACTCCTATCACGTGGGCGATATCAGTGCCACCGGACTCTTCCTGCTCACCAAGGAGAGGTGGGCGCCAGGTACGCTTATCCAGATGACGCTCCAGAGACAGGACGGCAGAATCAACAACTCCGACAGTTCGCTCTGCGTTCTCACTGAAGTGGTGCGCTGGGGAGAGAACGGTGCCGGTTTCAACTTCATTCTCACCGATTACGACAACGTCCTCGACTACGGGATCCCGCCCGGAGAAGCAATCGACAGGAAGTCGGTCGAGCGATTCCTCAACAAGATCGGCTCGCACGACTCACAGTAATATCATCGGGCGTCACACCATCCATGTCGGCCTCGACGTGAAGGGCCGTCGATGCGGCGCCTTGCTGTCGTAGAGCGGCGGCCCTCCATTGTTTTGAGTCTGCGGATTCTGAATGAAGTCGGTGTCAGAACAATGAGAATATGCTGGGAAATACTGCAAAAGAAAACGCAGTGAAGCATTGCGCTTCACTGCGTTTTTCGAGGCCAGTTTTTAGAAGATGAACTTGCCGCCAAATTGCCAGGTGCGCGGGTCAGCCGTGGAGGTTACCTGGCCAAAGTTTCCATCGGTAAATCCCGTGTCGATTCCGTTGAACTCCGTATGGTTGAAGGTGTTATAGGACTCGAACCGAAGCTGGATTCTCGGACCCTCGGCCGTGGCTATCGGAAACTCCTTGAACAAGCTCAAATTCCAGTTGAAGAGACCCGGACCCACAATGGAGTCCTTGCCTGCAGTGCCATAGCCCTGGTTAGGTCCTCCATCCCACGGAGCGACCGGAGCTGAATAGGCTCCAGTGTTGAACCATGCGAGCTGCTTGTGGGGGTAGCTCCTGCTGCTGGGATCAAAGTTCGGACGATTGGTTGTGCCACCACCCAATCCCAGCGTGTCAGGGGAATAGGTGACGTTGACGGGATTTCCACTCTGGGCTACGGTAACACCGGAGAACGTCCAGCCACCCAGCAAGATGCGCATGAACGCACCCCGATCCTGGAACGAGGCGAAATTGTAGATGTAGTTGGCGTTGAATACATTCCGGCGGTCGATTACACCCGAGCCGCGGTCATACTTGGGGTTAAAGGGATTGGAGAGCAGGCCGCCGGAACCTTGCTGGTTTGTCGAACCCAGATCGCCGCTCTGAATGTCGATCTCATGGCCATAGGTATACGACAGTTGGAGAGACAACCCATGACGGTTCTGCATGCGCAGGCCCGCCTGGAATGAGTTGTAGTTGCTGTTCGTCGAGTTTTCTACCTGCGTGATCCCGCCGAAGCCTTGATAGATCCTGTAGAGGTTTGAGTTTGCTCCGTTGAGGGCCACCCTTTCCCGGTCTGCGATGTCGTTGATCGGCAGGGTGTTGATAGCCTGCTGAACGTTCTGGTGCCATGCGCTCATGCCGACGTATTGGAACTGAGCGACAATGGATCGAGCTATTTCGCGTTGCACTCCCAGGCTGTATTGCTGTGTGGCCGGGGATGGGTAGGCATATTGAAGGGCACTGAAGCCGCCAGGGAAGAACGGAACGGAAGCGGTTTGCCCGGTTTTGTTGCTGGTATTCGGGTCCGAAAAATAGACCGCGCTCACATTGGGCTGATACGCATTCGGCGGATTCACGTCGGTGCCGTAGATATCGTTGCCCTGTACGCGTTCGAAGAACAACCCATAACCGCCGCGGATGACGGTCTTGTTGGCCTTGTCGACGTTGTAGGCAAAACCGATTCGCGGCTGCCAGGTTCCGTAGTGATTCTCCACCAGGCCTCGCGGAAATCCATCGACTCCCGCCAACTTAACGCCATTCAGATAGAACGGAACTGGCGCGCCGGGCGGCTGGCTGAAGCCCGGACCGGCAGGATTCAGACTGCCTGTGATGGGATCCGGCGTTTGTGCGTTCGTTACGCTGAAATCGGCCGGAACGAAGTTTGATGTGCGGTTGTCCTTTTCGTAGACATGTGGCAGGCCATCAAAGCGGACACCGAGATTCAGTGTAAGCCTCTGTCGAACGTGCCAGTTGTCCTGCGCATAGAAGGAAAATGTGTTGTTCAGCCAGTGAAAGACGTCCTGCTGGTTCAGTTGCTGGTACGTGCTGGCAAAGCCCAGCAGGAAGTTGGCATAGGCGTCGCCAGAATAAGACGACTGGTTGAAGGTATAGTCGCCCTGGGTGTTGGCCTGCTGCTGCTGGTTCTTGTCGTTCCGCATGTATGCGGCTCCGAACTTGAACTGATGGCTTCCCTTGCTCCACGACAAATCATCGCGCGGCTGGTAATTGAGATACGAGTTCCGCCATGGCCAGTAGTTGACGTTCCACTCTGTGTTTGGCGCGCCGCTGAAGGTTATCGAGGGCATGCGGTCCAACGTGTTATTGCCAGTGAAGATGCCCACCGCGGACCAGCCGGCGGGTTGCGCATAGATGCCGACCGGAGAGATGTTGATCGTGTTTCCGTTCACATTGAAGGATGTTTCATTCAGGATCGTGGGAGAAAGCGACTGGGTCAGCTTGATGACCGTTCCCCATGTCGGGTTGTTGAATACATCGCCGACCGTGACATAGCTGTCGCCATCCCACATGGAGGGGTAGATCGTCTGGTCCATTGAATCGTGAATCCAGTGACCCATCAGGTGATACTTGTCGTTGAAATTATGGTCGATGCGAACAACGTCCTCGCGAACGTCTGTTGGCTGCTTCGGTGAGGCAATGTACTGTGTGCCATTCGCAGTATTCGGCTGTGGAATCGCTCCGGTGCCCATGAACAGAACCGCGTTGGGATCAAGCAGGTTGGCAGGGATGGTGTAGCCTCCCCTGCCAGGAGCGATGTGAAACGGCTGTCCTGGAATCAGAGAGTCCGCCTGGTAGATCGCAAGCTTGGCCGGGTCCACGGTTGCAGGAACAATCAGCGGATTTCCACTGAGCGGGATGTAGTTCAAATCGCTTCCTGCAGTGGGGAAAAACGGCGCCGGGATTGTATTCGCAACGCTCGGATTGGCGCCCTGGACCAGCTTGCGCCATTCTTCGTTCACGAAAAAGAAGGTCTTGTTCTTGATAATCGGACCGCCGACATTTCCGCCAAAAATGTTCAGACGGAGCTCCGGCGTCGGCACGTCCTGCTGCTTGAAGAAGTAGTATGCGGCGTTATATGCATCGTTGCGGTTAAACTCCCACAGCGCGCCGTGGAATTTTTGTGTTCCGGATTTGAGAGCCATCAATACGGTGCCGCCGGAGTTAATCCCGTAATCAGGGGTGTAGTTGCTGGCGAGAGTCTGGAACTCGGACAACGCGTCTGGACTGACCGCAACATCCAGCCTGCCGCCGCTGCCGCGGTCATACACTTCGCCGCCGTCAATCAACCAATTGTTGTGGTCCCATCGCATGCCGTTGAAGTTGATTTCGGCGCTGCTGCCCTGGGCGCTTACACCGTTGAAGGAGGGCAGCGTATTGGTGACCCCTGTGCCCGCAGTGACCAGCGACATCATGCTGCGGCCGTTTGTGGCCAGTTGCAAAACCTGCTCGCCGGTGATCAGCGAACTGACTTCGCTGGTATCCGTCTGCACCGCAAGCGCCGTCGCATTCACCGTAACGGACTCGTTTGCCGAACCCACTTGAAAATCCACATCGGCGCGGACGGTCGCAGCCACATTTATCACAATGCCGGTCTTAGCGTAGTTTTTGAATCCTGCTTTTGCAGCTTTGAGGTTGTATGTACCGATAGCGAGTCCGGGAAGCTCATACAAGCCGGATGCGCTCGATTGTGTAGTGCGTACTTCGCCCGTAGTTGCGTGAGTGACTGTGATCGTAACGCCCGGAACCGCGGCCCCTGTTGGATCAGTCACCTGGCCAGTGATCGTACCGTTCTCCTGCGCCGTCGCAATTGCGAACGTGCCCAGCAGAAACACACAAATCCTCCAGAGATTTTTGAGATCCCTCATCCTCTACCTCCTGAAGTCGACGTGCATTGTCCGGAGAGACTCTGCTCTCCTTTCGTTTCTGCTTTGTGACTGGGAAGGCTTGCAAATCAAACTTATTTCGTGCCAGTACCGGAAGTCTTGCACGACAGACTATCGTCTAAGCATCGGCTCTCAAGGATCTACTCTTCAGCGCCGGCAAAGTCTTTATGCGGGTTAGAAGCCGGTCACGAGCTTCATGACGGTCGAACGGTTTATTTCTGACCCACCGAGAATTTAGCTCCAATTTTCTTTCGATGTCAAGCCCGGCAAGGTCGATGTGGATTCCCGGCAAGCCGATATGGATTCCAGGCAAGTCGATGTGGATCGATCCCAGATATTTCATCGGGCACGGCCTCAGGCATGTAGCGGTCGAACCCTTCCGAACAGCATGACCATGCGTGCGAATGCGCGCAGATATTTTCCAGGAGGACTTGTCATGGGTAAAGCGGATAGTTCGAGCCAGCTTGCCAAACATCAATCTGGCTGGTTTCCAGGAGCGGATGCTCCTCGAAGCAGAGCTCACACTCGCGGGAGTGAGTTGCGCAACTTCTCGTCCGGACGACACGTGTCTTCTAGGCGGGAGGTCAAACCTCTGCGCCTATTTGGATTTGATTTGGGTTTGATGGTGCGCCCGGAGAGATTCGAACTCCCGACCTACTGATTCGTAGTCAGTCGCTCTATCCAGCTGAGCTACGGGCGCACACGTGCGGCTTCGAACGAAACCATCATCAGATTATCAGGCTTTTCGCGGTGTTGCAATCTCGGCAGTCAGGCTGCCGGCGCAGGCTCCGGGGCCGGGGCGGGAAGCGCAACCTGCACTTCTTCAATAACCTGCAATCCTGCGCTGCGCATCAACTTGATCACAGCCGCACCATTCAGCCGCGTCGCGTCGTACTCTACCCGAAGGGTGCGCGCCTCGCGGTCGAAACAGAGTCGCCGGATCCCATACACATCCCGCGCATTCGCCAGCGCAGTCGCAGTGGCCTCTGTCGGCGGGGTAGCATAGCGCAGCACAATGTCCACCGTGGTCATACGCAAAGGATAGCAGTTCCATCCCGCGCTCCGCCCGTATTCACCATCACACCCCGACCATCACAACACCTGTTTCGCCATGGACGCCATGGCCAGCGATCCGCTGAATCCCATCGTCTCCACCACCGACGACGGCACGATCACCATCGCCCCGCGTTCCTTGATCGCTTCGTAGAGCATGTTCATCGCGCGTAGTTGCAGCGCCGTCGGATTCTCGCTATATGCCGCGGCCGCCTGCACGAACTTCTCCGAAATCTCCGTCTCAGCTTGTCCCAGGATGATGCGCGCCTGCCGCTCCCGCTCCGCCTGCGCCTGTCGCGACATCGCATCCTGCAGCCCAGCCGGAATCCGCACGTCCCGCACTTCCACTGACTGCACCGTAATCCCCCACGGATTTGTCTTTTCATCCAGAATTCGCTGCAACTCCCGTCCCAGCGTCTCGCGCTCCGTGATCATCTGTGCCAGCTCATGCCGCCCGATCGACTCGCGCAGCGCCGTCTGCGCGCTTAGCGTGATCGCATCCATGTAATTCTCCACTTCCAGAATCGCCTTCTCCGCATTCCACACCAGCCAGAAAACGATGGCATCCACATCCACTGGCACCGTGTCGCGCGAAAGAGTCGATTCCGCCGTTACCGTGCTCACCCGCACGCGCTGATCCACATACGGGCTCAGTGTTTCCAGCACCGGCACAATAAAAAAGATGCCGGGCCCGCGCAGCCCTACGTAGTGGCCCACACGCAACAGCGCTACCTTCTCCCACTGTTGCACCACCTTGATCGCATTCAACAAGTACAGCCCGACCAATATCCCAACGTAAAACGGGGCTGGACCCTTCGTCATCGAGCTCAAGAACAATCCCGCCGCCAGGCAAATCACAAACGCTGTTACGGCAACTCGGTTATATTGCAGATTTCCTGTCTTGGTCATCGCTCATCTCCTGCGGTTCGGCTCGTCGGCCGCAATCCGCATCTGCTCCAAAACGTCCTGAACTGTGAATCCCGCAGCCCCCGCGCGCGCAATGGCGTCAGAAACAATCTGCCCGAGCTGGCGCTGCCGTTCATCCCCCGCACGCGGAAATTTCTGATCGCTGATAAACGTCCCCGTCCCCTGCTGCGTTTCGAGCAAGCCCCCGTACTCCAGTTCGCGATAGGCACGCACCACGGTGTTCGGATTGACCTCAAGATCGACGGCGAGCTGGCGCACCGTCGGCAATTGATCCCCGGCGCGCATCGCTCCGGCCGCAATGGCTCCACGCACCTGGTCCACGATCTGCCGATAAACAGGTACGCCGCTATGCAGATCGAGGTGAAAGTGAAAAGCCGATTTGGAAGCTCTGCTCATCGCACGAATCAATGTACTAGAGAACTAATACACCGATTCAGCTTTCACGTCAAGAGAAATTTGTTGAAGACGAAGCCCTCCCGCGAAGCGACTCAGCTGCGCGCAGCGCCAGCCCATGAGCAACCGACGTAAACTCATTCCCGCCGCGAATCCGGGGCGCTCCAAAGCGGCTTTCGAAAATCCGCCGCACCGCCGGGACAAACGAGGACCCGCCGGTGAGGAACACGCGGTCTACGGCGCGCGGATCGACCCCGGAACTCTGCAGAAGCGCGTCAACCGCTCCTTCTATCGCCTCGAGTTCGTCTTTGATCCAGGATTCAAATCTTGCCCTCGTCACTGGAATGCGCAGATCCATGCCTCCTCCATGAAAACGAAATTCGGCATCCTGCTCGCGCGATAGCTCGAACTTCAGCTCCTGCACCGCCTGGTGAAGCTGGTACCCAAGATCCTCATCCACAATCGCGATCAAGGCTTCAATCTTTTCCGGCTCGAGGGCTCGAATCCGCGCGCTCTTCAAAATCTCGCGCACGTTGTTTGTGCGCAGGAACGAGAGGTAGTGCCAGCGCTCAAGATTCGCGTAGATCCACGCCGGAACTGCAGGCAGAAGTTTGTTCAGAGATCGCGCTTCCGAGTCCGACCCCAGTGCCGGTGAAACAAGCTTGCGAATAATCCGTGCGTCGAAGGCATCGCCCGCCAATCCAACTCCGCTGTTGCCGAGTAAATCCGCCGGAGTCCGACCGCGGCGGCGCACCTCGGGTCCCACGCGGAGCAGTGAAAAGTCGCTCGTGCCGCCGCCGAAGTCGCCAATGAGAATCAGCTCTTCATGGTCCAGTGTCGCCTCGTACGTGTACGCGGCCGCCACGGGCTCCATCTCAAAATCCACGTGCTCAAAACCCGCCAGCGCGAAGGCGGTATGCAACCGGGAAACTGAAAATTCCTGGTCGTCCTCAGTCTCTGCCCCGACAAAGCGAACAGGTCGGCCCACCATGGCATATCGGATAGCCTTCCCGAACTGTGACGAGGTGTGTTTGCGAAGATCGCTGAGCATGCGCGAAATCAGCTCTTCGAGTTTGTAGCGGCGCCCAAAGACTTCGGTCCCCGTGAGCGTGCGGCTTGACAGGTGAGACTTCAGCGACTGGACGAGCCGCCCCTTCTCATCGGTCTGCAAATAGTGTTCGATCGCGGCGGGGCCGGTCAGCGAATGCGTTCGCTTCGCCCCTTCGCTGTTTTTGTACTGCTCGAAATAGAGCACCGACCGAAAGGACTGCGTCTCCGCTCCCGCCGACGGAAAGGTGGCAAGCCGCACCGGTGCGTCCCCGTCGATGATCGCAACTGAGCTGTTCGTAGTTCCAAAATCAAATCCGACAGCCAGGTGTCGATCTTCGCCAGTGCGCATAGACGTCATTATTTCGCACTCGCCACGAAGGCTGTCCCAATCCAAGCCAGCGCCTTGCCGACTTGCCGCGGAATTCGCTGGAGTGTCTTTAAAGCGGGCGTAAACTGAACCATCTGGCTACTGTACCGATCCCCCCGGAGGACCGCATGAAGATTCAAGTCAGCAGCGACAAGACGATCAATGTGGACGCCAGCCTGACGCGCTTGGTCAAAGAAAAATCGACGAGCGCCCTGGACAGGTTCGCCAAAGAGCTTACGCGCGTGGAAATTCATCTCAGCGACATCGATAACAAGAAGACTGGCCCAGCGGATAAGCGGTGTCTGATAGAGGTGCGTCCCGCGGGTGACCAGCCTCTCGTTGCGAGCGCGATAGCAAAAACCACAGATACCGCGGTTGACGCGGCGCTGGGAAAGATGAAGCGATTACTCACTACTTACTTTGGCAAGAAGGGAAGGCCAGCCGCGAAGATCACGGTGCTTGGGCCGAAAGCAACGAAAACAGCAGTCGCGGCGAAGAAGACAGCAGTGAAGCAGACCGGCGCAAAGAAAGCAGCAACAAGGAAGCCGACAAAGCTCAGCCCACGCGGACCCAAGAAAAAAGGCGTCTATCAGGCCCGGCGAAAGTCCTGGCCGAGATAGAGACCGGGGGCCATCCGCGCCTACAGGCTGTTCAGGTAGTTGCGAATCTCGGGATTCGACCAGTCCGGATCTCCCACAATCTTCCGGCGGATCACGCCCTTGCGGTCGATGATGTAGGTTTCCGGCCAGCCCTCGGTTCCATACATCTTCGCCACCGTCTGGTCCGGATCGCGTACCGTCTCAAGGTTCACATGATAGCGGTTGAGAAACCTGCGATACGATCCGGGGTCCGAATCGATGCTGACCGCAAGTATCGCCAGATCGGGTTTCTCTCTATGTAGCTGCTCCAGCGCCGGCGTCTCCTGGATGCATGGCGGACACTGACTCCACCAGAAATTCAGCAGGACCACCTTGCCCCGGTAGTTTGCCAGGTGAATCGTATTCTCGCCGTCACTCACCGTAAAGTCCGGAGCGATCTTGTCTGCATTGGACGGCCGCGCACCGCGATCGCATCCGCACACGAGCGTCAGCGCTAAAAGGGAACCGAGAGCAATGAAACCAGGAAACCGCACATCCTTATAATACGGAGCGAAGGGTGTTGAACGAAAGGCCGAGGAGCAATGGCGGACAAACCGGATTCAGCCGAACCGGAATTAGTCAAAGGGGGCGGGCGTACATTCAAGCCCGTCCTCGGTCTCTCCGAACCCGGCGAGCCCCCCGCCATTCCGGTACGCGCCGGGACTGTTTACGATCAGCCTGAGGCGGAACAGCTCATCGAGCTCACCGTCATTATCCCGGCCCGCAATGAAGAGCAGAACCTGGCAGCCTGCCTGCAATCGCTCATCGCGCAATCCGAGGACATCTTCCAGCTCGGTCGCGATTGGGAACTGGTTGTCGTTAACGATCACTCAACCGATCGCACCGCCGAAATCGCCCGGAGCTTTCCCGGCGTCACCCTCCTCGAAGCCGCCGGTCTCGAAAAGGGCTGGACAGGGAAGAACAATGCCATTTGGACTGCAGCACGCAAAGCGCGCGGCCGCTGGCTTCTCTTCACCGATGCAGACACCATCCACGAGCCCGGCGACATTCATCGCGCGATGCACGAAGCGACGCGCCACAAAGTCGGGGTGCTGAGCTATTCGCCACGCCAGCTTGTCACCGGTTTGGCGCAGCGCACGCTGATGCCGCTCGTCTTCTCTGAACTTGCCCTGGCCTACCCGCCGGCAAAGGTCTCCGATCCCAACCAGCGCATCGCCGCCGCCAATGGACAGTTCCTTTTGG
Source organism: uncultured Acidobacteriaceae bacterium (assembly GCA_963769345.1). Lineage (GTDB taxonomy): Bacteria > Acidobacteriota > Terriglobia > Terriglobales > Acidobacteriaceae > Telmatobacter. The sequence continues at coordinate 333,260 of CAVYLL010000004.1, forward strand.
CCGAGCGGGAAGCCTACCGCCGCCTTGGCGGCCACCCCGCCGTCGCCGACCGCGTGCTTGAAGACGTTGAATTGGCCTTCCTTGCGAAACGCCGCAAAGTGGGCCTGCGTTTTCGCTACGCACCCGACGCGCTCAGCACCCGCATGTATCGCACAACCTCCGCGATGATCGAAGGATGGACCAAAAACCTCGCGCTTTTGTTTAATAACACTCTGGCCACATGCCTTTGGAAACTTCTGGACATTCTGCTGCTGGTAGGCTTGCCCTGGCTGGCCGTCAACCTCTGGAATGCCCGCTTCAGCCCACACTCCCTGGAGTGGCTCGGCGCTGGCTGGGTTTTACTCCTCCTCTGGCTGCGAACCCTCGTTCGTTTCTATTCCCGAGTAGCAAAATCAAACTTTCCGTTTGTCGATTGCGCCATTTCTCCCCTCGGATTGCCTCTCTTTGTAGTCCTCTTGTACCGAAGTTGGTTCAAACACCGCGTATTGAAGCAGGTAAGCTGGAAGGGAAGGACCTATCCCGGATGACGGGCGGGCCGGCCATAAATCCATTCTGCTGAACCGCATAGACCCATCGGAAAACGCCTGTATTTGTAACCTTGAGAGCCTTCGGACATCTATTCAGTGAGGGTCGAATGATCGAACTAACACGCCGGGCGACCTTTTCCGCTTCGCACTTCTATTGGAACGACGCCTGGTCGCAGGAGAAGAACGAACAGGTCTTTGGCCGGTGTGCCCGACGCAACGGTCACGGCCACAACTACACCCTTGAAGTTACCGTGGCCGGCGAACCTGACCCTGTCACCGGCTTCGTCGTCGATCTGAAATGGCTTAGAGACGTGATTGAAAACGAAGTACTCGCCGCGTATGATCACCGACATTTGAACCTCGAAGTACCAGAATTCTCAGATGGAAAACTGATTCCGACCACAGAAAACATCGCTATCGCCGCGTGGAATCGCCTCGAACCGGCCGTGAACAAGGCTGGCGGGGCACGACTGAGCCGTCTAAGGGTCTACGAAACGCCGGAAATCTTCGCCGAATATAGGGGAAAAAGCTGATGAATGCCGCCTATTTCGGCCGCCGATACATGTTGAGTGCCAGCCACCGGCTGCACTCCGACGCGCTTTCAGCCCAGGCAAATCGCGAGACGTACGGCAAATGCAACAACCCCCATGGCCACGGTCACAACTATGTAGTTGAGGTGCTCGTTGGAGGCCCTGTTGCCTCTGACACTGGCATGGTCGTCAACATGGCCACTCTTGATGAAGTGGTGCAAACAACGGTCCTGGAGCGGTTTGACCATTCAAACTTGAACTTGGATCCCCTGTTTGTGAATCAAGTGCCGACGACGGAGAATCTCTGTAGGGAAGTATTCAAAGTGCTGAAGAGCGCGCTGCCAACCGGTGAGTTGGAGTATGTGCGTGTGGAAGAAACGGAGAACAATTTCTTTCAGTTTTACGGTGACCGATCTTAGTAGGAGAGGAACGACGTCCAATTCCGTTGGGCGAAAGGACAAAGGCAATGGCGCAACCGATCGCAGTAAGTAAATCAATTCGCAGGGCAGTTGAAAGCACTACCGGGCTAAGCGGCTTCAGCACGCAGGAGATGTATCGCGAAATCCTGGAGCGCCTCGGCGAGGACCCTGACCGCGATGGCCTGATGCAAACCCCCGCCCGCGTCGAAAAATCCATGGCCTTTCTCACCAAGGGCTATAACGAAGATCCCGCAAAGATTCTGCACGACGCCATGTTCGACGTCGACTACGACGAGATGGTGATCGTGAAGGACATTGAGATGTTTTCGCTCTGCGAGCACCACATGCTGCCCTTCTTCGGCAAGGTCCATGTAGCATACATTCCCAAGGAAAAGGTCATCGGCCTCAGCAAGATTCCGCGCCTTGTTGAGGTTTTTGCGCGCCGCCTGCAGGTGCAAGAACGGCTCACCCGCCAGATTGCCGACACGATTCAGGAGGCCATCAATCCGCAGGGCGTTGGCGTCGTCATTGAGGCCCGTCACCTGTGCATGATGATGCGCGGCATCGAAAAGCAGAATTCATCTACCGTGACGTCGGCCATGGTGGGCTGCTTCCGCCAGAAAGAAACGCGCGCGGAGTTCCTGTCGCTGGTTCGCCAGAGCGGCAACGCCTCACTGTAAGAGCAGTGCATCACTGCGAAATAGCGGTGGGTCGTCTAAAGTAGTTGGGTGAACGGTCTATTAGTGATCAACAAGCCAGGCGGCATTACCAGCCACGACGTAGTGAGCCGGCTGCGCAGAATCACAGGCGAGCGTTCCATCGGCCATCTTGGCACTCTCGACCCCATGGCAACCGGCGTTTTGCCGCTGCTGACAGGCAAATTCACCCGTTTGGCGCAATATTTCTCAGCTTCGGAAAAGAGCTACAGCGGAACCATCCATTTTGGCTTCGCCACCGACACCTACGATGCCGACGGTGATCCAACCGGCGCCCAGATTCACCCGTCACTCACGCTTGAGCAAGTTCGCGCCGCCGCATCGCGTTTCTACGGCGACATGGAACAAATGCCTCCGCCGTTCTCAGCGAAGAAAATCGCTGGTACCCCGGCCTACAAGCTTGCACGCGCCGGAAAGCCTGTTGAACTGAAACCCGCAAAGATCTCCATCCGGTCTTTCACAATCACCGGACTCGAAGGTGAAGAAGCATCGTTCGCAATGAGTATCAGCGCCGGGGGCTACGTTCGTTCCGTAGCGCACGAACTAGGCCAGGATCTTGGTTGCGGCGCTCATCTCAGTGGCCTGTGCCGCACGCAGGCGGGAGTGTTCACGCTCGCCGATGCCCACTCGCTTGAAGATCTGGAGCCGCTGTCAGGCAATGTCGCCGCGCTTGAACAATATTGCCTGCACCCGCGAAGCATGTTAGCGGAGATGCCTTCTGTTACAGGCGACGATACATCGCTCGGCCGTCTCCGCAACGGCGCCCAGGCAAATCTCCCGGAATTCTCTGACTCACCGCTGGTGAAAGTCTTCGCCGGCCAGCGAGAACTCGTCGGCATCGCTCGTCGCATTGCAGGAACGCTGTTTCAACCCGTTGTCGTAATGGGCTGATACCTTATCTTCCTACTTGTGCAAGAGCGGTGTCAGCGCCGGCAAGAGTGTCTTGGCGATGATCTCTGATCCCTTGGCGGTTGGATGAATCCCGTCCCCCTGGATCGTGCCCGGAACATTGACCAGGTCTTTGTAGATCATAGGAACGAACGCCGTGTGGTGTTTGGCCGCAAGATCGCTAAACACCTTGTCAAATGCTCCGATGTAATCCTGCCCGTAATTCGGCGGAAGCGTTATTCCGGCGAGCAGCACCTTGATGTGAGCACCGTCCAGTGCTGTCAACACGGCGTCCAGATTCTTCCGCGTCTGATCCAGTGGAAAGCCGCGCAGGCCGTCATTGCCCCCGAATTCTACGATCACAACCGCAGGGTGGGCTTTTACGACCGCCCCGACATTCGCGGCCGCGTCCTTTGTTGTCGCTCCACTGGTACCCATATTCGACACGTTGTAGGAGTAACCGCGCTGGTCAAGATCCCGCTGTAGTGCGGCGGAATAGGCCTGTCCCGGGTTCAAACCATAGCCTGCCGTGATGCTGTCGCCATAGCAGATGATCGTCGGCCGGCCAGCGGCAACGAGCGGGGAAATACCGATTAGCAGGCATAACGAAACGAGAATCCCGCGCCAAACGTCCACATCAACAGTGTAATGTCGCAGAAAGGGAACGGCCGGTGCCAGGCAGCCGTATACAAACAGGAGGGCAATCCCGGGTGATTGAAGTCCGTAACGTAAAGCGCTGGATTCAGAACGGCTCACGGCGCGTGGAAATCCTGAAAGGAATCTCCCTAAGCATCCCGGCCGGTCAATTTGTGGCCATCGTTGGCGCAAGCGGCAGCGGAAAAAGCACGCTGCTGGGCCTGCTGGCCGGCCTCGATACTCCGAGCGAGGGCGAAATCTGGCTTGATGGCACTCCCATTCACAATCTGGCTGAAGGTGACCTGGCTGCAGTGCGCGGTCGCAAAATTGGCTTTGTCTTTCAGTCGTACCAGCTTATTTCTACTTTGACGGCGCTAGAAAATGTCTTACTTCCATTCGAACTCAACGTCGAAGGCAGCGGTCTGAAGCAGGCACGGGCGCTGCTTGAAGCCGTCGGCCTTGCTGAGCGGATGGACCACTATCCCGTGCAGCTTTCCGGCGGCGAGCAGCAACGCGTTGCATTGGCTCGCGCCTTTGTTGTCGATCCACCTATTGTGATGGCCGACGAGCCCACCGGGAACCTCGACTCCGCCAACGGACGCCTTGTGCTCGATTTGCTTCTCGACCACAACGGCCGTGCCGGCGCGACACTTGTGCTTGTGACGCACGATCCGGAAATTGCCGCTCGCGCCGATCGCAAGATAGTTCTTAGGGACGGCATGATCATCGAAGATACGCTGCCATCTCTGCCCGTAGAAGCCCTTGTCCAAAACGAGGGAAAAAATGGCTGAGCGCGCGCTGAGTTGGGAGCGAGCTGGCGCGATCGCCTGGCGCGACCTTAGATCTGCACCCGGCAAGTTCGCTTTCGTCGTTCTCTCGGTGGCGGTGGGTGTCGCGGCTCTCGTCGGGGTGCGCGGATTCAGTGAGAGTTTTCGCACCACACTAATGACGGAGGCGCGCTCGCTGATGGCGGGAGATCTCAGCGCGCGCGTCTACCGCCAGCCCAATGCCGATGAGACGCAAGAGCTGGCGAACCTCGAAAAGGGAATGCCCGGCAGCGATTTGACTTGGGTCACGGAAACCGTCTCGATGGCGTCGGTGCCGCCCGATCCGGTGCCGATCCTGGTTACTTTGAAGGCTGTCGATCCCGATCGGTATCCGTTTTACGGATCGGCAAAACTGGATCCTGCCATGACGCTGCACGAGGCGCTCGAAGGCGACTCGGCCGTGGTTGCGGAGGAGTTTCTGATTCGGCTGAATGCGCACGTGGGCGACGGGTTGCGCCTGGGCGGCAAGAACTTCAAAATTGTGGCGGTCCTCTCCCAGGAACCCGATCGAATCTCGGCAGGCGCGGGGGTGGGACCGCGCGTAATGGTGTCGCGCGCATCTCTTGAGAACACTGGACTGCTGGCGCCTGGGAGCCGCGCCGCGCAACGGCTGCTGCTGAAGTTGCCGGCAACGGCGGACGACACGGCGGTACGCAAGCAGGTGGAAGGAATTCTGCCGGACGCGCAAGTGATGGACTTCAAGGAAGGAAATCCAGCGCTCAGCCAGGGCCTCGACAACGCCACCGCGATCCTCAGCCTTATCTGTCTCGTTGCCATGGTGCTGGGAGCGATCGGCGTTGCCATGGCCATGCATGCGCACCTCGAGCAACGCATGGACATGCTCGCGATCTTGAAAGCCGTCGGCGCGCGCTCCTCAGACTTGCTGCGCATCTTCCTCCTGCAGACGCTGGCACTTGGACTTCTCGGAGCATTGATTGGCGTCGCGGGCGGAGCAGCCGTGATGGAGGCGCTTCCCGCCGTATTCGGGAAACTGCTGCCGGTGCACACGGTCATGCATTTTCCGTGGCGCGCGGTGGCCGCAGGCATGGGTACAGGCCTGCTCACAACGCTGCTGTTTTGCCTTCCACCGTTGCTCGATGTGCGCACTGTGAGGCCCATCCTGGTGTTGCGGCGGCTGGTTGAGCAAGGCCCCACTACGGTCAGCGAATGGTTTGCGCGTTGGTGGTCGCGCCGGTTGCAATTGGGCATCGCAGTCGTAGTCATTGTTGCGCTCGGTGCAATCGCGTGGGCACTATCCGATTCGGTGAAAGTCGGCGGCTGGTTCGCGCTTCTATTCACCATTGCACTAGTAGTGCTTTTGATCCTGGCGGCGGTTGCGCTTCGAGTATTGCGATTTGCGCTCAATCGCGTCAGGTTGCACCTGCCGTCCTCTCTACGCCACGGCCTCGCAAACCTTTATCGTCCTGGGAATCAATCCGCGCCAGTGCTTGCTTCACTGGGCACCGGGGTTATGTTGATTCTCGCGGTCTACCTGATGCAGAGCACCTTGCTGCGCGAAATCCGCGAGACCGCATCCCCGAAATTGCCGAACGTTTTCCTTATTGACGTGACGCCTGACGAAGTCGATGGAGTGCGGGCTTTCTTTCAGCATCAGCCTGGTATCACACAACCACTCGACCTCCTTGCTGGTGTACAAGGACGGTTCGTCTCTCTCAATGGCAAAACGCTCGAAGACATGAAGGAGGAGCATTTTCCTCGGAGGATGCTGGAGAGTGCGGAACTGAGCTGGGCAGATGCTCCGCCGGCGGGCGATAAGGTGACCCAGGGTAAATGGTGGACCGATGCCAATGCGGCTGAGATTGCAATCGGAGAGGGCACAGCGCAGCGACTGCATCTGAGCGTCGGTTCATCTGTGGAGATCGCGATCGGCGGACGCGTGCATGCACTGAAGGTTGCGGCGCTCTACAAGTCTGACGGACAACACCTCGCTGCGCGCATCTCATTCATGCTCCCGTCCGGCCAATTGAAGAACGAGCAGGCCACCTGGTATGGCGGCGCACACATGGATCCAAAACAGGTGGCAGCAATGGAGCGGGCGCTTTTTGCTGCTTATCCCACCGTGACCGTCATCAATATCGCCGATGTTCTCGATCGCATTGAAAGCGTTGTCGACCAGATTACTTTTGTCGTTCGGTTCCTCGCCGGGTTCTCGATTCTTGCCGGGCTCATGATCCTCGCGTCTAGTATCGCGAGCGCGCGCTTCCGCCGGATGCGCGAAGCCGTCGTTTTGAAAACGCTCGGAGCAACTCGGATGCGCATTGTGCGCACGTTCAGTGTCGAGTTCAGTGTTCTTGGTTTGCTCGCCGGTTCCGTGGGCGTGGTTTTTGCGAATCTGCTTACGCGTGTGCTGTTGCGCAAGCTCGAGGTCAGTTTTCACATTGATTGGTATGCAACGGGATTCGCGCTGATTGGAACGGCGATTCTCGCCACAGCGACTGGGTGGATCGCCAGCTTCCGCATTCTCGGACTTCGTCCGCTGGAAGTCTTGCGAGAAGAATAGGAAACCCAGTCTGCCGGGGACCTGCTTCCGATACTCGGCTGACGCCGTATGAACTCCCTGGCACGCCGGCCAGCAGTTTGACCGCGCTAAAAGTTTGCCCGTATGATGAAAGGGTTGGCTTTCAGAGTCGGACATCCTCGTCTGGCCGGGCCAGCATGGCTGCAAGATGGCCGCATTTCGCGCTTGTTGCCCCCTCGTTCAATGGTAGGACAGCTGCCTCTGGAGCAGCCTATCGGGGTTCGAATCCCTGGGGGGCAGCCACCTTGAAGATGGCTCAGTCGCGCTGCAGACTTCCTTTTTCGCCGTTTTTTCGTTCCTTGGTTTCACGATGTCGGCGATGAACATTGTGCTTATGCGTGCTGCATCGCAGCGCTGTATCCATTGGCGCCAACATCGAGCCCAGACGAAGTCAACTCGGTCGCTGAACTTCCGATTAAGCTTAAGGAAGCGCTGCTGGGCAGAAATACGCGGAAGCAAGTGCTGCATCCTCGGTCAGTGCGGAAACTTCGAAATGAGATACGGCCTTCGTATTTCTGCACGATTCCCTTGCTGATCCAGAGCCCGAGGCCAGTGCCTTTCGTGGACTTTGTGCTGAAGAAGGGTTCAAAGAGTTTTCCCGAATCTTGCGGGTTGATTCCAGCACCGGTATCTACAATCGAGACGCTGATGCCACGGCGCATCAGCTGCCAGTCGTAGGCATCTCGCACAGAGAGTCGCAAGTCTCCGCCGTTCGCCATTGCTTGGATCGCATTACCCACCAGGTTCAAGAAAACCTGGCGCAGTTCGACGGGAAATCCATGCACCAGGCCCGGTGTGAAGTATCTTTTTCGCAAACGAATATGGCTGATCTGAAGTTGGCGCTCCTGCAGCCCAACGACATCGTCGAGCAATTCGCTAAGCATGACTGCAATGGGTGTTTTTGACTCTCGATAGAAACTTAAAGTTTGCCGCGTAATGTGCGCAACGCGCTGCAATTCCTGCTCGGCCATCACCGCACAGTGCCTGGCCTCGTCATCGAGCGAGGGGTGATTGCGGATCAGGAAGAAGATGTTGGTTATCGCCGCGAGCGGATTATTGATTTCGTGTGCGATGATTCCCGCAACGCGGCCCATCGCGGCCAACTTTTCAGTCTCGCGGAGTGCCTCCTCGGCTTGGAGTTGTGCGGTGATGTCCCGATTGACTTCGAGGACTGCATCGCCCTCATGATTCATGATCTTTCGGCACGCAACAATCACTTCAGAACCATTCTTCTTCTTTTGGAGAAGGTTTCCATGCCAAACCTTTCTATCGCGCAATACGGCTTCAATTTCGTCGCGAGGTACGGGAAATACCGTGCGCAAGACCGAGTGAACGTCTTTGCCCAGGACCTCATCGCGTCGCCAGTCGTAGAGATTCTCGGCTCCGGCGTTCCAGAACAAGATCTCTCCGTTGACGCCGCGCTCCATGATGGCTTCCGTCGCAAGATCGAGCAACTCAGCGCGCGTGCGGAATTGTTCTTCTCTGCGTCGCAACTCATCTGTCCGCTCCGTGACACGCTGTTCCAATTGATTATTCAGCGTTTCGAGCATGCGGGTTTTGCGATGCAGCTCGACAAAGATACTGATCTTGGCTCGCAGAACTTCCGGCACGACTGGGACCGAAATGTAGTCGACCGCGCCGCTGCGGTAGCCTTGGATCTTGTCAGAGTCGGTGAGATGAACGCCGGAAATGAAGATGATCGCAGTTTTCTGGAAGCGTGGGTGCTGGCGAATGACGTCGGCCAATTCAAATCCGTCGAGATCAGGCATGCTCACATCCATCAGGACAACCGCAATGTCATTCTTCAACAGGATGTTGAGAGCTTCACTGGCGGAAGTCGCCTTGATGAGGTTCTCCCCGAGGTCCGAAAGGATGACCTCGTAACTGAGGAGCTTGGCCGGCTGGTCATCGACCATCAGGATGTTGACTTTAGGTTCTGCGTTCATCTAGTTCTCTCCATGCCCTCTGCCGCGCGCAGCTAGCGATGTAGCCACATGCGCAGAGCGGAAAGCAGTTGTTCAGTATTCACCGGTTTGGCGAGATATTCCGAGGCGCCCGCCTCAAGGCATCTCTCGCGATCACCCTTCATGGCCTTCGCCGTCAGGGCAACGATGGGCAGGCGCCGTAGAGCAGAATTTTGTCGAATTACTTGCATCGTCTCGTACCCGTCCATCTCCGGCATCATGATGTCCATGAGGACGATCGCCAGATCGGGCGTTGTTTCGATTGTTTCGATTGCCTCGCGACCTGTGCCTGCCGAGAGCACGGTCATACCGCGCCGCTCGAGCACGCTGCTCAAAGCGAAGATGTTCCGCACGTCATCGTCGACGACCAGCACTTTTCGTCCGGCAAGGGCTTCGTCGGACTGATGAAGGCGGTCGATCATCTGCTGTTTGGCCTTGGGCAACTCAGAGACCACGCGATGCAGAAACAGGGCAGTCTCGTCGAGCAAGCGTTCCGGCGATTCAACATCCTTGACTACAACGCTGCGGGCCAGGGTATGCAGCTGTGCATCTTCTTCGGCCGAAAGCTCTCTTCCTGTAAATACCACGACGGGAAGATCCCGCAATCTCGTGCTGCCTTTGATCTGTTCAAGGACATCGAAGCCGGACATATCGGGAAGACGAAGATCAAGCACGATGCAGTCATAGGTGTCGTGTTCGAGAGCCTCAAGCGCCTTCGAACCGGAGTCGATGACATCGATATCGATATCCTCATGCCAGAGCAATTCGCGCGTACTCAACTGTTCGGCAGGGTTGTCTTCAACAACGAGCAGCCTCTTGCGACGCGGCTGCGAGTACTCGCGAATCCGCGCCAACGCCGCGTTGAGTTCATCGGTCGAGGTTGGTTTAGTTACGAAAGCAAAGGCTCCTCGCGACAAACCGTGATGACGGTCTTCATCGAGAGTTAGCATTTGCACTGGAATATGCCGCGTTTTCGGATCTTGCTTGAGATGATTCAAAACCGTCCACCCGAGCATGTCGGGCAGCATAACATCTAGAGAGATCGCCGTCGGGCGATATTCGCGTGCCAACGCGAGAGCCTCGGTGCCCGTCATTGCGACGAGCACCTTGAAACCCTTATCACGCGAGAGGTCGCAGAGCACGCGAGCATAATGCGGATCGTCTTCCACGATCAGCAGCACCGCATCTCCGACTTCCAGAGAGTCGCGGTCGTCCTCAATGCGCGCCTCTTGTTCTGCTGCCGAAACATTCGAAAGGAATGTCGGTATTGCCACGGTGGTGCCACTCTTTTCAGTCTTCACGACAGTGGGGGCCGCTGGACCAACATAGGTCTGCGGCAGATAGAGCGTGAACGTGCTGCCCCTGCCGGGTTGACTCTTCAACTGAATTTCTCCGCCGAGCAGGTTTGCAAGTTCGCGGCTGATTGCGAGCCCCAGACCGGTTCCTCCATATTTGCGACTTGTGCCTGCATCTGCCTGCTGGAACGCCTCGAAGATGATGCGCTGTTTTTCCGGGGGAATTCCGATGCCCGTATCCGAAACTTCGAACGCGATGACAGATCCTGCGCCACTGAGAATAGGATGGTCGTGCGTCCAGCCGGAAGGAGCCGAGGAGACCGACAGTTTTACAGTACCTTGTTCGGTGAACTTGAAGGCATTCGATAGGAGATTCTTCAGTACCTGTTGAAGGCGTTTCGAGTCCGTGACCAGGCTGCGGCCCATGCGCGGATCATTCGTAACATCGAACATGAGCTTGCGGTTCTCTGCCTCGTGCCGGAATGGCCGCGCAACGGTATCAAGCAGCGTGCCGAAGAAGACCTCCTCTGCCTCGACGGAAACGGTGCCAGATTCGATCTTCGACAAATCGAGGATGTCGCTGATCAGGTTCAGCAGATCAGTGCCGGCGCCGTGAATGGTACGCGCAAACTCAACCTGCTTGGCATTCAAACTGCCATCCGGATTCTCAGCGAGCTGTTGCCCGAGTACGAGAATCGAGTTAAGCGGCGTGCGCAGTTCGTGCGACATGTTGGCAAGGAATTCGGATTTGTATTTCGAAGTGAGCGCCAACTCCCGAGCCTTTTCTTCCAGCGCGCGGCGGGCCTGCTCGATTTCCTGATTTTTCCGCTCCACTTCGTAGTTCTGTTCCGCCAATTGTTGCGCTTTCTGCGCTAACTGCTCATTTGTCTGCTGCAATTCTTTCTGCTGTGTCTGCAACTCGGTCGCCAGTTGCTGCGACTGTTTCAGCAAGCCTTCAGTCTGCATCGTGGCTTCAATCGAGTTGAGCACGATTCCGATCGAGGAGGTGAGCTGTTCGAGGAATGAAAGATGCGACGCAGTAAACGAGCTCAAGCTGGCAAGTTCGATGACCGCCTTGACGCGATCCTCAAACAGGACAGGCAAAACGATGACATTCTTGGGGACGGCCTGAAATAATCCAGAGCGGATCGGTGCTGTCCTGCGAGGGAGTTCCGTGATAAGCATGCGCCGTTTTTCAGCAGCGCATTGACCGACAAGGCCTTCACCCACGCGCACTTCTTTCAGGTAACCCTCGGGCGAATCGGCAAACGTTGAAAGAAGGATGAGGCTGGCATCAGAGCTCGCCGAGTCACTCCCCATCTGGTAAATTACGCCCTGCTGCGCATTGACCAGGGGCGAAAGTTCCGATAGAAGCATTCTGCCCACCGTCGCCAAGTCGCGTTGCCCCTGAAGCATACCGGTGAACCGCGCCAAATTTGTTTTCAACCAGTCCTGCTCTGTGTTGCGATCCGTAGTGAGACGAAGGTTGTCAATCATCGTGTTGATGTTGTCCTTCAACTCGGCCACTTCGCCGCGGGCCTCCACTTGGATCGAACGAGTCAAGTCGCCTTTGGTCACGGCAGTTGCCACTTCAGCGATGGCACGCACCTGGTTGGTGAGGTTATCGGCCAACAAGTTCACGTTGCCAGTCAAATCCTTCCACGTACCGGCAGCGCCGGGAACGTTAGCCTGTCCGCCGAGGCGCCCTTCCACGCCGACTTCGCGGGCCACTGTCGTCACCTGGTCAGCGAAGGTAGCCAGAGTGTCGGTCATGTTGTTGATGGTCTCGGCGAGCGCGGCCACTTCGCCCTTCGCGTTCACAGTGAGCTTCTGGTTCAGAGCGCCGTTGGCCACCGCGGTTACGACCTTGACGATGCCGCGCACCTGCTCTGTGAGGTTAGCCGCCATCACGTTTACGTTGTCGGTCAAATCCTTCCAGGTTCCGGCAACGCCAGGCACCATCGCCTGACCACCAAGCTTTCCGTCGGTTCCTACTTCGCGAGCCACGCGTGTCACTTCGGCTGCGAAGGCGTTTAGCTGGTCGACCATCGTGTTGATGGTGTCTTTCAACTCGAGGATTTCGCCCTTCACGTCCACGGTGATCTTACGGCTCAAATCGCCGCGAGCCACGGCAGTGGTCACTTCAGCGATGTTTCTGACCTGAGCGGTCAGATTGCCGGCCATGGCGTTCACCGAGTCGGTCAAATCTTTCCATGTACCAGCGACGCCGGGCACGTTGGCTTGACCGCCAAGGCGACCTTCTGAACCCACTTCGCGCGCCACGCGCGTCACTTCGGCAGCGAATGATCGTAGCTGCTCGACCATCGTGTTCAAGGTTTCTTTGAGTTGTAGAATTTCGCCACGGACATCGACAGTAATCTTGCGGCTGAGGTCACCGTTGGCAATTGCCGTTGCCACCTCGGCAATGTTTCTGACCTGCGCAGTGAGATTGCCGGCCATGAAGTTCACTGAGTCGGTGAGATCCTTCCAGGTTCCGGCGACTCCCGGCACAACCGCCTGTCCACCGAGCTTCCCATCGGTGCCCACTTCGCGTGCCACGCGTGTTACTTCGCCGGCGAAAGCGTTGAGCTGATCCACCATGGTGTTGATGGTGTTTTTGAGTTCGAGAATTTCGCCCTTCACATCGACGGTGATTTTGCGGCTCAAGTCTCCGCGGGCCACGGCCGTGGTCACTTCAGCGATATTTCTCACCTGTGCTGTCAAGTTGCCGGCCATGGAATTGACGGAGTCAGTAAGATCCTTCCAGGTTCCGGACGCACCGGGTACATTGGCCTGACCACCAAGTCTTCCTTCGGCGCCCACTTCGCGGGCCACGCGCGTCACTTCGCCCGCGAACCGGTTCAGCTGATCCACCATCGTGTTGATGGTTTCCTTCAACAACAGAATTTCGCCGCTCACGTTCACGGTGATTTTCTTTGAAAGGTCACCCGTCGCAATGGCTGTCGAAACTTCGGCAATGTTTCTTACCTGGCCCGTGAGATTCGAGGCCATGGAGTTCACCGAGTCGGTGAGATCTTTCCACGTACCGGCAACGCCCGGCACCTGCGCCTGACCGCCGAGCTTACCGTCGGTTCCCACTTCGCGTGCCACGCGCGTCACTTCGCCGGCGAACGCGTTCAGCTGGTCCACCATGGTGTTCAGGGTGTCTTTAAGTTCAAGAATCTCTCCTTTCACGTCGACTGTAATCTTGCGGCTCAGGTCGCCGCGGGCCACGGCTGTCGCGACTTCGGCGATGTTGCGGACCTGGCCCGTGAGGTTCGATGCCATGAAGTTGACGTTGTCGGTAAGGTCCTTCCAAGTGCCGGCCACGCCGGATACCTGTGCCTGGCCGCCAAGCTTTCCGTCGGTGCCCACTTCGCCGGCGACGCGTGTGACTTCGCCCGCGAACGCGTTGAGCTGATCCACCATGGTGTTGATGGTGTTCTTGAGCTCGAGAATTTCGCCCTTTACGTCGACGGTGATTTTGCGGGAGAGATCGCCGCGAGCCACGGCCGTTGTTACTTCCGCAATGTTTCTCACCTGTGCGGTCAGGTTGCCGGCCATCGAGTTGACTGAGTCGGTCAGATCTTTCCACGTGCCGGCGACACCGGGCACGTTGGCTTGACCGCCCAACCTTCCCTCGGTGCCGACTTCGCGGGCCACGCGCGTCACTTCGCCAGCGAACCGGTTGAGCTGGTCCACCATGGTGTTCAGCGTTTCTTTCAGCTGAAGGATTTCGCCGCGCACGTCCACGGTGATCTTGCGCGACAAGTCGCCGTTGGCGATAGCCGTTGCCACTTCGGCGATATTGCGGACCTGGCCGGTGAGGTTGCCGGCCATGAAGTTCACATTGTCAGTGAGATCTTTCCACGTTCCAGCTACCCCCGGAACGCTCGCCTGTCCGCCAAGCTTGCCTTCCGTTCCCACTTCGCGGGCCACGCGCGTCACTTCGCCAGCGAAGGCGTTCAACTGATCCACCATCGTATTGATGGTGTCTTTCAATTCGAGAATTTCGCCCTTCACGTCGACGGTGATCTTGCGGGAGAGGTCGCCGCGGGCCACGGCCGTTGTTACTTCGGCAATGTTTCTGACCTGAGCGGTCAGGTTACCGGCCATTGCGTTGACCGAGTCGGTAAGATCTTTCCACGTACCAGCAACGCCCGGCACCACGGCCTGTCCTCCGAGTTTGCCATCTGTTCCCACTTCGCGGGCTACACGCGTAACCTCTGATGCGAAGGAGCGGAGCTGATCGACCATCGTATTGATGGCTTCCTTGAGCTGGAGAATTTCGCCGCGCACGTCGACGGTGATCTTGCGGGAGAGGTCGCCGCTGGCGACGGCCGTGGCCACTTCGGCGATATTGCGGACCTGGCCGGTGAGGTTCGAGGCCATCGAGTTTACGGAATCCGTTAGGTCTTTCCAGGTTCCTGCAACGCCGGGCACGACGGCTTGGCCGCCGAGCTTGCCGTCGGTGCCCACTTCGCGCGCCACGCGGGTTACCTCGGCCGTGAACACACCCAACTGCTGAATCATGGTGTTCACGATGTTGGCAGAGCGAAGGAACTCGCCCTCAAGGGGGCGGCCATCGACGTCGAGCCGAACTGTCTGTGTGAGGTTGCCCTGGGCGACGGCGGCGATGGCGCGGGTTACTTCGGTTGTTGGCCTTAAGAGATCTTCGACGAGCGTATTGACCGACACTTCCATGTCGTCCCACGCACCGCGGCGGTGTTCAACCCTGATCCGCTCGCGGGTCTTGCCTTCTTTGCCGACTGCCTGACCGACCCTTTTGAGTTCAAAGGCCATCTGCTCGTTTGCGATGACGATTTCGTTGAAGTTGTCGGCGATTTTTCCGGGAAGACCGGTCCACGATACCGGGAGGCGCACGCTGAAGTCGCCTTCTTTCATGGTCTTGAGGCTCTGCAGGATGGCGGTCAGGCACTCCGACATCGGTGGTTCTAACCCGCTGATTGGATAACGGTTATCTCCATCATGCCCGCTGAGGGGCGGTTCAATGGTCGTCGACATTGCCCGGAACTCCTGGGTGGGATCTGGCAAATCAGCATCCTCACAGACCTGCGTGCGCGAACCCCCGATTGCGACCCCTCGAAGCGCACGAATGCTGGAATGCGGCGAAGTAATAGATGCATCGCCCGGATGGTGGGTTGCTTGGCATCTCCTTCTAGAGCTTGTAAATAAGGCGGTTGCTGACGGGGTCGGAGAAAGGCAAAATGTTCGGTTTAGCCGTAGGCACTAGATTGGGGTGAATTTGCGTTTTCTATTGAATCCCCAAGTCCGCCTCAAGCTGGTTTGGCTTTGTTTTTGCAGCGAATTCGTGAAAGGATGATGCTGCCGCCAAACCTCTGGCGGGTTGGACTGTCAAACTGGTGAGCGCCGCGGGTTGATTCCCGTGGCCCGAACCGTCAACGCAAGTAGATTCGGAACTAGTGAGCGAACTTTCTAAATCGCACCATTCCTCTATTCGACTCTCCATTCTCTTAGTGACGCTGGGAGTGTGCGTGTTTTTTTGGGGACTGGGCTATAAATTATCGCTGTACGACTTTCACCGCGCGAGCATCCATCGCATCCCAGACGCAAAGCTCTTGTCCCGTAACGAAGATCCGAATGCAACGGACAGTGTTCGTCTTTGCCTCGTCAAATCGCCGGCGATGGAACCGGCTTCCGCCCATACGTTCGTAATCTTTATCGTTTCATTGGCTAGCGTGGCGAGGCCGAAATCGACTTGGGGCAGTCAGTACATAGCATTATCGAAGCCTTGGTGCCTCCGATTCGCAGCCAGTCTAAGCGCCCTTTTCCTAAGGCCGCCTCCCGTTCTGTCCGGGCAATAAATCCGCGCGCAAAATTGAGTGAAAAATTCCAGGCCAGTTGCCTGGAATTGCGGGCTTTTTCGAGCGATTGCGCCATTTGCCGTCGCTCTTGCCACACGGGACCTCCACAAAAGGTGTAAACCGACATGCGAAAGCTGCCTTGTTTCATTTTTCTTGTTTCGATCATTGTGGTATCCGCGGTGACGTTTGCGGGATGCCACTCTGGGGCCAAAGGATCCGATGCTAACGCAGCAGAGACGCCGTCAGCCACGGTCGTCGCGGTCGCGCGAGGCTCAATTGTGCACAAGCTGAATCTGGCAGGTCAGTTTCAGCCATACCAGGTGATCGATGTCCACGCCAAGGTGTCCGGCTATATCCGCCACATTTACGTCGATATAGGCGACAAGGTTCACCAGGGTCAAGTGCTTGCAGTCCTGGAAGTGCCGGAGCTGGATGCTCAACTCAGGGGAACAGGCGCTGAACTGGCTCGGAGCAAAGACGAGATCACGCGCGCTGAACATGAGGTATCGCGAGCCGAATCGGAACATTCAGCCCTGCACAACGACTACAAACGGCTGAAGCAGGCTTCTACTGCACTGCCGGGATTGATAGCAGAACAGGAACTCGATGACGCGCAATCGAAAGATATGGCCGCTGAAGCGCGCGTTGATGCGGCGAGGGCCGCCCTGGCAGCGGCAAAGCAGCAATCGGAAGGAGCTAAGGCCGATAATGAGCGGGTCGGCGATCTTGCCGACTACACAAGAGTTGCTGCTCCGCTTGATGGCGTGATCGTCTGGCGCTATGCAGATACGGGTGCGTTGATTCAGGCCGGCACGTCGTCCGATACCCAGTCTTTGCCAATCGTTAAACTCTCGCAAAGTAGCATGCTGCGCCTGCGCTTACCCGTGCCGGAAGATGCGGTGGAGTTTATTCATGACGGAGCCACGGTTACTGTCAACGTGGATGCGGTACACCGTTCGTTCGAGGGCAAGGTGGTGCGTTTCACCCGCAATCTGAATCTTGCCACGAGAACAATGGAAACGGAGATCGATGTCGAAAACAAAGATCTCTCGCTCACGCCCGGAGAGTATGCAAACACAACCATCGAACTCGAACGCCATGACAACGTCCTGACGATTCCAGTCCAGGCAGTGATTCGGAATGGCAGTCAGCAGTCAGTTCTGGTGGTGGATGCGTCGCGTCACGTTCAGACACGCAATATTGCAACAGGGCTCCAGGGCTCGAACCTCATCGAAGTCAAGGCGGGTCTCGGAGAAGGCGATCTCGTGATCATCGGCAATCAATCAAACTATCAGCCAGGCGAAAGCGTGATGACAAACCTCCAGCCGAGCGCCGCTTTGGACACCAGTGAAGAACAGTCGGGGGGAACAAAGTAAATGCCAAAGTTTGCATTGAAATACCCCTTCTTCATCATCATGGTGTGCCTCGTAATTGTGGTTCTGGGCGTTGTGAGCATAGCCTCAATGCCAGTCGATTTGTTTCCGAAAATTGACATGCCGGTGGTGGTCGTCGCGACATTCTATTCAGGCATGCCTCCGGAGCAGATCGAGGCTGATATTACCGATACATTTGAGCGATTTTTCACACTTGGCAACAACATAGATCACATTGAGTCTCGCTCTTTGACCGGTGTAAGTCTGATCAAGATCTACTTTCAGCCAGGCACTGACGCGAATGCGGCTCTCAGCAACATTTCCAATCTCGCCATGGCGGACCTCCGAAGATTGCCACCCGGCACTTTGCCTCCGGTTGTGTTGGGAATGGACGCCTCAAGCCAGCCTGTCTGTCTCGTCACCTTGAAGGGAAGAGGCCTGAATGAAACAGATCTGAAGGATCTCGCACAATTCCAGGTGCGCAATCAGATCGCCAGCGTCCCGGGAGCATCTGTGCCGCAACCCTTCGGCGGACGCTATCGGCAAATCATGGTCTACGTCGATCCGCTGAAGCTCGAAGCTCACAACCTGAGTCTTATGGATGTAGTCCGCTCGGTGAATGATTCGAATCTGATTCTCCCTGCCGGTGATGTCAGGATTGGACCAAAGGACTACAACATTTATGCCAACAGCCAGGTGCCAACTCCTGAACAGATCAACGACCTTCCGCTGAAATCAGTTGGAAACGCCTCGGTGCTCGTAGGCGATATAGGAAAAGCCGAAGACTCGGGGACGCTTCAGACCAACATCGTTCGTATTGATGGTCAACGATCGGTATATGTTCCTGTGCTGAAGCAGGGTGGCGACAGCAACACCATCACCATCGTGAACGGCATGAAGGCGGCAATCAAAGACCTCGTGGATATTCCATCCACTCTAAAGACAGCAGTCGTCTTCGACCAATCGCAATTTGTCAAATCTGCTCTCAGGAACCTGGGCAATGAAGGCGGGATCGGCCTGGTACTGACTGCTTTGATGATCTTGCTATTCCTTGGAAGCATCCGCGCTACCTTCGCTGTTCTCCTATCGATTCCACTGTCTGCGCTGGCAGCCTTCATTTGCATCCGCATTGGCGGTGGATCGGTCAACACAATGGTGCTAGCAGGTCTTGCGCTAGCTTTCTCCCGCTTGATCGATAACTCCGTGGTGGTTCTGGAGAACATATTCCGACACTTGGAAATGGGAGAATCGCCCCAAGTGGCCGCAGAGGCAGGCGGAAGGGAAGTGCAGTTACCCGTCCTGGCCGCTACATTCACCACTGCGATTGTGTTCTTTCCAGTTGCGTTGCTCTATGGAGTAAGCCGGTACCTGTTTACGGCGCTCGCTCTCGCAGTTGTCTTTTCACTGTTCGCTTCCTACATCGTAGCCATGACAGTCGTGCCTCTATATTGCGCGCGTTTCATCAAGCCTTCAGAAGCGCATGCTTCAGAAGAAGGGAAGATCGACGCCGAAGGCCAGGTGGAGTTCCGAAGAGAAGTGAAGCTTTCGATCTTCGCGAGAGCTGTGCGTGCCTTCAACCATCGCTTCCAGCGCATGCTTGAGTTGTATGTCGCGGCAGTAAATCGAACAATTCTGCGCCCCGTGGCCAGCACAATCGGAATCCTCGGCGCGGTGGTTCTAACCTTTGCTCTCTTTCCGCTCCTGGGGCGAGCTTACTTCCCACGGACAGATCCCGGCCAGTTTGTTATCAACATCAAATGCCCAAGTGGCACGCGACTCGAACTGAGCAACAAGTACGTTGCACAGGTGGAGAACGAAATTCGTCAGGCAATTCCCGATCACGATCTCGGCATGATTGTATCCAACATCGGAATTACTCCGGATCTCTCGGCCATTTACACCAGTAACTCTTCGATGGATACGGCATTTGTCCAGGTAAGTCTAAAGGAAGATCACAAATTGGGCAGTTATGAATATATGAGGCGTGTCCGCAAAAGACTCGCAAGAGATATGCCGACGTTATCGACCTATTTTCAAGCCGGGGGGTTAGTCGACTCGGTAATCAATCAGGGATTGCCCGCGCCAATCGACGTACAGGTCAGCGGGAATGACATGGATCAGTCTTTTGAAATCGCTAGCCAAATTGCAACTAAAATCAGGGGCTTAAAGAACGTAAGCGATGTTCTGATCCCACAGAACCTTCGCTATCCCGGACTCGAATTGAGCATTGATCGCGAACGTGCAAGCCTGATCGGCCTGTCGCCAAAAGAGGTTGTGGACAACGTGATTACCGCGCTTACGTCGAACGGCATGATCGCTCCCAGCTATTGGATCGATCCTAAGACTGGAAACAACTACATGCTTACGGTTCAGTATTCCGATAACAAAATTGGCAATATGACGATGGACGACTTTAAGCAAATTCCTTTGCATGCCGCAAACCAGACGGACTACACACCATTGAGATCGGTCGCGGACATCACAGAAATCAATACTCCAACCGAGGTGGACCATTACAAGATCCGCCGCGTGATTGACGTGTATGTCATGCCCTCGACTGAAGCTCTGCAAACGGTCAACGAAGAGGTGCAGGACGTAATCGATGGGACAAAGACTCCTGGAAATATCCGAATAACGGTGCGAGGTTCCGTCGTCAGCATGAACGAGTCGTTCAAGCGATTCGCTATCGGCCTGGTCCTGTCGATCCTGCTGGTCTACCTGATTCTAATGGCGCAGTTTGCATCTTTCCTTGATCCATTCGTCATTCTCATGGCGATTCCGCCGGGATTGGCGGGCGTGTTGCTCATTTTGCTCCTTACCGGCAGCACGATGAACATTATGTCCCTGATGGGCGTAATCATGATGGCCGGAATCGTTGTGTCCAACAGCATTCTTATCGTGGAGTTCGCAGGTCACCTTCATGAAACAGGTCTCTCAATCTCTGAGGCAGTTGTCCAATCGTGCAGAATCCGGTTGCGCCCCATCCTGATGACGTCTCTTGCGACACTTCTGGGAATGATTCCAATGGCTCTCGGCCTGGAGGCCGGGAGTGAACAATATGCCCCATTGGCTCGAGCAATCATTGGCGGACTCGGCGTGTCCGTTGTCCTCACCGTGTTCCTTGTGCCAGCGGTGTACTTGATCGTTCATAGACGCAAGGAGAGAAGGATCACAGCTGAGGGAGAGGCATAGCAGACATGATGATTCGATTAAAGACGCCCGTGTGTTGGGCAGCGGTTGCATTGTTGGCGATTTTTTTCTCTGCTGATGCAGTGTCCCAGGCCGCAACCCAAACGGACCAGATTCCGAATGCTCCCTCCTCTCGTTTGCTTGCTGAAATGGTGAGTGGTGCGACCGGTATTGCGATGCCCGCTCAGGCGTCAAGTGCCGGCTCTTCGGGGGCCATGCCACGACTAACGCGAAGACAGGCCGAGCAGATGGCGATCAAAAGCAATCCTCAGGTCACTGCGGCACGTTTGCTTGCGTTGGCGCAGCACCAGGTATATCGGGAAAACAGGGCGGCAGAGTTCCCGACCGGTACAGCGGCAGTAACGGCAGTTGAGGCGCAAGACGGAAGTCGCGTCTCTGCGGGATCGCTTACGGCTTCGCGCTTGATTGAGCATGTTGGCGCAGGTGGGGGATTTTCTCAACTGCTGACGGATTTTGGCAAGACGAGGAATCTCGTTGCGTCGGCGGCACTTCAGGAAAAGGCGCAGGCAGCGAATGCAGTGGCAACGCAATACGATATTGAACTTGCGACCGACCAGGCGTTTTATAACGCGCTCGAAGCGGCGGAGACGCTGAAGGTCGCTCAGCAAAATGTCGCGACCCGCCAAACTTTGCAATCGCAGGTGAGGCAGATGACTGCAAACAAACTCAAGTCGACATTGGATCTCAGTTTTGCCGATGTGAGTCTTTCACAGGCTAAGTTGCTGGCTCTCGATGCTCTAAACAACGCGGAGTCAACGATGGCGGCTTTGGATGCAGTGCTTGGGCTCGATCACCAGGTCACATTTGAACTGGTTGATGACAGCTCTGACGTTCAACCACCACCACCTGATATTGACCAGCTAATACAGACGAGCTTGAAACAAAGGCCTGATTTGCAAGTTTCGCAATTGCGTGATCAAGCTGCAGTGAAGTTCAGCCATGCGCAACGCGATCAGCTCTTCCCCAACATTGCCGCTGCTGGAACAGTGGGGACCGTGCCGATTCGTCAGGCGCAGTACTACTCCACGAACTGGTGGGGCGCGATCGGTGTGAATATGAGCATTCCGATCTTTAATGGATTTCTCTACACGTCGCAGGCAAAGGAGGCATCGCTTCGCTCCCAGGCGGCCGCTGAACAGACGAGAGATTTACAGGATCGCATTGTGCGCGACGTACGTACAACATGGCTGGCGGCTAATACTTCATACCAGCGAGTCAGTGTAACTTCGGAATTATTGCAGGAAGCGAATCTTGGGTTAAAGCTGGCTCAGACGCGCTACCAAATGGGGCTGAGTTCGATTGTCGAACTGAGCCAGGCGGAATATCAACAGACGGATGCCGCAATCGGCAACGCGAATGCGAAGTATCAATATCGCATAGCGCTTGCGACGTTAAATTATCAGATAGGATCGTTGCCGTAATCGATTAGTGAGATGGTGCGTTGTTAGTGGAAATCATGTGATCGCACGTCTGCCGTTGTAATATCGATGGGCATTATCCTGCAGGCTTTGACGTGGATCACGCGGTTCTGGATCTGCAAGGTGCCTTCAATCGCGAGAAAGCGGTTGCGCGTAACGACGATGCGCTCCCGCTCGAATAGATCAGGCGTAATGATGACGTTTGCAATCCCCGATTCATCTTCCAGAGAGAGGAAGACAAATCCTTTTGCTGTCCCGGGACGCTGGCGCGCAATGACACAGCCTGCGATCTGGACGAATCGGTTGTTAATACAACGTGAAAGATCATCTGCGGAAAGAAAACCCCCGCGCTTCAACTCGGCGCGGCGATAGGTCATCGGATGCGGGCCGCAGGTGAGTCCACTGCCGGAGTAATCTGCGGCAAGTCGCTCGTCAGTGGTCATCTTTCTCAATGGCATAGGCGGGCCGTCGACTTGATTTGAGATTGAAGCTCGTAACAGAGGGCCAACGGGTCTGCCCGCCTGCTCTACCTGCCAGAGGGCGTCACGCCTATGACTAACCTGGCCAACGGAATTCAGCGCGCCGATTTGCGCTAATAAAACAAGTTCTTTTCTATTCAATGCAGGGACTCGCCGCGTCAGATCATCTACAGTACTGAATGGTCCGTCGGCACTGCGTGCAGCCTGCAATACTTCGGCGGATGATTGCTTGAGTCCTTTGGCGTAGTTAAGCCCGATGCGAATGGACAGGCTGCCGTCGAGCTCGTGCTCGATGGAACATAGCCAATCAGATCGCTGAACGCAGACGGGATGAACTCGCAATCCATGTCGTTGCGCATCTTTGACAAGCACGGCAGGCGAGTAGAAGCCCATGGGTTGGTTGTTGAGCAGTCCGCAGGTGAAAGCAGCCAGGTAATGAACTTTCAAATACGCAGAAGCGTAGGCGATAAGTGCGAAGCTGGCAGCATGAGATTCCGGAAACCCATACATCGCGAACGATGAAATGCCCTGAACGATCCTGTCCTGTTCTTCCAGGTCGATTCCATTGCGTGTCATACCAGTACGTAGACGGCCTTCGAGATCGCGCATCCTCTGCATGGAGCGACGCATGCCAACTGCGCGACGCAGTTCTTCAGCTTCAGCGCCTGTAAAACTCGCTACAACCATCGCCATACGCAACAACTGCTCCTGAAATAGCGGCACACCTAATGTTCGCTTCAGCACTGGTTCGAGCAACGGATGCGGATAGGAGATTTCTTCCTGGCCCTGGCGCCGGCGCATATAGGGGTGCATCATTTTGCCTACAATGGGACCGGGACGAATAATTGCAACTTGCACGACGACATCGTAGAAGCATCTGGGGGCATTATGAGGAAGGGAAGCCATCTGCGCGCGGCTCTCAACCTGGAACATGCCAACGGTATCTGCCTTGCAGAGTGTTTCGTAGACAAGCTGATCCTCAGGTAAGCAAGCCAGGTCAACGTCCGTGCCATAGTGACGTGGAATCAATTCGAGCGAGTCTTTGAGGGTAGCCATCATGCCCAAACCGAGTAAATCGACCTTGATGAGTCCGAGGTCAGCGCAGTCTTCCTTGTCCCACTGGACGACGGTACGACCCGGCATTGATGCGCGCTCAATGGGAACAATACGATTCAATTGACCAGCGCATATCACCATCCCGCCGGAATGCTGCCCCAGGTGGCGCGGCAAATTGTACATGCGTGTGCAGAGTTCAAGATATTTGGCAATGCTATGGTGGCGTACATCGAAGCCTGCCTGATCGAAGTGTTTTGCCATCGTGTCGTTGGCGCCACGCCACTCCCAGTGGCCGACGAGGCTGGAGAGTTTGGAAAGCTGTAGCTCATCGAATCCGAGAGCCTTTCCAACCTCGCGGGCAGCCGATCGGCCGCGGTATGTGATCACGTTTGCGGTCATCGCCGCACCCAAAGAACCGTAATGCTCGTAGATGTACTGAATGACGCGTTCACGATGATCGCCGGAAGGAAGATCAAGATCGATGTCGGGCCATTCACCTCGGCTCTCGCTGAGGAAACGCTCAAACAATAATTCCATTCCGATGGGATCGACCGCAGTGATTTCCAGGGCGTAGCATACGACCGAGTTCGCAGCTGATCCTCGTCCCTGCACAAGGAAACCGTTTCGCTGGCAGAAGCGGATGATGTCCCAGACGATAAGGAAGTAACCGGCGAATCCAAGCTTGGCAATCAACTCGAGCTCATGCTGCGCCTGCTTGCTGGCCCTCACGATCAGGTTTCGCTTGAGCCGAGTTGCATAACGCTTGCGAATGCCCTCATCGACACGCCGGGCCAGAAAGCTGTCCATTGTTTCACCGTCAGGCACGGGATATTGCGGAAACTCATATCCAAGATTGTTCAGTGTGAACTCCAGGCGTTCACTCACAATGCGCGTATTGGCGATCGCTTCTGGGATATCGTGAAAGAGATCGCACATTTCGCGTGCAGATCGCAGATGGCGTAAATCATTTTTGCTAAGTAGTCGTCCAGCATTGTGGACAGTAGTGTGGTGACGGATTGCAGTAAAAATGTCGAGAAGTTCGCGATCAGCTTGCATGGCGCAACGCACACCATTGGTCGCAATTGTTGGTAAACCAAGACGCTGCCGCGATGTCGAGCAGTGTGGCGTTTCGGAATTCTTCTTCTCGTTCGCAGTGACGCTGCAGTTCTACGTACACGTTGCTATACCCGTAGATCGAGGTAAGTCGATCGAGTGCTTTTTGCACACCGGCTTCACCGTCGCGATTGAGGGCTGAGGAGAGTGGACCTTCTTCACCACCCGTCAAACAGATCAGGCCTGATGAAAATTCTTCGAGATCATCAAATGTTGCTGCGCCTTCAGCCTTCGTGGACTCGCGCATCTTGAAGCGTGTGATCAACTGGCAGAGGTTCTGATATCCAACTTGCGTCGCGCAAAGCAGGACGATGCGAGGGGGTTCGTCTTGGCGCTGATGTGGTCTCCACTCGGGAGGAACCAGAGTTTTGCCGAACGATGAGACGGAAATCTCCGCACCGATGTGCGCCTTTACCTTGTTGTGCTTTGCTGAGGTGTGGAACCGCGCTACACCATAGACGCCATTTCGGTCAGCCAGTGCCATTGCTGGCATGCCTAGTTCGACTGCGCGCTCGATGAAGGATTCAGGCTCGGATGAACTCGATAGAAAACTGAATGCACTCGCCGTATGGAGTTCTATATATTCTTCGGAGTTGGCAAGTGTAGAAGGACTGCAGATGGTAATACCGCGGCCATCAGTCATAGCGCGCATCCAATAGCCACCTTTGGTTCAAGTTGTCATGAACAATGAGGCAGCCCATGGTCTCTCCAAGACTGTTCGTGGCAATTACGTCCCACTCTTCCAGATTCCATTTGTTATCTGACCACCAGCAACCACTGGTATTCCAGGGCCCGTATGCAACCTGCACATCGTAGTGTTCTGCTCCGTCGCGAAATGAAGCCGGCTTTTGAAAATGAATCTGCACGCGAATTGGACGAGGTGGACGTATACGCCGAAGAGATAATCGAACCGTCGGGTACATGCGAAGAGAGGGTTTACTTGTCACGGAGAAGTTCTCCATCTCGAAGCTTCCACTACGATGTGTGTCGTTCAAAACAGCAGATCCAACGTGGTCATCGCCAACCAATGCTTTGAGTCGTGCGAGGGTGACATCGAGACGGGAGGGCTCAGGCGTCTGTGGCGCAAAGAGGCCCAATTGCATTTTGTTTTGTTGCCCGGCTTCTGCAGTCATCGTCATCGAAGATATGGCGGCCTGCGGTGGATGTGATGCTATTTCAAGCTGAAGTAGCTTCAGCAGGAACTTGCGATCACTGGAAGGGATGGCAGGTCGAATCACGCACTTGTAGGTGAACTGCATTTCAAGAGACATCTGAATGGTGATAGTTGACAATGACATAGCTCTTGCGGCTGCGCGCGATACAAGACTGTTGATCATGTTCGCGCCGATGAAGAGCAGGGAATCGAGCTGTTCTACGTGGGTCTCGAACTCGATGTGCTCTTTGAGCTCGAACCTGGCTTCGATGGGCTGGAACGTATGTTCAGCCATGCCTCGTGCGAGTTTTAACCAGAGTTTTGCCGGCTGCCCGAGACGCGTGATTAGCTCATCTTCGGGCATTTCGGCCAGTTCACCGAGCGTGTTGATTCCCCAGAGCACAAATGTTTCGTAATACTGGTCGTCGAGTCGCAATGAATCAATCGAAACCGTGGTAAGAGATGCCGCTTCATTGTATTCAGGAATGACCGTTATGCCTCGCGTGCATTCGGCCTTGATGCGTGCTGTATCGAAGTTATGACTCATTGCAACGGATGAGCGAAATCCAGCAGAGACGATTGCTGTACGCAGGCGTTGAGCTAATTGCGCTGGTGGGCCGAACAAGCGTTCTGTACCGGTTATGTCGAGTACGAATCCACAGGAGTTTTCGGCGAACGTTTCTTCGATGCGCGGAGAAAAGTGAGATATACATTCAAGAAGGACCCCCCTGGAAGCGGATTCAGTTTCGATTAAGCGCGATAGTACACATACGTCCCTTAGTTCTTCGACTTCGAGGCGTGACATGCCTAGTGTGATTCCACGCTTTCGGGCCTGCAGATTGAGAGAGCAGACTCGCTCCTGTGGCGCAGCGCCATCGAGCACGGCAACCGGCTTTGCTTGTAGATCAGGCCTCAGGCGCAGAATTGCCTGGGCTGGAAACTCCGCTGAATGAATTGCAGCATAGAGCGAGTTGGATTGCTGCTTCATGCGCGCTTATCGGGATTCCAGTTTGCTGGTGTCGACCAGGTTGCGGGCGTCGTCCAGGTGGAAGCCGGCGGTTTGCGAGCGATGATGTTTGTGAGCGGCGAGAAACGTACACGGCCACGCCTAGCACTGTAGTTAAAGTTGCGAATCACGGTACCGGCAGCGACATCAATTTGATCGGGCTGGCACTCAAGAACGACTGCGGCGCTGGACTGCGCGTAAGGTGCTTTACCAAGGACGATCAGGCTGCAGCGGGTCCGATCGGCCGCCTGCCGGAAACGGAACCATGTTGCCAGTGGAATGCGACGACCGTGTTCGATGGCTTCATCGGCCAAGTCGAGGACGATGGCCGCGAATCCGCCGGCCTGTAAGAGTAGATCTGCGGCGCGGATCGCCTGGTCCAGTCGGGGCCAGGGTTTCTCTTTTGGCTGCTTTTTGTCGGATGCAGTAAAGCGAACTGCCAGGGAGGGCTTTCCGTAGAGCGCATTGCATCGGACCCAGAGCAGATGCTTCAGGTTTACGCCGTTTGCCGCTGCAGATTCGGGATCGAATGTATCGTTAGCGTCGATGAAAGCGCAGACACTACCTTCTTGCATGCGACGGGCGAGGAATGCCAAGGTGATGGTCGTGCGTCCTGAGGATGCAGGGCCGATAATCTCACTGATCGCGCCAATTGGTAAACCGCCGTCGAGCAAGTCGTCGATTCGGGCGATGCCGGTGGCCGCTACTTCACAGATGGTTCGCGCAGAAGGCGTAAGCACAGACGGATAGCGATGCTGAAAATCGCTCTCGATCTGTTGGCGTAGCGCGGCAGAGGAAGGCATGGCGGAGAGACCTAAATTCGCCTTTTATTCGCCTTTAGAATCGTGCAAATGAGATACGATTGTCAACCGGTCGCTGTGGGAAACGCTCGAAAAAATCGCGAACCCCCACCTTGTCGACAATTCTAAAAACTCTAATTATTACCTATATTTGCGTCGGATGCATCAACCGAAATCTCAGCTATTGATTGGCGTCAGATGCGCAGTGAAATGGCGAAGGAAAGGTGCCTCGTAGGTCAGTTGCATGCCTCTGATCCGACTACGGTTCCGGTAGACCTCGATAATCACCTCAACGAGGTAATCAACATGACTCTGTGTATAAACGCGACGCGGCATCGCCAGGCGGACCAGGTCCATTTGTGCGGCTCCCGCAAACATTAGCGTGCCAATCTCTACGGAACGAACGCCACCTTCGAGGTACAGTTCTGCTGCCAGCGCAACACCTGGAAATTGATCAGCAGGTATGTGTGGCAGGAATGCACGAGCATCGATGTAAATCGCATGGCCGCCAGGTGGCTGGACGATGGGAACACCAGCTTCGGCGATGTGGTTGCCGAGGTATGCTGTCGAAGCAATTCGATAGCGCAGATAATCCTCCTGCAACGCTTCCTGGATTCCGACAGCGATTGCCTCGAGATCGCGGCCTGCGAGACCGCCGTAGGTCGGATACCCTTCACTCAAAATCAGAAGATCCTTTTGTTGCTGCGCCAGCAGATCATTGCTGGTGCAAAGGAAGCCACCGATGTTAGCCATGCCGTCTTTCTTTGCCGACATGGTGCAACCATCGCCATAGCGGAACATTTCCTGAGCAATCTCCTTGGGAGTCTTGTCCGCATAGCCCGGTTCACGAAGCTTGATAAACCAGGCATTCTCAGCGAAGCGGCATGCGTCGAAATAAAGTGGAATTCCGTGATGCTTGCAAATGGCGCTCACCTGTCGCACATTCTCCATCGATACAGGCTGGCCGCCACCTGAATTGTTGGTTACGGTGAGCATCACGAGGGGAATGCGCTCGCGGCCCACACGGGCGATCAGGGATTCAAGCGCGGCGACATCCATGTTGCCTTTGAAGGGATACTGCAACGATGGCTGTCGGCCTTCGGGAATGAGCAGGTCAACGGCTTCGGCGCCCACGAACTCGACATTGGCGCGAGTCGTATCGAAGTGCGTGTTATTGGGGACGACGTCGCCTTTCTTGCACATGACTCCAAACAGAATGCGTTCGGCTGCACGACCCTGGTGCGTGGGGATGACGTGTTTGTATCCCACGATTTCGTGGATAGACTTGCGGAAGCGATCGAAGCTTCGGCTGCCGGCGTAGCTCTCATCGCCCTCCATGATGGCAGCCCATTGATGGGTTGACATGGCGCCGGTTCCCGAGTCTGTGAGCAGATCGATGAGCACGTCGTCTGCGGGCAACAGGAAGAGGTTGTAGTGTGCGGCTTTCAGAAGCTCTTCTCGTTGCGCACGGCTGGTCCAGCGGATGGGCTCGACGCTCTTGATACGAAATGGCTCGATGATGGTTCTTACCGGCATGTCACATCCCAATCGTTCGGTAGTATAGGTGGTTGCACGCGTGGGACGCCAAAGGGTGTTCGCGCGCCACAACTGACCAGTCTATTCGCCGGAGGGGGAAGCGCCTAATGAAGCTGTATCGATATTTGGTTCTGCTGTCGCTGGTGGTTGCCATTGCCAGTGGGATTGGAAGTGCGCAGGCCGCGCCGGATGGCAAAGCGCAACCGACGGCACTCCCGGTCAATTCCAATGCGACACCGGAAGCGCGGGAGCTTCTGCGGCAGATCGATCAGATTTCAGGACATGCCACGCTGACCGGTCAGCATAACTTTCCTAACCATGTATCGAGGTGGTCCGATCGTGTCTACGATCTGACGGGCAAATTCCCGGCGATCTTCGGCCAGGATTTCGGTTTTTCCGGCGGAGAAGACAAGGACTCTGTCGAGGGTCGGCCTTCGATGGTGGAAGAGGCAATCCGGCAATATCGCAACGGCGCGGTCATCGCATTGACGTGGCATGCAGTGCGCCCAACGGATGACGAGCCTGTGGGTTTTCGAGACAGCGTACAGGGGCACCTGACGAATTTCGAATGGGACGAACTGCTCACGCCGGGCTCTGACATCTACAACCGGTGGGTTGAGCAGGTGGATGTGATTGCGGGATACCTGCAGCAGTTGCAGGCGGCCGGCATTCCGGTGCTCTTCAGGCCGTATCACGAGATGAACGGGAACTGGTTCTGGTGGGGCGGCAGACCTGGTGAGCATGGGTCGACCGCGCTATATCGCCAGCTGTACGACCGGTTTGTGAACGTGCACCACCTGAACAACCTTGTCTGGGTTTGGAATGTGAACAGCCCGGGTGGTAACGCAGGCTCAATCGATGCATATTATCCCGGGGCGAAGTACGCGGATGTTGTCACAATGGACATTTACGGTAAGTTTGATCAGAGCTACTACACCAGCATGCTCACGCTGGCCGATGCTAAGCCAATTGCGTTGGCTGAAGTGGGAGCAATGCCATCGCTCGAGGTCCTCGCCCAGCAACCGCGCTGGGCGTACTTCATGATGTGGAGCGGGATGGGCGAGGCGGTCAATTCGCCTGAGCTGCTGCAAGCGATGTCCCACGCACCGAACGTGCTCAATCGAGGGGATGCGCCATTCCTGGCGAAGACTGTACTAGCTGCCGGAAGGGCAGAGCCGGCGACGCCCGACGCGTCAGTGGAGTCGAAGACGCTATTGCAGACTTTGAGCACGGCCGCACCTGCACACGTCCTCAGTGGACTGCAACTTGGTGCAACGAGTTCTGCATCGGCCATTGACTCGGTATTTCGTGCAACTGGTAAGCATCCCGCAATCGTGAATTACGATCTCGACACGCGAGCCGGTGCCGCTCCCTCCGCGGCAGTGGTCGTTGATGACGCGAGGAAGCGGGGAACGCAGAATTCAATCGTCAGCCTGCGCTGGTTTGCACCAAACCCTGCGGACGCTGAAACCGCGGGACAGGATACGCGCAATCGCCTGCTGACCGACTATGAGTGGAAGGAACTGCTGACGCCGGGTTCCCAACTGAACCGGCGCTGGTGCGAGCAGGTGGACTCGGTTGCGGAAGTGCTGAAGACTCTCGCGGCGCAGCGCGTTGCTGTTTTGTGGGCGCCGTATCCCGAGCCGAACGGAAAGAAATACTGGTGGAGCAATCGGCCTGGCATTCATGGCAGCGCCGCACTCTATCGCATGCTCTTCGACCGCCTCGTGCATCATCATCATCTACTGAACCTCGTGTGGGTGTGGGAAGCAGCTCAGCCCGGCTTCGGGCCGAATGCCGCGGCCGGCGCGTACAGCCAGTTCTTTCCCGGATTGCTTTACGTGGATGCGCTCGAACTCGATGTGGCGGGCGCGGAATCGCGATTCCGTACCGACGTCTTACTGCGCTCGGTGGGCGTTGGAAAACCGATTGGGTTGTTTGTCGACGGTACGGCCCCCGAGCCTGCCTTCTTCGCGAACCAAACAGGATGGGCGTGGTTTGTGCTCGGTTCACAAGGCTCTGGACAGGGAAGTGCGGGTGCAGGTTTGACTGATCAAAGCGCGCAGGCAGTTGCGGCTCTGTATGCCGATCCGCGCGTCGTTTCTCATTGACACGTTATCAATGACGCGAACCGGAGGACGTGCAGCGTCCCATCGGTGGCTACTTTTCGGCGGCTAGTTTGCGGAGACGAGCACTCACATTCCAGAATGCGCGTCCATCGTGGTAAGCGGCCTTCCAAATTGAGCCTTTGTCCGCGGTAACGGGAGTGCCATCAGCCGTGGTCAAGTTGTAGTCGCCGTGATACTCCCCATCGATTGTGTGATTCCGAATGAAGGCCCATTGTTCGAAGAATCGCTGGAAGTACACGCCGTCCTGTTTGCCGTAGCGCTCGTGCATCATAAGCAGCGCATTCAGGCCTTCCACCTGCACCCACCATTCCTTCATCGTGTCTTCGGGTTTGCCGAACGTGGTCCCTTCGCGGAAGAAGCCGCCATTCTGCTCGTCCCATCCGTAGGCAAGTGCGTGATCAACCAGCATCCGTGCCATGCGCTCGGTCTTTTCTCCTGCTGTCTGGTGAAGCACTTCGTCGGTCTCCAGAATCAGGTACGCGGTCTCGACGTCGTGTCCGTAAGAATCGTGGTCGGGGATGGGTTGCCACGCGTTGGTGAAGTAGAGGTTCATTACCCCGGGCTCAACGCAGATCTTGTCGCGGACGATGGCGAGCAACTCCTCGAGACGCGAACGCAGAGTTGGATCGGGCCAAATTTCGTAGAGCTGGGTGAATGCCTCCAGCAGATGAATATGAGTGTTCATCGACTTGTAGTTGATGGGTCCGATGGGGTTGGTGGCTACAGTGCCGTCAGGGACTTTCGGTACGATTGGCGTGCCGTCGCGTGCGAGCCATTCAAAATAACCGCCATTTGCACGATCATGCGCGTGCTTATCGGCCCATAAGAACCCGTTCCTTGCGATCTCTAGTGCTTTCGGGTCTTTCGACGCCTGGAACGCAGCGGCAGCTCCGTAGATGCAGAAGCCGATGCCGTAGAGTTCCTTTTCGTCGCCAAAGGCTGGAGTGATTTTGCCCTCGTCGTCCAGTCCCCAGAAGAAGCCGCCGTATTGTTTGTCCCACATAACGTTGGCCAGGAAATCGACACCGTGGTGGACGATCGGGATGAACTGGTCTTTAAGTGTGGGCTCGCGCAGCACCACCTGTGCTGCCGCCCACGTCATGCGTCCCTGGAATACGGAGAATTTGCCGTCACTTGGCAACTCCCGCCAGTCGCGTGCATAGTGCGAATGAAAGCCGCCGTGCTTGTTATCAACCGAGCGGGGAAACCATACTTGGAGCACGTCGGTGTGGAGTGTATTGTCCACTTCGGCGGCCAGCTTCAGATAGGACTCGCGTGTTGGCTGTGTTCCAGTCGTGACGGACTGTTCGGCCGACAACTGGGCAGCGCACAAATACGCAAGGCACATGAGCAGCAGAGCAAGACGTTTCATTCGACGGGGTCAACTCCTCGCGCGAATGCTACCACAGGAAATCTGCAGGCCATCACCGAACTCGTCGACGATCAGTCCGCTGAAGCGAGTGCCTCATCTCGGTTTGTTTTTCCGTGGTTGTTTGACAAACTCTCAAACGCGAAACCGTCATCCGACTCGAGTGTTTGGATATCGAACAACTCCTCGATTGCAGAAGTGTCCCAGCGCCTAACTGCGGTATCGACAAGAAGTTTCAGGTCGGACAGGAAAGTTGCCCGGGCCATATATTCGGTGTCCAACTGAAGCTTAGCCGGAAGAACAATTGAATGGTAGTAGAGGCCCAGGTAATTGTCGGGCAAAGCAGCCAGAACTTCTTCTTCGCGGGCAAAGGCCATTGTGGCCGCGCCAGTAATTCCAGGACGGCAGCACAAATCGCCAAGCTGGTGCTCCGGAAGTTTGGGCCTCGGACCTACCAGACTCATGTCCCCCGCAAGGACATTGAACAGTTGTGGCAATTCGTCTAGTTTCCATTTGCGCAAAAAAGGGCCTGGTGGCGTGAAGCGTTGATTTCCCGTGGTCGTAATGCTGTTGGCGGCGCCGCTCTCTCGATATTCCATCGTGCGAAATTTCAGGATGGTAAACGTGCGACGGTTTCGACCAGTGCGCTTTTGAACGAAGAACACCGGACCCCGCGAAGTGAATCGAATAGCCAGCGCGATGATCACGAAGACCGGCATCAGTATCGGCAGCATGAGCAACACGCAGAGAATGTCGAAGGCGCGCTTTACGCCGGACTTTGACCAGGTACTCACTCCCGCCCATGCAAGATTGACAGAGCTGTCCGAGATCGCTTCGAGCTGCCCGTCAGAAGCTTTCCCGGACCGCAACGCAATCCAAACCGATAGCCCCAGTACAAAGAGCGAAAATGCGAAAGAAAGAAGGGCATAAATCATGTGACTGTCCTCCGCGCACTCGTTCAGCGTTCACGATAAAAACTCATCTTGACCTCGGTCCATAGCGCCGATCACCGCTTCGCGAGAGGGCGATTCGCATCGCGGTCTGGTTGTCCTCGACGGCCTCACGCCTACATCCACGATTACTCGCCTGATTGCATTCGATTTAGAAGTTGCGGCGTCCCGAATGTCCTATATCCATCTACCTCGGAAGGCTAGGCGAACTTCCCATGGTCTCGATACTGGCAAAACTACCGGGTCCAACCTCGATAATCTCGATAGTGTTGCGAACAGATCCTTTACCCGTTGGGAGGTAAATGTTTTCTGCAGGATCTCAAACAACGTCACCGTCGGACGATATTGCCTGCCACGCCTTTTGATACCTCGATCTGCGATAGCGTTGTGCCCCTCGCAAATCTAAATCTCTGGTTTGCCGCGAGCGGGAATTGACTTCACAGAGACTCGCTCCCACCGTCGATGTCGTTGGGATGGCAGGATTTGGGCGACAATCGCAGCCGCGCTCTCTATTCAAGGTCATTCCGTGGTCCCCGAATATGCGGGCCGGCAAAGACGCAGCCCCCCGCGCCGGGGGCCTTTTCCTGGCCCGCCTGCTCCGGCGGCTCCGCCGACGTCGTATTCTCTAGGAGCCTCATCGCCGCTGGCTACCGATCGGAAATGCGGACGTTCTGGCAACAAACCTTCGCATCATCATGCCGCATCGCGTTCGGCCGATCCGCTGCGATTCGCTGGCGCCACGCGCGAACTGGCTTTTTGCGCAAAGCCGATGTCGGATCTTCCGATGTGCCGAATTTCCGGCCGCGAGAATCAGAATCCGTCGAAAAAGGACATAGGAAACAGGAAGAGTTCGGGAAATCTTATCGGGGATCGAAATCAGTCCAGGATTCTCTGCGCCTTCGAAACCGACCGCTTCCGAAGGCGTGTCTCACGGTAAAAGCTGGCGAGCACTGCGACCAGAAGCGAAACACCTCCGCCCACCATTGCGGAGAGGGAAATTGGAGTGGTCATCACGACCCCCTTCGATCACAGCTGGAGCGTAGACCGCCTGGCCTAAACAAGGCCTGAACATCGCCTGAGACTTTCATAAGGCAGCTTCTCTCGCAAGCTTCCTCTCTCCGGTCGAAATATGCGTTTTCCTGTTCGGGCTGTTTAAGAATTGTGTTTTCAATTGAGTCTGTTCGTGTTCATGCTTTCCTCATGTCTCGCATTTCATTCTGAGGTCATCATCGCTTTCGTCTACCAACATAGCGGTAGTTGCGATGACTGTCGTCTGACAAATCGCAAATCTCCAAGCGAGACACCCGCTCAGATTTCTCCAGTCACATTGACGGCTCTTTGTGCGGCCGACTAATCAACTCGCCACGCGAGCGCGGCAGTTTTCTTCATATTCACATTATGAGCAACCCACAACGGTTGCTTTATGAAGTCTCAACGCTCGACTTACGGTTTGTTTACGAAGAACCAGATGAAATTAACAAAGTACTTTCTCTCTGATTCCCTGCAGAAAGTGAGAGGTTAGACATGACGAACACATTTCGGAAGGCTTTGACGCTCTCCCTTCTTATCGCTTGCACTACGATGTCCAGCTTGGCGCAAAGTGCCGCGGTCAATTCGCCCTCGTTAGAATCGAGAGGGAATGACGATTCAACTCCGACAGCCGATAAGGGCTCTCCTCCACCCGCGACTGTAACGACGGGACTTAAGCCGGGCCTCGAGGACAAGATTGACTCGCTCCAAAAGCAGATCGATGAATTGCAAAGCGAGCTTAAAGCGGTTCGTGCTTCGGCACTTGCTGACACGGACGCAAAGACATTAACGGCTGGAGAGAAGACGCTGGTGGAAGGAAGTGGCACCGCAACCGCCAGTTCTCTATCTCCGAGCGTTGTGTCCGCTTCTTCGTCATCGCCTGGTTATAGCTCGACTACAGCAGGACAAGAACCGGTTCCAGCGCAGGCAGTCGCTCCGGTCAAGGAGATTAGCGCTCAGACGACGACCAAGGGCGAGCCCTTCGAGGGCGATTGGACGTGGCTCAATAGCAACGGACACCAGATCGACAGCCCCATGGCCACGAAGTACTTTACGCCGGAGTTTCGCGCAGACGCAAATTACACGCTGGATTATAACCATCCGCATGATGACAGCCTTGGTGGCTCGACTGAAACCTTCCGGTCCGATGAGTGGCAACTTGAACAGATCAGTATTGGCGGCGACATACACATCGACAATGTTCGCGGTCGCATCCTGACCATGGATGGATTGTTTGCTACGACGACTCCGCGTAATGACGCCAGCCCGAGCCGCGGACAATGGGATCTCGCCAACGCATACAGGTACGTTTCCGAAGCATGGGGCGGTTACCACTTTGATGTAGCTCACGGGCTCAATGTCGATGCTGGCATCTTTGTTTCCTATATTGGCCTCTTCAGTTACTACAACTTTGATAACTGGACGTATCAGCCTTCGTTTGTTTCGTCGAATACACCGTGGTTCTTTAACGGACTCCGCGTTCAGTACTTTCCAACAAAGAAGCTGAAGATTGAACCGTGGTTCGTCAATGGCTGGCAGACTTACGCACGCCCCAATGGCAAGCCTGGCCTGGGCGGACAGATTCTCTGGCGCCCGAAACCGTACCTTGATTTTGTGTGGAACAACTACGGTCTGGGTGAGGACGATATCGGATTCCCTGGTCGCTCCCGTATCCATGCAGACTACAGCGCTCAGGTGAAGGTGTATGACAACCCATCGAAACTGCTGGACAAGATTGCCTTCACAGTTACGGGCGATCTGGGATGCGAATATGGCGGCGGTCCTGCGAGCGGGCCCTATGATCCGAAGGGTAACTCTCCGTTGATGGGATCGAGTTCGACCTACACCGGTGGTGTGAACTGCCACAACAGCAAGAACGGCCGGCCCAAGCAAGCGTTCATGGGCTGGATGATGTACAACCGCTATTGGTTCAAGAAGGATCTATTCGCCGTGACGCTGGGCGGCGGCCAGATGAACAACCCGGGTCGCTACCTCACCCTGCTGCCTCCCATCAACGGTGCTACTGCAACAACTGGCACGCCGTACTTTACGGCGAACGCTGGCGACCGCGCCCAGATGCATGATGGCACCATCACCTTCGACTATATGCCGAGGCAGTTCATTACTTTCCGACTCGAAGAAGGTTATCGCTATTCCGATGTTCCTTATTGGTCGGGCCGTGGCGGCATCACGCCTCCGGCCTCTGCGGGCGGTCCTCCCATCAACAATGGCCAACCTGCGCAGTATGCCTGCGCCAACGGTTCTCCATCCGGTTTCGGCTATGGAAGCCTGACTCAGGCTGAGTTGGCTTGCGGCGCCGGAAGTATCGCGGGGACACCTGCCGGGACCAGTGCGATTTGGTGGCCGGACCTGCGGACTAACCAGACTGTAACTACCTTCGCGATCATGGTCAGGTTCTAATGCCGAAACCGAGCGGCGGTGCGAGCAGAAACGATTCATAGTCGCAGCTTGTAAGCAGGACCGGCAGTCTTCGAGGCTCCGGTTCTGCTTTCAGCCAATACCCTGGTCCGAAGCCACAAGAAGCCGTCCTCACAAATTCCTTGTATCTCGTTTATGGTTCGTTGATGCAGCTGCGGATATTCTTGGACTACTGAGGACCAGGATGCCCTGGCTCTATGAAGACTTCCCAAACCCCGCAAGAAAAGAGTCGGAGGGGCCGGCTTCGTTTCCTCGGCGAGTCACTGGCGGGATGCTGGGTCGTTGCTCTGCTTGGCTTTTCTGGATATGTACTTCATTTCAACTCGGCGCCTGTCGGGTTCCTGTTCCTCCTGGTAGTCGTGACAGAGGCGATTCTTTGTGGATTCTGGCAGGCGACGATCGTGTCACTTCTCGCATGCGCTTGCCTTGACTACTTCTTCTACCCCCCAATTCTTGTATTCTCTATCTCTGATCCGCAGGATTGGGTTGCGCTTGGCGCATTCGAACTCAGCGCACTCGTCGTCAGCCGTGTATCTTCGCGCGAGCAACGCAGCTCGAAAGAGGCGGGATTGCAGCGCGCAGCCATGGAGCAGCTCTACCAGCTCAGTCGCAGCACACTGCTCATCAATCTCCACCAGCCGCCTGGACCGCAACTAGCGCAACTGATTCATACCATCTTCTCGGTTGACGGAGTAGCAATCTTTGACGCGAATTCCAGCAAACTCGACACTGCCGGCTCGTTCGAGACGGGCGTGGAAAATCTCGCAAAGGAATGTTATTTCCTTCAAGAGGACAGTGACGATCCACTGACCGGAATCTCGCTCAGGGCCTTAAGAATGCGAAATACGTCGGTCGGAGCGATTGCAGTTCGGGGCACTCTTGACACGCTAATTACCGACGCCCTCGCTTCGTTAGCGGCGGTTACGCTGGATCGCTGCGTATCGTTTGAAAAGGAGATCCAGATTGAGCAGGCGCACCAAAGCGAGCGTCTGCGCGCCGCGGTTCTCGATTCGCTTGCACACGCCGTGAAGACACCTCTTACCGCCATTCAGACGGCGGGCTCGGGGTTGCGCGAAGTTGGTACTCTGAATGTTTCCCAGACGCAGTTGGTTTCTCTTGTCGAAAACGAATGCCACCAACTCAGCCAGTTATGTAACCGCCTTCTACAGACTGCGAGGCTTGAAGCGGAGGAACTGACCGTGCATAAGGATGAGATCATCGTCTCCGAACTCGTCGGCCACGTCGTCGAGCAACAGTCCAGCCACATGGCTGGCCACCCTATCGAGGTGACTCTCCCGGATTCACCATTGAAGCTTCGGGGCGATCCGGAGCTGCTTTCGATGGCTCTAGTTCAGTTTCTGGACAACGCCGCCAAATACTCATTCAGTGGAGAAAGGGTCAAGGTGTCGGCCTGGGACAGCCGCTCGGAGGTTACCATCTCTGTGCATAACTTCGGCCCCGCCATTCCAATTTCTGAACGAGAGAGAATCTTCCAGCGGTTTTACCGGGGCGAGGAATCGAAATGTATGGCAGAAGGAACAGGTGTGGGACTTTCGACAGTGAAGATGGCCGCCGAAGCACATCGCGGTCACACATGGGTCATCAGTGACGCCGAAGAAGGAACAACTTTCTTCCTTTCTTTGCCGCAGGATGGAAGGAGAGCAGATTGAACGACAACCAGTCCACCGTACTTATCGTCGACGACGAGGCCTCGATTCGAATTTCATTGCGCACGATTCTTTCGGGACTCGGCTTTTCAGTAGTGGAGGCCGCTCGCGGAGAAGAAGCAGTCTCGCTGGTCCGCACCGCTCAATTCGACATTGTTCTTCTGGACATCAATATGCCTGGCTTGGGCGGCATTGAGGTGTGCCGCTTAATGCGCAAGAATGCACCGCTTCTTCCCATCGTTATGCTGACGGTGCAAGGCAGCGAAGACCGTAAGGTCGAGGCTTTGGACGCGGGCGCCGACGATTACATTACCAAGCCGTTTCAACTCCGAGAACTCATCGCGCGAATACGGGCGGCTGTTCGCCGCAATTTCATTGTGGAGGAACAGAATAAGCAGATCCTGATCGGAGATGTCCGACTCGATATTGAGCGGCATCTGGTGCAGAAGAAGGGGCAAAGAGTTCACCTGACACCTAAGCAATTTGATCTGCTGCATTATTTGATGGCAAACGCAGGTAGGCCCGTGCCTCATGCCAAGCTGCTAAGGACGGTCTGGGGTCCCGAATACGGTAACGAACTTGAGTATCTCCGCACATTTGTAAGGCAGGTTCGAATGAAGATCGAGGACGACCCAGCGAATCCGACGTACCTCCTCACGGAGTCGCACATCGGCTATCGATTCAGCGAATCCACGTAGCGAAATCAACCCTTCGGTGGGTTCCAATAGTCCCCGCTCGCAAGGACAAACTTGCGTGTATTTTATGTAGTAAGGGTCACCCCTGTGATTTCTTTAACGCTCCACGACACCAGGTTCAGTTGTCTGACCGGTCACGGTTGTATGTTCGCACGATATGTATTGGCGCGATCTGAGCACTCATCCGCTTTGATTCTATATTCCTTGATAAGTTCACGAGTGTAGTCAACCTGAATCGGATAGCTCTTGGCGTGGTAACGAAGAGCTAGCAGTCGCTCCAGCTCGTTCACCTGCTCCTCGGCCTTCTGTTTAAACACCAATGATTGATAGTCGTAGTAATTACCAAGCCGCTCGAAGTCTTCGGCGGTCTTTGCATCGCGAATTATCTTTTTGATCTCCGAGCGGCTGTATTTGGGCGGTTGGTCGGGCGCATGCGCGTCGAGGAACATCCGGCTAATAGTGTTCTTGCTGTATCCATTCAAAGGCGTTTGGCTCGCGGACGCTGCGGCACACACGATGCACATTGCAGCCAATGTGAAGAGTATCCTTTTCAATCTCATGCAGGCTAACTCTCCTTCCATTGTCAGTATCGGAATTGTGGAATGAAGGAGGCATGAAGCAATCGTAAGGTTTGCGCTAGATTCTTGAGAGACGATTGATCAATTTGGAACACGGATTGCGGATAGGATTCTGAGAGAGCGGAGATGCGCAAGAAGGTCGAAGGCATCGCCTATCTTTCCGGATGAAGCTTATGTCGTCGTGACAAACATCCTCCAGCAGGCTTGCTGACTGGAGGATCTTTGCCTTTGTCGAGATCAGAGAATGTAAATGTTGTTGAGGATTACGGACATTTCTGGCCGACTGTCGTAACTCGTCGGGTCGTGATCGTCCTCCTTAGCCGATGCCCAGTCAAATACTCCCGAGGCGTTCAAGTCACTGTCATCTTCTTCGCGTGAAACGGTGACACTACGGTTGATCATCCATCAGTCTGAACATCGGTAAATACTCTAATCGGCTTCACATAGAGTGAATTACCGTTATGCGACATCCGGAGGCGACATAAATAGTCACCGAGGCTGTCCCGAAATTCATGAGCCTTCCGCTTTATGAAGTGAAGGCGGTCAATCAATGACCGTTCCAGCAAAGGAGACACTGACATGAAACGGATCACGGCAATCGCGCTGTTCACCATCACATCTCTTGCAACCTCCATCGGTGCCGCTGCTCAGCAGGGCATGAAAGCAGATATCCCCTTCGACTTCACAGTCGGCAATACGAAGCTGCCGGCCGGCGAATACACGATCTCCTCGCCAGATGGACAGGTAGTTCGGTTGCGAAGCGCCGACAACGCTTCCATCGCGACCGTCGTGACCTTGCACAGCAACGCGGAACCGGGCCCCCAAAGCGAGCTCGTGTTCCTCAAGTACGGCAACCGCTACTTCCTCCACCGCGTCCTCTCAGCCTCCAACAGTTCCATGGACCTTGACATCGCAACTGGAAAGGCCGAAAAAGAGGCTCGCAATCTAGAAGCAAGGCTCAACACCAGACAGCAAGTACTGGTAGCTGCGCGGTGAAACCCCATCTCTTTAGCGCCCGGGAGCAAGAAACATCCCGGGCGCAGGTCTTCCTCAATTCCATTGGCGTTCCGTGGCGCTCTTCAACCGACGACTTCTCTTCAGTGGCCCCGAGGCGGACAACAAACTCACCCCTTTCAGTTTAGAAATCTGCCAAATTCCGGTTCCTGGAGGTCGCCATGTCAACACTCGGATCACTGAAGAGAGCTCCGGTCTCTACTTTCCTCATTCAGCAACACGCAGACGAGAAACGCTCCCCTGCGAAACTCGAAACCTCGCAGGTGGAGCGACTTCTTGGTCCTGCGATCTCAAACAAGTCGCATTCGGGTGGGAAAACAGCGGCCGATGAACTCGCTCTTGCTGCGCTCATCCATTCAAAGCTCATGTCCATAAATCTTCCCAGCGCCTCTTACGCACGCCTGAAAGGTAAGACAGTGCCCTGCAGCGCCATCGGGGGCGATTTCTTTGATGCGATTGCGCTGGGGGACTCGATCTGCGCTGTAGTTGCGGATGTCTCAGGCAAAGGAGTTCCCGCGGCGATCGTTGCCGCAATGCTTCAAGGCATCATTCACGCCCAGATGCTCGCCAATCAGCCGTTACAAGCCATTGCCGATATGGTCAACCAGTTTCTGTGTTCGAGGGCAACAGGGAAATATGCAACTATGGTTCTTCTAAAGATATGGGCAAACGGCGTAGCTGAGTATTTGAATTGCGGCCATGTTCTTCCAGTTCTGATAAATGGTGTACGCACTCGCCGTTTAGACCGAAGCAATGTAGTCGTTGGCCTGATCCCCACCGCTGAATACTACTCAGACGCTTGCGAGTTGCTTCCCGGAGACCGG
The DNA here is from genome assembly GCA_963769345.1 of uncultured Acidobacteriaceae bacterium. GTDB lineage: Bacteria > Acidobacteriota > Terriglobia > Terriglobales > Acidobacteriaceae > Telmatobacter. Next base: position 375,285 of record CAVYLL010000004.1, read on the forward strand.
ATCCTGATCTTCACTGACGGCATCACCGAAACGGAGAATGCCAGAGGAGAGCAGTTTGGGGATCTGGCGCTCGGTTCGTTCGCTCATCTGGGTGACTTGGACCGTATCTTCGAGTCCGTTGCGACGTTCAAAGGAGGCGCGGAGCGACTCGACGACTGGACACTTTTGGAACTGCTCTATCAAGGTCGGGAATCTCTCACAGCGAATTCGAGTCGATCCAAAGTTGATCAATTTACTGCAAGAAGTAAGTGAAGGGCTGACGCTTCCAGACTGCTTGGCCGATCGCAAGTCGTTACGGTGCTATCATGTTGATTATCTGGTGCGAACGGGAACTTCCATTCCCGCAGGCTCCTTCCGAGAAATGCTCGTGGTACGGTCCTTCAAACTCTTTCCTTGGGGCTTACCATGCTTTCTACCCGCTGGGATGAAGTGAAAAGCGTTTTTGAGGCTGCTCTTCTCCGCGAAGAGCAGGAAAGGGAAGCCTTTGTTTCGAGTCGCTGCGGCGGAGATCTCGGGCTTGCCCGGGAGGTCCACCAGTTGCTTCTCGCTGATCGCGAGTCCAGCAACTTCCTTGAGCCGGCTCTCTATCCGAGTGCAAATCTGCTGATCCCTCCCACAGAGGAGAGGCTCCTTAAAGATGGCGACGTTCTTTGCGGCCGATTCAAGGTCCTCTCCTACCTGGGTGAGGGCGGCATGGGACAGGTCTACAGGTGCGCGGATCTCGAGCTTCGACAAGATATCGCACTGAAGGCCATTCGACCGGAGATTGCCGGTATCCCGGGCGTGCTTTCTCGCTTCAGACGCGAAGTGAATGCAACCCGGAGGGTCACGCACCCAAATGTTTGCAGAACGTTCGATCTGGAAACGCACAATCCCTCGCCAGAAGAGGGAGATAGATTTGCGACCCCAATTACATTCCTTACGATGGAACTGCTCGTCGGGGAGACCCTTGCGGAGCGGATCCGTCGAGAGGGACCTTTGCCGCTCGATCAGCTTCGAATCTTCGCAGAGCAGGTGGCCCAGGCGTTACAGGCTGCGCATTCCGCGGGCGTGATTCATTGCGACTTGAAGCCAGCAAACATCTTCGTAACGGGTCCGGAGGGCGAATCGCGATATGTAGTAACAGATTTCGGCATCGCAAAGTTCACGAACCCACAGGACTCTCTTTCCCTCACGACCATTCCAGGGAGTGCAGTGGAAGGGACGCCCTTCTACATGGCGCCCGAACAGTTGGAGAACGGTGCAGCTTCCGTTGCGAGCGACATCTATTCGTTCGGTCTGGTTCTGTATGAGGCACTCACTGGGCAACGGCTGTCGCTGTATCACCGTTCAGGCAGCGGGATCAGAACGGCGCTGGTTAAGGTACCGGCTGAAGCCGAAACACCTAAAACGATGACCACGGCCTGGATTGATGTCGTTGCACGCTGTGTCCTTCCCACCCCAGCTGATCGATTTGCAAATGTAGAGGAAATCCTCGAGCTGCTGGCGTGCAAACCGCCTCTGGCGGCTTCCGCTCTCCCGACAGGAGCTATTCAAGGGACTACCGAGCTCAGCGCAAAGGACCGAAAGGGAGAGGGGTTCATCAAGCGATGGCGGCCTCGGTCCTGGCCAGTGCGTGCATTGATTGCATCCGGTGCCCTTCTCACAGCGGCGGTCCTTTGGGTTGCGAAGGATAAGGCAGGATTGCATCCCATCGTGACCACGTACGCGTCTTCAGTTGCGATAATGCCAATCGTTGACACGGGAGCTGACTCTCACATGGCGGCGCTCGCCAAAGGCATTACGTTGAGCCTCACGAATGACCTTGCGCAGGTATCCGGATTGAGGGTTCCCTCTCAAAGCACCGTGAGCGATCTGGGCAAAGCAACTGACATGGAGTCGATCCGCCGGAAGTTGAGTGTCGACGCTGTGGTTAATGGGACAATCGTGAATGTCGGCGATTCCAGACTGCAGATGGAACTGGTGGATGTCCGCACCGGGTTTCAGCTATGGAGCCAGAGCTATACGCTCAAGCAGATGGAAGAGCCGGCTCTGGCCGAAGATATCGCCCGAGAAATCAGTTATCAAATCAGGACCCGCAGCGACAAGGGTTTGTCGCCCAGCCGATCGCGCAAGCACTCTAGCGTCCCTGCTGCCGAGGCAGCGTTCGTTCAGGGGCAGAGTGCGCTTGCCGAACACACCTATGAGGGGTTTGAGAGAGCGGTCAAATTCTTCCAGCAGGCAGTCGATGCAGATCCGAACTATGCCGCAGCCATGGCGGAACGCTCACGGAGTTACGCGCTCATGGCCATTAACAATGGCAGGCCTGAGCCTCCCATTGAGCTTTTGAATCAGGCTGAGGCCACGGCCCGCCGCGCACTTCGTCTCGATAGCACGCTGGCCGCGGCATACACTTCGCTGGCGCAGGTGGAAATCCTCAGGGACTATAACTGGAGCGGCGCGGAAGAGGACTTCAAGCGAGCCGAAGAGGTCGAACCAGATTACATTCCGGCACACCTGTCGTATGCTCTGCATCTGTTAACCGCGCGGGGGCGCTTCGCTGAGGCACGCGCTCAGCTAACGTATGCGGATAGGGAGGTGCCAAAAACGCTTGGTACTGGTCTGGCGAAAGCCGCCGCGGACTATTTTTCGAGGAGATACGAGTCCTCCCTTCGTGAAGTCGAGCAGATCAGAAATCAGTTTCATACTTCCGCAGTTGCGATTGAGTTTGAGGCGGAGGACTACTTAGCCCTCAACTCGCCGGCCCAAGCATTAAAAGTGCTCGTCGAAGCACGGCCAGACCCGTCAGCGCCTCCGGACCTGAGAGGTGCACTGCGCGGGATTGCAATGGCACGAATGGGACAGCGACAAAATGCCTTGGCGGAGTTGAAACGGCTTGAGAAGTCGAATCGGAGTGTTGATTCAAGTTATTACGTTGCTGCACTCTGTGCACAATTGGGGTACAAAGATAAGGCTTTTGCATATCTTGAGAAATCTCGTGAAGACAGAAAGCCAGATATGCTCTTCGTGGGTGTCGATCCTTTGATGGATCCACTGCGATCCGATGCTCGATTCAAGTCACTACTGTCGAAATTGAACCTGCTTTGATCTCGTCTTTCGATTGGCAAGAAGATTAGTAGTGGGCTCTAAAACGATACAGGAGGTAACAAAGCATGACCCGTCACCAGATGCTCGAACACTTTGGAGTCTCAGACGAGAACTTCCGCGACTACTTGAAGAAGTATTGTTCCTTCCTCAATTCACTCGATCGCAAGCAGCGGGAATTTCACTACGACTACGCGGGGAGAAGCACGGTTGAAGAGGTTGCAGCGGCGCTCGGTCCTGATGTGACGGCTAGGGATGTCGAGCACTTATTTGCGGAATGTCCTCCCGTTCATGGGATGTGCATCACCGCGTGCTGCCGAAACATCTAGTGATTCTCCCTCAATGGAAGTCGAAGTCCAGGCCACTCCCCAAAGTAGTAGGAACTCAGCGCACCGTAGCACCCGAGGAAACGTTCCGTCGGGCCTACGCAGAGGCGTGTTCGCTGGGGATGACCCGGCTTGGGGATATCACTGGCATGGACCGCCTTGGTATCCCAACCTATTGCGCGATCGTTCCAAAATCGAAAGATATCATCTCCGTTTACACGGGAAAAGGGCTTGATCGAATCGACGCCAAGGTTGGGGCACTCATGGAAGCGATCGAAAGGCAAACTGCCTTGCGAGCGAAATTGCCCATCGTGATTGGCAGTGTTAACGACCTCCGCAGGGATCTTGAAGTTTTGGATCCGAACGAGGCGACGCTTGAACTCCTGCCTGATTATTCGGAATCGCGCGAATATTCCTGGGTACTCGGGCACGAACTCCTCTCGCAATCCGACGTTCTTGTGCCGGCGGAGATGGCAGGTTATCTCTGGGAGAACCTGTTGCCCGGCCCGTTCGTCCCGTTTAGCTCCACCAACGGCCTGGCCTCGGGAAACATCATAGAAGAAGCAATTTGTCAGGCGCTATGCGAGCTTATCGAGAGGGATGCATGGACTCTAGCTGATATCGGGGCTCACCTGATTCCCTGGACTCGCAGGCGGCTAGTTGAACCGGAAACTGCGGATTCAGGAAAAGATGACTTTGAAATCTTCGCAAGCCTGGAACTGGAAGATGATCGAGCTCTGGAGCTGTTTAACACGGCCGGCGTAGAGCTGGTGGTCCACGACATCACTTCCGATATTGGAATTCCGACGGTCTTCGCTGCCGTGCTCGATGACGCATTTCCCGATTTCCCGATGATTCATGCGGGACTCGGAACCCACCCCAATGCCCAGGTTGCGGTGAGGCGAGCGTTGACTGAGGCCGCGCAATCACGCTGCGTCGATATCCAGGGAGTACGCGAGGATCTGTGTCCGGCGGACGCCGAGCAAACCGTCTTCAATGCTCATACGAGCCGCATCTCCACGGTGAATCACCGGGTTTGGACTATCAACCATTCTCGCGTCCGCAAGAAGGTTTCGGCACTCCCATCGGCCGTTTACGATGACGTGCAGGAGGATCTCGATCACATCCTTTCAAGACTGCAACAACGTGGCATCCGTCAAGTGATTGTGGTTGATCTCAGCCCTGACGGCGCGCCCTACTCGGTCGTCCGAGTTATTGTGCCCGGACTTGAAACCTGGTCAGTCCACCACGCCCGGCTAGGAAAGCGCGCTCTCGAATTTTGGCGGACCCATGTCTGACACAGTCGTTTACCTGGGGCCGACGCTTGCTCATTCGACAGCACAGTCCTGCCTGGACGCAACCTATCTGCCGCCAATCAAGCGAGGAGATCTCGCGACACTACCCGACGACATTCAGATTGTGGCAATTATCGACGGCGTATTTCATCAGAGCCTGGCGGTTTCACCGAAAGAGGTTATTGCACTTCTCGATCGTGGAGTGCGTTTGTATGGGGCATCAAGCATTGGGGCACTGCGAGCGGCGGAAACGCACATGTATGGCATGATCGGCGTTGGTGAAATCTTTGAGATGTACCGGAACGGGCAAATCGACGCCGACGACGAGGTGGCGCTTGCGTATTGCCCCTCAACGCATCGGCCCACCTCAGAGCCGCTGGTGAACATACGGTTTGCGCTCAGGACCGCAGTTGCCCGCGGAATCATCTTCCAAAAGGAAGCCGATGAGATCATCCGCACGCTCAAGGTTCTGTATTTCCCGTTGCGCTCTTACCAACTTGTTTCTCGTTTGTGCCCGGCGCTTGATGGGTTTCTTCGATCTACGCGTTGGGATCAGAAGCGGGATGACGCTCTCCTGCTTCTGCAAACGATGGCTGGCGTTCAGGGAGCAAGCGCATCCCAAAGCCAATACAACGGGCGGGAAGGCTATTAGACTTTCGCTGTGGATTGTCTCGGCTGCGACAATTCTTGATAGAGCCAGGCCTTTGCGATTCGCCATTCTCTCTTTACCGTGCGTTCCGATATCCCAATCACGTCGCCAATCTCAGATTCACTAAGCCCACCGAAGAACCGCATTTCAACGATTTTCGCCTGGCGCTCGTCGAAAGCCCCTAACCGGCCAAGTGCCTCGTCAAGTTCGATCATGTCTATTGCAGGCTGCATGGCGGAAGCCAGCAGGTCGACGTCCAGTTCTACCTGGTTCCAGTCGAGCCCACGTTTACCGGCCCTCTTGGCACGCGCATGGTCGACGAGGATTCGACGCATCGTATGTGCGGAGACTGCGAGGAAATGTGTTCGGCTCTGCCAATCGATTGCGCGCATCTTGTGGAGTCTGAGATAGGCTTCATGAACAAGAGCGGTCGGCTGGAGCGAATGGTCTCCTCTCTCGCCGCGCATATACCATCCAGCAATGCGCCGCAACTCGGCGTAAATCAGCACCATCAGGCGTTCTTCAGCTTCCGGGCTGCCAAGCCTCATTTTCGCGAGGAGTTGAGTGATTTCGCCGGATTCGGAGTCCAACGTGAACCTCCAGCGCTTGCCGGGATGTCCTAGAGTCTACACGATTCTGAATCGTACAGAGCCGGTCCGGCGATTCGTCTTCGTCCGTTATCGCGTTCGGCCAGATAGCTTGATTGCGAGCGAGGTCAAGGCCGAAATGCGAAATAGAGATTTGAATGCGTGCGAGCTGCTTAGACGCTTTGCCTTCGAACGTGTGCCCAGGAGTGTCGTTGCACTTCTTACAGATTCGAATCGTTCTGCGTCCACCAAGAAACTGGGGAAACACGTGATCGTCTGTGAAGATGCTGTAAGGCGGCATGCAGTAGGGACATCGCTCCGCGCCGGTCGATTCTGGGAGCATAATCTAGTCCGCCTCTTCTTTGACGGCAGCGGCGTAGACGCTATCCTTCCCGCACTTCGGACAGCGATGTTTTCACTGTCAGCGCGCGAGAGTTCGCTCGGCGGGAACCTTGTAGCCGCACAGCGGGCAGGGATGCGTTAAGTCAAATGACTTCGGATCCGGACGCTTCCGGCGCATCGCTAAACCGTAAAAAACTTCCCATGCACTTCGGTGACGTAGAAACCGCAAGCGTTGGTGATGTCGGGGTAGATGCTGGCGTCCTTAGGGCGTCCAGCGCACGCCCTCCGAATGTCTCCAACGGTGGTGAGACCCTTTTCAAGGCTGGCCATCCCCAAGACCTTGACCGCGTCTTCAGAATCGGCAAGATGCCCGTAATAACGCTCAAAAGAGAGGATGCGCATGGTCTATCCGACCTCCTACGCAATCTTACGATTCGGATTTATTAAAAGATCCCATGTGAGCTAGCTATTTTGAAGACACCGTACAGATTTGACCACGCCCCTCTTATGCTTGATTCTATTGGATTTAATCCATCAAGACCGCACTATGTGAGCAAAATTGGACAGATTCATCGCGCGGACACGACCTATTCTCCTGTCAGAGCAAGCTCCCCCAAGAAAGCTATGACCCAGAAAGAGGTCCTTGATGGCCGCTTTGCTAAGACCTCATTTCCCGCACCGGGAAAATGATGACGGCAGTTTCGACTCAATCTGTTCCGCGTGTTTTGTCACCGTCGCCTCCGCTGAGAAAGAATACGGGCTAGCTCCCAATGAGTCGATGCACAAGTGCGATCCTGTAAGGCTCTATCAGGCTAGTCAAGGCCGCCCCGCATCCGGGCTATCGATGGAAGCGCCATGATCCACATTGCGCTCCGAGTTGCCTATGCGCTGGTTGTGGCGTGGCTTGGATTGAATGTTCTCCTGTTGATCGCGCTAGGCGTGGTGCTATTCACCAGACCTTCGGACTCGCCCGCCAAGGAAGCACAAGAAGCCCTCGACAGGGCCGATGCATGTTCTTCGACAGACGGACGAGCCATCGCTGATTGACTGTAGTCCGCGCCGTGGGCTGCCCTTGGCGAGCAAGTGAATCAAGGTGCTGTGTGCGGAGCCGGGAAAAGACCTGAAGTGCAAAGATATTGTGATGATTGGTATCGTGCTCATTGCATCTCCATCATTGCGGGAGACATAGCAGTACAGAATTAGCGCAATATTCTATGCTTAGTCTATAAGATATTGATCCTAAATACTAAATAGTATGGCGGAGAGAGTGGGATTCGAACCCACGTTAGAGTTTCCCCTAAACACGCTTTCCAAGCGTGCGCCTTCAACCACTCGGCCATCTCTCCAGTTGTACGAACGCCTCATCGAGTTTACCAAAGTCGGCACCTATGCGGACGTTTGGCACGCAAATGAAAGCGTTTACTCAGTCCAACGCGGTCTTGTATAGTCTCCTTGCTGGTTTCTCACATAAATTGTTGCTCTGCATTGCGCACTGCGAAAGTCAACGTTGCTGCTTTCTCTTTGTTGTGCCTGAGGTATATGCATGCCGACTCTTACTCGCCGCGATCTTCTTCGTTCTGCCGCATACTCCAGCCTGGCGATTCCTGCTGCGCCATTCATAGCGCGTTCCGCGTGGGCACGCGCCGCGATGCTCGGCGCAACTGTGGACGCGACACATCCGGCCATCCTCCCGAGAGAGAAACTGCTCTTCGACTTTGGCTGGAAGTTCACGTTCGGCAATGGTGCGGATCCCGCGAAGGATCTCGGCTTCGGCAACGGACAAGGGGACTTTGCGAAGACGGGCGACTTTGAATTCGCGAAGGCAAAATTCGACGACTCGAAATGGCGCTCGCTGAATTTGCCGCATGACTGGGCAGTCGAACTGCCCTTTGTGCGAGATGAAGTGCAGAATTCGCACGGGTTCAAGCCGCTGGGGCGTCGTTATCCTGAGACGAGCGTCGGCTGGTACCGGCGTTCTTTTGATATTCCAGAAAGCGACAAAGGACGCCGGATATGGGTGGAATTCGATGGCGCTTTCCGAGACGTGCTGATATTTGTGAACGGTTGTTTTATCGGCCGCAACGACAATGGGTACGCGCCGTTTCAATTCGATCTCACCGACTTTCTGGCATATGGCAAGAAGAACTACATCGTTGCGCGCGTCGATGCCAGTTTCGGAGACGGCTGGTTCTATGAAGGAGCCGGCATTTACCGGCATGTTTGGTTGACGAAGACAGACGCACTTTTCCTGGGCCAGTGGGAGAGCTACGTCCGGTCTGAGGTGGCTGGGAATTCTGCAACGCTGACACTCGGGACCATTGTCAGGAACGAAGGCAGGCAGGCGGAAACAGCCAAGGTGAAATGGCAGATCGTGGATCCCTCGGGGAAAACGGTCGCCAATGTCGAGGCACTGGCTCAGTCTGTTGCTGCCGATGGTGCAGTTTCGTTCGGCGCGACGGCGAAACTGCCGAGTCCCTCGCTCTGGTCCGTCGACGCGCCGAATCTCTATTACGCAATCGTGACGGTCGAGTCCGGCGGCAAAGCACGCGACGCGGAGCGCGTGAGCTTTGGCGTGCGCACGGCAAAGTTTACTGCCGACAAAGGCTTCTTCCTCAATGGCAAATCTGTAAAGATTCAGGGCACCTGCAATCATCAGGACCACGCGGGCGTGGGTGCGGCGGTGCCGGATGCTCTGCAGTGGTTCCGGCTTGCGGTATTGCGCGAAATGGGCGGAAACGCGGTGCGGACTTCGCACAACATGCCGACGCCGGAGTGGGTGGAGGCATGCGATCGCATGGGCATGATGATGATGTGCGAGACGCGGCAGATGAGTTCCAATCCCGAAGGAATGGCGCAACTGGAGACTATGGTGAAGCGCTATCGCAATTCTCCCTCGATCATCATGTGGTCCATCGGGAACGAAGAGGGCCAGATGCAGAGCCAGATGGCGGAGCAGGGCGCGAAGGTCGGCGCAGACATGGTCAGACTTTGCCACGAACTCGATCCGACCCGCGTCGTCTCGGCCGCTGTGAATGGAAATAATAAACAGGGAGTTTCGGATGCGCTGGACATTCTCGGATTCAACTACAACCTGAAGCTGCCGGACGAATATCACAAGGAGCATCCGGATCGACCGATCTATGGCTCCGAGACTTCGAGTGCGATCGGCACGCGAGGTGTATACAGTTCCGATCCTTTGCGTAACACGGTGAACTCTTACGACGGAGTAGTGCCGTGGGGAGAGACTGCGGAGGAGTGGTGGAAGTTTTACGGGACGCGTGAGTGGATAGCAGGCGGCTTTGCGTGGACTGGGTTTGACTATCGCGGCGAGCCGACGCCTTACGGGTGGCCGTCGATCAACTCCCAGTTCGGCATCGTGGATATGTGTGGGTTTCCGAAGGACAACTTCTACTACTACAAAGCGTGGTGGGGGAAGGATCCCGTAGTTCATGTCTTTCCTCATTGGAACTGGACGGGCAGAGAAGGCGACGAGATTGCAGTGTGGGTGTATTCGAACCTCGACGAGGTGGAGCTGTTGGTAAACGGAAAGAGTCTCGGTAGCCAGAAGGTTCCGAATCTTGGCCACGTTGAATGGAAAGTGAAATATGAGCCGGGCACGATTGAAGCGCGCGGCAGCAAAGACGGCAAGGTGGTGCTCTCTGACAAGCGCGAGACGACGGGGGCGGCGGCTTCCATCAGGCTTAGTGCGGATCGCAACGAGATCAACGCTGACGGCGAAGATCTTGCCGTGATCAAGGTGGAAGGGCTCGACAAAGATGGCCGCCTGGTGCCGATTGCGAATAATCACATTGGGTTCAAGATCACGGGCAATGGTGCGCTGATCGGCGTGGGCAATGGCGATCCGAATTGCCAGGAGAGCGACAAGGCATCAAAGCGCTCACTCTTCAACGGGCTCGCGCAGGTGGTCGTACAGTCGACCAAAGAGCCGGGCGAGATCCAGATTGAAGCACATAAAGACGGGTGGGACGGCGCCAATCTGACGCCGGCATCGATCACGATCAAGACGAAACAGGTTGCACTCCGGCCGGCAGTGGGTTGAAGGCAGGGAATAGGCAGTAACGAATATAGCTGTTTGACCGCCTGCCGATATGCAACCAATTGGTTGTGTGCGTGGGGGTACCCCCTACTCTGGAGGGAAGATCGCTGGTTTCGGGGGTACGGCGAGGTCTCTCGGGCCTCCGCTACGGTTGGATCTGGAGCCGCTCGAAAACGCCACGTACAACGCGATCACAGCGAGTGGCATGAAACAAAAGGGCACCAGCGTTCGAAGCTCCGGCGCGCTCCATCAGCTCAGAGCGAAGCATCTCGTGTGCTCGATGCAATCTGACCTTAACGTTTGCATCGCTGAGGGCCAGGACTTTCGCGGTTTCGGCTGTACTCATTTCCTCAAGATCGCGCAAGACAAGCACGGAGCGGTACGCGACAGGGAGCGCAAGGATCGACTCCTCGAGCAGGGAGGCGAGTTCGCTGCCGGCGGCATGGCTTTCGGGCGTGGGTGAATTCGCATTTCGCGCAAGTATCACTTGACTCTCCCCGTAGGAATCTTCCAGATCAATCGGATCCAGCTTTCCAAGTGCTATGGAGCGCTTGATGGCCTCATTGACGGCGATGCGCGTGAGCCACGTGGAGAACATCGCGCGGCCTTCAAACTGAGCGAGATGTTCGAAAGCTCGAACGTAGGACTCCTGCATGATCTCTTCGCATTCCGAATCGTCGCGGACAATGCTGCGTATGGCGCGGTAAATGCGCTGGTTATGACGGCGCATAAGCACTTCGAAGAGGAGCGTATCTCCCTGAAGAACGCGTCCGACGATTTGTTCATCGGAGTCGAGGACGATTGGAGGGGTTGGGCTGGATGCGTTTGTCATGGTCTTGTTCGGATCGTTCTACCTATTGGATTGGCCATAGCCATTTTGGTTACATAGACCTTTTTTGTAACCAATTTGTTTGTCCGGCGCTCCATTGAGCAGCAGAGGTGATGACAATGGCAAACAGATCGCGGCTCAACGTTGCGTGGTGGACATTGCGCGTGGGGCTCGGGGCAGGCCCTTTTCTTGCAGGGCTGGACAAGTTCTTTAACCGGCTGACGAGCTGGGATATGTATCTAAATCCGGCGATTCCGGCGCTGCTTCACGTGTCGCCAGCCACATTCATGCACCTGACAGGGGTGGTGGAGATGGCAGCCGGAATCCTGGTTTTTACGCGGTTCACGCGATATGCGGCATACATCGTGATGGTGTGGCTGCTGGCGATCTCAGCTAGCCTCGTGACCCAGGGGCTTTTCCTGGATATCGCTGTGCGCGATGTGGAACTGGCGTTGGGCGCATTTGTGCTGGCGAAACTAACGGAGATTCGCGAGGCGGCGTCGGAGGAGAAGTCGAGCGTCACACACTCAGGCGATTCCGCTGCGGGTGTCAGGCATCTTGCCTGAGTTTTGTACACAACTCAACCAAAAATCTGCAGGAGGAGAAGATGAAAAAAGCAATCGTGCTCATGGGTGTTTTGCTGGCGCTGCCGTCGTTTGCGGCGGCCGAAGATTGGTCGAATGTATCGATGATCGATACGCAGTGTTCGGCGAAGGCGAAGGCTGATCCCGATTCACACACAAAGGCATGCGCACTGGCCTGTGCGAAGAGCGGATTTGGGATCATCGACAAGGATGGAAATTATCTGAAGTTCGATGCCAAGGGGAACCAGGAAGCGATGAAGCTGCTGGAGGCCACCAACAAGGAGGATCACATTCGGGTGGACGTGTCGGGAAAGAAGGACGGCGGTGTGATTCACGTGGAGTCAGTGAAGTTGATGTAGCTGCCTCAGGGGGATTCGGCGGGATCCTTCTTTGCGATTCCGCCGAAAAGTTTTATGCCTGAAGTTCACGGGCCACCGCGAGCACCTCGGATATAACTGCCTTTACGTCGTGGTCAGTGGTGCGGTGATTGACGATGCATGCGCGTAGAGCAAAGTTTCCATTGATTGATGCGTTGGAGATGTAGACACGGCCGCGGCGGATGACCCGGTCAAGAATCTTAGTGTTCAGCTCGTCAAGGTTGGTAGCGTTTCCGGCGTAGCGAAAACACACTGCGCTGAGAGCAACGGGAGCAAGCCTTTCCAGTTCCGGTTCAGAGTCGACCGCATCAGCCAGCACCTGCGCGAGGCGAAGGTCATCGCGAATGGACCCCTGAAATGCGCGGAGACCGTGGTAGCGCAGTGAAAGCCAGAGACTGAGCGCCCGGAATGGGCGTGAGAGTTCGATGGACTCCTCAAAAAATGCAAACCCTTCGATGTCGTCACTGGAAAGAGTGCGCGCATACTCCGCAGAATGAGAAAACGCTCGGCGTGCATCGGCTGGATCGCGATAGAGCAGGCAGCCGCAGCCGGTTGGCTGATAGAGCCATTTGTGTGGATCGAGTGAGATGGAGTCTGCAAGGGCAATTCCGTCGAATGTCTCGGGAATCACCATCGACGCCAGGGCGCCGTATGCACCGTCGACATGCATCCAGATGTTGAATTCGCGGCAGATCCCGGCAATTGCGCTCAGGGGATCGATGCTGCCCGTCGCAGTGGTACCCGCACTGGCAACGACGGCAACGGGAACCTTGCCGCTCACGAGATCGCGCGTAATCGCGTCACGCAAGTCCTCCATGCGCATACGGAAGTCGCGATCGACTGCGATGAGGCGCACGGCATTGCGTCCAAGACCGAGGAGCGCGGCAGCCTTTGCAATCGACATGTGCGCTTCAGTTGAGCAGTAGACAACTCCACCATGCACGCCGGTTTCATTTGCGGCTGCCTTCGCTTCGCGGGCCATGCAAAGTGCCATGAGGTTGGCGGAGGAACCACCGAGCGTGAGACTGCCGCTGAATCCGGCACAGCCGATGGCGCCGGCGAGCCATCGCACCACCGTGCGCTCGATGGCATTGGCAGACGGGCCAGATCGCCAAGCCGTCGCATTCTGGTGGAGCACGCTGGCGGCGAATTGGCCGAGGGCTCCGATTGGCTCGCCCGATCCAAAGACGTATCCGAAAAAACGTGGTGATGCGGGGCGGGACTTCTCAAAAACCTGCGGCAATAGATTGAATGCAGCTTTTCCCATACCCTCGAGGGGCGGATCGCCGGCAAATAGCAACTCAACTTCAGTTCCGTTGATTGACTCGGGGTAGGCACGCAAGCGGGGAAGTTCCTCGAGATATTTGGCGGCGAAGTCGGAGAGTTCGTGCGCCAGCGCGCGAAATTCCGCCGACTCCAGAGTGACGGTTCTTTGCATTGAGAGCCCCCGGGCAATCTTATCGCGGGAGCTGCGTTCGTCTTGCCCCGGCTGAAGAGGGGCACGTGCGAGATATGTTGCGAGATGCGGCCGTGCAATTGACGCGTGTGCACACCGCCCGCTAGCCCCTATACTTGTCGGTTCACGACTTCAAGGGGGCGAGAGCGCATGCGCACGATGGGATGGGTGTGGGTAGGGGTTTGTCTGGCAGGGTGCTTGGCGGCGCGGGCGCAGGGTGGTTCGTCCGGGCCGGTGCATCTTCAGGTTGACGATCTCGAGCGTCCGCTTGGGATTGATGATGCGACGCCACGGTTTTCGTGGCAGCTCAACGATCCAACCCATGGGGCGCGGCAGATGTCGTATCGCGTGCTTGTGGCTACACGAGAAGAGCTGCTCGCGGACGGCAAGGCAGATGTGTGGGACAGCGGAAAAGTCGAGTCGGGCCAATCGCTGAATGTGAAGTACGCAGGGCCGAGGGTGAAGCCGAGCACGCGTTACTGGTGGCGCGTTGAGATTTCAGGCCTGGACGGGAAGGCGTATCCCGCTAGCGCGGCGGAGTGGTGGGAGACGGGGTTGCTTAACCAGGGCGCTTGGCGCGCTGACTGGATCGGTTGGGAAACGGCCGAGGAAGCCGCTGTGCGAAAGACTCCCTCTGAATGGATCGCGAATCCTGATGTACTGCCGGGAAGCGCAACGCCGAATAGCGAGCAGAGATTTGCTTATCGCAAGATTGTGAAGGTGGAGAAGCCCGTGGAGCGGGCGGTGTTGTTTGCTACAGGCGAGGACACCGTTGCGACTTGGGTGAACGGGCAACAGGTAATGACGGCGGCGACGTATCCGCCGTACCACCATTTGCCATGGAAGAAGTTTGTGCGTGCGGATGTGACGGCGCAGGTGGCGCAGGGGCCGAACACGATCGCAATCGAAAGCGTGCACTACATCGACAAATACGGCGAGAAACGGCGAAAGGATGCGCCGCCGATGATCGCGACGGTGGTTCTTCTCTATAAGGATGGGACTGACGGCAGAGTTCGGAAGTGATGGGACCTGGAAGAGCGCGGCTGAGCCTGCAGTGGGATGGGAAAAGAAGGAGTTTGATGACGCGGGTTGGAAGAATGCGGTGGAGTGGAACCAGGCGAAGGGGCCGGAGCAGCAACCTGTGCTTCAGCCGTGGATACCAGATAGCGTGAAGGCGCTGCGGAAGTCATTTGATGCGGGGCAGTCGATCAAATCGGCACGGTTGTATGCGACGGCGCTGGGGACATATGAGCTGTTCCTGAACGGCAAGCGCGTGGGCGACAGCGTGATGGCTCCGGGCTGGACGGATTATCGAGAACGCGTTCTCTATCAGACGTACGATGTGACGGAACTGGTGAAGAGGGGAGCGAACGCGATTGGGGCACTGCTGGCTCCGGGTTGGTACTCGACTTCGCTGGAGTGGCTGCAGCAACCGAATAACTATGGTGATACGCCACCGGCGTTAAGGGCGCAGTTGCGCATAGAGCACAAAGACGGAAGCGTTGACTGGGTGGCGACGGATGCCACTTGGCAGGCGAACACGTCGCAGATTCTCAAAGCGGAAATCTACGACGGAGAGACGCAAGATCTGCGGCTGCAGCAGGACGGCTGGGATTCGCCGGAGTTTTCTGCGAAAGGATGGCAGCAGGCAGTTGTAATTCACCCGAAACAAATCAGCGTGCAGGCGCAGGAATTCCCGGCGATTCGGGTGGAAATGACGCTGCCTGCGAAAGCGATGACCGAGCCCAGGCCGGGCGTCTTCATCTACGACTTCGGGCAGAACATGGCAGGCGTGGAGAAGCTGCGCGTTTCCGGTCCGGCGGGAACGGACGTCAAGGTGCGCGTGGGTGAAGCTCTGAATCCGGATGGGACGCTATACACGGAGAACCTGCGCACGGCGAAGGCAACGGATCACTTCGTTCTGAACGGAAAGGAAACAAAGGAGCTGATGCCGCAATTCACGTTCCACGGCTTCCGCTATATCGAGATCACGGGGCTAAAGAGCGCGCCGGCACTCGGAGATGTGGCTGTGATGGTGCTGCATACGGATACACCGTTCACGGCAAAACTAAAGACCGGCAACGAGATGATCAATAAACTCTGGAGCAACATTCTGTGGGGGCAGCGGTCGAATTTTGTGGGGCTGCCGACGGATTGCCCGCAGCGGGATGAACGACTGGGATGGTCGGCAGATGCGCAGGTGTTCTGGCGGGCTGCGTCGTACAACGCGGCTCTGGCGTCGTTCACGCGTAAGTTTGCAGCGGATGAGCGCGGGACGCAAGTGGGCACGCCCTATTACGGAATCTATGCACCGGGCACGGCGAAGATTTCGCCAGGGGTCGCGGCGGCCTGGAGCGATGCGGGCGTGATCATTCCGTGGACGTCGTGGCTGCAGACGGGCGACACGAGCGTGATCGACGAGAACTGGCAGGCGATGCGGAAGTATGTGGATGCGATCGATGCGCGCAATCCGGACGGAATCTGGCATAACGATTCAGGAATTCCGTTTGGGGATTGGCTGTCGCTGGAAGGCAGGACACAGGAAGATGTCGTAGCCACAGCATACTGGGCTTACGACGTAAATATGTTGCGGCAGATGGCGCATGCCACCGGACGCACGGAAGAGGAACAGCGTTACGCGAAGCTCGAGGACAAGATTCGCGATGCGTTTCAGAAAAAGTTCGTGCAGCCGAAGGCATATATTCCGGCGGCGGACAACAGTCCTTCGCCGTTTGGAGACATCAATAATCCCAATGCAAAGGCCAAGGGCGGCGACACGCAGACCGGCTATGTGCTCGCGCTGCACATGAATCTACTTCCGGACGAGATGCGCGCGCAGGCCGCAGGCCGCCTGGTGAAAAAGATTGAAGACAATCACGGCCTGTTGGGAACGGGTTTCGTTGGGACGCCTTACTTGCTTGAGGAACTGACGAAGACCGGCCACACGAAGCTGGCATACGATTTGCTGCTGAGCACTGGAATGCCGTCGTGGGGATACGTGATCGATCATGGCGCGACAACCACCTGGGAGCGGTGGAACGGCGACGAGATGATGGGGGATCCGCAGATGAACTCGTACAACCACTATGCGTATGGCGCGGTGGCGGACTGGATCTATCGCTTTGCTGCAGGCGTCGATGCAACGGCGCTGGATGCGGGATTCCACACGGTGGTGTTGCACCCGGTGTTTGATGCGCGGTTGTCGCCGTTCGGGTTCAGCTATGCATCGTCGTATGGCGAGATCAAGTCGAGTTGGACGGTGAAAGGGAAGTTGGCTGAGTGGAATGTAACGCTGCCGGCGAATACCACGGGGCTGCTGGAGGTGAGAGACGGCGAGGCGGCGCGGTACAAAGTGGATGGAGTGCGCTTGCGTGAGAGTCCGCTGGCAAAGAAGGTGGACGGTGGGTTTGAATTGGCGGCGGGGAGCTATCGGTTTGAAATAGGCAGCGATAGGGAATTGGGAAAATGAAGTTCGTGATCTCCCACCCATGCCGCGATAAAGCTGCGTCATGGATGGGGCACCCCAGGTTGTCGTCGGATATGCATTCAATCCCGGGTTTCAAGATCGAGACCGGGGCACTTGCTTCTCTGTGGTTTGGGCGTACGGCTTTCGGCGCGTCCTTATAAATTAGAGAGATGGTTCAGACGCGCGCCCAATGGAGAGCGGAGCTTGCGGCGATGATTGCGCTTGCCGTGCCCGTTGTGCTCAGCGAATTGGGTTGGGTGGCGCAGGGTGTTGTGGACAACATCATGGTGGGGCGGCTGGGGCCGGTCGCGATCGGCGCGGTGGCGCTTGGAAATGCAGTTTTCTATACGCCGGCGCTCTTCGGGATTGGGCTGCTGCTGGGACTGGACACGCTGGTGTCGCAGGCGTACGGGCGTCGCGATCACGATGAGTGCCACCGCTGGCTGGCGCAGGGCGTTTATCTCGCATGCATCGTGACGCCACCGATCATGATCCTGCTGATCGGACTGAGCTATGGATTTACGCACTTCGGCGTCATACCCGAAGTCGCGAGTCTGTCGGGCGGCTATCTGCGAGCTCTTAGCTGGAGCACTTTGCCGCTGCTGCTGTACGGAGGAACGCGTCGCTATCTGCAGGGCGTGGGGCAGGTGCGCGTGATTACGCTGACATATGTGTTGGGGAACCTGCTCAACTGGCTCGGCAACTGGGTGCTGATCTATGGCAAGCTCGGTTTTCCGGCGCTCGGTGTGAACGGATCGGCGATTTCAACATGCATCGCACGCGTTGGAATGGCAGTGGCGATGCTGGCATTTGCGTGGAACTACGAACGCACGCGCGGGCATCCGCTGTTTGTGCATTGGGCCGGGCCGGAACTGGATCGTCTTCGACAGCTGGTGCGCATTGGTGCGCCGGCGGCGGGGCAGATACTGCTGGAAGTGGGCGCGTGGAACCTGAGCACATTCGCGGCGGGATATCTGACGCCAGTCGCGCTGGCGACGCATACCATTGCGCTGAATTACGCGAGCATCTCGTACATGGTGCCGCTGGGAGTGGGCGCAGCTGCGGCGGTAAGCGTAGGGCACGCAATTGGAGCTGGCGATCCGGCGCGGGCGCGAAGGGCCGGCTGGATGGCGCTGGCTCTGGGCACGGGTTTTATGGTGTGCGCCGGAGTGGTTTTCCTGTTGGCGCCGGCCCCGCTGATCAAGCTCTATACGTCCGATTCTCGCGTGCTGGCCTTGGGGCCGAGCCTGTTGTGGATTGCGGCTGCGTTTCAGATTTTCGATGGGATTCAGACGGTGTCGACCGGGGCGCTGCGGGGACTGGGCGAGACCCGCGTGCCCATGGTGGCGAATCTCGTCGGCTACTGGGCGATGGGGCTTCCGCTTGGCCTTATTCTCGTGTTTCGTCTTGAAGTGGGGAATCTACGGAATGTGGATCGGGCTGACGCTTTCGCTGGTTGTGATTGCCACGGCAGTGCTGGTTCGGTGGCATCGAGATTCCGCGAGGATGGCGCTGGCGCCCTCAAAAATATAGGTTTAACTGCTGGTGCAATGCTAATGCAATCGCTCGAGCCGAGGGTAGGTCACCTCAAGACGAGCGGCTTTGTTCGAGACATGAACACCCATTGCTGCGAAAGGTACTTACGGCACAAAGTGGTGTGTCTGGAAGCGGTACGGGCGACCTCGCCGGTGACTATAATCACAGGTGAGCGAAGTTTGTCGCTTTCCACCGCGTCTTTTCAGGAACCCGTACTCCGATGCCAAGGTCCGGCGTTATGGCGACCGCAAGGTTGCAACGATCTCGGACGGCCAATGAACGTGGAAGCCCGGTCCTGGACGCGCGGAAATTCACCTGAAGGGAATCCCGCCAAATGGCGACTGGAGACCTGGCTCTGGGTCAAGAACAGGGCGCGATCAGCGCGCAAAAGCGCGTAGTCAACGATTTCAGCATCAACGTAGCAACGGTGAACGGGTCCGGCTCGCAATCCGCCAATAGCGTACTGCTGAAGAGCATCTTTGGAATGGGAATTCCCGTCAGCGGGAAGAACCTGTTTCCCTCGAACATCGCCGGACTTCCCACCTGGTACACGATTCGCGCGAGCAAGGACGGGTACGTTGCGCGCACGCGCGATGCCGAGTTCCTGGTGGCTTTGAATCCCGAGACCGCGAAGAGCGACATTGAAGCGCTGCCTGCGGGCGGCGTGGCGATCTACGAAGAGAATGCAAACCTGAAGCAGTATCGCAGCGACGTTGTCTGCTACCCGGTTCCGTTCGACAAGATCACTGCGGCTGTGTGTACTGAGGCCAAACTGCGCAAGCTCGTCAAGAACATGGTGTACGTGGGAGTCGTGGCACAGTTGCTCTCGATTGACCTGGCTGTTGTTGAGCAGAGCGTGAAGAAGCAGTTTGCGAAGAAGCAGAAGGTATTCGATCTGAATTTCGGCGCGGTGAAGGCTGGATTCGACTACGCGGCAGGAGAAGCTGGTGAAGCAGGATCCGTTCATGATGGAGCGGATGAATCAGACGGCAGGGAAGATCATCATCGACGGCAACGCGGCATGCGGCATGGGTGCGGTGTTCGCGGGCGTAACGGTCGTTGCGTGGTATCCAATCACGCCGTCCACTTCGCTTGTGGAGGCGACGACCGATCTGCTGAAGAAGTTCCGCGTAACACCGGAAGGCAAAGCGACATTTGCGGTGGTGCAGGCTGAAGACGAGTTGGCTGCGATCGGCATGGTGCTGGGCGCAGGCTGGGCCGGGGCGCGTTCCATGACGTCGACCTCCGGGCCGGGAATTTCGCTCATGGGCGAATTTGCCGGACTGGGATATTACGCCGAAATTCCGGGCGTAATTTTTGATGTGCAGCGCACGGGACCTTCGACGGGTATGCCGACCCGTACGCAGCAGTCGGATCTGTCTGTCCACCGCATTCCTGTCGCACGGCGATACGAAGCATGTCGTGTTGCTGCCGGGTTCGGTGAAAGAGTGCTTCGAACTGAGCATGGAGGCATTCAATCTGGCAGAACGGTTGCAGACCCCGGTGTTCGTGTTGACCGATCTTGACCTGGGTATGAACAACTGGATGTCGGAGCAGTTCGAATATCCTCAGAAGCCACTCGATCGCGGCAAGGTGCTGACCAAGGAAGATCTGGACAAGCTGGGCAGTTTCGCGCGCTACAGGGACGTGGACGGCGATGGGATCGGATATCGCACTCTGCCGGGCACGATGCATCCCAAGGCGGCTTACTTCACGCGCGGCTCGGGGCACAACGATGCCGCGGGCTATACCGAGAAACCCGATGAGTACCAGGCGGTAATGGAGAGGCTTTTGCGCAAGTTTGAGAATGCGCGCAAGCTGGTTCCGGCGCCGGTCGTTGTTAAGGACGGAACCTCGCGGGTGGGGATCCTCGCGTTTGGCACAACGGACTTCGCGCTTCGCGAAAGCCTTGACCAGATCAAGAAGGAACTCGGCAAGGATGTGGACTACATGCGCATTCGCGCCTATCCCTTCGCTCACGAGATTCATGACTTTGTCGCGGCACACGATCGCGTGTACGTGGTGGAACAGAATCGCGATGCCCAACTCGCCACCTTGCTGAAGATTGATCTGCCGGCGGAGCAGGTCGTGAAGCTGCGCAGCATTCTGCACTACAACGGGTTGCCGATCGATGCCCGCACAATCACTGAGGAATTTGCAACGAAGGAGGGCCTGTAAACATGGCTACTCAAACTTCCAGGCCCCAAGGTCAATCACATCGGGCTTCCGGTACTTGAATATCGCGGTGGCAAGTCGACGCTTTGCGCCGGCTGCGGCCACAACGCAATCTCTGAGCGGATCATCGACGCCATGTATGAGATGGGCGTGCAGCCAGAGCGCGTGATGAAGATGAGCGGTATCGGTTGCTCGTCAAAAAGCCCGGCCTACTTCATGAGCCGGTCGCACAGCTTCAACTCGGTGCACGGGCGCATGCCGTCGGTTTCGACGGGCGCGCACCTGGCCAACCACACCAACATGCTGCTGGGCGTTTCCGGCGACGGCGATACGGCTTCGATCGGCATGGGCCAGTTTGTCCACCTGATGCGCCGCAATCTGCCGATGATCTACATCATCGAAGATAACGGCGTGTATGGATTGACCAAGGGCCAGTTCTCGGCGACGGCTGATATCGGCTCGAAGCTGAAGACGGGCGTGATCAATGATCTTCCGGCGATCGACACTTGCGCGCTGGCGATTCAGCTGGGTGCGACGTTTGTCGGGCGTTCGTTCTCCGGCGACAAGAAGCAGCTGCTCGCGATGTTGAAGGCTGCAATTGCGCACAAGGGAACGGTGATGCTCGACGTGATCAGCCCGTGCGTGACCTTCAACGATCATGAGGGCTCGACCAAGAGCTACAAGTTCATGCAGGAAAACGACGAGCCGATCAACGATATCGGCTTCGTGGCCAGCTTCGACGAGATCGACGTGGATTACGATTCGGGCCAGGTCTACGAAGTCGAGATGCACGACGGATCGACTCTTCGTCTGCGCAAGCTGCACGAAGACTACGATCCGACAGATAGGGCCAACGCGGTGAAGACGCTGATGGAGGCCGAGGAGAAGAACGAAGTTCTCACCGGCGTGTTCTACATCAACACCGAGAAGCCAACCTTTAGCGATCTGTTGGGCATGGTCGATGAGCCTCTGGCAACGCTGCCGGAATCGCTGACGCGGCCGCCGAAGTCCGCGCTCGATGCGCTGATGGCGAACCTGCAGTAAGGCAGGGAACAGGGAATAGGGACTAAAAGACAAAAGCAGAAGCCCCGCGAAATGCGGGGCTTCTTTACGCCTGATTGCGATCAGCTTACGGTCTAGTTGCAGATTGTTTTTAGAAATCAGCGTTACGATGCGGTGGTGTTGTGAATACCCATCGCTGTGAGCTTGGCGCGCGCTTGTGAAGCTTCAGGGGTCTGCGGGTGGCGTTGGATCAGCAGGCGAAGTTCATGAACGCCCGCATCTTTCTTGCCTTGCTGGATCAGCGCAAAACCCTTGTGGAGCTGGGCCGTCGGGGCCTTCAAGTTTCCACTGAATCCCTCAAGTACCGCGTTGTAAGCCTTGATGGCTTCAGCGTAGTCCTGCTGGCGATAGGCGATTTCGCCGAGATAAAACTGCGCGCTGCCGGCAAGATCATCCATTGGGTAGTAGTGGACCACGTCTTGAAACTCGCCCGATGCGACAGTGTATTTGGCGGCGTTATAGTCGCGTAACCCAGCCTGAAAGGTCTCTTTCAGCGGCGGCGTCATGTTGGAAGCGTTGTTCGCCATCGGTTGCGGAGATCCGCCCGGTGCACCCGGTGCACCACTGGGCCCTGCTCCGTCAGACGTAGGCGAAGTGCCTGGCTGGGCGCCTGAAGGCGGCCCGCTCTGAATGTTCTGCAATTGGCCCTGCAAGTCCTGGATCGACTTGTCGAGCTTGGCGATGCGTGTCTTCAATTCGTCAACGGAGTCGTTGAGCGATTGAACCTGGCCAGAGGCGGTATCGATCTTGCCGCTCAATCCGTCGCTCTGCTGGTTGATTTTCTGTTGCAGGGCGTTCACTGTCGCACTCATCTGGTTGGCATTGTCGGCGGTCTGCTCAACCAGGTGCTGCAGGACCCCAAACCGCGTGTCGAGGGTGGACTGCAGACGCTGCATCATGTCGAGCAGCTGCTGTACCTGGGTTTGCAGCGCGATGATTTCCTTCGATGCTGCATGGGCGCGCACCGGAGAAAAAACAAGAATCGCGACGAGAACCACCGCCGCAACAGAACGATGGCGAAGTGTGAATGCTCTGTTCATCGAACACCTACGATGTGGAATTTGCGCTCTATCCAGCGAATCGACAGGGCACAATGCTGGTTAGACGAGAATCACGAACCGCCGTGCTGCCTGGGCTCGACATGGTTTGCGAGCCTTCCCGTGAAATCTGAGAGTGCCGGCGGCATCGTGTTGGAAGCGATGCCGCCGAAACCCTGACAGGGCCTGATGTTACTGGTCGAGCGAGAAGCCGGCGCGGCGGTTTTGCTGCCAGCAGGCTTCGGTTGATTCGGTGCAGAAGGGCTTTTCCTTGCCGTAGCTGACCACGCGAATGCGGCTGGCTGCCACACCGGCGGTGACCAGCGCGCTCTTTGCGGCATCGGCGCGATTCTGCCCGAGACCGATGTTGTATTCGT
Source organism: uncultured Acidobacteriaceae bacterium (assembly GCA_963769345.1). GTDB lineage: Bacteria > Acidobacteriota > Terriglobia > Terriglobales > Acidobacteriaceae > Telmatobacter. Next base: position 398,524 of record CAVYLL010000004.1, read on the forward strand.
TGGAACCACGCTCGTCGCAATACCCGCCAATGACGATGCGGATATTCGGACGGCTATTCAGATACGCCGCGTCTTTTGATAACGTTGCCTGCGCATCTGGGCGAACGTCGTATGCGTCGTAGTCGTAGAAGATGTCCTGCATGTTGGCTTTGAACTCTTCTTCAGCGGACATTGTATTGGTAGGCTGCTGCACCGGAGGCGGAGCCGATACCGTGACCCGCGCAGTGTCGTCTGCCATTCCGCCTTCACCCTTTGCTACGAGATGGTAGTTGGTGGAAGTCGTCGGCGTGACGGTCTTGGTGCCCGAGGTCGGCACATCGCCAATCCCTTCGATTGAGACGCTGGTTGCGTCCGTTGTCTTCCAAACCAGCGTAACCTGATCGCCGGCAGAAATGGCGGTGGGCTGTGCGGCAATATGGGCAGTGGGAGCAGGGGCTGCAATGGGCGGCGCGGTTTGGGGAACAGGGGGCGGCGTCTTTTTCTTGCAACCAGTTACGGCAAGCAGACCTACAAGCAAAACAGGAACCAGAACGCGGGCGCAACTTTTCAATTCGGAACTCCTTCCGCAAGATCATTTTTGCGTGCTTGGATCACAATCTCCATTTTAGCGCCGAGAAAGCGCTCAAATGCATTAAGCCCTGTTATCTGTGGATGTTCGCCGTGGCGACGGCGACGGTGCACTGAGTCCGGCCTTCCGTTGGATGCGGAGGTTGCATCGCTGACGGTGGAGGTCCCGCGATGGGCGACCCAGACTCCAAATCCCGCTAAACGATTTAAAATCAAGCTTCAGGAGATTCGAAGGAACCGAAGGCGCTTCTGGACGCCGATCGTTGCTTGTCCCGAATCAAGAATTCGGCATTGGGAATCAGGGGACACCTCATCATGTACCTCCGTAATCGTCGACTGTTTGCCGCGATGTTTTGCAGTTCTTTTCTCGCACTTGTGACCGCGTGCGCGTCGGCGGGGGCTGCCGAAGCGAAAGTCGCCGATCACGTCGTGTTGCGGCGGGAGGGAGGGGACTTTTCGCTGCAAAACCAGACTGTGGGCGCGATTTGGTCGATTGCAGGTGGAAAGTTGAGCGGACTCGTGATCCGCGACCGGCTTCACAGCACGGATGTCCGCCTGGACGAACCGTTTCGAATCCTGCTCAAGGATGGAACGATTCTGGATGCCGCAAACCTGAAACTTGCAGGTGCGCCGGCCCTAACCCATCTTGCGCCGACGCCGCAGGCTCCACGACTGGCGGCAACGATCCCCGGTGAAGTCGTCGATATCGCGATGGAGACGAGCGATCGCTCCGTGCATGTGCAGTGGTCGATCGTGCTGCTCGAGAACTCGCACTACATTCGGCAGATTGTGACGATTGCTGCGGGAGAAAAAGATCTGCCGATCAACCGGGTGCAGTTGATCGACATTGCACTGCCGAGAGCGCGCGTGGTCGGTTCAGTAAATGGTTCGCCGATTGTGGCGGGCAATTTGTTCGTGGGCCTTGAAAATCCGTTGTCGCAAAGCAAGGTGAGGGGAGACAGGGCGACGGCGTGGATGGATCGCGAACTGCCGCTGCGCGCCGGGCAATCGGTTACATACTCGTCGGTCATCGGCGTGGCCCATGAGGGCCAGATGCGGCGAGATTTTCTTGCATACCTTGAGCGCGAACGCGCGCATCCCTATCGGACGTTTCTTCACTACAACTCGTGGTACGACCTGGGTTACTTTACGCCGTATACTGCGACGGACGCTGTGGACCGGATCAATGCGTTCGGACGCGAATTGACTGAGAAGCGAGGCGTGAAGCTCGATTCGTTTTTGTTCGACGATGGATGGGATAAGCACGATTCACTCTGGAAATTCAACAGCGGATTTCCTGATGGATTCACACCGCTGAAGAATGCGGCACAAAAATACGATGCAGATCCGGGAGTGTGGATGTCGCCGTGGGGTGGCTATTCCAAGCCGAAGCAGGAGCGGATCGCGTTTGGACATGAGGCGAGCTACGAGATTGTTGGCGGCGGCTATGCGTTGTCGGGGCCGAAGTACTATGCTGCTTTTCGTGATGTAGCTCTTGAAATGATGCAGAAGTACGGGGTGAACCAGTTCAAGTTCGATGGAACGGGCAATGTAGACTCGGTGATTCCGGGCAGCCGATTCGACAGCGACTTCTCGGCGATGATCAATCTGATCGGAGAACTGCGGGCAGCGAAGCCGGATCTGTTTGTGAACTTGACTACGGGCACGTGGCCTTCGCCGTTCTGGACGATGCATGCGGACTCGATCTGGCGCGGGGGTGAAGATGATTCGACCGCGGGCGTAGGACCGTATCGGGAGCGGTGGATCACTTATCGGGATGCCGACACCTACGAGCGTGTGGTGCAGATGGGGCCGCTCTATCCGCTGAACTCGCTCATGCTCCATGGACTGATCTACGCGAAGGACCACAAAGACCTCGACAAGGATCCGGGCGGCGATTTTCGCAATGAGATTCGTTCGTACTTCGGCACTGGGACGCAGTTGCAGGAGATGTATATCACGCCATCACTGCTGACGCAGCAGAACTGGAACGACCTCGCTGAGGCGGCGAAGTGGTCGCGCGAAAATGGATCGGTACTGCAGGATACACATTGGGTGGGCGGTGATCCGGCGTGGCTCGAGGTGTATGGATGGGCTTCGTGGACGCCGCGGAAGGGAATCCTTGTGCTGCGCAATCCGAGCGATCACGGGCAGACAATCCGGCTTCGACTGCGGGACGCACTTGAACTGCCGGCGGATGCCGCGAAGGTGTATATTGCTCGGAGCCCCTGGAAAGAAGACGCAGGGCGCCCGGCGATTGTGCTTCAGGCCGAAGAAGCACACGAGTTTCACCTCGCTGCGTTCCAGGTAGTCACGCTCGACATCCTGCCGGCTCAGAGTTCGCATCGCTGAGGGAAGGATGGATGCCATGATTACTCCTACGCTCCTCGTGCTGGCCGCTGGAATGGGCAGCCGTTACGGCGGATTAAAGCAGCTTGACCCCGTTGGGCCAGACAACGAAACCATCATGGATTACTCGATCTTCGACGCCCGGCGCGCGGGGTTCGGGAAAGTTGTTTTCGTAATTCGTAAAGAGATGGAGCAGGCCTTCAAGGAAAAGATTGGGTCGCGCTACGACAAGCGCGTTCCAGTGGAGTACGTGTTTCAAGAGACCGGCAATCTGATTCCCGGCTTTTCGGTGCCGGAAGGTCGCACCAAGCCGTGGGGCACGACGCACGCAATCCTGATGGCGGCGAACGTGATTCACGAACCGTTTGGCGTGATCAATGCGGATGACTTCTACGGCGCAAGCAGTTATCGCTTGCTGGCGCAGCATCTGCAATCTGACACGCCAGACTATGCGCTGGTTGGGTTCGTTCTCCGTAACACGCTTTCAGAGTTTGGCACGGTGGCGCGAGCAGTGTGCCACGTAGCCGACGATGAATATCTGAAGGACATTACAGAACTGAAATCAATTGGACGCGAGGGGCCGCGCATTACCAACATCGACGTCGAAGGACAGGAGACGGTGCTGACCGGCGACGAAATGGTCAGCATGAACATGTGGGGTTTTACGCCGCAGATCTTTCCGCAGCTTTACGAGCACTTCCAGCGCTTTTTGAAGCAACACGGAGACGACCTGAAGGCCGAATGTTATATTCCGAGTTCAGTGAATACGCTCATCCAGGGGAAACAGGCGCGGGTCAAGGTGTTGCGCTCAACTGATTCGTGGTTTGGCGTTACATATCGCGAAGATCACCCGCGTGTGGTTCAGAGCGTCGGTCTTCTGATCGAGCAAGGGGCCTATCCCAACAGGCTGTGGCGATGATTGACTTGCTCAGTCTTATCGCGGTCGCGCGCGCGTTCGAAGTGCACTGGGGATTTCGAAGCGCGAAGCCGTACGGCAGCGGGCATATTCACGATACATATTGTGTGGTGTTTGATGACGGCGGACGGGAAGAGCGGATCATCCTGCAGCGCATCAACACGGCGATCTTCACCAATCCCGTCGCGGTGATGGAGAACATTGAGCGCGTGACGGATCATCTGCGGTTTCGACTTTTAGGTGAGGCGGATGTGTTGCGGCGTGTGTTGCAGCTCGTTCCAGCGCGCGACGGCGCTGCCTGGCATGTGGATACAGAGGGAAGATATTGGCGCGCGTACCGGTTTATTGAGGGAGCGCGCACATACGATTCCGTAAGTTCGCCGGCGCAGGCATTCCAAGCGGCGAAGGCGTTCGGAGAGTTTCAGCGGCTGCTTGAGGATTTGCCGGGGGCGCGGCTGCATGAGGGCATTCCGGATTTTCACAACACACCGAAGCGGTTCATGGTGTTTGAACGAGCGGTTGCCGAGGAGAAATTTGGGCGTGGCGCAGACGCCCAGGCTGAGATCGCTTTCGCCCTGTCGCGGAGTGAGCTTGCGACGACGCTTGTGAGCGCAGAGCTGCCGGAGCGCGTGACGCACAACGATACGAAATTGAATAACGTGCTATTGGATGATGAGACAGGTGAGGGTATCTGCGTAATCGATCTTGACACCGTGATGCCGGGATTCGCTGCGTACGATTTTGGCGACATGGTACGGACCATGACATGTCCAGCCGCGGAAGATGAACGTGATCTGTCGCGCGTGGCGATGGATTTCGAGTTGTTTGAGGCGGTGCTGCGAGGGTACCTGGAAGGCGCGGGTAGCTTTCTGACAGATCGAGAGCGCCAATCGTTGATCGCGGGCGCAAAGGTCATCATCTTTGAGCAGGGAATTCGGTTTTTGTCCGATCATCTAGCCGGAGACGCCTATTACAAGGTCACCAGGCAAGGGCAAAATCTCGATCGCTGCCGGACGCAATTCAAGCTTCTCGAATCAATCGAGCAGCAGCAGGACGAGATGTTGTTGCTTTTGCATTCATTGATCTAGCGCCTGTTCACGCTTCCGAGGTGGATGGCATTGCGAGCGAAAATCGGGGTGGACGAAGCCGGGTCCGAAGGCTGTGGCGGGTCCACCGTCGAGGGCGAGAATGAAGTATGGCCCGATTTTCGATGCAACCCTTCGGGTGGGGGCCAATTTCCCGATTTCGGCGTCGGTCGCCCTTGCAGACACCCGGTATGCGTCACCCTCACTCCTTGCACTCGTGAAAATTGACTTCCTGCGCCACCCCATCAGAAGTGTGAATAGGCCCTAGTAACCGGTGGGTGCAGTAGCCGGCGCGGCGTGGGTGATTGGCTCGAGGCCGAGCCGGCTGCGGCAATCTTCCAGCATGGATTGAGTTCGCGTGGCGCCCACACGGCTCACGCCGATTGCGCGGACGGCGAGCAGTGCATCCAGATCGCGAATGCCGCCTGCGGCCTTCACCTGAACCCGCTCCGGCGTATGTTTGCGCATCAGTTCAAGATCGGCCATGGTTGCGCCGCTAGCGGCATAGCCCGTCGAGGTCTTGACCCAGTCCACACCGATTTCGCCGCAGATCTCGCAGAGGTGAATTTTTGCAGCGTTGTCATGGTAGGCGTTTTCGAAGATGACTTTGATTTTTGCTCCGTCGGCGTGGATGACGTCGGTGAGTGCCGCGAGTTCATCGTGGACATAGCGCCAGTCGCCGCTGCGGGCTTTGCTGATGTTGATCACGACGTCCAGCTCCTGTCCGCCGTCGGCGAGGGCTTGCCGCGCCTCGGCAAGTTTGATGGCCGTGGTGTGTCCGCCATGCGGGAAACCGATGGTGGTGCTGGCGTTCACTGTTGATCCGGCGAGCAGGTCGGCGCACCGCCGCAGTGCATAGGGCATGATGCAGACGCTCGCCACGTTATAGCGCAGAGCGAGCGCGCAGCCGTCCTCAAGTTCCTGCGTGGTGAGCGAGGGGTTGAGCAGCGAGTGGTCGATCATTTTGGCTATGTCTTCGTATGTCCAGGACTGCATGAGGTAACTCTCCGTGTACATCAGGAGTATCGCACTGGCAGAGAGGCGCGTCTGCCAGGCGCTTCGGGAATTGAAGGACGCGAACTATGGACGCGTCTCTGTGGACAGCTTTTACTGCTTGGTATCGAGCGGGTGTTTAGCGTCTTCGAAGAACTGGTTTTGCAGCTTGAGGCTTTCGTCATCGGCCTTGATGGCCCTGATGGCTTCGGCGATTTGACGCGACCACTCTTTCTGTTCAAACTCGCCCAGTTCCTTGTTGGCGGCAGAGGCGTCACCTGCGTAGTGATTGGGAAAACGCGCGTACCACCAGATGCCGGTGTAGACGGAGCCGGGCAGTTTCTGCCGATGCTGATCGGCACCCGACTGCTGGTTGGCGCGATCCTGATGGACGAGGTCGGGCCGCGCGATAAGCATGTCGGATGTTTCGACTTCGCCGGCGTGCATGTCGAAGGGCGTCTTGAGCGCAGGACGGCCGGGGCCGTTTTTGTCGGGTAGACCGAAGACGTAAACGACATAATCGCGCTCGCTGGAGAGCTGAGCCTGGCCGAAGAGCGGCAAGAGAGAACCGTTTCCACCATGCCCATTCACGATGACGATTTTCTTGCAGCCATTGCGTGCCATCTCGCTGACAGTTTCCTGCAGCAGCGTCAGTTGTGTGGAGAGCGAGTAGGCGAGAGTGCCCGGCTGCTGGCGCGCTTCGAAGATTTGCCCGAAGTAGTACTCAGGGAAGACGACGGCATACTCCTGCTTCACGGCGTTCGTCACGGCGAAACGCACGTCCAGCAGATCAGTGCCGAGTGGCAGATGTGGGCCGTGTTTCTCGATGATGCCGAAGGGAAGGACACATACGCCCTGCGACTGGTGTATGGCCTGCACGAAGTCCGGAGCAGTCAGCTCTTCCCATTTTGCAGAGAGAACCGACTGCGAGACCGCTCGGCCCGCGAACGACAACACAAAGAGTGCCAGCACGAAAAGACTGCGACGAAACTTCATTGTTCACCTCGTTCTAAAACACGCAATTGTATTTCCTGTCGAGGCATTTGATCTCGACCCTGAAAACTTATGGTTCACGATAGGGTTGGTTGATGGGTGGTGGCGTTAACGACGGAAACGACTGGCTGTGTCCGTTGAGCACCTGGTCCGCGGCAAGGGTAAGGAACATGAAATTCGATGAGCCCCCGCCGAGAACGTACTCCATCTGCTGCCAGAGGAAATTGAAATCTTTAAGCTCGGGAAAATCCGGGCGGATGAGTGCTGTCCCGCTGACCACGCCGCCCGGAATGTAGGAGGCATCGGCGCGGTTGAAGCCGTAAGCGATGGTGGCGGAACGCGCGCCTACGCCCGATGCAAAGGATGCGGTGTTGGAGCCGGGATGCACGCCCAGCATGAAGTTCAGCGCGTTGAGCATGTAGTCGGCGGAGACGATGTCAGGGAAAGCCTTGTGGAGGTAGTACTGCTGGACGCCAAAAAGCTCGATGTTCCAACCTGCGCCCCATATGTAGGGCGTGTAGGGCACGCCGAAGGGTGAGTCGGTGGACTGTTTCTTCTCGAGCGCGGCAAAATCGTGGCGAACGGCTTCGCGCAGATCATGAAGAAAGACGTCATCATGGAGGGATGCTGCGACGGGAGCGACTGCCCAGGCGATCTTTGCGGAATCGACAACAATATGAACGCGGTTGGAAAGGATTTCTGTGCGGTACACATCCTTGCCTGTCGTCTCGTATAGCTGAACCGCAGCGATGATGCGTTCGTCAAAAGCTTTCGTCGGGTCGGTTTCAGTAGCCCATAGCGATTCGGCCGCAGTGACGCATTCACTGGCCAGGGCTGGATTGGCGGACTTGAGAACGCGCCCCGCGGAGGCGAGGGCCGCGATGGCCTTGTACTCGTGGCCGGGGTTTTGCTCGGTGAAGACCCACCGATCATCGGGTTTGCCGCTCTCTGTGCCTGAGCGATCGCCAGGCTTCAAGGCGGGGTTGTAGAAAAGGTTGTCGGTGGCGTTTGAGGTGTCTCCGAGCAAAACGTATTGCTCGAGTGTTGCCTCCTGAATGCCGCGATAGACGCGTCCCATGGAACGGTAGCCACCGAGGATGGAAAGCACACCATGTTCGATCTGCTCCAGCGCGTCGGCCTTGCCGTCAGGAATGTGAATCTGCGCACGGTGTTGTTGCTCATCAATCGTCGTGTCGTCGTAGTCGAGATGAAAGTTTTCGTATGCGGCTGCCAGAATTGAAACCTCATCGGCCTGGGACTCGATGCGCAGATCGCCATCGCCGGCATCGTGCCATCCGCCCTGGTTGAGGCCGGGAACGGTTTGGCCGGGCTCGAATTTTGTCAGCGTAGAAGGACCCTGCGAATAGCCGTCAAAGTGATTGTGATTGGTGAGCGACATGCGCGCATCGTCCAGGTGACACGCGCCATGCCAGACGCGGTATTGCTGCTCGACGCGCATGTGGCACATCTGTACCGGCAGGAAGTATTCCAGAACGGGCTGCCAGACGCCGCGCTGATAGATGTCGGCAGCAATACGAAATGGTTGCGAGACGGTGTCGCGATACGCGACCTGGTACATGCCGGGCTCGACGATCTTCGTGAAGTCAAGCTCAACATATTTGTAGCGCAGAAAGTCGCCCCATGACGTAGGCTTAGCGGCAAGAACTTCGCGCGCGCTGCCATCAGGTTCAATGCGCAAAACACGCACTTGATCGGCAGCGGGATCATTGCGATCCAGCTCGATAATCGCGAGCTTCTTCTGCGCAGGGTGATAGCCAATCTGGCTGACGTGAACGACAGGCTTATACGTCCAGCCGGGGATGGCGTGCGGGGTGATGATCCATTCGATAGCGTTGGTGGTGGCGCCGGCGGCGACGAGCGAGCGCACCACGAACCATCCGTTGTTGCGCCTCGAGCGGGCGTCGAGCAGTTGCAGGTCGCCTGTCTTCGACTCGATGATCATGCGCTGCGCTTCGGTTTCGGGTGCAATCGAAAGGCGCCTGCCTGTGGCGAGCGGCGCGGGCTGAACTTCGCCTTCTTCGTCGATCATCTCAGGTCCATTTGCCTGACGCGGAAAGATGCCAGACCCGCCATCGAGATACCAGCTCTTGCCAAAGAGATCGTCAGGGAAAAGCTCGAAGTTGAACCCAACCTTGCCGATGAAAGCTGCCGGAATCGGCTTGTCGAGATCCACGGTGACGCGGATCGAATCTCGCTCGCCCTTCACGCGGACCCTGTAGCTGAAATTGAGATCGGGATAGTTGATCGGATTGAAGCCGGTGCGGTTCTTTGCCGGGTCGGGATAAGAGAGCGTAGCGGTGATTGTGTTCGCAGCCGCATCCACAACGCGCGCATCCTGTTTGGACATCGGCTGCCATTGGCCGGGAGCAGGATCGAGACGAATGTCTCCGTTGGTCGCCACTCGCACGCCGTTCTGAATGATGGAAACGCCGCCCTGGTGGCCGTCAGGGTAAATATCCTGAAACGCCATCACGTTGATTCCCGGAGCCTCGAAGTATTCCTTCTTGTTCAGTTGGAGGCCAGTCGTCTGTGCGAGAAGAGGCGGGGCTAAGGCAACAGCAGTCAGCAGCAGCGACAGCGTACAGCGGCATTGCATCATGAGGTGGATTCCGTGAATCGGAACAGATCTATTCCGGCGTACCAGCGCGAATCAGCGAAGAAACTCGCGCCCGCTTTTGCAGCAACCGGAAATTACACCCTTTATATACCATTGTCGGCATCTCCACGATTGGCCGGACTGCGACCTGGACGAGAATTCCCTGATCAAGCCACGAGTTCACAAATAGGGTGAGCCTGTTGGCTCTACTTCCAACTCCAGTTGGGCATGAAGTTCTGGCCGCTCGTGGTGAGCTGATGCTGTTGGGTGCCGTCGACAAGCATCGTCCAGATCTGGCTGCGACCGCCAATGGTGCGCTCGAAGACGATGTGGCGATTGTCGGGCGACCACGAAGGGAAGTCATTGCTGCCCGAATCGTGAGTGAGCTGGAGCCACTTCAGCGGGCGGCTGGAGATGTCCATCACGTAGATGTCCTGTCCGCCGGGTGCGCCGGGCCCGTATTTGCGATTCCATGCGAAAGTGAGCCACTGGCCGTTCGGTGACCACGATGGAGAGACTGCGTAGCCGCCGTCCGTCAGGCGTTCTACGCTCGCGCCGTCCTGATCCATGGTATAGATCTGCGGCAGTCCGGTGCGTCCGCTGACCCAGGCAATCTGCGCATTGGTGCGCGGATTCCATGTAGGCGCAACGTCGGGTCCGCGGAAGGAAGTAATCTTGTGCGCGCTTCCGCCCGCGGCATCCGTAATCCAGATCTCTGGATCGCCGGAGCGCGATGAAGAGAAGGCAACCTTCGCCCCGTCAGCGGTCCATGCCGGGGTGCTGTTGCTGCCGCCGACCGTGCCGGCGGGGAAACCTACCATGCGTCCAAGATCGAGCGAGTACATCCGGATGGACCAGCCTTCGCGCCCGAGCGACGAGAAAGCGAGCCGGGAGTTGTCCGGCGAGATGCGGGGCGAGAGCGAGACGGTGCCGAGGTGGGTCACGGCGTGCTGATTCTGGCCGTCGTAATCCATCGCCCATACTTCTTTTGAGCCGGTGCGCGAACTGATGAAGTAGATCTTGGTTTCAGCGATGCCGTTGATGCCGCCGCCGAGGCGAAGGATGATTTCGTCAGCGAAGCGGTGCGCGATGGTGCGCGCCATGTCTTCACTGGCAGCTTCGTTGTATTGCTTGCCGAGCACCTGGGGATTCGCTGTGTTGCGCGTGTCATCAAGCCAGCCGTAGACCGTCAGGCGACCATTCGCAGCAGAGAGCGCACCGAAAGCGACCATCGAGGCATTTGCAGGATCGGAGGACCACTGCGCGAGATTGATCTCCTGCGGCGAGCCGGGCGTGCCTTGCGGGCTGAAGCTCTTTGACACCATGTCGAAGATGCCCGCGTTCTGCAGGTCGTTAAAGAGCGTCGCGTCGAACGTGGCCTTCAGCGCGGACGTCTGCGCATCGGCGCCGACACCCTTGAAGTCGGACGCCGCAAGGCGAATGCGCGCGTTGCCGAGACCGGAGCCGGTGTGCACCCAATCCTGCGACGAGGCGGGAAGGGAAGTGAGAGACGCCAGAACGATGAGGATGGGAAAACCAAAACGCAACGTAAGTTTCATGAGAACGCTAAACCCTTCCTGGGTGATTTGTTTGAGCGAGCGGGGAAACTCTGCGTGTCTCGAGCTCTGGTGATCTGCCGATTGTCGTCATTCATTCTAATTTGGATGCGCCCGATCCCACTAGTACGTGCAATCGAAGTAAACCTGCAGGTAATTATCGCGATATCCGGGCGGCAGCGCCCCAAAAGTATCAACGCGTTGTGCAGCACGCACGCAGACCGAGTCCCAGGTCGAACTTCCACTGGAGCGGTCGAGGCGCACATCACTCTGCGAGCCGTCCCGATGGATGCGAAACTCGATCGACGCCTTCGCGCCCTTGGGAGTGTTCGGGTCGGCCAGGGATCGGTATCCGTTGGCATCCATCTTGCGGTTGATGTTGTCGACGTACCAGCCGAAAAGGCTGCCGAAATTTGCATCGGTGGTGGTGGGGCCGTTGGCGACCCCGGATTGCGACGCGCGCGGCATCACCGATCCGGCCTGTTCGCCATATTGCGCACGATTGGTTGGCGCGGGCTGCTGCTTCGGCGGAGTCTTGATCGCTTCCTGCCGCTCTGGCTTTTTCGGCTTGCCCTGAATCGGAATGGCCGTCTCGTCTTCCGCCTGCTTTACCTTTGGCGCAGGTGGTGCAGGCGCTTCGCTGGGCTTTTCCGTGGCCAGCACGTTCTGGTTGGGGGGATGATCCGAGGGAAGCGGGATAGCGCTTGTGATGTTGACCTGGATAGCTCCCCCGGGTCCGGCGCCGCCCCACAGGTTGTGATGAAAATATCCGCCGACGATGCCGTAGACCACGATGGCGATCACGATGCCGCAGTGCAGCAGGACCGCGCCCGCAGCAGGCTTCGCCATTGGTTCAGGCGCCAGCCCCTCCTGGAAGTGCCCGCCGACTTGGTAGAAACTGCTCATCAGTAATCTGTCGTCATCCTGAAATCTGTGGTCATCCTGAGCGGAGCGATGGACCCGTTTTCGGCCTCCGCCAATTTACTTTCCCTTGTCGTCAACGGGCCGCGTCACAATCGAGATATTCGTAATGCCTGCCTGCTTCACCGCATCCATCACACTGGCGAATGCACCGAATGGCACGCGCTCATCGGCGCGCAGGTAAATCACCTGCTTGGTTGAGGCGCCGCTGGCATCGCGCAAGCGCTGGCCCAGGTCGTGGACGTTGACAGCCTTGTCGCCCAGGAAAACCTGCTGGTCGCGATCGATCGTCACCACCAGGCGCTGCTCGGTGATTTCCTTGACGGTGCGCGTCTTTGGGATATTCACTTCGATGCCGGACTGCAACACGGGCGCGGTGATCATGAAGATCACCAGCAGCACCAGCACCACGTCGACCAGCGGCGTGATGTTGATATCCGCGAGAGACGATTGGGTGCGGCCGCCGCTAGTCGTGAAAGCCACGTGCAACCTCTTGCTCTTCGCGTGGGGCGGTTGAGCTGCGTGCGGGTATCTCTTCAAGCGAGTTCAGCAACTCGCGGCAGAAGTCGTCGGTTGCCGATGCGAAGACGCGAATGCGCGCTGCGAACTGGTTATAGGCAACGACAGCCGGTACGGCGACGAAGAGTCCTGCAGCAGTGGTGATCAGGGCCTCGGAAATTCCGGGTGCGACTGCGCGCAGCGTTGCAGCGCCCGCGGTGCCCAGCCCGTGAAATGCGTCGACCACGCCCATGACCGTGCCGAAGAGTCCAACGAATGGGCTGGTGGCGGCAATGGTTGCGAGCCACGTCAGACGGCGTTCCAGAGCGGTGATGGCTTCGCTGGCCGCCGTCTGTGCCGAGCGTTCCAGCGTAGTGAAATTGCGCGGTGGACCCGATCCGCCGGTCTGCCGTTTGTAGGTCTCATACACGTCAACGTAGACCTGCGCCAGCGGGCTGGACTTGTAGTTGTCGGCGAAGGCCGCAACTTCCTGCAGGCGAGTGGCCCGGCGAAACGCGTTAATAAAGTTACGGCTTTCGCGGGTCGCCTTGCCGAAGGTGCCCAGTTTTCCCAGAATGATGGTCCAGGAGTAGAGGCTGGCGATCAGCAAAAGCAGCAGGACGCCCAGCGCGATCGGTCCAATGTTGCTCAACATCTCCATCAGCGCGCCAGTGCCCTGCGAAACAGGGCTGGCGGCTGGAGCGGCGCCACCATCAGCTTGAAATGCGAGGAGCAAAGTAGCTGTAAAAATCGGTATTCACCTCAATATCCACGGTATCAGACGCATTCAAGCCCTCCAAGTTATCGTTCTGGTGCACTCGAAGCCGCGCATTTCAGGCCGCTTAGCCGTAACCCCCGTGGTTCGTGCTATGCTGCGCTCGGATTCACCTTTCATGCTCGTCGAATTACGCGCCGAAAATTACGCCGTTATCGATCACGCCATCGCCGTCTTTGGCCCGGGGCTGAACCTGCTTACGGGCGAAACAGGCGCGGGCAAGTCCATTCTTGTAGATGCGCTCGCGCTGCTCATGGGGGGCAAGGCCTCCACGGAAATCGTGCGCCACGGGGCTGACAAGGCCGTGGTTGCCTGTGTATTCGAGTCCACGCCAGCGGCCGAAGCGGTTCTTGAGGAGAACGGCATCGATGCCGAAGGAAACGAGATCATCCTGCGGCGAGAGATCTTGTCTTCAGGCAAGGGAAGAGTGTTCGTCAACAATCAGCCGGCTACCGTGGCTGTGCTGCGACTGCTTGCGCCGGAACTGGCGCTGGTGCACGCGCAGTCTGAAACGCTTTCAAGCTTCGACCAGACACAGCAGCGGATTCTGCTGGATCGCTTTGCGTCCATCACGACAGACGATGTGGCCGCATCCTTCGAAGCGTGGCGCGCCGCGCAGGCGAAGCTCGATGAATTGCTGACCAATGAGCAGGACCGGTTGCGCATGGTAGATCTGTGGAGCTACCAGGCGAAAGAGATCGGCTCTGCAAGCTTGGTCGCAGGTGAAGATGAGGCTCTCGAAACCGAGAAGCGCGTTCTGGCAAATGCCGAGAAGCTCTACGCCGCCGCGATGAGCGCATTCGATCAGCTCTACGAAGGCGGAGCATCCGCCGAGGCGGCGCTGCGTGCGGCGGGCAAAAATCTCGACGAGCTGGCGCGGTACGACGACAAGTTCAACGAATCCGCCCAACAAATCGAGTCGGCCCGCGCCACGATAGGCGATGTCAGCGCCACGCTGCGCGACTATGCCGAGCGCATCAACGCTTCGCCTGAGCGACTGGCGGAGATTGAAGACCGACTGGCGCTTCTCGATCGCCTGAAACGCAAATACGGCAAAACCGTGGCCGATGTCATCGCGCTGGGCGAGGACGTTGCGCGCAAGCTGGCTGAAGTGGAAGATCGAGATGAGACCCTGAAAGTTCTGCGCGCGGCGCTTGCGAAGTCCGCGGAGGCCTACAGGCAGGCTGCCGCATCGTTGTCCGATCAACGCAAGGCGGCCAGCGCGAAGCTGGCCAAACTCGCCGAAACCCAGATCAATTCCCTGGCAATGAAAGTGCGCTTTGAAATTTCGGTGTCCACCAATAAAGAGGAAGATGCGTGGACCGCGCATGGCTGGGATGAAGTGGAATATCGCATCGCCACCAATCCCGGAGAGCCGATGAAGCCGCTGCACGAGATTGCGTCGGGTGGCGAGATGTCGCGCGTGATGCTGGCGTTGAAGGTCGCTGTCGAAGAGGCCGCGGCAAAATCCAGAAAAAAACTTCCCACGCCGCGCACGCTCGTCTTCGACGAAATCGATATCGGCATCGGTGGCCGTGCTGCCGACGCAGTTGGCCAGAAGCTGAAAGCACTGGGCCGGGCACAGCAGGTGCTCTGCGTAACGCATCTGCCCCAGATCGCCGCTTTCGCCGATCAACACTTCGTTGTCGAGAAGAAAGAAGACCACGGCCGAACCAAGATGCACATTCGCCTGCTCGACGATCGCGCCCGCACGCATGAAGTGGCGCGCATGCTCTCCGGCGCCAAGGTGACCGAGACAAGCCTGCAACACGCCGCCCAGATGATCGCTACCAGCCGCTGACGTCGCACTCGTTCCAAGTTACGAAAGCCCCATGAGCGATATGCACTCATGGGGCTTTCAATTGCCGTTGCTTGTCAGACAGTCCTATTTATTGTGCCCCTTGCCGTGGTCGTGATCGTCGTGATCGTGGCCGTGGCCGTGATCATCATGGCTGTTGCCATGCTTGTCGTCATGGCCGTTTCCATGTCCATTGTCATGGTCGTAGCGGGCTTTGTATTCGCCGTAGTGATTGCCGTTGTCGTGGTGGTACTCTTCGTGGAATTGGTTGCCGTGGAACTGCTTCTCCCAGCCGTGATGGTGATCCCAATCGGGATGTTCGCCGCGGACGGGATAAGGACCGTGATATCCGAACCGTGGATCGTAATGGGTATTAATGTATCCGTGAAAGCCCACGGGACCATGGAACCACGGCCCGGCGCCAAGAAACACGCCACCCGTAAACCATTGCGGGCCGTAATAGCCAAACGGTGCGCACTGGTAAGGCGCGTAATTGAAATAGCCGTAAGGACAAACCGGCGCCACTCCAATTCCAACGTTGATGCTGATCTGCGCGGCTGCAGGGGTGTTTGCGCCAGCCAGGCAAACAACAGCAAGAACCGGGACGGCCAGAAGCCGGGTCAGTTTCATAACTTCCTCCTTGCGGGTGACTGCTTGCAACAGTTTACCGGCCAGTCAGCTGTTCTAAACCTGCGGGTTTGCGACAGGTCTCTCGAAAGTCATGTTTGCAAATTGGGGCACGTCTGGATTGCAGCTTCCGGCGTTTTCGTTGGAGGAGTTGCCCTTCGGATTGCACTTCCATTCTGACGGCGGTTCATAGGCAACCCCGACCCCGCACAGTCTCTCCAACTGCAGGAGCATGGCTCAACATCGTGTCATGCGTTCGCGGCTTGCGAGTGCCATCCATAAAAGAACGCACGCGATTTAAACCGTATCTAGACGCATAAGCAGGAGGACCCGGGTCATGAACATGCAGGATCTTACCCCAACCCAGATCGCCGTTATCGTTGCCGTCATCGTTGCGGTTGTCGGCGCTATCATCGCTTTCTATTTGCAGCGGCGACGCACTGAAAAGCTTCGTCAGCACTTCGGTCCCGAGTATGACCGTGCCGTAGCCGAGGGTGGTGATCGCCAGCGCGCGGAGGCCCGGCTCGAGGAGCGCACCGAGCGGGTCAAGAAGTTTCACCTTCGTCCGCTTACGGCCGAAGATCGGGCGCGCTACTCCGAGCAATGGGATCGCGTGCAGGCTCACTTTGTGGATGCGCCAGCGGGAGCGGTAGCCGAAGCCGATCAGTTGCTCGGCGACTTGATGGCGACTTGCGGCTACCCAATGGGCGACTTTGAGCAGCGCGCGGCCGACATCTCGGTTGAGCATCCCGTCGTCACACAGAATTACCGGGCAGCGCACGAAATCGCAGCTCAACAGGCAAGGGGGCAGGCCAGCACCGAAGATCTTCGCCGCGCAATGATTCACTATCGCGCTCTATTCGAAGATCTGGTGAGCCAGTCGAAGGAAGCGACGGTCATCGACCGGAAGCCAGTCGTCACCGCTGATCAGGCAGCGTATAACGGCGAGACCGTGCGTGTGCGACGCGGCTGATCGCGCCTCCCCCGGGCTTGCCGATCAGGAGAACCTCTCATGTCGATGCAAAAGCGAATGGTCGCGGCGGCAATGCGAGCATTCCCGCTCTTCTTTCTTCTCGCGGTTCCAGCCTTCGCGCAAACCTATACCCTCTCCGGCAAAGTAAGTGACTCCACAGGCCACACCGTTCCCAGTGCGACAGTCTCGGCAAAGAGCATTGCAACCGGACAATCTTTCACCGCGGTAACGAACTCCGACGGCATGTATTCAATCCGCGATCTTGCTGGCGGAGATTACCAGTTGTCGGCCGTTGCCGGCGAGTTGAAGGCTCCTCCGATCAAGGTGACGCTGGCCCACGCGCAAACCACCGACCTGGTTGTGAGCCCGTCACCCAAGCGTGGCGCTTCCTGACGCTTTTGCATCACCGGCCGGAAGCCGCCACGCAAATCCCAGCGCTCCGTCACTGCCCGGTCTTGGTTTCACGACGCAACAAACGCAGGCCAATGCAGAAGCGCAAACCGGCTAGCCAGGCGCAACGAGATGTTGAAGATTTTCAGCGGCACCGATTGATCACGGCCTCCCCATGGCCGCGACCCTTGAAACCATACAAAGGGACTTCTCCGTCGCCAAGGCTAACTGCAAACAAAACATGGAGATAGAGGCGATATGTTCGTCGGTGACAGAGGCCTCGATATCCCTTGGAGCGTTAAAGGCGATCGGTGGACCGCTTCTATGACAAAATCTTGATTTTCTTATGCACCAACGCCGGGGTATCATGGAAATCTCAATTGGGATTACTAAGGTACTGAGCGGGTCATCCTGTGTGCGCGCATTGCGCAGTTTGCCAAACGAGTTTAGCGGATTCCCCCATCATGGACATTGGAAGCGTCGAAACGAAGTGCCCGGAACCTGAATTGGTTGAAGAGGCTGACGGCTCACGTTCAGAGGAAGTCCTCCGTGCCGCCCGGGTTGAAGCCGCTCTGCGCGAAAGCGAAGAGAAGTACCGCACATTGTTCGATTCAATCGACAATGCGATAACGGTGCTTGAGGTGCTCTACGACAATCGGGGGGTGGCCTCGGACCTTCGCTTCGTTGAGTCTAATCAATTCTTCGAGAAGCAGACCGGTCTTACGAATCATCTCGGGAAAACCACGAGTGAATTGCTTCCGAATCTGGACGACTCGTGCATTCAGGCCTATGCCAGCGTCGCTGAAACTGGCGAATCGATTCGCTTTGATAGCTACTCGCATGATTTCGGGCGTTGGATCAGTATTTTCGCATCGCGTGTGGGTGGCGAAGGCAGTCGTCTGGTCAACGCTGTCTTCTACGACATCACCGAGCGGAAACAGGCTGAGGCAGATCTGCTTGAGAAGGAAGAACGGCAGGCCTATCTGTTGAAACTCAGCGATGTGCTCCGGGAGCTTTCGGATCCGATCGAGATTCAGGAAGCGGCCAGCCGGTTGCTTGGCGAGCAATTGCAGACAGACCGTGTCTTCTATTCCGAAATGGATGAAGCACGCGGACAACTTCTCGTTGAGCGTGACTTTGTGCGAAAAGGTGTGCCGAGCCTGGCGGGTTCCTATCCGCTGGAGGCCTTCGCCTGGATTGAGCAGACGACGCCAAAGGGCCAGCCAGCGGTGATCGAGAATGTGCGGACGTCGCCGTTGATATCGGATGTAGGCCGTGCGGTGATTCTGGGTACGCACGTAGGTGCGT
The DNA here is from genome assembly GCA_963769345.1 of uncultured Acidobacteriaceae bacterium. Lineage (GTDB taxonomy): Bacteria > Acidobacteriota > Terriglobia > Terriglobales > Acidobacteriaceae > Telmatobacter. Next base: position 416,890 of record CAVYLL010000004.1, read on the forward strand.
TCACGTGTGTTCCGATGCTGAAGAATGAGCGGAGGGTGGGCGCCTTATGCGCGGCGCAATGGGAGCCGAGGGTCTGGAAGCCGGGAGAGATTGAACTTGTGAAGGAGACAGCGGATCGAACGTGGGCTGCGGTGGAGCGGTCCAAGGTGGAGACCGCGCTCCGTGTAAGCGAGGGAAAATATCGTTCGCTGTTCGATTCGATTGATCAGGGGTACGCGCTGCTGGAAGTGGTTTACGACGCGAACGGAGCGGCCAGCGATCTGCTCTTTCATGCAACGAACCGTGTTTTCGAAAGACATACCGGGATGTCCGGCTATCTCGGGAAGACAGCACGGCAGCTGAATCCCAACCTTGAAGATCTTTGGGTCCAGACGTATGCACGTGTAGTCGAGACGGGTGAACCGATCCGTTTTGAGTATTTCGTAAAGGAAATCAGCCTCTGGTTCAGCGTATTTGCCTCGCGCCTTGGCGCAGAGGGCAGCCATCTTCTGAATGTGGTCTTCGATGACATCACAGAACGGAAGCGCCACGAGGAGATGTTGCGTAGCAGCGAAGAGAAGCAAGCGTACAAGCTGAGGCTGAGTGACGCGATCCGTCCGCTGTCTGACCCGATCGTAATCCAGGGACGGGCCAGCCTTTTACTTGGCGAACATCTGAAAGCAAATCGGGTTTTTTACGCCGAGATCGACGAAGAGTCCGGTCAGATGCTGGTTGAACGAGAGTTCGCGCGCAAAGGCACACCGAGCGGCGTAGGGAATTATCCGCTGGAGGTCTTCGCGTGGCTTCGATCGTCGTCCCTGAAGTTTGAACCAACGGTGGTCAAAGATGTAGCAGTCTCGGAGCTTCTTCCGGAGACCGACCGCCTGACACTCGCCGCGGTTCATGCCGGCGCTTTCATCGCTGTGCCGCTGATCAAGGGTGGGCGTCTGGTCGCTTGCCTCTGCGCTACTGACGAGTCGCCGCGAGACTGGACTCAGGACGAAGTCGAACTTGTCTGGCATACAGGAGAACGGACGTGGGCAGCAGTAGAACGCGCCCGCGCGGAGGCCGCCCTGCGCGAAGGCGAGGAACGGTTCCGACTGTTCCTCGAAAACGTTCGCGAGTATGCTCTTGTGCAAATGGACCCACAACTGCGGTTTACCAGCTGGAATCCGGGAGCAGAACGGATCTTCGGATATTCGTCGGAAGACGCGATTGGAAAGCCGTTCTCGCTGCTGCTTTCGCCGGAGGATCGTGAGAACCAGGTTCCGGGCACGGAGATCGCAAGCCTGGAAAGCGACGGCCGCCACGAAGATGCGCGCTGGCTCGTTCACAAGAACGGAAACCGGATTTGGGCCCGGTGGGTAACCGAGCCGATTCGCAACAAAGAGGGACAGATTACAGGATTGGCGAAGGTGCTGCGCGACGAGACTGACCGGCTGAAGACGGAGATGACTCTGCGCCAGAGCGAGAAGCTTGCGGTGGTAGGCCGCATGGCAAGCTCGATTGCACATGAGATCAACAATCCGCTCGAAGCGGTGACAAACCTCGTGTACCTGGCGCGCAGAGGTGTCATTTCGCAGGAGGTCGGCGAGATTCTGGAGCAGGCGGAGCGTGAGTTGGCTCGCGTCAGCCACATTACCACGGCGACGCTGCGTTTTCATCGACAGACAGCGGAGCCGCACATCGTGGATATTGAGGAGATTCTCGAATCCGTGCTTGTGCTCTACGAGGGACGGTTGAAGGCAGTGGGGGTCGCGATCGAGCGGAGGTACAGCCTTCATCCTTCGATCAGTTGCCAGGCGGTTGAAGTTCGACAGGTCATTGCAAATCTCGTGAGCAATGCGATCGATGCGATGCTGAAGAATACAACCGCGCGCCGCCTGGTAGTGCGATTGCGGAAAGTTGCGGATCCGGTGTCGGGGGAAGAGGGCGTCAGGGTCATGATTGCGGATTCGGGCGTGGGGATCAAAGAGTCCGTGCGCAAGCATGTCTTTGAGCCGTTCTTCACGACCAAGTCGGCGACTGGAACCGGACTGGGGCTGTGGCTCAGCTCGGAAACTGTTGCAAAGCATCGCGGGCGGCTTCGCTTCCGGAGCAGAACCGAAGGGCGGTACAGGGGAACTGTGTTTTCGCTCTTTCTGGGCGCGTAGAAAAATATTGGGCAGGCGCGGAGAATGCAATCCACATGCGCCGCAATCGGCGAACATGGCTATTCATCCGCGCGATGAGCGGCTTGGGCCCGAGGTTGGAATTTGAGTGCTCCACGCGCCCAGGTACAACCAGAACCTCAGTTCACCTGCCTAGTTGGAAGTCCGCTCGACAGCCGCGATCTACCCAGATTTGGGACCGGTTAAACCCCCAGGTTTGTCCCTGGACGCAGGGCGATCCGCTCCGCTGGTTGACCATGCGGACGCCGCCGCTCGTGTCTGCGTTGCAATAGTTCCGCTTGCCGTCATTGGAGGAGCAGGTGATCTGCCGACTACCGCCCGGATAGCCTCCCCCACCACCGGGATGACCCCCGCCGCCGTGATAGCCGCCACCAAGCCAGAAGTCGGCACGGCAGCCCCTATCGACCCAGATGCCATTTCGGTTGAATCCCCACGTTTGTCCCTCTATGCACGGCGATCCGCTGCGCTGGTTGACCATGCGAACGCCGTACTGAGTCGTCACCTGGCAAAGATGGCGCTTGCCGTCATCGGAGGCACACGTAACCTGGCGTCCGTTTTGCGCGGTGATACCGCTCTGCGCGCGCAGCCCGACACAACTGAGTGCAACCCAGATTATCGCCGCCAGGTAAATCTTGTATCTGCTCATCCGCTTCCTCCTGTTGGACTGGTTCCGGGACTGCCGAGGCACTTGAAAGAGTGAGAATGGCCGCCTCCTGCAGAGCCGATTCTCGGCGATTATACGCTCGGAAAGGATTACGGCTGAGTCATATCGAGAATGGAGGTTGCCACGCCGACATCGAGTGGACGCATTGCTGATCCTGCATGTCGACTCATACAATTCCTTCACAATGCCCATTCCCCGAAAGCTCCTTCTCTCTCTGACGCTTCTTCTGTGCTCGCTTGCCGCCTTGGCGCAAGAGCCGCAACACCTCTTCTTTCGCGTAACTGTAGGGCCGAAGTTCACCACGCCGGTATCAGGCAGGATGCTCATCTTTCTGACCGCCGGAACCGGAGCCAAGCAGGTCGATGAGAATCCCTTCGCGCCGACCGCCGTGTACGTGGCCGCAAAGGAAGTTTCCGATCTGACCGCCGGGAGGTCTGTTGATGTCGATACCGACGACGTTGCATTCCCCGCAGGCTTCTCATCGCTGAAGCCGGGAGACTACCAGGCACAGGCCGTGCTCGACGTGGATCACACCTACAACTACAGCGGGCGCAGCGCCGGCGATCTGGTCAGCGATGTCGTTCCGCTTGCATCCTTCACGCCGGGGCAGGGCGCCGAGCCGGCGTTTACTCTCAACGACGTTGTTCCCGAGCGTCCTAACCGTGCAGATCCACCGGGATTCGAAAAGAATGCGCACCTCGAGGACTTCGTGAGTCCCGCGCTGACTGCATTTTCCGGCCGGCCCATTCATGTTCGCGCGTGGGTCATTACGCCGCCTGAATATGATCAGCATCCGAAGAACCGCTACCCCACCGTCTACTGGACGCATGGATTTGGAGGAGATCTGGCAGGGGCGAAGCGCTTCGGGGGATTGCTGCTGGATCTAATGTCGAAGAACAAGTTGCCGCCGATGATCTGGGTCATGCTGGATGAATCGTGCCCAACCGGAACGCACGAATTCGACGACTCGGTGAATAACGGTCCCTGGGGAACGGCTCTCACCACGGAGTACATTCCCAATCTCGAGAAGAAGTACCGTATGGATGCGCGGCCAAGCGGCCGGTTTCTGCAGGGCCACTCGTCCGGCGGATGGGCAACCTTGCAGTTGCAGATCGATTACCCCGGCGTCTTCGGCGGAACGTGGTCCACGTCGCCAGATCCAAGCGATTTTCACGATTTCACCGGTGTTGATCTTTACGCGCCGCGCGCCAATGTCTACAAGCGTCCCGATGGAACGCCCTATCCGCTGATTCGCGATCACGGGAAAGTGATTGGCACGTTTGAAGAATTCGCGAAGAACGAGCGCGTCCTTGGCCCTTATGGTGGGCAGATCGCCTCGTTCGAGTGGGTCTTCTCGCCGCGTGGGCAGGACGGCAGTCCGGTGCCCATGTTCGATCGCAATACCGGAGATGTTGATCCCGTCGTCATCGCCTACTGGCACGATCACTATGATCTTGCGAACATTGTCCAGACAATCATGGGCGCAAAAAGGGCCCCGTCTTGCGCGGCAGGATTCACGTTTTGTGGGTACGGCCGACACCTTCTATCTCGACGGAGCAGCGCACAAGATGGAAGCCGTGCTGAATGCGCTGAACGCCGATGCCCACTTCACCTACATACCCGATCGGACCCACTTCGATCTCTACACAACGTATCCGTCAGGCGGAGACCCGAAAGGCGATCGTCTTGGGCTATTCACCCAGATCGGGGCCGAGATGTATGCCGTGGCGCGCCCGCACGCCAACTGGAAGCCTGCACCGTAAATTAAATACAGATTCGCCCGGGCATCCCCAGACACCCGGGCGAATCTGGTTTCGTGCTCTAACGTCTAGTGGTGCCCATGTTCGTGGTCGCCGCCGTGCTCGTGCGCTGCGCCAAGGTTTGAGTGTCCGTGCCCATCGCGCTTCTCGTTGCCGTTGAAGTGCTCGACATGCTCTGGTTGATGATGCGCGTCGAAGTGTTCGCCGCGCGCGGGATATTCGCCATGCCAGCCATCGTGGCGATCGTAATGGTTATCCACATGCCCCCAGAAATGAGAAGGGCCATGGTACCAGGGTCCCGCACCGATAAAGATGCCGCCTGAGAACCATTCCGGCCCATAGTAGCCGTACGGCGCGCAATCGTATGGCGGATAGTCGAAATAGCCGTAGGGGCATTCGGGCGCCGACCCAATCTGCACCGCGATTTGTCCGTGTGCCTTTTGGGGCGAAGCCGCGAAACAGAGCGCAGCAACCGCCATTAGCAATAAATATTTGAATTTACCCACTTATCCTCCTCTTGTTCGGCGGGAATGTCGGCCCCGGTCGCATTGAAACCAGCAAGGGGCAACGCGATCGTCAGTTTCACCAACGATCGCGCCGGCGCCCGCCATCTAGACAACTAGGGCTTTGATGAAAGAGGCGTAAGAAGGGTTTTTTAGAGATGTTGCGTTGTGTGCAGATGCAACATCGCACGATCCCAATTGCACCCTGATTGGCCCCTGCCTCTTTCTGCACTCGAGGCAAGATGGAATATCCAGGTTGGCGCCCTGTTCGTTGGTTCGCGATTCAGACTGGGTTTGTTTGAATGAATGCGCAATCCTGTGGATTCCGTTCTTCATCAAAATTAGCTTTGCGTAATGCGAAAAACATTTCATTATATGGTAAACAGGGTCACCCTGTGTCACTCATCACAGCCCCTAACCTCCTCAAAGCAGAGACTCCTCATAGCGGTTTTTCTCCGCAGGCCGCGTCATGAGGCAAAGCGAATGAGTGAACAGAAAATGGTCATTTTAGATGGGAACGAAGCCGCGGCTTCGGTTGCCTATCGACTCTCCGAAGTCGTTGCAATCTACCCGATTACCCCCTCGTCGCCCATGGCCGAGTGGGCCGATCAGTGGCTCTCGGAGGGGAAGAAGAATATCTGGGGCGCATTGCCCATCGTGGAAGAGCTGCAGAGCGAAGGCGGCGCGGCTGGCGCGTTGCACGGCGCGTTGCAGGCCGGTGCATTCGGCACCACCTTTACGGCCTCGCAAGGCCTGCTGCTGATGATTCCCAACATGTACAAGATCGCCGGTGAACTGACGCCGGCTACCATGCACGTGACGGCCCGCACCCTGGCGACCCACGCGCTTTCGATTTTTGGCGACCACTCCGACGTGATGGCCTGCCGCTCCACCGGCTGGGCGATGCTCGCATCGAACTCCGTGCAGGAAGTCGCCGACATGGCGCTCGTGGCGCAGATCGCCACCCTCGAGTCGCGCATCCCCTTCATTCATTTCTTCGACGGCTTCCGCACCTCGCACGAAGTCGGCAAGATTCTCCCCATCAGCGACGAGACCATCCGCGCGCTGGTCGATGACAAATACATCATCCAGTTCCGCCAGAACGCGCTCAGCCCCGATCGCCCCCTCCTTCGCGGCTCCGCGCAAAATCCCGACGTCTTCTTCCAGGCGCGCGAAGCCTGCAGCCCATATCACGCCGCTGTCCCGGGCATCGTGCAATCGGTGATGAACCGCTTCGCGGTGCAGACTGGCCGCGCCTATCACCTGTTCGACTACTACGGCGCCGCCGATGCCGAGCGCGTCATCATCATCATGGGCTCTGGCGCTGAAGCCGCTGAAGAAGCCGTTGACCTGATGGTCAAAGCAGGGCGAGAAAATCGGCCTGCTCAAAGTTCGTCTCTATCGTCCCTTTGATGCCTCGGCCTTTATCAATGCGTTGCCCGCGACGGTCAAGTCCATCGCCGTTCTCGATCGCTGCAAGGAGCCGGGCGCGACAGGCGAGCCGCTTTATCAGGATGTCGTTACCGTCCTCGCTGAGCACGCCGACGACGCTGCCGTTTGCTGCGATGCCGACCATCGTTGGCGGTCGCTACGGCCTCTCTTCAAAGGAATTCACGCCCGCCATGGTCAAGGGCATCTTCGACGAACTGAACAAGACTGCTCCAAAGAATCACTTCACCATCGGCATCGACGACGACGTTTCGCACACCAGCCTCACCTACGATCCTGCATTCTCTACCGAAGATCCCAGGACCGTTCGCGCGCTTTTTTACGGTCTCGGCTCCGACGGCACCGTAGGCGCCAACAAGAACTCCATCAAGATCATCGGCAGCGAGACCGACAACTTCGCGCAGGGCTACTTCGTCTACGACTCGAAGAAGTCCGGTTCGATGACCACGTCGCACCTTCGCTTCGGCCCCAACCCCATCCGCTCCACCTACCTCATCACCCGCGCCAGCTTCGTGGCCTGCCACAACTTCAGCTTCCTCGAGAAGATGAACGTGCTTGAAGCAGCCATGCCCGGCGCGGTCTTCCTGCTCAACTCGCCTTACTCCGCCGCCGAAGTCTGGGACAAGCTGCCCAAATCGACGCAGGAAGAGATGCTGCGCAAGAAGATCGAGTTCTACGTCATCGACGGCTACACAGTGGCGCGCGAGGCCGGAATGGGCACGCGCATCAACACCATCATGCAGACCTGCTTCTTCGCCATCAGCGGTGTTCTGCCGCGCGAAGAAGCCATCGCGCAGATCAAGAAGGCCATCAAGAAGACCTACGGCAAGCGCGGCGAGGCAGTCGTGCAGAAAGAACTACGACGCCGTCGATGCGGCACTCGCGCATCTTCACAAGGTCGAGTTGCCCTCCGCCGCCTCCTCTGACTTCGATCTCATCCCGTCCATCTCCGGCAAGGCGCCGGAGTTCGTCCGCAACGTTCTCGGCGAAATCGCAGCAGGACGCGGCGATCTGCTCCCCGTCAGCGCCATTCCTGCCGGCGGCGCATTCCCGACGGCCACCGCGCAGTGGGAGAAGCGCAACATCGCGCAGTTCATCCCGGTGTGGGACAAGGATCTCTGCATCCAGTGCGGCAAGTGCGTCATGGTTTGCCCGCACGCCGTAATTCGCGCCAAGGTCTACAGCCCCGAACTCGGCGACAAGGCACCCGCAACCTTCAAGTGGGCCAAGCCGAAGTGGAAGGGCATGGAAACACGATCACTACACGCTGCAGGTTGCTCCGGAAGATTGCACCGGGTGCGCCGTTTGCGTGGACGTCTGCCCGGTAAAGAGCAAGAGCGACGCCAGCAAGAAGGCCATCAACATGGCGCCGCAGGCTCCGCTGCGCGAAGCCGAGCGCGACAACTGGGAGTATTTCCTTGACCTGCCCGAAGTCGACCGCAGCAAGCTTTCGCACTCGCAGGTAAAGGATCTGCAATTGCTGCAGCCGCTCTTTGAGTTCTCGGGCGCCTGCGCCGGTTGCGGCGAAACCGCCTACATTAAGCTGCTTACCCAGCTCTTTGGCGATCGGCTCTACGTCGCCAACGCAACAGGCTGCTCGTCGATCTACGGCGGCAACCTGCCCACCACGCCCTACAGCAAGAATCCGTCAGGCCGCGGTCCGACCTGGGCCAACTCGCTCTTCGAAGACAATGCGGAGTTCGGCTTCGGCATGCGCACCGCGCTCGATCAGCAGAAAGCCTTTGCGGAAATGCTGGTCACGCGCCTCGCATCCGCTATTGGGCCGGAGCTTGCCGCCGATATCGTCAATGCGTCGCAGAAGACCGAAACCGGAAATCAATGCGCAGCGCGAGCGGGTGAAGATCCTCTCCGCGAAGCTCGCCGGCATCGATTCCTCTGATGCGCGCAACCTGCTGGCAATTGCCGAAACGCTGGTTCGCAAGAGCGTGTGGATTCTGGGCGGCGACGGCTGGGCGTTCGACATCGGTTTCGGCGGGCTCGACCACGTGCTCGGCTCCGGCAAGAACGTCAACGTGCTCGTTCTCGACACCGAGGTTTACTCGAACACCGGCGGTCAGTCGTCCAAGGCCACGCCGCGCGGCGCAGTTGCCAAGTTTGCCGCGGCTGGAAAGCAAAACAGCAGAAAAGACCTGGCAATGGAAGCCGTCAGCTACGGCTCTGTATATGTTGCGCAGGTCGCGCTCGGCGGCAACGACAGTCACGTGGTCAAGGCCTTCCAGGAGGCTGAAGCGCACGACGGCCCGTCGATCATCATCGCTTACTCAAGCTGCATTGCCCACGGCTACGACCTGGTGCACGGACTCGAGCAGCAAAAGCTCGCTGTTCAGTCCGGCTACTGGCCGCTCATGCGCTATAACCCCGCGTTGCGTGAAGAAGGCAAGAATCCGTTCCAGCTGGATTCAAAAGCTCCGTCAATCCGGCTCAAGGAATATGCCTACCGCGAAGCACGCTACACCATGCTTGCGCGCAGCAATCCTGAGATGGCTGCCACGCTGCTTAAAGAAGCACAGGACGATGTCGAGCGCCAGTGGCGCGTCTACTCATCCCGCGCCTCCATGCCGGGTCGTGGCGAGACTCCGAACATTGCGCCCGCAGAAAAGCCGGAAGAGAAACTGGCAGCCCCGCCTGCCGGAGGATCAAAATGATTGATGTATCCACCAAGTACCTGGGCCTGAAACTGAACGGACCCATCGTTGTGTCTTCCACGCCGCTTTCAGAGTCCATTGAGAACGTGCGTCGTATGGAAGACGCCGGCGCATCGGCAATCGTGCTGACATCGCTCTTCGAGGAGCAGCTTGCTCTCGAGTCGCGTGCGCTCGACGAAGATCTTTCGCGCGGCACGGAGTCCTTCGCCGAGTCGCTCGGTTATCTGCCCGACCTCAACGACTACCGGATGACCCACGAGGTCTATCTCGAGCACATCCGGCGCTGCAAGGAAGCGGTAAAAATCCCGATTCTTGCCAGCCTCAACGGCGCAACCACCGGCGGATGGGTGCGTTTCGCCAAGGAGTCGGAGCAGGCTGGCGCGGATGCCATCGAACTCAACACCTACGCGCTGGCCACCGATCGCAGCCAGACTTCGTACGAACTTGAGGCGCAGTTGCTCGAACTCGTCGAGAGCGTCTGCAAGGCGGTGAAGGTTCCCGTTGCGGTGAAGCTGTCGCAGTCATTCACGAGCTTGCCGCACATGGCGGCGAAACTCGAAGACGCGGGCGCTGCCGGGGTAGTTCTCTTCAACCGCTTCTATCAGCCCGACTTCGATATTGAAGCCTCGAGGTGCGGCCCACTCTGCATTTCTCCACGCCGTCCGAATTGCTGCCCCGCCTGCACTGGGCCGCAATTCTCTACGGCCACCTCAACATCGACATCGCCATCACCGGCGGCGTGCACTCGGCTGAAGACGTCATCAAGAGCATCATGGCCGGCGGCAACGTTGCCATGATGTGCTCGGCGCTGCACATCCACGGCATCGAGCACATCGGTCGCGTCCTCTCTGACCTGCAGTACTGGCTGGAGAAGCGCGAATACTCATCGCTCTCCGAAACGCGCGGCTGTCTCAGCCGCCGCTCGGTGCCCGATGTATCGCCATTCGATCGCGGCAACTACATCAAGACGCTCAGCTCGTACAGCCTGCGTCAGACCGTAGCAGCATTTTAGGCGCTGCTGCTCGAATTGAATGGAACGCCTTGCGCAAGGCTGACATTGAGAGGTTTTTGAAAGGGCACGACTTTAGTCGTGCCGCCAACGCAAAAAATGCGCCGGGGGCTTTATAGCCCCTGCGAGCCTGCATATCAATTCGAGAAGTCTTTTCCTGGGGCCAACGGCGACCGCACATTACATGCAGCCGCCGTGTGGTGCTTTGCGACCAATTCGATCCGTCAAGCCTCATACTCTCCAAATTTTCCCAACTCACTCATTTCATAGCGAAAATTCTCTGCCGGACTTTGCAGGTGATTTGCTTCTGAACGCGCACAATAGATTCAAAGCGAGGACCGTTCCCGAGATCGGAATTCGCGCTTGCAGTGCAATCGTAAGCTTCAGCTTCATCGCCTCGACGCTAACTCCTTTGCAGAGAGGATTTTGCCGCTAAGTCCAATTTCAAGAGGATTTTGCAGCTAAGGCCGTGTCGTAACCCTATATGGCAGAGTAATTTATGCCCGGAAGCCTACCAAAAATTCTCTCATTCGGTCGCACAATGGCCGTCGCTCGTGAGGTGAACAAAAAGTCAGCAGCGAATCAAGGGCAAACAGAAATCGACCGCTTATCATTCGTGTGAAACTCTCACGAGGACGCAAATGGTCCTGAAACCTGTTGCCGCAATCTTTGCCGCAGTCATCTCGATCGCTGCGCTTTGTTCCGCGCAGGCACCCGTAAAGTACGAACCCACAATCGAATCGCTCGACCAGCATCCGCTGCCGCAGTGGTATGCCGGCGCAAAGCTCGGCATCTTCATCCACTGGGGTCTCTACTCGGTGCCCGGATGGGCGCCGCTCACCCACCCTGATCACGACTTTTCGTCGAACGACTACATCAAGTACGACCCCTACGCCGAGTGGTACCTCAACACGATGCGCATTCCCGGCTCGCCCACGCAGGACTACCACAAGCAGCACTACGGCGAACCAGGGCTACTACGAATTCGCACCCGTCTTCAATCGCGAATCGAAAAAGTGGAATCCCGACAAGATGGCCGCAGATCTTCCGCGACGCCGGCGCGCGCTACGTGGTCCTCACCAGCAAGCACCACGAAGGCTTCACGCTCTGGCCCAGCACACGCCCAATCCGAGCCCTCGCCTCAAGCCGAACCAGCTGCACGCCGAGCGCGACATCGTCGGCGAACTGACCGACCGCGGTTCAGAAGCAGGGAATGAAGATGGGCCTCTACTACTCCGGCGGATACGACTGGACCTTCAACACCGGCCCCATCCAGGTCAACAGCGACTACGACTCCGTAAAGCCGCAGAGCGATGCCTACGGCAAGTACGCCTTCGCCCAGATTCACGAGCTCATCGACCGCTACCATCCCGCGATTCTGTGGAACGATATCGACTGGCCCAAAACCGGCAACGCGCTCCAGGTCGAAGCCGACTACTACAACGCCATTCCCGACGGCGTCATCGACGACCGCTTCGGCATCAAGCACTCCGACTTCACTTCGCCCGAGTACGAGAAGAAGGATCAGATCAGCGAGAAGAAGTGGGAGGAGTGCCGCGGCCTCGGCCGCTCCTTTGGCTACAACCGCGCCGAAGGCGAGAAGGAAACCATCGCCCCCGGCGAGCTGATCGCGCTGCTCGTCGACATCGTGAGCAAGAACGGCAATCTCCTGCTCGACGTAGGCCCCGAAGCCGACGGCACCATCCCGCCCGTGCAGATGGACCGGCTGCAAGCTCTCGGCGCATGGCTCAAGCAGAACGGCGAAGCCATCTACGACACAACGCCATGGACAAAAGCGGTCAGGGAAGTCAGCAGAGGGCGACGATCTTCGCTTCACGCGCAAAGGCGACGATCTCTACGTGACCATCCTCGGGAAGCCAAAATCAAATAAGCTCGCCTTCGACATGGGTACACATTCATTCACGTCGATGACGATGCTCGGCGATTCGAAGTTACTAGGATACGAGCAGTTTGGATCGCACGTGGGGATCATGCTGCCGGAGCTCTACCGGGAGAATACGCATACTCATCAAGCTTGCCGGATATGCGCGTTGACTCGAATCAGCTGAGGAGCTGACCCACAGTCAGTTCGAGAAGATCCTCCGCGTCGGGAAGCGCATCGCGGACGGCATGGCTGAGGCCTTCACCCAGCTCGATGCTCCCGGCGCCGACCGTGAGCAGACAAGCTCTGCGAGGCTGCGTTCCATACAGCTCCTGCGCCACGCTGAGCAGTTCTGCGGCGCCGAGGTGATGCGTAACCAGGCCTGGCTTCAGGGAGGCAGAGCTGAGCTCACGCAACTGAATCTGCCCTGGCGCCTGATCCAGCGAACAGTCCACAAAGATTACCGTTTCGGCTGCGGCGATTTCTTCCGCCATATCCGGCGTCCACTGGTGATCGCAGAGTACGCGCACTCGCGCATCACCGCGCCATCTCTCTTCGGCCCACTGCGCAAGAAACGGCCCGACGCCATCATCCTCGCGCAACGTGTTCCCGCAAGCAAGAATCAGACATCGGGCCGTAAAAGTCATGCTGTCATCGTACTCAGCGAATGACTCGATCGACAACTTCACCGTCTGCCGACAGAAGTGTCATCGCCAACGGCATCTGCCCAAAGGCATGAGTGGAGCAACTCAGGCACGGGTCAAAAGTGCGGATGACAGCTTCGACGCGGTTTAAAGCGCCTTCTGTGAACTTTCCGTCCTTCACGTAGCACTTCGCCGCCTGAAGAACGCCCTTGTTCATTGCATTGTTGTTGTGTCCGGTGGCGACAACGAGGTTAGCCCAGGTGATAAGTCCGTTCTCATCGACCTTGTAGTGATGGTTGAGCGTACCGCGCGGCGCCTCGATTTGTCCTGCGCCTTCCAGACGATTGACGCCTGCAGTTGCGCGCACGTGCTTGTCAAGAATCTGCGGATCGGCAAGAATATGCTCGATCTTCTCGATGCCGTAAAGCGCCTCAACCAGCCGCGCATGGTGATAGAAGAACGAGCTCTCCACCGGTCCGGTGGCCAGTTGCTTGAACTCGGCCAGTTCGAGATCGGCCTTCGGCGTGCCCATCGACTTCACGATGTTCAGTCGCGCCAGCGGTCCCACGCGATAGCTGCCTTCTGGATAGCCAAGCGGCTTGTAGTAGACAAACTTGGTGTAGCTGTAATTCTCCACAGCTTCGCCGATCACCTCCGTAAAGCGCTGTGCCGTGATGCCGTCCTCAATGGTGTCGCCTTTCGGACCGATGAGCCGAAGTGCGCCATCGGTGAACTCGATGGTCTCGTCGTCATTGATGAGTCCGAGATAGCTCGACGGGAAGTTGGCGAAGACTGAGATCTCCTGCTGGAAGCGATCTGCGATCTGCTTGTAAGCTGCCAGCGCCAGGCTGACATTCGCGTAGGCTTCGGGCAGCATGGCAAGCATCTCGTCGCGCTTGGCTGCGGTCAACGGCTCGGTTACGCCGCCGGGTATGACCCATCCGGTATGAATGCGCTTCGTGCCCAGCAGTTCGATGATGTGCTGGCCAAAACGGCGCAGTCCTATTCCAGCTCTGCCGAGTTCGGGCCTTGCAGCCGCGACACCGAAGATGTGCCGCTGCGCCGGGTCCGACTCCATGCCGAGCAGCAGATCGGGCGACGAAAGATGGAAGAAGCTCAGCGCGTGCGATTGCACCATCTGCGCAAGGTTCAGCATGCGGCGCAGTTGCGCGGCCGTATGCGGAATGCGCACCGACATGATGGCTTCGCAGGCTTTCGCAGACGCCAGCAAATGCGAAACTGGGCAGATACCGCAGATGCGCGCCGTCAGGGCTGGCATCTCGTAGAACGGTCGGCCTTGTGAGAACTTCTCGAAACCGCGCACTTGGGTGACATGAAACTGCGCGTTTTCCACTTCGCCCTGCGCGTTCAGATAGATCGTGATCTTGCCGTGTCCTTCCAGGCGGGTTACAGGATCGATGGTGATGGTCTGCGTCATAACTCGAACTCCTTAGGGGATCAGGCTCCAAAGCGGGTGAGGGCCGGAATATCCAGCGGCTCGCCGGTGATGAGCGCCGTCAGCGCTGTGTGAAATGTGTCGGCGGAAGGCGGGCAGCCGGGCAGGAATACGTCCACCTTCACAAATTCATGGATGGGGCGCACGATCTTGAGCAGCTTGGGCACCACGACGCAGGGAATCTGCTTCTGTATGGTCGCGTTTTCGAAGTAGGCGCGATCGAGAATCGCTTCCGGCCCAATAGGATTGCGCATCGAAGGTACATTGCCCGTGATGGCGCAGTCTCCCATCGCGATCAGCATCTTCGAGTGCGCGCGGATCTTCTTGATCTTCTTCTCGTCGTCGACCGACGCCACCGCTCCCTCGACCAGCGCGATGTCCACGTTGTCTGGGAACTCCTTGGTGTCCACGATCGGGCTGTAGACCACGTCGACGAGCGCAGCCAATTCGAGGAGCCTTTCATCCATGTCGAGGAACGACATGTGGCAGCCGGAGCAGCCGTCCAGCCATGCTGTTGCCAATCTCAGTTTGTTCATTGCGCTTCCCTCATCTGGTTCAGGTAAGGCAGAAAATCCGGATACTTGGGGTGATCGGAGCCGATTTTGCTCTTGTCGAACAGCGCTCCGGTGGGGCACACCTGCACGCATTTGCCGCAGCGTGTGCAACTCGATTTTCCCCAGTCCTCGTGCAGGTCGGTGATGACTGAAGAGTTGATGCCGCGGCCCATCACGTCCCATACATGCGCGCCTTCAATTTCGGCGCACACTCGAACGCAGCGCGTGCACAGAATGCAGCGATTGTGGTCGACAGTGAAGCGCTCGTGCGATGCATCAACTGTGAGTTCCGGGTTGCGATAGGGAAGGCGTACGTGCGTCAAGCCTTGCTTCTGCGCCATCGATTGCAACTCGCAGTGGCCGTTCGACACGCAAACTGAGCAGATGTGATTGCGTTCGGCAAAGAGCAACTCAAGGATGGTGCGCCGATGCTTCTTGAGCCGCTCGGTCGCAGTGTTGACTTCCATGCCTTCTTCGACAGTTGCGACGCAGGCCGGCAGCAGCTTGTTGTTGCCCTTGATCTCGACCAGGCAAAGCCGGCATGCGCCAACATCGCCCAGCCCGTCAAGATGGCACAGGGTGGGGATGTCGATGTTGTTTTCCCGGGCTACTTCAAGGATCGTCTGCCCCGCGCGCCCGCTTACATCCTTGCCATCGATTACCAGAGTTTTTACGTCAACGGCGGCGCTCATGCCAACACCTCCACAGGAGCTTCTTCGGCTACGGTTGCTCCGGCAATGTTGCAGACGCCGGCGGGGCAGCGCTTGTGCACAATGTGCTCCATATATTCATTTTTGAAGTAGCGCAGGGTGCTGAGAACGGGATTCGGCGCGGTCATGCCGAGACCGCAGAGGCTGGTCTCCTTGATCGTGCCGCAAAGTTCCACCAGAAGATCAAGGTCTTCCATCGTGCCCGTGCCGTCGCAGATGCGCGACAGCAGGGTAAACATCTGCGCCGTGCCTGCGCGGCAGGGAATGCACTTGCCGCACGATTCGGTCATGCAGAACTCGACGAAGAAGCGTGCCACGTTGACCATGCACGAGGTATCGTCCATCACGATCATGCCGCCGGAACCCATCATGGATCCGACCTGAATCAGCGATTCGTAGCTGACCTGCAGATCAAGATGTTCGTCCGGAATGCAGCCGCCGGAGGGTCCGCCGGTCTGCACTGCCTTGAACTTGTGCCCGTCCGGTACGCCTCCGCCGATGCCTTCGATAATCTGCCGAAGGCTCATGCCCATCGGCACTTCAAC
This sequence comes from uncultured Acidobacteriaceae bacterium, assembly GCA_963769345.1. Lineage (GTDB taxonomy): Bacteria > Acidobacteriota > Terriglobia > Terriglobales > Acidobacteriaceae > Telmatobacter. The sequence goes on from CAVYLL010000004.1 coordinate 432,882, forward strand.
GAGGCCGGTGTTGGTGATCTTGCCGGTCAGGGCAAAGACCTTGGTTCCTTTGCTCTTTTCCGTGCCGATCTGGGCAAACCACTTGCCGCCCTTGCGGATGATCGGCGCGATGTTGGCAAACGTCTCAACATTGTTGATGAGTGTCGGCTTGCCCCACAGTCCGCTTACCGCTGGATACGGGGGCCGCGGCTTCGGCGTGCCTCGCTTGCCTTCAATCGATGCAATCAGCGCGGTCTCTTCGCCGCAGACAAAAGCGCCGGCGCCAAGGCGGATCTCTACGTCGAAGTTGAAGGAAGTGTTGCAGATGTTGTTGCCCAGCAGTCCACGCCGGCGCGCATCGCGCAAGCAATTCTGCAGTCGCGCTACAGCCAGTGGATACTCTGCGCGCACGTAAACATATCCCTTGCTGGCGCCCACGGCGTATGCTGCAATCGCCATGCCTTCGAGCACGCGTTGCGGATCGCTTTCGAGAACGCTGCGATCCATGAAGGCTCCAGGGTCTCCCTCGTCGCCGTTGCAGATCACATACTTCATGTCGCCAACGGCCTTGGCCACCGTGCCCCACTTCAAGCCGGTCGGATAACCGCCGCCGCCGCGCCCGCGCAACCCGCTTTCGGTGAGTCTGCTGGATCACGTCGTTCGGGGTCATCTCGGTGAGTGCCTTCACCAGCGCCTGGTAACCATCGCGCGCGATGTAGTCGTCGATCTTTTCGGGATCGATGTGGCCGGAGTTTTCCAGCACCACGTGTACCTGCTGGTCAAAGTGCTCGCGAAGATCGCATTGCAGTTCTGCTACCGGTTGGCCGCCAAGGCTGCCAACTACGGCTTCAGCATTGTCGGCCTTGACATGCTGGTAGAGCGTCTCTTCGGGGTCAACGAGAACCAGCGGACCGGCAGCGCAGAGGCCCATGCAACCGGTGCGACGTACCAGGGCTCGCTTTCCGGAGGCTGAAACCGCATTGGTCAGCGCATCCTTCAGCTTGTCGGAGTGCTGGCTCAGGCAGCCTGTGCCCATGCACACATTGATTTCGTGGTCGAACTTCGCATTTTCCGCGCGAACGGATTCGACCGATCTGATCAAGCTCTTCGAGTGTCATTCGACCGCCCACCTTTCCAGTTGTTCGAGCATGTTGTCGCCGCTCATCTGGCCTTGCAATTCGCCGTCGGTAAGCACCACCGGTGCGCGTCCGCAGGCGCCGACGCAACGCGCAGTCATCAGGCTGATCTTGCCGTCTTTCGTTGTCTGGCCTTGCGGAATGCCCAGGCGTTTTTCAGCGGCGGCCACCAGCTTGTCTGTGCCCTTGATGTAGCAGGCTGTTCCCGTGCAGATCGTCATGGTGTGTTTGCCGGGCGGCTTCAGGCTGAAGTAGTGGTAAAAAGTGACCACTCCGTAGGCCTGGCTCAGCGGCACGCGCAGCGACTTTGCGACGAAGGTGATGGCATCGTCGTCGAGATATCCGAATGCGGATTGCACAGTGTGGAGTGTTTCGATCAGCGCGTGGCGGGCAAACCCATTCTTGCGCATGGTGCCGTTCACGATTTTCCAGCGTTTGTCGTCGCTTGGCAGCGGCGGTGGTGTGAATGCGGGCACAAATCCCTCCAGACATTGATGGCGAAGCAGTTACCCTTACGCTCCGCTCTCTGTCTGGTCTTGTTTTACTCCCGCTAAGTATACGACCCACCGTGACCGCGGTCACGCGGGTCTGAGGCTGTTCCACAGGCCGAAACTTACCGGCGGGAAGCAGTTCCGAATCAGGAATTTGAAAGGAATTCGCGATCAGCCCAAGGCGGGAAGCTTGTCGGAAATGCCGAAGAGAAAGATCAATCCGATGGCGCAGCTATACACCGCGCCGGTCCACGCAATTACGTGATAAAAGTGCGGATGGTGTCCGCCGGCCTTGAAGGCGCCCCCAAGCGATGCCGTCATCAGTGCGTTCATCGCCACCAGCCCAACGGCAAACGCCCCCAGCCCCAGCATGCCGCGCGAGGTTCCGCCCAGATTCGCCGTCAGAAAGAACAAGGCAAGCTGGCTCGGCGTCTCGGCACCCACTCCGTGCAGAATGCCAATCACAAAGACCGATTTGCCGTTGTACATCCACTGAAATCGCTCCGGCTTCGGGGCTGCCCGGATTCCAGAAGCGACGCACGCGCCAAGCCATCCACAGCACGCCGTTAATGGCGATGGCTAGTCGGCTCTCAATGCGAGCTGTGCCGGTGTCCATGCGCGTCCTTGCGCAGAATGCCCGCCACCACACCGATTCCCAGCACGATCAGCGTCAGGCCGATCAGCCGTTCTGTCCAGTGATCCAGGCCCTCGGGCAACCCCAGGTGCATTTGCAGCACAGCAATACCGAGGGCAACCACCGTGAACGCGTGGCCCAGCGCGTACGTCATCCCCAGCCGCAGTCCGCTGCGCCAGTTTTTCTGAACGGCTGTGATATCCGAAATTGCGGCCAGATGATCGTAGTCGAAGCCGTGCTTGAGCCCCAGCAGTAGGCAGGAGCCGAGGGCGGCCATCAGTTTCCAGTCGCTCCAGATCGGTGTCACAGGTGCTCAGTATAGTGCAGCATCGGTGAGGCTGGCGCGTTCATTCGTCACCAGGTTTCAGCATCCCTAGCCGTCATGGATGGTTTGCAAGCTCCAGGCGTAGGCTCGAGGCGCGTTTAAGGAGCAGTCACCAGGTCAAGCTGATAATTTGCGTAGTCGATTTTGACCACAGTCTGGCCCAGCAACGAACTGGCAGAGATTGCCTGGGCATGGATCGCCATCGGCAGTCCGCTTACTTCGTCGTATTGTCGCGTAACCTCCGCAGCGCTCGCCAGGAAAAAGGCGCTCTTGGAGGCCCTTCCCTTCAGCAGCACAATCGCGAAGTCTCGTGCGTCCACCCACACCTTTCCTTTGAACAGAAACTGGCTGGTGCGCTTTGGATTGATATCCAGAACAAGGCAGTCCCGCCCATTGAGTTGTTCCCGCGCATTGGCATCCAGTTTCATCTCGTAGTTGGCGCTGTTGATCAGCGCCGTCTCGACGTTGCCGGGCAGGCTCATGTGCTTTTCGTTGTCAGCAGGGTGGCCAGACACTTCGTTCCGCCAGAAGGTTGAGCCGCTCTGGGAGACGATCTCGTAGCTTTTGCCGGTCTGCTTGCGGTAAGTGGTCTTCACAAGCATTTCCGCCGCCGGGTGCGTTTCATCGTTGCCGCGAAACACCGCGTAATGTTCGGTGACCGTGTAGGCTGCCAGATGATCGATCCGGTTCTTTACCGATGCATCAACGCCGTCGAACAATGGTCGTGATGTCCGGCAGCTGCTGTGCAAAGATCAGATTCGATGCAAGGAGAGGAATAATCAGAAAGACCCGCAAATGCTGGGCGTCAAAAACTCGCCAACGTTCCATCATGTTCCGATTCTTTCATGCATAAGTGTTTGTCTTGCAATATCGGTTCCCTTCACGGCAGTGCAGCGATTCTGATCGCATCGTATTCGAGGGGAAGACTCTGTCATCACCCCTAAACAGTGCGAGCACCCGGAAAACATTCCGGATGCTCGCAGTCTTTCGCAACACACTCGATCTTTAGCGGGAGGCCGCTTGAACACGGGCACCTCGAACAGCAGAAAGAAACGCATGCGCCTGCGGCGGAGGAGGAACAGACCCGGTCAGAACCGTGCGGAACGTGACGTCCGGTCCGTAAACCGTCCTCATGGAATCATGGTCAGACCGAACATCTGCGCCATTCAACGTAAGCCCTGCGAATACGCCCTTGGCGCGCGAGTACGTCAGGATCTCCTCATTCATCTTCCAGTCGGTGTCAGCCGACGCATGACGCCCCACTGGTCCCGCCGCGGCCGAGGCATCCGCGCCCAGTTGGAATTTGTCGGCCAGCAGGTGCTTCATGCCTTCTTCGTTCTGAATAACCATCACCAGATCCACGCCTTCGACGCCGATCTGCAGGCCCCAGCTACCGCCCGTGATCGCGAAGAACGCCGGAGCGCTCCAGCCATTTTCGGTGCGGCAAGTGGCAACACCGCGGCCGCCTTGGGCGCCAAATACAAATCCGCCCTTGATCATGTGCGGAACAACGGCTACGCACTTTGCATGCTCCATCACTTCTTCGGGAATTCCTTTGTCCGGTGCAGCCATCACTTCGTGCAGGACTGCGGCGGCTTTATCCAGCCGTTCCGTTGTATCTTGTTTATCCTGGTCAGATGCCCAGCTCATGGCTGCGAGGCTCGCAACAGCAAGTCGTCAACATTATTTTTTTCATATCATCCACCTTTCGCATTTACCTGCGGGACACCTTCGGATGGCCCTTCGGGTGTAAATAGGAGCTATCTTCAATAATTCTTTGCGCTGCGCAAAGAAGCGGATCGGTGTTCACCCCACCTATCCGCTACTGAGCTTTGAGCAAACTGCAAAAGTTTTGGTTGCCCTGCGTTGCGATTCCCACTGATTTGCCCGAAGTTTCGGTAGGGCTTCGATTTGCGCTTTGGGCTATGCTTAGTTCCGAGGCGCAACCTTTTGACCTTCTCTGCATCGTCACTCCCGGAATCTGACTCCAGGGTCAAGCGGAAGGGTATTCGGGTAAGCGGAGTCGTTCAGGGTGTGGGTTTTCGTCCGTTCGTTTACCGTCTCGCGAGCGAAGAGAATCTGGCAGGCTTTATCGGCAACGATACAGACGGCGTAACCATTGAGATCGAAGGTCCGGCGGTCCGCATTCAGGCCTTCCTCGCCCGCCTCACCTCGGAAACTCCACCACTGGCGCGCATCGACTCGGTCTGCCACCAGCGATCTTGCGCCCAATGGCCGCGCCGGATTCAGCATCGTAGCCAGCGAAGTGCTTGGGCGTGTCAGCACCGGCATCCCCGCCGACGCGGCCACCTGCGCCGACTGCCTGCGTGAACTGCTCGATCCCGCCGACCGCCGCTACCGGTATCCCTTCCTGAACTGCACCAACTGCGGACCGCGCTATACCATCACGCGCCGCATCCCGTACGACCGCCCGCAAACCTCGATGGCAAAATTCCCGCATGTGTCCCGAGTGCCAGGCAGAATACGACGATCCACTCAATCGGCGTTTCCACGCCCAGCCGAATGCCTGCTGGCGCTGCGGCCCACGCGTGTGGTTGGAAACACCAGAAGGCGCGCCGATCGAGAGCGCCGACCCAGTCGCCGAAACGATAGAGCGTCTTCTCCGCGGCGAGATCATGGCCATCAAAGGTATCGGTGGTTTCCACCTCAGTGTGGATGCAACCAGGGAAGAAGCCGTCACACGCCTGCGACAGCGCAAACATCGCTACGGCAAACCACTCGCGATCATGGTGCGCGACCTTGCTGCGGCGCGCACCATGTGCGACCTGACTGCGGAAGAAGAAGCACTGCTGCAGACGCCAGCGCGTCCCATCGTTCTTGGCCATGCGCGCAAACGGAACGGCATCGCCCCCTCAGTAGCGCCCGGCATTCCGTGGCTGGGCCTCTTTCTGCCCTACGCGCCGCTCCAGCACTTGCTTTTCGCAGATCCGCGCGTGAAAGCATTGGTGATGACGTCGGCCAATCTGAGCGAGGAGCCGATCGCTATCGATAACGACGAAGCCCGCGCGCGTCTCGCTGCCATCGCCGACGCCTTCCTGATGCACGATCGCGAAATTCTCCAGCGCTGCGATGATTCCGTTGACGCTTTGGTTGACGGCAAACCGCAAATCATTCGCCGAGCCCGCGGCTTTGTTCCACTCGCCATTTCGCTGCCGTTCGACGCCCCACCGCTGCTCGCCGTCGGCGGCCATCTGAAAAACGTACTCGCGCTCGCACGCGGCAAATTTGTGTACCAGAGTCAGCACATTGGCGATCTGGAGAACGCCACAAGTCTTCAGTTCTTCGAAGAGTGCCTGCGCCACCTGACGAACACCTTTGAGATCGAGCCGAAAATCGTCGTCCATGATCTGCATCCCGGCTATCTGTCTACTAGCTGGGCGAAGCAGTGGGCCGGCGGTCGTGGTCTGCGCTTGATCGGCGTGCAGCATCATCACGCCCACATTGCAGCCTGCATGGCAGAACACGCCCTCTCTGGGCCGGTCATCGGCCTCTCACTCGACGGCACCGGCTATGGCACCGACGGCCGTATCTGGGGCGGGGAAGTGCTGATCTGCCGCCTCTCCGGCCACGATCCTGGAAGCTTTGAACGCTTTGCCCACCTCGACTATGTTCCGATGCCGGGCGGCGAAGCAGCCATCCGCGAACCCTGGCGCATGGCGTTCGGCCATCTCATCGCGGCCGGCTTCCCCGAGGTTGAGGCAAGGGACCTCGTTGGAGCCACCGAGCAGGAGGCCCGCGTAATGCGCCGCATGATTGAGCGCCAGATCAACGCGCCCTATACATCAAGTCTCGGCCGATTCTTTGATGCTGCTGCCGCCGTGATCCTCAATCGCCGCAAGGTAGATTACGAGGCGCAGGCTGCCATTGAGTTGGAGGGTTGCGCTGCCGGCCTCCCCAACGAACTTTGCTTTCCGGTCCAATACCAGACCGAATTGCTCGGTGGAGACTGGAGCCAGCGCGAACTATCGAGAATCAGCGTCGCTCCGCTCTGGCGCGCAATGGTCGCCGACCTTGTGGCGGGCGTAGCCCGATCCGAGATCGCCGCACGGTTCCATGCCGCGATTGCAGACGCTTTTATCCAGGCTGCATCCAGAGCGCACTCCGCCACCGGGATACAGCAGGTTGCGCTCTCTGGCGGCTGCATGCACAACCGCCGACTGGTTAGTCTCCTGCGCTCCGGCCTAAAGGCCCAGGGACTCGAAGTTTTCCAGCATCGAAGCGTCAGCCCGGGCGATGGTGGTCTCAGCTTCGGACAGGCTGCAGTGGCCGCGGCGATCCTGTACAGTGAATCTACCCGTTGAACATATCCGAGGATTGAACGCATGACGATTCGCGGAATTATCTGGACGATCCTCTTGGCTCTGGCTGGGATTCTCAGCGCCGGCGTCACACTTTTTGGAATCGGCAGGTCCTTTGGCGTTGATCTGCGCCAGGACACCCTGCTGAGCTGTCTTTATTGTGGCCTTCCAGTTCTCTGTTTTCCAGTGTTCCTGCTGGTACGACCGCCGCGGCGCTCCGCCGTGCTTCTTTCACTCATGGCACTCACCTACCTCGGCGCTTACTCGGCGCTCAACTGGCGCACGTGTTCCGAACTGGGTTACTGCGAGAGCCTCGTCGAGACAGTCTTTCAGACGTTGAGCACCAACATGGTGCTTGCATTCTTCGCCGTCGTTGTACTCACGCTGCTTGCGCAGCTAGCAGACGACCAGTCATCGCTCTGGCGAGGCAGGTAACTATCCCGAAAGCTTGACGAGTTGTTCGGCTTCGATCTTCGGACCGAGAATCGAAATACGCGGAATGCGCCCACGCACCATTGCGACCTCGTCGCAGCGGTGCAGCCGCGGACAGTTCTGGCAATCCTTGAAGATCTTGTCGGGCAGCTCGATCTTGTCCTCTACTGTGCGAAAGCCGTATTTGAAGAAAAAGTCGGGAATGCGCGTGAACAGGCATACAGATTGAATCCCGTGCTCTTCTGCCTCTTCAATCAGAGCACCAAGAATGCGTCCGCCGGCGCCCTGTCCCTTGGCCTCCGGCTTTACCACGATCGAGCGCACTTCGCAGAGGTGCGGCCCGTAGAAGTGCAGAGCGCCGCAGCCCAGAAATATGCCGCCATCTGATTCCGAAACCGTAAAGTCGCGCACGTTTTCGCAGATTTCAGCGAACGAGCGTTTCAGCAGCGTGCCGTCGCCCGAGAGCGAATTCACCAGGTCATAAATATTCGTCGCATCCTTCAAGAGCGCCTTACGCACCAGCATGAACCACCTCCGATGCGCTCACTTTCTTTAGCGCTGCCACGCGCTCTGCTGCATCGCGCAATGCGGCTTTCACGCGATTCGTCGCCGTTCCGCCGATGACGTCATGGCAATCGAGCGTCGCCTGCAATGTGACTGCTGCGTAAAAGTCCTCACCGAACTCGCTGCCGAATTGGCGCAGTTCGTCCAGGCTCAACTCGTTCAACTCCACGCCTTTTTCCAGCGCATAGCGAACCGCGTTGCCGATCTTCTCGTGAGCGGTACGGAAGGGAACGCCTTTGTGTACGAGATAGGTCGCCCCCGCCATAGCATTCAGATACCCCGTTTGCGCCGCATCCCGCATGCGTTCGAAGTTGAACTGCAGGGCCGAGGTGAAACGCGCCACCAGCGTCAGCATGGGCGCGACAAACTCAACCTGAAACGCCGGCTCCTGGGTCTCCTGCATATCCTTGTTGTAGGCCAGGGGCAATCCCTTCAATTGCAGAGTAACCGCTTCCGCCGCGCCGTGAATCCGACCGACCTTCGCGCGAATCAATTCAGTCAAGTCGGGATTCTTCTTCTGCGGCATCGCGCTAGATCCCGTGGAAAATGCTTCGGGCAGCACAACAAATCCAAACTCCGCCGTGGCAAACAACGTAATCTCCTCGGCAAATCGGCTCAGGTGCAACCCGACAAATGTCAGCGCCTGCAGGTACTCGAGAATGAAATCGCGATCGCTGGTCGCATCCATCGAGTTCGCAGTCGGCGCCACGAAACCCAACTCCCGCGCGGCAATCGCCCGGTCCAACTTCAGCGTCGCACCCGCTACCGCTCCCGACCCCAGGGGACAGAAGTTCAGCCGGGCCGCACAATCCCGCAGACGTTCCGCGTCGCGCAGAATCATTTGCACGTATGCAAGCATCCAGTGCGCCAGTAGCACCGGCTCGGCCCGCTGCATGTGCGTATAGCTTGGCATTACTGCATCACCGGCGTTGCCTGCCTGCTCCAGCAGCGCATCAGCCCACTGGCTGAGAGCGTCAATGACGAATTCAATCTGCCCGCGCACATACAGCCGCAGGTCAGTCGCGATTTGCTCGTTACGCGATCGACCGGTATGCAACTTCAGCCCGAGAGAACCGACACGTTCGACCAGTGACAGCTCGACGAAATGGTGAATATCTTCCGCAACCGGATGGTTTCGCACCAGTGCACTGCCTTCTTCTGAACCGAACTCCGTCGCAATATGATCCAGCCCAGTACGCAACTGTGCCAGTTCAACCGGAGTAATGACCTCAGCAGCCGCGAGCGCAGACGCATGCGCCTTGCTGGCAGCTACCTCGTGCGCGAGGATCCGCCAGTCAAACACAATCGAGCGCTGCCACTGCTCAAATTCCTTATCCAGCGGCTCGCGAAAGCGGCCGGACCACATCTTCCCGGATTGTTGTTCGTTCGACATTGCTTAAGTGTTCTTTCCCTTACCGCTGTTCAACTGCGGCATTTCTGCGCCTTTGCTCAGCGTGAGGAGTCCGGTCTCGGCGTAGGTGAGGAGCTTTTCCCGGGTGTCGGTGATGTCCAGATTGCGCATGGTGAGTTGGCCGATACGGTCGCGCGGAGAGAAGGCGGAATCCGTCTTCTCCATGCTGAGCCGCTCGGGGTGGAAGGTAAGGTTGGGCGACTCAGTGTTGAGGATCGAGTAGTCATTGCCGCGGCGCAGCTCAAGTGTGACCTCGCCGGTCACTGGTTTAGCAACCCAGCGCTGTGCAGATTCGCGGAGCATGATGGCCTGCGGGTCAAACCACCGGCCCTGGTACAGTAGGCGACCGAGTTTGCGGCCATTTTCGCGGTACTGCTCGATGGTGTCCTCGTTGTGAATTCCGGTAATGAGTCGCTCGTAGGCAATGTACAGCAGGGCAAGACCCGGCGCCTCGTAGATGCCGCGAGATTTCGCTTCAATAATGCGGTTCTCGATCTGATCGGACATTCCCAGGCCGTGGCGGCCGCCGATGCTGTTGGCTTCGAGCAAGAGGGCGACGGGATCATCGAACCTCTCTTCGTTGAGCGCCACCGGGAAGCCCTCTTCAAAGCGGACCGTAACCTCTTCGCGGCGAACCTCAACTTCGTCCCGCCAGGACGCTGCCCCCATGATGGGAACGACGATCCTGATCGACGAAGAAAGATGCTCCAGGTCTTTGGCCTCGTGGGTTGCGCCAAGGATGTTGGAGTCGGTGGAGTAGGCCTTCTCGGCAGACATTTTGTAGGCGAAGCCGGAGCGCTCCATGAAGTCGGACATTTCGGCGCGGCCGCCCAACTCGTCGATGAAAGCGGCGTCGAGCCATGGCTTGTAGACCTTGAGGTCGGGGTTGACCAGCAGGCCGTACCGATAGAAGCGCTCGATGTCATTGCCTTTGAAAGTGGACCCGTCGCCCCAGATATTGACGTCGTCCTCCTTCATGGCCGTGACCAGCATGGTCCCGGTGACGGCGCGGCCGATTGGCGTGGTATTGAAGTAGGTGACGCCGGCGGTGCTGATGTGAAAGGCGCCGGCCTGCAGCGCTGCGATGCCTTCGCGGACGAGTGGGCCGCGGCAGTCGATCAGGCGGGCCTTTTCCGCGCCGTATTCCAGGGCCGCGCGTGGAATGGCTTCGTAGTCGTCCTCGTCAGGCTGGCCGAGGTTAGCAGTATAGGCATAGGGGAGCGCCCCCTTCTGCTTCATCCAGTGCAGAGCAGCGGAGGTGTCGAGCCCGCCGGAGAAAGCGATGCCGACCTTCTGGCCGATGGGCAATGATTCGAGAATTACAGACATGCTTGCGGAACCTCAGAAACCTTCTAGCTTCTGGCTAGCTTTGAAAGGGCACGACTTTAGTCGTGCCGCAGAAAATTCAAAATCGTGGGCTTTAGCCCCTGCCGGAAGCACTTTCCAAAACCTGCATTCCCTCAGCGGCTGAAGCCGACTTCGCCGGTGCCTCATTTGGCACGGCTAGAGCCGTGCCTTTCAAAACTACGAACGGTAAACTCACAACTAAGAACTGAGGGCTGAAAACTTCGCCACATTCGCCAGCCCGCCGAGCAACAGCAACAAAAGCGCCTTCTGCGCGTGCATGCGGTTCTCGGCCTGGTCAAACACAATCGACTGCGGGCCGTCGAGCACTGCGTCAGTTACCTCGGCATTGCGTCGTGCAGGCAGGCAATGCATGAATACGGCATTCGGCGCTGTCTTCGACATCAGCGCCTCATTCACCTGGAACGGCCTGAAGATCGGCGCGCGCTTGCTCGACTCGTGTTCCATGCCCATGCTCACGCAAACATCGGTGTACACCGCATCTGCGTTCTCTGCGGCCGCCTGCGGATCCTGTGTCAGTTTCACCTCGCAGCCGTTTACCTCGGCAATCTCGCGAGCCTTGGTCACAATCTCAATGTCTGGCGAGTATCCGCGAGGAGTAGCCACGGTGACATTCGTTCCCAACTGCGCGCCCGTCAGCATGAGCGAATGGCACACATTATTCCCGTCGCCCACGTACGTAAAGTTCAAGCCAGCCGACAATCCGAAGTGCTCTTCCAGGGTCATGAAGTCTGCCAGAGCCTGGCACGGATGCTCAAAATCCGACAGCGCGTTGATCACCGGCACCCGTGAATTCGCCGCCATCTCTGTAATCGTGTCGTGTGCATAGGTGCGCAGCACAATAACGTCAACCCAGCGCTCTACGTTGCGCGCCACATCGGCAATCGCCTCGCGCTCGCCCAGCGGGGAACCCGTCTGATCAACGAAGATGGCGTTCCCGCCCATCGTGTTAATTCCCGTTTCAAAGGCCAGTCGGGTGCGGAGACTCGCTTTTTCAAACATCAGCACCATCTGCTTCGCATCCAATGCATGCCGGTATTCACGCGGATTCATCTTTACATCGTGTCCGAGCTTCAGGATCGCGCGAACCTCGCCGCTGGTCAGATCGGCGATCGAGCACATATCCTCTCCGCCCAGTCGCGCTGCCGCGGCCAGAATGTCTTCATCCTTTTGCACGGGAACTGCTGGCGCCCGGCGCTCCATGGTTGCTCTGCTAGCCACGATCGTTTCCTCCTGCGGTCTGAGTCGCGGTGATTACAGCCGCGGCCTTTTCGGTAAAAATCTCGTCCAATGCCTTGATCGCTTCATCTACGTGCTTGCGCTCGATGATGTAGGGCGGCAGGAACCGCAACACGGTATCGCTGGTGCGGTTAATTACGATTCGGTGCTTCAGCATCTCGTCAACGGTCAGTTTTGCAAGATCTGCCGAATCCAGTTCCGCCGCGAGCATCAATCCCTTCCCGCGCACATCCTTGATACATTCGTGTTTCTTCGCAAGCCCGCGTAGCTGCTGCTGGAAATAGTCGCCTACCTCTGTCGCATGCTTGAGCAGATCTTCGTTTTCGATGGCATCGATTACCGCAATGGCCACCGCACAAGCCAGCGGACCGCCACCGAACGTTGTCCCATGCATACCGGCATGAATCGCGCGCGCTGCTTCTTCGGTGCAGAGGATCGCACCCAGCGGAAGACCGCCAGCAATCGGCTTTGCCAACGTCACCACATCCGGCTTGATGTCGTAATGCTGATACGCACACCACTTTCCGGTGCGCCCCATCCCGGCCTGAATCTCATCCACAATCAGAAAAGCGCCTGTGGAATCCGCGAGATTCCGCGCTTCAGCAAAAAACTCCTGCGTCAGCGGACGAATGCCGCCCTCGCCCTGGATTGCCTCAACGAGAATTGCACAGACATCGCTCGAAAACTTTGCGCGTAAATCGGCGACATCGTTGAACTTCACGAACTCTATGCCCGGTACGCCCGGCGCAAACGGCTCACGATATTTTGCCTTGTACGTGGTCGACATCGATCCGTATGTGCGTCCGTGAAAGCTCTGCTCCAGCGCCAGAAACTTCGTTCCGATCTGCTTGCCCTCGCTGCGCAGCAATCCCGCATGTGCGCGCGCCAACTTCAGCGCGCCTTCCCACGCCTCGGTGCCGGTGTTTGAGAAGAACACACGATCCATGCCGGTGCGTTCGGTCAGCCGCAGCGCCAGTTCTGCTTGCCCCTCGTGGTAGAAGAGATTCGACGTATGAATCAGCGCGCGGCTTTGATTCACGATGGCTCGCTCGATCGCCGGGTGTCCATACCCCAGCGCATTCACGCCGATGCCGCTCAGCAGGTCGAGGTACTTCGCACCACTCTCATCAATCAGGTGCACGCCTTCTCCGCGAACAAAGAGGATCGGATTCCGTTCGTAGGTTTGGAGCAGCAGTTGGGATTCTGCTGCGCGAATTTGGTCGAGTTTCGTCAATTCAATCTCTCCTCAGGCCACCATCACTTCAGTGCCGTGGGCTACGCGGCTGCTGCACAGGTCGGGAAGGGAACCGGCCGCCTCCGCGGGAAGAATTCGTACACGCTTTACGCCGTTGAGCAATGCTTCGCGGCACGCGCCCAGTTTCGGCAACATGCCGCCGGAGATGATTGCGCTCTTCGCCATCTCCGCAATCTGGTCGATGCTGAGCCAGCGCAATACTTCCCCATCCGCACCCTTCACTCCGGGTACATCGGTCAGGAACACGAGGGCATCGGCATGGCACGCCACTGCGCACGCTGCAGCCATCTCGTCACCATTCACGTTGTAGTACTCACCATCAAATCCCAGTGCAATTGGCGCAATCACAGGCACGCCGTTCAAGTTCCAGATCGCCTCAATCCACCGCGAATCGCTCGCCACAATCTCACCCACAAATCCAAGATCCGGCGCGGACCGCTTTTTGCGTGCGCGAAAGAGCAACCCATCGCCTCCCGTCATGCCGACTGCAGGTTGGCCAAGTGCGCCAAGTGAGGCCACCAGCCCCTTGTTCACCTTGCCGGCAAAAACCATAAGCGCAATGTTCCGCGTCTCGGCATCGGTCACGCGCAATCCATCTACAAACTCGCTTTTAGCGCCAAGCCTCTCCATCATGCGCGTCAATTGCACGCCGCCGCCATGCACCACGGCTACCTGGTTCCCATCACGAACCAGATCGGTAATGGCGCGAACGCAGCCCTGCAGAAGCTCTGGAACTTCGAGGCCGGCCCCGCCGAGTTTTACGACATACTTCATGCCAGCCCCTCCGATTCGTCCCAGCCGAGCATCACGTTCATGTTCTGCACCGCCTGCCCCGACGCCCCCTTCAGCAAATTGTCAAGACAGCTCACAATCACAGCGCGCCGCCCATCGCTTGAAACCTGAAACCCGATATCCGCAAAATTGGTGCGCACCGAATATTGAATCTGCGGCAGCGCTTTCTCATAGATGCGCACCATCGGGCTGGATGCAAAAAACTCGCGATAAATCTGCGCGACACTTTCACGTGTCTGAGCCGCACGGAACCGCACATAAATCGTCGACATGATCCCGCGCGGAATCGGAAGTAGGTGCGGCGTGAAGACAATGTCACCTGCGCCAATTCCGATTTGCTCCAGCAACTCGCCCGTGTGCCGATGGCTGAACACTCCATAAGCCGAGAGATTGTCCGCCGCATACATATAGTGTGTCTTCGCTGTGGGAGCCTTACCCGCGCCGCTCACGCCGCTTTTCGAATCGGCAACAATCCCGTGCGACACGTCCACGATCCCTGCCGCCACCAGCGGACGCAGCGCCAGGATCACCGATGTCGCATAGCAGCCGGGATTCGCCACCAACTTTGCCTTGGCGATTTCAGCGCGGTGCAACTCCGGCATTCCGTACACAGCCTCCGTCTGCGTAGCGACGGCAATGTTCGATCCCTCATCCTCAAACGCGTATACCGCCCGATTCTTCGCATCAGCCAATCGCCACGCACCGCTCAAATCTACCACGCGCAATCCATGCTTCAATGCCTGGGGCACCCACTCGCGAGATTGCTCGTGCGGAGTTGCAAGAAACAACAGTTCCACTCCGCGATCCGCAAGTCTCTCCCACGAAAACGGCTCCACCTTAAGCGACCGGCTCCCGTTGTTATCCGCCAGTTGGGGATGAATCTCCTCAAGGGGAACTCCCCCGCGCGCCGCGTCCTTGTCATCTATGCGGCCCGCAAACACCGGAGGCTTGTCTTTCAGCCGTGGATGATGCAGCAGGATTCGCGCCAGTTCTGCACCGGCGTATCCAGTCACACCCATAAGCGCTGTCTGAACCGACTTCGTCATGACTCCAGCATCTTTCTCAGGCGCGTCTCAGTGTCGTGTGCGCGCTTCAAATCAGGACAAATCACCAGCACTGTATCGTCGCCCGCAATTGTGCCGAGCACGTCGTTCCAACCTTCGCGATCGAGGGCCGCGGCCAGTGGTTGCGCTCCACCCATCGTGGTGCGCAACACCACCTGGTTCATCGCATGCCGCACCTCGAGTCCGAAACTCTCCATCATCTCTGCGACCGAAGGCGGTCCATCGTCAGCTGCGTGTGTGCCCGCTCCGTTTCCGTTCCCATTTCCATTCGGAAGGGAATAGCCGCCCGGACCCTTTGTAAGCCTCAACTCGTGAATATCGCGTGAAAGGGTTGCCTGCGTGACCTCAAAACCGCGGCGGCGCAGCTTGCGGCGCAATTCATCCTGGTTGGCCACCAGAACATGCGCTACAAGTTCCCGAATCGCGTTATGCCTTTGAAACTTCATATCCTTCTTCCGGACAAAGCAAAAACGCGGCCTCGCAGTGGCGGCCGCGCTTGCATAAATATACAAAGAAAGTGTATAAGTATGCAAGTCGGCTTTTCCATAGCCGGCAGCCAGAATCACCTAAGTAACATCGTTCTTTTGAATTGCGAGCTCGAACCGGATATTGTCGACGCCCAGCGCCAACCCCGGGCTGTCAGACTTTCCTCGCTTGCCCAGTTGTTCCGGTTCCTTAAGCCGCTTCGCAGCAACATCAAATCCACAAAGGTCGTATAGTTGAATATGGGCTTCCCCTACCGGCATTCATCCCGTCGTACGCCCCCCTCACCGGCAATGCCCGCTGGAGAGGGCTCATTCGCGCCACCGCCCTCCTATATTGATGGCAGCCTGATCGACCCGCGTTTCGATTTCGATTCCTGCGGCGTCGGTTTTGTCGCCCAGCTCTCTGCGGAGCCTTCGCACCAGATTCTCGAGCACGCACTTGGCGCTCTCGCCCGGCTTGAGCATCGCGGCGCCGTCGCGGCAGACGGCAAATCGAGCGACGGCGTCGGCGTCACAACGGCCATTCCACGCGAGTGGCTCCTGATTCAGAGCGGACTGTCTCTCGACGAGAGCAGCCCCCTCGGCGTGGCTGTTTTGTTTCTGCCCAGGGATGACAGTGCCCAGCGCGCAGAGATTGAAGCAGCGCTCTTTGAACAAGACATGGAGGTGCTGACTTGGCGCCCCGTCCCAATCCGGCCTGAAACTCTGGGCGAGATTGCGGCCTCATCACGTCCTGAGATCTGGCACTTGCTCGTCACATCAGACGACACAGAATTCTTCGATCGCCGCCTATTCCTCGCGCGCAAGCAGTTCGAGCGCTCCGAACTACCCGGCTACTTCGTCAGTATTTCGTCCTCAGTGATGATCTACAAGGCGCTTTGCGCGGGACGCCTCCTTTCCGAGTTCTACCCCGACCTAGCCGATCCCGAATTCAAATCGCCCTTCGCGCTCTTTCATCAGCGGTACGCCACTAACGTCCTTCCCTCGTGGGAGCGCGCTCAGCCCTTCCGCACGCTTGCGCATAATGGCGAAATCAACACCATCTGGGGAAATCGCGCGCGCATGGAAGCCCGCGCCGCAACGCTGCCGCTCGACGTTTACCCGGTGTTAACACAGGGCGGGTCCGACTCAACCTCGCTCGACGAAATCGTGGAACTGCTCGCCCACAACGGCCGCACCGTTGGGGAAGCCGTGCGCATGATTGTTCCGCCGGCCAATCCCGGGAACTCGTCCTCGTTCCTTCAGTACAGCGGCGACTGCATCGAGCCGTGGGACGGCCCCGCTGCGCTTGCGTTCACAGACGGCCATCAAGTTGGCGCCATCCTCGATCGCAACGGCCTTCGCCCCTGTCGCTTCGCGCTCGACGATACCGGCCTTGTAGTCGCCGGCTCTGAGGCGGGTCTTGTTGACATGGATCCCGACCACATTATTCACAGCGGTCGTCTCGGTCCCGGCCAGATGATCGTCGCCGATCTCGACTTCCATCGCTTCTTTGAGGACGACGAGATCCTCCGCATCTTCGATGCCAAGCGTCATTACCAGGAACTCATCAGAGAAGATGTTCCCCTGGAAGATTCAATTGAAGCTCCGCCGGCGCTTATCGCCTCGGAACTCAATCGACTTCAGCATCGCTTTGGCTTTACGCGCGAGGATGTGCGCATGGTCCTACAGCCGATGGCCACGGACGGCAAAGACGCAGTCTGGTCAATGGGCGACGACACCTCGATCGCGCCGTTAGCCCACGCTCCGCGCCCGCTTTACGCCTTCTTCCGTCAGCGATTTGCGCAGGTCACCAATCCGCCCATAGATCCTCTGCGTGAGACGGTTGTGTTGCAAATGCACACACGCCTTGGCCCCTGGCCGCACATCTTCGAACTGCGCGAACCCCTTCCTGGGCTTTCGCTGCGGTCGCCTATTCTCTCGCTCGGCCAGATGCACGCTCTCGTACAAGGACAGCATCCACAGGCAGAGAAGATGCCGCACGCGGTTCTCCACTGTCTCTACTCTCCCGACACGACCCTTGAAATTGCAGTCGATATCCTGGCGCAGCGGGCTATCCAACTCGTCGCCAACGGCGCATCGCTGCTCATCCTTACCGATCGCGGTGCAACCCCCGGCGCTCTTCCTGTTCCCATGGCCATGGCGGCCGGCGCTGTGCATCTCGCACTAACCAGGGCAGGAGTCCGGGCAGAAGTCGGCATCGCCGTGGATGCGGCCGACTGCCGCGAAATTCATCACGTCGCGGTGTTGCTCGGCCTCGGCGTCGGTGCAATCTGCCCATGGCTTGCGCTTGAAACTGCACGAAACCTCAACCCCGAGAGTGGCGAGGAAAACCTGCTCCATGCACTCGAACTTGGCCTCGCCAAGGTGATGTCAAAGATGGGTATCAGCGTCGTCGACAGCTATCGTGGCGCACATCTCTTCGACGCGATCGGCATCTCTCAACACGTCGTTGACAAGTGCTTTGCCGGTGTCCCCGCGCCGATTGGGGGCATAGGCTACACCGAGATCGAAAACTATGTCCGTCAACTCTGGAGCGCCGAACCGGTGATCGAGAAATCAACCGAACAGGGCCCCGCGGAATTCTCCGCCGCGCCGATTCGTGAACTTCCCGATTACGGCTTCGTGCGCTTCCGCAAAGCCGACGAAGCCGAGTCGCACTCCTGGCAGCCCACTACCGTTCGAGCGCTGCAAACCGTAGTCGGATCCACCAAGCAGGGCGCCGCGCTGGCGCTCACGCCATTTGCTACCTTTGCCGCGCAGGCAGTTGAAGCTGAGCCTTCGCATCTGCGCGACCTGCTCGAAATGCGCCCCATGGGACCCGAGTTGGCTCTTGATCAGATCGCTCCCGCCGACACCATCACGCGCACCTTCGTTGCCAGCGCGATGTCCTTCGGCTCGCTTTCGCCGGAGGCGCACCAGACGATCACGGAAGCCATGAACTTGATGGGAGCGCGATCTAACACCGGCGAAGGCGGCGAAGATCCCGCGGTCTATACACCGGTCAATGGTGCGCCTTCGCTGCTAAATAACAAGATCAAACAGGT
Organism: uncultured Acidobacteriaceae bacterium; assembly: GCA_963769345.1. GTDB lineage: Bacteria > Acidobacteriota > Terriglobia > Terriglobales > Acidobacteriaceae > Telmatobacter. The sequence goes on from CAVYLL010000004.1 coordinate 451,420, forward strand.
TGCCAGCGCGCGTTTCGGCGTTACCGCCGAGTACCTCGTCCACGCTGAAGAACTCGAAATCAAAATCGCCCAGGGGGCCAAGCCCGGCGAAGGCGGGCAGCTTCCCGGCCACAAGGTAACCGAGCTGATCGCGCGCCTGCGTCACGCACAGCCCGGCATGCAGCTCATCTCACCGCCGCCGCACCACGATATCTATTCAATCGAAGATCTCGCGCAGCTCATTTGGGATCTCAAGCGCGCCAACCCGCGCGCGGCAGTTGGCGTCAAGCTCGTCTCCGGGTGCGGCATCGGCACGATTGCCGCGGGCGTCGCCAAAGCCTACGCGGACTATATCGTCATCGCCGGCCACGCTGGCGGCACTGGCGCAAGTCCGCTTTCGAGCATCAAGTACGCCGGCAACCCCTGGGAACTGGGTCTCGCCGAAGCGCAGCAGGTCCTCATTCACAATGGCCTTCGCGGCCGCGTCCGTTTGCGCACCGACGGTGGTCTACGCACCGCGCGCGACATCGTCATCGCCGCCATGCTCGGCGCCGACGAGTTTGCTTTCGGCACCGCCGTTCTCATCGCACTCGGCTGTGATATGGCGCGTCAATGTCATCTCAACACGTGTCCCACGGGCATTGCCACGCAGCGCCCCGATCTTCGCGCGAAATTCCGTGGAAAGCCTGAGCACGTCATCCGCCTCTTCACCGAACTTGCTGCTGAAGTGCGCCAGCTTCTTGCCAAGCTCGGTCTGGAATCGCTCTCCACCGCAACTGGACGAACCGATCTGTTGGAGCAGGTCCGGTTCAACTCCGGTCTCGATCTCAAGCCAGTACTCGCGGCCACTACCGTCGCTGTTGCAACAGGGAACGCGATCCGCTGGGAAGGGAAGCGCAACGACCGCCCTGAGACGCACCCGCCGATTGACGATGCATGGGTCGAGCCCGCATTCGCTGCCTGGAAAGCCGGCCTGCCGTACTGCCTCGAAACCCACGTCACCAATGAAGACCGCACCCTCGGCGCGCGTCTGGCCGGAGTGATCGCGCAATATCGCACTGACAATCCAGGGTCGACCGGCTCCTGTCTTACTTTCAATTTGAATGGCGTGGCCGGCCAGTCCTTCGGAGCATTCAACACCGACGGCATGATTCTCAAGCTCGAGGGTCTCGCGAACGACTTCGTCGGCAAAGGCCTCTGCGGCGGTGAACTCGTGATTCGCGGGCGCGGTCGCGTCGCGCAGCAAAGCGAGGCCCACACACTTCTCGGCAACGTCGCACTCTATGGAGCAACGAGCGGCTCTCTGTTTGCCGCAGGCCGCGCGGGAGAGCGTTTTGCCGTGCGTAACTCCGGAGCACGCGCCATCGTGGAAGGCGTCGGGGATCACGCCTGCGAATACATGACTGGAGGCCTTGCAGTTGTCCTGGGTCGCACCGGCATCAACTTCGGCGCCGGCATGACCGGCGGTCTTGCCTGGGTCTACGACGAAGACGGGGAATTTCTGGGCAAGGGCCGCTATCACAGCGCATTCCTTCAACCAGTTATGTGGGATCAGCTTGATGACGACGCCCGCGACTCCATACGCGAACTCGTCGCCTTGCACGCAAGTAAAACCGCAAGCACCCGCGCGCACTGGCTGTTGTCGAACTGGGGTACCGAGTCGCAGAGATTCGTGCGACTGACGCCGAAGCCGCAAGTCTGAATTGATTCTGGCAGTTGGGTCTGAGATGCCGTTTTAGTACTCGATCGGCAACGGCCGTGCCTCAGTTCACCAGCATCTCTTTGAGCATGTTTTCCTGTCGGTTCCTCACCTGGCCCGCACGCTCCAGCAGCTCCCGCAGGTTCTCATCGAGATCGCCTCCGGCGGTTGTTACGTGTCCCATGCTGAATTGCAGAGCGAGCTGGCTTGCGCTCTTCGCGCCACGCGCGGCCGTCGCGGCTTCCAGGCGCAACGCCGCAATTGAAATACCGGCACGATCGAATTGCCCCGCCACGGCGAACTGATCTGCGCCGATCCTGCCCTTGATGTCCGACTCACGGAACGTTGCACGCAGAATCTGTCCCGCTTCCGCCAACGCCGCCGCCGATGCATTCGGCCCAAGTTGCGAATGGATCTCGGCAAGATTTTCGAGATCGATGTAAAGCACCGAAAATGGAGCGCCCGACCGTTGCGCCAGTCGCAGCGCATGTTCGGCCAGCATATGAAAGCCCCTGATGTTATAGAGCCGCGTCGCTTCGTCACGCAGAATAAGATCGTGAATCTCATTTTCCATTCTGCTGATTCGCCATGCAAAGAACAGCAGAATCCCAATGGCCACTGCGACAGCGATCGAAGCGATCAACGCCGCATCCAGATGCCCCGCGGGACCAGCGCGATTCATCCACGCGTTGACGGCTTCCAAGGCAAAAGGAAGTAACAACAGGATCGGCGCAAAGGCCCGGGCCAGTCCGCTTCCGATGCCCACTCCGAGTAAGATCGAGAAAACTCCGCGCTCAGCCTGCCGAAGCGCGACCGCAATCGTCAATGCAACGAGGCAGATCAGCAGCGCGGCCGTTCCCGTGCTTCCCGCTGTCTTTCCAAACAGCGCAAACCGGCCGAACACCGCGTCCGAAACCAGTAGCACGCACAGCAGGCAAAGGCTGCACACCATCACATCCACCACTCGGTTGATCAGCCAGTTCTTCTGGTCTACCAGAATCACAGCGATCGTCAGCGCGTAAAGCCCGAGCACGAATCTCTCCGGCGGAACAACGACGTGGGGGTCTGCGACGAAATGTCTACCCAGAATCGAGAGAGTGATCAAGGTGCAAATCGCGAAGAAATTTGCAGCGCGTCGCGCATAACCAATCGCGACTCCAGTTCGTGCCGGCTCCGACAAGAGCAGGCTGATACCGCACAGCAGCGAGGTAAGCAGAAACGCAGCGGTTGCCGTCGACGCCGAACGGCTGTCAAACGGAGACTTAAGCAGCTGCAGCAACCCCAGCAGGGCTGCTGTCGCAGCGACTCCCAACGAGAGGCGCTGCATCCAGCGCGCTGCGCGAAAGAGTCGCGGATCGGGTAACACAGTCAAGGTTTCTGGAACTGTCTCATTCATGCGTTTACGCCCGCGCCACCTTCTTGCTCCGCTTGTCCCGATACATGGCTTCATCCGCTCGCCGCACCAGTTCTTTCAGGCTCTCATTTGACGGATGGTCAAGCGTCACATAGCCGACACTCAGGCTCAGCGGATACTTCCTCGCAACCGCCGCGTTGCGCTGTTCCGCCATCGACTTTAGACGCGTTGCCGCCAATTCAATGCCCACCATGCTGAACTGGCCCGCCACCACAAACTCGTCGCCGCCGAATCTGCCCTTTACGTCAGTCTCTCGAAAGCACGCCATCACGACTTCGCCTGTCTCCGCCAGGTAGGACGAGCCGGTGTTATGGCCCAGGTCGTCGTTGATTTTCTTAAGTCCATCCAGATCGATGAAGAGAACTGAAAACGGCAGTTCTGCGCGTTGAGCCAGGCGCAGCGTCTGTTCACCCAGCAGGTAAAAACCGCGCATATTGTAGAGTCCGGTCAACTCATCGCGCAGCGTCAGGTCGTGAATTTCCTTCTCCATCGTGTTGATGCGCCACACCAGCACAAGCAGCAGCACCATGGAGAGCCCGGCGGCAAGTGACGTCAGAATTGCCGCTCCGTACTGTTCCGGCATCAGGTCACTCGGGATGATCCGCGTTCGTGCGACTTCGACGAGGAAGGGAATCACAAGCAACACCGGCGCGAAACCGCGCGCGATCCGGCTTCCGATGCCCGCGCCCACGAAGATAGACCAGATACCGCGTTCGGCTTGCCGCATCGCAACAACAAACGACAGCAGTACAAGGCACATCAGCAGGATCGGCGAAATCATGTTGTTGGCCGACAGCCGCAAAAGCCCAATTGCCCCGAAGATGTTTTCGCTCAATAGAACCAGCGTCACCGTGCACATCACCGGAACGAGCCCGTCAGCGATCCGCCGTATCAGCGGCCCCAACATGCTTACGAGCACGATCGACAGGCTTAGCAGGACAAAGGCCGCAGGAGAGTGAACGGGCAGCCTCCCGGTGTTTCCGGGTGCACGATCCACTTCCAGCAACGTGTCGACCGCCGGGAAAAGCCGAAATGCCGATTCCAGCAAGATGAGTATCGATAACAATCCAGCCTGCACCGCGACGTACCGGCTCGCCCGTGGTAAAGAAAGATGGTTGCCAGGCTCAGAGATCGCCAGGCTCAGCGCGCAAAGCAAGACCACCAGCGCCATGGGGATGCTCATGCGTGTAAGTGAGTTGGGTAGATAGGTTGCAATGGGAGGGAATAGCCACGCGGAAAAGACGATCAGCGCCAGAAGCGCTACCACCAGCAAGCATGCCTGTTGCAAGACCGTAATCTTCTCAAGAAGAGCCGGATCTGGCTCTCCGGGAGGCAGGGATGCTGTGCGCTCATGCATGGCTTGGCGGCGGTCGGTGCTTTCGGCTGGAGTGATCTTAACGCAGAAAGATCGGTTTTCTGCGTGACCAACCTTATACCCTTGAAACGGAAGTTTGGCCCGCAAAACTTGCAGAACACAGGGGCTTATGCTCTTTCCGCGGGTTGTGCCCGTCCTGGAAAACGCCGTCAGGGCCTGTGCCCGCGCTGTTACACTCTCCCTTGGCCTTAATTCAACCCGGTCGATCCCATAAATTACCCGACATGACACCTGCCCCGCTCTCCACGATTAACGACCTGTTTTGCCGGATGGCTGCAGCCGCCAATCCTCGAGCGATCCTCTGGCAGGACGAATTCGGCAACTGGCAGCCTCTCTCCTCCAACCAGATCTATCATCGCGTCCACTCCCTCTCTGAGGCGTTCCTGAGCTGGGGTGCAAAAAAAGGCGATTGCATCGCGCTGATCGCCGAGAATCGCTGGGAGTGGGCCGTTTCCGACTTTGCCATTCTCGCCATTAATGGCGTCAACGTCCCCATCTACCCAACACTCACCGGCGAACAGATTGCCGTTCTTCTCGCCGACGCCGGATGCCGCATTGCCGTCGTCTCCACCCGCCAGCAGTTCGACAAGCTCAATGCCGTTCGTTCTAAAACCCGGCTCGAGCGAATCCTCATGATGGATGGAAATGCTCCCGAGGGCGCCATTGCCTTATCCAAGATACTTGCCGGCGCAGACGATGCTGGCCCCTATCGGGATCCAGTCTTCGATGCCCTGGTACGTTCCGTTGAGCCCGACGACCTTGCCACTTTGATTTACACCTCCGGCACCACCGGTGAGCCCAAGGGCGTGATGCTCACTCATGGCAACATTGCCACCAACCAGAACCTCGCGGCGGCGGAATTCACCTTCAACGCTACCGACGCATGCATTTCCTTTCTTCCTCTTTCGCATATCACGGCGCGTGCACTCGACTACGTCATGTACGGCCATGGAGCGCAGGTCGCCTACTGCTCCCATTTCGACAAGTTGCCGCAGGCCATGAAAGAAATTCGGCCGACTGTCTTTGTGGGCGTCCCTCGCGTGTACGAGAAGATTCGCCAGGCCGTTGAGCAAAAATCCTCGGCCTCGCCCATCAAGAAGCGCATGCTTGCCTGGGCTCTCAACGTTGGCGTGCAACACCGTAACACGGTCTATGGCGGACGCCAGCCCTCATCGATCTTCTGGAAAGTCGCCAACAAGCTCGTCTACAGCAAAGTGCGCGAAGCTTTTGGCGGTCGCGTACGCATCTGGGTCTCCGGCGGCGCACCTCTCGGCATCGACACCGCGAAGTGGTTCGCCTCGGTTGGCATCGCGGTGTGGGAGGGATACGGCCTTACGGAAACCTCGCCCGTGATCGCCCTCAATAATCCTGCAGTCCACCGCATGGGCGCCGTGGGCAAGCCCCTTCCCAACATCGATCTCCGATTTGCTGAAGATGGCGAACTCCTTGTCCGCGGCCCATCGGTCTTCATCGGCTACTGGCAGAAGCCTTCTGCGAATGCTGAATGTTTCGATGCCGATGGTTTCTTCCGCACCGGCGATATCGCCCGATTCGATGACGACGGATTTCTCTACATCACCGACCGTAAGAAGGAACTGCTCAAGACGTCAGGCGGAAAACTCGTCGCCCCGCAGCCCATTGAAAACAAGCTGAAGAATTCGGTAATGGTTGCGCAATGCGCCCTCGTGGGAGACAAGCACAAATTCATCTCCGCACTTATTTCGCCTAACTTCGCCGCACTCGAAGCATGGGCCACGCATGCCGGACTCGAAGCATCTGACCGCCAGGCCCTGGTCACCGACAGTCGCGTGATCGCGCTCTACGGTGAAGTTGTGCGCGAGGCGAACGCCGGTCTCGCCAATTTCGAGACCATCAAGCGCTTCAAGCTGGTTGCCGACGAATGGTCGCAGGACTCCGGCGAACTCACTCCCTCCATGAAGCTCAAGCGCCGCGTTATTTCGGCAAAGTATGGGTCGGTAATCGACGAACTTTACGCGGACGAAGCAACCTCACGCGCCGAATAGGTGACTCGATCCGTCCGATTTCTTTCCGGAAGCTCTTCCCCTTGGTCCACATCAGTTGCAGTCCGCGGAAAAACGGTGCGCCCCAGGCTCCCACCGCCAGAATTCCGCCGAACAGAATCACCGCGTCGATGCTGATGCGTCCCTCGCGCGACCAGTAGTCGTTAGGGTCGAGGTTCAGCCACAGCGAAAATTCATCCAGCGTCAGCGCTGCTCCCACGCCGTAACTCACGCTCATCAGCCTGCTGAAGAAGATCGACAGCGGCGAATGGCTCCGTCCCAGATCAAGCAGCCAGCCATAGCCCACCAGGAGCAGGATCATGATTCCCCATACGAGGTGATGGATGTGGTGTCCGCGCACCACCACCCAGTCAAATGGGCCGTGATTATGAATGATCAGGCCAACGATCAAACGCACGCCCGCAAAGGTAATCAGGAACGAAACCGAAGCAATGAACATCCGCCGCCGTGGTCGGTCCGGAATCGTCGACCGCACCACGAATCCCAGGCGCGTCAGTTGCAGCAGCACCAGGAGCAAGACGACGACCAGGCTTGCAAACACAAGCAAGATCAGCGCTCCGCTGCCGGGAATAGACATACCTTCCTATTGAATCACCTCGGCGCCAGTTCCACTCATCGAATCCGACCCCGATCACAGACGGACCAGATACGTCACCCAAGTGAGCACGGTCACGATTCTTCTTTACAACCGAGGCTTATACTGTCTAAGGCGTCGAGAGCGGCGATTTGCCTTCACGCCCGAATGTCCAGGTATTTCCGGCGCGGCCTGCGCGACAGGCGCAGCCGCCCGAGTTCGATCAGGAGAGATTTACGATGCGAGTTGCACTATTGACCGGCGGCGGCGACTGCCCCGGCTTGAATGCAGTGATCTACGCCGCCGTGCGCAAGGGAATCCAAACCTACGGCGATGAATTCATCGGCTTCCTCAACGGCTGGCGAGGCGTGCTCGACAACAACTTCATCCCGCTCACCCTTGAGAACACCGACGGCATTCAGCTCAGGGGCGGGACCATCCTCCACTCCTCGCGCACCAATGTGAAAAAGATCCCCGGTGGCATTGAGAAGGTGCAGGAAGTTCTCAAGATCAACAAGATCGACGCCCTCATCGCTCTTGGCGGCGACGACACCCAATCCGTCACCCTCTTTCTGGCCGAAAACGGCATCAATGCCGTCGGCGTTCCCAAGACCATCGACAACGACATCAACGGCACCGACCAGACATTCGGCTTCGATACCGCAGTCATGATCGCCACCGAGGCCATCGATCGCATCCACACCACCGCCGACTCGCACAACCGCGTCATCGTCGTTGAAGTCATGGGCCGCGATGCCGGTTGGATCGCTTACGCATCCGGTATTGCGGGTGGCGCACATGTCGTCCTCGTTCCCGAGAAGGAAATCGACATCGACCACGTCTGCGCTCTGCTCAAGTACAACTACGATCACGGCAAGCATTACGGCGTAGTCGTTGTTGCGGAAGGCTGCCACCTGCCGGAAGTCGGCCAGGTCATCGGTTCCAAGGAAGTCGACTCCTTCGGCCACGCGCGTCTTTCCGGCATCGGCGAGGCCCTCGCCAGTCTCATCGAGAAGAAGACAGGTTTCGAGACCCGCTCCGTCAATCTTGGTCACACCCAACGCGGCGGAGTACCTACCGCCTACGATCGACTTCTCGGCCAGCGTTACGGACTTCACGCCATCGACATGGTGCACGATAAGAAGTGGGGCCGCATCGCTGTACTCAAAGGCCTCGACGTCACTGATATCACCATCAAGGAAGCCATCGCCACCAACCGCCGCCTCGACCAGCGCTTCTTCGACGTAATCCGCGACCTTGAAGCAAAAGTTTAAGTATTCACTGCACTGTTATCCTCTGACATACACTAGCAAGAAATCGGGTGCCCCAGGTCTCGCTTTTGAGACCTGGGATTCTCTACGATATCAGTGGAATGAATTGCGTCGCGATTTGCATCGCGGGGCTCAGAGACGGATGCTGCCTGAACTGATGCAGGACAGCGGCTGATGCACGAGACATTTATCACGATGACACTCTCGGAAAGAATGAGCACCGCGGCGGGGATATTCCTGCTGGTTTTGGTGGCGGGATTCTTCGGTGCATTCTGGTGGTCCACCACAATACCGCGCAGGCCAACGAAGGTCGCCCCAAACGCGGTTTTCCTATGGGCGCCCCACGTGGGTCTGCCAGCGCCAAGGAGGGGATGGTGGCTCTCTTGTCGCTACGAAGCCGGCCATGACTACTGCAGGCTGAGTGATTTGCATGGGGATACTGAATACGACGGGGAGTTCATCACATATCGCACAAAAACTGCCGTACCGGAAATCCAATTGATCATCGATCCAGAGAAGAGTACCGATCACAAGGTCTGGGTTGGGGACACACTCGTTCCCTTGGTATATCTGAAAAATGGCAGCATACTGATGCCGGAGAAGAACTATCTCGCCGGTGTTCGAATCTTGGAGTAACCGTGACGGATTAACGATGGCGATGCCTCCCGTTTCCTGTCCGGATGCTGCTCTTAGGAGAGAAATCGCCAAAGGGCGCTGCCTCCGAAGATGCAACGCCCGGCGTGCCCGTTGAAAAAATTGAAATGCATTGATGATGGTTCCCGTCGGGGACCCAAGTATCATCGCGTCAAGGAGGGAGACCGCATCTCTTCTTCAAAGGGAGACGGGCTATGTCGTCAACTCCGCTAACCGGCCGCACAGCGGCCGCTAACTCCGCTGGCTCCGCTCTTCCTTCCTCATGACCTATCGCCTCTTCGAGCGCAACGACTTCGACGACCTCTACGCCATCGAAGAGGTCTGTTTCCAGCCACCGCAACGGTTCAGCCGCCGCTACATGCGCCATCTCGTCGCCTCACCCGATGCCGCGACGTGGATAGCTGAACAGGATGCTCGAATGGCCGGCTTCGCCATCGTCGAATGGACTCAGCAGGTCACGGGGGTCATTGCCTACATCGCCACCATCGAAGTGCTGCCCCAGCACCGCGGTCGTCGCATCGGCGCCGAACTCCTCCGCCGCATCGAAGGCTCGGCCAATGCCGAACGCGCAATCCAGGTGTGGCTTCACGTCGACATGGAAAATGGCGCCGCTATCCGCCTCTATGAGAGCTCCGGCTATCAAAACTCCGGACGAGCTGACCACTATTACGCCCGCAACCGCCCCGCTGCAATCTATGTGAAAAGCCTCGTTTAACCCTCGCCCTCGTCTGAGCATTACCGCCGGCTCTACCGTCCCGCAATTCGCCGATCCCCAACTGAAGATCCGCATAAAATAGAGTTAGCAATCATGTCCATCAGCAATCCCAATCTGCCCAAGCTGGTCGTGTCTCTGCGCCAGTACAACCGGCAGATGTTCCTGCACGATCTTCTCGCCGGCATCACGGTTGGCCTGGTCGCACTGCCTCTCGCCATGGCCTTTGGCATTGCCTCTGGTGTGACCCCACAGGCCGGACTCTACACCGCTGTCGTCGCTGGTTTCCTCATCTCCGCCCTCGGCGGTTCCCGCACCCAGATCGGCGGCCCCACCGGCGCATTCGTTGTTATCGTCGCCGGCATCGTCGTCCGCTTTGGCCTGCCCGGCCTCGCCATGGTCACTCTCATGGCCGGAATCATCCTGCTCGCCATGGGACTAACCGGCCTCGGATCAGCGGTGCGCTTCATCCCGCGGCCCGTCGTCATCGGATTCACCAACGGCATCGCGATCCTTATCGCCTCCACGCAGATCAAGGACTTCTTCGGCCTTCACGTTGGCGCCGTTCCCAGCGAATTCCTGCCCAGAATGAAGCTTCTGATCGGCCACATGCCCAGCCTCAACTGGCAGGCGCTCGCGATCGGCCTGACGACGCTTGCCATCATGCTCATCCTGCCGCGCTTCACCAAACGCGTTCCTGCGTCCATCGTCGCGTTGCTTGCATGCACCGTGGCATGCGCCCTGTTTCATCTGCCAGTCGAAACCATCGGTACACGCTTCGGCGGAATCCCCCGCGGGCTTCCGCCATTCGCCATTCCCGACTTCCACGCTGAGCACATTCTGCCGCTCATTCCGTCGGCCTTTACCGTGGCTTTGTTGGCAGCCCTCGAGAGCATGCTCTCCGCTGTCGTAGCCGATAGCATGACCGGCGATCGCCACAACCCCAACGTCGAATTGGTCGCGCAGGGAATCGCCAACATCACCTCACCGCTATTTGGCGGCATCCCTGCTACCGGAGCCATCGCCCGCACCGCTACCAACATCCGCTCCGGAGCGCGCTCCCCCGTCTCCGGCATCGTGCACGCGCTCACTCTGCTGCTCATTTTGCTCGTGGCTGCACCGCTGGCCGGCTACATTCCGCTGGCCACGCTCGCCGCTGTTCTGTTTGTCGTCGCCTACAACATGGGCGAGTGGCGAGAAATCGGCGGAATCCTCCAACTCGGGTTTACGGCCATCTCCGTCTGGCTTGTCACGTTCGCACTCACCGTCTTCGCGGATCTCACGGTCGCCGTCAGCGTCGGCATGGCGTTGGCCGCGCTGGTTTACATCTACCGCATTGCCGAGACCACCACAGTAACCCCCGTGACCGACGAATACATCCGCGACGGTTTGTCTCACTCGCTCCAGGGACGCATCATTCCGTCCTACGTCACGCTTCTCCGGATCCACGGGCCGTTCCTGTTCGGCACAACCGAGAAGCTGGTCGAGGCCACCAGCAACGTTGAGGTCTTTGAGCCGGTCGTCATTCTGCGCCTGCGTAACATGACGGCCATCGATGCCACCGGCATCCACGCCATCGAATCATTCGCAAAGCGCCTCACCGAATCCGGCCGCACACTCCTGCTCTGCGGAGCGATGGAGCAACCATCGAAACTTCTTCAGCAACCGCGTTTTCTCGATCACGTTGGCCGCGAAAACATCATGCCCAACATCCAGATCGCCCTCGATCGCGCTAAAGAAATCCACGAAAGCCGCGCCGTCCTGGCCAGTTGAAACGGCACTATCCAAAAATTGAAAATAGCCGCGGTGAAGTCTCGAGATCGGGCGTCGAAGAATTGTCGCGGAGGGGTCGGCGGCTTCAGGCCGCTGAAAGATGGCACCATGAACCCGGCCTTTACACTAGTTGGAAGGGAGGGACCTCGTAATGAGCGACGGACGCGAAGAGCGCGAGGAATGCGAAAAACGCCGCGAGCAGGAAGAGCGGGAAGACAGGGAAGATCGCATCAATCGCGAACTTCGAGACCAATGGAAGCCCGAGCGCCGCGAGTCCTGAATCCGACCTACCGCACCGTTTCGAACTTCTCCCACGGGTAATTACACGCCGGGCAGTTCTCGCCTTCGGCAGTTTGTGCAGCATATCCGCAAAGCGTGCACACAAAGAAGTCGTGCGGTTCATACGCCCAGCCTGACTTGACGGCGGCATTCACCAGCGGCATAACATCGTCGTACAAGCGCACATGAGACTTGTCGGCTTCAAGAGCCCAGTGAAAACTTCGAGCCGCCGTCGAATCAAACAGCGGAACCGCAGCTGTAAGAAAAGTGGGATAGAGATAGTCCACTTCGAACTTCTGATCGACGAGAGCCGCGTTCAAATTCTCCAGCGTGCTCTCCACGCGCGGCATTGGCACATCGATCATTGTCGAGCCGCCCATATGTCTTAACAGGCGTGCATGATTGCTGGCATGAATCTGTTCGGCCCGTGCCGTCGCGCGAAATAGGCTCGCAATCCCGCGGTAACCCTCTTCTTCAGCCCTCACAGCGTATGCCTTGTTAGCCGCAATCGTCTTCGTCTCTTCTTCAAAGGCGGTCTCAAGGTTTCGGATCACCGTAAGATCCTCAACCCCGATCCCGTGAGCGATCATGCGATCCGTTGCCATATCCCAAAACTTCCCTCACTCCGTTAGATGCACGACGGAGCGTTCAGGTGATGCCGATCACATGTAATTGTCGAAAGTGCTGAAACCAGAATGGCGAAATCGGCTCCCTGAAAGCCGTTATTGAACCTGTTTCTATCTATCGGATACGTTCAAACCGCTCCCAAAACGAAGTTGCACTCCGGGCAGTTACGGCACCATCTCCCCCAGTGCCGATCCGCCCCAAACCGCCGCAAGTCCCAGCACAAGACTTCCAGCCGCATAGAGAGCCGCAATCCCGAAAGCTCCGGCGCGCAATGTCGACAGCGTCTCCCACTCGTACGTCGAAAACGTGCTGTACGCGCCGATGAACCCAACCGGGACCAGGAATCGCCACGCTGGATTCAACTCCGCGCGCCGGCCCAGATAGCTCATGGAGAAGCCGATGATGACGCAAGCCGTCATGTTCACGATCAGCGTCCCGTATGGGAACCGGACCCCCAACCGCCCCGCGATCGAAGAGCCCACCCAATAACGCGCAATCGATCCCAGCGCGCCGCCAACGGCAATCAGCAGATATTTCTGCAATCTGTCCCCCCCGAAGAGATCAGTGGTGCCCCATCCATGGCAGCGCCTTTTGCTGTCGTGGGTGGGAGCACGAACCCACCGTGGATCTCTCTTATCCAAATTTCCAGGGATCGCGCCGGGCGTAACTCTCCGACAGGACCACCTGTCAGGAGTCATCATCTGTCCGGCCTTGCGGAGAGGACAGCGGTTAACAGCGAGGCAGAGATTGCCAAGCTGCGCGGCGAACTCCATCGCCGCTACCACTGCATCCATTACACGGGCGACTGCTTTTCGATGTCAAGTAACTTGCGTTTTCGCTGACCAATCTGAGTAAATTGGCCGGTGTCCCATCCATGAAAGGTTCTTTTGCTGTCATGGATGGGGCAACCTCACCCCCACATGGCTTCCGATCTTCAAATCTGAGCGGTCTGTCACCCGACCCGAAGTACCGCGATCAAGAAGCAGACCATTGCGGCCGTAAGCGACGCCACGCGCCAGCGATGCATCGCATCCCAACGCCCGTGCTCTTTCAGCGCCGATTCAGGCGCCGCGTCCTCATCAACGCGTGCCAACCGGTTGTTGATCGGCACGAGAAAGAGAATCGTCAGCACGATCACCGCAGCCCAGATCGAACTCGCCGCAATTAGCAACAGGTAGCCGGATTCGCGGTGTCTCGACACCGCTTCCGCAATCAACAGCAGAAGCGAGATGCAGTACCAGACTGGCATCGCTGCGCCCAACTTTGCTGCGAACAGCCGAATCGCCCGCAGTTCTTCTCGCGCCCCGAGTTTCCGCAGGATGGGATTGATGAAGACAGCGACGGCAAACTCCGTACCGATCAGAAGCCCGATGCAGACAGCCGTAAGAACATCCAGTAGAGGTCTCATATTCAACTCCTGAGCCTCAGACTCTGCACGGCGATAGAATGATTCAGTAAGAGGTGCTGACAAATATGTCAGCGCCGTGTTCCCCGGTCAGGTTTACAATATGCCGGTTTCAAAAAAGGAGATCAGCGAGTGTCCCATCGACGCCATGCTGTCCGTCATCGACGGCCGATGGAAGGGAACCATCCTCTGGCGACTCTCTGAAAGGCCGATGCGCACCAGCGAACTGCTGCGCAGCATCCCCGGCCTCACTGAACGCATGCTGATCCGTCACCTCAAAGACCTGGTCGGCGACGGAATCCTAATCCGCCGGCGCGAGCAGGGAACTCGCTCACACGTCGTTTACTCAATCTCCGATTACGGAATGACCATGCTGCCGGTGCTCGAGCACATATGCGCATGGGGTCGAAAGCATCTCGATGTGCGCAGAAGGGACTGCTCGTCGCGCTAGTCGCGCGCGGGTCTAGGCTGGAGAGGTGTCCGGTGGTGAACCGCCAACCCGAAATCCTTCGACGCCTAAAACCAACGCTTTATCTTGAAGTAAACCAGAACGGAAATGGTGGATATCGCCATCAATGCAACCGCATAGTCGATGCCATGTGGATTGTCGGCCCACGGCAGATGAAGATTCATCCCGAAGAACCCCGTGATGATCACCAGGGGAAGAGCCACCGTTCCCCAGATCGTCAGCACTTTCATCACTTCATTGGTGCGATTGGCAACGGCAGAGAGGTAAATATCGAGCGAGCCGGAGAGAAGGTCCCGGTACGTCTCAATCAGGTCGACCGTGCGAATGATGTGGTCGTAGATGTCGCGAAAGTAGACGTCAAGGTCATCGCCCAGTAGACCTTTCTCGCGACGAATCAGGCTGTTCACAACTTCTCTCATTCCCCCAGCCACGCGGCGGAACTCCACCAGCTTGCGTTTGAGTGAAAAGATCCGGGCCAGCGTCTCGGGATCAGGCCGGTCAAGCACCACGTCTTCAATCTCTGAGATTTCATCTGCAATTTTGTCGAGCACCGGCTGATAGCCGTCGACGATCTGGTCGACGATCATGTAGAACAGTCGGTCGAGGCGGTCAACCTCTTCCTCGCCGGCCCGTGCGCGCACAGACTCAATCACAGCAGCATCAGCGCTGCGAACTGATATCAGGAAGTCGTGGCCGAGGAACAGATCGATGTCATCGAATTCGAGCTCGGTTCCTTCATGGATGTGTTTCAGCACAGCGAAGATGTAGTGATCGTGCTCTTCTGTCTTCGGCCGTTGCGGCCGATGCCGGCAGTCCTCGATCTGCAACTCGTGCAGTCCGAACCGGCTCGCGAGTTCGTCAAGTTCAGGCGACGCCGGATCGGCGACATCAAACCACGCTAGATGCGAGAGGACTGGATCCATGTAGGCCAATTCTAGAGTTTCAAACTGCCGCTTGGGAACGTTGAGCCATCATCAACACCCCATATCCCCTCGAACACTAGTTGTGCTTCCCCTTCCACTCCGCATACGGCCCCTGGAAGTCTTCAATTCCGTCCGTCTTGAAGTTCCACAACCGCGTCGCCACTTCATCGATCAAATCGTGATCGTGCGTCACCAGCAGCACCGTTCCCTCGTACCGCTGCAGGGCAATATTCAACGCGTTGATCGCTTCCAGATCAAGGTGGTTCGTCGGTTCGTCAAAGATCAAAATGTTCGGCTTGGTCAAAATCAGCTTGCAGAACACCAGCCGCGCCTGCTCACCGCCCGACAGGGCCTTGGTCTGCTTCTCGCCCTCTTCGCCCGAAAAGAGCATCTGCCCGAGAATGCCGCGAATCTCCTCCACGTGTGCCGCTGGGTTCCAGCGGTGCAGCCACTCCGCTACCGTCAGTCCGTGCTCGATCGTCGATCCAACATCCTGTGGAAAGTATCCGATCTGCGCTTCGTGACCCCAGAAAACAGCTCCCGAATCCAGCGTGAAATCCTTGTCCGCAAGCCCGGGATAATTTGCCAGCAGGCTCTTCAACAGTGTGGTCTTGCCCGCACCGTTGCGACCCATCAGGCATATCTTTTCTCCGCGCAGCACATTTGCGGTGAATCCATCGATTACCTTTTGGTCGTCATACAGCTTCGTCAGGTGTTTGAACTCGAGCACATGCTTCCCGCTTGGTCGAATCTGGTCGAAACGAACATACGGCCGTTGAATGTTCGACCGCGCCAGTTCGTTGGTCTGCAACCGTTCCACTTCCTTGCGCCGGCTTGTCACCTGTGATGAACGCGTGCCCGCGGCAAATCGCGCGATGAATTCATTCAACTGCGCAATCTTCTTATCGCGCTGTGCGTTCTGCGATTCAAGCGTGGAACGAATCTGCGTCTTCGCCATCACCATCTCATCGTAGCCGCCGCTGTAAATAATGATGGTCTGGTAATCGATGTCCGCCGTATGCGTCGTTACGCTGTTCAGAAAGTGCCGGTCATGCGATATCGCAATCAGCGTTCCGTCGTACTGGTTCAGAAAATCCTGCAGCCAGTGCACCGACTCGAGATCGAGATAGTTCGTCGGCTCGTCCAGCAGCAGCGCTTCGGGCTTTCCGAAGAGCGCCTGCGCGAGCAGCACGCGCACCTTCTGGCCACCTTGCAACTCTCCCATCTTGCGTTCGTGCAGTTCTTCAGTGATGTCCAGGCCATCCAGCAGCACAGCTGCATCAGCTTCCGCCGTGTACCCGTCCTCATCGCCGATCACGCCTTCCAATTCGCCCAACCGCATGCCGTCGGCATCGCTCAACTCCGCCTTTTCGTAAATCCGATCCCGCTCTTCCAGCGCGCTCCAGAGCGGCTTGTTGCCCATGATGACGGTGTCGATCACACGATAAGCGTCGAAGGCGAACTGGTCCTGGCGTAACACGCCAAATTTGCGCGGACGCACCACCGTCCCCTTTTGCGCGTCCAGTTCGCCAGTCAGCACTTTCATGAAAGTGGATTTGCCTGACCCGTTCGGCCCAGTCAACCCATAGCGCCGTCCCTGCGTAAAGTTCACTGACACATCTTCAAACAGCACTTTCGCGCCGTAGCGCATCGACACATTACTCACACTCAGCATTTTGTTTCGTTTTCCTATAAGCGAGCTGCGGCGAAGTCTCGGCGCCGCCGGCCCGGGTTCTGTTTCAAATTTTGCTCAGAGTTTCGGAGCACGCCTATCCGCGCCAGGCTCCGCAAGAACTGCCGCATATCCAGTTTCTCATAGCGGAATAAGAATTACACTTCACGGAATCCCCACAATCTTGTGCGTCTGCAGACTCAGCCGCCACTTCGGATGTTCCATGCAATACCGCACCGCCATCTCCGTATTGACCGCACGATTCGGTCCATCCATCGGCTGCAGGAAAAAATTTCGGAATTCCAACCCCTCGAACTCCGGCGGCTGCGCATTCGCCTGCGGAAACACAAGCTTCAGTTCATCGCCTGTCTTCTGCACCAGCCGCGACCCCGCCTTGGGACTTACGCACACCCAGTCAATCCCCGTCGGAGCTTCCACAGTCCCGTTCGTCTCCACCGCAATCTCAAAATCGTGTTCGTGCAGCACGTCGATCAGCGTCCGATCCAGTTGCAGCAGGGGCTCGCCCCCGGTGCACACCACAAACCGCCTGCCATCCGTTCCACGCCCGGGCCATTTCCCGGTAATCACCGCTGCCAGATCGTCCGCTGTCTCGAATCTGCCTCCACCCTCCCCGTCTACGCCCACAAATTGCGTGTCGCAAAACCGGCAAATCGCCGACGCCCGATCGCTCTCGCGTCCCGACCACAAATTGCATCCCGCAAATCGGCAGAACACCGCCGCGCGCCCTGCCTGCGCACCTTCGCCCTGCAGCGTATAGAAAATCTCTTTGACCGCGTAGCTCATCGCGTTGCCTTTACATCGGGATAGGGCAGGGGATCGTCAATCCCGTTCTCCCGAAAACCCTTTCTTCTCAGGAAACACGAGTCGCATTGCCCGCATGGCTCCCCATCCGGCGCGGGGTCGTAGCAGCTGCTCGTCAGGCTGTAGTCAACGCCCAGTTCCATCCCTCTCTTGATGATCTGCGCCTTCGTCATTTGCATCAGCGGCGCATGGATCACCAGCTTCTGCCGTCCCTCCACCCCTGCCTTCGTCGCCAGGTTCGCCATCGTCTCAAATGCACGAATAAACTCCGGCCGGCAATCCGGATACCCGCTGTAATCGAGTGCATTCACGCCGATAAACACATCGCTCGCCCCAAGTACCTCGGCCCATGCCAGCGCAAACGAAAGAAAGATCGTATTCCGCGCCGGCACATAGGTCACCGGAATTCCGTGCTCCATCTCAGTGCTGTCTCGCCCCTTCGGCACATCGATATCATCCGTCAGCGCCGATCCGCCGAACACCCGCAAATCAATCGTCGCGACACGATGCCGTGCCACCCCCAGCGACGCCGCGACCCGCCGCGCAGCCTCAAGCTCGAAACTATGCCGCTGTCCATACGCAAACGACAGGGCGCACACGTCGAAGCCCGCGCTTAGCGCGATCGCCGCCACTGTCGCCGAGTCCAATCCGCCGCTCAACAGTACTACCGCCGTTTTTTTCGGTTCAGAAGAAACAATCTCCATCGATGTTCAAGCGACCCCAGCAATCAGAATAAACAACCAGCGGACCATTCTGAGAGCCGCTACCTCGCCGTGCCGCTCTTTGCGATCCCGTCCTCGATCAACCGGGTACAGGCTATGAGCTACCAGCCTCACGCCTTAGAATGATTCTTCGCGCATCTTGCAATGAAGATCTTCCTTACAGGCGCCACCGGATTTGTCGGACATCACGTGGCCAAAGCCCTGGCCGACCAGGGTGCGGACCTCCGCCTCCTCGTCCGCAAATCCAGCAAGCTGTCCAACCTCGAAGGAATCGCAGGAGATACCGTCGTGGGCGACCTCGCCCGGCCCGACTCCTATGCCCCCGCGCTCCAGGGTTGCGATGCCGTCTTGCATGTTGCTGCCGACTACCGCCTCTGGATTCGCGATCCCGATGCGATGTACCGCGCCAACGTCGACGGGACTCGAGATTTGTTAAAGCTCGCCCGCGAAGCGCGCGTCCACCGCGTGGTCTACACCTCCAGCGTTGCCACCATGGCCTTCCGCACCGATGGAATCGTCGTCAACGAAGACACACCCGTGACGATCGACGACATGGTCGGCCACTACAAGCGCTCCAAGTTTCTCGCCGAGCAGCAGGCCATCGCCGCCGCCCAGGATGGCCAGCAGGTCATCATCCTCAACCCCACCACTCCAATAGGCCCTAACGACGCCAAGCCCACGCCCACCGGCCGAATCTTCGTCGACTTTCTCAATCGCAAATTCCCGGCCTACGTCGACACCGGCCTCAACCTCGTCGACGTCGCAGAGGTTGCGCGTACCCACGTCGCCGCACTTGAAGTAGGCAAGCCCGGTCGCCGTTACATCCTCGGCGGCGAAAACCTCACCCTCAAGCAGATCCTCGACAAGATGTCGGCCATCACCGGCATCCCCTCGCCGAAAACAGAGATTCCTTTTGCCATCGCCGCCACCTACGCCTTTTTCGAGGAATGGATTACCGGCCGCATCCGAGGCAAAGAACCCCGCGCAACACTAGAAGAAGTCCGGATGGGTCGCAAGAAGATGTACGCCTCCAGCGCCCGCGCCCAGCAGGAACTCGGCTTCCGCATCGTCCCCGTCTATCCCGCCATGCGCGCCGCCATAGACTGGTTCCGCGCCAACGGCTACGCCCCATGACCCGAGTCGCCATCATCGCCGCCATGCCCGGCGAACTCAAACCCCTCGTCCGCAACTGGCCGCACTCCACCCGTGGCACCATTCACTTCTGGGCCCAGCGCACTGAAGAAGAAGAATGGATCGCCGCCTGCGCCGGAGCCGGCCTCGACGCTGCCACGCGTGCCTTCGCGGGAATCGAAGACGGCGGCCCCATTGACCTCGTCATCTCCATCGGCTGGGCCGGCGCCCTCACCCCCGACATCGCCGCAGGCAGCGCCCACAACTGCGCCGGCGTGATCGACGCCCGCACCGGCGAGCGATTCAATTGCGATGCCGGCGCCGGCAAGCTGTGGCTGGCAACCAGCCCCAAAGTCGCCGACGAGCCTGAAAAGCTCCGCCTCGCCTCCACCTATAAAACCGCCCTCGTCGACATGGAAGCCGCCGCTATCGCCCGGCTAGCCGCCATGCGCAGCATCCCCTTCTACGCAATCAAAGGTGTCAGCGACCCACTCGACGCTAAACTGCCCGATTTCAACCGCTTTATCGCCCCAGACGGCCAGTTCCAGACCCCGAAGTTTGTTCTTTTTGCTCTCCTTAGACCCTGGATATGGCCCACACTCGTCAAAATGGGCGAAAATAGTAGAAAGGCTTCCCAAAGCATTGCGGAGCGGCTCCACGAACTTCTGGATGAGTGAGGTCACATCGACACGGATGGCTACCCAAACCACCAACGCTCAAAGTCATATCGCCACCCGGATTCCCACCACCATGCGCGCCGTAGTCTATCGCGGCATTAACGACATGCGGGTCGAGACCGTTCCTGTACCCACCATCGGCCCAGGCGAACTCTTGGTCAAGGTCGCCACTTGCGGTATCTGCGGAACCGACCTGAAAAAGATCCACACCGGCTCTCACTCCGCCCCCCGTATCTTCGGACACGAAATGTCCGGCACCATCGTCGGTGTCGGCGAGGGAGTAACTCGCTTCCAGGGCGGCGAACGGGTCGTCGTTCATCACCACGTCCCCTGCGGCGAGTGCTTCTATTGCCGCAAAGGCACCCCCGCCCAATGCCCCCTCTATAAAAAAGTCGGCGTTACGGCCGGCTTCGAACCGTCCGGCGGCGGCTTCGCGGAGTATATTCGCGTGATGGACTGGGTCGCCTCGAGTTGTGGTGTCGTTCCCATCCCCGACGGCATCCCATTCGAGCAGGCCGCATTCCTCGAGCCAGTCAACACCGTGCTCAAGGGTGTGAAGATGCTCAACCTCGCCTCCGACGATACGGTTCTCGTAATCGGTCAGGGCCCCATTGGCCTCATGCACGCCGTGCTCGCCAGCCGTACGGGCGCCCGCGTGCTCACTTCCGATCTCTATCCCGAGCGCCATGCCATCGCCGCCAAATACGGCCTCAAAGATCCCATCCACGCGGGCAGCGAAAATGTCGTCGAACGCGTCCTTTCAGAGACCGAGGGCCGCGGAGCCGATGCCGTCATCCTCGCCGTGGGCGGCAACGCCCTCATCCAGACTGCGATGGATGCTGCGCGCTGCGGTGGCAACGTCATGCTTTTTGCCCAGACCCAGCGCGGCGAAGCAACTTTTGATCCCGGAGTGGTTTGTATGGACGAGAAGACCCTGATGGGGTCCTATTCGTCTTCGTTCGACCTTCTCGACGAAGTCACAGACCTGGTCTTCAAGCGGGTACCGCAACGGATTTGACCTGACTCAACTCATCTCGCATCGTTTTCCGCTCGACCAGGCCGTTGCGGCAATCGATGTAGCTTCGCACCCCAAAGCCGACTCGATGAAGATTATGATTGAGCCCGTCTCCGGTGCAGGAGCAAAGTAATGCCAAACCCGGTAAAACGCGGCCGCCCGACGGTCGAGGACGTCCTCCAGGTCGGCCGAAGTACCGTCGGAGATGTGCTTCAGATCGGCCGCAATACCGTCGAGGAAGTCCTCCACGTTGGCAGGAGCACCGTTGAGGAGGTCATTCAGGTCGGCCGCAATACCGTCGAGTCCGCTCGCCAGCTCCGCCAGGGAACCATGCAGGCCGCAGTCCTCCACGGCCGCCAGGATATTCGGATTGAAGATGTCCCGGTCCCCCGGGCAGGCCACGGCGAGCTGATCGTCCGCGTCGGCGCTGCCCTCACGTGCGGAACAGACCTGAAAGTCTTTCGCCGCGGTTACCATGCCCGCATGATCGTCCCTCCAGCCCTCTTCGGCCACGAGCTGGCAGGAACCGTCGTTGAGGCAGGCGAGGGCGTTGAAGGCTTCGCTAACGGCAGCCGCGTGGTGGCCCTGAATTCCGCCCCCTGCGGCCAGTGCTACTTCTGCAAGCGCGGGCAGGAAAATCTCTGCGACGACCTGCTCTTCAACAACGGCGCCTATGCCGAATTCATTCGCATCCCCGCCCGCATCGTCTCCAAGAACACGCTTATTGTTCCCGACCATGTTCCGCTTGAGAACGCCGCACTCACCGAACCCCTCGCTTGCGCCGTCCATGGCTTTCTTGATTCCAACCCGCATCCTGAGGACACGATCGCAGTAATCGGGGGTGGCCCTTTGGGCCTGATGATGGTCCACGTCGCCGCTCTTTCCGGTTGCAACGTCATTTCAATCGTCAAGCACGACGGCCAGGTGATAGCTGCGAAACAGTTGGGGGCAGCTCACGTGATCAAGTCTTCGTCGATTCAGAAAGCCATCCGCGAAACTCGCGCTCTCACGCCCAATAATCGCGGCGTCGACATCGCCATCGAAGCCGTCGGCGTTCCCGAGGCTTGGGAAGAAGCCGTCGAGATGGTGCGCAAAGGCGGCACCGTCAACTTCTTCGGCGGATGCGCCGTCGGCACCCATGTCACGCTCGACACCAATCGCATCCACTACAGCGACATCACCCTGCGCGCAACGTTTCACCATACGCCTGCAATCTGCCGCAAAGCCCTCGACCTCATTGCCAGCGGCCGATTTCAGGCAGGCGCATTCATCACCGGCCACGCTCACCTCTACGAACTCAATCGCGTCTTTGAGAAGCTGATGAACCGCAGCAGCGAAATCAAAACCGCCATCGTTCCGTGAAGAAGCCGATGCTGACAAGCGCTCAATCTGCCCATGCCGAATGCCCCAATTTGTATTGGTTTTGAAAGGGCACGACTTTAGTCTTGCCGAAAATGCTGCGATGATAGGAAGGAAGGGCTTTAGCCCTGAGGGAACTGTGGCGCAATCACAACAAACAGCCGACGCAGAATCAGAACAACAGGCCCTCCTCGCCCTCGCCTGGTCAGCCCTCCCGGCCAGCTATCGCATTCCCGACAAGGCTCCCACGCTCCAAGAAGCCCGTGCCTGGTGCAAGCACCTCGCCGAAACTCACTACGAAAACTTCCACGTAGCCTCATGGTTCTTGCCTGAAGCGCTCCGGCCCCACTTCCACGCCATCTACGCCTACTGCCGCGTTTCCGACGATCTCGGCGACGAAGTCGGCGATGCCGCGCAATCTCTGGCCCTTCTCGACCTCTGGGGTCACGAACTCGACGCCTGCTATGAAGGCCGCGCGCGTCATCCCGTATTCGTCGCACTCGCTGAAACTATTCGCGCCTGCAATATTCCCAAAGAGCCATTCGCCGATCTCCTGACCGCATTCCGTCAGGACCAGGCCGTCACGCGCTACGCGAACATGCAAGACGTTCTCGGCTACTGCCGCTACTCCGCGAACCCAGTTGGCCGTCTCGTCCTCTACATCTGTGGGTATCGAGACGAAGAGCGCTTCCGCCTCTCTGACGCAACCTGTTCCGCCCTGCAACTCGCCAACTTCTGGCAGGACGTCCGCGTCGACTTCGTCAAGGACCGCGTCTACATTCCGCAAGACGACATGCAGCGATTCGGCGTCACCGACTGCAATCATCCAGCAGGGAATTGCGACCCCGGAGTTCCGCGCACTCCTGAAACATGAAGTCGATTTCGCGCGCGGCCTATTTCTTGAGGGCCTGCCGCTCATCAGCATGGTCAACCGCGATCTCGCCCTCGATCTTGATCTCTTCAGTCGCGGGGGCCTCGAAATCCTCAATGCCATCGAGCGCGAGGATTATGATGTGCTGCGTGCCCGCCCGGCCATCTCAAAACGCACCAAGCTGAGCCTGGCACTGCGCGCGGTGAGCGGAAAGTTCCTTCCGTTTCTGCGTCTCGGGGCGGGATCAAAAGGGCAAGCGGCTTGACGCAATCGATCACACTGGACTCGGCGTACGCAACTTGCAGGGCCATCGCCAAACGGGAAGCCAAGAATTTCTACTACGCCTTCGTCGCTCTTCCTGAGCCGCGCCGCAACGCCATCTGCGCCATCTACGCCTTCATGCGCAAGGCCGACGACCTCTCCGATGATGAGAGCATTTCGCGCGAACAGCGTCTCCAGAATCTCGAGCAGTGGCAGACAGCCTGGCGCAGTGCCTCGCAAACCGGCACGACGCAAGATCCCGTCTTCATCGCCGTCCGCGATGCGACGCAGCGCTTCAACATTCCTCTCAGCCTTCTTGACGAACTCATCGCTGGCACGACATCTGATTTGAAAGCGAAGCCGGGAGACGCTCCCGACACCTACGCAACCTTCGCCGACCTCTACCAATATTGTTACCTCGTCGCGTCCGTCGTCGGCCTCGTCTGCATCCGCATCTTCGGCTACACCGATCCCGCCGCCGAAAAGCTCGCCGAAGAAACCGGCGTAGCCTTCCAATTAACCAACATCCTGCGCGACGTAGCCGAAGACGCCGAGCGCGGCCGGGTTTATCTGCCTCTGGAAGACCTCGCTGCCCATAACGTCACGCTCGATTCCATCCTGCATCGCAAGCAAGGGGCACCTCCATCCGCGAACGAGCGCGCCCTGCTAGCTGAGATCGGAGCGCGCGCAGAAGCCTATTACGCCTCCGCCGGCAAACTGCTGCCACTCATCGATCGCGAGAGCCGGCCCGCGCTCTGGGTATTGGTAAGGATTTACTGCGGATTGCTTAGACGGATTCGCCGCGCTGACTACGACGTTTTTTCGCATCGCATCAGCGTCCCAACCTTCCAGAAACTCGAAATCCTGGCAGTCGGAATGGTTCGGCTAACCGTCGCACGAATCTCCCGTTAGGTCTTGTCGATTAAAAAGTGATAAGCGTGAATTGGCTGACCAGGGTTTCCGGCGTTGTGAAAGGGCACGACTTCAGTCGTGCCGAAAAGCGCCAAATTAGAATTGGGCTTTAGCCCCTGAGGAAATGCTTGCCGGAACGATCGCAACAACTCGCACAACGCACCGTCACCGTCATCGGCGGCGGCGTAGCCGGCATGAGCGCTGCTTGCGCCCTCGCCGAAGCCGGACTACCGCGTGCAACTCGTCGAGCGCCGCGGCTATCTCGGCGGTCGCGCTTCCTCCTATCTGCATCCGGGTGTCAACGAAGTCATCGACAACTGCCAGCACGTTCTCTTCGGCTGCTGCACAAATCTCATCGGCTTCTACAATCGCATCGGTGTCGAAAAGAAAATTCACTGGACCAGCGAGATGACCATGATCGAGCCCGGCGGCAAGCGCTCGAAACTCGGTCCTTCGCCGCTGCCCGCACCGCTCCATGGTCTCCCGAAACTTCTTTCCGCCCACGCCTTCACCCGCGCCGACAAGTTCGCCCTCGCGCGCGCCTTTCGCGCCATGATGCGTCCCATCCAGGACGACCAACGAATCGCTCTCCGCGTGGCTCCGTCGCAATAAGCAGACCCCCGGCGCCATCGAGCGCTTCTGGCGCCTCGTCATCGCCAGCGCCCTCAATGCCGACCTCGACGCCATCGCCGTTCCGTATGCCGCCAAGGTTATCCGCGAACTCTTCATGAACTCCGCCGAAGCTGGCGCTATGGGCATGAGCTCGGTCCCCCTCAGCGAACTTTACGCGATCGGCAAAATCATTCCTCGACGAGACACGGCTCGACCGTCCACCTCAACACCAACGTCGAATCGGCACGAGTGGGACGAGGAGATCTCCCAATGGACCATCAGCACGCGCATCGGCACCCTCGTCTCTGAATTCCTCGTCATCGCGTTGCCCTTCGAAGCCACTGCAG
This sequence comes from uncultured Acidobacteriaceae bacterium, assembly GCA_963769345.1. Classification (GTDB taxonomy): domain Bacteria; phylum Acidobacteriota; class Terriglobia; order Terriglobales; family Acidobacteriaceae; genus Telmatobacter. The sequence continues at coordinate 477,017 of CAVYLL010000004.1, forward strand.
AAACTGTTGCCGCATCTCCCGCCTGCCCCGCGCGGCAGAAGAACTCGCGCGCCAGATCGACCGATTCGAGCACTGGCCCATCTGCAGCGTGCATCTCTGGTTCGATCGCGAAATCACCGATCTCCCGCACGCCGTCCTTCTCGACCGCGAAATCCACTGGATGTACAACAAGAGCGTTCTGCAGCCATGGCGCAAAACCAAAGGCAGCTACCTCGAACTCGTCCAGTCCGCGTCGCGCAGCTTCGCAGCCCTCGAACGACGCGAAGCGATCGATCAGGCCCTGAGCGAACTCGCAGAATTCTTTCCCACAATAAGAGAAGCCAAGCTCGAAAAAGCCGCGCTTATCAAAGAAGTCCGCGCCACCTTCGGCGTCCCACCCGGCATCGACACCCTCAGGCCCCCCTCAGCATCCGCCATGGCCCAACTGCTTCCTCGCCGGTGACTGGATCTCCACCGGCTGGCCATCGACCATGGAGAGCGCCGCCCGCTCCGGCCATCTCGCTGCCGACGCTCTCTGCGCCAGCAAGATCGAAGACCGCCGCTTCCTCGAGCCCGACCTGAAGCCCCGGGGGCTTATGCGATGGCTCAAGTAACAATCACTTCGACTTAGGAAGTTTTGTTTGGTCTTCGAAGACATGAGCCCAAGCGAGCAGCCCAAGCATCCGGTGACTGTTCGATGCAATCCGCTTCAGGCTGAACATACGGAGCTAGCAGCTAGAAGCTTCTCTTAATGCGCCAGAAAATAAACACCCACGCACACCAGCACTGCCGAAGCCCACCGCCGCCCGTCCACATTCTCATGCAGAAAAACTTCCCGGCAATCGCATTCGTTACCAGCGTCAGCGAAGCGGAGGCCGGAGCCACCAGGCTAAGATTCAGATGATTCAGCGCAAACAGTAACGCGAAAAACGCCAGCGCCAGAAAGAAAACGCCCGCGAAAAATAGCGGGCATGTCACCACCGCGCGGATCGCACCCTTCATTCCCGATTTCGCGCGAATATCATCCAGATCGCCAATCGACTTCATCGCCGCCGCCGTCAGCACCTCGCCTGCAGTCGAAGTCAGCACGATCGTGGCGATCATGCCGGCCGCAGCCCACACCCCCGATGCGGAACCAGGCGCAATCATCGCACATGCTCCTTCGCATCACGTTCGTGCACTGTTTCATTCACCGCACCGGCCGCTCAGTCAGCGATGGCCCATGCGCCACAAAACCCACGCCCACTGTGATCAGCACAATCCCTGCCCACCGTTGCAGCGAAATTGGCTCATGCAGCCAGTACTTCGACAGCAGCGCAACAATGACATTCCCGAATGCTGTTGCCGGCAAAACATAAGTCAGATCCGCCCACGAAAGCGCCGTCAGGTAGCTGGCAAAGAATCCGATCAGCAGCGCAATCCCCGCCGCAATCCACGGCGTAAATACAGCGCTGATCAGCGACAGCGGATGCGCCAGCGAAATCGCCGGCAGGGAAGTCATGCCTCGCGAAAGGCACGTGTCGCCCAGCGGCGCGCACAGCGCAACTAGTCCAAGGATCATGTATTGCCGCGGCGTTGGCCGAATATGCGTCCATCAGTCTTTCACCAAGCTCAAAGTCGTGAGCCCAAAAGAGAAGGGCGGACATCCGCCGCCGCGGACCCCGCCCCTGGTTGGATCGTGAACGAAGTTACGCGCCTGCGCTCACAGCCGCAGTCGGTTTCGCCGGCTGACTGCGTTTTTGCTTGACCGCCTTGTTGCGCTCTGCACGAAGCTTCATGAACGCCTTCGCCTCAACGTAAAGCCGCGGCACATCGCGATTCACAATCGCCTTCCACACCACGCGGAACGCCGCCTTCGGACGGAAATAGTACTCGTCGTAGAAGCGGTGCACCATCTCCATCACGTAGTCGACCGGCAGGCCGGGATACTCGATGTGCGCCATCTGGTGTCCGCCGCCGTCTTCCATCTTCTCGTTGGTGATGAAGCCGTTGGCCTTGGCGTAATCGTAGAACTCCGTGCCCGGATACGCGTGCGCGATCGAAACCTGGATCGTCTCGCAGTCCAGCGTCTTGGCAAAGTTGATCGTGTTGCGGATCGATTCCTTCGTCTCGCCCGGCAGCCCCAGAATAAAGTCGCCGTGAATCACGAGGCCCAGGTCGTGGCAGTCCTTCGCAAAGGCCCGCGCACGCTCAACCGTCGCGCCCTTCTTGATGTTCTTCAGAATCTGCGGATCGCCCGACTCAAATCCCACGATCAGCAGCCGGCATCCGGCATCCTTCATCGCCTTCAGCGTGTCGTAGTCCGTTGTCACGCGCGAAGTGCAGCTCCACGTCATCCCCAGCGGCTTCAGCTTCTCGCAGAGTTCAATCGTCCGCCCCTTCTGAATGTTGAACGTGTCATCGTCGAAGAAGAATTCCTTCACATGCGGGAAGTTCTCATGCGCCCACTTCAACTCCGCAGCCACGTCATCGGTCGAGCGCTTGCGCCACGCATGTCCGCTCAGCGTCTGCGGCCACAGGCAGAAGGTGCACTGCGCCGGGCAGCCGCGCGTCGAGTAGAGCGCGATATACGGATGCAGCAGGAACGGCACGTTGTACTTCGTCACGTCCATGTCGCGCTTGTAGATCTTCGTCGCCCACGGCATCGCGTCCAGATCTTCCACCTGCGGACGATCGGGATTGTGGAAGATCTTTCCATCCTTCTTGTAGCTGATTCCGAGAATCTCGTTCAGCGGCTTGCCCTGGGCAAACTCCACAACCGAGAAGTCGAATTCGCGCCGGCAAATGAAATCCAGCACTGCGCACTCATTCAGCGCGCTATCCGGATCAGTCGTCACCGGCGGCCCAACAAACGCAATCCGGATCGAAGGATTCGCCGCCTTGATGGCTTCGGCCAGACGCTGGTCGCCCTCCCATCCCACCGTCGAGGTGAACAGGACAAGGAACTCGTAGTCCTTGCAGATCTTGATCGTCTCGTCGGCCGACACGTGATGTGGCGGCGCATCCAGCACGCGCGATCCTTCCAGCAGACCTGCAGGATAGGTGAGCCAGACAGGGTACCAGTACGATTCGATTTCGCGCGTAGCGGGCCAGCGCGAACTTGCGCCACCGTCGAAATTTTCAAACGAAGGCGGGTTCAGAAAGAGTGTTTTCAAAGGCATAGGCATCCCTTCAATTCTACCAGTTAGCGCAGTTTTTACGCGGCTTTCCGGTGTGTATTCCGATGATTACTTCCCGTGCAATTCGTGCAGCCAGTCGTCCATATGGCCCAGGGCACGCAGCAGGTTGAGGCGCGCCTTTGCAAGCTCAAATCCCGCATCCATCGCATCTTCAGTCTTTTGCCGCTCATCGATCCGTGCCTGCTGCTCGGCTTTAGGGCTTGTGGGCGGCACGGATCCTGGTCCGGATCCGGCTCCGTTGCCTAACTCCAACTGTGTCAACACAGTCTTCAAGCTGCTCATCTGCGATCTGTTGCTTTAGACTCGCAATCTCCGCCTGCGTATCAAGCTCGCGGATACTTCCGCTAAGGTCTGCAATTGCAAGGTCATTCTGATTCTCCGCCTGCTCAGCCTCTACCTTGTACCGCAGCGCATCAGCGGCGGACTCCCTGGCCCTCGCGCGTCGGCCCATGTCGAAGAGTGGAAGATTCACCGAAATCCCCGATGCAAAGTTGTTGGCCGGCAGATCAGTCTTGAAATACTGGTTCACACTGTTCAGAAGGGTGGTGACGCGCAGGTACTCCAGCGAGAACCGCAATTCAGGTAAGTAGTTGGTCTCCCAATCGCCCTTGGCCTGCAGTGCCTTGGATGTCGCGATCAAATGCGACGCCTTGACTCCATCGATCTCACGGGCAGCCAGGTCGCCGTGCACCTGGGGAATCTCCGGAATGCTCGAATGATCGACTTTGATCGACCCGGACGGCAGGCCGGTAAGCGCCTCGAGCTGTTTCTCCAGGTTTGCAGCACGCGTCTCCAGATGCAGACGTTTCAGCTTGATCTGCGCGGCGGTGAGCCTCGCCTGCAACTGCTCGCTCAACGGATCGACTCCCGCCTCGGTCCTCTGCAGTTCGATCTCCACAAGCCGAGCAGAGAACTGCTCCTGCTGTTGCACATCTGCAAGCTCCTGGTTGACGGTGTCAAGCTCGATGTAGGCCGTCGAAGCATCCAGCGCCACCTGCTGGCGCGCATCCTGCAACCGCGCCTTTGCTGCCCGAAGCCCGTATCCAGCGGCATCGAAATAGCGCTTTTGGGGAATGCTGTAGACCAGCGACTGAACCGTCACGCTCCAGATCGAGGGTGGAGAACCGGTGTAACCCACTTCCGGGAAGACCGGCAATCCGGTCTCGATGTTGACGGTGGGAATCACCGTATCCTTGGTCTCCGACAGTTGCGCGTTCGCCTTGTTCACGTCGGCCTGCGCCGCGCGCACCCCAGTGCTGTTGCGCTGCGCCAGATCTACCACTGTTTTCAGTGACACCTGGGCATGCAGCGCCGACCGGCATCCCCATCAGCATTGCCGCGAATCCAGCCACAATCCCGATGCTGGACCATCGCACTCGGCAGTCCCGCGCAATTCGTCGATGGCCGTGAAGGAATCAAAATGTCAGCCCCAGTGCCGGCTTGTAATCGTGCGCGAGTTGAAGTGCCGCCGCTCGTGCCTGCCACGCGCCATTCTTGTCGCCCAGCTGGGCTTTTAGCCGGGCAAGCCGCGTGTAGCCTTCAAACGCCGGCCCTTCTTCTGTTCGTGGATAATCTGCAAGATATTCCTCCAGCATCTTCGCCGCCAGAGCGCAGGTTTCGCTTGCTTCGCGCCAGAACCGAGGCGCCGTTATAAAGCGCAACACCCGCGTGCCGATCGTGCTGTGCTGCTCTGTATCCGCTTCCACGGCGGCCTCCATATCGTCCCAGCGTTCGCGCTTGCGATAAAAACTGGCCAGCGACATCCAGCCAAACGCGGGATGTTCGCTGGTCGTCGTCGCCTGTTTCAATTCGCGTTCCGCGGTGCCGTAATCCTTGCGGCTCTCGGCGATGCGCGCCAGCAGAATGTGCGCCCGCGCCGGATCGACTTTCTCCAGCGAGGCAACCAGTGCCTGCGGCCTTGTCGATGCCTCCGCCCACCACCCCGGGCGCCGAGTAGTAAAACTCTCCCAGATCGGCCATGGCCTCTCCATTGCGCGGATCAGTACTCACCGCCTGCTCGAATTCCGCGCGCGCCCGCTTCGCCAGGGTATATGCGTGATAAACGATGCGTGGTCGGCCTTCTCGCCCAGAGCCCGTCCCAGCCACAAGTGATTCATTGTGCTCTGGCCGTCGAGCTTCACCGCCTGTTCGCATTCGTTCGCTGCATCGTCCCATCGTTCCAGCATGAAGTAAACCCGGCAGCGCAAATTATGCGTCTCCGCCGAAGAGGGCAATGAGCGTCAAAAGCGTCAAGCGCCCGGTCTGCTTCGCCCGATTGCAGAGCGGCATTGGCCTGTGCAAGCCCGTCCTTCGGCACATCGGCCGACCGCAGCAGTGACAAAAGCGGCAAGCAGCATGATCGCGAGTACGCTTCTTCACCGGACTCTCGTGATCGGGATGCCCTCTTGCAGGGGCTAGTCCTGTCGTGGTTCCTGTGGCGACCCAGTCACCGATCCTCAGCCCGGAAAGAATGGCAACCTGCGTAAGGTTCAGTGCGCCGGTCACGACAAAAGTCTTCTTCAACTCGTCGCCATCGATTTTGTAGACATAGGTCTTGCCGTTCTCCGAGCGCAGCGCCTCTCGGGGAATGCTCAGCGCGTTTGCCTGACTCGACGTCGTCACCGTAACCGTGACATTGGTATCGGGCAGAAGCTGGCCGTCGGCATCGTCGATGTGAATCAGAACTTCGCCGACATTGCGCGTTCCATACGTGATCACGGTAATGGGCGTGCGTTCGATGTGACCGTGCCAGACCATTCCCGGCTTGGCATCCCACTTGATCAGGATCGGTTGACCCACAGCAAGCATTCCGATCTCCGGTTCGTCGAAGTAGGCGCGCACGCGCTCTTGTCGAAGGTCCGCCATCTGCAGCAGCAGTTTGCCCTGCTCCGCAAACTCCGTCGCATTCACATTCAGGCTGTAAACGGTCCCCGCTGACGGTGCATGGACCGATGTCTGCGCCAGCACCTGTTGTGCTGCCTGCCGGCTGGCCTCCGCATCCTCCAGCGCTGCTTGTGCGCGCGCAACTTCAGCAGGGGAGTAGCGGCTTTGCGCGCTCTGTTGCGCCGCATGCAGATTTGCCTCGGCCGTCGCCAGTCTCTGGCGTGCCGCTGCCACCTCGCTTGGCGCCGCCGCCCCTGTCGAGCTCAGCTTCACCAGCGCATCCAGATCACGCTGCGCCTGGTCCCGTTCCAGCTTGTCGCGCGCAGTCTCTGCCGCCACACCCTGTCGCTGCTCCAGCGTTCCGTTTTGCGTTGCCGACTCCAGCGATGCCTGGGCGGACTTTACCGCGCTGTCGGCGCTGGCCAGCTTCGCGCGGGCTTCAATGTCGTCCAGCTGCATCAGCAGCTTGCCCGCCGGAACCACGTCGCCCGCCTGGACATAAACTGCCTTCACAAGGGCGCCTGATCGGGGCATGCATCTCAATATTGTGAATCGGCTCAACCCTGCCATTCGTGCTGGCGGTGCTTGCCAGCGGCTCCTGCGAAACCTCGGCCGCGCGCACAGGCAGGCGATCCCGGGTAAGAGATCGAGCGCCAAAATAGACCAGGATAAGAACCACGACCGCGCCAAACCAAAGCCATTTGCGGTCCAATTGCTTTCTTTCCGTAACCATGCAGGCGACCTATGCCAGTATATAAGACTCTTCGCAAGCCCTTAAGAAGCAGAAATTTGCATGAATACGAACTAGAAACTTGCATGACGGGGTGTTCATATTGATCCGCCTTACAATGAAGATATGTCTCAGCAACCTCGCTATACCGACGATCACGCCAAGGCCGGACTCGACTTCACGTTTCCGGCGATCGAGACCTGGCAAAACCAGTTTCCCGGCTATGAAATCGTCATCGACGATCCCGAGCTGACCTCCGTTTGCCCCAAGACCGGCCTGCCCGACTTCGGCTCGCTCTCTATCCGCTACATGCCCCGCACACGCTGCCTCGAACTCAAATCTCTCAAGGAATATCTCTTCAGCTACCGCAACCTCGGCATCTTCCAGGAAAACATCGTCAACCAGGTCCTCGAAGACGTAGTGAAAGCCTGCGATCCGGTCTGGGCTGTAGTGCGCGGCGAGTTCCGCCCCCGCGGCGGCATAGCGACAACAGTAGAAGCCCGCTGGCCCCGCCCCAAAGAGTGAAGTGAAACCACCCAGGCCGAGGCAGGTGCTGCCCAAAAGTACATTCCGGTTGGCCGGCATACACCCAGAACAGCATCGAATTGGCTGATTAACGGAAGAACCGGCGCATTCGAGGCCTCAACATGCAACGCAGATCGCGATAATCGTCCAGTCGTCCATCAAAATTTGGCGTAAGGGAAGTCACCACGGTGAAGTGAGCGGCGAAGAAAGCCAACTCTTATGTTCTTTTGAGGCTATACCTATGGTGCGCGCATGTCTGGCCATCGAGCTACTCTTCATTGTTGTCGCCTCGTCTGCCCAGGTCATCACAGTCTCTCCGGGCGGCCCGATCAGAACCTTGACAGAAGCCCGTGATGCGGCCCGAGCACAGCGTCGGTCCGGCATCACGGGCCCCATCACCATTACGGTTCGTGCGGGAACATATTTCCTTTCCGAGACGCTAATTCTTGGCCCAGAGGACAGCGACACCATCTGGGAGGCACCTCATGGCGAGCACCCTGTCGTTAGCGGCGGCAGGATCATCTCGGGCTGGACCAAAAGCTCGGGTGCGGCCTGGACGGCGGACGCTCCGGGCCCTTACTTCTACCAGTTATTTGTCAACGGCAGGCGCGCCGCTCGCACACGAACCCCAAAGGATGGTTTCTTCCACTTTGTGGGAAGCGGCTCCCCCGGCAAGCCGCTTCAGTTGCATTTTAGAAAAAATGACATCCGGGAGGAGTGGGCCAAACAAGCAGACGTAGAGCTCGTGGGCTTCATGGCCTGGGGTGATTTTCGCGGTCCAATCAGGGGAGTCGATCGGCGCGCAAATCTGGTCGAGCTCGGTCTCACCCAGACTTCTGCCAACGAAGAGAATGCTCGCTATTTCGTTGAGAATGTCCCCGGCGCCCTGCACGTTCCAGGCGAGTGGTATCTTGACCGGCCCACGCGCAAAGTCTCTTACATTCCCCTTCCCGGCGAGAAGATGAAGCAAGCCGAGGTAATCGCCGCGGGACTTGAGCGGTTGATCCTTGTGCAAGGGAAGCCGGAAGCAGGGGAGTTTGTGCGCAATGTCGTCTTCCGTGGCCTGACGTTCGAGCACGCGGACTGGAACGCGGAAGCGCAAGGTTACTTTGACCCACAGGCCGCCCTCCCCGCTTCCTCCGCGGTGGAGGCCGTTGGGGCAGTCGACTTTCTCGTGGAGCGATGTACGTTCGCTCACTCTGGCGGATATGCGCTTGAACTAGGCCGCGGTTCACAGCACAACCAGGTGCTGGCAAACGACTTCTACGATCTGGGAGCGGGTGGAGTCAAGGTAGGAGAACCAGATCAAAGAGAGAATCGCGCGGAACGGAATTATGACAATGTGATCGCGGACAACCAAATCCACGATCTCGGCCTTGTGTACGCGGCCGGTGTCGGGATCTGGGTATTGCAGAGCGGACGCAATCAGATCCTTCATAACCATGTGCACGATCTTTACTACACCGCCATCTCCGTAGGGTGGACCTGGGGATACGGGAAAAATCTATCCAGCGCCAATCAGATCGCGTTCAACGATCTCCACTCGATCGGAAAGAACATGCTCAGCGACATGGGCGGAATCTACACCCTGGGTGTGCAGCCTGGGACGGTCATTCAAAATAACCTCATCCACGATGTCTCGTCCTACACTTACGGAGGGTGGGGAATCTATCTGGACGAAGGGTCAAGCAATATTCTGGCCGAGGACAACATCGTCTACAACTGTAAAAGCGCGGGCTTTCACCAGCACTATGGCCGCGAGAATATCCTGCGCAACAATATCTTCGCGCTTAATCACGAACACGAGTTGATGCGCACACGGTCCGAACAGCACATCTCATTCACGATGGAAAACAACATCATCTACTTCGACCAGGGCGATCTCCTCGGAGCTGACTGGGCGGATGGGACCTTCAATATGAGAGCGAATCTGTACTATGATGCGCGTGGCCACGATGTCTATTTTCTGGACAAGTCATTCGCCGCCTGGCAGTCCACCGGCCAGGACCGGGATTCCCGCGTAGCAGATCCTCTGTTCGTTGATGCAAGGAAATTCGACTTTCGCCTGCAACCGAAGTCGCCCGCGCTGCTGTTGGGCTTCCATCCGATCGACATGACGACAGTCGGCCCAAGGGGACCGTCAGGCGCTGAAACGTGGTAAATGCCAGGTTAGTCGGCGGTGTGGCTCACATCTGGGTGTGCCACGTCTCGCAGTGATGCTGGTATAGCGCCACAACCTTTTCCACTTTGCTCCGCTCTCTTTCAAAAATAGGCGGCGGGTGGATCAAGAAATCTGGGTTCCTATTAAGACCCGACCGACCGGAACGATGTGGGAGACCATCGTCGATCGTCGGCATTCACCAATGTCCCTTGAACAACAGGTAGCAGGGTAAGGTCGAGTGTCCCTGGGCAGAAGCTACAACAGAGCACGTGAAGGTGTGGCAATCATGAAAGATCGGAATGTAAGGGCCGACAAACTTCAGGTGCTGGAGCTTACGCATCAAGGCCTCTGATTGAACCGCCGTCAGCGGAATAGGTTTCCCGATCGCGCGTCCCTCGCCGGGACCTCTTGCGTAGTGGTATTCGATCGGTGGCAAGGCCAGCCACGGTAGCGGATGCATGCCCGAAACCCATTTGATATTTCCGTATCGATCCTGCAGCGAGACCTGTCCAGCGTCAATAAATGGTAAGGTGGCCGGCCCAAAGCCGATCGTCATTTCTCCCTCTTCACTCTCCAATACCAGCCACTGATGCCCAAGCATGCCGTCATGATCCGTGCGCAGTTCGAGCGTGGCGGGGTGGTCGAAATCTTCGGCGGCACGTCTAAACTCAGACTCCCTCCGCGGTTCCACCGACGAAGCCGAAGAGAAACAGGTTGCCAAGCCGAGCCCGCAAGGGCTCACTCTGCTTTGCGAAAACGGATTGGAGCGAAGCGGAACAAGTAGGCGCTGCAGGATTTTGACGGGCAACCGGTGGATTGCAACCTCCTGCCCAGCCAAGGGATGCAAAACCAGAAACACCCACACTGAAACCACCATTGCGGAGCGGGCCCCCGATCGTCGCTTGGTGGATCGGCGGAGAGACCTTCTCTCTGTCGCTTTGAGGTCCAACACTTGCTCATTCAAGGGCAGAACAACCCGTCCGGACCAGCCCAAACACGTGGCCCCCGCGATTAAGTCGTTGATTAGATGACAAACAAGAGTGAAAAGGATGGCAAGCATGAATGCGAGCGTGTTCCGCCTCCACCCGATCCGCTTTAAATGGAAATTCTGTCACGAGACCCAGCCTGCACAACTGACGGCTTCATCGCATCATGCAATACTCAAAACCGGAAGGGCTTCAGCTTGGCTACAACTACTTCAACTGTTCGCACCACGATCAGTCCCGCTTTCGCCACGCTCATCCTCCTCATCGCCCTCAACCTGCTCAACTACATCGATCGCTATATTCTCCCGGGTGAACTCTCGCTCGTCCAGAATGAATTCCACGCCACCCGCGAGCAAATGGGCGCGCTTACCACTGCCATGTTTTTCGTCTACATGTTCGCCGCGCCGCTCACCGGCTGGCTCGGAGACCGCTATCGCCGCAAGCCGCTCATCATCGCTGGCGCGGTCTTGTGGAGCCTCGCCACGCTTTCTACTGCCTGGGTGCACAGCTACTGGACCCTCTACATCCGCCACGCCGTCGTTGGCATCGGGGAAGCCTCCTTCGGCATCTTCGCGCCCGCCGTGATCGCCGACTTCTACCCGGAACGCGATCGAAACCGCATCCTCTCCATCTTCTACACGGCGATTCCCGTTGGTGCAGCTCTCGGTTACTTGGCAGGCGGTCAAATGGGCTCGATGTGGGGCTGGCGACAGCCATTCTTTATCTGCGCCATCCCCGGCCTCATCGTCGCGCTACTTTACGGACTCTTCGGCAGCGAGCCCGTCCGCGGTGCGCAGGACCACATCAAACCCACAGCCGATCGCGCAAGCTTCGCCGGACTCTTTCGCAACTCCGCTTTTCTTACCGCAACCTTCGGCCTCGCCATGTTGACCTTTGCCATGGGCGGCATCTCCAACTGGATACCCGAATTTCTCCACAACCCGATCGGTCTTTCCGTTGCCAAAGCCAGCCAGCTCGCCGGTGCCAGTACGGTGCTCGACGGCATCCTCGGCACCGCGATCGGCGGCTGGATCGCGCAACGCTGGCTTAGAACCAATCACCGCGCTCTCTACCTGCTCAGCTTCTGGAGCGTCGCATTGACTTTGCCCTTCGGCATTCTGCTCTTTTTCGGCCCCGGCCGTTGGGCAGTGCCGGCGCTCTTCGCGGCGGAATTCTTCCTCTTTCTCAACACTGGCCCGCTCAACACCGCCATCGTGAATTCCGTCTCCGCCCCCGTCCGTGCGACCGCGGTGTCAGTGAATCTCTTCTGCATCCATTTCTTCGGCGATACTTTCTCGCCGCAAATCATCGGCAGGATCGCCGATCGTTCAAATCTGCGCATTGGCCTTGGCTCCACGCTCATCTTCCTCGTCCTCTCCTGCGCTTTCCTGCTTGTCGGTTCTCGATTCGCGCCGCAAATGGAAGATATCCCAGGCTGAGACTGCCGTCCGCGTGCTTGATACTGGCAACATGATTCCCAACGAGACGCTGCGATGCGCGCTTGCAATACTGGCCTGGCTGATGGCTCTAAGCTGGCTGCATCGCTCGGTAATGGCGCTGCGTGGGATGGCGTCAGTTCTGGACCTGACGGCAATTGATAAAGGCCAGTTTCCGGCATTGCCAAAAACCAACGGCCCCGATGTGACGGTCATCGTTCCGGCGCGTGACGAACAGGATTCAATTGAGACGAGCCTCGAATCCCTCATGCGCTCCGAAGGAGTGCAAGCGCAGGTCGTCGCCATCGACGACCGCTCTGAAGATCGTACCGGCGAGCTGATAGAGGCAGTGGCATCAAGGTGGCACAATGCCGCGAACACGCTGGTGGTCATCCACAATCGAGATCTGCCCCCGGGCTGGCTCGGAAAGCCCCACGCTTTAGCCCTGGGCGTGGCACGTGCCCGGGCGCCATGGTTGCTCTTCACCGATGGAGATGTCATCTTCGCGCCTCAAGCTCTCGAACGTGCGTTGCGCGCAGCTACGAAAACGGGTGCGGATCATTTTGTCCTCGTGCCCACGTTGACGCATGAGGGCCTGCTGGCAGCGGGAGTGCAAGGGTCGATCCAGGCTCTTGGCCAATTTGCTGCACGCATGTGGAAGGTCCAAGATCCCAAAGCAAAGGACTTTTTCGGAGTGGGCGGTTTCAACTTGTTGCGTGCTGACGTTCTGCAGGCCTTCGGCGGGATAGAGCGTTTGCGGATGGAGATCGTGGAAGACGTTTCGCTGGGCTGGCTAGTGAAGAAGGAGTTGCGTCGAAAATCGATGATGGTGCTGGGGCCCGGGCTCGCGAAGATCGCGTGGATGCAGGGACCCTTCGGAATCGTGAGCCTGCTCGAAAAGAATGCATTCGCCGGATTTCGCTATAGCATCGGGACCGCGATGTTTGCCTCCGTGCTACTCGGCCTGCAGGCTGCCGTGCCGCTGTTGGCCCTCGCGGCAGGCCCCTGGGGAATAGCCGCGTGCGTCACGTTCTATTGCAGCGTCGCAATGAGTTTCCATGCCAACCGGAAACTGAATGGCATTTCGCCATTGCTCGCGATTCTGTACGCGCCGAGCGTGGTGATCCTGGCATGGGCGTTTCTACGCTCGACGTTTCTCACCATCAAGCGCGGTGGCGTAGCGTGGCGGGGCACTCTCTATCCGCTTGCAGAACTCAAGCGGGCTATGATTCCCTGGCGCATTCGATAAATTTGCGGGTCTACTTGTCGGGCAAGGTTTCCTGATCCTTCAGATTCATAAACGCCCGATGTCCGCCATGCGGCCGAAGATTCGGATCGGCGATCGGGGGCTTTTCCTGCTCACCGGAAAATCCGCGCAACAGTTTCGGATTAGGCTTGAACTTCGGCGGCCCGCCATTGAACTGCCGCGCATGACTCAGCACCATGCCATCGCGTCCGTGCATCGATTGCACAATCCCGCGCACATGCACATCCGCATCGCGATACTTCCGCAACTCGCCCACGTCCTCGCGATCCTCCCGCAAGCTGACGATTGTAAAGCCGCATTTCTCATCCGGCGTGTCCGGCGCGCACACATCCATGAACCGCGTCCCATCCGGCAGTTCCACCACATCGTAGATATGCACATTGATGCACACATCCTTCTTCACTAGCTTTGTTGCCTCATCCGTTGTTATGCAGGATTTGGGATGCGCAGCGAGAAGGGAAGAACAAGTGCCGGAACATACGAGCAAAATCTCGAGGCAGCGAAACCGCATGGCCAGACCTTTCCGGGGAATCGGATTCAAGCTACCAAATGGGCATGGGGCCAAGGAAGTGCCGTCATCACATGGATGCGAAGGACACCCGAAAAGAAAATGAGCGCAAACCCATGCGCTCATCTCTTTACGTCTCGAAGGCTGAGAGCTGAAGGCTACTTGGCCGCGACCAACTCCTCGCTCTTCGCCCCTTGTCCGTAGTGGCTCTGCACGTAGTTATCAAGAATGGTCTTGAATTCAGCCACAATCGTGTCGCCGCGCAGCGTCGTATACAGCTTCCCATCCACATACACCGGCGCCTTCGGCTCCTCAAACGTCCCCGGCAGGCTGATGCCAAGATTAGCGTGCTTCGATTCGCCCGGGCCCATTCACCACACAGCCCATGACCGCCAGTTTCAGCTCTTCCACACCCGGATACTTCTTCCGCCATTCCGGCATCGACGTGCGTAAATAGCTCTGAATCTGCTCCGCCAGTTCCTGGAAGTACGTGCTCGTAGTCCGTCCGCATCCCGGGCAGCTCGTCACCTGCGGCATAAAGCTGCGAATCGAGAGCGATTGCAAAATCTGCTGCGCCGCCTGCACCTCTTCGGTCCGATCGCCACCCGGCTTCGGCGTAAGGCTCACGCGAATCGTGTCGCCAATGCCAGCAAGCAGCAGCGGTGCCAGTCCCGCGGTCGAAGCAATCAACCCCTTCGCGCCCATGCCCGCTTCCGTCAATCCCAAGTGCAGCGCGTAATTGCACCGCGATGCGAGGTTCGTATACACGTCGATCAGATCGCGAACGCCGCTCACCTTCGCCGACAGAATGATTTGGTCCGGCCGCAGCCCGAAGTGCTCGGCCGCCTTGGCCGACTCCAGCGCGCTCACCACCATCGCTTCCATCATCACGTCGCGTGCGGGCAGCGGTTCGGCCTTCTTGCTGTTGTCATCCATCATCCTGGTGAGAAGAGCCTGGTCCAGCGATCCCCAGTTCACGCCGATACGCACCGGTTTCTGGTTCTCGACCGCGCACTCCACCATCACCTGGAAGTTGTCATTATCCTTCTTCCCAATCGACGCGTTGCCGGGATTAATCCTGTACTTCGCCAGCGCCTTCGCCGTCTCCGGATACTTCTTCAGCAGCAAGTGCCCGTTGTAGTGGAAGTCGCCCACGATCGGCACCCGGATCCCGCGCCTGTCCAGTCCCTCCACAATTGCCGGAACCGCGGCCGCGGCCTCCTCGTTGTTCACCGTAACGCGCACAATCTCTGACCCGGCCATGGCAAGAGCAGCCACCTGCTCAATGGTGCCGGCAGCGTCGGCGGTGTCGGTATTGGTCATCGACTGCACGACAACCGGAACCTCCCACCCCACGCGTACATTGCCGATTTTGACAGTGGGTGTCTTTCTGCGCTGAATCTCTGGCATCGCGACCTCTTCCTTTCCAGTTTACCCGGATCACGGACTTTGCTTGGAGTCACCGACGCAAGGGAGCAACGGGTTTATAACAGGCATCAACCCGATGTTGCGTAACCCCTTAAAAATGAACTGGACTTTAGCCCCGGGCGACCATGCGAGCCGCAAAGGAATCATTCGCCCCAGAGGGCCGGCCGAGTCACGCCTTCTACCCTCGCTTCGAGTGCACGCTAGCAGATACAATGTTCCCATGCCGTATCGCAGCACTCCTTTTCGTCTTCTGACCGTCGCTGTCGCCCTCGTTGCGATTTGCGGTATGACCCTCGCAGCGCAGGATCCTCCCCGTCGCGGCCGCAAGTACAAACCCCCGCCGCCGACCTCCCGCATCGAGGTCACAGTTCTTCGTGACACAGACTCAAAGCCCATCGAGAACGCCTCGGTGATCTTTCATCTCGACGGCGACAAGGGCAACATGGAGTTGAAGACCAATGAAGATGGCAAGTCCGTCATCGACGTTCTTCCCACTGGCTCGACCATGCGCCTCCAGATCATTGCCAAGGGCTTTCAGACTTATGGTCAGGATTACAAGATCGACAAGTCCGATATGGCCTTCGGCATCCGTATGAAGCGGCCAGGGGAGCAGTACTCCATCTACAAGCCCCATGACGAAGATGCAGACGCTCAGAAGAACGACAAAAATGGCGATTCTGGTTCACAAAAATCCCCTCAATCCCCTGACGCAACAAAGAACAAGCCTGCCGATCCGAGCGGCCAACCCGCCAACCCGCCATCCAAGCCGCAGTAGTCAAGTTGGCCTGAACTGCGGCGAATCGAGCGTACGAGCCCTGCGATGACCAGCCAACCCCTGATTGGAAAAGCGGCGCTGGTCACCGGAGGCGCGCGGCGCATCGGCCGCGAGATTGCACTGGAACTTGCCGCCGCTGGCGCCGACATCACCCTCACCTACCGAAAATCCAAAGCCGAAGCCGAACAAGCCCTGCAGCTCATCCAGCAGCTCGGCAGGCAGGCGATTGCAATTGAATGCGACGTGCGCTCGGAGCATTCCGTGCGCTCCGCCATCGCCGCATCGGTCGACTTCCACGGTCATCTCGATCTGCTGGTGAACAATGCGGCCATTTTCGAGTCCGCCTCGCTTGACCAGCTCAGCCTTGAGCGATGGGATGCAGTCTTTGAAACCAATGCCCGCGGGCCGTTCCTCGTCGCTCGCGAAGCTTTGCCCCATCTCCGCGCTTCTCGTGGCCGCATCATCAACATCGGATCGCTGGGCGGCCTTCGTCCGTGGGCCGATCACGCCCACTACTGCGCTTCCAAGGCCGCCCTGCACATGCTCACGCAGGCCATGGCCAAAGCCTTCGCGCCTGAAGTTGCCGTGAACTGTGTTGCTCCTGGATGGATCGATATGGGTGAGACTGAGGTTCAGGCAGCCGCCGAGCGGTTCGCCGCGAAAACGCCAATGCAGCGCAACGGCACCGCAAAAGACGTTGCGCAAGCCGTTGCCTTCTTCGCCACCACCGGCAATTTCATCACCGGGCAAATGCTGGCCGTCGACGGCGGATTGGGCTTGTAAGGAATTCTCCAGCGCACAGCCCCAGCGTGCTCCAGGTCCGCCCAGCGACTGGTCTTCGTCGAAGTGGGGAGGAGGTCTCGTTTCTAAGACCTGGGAAAGTAGGACGGTTTACACCGAAAACAACCGGCTCCAGAATCCCTTGCTTTCAGCTGACCCGTTTCGGGCGTCGCCCCTTGCTGTCGGTCTTGAGCTCGAACTCCAGCGGCACACCTTTCCAAAGCCCAGCTGGCTCTGGCTGCACTGGCCACTTCGCGCCTTCCACGGCCGCCTGCGGATTGCTGACGTACAGCCGGTGCGCCGTCTCCACGCCCGCCTTCGCAACCACGTAGTCGTAGCCCTTCTTCAAGTGCAGCGGCCGCCACTCGGGATGATGCGCGTCGCTCGCCAGAAAGTGAATCCAGTTGCGCTCCAGCAGCGCATCGGCGAAAGCCTTCGCATTTCTTCCGAATCGTCCGTACAGCGACGCCGAAGTTACCTGCACCAGGCATCCTTCGCGCATCCATTCTGCCAGCAACTCAGGATCCGCCTGCAGAACCGGGTTCCGTTCCGGATGCGTAATGATCAGCGTATATCCCGCATTGCGCAGGCGGCTCAACGCCATCTGTCAATCGGCTGCGGAATCAGCAAGTCGGGAAATTCCACAAGCAGATAGCCCTTGCCATCGATCGAGTAGCGGAACGGATTCTGAATGGCATCGGCGATGTTTTCTGCATTCATGTGAAAGTCGCAGCCGAGGCTCAACTTGATCCGATCGCCAACCCGGGCCCGAAGCTCCTCCAGGCGAATCGAGTTCACCTCTGGCTGGAAGGGAAAGTTCTCACTGGCATGCGGAGTGCACACAATGTGCGTGACGCCTTCGCTGATCGCCATGTCAGCTAGTTCGACAGAAGTTTCCAAATCCGGCGATCCATCGTCTACGCCGTAGATCAAGTGAGTGTGGATATCGATCATTGCGTCCTTGTCTTCTTAGTCGAAAGCACAGCTCAGCGCGTTGCCAATGCCTCAATCATCGATGCGAAAATCTTCCAGCCGTCCGACGACCCCAGCAGCTTCTCGCTCGATCGGTCCGGATGCGGCATCATTCCTAGTACATTCCGTCCCTCGTTCAGAATTCCAGCAATATTGCTCAGAGAACCATTCGGATTTGCATCTTTCGTAATCTCGCCCGCTGTCGTCGCATAGCGAAAGGCAATCCGATCCTCTGCTTCCAGCCGCGCCAAATCTTCTGAAGTGCAAAAGTAATTGCCCTCCATGTGCCCGATAGGGATCTGCAGCACCTCGCCCTTTGTCAGCTGATTGGTGAACGGGCTGTTCGTCGTCTCCACCCGCAGATGCACCTGCTTGCAGATGTACTTCAGCCCCGCATTGCGCATCAGCGCTCCGGGCAGCAAGCCCGCCTCGGCCAGTATCTGAAACCCGTTGCAGATGCCCAGCACCAGTCCGCCGCCCGCGGCAAACTTTTGCACCGCCTGCATCACCGGCGAAAAACGCGCTATCGCCCCCGTGCGCAGGTAGTCGCCATAGGCAAATCCACCCGGAACCAGCACCGCATCCACGCCTTGCAGGTCCTCGGAGTCATGCCAGAGAAACGTGACCGGCTGGTGAGCAATCTCCGCAATCACGTTGTAGGTGTCGTGATCGCAATTGGACCCGGAAAGACCAGAACACCGAATTTCATACCTCTAGGTTATCAGCGCGAGAATGCCCGGTTGTCATCGCTATGTTCAAAAAGAGCGCGCCTTGAAAACCGTCAGACTTTCCCGAGCTTGTCATTCCGACCGGACCGAAACGGAGTGAAGGGGAGCGGGGGAACCTGCAGTCGCCTTTTTCCCCGATAGCGCCGCTGACGAATCGATCTGTGTCCGTGTCTTAGTCCCCGGCCGCTAGCTGCCCGCTGCATTCGTCTGTGCGAATCCCGCGCAAACCGGTGCTGAAATGCTCGCGTTACCGGATACCCCAGCAGAGCCATCAGATCTCGTGCCCGCGATACGGCTTCGGTCTCGTACGCTACCACGTTTGACTTCTCATCGAGCGTCACTTCAAACCGCTCCTCTCCCTCTTCCACATGCGTCTGCGTCGTTTTGTAAATGAATCCAAACCGGAATTCCGTCTGAACCACTTCGACAATCTGGCTCAGATTCAGTGACCAGAGCCCAAGGCTATGTACCTGCACGGCGACTATTTGGCCCAACTCGATCCGCGCTGAAGGGTTCGCCACTCGCACCCAGCCAAGGTTGAACTGCCCCCAATTTTTGAATGTCCGAATGGCGCGTTCGAATGCTTCTTTGCCGGCGCCGATCTGGGTCCGCCGCCTATCGAGCACAAATCCATGCGGCAAGCCGTTCGCGCGAACGCCGCCGGATTCGTTTAGAAATTCTGCTTTCAGCATTCCAAGAAGGGAGGTCGTGATTATTTCGCGCTCAATCTCGGCGTCTTTCGGCTTTGAAAGTCTGAACACAGCAATCAGTATGCCAGCTGCAACTGCAAGCCCCTTCGCATCATCGTTCACCAACGCCGTCACCCGGTGGTGTTCCGCATCGAAATTGGTTGAGATCGGAACTGGTGCGGTGTGGTCAAGCGTGGTAACCGTCGCATTCGAGTACGGCTTCGTCGCGCCGTACACCTCGATCTCCAACAGCTTCCACCATGGCTGGAAAGTGCCCTTGCGCGGCGCCACCGTCACAATCAGCCCTTGCGTGCTCAACCGGCATGCAAACTGCACTCGCAGAAAATTCGCCCTTCTTGAAGTCGTAGCTCACGCCATCGTCCAGATACACCGAACCTTCGCAATCGGCGCCCAACGTTGTCGGCGGATAAACCCGCAGCGTCAGCGGTCCGACCGGCTTCTCGTCTGTGCTCTCGCACCAGCGGCTGCTCCGGCACAATTGACCCCGCCTTCACAAAGACCGGCAGCGTTTCCAGCGTGCGGTGGATGTGAACCTCAGGCTGTGCAATTGCCGCATTATCAATGCCTTTGCGTCCAGAACTTGCATCGATCCTTGAACCCGTCCAGTAGTCGTACCAGCTCGATGGCGGCAGCGCCACCTGGTAGTCATCCATCTCATCGGGATACGGGCTCTGCGCCACCAGCAGATCCGGCCCCACCATGAAGGCATTTCCGGTACTCAAATCCAGCGGTCCCCCATCTGCCTCTCCGTGCGGAAACTCCAGAAACAGCGGCCGCATGATCGGCAGCCCCGTCCGGCTCATCTCCTCCGTCGTCGTGTAGAGATAAGGCATCAGCCGATAGCGCTCCTCGATATAGCGCCGCCGCAGGCTCACATCCTCCGCCGTGCCGTTTTCCCACGGCTCTTGTGGCAGCGTGCCCACCGCGGTGTGGTCGCGATCGATGGGATGGAACGCCGCCACCTCGAGCCAGCGCGTCAGCAACTCCGGCTGCGGAGATCCCGCAAACCCGCCCACGTCCGCCCCCGCCATCGCGAATCCGCTCAGCCCGAGGTTCAGCAGTTGCGGAGTCGTCTGCCGCAGATGGTCCCACGTCGCCGAATTGTCCCCGGTCCAAGTCACCGCATAGCGATGTCCGCCCGCAAAGCTGGCACGCGTCATCACAAACGGCCGCACATTCGGCTCCAGCTTCAGCAGGCCCTCAAACGTTCCCCGCGAGTTCTGCATGCCGTAGATGTTGTGAACTTCAAGATGATTCGCCACGCGCGGTTGCGAATCCCGGCTCGTCGATGCGATGCTGCGTGTCGTCCGGCATCGTCTTCGACGGCACCAGGAAGATCGACGGCTCGTTCATGTCGTTCCAGAAACCCGCCACACCCTGCTTCACAAAATCCGCATACAGCGTGCCCCACCACTCGCGCGAAGCCTTCCGCGTGAAATCCGGAAACACCGCCTTCCCCGGCCACACCACGCCTTCATAAATCGTGCCGTCTGGATTTTTCAGAAAATGGTCGCCCGCAATGCCTTCCTCGAATGGCTTGTACTTGGCCAGAGGCTGGTCGGCAATATGCAGGTCCGTGATCACCACCGTGCGCAGATGCTCTGCGCGCAGATCCTTGATCATCTGCTCGAAAGTGCGGGAACCGCTCCGGATCTACCGTGAATGGCCAGTTCTTGTGTTGATAGTCGATATCGAGCCAGATCACATCCGCCGGAATCCGCTCACTGCGCAGCCGGTCCGCGATGCGCCTCACCTCGGCCTCGGGATAGTAGCTGTACCGCGACTGCTGATAACCCAGGCCCCACATCGGCGGCATCGGCGTCGTGCCCACCAGCCACGCCCACGTCTCCACCACGCTCTTCGGCTCCGGACCATAGAGAACATAGAAATCCAGCGGCCCACCCTCCGACCCGAACGAGTATCCATCGCGATATTCCTTGTTGAAATCGAAGCTCGCCCGCCACGTGTTGTCGAAATAAATCCCCGCGCACACGCCCTTGTTGAACGTGATGAACCACGGAATCGACTTGTAAATCGGATCGGTCGACTGCCTGCCATCCGAATGCATCGGTATTCCAGTCGGTAAACGCCTCGTTGCGCCGGTCCAGCGGTCCAGGCTTGTCGCCCAGCCCGAAATAATGCTCCTCCGCCGGCGACTTCATGTACACACGAAACGATGTGCCGTGATACTCAATAGGCCTTCCCGGCAGATCCTGCACAATCACATGCCCCGCGTTGTCCGTCACACTCAATCCCAACGGATCCTTGTGCACCGCAACATGCAGCTTCGCTGTTTTGAACCCGACAGCCGATCCATTCGACTCCGGCGTCACGTTCACGGTCGCCGTGCGCGAAGACGGAAGCACCGCCCACGAAGCGTCCTCCGGCAGTTGCCCCGCCGGCCCCACGCGCACCCGCAACACGTCATCGCGCAGCGCCGTGATCTGCATAACCGCCGAACCCGAGCGGATCTCAATTCCGTTCGGAAGAGCACGTGAAGCAGTGACGCGATCCAGCCGTACAAATGCGGCCTTCTGCTGCGCGTCTGCGGTGATGGTCAATTGTGATGTTGCGGCTAAAAACAGAACTGCAAAAACAACAAAAAAGAAACCCCTTGCTCGTTGCACTCTTCACCTCTGAAGAACGAAAAACCAACTCCTTGAACAGCGTGTTTCATAAACAGGGCGCAAAGCGCTAGCTGACTCCGCGAACCGGCGCAACGCGCTACTAACTCCGCTAGCTGCGCTGGTCCTTCAATTTCGCCGCCCGCTCCCGCGTCTCCTTCACAAACGCATCATCCTCCGCGAACCCCGCCTTCATCGATTCCACATTGATCTCGACGTTCGCCAGCGCCCCAGTCACCGCTGCTCCCGCCAGCGCAATCGCCGTAGTCAGATCCGAGGCCATATTGGGATTCGTAATCGGCTTCAGCTTCTCCGCAATCCGCGACACTTCTGCAGATCGCTCCGCCACGCCCAGCGGCACACTCGTCGCCTGCTCAGCGCCGCATTCACACCCACGCCGCCATCATCCGTCTCCCGCGCCGCGCGATACGCCTTCATCACCACGTTGTACGACTCGGCATCGGCATCAATCGCCGCCTTCAATTCCTCGCGCAATGTTGCCAGCCGCGCAATCGCCTCGCTCAACTGCGCCTCATACTGCACGATAAGCCTTCTTCCCCCGCGACATCGACGCCACCATGTGCGCCAGTCCCGCCGCCATCGCGCCGCTCGCCGCCGCCGCGCTGCCGCCCCCTGGAGTCGCCGTCGGCGCCGCCAGTTGCTCAATAAACGGCTCAACACCCGCGCGCAATCCGCCCACAGCCATCTTGCCGCCCATCACCGCAGCCAGCCGATTCTCCAGAATCAGCGAAGAATCGAAGTTCTCCACCTGCAGAAACCACTCCGCCGCCTGCTCCAGCGCCGGCCTTCGGAATCAGCCCCACAATCTCGCTCGACACCGGCATCACGCCATACCGCGCCGCTTCGCGCTTCACGGACTCGAATACGCGCGCGATCGGCGTCTGCTCAAAATCCGTCAGGTTCATCGAAACCTGCGCCATCCCGCGCACCAGGAATCCCGCGCCCTTCACAAACCGAAATCCGCCCGAAGAAGCCCGCACCGCCTTCGCAATCTTCTTCGCAACATCCACATCGGCCGTATTCAAGAAAACGTTGTAGGCGATCAGCGCCTTGCGCGCGCCCACTACCGTCGCACCCGCCGTGGGATGTACCTTCGCCTCGCCGAAATCCGGCTTCCGCGCCGGGTTCGTCGCAATCTCCGCGCGAATCCCCTCAAACTGTCCTCGCCGGATGTTCTCAAGATTTTGCCGCTCCGGCGTCGCCGCCGCCGCTTCGTACAAGATACACCGGAATCGCAAACCGCTTCGCAATCTCCGCGCCCACATGCTTCGCCATCGCCACGCAGTCTTCCAGCGTCACGCCATCGATGGGAATAAACGGCACCACGTCCGCCGCGCCCATGCGCGGATGCGCTCCCTGGTGATGCGTCAGGTCAATCAGCTCCGCGGCCTTGCCCACCCCGCGAATCGCCGCCTCCTGGATCGCCTCCCGCTCGCCAACCAGCGTGATAACACAGCGATTGTGATCCGCATCCATCTCGCGATCGAGCAGGTAAACGCCAGGGACTTTCATGGCTTCGACAATGGCATCCACCTTCGCCTTGTCGCGCCCCTCAGAAAAATTAGGTACGCACTCCACTAATGTGTTTGGCACGAGGAGAAGGATAAATCAGTGGCCAGCCCGTTCCGCCACGTTCCTCGCCAACTCACCCGTCATCTACGGTAGTATCCTCAGATGTGTCCATCTCGCCGGAGTTCATAATGACCACCACCACAACGTCTCCCATCATTCGCGCCCCTCGCGGCAACACCCTCCGCTGCAAAGGCTGGCAGCAGGAAGCCGCACTCCGCTGCCTCATGAACAATCTCGATCCCGAAGTCGCCGAGCGCCCACAGGACCTCGTCGTCTACGGCGGCATCGGCCGCGCCGCGCGCAACTGGGAGTGCTTCCACGCCATCGTCCGCGAACTCGAGCGCCTCGGCCCTGAAGACACACTGCTCGTCCAGTCCGGCAAGCCCGTCGCCGTCTTTCCCACCCACGAAATGGCGCCGCGCGTCATCATCGCCAACTCCAACCTCGTGGGCAAATGGGCCACGTGGGATCACTTCAACGAACTCGACCGCAAGGGCCTCATGATGTACGGCCAGATGACCGCGGGCTCTTGGATCTACATCGGCACCCAGGGAATTCTGCAGGGCACATTCCAGACCTTCGCCGCCCTCGCCGAACGCCACTTCGGCGGAACGCTCAAACACAAGCTCGTCGTCACCGGTGGCATGGGCGGCATGGGCGGAGCCCAGCCCTTGTCCGTCACCTTAAACGACGGGGTCGTTCTGGCCATCGACGTCGATCGAAGCCGCATATTGCGGCGCGTCGAAACACGGTACTGTGACACGGTGACGGAGAAGCTCGATGAGGCGCTGAGGCTCTGCGAGTCGGCCCGCCGCGAAGGCCGCGCTCTCTCCGTCGGCCTCGTCGGCAACTGCGCTGATGTGCTGCCTGAGATCGTTCGCCGCGGCGTGCAGGTCGATGTAGTCACTGACCAGACCAGCGCCCACGATCCGCTCAACGGCTATGTGCCGCAGGGGCTGTCTCTGAGTGAAGCAACGGAGTTGCGCAAGCGCGATCCCGAAGAATACGTCCGCCGCTCCACCGCCTCCATGGTCGTCCACGTCGACGCCATGCTCGCCCTGCAGCGCTCCGGCGCCGTCACCTTCGACTACGGCAACAACATCCGCCGCTTCGCCTTCGATGCCGGATGCGCCGACGCCTTCCTCATCCCCGGCTTCGTTCCCGAATACATTCGCCCGCTCTTCTGCACCGGCGCCGGGCCCCTTCCGCTGGGTCGCGCTCTCCGGCGATCCCAAAGACATCGACGTCACGGACGAACTGGCCCTCGAGCTTTTTCCGGAAAACGAAATTCTCACCCGCTGGATGAGACTCGCCCGCGGCCGCTTCGCATTTCAGGGATTACCCGCGCGCATCTGCTGGCTAGGCTACGGCGAACGCGCCAAGATGGGCGAAGCGATGAACGACCTCGTGAAGAAGGGAAAGATCTCCGCGCCCATCGCCATCGGCCGCGACCACCTCGACACCGGCTCCGTCGCCAGCCCCTATCGCGAAACTGAAAAGATGCTCGACGGCAGCGACGCCGTTGCTGACTGGCCCATCCTCAACGCGCTGCTCAATACCGCTTCCGGCGCCACCTGGGTCAGCTTCCACCACGGCGGCGGAGTAGGCATGGGCTACTCGCTCCACGCCGGCCAGGTCACCGTCGCCGACGGAACCGAGATGGCCTCCCGCAAAATCGCCCGCGTCCTCAACAACGACCCCGGCATAGGCGTAGCCCGCCACGCCGACGCCGGCTACGAACTGGCCCAGCAAACCGCCAAAGAAAAAGGCATCCACATTCCCATGGCAGGGAAGTAGCGGATGAGAGGTTGTCTTTGAAAATGTGTCGAGCACAAACAAACTGGGTGCCCCAGGTCTCGCTTCTGAGACCTGGGATCAAATCATCGAGCGGCACAATCGTCGGGTGCCCCATCCATTTCGCGCTGTTTGCGGAATGGGTGGGAAACCACTACGCTCATCCAGCCCGAAGTCACTAACTCCGCTAACACCGCGAACCCCGCTATGATCGCCATCGTCAACATCGGCCAGCTCGTCACCCTCGCCGGTTCCGCCCGCCCGCGCGCCGGCGCAGAACTCAACGACCTCGCCATCATCGAAGATGCGGCAATGCTCATCGAAGACGGCCGCATCGCTGCGGCCGGCACATACTCCGAACTCAAATCCAAAATCCCGCCCGACGCAACCATCATCGATGCCGAAGCACAGCTGCGTAACCCCCGGCTTCGTCGACGCCCACACCCATCTCGTCTTCGCCGGCAACCGCGCCGCTGAATTCGAACAGCGCATCGCCGGCGCCACCTACCAGCAGATCGCCGCCGCCGGCGGAGGCATCCTGCGCACCGTCGCTCTCACCCGCGCCGCCACTGAAGATGAGTTGCTCGCCGCCGCCCGCCGCCATCGCGACTGGATGCTCCGCTCCGGCACCACCACCATCGAAGCCAAATCCGGCTACGGCCTCGACCACGACACCGAACTCAAAATGCTCCGCGTGATTCGCCGGTCTCAATGAGGAAGGCCCGGCGCGCATCATCCCCACACTGCTGGCCGCCCACACCGTTCCGCCCGAATACAAAGACCGCCGCGCCGAATACGTCCGCTTCGTCACCGAAGAGCTCATTCCCGAAGTCGCCAAACTTGGCCTCGCCCAATACTGCGACGCCTTCTGCGACGACCACGCTTTCACCGTCGACGAGTGCCGCACCGTCCTTACGAGCGCGAAGAATCACGGCCTCAAACTCCGCATCCACGCCGAGCAGTTTCGCTCAGGCACCGGCGCCGATCTCGCTGCCGAACTCGGCGCCGCCACCGCCGACCATCTCGAAACCGTCACCGAAGAAACTCTCCACCATCTTCGCGCCGCCGGCACCCAGCCCGTCCTGCTCCCCGGCTCCGTCTTCGCCCTGAGCCGCACGCAATATCCGCCCGCGCGCAAAATGATCGATGCCGGCCTCGCCATCGTCCTCGCGACAGACTTCAACCCCGGCTCATCGCCAGTGCCGTCGATGCCCTTCATGCTTTCGCTGGCTTGCCTTGCAAATGGGCCTTTCGCCTGCCGAAGCGCTCACCGCCGCCACCATCAACGCCGCGCACTCGCTCGGCCTCGGTGCGCAGATTGGCTCGCTGGAAGCAGGAAAGCAAGCCGACTTCGTCATCCACGAATTCGCCGACTACCGCGAACTCGCCTACTTCATCGCCGCCCCCATGCGCCCCCGAGTCTTCATCGCCGGCCGCGAAGTCATTCTCGTGAACCAAATTCCAGCAACTGTCATTTCCACCGACCCTGAGCCTCGCGAAGGGGTAAGCTAGAGAAGACCGCAGCATGAATTTCGCGCGATTGGCTGCATTTCGACCGATAGTCGAGACCGCGGACGTGGAGAACACCTGCAGCTGCGAACTTCGCAAAGCAGGTCATGCAACACTGACGCCGCTATCCACGCGTCCAAGCCTCACGCCGCCACCACTGCGCCCGCGCTCTCTTTCTCTCCGCCACAAAAATCGCCACTCCCAGCCCCAACTGCACCAGAGTTGCTCCCGCCACCTTCACGACAGCCATCAACTTGTCCGGCTGATCCGCTCCCGGAAACAGCGACAGCACAATCGTCGTCCCCGTCGCCGCAAATCCCACAACTCCCAGCGCAATCGCCACCGGCTTTTTTCCCGGCACGCGCCGCACATTCGGCCCCGCCGGCTCCCACTGCAGCCGGATCATCGCCGCAAACAGCAGCAGGTACGGAATGAAATACGAAATCACCGCCATGCTCACCAACACGCCATACGCACCGCGCACCGTCGTTCCCGCCTGTCCCAGGATCGCCACCAGCACGCTCGCCAGCCCATACACCGCGATCGCCACCCACGGCGTGCGATACCGCCGATGAATTGACCCGAACACCGGCGGCAGATAGTGATCGATCCCCGCCACAAACGGCAGCCGCGAAGTCGACGACAAATTCGCCGCCGTCGATCCCACGCTGTTCAAGCCCACCAGCAGCGCAATCGGCACCAGCATCCATCCCACTCCCAGTTTCGTGCTCAGCATCTGCACGCCGTTCACAAATCCCTGCAGTCCGCTTACCGCATCGCTCGGCAGCGCAACCAGCAGCGCCATCGTTCCGCCGATGTACCCCAGCGTCACAATCGTGCCGCCCACCAGGATTGCCCACGGCATCGTCTTGCGCGGATTCTGAATCTCGTCGCCCATCGCGCTCGCCGCCTCCACGCCGCCGAATGCAAAGAACACTCCCGACCAGAACACCGCATTATCCAGCGTCCAATGCGGAGTCATGCTCGCGACCGTAAACTGCGTCGCCGGCCCAAACCGCATCCACGACACCGCCGCCATCATCATCAGCAGGCCGAGCGGCACCAGGCTTCCGATTGAACAGATATTATTCAGCCACTTGCCCGCGTCCACTCCGCGAATGTTCAGCACGATGATTGCGGCGAGCCAGAACGCCGCGAATCCCATGAAGTACAGCGGACTGCTGTTCAAATGCTGCGCGCGCGGCCCGAACGCGATCAGCACCGATGCCGCGCCAAAATAAAGCACCCCCGCAAAGAACGGCAGATTGCTCATCCAGTACATCCACGCCGCAACGAATCCCGTGAAGTCGCCGAACGCCGTCCGCGTCCACACGTAGATGCCGCCCTCTTCCGGATGCCGCGACGAAAGCTCCATCACGCTCGCCGCCAGCGGAATAAAAAAGCACGTCAGCGCCGCAACCCAGATGACCAGAATGCTCGGCCCCGCCGCCGCAGCCGTCGAAGTCCAGCGCACATTGAGCGCGACAACGACATAGAACAACGCCAGGTCGCGAAACCGAATGCCTCGTTTCAGTGCTGGAGTGGAAGCCATGTGCGTCGCAGCATAGCAGAGCCGCGCGAGCCAAAGAAACTGTCTCTGCACTGTTCTCTCGAACTTTTCCAAAACTGCGTTTTGCAGGAAGTTCGTTAGCCGCTAGTTCTCCGACGGGCGCTGGGCGGAGTCGATGACGAGCACATCGAGCGGGGCGGTCGAGGGTTTGAGCTTGAGGCCGAGCTGCTCCTGCACTGCCGTGAAGAAAGATGGGCCGCCGGATAGGGGCGAGTCGGCGGGCGTGTCGTCGGGGGTCCACTGAAACTCGAAGTCGTAATGGCCGGTGAGCCCAGTCTTGTCGATGAGGTAGCGGCCCGAGGGGCCTTCGAGAATGTTTCTGATGTCGTTCATTGTGCAATCGTGCTCAACGCGTGAACCGTTGCCCACGGATTTGGCGAAACAGCGTCTGAGAGGCGTGCCAGCGGCCGATGTGGGGCTGCCAGGGGCGGCGGGCGCAAGCCGCGCGGATTCCTTCATCTTCAAGCCGCCTTTCGCGAGGACGATGTTGTACACGGGGAGGGTGCGTGTCTCATGGTGGACGCGAAGCTGGAAGCGGTCGGCAAGCACGGGCTGGAGCATGTTGGCGAGCTGGTGGGAGGAGAGCGGCGTAGCGGGCATGTCGGCGGGATCGATTTTGGCATCGAGGTCGAAGAGGTCTGAGTCCCCCGGCAAGGGATTGCCAAGGATGGGTTTCTCGGAGAGATTGTAGGCAACCATGATGAAGGCGAGGAGCGGCCGGCCTTCGAAGTGGCAGCCGTCGACGTAGCAGCCCTCCATTCCTCCTCTTGGAGCGTTTCCATGCGGCTTGATCGAGACGATAGTAAAGGCGAGCGGTTTGCCTGACGGAGCAGCCGGCAGCTGCTGCGCGAGGGCAAGCGGAGTGGCGAGCGTGATAGCTATGGCGGCGAGTGTGCAGAGGAGACTGTTGTGCCGCGGGTTGGACACGCCGCGATCGTGGTCATGCGAGTCCTCGGAGTTCTGTTTGACAGACGCGTGAGAGCGCAGTGCGCTCGGATCTTTTCGGTGTGCTAATCGGCCGCGGGCTGCTCAAGCCAAGCATATTTGCGCGATTGAATGCACGGCATGAGCGGAAAGGCCCCCCATCCTAATTTCTGCCCAAATCCTTCAACACCGCCATCGCCGCATTCCGGCCGTTGATCCCGATCACGCTTCCGCCCGGATGCGTGCACGCTCCGCACAGATACATCCCCGCCATCGGCGTTCGCGCGCTCAGCCGGTTGGCCCACATGTACTGCGGCAGGCACTCGCCCTGGAAAATATGTCCGCCCGTCAGCCCAACCTTCTGCTCGATATCCGGCGGCCCCAGTACCTGCGCATCGATCACCGCCGAATCGAGACCGCCATCGCCGATGTTGCTGCAGAACCGCGCCAGCGACTTCATCGCCAGGGCACGCACTTCCTCGCGCCGCTCATCCCAGTTGCCGTGCGCAAACTTGTAGGGAACATACTGCGCGAACACGCTCATCGTGTGCGTGCCACGAGGCGCCACCGACGCATCATGCACGCTCTGGAAATAAAGCTCGCACCACAAATGCTCCGGCAACTCACCGCGTTTCGCCGCGGCGAATCCCGCTTTCCACTCGTCCTTGGTCAGCGGAGCGTTGATCTGCCCGTAGTGGTGCGCCTGGTTCGTCCCCGGCCGCGCGATGAAATTCGGCAGCTCTTTCAAATGCACATTCAACTTCACCGTGCATCCCTCGATCGGCACCGCTTCAACCTGCGCGCGCCATCCCGCATCCGCCGCCCCGCCCAGCATGGTCAGCGTCCGCCGCGGATCCGCATTCGACACCACTACCTTCGCGGAAATCCGCTCGCCGCCTTCCAGCACGACGCCCTCGCCCGGCAAAATCTCCGCCACCGGCACGCCCGACACCACCGTCGCTCCCGCCTCGCGTGCGGCGTCGCAAAAGTAGAACGACACCATCCCCATGCCGCCCTTTACGTAGCCCCACATCCCCGGCATCCCGCCCAGTCTCCCCGAGGAGTGATGAAAGCGGATCGACGCCGTCCCCGGATCAAACGGGCTGGCATTCGTTCCAATCACACCCTGGCCAAGATAGGCCACCTGCAGCCGCTCGTCACCCAGATAGTGCTCCACCATCTCTGCCATCGACCACTCGAACAGCACCGCCCGCGCCTCAACATCGTCGCCGAGCAGCAGTTCAATCTGTTCGCGAGTCGGCGCCTCGCCGATCCACAAGTCGTCTTCGCCGACGGGTCTAAGCGCATCCCGCAGCCGGCGAATCACGTCACACATGGCGTTGAAGCCGTTCACATCATCCGGCGCAAGCCTCTGCACTTCCGCCTCGCAGCGCGCGTCATCGTCCCACAGCTGCACGCTCGATCCATCGAGGAAGGGAACAAACAGCCCATTCACCGCCGGCGTCCATTCAAAGCCGCGCCGCGGCAAATCCAGCTCCTCCACCACAAGCGGATGCAGCAGCCCCGCGAGGTAGGCGCATGGCGACATACGCACCCCGGGAAATGGCTCCTCGATGGTGCACGCCCCGCCCACGCGTGCCCGGCTCTCGATTACCAGCACGCTCTTCCCCGCCTTCGCCAGATACGCGGCGCACGCAAGGCCGTTATGACCCGCTCCGACGACAATCACGTCCCATGTCTTTGCCGCCAATTCGCGAATCGGCATCGGCAGCCCGATCTCGCCCAGTACCGCCGCTGTAGGTGAGCTCATAGCAAATTACGGTAACATCCCGCAATGGAGGGAGCAGCGGCCTTCAGGCCGTTGAATGCATGCGCCAACAAAATCGGCCTTCAGGGCCGGCCATTTCTCCACCTCCATACGTGTGCTGCATGTCACGTCAGGAACCACGCACTGCCTTGCTATCATTGGGACGACAAAAATGAGGCCCTGCACAGGTGTCTCTCAGTTGAAGGAGATTTTGAATGCCCGAAGATACAGTGAGCGCAGTGCCAACCAAAATCCTGGTTCCCATCGACTTCAGTTCCTCATCGCACACTGCGCTTGAAGTGGCGACAGAACTCGCCGAGAAATTTCATGCCGAACTCGTTCTCTTAAACGTCGTCCCGGAGTCTCCGGTCGTCGCCCTGCCCGAGGGAGTTTCTGAAACTTCCATCGTCGAAGCCGCCAAAAAACAAGCTGAAGGCCACTTTGCCAAGTCGAAGAAGACTCTCGAAGGGAAGGGAATCACAGTCAAGACCAGCGTCGAAGTCGGTTACGACGTTGCCGGGACCATCCTTGAAGCTGTCGAGACCGACAAGATCGACCAGGTCGTCATCTCCACCCATGGCGTCTCCGGCTGGTACCCCACCGTGTTCGGCTCTATCGCCGAAAAGGTCATCAAGCTCGCGCCGTGCCCCGTTCTCCTGCTCCGCACGCCCAAGCCAAAGAGCAGCGCCAAGGTCACCTCAAGCCGACTGATGGAGTGGTGGTAGGCAATCTCGGCCTCGCTGGCGCGTCTCAGCAGCCCTCCCAAAAGCAAAGCCCGGTGCATTCCGCGTCGGGCTTTGCTCTTCTTAGTCCATTCTTCACTTCACACTGATATCCCCATCCACATCTACCACCAGCGTGTCTGCGTGAATCTGCATCGAGTGCACCTTTAGCCGCTCCAGCGACACCTTGTACCCCGACGACCCCGTGGACCCCTCCAGAGCCTTGCGCAGCAAATCTGCGGCATCCACCTTCATGCTCGACGGCACTTGCTGGCTCAGAAAGGGCGTCAGCAGAAAATTCAACTCCCGCTGGTCGCTCACCTTCAGCAGTTGGGCATCGCGAAACCCGATCGACTCGCCTTCCCCGTAGGGCGCCACAGAAACCTCCGCCGTGGGCGAAAGGGAGATCCCAAGGCAGGATCCGCCCACGGACTTGCCCATCCGTGCCCGCGTCTTCACCTTCACCACGATCCGGTCCTGGATGAACGTCACCTTCGCATCGTCCGCATACACTGAGCACGCCGACCGTTCGGTTCCCTTGAGATAAAACCGCCCATTCGGTCCGCTGAAGAGCTGCTGCTTCAGAGTCCGCTCCAAGGCTTCTCGGCTTACCTTCAGCTCCACGGCGTGGACCGGCAAGCTGCCCCAAATCTGCAGCATGATGGCGCAAACCAGCGCCCGCCAGAATGTCTTCATACTGCTATGGTGCCATTCTGAGATTCGTGCCGTCACTTCGATATGTCAAACAGACGCGACTTGGGGAGACGCGTTAAACAAGGGGCATCAGGCGTAAGCCATTATGCTAGTGTTACCTGGACGGGGACTAAGGGGTTAATAGTCTTGACCGGAAAATGCACAGATGGCGAGCGTTTGCTATTGATTTTTGAATAAAAAATCCTTAAAATAGAACTCACATACTAGCCAAAGGGTCACGAGGATCCCCAGCCTGTCGCCCGAGGCATCTGGAACCAAACTCCACTCCTTTCTAAGGAAAACTAAACCAAATGGCAAAACGTAGAGGAAATCCGAATTGGGGCAAGCCGGAGCCCATCGGCCCCGTTGTCCCCACCGTGACCTCCTTCGAACAGATCGTCAAGGAGTTCAAGCTCACCCCGGATCAGTACATCCGGTCCACGCGTCTCCGCGAGTGGGCCCGTCGGAACAAAAATTCCAAGTACATCCCAGAGGCGCTCCTTGAAGCCTGGGGCTTTGAGATTGAGTCTACTTTGTAGAAGTCCGCTTCATCGGCTGTCAACAAAAACGCCGCCTTCGGGTGGCGTTTTTGTTGCCCTAAAGTAACCTTCTTTGCCCTGAGGCTCCTGATCGGCGAGAATGAAAGCTGTTTCCGATGCCTGAAAGCAAACGCACCTTCGAGCCGCCCTTTACTGACGTCCCAGGCGCCATTGCAGAGATCCGCGCCGGCCGCATGGTAGTCGTCGTCGATGACGAAGATCGCGAAAACGAGGGCGATCTCACCCTCGCCGCAGATCACGTCACGCCCGAAGCCATCAACTTCATGGCCCGCTACGGCCGGGGCCTGATTTGCCTCACGCTGACCGAAGAGACGAGCCGACTATCTGCGGCTCTTTCCCATGACGCAGCAGAACTCCTCGCGCTTCGGCACCGCCTTCACTGAGACCATTGAGGCTCGCGAAGGCGTCACCACCGGCATCTCCGCCGCCGACCGTGCTCACACCATCCGCACAGCCATCGACCCTAAGTCCACCGCCGCCGATCTTGTGCGACCCGGCCACATCTTCCCGCTGCGTGCCCGCCAGGGAGGCGTCTTGGTTCGCGCCGGCCAGACCGAGGCCTCCGTCGATCTCGCGCGCCTCGCCGGCCTGCAGCCCGCCGGCGTCATCTGCGAAATCATGCGCGACGACGGCGAAATGGCTCGCATTCCCGATCTCATTCCGTTCTGCGCCGAGCACAACCTGCGCATCCTCACCGTCGCTGAGCTAATCCGCTACCGCCTGCGCCACGAGCGGTACATCGTACGCGCCGGCGAAACCCGCATTCAGACGAAGTACGGCGAGTTCCGCATGATCGCGTACGAAAGCGAGGTCAACGGCGGCGAGAGCCACATCGCCCTTGTTCGCGGCGACCTGTGCCCCAGTTGCCCCGCCTGCCACGAGGGACCTGCCAACATCCCCGGCGACCCGCGCACCACCCGGCCTCCGTGCTCCCATGCCGTTCTGGTTCGCGTGCATACGCGTTGCACCGCCGGCGACGTTTTTGCCGCCGACTGCCACTGCCGCGAGGTCCTCGACCAGTCCATGCGCATGATTGCGGAAGAGGGTTGCGGCGCCATCCTCTACCTCCACAACACCTCGCGCGGCTTCGAGATCGACAAGGCCCCGGCCGCTGCATCTTCTTTCGATCCCAGCGGCACGGCACTTTCTGACGGCGTTTCCGCCACAACCGGCAACTCCCTTGTCCTGCACCAGCAACTTCGCCACCGCGAGGGCTCGCAAGCCCGCACCGGCCGCATCCTCCGCGCCATCGGTCTCGGCGGCCAGATACTTTCCGACCTCGGCATTCAGCGCATCCGCTTGCTGTCGAATACTCCCATGCACATCCCCGCGCTGGAAGGCTTCGGCCTCGAGATCGTCGAGCAGGTCCCCATCCCCGTAGAAGAGTGCACCCGCGCATAGCTCCCGGTGTGACCCGGCTTTGGCAGAATCGTGGTCGTCATTGCTCACTCATACCGCAACGCCACCATGGGATTGACCTTCGTCGCGCGCCGCGCCGGAACGAAGATCGCCAACAGCGCGGCCACCATCAGTAGCACCGCCGCACCACCCAGAGCCACCGGATCCCATGTCCTCACCGAGAACAGCAAGCCGCTCATCAAGCGCGTAAGAAACAGCGCCATGACCAGGCCAAGGCCCAACCCAATGGCGATCGTCGTCAACCCACTTCGGAGCAGCATGCCGAGCACTTGGCCGCGGTCTGCCCCCAATGCCATCCGGAGCCCAATCTCCCTGTGCCGTTGTGCAACTCCGTACGACGTGACGCCATAAATTCCAACCGAAGCCAGCAGCAATGCCAGCCCCGCAAAAACCGCAAGCAGAATCAACGCCAGCCGCCGCCGTTCCAGTGAATCACCCATCACCTCGGTCATCGAACTCGCCTTGTAAACCGGCAGGTCTGGATCGATCGCGCTTACTTCCCGCTGAATGGTCGGCACCAGGTTCATCGGATTGCCTGCGACACGAATTGCCAGGGCCATCGCGCCGTACGGCCGCTGATTCATGGGCCAATAGACCTCCACGCGCGAGCGGGCTTCGAGAGTCCTGTTGCGCACGTGCCTCACCACACCGATCACGGTGGCCCACGGCGCCTTCGAACCGCGGCCGCCCGAGTGCAGCCGCTTTCCAATCGGATCCTGGTTGGGCCAATACGTCTGCGCCAGGCTTTCGTCCACAATCACAACCGGCGCCGCCGTGTCTGAATCGCGCGCATCGAAGTAGCGCCCGCGCACCAGCGAAATTCCCATCGCCTTGAAGTAGTCGGGTGTCGCTACCCGCTGATCGGCTTCAGGAGTGGTTTCTTCCAGCGGAACCGATTGGCTGTCGATGGTGGTGGTGCCGGAACTGCCCTGACCGCTCAATGGCAAAGCAGAAACTGCGCCCGCTGCCTGCACACCCGGCAATTTCTGTACGCGATCCAGCAACTCCGCATAAAAACTGCGAACCTGTTCCGGCTTGCTGTAGACAGCATCCGGTAGCGCGAGACGCATGGTGAGAACTCCGTCAGGCCGGAATCCCGGATCCACTTTGAGAATCTCGGCAAAGCTTCGCAGCAGCAGTCCTGCTCCTGCGATCAGCAACAGCGAGAACGCCGTCTCGCAAATCACCAGCGCGCTCCTCAGCCGCTTCGGCCGCTTTCCCTCAGTGCTTTTTCCGCCTTTCAGGCCGTCGAATTGACGCTTGCGGCCAGAATGTAGTGCCGGCGCCAGGCCAAACAGAATTCCCGTAGCAAGCGAGATCGCCGCAGTCAGAAGCAGAGCTCTTCCGTCGATCGCCGTGTGGACCGCACGCGGCAACGACTTCGTTGCGATCGCAACCAAACCGCGCAAGATCCATGGGGTAATCGCCACTCCCACAAGGCCGCCAGCAAAAGCCAGCACCACACTTTCCGTCAGCAGTTGCCGGACGATCCGTGCACCACTCGCGCCTAGCGCCATGCGGGTCTCCATCTCCTGTTGCCGCTCGGTCGATCGCACCAGCAGCAGGTTGGCAATGTTCGCGCACGCAATCAGCAGCACGAGCCCCACCGCCGCCATCAACACCATCAACGACGGCTTCACATCGCCCACCGTCTCTTCCAGAAGTGGGTGCAGAATGATGCCGAAACCATATTTCTGGTAGGGGTAGGACCCGTGCTGTTCGATCATCGTCTTGCCGACGCGGTCCATGTCCGACTGCACTTGGGCAAGCGAAAGCCCTGGCTTCATGCGGCCCAGCACTTCGAATCCATGGTTCCCGCGGCTGTTTTCGCTTAAATCGTCCGGCGAAAAAGCGAGCGGTCCCCAGATTTCCGCTTCGTCGGGATAAGCGAATCCCTCCGGCATCACTCCCACCACCGACATCGGCACTCCATCGATATCGATCGTGCTTCCGATCACGTTCGGCTTCCCGCCAAAAACGCGACGCCATAATCCGTAGCTGAGAACAACTTCGTGATCGCGGCCCGGTTGCGCCTCTTCAGGCAGAAACGTGCGACCAAGCAACGGCTGTGCTCCCAGTATCGCGAAGAGGTTAGGTGAAACCGAAGCGCCCACCACGCGCTGTGGGCTGCCCTTGACCCCAAGATTGATCGAGCCGGAGCCGACAGCAGCAAGGTCGCTGAAACTGTTGTTCAACTGCTGGAAATCCCGAAACTCCGGCGCTGAGACCCAATTCTGGTCGTTGGGCATGCCGATCCCGGTAAACCGTGTCCAGATCTTGACCAGGCGATCTGGATCGCTGTAGGGCAGAGGTCGCAGCAACACCGCGTCAAGCACGCTGAAGATCGCAGCGTTGGCTCCAATTCCCAGCGCCATCGTCAGAACCACAACTGCCGTGAAACCCGGCTTCTTCACCATCTGCCGAAAAGCGAAACGCAAATCCTGAATAAGAACGCCCATTGTCGATGCCTCCGGGGAACGTCTGGGGAAGATATCTGCTGCCTGAATGATGCGGCGAATTCGATAAAAGGGAAAGCAATTACCCTGCCAGAGAACTGAAGCCTAACCCATTGAGACTACGACGATGCCGGACTCCAGGTTCCAGCGGCTTCGTTCGGTTTCGAAAACCGTGCCCGAAAATGAACAATGCAAAGCTCAGAATGACTCCACCAATCCAAAAAGCCCTTGCGGCCCAAACGCAGTCTGACCATTTAGGATTCTCCAGCCGCGAATTTTGAACAGGGACGGTGCATCAACGTCGACCTGATCGGCACGAATCGAAGAGGAGCATCGAACATGGGGCTGAATAGCAAACAGAATCTGCACTGCCTTCTACTGCTCTCCGCCGCGACGGTGCTGACCGCTGCAATTTCCGCTCAGGACAAACCTCCGGTCAAACTCGATCCCTCCACAATGCCAAAGCTGGGCACAGTGGACCCACGCTTCCTCTCCTACAACATCGAAATGGTCGAAGTGACTGGCGGCAGGTTTTGGAAGCCGTACAACTCGCCTCCGCCCAGTGATGCCGAAAAGCAAAAAGCGCAGAGCGATCCGAATCAGCAGGTCGGCATCAGCCCAACCATGTTTCAATATCGCCCGCCCATTGATCTCAGCAGTCCTCGTCTGCGCAAGCTGGCTGAAGCGCTGGGCCCTTCCTACGTAAGAGTCAGCGGGACATGGGCCAACAGCACATATTTCCAGGACGACGATAATCCAGCGGCCGCCGAGGCGCCTGCGGGCTTCAGAACCGTTCTTACGCGTGCGGAGTGGAAGGGCGTGATCGATTTCGCGCGAGCCGCGAACGCGCAGATCGTTACCTCCGTCGCCATCAGCGCAGGGACCCGCGATGACAAGGGCGTGTGGACTCCCGAGGAGGCAAACGCGTTTTTCGCTTATACAAAGCGCGCTGGCGGAAGCATCGCTGCAACCGAGTTCATGAATGAGCCGACCTTTCCAAATCCGGGCGGCGCTCCCAAAGATTACGACGGAGCCGCATACGCTCGCGACGCGAAAATCTTCGAGCCATTCCTGCGGAAAGCGTCGCCGAAAACTGTATTTCTTGGCCCCGGTGGTGTCGGGGAAGGAATCTCTCTCGGGCCGCCGGGAATGAAGATGACGTTGCTCCCAACGGAGGACCTGCTCAAAGCCACTGGCCCGATCTTTGATGCCTTTTCCTATCACTTCTACGGCACCGTTTCACGACGCTGCGGCGGAAAACTGAGCATGGATCAGACTCTCTCGGCTGACTGGCTCGATCGAACCGACACCGTCCAGGCCTTTTACGCAGCGCTCCGGGATCGTTACGTTCCCGGTAAACCAATGTGGCTAAACGAAACTGCAGAGGCTGCCTGCGGCGGCGATCCATTTGCCGGCCAGTTCGCCGACACTTTCCGCTTCCTCAACCAGCTTGGCGCTCTTGCGCAAAAAGGCGTCAAGGTCGTCATGCACAACACGCTTGCCGCCAGCGACTACAGCCTCCTCACCACCGACACTCTCCAGCCAAAGCCCGACTTCTGGGCAGCCGTGCTCTGGAAGCAGACGATGGGCACCACGGTGCTCGACCCCGGCTCGCCTTCCGATCCGGCTCTCAGAATCTATGCGCACTGTGCCAGGGCCTCGAAAGAAGGCGTCACGCTTCTCGTGCTCAACACCGACAAAAATGAGAAACACTCGATCGTGCTTCCTGCAACTGCTGAACGCTACAGCCTCACCGCCGACGCACTCGATAGCACCTCAGTCTCTCTGAACGGCACCGCTCTGCACGCAGCGTCGGATGGCTCCCTTCCGCCCATCAGTGGTCAACCCGTCAATGCTGGAACTATCAGTCTCGATCCGCAGAGCATCACTTTCCTCACCGTCCCGGCCGCACGCAACAAGAGCTGTCAGTGAACAAGCCAGTCGTGCATTCGCAATACGATTTCTAATCTGGCGTGACTTCGGTCAGACCGCAAGCGCGCCAGATTAGCCACAAACCGCAGCCCGACTCCCGGCGATTATTCTGAAGTGTGACCGAAAACCCAATCACACATCTCGAGGCCCCTCTGCGGAGGGGCTTCATCCGGTCCTTCGTTCTCTGGCTTGCCATCGGTATCGCGCTTATCTGGTCGCTCGCGGTGCTAATCCTTCTATGTGTCCGCTGGGTCGATCCACCCACCACCGCGGTGCACATGGAACGTCGATTGCAGGCCTGGAGTCACAACAAGCCCTATCACGAACGCTACAAATTCGTTTCGCTCACCGAAATCTCTCCTGATCTCCAACACGCAGTCATCGCCGCCGAGGACGCGCGCTTCTACCAGCATCATGGCTTCGATTGGCACGAAATCCAGATCGCCGCCGAAGACGATTTGGAAGGCGAGCGCACCCGCGGAGCTTCCACCATTACGCAGCAGCTCGTTAAAAATCTCTTCTTCGGAACCGGCCGCTCCCTCCTCCGCAAGGGCGCGGAGTTCACGCTTGTTCCGATGGCAGAATTGATTCTTGGAAAGCGGCGGATTTTGGAGCTCTACCTCAACGTGGTCGAATGGGGACCTGGCATCTACGGGGTAGAGTCGGCCTGCCGCGCCTACGACGGAACCGCGGCTCGGAATATCGGCAGAGAACAGTCTGCGCGGCTGGCCGCAATTCTGCCAGCTCCCTTGAAGCGGCGGCCCGAGCGTATGAATCATTACAGCGCGCTAATCCTCGAGCGGATGCGCCAGTTGGGTTGGTAATCGCGAGCACATTCGGTCAGCGCTGCACCCCTGTGCTTCTCTTCGTCATCGGTCCTGCCTGGTCGAAAAGAAACTGCGATCGCGTGAGCATTCGTGAAATCGGTCGTCGCCAACCGGTCCGTGCAGGCTGCTACAATCCTTTCACAACCGCGGGAGGTCTTGGCAGGACTTCATCATGGCTCGCGGCGGCGAAGTCGCACGAATTTGAGGCAGATTCCGGCCCATTACACAAAGCCCCGTACATTTCTGTGATTGCTGAGAATCTAATGAGGAAAGCGCGAGTCCCCACGGCATTTCATCGTTCCTGGTGCCTTGGCGCCATGCGATATCCGGCACGATTCTGCCTTTCGCTCATCGGCATTTTGTTGTTCGCATGCGCTGGTAGTGTTGCTGTGGGGCAGCAGAATTCCAGGAACGTGCTTGTCCTGTATCCCTACTCGGCACCGCCGTCTTTCGAAGTCCTTAAATCCACTATTCGAGCTGGAATTCCGGGGCAAATCAACTTCTACACCGTGTCCATGTCAAACCGGCGATTTGAGGAGAAGGACTATCAGGAGAGCCTCGCCGAAACTTTTCGCCGCGGGTACGGAGGGATGAAACTCGATCTTGTCATTGCATCCACCTATCCGGTTGTTCAATTTGCGGTGAAGTACCGCGACAAGATGTTTCCCGGCGTGCCAGTCGTCTTTTTTGACGTATACCCCTACGAAATCGAGAGGCAGCAAATTTGGCCCGGCGTGACCGGTGTCGTAGTCCCGCTGGGGATGCGCGAGACGATTGATCTTGCGCTTCGACTTCATCCTGATACGAACGCGATCGCAGTTATCACGGGTGTATCGGAGTGGGAGCGGGATTGGCTGGAATTGGCACATTCTGAACTCCTTCGCCATCGCGATCAAGTAAGAGAAATTGACATCATCGGCGCTCCGGATAATCGGATACTTCAACAGGTCGCTGCGCTTCCTCCTCATACGGTGGCCCTGTTTCAACTCGCGCCACACGATTCTAACGACGCGACCTTCGGTTACCTTGAGGTCCTATCCGCGGTCGCACAGCGGCTACCGACATATTCTGTCTACCCTGGATTGGGTTTGACTCACGGGGCGGTTGGCGGCGCGTACCGGGACATTCCCAAAGATGTGAGATTGACCGGAGAAATATCCGCACGCGTGCTCAACGGTGAGCGCCCGGAAAACATTTCCGCTGTGCGCGACTCCGATCTAAAACCCCAGGTCGATTGGCGCGCGCTTCGGCACTGGCACATCGCCGAATCGGCTCTGCCGCCGGGCACGTTAATCCTCAACCGAGAGCTCACCCTGTGGGAACGCGACCGGAAATACTTCATTCCGGTCATCGCTCTGATCGCGCTTCAAGTCTTGCTGATCATCGGCCTGCTTTGGCAGCGGGCGCGGAAACGAAAGGCCGAGGCCGTGCTTGGGGAGAGCGAGAAGCGCTTTCGCGTGATGACCGATGCCGCGCCAGCCCTGGTCTGGATGTGCGATCCGCGCGGCAAAATCACCTACCTGAACGAGCGGCGGGTCGCATTCACGGGCCCGAACCCGGATGCGGGCTACGGCGACACGTGGATTACCTATGT
Organism: uncultured Acidobacteriaceae bacterium; assembly: GCA_963769345.1. Classification (GTDB taxonomy): domain Bacteria; phylum Acidobacteriota; class Terriglobia; order Terriglobales; family Acidobacteriaceae; genus Telmatobacter. Next base: position 518,049 of record CAVYLL010000004.1, read on the forward strand.
TCATCCCGATGATCTGAATGGGATGCTGGAGACATTCTCACATGCATTGGAGAAACATCAGCCGTTCTCCAAGGAATATCGGTTGCGACGCTATGACGGCGTGTATCGTTGGATGTTCGACGTGGCATCGCCACGTCTCAATGGAGACGGGTCGTTCGCCGGATTCATCGGATCGGCGATCGATATGACCGATCAGAAGCTCGCCCAGCAGGCGCTGGAGAAGGTGAGCGGCCAGCTGATCGAGGCCCAGGAGAAAGAACGGAGTCGAATCGCGCGAGAGCTGCACGACGATATTTGTCAGAGACTGGCGATGCTGTCGATCGAGCTCGACCGAGCCAATCGCACTCGAAATGAACCGGCGGATCCAGCCCAGGCCAGTCTTGAAGAATTGCAGAAGCACTGCGTTGAAATCGCCACAGATGTGCAATCGTTGTCGCACCAGTTACACTCGTCGCGCCTGGACCACTTGGGGATCGTTGCAGCTGTCCGGGGATTTTGCGCGGAGTTGGCAAAGAAGCACGCAGTCAATGTTGCATTCACCGATCGAGACGTGCCCAGGAACCTCCCCAAAGATGTCTCCTTATGCCTTTTCCGGGTTGCGCAGGAAGCGCTGCATAACGCGGTGAAGCATAGCGGGATAAGTGAATTCGAAGTTGAGCTGTATGGCGTGGCTGATGAACTTCAGCTTGTGGTTGCTGACAGAGGCGCAGGCTTCGACGTGCTGGAGGCTCGGCGCAAGGGCGGACTGGGGCTACTCAGCATGCAGGAGCGCATTCACCTGGTACACGGGAGGCTTAATGTCGAATCGGCTCCAGGGCTCGGAACCAGGGTCGTCGCCACCATTCCCTGGATCGTCGACGATGAAATCCCGATGGAGGAGAGAGTCCGTGGGGGACTTCTAACGAGGGTACATAGAGAGAAAAGCTGAGCGTCTTGGGCGAGGTGGACAGCCCATCCCCACTGATATCTGTACGACGCATTCAGCCAATTCGGGGCGAGAGTCCTCGGTGAACTTTCTGAGAAACTAGTGATCCATGCTCCGCTGCGCGCGCAAAATTGCTGCTTGAATTGAGAGGAACGCTGGCATGAATCGTGGTGCCAACGTTCGGTTGTGAGTCGATTGAAAGCTCTCCACCGACCAGGCGCAACCGCTCGTGCATGCTGGTAAGGCCAAGTCCAGTGCTCTTCATTGCAGCTTCTTGATCAAAGCCTCCGCCGCGATCGCTGACGGTGAGGTTAATCGATGCCGTGCTTCTCCATAGGCGTACTTCGAAGCGCTTTGTCCCACTGTGCTTTGCGGCGTTGCGCAGGGCTTCTTGCAGAACCCGAAATAGAGAAAGAGAGAGGTAGTTTGGCAAGGCATCAGGGATATCATGGCTCTGAAAATCAACCTCCACGCTCTGATGCTGACCAAACTCTCTGCAGAAATTCTTCGTCGCTATAACGATCCCAAGATATTCCAGTTTTGAAGAGTGCAATTCGTGCGACAACAACTGGACATCGTTCAATATCTCGATGGTTTGGTTTCGCAGGTCGCCGATTCGCTCGCTGAGCTCGGATACCGGGTCAGGAACCTTCTTTTGCACTGCGTCGAATTGCACCGCCAGGAGCACGAGTCGCTGCACGATGTCGTCATGCAATTCTCTCCCAATCCGGCTGCGTTCCTGTTCGTGCGCTTCGATCAGCTTTCGGCTCATGTCTGAAAGTGCCTCTTCAGCCAGCTTGCGCTCCGTCACGACGGTGCAACTGCCTCGATAGCCCCGCAGTGTGCCGTCTGCATTCAGAAGAGGGATGCCGATGCTGGAGCCCCACGCGATGCTGCCATCCTTCGTTTCTATGGCGTGAACCATATCCCGAAATAGTTGCTTCCGCTCGACGAGCGCGAAGACGATGGCCTTGTACTCTTCGCGTCCTTCTTCGGGATAAATGTCGTAGAAGTGCATCCGGTTCACAACTTCGTCTGGGCGGTAGCCCCAGGAGGCTTGGGACACATGGCTGACATAGGTGAACAAGCCTTGTGGGTCCACCTCCCAGTGAGTGGTGCGGCTCTGTTCGGCCAAGTCGCGGAACCGCGCCGCGCTCTCCCGCAGTGTTTCCTCCGCAACCTTGCGATCGGTTACATCGACGGCAATCCCGATGAAACCTACAAAAGAGCCATCCGGATCAAACCTCGGCACTCCATGGTCGAGTACCCATCGAAACTCCCCATCGTGACGTCGGACCCGATACTCCATCCTGAATTGCTCTCGCCGATCAAAGCATTGGGCGTAGGTTTCCAAACACCGCTGCGAATCCTCCGGGTGGACACCTTCTGCCCAGCTCTTTCCCATCTCTGCCCCCGGCGAGCGCCCGGTGAATTCAAGCCAGCGATCGCTGAAATAGGTGCGTTGCTTGTCGGTGCCGGACATCCAGATCATCACCGGTGCCGCCCTTGCGGCCAGCACAAAGCGGGATTCACTTTCCCGGCGTGAGAGGTCTTGCCGTTCAAGATCAACTGCAGTAAGCATGATTCCGGCAATAAGACACGCACCTACGCCGAGGCCCACAACCGCCAGCGCGAAGCCGTTTTCCCACCGGTAATGAATTTGTGCATCCCTGACTGCGTAGCCAAGCAACAGCGTAAGCAGGGTCCCCGCGGGAAGCAGTCGTCGCAGCATTGCTCCCCCTGCGTTGTCAGCGTGGAGAAGACGAACGATACCCTCGGATGGGGTCGCATACTGCACCCCGATAGCGCCGATCAGGAAACCCAGCGCACTCGGAACAGAAACATTAACGTGCGGGCGAAGCAGGTTCATCACATGGGTGTCGTAAGCGTGGCTCACGATTGCGAGGGCGCCGAGAGAACCCGTCAATATGCCGAAGACACGCGAAAGCTGCCGCAATACACGATGCCGCGAGTTCATCGGCAGGAGAGATGATCCGAGAAGCATATATCCAATGCTGGTGTACGGGGACATCCGGCCCGGATAGAAAATGTAATTCGTATCGCGAATGAGCAACTCATCAATCCCGAAATTGCGGCCCAGGGAATACTCGCTCAGGGTCAGTGCGCCAATGAGAAACACCGCGATTGAAAGAAACGGCAGGTCGCGATGGTTGCGACGCAACAGCGCAAGAGACGCGAGCATCATTGCGGCGGCTGAGTTGGCCTTAATACCGGCTTTGTCGGGGATAAAGCTTTGCAACCCTCTCAGGTCGAGAGCCAGTCCAAGCAGAACCAACACCGCGAGGGCGAACAAGATCCATCCGGCTATCGTCGATATGTTTGCGGTCGCCTGGCGAGTTGGTGTCGCTCTCATTATTCTCTAAGTGACCTCGCCCAATAATAGACATAAAGAACGGCTTAGTCTGCGGAACTAGTCGGAATGGGCCTGTTTTCCAATATCCCTCGATATTCCGGGAAATCGCGTAGAGCATGCGCATCCGTAACAACCGCGACTCAAGTGGCACCATATCGGCGAACAAGTGGAGCAGAGGTCTCCCTGGAAACAGGGTTTGTAACCCCCGCAGTCCGCTCTGTCGCAATCGAAGCTTACGAAAACGAAGTTGATTTTGGCCGCGACAGCGCCGTCCGTCTGCGTTATGCTGCGTGCACAGACTAGCCCAACTCCTGTAAACGCAACTCCCGGAGCACTGACATGCAGACACCGGCCGTCCCCACGAACGAGTCCAGCAGAATCGCTGCCCTTCACGCGCTCAACATTCTCGACACTGCGCCCGAAGAGCGCTACGACCGGCTCACGCGACTCGCCAAGCGCGTGTTCAACGTTCCGTATTCCACCATCAGCATGATCGATGACCAGCGCCAGTGGTTCAAATCCATCCAGGGCCTCAGCCTTTGTCAGACCTCGCGCGACATCTCGTTTTGCGCCCACGCCATCCTCTTCGACGAAATTCTCTATGTCGAAAATGCGTTCAAGGACGAGCGATTCCACGACAATCCCGTGGTCGTCGGAGACCCGAAGATCCGTTTTTACGCGGGCTGCTCCTTGAACGTGAATGGATTCAAAATGGGCACCTTTTGTGTCTTCGATAAAAAGTCACGGGCCTTCAGCATCGAGGACAGGCAGCTCCTAAAAGACCTGGCGATCCTGGCGGAACGGGAACTTGCGGTATCAGAGGAGGCGATCTCGCACTAATTCGCGAACCGGGACTCTCAAGAGTTGTCAAGATACTCCGTTGCGGTCTCGCCTGCAGCTTGCTCATTCTTCGGAGCTTAAAGATTCTCAAAGAATTGCAGCTAATTATCATGGATTCCGTATCCTATAGTTGGGATAAAGAAACGGAATGGCCCGGATCTGTTTTTTCAAACCGTCCGGGAAATGCAGCCGTAAGTCCTTGGCCCAGAGGATTTTGGCTGTAACTTCAATCATAAGAGGATTTTACGGCGAGCATCGTTACGGATCTCCTTTGGATTCAGTATTTTACACCCAGAGACCTCCAAAAATATTCCGTGCCGCAGAGGCCAAAAGGCCGCCTGCTCCGGCGGCCTTTCCTGTGAAAATGATCTCCAACCGACGACTGACAACGCTCTTCTACCACCCAAGCACGTACGCGAACACCAGCGGCGCCACAATCGAGGCATCGCTCTCGATGATGAACTTCGGCGTCTTCTCGCCCAGCTTGCCCCACGTGATCTTCTCGTTCGGCACCGCACCCGAGTACGATCCGTAGCTCGTCGTCGAGTCCGAGATCTGGCAGAAGTACGCCCACAGCGGCACATGCTCGCGCTGCAGATCCTGGTGCAGCATCGGCACCACGCAGATCGGAAAATCGCCGGCAATGCCGCCGCCGATCTGGAAGAATCCCAGCGGCGTCTTCGCCGTCGTGTTGGTGTACCACTCCGCCAGCTCCATCATGTACTCGATGCCCGTCCGCACGGTGTGCACCTTCTTCACGTCGCCCGAAATGCAGTGGCCGGCATACATGTTTCCGAGCGTCGCGTCTTCCCAGCCCGGCACAAACATCGGCAGATTCTTTTCCGCCGCCGCCAGCAGCCAGCTGTTCCTGGGATCGATCTGGTACGAAGCCTTCAAATCGCCCGACAGCAGAATCTTGTACATGAACTCGTGCGGAAAGTATCGTTCGCCGGCCTTGTCGGCGCGCACCCATTCCTTCAGCACTTCGTTCTCGATCCGCCGCATCGCCTCCATCTCAGGAATGCAGGTATCCGTCACGCGGTTCATGTGGCGATTGAGAAGCGCAGCCTCGTCGGCCGGAGTCAGATCGCGATAGTGCGGCACGCGCTCGTAGAAATCATGCGCGACCAGATTGAAAACATCTTCTTCGAGATTTGCGCCCGTGCAGCAGATTCCGTGAACCTTGTCCTGCCGGATCATCTCGGCCAGCGACAGCCCGAGTTCCGCGGTGCTCATCGCTCCGGCGATGGTCATAAACATCTTGCCGCCCGACGGCCAAGTGCGCGTTGTAGGCCTCTGCGGCATCAACCAGGGCAGCGGCATTGAAGTGACGATAGTGGTGCTTGATAAACGAAGTAATTGCAGACATTGTGCCTTTTCTTACTCCCGTTCCCTACGCTAACACAGGGAAATCAGCGGAATGATGAACGCTATCCAGCACGCCGGAAGCGGTCGGACCGTCAGGAAAAGGCGCGATGAGTTGCCTTTGGTGGGGAACGATTTGAGAATGTTGCTCTATGAGCTCAGAAGAGACTGAGTTCGTACGACGAACCATAGATCTCTTGAACTTTAGAAGTTATAAACGCGAAGTTCGAGAGCAAATCTCGAACTTCGCGCACTTCCGAGGAGCGAGTCCAAAACTACGTGATGTTTGCGCTGAGGGTGGCCGCAACGCTCGAAAAGGCATTGTTGAGGCTGGTTGCCAGGAAATTCATGCTGGTAATTGCACCGAATGCGATCAGAGCAACGACCAAGGCATACTCGACGAGGTCCTGGCCTTCTTCGCGTTCAACAAGACTACGGACATACAGAAACAGTTTGCTGCTTAGTGATGCCATATTTCCTCCAGAGGGAAATGGGATTTGAGGTCATTGTCCCTATCGGATAGTCAATGCGCAACGAAATACGACAAAAGTCTGTCACACATTGGTAATGGCCAAAAGTCAAAGGTGCTGTATTCGTTGACGTTTTGTGATGCAGGTAGATCGAGACTTTCGTGTATCTCGAGCTTTGAGAGAATAATTCCCGACACTCGGAGTTGAACGGATTGTCAGCGGGAAGATGTTGATTTCTGAGTTAATTCGCAGGAAAACGATCTTCGACCCGCCCCAGCGACAGATCGCGTGCAGCTTCGACAATGTGCTCCGGGCGTCCCAGGTCGCGCCAGTAGTACCGGTCCGCACGGAACGCGAATAAACGCTCCTTTTGCGCGGCAAGCCGCAGGTATGCGGGAATGATGGAGAATGCGCCGTCCTCGTTCAGGAGAGAAAAAATGCGTGGCGAGAGGATGTGAATCCCGGAGAAGGCAAGTGCATGCTGTTCCTTGACGGGACGAACGAGTTCAGTTTCGCCAGTGAGACCCGCTCGGCGGCCACAGAGCTGGTCGTTTTCGTCGAAAAGAAGATATCGCGACGTCGGGCGGTCCTGAACGGCGAGAGTGCCGAGCGCATTGCGCTCGCATGTGGAACTGAAGTCATCCGGCTGAAGTCGATCGTGCTGATCACGTCGACGTTGTGCACGAGGAATGGTTCGTCTGATCCGAGAAAGAAGTGCGCAGCGCGTTTGATACCGCCGCCCGTGTCGAGAAGAACCTCTTCGTAGGAGATCTCGATGTGCATGCCGAAATTCTGGTGCACCCGTAGATACTCGGCAACCTGATCGGCAAAGTGATGCGTATTGATGATGACTTCGTGGATGCCGAAATCACGAAGGCGCATGAGCGTAAGTTCAAGCAACGTGCGGCCGGCGACCTCAACCAGGGCCTTGGGGCGATCGTCGGTGAGCGGACGGAGTCGCGTGCCCAGGCCGGCGGCCAGTATCATCGCCTTCACTTGGCTACCTTCTCCGGAAAATTCTTCTCAAGCTCGATATGGCGCACTGCGACTTCGACTCCGCTGATTGGCCGAAGGTGCCGGGCAAGCTGTTCCGCGAGGAAGACGGACCGGTGCTGGCCTCCGGTGCAGCCAAAGGAGACCATCAGATTTCGAAAGCCGCGTCGCTGATACGCAGCTACGCTGGAATCCACGAGCGACTGAACGTGGGCAATAAACTGTTGTACGCTTTCCTGCTGATTAAGGTAGTCAATCACGGGGGTGTCCACGCCGGTGAGCTGCTTGAAGCGCTCCTCGCGCCCGGGGTTGGGCAGACTGCGCGCATCGAATATGAAGCCTCCACCGTTGCCGGATTCATCCACAGGCATTTCATGATGAAAGGAAAAACTGAAGATGTGGACGGCAAGCGTATTCGGGTTGGGCGCAAGTTGCTGCAGTTTCTCCGAAGCGAGCATTCCCTGGAAAGCTTCCATTAGCGCGGGGAGCGCGATGGGAAGCTTGACGTTGTGGGCGAGCCAGCGGAGATTCTTCAGCGCATAGGGGACGCTCTGCAAAAAGTGCGCCTTACGCTCGTAGAAGCCACGGAATCCATAGGCGCCAAGCGCCTGCATGATGCGGACGTAGACGTAGGCGTAATAGTGCTCCATGAATGCGCCGCGATCGACAGGAATGAACGCGGAGAGGCAGTCAAGATAATAATCGAGCAGCTCCTGGCGCAGCGCGGGAGGTAGGTCCGCCTTTCCGTCATAGAGAAGGGAAGCGATGTCATATTGCAGCGCGCCCTTCCGTCCTCCCTGGTAATCGAGGAAGAAAGGCTGGCCGTCTCGGAGCATCACGTTACGCGATTGAAAGTCGCGATAGAGAAAATAGTCGTGTGGCGCGGCGAGCAGAAGTTTGGTGAGGCGGGTGAAGTCGTTTTCGAGTGCTTGCTCGTTGAAGGAGACCCCAGCGAGACGGAGAAAGTAGTACTTGAAGTAGTTAAGGTCCCAGGCAATGGACTGGCGATCGAAGCTGGAGCGCGGATAGCAGACTTTGTAATTCAAATCGCGGCCGGCCTCGATCTGAAATCGCGGGAGAACCGAGACAACTTTTCGATAGACCTCGATTGCAGGTGCTGCGATTACGTCGCCGCTACGATGCGCGGTTAGAAATTCGAAAAGTGTTGTGTCGCCGAAATCTTCCTCAAGGTAAGCATCGTGCGCGAGGTCTTCGGCGTAGATCGCAGGAACGGGCAGCCCGTGACGACGGAAATGGCGCGAGAATTCGAGGAAAGCGACATTTTCTTCGCGCACGGGATAGACAATGCCGATTGCGGTACCGGCCGAACCTGCGACCCGAAGAATAGCGCGGCCCGATCCTCCGAGCTGGCCCTGAAGGGGCGTGACGCGGTCGGCCGGTGAGTGAAAATGCTGCTCGTAGAGTTTTTTGAGAACGTCCATGCTTGTGCGTCGATGCGTTGCGCGGGTGCTCTTTAAAGATAACGCAGTTGGCATGGAGGGCTAAGCATGCTTGTTTCTCACCTACTCAGACAACTGATTCAATCAGTGCTGGTTCCAACGTAGAAGTCTGGCCACGCGATCTCTCTCTGCGCAGAGTACTCAAGGCTGCGCGAACCGGGATCGTGCGCGGTCAATCCCGCCCGTCAGTAGAGAAAGCATATTTATTTGAGACGGGCAGGGAATCCAAGGAGGATTTCCGATGCGTTTACTTAAATGTGTGCGCTGGCTTTTGCCGGCGCTTAATGGTGCTGCTTGTTCCCGCGGCATCGTTCGCGGGCATATTGATTACCGTCAACGTTGCTCCGCCGGTCTTGCCGGTGTACGAGCAGCCGCCATGTCCGCAAGAAGGCTGGATGTGGGCGCCGGGATATTGGGCCTACGGCGACGATGGCTATTACTGGGTTCCGGGCCAGTGGGTGCCTGCTCCCTATCAAGGCGCTCTCTGGACGCCGCCATGGTGGGGTTGGGATGGAGGGCATTATCGATTTCACGATGGCTACTGGGGTGATCGTGTCGGGTATTACGGCGGAATCAATTACGGATTTGGTTACATGGGTGTCGGCTTTGCAGGCGGCGAGTGGCGCGGCGACCGATTCGCCTACAACACCGCGGTCATGCGGGTTAATACAAACGTCATCCACAATACCTACGTGAATGAAACGGTCGTTCGCAACAACACCATCGTGAACGAGAGGCACGTGGCATTTAACGGAGGGCCGAACGGCATTCGACACGATCCGAGTCCCGTGGAGCGGACAGCAATGAGCGGACGGCACACGGCTGCCACGTCTGTCCAGGTACAGCATATGCAGGCAGCACGGACAGACCGGACGTCGTACGCCAAGGTAAATGGCGGGCGCCCTCACACGCTGGCAGTCACACCCACCGCAGGCGCAAATCGCTCGACTGGCGCGTCCGCTCCTCCTGCACGCGAGGCAGGCAAACCTGGAGCGACGGCGCACACCGCTCCGTCAGAAAGGACTCCGCCAAGGTCTGAATCTCAGAAAGCGTTGACGCGCACGACTCCGGAGAGCCACACAGCGCCATCAAGACCGACGGAGCCACGAACAGCTGCTTCCCCAACGGAATCGCACAATGCATCCGCTCGAAACGAGTCGCGAAACGGTGCTGAAGCGCGAACAGCGCCTCCTCGGACCGAACCACACCCCTCCACCCCGAGGGCAGAACCGCGAACTGAATCTCATATTGCTCCGACAGCAAAACCAAAAACAGAGTCGCATGCTACACCCGCGCCTCGTGAGGAGTCTCGTCGTGCTCCGGAATCGCATGCAGAAGCGCGGCCAGCGCCTGCGCCGAAGGCCGAATCGCACCCGGCACCATCGCCTCGAACGGAACCGCGCCCGGCGGAATCGCATCCTGCTCCGCAGCACGAATCTCATCCGGCACCCGCGACGCACGCGGCTCCCCGAGAAGAACCGAGGGCGTCGGAATCGCGTCCTGCTCCGCAGCATGAATCCCATCCGGCCCCGGTCGCACATCCGGCTCCGCAGCATGCATCGCATCCGGCTCCTGCGCCGAAGCAGGAGAAGCCGAAACCGGGAACGAGGTAACGGAACGAGATAACACAAGGAAGGCTCGAAGTCTCCCCACTCTCGCTCAGCAATGGGTGAGAGTGGGCTGACTGTTTTCCCTTCGATAGACTTGATGATGTCGGTTCTGCGGCGTCCCATGCCTCGCAGAATGCGCGGAGACCAATGGGATTGAAGAAAGGCAAGTGGCTTTTGCGGACGATTGCGTGGTTCGCATTATTTCTGTGCATCGCATCCGGGAGCCGAGGCGACGACAATGTTCACACCAATCCGCTGAATCTCGACCCCCAGGTGCGAGAGGCCTATCGCTACTTTTACCTGTTGGACTATCCCGCAGCAGTGATCCGATTTGAACGCATACATGAAGCGCATCCCGGCGATCCGTATGCTACGGCAATGCTGCTGAATGCAGTCGTATTTCAGGAGCTTTACCGGGAGGATCTGCTGGATACAACCTTCTACGCAAATGACGGATTCCTGACCGGCAAGCATGCCACCGATGAAGATCCAAAGAAGCGGGACCAGATTTTTGCCTTGTCGGACGAGGCGGTGCACGAAGCGGATGAGCGGGTCGCCAAGAATCCCAACGACGTGGATGCCCTCTTCGCGCGGGGCTGGGTGCGCAGCTTGAGGTGCACGTATGTCGCCATGGTGGAACGCGGTTTTGGAGCCGCCTTCCGGTTGGCGTCGAAGGCCAAGGACGACTGCGCGCACGTGCTGCAAATCGACCCGCACTATGTGGACGCGAAGCTTGTCGTAGGCGTGTATGAGTACGTGGTTGGTGCGTTGCCACTGCCTTTCAAATTTCTGATTGGCTTTATGGGAATAACGGGCTCGAAGTCGAAAGGCATGGAAATGCTGCACGACGCTGCGCAGCGTGGACCGGCAACGAACGTCGAAGCGCGCACGGTCATTGCACTGTTCCTGCGCCGCGAAGGGAAATACAAGGAAGCCATTGAGGTGGTGCGAAGCCTGAAGCAGCAGTATCCGCGGGACTATCTCTTCTGCCTGGAAGAGGCGAATCTGCTCAAGGATGCCGGGGAAGGAATGGTGGCGGTGCACGCCTACGAACAGGTCGTGGCGGACGGCAACCGGCCAGGATATTTTGCAGAGGCGCGGCTGGAGTTGGCCTACTTCGGGTTGGGAGAGGCACTGCGGGGTCAGCGTCACTATGCCGAGGCGGCGCACGCCTACGAGCAGGCAGCGGGTTTGAAAGGCACCGGGACGGAACTGAAGGTTCGCACCTTGCTGGCGGCCGGTGAATGCCACGACCTGCTGGGAGAGCGGCAGGTTGCCATCAAGGATTATCAGGCTGCTATTGCTGCGGGGCCCAATACATCGCGGGCCGAGACGGCGCGCAAGAGGCTCAATTCGCCGTATCACGGCAACTAATCGAGGGTTAGCTGATCAGGAGAGTCCAGGATTGGAACCGGAGGGACGGCCTCTGCGTAGTGATATTGTGGAATCGAAGTGCGATTCCCGGAGGTTGGTCATGCCCTTTTACTGTCAACGCTGTGGAGCCGGATTGCCGCCGAGCGCGCGTTTTTGCTCGAATTGCGGAACCGTGGTGACTGCGGCGCCCCCGCCGCCGGGCAGGCCGCTGGTAAGGCCGATCGTGGGACGGCAGATTGCTGGGGTGTGTATTGGCGTGGCTCAGGCCAACGGCTGGGATGTGACCCTCGTCCGGGTTCTCACCGTGGTGGGATGCCTGTTTACCAGCGGGCTTGTGGGCGTGGCGTACCTGGCAGGCTGGATCGGGATTCCTGAAGAGCCAATTGCGATGCCCGGGATGCCGGGAGGACCGGGGATGTATCCGCCAACAGGTGGCAGCTATCCGCCGGGTACGCCGGGCAATTAGAGCAGTTTTGGAATCCTCGTAGACTTTTTAAACTTAGTGAAGGGTGGCTTTTCCTTGATGAAAAAGCCACTCAGGTGTGTGCTTTTGGTCCACACCGATTCCGAAACTGCTGTATCCTCCCAGCGTATGAGCAAGACATATGTTTCGCACGGTGCGAATCTGAGCTATCGCGAGATTGGCTCTGGTTTGCCGATCATCTTCCTGCATCCCACACCACTCGATCACTTCTACTGGCTTCCAATGATTGCGGAACTGGGTGAGGTGCGCGCGATTGTGCCGGATCTGCGCGGACACGGAGCTTCAGAACTTGGATCGGATCTGCCGGCGGCCGGCTTCACGCTCGTGCCGGATGCGCATGTGCTGAGCATGGGGCAGCTGGCGGCGGATGTGTTGGCGTTGATGGATCATCTGGCGTTGCCGGAGGCGGTGTTCGTTGGTTGCTCGATCGGCGGGTACGTGATGCTCGAACTCTGGCGCAGGGCGCCGCTGCGAATGAGGGGACTGGCGATTGTCTGCTCGAAGCCGCAGCCCGATGCGGCGGCGAACCTTGCCAAACGAGTGGAGACAATTGCGAAGGTGCGCCGCGAAGGAACGGCGGGCGTGTTCGATGGGAATGCGCAGACGTTGATCGGAGCCAGCGCGCGGGCGCGGCACCCGGCGATCGTCTCAGAATTGCGTGCTCACATGACCTTGACGCCTGATGCGGTTGTTGCGACGCAGGCAGGGCTTGCGACGCGGGCCGATTCGGTGCCGGATATCAAGGAGATCGATGCGCCCGTCCTGGCGATTTGCGGCGGCGAAGACCCAGGAATTTCGGAAGCAGAGATGCGGGCATTCGAGGCTGCCGAGGGTGGATGCGAGTTCCATCTGCTTGCCGATGCGGGGCACTTTGCCGCATATGAGCAGCCATCCAAAGTGGCGGCTCTATTTTCGCCCTGGCTGCAGCAGTTTGAGTTTTGATTGCTACGCCGAATTGAAAAATTCCGTTCGGGAATGCGCGAGTTCGAATTGCGAGAGTGGCTCGGGACAGATGCGATAGGCTCAAAGCATCTCGTTCCATCATCGGAAGCCAATCTTGAATCCTGATTTGAAGAAGTCATTTCGTCCTTTTCAACAGAGCGGCGTGAGCGGCGGGCTCCATTGCGATGGGGTTTCGCTTGAGACGCTGGCCAGAAAAGTATGGCACTCCGCTTTACGTGTACTCGGCCAATCAGATTGCGGAGCGGCTGGAGTTGTTTCAGCGGGCGTTCGCGGGTCGCGATCACCTGGTTTGCTATGCGGTGAAGGCGAATTCTTCGCTGGCGATTTTGAAGCTGCTGGCGGAGCGAGGCGCGGGGTTCGACATTGTTTCGGGCGGGGAACTGGAGCGGGTAATTGCTGCGGCGCCCGAGGCAGTTGGACGAGTGGTGTTTTCCGGTGTGGGCAAGACAGCGGCGGAGATCGATCGCGCGCTGGAAGCGGGCATCCTCGAGTTCAACGTTGAGAGCGAGATGGAGCTGGCACTGCTGGCTGCGCGAGCGCGGAAGTTGAAGATCGTTGCGCGGTTCGCGCTTCGGGTGAATCCCGACGTGTTCGCGGAGACGCATCCGTATATTTCCACGGGATTGCGTGAGCACAAGTTCGGGATCGACATTCGCAAGGCGGCGGAGATCTATCGCGCGGCGGCGCGGAACAAGTGGCTTGAGCCGCATGGGATCAGCGTACATATCGGATCGCAGATTCGCTCGGCGGAGCCGTTTGGCGCTGCGATGGAGCGCGTGTGCAAGCTGGCGTTGCAGTTGAAGCGCGAAGGGATTGCGTTGAAGGTTGTGGATGCAGGCGGCGGATTGGGCATCGATTATCACGGCGGCGCGGATGCGGCGACTGGGTCTCCAGCGACGAAGGTGCAGGAGTATGCGGTCGGCGATTGAGAAGGCGCTGGCGGACTTTGACGGCAAGCTGCTGATTGAGCCGGGACGCTTTATCGTGGCGCAGGCGGGCGCGCTGGTGACACGCGTGCTGAACGTGAAGAAGAACGGAAAGAAGACATTTGTGATTACGGATGCGGCGATGAACGATCTGATTCGGCCGGCGCTGTACCAGGCTTATCACGAGATTGTGCCCGTCAAGCCACGTGGGGGCCGCGCAAGGGCGGTCGATGTTGTAGGGCCGGTGTGCGAGACGGGAGACTTCTTTGCGCGCGACCGGATGATGAAGCCGGTTGAGGCGGGTGACCTGGTGGCGCTGCTCGATGCCGGTGCTTATGGCATGGCGCAGAGTTCGAACTACAATTCGCGTTTTCGTCCCGCCGAAGTGCTGGTGGAGGGGAAGACGCATCGGCTGATCCGTCGGCGCGAGGAGATGAGGGATCTGCTGGCGACGGAGATCGTGTAGAGCTGCATTCGTGATTTGGTTCGATCCGGCCCTACGGGGCGGATGAATTCCGCTGAACGCGTACCCAGGATTGTGCTCCGCTCCATCCTGGGCTATTTTCATGTTCTCCCTCCGGGAGATTGCGTGTTGTTGAAGCGGCGTGGGAATAGAGAACCGCATGAACTTGCTCGGCTCGATCAAGCCCGTATGGGCTATTTTCAAGGTCTTTTTCCCGGGAGATGGCTGGGTGCCTCATCGCATAGCCGGTATGACATCTTTCGTGGTCGCCTCGGAGACCCTTGACTACCTCCACACGATTGCTTGTTATGGCTCTTCGCGCGATTGAAACTACTGCGCTCATTAGCTCCGTCCTGATAAGGTATCTCGCGGAGGAATTTGCAATGTATTTTCGTACGCAGGCGTTGTGTGCCTTGGCGGTGACTGGGTTGTTTATGGGACTGTCGGCCAATCTGAATGCGGATTCGTTGAAGCTGAAGACGGAACAGGGCAAGGTCGTCGGTAAGGCGATCAATGGTGGGAAAGTGCGGGCGTTCATGGGGCTGCCGTACGCGGCGCCGCCGGTGGGCGATCTGCGCTGGAAGGCTCCGCAGGCGCCGGCGAAGTGGAAGGGCGAGCGGGACGCCACGAAGTACGGAGCGCATTGCGCGCAGGGACGCGTCTTCGACGACATGGTGTTTCAGGATGCGGGGCCGAGTGAAGACTGCCTCTTCCTGAACGTCTACACGCCGGCGGATGCGAAGGAGAAGAGCAAGCTGCCCGTGATGTTCTGGATTCATGGCGGCGGCTACTCGGGTGGAGGCAGTTCGGAGCCTCGGCATAACGGAGACTTTCTGCCTTTGAAGGGCGTAGTGCTGGTCACGATCAACTATCGGTTGGGCGTGTTCGGGTTCCTGGTCACCGATGAGCTGGCGAAGGAGAACAACGGCGTCGCGGGCAACTACGGGCTGATGGACATGGTGGCCGCGCTCCAGTGGGTGAAGGAAAACATCGGGAAGTTTGGCGGCGATCCGAATAACGTGACGATCTTTGGCGAGAGCGCGGGATCGTTTGCAGTGAGCACGCTGATGGCTTCGCCGATGGCGCAGGGGCTGTTTGCGAAGGCAATCGGCGAGAGCGGCGCGGCGTTTCCGAGTGCGCTGAATCTCGGTGGACAGAGCGTAAGCGAGCGGGCCGCGATTGATGGCAAGTGGGTGGCGACGCTGGGCGTGAAGAACCTGGCAGAGTTGCGCGCGATGCCGACAGACAAGATCCTGGAAGCCGCGAAAACAAAGGGTACAACCGGGTTTGCTCCGGATATTGATGGAAAGTTTTTGACGGAGCCAGTTCCCGATACATATGCGGCGGGCAAGCAGGCGCACGTTCCGCTGCTGGCGGGATGGAATGCGGATGAGGGCAGTTTTATGGCCATGCGCGGGATGACGGCGGCGCAATGGCAGGCGATGGCGACCGGGCTCTTCAAAGAGCGCGCGCCGGAGTTTTTGAAGCTGTATCCGGGCGATACGGATGCGCAGGCGCTGCGGTCGGCGGTTGATTTTGGCAGCGACCAGTTCATAGCGTTCGGAACGTGGAAGTGGCTGGAGGCGCATCGCAAGACGGGTGATGCTCCGGTTTATCGGTATCACTTCGAATTGGCGGCACTGCCGAGCAAGTATCATCCGGGGACTTTCGCTTT
Organism: uncultured Acidobacteriaceae bacterium; assembly: GCA_963769345.1. Classification (GTDB taxonomy): domain Bacteria; phylum Acidobacteriota; class Terriglobia; order Terriglobales; family Acidobacteriaceae; genus Telmatobacter. Next base: position 533,971 of record CAVYLL010000004.1, read on the forward strand.
CCACTCTGACGATATCGAGTATGTGTTCGGGACGCTGGCTACTCGGCCGGGTGAAACCGTGCGGCCGGAAGATACACAGTTGAGCGAGGCGATGATGACGTACTGGACGAACTTCGCGAAGAACGGCGATCCCAATGGAGCGGGAGCGCCGAGCTGGCCGAAGTACGATACGACGGACAATTCGCTGATCCACCTGAACAGCCCGATTACGTCGGGGCAGGATGCGACGCGGGACCGGTATTTGTTCCTGTTGCAGGGCATTCCGTCGATGCGGTTCTAGATTCGTACTCTCCCCCTTGCGGCTTAAGAAGCCGCAAGGGAGACGGGACGGTCATATTTTTTTGCGGGCTCCGGGCATAAAATCCTCTATTTAAACGGGTTATGGATGGTGGGTGTCTCTAAAATCCTCTTGTCATTGAAGTTATCCGCAGAATCCTCTGAGGAAAGGACTTACGGGACCGCAAATTCAACATCTTTTCCGAAAAGCGCGCTAACGGCGGAATCCCCATACAGTCCCATTGTGCAATGGAGTGAGGAAATAACCTGCAAATCGGGCGGCGGAATTTCGCGTTTTGATTCAGAGGTTTAGCAGTGGAGATGCGCAAATGGGCTTGACTGGGCCAGTGAACTCCCGGGTGCAACTTTTTAAGAACCTCTGCGGCACGGGTTGATTTCACATGGGGGCACTAGAGCGAATGCGTAAGCCGGTTGCTTTTTAGGACTTCCCGAACGGCAGATCCTTCACTAAGTTCATGACAGCGCTGAGGCTAGCCGAGGCGTGAGAAAAGAACTCTAGTGAGTGGGTCGCTGAAAGCAGCGCACTGGAGATCTGTGCAAGAGAAAGGCCGCCAGGAAGGCGGCCTCTTCTTTACACGGAATTTGTTCGTTAGCGGTTGACGCCGGAGGCGGAGGCGAAGCCGGAGGCTTGCGCGGCCGGGATTTCGGCGGCGGGCTTGGGATCGGCGAAGGAGGATCCGCTGGCGTTGATGGCGTTGGAGTAGTCGGGGCCGAGGCCGAGCTTTTTGATGGCGCGTGAGTCCGGCATGAGCTTGGTTTGCCAACCCTGGTCAGCCTGGAACTTCTGCATTGCTGCAACCGTGGCTGAATCCCACTGGCCGTTGGCTTCGCCGTTCATGTAGTGCTCGCGGATAAGGGCTTTCTGGATTTCAGTGGCGCGGGCGGAATCGATGCCCTGCTGGCCGTGCAGCTTGTGGTGCGATGACTTTGAGGTCTTGTGAGACTTTGCGGTGGATGTGGTGTGGGATGAGTGCGCGTGAGAGGCCGAAGTCTTTTTATGGGTGGTCGTGGCCGTAGTCGTAGTTGCGAACGCCGGGACCGCAGCGACTGCGGCGGATAGCAGAAACGCCAGGCTTGCTCGGGATAAAAGCATCGCTGGTTACCTCAAAAAGTTAAGTTCCTGGACGTTAGGAGCGAATTCTACCGGAGCGTCCATCGAGTGTGCCAATAAAAAAGAGCCGGCACCAGAAAAATGCGGGGCTTAACCCCTAACGAAAGTTCTGCGAATAAACGAAGGTCCAATAGTTCAGGTGTACCTTCGGTGGGTTGGCCGGTCTGTGACGGGCGCCTCGTTTGGTTGGATGCCGGGGAGGAACCTGGTGAGGCTGCCCCCCCGGTGAGCGTTGCTTACAAAGTCCCGGCCGGGTAGTTGATCCCATTCTCAGGATGGCGCGGGTCCATGACTTCGAAGACCACGTCGTCACCGCTTTTCAGAGTCTTGACGATGGCATCGAACTGGTCCTTTGTACCAGTTGGGTGCTTGTTGATGCGAATGATGACAAGCCCCGGCTCGAGACCCGTGAGGTCGGCAAAGGAGCCAGCGCGTACTTGTTGGATGACAACGCCGGAGGTGTGAAGCCGGGTCGCCGTCTGATCGGTAATCTGGCGAACGACGAGGCCGAGTTTTTCGCCGGCTTCGGAGGAGTTGTCCGGAGCGTTCGGCGGCACCTGGCCGGCCATTTCTGCGAAGACCTTGTCGCGATCGCCGACTGTGACGGTGGCGTCGGCTGGTTTGCCATCGCGGATAAATCCGAGACGAATGCTAGAGCCGGGGCGGCGGCTGGCGATGTCGCTGACAAGGTCGTCGCCATCCTTGATGGCGCGGCCGTCGATGGTGGTGATGATGTCTCCGGGCTTGATGCCACCCTTGTCGGCGGGTCCGCCGGCCTGCACTTGCTGGACGAGCACGCCGTTCTTGAATCCATAGACGCGATTGACAGCGCCGGATAGGCCGGAGCGGAAGGAAATACCAATCGACCCGCGCGTGACCTTGTGGCTGGGGCTGATGAGGTCGTTGTAGACGGAGACGACAGTGTTGGCGGGCATGGCGAATCCGATGCCCTGGTAGCCAGCGGATTGCGTGTAGATGGCCGTGTTGACGCCGATGACTTCGCCGTTCATGTTGAGCAGCGGTCCGCCGGAGTTGCCGGGATTGATAGCGGCATCCGTCTGGATGAAGTGCTGGAACTGGCCTGCGACGCCGGGCTCGATGGTGCGGTTTTTGGCGGAGACGATTCCGGCGGTAACAGTCTGCGCGAGGGCGAAGGGGCTTCCGATGGCTTCAACCCAGTCGCCGACCTGGGCCTGATCGGAGTTTCCCATTTTTACGATCGGCAGGGGGGAGTTCGTGTCGATCTTGATGACGGCGAGATCGGTCGCCTTGTCGGTACCGATGACGCGAGCGGGACGGCCGAGGTCCTGCGAATCAGGATCGGTGGAGAGCTTGACGTAGATTTTGTCGGCTTTTTCGATGACGTGGTTGTTGGTGATGATGTAGCCCTTGGGGTCGACGATGAAGCCGGAGCCGAGGGATTCGCGGACCTGTCCGTCGTCGCCGCCTTCACCGTCGGGAGCCTGGCCGCCGAAGAAGCGATTGAAGAAGTCCTGGAAGTTGTTGTCTCCCTGGCCACCCTGGCCGGCCCTGGCCCGGGGCCTGATCTTCATCGTCGTCGCCGGGGCTTTGCGGATTGGGCTGGACGCGGGTGTGTGGATTTGGATGACGATTTTTGTTATCGGCGGCTTTGGGGAGGGTCTGGGTATTGATGTTGACTACGGCGGGTCCGACGGCCTTGGCGATTTTAACGAACGCGTTGGGCTCGGTGGTGGAGCTGGCGACTTTGAGAGGGGTGGCATCGGTGCTCTCGCTGGTTCGTTCCTGGCCGCGCACTCCGTGAGCTGCGAAGGAGCCGCCGATGATGGCGGCGGAGACGGTGGCGAGCAAAACGAATGTCGATGCGAGCCGGTGCGAGCGCAGACGTGCCAAAAGCGATGTCATTGTTTCGAAGACCTCTTTAAGGGTTCAGCCAAGGGGGCTCTAGAAAATTCAAAGCACCAGTGTTAAGTATAGCTGTCTGAAGGGTTCGTCTGAAGGACAGTGTGACGGACCGATGACGGGCTAACGGGTCTGACGGAGCGAGGAGATTCTGCTTCTGAAGCATCGGATGCGGGAATTGACAGTTAAGCAACTCTGCGAAGAGACCCCTGAAACCACCCTGACATATAGACGTTCTGAGTTCAAAGAGTGTTGCACAGTCCGTGCTAACATCCGGCATGGGTTCCCCATTAAAGTGGTGCAGATTCATGACGATTGCGGCTGCGATGGTGTCGGCCGGGGTGCAAGTGTGCGCGGGACAGACGAAACCGGCGCAGAATGCGCAGGGTCCAGATTCGGCCGGGTCACAACCTTCGATGCTGGACAGGCTCAACCAGATGTTGGCGGGCGGGAAGAGCGCATGGAGCGAAGATCAGTTGCGCACCATGGAACGGCTGCGCGATGCGGCGATGAAGAGTGACTACGCCTACGACGAGTTGCAACATTTGACGGACAACATCGGTCCACGCCTGAGCGGATCTCCGCAAGCGCAGAAGGCAGTGGACTACGTTGCGGGTGAGATGCGGGCGCTGGGAGCCGAAGTGACACTGGAGAAAGCTTCAGTTCCGCACTGGGTGCGAGGGGTGGAGACGGCTGAGCTGACAAGCTGGGTGGGGCAGGCTCCGGGAACGACGCAGAAGATTGTGTTGACGGCGTTGGGCGGGAGCGTGGCGACGCCTCCGGAAGGATTGACGGCGGAAGTGGTGGTGGTGAGCAACTGGAACGAGCTGCACGCGCTGCCCACGGGATCGGTGAAAGGAAAGATTCTGCTGTTCAACCATCCGTTCGACAAAGAACTCGCGGCCACGGGTCACGGGCTGGAGGCGTACGGAAACAGCGTGGTATATCGTGCAGCGGGGCCGATCGCCGGAGCTGCTGCTGGGGCTGTCGCAGTGCTGGTACGCAGCGTGGGAGGAGCCGATTTCCGGCTGCCGCATACGGGTGCGACGGAGTATGCGCCGGGGACGCCGAAGATTCCGGCAGCTGCGGTGACGGCGGAGGATGCGGAGTTGTTAAAGGTATTGGCGAGCCATGGGCCCGTGACGATGCATTTCACGCTCACTCCGCAGACGCTGCCGGACGCCGAGAGCTATAACGTGATCGCGGACTGGAAGGGGACCGAATATCCAGAGCAGGTGGTGGTTGTCTCGGGGCATCTGGATTCGTGGGATCTGGGGACAGGTGCGATCGACGATGGCGCGGGAGTTGCGGTGTCGATGCAGGCGATCCAGTTGATGAAGGAGTTGGGTATTCATCCGCGACGGACCGTGCGCGTGATTGCGTGGATGAGCGAGGAAGAGGGTTCTGAAGGGGCAGCTGCGTACATGAAGGAACACGCGGCGGAGATGGGAAATCATGTAGGCGCGATCGAGAGCGATCTCGGCGCCGATCATCCGACGGGAATTTTCTATGCGGGGAAAGCCGAGCTGGGAAGGTGGTTGCGTCCCGTCGCGACGGTGCTGGATGCGAACGGGGCAGGATCACTGGAGAATGCGCCAGAGACAGGCGAGGACATTGCAGGACTGACGGCGAAGGGTGTGCCGAGTTTTGCGCCGGTGCAGGACAACCGTTTCTATTTCAACTATCACCACACGGCGGCGGATACTTTCGACAAGGTCGACAAGAAGCACCTGAACGAGAATGCGGCGATTATGGTGGTGCTGGCGTATGCGCTGGCTGATTCGCAGGAGGCGGCGGCGAGATGAAGAGACAGGGAACAAGGGACAAGGGACAAGGGACCAGGGACCAGAGCCTAGGAAAATTTGCGAATCGAACTATTCTTCGCGCATGAGGGTGGAGGGATCGATGGCGAGGGCGCGGACGGCGGGGATGGCCGAGGCAACGATGCCAATCATTGCCATGGTGAGGATTGCGCCCGCGATAACGACGGGGTCGCGGGGATTCGCTTGATACACAATGTGCGCGAGCAGGCGGCTCAAGGAGATTCCTGCAAGCAAACCGGCGGCTGATCCCACGCCGAGCAGGATGATGGGGCGGCCGATGGCAGCGTTAAGCACTTGGCTTTTGCGCGCTCCTAACGCTACGCGGATGCCCAGTTCTTTCATGCGGCGGCTGACGCTGTAGGCTGCCATGCCAAAGATGCCAGTGACGGCAAGCATCGCAGCGAGCAGGCCCATGACGCCGAGAGAGACGGTTGCGGCCCTTGCGGGGAACAGTTCGCCTTGTAATGTGTCGGACCAGCTCTGGACCGTGATGGGGACGTTGGGCCGGATGCTGCCTATGGCGCGCTGCAAAGCTGCGGTCATCTCGCTTGGCGTACGCTGCGATCGCACAATGAAGATTGATTCGCCCTGATCGTTTTGCGACATCGGCAGATACGCAACGGGCTGTGGCGACTCCTGCATGTCGTGATACTTTCCGTCCTCGACTACACCCACCACTTCTGTGAGATTGCCGGACACAATGAAGTGCTGTCCGATAGCCGGGGCGTGGCCCCACATCTTCTGAGCGAAGGTTTCATTGACGATCGCGACGTACGGCGTCTTTGGGGTGTCGTCCCAGGAAACGTCGCGCCCGGCGAGCAGGCGAGTGGCGGCAGCTTCAAAGTATTCCGGCGACATTTGAAAGATGTAAGGCGCGAGCGCGGAATTGTTCAGTTTGAAATCTGTAGTGCCGGGGAGGAAAATTGGTGTGCCATGCAAACCGCCGGTCATGGGAGTGCGGTTTACCGTGCCGGCGGCGGTAACACCGGGGATACTGCGGATTGCCTCGAGCATCGACTTTTCTATTTCGAGTGGTGTGTTGCCATCCTGGCTAAGCTGTCCGATGTCCATGTCGACGAGCATTGCGCCTTGAGGCTGGAATCCGAGTGGAGTGTGGAGCGTACGCTCCATGCCTCGCACAGCTACAAGCGAGGCGGTTACGAGAAGCGTACAGATGGCGATCTGCACGCCAAGCAGAATGTCGCGCAGGGCAAAGCGGCGCAGGCGCACTGCGTCCAGCGTGCCGCTCTTCATTGCGTGCAGCGGACTGCTGCGCCAAGCCTCACGCACCGGTAGCAGTCCAAAGAGGAAAGCACTCGCCAGGGTGAATGCGAGGCCTGCGAAATAAACGCGCGCGTCTACGCTTACTTCGAGATGGCCGTAGGGTGAATGCCAGCGATTGAGCAGGACGAGCAGCAGGTGGGCGCCTGCGAGTCCTGCTGTGCCCCCCATGATGGATACGAGCAGCGCTTCAGTGAGGAACTGCTTCGCCAATCGGCGCCTGCTCGATCCGAGGGCCATACGGAGTGCATGTTCGCGGCTGCGGTCGGCGGCGCGCGCAGCAAAGAGGCTGGCAAGATTGGCGCACGCAGCGGCGAGCACAAGCAGAGCGAGCACGGTCACGCTCCAGAGAAATCCGCGAATGACATCACCGTCGTCGCCGATGAGGCCCGGGTGGATGAGCCGGTAGGAGAGCCCGACGTCGGTTTGCGGATACTCACGGGCAAGCTCAGCGTCAATGGCATTGAGATTATCTGTGGCCTGCTCCGCGGTCACGCCGGGCTTGAGGCGTCCGATCACTGTAACGGCGACCGAAGTGCGGCTATGGAGGTAATCAGACCCCTCCACCTGCACCTCGTTCAGCATGGGGATCCAGTAGTCAACTGCCCCGAATCGCTCGGTGCCATGAAAGCTCGCGGGCGCGACACCAACGACGGTGAAGGGATGTTTGTTGAGGTCAACGATGGTTCCGACTATGCCCGGGTCGGCATGGAAGGCGTTGCGCCACAGGTCGTTGCTCAGGGCGACATAGGGTGCGGAATTCGGGCCGTGCTCATCGGCAGCGTGGAAGAAGCGACCTGCCTGTGGCTGCACGCCAAGAAGGTCGAAGTAGTTGCCGGTGACTTCATCGCCGAAGACGCTCAGCGCTGTGGTGTGCCATTTCAGGGACGCATGGGAATATCCGTAGAACCCGGCCATTTCGCTGAAGGTCGTGTTGCGCTGGCGAAGGTCTTCAAACGCGGGATAGGACGTGGTGAGCAGGCGTCCGCTCATCCACTGCTTGTGGCGGAGCTGATAGAGGTTCTGCGGATCGCTGACGGCGAGGGTGTGGAACAGGATAGTATTCAGCACGCCGAAGACGGCGACGTTTGCGCCGATGCCGAGCATGAGAGTGACGATGGCGACGATGGTGAATGCGGGAGATTTGCGGAGCACGCGAAGCGCATAGCGAATATCGAGCGCCAGATTTTCGATCATGGGCAGGATTTGCAGGGAGTGGGGGCGCGCGTATTCGGGAGTCATGCCGGAGAACGGGAGATCAGGAGTTCGGCTCTTCATCGTGTTGCGTCTTGTAGCGTGACGGCCTGAATTGGGTTGACGTTCGGGAGCCTTCCGCGAAGGAAATGATAGCGAGGACTTTTCACAAATCTAATCGGGTGCGCCGTCTTCTTCAGGGTTCTGAGTGCGAATCGGCGACGGGATGTTGTCGTAGAAGGTGTACTGTTCGCCGAGCTCACCGGCGCGGCGGGCGCGACGGAGAAACATCTTCTCGCAGATGAAGAGATACGGGCGATAGAAGATGAGGCCGACGATGCCGGCCACGATGAAGATGGCGGAAAAGAACATGGCGCAGACTTCGAGATAGGCGAGCAGAATAAACGGCCTGACGACGAGGTCGCGGGCGGGGGCCGAGCCGAGGATGAGCAGGATCGCAGCCTCGATTCCGAGGAGGGTCGAGGCGACAAGCAGGGTAGTTGCGCTACGGGCCAGCATCCTCGCCGGTGCGCTGAGATTTTTCCACGGTGATGACACTGCGATTGCCTTTCCGGCAGCGTTCCGAGAGCGGAGCCGTGCAGTTATTGTGCAACAGTCGGCAGGGTCAAAACTAATCAATTTGTGGGCATACCCTTTGAAGGAGTGTTATCGAAGTACTGAGGTCGACCCCGTAATCATTGTCGAAATGGCATTCGGGGCGGGCGATTTTCGGTTTGCCAGTTCGATCCACCGCGCCAGGTGAATCGGCTCTTTAAACGGCTGAAACAAATCAAGCCAGGGTCAGGCTTCGTGGGCGGTGGGGACGTGGGGTTGGGGGACAAGCTCGGTGAGAGCGATGCCGGCGAGAATGAGGATGGCGCCCGTGGCGGGAACCAGGCCGAGGTGCTCGCCGGTGATGAGGTAGGACGTGATCCACGCGAAGACGGGTTCAAGGGTAAGCAGCAGCGCGGTGTGCGTGGAGGGAAGGATGGACTGGGCCCAGCTCTGGATAGAGAATGCGGCGGCGGTGGCGAGTGCGGCCGCGATGACCAAGGCGGTGATCAGGCGCGAGGTGACGTGAATGTGGGGACGCTCAATCAGCGGAAGGCTGATGGCCATGAAGAGCGCGCAGAAGCCGACCTGAAGGATGGCGAGCGGCTGAAAGGGTATGCGCGGCGAGACATGACCGAGAGCGATGCAGTGGAAGGCGAATCCGATGGAGCAGCCGAAGGTGAGGAGGTCGCCGATGTTGATGGAGGAGAGGTCAGGGAGCAGGGAGGTGAAGCTGGATGCGGAGCTGGCGGCGACTGGGGGGGCGGTGAGGAACAGGATGCCGATGAAGGCGAGAGTGGCGCCGAGAAAAGCATTCCAGCGGGGTGTGCGTGCGCCGGGCGGGCGAAGCGCAGGGACGATGGAGAAGATGGGAACGAGAACGACGACGAGTCCGGTGATGAATGCGGATTTGGAGGGAGTAGTACGAACGAGGCCAGTGGTCTGGAACTGATATCCAACAGCGAGACAGAGGCCGACGACTGCTCCAGAGAGAATTTGAGTACGGCGGAGCGTGTGCCAGTAGCGGTGGTACGCGATGGCGAGGAGCGCGAAGGCCATGGTCATGCGGATGAGGTTGAATGCGGCGGGAGTGGCATCGGCGAGCGCGCCCTTGATGAGGACGAAGGTGGATCCCCAGACGGCGACCACGAAGGTCATCAGGAGGTAGGCGCGGAGTTTCATGTGGGTTGATTATTTCAGGCGGAGATTGGGTGGAGTTCGTGCTTTCCCACCCATGCCGCTATAAGACTGCGTCATGGATGGGGCATCCTTAATCCGTGGTTGGGTGAGTATTGCGAGAAGCAGGTCCTTCACTTCGATGGCGAGAGAAATGAGCAGTTTATTGATCCGGGTTGGCGAGGGCGTCGTGGCCGGCGACGAAGGTTTGTTGAACTTTTGTGGAGAGGATGTCGGGGGCGGCGACCTTGTAGAGATCGCGATCGACGAGGATGAAATCGGCGTCGTAGCCGGGGACGAGTTTTCCCTTGTGCTTCTCTGCGAATTCAGCATAGGCGGAGCCTTGGGTGTAGGCGTAGAGTGCCTGGCCGCGCGTGAGCTTGTTCTCAGGGTAGTAAGTTTTGGTTCCGGCCTCGTTCATGCGGGTGACGGCGGCGTAGAGTCCGCGAAAGGGAGTGATGGGCTCGACTGGATAGTCGGTGCCGAAGGCGAGGGGGACACCCGCGTCGAGGAAGGCTTTCCATGCGTAGGAGTATGCGGCGCGCTGCGGACCAAGGCGATCGACTGCCCAATTCATGTCTGTGAGCAGGTGGTTGGGTTGCATGCTGGCGACGACGCCGAGCTGCTTAAAGCGCGGAATGTCGGCGGGGTCGACGACCTGCGCGTGCTCGATGCGGTTGCGAGCTGTTTTTGAGACACCGGGTTGCGAGAAGGCATCGAGCGCCATGGATGTGGCTTTGTCGCCGATGGCGTGGAAGCCTAGTTGAAATCCGGCAGCGGCGCGTTCGACGGACATTTTATTGAGCTCGTCCTGCGTGTATTGCGGGAGGCCGGTATTGCTGGGGTCATCGGTGAAAGGCGCTTTCATGGCGGCGGTGCGGGAGCCGAGTGAGCCATCCATGAAGCCTTTGAGCATGCCGGTGTGGAGCAGGGGATCGTTGACGTCGTGATGCGCGCGGTGAGCTTTTAATTCGGCGAGGGAGTCTTTGAAGGGCAACCACTCGCTGATGCGGAGATGAAGCTTGCCTTCTTTTTCCATTTGCTCGAAGACGAGGAAGTCGTTCCAGTCGCTGAAGTCCTGCACGCTGGTGACGCCGTGCGCGAGTGCGTCGTTGATGGCGAGCTCGTCGCCTTTACGGCGCTCTTCGGGCGTGGGCGGCGGAATGACTTTGTAGACAAGACCTTGTGCGGATTCGCGAAGAATGCCGGTGGGTTTGCCGGTAGCGTCGAGGTCGATGGCTCCGCCTTGCGGCGGTTGTGTTTTGCCGGTGATGCCGGCGGCAGTGAGCGCGGCGGAGTTTGCGATGGAGATGTGGCCGTCAATGCGATCGAGGAAGGTGGGGTGATCGCCGGTGACTCTATCAAGATCCTGGCGGGTGGGCAGGGTTTTGTCGGCCCATAGAGTGTGATCCCAGTTGCCGCCGGTGAGCCAGTGGCCCGCGGGCGCTGCGTCGGCGGCGGATTTGATCTGCGCGAGCATGTCGGCGAGGGTCTTCACGCCGGTGAGGTCGACGTTGAGCTTGGTGCGGCCTGCGCCTCCGAGATGAGTATGCGCGTCGTTGAATCCGGGAAAGAGAAAGGTGTGGGTTCTGGCAGTGGCGAGATCGTGGAAATGCGTTTTCGGACCAGCGAGCCGGGAGACCTCAGCAGTTGTGCCGACTGCGAGCACCTTGCCACCGCCGATGGCCATGGCTTCGACGACCTGCGGTTTGTCGTCAGCAAATCCAACGCCGGTGTAGATGACACCGTTGAAGAAGAGGTCGTCGGGAGTGATGCGTGCGGTTTGGGCTGATCTGGTATGCCCGGCGGGCGATTGTTTCTGCGGAACGGCCTGGGAAGAGCACAACACGGAGGCGGCAAGCGCCGTGACTGCAAGGGAAGGGATGGTGCGCATTGGCGCAGTTTAGCAGACAGGCTGGTAGCAGACTGCCTATTGCTCGGCGGCCCACTCTGTCATGGCGATGGTCAGGAGGAGGACGCGGCGGAGGCCGGTTTCGCGGTCTTTGTCGCTGTACCACTCGGCAAGCGTGTGAGCACCGCCGCCGTCGCCGCCTGCGCCCATGGAGATGGAGGGAATGCCGAGGGCGATGGGGATGTTGGCGTCAGTCGAACCGAGGCGGAGATCGGTCTGGATGCCGAGATGGCGATCGACAGCACGAAGAGTCTCGAGGATAGGAGAGTGGTCGGCGAGGTGCGCGGCGGGGCGGTCGCCAATTTTCCTGATGTTGAAGGTGAGCGGTCCGCGGTTGCGGGCACTCAGGTGTTTTGCAACGGCGTTGGTTTGATCGACAGCATCTTCGACGGCGCGATGGAGCGCCACTTCGAGGCGTACGAGTTCGTCGGGGCTGGTGGAGCGGAAGTCGATCGATGCGGTGGCGCTTTCGGGGACGGAGTTGACGCTGGTGCCGCCGTGAATGGTGCCGAGGTTGAGGGTGGTGCTGGGCTTTTCAGGCATGGGAGTGCGGGCGACGGTTGAGAGAGCGAGAGCGATCGCGGCGATGGGGTTGGGAGTGCCCGAGTCAGTGAAGCTGTGGCCTCCGGGGCCGTTGATGGTGACTTGGAAACGAAGACTGCCGAGGGCCTGGGTTACCGCGGAGTCAGCCCCGGCACCATCAAGGACGATGTGGGCAGCGATCCGTCCGGCGAGGGAGGGCTGCTCGTAAAAGTGGCGGACGCCGCGCAGATCGCCTTCGCCTTCTTCTCCTACGTTTGCGAGCACGACGACGGGGGCGGCTAACGGAACCCTGGCGTGGATGATGGCCTGCGCAAGAGCAAGCATGCCGATGACGCCGGCAGCGTTGTCACAGGCTCCAGGTGCGGCGAGGCGATTGGCGCCGTTGTCGCGGGTCAGGGCCGGATTGAGCGGGGTCGCGGCGGGGAAGACGGTATCAAGATGCGCGGAAAGGACGACGACATGTCCCGTGCTGTCAGCGGGAAGATGTGTCGCGGGGATGAAGCCGAATACGTTGCAGAGAACGTCAGTCTGAATGTTGACGAGACCGATTTCAGCGAAGCGCTCGGCGATCCACTTCGAGCGCGCTTCTTCTCCGAAAGGCGGCGCCGGAATGGCGACGAGTTCGGCCTGACGATCGATGAGGGTCTTTGGGTTGTTGTGGATCCATGTAAACGCAGAATGAATTGCGCGCTGCGCGGCAATTGCCGTGACGCGAGAGAAGGCCGTACTGCGCGAGAACATCGCCATCTGTTTTCAGGGTAGCAGGAGATGCGAAGGAAATTTGTGACGTGGTGGATGGATGCTTTCGTGACTGGAAATTGAATCACAAATTGTGGAGGATGTGGGAAGAGAAAAAGCAGGTACTTCGCTACGCTTACCCCATTTCGCCTGCGCGAAACGGGGCTCCATGCAGCCGGGCTCAGGCGGTTAGAAGAAAGAAAACGATTAGAACATGGAACTGTCGGATTTGATGTCGTATTCGACGGAATGGAGGAAGAGGCCGCGGGCGGGTGCGGTGGGGCCGGCGAGTGAGCGGTCATGGGCTGCAAGAATTGTTGGGATATCTTCGAGAGACATATAGCCACGGGCGACGTCGAGCATGGTGCCGGCGAGGTTACGTACCATGTGGTGAAGGAATCCGTTGCCGCGCACTCGGTAGATGAGCAGTCGAAAGCCGTCGACGATTTGTTCGTGCCACGCAGAGGAGTAGATGGTGCGGATGGCGGTGCGTGCTTCAACCCCATCGACAAGGACCCGTCGCTGGGGACCCCGTGGCTGGATTTGAATTGGGGCACTTTCGACGGAGTCGTGAGAGCGGGTGGCGAGATCGGGGTCGGAGGCGGCAAAGCTGCGGAAATCATGTTCGCCGAGGAAGGCTGCTGCGGCGGCGTTGAGACCTGCCAGATTCACCGGCCACGAAAAGGGATAGACGTAGCGTGCGAGGAACGGCGGGCAGATCTGATGGCAGGCGGGTTCGATGGGGAGGACGCGATACTCGTAGGTTTTGGCGGCGGCGGAGTGGCGGGCGTGGAACGACTCGGGGACGATCTCCGCAGTGAGGATACGGATGGATCCGGGCAGGGTGCGGTTGAGGGCGCGAACGAGGTTGGCGGGTGGGATGCGTGCCTGAAGAGCAAAACTGGCGACCTGCGCAAGAGCGTGCACGCCGGCGTCGGTGCGGCCGGAGCCCTGGGGCAGAGGCGATTCACCGACGATACGGCCGAGGGCGGACTGCAACTCGCCCTGGATGGTGGATTCGCCGGGCTGGATTTGCCATCCGTGGAAATCGGTGCCGTCGTAGGCGAGGGTGAGTTTCCACGTCTGATTTTGTTGCAACGCGGTCTGGGGCAGGTCTGTCACGGGAACCAGTTTAGAAAACAGGGTAAATACCAGAGTAATTGACCAAAAGGGGCGATCCGGTTAGTCGTATCCAGTGGGATATACTCAGCTTTTCGTGCCAATACGCATGTCTGTCGTTGCGGAATGAGGGAACGAAATGCTCGTAGCGCGCGTAAAGCTTATTGACCCAACGGTCAAGTGCAGCAAGGGAACGTAAAACGCCGCGCAAAATCACAAATTTGCGTCCGGAAGGCTTCTCTGGACGTCATGTAGAACGGCACCCCACATGCCTCAGCGACTCGTGGAGAGGAAACATGCAATTGTTCGGTATTCGTGTGTTTGAGGATAGAAAAATGGCCAGTGGCCTTCTAAGGCGCAATGCAGCGCAGCATTTGCGGGCGTTTACGGCTGTGATGCTTACCTTGGTAGCAGGAGTGCCCCCGGGATTTGCACAAGAGCAACAATCGGGCGGTGTGGCGGGAGCGGGTGAGAAGCATCCGGAGAAGGAAGCGTCGCAGTTACCTGTCGCTCCCGCGCCGGTGCTGACGAAACCGCTGGATTTGCGGCCGACGGGTCGCGACTATTCAAAACCCTTCGGACCAATGCTGGGGAATCCGATCAACGTGTACAGGCCGACGACGATTCCGAAGGCGGATTTTGTGAACACGGTGCGTCTCGACGGCCTGGTGAAGGACGGAAAGATCTATCTGAGCCTGTCGGATGCGATTGCGCTGGCGATTGAGAACAACTATGACATCGCGATATCGCGCTACAACCTGGACATTGCCGATACCGATATTCTGCGCACCAAGGCGGGAAATGCACCTCTGGGAGCGCCATCAGGATTGGTGACGGGTACGCTTGGCGGATCTGTGTCGATTTTGTCGACTGGCGGCGGTCCGGGTGGCACCACGGTAGGATCGGGCGGTGCAGGATCCGGTATCGCCGGACAGAGCTTTACAACGGCGGGCGCGGGCGGATTGCCTGAGCTACGCGATCCGACAGTGAGCGGAACGATCCAGTTTGAACGGGCAACTTCGCCTCAGTCGAACACGCTGTTTTCAGGGGGCAAGAGCTCGCTGACGACGAACACCAACGAATACAACTTCAGCTACACGCAGGGGTTCATCACGGGTGCCCAACTGACGGCAGGCATCACAAATTCACGCATTACCGGCGATAGTCCGTTTACGGCGTACAGCCCGGAGCTGAGTTCGACTTTTAAAGCGACGGTAACCCAGCATCTGTTGCAGGGCGCCGGGATATGGATGAACAAGCGCTTCCTCTACCAGGCGATCAACGACCGGCGTATTACGGATTCGTCGTTCAGGCAGCAAATTCTGTATACCGTGAACCAGGTTGAAAGCATCTATTGGGGCCTGGTAAGCGCGTATGAGGATGTTCAGGCGCATCAACGCGCGCTGGACCAGAGTACGAAGCTTTCGTCGGATACGCACAAGCAACTGGAGATCGGCACCATGGCTCCGCTGGATGTGGTGCAAGCCGATTCTACGGTGGCGACCGATAGACAGGCGCTGATCAGTTCGCAGAACCAGTTGAACTATCAACAGCAGATTATCAAGCAGGCGATTGCGCGCAACCTGAACGACCCAAAGCTCGCGACGGCACCGGTGATTCCGACGGATCGCATCAGCCTGAATGAGACTCCGGAGGAGACGCAGCCGGTCGAGGGCCTGGTGCAGACGGCATTCGAGAATCGGCCGGAGCTCGAGCAGGCTGCACTGACGCTGCGGAACGATGAGATCACATTAAAGGGTGCGCGCAACGCGCTGCTGCCGACGCTCGATGCTTATGGTTTCTACGGATCAAGCGCACTAGGCGGCTCACAGAATCCAAACTGGACTAACTTCACAACCGGGCAACCCTATCCACCAGGCACGCTGCCCTCGACGGGATATGGAACAGTGCTGACCAATCTGTACAACGGTTCGGCACCGGACAAGGGAGCGGGCTTCAACCTTTCGATTACCATTCGCAATCGCGAGGCGCAATCCGTGCAGGCACGGTCGCTGATGGAGTATCGCCAGGCAGAGTTGCGACTGGCGCAGCTTTACACGCAAATCCGGATGCAAGTGGTGAACGCGCAGTTTGCATTGACCAATGATCGTGCAGAGGTGCAGGCGTCGTTGGCGGCTCGCGATTATGCGCGGCAAAGCCTCGACGCAGAGGAGAAGAAGCTCCACCTCGGCGCATCTACGACTGCAAACGTGCTGCTGCAGGAAAGAAATCTGGCGACGGCGGAGAACAACCTCATCGCCGCAAATGCGGCCTATGCGAACGCGCGTGCAGGCCTTTACCAAATGCTGGCCACCACTCTGCAGCAATATGGGATCAACCTGTCAGATGCAGCGAAGGGTGCTGTCAACACGGCGCCGACGGTTCCGGGACTGCAGCCTGCGAGTGCACAACCGACCGCAACGCCGTCTCCGTTGCCGGCGCAACCAGCGACTCCACCATCGAGCAGGTAGTGTTGGTGTAATTGAAAGGCCCGGCGAAACGCCGGGCCTTTCGCTTTTTGGGGTGCTGTTCCACACCCACCTAGCGTTCGGCGACGAGGTCTAGGAGATCGAAGAATTCGGGGAAGCTGATGGCGGCGGATTCTGCGCCCTGAATCAAGGTTTCTCCTTCGGCGCGGAGGGCCGCAATGCTGAAGGCCATGGCGATGCGATGATCACCGCCGGAGTCGATGACGGCTCCGTGAAGCTGCTGGCCGCCGGGAACGTCCAGGCCATCTTCGAACTCTTCTACTTCGGCGCCCATGGCGCGGAGGTTGCGCGCAACGAGGGCGATGCGGTCTGACTCTTTGACGCGAAGTTCTCTGGCATCGCGAATGCGAATGCCGCCGCTGGTGTAGGGGCCGATGGCTGCGAGAACGGGAAGTTCGTCGATGAGTTGCGCGGCGAGAGCCCCGCTGACTTCAGTAGAGCGCAAGCCGGACTCGTCCGCGGTGATCTGCACGGTGCCTACGAGTTCCGAATTTACTTCCTGAAGTTGCAGGACGGCGATGCGTGCTCCGAGCGTGGTAAGGACATCGAGGAGCGCAGCGCGCGTGGGGTTGAGGCCGATGGAATCGAGAATGAGGCCCGAGTTGGGGAAAAGCGCGGCGGCGCACAGGAAGAATGCGGCAGAGGAGATGTCGCCGGGAACGGTCGCTTCGATGGCGTGCAGTGTTTGCGGGCCGTTGATGGTGATGGAGTCGATGGAGCGGGTGAGCTTCGCTCCGAAGGCACGGAGCGCGAGTTCGCTGTGGTCTCTTGTGCGAATGGACTCGCGGACGGTAGTCGTGCCTTCCGTCTGCAGCCCCGCTAAGAGAACGCAGGTTTTGACCTGGGCGCTGGGGACGGGCGTCGTGAAGTCGATGGCGTGGAGCGGAGCGCCCTGAATCGTGACAGGCGCGTGGCCGTCGGTGAGGGTGATATGCGCGCCCATTTCGGCGAGAGGCTTGCGAACCCGTTCCATTGGGCGGCGAGAGAGCGACTCATCGCCGATGAGGGTAAAGGTGCCTTGCTGCGGCGCGAGCAGTCCAGAGATCATGCGCATCGTGGAACCGGAGTTGCCACAGTCGAGGGGATGATTTGCCGATGTAACGCGGCCACCGACGCCGTCGATTTCAATTCGGCCGTCGTCGAGCTTGCGGACCTCTGCGCCGAGTGCCTGCATGCAGGCGAGGGTGGATGCGCAGTCTGCACCGGTGGAGAAGTTGGAGAAGCGCGATGTACCTTCGGCAAATGCGCCGAGCAGGGCGTAGCGATGGCTGATGGACTTGTCGCCGGGGAGGCGCAGGGTGCCGAGGATGTTGCGCGCGGGGCGGATGGTGCGTTCTTGGGTTGCGATGGACAAAGGGGCTCCGGAGATTGGGGTCGGTTTCTAGTTTAGCGGAGGCCATCCATGGTTTCCCACTCATGACCCAACGGCGCCGGTGCATCCATCCCAGGTCTCAGAATCGAGACCTGGGGCACCCAACCTGATGCGATGACTTGTGACGGATTACCTGACGCGGAGGACGATGATGGTTTCGTCGTCGAAGCGGTCCTGGGCGCCTTGAAACCGGGTGACGTCGGCGAGGATGGCGGAGGCGATGTGCTGGGCAGGGAGATCGCGGCTGGCGCAGAGCAGGGCAGCGAGGCGTTCTTCGCCGTACATCTCGTCTTTTTCATTTTCAGCGTCGAGGATTCCGTCGGAGACGAAGACGACGGCGTCGCCAGGTTGCGTGGCGACGTTGAATTCTTCGTAGGTGGCGTTGGGGAACATACCGAGAGGAAAGCCTTCGGCTTTGACGGTGATGGATTCGCCTGCGCGACAGAAGACGGGCTGAACGGCGCCGGAGTTGGCTACTTGCAGCGTCCGGTTCTCGTCGTTCCAGAGCGCGAAGAGCATGACGACGTATTGCGAATCGAGCCGGCGTTCCTGGAGCGCATCGTTGAGCGCGGCTAGCATGGCGGCGGGCGCGAGCTTCTGCTGGGCGGCGGAGCGCATGATGCCGCTGACGAGCGCGGCGAAGAGTGCGGCGGGTGCGGCCTTTCCGCTGACGTCGCCGAGGACAATGGCGGTCTGGTCGGGCGTGTACTCGAGGAAGTCGTAGAGGTCACCACCGATGGTGCGGGCAGGAAGAAAGCTGACAGCGAATTCAGCGTGCTTGTGTACCGGCGGCGTGTTGGGCAGAAGGCGGAGCTGAACTTCGCGCGCCATGGAGATGTCGCGTTCGAGCTGTTGCTCCTGGCGCTTGACGGCCTGATAGAGACGCGCGTTTTCAATGGCAATGGCGACCTGTGCGGCCATGGTGGTGAGGGTGCGCACGTGATCCTCGTTGAAGAATCCGATGCGCGTGTGTTCGAGATCGAGCACGCCGATGACGCGCTCTTTATAGAAAAGCGGAACGATGAGTTCGGAGCGGGTTTCCGCGTTCATGGGGAGATAGCGCTGGTCCTTGCGCACATCGGGAACGTTGATGGGACGCCACTCGCGCACGGCTGCACCGACAAGTCCGCTGGTGACGGAGATGCGGCGCATTGGCGCCTGTGCGTCGCCGAAGCGCCACGCGTAGCGCGTGATGAGCGTCTCGCCTTTCTCGTCGAGCAGCATGATGGTGAACATCTGGTAATCGATGAGGCGACGGAGGAGTTGGCCGACCTTCGCGAGCAGCGGATCGAGATCGAGGATGGATGTGAGCTCGGTGGAGATCTCGTTGAGGACGGCGAGGGTTTCCGCCTGGCGGGAGACACGGGTGTAGAGGCGCGCATTCTCGATGGCCTGAGCGATGCGCGAAGCAGTGAGCGTGAGCAGGTGGAGATGCTCGGGCTTGAAAAAGTCGGGCTGCTCGCTCTCGAGATCCAGGACGCCGATGAGGCGGTTTTTGGCGATAAGGGGAACCGCGAGTTCGGAACAGACGTTGGGGTTGGCGGAAATGTAGCCCTCGACCTTGGTGACGTCGTTGATGAACATGGGCTGGCGCGTTTGCGCGACCTGTCCGATGACGCCTTTGCCAAGCGGAAAGCGCATGCGGGCGGCTTCGGGCGTGTGGCCGATCTGAAAGCGCATGCGGAGGTCATTGGTGCGGTCGTTGAGGAGGAAGATGGCAAAGATGCGATAAGGGATGATGGAGCGGACGAGCTCAGAGGTGCGGGTGAGAAGGGTTTGTAGATCGAGGGTGGTATTGAGTGTGTCGGCCATGCGGCCGAGGAACGCGAGGTCGGTGGTTTCAATCCGAGCGTTTTGCGGATCGATATGTGCGTGCGGGTTCTCCGGGTCTGCAGGGCGGTAGTCGCCTTCGTACTCGGGCTCCGGGCGTGGGATGGGTGGGGTGGAGGGCATGGAGAGACTGAGGTTGATGATAGCGGATGAAGTGGCTTCCAGCTTCTAGCTCCTAGCTTCGGATCGGCAATCTGAGCAAATCCGCCCACGCGCAGAAATCCCAGATGGTTCTGTTGCGGGAAGATTTTTCCATTAACCCTGGGCCGCAAACAACAGCCAGCTCAGAGCTGGGGGCTAGTAGCTAGAAGCTGTTTCACTCCGCGCCGAGTTCGCGGACGATGGTTACGGAGGCGGAGGCGCCGATGCGGTTGGCGCCAGCTTCGAGCATGGTCTTGACGTCGGCTAAAGTGCGAATGCCGCCGGAGGCTTTGACGCCGCAGCGGCCACCGGCCACGCCGCGCATGAGAGCTACGTCCGCGGCAGTGGCTCCGCCGCCTGCGAATCCGGTCGACGTTTTGATGAAGTCGGCACCGGCCTGTATTGCGAGCTCTGCGCCGCGCAATTTTTCTTCCACGGTGAGCAAGGCAGTTTCGAGGATCACTTTGAGGATAGCTCCATTATGATGCGCGACCGTAGCAGCGGCATGCACGGTGTGGTGGACGGCATGGTGGTTGCCGCTCTTCAACTGGCCGATGGGGATGACCATGTCGAGCTCTTTAGCGCCGAGGCGTGCGAGCGCGGCGGCCTCCTGGCGCAGAGTGGAGGTGAGCGATGCGCCGAAGGGGAATCCGATGACGACGCCGACAGGGATGCCTGTGCCGGAGAGAATTTCGACAGCTATCGGCACCCACACTGGGTTCACCATGGCGCAGGCGAAACGGTAGCGGATGGCTTCGTCGCAGAGGCTCTCGATCTGGTCGCGCGTGGCATCGGGTTTCAGAACCGTGTGGTCAATGACCTGCGCAAGAGATTGCCATGAGGACAGGGCTTGTTTGGAGAATCCGGCCGAGTCGAATGTTCCGTGGTCAAACTCAAGATCTTCATCTCGGATCGGGGTAATGGTTGGCATTTTCTTGCTCCTTCTGTTTGCGCCGCTCTGTCGTTTGTCGGCTTGTTCTTCTATTCCGGCTGTCGAGTATAGCCCTTTGCCTTCTATTGAGCCACTATCAACAAATACAGCGGGATGACGAAAGAAACCTTAGTCTCTCTCATCGATTTCTACCGGTCTGCAGGGCGTTCTGCGCGATGTCCATGCGCGCTATAAGGCCATCGCGAAATTGGTACGTATGGTAGACGGTGGTATCGAGCAGGAGGTTGCCGTTTTGATCGTGGACAACCTGATGTACCTCGACCACCCAACTTCCGTCTTTGGCGGGGTCGATGCTGACCGGTTCGACCTGCGGATTGAGGGTGGTGAACTGGCGTGTCCAGTAGGCGCGAACTTCATCTTTTCCATGGACGTGGCCTCCCTCCATTCCATTTGCCCACTCTATCTGGGGATGCATGCGTGAGATTACCGCATCGATGTTACGGGCGTTGAAATCGCGGTAGGCCTTTTGGAGAATTTCGCGTTCGTTGGTCATGGGCGAGGGTTCCTTCTATGGCTCTGGCCAATGGCGGCGGATATCTCGCAAATCCCAGGTCTCGGAAGCGAGACCCTTCGACTTCGCTCAGGGCAGGCTCTGGGGCAATCCGGCCGAGCTCCATTCGTGAAGGGATTCGGTCGTGAAAGGACACCCAGATTTGTCGACGCGCCAGCACCAGATCGGAATCCGCCAGGCTATTCGGGGTGGTCGGGCGCCATGAGGCAGATGTCGGGTAAATTGCGATAGCGCTCGGCATAATCCATTCCATATCCGATGACGAATAAGTTTGGTATGGAGAATCCGGTATAGTCCGCGTCTATTTTTTCGATGCGGCGCGAGGGTTTATCGAGCAGGGTGGCGATGCGCAGGGTCTTGGGCTTGTGCTGCAGAAATATCTTGCGCAGGTACGCGAGGGTGAGGCCGGTGTCGAGAATGTCTTCGACGATAAGGACGTTCTTGCCCTCGATAGGTTCATCGAGGTCCTTGATGAGCTTGACGGCGCCTGATGAGCGCTGTCCTTTGCCGTAACTGGAGACGGCAACGAAGTCGAAAGTGGTGTCGACCTGGACCGAGCGGGCGAGGTCGGCGAGGAAAATCGCTGCGCCTTTGAGCACGCCAACCATCACGAGCTTTTCATCGTTGAGGTCGCGGGTAATTTGCGCGCCCATCTCCGCGACGCGGTCTGCTATCTGTTGACGCGTATAGAGAACGTCAAGTCCCTGGTAAGTGATAGTGGCCATGAAGACAGTATCGCGCGAGAGGATGGGAGTCCGGATCGAGATCTGTGAAAATTCCGAGGGAATTGGGGGTGCTTCAAGCGGAATTCAAAGGCTGATCCGTTCCCCTTGCCGTCTATACTGAAAGAGATGTTTCCGTATATCCACCTTAATCTGCATTTCTGGCATCCCGAGATTCCCACTTTTGGTCTGATGTTGTGGCTGGCCGCAGTGGTGGCGGCTTTTGTGATGGACCGGGCCTTCAAGCGATCCAGCGTAGACGCCGATGCCGTTGGGATGGTGGCTATTGCCGTTCTGGCGGGGATTGTGGGCGCCAAACTGTGGCATGTGATTGACACTCCCAGCGAATTTCGCGACATCGGATGGCGGGTGCTGTGGGATACGGCTGGTTTTGCGTGGTTCGGCGGGATGGTCGCTCGGGATTTCGGCGCTGGTATTTCAGGGTTGGTGGGCCAAGATCGGCGGGCTTCGAATACTGGATCTGGCGGCGCCGGCGGCTGCGATCGGATATGGCATCGGGCGGATCGGGTGCTTTCTCTCCGGCGATGGTTGCTACGGGCTTGAGACGAAGCTGCCGTGGGGGATGAGCTTTCCGAATGGGATCGAGCCTACACCGCCGGGAGTTCGCGTACATCCGACTCCCCTGTATGAGCTTGGAATGGGACTGGTAATTGGCTGGTACCTGTGGCGCCGAGGCGGAAAGAAGCATGGTACAGGCGCAATTGTGGGCGAGTACCTGGTGCTGAGCGGAATCGCCCGGTTCCTGGTGGAGTTCATTCGCCGCAATCCCAAAATTCTCCTGGGACTGTCGAATGCGCAGCTGGCGAGTCTGGGGTCTGTTCTGGTGGGGGCGGGCCTGATGTGGTGGGCCGCACGCCAGCCAGTGATCGATCCGGATGCGGTTCGCGAGCGGCTGTCAAAGGCCGCATAATCTGAGATTGCCTTGCCCGCCAGGGCTTTGCGTGGACAACCGCAAGAGGCAATCTCCCTTCCAAGCGATGAAGGGCGTGTTGAACCCTTGGTGGGTGCGCTGAACCCCTATCGTCCAGCAGGGTGGCTTGTCCTCCCGAATTGCTCGCAGTCTGGATTGCTGCCTCTTTAGGCGGTTCGGGTCAGACTGATCGCGAGTTGTGATTGATAAATAGTGAAAATTCGATTGGAAAAGGCGTGGGAAAAGGTGCCGCGCGAGGGAACGGAGTCAGGAGCGCGGGCCCTATGACGATCTCACATTCAAATGATGAAAGACTGAGAGGCGCTCACAGCTCTCCGGGTGGGGATGAGTGGAATCGTGTGCAACTGAAAGAAGTTTCGGCCCAGGCACCTGCAGGGGTCGCTTTTCTTAGCGGTCCGAAACACCAGTTTTGTTATGCAAACGATCTCTATGTGCGGGCTGTCGGCCGTTCCAGAGCCGACGATCTAATTGGGATGCCATTTCCCGAGGTGCTGCCGGAGCTTAAGAGCTCCGGGGTCTTCGATATCCTCGACCAGGTTTATCGAATGGGCGAAGCCGATCGCGGCGGCGAGCCCAGAGTCACGATCCAGTTGCCGAATCCGGAAAAGAGCGAGAGTCAATATTTTGATTTCACTTTCCACCCAGTGTGCACCTCAACCGGCCAGGTTGATGGAATCTTCGTGCTGGCCGTTGACTCGACGGATCGTGAGTTGAGCCGGCACGCGGTCGAATTGAGCGAAGAACGCCTTCTCATGGCGCAGGAAGCGGCGCAGATCGGATCGTGGGAGTGGGACCCGGCCGACGATTCCTGCGCGCTTTCCCTGGGAATGCACCGGATGTACGGCACCGATCCCGACTCCTCGGATGAACGGGTTTATCGACTTTGGTCATCGCGTGTGTTTCCGGCCGACTGGCCGCAGGTAAGCCGTGCGATGGCGGAATGCCAGCGGACGGGAGTCCTCGACCTTGAGTACCGCTATGACCACCCCGAGATGGGCCTGCGCCATCACCACTCGAAGGGACGCCGCATGGGGACTTCGAAATTCTTCGGGGTCGTTAGCGACATAACCGATCGGAAGCGGGGGGAAGAAGCGTCGGCCGGGCGGGAGGAGCAGTTTCGCAGCCTGGCAGATGCCATGCCACAACTGGTGTGGATGGCGGATGCGGACGGATCTCCACGCTGGTTCAATGAGCGCTGGTACGAATACACGGGCACGACCGTGGAGCAGAACTGCGGATCGGGATGGCAATCGGTGCACGACCCCAAATTTCTACCGGAAGTCGTGGAACAGTGGAAGCACTCCCTGGGAACGGGTGAAGCATTCGAGATGGTGTTTCCGCTGCGGGGCAAAGACGGCGTGTACAGGCCATTTCTGACGCGGGCCGTGCCGATGCGGGATGCCGGTGGGAAGATTAACCGCTGGTTTGGCACGAACACAGATATCAGCGGCGAGTTCAAGATCAGGCAACAAATTGAAGCCAGCCAGTTCAAGCTGCAGACGGCTCTGGATGCATCGCAGCGGCTCGCTGCGATCGTAGAATCCTCCGACGATGCGATTATCGGCAAGGATCTGAACGGGGTGGTGACGAGCTGGAATCCCTGCGCGGAACGGGTGTTCGGTTTCACCGCTGAAGAGATGATTGGGAACTCTATCAGGACGATCGTTCCGGCGGAGGTATTTCCGGACGAAGACCGGATTATGTCGGCGGTTGCGCGAGGAGAGAGAACGGAGCACTTCGAAACGGTGCGAATGACGAAAGATGGAGAGCGCATTGAAGTGTCGCTGACTTTGTCGCCGGTGTTTAACGAGGTCGGGGCGATTGTGGGCGTGGCGAGCATTTCGCGAGATATTTCACAACAGAAGAAGGTCGAGAAAGCATTGCACACGTCAGAAAGGCTGGCCACAGTTGGGAAGCTGGCAGCGACCATCGCACACGAGATCAATAATCCGCTGGAGGCTGTGACGAACCTGGTTTTTCTGGCGCAGGGAAACATGAAGAATGAGGAAGGGAAAGTATTTCTGGAGCAGGCACAGCAGGAACTTGCCCGGATGGCGCTGCTGACGAAGCAGACACTCGGCTTCTACCGCGAGAACAAGGGCGCGCGCCTGCTGACGCTTGGGGAATTGGTCACGCCGCTGGTGTCAGTGTTTTCGGCAAGAGCGCGAAACAAGCAGATTTCGATCGAAACGGATATTCGAGAGAACCCTACGCTGATGGGAATTCCCGGCGAGATCCGGCAGCTATTTGCCAATCTGCTCAACAACAGCATCGACGCGGTAAGCGATCGAGGACGCATTCTGATTCGCCTGTCTGCCGGGAACCAATATAATGGGCGCAAGAGACCCGGCGTGCGACTGACGGTTTGTGACAATGGGCCCGGCATCGCTCCTGAGGTGCGGAAGAAGCTTTTCGAGCCATTCTTTACCACCAAACGGGATGTGGGGACGGGGCTCGGGCTTTGGGTCAGCTCGAACATCCTGCGGAAGCACGACGGAAGCATCCGGCTGCGGAGCAGTGTGGTGCCGGGAAAGAGTTGGACTGTGTTTTCGGTGTTCTTTCCTATCGAGTCGAATCTGCCCGCAGCGAACGCCGGATAGCGGCTGCTGTAATCCCCTCGCGCCGGAGACACAAGAAGCCCGCCGCGCGTTCGAATTGTTCTCGGAATCTAGTGGATCTTATTAAGGCGCTCAAGGAGCGCACGCGGGTGAACGGGCTTTACGAGTAATTCGAAGCTATATCCTCTGACCTTTGCGCGTTCGAGCAGGTCGGCGGTCGTTGCCTGCCCCGAAAAAAGAATCACCCGACAATTGGGCGCCATTTCGGAGATGCGGATCGCCGCATCGATGCCGGTTGAGCCGTCCATAACGACGTCGCTGATGAGAACATCGGGAGAGAACTCGCGGGCACTTTGTATTGCGGCCTCAGCGGTGTAGACCGCTTGAGCTTCAAAACCGCTGCGATTGAGTATAAGGGCGAGGGTATTGGCAATCACTTGTTCGTCATCGAGGACAAGTACTCGACGCAAAGCCTGATTGGTCATCATCGTTCAGTTCCTTCTTTCGGTCTACAGCAAAAGAGAAGTTTGAAGGATTCAGGCAATCGAAGTATCACGTCCAAAAAGTGCAGTCTGACGGCGAGCGGGCCGCCTTAGTTCTTCGCAAGAAATCAAAGCAGAGCGTGCCCGATTTGTGCAGGTTTTGTGAAGTCTTGCTCTATTGTCACAGTTCCTTGACAGAAAGGGAAACCTGGGATTGTTGATGGCTCCGAGTTGACTTTTGATGACGTAAAAAGAGCCAATCAGTTTAGAGAAGGCAAAGGGCCCCTCCGCTCCCATAGACCCCGGACTCGGAAAAGAGTCTCGCGCTGCGTTGATGATTCGGACGCGCCCCAATATACATTCCCGCAGCGCTCTGGGGTGGAAGGTGCGCATCGTCATTGGGTTACGGGGGATGTTATGAGGTTTTAACAGAGTGATCTTCTTTAGAAAGCAGGTTCCTTACCAAGCCGGGGATGTGCAAGTGCCCGGGCGGTGTGGCACAATTGCGCTTCCCAAAAAATATGGAGGCTGGAGTCGTGAATGGAGAGGAACCTCGTGCGTAGGTCATATGTGGTTAGTTTGGTGGCTTTTAGCCTCTGCTTCGTCGCTCAGGGGGTTGCGCAGTTTCAGGCGCCTGCGCAGGACGAACTGAAGATGACGGCGGATCCGAAGTATCCGGATGCGGCGGCGGTTTATTTGAATTACGAGATGAAGACAGACGACCAGGTTGGATACCAGAGTGAATATGCCCGGATCAAAATCCTGAAGGAAGCGGGGAAGGAACTCGGGACGGTGCATATCCCCTATCGAAAGCAGGAAGGGGTTGCTGGTATTGCGGCGATTTCCGGTCGAACCATACACGCCGATGGCACCATTGTGCCGCTGAATGTAAAACCTGAAGACCTGATGAAGGTAAAGGCGGGTGAGACCGAGATTCGGGAGGTTGTCTTCAGCCTGCCCAGCGTGGAGGTCGGCAGCATTATCGAGTTCTACTACCAACTGCGGCTCAAGGTTGAAGAAGGGTTCACAGGGGAACGCTGGATGTTGCCGCCGAGTTGGGAGATACAAAGGGGATTTCCAGTTCGCAAAGAGCATTTTGTATTTCAACCCTTGCGAGAGACTCTTGGCAGCATCCTGCTTTGGTATACCAATCTGCCGGGCGGGCAGAAGTTGCAGCCAACTGCGGCGGGCCAGTTCGACTTGAGTGTGAACGACTTGCCTCCGCTTACAGATGAGCAGTGGGCACCACCCCGCGATAGCTTGAAATACCGCGTGATTTTCTACTTCTCCGAAGCGACCTCGGGACAGCAGTTCTGGCAGGCCGCCTCGAAAGCGTGGCTGAAAGATGTGAACAGGTTCGCTGAACCGAGTGCGGCGTTGAAGCAGGCAGCGGCAGGAATTATCAGCCCCGGAGATAGCGATCTGGATCGTGCAAAAAAGCTTTATGCGGCCGTCCAGGCGTTGGATAACACGGATTTTTCGCGCAAGAAGAGCAAAGCGGAAAGAAAGCGCGAAGGACTGAAGTCGACCAAACACGCCGAGGATGTGTGGAATGAGAAGAGCGGCAATGGGGAGGAGGTCGCGCTGCTTTACCTTGCGCTGCTGAAGGCAGCAGGCGTGAAGGCGTATCCCATGGCGGTGGTGAATCGCGATCGGGGAATCTTCAATCCTGATTATCTTTACTTCAGCCAGTTCGACGATGTTGTCATTGTCCTGAGCACAACAGACGGCAAGGAAATCGTGCTCGATCCGGCGGAGAAGATGTGTCCATTCCAGATGGTGAGCTGGAAGCACTCGGGTGCGGGAGGGATTCGCGAAACGCCTGGAGGAGTGGGGTCGTGGGTGACGCCGCTGCTGCCGTATGCAGCAAACACTGTGGTGCGCCGTGCGGAGCTGACGGTCGGTGCAGATGGCTCAGTGAACGGCAGACTGCAATTCGGGATGACGGGGCAGGAGGCGCTGCGGTGGAGGCAGGCGTCTTTGCGGATGGATGAAGATGAGTTGAAAAGGAGCTTCGACGAGTGGCTCAGGACGCAGGTTCCATCCGGCGTGGAGGCGCACCTCACTCACTTTGCAAAGCTTGACGATTCGAGTGTGGACCTTGGAGCGTTTGCGACCGTTGCGGGCGTTCCGGGTACGGCGACTTCGAAACGGATGCTGTTGCCGGCGTCTTTTTTTGCGCATTCCGAGGACCAGGGATTCATTGCGCAGCCCGATCGGCAATCGCCGGTGGATATGCACTATGCGGCGGTATACAAGGACGGTGTGCTGATGCATCTGCCGGCGGGAATCACGATTGAGTCAGCGCCGCCCACGACCGCGGTTCCCTGGACGGGATACGCGATGTATCAGATCAAGTCGACTCCAAATGGAAATGACCTGACTGTTACGCGCACGCTGGCACGCGCGTTCACGGTGCTGCAGCCGGATGAATACAGCCCGATGCGGGACTTCTACCAGAAGGTGAATGCGGCGGATCAGCAGCAGATTGTGCTGACGAGCTCAGCAACGGCGCAGAAAGGGAATTGATCTGGGTTCTCGTCCCGAGTTCCACAATCTGTGAATGTGCTCGTGTTGCCGGAAGGTAACTTCCGGATTGGCCACGATACGTCCGCGACCCGGAGATGCTGTTTAAATGGCGCACAATTGCGGTTTCTCTAAGACGCAGATTATGCTGGCTGATCACCCCGTTTTCTTAACGATTGGCTCGCTACTGAAAGGCGTATTCCACCATGAAAAGGGTGCTAAAGTATCTCATTTTCTTTCTGCTTATCACAGTCACCGGTCCCCTGATTCGGGTGCAACAAGCCGCTTCTACGATCGACCAAACCCCATTGGTACAGGCCGACAAGTCATCACCTCGACTCACCGCCGATGGTGCGCCATTTTGTAGCCAAGAGTTCGAGTCACGAACGCTTCCCGAGGGAACGTATCGTGTTGGCGGCAGCGTTCTTCCGCCGATAGAAATCAAAGCCGTCGAGGCAACGTTCTCTGATGAAGAACGCAAATACGCCAAGACAATCATGAAGACACAGCACATCAAGAGATTTGAGGCCAAGAGTCTCGTGGACTTGATAGTGGACACTGATGGAATTCCACGCCATCTCTGTATGCTCAATGAATTGGGCCACGGTTTTGATCGAAGAGCGTTCGACGCTGTTGCGGGGTATCGTTTCAAACCCGCGACTAGTGACGGAAGACCGGTGCCTGTACATGTGTCCATCGAGGTTAAATTCGCACTCTGGTGAAATCCGAAACTTGTGAACCTCGGTGACACAATCGGCTTAAGGGAACGAGTTACCGCCAACTCCGTCGAAACTCATCGGCTGCAGATGTGTCTCATCCATACAGGTGGGTCGCAGACCCATGCAAAACTCGGAAGTCGTTTGAGTAAACAGTTTGGGGGAGGGTTGCTGTTCACTAAACAGTTGGAGCGACAGATTGGTGACGGCACTCCGGATTGCTGCTGCCCGGCTGTTCAATTCGACGGCCTTCTGTGACTACCAAGAACTATCAAAGTAATTCCGGCGCCAGTCATTCCAGCACCGCCGCCGATCCCCGCCCAGACCCTGCCAGGGTGGCCGGCATCGCCATCCCCAGCGGATACGAGAACCAAGGTCGTGGTGATAACGGCGACCCCGGTTCCCAACAGGACTCCGCCGGTAACGCGTTCCGCCTTTCCGCCATTGGCATGTTTCGATGTAGTGCTCTGGTTGGAACTATCTTTCGCGTCTGGCCCGGACGGCATGGCGGGCTCTGCGCCTGCGGTTTGCATGAATGCCCTGAGAGGAACAGGACCCTCCGCCATCGCCAACATGGCGTTGCATGGCATTCCGAGAATTAGAAGTGCCACTGCGACCAGCTTCATCGATCACTCCTTACAGATTCGATAAGTCCAATGCAATTTCGAGGGGGTGAGATTCGTTTGATCCTCCATCCAGTAGAGTTTCTTTGTCAATGGAAATGGATGACCCGATCCTTACTCATAGTGGACTTGTCCTGCAACCCGTCCGGAACTCGCAATTTCAAACCATAGCGGCTCTCGAAGAGTGATTCGGCTGGTTATCGACAACTGAGAAGTCACCGCCGAATGGCCGTTATCCGGCCACGATCCAGAAGCCCCAGACAATATTGTGCGGAACTGTCAATTTCGACAGTTATAAGGGGCGGCACGATCTGGATACGTTAGGGCTGAAAAAATGAGACCTGTCGCGGTGTCGGCAGCGGTGCTGTTGTTTTCTGCCTGTGAAAACGAAGCCACCGTCGAAAGGACAACGATGAAGACCACTCGGCAACAGGACCTCGTGGGAAACGACGCACTATCCCGTCGCGAGTTCCTGGCTCGCTCGGCGGTGGCCGCTGCCACAATCCTTTTATCTGGGGACGTGGTCGTGGCAGCGGAGGCGAGGAAGACCTTCACCATCCTGCACACGAACGACCTCCACTCGAATTTCATCGGGCTGGGCCCGGCCTCGGACTACACCCCGTTCAGCACTGGCGACGACAAGACACTGGGTGGATATGCTCGTCTGGCCGCGTTAATTCGCCAGAGGAAGGAAGCGCGCCAGGGTCTTGGCCCGGTGCTGATCCTGGACGATGGGGACTACAGCATGGGGACCGCCTTCGGCGGGGCCATTCGCGAGACGGGCGCCGAACTGCAACTCCTGTCCCGGATGGGTTACGATGCCACGACCTTCGGAAACCATGAGTTTGACTTCGGTCCCGACGGACTGGGTCAATCCATCGTAGTGGCCGCCAAAGCTGGACATGTCCCTCCGATCGTCGCCTCAAACACCAACTTCGATGCGACAGACGCAACGCTGGCCGATCTCCAGCGTTTGGCGAAGGATGGGGTGATCCGCCGCTATCTCGTGATCGAGCGCGGCGGTGTGCGTTTCGGCATCTTCGGGTTGCTCGGCAAAGAAGCCGGGGTCTACACCCAAGGCGGCGCGGCTTCGTTCCCCGACGCCATCGAGACGGCCAAGGAGATGGTGAACGTTCTCCACGAGAAGGAAAAGGTGGATGTGGTTCTTTGCCTTAGCCACGGCGGCGTTGCGAGAGGAGAGGACGGGAAATTCACCGGCGGCGATGACGTGCGCGTGGCTGAGGCCGTTCCCGGCATCGATGTGGTCATCGGTGGCCACAGCCATACTGCGCTGCAAGAAGCGATTATCGTCAACGGCCGCACCCCCGTGGTGCAGGCCGGGAAGTATGGACAGTACCTCGGCGAACTGGTGATCACTATGGACGGCAGTAAGCTGACGGTGGAGTCCTACCAGCTCCATCCGATTGACGACACCATTGCCGGCGACCGGGCCATTGCCGACGAGATCGATGGGTACAAGAAGACAGTCACCATGGTTGTATTCGCGGCCCGCGGTTATAGCATTGATCAGCCGTTAGCGGTAGCGCCGCGGGATCTGCCCAACACTTTCACAGACATCGCCGCCGGCACGCCCCTCGCCAACCTCGTCACCGACTCCTTCCGTAAAGCCACCAAGGCCGACATCGCAATCACCGCGAATGCAATGATGCGCGCCGGTTTAACACGGGGGAAATCAGGCGTGCAGACGGTGTACGACGTGTTTGCTGTGGCACCCCTCGGCGCCGGTATCGTGGATACAACGGCAGGCAGCGCCCTGGTGACGACTTACTTCACGGGCCAGGAGTTGAAGCATATGCTCGAGTTTCTGCTTATGGATAATCCGACCCACCCGGGCGAAACTTTTCCCCGCACCTCGGGCATGAGGTTTCGCTACGACATGTCGCGCCCAATGTTCGACGCCGTAACGGCAATCGAAATAGGAGATCTCGATCACGGTTACCGTGCAATCGAAATCACAGGGAAGGACGAGCGTTTGTACAGCCTCACATGCCCTGTGTTTTTCGGCAAGATAGTTGTGGCCATCCCGACATACACAAAGGGCAAACTGACTCTTGTGCCCAAGAACAAGGAGGGGCAGCCGCTCAAGGAGAAGACCGAGCTACTCGACGATCCTCGTGGCGACACGCCCGACCTTCTTCCCCCGCCGGGTACGGTGGATAAAAGTAGCGTCGACACAATGACGGAGGGAGGTGCCGTCCGGGAGATCAAAGAATGGCAGGCGGTCATGGATTACCTCCGCAGCCTGCCCGTCACGAAGAAGGGCGAACTACCGATGATCCCGGTCGATGAGCGCGCCGCAGAGGTCCGCGCAATCAAGGTAGGCTGATCGGCTTTGAACGAGTTGTCGAACGTGGTTCGCTAATTCTGTGGAAAAAGCAACTCACTCCAACGTTGGAGCGCAAACTCATTAACACCGCTGTTCCTGCTTTTGACTCTCGCCGTCTCTAAATCGGGGCTCGAACTTCGTCAACCGAGTTTGTATGGCGCTCGATAGGGACGCGACAGGAGCGCTGAAGCTTCGGGGTCGTTGAGGATCTTCTCCTGCTTCACATCCCAGTGAAGCTTGCGGCCAACGAGCATGGAGATGAGGCCGAGATGGCCCGGGATGGTGGAGTGGTGCGCCACGTCGACGGGTGTAATGGTGGACTTGCGCGACTTGACGCAGTCAAGGAAGTTGCGGCGATGTTCTGAGGATTCATAGAGCGGAATTTTGCGCTGCGCATCGGGCAGGGAATCCATCTTGACCCACGCAGGGTTGGAGGCGTCGAAGCCGCTGCGGTCGACCCAGACCCAGCCGTCGGTGCCAATCCATTTCGTTCCCATGCTGATGGCTGGAGATCCGCCGGCGATGGTGACGGAGACGTCATTTGAGTAGCCCGTCACTTCTTTTCGATAGGTGCACTCGACGGTGTATTTCAGAGCGACGTTCCAGACGGCGTTGGCGGGTGGAAATTCGCCGAAGCCCTGAACCTCAGACGGGCCGCTGAAGTCGAACCCCAGGCCCCAGTGTGCGATGTCGCCGTGGTGGCCTATCCAGTCGAGAAGCTGTCCGCCGCCGGTATTGTAGTTCCATCGCCAGTTCTGATAAACACGGGCATTGATGTAAGGCTCCATCTTTGAAGGGCCAATCCACGTGTCGTAATCGAGATCGGGTGGCGGAGAAGTGACGGCGAGGTCCCACGCAGACGTGCCGGGAAGAATCTGCGACGGGTCCTTGATTTTGTCGGGGAGCGCTGAGAGCTTGTCGAGCAGTGCGGGAACGGTGTTGGGGAAGTCGTGCGGCGCGCCGGGCAGGCCGACCTCAACGTGCGTAACGTTTCCGATGAGTCCGTTGCGGACGATTTCCGCGGCCTTGTGAAACTGCGGAAGCGAGCGCTGCCATGAGCCTGTCTGCCAGATGATGTTGTTCTGATGCACGGCTTGAACGATGGCCTGTTGTTCGGCGATGGTGCGGGCGAGTGGCTTTTCGCCGTAGATGTCCTTTTTGCGCGCTGCGGCTTCAGTGGCGACAATGGCGTGCCAGTGATCGGGAATGGCGATCATGATGGCATCAATGTCGTTGCGTGCGAGCATCTCTCGGTAGTCGTGGAGAGCGGCGCAATCCTTGTTGCCGTAGTGGGTGTTGACGGTGTCCACTGCTTGCTGCAGGTGATTCTTTTCGATGTCGCAGGCGGCGACAACCTGGCAGTCATCGAAGCCGAGGAACGATTTTGTGTTGGCGGGTCCCATCATGCCCCAGCCGATGACGCCGATAGTGATGCGCTCGTGCGCCGGAACGCGGCGTGCGCGGGCGAACGGGCTCGCTGAGAAGGCAGCGACTGCGGCGGTGGACTGAATGAAGGAACGGCGCGTGATCGGAGAGGACATTGGAACTCCGGGAAAATGGGCTGGGTGATGCCGGGGAGAATGATAACGCGTCCGGGGTGGAGCCCGTTGTATCTCATTCGCCGATTGGTGACGGCACGGGTCCGAATGCACGGAAGGTCTTTTCGGGTGCCTGACAAAACAAAGAAGTCGACTGAGCAGAGGTGCACTCTACTGTGATTGACTGCGCCTTACTTCCATGCAATTGTTGAAGGGAATCTGAGACATCCTCGGTGCAGATCGCTAACCTTATTCTCCCTGTATTTGCGGTGATCCTGACTGGCTGGGTCGTTGGCTATTCGGGCTATCTGTCGCGTGCTTTATCTGACGCACTGATTCACTTTGCCTATAACATCGCGATGCCGGCATTGCTGATCGTCACGATTGCGCAAGAGCCGGCCCATTCGCTGATCAACGGGCGCTTTCTTGTCGCCTTTGGCGGTGGCTCCCTCCTGTGCTTCTTTCTCGTGTTCGGCATCATGAGCATTCGCTCTTCACGAACTCTCGCAAGCCGAACGATGCATGGCATGGCGGCATCGATGACCAATACCGGCTTCGTCGCCTTGCCCGTGTTGCAAGCGATCTATGGTCAGCACGCTGTGTTGCCGGCGGCGATCGCGACGGTTTTCGTTGCGGTTGTAATGTTTCCGATAGCCGTGATCCTTCTCGAAGTTGGTCGACGCGAAGGCACGCGCACGACCCCCATGGCCACGGTGAAGCATATCGTGCTTAACCCGATGGTGATATCGACCCTGATCGGCATGCTTTTGTCGATCTCCGGTCTACCCATGCCCGGACCGGTGACCGCCTACCTGCGCATCTTTGCCGATGCACTCACGCCTTGCGCGCTGTTTGCAATCGGACTGGGGCTGTCGCTTGAGGGATTGCGCGCCAATCTCGGGCGAGCTTCGCTGCTCTCGGCGGTGAAGCTCGTGATTATGCCGCTGATCGT
The DNA here is from genome assembly GCA_963769345.1 of uncultured Acidobacteriaceae bacterium. GTDB lineage: Bacteria > Acidobacteriota > Terriglobia > Terriglobales > Acidobacteriaceae > Telmatobacter. Next base: position 568,309 of record CAVYLL010000004.1, read on the forward strand.
GTACGGATTGAGCATGGCCCTGGGGCTCGATCCCCTTTACACCATTGCGGCTGTCATTTGCGCCGCAGTGCCTACGGCCAAGACCGTCTACATTCTTGCGGGAGAGTATCACTGCGAGGAAATGATGGTAGCGTCCACCGTCTCGTTGACAACTCTAGCTTCCGTCTTCTCCCTGGTGGTCTGGCTGTATGGGCTATCCGGGCAGGCAGCACGCATGACGGCACGATAAGAACGAAGAACCGGACGACAACTGCAGGTTCCTCCACTCCGGTCGGAATGACACCTGGTTTTGGGAAGGCGCCTGTTTTGGGGAGGCGCTGTTTCCACTCCGTCTCAAGTTCAAAGGCGCTTGATGAAGGCGAGGGCTTGGCGCAGTTCGGGGAAGAGCGCTTCGTCAGCTTTGAATTCGCGGGAGTGGACGCAGCGTCGAAGGCCGCGCATCCTCACCGGGTGCTTGAGGTGCAGCATTTCGTGGTAGAGCAGGTACTCGATTGCATAGCGGGGGCTTGATGGACGATCGAAGACGCGGCTGACGACGATAGTGTTGTGGGCTGCGTCGTAATGTCCGAGCGACCGCTTGGCCATACCTTCGCTCCAGGTGAGCTCGGGGCGGCCGAGGAGTCCGCCAAAGAAGCGGGCATTGAGGGAGTCGAAGACTTCTTCGAGGTCGTAGAAGTGGCCCTGCGGTCCGGAGTAGCGCTTGCTGCCGCGCGCGTGGCGAATGAGCTCTGTCTGGCGGGTGACGGCGGCGCTGGTGGTGAAGCGTTTGAAGCGAAGGTTGTGTGCCGGATTGATGGGCTTTTTGTAGAGTTTGGCGAGCAGGATATGCGCGATCGCGCGGATGACGCTTTCGGGCGCGCCTTCAATGAGATCGGAGAGGCTGACGAAGATCTTGCCTTCGCGGAGGCGAATGGTGGTGTTCAAGGATGTGAAGCGGCGGAAGCGAATCGCGAAGGGAGGCATCGGCGCTCTCGGGCGCAGGGCTCGATATTCCTCCTGAAAAATGGGCGTAAGCTCGGCAGCCACCACGTTTGAAATTAGCATATGCGGGACCGGGAACAGAGAATCGGGTGAGTGGAACAGAGAAGGTCTCATTGAGGATCGGGTTTGGGCTCGCCAGGCTTGGGCTCGGCACGTTCCTGGCCTTTTTCATCCTTGTGGGCAGCGAAATATTCGGTTTGCTCGCGGAGGAGGCGCTGGGCCTGGTCTGCGAGATCCTGGCCGGCCTCGATGGCTTCCTTGCGGGAGAGATCAAAACGTTCTTCGCCGGCGAGCGCCTTGAGAGTGGTCAGCCAACGCTGTGACTCGTCCGCAAGCGTTTTGAGGGCAATGCGCATGTCGGCATGGCGTTCAGAGTACTCGTCGAGGTTTGAGCCAAGCTCATCCATCAACGTTGAAACGTCCTGCAATTCATTGTCGAGGTGCATGGCGCGGGCGTCGGACTTGCCGCGAGTAGTCAGGCTTTTGACCACGTTGACGTGGTCATTGACGTACTCGGTGTAGAGCTTGATGCGTTCGTTGGGAAAGATGCCGGCTTCGCGGATCTTGTCGACCTGGGCCTCGGTGAGCGGATCGTGGTGGTCCTTTTGTGCGACCGCGATAGGGGCGTTGAATCCTGCAATTCCGACGAGTGTTGCCAGGGTGATGGAAAGAAACAAACGAGGACGCATGGGTGAACGCACCTTGCACCTCATTGAATCACAAGAGACGAGAACGCGAAAAGGAAGCCGGGAGCGGCGAGCTTGCCGTGGGTATTGAGATAGTTTGCGAACGATTGTGAAGGTTACTTGCGAAAGACTTGAAGCATGGTTTCGTTCTCAGCCCGATTCACCTGCGAAAGCGTCTCTGCGACCAGAGGGCGATCCTCGGAGCTGCTGTCGTGCAGCATCTGGTTAAGACGAAAAGCGGTGTGGCGCATGAGGATTTCGGCGTTCTTCAGGCGCTTGTCGTTGTCCGCGACGCTGAGGTGCATCTGGTGGGTAATCGCCTGGATCTGTTTGAGCAGATCGGTCGCTTTTTCGACGTCGCCCGCAGCATATTGTTTAAGGCTGAATTCGGTCATCTGGTGGATAAGTTCGGCGTAGAGAAAGCATTGCTCGCGGGGCTGAGCCTGGGGAATCCGGGCCTGGAGGGCTGCGATGCTGTCCTGGTCGATCGGCTTATCGTCGGGGGAAGACGCCAACGCGGGGATGGAGAGCGTTGCGATAGCGAGAAGGATGGTCGACCACGCTTGAGACCGCATGAGGAACCTCCGCTGGTGCGGAATTAGAGCAAAACCAAAGGTCCCGTGCTGTGCTAAAGGGCACACTCGCCGGTATTTTTCCTGGAACTGATTGCTCGAAAGCCGGTCACTCCTGAAAACGAATGTTGCAGTACTACCCACTACAGATAAGCGACTATAGGAGCATTGCGAGAAGACGTGCAAGTGAAAAGACCGCTTTCAAAGTACTTTAATTCGAAGCCATCAAAGAAATGTCACCACATTGTCTTTGGATCGAGGGCTTTCTACTTTCTTTCAAGCACCTGGAGCCGTTGGCGAGCCTGCCATTCCTGATCTGGGAATTTACCGCCGGACGCGTCCAAGAAGTGGTGGTAGTACGTGATAGCCGCGGTCTTATCGTTCAATGAGTCGTAGGATGTGGCCCATAGAAAGTAGGTTGCAGGCACTTCAGGTAGAAATTTAGAGCGCACGGTGAGTGCGTGGACGGCAACCGCCGGCTGATGCAGTTTCGATGCCGCGAAAGCGATCCCGCTCCAGGCGTCGGCGTCGGCGGAGTCGAGCTTCGTAGCTTTGTCGAAAGCGGCCATCGCCTCGGCGAAGCGCTGTTGGCGAATCAGATTCTGGCCGTGGGCGACGAGCAAATCGACATCATCGGGAGATTTTGCCAGCAGCGCGAGATAGAGCCTGTCGGAGGCCTGGAAATCGCCGGCCTGGGCCAGAACCTCGGCGAGCATCCGGGCCACGGCTGAATCAGCAGGATGCGCGGCGTGGAGCTTTTGGAGAAGCGGCAGGGCGTCGGCATCGTCTTGCGCAGCGAGAACCGTAGCGAGCTGTGCATTCAGGGTGAGGTCGTCGGGCTGCTGCTGAAGCGCGCTGCGGACGAGCTTCTCCGCTTCAGGAAACTGTTTGCGCTCGATGAGGACGTGGGCCAGGCCGGAGTTGGCGGCGACGGAATTCGGATCGTTGGCAAGGACGCGGCGATAAGCAGCGACAGCCGCGTCATGCTGGCCCGAGGCCTCGGCGAGGTCGGCGGCTAACAAGGTGTCGTCGGTTGTTTCGGGAGTGAGCTTGAGGGCTTCGAGCAGTTCCTTTGAAGCTGCGGCGGCGTTTCCCTCGCCGTCGGGACCCGGAGTATCGAGGCGAGCGAGCGCGCGCCAGGCGCGGGCTTTCATGGCGGGGCCGGCTTCACCGGGATCGAGCGTTGTTGCAGCGATCAGTTCGATGCGCGCTTCGTCTTTTTTCCCCTGACGCGCGAGCAACAGTCCAAGAGCGAGGTGCGCTTCGAAGGAATTGGGATTCGCCTCGAGTGCACGGCGGTAAAAGCCTGCGGCCGCGTCGAAGTGATCCTGGTGGTCGGCGACGTAACCGGCATCGAATAGGGCGCGGGCGTCGGTAGCGTGCGTAGTGAGATACGCGTCGAGCTTGGTGGCGGCGCTTTTCCAGTCGGACTTTGACGATGTCCGCTTCGGCGTCGGCGATTTCTGGCGCGACCTGCTGAGTCTGCGCATCCGCGTTTGCTGCGGGCGGGGGCACTTGTGCGTGGGATCGCGGGACAACGGCAAACGAGCAGAGAAGAGCAGGCAGGATGAAGAAGCGACGCACGAAGTACCTCAGATACAAGTTTACCGGGATGATGGTGGTTAGACGGATGAGAAGTCCGGAAGAATGCGCACGGTGAAGAGAAGTGTTAGTCAAACGATTGACTAGGGACATTGGCGGATGGTACCGTGGGCGGCTTGGAGGGCGTCTCTATGGATCGCCGTCGATTTTTGGGCAGTTCGCTGGCTGCTGCGGGTGGGGCTGTGTTGGCTGGACGAGGAGTTGCAGGGGAAGTTGCGGAGCCGGCGGCTGGGGTGAATCAGGAGGGTGCGCATGTTCCGGGAGCGGTGGCACAGGCCGAGATTGAGGGCGCGCGGTTTCCGGATGGCTTCCTCTGGGGCACGGCTACCGCGGCCTTCCAGGTTGAGGGCGCATGGAACGAGGACGGCAAGGGCGAGTCGATCTGGGATCGATTTACGCACACTCCGGGCAAGGTAAAGGGCGGAACAACCGCCGATGTCGCCTGCGATCAATACCATCTCTATGCGCAGGACATGGCGCTGGCGAAACGCCTCAACCAGAAGAGCTATCGCTTCTCCATCTCGTGGCCGCGGATTCAGCCAACAGGAACCGGCGCGCCGAACATGAAAGGCATCGATCACTACAGCCGGTTCGTCGATACCATGCTGGAGCAAGGCCTCCGTCCGTTTTGCACCATCTATCACTGGGACCTGCCGCAGGCGCTGGAAGAGAAGGGTGGCTGGCCCAATCGCGACCTGGCCGGATATTACGCCGAGTATGCGGGCATCCTCGCCAAACATCTTGGAGATCGCATAACCATCTGGGCGCCCTTCAACATGCCCTGGTCGGTGGCCTACATGGGATATGGCGTAGGCGCCCTTGCGCCCTGCCGCAGCAACTTCGACGACTTTCTGAAAGCGGCGCACACCCTGGCGCTCGCGCAGGCGCAGGCGCTTCGATCGATCAAGGCGGCGTCTTCGAAGGCTACCGTGGGCAGCGCGTACGGGATGTGCCCGGCGTATCCCAAGACCGATTCGGAGGCGGACCGCGCGGCGGCCGCTCGCTATCACGCCATGAACAATGTGTTTTTTCTGGAGGCGGCGATGAAGGGCCGTTATCCCAAGGCGTTTGTGGGGGAGCCTCCGTTTGACCGGATGGGAGTCAAGCCCGGAGACGAGAAGATCATGCATGCGCCGCTCGACTGGGTCGGGTTCCACTACTACACGCGCCGCATCGTTTCTGATGCGAGCCACGCGCAAGCCTTTGGAGGTGGAGGTTTCAGCGGCACCGAGATTGAGGCGGACCCTGCAACCGGACGCGATCCGTACACACGCTTCAGGGCGGAGATGCCAACGGAGGGTCCGCTCACCGAGTCTGGACTGGAGATTTGGCCTCGCGGCATGTACGACCTGGTGACGCAAATCTCGCGCGAGTACGACCACCCCATTATTGAAATCACCGAGAGCGGCTGCGGGTATCTCGATGCGCCATACGCAAAAGAAAATGGCCGCGTGCCTGACACGCGACGCATCGAGTGGTTCCGACAGGAACTGGCCGAACTGGCGCGGGCGATTGCCGATGGAGCGCGCGTCCGGTCATTTCATGCCTGGAGCCTGATCGATAACTTTGAATGGGCGAACGGCCATACGGAGCGCTACGGCCTGATCTACGTGGACTATCGCGATCAGAAGCGCACGGTGAAGGATTCAGGGTTGTGGTACGGGCGCGTGGCGGCTACGAATCGGCTGGTCTAGTTGTGCGGGTGGTGTCGTGCATCCGGGTGAAGTGACCAGCGCATCGAAGTTGGCTGGAGCGTGAAACATGGCGAATGAAGCGAACACGAATATTCCTGAACGTCCGCAGCCGACACCCGCGGGCGAGCGCATCAACGCGGTTCCCACGGAGAAAGAAAGAATGGAACGCGAAGCCGACAAGCTGGCGCACAAGGGCGCTGAGCGCGAACAAGAGTTCGACAACCAGCAAAAGCCGTTTACCAAGTAGAGGACCGTGCGGCGCGCCGCTGTGGGTGGATAGGTTACCTTCCGGCGCGCCGTCTCGAGGTTAGTCACAGATCCTTCGACAATTTATTGATTTGTAAACTGGCTGGCTGGTTTGGTTTGCGAAGCCGGCTGACACCTTCGGGGTGTTCTCGGACACGAAAGTCGCATGTCCCTAAGTAACTCTTGCGACTGGGGCAGTAACCCTAGAAATTCCACTTTCGTGATTCCGGAATGACAGAAGGTGAAAGCATCTTCGCCCGAAAATGGGGCATCCTTTCAACAGTACATGCAGGGGAGAAGTTGACCCCGCAAATCCCCAGAACACCAGGTGACATATGCTTTCCACCGCTACAAGACGACCGGGCGATGTTGCGTCGTACCTGATGCTCCAACATTTTCCGTTAGCCAGTGCGTATCTTTGCCAGGATTGCAATTCGATTGGGAACAATGCCAATCAGTGTCCTGCGTGTGCGTCGGAGGTTCTGATGAGCCTCTCGGCCGTACTGAACCGCTCGAACGACACCATGATTGAATCGCAGTACCCCTCTTTACCGGCCCTTGCGGCGGCTTCGATCCGCGCGGGATCGGCTTTAGCTGCCTAGGATTCTCGATGCTTCTCTTGTGTTTGCGCGCCCGACCCGGGATTGAGTGAAAGCCGGGATGCTCGATAGTTCAGCGTGAGGCGCGCGACAACTTTCCACTTTTTCAGGCAGGAATACAGAGACACCATGATGCCCGTTGCTCGGCGTGCGCTCGCGATGCTGCGCGTTCGCGAGACGCCGTGGGTCTGCGCTTTATAATGAAGAATGGCTGGTTGCGCCCTGAGCCTCTCTGAGGCCCCTGTGACGCTGCCGGAACAATCTTCTTCCCGGTGTCTTTCCATTGACTTCATCGAACGACGCGATCGTCATCCGCGGTGCGCGGACCCACAATCTAAAGAACATCTCCTGCGAGATTCCTCATGGGAAGCTGACGGTGGTCAGCGGCGTGTCGGGATCGGGCAAGAGCTCGCTTGCCTTTGACACCATCTATGCCGAGGGACAGCGGCGGTATGTCGAGTCGCTTTCGGCATATGCGCGGCAGTTTCTGGAGCGGATCGAAAAGCCGGACGTGGACGAGATCGACGGGCTGGCTCCGGCGATTGCGATCAAGCAGAAAAACACCACGCGCAATCCGCGATCGACAGTGGCGACGGCGACGGAGATCTACGACTACCTGCGGCTGCTGTATGCGCGGGCCGGCGAGGTGCATTGCATCTATTGCGACGGGCTGGTGAAGCGCGATTCGATGGACGAGGTTGCGGAGCGGGTCTGGCGCTGGGCGAGGGAACACGGCTGAATGCGCTGTTTCCGGTGCGGCATGAGATGCCTGCGGCCGAGCCGGTGAAGACAACGAAGCGAGGCGGAAAGGTTGCGGCGGGGAAGACTGGTGCGAAAGCAGAGACAGCATCGGCCGTCCTGGAGCCGATGACCGAAGGGCTGAAGGCGCGGCTTATGGAATTGCGCGGTTCAGGATTCAACCGGCTTTACCAGAATGGGCAGATCTTCGAGTTCTCGACGCCGGAATCGTTGCTGGAAGTGGATTTCACGGCTCCGCTGTTTGTGCTGTTAGACAGGATTGTTGTCAGCGCGGACAATCGCGCGCGCATTGTGGATGCTGCGGAGATTGCGTATCGCGAAGCCGGCGAGGTGATCTTCGAAGAAGCTCCAAGAGATGAACGTGTGGAGCGGAGACGGCACAGGTTTTCTGGCGAATACGAGTGCACGAGTTGCCACGGCCCGGGAAGGAGCCGGAGCCGCGGCTGTTCAGCTTCAACAATCCGTTTGGCGCGTGTCCCGCGCTGCCAGGGATTCGGGAACACGGTGGACTACGATCTGAATCTCGTGATTCCGGACAAAGGGCTGAGTCTGAACGATGGCGCGATTGATCCGTGGAATCGGCCGAAGTACCGGTCGTGGTTTACGGAGCTGAAGAAGCAGGCGAGCGCGCTTGGCGTTCCGATGGATGTGCCGTGGCGCGAGATGAGCGAGGCGGCGCGCGAGATTGTTCTGCGCGGTAAAGGCGCCTTCGAAGGCGTCCACGGGTTCTTCGCGCAGATGGAGCGGAAGAAATACAAGCTGCACGTGCGCGTGATGCTGAGCAAATATCGCGGGTATGCGGAGTGCCCGGAGTGCCGGGGCCAGCGGCTGCGTGCCGAGGCTCGCGCGGTGAGAATCAACGGCCTGAATATCTGCCAGGCCGCGGCGTTGACGATTGCGAAAGCGAAAGAGTTTTTCGCGGGGCTGAAGCTGACGCCGATGCAGCAGGAGATTGCCGGGCCGATTCTGGAAGAGGTTCAGCAGCGACTGAGTTTTCTGGATGCGGTGGGATTGGAATATTTGACGCTGGATCGGCTGGCTTCTACCCTGTCTGGCGGCGAGGCGCAGCGCATTCAGCTTGCGACTTCGCTGGGTTCGCAGCTGGTTGGAACGCTCTACGTGCTCGATGAGCCCTCGATCGGACTGCATACGCGGGATACGGCGCGGCTGATTCGCATCCTGAAAAAGCTGCGCGACCTCGGCAACACCATCGTGGTAGTGGAGCACGATGCGGACGTGCTGCGTTCGGCGGATCATCTGCTGGACCTGGGGCCGGGCGCGGGCGAGTTTGGCGGAAAACTGCTGGCGGAAGGAGTGCTGGCGGAGATTGAAGCGAACCCGAATTCGCTGACGGGGAAGTATCTCTCGGGGAAGATTGCGATTCCGGTGCCGACGCGGCGACGTGCGCCAGGGCGCGAGAAGCTGGTGCTGAGGGGAGCAGAGGCGAATAATCTGCATGGCCTGAACGTGGAGATTCCGCTGGGCATGCTGGTGGCGATCACTGGTGTGTCGGGGTCAGGCAAATCGACGCTGGTGCACCAGGTGCTCTATCGCGCGGTGGCGCATGCGCTGGGGCAAACGGATGGCGGCGATCCTTCCGGCGTTTTTCGTTCGTTGACCGGCGTTGAAAGATTGAACGATGTCATCCTGGTCGATCAGACGCCGATTGGACGGACGCCGCGCTCAAATCCTATTACGTATATCAAGGGATTTGACCTGGTTCGCGAATTGTTTGCGGCGCAGCCGGATGCGAAGAAGCTTTCATTGTCGCCAGGACACTTTTCATTCAATGTGCCGGGCGGGCGCTGCAATACATGCGAAGGCGACGGTACGGTGACGGTGGAGATGCAGTTCCTGGCAGATGTGGAACTGCCATGCGAAGACTGCAACGGCACTCGCTACCAGGCAAAGGTACTCGATGTGCAGTACAAGGGCAAGAACATCCACGAAGTGCTGCAGATGACGGTAAAGGAGGCGCTGCGGTTCTTCGCGGGGCAGACACGGCTGCTGGAAAAGCTTGCAGTGCTGGATGAGATTGGGCTGGGTTATTTGCGGCTGGGGCAGTCGGCGACAACGCTCTCAGGCGGCGAGGCGCAGAGGGTGAAGCTGGCGGCGCATTTATCACAAGTAAGAGCGGCGAATGCGAACGCCAAACCATCGCAGGCGAGCCGCGTGCTTTATATCCTCGATGAACCGACGACCGGATTGCATTTTGACGATGTGTCGAAACTGCTGACGGCGTTTCGCAAGCTGATTGACGGCGGCGGGTCGCTGATTGTGATCGAGCACAATCTCGACGTGATCAAGAGCGCAGATTGGGTGATCGACCTGGGGCCGGAAGGCGGCGAGGGCGGTGGGCAGATTGTGGCGGAGGGTACGCCGGAGGAAATCGCAGGCAATCTGCACTCGCATACGGGCCAGTGGCTGGCGAAAGTGCTGTAAGCGCGTGCACGATCCGCAGTATCTGTTCCGGTGAATTAGCGGCTCATCTCAAAACATCGACGGCCCAGACAACGCCTGGGCCATCGTGGTGAACTGTGGGTATTCGAACAAAGTCATCGCGCCGCTGCGATCACTCGATGGCGCTACCCGTTAGAAGGGCTCCTTGGGCGACAGAATCGTCACTCCATTTGGAAAAATCGCCATCGTGTGCACCGGATCGCGCGATGCATCTCTACGTGAAAGGGATGAGGTAAGCGTCCCATGCGGTTTGATTCTTCCCGCCGGGGTCGCCTGGGGTCCCGGGGCGCAATAATTTACGCCACAGCCACCTCACGCAATGTAGCGCTGGAAGAGTCTCTCTGCATCTTTTGGACTGCCCTCCTTCCGCGTACGCCATCAATTTACCCCTCATTCACGCGAGCGTCAACATGAAGGGTCCGGCATTGGAATATTTTTTCGGATGGGATTGCGGACGGGGCGCTACCAACTCGGAAGGATATTTCCGATTGGCTCAGTCTGTGAGGAACCATGCTCCATTTTTGTCCGAAGAGATTGCAGGCCTTATGCGTGGATCAGGAGACGCCGTGAGCTGCGTCGGTATCGAGCCGTAACTTCCGCTCCTCGACCTCGGGGATGGTAATTCCGATGTACTGCACAGCTCCATGCAGAGGTGTTTCGCAGCTCTTCCATTCGCGCAGAGTGCTTCGATTCATACGGCACTCATGCACGCAATTGCAGTCGAACTCGCAAGCTGCAAGGTATTCCGGTACGTCCTGGACGATCTGGTCTTTGATCCAGTCCCAAAGGCGATTCAAAGACCCTTTGCTATTTGCCATTTCTAGTACATCGATGTTCGCAAAAAGCACAGGGTCTTGTCGTTGCTTTGGAGCAATCTGATGACCAAAATAGCTATGGCTGCCGTAGATGCCAGGTCTACGCGTGCTCGCGGCTCGACAAGCTCAGAAGCGGGTTCCTTGCCTGCCGAAACGGTAAGTCGCGCCGAAGGCTATTCCTCGCGGATTCAGGGTGTGGTTCTCGCCGGTGATACTACTGTGAAAGTCCATGAGTGCATCGTAGGTATAATCCGCTCGCGCCCACCAATGCCCCTTGATGTGATATTCCAACCCGCCCCCGACAGCCCAGGTGCCGTAGGTTCCATGATGCTGGCCAGTGCCATTACCGGGTTGCGACAGGCTGGCAAAGCCGAGTTCGCCCTTGAAAATGGGCTGAAGCCTGCCCCAGTAGCCCATGGTGCACATCACACCGCCCTCACCGATGTAGAGTTTGTATTGGGAAGCTGCGTCGTTTCCGCCCCAGACCATGGAGTGACCTTCCGCATTGATCCCGAGACAATGCCACATTGTTGCGGTCACCCACGCGGTGGGCCCCCACCTGTTGATGTCCCCACTTTCCCAATCGCCCGACCAATAGTCCATTCCCCCGCCGACGCTCCAGTTCACGAGGGAAGGCTTGTTAGGGCCAGCCGCAGGCTGCACCTGAGCAAGGGCAGGAATAGAGACTAGAAGGACAGCCACGGCAACCGCCAGCTTTGCACCCATGTTTTTCTTCTCCTGATTCGAGGTCAGTCCCGGCTAGGACTGGACTGAGCTGATTGGGCTTGAATCTGCATAGGAACCAAGGTCGTCAGGTCTGCAAGCAGGCGAACTGAAAGGGACAGGATGCGGAATTTACCTCAGGCAAGGGCTGCTGCGCGCTACTCTTTCTCAATCGGCAACGCTGAATAGCAGATCCTTCGAGTCCTAAGGAGCAAGTTGCAAACCCGGGAAGAGCGCTCACCGGAAGACGTCTACGCACGCACTCCCCCGAGAACTCAAAATAGTTAGGATGCGCGACCCGTATCTAGCGTCGCCCGTCAAATGATTGAATTTGCTGCTGGCTGTTGAAAAAAATCAACTTCGGTACGAGACACGAATTAACAGTTTGCTGGCGCCCGTCCCCGATGTCAACCACGTCATCGGCGTGTTTCGCTCTAACTTACACATTCCAAACGCGAAAAGAACGTGCGTGCTTGGCAGGCAGTTTTGCCTGTTGGGAGCACAATTTCGCCGGGAGGAGCAGTCAGGCCCACCGAATGGTCCCGTCTCAGCGTCCGCAAGCAATGCCTCGAAGGCGCGGGACCCTCCAAGTCGTTCCGCAACACGAGATCGACGTTGGTGCTTCTATTCGAGTTTGCCGTCGCGGCGGCGTGTGATTCGGAGCGAATTGGCATCCTGGAGTTCGGGTGGCAGCATCGCTTGCGGAAAATTTTGAAAGCAGACGGGCCGAGCGAAACGATAAATTGCGAGGCTGCCGACGGATGTGAAGCGCGGATCGGATGTGGAAGGATACGGGCCACCGTGAACCATGGCGTGCGAAACTTCGACGCCGGTGGGGAATCCGTTGAAGATGACGCGTCCGGCTTTCTGCTCAAGAATGTGGATGAGCTCGCGATTGGCGGCGAGATCGTCTTCGTCTCCGAGGATGGTCGCGGTTAGATGGCCCGAGAGAGCGTGCGCGGCGCGCTGGTAATCGTGTGCGGAATCGCAGTGAACGAGCAGGGTGTCGGGTCCGAAGATTTCGTCGGCGAGTTCAGGCTGGCCGATGAACTGATCGAGGCAGACGGTGAAGAGCTTGGCCTGCGCGTTGAATGGCGCGCGGCCATTCGGGTTCTCTAACAACATGTGCGCCTCTGCGGCAAGCACAACCTGGCTCTCGCGGGTTTCAGTGGCGCGGTGGTATTCGCGGGCGATGCCTCCCGTGAGCAAAGTAAAGGGCTGTGACTGTGTAACAAGGGATTTGAGCTCTTGAAAGAAGGCGGAGTTTTCGGGCGCCTCGGGGACGAGAACGATGCCGGGCTTGGTGCAAAATTGGCCAGCGCCCAACGTGAAAGATCCGAAGAGGCTTTGCGCGAGCGCGGCGGGGCCTTTGCGCAACGCGCCGGGAAGGATGAAGACAGGGTTGCCGCTGGACATCTCAGTAAAGCAGGGAATGGGATCGGGGCGTGCGGCGGCGAGATCCATGAGGGCGCGACCGGCGCGAAGCGAACCGGTAAAGGCGACAGCGCGAATGAGGGAATGCTTGACGAGAGCGGCGCCGATCTCAATGCCGGAGTCGAAGAGCATGGAGAAGACGCCGGGATGCAGATCCTGCGCGATGACGGCATCGCTGATGATGGCTGCGGCAAGTTCGGAGGTGCCGGGATGCGCGGGATGCGCCTTGACGATGACCGGGCATCCGGCGGCGAGGGCCGAGGCTGTGTCTCCGCCGCCGACTGAGAAGGCGAACGGGAAGTTGCTGGCGCCGAAGACTGCGACAGGGCCGAGCGCGCGAAGCATCGAACGGATGTCTGGACGCGGCAGGGGCTGACGGTCGGGGAGCGCGGGATCAATGCGCGCCTGCACCCATGAACCTTCTTCCACTACGCCGGCGAACATGCGGAGTTGATTGGCGGTTCGAGTGACCTCTCCCGTAAGTCGAGGTAGGGGAAGCGCAGTTTCAAGGTGAGCGCGCTGGGCGAGTTCATCGCGATGAGATTCAAAGCCGGCAGCGATGCGGCGGAGAAATGCGCCGCGGGTCTTGCCGCTGGTCTGCGAATAGCTGGCAAACGCTTCAGAGGCGAGGGTGGCAGCTTGCTCGAGTTCCTGCAGTGTGGCTGAGCGGAAAACGGGTTGCAGAGGTTCGCCGGTTTGAGGAGCGAAGGCCTGGAAGCTCGAACCATCGCGAGAGCCGCGATGCGAGCCTATGAAGGAGAGTCCGGTGAGTTCCATGACAAAGCCATTATCCAGTGTTCAGGGGGCAGGTGTCAGGGAGGTTAGCGGAGTTAGCGGCCAGTCTGACGGCTCTCAGGTCTTAAAAGCGAGACCTGGGGCACCCACATGCGTCTCTTACCGTTCCGCAACTACCGGATTGGTCAGCGATCCGAGGCCTTCAATTGTGATGGTGACGGTTTCGCCGGGTTTGAGCCAGCGTTTGGGGTTGCGACCGAGGCCTACGCCCGGAGGCGTGCCGGTGGAGACGATGTCGCCGGGGAGCATCGGCGTGATGGAAGAAAGATATTCGATCAGCTCGGGAATCTTGAAGACGAGCTCGCGGGTATTGGAGTGCTGGAGGACTTCGCCGTCGATGGAGAGGCTTATGTCGAGTGCGTGCGGGTCGGCGATCTCGTCGGCGGTGACAATGGCGGGGCCGAGTGGGCAGAAGGTGGGGAAACACTTGCTCATGGACCACTGGGTGCTGGCGAACTGCACGTCGCGGGCACTGACATCGTTGACGATGGTGTAACCGTAGACGTGATCGCGCCAGTCTGATGCGGCAATGCGATAGCCGCCTTTGCCGATGACGAATGCAAATTCGGCTTCGTAGTCGGGTTGGGTTGAGTTTTTAGGCAGCACGATGGGCTCGCCGGGGCCGATGATCGCGGTGGGCAACTTGAAGAAGACGACAGGCGTTGTGGGGAGTTCCATGCCGGACTCCTTGGCGTGGTCGCGGTAGTTGAGACCGATGGCGAAGATGCGGGGCGGATTGGAGAGGGGCGCGTGAATCTTTACGCCGTCGAGGCCGAGTCTCGAAGCGGCCAGCGCGCTGGTGGGACCGCGTGCGATGACTTCGAGTGCGGAGGAGTAGCCGCTGGGGCTGAGGTCGAGGATGGAGGCGGTGTCGTCGAAGAGGATGCCGGGGCGGATGGGAGCTGTAGGAGTCGAGAAAGAGATCAGCTTCATTCGGGCGAGTCTCCAGTAGAATTTTGCGGCATGTTCCGCCGCGTTGAAGTGAGTGCGTGACAACTGCTTTGGGTGCCGATGGACGAGTTTCTTTTGGACAAATGCAGCAAGTTAGCGATCGCTTCGCGATCAAGCGAGTTAGCAAGTCAGCGATAAAACTTCACGCGGCGGTCCAGCCGCCATCGATGTTGAAGAGTGAGCCGGTGATGAAGGCGGCTTCGTCGGATGCGAGGTAGCGGACCATGGAGGCGACTTCTTCGGGCCGGCCGAGGCGGCCGATGGGCTGGCGGGCGCGGAGCTCGGCGCGAACTTCTTCCTTGTTGTCTTTGTGGAATTTTTCAAGATAGCCCTCGACGAAGGGGGTCTCCACGGTGCCGGGACAGATGGCATTGACGCGCAGAGCCTTTGGGTATTCGACGGCAAGCTGGCGCGTCATGGCGACGACGGCGCCCTTGGTGGTGCAGTAGGCAAATCGCTGCTTGATGCCAACGAGGCCCGCGACTGAAGCGATATTGACGATGGTGCCGGCGATACCTTCGACTCTGGCGGCGGCGAGAAGTAGCGGAAGAAAAGCGCGGGTGACGAGATATACGGAGCGGACGTTGACGTTGAGAAGGCGATCGAAGTCTTCGGGTTCGGTCTGCTGGATGGATCCCACGTGGCCGATTCCGGCGTTGTTGACGAGGATGTCGAGTTCGGCGATTTGGGAGTGGGCGGAAGCGATTGAATCGGGGCTCGTGACATCGAGATGCAATGCTCGCGAGGAGCCGACGGACCTGGCGAGTTCTTCGGCGGCGTACAGATTGATATCGGCAATCCAGACAAAGGCGCCGGCGCGGACCAGCTCTCTTACCGTTGCTTCGCCAATGCCACTTGCGCCCCCGGTGACGAGGGCGTGGCGGCCGTCAAGCCCGAAGGCCTGCGCGGCCGGCGAATCTTTTGGAGGAGTCATTTGAACAGAATTCCTTTGCTGTCGATCTCGCGTTGTGCTGACTCAAGGATAGCGGCCGAGGGTTCGCTGGTGGTGAGGGCGCGGGTGATGACGTCATCGATGATGGCGGCGAAGGATGCCATCGCGGGACCGGTAGGCAGCTGGCGAGCGCCGAGCGAGATGGCTTCAACCTCACGGTAGACCGGAATGCGGGCCTGTAACCCGGGATCGCGCCACGTGGAGAGACGCACGCCGACGGCGCCATGGCGGGTGATGCCGAGATCGCGCTCCGGCGAGGCGACGTAGCGAAGGAATTGCCACGCGAGTTCTTTGTGACGCGAGCCGCGACCCATTGCGAGTGCCCAGAACACAGAGAGAGAAACGGGCGGGGCACTATTTGCAGTAGGAATGGGCGCGATGGCGACCTTGCCGGCGAGCGGCGATTCTTCACGGCTTGCGCGCGCTGCGAATCCGAACCAGTTGGCCATCATGGCGACTTCTCCGGCGAGGAACAGGTCGCCGGATTGGGTCGAGTCAAGCTGCGGAGATTTGGGATGACAGATGGCTGGATCGCGAACGATGCGGCGATAGAATTCGAGAGCTGAATGAGCTTTGGGCGTTGTGAGAAAGGGACGTCCGGTGGAGTCGATGAGCTCGCCTCCGCGGCTCCAGACTTGAAGGGCAAAGTCGTAGAGAGTGTTGTGTCCGTCGGGGAACGCGGCGAAGACGGTGCCATAGCGGCTGGAATCCGGATTGGTGAAGAAGCGGGCGGTCTGCTCGAATTCTTCCCATGTGGCGGGGGGCGCGAGATCGCGATGGAATTGTGAACGAAAAGCGTTGCATGCAGCAGCGTCCTGAAACAAATCAGTTCTATAGACAAGGCACTCGGGACCGTCGTGCCATGGGATGGAACTGAGATGATCGCCGAAAAGCAACGGCCGAACGAGGGAGTGCGGCCATCCGGCAGGCCAATCGCGAATGGGAATGTGTTGCTGCCAGTGATGCAGATCTTCGAGCGCGCCTGCGGCGTGGGCTTCGGCGAGCCAGTCGGTGACGAGCAGGGCCAGATCGAAGCGGCCGTCGCGAAGTCCAGCTTCAGTGATGGCGGAGTCGTAGAGCTCGTGAATGCCGACGGAGAGGAGTTCGATCTTCGTTCCGGGGTGCAGTGCTTCGAAGAGGCGGGCTTCTTCCGTGAGGGCGTTTTCAAAATCCACGTAGTTGCGGAGAAGGATGCGCAGGCTGCTCATGCAGCCTCCGGGAGGACGCGCGAAAATTCATGGGAATTCGAACGCAGTACTTGCATGATGAGACTCGTATACCGCTGGGCGGCAGCCGAAGTATACCGCTTGTCGGCGCTATGAACGATACTGGAGGGGCGAAGCGAAAGGAGAAATGGGGTGGCGCTGCTTCACGAGGACAGACTGTTTCCCGCAGAGGAAAAGACGAGGGCGATTGCGCGGCGGCTCTATGACGGGATCAAGGACTTGCCGATTGTGAGCCCGCACGGGCACACGCAGGCTGGGTGGTTTGCGCGCAACGAGCCGTTTCCGGATCCCGTGACGCTGTTTGTTCAGCCGGATCATTATGTCTTTCGCATGCTCTACAGCCAGGGAATTTCGCTCGAAGAACTGGAGATCGGCAGCAAGCCGGTCAAAGATCCACGCAAGGTGTGGCGGATCTTCGCGAGCAATTACCACCTGTTTCGCGGGACGCCTTCGCGCTTGTGGCTTGATTACGCATTCGAAAAACTTTTTGGAATGCAGGAGCGATTGTCGGCGAAAACAGCAGACCTGTATTACGACACGATTGAAGGGAAGCTGCGCGAGAAGGAGTTTTTGCCGCGGGCCCTGTTCGAACGATTCCGGATCGAAGTGCTGGCGACGACGGATTCGCCGCTTGATGCGCTGGCCGATCACAAGGCGATCCGCGAGTCTGGTTGGAAGGGACGGATTGTGCCGACGTTCCGGCCTGACCCGGTGGTGGATCCTGCATTTCCTGGTTTTGGCGAGAATGTGGAGACTCTTGGAAAGCTGACGGGCGAGGATACAGCTTCGTGGCGCGGCTATCTGCGGGCGCTGGAGTCGCGTCGGCAGTTCTTCAAGACTCTCGGCGCTACGGCAACGGATCATGGGCATATCACGGCGAAGACCGCAGACCTGGGCGAGTCGAAGGCGGAGTGGCTATTCGGCAAGGTGCTGGAGGGCGAGGCCGATGCGAGAGCACCAGGAACTTTTTCGAGCGCAGATGCTGACGGAGATGGCGCGGATGAGCGTCGAAGATGGGCTTGTGATGCAGATTCATCCGGGGTCGGTGCGCAACCACAATGCGCAGTTGCACGCGAAGTACGGACGCGATATGGGCGCGGACATTCCGGGTCCTACGGATTATGTGCATGCATTGAAGCCGTTGCTGGATCGGTTTGGGAATGAGCCGGGGCTGTCGATCATTTTGTTCACGCTGGATGAAACTGTGTTCAGCAGGGAACTGGCGCCCCTGGCCGGGCATTATCCGTGCTTGCGGCTGGGGCCGCCGTGGTGGTTTCTTGATAGCCCGGAAGGGATGCGGCGGTTCCGCGAACTGGTGACGGAGACGGCGGGGTTCTACAACACTGTGGGCTTCAACGACGATACGCGAGCGTTTCTGTCGATTCCGGCGCGTCATGATGTGGCACGGCGATCGGATGTGGCGTTCCTTGCGCGGATGGTGGCGGAGCATCTGCTGGATGAGGATGAGGCGGTCGAACTTGCGCAGGAGTTGACGGTGGGACTGGTGAGGAAGGCGTACAAGTTGCAGGGAACAGGGACTAGGGATTAGGGAGTAACGAACCTAGCCGCGAATCTCAACCTGACACTGTGGGCATTCCCGAGATTTTAGCTTTGCGATCTTTCGCGGAGGTCGGCGAGCACCTTGAGATAGGCTCGGGCGGTTTCAGTGATCGTCTCGGGATGACCTGCATCCACGGCGGCAAGGTTGACGAGGTCGCTGCCGACTCCAAGTGCGCGCGCTCCGGCCTGGACGAAGCTGGCTGCAGTTTCGAGGGTGACGCCGCCGGTGGGGATGAGCTTGAGGAAAGGGAATGGCGCGAGCAGCGACTTCAGGTAACTTGCTCCGCCCATCGCCGAGCAGGGAAAGATCTTGACGTAGTCTGCACCTGCGCGCCAGGCGGTGATGACCTCGGTTGGCGTAAGCGCGCCGGGGATCGAAAGCTTGCCGTTGGTTTTTGTAGTGTTGATGACTTCCGGGTGCAAGCTGGGGCTGACGACAAACTCAGCGCCGGCATTGATGGTGGCCTGGGCTTCAGAGGCCGTTGTCACGGTGCCGGAGCCAAGCAGCAGTTGAGAACCATATTTCTGCTTGAGTTCCTTGAGCAGGTCGATGGCGCCGGGGACGGTCATTGTGACTTCGACGACGGTGACTCCACCGGCGATCATGGCCTGTACAACGGCGTGAGCCTGGGCGGCGTTGCGTGCGCGGAGAACGGGAATGAGGCCAACGCGTTCGATGATTTCTGCAGTGGTGGGCATCTCGGTTCCTTCGTAAAGCGGAGTTAGCCGCGCCTTGCGCGTGTTCGCGGAGTTAGCCCGTTAACGCCGCTACCGGGCGATGCGGGCGCTGCCGCCTTTCATGGCGCGTTCTACTTCGGCAAGCGTAGCCATGCTGGTGTCGCCTGCGGTGGTCATGGCGAGCGCGCCGTGGGCCACGCCGCAGCGAACAGCCCATTCGAACGGTTTGCCGGCAAGGATCCCGTAAATGAGACCGGAGGCAAAACTGTCGCCGCCGCCGACGCGGTCGAGAATATCGATCTCCTGCTGCGGTACGTGGACGATCTGATCCTGATAGAGCGCGATGGCGCCCCAGGCGTTGCGACTGGCGGTGTGCGCGGTGCGCAGGGTGCTGGCGATGAGCTTCAGGTTCGGGTATGCCGCAGCAACCTCGCGCAGCATTTCTTCGTAAGCTGCGATGGGCAACTCGGTGAAGTCTTCGCTGACACCTTTGACTTCGATGCCGAGCATTGCGGTGAAGTCCTCTTCATTGCCGAGCAGCAAATCGACTTTGCGGACAAGAGAGCGGTTGACTTCCTGGGCTTTGGCTTTGCCGCCGATGGAGCGCCAGAGGGAGTCGCGGTAGTTCAGGTCGTAGGAGACGGGTGTTCCATGGCGGCGAGCTGCGTCCATGGCTTCCGCGGCGACGTCGGCGGTGGAAGCCGAGAGCGCGGCGAAGATACCGCCCGTATGTAGCCAGCGGGTACCGTTGCTGAAACCCTTACTCGTCCCGAAGATGGATTCCCAATCGAAGTCGCCTGGCTTGACCTGGCTGATGGCGGTGTGGCCGCGATCGTTGCATCCGGCGGCGGCGCGCATGCCGAATCCGCGCTCTGTAAAGTTGAGACCGTTGCGGACTGTGCGGCCCACACCGTCGAACGGAACCCAGCGGAGGAGGGAGGTATCGACGCCGCCCTGGAGGATGCAGTCTTCGACGAGGCGGCCGACGGAGTTGTCGGCGAGCGCGGTGGCGACGGCGGTGCGCAGCCCAAAGCAACGACGCAAGCCGCGGGCGACGTTATATTCGCCCCCGCCCTCCCAAACCGTGAATTGCCGCGTGGTATGAACTCGGCCTTCGCCGGGGTCGAGACGAAGCATGACTTCGCCGAGGCTGAGGCAGTCCCAGCGTCGATTCGCATCCGGAAGCAGAATGGGTTCCATATTCGATCCAATGAAACTGTAACGCATCGCGGGCAGGGTGAAGACGCCTTGTACCGCTGGAGGAGACGCGGGCTCGTTGCCGCTTGAGAGGGGACTGATCGCGCGTGATAGATTTTGGGGGTTAGGACATTGGCAGGAATTGACGCGGGTAAATGCGGGTGCCTGTAAATCTTAAAGTTATGCGAGGAAATTAGGTGAGTAAAAGCCTCTTTGATTTGAGCGGACAGAGTTGCAGTGGTGACAGGCGGGACGACCGGCATCGGCCATGCGATTGCGCGGGGACTGGCGGACGCAGGGGCGGATGTGGTGCCGAGTTCGCGCCGGATGGAACAGGTGGAAAAGGCTGCGGCGGAGATCGAGGCATTGGGTCGACGTTCGTTGCGTGTAACAAGTGACGTGCTTGATCGGGCGTCGCTGGAAACGCTGCATGATGCAGTGATGAAGGAATTCGGTAAAGTCGACATCCTGGTCAACGCGGCGGGCGTTACGTACAAAGCGCCGACGCTGAAGAGTGCTGAGGCCGACTGGTCGCGCGTGATCGAGACGAACCTGACGGGGACGCTGCGGGCTTGCCAGATTTTCGGCAAGACGATGGTGAAGGCGGGCTACGGGCGCATCGTCAATATTGCTTCGCTGACGACATTTGTCGGGTTCTTCCAGGTGGCGCGCCTACTCGGCATCAAAGGCGGCGGTTGGATCGCTGACGAAGGTGCTGGCGGTGGAACTGGCCAAGACTGGCGTAAATGTGAATGCGATCGCGCCGGGGATGTTTCCGACGGATTTGAATGCGAAGCTGATCACCGGCACTCCGCGCGGCGAGGAGTTGCACATGCGCGTGCCGATGGGACGGTTTGGGAAGGCGAGCGAACTGGCGGGTGCAGCGATCTTTCTGGCATCCGAAGCGGCTTCGTATGTGACAGGGGAGATTGTCGCGGTGGATGGCGGGTTCCTGGCCAGCGGAGTAAACCAGTAAAACAGGGAATAGGGACTAGGGATTAGGGAATAGGGAGTACGGAGCCTCGACGGATACAGTGCTCTTTCCCGGGCGTCGGAAAGCAGAGACATTGAAGATTACGAATGCATACGTCAACATCACTTCGCCGGGGCGGAATTTTGTCACGCTGAAGATTGAGACGGACGAAGGAATCTACGGGTTGGGAGACGGCACGCTGAATGGCCGCGAGCTGGCGGTCGCCAGCTACCTGACCGACCACGTGATTCCGTGCATCATCGGGCGCGATCCATTTCAGACCGAGGACATCTGGCAGTATCTCTATCGCGGTGCGTACTGGCGGCGCGGGCCCGTGACGATGACGGCGATTGCGGCCGTGGACGTGGCGCTGTGGGATATCAAGGGCAAGGCGCTGAATACTCCCGTCTACAACCTGCTGGGAGGCAAGAGCCGCGAAGGCGTGCTGGTCTATGCGCACGCAAACGGCAAGGATGTGGATGCGGCGCTCGAGGATGTCGCGAGGCACAAGGAACTCGGGTACAAAGCAATCCGCGTGCAGAGCGGGATTCCGGGGCTTTCGAGCACGTATGGCGTGGCGAAGGGACCGGGGCGCTATGAGCCGGCGGAGCGCGGGCTGCCGCATGAGTACGAATGGTCGTCTGAACTTTACCTGCGCCATGTTCCGAATTTGTTCGCCCGCGTGCGCGAGGAGTTCGGCGAGGAAATGCACCTGCTGCACGACTGCCACCATCGGCTCACGCCGATCGAGGCAGGGCGTTTGGGCAAGGAATTGGAACCATTTCATCTCTTTTGGATAGAGGATCCTACGCCAGCAGAGTTACAGGAAGGCTTTAAGGTTATCCGGGAGCATACGACAACGCCGATTGCGGTTGGCGAGGTGTTTAATTCGGTTTGGGATGCGCATCGATCTGATTCGCAATCAGTGGATCGACTATTTGCGCATGACGCTGGTGCACGGCGGCGGAATTACGCACCTGAAGAAGACGGCGGACTTTGCGGCGATGTATCACGTTCGGACGGGATTTCATGGAGCGACGGATTTGTCTCCAGTGACGATGGCGGCGGCGCTGCATTTCGATACGGCGATTCACAACTTCGGAATCCAGGAACACATGCCGCACACGGACGAGACGGACGCGGTTTTTCCGCACAGCTATGCGTTCAAAGACGGGATGATGTACCCGGGAGACGGCCCGGGATTGGGCGTGGATCTGGATGAGAAGCTTGCGGCGAAATATCCGTACCAGCGCGCGTATCTGCCGGTAAACCGCAAACTCGATGGCACGTTGACGGACTGGTAGGACAATGGCGAATTCGACAGAGCCCACGAAAGAACATTTGCGGTTGTACCAGCGGGTAGAACCGGCGGAGCAAGCCGAAGATGAGCTACCGCTTCCGGGGCGCTGGACGATCTGCGCCATGCTGTTCGTGGCCACCACCATCAACTACATGGATCGGCAGGTTCTGTCGATTCTGAAGCCGGTGCTCTCGGGCTCAGTGCTTCATCTGCAGCCGTTCTTTCACGGATGGCCGACGGTCGAGCGCTCCATCAGCATGAACGAGATCCAGTACGGAAACATCGTGTGGTGTTTCCAGATCGCGTACGCGCTCGGAGTGATTTTTGCCGGGCGACTGGTGGACCGGCTGGGTTGCCGTCGCGGCTATCCGATCGTGACCGCCGTGTGGAGTCTGTCTGCGATGGGGCATGCGCTGGTGACATCGGTCTTCGGGTTCGGAGTGGCGCGATTTTTTCTGGGCCTGGGCGAGAGCGGGAATTTTCCGGCGGCGATCAAAGCGACTGCGGAGTGGTTTCCACCCAAGGAGCGGGCGCTGGCAACCGGCATTTTCAACTCGGGCGCGGGTGTGGGGGCTATCCTGGCGCCTTTCATCGTGCCGTGGGTGGCGCTGCATTTTGGCTGGCGTGCGGCATTCCTGGTGACTGGCGTATTCAGCGCAACCTGGATTGTCTGGTGGTCGATCCGTTATCGCAGTCCGCATGAACTTTGGATTCGAACCGGGGCGAAGTGGCGGCAACCGCACCGGCTGCCCTTGCGATTCCGTGGTGGCGGCTTTTGAAATATCGCCAGGCATGGGGCTTCGTGCTGGGTAAATTCCTCACCGATCCGGTCTGGTGGTTTTACCTGTTCTGGCTGCCGGGATACTTCAGCAAGGAATTCAAGCTCGATCTTTCGCACATCGGGTTGCCGCTGATCGTGGTGTATGTCTGCTCCACAATCGGCAGCGTGTCCGGCGGCTGGCTGCCGAAGGGATATGTGCGGCTGGGAATGACTCTGAAAGCGGCGCGTCTGGCGGCGATGCTGACATGCGCCTGCCTGGTCGTTCCGATCGCATTTGCAGGCGGCCTGCACTCGATATGGACTGCGGTTGCGCTGCTGTGCATGGCGACCAGCGCACACCAGGGCTGGTCGGCCAACATCTTCACCACGGTGTCAGATATGTTTCCAGCCGAGTATGTCGGCACGGTGGTGAGCTTTGGGCAGGTGGGCGGCGCGCTTGGCGGAGCCATTTTCGCGCAGGTGGCGGGACACATTCTGCAGTTCACCGGGAGTTATGTGCCGTTGTTTATGTATTCGGGTTTGGCTTATCTTGTCGCGCTGGTGGTGCTGAGAACGCTGGCTCCGGGGCTGAAGCGGGCGGAACTGGCGAGCAGTTGAGTTTCCAAACCTATCGGGAATTCGGGACTTTCTCCGGCAATACCCGTGACCATAGTCATGATGGAAAGGTGAATTCGTCAGGATTCATCTCCCAGGCCAGCGGTTTGTCGGATATACAGGAATAGAGAGGACTCGTAGATTGACGCTCGCTGTGGCAGGCAGAGACTTTGAAAACAACATGATTGCAAGCTAGAGGGAATGAAATGGCCGGGCAGCGAAAACTGCGCATGGGGATGGTGGGTGGCGGGCCCGGCGCCTTTATCGGGCCGGTGCACCGCATGGCCGCCGAACTCGATGGGAAGATTGAACTGGTTGCGGGCGCGTTTTCTCAATCGGCGGAGCGGTCGCGGCTGGCAGGTGAGGCGATACAAGATCGATCCTGACCGGGCCTATGCAGATTACAAGTCGATGCTGGAGGCGGAGCGAAAGCGGCCGGACCCGATCGACTTTGTTGCCATCGTTACGCCGAATCATCTTGCACTTGCCGGTTGCGCTGGCCGCGCTGGCTGCGGGGTTTCCGGTGATGAGCGACAAGCCGGCCACGGCGACTTACGAAGAGGCGGTGGAACTGGAGAAGGCGGTCGCGAAAAGCGGGTTGCCTTATGGATTGACGCACACCTATGCCGGGCTACGCGCTGGTGCGCGAGGCGCGGGCGATGTGCGCCAGCGGTGCAGCTGGGCAAGATTCGCAAGATCGCTGTCGAGTATTTGCAGGGATGGCTGACCAAGCCGATCGAAGACGACAGGGCAGAAGCAGGCGGCGTGGCGGTCCGATCCGGCGCAGAGCGGACTGGGCGGGTGCATCGGCGACATCGGCGTGCACGCGTTTCATCTCGACCGAGTATGTGACGGGACTGAAGGTTGTGGGCCTGAATGCTTCGCTGCTTTCGGTGGTGCAGGGGCGCAAGCTCGATGACGATTGCACGGCGTTGCTGCGCATGGACAACGATGCGCAGGGCGTACTGATGACTTCGCAGATTGCGGCGGGCGAGGGAAATGGATTGCGGCTGCGCGTGTACGGCGAGAAGGGATCGCTCGACTGGCGGCAGGAAGATCCAAACCGGCTGCGCGTGAAATGGCTGGATGGGCCGGAAGAGATTCGGCATGCGGCGGGCGGCTATTTGAGCGAGGATGCGCGCGCGGTGACGAGGCTGCCGGGCGGACATCCGGAAGGATATCTTGAGGCGTTTGCCGTGCTCTATCGCGAGTTTGCCGATGTGCTGATTGCGTGGCAACAGAGTCGACAAGAGTGAGATTCCGCAGACGCTGCCGGGGATTGAAGCCGGCGTGCGCGGGATGCGATTTATCGACCGGGCTATCGAGAGCAGCAAACGCGAGAGCTGGGTTGAATTTTGAAGTATGAAGATTGATTCGGGGAGCGAGCGATGAAGACGATCAAGGGACCGGGCATTTTTCTGGCGCAGTTTGCCGACAATCAAGCGCCTTTCAATTCGCTGGATGGAATGGCGCACTGGGCTGCGCAACTGGGGTTTGTCGGGGTGCAGATTCCGACGTGGGACAGGCGTCTTTTCGATCTGAAGCTTGCGGCGGAGAGCCGGGACTATTGCGAGGAAGTGCTCGGGATTCTGGACGCAGCGGGCTCTAAGCTTACCGAACTTTCGACGCATCTGCAGGGACAGCTGGTTGCGAGCAATCCTGCATACGATGTCGATGCTCGATGGATTTGCTCCGGCCGAATTTGAAAGGCAGGCCGAAGGAGCAGCAGGCGTGGGCAGTGCAGCAATTGGAGTGGGCGGCGATGGCGAGCAGCAGGCTGGGGCTGACCGCGCATGCAACATTTTCAGGCGCGCTGGCGTGGCCGTATTTTTATCCGTGGCCGCAGCGGCCGGCGGGACTGATCGATGCGGCGTTTGAGGAGCTGGGCGCGGCGCTGGACGCCGATCCTGAATGTGTTTGATGAAGCCGGCGTGGATGTTTGCTATCGAATTGCATCCGGGCGAAGATCTGCATGACGGCGTAACATTCGAGCGATTCCTGAAAGTTGTGAACGATCACAAGCGCGCGAATATTCTTTACGATCCGAGCCACATGATTTTGCAGCAGCTGGACTATCTTGCAGTTCCTGGACATTTATCACGAACGGGTGCGCGCGTTTCATGTGAAGGATGCGGAGTTCAGGCCGAATGGACGGTCGGGAGTCTATGGCGGCTACCAGGATTGGATCGATCGCGCCGGGACGGTTCCGCTCGCTGGGCGACGGGCAGATCGATTTCAAGGCGATCTTCAGCAAGATGGCGCAGTACGATTATCCGGGATGGGCGGTGCTGGAGTGGGAGTGCTGCATCAAGCATCCGAAGGCCGGAGCGGCGGAAGGCGCGGCGCTGATCAAGCAGTGGATCATTCGCGTGACGGATAAGGCGTTTGACGATTTTGCCGGAGCGGGAGCCAGACGAAGAACAAGAATCGCAAGATCCTGGGACTTCGCTGAGCCGAAGCACGTGACCGTGCGCGAAGCAAGAAGCGGCGTCTGCCTAGACGCTGATTCCTGCAGAGCGATAGATCTCGGCGATGTAGCGCATATCGCGCAGGCCTTCTTCGCCGGGCGATTGCGGTTCGTGCCCATTCTGAATGCAATGGGAGAAGTGCTCGGCCTCCGCCTGAAAGTGCGAAGGATCGCGGGCGGGGTTGGGCTCGTCGAATCTTGGTGCCGGAGTATTCGGCGCGCAGATGCAGACCTTCGTAGACGAATGCCTTGTCCACCTGCAGCCATCCCTTTGATCCGTAGACGCGGAAGTATCCCTCCATGTTTGCGCCGTAGGTGGTGGTGCAACTGGCGACGATGCCGGAAGGAAAGTGCATAGTCCATGCGACATTTTCTTCCACTTCGTTGAAGCGGCCGTCGTGATCGATGACGGATGCATAGGCGGAGATGTGGTCGCGGCTCTTCGCCGGTGAGATAGCGGCAGGCATTGAGCGAATAGATGCCGACATCGTAGAGCGGGCCGCCGCCGGCAAGCTTCTTGCTGAGGCGCCATTCGCCGGGAGAGATGTTGAAGCCGAATGCGCTTTCAATGGCCTGCACCTGGCCGAGCGCGCCGTCGCGAATGAGCTTGATGGCGCGGAGATTCGTCGGCTCATAGTGGCAGCGATAGGCGATCATCAGCTTGACGTTTGCGGCCTTGCAGGCGGCAATCATCTTTTCGCAGTCGGCAACGCTGGTGGCCATCGGCTTTTCGCAGAGCACATGCTTGCCGGCCTTGGCGGCGCGGATGGTGTATTCGGCATGCATGGAATTCGGCAGCGCAACATAGACCGCATCGACGGCGGGATTGTGCGCGATCTCGTCGAAGTTCTCGTAGTTGTAGATGGAAGCGGCCGGCACGTTGTACTCGGCCGCGATGCGTTCGGCTTTGTCGCGATGTCCGCTGACCAGGGCGGTGATCTGCGAGTTGGTGGTGCTCCGCGTTCCCGGCATGAAGTGGCCTGCGATGCGGCCGAGTCCGATTACGGCATAGCCGATCTTCTTTTGGCCTGGCTTGCGCGCGAAGCGAGAAGGGATCAGATGTGCTGCGATGCCTAAAACGCCAAGGCGGGAGAAGTCTCTGCGAGTGAGATGCATTTTGATCCTCGTTCTTCGATGATGATCAGGATTTGAGCGCGTAGATCAGTGCCGATCAAAGCTAGATTGATTCTAGAGGGTGAGCGTGGCTGCCGGAACTTTAGAGTTCACTCTAGCGGCGGCGCGTGCGCTTCTTGCTAACCGTGGTGAGTTTTCCCAGGACGGCGTATTTGCGGTGCTCGACCGGCGACGAGAGGACAAGGCTCGTGACGGGATTGCCGTAAGGCAGAAGCGCTTCAATCAGGGCCTCAAGATCGGCGAGGTTGGTGGTGGTGACCTTGAGCAGGAAGTCGTCGCCGCCGGTGAGGTGGTGGCACTCGCGGACCTCTTCGAGCGTCTGGATGAATTCGAGCAGGCGGTAATAATTCTGGCCCCCGCAACTCATGCGGATAAAGGCTAGGACCTCGAGGCCGAGGGCTTCGCGGTCGATTTCGAGGGTGTAGCCGCGCAGGATGCCGATCTCCTCCATCTGTTTAAGGCGCTCGCCGGTGGCGGTGGGCGAGAGGCCGACGCGGCGACCAAGCTCTGCGAGACTGAGGCGGGCGTTTTCCTGAAGTTCATGCAGAAGCTTTCGCCCGTGCATATCGAGTAATGCCGTGGAATCCATTGCCATAATCCATCATGATAGGTGATTCGCCTGAGATTCAGCACCCTCTGGGGATGAATCTGTCTTTCTATTGCACGATTAGCCGCCTAACATCGCATGTATGGACAAGCTGATTTTGAACGGACAGGCTCTGACGCTGGATGAGATTGAGGCCGTTGCGCTGGCGGGATGCCGCGTAGAAGTGGCGGGAGAAGCCCTCAGGCGTGTTGCGGAGAGCCGCGCCTTGATTGAGAGCATTCTCGCGGCAGGAGAGACTGTGTACGGCGTGAACACCGGCTTCGGCAAGCTGGCGGATGTGCGGATTCCCGGCGACAAGCTGGCTGAGTTGCAGATCAATCTGGTGCGAAGCCATGCCGGCGGAGTCGGCGATCCGCTGGCGGAGGCAGAGGCGCGCGCCATGCTGCTTCTGCGCGCAAACGTTCTGGCGAAGGGGTTCAGCGGCGTGCGGCCGGAACTGCTGGAACTGCTGGTGGGTTTGCTGAATGCCGGTGTGCACCCGGTGATTCCGGAGAAGGGATCGGTGGGGGCGAGCGGCGACCTGGCGCCACTGGCGCATCTTGCGCTGGTGGTTGTGGGCGAAGGAGAGGCATTCTATCGCGGAGAGCGGATCGCCGGCAGTGAGGCTTTGCGGCGTGCCGGTTTGAAGGCGATGCAGCTTACTGCGAAAGAGGGACTGGCACTGTTGAACGGAACGCAGGCGATGACCGCCGTGGGGGCGCTGGCAACGTCGCGTGCGCTGCGAGTGGTGGAGCTTTGCGATCTTTCTGGAGCCATGTCACTCGAGGCGCTGAAGGGAACACCGGCGGCTTTCGATGAGCGCATCCACCGGGCAAGGCCGCATGCAGGGCAGATCGCGGCGGCGGAGCATTTGATGCGGCTGATGGAAGGATCGGAGATTCGCGAATCGCATCGCGAACATGATTCGCGCGTGCAGGATGCGTATTGTCTTCGCTGCATGCCGCAGGTGCACGGGGCAGTGCGTGGCGTGCTGGAGCACGTTGCCGGGGTGCTGGAGACAGAGGCTGGCTCGGCGACGGACAATCCACTGGTGTTTCCAGAATGAGTCCAGGTGGTGGCGCGGTGATCTCTGGCGGCAATTTCCACGGAGCGCCGCTTTCGTATGCGTTTGACTATGCAGCGCTGGCGATGACCGATCTGGCAGGCATCACCGAGCGGCGAGTCGACCGGCTTCTGAATCCCGATATCAACGAAGGGTTGCCGGCGTTTCTCTCTAACGATCCCGGGCTCTCATCGGGATTCATGATCGCGCAGATTGTTGCCGCGGCACTGATCAACGAGTGCCAGGTGCTTTCGCATCCCTCGTCCACGGGCAGCATTCCGACGGATGGAGGTAAAGAGGATCACGTTTCGATGGGGATGACGGGGGCAATCAAGCTGCGGCAGATCGTCGAGCATGTTGAACGGATCCTGGCTATTGAGTTGATGTGCGCGGCACAGGCACTGGAGTTTCGTCGGCCGTTGAAATCGAGTGCACAGATCGAGGGGGCACATGAAGTCGTGCGCAGGGTGGTTCCGCGACTGGAGCGGGATCGCGTCCTTGCGCCGGATATCGATGCGCTTTCGGCTGCGATCAGGGCCGGTAAGCTGGATGCGTGGCGAGCGTAGTTTCTTCCGACGCTGCGGCGCAAACGCCGCATGGATGGGCACCGCTCTTTGCTCCAAGCTTTGGTGGTTTCCCACCCAAGCGACAAAAAGATGTCGCATGGATGGGGCACCCTGGAATTCGCGCATGAGTGCGGCGTGTAGGATGAAAGCGAATGTGAGGATATGTGAAACTTTTTCGCACCACGGGCGGGATCTTCGTCGAAGAGGGTGAACAGCATTACCTCGTTGCGGATCACAGCTGGGATGAGTTGCTCTCACGCGATGATCTGCCGGAATTTCTAGCGGGATTTGTGGGGCGGGCGAGACCGCTGGCAGGATTTCGCGAGGGAGAGGTGCTTGCGCCAATCGTTGGGCAGGAAGTGTGGGCGGCGGGCGTGACCTACTACCGCAGCCGTGGCGCGCGCATGGAGGAATCGAAGGACGCGGGCGGTGGAGATTTCTACGATCGTGTTTATTCTGCCGAGCGTCCCGAGCTTTTCTTTAAATCGACTGCAAGCCGCACGGTGGGATCAGGCGGCAAGGTGCGGATCCGTGGCGATGCGCACTGGTCGGTTCCGGAGCCGGAGTTGACGCTGGTGGTGAGTCCGGCAGGGCGCATTGTCGGCTACACGATTGGCAACGACATGAGTTCGCGTGACATCGAAGGCGAGAACCCGCTCTATCTGCCGCAGGCCAAGGTTTACAAGGGGAGCTGCGCGCTGGGGCCGGGGATTCTTGTCAGCGCGAGTGCGCTGTCGCTCTCGACTGAGATCGCGATTGAGATTCTGCGACACGATCGCGTGGAGTTTACGGGGACAGTGGAGTTGACGGAATTGAAGCGCGACCCAAAGACACTGGTGGAATATTTGCTGCGAGACAACAGTTTTCCGTCCGGCGTGTTTCTGATGACGGGGACCGGGATTGTGCCACCCAGCACATTCACGCTGGCGAGCGGCGACCGCATTCGCATCACGATCGAGCCGATCGGAGCGCTGGAGAATGAAGTAGCCTGAGCTTGCAGGTTATTCGATGCTTCATTGTGCGTCGCGGACGCACCGAAAGCCAACGCCGCCGGAGCGATCGTAGGATGGGGCCATAAGCAGCACCTTGCTGTGCTCGTCGTTGCGATAGGCTTGGGGAAAATACCAGATGGAGCCTTGCGGCTGATAGTAGCTTCCGCCGCGCACGATGGCAGCTCGAGTGTGATCATCCTCGAACTCATCGGTCCATTGCCAGACGTTGCCTACCAGGTCCTGCACGCCGTAAGGGCTGGCTCCCTGAGGATGTGCGCCGACGGATTCAGGACCGTGCATGGTGCGGCCTGCGTCGGGCGTGGTGACGTTGGCGGGGTTCCAGTCGTCACCCCAGGGATAGTCACGGTCATCTGTGCCCTGAGCGGCGAGTTGCCACTCCCATTCGTGAGGAAGGCGCTTGCCGGCCCATGCGGCGTAGGCTCGGGCATCTTCGAGCGAGACCCAGGTGACGGGACGGTTGTCCCAGCCTTGCGGATAGGCACCGTTCTTCCAATCGCGGAGGAAGTTGCCCGGATCTCGCGGCGTGTAGTGCGCGGCATCGAGAAATTGCTTGAACTGCGCATTGGTGACGGGGAATTTGTCGATGAAGAAAGGCTTGATGGTCATGGCGTGTTCGTGGAATCGACGTGGGGAATCTTCCCATGGATACTGCACATCGACGCCATTCATGGAGCCGCCTTCAATCTCGGTACCGCGTACGCGGAAGACGAAAGCGCCTCCGGGGATTTTTACCATGCCTTCCGGAGCTTCGGTCGCGGGCTTCGTTGCAGCGATTTCGACTAGACGCTGTTGAAGTACGGTCGGCTCGTGCGAGAAAGATGAGAGTGGCTTCGCGGTCATCCCAGCCATGCGATGCATCAGGTCTTTTATGGATTGGGAGGGTTCGCACGGGCGAGGCAAGAATTGCAGCGTAGCCGCTGGCTTCGATGTTGAAGCTGAGGACGGCAACGGGGCCGTCTGGTTCCGGTTTCAGTTCAACGCCGTGATAGAGATCGAAGTAGCGCATGCCGGGCGCAGACTTTACGTCCATCTGGCGGCCGGCGATTTCATAATCGGTTCGATTCACGATGGTCCAGACGGTCTGATCTCCGAGCGGCCAGCGGCTGGCGTAAACGCCGAAGCTGTGCATGGGATAGAGGGGTTCCCAGTCGGGGCTAGTGAGAAATGGAGCGATGCCGCGCTCGATGGTCGCGATGCGACGCGTGGCCTCGGCATCGCGTGGATTGATGCCGTTCCAGATGCCCCAGACATTTTCCCAGCTCTCCCAGCCGACGCCGTTGAAGAAGGCGAATTGCAGATCGTGGTCTGGTCGACGGCCCAGCGATCGCTGATGTTGACCATGTGGCGGGTCTCAAGCCACTTGTAGCGGTCGACCATAGGGATGAATGGAAATGCGTACTGGCCCCAGGTCATCACGTTCCACGCGAGTGCTTCGTCGCTGGGGCTGCCTTCCGGCTCGAAGGCGAGCGGGTGGCCGGTTGCGTCAGCGGCGAGCGAGAAGCCGAGCGGGACGCCGTCCTGCGTGTCGCCGTTGATGCCGTCGGCGTCGATCTGCTTCATCAGCTCTGCAAGGGCCTGCGGCCAGGGTTGCGAAGGCTCGTGCGTGCCTTCGTCCCACATCATCATGGGAAAGAGCACGCGCACGCCGCGGCGATGGAAGTCGGCGACCATCTGTCGAACACCTTCCACGCCGCCGGGCATGGACGTGACCATCTCAAGCTGGTTGCGGTCGTCGATGCCCATGTTGGGGTAGGTCGCCCAGATGAGGACGGCATCGATGCCGCCATAGCGTTTTTCGAGATCGTCGAGGTAGCGATCGACCGTGTAGCGGCCGGCGACGGGATCGTAGAAGTAGCGGTCGTGAACCATCATCTGCGGCTGCATGAAGCTCGATTGCGTCCACTTGAATGCAGGCAGGTCGTAGCGGGAGGGATCGTAGGCGATGCGGATGCGGCGCTCTGCGCGCCAATGCTTGAGGTCGGCAAGCCAGCGCTCATGCGCGAATGGCGGGCAGCTACATCTGCGGACCTTCCCATGCGTTCTGGAGCTCCAGTGCAGTGCGGGGTGGGGATCTGCTGGCCGCGCGGTTGGTAGTGGGTGTCTTGCGCAGCGGCACCGACGGCGAGAGCTCCGAGCAACGATGCTGAGCCAGGTTATTTCGGATCATTTGAGCATCTTCTCCAGATCGCTGTTCATGCGAAAAGGCCGCTTCATTCAGACTGTCTCGCCGCGGTCGGCCAGAAACGCATTGAGGTCTTCGCGCGTGGGCATGGAGGCTTGCGCGCCGCGGCGCGTGACGGAGATAGCTGATGCAGCACAGGCGAAGCGCGCGGCGGCCCACGGGTCCTTGCCTTCAAGCAGAGCCACTGCGAAGGCGCCGTTGAAGCAGTCCCCGGCCGCGACGGTGTCAATGGCGTTGACGGCGAAGGGCTGGACCCAGCCAGCCTTACCTCCTGCAAGGGCAACATAGGCGCCTTCGGCACCGCGCTTGAGAACGACGCCCTTGAGACCACGCGCGAGCAGTTCCCGGGCAACGGGCTCGGGGTCGGATCCATGATCGAGGTAGAAGGCAGCTTCCGTTTCGTTCGGGGTGAACCATGCGACCTGCTTCCACACGGGATCACTGAGCGAGGCGGCGGGAGCGGGATCGAGCATGACCGGGATGTCGAGCTCTGCGCAAAGGGCTAGCGTGTGATCGATAGTGGCGATGGGAAGCTCAAGCTGGCATAGGACCATTCCGGCGTTGCGGATGACGTCGACATGCTTGTCGACGTAGGCAGAGTCGACCTTGCCGTTGGCGCCGGGAACGACGACGATTGCATTCTGGCCGCTCTCGTCAAGGAAGATCGGCGCGAGGCCGGATGATCCGGGAGTAGCGATCATCGCGGAGGTGTTGACTCCGGCTTGCGAGAGATTCTCGATCAGCTGCGGGCCGTAGACGTCGTCGCCGACCATGCCCAGGAACTGCACAGGATAGCCCAGGCGCGCTGCTGCGACAGCCTGATTGGCGCCTTTGCCGCCGGGCGTGGTGGAGAAGCTGGTGCCGATGACGGTCTGTCCGATGCGAGGGATTTGCGGCGTGCGGGTCACCATGTCCATGGTGACGCTGCCGACGACGACGATCGGTTTGCGAGTCTCAGCTCATGTCAGGCCTCAGTAGAGGGGAGCCAGCGCGATGGCGCCGAGGCCCAGGATAAAGAAGACGAACATCAGCACAAGCAGCATGTGCGCTGCCCGTGGTGCGCCGGCGAATTCACGCCACACGAAGACGCCCCAGCAAGCCGAGATCATGGTGGCGCCCTGGCCGATGGAGTAGGAGACTGCAGGGCCGATGGGCTTGGCCAGGTGCGCGACCGAGGCGATAAAGTTGGCGACCGCGCCGACGCACCAGATGGCACCGCCAAAGACGCCTGCGAGGTGCCAGCCAAATGGGGCGCGCCAATAGTCTGAGCCATCGACAGGCGGCTTGCCATCAAGGGGTCTGGCCATCAACAGCAGGTTGGCGGGAATGGTGGAGAGCACGACTCCGATGGCGAAGAAGAACGCGATCGCGTATGGACCTGGAGCAGTGCCTCTGCCCAAATCGTGCGTCGCGATGGGGTACCAGCCGCCCATGAGCACGCCGGCGACGAGCGAAAGAACGATGCCGCGGGTTGTGGTGGCCTTCGAAGTTGATTCGCGCTTGCGATAGGCTGCCGGCGTCGAGCACGATGGCGACGGTGACCAGGGCAACTCCGCCAAAGAGCAGCAGGGGATTGGCGGCAGGCGCGACGAGATAGCTTGAGACCGCTCCGATGACGAGTGCCAGTCCGATACCGACTGGGAAGGCCACGGCCAGCCCGGCCACTTCAATGGCCGCAACCAGCAGCAGGTTTGCCACGTTAAAAACCACGCCGCCGCAGAGGGCAAACAGGATTGCGAGAGAGGAGGTATGAGCCACTGCATCGAGAAAGGAAGGCCCCGTCTGGCCCAGGCTGCCGGCGGTCAGTCCCCAGACGACGGTGGCGAGCAGAAGGCCGATGGAGTAATCCCAGTAGAAGAGTTGGAAACGATAGCCGGGGCAGAGCTTGAGCGTGTTGGCCCAGGAACCCCAGCAGAGCATACTGAGAATCATGAGAAAGAGGGCGAATTGATAGGTTGCGGGAAGAAGCATGGGCGGTTGGCCTCGTTCTGGCAAGCATGCGCGGTGAACAGGGAAACATAAAGCCTGAGACCATTGGGGCGCAAACTTTAGTGAGCAGGCGGGGAGTCAGCCAGCGATCCCTGTAAAGTCCAAAGCCAGCACAGCGATCCCGAAAACGAGGATGAGAAGAGAAGATAGATTTGCCCGTCGGCGGAGTGAAGCATTTCCGGAGGAAACAGTCGCCTGCGCGGCCCGCCAATAGAGAAAAGCTCCTACCACGACGAGAGCCGCTTCGACCGCTGCTGCAGCTACAGGATGCTGCCAGAGCCCGAAACCGAGACGAGGCAGATTGCCTGCGTTGGCGGGGAGAATCGGCATATCGGCGCGGTGCACAACCAGATCGAGCAGCCAATGCGAGAAGACGACTGC
Source organism: uncultured Acidobacteriaceae bacterium (assembly GCA_963769345.1). Classification (GTDB taxonomy): domain Bacteria; phylum Acidobacteriota; class Terriglobia; order Terriglobales; family Acidobacteriaceae; genus Telmatobacter. The sequence continues at coordinate 603,268 of CAVYLL010000004.1, forward strand.
GGCAAGGACAAATCCGGTGCGACGACTCCACCAGATGGCTGCTATCGCGCCGAAGACGACCGAAAGCGCGAGAGCGCCAAGCAGCGAGTGCGTGTAGTCGGCATAAATGATCAAAGCTCCGTAACCGCCGTGTGTTCCTGGAGCATCCGCAATCGTTTCGATGTGTGCGAGGAAGAGTGGAACGAAGATGACGTCGAGCCAGACGCAAGCCAGCATCAAAGCCCACAACGGCGCTTGACGCTCGTACGATTTGACAGCGGCGGCGAACCCGAAGTGCCCAGCGATCATAGCCGGGCCTTCTTCGATTTGGGACTAGGCCAGGGAAGCCTGGCGTCAATCGCGCCAATCACAACGACAAACAGAAAAACCGCAAGCACAAACGCCATTCTGCACCGCCCCCGTTCTCGCTGGCCCCTGCGCACTAAGAAGCAGGAATCGATCTACCGCAATATTCGCCCCTACTGCTTTATCGCCTTGATCGCTTCTGTCAATGCCGGTACCACTTCGAAGAGATCGCCTACGATGCCGTAGTCGGCTACTTCGAAGATCGGGGCTTCGGCGTCTTTGTTGATGGCGACGATGCACTGCGAGCCTTTCATGCCGACCAGGTGCTGAATGGCGCCGGAGATTCCGACGGCAAGGTAGAGCTTGGGCGCGACGGTCTGGCCGGAACTGCCGACCTGGCGCTCGATGGGGAGCCAGCCGTTGTCGCAGATGGGGCGGGATGCGGCGAGCTCCGCGCCGAGTGCCGCAGCAAGATCCTGCGCGAGAGGAAGGTTGTCGGCTTCCTTGATGCCGCGGCCGACGGCAACGATCAGCTGCGCAGAGCCGAGGTCAACGGTCTGGGCGGTGCCGCGGAATGGCTCGCCGGGTTTGGTTCGGATCTGGGCGGCTTCGATTTTGGGGGCGAATGTGGAGGTCTCGCCGGCAGCGGTCTCGCTTGCGCCGGCGCGAAAGGCGCCTGACTGTACGGAGATGAAACTAGGGCCTGCGCCGGTGGATTTGTAGTTGCCGCTGAGTCGGCCTTGCATGAGTTGGCGCGTGAAGAGTGGGCCGTCGCCGATCGCGGTCACGTCGCCGATGAGTACCCGGCCGAATCGCGCTGCCAGTGCCGGTACATAGTCGCGAACCTGGTAGGAATGCGGAAAGACGACATAGTCCGGGGACTGTGCGCGGATGAATTGTTCGAGGGTTGCGGTGAATCCGTCAGAAGTGTACTGCGCGAGCAGCGGATGCTCGATGCGAACGACTTTGCCGACGCCCTTGGTTGCGGCTTCTTTGGCGAGGTCTTCAGTCTGGGCGCCGATGACAATCGCAGTTGGCTTGGTGCCCGATTGCGCGGCCAGGATGTTCGCTGCTGCGACTGCTTCCCAACTGATGCGGCTGATGCGGCCGCCACGATCTTCGAGAACTACGTAGACGCCGCTCATATGACTCGCACCTCGAACTTCAATTTCTCGACAAGAGTTGCTGCCGCCTCTTTGGGGGAGCCGGGAATGATCTGGGTGGATTTCTGTTTTTGCGGGAGCGTAATCTTTTCGAGCACCGCCGTGGGCGCATTTGCCTCGCCGAGTTCTGCCGCATTCACTTTGCGGAACTCCTTGGTTTTGGCCTTTTTGATGCCCATCAGCGTGGCATAGCGCAGCTTGGTGCCGCCGGACTGGATCATCAGGACAGCGGGCAGCGGCAGGTCGATGCTCTGGAACCAGCCCTCTTCGAGTTCGCGCTTTACGGTGAGGCCGGTGTCGGTCTTTTCGACGTGCAGAATCAGGGACGCGTGGGGAACCCCCAGCACTTCAGCCATGATGACGCCGGTCTGTCCGTAGCCCAGGTCGTCCGATTGAAGGCCGGTGAGGATCAGGTCGGGATTCTCCTGCTTCGCTGCGGACGCAAGCAATTGTGCGACTCCGAGGGCGTCGCGCTGTTGAAGGTCGTCGGCTTCCACCTGGATGGCCCGATCCGCGCCTTTGGCAAGCGCTTCGCGAATCGTGGTTCCGGCGCGCTCGGGGCCGGCGCTCAATACGATGACTTCGCCACCGTGTTTCTCTTTGAGTTGCAATGCTTCTTCGAGGGCGTAGGCGTCGGATTCGTTCATGGCAAACTGGAGGTCGGACTCTTCGATCCATTTGCCGGCGCTGTTGATGCGAACCTGCGCGTCACGCTCGGGCACTTGTTTGATGGCGACAATGATTTTCATGGGGTTCTCCAGTGAATTCGTGCCGGCCCTACGGGACGGCGGTTGAAGTTTGGATGAGCCAACCCAGGATTCCATCCTGGGCTATTCTCTTCGCTCCCTCCGGGAGCGATTACGCCCGCGGCTGTGTTTGTTTTCGGCAGGCTGCGGGCGGTCAGTTGGGCAATGTCCAGTAGTTGCGGTGCGGGCTCGCCTGTCGCGGAAAGTGCATCGCGGAACATGGTGTTGCAGAAGGGGCAGGCGGTGCCGATAGTCGATGCGCCAGTGGCGACGAGTTCCTTGGCTCGCGCGTGGCTGACACGATCGCCGGTTTCTTCGCCAAGAAACGCGAGACCGCCGCCAGCGCCGCAACAGAAGCTGCGTTCATGCGAGCGCGGGGCTTCGACGAGTTCTCCGGCGAGGGAGGCGACGGTGCGGGGTTCCTCGTAGACGTTGCGATAGCGGCCCAGGTAGCAGGGATCGTGGTAGACGATTTTCTCCGGAGCTGAGGCGCCAGTCGTATTGGCTTGGGCAGTTTGTCGGCGAAGCGGGCGAGGAATTCGCTGTGGTGTTCGATCTCGGGTGGCGTGCCGAACTCCTTCCAGTCTTCCTGAATGGTGCGGACGCAATGCGGGCAGATGGAGACGATTTTTTTGACCTTGTTTTGTGCGAGGGCTTCGAGGTTGGCTTCGGCGAGTTGCTGGAAGAGAAGGTCATTGCCGAGACGGCGGACCGGATCGCCGGTGCATTTTTCCTTGCGCAGGACGCCGTAGCTGGTGCCGAGGTAGTTCATCACGCGTGCGAAGTCGGCGATGATCTCGCGGCCTTTCGGGTCGTATCCGCCCATGCAGCCGAGCCAGAGGCAGTATTCCTGTGTGCCGTCGAAGATGGGGAATTCTTGCTTCTGGATGAATTTGTCGCGTTCGAGAGCGCCCATGCCAAGTGCGTTCGATCCGCGCTCAAGGGCGAGGAAGAGCTTGGCGCCGTGGTCGTCTTCCCACGCGCCGGTGTTCACCGCGCCGCGGCGGAGGCCGATGATGATGGGGAGGTGCTCGATGCCGACGGGGCACTGGTATTCGCAGGCCCCGCACGTGGTGCACTGGAAATCGGCGGTCATGGAGTTGTACTTGCCGATGAGGTTTTCGGTCGAGGCGGGGCCGAATTCGTTGAGATAGCCGCGCAGGCCGAGGATGATTTCCTTGGGGTTGAGTTCTTTGCCGGTGTTGTTGGCAGGGCAGTGTTCGGTGCAGCGGCCGCACTCCACGCAGGAGTAGGCCTGCAGGCTGACAAGTTGCGTGAGGTCGGTTCCGGCGACGAGGCCGAAGTCTTCATCGCCGACCAGCGGCGGAATCTTGCTGAAGCCGCCACGGGAAAGGAAGATGGTGGCCGGGCTGAGAATGAGGTGGAGGTGCTTGGTGTGCGGAATGATGGGCAGAAAGATGAGAAGAGACAGCGTGTGTGTCCACCAGAGAATGCGGGATGCGGGGCCGGCATCGCTGACGGAAAAGCTCGCGAGGTACGTCGCCATCAGCAGGAAGATGAGCAGCGCGATGACTCCCGATTCATAGGAGACTTTGTCGCCGAGCCATCGGGGCCGCACGAAAAACCTGCGGACGAAGAGACCCAGAATACCGACGGCGCAGGCAATGGCAAAGGCTGCGGCGAGATAGAAATAGAAACGGCCGATCAATCCGTGTGGATCGAGGAATCCAATGCCGAGCCCGACTGCAACGTGGTTCAGTGTGACGAGGGCGAATGCGCAGAAACCCCAGAAGACGAAGGCGTGAGCAAGGCCCGGAAGTGGGCGCTCGCGAATGACTTTGGCCTGGCAAATCACTTCCCAGAAGAAGTCCCAAATGCGCTTGCCGATGGGTGAGAGGGCTGAAATTGGGGTCTTTTCGGGATTTGAGGATGCGCTTGAGGATCGGTCCGAATCGGCGCCAGAACATCGCACCCGAAGCGGCGATGAGTGCCACGAGGAGCAGTTTCTCCGGCAGCGAGAAACTTTGCGGTTCAGCAAGCGTGGCGGAGAGGATGTTCATAACCGAACTCACTCACAATACACGATTAGGCCCACGGTCGGCAGTTTGGCGCGGGTCGGGTTTTGAGGTGTAGCTGCCTTCCAAAATGAGCAGCGTGAAGGGAGATGTTGCCCTGAAGGCGCACAGCAAAAGGGCGGGATCCCTTGCGAGACCTCGCCCCAGTGCTTTCCGAATTTTCGAAGACCCGGTTCGGTAACCGGATCACAACTCGGGTGTTACGGATGAGGTGGTTCATTCGAGCTCAGCCCGAGTTTCCCTCCCCTGACCCGTACAACCCTTGATGCACGAGTGTTCATGTTGCCATTCGTGAGTTTCGTTGCCGATTCTCTTGAAGGCCATAGACTACTCTCTCCTTCTGGAAGATTCTCTTCCGTTCCCTAATTAGAGGGCGGGTCTTTGAACGAGAGTTGTCGGCGGAAGACCTGTGAATAACTCTGGCTGCCACATTGTGGGAATTGCACGGGAACATCAGAAAGCAGATCCTTAGACTACGCCGTCCGAACGGACAGGCTTGGCGCAAGCATGTCACGGCCGATCAACGTTGAAGGCGTTCTTCGGCTTCGGCGATCCAGCCGCGACGAAGCTTTTCCGCGGGGATGCTCGATAAGTAAGGCTTGATGTCGAGGATTGGCGTGCCATCGAGCATATCAACGCCGCGCACGTGCAGTTGGCGGCCTTCGCGGCTTAGCAGTTCTACAACAGTGAGCGCAATCGGATTAGGGCGTCGCGGCGAACGGGTTGCAAAGACACCGTGTGGCTGTTCGTCAATCGGCGGGCTGCCGATTAGTTCAAAACCCTCAGAGCGGTCGAAGGTCCAGATGACGAACAGGTGAGAAAAGCCCTCAACGTCAGTGAGACCCAGGTTCGAACTCAGGGAGAATCTCAAGCACACCTTCGGCATCGTGTTTGGCGCCGAGTCCCTTGGGAATGGCCTTGGAGTCGGTGTAGGGGCTGCGGACAAATCCGATGGCTTGAGGCGTAAACACGATGGTGGTGCTCCGCTTTGAGAGATGAAGATCGGCAGATTGCTTACCGGCCGCAATCTGATGGTAGCGCAGAAGGATCCTCTGCCGCCTCATAGTCGAATTTGCGCAGGTTGCGCATGCATTCGCCGAGCGCTCCGACGAGTGTTTCGCTCCAGCCGCAGGGCTGGAACCGCAGCGTCTTCTGGTTCAGTTCAAGATCGGCAGTGGCATAGAATTGCATGTCGCTGGTTTTGGCGGTGGCAAATTCTTTCACCGTGATGCGGGCTTCGATCTCGCCTTGGGCGTGCTTCTTTTTTACGGAAAAGAAATGCAGACGGGCGAGCGCTTCCGAGGAATCCTTCTGAACAAGCTTCCATTCGTTCACTGGGCTTGACCTCAAGGGAAATTGAGTGGCTTGAGTGCCGAGTTTAGCGGATCAGCGATGCGGAAGGACAGCGAATTCGAAGCAGTTGCAAGCAGAGCCGATGTTGAGGAACTGACCAGCCGATATATTCTGAGCTTCGGCGGGGTTTGTTCTGAAATTGGGAGGGATGGTTGGCGAAATATCTTGTAACCGGAGCCGCGGGGTTTATCGGGCGTTCGATTGCCGCGGCCTTGCTGAAACGCGGAGAAGACGTTCGCGGCGTTGACAACTTCATCACCGGCAAGCGCAGTAATCTGGCCGGGCTCGAGGGGATGGAGTTCGTCGAGGGAGATCTGACTGACCCACAACAATGCGCGCGTGCCTGCGAAGGCGTCGAAGTAGTGTTCCATGAGGCCGCGCTGGCGTCGGTACCACGCTCTGTCGCTGACCCGGTGGGCACGAATCTGCACTGCGTTACGGCGACGCTGAACCTGCTGGTGGGGGCGCGCGCGGCTGGAGTTAGGCGAGTGGTGTATGCCGGATCGTCATCGGCGTACGGCGATACGCCCACCTTGCCCAAGCGTGAGGATATGCTCCCCAATCCGATTTCGCCTTACGCTGTGGCGAAACTTGCGGGCGAACAGTACATGCGGGCCTTCTGGCGTGTGTATGGGCTTGAAACAGTGGTTCTGCGCTACTTCAATGTGTTCGGTCCATATCAGGATCCAACGTCGCACTATTCGGGAGTACTTGCTATTTTTTGCCGGCGGATGCTGGCTGGAGAGCAACCAACTATTTACGGTGACGGCGAACAAAGCCGCGACTTCACCTATATCGACAACGTGGTTCATGCAAACTTGATGGCTGCCGTTGCAGAGGCGGACAAGGTGGCGGGCCAGATGATGAATGTGGCAACCGGCTCGCGATCCACTCTCAACGAGACCTTTAGCATTCTTTGCGAACTAACAGGTTATAAAGGAGAACCGGCCTACGGCACGCCTCGATCCGGCGACATCCGCGATTCGTTTGCCGATATTCGCCGGGCTGGTGAACTGCTCGGCTATAGCCCGATTGTGGACTTTCGGGAAGGGCTGCACCGGACCGTGGAGTGGTATCGCGCTGGCGCATAAATCAGTTCCTTCAGGTCAATGATTCCCGGCGTTTTCCCCGTCATCTGAGATGTGACGTGTCTCACTAACAATCGGCCGCGGATTGGTGACACTGATGTGAGTTCTTGTCCGCTGTGGCCGCTCGTCCGTGTACTGCGCGAATGCCCTTCGGAAAGCAACGGGAACTGAGGAAGCCGACCCTTGCCGGAGATCAGCGCAGTCAAAGAAGGCCACGCAACAAATCGCACTCCATCGCCGGGCCGAGCTTCGCGGCAGGATTCGTATCTTTCTTTGCACGAACTTTGGTTTGCAGTGCAGCGCAATCTGCGGTTCTTTCTGTCGATTGTAGGAACGCTGCTCGGCGCATGCCTGCTCTATTGTCTGCTTGCTCCCAATGAGTATGAAGCGACGGCACGCGTGGCCTTGCGGGGCGCACCTGTTTCCGTTCTCAGTCTCGATCGAAGCGAAAGCGCTTCGGGTTCCTTCGCTTCGGGACAGGTCCAGTTGGAGACTCTGGCCAGCGTGTTCCGCAGCGACCAATTAGCGTGGGATGTGATTAGCCGCCTGGCGCTGTACAAGGCGCCGGGATTTATGGGCACGTTCTCCCGGAAATTTCCGAGTTTCGATCCGCAGCAGCCCGGCCCTGACGCCAGGGCGTGGCTGCTCGACAAGTTCCAGCGCGACCTGACCGTGCAGACGATCCCCCGCACGCTTGTTTTGCAAATCCGGTTTCGCTCGGAGGATGCAGCGCTTTCAGCAGCGGTTGTCAATGCCGTCATTGCGGCCTATCGGCAACAGGATGTTGATTTGCGAATTGCGGCCACCAAGAACGCAACTACGTGGCTGAATGTCCAGTTAGGCGAGTTGAAGCTGCGTACAGGGGTGGATGAGCGAAAGCTGTCGGAATTTCAAAAGCAGCATGGAATCGTAAATACGCCGGAGGCGCTGGAAAACGGCCAGTCGACCAACGCGGATCACACCGCGGAGCTGGGGGAAGTGGACGCATTCAGCAGGGAACTGGTGAATGCCACGACGGATCGCATCGTTCGTGAAGCGGAATATCGCGCTGCCGCTTCAGGTGATCCTGAACTCGTACTTGCCTCCGATCCCAGGCTGCAGGCATCGGGGAGCTTTGCGTCGGCGCTTTTGCAGCAGATACACGCGCGACGAAGCGATCTGGAGCAGGAGGAGGCGCTACTGCGGGTCGAACATGGTCCAAACTTTCCGCGCGTGATCGAGATTCGCAGCCAGTTGCAAGATCTTGATGCGCAAATGAAGACCGAAGACGCGAAGCTGGTTGAGCGTTTTCGAAGCGCCTGGAAGGCATCCGCTGATCGCGAAGAGCTGGTCCGCAAAAGTCTGAACGCCGCCACAGGCGCGGGCCTGAAATTGAATGAAGCGGCGTTGAAATACGCAGTGATGCGGCAGGAAGCGAATGCGAATCACGACGTTTATCTGAAGGTGTCACAGCAGGTGGAAGAGGCGAACCTGGCTGCGGGCAGCCGCAGTTCCGAGCTTACTGTCGTCGATTATGCGCGTCAGCCGATCAAGCCGATTTCACCGAATCTACCGGTTTATATGGCAATCACGCTATTCGTCTCCCTGTGGCTGGCAATCGCAGGAGTTCTCATGCGCGAGTCCATTTATTTAAGGCCCGCACGGACGACGATATTGATGGCATTTCTTGTGCTGGCAGGCACAGTTATCCATGCACAGGCGCCGACACCAAGCACGTCAGGGCTGCCGACCGGGGTCGCGCGCTTTCCGCAATCGGCGGAGACCAAGAGCAAACCGAACGCGAAGAATGCGCCCGCTGTGTGGGAGCTTCCGCAGGGCGCAAGCATGGCCGGCGTACCTCCGGGCGCTGCAGCCGCGGGAGCGCCGATGGCCGCTCCGATCGGTCCTGGAGATCTACTCGAGGTATCCGAGGCACGCACTCCGGAGATGCGCGCTTCGGTGCGGGTCTCCGAGTCGGGCACGGTGATGCTCACGCTTGCCGGCGAGGTGCATATTGGCGGCATGGATGAGACAGCAGCCGGGCGCGCCATTGATACCGCACTAGTCGAACGCGGCATGCTGCTTCATCCGCAAGTCACGGTTATGGTGACGGCATATGCGGGACAGGATGTGTCGGTCCTGGGCGAGGTGGGGCGACCGGGAATCTATAGCTACACAGTGCATCATCGCTTGCTCGATCTGATTTCGTCCGCTTCGGGATTGGGCCCCAATGCCGGTCGTCTCGTCACTATTGCGCATCGGGATGATCCGAATGCGATTCATCCGGTAGTACTTGATCCGGCCGGCACAGACACCACTGCGGATCACAACCCGGAGTTGTTACCGGGCGACACGGTGCAGGTAAGTCGCGCGGGTCTTGTGTATGTTGTGGGGGATGTGATCCGGCCCGGCGGATTTCCGGTTGATCCGGCACAGACGGCGACGCTCGTGCAGGTATTGTCACTCGCGTGGGGTCCGGGACAGAATGCAGCTCTGACGAAGGCCATCCTCATTCGCGAGGAACCAGGAGGCCGCACTGTTACCACACTCAACCTGAAGCGCATGCTGCGCGGTCTCGATCCCGATGTCCCCATCCGGGACCGCGACATCGTCTTTGTTCCGGACTCGATGGCGAAAAACCTCTTTAACCGGACGATGGAATCGGTCGTTCAATCCGCCGTGGGCGTCAGTATTTATGCGGGCATGGTTTACTCGCAGCGGTTCTAGCGCCGTGCGAAGAATTGCGTGGCTCCTGCTTCTCTTCTTCGTCTTTGCGATCCCGTGGGAGTATTCGCTGGACCTGGGCGCGCCGCTTGGCAACATCGCTCGCATAGCCGGGCTGGCAGTACTGGTGGCCGCGGTGCCGGCATTTTTACAGTCCGGAAGAATACGCCGGCCCGGGACACTGCAATGGCTATCGCTGGCTCTCTATCTCTGGTTCTGCTGTTCTTTTTTCTGGACGGCCGTGCCGGATACGACGCTGATGAAGCTTCGCGGCTATTTGCAGGAGATGATGATTCTATGGCTGGTCCGTGGAGTTTGCTGAGGGGCCGGACAATCTGCGCAGTCTGATGCGCGTTTGGCTTGCGGGTTCATGGGTGCTTGCCATCCTTACAATCGCAAATTATGCGTCCTATGATCCGGGCTCAGCGGATCAGGTTCGATTTGCGGCTGTCGGCCAGGATCCTAATGATGTAGCCCGTTATCTCGATCTAGGATTTCCGATTGCTGCACTTCTTCTCGATGGGAGGGAAAGATGGCCTGGCAAATTGCTGGCCGCCGGCTATCTGCCGCTGGGTTTCGCATGCGTGCTGCTCACGGCTTCGCGCGGAGGGTTTCTAGCGGCGGTTGTTGCCCTCGCAGGATGTGGCGCACTTCTTTTTCGACGATATCCCAAGGGCATTTTGGTTGGGACGCTCGCGCTACCGGCTGTTGCCGGAGCGATTTGGATATCGTTGCCGCGCGAGACGTTGGAGCGCGTCGCGTCGATCAGCGAGCAGTTGCAAAACGGAGATCTGAATCAGCGCGTCAACATATGGTCGGCTGGATGGCAGGCATTTCTCAAGGCACCTCTCTTTGGCCATGGTGCCGGTTCGTTTGTTGTCGCGGCAGGGCTGGCGCCAATTGACACCGCGCACAACACGGTCCTATCGATTCTTGTCGAGGGCGGTCTCTTCGCTCTTGTTCTTGCAACTGCGATCGTTGCTGTCTCAATGCGATGGATATTGGCAATGCGCGGAACGATTCGGGTAGCTTTGATGACCTTGATGGCGGTGTGGTTGATGTCGTCTCTCGTCGGCACGGTGGGCGAGAGTCGGACTACGTGGCTTCTGCTAGGAGTGATCGCGCTCTGCCATCGACCTTACCGAAGAGCGAGGAGATGAATTGGATCGTGAATTCCCAAATCCATTTCCGACTGCGGATTTACAAATGGCTGGGCGGCTCCAATGAGTACCGACTCCGTATCCGTTCAGTCTGTCAGTATCAACCGCCGCATCTTTAGCGCCGTTTCCGCGGTCACAATGGCGGCATTGATGGTGAAAATCGCGGCGACAGTGAAAGAGTTTGCGGTAGCCGGAATCTTCGGACGCAGTGACGCGCTCGAGGCGTTTCTGGTTGCGGCGCTGATCCCCGGGCTCCTCATCAACCTGATTTCGGAATCGATGAGCCAGGCGCTGATCCCCACCCTGGTGCGGGTCAGAGCTCTTGAAGGCCGCGAGCGTGCCCAGCAATTGCTGTCGAATGCGTTGGTTTTTACCTGCGTGTTGCTTGTGCTTGCGTGCCTGGGAATAGCGTTGACAGCGCGTTTGTTTTTTCCCTTGATCGGATCTCATTTTGCGGCCGCCAAAGTTGAGATCTCGCGATCCACCTGTTCTATGGATTACTGCCGGTGGTCGTTCTTACCGGAATCGCTTCGCTCTGTACGGCTGTTCTTAATACCTCAGGAAGCTTCGCACTGCCGGCGCTGGCGCCGATTGTGACGCCGCTGGCAATCATTGTCGCCGCTCCTCTGTTTGCGAACAGGTTCGGAATCTGGGCGATGGTGTACGGCACGGTGATCGGCGCGTTGGTGCATGCCATGTGGACGGGATCGCTGATGAACGCCAGTGAGTATCAGCTCGTGCCTGCGATGGTATGGAATGTGCGAAGCCACTCGTGAAGTCGCACAACAGTACGGGCCTGTCTTTCTGAGCGGGCTGGTCGCATCGGGAGGACTCCTTGTGGATCAATCGATGGCGGCGATGCTACCTGCGGGAAGTGTCTCCGCACTGGCGTACGCGGGCCGGTTCGTGAGTGTCGCCCTGGCGTTGCTCGGGGGGGCATTTTCCTCCGCGGTAACTCCAGTCTCTTCTGAATTGGTGGCACGCAGGGATTGGAATGGATGCCGACGAACTCTGCGCACCTGGGCATGGTCGGCGGCGGGTGTCGCAACGGCTGTTGCCGGCGTGCTGATTCTTGGAGCGCGCGCGCTTGTACGCTTGACATTCCAGCATGGAGCGTTCGGGGCGCAGGACACCTCGGCAGTCTCATCGGTCCTGATCATCTACGCTCTGCAGATTCCGTTCTTCGTCTGCAGCCGGGTCTACTACCGGTTTCTGGTGGCCATGCGCCGCACCGACCTGGTCTTCTATTGCGGGCTCTTGAATCTCGGACTGGATATTGTCCTGAACCTCCTGCTGATGCCACGGTTCGGCGTGGCCGGCATTGCGCTCTCAACATCACTTTGGAGCGTAAGCACGCTGATCTTTCTTGCCTACTGGAGTTGGAGGGTTCTGCCCCAGGATCACGCTGACGTTCCGAATCGCGAACGTTGAGGATTACGTTCGAGGTAGGAGATTGTAGAGATTCTCCCAGTGGTTCAGTACCGCATCCATGTTGAATCTCTCGCAAACTGACTTATGTATCCGCAGGCCGAGGTCATGCCGTTCTGTTTCAGGCAGGCACATCATTGCCTGCATCGATGCCGCGAGCGCTTTTGCGTCTCCAGGGGGAGCGAGCTTGATCGTCGCGCAAATTCGCGAACACTTCTCGCGCGCCGGGAATGTCCGTGACGACGGCGGGCAGCCGACAGGCACACGCTTCAAGCAATGCCATCGGCAACCCCTCCCATCGGGAACAGAGAACAAAGCCGTCCGCCGCGCACATCCAGGGCAACATATCGGATTGGAAACCTGGAAGCTGCACGCGATCAGTCAGTCCGAACTCCTGGACAAGTGCCTGCAACAGGTTTTTAAGTCGACCATCGCCGACAATCGCTAATCGCGCCTTAGACGGTAACAGTGCAAAAGCCCGCAATAAAGTGGAATGATCCTTGACGGGGTCGAGTCTGCCGACAGACAGCCAGAGAAACTCATCGGTCAATCGAAGCCTGGCGCGCATCGCTTTGCGGATGTCATCATCGCGCTTCCAACGATCGATTTCTACACCGTTGGGAATGATCGCTAGCCTTTTTTCTCTCACCATTCCTGAGCCCAGCCACGGATCGGCGGCGCTGCGACTCACGGCGGTAACGACATCAGGCAGTGCGGCACTCATTCGAAATCCAATCCTGCGCAGAATTCCACCCGTCGCCGGCGAGTGAATCGTGTCGATCAGTATTCGCAGTGGCGCGCCGAGCCTGGACCAACGCGCCAGCAAGGATGCGTGGGGCAGATGCGTGTGGAGGATGTCTGGCTGATTTAGTTTGATCCAACGGTTAAGCCGAAGCCAACCGCGGGCGTCCACGATGCCCTTGCGCATCTCAAGGCTGCGGAAAGAAATATTGGCCGATTCGAGCTTTTTGGCTACATCGGCGCCGGCTCCGGCGAGGGCGATGATTGTTACTCTCCAGCCCCTCCTGGCCAATCCGGTTGCGAGCAGGATGACTTGTTGCTCGGCGCCGCCGATGCGGTCGAGGGTCGGAATGATGTAGGCGACGTGATTCACGCTCCGCGCTCCTGCAGGGCCTGTTCGATGACATCCTCATAGGCAGGGATCGCATTCTTCAGATCGAAGGGCTCGATCCATGAGTGCGGGAACCGCTGACCTGAACGGATTGCGGATAGGGCATCGACAGAGGGCATTCTCGAGGGCCTTTGCTGAGATTTCGCGCGCCAACCAGATGCCGGGCTGCCCATCCAGGAGCTCCACCATTCCTTGCGATGCAGGGAGCGCGACGATAGGGAGGCCCGCAGCCGCTGCTTCAAGCAGAGCATTCGGCATCGCCTCCTGGCGCGATGAGAGCACGAAGAGTGATGAGCGGTGGAACAGCGAAGCAGGCTCTGCAACATTGCCCAGAAATCTCACCTGCTCCTCGATGCCGAGGATTTTGCACTGCGCCCGCAGTGCAGGCTCGCATGAGCCAGAACCGGCAATTTCAAGATCCGCGCGAGGGAATTTGCGACGGACTCCTGCAAATGCTTCGAGGAGCAGATCGATTCCTTTCTCCGGTGCCAATCTTGCAACGGCCAGGAGATGCGGGCCCCGGCGGCGGGACGTCATTTGTTTCGGCGGCGGGACATGCACGTATTCCCGGAATGTCGACGGGGTTGAACAGAACGACGAGTTTCGCTGCGTCGATCCCAAGCTCGCGTTGGAGTTCCTCTGCCATTTGGCGCGTCTGGCAAATCACCATGTCCGCGCGCTTGTATGCGGCGGCATAGATTCGCCGCGAGAGTCGTGAATTCCCCCAGGGAGCGAGTGTCGCCGAGAGTGGTCCGTTCTGACGCACAACGACGCGCGTACGAGACGGGAAGAGCGGGCGGAGGGCGAGTACGAGGAGGTTGAGGTGGGCCATGCCGGACAAGATCACGGCAGGCCGTACGATCCATATCAGCCGCAAGATTTTCCATACCCCGTAGCGAACCCTGCGCGCGGCCAGAGCATGAACGGCATCCACATTGCGGAAGGCTCTGTGTCTCGTCAATTGATTGCGTCACGAGTCCCAAATGCAGTTCGTACCTCTGGGGGCTGAGGTATTGCGCAAGGGTTGCGGTAACGCGTTCGGCTCCGCCACCGCCAAGGTGCGGGATCAGCAGAAGGACCTTTGCACGTTGCGTTGAAGCCATACTCAGCCAGTTTGCAGACTAGCTGACCGTTGATTGGTGAGATGTGACCTGTCTCACACTGAAAAGTGCAGCGAAATAGTACATTTTCGTTAATTATTGGGAAGCGTCTCGGCGGTCCTGCATGCTGCCAATTGCGATTGCCGAGGCATCAGCGCAGGTCTGCTCGAAGATGCTCGACCCGGAAGCCTCAAGACCCGGCGAAGAAACTCGAAATCATCGAGAGCGGCCGCATATCCTTGTGGGCGTAACGAGCCCACAGACTTGCCTTGTCCTCTCGGGTAGAGTCCGTGCTCTGCGAGAAGCGGGTTTTCGCGTGTCGTTGCTCTCGGCCCCGGGCGACTCTACTGGACAAACAGCGCGAAGCGAGCAGGTAGATGCATACGCCATCCCCATGGAGCGCGGGATTTCGTTTTTTGCTGACATGCGTTGCCTTTGCTCGAATCTGGCGCCTGTTGCGCCATCTCAAGCCCGACATTGTCGAGTTCAGTACGCCAAAGGCGGGCTTCTTGGAACTCTGGCGGCGTTCGTTTGCCGGATTCCCGCCAGGATTTACTTCCTGAGGGGCCTCAGGCTCGAGACTGCGCAAGGACTGAAGAGATGTCTATTGCTGTGGACCGAACGCATTGCCTCGCTATTGCGCCCACTCCGTGGTGTGCAACAGCCGGAGTCTGCGCGCGCAGGCGCTGGCGCTTGGCATTGCGCCGGCCTCGAAGCTTGTGGTTCTGGGCGAAGGAAGCAGCAATGGAGTTGACCTGGAGCGATTCGCACCAGGGCCGTCGCGCGTCCGCGAAGCAACTCGGGATTCCGCGCGAAGCGCCGGTGATTGGATTTGTTGGCCGGCTGACTGCCGACAAGGGTCTGCCGGAACTGCTCGAGGCTTTTGCCGCGATCCTACGTGATGAGCCGCGCGCGTATCTGCTCCTGGTTGGTTGGTTCGACGCAGCCGAGGACGCACTGGAAGTTGGGATGAGAGCGCGGATCGAGGGCCACCCGCGAATCGTCTGTACGGGCTTTGTGACGGACACTGCGCCCTACTACCGCGCGATGGACCTGATGGTTTTGCCGTCGTGGCGAGAGGGTTTTCCCAACGTGGTACTCGAAGCTGCCGCCACAGGCGTTCCCGTGATTGCGACACTTTGCACCGGGTCTCAAGATGCGGTGGTCCCTGAAGTTACAGGGCTGCTCGTTCCCCCCGGGTATCCCGACGCGATTTGCGAGGCCGTGCTTGGACTGTTGCGCGATGCGGATCGCTGCCGGCGCATGTCGGCGGCGGCGCGCAGATGGGTGGTCGAGAACTACGAAGATCGAAGAGTTCTCGGGATGGCGGTCGCCTTTTACCTGAATCTGATCAGGCCTTCAGGCCCCGGCTGGTGTTGGAACGGAAGAAAAGCAGGATGACAGCGGTTACTGGTTTGCCTGCGTCGCTGTGACCTCTGCCGGGGCAGAAGCAGGCGGGAGGTGCCTGCAGCGTGTGTGCTCCAGCTTCAGTCGCGTGCAGGATATTTCCTGGGGCGATTCCAAGAACCAGCGTGGCGCCGACCGCAAACAAGAGCGCGGCACCAACTGCGATTCCCATCGGCATCATTGGCAACCGATTCTCCGCGGCGTCTTCATCCGGACGCTGTGCGGCGGTAAAGGCAAGCCGCAAATAGTACGCCGCCGCCAGGCCCGAGTTCAGCAATCCGATGATGGCGAGTACGACGGCTCCTCCACCAACGGCGGCGGAGAAGGAGTAGAACTTGCCGAAGAATCCGCCGGTGAATGGAATTCCGACGAGCGACACGAGGAAGAAGATCAGCAGGCTTCCGAGCAGCGGTGAACGGTAGATCAATCCCTTGTAGTCCTGGATCAGCGGTCTCTCGTCGTCGTAGCCGCCTGCGAGCGTGACCACGGCAAAGATTCCCACATTCATGGCAGCATAGGCTGCGGTGTAGAAGCTGGCTGC
The DNA here is from genome assembly GCA_963769345.1 of uncultured Acidobacteriaceae bacterium. Lineage (GTDB taxonomy): Bacteria > Acidobacteriota > Terriglobia > Terriglobales > Acidobacteriaceae > Telmatobacter. The sequence goes on from CAVYLL010000004.1 coordinate 619,410, forward strand.
GGCAATGCCGCTTGTTCCGAATGCGGCGAAGGCGGCAAGCAGATACCCGGCGTGTGCGATGGAGGAGTAGGCCAGCATGCGTTTGACGTTCTGCTGGCGCAGCGCGGCAAGATTGCCGATCGTCATCGAGAGAACAGCGACGAGCCAGAGAACTGGAGACCAGACCGCACGGAGCGTTGGAAACATCTCGTAGACGATGCGCAGCAGGAATGCGAATGCGGCTGCCTTGGGCGCGGTCGACATGAGCGCAACAACGGGCGAGGGCGCGCCTTCGTAAACGTCCGGCGTCCAGACGTGGAACGGTGCCGCGGAGACCTTGAACAGAATTCCAACCAGCATCAGGGCCAGTGCGGCATGGACGAGCGATTGATTCTGGGCCGTGGATGCGGTGCGCGCGATCTCGTAGACAGAGGTGGTTCCGGTTGCGCCGAACACCATTGCGATTCCGTAGAGCAGAAACGCCGTGGCAAAGGATCCAAGGAGGAAGTACTTGATGGCGGATTCGGGCCCGCGTCCGGTCTGCTTGCGATATCCGGCGAGGATATAGGTAGCGATGGAAGAGATCTCCAACGCAATGAAGACTAACAGCAACTCGATGGCGCTGGTCATCAGGCACATGCCGACGGCCCCGAAACGTGATGAGAGCGTAATACTCGCCCTGGTGGTGGCTGTCTTCGGGCAGCGTATCGAGCGAGAGCAGCAGCGTGACCAGCACGATTCCGCAGATCAGGACGTGGAAGAAGACGGTGAACGGGCTGGTCTCAACCGTCTCGGAGAAGCCGGTTCCAGCGGGAAGCGAAAGCTGCCAAAGGCTCGCCCACAACGCGACGGTTGTGCCAATTGCAGCTACCCAGCCCAGGCCGCGGCGGGACCGAGTTGGCGCCAGGGACGCATCGGTGAGCATGACCAGCACACCGGTGATGGTGAGAACTAGTTCGGGAAGAATGCGGTAGATGTCAGGAACAGGATTCACCGCTGAACCTCCCCACCGGTTGTACCCGGAATGACGGCGGGCTGTCCGAGCATTTCGATTGATCGCGATTGCTGAACCATGATCGGTTTGGGGGCCATCTCGATGGTGCGGAGCCAGAAGTTTGGAGAAACACCCATTACGAGCATCAGCACTGCCAGGGGCCAAAGCACCAGTTGTTCGCCGAAGCGCAAGTCGGCCGCGCCAACGTCAGGCAACTTGCTGTCTGGGCCGTAGAAAATTCGCTGCACGATCCAAAGCATGTACGCGGCACTGAGGATGACACCCAACGTCGCGACAACTGCCCACCGTTGGCTGACGCTAATAAACGTGCTCGACAAGATGAGGAACTCGCCGACAAAGCCGTTCAAGAGAGGCAGGCCGATCATGGCGAGCGATACGATCACAAAGATTGTTGCCAGGCGCGGTATCCGGCTGGCCAGGCCGCCGTAGGCCGCGATCTGGGATGTTGCATAGCGAAGCTCAAGGGCGCCCAACAGAACGAATAGAGCTGCGTCGATGAGTTCGTTGTTGAGGATCTGATACGTTGCGCCGGTCCGACCGGTGAGGGTGAATCCGTAGACGCCAAGCGTGATCAGGCTGAGGTGACTGAGAGCGGCAAAGGCGAGGAATCGCCAGAAGTCGCGTTGGACCAAAGCGAGACATGCGCCGTAGAGGATGCCGATAACGGCCAGCGTGATTAGAAGGGGCGCGACGGCTTCGGCCTGGGCAGGGAACAGGCCGACATGAAATCGGAGCATGGAATAGAGGCCGAGCTTACCTGCGACCACCATCGCCATGGCAACTGGCGCTTCTCCAAAGGTGTCGGCGAGCCAACCGTGCAGCGGAAAGACGGGGACCTTTACCGCAAATGCAAACAGAAACGCCAGCGCAATCCAGAAGAGAGCGCCTGTGGGCACGACACCGGCGGCGATGTTTAATTGCAATTCACTGAAGTTGAAGGTGCCGGTCCGGGCGTACAAGTAGAGGATCGCCACAAGAAGCGGAGCTGAAGGAATGAACGTGAAAAGGAAGAACTTGATCGCAGCCTTCGAGCCTTCCTTGCGTCCGTACATCGCGATCAGGATCGCCATGGGAACCAGGGACAGTTCCCAGAATCCGTAGTAGAGCATCAGGTCGAGGGAGATGAAGACGCCATACATCGCTGTCTGCTGGACAAGAAAAAGGGAGTAGAAGACCTTCTGCCGGCGGTTGATCGCGTTCCAACTTGCGAGCACGCCGACCGGGCCGAGCAGGCCGACGAGGACAACGAGCCACATGCTCAGGCCATCCACACCGACATGGTAGGAGATTCCTTGATTTGCTCCGGTCAAATCAATCCACAAGCGGCTGGTTTCAAATTGAAACCCAGAATGCCCAAGAGCAAAATGAGCGGGCAGATGGAGCGTTAGCCCAAAGGTGATCAGCGTCGTGATCAGGGTGAGCCACGCCGACAGTTTTCCGCGATCAGGCAGCAGCGCGACGAGCACTGCGCCTGCCAGCGGTATCAGGAGAATCAACGTGAGTATCGAACTGTCCATCGCTGTCATCTCCTAGTGCCCCGCCCCAAAAACGCCCGTTCCAGATGCGCCGAATACATAAGGCGCAAGTGCGAAAACAAGCAAGACTGCTGCGCCGAGTGCGAGCCATGCGGCATAGGACCGCAGATTGCCGGATTGCCAACGCTGCAAGATCGCGCCGCCGAGGGAAGCAGTACCCGCCAGCAGCCACGCAAGGCCGCCCAGGATCGCCACGTCCACCACCCATTCCAGCAGGTACTTCGAGATTGCCAGCAGCGGCTTGACGATCAGGTCACTGTAAATCTCGTCCACATAGAACTTGTTCGCGAGAACTCTGTAAACAGTGGGGAACGAGTTGGCAAGCTGTTTGGGAAGTTCTTGCCGCCGTCGGTAGAGAAGATCGGCAACATACCAGCCGAGCAGAGCGACCCCAACGGCGAGCGCGCTCAAAATAATTTCGAGTGCCGTGCTGCCCCCTTCGGGAATCGGGCCGTCAGCCGGCTTGAGATATTTGGCAAAATGTTGGATGCCAATCCAGCCGCCGGCAAGTGTGAGGATGGCCAAAGCAATTTGAGGGCCGAGCATCATCCAGGAGCTCTCGTGAGGGTGGTCTTCGGGGCTGCGCGATTTCCCCATGAAGGCCATATACCACATGCGAAACATATAGAAAGAGGTGAGCAATGCTGTGACAAGCCCCACAAACCAAACAGCTTTCCCTGATGTGCCTTGAAGGAAGTCTTCGTAAAGAATCGCATCCTTTGAGAAGAAACCAGAAAAGGGGGGTAATCCGGTAATGGAAAGGACCGGAGCGGTAATGGTCCAGAAAGTGATCGGGATCTTCTTGCGAAGGCCGCCCATTTTGCGGAGGTCTTGTTCGCCTCCGAGCGCGTGAATCACGGATCCTGCGCCAAGGAAGAGGAGCGCCTTGAAATATGCATGCGTCATCAGGTGGAAGATAGCGGTGGAATAGGCCGCGACACCGCACCCGAGGAACATGTAGCCAAGCTGGGAAATGGTGGAATAGGCAAGGACCCTCTTGATGTCGTTTTGAACCAGTGCGATCATTGCTGCGAAGATCGCGGTAGCTGCACCGACAATTTCAACCACACCCAGCGCGAACGGAGATCGGTCGAAGAGGAAGTGCATGCGGACTACGATGTAGACGCCTGCAGTCACCATGGTTGCCGCATGAATGAGAGCGGACACCGGCGTGGGACCTTCCATGGCATCGGGTAACCAGACGTACAGTGGTAACTGCGCGCTTTTTCCTGTTGCGCCCACGAAGAGACAGAGCGCAATGGCGGTCAGAACACCACCAGTCCATGAAGGATTGGCAGCCAATTTGGATGCGATTTCACTGAATGTAAGCGTGCCGAAGTTGGCCAACAGCAGAAACAGGCCGATGAGGAAGCCAAAATCGCCGATCCGGTTAACGATGAATGCTTTTTTGCCGGCGTCGGCGGCGGAGGTCTTCTGAAACCAGAAGCCGATCAGCAGATAAGACGCGAGACCAACGCCCTCCCAACCGACAAAGAGCACCAGTGCGTTTCCCGCGAGTACTAGAACTGTCATGAAGAACATGAACAGGTTCATGTATGCGAAGAATCGCCAATAGCCCTCTTCCTCGTGCATGTAACCGACGGAGTAAATGTGGATCAGGAACCCCACGCCTGTGACGACCGGGAGCATGACCAGCGAGAGCTGGTCGAGTACAAAACTGAAATCGATGTGCAGTGAGCCTGTGGTAATCCATTGCCCATAAATTTCAACATGTGGCAAGGCACTTGGCCGAAATGAGAATAGGAATGCATCAGTAACGACGAGCAACGATCCCAAAGACGCCAGAAGCGCAATCGCAGTCACAATTGATTTCGGCAATCGCTTTCCGAGCAGCCCATTGAGCAGAAAGCCAGCCAGGGGCAGCAGCGGGATCAACCAGAGATGGAGATTCTCGTTCATAGTTTCATCAGGTCGATCCGGTCGACCGCCAGCGTTGCGCGTGCGCGGAATACGGCAATAATGATGGCCAGGCCGACGGCCGCTTCAGCCGCGGCCACCACCATCACAAAGAAAACGAAGATCTGCCCCTTCACCTGGTGCCACTGGTGTGCGAAGGTCACAAAGGACAGATTGACCGCGTTGAGCATCAGCTCAATCGACATGAATACGGTAATCAGGTTGCGCTTGATCAGAAACCCGACGACCCCAAGGCAAAACAGCACGGCACTCAACAGCAGGTACCAGGCGAGGGGGACTTCCTGCTGAACCACATGCAATGAGTTCACTTAGTGTCCACCTTTTCTCCATCACCATGCCGCGCCAGAGCGACGGAACCGAGGATGGCTACGAGAATAAGCACCGATGTGACCTCGAACGGCAGCAGCAGTTTTGTGAAGAGAACGGCACTGAGGTCAGCGGTACTGGTGATGTGATCTTCAATCGCCGCATTCCCGAGGCCCTGAATCTTCAGGATTACTGTTGCAATCACGGCCAGGATCGCCACCACCGCCGGAAAGCCCACGGTGCGCGCAGCGCGACTGCCCAAGGTACGTTCTTCGCGGCCGGCATTCAGCAACATGACGACAAAAGTGAACAGCACCATGATGGCGCCGGCATACACGATGACCTGCGCCGCGGCCAGAAATTCCGCGCCCAACAACAGATAGAGGACCGCGAGCGACGTCATCACCACAATCAGCGAAAGCGCGCTGTTGATGGGGTGCTTCTGCAGCAGGAGATTGACGGCTCCAGTCAGGCAGAGTGCGGCAAACACGATAAACAGAATCAGGTGCATCATTCCGTCACTTACGGGCGAGCGCCGGTTGGTTGCTCCGGCGGGTTGAGGGGAGGAACTGTGCGAGCAGGCCATTCCTGCTCGTGTGAAATCCCTTCCGATTCTAACTGAGCGCACCCTCAAAAACCGGTGATCCATGAACGGCGCACATCATTCAAGCCGTCATTGGCTGCTGCTCAGCGATATGCGAGCCAGAGGCTCGTGCCCACAATGTTGAGGATGGCCAGGGGCATCAACCAGCGCCATCCGTAGCTCATAAGCTGGTCATAGCGGAAGCGAGGCAGCGTGCCGCGCACCCACACGTAGAGAAACAGGAAACTGAAAACCTTCAAGCACAAACCAGAAAATCGGCAGCAGAGCGCGCAACATGAAATGTCTGGCGTCTGGAAGCGCGTTGCCGAACGGGCTTGTCCACCCGCCCAGAAATAGCAGCGTGGCCACGCAGCCGACCATGATCATGTTGGCGTATTCGGCCATGAAGAACATGGCGAACTTCATGGAGCTGTATTCGGTATGATAGCCGGCGGTCAGTTCGCTTTCCGCTTCGGGCAAATCGAACGGCGAGCGATTGGTTTCAGCGTATGCGGACATCAAGTAGATAAAGAACGCGACGAATTGAAATCCGCCGAAAAGATTCCAGCTAAACAGGCCGTGATCTGACTGGCTCTTTACAATGACGTCCAGATTCAGCGACCCCGCGCGCAGCACGACGCCAACAAGCGAAAGGCCGAGAGCGAGTTCGTAGCTGACGAGTTGCGCCGAGGAACGCAGAGAACCGAGCAGAGAATACTTGTTGTTCGACGACCATCCCGCCAATGCAATGCCGTATACGCCGATCGACGTGATGCCGAGGATGACGAGTAGTCCGATATTCACGTCGGCGATCTGAAAGAAATGAAAATTGCCAGGACCAACGACGCCCGGGTCGCCGAAAGGCACAACCCCGATGGAAATAAGGGCACAACTGAGGGCAATTATAGGGGCCATCAGATAGAGCGGACGGTAGACGCCGGAAGGAATGATGTCTTCTTTAAGAAAGGACTTCGCGCCATCGACGAGCGGCTGAAGCAATCCGAACGGCCCCACGCGGTTCGGCCCCCAGCGATTTTGAATGCGGCCAACGAGCTTGCGTTCAAGCAGGACCGTGTAGGCGACGGCCATCAACAACACAACCGTCACCACCACGACCTTGAGCAAGCTCCAAAACAAAAACTGCCAAATCGTCACGCGCCTTCTCCCGGGCGAAGTGCAGCAAAGCCGAAGGACCTGCTTCTTGCCCACAATTCCATAAATCGGTCAGTCTGCTGCCGTTGCTGCCACTTCCGCTGCCTGGTGTCGTTCCAGATCTTTTAGTCCATTGCTGTATCGCCCGAGTGAGCCCGAGGTGAACAATCCATTGTGTGCCGGCTCGATCAGGTCGGAGTACGCTGATGTGATTGCGGAAACAGGAACGAATCCCGGTTCCGTTTGCACGTCGTTGCCGCCAAAGAGATTCAGCCGATCAAGCTTGTAGCCGGGCACCAGGCGTTCGATTTCGTCGAGAAGGGCAAGCGGGTCAAAGGGGCTCAGCTTGGGTTCGAGGCCATTGGCCGAAAGCCAGACAGCGTGGCGGTCTGCTTCTCCGGCCTGCGCACCGCGGGACTGCCCAAGATCCGCCGTCACGCCGCCCTTGCCGAAGGGAACCAGGTTCTTCACGTCCGCGCCCATAGTGGCAGCGAGACGCACAAGGATCTCGAAATCGGGCTTCACGCCGGCGTGGTCCGCGGCTTTTCGCGCCAGTTGCAGGTCGCCGAAGGTGTTGGTTACGGTGCCGGTTTTCTCATAGAGGCTAGCGGAAGGGAAGACAACGTCGGCGATCGCCGCTGTCTCGGTCAGGAAGATGTCCTGCACGATGACAAACGTGTTTTTCAGAGCGGTTGCATCAACATTGCCCTCACCCAAGGGGTTGGCGCCTACGACGAATAGCGCACTGAGCGCGCCGTTCGCAGCTGCCGCAAACATCGCGGGCTGTGTCTTGCCCGGCATATTCGGCATTCCAGCATATTCCTGCGCGAAAGCTCCGGCGGTGCTTACCGGCGTATAACCGGGAAGAAGATCAGGCAACAGGCCCATATCTGCGGCTCCACGCGAGTTGGCGTAGTCGCCCAGATACGCGAAGCGAACAGCTGCGCGCCCGAGGCCCCACTGCACCAGCTCTGTGACTGCAGTTCCGCGATATTCCTCGCCGAAGATGATCAGCAGCTTTTCTTCGCCAAGGACCGCTTCGCGGAATGTCGCGTTATTGATGGCGGCATCGCTTCCACCGAGGTAGTCGGCCAATGCGCCATAGCCCCCCGCGGGGAGGCGCAATGTAGCTTTCGCCTGGCGCTCGAGCTTGATCTGCTTTTCATTTGCAACGTAAAGGCGGCCACGGTTCAGACGTACATTGGTCCGCAGATTCCACGCGAGCAGCGGATGCTCGTTGGTTGGATCGCCGCCGATCAGCAGGATAGCGGGAGCGCTGGCAATGTCGCGCAGGCTCGCAGCCTTTGCTTGGTGCCCGGCCAGGGCGCGCGCGAACGCAACGTAGTCCGTCGTGCGTTCGTGATCGATATTGTTGGTCTTGAGCACGGTGCGTGCGAACTTCTGAAGAAGATAATTCTCTTCATTGGTCGTGCGGTTCGAACCGATTACGCCAATTGCGTCGCCGCCTTTGCTGTCTCGGATCTCTTTGAGCTTTGCAGCGGCAACGCGAAACGCCTGCTCCCAGCTTGCCGGTTCAAGTTTGCCCTGCGCATTGCGAACCAATGGCGTTGTGAGCCGCTCGGGACTTTCGACAAAGTCGAATCCAAATCGACCTTTGGCGCAGAGAAAATCGCCGTTGATTCCGCTCTTGTCGCGATTGTCGGCGCGGATAATCTCCGATCCGTCGTTCGCCTGCCGCACGCCCAGCGTCACTTTGCATCCGTCGCCGCAATGGGTACAGACGGTGGAGACGTGGTTCATTTCCCATGGCCGGGTCTTATAGCGGTAGCTGCCGCTGGTGAGCGCGCCGACCGGGCACACATCGATGCACATGCCGCACTGCTCGCAGTCGAGGCGTTCTTCCTGGTTGGGTGCAATTACTGAGCTGACTCCACGATTCTGAATTCCAAGGGCCCAGACATCCATCCCCTCGCCACACATGCGGGTACAGCGATAACAGAGAATGCAGCGCGGCCGGTCGTAGAAGACCGCAGGCGACCACTGCTGCTCATCACGGTGGCGCTTGGCGTCGACCATCAGGCTTTCGCCGGCACCGTACTTAAAGGTCATGTCCTGCAATTCGCACTCGCCGCCGGCATCGCATACGGGGCAGTCGAGCGGATGGTTTCCCAGGAGCAATTCGATGGTGGCTTTGCGCGCCTGCGCAATCTCGGGTGACTCTGTTGTGAATACCTGCCCTTCGGCGACTGTCGTCGTGCAGGCTGTCTGGAGCTTTGGCACCTTTTCCTGACGAACGACGCACATGCGGCATGCCGCCTGCAGGCTCAGCCCGGGGTAATAGCAGAACGCAGGAATCTCGATGCCAGCCTTGCGGCACGCCTCAATCAGCAGCGTTCCTGCGGGAGCCGTCAGCTTCTTTCCATCGACCGTGAATGTTACGTCAGGCATTCTTCTCCAGCGCCCCTTCTAGACCACAGCCATTTCGGTGTGTTTGGCGAACGGGCAGGGCTTCCCGTCCAGGTGATCTTCAAATTCCTTGCGAAACTTCTTCACAAATCCCAGCGTGGGCATTGCAGCAGCGTCGCCGAGCGGACAGAACGTGCGGCCCATCATGTTTTCGGCCAGATAGCGAATGTTGTCGATGTCCTTCGCAGTGCCGAAGCCCGCGTGGAAGCGCGTCAACGACTTCTTCAGCCAGTCGGTTCCTTCGCGACAGGGAATGCACCAGCCGCAACTCTCGTGCTGATAGAAGCTGATCGTCCGGAGCGCAAATTCAACGATGCAGGTCTGGTCGTCGATGACAACCACTCCGCCGGAGCCCAGCATTGAGCCGGCTTTGCCCACCTGGTCGAAGTCCATGCCCAGGTTTTCGATCTCTTCAGGCAGCAGCACCGGCGTCGACGATCCACCCGGAACCACGGCTTTCAATTTGCGCCCGCCGCGAATCCCGCCGCCGACTTCGTAAATCATCTTCTTCAGGTTGTAGCCCATCGGCAATTCGTAGACGCCGGGCCGCTCAACGTGGCCACTGATCGAGAACAGACGAGTCCCGCCGTTGCGGGCTGAGCCGATGCCCGCAAAAGCTGCGCCGCCCATCGTGATCACGTGAGGGACCGTTGCAATCGTTTCGGCGTTGTTAATAACCGTGGGTCCGCCGTAGAGGCCGACAACAGCAGGGAAGGGTGGCTTGATGCGCGGAACTCCGCGCTTGCCTTCGAGCGACTCCATCAACGCCGATTCTTCGCCGACTTCATATGCGCCCGCGCCGCTCTGCGTGATGATCTGAAATTCTACGTCTGAGCCGAAGATATTCTTACCGAGAAAACCTTTCGCATAGGCGTCGGCGACGGCTTTCTCCGTGATCTCGAGAAGGTAGCGATACTCCCCGCGCAGGTAGATAAAGCCCATCTTCGAGCCGATGGCGAGGCCGGCGATGATGGTTCCTTCGATGACCGCGTGGGGGTCGTGGAGGAAGATCAGGTGGTCTTTGCAGGTGCCGGGTTCGCTTTCGTCGCCGTTGACCAGCACGTATTTTGGCTTGGCCGATTGCTTCGGAACGAATGACCATTTCATGCCGGTCGGAAAACCGGCACCGCCGCGACCGCGGAGGTTTGAAGCCTTCATCTCCTCGATGGTCCACTCAGGGCCCTGGGCGAGACATTTCCGCGCTGCCTCGTACCCGCCGAGTTCGATGTACTTGTCGATATTTGCTGCGCCCTTGCCGAAGCGGCTGGAGACGACCTTCACTTCATCGGGATGCGAAACGAGTCTCGGCATTTCTATTGGCCTCCGCTTTTCCGGCGGTAATCAGCCAAAATACCCGGCACACTCTCCGGTCTCAGATCATCGTGGAAGGCGTAATTAACCTGGATGGCCGGAGCCCAGCAACAAGCACCGATGCACTCAACCTCTTCGAGCGAGAAGACACCATCCGCTGTTACGCCTTTATGCCCGATGCCAAGTTCTTCCTGAAACTTCTCGTACACTTCATAAGCCCCGCGCAGCATGCAGCTGATGTTGGTGCAGACCTGAACGTTGAATTGGCCAGCCGGCTTGAAGCGGAGCATCGAATAGTAAGTCGCAACATTGCGAACATCGAGTTCAGTGATGCCGATGCGCTGCGCAACTTCCGCGATCACAGCGTCGGACAGATAGCCGATCTCGTCCTGCGCGTAGAGGAGCATCGGCACCAGCGCCGAGCGCCGCAGGGGGTATTTTTCAACCAGCGCATCGAAGCGGGCCGCTACCTTGGGCGAAAAGATGCTCATCGTTTCCGGACTCACTGCATCAACTCCCGCGCCCACGCTTCAGCCGCCATGTCCATCTCTTCCTCGCCGGTCGAACTCCGTAATCTTCCAGCTTCTGTCAGTTCCAGCATTCCATTCTGCCCGTCGTCGCGTTTCCACATTACGTGCGCGCCGTTCCGTTTCAAATCGAGCCACGCATCCGCGTGCCGCACTGTAATCTGCTCTTCTCCCAACTCGACCGTTGCCTGCCTGTTCCCATTCAGCCCATGCGCCGCGGTGTAACTGCGGAGCAGGGAAGCAAGGGAAACCCAAAGTTCCACATACAACTGAGCCGTTTCCGGCATCAGCGATCAATCTCCCCCAGCACGATATCAATCGACCCGATTACTGCGACCACATCGGCCAGCATCCGCCCCTGGCACATGGTTTCCAGCGCCTGTAAGCTAGCGAAGCCCGGATAGCGCATGTGCACCCGATACGGTTTTGCGGTGCCGTCCGACACCACGTAATAGCCCATCTGCCCGTGGCCTGATTCAATGCCCTGATAAACTTCACCGGCCGGCACGTTGAAGCCTTCGGTCACGATCTTGAAGTGATGGATAAGCGCTTCCATCTGTGTCTTCATTTTTTCGCGATCCGGAAGGACGATTTTCGGCGCATCGGCTTTGATGGGGCCGCCCGGCATCCCGTCCAGCGCCTGCTGAATGATGGCGATGCTCTCGCGCATCTCGAGCAAACGCACTTCGTATCTTCCCCAGCAGTCGCACCGGTTTGAAACCGGCACCTTGAACTGGAACTTTTCGTAACTCGAGTACGGCATGTCGCGCCGCAGGTCGAAATCGATGCCAGATGCCCGCATGGTTGGTCCTGTCACGGCCAGGGCAATCGCGTCTTCGGCGGAGAGGTGTCCCACACCCATCAGCCGGTTGCGGAAGATGGGATTTCCAGTCAGCAGGTTCGCATACTCATCGATCTTTTCCGGGAACGTCTTGATGAACGCCTGGATGCGATCGAAGAGATCCAGCGGCGGCTCCATCGACAATCCACCGATGCGGAAGTAGCTGGTCATCATGCGCTGGCCGGATACCGCTTCAAAGATGCGCAGAATGTCTTCACGTTCCCTGAATGTGTAGAGGAAAACGGTGAGTGCCCCGATGTCCATGGCATGGGTGCCGAGCCAGATCAGGTGCGAATTCAGACGCGTGAGTTCCGTCAGCAGCACGCGGATCCACACCGCTCGCTCCGGTATCTCCAACTGCAGCAGCTTCTCGACGGCCAGGCAGTAGCAGAGATTGTTGGCCATCGGGCCGAGGTAATCCACGCGATCAGTCAGCGGGACGACCTGTTGATAAAACTTCGCCTCGCAGGTCTTCTCGATACCTGTGTGGAGATAGCCGATCTCGGGATACAGCCGGACAACAATCTCGCCGTCGATCTCAAGCACCAGGCGCAGCACACCGTGCGTGGACGGATGCTGCGGTCCCATATTCAGGACCATGTGCTGGTCGCGTGCGCCCTCGGCGGGAGGAGCCTGCAGGATCGGGGTTCCTACATCCACCATTAGCGATAGCCCTCCACGGGATAATCCTTACGTAAGGGATGCCCCACCCAATCCTCAGGCATCAGGATGCGTCGCAGATTTGGATGCCCTTCGAAACGGATCCCGAAGAGATCAAACACTTCGCGCTCGTAATAATTCGCTCCCGGCCACACCGGCGTGATGGATTCAATTGCCGGGTCGGAACTGTCTACCCAGGTCTTCAGACGGATTCTCTCCTTATATTGGTGCGAAAGAATGTGGTAGCTGAGCTGAAAGCGGGGCTCCGACGGAAGCCAGTCCACCGCCGTCATGTCTTCAAATGCGTTGTACCCGGCATTCTTAACAGTCGCTACGGCCTGGCAGATGGTCTCTGGCGTCACCGTTAAGGTGAGCTCGCCGCGATCGAACAGGGCATCGGTGAATGCATCGGCGTTCCAGGCAAGAAGCGCTTTCACCGCCGGGTGATCCGGCAGTCCCTCGAGCACAGCTTGCTTTCCGGCGAGAGTTTCCTTTGGAGCGTCTGCCATTCTTAGAGGTCCGCCTTGTCCATGCTCCAGTTCAGAATGCCCTTGCGCACGATGTAGTACAGACCCACCGCAATGAATCCGAGATAAACGACCATTTCCCAGAAGCCGAACAGCCTCTGGCCAGTTATTTGCGGGAGCTGGCGGTAGATTACCGCCCACGGCATCATGAAGACTGCTTCCACGTCGAAGAGGATGAAGAGCATCGCCACCATGTAAAACCGCACGCTGAATCGCGCGCGGGCGTCGCCAACAGACTCGATTCCGCACTCGTAGGCTGCCAGTTTCACGGGCAGATTACGATGACGGCCGACGAACCAGGATGCCAACACCATTATCGCCGCAAGTCCAACGGCAAAAAGGATTTGCATTAACAGTGGAAGATACTGCCAGTGATAGGGAATCATGTGCACCCTGTCTGCAATGGTCCGCGAAATGTGCGGCATTCTCGCTGGGCCGAAATGAGCCCACTGCGACAGGCCGCTGGTTTGAGCTTAGGTTCCAACCCTCATCCCGTCAAGGCGATCAGTAGACGGCAAAACTGCAGTCCAAATTGAACCAGCCGGTCTTAACCGATGTGGGCAGACGTGTCTGCTCGTGAGCGAAATCACTTTTCTCGTCTCAGTCTGTATACCTGTCTCATATTTTGTGCATCTGTGAGGTATGTCACATGAATTCGGAAGGCGGAATTCCATACTTATTTTCCCGTCTCGAATACGGCACCGAAGTTAGCTAAAGATTTCGAATAAAGGAGTCGAAAGACTGAGTAAGGCTCATTATTTAAAGTCCTGCAGAGGACGAATACTATGGCAGCAACAACCACATCCGGCTTTGCCGTTCGCGAGACTGCGCACTCACAGGCGATCTCCATTGCAAATACCGACCGCCGGCGTCTTGTCACTCCGGAAGCCGGTCATGCTTTGGAGATGCTTGGCCACGCTATCGAGTATCTTTCGGACGAATACGTTCACCATGCAAAGCAGATTTCTGCGCACGACCCACAGATAGAGGCGATTCAATTGCTCATGGCCCTCAATCGGGAAATCTATTTTGCATGTCCGGTTGTGCCCACCTTCGCGGAACGTCTGCGCGCATTCTTTCACGTTAATGCGCGCTAGCGTTTTTCGGTGCTGCGCTTTTCAGTCTCAGGAGCGGCTGCCTTTCGGATTTTGGCGCTCGGAGTACCCGATGGTAGCCTGAACTGGTGCATCTACCACTTCGAGAAACCCTGAGGCGGCGTGCGCGGATATTCGTACCTTCCGTTTTCGCTTGCGCGTTTCTTCTTGCCGGGGCTGCTCAACCGCCAGAGAAGATCGATGTAAACCCCACATTCACCATCTCCAAATATCAGACGGGTTCCCCCATACGGATCGTGGGCTACGGCGACATGCGCTTTACCGATCCCTCGGTGAAAATGGGGACGAATCCGCGAGTGCGCAAATGGCTCGCCGAGCGCGTTGCCCAGGAAAACCCCGAAGTACTGTTGCTTACCGGTGACATGCCTTATGTGGGATCGAGCGATGCCGACTGGCAGGTGTTTCGCGACGAAACTGCTCTGTGGCGCAAGAACCAGATCCTGCAGCTCCCCACGATTGGCAATCACGAGGTCCGCAGTGAGCATCAGAAGGGAATTGCGAATTATCTGCAAAACTTTCCCGGTATCGAGGGCCATCGCTACTACTCGGTATTGATGGGCAGCGTGGAGGTCATCTCGCTCGATATGACCTCGCCCTCGGGAGGCACAAGCACGCAGGCTACGTGGTTTGCCGCGCAATTGGATCACCTGCCCAGGCAGGTCGATTTTCTGTTTATCCTCTATCACACACCGTGGGTCGTCGATGAGCAGTCAAAGCTCTTTACGAATCTTCCCTCAAAGGAAGCGCTCACGCTTCGGCATCTGCTTGAGATCCATCTCCACAAGATGCATGCGAAGGTGGTCGTCTTTAATGGTCACATCCACAACTATGAACGCTTCGAACGCAACGGGGTGGAGTACGTCACGTCTGGCGGCGGGGGAGCCGAGCCCTATCCGCTGCTCTTTCGCGGATCCGAAGATCTCTACCGGGACACGGCCTTCCCGGTATACCACTACCTCACGCTGGACTATCTCAAGGGACAGCTTCACGCCGTGATGTGGAAAGTGAAAGACCCTGATGCCGCCACACTCAGCGTCGAAAAGAAGGATGAATTCACCTTGACGGCCGAACCAAACAAGACCGGAGTCTTTATCCCGTAAGGCAGACAACCGTTCCACCTCATCTTTGTTTTCCAGACGCTACTTGAGCTCCACAAGCCGGGTGCCCCAGGTCTCGCTTTTGAGACCTGGGAAAGCACGATCCACCCCAGCCCGTGTCAGCCTGACTGCGGACCGCACGCGGGTTCAAATTATGGAACCTTAGGGGAAGCTTCCGGATTGGCCACGACTCCGGAATTTCGCTGTAGAACACGACCTTCGCTTGCCAGATGAACTGTCATCCTGACGCACAGCGGAAGGGTTCCGGCCTGAAAATAGCATTCGCCCCGGAGGGGCCGAACGAGAGTAGCCCCGGGTGAAACCCGGGGGAAAGCCGCAAGTTTCTGTCCCCGTCCCGGAGGGTCGCCCGAATCCATGTTCATCGTTCAGGGTGGTGCAGCGCGACATGTATGACGGCGGTTGCTTCCAGGAGTTCCAAAATGGCGAAACTTCCGCACTGGCCACGATCCACTCGGAACAGGAGTGGTGCGTCAGTTTGGGACAGTTGAGGAACTTGTCGCAATGCTGAAAGCGTGAAACCAGGGATGGCCCACTATCCACTCCGATTCGCGCTCAACACCGGAAGATCGCGCGATTCGTTGAGCCAAACCTCGTTGGCTAGGACTCGATCACGTCCACCAAGAGAGCCACCAGAGTATCTTCACCTCATCCTCGGCATTGAACGCCCTATACGTCTTGCGATTCGCCAGAAACGCGAGGGCGATGGCGTCGGCGATTATGATCCCTAGAAAGAGAAAGAGGGACTGGTCACCTATCCACAGATCGGCGGTATCTTCCAGACCGAGGAATTCAGGACGAAAGTCGAATGCGAAATCCAGAAGCCACGTTAGCAGGAGTAACAGGAGCGCCCATTTTCGAAGATTCCAAAGTCCCCATCCCAAAACCAACAAATATAACGCAACAGCGAGAAGCAGGAATGCGGCGTTGTTTTTGCTGGCCCCACTCGACGAATTCACCGCGAAGGCAGCCGAAGCGTGAGATGGTGACCATAAATTCCAAAAAAGCTGCGCGAAGAGGGCAGCCTTGAGCCACTGGTACGCTGCCACAGCTGTCACGGCCATCGGCCGTTCTCTCTCGCTGGGGATCTCAGCTGTGAATCCCGAGGGCGAATCTTCCGATAGCGGCTCAGTCTTCGGAGCTTGCGTGTCTATTTTTGTCCACTCAACCATTCTGGGCCCTCTGTTCCAGAACCTGGTCACATTTGTTCCGCGAATGTCGTCTTCACAATTTCAGTGAAGCGTAGCACATCTAAGATCATGGAATGGAGGCGTTCACTGATTACTTGAATCTGGGGGGCCAACACTCGACAGATCCAGACCGCGCTTGTTGCGCCGGCCCAAACGGTGGTGATGCCAGTGTTACCGCCCACACGTACTTTACCGTTTGGTAAAGGACGAGTAGGCCACCATACGACCGGAACGCTCAGAACAGACCCGCACATCAGGAAGCAATTCAAGCGGTCGTCCAATCTGTTTGCAGTTTGATCCTCTCTGAGACGATGTCGATGAATGATCGCGCTTCCGGTGTCGGACTTCGTGGATAAAGCAGCACGCCTTTCACCTCTCCGGTAAAGTTACTGATTTCGGAGAGCACAAGAGACCTCGAAACACTCGGCAGGATTCGTGGGAGAATCGTCGCAGCAACTCCGGCTTTCACCATTGAAATGATGGTGCCCACATCATCTATTTCCATAAGTACTTGGGGTAGAATGCCTATTCGCTTCAGCGCATCCTCTAGTAATGCGCGAGTCCCACAAGTTCGCGGTGGAAGAACAAGAGGGAGGAGGCAAAACTGCTCAAGGGTCGGATATTTCTTTGCCTTCAGCGACGGAGCAGAAAAACCGGCCATCGTTGTGCTGAAGACCTCTTCTCGTGTGATCAGAGACGACTCGGGAAGCTCCAGACCCAAGCACAAATCAAATTGGTCATCTTCCAGGCCACTGAGAAGTTGCTTGGGTAGTGCTCTTGTGACACTGACCAGAATGTCAGGATGCCGCTTGTGAAACGACAGCAGGTTTCCCGGCACCAGATGCAATGATGCAGTAATGCTTATTCCAAGCCTCAACCTTCGTGCCGCCCTTTGCCCTAGCTGCGAGATGGCCGATTGCGCAGAGTTGAAGGTAGAGCTGATACGGCGTGCAAACGGAAGAAAAGTCCGTCCAGCCTCTGAGAGCTTCAAGCCGTGTGGGGAACGGAGAAACAGGACAGCTCCCAAATCACGTTCCATCTTTTGAAGCTGTTGCGTGAGCCTTGGTTGGGAGGTGCCAAGTTCTTCGGCGGCTCCCCGAAGGGAGCCGGTCCTTGCCAGCGTTTCCAGAAGTTTAACGTGCTGCAGGTTCATGATTCTACCATCATATAAGAAAATGTTATTGCGATATATCACGAGACCATTAGAGTTCTTTCTCATCTTTCTATCTGAGCGGTGATAGGCCGTTACGCCAACGAGAGGTTATCCAACATGAGCATCGAAGCCAGCAAACTCGCAATGCACCGTTTTACCGAGTTCATCAACACTGCCGACCAGAAACTGGGCGAAGAACTTATCGCCGCAGACGTAGTGTTCTGGGTTCCGGGGCAACCCGAGCCGATGAGGGGCTTGGCCGGATACATGAATGTCCTGGGAATGATGCGAAGAGGATTCTCCGATGTTCAGTGGTCACTGGACGAAACCATTGCGGAAGGAGACAGGATAGCAGCGCGATTCACAATGAGCGGGACACATGACGGCACGTTCTTCGGTGTTCCTGCGACGGGCAGGAAGATCGAAGTTCGCGCGATGAACTTCTATCGACTTGCCGGGGGAAAGTTTGTCGAAGAATATGGTCAACCGGATCTGCTTGGCTTGTTGCAACAAATCGGTGCAGTGCCGGTCTAGTCGATGCTCCGGACGGATCACCGCCAACTCTTCCCTAACCTCGGTTAGGGCGTCAGGTGCTCAGGACTTTCCAGCCTGCTTCGCCGTGAATAGCTGCTTCTAAGTCAGCAATCCCTTGACCCGCCCCTCAAGGGCTGCCTGCGCCTGCTTTGCGGGAAACAGTCTTTCCAGCCACCCCAAATCTGCATCCACCGTCACGTCCTTATCCGTGATATCGACGAACCCCTTGATTGGCGTGCTGACGATCCCCACCTTCGCGTCGAAAGAAAAATCCATTCTGCTCCCCGTCCACTTCCTGGACTCATTCACGATCTGTATCGGAACTGTTCCGAAGCCTTGAAATAGATCGTCAAATGAGCGATCGACAGACCGCACAATTTCCTCTTTCCGACGGTTATGCGATACAGTGACGCGCATACTTCTCCATTCAGTCGCTCCCGCTTCTCTTTCCCGGCGAACTCTACCTCACACGAAGTTGCTGCTGCGGATGGCGACAGACGCCTCTGACGCCGCGATGAGATCAATCCTTTGATGCGGAATAAGCCGCGACTGCCATTGCCCCGAGCCGTCTTCGAACGCCTCACCGCCGATGCGGAAGTTGCGACAGAAGCCGGGTGCCCCAGGCTCGCTTTTGAGACCTGGGAAAGCACGATCCACTCCCAGCCGGACGCTTCGAACAATATGCAACCATACGGTTGCTCTTCTAGAAAAATTGTTTTCCGGTAAATTCCTCACCCGCAAAGACTTAGGTATTCAGGGCTCCCGTAACTTACTCTCCTGTATAGACTTAAGACTCAAAATCCTCATAAATAACAACTTAAGGCGCGGCATTCGGCGATTTGCACCATCTTCGAGGCAGAGTATTCCCACAATGCGGTGCAATGGGCTCAATCGAAACGAGAGTCAGAAAGCGATTCAGGGTGAACCCTCGCTTTCCCTTATTAAGACGAGTATAGGAAATGCCTGGATTTAAACTGCAAACTTCCAAAAAGTTTTGGGGCAATGCAATGAGGAAGATGCGTCGCGTTCTGAGGGGGACCCGTCTTGACATCATCTGTTGCTGACCGAGCCAGGCGAACTTCACACCTATTGGCCGATCACGAGAACACCAAACAGAATCAGCCATGCCGCGCCCATCGCGTGCCAGTACCAGGCCGTCGCATCTACCGCAATCTGGCGAAGCTCCACACGCTTGAACCTGCGGATGAGTACGAGGCAGACCGCCAGAGCGATGACTCCGACCATCAGGTGCGCCGCGTGCAATCCCGTAATGATGTAGAAGAAATAGCTTGCCGGAGTCGACCAATGGTCGAATGCAAAGCCCTGGGCTGTCAGTTGGTGCCACGCCATCCATTGCCCCGTCAGAAAGAGGCTTCCGAGAGCGAGCGTCGCCGCCGTCCATGGAAGCGTGCGCTGGAGGGCTGGATGGCCAAGGCCCAGCCACTCCTCCAAGACGTCAATTTCGCGGAAGATATTCCGACGCGCAATCTCGATGGTCAGGCTGCTAAGCAACAACAGTGCCGTATTCAGAAAGAGGATGGGAGGAAGCAGCACCGGATGCCAGTCGCCGATTTGCTCGTGGGTGCGGGGATCCATGTGGGTGCCCGCCTGGCGCGCGAAAAACAGCGCGACCAGGATGGCGAAAAACATCATGTCCGCCGCGAGGATGGAGAAGACAGAGAAGCGGATCTTATGCAGCAACTCGCGCGGACCCCGGCGCTCGTGCTGCCGATCGTCATCGCCGCCGCCGCCGCCGCCACCGGTGGGCCGTCGGTCAACAGGAGGTTTGCCGCCAATTCCCGGCTCTTTCCGTTCCGTTTCCGCAGGGGAATGCGTAAAGGTAGCGGGCATTTAGAAGCCTCTGTGCAAATCAGACTACACCACTTTCCGTTGGACGCAGCCATTCCCGATCAGGATGGCCTTTTTCTTCAATTCCATTTCACTGTGGTGCAAGACTGCTCTGCGAGGCGAGATGGGCATTCACCAGATCGACAAATGCCTTGTGAACACGCCGGTCCGCAGTGAGCTCGGGATGGAACGTGGCAGCCATCATCTTGCCCTGCCGTACCAGGGTTGCCATTCCGTCCCGTTGCGCCAGGATTTCGACGTCAGGCCCGGTTTCCAGGATGCGCGGCGCGCGGATGAACACCATTTCGAGCGTGCCGCCCGGCAGTTTCGTATCCGAGAAGAGGATGGAAGAGTCAATCTGCCGACCGTAGGCATTGCGTTCCACTACCGCGTCCAGCAAGCCCAGGCTTCGCTGCGCCGGGTTGCGCACCTCGCGCGCCAGGAGAATTGCTCCCGCGCAGGTTCCAAAGACAGGCCGGGACGAGCAAAACTGCTTTAAATGGTCGAAGAGATCGCCACGTTCGAGGAACTTTAAGATCGTGGTCGATTCGCCCCCGGGCAGAATCAGCCCGTCGAGATCAACCAACTCCTCGCGTTTGCGCACTTCAACCGGGATGGCTCCAGCCTCTGCCAACGCTTCGGCATGAGCTGCGTAGTCGCCCTGTATCGCCAGAACACCAATTCGCGGTCGTTTGACCTCCGCGCTCAATCTTCGATCTCCTCTGTTTGCAGTTCTTCATCAACGGGCAAGGAATTGTTTCAATGGCTCCGCAACTTGCCCTGCGAATGGCTTCGATGCGAAGCATAAAAGCCGGAAGTGATTGGCACTTCCGGCTCCTGATTCGCTACAAGCTCCAGCTACGCAATTACCAGCCGCGCGTCTGTATCAGCTGTGACTCTTCGATCGCCGCCGCTGCAAGACCCTTCATGGTGCCGGTGACCTGTTCGCTCGCTTCGGCCAGGATCTTCGGGTCGTTGTAGTGCGTCGTCGCAATCACGATCGCCTTGGCACGCGAGACGGCCTCTTCGCGCTCTTTCGGATTGTTCTCCACATCGAGCGGGGTCGCCCGTCTCCTTCATGAAGATTCCGGAACCCACGAAGATTGCCTCGGCACCGAGTTGCATCATCAAAGCAGCATCTGCGGGCGTGGCGATTCCGCCTGCCGAGAAGTTCGGTACCGGGAGTTTGCCCGCCTGCGCCACCATCCGAATCAACTCATAGGGAGCCTGATGCTCCTTGGCGGCTGCGTACAGCTCCTGCTCGCTAAGCACCGTCAGCGCTTTCATCTCTTTTACAATCTGCCGCATATGCTGGACTGCGTGGACGACGTCGCCCGTGCCGGCCTCGCCTTTGGTACGAATCATCGCCGCACCTTCGGCAATCCGGCGTAACGCCTCGCCAAGGTTCCGGGCCCCGCAAACAAACGGCGTTGTGAAGGCGTGCTTGTCAATATGGTGAGCCTCGTCCGCCGGGGTCAGAACTTCGCTTTCGTCAATGAAATCGACCCCGATCTCCTGCAGAATCTGCGCCTCGGCGAAGTGTCCGATCCGCGCCTTTGCCATTACCGGAATGGAGACGGCATGGATGATCTGCTTGATGAGAGCTGGTTTTGCCATGCGCGCAACGCCGCCTTCAGCGCGAATCATTGCGGGAACCCGCTCGAGCGCCATCACGGATACAGCGCCTGCCTCCTCCGCGATGCGGGCCTGTTCCACGTTCATGACGTCCATGATGACCCCGCCCTTCAACATCTCGGCAAGGCCCACTTTCAGACGCAGACCAGTTCCGGCAATTCCGTTATTTCCATTCTGTTGGAGCATGTTATTGACCTCAAATCCTAGCCGTCGTTCCGAAATCTCTCAGACAATATCTGGTCCTAGTGTAGCAGCGAAGTGATTGGCATTTCAGGCAGAGGCAGGATGAGGGCCGGAGACCTGGTCTTTCGCAATTATGAGTCGGTTCTAAGAATTCTCTCTCCGATCTGGCCTGTCTAGTGCACATACCCGCGCCAGATGGCTGCGCAACAACAACTAGCCCCCCAGCAACTAGCCCCGCAGATAGCCGCGTCTTCTCCCGCGGCGCCTCTAGATCGTGGCGGAAGCGTCGCTGGAGCGGCCGGCGGCAGTCTTCGACGGGGAAGGCGCTTTGCATATCAATTCTCTGGTCTCCCGGTTGCCAGTCGAGGTTGACGTCTCAGTGCCGATCAGGAAGTTCCGGGTTCGAAACCTTCTCGCGCTGGCCGTGGGAGGGGTCATTTCGTCGCAATGGGGACAAGGAGAAGACCTGCCTCTGGCCGCCAGGGGCGCGCAACTGGCATGGGCTGAGTTTGAAGTCGTCGATCAAAAACTGGCGGTTCGTATTACCCGCCTGGTTTGAGGAGAAAGAGATTTGGGAGTCTTCGCTAACGCATTGAGTCTGGCTGTGGGAGAGAGGGATAAGGCTCCGCGCAAAGGTCTGAAGGAGCGGTCAGGCTTATGGGCCGGGTTCTTCGAACGGGTCCGCCGGCGTGCGACCGAGCATGCCGCGCCTGGCGCTGGTGGAGAGGATCAATCTTGCTCCCCGACAGACCGTAGCTCTCATTGAAGCCGACGGGCAGCGGTTGCTTGTGGCCACATCGGCCGAGGGTGCACCAAGTTTTTATCCCCTGAAGCCGGCTGCCAGTCGCTCCGTCGCGAGCCGGCGCCGCTCGACCGATTCGGAAACGGAGTGCATATGATCACGGTCCTGCTGGCAATGCGCGCAACTGCTCCCGCGGCAATGCCCCTTCTGCCCGACCTGAATGCGCGCCTGCATCCTTCCGATGCGACGCCGTGGACGATTCTGTTCGCGCTCACGCTGATTACTCTTCTTCCCGCGATTCTGATGTGCATGACCCCCCTGGTGCGCCTGATGGTGGTCTTCCACTTTCTGCGCCAGGCACTCGGCACCCAGACTGCTCCATCCAATCCCACGCTGCTGGGTCTCGGCCTGATGATGACCTGGTTTCTGATGACGCCGGTGTTGACCCAGGTCGATCAGCAGGCGATCGAGCCATACCGTGCAGGACAAATTGCCGGTTTCGATGCCATCGATCGCGGGGCGCAGCCCATTAAGCGTTTCTTGCTGCACTACGCCCGCGAAAAGGATCTTGCCCTGTTCACCGCGGCTGGCCAGCTTCCACGCCCCAATTCGCCTGACGATCTTCCCATGCGCGTCGTGGTGCCGGCGTACATACTGTCCGAACTCAAGTCAGGCTTTGCCATCGGCGCGGTTCTTTTCCTGCCGTTTCTGCTGGTTGACATGGTCACGGCCGCGATCACCACTTCGATCGGAATGTTTCAGCTGCCGCCCGTCGTTGTTTCGACTCCGCTCAAGATTCTGCTGTTTGTCATGGTTGACGGTTGGAACCTGCTTGCCCAATCCCTCTTGAAGAGCTTTTGAGAAAGGACACATGACCCCCGATCTTGTCGCCGAATTGCTTCGCCAGTTGATGAAGGAAGCCATGATCCTCAGCGCGCCGATCCTGATTGCGGCTGTTGTTCTCGGCTTCTTGCTCACCCTCTTCCAGACACTGACCAGTCTTCAGGAACAGTCGCTGACCTCCGTTCCGCGACTTGGCGTGGTAGCGGTCATTTTGCTTGTCGGCATGCCGTGGTTTCTCGGCCGGCTCGTGGCTTACACACTGTTCCTGATGTCCGACCTTCACCGTTACGTCGGCTAAAGCCGCGCAACGTTAGAGATCAAGAGGCGATATTAATGGACGCGTGGACGAGCTTTTTGAGTGCGATGATCCTGACGCTGGTTCGTGTGAGCGGAATTGTCGTCTTCGCACCCTTCTTCTCGTCGCCGGCGTTGCCGGCGCGAACCAAGGCTGTTTTTGTCGCCGCCGTTGCGTTCCTGCTGGCTCCGCTTGTCTCCGCATTGCCCAACGCACACGCGGCGATCACCCTTGGCGCCTTGCTTGGCGAGATCGCCGTAGGCCTCGTCTACGGAATCGTGCTCTCGCTTCTGAACGAAATGCTTCTCTTCGCCGGACAGATCGCCGGTGTGCAGTTCAGCTTCTCGATGGTGAACCTTCTCGATCCCACATCGAATATCCAGACACCACTGATGGGAGACCTCTTTCAGCTCATGGGGACCCTGGTGCTGATCACCGCCGGGCTCGATCGTATTGTGCTGGCTTCGCTGGTTCGCAGCTTTCGTGCGGTGCCACTCGGGACCTACACACTCGCGCCTCTCACCGCCCGCGCCGTTGTCCAGGCGGCCGGCGGCATCTTTCTTGCCGCGGTCGAGCTGGCGGCTCCCGTTCTCGCCGCCACCATGCTTATTGAGATCGCAGTCGCCTTACTCAGCAAACTCA
>CAVYLL010000005.1:0-1035019 GCA_963769345.1 uncultured Acidobacteriaceae bacterium
TGCTACCGCCGACCCATTAGGCAACTCGATATATCGTGGTGTATACAGCGGCATTGACCGTCATTGCCGGTCGGACTGCGGATGCCTCGACAAATAGAAGCATGCAATGGGAGGAACATCACGATGTCGTACGACGCAGATCGTCGCCTTGCGCTTAAGGGACTGGGAGTAGGGCTCGTGACCGCGGGCCTGGTAGCCGGCCGTTCGGCGCAGGCTGCCGGCGAGGCGGCGCTCGCCCCGGCGGGTGCCCGCACACTGCACGATCTCACCGACCGGCTCGCCGTCATTCCGCGGCGCCGCGACTACCGGACGGTGCCGATGATCGCCGACAGCGCGGAATGGTGGGATGCCGCCGCGCTCAACGCGGTGTTCGAGTACAAGGGCGGGCCCAAGCAGTGCTGGGACCACACCGATCTCGCCGGCCCCTGGCTCAACCTCATGCGCAATTCGCTCAATACCGAGATCTGGTCGTTCCGCCACCCCGACTTCCTGTGCGTTTCCGCGACCCATGGCCCTGCCCATCTCGCGCTTTACGATCAGGCCACGTGGGACAAGTACCAGCTCGCCAAGATCGCCGGCGGCAACATCGCCAGCAACACGTTCACCGCGGTGCCGCCGGCCGCGGCTCACGATCCCGCCGACTTCCAGGCCCTCGAGGGCGCGTTCTCCTCCAAGAACAACAGCATCACCGTGTTGCAGCGGCGCGGTGCGGTCTTCCTCGCCTGCCACAACGCGATCTGGGAGCTGTCGGAGCGTCTGTCGGCGAGCGGGCAGAACCCCGATCACGTCGGCGTCGACGGCATTGCGGCCGAGCTGACCAACCATCTCATCCCCGGCATCGTGCTCACGCCCGGCGCGGTGGCCACCGCGATCGAGTTGCAGCGCGTCGGCTTCGCTCTATTGCCGCTGAGTGCCACGTCATGTCGCATCGCATTTCGTTGGCGACCGTCCTGGTGGCGGTCGCGCTCGCGTAGTCCCGCGTCGGCCGCAGCCGGCGCCCGGCTCGCCGCCGCCGGGCGCATCGGCCGCTCAGCCGTCCGATGCCCGGTCCGTCGACGCCGAGCGGCCGGCTGCGCGCGACGGAGGCGCAATACCCGCCCTGGCAGCGCGGGGAGAACAACAGTGCCGTCGACCGCGGCCTCGAGTTCACCGTGGCGCCGGCTCGACGTGCTGTCCGACTTCCACGGCAGCATCGATCATCCCGACCTCGTGCTCTACGTCTCCGGCAACTACTTCTTCGCCGTGCGCGGCGTGGTGGATGCGTTCGGCGAAGCCTATCCGCGCTATCGCGGCAACGTCTATTACGAGACACTGCCGCCCGGGCTGCTGATCAAGCAGATGGAGGCGGGCGGCAGGGTCACGTCCGGCAACATGACCTGGACCGCGAAGCCCGATGTCTTCATGGCCGAGCTTTTGGCGAGCAACGAGCTGGTGCGGCAGGGCAAGCTCGCGGGGCCGGTGGTCGCTTTCGCGACCAATGAGTGCGTCCGTGAGTTCGTGATGTCAGCACGGTGGGAGTCTGTGCCATGTGAAGTCACCGCACACGTAGCTGACGGCAACTGCGTCGCCGCGAGGCGGGGTGGAGAGCAGCCGGAGGCGAACCGACAGCCCGTAGGATGACGAACCCAATTCGGCGGCGTGCAGAGGCGAGCTTGCTCATTGATGGCGAAGTCTGGCCCGCGAGGGCCGACCGGTGGCACGAGGTGATAGGCACGTGACCGCCGGGCTGCATAACGTGGTTGGGGACGGGATGCCGGGAAGGCAGACGAACGGAACGGAGAGACCTTGTTGGCGTGTGCGAGTTGGCAAGGAGTCAGAGCCCGCATAGTGTGTGCTGAGTAGCGCATGAGTCAGGAGGGTTAAAGTCCCTCCAGCGCTCGGATGAGGGGCGCTGTATCCAAAGGCAGGGGTAATGCCTTGCCGGCCGGCGGCGCAAGCCGGCGGAGGACAGGGTGTCCGGAGCGATCCGGAATCCGAAGAGTTTGAGGAGAAGTATCGGGCTGCAATCAATGGGGGCGACCCCGACGATGAACAGGTCGGCCAAAGATGGGGCAAGGTCGAGCCCGCACTATGGGGGCGAAGGCGTTACTCATTCACCCATCGTACCAAGGTGTTTGCTGGCGGCACGATACGGAAGAATCATGCGTGACCTCAGGAGACCTGTCGGTGCCCCGGCCAGCAACCGGGTAAGCAACCCTATAAGCGGAAGCGAAGTGGGAAGTGATGCGGCGGCAGGAGTCGGAGAACGTAATAGTACCTGAAGCGCGAGACGAACAACTCGTGTGACCAGCAATGGCGGATCGAGAGTGATCCGGGGAAGGACGTTCGTGAAAGGATCGAGGCGGGATACGTCGAGATAGATGAGCAAGAAGCGTGAAGATGGAAACTTCCCTTAGTGAAAAACCCGAACGTCACGCTTCGAGGAGACTATCCGATCATCTGGCCCTCGAAGGTCGAAAGCGGAAGGTCCACTCTCTGGTGGACAAGGTATACTCACGCAAGAACCTGAAGCTTGCGTGGGAGCGTGTTCGTGCCAATCAAGGGGCCAGCGGCGCAGATAAGGTGACCATCGAGGACTTTGAGACCCGTCTGGATGAGAATCTGGAACGGCTCCATCAAGAGCTCCGCGAGAACACCTATCAGCCGCAAGCCGTGCGACGATTGGAGATTCCGAAAAGGGGAGCCCCCGGCAAGACAAGGCCACTGGGCATACCGTCGGTCTACGACCGGGTGTGTCAGCAGGCGCTCGTCAATCGCTTGGAGCCGATCTTTGAGAAGGTCTTTGATCCGAGCAGCTTTGGGTATCGTAAAGGGCGCAAGACTTCCGATGCCCTGTCCAAGATTTGGCGCGAAGTGGAGGCCGGAAGCGAGTGGATCGTCGATGCGGATCTCAGAGACTTTTTCGGGACCGTAGATCACGAAAAGCTCCTGACCCTGGTCGGAAAGCAAATTGCCGACAGCAGAGTGCTGAAGCTCATTCAACAGATGCTGGAGGCGGGCTATGAAGAACGGGGACAGAAATTTGCGACTCCACGGGGAACTCCGCAAGGAGGGGTCGTCTCACCACTGCTGAGCAATATCCTGCTCACTCCCTTTGACAAGGAGATGAGGCGACAGGGGTATCAGCTCACGCGATGGGCGGACGACTGGGTAGTGACCTGTCGGACTCGAGCCGAGGCGGAGCACGCCTTGGCGCGAGCGGTGAAGATCCTCGAACAGCTCGGCGTAGCGCTCAATCAGGCGAAGACCCGGATTGTGCACATTACGCGCGGCTTCGAGTTTCTCGGATTCAAAATCCAACGTGGCAAAGGCAAGTTCCGCCTAACCCACGATCGGATCAAATCCAAACTGAACCGGCAGAATCTCTACGCCATTCCCACACAGAAGTCGTTGGACCGATTCAAGGATCAGATCAGGACCCTGACGCAGAGGAAGGTACCCCTGCGTTTGGGCGAAGTGATCGAGACGATCAACCCGATCATCCGAGGATGGGGAAACTACTACTGTCGCTCCCATGTTAGGAAGCGCTTCCATCAGCTGGACGGTTGGATAATTCGACGGCTGTGGTCACATCGCACCAAGCGATGGCGTAACGCAGCGTGGAGGGAATATCCCACCAAACGGTTGCGCACAGAGTTCAAGCTGGTCAGCCTCGTCTCACTCATACCTTCGCTGCAGACCGCGAAAGCTCTTTCATGAAAGCCGGATACGGGAAAACTGTACGTCCGGTTTGTGCGGCGGACGGAGGCCAGCTCTCATTGGGCGCCTCCTCCGACCCGACAGCTGTGAAGTCGGCGAACAATGCCGGGAAACCGGTTGCGGAGCCGATGGAGCCAAGGGCGGGGGCCAAGGGGAATGCGGACCAACAAACCACGTGCCGGGCTCAGAACCGGGAAAGCGTGTCCCATGCGTTGGAACGCATCCGAGAAGTGGCAAGGCACAAGAAGAAGGAGAAGTTCACTTCGCTCCTGCATCACGTCACGATCGATCTTCTCCGCGCCGCATTCGTCAAATTGAAACGTGATGCGGCTCCCGGCGTCGATGGCATGACGTGGGAAGCCTACGAGGTCGATCGCGAGGCTCGTCTTCGGGATCTCCATTCGCGGGTTCACGGCGGGACGTACCGAGCACTTCCCTCGCGCCGCCGGTTCATACCGAAGGCAGATGGTCGCCAACGGCCACTGGCTGTCGCCGCCCTGGAAGACAAGATCGTCCAACGGGCGCTGACGATGGTGCTGAACGCGATCTACGAGGCAGACTTTCTCGGATTTTCCTATGGGTTCCGTCCGAAACGCAGCCAGCATGATGCGCTGGACGCACTAGTCGTTGGAATCTCGGGAAAGAAAGTGAACTACATCCTGGATGCCGACATTCGGAGCTTCTTTGATACGGTTGATCACACGTGGCTCATCCGTTTCCTGGAGCACCGGATCAGCGACGCTCGTGTCATTCGCCTCATCCGAAAATGGCTGAAGGCGGGTGTCTTGGACGATGGGATCGTCGTCACAAGTGACGTAGGAACTGGTCAGGGTTCGGTAATCTCGCCGCTGTTGGCCAACATCTACTTGCACTATGTCTTCGATCTCTGGGCTGAGCGATGGCGGCGCCTGGAGGCCAAGGGCGACATGATCGTCGTGCGCTACGCCGACGACATTGTCCTTGGGTTCCAGCACGAAGCCGATGCCCGGCGCTTTCACGACGCCATGACCGAGCGCCTGCGACGGTTCTGTTTGGAACTGCACCCGGAAAAGACCCGGCTCATCGAGTTTGGACGTTTTGCGTCTAGGCAGCGCTCGCAGCGCGGCCTCGGTAAGCCGGAAACCTTCAACTTCCTCGGGTTCACCTTCATCTGCGGCAAGTCGCGGCAGGGCAAATTCCTTCTCCATAGGAAGACCCGCCGCGATCGACTGCAGGCGAAGCTCACCGAAATCCACGAAGAGCTGAAGCGCCGGAAGCACCTTCCCATACCGGAGCAGGGCCAATGGCTACGACAGGTTATGATGGGTTACTTCGCCTATCACGCGGTACCGACGAACGCTCGTGCGCTCAATCGGTTCCGCAACCGGGTCATCGACTTCTGGCGACGCGTCTTACGACGCCGCAGTCAAAAGGATCGAACGACCTGGGCGACGATGGCGAGATTGGCCTCCAACCTGTTGCCGAAGGTTCGCATCCTGCATCCCTGGCCGAGCGATCGCTTCTTCGGCAAATACCCGAGGTGGGAGCCGAGTGCCTGAATGGGGCCCGCTCGGATCTGTGCGGGGGGCGCGGGGAAACTCGCGTTCCTACCGCTATCTTTCGGGAGTGATGGCTTCTTCATAGAATGAAGGAGCAACCGATGAGTGACGAGAATCCAATGGGTCAGGTGATCCAGATCGATGAAGCCCGGATCCGAGACCATCTTGGCGAGATGGTTCGTGGGACGGTGGAAGAGACGCTGAATGCCATGCTTGATGCTGAGGCAGACCAGCTTTGCGGTGCCGGCCGTTACGAGCGCAGCCAGGCTCGGCAGGACACCCGGGCTGGCAGCTACGATCGGACGCTGCAGACCAGCGCCGGCGAAGTAAACCTCAAGGTTCCAAAGCTGCGGCGTCAGACCTTTGAGACTGCGATCATTGAGCGGTACCGCCGCCGGGAGAGCTCGGTGGAGGAAGCACTGATCGAGATGTATTTGGCGGGCATCTCGGTGCGCCGGGTGGAGGACATCACCGAAGCGCTGTGGGGAACGCGGGTGAGCCCGAGCACGGTGTCCAACCTCAACAAGAAGATCTACGCCAAGATCGAGGCCTGGAGGAACCGACGCATCGAAGGCGAGCATCCTTATCTTTATCTGGACGGCATCGTCATGAAGCGCACTTGGGCCGGCGAGGTGCGCAACGTCTCGCTGCTGGTGGCCAGCGCCGTCAATTCCGAGGGTTTTCGGGAGATTCTGGGCATCTGTGAAGGTGCCAAGGAGGACAAGTCCGGGTGGTCGGCGTTCCTACGCCACCTGGTCGATCGTGGGCTCAATGGCGTGCAGCTCATCATCTCCGATGCCTGCCGCGGCCTGATGGAGAGCGCCGCAGAGTATCTGCCGCAGGCGCGCTGGCAACGCTGCATGGTTCATTTCTACCGGAACGTCTTCAGTCACGTGCCGACAACCAGGGTTCGCGAGGTGAGCCACATGCTCAAGGCTATCCATGCCCAGGAGAACCGTGAGGCGGCCGACCGTAAAGCTCGGGCGATCGTCGAAGACCTGCGTGCCGCCAGGATGAACACCGCGGCCGATTTGGTCGAGCGCAGCGTGTCCGAGACGCTGACCTACTACGCCTTCCCCGACATCCACTGGCAGAAAATCCGTACCAACAATCCTCTCGAACGGATCATGAAAGAAATCCGTCGACGCACGCGTGTTGTTGGCGCATTCCCCGACGGCCAGTCATGTCTTAACTTGGCGGCAGCCCGGCTGCGCTATATCGCTGGCACCGCATGGTCCGCCAAGTGCTACATGAACATGAGACCGCTCTATCAGCCGCAAGTCATGCAAACCGAAGCCGTCGCCTGATCAAATGTGCGAAAGAATCTGCACGCTACCAGGCGCGGCAAGCTCGTTAAAGAGCGGGACGATTTACTTAGCGCCACGCGGTGATGATGTTGCGTTTTGCCGAGGTGGAGTCGAGGCCCCCGCGGGGGGGAGCGGCCCCGTAATCGAATCGCCTGGGTCGCCTAGCAGCTGAGCAACCGTCAGCGCTAAATCGGCTGACCCGTCGATGGCTCCGCGCGGACTCCGACGAAGTTGTTGAGGCTTAAAGCCGAGGATGGATGACTGAACGTCCCGACGAGCACCTCAAGACGCGATTTTTGCTCCACGGTTAGGATACGCTTCCAGTCGCCTTCCCGATAATTAGATACGTGCCCCGACTGGAAGCCGGTCGCGGTATCGAAGGCGCGAATGTTTTTCGGTCCCAGCACCACAACTTCGTCTGCCGTGATCGGGCCGCCTTCGCGCGCGCGGCGGATTATATCTTGCTCTTTCCTCTCGATTAAAAGAGCAACCTTTTCTTTGCTGAGATCGCACAAGATCGCGTTCATCGCTTTCCGGTCCACCGGCACCTCCAGAAATGCCGAAATCGTGTGTACGACGTCGATTGGCCGGGCAACGATGTCCGGATAGTCGATGATCAAAGCGCGGTCGCGGGGCCACTCGTCATAATGCCGCTGGTATTCGAGAGCGGAGCGCGCAAACTTGATTGCCGTCTCGAAGTCACAGCGCATGAAGCGCATGAACGACACTACCGTGTCCCGAATATCGCGACGCGGTAAGATGAACCGGGAAGCCGGAAGATCGGGGCGCAGAACGTCATGTGTCTTCAACACCCGCACTCGATCGGTTGCGAGATCCTGGACGCCTTCTTGGTACGCAGCCCACATGGCTTTATCAGTCTGCGGTACAAGCGACGGCAGCACCTCCAGACCCGCAGCGCGAACGACCTGGCGCGTGATGTTGAATGTCCACATCGATCCGCAGCGTGCCACGCTGGCGATCCAGATGGCTTTGATTTCCGTGCCAAGTTTCATACGGATTTGCTGACAGCCTGGCAGAACTTGTTCGGCTGTGACCGCGCCAAGTGTGAACCCGACACGTGTGATTTTAGGTCCGTATCATTGCCGGTTGTTTGCTCAATGATGAACTTTTGGTAATCTCAATTCGCCTGTTCAGTACAATTCATTTTTTCAAACAAAACTCTGCCTTCAAAATGGGCAGCAAATCACGGGTCGCAATTGTGCGCCGCTTAACTTTTTCGGGAGCCACCTGATCCTCCTACTGCTCAGTGGTTGGCTATCCCGCGTTTGCGTTAACAAAAACCGTAGCGAGGTGTAAGCGCGTTAACGCACCCAAGCCGGCTCGTGCTGGTCGTCGCACAATTGTCGCCGTGCGCCTTCATCGTGTTGCGATGTTACGATGTTGGTTGGCAACGGGCTCGTTGGAACAAACCACAACGACGTTGCCGCGGGGCGACCGGCACATCATAGTAGACGTGGCGGTATAGTCCTCCTCGCCTGTGGACAACTCGGGATCGGGGACCGCAAGCGGACGCAAAAACCGCATTTGTGAGTTCGCGCCTTATTCTCCGGCCGCTCTTCTCAGTCCGGCCGCACATCGATGCGCTTGGAGGTAGCTGGACCTAATCGCGGCTTGCTCCACGAATCCTGTGAACAATCCACCCAGCCACTTGCCTGTGGTGGCACGGTGATTGCAACGCTGAAGGGGGGCATAGGGAGATTCGCATGAACACGAAACTTCCGGCCAAGCCGCCCATGATCGGGCAGCGTACCTATGTTGGAATGGCGCAATGGTATTTGGAGGCCGCGCTCCGCGAGCTTGGACCGAACGCTCGCCACCAACTCTACATTGACTTGAGGAAGTTGCTGGATCGTCTGGAGCAGAAGGATCGATCCGAGGCAGCGTAAATTCATCAGGTCAGCGCCAAGTGGCGGCGTAACCATCGCTGATCGCGCCGTCCTGCGGCGTTTGCCGCATCGCATGTGCGGAAAATCCTTCAGCTATGTGCGGAATGGTACCAGGACGAGAAGCTACCGATCGCAGATCGAAGGGCTGCCGGCGACAGGCTTCTGGATCGTGCGCTCGGGCACCCAACACAGGCGGTCGAAAACCCTGAAGAGGGCGAGGTCCAGCGCACTCTGATTGTGAGATGGATGCCGCCTGATCCGAACGACCGCTCAAAGGTCATTGAGCCCGAGCCGGATTGATGGCGACGCCGCAATGATTGGTCTGGCGGCGGCATGCAGCAAATCTAAACGACCTGATAGCCGTGGCCGATCAAGTTAGCGACGCCGACAAGTGTTACAGTGTCGGCTGCTAAATTCGGAGATTGAAATAAAGCATCCGCAAGGATATTCGTGACCGGCACAGTCAGGTTGAGGCGCACTACGCCAGCGTGCTCTTGAGGACGCTCTTCAAGTCATCTCAACCGGTCGGTTGCGCGATCGCAAAGAAGCCAGCAACCTATTATTCGCCGTCCGACAATTGCGCGACAAATAAGGAGTAATTCTCGCGTAACAATATGCTTGCGCGGAAATTGTTGGCGCTTTTATCGCACAAATTCAGCCCGTACACGGGGGTTGGTGCTTCGGAACCAAGGCTCAATACGTGTAATGGCGTTAGCTATCTTTCGTCCGGCCAGGATCGAAGGCTGCTCAATCCACTTCTCGCTCGCGGCAGCGATGATTAGGGCCGGGATGCCCACAACAACGGAAAGAGCAAGTCCCCACTTAATTGGCGATGAGACCATCGCAGGGAAACGATGTGCCAAAGTTAGTGCGACTGTCAACAACGGCACGTTTGCAAGATAGAAACTATAGCTGACCCGCCCTAAAAACTGCGATGACGGCCTTACGAGGAAAGCTGGCGGCGTGTAAATCGCGCGACATATCATTGCCACCCCAACTGCGCTTTCGCATATCGCCGTCGCGAGTGCGTTGGGATCGAAGAATTGACGGGGAAGAATAAACAAAAGGACCAGAAGCGGGAATGGCAACGGTGCCGTTGCAATCGCAAGGCGTTCACCGTGGATCGTCCCCGCCAAGCCCCCGACCGCGAAATAGAGGAGGTAATGTGCCAGGTCGGCAAATCCGAAAACCATGCCGCTGTGTTGCGCGATCAGAATCGCCAAGAGCACAGAGACCATAACGCCGATTGTTCCGAAATGGCGAGCAAGCAGGCCAAACAACAAAATGCAGGGAATTGCTAGAAATTCGACTCGCAGTGTCCATGACGCGCCGTTGACAACGAAAGACGCAAGCTTGAGATTATCGATCGCTTGGTCGAATGTGAGTATTGGCATAGCTCCATATTGCGCGATGAAATACGAAAGGCACCACGTCAACAAGACCACAATGGCGAGCGGAGGATAAAGGCGGCAGATCCGGCGAAAGACGAATGCTATTCCGACAAGAGGCACTGATCCTTGGCAAAGATCGCGTTGCACCGATTGAAGAAGGACATAACCGCTCAAGAGGAAGAAAAGGGAGACGGCGGCATGACCATTGAGCAGGGTGAGGCAGAGCTTGAGACCCGCGTCGTACCATGAGTTCATTTCGTAAGCGGGATGATAAAGAATCCGTGGAACCATCCCCATGTCAAGCCCAGTAATCATGTGAAACGGCAGCACTACAAGTGCGGCGTATCCCCGAAGCCCATCAAGGGCGCGGCTTCTATTAGCAATCACGATGAAACCCCCATGCGAGTATTGAAAGGAACAATCCAGCAGCAATAAGGCAACATTCGATGACCTTCGTGGGAACGTCCGAATAGCCCGCGAAACAGACATGAAAGATGGGGTAATCGGCCGGCGGCTGTAGATAGCTAAAGATTTTGGTGCTGCGCTTCAGGCTGATGGTGAAACGAGGTCCGCGTGTACGGCCTCAAACATTAGAGGGAGAAACGCAGCATGGACCATTTTATGAGATATGCCATGGCGCAAGATCACCAATGGACGGGCGGCGGGTACGTGTCGGACTGAGTGCCCTTTCTCCGTCGTAATCCTCGCCAGTTCTCAGCGAGCAAGATGCTTGCCAATCGCCGGAGTATTCGCAATCGCTCGCCAATCAACTGCGGTGCATAGTTCGTGGTGCCGGTCACGTTGGTGCCGGGGTGGTCGAGACTGATCACAAGTCCGAGCCCAACTGGGTCATTGACGGCGAGCATTACGATTGGAATGTTGGTGGATCGATCGAGCACAGCAGCGCGCGGCGGGTGAGGTCGCCCACTATCTCCAGGTTGTTGCCGGTGGCGAAGATGGCGGCGTTGATCGGGACCTCGACCTGTCGGGATTGCCCGAGCGGCCGAACGTTGACGCGCTGTTGCGTAAGCATCTGGCACAGCAGCGCCCCGCCGAGCGGATGCTCGCAGTTGTCCATGGCTATGACGACGCTGCCGTCGAGCAGCGCCGCGTTGAGGCGCTTCTCCATCTCCTCCTCGCTGTGACCTTGCGCGATGACAGGTGCTACCTCGCCGGTCGCGAGCGTGGCTGCGACGTCGACGAGGAGCGACTTGCCGGAACCGGCCGTCGGCGCGGTGAACGCGTGCAGGGGGGCGGTGGCCATGGCTCGGCGGTCGAGCGCGGTGAGGATGGCGGAGAGCGCGACCGAGCAGTGCCGACGATGGACACCGAGGCACAGATCGCGCATCTCAACGACCTCACGAAGGATGCTCCGGAGACGGATAAGGTCGTGTGCAGCGGCGACGATGGCACTGTCGATACCACTATCCTGATGAACAGCAACGATATTGTCCTGGTGAAGCTGGTTAATCACCAGGCAGCCAGGTGATCGATCTGCAACGTTCACTTCTGAAGGGGAGCAAATGAGCGAGAGGAAGCGTCGAACGATCTACGTCAATCGCAAAGTGTACTGCTTCGCGCTGCTGGCTATCCTCTCTGTCGGGCTCTCAGACCGCGCACGGGCCGCGGGGGACGCGTCTGCGCATCCAACCTGGCCCGGTCCAGGGCAATTATTTGTTGGCACGTGTTATCAGCCTGTAGACCGCTCACCCGAGCAGATCGATCAGGACATCGCCATCATGAAGCACGCCGGTTTCAATGTCGTGCGCATGGGCGACCTCTCGTGGGATTCCTTCGAACCATCGCAGGGCAAGTTCACCTTCGAGTGGTTCGACAGAATCATGGACAAGATGCATGCTGCCGGAATCCGGGTGATTCTGGACATTCCCGGTCTGCCCGCGCCCATCTGGCTGCATCGCGCGTATCCAGGCGTTGACATCGTCGCGCAAAACGGCACACGGCTCCCTCCTGCTGAGCGTTACATGGATAACATCAGCGATCCCAACTACGTTCGCGAGGTTGGGATGATGGCCGACAAGCTGATGAAACGCTATGCGAATCATCCCGCGGTAGTTGCCGTCGGCTATGACAACGAGATCGGAAATGGCTTCATGTCGTATTCGGAAGCCGACCGTCAGCGTTTCATTGCATGGTTGACGAAGAAGTATGGCACCATTTCCGAACTGAACAAAGCATGGGCAACGCAGAGATGGTCACGCCGCTTGAACAGCTTTGAAGATGTTGATCTGCCGCTCGCGGATGGTCCAGGACCGTCGGAGCGCTACCTGGATTTACATCGCTACTGGTCGGATGTAACCGTGGATCGTTTGAAGGAACTGGACGCCATTCGTCAGCGAAACATGCCGAACGTTCCATCTATCTCAAACCTCTGGGATACAGCTTCGCGGCGGGGCTTTGACTACCTCTCTACGTACAAGGATTACGTCTCATACGGCGCTGAAGGCTTCTATCCAGGGGACCCCGTCAGCGGGGCATTTGGCGCGCTGATGACCAAAGCGGCACTGCCGACTCCGATATGGTTTAACGAGTTCACCGCGGGCGGCGGCGGATTTTACGGAACACCTAGCCGGAGCCGCATGTACGCATACCTGGGGCTCATGATGGGAGCGCAGGGGATTCTTGCCTGGACTTTTAACAGCCACCAAGGCGGCGAGGAGCAGGCGCTATTCGGCTTGGTGGATCACGATGGAACTCCTTCATGGAAAGTGGATGAGTTCACACGTATTGCAATGGAATTCAAACAGCTCGCCAAATATGGATTCCCTCGGTTTACGCATCCCGAAATTGCCATCGCCTATTCATTCGATTCCTTCATCGACTCCCATCCAAATGGTCCTTCCAATACAGCGCTGCAATATTTCAAGCCTTCCTACACCGAGCAGGTCCAAGGCGCCTTTGAGCCATTCTTCCGTGACAATCTCGATACCGCCATCATCAACATCGGGCATGAGAGCCTTTCACCCTACAAACTGGTCGTCGTACCCGGTGATTACGTGATGGATTTGGCGAGCGCAACGGCGCTGCGAGATTACGTAAACAATGGCGGCACAGTACTAATGACAGCTTTCTCAGCCAAAGTGAATGAGCTTGGACAGTGGTTCGACACTCCGCTGCCTGGCAGGCTCAGCGATGTATTCGGGCTAAAGACAAATGCTTTCTATGATTCGACTGCGTTGAAATTCGATCTGGACGGCAAGTCAATCTCTACCAACCTACGTCGATACGAGGTGCTCGAGCCCGCAACTGCCACGGTGCTCGCTCGCTTCACAAATGTCCCGGATCATAGTCCAGCAATCACGATCAATAGATATGGAAAGGGCAATGCCCTCTACCTGGCGACCGAGTCCAACCCTTCCGCCATCGGTCCCTTGCTTCAACGCATTCTCCACCTTGCCGGGATTCAAGATGGGCCTTCCGCTCCAGAAGGTGTTTACGCCCGATCAGTAGATGGTCGCACTCTATATGTAAATACAACCGAAGAAAAGAAGACCGTGGCCGTGAAGGGCAGCAAGCGGGGAATGCTGACCAATCGTATTTATGAGGGCGCTATAGTTTTAGATCCACTGGCATCGGATCTCGTTCAATGAAGAATCGATCGCGCTGTTTGATCCGGTAGCGCGGTCCGGATGTGTGGGAATCTGAGCACGGCCCATTCAGTTTCTGAGTAAGCGCTTCATCGCCAATGGGCTCACCGCTACAGCATTTGAGCCATATGGCCGGACATCACTCGAAAATGGGGTTATGTCCGGGTTGGCCACTACTCGGACAGAATGCAGAGTCAGAAGTGCAGATGGCGATGGACGAGGCACCGGCGGCACAAGGGTTACTCAGCAACGCAGTGTAATTCTTTGCGACGAAAGATTCTCT
The DNA here is from genome assembly GCA_963769345.1 of uncultured Acidobacteriaceae bacterium. Lineage (GTDB taxonomy): Bacteria > Acidobacteriota > Terriglobia > Terriglobales > Acidobacteriaceae > Telmatobacter. The sequence goes on from CAVYLL010000005.1 coordinate 13,731, forward strand.
GAGTGATTCGCTCCCAAGTTGAATCCTCGGGGACGAGCTTCACGACCCTTCGCGAAGGAACGGGACCCTCAGGGTAGCGAGATTCGATACAAATTTCGCTGTACTGTGGTATTCACGTATGCAAAATGCGAGAGGTCCTTGCCAGGCACAAGCTCGGCGCGGTTGACCGATCGCGAGCCTGGCACAACGCTCGGGTGCCTAGGGCGCAGGCTGCTGAATGCTCAATCGGTACTCTACACGGCAGCTTCGGATACACCGCCACAGGCACTCTTCTCCCTTCCGCTGTCCCGGTCTCACTGGCCGGCCCTTTTGGTGAGATCGGTAGGCAGACCTTCGACGGGAATGGGCATACAACCGCAACCGCGACTATAAACGCAAACGGCAACATCATAAACGTGACCATTGAAGGCACGTATACGGTGAATCCGGACTGTACAGGCTCCATGACACGCAACGTATCTCCCTTGGGCGTTACCGCACACGATGACCTTGTGATTGACGACGAGGGGGTAGAGCTTCGGACCATCGCTACAGACCCAGGAGAGATTGAGACTTATGTTTACAGGAAGCAATTCCGAGGAGGTCGCTGGGAATAGTAGATTATCTGACCGATGCGGCTATGCTTAGGGGTTCGAGAGCATGCTCGCGGGCCCTAAGCGTCTCTTCTCCACGAGTGTTAATTCGCCGAGGCACTCTTCGACGAGGCGCATTCCACCTGGACGAGAAGTCGCCAACTCGTACACCTGTCCTCCCGCAGATCGCATCCCGGAGTGATGAAAAGTTGTTGTCCCGCTAGCCGGTTTTATGTCCAGGTGCGGAAGACATAGGCCGATCTGGGGAGTTGGATGAGTGCGTTGGCCTGTTGTCGAAAAGGGAGACTCGGGCTGCCCTGGACACAAGCCGACTTAAGGGGAGTAACGGCCGATCGATGCTTGCCCACAGGAATGCCGGAGCGTCGTTGCCGCTATTGCGTGAATTAGGCCTGCACACAGTTGACGGCCCAGAGAATGGCCAGAACCCCTTCCTGTTGACATCGACCCGAAGGCGCGCATACTCCTGTCGTATGCCGACCCGAAAGGAAGAATCCGAACGCCTTAGCGATGACGCCTAGGAACGACTATTCCGGGCGTCAGGATGGCGAAGAGTCACATGGCAACCCGTTCTGTCTTTAGGTCCGGTGGCAACTGTCCGGAAAGCCGACTATACGGCCAAGTGACGACAAGGGCGTTTCCCGGTACCGGGCCCCAGTGTTTTCAAAATTGCGGCTAACCGGCAGGCATCCCAGCATCGTTAACCGGCAATCGAGATCATTTAGCAGATGCTCACGCCGACCACCATGCGCCATCGCTGCGCAGCCCAGACGGATCAGGGGCGGATCAAATTGATTTCTGGCCGGGAGAAGCGGTACGGTGGAGCTTGTGGTGCCGATCTCATTTTCCCGTCTGTTTGGCAGGAGCGGCCGCCGCGCGATCGACTCCATCGTGCCGCGTCGAACCTTCGATGACGTGATTCTTCCGCTCTCGACCCGGTGCGCCCTGGATAACGCACTCGCGCAGGTCATACAGCACGATCTGATCTTCAGGCGCTGGGGCCTCGGAGAACGGCATTCCACCGGGCTTGCTCTCGCGTTCAATTTCGCTGGGCCTCCGGGCACGGGCAAGACCATCTGCGCCGAAGCCATCGCGCACTCGCTCGGTCGCCATCTTCTGATGGTCCGCTATGCCGAACTCGAATCGATGTGGATGGGTGAGACGCCGAAGAACGTTGCCGCCATATTCCGCTCGGCGCGGGATGAAGAGGCCGTGCTGTTTTTCGACGAAGCCGACGCGATTGCAACTCGCCGATCGACGTCAGTCGATCACGGCTTTCAGCGCGAATCGAACAGCGTTGTGAGCGTCCTGCTTCAGGAACTCGAAACCTACAGCGGCGTAGTGATCTTCGCCACAAATCTCGCGGCGAACTTCGATCCGGCTTTCGAGCGGCGCATTCGGACACACGTCCTCTTCGAAATGCCAGGGGAGACGGAACGCGCGAAGATCTGGCAGGTGCAGTTGCATCCTTTGCGGACACCGCTGGCTGCTGACGTCGATTTCAACGCCCTGGCACTCCACTATGAAGTCAGCGGCGGAGACATTCAAAATGCTGTGCTGAAGGCGGCACTAGCTGCCGCGGCTGAGCCGATTCCCGATGCTTCGAAAAAGATTCATCAGTATCATTTCGAGGCCGGCATCAAGGAAGTGATTGCCAGCAAGCGCGTCATGCAACAGTCGCTGTTTGCTGACCAATCAGTCGCCACGCCGGAGGCTGACGTCATCCCTCGTGCGACCGCGTCCCGCGCGTCGCAAGTATTGGCGTACGGGCTTCCCGGCGCGGCGCTGCTGGTGGCGCTCATTGCACTGGCGGTAGCGTTGCTCAAGTGAGGGCCGTCGGGAGTAGCTGTCGAGAAGGGCGTTTCTCGGTACTGATCGGTCGTGACCGAGGCAACCAACTCAGTTGTTGGAACAGCTGTGCTGCCGGAGCTTCATTTTCGCGTTTGGACGTCTTACGGCAACCTGGAAAGTCCCGGCACGGCGGGGTTTTCGACTGCCTTCTTTTTAGGCGTGAGGTTGCGGAGGGTTGCCTTAGTTATTTGGTGTTCCAGAACCAACGTGGGACTCTGTTCTTGTACTCGAGGTAGGTCTGACCAAATGCCCTTTCCAGGCTGCGTTCCTCCCGCGGCAGAATGATGAACTTCACAACCGACCACAAAACTAGAAATCCGAGTAAGACGCCGAGGCTTCCAAAATAAATGGCCAAGCCCAGCCAAAGCCCCAGTTCAGCGACGTACATAGGATTGCGTGTCAATCGGTACGGGCCACGCATCATCAGGAAAGGGGGAGTCAGCCCTAGCTTGACCTTTGACGGAGCCTGGGGAATGGCGAAAACAAGAATCCAGATTAAAAGTGCGACCGCGGGTGCGACCATCATCAGGCCAATCCAATTCCAGTATCCTGGGGATCCCTCTGCCCATCCATAACGTGGCAGGCGAGTAGAAAGCGCCCACGGAAGCACTCCATGTGCCAGCGGAATCACAAATAACCCAACAAATAGTCCCACGATGATGGCTATCGAGCGCGGCATGGTGATCATACTCTGGCTCCCTTGAATTGACGATCTTGTACTGGCAGCGGAATGAGCGAAACATTGTCAGAGCGTGTCGCTCCGAGCAAGTACGTCAGATGTCCTGGTTGTCCATGAATGGGCGTGTTTCCTGCACTCCATTCGTAATCTTCGAGTCCATGGGTAAGTTCCGATAGCTCGGCTATGGTGTAAGCCCGAAGTTGGGAGATCACGCCGTCCCAACAGCACATGAAAGGGACCAGTGGAATCAAGTAGGTCCAGAGCAATCGCTTCCATCGGAACGGTCTTATGAACGGCGTTGCAAAGGCCACAAACAGCGGCGTAAGCAGCAGGGAAATGATCGTGAGCAGCCTGCGTTCCGGGATCTCGAAAATGCAGATCGGTTGCCCCGCTTTGACGGCGTCTTCCAGCACTCTCCTTGCCGCTCGCGGCGGAAAGTGATGGAAGGCATTGAAGATGGTACGCAATCCTGCCAATTCAGACGGTACTTTTGTAGCATCTACGGAGCCGGTGACATAGTGCAGTTTGAGCGGATATTGAGAGGAGATATAGCGAAATGCAACTAGATTCGGAAACTTGTCGGTCAGAGTGAACTCAACGTCGATACCTTCAGAGGTCAACGCCTCGTATAACGACAGAACCAGTTCCCCTCGACCGGAGCAGAGATCGACTACGTTCAATGTACCGGTTTGTGCAAACATCCTCCGCAGTAGCGGCATCACAGGCTTGTGCAGAGCGAAACGTACTTCCATAAAACCTAAATAGTCCAGGGCAAGGTTACGAATCGTGTGCGGAAACCATTCCAGATCTTCCAGTTCGAATAAGTGTAGTCGTGGTAAAGCCATTTGTTCCCAGTCCTCGTACGACAGGTTGCTTTACTGAGTTCGCTTTCAGACCGGCACTTTTCTATAGGATCCTGTTCCGTGACACGGATTGCGGAAACCGGTTATCTCGCGCAGTTCGGACGTGCAAACGGAACAGAATAGGCAGGCAGCTCAACACGAATGCGAGCGACGGGCAAGTCCGGAAGCTTCAAAACATGCTTCGGTATCCGCTTGCGCCTTTCCTTGCGTTTTGCCATCGGAACGGCCTCCATTCGCCGTGACAAAAGCATGACCCTGTTCGCAATTTCGTCTATCGCCCCTTGGGTGTTTCTCGTTACTTATCGGGTTGCGAACGCGTAAACCGCGGTCGATGAGTGCATTGCACTGTTGGCAACAATTGAGGAAATGCGCATTCGAAGAGGCATATCCACAAAAATCAATTACTGCAGCTTCGCATATTCGACCTTGGCTTGTTTCAAGATAGGGATCTCCGGGTCGGCATCCTTCCAGAGGGTGAGGAAATCCTGATAGGCTTTCTTGGCCCTGACCATGTCGCCCGCGACAACGTATGCTCTGCCCAATTGCACGTGTGCCAGGGCGCCGATCGGATCGGCAAGAACAATGCCGCGATGATCCAGCACTTTTCGGAATTCCGCAGCCGCCTCCCGGCCCCGACCCTTCTCCAGGTACGCCTGACCACGCACGTAGGCAGGATAGAGCCCTCCGAATTTGGCGAAGAAGGCCGTGCCCGGCATGGCGAGGTCGTAGGGAATCGCTGTCTGTAGCCGCTCGATCGCAGCCGACGGCGAATTATCGTTCAGCGCGAAAAGAGCGCGCAGCGTGGGAAGGTATTCGAATTGTACGGGAGTGTCTTCCGGGAATCGTTTTGCCAAATCATCGGCGAGCCTCTGCGATCCAGCACGGTCCCCTGAAAGGGCAAGTGCGAACGCTGCGGCATACGTCACGTCGCGGCCCTTTCCCCGCTCGAGCGCGGCCCGGACGCAATCTCCCGCCTCATCCCGATTACCAAAATGCGCTTCGCATACCGCCCGCGCGGCTTGATAGATGGCAGCTTTCTCGCGATCGCCGTTCTGTTCCGCCACTTGGATCGTATGCCGCCACTGAACTCTTGCGCTTCTCATCTGTCCGGAACGCGCCAGAACCAAGGCTTGATGATGCGACATCCAGTCCTCCGCCTCCAAGTTTCCGCGAGCTCGATCGATCTCGCGGTTCATGCCAGCTTCGTCGCCATTCAGAAACGCGAGATAGTAGCGGCTGACCAAAAAGTTGGGAACTTCCAGTTTGTGCTCCACGGCCCTCCGCATCGCAGCCGCAGCTTCCGCGAACCGGTCAAGGCCGAGATTGTGATCCACGAGATTGACATAGGCAGGCGTGACGTCCGGGTTGATTCGAAGGGCCTGTTCGGATGCCCGGATTCCCCGCTCATACTGACCGGTCCCCCGCGTGCCCCATCCACCTAAGACACTCCAAGCCGTGTAGTCACGAGGGTAGGCTTGCGCCCATGCCTCAATGGTCTCCAACTCTTTATGCAGATTTCCCGTAACCTGCCGGTCATAGAGAAACAGGATGAAGAACCTCTCCCGCTCGCTGACGCGATCCCGCAATGCGTAGGCCTTGAGGACTGGCTCCATCGCGAGTTCGGTTTGCCCCATGTTCCAGTGAAAGAACCCTAGATCGGCTTGCGCAACGGCGAATTGAGGGTCGATAGCGATCGCGCGTTGAAGGTGGGGGATTGCAGCGGCCATGCCCCGAAAAAACACGGCCTTGCGGGCTGCACTGTAAGCCTTCAGTGCTTCCAGTGAGAACGTGGTTACCTGTTCCAGCGTCGTCGTCTGCTCTTCGATGGTGGCAAGCGACTCGCCCAACCGCGTCCGGATTTGAACGGCCACCCGCGTCAGCGCATTCAGGATCTCTTCCTTCCTCTCCGCCTGCGCCTGCTCCTGGCCGAGTATGTCTCCGTTGTGGCAGTTCCTGGCACGTACCCAGATCACGTAATGGCTTCCTAGGCTCGTGATCGAGCCTTCGAGGACAGCCGTGCCGCCCGCTCTTTCGCAGATCTCCTGCGCGACTTCAGGGGTAAGGCGTGTCTCGGGAGGCTGGTTCATGAAACGCAGTACTTCCCGGATCTGTTGGTCTGAGACGAGAGTCAGGGATGGCGAGTGCTCCAATTGCACAGACAAGCCCTGACGCAGGATTCCATCGAAAACCGCATCCCCGGTCTTGTTCTCGAATTCACAAAGCACAACCTTCGTGGGCGTTTGCTTGGGTGCCCCGAACCGAGAAGGCTCTACGGCAGCTCTTTGTCCGGCGCCCGTTTTGGGAACTGCTGCCAGTTCACGCTGTAGCTCGGCAACCGATTGCCAGCGGCGTCCGGGATCTTCTTCCAGACATCGGCTTACGATGTTCTCCAACCTGCGCGCACGAAGGCGCCTCCGCCGCACGGCGGCTCGCTCGCCCGTCAGCATTTCATAGAGGACACAGCCGAAAGCGAAAATGTCCGTGCGGGGATCAGCCGGTTCCCCATGTCGTTGCTCCGGCGACATGTAAGCGGGCGTGCCCATCAACCGCCGTTCGCCGGTGAGTGTTTGGTCTCCTTCCCTCGCGGCGAGACCGAAATCGAGAACCTTCACCCCGGATTTCGCGATCATGATGTTGCCGGGTTTGAGATCCCGGTGAACAATGCCCTTGGCATGCGCTTCAGCCAAGGCGGATGCAATCTGAGAGGCATAGAGGAGAGCCGTGTTCAGGGGGAGCGGTTCGCGTTTCAGTTGCATCGCCATGGTTTCGCCTTCCACCAACTCCATCACAAGGTAGTCAGGCCCGACGTCATAAAGCGTGCAGATATTTGGGTGGTTCAGCGACGAAATCGCGCGCGCCTCCCGCTCAAAACGGGCGTTGAATTGCTCGTGCGTGGTTTTGATGGCGACTGGGCGACCTAATCGCGTGTCAACGGCCAAAAACACCGTGCCCATCCCGCCTTCGCCGAGTTTGTCTTTGATTCGATATGGCCCCAAAGAAACTCCTGCCTCCCATCGGGCGACGATCGAATTCGCCAGCAGCTCCGGAGCGTTCTGGATGGCGGGCCGATCCAGGAATGCGTCGCCGCTGGGCTGCGCGAGTAGCTGTTCTACTTCCTGGCGCAGTGCAGGATCGGTCCGCGCAAGCACCGCCGCGCGCTCGCCGGCGCTGGCCTCGCGAGCCGCATGATAGAGCTCTTCAATCCGCTGGAACTGCTCAGGTGTCATCGCGGAGGTATCGATGGTCTCACTGTTGTAGGACTCAATTCACGCAGTAACCAGGCTCGGGCTAAATCCCAGTCTCGCCTCACAGTACGCGGAGAAATGTTCATGGCTGCGACGATCTCCTCCTCCTTCATTCCACCGAAATAGCGAAGTTCGACCACCTTGGCTTGTCGCGGCGCAACCTGGGAGAACGTTGTTAGGGCATCGTCCAGAGCGAGAATCGATCGGTCGGGCGCTGACGACAACACGGCGGAATCGTCCAGATTGACCTTCTGCGGTATTCCGTCGCGCCTGCGTGAGCCTCGGGTGCGCGCGGCGTTCACCAGAATGCGGCGCATCATCTGAGCCGCGATGGCAAAAAACTGTGCCCGCGCTTGCCAATCGACCTTGGTCACATCGACCAGGCGGAGATAGACCTCGTGGACTAATGCGGTAGTTTGGAGCGTGTTACCCCGGGCTTCGTTTCTCATGAACCGGCGTGCCATCCGAAGCAGTTCCGGATACACGCACTCAGCCAGGCGGGCCAACGCGGCTTCGTCACCGCTAGCCCATGCTTTTAACAGGCACGTGATTTCTCCTGAGTGGGCGTCCATGGATAGCCCGGCTCCCTGAGCGCATAAAAAATATACACAAAAACATGGCCGCTTTGGGGTATCTGCTGCCGCCTGTACCGGCAGAAGGAGAAAGTACTCTCAGTTGATCTCCTTCTCAAAAGATGTACTCAAAGGAGAAGAGGATGAAACAGATTAGCAAAGCAAGATGTTTCGCAATCGTCGCAGGCGTCGCACTCGCGCTGGCGCTAGCACCCGCAGGGAAAGCATATGCCAAGAGGTGCTCCAGTGCCACCCTAAAGGGCACCTTCTCAGACAAAGACACCGGATGGATCGATGGCATCGGGACGTTCGCCGGGGTTAATCTCGACACCTTCGACGGAAATGGAAACATGACGATCACCGGTTTTGCCAGCCTGAACGGCACGATAGTTCCAAACCAGGAGACCGGCACCTACACGGTGAACCCCGATTGCACCGGTACATACATGAATCAGGAAGGAACGATTCACGCCTACTTCGTGATTGACGACAACGGCAATGAACTTCAAATCGTTATTACTGATCCAGGCACTGCAATCACTTGCCTCGCACGCAGGCAATTCCCGGTGGACGATTCGGACCGATGAGAGTATCGGCTTGGCGGCGCAGATATCCAGAGGACGGGGAAGATACCGTATCGTGGGCGAGAGACCCGGCTCGAACGGAGTCGAGGAGTTCTCTCGCCCGCTCAATCGATACATGTCGCGCAAGTATCCCTCCGATCGCAAGCCCTTCGACACACCAACCAGGCCCAACCGGGAGGGCGGAAATGGCGGGACTGAAATCGGCCTTTGAACGAGGTCGCCTTCTTTCACAATGCAGGAGGGTCCCCGTTGAGGTGTTTCGGTCGGTCTTGTGACGGTGGATGGCCTCAGTCGGCCGCAGCGGCTTCGTTCAAGTCGGCCAATATTTACGAATCCAGTCCACCTGGCCGAGAAACCGCCGATCGAGAGAAGTGACTTCCGAAACTGAGCGCGCATTGGAAACCATGTGGACGAGTAGGCGACTATTCGTCCATGTGACCAGAAGGGCGTTTGTCGGCTAAATCCGGCACTTGAAGCCGATAGCACAAGAGTTGGGGCTGCCAAAGACAGTGGACTTTCGGAGCTTCAGGACTATGCACGCCAGCCTGATGCGGCGCTTCGGCGCTCGTCTCGAGGTTGCCCGTGACAACATGGGCCACGCTGGAGGCACCGGAAGCATCACTCTCGACGTCTATTCGAAGACGTGGTGGAACGAGCGCGTCGAGGCCGTAAGCCGAGTCGTCGAAGCCGTATTTGCTGAACCAGACGAGAAAGAGGAGAAGAAAGAGAATCGCTATTCCGCTGAAGGGCCTCCCCGACGGCGAAATTGGCAAAGAGTGGGAACCCTTTTGGGAACCCCAAGCTGTCTAGCGTGGCCAGATTTCACTGTGAGTGATTGATTTTAATGGTCGGGGAGAGAGGATTTGAACCTCCGACCCCCTGGTCCCGAACCAGGTGCTCTACCAGGCTGAGCCACTCCCCGAACTTGGTTTGCGGATGCGTATCATCGGGCGCGGCCTGGTGCGTTTTCCCGCTTGATGCGCTTTGCTAAGTGTAGCAGAATCGCCGGAGCCATGCCTTTTGCGCGACCACCGCTGAAGATCATTCGTGTTGGCAGGCCTTGATGCCTTGGAGGCGTTGAGGATTTTGACCTTGGAACTGATTGCGCAGTCAAAAGCGAACCGTCCAGACTCAACCGACGAGCGTTCAAGACTTAACTGCGGAGTTGATTGCGTGGACGAAAAGTAAGCCCGCCAGACTTTTCGCCGGGCGGGCTATGTTCGAAAGGCTGAGAAACGAAATCTACTGTTTCTCCGGAGTTGCTGGAGGATTCGCTCCGGGGAAAATTCCTTCGATTGGCGCGCGACGCTTTTCCTCGCCTGCGGGATCGGGCAGAGGCTTGCGGGGAATCATCTGGTCGCGCTGGGCGGCGTTGTAGACGAAAATCGCTTCGACAGTTGCGATTTCTTTCAGGTCGGCCGCTTGCAGGCGCTCCACCACATCCTGATTGGAGTGGTGCGTGCGGCTCTCATAGTCCAGATCATCCTGAATGAACTGGAAGCCCGGAATTCCAACGGCATCGAAACTCAGGTGATCGGTTCCGCCGGTGTTGCGCATCGTTATTGTTGTAACGCCGAGGTCTTTGAGGGGGGCCATCCACTGCGCAAAGATCGGAGAGACGGCTGCGTTGCCCTGGAGATAGATTCCGCGAATCTTGCCCGAGCCGTTGTCGACGTTGAAGTAAGCCGATACGAGTTTTTGTTCGGGCTTGACCTCGAGCGGACCCGTGGCGCGGCGCATAAATTCAGGCAACGCCACTTGATCTGGCGCGGTTGAAAGCGCGGCCGATCCAAAGTGCTGCTTGCAGTATCCCTTCGATCCAAACAGACCCTGCTCTTCACCGGTCCAGAGCGCGATGCGGATCGTGCGGCGGGGCTTGACGCCGAGCGCCTTCAGGATGCGCACCGCTTCCATGGCAACAATCGTTCCGGCTCCGTTGTCGGTTGCGCCGGTCCCTGCAATCCAGCTATCCAGGTGTCCGCCGAGCATGACGACCTGATCTTTCAACTTTGGATCGGTACCGGGAATCTCCGCAACTGTGTCGTAGGCGTGCTCATGCTCGCCGGTAAATTTGGTATCGATGTTGATTTCGACGCTCACAGGCACGTGGGCCTGCGTGAGCCGATAGAGACGGCCGTAGCTCTCGATCGCGGCAACGGCCACGGGAATCTTGACGCGTTTCTCTGCCAGGTAGGGTGTGCGGCCGAGCGTTGCTCCGTTGTCATCGAAGAGTGTGCCGCCGCTGCCGCCGCCATTCTTGCCGTCACGGCTCGGTTCGATGACCGCTGCTACTTTTTCATCGGTGAAGAATTGCGCAACCTTGTCGATCATGCGCATGCGCTCCATAAAGGTGCGCAAGCGGGCCTGCATCTCCGGCGGAAGGCCGGCCGCGTTACTCACAGGAAACGCAGCGATGTCTTCGAGCTCCTTATCGGTGTAGCGCTCAAAGAGGGCCTTATCGACAGGCGGGACATCGCGCATTGCGCCGTACAGGACAACTTTGCCCGCCAGCTTTCCCTTGTATTGATCGAAGTCCTTATCGCTTTGGATGTTGACGAAGACGACGTCGCCGGTGACGGGCCCGGGCGTTGCTGGAGACCACGGGGTTGCCTGCAGAATCAGGATCGCAGTATCGGGCGTGACCATGCGAGCCCAGGTATTGACCTGCTGCCAGCCCAGGCCGAACTCACCCCAGTCTTCGAGATGCGCGTTTTCCAGGCCGATTTTGGTCAGAGTGTCGCGGGTCCATTCGTTGGCCTTCTTCGCGTTGGGGGAGCCGGTCAACCGCGGGCCGATGCCATCCATCAGCGCTGAGCCAAACTCCATTACATGCGAATGGTTGAGGCCTTCATCGCGAATCCGCTGATACATCGTCATGTCAAGGGATTCGGTGGCGGGCTGGACTTCAGTGTAAGGATCGACGGCTGCGGGCGCAGGGGTCGGTTTCGGTTTGTCGGCTGCGTAAAAAACGGTGGCAACGGCCAGCAGCGCCGCCGGGGAAAGGCGGGCAATAGAAATGCGCATCTTCTTCGGGCTCCGATGGGATGGGTTGTGATACCTGTGCTGAAATTCTATGGCATCAGCCACATCCATTGCCCGCAAAAAATGCTCGTTAGCCGTTACGACCGCTTCAGCCGTAAGTGAGCGGCCTAGTCCGACTTGCCGCCATCAACGGCAGCAGCAGGAAGGTCAAGCGCGATGAGAGCAAATCGGGTCTTGCCGTTCAAGGGATCTTCGAAGCCGAGGATGTGCTGGTGGCGCTTGGAGCCTGCCTTGAGCTGGAATCCCCCGTGTACTCCAAAATCCTTGTCATCGATCTTCACGTTCCCATGATTGCCGCTGTCTGTGCAGCTAAGACCCTCTGATGTCGAGACTGGCGTGCCAACGGGTGAATTTCCCTGGCACGTGATGACGTCGCCATAGCGCCCCAGAGCCTTCTTGTAGAAGGCCGTCACTTTGTCCTGGGAATCAACGGTCGAGTAGTTTACGGCACGCACACGCAGAGTCCACTCTCCGAAGCCCATGTTCACATCGGCGGACTTGTCATGCTCTTTATCCCTCACAATTTCCGCGCCGGGATAGACGGGCAGCCCCAAGTCGGAGGCTGAAATCTGGTCGGTATTGACGTGGACCCCGCCAAATGGCGTATCGACCTGGACATTCTTTTCCTTGCCGTTCGCATCCTTGTCTACGTGGACCCTGCATCCCGCCATGACAGTAGCCAAAGTTGTTCCCACCAAAACGCAGATTGCCGTCCGATTCATCAATTTACCCTCACAAACCGTAATACGGTACCAGGCGCTTGTTGGTTCAATGTGATCACGCCACCACTCTTTGTACTACTTTCTTCCGGGTCCGGGGTTAGCATTCTCAATAGTTTAAAGCCAGATGACCGGTTCGTAGTTATACCGAAGCGAAACCGGCGCGGCATGAAGACGAAAGGACTTCTTATTATGTTTGCTCTCTGCTCTTACAAAAAGTTCGCGATTATTGTCCTATGCGCGGCCTTGCTGGTGAACACAGCTTCGGCCCTCGCCCAGGACGACCCTCCTTCCGAAGCCGGCCGCATCTCCTATATCTCCGGGAATGTATCGGTTCAGGCGGTCACCTCAGACGACTGGGGTCAGGCCTATCCCAACCTTCCCGTCGGTCCGGGCGACCGTATTTTTACAGACTCGGACGGGCGAGCCGAGATCCAGGTGGGCCAGACCTATATCCGCGTAGGCCCGAATTCCGACGTTACACTGGTCGACGATTCGACGTTTAACATCCACGTCGGCATTGCCCAGGGATCGATCCGGTTGCACAGCTTCGGTCTGTGGCCGAGACAGCTTCTGGATGTCAGCACTCCCAACGGGAATGCTGAGTTCGCAAATTCGGGAGACCTGCGCATCGATGTCCTGCCTAACGATGGCGCAACCGTCTTCACGAATCTTGGCCAATTTGCCGACATCACTGCCGCAGGCGATTTCCGCCAGGAGCTCGATTACGGCCAGTCGCTCGAACTTGCCGGTTCCAATCCGGTTTATCCTCAGTGGCTGCAGCCAGCCGGTCTCGATGATCTCGATTCCTGGAGCCAGCAGCGCGACCAGCAACTGGCGCGGGTGGTTTCGTTCCAGTACGTCAGCCCTGACATTCCGGGAGCGGCCGATCTTGACGCCCACGGCGACTGGCAACCTCAAACTGAGTACGGAGCGGTTTGGTTTCCGCGCGACGTCCCCGCAGATTGGCAGCCCTACCACTATGGCCACTGGATTGACCGGCAACCATGGGGCTGGGTTTGGGTCGAGGATGAGTCGTGGGGGTATGCGCCATTTCACTACGGCCGCTGGGTGAGCTACAACGGCCGGTGGGGCTGGGTGCCCGGACCGGTAAATGCACGTCCAGTCTGGTCGCCTGCGCTGGTGGTTTTCGCTGGGGGCGTCCACTTCGGCGGCGACGCTAGCCTCTCGGTGTGGTTCCCGCTCGGGCCTGGAGAAGCTTATCGTCCGTGGTACCGCTGCAGTCCCCGCTACATCGACCAGGTGAACATCACGAATATCCGCGAAGCTCCGCGCGTGCACGTGCAGAACACCTACGTCAACGTCGTCAACGTGACCAACATTACGTATATCAACCAGGCTCATGGCGCGACCGCGATGAGACGGGATGATTTTGCGTCTGGCCGCTCGGGCCGCAATGCGGCGATTCGTGTGGACCCGCGCGAGATGCAGCAGGCGCGAGTCTTGCAGCAGCCGGAGGTAGCCGCCGCGCCGCGGGCGGTTGTTTCCCGCCCGGTATCTCGGCCGGTCCCGGTCTCGATCCAGAGACCGATCCTGATCAATCAGCAAGGCAGACAGATTGCGGCCACGCCGGGCGCCGTTCCGGTTGCCCCGCCGGTCAGGCATGAACAGCCGATAAGGCCCTTGCCCGGACGCACCATCGTTGCGGCTCCGGCACATGGGGTTCCGAATCGCAGTGGAGGAAATCAGTTCCCCGCGACGCAGGGCAATCAGAACCAGCGGCCTGACGCGCCAAATTCTCCCTACCCCGGCGGCGCACCTCGCGCAAATCCAGTCGCTCCGGTGCAGAGAGTTCAGCAGCCGTTCAATCCACAGCCCGGCAATCCGCAGGTGAGCCCGAACCCGCCGGCCAACAACCAACATCAACAGAGTCCGCAACCTGTAGCGCCGGGCGTGCAGCCGACGGGCAGGCCGATGCCTCCGCCGCAGAATATGCAGCAGGACCGGAACAATGCGCCGAATACTCCTTACCCCGGTGGCGCACCTCGCGCCAATCCGGTGCAGGGAGTTCAGCGGCCGGTCAGTCCGCAACACGGCAGTCCCCAGGTGAATCAGAACCCGCCCGCCAACAACGAACGTCAACAGGGTCCGCAACCCGTAGCGCCCGGCGTGCAGCCGACCGGCAGGCCAGTGCCTCCGCCGCAGAATATGCAGCAGGATCGTCCGAATAATCAGCAGCGGAACTACGAGCACCAGCCGCAGCCGCCAAACCCGCCGCAGGAACACCCGGCTCCTCAGCCACCACAGCAGCAACGCGAGGCTTTGCCTCCTCCGCAGAGACCCGAGCATCAGGAGAGGCCTGCTCCTCCTCCTCCGCCAAACCACCAGGCTGCCCCTCATCAGCAGAGCAAGCCGCAGCCAAACGATCAAAAGCCAAATAACAAGGACCAGAAGAAGGACGACAAAAAACACGACTAGGCAAATCGCAGGGTAAAAAAGGCCGGTGCGCTCAGCGCACCGGCCTTCTTGTTTCGGAAATGTCCTCTATTCGGCGCCTTCAACAACCCTTCGCCAAGCGCATAATCTCGCGCTGAATTGCCTCAATGGAGGGACAACGGGATCAATGCGCGCCGTGCTCGAGATGGTCTTCGGTCTTTCCATCGGCTGTGCCACCGGTCGCCCAGAGGATGCACGTCAGGAAGACTGCGGCGATAACGGGTACGACCAGAAACGGGGAAGTGATCATTCGTTAAGCTCCCTGAAAGTAGATTAGCAAACCAGCCGGGCCGTCCAACTGCTGTGGTGGAGTACCGGCCGATTTCCCTTCGAATTCCAGCCAATTCTTCATTTGACCGGCTCGAAAACCAGTACGGGGCTTGCGGGTTTATCATGGGTTCGCCCGCATCTTGATCGATCCAGGAGCAACTCCATGAGCGAAAAGAAATCCGTATCGCCCCGCAACCAGGGCCGCCGCGACTTTATGAAGATCGGTGGCGCAGCCACTGCGGCGTTGCTTACGCCCTCGGCATTTGCCGTTACACCCAATAAAACTCTGCCGAGTCTGCCGTCGAATCCGCGCACGCCGGCGGCCATGCCGACACGGAATCTGGGGAAGACCGGATACAAGGTGGGCATCTTTTCGCTCGGCGGCCAAGCCGCGCTCGAGAAGGCCAATAACTTTGATGTAGCGGTGCCGATCATCGATCGCGCACTCGACCTCGGCGTGAACTACATCGACACCTCGTCCATCTACGGCGGCCCCGACCGCTGGAGCGAACAGTACGTGGGCAAGGTCATGGCGAAGCGCCGCAACGAGGCATTCCTCGCAACGAAAACCAAGGAGCGGACGCGCGAAGACTCGATGCGCATGATTGAGAAGTCGCTCCAGTTGTTGCAGACCGATCATGTCGATCTGTGGCAGTTGCATGACGTCGGCACGATGTACGACGTGGACCAGATATTTGCCAAGGGCGGCGCGATGGAGGCGCTGCTCGACATGCAGCAACAGAAGGTGGTGCGCTATCTCGGGATCACCGGGCACTACCGGCCCGAGGCGCTTATCGAGTGCATCCACCGGCATGACTTCGATTGCATTTTGATGGCGATGAATGCGGCCGATCCGCATCACTACAGCTTCAATGACGCATTGCTTCCGCTGGCGGTTGAAAAGCAGATGGGCATCATCGGCATGAAGATTCCCGGCCGCGGGCGCATTCTCTCCACGTGGACGCCACCGCCGATTGAGCAGCAGAAGCATTCGTGGGAAGGTATGACCATTCAGACCGACAAGCCAGGCACGCTGACCATGCGCGAAGCGATGAATTATACGTTGTCGCGGCCGGTGAGCACCGTGATTATCGGATGCGATACGATCCCTCAGCTTGAAGAGAATGTCCAGCTGGCACGCAATTTCACGCCGATCAATGACAAGCAGCAGACAGAACTTGTCGCCAAGGCCGAGCCATGCGCAAAGCCCTCGCTGTTCTTCCGCTTCTACGACCGTCCGTAACCACCTGCGGTGGGAGCAACCGCGCTCCGCGCCCTGTTTCAGCAAAGGCTCCTCTTACTGAGGGGCTTTTGTTTTGGACGCAAGCCGGCGCACCCATCCATCAGGCCTTCAGGCTCGTCTCTTTCTCAGCACCCATGTCGTCATGCAGCGGTAGTCCTGCACGATGGTTGTCTTCAACGGATCCACGAGCACTGCGCTCAGTTCTTCGACCAGGTCCATGAGCATCTCTTCGTCCACCAGGTACCACTTTGAACCGTCGCCAACTATGAATAGATTTCCGCCGACACTTTCGAAGTCCATCCCGATTCTTGATCCGAGTCGGCAAAACAGCATCCCGCCCGGCCTTAGGACGCGCCAGAGTTCTGCCAGCATGCTCTGAAAGTGTTCGTCGTCCCGCGCGAAATGGAGCACGGAAGAACAGATGACTACGTCGGCGAAACCATCGGCAAAGGGCATGTGCTCAATCGGGCCCACCTGAAAATTCTCCGCAGGTAGTCCCGTCGTCAGCGACGCCGACAACTGGCGAACGTGGTCAACTGCGTCGGTATCGAGATCAAGGGCATAGATCTCACATCCTTCGCGGAGCAGGTGAACGAGGTTTCGTCCGTAACCGCAGCCGGCATCGAGCACGCGCATACCGGGTGCAATGTTTCCGCGCAGAATCTGGTCGAAGACATAAATATCGATCTGCCCGAACTGCTCTTGTACGCTCAAGGCCACCAGGGCACCTTTTCTATTGATCGAGATCGGGAATTGTTCCCGGCGTCAACGACCTCGTCGATCCTGCATATCTGTCTGTCGGTTTTAATACATCAGCTTTCAACGTTGAGGTACAGCCTGTAATGCTCATCATTGATCGCCGCGAAAGGCCGCATTGAGATCGTTCCCGCTCCCGTTTTTGCCTGCCAGTTCGTCGAACCTGGAGTCACTTGCATTGCCGCAGCTAGTTCGTGGGAATGCACCGTTGCTGGAATCTCGCCGACCGCAAACAACGCAAGAGGGCCGTGCACCGCGGCCATCAACTTCGGATGCTGCGGATCGGCTGCCTCGAGAGTTGTGGGCATGTCGAATTCAACTTCGATGCGGTCGCCCTTCATCCATGTGCGGTGAATGCGCGCGAACTGACCAGGCGTGGGACTGGTGACAGCACGCTTGCCGTTCACCGCGATGGCGGTCTTGGAAGCAGCCCATGCCGGTATGCGCACGAAAATCGCAAACGTTGTGGGCTTGTCGGTGGCAACTTCAATCTGGGTGCTGGGCCGATGCGGATACTCAGTTCGTTGTATCAGGGTAATGCGATCGCCGCCGTGTTTCCACGTCACACGCGACGGGATAAAGAGATTCACGTACACGCCTTCGTCATCGTGGAAATACGAACTGATGCCGAAGTCCGCTGTGACCTGCGACAACGTGCCTGTGCAGCAATGCCATTTGTAGGGGTGATAGAACTTCGAGCCATCGTTGCTGTAATCGGAGTAGTAGAAGCCGTGTCCGTCTTCCTTGATTGGCTTTGCGCCAAGGATGCAGTTGTAGAGCACACGTTCCATGCTGTCTCCGTAACTGCTGTCCTTGGTGGTGCGCAGAAGGTAGCGCGTGATCTTGAAGTGCGCGTAGGAACCACACGGCGTTTCAAAGCTGGAGTGTGTTTTAGTCAGGCTCTCGCCGATTTCGCCGCTGCCGGGCTTGCAGAAATTCTCGTCCGGACCCCACCCGCCCGTCGCAAAGCTTTGTGCTCGGACAAAATCAAACCCGTTGCGCGCGGCTCGAAGATATTTCTCGTTGCCGAGCACGAAGTATGCCTGCATCGCGCTGCTCATGGCGTTGACGTGGCTGTAAGCATGCTTGCCGGGCAGCACGTTTTCTCCGGCCGCCAGCGGATTCCAATACCAACTGTCAGCAAGGTAATGCACGCCCATTTCCCTGTAGCGGCTGCCTGCACCGCGCTGCCATGCGAGAAAGAAATTCTCAGGCAACGTATAAGGTTCATCCCAGCAGAAGGAGTCATCCTTATGCGGCCGCGCATATTGCTCTGCGCGCGAGAGCGGACCGGGTGGCAGATACTTCGTTACCGAGTCGAGCGTGGCATCCAGTGCCTTGAATGCCTGTGGGGCACCTGCAAATTGGTGCGCGTCGATCATGCCGATGGAAATCTTGTCGTAGGTATAAGCAGGGAAGCGGTTGTCATCCCAGAAGTGCGGCGTGATCGCCGGAGCGAATCCGCTTACCAGGCGATGCACCTTCTGCTGTGTGGCAAGGTCACCGGTAGTTGCATAGTCGCGAGCGAGGCCGGAGAGATACTGGCCGAAGCTGTGACAGGGCGCAAAGCCGTTGTTGCCGGGCTTATCGAGATCGGCCAGGGGAGCCCAACTGTACCAGCCGCCCATGTCTTCGCCGGGGGCCGCCAAGCCGGCCCGCTGACGAAATGGCTTCAGGAGCGAATCTTCGTCGAGGGCCAGATAGAACTGATGGTTCCGGTCGAATTGTTCACGGATCGGTCCTTCGAGCAGCTTTACGTCGCCATAGCTGAACTGGGTAAGTGACGGCGAAATTTGGAGCGCAGGATTTTCGGTCGCGAATCCCGCGCGTGGGCGAACCAGCGCAGCCGCTGCAATAACTGCGCTGGATTTGAGGAACCTGCGGCGGGATTGGGGCCGGGCAATCGACATCAGCACTCCCGGAAGGATTCTACCTCGCGCCACGGCACCTTATTTTGCAGCCTTGGTTCCCTTCTCAGATCGACGGAGCATCGCCTGCGCCTCGGCTGCGTACGGGCCGCTGGGCGCCAGGCTCAGATACCGCTCGTACGCCGTTGCGCATCCCGGAGGCAGATCGAAGTGCTTGGCCGTCAAATCGACGCCCGATTTCTTTACAAGACCATTTGCCTTGATGAAGTAAGGCAGTGCGTCGTGGGGATCGGCCTTGATGGCCTTCTCGGCAGCCACGATCTGACCTTCTGCATTTCCTGCTTGCATGAAGAAGAGCGCTTCATTTCTGAAGTACATGGCCGCGTGTGCCGGGTCCAGCTGAGCGGCAAGGTCAAAGGCCTTGGCTGCCTCTGGTGCTTTGTCGGTGCGTGCGTAGATCTCGCCAAGACCGGCGTTCGCGAATGCTCGCACTTCAACTTTCGGACTTCTACTGGACGTCTGAATTTCCAGAACATGCTGGAACGATTTTTCAGCCTCGTCGTATTTCTTCAAGCCAGTCCGGGCGCGGCCAAAATTTTCCCACAACGCCGACTCGTCCGCGCTCAATCCTGACTCCTTGATCGCCTGAAGGTCCTTGAGCATCAGGGATTCTGCTTCGGCGCACTTGGCGTTCTTGATTGCCGCAGCCTTGGCATCGATATCCGCGGGATCCGCCGTCCTGCCCAGGTCCTTGATCGCCGCGGTCCGGGCAGCGTCAGATTCCTTCAGAGCCTGCGAAGCAACGCTCAAATCAGTGTTGATTGTCTTCACGAGCGTTTCCTGGCTCTGGGCTGAGGCGTTCTGCTTCTTCAACTCTTCGAGCTCTTTCTTCTGCTCGTCGGGCAGCTCGTCAATGAACGCCTGGCGGCTCATGTCGTCATCCTGCCGCAAGTCCTTTCCGGCGTCGATGACAATATTGCTGATTGAATCGATAAACAAGCTGGGCGGTGTATCCGGCATGCGATAGATCAGCAGGTATCTGCCCGCAGGCGCTTCGCCCGCGTAATCGCCCTTGGAGTCCACGGGGAACGTGTACGCAGATGTCACGCCCGCGTCGGTCGAAAGGCCGATCATGCCGACGGGCTGGGGTTGGCCAGTGTAGTTGGTTACGTGTCCGTGAATCCTGCCGATCTGCACTGCCGGCTGTTGCGCAAAAGCGGGCAGAAGGGAAACAGCTAGAACTCCGACTAAGGCGGAACTGAATATCTTCATAATTCCTTCTTCCTAATTACGAGTGCGCGGTTCGCCGCGAGCGCTCGGCAGTTGATCTAACTAAGCTGACTAGTCTTGACAGCCAGTTTTTCAAACTCCACAGTTCCAAGTCCCCGATTCGCGGCCATCCACAGATACGGCAGATGCTCGGCGTCGAGATTCCAATACGCTTTCGCAACGTAAGCATCCAGGGCCACGGGATCGGTTCCGGCAATGACGGTCTTTTTCAATGCGACGTCTTCGAGGTTGCCGCCGGTCGGCCCGTTGCGCAGCAGGATGCGATAGCAGTCCATGATGGTGAGCGTGGGCAGCATGAATGCGGCAAGATCCGCAAGGCTCTGATGAATCTGTTGGTGGAGGCGGTTCCGCTGCCCGCCGAGGATTCCGTACCAGTTCTTCATGCCGAGTGTCGCGCCGGTGAGTTCGTGATGCTTGGCGATGGGCAGATTGAGAATCTTGTCCGCTTCGAGAAACGGTGTGAATACCGGCCAGCTTTTGAGCACGACTCCGCCCATGTCCACTTCGCGAAATTTCTCGGGGTCGGGCAGGATTACCTCCGCGCCCGCCGCCCTCGCAGCCGCTTCAATTCCGGAGCGATGGAAGCAGCGTTGCGCCTCGTTACAGCTCACATCGGTCACGATGACGCGCTTGGCGCCGGCCTGCCAGCACTGTCGCACAACTTCGGCAACGAGTTCTGGGTTGGTGTTGGCGGCCTGCTCCGGTGTGCGATCCCATGCGATGTTGGGCTTGATGACGACAACGTCCTGGTGTGCGATGAATCTGCCCATGCCGCCGAGATTTTCGAGAGCCTTCTGGACGAGAGCGCGAGGCTCTCCCGGTTGCGGGCCCCTGCCGTCCATCGCATACTGCGCCACGGTAAGGTGCGGCCATTGCTGATCGGCAGTGATGCGATGGTCTTTACGCGCTTGCTCGGCTGTGGCGCCCACAGGGCGCTGGCTGCGTTGACTGAGCCAAACGCCGGTTCCGGCCGCGCCGGCAGCGATACTGCCAACGCGCAGAAGCTGCAGCAGGGCCTCGCGTCGTGTGAGCTGAGAAGCTTCTGCGACGCTAGAATCGGGACCTGGAGATTTGTGCTGCCGCAACTGTTCGTTTTCGGCCATGACTCCCCTGGTTAAGCTTCAATGAGCCTGATGCGCTGCGGATCGTTGATACCCAGTGCATGCGTCGTGTCGGCAGCGGTCGCGATGTAGCGAGGGGGACGGCCGGCGGCTTCGAGCGTTTTCAGTCCAACTTCAATGCGCTTCTTATCGAGGATTCCCCATGCGATTTGGTCGATCGCCACGCGATCTTCGCCAACGATCAACGCGTTCGGCTGCCACAGATGCTCAGGCCTGAAACCGGGACCGCCCTCGTAAACCGACGTCATTGCATCGCCGATGGTCAACTTGATCTTCTGACGAACTACGGGAAATGCGTTGAGATCGGCGACGCCCGGATTGCAACCTCCACCGTGTAGATCCTGCGGACGCTCTACGACGCCGTACATGTTCTTCATGGCGAAGGTGACGCCGGACATGCTGTGATCCTTGAGAATCGGGAGGTTGATCACCATTGCACATTCGCGTGTGAGGATTCGCGAGAAACGCGCGTGCGACGATCCCCATTTTTCTTCGGCATCCTCATACCCGGATACATCTGAACCGAAGCAGCGAACGCGGTTGGGATCGGTGCTGATGGTCAGTCCGCAAGCCTCGAGATCGCGGGCATTGCGATCCCAGATGATAATGTTGCCGGGCTTTACACCGGCGGCCTGCAGACGCTCTGCGATTGCGAAGACAAGGACTGCATGCGTTGAAATACCTTTGCCGCCGAGTCCGTTGGTCTTGAGCCCGATCACTTTGTCCTTCGCGCCGCCTCGAAACAATGTGCTTCCATGCATCCACGGGACGTTCGTGCCCGGTGTAGGCGGCTATCGCGCGATCCAGCAGTTCACCGACGCGTTTTTCGTCGAGCTTGCCATCGGATCCATGAAGGGCCGCGATCGCGCGCAATGACAACCTTCGATTTGTCCTAGTTCTGTTTGCTGATCCAGTACCCGTGTCAATCCAAGACTGCTCTCTGCGCCCAGGATCACGGCGCCCGTGGCTGCGCCCTTTAGAAATTCGCGGCGGCTGTTCATTGTGTTCCTCCGATGTGCATGCGGCTTTCACTGGCCGCACTGGTTTACAGGTTTGCATCAACACCATGCGCCAATGCCATCAGCGCCTGCGGCGTAGATGAAGAAGATTCATATGCAACGATGCGCACGAGGTAGCGCCCTTTACGGAAGCTCACACTCTGCGCATATTGCAGGCCCTCGTCGCCAAGGGAAACGTTCTGCGCATCCTTGGTCTGTCCGCGCTCGAGAATGGTTTGCGCGCCGTCAGGCCCGCCCATCGTGTACACGTCGACAACGGCTTCGAGTTTTCCCTGGTACTTATAGTCGGAAGTAGCGGTTGAAACCACGCCGGCCTGAATGTACTGTTCGGAATCGCCGTCGATGTACTGCCACAGATCCTTGGGCTCAAAGGTTCGCGTTTCGCTGGATTTCTCCCATCCCGCAACCGCGCCCGATGCCGGGAAGGAATTCGCGTTCTTCTTCTTGCATCCGGAGACGCTGGCAATTGCGGCCAAGAGAACGACCAAGGCTCCAACCAGGAACAAATTCAAGCGCTTCATTTTTATTCAGTCCCTTCTAACTTCTGTTCAGCAGGATCTGGCTGCCGGGTGAGCGGCTTTCCCCAATGCTGGTGACGTAGACAGCGGGCCGCTCCTGCAACGGACATGCATACTCGCATGCGCCGCAACCGACGCATCGACTCGGATCGACACGCGGCTGCTTCACTGTTTTGGTCTTTCCAGCAGAATCGATTACCTGAGCTTCTTCAACGTAGATCGCTTTCGGCGAGACCGGGCACCACTCTTCGCAGACGATGCAATCGGTGGCAAGCGCCCAGGGCAGGCAGCGGCCACGATCGTAGAAGGCTGTGCCCAGTCGAACCGGTTGGTTCTGCCGGCCACTGACGCCCACAACCCAGCCCTTATCTTTCGGGGTGATCTGCCAGATTGCGCCGGTCGGACATACTTCGGAACACAGGACACAACTCGGTTCGCAGTAGCCAATGCGCGGAACCAGCGTGGGCGTCCAAAGGCCTTCGAGGCCGGCTTCTGTCAGCGTGGGATGAAGTGAATTGTTCGGGCAGACTTTCATGCACTCGCCGCAACGGATGCAGCGGGAAAGGAAGTCCGATTCATCAACCGCGCCGGGCGGCCGCAGCAGCCGATCGTGGCGGCTCTTGCCGAGGCCTGTGTTGGCGCGCATCAGGGGAACGGCTGCAGCGCCGACGGCCAAGCCCGCCAGAGCCCGGCGGCGTCCAAGGTCGGGCGACGCGACTTCATGCTCCTTGCGGAAAAACTGAAACTGCAAGCTTCCATGCGGGCAACTGCCTACACAGTTCATGCACATCAGGCACTCGGATTTTCGCCACGGCACTCCGCCAATCGGGTCGTCGCCGCCCTGGCAGTTGAGGAGGCAGCGGCTGCATTTATCGCAACTCGACGCATCCTTGTGCAGGCCAAGAATCGACCAGCGCGAAACGGCGCCGAGAAGCGCTCCCAATGGGCAGATCGCACGGCACCAGAAGCGCGTGACGCGCATGCTCGCCCAGAGGATGACGAGGAACAGCAAGCCCAGCACAAGACTCTGCGCAAAGTGAGCCTGTCGAAAGTCGAGGATCGTGGCTTGCAAGATCGAGTGCAGCGATTCGCCGCTTGTTCTGATTGCGGCTACGTGGCTGTGCTCCATCGGTACGAGTACAGCACGGGTTGCGAAGTTGAATGCCGGCAACAACGCCAGTCCAATGGAGCGAACAAGGAGGCTGAATGGATCGAGCGTGCCAATCACCATGGAGCCGAAGAAGGCCGCTACCAGTCCCGCGATCAACACGACGTATTTGATCGTCTGCCAGCGCTTGTAGCGGTTGGATTCGATGCGTTGCTTGCCTCGCTTGGCTTCGGAATGCATGTTGCCGACGAAGTGCTGCAGCGTTCCCATGGGGCAGATCCAGCCGCAGAAAAAGCGCCCGAGAAAAAGTGTCGGAAGCAGAATCACGAGGCTCCAAAGGAGGCCGCGATACAAGGCGTGCGTGGCGAGGGCATTCGTGATCGCGACGAGCGGATCGAGCACGAAGAACATGCGCACCGGCGCGCGCATATGGATGTCGCCCGAACTCGCCGAAGCGGGCCGCATCGACGTGAAGATCAGGAGCGCAAGGAAAACCAGCAGAAAGAAGATCTGCGAGATCCTGCGCAACAGCGGCAATCTGGAATGCGCCACGAACTTCCCCTATGCGCCGGTGGGTGACTGTGCCAACGCGCATCCAAGCAAGCTGGCGGTCGCGCCGGGCAGGCGAACGAGCTACATAGGAATCATTCGCTTGCAGGGTTTCAGAGGACAGTGATAGTCATCACTTTGAGCGGGCGGAAGCACTGAGATCGCGCTCTAGTCCATGTGATTGATAAGGGAGGCGATGCAGGCTGCGCCGAATCCGTTGTCGATATTGACTACCGACACGTTGGGCGAGCAGGTGTTCAGCATGCCCAGCAGAGCAGCGACGCCGCCAAACGAAGCGCCATAGCCTACGCTGGTGGGAACGGCCAGCACCGGCGCATTCACCAGTCCCGCGACTACGGTAGGCAGGGCGCCTTCCATGCCTGCGCACACGATGAGCACACGCGCGGTTTGGAGCGATTGCTTCTGCGCCAGCAGTCGATGAATTCCGGCGACGCCGACATCGGCGATCAATTCCGTGGTGTTTCCCATCAGACGCGTTGTGACAGCAGCTTCTTCGGCGACCGGCAAATCGCTGGTGCCGGCGCAGACCACGCAAATGGTTCCGCGGCCGGCGGGAGGTTTGGCCTGTTCGAGGGTGATGGCGCGAGCTATCTCATGGTATGTCGCGCGCGGCTCGGTATTGACTACTGCGTCGAAGCAATCCCGCGATGCGCGCGTGGCCAGGACGTTGCCGCCCGCTTTGGCCATGTGCGCGAAGATTCGAGCGACCTGTTCAGAGGTCTTGCCGGCGGCAAAGATCACCTCGGGCATTCCGGTGCGGAGCGCGCGATGATGATCGAGCTTGGCGAAGCCGAGGTCTTCAAATGGCAGATCCTTCAGCCGCTCCAGCGCATCGGGAACGGATGTGCGTTTTGTCTGCACCTCGTTGAGAAGCGCTTCAATTTGCGAGCGATCCATCAGCGTTCCTCCTCGATGCGTGGCAGCGAACATCTGCTTTGCCTGTTCTGTGACCTGTTTCAGTGGAACAGAATGTGCAGCGGCGAGTCGCCGGCAGTCTTCGTATTCCGGTGCGGCATTTGCGATCTCGCCCGAAGGCCAGCGTGCGATCTTCATGCGCACGGGACCCCACTCCGTTTGCACTTCTTTGAACTCGCGCGCCAGCGATACCTTGTTCTCGATGCGCCAGTGCAGGCCGATGGTCGTGGTCTCGCGAAACAGCAGATCGCGCAAGTTGGGCACGCGCTCGGGATGGCACAGCACGGTGAGTTGAACACCGGTGCGGCCCTTCTTCATCTGCACGGGAATGCGATAGACGTCCCATGCGCCCGCTTCCAGCAGAAGTTCGCTGACATAGGCGATCAACTGCGGGCTGGAGTCGTCGATTACGGTTTCCATGATCGCGATGGGTTCGGCGGCGGAGTGCTGATCAGCTTCTTCGCCGATCAACAGCCGCAGCAGATTGGGCTGGCCGGGCGTGTCGCGGCCACCGGCGCCGTATCCCGAAGACGAAATGCGCATGGCCGGGAGCGGCGAATATTGCACATCGAGCATGCGCAGGATTGCCGCGCCTGTCGGCGTGACGCGCTCCATCGGCGAACCTGCTGCATAAACGGGGGCATCGCCGAGAAGCGCCAAGCGTTGCAGGCGCGGGAACGGGCAAGGTTCCGTGCGCGCAGTCGACCGTGCCACTGCCCACGTTGAGCGGAGAAGCCAGCCAGCGATCTACGCCGAGATGCGCACAGCCGACGGCGCTGCAGACGATGTCGACTATCGTGTCGACCGCGCCTACTTCGTGGAAATGCACCTTTTCGATCGGCATCGAGTGAATGCGCGCCTCTGCTTCGCCCAGCAGTTGAAACGCCCGGCTGGCGCGTGTCTTTATGGAATCGGCGATCGGCGCGTGATCGATGATCCCGAGGATGGTGGATAGGGATCGATGCGGCTGATGCGTGTGGTCATGAGCGTGTTCGTGCTCGTGATCGTGCGTGTGAACTGTGCCGTCCGCGTGCCGGTGTTCGTGGGAGTGCGCTGAGCCGTCGTCATGCGCATGCCCGGTCTCATGGTGGCTGTGACTGTGCTTGTGGTCTGCTTCGCCGTGTACGTGATCATGCACGGCTGCATCCTCATTTTGAATGACGACGTCGACCTTGGTTCCGGCAAGGCCGCCGCGGCTCACCTTGCGCATCTCGAGACGGGCACCCACATTCAGTGCTGCAGTTGTTTCTTCAAGCAGGGCAAACGGCACGCCCGCATCGACGAGCGCGCCAAGCAGCATGTCGCCGCTGATGCCGGAGAAGCACTCCAAATATCCGATTCGCATGGAAATGAAATTGTACCTATGCGCCGCGTCGCATCAGCACTTCTGCCGGCAGCACTGCGTTCAAGGACCCGGAACGAAAACCCGTGGTGTCGAGTGTCACGTACTGGAAGCCCGCCTTTCGCAACTCCCCTGAGATCCGGTCCATCATCTCGAGAGTGAGCGCCCGGGGCATCTCGGCGCGCGAAATCTCTACCCGCGCCAGTTCTCCGTGATGGCGGACGCGAAACTCCCTGAATCCCAGTTGGCGCAGGCTCTCTTCGCCGCGCTCCACCTGCTCCAGAACCTCGCGTGTCACCGTGCGGCCATATTCCACACGGGACGAGAGGCACGGCGCTGCGGGGCGGTCCCAAAGCGTGTAGCCGGCATCCTTGGCCAGAGTCCGAATCTCCTGTTTCGTTAGCCCAACTTCGGCAAGCGGCGCCAGCACCTCGTGCTCTTCGGCAGCGCGCTGGCCGGGGCGGTAGTCGCGGCGATCGTCTGCGTTCATGCCGTACGCAATCTGCGCGAATCCAAGTTCTGTGCCAAGTCTCTTCATTCCTTCAAACAGTTCTGTCTTGCAGTGGAAGCAGCGATTTGCGTCGTTACGCTGATACTCGGGCTTGTCCAGCTCTTCGGTCTGGATGACGCGAAGAGGAATGCCTTGAGCCTCTGCAAAGGCCCGGGCCTGCTCCATATCGCGGCGGGCCAGGCTGGGCGAGTCGGCCAGCACCGCCAGCATGCATTTGCCTAAAACCCGATGGGCGGTTGCTGCGAGAAAGGCCGAGTCCACGCCGCCGGAATAGGCAACCATTACGCTGCCGAGCGCGCGAAGCCGATCTTCGAGCGCGCGCAGCCTGGCTGCGGTTTGCGCTTGATCGAGCGTGATCTCGGACGTCGTTGACACAGTGCGATTATACCTTTCGCGCTGGATGCGATGATTGCCGGGGGCGTCTGTTGCGACGCCCCTTTGCTCCCTGAGCGGAATTTCAAATCTGATTCAACCCCGGGGGTTGGTGGCTGACTATCCAGCGATGCTGTATACTCCGGGACGATTCCACTTTCAGGGGAGACTCCACCATGCGCTTTCAAACAATCATGACTTTCGCGGGCACTTCACTACTGGCTCTGGCGGTGTTGGCTTCGCCTGTGCGGACCTTGGCGCAGGGCGGCGACACGGTTTTGAAGCCGGCCGACACTCAAAAACTGCTGCCCACAAGCGTGTATTACAAGGCCCAGTCTGCGCCAACGCAGTTGCGGAACTCCACTGGCATCAAGTTCGCTGACGGCTACTACCTGCTTTCGACGATGGTGGATACCAGCGGCTACTCGAGCGACGTGGCTTCGAAGTACCAGGCGTATTTCATTACCGAAGTTCCTCTCAAGTTTGGCAGCGATAATCTACCCGCCGGTATCTACGGGGTGGGATTTGTCGCGGACAAGTTTGTGATCACCGACGTGGGCGCGCACGATGTCTTCTCCGCGGCAACTTCCACGGATGACGCTCTCAAGCGGCCCATGCCGTTGCAGATCATGGCCGACCCATCGGGCGGCTTTCGGCTGTATGCGGGACGGAAATTTGTGAAGTTTGCCCGGTAACCCGATGCTCTCGAACAATACAAACGCGGACCTCACGGTCCGCGTTTCTGTTTGCGGCATGGAGTGCCGGGGGCAGAGCGACCACCCTTAGCGATATGCAACCAAACAGTGCGGTAGGGGGTGTAGTACGCCTACCATGGAGATAAGTTATTCATTTTAAGGTAGTTAATTGAGACTGATAGCTCTGAGATTGTCTTCCGATTGAAGTTGCTCGCAGGATCACCACAGGAAAGGGCTTAGGGAACAGGGATTAGGGACTAGGAGTTGGCCACCTGCCTTGTCTGAGGATTTTAGACACAACTTCATTGAGCTCCAGGAGTGGGAAATAGGCTGCAAATAGGAGCGGGTTTTTCGCTTTGGATTCAAGCGGTTGGAAGGTAATGGGCCGGAGGGGCTTGACCTCTGGTTGGACCAGGCCCGGAAGACGGGCTAATCACGAAAAAGCCGCGATGAACGGCACAGCGTTCGGAGATGGGATACTGCTTTCGGAAACGGGGCACAGCTGCCGGAGAACGCGGGACGGACATTCCGGATCGGTGGTGAAGGCCGGGCGGCGGCGAAGGTCTCATTCCCTGACAGTACCCTCGTAATGGTTCGGAGCGAGAGGGGG
Organism: uncultured Acidobacteriaceae bacterium; assembly: GCA_963769345.1. Taxonomy (GTDB): domain Bacteria; phylum Acidobacteriota; class Terriglobia; order Terriglobales; family Acidobacteriaceae; genus Telmatobacter. Next base: position 42,541 of record CAVYLL010000005.1, read on the forward strand.
ATGGGTACAATCGTGAGACCCTTCAGACTTGCGCAACTCAGGGTTGCCCGGCACGCGTCGTTCGCGTGTCAACAAGACGAAATTGCGCACGATCCGGCCTCGATTCACACGGGCCCGCAGTCAAAACCAGAGACGAAAGGACCAGAAACCAATGGGGACGTCCAGCGATAGCAAGATGACGCAGCCAGCCAATGCCAACCCGGTTCAAGCGCCCGGCTTTTCTCTCGCCGAAATGCCCACGTCCGGACCAGTGAACTCCTCCGGGGCGAATCAATACTCGATGATCGGGAAGTCGATCGTGATCAAGGGTGAAATTGTGGCCTCCGATCCTGTTTATGTGTACGGCAGCGTGGAAGGCTCGATCAGTGCGCCGGCGCACCGGGTGACGATTGGCAAAGAGGGCAGGGTGAAGGCCGACATCGGCGCGCGAGAGATCGTGATCATGGGCGACGTCTGCGGCAACCTCGAGGGCGGCGAACGTGTGGAGATTCGCAACGACGGCTCCCTTATGGGCAATATCGAAACGCGCCGTATTTATATAGAAGAAGGAGCCGTCCTGAGCGGCGTCATCGATGTTCAGAAGTCCAGCAAGAAAGAGAAGGCGGAAGCGCGGGGAGAGCAGGCTATAGAGCCGGAGGCTTCGGAACTCGAGCGCGGGAGCGTAGTGAATTTCCCGGTTGTGGAGATGGCCGAGGAGATTGCGTCGTAGGCAGATTCTTTCGCTGCGAGATTTGTCCCGGGGTTTCAGATGGGAGAAATCTCCGACTTTCCACAAGGCGGGAATCGTGACATCGATACTCCTATAACCGAAGGGGTGAAACCCGCACGGAAGAGGACTTGCAATGTGAGCATGAAAATACCCTGCCGAAGCAGGGTATTTCACGCTTCAGATCGTCTTTACTTCCCCTTGAGTGTTCTCGGTGAGCCCAGGCCGGTGCACAGATCGTATCCTCCAGATGCAAACGTGCCGAGATACAGGCCGCAATTGCCGTAGTTGATATTGTTGAACGATTTCCCTTTTCCCGAGTAGAGTATGGTGTTCTCCGCCTGGCTACTCTCAGCAAAGCTCCCTGCGGCATTCAAGATTCCAGCGAGGGAGGGGGCAGACACGCTCGTTCCTCCCACGACGTACCAGCCGACTCCAATGACCGCATTGCTGTCATAGACCCAGACACCGGTGTTAGGGTTCGCATCGAATGAAAGATCAGGCGTTCCGCGACTGCCTCCTACAACGGACCTCACGGTTTTCTGGAAGATCGGCATCGGCTCAAGCAAACTGGCTCCGCCGCCAGCGTCCTGCCAGGTGTTTTCCAGCAGGAGAGAGCCGGTGTTGATATCGCGGGATAGAGTCGTTCCACCCGCGGCAACCACGTTGGGAGAAACCGCGGGATACGAAGTTCCCGGCGCGTCTCCGGTTGAGGCGAGGTAGACGACACCCTTCGTCGAGAACAGACCATCGAAGCTTGTCTCGCCGTTGAACTCGCCTGCACCCCAACTCATCGATACCTCTCCGCCTCCGGCCGCCTTAACCAGGTTGGCCGCAACAGTCACGGCATTGAAGAGGTTGGTGAAACTATTGTCTGCCGCTTCCACCAGGTAGATCCTGGCTTCAGGAGCCATCGCATGAGACCACTCGATATCGAGAGACTCCTCGACCTCCCAGCCACCTGTAGGGTCTTGTGGAGGCTCTGTGCCCGAGGCGTAAACCACGGTGAAGTTCGCCTGCGGCAACCCAAACTGGCTTGAAAAAACGGCCAGATCGGCTTCGGCGGTTGGATCATCGAAGGCATCGACAATTGCGATGGCTCGGCTTCCGCCGGTTGGATTCGTCGTTGTTGAATTTGGGTTACAACCAGGAGTCCTCACTTCTACCAGCCGGTAGTCGCAAGCGATCGATGCCGGAGTTTCGAACAAAAAACCCGGAAACGGTGGAAGCTCGCTCGGCTGAGCAGTTGCAGATCCGAAATTCATCCGCGAAATCGAAGGTGCAAGAATCCGCAAATGCGTACGGGCCATGCGATCGCCTTGCGAATTGACGCCGGGTGCCTGCGTCGATCGAGGAGCGAAGACATGGGTTTGAGCAGAACTAAGGGGTGAACAACAGAGCAGCATTACACAAACTGCCGCAGGATGGAGCCACGCAGGGCATCGCATTGGGAGAACCTCCATTGGGTATGCGTTTTGCTTGAGGGGAAAGACTCCGGACGGGCAAGCAAGAAGATCGGGACGTACACGTCTTCAGCTCGCATGAAAAATAGGATGTAAGCATCTCGTTGTCAAGGAGAATTTTTCTTCGGCCGGAGACATCGCGGCATAATCGGCGCAAACGGCATTTTCTCGGGAGACAGCAAAGGCGGACCATTCTGTCTGCCTTTAGGCTTTGGTGGGAATTGCCTGGCGGCTTTCTCTGAAGCCGGTTCTGCTCTCCACAACTCCTGGGCCAAGCCGCAACTTCGAGGCGGGGAACGTGGAGATTCGCAGCGACAATTCCTTGATGGGAAATGTGGCCACGCGTCGCATCTTCATCGAACAAGGAGCCGTCGTGAGCGGCGTCATTGATGTTCGCAAGCCCAGCGAGAAGGGAAAGGCGGGAGCGCGAGCAGAACGGGCCACCGCGCTTGAAGGTGCGGATCTCGAGCGCGGGAGCATGGGTCGTTCCAACGTTTTGTCCCAGGCCTCACGACGGAGACCTGGGCACCCGGCGATGAGACCCCGGGGTCTTCTCGAGGCCGGCGGCGTAGAGGTTGCTATACCGTTGAAGTTCTTCCGCGCAGAAAGTGAAACACAAAGGAAACCAACGCCAATACAAGTAAGATATGGATCAGAAAACCCGCGGTGTGGAACATTACAAATCCACCCAGCCACAATATGACCAATAGAATTCCTATTCCCAGAAACATTAGTCTTCCTCCTTATTTACATTCCTAATTTGTCGGATCGCCGACCGCGAGAGCATGCGACAGCTATCTCATCGTTTGAGACGTGTGTTCCTGCTAAGGTTGTCTGTCGCTCTCACGGTTAGCGTCTGTCATCTTCGAGCCGTATAGGTTCTCTCAGCAGAATCGATGTGATCCATATTTTTAACGACGGCAGATTCTCCCTCCGAATCCTGAAGCTCGCGAAAGATCATCCTGGCTTGCTGATACCGGGCAAGTGCATTCTGACGATCATGCAGAATGGCGTATGCAAAGCCCATATCGTTAAGAACCACGGCCTCGTTGACTCGGTTACCGGTGGCCCGCATAAGTGGAAGCGCCTGCGATAAGTAGTCAAGGGCTCGCTTGCCATCGTGCCATGCGCTGTAGGCCGAACCGAAGTCGCAAAGAGTCGCAGCCCGACCAGCGTCGTCCTTGAGAGCGGTGTAAGTCTCAAGAGCGTGACTTAGATACTGGAAAGTCTTACTGCGTTTACCCAACGCCATGTATGAGAGGGCAATATTGTTCAACACGGCTGCTCGACTGGAGACATCCTCTGTGAGTTGGTACAGACGGAGCGATGCTTCATAGAACTTGAGGGCACGATCGGGAAAGCCCCACAGTCGGTAGGAGTCGCCAATGTGCCCAAGGGTTGAAGCCTCGCCGCGTGGATCTTTCAGATCTCGCCAGATTGGAAGGGCGTCATTGTATTGTTCGATCGCTTTCTGCATCTGACCGAGAGCGGCGTAACGTTTGCCTATCAGGAGAAGAGCCTCTGCCTCAAGCTTGCGGTCGCCGCGAGTGCGATACGCCATACGCAATTGGGCAAGCGCGGTTATGGTCCTTTCAATTTCACTCGCCCTGGATTCTGATGGACCAGAAAGAGTGATCACGTCCACACCGGTGATTCACGTTGCCGGCATTGCTTCTGCCTGCCGGCAAGGGATCTGCGGAGTGAGTTGTTCGCAAATCAATTCCGCGCTGGGCTTCGCCGATAACTTGATCTGCGTTGAGTTGCGGCTCCTGTGCCACAACTTCGCTGTGATCGGCGGCGAAGCATACTGAGACGTTGCCGATGAAGAAAAAAACAAGAGTGGGAAATCCCGGAAGGCGCATCATCACCTCCGCGCCCGATGCACAGCATCAGGCGAGACAGAGCCCATTTGTCTAGTTGCCGAGCGGGTTGACCAAGGGGAGTACGCTCGGAATTACGGGAGTTTGATGCAGGAGGATTTATTTGTCAACTGTCATTTCAGGCGATGGCGGGTTAAGTCCATTGCATTGCACGCGGGAGAAAATCAGATTCGTCACAAAATCGCTTTTATAAGAAAATCTCAGCTTGATGCAAATCGCCGAGGCAATCGTCAACCTGAACGTATGACTCGCAACATAAATCGGAATAGCAGTTCAAGAAGAGAACGCGGACCTTGCGGTCCGCGTTCCTATTTCTGATTGTTCTCTTGTTGCTTTTCGGCACGACTGAAGTCGTGCCCTGATACAAACCGCCGAAATTATGCCTTAGCTAGTGCGGGTGTGGATGTGCCTAGTTTTTCGGCGAGCATTTCGTGGGCGTGGGCGAAGAACTCTTCTTTTGCGATCTTGCCTGCGTCTACTTCGGCTAGTAGCGCCTTTTGCGCGATGTACTCCTTGTTGACGACGCCGGCTTTGGACTGCAGCATGCGCCAGGACTTGCGGCGTTCTACGCAGAACATGACCAGCTGGCGGGAGAGCGCGCGGTACTCGATCTTTCCGTTCTCCTCGTACTTGATGTAGACGCCGAAGTCGGGAATGAAGGAGCGGTGCGCCGGGTCGAGGTAGCGGCGGTAGACCACATCCTGCTGCGTGATGCGCACCAGCATGTTGTCGAGGTGGAGGAGCTTCTCGGCCGCCTCGGGCTTGATCTTCTTGAGGTGGTTGCGGAAGCGGGCTTCGGTGGTGCACCAGTGAGCCACGGTGTAACGCATGGTTTCGCCGGTGGACTTGAGCTTGGTCTCGTACCAGTCGAGTTCCTTGCTGGGGTTGCCGGTGACGTCGAGCGCTTCCTGGTAGGTTTCGCCGAGGCGCGGGTTGAAGACGAACTCGGGAACGCCGCGTGAGTCGCGTACGCGCTGCGCCTGGAAGAGCGCCATGTCGTCGGCAACGCCGTGCTCGGGCTGGCAGGTGGTGAAGCACTGCAGGAACATGGTGCCGCGATATTCCAGACCGTCGAGGATGGCGCGGTAGAGTTTCGGCGCGTTGGCCATGGAGACCTGCGCGACGAAGGGCGAACCGTGTCCGGCGAGGAAGGTTTCCGCGACCGTCTTCTTCTCAGTGTTCTTGCCCTGTGTGGCCGAACCGAAGACGTTCATGTCGTTGCCGCCCAGCATCGGGGTGGAGTCGGAGTTCTGTCCGCCGGTGTTGGAGTAGACCTGGGTATCGAGCATGAGGGCCTTGATGTTGGGCCGGTTCTGCAGGATCACCTTGGACATGTTCTGGTAGCCGATATCGCCCATGCCACCGTCGCCGCCGACCACCCAGACCTTGGGCAGCTCAACGATTTCCTGGTCGGTCATCAGGGCGTCGGTGAAGTGGGTGAACTCGTAGAACTCGCGCGGTGTGATGCCCTTGCCTTCGCGGGTGAGGATGACGTCAGTGAGGCGCTCGGGGATGACGGAACGGCGGGCGTGGTCAACGATGAAGCTCTCGCCCATGAGCCAGCCGATGGTGATGCCGTCCTGGAAGAGCGAGTTCATCCACGGATAGGGATGCGGGTTGTTGGGTGAGGTCGATCCGTAGACAGTGTTGCAACCGGTGTGCGCGGCCATCGCCATTACCGACATTCCATTTGCGAGGCGTCCATCGACGGGCTGCAGGCTCTTGTGATTGAAGGCTTCGGTGAGCAGAACCGCGGCGAGGGCTTCGATCATCTGCGCGTCGGTGATGGGGCCGTTGGCTTCTTCGTGCGCGGCGATGCGGGACTTGGTGTCTTCAGTCTGTTCGCCGCCGAGGCCGAGAATGAGGTGAGTGATGGCGAGCCGCAGGGTTGCGTACTCTTCGGGATTGCTTGCCTTCAGCGCTTCGAGGCGGGCAACGCCGTTCTTCTCGAGATCGCCGGCCTTGGCCACGAGGCGATCAGCCTTCGCGTGGAAGACGGGGCGCATGTAAGCCTCGGTGACGGCCGCGATGGAGCGGAGCACGCTCTTTTCGCCGCAGCCAGCGCAGGCGCCGTCGCCGGAGACCAGCGCGTCGTAGTTACGGCGGACCATGAGCATGTTGCGCAGCGTCGCGGTCTTGGAGTCTGCCGGGTTGGCGGCGTTGAAGAGGCCGAGGTACTTCTGCGATGTATCGGGCAGCAGGTTGAGGAAGGCGGTGCCAGTCTCGTGCTCGGCGTTGACTTCCGTGGTTTCCTGCACCATCTTGAGCGCCATGTGATCGCCGCAGGCGGTGACGCAGGCTGCGCAGCCCTTGCAGAGATCGCTGACGAAGATGGAGAAGATGCCGCCGGTGCCGGGGGCCTTGCGCTCGGGCGAGGAGAAGATGGCGTTGACCTTTTGATAGGCCATCGGCACCTTGTCGATGATCGAGTAGAACTGGGTCTTCGCTTCGGTCGAGAAGCCGTCGACGCTTTCGGTGACTTCGCGAATGATCTTCGGCAGCGGTGTGCCAGTCTTCATTTCGGCGACCATGCGCTGGCGGGTCTGCTTCTCGATTTCGGGAAGCTTCGCCATCATCTTGGTGCGCTCGCCGGCGTCGCCCACGTAGCGGGAGACAGCCATGGTGAGCACCGTGCCCAGATCCTGCGAGGTGTTGGGAAGCGCGGTGTCGGGGCAGACCGAGATGCACTCCATGCACTGGGTGCAGTTCTCGGGGATGTAGAGCGGGGTTTCGCGGCGGGCTACGTACTTGGAAGCGGTGTCGCCCGTGGCAGCGGCAATAACGCCCATGGCTGCGAGAGGAGTTGCAGGCTGGTCGTATCCGAAGCTGGCGCGGAACTCGGCGTCGAAGGCGTCGATGGTCGCAATCGGCGCTCGCGCATCCTGTCCAGGGGGAGGTGGTGTGGAACGGCAGCCGCCGGTGGTGCAGCTATCGCCGCCAACGGTGGCCATCTCGAGGATCGGGAGCAACGGCTGGCCGCGCAGGGAGGACTTGTCGGCTGCAGCCATCTCGCCGATGGCGATTTCCTTCACGAGCTCGAAGCCCTGGGTCATGACCTCCATGTTGGAGTTGACGACGGCTTCGCCGAGCTTGCCGAACTTCTTAACGTACTGCTTCATTACGACGTCGCGGTACTGCTCCTGCGTGATGCCGAACTCCTGCAGCATGGGGCTGACGGCGAAAAAGGCACCGAGGAAGGCGTTGCCCTGCATGCGGAGCTGAAGATCAGCGCGGTCGGTGGCTTTACGGGCGATTTCAAAGCCGGGCAGCGTGTACACGCGAATGTTCTTCTCGATGATCTGCTTGCGCGCCCAGAGGGGAAGGTTCTCCCATGCGCGCTCGCCTTCGGCGTCCGACTCCCAGATGAGGGCGCCGCCGGGCTGGATGCCGTCGAGAGGATTGCAGTGGGTGAAAGCCTTGGGATCGCAGCAGAGGACGACGGTGACGTGGCGCAGATCGCAGTTGACGCGAATACGGTCTTTGGCGGCGACCATGAAATAGCTGGTGGGCGCGCCCTTCTTTTCCGAACCGTACTTCGGGTTGGCGCTGACGTGGATGACTTCCTTGGGGTTGCCCTTGTCGTCGACCAGGCCGTCTCGCTCGTAGAGCAGGTCGTTCAAGTCGCCGAGGATGGCACCAAGGTTTTTGCCGGTGGTGATGGCGCCCCATCCGCCAATGGAGTGGAAGCGGACGGCAACTGCGCCTTCGGGAAGCAGGGAAGGCATTTCGTCGCCGATCACCGCATAAGGATGATCGATGCCAAGGACGAAGAAGCTGACACCATCGGCTGCGGTCTTGCCATCTTTGCGGGCGCGGCCCTTCGTGGCAAATTCATAGGCGCCGATGATGTGCTCGGGGCGGAAGTCGCGCGATCCGAGGCCGTAGCTGCCGGAGTAGATGTGCGGCACTTCGTCCATCGTCATCGCGGGCAGGCCTTCGGAGGCGCCGTGTCCCGCGGTTTGGATCGCTTTCGATAGCGCGGTGCGGATGTCGCGGCCGAGTGGGTTGTCCCCGCTGAGCGCCTCATCGGTCCGCTCGAGGATGATGACGTTCTTCTTGCCCTTGAGCGCGGCAACGATGGCTGCCTCGGGGAAGGGGCGAATGACATTGACGTGGATGGAACCGACCTTGACGCCCTTGGTCTCGCGGAGGTAGTCGACTGCGGCTTCGATGTTTTCGGCTGCGGATCCGAGAGAGACGAAGACGGTGTCGGTGTCGTCGCACTTGTACTGCGAGATGAGGCCATAGTGCCGGCCCGTCAGCTTGCCAAAATCTTTATAGGCATCTTCAAGGAACTGCAGGATCGGCTCGGCGAAGTTGTTTCTGCGCGCGATGATGCCGTTCATGTAGTGTTCCTGGTTCTGCACTGGGCCAAGAAGGACGGGGTTGGTGAGGTCCATCATCTTGGGGACGCGGCGGCGGGTCGGTCCAAACAGAACGCGCTGCGCCTCGGTGGGGGAGTCGATGATGTCTTCCGGAGCGCCGAGGTATTCGCGGATCAGCTCGGATTCGTGCTTATAGAAGGTGCGCTCAAGGTGGCTGGTGAGGAAGCCATCCATGATGTTCATGCCGGGGGTGAGGGAAAGCTCGGTGACGCGGCGGAGGATGAGGGCCTGGTCGGCGGCCTGCTGGGCGTCCTTGCCGAAGATCATGATCCAGCCGGTGTCGAGCGCTCCGTAGATGTCGTCGTGTCCGCAGTGGACGTTGAGGGCGTGCTTGGTCAGCGCGCGGGCGCCGACTTCAAGCACCATCGTGGAGCCTTTGCCGGGAGCGTGGTAGTACTGCTCGACGCCGTAGACCACACCCTGGCCGGAGGTGAAGTTGACTACGCGCTTGCCGCAGACGGAGTGGGCGATGGCGCCACCCTGGGCCGCGTGTTCGCCTTCTGTCTCGATGGCGATGGTGTTGTGGCCGAATACGTTCAGGTTGCCCTCGGCGTAGGCCTGCTGGAAGAGCTCGCCGCCCTCGGTGGAAGGCGTAATGGGATAGAAAACGCCGGCATCGGCGATGCGGGTCTCAGTGTGGTACGAGACGAGCTGGTTTCCGTTGGCTGTAACTCGAATGCCGGGATAGCGAGCGGCTTCCGTCATGATGTCCCCTCCGTGCGTCCTGATCTTGCTTCATGTTCCGCGCGGTGAGGGGGTCTTGGCTGAACGCCTTCGGGGTGAAGCCATCGAAGGGCCGCAACGGTCCCGCCACCTGCGGTGATTTGTACCCAGGCTGGCCGGCTCTATGCGTAAGCGGCGGCATGTGCCTGGTTTCATTGGTTCTGCTGACCGCAATCGAGCCGCGGCTCCGATCCAATTCCCTTGTTTAAGTTCAATTGCAAGAACGGTATTGCGCGAGTAACCCAAGGGGGAGCTGCCCGTGAAAACGGCCTATACATCAGTATGCACCCGCGATGCGAGACGGTGTATCAGGGTGTACCAGTGCGTGGGATTGGGCGGAGGAACTGTGTTGGGAGGGGCGACTCGGATGGGATCGTACGGTGGCTCTATACTTGGACCGATTCAAACTAACCTTTATCGAAGGATCGAATGGCTGAAGAGAATCCGTCGTCGAGCCCAAGGTATGCGAAGTATCCGAGTCTGGCCGGACGCGCTGTTTTGGTGACCGGCGGAGCCAGCGGGATCGGAGCGTCGATTGTGGCGCACTTTGCCCGGCAGGGCGCGCGCGTGGCTTTCCTGGACATACAGGACGAGGCGGCAGCGGAGCTGATCGAGCTGTTGAAGGCGGAGGGAGTTTCCGAGCCTAAGTATTTTCGCTGCGACCTCAGCGATATTGCGGCGTTGCGGGATTGCGCCGGAACAGCGATTGCCGCACTGGGCGGCGTGGATGTGCTGGTGAACAACGCGGCCAACGATCAGCGGCACAGGATCGAGGACGTGACGCAGGAGTACTGGGATGCGTCGATGGCGGTAAATCTGCGGCCACAGTTTTTCATGATCCAGGCGGCGTTGCCCGCGATGAAGGCGGCAGGGCGCGGCAGCATCATTAATATGTCGTCGATTTCATGGATCATTCCTTCGACTGGCGTGCCGGTGTACATCGCTGCGAAGGCGGCGATTGTGGGGCTGACCCGTACACTTGCGCACGAACTTGGGCCGGAGGGCATTCGGGTGAATGCGGTGCTGCCGGGCGCAATTGCGACGGAGAAGCAGAGGCGGCTGGTGTATACGCCGGAGTACAAGGCGGAGATCATGGCGAGCCAGGCGCTGAAGCGGGACATTCTGCCTGAGGATGTGGCGCGGCTGGTGCTGTTTCTGGCTGCCGACGATTCGAGCGCAATCACCAACCAGAGTTACGTGGTGGATGGCGGATGGGTGTAGGCTTCGCCAGGGATCAGGAATCAGGGAATAGGAATCAGGGAATAGGGAATAGAGAGAAGCCGGTCCGGGCGCGATGGCTTAAGATTTCTCGGGGAGCTTATCGCCATGTCTTGTGTCGTTCCATTTGCCCGTCGATTTTTTGTGTTCGGCTTTGCCGTACTTATCTTTGCTTCCGCTCTGACACTCGTGGCCACTCGCGCGCAGGCGCAAACCTTGGTAGAAGCCGCGAAGGTGGCGGCGGAGATTGACCGGGTTGCGTCCAATCTGCCGCCTGAGTCGCGCACGGTCATTACTCGTCTGACCATGCTGCGGGAACTTCCCGGTGGTGTTTGGAAGACGCACGGCGGCGACCTGGCGCACGGCGAGGCTGCGGATCTCGACGAGAGCGGCTGGCAGACGATGACGGTGCCCGGACACGCGTCGAACGACGCTGTCTGGTTCCGCACGACCTATACGGTCCCCGAAACGCTTGGCGGATATGACCTCACCGGTTCGCGCGTCTGGTTCCAGTTTCACGCCGATGCCAACGGACCGATGCCGGAGATTCTCTACTTCAATGGCCGGCGTGTCGCGCTGGGCGACGACCTCGAGCCCGTGGTTCTATTTGATGGCGCCAAGCCCGGCGAGAAGGTGACGGTCGCTATCAAGCTGCTGCATACGGTTGACAGCAAGTCGATAAGGGGAGCCACAGTCAGGGTTGAGTTTCCTGAAAACCGGCCCAGCCCTGAGGATCTTCGCATTGAGTTTCTCTCGGCCGCGCTGCTGGTTCCCACACTTGCTCCGAGTGACGCTTCGCAGATGGCTACGCTCAACGGCGCCATCGCGGCGGTCGACCTGAAAGCCCTCGACGCGCACGATCAGGCTGCATTCGACGCGAGTCTGAAAGCCGCGCACAGCAAGCTCGAGGCACTGCTGCCGCTGATGCAGACGGCGACGTGGCACCTGACAGGCAACTCACACATCGATGCGGCATGGCTGTGGCCGTGGACGGAGACGGTCGATGTAGTGAAGCGGACGTTTGGAACGGCGCTGCAGTTGATGTATGAGTATCCGAAGTACACCTACACGCAAAGTGCCGCGGCCTACAACGAGTGGATGGCGCAGAAGTATCCCGACATGAATGCGGAGATCAAGAAGCGCATACAGGAAGGACGCTGGGAGATCGTGGGCGGCATGTGGGTTGAGCCGGATCTGAACATGCCCGACGGCGAATCGCTGGTGCGGCAACTGCTGGTGGGCAAACGCTGGTACAAGCAGGCGTATGGCGTGGACGTGCGCATAGGGTGGAACCCCGATTCGTTTGGATACACGTGGCAGCTTCCGCAGATCTACAAGAAGTCGCGGCGTCGATTATTTCGTGACGCAGAAGATGACATGGAACGACACGAATCAGCTCCCGTTCAAGCTCTTCTGGTGGGAGTCACCGGATGGGTCCAAGGTGCTGGCATATTTCCCGCATGACTATGGCAATGACAATCTGAATCCAACACGCCTGGCCGCGGACCTGGCGCAGGCACGGCAGCGGGCCACCGGCCTCACGAACATCATGGATCTGTACGGAATTGGCGATCACGGTGGAGGACCTACGCGCGCGGTTCTCGACCAGGGCGTGCATTGGGCGGATCCCTCGATGCCGGCGAAGGTGGTGCCGCAGATCGTGTTCGGGACAGCGCAGAGTTACTTTGATCAGGTAAACCTGCAGAACGCTGAAAATCCCAAAGATGGGAAGATTGCCCCGGATAGCCCGGAGTGGGACTACCGGTCGATTGCGAAGGGATACACTCCGCCGCCGGCAGTGCCGGGCAAGATTTCGATTCCGACGTGGAAGAGTGAACTCTACTTCGAATATCACCGCGGAGTGATGACGTCGCAGGCGAATCACAAGCGGAATATGCGGGAGTCGTCGATCGAGACGTTGAATGCGGAGAAGTGGGCTTCGCTTGCATGGCTCGATGGGCAGAAGTATCCGGCTGAGGAACTAACGGAAGACTGGAAGAAGGTGCTGTTCAACCAGTTCCATGATCTGGCAGCGGGGTCGGGGATCGGCGTCATTTATAAGGATGCGCAGAAGGATTACGACGTGGTGCGGTGGTCGACGAATGAGATTTCGGCTGGGGCGCTCAACACGGTGGCGGAAAGAATCAAAACCGATGGCGACGGAATCCCCATTTTGGTCTACAACCCGCTTGGCTGGGAACGTTCCGGAGAAGTGACGGTTAAGGTTCAGTTTCCCTGTTACACGGGGGAATACGACGTCTGGGAGGGATCCGGTAAAGCATCGAGATCGGAAGCCGTGATCACCGGAGTCAAGCAGGACAAATCCACCGGACTCGCAGAACTCACGATCCATGTGCCGAAAGTCCCTGCCCTCGGCTACAAGATCTTACGTGTCGCCAACGTACTCCAGGAGCGCGGTCCGGCAACAGTTAGCAAGGCAATCGAAACAGCGACAGTAGCATATCTACTCGGAAACGATCATGTGCGCGCGACCGTCGACAAGACGACCGGCTGCATCACGCAGCCTTAAATCAGAAGTCGAATGTCGAATACGCTCGCCTCGAATGCGTGCGGCAATCAACTTGCAATTCTTCAAAGACACGCCAAAGGACTACGACGCGTGGAATATCGATCCCGGAACCCTTGACCAGCCTCCCGCTGTCATCGAAAAGGCAGACTCGGTGGAAGCGGTAAAGCCGACTACTGCTCAGGGAGCAGTTCAAGTCAGCACAGCCATTCGCATCACGCGCCACTGGCAAAACTCGAAGTTAGTGCAGACGATCAGCATTCCGCAGGACTGCAACATTGTTGATGTCGAGAACGACATCGACTGGCATGAATCGCATGTGCTGCTGAAGGCGGCGTTTCCGCTGGCGGCGTCTGGGCCGTTTGCTACTTACGAGATTCCTTACGGAACGATTGACCGGCCGACTACGCGCAACAACTCGTGGGAGAAGGCGCAGTTCGAAGTTCCCGCGCAGCAGTGGGCCGATCTTGGCGATGGCAAACATGGCCTCAGTCTCATCAACGACTCCAAGTTCGGGTATGACGCTGTCGGCAACACCCTGCGGTTGACGCTGCTGCGCTCGCCGAAATGGCCTGACCCGGATGCGGACATGGGGCATCATCATTTCCACTACGCGCTCTATCCGCACGCAGGAACTTGGAAAGATGCGATGACCGTCCGTCACGGATTCGAATATAACTACCCGCTGACGGCGGTTGTAACGACGGCTCACACGGGCACGCTTCCGGCTTCGCATTCATTTGCTTCGGTCACGCCGGAGAACGTGGTGTTGACGGCGGTGAAGAAGGCGGAAGATGCGAAGGGATTGATCTTCCGCGTGTACGAGTGGGCAGGGAAGGAATCGACGGTCGAGTTCCACGTGCCGCCGGGTGCGACTGGCGCGACGGTGACCAACATGATGGAGACGCCGGAGGGAAGCGCGCTTGCGGTGACGGGCGATCTGGTAAAGGCGCCGATTCATCCGTACGAGATTCTGACCGTGCGGGTGGATTATCCGAATGGCGGCCCGAAGGAGTAGGGGGGCTGGGAAACCGGATACTTCGCGACGCGCAGGGGTGACTATGGCTCGTAGTTTTCCCACCCTTGCTGGCGCAAGGACGGGGCACCCAGCTTTTCTTTGCTTTGATGTTTCCCACCCATGTCTCAGAGTCGAGACATGGGGCACCCAACGATCTATTTACTTGCGACTTTGGTTAGGTCGGCGTTCTGGTCGATCTGGCTCAGGCGGTACATCAGCAGGGCGTCGCGCTTGGTGTTGATGGGCTGGGTGGAGAGGTCGATAGTTTCGCCGGGGGCGTGTGCACCTTCGCCGGTGGCGCCGACGCCGGCGAGGCCGGGAATGATATCGGCGACGAAAGAAATATCCCCTGCTCCGCGTTTCATTGGGTCGAGCTCGGGCATTGCCTTGAATCCGAGCCTTGCATTGGCTTGGTTGAGAATGCCGAGCAGCGCGCGGCTCTGCGCCGTGGGCGCCATGGCTGGATAGCCTTCCCCGAAGGTAATGGCCGCGGTCGTTTTCGGCAGATGCTGCGCGACGATGGCCTGCATCTTTTTCTCGACGCGCGCGGTCTGCTGGTTGGAGAGGGTGCGGATGTCGCCGCTGGCGTAGGCCGCAGGAGGGACGACGTTGTCCTTGCCCGTAGTTGTGCCGTTGTTGCCGGCTTCATCGACGTGGACACTGGTGCCGCCGAGAAGCATGCCCACGTTGTAGGTCAGATCCGCTTCCGGTAGTTGCATGCGAAAAGCGTCGAGAATCCGGGTCAGCTCGTAGATGGCACCGAACCCCATCCGCACGGAGAAGATGCCGGAGGAGTGGCCGGTCTCTCCCGTTGTTTTGATCTGCCAGGTGATGGAACTGCGGCGGCTGACGCTTCCATAGAAGATGCCTTCCATCCGCGGCGTCCCTTCGAACTCAAGCGCCAAGTCGCTGTGTTTCGCCGCTTCAAACATGTCGCGGCGGGAAATGCTGGCGGGCTCGCCATGCGCTTCTTCATCGCCGCTGAGGACGATCGTGATTTCTGTCTGCCTGAGAACGCCGGCGGCCTGCATGGCCTTGAGCGCGAAGAGCATGTCGACGAGGCCGCCCTTCATATCGTTGACGCCGGGGCCGGTTGCGATGTTTCCCTGCACACTATATGTCTGAAAGGGGCTGGTCTTTTCGAATACGGTGTCCATGTGGCCGATCAGCAGGATGCGCTTGCCGCACTTTTCCGGTTCGGGGCAGGGATGCTCGGCGACCAGCACGCCGGCGCGCTGAACCTGCTCCATCGGAATCCACTGGACCTTGAAGCCAAGATCAGTGAGTTGGGCCTGCATGATCTCGGCAATAGCGCGGACGCCCTCAAGGTTGTGAGTGCCGCTGTTGATGTTGACGAGTTTTTCGAGCATGCCATTTGAAGCCTGTTCGTTGGCGTCGATAAACGCCACCATGGCTTTTTCTTCGGGCGAGAGCGACGGAGTGTTTTGGGCAACCGAGGCGATGCTGGATGCAGCGGCCAGTAAGGGGAAGATAACCTGCCGGATTCTCATTCTCGCCGAGGATATCAGGGCAGACACGTCCTGCACGACAGGCTAACCATGATGGCTTGCCTGCTTATCACCCTGAGCGAGCGATCACGCTCTGCGGTCGGGAGTTCCTAACTCTTCTTCGTGGTCACCGCGGAGAAGCTTGAGACCAGCTGGCCGACGCGTTTGCTGCCGCAGTGTGGGCACTTGATCTCCGCTCTCTCGACGTCGGAAATGTGGAGGTGCTGGGTGAATTCCACGTTGCAATCCTGGCAGTGATAGACGTATTGAGACATATTCCAACTCCGAGCCAACATCATAGCGCCGGGTCTTGTGGACGGAGGATGAAATCCTCGTACTCGCTGGATTTGTCAGCAGTGTGAGCTTTCGAGCGCTTGGCGATTCGCGGCGTCTTTTGGTAACTCATTTGTTTTGGGGTGTGGGATTGCGGTCATTTGCCTACCAGGCGGTCGACGGCGTCGCGCTGGTAGCGGGACGTACGGAGTTCTTCACCGCTGCAGCACGACGATGTGGTGCCTTGAAACCACGGCTGGACTTCGCGGATACGGATGAACTCGCGGGGATCGAGTTTTTCGATCAGGGCCTGCAGAGTTTCGCGCACATCGTAGATTTTGCGGAAACGTGGAGGCAAGCGTAGTTTCCTTCGGTCTCGATCCCGTCGATGTCAGCTACCGGAACGAAGACGATGCGGTCTCCGTGGGCAACGGTAAGGCGCTGAGCCTCGTCGGACTGCAGCCGAGTATCGAGGAGGGCAAACAGGCGTTGTGCTGCGTCGGCCGAGGCAGCGTTCGCGGGCAAGAGCACGGGCCAGGCCGGTCGGGAGCGAAGGGTTTGAGCAGATGAACGGACCAGAAATCTAC
The DNA here is from genome assembly GCA_963769345.1 of uncultured Acidobacteriaceae bacterium. Classification (GTDB taxonomy): domain Bacteria; phylum Acidobacteriota; class Terriglobia; order Terriglobales; family Acidobacteriaceae; genus Telmatobacter. Next base: position 58,829 of record CAVYLL010000005.1, read on the forward strand.
TGGCCGGTGTCGGGGAGCTTGTAGGGTTTGGAGAGCCACTGGCGGGCTTCGTTTACGGCGCCCTGGGTGTTGTCGTTGGTCTGGACAGCGAGGCGGTATTCATTGACGGCGCGGTCGCGCTGGCCGGTGATGTCGAAGATTTTGCCGAGAGCGATGTGACTCCAGACTTCAGTCCAGCGGGGCTCGCCATCGCCACGGAGCGCGTCGCGGTAGTAGTTCACGGAAGACTGGAAGTTGCGCTGGGTGAAGAGGACTTCGCCGATGCGATAGTCGGCCAGAGAGCTTTGCGGATTGGCTTCTAGGGCCTTCTGGTATTCGGCCAGTGCGCCGGTCAGGTCGTTCTGCGCGACGAGCTGCTGGCCTTTGAGGATGGCGATGCGGACCTGGAGGTCGGGCGAGGATTTGAGTACCCAGTCGCCGGGATCGATGACGATGTGGCGCGGGCGGCCGAAGGTGTCGACGACGTATTGCGAGTCGGTGCCGACCACGTCGACTTTCTGATCCTCGGTCTTGCCGTCGGTTTCAACGCGCAGATCTACGGGCATGCGGAAGAGGTCGAGGTCCTGGTTGATCTGGCCAATGGTGCGGAATCCCTTGCCGTTGCCGAGGCGGTAGACGGCGTATTTGTTGACGAAGGTTGGAGCGCCGGTACCATCGACCCACTGAGAGAAGAACGGCGTCAGCTGCTCCTGACTCTGGGCTTCGGCCACTTTGATGAGGTCGGTTTCGCGAATCGGCTTGTCGGTAAACTGGCTGAGCGTGCCTTTCAACGTTGCCTGAAATGCCTTGTCGCCGATTTCCCAGCGCAGCATATGGAAGATCATGGCGCCCTTCTCGAGGGTCATGGACTGGAATTCAGGCGAGAAGGGGTTGAGTCGGGCGGAACTGGAAAGCGGGATGGTGTCGTAGGCAAGAGCGCCTGCGGAGACATCCTGGAGCGCGGCTTTCAGAGCGCTTTTGCCGTTCTCTTCCTCCACAAACATCAGTTCGCCGTAGCGGGACATGCCGTTGGTGATCCAGGCATCGCTGAGGGTCTTCGGGCTCACTTCCGATCCCCACCACTGATGGGCGAGGGTGTTGGCGAGGAGGCGGATGCCGGACTTGTCACCGGCGCGGGCGCCCATGATGCCGGCGAGCTCTGGCGCCCAGACGGCGGGCAAGGTATCGTCGGGCAGTTCGACGATGTTCAGGTGGCTCGATTCAAGTTGGCCGAAGTTGTCGGTGAAGAAGGCAAATTCACGGCTTGCGGTCTGGGCGAGCTGTGGGCCAGCCGCCTGATGAGCAACGGTGAGATAAACGTTAGGACTGCCCGCGCCTGCTGACGCGGGGCCGACGAAGCGGCCGGCGATGATGGTTCCGGGAAAGCCGGGCCTGGTCCAGTTGAAATCGTATTGGTCTCCGGGCTTGCCGTCGGCGAGCTTGACTGAGCGGGGCGCGCCCTGTGCGCCGCTCGAGAAGACCTTCATCCCCTGCGGAACCCGGAAGTGGATTTCGGCGGTGAAGCGATCCGTCAGGTAGCCGGTGGTGGGAAACCAGCGCGCGGCATAGAGCAGATACGTGATGGGTTCCTGGATGGCGGCGAGTTTCAAGCCTTCGATGGGGCCGTCTTCGTTGCCGGTGATGGTGCCTTCGTATTGGAAAGTCCAACGAGCAGGCTGGTTGGCAACGAGAGGGGCGGCAGGCGTGATACGGATGGTGCCGTCGGCCGAGCGCTCGCCGGTGAGCACCTTGCCGGAAGCGTCAGTGATTTTATCGACTTTCAAGGCGGGATGGAAACCGAAGCTGACGATCTCTGAGTTTTCAGGCGCCGTAAACGTGACGGTAGCCTTGGCGGCGAGATGATGAGCGGTGGTGTCGATCTCAGCGTCGATGACGTAGCCGGTGATGTCGAGTGTGGGGCGTTCCGGTCGCTGGGCGGATAGTGGATGCGGCGCCAAAAGACCGGCGCCAAGAATCAGGATTGCAGTCATGGGCCAGAAAGCGGCTAAGGGCTCAAGAGCGGCGAGCGATTTAAAAGCGGAGGTCGCCAGGGACTTTCTGATAACCGAGTTTGTTTTCAGCATTCCGAGTGTTAGACGCATTTTCTTCCAATCGCAACAAGGCTTTCGATGTTCATTTCGCCGCAATGCATTTTCAGGATCGCACGGACTCCGCAACCTGCATTGTGGCACCGAGCTCCCTGATCGTGATACCCGCCACCCGGCTGATGGCTGTTTCTACCTCTTGCCCGAGGCCGGTTGTCGGGCGGGGGGTAAGCAGGCCACGAATACGGGCCAGCTCCTGCATCATGGACTCGCGAAGTGGGCCATCGGGTAGCAGGGGCTCGATTTGGCGGACGATATTGGCCGCAGTGAAGGCGGTTTGGATGAGCTCTGGAACCACCAATTTTCCGGCGATCAGGTTCGCCATGGCTACGAAAGGGACTTTGACCACGCGGCGGGCGATTTCATACGTGAGCGGCGAGACCCGGTAGACCACGATGAAAGGGTTTCCGATTAGAGCTGCTTCGACAGTGGCTGTTCCGCTGGCGACCACGGAGGCGCGCGCGTGCATCAATGCGGCGCGAGCATCTTCCACCATTTTGACCGGAAGTCCATCGCCGTGATGTCTCACCAGTCCGGCAAGCATTTTGCGCTGCGAGGGATTGAGGGTGGGAGCCAGGGGGATGATGAACTCGAATTCCTTGCGCGATCCAGCGGTGCGAGGGCCGCGCAAAGTAAGAGTGCGGGCGGCGGCGAGCATCTGGGGCAGTGTATCGCTGATCTCCTTGGCGCGGCTACCGGGCAAAAGGCCGATCCAGGAACGCGAAGCGTTCAGTCCGCTTTCGCGGGCAAATTGCTCGCGGGAGATTTCCGGCTGTGGCAGGTCGGCCAGCGGATGGCCGACAAACTCGGCTTCTACTCCGCGTTCACGATAAAAAGGCTCTTCGAAGGGGAAGATGACAAGCATCTTGTGGACGTATTTTCGCACGAGCTTAATGCGCTTCTTTTTCCAGGCCCAGAGCTGGGGGCTGACGAAGAAGATCACAGGAACGCCGAGGCGGTGAAACTCCTCGGCGAGGCGGAAATGGATGTCGGGAAAGTCGATGAGGACGGCGACATCGGGCCGATGGGCCTGGGCCGCGCCTTTGAGTTTCTTGTATTCGCGGTAGATGCGGGGCAGGTGCCGTACGACCTCGGTGATGCCCATGACGGCCATATCTTCAGAACTGACGACGCGCTGGAGGCCAGCCTCCACCATGCGCGGTCCGCCCATTCCGAGGAAACTGACGTGCCGACCCTGTAAAGCAAGCTGGTTTCGCAGCTCTTCTATCAACATCGCACCGTAGTGCTCGCCGCTGGCTTCGCCCGCCGATATGAAGATGGTGGGTTCGGACATATCTGGGCCTCGCCCCGCGCTGGGAACATGATAACGGGTTGGCGATGGAAAGACTTCGCCCTAGTTAGAGCGGCGGTTATGGGCCTGATGGCAAAAGGAGGCAACAACTGTTGGCAGATAACCAACTAAGAAAGGCGATATTTACAAGAATGGCGGAAGGGTGCGGGGCCGCAAAGGCGAGATTCCAAAGGAAAGAGGATCCGATTCATCCAAAAATCAATTGGCGCGGATTACTGCTTGTCGTACATTGATGGCGTGAGGTGACCGATGGGAATTGCTCTGACATCCTCTCGCCGCAGTGTTCTTTACCTTCTGACCTTGGCGGCGATTCTGCCGATGGCCGTTGTGTCTCATCCACAACCTACCGCGCCGCCGCTCGCGTCCCAGCCTGCCCAGTTTCAGAATCCGATCGCTGCGGGGCAACTTGCGTTTCTGATCGGGTACGCAGGCCGTACGACGAAGGAATTGATGAAGGACAAGCAGTTTCGCGCACTGATGAAGGTGACGATTCCGCACACGGAATACCACTACGGGCGCGACATGTCGCTGACAGATGCGCTGGATTCTGTTCTGAGCGGTTCGCCGCTGCCGGTGAATGTGCGCGACGGCCGGTACGCGACCGTGATGGGCATGCAGGGCCCGTATCTGCGCGGACGAGGCTTTCTGTGGTTTGACCTGCAGGAGGGAATTGCGCTGGGCGGCTTCTATTTCACGCCTACCAACGGTGAGCCTACGCCGACGTTGACGGTCTTTTCGCGGCAATTGAAGCAGCCTACGCTGACGCTGAGCGAACTGCCGCGGGCGTTTGTCGACGACCTGAGCCAGTGGTCGGCGGTGTCGAGGATTCCGTCGATTACGCCACGGTATTTCATCCCCGATAACGGGAAGAAGTATGTGCTGGAGCACGATGAGGATTATTGCTGGCATCCAGAGGGCACGCCGGCGCCGCCCGAGGACGAATGCATGCAGGCCAACCTGGATGCGGCGGATGCGGACATGAATGCGGCGTACTTTATGAAGGAAACACACAACGCGGCAAATGCAACCGCATGGATGCTTGATCCGGAGCAGACCGCATGGCTGGCGATGCGCGCCAGCACGTGCGTGGGGCCGAATGCACTGGGTTGCCGGGTTCGCGTGACGCGGGAGCGCACGCGGGTGATACTGGGACCGGGAGCGCCGCGGCCACGACCGTTGCAAGGTAGCCGGTAACGACCGGCGATTTATGCGAAGGACGCTTCTTCTTCCGCGATACTGGCCGGGGAGTTCTCTTTCAGGCGCAGAATCAATGCCTGCAACTCCATGTAGTTCCTTCCGTCCTGAATCTGGTTGCCGCTTACGGTCAGGAAGGACGAGCCTTCGAGGGTTTCTTTCTTCAGGGTGGGCGCGAATCCGAGGTGCTCGCCGAGGTGGGTCATGGTTGCAGTCCATGCGACCGCAACTCTGTCACCTTCCGCAACAATTTCCCGCAACGTGAACCGAAGATCGGGAAAAGCACCCAGGAACACGCGGTGCACGCTTTTAAAGCTGTCGGGCCCGACCAGAACAGAGTTTGGTTCGGGGAATCCATAGGCTTTGCCTTCCGGCGCGTACATCTCATCGATTGCTTCCTCGCTCTGCTGGTTCCAGACTTCCTCAAACCAGCGCCGGACCAATTCCTTGTTTACTTCAGACATGCGGACCTCCTGAGGCGGTAAGCATAACAATCGGCGAGTGCGTGAACAAGAAGAATTCTGTGGCGCTGGGAGGATGATTTCCGCAGCGTGCGGTAAGAGCCATTTGGTAGACTCGGCGAGTCCCCGATGGAATCCCCATTCAATTCATAAAAGCCCGGCGGGCAACAGGAGGTTGTATGCAAGAAGGAAGTCAGACTGAGGCTCCGCTGAACCCGGGGTTGGTTTTCGATATGGTGCAGGCGGTACAAAAGACGGCGGCTCTGAAGGCTGCCATTGATCTGGACATTTTCAGAGCGGTAGGGCAGGGGCCGGGGGACGTGACCTCGATTGCAGGTCACGCGAAGGCGTCGGAGCGTGGAATTCGGATTCTGTGCGATTTTCTGGTAATCAACGGAGTGCTGGCGAAAGAGGGGAACTGCTACAAGCACACTCCATCGAGCGCGGCGTTTCTAGATCCTGCATCGCCGGCGTGCATGGCGAGCGTGGCGCACTTTATGAGCCGGCCGGAACTGATTTCTGGACTCACCGGGCTCGCAGACGTGGTGCGCGCAGGGCGAACGCACCTTCCGGGTGAGGGCAGCGTTGAGCCGGAGAACCCTCTCTGGGTAGAGTTTGCTGAGAACATGGCTCCGATGATGGGTCCGATGGCGGGACCGCTTGGCGCCGTCGTGCTGGAGGGACACGAGGGGCCGATGCATGTGCTGGATATTGCGGCCGGGCATGGACTTTTCGGGATCGAGATTGCGAAACAGAACAAGCATGCGCAGGTGACCGGGCTGGACTGGGCTCCGGTGCTGCGTGTGGCGCTGAAGAACGCGGAAAAGGCCGGCGTGCACGCCCGCTACAACATGCTGCCGGGAAGCGCGTTTGAAGTGGAGTTCGGAGGGCCGTACGATGCAGTGCTGCTGACGAACTTTCTGCATCACTTTGACAAGGCGACGTGCGTGGGACTCTTGAAAAAAGTGCATTCGTCTCTGAAGCCGGGTGGCAAAGCGGCTACGCTCGAATTCGTGCCGAACGAGGACAGGGTGTCGCCGCCAATGCCGGCAGGGTTTGCAATGACGATGCTAACCACGACGGCGGCGGGCGATGCGTATCCCTTCAGCGAACTTCGCTCGATGTACGATGAGGCGGGATTCAAGGGTGTGAAAGCGCATCCGATTCCGATGAGTCCGCACACGATTGTGATGGGGAATGCCTGAAGCGAGAGTGATCGGCAGTGGCGGCAAAATGCGCAACCTTAGGGTTGCGCATTTTGCTATTCCGAGGAATAGAGGCGTGAGACGAGGTCGCGGACGATGGGGTAGCACTCGCACGCGGCACTCTCCAAACCTACGCGATCGATAACTTGTATGCGTCCGCGACTGTATCGGATGAGACCGCTGCGCTGCAGCGTTCCCGCGGCGAGGGTAACGCTGGTGCGGCGGGCGCCCAGCATTTCAGCGAGAAACTCCTGGGTTAATTCGAAGCGATCCGACCCAACGCGGTCCCGGACCATCAGCAACCAGCGGGCAAGGCGTTCTTCGATCTCGTGAAGGCCATGGCAGGCTGCGAGCTGGCTGAGAATAAAGCCCTGGCTTTGCACACACTCCAGAATGCGCTGGGAAAGCGGCCCGGGCACGAGGAAGAGCTGCTGCAGATCAGCGAAAGGCATGCGGAGGGCGGTGCCTTCGCTTTGGATGAAGGACGTGGTTGGGGCGGTGCCGGGCCCGAGGAGGTTGATGGCTTCAACGAGACCTTCACGGCCAATCACGCCAACTTCGGCTCCGATGCCGTCGGACATGAAGGTGACGACGGAGGCAATGCCGGAGGTCATGAAGTGCGCAAACGGAGGCGTCTGGCCGGGATTAGAAAGTACTGTTCCGACAGGCAAGTCGACTGGCTGCAGGCGTGCGAGTAGAGATGATTTCAGCTCGGACGGAAGGGCATTAATGATCAGATTTGAGAGTTCGGCGGCCATTGGGAAATCCTTTGCGACAGTCGCAAGGGATTTCGCCGGATTGGGCGAGAAGGATTGCGCTCGGAAAAAGAGAGATCTATCGCTATCTGCGCATGACTATATGCTTCGGACCCGACATAAGAATGTTCAATACCGCACATAACTTCAGAAATTGTGGGATTTAGCTGGCCCTGGCGGATAGCGGGATGGAGATGCGGAAGGTTGTGCCATTGCGGGAGGGGCGGGTGGTGGAGCGGCTCCTGATGCGGCCGTGGTGTTTCTCGATGATGGATTTGGAGATAGCGAGGCCGGAGGCCTCATGGATCCTCCTGTCGGCACTGGGGAGGATGCCATTTGGGTGGGCATCAACTTCTTGGAGGGAAGCGCCTCCGCGGGCCAGTTTCTAAGCTTCGGCATGGAGGGTCGCGATGCGTTCGCGGAACCCGCTACGTCCGGTATGAAACATAGGATGTGCAAAGGGGAAAAAAGGTGGCCTGAAAGAATCGACGTGGATGAACCGAATTATTGCGAGCTATGGCGACGGGTGCGGGCGGCTGCCGCGAGTTCTTTCAGCAGTGGGTAGGTCTGCTCCCAGTCGATGCACGCGTCGGTGATGCTTTGTCCGTGAACCAGGGGCTTGCCGGGGACGAGCTTTTGAGCGCCTGCGACCAGGTTGCTCTCGATCATGACGCCGATGATGTTGCGATTGCCGGCAGCTATCTGCGCGGCGACATCGCGGCAAACGATCGGCTGGCGCAGATGGTCCTTGTTGCTGTTGGCGTGGCTGCAGTCGATCATGATGCGGGGCGCGGTCCCCGCTTTCTCCATTTGGAGAGCAGTCTCGGCAACGCATGCAGCGGTGTAGTTCACCATTTTGCGGCCGCCGCGCAGGATGATGTGGGTTTCGCGATTGCCGGTGGTGACGAAGATTGCCGATTGGCCGTACTTGGTGTGGCCAAGAAAAGTGTGGGAGTTTGACGCGGAAAGGATGGCGTCGATCGCTATCTGGATGTCGCCTGATGTGGCGTTCTTGAATCCGACGGGGCAGGAAACGCCTGAGACGAGCTGGCGATGGACCTGGCTCTCGGTGGTGCGCGCGCCGATGGCTCCCCAACTGACGAGGCCGGCGATGTACTGCGGGGAGATCATGTCAAGGAATTCGGTGCCGGAGGGGACGCCCATCTCCGCGAGGTCAAGGAGAAGATGGCGCGACAGACGGAGGCCGTCGTTGATTTTGTAGGAGCCGTCGAGATGGGGATCGTTGATGAGACCCTTCCACCCGACGGTGGTACGGGGCTTCTCAAAGTAGACGCGCATGACGATGTGGAGGTCGGCGGAGAATTCGGCGATGGCGGACTTGAGCAGGGCGGCGTATTCGACAGCGGCGGTCGTATCGTGGATGGAACATGGGCCGACGAGGACTAGCAGCCGAGGATCGCGTTGGGCGAGGATGCGGGAGATGTCGAGGCGCGCATTGAAGATGGTGGCGGTGGCCTCCTCAGTGACGGGGCGTTCCTCTTCGAGGAAAACGGGGGGAAGGACAACCTTGGTCCACTGGATGCGAACGTCTTCAATGCCTTGATTCATGGGTTCTGCTTTATCGGGTGCTGGCTACGCCGTCGGGGATTCCAGGCAGCGGAATTCTGTGTGATCTTTCATTCCAGATTACCAGCATCGGGCGAACGAAGACCGACGGCGAGCATTGACGCGACCATGCGGAGTTTGGCGTTTGAGCGTAGCAAACAACCCGGCGACGCAAGGTGCTTGCGTCGCCGGGAATTGCTGGAATGACTACCGAGGGGTGATTTCGCGGAGCAGCATACTGTTGACGAGATGAGCATTTTCAGCGCGCTTATCGAGGACCTTTTGTTCTGCGGCGTGGTCTCCATAATGTTTCATGCGGACTTCGTAGGCTTTATCTGCGAGTCCATCGAGTGATGCCATGTTCTTGTAGATGATTGAGTAGCCGAGGTTCCAGTCTTCGGGACCGGAGGCGGTGGTGTTGAGGAAGATGTGGTAGTCGACGATCAGGCCGGCCTTCTTCTGGTCCTCCCATAACGGAACGAGGTTGGCTTTGAGATCAGCCATGAATGCGTCGTTGTGGCCTGCGTTGATGTGGATGAGGACGACGCGTTCGACGACCCCTTCGCTGTAGGGAACCTGGGCAGAAGCGATGGCTGGAGCAACAAGCGACAGGCAGATGACTGCCGCGCAGAGACACAAAGTCTTTTTCACAGAGACCTCCGAACAAGTTGGGATAGAAAGTCTCACGAGTGTACGTACGCTGCGCGCCGGTGTATATAAGCAATTTAGGTTTCGACTCGGTGTGCCGATCGGCGGAGGCAGCGCTAGCGGCGGGATTTGCGTTTGGCGTCGGCTCGGGGCCAGTATTGGAATTCGTCTGCGTAGAGCTCGCCGTTGAGATCGGCTACGCGCTGTGTGAGGCGTGTCTGAGCGTCGGTGATGGCCTGGTTATAGATCGCGGGGCCGATTTCTTCGAGGAGGAAATTGAGCAGAAGGCCGGCGGGCATGTCGCCGATGGGCTCAAGGTTCTCTTCGAAGTAACGCTGGATGGAAGCAAGGGCGTCGGTGCGTTGCTGCTTGGTGAGTTCCAGGGTGACCATCGAGGCGGCTCCTCGCAACCATCCATGGTAAGCGATCCGATGTTGGTATGGTGTGGCGATGGCGGACACGATTGTGTGCAGCCTGTCACCTGCCTGGAGCCGTCTTAGAGTTAGAGTGAAGCATAAAAATCGGGGCAGTCGCGGCGCTGGAGAGAGACTCATGGGTCAGGGAGATTCAGGGAGGTTCATACGTGCGTATTCAAGCGGGCTTGCGATTGCGTTGTTGCTCGTGCTCGCCGGGTTTGACGCGGGCTCGGCTGCGCAGTCGAGCCCGACCACTGGTGCCCAGGCCGCGCAGCAGCAAGGGAGCGACGATCCGGTGCTCACACAGCGACCCGCACCCAGGCCGAAGAGCCTGGTGATTCCCGAGGGCAAGATCAAGCTGGATGTTGTGGTCGATGACACCTCGGGAAGACCTGTGCTGGGACTGCAACCATGGGACTTCAAGATTCACGACAACTACCAGCTTCGCAAGGTGCTGTCGTTCAGCGCATTCAGCGATGCGGGGGTGAAGCCAGATCCGCCTGTCGAGGTCATCCTGGTGATGGATACGCTGAATCTGCCATTCCAGCAGGTGGCCTTTGTGCGCGGAGAAATAGGAGAGTTTCTTCGCCAGAATGGAGGACAGCTGAAACAGCCGCTGACACTGGTTCTACTGAGCGATGCCGGCATCCGATTCCAACCTCGCCCATCTACGGATGGGAATGCGATTGCGAGTGTAGTGGACGGAATCAAAGGGAGCGTAAGCACGATCAATTCCGCGATGGGTGGTGAAGGTTACGTGGAGCGCTTTCAACGCTCGGCGAAAGCGATGGACAACATCGCTCAGAATGAAGCGAGAAAGCCGGGAAGAAAGCTCCTGATCTGGATAGGACCCGGCTGGCCGATGCTGGACCGGCCCGCTGATGGATACTCCGACAAGGAACAGAAGCGAAATTTCGCCAACATCATTGAGTTGACGACGGCTTTGCGGCAAGCGCGCATTACGGCATACAGCGTGGCGCCCGCCACGGGAGCCACGCCAAACTCGCTTCTCTATCAGAATTTTTTGAAGGGTGTGAAGTCGTATCGCGACGCGGATTTTGGCAACCTCGCGCTGAAGGTACTGGTTACGCAAACCGGCGGGAAAATTCTGGGGCCGGACAATGATCTTGTGGGGCAGATCAGCCGCTGCATCGAGGACGCAAGCGCGTTTTATCAGATTTCGTTTGACCCCCCCGTGGCGGAACGCACGGATGAGTATCACGATCTGAAGGTTGTCGTGAACAATCCGAGCGTCACAGTGCGGACAAACTCCGGCTACTACAATGAGCCGGCGGGACACTAGAGCTGGCTTTACGTGAGTCAGCAGGGGATGCGAGGGGACTGTGGCGTGGGCCAGGGAGGTTTGCCGGGACTGGGAACTATCGGTGCAGGATATGTTTCTTGCGCATGAGCCAGATTCCCACCGAGAGCGTGAGCCAGACGAGGGTGGCGAGCGGGAAGACCACGAACGGTCTGGTGCGCGGTAACCAGATCCAGAATACGAAGGCGAAGCCGGCGAGGCCGATGCAGCCCATGGCCGTTCCGAGTGCGTCGATGGCGGCGACGATGCGGCCCCGATTGGTTCCGTCGAATCCGGCTCGGGCTTTGTGCTGTTCCTCGTGCGCTTCGACGAGGCTTGCGCTGGCTGGGAAGATCGCGGGGAAGGCAAGGAAGAAGCCGCCGATCACGGGGCCGAATCGATGCGCGATCCATCCGGCAATGACGCATACTGCTCCGCCGAAGACAAAGCGGACTATCCATTCGTGGAGCTTGATGCCTTTGATCGCAGAGAGCCTGGCATGCACGATCATGGCGGCTATCTCGCCAGGAGCCAGAATGTGAACGAAGCGGCGAACCAGACAGGCATGAGGAAGACGGTCGCTGCGAGTGCGCGCGGTTTCAATCGAATCAGCATCCAGCTCACGCATGAGGCATAAAGCAGGAACGCAAACGCGCCGTAGATCATTGAGCGGGATTCGATAGCTGCGTAGGCTTTGCCATGGGCCGAGATGGTGATGCCGAGGGTAGCGAGGGCGACGGAGGGAGCGGCGCCGAAGAGACCTGCGAAGCTCTTGGGGCGGAACATTTCAGCCAGCACGGCAAACAAGCTGACAATGACGCCGCCGATCAGGAATCGCGCGATGAGTTCGGAAAGAGGCATGGGCGCGACCCTCAGGCGGCTCGCTGTGCTTTGTGGATCATGCGCATCGCGGCGTCGACTTTCTTGCAGCCGAGCAACTTGTATCTCTTGCCTTCGAGACGGTGGTAGTTGACAAAGAATTCTTCGAGTTCGCGGAGGAATTTTTTGGGCAGATCGTCCAGCTTCTTGAGGTAGGCATATTCGTGGTTCATCTCGGCAACGGCGAGAAGGCGATCGTTGCGGATCCTCTTTTTGCCGTCGATCTGCTCGCCCTCGATGATGCCGATGAGGTGAGCACGAACGGCGATGCCAGGGAAGGCCGGTTCGTCCATAAGAAGGAGAACGTCGATGGGGTCGCCATCCGGGGCGAGGGTGCGAGGGAGAAATCCGAAGTCGTAAGGGAAAGCCATTCCGGCCGGAAGCACCTTTTTGACGACAAAGATATTCTGCTTTTCGTCGAACGCGAACTTGTTGCGACTGCCTTTAGGAGTCTCAATGATGACCTGAACGATTCCGCTGGTTTTGTCCACCGGTTTTAGAAGAATCGGATTTGTAAGGCTTCGGGCGGGCTTCCTGGCCATTGCGCACTCCATCATTTCGCGAATTTGTCGTCTGTCACTGAGAGAGCTAGTGGATTGATTCGGTTGCCCTAAGAGATAGACATGCAACAGAGGGTCGGTGCAGAGCCTGTGCCGAACTTGACAGTGCCACTGTGAGATTTCTAAGATTAAGAAGGACAATCCTACCCATTTGCGGCTCTAAACATCTCATTATGGGAGGATTAGTCGACTTGTCAGGCCTTTTTAGACGGGCCGGCGAGTCTCGATGAGGTGGTTGATCGATGCCTGATACGCGCGTGAGTCCGCGGGAGCGGCTGGTTCTTACGGCGATTATCGAGCTCTATATCGCTACCGGAGAGCCTGTGGCCTCGCAGGCTGTTGCTGACCATTTTGCGCACAAGGAAGGGCTGAGCTCGGCGACCATCCGCAACGTGATGGTATCGCTGGGTGATGCTGGACTGCTGGAGCAACCGCACACCTCGGCCGGACGAGTGCCAACCGCTGCGGCGTTTCGTTACTACGTAGAGCAGATTACGCGCCCGGAGACGCCGATTGGACGCATCGGGGTGGTTGGAGCTGCATTCGCGCATCTGCCTCAGACTGGGATTCCGCTGAGCGAGGAACGCCGGGGGCAAATTGAGGAAAGCTTCTCGGGGGTCACGAGTTCGAATGAATACCTGGAGAGAACATCGCACGTGCTGGCGCTGATTTCGAGCGGCTTGGGGGTGGCCCTTGCGAGCAGTCCGGCGGAGCAGGTGTTGGAGCATATCCATTTTTCGCGGCTGTCGGCCGGACGGGTTCTTGCCGTACTGGTGACGCAGGCGGGCGCTGTGCTGGACAGAGTTCTGGTTCTGGACCGGGAATTGACGCATCTAGAACTAGAGACGGCGGCACGGTATTTGAACGAGGCGTTTCATAATTGGCCGATCGACCGGATACGGACCGAGATTGCGCGCCGCATGGATGAGGAACGGGCTGCGTACGACCAGTTGTTGTCGTCGGTAGAGGAACTTTGCCGCAAAGGTGCGTTGGCCGTGGTGGATGCGACCTCGGTGCTTTATGTGGAAGGCAGGGCGAATCTGATTGCGGCGGAGGTGGACCGGGAGCGACTGAAGCAGATGTTGCTGGCGCTGGAGGCCAAGCAGCGCCTGGTGGATTTGCTGACCGCCTATGTGAGCGGCAGCCAGCAGGAAGTACGCGTTGTGGTAGGACTGGATGAGGCTTCCCCGGCGATGCAGGACCTGGTGCTGATTGGCTCGCCGGCCCGGCTGGGAGGCAGCAGCCTGGGAACGGTTGCAGTGATTGCGCCGACCCGCATCCAATATCAGGAGATGATTCAGGCAGTGCGATACGTGGCAAGACTTTCGGAGCGCATCCTGGAGATTCCAACTCAGTAAAGATTGAAGGACCAACGAGGATGTCGCTCGGAGGCGGTTCCTCAAACGGTGGGGCTTCGCGCCCTGAGACCCAGGGGAAGAAGAGCGGCAGTCGTCCGAGGAATTTATCATTGACCAAGAAGAGAAATATTTGGGGAATACGTAGAGATATGCCAGAGAAGGAAGCAGAGTTGTCGGCGCTGGAGAATGCGGAAACAGGAGTGTCTGAAAGAGACGCGACGGCTGCGGGTGAGTTGCAGGCCGGCGAGACTTCAGTCGGCCAGGCGGATTTGGGTCAGCTTCAGGCGGAAAATGACGAGCTGAAGAAGGAACGCGATCAATTGAGGGACCGCCTGGCCAGGCTGCAGGCGGAGTTTGAGAATGCGCGGAAGCGGGCGGAGAAAGAGAAAGCCGATTTCAGGGACTTTGCAATTGGCTCTGTGGTGGAACAGTTCCTTCCGGTGCTGGATAACTTCGAACTGGCTCTGAAGTCGACGGGCTCAATGGATCAGCTGCGCACGGGCGTGGAATTGATTGTGAAGCAGATGGAAGAGATCCTGCGCGGACTTCAGGTGCAGCCGGTCGCGACCGTGGGCGAAGAGTTCGATCCGCGCCATCACGAAGCGATGGGCTCAGTGGAGCGCGAAGATCTGCCGGATCAGCACGTGGCCGAGGAGATTCGTCGCGGATATCGCTTGCGCGAGAAGTTGTTGCGGCCGGCGCTGGTGCGCGTAGTATCCAACCCAAAACAGACGAGCGAGTGAACGCGAATGGCGATCCATCTGCCGGCATTTCCGGGATAGTGAACCGGTGCGGCAAACAGATTACGCGCGGGATGGGACCTGTGCCTACATCGAGAAAAGGTTGCGAAGGGTTTGAATACGAGAGTGACTAAAGCAGACTATTACGAGGTTCTGGGAGTATCGCGGGACGCCAGCGACCAGGAATTGAAGAGCGCATATCGCAAACTTGCGCTCAAATTTCATCCAGACCGCAATCCTGGGAATCACGCTGCGGAAGAGAAGTTCAAAGAGGCCAGCGAAGCCTACCAGGTGCTGAGCGATGGGGACAAGCGCGCCGCCTACGATCGTTATGGTCATGCGGGCGTGAGCAACGGAGGGCCCGGCGGATTTGGCGGGTTCTCGGGCGCGGTCGATTTGGGCGATATCTTCGGCGACTTGTTCGGCGAGATGTTCAACGCGGGCGGCGGGCAGCAACGGAATGCACGACAAACCCGCGGCGACGACCTGCGCTTTGACCTGGCGATCGATTTCGAAGAGGCGATCTTCGGAACAGAGAAAGAAATCAGAATCCGCCGTCTCGAGGCTTGTGAGACGTGCAAGGGGACGGGGAGCGCTTCGGGGCGCGGTCCGTCTGTTTGTTCGCAATGCCATGGCCGCGGACAGATCCGCTACCAGCAGGGATTCTTCTCAGTGGCGCGGACTTGCAGCATGTGTTCCGGGCGTGGGTCGATTATCAGCGATCCCTGCCAGACGTGCCGCGGTGAAACGCGATTGACGAAAGAGATCAAGCTTGCGGTCAAGGTGCCGCCAGGCGTGGAAGAAGGAACGCGCATTCGCTACACGGGCGAGGGCGACGTGGGGCGCGGAGGCGCGCAGAGCGGCGATCTGTATGTTGTGCTTGCGATTCGCAGGCACGACTTCTTCGAACGCGAAGGGCAGAACCTGCATTGCATCATTCCTATCAGTTTTCCGCAGGCGGCGCTGGGAGCGGACATTGAGATCCCTGGCGTCGACGGACCGATCATGTTGAAGGTTCCCGAGGGCACGCAGAGCGGAAAGGAACTGCGCATTCGCGGCAAAGGTGTGCCCTATCTGAATGAAAAAGGACGCGGTGATTTGATCGTGAAAGTTATAGTGCAGATTCCAAAGAAATTGAGCCGGGCACAACGAGATCTGATTACCGAACTGGGCAATTCGATGTCGGTGGAGAACAAGCCGACTTCGCCCGGACTCCTGGATAAGATGAAGGACCTTTTCAGCTAGAGAGTTTCAAATGTCAGCTGACCCTTAGCGGGTCGGCTGAATCTCTGGCTCCGCGCGAGAGCGAAGAATTACAGGCGGCGATTTCTTTAGTCGAAGCGACACTCAGATTGCCAGCACCACAATCACGGCTACGACCACACCCATCACCAGGCTTGCCGCGTCAGTGAGAGCGAAGGCGACTGGATCTTCGTCAAGCTCTCCGCGTGAAGCCAGCAGCCATACCCGGCAAAGCCAGAGAACCATAAAGGGCACAATTAGCCATAGACGTTGCGGATGGTGGTAGAGAGCCGTGACATCCTGACTGCTTATGTAGTTGGCAAATACAACGACGGCCGCAAATGCACTCGCGGTTCCGAAGGCCCGCATCTGTTCGATGTCGGTCATGAGATATCCGCGACCGTTTTTGAGTTGCGCGGCAGTCAGCCGCAGATTCTCCAACTCCGCGAAGCGCTTGACAATGGCAAGCGAGAGAAACAGGAAAATGGCAAAACCAGCCAGCCAATGGGAGATGAGCGTATTGGTCGCGGCTCCTCCGGCGAGCAGGCGCAGAGTGTACAGGCCGGAAAGAACTACCACGTCTACGAGAGCGATGCGCTTCAGATAGAGAGAATAGGAAAGCGTGGAACCCAGATAGAGAAGCATCCAGAAGGAAAATGCGGCGGGAAGGAACTGTGCCGCGGCAAAACCCAAGGTGAGAAGCAGGACAATCGCAACGAGGCCGCCGGCAGGCGAAAGGTCGCCAGAAGCAAACGGACGCAGGCGCTTCTTCGGATTGCGGCGGTCAGTTTCAATGTCGAGAAGATCGTTGACCATGATACGTTCCCGATGCCGTGCAGCAGAAACAGAAGAAGGCCAGGAGCGCTGACGCAAGCAGGCGGATGGAGTGATTGTGGGCAAGAAGCGGCGGAAGCAGGATGAGCAGGTTCTTGGCCCACTGATGGGGCCGAAGCGCCTTGACGAGCGATCGCAAAGGCCGGCTTCGTTCCTCAAATGCTTGTGAGGGAGTAATCCCCTGTGCGCGCATCTTCGTGCGTAGCTTGCGGCTTGGGTTTGCGACCATGGATTCGGCAGCGCCAGCCATCACCGGTAGATCAGGAGTGTCGTTGCCAACATAGATAAAATCGTTGTTTCCGAATCGATTGCGCAGGCTATCGAGCTTTTTGTTTCCGGTCAGGTTTTGGATACCGTCGCTTGCCAGGACTTCATGGAAGATTCCAAGGTGATCGGCAACGCGCCTCGCGAGACGAACGTCGGCGCCTGTTGCGAGATAGATTTCGCGGCCCTGCGCATGTTCCTTCTGAAGAAACTGCAGCAGCTTGCGGTTATACGGCAGGTGCACAACATCGAGGGCAACATTTTCGGTGACAAAAGCCTTGAATGTGGCTTTGCCGCGGAGGACCTGTCCGGGGAGTCGCAGGAGCAAGGAGGATGAGTGCGCGCCAAAACCAGCAGGGAGTCGATCAGGGTATCCGATTTGACCAGAGTTCCATCCAGATCGACGCAAAGAGGCTTGAGCTCTGCAGTTCCGAATTCCGGCTGAGACAGGATTTGCGGCAACCGTTACCTCGTGTGCAAGTGACGAAGAAAGCCGGGCAATCGTGATCTTGCTGCGCATTTTTGATCGCCACGATGGCGGCAAAGAATCACAAAGAGCACAAACTCGCCCGGAACGGCTCAAGTATACAGCCGCGCAGCTGAGCAAAAGAATGAATGAAAGAGCGTGAGGAGGCGAGAGAGGGATCTTCAGCCAGCGACTCAAAACAAGTATTTAAAGCAGTTTCTACCTGCACCTTCGAGCCGTTGCAGACGCAGAAACACGGCGCAGAACGATATAATCGCCCAGATGCCGCTCAATCCGCACCAGTCCATCGATCACTACGAAATCATTGCGCTTATTGGTTCGGGAGGCATGGGTGAGGTATATCGCGCACGCGATACTCGCTTGAATCGCGATGTAGCTATCAAGATTTTGCCGGGGTTATCGACGGCCGATTCGGACCGGCTACGCAGGTTTGAACAGGAAGCGCGTGCGGCAGCCGCGTTGAATCATCCGAACATTCTGGCGGTTTACCAGATGGGGTCGCACCAGGGACACTCCTTACCTGGTGTCGGAGTTGCTGGAAGGCGAAACTCTCCGCGACAGAGTGAAGCGCGGCTCTCTGCCACTTCGGAAGGTCGTCGATTACGGGATACAGATTGCGAAGGGGCTGGCGGCGGCGCACGAAAAGGGAATCGTTCATCGCGACCTGAAGCCGGAAAACCTGTTTCTCACGAAAGATGGCCACGCCAAGATACTGGATTTCGGCCTGGCGCGGTTGACGCAGCCGAAGAGAATCGGAACTGGGGACAGTCGTCGCAGGAAGTGCAGACCATGGCAGGCATGCTGATGGGCTCCATGGGCTACATGTCTCCAGAGCAAGTGCGTGGGCAGCCGGCGGATCAGAGATCTGACATTATTCACATTTACTGCGGTTCTCTACGAGATGCTGACGGGACAAAGGGCGTTTCAGAAAGCAACGTCAATCGATGCGATGAGGGCGATTCTGAATGAGGAGCCGACGCCGCTCGCGCAGTTCATGCCGAATGCACCCCCAGGACTTGAGAGGGTCCTGCAGCGCGGACTCGAGAAGAACCCGGAGCAGCGGTTCCAGTCGGCATCGGACCTGGGTTTTGCGCTTGAGGCGGCAGCGGGTCCAGCACAGTCGGTGTACACGTCGAATTACAGAATCCAGGGAAAACGGCCGCCGCTGTCGCGCACGTTTCTTCTCACGATTGGCGCAGCTCGTACTCGTGACGCTTGCAGTGGTCGCGTAACGTGGACTGCGGCCCATGCCCGAACCGCAGGTCGCCAACTATGTCCAACTGACGCATGATGGATTGCAGAAGTCGCTGATTGGTATCCGATGGATCGCGATTGTTCCTGACGATCGTCGATTCCGGTGTGGACGACACTGCGGCCGTTCCGGTCACGGGTGGCGAGGTGACACGAATCGCGATGCCCGGGCCCAAGCATGTTTCCCGTGGATCTTTCGCCGGATGGTTCTTCGTTTCTTGTGGTGGAAGGAACCGGGTATCCCGCGAAAGGGCCGTTGTGGAGCTTGCCGGTGTTGGGGGGGTCGCCGCAGGCGCCTGGGAGATGCGGCGGGTCATGTTGCCGCGTGGTCGGCCGACGGGAAACTACTGGCATTTGGGAAGGACGCGGAAGTTTATCTGGCGAAGGGGGATGGAACCGATGTACGCAAGCTGGCGACGATGAGGAACCTCGTTTCGGGGCTGGCAATCTCGCCGGATGGTTCGCGGGTACAGGTGGAAACGGAAGAGATATCGCAAAGCGGAACAAGCGTGGTGGTGGGGGAGCGATCGATCTGGGAGGTGTCAGCCAAGGGGTCGGAACCGACTGCACTGATTCCAGAATGGCAAAACACGAACGAAGTGTTGCGGCAGGTGGACAGCGGACGGGAGGTATTTCGTTTTCCAGTCCGGGGGGCAGATCTGGGCGCTGCCGGGCGAGAGCCGATTTCTGCAGAAGAAGGGCAAAGCCAATCCAATTGACGTCGAGCCCGATGCAACTGCAATCGCCACTGCCGAGCAAGGACGGGAAGAAGCTGTTTCGTCGTGGGAATGACATTTCGCGGCGAGTTAACGTCATTCGATGTGAAAACCGGCAAGCCTTCACTGTTCCTTGGCGGAATTTCGGCCGACTGGGTTGACGCTTCGCGCGATGGCAAGCAGGTTGTCTATGTTTCTTATCCGCAGGGCGACTTGTGGAGGAGCAATGCGGATGGGACGAATCGAGTGCAGTTGACGTTTGCTCCAGTGAAGCCGGTATTGCCGCGTTGGTCTCCTGATGGGCAGACGATCCTGTTCTTCGAATTTCCAGGCGGTCAGACGAAGCCGGGGAAAATGTATGAAATTCCGGCGGCAGGCGGGACTCCGCGCGAATTGATTCCGGACGACAAGCAGAATGAGCAGGACGCAACCTGGTCAGCGGATGGGAAGAAAATTGCGTACGCCGGGGACGCGAACGATGCGATTGTGCGGAATAGCGGTCCGGCGATCAAGATTTTGGACGTGCAGACTGGAAAGACTTCGCCACTGCCCGGTTCGCAGGGAATGTTTTCGCCGCGGTGGTCTCCGGATGGACGCTACATTGTCGCCATGACCAGCGACTCAAGCAAGCTGATGCTGTTTGATTTCCAGACGCAGAGTTGGAAGCAGATCGGGAGCGGGACGCTGAGCTGGTTGAACTGGTCGCGCGATGGACAGTACGTTTACATGAAGGATCTTTCCGGCAAAGGTTCTGTGGAACGGGTTCGTGTCCCGGACGGAAAGGTCGACCGGCTGGTGGACCTGAAGGACTATGTGCTGACGGGGCTGGGCGGAGGAGCTGTATCGGTGGCGCCGGACGGTTCGCCGCTTCTGTTGCGCGATCGAGGGACCCAGGATATCTACGCGCTGGACTGGGTGCAGCCGTAAACGGCGGGCGATCTCCTCAAACTGTTTGGCAGGGAATTGGTGGAGCTGAGCGGGATCGAACCGCTGGCCTCCTCGTTGCGAACGAGGCGCTCTCCCAGCTGAGCTACAGCCCCACGACTTATTTAGTTTACCAGCGAGCGGTCAATCGGCAAAGGCGGCGATCCGCGCTTTTACTCTTTGGATGAGATTTGATCTCCCGGGCAAGAACGCGCGGCCAAATCTAATAGTAATAGCGCGTCTTGAGGGCCCACG
This sequence comes from uncultured Acidobacteriaceae bacterium, assembly GCA_963769345.1. GTDB lineage: Bacteria > Acidobacteriota > Terriglobia > Terriglobales > Acidobacteriaceae > Telmatobacter. The sequence goes on from CAVYLL010000005.1 coordinate 79,280, forward strand.
GTGACTTCGGGTAACTGCGGTGGAGGAGCTCGAAGGCAGCTTTGCTTACGGGGGTGTACTCCGACTTGGTGCCTGGTGAGCGATTGCTGTCCCAAGTTTCACAGGCATAGTGACCTGCGCGGACAACGAGCGCGAGGGCCTCGGGCACCTGTGGGTCCTCGGGGTGATCTTTGGCATAGTCCACGACACGCTGGCCGATGACGATTACTGAGTCTGGTAATTGCTGCAGGCGTTGATATTCGGAATTGGCGCGTGTCAAGTCTTCCGGAGGCAGGAAGGCCGGAATCGGAAGCGGCTTTGGGATTGTCTGGTCAAAGCTCAGGCGGTCTCCCCATGGCTTGCACCACCAGTTGTCGCGCAACTCATCGAAGTAGCTGAAGCTGGCGACCCGCGAGACTCCCGATTCGAGGTAAGGGCGAATGCCGGGATTGCGGAGGATAGCGAGATTGGCCGGGAATCCGATGCTGAAACCCGCGCTGTCGCGGATAGCTTTAGGCAAAGACGGCGAGAGCTTCGCGGCACTCGCCCCGTCCTCAAGAGAACGGTCCGCGTCCACGCGGAGATGGCGATGTCTCTGTCGCAAGTTGGCGGGCAGGGTCGTTGAGCTGGCGGCCTCGATGAGCAGGTTGATGGGAGTTTGCTGGTTCAGCACAGTGACGGCGTCGTCGGCGAATTGCGGCTGCTTTAGCTCGGGACAATCTGCCTGTTCATTTACGACATGCGCCTTTGCGTTGCACTGGCCTTGGAGGTCCTCTGTGCCTTGCGATCCGGTTTTCAGCGTGGGGCGCGGGGCATAGACGAGGAATTCGCTGAAGTTGCGCGCGACTGCCATGCGCTCAGCGAGGAGCGCGTTGAGGTTGGAACTGGGCTTCTTGCGCTGCAATGCGGGTACGGCGGCGTCGAGCAGGGCGCGTGCTTCGTCGGTGCGCTTGAGGGCGGTGAGCAGGCGAACGCGGTGGAAGAAGGCAGTATCGTAGGCGGGAGTGCCAGGAGCAATCTTTGCGGCTTCGTTGATAAGTTCGGGTGAGAATGCGTCGGACGCGTCTGCTTTGGCGATCGCCATGACGAACCACGGCATTGCGTGATTTTCTTGCCATGCTGCATATGCCGATCTCGCCGTTCCCTCGCCGCGCCACGCTGAAATCCAGGCAAATAGAGGCGGCGCCGTTGAGATCTTGATCTGCTTTGCAAGAAGCCAGCTGAGATCCTGCATATCGTTGGCGAAGTTGGGATCGGGCGCGGGGCCGGCAAGCGCGAAGCCGATCTCTTTTGCGCGCTGTTCGGGCTCTGTGCGGATGCGGATGAAGTTGAGCTCGTCCTTGATGATGGAGCGCGATGGCTTGGGGTTTGGCTGCTGCAGAATCGACTCCAGCATCTGCTGCGCGCGCTGCATGGTGTCTACATCGTAGCTGGCGAGATCGCCACTGTAGGGATTGGTTGCGTTGCCCATGGCGAAGGCTTTGCGCACGGTGGCGCGGGCGGCGAGATAGGGGCCCCACGCGGCCCAGGGTGAACTTCCGTCTGCAGCGATGGCGGCGAATTGGCGGGCGGCTTCATCGAATTGCTTTGCGTAGAAATTGGCAGATGCAATTTGATAAGCGCGATCTGCGCGAAGTAAGGCGGGACTATCGCTTTCAGCAGGCGGCGGGATTACAACAGTTTTGCCTGTGCAATTCGAGAAGACTGCATCCTGGGCGCGAATCCAGTCAATCAACTGCGGGCTTTTCTTGCCCCATGTGTCCGCGCGCTTCGTCAACGTGAGTATTGCATTTTGAAATGCGGGGCCGGGGCAGTTGAGGTATCCCTCGTCAAGGGACATGCTGCCATCGTAGTTCGTGGAGAAAACAGGTTTCTGCTCTCCAAGCGCGCCCTCGGGAATATACTTCGCGCGGTCTCGAAGCCATTGGCCGAAGGGCTGTGCGTTTTCCTGCGCTTCCTTTTCAGTTTTTTGCGCGGCGGCGATCTGTGCTGGCGTGAGGCTTCGGTAGTCCCCGACAATTTGGGGCGGCACGACGCGCGGTGCGTAAACGCTGCGCTCAGCGTCGGAGAGCTTGCCGCCGTTCAAATAGCGGTATGCTACCGCGTAGTCATTCGAGTCAAAGCGAGACTGCAGTATGCCGAGCTGGCCCCCGGCGAAGGACGCGATGTCATCGGGCGTCGTGGTGTTGACGAAGACGTCATCCTCAAAGAAGGGACCGCAAGCCTCGACGTTGCCGATGGGGGACAAGAGGACAACCGCTACAACAGCGGCAATGGCGAGCAGACGTGTTTTCATGGAACTCTCCCTGCAAGGTCGGCGGCCGGCTCGTTCTGCCAGCCGTGGTCGGGGAAGACGTAGATGCGTTTGCCGCCGAGGTTGGAGGGCCACGGCTCGTCGGTGGAGACGCCGACCGAGGTGCGGCAGAGCGGTTCGCGAGTCTGGAAGTCGTCGACGGACGGCAGAGCGCGACGGTGATCGGGTTCCATGCGAAACATCATGGGGACGGCCTCGTCGACTGGGAGATCGTGAATCCAGTCGTCCCAACTGCACCAGGAAGCGAGGGCGGTGATGGAGAGCGGGAGATTGGCAGGGAGTTGGCGACGGAGGTCGATGAGAAGGTCGCGATAGAAGGGTCGTTGCGAGCGGGTGGCGTCGAAGTCAATTTGAAGGGCGGCGATGCCCGGTTCGCGAACGGTGGCAAGGATCGATCGGATGGCATCGTTGCGATTTTCATCGTTGAGGATAGCCGTAGATGGTGCTTCGATCCGGACCACGGCGATGCGGGTCGCGGATGCAGGAAAGACCAGGGCATCGCGGCGGGGTTGCGATTGGACCGTGAGACCGATGGTCAGCGTCCGATCGAGGTAGGCGACGGCGAAGCGCCGTGCGTCGAGGGCGCGGAGATCTTCGCGGCGTTCCCAGGCCCACAGCGTGATATGCGGCAATGCGGCGAGACGGCTCTGTAGATGGGGGAGTGCGTCGGAGTGAATGCCCAGAGAGAACAGAAACGCGATGAGTGCGCTGAGGACGCCATTCCAGAGCTTGGCGGGTGTGGACATCGTGGTTGTGTCCACAATGCACGAAGTGCACCGGGAAATCAAGAAAGCATTGCGAACCCGGCAGAGACGGAGGCAGACAAGGTGGATGCTTTACAATAGTTGACTAGGAAACAGTTGAGTTATATCTTATTTTCATGAGTAAGGCAAAGGATTCTATCGCAGCGGTCAGCGGTCTGAGAATGCACGTGGGATTCTGGCTGCGCTTCGTCTCCAATCACGTTTCACAGGCATTTGCACGCAAGCTGCTCCTGAGCGGTGTGACCGTGGCGGAGTGGGTGGTGATGCGGGAGATGTTCGACGATGAAAAGGCTTCGCCTGGGATTCTGGCCGAGCGAATCGGGATGACGCGCGGCGGGGTATCGAAGCTGGTGGATAGGTTGGTGGGAAAGGGGCTGGTTTCGCGGCGAGAGTGTGCGGATGACCGGCGATTCCAGTTCGTTGCGTTAACGGCAGCAGGCCGAAGGGTGGTTCCGCTGCTCGCAGTTCTGGCAGATGAGAACGACAAGGAATTCTTTCATCCCCTTTCAGCGAGAGAGCGATCGGCATTGATGGGCATGATGAAAAAGCTCGTGCAGGCGCACGATCTACAGACCATTCCAGTGGAATAGAGGAGAAGAGATGAGCAAACAGACGATTCATGAAACGGCGATTGCGACACAACTGGGAAAGATGACCTTTCCACAGGTGGTCCAGGCATTGGTGGCAGCCGGCGTGGAGTCGTACCTGGTGGATTTTGCGGCGGCGCAAAAGACGCATTACCTCGCGGACGGAACAACCGTGACGGTGCCGATGATCCTGGAGCCGGCGCAATTGCCCCGGAGTTTGACGCGGGTGCGCTGGTGGCGGCGATTCGCGGGGCGCAGGCCGATACGGTGCGGTACCCCGAATTTGTGAAACGGGCGACAGCCGCGGGTGTGATCGGGTACTGGGCGTTTCTGACCGGCAAGAGAGTAATCTATTTCGGCCGGAAGCGGTGAACAGCATATTGAAGAGTTCCCCAAGCCGAGGGCGTAGCAAGGAAACGCTGATTCGGGCACTCGACATCAGTTTCTGCTCAGCGAGAATCGTGGTTCCGAACTTTACTGCGCAGGATGGGTACCCGGCGATCAAAACGAAAAGGCCGGGGACGATGCCCCGGCCTTTTGCCAGCTTGCTGGAAACCAGTACCACCTAGACCCCAGAGCTGGAATGTGTGGTCAACTGCTCGACTTCGCCTACAGCTGGTTCATGTTGTGCAGGAACTCGGCGTTGTTGCGGACCTTTTCGAGGCGGCTGATGAGCAGTTCCATGGCTTCGACCGGCGACAGCGGGTTGAGCACCTTGCGCAGGACCCAGATGCGCTGCAGGTCTTCCTTGGGAATGAGCAGCTCTTCCTTACGCGTGCCGGAGCGCTGGATGTCGATGGCCGGGAAGACGCGCTTGTCGACCAGCTTGCGGTCGAGGATGATTTCCATGTTGCCGGTGCCCTTGAACTCTTCGAAGATGACTTCGTCCATGCGCGAGCCGGTGTCGACGAGGGCGGTGGCGATGATGGTGAGCGAGCCGCCTTCTTCGATGTTGCGGGCCGCGCCGAAGAAGCGCTTGGGGCGCTGCAGGGCGTTGGAATCGACGCCGCCGGAGAGGACCTTGCCCGACGGCGGAACGATGGTGTTGTAGGCGCGCGCGAGACGGGTGATGGAGTCGAGCAGGATGACGACGTCGCGCTTGTGCTCGACGAGGCGCTTGGCCTTCTCGATGACCATCTCGGCGACCTGCACGTGGCGGGCTGCCGGCTCGTCGAAGGTGGAGCTGATGACTTCGCCCTTGACCGAGCGCTGCATGTCGGTGACTTCTTCGGGGCGCTCGTCGATGAGCAGGACGATGAGGACGACTTCAGGATGGTTGGTGGTGACGGAGTTGGCGATGCGACTGCAGCAGCATCGTCTTGCCGGTGCGCGGCGGGGCGACGATGAGGCCGCGCTGGCCTTTGCCGACGGGGGTGAGCAGATCCATGACGCGGCCGCTGATGGCCTCGCGCACGGTCTCCATCTTGATGCGTTCCTGCGGATAGAGCGGCGTCAGGTTGTCGAAGAGGATCTTGTTGCGCGTCTCTTCGGGCGACTCGAAGTTGATGGCCTCGATCTTGACCAGCGCGAAGTACTTCTCGCCTTCGTGCGGCGGGCGGACGTTGCCGCTGATGGAGTCGCCGGTCTTGAGGTCGAACTTGCGAATCTGCGACGGCGAGACATAGATGTCGTCGGGGCCGGGCAGATAGTTGTAGTCGGGCGAGCGGAGGAAGCCGTAGCCGTCGGGCAGGATTTCGAGCACGCCTTCGGCGAAGATGTGGCCTTCTTTTTCGCTCTGGGCCTGAAGGATCTTGAAGATCAGGTCCTGCTTGCGGAGGCCGCTGGCGCCCGGGATTTCCAGGGTGCGCGCAATGCGGCTCAGTTCAGTGATGTTTTTTTCTTTTAGTTCGGCGATGGTCATGTTCACCTGCGGAAGGCGGGATAGTAGTGGGGGGACCCGAGAGGGGGAAGTGCTCCAGGAGCAATAGGCGGGGTTTAAGAGTTGCGGTCAAGATGCAGCATCTGCGTTAAAGCAGCAACCTAATTGAGAAGGGACTTTAACGCAGGATGGAAAGCGGCCAATCCACACATTGCGGAAAGGCCGCTCGAGATTGTTCGCTTAACTCAACCAATCATACAGGAGATGCGGTCAGGCTGCGCGGCGCGTCTCAATCGGCCGGGCTGCCGCGGTGCGCTGACCTGCGCGAGAGTGCCGGGGTTGGTGGAATGGAAGCGGACAGGACTTCGTTTGTGGTGTCCTGCAGCCGAGTGTTCGGCTTGTGCAGCTTCCGGGTTGCTTTGCTGGCCAGTTGGCAGAGCTGGTAGCGATTGGACACATGAGAGAGTGCCCCAAAAACCAAATCAGAACGCATAAAGTGAATCTCCTTCCAGACTCTGTCCGCGTGGCACTACTTGGTGCCACCGGTACAGTCATTGGCTAGATATAAGGTCGAGCTGCTGCCCCAAACAGCCTGTCCTCCCCTTTAGACGCACGAATTGGGCATCGAGTTCAAAAAACTTTTGCCGCAAAGCATTGTTCTGTGGGAACAGGCAGCTTGCCCTGTAACGGATAGAAGTGAATGCTCCAGCGACGAGCTTTGCGCTTTGCAGATTCACCTCAGCGGAACTACCAACACACCCTGCCACCATGGTTGAGCCGGGCTCCGGATTTGAGGCGGAAATAGCGGAAAAACGCGCGATCGCGCTGATGCAATCTTCCCCTATGGATGGCACTCATGAATGTACAACGGGGTCATTTGGGGTCAACATTTTTTTTGTGCAATTGGCGGTCGCGAGAATTGGCTGGCTGTTGATTCAAAAATCTGATACTCTAAGTCGTTATTTATATTATGTGTTTACGTGAGATTATTGCTAGGGAAACGCGATGTTCGAGCGCATTTGGAGGCTCTTGCTCAAATAAACGAACCATTGGGGTTACAGACGCTATGTGACGTCGATCACACATGTTCGCAGCGTCAGGCCCAGTAGCTGCGGTCGAGGGTGCGGTACTGGATGGCCTCGGCGAGGTGGGAGACGGCAAGATGTTCCGCGCCTTCCAGGTCGGCGATGGTGCGGGCAACTTTGAGGATGCGGTCGTGGGCGCGGGCGGTGAGGCCCTGCTGCTGCATGGCGCGTTCGAGCAGGCGTTCGGCGTCGGCGCCGAGTTCGCAGTGGGCGCGGATCTGGCGGGTGGACATCTGGGCGTTGGAGAAGATCTTTGTCGCCGGACTTCTTGAACGGGCTTCGCTGCCGGTCGCGGGCGGCCATGACGCGCGCGCGGATCTCGGCGGAGCCTTCGGCGGCTGCTCCGCCGCGCAGCTCCTTATATTGGACGGCCGGGACCTCGATATGGATATCGATGCGGTCGAGCAGCGGGCCGGAGATCTTGGCGACGTAGCGCTGGATCATGGGCGGGGTGCACATGCACTCGCGCGACTTGTCGTTGAAATATCCGCAGGGGCAGGGATTCATGGCGGCGGCCAGCATGAAGCGCGCCGGGAAAGCTGAGCGACATGGAGGCGCGCGCGATGGTGACGGTGTGGTCTTCGAGCGGCTGGCGCATGACTTCGAGCACGTTGCGCGGAAACTCGGGCAGCTCGTCGAGAAAGAGCAGGCCGTTGTGCGCGAGCGAGACTTCGCCGGGACGCGGAATGATGCCGCCGCCGATCAGGCCGGCGTCGGAGATGGTGTGGTGCGGCGAACGGAAAGGGCGCTGGGTAACGAGGCCGGCCGCGGCATCGAGCACTCCGGCGACGGAGTGGATCTTGGTGGTCTCGAGCGCTTCTTCAAAGGTGAGCGGAGCGAGGATCGAGGGCAGGCGCTTGGCGAGCATGGTTTTGCCGGAGCCGGGCGGGCCGATCATGAGGATGTTGTGGCTGCCGGCGGCGGCGACTTCGAGAGCGCGCTTGGCGGTTTGCTGGCCGCGCACATCTTTGAAGTCGACGGAGAAGTGCTGCAGCTCGCCGAGAAGCTCTTCGGTCTTGACGCGGAAGGGCTCGCGCTGAACCTGGCCAACGACGGTGGAGTTGAGCAGATCGATGACATCGAGCAGAGAGGCGACGGGATAGACGTTGACGCCTTCGACGACGGCGGCTTCGGCGGCGTTGGCGGCGGGAAGGATGAGGTTGGGGATGTTCTTCTCGCGCGCGAGGATGGCGACGGGCAACATGCCGGGGACGGCGCGCACGCTGCCGTCGAGTCCCAGCTCGCCGACGAGCAGGAAGCGATCGACGTTGTCGACGCGCAGCGCGCCGTAGGCGCCGAGGATTCCGACGGCGATGGGAAGGTCGAATCCGGAGCCTTCTTTCTTCAGAGTCGGCGGGCGCGAGGTTGATGGTGATGAGGGTGGGCGGAATGGTGTAGCCGGAGTTCTTGATGGCGGCGCGCACGCGGTCGCGGCTCTCGCGCACTGCCGCGTCGGGCAGGCCGACGGTGTGAAAGACATCCTTCTCAGCGACGACGCCGCTGTAATCAACTTCTACGTCGATTAGGTTAGCGTCGATTCCATAGACAGCTGCACTGAGGGCTTTAAATAGCATGGCGTAATTTTGCGTGGAGTGTAGCAGACGCCATGCAGGAGAGGCTGGGCTGCTCGTCACAGATGTGGGAGCAGCCCAGTTCGTGGATTGATTAGGTGAATCGTTGCTCGAGCTGATATTTACTTAGCGCGAAGTGACTGGCGCGTCGGCCATGGTGGCCTGCCGTCCGGTTTGAGCAACATCTTTGTTATCAGGCACGGATTTGCTGTCGACCGTTTTGACCTTGGTCGCAGTCGTGGCTTTCTGTCCCGAGTCCTGCTTGCCGCGTGCCTCGTATCCGGCGACTCCGTCGACTGAGCCAATGGATAGGCCTTCTCCTCCGTTCATCTGCGATTCGACAGGGTGAAGGCCGAAGGAAGTCTGCCAGGGACCGTGCATGTCGGTGTCGCCTTCATCCCCTTCGCCGGTGGAGGCATTGAAGTATTCGTCGACGAGGCCCGGCGTGACGGCAAGGCGACCGATGGAGAACGGAGGCTTTTCAAGAGACTTTCGAGCGCCGCCGAGAATGCTTTCATGTGGGTGATCTCGCGCGTCATGAGGAACTGGAGAGCATCGACGGTGCCGGGATCGTCGGTGTGGTTAATGAGACGCTCGTAGACGATCTTGGCGCGGGCTTCTGCAGCGATGTTGCTGCGCAGGTCGACGTCGAGCTCGCCGGTGATTTTGAGGTAGTCACCGGTCCAGGCGTTGCCCATGGAGTTGATGAGAGCGAGACCGCCGCCTCCGGCGATGCAGACGAGCGGATCGGCTTCGGCGGCTTCACGTTTTTCCTTCATCGGTTTCAAGTGCATGCGAATGAGGGCGCCGACAATTTCAAGATGGCTGAGTTCTTCGGTTCCGATATCAAGTAAGAGATCGCGGCGTGCCAGGTCATCGACGCAGTTCCAACCCTGGATGGTGTATTGCATTGCGGCGGCCAGTTCGCCATTAGCCCCACCGAACTGTTCGAGCAGCATGTTGCCGAAGGCCACATCTGGGGTTCCAACGTTGACCGAGTACATGAGTTTCTTTATGTGGTGATACATCAATTCCTCCGATTCGAGATCAACTCTCGAAGGCGGGTTAGATGCGGGCATGCGGTGAAACAAGTTCGTTGCGAATAGCTCGGTATTTTGACTCCTTCACGAAGGCAATCTGACTGCCATTCCTCGCAGGGACTACAATCTTCTGCGTGACGACGAGTCTTTTCGATCTTTACAAGCTGGGCGTCGGACCTTCGAGTTCACACACGATGGGTCCGATGCGCGCGGCGTGCCGCTTTGCACGTGAGCTCGAGTCGAAGGGCGAACTTGAGAGGGTGGACCGCGTGCAGGTGAACTGTATGGTTCGCTTGCTTTGACCGGGATGGGCCACGGGACGGACCGCGCCGTGCTGCTGGGTTGTCGGGGAACGAACCGGCGACGATTGATCCGCAGTGATTGAAGCGACGGTGGCGGAGATCCGCGCGACGAAGAAGCTGAAACTTGCGGGAAGGCGCAGCATCGGGTTTGATGAGGCGGCGAGACCTGCTCTTCGAACGGGAGACCATGTTTCCGCCGGGAGCGCGCACGCGGCATCCGAATGGACTGAGGCTGATGGCGTTTGACTGGTTCCGGGAATCGAGTCGAAGAGCGGACATACTTTTCCATCGGCGGCGGGTTCATTGTGGAGGATGGTGCGGAGGCGACTTCAGTCGGGCGAGGCGGAGGCGCGGCTTCCGTATCCGTTCCACAGCGCGGCGGAACTGCTGGAGGTTGCGCAGACACACGGCCTGACCATTGACCAGGTGATGATGGCGAACGAATGCGCCCGGATGCGCGTCGATGATGCGAGCGCGACCGATGAGGCGCTCGCAGCTCGGGTACGCGCAGGGATCGAAGCGATCTGGCAGACGATGAAGGGTTGCATCGAGCGCGGTATTGCGACGGAAGGGATTTTGCCGGGCGGGCTGAATGTGCGCCGCAGGGCGCACAGGCTGGCGGAGCGGCTTAAGGAAAAAGAAGCGATCTGGGCAGCCGAGCGATCCGCTGGCGCCGCTGGATTGGGTGACGGTGTATGCGATGGCGGTGAACGAGGAGAACGCCGCAGGCGGCCGCGTGGTGACGGCGCCGACGAATGGAGCAGCGGGAGTGGTGCCGGCGGTGGCGCGGTATCTACGAGCGCTTCGTGACTGGAGCCGACCATGAAGGGATCATTCGATTCTTTCTGACTTCGGCGGCGATCGGAATTCTCTACAAGGAGAATGCGTCGATCAGCGGAGCGGAGGTTGGATGCCAGGGCGAGGTGGGTGTCGCGTGCTCGATGGCGGCCGGCGGACTGATTGCAGCGATGGGCGGCACGAATGGGCAGGTGGAGCACGCGGCGGAGATCGCGATGGAGCACAACCTGGGCATGACCTGCGATCCGATCGGCGGGCTGGTGCAGATTCCATGCATCGAGCGCAACGCGATGGGCGCGGTGAAGGCGGTGCATGCCTCGCGGATCGCGCAGAGCGATCGGAGGAGCACAAGGTCTCGCTCGACCAGGTGATCCGGACGATGTACCTGACAGGGCTCGATATGCAATCGCGTTACAAGGAGACGAGCCTGGCGGGGCTTGCGTCTGAACGTGATCGAGTGCTGAGCTTCGGGCGCTTCTTCTTTGTTGAGAGCGAACTCTCTCGTCTAACATCCTTGTCAATGGAACCCATCAACGAGCCAAGCGAACAAGCGGGTACAGAAGCACACAGATTTGGTGCGCCGATCGCGGAAACTGCTTCCATGGCACCGACATCAATCGCGCCGGTGTGGCACACGGTGGTGCTGATTGTTGCGATTCTCGCGGTATCTCTGCGTGGGCGCATACCGGCATCCGGGCGGAGCAGGGCGTGGCTGCGGTGAATCGGCTGCGGACCTATGGCGTGACGGCGGTGCTTGAACTGGTGCTGATGGGCTGGGTTGCCTTCGGCGTGCGGCTGAGGGGAATTCCGATCTGCGATCGCTCTTTGGGAAGGTGTCTGGCGATTTTGGTTCGATCGTGGCGGATGCGGGCATCGCGATCTTGTTCTGGATGGGTTCGTTGATGGCCCTCGCAACGTCGCCCTGATGTGGATGAGCATCGAGGCGGCCATCACGCATCGTCCCATTCCGATTCCAGCAGGGCCGAGTGGAAAGACGACGTTGCCGCGTTTGCCTGAGGACCAGGCGGCGCGCGCGGTGGTGCAACTGGCGCCGCGAATGGCAAGGAGATTGCGTGCTGGCTCTTGCTTTGCATGTTGGTCGGTGTTGCGGAAGAGCTTGTGTTTCGCGGCTATTTGCAACAGCAGTTCACTGCGTGGGCTCGCGGGGCGGCGGCTGGCGGCGTGGTGTTTTCTGCAATGATGTTTGGTGCGGCGCATGGTTATGAAGGAGCGCGAGCGATGTTTCTGCTTGCTGTGTTCGGCGCGCTCTTCAGTCTTCTTGCATCTGTTTCGACGTAACCTGCGCGCGGGAATTTTTGCTCACAGCTGGCATGATGCAATCGCTGGATTGACGGTCGCGTTTCTCCATTCGCGTCACGTTTTGTGATCGAAGAGGACGAGAGGGCGATTGCGGCCTGAAAAAATTGTTGCCACTTTTTCCACCTCATTGTCGTTTTTTTCTTGACACTTACGACGCATGAATCTATACATTCCTCAACTGCAACAAATGTTGCAGAACTCGATGCAAACCATCGAAAAGGGAGAATAGGCAAATGGCAACTAAGAAAGCAGCCAAGAAAGCACCCGCGAAGAAGGCCGCGAAGAAAACCGCGAAGAAGAAGTAACGGGTCATCCAACCAAAAAGGCAACACTTCGGGGGACGCAACAGCGTCCCCCGAAGTGTTTTTGCGCATAAGCGGAAAGGTGCATGAATACAGGCGATGACGCGACGCAGATGGATTGCCGAGAATTGGGATGAAGCCACAGCGACGCTCTTGGGAGCGCAGGCGGAGCACATGATTCGAGTGTTGCGCGCGCAGCCGGGAGAGGAAGCAGACGTGGTTGCGGGGGGCAGGGTGTTCCACTCCGCGATCGCTTCGATCACGGAGAGCGGCCAGGGTGGAGCGCCGGAGGTGAGGTTCAATTTGATCGCCGAGGTCGAGTCTGAGCCCGGAATGCCCGTTACGCTGGTAATGTCGATTTTCAAGTTCGATCACATGGAGTGGGCGATCGAAAAAGCGACGGAATTGGGAGTCGCTGCGATTGTGCCCGTGATCGCGCGACGCACGGAAAAGCATCTCGCGCTCGCCGCGATGAAGCGTGTGGAGCGATGGAGACGCATCGTGCATGAGGCCGCGCAGCAGTCGCGCAGGTCGGATGTGCCGGTGGTTCACGATCCGGGGAAACTAGCAGATCGCATGAAGGCCGCAGTCGACTCTGAAGCGCATTGTGCTGGCGGAGCAGGAGCGATCTGTGACGCTGCGCGGCGCTCTTGAGGAAGCCATTGCCGCGGCCGGCGCCGAGATGCCGGAGCTGGAAATTGCGATAGGGCCCGAGGGAGGATGGGCGCCGGATGAAGAAGCGCTCTTCGATGCGAACGGATGGCAGGCAGTGTCGTTGGGTCCGCGCATTCTGCGTGCGGAGACGGCTGCGATTGCGGCGCTGGCAGTGGTGGCTTCAATGCTGGAGTAGAGAGCGGCTCCCGAAGTTCGTGTTTTCCGACCCATGACCTCCGTCATGGATGGGGCACCGGTGGGTTGTAGCTTCGACGCTAAACCTCTACAGTGAGACGCCGCGCTTCCAGGGGATGAAGTCGTTCTGGCCGAATTCCTCAGCCTTGGTGAAGTGCTTGCCGCTGGCAACTTCAATGCACAAGTCGAGAAGCTGATCGGCGCATTGCGGGATCGTCGATTCGCCGGTGACGATGCCGCCGGCATCGAAGTCGATGATGTCGCCCATGCGATCGGCTAGTTGCGAATTGGTGGAGATCTTGACGACCGGCGCGACCGGGTTGCCGGTGGGAGTGCCAAGGCCAGTGGTGAAGAGGACGAGGTTCGCCCCTGCACCGGCTTGAGCCGTCACGCACTCGACGTCGTTGCCTGGCGTGCAGAGCAGGGTGAGGCCGGGCGCAGTCGCGTATTGAGGGAAGTCGAGCACGTCGCGTACAGGAGCCACTCCGCCCTTGCGAGCGGCACCAGCTGACTTGATGGCGTCGGTGATGAGGCCGTCTTCGATGTTGCCGGGCGATGGATTCATCTCGAAGCCGGAGTGCACGGCCTTGGCGCGTGCAGAGTAGGCCTGCATGAGATCGAAGAAGCTCTGGGCGAGTTCATCGGTAGCGCAACGATTGATGAGCTCCTGTTCGACGCCGTGCAGTTCAGGAAACTCGCTGAGGATGGATTTGCCGCCGAGTTCGCCGAGCAGATCGGAAATGTAGCCGAGGGTGGGGTTGGCGGAGATGCCGCTGAAGCCGTCAGAGCCGCCGCACTTCAGTCCGATGGTGAGCGCAGAGAGAGGGGCTGGCGCACGCGTGACGCGATTGGCTTCGACGAGGCCCGCGAATGTCTGCTCGAGGGCTCCAGTCATGAGAACGGTTTCGCGACCGGAGCGCTGCTGATCGAAGAAGAGGACAGGCTTGGTCAGTTTTGGGTCGCGAGCGCGGAGCTCGTCCATCAACATGCTCGACTGTGCATTCTGACAGCCCAGGCTGAGTACGGTGGCGCCGGCGACGTTGGGATGATGGATGTAGCCGGCGAGCAAGCCACAGAGCGCCTGCGCGTCCTGGCGCGTGCCGCCGCAGCCTCCCTGGTGGGTGAGGAAGCGGACGCCGTCGATGTTGGGGAAGATACGGTCAGCGTGTGATGACACTTCATGAGCGATGTCGTTGCCATTTGCCACCTGCCTTGAGACCAGTTGCCGGACCAGGGGGCGATAGCTGTTATGCGAGTTGCCGTAGCCGAGTTCTTCTTCGAGAGCTTCGCGCATGCGATCGACGTTGCGGTTTTCGCAGAAGACCAGCGGGAGAACGAGCCAGTAGTTGCGCGTGCCTACCTGGCCGTCGGCGCGGTGGTAACCCATGAAGGTGCGACCGGACCAGGATGAGGCATCGGGCAGCGCGAACGTGACTGGATGCCGCTGCATCGTGTATCCACCGGTGCGATGACGGACGTTGCGAGTGGAAAGAAGTCCGCCGCGAGCGATGAGCTGGGTCGCTTCACCCACGACCATGCCGTACATGATGACGAGATCGCCTGGCTTCAATTCGACGAGAGCGAGCTTGTGCTTCGCAGGAATGTTTTCCGAGACGGGACAGGAGTTTTGTCCGATGTTGACGGCGGTTCCGGCAGCGAGCGGAACGAGGGCCACGAGGACGTTGTCGCGGGGGTCGATTTGAAGAGCAGTGTCGGGCATTCGGGTGGTTCCTCGAGGGCGGACCAGCGGACTATCTGTCTCTGGAAAGGATATCGCTTATGGCCAGATGGTTGGATAGCCCTCGGCTATCATCAAGGGTTCGCATGAAGTGCGTGGCGCGAGGATGTAGAAATGAAGGCGATTGTGCTGGAAGGGCCGGGACGCGCAGTGGTAATGGATGTTGAGGCGCCGCGTGTTGGTGAGGACGAGGTTCTGCTGCAGGTGCGCCTGGTTGGATTATGCGGAAGCGACTTGAATTCGTATCGGGGCAGAAATCCGCTGGTGAGCTATCCGCGGATCCCAGGGCATGAGCTTTCTGCGACCGTGGTGGAGTCCGGGAGACACAAGGAATGGGAAGCGGGGACGATGGTCACGGTATCTCCCTATGCCGCTTGTGGAGACTGCGCCGCCTGCAGGCGCGGCCGTCCAAATGCCTGCCGCGATAACCAGACACTTGGGGTGCAGAGGGACGGGGCGCTGACGGAGTTGATCGCGGTGCCGGTGGCGAAGCTGTATCGGGCGAATCTCACGCTCAAAGAGTTGTGCCTGGTCGAGCCGCTTACAGTGGGCTTTCATGCGGTGGGGCGCGGCCGGGTAAGCGCAGAGGACACTGTGGCCGTCTTCGGATGTGGCGGCGTGGGGCTGGGTGTGGTGGCGGGCGCGGCATTTAGAAGAGCACGTGTGATCGGCGTCGATCTGGATGACAGCAAACTCGAGACGGCCCGAAAGGCGGGCGCGGCTGAGGGCATCAACTCAAAGACGAACGATGTGCATGCGCGGCTGATGGATTTGACGAACGGATGTGGCCCGGATGTTGTGATTGAGGCGATCGGCTTGCCGGCGACGTATCGCGCAGCGGTGGAAGAAGTAGCGTACGCAGGCCGTGTGGTTTATATCGGGTGGGCGAAGGAGGAGGTTTCCTACGAGACGCGGCCCTTTGTACACAAGGAGCTCGACATCCTGGGTTCGCGCAATGCTGTGCCGGAGGATTTTCGCGAGGTGATCCGGATGCTGGAGGCGAAGCGCTTTCCAGTGAATGAGGCGGTCACGCACGTGGTGCCGTTCGACGAGACTCCGAAGATCCTGGACGCGTGGAGTCGTGAGCCGGCGAAGTTTACCAAGATCATGGTGCAGGTCAGCTGAAGGCGCGACAAATGTGCACGAGCCTCCCTCAGGGGCTAAAAGCCCTCGGTTCTATTGGGGCTTTTCGGCACGCGACCCACGCCTTCCAAGACGGCTAGAAGGTAGCAGGCGGCGTTGTTCTGATTCACAGTTTGGCAAAGTGCAGGAGCACGCCCGCGAGCACGCCACCGGTCAACGGACCGAGCACTGGGATCGCTGCGTAGCTCCAGTTGGACCCGCCTTTGCCGGGGATAGGCAGCAGTGCGTGAGCGAGCCGCGGGCCAAGGTCGCGTGCTGGATTGATGGCATAGCCAGTCGTCCCACCTAACGAAAGGCCGATGCCCCACACCAGGCTGCCTACGAGCCACTGACCCATTCCCGCGGCCGGACCGTTGTTCGATACGCCGTGAGAGAAGATGGCGCCGGCGACAATGACCAGCACCATGGTGCCGATGACTTCGCCGACGAAATTGGAGATGGGATGCCGAACCGCACCGTTGGTGCAGAAGACTCCAAGTTTGGCTGCCGGATCGGGCGTGATCGACCAGTGAGGCGCATAGTGCAATGCCATGAGGGCAGCGCCAAAGATGGCCCCCAGCATCTGCGCCGACCACAGCGACAGGAGTTGTGAGTAGTCGCCGCTGGAGATTGCGGCAGCAAGTGTGATCGCCGGATTGAGATTTGCGCCGGGGCTGCCGAATGCCTGGGCGGTTAGCACTCCGCAAAGCACAGCGATGGCCCATCCGGTTGTGACGACAATCCATCCCGCGTCTGCCGCGTAGGATTTGCGCAGGGTGACGCCGGCGTTGACTCCGTTGCCGAGCAGGATCAGAACAAGGGTGCCGATAAACTCGCCAAACCAGACCGAGTGCATAGTGCCTTTCTTGCTGGAGCGGAATGAGTGTCGCAGATGAGGTCTGGCACGAGCAAGCTGCTGTTGGAAGAATCCGATCCTCAGGGATTCGATTTCTTTGTAGTATCCGAATTTCCGATTGTCCGATCGTACGTTGACCAATGAGACAGCAGTTCATTCACAACAGTGTGTCCCACCATGTAGGCTGCCTCCAGCGACGGCAGGTAGGCGCTGTAGGCTCCGATTCGCTGGCGGGCAAGGCTATCAGCGGCCGTCATGCCGCGCGGTTGCTGATCGTAGTTGCTGACGGTTCGCAGGACGAGGATGCGCTGCCAATCGACGCGGCCCGCTTGTGCCAGATATTTGAGGGATTGCAGGGTGCCGGTGTCCTCCATCGCGGTGGTGGCGAACTGGCCCTTGCCACCGGTGAAGTAGCTCACCCACTCGCTGGCCCAGGTGTCGGAGAGTTTGCCATGCCAGTAGGTCGATGAGGAGACTGTGTCGCCCAGAGTGACGAAAGGAGGACGCTGAGCGGCCGCGCCATCAAAATGGCTGCGAATCTCCTTAAGTGCGTCGGAATCGCCGAGCGGTGCGTTGCGCGTTTGGTCGTAGGCCCATTGCGCAAGTCCGGCATTGAGTTCGTAAACCTGGCCGTCGAGCGGGGTGGAGGGAGGCTCAAATGGGCGCGTTTTGCGAAGAGGTACGTAGCCGGTGGACCAATCGGGTGGCATTTCGCGCGCATCGATTTCGTAGCCGAGGTCGCCATCGACGACCCACCGCGCCCAGGCGGCTGAACCGAGCGAGATGCGCTCGGGGCTGCCGCCGGCGATGCCTGCGATCAGCCAGTACGCATGGCTGAAGTCGAAGCGGGGATCGAGGCCCAGCGCCATGATGGTAGCTGCAGCGTGTGCAGTGCCCTGCCCAGTGAGGATCGCCATCTCGCCGTTCGGATTCATGCGTGCGGCGTGATAGCCGGCGGGCAGCGGATAAACCTGATCGAGATGATCGCGTTCGACCCAATATTGAAGCTCGCCGGGCTGATCGCCGGTATCCTGTCCGATTTCGAACATGGCGACGACGACGATCTTGACCACAATCGGATTCGGAACGGCGTCGATGGGCAGAGCGAACGCGAAAAGCATGGCGAGAAAGGCAGTTGCGAGGAGGCGGGATGGCGAGCGCATGTATTTCGATAGTAGCAACCGCGAAAGCGAGCCTGACGCTGTCTCGCTTTGCGGGATTTACACAGTATTCAAGAGAGTTCGGGCGCCGGTTTGGATAGACTTGAATTACTAAGCATTCTTCATCCAACATTTTCCTTTTCGACCCTGGAAGGGATTTGAAAAGAAGCCACTTGCCGCGAAGCCTTTCAACACCGATTATTCTTCGCTCGGCCCTTTCTTCAACAAGCTGTAGCTGCAATCCGACACCTAGGAAACTGCCATGTGCAACAGCACCACTACCACTTCATGGAGGACCAGCTGTGATGAATTTCAAATACCCATTCTGCGGAAGGTTCCGCGGAATATTTTTAGGCATCACGATGAGTATTTCAATTTTGGCAATAACCCTGTCGTCAAACGCACAGACGACGGGCGCAGGCACGATCACGGGCACCGTGACCGATGCCAGCCAGGCGGTGGTCCCCGGAGTGTCCATTACGGTCACAAACGTTGATACTCAGGTAGTCCACGCCTACAAGACGAATGAAGCCGGGTTTTACGTGGCTCCGTTCTTGCAGCCGGGGCACTATACCGTGACTGCAACTGCAAGCAACTTTGGCTCAGTGGGCGCCGCGAACCTGACGCTGCTTGTCGGTCAGACGCTGACGATCGATCTTAGCTTGAAGGTGCAGTCGAGCACGACAACTGTTGAAGTTTCAGGCGAGACTCCGATCCTGAATGTCCAACAGACAGAAGTCTCTCAAGTCGTTGACCAGTCGATTATCCAGAACCTGCCGGTCAACGGACGGAACTGGAGCGACTTTGTTCTGTTGACCCCGAATGTGGTGCCGGATGGAGGCAGCGGCCTGGTCAGCTTTCACGGCATTAGCGGTCTTTATAACCAAAACTATGTCGACGGCGCCAACAACAACCAGATGCTGTTCAGCGAGGCTCGCGGCCGCTCTTCGGGCGCACCGTTTGTCTACAGCCTGGACGCAATCAAGGAATTCCAGACCGAAGCTGCAAATTACTCCGCTGAATTCGGACAGGCGGCAGGCGGGCAGGTGAACGCCATTACGAAGAACGGGACAAACAGCTATCACGGCGATTTGTTTTACGCACTTCGCTACCCTGACTTGAACGCGCTCGATCCGATCAGCAAGTGGTCGGCGCTCTACAATCACGGCAACCCATTTCTGCTTACCCAGCCAGTGCACCAGCAACAGGGATTCGGTGGAAGCGTGGGAGGGCCGATCATCAAGGAGAAACTCTTCTTCTTCGTCACATCGGACAATTTCCGTCGCGCTGGTCGCGCCCTCTACTACGAGACAAACACTGTGACCACGACGCCGACGGGCGCGTTTAACTCCACTACGGTCGTCTCGCCCACCCAGTGTCCTGCCACCATCACCAGCGCACAGTGCGCCTCGGGCATCAACTTTCTGCTGGGACTTCAGGCCGCGCCTAAACGTTTCGCCAAGGAAACACTCGTATTTCCGCGAATCGATTATCAGCTCAATCAGAAGAATCTGATCTACGCCAACTTCAACTGGGCTGATTTCGACCAGAGCTATGGATACGCGCCGAACCCAACCTACTCAAACACCTCGCCCAGCACAAACGCTCCCACAAGCTACCACGAGCGGTTCCTCATTGCGCACTGGACGTCTACGATCACGAACACCGCGGTGAACGATCTCCGTTTCCAATGGGGACGCGATCTCGAGACCGCAGGCGCCTATTCCTCGGGTCCCAGCATCAGCATGGGCGCTGAGGTCTACGGCATGCCGAACGCCCTTCCGCGCACCGCCGAGCCGGACGAGCATCGTTTTCAGATTACTGATGTCTTTAATAAGGTCTATGGCCGCCACACGGTCAAATTTGGGGCTGACGTCAATATTGTCCACGAGGTCATGATCAATCTCTTCCAGGGGGGTGGCATCTACGGCTACTCCGGAAATACGACTCAGCAGTTTCAGAACTGGATTGTGGATGCCTTTGCGGGCCAGCCGGGGGACACCGATCCGTTCGCGGGCTCGCGCTACAACACCTTTGTGCAGACCATCGATCAACAGAATCCGGTCGCCAGCGGAAAGGCCGGCGCCGACGATTTCTGGATGAAGATGTATGACGGGTTTGCCGAAGACTCGTGGAAAGTGAACCAGAAGCTCACTCTCAACCTCGGAGTGCGCTACGATCTGCAATTGACTCCCGACCCAGAGATTCCCAACAAATCGTCCGCGCTGGCGGCCAAGTACAACACGACCATCAAGAATGTGGCGGATCGTGTACAGCCCCGTCTAGGGTTCGCGTGGACCCCAAATCCAGGTACCGTGCTTCGTGGAGGGTACGGGATATTCACTGGATTGAATCAGGGGAGCACCTACTACGCGATGAGAGTTGAGAACGGCGAATACCAGATCAACTACAACTACAACGGTTGCAACGCGACCTGTACGAAGCCGGCAGCGCTTCAATTCCCCAATGTGCCGTTCTTGCCGCCCGGACCGCCGCTCTCTGCAGCACTCTTTCCGGCGGGTGGTACGGCGCCCACGGTTACTGGCGTAAATGCGTCGGCCTCGGCGAGCTTCCACGGGCTCTCTCCCGATTTTGTCCCGCCGATAACCCATGAGTTCAACCTGGCGATCGAACAGGAACTGCCCGGCAAGATGTCGTTGTCGGTCGGATATGTGGGAACGCGTGCGCTGCGACTGCCGGTCTTCCTCGATGGGAATCTTGTGGGCCAAACTCCGCATGGGTTGCGCTCGTTCAATATCACCCAGCCGAATGGGGCGCCTAAGTTGGTCACCGTGCCCTACTACCTTGCAACGGATCGCATTGATCCGACGCTGACATCCATCAATGCCGGATTCAGTGTTGCCAACTCCTGGTACAACGGCATGGCTGTTACATTGCGGCGTCCATTCCAAAACGGACTTGAAGTGCTGGTGAACTACACATGGGCGAAGGCTTTGGACGATGACCAGGTGCAGGGCGCTTTCGGCACATTCTACGGCGGCAACCCGGTGCTCGATCCGAACAATCTACAAGGCGAGTATGGCCGGTCAGATATTGACATGCGCGAACGGTTCGTGGGGACGCTTCTCTACAAACCATCGTTCAAGCTGGAGAACCAGTTCATGAGGCATGTGATTAACGGCTTCACGTTCTCGGGAACTGCGACGGAAGCCACCGGTTTCCCCATCGTAGCTTCGATGACCAGCCCAGCGTCAGTGATCAAGAGCACTCCAGCAGCGGCTGATGGCAACATTTACGGGGGCGCGATGAGTTCGTCCTCGGGCGCGGCGACCACCGGCCGGCCACCGCAGATTCAACGCAACAGCCAACCGGGACCGGGCATGCGAAACATCGATTTCCGTGTGACGCGCGATGTCCCGATTCACGAGGGGGTATACATGCAGTTCGTTGGGGAGGCCTTCAACCTGATGAACCACACGATCATCTCCAGTGTAAATTCGTCCTACTCGACGCAGCTCGCTCCTACGGGAACGAGTGGCGCATGCCCAGCAGCAGGAGTGCCGAGCGGATCGCAGTTTGCCGGATGCATCGTGCCTTTCGTGGCATCGACGAATGCTGGCGCGTTCGGTGTGATGACAGGAACGAACAGCCTGCTGTATGGGCCGCGTCAATTGCAGGTTTCGGCGAAGCTGTTTTTCTAGTCACTCTCAAGAAAGACGAGGGCATGGCGGATTCCGCCGTGCCCTTTTTCTTTTGAGTGAAGAAAGCCAGCGCAGAATAGGATGTCTTTGCGGCATGAAACGGAAATGAAGTGGGGACGACGGTGAGGTGAAGAGAATGCAGAGGGTGGTCTCTGTTGTTGTGATGGGGTTGTTGAGCGCGGTGAGTGTTTCTGTTGCCCAGGAACCGGCGCACCATTGGGCGATCGTGGTGCACGGGGGTGCGGGCGTTATTGAGAAGTCTGCGCTGGGGCCGAACGGCGACAAGGCGTATCGAGCAGGGCTCGATCGGGCGATTCATGCTGGGGCGGCGGTTCTCGACAAGGGCGGTTCAGCGATGGACGCTGTTGAGGCTGCGATCCACGTCTTCGAGGATGATCCACTGTTTAATGCCGGCAAAGGCTCGGTCTTTACCCGCGAAGGGAAGAACGAGATGGACGCGTCCATCATGGACGGCTCCAACCTCAAGGCCGGTGCGGTTGCCGGGGTTACGCGGCCGCGTCATCCAATCAGCGCGGCCCGGGCGGTGTTGGAGAAGTCGCCGCACGTGATGATCGCGGGGCCGGGGGCGGATGCATTTGCGGAGAGCGTCGGCCTGGAGATGGAGCCACCCAGCTACTTCTTTACCGAGAGCCGGTGGCAGGCGTTGGTGAAGCAACTCAAGAGGGAAGGCAAGCCGATTCCGCCGCGGCCTGCGGGCGTTCCACCTGAAGGCTCGACAGTCCCCGTCGCGTCCTTTGACGAGGCGCCGGACATGCACCGCTACGGAACGACGGGCGTGGTGGCGCTGGACAGGCAAGGCAACATCGCCGCCGGCACGTCCACAGGGGGGATGCAGGCCAAGATGCCGGGCCGCATCGGCGATTCGCCCATCATCGGAGCAGGAACGTATGCGTCGAACCAGTCGTGTGCGGTGTCGGGTACCGGCACAGGCGAGTACTTTATCCGGCTCGGCGTGGCGCGCGAGGTGTGCAACCTGGTGTTCTTCAAGGGCATGAAACTGCAGGATGCGGTGGACCAGGTGATCCACAAGGAACTGGAAGATCTGCACGGCGACGGCGGCGTGATTGCGATTACACCGGATGGGCAGTTGGCGTGGAGTTTCAATACGCCAGGCATGTTCCGTGCGCGGCTGGTGGAAGGCGGCCAGGTGCAGATGGGGATTTACCGCGACGAGCCTTGAGCCGGTTCGCTAGACTCGCTGTGCAGTTGGATCAGGCGGGAGGCGCACGTGAAGTTGAAGCCTCTGAACATTGTTTCTGTTCTCGACAAGCTGGAGGCATTTTACGGGCCTCAGGCGCCGGGATGGCCGGTTGATCCGTATGCGTTTCTGATCTGGTGGCATTGCGGATATCCGGCGAGCGACGCGACCTGCACGCGCGGATGGAACGCGCTGAACAAGGAAGTCGGGATTGAGCCTCACCAGATACTTGCTGCGACGCAGGCAAAATTGGCAAGCGCGCTGAAGGCTGGCGGCATGGTGCCGGAATTGAGGGCGATGCGGCTTCAGCAGATTTCCGAGCGCGTCCTGAACGAGTTTGGCGGAGTCATGCACAACGCCATGATTGGCCACCTCGAAGACGTTCGAAAGAGGCTGAAGAAATTCCCTGGCATCGCCGATCCAGGTGCGGACCGGTTGCTTCTCTTTGGAAAGGTGGCACCAGTGGCGGCGGTAGCTTCGAACTGCCCTCACGTGCTGGTGCGCATTCAGTTGGGGCTGGAGCGCGAAAGCTACGGGGTTACCTATCGCGAGGCACAGTCGCTGATTGAGGCGGCGATTCCGGAGCAGTTTCACGCAAGGATGCGTGCTTACCTGTTGTTGAAGGAACATGGACAGGCGATTTGCAAGCGCGCTAAGCCGAAGTGCGAGGAATGTCCGGTCAGCGCGCATTGCGCATATTTCGCGGGCAAGGATCGGGGACGGAGCCGTCCGGAATAAAGCAGGCCTTCGCAGTCTGGCACCGCCTCAACTAAACTTCCCGCATGGCGTTGAAATTTACCACCTCGTACATCGAAGATTCACTGGCGATTTTTCGGCAGTACAAACTGCTGGGCGAGCGGGCCATGCAGCAGGTGTCTGATGAGCAACTCTTCGCTTCCCTGGATGACGAATCGAATTCCATAGCGATCATTGTGAAGCACCTCACAGGCAATATGCGATCGCGGTGGACGGATTTTCTGACCACGGACGGCGAGAAGTTGACCCGCAACCGCGACGGCGAATTTGTCGATCCGCCGGCGACGCGCGAGGCGCTGATAGGCGAGTGGGAAGATGGCTGGGCGTGCGTATTCGGCGCGATCGAACCGCTGACAGATGCGGACATGGGGCGCGTGGTAACGATTCGCGGCGAGGCCCACTCGGTGATGCAGGCGATCAACCGGCAATTGGCGCACTATCCGCAGCACGTGGGACAGATTGTTTTGTTGGCCAAGCACTTCGCCGGGGAGCGCTGGCAGACGCTGAGCGTAGCGCGCAACAACTCGATGGAGTTCAATCGCAAGGTGGCTGCGGGCGAGGCGAGCCAGCGGTAGCGTTTGGCCTTGGTGATTCACCTCGAAGTTTCGAACAATGGCAAGCGCTCAAAACAGGAGCTCACACCGTGACGAATCAATTCGAACAAACGACCATGCGTCCCATTCTCACATCAGTCTCCGCGCAACTGTTCGTTTCAAACATCGAAGCCTCGTGCGAGTTTTTTACCGGCAAACTCGGTTTTGTCGCTGATTTCACTTATGGCGATCCTCCGTTCTACGCGCAGGTAAGTTGCGACAACGCGCGGCTTTCGTTGCGGCACATGGACGAACCCGTCTTCGCGGGGGACGTTCGCGAGCGTGAGGATCTGCTCTCTGCGACCATCACCCTCGACTCCCTGAACGGGATCAGAGAGCTATTTCGCGCTTATCAGGCTGCGGGTGTGTCGTTCCATCAGACACTCAGAAGTGAGCCATGGGGCGCCACCACTTTCATCGTTCGCGATCCCGACGGAAATCTCATACTTTTTGCCGGTCCTGCCGATTGAAGTCGATTGCAGGTCCGGCAATGACAGCCGCTGCAAACAGAAAGACCATCCCGGAGGGATGGTCTTTCTGTGGACTGAGCTGCGATCGAGTTATTGGGTGGCTACGCCCCCGCGGGCCTCGGCCTTCTGAGCGAGCACCTTGTGAGCGGTGTCTTCCAGGGCCTGTGCTTCGGGCAGGAAGGTTAGCGCCTTCTGAACCATCGGATCCCAGTCGGCCATGATGCGCAGACCCTGGATCTGACCGAACTGGCTCTTCGTGATCTCTTCCTTGATATTGATCTTCAACCAGTCCGTGTTGTCGTTCAGGTCCTTTTCCGTGAACGGAATGTCCTGGCTGGTGAGGTATTGCTTGAACTCGTTCATGACCGCATCGTCGACCTGGAAGTTTTTGTCGACCGTCCGGTTGGCAAGATAGTGTGCGGCGAAGTGGAAGAACGCGTTCTTCTCGTACGGACCGAGTTCCTCCTGGAATTTATTGCTCTTGGGACTTTCGATTTTCTCGTCGGGAGTGATGCCGCCGCCGCCATACACGGTACGGCCGGAATCGGTCATCTTAACTTCACGGTTGCTCGAGTTAGGTGCGCTCGCTCCTGCGTGGTTGTAGTAGTAATCGTAGAGCGAAATGCCGGAGTAGTTGCGCTGAATGAGACGGCCCGAAGGCGTGTAGTAGTGATATGTGGTGAGTGCGAGGCCGGTGTTCTCGCTGAGGTTGTACACCGTTTGCACCAAGCCTTTGCCGAAGGTGGTTTCGCCGACGATCAGTGCCCGATCGTGGTCCTGCAGTGCTCCGGAGACGATCTCGGCGGCCGAAGCTGTGTTGCGATTTACGAGAACCACAATGGGGAATGTCTTGCCGTCGTTGCCGTGCGTGGCTGTGTAATTCTGGTCAGGATAAGCGCGGCCGCGCTGCGAAACGATCGTTTGGCCCTTGGCGAGAAGATGGTCGCATACCTCGACTGCCTGGCTGAGCAGGCCGCCCGGATTGCCGCGGAGATCAAACACCAGTCCCTTCAAGTTGGGGAAGCTGTCGATGGCCTCGTTCACTTCCTGGGCGGTGGTTTCCTGGAACTGGGTGAGGTGGATATAGCCGATGCCCGGGCGGATCTCGTATTTCAGATCGACGGAGGGGTGGGGGATCTCGTCGCGAATCAGGTCGAAGGTTAGTGGCTTTGTCTGTCCTTCGCGGATCACTGAAACCTGCACGTGGGTCCCTTTGGGCCCTTTGAGATTCTTGGCGACGGTGTCTGAGGTCATGCCTTCAGTCGATTTGCCGTCGATGGCGGAGATGATATCGCCCGGGCGCAGGCCTGCGCGGAAGGAAGGCGTTCCCTCGTAGGGCGTAATGACGTAGACCTTGTTGTTCTGCTGCTGGATCACCATTCCGACGCCGTAGTAGTGGCCGCGCTGGTCCTCGCGCATCTTGGCGTACGCCTTGGGATCGTAGAAGTTTGAATGCGGATCGAGCACGCGCAACATGCCGGGAATGGCGCCATCGTAGATGGCCGTGTCGGCTTTGTCGCCCTGAATAGGCTCGGCGTAGTTCTGCTCGACGATCGCGTAAACATCGGTGAACGACTTCAGGTTGTCGCGAATCTGGCTCTCATCCTGCGACGACTGGGCTCCCACCCTGCGCTGCAAAAACGTGCCGGCAACCGCGCACACGGCAAAGAAAACAATAAGGCTGAAAATTGCCCGTCGGGCGGGGGGAGTCATAGGTGGAAGGAACCTCCGGAGTGCAACTGCACCAGGCGCCTCCGAGGGACCTCGCAGGCCAGACCTGGGCTAAAGTATAGCACTGGGTTATTTGACGATCTTCAGCTCTCTTCCGGTAGCCCGTTACTGTTGATAAAGCTCCGGCGTGACCGATTTCGAGGCGCGGATTTCTATGCTTTTCGCTTGGTGAAACGCAAGGAACCGGTTGTCTTGAGGCGGATTTGCTGCCCAGGCATTTACAATGACGTCTATGCCTATGGTGGAGCCCGCTGTCCCCCATTTGTGTGCGAAATTATGAATCCAAAAATCCTTCGAATCCCCGGAGCGGTCTCGCTCATTGCAATTCTGCTTACCGGCTTTGCCTTTGCGCAAGCGCGACCTTCAACCCCTGGAAGCCCTTACGGTGGCACCACGGTGGAGGAGATCATAGCGCGGGTCAATGACCAGATCATCACCAAATCCGACTACGACCGCGCGCAGGCTGAGTCGGATCAGGAAATGCGCCAGCGGGGCGTCACGATGCAGGAGATTTCCGAGTCCCACAAGGAATTGCTGCGCAATCTGATCGATCAGCAGCTTTGGTTGGCCAAGGGCAAGGAACTGGGAATAACCGGCGAAACGGAATTGGTCAATCGACTCAATGACATCCGCAAACAATACAACCTCGCGACGATGGAGGACCTGGAGAAGGCTGCCAAAGAGCAGGGGGTATCGTTTGAGGACTTCAAGGCGAATATCCGCAACCAGATCATTACCCAGGATGTGATGCGCGATCAGGTAGGCCGCAAAATTGCGCCGACTCCAGGCGAAGTTCAGCGGTATTTTGAGGCGCACCAGCAGGATTATGCACAGCCGGAGAGCGTGAAACTGGGCGAAATCCTCATCTCCACCGGTTCGCAACCCGATGATCCTCAAAAGCTTGCTGAAGCCAAGGCGAAAGCCGACGATATCGAAGCGCGTTTGCACGCGGGAGGCGATTTCAGCCAGCTGGCGCGCAGCTTTAGCGATGGCACGACCGCGGCCCAGGGCGGAGACCTTGGCCAGTACAAGAAAGGCCAGCTGGATCCGTTATTTGAACAGAAGACGTTTGTGCTCAAAGCCGGTGAAGTGACCGAGCCAATTCGGACCAAGCAGGGTTTTGTCATTCTGAAGGTAATTCAGCATGTCCCGGGTGGCGTCCCGCAATTCAAGGACGTTCAGAATGAAGTCGAGCAGAACTACTTTGAAGCCAAAGCCGGCCCGGCCATGCGCGAGTATCTGACACAGTTGAGGGACGAGGCGGCGATCTACATCAAGCCGGGATACGAGGACAGCGCAGCGACAGCAGCCGAGAAACATCCGAGCATCACTTTCAGTGCGTACACGCCGCCCACTGCCAAGAAGAAACGGAAAGTGGAGCGGACCCGCTTCCGGGAGACGACGCACACGTTCCGGCTTAAGTCTGCCCCAGCTCCTGCTGGTGCGGCCACCCAGTCGGCTCCAACAACAGCATCGGCAACTCCCGCAACGACGAGCAAGACCGATAAGACAACCGCTCAGGCTTCCATGAAGCCCGGCAAGAAGGAAAAAATTCGCTACGGCAAGGCTCCGCAGGAGACCTTACCGCAGGCTCCTTCAAGCCAGACTGAGGATGCGGGCGCTGGAGAACAGGTTGCAGCCACAGCCAATGAGCCAGGCAACCCTCTCGAGAGCAATGCAAAGCCGGAGGCGAAGACGAGATACAGCGATCGTGCCAAGCAGCCCAAGCAACCGAAGCCGAAGGGGCCGCAACTGGATCCCGAGGCGCCTGCGCCGGCGGATGCAGCCGAAGTGGCGGATCGACAGGCGCAGGCCGGACCGCTGGGCCTGGGTGGGAATCAGGCGGCCAAAAAGAAGAAGAGTGCCACTACAACCGGAGACAAGACGCGTTTGAGCGACAAGAAGAAATCGGATCAGACCGAAGACACGGGCGACAAGCCATTGGGGAATGCACCGCAGCAGCAAGCTCCCAACGGCACCACTCCCGCGCCGTCGCAGCCGGGCGTACCTACGACTCCGCCGCAGTAGGCTGACGCTGGCAGTAAGAAGCGCTGGGGCCTGAGACGAGTTCTCAGGCCCCAGCTGTTTTTGAGGCCAGTGCGATCATTTGATGATCGCAAAGCGGATGCAATGCGTCGGGCTATGTGGGGCGTCCTTTTTCGAAGACCTGCGAAACCTTGATTGGGTGATAGCCATGGCGCAGGTAGAAACGATGCGCATCCGTTCGCGTACTGCGTGAAGTCACACAGACCCTGGAAACGCCGTGTTCCCAGCTCCAGGCTTCGGCTCGTTCGCAGAGCCTGAGACCAATCTGTTGCCCGCGAAATCCTTCTTTCACAACCAGCCCGCCAATCAATGTGCAGGGGGACGATTGCAGGCGGTGCTCGATTGAGATCTCGATCCAACCAACTACTTCATCGCCAACGCACGCGACAAATGCAGCTTGTTGTTCGGCGCGATTCGGGAGTGATTCGATCCAGATGGATATTTGATCGAGCGGGCGGTCATAGCCGAGTTGCGTCGTGAGAACGCAGACTTCCGCCGCATCACGCAACTCAATCGGGCGGATGAGGAGACCGGAGTTCGCGGTGTTTTCGAGGTCGGTCACGCTCACCATATTCTCACGCCTCCGAGGGGTGTTTTTTGAAGCGCTTTGCCGGTTGCTGTATGCTTCCCGCAGCATGAAGGACATCTATATTGCCGATCTCTCGACCTTCGAAGAGAGCAGGATCTTCGATGCGTTTTTCCTGGTGTTACACAAGCAGCAGCGGACGACAAGGACCAACAAGCCATATTTGAACTTGATCCTGGGCGACAAGACCGGGCAGGTTGAGGCGCGTATCTGGGATCCGGGTGACTCGCGCATCGCGAAGGACTTTGAACGGGGAGATATCGTCAAGGTTCGCGGCGCTGTCGCGCGCTTCGACGACCGGTTGCAGATGAAGGTTGAGCACCTGCGGAAAGCGGTGGCTGGCGAAGTGGAGAAGGGCGAAATGCTGCCGTGCACAACCTGCGACGTGGACGAGCTTTGGCAAAAGCTCATGGGCTTTGTCGAGAGCTTTACGGATGCCCATCTGAAGCTATTGCTAGGTACTCTGCTCGCTGATTCGGGGCTGGCACAGTCTTATCGCGAGGCGCCCGCAGCGAAGCAACTTCATCATGCCTGGCTCGGCGGCCTCCTCGAGCATGTCGTCAGCCTGCTGACGCTGGCTGACCGGGTGGCCCCGCACTACCCGATCCTGCATCGTGACCTGTTGCTGACTGGCGTGGTGCTGCACGATATCGGTAAGGTTCGCGAACTGGCCTGGGAGATCGGGTTCGAATATACGGTGGAAGGCACGCTGCTTGGGCACATCCAGATGGGAATAGAACTTGTGGAGAACACCATCGACAAGCTGCCTGATTTTCCGCCGCGGCTGAAGACGCTGGTGCTGCACTTGATTTTGTCGCACCATGGGAAGCTCGAGTTCGGTTCGCCCAAGCTGCCCATGATTCCCGAGGCGCTGGTGCTGAACTTTGTCGACGATCTTGACGCCAAGATGCAGGCGGTCGCCAGCGAATTTGAAAAGTCGGCACGCGAGGGGAAGGGCGCCGATGAATTGACAGGCAGAATATGGGCGCTGGATCAGCGCCAGATGCTGAACACGCGGGAGTGGCTCAAGGGGGACTCAAAGCCCGAAACGGCCACGTTATTTTAGGAACCAGTCCCACTGCTTTTCGGTGAGCGGCACGACGGAAAGTCTCCCGATCCTCACGAGCGGGGAATCGGCAAAAACGGGGTCGGCTTTGATCTCATCCAGCGTTTTGGGATGCTTGAGCCGTTGGCCGACCTTCACCCGCACAATTGGTACCTTCGGGTCCTTGGCGTCGATGCTGACGACGGAGCCGGTTCCGACCGCGGTGCGTTCATCGCCGGTGTGGTAGAAAATCCACTTCGTTCCGGGCTTCATCTCGCGGAGATTCTTGACGGCAGTCGGGTTGGTCACGCCATCCCAGTTTGTCTCTTTGTCGCGCAGGAAGTCGTCGTAGGAGTAGACGCCGGGCTCTGTTTTGAAGAGGAAGTAGTCCATGCGCTTCATCGTAAGCGAGGAAGCGGGGATATGGGAACGGGGAATCGGATTGCGGCGGATATGCTAGCCTCTCCGCATGGTTTCTGATACTCCCGGATCTCTGCTTGAAAGGGCCAGCATTGCGAAGAAAGAGCGTCGACTTGAAGACGCGGCGGCACTGTTCCGGGAAGCCCTGGCGGAGTGCGTAGCGAGCGATAGTCAGGCGCTGCGTGCGACACTCTACGAGGAGTTGGCGTACGTCGAGCGCAACCTGCGTGACCTGGAAACTTCGCAGAGGCATTACCGCCAGGCGAGCGAAATCTATAGCAGTCTCTGCAATCCTCTGAAAACTGCTCATACTGTGCGGCATGCGGCGGATATCCTGCGTGAGCAGAAGAAACCGGAACAGGCAGCGCCGCTGTATGCAGAGTCGCTCGAGATATATCGCCGCCACAAAGAGACGCCGCCGCTCGATCTTGCGAATGCCATTCGCGGCTTTGCGCTTGTCAAGGAGCAGACTGGAGACCGCAAGGAGGCCCTGAGCCTGTGGCGGGAGGCCAGGGATCTTTACGAACTGACCGGGATTGAGGCGGGGGTATCGGAATCGGACAGACGGATCGGATTACTCAGCGCCGATTAACCTGTTCTGTCCGTTGCTCGTAGCCGGGCATCGGCCCCGATGATCCGGCTTTGGTTCCTTTACAATCAAAGGAACATGATCCGATTTTCAACAGCGGGCGAGTCGCATGGAGAAGCCCTCATCGCGCTTGTCTCCGGGCTACCAGCAGGGTTGCCGGTCGACCTTGAATTCGTTAATCGCGAGCTGTGGCGTCGCCAGCAGGGCTACGGCCGCGGCGGGCGCATGAAGATCGAGACAGACAAGGCGCACATCCTCTCCGGCGTCCGGCATGGGAAGACCATCGGTTCGCCGGTGGCTATTGAGATCGTGAACCGCGATTGGAAGAACTGGGAAGAGAAGCTGCCGGTAGAAACGGGTGACCCTGAGAAGCATCAGCCAGTTGAGTCGCCACGACCGGGGCACGCTGACCTTGCCGGCGCATTGAAGTACGACTTTCCCGATGCGCGTTATGTGCTGGAAAGGGCTTCGGCGCGTGAGTCGACCGCTCGGGTGGCCGGGGGAGCCTTTGCGAAGCTGATGCTTCGCTATTTGGGAATCGAAGTCAGCAGTCACGTGATCCGTGTAGGACGCGTGGAACTGGAACGACCGGCGACCTGGGATGAGATAGCGTCTGTTGCCGAGCGGCAGGAGATCGTGTTGAGTTGCGTGGATGCAGCCACCGAGGCACGGATGAAGGAAGAGGTCGAGCACGCCTCGCGCACTGGCGATACGGTGGGTGGGGTCTTCGAGGTGGTGGTGCATGGCGCTCCTGCGGGCCTCGGAACCTATGCCAATTGGGACGAGCGGCTTGATGGGTTGCTGGCCTGGTCGGTGATGAGCTTGCAGGCAGTGAAGGCAGTTGAGATCGGGCGCGGGGTTACAGCGGCTGAATCATTCGGGTCGACGGTTCACGACGCCATTCACTACGCCAAAGAGGATACTGGCCGGCCAACGCGCTTCACGCGAGAGCAGAACAATGCGGGTGGCGTGGAGGGTGGTGTCTCAAACGGCGAAGACATCGTGGTGCGCGGATATTTGAAGCCGATCTCGACTTTGCGGCGTCCGCTTGAATCCGTCCGCTTTGACACGCGCGAGGCCACCAGCGCAAGTTATGAGCGGAGCGATATTTGCGTTGTGCCCGCGGCAGGAGTCGCAGCCGAGGCGATGGTCGCGATTACTGTTGCAGGTCTTGCACAGCAGAAGTTTGGGGGCGACTCTGCCGCCGAGATGAAACGAAATTTTCAGGGATACATCGAACAGATACGGAGCTATTAGTAGCAGACATGATTTTGAAGATTGTGAAATACCCGGAGCCGGTGCTCTCGCAGCCAGGTGAACCGGTGACGGAATTCGACGCGGAGCTGAAGAAGCTAGCCGACGACATGTTCGAGACGATGTATGCCTCGCAGGGCATTGGCCTGGCGGCGCCTCAGGTGTCGGTAGGGAAACGCGTGACGGTGGTCGACCTCAGCATGGGAAAGGATCCGGCGCAGAAACTTGTCCTCGTGAATCCCGAAGTTACTCTTCGCGAAGGCAAGCAGTACGAAGAGGAAGGCTGCCTTAGCTTTCCGGAGATTCGTGAGAAGGTGCAGCGCGCCGCGAAGGTTCGTATCCGCGCCCAGGATTTAAAGGGGAAGTGGTTCGAGATGGATGGGGAGGAACTGCTGTCACGAGCATTTCAGCACGAGATTGATCATCTCGACGGTATGCTGTTTATCTTCCGCATGAGCTCGCTGAAGCGCGACCTGGTGCTGCGCAAGATCCGCAAGATGCAGCGCGAAGGCACCTGGTAAGGCCGTGAAACTGGTATTTTGCGGGACTCCGCGCTTCGCCGTACCGACGCTGGAGGCGCTCATCGCGGCGGGTCATGAAATGGCGCTGGTTGTCTCGCAGCCCGATCGCCCCGTAGGCCGTACGCAGCAACTCACGGCGCCGCCGGTGAAGGAAACGGCACTGGCCGCAGGGCTCGAAGTCGCGCAGCCTGAGAAGATCAAGAACAACGCGGAGTTTCGCGAGCGGCTGGAGGCGATTGCGCCCGACGCGATTGTCGTTGTGGCGTATGGGCGGATCATTCCGCCATGGATGTTGGCACTGCCGCGGTTGGGCTGCATCAATCTGCATGCGTCTCTGCTGCCGAAGTATCGTGGAGCGGCGCCGATCCAGTGGGCGGTGGCGAGGGGCGAGACCGTCACGGGGAATACGACGATGCTACTTGAGGAGGGTCTCGATACGGGGCCGATTCTGTTGCAGCGCGAGACTGCGATCAGCCCGGAACAGACAGCGGTAGATTTGTTCGAGGTGCTGGCGAAGGAGGGTGCCCCGCTTGTGGTTGAGACGCTGGCAGACCTGAATGCGGGCACTATCAAGCCGAAGTTGCAGGATCATACCCGTGCGACGCTGGCTCCGATTCTGGATAGGGAAGATGGGCGTATGGATTTCGCGTTTCGCACGGCGACGGAAATTTGGAATCGCTGGCGGGGGTTTCAGCCGTGGCCTGGGGCGTATACAAAGCTCGAAGGTAAAAAGCTTATTGCGCACCAACTGCGTGTGACTGCGAAAAGTGCGGACGGCGAGCCGGGGGCGGTCGATCTCACAGATCACAGGCTGCTGGTTGCGTGCGCGCGGAATACCTGGATCGAGATCATCGAGTTGCAGCTGGAAGGCAAGAAGCGCATGGCCGCCTCCGAATTTCTGCGGGGCGCGGGACTGCGTTCCGGAATTCGGCTGGGATGAAGCCATGAGTGCTGTCTCACCAGCGCGCCGGGTTGCCTTTGCGATCCTCAAAACCCTCGAGAAGGGCAAAGGTCATTCTGACGATTTATTGCGTGGCAAAAACGTCGCTGCTCTTTCAGAGGCTGACCGCCACCTGACGACGGCTCTCGTCCTCGGAGTTCTG
The DNA here is from genome assembly GCA_963769345.1 of uncultured Acidobacteriaceae bacterium. Lineage (GTDB taxonomy): Bacteria > Acidobacteriota > Terriglobia > Terriglobales > Acidobacteriaceae > Telmatobacter. The sequence continues at coordinate 112,881 of CAVYLL010000005.1, forward strand.
CGATGGCAGATTGACCTTGACGGGCGGATTCGCCGGTTGCTCAAGCACCCAAACGCGAAGCTCGATGCAGAAGTTCTGATTGCGTTGCGGCTGGGCGCATTTCAGTTGATGCATCTGGATCGGATTCCGGCGCACGCGGCGATCGATGAGAGCGTCGAGATGGCGAAGCAGGCTGGTCATCGCTTCGCTTCGGGTATGGTGAATGCGGTGCTTCGTAAGCTTGCCCCGTTGCGTTCGCGGAAAGAATCTCAAGCTCCGGACGAGGAAGACTGGCGGAGCGGATTTCCGTCATGGATGGTCGAACGCTGGAATGCAATCTATGGGGAGGGGGCCGCCTGCTCGATCTGTCGCCACGGGCAGAGCCAACCGCGCCTCACGATCCGCGCTGTCAATCACGATATTGAATCGGAGCTTGAGGCCCATGGGGTGACCCTTTCCCCTGGACAATTGCTGACTGGGGCGCGCGAGGTTAACTCCGGCGACGTGACCGGGACGGCGGCATTCCGCGCAGGTCGCGTTCGTCTTCAGGATGAGGGATCGCAACTGGTGGCGGAGCTGGTGCCTCGTGGCGGCAGGATTCTGGATTGCTGCGCTGCTCCGGGCGGAAAGACGCTGATTCTTGCGGAGCGGAATCCCGGAGCGCGCATCGTTGCCTGCGAGTCGAGTCCGCAGCGACTGGCGCAATTGCAGGAACGGGTTGTAGCGCTTGGCGATCGGATCGAGTGCCGCCTCGCGGATGCCGCCGTGCTGCAAGATGATGCGGCATACGACGTAGTGTTGGCGGATGTGCCTTGCAGCGGTACCGGTACGTTGGGCCGAAATCCTGAGATTCGGCATCGGCTCAGGCCGGAGGATATCGAGCGGCAGGCAGAACGGCAGCGCGCGATTCTTCGTGCTGCACTGTGCTCCGTTCGGTCCGGCGGGCATGTTGTTTACTCCACCTGTTCCCTAGAGACGGAGGAGAACGAGCAGGTCGTTGCAGCCGTACTTTCAGAGAGCAGAGATGCGCGGCTCGTTTCAATGAAGTCGAGGATCGAGGAGCTTCGCTCGGAGGGCATTCTTGCCGGTTCAGGTGCGGAGCGGTTGCTTCGCTGCGTCACGGCGGAGGGCTGTCTGCGGCTCTTGCCGGGGATGTTCGAAAGCGACGGGTTCTTTGTTGCAATGATTGAGAAGAATGTGTGAAATATGGGTCGAGTGTTGCTAGAGGAAATGAAGCTATTTCTGCGCCAAACATTTTGGTTCAGGGGCTAAAGCCCGCGGCGTTTTGATCTGGATTCGGCACGACTGAAGTCGTACCCTGATACGAGACTTTGCTTCCCGATACAAGACTTGCCAATTCATTCAGTCGGAAGCTTCAGCTCCGCGTAGCTTCGCCCGATCACCGCACACAGCGCTTCGATGACCAGTTCATGATCCTGCCGCATCGGGAGGCCGGACACCGTTGCGCTGCCGACGATTCCTGCGCCTGCAACCCTCAACGGAAACGACCCGCCGTGGGTTGCGTAGTCAGAGAGGGAAAGTCCCTGGCTCTCGTAGATCGTCTGTCCCTTCTGCTTTTCGCGCAGGCCGACAGCGTAAGAGCTGCGATGAAAGCGAGCGACGACATTGCTTTTGCGCCGAACCCACTCCACGTTGTCGGGTGTCGTGCCGTCCATGGCGGCGTAGAAGAGGGGCTGGCCGAATCTCCGCACGTCAATCACGACGGCGTGGCCACGCTCGACAGACATCTTGCGCAGCAGTAAGCCCAATTGCCACGCAGTCTCTGCATCCAGTTGCGGGAAAACGAGTTCGCTTTCCTGTAGCGCGATTCTCTCCAGGTCTTCGCTTAACCCCATCGGTCGAGTCCCTTCTGCCCTGTCATCATAATCCGGTCGACTCAGCTTTCGGCGACTTCCTCCACGGGATTTCGCTGGGGTACGATGCCGAGACGCTCATAGATTGGCCGCATATCTTTGCGAATGGCGGGCAGTCGTGACGTGAACCAGATGGAACCGAAGATGCAGGCGACTCCGCTAACGATTACCGTGCGAGGTGCGCCGATGGCATGCGCCAGCGCGCCGGCCAGCAGGCTGCCGAAGGGAGCCATGCCGACGAAGGCCATGGTGTAGTAGCTCATCACGCGTCCGCGCATATTTTCGTCAACAAGGGTCTGGATGATTGTGTTGCTCCCGGTCAAACCCTGCATCATGCCGAATCCGGTAACGAGCATCATCAGCATCGAGAGCCACAGAACGTGCGAAAGCCCGAAGCAGATGAGGCCGATTCCGAAGACTGATGCTGCGATCGGAATTATCTTAGTAAGTCCGCGAACGGAACGGCGCATCACCATCGAGAGTGCTGAAACCAATGAGCCAACGCCGACTGCGCCCATCAGAAAGCCGAGAGTGTGCGCGCCGCCGCGGAGAATTTGACCGGCAAAGACGGGCATCAACACCATGAAGGGCCAGCCCATCAGGCTCAACAAGGCAAACAGTCCCAGGATCGAACGGATAGGAACGGATCCGGTAACGTACGTCCAGCCCTCCTTGAGTTGAACAATCATTGAGGTTGTCACGCGCTGAAGGTCATCAGGCGGAACGCGCATCATCAGCAATGAAGCAATTACCGCGATGTAGCTGACGCCATCCACAAGGAAACACCAACCTTCATTCGTGGCCGCAATCAGCAATCCGGCCAGCGATGGCCCAATCAATCTCGCCGTGTTCACCATCGAAGAATTTATGGCGATTGCATTCGATAGATCGGCGCGATCCTCCACCATTTTGACCATGAAGGATTGCCTGCCAGGCATGTCGAAGGCGTTGATGACGCCCTGCATGGCGCTGAGGGCAAGAATCTCGGCGATGTTGATGCGGTGCGAAAGAGTCAGCCATGCCAGCGCAAGCGACTGCACCATCGCAAGCGTCTGAGTCCACACAAGCACTTTGCGGCGGTCGATGCGATCGACGATGACGCCCGCAATCGGCGCAAGCAGGAAGGTAGGTATCTGGCCAGCGAAGCCGACGGTGCCCAACAGGAGCGCCGACTTCGTGAGTCGGTAGACAAGCCAGGACGTGGCGATGCGTGTCATCCATGTGCCGATAAGCGAAATGCTCTGGCCGCCAAAGAAGAGCCGGAAGTTGCGATGGCGCAAAGCTCGCCATGCGTGCGAATAGTCTCCGGGGGTGGGGGATGAGGGTTTTTCCCGCTGAGGGCTGCTCTGGTTCGGTGTCATGCGACTCTGCTTTAGATGTACGGGTGGAGGCCTGGAATCGATCTATTTCGCTGCAGTAAGTCTGATCATGGTCGTCTGGTCTACGCGCGCCCCAACCATGGGCTGTTGCGCAATCACGGTGCCGGGGGCGATGGGAGATGCAGGCTGCTCGGGTCCCGTGCTGACCGAGGGTACAAACACATCTGCGTAGGCGGGTGTATCTACCTTCAGGCCAATCCTGCTCAGAAGTGCCTGCGCAGTAATTACGGGAAGACCAGTCAAGTCAGGCATGACGTATCCATCGGGCGAGTCATCATCTGGCGCGGCGACAAGAATGTTCACGCTCGGCTGCGCAATTCCCTGGGAATGTGCCGGCGGATCCTGCGCGAGAACGATGCCGTCTTCAGCACCGGCATCCGGCAACTTGGCGGTCACACCGACTTCGAGTCCAGCGCGGCGCAAACGCAAGGCGGCTACGCGTGCCTCAGCCCCGACCGTGTCGGGGACGTCGACCTTCTGCGGACCGAGGCTTTCTGCGACGCGTACATGCCATTCGCGGCGCACTACGGAGCCGGGCGCGGGCGATTGCGAAAGAATGTGCCCCGCGGCAACATCCGCGGAGTAGTAGCGGTTGTCGACATCGAGGTTAAGGCCCATGCCGGCGGCCTGGCTGCGAGCTTCGGCCACGGTCATCCCCTTCAGCACGGGGATTTTGACTTCGGCACCATGGATGGCGAAATGCATCGTCGTGATCGCGGAAAGAAGCGCAGCTGCAACGAGCAGCATGACGACCGATGCCATGCGGAAGAAGCGGATGAAGAAGCTTCGGTTCATGCCTCCGGTTCTCCGTCCGGGTAGACAATCTCGTATTCAATGGTTGCTGCCTTTTCCAGCATCTTCGAGACGGAGCAATATTTGTTTTTGGAGAGTGAAACGGCATCTTCGACGGCCTTGCGGCTCAGCTTTCCGCGGACCACGTAGGTAAGCTTGATATGGGTGAAGACGCGAGGTGGTGCAGGGGCTTGCATCCCGTTTGCAGACACCCGAAGTCCGGTGAGCGGCTGGCGTTTCTTTTTGAGGATGCTGACCACATCGACCGAAGTACAGCTGCATAACGCCATCAGAACCGCTTCCATAGGGCTTGGGCCATGCTTGTGGGCTGAGTCTCCGTCAAGGGTAATGGTATTGCCGTTCTCTGCGACTCCCTGAAACACTTCGTCATGTTTCCACTCGCTATGTGCGATCAAGAATCCCTCCCGCAACCCAGATTCCATTATCCGGCATCAGGGGCTAACGGAAGGCGATCTGGGCACAACGTGTAATCAGCAAATACGCTACCAGCAGCAGGAGCGCCAAGCCGGTGCTGAGACTGCCTGCAATCGCAGGACTGATGCGGCCTTGTCTTGTTTGTTTTCGAATAAGCAGCAGGAAGAGAAATGCTCCGAAGGCCGGAATCCAGACAAGAAAGGGCAGGTCAGATCCTCGCATTCGATGGAGGACCGGAGCCGTGCGAAACCATAAACCCCGGATCATGAATGCCTCAGCGAGAAACATGCACAGCAGCGAAGCAACAAAAAGGGTCGCAGACAGATCGAAAGTCTGCCTGGATCTGATCGGAAGAAAAGTGGGCATGCACCAACCCTCCAGTGATGCCTCTATAGACGGAGAAGCCTGGAGGTCGGTTGCGCTTGAACCGAACTCGAAAGCAGTCAGCGCGTGTTGTCTGTGACCGGCTCGGGATGAATCGTTACGCGGTGAACCTCGGGGCAAGCGAGCTTGAAACGATCTTCGAGCGAGGTGATTACTTCATGCACGCGATGCATCGACAGGTCGTCGGGAAGCGTGCAGTGGCAGGATAGGGTGATGTGTTCGCCTGTGCGTCCCACCAGTATCTGGTGAACATCGATAATATCCTCATATTGGGAAGCGGCGTCTCGAAGAGCCTTTTCGATCCTGCGATCTTCTTCAACCATCTCCTCCGGCTGTTCGATGGTTGCGGGTTCGCTTTCGATATGGGTGAGGACCGAATCGATTTCCGGAGTTTCGCGCAGGATCTCGGCTTCGAGTCCGCTCACGAAGCTGTGTGCCTCAATCAGCGGTAGGTTTTCGTTCAACTCGACATGAAGCTCTACGTGAAGTTTGCCGTGGTGCGATTGCACACTTAGATCGTGTACGGCGACATTGTTTCTAGCTGCGACCGCTCGCACGCGATCGAAGATGCTTTCGGCCCTTGCCTGGCGCGGGACCGTGTGAATGACAACGTCGGCGGAAGGAAGCGCTCGATGGACGGCTTCGGTGGCGGCACGAACCAATTCGCCGGTGTGCTCAAAGGTGTAACTGCGAGGCAGGGCAAGCGTGAGGTCGGCAAAATAGTCTGGTCCGGAGCGACGGACACGCGCCTGTTCAACAGCCAGTACGCCGGGCACCTGTTCGGCTTCGCGAATCACGCGCATCCGGGTCTCCGCGGGAATCTGATCCATGAGGACACCGACAGCTTCGCGTGTCAACTGCGCAGTAATGCGAATAATCATGAGGGAAACAAAGATGGCTGCGATCGGATCTGCATAGCGGAGCCAGTCAATGTGCAAAGCGGCTCCTGCCCACGTAGCCAACAGCCCCAGCAGCACCGCCAGGGAAGCCCAGATATCCGAGGCGAAATGAAATGCGTCGGTGGCGAGGGCCGGCGAACCAGTTTGCTCGGCCACGCGACGCAATTCCCGGGAACGCCAGAAGTCAACCGCAATCGAAGTCAGCAATACCAGCACGGGCCACACGGAGTACCGGAGTTCAAAGGTATTATGCGTGATCCTCTGAATCGCCTCCCAGATGATCCATGCGCAGGAGAGGGCCATGAGTCCGGCTTCGAAAAAGGCGGAGAGATTCTCGACTTTTCCATGGCCGTAGGTGTGGTCCTCGTCGGCCGGCTTATCGGAGACGCGCACGGAGAAGAAGGTGATCCCCGATCCCACCAGGTCCAGTCCCGAGTGTGCCGCGTCCGACAAGACACCCAATGATCCTGAAATCAGGCCAGCCGCCAGCTTGAGTGCAGTCATACAACTGGCCGCGAGCATCGACTGCAGCGCGACACGCCGCTTCATCGCCGAGTTGTCTATGAGTCTTGATAAGACCGGGCTCGGTGCGGCAGAGTTCATGGCGACTCCTAGAGTACAGGCGAGCGCGCGGCCGTGTACAACCCGGCGATTCCAAAGGTGTAAGGCTGCCATTTGCAGTCGGAATAGCCGGTTTTCCGCATCATGGCGAGCAATTCCGGCGGCGCAGGAAATGCGCCGACGGAGGCAGGAAGATAGCTATACGGGCCCGCTTTGCCGCCAATTATGCGGCCAATTGCCGGCAATACGCGGCGGAAGTACAGCGCGTATATCTTGCCGATGAGGCCGCCGGGCTCGCTGAACTCAAGGATTCCAAGTTGAGCGCCGGGCTTCAGCACACGATGAAACTCGCGGAGGCCGGCTTCGTAATTAACCAGATTGCGGAAGCCAAACGAAGTGACAACCAGATCGAGTGATTCCGAGCGAACCGGGAGGTGCAGGGCATCGGCCTCGAGAGCAATTGCAATGGGGTGATTCGGTTTGTCCGTGCCAAATTTCTGTGCACCTCGGCACAACATGCTGTGCGCAAAATCGGCTGCGAGAATGGGTCGTGCACTTGCGGGGCGATGTTTCAGCAGGGCCATCGTCAAATCGCCAGTGCCGCAGCAGATATCCAACACGGCGGCATTCGGATTGGCCAGCACGGAGCTAAAGCTGGAAGCTGTGCGGCGCCACCACAGGCGATCGATATTCGCCGATAGAACGTGATTGAGCAAGTCGTAGCGTGGAGCGATGGCGTTGAACATCTCCTGCACGGCTTCGGCAGCATGGGACTCGTCCTGAACACCTATCGGCTTGGCGCCTGTCGTCGGCATTGTTTATCTGCCCATCCCGAGCTTGAGTTCGGATCTATCAAGCTCTTGCAGCTGATCGCGATAAAACTCCTTCAGAGTTACTCCGCACCACGGGCAATAGGTTAGCGATAGCTCAGAAACGGAAGACATCGGAGATTCAGTGAATGGAGGAAGCGCATCCGGATCCAACGCTCGATGTTGAAGAACAAATACGAAGCCGTCGGGGTAACGCGCCGTAAACACGCCGAATTCGCGCAATCCGGAGTTGTGGTGCAATTCCTCGATGGCGCGGCAGCAGAATTTCATGCGCTTCCTCCAGCGATCACGCGCGCGGCTCTTTGGCTTGCGAAAGCATGTAGCTGACTGCCGCCTGAAGTTCTGAAGTCGCCAGGTCTTCGATCACGCCGGCGTCGCCGATGCCGATTGGGAGTACAAATCGCCGCACCCCGTCCACGTTCTTTTTGTCGCCGCCGGTCGCCGAGATCAATTTGGGTGCGCGCAGTTTGAGCGCCGGCAGTGGACCATACAAATGAATGAGACTTTCAAGACGCGCGGCTTGTGCGCCGGTGATACTGCGGCGCCGATGCGCCACGTACAAGGCCGCAATCATGCCCCATCCCACAGCTTCCCCGTGCAGCAATGCCTTGTAGCGCGTCGCCTGTTCGATGGCGTGGCCGACGGTGTGCCCGAGATTCAGAATCATGCGCAGGCCGTTCTCGCGTTCATCTCGATTGACCACTCCAGCTTTCATGCGGATTGAGGCAGCAATCACCTTTTCCAGAACCTTAGGATCGCGGCCGAGCACTTCATCGACGTGTTCCTCCATGAAGCGCACCAGGGATCGATCACGAATGATGCCGGCCTTGATGCTTTCCATCAGGCCAGCGCGTATTTCGCGATCGGGCAGTGTCCCGAGCACATCGATGTCGGCGAAGACAGCAACAGGATGATGAAAGCTGCCGACGAGGTTCTTGCCCTCGGGAAGATTCACTCCAGTTTTGCCACCAACGGATGAATCGACCTGCGCGAGGAAGGTTGTGGGAACCTGCACATACCGGATTCCGCGCATGAAGATTGCGGCAAGGAAGCCACCGACATCGCCCACAATTCCGCCGCCAAAAGCGATTAGCAGCGATCCGCGATCGCCACCAGCCACGGCCATCTGGCGCAGCAGGCGATCCACGCTCTGCATCGTCTTGTGCTTTTCGCCCGCCGGGAGAAAAAGCGTTACGGGAGCTTCGGGAAATGACTTGAGAAAGAGGTCGCCCCACAGTGCCCAGATCTCGGGGGAGGTCAGCACAAACACACGCCGCGGCAATCTTCCTGCGACGCGCTGAATGCGCGATGCGAGCGAGCCGATCAGTCCGCTGCCGGTTATTACATCGTATTTTGCCGAAGGTGTATCGACTCGTATGGTTTGCACGTTCCTTCCATCCTAACGGAATCAAGCGCAAAAGTTGGCGGTTTCAGGTCGAGAACGCCGGTTGTTAAACTAGTAAGCATGCGTATTGGTGTTGATTTTGGAACGACGCGGGTTGTAGCCGCGGCTGTGGATCGCGGCAATTTCCCCCTGGTTTATTTTGAAGCTCCCGATGGACAAATGCGCGACTGGTTTCCACCCGTCGTCGCGGCGAAGGGAAGTGAACGCGTTTATGGCTGGGAAGCTATTGCGGTGCAGGATGAGAAGGACTGGACACTGCTTCGTTCTCCCAAGCGTCTGTTACGTACCGCAGGACCGAAAACGACCGTGAAGGTCGGCAATCAGACAATCCCGGTGCAGCAGTTGATGGCCGAGATGATGGCGGCGTTGCGCGTGCAGCTTCTTGAGCACTCGAACCTCGGTGCCGAGGCGAACGAAGATCTCGAAGTGATGCTGGGCGTGCCGGCCAACTCCAACAGCAATCAGCGTTTCTTGACAGAAGCCGCAGCCCATGCCGGCGGCTTCACCGTGCTGGGGTTGATGAATGAGCCATCGGCCGCCGCCATTGAATACGCCTATCGAAACAGCGCCGAGCGGAAACACCGTGCGGGTGGAAGCCTGCTCGTTTACGACCTCGGGGGCGGCACGTTTGATGTTTCGCTCTTGACGCTGGGTGCGATGGAGCACACGGTTGAGGCATCAGACGGGTTGCCGCAATTGGGCGGAGACGATTTTGACGAGATACTCGCGGACTTCGCACTGGAAGTCGCAAAATTGCCGTCGCCTCTCACGACGGCGGAACGCCGCGTGCTGCTGGATGAGTGCCGAGAAAAGAAGGAATCCCTGAGCCCAAATACGCGAAAGATCAGCATTGATCTGGAGAGGGTGCGTCCCGAGTTGGAGCAGGTGACATTCCCGGTGGATCTGTACTACGAGCGCTGTCGCCCCATCATTGAATCGACCCGGGAGATTGTTGAAAAGCTGCTCGCAGCCCACCCCGACGCGCAACTCGATACTTTATACGTGACGGGTGGCGGATCGGAGCTTCCACCGGTCGCTCGCGTTCTGAAGGAGAGCTTCGGGCGTAAGGTGCGGCGCTCCGCTTACATGCGGTCAGCCAGTGCGGTGGGCCTGGCAATTCGCGCGGCTTCTGGTTCCGAGCGGCTGCACGAGCAATTCAATCAGAACTTTGGCATCTGGCGCGAGGCGGAATCGGGTCGGGCGATCGTCTTCGACCTGATCTTTCCCCGTGGCATGCTTTTGCCTGAGCCGGACCAGCCCGTTTTACGGCTTGAGCGCACCTATCGTCCCGCTCACAACGTTGGTCACTTCCGCTATCTCGAGTGTTCGAGGCTGGATGAACACGGTCAACCCATTGGCGAAATCACAAACTGGGAACAGATTCAGTTTCCATTTGATTCTCGTCTTTCCCATTGCGAAGACCTGTCCACGGTTCCGGTGGAGTCCTTGACCGCCGAGAATGGATTCCTGGCCCGCGAGGAGTATACGTGCGACTCGAGCGGTAACCTGCGTGTGACGATTTCTGCATTTCCCTCAGGAAATGAGCGCATGTACGTGATTGGACAGTTGGCGTCGCAATAAACTTTGGATTTGCGAACGCCTCGAAATCACTTCTGCGTTGCCCTGCGCTCCGGGTCTCACATGTGTGAAACCGGCGCGTATTCTGCGAATCCAAACTGAATGATAGGCTCGAATTTGATGGCTTTGGCATCTTCTGTGGACTACCTGGTGATGGGCGCGGGCGTGGCGGGGTTGCGCGCGGCCGTGGAACTGGCCGATCACGGGGATGTTCTTGTTATCACGAAAGAGTCGCTCGGCGAATCGAACACGCATTATGCCCAGGGCGGAATCGCCGTTGCGGCAAAAGAGGATAACGAAGACCTCAGGCTGCATTTTGAAGACACCATTTCTGCCGGCGATGGTCTCGTGTATCGTCCGGCAGCGCAGGTGCTGGTATCCGAAGGGCCGGAACGCGTCGCTGAACTCATCGAGTGGGGCACCCGATTTGATAGCGCATCGGGCCGGCTGCTGAGAACACGCGAAGGGGCGCATTCGCGGCCGCGCATTCTCCACGCGAATGGCGATGCCACCGGGGCGGAGATCAGCCGGTCGCTGGTGGCTTATGCGCATGCGCATCCTCGCATCAGGTTTGCCGAGTGGACGATGGTCACGAAGCTGCTGATTGCGGATGGCCGCGTAATCGGTGCGGAATTGGCTTCGGCAAAGGCTGTCCGCGATGGGATCGAGGATCGGGAGCAGATCAGCGCTCGCGCAGTTCTCATCGCATCGGGCGGCGTGGGGCAGGTGTACAGCGATACCACGAATCCCGAGGTTGCAACGGGCGACGGGCTCGCGCTGGCTCTCGACGCCGGTGCCGAACTGGCTGACATGGAGTTTTACCAGTTTCATCCAACTGCGTTCTCGCTGGCGGGTGCGCCTCGCTTTTTGATTTCCGAGGCACTTCGCGGCGAGGGAGCTTACCTGCGCAACGACCGTGGGGAGCGGTTCATGGAACGCTATCACGCTCTTCTCGAGCTCGCACCTCGCGACGTGGTTGCACGCGCCATCACACACGAAGGACTGGACGAATTCGGAAATACGCGTGTGGTCCATCTCGACATGCGGCATGTGAAGGGCATCGATCTGCAGCAAAGGTTTCCCGGGATCAGCCGGTTTCTGGCGGACTACTCTCTTGACCTCGCGCGAGACCTGATTCCTGTGCGGCCGGCTGCGCATTATCTAATGGGCGGTATTCGCACGGACCTGACGGGGCGGACGATGGTGCGGGGACTCTATGCGGCCGGCGAGGTCGCTTGTACGGGCGTTCACGGCGCGAATCGGCTGGCTTCCAATTCTTTGCTTGAAGGGTTGGTCTTTGGCGCGCGAGCCGGCAGCGCCATGATTGAAGATCAAATGCCGCTTGTGCCGGTTGAATCTAAACTTCCGGCGAGTTCGCCGCCTAACGCAGACGACGCAGCACTTGTTGCGGACCATGTTCGCGCTTTGCGGCGTGCTATGTGGGCCGACGGCGGACTGCTGCGTTCCGCATCTACTCTCCAAAGCGGACTGCGTGCGCAGACGGAATGCGAAGCGGAGCTGGCGCACTTCGAGAAGCAGGGAATGAGAAGCCGCCAACTCTCGGAAGCTCTGTCCCTGTCGCACGTGGCTCGGGCGATCCTATGTGCTGCGCTTGCCCGGGAAGAAAGCCGCGGTGCTCACTTTCGCAGCGACTTCCCGCACCGCAATGATGAGTGTTTTCAGAAACACTCAATCTACCGGAGTGACGGGTGCGTTGCGTTCGAATCCTGGTGAACCGGAATCAGGAAGAGGAATGCTTTCCGACCGCCGTAGGAGCGGGTTTGTTGCCCGCGATCCACGAAACGACCGCACAAATCGCAAGAATTGCCCCCATCACTGCCAATGAGATCGTAATGGGCACTTCAAGCCAGCGCGAGGCGAGCATTTTGAAGGCTACAAACATCAGCATGGCACCGAGGCCGTAGTGCAGGTAGCGGAGACGATCGAGCAACGCGGCGAGGGCAAAATAGAGCGATCGCAGTCCGAGAATTGCAGCGATGTTTGAGGTGTAGACCACGAAAGGGTCGTGAGAGACGGCGAGCACGGCGGGTATGGAATCGACGGCGAACAAGACGTCTGTGAACTCGACGGCGAGGATGACGGGGAGAAGAGAACCTTTTGCCGGCTGCAGGCGCCGAATCCACGCGGGTATGACCGCGCGAGCAGAGCCGCCGCGAAAAAGCCTGAATGCCGCGTAGAGCAGGAACAGGCCGAAGATCCAGCTGATCCAGTCGAAGCGCTGGATGAGCGAGACGCCCATCGCGATAAACAGCGCGCGCAGAATGATTGCCCCCGCGACTCCCCACAGCAGCGCCGTATGCTGGCGCTTTTGGCTAATCCGGAATCCCTCGAAAAGAACGAGGAAGACAAAGAGATTATCGATACTCAGCGAAGTCTCGATCGCGTAGCCCGCCACGAATTCAAGCGCATTGTGACGGCCCTGTCCGACAGCAAGCCAGATTGCAAATACGGCGGTAGATAAAACAAGAACGCCGGTCCATAACCATGCCGTCGTCTGGGTGCGCGGTTCTTCGCTCCGGTTCGCCGGCAGGAATGCATCCACCAGAAGCAAAGTAAGAACTGCACCGTGAAATCCAAGCCACCACCCCCAGGACGCGCCAGCGATCATTCTATGAATGCTATAGGAACAGGGAACGGGGAACAGTGATCAGCGGCCAGTGGCCAGAGATCAGGATCAGCTGTTTCATTTCCGCGGCCGTACTGGGCTTGTTCGATTTTTTGTGTTGTAGGGGGCAAATTGCGTCTCCGGGTGCGCCTTTCGAAGATACCCCTGTTATCAGGTCTCTTTGGGTAAATATCCCTTTTCCATCGGGTTACAGACAGGGGAGTGGCTGTAGGTGTTTCTCGGTATTGGACTTCGCTGTAGAGATTTGCGCGGATTGGACTACACGGAAGCCGACCAGCTTTCCTTCAATCCTATTGCCGTGGCAAGCGCGGGTCACGGCGCGTGGCAAATGACCGGCCAACGGACATTCAACCTCACCACCTCAATCTCACCTTCGATGCCTTCAGCAGCGGCAATCCGACGGGAACGCTGAAGGTGCGCCAGACTACCACCATGAATAAGACTGGGAACTCTTACACCGGCTCAGGCGACTTCACCTACTACGATCTGGACGGCAATCCCATTCCCAGCATCAGTGGAACCTTTCCCATCACGGCCAAGCGGATTGTGATGCAGGCCCCAAAGTAGCCCTCGCCGGTACTGAAAAACAATTGCGGGCAGTTGATCATGGCTGCCCGTTTTTGCATTTTTCCGGATAACTTCGCTGGACTGCTCTGAGTGGATAACAAAATTCATACTTGACATTGACAGACAATCCACTACCATATGGTTGTGGATAGGTTGGGTACAACATTTGCGGCTTTGTCTGATCCCACCCGCAGGGCAATGATCGAACGGCTCTCGCATGGGCCTGCCTCTGTGCATGGATTGACGGAACCGTTTGCGCTTTCGCAGCAGATGATTTCAAAACATATTGCCTACCTGGTGCGGGCGCGGATCGTGATCAAGACGAAACGCGGACGAGAGAGTGTGTGCACGCTCAGGCCAGAGGCGATTAAGACAGTCAGCGACTGGGCGATTCGCTATCGCCGATTCTGGGAAGAGAGTTTCGACAAGCTCGAGGTTGTTGTGAAGCAAATGAAAAAAGAGGAGGTCAGAGATGACAAAAAACACGGTTAACGAGACCGAGCGGATGGTTGTGACGAGAGTTTTTGATGCCCCACGCGAATTGGTTTGGAGGGCGTGGACAGACCCGAAGTACGTGATGCAGTGGTGGGGGCCGAAGGGCTTTACTTCGCCTGTTTGCAAGATGGATTTTCGCGTGGGAGGGAAATCTCTCTTGTGCATGAGAGCGCCGGATGGGTACGAGGGCTGGAATGCTGTTGAATACCACGAGATTGTTCCGTACGAGAAGATCGTTTCCTCCATGTACTTTTCGGACCCGGAGGGAAACAAGATTGAGCCTGAGCAATTAGGAATAGAAAATGAGGCCATAGAGGGTGCGTACGACGTGACCATCTTTGAGGATCTTGGAAACGGCCAGACGAGACTCACCCACATTGGAAATGAACCCATGGAGAGCGCAAAAGAGAGCGGTCAATTCGAGGGCTGGGTTGAGACACTCGATAAAATTGCGGCCGTTGTTGCAGAGCTGGCGCAGGCGAAATAAGAAGTTGAAGCTTTGATTCGCGAAACTCAATCGTGGAGAAAGAAATGAAAAGAATACCGTTTCTCGCTATCGTCCTGCTGGCATTCGCATTTCCCGCGCATGCCCAGGACGCGATGAAGAAAGATGCAGCCGCCAAACCTGCCGATCCGGAATTGAAAGTCGTGCTCGATTCCTGGAATGAGATTGGCCGCAAGCTGACGGCGATGGCCGAAGATTTTCCCGAGGACAAATATGACTTCAAGCCGACACCCGAGCAGCGGAGCTTCGCCGAGCAGTTGTTGCACGCGGCGGGTTCATGCTACTACTTCACGAATCCTGCGATGGGGCTGAAGCCTCCCGCGGCAGAAGATCCGAAGCGCGAGCAATACAAGTCCAAGGCCGACATCGTTGCGTTCGTCAAGAAATCCTTCGCCGATGGCGCGACCGCCCTCCAGTCGAAAGGCGAAAAAGGCCTGACGACGGAGGTTGTTTATTTTCCTGGGCAGAAATCGCGCGTTCTCGACATAGCAAACGGCATCATCGAACATAGCGGTGAACACTACGGCCAGCTCGTTGTGTACTACCGCCTCGCAGGTCTTGTGCCGCCGGAGTCGCGGCCCAAGAAGTAAAGCTCAAGAGACCAGGTACCCCGTCCTTATCGCGCGCCGTTTGCGCGAATGGGCGGGGATATTGGTTTTTGGGACCTTCAGTATTCAATGCGGCGGGTGGCCCCGATGTCGAGGCGCTATCCAGTTGAGCGTACCCCCGGCGTGGTTGAAAACGATCTTCGGGAACGGAGCCACCCTGCCAAAGTCGCCGACGGAGGGAGCATGGGCCTTCAGGCCCATGAATGCAGGCTTGCAATCGAATCGGCTTTAGCCGCGGGCCTTTCGTCTATGCTTTTAAGGTGCGACTGGCACCGCAAGAAACGCGTACCTATTTCGTGACCGCAGCAACGGCGCAACGCCGCAGCCTTTTCCAAGTCACGGCCAACGCGGAGCTCTTTCAGCAAACCATCCTCGAATATCTCAGCCAGGGCAGATCCTTCTGCACGCTTTCGTCCTCATGCCAGAACACGTTCACGCCCTGATCACGCCTGCTCCAGCGGTTTCGCTTGAAAAGGCCATGCAATTTATCAAGGGCGGCTTTTCGTTTCGATTGAAGAGCAAGCGAGACGTGTGGATGCGCAGCTTCAACGAAACGCAGATCATGACGAAGGAAAAGTACACTCGCTGTGTCTCGTATATCGAGAACAACCCGGTCCGGCGGGGGCTGGCTTCTGCCCCAGGAATGTAGCCCTTCAGCTCGGCGGTTGCCGGGCTATTGGACACCATGCCTCTGCATCTTGTGGCCAAATGACGTCCGGGCCTGAAGGCCTATTTTCGGGGACTGCTGCTTCAGGGGCCTGAAGGCCCCGCTCCCTCCGGAATGACTCAGGCTCGCGTCGCACCGATCTGGTAGTGGCGCAGGCGGACCCTCCAACGCATCTTCAAAGAGTTCTATGGCGGCGACCGCGGCCAGGTAAGGCTGGCGCCGATAGCAACTGAAGGTGAGGAAGTGAAACTCGCCTGTTTGTTGATAACGGATGCGCTGGCCTTTCATGCACCGCGAGAATACTCCAACCGTGAATCCGGCTGCAGTGATAAGGAGCTTACTTCCCCGGTCCCCAAAAGCGAGGGACCCCTTCGGCAAGCTCAAGGCAGGTTCGGGCACCCTCGGCGTGGTTGAAAACGATCTTCGGGACCGGGGCCACCCGCCCTATTGCTTTACTTCGCCGATGTACTCTCTGATCATGTGAATCAGGTCATCATTCTGGGGTGGCTTTCCATCGCTGTAGTCAATCTTGTAATGAAAGTTCTCGATGACCCAGCCATCGCCAGCTTTAGATAATTCGGGCATCACCTCTTCTCGCTGCTTGCCCTCATCGTACCCGTGCACAATCGCATCGCATCGGTTGCCGTTGACGCGAACATCGTCGACAACGAACCTCGGACTTGGATCTTGCGTATTTAAGTATGGATCAAAATCCAACCCCGGATCTTCCGGGTCTTTTGCCTGCACAGCCTCTTCTCTGTGCTGGTGTGCAGAAGTTTCCGGCTCAGAACCTTATTGAGGCCGAGTTTTTCAGCATGGCGATTCAGGGAAGCAATTCCGCATTCCTCTTCCTGAGCTTCGATTGCCTCCTGACTTGCGCGGCTACCTTTGAGCGAATTGGAACAAAACATATCGACATTGAGAGAGACCCGCCAATCGTAAAATCTCTGTACGAACACTCGGCAGGACTTCTCGTCCGGCGAGTCAGGCGCCTTTGGATTCACGCCGTGCACTTGATTTGACTTTTGCTCGGACAAGGCTGCATGGGGTTTTGGCTTGCAAGCAGCCATATCTAGAACCGTGCCCACGACAAGCGCACACGTTACGACTCTATAGTTGTGCATCGAGCATTCCCTGCCGGAACAAACAACTTCAATGTCGGTTGAAGAATGAAAAGGATAACACCCAACCTGCCGCGAACCGCGATTTCGGTCGTGGGCAACCCGTCGGTGGCCAACCCGTCGGTGTCGTTAGCAAGTGAAAATGTCCGCTTTTCGTAGCAAGTGAAATGTCCGGTTTCATAAATTAGTAGCCGTAGAGGCGGTGGGAAAGTGCGAATCCCGCGTAGTGTGCGGGATTTGCAAGTTGGGAGGGAAAGTCTGTTTTTGGACTTTTCCTCTCAACGTCTTTTCCACGGCCTTGATTTGTTTTTTGCTCAGCGGCGTCAACAGTTTTCCTTCCGCGCTGTAGTGTCCGATGCGATGTCCTGCGATCATGAGGGTCAGTGTTTGATCCAGATGCTGATGGATGATCGCCTTGCAGCCGGCCAGGGTATGGCGCCAGTGGGCGCGCTCGAGCTGCATGATCACGTTGTAAAAGCTCACCGTGTTATCCCGGTCAACGGTGCGCTCGTAGCGTTGCGTGAACACCATTTCCAGGTTCCTGTGCCGGCAGGATATGAATGCCGTTCCACGCTCGGCTGCGGGCACCGTAAAACGGCGGTTGAACTCGGCGATGTAGTGCTCGTTGAGAAACTTGTTGGCCGCTTCCAGGGTTCGGATCCCGCGCAATCGCAGCTCCTGCGGCAGCCGTCCCTGCCAGGTGGAGAAGTTGCGTTCCGAGCGTCCCCGCGCCTGCGGCGAGTAGGACGGAATCATATTCACTCCCAACTCCTTCATGGCACGGCCCACCTGTGTGGGGCGCTCATAATCGACCTTGCCGCCGCTCTTCGGCGTGTACCAGAAATGGGCTCCGCGGTCGGAATAGAGCGAACAGAACAGCCCCTTCCGTTCAATCACTGCCCGCAACCCGGCCATCACGGTGGCGGTCGTTTCTTCCTCGGCCAGCTGTGCATAGTAGATCTCGCTGGTGGCGTCGTCCAGGATCACGATCAGATCGTGCCGACGCTCATCCTGAAACCACTGGTGATCGCTGCCGTCGATATGCAGCATCATCCCCGGCAGTGGACGCCGCTCGCGCCGCTTGCGATGAACGCCGCGCCTGGCCTTGCGCTTCACCAGGCCGGCTGCCTGCAACGCCTGCTTGACCCACGTGTAGCTCAACCCGATCTGGTGTTCCTCGCCGAGCTTCTCATGAAAGTGCCGCACGTTCAGATCGAAGTACCTGTCCCGATACAGACTCAGAACCTCTTCGGCCTCCGCCTTCGGCACTCGTCTGCTGCTGGGCTTCCGCCGTCGCCGGTCCAGTAATCCCTGAGGGCCTTCGTCCTCAAGCCGCTTCCGCCAGCGACGCATCTGCCGCTCGCTGATGCCGATCAACTCCGCTGCCTGCCACCACTTGATCTTCCCCGATGTGGCTCGTAACAACACTTCCTGTAACTTCATCGCCCGCTCCGCCGCGGTCCTCGGATAGATCTCCATGCTCTCGCGCATGGCTCCATCCTCGCCGCCCGAAAAGCGGACACTTCACTTGCTAAAAACACCGGACATATTATGTGCTAACGACAGTGGCCAACCCGTCGGTTACTTCTCAATAAACAGAACAGCCGCTGACGAAGTCCTACAGTGCCGGTGGCAGGTTAGAGTGTCCCAGGGACAGGCCCAAGTGGCAGCATGACGCTGTAAATGGTGGCAGCATTCGTATCTTGCCAGCACTGGACGAGCTAACCCTGGCGCTGGGTGCTCGTCTGTCTCGTTGGGCAGACGTCGTGATCTCGCGATAACATTGACCCTGATCGCGGGGGCGCTCAAACGAACCCTGAACACTGGCAGAAGATGGAGGAGTTGTGCCATGCCGCGCTGGAGAAGTCCGGCGAAGAGCGTTCCTGACATGTCGGCATCGCGACTCTAATCCTGTGACCAGCTTGACGAGAAGATCGCCGTCGTATTGGGCGTTTATGAGGACTCAACTCATCTCCTGTCGCTTGCCAAAGGTCGATAGCAGCTCTATTACGGTCGTCGCTCTTTCACCACCTGTGCCGTATCGTCTCTTCTTCGTCAGGTGAGCGTCAGCGAGGGAGTGCCTTTGCCGAGGCCGCGGATCCAGGTGGTTCACGGAACGGTTCCACTGAAATGCGCTCGTAATACACTTCCAGCACCGTCAGGTTTTCTGTCCCGCCCGGCGCCTGGAGAACTACGCTGTCACCCGCTGCCGACTTCATCAACGCGCGCCCCAGAGGCGACACCCAACTGATGTGGTTGCGGTTGAGATCGACCTCGTCGGTGCCTACGATGCTCACCACTCGCTCCGCTCCCGCGGCATTGGCATAGCGCACGGTCGCGCCGAAGAATGCCCTCGTCTCCGCCTGCCTCGATCTCGGAGCTTCGGGGTCCACCACTTCCGCGGCTTCGATTCGCTTCGTAAGAAAGCGAATCCGCCCATCGATCTGCCGCAGCCGCCGCTTGCCGTACTGATAGTCGGCGTTTTCACTGCGATCGCCATTGCTGGCAGCCCACGCCACCACCTCCGCCACGGCCGGTCGATCCCTGGTGAGCAGAAACCGGTGCTCATCTTTGAGGCGCTCGAGCCCGCTCGGCGTTATGTAATTCTTGACGGGCGTCGCGGGCTCGTCCCCTTGTGGTTTTCTCGTAAAGCCTTTCCGCATCTCGTGGTCCTCCCAGCGCGAATCCAGTGCGCGACCCCAATGAATGCGGATGAACGCCGATGGAAAACACTGTAGGTTATCGTTTTCATCCAGCCTATTTGTCGATCGCTGCTTTTAACGCTGGTTGATCAGGCGGATGGTTTCCATAAAGACGTCGCCGTCGATGGCCAGGCTGTGGGCGCTGACCTTGTCCATGGTGTCTTGCGCGGTGTGGTGATAGCTGTTGTTCGGTCCGTAGTCGAGATCGATGATGTCGATGGCGGGCACATTGCGCTGCACGAAGGGAAGGTGGTCGTCGTCTACGGGTTCTTCGGTCTGAAAGAAGTAGTGCTCGTAGCCGAATTTCTTTGCAGCCTTACGCACAAGATCCACAAGCCATTCAGTGGAGCGCGTTTCGCGCTGAATGTTCAGGTCCTTATCGCCGATCATGTCGGCAAGGATGAAAGCCTTGATGCGGCTCAGAGTTCCATCGCCGCCCCATTTTGCTGCAAGGTGGCGGCTACCGTAGGTCGAGTCAGACGCGGACCACTTCTGAAAGGCTTCCTCGCCGTCGAAGAAGACCAGCCATACCGAATAGCCGTCGAGTTTCTTGCCGCGCAACTGGTCCGCAATCGCCATGAGGAGACCCGTTGTGGCGGCGCCGTCGTTGGCGCCCACAAAGTTGATGTTGCGCAGCGGGTAATTTGTTTCGTAGTGAGTGCCGAGGACGATCACGCCATCTTTCTTGCCCGGAAAGCGAACGATGAAGTTGTGCAAGGTGACCGGGCCGATAGGGGTATTCGCGGTGAAGGTATCCTCTTCAAGCTGATCGTGCTTGAACTGGTTGCGGATGAATTCCTCTGCCTTCACGTGGCCCGGACCGGTGGGCCAGCGCGGACCGATCGCGGCAAATGCACGCGCGTATTCATAAGCTTTGCCCCCATTGAAATGTTGTTGGGCAGGAAGAGTGGCGGGGACGAAGAGGAACAAGAGAGAGACGAAGCTTGACCAGGCTAGTGATTTCCCATGTCTCAAAATCGAGATATGTGGCACCCGAGGACCAGTCGCGATGCGCTTCCACGGCCTGGCGATCACTGCGCGGCCTCTTTGGCCTTTTTGCGCGAGGGATGCACCCACCATGCGACCGCGATTCCAATCAAGTAAAGCGCAAGCATGGGGACCGCGTAGATGCACATCGTCCATGGATCGGGGCTGGGGCAGATGATCGCAGCGACAATGAAGACGGCCAGAATCGCATAGCGGATGTTCTTCCACAGGAATTTCGGGCTGACGATGCCGAACATGGCAAGGAAGAAGATGAGGATTGGCAACTCGAAGCTGATACCGAGGCCGAGAATGATAGACCGGAAGAAGCCGGTATAGTCCTCGATCGTGACCATCGAAGTAAAGTTGTGTCCAAAGTCCACGATCAGAATCTTGAGTGCGCCCGGCAGCACGTAGAAGTATCCGAACGCGGCACCACCCAGAAACAAACCCACCGTGGCCGCCATGAACGGCACCACGAAGCGGCGTTCGCGCTGGTAGAGGCCGGGGGCGATGAACAGCCAAACTTGATAAAGGATGAACGGGGAAGCCAGAATGGCGCCGCCGACGAGCGCAACCTGAAGGTCGAGGTTCAGCGGGTCCATGGGATGGGTGAAGACCATGGATTTGCCAATGCGATTCAGGGGCGCCTGGATAAAGCCGACCAGACGGTCGCGGAAGAACCACGAGACAAAGAAGCCTATCGAGAGGTAAATGGCCGAGTGCACGATGCGCTTGCGCAGTTCGTCCAGATGCTCCATCAGACTCATGCCTGGGAGTTCCGCGCGTTCTGATACCGCCGCTCGCGCCTTGCCGATTGCTTCGACGGCATCAACCATGCTGGTTCAGCGCCTCCGCGGGGTCGGGTGAATGGACCACACTGTTCCCGGATTCAACGGAATTCGAGTTTGGTTGAAGCGGAGTCGGTTCGGCAGACTCGGGCGGTATCTCCGAGGGTGGCTCTGAAACGTGTCCCGGCCGCGAAGCCGCGATCGTCTCGCCTGTGGAAGGCGGCAGGATGCGCGGAACCGTCTCGTTTGTCTCCGGTGGATATTGCACGGGATAGGCGCCTTCGCCGGGATAGGGCGACGTGACAGCTTGTACCGATGTCGGAGGGTCTGCTGAAACCGAGGCTTGTTCGGTAGCCGCCAAGGCTGCGAGGGAGCGTTGCCGCTCCTCTTCCTTTTTACGGCGATCGGTTTCCTCGGAAAGGCGTAACTCCTCTTCCATCTGGAACTTGAAGTCGTTGGAGGCTTTGCGGAACTCGTACATCAGTTTACCGATCTGGCGGCCGATCTGGGGCAAACGTCTCGGCCCGAAGACAACCAGCGCCATCACCATGAGGATGAGGGTGTCGGTCATCCCCAATGTGCCCAGCAGGATTGGCGGTTGTGTGCCCATGAAGGCTAATGATAACTGCCCGTACACCGCAGCTCACAATCGTGGGTGTCATGAAACCTCATCTGGCTAACGCAATGCGGCGGATCATGGATGCAAGCCCCTTTGATAAAATCGTGGCCATGGGTACGCCCTCAGTGGGCTCGAATTAACGAGTCCGTCGGAAGCCGGGCGCATCCAAAGTTTTGAAGGTTGCAACATCCCCGTGGGTGGGGTCGCATTCTGAAAAGCCTGGCGTAAATCGCTGGGTGTTTCAGCTGCGACAGCGCATCCACTGCAGCCGTTGAGTGCTTTCAACATCCCCGTTCGCCGGTTTTGAACCGGGCGGACTGAAGGCGGACAAGGTGAATTTGATTATTGACGATGAAACTGCGGTCTCCACAGAGACCGGCAATACCTGCAGCCTCGAAAACTACCTGGCGCTCCCCGACAACAGCATGGACGAACGGATCGCGATCGCTCGCGAACGCCTGGGTGCGACAACCATTCTGCTTGGCCACCACTATCAGCGCGACGAGGTGATTCGATTCGCCGACTATACGGGCGACAGCTACAAGCTTTCGAAGATTGCTGCCGAGACCGATGCCAAGTACATCGTCTTCTGCGGTGTTCACTTCATGGCGGAGAGTGCCGATGTGCTTGGGCGCGAGGAACAACAGGTCATCCTGCCGGATCTCAACGCCGGATGCTCAATGGCCGACATGGCCGAGATATCGCAGGTCGAAGCCTGCTGGGAGGCGCTCGAGCGGCTCGGCTTGACGGCGGACATGATCCCGCTGACCTACATGAACTCGGCTGCTGCCATCAAGGCGTTCTGTGGGGAGCGCGGCGGGTTGGTCTGCACTTCTTCCAATTGCCGCGCGGCCTTTGAGTGGGCCTTCGCGCGCGGCAAGCGCATTCTCTTTCTGCCTGACCAGCACCTCGGCCGCAACACCGGCTTTGCCATGGGAATTCCGCTTGAGCAAATGGTGGTGTGGGATCCGTGGGCTTTGCAAGGCGGTCAGTCCGCGTCTGATTTCGACGCCAGCCGGATTGTTCTCTGGAAGGGGCATTGCTCTGTTCACCAGCGGTTTCTGCCGAGCCATGTGGACGAGATACGCGCCAAGCACCCGGGTATCCGGGTCATCGTGCATCCTGAGTGCCGCTGGGAGGTCTGCCAGAAGGCGGACGCATTGGGCTCAACCGAGCGGCTGATCAAGATTGTTGAAGATGCTCCGCCCGAGACTACCTTCGCAATCGGTACGGAGATTCACCTGGTGAATCGCCTCGCACATCGTTTCGCGGCGCAGGGCAAGCGCATCCTGAGCCTCGACGATCACGGGTGCCTCTGCACGACGATGTATCGCATCAGCCCGCAGCACCTGGCGTGGGCGCTCGAGAACCTGGTGGAAGGGCGCGTCGTCAATCGCATCAAGGTGCGTTCCAGCGTGAAGCAATGGGCACGCGTGGCGCTCAACCGCATGCTTGAGATTGGGTGACCGGTCACACTTAGCGCGACCAGTCCGGAATTCAACCTCTTGTGAGTTGGATCCCGATGGTGCGTTAGCTTATTCGGCTTCGTCCTCGAGCGGCTCGGTGAACTTCAGTTCATTGCCGAATTCGTCGCGTACGCGAAATTCACGGTTGCCCCAAGGCTTTCGCTGGATTCCCTGGGTGATTGTGGCTCCGGAACCTGCCAATTCGGAATAGACCTGGTCGAGATCCGATGTGAAGATGTGGACACCAACCGCCGACGGTTTCGTCCCTGCAACGGCGAAGAGGTGAATGGCTACCCGATCGCGCTCAACGATGGCGTACTCGTTCCCAGGCAGCCGCAGGGCAACCTTGAACCCAAGCTTCTGTTCGTAGTGCGCAACGGCTTGATTAAGGTCGGCGGCTGGAAGTTCAGGTGCGATGCGTTCAAGCGTGGCCATGATCGTCTCCCAAGAGAGATTCGAAATGGGAGGACAGATTAGCAGGCCAAAAACTTGCCGGTCTATGTTTTTTGATGTAGCGCCAAGCTCTGTTACCACGGTTACTCAAGATGCTGGTGGAGCGAACCGCATCCGTCGTATGCTAGTCGTAGAAATCAAAATGAAGACATTCACCATTGACGAGGCGCAATCCCTACTTCCGTTGCTGGAGTCGCTGTTGAAACGAGCGATCGAAGGCAAGCGCGCGGCGCAGGAGATCGAGTCGCAGCTTGCCGAACTCGGCAAGCGGATCTACCTGGCTGGAGGCATGCGCGTGAATGTCGCAGATGTAGGCCGCCAGCGCACCGAGATAGAAGCTCACCTGGAGACAGTTCGCGAGAGCGTTGCCGAGATCGATGCGATCGGCGTTCAGGTGAAGGATGTCGATGCGGGTCTTCTCGACTTTCCCTGCCGTGTGGATGATCAGGTCGTCTTGCTCTGCTGGCGCATGGGTGAGACCGCCATCGAGCACTGGCATACCATGGAGGACGGCTTCAAAGGCCGCAAGCCCGTGGATGAGCGGTTCCGGCGCCGGTCGAACTCGAGCAATCGGCCCAATTGACCGCCACCCCCTCGCTGTAAACTGGCAACCTCTATGTACGTTTCCGAGCAAGAGGTTCGCGCGGTTCTCACCTATGAAGCCCTGATCCCTGCCATTCGGCAGGCACTGATTGATTACTCTGCCGGACGTGTGAATCAGCCGCCGCGCATGATCCTGCGCGCAGGCAATGCGGACGATCATCGCAACGGCTGGTTCGGCGTGATGCCGGTTGTTGCCGGCGATGTGATGGGTGTAAAGACCGTCACGTTTTATGCCGGCAACGATGTACTGGGGCTGCATACGCACATGGCAATTATCGAACTCATCAACCGCGCGACAGGAGAGCCGCTGGCGTTGATGGATGGGCGGCTGATTACCGAGATGCGCACGGCCGCCGTCTCCGCCGCGGCCTTCTCCGGGATTGCTCCGTTGCACTTCGAATCTGCGCCCACAAGCTTTGGCATTATCGGTTCGGGCGTGCAAGCCCGCGCCCATATCGAAGCGCTGAAGCATGTGTGGCCCGAGATGCGGGACATTCGCATTTCAAGCCGCAATGCCGCAAATGCCGCCCGTCTCGCCGAAGAGATGAATGCGCGCGCCGTTGCCGCCGAAGAAGCTGCCGCAGCCGACGTGGTGCTCACGGCCACGACCTCCCAGGTCCCCGTGCTGCGCGGAAGTTGGCTAAAGAAAAACGCGCTGGTCCTCGCCGTTGGTGCAAGCGGCGCGAGTTTGCGCGAACTCGATGATGAAGCCATGCTTTCCAGTTACGTTGTCGCAGAAGGAAGATCGTGTGTCGAGCGCGAATCCGGCGATGTGATCCTCTCCGGCGCACAGGTGCGGGCAGAAATTGGAGAAATTCTGTCTGCTCCAACCTCTGCGAGGATTCCACGCGATCAGCGGGTGGTCTTCAAGACGGTTGGAATGGCGATTGAAGATATCACTGCTGCGCGTCTCGTGTGGCAATCGATTAAGCCGGCTGTGATTGGCTAATCGCGATATAACGAAAGTCGACCTTATAAGGCCGCAGTACCGGCTGAGCGAATCAGCATCTCCGCGCGTCCTTCCTTCGAGATCGAAAAAGCCGGAGACCCTTGTTCCATGGCGAATTGGGCAGATACGCTGGAAGGCGTTACTCTTAGAGCGGACCAGGGCGAACCCGGGTGGACGAAGGAGCGGCCATGAGGACTCGATATTGGGCATGTTTGGCGACTGCAGTTTTGTGCCTGAGTGGCTGCACGGGATTTTGGGATCCGCCCAGTACGGGAGGAGGCGGAACCGGCAAGACAACGCTGAGCAGCGGCGATATCTATGTCCTGAACAACGCGACCAGCCAGATGGTTGGCCTCTATGTCAACGCCGGGACAATGACCAATCTGCCGGGAAGCCCTTACACACTTCCCGCGGCCCCTATCGCCATCACGGTCGCACCCAACAATGCTTTCCTCTACGTCAGCACGGTGGGAGGCATTTTTCTATACACCGTGAATACCTCGACTGGTGAACTGACTATCGGAAACTCCGGCCAGGCCATTTCGGCCGACCCTGCTACAAACATGCAGGTGGACCCGACAAATTCGTGGATTGTGGAAGGAGTTTCAGCGACCCAAATTCTCAGCGCCATTCACATCAACCCATCCACGGGCCTGCTCGCTTCCAACACTGTGGAAACGGCTGTACTGCCTTCAACGACTTTCCAGCAAGTTGCAATATCCCCTAACGATTCGTTCGTCCTCGCCGCTATGGGCGCTCAGGGGACGGCCATCATACCGTTCAACCCCAACAACCCCAACCCCTTCGGCACAGTCGGAAACATCGGTGTGAAGAATGCCACCGGGGCGGCGCTATCCGTAGCCTTCGATCCAATTCCCACGGGTTCCACGGCGCCCCGGCTGTTTTACATCGGCGAAACAGTTGCCACCTCCGGATCGAATACGGGCGGTCTGCGCGCTTTCAACTACAGCACGCTGCAGGAAATTTCAGGTTCGCCCTTTGCGATCGGCGGGCTGGCTCCGTATTCAATCCTGCCGTTCTCAACCGGGGATTACGTCTACGTGGTGAACCGGCAGACCAGTAGCGGCCAAACTGGTGTCATTGCCGGCTTCTCGATTACCACAGCGAATACCGCCTTCACCCTTACGGCATTGGGAAGCACTTTTACCGCGGGCACTCAATCCCCAGGCAATCGTCGAAGACAACACACATCAGTTCGTTTTTGCCGTAAACTTCGGCGGCACCCCCGACCTGACCGGTTATGTGATCGACGCAACCAAAGCGGGCTATCTGGACCAGGTAACCTCCAACGCCACCGGTACTGATCCGGCCCAGGCTGGGGCAGTAGCTGCGCTTCATTGATGCGGCGCCCTTGTCTCCCGGCATTGCTGCTATCCTCAATTAGATCCTCTTGGCTGTGCCCACACGATTGCCCAATCATTTCGTCTCATGTATCCGTCGCTGTGTGACTGGATTTCCCGCCCTGCTTGCAGCCAGTCTTCTTCTTCTCGGCACAGGATGCAATCGCCTACGCCACGAACTGCATGAGACTGTCTATGTCTCCGCCCGGCAGATGTATCTTCACGATCGCGTTGCCGCCGTATCGAATCGCGTCGGCGAAGTTGTGAACGGGCAACCGCTCGAAGTCCTCGAGCACGGACGCCGATTCCTCAGGGTGAAGACCGAAAAAAATGAAATTGGCTGGATTGAGGAGCGAGCCGTCATCGACTCCAAGACTTACGACGGCTTTGCGCGCCTGGGAACAGAGCACAAGCAGGATCCGGTTGTGGCGACGGGTGCTCTTCGCGATGACATTTATCTGCACATTAGTCCGGGTCGCAACACCGATCGCTTTTACCTTCTTCCCGAAAATGACAAGATTCAACTGCTGGTACGCGCCTCCGTACCGAAAGCAGCCCCCGGCGCGCAGCAGGGCCGGCAAAGCGTCCGGTACCGGCGCCTGCGACGACTGCTAAATCCGCGCCCCAAACAACCAAGGTACCCGGCGCCAAGTCTCCGACGTCGACACCCGCCGCGTCCCCCACTTCAGAGCCGTCCGAGCAACCGGAAGAACCCGAAGTTCCGATGGAGGACTGGTGGCTTGTCCGCGACAGCCAGGGCCGCACCGGATGGTTGCTGGGCGGCCGCATAGACGTCGACGTGCCCGACGAGGTTGGGCAGTATGCTGAAGGCCAGCGCATCGTGGGCGCCTATGTGCTTACGCGCGTCACCGATTCGGAAGCCAAAGCTCCCAATCACCAGGTTCCGGAATACGTAACAGCGCTGAGTCCGCCGAAATCGGGTCTTCCCTTCGATTTCGACCAGATTCGTGTATTCACGTGGAGCGTGAAGCGGCACCGCTATGAGACAGCGTTTCGGATCCATCCCATCCAGGGATTTCTACCGGTTCGCGTCTGGACGCAACCCGGACAGAGCGGAACCGAACCCGTCTTCAGCTTTCAGATTTCGAGTTCTCACGATGTCGCCATCGATCCGACGACAGGAATCACGAAGCCAGTGAATCCGCGCACGATCATATACGCGATGCGCGACACGCAAGTACGGCGCATTGGTCCCGACATGGCTCCCATTCCCACATCGCATTTGCCGGGAGAAAAGCCAAAATCCGGGAAGGCAGCGAAGAAGAAACACCAATAATCTGATTCAGGCAATCGGTGCGGGCCGCCGAATGACGGGCGCGTAATCCGTAACGCGTGCAGTTAACAATGCGCGATCGGGGATCCGCGTCGACGTGGCGATCCGGCCCAGTGCATTTGGCACAAGGGACAACAAAAAAGGAGCGATGGTTCGAGCAGCAGGTGTCACCATCGCCCGCGAAAGGCCCGACGCGAAGCGCATCCCGGCGCGAAGCTGGCCAGTCAGGCGGCGCACATATTCGTCCGCACCTTCGCCACAGAGGTACATGTCTGTGGCGAGAATGGCGCTGTGCAGTGCAATCGACATCCCATCTCCGGTGAAGGATGGGATCACCGCCGCCTGATCGCCCACGCGCCACACGCCATCCGAAGGCGCGCCAAGATGTCCATAGGGAATCGGGGAAATCGCAAGCGGCTTCGGCCAGCAGGGCGTGGCGTTGTGCAATCGCTCGCGCATGGCGGGGACTGCATTTCGTATCGAGTCCAGCAGAGGAGTCCAGCCTCCGAGCTGACGTAGCCTGTTGCGCCGCACAACCAGGCAGAGGTTGGCCGTTCCGCCCTCGATCATTGACAGGCCGCCATAGCCGCCTCGAAAAAGAAACAGTTCCATGGCGCCGTTGAGGATTTCGCATTGTGCGGGCGCAAGCTTCCAATGCATTTTGAAGCCGACGAGGTCAGGCTGCGTCGCTCCGCCGCGTCCCCAGGCGTTCAAGTCGTGCTTACCCGTCGCGAGGAAGACCGTCTTCGTCCGAATCATTTCTCCGCTATGAAGGCGAACGGACCAGCTGTCTCTTGCGGTTTCGAGCCTTGCCACACATGCTCCGCGGCGAACATCGCATCCCGCCTCGTGTGCCTTGACCAGCAAAGCCTCATCCAGTATGCGCCGCGACAATGAGAGTGCGGTGAAGGGAAGCGGGCGCTCCAACTGCCTGCTTGCCGGAGTGCAACCGAACGCGCTGAATGGTGTGAGCGCCAAGATGGAGCGGCTCAATTCCGGCCTGCTGCAAATAATGAATCGCCTCGCGACTGAGGAACTCGCCGCACACCTTGTGATGGGCTTCTTGCTCCTTCTCAAGCAGCAAGACGTCGCGGCCGGCTGATGCGAGTCGCAGAGCGGCCATCGCGCCCGCCAGACCGCCGCCAATCACCACGTGTTCCACTGAATCGCGCATCGTCACTGCTGTTGCTTCTTTCGTCCCACGCACAAACGTGCTGGCGTAAATCCTTCGATCGTCACGTCGGCTTCTCTCAATCCCGCCGCAGCGCACATTTGGCGCCAATCCTCCGGTACAAATGCGCGTTCGATGGAGACGGGGCCATCATGCTGCACAAAGGGATGCAGTCCCGCCAGCTTTGAAAACGCGTTGAGGAGGTGATAGGGAATGCGCGCGCGGGAAAGATCGTTGATGAACCAACCAAGACGTGCGCGGTCTTCCATCCACTTGAGAAAACGCACAACGTCGCTCTTCACAAGATGATGCGTGAAAAGCGAGCTGATGACGATGTCGATAGGTTCGCTACTGTGGAAGTGAAAGACATCCGCAGCCACCCATTCGATTCGGCTTGCGCTTGAAGTGGCCTCCCTTGCAATCGAAATCGCGTCCGAATTTAGATCGCAACCTGTCAGTTTGATGTGAACCTCGAGCTCTTGCGCCCATCTTTCGATGCGGCGCAGGGTATCGCCGTAGCCGCAACCGACGTCGACGATATGCACCGCCGTGGTGCGTTTGTGCAATTGAAGGGAATCAAGCCAGCGGAGGATAGGCCTGTATCCGAGAAACCAGCGGTTCAGCTTTGCTAAATCTTGCAGGCACGCTCGCAGTTCTTCGCGGGTGCACGGCTCGTCCATCAGTTCCGTCAGATCGGCGCGCTTGCTGAAATCGAGCGTGCTAGGCGGCATGGAAGAGCATCGTCTCCGCGGTGACTCCGGGCCCGAATGACATGGCACAACCCTGCTGACCGGAACGCGCTTCGCGCATGATGCTTTGCAAAACAAACATTACTGTTGCTGAAGACATGTTGCCGAATTGCGCGAGAACCTCGCGCGATGGACGGAGAGAATCCTCTTGCAACCCCAGTCCTTTTTCGACGGCATCCAGCACTGTTCTTCCGCCCGGATGCACGGCCCAGAGATCAATCTCTGACCGATTTTTGCCCGGAGTGATCTGACCTCCTATCTCTCGCATGGCTTTGGAAATCTCTGTGGGAACCTGCCCTGAAAGGTGCATGTCGAATCCCATTTCACGAATTTTCCATGTGATGAGGTGGCTCGTCTCCGGGATGCGCAGCGCGAGAAAGCTGTCGATCCCGAGACCCACCGGCTTGGCGCTCACCACGCAGGCTGCGCAGCCATCGGCAAACAGGAGGAACGACAGCATCTGTTCCAGTTCCACCGTCTCCTGCAAATGTAGCGTGCAAAGCTCCAGGTTGAGGATAAGCACAACCGACTCCGGTTCGGATCGCACGATGTGATGGGCAGACTTCAGCGCATTGATCGCTGCGTAGCAGCCCATGAACCCAATCATGGTTCGTTCCACCGAAGGATTCAAACCGAGATGATTCACAATGTCGTAGTCCAACCCTGGCGCGTAGAGCCCGGTACACGAAGTCACAATCACGTGCGTAACGCTTCGGCGATCCTCTGGCGTCAATCCCAGCTTGTTCAAGGCGCATACGGCCAACTGCGGCGCGAATTTCTCAAAGGCCTCCATGCGCCGCGCGGTCCCCGGAAAGTTCCCCGTCGCGTAAAGATCCTCGGCATCGCGCCACACTCCGTTTTCGCTTGCGATCGGCTGCAGAAAGGAGTAGCGGTGCTCAATCGCGGACATGCGCACCATGCGGCGGAACAGCGACCGCGTGGTTCCTTCCGGCAACATGCCTTCGGCAAAGGCGATGAATGAACGGTGCACATCGTGCGGCGGCACCGATGTCGCGATCCGATTGATGTAAGCAGTTGTCACGGTATACCTCGGTGCGCAAAATAGCTGCTTTATACATTGTTAGATTGATTCGGGCCCTGAAGTGTCATCCAAATGTAATGCCAATTTCAGCAGATCATCCAGCGCTCTTAACCCTGTTCAGCCCGTAGAACATCTTCTGGGTGGAATTACCACTGTACGCCAGGATAGAGGCTTGGCCACCGGTAGGCATGGAACTGGTAGGCATTTGGGGTCGTTCCTTGCCAGATCACCTGGGTTGCCCGCGGATTCAGTTCCTGCACGATCGCGCCACTCACAGCAGCACTGAAGTTCGCATGGATGTTGCCGTTCGGAAGAAGTTCTGCGTTGCCGCCAAAGAATGAGAAATAGCTCGGAGGCGGCTCGTAGTGCGTTACCAGTGTGGCGGTCATGGCCCCTTCATTCAATTCAAGTATCGGGAACCGTGGAATAGCAAGTTGGCACAGCCGGCTTGAGCGGCTGGCACAGCACCGGTCCGCTTGGAAACATCCGATCGTTGCCGTTGTCCAACAGGCCCAACCGAAACACGCCGGTGGTATTCGGCGAAAAGAAGCTCAAACCGTGTTGCGCATAGAACCAATCGGTGGGATCAGTGCCACCCACGAGCTTGAAGTCGCCGCCCTCTCCCAATCTCCACATCACATTGCCAGAGCCCGCGCCGTCGAGGAAATTGATCTTGATGATCCAGTTCTGGTGGCGTATCGAGAGGAGCAGGTTGTGATCGTCGCTCGAGTACACCATATCGTTCGAGTGCGTCCAATCAGGGAAATTCATGGGATGACGGTTGATGTCGAGATGATCGAAGGTGTTCCATACCCAGTCTGGATTGCCGTTCGCGTCCACATCGACAATCGCGTCGCCAATCACCGAAGTGGTTCCCGGATAACCCGGCAGATTGGTGTAGCTCTTGTTATAAGCCGCCAGCATTACCCAGTGGCCATTGGGCAATGCAATGACTCCATGATGAAAGCTCTTGAGCGCGTAGACGTGGCCGTCCGCATCGCGAAGGCTTGACGCCGCCAGTTTCTGATTCAGAGCGTCCATGCTGATCTCGCGAACCATATTTCCAGCCAGATCGACTTCGCGAACGTCGTTCACCAGGCCCAGGGTTCCGTTTACCGTGGTCGAGGAGAGGTAGGAAATCAACATCAACATGTCCCCGTTCGGCAGAAGCTGAATTCCCTGGATCAAGTCCACGATTGAGCCCTGGTAGAGATAGGACCAGATCACATTGCCCTGCAGATCGGTGGCATACGCCTGGATCACGTTTGAGGGGATAACCGTATTCCAGATCTCGATTCCGGGCTGAGGTGTTCCGCCATTCATTGCGGAAATCTGTACCGCCGGCGTTGGCGGCGGAGTTCCGGTGGTGCAGGTGTGATCAGCATCGGTATAGGTGGCACCATTGTCGAGCGTAACCTTCGCGCGCATATGGTAAAGCGTCTTGCCGATCATGCCGGCGACCAGCACTTTCACCGGGCCGCCTTTCGTACCGCTCTGAACCTCCCACGTGTTCAAGCCGTAATCCGTGGTCTTTCCGAATTCGACCGACATCCTGCCAGAGGAAGGGAGACTCAGCGAATAGGCAGCGACGAGCGGGCTTCCTGTGGCGTCAGGGCACGACACCTGGGCGCCGGGAACGATGGCTGCCACGGCCGTCGCGTAGTTTTGCTGCGGCGAAGAGGCAAGGGCGGCGGTAACTGAAATGTTCTCGGTCTGCGTGATTACGGCTGGCGCCGTGTAGGTGCCTGCGGTGTCAACCTGGCCTGTCTGCGGTTTTCCTCCGACGACGCTGTTCACCAGCCACTCAATCTGGCCTCCGTCGGCTGACTTTGCGGTGAACTGGAACTTCTGTCCTGGGGAGAGCGCGACGTACGTTGGTGAAATGGTTACTGACCCGCTTTGCGAGGGAGAGCCGGGCCCACTGGGCAAGATTGCATTCGGGTTGATGAAGTATCCGCAGCCCGACAGGAAAGCGGAAAGCCCAAGGAGGAAGAGGTGCGCGAGGCGAGTCTTAACGCCGCGTTGCAAGCGCACTATCCGGTTGCGGAAGGGACTGCGGCCGACCTCAGGAGAAGTTCGCATCAGTCACTCTCAACCTAAACAGGCAAGGGATTGTCAGGCAAATACATCGCGAAGAGCGCTGAAGCTAAGACGGGCAGAACGAAGAGAAGGGTGCTTCTGGATGTGCTCTTTTGAGGGGCCAGATAGAACGATTCGGGTTCAGTTCATCCGCGCGTGCGCAATTCGTGCTCGACGACTCGCATCATCTCCGACTCGGGAGCCGGCTTGCCGGTCCAGATTTCGAACTGACGCGCGCCCTGCTGCACGAACATCTCGAGGCCGCTGATGACCGGGATGCCGCGCGATTTTGCGAGCTTCAGCAGAGGCGTTTCGAGCGGGTTATACACCATGTCGAAGACGAGACTGGCATTCAGCTCGTTTTCCGCAATGGGCAGCGCCTGCTTTGCTCCGGCCATGCCGCAAGGCGTGGCGTTGATCATGACGTCAAAGCGCTGCTTGGCCAGCAACTCGTGCTTCAGCGACTTGGCTTTTGCCTGGCGAGCCAGAGTGACTGCGTGTTCATGCGTGCGATTGACCACCAGCACTTCCGCGCCCTGCTCCACCAGCCCGAAGACAGCCGCTCGTGCGGCCCCGCCGGCTCCAAGCACAACGACGCGCGCACCCTTGAGCTTCAGGCGGCGTTCAAGGGGTCGGACTACTCCGGCCACATCCGTATTGAAGCCGTAGAGCTTTCCGTCGGCTCCCATGCGGAGCGTGTTGCAGGCGCCGATGCGGGCCGTGAGCGGATCCATGTTGGCAAGATGCGGCAGGACTTCGGTCTTCAGCGGCATCGTTACGGCGCAGCCGGCCAACGGAAGCTCCAGCGCGAGCGTCAGAAGGTCCTGCACGGACTTCGTCTTCAGTGGAAGCAGGACGGCGTTTACGATTTCCCGGCGGAATGCCGCATTGTGCAGCAGCGGCGAGAGCGAGTGGGAGATCGGATTTCCCGCAACACCAAAGATGCGGGTCGCCTGGTCAAGGTGCTCCAAACGATACACATCGCGCAGGGTCTCAGCCTTCACTTGCCCCGGCGCTGTTTCGGCGCCATTGCAACAGGAAGCGAAGGTGAACGCTGCTCCGGCTCTCGGTCCGAGCACACGGCTCACCATGCCTTCTTCTCCCATGGCGATTCCGACGACATGCGAGGCCAGCGAGCGGTCCTCAATCAGCCGGAGCACCGCCAGATTGTCGACGAGGTTCCGGGCGGTCGAGACCACTTTCACGAAATCGGGCTTGAAAACCTCAATGCGATCCGCCGCCTGTTCGAGTCCCTTGGTGCGGTTAAAGTCATGAAAACTGATGAGTAAGGCTGCGCCGGCCGTCCGAAGTTTGTTTACGTTCGCGGCCTTGGCATCTTCCGCCGATTCCACTTCCAGATCGAGGATCTGGCAGCCCGCCTGCGCAGCCTTGGTTAGAATTTCCAGCTGTGCCGCGAGCGGCCCATCGAATCCGCCGCCATGCGACTTGCGGCGGCAGGTGGCAATCACCGTTACATCGCGATGCTCGCCAAGGAACTGCTTCAGATAAGAGAAAGCATTGGCGGGCTTTGACAGGGAGTCCAGCCGTAACTCTATAAATTTGAAGTTCTTAGCTACAGATTCAGCCCGGTCGAACAATTCCGCGGGTGAACTTCCCTGGACCGCGACGCACAACTTCCCGAGTCGCAGCCGGGGCGGTGCGGGAGCGGCGGGGGGCGATATGGTGAGGGCGTGCGGCATTTTCGTTTAATTGACGCATCTTAGATGGCTTGGGTTTCGTATGCAACAGCAAGATAAGCCCTTTCGTAACTTTCTTCCTCTGTCAGCCATCAGCGCTTCAGCTATCAGTTCTCAGCTCTTGTCGCTGCTGAATGGGCAACCGGGATGTAGCTTTTTCCTATTCTTCGCGCAGCGTGGTGGCCGGGTCGATTCTGGCAATTCTCAAGGCCGGAACGGTCGCGGCTAACAGCGTAACCGCCGTCAGAGTGCCCAATACGACGAGCATGCTGGGGAGATCAAACGCCCCAACTCCGTAGAGCAGACTCCGCATCGCGCGCAGCGAGCCGACACAGAGCAACAGGCCAAGAGCCAGTCCGACGGCCGACGCCCGCACTCCGGATCCCGACACGTGAGCCATTGCCTGCCGGACGGTGGAACCCAGAGCGATGCGGATGCCGATTTCCCTGGTCCTCTGGGTCACGAGGTTTGCAACCAGGGCAAAGATGCCCACCGCGCTCAGCAGCAGGGCCAATCCTGCCATGGTGGTCAGCAGGGCGACTTCGATTCGCTGCATGGCGAGCGTTTCAGCCTGAAGGTCGCTCATGCGATAGAAGCCGGAGAAGGGCAGACCGGGATCGGCGTCGGCGAGGGCGTGCTGCATCTGGGCGGTCAGACCGTCGCTGCGGCCTTCGGTGCGGACGATCCAGCTGGGTTGGAACCACACGTGGACGAACAGCATCGGCGCTTCGAGTTGCGCGGCGGGAACATACATGGTCTCCTCGCTCTGCAACGGGGCAATCGGATTCAAGCCCGACGCGATTTGAACATCGGAGACAACGCCAATGATGACGGTGCCTTTGTCGACCGTGAGTCCGACGGGGTTGGCCCCCGGGAAAAATTTGCGGGCAAAAGATGAATTAATGATCGCGACTTTTTGCGCGTTGGGGCCATCGCCATTGCTAAAAGTTCGCCCTGCGATGAGCGGCATCTGCAAAGTCTCGAAGAAGCCGGGTGTCACGTAGACAAGATCGGTTCCCACCTCTTTTGTGGCCATCGGGCCATCGTGGAGAACGACGCCCCCGTTCAGGGTTCGCTCGAAGGGCAAGCTCAATCCGACGGCGGCAACCTTGACACCGGGAATGCGCTGCATTGCGTCGACGCTGTCCGTCATCAGGCGCCGGAACGCCACCGGATCGTGATAGCGCGCGTCATTGAGCGAAGCTTTGGCCGTCATTACTCCCGAGGGATTGAAACCTGGGGGCAGGGTCTCGAGATGAATCAGGCTTCGAATCAGCAAGCCCGAGCCGGCGAGCAATACGACGGTGAGAGCGACCTCTCCGGCGATCAGGGCCTGGCGCAGGAACGTAGACTGGCCGATTGCGGCACCGCGACTGGTCATTGAGGAACGCAGGTCGACCTTCCTCATCGCCAGTGCGGGCAGCATGCCGAAGAGCACGCTGGTGAGCAGGGAAATGCAGGTTGTAAATGCAAGCACACGTCCGTCGAGCGGAACACTCGCGACGGGGAGAAAGCCCACGGGGAGGAGCGAAAGCAATCCGCGCAGGGCCAGAAAGCCAACCCCTACTCCCGCGGCGCCGCCAAGGCAGGCGAGCAGCAGATTCTCAAGCCAAAGCTGTTTTTGAATTTGCCAGCGCGACGCGCCGAGAGCCAGACGAGTGGCAATCTCGGGGAGGCGGCGAGACATGCGAACCAGCGTGAGCCCGGCGAGGTTGGCGCAAGCGATGAGCAGGATGAAGCCTGCAGCCATCATGAGGGCGATTGCGCGCGGACGCAGTTCGGCGCTCTTACCCTTCTGCAAAGGCACCGCGTAGAAGTGCGCGTTGCTGCCTGGGTTTCTGCTTGCGATTTGCGCTATGCGAGCTGCCCAGGCGCGATTCAACTCCCCGTCAGCCTGTTGCCATGTGGCTCCGTCGCGCAGCCGGGCAATGACTTCAAAGTTTGTCCCTTGCCCTTCGCCATCCCGGCTGGGTTGCAACGAGGTATACAGGTCCGCATTCAGGGGCGTCGTTGAACCCTGCGGGAGCACTCCGATGACGGTGTAGGGCTCGCCCATCAGGTGGATCGTCTGGCCGATGAGATCGAGATTGCCGCCGAAGGTGCTTTGCCACAGGTTGTAGCCGAGAATTACCGCCTTCGGGCCGTTGGGACGGTCTTCATCTTCAGAGAAATTGCGCCCCATGGCGGGATGGATCGCAAGCACGTCGAAGTAGTGCGACGAAACGCGACCGGCATGGACGTAACCCACATGAGGGCCGGCTTGGAGGTTCACGCCGCTCGACATTGAACCGAATACCGCCGATGTCAGCGAGGGGACGTCATCGCGCAATTGTTCCCACTGTGCTCCGTCAATCCAGCGCAACTCGTCGGAGGGAGCGGGGCCCTGGACACGCTGGAAGATGGTGCCCATCCGATCAGGCTGCGGGTAAGGAAGGCTCTTCAGCATCAGCGCGTTCACAACCGAAAAGATCGCGGTGTTGGCGCCGATCGAAAGAGCCAGCGTGATGACGACCGTGAATGTGAAAGCGCGGTTGCGGCCCAACTGCCGCACGGCGAAACGAAGATTCTGTCCGAGGGAACTCATCGGCTGGCCTCCAGTTTTGGGAACGTTCGGGGGACGGTAAAACAGCATTCCTGGGCGGACCGCGATGCTGTTTTATTTCGATGCAAAATCGCTGGAACCTAACTTAATTCACTTGTATCACCGAGATTGCGTCCAGGTTCCTGACCCAGCGCGCAGGGCGCTTTTCTTCGGTGGAAATCATTTTGAACATACCGTCTTTGCCGAGCTTCTGCCCATCCATTGAGTCTGCCACGAGAATGTCTCCGGTGTGAATGGAGGGATCGACCTCCGCGAGCGAGTAAAGAACGCTGTACTTGTCCGTGCCCTCAGCGATTACGGCAATCATAAAAAGCTTGCCACGAACCTTCTCGCCGAGGGGCGTGCCGACTTTCGCCAGAAGGTCCGCGACCGCCACTCCCGAATACTTTTCTGTCGCCTTGGTGTGCTCGTTGTAAACAGAGACAGGCTTGTGCGGCATGGAGGCCAGATCTTCGGGTGTGATTGTGATGGATTTGCCGTCGAGGCCCCGAATCGTTAACTGTGTGGATGGAATAGTCGCCCGGGAGTGATCCATTTCCTGGGCGCGCGCATGCGGGCCATTGAAGCCCATGGTTGCAATCACAATCAACATCACAGCAGCCGGAATGAGATGAGCTCTTCTCATGCGCCCATTCTAGCCTGCGACCGTGATTTTCCCAGTGGCGGTGCGGGGATTTTATCTTGGTTTCTGGCGAGCGTGCTCTTCGCAAGCCATGGCGAAGGCACGAAGCTCAACAACGCAACCGATCACGCGAGTAGCAACCTGGGGACAGCCAGGATGATCACAGAGGTATTCACTAAGGACCTCTTCGTTACCGTCCCTGGTCTTGATACCCGTCTTTATGGTTACGAGAGGAATAGGGAACTCCAAGCCAGATGTCTTATTTTGTGAATCTATTTTTGCGAATAACGGGTCCCCTAATCAAGTAACTTTGGGGTGACCGCGATGAGAGGGAACGAAGAGGATCAAACGTAACCGCAGTCTTTCATGGTGCTTTGTGCCATCGGAAGAACATGAAAATGACGGAGTGTCCGGGCCCGAAGGCCGCGTAGCTCACTGCCCCCACGATTCAGCAGTCTGAAGGCCGCTGCTCCCTCCGCTCTTCGCAATCTCCAAGCGCCGCTGCTCGTTGGAGTTTTCATGGGCAGATCCTCCGATTCCGCTTTGCCAAAATGGCAACCGTTGATGGTGTGAGGTCGATAAATGCTTCCAAAGCAAAGAATTTGTTGCGTATAGTGCGAGCAGCAGCTCTCCCTGTACTCAGAGGTTCAATGGCTGTTCCACTCACATATGCGGGCTGAGTGACGGTGTGGCGAGTCTGGTTTCGCTTTCGAACACCGAGATGGATGCCAAGGCTCCCGGCGCAGGCCAAACAGGAGGAAATCCAAACATGAAACACGCCAGGCTGCTCGGTGCTACCGTGACTTTTCTGATCGGCGATCTCGAGGCGACGCTGGACTGGTACAAGCGTGTCGGCTTCGAGACTTATCCGAATCCGCCTGGCTTCGGTATCGCTTGTCGGGATGACATCAAGATATTTTTTCAGCAACAACCGGGGTATACGCGGCCCGACGATCCGCTCGCACGAGAGAGG
Source organism: uncultured Acidobacteriaceae bacterium (assembly GCA_963769345.1). Taxonomy (GTDB): domain Bacteria; phylum Acidobacteriota; class Terriglobia; order Terriglobales; family Acidobacteriaceae; genus Telmatobacter. The sequence continues at coordinate 151,764 of CAVYLL010000005.1, forward strand.
GAAGCATGGAACGTGTACATCCAAACAGACGACGTATACGGCTTGTTCGAGGAACTGTCGCAGTTACCCGAAGTTCGGATCACGCGGCCTCCATGCCCCCAGGAATACGGACAGATCGAGTTTGACGTTTTAGATCCGAACGGGTACGTGCTGGTCTTTGCGGAGCGAGTGCAGCAAACTGCACCCGGGCCCGATGTGGCAACCTAGACTCTGGAGGGTTGTCCGATCATGCCTGTTGAAACCATTGCCGCCGCTCAAGTAACCAAGGATGTTCATGCATGGGAGGCGGGAGGAGCCACGTCTCCGGAAGCGCTTGCGGCCTGGGTAGGCGCGCGACTCGCGGCGCATGAGGCTGCACTCGCCGCTCTGCTTGCGGTGGAAGGTCCGCGCACCGTGGAGAACACGCTCCGGCTCTACGATGCGGCCATTGAGCACCTGGCCCTGGCGGGTGCGCAGGCGGGAGTGCTGAATTCTGTTGCCGCCGACAAGGCCGTTCGCGATCAGGCGCAGATGGAAGCACAGCGCGTGGCGATGACGGGCAGCGCGTTGAGTCTGAATCGCGGAGTGTACGACGCGCTCGTGGCGATGGACCTGACCGGTGCGAGCCCGGCAACTCGTCACTTCGTGGAGCGTACGCTGCTGGGCTATCGGCTCGCCGGCGTCGACAAAGACAAGGCGACGCGCGATCGCATCCAGGCGCTGCACGAGAAGGCCACCATGGCGTCGCTGGAATTCAGCCGCAATATCCAGGAAGGCGGAAAGACCATTGTCGCGACACAGGCGGAACTCGATGGGCTGCCGCCAGATTACCTGGGCCGCCATCAGCCGGATGCGAGCGGGCAGATTACGCTGACAACGGATCAGCCGGACATGCAGCCGGTGATGACCTTTGCGTCGAATGGCGATCTGCGCGAGCGGATGTTCGTGGCATACAACACACGAGCGTATCCGGCAAACAAGCAGATCCTGCTGGATCTATTGTCGACGCGGCAGGAGATTGCTTCGGTGCTGGGCTTTCGCAGCTGGGCCGATCTGGCAACGGCCGATCAGATGATGGGCTCGGCCGCAAACGTGCGCACCTTTCTGGCGAAGCTGGAGGCGGCGAGCCGCGACGGAGCGGTCCGTGAGTTCGAGCAGGTCATGGAATTTGTACGGACCAAACAACCGGATCTGGACGCGATCGATATCACGAGCCGCGGCTACTGGTACGAGCAGTTCCGGCGGGCGGCATTTGATTTTGATTCCCAGTCGGTGCGGCCGTACTTCCCGTACAAGCAGGTGGAAGCGGGTGTACTGGAAACCGCGGCGAAGCTGTTCAAGATTGAGTTTCGCAAGTCTACGGCGCCGGCGTGGGATCCGGCGGTAAGTGTCTTCGATGTGCTCGAAGAGGGCATCCAGGTCGGGCGTTTCTATCTCGACATGCATCCGCGCGAAGGGAAGGACAAATGGTTCTCCGCGGCGCCAATCGTGGCCGGTGTTCGCGGGCGCTACATGCCGGAGGCCGCGTTGATCTGCAATTTCCCTGCGGGAGACGGGGACGATCCGGGGCTGTTGCAATACAGCGATGTGGTGACCTATTTCCACGAATTCGGGCACTTGATGCACGCGATTCTCGGGGGACAGACGGAGTGGGCCGGCGTTTCGGGTTTCTCCACCGAGGGCGATTTTATTGAAGTGCCGTCGCAGATGCTGGAAGAATTTTTCCGGAATGAAAAGCTGCTGCAGAACTTCGCGAAGCATTACGAGACGGGCGAGGTGCTTCCGGCGGAGATCATTCGCAAGATGAAAACGGCTGGCGCGTTTGGCCGCGCGGACTGGACGCGCACGCAGCTCTATTACACGACCCTTTCGTTGGATTTGCATGACCAGAACCCTGCGCAAATTGACTTCGATGAGATTACGAAGCGGCTGTATACGTCGCTGGTGCCGTGGACGTGGCTCGATGGAAATCGCATGTACGCAAGCTTCGGGCACCTTACCGGCTATTCCTCGAACTACTACACCTACGCATTCGACAAGGTGATCGCGCTGGACTTCTTTGGGCAATTCGACCCCGCCGATCCTCTGGGTTGCGACGCAGGTGCGCGCTATCGCAAGCTGGTGCTGGAGCAGGGTGGGTCAAAGCCGGGGCGGCAAATGGTGCGCGATTTTCTTGGGCGGGATGAGGAGTTTGCCGCGTTCTCGAAGTGGCTGAACGAAGAGTTTCAAACAGCAGGGAGTAGGAGTAGGGAATAGGGAGTAGAAAGGAGGAAGCAGGGTTGCGATGAATGGATACCACATAGCGCAGGTAAACATCGGGCGAATTCTGGCGGAGCTGGATGACCCTGTAATGGCGGGATTTGTGAACCGACTCGATGAGATCAATGCGCTTGCCGATGCGAGCCCGGGATTTGTGTGGCGGCTGATCGTGAACGACGGAAATGCGACGTATCTTCGGCCATTTGGAGATCCCCAGATGCTGCTGAACATGTCGGTGTGGGAGACGGCGGAGCAGCTCCGTCACTTCATTTATAAGACAATGCATGTCGAATTACTTCGCGAGCGGCATGCGTGGTTTGAGAAGCTTGCGGGAGTGTACACGGCGCTTTGGTGGGTGCCGGTGGGTCACATTCCAAGTGTTGATGAGGCGAAGCAGCGGCTGAGATATCTTGAGACGAATGGAGCGACAGAGTTCGCATTCACGTTCCAGGCGATCATCGCGCCGAGCGAAGAATTTCAGCTAGGGATTGACTGGGCGTCGTTCCGGCCTTGTCCCGCGTTGTGAGTCACCCCGCACCAAGTCTCTTACCAAAGCGTTTGAATTCGAACGTCGCCGGGCTTCTGCCAGCCAAGATTGAGCATCAAACCCAATATGTCGGTAAAGAGGCAATTTCCCGTGGGAAGCGAAATTTGGCGAAGAGAAGTTATTCTGAAGCCCCTCGGCGCCGCGATCCCGACGTATATGAGTTGCTTCATGGGGTCAGGCGCCGTGATCCTCCGAGAGCCCCCGCGACAAGAGATTAAAGGATAACCTTAGAGGAAATAATGACTGTGACTGTATCTGATTTTCGTCGCATCGCCCTGAGCCTTGAGGGTGCGGAAGAAGGTTCGCACATGGGTGCGGCAGATTTTCGTGTGGGTGGACGAATCTTTGCGACGCTCGCAGCGGAAAGGCATGGGTATGGCAACCTGATGCTGAATCCCGAGCAGCAGGCTGAATTCATGGCCGAACAACCGGACATCTTTGTTCCGGTAGCGGGAACGTGGGGACTCAATGGCGCAACCCATGTGCGGCTTGCCATCGTCGGCGAGGACATTCTGGCCGGGGCGTTGCGTTGCGCCTGGAAACTTCGCATCGAGAAAAATCAGAATGCCCGCCAGGGTGCGTTGAATGCAGCCAGAAGGCGTAGCGAGGCCACCACTAAAAATCCTGAAGTAATCATGATGGATAAGCGCCGGAAAGCCGAGATCCGCGCACGTCTAACAACCCCCGAAATGCTGGCGAGCGTGAAAAAGCGCTACGGGCTGAACGAATGAGCCGATTCAGATAAATCGGGGCGTACTGACCATACACATTTTCAAATCAGTTTTTCCAGCCGTGGGCCAGGTTATGGCGGCCGAGGCGGGATTACTAGCGGCGCAGCACGGCCATTGGCTCGATCCGGCTGATGCGCCGAACAGCGAAAAGACCCGTGCAGAGAGCCACCATGGCAAGCGCGACGCCGACGAGCACGTAGGTGCCCGGATCATTCGGGCGCGTTTCGTAAAGGACGCCGGCGAGCAATCGCGTGAGCGCAAGGGATGCACCGATCCCGAAGGCGATGCCTATACCGGTGAGCGCCATGCCCCGGTTCAGCAGGAGGCGGATGACCCCTCCGCGCTGTGCTCCGAGCGCCATGCGAATGCCGATCTCGCGAGTGCGCTCATCCACGTCATACGAGATGATTCCGAAGATTCCGGTGACGGCAAGCAGAAATGCCAGGAAAGCAAATGCTGTCATGACCTGTGTGGCAAAGCGGGTGCGCGCTATCGATATGGAAAGAAGGGTTTCCAATGGCACGACGTCGGTGATCGGCTGATTCTTGTCGATGCGGAGCACAGCCTCGCGAAGGCCTGGAATCAAGGCGCGTGGATCGCCATCAGTACGCATGACGAGGGTCATGAACTGAAAGCCGAGTTCGGGATAGGACCAGTATGCTGTAGGCCGTACGGCTGCGGCGAGTCCGGAATGTTTGATGTCGCCGACAACTCCGATTACCGTGCTGGGTTTGTTCTCGCGTTTCATACGAATGGTGACTCGTTTGCCGATGGGGTTCTCGTTGGGCCAGAGTGTCTGCGCCATGGATTGGCTTATGACGACGTTGCCGGTCGCCGCAAATGCCTCGCTACGATTGAAGGTTCGGCCGCTGACCAGTGGAATCCCCAGCGTTTCGAAGAAGTCCGGCTCAACGAGCGAGACGTCGACGACGGGCAATTGAGACTCAGGAAGCCTGGGCCGGTTCTCGACCTGCACCCCGGTAACGGCGATGATGCCGGCGAAGGGAAGAAAGGCATCCGCGCTGGCTGATCGGACTCCTGGAAGAGTGCGCACGGAGTCGAGAGAACTGATTGAACACCTTGCAATAGGCTCGCTGCTGCATGACAATTGCGAGCGAGAATAATTCAATTCAGCTGGGGTAGCCGAAGTCGGTGCAGGTAATCGAAAGGTCCTTGCCATGACGGTCAAAGTGCGCTTCGCTTTTCTCGCTGTTCTTCTTGTATCGCTCGCCGCGCCGGCCTCCCCGCAATCGGAAGCCAAGACCACGGCTGGTGGTGGTCCCGGCGGATTGCCGCAGGTAACGTTTCTCGCGCACCGCCTGGGAACGGATCACGCGGAAGGCGTGACCACGCTGGATATGAATGGAGATGGCTATCTCGACATTCTCAGTGGCGCGTACTGGTATGAGAATCCCGGCCCCAACGGCGGTGAATGGACGCGACATCAATATCGCGAGGCCGGCACGCTCGGCGAATTCGTCGCCGACTGCGGCGAATGGACCATCGACGTGAATCACGATGGAGCGCCTGACGTTGTCACCGCGGGGTGGCAGACCAATGGAATCTGGTGGTACGAAAATCCGAAGCAACCAGGCGGTGTGTGGAAGAAGCATCTCATTACCGACAGTTACGACACCGAGGGCGGCGTGATGGCCGACATCAATGGCGATGGCACTCCGGATCTTGTATTCGCCCACTACAATCACTCCGGCATTCTCTGGATTGACTTTGCCGGACCCGAGCCGAAGGTGCATCATGCGGGCGGCGCCGAGCAGGATGGGCACGGCGTGGGTGTTGCGGACATTGACGGCGACGGACTGGCCGACATTCTCACGCCGAATGGATGGCTCAAGCAGGTCGACGCCACCAAGAATGATTGGGAGTGGCATCCCGACTGGCAGATGGGCGACGCGGGATTCCCGATCATCGGCTACGACGTGAACAACGACGGCAAGATGGACGTGATTTACGGGCAGGGACACAGCTACGGTCTCTATTGGCTCGAGCAAATTGGCGATGGAGACAACCGTCATTGGGTGCGGCGTGCCATCGATGAATCCTTCTCGCAGGTGCATGCGCTCAAATTGGTGGATATTGATGGCGATGGCGAGCCGGAACTGCTGGCGGGGAAACGGTATCGCGGACACAACGGGAACGATCCGGGTTCATACGATCCAGTGGTCATTTACTACTACAAGATCGATCGCAAGACAGGATCGTTCAGCCGTTATCCCGTCAGTGTGAATGGAACCGCGGGGGCCGGAACGCAATTTGTCACTGAGGACCTGGACAAGGACGGCGACATCGATATCGTGGTGGCCGGGAAGACCGGTGTGCACTTCCTTGAGAATCTGCAGGTCAACAAAATTTCGAAAGAAAAACGGGAAAATGAGCTCCTTTTGGACAAGAAATGGCCATTCCCGGGCGAGGGACCGGAAGTGAAGCAGGAGGAGGCGCCAAAACCTCCGAACCAGTGATGAGCATGGATCAAAGGGTTTAGGTCAGCCCAAGGCATGAGGTTGCACTATTTTTGGTTCAAATCACGTCTGGCGGGGAATTTAATCCGAGATTTCCACAGATAGATGAGGGAATTTCTATATTTTTCGGAGTTCAAAGCAACGTTTTGGTTACTCGCGCATCTGACTAGGTAATTAGCAGAGGCTTCCTCGAATTTGACCCATCCAAGAAAGGTATCCTACTCCCCTTTTGAGGGTCTGTATTTAGACCCCTTCTCTCGACCCCCTTCAGGACCTCCCTCCCAATAAAATGCCTCTCGAGCGGGCTCACCGGAAGGTGAGCCCATTTGCTTTGCGCCCGTAGATTGGCCCTGCCGCTACAATCGGATCTGTGAAGCGGTCTCTACCTTCCCCACAAGTTGAATCCGATCAAGACCTGCAGCCCATCGATGACCTCTTCAAGATTGCGGGCCTGGTGCGCAACCGGCGCAAAACGGCGCCTGGCATGACGACCCGGCTGCGTAAGATGCGCCAGGATGCAGCGACAAGGCAGGAACTGGCTCTGCCTGCTCCGGCGCCAACCATGTCAAAAAGTGGTGTGGGGTTGCTTCAGATTCCCACTTGGCGCGACCGGAAGACGATCAACAGCTGGCTGTGGCATGGATTCAGTACGCGCCTGGGCGGTGCAAGCCGGGCGTATTGTGCCGAAACTGCTCCGGGCGAATTGAATCTTGGATTTACCGCTGCCGACAACCGCGAAGCCGTCGTTCAGAATCGCCGCCTTCTGGCGGGAGCAGTGACGGGCGATAAAACAACGCCCACTTTGACGCTACGGCAGTTTCATTCGAACCTTGTCGTAATTGCCGGCATTGACGACGCTAACCGCGAGCGTCCGCACAAAGCGGATGGCGTAATGACGGACGAACCTGGGCTGCTGATCGCGATTCAAACGGCCGACTGCATTCCAGTGCTGGTTGCAGATCGCAAGCGCCGCGTTGTCGCGGCTTTCCATGCGGGTTGGCGCGGGACAGTAAAACGAATCGTCGAATTGGGGATCGGGAAAATGCGACTCGAGTTCGGCTCCCGCCCGGAAGACCTGATCGCAGCCATCGGTCCGGGAGTGGGCCAGTGCTGCTATGCCATCGGAGAAGAAGTGCTTTCGGAATTCGAATCGCAATTCAGCTATGCGCGCGAGCTGTTCCGCGATGTCTACGATTCCGATCCGGTACGCAAGAAGTATCCGATGCTGTTTCTTACGCAGCGCGCTCCGGGACATTCACCAATCGGCCCCGCTTTGCATCTCGATCTGATTGAAGCCAATCGCAGGCAGCTGCTCGATGCCGGTTTGAAGCCTTCTGCCATAAGCCTTACGGGCGGTTGCACCAGCTGCCACGGGGATTTGTTCTTCTCTCACCGTGCATCGCAGGGCCATGCAGGGCGGATGATGAGCGTGATCGGGATTCGCGACTGAGCGCAAAAAGCTGCGGCCCGAAGGGCCACAGCTCTAGCATTGTTGGAGTGACCGCGATTGCCCTAGGCTGCCGGCGCCGCTTCGCCCGGATTGACCAGGTCGCGCAGTTCCTTCGAAGGCTTGAAGTACGGGACACGCTTGGCAGGGACTTCCACTCGCTCTCCTGTCTTGGGGTTGCGGCCAATGCGAGGATTGCGCTGGCGAATGCGGAAGGAACCAAAACCGCGAATTTCGATCTTGTCACCACTCTGCAAAGCGGAAATCACGGAATCAAAAACCGTCTCCACGATGACCTCGCCATCGCGTCGCGTCAGATCACCCAAGCGGGTGACCTTTTCCACCAGATCTGCCTTGGTCATGTCCTCTGGCCTCCGTACCACAGGATAAACGCATTCGGCACAGGAGGTTAAGAAAAAACGATTCTTCTGTGGAATAGGCATGACTCGGTTACGGATTCGGAGGCTCCCGGCCGAGCTATGTTTTTCGCGTCGATGCCGTGCCGGCCGCGAGGCGGTATGATGTCCTGAGTCTTCCCCCGCTGCTGAATCATCCAGAAGGGAAGGAGCAAGGCGTTGGTTGAGTTTCCCAAGTACAGCATCGTCATCCCGGCCTACAACGAGAGTGCACGCATTCCGGCGACACTTGAATCTGTAGTGGACGCGATCCGCGCCAACCAGTGGCGGGCCGAGGTTATCGTGGTGAACGATGGTTCGACCGACTCGACGGCCAGGCTGGTACACGATTTTGCCTTGCGCGCTCCCGAAGTCCGCCTGCTTGAAAACCCCGGAAATCGCGGCAAAGGCTACAGTGTGCGTGCGGGTATCCTCGATGCGCAGGGTGAGATTTTGATGTTCACAGACGCCGATCTTTCAGCCCCAATGGACGAGGCGGGCCGCCTGTTTGCGGCCCTTGCCAATGGCGCCGATATTGCCATTGGCTCCCGGTGGCTGGAGAGCGGGCGGCAGACCCACCGCCAACCGTTATATCGTCAGATTTTTGGGCGGTGTTTCAACGCGGTTTGCCGCATGGTGATGCAGTTGCCGTTTGCGGATACGCAGTGTGGTTTCAAGGCTTTTACGCGGGCGGCGGCGCAGACGGTTTTCCAGCTTCAGACCATCGAGCGATGGGGTTTTGACCCCGAAATTCTGTTTATTGCTATCAAGCGGGGATTTCGTGTGGTCGAGGTGCCGGTAAGCTGGGCGCACGATGAGCGCAGCCGGATGAGCTACTTGCGCGACGGTCTGCAGATGCTGAAAGAGCTGGCGATCGTGCGGTGGAATGCGCTGACCGGCAGATACAACAAGCCGACCGAGGCCATTCTCCGGACGGGCGAGACGCGGTAACAAGGCGCTGCCCCGTTCGACGCCCCGCTTCCTTCCCCGGTCTTCAAAAGCGAAGGACCGGGGGCACCCGTCAACGTCGTTTGCTCGCGTTGAGTACAGTTCAGCGTTCTCGCATGCCGGAGTGGAATGGTAGGTTGTACTGAAGCCTGCACGAGGTCCAAGCTGCCCTATGGTTTGCCGATTCGCAAAGCACACGCTCCGGCATCTCGCGTTTGCTCTACCTCTGGCGCTGTTCGTCCTGTTCGCGCATCCGATTCGGGCGCAGACCTTCGATGCTACCCACCTTCGCGAACCGGCGAATCTGGCAATGAAGTGGCTGGTAGAGGCGGGCGATAACCCGGCCTACGCGTCTGGGGACTTCGATGATTCCCGTTGGACGCTGTTTGATCCATCCGGTTCGGTCGAATCTTTGTTTCCGCATCATCCGGAAGTTGTGTGGTATCGACTCCACGTCAAAGTAGACTCCACACAGACCGCCCTCGCCCTCAGCGAGATAAAGCTCTCGCGTGCATTTGAGATTTACGTCAACGGCGAGCGGGTGATGGCGTCGGGACAAGTGGCGCCCTTTGTGCCGTACACCTCCGACGCAAGAGTTCTGGCGCACATCCCCGATCGCGTGCTGGCGTCGGGGACCATTGTGATTGCCCTCCGTGTTCACATCTCGGCACTCGAATGGAATGTGGGCCAGAATCCGGGTTTGTATGCTGCCAATCTCGCTCTTGGGCAAGAGAAGACCCTTTATCGTTACAACTGGCTATCAATCATCGGCGAGAATGCCTCCGGCTGGATAAGCGATGGCCTGGGAGTCTGCCTTGGCCTTGTTGCCCTAGTGCTTTTTGCCGCGCAACGGCAACAAACCGAGTATCTGTGGATCTTTGCTGTTGGAGTGATGGGACTGGTTCTGATTCCGACGCTGGTGATTAGCCAGCTTCATAACATTCCAATCGGATGGATGTTGTTCTCGGATTCAACTCGTCTCGTATCGCCCTACATCTGGGCATCGCTCTACTTTTCATTCGTTCACTTGCGAGTTGGCCGGCGATGGCAGATGTCTCTCATTGTGATTGGCGTTCTCTATTTCATCGGAGGCCTTCATGGCTGGTTCATCGACTTGCCATTGCCGCTTCAAACCGTCACCAATCTTCCCTTCGTCATCTTTCTTTCCGTTGTCATCCCGATTGTGCTTGTGGTCCATTGGCGCCGGGGAAATCGCGAGGCGGGCATCCTGCTGATCCCGGTGATCCTGTTCAGCCTGTACATCTATGCCCTGGTGACGATGGAGATGCTGTTTCAGTTTCCCGCCTGGAGGCAGTTTTCACTTCGCGGTTTGAACTTGATTAACCGTTACCCGGTCGGTCCATTCTTCGTGTCGCTGAACAGTGTGTCGGGAATCTTGTCGGTCGTCTCGCTGGCGATCATCATGCTGCAACGCTCCAGCACCATGAGCAGGCGGCAGGCGCAGCTCGAGGGCGAACTTGCAGCGGCCCAGGAAGTGCAGCGGGTTCTGGTGCCGGAGCATACCGGCGCTGTACCGGGTTTCACGGTCGAGTCGGCTTATGAACCCGCTCAGCAGGTTGGCGGCGATTTCTTCCAGATACTTCCGGACGGAGAGGCGGGCTTCCTGATCGTTGTTGGCGATGTCGCGGGCAAAGGCCTGCCTGCCGCGATGCTGGTCTCTGTGCTGGTTGGCGCGATTCGCGGGGTGGCGGAGTTTACGAAGGATCCGGCCGAACTGCTTTCAAATCTGAATGAGCGACTCGTGGGGCGCGCTGGCGGCGCACTGTCTACCGCGCTTATCGCCCGCATCAGTGCGGATGGGCAGGTCACCATTGCGAATGCAGGACACTTGTCGCCTTATCTTGATGGAAAAGAGGTGGAGCTTCCCGGAGCGTTGCCGCTCGGGGTGGCAAGCTCCGCACAATACGAGTCGACCGAGTTTCATCTCGCCTCCGGCAGCCGTCTCACGTTCTATTCCGATGGAGTGATCGAAGCGCAGCGTCCGGATGGCGAGTTGTTTGGCTTCGATCGCGCGCGGGAAGTTTCGATGAAATCTGCGGCTGAAATCGTCGATACGGCGAAGCGGTTCGGGCAAGAGGACGACATCACTGTCGTCACCGTTATGCGCACTGCCGCGATTGCCACTGCGGCATGACTTGATTCACAGTTATGCCGTGGCGGTTTTTGCGATGGACTGCAGGCCCCGCGCCTCGATTTCGAATTCGCGGATTTTGTACTTCTGGATTTTTCCGGAGAGTGTTGCGGGGAATTCGTCGACGAAGCGCACATGTTCAGGGATTTTGTAGTACGCGATTTGCGCCTTGCACCACTCGCGAATCTCGGATTCTGTGGCTTCGATGCCGGGGCGAAGACGGATCCATGCGACGACGATTTCGCCAAGGCGTTCATTGGGGATGCCGACCACCTGGACTTCGCTGACCTTGGGATGCGTGTAGAGGAACTCCTCCACTTCGCGAGGATAGATGTTTTCGCCGCCGCGAATAATCACGTCGCGCGAACGGCCGGTGATGTGGAGGCATCCATCCTGACGCATCACGCCGAGATCGCCGGTATGCAGCCAGCCATCCGGCTTGACCACGTCTGCGGTGCCGACGGGGTCACCGTCGTAGCCCTTCATCACGGCATATCCGCGTACGCAGATTTCGCCTTGCATGCCGATGGGCAGGCGCGTGCCGTCAATGGTGGAGATGACCTGGATCTCGGTTTGCGGCATGGCGCGGCCCACAGTATTGACACGGATTTCGAGCGAATCACCGGCGTCGCTCATGGTGACGACGGGCGAAGTCTCGGTCTGGCCATAGGCGATGACCAGTTCGCCGATGTGCATTTCGTTGAGCACCCGCTTCATGAGTTCAACAGGGCACGGTGCGCCGCTCATCATGCCGGTGCGCAGGCTGGTGAAGTCGAATGTGGAGAATTCGGGCAGGCCGAACTCGGCCACATACATGGCGGGAACGCCGTAGACCGAGGTGGCTCGTTCGTCGTGCACGGCTTGCAGGGTGGCGCGAGCGTCGAAGGTCCAGTTGGGAAGGATGAGAGCGGCGCCAGAGTTCAGTGCGCTCATGGTGCCAATGACGCAGCCGTAGCAGTGGAAGAGCGGCACGGGCACGACGATCTTGTCCTGCTCGGTGTAGTGAAAGCCCTGGGCGAGGAACTGGCCGTTGTTCACCACGTTATGGTGGGTGAGCATCACGCCTTTGGGATGGCCGGTTGTTCCACTGGTGTACTGGATGTTGGCGACATCCGTGACGGCAACGTGATCTGGCAGTTGACCGGGCGCATCGAGGAGCGCGGTCCATTCGGGCGAGTCGAAGTAGATGGTGTGGGCTAGTTCGAGATTGAGGCCGTAGCGCGCGCGTTCGAGGATCTCTGCGTAGTCGGCGCGCTTGTCCTTGTGCCAGAGGAAAAGCGCTTTCATCCGGGACCGCGTGAGGGTGTACTGCAATTCATGCGATCGATATGCGGGGTTCACGTTGACCAGCGCAGCGCCTGCCCGCGCGCAACCCATGTGCAGCATCACCCACTCAATGCAGTTGGTGGACCACAGGCCAACTCGGTCGCCGCGACGGATGCCGAGCGACCACAGGCCGCGGGCCACGCGGTCTGCAGCATCGCTGAGTTCGGCCCAGGTCATGCGTTGGGACTGGTGGCGGGATGCTACGGCGAGGCGGTCGGGGTAGCGGCATGCCGTGCGGTGGAGGAGTTCGCCGATGGTCAGGTCGAGGAGGAGGCGGTCTTCTCCGCGGGTGTAACTCAGGGGCGTTTGATCTTCATCGAGAGGCATTGCAAAAGCTCACAATTCCAAATCGGCAGTGTACCCTGCACGCACGTAACGAAATGTGATCCAGCACACCAATATCGTGGCTAATCGTTTTTACGCTTGCCGACATTCTTAACTTCTACGTCTGCGGCGTCTCCCAATTGCCGGTTTCGGCGGATTTGAAGATAGCTTCGATTACTGCCATGTTGGCAATGGCTTCTTCCAGCGGCACGGGAACTTCGCCGCCTTCAAGGACGGCGCGGGAGAAGGCATCGCCCTGCATGGTGTATTGGTCGGCGATGGGGAATTCCTCGATCTTGATGCCGCTACCGAAGAGTTCGCCGGTTTCATCAATGAGGATGCGGGTGGGGCGGTCTTTGGGTGCATTGAAAGGGATTTGCATCTCGATCCGGCCCGTGGTGCCGAAGAACAGGACTTTCTGATAGTGAACCAACTGCGTGCTGCAGGTGAAGATGCCCTGGCCGCCTTCGAAATCCAACAGCGCAGAAGTCAGTCGGTCGATCTTCATCGTGGGGTCGCGATCGATGAGGCCGACAACGCGGCGCGGTTCCTGGCCGAATCCGTAGCGCGCTGCCTGGATGCAGTAGCAGCCGATATCGAGCAGGGCGCCGCCACCGGACTCGATGTGATTGCGGATGTTGGCGGGGTCGTTGTTGTAGTAGCTGAAAAATCCAGCTACAGACCGCAATTGGCCGATGCGCCCCGCGCGCAGCAGTTCGCCTACGCGCAGCCATTGGGTGTAGCTGCGGATCATGAACGCTTCGCCGATTTTGACGCCGGTGCGGGCACGGACAGCGAGCAGGGTTTTGGCTTCGGCGACGGTGAGGCTGATGGGCTTTTCGCAGAGAACGTGCTTGCCGGCTGCTGCTGCCTTCGCGGTCCAAGGAACATGCATCTGGTTGGGCAGGGGATTGTAGATCGCGTCAATGTCAGGGTCGGCCAGTAGCTCTTCATACGATCCGTAGGCCTTGGGAATGCCCAGCTTCGCCGCTGCTTCTTTCGCTTTGGTGAGATCGCGCGAAGCAATGGCGTCCACGGTGGTGTACTCCCCGTGCTGCATGGCCGGCAGGACTTTTCTGATTCCGATGCTTGCAGTACTAAGGACGCCCCAGCGAAGCTTTTTTGCCATGAAGAAATCATAATCGCGGCAGACTGGGGAGGGAGAGGGTGTCAGGAATTATGGTGGGCGCTGCAGGATTCGAACCTGCGACTTCCACCGTGTGAAGGTGGCACTCTACCGCTGAGTTAAGCGCCCGCTCCCGGATGGGCGCCAAGCGCGCCAGAGGGGCTCCCCGTAGGTTAGAGTATCACCAGCGATACTCCGCGGCCAACCCTGCTCCACGACCTTCGGGGAGGCAACTGAAATCGCTCCAAGTTACTGATGCGCTGGCGAGTACGATCAATCCGAGTGGCACGCGAGTCCGCTCCCGGGGACCAGCCGTTGGTTCCCCCATTGCCTTGCGCTGGGAGCATGGGCTTGCCGGGTTTTGAGCTTGCTGCAGCCGATGCAGGCGGCCTGGCGGGTGCTCATTTGGCGGCAATGGCGAGCCGGTCGGATGACGACGAGCCCGCCCGAGGGATTGGCACCGATTCCGGCCGTTCCGATTCTGCCCATTCCGGGCAGCATTCCAGGGGTAAGAAACCGATAAACACTGCAAATTCAGAGTCCGGTCCTGACGAATTCGCGCAACCTTCTGAGGAAGACGGGGTTCCAGAGGATATGGCAACCCTGGTACTGGACAATCCGGCGCTGGGACAGAGCACTCCCCTGAACCCGGCCGAGACGCAAAAGCCCATCAATTATGCGATGGACGAGTCAAGCGATGCAGCGGTTATGCTGCGGGTGGCGGCGGGCGATGAGGCTGGTTTCAATTACCTCGTGGGTAAGTACCACCGGGCAATGATCAGTTTCCTTTTTCGCATGGTCCATAACCAGGCGGTTGCCGAAGAATTAGCGCAGGAGGTTTTCCTGCGGGTGTATCGTTCGCGTGAGAGCTATCGCGCAGAGGCGAAGTTCACCACGTGGCTTTATCGCATTGCTACTAACCTTGCGGTAAATCACGCACGCGACACCCGGCATGAACGCTCTGCGTCGACGATTTATCTGGACGCGCCAGACGAAGAGTCTGGCACGACGCCGGATGTGGCCGACGACACTCCTTCGGTGGAGCAGAGCATATTGCGCGATGAGCGGATGGCGGCGATTCGGGCTCACGTAATGGCACTGCCGGAACGACAGCGCATGGCAGTGTTGATGCACAAGTATCAAGGGATGGATTATCGGCAGATCGGGGATGTGTTGAAACTGAGCGAGTCGGCGACCAAGTCGCTGCTCTTCAGGGCTTACCAGACACTGCGAGATAAGCTGAAGGATTTTATTTGAAGATTGAAAGCCGGGCGACACCGGCGGGGAGTGGGGGGTAGTGATGGAATCGATGAACAAATGCACCGCGATGGACGAGAAGCTGGCTGACATGCTGCTCGATCCTGAAGCGGCGCCTGCCAAGGTGAAAGCTCATGTTGCGGAGTGCAACAACTGCCGCAAAGAGCTGGAAGAGATGCGCGTGACCATGGCGGCGATGGATGCCTGGACGGCGCCTGAGCCCAGCCCCTACTTCATGACCCGGCTTGGCGCGCGAATGCGCGAGGAACGGGAAGCTCCACCACAATCATGGTTGCAGCGCCTCCGCGCCCGCTTTGCTTATGGTCCGCCGATGCACGCTCGCCCTCTGGCTGCGATGGCGCTGACGGTGATGCTTCTGGTGGGCGGTGGAACGTATCTGGGTATAACCAACGTGGAAACGCAGCAGCTGCCACCACAGCCAAACGCTGCCGTAGTGCGCGATTTGCAGACGCTCGACAGCAATGCGCAGGTGCTCGATCAACTGGAGGCGATCTCCGACAACCCGAACGAC
Source organism: uncultured Acidobacteriaceae bacterium (assembly GCA_963769345.1). Taxonomy (GTDB): domain Bacteria; phylum Acidobacteriota; class Terriglobia; order Terriglobales; family Acidobacteriaceae; genus Telmatobacter. The sequence continues at coordinate 167,264 of CAVYLL010000005.1, forward strand.
GCGATCTCGGACGATCCGAACTCGGATGATCCTCAATCGCAATAACCGAGGAAGTACAAGAGAGTCTTTTGAATGGCGGGGGCCAGGATCATGAATGGGGCAAGAGGCAGCGGGATTGTGAGCGGGAGGCGTCGAGCGGTTCTGGCCGCTGTGGCGATGCTCTGTTTGTGCCTGTCTGCTATCTCTCTGAGCGCGCAGCATCAAAATAGTTCGCACCCCGCGCCTGCCTCGCATTCCCCTCAACAACAAGGCCACTCGCAGTCTACGCATCCAGAATCGCCGCGACAGCAGTACCAAAACCAGCGTCCCGCGCCGCAATATCAAAACCGTGCGCCACAGCAGTACCAGAATCGGCCGGCACAGCAGTACCAACCCTATCGTCCACCGTCTGGAACACAGCCCCAGCGTCCGATGCAGAACCCATACACACCGCAGGCGGGTGCGCGTGGAGTTTACCCGAATCCAAACTACAACGCTTACGGGCGACAGGGATATCCGGGCACTGCCAAGCAGACTTACGCGCCTCCGGGCCATCTCGGCGCGTGGCTCAACACGCATCGCAATGTTCCGGTGACGCAACAAGAGCAGATGTTGCGCAGCGATCCCAGCTTCCGTCAATTGCCGCAGGGTGAACAGCAGAGGGTGATGAACCAGCTTAACCAGGTGAACCAGTTGCCCGGCGCTCAACGAGAGCGGCGCCTGGCACGGGCAGAAAACCTTGAGCGCCTGTCGCCGGAAGATCGTGCGCGCGTGGCGCAATCGGCGCGCCGCTGGACCACTATGCCGCAGGATCGGCAGGCGATGATGCGAAATGCGTTCCGCGATCTTAAGGCCGTTCCACCTGATCAGCGATCGATTGTTCTGGATTCGAGCCGCTACCAGGGACAGTTCAGTCCGGAAGAGCGTGGAATCTTGTCAGACATGCTGCGGGTCGAGCCTTACGCGCCGCCGCAACAGTGATCAAGTAATGGCATTCGATCCCGCCCGTCGAGCTGGCGGCTTTGTTGTTTTTGGGGCTGAGCTCAGGGGGTGAGCCGGTTGCGCTGTTTTACTTTTGCGGCTGGCGATCCTGCGTAGACGCCCCACGGCTCCAGGTCGCGTGTCGCCACGGAGGCGAGGCCTAGTACCGCGCCTTCGCCGATGTTGACTCCGGGCGCGACACACGCCCGCGCACATACCCACGCATACGGTCCCACTTCCATGGTGTAGGCCAGCAGCGGAAACGCTGCGATCATCGAAGTCATGCGTGGCACCGCAGAGATACGAGTTCTGCGAGAGAATTGCGTGCGAGCCAAGCCGGACGGGTGCGGGGTTGTAGATCTCCGCGCCATCCCCTGCAGATACCTGGTCGGCGCAGATCAGGTTCCACGGCGCCCACACGCGCGAGCTTGGATAGAAGTGGCAATGCGGACCCATCTTCGCGCCGAACAGGCGCAGCAGCATCGCCCTCCACGCAAAAAACGGGCGCGGCGAAAAGCGAAAAAAGATGGCCCAGCAAAGGTTCCATACCAGCCGCCGCATGCGGTTGCCGAACGAGAAGGCAGGCCGCAGATAAGGATCTGCCGCCGTTTCAGCCGGGATACTTTCCGCCGCGTTGTAGTGAAGCTGCCTGGGCATCTCTACCGAGTTTATCAGCGTGTCAGATCGACGGGCGCCTTGAGGCGGATGTCGCGCGATGACGCCCCGACCTGGATCTCAAAGGCTCCCGGATCCAGGGTCCACGCCTTTGTCTCCGGGCTCCAATACTCGAACGCGGAGCGGTTGAGCTTGAACTCGACGGTTTGCGTTTCTCCGGGTTTCAGGGATACGCGGCTGAAGGCCTTGAGTTCGTGTGCCGGGCGGTCGATTTTGGAGTGCCCATCATGAACGTAGAGCTGGACAACCTCAGCTCCGGCACGTTTGCCGGAGTTGCGAACTTTCAAATTGACCTCAACAAGGTCAGTCGGGTCCTTGCCTGCTTCTGTCGCCTTGGTTACTGTCAGATCGCTGTACTCAAAAGTCGTGTAGCTCAAGCCGAAGCCGAATGGAAATTGGGGCTCTACATTTTTGGTGTCGTAGTAGCGATAGCCGACATAGATGCCCTCGGCGTAATTGACCTGGAGATTTTGTCCCGGGTAGTTCTTCGCGGCTGGCGAGTCTTCGAATTTCTTCGGGAGGGAAACCGGCAGTTTTCCTGACGGGCTTGCATCGCCGAAGAGAATCGTCGCGAGTGCATTGCCGCCTTCCTGCCCGCCATACCACATGTCCAGAAGCGCCGGTGTGGTGTCGAGCCATTTCGTCATGGTCACCGGATCGCCGGTGTTGAGCACGACAACGGTGTGGGGATTTGCCTTCTCGACGGCAGCGATCAACTCGTCCTGGCCCGCGGGCAGGTCCATCGTCTTTACGTCGAAGCCCTCGGACTCAAGCTTGTTGTAGCGGCCCACGACCACGACGGCGACATCAGCTTTAGCAGCCGCATCCGTCGCTGCTTTCAAGTCGTTCGCGCGCGCTTCAGGAGTGTCGTGCGCTGCATCTTCGCCCTCCATGCCGACGCCGAGCGCCGAGGTAATCTGGATGCCCGCGCCGGCGCGCTTCTTGATGCCGTCGAGGGGAGAAACCGCGTACTTCGGGCGCACCAGCGAGCTGCCTCCGCCGCCAGTGCGCGCAACCACTGCGTTGGGACCGATGACTGCGATCGAATGAAGCTTTGCGGAGTCGAGTGGCAGCAGCGAGTTCTGATTCTTCAAGAGCACGATGCCTTCCGTTTCGCCGTCGCGGGCCAACTTCTGCTGTTCGGGCGTATCCACTTCGCCAAGCGCGGTGTGCGGGAACTCCATGATGCCGCTGAGCAGGATTACGCGCAGAATGCGGCTCACGTTGTCATCGATTGTCGCCTCGGTTATCTTGCCGGCCTTCACTTCGGCGAGCACCTTGTCCGCAACAAGCCAGCCCCCGCTACTGCCTTGTTCATTGGCGCGTGGGAGCGCTAGAAACGCCAGCATCGGCGGTCCGCCCGGCATCTCCAAATCCATCCCGGCGCTCACGGTCGGCGCGGTCGAATAGGTGCTGCCCCAGTCCGAGACCACGAAGCCCTTGAAGCCAAACTCGTTTTTCAGAATGTCCTTCAACAAGTAATCACTCTCGGCGCAGTGCGTCCCGTTCACCTTGTTGTAGCAGGACATCACAGCCCAGGCGCCGCCCTCTTGCACGGCGGCTTTGAATGCCGGCAGATAGATCTCGTGCAACGCGCGTTCGTCGATTTTCGCGTCGATACGATGGCGCTCGAACTCTTCATTGTTTGCGGCGAAGTGCTTCACCGAAGGAATTACGCCCTCACCCTGAATTCCCCGGACATAGGCAACGCCCATCTGCCCGGTGAGAAAAGGATCTTCGCCATAGCCCTCAAAGTTGCGGCCCCAGAGGGGAACACGGTTGATATTGATGGTGGGGCCGAGGATCATATCCCGGCCGAGCGCCTTGACCTCCTGCGCAATGGCTTGGCCTTCGCGCTGCACGAGCGCGGTGTCCCACGAGGCTGCCATCGCCACACCTGAAGGGAAGGAAGTCGTCTCCACCTTGACCGGGTTCGCCGACGAATTGGTGATTGCCGAGCTGCCCGCCCATGAGCGCACTCCCATGGGGCCGTCGGCCATCTTTATCGATGGAATGCCGAGGCGCGCGATGGGCGCCGATTCCATCCAGCCGGAGCCCGCAAGCATGGTCGCCTTCTCTTCGAGCGTCATTCGCTTCAGCAAGTCCTGCACGCGCTGGTCGATCGGAAGTGCAGCCGACTGCGTTGCCGCAGGCGCCTGGGCTTGCGCACCAGGAAATGTGACATTGAGCGCCGCAAAAGAAAGCAGCAAAGATAAGCACAAACGGACGGCGAAGCGCATGGCGGGAACTCCTGTGGCGGGTGGGAGCCGCCGTAAAGTTGCGGCAATAGTAGCGGATGATAGCCGGTCCCAACAAATGATGACGTTGCCTCGTGCCCGACTTCGCCTCAATCCAGTGCGGACAGCCTTCGGGGCGCGCCATTTCATTGGACGAATTGGGCTTCCCGGTTCGACCGAAAAGTCTTTGACAGCGCTTTTTGAACGGGCGTAGCATCATGCCGCAACACCGGCCCCTCGAGAAAAACCTGGAGGTCAGCATGGGATCCACTACAGCATCACCCGTTTTCGAGCAGTCAAAGTTCGATGCCTTCATGGGAAAGGCAGTTATGGATATGGGCGCTGCAATGCACGCGGCGCTCATCGTGATCGGCGACAAATTGGGCCTCTACAAGGCGATGGCCGGCGCAGGCCCACTAACGCCGGCAGAACTGGCTGCAAAGACCAAAACAACCGAGCGTTATATCCGCGAGTGGCTCAATGCCAACGCCGCCAGCGGATATGTCACCTATGACGCGGCCTCAAAGAAATTCGAGTTGCCGCCTGAGCAGGCATTCGCCCTGACAACAGTCGACTTGCCGGGGGCGTTCCACATTATTTCAGCTTGCTTCAAGGATGAGCCGAAGATCACGCAAGCGTTCCGAACTGGGGACGGCGTTGGCTGGCACGAGCATGACGCCAATCTGTTCTTCGGCACGGAGCGGTTCTTCCGGCCCAACTACGAGCAGAACCTCTTGAGCGGCTGGATCCCCGCGTTGGACGGAGTCGGAGACAAGCTTGCCAAAGGTGCGTCGGTTGCCGACGTTGGGTGCGGACACGGTGCTTCGACAATGCTGATGGCCAAGGCGTTTCCGAAGTCGCGGTTCATCGGATTCGATTATCACAGTGGGTCGATTGAGTATGCGCGGCACGTTGCAGGACGCGATGGGCTTCTCGACCAGATCAACTTCGAAGTTGCTAGTTCGAAAAGCTATCCCGTAAATGGCGGCTACGATCTCGTCACGTTTTTCGATTGTCTGCACGATATGGGCGATCCAACGGGAGCAGCGCAACACGTGCTGTCGTCGTTGAAACCCGATGGAACCTGGATGATCGTCGAACCGTTCGCGAATGACACGCCGGAAAAGAATCACAATCCGGTAGGTCGTATCTTCTACTCCGCCTCCACCATGATTTGCACGCCTGCATCTCTCGCACAGGAAGTGGGGGCGGCCCTCGGCGCCCAGGCCGGCGAGGAGCGCATTCACGATGTAGTGACGGCGGCAGGGTTCAAGCGGTTCCGCAGAGCGGCAGAGACACCTTTCAACCTGGTATTTGAAGTGCGGCCGTAAAAGTCCTCTAGCGGTGAGGAAGCGTTAGTTGATGCCGAGTGACGAGCCGGTTTCCTCCGGTTCGCCTTCAGGCCCGAGGAGCAGCCAACCTGATCCCGCTGCGATGAGCGAAAGGCCCAGCCAGCCGCGAGCTTGAACTCCGGGGTGCAGGAAGGCAAGTCCAGCCAGGTTCGCCAGCAGCGGTGCAATCAGGAACCGCGTTGTCATGCGTACGGCTGTCATGCGGCGCATGAGCCAGAAGAGCAGCGCGAGCGCCAGCACATCGAGTCCAGCCCACGCATCCACGCGCGGAGAAGACCAGGTGAGCCGCTCGAAGGCGACGCTCCAGAGGCTGAGAGCGACAGCGGCGGATCCTGCTGCGACCGCTGCGAAGCTGAACACTGATCCAGCGGTTTGTTCGTACACTAGGCGCACGGAAAGGCAATTGGCTGCAGCGACGGAGGCGACGGCTGCCAGAATTCCGCAGAAGGCAGCAGCATCGGCGCCGGACCGGGGGACATTGAGCGGAAAGACAAGCAAGCTACCGCACACTGCAATCAGCGAAGCCGCCAACCCGCCGCGTTGTTGCGATGTCGATCCTGAACCAAGGTAAGGCTCGAAGACGACAGCGAAGACTGGTGCGAGCGAGAAAAGCGCCACGCGCGTAGCGTCGTCGATATTTCCTTTTGCAATTTCGATCAGGACGGAGGGCACAGCAAAAAGCCCGATGCCGGCGAGGACGGTCGAACCGAGCACACTTCCGCGCGGCCAGGGTGCTTTTCGAACGAATGCTGCAGTGGCTGCGATGACGGCGAAGAGCGCCAGCAGTGCTGCCTGGGTCGCGAGAGAAGAGGAATTCGCAGTGGGAGTCGAGCCACGCAGCAGATCGGAGCGCAGGGAAGCGCAGGCCCAGAGCATACAAACGAGCAGAAGTGCCAGGAGCGGCGCCGTCTTCTTCTTTAGTCCGGGCAGATGCGGTCCTTTCTGCCTTCGATCAGAACACAGGGGTGCGCCTGTGCGGGTAAGAGCCGGAAAGTGGTGCAGATGTGTCGCTAAGTTACAATGGAGATTGGGCCGAGGCCGAATTTTTCAAGTAGAGCAAGGAGTTTCACGTTTATGGCGATTCCCGCCACCCAAATGCGTCCGGGCATGATCATCAAGCACAACGACAATCTTCACCTCGTATTCAAGGTGGAGCATCGCACCCCGGGCAACCTGCGCGCCTTCATCCAGGCGAAACTTCGCAATCTGAAGTCCGGCGCCATGTTTGAACACCGCTTCCGCTCCGGCGACGCCATTGAGAAGGTCGTGGTCGACGAGGTCTCCATGGAGTTTCTCTATGCCGACGGCGATGACTACTACTTCATGAATCCGGTGGACTATGAGCAGACCGTGCTGAAGGGCTCGACCCTCGGCGATGCCGTCGAATACCTGACGCCGAATCTGCAGATCAAGGTCAGCTATCACGACGGACAGGCCGTCGGCATCGAACTGCCGACTTTCGTTGAGTTGACGGTGGTTGAGACGGAACCCGGGCTGAAATCGGCGACGGCGTCGTCCGTGACCAAGCCCGCCAAGACCGAGACCGGTCTCGTCGTGCAGGTGCCTCCGTTCATCAACGAAGGCGAGAAGATCCGCGTCGACACGAGCGAAGGCGCTTACATGAGCCGCGCCTAGGTTATTTTCTGGCATGAGGTATGTGCGCCGGGGCTTCTAGTCCCGGCGCTTTTGCATTTGCCAACGCGATTCTCCGGTTTTCCCGGTTAACTGCGACGGGTACTGAGCCAAGCCAGGAGGCTGCCCGCCAAAACGCCGGCGGCAAAGACCACTCCCATCGACTGCAGGGGCTTTTGCTTGACTGTATGCCGCGCATCGTAGATCACGTCTTCTGCTGCATCGCGCCCCTGCTTCAGCGCATTTACCGCAGTTTGAACTCCCTCTTCCACTGCTTCTGTGACAACAGATTTGAGCCTGGAAACCTCGCGAAGAACATCTTCGACCGAAGCCTGTTTTTCCAATAAGCTAGTTGACATAAGAAATAGTCCCCTTCTTCTACAGAGTTGGCCGCCGCAATCCCGTTGCGGCGCGTGCACCTACCTTGTGTGATGTGATCCGGTCTGTTCCTGTTGCATAGGGTACGAAAGAGAAATCTTCATCGGGATTGTTCCCTGCAGTTTCCGTCCTCACCGTTATGATTGATCCATCTGTCGGAGACAACCTGCTCCCCTATGCTCGTGTTGGCATTTGTTCTTCCCATGTTCCTGGGCGCAGCTCTGCTCTTTCTGGTAGAGCCCATGATCGCCAAGATGATGTTGCCGATGCTCGGCGGCAGCGCGGGAGTCTGGAACACGTGCCTGGTTTTCTTTCAGGCAATGCTTCTCGCCGGTTACTTCTACGCCTACGCCATTGAGCGATGGCTGAGACGCAGGTTACAGATTGCTCTGCACATGGCGCTCGTGGCCTCGCCCCTGGCGATCGTTGGGCTACTTCCTCTGCATCTTCCGGCGGGTTGGGCTCCTCCGACCCAAAGCAGCCCCGTTTTCTGGATATTTGCGCTATTGCTGGTGTCAGTAGGACTGCCGTTCTTCATACTCTCGTCGACTGCGCCGCTCATGCAGCGGTGGTTCGCGGAATCGGCACACAGAGGGGCGAGCGATCCGTATTTTCTGTATGCGGCGGGAAATGCCGGCAGCCTTTGCGGGCTGCTGGCATATCCGGTGTTGCTGGAGCCCCTGTTGCGGCTTCACACCCACGCAGTTTTATGGAGCTATGGTTACCTGTTTTACGTGCTTGCGATCGGGATCTGCGCACTGATCGTGTGGAGATCTCCGAACCTGAGCCAGCGCGGGACGAGTGCTGAAATCGAGCAACCTGCCACCGGCGATACGTGGAAGGAGCGATTGCGTTGGATCGCGCTGGCGTTTGTCCCTTCCAGTCTGATGCTTGGAGTTACCACGGCACTCACGACCGACGTGCCCGCCATTCCACTCCTCTGGGTCTTGTCGCTTGCGATCTACTTGATCAGCTTCATCCTGGTGTTTGCCAAGCGGCCGCCTATCTCGCACGCATGGTTGGTTCGGAGAGAACCATTTCTCATTCTCGCGGGGCTGATTCCCACGGTCGCGCAATCCAAGCTATCGTTTCCGATTCTATTGACTCTCTATCTCTCCGTGCTGTTTGGCGTGGCAATGGTATGCCACGGAGAACTCGCCACGACGAGGCCTGCCGTCCGCCGACTTACGGAGTTCTACCTTTGCATTTCAATCGGGGGAGTGCTCGGCGGCTTGTTCAACGCGCTCTTGGCCCCATTGATATTTCAGACCGTTCTCGAATTGCCGCTCGCGTTGATATTCGCCGCACTGCTGCGCCCCAGCGTGGAATCAAAAGTGCTGACCGCATCCGCGGCAGTGTGGGCAAAGCGAAAAGACTGGTTGCTTCCTATTGCGCTTGGCTTGTGCATGGTCGCGGTCATCGTTGGACTTGCGCGTGCGGGCATCCGGCCAAGCCGCGCTTCGAACCTCCTGATCTTCGGCTATTCGCTGCTGTGGTGTCTTAGTTTTGCCAGGCGCCGGTTCCGGTTCGTCTGGGGACTGACGGCGGTGGTGATAGCCAGTTTCTTTTACTCTGGCCCATTGGTGGGGCATGTCATCCATACGGAGCGCAGTTTCTTCGGCATCTCTCGTGTGACCAGCGATGCGGAGAATAAATCTCACATGCTGATTCACGGCGGCACAGTTCACGGGATGCAGCATCTCGATTCCACCCTCAGCAGAGAGCCTCTTATCTATTACACGCGGAGTGGCCCCGCAGGTCAGATTTTCGGGGCTGTCCAGACGAGTACGCCGCAGGGTAACTGGGCGATTGTGGGACTCGGTGCGGGAACAATGGCCTGCTATCTTCAACCCGGGCAGACCCTGACTTATTACGAGATCGACCCGCATGTCGCGAGCATCGCCGAGGATGCGCGTTACTTCAGCTTTTTGCACCAATGCTCACCGCAGGCAGACATCGTGCTGGGCGATGCACGCCTGAAACTCCGCGATGCGCCCGACACTCATTATGGGCTCATCGTCCTCGATGCTTTCAGTGGCGACTCGATCCCGATGCATCTCGTCACTCGCGAGGCCCTCGCGCTGTATCAGCGCAAACTCGCACCCCACGGCATCATCGCTTTTCACATTTCCAATATCTACATGGACTTCGGTCCCGCATTGGACACCCTGGCAAGGAACGCTCACCTGGCGTGCCTGATCGAAAACGATGTGGACGTTTCTCAGGCTCAAATCGACGATGGGAAGTTTCCCTCGATATGGGTGGTGATGGCGCGAGATCAGTCGGACCTTACGCTACTGCTTTCTGAACATGATGGAGCGGCAACCTGGGTTCCGATTCCGGCCCACCCGACTCAAAGATTGTGGACCGACGACTATTCCAATCTCCTCAGCGCGATCAGGTGGAATTGACCGGGTATCCGGCATTCATCTGAGGCGCATGTCCAAGGATGGCAAGGCAGTTTCGTTATGAGGCGGGGCACTCTGCATTCGAGCCGACCTTTTAGGGAAAAATTCACTTGCACGCTCACCTCCTTTGTGTGTTACAGTCTGTAACATTATGGCGAGTAACACTCACGACCCGGCGGAACTTGGGGAACTGGAGCGGGATCTTCTTTCGATTGTCTGGCGGCTGGGGACGGTGACGGCCGAGCAGGCGCGCGAGGAGCTTAACCGGCCCCTGAAAGATTCAACGATACGTACGGTGCTGCGGCGTCTCGAGGAAAAAGGCTACCTGGCGCATAGCGTCGAAGACCGCACCTTTCTCTATCGTCCGGCGGAATCGCGGCAGCGCGTGGCTGGGCGGGCGGCAAAGCGCATCGTCGACTGGTTCTGTGAAGGATCGGTGGAAGAGCTTCTGGTGGGCATGGTGGACTCCAAAGTCCTCGACCAGGCCGAACTGCAGCGCCTTGCCACGCGTATCTTTGAAGCGCAGAAGCGGGCGGGCGGCCAAATCACTTCTGTCGAAATGAAAAAGGAGGCCAAGCAATGATCTCCTCGATTCTGGTTGAAGCGGCACTTCGTTCCGCAGTTCTGGCACTGGCCGTCTGGATTGGATTGCGGATTACCGGCGTACGCAACGTGCTGGCGCAGAAATGCGCATGGGGACTGGTGCTGGCCGGGGCGCTGGCAATGCCGATGGTGCTTCCGATGGCGTCGCACTGGAATGTTTTGCCGGCCAATGTGCGAGTCGTGCTTCCGGCCGATCCGCAGACCCTTCTTGAGGAATTGCAGGCCAGGATTCAAGCCAAGACTTCGCCCGAGCAGCCGGTGGCAGCGGATGCGTCCGCGGCGGGCGCAGCCACGCTGCAGGTCGACCAGCAGTCGGGGCTATCGGTCCGCGAACCATCTGGAAACCGCGCACCCACGTCGACCGTGCCTGAATCCTCCGATGCGGATGTGGTTGCGTCTACGCAGCCTCAGCCGACAGCGCAGACCCAACCTGCAGCGTCGCACTCGGCCGCGCCGCAGCGCGTAGCCGAGCCGCAGCGCGCGGCGGTGGCTCCGGCGCAGGCACCCACGCCACAGCGTGCAGCGTACTCTCTATCGAAGGTCATTCTTGTGGTTTACCTTGCCGTCGCGGGCGTATTCCTCATTCGCCTCGCGTTCGGATTGATTGCAGCGCTTCGACTGCATGGTAGAGCGAAGCCGATCGCCGGCGATTTGCTGACGGCTCCAGCGGCATCTGTCGACATTCGCTGCAGCACCGAGGTTTGGTCGCCAGTCACCATTTGCTCTGCGATCGTGCTTGCCAACGGATTATGCCACCTGGGATAGCGAAAAGCTCCGTGTGGTGTTGGCGCATGAGCGTTCGCATATCCGGCAGAGGGACTTTTATCTGCAATTGCTGGCGGGGGTCTATGCCGCGGCGTTCTGGCCGAGTCCGCTGGGTTGGTGGCTCAAGCGCAAACTTTCAGATCTGGCTGAGGCAATCAGCGATCGCGCAGGACTGGAAGAGGCTTCGGATCGCACTTCGTATGCGCAGATTTTGCTCGAATTCGCGGCAGCGCCGCGCCCAACCCTGGTAGGAGTCGCAATGGCCAACAGTGGATCTCTCTCGCGCCGCATCGAGCGGCTGTTGAACGATGTTTCTTTCCGGCAGGCGTTTGCGGGTTCACGGCGCGCCCTCGTAGCCGTGCTGGTAGTGCCGGTGGCGCTGTTCGCAGCCACGGCGCTGGTGCGCGTTCAGGCCGCGGGACAACAGGCACCCGAGCCCCCTGCTCCCGCTGTGGCGCCGGGCGAGGTGCCTGCTCCGCCGGTCGCGGTTGAGCCGGTCGCGCCGAGGAGCGGCGTGTCCCAGCCTGAGCAGATTCTCGACGAGCCGCCGACACCTGCGGCTGCACTCGCACCCGAAGCGCCTGCGAAGATCACAGGGCTGGCAACATTGGCTGCGCCAATCGCACCCGCGACCCCTTCAGTGCTCGCGGTTACACCACGTGCGCCGAACGCTCCGCCGGTGCTGGCGATCGTGCCACTGACTCCCGCGCATCGCGAATTGATGATCAAAGCGCTCAAAGACAGCGAACTCGCACAGAAGAACCTGATAATGGTTGCGCCGATGGCGCCAACGATGGCGATCATTGCGCCGCGTGCCGGCTACGGTGCGGGCTACGGATACGGCGTGGGGCAAAGCACGACCACTGAGACCGGGAACTCGTCCTATAGCAACAACGGAAAGCACTCTGGTTATCGCTACTACCATTCCTCCAACGGGCAGTCGTATGCGGTGATCCGCGGTGGCGACAAAGAACACATGACCTTCTCAGGCGACTGGATCGAAGGGCAACGCGAAGAGATCGACAAGGCACGCAAGCAAGCGCATGGCGACTTTCTGTGGTTCACGCGCGATGGCAAAGCTTACTTTGTTGATGATCCCGCGATCCTGAATCAGATCGAAGCGATGTACAAGCCGATGGAGTCCCTGGGGGCGCAGCAGGAAGCCCTTGGCAAACAGCAGGAAGTACTCGGCAAACAGCAGGAAGAACTGGGCCGCAAGCAGGAGGCCGCAAGCGTTCCGACACCGGACATGAGCAAGGAGATCGCGAAGATCGAAGAGGCAATGGCGAAGTTGAAGGCGAACCAGGGAAAGAACATGACGCAAGAAGAGTTTGGCGATCTGCAGGAGAAGCTCGGGGAATTGCAGGGGCGTCTTGGAGAAATCCAAGGGCAGATCGGCGAAAAGCAAGGTGCGTTCGGGGCCCAGATGGGCGAGCTCGGTGGGAAGATGGGCGCGCTGGGATCGCAGATGGGGGAGCTTGGTGCGCAACAGGGAAGGATTGCACAGGAAGCGGACCAGAAGGTGAAGGCGATCATCGATGAGAGCCTGAAGAATGGGAAGGCGCGCCCGGTGCAATAACTGAGGAATTCGATGGGCGGGACCGCAGAAAAGCGCTAGAATCCCGCCCATCATGATCAACGGCGTTCATCTTCTCCTGTACAGTCGCGATCCGGAAGCGGATCGCGTTTTTTTTCGTGACATACTCGGGTTCCAATCTGTTGATGCGGGGGAAGGCTGGCTGATCTTCGCGTTGCCCCCGGCGGAACTCGGCATTCATCCCGGCGACGGCAAATTTGTCGAGCACCATGCAGACCACGATCTCTCCGGCAGTGTGATTTTCCTAATGTGCGATGATCTGCGGACGACGATTGCCTCGCTTCAGGGCAAGGGCGTAAATACAACGGAGATTGTCGAAGCAGGGTGGGGAATTACGACTTCAGTTCGGCTGCCGGGTGGCGGAGGTTTGGGCCTGTACCAACCACGCCATGCCACGGCCGTGCAACTGGGTGGCTGAATCCGCGTGATGGGTATTTCAATCCGTTGACGCTTGCGTGTAACCTGATGGGGCAATCAGGAGGTCGATTGTCATGCCTCTCTCTTCACGACTCGAAGTAGCGTCGCAGAGCTTCAACACGAATTCCAGTTTTCTAAAACAGGGCGTCGCCGGCCTCGATGATGAGGACTGGCTGAAGCGGCCGAACGATCACACAAACCACCTCTTGTGGATCGTTGGCCACATTACGTGGGCGCGATCGATGGTGCTGGCTCGACTGGGAGACAAGTGGACGTTACCGTGGATGCGGCTATATGCACGCGGAGAAAAATGCGTGGAATGTCCGGATGCTCCCTCGCCGAAGGCGGTGATGGAGGCCTGGAATGAGAGCTGCGGCAGGCTCAACAAGGCAATGGAATCGGCAACCGAAGAATTGCTGGACACGCCAGCTGCGCATCCCGGGCCACCCAGCGCGGACGGCAAGCTGACCGGAATCGTTAACTTCATGGCGCTGCACGAGACCTATCACCTGGGGCAGTGTGCATACATCCGCTCGCTATTGGGTAAGCCGGGCGTGATGGGATGAGGATATGCAACTGAACAGTTGCGTAAATATTGACGCCAATGCATCGTGGTTAGCACCCTTGACTTCGTCACCTGGAGCAACTTGCGCCCGGCGGTTTAAAGTTGGACCAGCTTGGCTTCGAGCAGGGCTTCGATCGTCATCAGGGCGTCGAGGACTGCACTTGAAACCGGCGCGTCCACCTGGACCACGGCGAGAGCCTTGACGGGCTTGTCGCCTGTTCTATCCCGGCCGAGGGCGAAGTTGGCGATATTAACACCCTGTTCGCCGAGGATGGTTCCGATCTTACCGATTACGCCGGGGACGTCGAGGTTGCGGCAGACGAGCAGATTGCCCTCGAGCGGCGCTTCAATATCGATGCCATCGAACTCCAGCAGGCGCGGCTGCTCGCCATGAATCACTGTCGCCGTGGCGTGGCTGCGGCCCGCGGATGTGTGCAACTCAATGGCAAGAAGAGTGGCCGCTCCTCCGCGATGGCTCTCTTCTTTTTCCTCGTGCACGCGAATGCCGCGCTCCTGTGCGATTGCCGCGGCGTTGATGCGATTCACATTCTCTGAGCCTTGCAGCAAGCCCTCGATGGCGGCGTTGCGAACGAGATCGGTCTTGGCATCGGCAAGCGCTCCGCCGTAGGTGAGATCGATGCCCTCGATGCCGCTCTTGCCAGCCTGTGCGAGGAACGATCCAAGGCGTCCAGCGAGGTCGATATAGGGCGCGAGCTGTACGTATTCTTCGTGGCTGAGGGAGGGCAGGTTGACGGCATTCTGGACCACGCCGAGCTTGAGGTACTCGCGCACCTGCATGGCGATCTGGATGCCGACTGCCTCCTGCGCTTCGGCGGTGGAGCCGGCGATGTGCGGAGTGAGGATGACGTTATCGAACTCGATGTAGGGCGAGTCTTTGGGTGGCTCGACGGTAAAGACGTCGAGCGCAGCGCCGCCGACCTGGCCCGATTTGAGAGCGGCGACAAGTGCCGCTTCGTCGACCAGTTCGCCGCGAGCGCAGTTGATGATGCGCACACCCTTCTTCATCAGCGCAAGAGACTTCGCATTGATGACGCCGGCGGTTTGCGGCGTGAGGCCGACATGCAGCGTGATGTAGTCGGAGCCGGCGATGACTTCGTCGAGGGCGACAAGACGGATGCCGTTCTCGCGGGCGACGGCGGCGGACACGAACGGATCGCTGCCAATAATGTCGAGACCAAAGCCACGGGCACGGCGCGCAACTTCAAGCCCAATCCGGCCAAGTCCGAGGATGCCGAGAGTTTTGCCGCGAAGTTCGGCGCCCTGGAGGCTCTTCTTCTCCCACTTGCCGGCGTGCATGGTGCTGTTGGCCGTCGGGAGTTTCCGTGCGAGCGCGAGCATGAGGCCGATGGTGAGCTCAGCGACAGCAACAGCGTTGGCGCCGGGGGTGTTCATGACAACCACGCCGCGGCGAGTGGCGGCTTCTGCGTCGATGTTGTCGACACCAACACCGGCGCGGCCAATCACGCGCAGCTTCGGTGCGTGCTCCATCAGGGCGTCGTCAACCTGGACGGCGCTGCGAACAACGAGGGCGTCAGCGTCGGCGAGTGCGGCGGGCAAGCCGTTAGGTAACTGATCGTGGGTGAGAACCTCCCAGCCGGGTTCGCCTGCGAAAACGGCGAGGGTTGCGGGCGATACCTTCTCCGCCAGAACGATCTTCATCTTGTCTCCCTTGGCCGCTGTGGCGGAACCGGTTTCAAATTCGTCAAATCGGATGTTGTGTTTCTCGCAGAGCAGGTCGAACATGCGGACCACGGCGGCGTGTGGCTTGCCCTCGCCACGTTCGTATTTCGTTATCGAATTTGGATGCACGCCGAGCAACTCGGCCATCTGGTAGGAGTAGAGGTCGAGTTGCTTGCGCGCGATGAGAAGTTTTTCGCCGAAACTCAGTTCCGTCATGTTGATTCCTTTAGTGAGAGCGGAGTTGGCGGTGTTAGCGCCGTTCCGGCGTTAGCGGAGTTAGTGTTGATGCCGATTGCTTTGCTAACTCCCCTACCACGCGCGAAGCGCAGCTAACTCCGCTAGCTCCGCTACCCCTTCGCCGCTTCCGCGTACACCTTCTGAGCCGCCGCTATTGCCTGCCCGTATTCAACCTTGAGGCCAAGAGTGTCTTTCGCGATGTGTTCCATGGCGCCGAGAAAGGCCACGGTATCGAGGTAGTCGAAGAAGCCAAGGTGCGCCACCCGGAAGATCTTGCCCTGCATTTCTCCCTGGCCGTTGGCGGTGACCAGCGCGAATTTCGTCTTCAGGGCTTTTACTACCGCGCCGGAATCCATGCCTTCAGGAACTGCAACGGCGGTCGCAGCGGCAGCGGGGGCCGTCGGAGCAAAGAGCGTGAATCCAAGCGCAACAAGACCGGCGCGGGTAGCAGCGGCGTTGACTTGCGCGTTATCGACAAGAGCAATGCGGCCTTTTTCAAGATCGCCACCGGCCTGTCCGGCAATGTAGTCGAGCGCCGCGTCGAGTCCGGCTACGAGAGCAACCGCGGGGGTGTACGCGCTTTCGCCCTTGACGGCGTTCTTGCGTTCCTTGCGGAGGTCGAAGTAGTAGCGCGGATTTTTGGACTTTTCCATTGCAGCCCAGGCCTTCTCGCTGACGCTGAGGTAGGCGAGGCCGGGCGGCATCATGACGGCTTTCTGCGAGCCGCCGATGAGGATGTCGATGCCCCAGGCGTCCACGTCGAAGTGCGTGGTGCCGAGGCCGGTGATGCCGTCAACGACCTGGAGCACCTCCGGTGCGTTTTCCCTGATGAGTTTTGCAATCGCTTCAATATCGTGACGGACGGCGGTGGAGGTTTCGGTGGCTTGCACGTAGACGACGCGATGCTCCGGCTTGAGTGCGGCGCGGATCTGAGCGAGGTCAAATGTCTGGCCGTAGGGGGCAGTCACCACGTCGGGCTCGCAGCCGAATGCCTTCGCGAGACCTGTCCAGCGCTCGCCGAATTTACCGGCGGTGAGAACCAGGACGCGGTCGCCAGGGGAAGTGAGATTCGAAACCGAGGCTTCCATGGCGCCTGTTCCCGAGGACGAGAGCAGAAGGACGTCGTTCTTCGTTCCGACGAAGACCTTGAGCTGGGCGAGCACCTTCTGAAACAGCGCCCGGAACTCCGGCGTGCGGTGGTGCATGTCAGCGGCGGCCATCGCGAATTGGGCCGCCGGCAGCAGCGGCGTCGGGCCTGGAGTAAACAAACGAGTCTTGCGAATCATGGACTTAGCCTCCCGAATTGAGTGTTTCGAGCAACCGGCGGCAGACGAAACTAATAGCTGCCGAAATCACATAATACACATATTTGTGATTTATGTGAAATTGATGCTGTGCAAAAAAATCGTAAGTGAGGTGGCTTCGAGCGGGATTGTCAGATTTGAGGGTGTTCAGAAGCGTTCGCCGTCGTTACAAATGTCCGCCGTGGGCGCGAAGGATCGCAATGGCCTTTTCATTTGCACTGGCTCCACCAGAGGACGATCGGAGAGCGTCTTCGGCATAGTACATGAGTGTCTTTCCCCAGATCTTCGCATTCGCGTCCGCGCCGGCGTCCAGCAACAACTCCAGTATCCTGGTTTGATTGTGCATAACCGCCCAGCCCGCGGCGGTATATCCAGAGACATTGATTGCTTCCGGATCAGCTCCGTTGGCCAACAGGAGTTCCACATCGTAGGGCAGGCCGCGCTCCATGGCGCGTTGCAACGGAGTGACTCCGATATGCACGAAGACGTTTGGGTCCGCGCCATGGGTCAGCAGCAACTCAATCATTTCCTTGTGCTGATACGAAAGCAGGGCGAGCGTCAGTGGCGTCTCGCCAAAGGCTTTCTGATTGAAGTCGCGGTCGGGCTTTTGGCTCAAGTAGCTGCTTGCAGTCACTTCGTGCCCAAGCGGATAGTTTCGTGCGTTCACGTCCGCGCCATTCGCGATCAGCAGAGCCGCAATTGCCGACTGGTCGTGAAGCGCGGCCACATGCAAGGGGGTATTGCCGAATTTGTCTCTGCTTGAAACAAGATCGGGATTCTGCTGCAGCAGCGCGACGACCTTCGCTTGATCGCCTCTTCGTGAGGCGTCATGAATTGGTCCGCATAAACCGACGCCGCCCCAGGCAAAGCCGAGCGCCAGCGTTGCCGCGACCCGAACAACTTGCGATGCGATGTTGAACCTTGCCGATCGAGCGCTCATTTCTTCGGCTCCGGGTGAGTCTCGGGCGCATCCGTGACGATCCGGGATGTTGAACCCAGCCGATGATAATCGCTGAACGTCGTCCGATTCAGGATCAAGGGTCGAACAAGCGTTCGATTGTGAACGAGAGCTTGATCCTTGAGTTCGCGGAAGCAGGTGCTGACTTCTTCCACGCTGAAGGCCAGGCTGTGGACTGGGCAGATATAGGTACGTCCGCCAATTTCTACCGAGCCGTACTCGATCACCGAAGCGACATGGGAGATTGGATCTTCGGGCTTTGAATCTGCCTGGAGCGTGATGCGCAGGATCGCGCCCGAAACCGGGTCAATCGCAAGCGACCCATGATACGCGGGTAGCGCGTGAAAGGCGTTGCTGCCGTTGCAGGTGTAATTCACCTCATATTTCGAATCCTGTTCGGGCACGGAGTAGGCATAGACGGCAGCCAAGTCTGCCGGAGTCTGCTCCCAGTGATGAAAAGCAATGGTACCGACGGACACGCCCATCAAAATAACGGCCGGCTCGGGTCCAAATTCGCCCCAACTCTCCAACCCCGTTTGAGGCAGCGTCTGCGCGGGGCGCTGCGCCTTCATAGGATCGATGATCTCCTTACCATTGCGAAACGTGATTTCGCGGCTGGACGAACCTCGCGGAAAAAGGCCGATATGCACCGGCAAGCCAGTCTCGTTCAGTTCCGGAGAGATTCCGTAGAATCGCTCGGTCGTGCGGGTCGCGAAGAAATTGGGCAGGTGCGTCAAGGTCTGGAAGACGTAGGCTCGCGCAGCATCGAGCATGTGTTGCTGCTGGTCCGCGTCCGGTGCCGGCCGGTCTGGCAGTTCGCTTGCCGGCGGATCGAGCAGGGCTGAACGATCCGCCAATAAAACCATCTCTCGCTGCGTCCGCGGTCCCAGCGTGTGTTCTCTCAGAATATGGTCGAGTGTCGTGGAGGTGAGCCGCTCTGAAAGCTGTAAATTGGCGATTTGCACGGCCATCGTCGCGTCTTGAAGCACAGCCACCGGCACGGCGCTGTGGTCTGAACCTGCGGAGGCGGGCGCGGACAGCTTCTGCTTGAGTTGCTCGACGGTAATGCGTTCGGCGGCAAGCGCCCAGGGGAACGACAGGGTAACAAGAGGAATCAGAACCAACATTCGCAATTTCAAGTCACCACCCCACCGTCAACAGATTCCGGTCAACTCCGCAGCCAATCAAGAATGGCCTGCGAGGGACTTCGCCGGAATGCCAAAGCTGCCCTCCCTGAAGCGGGAAGGCAACGACTTTCAATGCGCCAAAACCATAGCATATCCGGGAGAGCTTTTCTGTGTCGTAGCCTCTCGAGCGCGCCTGTCGCCCATGCGCATGAGCGACGGCGGGTTGACCACCGAGAAGATGAGGGATGATGATTTGGCGCGATAGACTGGATGAGTTGCAAGATTCGACGAGTGATTGCGAGGAGCCACAATGGACGCAGGCGCACTGGAAGCCCAGATTAGCCAGCAGGTGATTACCGCACTGAAGCTGCACGATGCGGAGCGCACGCAAACGTTGCGGCTGATCAAGAACGCGCTGAAGAACAAGGCAATTGAAAAGCGCGCGCCGCTGACGGCCGCCGAAGAGCAGCAGGCGCTGGCAACGATGATCAAGCAGCGGCGCGATTCAATCGAACAGTTCACGAAAGGGAATCGGCCGGAACTGGCCGCGAAGGAAGCTGCCGAGATCGTCGTGATCGAGGAGTTTCTGCCCAAGGCGCTCGATGAAGCTGGCCTGCGCGCAATGCTGATCGAGGTGATTGCTGAGCATGCCAATGCAACCGGACATGCGCCTACGCCGAAGGACATGGGACCGGTGATCAAAGCGGTGCAGGCCAGGTTGCAGCAGGCGGGGGTGCGCGCCGAGAGTCGCGTGGTGAGCGACATGGTCAAGCAGGCGCTGGCAGGATAGGAAGCTTGTCGACGATTACTGCATGCGGAAATCGTCGATCCTTGAACTTTCCCTGGGGTCAAGCAGGCTTAACGATCTTTGGCCGAAAGATGAGCCACACCAGAAGTCCGATCGGGAAAAACATGATCACCAACAGCGTGACCAGCCAGGGCGATTTGCCGCGGCGTATGGCGTCTTTCGCACAAACACGGATCGTGGCGATGAGCGCAGCGGCAATGCAAACCAACAGTACGATATCGCCAAGGTTGCCAATCGTACTCATGAGACCCGCCTGTAAGAGAGGTTAAAAACAGCTGATCTGCTCGTCCAGCGTTACACTTGCCCATTGGCCCGCGCCTCGAGCGCTTAATGGCCGGCCTTACTCGTAAGTTTCCGCGGGTGCTGCTCGTGGAGTTCCCCGTAGAGTTCATCAACTTTGACGGTAGCTTTGTCGAGGGCGCGTTTTCCCGCGGGTGTGATTTTGTAGATTCGTCTCCGGCGACCTTCGACGAGGTCGAATGCTGAACGCAGCAGGCCCGATCTCTCGAGTCCGTGCAGCAGCGGATAAAGCGTGCCGGGGCCAATGCTGTAGCCGTGATGCTCCAGTTCCTTCATCATCGCGAGGCCGAAGATAGGCTCGTGCACCGCGTGTAAAAGCACGTGGATCCGGATAAGCCCGTCGAAAAGTTCCCGCTTCTGACTTGCCACAGAACAAATATACCTTCGCGTGGGCACCTGGTCTTGACTAATATCGAAATTCGATATAACGTCGGCTGGAGATGTCTTTCTCGCTGGTGGAACTTCCCGATATCCGGAAGGGTTGGTTGGCGCGAATCTCGCCGAAGGCTTTCACACTGGCGATGTTCATGGTTTTGTGCCTGGGAGGAACGAGGCTCCGGGCGCAGGGTCCGCCGTTCCAGGTGGACGATCCGGTGCCGGTTGATTTCAAACATTACGAGTTCTATATTTTCGGGTCTACTGACGGAACTCCGGCTGAGACGGACTACGTCGGTCCGGCGTTTGAATTCAACTGGGGCGCTGTGCCGCGCGTCCAGATTCATGCAATCCTGCCGTTCGGAGGAATCTATCCCTCGAACAATCCAATCTACTTCCCGAGCGGCACAGGACCCAGCGCGCACGGTCTGACCGATATGGAACTCGGGGTGAAACTCGCGATCATCAAGGAGACGAAGATCATCCCGCAGATCGGCACTTTCACCATGTTCGAGATGCCGACAGGCAACTCCGACAAGGGGCTGGGCGTGGGAAAGGTGTGGTATCGCCTGCCGCTCTGGCTTCAGAAGAACGAGGGCAAGTGGCTGTTCGATGGGGGCGCGGGGGAGACGGTGGTGCCGCAGACCGGGTACCACGATTTTCCCTACGGCGGATTTCTGGTGAAGCGCGAGATGAACAAGAAGCTCGAGCTTGCAGCGGAGATCTTCGCTCACGGCGGCGAGGGCCCTGTTACGCCGCAGGCGCAGGGCTCAACGATGATCGATGCCGGCGGCTATTGGCATCTGAAGGGCGAAGATACCATGCAACTTCTCTTCGCCTACGGACATTCCGTTGCAGGCCGCACCGAGAACTACGCCTATCTCGGCCTTTACTGGACATGGGGCAAAGACGACAAAAAGGATGACAGGGACAAGGATTCCACAAACAAGAAGGCGATGCTGCAGAACGCAATGTATTCAGGACACGCGCTGAAAAACGGATTCTGATTCACTGACGCGGAGCGACGAATCGCCTGAAATCATCGGAGCGATTGCCATGGAGATGACGACGCGCGGCCTTTGGACATTGATGCATGGCATGGGATTTGGCGCGCTGTATCTCCTGACTTGTTCATTCGCAATTGTCGAGTTGTATCGGCGCTACAGGCCACTCTCTCTGGCGCAAATTTCCAGCGACGACGAAGTCTTTCTCGGGCGATGGCTCGGTGGGATGGCGGTAGTTGCGTGGATCACGGTTTTGACGGGCGCGTACCTGGTCTATCCGTGGTATCGCGCAGTGCCCCCGGTAGGCGCGACGGCTCTGGCGGCATTTCCGCAGGCGATGCTCAAGTCCAGCCCGGGCACCGCGGGCTGGCACACCATCGGCATGGAATGGAAAGAGCACATCGCATGGATCACGCCGATCTCGATCACGATGGCAGCAGTGGTGTTTCTGCGGTATCGGCGATCTCTCACCAACTACCCGCAACTGCGCACGGCCGTTCTAATTTTTGTTTTTGTCTCGTTCGCGAGCGCCGGGATTGCCGGATTCTTCGGTGCGGAGTTAAATAAGCACGCTCCAGTTGAGGGTGGCCCTACGATCAAGTTGATGCACGGAGGCGAGCGGTAATGGCAGGCGCACCGGCAAGCAACGTCCCGTCGCCGAATGGTCCAGGCGCAGCGGCTGTGCTTGCTGCGGGGATCGGTTGTTTCGCGATGGGAGCGGTTTCTGTACTTGCCGATAAATTGCCGGGTCTTGCACGCATGCTCAACATCTACAGTCCCACGGGGCCACTCTCGGGAGTTTCGACCGCGGCAATGCTCGTCTGGCTCGCGGCCTGGGCGCTCTTTCATTACTGCTGGCGAAAGCGCAGTGTGGAACTGCGGCGCATCAACGGGATTGCGTTTCTTCTGCTCGCCTGCGGTTTGCTTCTAACGTTTCCGCCGATCGGCGACCTTTTCTAACGCGCAAAGACGCCGGAACCTGAGCCGCAACAGCAGCCCTGGTTCCAGCGCTCGAAGCGATACAACTCCCAACTCAATTCAAATCGTCTACGTAGTGACCGACGAGAACGGTGTTGCCACTTAGTGGATCTTTCAACAACAGTCCGACGACGCGCACGTTACTAGCCGACGAGACGTCAGACAGCTGCGTGAGCCCGTCGCGAAACTCGCAGTTATCCGGGATGTAAACTGTGACGGTTTGAGGAACGAGCAGCCCAGCGAATCCGCTGATCTGCATCTGGAACGTGTCGTTGCTGGTATTCACGCTGCCGGGCACGACGGTTCCATTGAAGCCCCAGTGACGCAGCACAACGCGCTTGACTGTGACCGCACTGGCACTCGTTGCGCCGCTGGCGGGACCGCCGACAGCGATGTGCTGACCGGGCAGAAGTCCGCTCTGGTTGAAGAGGAACTGCGCTAGCGGGCCATGCGCCCAGTAAATCGAGTACTTCTCACTTCCACTCAGGTCAACGGTTGCGAGCTGACCCTGCGTAAGTCCAGTTGTGGTGGGCAACAACCCGCGAACATACAAGTCAAAGCTCGTCGCCGGCCCCGTGGACGGATTCACGTACGTCACCTGCCCGCTTGCGTAGAAGCCGGTGTCGGAAAGGATCGCAATTTCGTCAGCATCGATGGTGGCATCGGCACGATCGAGAGAGCCGGAGACCTGGATAATGCTGCTCGATGTGAGATCGCTGAAAACAGCGCCGCCGTCCCATTCGGTTTGACCGTTGACGTTGACAGTGAATTGACGACCGTGCGGCCCCTGAATCGCGATCGTCTGCGTGCCCGCGTCGGAACTCACAACGGCTGCATCGAATTCATCGATGTAGGCGCCCTTGTCGTTGTTGTTGACACCGTTGACGGTGAAGGTCGGAGACACGTCACCGGTGATCTGACCTCCGCTCACGACGATCGATTTGCGCAGGTTGAAGTCCATGTGCAGGCCGACCGGCGCACCGGGCTGGGCCACGACCATGGGTTTAGCCAGCGTATAGGTCACGGTGGTCGGCGATAAATTCGCCATCATGGTCTTGATGGTTGGTTCGGTTGTGCTGGTGTCGAGGTAGCCTATGGTGCCGTTGCTTAATTTGATTGCCACGGTGGAGTAGGTGCCGACCGGAACGTCATTCATGTCGAGCAGCGTCTGCAGCCCGTTGAAACGCGCAAAGTCAACCGAGGGCGAACCGCTCGTCAATTGCACCGTGTTGCCGTTTCCATCAGTGGCAGCGACACTTACCTGCACATTGAATGAAACGACGCTGGCCATCGGTGCGTCAGTGGCGACGACGAATGAAGAACCAGTGACCGTCTGCGTGTTGGTGTTCGTGGAGGGTGCTGAACTGCTGCCGCAGCCCGCTGCCAGAAGAGTGGCAATTGTCGAAGCAATAAGGAACGGAAGGGCATGCCTTCCTGGCTTTGAAATGAGCATTCCAGATTTACCGCGCTTTCTGCGATCGTCCGCGGCCTCACGGAACTCTTCGCGTCTTTTGGAACACAGCGAGGAAGGATTGGTGTTGGCCGTGTCCCTACAGCGCAAGACACGGGCGTGCCAAAGAAAGTTGCGAGTTTCTTAAGTTATTTTTAAGACAATATCTTGCGGGTAACTTTTGGGCATGATGAGACACTACCTTCTGAAAAATGTTTGATTGCGGGCCTCAACCTGCGCGTTGTTTACTCGTCTACCAATCCTTGTCTCTGCTCGAGAAAACGGCGAACCGCCGGGTCGCGTTCCATGCCGATGGCAATTGAATAAGCATGACGGGCTTCTTCGCGGGCATTGACTCGGGCCAGCAGTTCGGCACGCGCAGCCCAATAGGGCTGATACTCAATCAGGCGCGGGTCGTCAGCGACGCGATCCAATTCTTGAAGCGCTTGACGCGGATCGTGCAACTCGGCGACTGCCAGAGCGCGGTTGACAGCGGCAACAGGCGATCCGCTGAGCGAGATCAGCGCGTCATAAAGTTGCACAATGGCCGGCCAATCGGAATCACCTGCCCGTGCGCGACCCGCGTGCGCCGACTGGATGGCGGCCTCGAGTTGATAGCGACCGACCGCATTCATTGCACCGGCACGATGCAGCAGCGATTCGGCTTCGGCAATCATACCCACATTCCAAAGGGAAGAGTCCTGTTGGGCGAGCGGGACGTAGTCGCCCTCACGGGTGCGGCGCGCGTGACGGCGCGCTTCCGCGTGCAGCATCAGCGCGAGAAGACCGAGACCTTCGGGTTCATTGGGCAGCAACTCGGTGACGAGCCGTCCCAGATAGATGGCTTCTTCAGCGAGGTCGCGACGGGCGACATCTGTACCGGCAGCATCGATCCAGCCCTCGGCGAACGCGGCGTAAATGGCGTCGAGCACGGTGTCGAGCCGGTTGCGGAGGTCGCCGCGACCGGGTATGTCGAGAGGAATACCCGCCTGGCGGATTTTGCTCTTCGCGCGCACGAGCCGCTGACTCATCGTGGCGGGCGAAAGAAGAAACGCAGACGCGATGCGCGTGGCATCGAGTCCGAGGATGGCTTGCAACATGAGCGGAGCACGGATGGCGCGGTCGATGGCGGGGTGGGCGCAGGCAAACATCAGCCCGAGTCGCCGATCAGGAATCTCCGCCGCATCTTCGTCGGACGGGATGGCAATCGCAGTTGCTTCGATTTCATCCGAAGCGGTTTCGCGTTGCGTGGACCGGCTGGCGTCGAGAAACTTGCGGCGCGCCACGGTCATCAGCCACGCTTCAGGATTTTGTGGGCAGCCGTTGCGGGGCCAGTCTGAGAGGGCCGCGGCGAACGCCTCGGATAGCGCATCTTCGGCAGCGGCTACGTCGCGCGTGCGGGCGGCGAGGAACGCGACGAGCTTGCCATAACTGCGGCGCGCAACCTGCTCGGCAAGATCGCGCGCTCCCGCCTCTTTGCATCCGCCCATGGTTTACATGGTCCAGATGGGACGGACTTCGACGATTCCGTGTTGCGAACCGGGGCAACGAGCGGCCCACGAAAGAGCAGAATCGAGGTCGGCCACATCGATCAGGAAATAACCGCCGAGCTGTTCCTTGGTGTCGGCATAGGGGCCGTCGAGCACCTGCGTTTTGCCGTCGACGGCACGCACGGTGGTTGCAGTGGCGATGGGCTGAAGGCGGTTTGATCCCTTGAATGCGCCTGCCTGCTGGAGCGCCTCAGTATAGGCCATGTATGCGGCCATACCTTGCTTCTGTTGTTCCGGCGTCAGGTTTTGAAAACCGGCTTCGTTTGAATAGATGGTTAGCAGATACTGCATGGGGAAATCCTCCGTTGTGATTTTACGGCGGTGGTTGAGAGCGCCGTCACCACGATGACGCGCAAGCAACCGAGATTTCGACAGCAAGAAAGGAATTCTTTTCGAGACTCGACATTCAGCGTTCGCCCGGCGCAGCATCGGAAGAACTTTCTTGAGGAGCAGCTCTACGAGCTTTGGGTCCATGTAACGGTACTTGTCAGGAATACCGAGCACAATGAGTTTCTTGTGATCGAGCAGTTCTCTGAATTGCTCTTTCAGTCGTTTACGATGGACTGCTTCCATGGCAATGATAATGTCTGCCCAATCGATCAGTTCAGCGGAGAGCGGAGTTTCCGCATCCGGTGCCGTTCCTGCGGAAAGTGTCTCGATGCTGTTGTGACCGGAAAACAGCGCCTCCGCCGTCGGGCTCCGAAATCGATTCCTGCTGCAAACGAAGAGAACGTGCATGGTGCGGCGAATCAGAACATCCGCAGATCGCCGGCGGGAACCGGCGCAAACTTCAGCAGGCCCAGCTCGCCAGCGAGGCGCTCGAGCTTGACGCGAGTGGCCGGCATGGGCGTAACAAGCGGCAGACGGACGGTGTCGGACGCGCGACCCATCAAATTGAGAACTGTTTTCACCGGCCCGGGATTCGATTCCCAGAAATTCGCTTCGAAAAGGCGTCCGTAGCGGCGTTCGAGTTCACGAGCTTCGGCCCACTCATCGTGCAGAGCGGCTCCGATCATGCGCGCCATCTCGCCGGGAATCTCGTTGGACGCGACGCTGATCAATCCCTGAGCGCCTACACCGATGGCAGCCAGGGCCAGGTTGTCGTCGCCCGAGAAGATCTTGAAGGTGGATGGAAGAGAGTGGACTAGCTCGGCAATCTGGGGCAGCTTGCCGCTGGCCTCTTTTATGGCTTGGATGTTGGGCGCGGCCTCAGCGAGGCGAACAACAGTCTGTGGATCGAGGTTCACACCGGTGCGGCCCGGCACGTTGTAGAGGCAAACCGGTATGGGATCGACCATCTTCGCCAGTGCCAGGAAGTGCTGGAACTGACCTTCCTGCGTGGGCTTGTTGTAGTAAGGATTCGCGGAAAGCACGGCATCCACGCCGGGAATCTGGCGCAGGGTCGTTGCCAGGCGAAGCAGGGTACGGGTGGAGTTGTGCGTGCAGCCTGCCCATATCGGGACGCGGCCCGCCGCAGCCTCGATGACGATGCGAACAGCGCGCAGCCACTCCTGCTCCTCAAGCGTGGCGGCTTCTCCTGTCGAACCGCAAGCCACAATGAAGTCGATGCCCGCGTCGATCTGCCAGTTCACCAGCGCCCACAGCGCCGGTTCGTCGATCGATCCGTCCGCCCGGAAAGGCGTGACGATTGCCGTGCCACAACCCGTAGTTTCCATCACTGAAAAGTGTATATCGCGGGGCGACTCCTGGGCGTGTGATGGAAAAACATGCTGCGGAGGAGAGACGCCGAAAGCGGAGTTTGGATGGAGTAGGACTACCGATATTCCGATTCCAGGATGGACATCAGGCGCAGATTGCACCAGTGGCCGTCGCGGTGGGCGGCTTCGCGCAGGATGCCCTCGTATTGGAAGCCGAGGCTCTCATAAAGGTGACGCGCGCGGGCGTTGTCTTCGTAGACGTCGAGGAACAGCCGGTGTGCGCCGAGTTCGCGAAAGGCGATGCGCATAAGTTCCTTGAGAATTTTGCGGCCGAGTCCGCGTTCGGGTACGGCGACAACGATACGCTTGAGTTCGATAGCGCGGGAGTCCTCGTTGATGCCGCGCAGGATGGCGTAGGCCTGAACTTCGCCCCATTCGGTTTCGCTGACATAGTAGCGGGCGTCGCCGCCAGCGAGGGTGGCGCGGTGGCGCTCCTCGCTCCATTGGCCGACAAACTCGCGGGCCATGGGCGTGCGCTCGAGGGCGACAATGGCAGGGATGTCGTCTGGGGTGGCGAGGCGGAGAATCATGGTGTTCGAGTCCATTGTAGTGTTGGAGACGCGAAGGTTCGGAGCGGACTCCTTATATCTGCTGGCCTGCTGATTCCCGTGTGCCTGATGAAGATGCGAACGAAGTTATCGCTATTTGTTTGCCGCAAGAGACGCGTTTGTCTGGCTGCGACACGTGACGAAAGGCATGTATCCCCTAGTACCTAGTAGTTCCAAAGGGGATAGGAAGCCATATACCATGACCGTTACAGGACCGAAATCCAGCCTGCGCAATGATCCCCGGGCAACATCTGGAGATGACAATGCGCATTTAGCTGAATTCAAAGGATCTTGTTCTGCGAAGACGGAAGTCGATTCGCAGGTAGTGTCGCTTTTCTTCCCAGATCCGTTTGCAAAGCCGATCGTTCGGATGGGCGATCCATGCCCAATCGCGACCGTAACGGTCTTGCACCATGTCGACTCCGGAGCTGCAGCTGACGGCAATTGCAGCGGCTTAAGGCATCGACATTGACCGAGTAAAGGATCGAGGATCATGAGCGCCAGAGCTGAGATATCGAACAACGCGCAGAGCCCGCAAGCCGAAAAGAGCGCTTCGAAGGGCATGGCTGTTGCCCTGATCGGCCCGAATGACGCGCATCGCCAGATTGTGGCACGAGCCCTTGCATCTAGCCAGGGGCGCAAAGTCCACGAGTTCATTGACTATCCCGCCGAGCTGAACGATCTGCCGGGCATGGTCGAGCAGAACTTCGACTTCGTGCTTGTCGACGTGGACACCGACGAAAGCTACGCTCTGCAGATCATCGAGAAACTGGCGGAGATCGGGCAGCCGGTAATGGCGTATTCCGCGCGCACCGACCAGGAATTGCTGATGAGCTGCATGCGTGCGGGCGCTCGCGATTTTCTGCCGCTGCCAACAGAGCCGGGGCAGGAGCAGAGCCAACCCCAGCAGCCCTCGGCCCAACCCGTCGCCAGGCCCGTCGTTCCCGCTCCTGTTGCTCAGGTTGCTGCACCGCAGGCTGCTCCCAGACCGGTCGAGCCAAAGCCAGCGCCGTTGCCCCCGGCACCCGCCGCGCGTTCCAATGTGACCCCGATCGTTCCGGAAAGGCAGATCGAGCAGGCTGAGGAACTGGTGGCGCACCAAAGAAGATTACAAAGATCCCGAGATCGCGCAGGTGATCGAAGAGATCACAGTCAGCGCTGCACCTGAGGCTTCCGCGCCCGAGATGCCGATGTCTGAATTTGCCGAATGGGACGCAGCCAATCTCCGTCGCGCCCAGGCGCCGCAGCCGCGGCCCGAAGCGCGTCCCCGTCCCGC
Organism: uncultured Acidobacteriaceae bacterium; assembly: GCA_963769345.1. Lineage (GTDB taxonomy): Bacteria > Acidobacteriota > Terriglobia > Terriglobales > Acidobacteriaceae > Telmatobacter. The sequence continues at coordinate 196,187 of CAVYLL010000005.1, forward strand.
CCTTGTGCCCGAGCGCAAAAAGGTCGAAGCCGTTCCTCGCCCCATACCGAGCCTGGATGCGGCACCATCACCCGCTATTGAGCGCCCTCCCGTCGCGGTGGATCTTTTCCGGCACTCTCGGGGTCATTCCGAGTCAGATACCGACGAGGCCGCCGAGAAACAGGGCGCGCACTGGATCAAGTGGATTCTCATTGCTGCCGGACCGCGTGGTTCTCGCACTTGTACTGCTTGTCGTCTTTACGCGTCCTTCGGCCCCGAACCCCGCAGCGGCGTCGCCCGTGAAGGTGGCATCGGCACCGGTGCAAAGCCAGCCTGACCCTCAAGTGGCTGCAACGCCCGTTGCAAAGATTGTTCCAAAGCCGACCGCTGGAACGCCTGTCGCAAACGCGGCACAGGCTCCTGCCGATACGACTGCTTACAACAATCCCGCGCCGGTTTCTCCCGATGCGATGGCAGCGCAGCTTGTTGCGCCGACACGGATCGCCGGCCAGATCAAGAAATCTGCACCGGCAGACGAGCCGCCTCCGGCTGCTCCTGGCCCGGTTTCAATGGAAGATAACAACGTGGTTCCGGGATCGGTGTTCGGGGCAAACAAGGAAAAGGTCATGCCTCACGTCGTGGCGATTTCCGCCGGCGTCGCCGACGGCATGATCATCCACAAGACACCGCCCGTGTATCCCAAGTTTGCTCAGGAAGCCCACATCACGGGAAAGGTAGTCCTGAAGGCCACCATCACGAAGCAGGGCTCGATTGAAGGTGTGCAGGTGCTCAGCGGCCCCAAGATTCTGGCGCCTTCCGCTGTCGATGCGGTGAGGACCTGGAAGTACAAGCCCTACATGCTCGACAACCAGCCGGTATCGGTGGAAACGAACATCACCGTCGTGTTTGGCAGCGGCGGCAAATAGCCTCCAAAGGCTCGAAACAAAGTCAATTCTCTGAAGGGCGCTCGATGTGGTCGATAACGACCACATCCACGGGCGCCTTTGCAGGTTCCAGCTTCAACCCGAGCTGTTCCTGGAGCGCAGTGAAGATCGAGGGACCAGTTTCACCGGAACCTGGATCGTCTCTCCAGGCCCACGTAAGTTCGATATCGTATTGTCCGGTCAGACCGGTCTTGTCGATGATGACTCGTCCGACCGTGCCCGAAAGACTCATCGCCAGCCCGCTCACGGGGTATGCATGCGCTGAAAGCTTGCCCGGGCTCATCCCGGTCGCGCCGGATTCACCCGGGACAGACTCTTTCAGCTTTGGCCCGTGCTTCGCGATTACAAGTTCGTAAACCGGTAATTCACGCTTCTCGATGTGTGCTTTCATTGCGAAGCGATCTTCGAGGATCTGCCGCATCAGCAGGCGCCAATGTTCGCCCCCGTCGTTCTTGCTGAGGGTGTGGAAGGCATCGGAGGTTTCAGTATCCATCTTCGCCAGCACGTCAAAGCGATCGGAACTGGCCCATGCCGGCCAGCCAACAATCTGATCCCCCGACCTGATGGGGAAAGCGCTCATCAGAAGCGAGTAAATGGCCATGTTCTGCATCTCGAACCCGTTCGGAAGCATTCGCATCATGGCGCTGTTGTCGAGTTCGCGATGCGGTTTGATGGAGACCGCATCCCAGGTAAGGAGCTTGGGAGCGGCGACGGGCTGAGGACTGGGAGTTTGAGAAAGTGCGAAAACTGTGATTGCAAGATAAGCTACGACGACCTCAACGAGTTTGTGCACGAGCGCCTCTTGCCTGAAACTACCGGACCAGGGATTCTAGCGCGCCCGAGACTACAGCTGGTCGAAGATTTCGCGGAACTCCCAGACGCCCGACTTGCCGTTGAGCCATTCGGCTGCGCGTACGGCGCCGATCGCAAAGCCGCGACGCGAATGCGCATCGTGCCGAAGTTCCAGCACATCGTGATCGCTTTTCGCCGTGACGATGTGCTCCCCGTTAGCATCGCCGACGCGATGCGATTCGATGGGCACGTCGATGCCGGGCTGGATGGAATGGATGATCTGCTTGAGCGTGATGGCGGTGCCGGAAGGCGCGTCGAGTTTTGAGGTATGGTGCGTCTCGCTGATCGCGAACTTGTAGCCTTCGATGTGGGCGAGTTCGGCCGTGAGGCGGAAGAGCTTCTGCACGCCGATGGAGAAGTTGGTGCCGTAGAGCAAACCGCCGCCTCGGCGTTCGGCGATGGCTTTCAAGTCGGGCAGGTGCGCGTACCAGCCGGTGGTGCCGACCACGATGCGGCAGCCGAGCGCGAGAACGGCGCGGATGTTTTCAACTGCGGCATCGGGAGTCGTGAAGTCGATGACCACGTCGACGCCGGCAAGGCTGGGCCCTGTGAGTGCCGAAGCCTGCTGATTCTCGGTTATGTCGAGTGCGCGCACGCCGTGGCCGCGTTCGCGCGCTACCTCGGCAACCAGTGAGCCAGTTTTCCCCTTGCCTAGAACCAGTACGAGCATGGGCGCTCCGTCGAAGTGAATTCGACTTCCAGCTTACAGCGTGCCGGCGGGTGGGGGCGTTGTCCGTCGTCCTCCAAATTGACGGGGTCTGTCAATGCCCCGGCGTTCCCGCCCGCGGCTAACTCCCTCGAAACACGCGCTAAAAAATCTCCGGAACTTTGCAGGCTATTTCTTCCAATTCGCTATGCTCAGACTTGAGAGCGTTCCGACAGGAAACAAGTTCGAACGGCCCGTGACGTTTGATAAAAGCGCTTTCCAGCAAGATGAGCTCTTTCTTCCGCGGAGCTTTACGCTCCACAATGTGGAACGAATTGCTCGAATCCGCCTTCAAAAAGGCCCGTAACTCCTTTCCGGAGAGGATTCTATGGCTAAGTTGTTTGCGCAGAGGATTTTACAGGCGAGCCGGTCTGTAAAGTCATGAATTGGGATACTTTACTAATTGGCGCTTTATAAAAAATGCCGGGTAATGAACAGGAGCAGCCGACGACAGAACCAGTCTTCTCGATGATAAGTTTGTTTCCGTGAAGACGACGGAGTTGCTGCGATTCGACGGCGCGAACGAGCGGGATCCAGCCATTGATGCGTGGATGAAAGAGCATGTCGGGGAATTGGGTGCCATCGCGCAGCGGTGGTTCGAAGTGATGCGCAAGTGCGGCGACGAGGTCCGCGAACTCATGCATGACGGCTGTCCGGTTGCGTGCCTGGGAGATGTGCCATTCGGCTATGTGAATGTATTCACCTCGCACGTCAACGTGGGATTTTTTCAGGGCGCATCGCTGCCGGACCCGGCTGGCTTGTTGCAAGGCAGCGGCAAGTACATGCGCCATGTGAAGCTGAAACCGGGAATGGTGGGGAAAGATGCGGCCCTAAGCCGGCTGATCGAGAGTGCTTACTCGGATATCAAAGCGCGCGTCGAAAACGGATAAAGAGTGGTGCGGATAATCCACCATCTGCCCAGGTCCTCGCCGGCATCTTAGACCCCAGCACCTTCATGTTTTATCGAACCAGACTTTGCCTAAAGAGCGTACCATCGTTCTCTCATCTCCCCGATTTACACGGTGAGTAAGAAGCTCGAAGGTTGGTCTGCGACGTTGTCTCGGGGCGCTTAGACGGGGGGAACATGTCACAAACGAGGAGCCAACTGGAATCCAGAATTCTCGAACGGTTTGGAGTTCTCCCTAACTTCTTTCAACTCACCGCGGACGATCCGACGATTACTGAGAATCTGTGGGGATTTGCTCAATTCGCGTACCTGGACAACCCGCTGCCTTCGCTCATGAAGGAGAGGTTGTTTGTTTACTTATCCCTTTTCTGCGGTGTCCGTTACTGTATCGCCAGACATCTTGGATTCTTGCTGGGCTTGGGTCGTCCGGCAGGCGACCCGCAGTGCCTGCCTCAATCGATTTATGAAGTATTGCCGCTGCTCCGACGCGATCTTCCTTTCGATTCCGATCTGGATCAGCAGCTTGCTTTATGTGAAGGGCTGGGTGTGGTGTCTTTCCCCCTGGCGCCAGACAGCGCACAGGAAATGGCAATCTTTGCTTGCGCAGCACATGTCTTCTTGAGAACTCCCGATGCGCCGAGGGCGTTACATGCCCTCAAGTGTGTCTTTGATGGGAAGACGCTGGAGTACACAAAGCTTCTTCTGGCCTTTATCCGCACAGCCCACTACTGGACCGAGATACATCCCGAACTGATTCTGGAAGACGACATCAATCAGCTCCTGGCTACCCATGAAGCCATAGCTGCGTGTGTCCTTGCAGCCCCGGCCGAATTTCCGGAAAACAAGCTTGCTCATCGCATTTCAGAAGATCTGATCTCCTTGCGCGATTTGAAAGAGCGAAATGTAAGGCTCGAACAGGACTATGAGTTGCTTGGCACGGAGCATCAGAGAACAGAGGATCGCCTGTCTGAAAACGAAAAGATGCTGCAGGAAAGTTCCAAGCGCCTTGGCGAACTCGCAGCTATTGTCGAATCCTCTGACGATGTGATTGTGAGCAAGGATCTGAGCGGCATCATTAAAAGCTGGAATGCGGCTGCCACACGCGTTTTTGGCTATTCCGCGGAAGAGATGATCGGCTCGTCGATTCTCAAGCTCATTCCGGAGAATCTTCAGTCCGACGAAGACATCATCATGGAAAGTATCCGTGCCGGACGCCCAGTCGAGCATTTTGAGACCGTGCGGCGCACCAAGAGCGGTCAATTGCTCGATGTTTCCCTCACCATTTCTCCGATAAGGGATGCGCAAGGTCGGGTTATCGGCGCGTCCAAGATTTTGCGGGATGTCTCCGCGCGCAAACGGCTTGAACAAGCACTTTTGCAGGCAGAAAAGATTGCGGCAACGGGCCGCATGGCGGCGACGATTGCCCATGAAATCAACAACCCTCTCGAAGCCATAATGAACTTGATTTACCTTCTTCGTCCGATGATTACCGATCCGGCTGGTGTTGGTTACTTCCAGTCCGTCGAGACGGAACTCGGGCGTGTCTCGCATATCGCCAGGCAGACGCTTGGTTATTACCGCGAACAAGCACCGGCGAGCAGCGCCACAATGGGGGAGATCGTTCTTCATGCAATCGCGATCTATGAGCCACGGTGTACAGCTACTGGCATTGAGATACAGAAAGCAATTAATTCATCAAGGAAAGTCGTGCTGCGTCGCGGGGAAATGATGCAGGTCGTCTCAAACCTGATGATGAACTCGATTTACGCCATGCAGGCAGGTGGCGTCTTGTCCATCTCCGTCGAAGACGAGGTAGGGTCCTCGGATGGCATCGTCATGACCATTCAGGACAACGGCGTCGGAATCGCGGAAGCTGATCGGTCCAGAGTGTTTGAAGCCTTCTTCACGACCAGAAGCACTGTTGGCACAGGCATCGGCTTGTTTGTGACAAAGCAGTTTGTCGAAGGCCACGGAGGTCGTATTGAACTTGAAAGCACGCAAGGCGCGGAAGATCACGGTACGACCGTTCGCGTCTTTCTGCCCGTTTCCACAACGTATGATCCCTCCAAAGAATTGAATGACCAACGCAATGCGGAAGATCGTCCCGTTTTTGCCTGAAACACTGCTGGGTGCCGCGGCACCTATTCGCTGAAGTCATACTGCGCACAGACCCGAGACGTGGTTTCGCGCGAAACCACGAGACTACGCTCAGCATGACAAGGTCGTGTCAGGGTGTACTTCTTAGTCAGGGCTTCCGATACACGAGCAGGTTTTTCTCGGTGGGGCTTCCCGGGAACCAGGATTCTTCAGACAGAGTATGGCCGTCGTCACTGACCTTCCAGGTGGTGCGCCGGATGACGCGACGCTGACACAAGACCAATCCTCCAAACCGGCTGACAACTACGAACTGACGGTGGCTTTGCGGGATTCTGTGTCGAAGATGGTTGGGTCGGGCTCTTTGAAGAAGGCGGCGTGGAGGGAGCGGACAGCTTCGTCAGCGTCTTCTTCATCGATCATGAAGCTCATGTTGATTTCGCTGGCGCCCTGGGAAATCATGCGCACGTTGATGTGCTTGACGGCAGTGAAGACCTGCGCAGCCATGCCGTTTTGTCCGCGGATGTCTTCGCCGACGAGGCAAATGAGCGCCTTCTTGCCTTCGTACTTCACGTCGGCGAGTTGGCTGAGGTCGGCTGCGATGAGAGGCAGCTTGTCGTTGGAGTCGACGGTGAGCGACACCGACACTTCGCTCGTCGAGACCATGTCGACGGGACACTGGTGCTTGTCGAAGATGTCGAAGATGGCCTTGAGATAGCCGTGCGTCATCAGCATGCGGCTGGCGACGACGTCGATGATGGAGAGCTTCTTTTTGACCGCGATGGATTTGAACGGGCTACTGCAATGCGGCGCGATGGAGATGATGCGCGTGCCTTCGTTCGACGGATTCTTGCTGTTGAGCACCAGCACCGGAATGTTTTTGCGGACGGCGGGCAGGATGGTGGCGGGGTGCAGAACCTTGGCGCCGAAGTAGGCGAGCTCGGCGGCTTCTTCAAAGCTGATGACCTTGACGCGCAGGGCGTCGGGGCAGACGCGCGGATCGCTGGTCATGATGCCGTCAACGTCGGTCCAGATTTCGATGGCATCGGCGGCCAGCGCTCCGCCGAGAAGGGCAGCAGTGAAGTCGGAGCCGCCGCGGCCCAGCGTGGTGGTGATGCCGGTTTCGTTGGAGGCGATGAAGCCACCCATCACGGGAACTTTGCTGTCATTGAGGAGCGGGCGCAGATGTTCGGCGGCGCGTTTCTCGATGAGCACATCGAGCGGAACGGCTTTGCCGAATTGCGAATCGGTGATGATGACTTCGCGCGCGTCGACGTGTGCGGCATTGATGCCGCGCTCGGCGAATGCGGCGGCGATGATGCGGCTGGAGAGGCGCTCGCCGTAGCTGACGACGAGGTCGGAGATGCGCGGGGTTAGTTCGAGGATGGCGGCGAGTCCGCGCAGGATTTCGTCGAGCGAGTCGAACTTCTGCTCGATGAGATTGCAGAGTGCGGCGGCGTCGGCGGGTGTTTTGATGAGCGCGCAGGCGGTGTCGCGATGACGGGCGCGGAGGCGGGAACTGATGGCGAGGGCGCCGGTGCGGTCGCCTTTGGCGGCGGCGGCAGCGGCACGCAGCAACTGGTCAGTGACCTTGGCCATGGCGCTGACCACGACGACGGTTTGTTTGCCTGCGGCGACGCGGCCCGCGACGATGGCGGCGGTACGGCTGATGGCGGTCGGGTCTTCCACCGAAGTGCCGCCGAATTTCATCACGACCAGGCTCATGCGTTCCTTGTTTCGACCTCGGGGGCTGACGCTTTATGCGCGCGTGGCGATTTCGGCCACTGGTTCCAACTTGCCTAGACTTGCCAGCAGTTCAGCGTTCAGGATGGCGGCGCCGGCTGCTCCGCGAATGGTGTTGTGCGAGAGCACGGTGAACTTCCAGTCGAGCAGGCTGCAGGGGCGCAGGCGGCCGACGGTGACGGCCATGCCGCGTCCGCGATTGCGATCGAGGCGGGGCTGCGGGCGGTCGGGCTGCGGAGCAAATTCAACGGGCTGCTCGGGCGCCATGGGCAGTTTCTGGCCGGAGAGCGGCTTGAACTCTGCCCACGCAGCGAGGATGTCTTCGTGCGGTGATAGGGCGGCCGAGTTTGTTGCCGAGCTTGATGGAGACGCTCTCGGTGTGGCCGTCTTCGACAGCGACGCGGTTGCAATGTGCGCTGATCTTCGCGGCAAGCGGGGTGACGTGGTTGCCATCGAGATGGCCGAGGAGCTTCAGAGTCTCGGCTTCCATCTTTTCTTCTTCGCTGCCGATGTAGGGGATGACGTTGCCGAGGATGTCCATGGAGGGCACACCGGGATAGCCTGCGCCGGAGACGGCCTGCATGGTGGTGACGAAGATCTGCTCGATGCCGAAGCGCTCTTCGATGGGCTTGAGGGCCATGACGAGGCCGATGGTGGAGCAGTTGGGATTGGTGACCATGTAGCCGCCGGATTCGCGGCGCGAGGGCTGCTCCTCGATCAGGTGCAGGTGGTCGGCGTTGATCTCGGGAATGACGAGCGGCACGTTGGGTGCCATGCGGTAGGCGCTGGAGTTGGAGACGACGGCGCAGCCGGCGTTGGCGAATTTGGGCTCCATTTCGCGGGCGATGGCGGCGTCGAGGGCGGCAAAGATGATCCTGGGAACGGATCCGGGCGGCACGCCTTCGGGTTCGGCCGGAGAGACGGTCATGCGCGCGATGCGCTCGGGCAGCGGGGTGTCGAGGCGCCACTTGGCGGCTTCGCCGTAAAGCTTGCCGCTGGAGCGGTCGCTGGCGGCGAGCCAGACGATCTCGAACCACGGATGGTGTTCGAGAAGCTGAATGAAACGCTGGCCGACCATTCCGGTCGCGCCGAGGATGCCAATTGGATATTTGTTTTGCATGACGAGTGAACACTCCAGTGTACAGGAGAGCGGGGTCAGCTCAACAAACTGCGATGGGGAAATTGCGGGCTAAATAACTTTTGATTGAGCCACTTCTGGCCTTTGTTTTCCGACTACTCTGGGTCCATTCCCGGGGTGGGTGACCAATTGTCCCCACAGAGTTCCCTTTGCTGTGTATGATGGACGACACAGCAGGCCACAACGCTTCGTTCCCTGCCGGGGCGCAGTAACGCGACTGGCGATACCCTGTCTCTTCGCCTGATCTTCCCTGAAGCAATGGAACTTGTCCCTCGAAAGGCGGGCTCTACGAGCGTTCATCTGGTCAATCCAAGCGACAATTCTTTTGGTACGGCTGTCATTACACCCCGTTGGTTGTTTGTGCTTGCCGCCGCAACACCCGCTTCGGCTGGAACTCCGATCCTGGTAGACGAATCGCTCGAGCAGATTGTGCCCGCGAGCATTCAGCCGGGCGATATCGTCGGCATCAGTGTGCACACCGGCAATGCCCTTCGCGGCTATCAAGTTGGGCGCATGGCGCGGGCGCGCGGCGCATGGGTGGTGTATGGCGGCATTCACGCCACGCTCTTCCCAGAGGAAGCGTTGGAGCGCGGCGAAGCCCATGCGGTGGTGAAGGGAGATGGCGATATTGCCTGGGGCAAGGCAGTGGCGGATTGCCTGGCCGGCGCGCCCGAGCGCGTGTATGAGGGCGGCCGGATCGAGGGCACGGAGTTTCTTGCGGCGCGTTGGGATCTGATGCGGCCCGATAAGTACATGTGGGCTTCGGTGCAAACCATTCGCGGATGCCCGAAGCACTGCTCGTTCTGCAGCGTCTGGCGCACCGACGGACAGAAGCCGCGGCAGCGCTCGTTTCAGAAAGTGATTGATGAGATCGTTAGCCTGCGGCGGCTTGGCTTCCGATTTATTGCGCTGGCTGACGACAACTTTTATCCGGTTACGCTGACCGATCTTCGACTGGCGCGGGAGCAGAAAAACTTTTCAAAGCTTGAAGAGTTGACGACCATTCGCACTGAACGCTTTCAGTTGATGGAAGAGCTCGCCAAACTGCCGAAAGACATGGTGTTCTTTACCCAGATCACGATGGAGGCGGGCGAAGATGGCGACTATCTAGATGCCATGCGCAAGGCCAATATCAAGGGTGCACTGGTGGGGGTGGAGGCGGTTACGCCCGAGGGCCTGAAGGCAGTCTTCAAGGATTGGAACTACTCCGGCGAGGCGCTCGCAAAGCAATTGCAGACGTTCAAAAAGCATGGCGTTCACGTGCTCGGCTCGTTCATCTTCGGACTACCGACAGACAAGCCTGCAACGTTCGACGCGACGGTGGCGATGGCGTTGAAGGCGGGCGTAACGTTTGCGCAGTTCGTGATGATGACGCCATTTCCGGGTACGGTCGATTTCGGCCGCTGGGAGAAAGAGCAGTCCGCGCATCCGACCATGGTGGGCGATGTGCCCATTACGCGCTATTGGCTGATCCCAACCGAGGTTCGTCCCAAGATGTTTACGCCGCATCCATCGATGAGCTCCGATGAGATTCGCGAGCGCACGCAGCGTGTGTGGGACAGGTTCTACACCTGGAGCGCCATCTGGCAACGGTCGGCGTGCACGCCGACTCTGCGCGCCCGACTCGGGTTCATTTTCCTCTCCAAGCTCTATCGGCAGATGTACGCGGGCACGGGAATTTCGACGGATAGCGCGCGCAGAAAGAAGTCGAAGAGCTGGGCGCGATGGACTGCGAGGCAGTGCAAGAAGCTGTTCCAGGCCAAGCCCATGCCGGATCTGCAATCGCCGTCATGGCAAACGGCAGCGGCCGCAGGTCTGCAGGGTGGGATCGATTTTCAACTTGCTACGCCATTTGTGGTGTTGCAGGAAGAAAAGTAGTCCAGACCGGAATTATTCTGGTACGGCCGCGTCGAATGGAAGGAACAGCGCAAATACTGTGCCTGAATGTTCTGCTGCACAGCGTGATCGGACCGTGAGCACGCCGTGATGCCGGTCTACGATTCCACGGCTGATCCAGAGTCCAATGCCATTTCCTTTGTGCCCTTTGGTAGTGAAGAATGGCTCAAAAATTCTTGCGAGCGTGTGCGGGGTCATGCCGCAACCGGTGTCGGCGACGGTCAGGACGATTCCTTTTTTCCCGGTCTTCCACTCTGTAGCTTCGCGGCTGCGGATCAGGAGCCGACCGCCCCTGGGAGACATTGCGTCGATGGCATTGCCAATGAGGTTACTTAGAACCTGCAGGATCTCGCCCTCGAAGCAGGTGACGGGATGGCTTCCGCGTTCGCGCCTCTCCACCCTGACATGGGCATTGAGCAATCGACCCTGGTAGAGCGGGACCGTCGCATCAATCAAGTCAGAGCCAGTGACTTGCTTTGGATTGGTGGATTGCCGGTGGAAGCGGAGGGTCTGGTTGGCGATGGCGGAGACTCGACGAAGTTCGACCTCCGCGCTGGCCAGATGGCGCTGGGCATCCGGGTCAACCGCGGATTGCTGCGCGAGATAGATGAGGTTTGTAACCGCTGCGAGGGGGTTGTTGATCTCGTGCGCGATAGAACTGGCAAGTCGTCCGACGGCGTTCAACTTTTCGGATTGCAGGAGCAGTTGCTCGGCGCGCCTGCTTTCGGTGACGTCGATGCCGAGCACAATGATGCCTGAAATATTGCCATCCGCATCGCGCCGTGGCTGATACACAAAATCGAGGTAGCGCAGGTCCATAACCTGGGATTTGTTGCGCGCCAACTGGATTGGCATGCTGCGCCCGACAAAGGGTTCACCCGTCTGATAGACCCGGTCAAGGAGCTGGATAAAGCCCTGTTCCACTGATTCGGGTACGGCTTCCCGGACGGTCTTGCCTATCACGTCACGTCGGCCAATCAGTTCCTCATAGGGCGTATTCAGCAGTTCCAATCGGTGCTCCGGTCCGCCGAGAGCTGCAAAAAAGGCTGGAGCCTGCTGGAACAACTCTGCAAGCCGCTGGCTCTCACGCTCCAATTGACGCTTGTCCAGTACCGCTTCGGTGGTTTCGGTGCAGACAACCAGCGTTCCCCTGATCCTTCCCTCGGAGTCGCGCACTGGGCTGTAGCCGTAGGTCCAGTAGACATCTTCCAGTCTGCCGTTGCGGAAGATCGGCACCAGCTGATTCTCATGCCAACTGGCCTCCCCCCTTGTCATGACGGCATCGATCTGCGGTCCGATGATATGCCAGATCTCCTGCCAGCACTCTCTTCCCGGTTGACCCAGGGCGCGTGGATGCTTGTCTTCGCGGATGCTGGGGCGATAGGCGTCGTTGTAAAACTGAATAAGATCATCGCCCCACCAGAGAAACATCGGGTGCCGCGATGACAACAGGGTGTTGACCACAATGAGGAGCGCCTCAGGCCACTGATCGATAGGCCCCACAAGGGTGCTGTCCCAAGGGAAAGCGCGCGTTAAATCGGCCATCTCCCCGGATCCAAAAATCTCGCTCAACCGGCCGACAGCGGCTGCATTGGAAGGTACATCGTTCTTCCGCGGCGTGCTTGTGTTCATGAATGATCTTCTTGCTTTCCAATCCAGCGTCTCGCTGGAGTTTACTGAAATTTGCGGCCTGCATCTACACTCCGCACGAATCCTGCCAGGGGCGGTTTTTCAAGGCGTTGCAGCCGGGCGCTTGGGGTTAGATGCAAGGTCGCCGACAACCGTGGTCCACGCGCGGACATACCAGCGCTTTACGATGCCGGTGGTGACGTAGGGATCGGTCTTGGCGAACTTCTCCGCGACTTCTGGCGAGTCGCCCTTGAACAGAAGCATGGCGCCATCGACGGGGTTTGCCAGCGCGCCGCCGAGGACAAGTTCGCCGCGTTCGGCGGCTTCCCAGCCCAACTTGAGGTGTACGTTGCGGAATTCGGCGCGACGCGCAACATAGTCGTCGGATACTTCATAAAACAGCATGTAATGCATTGGAGATTCGACCCCTTTCGGCGTTGGCGTCACCCGATCAAGCAGCATCGCAACTCTCTGCAATGCAAAGAGAGCTCACAGCGGCAAGGATACATCTGAGGATTCAAAGAATGTTTTTGAGGACAAGAGAAACGGAGCGGGTTTTTGTGCCTTGGCGCACGGTGAGATGAACAACGGTTCCGACGGGCTGGATGAATGCGCTCTGAATTGTGTCGTCGGTTGGCGATTTTCCGTCGATCCCGGTAATCATGTCCTCCGCTTGCAAGCCGGCTCTTGCTCCCGGGCCGCCGGGAACGACGGTCATGATCTTCAGGTTATCGGGTTCGTAGTTCAGCATGAGTCCGGCGCGGTTGAAGACGTCGGGCTTGCCATAGGCGGCGTTTTTCTCGAGATACATCTCTCCGTGAGGCACATCGAAGATGATGTTGAACTGCCGCAGAATATGCAGCCCGATATTGCCGGCAACGGTGGTGGAGGATTCCGCGCCGAGTGTGTCGGTGGAGAGAACAGTGATCGGCCGGATCACCTCTGCGTGGCCCAACAGCAGAGTGTCGGCGCGGGTAAAGAAGCCTCGATCGGCGCCGCCGTATCCCTCGCCGGCATAGCCTTGAATCTTCGCGCGATAATGCTGCACGAGTTTGTGCTTTGCGACGAATGGGGCATAGAGCGAAAGAGAGTACATGTCACCGGTATCGATTCCGAAAAGGCCGTCGATTCCATCGACGCTGGCCTCCGCGAGCAGCGTGCCGTCTTTCGAGTGAATGGGTACCGCTGCCCCCTTGCCCGAGTATGCAAATCCCTGTTTGGAGTAGAAGGTAATCTCCTGCTTCTCAAAGTCAATCCGGATGGGCAGATTCTGGAGAAGAAGATCGCCAATGAAAATGCCATCCTGGCCCTGCGTCACCGGCGTATCGACCACGGCGAACATCTGATCAGACATGGTAAGTCCGCCAATGTTTACCGTTGCGACTTTCACGACTTTCGCCGGGACCATGCCACTGCCCGCATTGATCGTGGCTGAACCTTCCGGTTTGAGCCCGAGGCGCCTGGCCAGGCTGGCCGTCATCAGGTTTCCCGAGCCAGTATCAAAGACCGCGTCAAACGGTCCCTGCCCATTGATGGTGGCTTGGAGCTCAACGCCGTTCTTCGCGTGTACGGTCACTGCTCGGGCGGCATTGGCCGATGTTTGCGCGCAAAGCTGCGAAGATGCCAATGCCAACGACAAGGCAAACGCGAGCTGGCGAAGTTGGGTGTTGAAATGCATCGGGAGCATCGGTGGTCTCGGTCGGAACCGTAAACCGAAAAGATTGCTCGATGATATCGCATTCAGAGCTTGCGAAAAAACGCCGAGTCGGTTGCAGCACGACTGAAGTCGCGCCCTTTCAAAGCAACGAAGTTTTCTTGCAGAACGGACATTTATCCGCGAAGTTTTGACCGCGAACGAGACGGTTGGCCACTAAACTTAGAAGTTGTGAAGGCCCAATCATCCGAAGTTCTCGATACCGCCGTTCCCATGCGCGCCCTGTTGGCTGGTGCACGCCGAAAACAACCCGGGCTGATCGAACTTGCGCGCAAGCTAGTGCTCGCAGAATCTCCATCGGACGCTAAAGCCGCGGTGGATGCGGTTGTCTTGATTGCGGCCGAAGCAGGGCGCGAGCTTGGTGGACGCATCAAGCGCCACCGGCAGCGCGGCTACGGCGATGTTCTCGAAATGCGATTCGGCCCACGTAAGCGCGACGTGCTGAAGCCGGTCCTGCTGCTGGGACATCTCGACACGGTGTGGCCGGTGGGTACCCTGAAGCATATGCCATGCCGCGTTGCAGAGGGGCGGTTCTGGGGGCCGGGCACGCTCGATATGAAAGTCGGTGTTGCCATGGCGCTGACGGCTCTTGAGATGCTTGCCGAAGCAGGGATGCTGAATCGCGAGATCGTGCTGCTGCTGAACAGCGATGAGGAAATCGGCAGCCCGGTGTCCCGGCCGATTACCGAGAGGGTTGCACGCGAGTGCTCCGCGGTATTTGTTCTGGAACCGGCACAGGGCCTTGCCTACAAGACCGCACGCAAAGGCACAGGGAACTGGCGGATCGATATTCGCGGAGTGGCTGCGCACGCCGGCGTGGATTTTGAAAAAGGCGCCAGCGCTCTGCGCGAGCTTGGGCGTGTAATCGAGACCGTAAGCGACTGGACGGACTTGAAGCGCGGGCTGACGGTAAGCGTCGGCGTTGCGGGCGGCGGCAGCAAGACCAACGTGATTCCCGCCGAGGCATTTGCCGAAGTCGACGTGCGCATCGCGAAGATCGCAGACGGCCGGCGCATCGAGCGCCGGTTTGCGTCACTCAAAGCGGCGGACAAGAGGTGCAGTCTTGAGGTTACGGGCGGCATCAACCGGCCCCCCATGGAGCGCACGCGTGGAACCGTCAAATTGTTCGCACAGGTGCGCGCCCTTGCATCTGAACTCGGCTTCGTTCTTAAAGAGGCCTCAACCGGCGGAGCGTCGGACGGCAACTTCACTTCTGCTCTTGGCATTCCCACGCTCGATGGCATGGGCGCCGTGGGCGAAGGCGCGCACGCCAGCCACGAGTCGATTGTGCTGGAGCACCTCGCACCGCGCACGGCTCTGTTGGCGGGCATGATGGTGCAATCAAGTTGAGCACTTATGCCCGGGTTCCATCGCGCATTACCATGACATCGGAACCGGAGGTGCAATTTCAATGCGTCGCTATGTTTCTTCGATCTGGATAGGGATGATTGCGCTATGTGCGCTTGGAGCTGCTGCCCAGGCTCCGACGCCGACGGCACAGGCTCCGCAACAATCGCAGGCACAGGCCGCGCAGCAACCGCCGCCCGGCATTGACGCCATCAAGATGTATTCCGGTACCTGGAAGGTGCAGGGTGAGCACTTTGCCACGGCCTACAGCCAGGCCGGCAAGGAAGAGAAGACGCTGCGCAATGACTGCTGGAAGAGCGGCGCCTACTATGCCTGCAACCAGTTTGTGGACGGGGAATCGAAAGTGCTATTGATCTTCACCTATGACGACAAGGAAAAGATGTACACCACCTACCAGATTCCGCAAGGGGGTGCCGCTGCGGGTTCAGGCAAGCTCCAGATCGCGGGAAACATCTGGACGTTTCCATGGCAGGTCACGATGGGCGAAACGATCATGTATTTCCACGTGGTGAATGTCTTTACGGGAACTGATCGCATCGACTATGCGCAGGAGTTCTCGAGCGACAACGTGCACTGGAATACGATGGCCAAAGGCACGGAGACGAAGACCGGGAACTGATTTGCGTCGCCAATTGACGCGGCGACCGGCTAGCGCACGGGATGTACGGCGTAGTTCTGCACGAAGAAATATGCCGCGGTCATGAAACCGATGGCGGCGACAGTTCTGCGCATAATGGCCTGGTTGATGAGTCGACTATAGTGCGCGCCGATGTACCCACCCAATGCAGCCAGGAACGCCATCTCAAGGCAAAAGCGCCACTCCACGCGTCCGGCAAGGATGAAGGACACCGAGGGAATACCGAGGGAAATCGCAGCCGTGAGCACTTTCAGCGCATTCATCTCGTGGATATCGTGGACGCCGCACAAGCCGAACAGCGCCATGACGAGGAAGCCGCCGCCGGCGCCGAAGTAGCCGACATAGACGCTGACGATGATCATGCCAACGATGAGCATCTTGCTGTGCCGCTTGCCTCCGGATAGAGTCTGCAACCAACGGCCCAGGGGGAAGCTGAGCACAAACATGATCGCCGCAAAAAGCAGCAGCCATGGCAGCAATTCACGGAACATGCGGTTTCCTGTTCGAAGTAGAAGGAAGCCACCCAGCCATCCGCCCAACCCCGAAGAGATGGCCAATGGGAGCAGCTCCCAGCGGTACTCGCGCAGCTCTTTGCGAAAGGCGATGAGACCGGTTAGCTGGCCGGGCCACAAGGCTACCGTGTTTGTGGCTTGCACGGCCACTGCGCCCACGCCGAGCGCGGCTGAGCTGGCAAACAGAGCGGGAAGCGACAGGAACGATCCACCGCCTGCGATTGCATTTAAAACACCGGCAAGAAAAGAGCCAGCGGGGAGCCAGGAAAGATAAAGGAGTCGAAGAAAGGGTTCGGCCATGAGTCACTCTAACGATAGGGCCATAAAGCCCCCATAAGATTTCGGGATTTCAAGCCGGTCGGGGCGGGGAACGGAGGGCCTGTTACACTCCCGATAAGAACAAATCGGAGCCGCTTTTTGCAATGAAACAATTCATTTTGAGTCTTTTTGTGTCTGCGACTGCAGTCGCTTGTTTTGCCCAAACCCCTGCCAAACCCGTGGCTCCCAAGACTGCGGCCAAACCGGCCACATCGGCCAACGGTGTGAAGCTGCCTCCGGGGGTACCGCCAGGACGCGGAATTGTGAAGACCGCATTCAGTCTGCGCTACCAGGACATTCATGTTGGCACCGGGGCCGAAGCCGAGCCTAACAAGATTTACAAGGTTCATTACACGGGATGGCTGGCAGCCGACGGCCACAAGTTCGACTCGTCGCACGATCACAAGGCCCCAGTCGTTGGTAAGGACGGCAAGCCCGAATTGGATGCCGACGGCAAGCCGAAGATGAATGACGGGGAGCCGATCAGCTTTCCGCAGGGCTTCGGAAAGGTGATTCCCGGCTTCGACCAGGGATTTGAGGGCATGAAGGTGGGCGGGAAGCGCCGACTGTTTATCCCGTGGCAGCTCGCGTATGGCGCGCGCGGACGGCCGGGACCGAACGTCGCCAATCCCGGTATCCCTCCCAAGGCAGATCTGATTTTCGACATCGAACTGGTGGACGTGACGGAGATGCAAACACCGCCGGGCCATCCGGGAATGGGAACCGGGCCGAACGGCCAGCCTATACGGATGATGCCGCATCCTTTGACGCAGGGAACGCCGGGAACTCCAGGTACGCCTGCGCCTCCGGGCACTCAGGCAAATCCAGCGACGCCGCCTGCCGGCTACTCCGCCGCCGGCGGGCGCTCCGACGACTCCGCCGCCTGCCACTCCACCGGCGGATAAGCCACAATCGAATTGACGGATCAGGCTACGCTGGTTGGTAATTCCGGCGTGGCAGCCAGCAGTTTCTGCGTGTAAGCCTCGCGCGGATGAGCGCATAGCGACACAGCATCCCCAATTTCGACGAGCCGGCCATGCTCCATCACCGCGATGCGCGTGCAGAGATAGCGCACCAGCGGCATCGAGTGGGATATGAAAAGGTAAGTGAGACCGTGATCGCGTTGCAGCGAGCGCAGCAGGTTGACTATCTGCGCACCTACGCTGACGTCGAGCGCTGAGACCGGCTCATCAAGAATCAGCAGCTTCGGTCGCAACGCCAGTGCGCGCGCGATGTTGATGCGCTGCCGCTGGCCTCCGGAGAACTCGTGCGGATGACGGCCAAGCGCTGAATCATCGAGGCCGACTTCGCGGAGGAGTTCGCTGGCGCGGGTGCGTAGGAGAGTGTTGCGATTGTGAGATTGATTGGCGGAGGTCCCGGCGTCGATGCCGTGGATGACCCACGGTTCAGTAATGATGTCGAGCACCTTCATGCGCGGATTGAGCGCGGCATAGGGATCCTGGAAGACGGGCTGCATCTGGCGGCGCAGCGCTTTCAACTGAGCGCCGGAAGCATTCGCGACGTCGATGCCTTCGACACGGATCGATCCGCTGGTCGGCTGAACGAGGCCGAGGATCATGCGAGCGACGGTTGTCTTTGCCGGAGCCGGACTCGCCGACGAGGCCGAGGGTCTCGCCTGCGCAGATTTCAAATGAGACATTTTCCACGACCGTGCGCATTCGGTGCGGAGACCTGCGCGGCGGGGATAGCTCTTGGAGATCATCTCGACTTGAACCAGCGCCATGCAGAAATGGTACATGGGCGGAAGCGCCAGGAGTCGCGAAGACGCGGCGGGCGAATCTTACAAGTGATACGACGGATGCAACCATATCGTCTGCGCGGTTGCGAATCAGTCCAGTTTCGGATGGAGCTTCGTGAAACCCGTGGCCTGTTGATATGCGTGCGCGAAGGCTGCTAGCCTGGCGTCTTCATACAATCCAGCGAGGAATGTGATGGACACTGGAGTGCCGGGGCCGCCGATGTCGTCGTTGTCGCCGTCATCGGTCTTGGGTGGCCTGGGTGCATCGTCGCCGCGCAGGCCGTTGGGGACAATAAGAGCGGGGTGGCCGGTGAGATTGGTGGCCAGCAACTGTTGTCCGCCGGAGGAGCCGACGATGATATCGACCTTGTCGAATAAGGCGCAGACTTGCTGAACGGCGAGCGTGCGCGCGCGATTGGCCTGGATGTATTCGACGGCTGGATAAAAGCGAGCGGTGCGGAATTCGTTTGGCCAATCCTCGACGCCCTGCTCGGTGAGCAGGCGGTCACGGCCGCTCAGGGTGAGGTCGTCGAAGGCTGCAGCGGCCTCGGCCCCGAGAAGACCAACCATCGCGCCATATGGCAATTTTGGAAGTTCCACTGGAATCAAGTTGATGCCCATGGCGCGCAGCTTGTCGAGCGTAGCCAGATCGTAGCGGTGGTCGTAGGCGCGCCTTGCCCGCGCAACTACTCGCTCGGCTTGCCGCTTCTCGCGCTCTTTCTTCTGTTCCGGAGTTTCTTCGGCTGGCGGAGTTTCCGGTTTGAATGGCGGCGGTTCATCGAAATCGCTTTTCAGGTAGCCGATGCGCAGCGTGCGCACATCGATGCCGGGGTCCCACTGGAATGGAGCGGGATGGACAGACGTGTCCTGCCCGTCAGGTCCGTGAATGACGTTAAGCACGAGTGCGCAGTCTTCTGCCGAGCGGGAGATCGGGCCAAGCTTGTCCATCGTCCAACTGAGCGCCATGGCTCCCGTACGAGGCACAAAACCGAAGCTGGGGCGCAGGCCGGTGGCTCCGCAGCGCGTTGACGGGGAACTTATGGATCCCAGAGTTTCAGAGCCAATGGCAAATGCGACGCAGCCGGCTGCGACGGCGCTGGCGGAACCAGCCGATGATCCGCTTGAGCCTTGCGCAGGATTCCATGGATTGCGCGTACGCCCGCCGAACCACTTGTCGCCCATGGCAAGCGCGCCGAGCGTGAACTTGGCTACGAGGACCGCGCCGGCGGCGTCGAGCCGCTTTACGACCGTTGCGTCTTCATCGAAGGACTGGTGCTCGAATCCGCCGGCGCCCCATGTTGTCGGATAACCCTTGACGGCGAGCAGGTCTTTCGCGCCCCATGGAATTCCGTGCAACGGACCGCGATGATTGCCGGCAGAGATTTCGGCGTCGGCTGCTTTGGCCTGGGCGAGCGCGCGCTCCTCGGTGAGCGTGATGACGAAATGCAACTTCGAGTCGTAGCGCTTGAGGCGAGCGAGATACATCTGCGTGAGCGCGAGCGAGGTGATCTTGCGCGCATGCAGCAGGCTGGCGAGTTCGCTGACCGTCGCGAAGGCGAGGTCTTCGATGTTTGATGGAGCTGCGACATTGGGATCGGGCTTCCATCCCGTCACATCCGGCTTCGCAGTTGCCAGCGTGCACCGCGCTGCCCGCAGCGCAAGGGGATGAAATACATACGCAGGCGCAACAGAATTGGGCAAGTTTCAATTTACGGATGGCCTTGAAGGAGCCATTCTGATCGATCAGCCCATCGATCATCATCTTCTTTTGTTCGTCGGTGAAGGGACCGATGCCGGCCATGATTGCGGCCTGGTCGATCATCTCGGGCGTAATTTTCGGCGGCTTCGACTGGTCAGTGTCCGGCGACTCCTGCGCCTGCGATGCAAGCGTGTAGAGGACTCCGGGGAATAGGGCAGAGATGATGCCGGCGCGGCTGCAGGCAGCGAGAAATCCTCGACGATCCAGGGTCATTGTGGGTCCTTTGGGGTTGGGAATTGCACTTCGCCAAATATATCCGAGCGAGCTGGAAAAACTGGAAATTGCTAGGTAGTCAGCCTGTCAGGCGAGATGGCCTGCAGCGGCCACTGCCTGAGGTTGAGACTCTCCCCTTTCACCAACTCGATCGGGATTGGGACCGTTAGGAGAGATTTTCGATGCTGTCAAGATTCCGAAAGCCTGTGGATTCGCTTGAACAAGAGTGAGCAATCGCCGCGGGTAACCTCAATATCGTTTCAACGTGCAACACTTGCCGCAAATCGGTGTCTGAATCGGAAAGCATTCCATCAGGGACGCGCACTTCAGACTATTCGTTGAGATTTCGAGGACAGAAATATGCGCAAAACACTTGCACTTGCTGTACTGGCAATGCCTTTGGCCTTTGCCGGTTGTTCGCATCCTCAGCCGGTGGTTTACGGTGCACCGCCTCCAGCATTTACCGAGATCGCACAGCGCGGGTTCCACGACGGATTTGACGCGGCGCGGCGCGATATTGCCAAGGGGTAGCCGCCGAATATCGATCGGCATCCGAAATTCCGCAACCCACCTGTGCCTCGGCCTGCCTTTGAGGATTATCGGCACGGCTTCCGCGAGGGCTATCAGCGGACGTTTCGCGGTGGGCCTACGCCTGCGCCTCAAGGTCACTGATTTGGACTGAGATGAGCGGCAGCGAATATTTGCAGCCCCGCTCTATTTTCCAGCGCCCGTCAGCTTCAGCGTGTATGCGTATTTGCATGGGGCATTCGACGGTAGAGTGATGTCCAGCGCGTCGACCGACTGGGTCCAGCTGACTTTGTCGGAAGAACCAAGCAACTCGACTTTGCCGATGGATATCGACGAGCCTTCGTGCGCAGTCCCGAGCGCGTGGATGGTTGCCTTTCCATCTGCGGGACAGGCCATGCCGATCGCGTAAACCGTGTTTCCCTTCGCGGTGAAGCGGAAATCGGCAGCGGTGTACGGTTTCACATCGGTATCGTGGAAGGCGCCGCCCTTTACTTGTGTCGGTCCTTCGCCAAATGTCTTCCATGGTGTGGTTGCGTAGATGGCGTCGCCGTTGACCTTGAGCCATGCACCCATTTCGAGCAGCGTGGTGCGGACTTCATCGGGGACGGTGCCGTCGGAGCGCGGGCCGAAGTTGAGCAGCAGATTTCCGTTCTTGCTCACGATGTCAATGAGCTGGTGGACGAGGAACTCTGGCGACTTGAAGGTGTCGTGCTCGATGTATCCCCAGGACGCGTTGCTGATGGAGGTATCGGTCTGCCAGTGATCGGCGATGATGTGGTCCTGCTGGCCGCGCTCGAAATCGCGCGTGCCTGACTTCCAGTTGAGCGAGTAATCCTTGAAATCGATGACGCCGGTGTAGCCGTTGGCGGCGGCGAAGTTGTAGTAGAAGGCGGTGAACTCGGTGACGGCGCGGCGGAAGGTTGGATGGCCGATCCACCAGTCGAAGTAGACGATTTCGGGCTTGTATTTTTCGACGAGTTCGGTGTCGCGGGCAAGCCAGTCGCGCGTCCATGCTTCGCTTACCCAGGTCCAGTCATCGTCAAGGCCGTGGGCATCGCCCGGTGCATTGAACCACTGATGTGCGGGCCCGTAGAGCGAGGCGTACTTGGGATCGTTGACGTCGGAGCGCGTGGTGCGGCCGTAAGAGTAGAAGAAGTTGTGCTCGGCACGATGTGAGCTGAGGCCGAAATGCAGGCGCTCGGCACGCACCGCTGTTGCCAATTCCATCAATGTGTCTCGCTTTGGTCCCATCTTTACGACCGTCCAGTCGGATAGGTGGGAGTCGTACATTGAGAAACCGTCGTGATGCTCGGCGACGGGAACGACATACTGCGCGCCGGAGGCCTTGAAGAGCTGAGCCCATTCTGTCGCATTGAATTTTTCTGCGCGGAACAAAGGAATCAGGTCTTTATAACCCTTGGCATCGTCACCGTTCGCGTAGTGCTCTTTGAAGTTTTTGTACGCGCCATTCTTGGGGTCGTACATGTTGCGGGGATACCACTCGTTCTCGGCGGCGGCGACCGAGTAGACACCCCAGTGGATGAAGATGCCGAATTTCGCATCCTTGTACCACTGCGGCTGCTGGTATTTGATGAGTGTGGCCCAATCAGGACGATACGGGCCGTCGTTTGCCTGCCGGTCGGCTTCAGCGACGAGACGTTTGCGCTCCACGTCGTACTTGCTTGCAGACTGCTGCCACTCGCGATCGATCTGCTCGGCGGATTTGACGTTCTGGGTCGGCGCGAGAGGATCGGAATTTTGCTTCGGAGCCTGGGCGAAGAGAAGAGGAAAGGCAACAGCAAAAATTGCAGGCACAAGAAAATGGCAGGTTTTCATACGCGGGAATCGTAATTGATTGGGGTGCAGGCTGCAAACGCTTTCATTTCCCCGTCGCCGATTCCTGGCCATCTTCGTTTCGCTATCGAGAGAGCCCGCAAATCCAATTCACTTCCCAAGTCTTTCCGCCGTCAGGTGAAAAGGATTGCTCCATGCGTGCCGATTTTGGCGAGATATTGAGCCAGACATAGCGCACCAGAATAGCGCGGCCTTTGTACTCTTCCTGATCAAAGAATTCGCCACGATTCCCGTTGAATCCTCCCACAACAGGCGGCAAACCAAGCGTGCCGTTATCGACATCCACGAGATAGATGCTCCACTGGCGCGACGTGGGATTGTAGAGCCGAAGCGTCTGAGCTTTAATGCGCAGTTTCCTGTCCGCGCTGGTGACGGCGAATTCTTCAAAATTGGCGTTGCTGTCGAGGATTTTCTTGTGATTCGAGATGCCCTCGTACTCGATCCAGGCGTTGGAGTTGTTCAAGCGGTCCGGCAGGCGGCGCACGTGAGCTTTCCAATTGCCAATTAGAAAATCAAAGTCGTGCGAACCGTCGCGTTGCGGAAGGTTTGCCGGATTGGCCGTGGCTTGGGCGTAAAACGGCACTGCCTGAAATGCGCAAAGAGTGATGAGGGAGCAGAAGACGCACTTGATGAGTCTCACGCGGACTATTCTTTGGCCGGCAGGCGGACAACCCAATGAAATTGTTGCGAACCGGCATCTGCAGGAGATGAACTGCCACTGCATATGGAAAAGGTACTTGACATATTCCCATATAGGCATATATTTGATTTCATCATGGCGCGAGCGGCAACAACCTCGGATGCGTTCAATGCAGTAGCGGAGCCGCGGCGGCGCGAAATCTTGCTGCTGCTGGCGGCCCGAGAGTACTCGGTCAACGAGATTGTGGCGAGCCTTCGTGTCGATCAGCCTTCGGTGTCGAAGCACCTGCGCGTGTTGCGCGACGTGGGGCTCGTACGGATGCGCTGCAGCGGGCGCCAGAAGCTTTACCAGACAAATGCGGATGCCATTCGGCCGCTGCACGCGTGGACTTCCGAGTTCGAGCGCTATTGGAGGCACCAGCTCAATCGCGTGAAGGAGCGGGCCGAGAAGGTCGCTGCAGACAAGGCATCTGCGGCAAACAAGACTGTAAACCCCAAGGAGGAAGAATGATCGCAAATGCAATCGCAGGAATTGAGGATCTCACGTTGCTCGTGGAGCAGGAGATTCATGTGCATGCATCGCTGGAGGACACTTTCGCCGCGTTGCTGGAACAACTTGGTCCCCGGAACGAAGTGAGCGATGGGCGCGCTATGCCGATGGTGCTCGAGGCATGGCCTGGAGGCCGTTGGTATCGTGACCTCGGAGCGGACAACGGGCACTTCTGGGCTCACGTGCAGGCCATCAAACGGCCCACGCTTCTGGAATTCAGCGGGCCACTGATGATGTCGCACCCGGTGGCTAACAACGTGCAGTACAGACTGAGTGAAGAGCCGGGTGGGACGCTGATCAAGTTTCGTCACTCGGGATTTGGTTTGGTTCAGGACGACCATCGCAAGGGAGTGTCCGGCGGCTGGGGACACATCAACGATGCAATTCGCAAGCGGGCGGAAGGGGCTCACAAAAAGTAAGCCCAATTGGCCAAAGATTCAAATTCCCCACAGAACACAAGGAGGTCGTATGTCGATTACACAAACGCTCGTCGGCGAGTCAATTGCGCAGGCAATGCTCACCGAATTCGAAACGCAGGCTGCTGTCACGCGAAGGTTCCTCGAACGCCTGCCGGAAGACAAACTCACGTGGAAGCCGCACGAGAAATCGATGACCGCGGGCCAACTGGCGTATCACATTGCCTCTACGCCGGGCGGCGTGGTTCGTTTCGCGCAAAGCAGTCCCGCGAAGGTTCCGGAGTTCGCCACGTTTCCGCAACCGGTGAGCAGTAAGGAGATTTTGCAGGCCTTTGACGAAAGCGTTGCCGTGGTCCGTGAGATTCTCCCGACGATTGACGATGCGGAGATGGCGGAGACATGGCGGCTGATGGCCGGCGAGAAGGAAGTGCTGGCGCAGCCGCGCGGTTTGTTTCTGCGCGATGTGATGTTCAGCCACGTGTACCAGCATCGCGGGCAGTTCAGCGTGTATCTACGCATCTTGAATGTGCCTGTGCCTGCAAGCTGGGGACCGAGCGCTGATGAGCCTCCGTTATTTATGCAGAGAGCTTGATCGGACAGCGCATCGGAGAAGCCCATGTGCCCATTCTGTCTTGCGACAGCGGCAGTTGTAGCAGCAAGCGCCACCGGAAGCGGTGGCCTTGCGGCGCTGGTTACTGGCAAGTTGCTGCGCAAATCAGCGCGAAAACATTTCACCCAGGGTACCGACACTAAGGAGGTTCAACATGGCCACGATGACAACGGGCCCAAAGCTGTCGAACGTGGTGTCGCACAGCGAGTGGATTGAAGCCCGCAGGCAATTTCTCGCGAAGGAAAAGGAGTTTACACAGCTGCGCGATGAACTGAGCCGGCAGCGACGGGAACTGCCGTGGGAAAAGATTGAGAAGAACTATGTATTTGAAGGTCCGCGCGGCAAAGAGACGCTGGCCGAACTGTTTGACGGGCGCAGTCAGCTCGTCGTTTATCACTTCATGTTTGGTCCCGGCTGGGCTGCGGGATGTCCCAGTTGCTCTTACCTCTCCGATCACTTCGATGGCATGACGATTCACCTTGCGCATCGTGATGTAACGTTAGCCGTGGTCTCACGCGCTTCGTATGGCGAGATTGATGCATTCAAAAAGCGCATGGGATGGAAATTTCATTGGGCCTCGTCGTCCGGTTCGGATTTCAACTACGACTATCATGTTTCGGCAACGCCGGCTGAGCGTGCAACGGGGACGGTCGATTACAACTACACGGTGACGGAGTTTCCAAGCGAGGAGCGGCCCGGAGCGAGTGTCTTCTTCAAAGATGCAACCGGCGAGATCTACCACACGTATTCAGCTTATGCGCGGGGGCTTGACATACTAGTCGGCGCGTACAACTTTCTTGATCTTGTGCCGAAAGGACGGGACGAAAACGCACTGGCGCACACGATGGCGTGGGTTCGTCACCACGATAAGTATGACGGCGGCTATTTCGTCGATCCGACTGCGAAGTGGGAAGAGCCGAAGGCGGCCGCGCAGGGGGCTTGCTGCTCGGGTGAACTACCAGGGATAGCGTCTGCGTAAAGATGTTGCGGGACCATCGACGTCTGCCGATAGTCCCGCACTTTTGCCTACGTTGTTATTTATTTCCTGTTTCGGCCACGAGCTTTTCAGCCCGATTGAGTGCGTCAGCGCGTTTCTGCTTTTCAGCTTGCATGTCGATCGGTCCTGCTTCGTGCCGGGGAGCAAAGTTGTCCAGGCGCTTCAGCCCATCGGCGACGAGCTTATCGACTGCATCCTTAGCTTTGGGTAGCACCTCGTGGAAGTGCGCGATCTCTTTTTGCGCGAGTTCGGGGTGATAGCCGATGCGATTACCGGTCTGCATCGCATCGATGAGGATGTCAGGCGGGGCGGCGAGCGGCGGAGTGGTGTTCAGCGCGTTGTAGGTTTCGCGCAGGCGGGCCATCGCACCGTTAAAGCCATCGAGCTCGTCGCGGCGCGCGGTCAAGCCAGCAGCGCGACGGACCTCGATGGTGACCTTCGATGCGGTGCTCAGGCTGGCAACCGGAACGATGGTGGTGAGCGAGTTGCCTTCGAAACTCCAACCGCCTTTACCAGTCGGGCCTGCCTGCTTAACCGCGACGCCATTCACTGTGATCGATGAGGGCGGCCAGTCTGCCGGGAGCTTGAGTGTGTAGCCGCGCGCTTTGAGCATGCCCGGGAAGCTGCCTTCCACTGGCCCAATCTCAACGCGAAGCGTGTCGCCGCTCTGCGCGGCCTTGATGGGGGTACGCGTGAAGGCTCCGTGCTGATACTGCTCGGCGACACCGGAGTCTTCGTAGAGCGTATAGCTAGAGCTCGTGCCGGGCGCAAGCGGCCATACGTTTACGATGAGCGGATCCACGGGCTTCTCCCCGGTGTAGCTCATCTCAGGTTGCATGGGTACGATGGAGCCGGCTTTCAGGTACACGGGCGTCTGCTCGACTGAGAAGCTGCGATCAGCCGAGATGGGCCCGGTGAAGTGCTTGCCGGTCGGCCACTCGATCCACTCGCCTTTGGGCAGCCAGACCTTCTCCGTCGCCAGGCCCGACACTTTGTCTCCTGGCGTGACAACGGGAGCGACCATCATCTCGTCTCCGAAGAGATATTCATTCTTGTTGTCGTAGGCTTCGTTGGCTTCGGGCCAGTCATAGTAGAGCGGCCGAAGAAACGCGATGCCCGTGTCGTAGGTGCGCCGCGCCTCAGTGTAGATGTAGGGCTGCATTGCATAGCGCAACTGGAAGGTTGCACGAAGAATCGAAGAGAATGGTTCCGGATAGGCCCAGATGCGGCGCTCTGATTCAGGATTCTTGGTGGTGTGCGTGCGCAGGATGGGGCTGAATGCGCCGAACTCTACCCAGCGTGTGAAGAGCTCAGGATCGACGGCGCCGGGCATGTGTCCGCCGATGTCGTGGCTCCAATAGGCATAGCCCACGTTGGCTGCCGTCGCGGTGAACCATGGCTGGAAAGCCAGGGAATCCCACACGGAGACGGTGTCGCCGGAGAAGCCGATCTGATAGCGATGGTTGCCGAGCCCGCCCCAGCGATGGAAGAGAATCGGGCGCCTGCCCTCGCGCTCCTGGTCGGTGAAGTGCACGTAATTGATCCACCAGGTGGGAGTTACGCCGGCCATCTTCGTGTTCTGTTCCTGCTGCCAGTCGAGCCACCAGAAATCGATGCCTTGTTTCTCAAGCGGATGAAGTACGAGATTGAAGTAGTTCTCGGCGAACTTCTTGTTGGTGATGTCGTAAGGAACGTACTGCTTGGTCGCCGGATCGATGCCCATGGCTTTTGCCATCGCCGGATAAACTGCCTCCCACGGCTCAATGCCGGAGGCGGGATGCAGGTTCAAGCTGGTCTTCAGATGATTCGCCGTGCAGGCGGTCGAGAAAGAGTTGCGGGTAAGGGAACAGCACATCATTCCAGGTGTAGCCGCTCCAGCCGAGAGAATGGCGCGATTGATCCATGCTGTTTTTGTCGCCCTCGCCGATTGCCTGGAGTTGTTCTCGGCTTTTGTGCCAGCCCATGTCGATCACGAAGACATCGAGCGGGGTCGAGTTCTGGTGAAAGTCGTGAATGATCTCTTCGATCTCCTGATCGCTGTAGTCCCAGTAGCGCGACCACCAGGTGCCGAAGGCAAAGCGCGGCGGCAGAGGAATGCGGCCGGCGACGCGAACATAATCGCTCAGCGCCTTGCGGTATTCATGGCCGTAGCCGAAGAAGTACCAGTCCTGTCGCTCGCCGGCGGGGCGCTCGATGACCCATGGCCACGGCACTCTTCTCGCCCTCTTTGAAATTGAAGTTTGCGGAATCAAACAGGGGCCGCGTTGAGTCGTCGACCAGCGCCCATCCTGAACGGGATACCAGACCCTGCTCGATCGGCTCGCGTGTCTTCGATCCGAGTGCGCCGTCGAGCGTGCGCGTTGTGCCCTGCAGGTTTTCATTGTCGGTGATTCCCGGATGCCAGTTCACTGGTTTGCCATCGACTGTGAGCTTCGATCTTAAGATTGTCAGGAGTGAAACGAGTATCGGCACCCGGCGTTGAGCTCGAATGGTAGTTTAGGGTTACCGCGTCGGTCTTGATGGTCAATTGCTGGCTGGCGCCCATTTCTTCGATTTGTTTTGAGAACTTCGGTACCGGCAAACGGCGATTGATAAAGACGAACGAGGCGTGGTCCTCGAATTTGCCGTCCGCGGCCCACTCCATCCGAATCAACTCGGGCGTGAGAACGGTGAATCTTGCATTGCCCAGGACGACGACGGCCTTGGGATCGGCAACGGGATTATCGGCTGCTTCTGTTGGCATATGCTGTGCGGCTGGCGGTGCTGCGGTCTGTACTACAGGTGATTCAAGTGAACGCGATAGAGCCTGCTGCTGAGGCTCCTGCGCTGAAAGTCCAATTGTCGACCCGACTACGATCCCGACTGCGGCAAAGTGAAGCAAAGAAGTACGCACGGATTTCTCCTTTGTTTTTAGTCCATGGGAAGGCTATCACTGGAGGCGGGAAAACGGGATGGGCCGGGAGGGACTCAGCAAGTGGGCAAGGGCGGTCCGGAAGGCTCGCACGATTGCTGAACAGCCAAGGTTCTTGATGACGCAAAGCGGCCCTTGCTCTACGATCTAGAGAATGGTTGGCATCTTGCAGGACGTTGGGGTAGCGCTGAGGCAATTGCGGAAGTTTCCGGGCTTCACGCTGACGGTGGTTGTGACGCTGGCGCTGGGCATTGGAGCCACGACCGCAGTTTTTTCTCTCATCGAGAGCATTCTGTTTCGGCCTCTTCCGTTTTCCAATCCTGACAGGCTGGTCGTATTGGGCGACCATATTGGCAATGGCGCAGGGATGACGGTGACTGCGCGGGACATCGGCATGTATTCGAATGCCACGAGCGCATTTTCCTCCATGGGCGGCTTCTCGAACAGCACGTATGAATTGTCCGGCGGAGATTCTCCGGAAGAAATCTCAGGCGCCAGGCTCACCGCAAGCGTGTTCACCACACTGGGCACTGAGCCCGAACTCGGGCGCGTTTTCTCGAAGCAGGAGGACGATGGGCACCAACCTGTCGCCCTAATCAGCGACGCGCTTTGGCAGAATCGGTACCACCGCGATCCAAATGTGCTGGGCAGTGCAATTGAACTGGATCGCAAAGCGTTCTCGATCATCGGCGTGATGCCGCGAAGCTTTGAGTTTCCACTCGACACGGGGAGGCTGAACAAGGCGCAGTTGTGGGTGCCATTGAGCCTTACGCCAGACGAACTCACTGACCAGGCAGCTGGATTTTTTGGATATCGCATGGTGGCGCGCCTCAAGGATGGTGTGACCTTGGCGGCTGCATCGCAAGATGCGGATCGCGTAGCCCACGAAATCATGCGCAACTATCCGGCTGCAATGGCGGCGATCCGTATTCGCGGAGCTGTAACTCCGTTGCATGAGTACGTCGTGGGGGAGACGCGGCCGATTCTGCGCGCGCTGTTTGTCGCGGTGGCTATCGTGCTGTTGATTGCTTGCGTGAATGTTGCTGTTCTGCTGCTGGTGCGTGCTATTCGCCGGCGTCGCGAATCGGCTGTGCGGCTGGCGATGGGCGCACGAGCGGCAACAATTATTCGCGAGTCAATGGTCGAGGGACTTCTGCTGAGCGGCGCGGGTGCTTTGCTGGGCTTTGCCCTGGCGGCGATTGCTGTGCGCACTTCGTCTGGGTTTTCTTCCCGACTCGATCGCGCGCGTCGATTCGGTTTCGATTGACGGAGGCGTTGCGTTATTCGCGTTCGCCCTCGCAATTGTGACTGGAGTCGTTTCCAGCGCGGCGCCCGCGTTCGCGGCGGTAAGAGGCCAACATTACGGATACGTTGAAAGATGGATCGCGGGCCGGCACCGGCGGCAGGAATCATGCGTGGCTTCGGTCTGCGCTGATTGCGGCGGAGATTGCCATTGCCCTGGTCCTATTGACTACATGCGGCGCATTTCTTCGCAGCTACCAGAAAATGTTGGCGGTGGATCCTGGATTCAAGCCAGAGCGGGTTCTGGTCGCTGGTTTTCAGTTGCCGCTGAATCAGTACAAGACATACGCGGCCTCGGACAATTTCAATCGCGAAGTGGTGGATCGGTTGATGGGCAAGCCAGGCATTGGCGCCGTTAGCATCAGCAATCTGGTTCCGGGTTCTAACACGTATGGACGGGCGGCATACACCATCGAAGGCCTCCCGGCCGAGGGATGGAAGCTGCAGTTCGCAGTCTTCGGCGCAGTCTATGGCGACTACTTCAAATCGCTAGGCATCGCGCTGCTGGATGGCCGAACCTTTACGCCGGCGGATCGTGCCGACGCGCCGCTGGTGGCAATCGTCAATCGCTCGATGGCTGATCACTACTGGCCGGGGCAGAGTGCAATTGGCAAGCGCATGCATGTCGGCAATCCGAAGAAAGGGCTGCCGTGGGCAACCATCGTTGGGGTTGTGGCCAATACCAAGGTTGGCTCTCTCGATAGTCCCGACGAGGATCAGTGGTACGTTCCGATTGAACAGCCGGCGATTCTTTACGGTACGGCCCCTTCTGCAAATCTTGTGAACCCGGCCGGCGGATTTCTCGTCGTGCGTTCGACGATGCCTGCGGATCAGATCATTGGAATGGTGCGTGAAACGGTTGCCCGAATTGATCCGTTGCTTCCTCTGCAACAGGTCCAGTCAATGTCGGAAGTGATGTCGGACGTGGAGGCGCCGCGCCGTTTCAATACCGATCTGATCACGGTGTTTGCGATTGGAGCGCTGGTGCTCGCGATTACTGGAATCTATGCAGTGGTAGCATTCTCCATCTCGATCCGCGCACAGGAGATTGCAATCCGCATGGCTCTTGGCGCTCAACGCGGCAACATTGCGCGCCTGGTTCTGCTCTCTGGCGCGAGACTGGCACTGGTGGGCTGCGGAGTGGGGCTGATCGGATCGTTCGCGGTTTCGCGCTTGGTGAGTGCTTTTTTCTTCGAAGTGAGCGCCACAGATCCGCTGATCTATGCGGGGAGTGTTCTGGTGATGATCGCAGTAGCGCTGCTTGCTTCGGCCCTGCCAGCAGCTCGGGCAGCTTCTGCCGATCCAGTTGACGCGTTGCGAGCTGTTTAGCGATTCGACAATTACGGCCTCGGCGTCTCGAACTGGAATGCAACGCTGCGTTCGGACTCGCGCTTCACAGCGCGTCGACGGCCGGCGAGCAGTTCGGCAGCGCCCACGCTTCCCAGCAGGCAATTCGTCTCGCGGTCGACGACGAGCAGGTTCAGCAATCCTGTTGTCGCCATCTCTTCGGCGACGGCGCGGCAGGTCTCGTCGGAGAAGACGTAGGCTCTCCGGAAGGTGATCTTGCTTGCCGATTCTAACCTCGTCTCCAGGCGGGTAACTCTGTCATCACTTCTGCTGCTGTCACCAATTCAAGCGGATCGACTCCGTACTCGCGCGAAAGGTGATAGCCCCGGCGGCTCAGCTTTTCAGTGAGGATTGACCGCGGCATGATGAGCGAGGTGACAAGGTAGGAAGCGGTGCAGGCGAGCAAAAGTGGCAGGATGGCGGGGAGCGCATGCGTGAGTTCCAGCGAGAAGAGCACTGCTGTGAGCGGCACGCCGAGCGCGCCCGCAAGCATGGCACCCATCCCCAGAAGCGCCCACAATGCCTGTGTGGTTCCGGGGAGATGCGCGAAGTGCGCGGCAGATGCGCCGATGGCCGCGCCGATCATCAGCAGAGGCGCCAGCACGCCGCCTGAAGTTCCGGAGCTTAGCGAAAAGGCCCACATCAGCGATTTGGCGATCACTAATCCCAGCAGCAGCGCGACCGGTGCATTGCCGCGGAGCAATTCGGCGATGTTGTCGTAGCCGACCCCGAGGCCGCGCGGGAAGAAGTAGCCGCCAATGCCGATCCCGATGCCGCCGATTGCCGGCCACCACATCCAGTGAATGCGCAGCGCGCCCGCAGAAGTGCTCGAAGGCGTCCTCGAGCCCGTACATCAAGCGGCTGAGGCCAGCGGCTGCGAGGCCGACAAGAATCCCGAGTGGAACAGCAATCAGGAGTGACTGTTCCAGATGAATGTTTTCGGGCAGATCGACGGGGAACAGCGGTCCCGCACCGAGCCACCAGATGCGCAGCGCTCCGGCGGTGACGCTTGCCACCGCAACGGGGACCAGCGAGCGCGGTCGCCACTCGAAGAGCAGCAGTTCTACGGCGATGAGAATGGCGGCGATTGGTGCGGCAAAGGTGGCGGACATTCCGGCAGCGGCGCCGGCAACCAGCAACGTCGTGCGTTCCGCATCGGATAAGCCGCAGCCACTGCGCGACGAGCGAGCCGAATGCTCCGCCGGTCATGATGATTGGACCCTCGGCGCCGAACGGCCCGCCGGACCCGATGGCGATCGCCGCGGAGATGGGTTTCAGCACCGCGACCCGCGGCTCGACGCGTGCGCCGCGCAGCAGGATGGCTTCGATGGCTTCGGGAATTCCGTGGCCGCGAATCTTGTCGGAACCATAACGCGCCATCAGGCCGACGATGATGCCGCCGATGACGGGGACAATCAGCACAGCAGCGTGCGGCTCATTCGATCCGGCCGGGCCGACCATGGCGAGGCTTATGCGGTGATAGAAGAAGATGTTTGTCGACAGCGCAATCGCGCGGAGCAGCAGCACTGCGAGAGCCGCTCCGCCGGCGCCGATCACAATCGAGACGGCGGAGAGGAACCATGTGCGTCGATCGACGGTGAAGTCACGCAGAGCGGAGGGCCGGGATCTCACAGGGCCTCCGCAGCGAGAGAGCGCCTGGAATGAAGCTGCACACGCATCAGGGCCTGGACCAATCTTGGAGCCATTTCGTTCAGTTCGCGCGCGTGATCGCCGGAGAGTTTATGAAGGATCTGACGTCCTTTGCGCGTGAGGTGCAGCATGGCTCGGCGCTTGTCTTCCTTGTCAGAAGTTCTGGCGATCAATTCTTCGCGCTCCAGACGGTCGACCAGTTCAACCGTGCTGTTGTGCTTGAGGCCGAGGCGGCCTGCCGCATAGGCGATGGTGACGGCTGTTCCCTCGGGAGCGCCGGCAATCTGAAGCAGAAGCTGATGCTGCTGCGGCTGTAAACCAGTCTCGAGCGACGCGTTTTCGCTGAACTGCAAGAAACCGCCGCAGTTCAAATCTGAACTCCGCCAACGTGGTGAGCAGATGATCGGGTTGCTCGTTTCGAATCTCATAAATATATCGTAACACGATATATAATTGAATTGAGAAATCGGAAGTGAGCTACTCGACGGTTATTCGCGTAAACTACCTTGATTCCTTGGTCAAGGGAGGGCATCTTACATGAGAAGCAGGGCAGGGAACTGGAAGATGGCGGGCATTTCTCTTTACTTTGCAATGGTTGCCACCGCTCTGACCTCGACAGCCCAGGACTCAACGGGGGACATTCGGCCCGCTCCGTACCAGGTGGCGTGGCAGGATCTGGAGTTCGGCGTTATCCTGCATTTCTCTACAAACACATTTCTTGATCGCGAATGGGGCGACGGTACCGCCAGTCCCTCGGTTTTCAGTCCCACGCAATTCGACGCGGACCAGTGGATGAAGGCGATTCACGATTCCGGCGCGAAATATGTTGTGCTCGTCGCGAAACATCACGACGGCTTCTGCCTCTGGCCAACCGCACAGACGAGCTACAGCGTGAAAAGCAGTCCCATGGAAAGACGGGAAGGGAGATGTTGTTGGCGAAGTGGCTCGAGCGGCGCGGAAATACGGACTCAAGTTTGGTGTCTACCTTTCTCCCTGGGACCGGCACGAACCGCGCTACAAAGATTCTGCGGAGTACGACAAGTACTACAACGCGGAGTTGGAGGAATTGGCGCAGAATTACGGCGACCTTGTGGAGTTCTGGCTCGATGGTGCGGGCAGCGCCGGGCATGTCTACGACTTCAAGAAGATCATCGAGACCCTCAGAACCTACCAGCCTAATACCGTTGTCTTTGCCGATACGGGATTGTTTGAATACGGCGATGCGCGCTGGGTGGGCAACGAGGCCGGCATTGTCGATTACGAGAACTGGAACGTCATCGATCGGCACGGCTATCGGCGGTGGCGTCCCGTTGAGGCCGATACGCCGCTGCGCAACAAGCATTGGTTCTGGCATCCCAATGATGAAGCTTCGTTGAAAAGTCTCGATGCGCTTCTCGATACTTACGACAAGACAGTGGGCCGCGGCGCGCAACTGATGCTGGGTGTAGCACCGGATAACCGCGGGCTGCTGCCCGATTCTGACGTGAGGCGGCTGGAGGAGTTCGGGGCTGCGCTGCGGAAGCGAGCAGAGAACAATCTGGTTCTTCATCGAGAACGGGCCAAAGCTGGATTTGAGGCCGCGCTCGATGGCGATCCGGATACGTTCTGGTCTGCACCTCCGGGTTCACATCACGCGGAGGTCGAGGTAGATTTCGAAAAGCCCGCGACGTTTGATCATGCAGTTACGATGGAGTGGCTGAACGACGGCCAGCACATTCAGAAATACACGATCGAAATTTGGAGCGAA
Source organism: uncultured Acidobacteriaceae bacterium (assembly GCA_963769345.1). Taxonomy (GTDB): domain Bacteria; phylum Acidobacteriota; class Terriglobia; order Terriglobales; family Acidobacteriaceae; genus Telmatobacter. Next base: position 230,906 of record CAVYLL010000005.1, read on the forward strand.
GCGGACAAAGCCTGGAAACGAATTGCGGAAGGGCAGGCCATCGGGCACAAGAAGATCGATCAGTTTCCTTCTGTGACGGCACAGCGAGTTCGCCTGAATATTCTTTCGAGCACGTCGGAGGCGCACATCCGCGAGTTTCAGCTATATGATTGGAGCCGTTAGCGACCCGCAAAGGATTCTACGGGCCGTCCGACCGGGCTTTCTGCGTAGTTGCATCCAGCGCCAATTTAAAGATGCGCACATCGTGCTCAAGCACAACGAAATTCTTGCGGCCACTTGCCATGTTTCGAGACCTGTGCCGTCCTCTGGAGGCTGGGCTTCACTCAGCGAAGAGTGAACTTCATGAACCCCGGTCTTGAGAATAATGGCTGTCACATTCGAAACGCGGATTCCGCCGCCCGCGATGATTCCAATGCGATCTTCGGCTCTCTTCAGCAACCGCGAAATCCGGTCCGCGCCCAGCAGAGCATCGGACTTGCCGCCGGAGGTGAGGATGCGGTCTGCTCCGCAGGCGATCACATCTTCAAGACGCTTGCTCCAGATCATTGGAGACATCGAATGCACGATGAAACGTGACCTGTAGCGGCCGCGCGACTTCAATGAGCTTGCGCGTGCGTGCAACGTCAACCGTTCCTGCATGGGTCAGGACGCCCAGGACCACACCATCGACTTTGCGGGCTTTCGCCTCCAGAATGTCGTTGTGCATGACGGTTAATTCATGGTCTGAGTACACAAAATCGCCGCCACGCGGACGAATGATCACAAAGACATCGACATCGACCGCGGCGCGAACTGCACTGACGAGGCCAGCGCTCGGGGTTATACCGCCTTCGCTGAGTGCGCTGCATAGTTCGATGCGCTGCGCCCCGCCTTTCGCGGCGGCGATTGCTGATTCAACGGAATCTACGCAGATTTCAATATTCATGGCAATTCAAGCTTCTCGGAAGCGGTCAGGACTCGAGTCCAAGGTTCTGGATAATTCTATCGGTAGCGGGGGCCCACCAGGATGAAGGCATGATGAAGGCGTGCAGCGCGGTGCTCACCAAAAATTGAGAGCACAAAAATACGAGAGGCGAACTCAACTGGGAGTTCGCCTCTTTGCGTAACGGCAGAAAGAGAAACAATAATAACGTTGCGGTTTAAATGTCGAGATTCTTCACGTCGAGCGCATTGTCTTCAATGAACTTGCGGCGTGATTCAACGTCCTCGCCCATCAGCGTGGTGAAGATGGCTTCGGTCTCGGCGATATCTTCGAGCTTGACCTGAAGCAACGTGCGCCGGTCAGGATCCATCGTGGTCTCCCAGAGTTGCGGCGCGGTCATTTCCCCCAGGCCCTTATAGCGCTGCACATCGTATTCCTTTTTGCCCTGTTCGACGATGTAGGCAAATAGCTCGCGAGCGGTTTGCTTTTCTACCGGTTCGTGCAGTGATGCGCGATCCACGCCGTGCCGCTTTGGCTTCTGCTTTCACCTTTGGCGGCGTCTGGCCTTCTTCGAATTCCGTGCCTTCCAACTCGTCCGCCGCAGAATCCTGCGCTGCTTTCGCGGCGTACTCGATCAGGAACGGCGGCTCAAGATACTGGCTGATCTGCGAGTACTTCGACATCATCTGGCGGAACTCGGGACTGGAAGCCAGCGCATAGTCGATGCAGCGTGATGCTCCCTGCGAGTCGCTGTAGCAGACCGACCAGGTGTGATGCTCTTCGTCTTCAACCGGCTTGCTGACCTTGATTCCGAAATCATCCGCGACCTCGACGAGCTGTTCGTGGAGCTGGGCCAGCTTCGCCGGTACTTCATTGCCATTCTTCGAAGTGAAGTCAGCGCGATGGGTCAGTTCTGCGCGCGCAATCAATTCCGTGAGCTTCTCGTTGCGGATGCGCTTGTCGACTTTCTCTACAAAGGCGAGGTACTCGTTGAGGTAGCCCATGAAGCGCGTAAGCTCGCTGCCCTCAATGTGGCTGGCATTCTCGCCGTGGCGCACGATCATGCCCTCTGAGGCGCGCTTGATGGCGACGCGGTTCAATTCGCGCTCGTCTTTTACGTATTGCTCAGACCGGCCCTTCTTGATCTTGAACAGCGGCGGCTGGGCAATGTAGATGTTTCCGCGCTTGATCAACTCCGTCATGTGGCGGAAGAAGAACGTCAGCAGCAGCGTGCGGATGTGCGAACCGTCGACGTCGGCGTCGGTCATCAGGATGATCTTGCCGTAGCGAATCTTCGCTGGGTCGAAGTCGTCCTTGCCGATGCCGCAGCCCAGAGCCGTGATCATGGCGCGGATTTCTTCGTGGCCCAGCATCTTGTCGTAGCGGGCCTTCTCCACGTTCAGGATCTTGCCCTTCAGCGGCAGAATCGCCTGGAAGCGGCGATCGCGTCCCTGCTTGGCCGTCCCGCCTGCGCTTTCACCCTCGACGAGGTACAGTTCGCAGCGATCGGGATTGCGCTCAGAGCAGTCAGCGAGCTTGCCGGGCAGGCCGCCGCCGTCGAGCGCCCCTTTGCGCCGCGTCAGGTCGCGGGCTTTGCGGGCCGCCTCGCGCGCGCGCGCCGCTTCAATGGCCTTGTTGATGATTTTGCGGGCCACGGGCGGATTCTGCTCGAGGTACATGCCGAGGCGCTCGTTAACAAATGCCTGCACCGTTCCGGCGATGTCGGAGTTGAGCTTGCCCTTGGTCTGGCCTTCAAACTGCGGCTGCGACAACTTCACGCTGACCACCGCGACAAGGCCCTCGCGCACGTCATCGCCGCTCAGGTTTTCTTTCACGTCTTTGAAGAGCCCAAGCTGCTGGCCGATGGCGTTGATGGTGCGCGTCAGCGAGGTGCGGAAGCCGGAGAGATGCGTGCCGCCGTCTACGGTGTTGATATTGTTGGCAAAGCTGAACACTGTTTCGGAGTAGCTGTCGTTGTATTGCAGCGGCGATTTCGATTTCGACGTTGTCGCGCTGCGCTTCCATCACGATCGGCTTCTCGTGCAGCACGGACTTGCCGCGATTGAGATGCTTTACGAATTCCGCGATGCCGCCGGCGTAGCGGAACTCGGCGCGTCGGGCCTCGCCGGTCTTCGGATCGGACGTGCGTTCATCAGTCAGCGTGATTTCAAGTCCTTTGTTGAGGAAGGCGAGTTCGCGCAGCCGCTGAGCCAGGGTGTCGTAGTTGTATTCGGTCGCGGTGAAGATGGTCTTGTCGGGCAGGAAGTGAACTTTGGTGCCGCGCCTCTTTGAGGTGCCGGCCATGCGCAGTTCGCTCGTGGCGCATGCCGCAGCTGAAATCCATCTCCCAGGTATGGCCGTCGCGCCAGATCTCGACATTCAATTCCTGGCTGAGTGCGTTCACGCAACTCACACCAACGCCATGCAATCCGCCGGACACCTTGTAGTTGGAGGAATCGAACTTTCCGCCGGCATTGAGCTTGGTGAGCACCACCTGCACAGCGGGCATTTGTTCGCCATTTGCCAGGATCTTCATATCGACAGGAATGCCGCGGCCGTCATCGACGACCGTGATCGAATTATCGACGTGGATTGTGACGTCGATTTTTTTGGCATAACCGGCGAGGGCTTCATCGACGGAGTTGTCTACTACTTCGTAAACAAGATGGTGAAGTCCCATCTCGCCGGTCGAGCCGATGTACATGGCCGGACGGAGTCTTACGTGCTCCATGCCCTCCAGGACGGTAATGTCTTCGCCAGTGTAGGTTCCGTTGCCTTCGGAGAGAGGGGTCACGTCGCGTGGTTCAGTCGCCATATTTTTCCATTCGCAGAATCTTCGCCTTTGGCGGTCTCGTCCGGAGGCCGGCGCGAGCATCGATCCGGGCCGCACTTTTGGGGATTAACCGCTTGAAACACGAGGGTTTTGTGAGAGCTCTGCCAAGGTCTATTTTACCATGCTGGAATCGCATAAAAGGGGGAACAAAACCTCCATTACGAGCGCGCGTGAGCGGTAACTAAATTGGGTACCTCCGGGTAGATTACCGAAGAATAATATTACTTTTGTCACCATCATATGCGATACTTTCGATGTACTTGAAAAAGCTGGACTTAGTGGGACATTTGCACTACCATAAAAGTGTCAGTCGTCCAACATCTTGTACAGACTTTTTTGTAAGGGGTAACCAATTATGAAACTTGCTTTCCGCGTTTTCGTCCTGTCCGTTGTCGTCGCCGGTGCCGCAGCTGCTTCGGTTTCTTCAACCCCGAAACATGCATTTTCGAGCCACCAGTCGGCCACCGCTGGGCTGCCGGTTCCGACTTGCGGACCAGGCATGGGATGCACGAACACGAACAGGTAAGCTCCGTGGCGTGTAGCACCAAAGTGCTACACGCGGGGACCTAGTTTTCATTTGAATCCAAAGGCCGCAAGGTCTATTCTGGGAGAACCCTCAGGATGGAAAGGTCCTTGTATGCCTTTGGACTTCGCAATGTCGCTGATGAGCGTGGTGGAATTCATGCTCTGGGCAACTCTAGGCTTCCTGTTTTGGAAGAAGGGGTTGCAGAAGCGCTTCCCGGCATTAAACGTGTATCTAGCGCTGCGCGTCGGATCGATGCCCGTTCTCCTTGGACTCCTTTACATTCAGGCTCAGCCGTGGGGACATCAATATTTTCCGTTTTATTTCTACCCCTACTGGGCGGTGTACATCGCTAGCGCCATTACCCTCTTTTTTGTCACGCTTGAGATCTTCCGGTCGGTGCTCTCCTCCTTCTCTGGCTTCATGCGGCTGGGAACCGTCGTATTTCGCTGGGTCGCCTTGGTTTCCGCCGTCGCGAGCCTTGGTAGCGTCTCGTTCTCGCATTTGAGTGTGATGATCATTCCCGACATTGCATTTGCGCTGATGCGCTCGGTTAGCATTCTTGAACTCTGCCTGCTGGCTTTCCTGTGCCTGTGCATCAACGCTCTTCAGCTTTCGCTGAAAGACATTGCCTTCGGGTTCGGGCTTGGCTTCGGGCTGATGTCTGCAAACGACTTCATTATGCGGCGATTGGTCCCGGAAACGGCTCGCTCAATGCGCCTGTTCAATTTGCCTATGAAGCATTATTCTGCTTACTCTCGGTATGTGGGTCGCGTATTGCGCCATGCCCGAGCGAGTGCGCAAGCCCGTTGTGATGCCCGCCAACTCCACCATCTATCGCTGGAATGAGATTGCCTCTGCACTTGGACACGGAACGAAAGTTGCGGTGCAGCAGCCGGCAAACAGCTTCTTCCTTACCGATGTGGAACGTGTTGTAGAGAAGGTGCTGACGCGCAATCTGCAGGGCAACGAATCGAAATCGTAAGCCACGCGAAATTGAGATCTCGAGATGCAAAAGGGCCGAACCCCTATAGGTTCGGCCCTTTTGCATGCAGCAGAATTCGTGAACACAACGCAAAGGCCACGGCGAACCGTGGCCTTTGCAGTGCTTCTGAAACGTTGCTATTCGGCCGTGACTGGCTCGACCGAGGCGTACCGTCCACGGTTGCCGTGGTCGGTGAACTTGACGCGGCCTGTCACCTTGGCGAAAAGCGTGTCATCCGAGCCGATGCCGACATTGGCGCCCGGCTTGATCTTGGTGCCGCGCTGGCGGATGATGATCGATCCGCCCGTGACGAGTTGTCCGGCAAAGGCCTTGACGCCCAGCCGCTGTGCATTCGAATCGCGTCCGTTTGTGGAGCTGCCTCCACCCTTTTTATGTGCCATTGCCTTGATCCCCTTCTAGATCTTGATCCGCTTACTTTTCTCAGCGGTGTAGGTGACGCCATCGGCCTCAATGGCCTTGATGCGCACCTCGGTAAAATTCTGACGGTGTCCCTGCATCTTCTTGTATTGCTTCTTGCGCTTCAGATGGAAGACAAGGATCTTGTCGCCACGGCCCTCGCCGACAACTTCCGCCGTGACCTTGGCGCTCGACGGCTTGGCCATGCTGCCTGCTTCGCCGCTGTAGGCGAGAACATCGCTGAACTCAACCGTCTTATTGTCTGAAGCCACTGACTCAATCTTGACTACATCGCCTGGCGCGACTCGATACTGCTTGCCACCGGTACGAATGACCGCGTACATAAACCCTCCAGAGCAGATCGCACGCGCAACTGCGGGTGCATGCTCCAACAATCTGAATATGCTCGGGCAAAACTTCCATGGCCACGGTACGCTCGAGCGCCGATAAAACACCTGGGCGAGCGGTTGGCTCCGCGGCGACAGGCAGGAATCGCCAAACTAGAGTAGTTTACCGGGTTTGCGGGTTCGGGGTCAATGATGCCGCGCCCCCTTGTGCCACCGTGAGACTCGTTCGGCGGGCGAGTCGAACATGCGAAAATGCGCCTCGGTTGCGCATTGCGAAAGGAACTGGAGCGGTAGAGCTCGGCCTATATCGCTGCACATCAGAGGTTTAGCTGCGTGCTTGATTGGAACATGCGTTTGAACTATCTATGCTCGTCCGAAAGCCCAGCCGCATCGGTTTGTTCGAGGAACCTACACCGGCGATTTCGATCATTCCATTGGGCAGTTTTTTGAGCGGAACGCGTTTCCCATTCACTTCGGCATGGGAGAGCTTTTCGGCCGCTCCCGGCAAGGTAATGCGCACCGTCCACTTTCCTGCCGCGAAGGAGCGTACCAGCCTTCAAACCGTCCCTCGGTCTTCACCACGCCCACGAGCGGCGAGTCAAAACGATACGAGTCCAACGGCAAACCGAGGTTCAGATTCAGGCCTTCTGCCGTGAATTCCAGCCCCAGCAGTTTGCTGGCTGAATAGAGTGAGCATGCGTGTGAGTGAAGATTCAGCACCGGAAAGTCGGTGCCGTGGAAGAACGGCTCGTTGGCCGCTCCTCCGGGATGCTTGCTCAGAGGAGAGTTATACGAATCATTTCCGCTCCAAACGCCGTACCAGATGTCCGGATAGGCATCAGCGTGGCACGCAAGCGAGTTCCTCTTCCACTCTTCCCACGCCATTGCGGATCGACGCCAACGAGCGCCCAGACAGGGTCTGGTTCAGACGACGGCCAGATGGCACCCAACTCCAGCGTTCCGACATTCGTTCCGCCAACACTTCTCATGTCGGGGCCGTCACTCATCTGAGCCGCGCCCAAGCGGTCCGCGCCGAAGCAGATCATTCATGGTTCTGCACGAGATCGCGAGTCTGCGCATCTGTCGTCGCGCCCGCACAGGATGGCCCATGGTTGCGGCTCAATCCATAGCGTCGTATCTCCCAGCCAGCCCAGTTTCGGGCCGAGCCATGCGCGTTTGAACCACTTGCCGTTCCATTGCGCTCGCGTAGCCTCGCGGTGGCGATCTGCGTTTGCGCGGACTTCTTTTCGCAAGAGCTGAATTCGAGTCGGCGTAGTCGAGCAAGCGAGCGTACTCATCAAACACCCACGCCGCCATGGCGGAGTTCAACACGCTTTCGCTGGTTTCAACGCATTCCTTGAAATGCCTTTTGCGCCCATGTGTAGATGAGCCCGTCGTTCCAGTCGTCAACCCGCATGCGCATGATGCCGTGCTGTCCGACGCCGACATCGTTCACCTGGTGCCGGTAACAGCGCTCGAGCAGATTGCGTACGCTGTCTGGTCCGGCCTGCGGTCGCCGAAAATCGCGCGGGAATTTTTTCGTTCAGAAAATCGATATCGCGCGTGGCCAGCACATATTCACTCACCGTCCACAACAGCCACAGCGGCAGATCGCTGGCATTGTCCGATGCCATCGGCGCCACCACGCCGTGTCCGACGATTCCGTAGGGAAGCGATCCGTCGTCGCGCACTTCTTTCAGCGTGTAGCGCAGAACGCTCCTCACAATCTCCGGATCGCTGAACAGGAACGGAAGACTGTGCTGCAGTGGATCCCGCGCCGCGCCCTGGAATCCCATCGTGTACTGATAAAAGCCGTTCTGGTTCAGGATGTGTTCGCCAAAGAAATCGTCGAAGGTCTGGCTGCTCCTGAGGTAGTAGTGGTTCCACGTCGCTTCGCGCTTCACCCATGGTTCCGCCGGCACGTCGAAGCGCATGCCCTTCTGCTTCCATGTCCTGCTTGAATCCTGCAAGACCGAACCTGCCGTCTTCTCATATTTCGCGATCAGGGTGTCCAGCGCGAAGCCTTCCGGGAGATAGCCGTACAGAAAGCGGATCGTGCGGCTTTCTTTTGGAGCCAGGTGGAGCGTGCGCTCCAGCAGAAGGCCTGTGTGCCCTCCGCTGATTTCGATTTTGCCGTCGAGATTTTGCTTCAAACCAGTTGGGTTTGCCGGACCGCCCGCGCCAAAGAACGCAGCCGCATCGGAACTGAATCCGCTCACTGGCCCATCCAGCGAAACCAGAAATGTCTGCGGCAGGTCGAGGCTCTCGAAGTCAGTGCCAGGCCTGAGGTCCGCTACCGGCGCAGTGAATCCGTTTGGATTCGCGCGCAACATGGCCTTTGCGCGTTGCCATGCTGCTTCCTCCTCGGCCGTTCGGCCTTCAAAATGCTTGGTCTCGAGTAGATCCCTTCATGGCGCCGATCTGCGAAACCTGATGGCTGAACCTGCGTCCCAGATCGCGGCGCAATTTGGTCTGCGTCCCGATTCCCGCCATCGACTCGATGGCCGAGCGAAAGGAGAATTGAAACGGCTGGCATCCCCAGTACTCCACCCAGCGCACGGTGGCAGCGACGTCTTTGTGGTTGGTGATCGTCGCCTGCGAAATCAGCACAGGATCATCGCCAAATGGTGCGCTGATCACCTGGTCTGATCGAGTAGCTTTTACCCCTGACACGCTTGCGGAAATAGCCCACACCGAAGATCCGCTGGAACGCTGCGTTCGCTGCCGTCGTAATAGGTGGTCAGCGATTCGTGGCCATCGGTCAGATAGCCGAGTCCGCCGCCGAACTGGCTCATCTCCGCATCAACGTCATTCAGAAGCTTCGGGCAGCCCTCATCCTGGCGAACGCGCACGTGGCCGTAGTTCGAGGCAAGCGCAGTGATTCGATCGTTGCCCACCTGGTGGATATGCTCGGTTGGAGCCAGGAGCCCCGGCTGAAGCTGCGTTATGGCGCGGACCTCGGTCGTTTGATTGCAGGTGTATTGGAAAGCGGGCAGCCCGAACTCATCTTCAATCCACGTTCCCAAAATTGCTCGAACCATAGGGTGCCTTTCGGGTTATCGGCCGCTTGCATGTGCGTATGGCCCTGGCCAGATTCCGCCGCCGTTCCAGCTTGCCGGCGAGAGCTACTCCAAGCGTATCCCCGCAAAAACTCCCTGCGCGTTGCTTCCATCCGCCACCCTCTTCATACAGACACATTCGGCCGACACGCGATTGTAGTCGGTGCCGGCCATGGTCTGCGAGGAGCCGCGAGGGTTCGCTTACAGGAATCGAGTGCGATGGATCTTCGATCGGCTAGAAAGATCGCTGTGCGCGAGAGCCCCTGAAGCGGAAGTTTGCCTTCACGCGGCGCTCGAACGGATCGCCATCTGACTCGCGGGAGGGGAGCGGGGACATCAAGAAATGAGTACTTCTCTTCGACCTCGGAGTTTGGTTCTTCGTGCTTCTGCAGTGATCTCCTGCGGACCTGCCGGAACGGTTGCACTCTGCGCACTGTAGGGATCTCGGCGCGGCTTGGTGGCTCGAGGCAAAGACAGGTTGAAGCGCGGAGACGAGATTCTCAACGAGCTTCTTGCGGTTGTTTAACGACTCGAACCTGTCGGAAATGATGGTCAGATCTGCGAGTGCCTTTTCGTATGCGTTGCGATAGGGATCGGGTGTCATGCTCATGTTCACTCCACGCGAAGTGTAGCATCGGACATCTTGCATTAAATCGAAAGTCTCATATGCAGATCCCACCCAAAAGTAATGTGTGCTGCTTCGAATGCGGAACAACGGTTACCGGCCGCGTTCCCTACGCCTGGGCACCACATAGAACAGGATGGCGAAGTAGTGCGCAACGCTTCCAGCCAGAACAAACAGATGCCATGCCGCATGGAAGTAGGGGATCCGATCAAGAGCAAAGAAGACGATCCCCAACATATAAGCCAATCCTCCGGCGCCCAGCCAGATCAGGCCGTGCGGGCTGATGGCATCCATCAAAGGCCGCGCCGCGAAGATCACAACCCAGCCCTGGAAGAGGTAGACAGCCGCGGACGCCACCGCAAAGCGGCCAACAGCAAAACTCTTGAAGATGACACCTGCGATGGCGAGCGTCCAGACAATGCAAAGAGAGTCCACCCCACCGGACCGCGGAGCGAAACAAGCGTAAACCAGCACCAGTGTCGATGCAAAAATCGAACAACTCACCACCATCCACGCCGATCCGTGTGTGCTCACGACAATCAGATAAGCTGCTCCAGCGATCGCGAGCGCCGCGCCCACTCCATGCGTGATGGAGTTGGCCAGAATGTCGCCGAGGCGATAGTTGTTCTGCACGGCATCATGATAATGGCGTGCGATATCGCGCGTCAGTGATGGGATTGATTTGCGCGATCTAGAGGGATTTGGTGGCTGGTGCGTTCGGTCGAGCCGTAGCCTTCCAATCCAGCGAACGGGTGCCCTCAGCGTCGGTGAACTGAAGCTTTTGGATAGCGAGTTCGCCTTCGATCATGTTTACTGTGACGGTGTGACCGTCGAAGACAACTGTTCCGTAGCCTGACGCAGTCGAGAAGAAACTCGACAAACGGATGTACTTTCAGCTTCGGTCCGAAATGCAATGTCTGGTCGACTGCGGAGTAGCGGAAGCCGGAGATGGCGCCAACCAGCGCAAAGCTGGACATGGCGCGTGCGTACCAGTTTCCGCACTCATATTCGTTCCACGGATTGCGGGTGCGGCCGTCGTAGCGGCTGCGCAGAGCCTTCACGATGGTCAGGCCTTCATCGACGAATCCTTCCTGAATAAGGTGCGAAGCGACCTGGTATTCGATGCCCGTCCACACTTCGTCGGAGTAGACGAAGGGCAGAGTGGGCTTGTCCGCCGCGAGGCCAAGTGCAAAGCAACAGGCCAGGCTCGTGGCCCATCGCGTAGCCGGGCCGCTGGGCATTGGCGTGCTGGCTCAGGTCGGTCTTGAAGTTGTTTTGGAAGATGGACTGCAGCGTGGACCGGACGTTCTTCTGCGGTCATTGGCGTGTCGATGTCCGTAGAGACCGGCCATCCACGCGCCGATAACGCCATCTGACAAGCAGCCCGAACCGTATTGGTATTTGGGTCCTTCACGTTTGAGCAGTTGCTGCATCTCGCTGCTCTTTTCATCAACCTGGGCGATCGATTGCGCGAACGATTTGTCGCGGAGGTTCTCGAAATCAACCTTCTGCTGGTAGTAGTCGCCATTGAACAGCGTCTCATCCATAAACTTCGCACCGTGCTGGGCTAGATCGGCATAGAGTGTCGCATCAGCAGATTCACCCACAGCCGTCGCCATCTCGGCCATTGCGGAGAGTGCGCCGAGGTAAATGCTGGTGCACATGCCATCGGGGCCCCAGAACTCGATGTCGTAGGTGTTGTGGTGGGGTTCGAACAGGGCGCCGCGATGCTCGGGATCCCACGTCGCAATGCAGTAATCGATCGAGCGCTTGGCAAGCGGATACATTCGCTTCAGCCATGCTGTGTCGCCGGAGATCTGCCAGTCGCGGAAGACCTTCATGATGCCGCCAAGCTGGCCGTCGGCGGCCGCGTGCCACGTGTGATCGACAGGGCCATCGGGAATCGCACCGCGGAAATTGATGTGTCCGCGGTCATCCATGGAGCGGCTGAGTTCGAGATCGCGCAGCGTTCGTTCGAGCTGGGGATAAAGATGAGGCAGTGCCTGCGCGTAGTTCCACACGTGCGTGCACGATCCGTGGCAACAGCCTGCGTCAGGGAAACAGCCTTCCCATCCCCACACGTTGCCATTTGCTTCGCGCAGAATCGTTGGCGCCTTTACGATGGCGAGGTTGGCGGAGACGGCGTCGAGCACGTACGGAGGAAAAGTCGAACTGAAGACTGCGTTCTTGAATTGGACGGTCCTTGCGCGGAGGCTGGCGTAGTTTTGCTCGACGTATCCGGAAACGTCGCGGGCATCTTTCCATTGCGTGGAGTAGTAAGGGTGCCAAGGCGGCGGTGCGTCGGCCGGGACCGTGCGGCACCCGGGTGCCCTTCGATGACGCTCGTGTTCTGCGCGGACGCGATTCCACCCTCGCGCAGATAGCAGTTGGGAAAATGCCACGTAATAAGGATGGGGTAGGTGTGCGATTCGCCAGGGCCGAGATGTCCTTCCAGCAGAATGGAAGCGCCGTTGCGGCCGGCATTGTCCACGGAATTTGAGCCGTCATTCGACGTGAATGTACCGGACGAGACTTCGCGCCAGAGCGCCGAAAGCGAATCAAACTCCCACCCAGGGCTGCGCAGCCACATGGATTTGATCTTTGGCTTGCCGCCAATGACGGTCAGGGTGGCGCTGCCATAGGCCTCGGCATTGGGTGCCTCGCGATTGAAAAGAAAAGCTCCTTTGCCGGGAATCACCGCATTGGCACTGGCAGCCTGATCGGGACGGCAACCCGGCGCGAGATGCGAAAGGTGGTAGGAGAACTCGTAGTCGACCGCGCGAGAAGACGTGTTGTGCAGCGAGTACTCAAGGATCGCGCAAGGGATGCCGGAGTCTTTGTCATCGAGTGGAATGAAGGGGTTCCACGCCACGAGGGACACGTCGAGTGGAACGGCCTGGTCAGCAAAGCGAACCTCAGCGAATGGGAATTCGCCGCGGAAGTTGCACTTATCAAAGCGTGGAAACCCTTCTGATCCGCTCCGGCGCAGACCCTGTCCCTGCAATCCCTGATCGAAGATCTTGAAGGGTGGAAATGGACCCTCGATCAGCTTCGTGACGGATGTTGCGCCTTTTATATGGAGTATTGCGAAAGCCGCTTCAGGCGAATTGGAGGTAAATCCTGCCGGAAGCGCCGTTGTTTCAGGACGGGTCCGGATGGAGAAGTCCTGCAGGCCGCCGGAGCCATTCACGCAGATGCATCCGGCTCCCAGGCCCCCAACAGGCATCGCTACCTGAGTGGCCCTGTCCCCGCTGAAAGTCCGCTGCGGACTTGGTTGAAAGAGTTCGGCGGCAGAATAGGGGAGCGCCTGGCGATCAGCGGCCTCCGCTGAGGCCGCGTTTGCTGGCGACGCCGCATCGGAATTAGTAGCAGGAACCGCAGCAACCAGCGCCGCGGTTGAACCCGCTACGAGAAATTCGCGGCGAGTTGGCTTTTTCAGAGACATAGAACCTTGCAACTGAAGCTGTGGAAAGGGTAACACCGACCGCAGATATCCCGCGGTTTCCAGACGATTCTGAGACAATTGCGAACCGGAACTGCGCTAGAATCGAGGCCTGACGACGGTTCACAGGGGCGCCTGAGCCTGTGGTCCTTAGATCTGGTTCACCTGGTTAGACATCATGCAGCGCTCATGCGGAGCGAAGAGGTCATCTTTGATGCGATGGCTGGCACTCGTCGGGATTTTGGTGGTGCTGGTCGAGCCTGGCCATACCGCCGATAAAATGACGGTGGCACAGCTTGAGCAAATCCTCGCACAGCGTGCTATGCAATCCCGCGAGCCAGCAAAAAAACGTGCCGCCATCGCATCCGATGAAGTTATCGATATCAGCGATGGAGACTTGCTGCAGCAACTCGACCAGGACGATGAACTTATTCCGCGCATTGCTGGAATTGACTTAAACGAGCGCCTGAGCACTCTCACCATGTACCACCTGGTTGGGAAATACAATCTGGGTGCGCATGTGCAGCAGGCACTGGAACAGTTGGCAGACCGGTCGGCGTTGCTGAAACTGCCGCCCGGCGAACAGCTCAATAGGCCTAAGCCAGATGCGGAGGCGGAACTGGCGACACTCAAGCAGTCGCGAGCTTATGTTTTGGATAAACTATCGCATCTGCCCAGCTTTGTGGCCAACCAGACCACGACACGGTTCGACGACTCTCCAGCGGCTCTCAAGTATTTCGAGACGATGACCGATCACGCTGGATTCCGTCGGGTTGGAACCGTGCAACGCCAGATCACGTTTCAGGATGGCAAAGAAGTCACGGATGGCCCATCCGGCACAAACGATGGCAAGCGAAAGGACAATGGCCTGGAGAGCCGCGGCGAATTTGGGACCGAAGCAGCCGTCGTTCTGATGGATGTGGAAAAGGGAAGCATCGCTTTCGACCACTGGGAGCTATCGATGGCGGGCCCGGCAACTGTCTATCGATACTCCGTGCCGCGGGAATCGTCGCACTATGAAGTTTCGAACGCCTGCACGGATCACGTTTCGTTTCACGATACGCCCGGTTACTCCGGCGAGATCGCATTGGACCCCAAGTCGGGAGCCATTTTGCGTATGACGCTCGTGGCGGAATCAAAGGCGGGCGACCCGGTATCGCATGTGGCCAGTGTGATTGAATACGGGCCGGTTGTCCTGGGGAATCACCGCTCGATCTGTCCTCTGCGGAGCCTGACCTTCATGCTCGAGGAAGCGAACGTCTGTGCCCATGGAAACCACAAACTGCAAAAACCCGTTGCGATGATCAACCAGACGATCTTTTCCAATTACCACCGGTTTGGTTCGAGCGCTACGATCATCTTTGATGAAGCGCAAAACGGGCGCACGGTGCCTGAAGGCTCGCAGGAAAAGCCGGCGAGGGGCGGCGAAAAGACCGTTCCGGCTATTCCCGCGGCCAGGGAACCGAATAGGCGGCCCTGATGAGAGCATTTGTCGCGACTGCAGTATCTACAAAGTGCTAGTCTTTCCGTGCCCTGGAGGGCCCCGCATGAAGCTCTTTAACCTGGGAATCACTGCATTGACGGCCGTGTTTGCGACGGCTCTGATCGGCCAGAGCACCGACGCAACAAGCAGCGCACCTGAGAATACGCTGAAGGTAAACAGCCGCGCGGTGCTAGTCGACGTGATTGTCACCGATAAAAATGGCAATCCTGTCAAAGGGCTGAAGCAGGAAGATTTCAGAGTGCTGGAACAGGGCAAGAAGCAATCGATCTCCTATTTTGAGGAACACACGGCAGATTTGCTCGCCAGGCGCGGACAAGATCGGGCGTTCCCGCCTATGCCGCCGAACGTCTTTACCAATTTCTCCCCGCTGCCGACGCCGCCCGCTGTCAACATTCTGCTGCTGGATGCTCTGAATACCCCGATGAGCGACCAAATGTATCTGAAGAAAGCGGCACAGCACTATTTGAAGACTCTGAAGCCAGGATCGCGGATTGCGATCTTCACGATGTCGATGAGGCTGAGTTTTATCCAGGGCTTCTCAGATGACCCGATCGTACTCGCCACTGCCTTGGGCTATCGAAAGAATGACAGGTCGGAACCGGCGGTATTGCTGCAGTCACAAGCAGAGTCTTATGCGCAGGGCAAAACCATCGAAATGATGGTTGCAATGGAGGCAGCGGGAGGGAATTCACTTGTCTTCAGTGTGTCTCCCTACTCCATCGCAGCCTTTCAGCAGTTCCTGCAGGAGACGCGTTACGCGCAGGATAGTGACCGCGAATACCGGACACTGCAGAATCTGAACGAACTCGCGGCTTTTCTCGGCTCGTTTCCGGGCCGCAAGAACGTGATCTGGATGTCCGGGTCCTTCCCTCTGGAGTTGTTTGGACAGACAGCCATGCGCTTCGAAGGTTCAATCGACAAAACCGTAAATCTGCTGTCGGCGGCGCGCGTGGCTATCTATCCGGTGGATGTGCGGGGCGCGAATGTTCCCGTCTTATACACCGCGGAGAATACGCTTGATCCTACGATCACGTCGGCCCCGCAGTTGCTAGGTCCGCCGCCGGCCGTGACCGGCGATGCTCCGAACCCCGGACAGGGCGGACTGTCCGGCATGCTGCAGGACGAGAGCCAGATAAAGAATTCAAGCGATACAACCATGGACATGTTGGCCAACCAGACCGGCGGCAAGGCGTTCTACAACCAGAATGATCTGTCCGGAATTATTGGCAAAGTCACTGACCAAAGCAGCAATTTCTACAGTCTTTCGTATTCGCCAAACGATACGGAGATGGACGGCAGGTATCGAAAGATCGAAGTGAAGGTTGGAGACGGCGAGCACTATTCGCTGTCGTATCGCAGAGGATATTTTGCGCGTGATGAGGATCTGCCGGGAGCCTCGCAGGCAAACCAGGCACAAGCCGCGCAGAACGCATCGCAAAACCCCACGAAGGTTGATCCGCTGGAACCTTTCATGGCGTTCGGTATGCCGCAGTCAGAGCAGATCCTGTACAAGACCTTGATACAGCGCACGGATCTGACTGCGACAACCGCGCCGGCAAGGCCGTCTTTGAAAGGCCCGACGGATCACTATTCCGTGGACTTTGCGGTGGATCTGGGTGATTTGCATTTGAAACTCGACACCGATGGGCTGCACAAGGGGACGCTGAATCTGTCGATGATTGTTTATGACAAGTTTGGAAAGGTTACGAGCAGAGAAGACCACCTGGTACACCTCGACATCAAGCCGGACGCCTATGCGGTCTTCAGGAAGACGGGATTGCAAATGCATGGCCAGATCGTGGTGCCAAGAGGCCAATACTGGCTTCGCACGGGCGTCTACGATCAGGAGTCCCACAAGGTGGGGACCTTGGAGACTCCTCTCAGTTCGGTCAAGGACAGCGTAGCCAGCAAGTAGCCAATTCGGGTTTCAGCCCATCCGGGAACTGCCCGGTTTGGCGAGGGCGATTGTCAATTGATATACTGGTCAGGTCGTTGCAACCCACTGTCCGTGGAGCCGTCCATCCATCTCCGGCAGCTCCGGATTCCGCGCAGGAAATGCAACTGAAAGTCTGCACTGAGGCCAGGTAGCTCAGTGGTAGAGCGCGGCCCTGAAAAGGCCGGCGTCGGCGGTTCAATCCCGTCCCTGGCCACCATCTGAATCAACTATCTAGGAATTTTTTGGAAGATCTCTTCCACCCTGACTCACCCTCGGGTTCGGGGGGCTGATCCGGGAAGTTCGAATTGATCTTCGTTAGTCTCCAACCGAGCATTGTCCCGAGTTATTCTCGTGGCCTTTCGCATTTTCGCCATCAAAATTAACCTTGGCCGATTGACACACGTTTGATCAAGTTGATATCAACGCTACCAGTCCACTGGACGCTTGTATCCCCAACAAGGAGACATCTAGCAATGTTTACGCCAAAAGGAAAGTTCGGTTGGTATGAAATCATGACCAGCGATACCAAGGCCACCGGCAAGTTTTACTCAGACGTAGTGGGCTGGACGACACAAGAGATGCCCTCTGGGGATGGCCCCCCGTATACAACCTTCAATCTCGGCAACGTTGGAATCGCCGGCATGTTGCAGATGACTGGACACACCTCATGGATCGGTTACATTTCGGTCGATGATGTCGATGCTCACATCGTAAAAATTGTCGAAGCCGGCGGCAAACTATGGAAACCTGCAACAGACGTTCCCGGCATGCTTCGCTTCGCCGTCTTGTCCGATCCGCAGGGAGCCGCAATCGTGGTCTTCACGCCGGATCCGAAAATGCCATCGCCGCATCGCCCCGCACCACCGACTCCCGGCACAATCGGCTGGCACGAGCTCTACACAACTGATCTCGACGGCGCATCTGCCTTCTACGACAAGCTCTTTGGCTGGACCAAGGTCAGCGATATGGATATGGGTCCCATGGGCGTCTATCGCATCTTTGATGAAGGCGACCACAAGGAAATGGGCGACGGTGGAATGATGACAAAAGCGCCTCATATACCCGTCTCATGCTGGAACTTCTACTTCAACGTTGACTCGATCAAGGCAGCCGTCAAACGTGTTGAATCCGGCGGGGGGAAGGTCCTGAACGGCCCAATGCAGGTACCCGGCGGAGGCTGGATCATCAACGGCCAGGACCCTCAAGGAGCCATGTTCTCTCTCGTCAGTAACAAAGAATAAGCCGCATAGGCTTATCTATGTCGGGTGGAGTCGCGTTGCCGATAAGTCAGTGGTATGGCGGCGCGACTTCAACTACTAGCTGGCACGCGTGTCATGTTACGGCGATTGTGTGCGCTGAAACTGCAAGGCGTAGTAGCACCAGGGTTTCAATTCGACATACAAACCTGTACTCGCCATCTCATTCCCTTCGCGGTCGAAGCTCATGTCGGAAAGTGTGTCGATCAAGCGCCAGGATGATTCGTGCAACTCCCCCCACGGTACTTTCACGCGGGCTTGAGCGCTTTTGTCGCCGAGGTTGACGACAACGAGACGTCGATCATCGTCCTTAACCCAACTCCAAGCCACCATGTTCTGACAGCTTTGATTGTCGGGCCATCCGTTGCGCTCGCACAGATTCCATTTGCCGTCGCGGAATATCGGGGCATTGATCGACGCCAGAAGCTTCTCGTAGAAGACCTTCAGTTCTTCGTCGACAGGCTCAGCCGGGCGTCTGCCCAGAAAAACAGGCAGCTTTACCGTTTGACCTTCAAATTGTCCTTCATAGAAGAGTCTTGCTCCCGGTTGGGTAGCTATCGTAACAGCAGCAGCCCGTTCCTTTGCAGCTGGAAAAGTGGCTGCAGCCCGCGGCTCATCGTGGTTCTCGATGAAACGAAGCAGCTTCTCCTGATAAGCAAGATCCGCACAGAGATGAAGCCGCACGCTTTCTGCGCTGTCGTGCTCGAGGCGATCATAGAGCCTCTTGTCGTAGCAGAAGTCGAACCCTTTCTGCTGGAGCTCCCACTCGAGGTTCCAGTATGCCTCAGCCATAAACCTGAAATTCGGATGAGCGCTCTTTACTGTAGGAATCACGTCTTCCCAGTACTCGGTTGACGGGCATTGTCCGGCACGATCTCCCCAAGTGCGTTCGAAGACCTGGTTGAGCAGAAGCATAGCCATGTCACAACGGACGCCGTCGCACTGGGCGGCTATGCTGGATACGGTCTCGATCACGGCTTGGCGAAGGCCCGGCTCGAATGCATTCAGCTGCAATACGTCTGGCCACGCAGGGAAATATGGATCCCGTCCGCAAGCGCAGACGTTGCCTTGAACCGAAATGTAAGAGCTCGGGTCACGCTTGACATCGTCAGCAGTGCCTGGAATGAAGTACTCCGGGTGCGACGAGACCCATGGGTGATCTGGTGCTACGTGGTTTGGCACGAAGTCCAGCAGCAACTTCATTCCCCGTCTTACGAGCTCTTGCCGGGCGATAGCCAGACCCTTGGGGCCGCCGAGGTGTTGATCGACGACGTAGCGTCTTATGCAGTATGGAGATCCAACATTGTCTTCCGGCCTGAAATCGGGGAGAGCCCTGCGAAAATCGTCAACTAGGTTCTGGTTCTGGTTGGCGATAGCAATGCACGCAGGACTTCGTTCCCAAACACCCATGAGCCAGACGGCATCAAACCCGAATTTGGTGATGGCTTCCCATTCCGCTTCGGGCACGGAACCAAGGTCAATGGGCCTTCCAGCTTTCAGACTGATCTCGGATAGCCAGACCCAGGTATTGATCTCGTAGAGCGAGGGGTATCGGGGCCAGATTCTCATAGTCGTTCTTCTCTCGGCGGCTCGTTTTTAGATCAGCTAACTTGTCCGAGGCGCCGCCGATCTTTCAAATTTGCAAAAGGATACGTTGCTGGTCAACTCATGAATTATCGGCTCGATACCTACGCTTCGACCTCTTCTCTTGCAAAGGCACTTGTTTTGCCCGCGTTCAAAAACGCTTCTCCCTCGAGGTGTCCAAATACCTCGATTAGCTTCGCGACCACACCAGTCCAGCCTGTTTGATGACTGGCGCCAAGACCCGCGCCGTTATCCCCGTGGAAATACTCATAGAACAGGATGTAATCTTTCCATTCTGGATCGGTCTGAAATTTCTCCGTACCTCCATACACCGGTCGCCGACCCGATTTGTCGCGCAAGAAAATCCGTGTCAGACGATCGCCGATTTCGCGGGCCACCTCGTACAGGTTCATCAATTTGCCCGAGCCGGTGGGACACTCGATTTTGAAGTTATCGCCGTAATACAGATAAAACGACAGCAACGCGCGGATCAGCATCGCGTTGACCGGCATCCAAATGGGCCCGCGCCAGTTCGAGTTACCTCCGAACATACCCGTGTCAGATTCGGCCGGAAGATAATTCACGCGGTATTCCTGACCTTCGACATTGACGACGTAGGGATGGTCGTTATGGTAGCGGGAGAGCGCGCGGATTCCATAGGGACTGAGGAATTCGTTCTCGTCGAGCATGCGCGTGAGAATCCGGCGTAACCTATCAGGATTCACGAGCGCTGCAATGCCCCGTTCCGCATACCCCAGGTGGCCCTGTCCAGTGGGATGAATGCTTGCGCGCAGCTCGGGCATTTGTTCCAGGCGTTCCTTCAGGACAGTCGTTACTGTCGGTACGCGCTCTCTCTGCCACGGCTCAATCACCACGGTGGCACACAAGGGCAGAAGCCCCACCATGGAACGAACCTTGAGCCTTTTGGCGGTGCCATCGGGAAGCCGCAGGACGTCGTAGTAGAAGCCATCTTCCTCATCCCACATTCCCTCAGGCCCCACCTGATTCAAGGCGTGAGCGATCCAAAGGAAATGATCAGCGAACTTTAGGGCCATGTCTTCGTAGAAGGGGTCGTGGGCTGCCAACTCGACGGCGATCTCGAGCATGTTCTGGCAGAACATGGATACCCATGCTGTGCCGTCTGCCTGTTCAAGGCAGCCACCGGTGGGTAATGGCGCGCTGCGGTCGAACACGCCAATGTTGTCCAAGCCGAGAAATCCGCCCTGGAACAGGTTGTTGCCAAAGCGGTCTTTGCGGTTGACCCACCAACTGAAGTTCAACATCAGCTTGGCAAATGATCGTTTGAGGAAATCGATGTCCCCTTTCCCTTTAAGGGCCTGCTCGGTGCGATAGAGAAAGATTGTTGCCCAGCCATGAACCGGCGGATTAACGTCTCCGAAGTTCCACTCGTAAGCAGGAATCTGACCTGACGGATGGATGAAGAACGACTGCAACATCAGGTCGAGTTGTTGTTTGGCAAAATCCGTGTCGACCGTGGAAAGCGCGATGGCGTGGAACGCGAGGTCCCAGGCGGCGTACCAGGGATACTCCCACTTGTCGGGCATCGAGATGACGTGCTCGTTCACCATATGAAACCATTCGCTGTTACGCATTGAGCGGGTGCCGCGTTTCATCGGATCGTCGCCGTGCTCTTTGAGCCATTTGTCCACGTCGAAATAGAAGAACTGCTTGGACCAGAGCATGCCGGAGAGGGCCTGGCGCATAACACGGGCCGCATCTTCTGTGACATGGGTTGGCGTTATGGACTTGTAGAACTCGTCGGCCTCTTGCTTGCGTGACTGGATAATTGCCGAAAAGTCCTTGAATGGATCGCCCGTGGCGGCCGGCGCAGCATCAGTCAATCGCAGCCGGATCGTAGCCGTAGTTTTTGCGCCCACAGTTAACTGATAGTCAGCTGCTGCCTTGGTTCCTGTCTTCTCGGGGTTTACAGCGTTTCGATTTCCCTGGACCACATAGTCATTTATCCCGTCTTTGACATAGCGTGAAGCGTTGGGAGTGCCGAAGATACGCCGATTGTTCGTGTCATTCTCGGTGAACAGCAGAGGGACATCGCCATCGCAGTACAGAAAATGCTCCTTCAGATCGGCATAGACCGCCGATACGACCTGGTTGCTCTTCGCACTCGAGATTTGCTTCATCGAAGGCTTCGGTGAACCTGGCCACCATGTCCAAGTGTTGCGAAACCACAGCGTCGGCAAGACGCGCAATGTGGCTGGCTCAGGACCGCGATTACTCACGCTGATTTGGATCAGGATGTCATCCGGCGACTGTTTTGCATACTCGACGAAAACATCAAAATAGCGATCTTCATTGAAGATCCCCGTATCCAGCAGCTCATATTCCATGTCATTGCGGTTGCGTCGCTTGTTGGTGTCGATCAGATCGGCGTAGGGATACGCTGCCTGCGGATACTTGTACAGATACTTCATGTAGGAATGCGTGGGCGTGCTGTCGAGGTAGAAGTAGTATTCCTTCACGTCTTCCCCGTGGTTACCCTCGCTGTTCGTCAGGCCGAAGAGACGTTCCTTGAGAATAGGGTCTTTGCCATTCCACAAGGCCACGCCGAAGCACAAGTACTGCTTGGCGTCGCTGATGCCGGCGAGACCATCTTCGCCCCAGTGATAGGCGCGTGATCGCGCCTGGTCATGAGTGAAGTAGTCCCACGCATTTCCATCCTCGCTGTAATCCTCGCGAACCGTTCCCCACTGCCGCTCACTAAGGTAGGGCCCCCACTTCCTCCAGGGCTTTTTGCCGGGGCCAAGCTTTTGAAATCTGAGGGTCTCGAGTGTACTTGCCTCTTCGAGTCTTATCGATTCTGGATTCTGGCTCACGTTATCCCTCCATTTGGCTTATTAATTTACCTGAGTGGCCCGTTGTGCGCCGTTGGTCCTCTACGAGGGGGTCTGGGATTGGCGGATTTGTTCTCGTGTCGTCAAGAGGACGTTCTTCTTCATGCGGATTTGCTCGTAAGGTCAATGGTCTTGTCTTCCGGAGTGGATGCTTCTGAAAGCTCCAACGGCCTTCGGGTTCGATCGTCTGGTGGTGTGGTCGTCAGGAACAAGGACTGCGACGGAAGCGAAATCTCAACTCCCGCCGACTCGATGCATTTCATGATGCCGAGAAGAAGGCCTTCCTGGAGTTCGAGGAATTGATTCCAATCACGGGCTTTGACGTAGGCGTAAACCTCAACATCGAGGGAATAGGATCCGAATCGAAGAAAACGGACGCGAATCGAGTTGGTCTCGACGGACCTATTCTCTTCAAGCAGGCTGCGAATGCTTTCGAGGACGACTTGCATCTGTGCCGAGGTCGTCGAGTGACGCAGAGTGCAGGATTGGGTGAAGCCAGAACTTGTCGCGCACGGAGAAGTTCTCGAGGCTCAAATTGGCGATCTGTCCATTGGGAACACTGACCACGGTTCGGTCAAGAGTTCTAAGGCGGGTGGACCGGAAACCAATATCGTCAACGGTGCCCTGCGTTTCGCCCACCTTCACCATGTCGCCTACGCTTATGGCCCGATCGAAGATGAGCGACATGCCGCCGATTACGTTTTCCAGCGTTTTTTGCGCGGCAAGTGCAACGGCAATGCCGCCCACCCCCAGTCCGGCAAGAGCGGCCGTTGGATTTACGCCGAAGCGGTACAGGGTCACCAGCAAGCCCACGAAGACGACGAATACATCCACCAGGCGGCGGACAAGCCGAAGCATCAACGTGGCTCCCGAGAAATTGCGCCAAGGCAGAAATCTACTGATGTATTTCTCGAGTCGGCCATTTACAAGAATCACCAGCCAGACGCAGCCAGCGATAGTAAGGATGCTGGCGACGCTGGACCAGAATTGCCGCGCCAACAGGGGAAGGCTGACTTTGGTAAGCAACCATAGAATGATGCCCGCCAACAGCAAGAATCGGATCGGTATGGGCAGAATGCCGAAATCCTGCAAGTCCGGTCTCTTGCGCAGCCGTCGGCGCCATGAGCCGACCAAGGGACCGGAAAGACGGTCTAGCAATTCGGTGACTAAAAAGAACAGTGGAATGCCCACCAGTACGGCGAGCCACTCAAACAGTAGCGATACCGAAGAATCGATTATTCACCAGGAATGCCGGGAGAACCTTCTCTACCGATATGACATTGACCTCTTCATACAGAGCCGGGATGGCGTCGAGGGTCTCCCTGGAGAACAACCAGATGGCTCCGGGCTCTCCGTGACCGCGACTGACTCGTTCGAGGGTGATGTCTACTTTGCCGTTGTCGCGGCTGATCGTTCCCACG
The DNA here is from genome assembly GCA_963769345.1 of uncultured Acidobacteriaceae bacterium. GTDB lineage: Bacteria > Acidobacteriota > Terriglobia > Terriglobales > Acidobacteriaceae > Telmatobacter. Next base: position 254,630 of record CAVYLL010000005.1, read on the forward strand.
AGCTCCTGGTCAGGCTTCATAGGATCCGACACGCGAGCCCTCAGGTTTGTCGCTTAGCGCGTGAAGCCGGGCGGGCAGACGGCGGTCGAGCACGACGAAGAGCTGGTGGGCAAGATCCGCGGCGGCCTTGCCGCGAAGACGAGTGTTCAGATACTGGGTGGCGGCTTCGTCGTCTCCGCTGCGATCGGCGAGCAGGAAGCCAAGAACCGTTCCCCGCGGGGTGGTGCGTCCGAGAGGGTCTTGAGGAACTTCGGGTTGGGGAGCAACTCGAGTGGGTGCAGTCGGGTCAACCTGGCTCAAGACCGGCAGGCAAAGCAACAACGCAGCGCACAAGCGCGCAAGCCAGGGTGCGCACGGGGAGTCCGTGCGCCTTCAGGAACGTGAAAGGCGGTCGCGAAGGTTGATGGGGATTCGGACTCACCGCAAACCTCGCAAGGTCCAATGGCTGCTAACGTTCAATCTTTGTTGAGTTTTCCGGGTTCGTTTACTTCATCCTCAGAGGGGCACAGCTTTCTATCTTTCGCGCCGGCTGCGCTACTGACAACTGTCATTACTAACAGTGGAGTCTTGCCAATCGTTTGGAGCACCATGGGAAGACAAGTACTTCGACCGCGAACGCTCTGGTCAATCGCACGCAACCTTGCTGGATTCCCTTCGACATTCACCAAGAAGCGCAGGCGTTGTGCGACAACGCGGATCGGGTAGATGCGTCATGAAATCAACGCCCTGAGGTGCCGCCGCCATGAATAGTCGCACCATAATTCTAGGTTTTATCGCTCCCTTTCTTGCTGCGCCTCTTTTTGCTCGCGACAAGACCGACTTACTGGTCATGAAGAATGGTGACCACATGACCTGCGAGGTCAAGGGTCTTGATACCGGAGTTCTATATGTCAGCTTCGATTACATCGATGGCACAACGTCAGTGGACTGGTCGAAGGTGGCCCGCCTGGAAAGCAAGCAGTCGTTCATCGTGAAAACTGAGGATGGCACTGTATACACGGGAGTGCTTCGGACTGAGGAGACCTCCGCCGGACGACCTGTAAAGATCGAGGTAGTTGAGGATGAAGCGCACGAGGTCGAGATTGAGCGAGCGAAGATCATCACAATGACTGCCATCTCCGAGAGGTTCTGGCAGCGCTTCAACGGCCAGATCAACTTCGGAATCAACTATTCCAAAGGCAATCAATCCACCCAGTTCTCTCTTGGCTCGCAAACGGAGTACGTTCGGGAGCGTTGGAGCGCCGGAGTTAGCTTCGACTCCAACCTTGCTTCCAGCACTGGCGCTAGTGCATCTACGCGAAACTCGCTGAACGCGAACGTCCTCCGTTTATTGCGACAGAACAACTGGTTTTACGCGGGTGTGGGAAATCTTCTGCAGAGTTCGGAACAAGGAATCTCACATCAGAGCGGCCTGGGAGGTGGCGTGGGCAAATATTTGAAGAACACCAACCGAACGAGCATCTCAGTTCTCGGTGGGGCAGTCTGGCAGAGCACAACATATAACCAGCCGGACGTTTCCACCAACACTCAAAACGTCGTTGGGGCACTGATCTATGGAAACCTCAAAGTCTTCCGATTCAGCAAAACGAATCTTGACGTCACCGGCGTACTTACGCCTTCCCTCTCAGAACCTGGCCGCCTTTACTTCAATACGAACGCCTCCTACTACGTGAAGCTCTTCAGCAACCTGAAATGGAATGCATCTTTCTATGGGAACTGGGACAGTCGGCCACCGGCCGGCCTCTCCGGAAGCGACTACGGAACCACTTCCGGGCTCAGTTGGACCTACGGTCTGAAGTGATCGGACCGGACCGGATCAATCTGATCAAGGCTGCTGTATGCCCATGGTTCCACTGATGATAATCCTGATTATTGCTGCACATGCTGGGAAACGGCGGCGAATGGCGGAGGGAACGCAACGATTTGCAGTGAGGAACTGGCAGAACTGACAGTTCTCGGTCTGTTGAAGACTTGGCATACTAATCCGCAATCCACGATTGGGACAGTCGAAAATCATCGGCGGAGGATCGTCGCGGCGGAAAACCGGAAATGCCGAAAGAGAAGTGAGATGGTTTTCGATGTCAATAGAGATGAAAACCCACCAGTCCAACCCTCTACACCGTTGAGGAAGCCACTGCAATTCCTGCGGAGAATTGGAATTGCCACAGCATGGTTTGTTCTTGCTCTGCTCATACTTTGGGCAACGGTCGCCATCTTCGTCGACTTTCGAATTGAAGCTTTGCGTATCCCATTGACGTTAATCTACGTTCTCGGAATTATCGCGATCATTATCAAATTCAAGGGATCCCGTTGGACGGCGATTTTATGTCTTGCGGGTTTTTTTTGCGTGTTGCAATGGTGGCTCAGCCTTAAGCCCACGAATAGCGGGAATTGGCAACCCAACGTCGACAGAACCGCCTGGGCTGAATTTGCTGGAGATCAGGTTACCATTCACAACCTGCGCAACTGCGACTACCACACCGAAACTGACTACTCGAGTTGCTGGGGTGATCGTACAGTCTATCTTTCACAAATCAAGGCCGCTGATTTCTTCTTAACGAATTGGGGGTTGAGCTTTGCGAGCCACCCGATAGTCAGCTTTCAATTTGGAGACAATGAGCACATCGCCTTTTCGATTGAAGCACGCTATAGACCTGGTCAGGAATACTCAACAATACTTGGATTCTTTCGCCAATACGGGCTGATCTTCATTGTGGCGGATGAGCGCGACCTAATTCGATTGCGCACCAATTACCGCAAAGATGAGGAGGTGTACATGTACCGCCTCCAAGTGGATTCGAAAATGGCACGAGAGATGTTCCTAACCTATGTCGACTACCTCAATAAACTGAGAAACGATCCCGAGTGGTACAACGAAGTGACTAAGAACTGTACCACCACGCTCAACAAGCAACTGGCTGCTGTCGCTAATAACCCTCAAGGTTGGAGCTACAAATTCCTGTTAAACGGCTCGCTGGATGAGTTGTTGTTTGACCGGGGACGCTTGGTCAGCGGTGGGCTTCCGTTTGCGGAACTGAAGGAACGCGAACACATCAATGCAGTGGCCCGAACCGTAAATCAGTCTCCCGATTTTTCCGCGCTGATTCGAGCCGGGCGGGTTGGATTTTGAGCGGTGACCGAGGTTGAGATTCGAGAAAGCGGAGTTCGCTTATGAAGCGTGGTTGTCCATTTACGGTCTCTGGCTTTCGTTCTTCCCTTCGTTGGTCGATGATCGGACTCATTTGGTTCGCCCCAGTCCTGTCCTCGCCTGCTGCGATTTCTCAAACCGGAACTGCAGCTCCTTCCAAGAGGATGACAGTCGGAGTTGCGCTCGAAGGCGGTGGTGCTCTGGGGCTGGCTCACATTGGGGTGCTGAGGTGGTTTGAACAGCACCACATTCCCATTGACTACATCTCAGGAAACAGCATGGGCGGCCTGGTGGGCGGCCTGTATGCGACTGGCCACAGCCCCGATCAAATTCAGCAAATCGTCCAAAAAATGGACTGGCCGTTGCTACTCGGAGGTGCAACCCCTTATGAGGATCTTTCCTTCCGCCGCAAGGAGGACGCACGCGAGGTCCAAAGCTCCTTGGCCATCGGTTTCAAAAAAGGGGCATCGCTCCCATCCGGACTGAATGCGGGTCATCAGATCAGCCTCCTGATTGATCGGGAAACGCTGGCCTACTCCGACGTGAAGTCATTCGACGATCTACCCATCCCTTTCCGCTGCGTTTCCACCGAGTTGGTTTCAGGAAAGGCGCACGTGTTCTCTACTGGTCCGATTGGTTTTGCGATGAGGGCAACCATGTCACTGCCGGCAATCTTTGCGCCTGTCCATGACGGAGAAAATCTCTACGTGGACGGCGAGTTAGTGGACAACCTTCCCACAGACCTGGCGCGATCTATGGGGCCGGACGTTGTCATCGCGATTCACCTCCAAGTTTCTCCCACAACCGCTGACGATATTCAATCTCTCTTCGGTGTTCTTGGGCGTTCAATCACAATCAGTTCCGCAGCCTCGGAGATTCGAGGCATGGAAGCAGCCGACATTGTCGTCAAAGTGGACGTTCAGAAGTTTACGGCCCTAGACTTTAATCAGTCAGATGCACTCATCCAAAAGGGAATGGAAGCGGCGGAAGAGAAGGCCAAGATATTACAGCCCTATGCGCTAAATCAGGCCGAGTGGGACGAATACGTGGCAAAACGCGATGCGCGCAAGAGAGGACCGGTTGGCGCTCCGCAATTTGTGAAAGTGGAGGGTAGTACGCCATTTCTGAACAAGAAGATCGAGAAATTTCTTGAGCCGGTGGTGAACGAGCCAATCGACACGAAGAAACTCGATAACAGTCTCACTCGTCTGACCGGAGTTGGAAGATTCTCAAGCGCTTCCTATGGTTTGACCGAGATGGGCGGCGAAACGGGTCTGCTGGTCAATGTACGTGAAAGAAACAACGCGCCGCCGGTTCTGCAGATTGCCTTTAGCATAGATGGCACGGAGCCCGATAACGTCACCTACACGGTCGGCGGTCGATTGACGTTTCTCGACGTCGGAGGTTTCGGCTCGGAATGGCGCACGGATTTTGCTCTTGGAAATACTTATGGAATTTCTTCCGAGTACTACAAGCGATTTACTCAAACCTCCAAATGGTTCTATTCTCCGCAAGTGAATGCAAGCAATACGGGACAGTGGATTTATTCCTATAGCAATCCCCAGGCCGACTACCGCATCATTCGAGCAGGGGCTGGGCTTGACCTCGGATACGCTATCGACCGTTTCAGCGAAGTGCGAGCCGGATATGAAATCGGATACCTGAATGCAACGCTGAAACTAGGCACACCGGAATTCTCGACCGTCAAGGGCGGAGTGGGCGCCACGCGATTTCTCTTCGTCACCGATCATCTGGACGAGCCGATCGTTCCATCGGCCGGCTATTTCGGGCAGATGGATTTTCACTTCTTTGATAAGAGCCCGGGGGCGCCGTCCGCATTTCCAAACCTGGAGATGAAAACCGAATATTTCAAACCAATATCCTCTTCAAATTCCCTCTTCCTGGTGGCTGAGGGAGGGACAACCATGGGCTTCGAACAGACCGGCATTCCGCAGTACTACCTCGGCGGGACGCCGGGACTGCTTGCCTATGGCTCGAATGAGGTACGAGGAGATCAGTACTTCTTTTTCCGGCCGGGCTACATGCACCGTGTGTTGAGCCTCCCACCGTTTTTGGGGGGCGGTGTCTATGGTGTCGCACTTTATGAGATAGGGAAGATGTACAACGCACCGGGCGTAAGCAAACTCCCAAATGACGGCGCGGCCGGTATGATTGTCCGGACCGCCTTTGGGCCAGTATTCATTGGAGGAAGTGTCGGTGACACTGGGCATGCATCGTGGTTCTTCTCTCTAGGCCATCTGTTCTAGACCGCGCCATCCGGTAAACCTCAACGTCGGAATGCGGGTTTCGGGTAAAGAAGTTTGACCTTCCGGCTCCGAAATCCTTTTGATTAGGAGAATTTCGATTGCCTTCTTACGTTCGCGCCTGCGGGCGCATCTAACCGTAAGATGCGCTGTTGCGATTCCCAAAATCTAGTTATGCCCAAGATTATGTTTGCGTCATCCCGCTGGACAAACCTCTCCGTGCTGTCCGTCCTGCTTCTTTCCGCATCCTCTTTGGGCGCTCAGGTCAATGCGCCACCGCAGGCGCCCACAGCCCATCCGCAGGAGGCAATTCCTTCCAGCCCAAGTGATCCGCGGCGTCCTGAGATTCAGCCAAACCTGTCGCTGGATCGCGATCCTATCCCCTCGCCGGATGCGGAAGTTCCGGAAGCCGCCTCGGCGACTCCCGATGTTCCATCCAAATCGGCAGAACTCCAAAAGGGCCAGAACGGTGTCTATACCCTGCATCAAGATGTCGATGAGGTTCTTCTCAACTGCACCGTGGTCGACGAGAAGGGGCGCCCGGTTGAGGACCTCACGCGCGACGATTTTCGCGTGTGGGAAGACAATGCCCCCCAGCGCACAAGTTCGTTTCGGCACCAGGATCAGCCTGTCTCCATGGGCATCCTTGTCGATAACTCCGGCTCGATGCGCGACAAACGCACCGCCGTGAATGCAGCAGCAATGCATCTGCTCCAGGATTCCAATCGGCAGGATGTCGCATTCATCGTGAACTTCAACGATCACGCATATCTCGATCAGGGCTTTACATCCGATCTCGTTGCTCTCAATCGAGGGCTGGCGCACTTCGATACGCGAGGAACAACTGCGCTCTACGACGCTGTCGCCGCCTCCGCCGACGAATTGGCGAAAAATGCGAAGCTGCCCAAGCAGGTTCTCCTCATCGTGTCAGACGGGGCAGACAATGCGTCAAGACTGAGCGAGCAACAGGTGATTCAGCGCGTACAGAACCTCGGCGGTCCGGTCGTCTACTCGATCGGGTTGCTTTATGACTCCGATGCGCGAGAATACGAGCGTGCGCACCAGGCGTTGCAGACGATCTCCGATGACACTGGCGGCCTCGCCTATTTCCCGCGCTCACTCGGTGAGGTGAATGAGATCGCGTCTGAAGTCGCACGGGATATTCGCAATCAATATACCGTCGGCTACCGCTCTACGCGGTCAGCCAGTCTCGGCGGTTATCGCGCGGTCCACGTTGAAGCTGTTTCTCCCCGGCACGGCAAGCTTACTGTAAGGACCCGCCGCGGCTATTATGCCCAGCCCACCCATATAAATCAAACCGCGCAGGGAAACGTTCCTCCGCCGAATCAATAGTCGCCAATGGCTTGCCGCAGGAAACTGCGGTTGTGATCGAGTACTGGTTAGGCCATACACAGCGGTCGGCAATGGCGAATGCAAGGTCTGCGGAGACAGGACTTGCAGAGCCGGCGGCTGAACCAATCGTTAGTAACAAGCCTCGTCGGTTCCCCTGAAACAGGCGGAGGTCCCAGATCTCTTTCACCTAGGTCGCTCAGTTCGCCACTAGCCAAAAAGGGCGGGCCGCAATTGTATGAACTCAAACAGGTCCTCTCGATCACACTCGCGGCGCGCTGCCCAGAACAACCGCTACCGCCGACAACAAGCGACAAGGGATGCCCATTGCCGGCGGCGCGATCTGCGAAGCAACTCGACTTAGTGCAGGTGGAAATCCACATCTACAACAATCTGCACAGCCACGGGATGTCCCTGGTACATAGCGGGCCTGAACTTGTATTGCTGGACCGCTTCGATGGCTTTCTCATCGAGGCCCATGCCAAGATGCGCGTACGATGCGGATGTTCTGCGGATTGCCGTTGGCATCGACAATCAGCTGCATAGCCACAGTTCCTTGAAAGTTGGACTGGCGCGCTTGTTCTGAAAACTCAGGTTGAACTGAACGAATCACGGCAGGCGCGCTCACTCCGCCGCCAACGCTCATCAGACCGCCGCCATATCCGCCACCGCTTCCTGGGCCGGAACCAATGCCATGCCCCGCGCCAAGCCCGCCGCCCAGCCCATGGCCGAATCCCGAACCGCTGCCGCTGCCCTGAGAAGCAAGTTTGATCTGAGGCGAATCGGTTGCGCCGAGATTCACCATCTTCGGATCGTCCGGGATCTTAACCAACTCTGTAGGCTCGGCAGCGAGTCTGGGATGGTCGAGCCTCACCAGTTGAGGTGCATTCATTTGCACCTTCGCAACCTGGGGAGCGCGGCCTCTTGTTGGCTCAAGGGGCTGATGCGCGCCACCGCCGCCTCCCCCACCCATCTTCGCGGCCACCGGCAAGATCTTCGGCGGAGGCGGAGCGGGTGCGTAGAGTTTGAAGTCAACGTGTGCAACCGTCGCGGCAGGCACGACAACCGTCCGAATCTGCATGCTTAACCACAGCACAAGGCCGATCACACCGGCGTGGACAATGGCCGAGAGGATGCGTGACTTTGGACTCCGCTGCCTGAGAGCCGTATCAAGGTTTCCGAAGGTCGGCACCGAGGAGGGCATCGGAATCGGTCGCGAGGGTACTAGATAGAGCTCGTCAATTTCTTCGGCATCATCGTCGAGCAGGTTAATGGCCAGCGATGAAGAGTTGTAGCTATATGATTGGCGAGCTGTGAACGGCCTTATTTTAGAGCTCGATTTTCGCGTTCTTGGTTCAAAGTCTCCCATAAGTTATCCGCCGAATATGAGGCTCTCGGCCCCCCTTTTCCTTGTCAGTCGAACCATTGATTGGCTTCCCGTGTGAAACAACCTCACTTCTCCGGCTCTCTTTCGAATGGCCAGAGGCGCGATTTGATTCACCAGATCCCCTTATCACTTCCGGTGATTTTTTGTCCCACAAGCGCCGCAGTAGCGAGCCAAGGCAATAGACTCAGGCGTGCGCCGCTTTGAAGTTGCCGTCGCCGAATCACGCCCGCCAATTGCGATCCGTAGAGCATCGCAGATTGCGGCAAAATCGGTACCCGCAGGAAGTTTTTGGCAAAGTAGACTTCCTTCCCGCTGAAGCGCGCTGACGCCGTCACCCACTGCGGAATCTCCAGCGGCACCCCTCGATAGCGGCGAATGTAATCGGAAACAATCGCAAGATATGTAGCGACACCTTCCCAGATGCCGGCCTTCGTGGCGGCCGCGCGCAAGTCTTCATAATCAATGCTGCCGCTCTCGATAAGAAGCGAACTATCGATGATGTCGCAGAGGCGGAAATAGAAGTGACGATACATGCGCTGCAGCGTCGAGATCATCAGTCGATCGGAGATTGAGGGCACTCGGAACTGGAGATCACTGATGGTGATGCATCGCGTTCGTTCGATAAGCGAAGAGGCGATCGCAAACTGTTCGCCCGTTTGTCCAAGTCGCCCAACATGGATTTCGACAAGCTCGGGCAATCCCGGAACAATGAAGTTCCACTTGCAAGCAAGCCGGTCGCCCCAGCTGCGGGATGCGACGCGCGCATTAAATTCAGTTTCCATGAGGCGTATCACATCATCTGGCTTCGCAGAGGTGTACAGATCGAGATCACTTCCAAGGTCTGGCAAATGATCGAGAGACTTGATCACAGCTATGGGAAGCTGATGTTGCGCGAACGCGGCGCATATCCCTGAAAGATACGCGAGCGCCGTATCGATGCGAGCTTTCTCCGCTGAGAGGCAGACATCCGCCCACATTGTCCGAACTTCGTCCCCTGCCTGGTGAGCGAGTTCTCTGAAGCTTCCAATCCCGCGCACCAAAACGTGGTTTGATTCGGCTAGCGCAAGGAGGCTGTCAAATTCAGATCGTGCCAGTTGGACGACGTCCCTCTCCAACTCTGTATAGCACCCGGCAACGGAAGTTTTCAACGCCTTTGGTGGAAGCAGAAGGCGCGAGAGGCGATTCAGCGATTTATGGGCGATGAGATGCTTGGACATATGGAACATGCTCGATTACTGTTTAGGCGCTTTCGGTTGCCCTGGAGGTGTCGTTACATCTGGTTCCGATGGCTCATCCGGTTGGGCTGGGGTGGTTGAATCGCCGCGAGGAGTCAACTCGACAGGTCCGGCTTGGCGACGCCTCTGCTGGCTGTACACCTCGATTGCGCTGTCGACTTTCTCGTTGCTGCCGGTTGCGACCACGCCAAGGCTTCGTCCCTCGGCAGAAATCTCGGTTGCAAATCCAATTCGAGAACCCGCGTTATCGGCTTTCTGTGCTTTTTCGTAGTAGAACTGAGCTGTCTCCAAGTCGCCGTCCTTCTCCGCGACATAGCCGCGATTATTGAGAGTGAAGGCGCTGGTTGGATCGAGTGAATAGGCGCGCAGGAAGTCTTCGCGCGCCGAGACCCAGTCGTTCTGGTTGACTGCGAATACACCCCGGATTGTCAACATGACCGCTTGTGCCTCGACCGGGCCGGCATTGCGCGTCCGACGTTCAAGACGTCTCGCACTTGCAGCCGCCATCTCGCTCACTGATTTCCCGCGCCACGCCTGATCCAGTGTTACCGCTGCGGGTTCGGAGGAATTGGATGCGGCAGCCGCGTGGTAGTAGCGAAGCGCGGTGTCGATATCGCCTGTTGCTTCACTGGCAACACCAAGATTATTGAGTGTGAAAGCATTGTGTGGGTCAAGCGAAAGGATCTCCTTGAGGAGTGCGATGGCTTCGAAACCACGGTTCTGCTCCAGCAATCGCATGGCTTGGATATTCGTCCGGTTCACACGGATGGGAACGTCCTGCAAGTTGATCAATGCATCGCGCATCGGCTTGCCTCGCAGGTGCTCGACATTGCTTAAATCAATGCTCGCGTTCGAACCCTGCTCGGCCGCCAGTGCATAAAATTTATTCGCGCGATCGAGGTCTCCCTCGAGCTCTGAAACGTACCCTAGATTATTGAGCGTGAATGGGTCAGCGGGGTCATAAAGGTAGGCTTTGTAAAAAAGGGACTCTGCCCCTCTGTAGTCATGCCTCTTAACAGCTTCGACGCCTTGGCGGTTGAGGCGTTGAACAGGCGTCAATTCGCTGCGTCTCGGAATCTTGATGACTTTCACGTCGCCAGCCTCTGCGAGCGAGAGGGCAGAACCCGCAAGAACACCAGCGCACGCAAGTAGCATGAAATATCGGTGTGCCAAACCGCTCTCCTGCCTTTTCTTAACTCTCAGATTTGAAGCCCGCAATACGACAGGGCATACGTGCACTTTTGTTTAGATGCTCAAGTTCCGTCGGTGTTGTATGCGAATTGGTTCCCTCGACGGACCATCGGATTCCGTGAAAACCTCATCCAATTGGTTGTCTGGTAAATCGGAAAAATACGGGTGTGAGATATGAAAAGAGTTTTTGAAGTCGCTCTGATTGGCGCCATTGCCTTCTCCTCTCAGTCGGCGATAAACGCGCAGGTGAAGGACAAGGTGGCAACCGTTGAACCGGATCTAGCCGGGACAGATGCACCTCACGACTTGTCTGCAATTCCGCCTCTGCCGCTGGGGAAGAGCACGATTCTCGGTGGGGCAATAGGTGACGTTGATCCGGTACTGGATCGATTCACGCTGAGAATCGTGGGCGAAAAGCCCTTGAAGATTCTCTTTGATGAGCGGACGCAGGTGTTTGTAGATGGCAAGAAGACTCCGCTGCGTGATCTGCATGCGAGCGAACACGCATCCATCCAGACGACGCTTGACGGAACGTCAATCTTTGCAATCAGCGTGCACATTCTGTCACAGGCGCAGCAAGGTGATTATCGTGGCGAGGTCCTCAGCTATGACCCGTCCACGGGAGACCTCCGGCTCGTTGGTGGGCACAGAGGAGAGCCGATCCGCGTGACAGTTTCGAGCGGCACGAAGTTTTCGCGCAAAGGGCAGGGAAGTTTCACGTCTGCGCAGTCGGGGCCTTCCGACTTGCAGAGGGGGGCATTGGTGTCTATTCAGTTCGAGCCCGACGGGAAAGGCCGCGGATCAGCGACCAACGTGACAATTCTTGCAACCCCTGGATCGCAGTTCGTCTTCAGCGGGAATTTGGTCACGCTCGACATGCACGCCGGGACCATGGTAGTTCTTGATCCCAGAGATGATCAGAGCTATCAGATTGAATTCAATTCCGGCACTATGGCGTCGTTCCCCAATGTCCATACCGGGCAACGCGTGCGCGTGTCCGCCGAATACGATGGAACGCGCTACCTGGCGCACGACGTCGCGGCCTACTAGCATCGCCCCTTAAACCCGTTGGAACCACGCGATTTCTCAGTGTGAAGAATTGCCTGTCTGCCCTCCTATGCCGGCCGCCGGCGTGAAGTTTGTCGGGGTACAAGGATCGGTGGCAAACCCACTTGCAGAAACCGGGGCTGGCGGCGTTGGGGGCGTCTGCCACGGAGTCTTGTCGAAGTCGAAGAAATCCAGCAGATTCGGCTGCACGGCATCGTGGGCAGTCAAATGAGCCGAGCTCCCGATAAATCGATTCTCGACAAACTTGATCACCGCAGTATGATCCATGGGAACGTGTGAGACGTAGTGCCGCCGAGTGAATGGCGAAATCACCATGTTGGGTAACCGGAAACCCAGCTGTGCCGCAAAGCCCTGTGCGGCTGCAGCATCTCCGGAGCTAGCGCCCGGGTCGATGGCGGAAAGATCGCAATGTATTGTGGGAGTGCCGCCGGCCGGCACGCAGGGATTGTACTGATCAGGGTTGACTGCAATCTGTGAGATATCGGCGATCGATCCTAGACTCGTATCGGTGAAGTCATTGGAGTGTCCGGGCACCGGTGGTACGTGATCGTAAGGTCCACCACCCTCATCGTAGCTCAGGAAGAAAACCGAGTCAGTCCATGAAGGGCTCGCCATCAACGAGTTGATGATGTTCGCCACTTGAGCCTGGCCCTCGAGAATCGATTGGCCTGAACCAGGGTGTTCATCGTTATTGCCGTACCCCGCCTCGATGAACGCGAAGCTTGGCAACGTTCCGTTCGTGAGATCGGTAAAGTAAGTCGACAACGGGGCAATGTGATTCGTGTCGATACAGAACGAATTTGTGGAGTCGCCTACTACGCCGGAAGGCTGTGTTGGAGGCGTGCACGCGGTCCCCGTCGGGTTCTCGTAGACGAATTGAGTCGAATAGCTGAGCGTATCAAAATCGGTGGCCGGGAATTCAGAGGTGGCCGCACTATTACAGTCGTCGTTTCCAGCGAGGCAGAGTCCCTGCGTAACGGTGTAGTAGATCTTCCAGGAAACATTTGCCTGCTGAAGTTCCTGGAAGATGCTCGGTATATCCAGTTGCGGAAGATGGTCGTCACCGCCGGGATCCTTGACAAGGCCCTGCGTAGTGCCACCCGTAAAGGTAGCGATTCGATTGTCAATACTCTTGCTCGACAGAGGAGAGAACCAGCGATCGGAGACAGCAAACTGCGAAGACATGTAGTAATAGTAGTTAAGGAAATCCTGATCGTAATAGCCCATGGCTCGCTGGCCGGTGAGGTCAGTAAAGTCACCAGAGCAGATTGCACCCGACGCGGAGCAACTCTTTGCGTATCCCTCAGCATTATGAACGAAGCCATCCATCAGAATCGGGCGAGTAGTCAAAAAATCGTATCGATTGACATCGCCATAACTGGCGAGCCAGTCGGAGCTTTCGTCGTCGATGCAGCTGCTGGTGAATTTGAATAGCGGGAATGAGGTGCCTTCATCGTCGACATTGCTGATTGAGGAGAGTTTGTCGTCGATGCCATCTACTTCGTAATCGACACCGTCATCGCCCATGTTCCAACTATTAGCTTTGCGATAGGGATTGAGCATGCCGAAGTAATTGTCAAAGGAATGATTCTCCTGGAGCATGAAGATGACATGCTTAATCGACTGAAGCGTAGCGGGTGGCACAACTGTGACCGTGACAGTCGCTGTGACACTACCCGCCGTGTTAGTCGCGGTTGCGGTGTAGGTTGCGGTCACTGATGGACTGACAGACTGCGTTCCTCCGGTCGGTTGCAGGGTATAGGAACTGCCGTCTGTGCCAGTCACTGTGACCTGAGTCGCATTTGTGGCGGTCACGGTGAGCGTTGAAGAAGAACCATTGGTTATCGTTGAAGGAGCGGCCGTGATATTCACCGTTGCCGGGGCCGGCAAAACTGTCACGATTGCGGCTGCGGTAACATTTCCCATGCTGTTTGTTGCTGTAGCGGTGTAGGTTGTGGTCGCTGTTGGATTGACAGACTGCGTTCCTCCGGTCGGTTGCAGTGTATAGGAACTGCCGTCCGTCCCTGTTACTGTGACTTGGGCGGCATTTGCCGCGGTCACGGTCAGCGTTGAAGAAGAACCAATGGTTATCGTTGAGGGGGTAGCCGTGATATTCACCGTTGCCTGTAGTGGCGAAACTGTGACGATTGCGGTTGCGGCGGCGTTTCCCTTGCCGTTTATTGCTGTGGCGGTGTAGGTTGTGGTCGCCGCGGGTTTCACTGACTGGGTTCCGCCCGTCGCGGCAAGACTGTATGTCGATCCGTCGGTGCCTGTGACTGTCACTTGCGTAGCTTGAGTTGCAACCACGGTAAGGACTGCTGTTTGCCCGGTGGCAATCGAAGTGGGGTTGGCCGTTAGCGTGATCGCCGGATTCTTGAGAGTGTTGCTGCCCACGAATAACTCGCATGCTGAAAGAAGAAGGCAGAGAGCTGTGAGTGAAGAGCCGAGAAGTAGACGAGAAATCCGGCTGGACGTGTGCTTCGTTGGCAAGGTACTCTCCTTATTCTCTCGAGGGGCAGGAATCCATCCTGGTTTCAACGCATGACGGCTGGAATGGTTTGTTGCCAAGTGACCTCTCCTTCAAGGTTCGAACGTCTTGGAAGAGATTGTGCCGTTGTCGACGCGCCCTACAAATCCGAGAGTTCGTCGATCATTAGATATTCGTCGATTTCTTCTGAGAGCAAATGAGGAACTGCCTCGTTTTGATGTTGAGAAATGAGCGTCGACTGCGCACTTGATATGAGAGTTTGTCCATGTGGCCGGGGTGCAATAGTCCAGGGGATGGGCGACGGGGTGAAAGCGCCATCCTTCAAGATGGCTCTCTTTGCCTGATGGAGTCGGAACCAGCGGAGGTAGTTTCGGATGACATTGGTCATCGTCATTTGAATGCCGGCTGAGAAATTCTGTGCTGCCATTTTCTGTTGTAACGCGGGAGATCGCAAAATGCGAATGAGTTGTTCTGCCAAATGGCTGGCGTTGCCGACGTCGTAAAAGCGTACGGCCATGCCCTCGTCGGTTGCCATCCCTCGAAAGTCATCAATATCGGCGCAGACAATCGGTACGCCATATTCACATGCCTGGTGTGCAGGACCGCTGGAACCGGTCGCCGAGTCGTACGGCAATACCAGAACGGATGTTGATTGGAACAACTCCGGGATTTCATCCTCTGCAACATATCCCCGAAACTCGATTGGCAGGTTCGGCGCCTGAGCGTCGCGGATAGACTCCCAGTATCCTGCCCGTGTGTGATGATTTGCACCAGCCACTACGAGTTTCGCGTTCGGCACCTTTTCGAGTACGAACGGGAACGCCTCCATGAGAGTCTCGAGCCTCTTATAGGTACCCCAGTGGCCGATTGCAAGAATGCGTTGGTGAGGATTGCCGCGCTTGGCAAAGTCAGGCGCCGCGGGTGCAGATGCGAAGGTTCCATGAGTGCCGAGTAGAACATTCTCTGCGGCGTACTTTGTCACAAGCGTTCGGCGGTACCCCGGCAGCAGAACCGAAACGGAGTTGGCGCGGAGCAGAGCGCGTGTGGCTACTTCAGTGCCGACGCGATAAAGACGCTCGAGGCGTACGCCAGCGGCAGCAAAGTCCACATGTTCGATGATGTGATGCAGCGTAATGTGCGTGTAAAAGCCCGCAGCGCGTACCAGGGCTGGTGCAGACAGACCGGCAAATGCGGCAAATGGATTCTCGGGAGTCGCAAAACTAGAAAAGACCAGGTTGAACCAGACGACGTCGGGCTTCAGTTTCCGAATCGCGTTGAGAAGACGCCATGGCGTTGACAACGAACCGAATTTCCAGCAGCGAATGACATCAAACCCAGGCAGTTCCGCATTTGGATCAACCTTCAGGGGCTGGCCGTTTTCGTCAGTCGCAAACTCATAGGTTGTCAACTCATCGCCCAGAATGATTAGCTCCACATCGCGACTGCTATTGAGTTCCTTCGCGATGTGGAAGGCATATTCGTTTAACTGTCGCCCACTCGGTGGAAACGTCGCTACCAGGCAAATCTTCATCGATTACTGCCCCTAAAAGATGCTTATTTGAACAAATGGCCTCAACTGCTGATTCTGGGCTCCGCTAAAATTGAAGAAGGTCTCTGCCTGCAGACCTGCCGCGAAGCGAATGGGATATTGCAAGACCACCGATCCGGAGTCGTCATGAAACTTGCGTCGAAAAGGCCGCGCGTAAGAGAGTTGAAATCCGTTTTGTGTTGCGTCGTAAACGTGGTAATTGCGCGTGCTTGAAAATGCGCTTGAGACCTGGAGATTCCAGTTTCGCCATGGAGAGTAATCAACTGAAACTGCGGGGCGTACGCTCTGAGCGGTCCCGGAGGCGCCTCCCACTACGCGCCATGCGCGAAGATCTTCAATCATTCCTCGCACCAGAAGTCGCTCGGAGAATCTATGCTCGAGACCGATGTATGACGATGTGTAGTAGTCTTCGGTATTCTCTGGAGTGAAGACTTGGTCGCTGGCTCCCCAGCCAGTGATGAGAGCTGTCTTTCCCCAGGGAGCTCCCACACGAAAAGCGAGCGCCCCCGTTAACGTACGGGAATGCTCATTGATTTCTGTAAATGGGCCGCTCTCGCGGATGAGGTACCCGGTGGCCGAGATCGCGTTGAAGAATGAACTCGTGTTCATGTAAATGAACATGCGAAAGAGATTCTGATTCATCTGCGTCGGCGCAATGGAATCGCGACGGATGGTCGTCTGGATTCCGCCACTGAAGCCCACGACGTTTGCTCCGAAATTCACGGTCGGATTCAGCCCAAAATTCAACGTGTAGTCAGTTGTATTGCGATTCACGATCGAGTTCGTTGCCGGCACGGAAATCTCGCCGCGCTGGTTGCGCACTTGAAAGAAGCCGCCCGGCTCCGGAAGTCTCCCAACATGGAGATGGAAGGCGTTCGTCAATTCAGTCTGGAGTGAAGAGCGAGGCGGAGGAAGCAGGGAGGTATCCGACGGTGCAACGGGAAATGGCGCGTCCAACTTGGCGTCGAGAACGTAAACTGTTGTGTCCTCAAAAAGAGGATTCATCAGAAAGTCGGAGAGCACGCTGACCTTGGGAGTGATGCGCAGGCCTTCGTTCGCACCGGCCTCGAGCAGGCTGGTTGTCGCAGCCTGATCTTCGCCTTCGGCTTCAGAGGCTTGTGCAAAGGACGTCAGGGCCTGCACATTGTGATGCTCCTGACGGTAGACGTTCGCCTGAGCGAGAAGGTACTGATAATCTGGACTGCTGTCCGCTTCGACCTTGATTGCAGCGAGTTCGGCATTTGCCTTAGTTGTCTCTCCGAGAGCCAGATAGTTGTTCGCCATGCCGATGCGCACCTGGGTATCGGGAGCACCTGCGGCTTTTGCGCGCTGAATGTAAGTCTCTGACAAACGATAGTCATGTATCGAGCGGAAGACATCCGCCGCTTCGACATATTGGCCGCTGCTCGGTGGCAATGAGTCGCCAGCAGTGGCTTCCATCAATGCAAGAGCAATTTCCCGCTGCGCCTCTTCGTCGTGACCCTGCTGCGCCATGGTCTGGGCGATTGCCAGACGGACGCTGACCCGATTGCTCTGCGGAATTTGCAGCGCCTTGCGGAAGCGCTCCATTGCGGCATTTTGCTCGCCGAGCGTTCCCAGCGCCTCACCGGTCGAAACAAATGTGGCGCTCTGTACTGATTCGCCGAATGGGCCTTGCGGCGGCGGAGCTGCCTGCGCCTGCGTTTCTGCGAGCTGGATATAGTGGAACGTTTGATCGCGTTCGCCGAGGTCTGCGTAGGAACGCGCAAGCATCGCGGAAATGCCGGGGTCTCCCGGCGAATGGCGTTCAGCTGTCTGCAACTCGCCGATCGCTTCATGGTATCGTCGGGCGGAAAAGAGAGCGTTCGCGAGTCCGAGGTGAAGTTCCGGGTCATCGGGTGCGAACTTCAAGGCCGCTTTGTATTCATCGGCCGCTTTGGCCAGCATGTCTTGCCGGCCGAATGCCGTGGCGCGAATAACATGAACATTCTTTGAGTCGCCCATCATCTGCCCTGCCAGGTCGGCGTGGCGAATGGCTGCGGAAGGTTTGTGAAGGTCGAGGTCGGCATAAGCGAGCCCGAGATGAGCTTCGCCATCCTTCGGATCTCTCTTTAATGCCGCTTCAAAGTCTGACGCGGCGGCGTCGGGTCTGTGCAGATCGTTAAGCATGTAGCCGCGATTCACATAAGCAGTAGTCACGTTGGGATCGCGGTTGATCGTCTCGGTGAAGTCCTTCTCAGCTTCTTCGGACTGCCTCTGATGTTTGTGGACGTACCCTAACAGAAGTGGAATATCGGGCTCTTTTGGAAGAACCGTCTCATACTGCTGAGTGAGTGCCTGCAGTTCGTCCCATTTTCCAAGGCTAAGCAAATCGTAACCGAGATAGACCACAACATCGCGGTCGTGTGGCATCGCCTTCAATGCTTGTTGACCAATTTGTTCTGATTTCTTGTAATCGCCTTTAAAGCTCAGATATCGCTCCTCTTCACGAAGCAAAATGGGTTCATGTGCCATCTCCGGCGTAGAACGGCCAAGCCACTCGCCTGCAAGCGGAAGATCATGAGCTTCAATCGCAGCGTTCATTCCACCGGCAATAATGAGTGCGTTTTTCGGAGCCAATTCGTAGGCCTTTGCGTAAGAAGCTTCGGCGGATTTGAAACGACGGCGCGCAGTATACAAATCACCAAGTGCCAGATACGGAACGTAAAGGTCAGGATCAACCTGTGCGAGACGCTGAAAGTACTTTTCAGCATCCGCATCACGCCCCGCCGCACGCGAGGCGTAACCAAGAGACGTTAGCGCGAATCGGTTTTTAGAATCAATTGCAAGAATCTTCTTGTACGCGGCGATTGCCTCTTCAAAACGCCCGAGCTTCATCAGGACATCGCCGCTAAGCTGGAGCCCGTTGGGGTCGTGAGCAACGATTGAGAGCGCTTCTTTCACGTCGCCAAGCGCACCATCGAAATCGCCGGATGCCAATTTGACCTGTGCGCGCAGACGGAGGTAAGGCGCACGGTTGGAGCCCTGTTCATCGATCTTGCTGATCTGTGTCTGTGCGATCTCGACCTGATGTGTCGCTGCTGAACCATCCTGTTGAGCGCGATAGAGTTCAGAAAGGTCCATGTGCAGCTGAATTCCATAGAGGGGTCCCTCAGCAGGTTCGGCGGGCAGGTTGGTGATCGCATCGTTGTACTCGCGCACAGCATCCGCGTCCTGATCTTGCACGCGGGCGATCTCACCGCGGATTGCGTGCAGGCGGTAGTAGTTCGAGTCGATCTCTTCAGCGCGCTGCAGGAATGGCTTGGCACGCTCGATTGATCCGGCAGCAAGCTGGGCTTGTGCAGCCGACAATTGCAAACTCATATCCTTTGGCAGGTCGTCTGCCGCTTCGCCGTACATGTTCGCTGATTCGTCGAGCTTGCCGTCGAGTTGATAGGTGTATGCAAGTTCCGCGGTGACATCCGGTTTCGGATGACGAATGGATTTCAAAGCGGCAATCGCTTCAGGATATTTACCCGCATCTCGGAAGAATCCGGCCAGCGATCGTTGGACCTCGGGATTGTCTGGTGCTCGTTTCCTGGCGGCGTCAAGATACTTGTTTGCCAGATCGGGTCTCTTTTGGTGTTCGTAGCAGATGGCCATTAGAAGTTCTGACCGCGCATCAGGATGCGCGCGCTCTGCGCGTCCCAACGCCTCGAGTGCAGAGTTGTAATCACCGGTGCGCATGTAGAGATCGCCGAGTACCAATGCATCATTGGCACGCCGGGGATCCGAGGCCAATACCTGCTTTAGCAGTCGCGCTGCATCTTCATTTCGCCCCATTGCGCTATAGGTCTGCGCGAGCCCTGAAAGCCCCTCAAGAGAGGATGGGCTGAGTTTCAAACCGCGAGAATAAGCATCCATCGACACTTGATACTTCGCATTGAGTCGCGCTGCATATCCAAGCAGAAACCACAATTGTGGATCATTGGGAGCTGATTGCGATGCGCGCTGGGCGTAGTCCAACGCATGCACACGATCACCCTTTTGAAGCGCCTGCTGAGCTGCACGCCCTAACCGGGCATTTTCAATGTTCGATCCCCAGCCCAGAGATGATTGCCCGCTATGCTGTTCGGGCTCGGCCTGCCTGGACGGTTCCGGACCAACTTGATATGTTTGCGCGTGAGTCGCGCAAGTTCCTGTGATGATTGCCACGAGGCAAACAATATTTACACACCCATATATGTGTTTCAAGGGTTCACCTAGTCCGCTCGTTACTGCAAAGAGTTCACACAGCCGCGAACTCACGGTTCTTCTTTTGATTCAAGAAACCTTCGCAACGTTGGCTGGTCGTCGATTGTTCGAACCTGGCCTTAAAGACGGGAGTGTAAGGGGGTGTGCATTTTCTAGAGCAAATACAACCGATATTTAGTGTTTGTGAATCAAAGCTCTCTGAACGATCACATAAACCCGGTCATGCATGCGCGATTCTCACGAGGGCAAACCGCAGCCAGGTGTTTCCGAAACAAATCCTGAGAGGTACCTGTGCAGAAGTCTGACGCTATCTCACAATCCACACGGCCAATACCGCTGACACTCATTCTGCTGGCAGTGATGATGGTTCATCTGCCTTTGCTGTTAATGAAATTGCCGCTGAAATCGTACGACACAAACTTCCATATTCTCTTTGCTTCACACTACGTTTCTCACTGGTTTGATCCGTGGAATACGAAGTGGTATGCAGGGTTTTCCCAAACTACCTATCCGCCCCTGCCTCAGCAGTGGGTCGCACTTGCGTCCCATGTTCTCGGACTTGATTACGCGTACATGGCGGTGCAATTCCTAGCCATTTTGCTACTCGCTGTCGGTGTCTATCGATTTTCCTTGTTGTGGGTCACACCGCGTGCGGCTTCGTTTGCGGCTCTCGCCAGCGTGTTTCTTGGCTCAGAGAGCTTCCTTGTATATTCCGCAGGACAATTGGGTACGACCGCTGCAGCCCCGATTTACCTCAACGCTTTGCCGTTCCTGTTCGAATGGATCCGATTCGGTAGATGTCGGTCATTCATCAAAGCGAGCGTATTGTTTACTGCCGCTGCCGCCGCGCACCACGCGACACTGCTTTTTGGTTCCTTCTTTTTCGCCTTGCCGGTAGTCGCGCTTGCGCTGATCGATAGGCACGAAGGCCAGGAGTCTTCGACAGCGGCGGTTGTTGTCCGAACAGCCAGTATTGTTGTTTTGGTTGGAGCCTTGATAGGAGCTGTGTTGCTCCCATTCTGGGTTGCGTTGATTCACTATCCTGTGACGCAAACCCCGATCCCTCATCCCAGCCGAGCGAATTACATCCTGAGCCCGCAATGGGGGCTCAACTACTTCGTCGTACCATACGGCGCTCTGGTACTAGCGCTTCCGTTCATCTTTTTGCGCGGATCAGCGGTGACGAGGCTCCGTCCTTTGTTGCTAGGGTTCTGGGTTGCTTTTCTAGTGGGGCTGGGTGGGACAACTCCGGTGGGCCACATCGTACTTGGGCGCGCGTTTGAAGTGCTTACGATGGAGCGCTTCAGCTACTGGGCGACGTTGCTCGCATTGCCTTTCGTGGGACTCCTAGCCGCCGAGCTTGTTGACCGTTTCAGATCTCCGGCGATTGTCGGGCTCAGTATTCTGGCGGCGTTCACTTGTGCATTGGCTGTGGGATGGGCCACGTTTCGCCCCGCCGACGCCGAAGACTTCAAAGTTGATTCTGTGGCGGCATGGCTCAATCGCGACGGGCATGACCAGTATCGTTACGTGACACTCGGCTTCGGCAACAAGATAGCGCGCCTCGCAATGATGACTGAAGCCGGAAGCGTCGACGGCGAATGGAATTCGGGCCGTATGCTTCCCGAACTTACCAAGAACGGGGCCGGCGCACTTACGAGTTCGAAGTACTTCGGCAAGGGCGGCATCGATGCTTTGCGCGCCATCCTGGAACATGCAGACCACTACGGGATGAAGTGGGTCTTCGTCCGCGACCATTACTACGATCCGCTGTTGTCGTTTGCAGGTTGGAGGCCCGTAGATAGTCTCGAAAATAGCACAATTACCGTTTGGAGCAAGGACGGGGTTCCACCGGCGACTCCATTAAATGCTCCTCAGATTCCTCCACAGTGGCAGGGAATGATGTGGGGCATCCTGCCGATTGGCAGCAGCATTCTTGCGTTGCTGGTGCTATTGATTCCAGAGAGAAAGCCTTTGGAGAGCCGGGTTTCTTATCCTTATCCGGCGGAAGAGGAACTTGTATCGGGGAGGTTGGCATCGTGAGTAACGGACCCATACTTGCGGTTTCACTTGCCGGTGCAACGGTAGCCCTGGTGGCGATCGGGACCTTGTGGCCGAATGCTTCGGCTGCCGCATACGCAGGTGGCGAGAATTTTGTGCAGGCCTCTTCAACACCGGAGGCTGCGGTTCAAAACCTCGGAGCCGAGATACGCGCACAAGCGTGGGATAAGGCGTACTCCAGCCTGGCCAATAAAGCGCAGTTCACCGAATCTGAATTCAGGCGTGATCTAACGAGCTACTATCCGGACCTGCGAACCTACGCAACGTTGAGCAGCTTCGACGTGCAGCCGCTCCACGCGTCAGATTTGGACGCGAGCGTCCAGTTCAAGATGCATTGGTCGACTGTCGTTGGGCCATCATTAAGTCAGCGCGAAGTGCACGTAGTGAGGAACGGCGGTGAGTGGCACGTGGAATGGCCAATTCAAAAGCAAACTGTTGTTCCGCCGCAGGTGATTCCCGTGAACTATCTGCGCTGGGATGTAATCAATCGCACGGCGGGCGACGATTGGGGAGCCCAGGATGTTGAAGCGCCTCGCGTTCGAATTGTTGATATGCACCCCGTTCAGCGGGCCGAAGGTCTCATTCTGCTAGGCGAGCTTCTCAATGAAGATGTAGTTCCCGCATACGTCTCCGTTGCGGCAACGCTGTTGTCTAAAGATCAAAAGCCAATCGAGACTGAAGGCAGCTTCGACGAAATCTCGCATCAACTTCTTCCAAAGCAGGTCACGCCGTTTCTCATCCGGTTTCCGAATGTGTCGCTGGCTGATGTCGGGAGCGTTCGAATGAATCCATTTTCAACACTTGTGCCCGCATCTGCCGATCCAGTCATTGAGATTGAAAATGAGAAGTTGAATCCCGCACCTGACGCGTCCCTCACAGGCCAACTCACCAATCAGAGCGGTCAAATTGCGAATGTGGCGCACGTGCTTGGGACATTCTATGACAAATCCGGACAAGTCGTCTGGGTCGGTGATCAGTACGTTGACCACGCACTCCTGCCCCAGACGCGGGTTTCATTCAACATCCACATCCCCGAGGACCTCGCGAAAAACGTGAGTAGTGAGCGTACGGTCGTTTCGACCTACACATTCGGAGGTTCCCAATGAGGGCGGGATCCTCCCTGCTATTGGCTGGGTTCGCTCTGGGCGTGCCTGCGGTGCTTGCGCAAAATGGTGAATTGAAGCTCTCGCAAAGCATAGAGGCTGGCTCCGCGTTCTCCATCCAATCTAGTGGGAACGGAAAAGGAACCCTGTTCATCGTCGGACCGGGCCAGTTGATAAAGCACGACGTGCAACTGGGTGAAACCGCTTGGTTCCCGGCGGGTTCTCTTTACAACGCAGGTCACTACATCGTGGTTCTCGCTTCCGCCTCTTCAAGTCAGACCGGTTCGCTCGATGTTCTACCGGCAAAGAAACCGGCAGAACTGATTTTTATCGCGAAACCATCGCGCCTTCCGGTTGCGTTGCATGGAGGTATCACCGGCACGGCATACGTATTCGACAGTTATCAGAATCTGATTACGACTCCGTTGCCAGTATCGTTTGAGCTGTCAAGCACGTCATCTCCGGGGCAAACGCGCACGATGGAGACACGTAACGGAGCAGCTTGGACGCAGATGGATTCGACGCCGCATGAGGCGAAAGATCAGTTCATCGCGCACGTCGGCGACGTTTCGAGAACTCGTGTAGTCGGTCAGGTTCCGGGCGACCCCTGCAGCTTAAAAATGAACGTCAAGACAGCTGGCGATAAAGTTCAATTACAAACCGATCCTGTCCGCGATTGCAACGGAAACGCCGTACCGGATGGCACAATTGTGACTTTTACGGAGTCATATAACGACACGAAATCAACGGTGGACGTGCCGCTCAAGCAGGGCGTAGCAAAGGTAGATATGCCCGCGCACCGCGGCGCGACAATCTCTGTCGCGAGCGGTGTCGTTCTCGGCAATCAGATTCGGTGGGAGCAATGAGCATGTTCAAGTCACTCGTGTTGATCTCTGCTTTTGGCACTGCAATGTCGGCATTTGCGGGCGACCAGGCATCCGTTCGCGTTGAGCCCCCGAATCTGCAAGGACCCCGGCCGTTGCAGGAGCAAACCGCCAAGGCCGCAATCCGGGATTATCTGGACTCATGGACAAGTTTGAGCAATGCTTTGCAGCAAAATCAGCCAAACCTGCTTGACCGCGACTTCATCGGCGCTGCCAAAGACAAGCTTGCGAACACCATTAAAGAGCAGATTGCAGCTGGTGTTCATGCTGTTTACCGCGATCGCTCGCACGACTTGCAGATTCTCTTTTACTCACCTGAGGGGCTGTCCATCGAGTTAGCCGATACCGTTGAATACGATGTACAAGTGCTCGATCACGATAAGTCCATCGCCGCGGAACAGGTTCGCACCCGATATATTGTCGTTCTGACTCCAACCGAAACACGTTGGCGGGTACGGATTTTCCAGTCACAGTCCGAGTGAGTTCTACTTCCAGCGCATCTTAGAATGCGGTGGGGTGCTGCTGTATTGTCCGAATTGGAACGAGAACGTGAAAGGAGAACCACAGAATGCGAATTTCCAGGAGCTAAATATGATCTCAATAGTCATACCGATCTATAACGAAGAGGAATTGATTGAACGACTGAACGACGCGGTCGCAACTGCGTTAAAAGAGGTTGTGGATGATTGGGAGGTTGTGTACGTAAACGACGGATCAACAGATTCCTCTCTCGAGCTGTTGAAGAGTCTGCAAGCTATAGATTCGCATGTGGTAGTAGTTGAGCTATCCCGCAACTGGGGTCACATGGGAGCAATTTCGGCTGGCCTTCAATCTGCTCGCGGCCGAGCCGTAATCCTAATGGACGGGGATTTTCAGGATCCGCCGCACGTGCTTCCGCGCATGATTGACGCCTGGCGCAATGGTGCGGAAGTGGTGGTGGGAGTGAGGCGTAGTCGCCAGGAAAGCCGGAAACTCCTAGCTGCTCTGTTTCCGCTGTTCTATCGCCTACTTGGAACTCTTTCGGATTATCCGATTCCGTTGAATGCGGGAATCTTCAGCCTAATGGACCGTAAGGCCGTTGATTCAATCGTGGCCTTGCGTGAGAGGAATCGCTATCTTCCCGGTCTTCGCGCATGGGTGGGCTACAAGAACTCGATCGTCTATTACGATCGACAGGATCGCGCCGGCGGTGATGGAAAGTTGTCGTTCATCAGCCGAATTAAGTACGCGATGGATGCGATCACCAGCTTCAGTTACAAACCGCTCCGGCTCAGCTTTGGTCTGTTTGGCTTCACGACGCTCATGTCTGTGTTTCTAGCTTTGTGCATGATCCCCACAACAAGCGTTGTGGCGACGGCAGGATTCGGGCTCGCCAGTGTAGTGTTCTTCGTTGGAGGTCTTCTACTGCTCTCTGTGGGGATCCTGGGCGAATATGTTGGACGAGTCTACGATGAAGTGCGTAATCGGCCTCTCTCTCTCATTAGCCATGTCCATCGGCCGCAGGTCACCATCGAGACGGAAACTGGCACCATCGAAGTGCCCGTTGGCAGTTATGGCGTCCCGAATGGAAGCCTCGCAATTCAAGCTGCAAACTATCGGGAGCAGGACGCTGCCTAGATTGTTGCGCTACTAGTTTGACCCCATTGCGTCGCAATGGGGTCAAACTGTTTCTTGCGCAGTAAAACTGGGCGGTAGGGACGTTGGTAACTAATGTCCTGAAGAAGCGGCAAGAAGGGATATAGCCGCCGCATTTGCAGGAATAGGTTGATTTCCATTGCTACATTCGGCGATGCCATGCTCAATCGCCGTTCCCTCTTCATAGTCGTTCCAAGTCTCAAGCATGACGAATGGCGGAGGTTGATCCGAAGGGAATTCCTTTCGCCAGAAATTAAAAGTATCGGTAAAGGTCTGGCCGCATCGGGAGGCAATGTGTCGATTGAGGCCCCACGACGCTTTGCTGTCGTCGAATGTAGACCACGCGCCGCCGACAATAAGCTTGTCAGCATACTTGGTCTTCATTTTGCTATAGAAGTCGTCCAGGTATTGTTCGCCCCAGTTGCTGCCGTCCTGCGTCCAACCCTTTTCGCCGGGATTAATCCAGGCATAAAAGCCGTCAAAGTCGCTTGCATATTGGCCGGGGAGGTTTTCCTGAATGAGAAGTGGGACTGGGTTCCATTTGTTAACCACCGCGCGCACTTTGTCCCAATCGGTATGGCCACCTTTCGGGAAGATGAAGATTATAGGTCGCCCGTCGAACGAAAGATACGCTTGACGGCCCACTGCCTTTGACGACAAGTAGGTCTCGTGGAACATGGTGAAGTCGGCAATCGCTTCGTCGGTCGCGTCGTCTTCCTGATTGGTCTCGTCGTACATGATGGCTACCTGGAAGTTGTTCTTCGCCGCGGCTTTCTGTATTTCCGCATAGCTTCGGTCGATAAATGGCTCCCGGTCGCCGTACCAATCTACAACAAAGGCCGTGATTCCCATTCCCTTCGCGGTTTTGATCTGGTGTTCAATGACCTCAGGATCCTGGGAGGAATAGCCGACGGAGATATGCCTCGGGTGTCCGAACCACGCCTCGTACAGGGCGATGACCTGCGGTGAAGTTCCGGTTGCCCGGTACTTCAATGGTGCTGGAGCATCCGAAGAATTCAAGCAGCCGTGTGGCGCGAGGAAGAGAAGAAGTGGAATAGTTAAACGATTCAGCATCAATAGTGAAATTAGAAGCCATAATCCGTCCGCCGGTTGTCAGAATGTCCGCGGAGCAGCCATGACAATGTTTCTCGCATCCGACTAATAGAGGCTGCCTCAAGAACTTACCTGCAAAACCCACATAGAAGCAGCGCCTTTAAAACGGATTGGAGACTTGTCGATAGTGGTCAGTTCTGTTGTTCCACCCAGGAAAACTCTTCAGGCCCGCATCGTTTCCGGAAGCATTGTTTTGCTTTCTGGATCAGGGCTGAACACTGGGATCAACCTCGCGTACAACATCGCGGTTGCGCGTTACCTCGGGCCGAAGGGCTTTGGGCACGCCACGGTTATCTATACGATCCTGGTCCTGTTATCAGCCATTACTTTGTCGTTCCAGATCATAGCGTCAAAATTTATCGCGCAGCAGGAGTCGCGCGAACAAAAAACCGCCGTTTATCGATTCTTTCACCGCCTCTCATGGGGATGTGGCGTCGCCGTTGGGTTATTGCTTGTGCTGCTTCAAGGGGGGATATCGAATTACCTGAACTTGCCGGATCCCAGGTTGGTCAGTCTGATAGCAATTGGTTCGGCGTTTTACGTCCCACTGGGAGCGCGCAGAGGATTCATCCAGGGAACATGCGGTTTCCGGAGCCTGGCTGTCAACCTTGTGATTGAGCAGGTAGTCAGACTGGGTGGTTCACTCGCGCTGATAGGTCTTGGTTTCGGCCTATACGGAGTAATTGCAGCGAATTCCGCTGCAATCGCCATCGCTTACTACACGGCGCGAGTGAAGCTGCACGGCCGCCTTAAAAATCCGCTGGGGTATTCGCACGCCACTCGCGAGATGTTCCAGGCGGCGATCTTTTTCGCAGGTCAAATGGTTATAAATAACTGCGGCATCGTGCTTGTGAATCACTTCTTTCTCGCTCGCGAGGCAGGATACTATGCCGCAGTCGCCATGGTCGGGCGCGTCATCTTCTCGTTTTCACAGGCAGTTGTGAATTCGACCTTCCCGCTCGTTGCCGGAACGAGCAATGAAGAGAGAAGGGACTTGCGAGTGATTGCAACATCGCTTGGATTGGTATTCGGCGTTGGCATCGCCATCTCGGTTGGATTGTGCATTGCCCCGGCGGAACTTTGGACGCATCTGTTTGGAGCGGCCTTCTCGATCGCGGGGAAATACAATCTGCCTTACTTGCTCGCTCTGTACGCGCTTGCCACGGTTGTTTACTCTCTCGCCGCGGTCATTATCACCTTCGAGATGTCCTACAAAATTGCAAACACCAGCTGGGTGCAGCTGGCTTTCAGTGGCGTTCTCATTGGCGCGATCTGCGAGTTCCATTCTTCACTGCGCGAGGTTGTGCTGGTTCAGCTCGCATTGATGGGATTGTTGTTTGTCTTTATCGCAGTTCCATTCCTGATCAATTCGCTGACCGACCCGAAAGACATTTTGTTACCTGGTAGCCGTCGCCCCGTCCGTCTGATTGGACGGATCTCTGAAGATGAAGCAATTGCCGAGTTCTTGAAGAGCGACTTCCATGGTCCTGCGTTTCGTGCATATCAACACTCGTTTAGCGAGATCGTCAAGTCACCGGATTGTGGAAACCCCGATGAAAACGCCAAGCGTCGTGCGCTTTTGTTCATCCGCCATCTGTATCTGTGGAGGGAAATCCCCCCCGAAACAGAATGGTACGAAGTCGAGATAACCGCGGAGAACCTCGCAAACGTCCGCATGTTTCCACGGGCGCAATGGCGCAAAGTGGCGAATGGAAGATTCTCGACCCTCGAGATCGCCGAAGGAATGCGCAATAGGCAAGACCGGCTTGACGCCGCCTTCGTTACAAAGATTCAGGCGATCGGTCGTCGATTTGATGTCGAAGATCCTGAACTTGGGGCTGTATTGCTGATCGGAATAAGTGAGACAGAACCGCTTACAGTGCTCGACGGAAATCATCGTTTGATGGCTGCGATGTTGCGGTCGCCTGGGTCCACACAGAAACTTCGATTTATCTGCGGGCTCTCTCCGCGTATGACCGAGTGTTGCTGGTACAGAACCAACCTCATGACCCTCTTTCGCTACGCAAAGAATGTTCTTACGCATTCAAGCCGTAATCCCGCGGCAGAACTTGCCCGGCTGCTTTAAGGCGCTTCCGTTGTTGTTTCTTATTTTGTGGACGGTATTCATTGAGAGATAGAACATCTTCGACACTAAAGGAATGAAGACAATGAACGAACTTAGACAATCCATTGCGATCAGAACACTACCCGAGCAACTAGACACAAGCCGTCAGAGGGCTCTCTACTGCGAGCTTGAGAGTTGCCTCAATGTTGATCGACCTGCCCTTGTGCTGGATTGTTCCAGGCTGAGTGAACTGAACGACAGTGCAATTCACTTTCTCCTGTGCTGTCTGGAAGAAGCCATAAAACGCAATGGCGACGTTCGACTTGCAGCACTGCGCGCGGAGACCTGTAAAGGATTCCGATCCAGTGGACTCGATCGTCTCTTTCAGATATTTGACAACATCGGTGAAGCGGCCGAGAGTTTTCGCCTTCCAATGATCGACCTCATCCACCGAGAACAGTCCAGCGCAACTCAGCAGCCGGCGCGGGACAATGCTGCTTAGCGCGAGGATTCATTATGACGATAAGACACAATAGAGGTACCTCTAAAAATCGACAAGAGATCATATGGTCCTACGGCATTCGATGTGTCGTGTGCAGTCTGATCGCGCTGATGACGCTGCAAGGGACAGCGGCGGCAGATGCGCAGCAAGAGCCTTCATATCAGGCTCCTGCGCCGCAATCAAAGGCGGTGCCCGAGCAACAGGCGATCAGTGCTCCTCCAAGGATGCCCGACGACACGTCGGCGAATGCGGATCTGAATTCTTTGCCATCCGCGCCGACGCCGCAATCTCAGACTTCAGAACAACAAGCGCCCGCGCAGCAGCCAGCAAATCCGCAGCAACCGGTGGGCACGGCCGCTGCCCCATACGAGAAGCCTACTGGTGTTCCAGGTTCGAGCCCCGCCGGAGCCGTTATCGCGCCGGCGAAGCAGCGTCGGGTGCGTGCAATTGTTATCAGAGTTAGTATCGTCCTCGCGGCCGGTGCTGCTGTAGGCACAGTAGTTGGTCTTTCAAGAGCTAGTCACGGCCAGCCTCAGTGACTTGGAGTTTCGTGAACCAAGGGAGAGCAAAATGCAAGGTTTGCGCAACAGAGGCCGAGTGCGGGTAGTAAGTTTCTCAGGGGTCGATGGCGCTGGGAAGAGCACGCAGATCGAACGGCTGTGTGAATGTCTTCACGCACGAGGTCTGCGGGTTCGAATCTTGCGTTTTTGGGATGATATCGCACGTCTGAAGATGTTCCGTGAGGGAGCAGGGCACAAGCTCTTCAAAGGCGACAAAGGCGTCGGCAGCCCAGAAGCGCCAATCAACAGGCAAGATAAGAACGTCGGTGGCTGGCCAATGACGTGGTTCCGTTACTTCCTCTATTTGATCGATGCGATCTCTCTACGAAGAGTATTTAGGAAGGCGCTTCTTGAGAATGCTGACTTCATCATCTTCGATCGATATACATACGATGAGCTTGCAAATCTCGACTTGACCCGATCCTTGACGCGCGCCTATGCGCACATGATCATGCTCTACATTCCTAGGCCGGACATCAGCTTCGTTCTGGATGCGGAACCGGAAGCAGCCCGTGCGAGAAAACCGGAGTATCCGATTGAATTTGTCGACATGAATCGCCGGGCTTATTTGGAATTGAATCGAATATTCGGGGACTTCACGATCATCGCCCCAATGGGTATTGAGGGGGCACATCGTGAAGTGAAGATAAAGATACTTAGAAGTTTAGTGTTTGGGAATATGGGAACGGATAATTGTTTCGGTTTGCCCCGCGAGATGCAAGCGACCGACGGGGCGCACACGGGGGCGGAACTCTCATGAGACTCAGAGCGTAAGTTGAACTGGGTCCGCCGCAGTCCCGGCGGACCCGTGTTGCACGGAGGGACTCGACCGCGGCGTTACCATCGGTAAACGGTCAGATCATCCAGGATCACATTTGCGGAACCGCTGCCGCTGGTCGAGCCGTCAAGCTGCACATTTATCAGAAGCGTTGGCGCCCATCCCAAATTGTATGCGCCCAGAACTGTCATATTGATTCCCTGTTGAACCCCATCTAAGGTCGCGGATTTATAGGTAATCCAACCGGTGTCATTGCGCGAGTAGTTGAGCTGTACGTGGTGCCACGTGTTCGTGGACCAGTTGCGAACGTTACATGGCGCCGACGATTGTGCCCACCCAATATTAGGCTGCCAGGTTGTCCCCCTATTGACGGTGACATCCCAGGTGTTTGACCATCCATCGCATTGCATGCCGTAGATTACTGTCTGGCCGCCGGACAAAACCTGGTTCAGATCTAACTCAAGGTTGACGAGGCCGCTGTTCGGACTGGAAATGTAAACCCAAGTGTCGAAAATGAAGTTTGAAGCCGATTCGTCGTCTCCGAAGGAAGTGCTGTACCGTTGGCCTCCGTAATACGAGTAGCCCATAGAGAACTGGCGGGCCGCTCCGCTGCGCGATGGTGAATTGGTCGTGGTTGTCCAACCGCTCGAGCTTCCCGGAGTTCCGCTGTCGTGGATGGATGTCCAACCGCCGAAAGTCTGAATACTGCTGACACTGCTTGAATAAGACGGCACCTGTGAAGACGCCCCAACAGTAATGGCAACATCGGTGTCGCATGCCGCTCCAGAGACGCCCCATGCCTTCACATGCAGGATGTGACCGCCGGCAGCTGCCGATACAGTCGTGGTGATCGCAGGAGCATTAAAGACCGCGGTGTAGGTGCTGCTATCGAGCGAGTAGCCGGTGGCGCTTACCTGCTGCCCAGAGCAGAGAGAAGTGAAGGCCGAGAGACTGAACGGAGAACTAACTTGACTGTTGTTGGCGGGAGCGTTAACGATAACTCCTGCAAATGAAGGAACCGTGATTGAGCCAAACACAAAAACGGCGATAAGCAGCTTCTTCGAAATCTTCATTAGTACCTTCTGAAGTAGAAAAATGGTTTCGCTTGATTGATCCCCGAGCGAGAGTGACCCTCGCTCCGGCTTTCCTGTCTCTTTCGCACAGAACGCATCAGCGCTCTTTGTGTGAAAGAGTTCTGTCGGTCACATGTTATGGGCTGTTCTGAGACACAGGGCGGAAGCGCCTGAGCGTACTACCCAGCAACCTCTTTGTTCAACCATCGGCAGCCTGCAGGGAGTCTCGACCTGCTGGCAGTCAATCACCGTCAAAGTTTTTGGTATTTCGCGGCCTGTACGGTTGACCCGTTGGACTTTCTCGTTCCAGCAGGTTCAACCAGTCTTCACTTCCAAATAAACTTTGTCGGCGAGGCAACCATTGTTGGAAATCTTTAGAGAAATATTTCACGTTTAGCTTCGGGCGACAACCCTTTTGAAGACAAAATTTAGAGCAAATTTTGTGTGCTGGATATTCGTGAAATTCCTACGCGCCTACCTTCAAAAGGTGGTAAGAATTACGCGAAATTGGCCGTTCTTCTGCGATTCCGATGTTGCGCGGTCCACATCCTGAGATGGATTCGGTGCTTCGATGGCCCGTCTTGCGTCAATCCCCGAATCTTTTTTTCAAAAAGCTGCCCTGGGAACGGCGTTTTCGCCAAACCAACACTTGAAAGTTCTTCGTTGGGGACAAGCTTGCGATCGCCTCAGCGAACGCATCTTATCTGTTGTGCCGAAGAGCAAATGTATCCCGATTCAAAAGCGATAGAGAGGGTAATGGTAATGCCAAGGACGATTGTGACGAAGGGGCGTTATTTTCCTTTAGTGGTCCTCACATTTAGTTTTCTTGCTCTCCCGTCTGGACTGGTGAATGCCGCATCTTGCCTCACGCAGTCGCAAATGACTCCACAGCAGCGCGACAACCTTGCAAACCAGGCTCGCGCGATGATTACAATTGTGCAGAGTGGAGACGTTGGAGGTTTACGCGCCAAAACGCTCCCGGCCGTTGTTTCGGACTTCGATGGCATTGCTGCGTCGGTAACAAGTTTGAAGCCCACGGTGCAGAATGCAACCATAACAGTGGACAATGTGTACGCGCTCGATGCTTCCAAAGATCAACCCGGAGCAGAGCGAACCCAATTCTTCTGCGGTTCCCCAATCATCGTACTTACGTTCAATGGGATACCTCCCGGCATCTACGCCCTGGCTATTCTGCACGCGACAGGCGTTCCGAAGCCGCAACAGATATCGCTCATCCTTGCCAGCACGGGTGGGAATGAATGGCAGCTGGCAGGGTTCTACGCCAAGCCGATGGTCGAGGGTGATCACGACGGACTCTGGTATTGGGCCTCTGCGCGTAAGTATGCGCAGACCAAGTCGAACTGGGCTGCTTGGCTCTATTACCGCATGGCCGAGGACCTGCTGAGCCCATTGGATTTTTTATCGAGTCCAAATTTGCAGAAACTGCAGCAGGAGGCTGATCAAACTCGGCCCGGAGATTTCCCCGGAAAGACTCCGATGATGCTCAGTGCGGAGGGCTCGACCTTCGATGTCACAGTGATCGCTACGACGACTGAGTTTGGCGGTCTCGACCTCGATCTCCACTACACTCCGAACTCGGCGGAAGCGGCGCAACTTCAAACGCCGTCCTCCGCCCGAACGCAGGTCTCTTCAGTTATGGCGGCGCTTGTCCAGCAACACCCCGAATTGAAGCAGGCGTTCCATGGCATCTGGGCGCATGCAGATCAGGGGGACTCAAGCCTTTTCGCATTGGAACTGCCCATGGATCAGATTTCGGCCATTCCGTAACTCCGGCCGATAAACGCGCCTCGTTCGAATTGCCTTCAATGACACGCGCTCTGAATGTGTCGGTCTTTTTCAATTCTCAGTACTCCCACAAGCTATAATTGCGCATTACCCCCAAACGATCGGCAGTGCATCTCAAAGGTCATCGGTCACGGCCTTCAAGTCGTTCGAGCACTGAGGGTTGGGTCTCTCAATGAATGACGACGAGCTTATCCTGATTACCGGCGCGACTGGTTTTCTTGGAGTGCAGGTGGTGCGCAAGCTGCTGGATTGCCATCCGGGCGCTTCACTTGCACTTCTCATTCGCGACAGGGCGGACCAATCGGGTCAGCAGCGCGCCGACTCGATCGTCCCGCCGGCTCAACGGTCGCGCGTTCGAGTCTATTCCGGAGATGTCAGCTTGCCGAATTGCGGGCTCGACGCCGCGGCCTATCAGAGTCTTTCTGCAGAAGCAACCCGGGTGATTCATTCTGCTGCAACTGTACGATTCGATCACTCGCTGAATGAAGCGCGCGGTATTAATGTCGAAGGCACACGACGCGTACTGGACTTTGCCACGAATGCTAGTCAGCTGCGGAGTTTTACCTATGTCGGAACGGCTTACGTAGCGGGGGAGCGAACAGGGCTAATCCACGAAAGCGAATTGGCCGTGGGGCAAGGCTATCGCAACACCTACGAGCAGACCAAAGCCGAGGCTGAGGCTTTGGTACAGTCGCGGCTCGGTTCGATGCCCGGCATGATCCTGCGCCCAAGCATTATCGTGGGTGATTCTCGCACGGGCGTGACATCGAGTTTCAAGATGATGTATTGGCCACTGAAAATC
This sequence comes from uncultured Acidobacteriaceae bacterium, assembly GCA_963769345.1. Classification (GTDB taxonomy): domain Bacteria; phylum Acidobacteriota; class Terriglobia; order Terriglobales; family Acidobacteriaceae; genus Telmatobacter. Next base: position 288,904 of record CAVYLL010000005.1, read on the forward strand.
TATGCTCGTCGTCTTTGGCGCACCGTGCCGGGATTTCCTGACGCCATTTTGGACATCGTGCCCGTCGATTTTGTGGCCGCGGCGGTAGCGCGTCTTGCCTTTGATGAGGCTGCCGAGGGAAAGACTGTCCATCTGTGCGCTGGGCCTCGAGGCAGCGCGACCATCCAGCAGATCGCCAGCCGCGCTGCGGAGTTCTTTGATGCGCCGGAAGCGCGGTATGTCGATCCCAGGTTGTTCTTCGCTGCCATAAGGCCCCTGTTGTTTCTCTCTCTGTGGGGACGCAAGCGCCGCGTGTTGCGCGACGGGCGCGCTTATCGCGATTACTTTACGATGCGCATGCAGTTTGATACCAGTAATGCCGAGCGGCTGCTGGAACCGGTCGGGTTGTGTCCTCCGCCGGTGCTCGACTATCTTGATCGGTTGTTCCATTTTTGTGTCGAAAGCGAGTGGGGTCGCAAGCAGGTTTCCATTCAATGAATGTTCTCCGCCGAATTCAACTCTCCCGAGACAGAAATGTCACAGTCGCCAACCTGGTGGACGAATTAGTTCGGCGGAAAGGGAATTGCGAAGTCTCGGTTGGGAACGATGGCAGCTTTCACTTGAAGGACCTGCACGCAAAAGTCTGCAGGATCGACGTCTTTCTCCGCCGTTCGATTGAGCTGCGCCCCGGTCAGTCCGTCGCGATCTATCGAACCAATACCCGCGAATGCTTCCACTGGTTCATTGCGATCATTCGGGCCGGCGGTATCGCAGTCCCGCTGAATCCACTGCTGTCGCTTTCTGAAGTGCGCCGTATTTTGACGGAGAGCGGAACCGACATCCTTGTTACAGACAAAGCGGTCTTTGATCGCAACATCCAAAACCGCGAAGCCCTGCCCGTACTGACTTGGATACAGGCGGATGACGACCCGGAGACGCTGGAGGGTTTCATTCGGGTTGGCGAGACGGGCGACGCATTTCCGCCAACCCCGATCGATCCTTCAACGACCGTGGCAGTCTTCCATACCTCTGGCACCAGTGGCTTTCCTAAAGGCGCGGCACTTTCCAGCAACGCGCTGCTGGGGGCGCGCGCGTCCACGGTGTTGGCAGGTCTGTTTTTGGGACCCAGGGACGTGGCGCTTATTGCGCTGCCTTGGTCCCACATTATGGCGGTGAGCATTGTCCTTTATGGCCTGATGGCGGGCATTCGCGGCTGCTTTCTCGATCACTTCGACGTCGATAGCGCACTGGACCTCGTTGAGCGGTTCGGCGTCACTGCGTTTATTGGTGTACCCGCAATGTTTGCTCGCCTCGTCAACAGCGATCCTGAACCTGCACGACTCAAGAGCGTCCGTGTCTGGCTTTCGGCCAGCGACCATTTGCCGTCGGAGGTCCGAGGGCGCCTGCGTCGGTTCGGAGCTTTGTTCCGGCTGCCCGGCGGAAAGCGCGTACCGCCGGTGCTGTTGAATGGATACGGGATGGTGGAACTTGGAGGTCTCGCCATGATGGGCGTTGAATTGTCGCTGTTGCCCGGAAGCGGAGATCTCTACGTCCCCGTACCGCCCTTTCACGTTCGCATCATCGACGAACACGGCCAGACGGCACGTGCTGGTGTTCCAGGCGAGTGCCAGATTCGGCGTCGGGGTCTTGCTCCGCACTATTGGAACGACGCGGGTGATAGTCAGGGCTTGATCTCAAGCGACGGCTGGCTGCGGACGGGTGACCTTGCTACAAGAAATCGGCTGGGCATGATTCGGCTGGTAGGGCGCATTAAAGATGTGATCAAGTCGGGTGGATATTCGGTGTATGTTCGCGAACTGGAAGAGGCGATGTTGGCCCATCCGGGCGTCGCCCGCGCCGTGGGATTCGGACTGCCTCACAAGGAGAAAGGTGAAGTTCCGGTTGCCGTGGTCGAATTGCAGCCCGGAGCGGAGACCGGGGAACCCGAGTTGCTGAATTGGTGCCGCCAAAATCTCGCTGCTTACAAGGCCCCGCGCCACATCTGGATTCTCGAGTCAGGCGGCTTACCGCTGAATCAAAACGGCAAGGTCCTCAGGCGCGCGCTTCGAGAGCGGTTTCTCCACGAGGTGGAATAACTCTCCGGATTGCCCTCTTGACACTCACCCTATTGCAACGATCTCTTGCGAGGTGGCAGCCACAACCATCCGCTGGATGGAGTCGATCAGCAACTGAGGTTCGTCGAGATGAATCCAATGTGCGCTGGCAGATGCGATGACCTGATGGACGTTGTCGCCAATCCGCCTGAGGCAATCGTCAGAGAGCGGCGACGATTTTCCGGGAGTCAGCAGTAGCACCGGGATTCCGCGGATCGGCGTCGCATTTTGCATTTCTCGCACGGTTTCGGGAACGGCCCTGACGTGGCTCCGCATTCCCGCGTAGTATCCGGGGCGCGACCAGTGGGCTGCAACAATGGGCCAGACCTCCTGCGGCATTTTGCTTACCTCGCCTCTGACTCGCCCCAGCACGTGCTTGCCCCCATCTCCTGCGGCACTGGCCAGATGCTCTGCGATGAGTCCTGACCGACAAAGGAGAGAAGTAACTGCGAGGCGAGCCAACCCTAACCGGGCAATGGGGATTGCGTATCCCGAAAGTCTTGTGCCACGGTCAAGCACAGCTTGCTTGGTCGGGTCCAGTGGTGGCCATTCTTCGCAGCGCATTGGGTCGACAAGGATGATGCTCGAGACTTCTTCGGGGTACAAAAGCGCGAACTTCCGCATCACCAGCCCGCCGAAAGAGTGACCAACCAATATGTATGGCGGTTTGATGCCGGCCTCATTGAGCAATTCGTGTAGTTCCACAGCGATATTGCTCGGCGTGCGTGCGGTTCGGCAAGGACTGCTCCAGCCCAAACCGCCTCGATCGTAAGAGGCAGTACTGGCGAATCGCGAAACCCTCTCCTGGATATGGAACCAGTTGAGATTGGTGGCAGCGATCCCAGACTCAAATAAGACGGTAGCTTCACCAGATCCCTTTTCGAGCAGGTACAGTCTCTGTCCATTGCCAATCTCGAAGAACCTGCCCGCACTCGCGAAACGCTTACAGTCATAGCGTGAACCGAGCCATTGATAAAGGACCCCCGCCGCGAGAAGAGCCCCCGCCAATCCGGTGAACAAAAGAAGGTAGTACATACGCCATCCTAGAAGTGCGTGAGTTGTGCGGTGCTGAAATCCTTAAGGTCGAGGTGCGCTCTTGCACTGCCGCTATCGATAATGAGAAGCGTCGATCCGGAGTGGCCGCGTATCTTCACTTCCACATGGTTTGCATACCAGGTGCCTTGCCTCTGACGCAGACCAAAGTAGTTGAATTCCTTCACCATTCCCGCACCCTTTGTCGTCTTTTCGACATGAACTGGAAAGCCGTTCTCAGCGTCGAGCCAGCTTTTCACTTGGACGTAGTGGGTTCTTTCGATCTCGCCGGGCTTGCTTACAATCACGGCGCAATTGCGCGCCCCGAACTTCGCGTTGGCCTCTGCTACCTGCGATGACCAGAAGTAAGGAGCCTCAAGAAAATCCTCGTAGCTGAATCCGGGCCCCAGCGGACCCTCGCTCCACTTTTCAAAGGGCAAGACGGTTGCTCTCGCATCTCCCGGATGAGCGATCTGAATCGTGTCTTCGCCGCCGGGGCGCATTTCAAGCAACACATGAACGCGGGCGTCGGCTGGTGACACAACGTCGAATAGCACGCGCAGGATCCCGGGAAACCAATGCGCCCTCATACTGACCCCATAGCTGGTTCGAGTTCCCTTTTCGTCCACGCGCACCAGGTGTCCTGCCATGCGATAGTCGGCGGTCTCCACTTGCTTCTTCGCCAAGGCCAACGGGCCCGGGATGTCCGCAGCAACGGCAGCCATTGGCAACAACATCGATACGACCAGCGCGAAAGCCCTCAACGTCATGCTTCGACCCTTCCATCCCGGATGCGGATTTGGCGTGCGGCTGTGTGCGCGACTTCGTTTTCGTGCGTCACGACGACGAGCGTCATCCCGCGCTGTTTTTGAATCCCCGTGAGGATTTCCATGATTCGCGCCGAATTCACGCTGTCGAGGTTTCCAGTCGGCTCATCGGCCAGCAATACTTCCGGTTCATTGGCCAGAGCGCGTGCGATCGCGACGCGTTGCCGCTCTCCTGCCGAGAGTTCGCTGGGATAGTGCTGAGCCCTGTCTTCAAGGCCCATTTCCTTCAGCAAGTCTTTCGCTCTCCCAACGCGGTCGAATCCTTTGCGGTTCAACCCCAGCATTGGCAACTGTACGTTCTCGATACTGCGCAGTGTGGGCATCAGATGAAATGCCTGAAAGATGAATCCGACGTAACGAGACCGGTAAGTATCGAGGTCAATGGCCGAACCGAGCCCGGAGTTTTTGAAGAGAACTTCGCCGCTAGTCGGAGTGTCCAGTCCTCCGAGCAGATGGAGTAACGTTGACTTGCCACTTCCGCTGGGTCCAGTGATAGCCAGATACTCACCGGCGGCAATCGATAGATCTACTCCGCGCAGGGCCTCGATTCGTCCTTCGTCATAGTTCATGCACAGGCTGCGTACTTCAAGAGCGGGACTAGTCATGCCGCAACGCCTCCACAGGAGAAAGGCGCGCGCCACGCCAAGCGGGAAGAGCACCAGCGATTAACCCCGCCAGGACCGCAATACCGAGCGCTTCGACCAGGAGCGGCAGGGAGAAAGACGCGGAAACAATGCTTGCGGTTTGCGGCAACACCGCCAGCAGATGCAGAGCGAACCATCCAAGGGCAACCCCAAGAACTCCGCCGCCGAGGCCTAGGACAACCGCCTCAAGCTGAATAAGAACCAGGACTTGCCTCTTCTTCCATCCAAGGGCGCGCAGAACGCCAATTTCGCGAGTGCGCTCAAACACCGACATGGCCATGGTGTTGGCAATCCCCAGGATGCCGATGAGAACAGCGATCGAAGAAGTGCCCCAGGCCGAAGCGTGCGCAAGTCGAACGAATTGATTGTTACTGGCGCGCTCCGCCGCGGGAACCGCGCGGGATCCGGGAAGAGCTGCCTCAATTTTCGCCTGTGCGCGTTTCAAATACTGCTCAGGCGCTTCTCCTGCCGGTGCGGGACGCAACCGTACATGAATTGTTGAGACCTTGCCTTGGAGGCTACTGAGTTGCTGCAACTGGTCGAGCGGCATGATGAGCGCGCCGGCCTCGAGCGCTGATCCGCCGTGATAGATCGCAGTTACGGTGAACGGAGAGCCCTGAATCTCCAGGGTGTCGCCCGGCCTTTTGTTCAAATTTTCCGCCAACAGGTCGCCCAGCATCACTTCCGGGTGACCATCCTGAAATGGTTTTCCCGAAAGCACTTGCAGAGACTGGAATTCGTAGGATCCGGCCTTCCATCCGTAAACCAACGCGTTTACATCGGGCGTCAAATCCATGACGTTGTAAATCATCGGCGCGATCTGCTCGACTTCGGGCAGCGCCTTGAGCTTCTGCCCGACCGACTCATTCAGCGACGTATTCAAAAAGGTCTGCTGAATCACTGCGATATCGGTGCCGCTGCTTGAGTAGAGTTGCAGCCACGCATGCTCAAATGCGTTCGAAAAGCCAACCAGGCCCACAAAAGCTCCAATTGCCATTCCAATCCCGCAGAGTGTGAGCAGAGTTCTGAGCCGTCGGCGCAGCAGGTTCTTACACACGAACCCCGTAAGCGACAGTGGAGAAGCCATGAATCTGCTGAGAATCCTCGCAGTTTCAGATTTGTTGGAAAGGCTCCGCCAGTTTACCGAGCGTTAGCTTGCGTGTCCATTAAACATTTGAGTTTGGTAGGAATTCCTGGTACTTGCGGGTGCTCAAGATGACAAAAAGATGACAGAATGATCATTTTCCCGCAGCTTGGGAGATGCGGATGCGTACAAAACCGGGCAGATGCCGGGCGCATTGACCGACAATACCTGACGCAGCCGGGTCGTAGTGCGGCGTCAGTTTCGGGCGGCCCGAGGGTAGATGGTTCACGCGGGAAATGGCCGGCTCGTTCTTGGGCCCCAGGGCAAGCCTATTCAACTAGGCGAGGCCGGGAATGGACTGGTTAAGCATGTTTAATGAACGAAATAGACCACTTCGATACAACGGGCTTGTTAAGTCCTCGAGGCGGCCGCCGAATGCCGCCGACGCCGGCCCTACCTGGAACTGCCCGCTGTAGAAAACCGATAAAGTAGAGGGTGGGCCGGAGTACAATCGAGCTATCATGTATGGCACACCGAATCCGGATCTCGTGACTGAGCTGCGATACGCTCTTGATGTGATGGAAGAATATTCGCACTTGGGCTTGAACAACGAATCCGCCAGCCAACTTCGCAGCATTCTGCTTCGCCGCATCAACCAAGCCGAAAATGCGCTCTCAGGGCGGCCTGTGGATCCCGTTCCTTTCTCCATCGCGGAGACGAAGATCTCGGCATAGTGCGCAGAAGATTGCGGTCCGCAAAGCGGACATTTCTTGCAGGTCGAATGCTTTCCCAAGTCCAAAGGGATACCACGAGGAACACGCCCGTGAATCGTTGCCTTGGGTGATGGCGCATCCGCAAAGCCGATGCTTATGGCTCAGCAAGCGGTAGATTCGATCGTCCGTCGGTCCCAGATCCTCAGCGCAGACCGGATTCGCTGTTAGACTGCGTTCAATCATGCTCCTGCGGCACAGCATCGATGGAGTCACCTATAGCTTCGACAGCCTAAGAGACTTGCTCGCGAAGGCAACACCGCCGCGCTCAGGAGACGAACTCGCAGGCATTGCGTCAAGCACTTCGGTCGAACGTGTTGCAGCTCAGAGGACTCTCGCCGATCTACCGCTCGCTGCATTTCTGGATGAGCCCGTCATACCTTATGAGGTCGACGAGGTCACCCGTCTCATTTTCGATACGCACGATGCGTCTGCTTTCTCGCCTGTGGCCGGTCTGACGGTCGGTGAGTTTCGCAACCTGCTTCTCTCCGTCGAGGCAGGCCCGGAATTTCTTCAGTCTCTTGCTCCGGGCCTGATACCGGAGATGGCTGCAGCAGTCTGCAAACTAATGCGCGTGCAGGACCTGATTGCAGTATCACGCAAAATCCGCGTCGTATCGCGTTTCCGCACAACGGTTGGTTTGCCGGGCCGCCTCTCCACGCGCCTCCAGCCCAATCATCCGACAGATGACCCTCTCGGCATTGCCGCCGCAATCGTCGACGGTCTGCTTCTCGGGTCGGGCGACGCCGTCATTGGAATCAATCCCGCCGCCGACAACGTTGCCAGCACTGTAAAGCTGCTTCGACTGATCGACACGATCCGTCAACGGTATGCTATCCCCACCCAAAGCTGCGTTTTGGCCCACGTCACCACGCAGCTTGCGGCGCTTGAGCAGGGTGCGCCCATTGATCTCGTATTTCAGTCCATCGCCGGCAGTGAGCAGGCAAACGCCTCCTTCGGCATCAACCTCGCTCTGCTCGATGAAGCGCATCAGGCAGCGCGTGAACTTCACCGCGGCACGACAGGTCAGAACGTAATGTATTTTGAGACTGGCCAGGGAAGCGCACTTTCAGCGAATGCTCACCACGGCGTCGATCAGCAGACATGCGAAGCCCGCGCGTATGGCGTCGCCCGTCACTTCTCTCCCATGCTCGTCAACACAGTTGTCGGCTTTATTGGTCCGGAGTATCTCTACGATGGCAAGCAGATCATTCGCGCCGGCCTCGAGGACCATTTCTGCGGCAAACTTCTTGGCCTGCCGATGGGTTGCGACATCTGCTATACCAACCATGCCGAGGCCGATCAGGATGATATGGATTCGTTACTGACCCTTCTGGGCACCTCCGGCGTCAACTACATCATGGGAGTCCCCGGAGCCGACGACATCATGCTGCAATACCAGAGCACTTCCTTCCACGATGCACTCTACCTTCGTTCGACGCTTGGTTTGCGGCCTTCACCGGAGTTTGAAGGATGGCTTGAGGGCGATATGCCAATTCAGCTCTCCCAGCCGCTTCAGGCGCAGTTGCTTGCCGGACAATGACGCACGCCATGTCGAATCTCATTCAAACCTCTCGCTCGAACCTGCGCGATTTGACGCCCGCTCGCGTCTCCCTGCAAACCGCCGGGAACAGCATCGCTACGGACGAAGTGCTCAACTTCCAACTCGCCCACGCACAGGCGCGCGACGCCGTTCGTGCCGAGCTTCATTTGCCGTCATTTGCGCAGCGGCTCATCGCCGAACTTCCGATCCTTGGCGAAGCCGCGATTCCGGTCCTCCTGCTGCGCAGCAGCGCGCCTGATCGGGATAGATATCTACGCAAGCCGAGTCTGGGCCGCACCTTGCATTCCGATTCCGTCGCTCAGCTCCGCCCCGCCTCTTGCGATCTGGCCATCATCATTGCCGACGGGCTCTCTGCCTTGGCCGTCGAGCGCAACGCAATCTCAGTGCTCGCGCATCTGCTTCCTCAGCTTCTTGCCGACGCCTGGTCCCTCGCTCCGCTCACACTCGTCCAACAAGGAAGAGTAGCGATCGGCGATGCGATAGGTTCGCATCTCGCAGCGAAGTGCAGCCTGATTTTTATTGGCGAACGGCCGGGGCTTTCCTCATCCGATAGCATGGGCGCATATCTTACGTGGGCGCCTCACACCGACCGGACGGACGCCGATCGCAATTGTCTCTCCAATATCCGAAGCGGCGGACTCTCGCCCGAAATCGCCGCTTCTCGCCTTCTTCGCTATCTCCAGCAGGCACGCATTGCGCAGCGAACCGGCGTCTCACTCAAGGAAGGTGCGCCTGAACCGGAGCTGGATTCACAATCCGCAACCGGGTAATTGCTATCTTCAAAAAAGCATCCAGGGTTCTGCGTGGGCTGGTGGATCAATCGTCATCCCCGATCGGCATGCCGGGAGGGGCTTCGATGGGCTTCGCGGGAACGAACTTGTCGGGGTCGCTCTCGAATCTCTCTACTCGATCAATGAGCGCGGCGCGATGAATTGACTCGGCCGAATCCTGTGGCGCGGGAGTCGAAGTCCACTGTTTGAGAACATCGCGAATGTGCGAATGCGCGATGGCGCGGGTCTGGCTCGATGCAGCCGGATTAACGGCGAGAGCCAGCATGGCTTCGACGGCTCGAAACTCGACCGCGCGTTCCACCTCCGAAGACATGCTGTGTCCCGCCTCCGGGCGCTCCGCAACCGTCGACGAAATCGATTCGAGCATGACCCGCAACGAGGGCGAAGCCGGAACCCGCATGTGGTACTCGACGATCCGGCTGGCACGGGCAGGATCGAGCAGGACGGAGAGCGTCAGGTCCGCGGCCGATTCGGCGGCAGCGATCGGGTCAAAGGTCAGTCCAGTATGCGATGGGAACGACTCATGCGTGCGTGGGTAGCCGGGTGGAACCGGCGGCAACAGCCTAAGAATTGATTCCGGCAGGGTCAGCGTCTCAGGCTTCAGCGTCTTCAGCACGGCGTCAATCGCCTTCTTCTGCTGTGCAGGATCAAGGACCGTGGGATTCGCGAGACCGTCGCCGCGCAGGTTGTAGCGATAGTCGAGCCCACTGATTTCCTTGATGGCAGCCTCGGTCTGGTAACGGTGAAACAGGTAAACCGGAACCAGGGTCTGCTCCAGTTGCGCCATCGGTGTACCCGGCTTGATCGTGTTTTCGCCGAAATTTTTCAGTGCCGCCGCACGTACGGCAAGCACACGGTCCAATTCCGCCACGGGATCGTTGCCGTTATCCCACAGATGCGCGCGCGGATGGGCAGAACCGAACGGACGCGCGTCCTCGTCGGTGATGAAGACTTGGCCCGCGTGGTCGGCGTCGCTCAGAATCTTGTCGAGCGCAGCTTTCTGTTCGTCGGGAGTCGTGTGCGCGCCGAATTCACGATAGCCGTAGTCGATAGCCACCTTGTCCCAATCGCCGATGCCGGTTGCGTAGGCGTGCGACACATCGATATGCCCATTGCTGTCGAGCGTGATGTATGGATGTGGGTAGTCCATCACGCTGTCGCCCTGCGTTACCGTGGATGCCGCAAAGTTGTGTGCCAGGCCGAGGGTGTGCCCGGTTTCGTGTGCCGACAATTGCCGAATGCGCGCCAATACCATCTGCAGCATCGGATTATCAGCGGATTTCCCCGCGTCGCCTGAAGAGGAGCCTCCATACGGAGACAGCAGCGCTTCCGCGATCAGATAGTCCTGGCGAGCGCGCAAAGAGCCCAGCGTCACGTTGCCCTTGATAATTTCGCCCGTGCGTGGATCTGCGATGGCTTCGCCGTAGCTCCAGCCGCGTGTGTAGCGGTGAACCCATTGGATGATGTTGTAGCGAGCGTCCATGGGGTCGGCACCGTCAGGAAGAAGGTCCACACGAAAGGTTCCCTTCGCCCAGCCCGCTGCCTGAAACGCCTGATCCCACCAGCGCGCGCCTTCAACAAGCGCCGAACGAACTGGCTCAGGAGCGCCACGATCCACGTAATACTGGATGGGCGCAACCGCTTTGCAGTCCACGGTGCAATTCGGGTCCTGCTTGATCAGGCGATGGCGAATGATAAAAAGCTGATCGAGCGGATCGCCCAACGGGGCCGTGTAATCGCGATAACCGGTTGGAAAATATCCGGCGCGTGGATTGAATCGGCGAGGCAAAAAACCCGGAGAAGGCAACTCGATAAACGACGTTCGCTCGCGTACTGTCATCGCGTGAGGGTCTGGCGTAACGTTGGCGACAAACTCTCCTTTGGGCGGCGCATCTGTCGTGAATGTGAGCTCCGCTTCTACTTCGGTGTTCATCGGGAATGCCTTGGTATCGTCGAGCGCAATCGCAGACCGCGACGCATCTACGCGATAGGCGCCCTGTTTCAAATTGGTCAGCCTGTCCGCCACTCCATGCCCATCGTGCAGAAAGAAATCTGTGGCATCCACCAGCACGGAGCCATCCGGAGACTCGGCGGCAACCGTGAATCCCCAGAGAACTGACTGCGCGAACGACTGCGTCACTGCCAGTTGTTCATCCGCATCGCTGCTTGAAGAGCGAAATGCGAGATTCGGTTGAACCAGAAGCACCTTGGGCCCACTGCGCTCAAAACGAACAATCCGTCCCTCTGTCACCTGTCCGCGATCGAGTCCCAGATCATTCGACCCTGTGCCGAACGGCAAACAGGTCGCATAGATAAAGTCGGAACTTCTGCCAGCCGTCCCCAGAGGGCCAATCTCGAGGTAAAGCTTCCCAGTCCGTGCATCCCAGTCAAGCGGGATGAGGCCATCGAGGTGCTTCATCCCGGCCGTCTTCTCATGAATGGTCGGCGGAGCAGTTGGCTCGCTCGGTGCGGCTGCCGGCTTTGCACTTTGTGCAAACGTGAGAAGAGGAGAGAGAAGCAGGACGAGGAAGGGAATCTTGAGCATGTCTCCTTCTATCACGGCTCGGCGTGGCGCCGGTGAGATTTCAAACCAGGCGAATGAGTCCCCCGGCACGTTGCACATGCGGAGCTCGGATGATGGCGAGCAGGGTTTGTATTTAGAAAAGAGCCGCCAAATTAGCCTAACGCATATCTGCGAGATTCACCGGGTCCATATCTGCATAATCCTGGTTCTCTCCACCCATACCCCAGCAGAACTTGTAAGCCTGGGTACCTACACCGGCGTGAATTGACCATCCCGGTGAGACCAGAACTTCGCGGTCGGCAACGACGATGTGTCGTGTCTCTTCGGCGGGCCCCATCAGATGAAATACCCGCGCGCTCTCTGCGACGTCGAAGTAGAAATAGACCTCAGACCGACGCATGTGCGTGTGCGCAGGCATCGTGTTCCAGGTGCTGCCCTCGTGCAGATGAGTCACCCCCATCACGAGTTGGCAACTCTTCGCACCGGCCGCGTGAATGTACTTATAGATCGTGCGCCGATTGCATTGCGCGGCGTTCCCAATGTCCGTCGGCTGCGCGCACTCTTTTTTGACAACCGCTACAGGGTAAGGCGCGTGTGCCGGATAGCTTAGGAGATAGAAAACGGCCGGCGTTTCCTTCGACTTTGATTCAAAACGAATTTCGGGATTGTTACGCCCGATGTAAATCAAGTCGAGGTTCTGGAGCGGGTAGGAAGAATTTCCGACGTGAACCAGGCCCTCGCCGCCTATATTCAGCGCCCCAAGCTCACGCCGTTCCGTGAAAAATGCCGCCCTGAGCTCGGGACTGGTTTCCAATGCAATCGGTTGATCCAACGGACTCGCAATGCCGATTACTGCCCTGTCCAGATCTACGTAAGTGAGATGAATTTCTCCGGGACGCGAAAGGCCACCGATAAGAAATGAATCACGAAGCTCTTGAGTTGTCATGCGCGGATAGCGAACGGGATCGGAGATCAAAAGGGTCTTCATGGAATGGCACGACTCAAGCGAGGAATTCGCGTACTTCCAGTAACTCGCACTTCCGGTCTATCACAGGCAGCATTGAACTCGATCAGAATATTTGTGGTTTGTTCCGGCCAGCGGGATCAAGGGTGGGCTCAAAGGCTTAACCGGCGGTGACAGCGATGCGCCAGAACTCTTCCGACAATTCAAATGGAACGGAGTGTGAACACGGTAATCTCGGGGCGGCAATCGAAGCGAAAAGGTACTCCCACGCTACCAATGCCTCGATTCACGTAGAGCTGCGTCTTCCCCACTTGGAATAGCCCCTCAACATACTTGCGCCCTCCGGGTGGAAGACGGAGGGGTCCAATGAACGGCAGGCGAATCTGGCCGCCGTGCGTGTGCCCGCTCAGCACCAGGGAAACAGCCTGACCCGCCGTGTGTTTCTGCAACTCATCGACATAGTCCGGCGCGTGACACATCAGAAGAACCGGCTCAGTGGCGATGTTTCGGATGGAAGGCGGGATTGCCCGGTCGGGATCCGGTTGTCCGCATACCGGATCGTCGAGGCCGGCAAGCCAGATCCGTCCCGTGCCCCGCTCAAACGGAAGGTATGAGTTTCGAAGCACGGTGATGCCGTTGAATTGAAGAGCATCGCCAACGTGCTGTTCACCGGCCCAAATGTCGTGATTTCCAAAGATGGCATATCGCCGCTTGCACTCGAGCTGGCCCAGCAGCTTGCCGCATTGCCACGCTGCCTCGACCGTAAGGCGCGGCGGCAACACCTCTGAGCTGACGTAGTCGCCCGTAAGGAGGACCACATCGGGACGAGCCCGGTTGATTTCATCGACGGCCTGCCGCAAGAGAAACGGCTCGGTGAACTCATCCAGATGGATGTCGCTCAGTTGCGCAACCCTCAATCCGTCAATGTCAGACGACAGCCCGCTGACCGCGATGTCCTTGTGGACGACTTCGAGCCAATGCCGCTCGAACTCGCCGGCATACAGCGCAAGGCCGCCAGTACCATACATTGCTCCAATGAGAAGAGAACGCCTCGAGACCTGCTGGTTGAAGGCGGCCGAAGATATCTCCATGTATGGTTAACCGGCCTTATGGCATTTAGGATTGGCACTTCGAAAGCCCGGGCTTTGGATTGGTAGATCCTGAACCAGTTCTCACAATTGCGCTCTTTTCCTTGGATGCAAGCTTCAGGGTGGGGTGTGTCCGGACCCTGGGGCAGCCGCTCTGGATTCGCCGAATATTCACCTGCTTGATGGAGAACCCGGTTGGTTCGAAGAGATTCACCCGAAGCCGCACTATGAGAATGGAAGTGCGGAGCCGGGTGATGACCCCTTACACTTGAGAGCAACCATGCGCATTTCATCAATGCCCTCCATCCGCCTGGCTGCGGTTTCGTTCGCTGCAGCAGTGCTCTTTGCTCAGATTTCAGTTGCCGTCCCGGTTGGAGCGCTGACTGCGCCGGGATCTGCGGCGACCGGGACCGAAGCTCGTGCGTCGCGCGCGTATCAGGCCGCGGTTCGGCAGGGGCCGCTCGCGGTACAGGCATTTCTAGCGGACTTTCCCAAAGGGGCCGACCTGCATTTCCACCTTGGGGCGGGCGTCTATGCTGAGACGATTATTCGCGTTGCCGCCGAAGATAAGGTATGTATCGATCCCGCGAAGCTGGATTTTGCGCGCAACGAATCCGGAAAGACAATGAAGGAGCCCTGCGCACCTCCGCTCGTTCCGGCGAGTCGCATTGAACGGAACCAGCCTGACCCCCGCGCAACAGGATTTGTATGACCATATCGTAGACGCATTTTCAATGCGCAACTTCGTGCCGACGCCCAGCTACAGTGGGCACGATCAGTTCTTCTCAACCTTCGATCGATTTGGCGGGCTGGACAAAAGCCATACGGGCCAATGGATCGATGAAATCACCAGGCGTGCGGATGCTGAAAACAATCAGTACCTTGAGCTGATGGAAACTCCGACATTTGGACATGCGGCGCGGATTGCGCACGAGGTAGGATTCAATCCGGACTTTGCGCAGATGCGGCAGGCACTGCTCGATCATGGATTGCGGGACGAAATTGCGACGGATCGGGCAGAGATGAAAGCCGCGATCGAATCGCGCAACAAGATTCAACATTGCGGAACCCCGCAGGCCGTGAGTGCATGCCGAGTGCAGGTGCGCTTCATTTACCAGGTGCTGCGGGCATTTTCTCCTGAGCAGGTGTTTGCGCAGACGTTGCTCGGATTTGAGACGGTGCAACAGGCGATCGAACAAGGATCAGACGATTGGGTTGGCATCAACTTCGTGCAGCCGGAAGACTACATGGTGGCGATGCGCGACTATACCCTGCACATGAAGATGGTGGAATACCTGCACGGTCTTTATCCAAAAGTGCACATCGCTCTTCATGCAGGCGAACTGGCGCCGGGCATGGTCCCACCCGAGGGAATGAAGTTTCATATCCGCCAGGCCGTGGAAATCGGTCAAGCGGAACGCATCGGGCACGGTGTGGATGCGATGTATGAGAACGATGCTCCGGGGCTGTTGAAACAGTTGGCGAAGAAGCACGTAATGGTCGAGATCAACCTCAGCTCGAATGAGGGGATTCTTGGTGTTACAGGCAACAAGCATCCATTCGAGTACTACCGCGCGGCACACGTGCCGGTAGCGCTCTCAACGGATGACCAAGGCGTGAGCCGCATTGAACTGACGCATGAATATGTGCGGGCGGCGAATGATTATCACCTGAGCTACGCAGATTTGAAGCAGTTGGCGCGAACAGGGATGGAGCACAATTTCCTGCCGGGAGAGAGCTTGTGGGCCGCGCCCGATATCTTCAGCGCGGCGGCAACGCCATGCAAGGGGCAGATCCCCGGTGGGCCGAAGCCATCTGCTGCGTGCAAGAGCTTTCTTGATGTGAACGAGAAGGCCGCGGCGCAGTGGGAACTGGAGCGAAGGTTCCGGGAATTCGAATCGAAGTTCTAGCTGTTCAGCATCGCACAGATGCAACACTAGTTTGCCTTCGACCCGCTAATCTGTATCTGGAGCCTTCACATCGATGCCGCCAATTGCTTATCTTGAGTGCTCTCGCTGTCATGCGCACACCTCCGCCGAAACTCCGCAGACAGTATGCCAACAATGCACGACACAACCCGCCGGGTCGCTCTTCGTTCGATATGACCTTTCGCATCTCAAAGGGAGCAATGCGCGCGACGTGATCGTAAAGGATGCAGATGGGCCGTGGGCGGGCATGTGGCGGTATCGCTCGGTACTGCCTGAAGCAGCGCCCGTCACACTGGGCGAGGGATGGACGCCGATGCTGAAAAGCACTCGGCACCCGGGGGCGTTCGTGAAGGAAGAGGGCGCCAACCCGACAGGTACGTTCAAGGCACGCGGACTGGCGATGGCGGTGACGATGGCGAAGCACTACGGCTTGCGCAAGCTCGCGGTGCCTTCCGCGGGGAATGCGGCAGGTGCGCTGGCGGCCTATGCCGCAGCGGCGGGGATTGAGGCGCATATCTTCATGCCGCTCGACGTGCCGTTCGCCAATTATGTAGAGGCGGTTGCTTATGGCGCGCATGTGGAACTGGTAGACGGATTGATCTCAGACTGCGCGCGCATCGTCCAGGAACGGAAGCAGCACGAGGGATGGTTCGACATCTCGACGCTGAAGGAGCCGTTCCGCGTCGAGGGCAAGAAGACGATGGGTTACGAGTTGGTGGAGCAACTTGGCTGGGAATATCCCGATGCGGTTTTCTATCCGACGGGCGGGGGCGTTGGACTGATCGGGATGTGGAAGGCGTTCGAGGAGATGGAGGAACTGGGTTGGGTGCGACCGGGCAAGCGGCCGAAGATGATTGCGGTGCAGTCGTCAGGTTGTGCGCCGGTGGTGCGCGCTTACGACGAGGGCGCAAAGGCGAGCACGATGTGGCAGGATGCGTCGACGTTTGCGGCGGGACTGCGTGTGCCGAAGCCTTATGGCGATGCGATTATCCTCGACATCGTGCGCGAGTCGGAGGGACTGGCGATGGCGGTTAGCGATGACGAGATTCTTGCGTCGATCCTGGATTGGGCGCGGAACGAGGGCATCTTTCTTTCGCCGGAAGGCGCGAGCGTTACCGCAGCATACGACAAACTGCTCGCGAACGGATATCTGAAGCCGAGCGATCGCGTGGTGCTGTTCAATACGGGCGCGGGGCTGAAATACACGGATGTGACTGCCGAGGCGATGAAGCTGAAGCGTCCGAAGGCGCAATAACGCGTGATGGCAACAACTGCTCCAACACGCTCGCAGAGCAAAGATCGCATCGCGCGTGTATTTGCGATTGCCGGCGCGCTGTTCGTTGCCGCGGGTGCAGCTCTCTCACTCGCGCATCCGCCGGTCGCGGGCGAGACGCTTCGGTGGATCGGGGTTGCATGCCTGGTTGTCTTCGCGGTTCGCAAACCGTCGTTGATGACCTGGACGTTTCTCGCGATGATTGCCGGCGTGGAGCTTGGCCTCGATGCTCCGCACGTGGCTGCGCAGGCGCGATTGCCCGGCGATCTGTTCCTGCGCCTGATCCGGATGATCGTTGCGCCGCTCTTGTTTGCCACGATCACAACGGGCATCGCGGGCCATAACGAATTGCGCTCGGTAGGCCGTGTCGCGATCAAGGCGTTCATCCTTTTCGAGGTTGTTACGACGCTGGGCTTGATCATCGGTGTTGTGGCCATGAATCTTTCTGGAGCGGGTTGGGGGATTGTGATTCCGCCGGTCTCGAAGGCGCAACGCCAGTTGTGGCGCAGGCTCCGCAAACCTGGCAGCAGATCATCCTCAACCTCTTTCCGAATAACATTGCCGAGGCGGTGGCGCAGAACCAGATTCTCCAGGTCGCGATCTTCTCCATTCTGTTCGGCTCGGCACTGGCCATGCTGCCCGAACAGAAGCGTGCGCCGCTGGTTTCGGTGCTGCAGTCGCTCTCCGACGTGATGTTCCAGATGACGCGCTTCATCATGTATCTCGCGCCCCTGGCTGCGGGAGCGGCCATCGCGTATACGGTTGGCAATACCGGACTCGCAACGCTTCTTCCATTGGCGAAGCTGGTGGTGACGTATTACATCGCGCTAGTGGCTTTCGCCGTTCTCGTGATGATTCCCGTCATGGCAGCGTTTCGAGTTCCATTAGGCAAGTTCGTTCGTGCGGTAGGCGAGCCGGCAGCGATCGGCTTTGCGACGACAACTTCAGAGGCTGCTCTTCCGCTGGCCATGGAGCGCATGGAGGAGTTCGGCGTGCCTCGCTGGATCGTCTCTTTCGTCATTCCCACGGGCTACAGCTTCAACATGACGGGCGGCAGCGTGTATCTCTCGATGGCGGCTGTTTTCGTTGCGCAGGCTGCGGGGATTCATCTCACGTTTGGCCGGCAGATCGCGGTGGTTCTGGTGCTGATGGCTGCGAGCAAGGGAATCGCCGGGGTTCCGCGTGCGTCGCTGGTTGTGCTGCTGGCGACGGCCAGCGCTGTTCATCTGCCAACTGCGCCGATTCTACTGATTCTTGGCGTGGACACGCTGATGGATATGGGCCGGACGATGATGAACGTTGTCGGCAATTGCATGGCCGCGGCCGTGATCGGCAAGACAGAAGGCCCGCTCCCTACTTCCTGATCTGTTGATGAGCTGCAGGTCTATCGAGAGAAGCCGATGTGACGAAGGACGACGCGTGGCAACCCTGGTTCGCAAGGTGTGCGCAGAATCCTGCAGGCAAGCGGACAAGGTGCGTCGTCGTTCCCGCAATCAACACAACGGTGGTCTGATCCTTTGCTCCGACGATCTCATAGCCTATCGTGATCTCATGGGCACGGACCCTCTCCTGCCGATGGGATTGAGGCGCGTAGACAATCGCCACGAAGATCATGCCCAGGGTCATGCCGAGGAGTAGAGCGTTGAAGTGAGTGATGAGACGGCGCATAAATCCTCCAGTGCGGGCGGCCTCGTCCGCGAGTGTTGAACCCGTTACTCGATTAAGCGTGTACCGTCGGGCAGCAGCGCCATGACGGAAAGAACAGCTGGCTACTCCGCCGCCAGGCGAGCGTGATATGCCTCCCTGGCCCATTTGCCGAGATCGAAGACGAGTTGCAGTACGACGATGGCGCAGATCACGACGAAGGCATAGTGGATTCCGTTGTTGGCCTGCTCGAGACTCTGGCCGTACCGCGCCTGATCGAGGGCGGGATTCTTGAGCGAGAGGTAGATATGACCCGGTGCCGTGAGCAGAATCACGATCGGGATGAGCCCAAGAACCTTGGAGGCGATTTGCTGAATGCGGCTGGGCTGAGACCACGTGCCGCGAAGAAGGTCAATGCACTTCCAGACAATCTGCACGACATTGAGCGCAATGAGCCACCAGAAGAATGCCCACCACGCCGGCGAGAGCTGGTATGGAACGACCTTCAGAAAAACAACGCCGGGTCCGAGCATCAGGAAGGGATGGCTCGGGATGAGCATCAGCCACACCAGGAACAGGGAACTGAAGATAATCTCGGCGACTGCCTGGGCGAACGAGCGCCGCTTTCCGGGCCGGTTGGCGTCTTTCTCAAGCGGCGGCAACGTACTGGGATTCCAGTTCTGGGTGACGCCGGTGGAGATGCCCGTGGAAGTCGGAAAGGCTTTTGGATATCGCGCCAGGAAGAATTCGAGGGCGACGAAGGCGAGGGTGATCCAGGCCGCGGTCTGAATCAGGATGCCTGGCATGCGCAACAGGGACTCGAAGATGGCCCTTGCGCCCGGGGTCGTGAGCGGGGTGACGACAACAGTCACGATCATGCAGATGACGAAGGCCCACAGCGTCGTGAGTCGCAGCACATAGAGATACATCGGGAAGAGCGTGGGGCCGATGAGGTATTGCTGCGGCTGGTAACGCGAAGCCACGAGCATGGGATGGCCCATCTTGCGGAGCAGATCTTCGAGCTCACTGGTTGTCAGCGGGCGGCCAAGTTCAGACTCGCGGTCTTCGATCTGCGACTCCATGTTGGCGCGCAGTTCGGCGATGATGTCGTCTTGCCGGCGGGCTGGCAAGTACTTCTTGACGGCTTGGAGATAACGTTCGAGAAGGTCCATGGCGGTTTCCTTACTTGCTGCTCTGGGATTCAGGGTGTTCGTTGATGCTTGTTGATGGATGCGTTGATTGCCTGCCACTCTTCCAGCAGTTTGGCCAGGATCTGCTCGCCATCGGGCGAGAGGCGGTAGAAGCGCTTGTTGCGCTTGTCTTCTTCGCGCCACTGGCTTACGAGCAAGCCCTGCGTCTCGAGTCGGCGGAGGAGCGGATATAGCGTGCTTTCGTCGATCTCCAGGCCGCGCTCGGCAAGATCCTTGCGGAGCGTGTAGCCGTAATGCTCCTGCCGAAGCTGGGCCAGGACCGCCAGGGTCAGGCTGCCGCGCCGGAGTTCGAGGCGAAGGCTTTCAAATTGGTTTTCAGCTACTGTCATGCTGTGCCTCTATCGCTGTGCGACATACACTGTACTTCACATACTGTATGACAACTAGTGTATGGCGTCAAGTAGGTTTTGCAGATTTTTTGCACAGTTTCGCAGGGCTAGAATTTCGGGGATGGATAACGAGCGTATCCGGGCGATCTGCATGGCGCTGCCGCACGTAGCGGAGACGGTGAACTGGGGCCACCACCTGGTCTATTGGGCGGGTGACCGGGACATCGGCGGCAAGATGTTTGCCATGACGGACCTGGACGGCACAGGGACCGGAGTGCTGTGGTTCCATTGCGGGGCGGAACGGTTCCACGAATTGCTCGAGGTTGAGGGCGTCATTGCCTCTCCGTACCTGGCCAAGGCCTACTGGGTGACGCTGGAGCGGTGGGATGCTCTGCGGCCGCGGGAGATTGAGGAGGAGCTTCGCAGGGCTCATGACCTGATCTTCGAGAAACTGCCCAAACGGACGATGGCAATGCTGGCGTTGCCGGAAAAGGAACGAAAGAAGGCCATTAGTGCCCGAAAGAAAGAGCTGAAGACGCGAGCCAAAACGGCTGGGAGCACAAGTTCCAGCCGCGCTAAGAGGTGAATCTTGGGGCCTGTTTGCGTTGTATCTCTCCCATGTCTCAAAAGCGAGACATGGGGCACCCACGTTCCATCCATTGGTGCTTTCTTCCCGGTGAGACTCACGGGGCTGGATCGCCGGGGGAACCTGGGGTGCCGAATGTACGTATATTTGGCTGACTCAGGTTAGAGGTAGAGGTCATGGCGAAATTTCTTTTGTGGTGCATTCTTCTGGTCATCTGCTGGCCGCTGGCGTTGCTGGCAGTGATTGCCTATCCGTTCGTGTGGCTTCTTCTGTTGCCGTTCCGCATCGTCGGAATCGCGGTTGGCGGAGTGCTGGAACTGGTGAGTGCGATCATCTTTCTGCCCGTGCGCATGGTACGGGCGATCTGAGGCGGAGCTTGCATTTGCGAGTCCTGGTTCCCAACCGAGGCGTGTCAGATGTGTGAGCCTGGCCGCAAATTTTTTTTTGCGGACGCTGGCCGTAAAATACTCTCTCTAAATGGGTTACCAAGTTCTAATCGCTGCAAAATCCTCTTATGATTGGACTTACCCGCAAAATATTCTCCTGAAAGCACTTACAGGCGAAGCCTGCGGCGGAACACGCAGACAAACCTGCAAGACTGCGCCGGGAATCGACTCAGATCCTATTGTGCGCGAATTGCAGAAATAGACTGCAAATCGCAGGGACCCACCTATTTGCCTCCCGATCAATGGTTTAGGTGCACAGCGAATGGGCAGGGCTCTTGACAAGGCGGAGATGAGAGCTCGAATAAGAGAGCGGAAATTCAGAATTCTGTCTTATTCTCCGCAACTCGTAGGCCGCGGTTTGGTTTGCACGTGAGAGACCTCGGTAACTGCCCATAGCCCACCGGTCGTGTGAAATATGCGTCCAAGGAAGATCGGGAACGATCCTTGTTTAACGATCTTGTTTGCAAGTTTATCCGTACGTCTCTGTCTTGTCCGATTCAGGCGAATTCATGGAGGCATCATGCGAAGGATGTGGTTGCAGAGATTTCTGTTCATTGCCGGTTTGGCAGCGATGGGCGGTGCTGGATTAGCACAGGCGCAGACCGATGTGGCGCTTAGTTTGTACGGCGCATTCAGTGGGACGACAAACGCGAACGGAACGGTACAGAGCCCGGCGGCCTCGGCTGGCGGGATGATTGAGCTTCGGCATATTCGGAATCCGCTGATTGGATATGAGGCGACATACTCTTACAACCGGGCCAACCAGGTGTATCGCTCGAACTGCGGAGGCATCACCTGCACGATCGATAGAGCCGGTAGCGGTGTCGGCCAATGCACATGAGATCAGCGGAGATTGGATAGCGTCTGTTCATATCGCGAATCTCAGGCCGTTTGCGCTGGTCGGTGTGGGGGCGCTGTTCAATCAGCCGACCAGCGGCCAGAGCGACACGAGCAGTGACACCAAGGCTGTGTTTCTGTATGGCGCGGGGCTTGATCTGGGCTTGATACCGCACATCGGCCTGCGATTCCAGTATCGCGGGAATTTGTACAAGGCTCCGAACCTGTCGCAGCTTTTCACGTCGACGGACGCATTTACGCACACATCGGAACCGATGATCGGAGCGTATTTCCGGTTCTAGCTGTAACCGGTTGCTGGTAACAAGTTGCGCGAAATCTGCAGACGCAGCTCCTCTTAGTTTTGGCGCGGATCATTTGCAAAGCTGCACGTTTAAGTGTTACAGTGTGTAACGTTACGTGTTGTAGCAGCTTAACTTCCCACTTTTCGCTCGAATCCAGTCGCTGTGAATGTTTTGCATGCTGGTACTTTTTGCGTCCGCGGGGCAATTCCCCTGCGGCTTAAAAGGTAGAGGCGAACCGAACGGACCTGGATCGGATGAAGAACCGTTAATCGAAGGCGCTTCCTCAAGTGGTAGAGGTGTACGCACCAACGACAAAAAGGGGGAACGGCTGATGTTCCGAAACGCCAAAGGCATTCTGCTATTGTTTTTTGTTTTCAATGGAGCGGTTGCCGCACCTGCATTGTCGTCGGACCTTCGACTGATCCAAATGGTGCCTCCCGAGAGCCAGATCATCGCGAGTATGCTCAGACCAAATCCCGAGGGAAAGCCGAGCAATTTTCTTCTCATCACGGTAAGCAACAGGATCGATTTCGAGGACTTCCATGCCGTGACCGGGGCAGACGCGTCGCGCTTGATTCACCAGGTTGTGTTTGTGGCGGCAGCGGGCCGCGACGGCACACTGAGCGAACATAGTCTGCTCGTGAGCGGACACTTTAATAGGGATGTAATCTTCCGGTTCTCGGAGAGCGGTGGCACGAGATTGGACAGGTATCGCAGCGAACCTATTCTTGTGGTGCCGCCCCTCGCGCGCGAGCGCAACACTTTCACGCAATCGCGCTGGTTGGCCATCCTGAATTCGGATATCGCGATCTTTGGTACGCCTACGAGTGTGCAGCACGAACTCGATCGAGAGATCGCGAACAGCAGGCCAGACCCGTTCCTGATGGCACGGTTGAGCCGGCTTAGCAGCCAGGATGAGACGTGGTGCCTGCTGCCGGTACCTTCATTGAACGGATTGGTGCAGAGTGCGTTTGAGAAGCTCGATCCGAGGCTTGGAGCGGTCGCCCGGGAGGGCGGATTGATGCAGTATGGGATCCACTTTGGACGACGGGTTGAGATCACTGCTTCGAGTTTCGCGCAAGCCGGCAAGAGTTCGCAGAATGATCGGCCCTTTCTTCAAACGGCTGCTGCGCAATCATTCCTTGACGGTTCTCCCAGCGCTGGAGGTGACGAAGGGACAACCGTCCTTGTGAAGGTCGCACAGCGGCGGTATGTGGAATGGCTGGCTGAGTTCTCCAGCCGCAACCTCTCGATTGGCGGATCCTTCTCCTATTGACGGTACACCCAGGGCAGCGAGCCACCCGACCTGCTTGATGGTTAGGGAGCAGGATGGCGGTGGTATCGCCGGTGTGGGTTGATCCGGATCCGTAGCTTTGCCCTTCGGCGATGGGGCTTTGGACACAGGCATCGGGTCGCGGAAGTGCTCGGCGCTCGCAACGGTGATCTGGCGCGATCCGGCGTCGAGGATCCCGTAGACCATGGTCACGAATTCGCCGGTCGAGAGAACTTCAGTCAGTGTCTGGTTGAGGCGTTCCAAGGTCTGCGCCGGAGATCTGTAAAGGGGAGCGATCGAACGCAGGGGAGCCTCGCTCGACACCTCCCTTGCGGATGCTTTAGTTTGGCGCTATGGCTGGTGTTTCATTGGTGATGGACGGGAAGGTTGCGCTGGTCACGGGTGGATCGCGTGGAATTGGCGCGGAGACGGTGCGGCTGTTTACGGCTGCTGGCGCACATGTGGCGTTCAGCTACCGGCAGGCGAAGGGACAGGCGCACTCCCTGGTGGACGAGTGCGGCGGGCCCAAGCGCTGCGTGGCAATTGAACAAGAGCTGAGATCGCCGGCCGATGGGCGAGCCTTGGTGGGAGCGGCGGTGAAGGCGTTTGGGCGGCTCGATGCGCTGGTGGTGAATCATGGTGTGTGGCCGGCGGAGGATGCACCGATCGAGTTGATGAGCGAGGAACAGTGGCGGAATACGATCGCGGTGAACCTCGATTCGGTATTCGGGCTGGTGCAGGCGGCGGTTGGGCAGATGCTGTTGCAGGGGCCTCGAGCGACAGGCGAGGATGGGACGAAGGGGCATATCGTCTTGATCAGCTCTACGGCGGGACAGCGCGGAGAAGCTCTGCACGCGGACTACGCCGTAACGAAAGGCGCGCTGATCAGTCTGACAAAGAGCCTGTCGACTGAGTTGGCTCCGCGTGGAATCATGGTGAACTGCGTGGCTCCGGGATGGGTGGCAACGGATATGTCGGCCGGTACGCTGGGCGATCCGGCGCTCGGTGTGCGGATCAGGGCAGGGATTCCGGTGGGACGCGTGGCCACGACGCGAGAGATTGCAGGACCGGTACTCTTCTTGTGTACGCCTCTGGCGGGATTCATCTCCGGCGAGGTGGTGAATGTGAATGGGGGCGCGGTGCTGGTGGGGTAAAGCAGTGAACAGTGGTCAGTGAACAGTTGTTTCGGCCCACTAGTTTGGGATTAGGGAGAACGTGAATGCGGAAGGGATTCGCGGTGGCGCTGGCTGGGGTGGTGCTGGCGATGCCGCTGGGATTAAGGGCACAGGCGGACGATGCCGTTGCGAAACATGCTTCGCCGGCGATGGATGATTCCGGAGAGAAGAACACGGCGAAGGCACGCGCCGCGCTGGACGCGATGGTGAAGGCGATGGGAGGCGACGCGTGGCTGAACGCGAAGAACGTAGAGCGCGAAGGGCATATCGCGGCGTTCTATCACGGCAATCCTGACGCGGGGACGACGCTGTTCTACGATTTTCACCAGTGGCCCGATCGCGATCGTGTGGAATATACGAAGCATCGCGACGTTGTGCAGTTTTACATCGCGCGCAAGGGGACAGAGGTGACCTACCGCGGTGCGAGGCCGTTGCCTCAGGATCAGGTAGATGATTTTTTGCGGCGTCGCGACCACTCGATTGAGCTTGCGCTGAAGGTGTGGCTGAAGGATCCGAAGACGATCCTGGTGTACGAAGGTCAACGGATGGCGGAGCGGCACATGGCGGAACAGGTGACGATGATCTCGGCCGACAACGAGGCGATCACGATCCAGATGGATGTGCAGACGCACCTGCCGCTGAGCCGCAGCTTTCAGTGGCGCGACCCGCTGTACAAGGACAAGAACACGGACTTGGAGGAGTATGCGGACTATCACGACATAGATGGGCTGCCGACAGCGTTTTCGATCACGCGCATGCACAATGACGAGATGGCGAGGCAGCTATTTATCGACAAGGTGCATTACAACCAGGACCTGGGCCCCGATTTCTGGGATATTGCTGCGGTGGCGAAGAAGATCAAGAAGTAGCTCCTGGCAGCCTCTAGCTTCTAGCTCTTAGCTTTTAGCTGAGGTTGAGGCGATCGGGAAGTTCGTGGCCTCACGGAGCGCTTGAATTGGCTTCGTTATAATCCTCAGGGAGCGCGGGGCGAGTGAATGCGCGCTTTGTGGAGCCATAGAATGACGTTCGACATCCAGGAGATCCTGGAATTTCTACCCCACCGCTACCCATTTCTGTTGATCGACAGGATCACGGAATTCGAGCCGACCAAGCGGCTGGTGGCGATCAAGAATGTGACCATCAACGAGCCATTTTTCCAGGGGCATTTCCCGGGGTATCCCATCATGCCGGGGGTGCTGGTGGTGGAGGCGATGGCGCAGGCGGGCGGCATCATCATGATGCACGAGATGGAGGATCGGCATTCGAAGCTGGTGGTGTTCACGGGGATCGAGCGGGCCAAGTTTCGCCGACCGGTAACGCCGGGCGACCAGTTGCGGATTGAGGTGGATGTGCTGTCGTTCCGGACGCGGGCGGGGAAGATTTATGGCCGCGCGACAGTGGACGGCAAGCTGGCATGCGAGGCGACGCTGATGTGCGCGGTGGTGCCGCGGGAGCGCGACCGGAAAGCGCACGGAGACGGTACGGATCCGAGTGCGGCAGGGGAAAAGGCGCCCACGGCGCGCGCCGGTGGCGGAGTGAGTATCCATCCCAGCGCGGTGGTGGTCGAGGGAGCGGTGGTTCCCGACTCCTGCGAGGTGGGGCCGTTTTCGACCATCGGGCCTGACGTTGTACTGGGCGAGGATTGCAGGCTGATTTCGCACGTTGTGCTGGACGGGCGGACACTGATCGGCGCGCGGAACGTGTTTTATCCCTTCTGTGCGGTGGGCATGGCGCCGCAGGATTTGAAGTATGGCGGCGAGCCAACGCAGTGCGAGATCGGCGATGACAATACGATTCGCGAGAGCGTGACGATCAGCCGCGGCACGGTGAAGGGCGGCGGCATTACGCGCGTGGGTTCGAAGAACCTGCTGATGACGGCAGTGCATATCGGGCACGACTGCATCGTGGGCAACGGATGCATCCTTGCAAATGCGGCGACACTGGCGGGACACGTGATCATCGAAGATTTCGCCACGGTGGGCGCGTTCAGCCCGGTGCACCAGTTCTGCACGGTGGGGAAGTACGCGTTCATCGGCGGCGGGACAATTGTGACGCAGGATGTGCTGCCATTTTCGAAGACCTCGGCGCGGCGCGAGAACAAGGCTTTCGGCGTGAACAGCATCGGGTTGGAGCGGCGGGGATTCAGCGCGGAGCGGATCAAGGCGCTGCAGAAGGCTTTCCGGCTGCTGCTGGTGTCGAAGCTGAACACGTCGCAGGCGCTGGAGAAGATACGCGAGCTTGAGGGCGAGGACGTGGCGCTGCTGGTGAAGTTTATTGAGCGCAGCGAACGGGGGGTCATCAAGTAAGGCTATGACCGGTTTCGTTTTGTCGATTCTCCCGGAAGGAGAAGACGAGAATAGCCCAGGGTGCTGCGCAGCAAACCCTGGGAACGCTTGCCCAACCACGCCCTAGTCCCGTAGGGCCGATTCGAAATCAACCCCAGATGTAGCGTGGATCATATTCGACGCGGTGTTTCTTCAGGAATGCAATGAATTCTCCCTGAAAATCGCGTTTCCGATGATGCTCGCGCTGGCGGCCGATGTAGGCGAGGGTGGGCCCGATTTGCGACGATCCGATGGAGAAGGCACCGTATCCCTCCTGCCATTCGAAATTCTTCAGATTGCAGGTTTCGTGCATCCAGCGCGAAGAGGCGGATTTAATTTCGCGCATTGCCTGAGCAACCGGAAGCGACGACGGCAGGGATAACAGGATATGGACGTGATCCTCCATGCCGCCGACGACAAGGGCTTTCATACCGTGTTTTCTGGCGATCCCGCCGATGTATTCCCCGAGGCCAGGCTGTATATCCGGCGAAATGGATTTGTGCCGATCCTTCGTCGAGAAGACGCAGTGAAACAATGAACAGCAATATGTATGTGACATGATGAATATCAATGGTATCGCAGATTTTAGTGGGTGGTTTCGGTCGGCCCTACGGGGCGAGGGGGTTGTTGGCCGATAGGATTCCCAGGGTTTCGCTGCGCTTCACCCTGGGCTATTTTCGTTTTCTCCCTACGGGAGGAATGGCCGTGCTGAAGGCGAGTTCATCGCTCGATGGAAGGTTGGGGCGATCGTTTGATTTTGGGAATGATTGTTGTGCTGTTCGATCTGAAATGCGCGTTACGTTGATGCGGTGCACACGATGAAACTTGGCCTGATTGCCGGCAATGGGCGGTTTCCGTTTTTGCTGCTGGATGCGGCGCGGGCGCAGGGACTCAGCGTTACGGTCGCGGCGATTCGCGAGGAGACGGACCCGGAGATCAACGATCGCGCTGCGGCAGACGAGAAGATTACCGTGCACTGGTTGTCGCTGGGGGAACTGTCGCGGCTGATTGAAGTGTTTCAAGAAGCCGGGGTGAAGGCCGCCGTGATGGCGGGCCAGGTAAAGCACAAACAAATATTCAGCAGCATCCGGCCGGACTGGCGGCTCGCGAAGCTGCTCTTGAATCTGCGCACGCGCAATACGGACATGCTGCTGGGCGCTGTGGCGAAGGTACTGGCGGACGAGGGCATCGAACTGATGAGTTCGACACAGTTTCTGGAGCCTTTGCTGGCCGAAGAAGGCGCATTGACCGAGCCTGTGGGTGGGCGCGCTCCCAGCGAGGACGAGCGGAAGAATATTGAATACGGGCTGGGTGTGGCGAATGCGCTGGCGGGATTCGATATTGGGCAGACGGTCGTAGTGGCGGCGCAGGCGTGCGTAGCCGTGGAGGCGATGGAGGGTACGGACGCGACGATTGAGCGAGCCGGTCTTCTGATGAAATCGATGGACGAAGAGTTCGGTTCGCCTGCTTCCACACTTGAACGGCGGCTGACGGTGGTCAAAGTTGCAAAGCCGAATCAGGATATGCGTTTCGATGTGCCAGTGATTGGGATGAAGACAATTGAGACGATGGTGCAGGCGGGTGCGAGTTGTTTGTCGGTTGAAGCAGGGAGGACGCTGCTGTTCGATCGCGAGGCGCTGCTGAAGCGCGCGGCGGAGGCGGGGATTGCGGTCGTGGCGATGCCAGCGACAGGAGACTAGGGACTAAGGGAACTAGGGAATAAAGACAGGCCAACAAGGGCGCAGGGGGTGACCGGCGAGCCTTTTGGTGAGTCCAATACAATCAGGGCGGGCTGGAACTATACTGACTGGCAGCGGGGCGTCCCCAGCTCTTCCCGCTACGTCTCAATGACATGCCGGTGTGTCGGCTTGGACCCTGGTGTTTGATCCCCGTATTTATGAACAGGAGGTTACAGATGAAGAAGACGATTCTGATTGTGTTTGCCGCGGCGATTGCGCTGTCGGTCTCTCTGGTAACGGTGCGGGCGGCGGATGAGCCAATGCCCTCGGTCGGACAGATGGCGCCCACGTTCACCCTGCCTTCGCAGGATGGGAACCAGGTTGCGCTGGATAGCTTCCGCGGCAAGTGGGTGGTGCTGTACTTCTATCCGAAGGACATGACCCAGGGCTGCACGATCGAGGCGCACAACTTCCAGCGCGACCAGGCGAAATATGACGCCGTGAATGCTGCCATTGTTGGCGTAAGCGTCGATACGCCGGACAGTCACAAGCAGTTCTGCACCAAGGAAGGGCTTACGTTCAAGCTGCTGGCCGATCCGGAGCACAAGGTGGTGGACGAGTACGGTTCGCTGGGTCACTTCGGCACCATGACGATTGCGGTGCGGAACACATTCCTGATCGATCCGAAGGGAAAGATCGTGAAGGTGTGGACGAAGGTGAATCCGCAGGTGCACTCGGAAGAGGTGCTGGCGGCGATTGCAGAGGCACAGAAAAGCTAGCTGTTAGCTCTTAGCCATTAGCTATCCCAGGTCTCAAATCGAGACCTGGGGCACCCAGATTCGCGGCACCAGGATCAGCAGCCCCTCAAGACCTGAACGAGAGAGTGTGTATGACTGAAGTAGCGCAGACGTTTCGCGCGGGGTTGGACGATGTACATCGGGAGTTGATGTCGGTGCCGGCGGCGCTTGCGGATGTGCCGTGGCGCGACGGCGGGTGGACGCGAAAACAGATCGTGGGCCACCTGCTCGACTCGGCTACGAACAACCGGCAGCGGTTTGTGCGGGCGACGAGCGATGGCTGGTTCAACGGGCCGAATTATGCGCAGGATGCATGGGTCGCGGCGCATGGCTACACCGAGCAGACGTGGGGTACGCTTCTGGGGTGGTGGGAGGCGGAGCACGAGATCCTGATGTCGGTTGTGGATCGAATTCCGGATGCAAGGCTCGAGGCACCCTGCGTGATGGACGCGGATGCGCCGGTTACGTTGCGGTATCTGATCGAGGATTATGTGACGCACCAGAGATGGCATTTGAAACAGCTATTGGTTGGTGTCTCCTAGCTTTCCCACCCCTTGCTTCGCAAGGATGGGGCACCCGGCCGTTGGCTCTTAGCTTTCCCAGGTCTCAGAAGCGAGACCCTTCGACTTCGCTAAGGGCAGGCGCTGGGGCACCCAGGTTCATCGGCTCTGCGGGAACTCTCCATTGAGTGCAGACGCAAAAAAGCCCGGCGGGAAGCCGGGCGTTTTTGCTTGCCTTTGAAAATTGCGGTTGCCTGGGTTACTTCTTTTTTGCAGTCTTCTTGGTTGCCTTCTTGACTGCCTTCTTAGCCGCCTTCTTTGCAGGAGCTTTCTTCGCTGCTGCCTTCTTTGCGGGAGCCTTTTTTGCTGCCTTCTTAACTGCCAATTTCTTACCTCTTTTTGTGGTTTTGCCGGCGCGCTTACCCGCCACGGACTTTTTCGCCGCGGCCTTTCCGCCCTTGGCGCCAGCGGTTTTCTTGGCGGACTTCTTTGCGGCCTTTTTGGCCGGAGCTTTTTTCGCAGCCTTCTTGGCTACTTTCTTGACTGCTTTTTTGGCGGTCTTCCTGGTCGCGGCTTTTTTCGCCGGGGCAGGAGCAGGAGCTTTCTTTGCGGCCTTTTTGCGGGCCGGCTTTGGAATGGGAACCGCTTCGACGATAATCACGCCCTCTTCGACAACAAGTTCGTCGTCGTCGGAGGAGGTGAGCACGCTTGAGGTTTCAACCTCGTCGTCCTCTTCCAGTTCATCGTGATCGGCGCTCAACTCTGCCGGCTCCAAATTCGAATTGCCGTCATTCATTGCGTACATCTTGATCACTTCGTCCATCCGATTGCCTCCAGCGGATCACCGCTGCCCAAGTGGGATTTGCATCTCTGCGGTGCGGATAAATCATCTCCGCATGCGGAGTCATTCTAACAACACCTCGAATGAAAAGCTATCAAAACACGTGAAGGGAAACAGGCCGATGATTATTTTTGTGCGGTCGCAGATGTTTTGGAATGTGAAGAGTGCTTCGTGGAACCCGCGCCGTTTGCGCCCTTCGACGATGCGGCCTTAGCGGTGTGTGTCGTGTGGCTCGCATGGGACGAGGATGTCTTCGACTGAGAGCTGTGAGAGCCGGAGGAGGCTTCGTCGGCGGAGGCGGAGGCGCTGGTCTTGGTCTTTGCCGTGGCGACTGTGGCTGCTGCTGGTGCGGACCATGGCGGGTTCGGCAACATGCAGGCGGCGGCCTGCGGGGATCTTGATACCGCCACTGGCGGGGAGTTTGTTCCAGCGGCGGAGCTGGGTCAGCGAGACACCGAATCGGTCGGCGACGGAGACCAGAGTATCGCCGCGGCGGGTGGTGTAGTAGACGGTGTGCGCTGATGGTGCCGCAGCCGGGGCGACTGGCACGACGATTGCATCAATGCCGTCGAGCTTCCCGGCCTGTTCAAGCTGATTGGCTTCGGCGATCGCGGAAACCGAAACGCTATAGGTGTGAGCGATGGACGCGAGGGTGTCATCCGGCGTGACCTTGTGGTAGCGCCAGGAGTTGCGCTTG
This sequence comes from uncultured Acidobacteriaceae bacterium, assembly GCA_963769345.1. GTDB lineage: Bacteria > Acidobacteriota > Terriglobia > Terriglobales > Acidobacteriaceae > Telmatobacter. The sequence goes on from CAVYLL010000005.1 coordinate 320,127, forward strand.
CTCTCGGGAATGGCGGCGATCTTGTCCTGGAAGAGAGCGGCGGTGCCGGCGGGCAGATGCAGATCGAACCCTGTGTCGGGCGGAGTGACGAGACGCAGCAGGCTGGGGTTCAGCGCAATGAGCTCGTCGACCGGAGCACCAACAATGTCGGAGACCAGACGCAGATCAGCAGAGTAGTTGATGGTTACCGTATCGGTGAGGACGGGCGGGATCGAGGGTGATGTCGTCGAAGCCGTACTGGGTGGGATGGTTGGCGATGATGATGGCGGCGAGAATTTCGGGTACGTAGTTTTTGGTTTCGCCGGGGAGGTTATTGCGCTTGTAGAGTTCCCAGAAGTCGGCATAGCCAGTCTTCTCGACAGCGCGCTGAATGTTGCCGGTGCCCCAGTCGTAGCCGGCCATGGAGAGGTACCAGTCGCCGAGCTGCGCATAGATGTACTTCATGTAGCGAGCGTAGGCGCGGGTGGATTTTTCGGGATCGAAACGCTCGTCGACGTATTGGTTGCGGGTGAGGCCGTAGTTGCCGTAGGGCATGAACTGCCACATGCCGCCCGCGCGGGAGCGTGCATTGACGGCGCGGGGCTGAAAGCCGGACTCAGCGACGGCGAGGTAGATGAGATCCTGCGGAACGCCTTCTTCGCTCATGACGCGTTGAATCATCGCCCGGTAGCGGCCTGCGCGCTGGAAGGAGTGAAGCAGGGTGTTGTGGCCCTTGGTGGTGTTGGCGAAGAAGTTGATGTAGGAGGCAACGTAGTCGTTGACGACGAGGGGAAGATCGGACTTGGTGGTGGCGAGATCGGCATTGGCCTTGGCCACAATGTTGGGATCGACGACGAAGGTCACGTCGCTGGCGGCTTCGGCGGGGGTGTCTTCCGTCTTGGGGGTAAAGCCGTTGCCCTGCTTCAGCGCATCCATCTCGAGCCCATTGATCTGATCGACGATGCGGTCGAATTCGTCCTGAAGCTGTTGGGTGGATCTGATGTCGATTCCACTCGTGAGCATCAGGTCGACGGCCTTGTCGAAGTTGGATTTGGCTTCGGGCAGGTTGCCGCGCTTATATGCGGCTTCTCCGAGGGAGTAGGCCTTTTCGACCTGCTGAATGAGAGCCTGCACGCGTTGCTGCGACGGAGTTGGCTGAGGAGGCGGCGTAGGGGGCTGGGCCTGTTGCTGCGCGGGCGCGGACACCGCGGGCGCAAGGGCCTGGGATGCAGGGGTTGCAGAGGCTGCGGGTTTTACCGGGTCGCATCCTGAGAGTGAGACGGCCAGCGTGAGGGCCAGCGCGGCGGAACCAAGGCTATCTAAGCGATTCAAAATCATGCGTAACAGTTGATGCTGTGACAATACTGGACCCCGTCTCATAAGCCGTCTTTTGTCATCAGTGAGACCGGTTGTGGTCGACGGAATGAGCATCGATTTGACGATGAGACGGTTATACCCCAAAGCGCGGAAGGCACTATGCCGATGATAAGCTATGACCTAGAGACATCGCTGACTTTAGTACCAGGCCTGCAGTGATTACCTACCCCTGATGGACGTAAAATACCTCCGCAATTTCGCAATTATTGCCCATATCGACCATGGGAAGTCGACGCTCAGCGACCGCCTGCTTGAATTGACGGGCTCGGTGACCGGCCGTGAGATGCAGGCGCAGATTCTTGACGCCATGGACCTGGAGCGCGAGCGCGGCATCACCATCAAGGCCCATGCAGTGCGCATGATGTACAAGGCGCGCGACGGGCAGACGTATCAACTGAATCTGATTGACACGCCGGGGCACGTGGACTTCAGCTACGAGGTTTCGCGCTCGCTGGCTTCGTGCGAAGGCGCGCTGCTGGTGGTGGATGCGACCCAGGGCGTGGAGGCGCAGACGCTGGCAAATGCGTATCTGGCCATCAATCACGGGCTGGACATTATTCCGGTGATCAACAAGATCGATCTGCCTTCGGCCGACATCGTGCGGACGCAGGAGGCGATCGAGATGGCCGTGGGGCTCGACGCGACCGATGCGATCCCGGTGAGCGCGAAGACGGGACAGGGCGTCGATGAAGTGCTGGAGGCAATTGTGCATCGGCTGCCTCCGCCAACCGGCGATCCGGATGCGCCGCTGCAGGCGCTGATTTTCGATTCGTGGTTCGACGCGTATCGCGGCGTCATCGTGCTGGTGCGCGTGATGCAGGGAACGATGCGCAAAGGGCAGCGGATCCGGCTGATGTCGAACGGGAAGTCGTTCGAAGTTGAGTCGATGGGCGTGCTGATGCCGAAGCCAGTGGAGATTGCACAGCTTTCGGCGGGCGAGGTGGGATTTTTCGCGGCGACCATCAAGACGGTAAGCGACACGCGCATCGGCGACACGGTTACGGAAGAAGAGCCGGCCCGCGGCAGAGCAGTTGCCCGGATTTGAAGACATCAAGCCGATGGTGTTTGCGGGACTCTACACGGTGGACTCGCACGAGCACACTTTGCTGCGCGATGCTCTCGAAAAATTGCGATTGAATGATTCGTCATTCTTCTTCGAGCCGGAAAGCTCGGCGGCGCTGGGATTTGGTTTTCGCTGCGGGTTCCTGGGGCTGCTGCACATGGAGATCATCCAGGAGCGGCTGGAGCGCGAGTACGAGCTTGACCTGATTACGACGGCGCCGGGCGTGCGCTATCACATCACCATGACGGATGGGTCGGTGATGGAAGTGGACAATCCTTCGCGCTGGCCGGAGCCGACGAACATCGATGAGATCCGCGAGCCGGTGATCACGGCGAAGATCCTGACCAACGAAGAGTATGTCGGCGGGATTTTCAAGCTGGTGGAGGAGAAGCGCGGCAAGCAGATGAACTTCGAGTATGTGACGCCGACGCGCGTGCTGCTGACGTACGAATTGCCGCTGAACGAGATCGTGCTGGATTTCTACGATCGGCTGAAATCGATCTCACGCGGGTATGCTTCGCTGGATTATTCGCTGGCAGGCGAGTGGGAATCGCCGATGGTGAAGCTGGATATCCTGGTTTCCGGCGAGCCGGTGGATGCGCTGTCGATCATCGTGCATCGGGACTTTGCTTATGAACGCGGCAAGGCGCTGGTTTCGAAGATGCGGGAGCTGATTCCGCGGCAGCAGTTCGAGGTGGCGATCCAGGCGGCAATCGGGGCCAAAGTGGTGGCGCGGGAGACGGTGAGCCCGCTCAGAAAGAACGTCCTGGCCAAGTGCTATGGCGGCGATATCTCCCGAAAACGCAAGCTTTTGGAGAAACAGAAGGAAGGCAAAAAGCGGATGAAACGGATCGGGAAAGTGGACATTCCGCAGGAGGCTTTTCTGGCGGTGTTGCGGGTCGGGGAAGACCAGCAGAAGTAACACTCGAATGGTGACTTGGCTCACATCGCATTTATCAACCATTCATGGGGAATTGTGGAAAGCTCATTGCCGGACAAAGGCAGAGTCTACGCACGGGCTAACCGCTGCAGCGGTCGATGCAGGCTGCGCTTCTGACTAGATAAATAAAGGGCTTCCTAGGTTTATCAGAGCGTATAGGAGATTGGCAAGTGGGAAAATGCGGATTTTTCTGTGGATCAAGCGACTCGATATCCACAATTTTTTCCACAGGCGGCGGAGGACCTTTTCTGCGCGAACTGGGGGACGCGCAATCCGCTTGAATTCGGATCGAAATGCATGAAGAAAGGCCCCGGGATCCGGGGCCTTTCTATTGATCGAGCGACACTCTGATGCGGACTGTCCAGACTCGCAGCTACTGGGGAGTCGTGGGCCTCGGAGCTGCTGGCCTGGGGGCTGACGGGGCCGATGGGAGTTGCTCGCTCCCGCAGCGGGCGATGTCGGCGCAGGCACGCCCGACTTCACGTTATAGGCGTCGATAATGGCCTTGGTGATGTTGGTGGAGTCAGCGGCATAGAGCACGGGGTTCTGCTGCTGCGAGAAGTCGAGGACGAGCGTGTAGCCGTTCTTCTTCACGTAGTCGTTGAGTACGTCGTAGACCTTGGAAGCGAGCGCGCCGTAGAGCTCCTGCATCTCGTTCTGCATGTCGTTCTGGGCGTCTTCGGCAGAGCGATCGAGCTGCTTCTTTTTGTCGTCGATGGTCTTTGCACGCGCCGCGCGCTCCGCATCGCTGAGCTTGTCGCCCTGAGCCTGGAGTTGCTTGGTCAGGGTGTCGATTTCATCGTTCAGGGCCTTGAGCTGCGCCTGCTTCGGGCTGGTACTTCCGCTGCAGGTCGGCAAAGCTGCGCTGGCCCTCGTTGGTCTGTGCGACGGCAACCTGAAATGCGATGACCGCGATTTTGGCTGGGCCCGCGGGGGCGGCAGCGGCAGTCGGGAGCGGACGGCGTTTGGGCGGCGGCGGTCAGGGCAAGGCCTGAGGCCAGCGTGAGAACTAATGCAAGAGTGCGCTTCATTCGACTTGAAAACTCCTTAGAAATTCCTGGGGCTGCCGCGCATTCAAGTTTGCAGGTGAAAGCACCTACTCTGCGCGCGCCCTCTGAGAAACCTCGCAACAAATTCCTCGAGGGACTTCCATTAGACGGAAGCAAGGACGAGAAAAGAAGCAGACGGAAACATCAGCAGGAACTAGATGGATTATAGGGGGGCCGGGTGGGAGGGTCAAACGGCTGGAAACAGGGAACGAGGGAACAGAGAGTGGGAACAAGGGACAGGAACTGCCCGACAAAAGGCCTCGCGCAGGGCGAGGCCTTTTGGTGGTCCATTGAAGATTAGTGGGCTGCAGGGTGCGTCTTGGGAGCGGCGGGGGTCCTGGCGGGAGCTGTGCCCCTGGCTCCGGGAGCGGTGGCAGCTGCCGGGTGCTCGGGCGCCGGGATGCCGGACTTGACGTTGTAGGCTTCGATCGACGGGCTTGGAGATATCAACCGAAGGATTGTTGTAGATCACGACGGGAAGCTGCTGGTTGCCGTTATCGAGCACGACGCTGAATCCATGCTCCGCTGCGTAGGCATCCAGCGTCTCGGCGAATTTTCCGGCTACTGCGCCGAAGGTCTGCTGCATGTCCTGCTGAAAGTCAGTCTGCGCATCATCGCCGGTCCGCTTCAGTTCCTTCTGCTTGCTGTCGAGAAGCTTGGCCTTGGTGGCGCGGTCGGCATCGCTCATGGTCGCGGCCTGGGCCTGGAGTTCCTTTTGCAGACCGGCGATCTCGTCGCTGAGAGTCTTGATCTGCTGGCGTTTGGGATCATACTTTTTCTGCAGGTCGGCGAAGCGGCGTTGGAAGTCGTTGGTTTGTGCAACGGCTTCCTGGAAGCTGATCACGGCGATCTTCGGTGGTCCGGCCGGTACGGTCGATGCACCCGGTGCAGCGGCTGAGACGGCATTCGATTGAGCGGCGGCATTAAGCGCGAGGCAAGAGGCCAGCGCGGCTACGGTCACAAGAGTGTGTTTCATGTAAATCAAATACTCCTTGAAATCCCTGGAAGGCAGCCTGCGGCAAGTGCGGCGCAATGGCGAGCCTGTGCCTCCTGAGCAACCTTCATTCGTCTTTTTTGTTTGGAGGCTCCGCGACGGTTGAGGCAGAGGCAAAAAGACGCGGACGGAGACGTCAGCAGGAACTAGCAACGATTATATGAGGGGCGGAGAGGGGGGTCAAACAAAAGGAAGCAGGGAACAGGGAATAGGGACAGGGGCCGGAAACGAGAAGGCCGCTCGGATGGGCGGCCTTGGCAAATACTGGTCAGGAGTTGCGATTAGAAGGTGGTGGAGACGCTGAGGCGGAAGGTCTTACGCGGCTCACGGAAGAGATTCTGCGCTCCGTATGCCTGGATGGTCTGCTCATAGGTGTAGTCGCCTGCGCCACCCGGAGGGAACATGTCGCGCGTAATCAGCTGTGCCGTGCAGCTCTGCACCTTGGCTCCGAGGTTTACGTCGTTGCAATAGGGACGCTCGTAGAGGCGGAGCGGGTTATACGCGTAGTAGAGGCGGAACGGCGCGTTGATGACTGGCATGATGATGGAGAATTCGCCGCCCAGCGACATGCGTGGAACAACATTGGTGCCGGCGACCGGCCGAATATCGCGCTGGAATCCAACCTGCGACCCGGTATGCCGCCCTGGCAGGAGCCGTTGTTATAGACGGGGCAGCCATAGAGCGGGGCGGTGAGGGATGCGAAGCCTTCGGGACTCTGCTTGAGCTGGCCATGGTTGGCGACGACGTCCAGGCCGAAATCATCGAAGAAAGAGAACATCGCGGAGCCAACGATGGGAATGCGGTACTCGAGGTTGCTGAGGAAGCTGGTGTCGCCTCCGATGGAGACGATGCCGTACACCGGAATCGGAACCGCGATGCACTGGTTCAGCTGAGGATTGTTCGGGTCACGCGGCACGCAGGAATTATCTGGATTGGTCAGCTGCACCGTCTGGCGCGTGGGCACGTAACCGTACGGTGTCGCGCTGCGAATGTCGAAGCCGCGCAGTTCGGAGTCGCCGCCCGCATAGAAACGGTTGTTTGGAGGAGCCACATCGCCGCCGTATCCCTGGATATAGCCGAGCTGCGACTTGAACGCGAGCACGTTGTGGCCATTGGGATTGAACTTGAGGTAGTGCATGGAGCGATAGGTCTTGAACGCAACCAGGGGCGAGAAGTAGCGTACGTTGCCCCAGATGCCGGCTACCTGGAACGCCGCCGTGAACTCCTTGCCGGTGCGCGGGCGTACCGGATTGTTGACGGTGTTGTAGGTATAGGTGAAGGAAGCCAGGCTGGTGATGATGCCTTCCAGTGCATTCGAGCCCTGGATGCCGGACCGGAAGCTGATGGTCTGGAAGTAGGTCTGCGAGGCGGTGCTGAACGCGGTGATGTTGGCGCGGGACAGTGAGTAGGTGAAGCCCAGCCGCTGGAATGCGTGACGGCGCAGGGGGTAGTTCACTGAGAAGTTCAATCCGGTGGAGGCCTGATTGTAGTTCTGCGTGAGCGACTGTTGCGCGGCGCTCAGGTTGAGGGCCGTGCCAGAGCTTGTCTGGTAGGATTTGGCCGCGTTGAAGTCGGATTTGTTGTTATAGATCTGGAAGCCGAGGCCGAGAGGGCGGTTGTGTACATAGGGTTGCGTGAAGCCGAAGAGGAACTGGCGGCTCACGTTGCCGATGTTGCCTTGCACGCTGAGGGTTTCGCCCAGGCCGAGGAAGTTGTTGGTCTGGTAATTAACGCCGAGGAAGGCGCCGGAGAGTCCGCTGACGCCGCCGTTCAGACCGATGGAGTTCTTGCCCTTCTCCTTGACCTTGAGGAGCAAGTCGACGGTGCCGGCTTCGGCGTTCTGGTGTGCCTCAGAGTCCTGATCGACCTTGAGGGCGTCGAAGTATTCGAGCTGATTGAGGCGCAGCAGGCTGTACTCCCACAGCTGGGAGTTGTAGACCTGGCCTTCGTCGAGGAGCAGCTCGCGACGGATGACGCGGTCGCGGGTGATGACGTTGCCTTGAAACTCGATACGCGAGACGTAGAACTGCTTGCCTTCGTCGATGTCAACCTGGAGCGAGACGGTTTTCTTCTGGTCGTCGTAGATGGGCTTGGGAATGGCGCCGAAGTTGATATATCCGAGCTGGCCGTAGGCCTTCTTGAGGTTTTCAAGGCCCTTGCCAACCAGGGTGGCGTTGAACCAGTCGCCATCCTTAATGGCAAACGTGGAGCGGAGCGCTTTGGTGTTGTTGATGTGCGTATTTCCAGTGAAGGTGATGGTGCCGAGGCGATAACGCGCGCCCTCTTCAATGGGCATCAGAATGTCGATACGCTTGCCGCGTTTGGGCCGGAAGGTGAGAAAACTCAGTCCGCCTTCGTCGCGAATCTGGGTGCGGGGCGTTTCGACCGCGGCGTTGGCGTAGCCCTTGTCGCGATAGGCGAAGCGAACGCGCTCAGTATCTTCATCGAGCTTGGAGGCGTCGAAGGTCTTGGCAAAGAGATTCTCGAGGAAGAGAGAATAAGGTATCCCGATCGGCTTCAGGTTCCTCATGGAGCGGCGCAGGACAAGACTGTTGATGTGCTGGTTGCCGACGAACTTGATCTCACCGACCTTGACCGTCGGGCCTTCCTTGATGCTGAAGTTGATCTGCACCGAGGCGGGGGGGATGGTCTTGACGTCGGCCTTGATGGTGGCGAACTGATGCCCATGCTCGGCCAGGAGTTCCGCGAGCACGTTTTTCGCGCGCATGACCTTGGTGGGATCGTACTGGCCTTCCACCGAGAGGCCAACCTTCTCCTTCTTGAAGCGGTCAAGAATATCGGAGGTAGAGACAGAGCTGTTGCCCTTGTAATTGATCTCGCGAATGGTGGGACGTTCGCGGACGAAGACGTTGAGGATGATGCCCTTCTCTGTATCTTCACGTTCGATACGGAGGTCTTCGAAGTAGCCGGTGTTCCAGAGGGAGTTGAAGTCGCGCTCGATCGAAACCGGATCGTAGGTATCGCCGGGATGGGTGAACATGCGGGCGAGGATAGTCTCCTTGGGGATACGGCGATTGCCGATGACCCGGATGGACTCAATGGTTTGCGCTTGCTGGGCGAGCGCCGAGGCGGCCGAAAGAACCAGAATCAGCACCAGGGCGAGCCGGGATATGAGCAAAGGGATCCGCAATTTGCGGGAGATGGAATCGTGCTTGATCTTCACCGGGCTGGAGTCCTGCGGCGAGCAAAAGTACTGGTGCGGTCCAAGGTAAGGCTTCACGGGAAGAATATGCACACCCTCACTGCTTAAGTTCTGTTACAGCCTTTAGGAAAGATTGATTTTATCATCTCGAAGACGGTGTCTTCTGAGCGCAACAACCTCATCGAAACCACGGATGAAGCGCTCGGTTCGGAAACCAGAACCTTCCCTAATTTTCCTGCCGCGCCAATCAGTACCCTACGGACAAAAACCTGTCCGCGGGCGTCCGCTTATCGCGTCATTCGGGACTCCGGGCACTTCACTAAACGAGCTACAGAACATGGATGGACGAAAACAGATCTACCATCGAATCCTGAACCTGGTCGCCAACCGCCTGCTCATTTGGATCCTAGATCAGTTTACCGGACCGAAATGGCGGGAGCTAACGATGCCCCACGGGCTGCTACATGTGAGCGGAGATTCCTTGCCCTAAATGACTGGATATGAGCGAATGCACGATGCTTAGACGCAGGCGAGGGCAACATGACATCCTCAAAAGCGACGAGGATTGAGGAGAAAATGGCAGAAACTTCGGGGACCGTCTACAGCTTTTCGGCGCAGACGCTGGACGGGCGTGCAACGAGCCTGTCGGATTTCAAGGGAAAAGTGCTGCTGATTGTGAATACAGCCAGCCAATGCGGGTTCACGCCCCAGTATGCCGGGCTGGAGTCGCTGTATCGGACATATAAGGAGCGCGGGTTAGAGGTGCTGGGATTTCCGTGCAACCAGTTTGGCTCGCAGGAGCCGGGAACGGCGGCGGAGATCGGCGTCTTTTGTGAGCGGAACTACGGAGTGAGCTTTCCCATGTTCGGCAAGATTGATGTGAACGGCGAGAAGGCGCACCCGCTGTACCAGTTCCTGAAAAAAGAAAAGCCGGGGCTGCTGGGACCGCTGGGCGGCGGGGCGATCAAGTGGAACTTCACGAAGTTTCTGGTCAATCGAAACGGGAGAGTTGTGGCGCGGTTTGCATCCACCACCAAGCCGGAGAGCCTGACGAAGGATATTGAAAATCTGCTCGAGAGCAGATAACGAGGCCGGGATGCGCAAAAATCTTCCGATGATTCTGATCCGCGTGATTGTGGGAGTGGTGTTTCTGACCGAGGGAATTCTGAAGTTCGTGTATCCCGGCGAACTGGGCTGGGGGCGATTCGCGCACATTGGTCTGCCTTTGCCGCACGTGCTCGCGCCGTTTGTGGGAGCGGTCGAGATTGCAGCGGGCGGAGCGCTGATTCTGAATTTGTATGCCGGCGATGCCGCGTTCTTGCTGCTGATCGTGATTCTGACGGCGATCTTCACCACCAAGGCGCCAATCCTGCTTGGGCATCCGCTGGGGAGATTTGCGACGCCGAAGCTGGATCACTATGGGCTGCTCAGTTTCATCCACGAGGCACGCACAGACCTCTGCATGCTTTTCGGGCTGGTGGCTATTTTGCTGGACAGCGGGATGAATCTCCGATTGAGAGGACGCTGAAACCGACAGTGGATTCATGTTGGCGGGCATCGCAAATCTCCGGCGCTCCCGGCCAAATTGCCAGACGGAAATTATCTGTTGAAACAGCCACTGAATGTACGGAGGGACGCCGAGATTCAAATGCCGCTAGAAAGCCGGCTCGGCCAGCACATATACATAGACCAGCATGGCGGCGCCGATCAGGGCAGGGATCAGGCCGCAAAGAAAGACCGGTTTCCCATGAAGAAGGGCGAAAAGAAAGACGGTTACGCCGATGCCGACGCCGATGTTGATAATGCCGCCGATTTTCAGACCTTCGCGCGTCTTGAAATTTGCAACGCGTTCCTGTTCGCGCAGGAGCTGGACCGCAGCGTTGCCGCCTTCGCCGGGGGCCTCGGCAATGCGCCGGATGGTATCAGCCTTGTAAAAGGCTTCGCGCTCCTTGCGGCGGTGCTCCATCCAGACGGTGAGGGGAAGGAAGATGCCGAAGAGAGCAACGGCGCCGACAGAGAGAAAGAGCCAGAGGCCGTAGCTCGCGAAAACATCGTTGTCGCCAAAGATCATTTGAAGTACCAGGTGTGCCATACAGTCCTCCTGCGTGAAGCGGGCTGGTTTCTATTCTTGCGAATAGTGGGACAGGGGTGCGGGTGGGGTGGTTGCATTTTGTTTGGTCATGGTAGCGAGAGATGAACAAAATGCAACCGGGAGCAGCAGGGGCTTGTCGTACCTGAAGGAGCGTGGCGGATTTGCGTACAACTGCCAGAGACGCGGACGATGCCGGGAGCGCAAATGCGTTACGGGGAGCCGACGCCGATCTGGCCGATGTGGAGCGCGTGCTCGACGGGGACGTGAATGCGTTCGAGGGCATCGTGCGCAGGTGGCAGGGTCCGCTGGTGAATATGGCTTGGCGCTATTGCCGCGATCGCGGGCGCGCCGAAGAGATGGCGCAGGAAGCGCTGGTGCGGGCGTGGCGGGGGCTGAAGCAGTGGCGGCGCGAAGGAAGCTTTTCAACGTGGCTGTTTGCGCTGGCGGCCAATGGGTTTCGTTCAGAACTGAAGCGATTTCCGACGGCGGATGCGTGGATCGAGGATGTGCCAGAACCTTCGCGAGGAGCGGCACAGATGGGCGATTTGGCGATGAGGCAAAGCTCAGATGTGGTCCGCAGAGCGGTGCTGGCGCTGCCGGTACGCTATCGCGAGCCGGTCGTGTTGTTTTATTTTCACGAGATGGATGTGGGCGCGGCAGCGCGCACCATGGGGATGCCGGAAGGCACGATGAAGGCGCGGTTGGCCAGAGCGCGGGCGTTGTTGAAGAAGCGGTTTCCGCACCTTGAGGATGAGCAGGCGGCGATGGGATTGGCTGAGAAGGAGGCGTGACGATGGAGCCAAGCAAAAAGCTGGAGAATGTCGATCGGATTCTGGCGGCGGAAGAGGCTTTGGCGCCTTCGTCAGGGTTTGTCTCGGCGGTGATGGAGCGCGTGCGGGAGGAAGCAGCGGCGCCGAAGCCGATTCCGTTTCCATGGAAGCGGGTGTTGCCGGGTGCTCTGGCTGCTGCCGGTGGGTTGGTGTGGATTGGGGTTGAAGTGGCCCGGCAGGGGCTTACGCGCATGCCGGATCTGGGCTCACCTGTCGAGTTGTTCGGGCATGTGCCGCAGCAGATGACGGGGACGCTGGAAGACGCTGGCTGGGTGGCCGCGGCTCTGGGCGTTTCGCTGCTGTCGTGGCTGCTGGCGCGGCGGATGATCGGGCGGGGCGGGCTGCTCTAGAGGCGCTTTACTCGATGGCGAAGACGGCGTAGACGGTGGCTTCTTCGCGAATGGTTTGGGGGCGGATTTCGAGCGCGGGCACTGTAACGGGAACGCCTGAGTCTGCTGAGCCTTCGACGGTTGCCATGCTAGTGCCTACCGAACCAGCAGGGAAGTAGAGCCGAGCATTTGGCATCTGATTACTCGCGTAGATAAGGGCGCCAAGCTTGACGTGCAGGCCATCAGCCATTTTGGAAGCAACTTCACGCGCTTTTACCAGTGCTGCTTCAGCCGCTTTTGCCTGAAGTGCTTTGCGATCCGAGAGGCGCCAGTCGATCTCGCCAGTTTGGTTGGCCCCTGCAGCAATCGCCAAGCGAATTACCTGTGCGGCATTCTGAGCTGGCGCTGAGACTTCCCAGGATTGCTTGAAGCTGAATTGCTCTTTCGCCCTCTGTGCTGGCGGTTCTTTCTCGTCGAAGGCTGTATTGCGAAGCAGTTGCTGGGCAGAGCTCTCGATTTTCTTATCATCAACTCCGGCCTTGTGTAGCGCGCTCAGGATGGCCTGCGAAAGATGGCCCGCCTGAGAATAAGTGCTATCCGCATCGGGACCAAAAATCTGAAAACCGACCGTGATTCCAGCGATCTCCGCGGTCTCTGTAGCTTCGTCGGTGGTACTGATGGCGATCGTCTTGTTCTCGCGGTTGATCTGGATGGTTTGTGCAGAGGCAAGCACGGCAAAAGTAGACAGGAACGCGATTACGGCCAACTTCAGAAAGCGCATCGAGAAGCCCTCCTGAACAGCAGCGCAAGGTTAGCACAGAGGTTTCCTGTGAGACTGATGATGAGAGAAGACGTGAGCTACTCGATGGCATACACCGCGTAGACGCTGGCTTCGCGGCTCACCTGGTGCGGCTCGATCGCGAGCGGCTGGGGGGCTGCCTCTGCCGATCTCATGGCCATCATGGGCATGGGCCTCGGATACTGCGGAGAGGAAACCTGGTTGCTCACATAGATCAGCGAGCCGAGGCGCACGCCCATTCCCTTGGCCAGCACTTCTGCATTTGCCCTGGCGCGTGAGGCTGCCTTGTCGAGTGCTTCGCTCTCGAGAGCTTTTTCATCCTTCACGGTCCAGTCGATTTGGCCGCTGCTGGTGGCTCCGGCGTTCACAGCAGCGTCGAGCATCTCGGCGGCGCGATCGGGGGAGACTTTGACGGTCCACTGCTGGCGAAGGACGTATTTGAACTGCTTCGGGTTAGTGTAGTCGCGGTCGAGGTATTGCGACTCGCTCCGGATTGAAGTATCCGGTACACCGGCCTGCTTGAGTGCGGCGATGATGGCGTTTGAGGCTCGGGAGCCTTCGGCATAGGCGGACTTGGCGTCGGTCGGTTGCGTAGCGAAACCGATGTGCAGGATGGCGAGGTCGGGCTCGACGGTAACGCTGTCGGTTGCGGTGACGGTGAGCGTGCGATTGCTTGAGTCAACCTTGAGTTGGGGCTGGGTCGGCTGCTGGGCCGGTGCCGCAACAGCGGCACAGAGAAGCGCAGAGGCGAGTTCAATTGCGACGGATTTCATGGATAGCTCCTGTTGTTTTGGCCAGCGAGTTCAAGATCTAAGGCGAATTGCAAATCCGCGAAAAGAGCCCCCGGGGGCTAAATCGTTTGCGTGCGGGCCCGAAAGTCAGAGGTCGGTACCTCCGGTTCCATCGCCCTACGGGGCTTGGGAATCAATTATTGCGCTGCTTCCCAGGATTTCATCCTGGCTATTCTCTCAGCATCCCTCCGGGATGCTTTCTTGCTGCGATGCGTCCCATATTGACAGTTCTTACGCGGTCACTCTGTCTATGGAACGGACGGGTACTAAGTTCTTGCGTGCTTTTCTCCGAACGCGCGAAGCTTGGCCAGGGTAGCTGCGGCCTGGCCGGAGTCGATGGCTTCTGCGCCGAGAGTGACGCCTTCTTTGAGATCGCCGGCTAGGCCTGCGGCGACGAGGGTCGCGGCGGCGTTGAGCAGGACGATGTCGCGGCGGGCGCCGGGGATGCCGGTGAGCACGTCGTAGAGCAGGGACTTGTTGGTCGCGATATCGCCGCCGGTAAAGTCTTCAAGCTTGGCGCGGGGCAGGCCGGCCATCTCCGGAGTGATGCGAGCGCCTTTAAGCGTGGGCTCGGCGCCGGGTTCGTCTTCAAGGATGCGGGCGACCACGGACTCTCCGGTGGTCGTGAGCTCGTCGATGCCGTCGGTTCCATGCACGACAAAGGCGCGCTTCGATCCGAGTGCCAGGAGCGCGCGGCCAACGAGAAGAACGCGGCTGGGCGCGAGCACGCCGACCACCTGGATGCGCGCGTGCGCGGGATTGGTGAGCGGGCCGCAGAGGTTGAGGATGGTGCGGAATCCGAGGGCGCGGCGCAATGGGCCGAGCGTCTTCATCGCGGGGTGATAGAGCGGCGCATAGAGGAAGACAAATCCGGTTTCGCGCAGGCACTCGACGGCGAGTTCGGGCGTGAGGTCGATGGGAACGCCGAGGGCTTCAAGGACGTCGGCTGCTCCGCAGAGTGAAGTGACGGCGCGATTGCCATGCTTGGCGACTTTGGCTCCGGCTGCTGCGGCAACGAGGGCTGCTCCGCAGGAGATGTTGAAGGTGAGCGGACCACCGCCGCCGGTACCCACGCAGTCGACCAGTTCGGCGCGCTCTTCATCCGTGAGTGGAACGGGAACCGACTGCTCGCGCATGACGTCGACGAAGCCGGCGAGTTCGGGGGCCTGCTCGCCGCGGGTGGCGAGGACGGTGAGCAGTGCGGCGGTCTCGACGTCGGGCGCCTCGCCGGCGAGGATCTGGCGGAGTACATCGCGCGCTTGCTCACGCGTGAGTTGCGCACCGTCTTCGGCAAGCGGCTTGAGAAGGGTCTTCAGCGAATCCATATCTCTCAGTATGGTATTGCACTGGTGGTCACCAGCCGGCGGTTGCTCCGTCCGCACCGTCGGCTACATCATCCCCGCCGCCCGCCGCCGCCTAGCCGACGTCCTAGACCGCCGCGACCTGCTGTGACCCTTGCAGCCGCTATAATGGCGGTCCATGACATTCGACGATGCGGAACCGTTGATCAAGCGCGGCGACGTCCTTTCCCTGCGGCACAGCCTAGAGACTGGGCTCGACCCGAACCTCTCGAATAAGCTCGGCTGGACACTCCTCATGCTAGCTGCGATGAAGAACGGAGACACCAGCGTCGGCAGTCTCCTCCTCGACCACGGAGCAGTCTTGGACGTCAGAAACAAATTCGGTGAGACCGCTTTGTCACTGGCTGCGCACACCGGTCACCACTCCTTCGTCAAGTTGCTGTTGGATCATGGTGCCTCACTCGACGGACACCCGTTCGGTTCCTCGATGGAGAGTTTTCTCGATTGGGCTGAGCAGTACGGTACTGGTTCACAAGAAGCGATGCTGAAAACGAGAGAAGTAGTTCGCAACGCGCGGTCAAAATCCGCCAGGACACGCCCCGAATAAAAAGCCATAGATACACCAAGCTCACCAGCCTATACGCGGTGCTCCTTCCACTCCGTTGCGCTCCGTTCCAGTCGGACTAGCCGCGTCCCGGCGGCGCTAGGCCATCAGAACCAGCCACCGGAGGGCACGAGGCCGTTGATGCGCAGATACGTGACGAGATTGCCGTAATGCAGGGCGTCATGATTTCCGACTTGCGTCAAGATGAACATCTTGTTCGTCTTGAAACCGAAGAAGTCCGCTGGGTCATTGAGGTGCGTATCGGTGAAGCCAGAGTACACGCCGTCGCAGTAGGCAAAGGAGCCTTTGAGGTAGGTCGCGATCTCGGCCTTCGAGGCCTTCGCGGTAGCCGTGGCGGGGTTCCTTTCGCCCTTGACGCTGGAACACAATGTGTAAGAGATGTCCGCCAGATGGGTCAGAATCTCGGCGAAGGAGCGAACGTCCTTCGTCGGCCGGTAGCTGTACTTGGACTCCGGCATCGCGTCCGCTGCCTTCATGATCTTGTCCTGCATATTGCTGCGAAAGATGGATAACGTCGTTGTCAACGGATTCGACGCATTGGTCGGATTGGGGAGGTCCGGCGATATCTGGGCGTTGGCCACGGAGGCCAGGGCGAAAACAAGCACCACGCCAACAGGAGCCACGATGCGCGCAATGAATCGGAACATGGGGAATCCTCCAACATCTCGAGTGCGCCGGAAAGAGCTTTGAGATGCATAGATCCGCGTCGACCGGTCGCTGCACGAGGTGCGATCTGCCTGGGGCTGTGCACGCGGCCAGCCAAAACGCTACAACTTGAAGTCGCTGATTCCTAAGCAAGTTCAGTTTGAGCGTGGGCAATCCGCAGCGTGGTCTTTGTCCGGGATCGAAATTCGCTGATCAAAAGCGAACAGTCGATGCGAATAGTTGCAAGGCATTACGGGGCGACGGTTTGCGACCCTGTCGTGCAGCAAGATAGTATTTGGATACCGCGGGAACGATCGCGCTGACCGGCATTTAGTTGTTTTCCAGAATTGATTCCCGAACATATCAGCGGACGTTGCGGTTCCTACCAACATGAAAATTCACGAGTATCAGGCAAAAGAAATCCTGGCGAAGTATGGCGTTGCCGTGCCCAAGGGCGAAATGGCGAATACGCCGGAAGAAGCGGCCGAAGTGGCGCGCGGACTATTCGCCGAGGGCGCCAATGGCGTGGTAGTCAAGGCCCAGATTCACGCAGGCGGCCGCGGCAAGGGCGGCGGCGTGAAAGTGGCGCGCAGTCGCGACGAGGCCGAGACGCATGTGAAGAACATTCTCGGCATGCAACTCGTTACGCACCAGACGGGCCCGGCGGGGCAGAAGGTGCAGCGGCTGCTGATCGAGGAAACGGCGGCCATTGATCGCGAGCTCTATCTAGGCATCGTGCTCGATCGCGCGACAGGAAAACTCGTATTTATGGCTTCGCAGGCCGGCGGCATGGAGATCGAAGAAGTCGCGGCAAAGACGCCGGAGGCAATCTTCAAAGAGACCATCGATCCGGCCGTTGGATTCGGCGCATGGCAGGCGCGCAAGCTGGCGTTTGCGCTGGGGCTGAAGCCGACGCAGATCAATGCGGCGGTTGCGTTTCTGCAGAGCCTTTACAAGGCGTTCATGGATACGGACGCGTCTCTGGTGGAGATCAATCCCTTCATTACGACGAAGGACGACAAGCTGTTTGCGCTCGATGCCAAGATCACGTTTGACGACAACGCGCTCTTCCGCCATCCGGCCATCAAGGCGCTGCGCGATGTGGCCGAGGAAGATCCGCTGGAAGTGGAAGCCAGCAAGTACGCGCTGAACTACATCAAGCTCGACGGCACAATCGCCTGCATGGTGAATGGCGCGGGCCTGGCGATGGCGACGATGGACATCATTCAGTATGCCGGCGGCAGCCCTGCGAACTTTCTGGATGTAGGCGGCGGGGCTACGCAGGAACAGATTGAGCATGCATTCGGAATTTTGCTCTCGGACGCGCATGTGAAGGCGATCTTCATCAACATATTTGGCGGCATTCTGCGCGTCGATCGGTTGGCGACAGGGGTTGTCGCAGCGGCGAAGAATTTGAACGTGAAGGTGCCGATTGTGCTGCGGCTCGAGGGCACGAATGTGGAAGAAGGCCGCAAAATTCTGAAGGATTCTGGTTTGAATTTCCAGGTGGGCGCGACGATGAAGGATGCGGCGGAGTTGGTGGTTAAGGCGGCTTCTAACCGCTAGCCGCTAGCTTCTAGCTCCTAGCGTCATGCTGCTGGAACTGGGAGCAACGGACTTCGATCAGTAATCCGAACCCGATTTTTGATATCTCAATGTTTTTTCTTCAAGGCTAGTAGCTAGAAGCTAGCAGCTAGGAGCTAATTTCAAATGGCAGTTTTAGTGGATAACGATACGCGGCTCATCGTGCAGGGAATTACGGGAAAAGAAGGAACGTTTCACGCGCTAGGTTGCGCGGAGTACGGCACGAAGGTTGTGGGCGGTGTGACTCCGGGCAAGGGTGGGACGAAGCATGAAGGCTGGCCGGTATTCAACACGGTGGCCGATGCGGTGAAGGAGACGGGCGCGAATGCGACCATGATTTTTGTGCCTCCGCCGTTTGCTGCCGATGCGATTCTTGAAGCTGAAGACGCGGGCATTCCGCTGATCGTGTGCATCACCGAGGGCATTCCCACGCTGGACATGGTGAAGGTTTGGGCCAAGCTGAAGGCGTCGAAGTCGCGGCTGATCGGGCCGAATTGCCCGGGCGTGATTTCTCCAGGCAAGGCGAAGATCGGCATCATGCCAGGCCGCATCCACAAGGAAGGCACGGTCGGCATCGTGTCGCGATCCGGAACGCTTACCTACGAAGCCGTGCACCAGCTCACGCAGCGCGGTATCGGGCAATCGACGGCGATTGGCATTGGCGGCGATCCGATCATCGGGACGACGCATATCGATGCCATGCGGCTCTTGAATGACGATCCCGACACTGAAGCGATCATCATGATCGGCGAAATTGGCGGATCGGCGGAAGAAGCCGCTGCCGATTTTGTGAAGCAGCATGTGAAGAAGCCGGTTGTGGGATTCATCGCCGGACAGACGGCGCCTCCCGGACGCCGCATGGGACACGCGGGCGCCATCATTTCCGGCGGACAGGGAACTGCTGCCGACAAGATGAAGGCGATGACGGCGGCTGGGATTCATGTTGTGGTGTCGCCGGCGGAGATTGGCGAGACACTGGCGAAGGTGATTGGGAAGTGAAGATAGCCGCTAGCTTCTAGCCGCAAGCCCCCAGCTCAAAGGCACAAGGCCCACCGTGAGGTGGGCCTTGCTGCTTCTACCAAGCCATTTCGGTGACGAGCGTGGGGCAGAGACAATTGCAGTGGTTCATGGCGGGTTACGCCACCCGAAGAACATGAAAGTGCGGCTGGATTCGGACGTCCCTCCGGGACTGAATCAGGTTGTTTGCCGATCCCAGGGTTCCGCTGCGCTTCACCCTGGGCTATTTTCTTACGTTCCCTCCGGGAACTTGAGGCCTGAATCCGCCATCGATCATCCCAATTTTCAGGGCAGGTCTTTCGACTTCGCTGCGCTCGCTCAGGATGACAGCCCATTTGCAGAGCGTCAAATTTCACCAGATGCGGCATGGTTTTGCGCTGACCATCTTGTCGCTTGGCTTGCAACTGAAGCTCTTCGCGAATTCGGGCAAATCCTGCAGGATGGAGTTGGTCCGGTACTCGTCAGGAGCGTGCGGATTGGCTTGTGCCTGGCTTCGTAGCTGCTCGGGGCGGGTCTGCGTGCACCATTGCTGCGCGTAGGCGATCCAGAATCGCTGTTCGGGCGTGTAGCCATCGGTCTTTGCGTTCATGTCGAGGTGCGCGGCAGCGGCCTTGTCTTGCCACGAGAGCCATGCGAGCCACAGGCCGCCGAGGTCGGCGAGATTTTCGCCGAGCGTGAGTTTGCCGTTCAGGTGAACACCGGGAACAGCTTCAATGGCGTCGTATTGGTCGACCATGCACTGTGCTTTTTCTTTGAACTTGGCCTCGTCTTCTTTGGTCCACCAGTCCTTGAGGTTGCCGTCTTTGTCGAATTGGCGGCCTTCGTCATCGAAGCCGTGCGTAAGCTCGTGGCCGATGGTTGAGCCCATGTCGCCATAATTTGCGGCGTCATCTTCCTTGTCGCTGAAGAAGGGCGGCTGAAAGTATCCGGCAGGAAAATTGACGTTATTCTGCTGCGGATTGTAGTAGGCGTTGACGGTGGGTGGCGACATTCCCCATTCGCCCTTGTCCACCGGCTTGCCGATCTTGGCGAGGTCGCGATTGAAGTTGAACACGCGCACGCGTTGCTGGTTGCCGAGCGGGTCGCCGCGCACGATGACGAGCTTGGAATAATCGCGCCACTTGTCGGGATAGCCGATCTTGTTCATCACCGTCTTGAGCTTTTCCTTGGCCTCGATTTTCGTGGCGGGGCTCATCCAGTCGAGCGAGTCGATATCTTTGCTCATGGCCTGCTCGATGGCTAGCGTCATCTCGAGGGCCTGCTGCTTTTCAGCGGGCGGGAAGTACTTGGCGACGTAGACCTGGCCGAGCGCTTCGCCCATTTCGCGATCGACGCGGCTGGTGCAGCGTTTCCAGCGTTCCTGCTGCTTTTCCGCGCCGTTCAAAATGTGGGCGTAGAAGTTCCACGACTCGGTCTCGAAGGCCTCGGGCATACTGGTGCCGGCGTAGGCATGCAGCAGGTGCCAGCGCAGGTAGCTGCGAATCTGGTCGATCGGGGTGTCGGCAACCAGCGCGTTGAACTCAGCGAAAAACTTCGGTTCCATGTTGTTCGCCTTGCCGCTGGTGGGCGCGTGAGCGGTTTCAACATAGTTGTTAAGCGAGAAATTCGTCAACATCTTCGACATCGCCGCCACGTCAGTGGGGTGATTCAGATTTTGCGGATCGCGCATCTCGGTGATGCTGAGAGAAGCCTTGGCCAGTCGCGTTTCGATGGCCATGACGGTGTCGGCATCTTTTGCGGCCTGCGCTTCCGGTTCCCCGGCGAGGACGAACATCTTGCGAACGTGGTCGACGTACTGCTTGCGCTGTTCTGCGGATTTGGCATCGGTGCGGAAATAGTAGTCGCGTTCCGGCAGGCCGAGGCCGCCTGCGCCGTAGAACGAGATGACCTGGTTCGCATCGGCGAAGTCCTGGTCGGCGCCGAAATCAAAGAAGGCATTGACGCCGATAGTATGCAGATGCGCGAGCAGCACGGGCAAATCGCCGACAGACTGCAACGCAGCAATGCGGTCGAGTTCCGGCTTGATGGGCGCGAGGCCGAGTTGATTCACGTTGGCCGTGTCCATACAGCTGGCGTACTCGTCGCCGATTTTCTGCTCGTTGGCCGTGCGATTGGGATCGGGCTTTGAGGCGTCTTCGAGAATCTGCTTCAGATGAAGGCGATTCAATTCATACAACTCGGTGAAACGGCCATACGAGGTTTGGTCGGGCGGCAGAGGGTTGCGCTTGAACCAGCCTTTGCAGCTGTATTGGTAAAAGTTCTCGCAGGGGTTGACGGACTTGTCGATCAGCGAGGTATCAAAGACGCGCAACTCAGGCGACGCTGGTGCGGTGGGTGTTGCGTTCTGACCAAATGCGGGTGCGGCGGCAAGGAGTGCAATCAAGGCAAGGCCGGAAGATGGGAATACAGCGGCTGAGCGGGACATGGCGAAACTCTACCAGATTGGGGTGGGGTTGGTCGTCAATTGTGACCGTTACAATGATGGTTGGGCTAAAGCCGATTTTGAGGAGCTATCGAGTGGCACAGCGCACTTTCAGCATTATCAAACCAGACGCAGTGAGCAATGGCTATGCGGGGGCCATCCTGGCCGAGATTGAGAAAGCCGGATTCAAGCTGATTTCAATTCGCAAGCAGACAATTTCAAAGCTGCAGGCGCAAGGCTTTTATCATGTGCACGCGGCGCGGCCGTTCTTTAACGACCTGTGCGACTTCATGTCATCGGGTCCGATTTTCCTGATGGTGCTTGAAAAGGACAATGCGATTGCCGATCTGCGCAAGCTGATGGGAGCAACCAATCCAGCCAATGCCGAAGATGGAACTATCCGTAAGAAGTTCGCGGAGTCGATCCAGGCGAATGCGATTCATGGCTCGGATGCGGAAGACACGGCGATGTTCGAGATGGGCTATTGGTTCGCGGGATACGAGCTGATTTAGGCAAGTGTTGCTGAACTGGTTCTCGTCTTAGCCGAAAAGATTGTCGACTTTCTCGCGGAGCGCAGCGACTTCGCGTTGCAGTTCCACAACCGTAGATTCCAACTTTGCGATGCGATCGTCCTGCTCGGCCGTGGCCACAGCCATTAGCGGAGCTGACGGTGCGGTCGCCGGCATCTGTATCGATTCCACCGGGCCGCAAAGCAGATGGGCATAGCGTGCTTCCTTGGTGCCGGGTTGGCGCGGAAGTACGGCGACCAGTGACGGATCACGTTCCATCAGCTTTTGCAGGCCGGCGAGCACGTCGCCGATCTCTTCAAAGCGGTGCATGCGCTCGGTGCGGCCGCGGAGTTCGCCCGGTGTCTGCGGACCGCGCAACAGCAATACGCAAATCAGCGCGGTTTCGGCGCGGCTGAAGTTGAATGCCTCGCCAAGCCAGTGTTCGTATTTGGTCACGCGGCCATCGGCGGAGCGGGCGCGGCCTGCGAGTCCCTTGTTTTCGAGGCCATGGAGCGCCTGGCGTGTGTCGTCTTCATCGAGGTCCATCACCGGCTCGCGATTCGAACGCTGGTTGCATGCGTTGATGAGCGCATTGAGCGTCAGCGGGTAGTAGTCGGGCGTGGTGATTTCTTTTTCAATGAGTGCGCCCAGGATGCGGGCTTCGGCGGCGGAGAGCTTAATGGGCTCGGTGACCATGGGTCTATTGTGACAGACAAGAGATCAGTGGTCAGTGGTCAGTGAACAGTGATCAGGCGAGACGAATTTTGATTCACCTTCCGCTTCAGGATTCACGCCAATTCTTCCTGCGGGCGACGGTTCTTTGTCAGCAGGAAGTAGACCACCGGGGTGACGACAAGGCTAAGCACCATGGAGATCGCGAGGCCGCCGATGACGGCGATGGCCAGCGGCTGCAGCATCTGCGAGCCGGCGCCGAGCGCGAAGGCCAGCGGGAGCATGCCGCAGACGGCGGCGATGGCGGTCATCACGATGGGGCGCAGGCGGCGCTGGGCGGCGTGCATCATGGCTTCGGCTGGGGAGACGCCTTCCGCGCGGAATTTCTCGTCGGCATCGAGCAGCAGGATGCCGTTCTTCGCGACGATGCCGATGACCATGATCAGGCCCATGAACGACGCGACGTTGAACGTGGTGCGCGTGATGAGCAGCGCGAGAATGACTCCCGAGATCGACAGAACCGATGACGTGAGAATCGCGATGGGGGCGGGGAAGTTGCGGAACTCGGCAAGCAGGACGCCGAAAACCAGCGCGAGCGCCAGCAAGAGGACTCTCAGCAGATCGTGGAAGGACTTCTGCTGCTCTTCGTACGTGCCGCCATAGGTGACGCGCACGGATGGGGGCAGGTGCAGACCTTCGACAGTTTGCTGGACCTTGGCCATCGCCGTGCCGAGGTCAGAGCCTTCAAGGCGGCCGGTCACGACGACCATGCGCTGCAGGTTTTCGCGGCGAATCTCGTTCTGCGGCGGAAGCTGTGTGATGGTGGCGAGCGAGCCAAGGGTGGCGGTGTGACCCGACGCGCTGTTGAAGACAGTGTTCTCGATGGCGTCGAGCGATTTGCGGTGATCGTCACTCAGGCGCACGCGGATGGTGTAGGGGCGGCCGTTGGCGATCAAGGGATCGTTGGTCGGCAGTCCATCGAGAATCGATGTCGCGTCTTCGGCGACTTCGGTCGGCGTGAAGCCGAGTCGCGCGGCGACCGTCGGGTTGACCTGGAAGTTGGTCGCGGGGCCGCTGATGGTGTTCTCGATGCCATTCTGCACGTCGACCACGCCGGGAATCTTGCCGATGGCATCGCCGACTCGCGGGCCGAGTTGTGTCAGCAGGGCCTCGTCGTCGGAAAAGATCTTGATCTGAATCGGCTCAGGCGCGTTGGAGAGGTCGCCGATCATGTCCTGCAGCACCTGGGTGAACTCGATGTCGAGTGCGGGTTCGGTGGCTTTGATCTGCGCGCGGACGTCCTCCATGATGTCGTCGATGGCGCGGCTGCGCTTTGCTTTGAGCTTGACGGTGAAGTCGCCGGTGTTGGCTTCGGTGACGGCGGCGAGACCCATCTGCAGGCCGGTGCGGCGCGAGGTGCTTTCGACTTCGGGTGTATCGTGCAGGATCCGCTCGACGTGCTGGAGCACGCGATTGGTCTCGCTGAGCGAACTGCCGGCGGGCATGATGTAGTCGAGGATGAATCCGCCTTCGTCCATCTCGGGCAGCAGGTCGGAGCCGAGCGCCCGGTATCCGAAGTACGTGGCGATGACGAGCAGCAGGCATGCAAGCGCCGAGCCAGCAACGGCTTGGCCAGGGCCCAGTCGAGCACGCGGTGATGCACCTTGAGTACGCGGCTCATGAAGCGGCCGGTCGTTGTGCTCTTTGATGTTGCTCAGATTCGGCGTCGTGATTGCGCAGCAGACACGAGACTCAGGCCAGGCGTCCAGGTGAGCGCCAGCATCAGCGAGGTGAGCAGCGACGCGGCCATGGTGATGGCGAGCGCGCGAAAGAAGCTGCCGGTTACGCCGGTGACGGCGATGAGCGGCAGAAACACGACGACAGGGGTGATGGTGGAGCCGATGAGCGGGACGGTGATTTCGCTAAGTGCTTTGCGCACGGCACTGGCGCGAGGCTCGCCGTTGTCGCGATGCATGACGATGTTTTCGACGACCACGATGGCGTCGTCGATGACGAGGCCGATGGCGGCGGCGAGGCCGCCGAGCGTCATCAGGTTGAAGCTCTGGCCGATGGCCCAGAGCACGAGGATCGTGACCGCGACGGTGACCGGAATGACGAGGCCGGCAATGAGCGACGAAGTCCAGTCGCGCAGGAAGAGAAAGAGGATGATGCAGGCGAGGATCAGTCCAATGAAGATGGCGTCGCGCACGCTGGAGATGCTGTCGCGCACAAGCTGCGACTGGTCGTAGAAGGGTTCGAGCTTCACGCCTGGCGGCAGTTTCTGGCGGAGTTGCGCGATCTCAGCGCGACACTGCATCGGCGACCGCGACGGTGTTGGACGACGGCTGGCGCGCGATGTTGAGCAGGACGGCGTTTTTGCCGTTGGCCGTGACGGTGGTGTAGATCGGCAGCGTCGACGGCTCGACAGTGGCCACGTCGGCGACGCGAACAGGCGCGCCGGCGGCGGTGGTCTTGACGACAAGCTGGCGTAGCCCTTCGGCGTCGTGCACCTGCGCGCCGACAAGGCCGAGGATGAGTTGATGATTGGCTTCGTAGAGGCCGGGCGAATCGACGATATTTGAGGCCTGGATGGCGTTGACGAGATCGGTGACGGTGACGCCGTTGGCTGCGAGCAGCGCCAGATTGGGCGTCACGTCGAACTCCGGCACCTGGCCACCCTGCACGGTGACGGTGCTGACGCCGAGCACGCGATTCAGCGGCGGCTTCAGGTCGTAGGTGGCCAGCTCCCAGAGCTGCGTTTGCGGAATCGGTGTCGGAGGTAAGGCTGTAGCCGAGGATTGGAAAGGTGGCGAACGTGAGGCGATTGGTGGTGATGCGCGCGGTGGAGGGCAGCGTCTGGTCGACTTTGCCGAGGGCGGCGTCCGTGAGCTGCAGCGCCTGGTACATGTCGGTGTTCCAGTCGAAGAAGAGGCTGACTTCAGCCGAGCCGCGGCTGGTGGTGGAGCGCACGGTGACGAGGCCGGGAACGGAGTTGACCGCGTCTTCAATGGGTCGCGTGATCGTGACTTCCATCTGCTCGACCGGCATCACGCCGTTGTCGATGCCGATGACGACGCGCGGAAAATTCGTCTCGGGAAAGACCGAGATGGGCACCTGAAACGCAGCGTAGATGCCGGCGATGGTGAGTATCGCCGCGAAGAAAAAGATCGGCCGCGTGAAGTGGGCCAGCCAGAAGGATTCTTCGTGCGCTACCGGCGCTGGAGTGGCGATCGACATCAGTCCTTGTCGCCTCCCTTGCCGGCGGCGGGCTTGGCGTCGTCATCGTCGGCTTTGCCGACCTTCACCTTGGCGCCTTCATCCAGTCCATAGGAGCCGGTGGTGATGACCATGTCGGTCGTCGTCAGGCCCTTCGTGATCTGCGACGTCGTCGCCGTCCTGAATGCCGAGCTCAACGGCTTTCTTGTGTGCCGCGCCGTCCGTGCCGACGACCATCACGGATTTCGTGCCGTCCTGCGCAGTGAGGATCGACGAGACAGGAACCTTCAGCGCCTTCTCGACTGTCCTGCCGGTGATCGAGACCTTGACCGGCGTTCCGACTTTGAGCGCGGCCTTTTTGTTGTCGACCTTCAGCCAGATTTCGAGCGTGGTGCTGCCGGGATCGAGCGCGGGACTGATCAGCGTGACCTTGGCATCCACCGGATCCTTGACGCCGGGAACAAGGAGCGTCGCATCGTCGCCGATCTTCATCTGCTGCGCGAGGCTCTGCGCGATGTGCGCCTTGGCCAGCAGCGATGACGTATCCATCACTGTGATCAGCGGCGCGCCGGCGGCTGGTGTTTCGCCGGCGAAGAGCGGCCGGTCGGTCACGACGCCGTCGATGGGGCTGCGAATCTCAGAGAAGTTGACTTGCGCTGCGGCGCCTTTGTATTTGCCTTCAGCCGAGGTGAGCTGGCCCTTGTGCCGACTTGAGCGCAGCTTCGCGGCTGACGTTGTGCATCGACTCGAGATGCTTCGCCGCGGTGTCGTAAGCGGCCTGGGCCTGCACCAGCGCGGCCTGCGCAGTGTCCAGATCGCGGCCGGGAATCGCGCCTTCGGCGAAGAGCTGCTTGCGGCTGTTCACAATGCTGATGTTGAGGTCGAGATTGGCTTTGGCCTGCGCGTAGTCCAGTTCGGCCTTCTGCGTATCTTCAGGAACCTGCGCCTTGGTCGCCGTTGCGTAGGCGGCCTGCGCGGCTTCGTAGGAGCCCTTGTTGTCCTGTGCGGCGCCGACGAGGTCGGTGTTCTCAAGCACCGCGAGCAGCTCGCCTTCTTTTACCTTCGCTCCGCGCTGGACGTAGAACTTTTTGACCGGCGCGCTGATCTTGGGCGCGATGGCGGCCTGCGCGAGGGGCGCAAGAATGGCGTCGGCGGTGATGTGCTCGGAGATTGCGCCCTGCTCAGGATGCTCGGCCTGCACAGTAACTTCAGGCGCGGGCGCTGCTTCTTTTTTGCAGCCTGCAGCCAGAAGAATGGGGAACAGAAGAGCGGCGGAGAACGCGCGTGCATTCAGTCCGACGCTGCCGGCTGCGCGAGTGCGGCAGATGGTCGTCGATTCGAATCGTTTCGTTCATGGTTCACATCGTTCCGGTGAGGGTCTGCAATGCTGCGCAGTGCAGCTTCGTAGCGAACGCGTCCGTCTTCGCGCGCATTCTGCGCAGTGATGAAAGCCGATTGCGCGTCGACCACTTCAAGCACGGTCGCTTCGCCGCCGGTGTAACGCAGCCGGGTGAGGCGCAGGCTTTCGGCCGCGGTGGCCACGCTGGCAGTCGAGCGAGGCGAGCTGATCGCGGGCGGCCTGGGCTTCGGCATAGGCTTCGTCGAGTTGCGCGATGAGGCGGCGCTGCGTTGCGGTGAGCGCCACTTTGGCGGCGTCGCGCTGGATCTCGCTCTGCTTCACTTTGTGCTCGGTGGCGAGCCAGTCCCACACCGGAATATCGAGCGTGACGATGGCGGAGTAGCCGAGGTTCTTCACGCCATCCGGGCCATTGACGGCGAACTGCGGCGCGTCGATGCCGTAGGTGTAGTTGAGTCCGAGGCCGGGCAGATAGGCGCCGCGTGCCGCGAGAACATCGGCATTGCTCACCCTCAGCGTGGCCAGCGCGCTCTTCAGTTCTGCATTATTCTTGGCGGCGAGCTGATCGACTTCGGCGCGCGAGGCCAGCGGTGCCGGAGTGTCCGGCACGCTGATGGTGTAAGGCGTGCGCGGATCGGGAAAGAGCAGAACGGCGAGTTCAAGGCGGGCCTTGTCGGCATTGATTTTCGCGTCGGAGAGTTCGCGCTCGCGCTGCTGCTGCTCGAGTTGCGCCTTTACGGCGTCGGCGTGCGCGGCTTCGCGGGCTTGTTCGCGCTGGCCGGTGAGCTTGGTGAAGTCGTCAGCCTCTGCCTTGGCGCGCTCGGCGATGACGAGCTTCTGATCGGCGGCGGCGAGTCCGTAGTAGAGGCCGGTGACGGTGGAAACAAGCCCGCGGCGGGCGATCTCCAATTCGGCGGCGGCAACGGCCGCGGCTGCGTCTGCGCGCCGCAGGCCCGCGATCTGGCCCAGCCCGATGTTTTCATCGATCACTGCCTGGCTGGCATATTCGTGCACGGCGTTGTTGGCGATGAAGATCGGCGAGGGCTGCGGACTCGCGCCCTGGCCGGCCTGGTTTTGAGCCCGTTGGGCTGCGTGTAGAGGGCCTGGTTGTGATAGACGACGCTGGGCAGCAAACCGGCGCGGGCGATGGAGCGATCGAGACCTGCGACCTTGCTGTCGGCCACGGCCGCGGCATAGGTGGGCTCGCTGGATTGCGCGCGTTTCAATGCCTCGTCGAGCGTGATCAGGACGGGTTGCGCGGTCGGCGCGAGTCTGGCGGCGCGGCCTGCACCGTGGTTTGCGCCGGATTGCGCGACTGCCGTAGCGACAGAGCAAATGCGGCAGAATAGAGCTGCACCGCAGCAACGCAGGCAAGGCGCGCGTTTCAAGCCGGAGTAGATTTGGCGTCCATCGGCACGGAAGACAGGATACGGCAAACCTTAATTTCACCTGAGTCTTAGATGAATCTGATGGAGTTGGAGGCCACTCGTGGAATCGTGCGCTTAAGATGTTTCTGCATGGAAACCACGAAAGTTGCGGGGGTCGAAGTCTCGCGGGTCGGCCTGGGCACCTGGGCCATCGGCGGCTCAGAGTGGGGCGCGGTGGCTGAGGACGCGGCGATTGCGACTTGTCTGAGCGCCGTCGAACGCGGCATCAACCTGATCGATACGGCGCCGATCTACGGCCGCGGACGCGCCGAGGAGATTGTCGGCAAGGTAATGCGCGCTCATGGCCGGCGCGACGCGTTCTTCATCGCAACGAAGGCCGGCCTGGAGTGGAACGAGCGCGGCGTGTTTGCGAACTCCACTGCGGCGCGGCTGCGGCGGGAGCTTGAGGACAGCCTGCGCCGGCTCGGCACAGACTACATCGACCTTTACCAGATTCATTGGCCGGACACGCTGGTGCCTGTGGCGGAAGTGGCCGGTGTGCTGGCGGAGTTTCAGCGCGAGGGCAAAGTGCGGGCGCTCGGCGTCAGCAACTTCAGCGCGGCGCAGATGGAGGAATTTCGCAGTGTCGCTCCGCTGGCATCCGACCAGCCGCCCTACAACATCTTCGAGCGCGAGATCGATAGCGAAACCCTGCCGTGGTGCGCGGCGAACGGAGTCGCGGTGCTGACCTACAGTTCGCTGTGCCGCAGCCTGCTGGGCGGCCGCGTGCATCGCGGCATGAAGTTCGAGGCAGGCGATATTCGCGCCGTCGATCCGAAGTTCCAGGAGCCGCGGTTCAGTCAATATATCACGGCCGTCGAACGCCTGGCGGCGTTGGCCCGCGAGCGCTATGGAAAATCGCGTGGCGCAGCTGGCGGCGCGCTGGGTGCTGGACCGGCCCGGCATCTCCGTGGCGCTGTGGGGAGCCAAGCGGCCCGACCAACTGGATGCGGTCGCAGGCGTGATGGGCTGGAAGCTGGATGCCGGGACGATGGCGGAGATCGATCGAATTGTGGCCGAGTCTGTCACGGATCCGGTGGGGCCTGAGTATTTGACGCCGCAGGTGCGGGAAGGATGAACAGTGCGGCAGCGTCGGCCCGGGGGAATTCTGCACAACGCCAACCCACCCCGTTCTGCGATACTAGATCCGTTATGCCAATCGCCGACCTGCAGCAGGCTGCACAGAAAATCGCCGGATTTCTTGCTTCCCTCAACAAGCTTGGCGGAATGCGCCTGAAATACCGCATTACCGCGGGAGATGGCGCGCGCGATCCCCAGGGACTTGAGGCGCGGGAGATCTACGTGGAACTCGGCGGCCCCGATGTTCCGCTGGTGACGCAGCACAATGGCGAGCTGCTGCGGGCCCTCGAAACCATCGCCGCGCAGATGCTGCGGCTCGAGCAGCGCGAGCACGACCTGGTCAGCTTCGATGCGGGCAACTTCAAGGCGCTGCGCGCGCAGGAACTGCGCATGTCGGCCGAGGTGGCTGCGGAGAAGGTGCGCAAGTCGGGCGTGCCGTATGCATTTCCGCCGCAGAACAGCCGCGAGCGTCGCTTGCTGCACATGGCGTTTCGCGATCTGCCCGGCGTTGAGACGGCCAGCTCCGGCGAGGGGCAGGACCGGTTCCTCGTGGTCTTTCCTGAAGGCAAGACGAATCTGCCGGTGACGCCGCCGATGAAGCCGCGAGGATTTGGGCCTGATCGGGGATCAGGACGCGAGCGGGGATACGGACGCGAGCGGGGATATGGACGCGATCGGCGCTGAAGTCAGCGACAACGTTGGCTGGCCGTTCTAAAGATCGCGCCGCGGCTGTGCCACAATACCGAACAATGAAGACTCAATTTCTCTGCTGATGGCGTTCGCTGCGCTCGTGTGTTCCGCGCAAAAGCGGCTGGTCCTGATCGATCAGGATGGCTCCGGGCCCGGCGGCTCGAACCAGATGGCGATGCTGGCGCTGCTGCAGGCGCCGCAGGTCGAAGTGCTCGGCATCACCATGGTGACCGGCAATGCCTGGCGCGATGAAGAGACGCTGCACACGCTGCGCATGCTTGAGCTGACCGGCCACAGCAACGTCCCGGTCGCGAAGGGCGCGGTGTTTCCGCTGGTGCGCACCGAGCGCGACACGCAGCTTTCGTCGGCAATCGATGGCAAGGTGACGTGGCTGGGCGCATGGGGACAGGGCCCGATGACGCTGGTCGAGAGCGAATGGCAGGCGTCACTCCTTTCACGCCCGACAAGCTCGACACACATGGCCCGTACGCGATTCCGCCAATGCCGGAGGGCATGCCGACGCTCAAGCCGATCGACGAAGACGCCGCGCATTTCCTGATTCGCCAGGTGCGCGCGCATCCGCACCAGGTGACGATTTATGCGGCCGGGCCGCTGACCAACATCGCGCTGGCCGTCTCCATCGATCCTGAATTTGCGGAGCTCACCCAGGGCATCGTGATCATGGGCGGCAGCCTGAATCCGCAGACCGACGATCCGGAATTTGCGACAAGCCCGCGGCACGAATTCAATTTCTGGTTCGATCCCGAGGCCGCGCACATCGTTCTGCGAGCCGCCTGGCCGCGCATCGATGTGACCACCGTGGACGTTTCGATCAAGGCGCCGTTCACGCAAAAAATGCTCGATGAGATTTCAAGATCGCAGTCGCCGACCGCGAGATACATCGCCGCGTGGAGCCAGAATCGCTACTACCTGTGGGATGAGCTGGCGGCGTGCGCATGGCTCGATCCGACGCTCATCACCAGGGAGAAGGTTCGAGTACATGGACATCGACCTGAGCCACGGCCCGAGCTATGGCGACACGCTTACCTGGACCGAACAGCTGAAACCGCAGACCGGCGTGCGCCTGGTTCACGCGCAGCTGGATCTCGATCTGCCGCGCTTCCAGAAGATGTTCGTCGACCTGATGTCACGCTAGCCGGAAGGTCGTAACTCGTCTGCAATCAGACATCTCTTCGGTACTCTTGCGAATTCACTGGCCTGCATCTAATCGAAGAAGAATCTCTCTAGATTATTGATTGAAGCACTGCGCTGATTGCCTTGTGTTGCCAACACATCACGATTGAAAAGAGGACGATTATGTTTTCTTCAGACTTTTTTGCGCGTACGGGACGCACGCCTATGCTAGCGCTGTTGCTGACGGTGGCGCTCGCAGGATGCGAATCGAAGCAGGACAAGGCAATTGACCAGGCAAAGAAGCAGGCGGTGGCAACGGGGCAGCCGCAGCAGGTTGTGACCGTCGATAAGACCGGGACCACGACGACGACGGTGGTGCAGCCGCCTGCAAAAGGCCAGACGACAGAAGCGATGACGACCACCACCACGCCTCCGACGCCCGGTGCGCCCGTGCCGCCGCCGCAGGATCCGAAGGTGTATGCCGTTGGGGGCGATCCGAATCAGGATCAGGCAAGTGATGGCAGCAAGCCCTCGCCTGCCGGACCCGTGCATGTGACCGTCGAGGCCGGAACCAGCCTGGCCATTCGCGTTGACCAGCGCATCAGCGTAAAGACCAGCCACCCGGGCGATACCTTCACGGGCGAAGTGGTGGAACCGGTGGCTGATCCCAATGGGAACGTAATCGTGCCCAAAGGAACGCAGGTGGCAGGTGTCATCGATGAGGCACACAAGCGCGGTCACTTCAAGGGCGCGTCGGTACTGGAACTCCGCCTGACGTCGATGACTCTGAACGGAACGCAGTATCACTTGAGGACCGCCGATCTGACCCAGCACAAGAAGGGCAAGGGGAAGCGTTCCGCAGCCATGATCGGCGGCGGCGCGGGCCTGGGCATGCTGATCGGCGGCATCGCGTCCGGCGGCACGGGATTGCTGATCGGCGGACTTGCCGGCGGTGGTGCTGGAACGGCTGCTGCTGGGTTGACCGGCAACCGGGATCTCGACATCCCGGCGGAGACGGTTGTGCACTTCAAGCTGGCCGAAGATCTCGTCGTGCAGGGCTAAACGCGTCGGCCTGGTCTGTTTCCGCTTGCCAGCGGTGCAGAGTCGCGGAACAATGCGGCTGAGGTAGACCATGGCAGGCGAATCCATTCTTGGCGGGAGCGAACTGGTCGCGTTCGCTCCCACGACCGATCCCGCAAAAGCCCGCGCGTTTTATGAAGGCGTACTCGGGCTACGGCTTGTGGCCGATGAGAAGCCCTTCGCACTGGTGTTCGACGCCAATGGAACGATGCTGCGCGTGACCACCGTTCACGAGCTTTATCCTCACCCGTTTACCGTGCTTGGCTGGCAGGTCGCAAGTATCGAAGCGACTGTCGACCGGCTTGCCGCGACCGGGGTCGAGTTCACCCGCTACAAGGGAATGAACGACGCCGATCCGCGCGGGATCTGGAACTCGCCCAGCGGCGCGCGCGTGGCATGGTTCAAGGATCCGGATGGCAATGTGCTGAGCGTGACGGAGTTCAAGACAGCGTAGATTTGAGGCATCCCATGTCTCAGGTTCGCGACATGGGGCACCCGGCCTAATTGCCGCAACGCAGAAAAGGCCGCGCATCGCGCGGCCTTCTGATCGCTGTCCACTGATCCCGGATCGCTATCCTTTACCCGTTCAGCGCCTCTTGCAGCTTGTTCAGCGTGCGGTGGAGGTCCTTGTCGGTGCGGCGTTGCTCGTCGATTTTGCCGATGGAGTGCATCACTGTGGTGTGGTGCTTGTTTCCGAACTGCCGACCGATTTCGGGCAGGCTGGCTTCGGTCATCTGCTTGGCGAGATACATGGCGATCTGCCGCGGCACAACGACATTGCGGGAGTTGTTCTTCTGCTTCAGGTCGCTTACCTTCATGCCAAACTGCTCTGCCACGGCGCGCTGGATCGACTCGATGGTGATCTTGCGTACCTGCATGTCGATGAACTGCTTGAGGCACTGCTGGGTCGTAACCAGCGTGATCTCGGTGCGGTTCAAGTTGCACCAGGCGACGAGCCGGGTCAAGGCTCCTTCAAGCTCGCGCACGTTGGTGCGGACGTTGGAGGCGATGAACAGGGCCACGTCGGTCGGAAGCTGAACCTGGTCGTTCTCGGCTTTCTTCTGCAGAATGGCGACCTTGGTTTCGAGATCGGGCGGCTGAATGTCGGCGATCAGGCCCCACTCGAAGCGCGAGCGCAGCCGGTCTTCAATCTCGGCCAGTTCCTTGGGCGGACGATCTGACGCGATGACGATCTGCTTCATGCTCTCGTGCAAAGCGTTGAACGTATGGAAGAATTCTTCCTGTGTCCGCTCCTTCTGCGCGATGAACTGGATGTCGTCGATGAGCAGCACATCCACGGTGCGGAAGCGATCGCGGAAGCTGGTCATGCGATCGTTGCGCAGCGAGGTGATCATTTCATTGGTGAATTTCTCCGCCGAAACGTAGCAGATGCTGGCCGAGGGTTGACGCCGCTTCACTTCGTGGCCGATGGCGTGCATCAGGTGCGTCTTGCCCATTCCCACGCCGCCGTAGAGGAAGAGCGGATTGTAGGCGCGCGAAGGCCGCTCTGCGACTGCGAGCGAGGCCGCGCGGGCAAACTGGTTGCCGTTCCCGATGACGAAGGCGTCGAAGGTGTATCGGGGATTCAGCTGTGCCGCGGTGGACCAGTCGAAGCGCGTCTGCTCCGGCGAGCGCGACGAAGGCGCACTAGGCGCATGCGCAGGCAGCGGACCAAAGCCGCCATCCTTGCGCTGGGGAGGCATCGAGGGATCCTCCTCCATCGTGACGAATTGAACGTCATCGAACTCCAGCGACTGCAGGTCGATGGCTTCCTGAATCAGGTCGCCGTACTTGTCACCGATGTGCTGGAACTCTTTGGAGGGGACGCGTACGTAAAGAATGCGGCCACTGGCGTGACTGAAGCGAGTCGGCTTGAGCCATGTCTCAAACGACTGGCGGATGACCTTTTTTTCCAGGGCTGCGAGAATCTGCAGCCAGGGATTGAGAGCCGAAGCCGGCGAAATTGCGAATGCCATCGAGCGATCCTTGCCGGCGCCACCTGTGTACTGCCGTGTGAAATTCAACCGCGCGGTTGAGGCAATGGCTCACGCTGTAGATGAAGCGATTGCTCATCCACATTTGCTGACTGAGAACTGCCTGAGGGCCGTTGGTCTGCCTCGGAAAAACACTGCGAGGCACGGTTGAAAATCACTCCGTGGGACGCTCGGAAACTTTCTTGAACGGTCCCGATGGTAGCACATTTGGGGTGCGTTGCAATCCCTCTTTCACATAACTTTCGGGAACAAGCGAAAGGTTGCACCACGTACGGTGAAACACATCACACACCGTCGAAATTTCTCGCGCATCGATCCCGAATTTCTACTCAGGTATCGCTGCCATCGTGCTCTTCCAAATTGTAGTCCGGACTCCGTTGACCTGTTTGCCAAACTCTCGCTCGCCGAGCTTTTCGGTGCCCGATATCGAACCAATTTGGTCCGGTTCCTCCCGAATCAGCTTCATCGCATTGAGCTGACCGGTTAGGGGGCGCAAATTGGCCCGGCTGGATTCAAAGCCCAACCTTCGATATACTTAATACTTGCCAGATAGGCGAAGATTTCAGACAAGAAACAGGAGCGCATTTTTATGCCAAAGCGCACATTTCAACCCAACCGGCGTCACCGCTCGAAGACGCACGGCTTTCGCTCACGTATGAAGACCAAGTCGGGAGCTGCCGTGCTGAGCCGTCGCCGTGCCGCAGGCCGCAAGCGCGTCTCAGTCAGCGCCGGCTTCCGCGACTAAGCAGTTCTCCAATTGGATGTAAAGCGAAACGACGCTGCCAAGTGGCTTTCCAGTAAAGGAAAAGCCACCCTTTACCGAACTGAAGGTGTCGCATATTCATTGGAGAACCGCTCTAAGTCATTCCCGCCGTTTTGTTTCGGCTGGAGCAGGTCCCAGAATCCTCTGGCCGAAATCCTTCCAGTTTCGCGATGAGCATTTCTTCAAAGCCTGAGCCGCATACCGTTGCGCCAGCTGCGCGCGTCGCGGCGGCTGCGCTCAACGTCCGCGCCTCTCTGGCCGGCGCGAGGCTGCGCAAGCACGCAGATTACCAACGCGTCTACGCCGAAGGACGGAAGCGCCGGTCGGCTTCGATGAGTTGGTTTCTGGCGGCGCAGAGTGAGGCGGCCGGCCCGCGCGTCGGTCTCACCGTTGGCAAGGTGCTCGGTCCATCGCACGAGCGCAACCGGATCAAGCGGAGACTGCGCGAGGTGTTGCGGCGCCATGTAGACCAGTTGCCGGCAGGGTGCGACCTGATCCTCCATCCGCACCGAACGGTGCTGACGCTCGAATTCACGAAACTTGAGGCGGAGATTGTGCGTATTCTCCAGCAGGCAAATGCCGAGCAGGCCCGTGCAAACCCGAGTCACGCTACGCAATCCGGCGAGGCAGAGCCAGTTCGATGACACGCATTCTTCTCGCCATGCTCGAGTTCTACCGCCGCTGGCTTTCCCCGGCGGTTCACGTGCTCGGTGCGGGCGGCGGATGCCGTTTTGTGCCTACGTGTTCGGAATATGCTTCCATCGCAATTGCAACGCACGGTCCGATCCGCGGAACGGGACTCGCAGTCTGGCGTCTGTTGCGCTGTCATCCCTTCTGCCGCGGGGGCCTCGATCCGGTCCCGCCCGTCTCTGTAGCAGCTCATTTGCCGCACGAACCGTTAACATAGACAGAGTGGCGGGCCTCCAGCGCGCCATTCCTCAACGACAGGAAGTCACACTTGCCCGAAATTCGTAATCCCAACCTCGAGTCGCAGGGTTCCGGCGGCGGCACCGGCGGCGGAGACTTCCGCAGCCTGATCCTATTTACCTTTCTGGCCCTCGCGGCTCTGATGGTCTACCAGTATTTCCAGAAGCCGGCAGCGAATGCTCCGGCGAACCAGGCCCAGCAGCAGGCTCAGCAGCCAGCGCAGCAGGCAGCACAAACGTCTTCAGCAACATCGGCGGGCGGCGGAACGGGTTCAGCAGACCGAACCGCAACAGCCGTGGCCTCAGTCGGTGCCAGCGCTGAAACCACCACGACCATCGAGAACGAGAAGTTCCGGATCACCTTTACTAACAGGGGCGCGCAGGTCCAGCACTGGATTCTCAAGCGCTACACCGACTCCAGCGGCAAGCCGCTCGACATGGTGCAGCAGGACGCCGCGAGCCGCTTCGGACTGCCGCTCTCGCTCTATACCTACGACAACGCTTTGACCACGCAGCTCAACACTGCGCTCTATGAGGCGTCCGCGACGGGCCAGGTGCTGGCTCCGAATTCGGTCAGCTTTCACTACGCGGCCGGTGGGCTCGACGTCGTGAAGACCTTCAGCTTTGATACCAGCTATGCGATCGGCGTTCGCGTCAACGTGAAGCGTAATGGCGAGCCGGTGCGCGCCCTGGTGGCGTGGCCCGCTGGACTCGGCGACATGGAAGAACTCCTCGCCGCAAACGGCAAGCGAACCACATTCATTGTTCCGACTCAGTCGCAACTCGCTTGGTCGATTGACGGCAAGCAGGACACGATGGCTGCCAAAAAGGTGAGCGGCGACGCCACCCTCGATCAGCCGTTCGAATACGCGGGAATCATGGATCTCTACTTCACCGCGGCGTTTCTGCCCGATGCTCCCTCGCGCGCCACCGTGGTTACGCTTCACCACACCCTCGATCTGCCCAGCGACCTGAGCGATCCGAACAGCGCCAAGAAACCGGCCGATGTGATCGGATTGGCGGTGGGCGACCAGAGCGGCGACACCCAGCTGCGGCTCTACGCCGGTCCCAAAGAGACCGATATTCTCAATTCGATTCGCGCCATCGGCGCGGATGGAAAGCCTACCGGCGAATCGTTGGCGTCGATGATCCAGTACGGTTGGTGGGGCATCATTGCCAAGCCGCTGTATCTTGCGCTGCGTGCCCTGCACAACATGATGGGCCCCGGGATCAACAACTGGGGCTGGGCCATCATCATCATTACCGTTATCTTCAACCTCGTCATGCTGCCCACGCGCATCTGGACGATGAAGTCTTCGCTGAAGATGATGCGTATTCAGCCCCGGCTCGACGCGCTCAAGAAGAAATACGCCAATCTGAAGATCAATGATCCCAAACGCGCCGAGATGCAGACGGAGCAGATGGCGATCATGAAGGAAGAAGGCGTAAACATGTACGGCGGCTGCCTTCCGCTGCTGCTGCAGATGCCGCTCTTCTTTGCCTACTATCGCGTGCTGCTGAATGCCGTGGAGTTGCGCGAGGCACATTGGTTCTGGCTCACCGATCTGTCGATGCCCGATCCGCTGCACATTCTGCCGATTCTCATCATCGGCACCATGTTCTTCGTGCAGTTCATCACGCCTTCACCTGGCATGGACCCGACGCAGCGCCGCATGATGGCCATCATGATGCCTGCGATCATGGGATTCACCCTGTGGCACTTTGCCTCGGGCCTGGCGCTCTACTGGATCACCGGCAACATCATCAACCTGATCATCCAGGTCGCGATCAACCAGTCAAAAATGGGCAAGGAGATGCACGACATCGCCGCGCGCCGCGCAGCGAAGAAGCTGCCCAAAGGTGGCAACACCAGTCCGCGCGTGATCCAGGGACGGCGCTAGAACACCTCCAGCCATCGAACCCGGGTGCCCCATCCATGCGTGTTTTTTAGCGCATGGGTGGGAGACCACCAAGGCCTCAATCCGCAAGCGCCGCTCTCAGCGCCTCTTCAATCTTTGGCAACGAAAACTGAAACCCTGATGCCAGAAGCTTCTCCGGCATCACGCGGGCACTTGCCAGAAGCGCCTCATCCCCCATCTGTCCGAAGAGCATCCGTACCGCGAAGGCGGGCACGGATAAAAATGCGGGTCTGTGCAGTTGCTGTCCGAGCGCCCGTGTGAACTCGGCATTCGTCACGGGGTTTGGCGCAGCCACATTTACGGCGCCTGCCAGTGTTGATTGCTCCAGCGCAAACAAGATCGCGTCGATCACGTCCGCCAAACTTACCCAGCTCATCCATTGCCGTCCGCTGCCCAGCCGCGCACCCAGGCCGACGCGAAAGGGTGGCAACATCTGCTGCAGTGCGCCGTGCCCTGGCCCCAGAACAACGCCGAATCGCATGTGTAAGACGCGTATCCCAGCCTGCACCGCTGGCTCCGCCGCAGCTTCCCATTGCCGGCAGAGATCGGCAAGAAAACCCGAGCCTGGCTGCGACCGATTCCGTCAGCACTTCATCCCCGCGATCACCGTAGATACCAATCGCCGAGGCCACCACGAACGTTTTCGGCGGAGCCTCCAAGGTGGCAAGCAATGTTGCGAGCTTGTGCGTGGACTCGACTCGGCTCGCGCCCAATTCGCGCCGGTATGCGTCGGTCCAGCGATGTGCGGCCACGTTGGCGCCGGAGAGGTGAATTGCGGCCTCGGCGCCCTCAAGCGGTGCCGAATTCTCAATGATCCTGTCCGCACCCGGATTCCATTGGAGCTGTCCTTCGTCCGTCGCCTTCCGTCTTAGTAGTTGAAGGGCCGGAATCTTTCGTCTTGTGAGCGTCCCAAGAAGCGCGCCGCCGAGCATCCCCGATGCGCCACTCAGGATGATTCGGCCGGAAACGATTGTGGAATCCATATTTACAGGATGGCCGTTCCTTCTATACACGATGGATTTTGGCATGTTTGCTCGGAGGAGTTGAGTTTAGTACCATGGGAATAGGTTTTGATCGGGGCAAAATCGCGCCTCGAGGTTCCCCGGAGGGGTGATGACAGAAGTGGCGGCTCGCAGCGAAGAAACACAAAAGTCGCAAGTGGACACAGAAACCACGGAAAAGTTCATCGCTGAAAAACATATCGGCGAGCGCATCAAGCGATTGCGGCTGAAGAAGTCGATGGGTCTGGTGGAACTGGGTAAGCACACGGGCTTGTCGGCAAGCTTTCTGTCTCAGCTTGAAACCGGTCGCGTGGTTCCCACGCTCCGCAATCTCGCCCGCATCGCGATGGTCTTCTCCAAAGATCTTTCGTATTTCTTTGAAGCAGAACCACAGTCGATGTTCCGTGTGCACCGCCGCAAGGAGCGCGTGCGATTGCCGCAGACGGGTGTTGAAGAGCCTACCTACTTCTTTGAGAGCCTCGGCTACATGGTGCCCGACCGGCACATGGATCCCTACTTTGCCGAATTCATACCGCTGGAGCGAAGCAAAGAGCCACGCGCACACATGCATCCGGGCTACGAATTCCTCTATATTCTCGATGGCGAGCTTGAACTGCACCACGGAGAGCACCACTGTACTTTGACGCCGGGCGATGCGGTTTACTTCGACTCGAGCACGCCCCACTCCTATGTATGCGCCGGTAAGCGACCGGCGGACGCTCTGATCGTGACCATGCACCAGCCTCCGGCCTCTCAGCCGGTGACCCTGTTGCGCTCCGGCAGCGGAGCATCATTGGTGCAGAGGGCCGTCGCAGGGCGCGGTGTGCTGGGTCAGCGCGAGCCATAAGGTGTACCACCACCCGCAGGAAGTGGGCGTCAAGCTGGACTTCTGATGACGTCAGCCGATAACAGCGACTCGGCCAATTCAGCACCAACGAAAACGCGACAGCTTCGGCTGCCGCGTTTCGTCGTTTGGCTTCGGCACAATTGCGTTATTGCGTTTTTGCAGGTGGGTTCGCCGGTGTGCCTGCAGCCGGCTTGGCCGTAGTGCCCGGAGTCGTGGTGCCCGGAGCCGCGTTGCTTGGAGTCGTCGTGCCGGGAGTCGTTGTGCTCTTGGCCGGAACCTTCTTCTTCTTTGCTGGCGCCGGTGGAACCGGGCACTTGGGAGCCGGCGGCGGCGTTGCTGCGGCCTTGAGAGACGCAGCCTGTGTCTGCACCGTGGTGCGCAACTCCACCATCTGCTTTTCCTGCACGTCCGCGGTCTGCTGCAACTGGTTTCCAAATGTGACCCGCGCTTTTTCAAGGTCAGCCAACGCCTGCTGCAACTGGGCGACCTGGTCGCCGGGAGCCGAGACACGGGAGCCTTCGACAACATGAATCAGCACGTTGTAGAGCGCGTCGACATTCCGTGAAATTGGAAGAACCTTGCTCAACATGCCCGGGGCCGCGTCCCCCGCTTTCATCAGCTGCGGCATGGTTCCCTGCATGTAGTGCTGGATTGCGTCGATATTGTTTTCTGCTTCATCGCGCACGGTGCCCTTCTTCCACTTATCCAGCTTCACAGCACCCACAGTTTGCAGCACCTCATCGAGGGAGTGTTGCAGAATTTCGGATGGCGCAGCAGGGGTGAATGCGCTGCTGGCGGTTGCGGGCGCCGCCGGCCCGACCGCAGCAGTTTGGGCGGCACAAACTGGCATCGGCGACAAGAGTGCGGTTGTGACGAAGATGGCTTTACAAATGCTCATGGAGAATTTGCCCTTCCTGACGAATAGCGTTCTTGCGCAGGCCGTTGAGATAGTCGGCTCCAAACGCCGGTTCAATTCGCCGGGCTCGAAGTCGTTCAATCAGTATCGCCAATCCCTCTTGCATCGAACAAGCATCAGTCTCTAAGTTCGATCGTTCGCGCTTGCAAGGCAACGATTGGTTCCTCCCTGCCATCTAGAACCCCAGTGCATTTGTCGCGTATACCCAGCTGCGGTTTAACTGTTCGATGCAGGCGATACGTTGCCGTGTTGGCTTGTGCCGTCTCTCTCATTGCCGCCGCGGAGCCGGTTCCCGTGCGTCATCCCGAAGGGACATTGCACGGCTTCCTCGCGCTGACCACAGAGCAGAGTCAGGTTCTCGCTGGTGGCGACCTTATCGAGGTGGTGCACGGCGATCGTGTAACGTCTCATCTCAGCTTTCACTTCAAAGACGGCTCGCTCGACGACGAGACCACCGTGTATACGCAGCGCGGCGTCTTCCGCCTCATCTCGGATCACCACATTCAGCGCGGACCTTACTTTCCGCACCCGATCGACATGATGATCGACGTCGCGAAGGGGGTCGTTGTGACGCGATCACCCGGTAAAAGACGGCAAGGACGAAGTCGTCACCGATCGCATCAAGATGCCGGCCGACCTCTACAACGGCCTCGTTCCGATGTTGATCAAGAACGTCTCTCCCGATTCTGGAGAGACAAAGGTTTCGATGATTGTGGCCACACCCAAGCCGCGGGTTGTGACGCTCGTTATCATGCCGATGGTGCCAGAGACTTTCTATCTGGCGGGCCTGCCCCGCAAGGCTTCTGTCTACGAGATAAAAATTGAGCTCGGCGGACTCGCGGGCGTGATCGCGCCCGTTATCGGGAAGCAACCTCCCAACATCTCCATGGAAATCTTTGGCGGCGAGATGCCGGTTTTTCTGCGAGAGACGGGGCCATTGTTCGAGGGCGGCTCGATGCTGACCATCTCCCTGATCGGGCCGACATGGCCTGCTGCATCGCACGACCAACCTTCCAAATGATCAGCCTCTACGATGACTCCGGGATCGAGGCGAAGTGTTCTGCGACCTCCGCCCAGTGGTTCACACGGACAAATCCAGTGGCTGTCAGGTTGTGCGGCGCCGTGTACAGCAGCCCCTGCCCTTCGAAGCGCAGCAAATTCTTCGGCAGGTCGTCAATCAGGTAATCGGCGCGCAGAATGCTTTTGTCTCCGCAGAAGACGTAGTGCGTCGGCGGAATGAAAGGGAAATGCCGCTGCAGCCAGCGATACTTGGGGCCCAGCGAGTTGGGAACCGCCATAGCCTGCGTCGCGATAAAGATCTCAAACCGCGACGAAAGCATGCTTCAGAACTTCCTGCGAGTCCGGCATCAGCGGAAGATCTTCGAAAAAATCCTCGGCATCGAGAAATGCGCGCAACTCCTTCTGACGATCCTGCGGCGTAATCTCCCACAGGCCCTTGCCTGCCAGGTCGTCGACGGTGACATCTTCTTCGAAGGCCTGGTTGTAGCGGCGAAGATGCTCGGCCAGGGTATCGGCCATCACCTCGTCCATGTCGACGCAGATGCGCTTCAATTCATGCTCCCCAGTTTTCCTCGACGGATTGGTCGCGGTGCGAAGAATCTTGTTCCGGTCGGTGCGACCCGCTATGCCCCCGCCTGCCGCGGCTTGCGGATCGGTCGCCCTGTGTCGGC
Organism: uncultured Acidobacteriaceae bacterium; assembly: GCA_963769345.1. Classification (GTDB taxonomy): domain Bacteria; phylum Acidobacteriota; class Terriglobia; order Terriglobales; family Acidobacteriaceae; genus Telmatobacter. The sequence continues at coordinate 362,349 of CAVYLL010000005.1, forward strand.
TGCGGGTTCGGGCTGCGGAGTCTTGGGCGCCGGCGCCATTGCGGGGTCCCAATAGAGCATCCGCCCGCAACTGTCGCAATTCAGCAGCTCGCCTTCGCGCAACTGGTTCCACATCTGCGGGCGAACTCCCATCCGGCATCCCACGCACTGCTGGTTCTCGGCTCGGGCAATTCCTGTGCCGCGTTGCGAGGCGATCCGATCAAAGCGGGATAGCAACTCGGGCGGAATCTCAGTGCGCAGCGCCTCGCGTTCTGTACTCAGTGTGGCCTGTTGCCCGGCCAGTTCACTTTGGCTGGCGGCCACGCGTTCCCTCGTCTTTTCCAGCGCCGCTGCCAGTTCTTCCACCTGCGCCCGGGCCGTGGCGAGCGTCGCTTCCTGTGCCTCGGTGCGTTCCAGGCTGGCAAATTCCTCATTTTCCAGGCGGTCGATCTCAGCCTGGGCGAACTGCACCTCGTGCTCAATGGCCTCAGCCTGCGCCGGCGTGGTCACGCTGTCCTGTTGCGCCTTGTAGCGGTCGGCCTTTTGCCGGTGTCCTGCAATTTCGCGCTCCAGCTTGGTGCGCAGCGAGTCCTCGCGGTTCAGTGCGTCAGATGCGGCTGCCGTCTTTGCCTGCATGGCCGCCAGAGCGGACTCGGCCTGGTTAATTTGAGCGGGCAGCGCCTTGGCGATTTGCGCCAGCCGGGTCCGTTCCAGTTCGATGGTCTGTAGCTTCACCAGGTTCTCAATGTTTGCTAGCATCGCTGCCAAGCAGTTTAGTCCATTGCCCGTCTAATCAGAAAATGGATGCGCCGATCGAACGAAAGGCATCCAAGGCAATAGATGGAGACTACTGAAGACTGGACGACGCGCCGACGCATACCCCGCTGGCCCTTCTGGGCGGGTGGAATCATTCTTGCGGTCATGGCGACCATTGCCGTGCTTATCGATGTCGCAGCACACCGGGCGGAGCCGTTTGTGCGCCAGCAGGTGGTCCAGGCTTTGTCCGAGCGCTTCCACGCCCGCGTGGAGCTCGACAGCTTCCATCTCACGCTGGGAAACACCCTGCGGGGTGAGTGGGGCATCTGGGGCGAGGGCAAAGGCCTGCGCATCTGGCCCCCGGCCGACGTTGAGGGAGTTCATGTTCCTGAACCCAATCCGCCCGTTCAGCCTCTCATCCGACTCGATGAATTTCACTTTCACGCGCCGCTGCGTTACCCCTCCGGTCAGCCGATCCACATCACGCAGATTCGCCTCAAGGGTCTCGACATACGGTTTCCTCCGCGCTCGCACATGCAACGGGCCTTCGATTCTCATCCGGGGAATGCCGCTCACGCGCCATCAGTGAATGTCAGGTTCGAGATTGACGCCGTCGAGTGTACCGACGCACGCTTCTCTCTCGAGACCGACAAGCCCAACAAGCTGCCGCTCGAATTTCTCATCCATCAATTCCGGCTCAAAGATGTCCGTTCTGGTGCGCCCATGATCTTCGACGCGCAGCTTGACAACCCCAAGCCGCCGGGGGCGATCCATACCACCGGAAGCTTTGGTCCGTGGGTCGTTGCGGACCCCGGCAGCACACCGGTTCAGGGTGATTACACCTTCAGCCATGCCGATCTGTCGGTCTTCACCGGCATTGCCGGCATTCTCAACTCGACCGGTCGTTATCAGGGACCGTTGCGCGATCTGACCGTCGACGGGCAAACCGACACGCCCGACTTCCAGCTCACGCGGTTCGGCCACGCCATGCCGCTGCATACCACTTTTCATGCGCGGGTCGACGGAACAAACGGCGACACCTGGCTCGACCCCGTGGATGCCACCCTTGGAGGATCCCACTTCACTGCGAAAGGCCAGGTTGTCCGCGTGCTGAAGACCGGCGACGACGGACGCCTGCACAGCATTGGCCATGACATTGCGCTGACGGTGAACGTGGACCGCGCAAGGATCGAGGACTTCCTGCGTCTCGCAACTGATTCGCCAAACCCCATTCTCAACGGCGGCGTCGGTGTGCAGGCGCAACTTCACATCGCACCCGGTAAGACGCCGGTAAGCCAGCGTATCGCGATCAAAGGGCATTTCATCTTGGATGAAGCTGAGTTCACCAGCCTCCAGGTGCAGAAGCGCATTCGCGAATTGAGTTTGCGCGGGCAGGGGAAGCTCGATCTGTTAAAGTCCGTCGACGACGAGAAAATCAAGTCGCATGTCGAGGGCGATTTCAACCTGGATGCCGGAGTGCTTACGCTACCGTCGGTCCTCTACTCTGTTCCGGGCGCCGACATTCATCTGCATGGCACTTACCGCACGAAAGGCGGAACCCTGGACTTCACCGGAACCGCGAAGATGCAGGCGACGGTCTCGCAGATGGTTGGCGGGTGGAAGGGACTCCTGCTCAAACCTGCCGATCGCTTCTTCAAAAAGAATGGATCCGGAACCGAGATCCCCATCTACATCGCCGGCACTCGCGAGAAGCCGCAGTTCGGTTACAACTCCGCAAACAACTGGACCACGCATCCCCAGCGCCCCGACACGCAATAGACGCATCATCCTTTGGTACCGCTGCGAAGCCCCCGGTCTTCATTCCCTGTCTGTATAATTCTCCGCATATTTCACTCTCAGCATTGCGGAGGCTCCTATGGATATGGTCACTCTGGTCCTGCTCGCTATTCTTGCGGTCATTGTTCTTTCGCTCATCCTGGGCAGCTTCTTCACCGTCAACACCGCGCAGGTGGCCGTCATCACGCGCTTCGGCAAGTTCCTGCGCGTCGCCGAGGCCGGGCTTGAACTGGAAGGCGCCGTTTCTTCGATTCCGTTTCCGGCATTGTGAGTCTTCGCGTCAACCAGATCGCCCTGACCATGGAGACCAAGACCAAGGACAACGTCTTCGTCACCATCCCCATCTCGGTGCAGAATCGCGTGCGCCCCGAGAAGGTCTACGACGCGTTCTACAAGCTGTCCGACCCCGTGGCGCAGATCAAGTCCTATGTCGAACAGGTCATTCTCGGCCACGTTCCCAGCATGACGCTCGACGAGGTCTTCGCCTCGCAATCCAGCATCGCCTCGGCCGTCAAGCAGGAACTCGATTCCGACATGGCCGCGTTTGGCTACGAGATCGTCAATGTGCTCGTCACCGACATCGTTCCCGACGCCAAGGTGAAGTCGGCGATGAACGACATCAACGCCGCCCAGCGCGAACAGGTCGCCGCCAGCGCCCGCGGCGAGGCCGACAAGATTCTCGTCGTCAAAAAGGCCGAGGCCGAAGCCGAAAGCAAAGCGCTGCAAGGGCAGGGAATCGCCAACCAGCGCAAGGCCATCGTCGAAGGCCTGCAGGCGTCGATCGAGCAGTTCCAGAAAGCCGTCGAAGGCGCCACTTCGAAAGACGTCATGCAACTGGTCCTGGTCACGCAATACTTCGACACCCTCAAGTCCATCGGCGAGAACGACAAGACCAACACGCTCTTCCTGGCGCACTCGCCCGGCGCAGTAAAAGAAGTCTCCGATCAGATTCTCGAATCGATGCTGTCGCTGGCCGCAGCCAATCCGGCAATGACACTCAGCGCGCTGACGCACGGCTTCTGAAACCGCGTTAGCTTCAAGAATTCGTGCCCCCGAACCTCAGTCCGATGTGATACGTTGGCGTGTTCACACCGCTGCCGGTTAACGAGCAGCGGAATCACAATGCGCGGAGTCCCAGGCGACTGGCCTGTGCACAGGTCATCGTCGCTCAGTACTCTGACGAGGCACTGCAATGCACTGGACCAGCAAGTGTTGAAGCTGCATCGCACTGCGCATATCCCTGTCTCTCGGCGCGCCTTCGCCATCACACTCCTGCGGCAATCACGGCGCGCCCTCGGCACAACAACCACAAGCCTCGCTGAATCAGCCGCACATCCCCGGGCCGGAATGGTGGCGTCACGCCGTCATCTACGAGATCTATCCGCGCAGCTTTCAGGACTCCGAATGGCGACGGCGTCGGCGACATCAAGGGCATCACCTCGCGCCTCGACTACCTCCACGACCTCGGCATCGACGCCATCTGGATCACGCCGATGTATCCCTCGCCCGGCATCGACTACGGCTACGACATCTCCGACTACACGGCCATCGATCCGCTCTACGGCACCATGGCCGACTTCGACAACCTGGTCGCCGAGGCCAAGAAGCGCAACATCCGCGTCATCATGGACTACGTCATCAACCACACCTCCGACCAGCACCAATGGTTTCTCGAGTCCCGCTCCTCGCGCGACAATCCCAAGCGCGACTGGTACGTGTGGCGCGACGGCAAAGGCCAGACCGCGACCGACAAAGGTCAGCCGCCCAACAACTGGCAATCGTGGTTCGGCCACTCGGCATGGCAGTGGGATGAGAAGACGCGGCAGTACTACTACCACTACTTCTATGTGCAGCAGCCCGACCTCAACTGGCGCAATCCCGAAGTGCACAAGGCCATGGACGGCGTGCTCGACTTCTGGATGAAGCGCGGCGTCGCCGGCTTCCGCATCGATGCAGTCTCGCGCCTCTTCGAAGATCCGGAGATGCGCGACGATCCCTACCTGCCTGGCCACAATGCCTACGGCGATCGCAACATTCAGCACAAGTACACCGACGATCTGCCCCAGGTGCACGACGTGCTGCAAAGAAGTCCGCAGCGTCGTCGACAAGTATCCCGGCGACCCCGTGCTCGTCACCGAAGCCGACGAGCCTAACGTCGAAGCGCTGACCAAGATGTATGGCAACGGCGACGAAGTGCAGCTTCCCATGGACTTCCAGATCGCCGACGTGAACGAGCTCTCCGCGCCGCGCTTCCGCGAGCTCTTCAATCAAATTGAAAACAACTCCGCCCACGGCCAGCCCGAGTACTTCTTCTCCAATCACGATCAGCCCCGCCAGTGGGACCGCTACGGCGACGGCGAGCACAACGACCAGATCGCGAAGCTGATGGCCGTGCTCGAACTCACCACGCGCGGCACGCCGCAGATGTACTACGGCGAAGAACTCGGCATGCGCACCACCGATCCCGCGCGCATCGAAGATGTGCACGACCCCATCGGCAAACTCGGCTGGCCCAAGGAAAAAGGCCGCGACGGCGAACGCACGCCCATGCAGTGGGACGCATCGCCGCAGTGCCGGCTTCACCACCGCAACAAAACCGTGGCTGCCCATTCCGCCAACGTCAGCCACAATACAACGTCGAGGCCGAAAGCAAGGATCCCGACTCAATCTTCAACACCTACAAACGCCTCCTCGCCCTCCGCAAAACAGAACCCGCTTTGCGCGACGGCGCCCAGAGTCAGCATCGACAAGACGATCCCGAACGTCTTCGCGTTCCTGCGCAAGAGTGGAGACGAAACCGTGCTGGTTGCGCTGAACATGAGCGCACAAGCAGCAGACCGTTCGATTTCAAGCTGGACGACATCAGCGGACTGCCCGGCAACTGTACGTTCGCGCGCTCTACAGCTCACGACCCGAATGCCCTCGCCGACCCTACGGCGCCGCCGTGCCAAGCTTGAGTCGACGTTGCAGCCATAGCGACGGCCCAATTACGGCACAGGTCCTCGGCTGCCGGGTGCCCCAGGTCTCGCTTATGAGACCTGGGTTCGTCCCACTTTCAACTCCCCCAAACCCAGCCCTATTGTGTTAGTTTTGCCGCTGTTCACACCGTTGCCAATTCATGAGCATCGGAACGGGTGCGTCTGCCCTCGCTTTCGAGGTGCGCGACCGCCCCAGGGACGAGGAGACCGCAATGCACTGGACCAAAAAACTCGCAATCATCACCGCCGCCGCTCTCATGCTGGGCACCGCAATACCGAGAGCCGGAGCTCAGCACAAAACCCGCGCCGACTGCTGCCGACGAGAAGAACTGGTGGCGGAACGCCGTCTTCTACGAGATCTATCCGCGCAGCTTCGCCGACTCAAACAGCGACGGCATCGGCGACCTGAAGGGCATCACCGCGCATCTCGACTACCTCAAAGAGCTCGGCATCGATGCCATCTGGCTCACGCCCTGCTACCCGTCGCCGCAGGTCGACTTCGGCTACGACATCTCCGACTACGAAAACATCGATCCCAAGTACGGCACCATGGCCGACTTCGACCATCTCATCGCCGAGGCCAACAAGCGCCACATCCGCGTGCTCATGGACATGGTGATGAACCACAGCTCCGACAAGCACAAGTGGTTCATCGAATCGCGTTCGTCGAAGGACAATCCCTATCGCGACTGGTACGTGTGGCACGACGGCAAAGGCCAGACCGCAACCGACAAGGGCCAGGTGCCCAACAACTGGCAGTCCGACTTCGGCCACTCGGCATGGGAGTGGGATGAGAAGACGCGCCAGTACTACTACCACAAGTTCTATATCCAGCAGCCGGACCTCAACTGGAACAATCCCAAAGTCCACCAGGCTTTCAAAGACATCATTGCCTTCTGGCTCAAGAAGGGCGTAGCCGGCTTCCGCTTCGACGCCATCACCACGCTCTTCGAAGATCCCAGCATGCGCGATGAAGACCGTGGTGCTCGACAAGAATGGCAAGAGCTCTACTGAATGCCTACGGCGACGTCGCGCTCGAAACGATACACGCACCAACAACCTGCCCGGCGTTCACCCCGTGATGGCGGAGATGCGCGCCGAAGCTGACAAGTTCTCCACCGACAAGTATCCCGGCACCCGCGTGTTCATTGGCGAAACCTATCTGCCCAACATTGCCGAACTTGTCAAGCAGTATGGAACTCCCGACCATCCCGAATTCCAACTGCCCATGGATACGCAGATCGGCTTCATCAACAAGCTCGACGTCGCCGCCTTCCGCGCCAAGCTCGAAGATGCGGAGACAGACCTCGGCGACAATATGCCGCTGTTCGATCTTCGACAATCACGACAATCCGCGACTCGATGCCCGCTATGGCGACGGCGTCCACGACACTGATATCGAGCGCGTCATCTCCACCATGCTCTTCGCCAGCCGCGGCGCAGCGCTCTTCTACTACGGCGACGAAATCGGCATGAAGACCACTCCGCCCACGCGCAAAGAAGACGTGAAGGATCCGGTCGGCGTCACCGGTTGGCCGAAAGAAAAGGGCCGCGACGGCGAGCGCACCCCGATGCAGTGGACGCCCGGGCCGAACGCAGGATTCGACGGCCCCAAGGCCGCAACCCTGGCTTCCGGTGCCGCCCAACGCATCCACCATTAATGTGCAGACGGAAAAGGGCGACCCGAATTCAATGTTCGCGTGGTATCAAACCCTGATCCGGCTGAAGAAAACCAATCCGGCATTTTCTCAAGGCGCCGACACCATGCTCGACACTGAAAATACCAAGGTTCTGAGCTGGAAGCGCGAGGCCCCCGGAGTACCCCCGGTTGTGGTGGCGCTCAACTTCACCGCCGAACCGCAAACCGTGAGCCTGGTGGGCGCCGGCCTGCCTGACGGCACCGTTAACACGCTTTTGAAGACACCCGGCGCCACCAACCCGGCCTCGCTCAAGACCATTCAACTTGGCCCCTACGGCGTCTACATCGGCCAGCTCCAGTTCATGATCAGCCACTAAACGGCGAGCGGAAACAACAGCAAAATCAATCGGCGGCTCAGTTATTCTGAACCGCCGATTTTGCTTTTCTATCCCAAATCAGTTTCCAATCCTCAAACCATCACTCGCTGGAGTAATATGCTGGAGCGTCCCCCTCGGGGCGCGGGCTTCGACCTAGCCCATCCCCTATCAGGAACTTGAGCCTCCATGCCCGAAACCACCACCGACCGAGCCGCAATTTTCCGGGCGGCGCTTGCCGAGCACATCCAGATCATCCAGGCCCTCAACGACCAGCAGCGCGTCCTCGATCAGATCGCCTCCGAGATGGTACTCGCCATCCGGATGGGCGGCAAAATCCTGTGGTGCGGCAACGGCGGCAGCGCCGCGGACGCGCAGCATCTGAACGGCCAGCTGGTTGTCCGTTTCCGGCTTGATCGACCCGGCATCCCATCGATCGCCCTCTCGACTGATACCTCGATACTCACCGCCGCAAGCAACAACTACGGTTACGAACACATCTTCCAGCGCCAGGTCGAGACGCTCGCGCGCAAGGGCGATGTCGTAGTGGCCATTTCCACGTCCGGAAACAGCCGGAACGTCTTTCTCGCCCTGGAGGCAGCGCGCAAAATCGGCGCTGTCACGGTAGCCTTCACGGGAAAGGGAGGCGGAAAGATCGCCACGGCAGCAGACTTTCTATTTGAGGTTCCCTCGGCAGACACACCGCGCATCCAGGAGGCGCACATCCTGGCGGGGCATGTCCTGTGCGAAATTCTCGAAAAGGAAATTGCAGTCGCAGAGGGAGTTGCCGCCCAGAACGGATCCGGACTCAGAAATCCTCCGCCGTCTCGTCCTCAGTAGTTTTGGAATCAGAATCCGCAATTTCATTTTCTGCTTCGCGTAACTGGGAGAGCGTCTTCCGGTAAAACCAGGCCGCAGCCAGACCCCCCAGCGCCGCCGAAGCAGCCGCAATGACGCCAACTTTTACCCAGCCACTACGGCCCCGATCCAGCCCGGCGGGAGGCGGCGCGGCACCACTCTCGCCTGAACTCGATGATTTTAAGTCACTTGTCATTCCACGACCTGATCAGCTATTGAGGTTGGTCTTTCCCCCGCCTGCGTCCGACAATCCGTTCCTTGATGCCGATTGTCCCAGAATGCCCTCGTCCCGCATTATAAGAAAATCTGAAATTTTGTATTTGCTTCGAAGCCAATCTATAGTATCGTGTAGATATTCCAGTGATGGAGAGCGGTCTTCCTGATCGCACCGGAGCTGGAAGTAGTTTGCGTCACTGGCCTCCCGGCACGAACAAAAAACGTTCGTGCCGTCTTTTTTTGTCCAAGCCCCGAAGACATAGTACCCGAATTCTCCCGTGGCTTCTCCGGCAGCCCCGGAGTGCTCCACGCCGTTACGCCTCCGGGACGGACCAATCGATTCCGCGTCCCCAGCGCGCGACATCCATCCGCAGACCTCCCCAACATCTCCTGGCAGATTCCGTTTCGCTCAACATGCGGTCTAAAATGAACAGGGAGAGAGCATCGCATAATGAATCTTGCAAAACGCCGTTGGGTCCTGGGTTTCGCGGTATTCGCGATTACAGCAGTGAGTTATGCGCAGTGGTCTAACCCTGCCGAGGATGTTCCTGCCTACCACCCTGCCGCCCCCCTCAAGGTCGCCGCGCTGCCTCCACTTCTGGCGGGAGCGAAGCTGACGGGCGAAAACTTCCGCTATCCCTGGCAGGTGCACGTCTATCAGCAGGCGGCGAAGATCGGCAACGTGCTCTACCAGCTTCCATGCAACTGCCGTTGCGACCGCGCTCTTGGGCACACCAGCCTGCGCAGTTGTTACGAGGGGCTGCATGGCACCGAGTGCTCCACCTGCGCGCAAGAAGCCTTTTACGCCTACGCCATGACCAAGGCCGGAAAGACGCCTGCGCAGATCCGTGCCGGAATCGCCCAGCACGCCTACGAGCAGATCGACCTCGAAAAGCAATAACCGCCTGAAGCACCTCGAGAACTGCGCTTCTATCGGCGCGGAATGTCCATGAGTACAACGTCCGAGCTCTGCTGCGCGCGTTCCAGCACAACTTCATGGCCATCCGGGGAGATATCGAAGTCCTGGATGTCGAAATCAGCAGGGACATCTGTCAGTTGGCTCTCGGCGCCCGTATCCAGATCGATATACCAGAGATTCTTGTGCTCGATCTCTCCGCGCAGAACAACGAGTGCATGCCCACCAGGTAAAAAAGCCAAGTGTCGAGCTCCACGCGTCAGTATGATCGCAGGCAGAGGATGCGCCACATCATCAGCGGTGACCGCTTTCACAGAAAACGTAGTGCCAATGTCGGGACCTGAGTAAACAAGGAAACGGCCATCGGGAGTCCACGCCGGATCGCGCGAAAATTCATGGACAAAGGAGGAGGGCGCGCCGCCGTTAATCGGAATGCGAAACAGGTGCGGCATACCCGACTCGATGACGGCGGAGATGATCGACTGGCCGTCGGGCGCCCAGGCCGGATCACCCTGCAGGCTGAGTGAATTGGTAATCACTCTCGCGTTTGTTCCGTCGGCCTGGATCATGTACAGAAGTGTCTGATTTTGGTTTTTAGCTGTGAACGCAAAATAGCGTCCATCGGGAGAGATAGTCGGGCCTCCCACTATTTGCGCTGCCTGACCGCTCCACAGTTCCGTGCTGGCCCCGCCCTTCAGCTTCCAGATACTCTCGCCTGAACCAGTCGCAGACACGTATAGAAGGTAGTCGATGCCCAGGCGCGGCGCAAAGCCTCCGCCGGTTGTGAGAGGAACAGGAGTAGCAGCGGCCATTGGTGTACCCGGATCGGCGATGTGCAGGCGCCATAGAGTTCTTTTCGGACTGGCAAGCGTTGCCACGAGCCTGCGACCGTCGGCGCTGGCGGCAAGCGATGTATATCGATCAAGGCTCGGTCCGAGGCGGTGTGGAACTCGGCGTTCTACGTCGAGGCTGTAGAGCCACGGGCCAGACCCATCCGCGTCTGTAGCGAGATACATCAGCGTTCGCCGATTTAACAACACGGGATAGAGAACACTCGTATTCTGCTTTGTGATCCGTTCGGGATTTCCGCCATCGGGCCGGATGCGCCAGATATCCAATTTGTCTGGTAAAGTGCCCTGAACGAAGTAGATGAATTTGGCATCGGCGGACCATAAAGGAAAATGCGCGTGCAGCCCAGGCGGTGCAGTGAAGATTGGATGCCCTCCTGGCCGAAGGTTCCCGTCCGAGACGAAGAGCGGGTCGCCCGGGCCGGGCGTGTGGTAAGCGAGCTGCGAACCGTCGGGAGACCAGTCGAATTCGGCCGCGCCGTCGAGATAAGGCCTCGGCTCTCCACCCAGAGTGGGCACGGCCCACACACCGATGCGGCTGTTGTTTGAATCATCCTTCCGGCGTTCCCAATAGGTGACAAGGGAGCCGTCCGGTGAGAATCCCAGGGCGCGAAGAGATGGATTGGTGATTCCAGGCGCACTGCCTCGGGTCAGATTATGGAACTGCCCTGAACCAACCTGGGTGACCCAGACATCCATCTGCCCGTCCCGATCCGACAGGAACGCAATGAAATGCCCGTCACGCGAGACGGCAGCAGACTGCTCCGCCCCACTGAAGTCCGTGACCGTCTGAAACCGTGCGTCCTGAATAGGGCTGCGCCAGAAGTACTCGGTCCTCTCGACCCACTGCCACGCGCCAATCGACAACGCGAGAACTGCAGCTACCGGCAGAAAAACACGCATCCGTCTCGATTTTGGCGCGACGATTGCGGGGACTGCCGGAATTTCAGGGACTGCCGGAGATCCGGCCCCGACTCCGTCTTCTCTTCCTCTTCCTCTTCCTCTCGAATATTGCGGCTGCGCGCCCACGCGTCCAGTTCCGGCCGGGAGGCGTATACAGAGCCCCGCTTGTCGTGCAGATGCCGATGAACCGGCATTCTTTCACGCTTTTCCCAGCGCTGGACTGTCGTCACGTCCCGGCCAAGGTAGGTCGCAATTTCTTTCCAGGAGTCCAGCCGCTCTTCGGTCGGCTTCTCACCTTTCGGCACTTCAAAGGACGGTTCACTCATCGCGCACTCCAAAGCGGTCAAGGGACCCGGAATTGAAATGACCCGATTGTACCCCGGTCAAGAGGCACCGCAAAAGGCGGCATTTGACGGTGAACGGCTATTCCCGCGCATTGCTGCTTGGCGATCTTGAGAAATCCATTGATTCTGTTCGCACATCCCAGCGCGGATCGCCGCAATTCGACGCACGGGCCCTTGTTCAGGAACGTCGGCCCAAGGCAAACGGTGAAGGCGCCAAAATTCACACCCGGAGATACCTATGAACAAGAAATCCTCAAGTCTGGCGGTACGTGCTGTCTCGGTCCTGGTATTGGCTTTCGGTGCAGGAGCCCTGGCCCAGGGGCAGGTGCACCTCAACGGTTCGATCCACGACTACACAGCCTCGACCGTCAAGGGCGGTCCCTGGGAAATGCATGGTGCCTGGACCCTTGAAGTGCGCCCAGGATCAAGCAAGGCCGACTTTTCAATCGACATGACGATGTCCGACTACGGCACCACCTCAACCGGCGCCGTCGATCCGACCAAGCCCGGCGCCACCCCCCACGTGCATCACATCGTTCTGAAGAACGCAGGCGTTCAATGGAACATGACTGGGTGCCCCAGCTTTGCGGCTCCCACAAACAATACCTTCGGCTTCCAGTTCACGGGCACGGTCAATCTGATTACGGGAAATGGCCAACCCGCGCCCTTCGAGCCTACCCCCCCGCAATCGCCGCTCACTGTCTGCGTCACGGGAGTCACCGGCGAAGCCGGGTCCGTCACTCTCTCGAATATCACGCTGGAACTCGGGGCTCCTGCGAATACCCACTTCGGCGTAGGCACGGTGATCCACGGAGTCGTCACCAATCAGACGCCCTTGGGCGAACACTGGCGCGGCGATCATTGGTAAGTTGCGATCTGTCGGCTTCACCAGCTCATAGGGTGGTGCCAACCCTTCCGAATGGAGCGCCCCAGGTGCCGCTTCCGGCACCTGGGAAAGCAACCGGGCGCTCAATTCATCACTTGCACCCCTAGCTCAACAAGTGCAGTCCCTGCCCGTAACACGCGCAACAGAAAGAAGACCGAGAGAAGGAGTGTCCCCATGAAACCGAGCCCCAAGTCCGACAAAAAGCCCGCCGCGAAGAAGGTGGATTTGACCGCGATCAAAGCGTCTTCTATGAAGACCACCAAACTGGCATCGAACCACAACGAAACGCTTGTCCGTCTATAGCGATTTGGCGAAACACCAAAAGCGCGCCGGCAGCGGCGCAGCCGATGCGATTGGTTCTTTGACGGAAGCCGCAGCGCGCCTCTCGGCACAGGGGAAGTACGCAGCAGCTGAGAAGTGCCTCCTTGAGGCCGCGAGATCCCTGCGCGGCACAGGGGCAGCTTCGCGTCCCGAGCGCGCTGCCGTGTGGAATGAGCTTGGGATGGTCTGCAAGTATCTTGGCAAGTTTTATTCCGCCGACCGCTACTATCAGCAGGCGCTGGGTAGCGCCAGGTACATGGCAGGGCCGGAGCGCGACTCATTGGTTGCTGATCTGTATCACAACCTGGGCGGCTTGGAGCATTCCCGAGGCCGTTTCACGCTTGCGGAGAAACGTGCTCGTAAGGGTCTGTGTCTGCGCCTGCAATTTTCCGTCGGCAACTGCCCTGCAGTCGCTTCAGATTTGGCTGCGCTGGCCGCAATTCTCGATGGTTTGGGGAAATACGGTGAATCGGAGAAGCTCTATCGCCAGGCGTTGCGTATTTACCGCCGTCAGTTTGGAGCCAATCATGCTGAGATTGCGGTCGTGTTAAACAATTTGGGCGCAATGCACCAGGCCGCAGGGCGCCCAGGGCGCGCCGGATACTACTATCGCTCCGCGTTGCGCATGAAGAGTCGAGTGCTGGGCAAATCCCATCCGGATCTTGCGTTCACCATGAACAATCTGGCGACTCTCTACCATACGCAAAACAGACTTGATGACGCCGGTCTCTGGCTCCGGCGGGCGCTTGGCCTCGCGCGAGTTTCGCTCGGACGATCACACCCGGTCACCCGCACCCTTGAGCGCAATTCTGGTCGCATCATCCCGCATTCGTCCCTCACATCAGAAATGGCGTAAAATGAAGGAGCAGCACGAGCCAGTTTGGCCCGGCTCGCACCCAGTGGATCGATTGGCTCATCGAATGGAGAGCCGATTGGTTTCCCGGTTTGGGGGCGTCACGGTTTCGACGGGATCGATTGCGGCATGGGAGGCATGTCGGGGTGTGGGCACCCGTAATCGCCTGCAAAAACAAAGTTGCCAACGATAATCTGGCACTTGCAGCTTAATTAATTAAGCTGCCGTCCCTCACGGCCTTGCCTATGGGCTGTGATCAGGACGTCATTCAGTAGGCTGGTGGCTGCTTCTCGGTCCGTGTTGCAGCCATAAGATCATCGGACTAGCTTCAGGCGCATCTTGTCCGTTCTGAGCGTCTGAGGCGAAAACATGCGGAACTGGACTGAACATGGATCTTCCCGGCTGACAGCGATTTCGGACGCGGGTTCGACTCCCGCCGCCTCCACCAATCTAATTGTTGATTCCGTACTCAAATAGATTTCTTGGTGCGTCTTCCTTTTCTGCATCAACGTTCTGTGCCAGGATGGACAATCCCAACGATAGATAATTGTTATCTCGCTCATGACGAATGTTAGGTGGATAGAGCATATTTGCCTTCCCAACGAAGAGTGCAGCGGAGAGTTTGGCCACCGTCCTGGAAATAGACCGGCTCCGGGATCTACCCCCGGAAGTCTCTACCAGTTGGAGTTGTAACTTCTTTTTTAATTCATCGACTGCGGTGCGAAAATCGCAGTTCTCTTGAGCAAGGCCCATGATGCCGCGATTGAGATCGAGAACTCTGGCGTAGAGTTCGATGTCCTTAATTTCGTGGACTGCATTGGCGATTCCTTTTGCGTTGTCGAGAATTTCCGTCCGAATAATTGTCGCACCTGACATTGGAAGCCTGCGGATGCAAAACTCGTGTACTTGTAACATGCCCAAGTGCGGTGTATCTGGTTGTTATCAAGACCGTTCTATAATGCGGCTCCGGCTCCACCAATGCTAATTGAGGGTTGCCCGGGCCCCTCGGTCTGGACTATGAGTTCGGAGCCGATTTCTTGCGATCGAGTTGTCGCGAGATGATATACAGAGGCCTTCTCCGCACCTCATCATATGTTCGACTTAAGTATTCTCCAATGATGCCGAGCACACCCAACTGCATGCCACCCATAAACAACATGATTGACACCGTCGATGCCCAGCCCCATGGAGTGGAGTGACTTGTCAGCTTCTGCAGTACTGCCCAAACGATCAACCCGAGTCCGGCCAACGCGGAAAGCGCTCCCAAAGCCGAAGCCACACGCAGCGGCATCGCCGAAAAGCCGATGTAGCCTGACAAGGCCAACCCAGCAATTTTCGGAGTGTGTATTTGGGGGCTCCGGCAAGCCGCGCCTGACGCTCGTATTCCACGCCCACTTGCTAAAGCCAACCCAGCTTCGGAGACCCCGAAGAAACCGGTTGCGTTCTGGCGACGCCATCAATGCATCCACGACGCAGCGATCCATGAGGCAAAAGTCGCCAGCGTCCAAGGGCACGTCGATGTTCGCCACAATTTGAAGGCTGCGGTAGAAGACTTTGTAGCAGGCTCGCTTTAGGAAGTTTTCCTTCCGTTTCTTGCGAACCGCATAGACGATCTCATAACCCGCCTTCCACTGAGACACAAATTTCGCAATCACCTCGGGGGGATCCTGCAGATCGGCATCCATGAAAATAAGCGCGTCGCCACGGCATTCATCCATTCCAGCTTGCAACGCTGCCTGATGGCCGAAGTTGCGAGAAATCGAATGACTCGAACGTGAGGATCGACGTCATGGAGGGACGCTGAGAATCTTTGGGGTGTCGTCTTTGCTCCGTCGTCGACAAGGATAATTTCATAATCCTCAAATTCAAGCGTGGACATTGCTGATTTCAGGCGGGCCGCGAGTTGCGGCAAGTTCTCTTGTTCGTTGTAAACGGGAATTGCAATCGATAAGCACGACATGTCGGCTATCTTCCATCTGCCGCGCGGAAGGCGGCCGTAGTATTTACCTGTTGTCTTCCCTCGTTCAGCAATGCTTTTGCAAGCCACAACACCGTGACACACAGGATTACCGGATTGAGAAGGATCTGAATAGATACATGTTCGAACAGGTAATTCTTAGGGGACAGCATAAAAACTGAAGCGAGAATAACGAGCGTCGACAATCGCGAGCGATCGCCCGGGCTTCCGCGTTCGTCAAGATATGCCAGGATTAACGGCGCCAGAAAGACCATGAGATGATAGTCGGCAAATATCGGAGACAGAATGCAGTAGAACGAGACTAGGAAAAACGGGGCTAAAGGGAGGGGCCACCGGTTCGATTCAGGAACCAATCCGACGCGGTCGTCGATCGATTCCTGCTTCTTGGCGCGGTCATAATGATCGCCCTTTGCACTTCTAACCAAGGCGCGCCAGTAAGCAGTGATCATCGTGATCAGTAAAAGCATTGATATGATATCGAACAATTTCATCTCCACTGGGAATGGTATCCCGATATGGAGTCCGCGGTTCAGGGCGCGAATTGAACCGAAAAGGGACGAGCCGAATCTAATCCCTCCACCCTGGGCAATGTATATCTTTCCGTAGATGGCTACGCCTTTGCGGAAGTTCTCGATCGTGTAGTCTGGGTACAACCTATGCGCAGCAAGGTACGTAGTCCCGAAGATTACAACCGAGATTGCGATGAATTGAGCCAATGGCTTGATAGCCTTTCGGATCCCGAAAGCGATAGGCAGCGCGAGCAAAAAGATAATTGCATTCGGATGGATGTTCACCGCTATTGCTAGCGCGAGCAGGGACGCAAGGCTCGCTTGCTTCCTGCAAAGACCGCGAAGAGAAACGCTACTATCGGAATAGTGGTGAGGCCGGCATTTACGTAATTCCCTCGTCCGAATGTAATTAGAGCGGGATAGGAAGCAAAACCAAAAAAAAGGATGGCGAAAATCAACTCTGGTTTTCGCCTGGCTCTCGGTATCCCAATCCTCAGCATGCTCCAGACTTCGAGCGAGTAGATACAGAAGAACAGAAGCAGCGCGAGTGAAGGGCTTCCCGTCCGAACAATAAATAGACCGCAAAGCAGAAAGATCAGAGTCGATAGGGGAGGGTGATGAAAATGCGTTAATTTACCGGTTGCGAGGCTTTCTGTGCCGCCGTAGTCGGAGTCCTCATAGTAGTGCTGATAAAGCGGCTGCCAGGATGGAAATTTATCGGTCCTATCGACGCCGCCTGTCACGCTGCGAAATGAAAGCGACAACTTGAGCAGGTCGGCGAATCTATCGTCCGGCCCTACAAGAACAGTCATTGGTCCCGAACCGAACTCATATGCGATAGTGCAATAGAGCATGTTCAGGAAGCTGAGACATGTCAATCCAAGAACCGCGACTCGCAAATATCGATCAGGCCGGATTTTTGGAATTAACCGCACAAGAGCCCTATCACCAATCAAGTTTCTTCGTTTATGTTGCGCTAGCTATCCTGAAATCCACCGCGAGGCATTGTCGGACTCGCAATGGGCTGTGGACCCATGAAGAGGGCTTCATCACAGAACACTGACACTTTTCGCGAATGAAGACACTATAAATCAGTTCCCGATCGGTCGCAACACACGGCTGGAGAAGATGCGCTGCGTATGACATACTGATCTCCAACCAAGACATCGTGATCACTCGACCGAAGATTCAAGACTTGGCTCATAGCATTTGAGCGTAAACCCAAGTTCAGCGCTATTGCAAAAGCAGACGGAGGATTGGAGAACAAAGCGATATGCAAGAAAATCGTCGCGCAGGCATAAGTTCGATGGACAGGCGGTCTTTTATAGCAAAAACGGGCCTGTTCGTAGGAGCAACGGCGATTGGAGGTTCGGTCTTGGGCTGCGCTGAGTTCGATATACTATACCCTGTTTAGGCCCCGCGTTGGTGCCGACGCCCGTTTCAGGAATGACTTATGTCCGGGCATCGCAGATCGGATGCGCGCTGGATTGCAATCTCCGAGACGGGAGAACAAGCACACGGGCGGAGAGGCCACAGACGATGGCCCGCGTATAAACGCGGCGATGGCCGGCGCGTCGGCGAGCAATCCGATCACGCTGATCATCGACGGAAGCGCGCTGATCTCAGGGCTGTTTCTTGCCGGCGGGCGGGTATTGGAACATCGCAGGGCTGGGCTGCGGCACGGGGTTCTTCGTCAAGTCGGGCACCAACAACGACGGCATCCACAATGGCGGACCAATGCGGCGAATGCCGTTCGATCCCGGGACCGCCTGCCCCAGCACGAGGAAGCGAGCGTCTCGCTCAGGAACTTCACGCTAAACGGCAACCAGGGACATGGGTCGTAACGGAGATTCGACAACGGGAGCGACGCAGGGAACTGGTCGGAACGTGGATCTCTGGTATTTCGGCATCAACCTTATGAACCTGAACGACATTGTCATTGAGAATGTGGTTGTGGTGAATACCCCCGCTTATCACATTCGACTTTCGAATGTTGGCAATGTCGAGGTTTCCGGATGCGTGTTGCGGAGCGTAGGCACAAACACAGACGGGTTGCATTTCGATGGCCCTGCTAACGACATTTCAATCTCAAACTGCGAGTTCTTCTGTGGCGACGATGCGATTGCGCTGAATTGCCCGGAAGGCTACACCGGCAGTATCTACGCGTGTCGCCGTTTCAAACTGCAAATTTAGTAGCCTTACCCTCATGAGGCTCTACACGATCAATGGGAGCGATAACCCTGACGAAGTTCAACATCGACAACGTAATGGTTAGCAATTGTAGCGGCACACTGACCCTGGCCGCTTTCTTGATCGGCGACGGTTCGAGCAGCAATCCGAACTCTGTAACCTCTCTGACTGTTTCAGATTGCATTCTGACGGCACCAGCTGTCCTGGATCTAACAGCGGAGTTTCGGGAGCGTGGCTGCTGCGTGACGTTCGTCCTTGTTCCATCCGATTCCGCTCAGAGGTCCGGGGCTACGCTTTTGCGCGATCGGCGCCAGTCTACGGCAAAATGACATACGTTGGATCAAGTCTTCATCCTCGACCATTGCACAATCTCGCGAAATGGCAACACGGTTGGCGCTGCCCTTGATTCTCGAAAACAACTTCAAGAGATGCTCAACCTTGAACTGGATCGGTTTCGCTGCAGGCGCGCAGCAACTGCTGCAGATTGAATCGGGATCGGTCGAGACAGACTGGTCATCAACTCGCTGGGATCGTTCGCGCATTCATGCTCCCGTCTTTCTCGCCGGGTGGGTTTTCGAGCATAGGATCGGTCAGCGGAAAGGGCGTTCTGGCAACGGGATGGGAGTTTCCAGACGCCGTAATGGCAAACAGCGTACCTTCATGTTCGGCAAGTACTGGAAAGCCTTCAATAAAGGTTGGGGGCGTCGTCGAATCCTACCCATAAAACCAAATATTGAAACATTCATTGTCGGCACTGGTAAGATGCGGCTTTTTCCCCAGTGAACGCCATTTGCCATTTTCAACGAAGTTCAATCCACCTTTTGCGTGACAGGGCTGGTGGCCGTCTTGTGAATCACCGAGGGGACGGCCCCTACGTCTTGAATGCCGATCTCGTTTAAGATTCTGGCTGCCGGATCCGCAAGCCATCCCATTTGTTGAAATAGCCTATCGCCGCTCGCAGGTGAAGCTTCAAATGGGATAAATGCTTATAAGATCCTTGAGCGTGCGCGTGGGTAACAGTCACATATGGCCAAAACAGCAATCTTTGATGTGCTGCCGATTCGTCGACAGAGATCCGTGTCTTCCATATAGAGGAAGAATCGCTCATCAAAGCCTCCTACAGCTTCCAAGACAGATCGGCGAGTGAACATGAAGCACCCCGACAAAATCGGGACGTAAACGGGTCGAGAATAGTCGAAAGACTTCATGTCGTATCGAGCGCATTTGCGCGTGAAAAATCTTTCGAAGCGGTCGCACGGCGAATCGGCGCGAAGATCAAGTCAAATGGAGTCGGAAGTAGTTTGCAAAGATACTGAGTAGAGCCATCCCTCGGAAAGAACCCGGGGCATCAGAAGGCCGACGTCCCTTAGCTCATCCATCGCGGCGGCCAATTCCGGAGAGCACACCGCTCTTCATCGAAATGCTCTGGATTCAGGATCAGGTGATACGGCGCTGCAACGCCGGCTAGGGACCGCAAAGCAAGGTTATGAGCCGATCCGTAACCAAGATTTCTGCCGGGGTAAAGACAACGAGCACCCAACGATCTGGCATATGCGCATGCCTCGTCCGCACCACCATTGTTGACAACGACCCAAGCCGCCACAGCGGGGTCCATTGCGATCTGCTCTAACAATGGGCGGACGTCACCCAGGTTGTGATGATATGCAGCAACGCTAGCGGAGACATCCCGATACACAATGGTTCTCCATGGTGCGAAACGGTTCCGTCAGGACATTGCTTTTCTTACCCTTGATGATCAACATCGAAGAGCCAGACATCTATCGAAGCGAGACAACGCGCCGCCTTGTGCGATGCTCCCAGGCTTACTTGGTGACTTCTAACAAAGTCATCTGTCTCACAAACCAATGTGCCCTTCACCGCTAGTTCCGCCGTTTTGGTTGCAATTACAGTATTACCTGATGCTACTAGCGGCTCAATAGTGAAACATACTTGCGTCTCAGGAATTTTCGCCCCCACAGAAACACGAGATTCTTGGCCAAAGCCCACCGCCATCTGATCATTTGCCCCAGGGGAGCGTGGCTTTGAGGTGAGGTGTTGCTATCGTGTCTACGATAGGACATTAGGGGCTCATCGATAAATTCGGTCTTGCCAACGAATTGGTTCACAATGCCAATCCACATGTCATGCATCGGTAGATCTGCAGGAAAAGGAAGGCAATACGCGAGGATTGAACGACGGAATGCCATCGCGCATCCCAGATATCGGTTGCGAACAATATTCATTAGGGCGCCAGAGTGAAATCTTTCCGACTTGAACCTTGTTTCTGAAATGATCTTTCCCCGGGCGTCCACAATACAAGAATCGCTCAACACGAGCGACAGATCAGGGCGTGCTGCAAACAAGCTTTTGATCTTTGTAACCTTGTCCGAGCGCCAGATATCATCCTGATCGGCCAAAAAAATGATTTCACCCGCTGCTTCCTTAAGCGATCTTTCAAACGTCTTGAGCACTCCACAGTTGTGCTCCTGCCTGAAGATGCGAATCCGCTTGTCTGAGAATCCTTCAGCCACGTGGACGGTTCCGTCCGTCGAGGCATCGTCAACAATGACAACCTCGTCGTCGTTTTCCAATTGGCCGAGAATGGATTCAAGTTGCTCGTAGATGAACCGCTCGCCATTGTATGTGGCCATGCAGACCGAGATCTTCATGCCGCCCAGTCTCCCACGTGATCATCGGTGAGTTTCTGTTTCATTGCAGGTTTTCTTCAAGAGAACGCGTGGGATTCTTCGCAATTTTAGCAATCATCGCAACGGTCAACAAGGCCAGGTCTGGCTGCCGCTGGATCGCCAGCTTCACGGACCGGGCCAGAAGACGAAGCAGATAAACCGGAATCTGCAGCTTCGACTTGTGCGCTGTCATGAACGCGATTCGCCGGCAAGAATGCTCCGATACGAGCTAAATCGATATTGCGCCGATAATCCTGCACGGACAAGTTGTGTTCCAGAATGCAATCCGAGACCGCAACCTTTTTGCCTGCCGCATAAATCTGCCGGAACAGCCAATGGTCCAGATAATCGAGCCAATATGCGCGGCTGAAACCACCAATCGACCGGACAAAATCGCACCGAATTGCTGTACCGGAATTGATTGAAGCGATCTCAGCATCCTGAATTCCTCGCGGTGTTTTCGGAAACGCCCTTAGCCCAAAGAACCAGACTCTCTTTGGCGACACGACGATGCCCCCACTCTGAACAATGGGGACAACCGCAACAACATCGGCATTCTGCTCGTACTCCTTTAACTCGTCCATGAGCGATTCGAGGAAATTCTCCGGTAGAACCGTATCCTGGTCCAGCAGAAGAAGCCAGGGACAGCCATGCTCCTGAGCTAAGTTCAACGCTCGGTTGTATGCGGCGGCGACCCCCGAGTTGTGTCCCGCCGATTCATACTGCACACTCTCCGGCAAAGGCCCGGGAACCCCACCTTCCGGAGTGTTGTCATAGAGCAGAGCTCTTATGCTGCTCAAGAGGCGTAGGGGGGACAACCGCAGGCTAAAATCGTTCTAACAGCTGATGATTCTCTAGGGTCTATCTTATAAATTACAACCACAGCAAGTACTCGGAAGTGATCAACAGTGCTTCGCAAGAGCTCTTCGTCAGGCATGCTCGACCTTTTGTAGTGAAGTGTCCGGGACATATGATGCCGAAACCCAAGGGGATCCTTCTGTGCAACTTGCGAAACATAGCAAGACATAAAGAAAGTAGAAGTACCTCGGTTGAACCACGAGAGCTTGTGCAATCATTACCGAGCCAAGTGCGCCGAAATAGAGCAAATCGTTTCGCAGGGTCCACCGGCGCTTCTTGATGACCGCCAAAATTACAACGACATATGCTAAGTTGTTGAAGAAGTTGATAAACAACCAGCTGCTTGGATTCTCCCAGACCAATGGATTTACCAACTGGCCGAATAAGGTTTTCGGCGATCTTAGGGAGCACAGCGACTACGTATAGATAATGAATCTGCAAATTGTCGAGTAATCTGATGAATCCCGCGGATTCTGCTCTACGAACCGACGCTCAAGCTTCACGCCCTTCCCAGGCGGGCATGATGAAATTCAATGACTGCCAACAACAAAAGAACCGTGGTCCGACGATGCTCTCTCCATGGGTTGAGGCGGCTTTTGACGATCATGTAAGCAGCGATAGACGATGCAGAATTTCATATCGATTCAATGCCGCGATTATCAAGGAAATGAAGACGAGTGTTCTATTCCGTCTTTTTCCGCAAACAAGAAGAGGGAAATCACGAAGAGATCGAGGACTTCCTTATTTACACACAGAATACTCGTTGTGGTCGTTGGATTAAGCAGGAGCAGTAAGATCAGGATCGAAAGCGAGATCGGATAAGTACGTTTTAATAAGATGAGAGAGGTGGCAAATAGGCCATAGTTGAACAGCATCACATAAAAATTACTAATAAGAACGACGGAGATGAATACAGGAGTCCATACAGTCTGTTGGGAAACTGCGTCATTGAGGCAAGCGTAACTGGATCAACGCGACCTTCTCGTATTGAGTCGGCAATCTCCGTGTACACGGTTGAGTCCACCGCAAATGTCCAACTCGTGGAACCATTCTATAAGAGGGGACAACGGCCTCGAAATAAAGCGCAAGGGTTAGCACAAAGTTATCCGACCAGGATGGGCACGAGGGCCGCAGATATGAATTGCCGAGGTTTGGTTAGAAACTCGAGAGCATTAAATCGCATTGGTCTCTACCGGTGTCACAGGAACCGAGTCTTTGATCCTAACGCGGTGACAGCGCTTCGCGAAAAACGGGCCTCGCATTTTAGGTCCGTGTCTTGGATTGAAAATGCAAAGAATGAATCGATATCGATCACCTCGAAATCGGATATCCCACCAGCTTATCCAAACCGTTGATCACCTTGCCCGTGAACTGCCATGCCGCAGCCAGAGGGATTGGAAGCGCAGAACGGGGTGAAGGAAGACCCAGTACCTTGGGTTCTTGTGGAACAAGCCCTTGAGAATGCCCTCCGAGTCCTGGAAAATGCATGGCAAGGCGGTTCCGGCGGTTCAATAGCATGGCCCACGGAAAAAACGACTGAACGGTGCGATTCAGGATCAGCCCGTCCGATCGGGCTTTCGAGGCCAAAAGACTCCTCGACGAGTTTTTGCAGAGTAATTCCGAATACCTGGCATGTTCCGGTGCCGACCCGAATTCTCCATTCGGCTCGCGACCAGGTTGTCAAGGATCGCATGCGCACTGCAGATTCGCTCTCAGCATTGAGAAGGTGTAGGAAAGCTGCGCCAGGTTGGTCCCGACCAGCTTATGAAAATCCTCGTGCGGCAGGCGTTCAAGGGCAGCCGTCTAATAATGTTGCTGCTGATGAACGTGAGGCCAGCGTACACATATAATGCAAAATCTTCCGGGCGGGAGAAGCCCTTATCCTGTGCGAAATCTTCGGAGCCGGCAGGCCGTCGTATCGCCCGCTAAACCCTTTCGCCCGCACGTACAGAAGGTCAAATTCACGCGTTTCAAGGCGACCAAGGACCTGTTGCAGTCCGCCGGTAACAATGACGTCGTCATCTCCAAAAATCCAGACATACTCGCCGTGAGCCATTTCGTAACATCGAATGAAGTTAGCATCGGACCCGATGTTTGCTTCATTCCTGCTATAGATAAGTGCAAGTCCGCGCTCCCGAAAGGATGCCACAACAGACGGTGTGTCATCTGGAGATGCGTTGTCGGGAAATGAGTAACTCAACACGCTGTCTCACCTTCGAGTTGGGGTGCTAGAGTCTCAAGAAGCTGGGCCAGGCATCCGCTCCGGACGTAAGTCGGGATCGCGATGGTGAGCAGAGGCGTCTCAGGCTGCATGCCAGATGTTCCTGTACTTTCAGAAAGGTGTAGGTGCCCAGGGGCAATCCCAAAATCACCCGACCAGGAGGGAACCGGTCACGATGCCGAATGCGCCGTAGCTCCTTCCCAGGAAGTAAGTGGAAGCATCCGGCACGGATCGCGCCGAGCACCGAATTCAAGAGGAACTTCTCCTGTTTATGCGCCCGAAGATAAAGAGCTTCGGCGAAGATGATGACACTGTTTAAGGAGTCGTCAGCAAGAGGACCCCGAGTGAGACTGGATCCAGCACGCGGTCAGCGAATCGGGATGTGAGCCCAATTCAGGTAGATCGCGCCAATCCATATAGTGACTCCGCCCGCCACACAGACGGCAAAAGACTGTTTCAGTGAGAGAAAGAGAGTATGATCCAGCGTCGCGTATTCTCTTCCGCGCGATCATCGCCCCAAAGGGTGCGGCCTTGGTGTTGATCCACGAAATCGCCACCGATGCGAGAGCATTCGCCACGCTGAGGGACATACCCATTTGACCGGCCGCCACGGCTCCTTTAAATGCAAAGAGGACCGGGTTATAGAGCTGAAAGATGAAGTACCCGCAAAGCCAGCTGACAGCAATGCGCCATTGAAAGGGCCATACTTCTCTCAACCAGTGAATCCGGTTTTCGCCGGTTCATGGCGAAGAAGCGGCAACAAGAGATGTCGCCGTCGAAAGAGCCAGATGGCTGCAACGCCGGCGTTGCCGGCAATGATCATCGCCGGAGCGAACAAGCCATGATGCGCAACCAGGGCCAACCATGCGAGGCTGCTTCCGGTTCGGCCTGCACCAATCTGAGCCGCGCAACGTTCGGCACAAACCCGCAGCCTTCCATAAAGGAAAGGATCGGGATCAAGCTGGAATGTGAGTGTTGCCGCCAGCGCGGCAGCATACCACGGGATACGCCAGGAAACGTTGCTCGCCTGCATGCTGGTGCGCGGAAAAGAAGTGGGAACCCGCAGTAAGAGAAAAACCGCCAGCAGAAGCTGCAGCAGTTGAATACCAGCGAAGTGTTTTTTGAAGGACGGAGGCGAGTCTCGCGTGAGCAACGGGGTCTCCTGAAATACGGCCGTCGGGAGAGAACGTCAGATGGCGCGTTCATGGCTTGCCATCTGAAGAATCACAAACGAGAAGCCGAGTTCAAAGACGATCTGAAGCGCGATCAGGCTGCCAAAGGTGTAATAGTAGCCCTGTTCCGCAGGCGACAGAAAACGAGCGATGAGAGCAACCGTGACCAGTCCTGCCAGGCTGGCCCAGCCCCTGGCGAGGATTGTGAAGCCGATCGCTCTGTCGATTCCAAGCCCGTTACGCGGAGCCGTTTCGCGTGTTCTGCTGACGCCTTATCAGCCAGGCAAAGGGCCTTTGATCGTTCAGAATCTCGGGCATTCAGGAAGCGTCTGAGCTTGGCGAACAGAATTGCCGTCAGCTTTGCGGTCTATCAAGGCAATTGGTATCCAGTTAACGATCGCGCGGCGCAAATTCGAACTGATCCGATACGGTGCTAGTGCCGGTGAACTGAACCTGCAGAACGATTGAAGTCGATTGGACAAAGCAATTATTCAAAAGCTTTTCGTATTCGGCGATTTGGTCTAGGGTTACCTGTCATCATGTCTGCCCCTTCGTGCCACGCTCGGTACCAGGACATCGTCCATTCCAAGGCAGATTCGATTCCCAACCGGGTCGCCATCCAGTTCCGCATGGGCCTTGCTGGAATCCAGCCTCAGGTAGTGTGCCTCATGCACGCTGGGATCTGCATCGCGATCCCAGGAGGCTCCGTCGCCCCACAAGTCTCGCAAGCTTCGTCGCAATGCGTTCAACGGTCCAGGCATCCTCGTCGCGCGGGCCGAAGTTGAATGCGGACGCAAACTGCGCCTGCTCCGCAAGCAATTGCTCGGCCAGAATCAGGTAGCCGTGAAGCGGTTCCAGCACATGTTGCCATGGACGAATCGATTGGGTCGCCGGATCAGGACAGGCTGTCTGGACTGAAATCCCCGGACCAGATCGGGAATCAGCCGGTCCTCCGACCAGTCGCCGCCGCCGATCACATTGCCGGCGCGCGCAGTCGCCATCGCGACCTGAGTGCTCGTGCATTGCGATCCACGGGAAAGAAGAACTGTCGATAGGCCGCGCTTACGATTTCAGCGCAGGCTTTGCTGGAGGAGTAGGGGTCGTGTCCTCCGAGAGGATCGGTTTCGCGATACGGCCAGACCCATTCCTGATTCTCGTAGCACTTGTCGGTGGTGACGCAAACGACCGCTCGCACGCGTCGGGGTGTTGCGCACAGCTTCCAGCACATGCGCCGTGCCCATCACATTGGTCGCATATGTTCCCAGCGGATCGGCATACGAACGTCGCACCAAGAGGCTGTGCCGCCAGATGAAAGACGACTTCCGGGCGCGAAACTCGGTCATCGAAGCTGCAGCTTGGCGAAATCCCGAATATCGCCGCGAACATCATCGAGAACGCTGCCACGGACGCGGCAGTGAACAAATTCGGTTCGGTCGCTGGATCGAGCGCATATCCGCGAATCTTCGCGCCCCGAGCGGCAAGCCACAGTGCGAGCCAGCCGCCCTTGAAACCGGTATGACCGGTCAGGAAAACCCGACGGCCCTGCCACGGGTTCACCATGTCTTCCAGGGCGCCCTCCCGCTGGCCCAGAGTTCTTCCAGCCGCTGCTTGTCCCGCAGGGTGTCCATGGGCTGCCAGAAGCCGCGATGGAAGAACGCTTGCACCTGGTTTCTTGGCGGTCAGGCTCTGCATCGGCTCTCTGTTCGAACATCGAGCGATCGTCATGAATCTCGCCAATAACTGCTGGGGACAGGACGAAGAAGCCGCCATTGATCCATCCGCCCTCGCCTTGCGGTTTCTCCTGAAAGTCGTAGATCGCGGTTCCCTCGATGCCCAGGCCGCCAAATCGCGCCGGAGGCTGTACGGCTGTCACGGTCACCGGTTTGCCGT
The DNA here is from genome assembly GCA_963769345.1 of uncultured Acidobacteriaceae bacterium. Classification (GTDB taxonomy): domain Bacteria; phylum Acidobacteriota; class Terriglobia; order Terriglobales; family Acidobacteriaceae; genus Telmatobacter. Next base: position 389,522 of record CAVYLL010000005.1, read on the forward strand.
GCTTTGATGAAAGGCGATGGTGGCGGAGATGTCGACGTCGCTTACTCCGTCGCCATAAGTCATGCAGAAGGCGTCTTCGCCCTTCAGATAAGGTGCGACTCTTTTCAGTCGTCCGCCCGTGCCGGTATTGTCGCCGGTGTCGACGAGAGTGACGTGCCAGGGCTCCGCGACGCTCTGATGCACCTTCATCTGGTTCTCGCGCATGTCGAAGGTGACGTCGGACATGTGCAGGAAGTAGTTCGCGAAGTACTCCTTGATCAGGTAGCCCTTGTATCCGCAGCAGATAATGAAGTCGTTGATCCCGTGCTGCGAATAGATCTTCAGAATGTGCCACAGGATCGGGCGGCCGCCGATCTCGACCATCGGCTTGGGACGCGGTCCGGTTTCTTCGCTCAGCCGCGTTCCCAGCCCGCCCGCCAGAATTACCGCTTTCATTTTCGCCTCTTAGCTGTTCACTGCGCCATCGGCGACTATTCTCGGCTGTAGCGAACTGGGGATCATCTGGCTCTGATGTCTCTGACCATACAGTACACTATGCCGCTGCAGCCGATTGTGTATTCTTAACTATGCAGGACCCAATGACCGAAAGAGCGACACAGCTTCGGCAGCAGATTCTGGATCTTGCGCCGCAATACTTTCTGGAAACCTTCCTCGCCGGCAGAATTCAACCCTGGCGAGTCGCCTGTCCCCGTATCCGGCAAGGTCATTGATGCCGACGACGTAAGTCCGTGGTCGATTCGGCTCTGGATGGATGGTTCACGACGGGCCGATTTGCAGAGGATTTCGAGCGCAAGCTGGCTCGGTTCGTCGGCGTTCGTTGCGCTTCGCTGGTCAATTCAGGTTCGTCAGCCAATCTTGTTGCTGTCAGCGCTCTTACGTCGCCGAAACTCGGCGACGCAGGCTCAAGCCCGGCGACGAGGTCATCACCGTTGCGGCCGGTTTTCCGACGACCGTCAATCCGATCATTCAGAATCGCCTGGTGCCGGTTTTCGTGGATGTGACTCTCCCCACATACGAGATCGATGTGAGCCAGCTCGAGGCGGCCCGCAGCGAAAAGACCAGGGCGATCATCGTCGCCCACACCCTGGGCAATGTCTTTGATCTCGATGCGGTGTGGCATTTGCGCAGAAGTACGATCTCTGGCTGATCGAGGATTGCTGCGACGCGCTTGGCTCGACCTGGAGGGCCGACGTGTCGGAACCTTCGGCGACATCGCCACCGTCAGCTTTTATCCTGCCCACCACATCACCATGGGTGAGGGCGGAGCGGTCCTCACCGACAAGCCCAACCTGCAGGTGCTGATCGAATCGTTTCGCGACTGGGGCCGCGATTGCTGGTGCGATCCGGGCAAAGACAATACCTGCGGCAAGCGATTCGACTGGCAGCTGGGCAGCTCTGCCCTGCGGATATGATCACAAGTACACCTATTCGCACATCGGCTACAACCTGAAGGCCACCGACATGCAGGCCGCGCTGGGGGTTTCGCAAATCGAAAAGCTGCCGCAGTTCATCGAGCGCCGCAAAGAGAATTTTCGCATATCTGCGGACAGAGCTCGAAGCCGCTGGAGGACTTTCTGGTGCTGCCCGAGGCAACGCCAGGAGCTGACCCTCGTGGTTCGGTTTTCCCATCGGCGTTCGCGAAGATGCTCCTTTCAAGCGCGATGAACTGACTCGCGCCCTCGAGGCACAGAAGATCGGCACGCGGCTGCTGTTCGGGGGGAATCTGCTCCGCCAGCCGGCATACGAAGGCGTGCGAGTATCGGGTGATCGGCGATCTGCCGAACACCGATTTTGTGATGAACAACGTTTTCTGGGTCGGCGTTTACCCGGGCCTGACGAGGGACATGCTGGACTTTGTCGCTGACACGATGTTTTCTTTTGCGCCAGATCAAAGTCACTCCGGTTCTTTCGTAAGTAATTTCGAGACTAGATCCCATGAAGCTTTCCGACTACATTTTGGGCCAATTGCGTGAGTGGGGCGCACGCCACGTCTTTCTCGTTACCGGCGGCGGCGCCATGCACCTGAACGATTCGATCGGCACGAGTGGACTGAGCTACATTTGCACCCACCACGAGCAGGCTGCCGCAATGGCTGCCGAGGGCTATGCCCGCATCACCAGGAGCCCCGGGGTCCTGAACGTGACCACCGGACCCGGGGGCATCAATGCCTTAATGGTGTCTTCGGCGCCTGGACCGATTCGATCCCGATGCTGATTCTTTCCGGGCAGGTAAAACGCGAAACCTGCATGGCGACCTACGGTCTCACCGACCTTCGCCAGCTCGGCGACCAGGAGGTCGACATTATTCGCATGGTCAAGGGGATCACGAAATATTCGGTCCTGGTGGATGATCCGGAATCGATTGCCTATCACCTGGAGCGCGCCTGGTATCTCGCACAGAACGGCCGTCCCGGGCCTTGCTGGCTTGATATCCCCGTCGATGTTCAATCCGCGCAGATCGACCCGCCCGGCTTCGTCACTATGATCCCTCAGAGGATGCCCGGAATTTGACTCCGCATACTAACAGCGCAGGTGGCCGACGTTCTCGCGCGCCTCCGCAACGCCGAGCGCCCAGTCATCATGGCCGGGAGCGGTGTTCGCCTCGGGGGCGCCATGCCCGAATTTGAGCAGGTGATTCGAGCTCTCCGCATTCCGGTCGTCACGGCATGGACTCACGATTTAATCGCCAGCGACGATGAGCTCTTCTGTGGAAGCCCAGGAACGATCGGCGAGCGAGCCGGCAATTTCACCGTGCAGAACTCCGATGTGCTGCTGGTACTGGGATCTCGCCTGAACATACGTCAAACAAGTTACAACTGGGATTCGTTCGCACGGTTTGCGACGAAAATCCAGGTGGACGTGGATCCTGGCGGAATTGCGAAACCGCTGCATCTCCCGATATTCCGATCCACTGCGACCTCAAACTGTTCTTTCTGAAATGGCGCGGCAACTGGACATCGAAGCCGCCCTCGAGGACAAAGAACGCGAAATGGCTGGAAGTGCGCATGAGTGGAAGCGCGAAATATCCCGTGGTGCAGGCAAGCCAGAGAGTTCCTGGGCCCCCGCTGAATCCTACGACTTTATCGATAGACTCTTTGAAATGCTTGGGACGGACGATGCTGTCGTCTGTGGCAACGCGACGGCATGTATCGTTCCTTACCAGGCGGCGAAACTGAAGAAGGGGCAGCGACTGATCTCGAACTCCGGCTCGGCGTCGATGGGCTATGACCTTCCCGCGGCCATCGGTGTGGCCGTGGCAAAGAAGGCGCACGATCTGTCTCGCGGGGGATGGGTCACTCCAAATGAATGTGCAGGAACTGCAAACGCTGGTCGGCTATCACCTGCCGGTGAAGTTGTTCGTTCTGAACAACGGAGGCTACCTTTCGATTCGGCAGACGCAGACGGGATTTTTTCAGGGTCGCAAGATCGGCGAGGGTCCGGAGAGCGGCGTGACGTTTCCCGACATGATGAAGAGGGTCGCGGCCGCATATGGGATTCCTGCGTTCTCGATCGAAAAGATCGACGATCTTGAAATCATCCGGCGCGAATTGGAGAAGCCCGGTCCGGCTCTGTTTGACGTGTCACTGGATCCGTCCCAGGAATTTGAGCCTCGCCTTCGCTCGCGAATCCTGCCCGACGGTAAGATTCTCACGCCGAATCTGGAAGACATGTATCCGTTCCTTGATCCTGATGAACTGGCGTCCAATATGCTCGTTCGAGGATAAAGGGTGAGCCGTCGGTTGCCACGGTGGATTTTCTTTGATCTCGATGGGACCCTTTTGGACTCGCTGCCAGGGATCGAGTATTCGGTGCGCGCGGCGTTCACGGCTTGTCGGTTTGCCGCAATTGCGTACCGGACCTTCGCGAGATGATTGGCCCTCCCATCCGCGCCATCCTGTCTCGGCTGGCGAAATCGAGGATGCGAAAACATTCTCGATTGTCTTGGAACGGGAATTTCGTGCAGATTATGACACCAGGGATGGCGCAAGACGGTCTGTTTTCCGCACACGGGGCATGTTCTGCGGTCGATGCGTGAGCGTGGGCATCGGCTTCTGGCGATATCCAACAAACCCGGCACATTTCGCTCCAGATCCTGAAAACGAACGGATCCTGCAACTTTTCGAGGAGATCGTCACACGCGACTCGCGATCGCCGGCTTATACGGGAAAGAGGAGATGATCGAAGCCATTCAGGCGACCGCCACATATCCCAACGGATTGCCTCATTGGTCGGAGATACAATCGAAGATGCAGAAGCCGCAGCATCTGCGGGATTCGATTTGCCTTCATGAGTCATGGCTACGGAACGGTTGAATGCAACTTCATCCGCTCCCGTTACGTTGGAGGCTTGACATATGTCCGATTCTTACCGTTGTGGAGACTTGAATGATTGACAGGGATATTTTTGAAGATCTTTTTGTTCTCGAGATGGCGAACAACCATCTCGGTAGCGCTGGATCGCGGGCTGAAGATCTATCAGGAGTTTTCGCAGGTCGTCCGGTTCAACAACATCAGGGCAACGATCAAGCTGCAGTTTCGCGATGTCGAAACTTCATCCACAAGGAATTCACGGAACGGACAGACCTAGGTATATCAAGAAGACGCTCGATACGCGACTGACCGACGAGATTACGCCACGTTGGTCAAGGCGATCCGCCAGGCCGGATTCATTGCTACGGCGACCCCGTTTGACGAACGTCGGTGGATCTGTGTTCAAACTGGGAATCCCGATTATCAAGATCGCCAGTTCAGATTTGAACGATTGGTGCTCATTGAGAAGATCGCAAAGACGAAAAAGCCAGTGATAGTTTCGACCGGCGGCTCTTCCTCAAGGACATGGACGATATCGTGACGTTCTTTGAAAATCGCAATATTCCGCTTGGCGATCAATCATTGCGTTTCGCTTTATCCCTCGGAAGATTCGGAACTGGAGATAAACCAGATCGATTTCCTGCGCAACGCGTTATCCGAATAACACGATCGGCTTCTCGACTCATGAATATTCGGACTGGACGAATTCCATGCTGATCGCGTATGCAAAGGGCGCAGAACGTTCGAGCGGCATATCGATATCAGTCGGATGGCGTGAAAGTTTCTCCTTATTGCAGCCTTCCGCACCAGACAGACGAATGGTTCAAGGCGTTCCATAAAGCGAAGGAAATGTGCGGCGCTCCGGGGACACAGAAGCGAAATCCGCCGAAGAAGGAAATTGAATATCTGGACGCGTTGGTGCGCGGCGTCTACGCGAAGAGCGATCTTCCCGAAGGCCATCCCTGACCGATGACGATGTGTATCTGGCGATTCCGCTGCAGAAGGGACACTTTCGTGCCGGGAGTTGATGCGGGGAGAAATGTTGCTCAAGCCGTCAAGAAAGATGCGCCGATCAGGATCGACGATATCGAGAGCCCCTATTCGCAGATTCCATCACTCCGTCAGACGATCTATAGACGCGGACTCGACGTTAGCAAGTAATGATGGGCCGCACGAACACCGAGTCAAACCGCATTGGCGCTCCTTATGAATAGGCTTGCTGCCGACCTTGATCTGCTTGCCGCCAGGAACGATGATTTCTGGCACGAACTCCGAGGACATCGCCTGTTTCTCACCGGCGGTACAGGGTTTTTCGGTTGCTGGTTGGTGGAGAGTTTCTGCCATATGAATCGCCTCCTGGAGTTGAATGCCAGGGTCACGATTCTCACGCGAAGCCCCGAAGCATTTGCACGAAAATGCCCGCATCTCGTATCCGATCCTGCAGTCAATCTCCTCAGCGGTGATGTGCGGAGCTTCGAGTTTCCTGACGGCGAATTTCGATTTGTCATTCACGCAGCTACTGAAGCGCGTGCCAGGCAGGCTGAAAATGCTCCTCTCGAAATGCTGTCCACCATCATTGCCGGTACCGAGCGCGTCCTCCAGTTTGCGGTCACGCATGGTGCTCGTAAGTTTCTGTTGACGAGTTCCGGCGCTGTCTATGGAAAGCAACCACCCGAGCTGACGCACGTCCCGGAGAGCTTCACGGGTGCGCCGAATCCGTTGGATCCTGCCAGCGTATATGCGGAAGGAAAGCGAACCGCTGAGTTGCTCTGCGCGCTCTATCAAAGGGATAGCGAACTGGAGTGCAAAATCGCGCGCTGCTGGGCCTTCTGCGGTCCGCACCTGCCCCTCGATGAACACTTCGCGATTGGCAATTTCATCGGAGATATTCTGGCAGGAAGACCCATTCAAATTGAGGGCGACGGTACTCCTCGAAGGTCCTACCTGTATGCGGCCGATCTCGCAGTCTGGTTGTGGACTATGTTGTTTCGCGCTCCGTGTCTGGTGCCATTTAACGTAGGTTCGGCGAACGACGTCAGTATCCTTGAACTAGCCCAGGCGGTGGCTGCCGCACTCGATCCGAAAACCGAGATTCACGTCGCACGGCAGGCTGTGCCTGGCGCCAATCCGGCTCGCTACGTTCCAAGCGTTGGCCGTGCTCGAGAAGTTCTAGGATTGCAGGAGACGATTGGTTTGGAAGAGTCTATCCGACGAACTGCTGCGTGGTATCGCCAGTAACAGCATTCTCCCCCAAGTCGGTGCCCGGGGTGGTGGGAGATGGCATGGCAGCGCTTCACTACGTCATCATTGCGCTCAGAAGGATGTTGCTCGGCTCCTCTTCCAGGAGATGGCGCGGACAAATGCGTTGAGCTTCTGAGTCGTTTCTGAATCGCTCTTCATGCGTTGGAGGCTGGCTTGGAGTAATGCCACGAAAATTCCGAAAAAAAGCCCGACTACTGTTGCAGCGAGAACGATTAGGGCACGCTTGGGAAATGAGCGACGATCCGGCGGAATGGCAACATCGACAACTTGAATGAGCGCCCCTTCCTTGGCTTCGTCGAGCTTGGCCATCTCGAACTGTCGGGCCAGGATTTCGAAGATGGTTTCGTTGTACCTGACATCGCGCAGCTTGCGTATGTATTCGAGGCCTGCCTCTGGGACTCGCCCCTTGGACATCATCAGGCCAGTGTCGGCGCTATCTTCAGAGCCTCCAAGCTTTGCCAACTGCAAGCGCAGGCCGCTCAACTCCTGCTGAGCCTGAACCAACTCGGAGTTTTCGCTCGTGGCGAACGTCCGCATGGACAAAATTTGTACTTCCTTTGTTGCGATCTGTGCGCGGAGTGACGCGGCCGATTCGATCAACGCTCGCGCCTGACTATCAAGCTGGATCATTCCTGTTTTTTGTTCCGTCTGTTTCAAGGCCTCTTCAGCTTTGGCCAGGTTGTCCTTTGAGTTTTCAAGCTGCTGTTCGAAGAACAGCCTGCGCTGCGAAGCTTCCGAGATGGCCAGATGCTCAGAAAGCTTCCGAAACTGATCTACATAGCCATTGGCAAGTTCCGCGGCGCGATTCTGGTCGCGATCTTCAATTGAAATGTGGATAAGGCCATCCTTGCCGCTGCCGTCCACAGTTGCATGGTCTTCGAATGACTTACGCGCGTCGGATGGGTACCGGCTCTTGTACTCCCGCATGAGTTCAAAACGCTGCACCATGGCATCTTCCACGGTACGGCTTTTAAGCATGGCAACATACTGGTCATTGGGGTTCTTCAGGCCGAGACTGCCACCGGCAAGAGCTGCCATGCCACCCAGGTTTCCGAGTTGGGAAGCCAAGGCTGCGCCGGCCCCCATGGAGGAGTTCTGTTGCGGAGGAAGAAGGCTGACGCTTGCGGTGTAGCGCTTGGGTAGGACGAGCGAGATGATCATCGCGAGGACAGCAAAAACCGCCGTGATTGAGAGGATGATCCGTTTCCTCTCGGCAAGAAGGATCAAAAGATCCAGCAGCGAAATCTCGTTGTCCGTCGGATCTGGCCGCGCGGCGGGTGGGACGGAAGCAACGCCGGAGTTATCTTGGATTTTGGGAAGTGAAGCATCTGTGGGCATGAATTCCTGCCGGAGATCGGATTTGGCGGTATTTCTGTTCCTATTCTACAGGGAGAAACATGGCACCGTTGCGTGCACGGGGCCATGGGCCGTCAGCGGACCGATACAGAGGAGAGCCTTTGCAGTCTTGTCGCTGCGCGACAGCTTTCATTGCTTTCAAAAAGTTTGCTCAGCCCTCAGTTTCACCGACCGACTCTCTCAGTCTTTGAAAAATGGGGTTGCGTAGACTGGATGGCACTCCTTCCTCATGAGTTCGTGAGCTTGCGTATCTAAGGTGCACAAATCAGTTCCTGCGCAATTTCTCTGACAGCTAATCAACTCAGGCGCGCGACAACGAACCTTCGGGAGCCGATGCGGGATGTTTCGAAACCCAATCGAGAATTGTGCGGGAGACAAAATGGATTTGTTCCTTTGAGAGTTCGGGATAGATGGGAAGAGCCAATACCTCCCGAGCTGCACGCTCTGAAACCGGAAGATCGCCTTCTCTGTATCCGAGGTTCTTGAAGCACTCCTGCATATGCAAGGGAACTGGATAGTAGATCTCGCAGCCAATTTGCTCCGCGTGAAGATGGGCCATGAGTGCGTCCCGTTCCGGCACGCGGATCACGTACTGATTAAAAATGCTGAATGCGCCAGGATTGATCCAAGGAGTTCCGATGGGACTGCCTGCAAACTCCTTATCGTAGATGACTGCGTTGCGCCGGCGAGCGTCGGACCAGGCGCGCAGGTGTGGCAGCTTCACGAGAAGGACGGCGGCCTGAAGCGGATCGAGGCGGAAATTGCCGCCCACCACCTTGTGATAGTACTTCGGCTTGGACCCGTGCGAACGCATCACGAGAAGTCGATCGTTCAGGTCGGCGTCGTTGGTCACAACCATTCCGCCGTCGCCCGCTCCGCCGAGATTTTTGCTCGGGAAAAAGCTGAAGCAGCCCACGTGGCCAATGCTTCCGGCCTTGCGCCCTTTGTAGGTCGAAGAGATCGCCTGCGCGGCATCCTCGATCACGTAGAGTTTGTGTTGCTGCGCGATTTCCATGATCGGGTCCATGTCGCACATCTGGCCGAAGAGATGGACGGGAATGATGGCCTTGGTGCGGGGAGTGATGGCGCGCTCAATCAGCTGGGTATCAATGTTGTAGGTGCGTGGATCGATGTCGACGAAGACCGGCGTCGCTCCGGCGCGGGAGACGCATCCTGCCGTCGCAAAGAAAGTGAACGATGTGGTGATAACTTCATCGCCCGCGCCGATTTCAAGCGCCATGAGCGCCGCCAGCAGTGCATCGGTGCCACTCGAGACGCCAACGCCAAACTTGCAATCGGACAGCGCGGCTACTTGGCGCTCCAACTCGGCAACTTTCGGGCCGAGGATGCACACCTGCGAATCAAGAACTTCACCTATGGCACTGAGGACTTCGTCTTTGATGCCGGCGTATTGCGCCTTCAGATCGAGAAGTGGAACTTTCATGACAAGGTTTCCTGTAGAGAAGTTCTAAGCGAGGACGATCTTTTCACGACCTTCAGTGACATTCCGCGTCGCGTTTCTGGTGTCGATGATGAGTTTTGAAGACTTGACGATCTGATCGTAGTCAAAAGCGTCGTGATCGGTGAGGATGATAGTTCCATCCGCCTTTGCCATATCATCTTCTGTGAGGGTTTGAAGCTCGCTGCCGCGCAACTTGCCGTAACGATGCGATACAAAGTTTCTAACGTGAGGATCGTAATACGAGAGCCGTGCGCCGCGGTCCGCGAGGATCTTCAGAATCTTGATGGCCGGCGATTCGCGGCAATCGTCTACGTTCTTCTTGTAAGCGAGGCCCAGCACCAGGAGGCGCGCTCCGTTAAGACATACGGCATTGGTGCTGAGATGATCTGCAATCCGGTTCACGACCTCGTAGGGCATGTTCGTGTTGATTTCTCCCGCAAGCTCGATAAAGCGAGTGGCGAAGTCGAACTCGCGCGCCTTCCACGAAAGATAGTAGGGGTCGATTGGAATGCAATGACCGCCCAGTCCCGGGCCGGGATAGAACGCCTGGAACCCGAACGGCTTGGTCTTTGCGGCGTCGATGATCTCCCAGATATTCAGGTTCATTCGCTGGCAGAGAAGCTTCATCTCGTTGACCAGTGCGATGTTTACACTGCGATAGATATTCTCGAGTATCTTTGCCATCTCCGCAGCTTCGCAGGACGATACAGGTACAAGCTGATCGAAGACCATAGAGTAGAACGATTCGAGGGCGCGGCGCGAAGCCGGGTCGTTGGCGCCAACCACCTTCGGAATCGTTCGCGCAGTGAAGTTCGGGTTGGCGGGGTCCTCGCGTTCCGGAGAGTAGCCCACAAACAGCTCTTCACCGATCTTGAGTCCGGACTTTTCGAGGATGGGAACAAGCACTTCCGTCGTGGTACCGGGATAAGTTGTGCTTTCCAAGATGACGAGTTGTCCCGGACGCAGGTGCTTGACCATCGATTCTGCAGTCATCCTGATAGCGGTGAGATCGGGCTGCTTCGCCTTGTCGAGCGGAGTGGGAACGCAAATGCTGATCGTGTCGACGCTCGCAATCTGCGAGAAATCCGAGACTGCGGTGAATCTTTCGTCTTTCCGCATCTGCTGAATCACGAATGACGGCATGTGACCGATGTAGCTCTCGCCGTTCATAAGCTTACGGATCTTCGATTCGTCGATATCGAATCCGATCACGTTGAATCCCTGGCTTGAGAAGAGTTGCGCCAGGGGAAGGCCAACATAACCAAGGCCGATGATGCCGGTAGTCAGCGTTTTTGTTTCGGCTTTGTGGAGAAAGCTCTCCAGGTGATTGGTTTGAGCCGCAACAGTCATTGTGTTGTTCCTTGAGAGCCGCTCGTTGCGGTCAATCGATCGTACCGGAGTTTTAGCGGATTGAGTGCTGACTCAGGATTCTCCAGCTTCGTCGTCCCAAAACCTCTGTGCCTGCGGTGCCGGAAGACATTCAACGGGCGGTCCATTGCTGACAACGTGTTCTGAATCAAATGGCGCAAAATACCACCGGCGTCAGGCTGGAGGCTCCCGCACACAAGAGACGAGACCAACGACGAATCCCTTGATTTTCCAGGCGCGGATCGCGTGAACCCTTTGCCAGCGGCGGTAACCCTCGGGAGAAATCCAGTAGAAACCCGATAAGAATCAGGCTTTAGCCTACCAAGCCGAGGAGCGTCGGTCAACCTGTGAACCGGCCGATTCGAACGAGAGCAGTTCAGGTTTGAAGAGGAAAATCGCAGTCGCAGCTCTCCCGCAAAACGTAAATTTCTGTTGGGCGAACCTGTCGCAGCGCTGCTTGCCAAGGTGTGCACAATCAGCTGCTCGTGGGACACTGTTATTACAAGCTCCGACTTTTGAATTTGTGAGGACTCTTGTTGAGGTCAGATCGTCTGGGCCGGTTGCGTCGCTATACTCCGGTTTCATTTTGCATGGTGATTCTCGCTCTGGCTCTGATCAGCGCAGTCGGTGCAAGAGCGACCGCCCAGTCGTCGCCCGCAAATGGCGCTGCTTCTCCGTCCTCGGCGTCCGCTGCAGTCAGCCCGAACGCGCCCGATTGCATTGCACAAGATACCGGATCTCCGTTCATTCCGGTCGACAGCTGGGTATATCCCGCCATGCTGCGCTTGTACTCTCTTGGTTTCCTCGATCGCACATTCCTGAACATGCGCCCGTGGACGCGCGCCAGTATCGGTCCCATGCTTCAGGACGTGAACAACCATCTTGAACGGGAGCCTGCCGAGCATCCCAGTTCCGCTTCCGAAGAAGCAGAGAAGATCTTCCTTTCGCTGGTTGGGGACCTTCACTACGATCGCCAGAAGAACTGCCTCGTCGATAGCGGCAACACGCGTTTTGAATCCGCTTATACGAGCGTGCGTGCCATCAGCGGTACGCCCCTGCGCGACAGTTACCACCTCGGATCAACTATCATCAACGACTATGGCCGTCCCTACGCGCACGGATTCAATAACTACACCGGGGTAAGCGGTTATGCTTCGCGGGGACGGTACCTGATTTATGCTCGTGGCGAGTTCCAGGGTGCTCCGTCAGCCACCGGATACTCCGCTGCGCTGGCCGAGCAGCTTTCCAATATCGATGCAATCAACTTCATTAATCCGGCAACCGGCCTCCCTTATTACCAGGCGACGATTCCCCTCGGTCCCATTGGCGCGACTGCACGCCTGCGATTGCTGGAGGCGTATGTATCGGCAACCGTGCTTAACCATGTCGTCTCCTTCGGCAAAATGGACGAATGGCTTTCGCCGGCCGAGGGCGGCGCAATGGCCTATTCAAATAACGCGGAAAACATCTATGCGTTTCGCATCAACCGCGTCGAGCCGCTTCGAATTCCCGGCCTCTCTACGATTACCGGACCGTTTCGTTACGAATTCCTGGTTGGACCGCTCCAGGGGCACACCGAGATCGCTCCGACCGAGACCTCATGGGTGAGTCCAGCCGATCCATGGTTGCACGTCGAAAAGCTCAGCTTCCGCCCGACCTCAAATCTTGAGTTCGGCTTTGAGCGGTCCGTAATCTGGGGCGGCAAAGGGCATGAGCCAATTACGCTGCATACTTTTCTGCGAAGCTTCTTCAGCACTTCTGCGCCGACCCCTGCCGTAAAGAACAGCCCGGAAGACCCCGGGGCCAGATTCGCAGCATTCGACTTCACCTACAGGCTTCCTTTTCTTCGCAACTGGCTGACCCTCTACTCCGACTCGGAAGTCCACGACGACGTGTCGCCCGTAGATGCCCCGCGTCGCGCAGCCATCAGGCCCGGCTTATATCTCTCCCACGTGCCCGGGCTCTCTAAACTCGACGTGCGGGCTGAAGCGGTCTCAACGGATCCATCGATCAGCAATAGCCACGGCGGGGGATTTATGTATTACGAGGTCATCCAACGGCAGGGCTACACCAATAATGGTTGCTTGATCGGCGACTGGATAGGCCGGGAAGGCAAGGGTGGGCAGGGCTGGATCACTTATCATCTCAGCGGCAATGAGTGGGTTCAGGTCGGAGTACGAAATCAGAAAGTAGCCAAGGACTTTATCCCAGGCGGGACAACCCTCAACGACATCAATTTTCAGGTCGTCAAGCGCCTGCGCGAGGACCTTGAATTAAACGGCCAGTTTACTTTTGAACACTGGAAGGCACCCATCTATCTGGACGGTCAGCAGACCGTCACCTCTACCACTGTTCAGTTGACTTGGTTCCCGAAGCGTCGGATCCGCTTCTGATGTCCGAATCCGATCTGCAGGCCTGTGACACAAGCCATCCTCGCGTTTCGCAAATCCCTGTCGACTCAATTTGATTTGGGCGGATTTCACAGTTCCGGAGGCCTCCAGAACTATGGCGGAGTGTCGGGTGACTCGCGAATCAGTCTGCGGAGGCCAGCGATTCATCACTGGCTATGTCGGCCAAGCTGCTGGCAATCGCCAGAGGAGCAGGGGCTTTGGTCTTTGACGCTTTGCTTTGCCTGTCGGCCGTCTCAAGATCAAGCAGCTTGCAAATCACTGAACTATCCCATCGCCTCACAACGGTGTCCAAAATCAGCCTCAGGTCAGTCAGAAATGTAGCTCGTGCCATGTACTCGCGGTCGAGCCGCAGCTTGGCAGGAAGAATGATCGAGTGGTAGTAGGTATCCACGCGGTGGTGCGGCAAACTCGCAAGAACTTGTTCCTCACGAGCGAACGCTATGGTAGCCGCGCCAGTAATGCCTGGCCGGCATTTGAGCTCGACAAGCTGATGCTCCGGTAACTTCGGTCTGGGACCAACCAAAGTCATATCCCCAGCCAGCACGTTCAAGACCTGTGGCAACTCATCGAGCTTCCAGCGACGAAGAAAACGGCCAACCGGAGTGAACTCCTGATTGCCCGCGGTGGTGACCTTGCTCCGTGCCCCGTTTTCGAGGTGCTCCATCGTCCGGAATTTCAAAATCGTGAAGTTCCGGCGGTGCAGGCCTGTACGCTTTTGCAGGAATAGGACGGGACCTCTCGAAGTAAAGCGAACTGCGAGGCCGACGACCATAAAGATTGGAATCAGCAGCGGAAGTGCCAGAAGTACGCAAACGACGTCGAAGAGGCGCTTCAGGCCGGAGTGGGACCATTCACTTACTCGTTCTTCGACCCGACACAAGGATAGGCGTACGCCAACTTCGGACTTCCCAGTAGACGCGGGCTTCTGGGATGTCTGCGCTGCTCGCTGCAGTTCGAAGGCTGGATCTTTCTCCCGGGATGAGATCTTCGAACCGGACGAGGCGATCACCACATTGGCGCTCAATTAACCCTCCGCAGGCTGGAAGCAATCATCCAATGTAAAGTGGCACGCCAGTTGCTGGCCGTGTCGTAAATGAAGTTGCTGCTCCCGAAGGGCCCTGGACTTCAGATAATTGCGTGTAAAACCAGGAAAACCTTGCGGGCAGCAGAAAGCAAGTTCACGGAAAACTACACAACAGTGCCTCCGAAGAATAACACTCCACCCGGAGAGAATCGTTACCAGTTTGCGAATTAGTATCCTTAGTAACAAGATGCCGTGATAACCATCACATTTCAAACACCGAACCTCACCAAATCCCCTGTTTACTCGGGGAGAACATTCCCACTCGTTTTTCGTTTGAAATGCCACTGTATCCCGCCACGCCATTTGGTCCTTGGAGCATGGTTGGATGCTCAGAATTTCGACGTCAATTCATGAGGAACGGTTGTGTCGGTGCTGAAATCTTCAATCTTTCATGGGCACTCGGGTAGCCTTGAAATTGGCAAGAAACCTCGACGCTCCTGGCGACTTTCCGGCCGCCCGCAGCCGCCCAACATCCTCTATACCAGCCTCTTCCGGGGTACGCCGGTAACCGAACACCATGCTAGACTCATCACTATGGTTTCCTCACATCTTAGTGAAAAGCGCGTCCGGGATTTCTGCGCTAGGACCACTTCTAACCGGCCCTCACTAAGCTTCAAAGTAGCCGACCTTTTCGCTCTCTTCTTTCTGGTTTCTTTGGCTACTGTCGGTCTGCATGCACAGCAACAGACGCCGGGAAGCTACCCGGATCAAACGCAAAACCCTTATCAGGGAACCCAGAACCCTTATCAGGGGACGCAGAACCCGAATGCCATCGACTGCTCCGATCCTATGGAAATCAGCGCTCCGGAGTGCTCCGGGCAGACGTCTGGCGTGGATCAGAACCAGAACCCTCAGTCTCGCTTCCCGCAGGCTGGCCGGTTCGGCGCTCAACCGGCGCGACCCAATGGAAACTACACCGATACTGAGCAGTTGAACCGCCCGCAATCTCAAACCGGTCAGTTCCAGCAACCCCTTCTTCCCCCCGAACCGCTTACCGAGTTTCAGAAGTTCGTAGCGACTACCACCGGTCAGGTTCTTCCTATCTTCGGAGCAAACCTGTTTCGAAGGGTTCCTTCGACCTTCGCTCCGGTCGATATGGCGCCGGTGCCTCCTGATTTTGTCGTGGGCCCAGGAGATGAGTTGCGCATCCGCGTCTGGGGGCAACTGAGCTTTCAGGCCAATGTCCGGGTAGATCGATCGGGGGACATTTATCTCCCGCAAGTCGGCCCAGTACACGTCGCATCTGTTCCGTTTTCGGATCTCGATGGGCATTTACGCAGCGCGATCGGTCGCGTATTCCATAACTTTGACCTGACTGTCGATCTTGGCCAAATCCGCTCAATTCAGATATACCTGGCTGGAGAAGCACGCACTCCTGGCGTTTACACGGTCAGTTCGCTCAGCACTCTGGTCGATGCGCTCTTCGTCGGCGGCGGGCCGAATACGCAGGGTTCGTTCCGCAATATTGAGCTGCGCCGTGGCAGTCAGACAGTTGCCCATTATGACCTCTATGACCTTCTGGTGCGTGGTAACAAATCCACTGACGCAAAGCTCTTGCCCGGCGATGTGATCTTCATCCCGCCCGTGGGGTCTCAGATCGCAATTACAGGCAGCGTAAAGAGTCCCGGCATCTACGAATTGCTTTCCGGCGAGCCGTTATCCGGTGCTCTTTCGAATGCCGGCGGAGCTTCTACGGTGGCTTCTGCGGCGCGCATTTCGGTGGAGCGAATCCAGGACCACAACGAACGTCAAGCCATGGAAATTGCCTACGACAAGGACGGCTTGGCGACACCGCTCGCCGATGGCGACATCGTGCGAGTGTTCCCCATTGTTCCCCGGTATGGAAAGACAGTGATTCTGCGCGGGAATATTGCCAACCCGGGTCGCTTCGCATGGCATCCCGGAATGCGTGTCAGCGAACTCATTCCTGATAAGGACTCTCTCGTTACCAGAAACTACTGGTGGAAGCGGACACAACTGGGACTGCCCGCTCCGGATTTTGAACCCACGCCGGGATTTCTGAATCTGCGTCAGCCTCTGGACAACAACGCGATCACTTTGAGGCCCCCTGTCTTCGAAGAATTCAACACGCAGAACTCAACACAAAACTCAACGCAGAACCAAACTCAGAGCCAAACTCAGAATCAAACACAGAACTCGATGCAGGACGGAACGCAAGATCAGTCCGGCTCGCTTCAGAATCGAAACTATTCTGCCCAGCAGCGAAATGGAAGTTCGTCCCTGGGAGCCCTCCAGAACAACCCGGCATCCCAGGGGCCTCGCGCAGCACAGAGAACCACTGTTCGCCTTCTGGCTCCGGATATCGATTGGGACTATGCAGTTGTTGAGCGAATCGATCCGGAAACGCTGAAGACTACCCTCATTCCGTTCGATCTTGGCAAACTTGTTCTGCACCATGATGCGACACACGATGTCGAATTGAAGAGTGGCGATATTGTTTCCATCTTTTCCGAGGCAGACTTCCGTGTGCCTCTCGCGGAACAAACCAAACTCGTCACCTTGGATGGCGAGTTCGTGCATTCCGGGGTTTATAGCGCGAGGTCGGACGAAACCCTGAAGGAGCTTGTGGAGCGCGCCGGTGGCATCGGTCCCAAGGCCTATCTCTATGGTTCGGAATTCACACGCGAGTCGGTCCGTATCGCGCAGCAAGCCCGGATCGAAGAGTATGCGCGCACCTTGGAGGCGCGCATACAGCGGGCGAGTCTCGCGATCGCAGCTTCTTCTACGTCCCCGCAGGACCTCTCAAATGGTAGTTCTGCCCAAAACAGCGAGCGTGACTTGGTCGCGGCCCTGCGCCAGGTCCGCGCCACTGGCCGCATCGTTTTGACCCTCAAGCCGGACAGCATTGGCACGACCAGCCTTCCAGATATGACGATGGAGAATGGTGATCGCTTCGTGATTCCTCCGGCTCCCGCCATCGTGAACGTAATTGGTGCGGTGTACAACCAGAATGCCTTCCTGTTTGTGAAGGGACGTCGCGTCAGCGGATACTTGCATCAGGCCGGCGGTCCTAACAGGGATGCCGACCATAAGCATGCGTTTATCATCCGGGCCAATGGTGACATCGTAAGCCGCGAGACAACGAATTCGGTCTGGGGCAATGAATTCGCGAGTCTGAGCCTCAATCCGGGCGACACCATCGTAGTCCCGGAGAAGACTTTCAAACCGTCCGCTTTGCAAGGCGCGGCTCAATGGACCCAGGTGTTTGCTCAGCTTGCGCTGGGTGCTGCTGCGATCAACTCGATAAGATAGGGAAACCCGAAGGCAGCATTCGAAAACGATGAATGCCCTTCCGACGCTTATTCCCTGGACGAGCCCAGAGGGTGGGCAATATCGAATGTTGAGAAGTGCCGGCTTTGTCCCGTGATCTCTGAGCGTAACTCGAGCCAGAGTTCGTTCGGAATCTTCAGGTAGACTTCCACCACCGCAGGATCAAACTGCGTGCCCGAGCAGCGGATGATCTCTTCACGCGCGGCATCAAAGGTGCGCGCCTGGCGATAAGGCCGATCGCTTGTGATGGCATCAAGCGTGTCGGCCACTGCAAATATGCGCGCGCCGACCGGGATTGCTGAATTCTTCAGCTCGCTTGGATAGCCCGATCCGTCGTAGTGTTCCTGGTGTGTGAAAACGATCTCCGCCGCTTCGGCGAGGAAGGGAATCTTGCGCAGCATTTGATACCCGCGTGCGCAATGCTCTCGCATGACCTCCTGCTCCTCGGGCGTCAGCTTGCCCGGCTTGCGCAGAATATCGTCAGGGATCGCCATCTTCCCGATGTCGTGCAGGAAGGCTCCGCGAGCAATCACCTTGATCTCTGCCGGCGAGATGCCCATCGCCCGAGCCAGCGCGATGGTATACGCCGTAACCCGCTTGGAGTGGCCTTCGGTTTCGGAGTCCTTCAGGTCGAGAGCGTCACCAAGTGCCTCAAGCGTGACATCGTAGGAGTGCTCAAGGTCTTCCATGGCCTGGCGCAGCATCTCCGTGCGCGCCCTTACAACCTGTTCCAGATTCTGCTGGTAGGTGCGGCTTTCCTGCAAAGCCTGCCGGTGTTCAAGCGCACGCTGTACCGTGGCAACCAGGTGTTCGCGTTCGAATGGTTTCAGAAGGTAGTCATAGGCGCCGCGGCGCATCGAGTCGATGGCCACGCTGATGTCGTGAATTGCCGTAACCATGATGACGGGGAGATTGGGATTCTGATCGTGAATGCGTTCCAGCAGGGCCAGCCCGTTGCCCTCCTGCATCACGATATCGGTCAGAATCAGCTCAAAGGCATCCTGATCAATCGCCTCAAGCGCTTCGCGCCCACCCGAGGCAAGCAGGACCTCGTATCCCTGCCGCTCAAGGGTCGCGGCAATCATCGAGCGAACGTGAGCCTCGTCGTCCACAACAAGGATGCGCGCCACCTTGCGCGCTTTCACGCTCGTGCGTTTGTCCGCGCTCGCCACAGAAAGCATCGCAGTCGAGGATGCGTCCAGCGTGGACGCATTCCCCGTATCCTTCCCGGTTTCCCGCCAGTGCTCAGTCCATCTCCGGCGGGGCAATCCTCTCAACTTAGGCACTAGCATTTTTCAAATTGGAAAACACACTCTCCCTTAGAGAGATCAATCGTCATCAGGACGCAAGATAATAGGAAATACACGAGAAATTTACCCACGGACCGCCCGAAGGGGGATTCGGAACGACCGCCTCCAATGTCATTTCCCAACAAAAGACCACTAAACTCTGAGAACGTATCAAGAAGTTACGCTTACCGAGGCAATGGCGCAAGGCCTTCTTGGCAAAGTACCAAAGTACTAAAGTTGTATAGATTTTTGGAGAAATTGTTTCACCTGGATACACAAATTTGTTCGACAGACTCTCAACCCAGAAAATTACCCACCTCAATCTTAACTTCTATTCTATTTCTGTTTGTCCCGCTGCGTCCGGCGCGTCACCGCCCAGCCTTCCTTCGTCACCTGCCGCGACCGTCCCACGGCCAGTGCGCCTGACGGTACATCCCGCGTAATGCACGATCCGGCGCCGATATACGCGCCGTCGCCGATCTCAATCGGTGCAACCAGCGTCGAATCGCTGCCCACAAACGCACCCTGACCGATGCGCGTGACGTGCTTGTGCACTCCATCGTAATTGCAGGTGATCACCCCTGCGCCGATGTTTGAACCCGCACCAACCTCGGCGTCTCCGAGATAAGTCAGATGATTGGCCTTGGCTCCCTTGCCCAGCTTGGCCTTCTTCGTTTCAACGAAGTTGCCGACGTGCGCGTCCTGTCCGATTTCGCTCCCCGGGCGCAGGTGTGCAAATGGTCCGATCCGCGCGCCGTCCGCCACCGTGCTTTCCCCGAGCACGCAACTCTGCCGAATCAAAACGCCCTTCCCCAGCGTGCAGTCTTCGATCACGGAGTAGGAACGAATGCGGCAGTCTGTGCCGATCTTCGTTTTCCCGAGCAGTTGTACAAATGGCTCGATGATCGTGTCCGGCTCAATCTCCACCTCCGCGTCGATCACGCACGTCTCTGGCCGAAAGATCGTAACTCCCGCAGCCATCAGCCGACCGGCCACTGTCGCACGAATTCTTGCATCGAGTGCGACCAGCTCCGCGATGGTGTTCGCGCCCAGCACTTCCACGGCCTCAGGAGCCTTGATTGCCACGACCTTCTCGCCTGCTGTGTTCAGGTGCGCCGCCATATCGGTCAGATAAAACTCGCCATGCGCATTCTTGTCGGTGAGTTTGTCGAGATGCTTCAGCAGAGGCGCAACCTTGAATGCGTAAATGCCTGAGTTGATCTCGCCAATCGACCGCTGCTCAGGCTTTAGAGCCTTCTGCTCCACGATCGCTTCCACCTCCGGACGATCGGGCGTATGACGAACAATTCGTCCATAGCCCGTTGGATCCGCAGGCTCCGCAGTCAGAATCGTCATCGCAGCGCCTTCCGCCAGATGCAGAGTCATCAGGTGCTGCAAGGTCTCCGCCTCGATCAGCGGCACATCGCCGGAAAGAACAAGGATGTGCTCATACCCTGAGATCGCTTTGCGCGCGCACTGAATGGCGTGTCCGGTTCCGCGCTGCTCCTTTTGCTCGATAAACTGAACGCCGGTGCCGGCCATCGCCTCTCGGACCCGCTCCGCCTCGTGGCCGATGATTGCGTAGATATCCTCGCTCTCCGCGAGGCGATTCGCGGCAGCGATCACATGGCTCAAGAGCGGCTTGCCGCCCACCTCGTGAAGAACCTTGGGTCGCCGCGACTTCAGCCGCGTGCCTTTGCCGGCGGCCATAATCGCCACCGCCAGCTTCGGCGTGGAATGCTTTGACTTGCCCTGTTTTGACTTGCTCGATTTCTTGCTCACTATTGATTCTCCGCCCCGCCGCCTGCCGCGCGCTGGAATCGTGATGTCGATGTTGTGCACCGGTCCCATCTTCAGCTCATCCAGTCCCGGCTTGATCTCCGGGCCGTTGCCGACCACCAGCACCGCGTACTTGTCGGGATGAATATATTTCTTCGCGACGGCGTTCAAATCGGCAACGGAAACCTTCTCCAGCGCAGCTTTGTAGGTCTCAAGATAGTCCGCTGGGTATCCGTAGAATTCCAGCCGCACCCGTTCCGCAAGCACCTTGTCCTTCGTGTCGTACCGGAACAGGAACGAATTCAGAATATTGTCCTTGGCGCGCTTGAGTTCTTCCTCTGTGAACGGCTGCGTAGTCAGCCCGTCCATCACCTTATAGGTTTGCTGAATAGCTTCGACCGTTGTATCGCTTTTCGTCAGCACCACGGCCTCGAAAGTGGCCGGATGGTCCCAGCCAAACCCCAGTCCTCCGCCCACTTCGTACGCCAGCCCAAGTTGCGTGCGGATTTTCTGAAACAGCCTGCTTGCGAACCCTCCCGCAAACGCATCGTTCATCATCGCAATGCTGGGAACATCAGGATTGCGGCGCTCGATCCCGAGGCCCACGATCATCAACCTGCGACTGGTTCACGTCTTCTTTGTTGATGAAGTAGACACCCGGCGTTGGCCCGTCGAAAACCTCATGCCGCACCGGATTCGGCTTGGCCTGGGGCAGCGGTTCGAATGTGGCGCGCAGTTTGCTTCCATCGCGGCCGAATCGAAATCGCCGCTGATGCTGACGATCAGCTTGCCCGCCGATTGTGCGGTCATGCCAAGCCTGCAAGTCCGCCACCGTCACCTTCGCAATCGTCGACAAGCTCCGGCTGCCGTGTGTACGGGCTGTCTGCGCCATAGACCAGCTTGGCTGCTTCGCGTCCGGCAATCTCGCTTTCCTCGTCATTGCGTCGCACAATGCCGGTCGCAGTCTGTTGCTGTGCCAGCCGCAGTTTCTGCGTCTCGAATTTGGGATGAAACAGCAGATCCATCGCCAGGTCGTAGACCTGGTCGGTGTCAGCCTTCAGCGAATCCCACGAGAGTGCGGTAGAGTCATCGTCTCCGCCGGTTTCGATGTGTGCGGCCTTTGACTCCAGCAGGTCGTCCATGGCATCGCCGTCCATTTTCGCGCTGCCGCTGGTGCGCCACGTCTGTCCGTAGAGTGAGATCAATCCGCACTTGGCCGGATCTTCATCGCGCGATCCGCCCGGAATCAGCACGGAACCGGACACAAACGGCAATTCATGATCTTCCTGCAGAAACAGCACGATGCCATTTTTCAGTGCGATGCGTTTCGGCTGCTGCGGTTTGAAGTCGTGCAGCGGCGGAATCGGAATCTTCTCCCACGGCTTGTTTTGCTGCGCGGCAGAAACCCGCACGGCAGAAGCGAAAAGCGACAACAAGTCGCGAGCAAGTGACTGCAACTCGACGATCACTGACCATGATCTCTGACGTTGTTCTTCACTTTTGGCCTCCGTCGTTCTTCGCTGGTGCCGAGGGCGCTTGCGTGTCGATCTCGGCCGTGGTGCGGTTGGAGGCGATAAATACCTGGTTGGCAACCCGTCGAATATCCGCCTTGGTCACTTTGTCCACGCGGTCCAGTTGTTTAAAGAGCTCGCGCCAGTCGCCATATCGCGTTTGATATTCGGCTAGCGCATTGGCGAGACCCTGGTTATCGGCCAGACCGCGCAGCAGATCGGCACGCGCCCGGGTTTTGTACATCGCAAGTTCCGCATCGGTCACGTCGGCGGTCTTCAGCTTTTCGATTTCTTTGTGGATTGCGGTCGCCATCTCCGCATTGCGTATGTCCCGGCAACGGCACCGCTCCAAATGTGAAGAGGCTGGGGTACTTGTCGCCGGGAAAATTGCCGAAGCCCGCTGCCTCAGCGGCAATCTGCTGGTCGCGCACCAGGCTGCGATACAGGCGCGAGACCCGGCCATTCGACAGGATGTCGCTGATCGCGTCATACACCGCATCGTCGGGGCTGCGATAGCTCGGGCGGTGATACGACTCAAGGTAGATCGGCTGGCTGGGGTCCTTGATGACGACCGACTTCTCGGCAAACTGCTTCGGCTCGACCGTCGTCATGTCCAGCGGCTTGGGTCCGCCGGGAACCTTGCTGAAGTATTTCTCCAGCATCGGCATCGCCTCAGCAGCTTTCACGTCGCCCACCACCGCAACCACGATATTCGATCCAACGTAGTACTTCTTGTGGAACGCCATCGCCTCCGTTGCAGTAATCTGGCTGACCTCGCTGGGCCAGCCCACGCCGCTGCGGCCGTAGTTGTGCGCGACATACGCCGTAGCCGCCAACTGCTCGAGCAGCCGGCCGATCGGGGTTGGAATCGGTGCGCATGCGGCGCTCTTCCAGAACCACATAGCGCTCCTTGTAGAACTCGCGCGGAACCGTGTTGGCCAGCCGGCTGCTCTCAAGCCATGCCCATAGCTCCAGCCGATTCTCCGGCATCGACCAGAAGTACATCGTCTCATCCAGCCCGGTCTGCGCGTTCAGGCCGTTTGCGCCATTGCGCTCCGCCACGTCGGTGAACTGGTTCGGGATCACGTATTTCTGCGCCTCGGCCTGCGCCTCGTCGAAGGCCTTCTTCAGTTCGGCCAGTTTCTTGGGATCGCTGCCCATCGGATTGCGCTCCTCGGCCTCGAGCGCGTTCTTCGGCCGCTTCGACCTTGTCCAGAGCCACCTTTTCGGCCGCGTAGTCCGTGGTGCCGATTTCGTCTGTGCCCTTGAAGGCGAGGTGCTCGAACATGTGTGCCAGGCCGCTCTGGCCCGTGGGATCGTTCACATCGCCCGCGTCCACAAACGTGATGTAGCTGAAAACCGGGGCTTCCGGCCTCTCGCAGATCAGGATCGTGAGGCCGTTGGGCAGCACTTTCGTCGTGATTCGCTGCTCGAAACTCTTCAGATCCTGCGCCATGCCGGTCTGCAGGTCACAAACAACGGCCGCGAAAACGGCGCGCAACTGCAAGCCGTCCCGGCAAGTTCCTTTGCATCGTTGCTCCTCCGAGCGGGGCGCAGAACGCACTGCCCCTCTTCCAAAGCTATTTGCTGTGCATGGACGGCGTCAAACCGCGATTGCGCGTGAACCGCTGCCGCTCGCTGCGTATTATCTCTGAACGGATGAGGTCCACTTATGCGCCGCTGGCTGTTTCGTCTCCTTTCCGCTGGTATTGATCTTTTTTGTCGTCGCCTGCGCCGGAATCTGGCTCATCGAGTTCTATCCCCGCCACGGATCGCATCCGCCGCTGCAAGCTGGCCAAGGGCACGCTGGCGATCGAGCACGCCGCATCTACGTCTCGCCCAACGATCCCGCCGATCGACGACGGAACCGTGCTGGTCCGCGACGGCCTGATCGCCGCGGTAGGGAAGCAGGTCGTCGTTCCTGCCGACGCCACCATCGTGCCCTGCGATCACTGCGTCGTCACCGCCGGATTCTGGAACGCGCACGTCCATTTCACCGAGCCGAAATGGTCCATGGCCGAGTGGAAATCCGCCGCCACGCTGAATCCCCAGCTTGCCGACATGTTCCTCAGCCGCGGATTCACCACCGTCATCGATCTCGGCTCGAATCCCGCCGACACCTTCTCCATCCGCCGCCGCATCGAGAAAGGCGAACTGACCGGCCCTTACATCTATACCGCGGGACCGCGCTCTACCCGCCCCACGGCGCTCCCTTCTATCTGCGCGAAACCATGCCCGCGCTGGATGGTGATGATGTGCCGCAGCCCGACACGCCACAGGAGGCAACCGGCATCGTCCGCCGCAACCTGGCCTCGGGCGCAGACCTCACCAAGCTCTTCACCGGCTCGTGGGTTCAGCGCGGACACGTGCTGCCCATGCCGGTGAACATCGCCAAAGCGGCGGTGACCGAGAGCCATCTCAACGGCAAGCTCGTCTTCGCCCATCCCTCCAATCTCGCCGGCATCCAGGTCGCCATCGACAGCGGCGTGGACGTGCTGGCCCATGCCGCCGACGACACCAACGGCGTGGATGCAAAGCTCCTCAGCTCCGCAATCGCCAAAAACATGGCCATGATTCCCACCCTCAAAATGTTCACCACCACCGTAACCACCGATCCGCACTACATGGACCCCATCTGCGCCGAGGTGCAGCAGTTTCATCAGCTCGGCGGAACCCTGCTCTTCGGGACCGATGTCGGCTACATGGCCGACTACTCGACCGAGGGCGAGTTCGTGGAACTCGGCAAAAGCGGGCTCGACTGGAAGACCGTGCTCGCCATGCTGACCACCAATCCCGCCGTCGCGCATGGGCGTCTCCGGCAGCAAAGGCGCCGTGACGCCAGGCAAACTCGCCGACCTCACGATCCTCGACGCCGATCCCGCCGACGACCTCACAAATTTCTCCCGCGTGCGCGCCGTCGTGCGCTCGGGCAGGGTGGTCTGGCAGCGTTAGAATCGCCCGGCAAGTGCCCCATTCATCGCAGTTTCATCGCGATGAGTGGGTTCGGCCCGATGTCCTATACTGATGAACTGCGCTTCCAGCGGCTTCCGGCTTGCCGGAAGTCTTGTTTTTCTGAGGATTTGGCATTGAGCAGGAACCCAAAATCCGCCGCCGCCGACCATCGCCGCATTCGCTCCACCACCGTCATTTGCGTGCGGCGCAATGGCGATGGTGGTGATGGCCGCCGACGGGCAGGTCACGATGAGTGACCACGTCCTCAAGCACTCCGCCAAAAAAGATTCGCCGGCTCTATCAGGACAAGATCCTCGCCGGATTCGCTGGATCGACGGCCGATGCCTTCAATCTGTTCACCCGCTTCGAGACCAAGCTGGAGCAGTACGCCGGCAACCTGAATCGCGCGGCCGTCGAACTCGCCAAGGACTGGCGCACCGACAAGATGCTGCGCAATCTTGAAGCGCTGCTGGTAGTCGCCGACAAGGGCCAGACCTTTCTGCTCTCCGGTTCCGGCGACGTCATCGATCCCGATGAGCCAATCGCCGCCATCGGCTCCGGAGGAAGCTACGCCACCGCCGCCGCACGCGCCCTGATGGAAAACACTGACATGGGCGCGCACGAGATTGCCGCGAAGGCCATGAAGATTGCCGCCGACATCTGCATCTACACCAACGATCAAATCACATTCGAGGAGTTGAAGGGCTAGCTCCCTCTCATCCATGGCCATTTATCTTCCCGCATCCGCCGAAGAACAGGACATCGCGCTCGATGAATTGACGCCGCGCGAAATCGTGGCCGAGCTCGACAAGCACGTCGTAGGTCAGCGGCCGGCCAAGCGCGCCGTGGCCATCGCGCTGCGCAATCGCCAGCGCCGCCAGAAGCTTCCGCCCGACATCGCCGACGACATCATGCCCAAGAACATCATCATGATTGGGCCCACCGGCGTCGGCAAAACTGAAATCGCGCGCACGCCTCGCCAAGCTCACCAATTCGCCGTTCCTGAAGGTTGAAGCGTCCAAATTCACCGAGGTTGGCTACGTCGGCCGCGACGTCGAATCCATGATCCGCGATCTTGTCGAGATCGCCATCGACATGGTGCGCGAAGAACGCCTCGAGGAAGTAGAAGACAAGGCGGAGATGAACGCCGAAGAGCGCCTTCTCGACATCCTGCTGCCTCCGCCCCCAGCCTCCCCGCAATCGCACGAGGGGCAACTCACACTTCCCGGCGACGACAGCTATCACCGTTCCCGCGAAAAGCTCCGCCAGCAATTCCGCGAAGGCAAGCTCGACGATCGCACGGTTGAACTCGACGTGCGCGAGCGCAATACACCGCAGTTCGGCATCATCTCCAATCAGAACCTTGAAGACATGGAGATGAACCTCAAGGACATGCTGCCCAACATCTTCGGCGGCGGTTCAAAGAAGCGCAAAATGAAGGTCGGCGACGCGTTCGATTACCTCGTGCAGGAAGAAGAAGGCCGCCTCATCGACATGGACCAGGTGAACCGCGCCGCCGTCGAGCGAGTCGAATCCAGCGGCATCGTCTTCCTAGATGAGATCGACAAAATCGCCGGCCGAGAAGGCTCGCACGGCCCCGACGTCAGCCGCGAGGGCGTGCAGCGCGACATCCTCCCCATCGTCGAAGGCACCACCGTGAACACGCGCTACGGCATGGTGCGCACCGACCACATCCTGTTCATCGCCGCCGGCGCGTTCCACGTCTCCAAGCCCAGCGACCTCATTCCCGAGCTGCAGGGCCGCTTCCCGATTCGCGTCGAACTCAAATCGCTCACCGTCGAAGATTTCCTGCGCATTCTCACCGAGCCTAAGTCGTCGCTGACCAAGCAGTACTCGGCTCTGCTTGAGACAGAAGGGGTTCGCCTCGAGTTTGATCCCGAAGCTCTGCGCGAAATGGCCGAGTTTGCCTTCAAGGTGAATGAGCAGACTGAAAACATCGGCGCCCGCCGCCTCCACACCATCATGGAGCGCGTGCTCGAAGACGTCAGCTACCTCGCCCCGGATGTAGCCCGCAACTCCGGAAACGCGGAGCAAGCCGCTGCGCTCACGAAGGATGGCGCCAACGAAGCCCTCGGTCCTCTACCGTACAGCGAGCGTATGACTGCCTCCGGTCCGGAGAAGGTCTTCACCATCTCGCCCGAATACGTGCGCCAGATGGTAGCCTCGGTAGTCAAAGACAACGACCTCAGCCGCTACATTCTGTAGGACTGTCGTAAGGATTCACATACCAGCACGAAACATGGGTTCCCCATCCAAGCTCCGCTTGGGTGGGAAAGCACAACCCTGCTGGCGACAGTTGATTCTTCGCTTTTGCCTAAGCGCTACATCCTCTAGCGCAATTCCCCACATGCGAAATCTCGAGTCCTGTCACTGAAGCCTGAGCGCAAGCACGAGGTCGAAGGTGAGCTTCTTGCCTGCCGCGAAGGGAGTCTTCGGATTCAACATGATCGGGGAAGTTGTTACGCGGTAAGATCTCCCGTTTACGAAAATAGAGTTCAACTCGATCTGGTGGCGATGTTGCGCATCACCAGTCACCAGCCCGGCGCCGGTCGCTCCCCCAGGGATAAGGATCATGCCATCCACCTGCACTGGCTCGCTGAAAGTGACCGTGAAATCCCGACCCTCAGCCATGTTCGCGCTCACTACCTGGTCGAGCTGCACCGTAAATGACGTCGCGGGGGGAATCGTGACCTTGCTGCCGCGGGTGGGTGCATCCTTTGCAAGTGCGAAACCCTCCTGCGCCGTCGTGCAAACCAAAAGGAAGAGGACGGCTGTTGCGCAACAGAGCGTGCGTAAAGTTCTCATCTCGATCTCTCTTTCATCCCGAATCGGATGCGGGCATTCCAGGGGAAACCGCCTCGGCCGAACCGCAGGCCCTATAAGCAAATGGGATCATGCGTTTCGAACGCATCGCAAGTGACTTAGGTCTGTGCTACCTCTCTTTCGTACCCGGCCGTCCTCTTTCGAACGACGATCAGCGTTGCTCTACCGCCCGCTCCTGTGTCCTCGCTTGAGCCCTGTCGGGAACAGTGAGACGATGGCGAGCAGGAATGACCGGGGAGGAAATGCGGATGGAGGCGTTCGGAAGCACACAGGGACTGGGACGAGACACGAAGATGGATCAGCGCCTTCCATTGTCGGCCCTGTTGTCACAGGTACTCGTCGCCTTCACAATCGAATTCGACAACGAATTCGAACACCGCGTCCCGCATCGAACCGCGAACTTTGGCGGGTCGCGTCCCGATCCCTATCTTGTCTCCATGGTCATGTGGCTCATGATCCTCCGCTTCGTTCCTGAGCAGGGAATCACCGCAGGCGAACTAAAAAGGCGCTCAGGCCTTTCCAAAAAACAGTTACGTCATCTGCTGGAGCGAATGAGCAAGTGGTGGGGATATGTTTCCGTCGGAGCAGTTGCCAATCAACCCGAGTCCGCATGGATCGTCCGCCCCACCTGCGGAGGACTCAAGGCAATCGCAGTCTGGCGCGAATTGACCGGCATCATCGAACAGCGGTGGCAAAAGCGCTTCGGCGAAATCCTCATCGACGAAGTTCGCCAGGTTCTCCAAGTATTGGTGAAGCAACTTGATCAGGAACTGCCCGACTATCTCCCGATTCTGGGTTACGAACTGAAGAGCCAAATCCCCGACGATTTTCAACCGTCGAGTCTGGCCGATAACCCGTCGTATCCTCTTCCCGTACTCTTCTCAAAAGCCCTGCTTGCGTTTGCGGTTGAATTTGAAACCGAAGCCAACTTTTCACTCGCCGTTTATGCCAATTTTCTAAGGCTCACAGGCGGCCAGAATATACGCGTGAAAGATATTCCGCACGTTGCCGGAGTTTCAAAAGAAGCCACGGCCATAGCGCTTAAGCGCCTGCAGGATCGGCATCTGGCCGAAGTGAAAAACGAATCGCCATCCAGCCGCTTCAAAGTTCTGGCGGTCAACGCCAAAGGTCACGAGAAGGCTGCCGCGTGCGTGCGCATACTCGATGAGATCGAGACGCGCTGGCAAAAACGTTTCGGCGCTGAGCACGTCGCAAGGCTGCGGGCATCACTCGAATCCATCATTCACGCCGAGTCCGCCGAATGGCCCGCCCTTCTGATGCAAGCCATCGCTCCCCACCCCGACAACTGGCGTGCGACGATGCCGCCTCGCGAAGTGCTGCCGCACTACCCCATGGTGCTCCACCGTGGCGGTTACCCCGACGGCAGCTAAAGGCCACGCCTCGATCGCCGCGTGCGCTTTCGTTGCGGACGCCGAATTTCTGTGTTAATTTCTCCTCGTACCTCGGTAGTCCGCGCAGCTTTTACCCAACCAGCGGACTCTACCTGCACTCTCCCGCTTCTGAGGGAATGCGGATGGAGGCGTTCAGGAGCACACCGGGAGTGGTGTGCGAAACGCCTCAGCACTTCGCGCCACTCTCCAGATAAACCGCATCCCAACGCTATCTGCAGTCGTGCAGCATAAGGAGAGACGCATGAGCGAACCGGCCCAGCACCACGCCATCAACTACATCGAGTTCACCACCACCGACATCGCCGGCACCAAGGCGTTTTACGAGACCGCCTTCAGCTGGAATTTTCAGGACTACGGCCCCGACTACATTGCCTTCGATAGAGATCACGCCGGCATCGACGGCGGTTTCCGCAAAGGCGAGCCAAAGCAGACGCCGAGCGACACCCAGCCGCTCATCGTCCTCTACTCGCAGGATCTGAAAGCCACCCAGGACACCATCATCGCAGCGGGTGGTTCCATCACCGTACCGACTTTTGACTTCCCCGGCGGCAAGCGCTTCCACTTCTCCGACGGACAAGGCAATGTCCTGGCCGTGTGGTCCGAATAGCCTCGCCCGACTCCACTACAAAAAAATGCCCCGAAGTCCATTCGACTCCGGGGCACACTAATCCCTAATCCCTAATCCCTGATTCAATTCATTTCCGGCGGCGGCAGTGCCTTGCGCTTTTTCAGCTCTTCCCGCACCAGCGACAGCCCAAGAATGCACCGCTCAAATCCGTCCGACAACCGCGCGAACAGCGGAGCCTCCTTCTCATACTCAAACATGTTGAACTGGCTCACGATGAAGTAGCTCTCCTTGCCCGCGTGGATCAGCTCAGACAAGCTCGGGTGTGGCACACGCCGCCGCGTGCCCGGAACATTGGCTTCTGGATACATCCCGCCGACAAAGAGCGCATAATCCCCAATGTACTTCCGCATTGCGCGTTCCGCATCGAACGAAGTCGCAGTGCCATTCACCGGATCCGCGGCCAGGATCATCGTCTCCAACTCTTCGATCGGATGCCCCTCCGCATCGCGGACTTGGTAGAGCCTGTCAGTCTGTGAGAATTCGCAAAGCAGGTGTGCCACGTAACCGGTCACGTCAGGATCGTGCAATCCCAACTTGCCTTCGTAGCTGTTGCGAACCACCTGCTGAAAAAACGGCTCAAGCGGATGAACCTGGTTTTGCATACAAACCTCCTAATGCACTCTCGCGCAATCGGCACTGCCTATCATCAGTGGCCGGTTGCGGCATTCGTGCAGCCGGAGGATCGCCAGCCACTACCCGATTTACATAGTGTTGACACAGAGATTAGCCCAAATGTTGCTGCGACTAAAGAGGGAGGACCAACTTTGTTGGCAAAGGGGAATGTCAATTGCAAAGGGTCGAAGCGTAAATCGTTAACCCCAGGAACATTGTGCATGTCCCTGGGGCACGAACCACCAGACCGCCTATAGTACTGCTCTACCGCAACTTTCTATGAATATGGCTAATGTATCGGTGCTGGAGGATTTATCGTTCGCCACAATTCTCTGCGGGCGATAGCGAGACCAAGGATGCAATGCTCAAACGAGTTGGAGAGTTGCCCATACAACGGAGCTTCCTTTTCATATTCAAAAACGTCGAATTGGCTGACGATGTAGTAGCTCTCTTTCCCCACGCGAATCAGTTCGGCCAGCGTCGGCTTCTGCGAAGAACTGTTCGGGTCCGACTCGATAGCGTCCGGACACATGCCCGCCAGAAAAAGAGTGTAGTCTCCGATGTACTTCCGAATCGAACGCTCTGCAATGAACGAGCGCGCCGTGCCAAGAATCGGATCGGAAGCGCGCACCATCTCATCGAGCTTTTCAATCGACCGGCCCTTCGAGTCACGCAAGCGAAGAAGGTTGTTTGCTTCAGAGAACTCGCAAAGCATGCGTGAAACGTAACTGGTGATCTCAGGGGCTAGCCCAAGCCGGCCTTCATAGCTGCCGCGGACTGCCTGATGGAAGAACGGTTCGAGCGGATGAGATTGAACCTGCATGCGTGTCCCCAAGTAAGCGCAAGGCTGGGAAACTATATGGCCCGGTTGCAACGTGCGCAGTCCGGAACCACGCCCGGCCATTGCTGGATTTGTATTGCGTTGAAAGAAACTTTAGCCGAATTGTAGCACCGGAGATGTGAGGTAAATCACTTCACTGGCGGCTGAACATCCATTGGTAACCCAGCCCCTAACCTGAAAAAAGCGCCCATCAAGTTTGCCCCCTGAAAACAAGTGACTTCAGGTCCCTCACAGATTGGCAGACTCTTTCCCATGCTTATTTTTCGCTGGCGCCTTTTGAGGCTGACAGGATCGCGATTCGCAATCACCTTGTTTGTGGGTCCATCCCTGTGGATAATCGTGGCAGATTGCATAGCTCGATCTCACCACTCAACGGCAATTCAGCACGAATCATAAGGACCATGAAAGAGGAGGCGTGAAATGCGCATCGCGCGACTGGTTGCTGGAGTGATGCTGTTACTTGCGGGCGTTCATTTGCGGGCACAGCAACCGGCGCAGGAAATTTCCGTGACAGGCAGGCTCGCTCGCGCAATGGCGATAGGAGCGGAATCGACGGGTTGGGTCCTCGAACTCGAACCGGCAATCACCGTCAGCGGCAAGCAACTCAATTTGATTCAGGTAAGTTATCCCAAAACGAAAAAACTCGAAAAATTGGCGAACAAGCGCGTGATAGCGACCGGTAAACTCGGCCAGAAAACTGGGGTGGAGACGGGGGAACAGCCTGTTCTCAGCATTTCCACAATCAAGGAAGCTGAGGCTGCAACTGCTGCAAGCACTCCTAACGGCGCCTTCAACCTGTCAGGCAGCGAGTGGCAACTCGAAGACCTCGGCGGAGTCGCGGCCGATCACGGCAACGCGACCCTTACATTCCCCGAAGCCGGAAAAGTCGCGGGCAATGGCTCCTGCAATCGCTTCTTTGGCTCAACGGAGATCAACGGGGATGCCATCAAATTAGGCGCGATGGGTTCGACGCGAATGGCGTGCGCCGAGGCGATCATGAATCAGGAAGCAAGATATCTCGAGGCATTACAGGCAGCCGAGCGGTTCGAGTGGAAAGATCCGTATCTGCTGATTTATTCCAAGGGGTCCGACAAACCACTGCGCTTCACACGCATGGCGCCCGCAAAGCCGGCGACACCTTAAAAGGGGAAGCCTCTAAATTCCGTCAGTTCTTAGTCCCTGCAAAATCCTTCACCGGTTTTGATGATCAGGCAATTTCGCTTGTCCTGGAGCCATTTCATCCCGGTGTCATGTCCGTTGCCCGCGTGGATAGTCTCCGTCTCGCCATTACGCTGGAACTCGAGGCGTCCGCCTTCCGACGCTCCCTCATAAGTTGCCGGTCCGTCCAGTGAATTGATCTGCACAATGTACTTGTCGGCCTTCTTTGAAAGCACGAGATAAGTCCCCTCAGGACCGATCCATTTGCCCAGCCACTTGTCAGCAACTTCGCTCGGCGCAGGTAGCGCAGCAGGCGATTGCGGAGATGGCCGGTCGCCCGTGTTCGCTGCCCCTCCCACTGCTCGATTCTGATCCCTGCAGCCTGGCATCAGAGTGGTCATCAAAAGGGCGACTATCCAAAAACAAGTTCTACTCATGGTAATTTTTCCTGACGAGCGACTGAATCACTTCAGTTTGCACCTGCACACTGCGGGAAGAGAAGTAACGATTTTAAGCGCGCCACTTCAATGAGGGTTCCGGAATTAACTAGACACGTTTCACAGTCGAATGGTAGATTCTGCCGCGTTAGCTCAATTATGTTTTCGGTACCAATCGGAGGAACAAATGAAAAGAATCATCCCCTTGATGGCGCTCTTTGCCGGGCTTCTGGCTTCACAGATCTGCGTGGCGCAGGCTCCAGCCGGCGCGCCCGCTGGTGCAACTGGACTTTGCAAAGACGGCACGTACTCCACGGCACCGAGCAAGTCAGGAGCCTGCAGCGGCCATAAAGGCGTGCAGACTTGGTACGCTGCCCCGGCCGCATCTTCCGCGAAGACTACGGCGGCAAAGCCTGCAACCGCTCCTGCTGCAGCTCCAGCCCCAGCAGCGAAGCCCGCGGCAGCACCTGCTCCGGCCACGGCCCCGGTACCTTCGGCTGCCACATCCACCGCTCCCAAACCCGGCGGCGGAGCTGGCAAGGTCTGGGTAAACACTGCCAGCAATGTCTACCACTGTCCCGGCACGAAGTACTACGGCACGACCAAGGCCGGGGCGTACATGTCCGAGGCCGACGCGAAGGCGAAAGGCGCCCGCCCGGATGGAGGCAAGCCCTGCAAATAAGATGAGACCAGCAAAAGGGCAGCCCCTCAAGGCTGCCCTTTTTAGTAACTCCGTCTTGATTCGACTCTAAACCGCTGCAGGCGCCCGCGATTCCAACGCGGCAAGCCGATTTGCCAACAGCTTCTCCAGGTTCACAAGCGCCGCTGAGAACCCTTCAATGCCTTCCTTCAGCTTGTCGGTCGCCATGCGATCTTCCGCATGCATCTTTTTGAATGCTGCCTTGTCCACCACGATGCGCTCAATCTGCATCGACTTGGCGGCTTCGGGATCGAGTTTGCGCGGCAGATCGCCTTCCGTCTTCTCTAACTCCGCCAGCAACTGTGGCGAAATCGTCAGCAGATCGCAGCCCGCAAGCTCCTTGATCTCGCCGATATTGCGGAAGCTTGCGCCCATCACCTGTGTCTTGTAGCCGAACTTCTTGTAGTAGTCGTAAATCTTCGTGACCGATTGCACTCCCGGATCATCGGCGCCCTGATAGTCCTTGCCCGTGTCCTTCTTGTACCAATCCAGAATGCGGCCAACGAAAGGCGAAACGAGCGTAACACCCGCTTCCGCAGCGGCAATGGCCTGGTGAATGCCGAACAACAGAGTCAGGTTGCAATGGATGCCTTCTTTCTCCAGCACCTCTGCGGCGCGAATGCCCTCCCACGTCGAAGCAATCTTCACCAGCACATGATCGCGGCCAATCTTCGACTTGTCATATTGAGCAATAATGCTGCGCGCCTGTGCGATGGTGGCTTCGGTGTCATAGGAAAGTCGAGCATCGACTTCCGTCGAAACGCGGCCCGGCACAATCGCCAGAATCTTCTTGCCGAAAGCAACCGCGAGGCCCTGAAATGCCAGGTTGGCAACGTCTTTGTCGCTGGCGCTGTCGCCCAGTTCCTTTTTCGCATCCATGATGACGCTGTCGACGATAGGCTGATACTGCGGCATCTGCGCCGCCGTTGTAATCAGCGAAGGGTTCGTAGTGGCATCGGTGGGGCGAAACTTCTCCATCGCTTCAATATCGCCGGTATCAGCAACAACGGTCGTGTACTTGCGTAATTGTTCAAGCAGATTCTGTGGCATTTTTCCTCCAGGGAAGGGGCCCCGGCGCGTTGAATGCGCCCGGCTCCAGTGTAACGCTCTATAGGATGCTGCTGCACCCCAGCACGTTTCGTTCTGGACAGCCTACTGCATTGCGTGCAACTTCTTGATGAATTGAGAACCTTTGTGGCTGTTCTATGCGGATTTCAAGGGATGGCCGGGTAAGATGGCGGCCAATGACCTTTCTGAGCGATCTCGATCCCCTAGCTTGGGTTGCGACGTTTGTGGCCATTCTCGTCTTCTGTTCTGTAACATTCCTCAACTTACGAGATTGGCGGAATCACTGGACGGTTGACTTCGAAGCCAGAATACCAATCATCGTGTATCTCGGAATCGCGCTCATTGTCGGCGCATTTAACTCCTATTCGCCGAACGCGAACGCTCCCCGAAAGACCGTAGAAGGTGTGGCTCGCTTCGTCGATGAGGTTAGCGGCAAGGGTGGGTACACGGAATACATTTGTGCTACGAGTTGTGAACTGACAGGCGGCTACGCCTTGAGGCTACACGGCAAGGCTGCAGGCCCTGTTCGCATTGGCTCGCGTTACGTATTCACCTACCTGCAACGTCCTGTAGGGAATGCTGTTTTTGGCATTTCACTCCAGGTGATTGAAGTATCCGAGCCGGACTCCGGTCGAGTTCTTTACAAAATGGACCTGACGAATCATCCATTTCGAATAGCCGTTTATCTGCTCGACTTCGCACTGCTGGTCTGCGCCGGTTTCCTTGGCGCAATCCTCAAACGCACCCGTTGTCGAGGTGCCGAAGCCACTGGCTCGAACGACGAGCCAGATGAAAGAGAAGTCAAGACGAGGGGAGATGGGGCGATCTCTCTCGGGCTGGAATCGAAAGATGCCAGTTGATCGTTTATTTCAGTCCGCCGCAAAAACATTGCTCAGAACTCCGAGGCCATCGATCTCCACATCCACACGATCCCCAGCTTTCAGTGGTCCTACACCCGCCGGCGTTCCCGTCAGCAGCAGATCGCCCGCCTCAAGCGTAATCGCGGCCGTGATATACCGCAGCAGCACCGGAATCGAAAAGATAAAATCCGCCGTCGATCCATGCTGGCGCAACTCGCCGTTCACGCGTGTCTCCACAGTGAGCCCCTCCGGATCCGCTTCCGTGCTCACCACCGGGCCAACGGGGCAGAAACTGTCAAACCCCTTGGCCCGCGTCCACTGCCCGTCCTTCTTCTGCAGGTCACGTGCCGTCACATCATTCGCGATCGTGTATCCGCGAACATAGCTCCGCCAATCCGCGTCAGCTGAAAGCTTGCTCGCTCTGCGCCCGATCACCAACGCCAGCTCCCCTTCAAAGTCCACGCGTTCCGATTGCGGCGGCATCATCACCGTGCCCTTGTGCGCCAGCAATGACGAAGGCGGCTTGAAAAAAAGCAGCGGCTCCGCAGGAACCTCGTTTCCCAGTTCCTTGGCATGATCGCTGTAGTTGCGCCCCACACAAATAATCTTCGATGGAGTCACCGGCGGCAAAAGCTCAACCTCATTCAGCGGCACCGGCTCGAACTCGAAACCGGCAGGATCCTTTACGACCGCGCGCGCCTTCGAAAGATGTGCAACCGTATCCCACTCCGGCGCATGCATCAGATCGATGATCCACGCTTCTCCTCCTCGATCTTCCACAACCCCGTATTCGGTTTGACCTTCAAAACGAAACCGGCAATATTTCATGATCAGAAACTCCTTCGGAGGCCTGGAATGCAACTGGATTGGGCACAGGCTCGCTGACTTGCTAACTTGCTTGGCGCGAAGCGCCGCTGACTGGCTAAGAAAATCAAATCCGCAACCCGAACTTCCTCTAGCTTTGTGGCACCGTCTCCTGCGCTGCGGCAGACCGCTCGCTCTCGCGGCCATTCTTGCCCACCGCGCTCACTGCGTATTCGTAACGATGTCCCGGCTGGACCTGCGGATCATGAAACGCCGGCTCCACGACGGGCATTGCCGGCGAAATCCTTTGCCACCCGCCATCGCCTTCACGCCGATATACGACATACCCCGCCAGATCGGCCTCCGTATCCGGCTGCCAGCTCAGATCGATCGTCGGTCCAGCGCCGTTTTTTCCCGCAGCCGCCACTGCTGCCAATCCCGCCGGCACCTCGGGTGGAAATACATCCTTCGCATCAACATCGACAGGTTGAGAGAGTTCACCCGCCAGTTCCAGCGTCTTCCCATTCACATCCACGCGACGCACGCGCTGGGCGCGGTACTCATAGCTCTGGCCAAAGCGAATCGTCTTGTCCATCGCGCGGCCCTGGTCCATACCTTCATCCACTAGAAGCGTTGCATTCAGTGCCTCAGGCGCGGGAGCCAGCAGTCCATGCTCTGCCTTGGTCGCCGGCGGGGTCAGCAGCTTTCTGTCGAGCCTCACCGCTGTCTTCTCGCCATCCGCAGTCCAGCTCAGCACGATCCCCTGCTTGCGCACCTCCGCCTTGAATCCTTCAACAGGCCGCGGAGCCTCGCCCACCAGCACCGTTGCCGCATTCGACAGTCCTGCTGTGCGGCCTTTCTTGTTGCGCAACTCCACAAAATAACTCGCCGGCCTCGCATCCCCGGTAGCGATCGAATCGGGCAGCGTATCAGTGAAGCTGCCGGATCCGCCCGGAGCCACCATCACGTCCGCTCCCACCTGGCTGCAAGCACCCGTTCCTTCGCGCCGGCATACGTGCGTCGCAACATTGCTTTTTATCGGAGTCTTGTCCGTATTGCGCTTTGGCATTGTCCACGTCAGCGTCACCTTATCGCCGTTCCTCGTCGCCGACAAATCCGCAACCGGATCCGCCAGGTTCAGCGATGGAGGCTGTGGTGCACCCGGCGTTCCGCATCCCGGAAGAAATGCGCTCCACACAAGCGCCAGCACAGCCCAGGCCTTCCGCTCAAACGAACTCATCGCTTTCAGTCTAATGGAGCGACACAACGTTGCGTGCTGGGTACTGCGGAATGCCAGTGCCAGCAGCGCGATGTCCTCCCGACCGGAGCAAAGCAGACTGGAGGACTGCCCTGAAAATTCCACCGGGCAGCGGCGCTTGAGGTTGGGAATACGGAGGGAGCAGCAGCCTTCAGGCTGCGGAAATCAACCGCAAGTAGTTAAGGGCCTTTAGGCCCGGACACTCCAGGCGTTCTGCATTTTCATGCTCTTCGGGTGCCCAACGCGCTATGAACGACTCCGATTGCTTTTCACCCCCGCCGCTGCGCTTTAAACCGCCGCGCCTTCATCCGGTTCCCGCAGATCTTCATATCGCACCAGCGCCGCGTATGGTTCTTGCTGGTATCAAGAAAGAGCCACTGGCAATCAGGATTTCCGCATGCGCGCAGCTTGTGCATATCCTCTGACGTGAGGAGTGCCGCAGTACTCAGCGAAAGCATCCAAAGCGGCAACTCCGCCGGGGCAGGGGACTGGTTCAACTCCCACGCGAGCTTCGCACCATCCCACAACAATTGCTGTGATTCCCTCGCTGCTCTGAAGCACCGATCTAACACTTTGATTGACGATGCCGGAGGATCGTCTCCCTCCAGACCGGAATACAAAACTCTGCGCTGCCGCCTCCCGCATCTCACGGACCGCGCCGACGACCTGCTTCGCCTTGCCCTCACTCACATTTCGAATCAGCCGCCGTGCTTGCGCATCACTCACCAAGCCGGACTGCGCCGAAAAGCGCGCAAGATCCTCGTAGTCTGTCAGCAATTCTTCGGGCGGCGGCTCGCTCCGAAACCGCCAGTCCAGCGTATTCACCAGGTCCAGCGCCGGATGGCCGCCAATAAGCTCGAAGGCACGATCTTTTGTTCGCGGACTTACCCCGTTAGCCAACCCCATCATTACTGCTAACCTCTAAAACAATGTTGACAGGTTATCATGGAAAATGTAAATATGATAACTCTCTATGGCTGATTCAACGGTTACCATCCGCGCCGAAGACAAAGGATCCCAATCCTTCCGCATTCGCCTGTTCCTCTCCTTCTTCGCCATCTACGTGATCTGGGGTACCACGTTCCTCGCCATCCGCATCGCCGTTGAAGAGCTGCCCCCGCTCTTCGCCGCCGGCGCCCGCTTCTTCACCGCCGGCGTCCTGCTCTACGCCTTCATGCGCTTCAAAGGGCGAGGTCAAGCCAACGCTCCTGCAGTGGCGAAGCCTCACCATCATGGCGCTCCTCATGTTCGTCGCCGAGTACGGCCCTCTCTTCTGGGCCGAGAAATACGTTCCATCCGGCGTCGTCTCCGTGCTCGCAGCCGCGCTTCCCATCATCACCTTGATCCTGGAAATGCTCATCCTGCGACAGCAGCGCATGCGCCCCATGCTGGCCGTGGCCACCATTCTTGGCTTCGTCGGCGTAGCCGTGCTCCTCATTCCCAGCGGCAAGCAGCATCTCGCCCTCGTTCCGTGTCTGGCCATCCTGGCCGGCGGCACAACTTGGGCACTCGGCTCTGTCCTCTCCCGCTCCATGAACCTGCCCAAATCGCGTCCAGTCACCGCCGGCGCAGCCATGATGATTGGCGGCGCAATACTTCTCGCGCTTTCCGCGGGATTCGGCGAGATGCATCCCTTCCCGCACATTTCCCTGCGCGCCGTTGGAGCGCTTCTCTACCTCATCGTCTTTGGATCGTTGCTGGCCTTCACAGCCTTCGTCTGGCTGCTCGCGCACATGCCCGCTACGCGCGTCTCCAGTCACGCCTATGTGAACCCCATCGTCGCGGTGGCCCTTGGCTATTTCATGGCAGGAGAAGTGATCACCAGCCGCATCCTCGCCGGCACAGCGCTCGTTCTCATCAGCGTCTTCCTGATCCTGCGCCGCGACTGACTGCAGTGGATGGTATTTACTCCACCCGAAGCGCCATCATCGGCTCCACCCGCGAGGCTCGCATGGCCGGCAGCCACACCGCCAGCAATGCCACCGTTGCCAGCACCACCGGCACAGCGATAAACGCCGTCGGATCCCATGTCTTCACGCCAAACAGAAAACTGGCGATCAGCCGCGTAAGTCCGAACGATGCGCCAATCCCGACCACCATTCCGATCAGCGTCAGCCTCATGCCGTCCCACACAATCATTCTTGCGAATCCCTGCGCGGTCCGCGCCAAGCGCCATGCGAATCCCGATCTCCTGCGTTCGCTGCTGCACCGAGTACGCGATCAATCCGTAGATCCCGATTGCCGCCAGAACCAGCGCGATCGCGCCGAAGATCGTAAGCAGCATCATGTTGAAGCTCTGCCGCGATGTCGTTCTCGACACAATCTCCTCCATCGAGCGGATGTGCGACACCGGAAAGCCCCCGCTTGCCTGCCGCAACTGCTCTGAGATCGCCGCGCTTAACTGCCGTGGGTCCCCATGCGTGCGAACCGCCCAGCGCAGCGGCACAATCTTCGCATTCAAGCGCTGTCATCGCATCCAGAACCTGCGAGTCCGGCACAATCATCAGTGGCGGCGTGTCCTGGTCCAGCCCCGCATCATGCGTGTTCCCCACCACGCCGACAATCTGGCGCGCCGGTTCTTCAAACGGAGGTCCCATCCCTTTGGCGATAAGAATCTGCTGCCCGATTGGATTTTCATTCTTGAAGTACTCCTTCTGGAGCGCTTCATTGATGATCACCACGCCAGGCGAAGTAGCCGTGTCCGCATCGGTGAATTCCCGCCCGCGAATCACAGGAATCTTGAACGTCTTGTAGTAATCCGGCGACGCCTGCATCCATCCTGCGCCCGGTTGCCCCTTCGCTGGGTCGACTGGCCGTCCCGCAATCGCAAATGGCAATCCGAACTGCCCATCCACCGGCAGGCAGCACGTGAACGCCGAGCTTTCCACCCCCGGTATGCCGTCCAGCCGCTGCCGCCCATCGCGCGAAAGCTGCGCAATGGCAGCGGTCTTGCTGAACCGGTCGCCGTTCATCGACATCTCCATCGTCAGCACGTTGTGCGCATCGAAGCCGGCATTCACGCCTCGCAGCGCAACAAAGGTTCGAATCAGCAACGCGGCTCCCACCAG
Organism: uncultured Acidobacteriaceae bacterium; assembly: GCA_963769345.1. GTDB lineage: Bacteria > Acidobacteriota > Terriglobia > Terriglobales > Acidobacteriaceae > Telmatobacter. Next base: position 430,286 of record CAVYLL010000005.1, read on the forward strand.
CAGCACCATCGCCAGCGCAACTTCTGTGACCACCAGCAGAGAGCGCGTCTTCCCCTGTCGAAATCCCGTTCCCGCGCGGTTGCTGCTCTCCTTCAGCGTCGAATTCAGATCGGTACGCGACACGCTGAATGCCGGGAAAAGTCCGAACAATATTCCTGTCCCGCACGAAACCAGGAGCGTGAAGCCAAGCACGCGCCAGTCCACGCCCACCGCCGCGCCATCCTCGCCGAGCCGCGGCAGCCCCGCCGGACTGATCGCGAGCAGCCACCGCACTCCGAGGTACCCAAGCGCCAGCCCCAGAACCCCGCCGATCACGGCAAGCAGAACGCTCTCTGTCAGCAGTTGCCGGATCACCCGTGCCCGGCTCGCTCCCATTGCCGCGCGAATCGCGAATTCGCGCTTACGCCCCGTCGCTCGCACCAGCAGCAGATTGGCCACGTTGGCGCAGGCAATCAGCAGCACCAGCCCCACGGCTCCCAGCAGGACGAGCAATGACGTCCGCGCATCCCGCACAATCGAATCCCGCAACGGCTGAACGGCGAATCCTCCTTTGGGATCAGCCGCCGGAAACCGGCGCAGAAATTCGGCATACGCCAGCTTCATCTGTGCATTCGCCTGCGTCACCGTCACCCCCGGTTTCAGCATCGCGGCTCCCAGAAAGAAATGTCCCTGGTTCGTGCTGTTCGGCTCAAACTGGAACGGAATCCAGATGTCTGCCTCCGGATCGGTCGTGAAATCTCGACCCAGCACGCCAACAATCGTGTACGGCTCACCGCCCAGCGAAAGCGCCTGCCCAACGACCTTCGGATTCCCCCCAAACCTTCTCTGCCACAAGCCGTAGCTCAGCACCACCACGTGTCCGCCGTTCGGCGAGTCCTCTTGTTGCGTGAAAGTGCGGCCAAGCATCACCGGCGCGCCGAACACGCGGAAATACCCCTCCGACACGTGAATTCCGTGAATCAGCTCCGGCCGGTCTCCCGTGATGTTGAACCCCGGTCCCGCAAAATCGTACGCCGCCACATCCTTGAAGATCGAAGTCTGCCTCTGCCACTCCTGGAACTTCGGAATCGACGCGCCCGCGCCGCTGCCCTGCGGAGACGTCAGCAGGATCTGCACAATCCGATCCGCATCCGGATATCCAAGCGGTTTCAACAGCACCGCATTCACGACCGTGAAGATCGCTGTGTTCGCTCCGATTCCAAGTGCCAGCGCCGATATCGCGGCAATCGTAAATCCCGGGCTCTTGATGAACAGGTGAAGCGCATGCTTGACGTCATTCCAGAGATCCGTCATCGTTGACCCACTCCGTTTCTGTGCTGCCAGAGATCGATTTGCCAGGGATAATTGTGGACACATTCTAGACGTCCCATTATCCTGCCTGGTTAACAGCTAACTTCTGATTTGTGACGGATGGGCGGGTCCCATGCCGTATCCTTGCCTACGATATTGAAAGGGACTTGGGTTCCGTGCTAATTTTCGCTGCAATTCTGGCAATCTTTGTCTATGGAATGATCGCCGCAATGCTCGGTACCATTCTGCCTGAGCTTTCTGAGCGATTCCACCTCACTCCCACGCAAAACGGCACCATCGCCTTCGTGCAGGCGCTCGGCCTCATCATCGCCTCGCTCAGTGTCGGACCGCTGCTCGATACGCAGGGCGACAAGATCGGCCTTATCCTCGGACTGTCGGCCATCGCGGTTGCGCTCTTCCTTCTGCCCCGCTCTCCGGGATTCACGACGATCCTGCTCCTGCTCTTTCTCCTCGGCATGGGCGGAGGCATCGTGGTCACCGGCGCCAATTCGCTCGCCAATAGCGTCAGCGGAGAACACAGCGCCATCGCCCTCAACCTCGTAAACCTCTTCTTCGGACTCGGCGGCCTCACCACGCCCTTCATCGCCGCCAATATCTTCAAGAAGAACTGGGTGCGCCTCTGCTACACCGTCGCCTCACTCACCGTGGCCGCACTGATCGTGCAGGCAATTTCGAAGATGCCCGCTCCCAGCGGCAACGCCCAATTTCTTCTCGCTGATGTCGGTCCTATCCTCGGCCGCCCCCTCCTCTTCATGCTGGGTCTCTTCCTCTTCCTCTACATCACCTGCGAAGTCGGCGTGTGGAACTGGCTGCCGCGTCATCTCATCGCCCAGGGCATTCCCGAGTCCCGCGCCCTCAACATCCTTTCGCTCGGATTCGCGCTCGGCCTGCTTATCGGCCGCGTCGGCGTCTCGCCCATCCTCGCGCATGTGTCCCCGATCGACGTCACCCTCGGCGCTTCCATTGCTATGGCGATCACCACCTACCTGATGTTGCAAACCACCAGGCCCGGAATGGCGTTCGTGATGGTGTTCATCGCCGGTCTCTCCATGGCTCCCGTCTTTCCCACCACGCTCGCCATTACCGGCGCCGCCTTCCCGCGCATGACGGGAACCGCGCTCGGCTTCGTCATCACCTGCGGATGGGTGGGACTCGCCGTGAGTTCCTGGATCATCGGCGCAATTGCAGGTGGCGATCCCAAACGGCTCAAGAAAGCCTTGTTACTCTTTCCCGCTTCGGCGGTCTTGATGGTCGTGCTGAACCTCGCGATTCGCTCGGCCCTGAAGTAGGAAATACAATGAAGGCACATTCATGACAGCCAGCACTTTTCCCGATTCACTCTCGACGTCCTCCGATCGCACGCGCCAGCGCTACAACCTCTTCCTCCTTCTCGTCGCCGGCCTCGGCGGCCTGCTCTATGGCATTGACGTCGGTATCATCGGGGGCGCCTTGCCCTACCTTGAGGCGACTTCGAAGCTCACGCCGTCGCAGCTCTCCATCATTGCTGCGGCGGTGCTGCTAGGCAGCGTAATCTCAACGCTTTTTGCCGGACTGCTCGCTGATTGGATGGGCCGCAAGCCCCTCATGATCCTCAGCGGCATGTCCTTCATCATCAGCATTCCGGTAATTGCGCTCTCAGATGGATACGCGCCTTTATTTTTCGGCCGCCTTCTCCAGGGAGTCAGTGCCGGGTTCATCGGCATCGTGGTACCTCTCTATCTCGCGGAATGCCTTTCGGCTTCAACCCGCGGCAAGGGCACAGGCGTTTTTCAATGGCTTCTCACTTTTGGCATCGTTGCCGCTGCACTGGTCGGAATCTACTTTAGCTATCGCGTCAACGCCGTGGCGCAGACTGCCGGTCCGCAGGCGCTCTTTGACTTCAAGAACTATGCCTGGCGTAGCATCTTCTGGGTTTCGCTGCCGCCCGGAGTCTTATTTGTGATCGGCAGCTTCATGGTTACCGAGTCGCCTCGCTGGCTCTACCGCAGAGGCAGGCAGGAGAAGGCGCAAGCGGCACTTTTGCGCTCCCGCCCTCCTCAACAGGCAACCATTGAGTTGCAGGAGATGGAAACCGCATCGATGCCTGTGCGTACCACCGGCGAAAAAGTCGGCGCCTCTCTGCTGCAGCGCAAATACGTAATCCCATTCCTGCTTGCCTGTGTGATATTGGCCTGCAACACCGCGACCGGCGTCAACTCCGTCATCATTTACAATACCGGCATTCTCCTGCAGAGCGGACTTTCTGATCTCCAGGCACACTGGGGCTACGTTCTGCTCACCCTGGTCAACTTTTGCTTTACCGCCGTCGGCATGAGCCTTGTCGACCGCAAGGGGCGCAAGTTCCTCTTCATCCTCGGCACCAGCGGAATCATCGTTTCCATGGTCACGGTCGGCGTCATCTTTCTCAGCACAGAAAAGCAGAGTGTTGACTGTCGCACTCAAGTTCAAGCGCTCGTTGGTCCCGGTCAGGATCTCACTCTCAAGTTCGACCCGGCAGAAGCTCAGCATCTTCTCCAAAGCGTCGGTGGCGCTGGCAGTGCAATCGACGCCCGGCGGGCTTCATTCGCCATCATCTACTCTTACGGTGATTTCACCGGAACCACAAGCTACGTGCGTTCCGATGATCCGAGTGCTGCGCCGCTCAAAATCACTCGTTCCGATGCTGTCCCCGACAATAAGGTCACAGCCTTCTTTGAGAATCCATTTGCCGGCGTCGACGCCGCACGCACCGCGCCTCTCAAGATCGAGAAGGCCGTTGTCGGCGGGGTTCCCGAATCCAGCCACGGCTGGCTCGTCGCCTTCTGTCTCTATACGTTTATGGCGTTCTACGCTCTTGGCCCCGGCGTATGCGTCTGGCTGGCGCTCTCCGAGCTGATGCCCACCCGCATTCGATCCAACGGGATGAGCGTTGCCCTCGTTCTCAACCAGCTCGTGTCCACGACCCTGGCAGCCATCTTTCTGCCCTTTGTCAGCAAGCACGGATATTCGTCGATGTTCTTCCTGTTCGCAGGTTTCACGGTCATCTACTTCCTCACCGCCGCCTTCCTGCTGCCAGAGACCAAAGGCAAGACCCTGGAGGAGATCGAAGCCCACTTCGAAGGGCGTGATGCACGATAGAGACGTCAAGACGTCGAACTCCAGAAAAATCGCATCTCTTTTGTTTCGAGTCGCGTGCAGCGCTCGCCGATTTGCAGATAATTTATTGCGAAATTGCTATTCTTGGAGTTGCTGAGCGGATCACGAGTTCCGCCAACTCGCTGATATGGCGCGCTAACTCGCTGACCTGCCATCGGCGCGTAGCGCCGCTGACTCGCTAATTCACAACAAACAATGCTTGCTGATTTGTACGTCTTCTGCGTCTGCAGCGGCCCCGGCCGCTCCAAGAGTGGAATAAGTCATTTGGGCAGAGGATTTTGCAAACAAGTCTAATCGTTAGAGGATTTTGCAACGATACCCTCCATGCAAGTCTTTTGTAACGAGGACTTTACATCCAGAGTCTGCAAAAAAAGCTTCGCGCAACCAAACAGTTGCATGGCCATGGGAGGATGCTTCACGTACTGGTAGTCCCTGGTCCCTGCTTCTACGCTTCGATCACAGCTTTTGAAAGATTTCTCGGCCGGTCCACGTCCACGCCATGCTCCAGCGCCATCGCATAGCTGAAAAGCTGCAGCGGAATAACCTCGGGAATCGGCAACAGATGTTCGCTTGCCGGCTCCACAAACACGCAATCCGTAACCAGCGGAAGGAACCTCGCGGTCGCCGCTGTTCGCAATCGCAATCACGCGCGCGCCCTGCGTCTTCATATCGGCGAGCAACTGCAGCGTCTTCTCGTACCGAAGAACGGAGTCGTCCACGTTCCGATCTACCGTTGCCAGCGCCACCAGCGGCACATGCTCCCCGACAAGAGCATTCGGCCCATGCTTCAACTCGCCCGTGGGATAGCCCTCGGCCTGCACATACGATGATTCCTTCATCTTCAACGCGCCTTCGCGCGCGATCGCATAGTGCACGCCACGCCCGAGATACAGGAAGCTGTCTGCATCGTTGTACTTCTTTGCCAGCGCCGTCATCCGTTCGCGCCAGCCTTCAAGCTGCCGCCCAATAGCTTCAGGCAGCGCACGAAGCTCGGCTACGCGCGCCTTGAATTGCGCCGGTTCGAACGCGCCAAGCCTGCTGCCCTCATACAGCGCCAGAAGGTATAGCGCCGTCAATTGGCAGGTAAAACTCTTCGTCGCGGGAATCGCCAGCTCCGGTCCCGCCCCCAGCGGCATCGCCCCGCCGGCCTCGCGCAGCATCGTGCTGCCCACCACATTGGCGATGGCCAGCGTCTGCTGTCCGCCATCTCTCGCAAACCGCAACGCGGCCAGCGTGTCTGAAGTCTCACCCGACTGCGAGATCACCAGCACGGAAGGTCGCCGCGGATTGACCGCCGGCCGGCTGCTGTACTCGCTCGAATATTCAACGTCCACCGCCAGCCCGCAGAGGTCTTCGAGAATAATCTCCGCAGCCAGCCCCGCGTGCCGGCTCGACCCGCTCGCAGCGATCAGCACTTCGCCGCGCGCATTGAGCCAACCTCGCGTAATGTTCAAACGCTTCAGATTTCAAAGCCCCGCCATCAAGGTAGAGATCAAGCGTCCGCTGGATGGCCGCGGGCTGCTCAAAGATTTCGCGAAGCATGGCATGAGGGAATTCGTTCACGACGATTGAACCTTTCAGAGACGCGCTTTTCGCACAGCAGAGTACGGCTTGATTTTAAGCCCTTCAACACCTATTCAATTGAACTCGCTTAGAGCTTGCGAAGCCGTGCGCAAGCCTCATCCAAATCTGCGTCCTTTTTGGCAAAGCAAAAGCGCAGCAGATCCTCGCCGCGTCCCGGACGGAAGAATGCCGACCCGGCGACCGCAGCCACTCCTGTCTCCGCAAGCAGATGCCGCGCCTTCAGCGCCGATGTTTCGCCTGGCAAACGGCTCGGCGCGCGCCAGCACGTAGTAAGCGCCGGCGGGAACGCTCGGCTCCATTCCTGCATCGCGCAGCGCGGCGACAATCCGCTCTCGTTTCGACTGATGGTCCGCCGCAAGCTGCGTGTAAAACTCCGGCGGCAACTGCTCCAGCCCTGCCGCAGCGCCATGCTGCAAGCGCGGAAGGCGCACACACGTAAGTCAGGTCGTGAAAGTAGCCCATCGCGCCCATCCACTTCGCGTCCGCCGTCACATAGCCCAGCCGCCAGCCGGTCACGCTGAACGTCTTGCTGAACCCCGACATCACGATGGTGCGCTCGCGCATGCCATCCAGCGTCGCGAGGCAGATGTGCTTCGTTCCGTCGTACACAAAGTATTCGTAAATCTCATCGGTAAACACAAACAGATCGTGCTCGCGAGCCGCATCGGCAATTACCTCGAGTTCGGCGCGCGTAAACACCTTCCCGCTCGGATTGGCCGGCGTGTTCACGATGATTGCCCGAGTGCGCTCGGTGATTGCCGCCCGCAGTGCATCCGTGTCCAACGCCCAGTCAGGCTCAGCCAGCGCCACCAGCACCGGCTTCACGCGCATCGATTTCAGCGTGCTCACGTGATACCCGTAGAACGGCTCGAAGACCAGCACCTCGTCGCCCGGATTGAGCAAGCGCCATCGCCGCCGCATGCAGTCCGGCCGTCGCTCCGCTCGCCACCATCACTTCGGTCTCGGGATCGTAGCGCAACCCGTAGTCGCGCTGCTGCTTTGCCGCGATCGCCATGCGCAGCCGGGCAATTCCATCCTGCCGCGTGTAGATATTGTGGCCGCCCACGATTGCCGCAATGGCCGCCGTTTCCACCGGCATGGGAACCGGTGTGTCACAAACGCCCTGCGCCAGGTTGATGCCGCCAATGCGTTCGCACTCCACGCTCATGGCGCGGATCTCCGATTGCATAGCTCCGGGGGCAAGCTCGCTCAGCGCGAGACGTGACGCTGTATGCGGATGAGTCGCAAGGGTTTTGCTCACAGGGAAGGGCTCCGACCTCTCGTGCCATTCTACAAGTGGAGTGCCGTTCGGCACACACCCCGTTCGCTCTGCAGCGTAGAATCGACGTTTCAGGCGAGGTCCAGTGCACGAGCTTTCCATCGTTTCCAGCATCGTCGATTCCGTGACTGAGACGCTCGAAGCCTATCCTGGCGCACGGGTTAAAGAGGTGCGCCTGCGCGTTGGTGCGCTCGCCTCGGTCGTCGAGGACTCGCTGCAGTTTTGCTACGGCATCGCCACCGACAATACACCGCTGCAAGGCTCAAAACTGGTAGTCAGTATTCTCCCGGTCATGATGCACTGCGACTCCTGCGGGCAGGACGTGGAGATCGCAAGCCTGCAGAGCTTTCGCTGTCCGCACTGCGACGAGCCCGTTTCGGATTTGCGGCAGGGACGGGAACTCGAAATTGAATCCATCGAGATTGATGAAGTCGAGGAAACAGTATGACCACCCGGATCGTTGAACTGCGGCAGGGAATTCTGAAGAAGAACGACGAACTCGCGCGAAACCTGCGCGGCCGCTTTCAATCGGCCGGCGTGCTGGTGCTCAACCTTGTTTCCAGTCCCGGCACCGGCAAGACCGCCTTCCTTGAGCGCACCCTCCGCGAACTGCGCGAAAGCGGCGCCAAAGTTGCAGCCCTGGTCGGCGATCTCGAAACCGATAACGATGCGCGCCGCCTCGCTGCCAGTGGCGCGCCTGTCCGCCAGATCAACACGCACGGCATCTGCCACCTCGAAGCCGAAATGATCGGCAAACATCTCGAGGGCTGGGACACTCGCTGACCTCGACTATCTCTTCATCGAAAACGTCGGCAATCTCGTCTGTCCCTCAAGCTACGACCTGGGCGAGAAGATTCGCGTAGCTCTGCTGAGCGTCACCGAAGGCGAAGACAAGCCGCTCAAGTACCCCACGCTTTTCAATTCCGCCGACGCCGCCATCATCACCAAGATCGACATCGCCGAGCCTTGCGGCTTCGACCGCACAACCGCGCTCAAAAACATCAATGAGATTCGTCCCGGAATTCGCATCTTTGAGACCTCCGCAAAAACCGGCGCCGGAATGGCCGATTGGCTCGCATACCTCGCAGAAGAGAAATCCCGCCGGTCCTGACTCGCCTCATCCCCGCGCTCGAATCTGGCCCGAAATCGTGCTGCGAATCCTCAGGCAGATGTGACAAAATGCGGCACAGCCTTCACCCGGGCTTCAGGAGCAGCCATGAAGACAACGGCAAAGAATTCGTCCGGGAAGGACACTCCCGCGGCAAGTGACGTGGAGGCCTACCTGGCCAAGGTCTCTGAGCCCGCGCGAACCACCCTTGAGAAACTCCGGGCAACCATTCGCTCCGTAGTCCCGCCGGAAACCACAGAAAAACTCAGCTATGGAATTCCCGCCTTCCATTACAAGGGCGGACTCGTCGCATATGCAGCCTTCAAAAAACACTGCAGCTTTTTCCCCATGCAAGCCTCCCTGATCGACGAGATGAAGGACGAGCTGAAAGCCTATCGCACCGCCAAAGGCACCCTCCAATTCCCACAAGACAAGCCTCTGCCCACAACGCTCGTCAAGAAGATGGTGAAAGCCCGCATCGCAGAGAATGAGCGAAAGAAGACGCGGTAAACGATAAGAATCGTTTTAGGCGTCAAGGTGATTTAAATCACATCTGGGGCCACCATCAAGGCGGTATAAGAAAGTTGCCATGTGTCTAGCTATTCCCGGAAAAGTCGAACAAATCACGGAAGGCGACATTCGGATGGGCCGCGTCAACTTCGGCGGCGTCGTCAAGAACGTCTGTCTCGATTACGTTCCCGAGGTCGTTGTCGGCGACTATACCATTGTCCACGTTGGGTTTGCGCTCTCCAAGATCGACGAAGCGACCGCCCTCGAAACGCTGGAACTTTTCCGTAAGATGGGCTCTCTTGAAGAGGAGCTCGCCACCGAGGAAGAAGCCTTTGCCCGCGCCGCCAACGCTCCCCAGTCACCCTGCCCTGACGGAAGTTGCGACCTGACAGGCAAGGATCTGCGTGCTCAGGAAATGATCAACGGCGGCAAAAAGTGAAGTACCTCACCGAGTTCCGCAACGGCGAAATCGCCCAGCGCATGGCGCGCGAGATTCACCAGGTCGCCACGCGCCCATGGAAGATCATGGAAGTCTGCGGCGGCCAGACCCATTCCATCATTCGCAACGGCATCGACCAGATGCTGCCCGCCGGCATCGAGATGATCCACGGTCCCGGCTGTCCCGTCTGCGTCACGCCGCTCGAACTGATTGACAAGGCTCTGGCGATTGCCGCGCAGCCCGGCGTCATCTTCTGCTCGTTTGGCGACATGCTTCGCGTGCCCGGCACTGACCGCGATCTGTTTCAGGTAAAGGGCTGCGGCGGCGACGTTCGCGTGGTCTATTCGCCCCTCGATGCGGTGGAACTGGCCGTCAAGAATCCAGACAAGCAAGTCGTCTTCTTCGGCGTGGGGTTTGAAACCACGGCTCCCGCCAACGCCATGAGCGTTCACCTGGCCAAGCGCCGCGGCCTCAAGAATTTCTCTCTGCTCGTTTCGCACGTACTGGTCCCGCCTGCGATCGAAGCCATCATGAGCTCGCCCGAAAACAAGGTGCAGGCATTTCTCGCCGCCGGCCACGTGTGCAGCGTGATGGGCTATTGGGAGTATCCGCCGCTCGCCGACAGGTTCGGGATTCCCATCGTCGTCACCGGCTTTGAGCCGCTCGATCTGCTCGACGGAATTCGCCGCGCGGTGATTCAACTGGAAAAAGGACGAGCACCACGTCGAGAATGCCTACGAACGCATCGTCACCTATGCCGGCAATCTCGCAGCGCAGAGATTGCTCGCCGAGGTCTTCGAAGTCACAGATCGCGCATGGCGCGGCATCGGCGTGATCCCGAAAAGCGGCTGGCGTCTCAGCGAGGCCTATCGCGCCTTCGATGCCGAAGAGCGCTTCCACATCACCGGCATTCACACCGAGGAGTCGCCGCTCTGCCACGCGGGCGATGTGTTGCGCGGCGCCATCAAGCCGGCCGAGTGCCCGGCCTTTGGCAAGGAATGCACGCCGCGTCATCCGCTCGGCGCCACCATGGTTTCAAGCGAAGGCGCCTGCGCCGCGTATTTCAACTACGGTCGATTCCTCTCGGCCGAAGACCTGGCAAACGCCGGATCTGCACTGACAGGAGTCGCAAATGGCTGAGAAATCCATCCTGGTAGAGTGTCCGGCACACCCGATTTCTCCAACTGGACCTGTCCGCTGCCCCTGGCCGACTACCCCACCATCGTGATGGGCCACGGCGGCGGCGGCAAGCTCGGCAACGAACTCGTCGAACATCTTTTCCTGCCAGCATTTCGCAATCCCGCTCTTGAGAATCTCGGCGATGCTGCCGTTCTCGATCTCGGTTCCGGCCGAATCGCCATGAGCACCGACTCGTTCGTCGTGCAGCCGCTGTTCTTTCCCGGCGGATCGATCGGCGCGCTGGCCGTTAACGGCACCGTCAACGATCTCGCCGTCTCCGGCGCGGAGCCGAAGTTTCTCAGCGCCAGCTTCATTCTCGAAGAAGGATTTCCGCTGGCGCAACTCGCTGCCGTCGTTCAGGCAATGGCGGATGCTGCTGCCACTGCCGGCGTGCGGATCGTAACCGGCGATACAAAGGTTGTCGAGCGCGGCCATGGCGATGGATGCTACATCAATACCGCCGGCATCGGCGTGCTTCGAGCGGGAATCAACGTGGGTCCGCATCGCGCGCAGGCCGGCGACGTGGTGCTTGTCTCCGGAACCATCGGCGACCACGGCATGGCCATCATGAGCGTGCGCGAAGGGCTCGAATTCGAAAGCCAGATCCGCTCAGATTGCGCCGCACTCAACGGAATGATCGCCGACGTGCTCGATGCCGTCGGAAATGCTGTGCACAGCCATGCGCGATCCCACGCGCGGCGGGCTGGCCTCGACGCTGAATGAGATCGCGACATCGTCAAACGTCGGCATCGAGATCGACGAGCCAAGCCTGCCGGTGCGCACCGAGGTGCAATCGGCCTGCGAACTGCTGGGGCTCGATCCGGTGTACGTCGCCAACGAGGGCAAGGCGGTTTTCTTTGTCGCGCCTGAATCAGCCGACCGCGCGCTTGTCGGCGCTGCGCGCGCATCCGCTCGGTCGCGACGCGGCGCGCATCGGCCAGGTCACGTCGCAGCATCCCAGAATGCTGGTGGCGCGCACGGCGCATGGGCGCCAATCGCGTGATCCCGACTCAGATCGGCGAGCAATTGCCGCGCATCTGCTGACGACTTCACCCCGCAAAAGGCGGTAACGCTTCGCGATCACATTGCAGTGAGGCGCAGGAGTGATATCCTTGCGCGTCGTTTCATCACTATGAGGAGGATGACTTGAGAAAGGGCATAATACTCGCGATTGGAGGATTGGCGCTGTTGGTGGGATGCGGCAGCCAGGGCGATACCGCTGCCAAGGTTTCCGCTAAGCCGAAGTGGCAAGGAGCCCGTTACCATATATCTTTTGACACGCAGCCAGCCAAGCCAAACCCGGCCGGAGTCACCATTCCGGCGATCAAATTCACGGCGAATCCTGACGACGAGTTGGAGACAAGAGCCAGCCTCGTAGTGCGATTCGATTCTTCGACGGTTACGAAACATGATGGGCCGATGATGAACCAGATGATTCTGGCCCCCGTCGATATCCATGGCGCGCAGGGAACCCTTCCGCCGGACTATATGGATATCGCGAATCGGGATCTGTCGAAATTTCTCGGGGCTTACTGCATGAAGGGAAAAGTAAAGCTATCCGTGGCTCTTGCCCGGTCGTCCCTTTCCAACCAGGCTAAAGATGCTGAAATTGACGCGAAGCGCCTTTCAGACTGGCTTCCCATCGAGGTTGTGTTCAAGAACCCCCATCCAACCTGCTAGCCCTCGGCTGCGGTGCGTGACGGTCAGCGGCTCCGCACCTTCCCGCGAGGAAGGTGCGGAATGCCATTCACATTGGAACGTCTGACTCAATCAGCGATCATCCCGAAGTTGGCGAATTCATCATTTCGCTAACTCGGTTTCATGTCGGGCTTCATGGTAGGGAAACCGTGGGGCGGCGGAGCGTCGTGAATCAGGCTGTGGATACCTTCCATCAGGTTAAGCAAACCCACCGGGCCGGGCAGAAGCGCAAAGTCATCTCCTGCTGCAAATGAGCCTTGAAGCAGGCCGTTGGCGCCCACATCGCTGGAAAACAGCAGCACTTTGCAAGACGGACACTTTTCTCGCACCGCATGCGCCAGTTCGACGCCTGAAAGAGGCTTGAGCGCCACGTCGGAAATGAGGAGATCGGGCGGCGATTTGGAAGCCGCCTCCAAGACCCCAATTGGGCAGGAGAATGACCGGGCATCGAGCCCCTCCTGGCGCAGGAATTGAGCCAGGGTCGAAGCGAGGATGTGCTCTTCGTCGACGATGAAGGCGAGGAGTTGCCTGGGCAGTTCGGAGACCATGGCAGTCTTTCTCAAGGCGCAGACGTTAATCGCAATCCGATCCCCAAGGATTTGCGTGTGCATGGATTCGCAGACAACGTCTGGCGAGAATGTCTCACCACACTAGACCGGCCGCTCGTTTGCGTAAACTGCCAAAAGTAACAGGCCTTTAATCCAACGGTCAGAACAGATAGCGACGCGGTCGAGAATGCGGTCTGCGTCGAAAATGCCGGCCGGCATTTGAAGGAATCTTTCTGCGTTACGCCGACGCGCTCCAGCTTTGCAATCTAAAGCAGCGGTTCGATCGACGCACCCGCGGGCTGCGGAATCTGTCTGGTGCCGTTGTGAGCCGTCAATGGAACCATGTTCTCGGGCGTGAGAATCTGCCGGTGCTTGAGGTCGAGGGGATAGCGACCCCAACCCAGATAATCCACGATCACGCCGCCGGCGATATACGGACTGATGAAGGCAAGTGGAACGACATAGCCTGAAGTGATGAGCGACTGGGCGATGCTCTTGTTCGCATGGCTGTGGTGGCGATTACCGGGAATCTGCGGGATGTCGAAAACTGCCAACTGCATTTCGGGGTGCGTGCTCGCGTAGCGCTGCAACTGGTATGTAACCTGCCGCGGAGTTGTAATCCCACCGTCCGAAAGGGCGCGGCGATGGAACGTGTTTGGAAAATAGAAGTTCAAAATGCCGCTATTGAAATCTGCGCAATTCCGGTGAAGCAGATTGAAACGCGAGCGGTTTGCTCCAGCGTTCATTTGGGCGATCAGTGCGTCGTCCTGCCCTTCGCTGGTTTCAAATCGGAAAGCGTAAATGCGTCGATCGTACGCAACACCCACGAATTGACTCCAGCCTCTTTTCACGTTGCCACCCCTGGGCACGTCTTTTCCCAGGCTTAGCAAACGGGCCTCATGGTACTTGTCGCGCAAGGTGGTTACAGTTTCGCGATCTGCGCGAGTGGGGACCTCCGAGGCATTCTCGACGGCATAGAGGTAAGGAAGCAGGGGCATCGCTATCCAGTCATAATCTGCTATCCCCTGGTAGCGCGTGATCACTGCGCCTTGCTCGCCCGGCGCGCAGCGGCGTAACTTCACTGGAGTTTCGGCGCAAATATGCTGAACATAGATGGCGTCGTGACCAGTGGGGTTCAGGAAGCCAAAGAGGCCGAAGGGTTCCTCCATCAGCAGTGCCGCCTGTGCACTGCCTGGGCAGGCCGGTAACAAAACCGCCAGGGCCAGGAGGAAAAACGGATTTGCGCATCGTGCGCGCTTCAAGACCATGGATTCTCCTCTGCCCAATTTCTGCCTGGCATACTTCCAGTATGCAGTAGAGCAACAATCCGACGAAACCTCGGGGAGGACGCGAACCCAGGCGAAGCCAATCGGCCGCGGATCCTCGAAGAATCATGCGCAATCGCACTCGAGGCTTTCAAAGCGGTTCAGCGCCGTGGTGAAAGTTTGCCCGCCGCTTGCTATAAACAAAGGCATGCGCCACGACTCCGCACCCCGGCCCGCGCACGTCAAGTGGCTCCTCGATTCTGACCCCTCCATTCGCTGGCAGGTTATGCGCGATCTCACCGGCGAATCCGCCTCCGCGATTGCCGCCGAGCGGTCGCGCGTCGCAAACGAAGGCTGGGGAGCCCAGCTTCTCGCTCGCCAGTCTTCCGCCGGCCACTGGGGCGGGCGGGGGTGGAGAACGATTTGTCGAAGTGGAGACCTTATTACCACTTGGAGCCTCGTCGTCTTGAAGGACCTCGGTCTCGACCCCGACAGCAAGCAGGCTCGCAAAATGATCGACCGCGTCGACAAGCGGCTCATGTTTAAGCCGCTCAACAACCGGCCATACCTTCACGGCGAAACCGAGCCCTGCATCAACGGCAGAATCCTTGGCATCGGCACGTATTTCAAGCAGCCGAACGACGCCCTGGCCAATCAACTGCTCGACGAGCAACTCGAAGATGGCGGCTGGAACTGCGAAGCACCCAAAAGCCGGCGCTCATCGTTCCACACAACCATCTGTGTGCTCGAGGGACTGCTGGAGTATGAGCGGGCAGGGGCGCAAATCAGCGGCCGTCACCAAAGCGCGCAAGAGAGCCGAAAACTATTTGCTTGAGCGCCACATGTTCCGCTCGCTTCGAAGCGGGAAGGTCATCGATAAACGCTGGCTCCGCTTCTCGTTCCCGACGTTTTGGCACTACGACGTCTTGCGCGGACTCGATTATCTGCGGAATGCAGGAATCAAACCCGACAGCCGCGTTCGCGAAGCCATCGAAATCGTGATCGCGCGTCGTCACCAGAACGGCCGCTGGCCGCTCAACCTGCTTCACCCGGAACAAATTCCATTGGAAATGGAAACCAGCGTCGGCAGGGCAAGCCGCTGGAACACGCTGCGCGCTTTGCGGGTTTTGCGTTGGTACAACAATTCAGCGGGTTAGTTGCGACCCAACCTACATGCCCTTATTACCTGGAAAACCTAGGCCAGCATCTCGAACGATCGCTGGATTCGCTCGGCGATTGCGCCCGGTGCGTCAGAAACGTCGTAGCCGATCTCAAGCACAGCAGCCGGCGGCGCGGGCAACTGCTTCATCGCCTCCACTGCCGCCGGCCAGTCAATGGTCCCATCGCCGGGCCACAGGTGCTCATCTTTCAGCCCATGGTTGTCGTGCACGTGGACTTCGCCGATGCGCTTGCCCAGCGTGGCGATCGCCTCGGCAACTCCGATTGCCATGTGCGCGTGCCCCAGGTCAAGGCAGACATCAATCTGATTGAGATGCGCCATTTCAAGAACCGACATGAGGTGCTCGGGAGTAGTGGCATCGCTGGTCAGGTTTTCAACCAGAACGCGCACTCCTAGCGGCTTGGCGAATGCGCCGAGATGCTCAAGAGCGGTGGTCGCATATTCCATGGTTCGTGGCGACCACGAATCGTACTTTTCACCAAGATGGACTACGAGCTTCTTGAATGGAATGTATTCGGCAACTTCGAGCGCGCGCTTGATCTCATCCATGGCATCGATACGCCGTGATTTTTCCGGATGGACCAGGTTCACTGCTGGAGCGCCGGCACGGCCCATTTCGCGGTCGGGATAGAGCGGGGCGTGCATTGAGAATGGCGCAAGCGGATTCGAGCCGAACCAGCCCGCCAGTTCCATGACATGTTCGCGGCTGGTGTAGTCAAAATGCTGACGCGCGGCGAATATCTCCACCGCTTGGGCGCCCACGCGCGCCGCCATTTCAAGCAGACCAGGGTGTAGCCGTTGCTTTAAAAACAGATGCGTTGAAAGAACTGGCAGCATGCTTTGACGGCCCCCGCGCCGGCATCGAAGCCGGCGATTGCTCTTATTGTCTCATTCCGTAAACAACTTACAAGAAGCCACGCATTTTCACGGGAAGGAGGCAGGGGAATCAGTTCAGCCTGCTCGTTGGCAAAGTTTCCTCATGCAGCACCAGTGCGCGTGAATCCCGCTCAGTATCCTGCAGCTTTGCCGTAGTGGCTGCGATGGTCCTGGCCACCCTCGAGTTCGCCGGTTTTCGGATCGATGGCGATGCATTCGCCGTTTGACCAGTGGCCATCCTTCACCGCCAGGGTGTAGCCCATTTCCTTTAATGCAGACCGAGACTTTGGGTCGAATCCCGGCTCAAGGTAGAGCTTGTCGGGCAGATACTGGTGGTGAAAACGCGGAGCGTCCACGGCTTCCTGGATATTCAAGCCGCCTTCCGCCGCCGAAAGAAAGATGTTCGCGACCGTCGTGATGATGCGTGCGCCGCCGGGCGAGCCCAGCACATAGCGCAGCTTGCCGTCTTCCAGCACGATCGTCGGAGTCATCGAGCTCAGCGGGCGTTTGCCGGGCGCGATGGCGTTCGCCGGCCCCTGGATCAGTCCGAACATATTCGGCACTCCCATCTTCGCGGCGAAATCATCCATTTCGTCGTTGAGCAGAAAGCCGAGCGACCCCGCCGTCACGTGCGAGCCGAAGCTGTCGTTCAGCGTCGTCGTCACCGACACGGCATTTCCCTCCGCATCGACAACCGAGTAATGCGTCGTGTCGGGCGATTCGTGGCGCTTGCCGGCGGTGGTCGGCGCCGGCGGCAGAAATCCCGCCGGGCGCTTCAGGTCCGCGCTGGGGGTTGCTTTGTCGCGGCAGGATGCTCTTGCGCCACGCGTCCGCGTATTTCTTCGCGGTAAGTTCAGCAACGGGGATCTGGTTGTAGTCGGGATCGCCCAGATAATCGGAGCGGTCCATGTACGCGCGTCGATAGGCCTCCGTGATCAGGTGCATCGCGCCGCGCTGCGGTCGCCGAGACTTGCCAGGTCGTAGCCCTCCAGGATATTCAGCGCGCTCAGCAGCACGACTCCGCCCGAAGAGGGAGGCGGCGCGCTGATGACGGTGTAGTTGTGGAATGTGCCGATCGACCGGTTTGCGCTCGACCACGTTGTATTGCGCAAGATCTTCAAGCGTGATGAGCGCCCCGCCCTTCTTCAGGTCATCCACGAGTTCCTGCGCCATCTTGCCGTGGTAGAAATCGTCGGGGTCGGCGGCAATCCGCTCGAGCGTGCGCGCCAGTTCCGGCTGCTGAAAGGTTTCGCCCGTGCGATAGTAGGTGCCATTCCGCTGAAACAGCAGGCGCGACTCCGGAAAGCGCGCCAGGTCACGATCGGTAAGCTCGTGCGCCTCTTCGGGAGTGAGAGCGAATCCGTCGCGTGCCAGTTTGATGGCCGGGCGCCATGACGCGCTTCAGGCCGAGCTTTCCGTATTTCTTTTCCGCAGTACACCAGTCCGGCTACGGAGCCGGGCGTCGCGATGGAGCGATAGCCAATCACGCTTGCATCCGGAATCACATTGCCCTTCGCGTCCTGGTACATCGTCTCCGTCGCGGCCAGAGGCGCTTTTTCGCGGAAGTCGATGAACGTGGAGTTGCCATCGTGGGTGCGCAGCAGCAGAAATCCCCCGCCACCGAGGTTGCCGGCAATCGGATGCACAACTGCCAGCGCGAATCCCGTGGCTACGGCTGCGTCGACGGCATTGCCGCCTTCGCGCAGAATCTCAACGCCCGCATCCGAGGCGAGGTGATGCACGCTGACCACCATGCCGTGCTGCGCGCGAACCGGTTGCTCGCCGCGATACGAGAGCACGTTGGTCGTGCCTTCCTGCGCGCACGAGTGCGGCGGGCGAGATTCGAAGGCGAAGGGCAGGCACGCGGCAAGGGCGACGAAGAGCAGGGAAGCGATAAATGGATTGCATAGCTTCCGACAGGATAACTCGACAGGGAATGAAGGCATCGGACAACTGTCCGGAGCAGTGAAAATCAACAGCAATGCGGGCCGCGGACGCGGGGCCTGTGAGTTAAGGAGAAGTTCTCGTATGAAAGCAGTCGTGCTGCATCAATACGGCGGTCCGGAGCAACTTCGCTACGAAGATTGGGAACGCCCCGAAGTATGGCGATAACGAAGTGCTGGTCAGGGTGAAGGCAACCAGCGTCAATCCCATCGACTTCAAGCTTCGCAGTGGGGCAGCCAAGGCGCGCATGCCTCTCGAATTTCCGGCGATTCTGGGTCGCGATCTCGCGGGGGAGGTCGTCGAAACCGGTCGCAGCGTTACTGGTTTCTCGAAAGGAATGCGGGTGATGGCATTGGCAAACGGCACATATGCCGAATACACCGTCGCCAAGGCTGACGTGCTCGCTCCCATTCCTGCAGGCATTGAACTTCGAGAAAGGCAGCCGCGCTGCCACTGGTGGTGACTACGGGAGCGCAATTGATTGAACGCGCAGTGAAACCAAAACGAGGGCAGACCGTGCTGGTGACCGGGGCACTTGGCAGCGTTGGACGCGTGGCGAGTTCATGTTGCGCGCAAGCATGGCGCGCGCGTCCTGGCGGGCGTGCGTAGCAGCGGAGAAGACAAGGCTGCAGAGTTGACGGTCGATGGAGTGGTCGCGCTCGACAGCGAAGAAGAGATCGGCCGTTTGCACGATCTCGACGCGATAGCCGATACGGTTGGCGGAATGACGATTCAGCGTCTGCTTGAAATCGATTCGTGCAGGGGGCGTTCTCGGTTCCGTGCTGGGTGTTCCTGAGGGCGCCCAGAGCTACAACGATTCGCGTGGAGCCGATGATGGCCGCTTCCGGACGCTTCCCGCTTGTACGAACTGGCCGAGGACTTTTGCGCGCGGCGAGTTTACGATTCCCATTGCCCGCACCATGAAGCTGGAGGAGGCAGCGGAGGCGCAGCGGCTGGCGGAGAACGGCGGTGTGGGAGGAAAGATAATTCTTATCCCTTGAGGGATTGCCCAATGGAAAATGGGGCAGACGGCATGTCGCTTGACTGCCCATCGATGTATTGAAAATCCTATCGATTCCTTACAGCAGTTCGACAATCTTCCGGATCGCATCGTCCTGTTTGACGGGCACAAGAGCCTTCGAGGGCACTCCGCCCGTCACGTTGCGCCTTGGCAGCAACCCGAGTTCCAGCAGAACCGCCAGGCTCACCTCGTCCCGCGAACTCAAAGCGCGGT
Organism: uncultured Acidobacteriaceae bacterium; assembly: GCA_963769345.1. Classification (GTDB taxonomy): domain Bacteria; phylum Acidobacteriota; class Terriglobia; order Terriglobales; family Acidobacteriaceae; genus Telmatobacter. The sequence goes on from CAVYLL010000005.1 coordinate 449,576, forward strand.
ACTCGGGATGCTCGTATTTTTCCCAGTTATCTGACAGGTTGGCAACGATCGTCTCCGGCGTCGAGTCTCCACTGACAATCACCACCATGTTGAGCAGCGAGAGTTCCCGGTCGGTCAGCCGCACCGTCGGATGCACCCCTTCTTCAATGTCATGCGCATACTCCGGCAGGAGCTTTTCGAACTGCGCCTTGATCTCCATCCAGCGCGCCAGGCCAAGCCAGGTCGGCGGATCGTCCGGCTGCGGAATGATCAGCTTGTGCAATTCGCCAACCAGGTAAGGAATACCCGAAGTCAGGTTGAAGATGTCCTCAATCTGCTTGTCTGAGAGAGCGATGCGGAAAATCTCGCTGAACCATGCCTTCAGATGCTCGACCGTCATGCGGCGCACCGAAGCGACTCCCTGGAAATTGCGCTCGGAGGGCTGCAACAGCCCCCACCGCAGCAGATCGGCTCCGCCCGTAAGAAGCGGCAGACCGTCATCCTCGCGCGATGCACTGCATCACTTCACTGGGAGCGACATAAACCGGCTTCGTGTCGTGGCAGGGTATCCCGTGAGCGTGCGGATACCGCACTTGGGATGCGTCATCGGATTCAGATCGTGAGGCTCGAGCAAGTGCGAAACTGCCAGCAGAGCGCGAATCGTGCGCGCATCCTTCCGTTCAACATTCGCCTTCTCGATGCGCCGCGTAAACTGCTCAACCTGCTCCCATGGGAAGAAGGACGTTTGGCCCTTCCTGCGTGGGATTGAGTGTCTCGGCTGGAAGTTCGACGACTTCCTCATCCACGAAGGACGGGGCGGCCTCGCCTGCAGTCAGAACCGGCAGACCCGCCTCGAGTTTGTCATCGGAGTTGACCGCAAGGGTTTCGAAGCTTGGCGTAGTGATTGGAGCCGCCTCAACGATCGGAGCTACCTCGGCAACCGAAGCTGCCGCTTCGACCGGGGGAACCTCCGCAATCGAAACAATCTCAGCGATCGAAACAACCTCAGCGAACGGGGCAGCCCCCTCGCGCGCAGGGCTGGCGACCGAAACAGTGGACTCAAGCTGCGGTTCTTCGAGAACGGGTTGCCTGACATGGCCATTACCATTCCCATTCACATGTGATCCATTCGAGTGTTTCGAAATCGATGTAACGGATTTGCGCTTTTCAGTCGCTTTCGGTGCCGGATCGTCGTGCCACCAATCGATCTCCAACTGTCGCACAAAGTCATCGAGACGCGGAAAACCGCCCTTCAACTTTTGAAGCTCCGGCTCGTTGATATCGTCTTCAAGGCTACATGCCCACTCCAGCCAGTTCTCGGCCACTGGCCCCGGTAACTCCGGAGGTGCAGGCTGATCGGAAACCTCCATCAGCTCGGCAACGGCTTTATCGCGCAGAGCAAGACGTTCCAGCCGCGTACGCTCGCGGCGATGCGAGATGGTCCCTGTGGCCAGCACTTCGGCAAGGTCGAGATACCTGCGCCGCTTTGCGGCAGCGTCATCGAGTCGGCCGACAAGCGTGCTCAATTCACTCTTGGTCGTCCAGGTCGCCCCATTGTCTTCGGAGAGAATGGCGTCTCGCAGGTTCTGGCAGGCATCGAGCAGCTTGCCAACTTCGGCAAGAACGTCAGCCCGATTGAAGCTTTGGCCCGCTTCGAGCAAGTTGATCTTTTCGTGGCAAACTCTCGCCTGTTCAGAGAGACTTAGGAGCGTCTCGGCGACAACGCTTGGTCCACATTTCGTATCTTCAGAAGCTTTCACGGCTTGGCTCCATATCGCTGAAGGAATGGATCAGCGGCATCGCCACATCGTATCGTGACTTGGGTACCAGATTTAAGCCGCATGTAGACTTTGGTAACACCCAAGTCATATTACTTTAGGTGCCCGGGCGGAGCGGTTTTCCGCCTGTCCAGAGCGCCTTTAATCCCGTCATCGGTATAGCGGTCATCGGTCACAATTCGACCGAGCCGTCTCGGTAGAATGGGTCAAATTTCAAAGCCAATCCTTCTTTCCGTGGAGAACCAATGAAAACGTATGCATTTGTCCGCTTTTTCTTTGCGAAGCGGGCGTCCGCCTTGATGTTCTTGCTTTTGCTTGGCGGTTCAACTGCCGCGCTTTGCGCGCCAATTCACGATGCAGCCAGGAAGGGAGATGTCAACAAGATCAAAGCACTCCTTCAGGCCGATCCGAAACTCGTTGCCGATCAGGACAAGAACGGAGACACCCCTCTTCACGTTGCCTGCCTTCATGGCCAATTGGCGGCGGCCCAGGTGCTGATCGATGCCGGTGCGGATGTAAACGCCAAAAACAACTACGGCGCCTTCACCCCTGGCGATCTTTGGGCTGTGTTTTCGTCAAGCAACCATCAGGATCCGGTAAGTCTTCTGACCGTCCATGGTGTGGACTCGAGGGATATGAAGAACGGCTATACGCCGCTGCATCTTTGCCTGTTTGCCAGCCGTCACAAGGAACTGATGGAGTTGCTCGTCGCCAAGGGGGCCGATGTGAACGCCCAGGCCTCGAGCGGTGCCACACCCTTGTTCTTTGCCGTGCTTCGCGATCAGCCCGATGATGTGAAGTTTCTGATCGACAAGGGCGCAAACGTGAATGCTGCTGATGCGTACGGCGACACGATTCTCGACGCCGCATTGCACCTGCAATACGGCAGCATGATCCAGATCCTCGTCGACCGCGGCGCCGACGTGAACGCAAAGGACCAGAGCGAACACCGTCCATTGACGTACGCAATGCAAATGGACGATCACAAGTGGGCCGACATGCTGAAAAAGCACGGAGCACACGAGTAGTCGCCGCCAACCCGCTCTGCGTAGCAGATAATGGCCTGCGGAGGAAATCTCGTGCGCAAGGTCCATCTCTGTTTTCTTGCGGTCACTCTCTTGTCCTTTCGGCGTTTCTGTTCTTCTCCTGCACGTCAGCACGGTTATTTGGTCAGGGCGCACTTCCACCCGCGCCCCACGCCAAACAAGTGCATGTAAAACACGTGCTGGTCATCGGACAAACCAAGGGCTTCGAGCACGATTCCATTTCTGCGGCCATGGCCGCCGTGTACAACCTTGGGCCAGGAAAGCGGCCTCTGGGATGCAACACTGCGCACCGACACCGAACTGCTCACGAAGAAGGACCTCGGCAGGAATGCAAAGAATCTGGATTATTTTGACCTGATCGTTTTCGCCAGCACCACCGGCGAACTCGATATGGATGCCGACCAGAAGCGCGACATGCTGGCGTTCATCCACGATGACGGCAAGGGGTTTGTCGGAATTCACGCCGCACTCGATACGAATTACAACTGGCCGGAGTACGGCGAGATGATCGGCGGCTGGTTTGACCAGCATCCCTGGATGACCTTCAATGCGCCGATCATCAACGAGGCTCCGGATTTTCCGGCGGTCCGCCACTTTCCGAAGGAGTTCGTGAAGTTCGACGAAATCTACCAGCCCAAAGCGTGGTCTCGCGATAAGGTCAACGTGCTGCTCAGCCTCGATCCCAGCCGTCTGGACTACAACAACAACCCGCGCGTCCATCGCACCGATCACGACTTTGCCGTTGCGTGGAGCAAGATGTACGGCAAGGGGCGCGTCTTCTATTCAACGCTGGGCCACACCGAAGAGGCCTGGCAGGATCCAGACATCCGCAAGATGTACTTCGAGGCGATCCGCTGGGCCCTGGGAATGACGGACGGAAGCACGGCCTCGCATCCGAGGCCCGCGGCGAGCCGCGACTCCATAGCGGGTGCAAGTGGTTTGCGATCAGCATCATCGGATCCGGCGTTACGCGGCAGACGCTCTGATCCGCCGATTCTCCAAATCTTGCCGTCGTCTGTATGAAACTTCAATCAACTCGATCGAACTCACCGAAGTGAACCCCGGCATGTAAAGATCGCTGGAAACACTGCCTTCGCCGCTCGTGGCAAACGTGATTTTCATCATCTTCGTTGCATCACCCCGTGCATTCGTTTCGCCGAGCGGTGTGCAGCATGCGATTCTTGCCTGTCAGTCCGTGCACTCTCACGGTAGCAGCGACGATTGCGGTCAGCGATGCGAATCCTCAAGTGAGAGAAGATCCGTTGGCCGAAGGGCTGAACGTGCTGCTCCTGATGTCCCTGCCGGACCTTGATGGTGTGGTCCCAGACGCCTTGGCTCGCGCGCATCCCGATCGGGCAGCCGTTGCCGACCGCATTTCCGTCGAGAATCCAAGGTCCGAGTTGACGGGCGCTTCGCTCGGTTTGGCACTGATTCTGCGCGGCTAACGTCAATGAACTGAGCAGGAGAACGACACAAACGGCGAGAATGTTTCACGGCAGACTCCCTGGGTTCTGGAACCCGCGTACACCAACAAAATACCCCCGCTATATTCTGCATGCAATGCCGGGCATCAACCTCTGCCAAGCCACGCCGTCGGGGCTCAATCCCGTCACTGTGTTACCGTTTGATTACGGCGTCCCTGAGCTGGTGAAACGGCAAGAATTCGGGGGCAGCGTTACGAGCCCTGGAGAATGTCAAACCAGCCGGAATTCATATCACCCAGCATGCCCCCTAGCCCAGCGCCTGTTCCCGGAACCGTTGATGAGTTCTGCGCCGGACTCGAGCGGCAGGCTGGAACCCGCGGCGGATCGTCCTCCGCAGCGCATTCCCCACTGGCTGGTACGCACGGAGCTCTATCTGCGCGTTCTGTTGAGGATGTACATCGGTCTGGCCATCTGCTATGCTCCCTGGTCGCAACTCTTCTGGGATCAGAACCCGATCTTCGTGCAATTCCCGACGCTCGCAATTTATGCGGCAAACGGCGCGAGTGCGCGGCATCATCTCAGGATTAGGATTGCTGAATATCTGGATTGCTGTGCAAGACGCTATCCGGCATCGAAATGGGTAAGGGCATGAGCGCGGAAGAGCAGGGAACGAAGAGCGGGGAATCGGGAACAGAAAATATGGAAAGCGTCCCGGCCAGTGCAACTCGCAGCGGACTGCAACGCTGAGGTTCCGGTTCCCGCCGCCACTCTTCCGCCCAATGGCGCACCGCCGGCGCTCGCTTCCGCACCGCTGGCTTACGAGAATCCGGCCTTTCTCAACGGCCCTGACGGCCGCCTGATTCGCATCGTTGCGGAGTACATGGAGCCCCTGGCCCGCATCCGCCGCGAGCACATCCAGGACACGGTTGTGTTCTTCGGCTCCGCGCGATTTCGCGGACGCGAAGAAGCCGACCACGCCCTCGAACTCCTCGACAATACCGGTTCGCGCCATCCGGCGCCCAGCGATGAGCAGCCCGCAAGCGTGCCCGACATCGCCGCCGGCAAAGCCACCGATCTCCAGCGCAAGCGCGCCGTGGCCGCAGTCGCCATGGCCCGCTACTACGAAGATGCCCGCCGCCTCTCCCAGATGCTTACCCGGTGGGCAGCCAAAATTCCCTCGCGCCGCCACCGCTTCGTCGTCACCTCCGGCGGGGGCCCCGGCATCATGGAAGCTGCCAATCGCGGCGCTTACGAAGCTGGCGGCAAAACCATCGGCATGAACATCCGGCTGCCCTTCGAGCAGTCGCCCAATCCCTACATCACGCCCTCGCTCAACTTCGAGTTCCACTACTTCTTCATGCGCAAGCTCTGGTTTGCCTACCTGGCGAAGGCACTGGTCGTCTTTCCCGGTGGATTCGGCACGCTCGATGAGATGTTCGAGATTCTCACCCTGGCGCAGACGCAGAAGCTCGCCAAGAAAATCACGGTCGTGGTCTACGGGTCGGATTATTGGAAGAAAGTCTTCAATATGGATGCGCTGGTCGATACCGGGGCAATTTCGCCAAAAGATATCGAGCTGTTCCAATATGCCGATACGCCCGAAGATGCCTTCGAGCTGCTGCGCAACGGATTGACTGAGAACTACCTGATTCCCGAAGCGAACGCCGCAGCCGAGCAGCCGCGCACGCGATCTCGTGGTCCCCTCAACGTTCGAGGATTTTCTCGGGCCCGAGATGGCCAAAATGAGCAAGTAGGCCCTAATCCGCAACTTGCAACCAGACGGTTGCCTATATGCAACTAATGGTTGCATTGTCAAGCGCATAGGGACCTGAAATCAATGCGGTTTACTGCGTTGGTTCGGTGCACTAATTGAAGTGCAATTGTTCTCCTCTTAACCTGCCGTTGACGGGCGGATCCGATACTGGATTGTAAGAATCCGGCGCAGATCGCGAATGAGGAGGGGAAATGGCCACTCCGACCGTTTCGTACCTGTGGCGCGACCAGAATGCACACCAAGGGTTCCGTACCGGCGTCTCGCTCCACAGCCATACCAACCAATCCAAAGAGACGCTGGATTTTCTCGCCAATCTGGGCAGCAAGTACGCGGCGATCCGTCCCGATACTTGGCGCGCCTGGAGCGCCGCGCGCAAGAGCAATACGGCATTCGCGTGGACTACGCGACGAGCTATTGGACGCCGCCCATGACTCCCAGGCTGGCGTTCGATCTCGAGAGCGGGCAGATTGAAAAGCTCGATCTGCACTCCATGGTTTCCATCACCGACCACGACAACATCGAGGCTCCCATGCTGCTGCGCACCATTCCCAGCGCCCGCCGCATTCCTGTCTCTGTCGAGTGGAGCGTGCCCTATGGCGGCGTGCAGGACTTTCATCTCGGCGTTCACAACCTTCCCTCGGGCCGCGCCAGGCAATGGATGCGTACGCTGGCGGAGTTCACCGCCAACCCAAGCGAGCCGCGGCTCAGAGAAATCCTCGTCGCCCTGCATGACGAGCCCAACGTCCTGGTTGTCTTCAACCATCCCATGTGGGATCTCTTCCTGGTGGGCAAGGAGAAGCACGGATTTCTCGTCAATGAGTTCCTGCAAAAGTACGGCGCGTGGCTGCACGCTCTCGAATTGAATGGGTTGCGCAATTGGGAAGAGAATCGCGCAGTGCGCCGCCTCGCTCAGCAATGGAACATGCTGCTCATCAGTGGCGGCGATCGCCACGGCGTCGAACCGAACGCCAATATCAACCTGACCAATGCCGCCAGTTCACTGAGTTCGTGCATGAGATTCGCCGCGAGCGTCTCAGCAACGTCCTCTTCATGCCGCAATATGCCGAGCCGTGGAAGCATCGCCTGCTGCAATCCACACTCGATGCGATCCGCGACTATCCCGATTTTCCGCAGGGCTCGCGCACGTGGGATGAGCGTGCATATCATCCCGATGCAAACGGCGTCGTGCGCCCGCTCAGCGAGATCTGGCCGAAGGGCCGTGCGCCGTTTTCAATTCAATGGACCATCAAGGCTGTGCAGATGCTGGGCAAGGGGCCGGTATCCGGTGGTCTGCGCATCGCTTGGAGCGACGAGGGGCAGCGGCGTCTCGCTCTAGGCGAGCAGGAGAGCTGAGCCTGAGCATGTGCATCCATGAACGCACGACCTCCGCGAGTTGCCTATCTCCCCGACTCCTTTCATGAGACAAACGGAGTGGCTCACACCAGCCGCCACTTTGAGGCTTTTGCGCGGCAGACATAATCTGCCCTTCCTCTGCGTGCGCGCCGGTCAGCGGCCAAAGGCACTCGAAGAAACCGGCAATGTCTGGACCCTGGAACTCCCGCGCGGTTTCCTTTTCGATTCCACTCGAAAAAGATCTGAGCTTCGATCCTGACATATCTGCGCCATTTGCCCGTCATCGATGAAGCTCTCGAGCGCTTCAATCCCGATCTCATCCACATCACTGGTCCCAGCGAAATCGGAATGCTCGGCGTGGCCATCGCACGCCACTACAATCTGCCTTTGGCAGCGAGTTGGCATACCAATGTGCACGAGTATCTGGCGCGCCGGTCTGATCGGTTGCTGCGATTTTTGCCCAAGGCGCATTCCGCAGCAGCAGGCCACACCATCGAAGACCTTACTCTGGCCGTAGCAACCGGCTTCTATTCCAACGCTGACCTGCTCTTCGCACCGAATCCGGAACTCTGCCAGATTCTGAAACAGGCGACCAGGCGCCCCTGCCACCTGATGCCGCGCGGCGTGGATTCTGGTTTGTTCCATCCGCAAAGGCGAAGCAGGAGCGGCAATGATCGTGATTTCGTTCTCGGCTACGTGGGACGGCTCTCGATAGAGAAAAATGTTGCGCAACTGCCAGCGATCCAACGCGAGTTGGAGCGAGCCGGCTGCCACAGCTTTCGGTTTCTCATTGTCGGCCACGGAACTCAGGAACCATGGCTGCGGGAACGGCTGCCGCGAGCGGAGTTTACTGGGGTCCTGAAAGGGGAAGCGCTTGCATCGGCATACGCGAACATGGACCTCTTCGTCTTTCCGTCGCACACCGATACCTTCGGCAATGTCGTGCTCGAGGCGCTCGCGAGCGGCGTTCCCGCCATCGTCACTCCCGATGGCGGCCCATGCAGCATCGTTCGCGACGGCGTCACGGGGCGGATTGCGCCGGATACGGAATTTTCTTCCGCAATTGCCGGAATCCTGAACAATCCGAAGCAGCACGACGAAATGCGTCACGCCGCGCGAACATATGCGCTCACAGCGAGTTGGGATTCTATCTTCGAAGGCGTATATGCGGCGTACGAATCTCTCTAGACCTTCAAATTACTTCTCGAGTAAAACGCCGCTGTGCAAATCCAATGCGAACGGCGTTTCTTTGTCGGTCATCATATTCCAGCCCAGGCCGCGCAGCACCGGACCTTCAATCGCGGTCACGGTCACGCCCTCATCCGACAGCTTCACCGTCTCCCACGCCTCGCCTGATGGACCCCAGGCGAAGATCGAGCGATGCCCGACAAAGAGAAGCAGGCCTTGATTCACGATCGGATGGACCTGAAGCACCGGCCGATACGGGAGCATGGTGAAGCGCTCCGGGTCGGACGGTATCGATGATGTAGACATATCCGCCGGAGACTGCGCACATTTCCCGCGGATTCGGCGCGGACCAGATCCCCGTCGGGACCACTGGATCACGAAATCCCAGCGCGCAGGTCGCGAGAAAGGCCGTAGAGCCCGGGTCATCGGGTCGCACCAGGACTTCAAGAGCGCCGCGCTCGATCTCTTCCACATCGCGTGGATAAACAAAATGCCGGGCAGGCAAAATCACCGGACGTGCCGGAAGGATTTCCGCCTGCCATGTGTGAGGAAACGTGAGATCGAAAGTCGGAGCGCTCATTCCGTCGCTCCAGAATCGTCCTGTAACCAATTCCCGCCCCATGGACGCATAACAATCGCAAGGCCCGTTTCTTCAATCCAGAAGATATCGTTCACTGAATCTCAAACCCCAATAAATGCATCGAGCCGCTGCGCACACCGGGGACCCCAAGATTCAACGCTGCCCCCTGCTCGATCAGTGGAATGAGCTTGTCGAAGTCTGGTCCGGAGTGCGTACCCGTCAGCGCGATGCGCACAGGGATCGGTAGAGCTCATCGCCGTCGACCCCGGTCGCTGTCTTCACTTCGTTCATCCAGTTGGAGAAATCCGAGGCCGAAACCGGGCCAACGTGCGAGCGAACGTGGTTGGCGAGCTCGTTCAGCACCGTTTGCGACGATCCAGCCTCCAGGATGGCTGCATTCTCCTGAACGGCCCGCGCGAGATTCGGGTCCATGTGGAAGATGAAGGCGGCCTTCGCCGGGATCTCGTCAAGATGACTGATCGATGGAACAAACAGCGCGATTACGTGAAAGAACCACACAAGCACCGCGTCGGGGGCCTCTTCCTTTTCCGGCAGCAATCCGCCGAAGTAGTCCCAGCAGAGCGCGGCGAGACGCGCCGGCGGCGCTTGTTTCATATAGTGGCGGTTCAGCGCGTTCAACTTTTCAAAGTCGAAGATGGCTGGGCTCGGCGAAATCCGCTCCAGTGAGAATTCCTTTACGAGCTGGTCGGGAGTGAAGGTCTCGGTCTTGCCGTCTTCTGCGCCCCATCCAAGCAGCGCCAGGTAATTCACCAGAGCCTCCGGGAAGAATCCCATTTCGCGGAAGCCCGACATCGAAGTGGCGCCATGCCGTTTTGACAGCCGCTCGCGATCTGGGCCGAGAATCGCTGGAAGATGCGCAAACTCCGGCACTTTCCACCCGAACGCTTCATAGATGGCCACTTGCTTCGGAGTGTTCGAGATGTGATCGTCGCCGCGAATCACGTGAGTGATTCCCATCAGTGCATCGTCCATCGTTACCACGTAGTTGTAAACGGGAATGCCGGGGCTCGTTCCGGCGGTTCCGCCACGCGCGGAACGGACTAGGACGGGATCGCCAACCGTCTCGGAGGCAAATTCGAGGTCGCCCCGCACGATGTCGTGGAAACGTATCGGGTGATCCGGTATCTTTAACCGCACCGCGTAGGTCTTGCCCCGCAGCAGACTCTCTCTCGTCTCCTGCTTGTTGAGATTGCGGCATTTCCCGCTGTAGATATGCGGCCGATTTGCGCGATGGCCTGCCTGCGCTCCTCTTCCAGTTCCTCCGGCGTGCAAAAACAGCGGTAAGCTTTGCCCTCCGCCAGCAGTTGCGCCGTGTGCGTGGAATAGATTTCGAGCCGCTTCGATTGACGATAAGGGCCGAATTCGCCCTTCTCTCCGGGATCGTTCTCGTTCGGACCCTCATCCCAACTCAGGCCAAGCCAGACAAGATCTTCGATCAGCTGTTTTTCGTAGCTCGACTTCGAGCGCTCGAGGTCCGTGTCCTCGATGCGCATGATGAATTTGCCCCCGGTCCGTCTTGGCATACAGCCAGTTGAACAGCGCCGTCCGCGCATTGCCGACATGCAAAAGGCCGGTGGGGGAAGGCGCAAAGCGCACGCGTATCGTTTCCGCTGTCCATATCACTCTCGATCATAATCTGCGATCTCGCGGAAAGTTAGTGATTAACAAGACTCTTGCCTCACTTCGATTATGAAAAATGCTCCCACCCGCCACGGCGCAGGGGGTGACGGCCCGATGAGTCGACCAAGGCATGACTCTTGGCTTGTCCGGCTCGCTTTTTTACGATCCTCCCGATCCGGGTCACGGGAATGCCGGCGATGCTGCGGGGAATCGCCGTGTTCGGCCGAGCTGTGAAGAGCAGTTCGTAGTCTTCGCCACCATGCAGCGCCTGGTCCAGCGTCGCACCGGCGTGAATTGGCAACGCTTCGGCATCAATCTCCGACGGAGACTCCGGACTCCTGTGCAAAATGGTCGAGATCTGTCGAAAGTCCATCGCTCAGATCGATTGCTGCGGTGGCTGTCTTTCTGCCGGCGCAACCAGAGCCCCTGCGCAATGCGCGGCTGCGGCCAGAAATGGGCGTGAAAGGTTCCTGCTTCTTTTCGGAGTTCCGCGCGATCGATAACTGTCCGGCCTGAGCTCTTTCGCAGCAGTTCCAGCCCAGCCGCCGCTCCGCCAAGAGCGCCCGTTACGCACACGAGATCCCCCGGCCGGGCGCCCGAACGCAGCAGCGCCTTCCCGCGCGGCACGGCTCCCAGCAGAACAATGTCGGCAACGGCCAGTGGCGATTCCGCCAGATCCCCGCCGGCGAGCGGCGTTTGAAATTGGTCGGCAAGCGCAAGGAATCCATCCAGAAAGCGGTCGACCCAGGCGGGGCGCCGTCCTTTTTGGCGCGGCGAGCTCTTTCGGTAAACCTAAGGAAAGAAAGGCCGCTATCGGTCGAGCTCCCATGGCGGCTATGTCGCTCAGCCCGCGCGCCAGGGTGCGGTGCCCCACAGCTTCCGGGGGGTGCCATTCCAGACGAAAATGCCTTCCGGCAATGGATAAATCGGTGGTTACGGCCAGTTCTTCGCCCGGTTTCAGCCGCAAAATCGCGCAATCGTCGCCGATTCCCAGGCGCAATCCGTCGCTTGCCGAACGGGTTGCCCGCCTGCGAATGCGGTCTAGCAGGGCCAATTCGCCCCGGCCGCCCTTCGATCAACTCACTTCGTTTGCCGCGCATCTTATTGAGAATAGGGCAAGCCGCCCAAATGTGCGGATTAGTTCATTACTTATGGGCCAGCCTGGGAGCGAGACCTAAATCGAATTTGGAGCCTGCTTTTCCGCCTCAATTTATTGACCCCGCGCGGGAGCGGCTGCTAGCCTTTAGTGACGTTCAACGATAAGTGCTCCTGCTGGAGCGTGTACGAAGTCAGGGCGGGGCTTCCCCAGCACCTGCATTCATTGTGGATTACTGGTTACGCGGCAAGTAGCACCTTGCAAATTTGTTGATGTGAAAGCAGGACCATGCTGCGAAAACGCTATTACATTCTTTTTGTTGCCAGAGATGAAGATGGTCGAGTAAGGAAGATCCCGCTTCCTCTGCGTTACGTGTACGGATTTGTCGCTGCCGCGCTGGTAGGCACATTCACCATCGTCGGCCTGGCCGGCTCCTACACACGCATGCTGCTCAAGACCGAGCGATTCAACCAGGTCAGACAAGACAACCAGAATCTGCGCAAGGACTACAAGCAGCTTGCCCAGGTGGCGCACGATCGCGATGTGCAGGTGGCCTCCCTCGGAGCACTCGCCAGCGAAGTGACCGCGCTCTACGGCTTGCGCCAGCACAAGGTAATTCCGGCGAAAGCATCCGCTGCCACCGCCGCAGCTGCGCCCACGCCTGCAACGCTTGCTGTCAAAGACGACGTCACTGCGCAGGACGTGAAGATGACCTTCGAGCAGTTCAACGCGCTGCGCGACCAGGCAATGTCGGGCCGCATGACGCGTGCACTTGAAGGCGGTCTTGCGCCGGGCTTCGTAGGCGACTGGACACAGTTTGCCGATGCGCCGTCGATCTGGCCTGTCGAAGGCCGTGTGGGATCAAGCTTCGGCCAGCGTGAAGACCCCATCAACGGCGAAGGCGCATTCCATCCGGGTATCGATATCGAAGCGCCCTACGGAACCCTGGTGCGCGCTGCCGGCGACGGCGAAGTTACGGGCGAAAACATGGGCTCCGGATACGGCCGCCAGGTGGTGCTCGACCACGGCCACGATCTCCTTACGCTCTACGGACATCTCTCCGCCGTTGCCGTTGTTCCCGGCCAGCACGTGATGCGCGGACAAGTGATCGGATACGTCGGCCAGTCGGGCCGCGCTACCGGTCCGCACCTGCACTATGAAGTGCGCATCCACAAGGTCCCGGTCAATCCGCACAAGTACCTGCGCACCACCTACGAGCAGGCTGCCGCCAGCCGATAACTCACCAAACGTCGCAAGCAAATAGACAGAGTCTGTATCTGACACGAGAGCGGTTCCTGACAGGAGCCGCTCTTTATGTTTGCGGTGTCGAAGTCACTTCAGCGCATCAGGCGGTCTGGGTTCACGCGGCAACCATCCAGCTTGAAATCGAATGTGCCCGTGCCGACGACTTCCATATTCAGCCTCGACGGAATCGGGAAACCTCCGATGGTCTGGTAGTAGATCTCCACGTGCATCTCCTGGACTTCGGCGGCAGAGTGGGCATTTTCCGGCCCGATATGAGCGACAAACCGGCTCACCAGCAGGCCGTCGTCAGTGGAATCGTACGAGGGCGCCAGATCGATTATCTTCCCGCCCGTGACAACCTTGAATTCTTTCAGGATAAGTTCGTTCGAGAAGACCTCTGTCACTTCCGCGTCTGGTTGTTTCATGTGCAGAGTCACGCCTGAAGAGGAGTGCGTAATCTCGATGCCCCTGGCATTCGGCGGCACAACGGAGCCATCGACAAACGGAGTCCAGAATTGCATGAAGCCCATCAGCGTCTCTTCAGTGGCCTTGTGCATCTGGGTCGAGCATTTCGGCGGAGGCCTGGTCGAGCGGCTTGCTCGGCATTCGAAGGCTGAACCCAGTCCAGCGTCGAGCTGCCATTCAATCCGCGCATGAAGGCTGATCGCAATGTTCTTCAGCAGCACCATGTCCTCGCTGTTCTCGGTCACCGTGGTGTCCTTTTCTGAGCTTTGAATCAGACTTGAGCCAGTCAGGATGAACGGTGCAGTCAAATCCGGTCAGCCCCGCTGATTTAGTGGAGTAGTAGAGTTTGGCGGCACGCGCCAGCAGGGCATCATCGTCGTTGCCTCGTGCCGAGGAAGCAGATGCCGCTGTCCGGAGCGCGTGGAGCTCCGGCGCTGGGCGAATAGCGAAACACACACAAGCAAAGAGAGCAGAAGTGCGGCGGCGCGAACAGAGTGTCGCATGAAGGGTCTCCACGTGCAAGGTTTCAGCCATTGTGCGCGTTGGCGTTGTGCCGCGCAAGCATCGGCCCGGCATAGTATCGTTACCTGTTGGATTTCAAAACATTTGCCCCGGGAGATGAACTGTGTACTTGCGTTCTCGTGTGTTCCTTGCCTTGCTCATCGTTGCATTACCTGCCCTCGCTCAAGACCGCGCTGCGGAAGTAAAGACCGCGTTTGCCCGTGCACAACATCTGCGTCACGGCATCAACGCTTCGGAGTGGTTCGCGCAGTCGGGTAATTACTCTGCGGAAATCACGAACAGATATACAGATGATGTCGACATCGCCCTGATGGCGCAGCTCGGCTTCGACAACGTGCGGCTCAGCATCGATGCCGCCCCGCTCACACGAAGCTTCTTCGGCAGGGACGATTCGAACTTCATCGGCCGGCTCGATCACGCTGTGGATCAGATGATCGCGAAGGGGATGGCCGTGCAGATCGATATCCACCCGGAGAGCGATTACAAAAAGCGCGTCAGCTCCACCGGCGATGGCGTCGATCGCTTCGTGATGCTATGGCGGAAACTGGCCGCGCATTATGCTGACCGCAATCCCGACCTGGTCTTTTACGAAATCATGAACGAACCCGAAGAGCGTGATCCGTATCGCTGGGCGGGAGTGCAGGCGCGCGCGGCAGCGGCCATTCGCGAGGTTGCGCCGAAGAACACGATCATCGCCACCGGGCCGAATTGGTCAGGCATCAGCTGACCTGCTGACGCAGCAGCCGCTGCACGATGGCAACGTGATTTACACGTTTCATTTCTACGAGCCGCACGAGTTTACGCACCAGGGCGCGGGCTGGGCGGGCACATGGCGGCTCTGCACGCGCGACATTCCCTATCCGCCGACGGAAGACAGCCTGCAAAGTTCGCTCGCCGAGGTTCCGGATGCACACAGCAAGTACGAACTGGAGCACTACTGGCTCGACCATTGGGATGCGCGCCGCATTCGCATGCAGATCGATGCAGCTGCCGCGTGGGGCAAGCAGAACAATGTTCCGCTCATCTGCAATGAATTTGGCGTGCATCGCCAGGTGGCGCCGGCGGATTCGCGCATGCGGTGGATTCGCGATGTGCGCGCCGCGCTCGAAGCCGACAACATCGGCTGGACCATGTGGGACTATCGCGGCGGCTTCGGCGTGGTGTGGAAGGAAGACGGTCAGCCCGCGAAGGTCGATACCGCCGTGGTGGAGGCGCTGGGGCTGAAGAAGTAATGGACTGCGCCGGGTTTGCATGCGCCGGCGCAGACCGGATTCCCATTTTGGAGCTTGGCAGGCTGGTGAGAAGAACAGTCTTGCCTGGGGACTTGCATCTGACGGCCTGGCCTTTCGGAGGGCGAACATTCGTGAAAAGGGAAGAGTTGGCGGTAATACACTCGGAACTCTGACTCCCGCTGCAGAAACGTTCGAGAACCGGACGAGCCCTGAAACCCATCCTGCGGTAAAATGCGAGCAAGGCAGCCTTTTTGATTAGTGAAGGGATCCGCGATTCGATCCACGCAAAGGGACCGAATCCTTTTTGTCTGACGGACCATCCAGAGCCCCGTACCCGTCGCACGACTATTGGTGCCATGCTAAGTCTGCGGTTCTCTCGTTAACTCTGAGGCCAGGTTCCCTCTTGATAACATACGTCGATATATGCAACTTCGTTCTGCTCCTTTTGGCTAGCGGAGTTGCTATCCGGAATGCGGTGAGGAGCAGACTCGCGATCCGGTTATTCTGGGCATTTCTCGCGGCGGCATTCGGGCTGTGGGCGCTGGTTCCGGGTGCTTGGTTAGCCAGTGTGGCTTTGCACGGCAAGATGCCGGAATTCCTTTTCGATAATCCTCCACTATTTCTGCATATTGTGTTCATGATCGCGGCGGTGGCTTCCCGTCCTCACTTACGGTCGCCTAGTCGAAGACCTTATCGAGCGACGTTAAATTTTCTCGTCCTGCTCTTTGTCTGGGTTTTCGCATATGCCTTTTACCTGCTCCCGTATCAGTACGGAAGCCATGGGCCAGTGACGATCCTGCGCTTTGAGGCTATCTTCTTTGTTGAGAATGCTTTGCTGCTCGCCATTCTCGGCAAGATTGATTTTCCGTTCGCAATCCCCATGGAAGTCCATCTATCTGCACCTGTTCGGAGCTTCTGCCCTTTACGCAATTTGTTCCCTGGCATTTAGCGTCGCGGACTGGGCCATGAGAGACCCTTCGGGTGATCGGACCGGCGCGAATTATCCAGTCATAAGAGATCTGGCTGTAATAGTGTTCACCGCCTCAATCCTTTGGTTTCTTTGGATAGGTCTCGAGGGCAACAGGCGAATGGCGAAACTGGCTGAAGCCGTTTCGGTGGACACTGCAAACCACAAGTACACTTCGGTCTTGGCAATGTTGGCGGTGCTAGCGATTCCCGTCGTCGGTGTGTGGGAACTTTTCCGAACCGGCGAACCGAATGGGAGTCCATGAAATGCGTCTCCTGGTGGTAATGGTGGCGGGACTGATTCTCGCTTCCGGCGCATTTGCTGAGAACTATCTAGCCAACCGCGAGTTTAGTTCCGATGTCGCCGAGGCCCACGACAGGCTTCGCCTGGCCATGGAATCCGGCAAATCAATGGGATGGGACTGGAACCTCGCCACCGGGCAAAATATCTGGTTCGGTGATTTGCAGACAACGCTTGGGATCAGCGCCGATACTTACCTCGCGCGCGAAGACGATTTCATTGAGCGCCTTCACCCGGACGACCGAGAGCGAGTATCGAAGACATTTGCCGATGCAATGCAAAATCGAAGTGAATACAGAGCCGAATATCGCGTGGTGCGGACCGATGGGACCATACGATGGCTTGCTGTCAGCGGGAAGTTCAATTCCCCATCCAATGGCGATCCACCTCGCGCTCTCGGGGTCGCGGTAGACATCACCGAACGCAAACAAGCGGAATTTGCTTTGCGAGAAAGCGAAGAGCGGTTCCGCCTGATGTCCAACACGGCCCCAGTGCTGATCTGGATGTCCGGCACCGACAAGCTCTGCACCTACTTCAACAAGCCCTGGCAAGATTTCACTGGAAGGCCACTGTCGGCAGATCTGGGAAACGGATGGAAGGAGGGCGTTCACGCAGAAGACTTGCCGCGGTGTCTGGAAATCTATACCCAGGCATTTGATCGACGAGAGTCGTTCAGGAGGGAGTATAGGCTCCGGGCAAGCGACGGGGAATTTCATTGGATTCTCGATATTGGTGTACCTAGATTCAATCCCGACGGCTTATTCGCCGGATACATTGGATCTTGCGTCGATATAACCGAGAGCAAACTGGCAGACGAGGCACTTTACAGCGTAGGCAGCAGATTGATTGAGGCGCAAGAGGACGAGCGCGCCCGTATTGCCCGAGAACTTCACGACGACTTCAGCCAACGAATGGCATTACTCGCCATTGAGCTTGATGGGCTCAGGCACGACATTCCCGGCTCCAATGGCGACGCTCTCAATCGCATGGACATAGTACGAAAGCATGCTTCTGAGATAGGTTCTGATATTCAGGCCTTATCCCACCAGTTGCATTCTGCAAAGTTGGATTATCTGGGCATTGCCGTGGCAATGAAAGATTTTTGCAGGGAGTTCGGAGAAAAGCAGAAACTGAAAATTGACTTTCGGAGCCAAAACTTGCCCAGCCCCGTATCACCGGAGGTTGCCCTTTGCCTGTACCGCGTTTTGCAGGAAGCATTGCACAATGCGGCGAAACATAGCCAGGTTTCGCACTTCGACGTAGAACTCCGGGGAGTGCCCGGAGAGATTCAACTTGCCATCAAGGACGCTGGAGTCGGGTTTGATGTCGAATCGGTCAACAAGGGGCGGGGGATTGGTCTCATCAGCATGCGCGAGCGAGTCAAGCTGGTCAAGGGAACGTTTTCGATTGTTTCGAGATTGAATCATGGTACCGAGATAGGCGTTCGAATTCCCATGAGTAACACGCAAGTCAGTTGATCTTTTCGACTGTCTTCAAACTCGCCGACGCAACGATTGAAGTAGCCTTTTCACTATGCCGACCTATTCGCACGCTGTTTGCAATTGAATCCACTGAGCCGTCTCGAGCAGTCCTTCCCGCCGCCCTTCGTGCCAGATATGATGGTGATCTTTCCTTTCCGACTGCTACGGTGGAGCGTCCCTATCTCATCGCAAACTTCGTGTCGACACTCGACGGGGTCGTGAGCTTCAACTTACCGGGTCAGTCGGAAGGAGCTCAGATCAGTGATTCGAACGAAGAAGACCGGTTCATCATGGGCCTGCTGCGTGCCTCAGCAGACGCGGTGGTGGTGGGTTCCGGGACGCTTCAAGCCTCTGGTCCGCAGGCCTCCTGGCTCCCGGAATCTGTGTTTCCGGCAGCGAAAGATCTATACCAGAACTATCGAACCGAGGTGCTCCGAAAGCTGGAGTATCCACTTGTAGTGGTTGTCACGGGAACGGGCAGGCTGGACCTCACCAGCGCGGTATTTCATACACCGCGAACCAGGGTGCTCATACTGACTACGGAGCAAGGCAAACACATGTTGTCGCAAAGCGGATCGGGGGCACTCGCCTCTGTCGAGGTGAAGGCCCTCTCCACGGCAGAGACGCGCATCTCGCCTTCCGCCATCCTTACGTTGCTCAGACAGGAAGCCGGAGTGGAGGTTTTGCTTCACGAAGCCGGCCCGACACTCTTTGGCGAATTTCTCGCAGGCGGGTTCATGGATGAACTTTTCCTGACAGTGGCACCTCAGATTGCGGGGAGAGTCGCAGCGCATCCCAGGCCTGGCCTGGTTGCGAACGTCCAGTTCTCCCCCGCGACGGCCCCTTGGTGGAAGCTTCTCAGCGCAAAGAGTGCAGCAGATTACCTCTTCCTGCGTTATCAGGTAAGAGATCGGAGTACATAGAAGCTCTGGAACGACGTGTTGAGCCCGGAGCGGTCGAGTACGGCATTGACGATTCGACTCCGGAGCCGATTCCGAGCGGATCGTGTGCAACTCAAACATTACTTTGATCTGGCTCACTCCTGCTTTTGAGTAGACGATGCCGATGTAAGGCGCAGGGGTTTCCCGGGCTTCGCGAACAAATGCGCTCATCCGCGAAGGCCGCCATCAAGAGGACGAATCAGCTTTGTTTGATTCGCTGGGCCGCAGTTTCAAGCCGGTGCGCTCTTCCATGATGTAGTACCAGGTGTCGTCGTCGAGGCTGTGGAGCATAACGTTGTCCTCATCACTCATGGCTTTGCGCGATGCGAGCAGCGGTTCTGCATCGGGACCGACCGGATGGCGTAGCTGCCACGTGTCGCTTTCGATGATGCTCTGAATCTTCTTTGCTACGAGAATGGGCTGCGTTCCATTCTTGAGCGAGGCTGCGAACAAGGCGGCCATGCGCCGCTGCTGCGGATAGATAGACGCGGGCCTGGGTTGCTCGATTTCATGGGCCATGGGTGTATCGATGATGCCGGGCTCGACGATGGCAACGCGAACGTTGAAGGCTTTCACTTCCTGCGCCAGGGCCTCGCTCACAGCTTCGAGCGCGTGTTTGGATGCTGCATAGGGTCCAAGCGGCGATGTGGCGATGCGTCCGGCGACCGAAGTGACGTTGATGATGCATCCGCTTTTGCGCTCGCGCATTTGCGGAATGACTGCCTTGATGCAGCGCACCGCGCCGAAGTAGTTGGTCTCCATGGTGGCGCGGAAATCCTCCATGGACAGTTCTTCGATGGAGCCGTTGCGCTCGATGCCGGCGTTGTTCACCAGAACGTCGATATGACCGGCGGCTTTACAGATTTCAGCGATCGCTGTCTGCACGGAGTCGTCGGAGTCGACATCCATCGCCGAGACGGTGATGGGGAGTCCTTCGCGTGAGGCTTGCTCAGCCAGTTCCGGCGAGCGCGCGGGGTTGCGCATGGTGGCATAGACAGTGTGGCCCGCACGCGCAAGCGTGAGAGCCGTGATCAGGCCGATGCCCTTGCTGGTTCCGGTAACAAGGATAGACGCCAACGTGCGACCTCCGTCTTGATTGGGAAGCTATACGTACAGACGTAAATTTGGGGGAAACGATTGTCGGAGACAACTGAACGGTGAACTACTTGCCAGTGTAAATCACGTGCCAGATTGTTCTCGATCCGTCGTCGGAGATGAAGAGGGAGCCGTCTTTGGCTTCTGCTACGCCGACTGGGCGGCCCCACACCTGGCCATCGCCGATCGTGAATCCAGTGAGGAAGTCTTCATATTCTCCGGTTGCGTGGCCATTCTTCATGGGCAGCCGAACCACTTCATAGCCGGAGCGCTGCGCCCGGTTCCATGAGCCGTGCTCGCAGGCGAATCCGTCGCCTTTGAATTCCGCAGGGAACTGCGAGCCCTGGTAGAACATCATTTCGAGCGATGCGAAGTGCGGGTTGACGATGATATCGGGCGTGATGACTTTGGATTGCAATTCGGGGTGCTTTCCGATGTGGCGCGGGTCCTGGTGTCCGCCCATGTACCACCACGGCCAGCCGTAGAACCCGCCTTCCTGCACGTGCGTGACGTAGTCGGGGACGAGGTTGTTGCCGAGGCCATCGCGCTCATTGGTTGAGCACCACAGTTCGCCGGTGATCGGATTGATGGCTTCGCCCACGCAGTTGCGAATACCCCACGCATAGACCTTGACGAATTTACCCTCGGGAGTGAACTGGAGCACGTCGGCGCGGTGGTACTCCTCGGGGTGCGTGTCGCTGTCGTCGACGTTCGAGTGCGAGCCGACGGAGGCGAAAAGTTTGCTGCCATCTTTCGAAAAGACGAGGTCGCGTGTCCAGTGGCCGCCGCCGCGAAGTCGTCCGCCACCCGGCAACTCGGCTAGATCTTCCGCGGTTCCTCGCGCTTTCAGATCGCCATTTTCGTAAGGGAAACGCACAATGCCGTCGGTGTCGCCGATGTACACGTACTTTGGATTGGGTCCCAGAGGGTAGAACGCGATGCCGAATGGCTGACGCAGGCCTTCAGCAAAGACGGAGGTCTGCTGCGGCTTTCCGTCGGAAGTGACGCCGCGAAACACCCTGATCTTGCCGGTTTCGCTCTCGGCCAGAAAGAGGTCGCCGTTGGGCGCGATGCGCAGGAGGCGGGGGTTATCGAGACCAGTGGCGTAGAGCTCAACCTTGAAGCCTTTCGGTGCAATGGGCCAGGCGCTGGACGGACGGGCAACCATGCTGGGTCCGTTGTCGACGGATTGGTCGGGAGCTGGCGCCGGCAGATCGCCGACCGTGACGTGGCGGCGGACCCCGGGCGACTCGTGGGCGGCGTCAGTGAAAGCAGCCTGGCCTGTGAGGACATTTCCCGATGAAGACTGTGGGGTTAGGAAGGCCTTTTTTCCGGCCGCGACTGTAATTGAAATCAGGCAGAAGAAAGCGCAAATCAGAGCTTGCGTTCTGAGGAAGCGAGTCATGGAACCTCTCGGGAGTTTCAAATGGAGCAAACAAGTGCCTGCCGAACAAGATGCGGGAACGCACGAGTAGGAGTCTACAAAATTCGATTGGAGATGCCGGATGGGAAATGCCGAAGGCCGCCGATTTTGGTTCCACCCCAACCCAGGAGAGGAGAGCCACCGGCGGCCTCAGCGTCGTGATGCTCGAACACAGACGCACCATGAAGAAGAACGTCAATTACTTCGATGCGGCTTGCGAAGGTGGGGTTGCCGGCCTTGCCAGGGAATTTTCACTATTCGTAATCTGATTGAAAAAGGCAGGAGACAGGCTCGCGGTAGCGACGACGCGATTCCGCTTCTGGCTGACTTCAGCAGTCTTCAACAATTCGCGGAGGGCGTTGTTCTCCCCGTTGTCAGCGAGTTGCGTGGTGACGCCCCGGGCCAGGGTAACAATGGTGGCCAGCGACGCGGCCTGGCTGGCGGCCTTGTCTTCGTCGGGAGCGATCTCTTCCACGCGAAGATGAACCGCGTTGCCCAGGGGAAGTCCGGGTGTGATGCTGGCGATGATGGTGGAGTCTGCCTGAAGTGGCAGGGAGAGCCCGAGCACAGTAATGGAGCCGCTTTCAGAAAAGGGCAGCCCGATCTGGCCAACTCCCCACGCGACTGAAAGCAGGGGCACATCGTGATAATGGCGCGAGAGCAGCGTGGATCCGGCGAAAGGCAGAGCGGCCGTGCGGTGACGGTCGACGATGGAGTGGATCTGCTCCGCTGTGGGGGTGTTGGAGACGGCGATCATGTCGTAGCCAATCTGGACGACGCGCACAGTGCGATTTTCAGAGGGAACGCTGTATATCGTGTGTCCGGCGTAGACTTCCCGGTTTGTGGCGTTGGCCTCAAGCCAGGTGTTCAGGCGCTTTCCCGTCAGCTTGCCCGTAAGCACCATGGAATAGGCGACTGCACCGTTGGGACCGTTCGGATCTGGCATGCGGTGCAGCGCGACAGCTGCAGAGTCGAGGTCGCGTTCCCAGTCGATACCGGTGGCATCGACAAACTGCTGGTATTCGGGGACCCGCTGGGGTGGTTTCAGATCCTTGTGGATGAATGCGCGGACTGGCTTGAGGTTGAAGTAGACGATACCGTCTGACTCGGGCAGCAGGCGGGCGGCTTCAGGCGGGGCCTTGGAGCGCAGAAAGACCGCAACTGCCAGCAATACCACGACTCCGGCGACGACCAACAGCGTTCTACGCGTGCGCTTGTGCATGGACGAGGGATTCCGCGACCGGTCTCCATTTACAGGATATCGGACCGGGCCGCGAACCGATGGTGATCAGAGCGTCGTCCAGCTCGGGGACGGCCGAAGAACCCCAGAATCTAGTGTGTGATGGAGAAACTGTAGATTTTGCTGGCGGTCGGGATGCTGCCGCCGACCTGGGCTTCAGAGGGAGGCAGAAAGCCGTATTCACCCCTGTCCATATCTTCCGTGAACTCGATGAGATACACCCGCGGCGCAATCTTTTTGGCGGTAAAGTCCGTTACATCGCGTAAAGCGCCGCCGGCATCGTGAACAATTCCTCCGTTTGCGGCGCGAAATTCACGGCTGTCGGCGTTCGCGTGCAAATGCAGAAGCTGGTATTCGCCCGGGACGCGGCCTTCGGGAACGTAAAGGATGAAGGACGCAGGCGCTTTGAGGAGGAGAGAACTGCGGTTGCCGCCGACGATGCCCATCATCTCGCCCTTGAGGACACCGGCACTGGCGTAGTGCTTGAGTGCGCCCGCGGCCTTGAAGTTGACGACCTCGGCAGCGACTTCCTGCCACTTGAGGCCGTCCTTGCCGAGATAGTAGACGCCGATGCTGTCCACGCCTGCGGGCAGTGCGCCCAGTGGGAAGACGAGTCCTTTGGACGCGCTGCCGGCTGGGGCCTGATTCACAGGTGCGGGCGCCGCGGCCGGAGCGCTTGCCGAAACACCGGAGGACTTGACGACTATTGCGGCTATTTCCTTGTCTGTGGCGCCGGCCTTCTTAAGTGCGATCAGCCCGTTCGCGGAAGTGTCGTAGTTGCCGGCGGAAGAGTTGATGGTCGTGACGATGAGGTCTTCAGAGAGTCCGGCTTTTACAAGCTTGATGACGGTCTGGTTGTTCAGTGTCTCCTGGGCATACAGAACGGGGCCCAAAAGCAGAAGTACGATGATCAGAATTGCGTTACGCATAAAACCACACCTCGTCAACACACGACGTAGATCATTTGTGGGGACAATCGAATGATCCCGCGCCAGGGTGGCAACGAGCAAGCGTATTCATTTGGGTAACGTGACGATCGGTGCGCGGGGAGAAAGTAACGGCGCAGCCGAAGCTGCGCCGTTGTTTGAGGCGGGTAAGACGAATCTGGCGTCGCTCATTTCTCCGGGGATATCGAGCCGCCTATTTCCCCTTCTCGATGTACTCCTTCAGATGTTTCGCACAAGCTTCAGCGACAGATTGCTGCCCACGAGCGCCGAACGTCCCAAAGACTAAGGCTCCATGGCTGTTTTTGTGGACCTCGTACGCCCAAATTACGTCCTTTGACTTGGCATCTATCAGCATGATGCTCGCTTCAAGCCCTCGAGTAGAGCTGGCAGCCGAACCGTAACTGGCACTTCCCCCTGCTCTGTTCCAGTTTGCGGTCCCACCGGAGCCATACACGAAACCTTGCCATTCCGTGTTGGTGGAGACAACGAAGTATTGCGCCGAAGCCTTTTCGAGTGTGAGAGTGACGGGAACTTTCTTTTCGCGAACTGCTGCAGCGAAGTAAGTCTCGAATCCTCCCATAGGGGCTATCACGACACGAGCTCCGGGAGCGATCCGCGCTGAACCCGACGAGGTCCCAATGTCTGAAGGCTCTGTCGGGGCTGTGGGAGATGGCCCCGCTCCAGCAGCCCGGGAGTCGTTATCGCTTTGCTTGATGGGACCTCCGTCGGCGACAGGAGACGCGGTTGCTGGCATTGCGGGCGCCGAGGCCTTAAGAACTATCGCGGAAACTACCTTGTCACTGACGCCCCCGGCTTTCAGTGAAATGAGCCCGTCTGCGGAGGTGTCAAAGTGGCTTTGAGAGGCACTAATCGTCGTGACGATGAGGTCATCAGAGAGACCAGCTTTTGCCAATTTGATCACCGAGTCGTTCGTCAATACGGCCTGCGCAAGGAGCACAGGAGACAACGACAGTAGAAGGACAACAAGCATATTTCTGCGCATGGAGATTCTCCGTGCCATCTCACGGCAAGAACAAAACTGATTTGGAATGGCAACCCAATGATCCTCTCAACATAGCTCGGAATCAAGCAACGTCTTTGAAAATCGCGTTACCTAATAGGTATTCGGGGTTCATTTGACGATTCTGAAACCATCTGCGCTCTAAAGACGGCATTCGCCCGGACTCCATCTGTCGTGCCAGAGCCGCTTGGACTGATTTCTCTATTTCTGGCTCCGATTTCTCTATTTCTGGCTCCAATTTTTGCGTTCGAGGAAGAAATTCCGAGGCGTGTTTGAGGGGCCTGGAAGATCGCGCTAGACTACGTCAAGCGCCGGTTTGCTCCGCTGTTTCCGGTGTGCTAACCTTAGAAACTGTGCCGTGTTATGCGCGGAGCAGGAGTGTGTCCGCGGATTACCGGTATTCCCGGCAATTGTTTTTTGAGTGGTCGGGCTGGCGTAGCTCAGCTGGTAGAGCATCTGATTTGTAATCAGAGGGTCGGGGGTTCAAATCCCTTCGCCAGCTCCACTTCGAAACAGTCCCGAGGATTACGGGCGGCAGCAAGTTTTAGGGGCCGGCGTGATGCATCGCCGGACCTGTCCTCTGCGGTGATCCCACTGAGGTGCATGCTCCGACAAGCCGGAGGCTTTCCGGTAAGGTCGTGATGTGCGGAAGTGGGGTTCTAAGGGATTGAAGTTGAGTTTGTTTGGCTGGGAAGGATGGTCTCTCACAAGACGCAAAAGACGCGTGTTGGATGAGGCATCCGGATCCCAATGGGTTTGGGCAGGGTCTCCGCAGACAGGTCTATCGTCTGTGGGGTGATTGGGCACAGGTGGCCGAGCGGTTAATGGCAGCAGACTGTAAATCTGCCACTCATTCGAGTTACGGAGGTTCGAATCCTCCCCTGTGCACCACGATCTGAGGTAGGGAAATGCGCGAAGAACCGGGTGCGGTCGTCGACGCGGGTTCGGGGCGCGAAGATTTAGAGCGGTCGGGCAACGATCTCGATCGCAAGTTTTGGGTGGCGCTGGTTCTCTACGCGATTCTGGCGGCCTTGAGTTGGTTTACCCTTGATGGAAAGATTCCAATCGGGGGAAGATTGGTGGAGTTGAAGCTGATTCCACTGGTCATTATTGGTGGGTTTGCATTGCGTACCGTGTTGGCGATGAAGGCGGAGAAGATCCGCCGCGAAGCGCAAGACGGCCGTTAGCATACCCTGTGAGTTTGTTGCAGGGCTGATGTAGCTCAGTTGGTAGAGCACTCCCTTGGTAAGGGAGAGGTCACCAGTTCAATCCTGGTCATCAGCTCCAGAAATCAGCTCCTAGCTGCTAGCTTCCAGCTCCTAGCTTGTTCGGTGATGGATTGGGCCAATGCGGCTCACACCGGCAAGATAGGAGCTGGAGGCTAGGGGCTAGCGGCTAGAGGCTGTTTTGCGGGAGTAACTCAGTGGTAGAGTCACAGCCTTCCAAGCTGTTGGTCGCCGGTTCGAGTCCGGTCTCCCGCTCCAGTTAAGGAATAAGGACAGAAGCAGAGAATGTTCGAGCAGGCAGCGATTGCGGTACAGGACGAGAAGAAGTACGCGGAGCTTCATACGCTGATCGACGCAGCGTTCAAGCCGAGCGATGTCGAGGTGTTTCTGAATCGCGTGATTCGCAACAAGATGCGGGTGCGGGATTTCGAGAGCGTCCTTAGTCGCGGATTCCTGGGCAAGGAAGCGATTGCGTTATACAAGGGGCTTCCAGTATCGGATCAGGGATTGACCCGCGAACGTTATCTGTGGCTGGTGGAGCAGGTAGCAGCGGATCTGCGGCAACGGTATTTGAAGGCGTACGCGTATTACTGAGAAGCAGTGATCAGGTGTAAGTGATCAGTGGTCAGACAGTGCGGAGGCAAATGAGGCCGATGTGGCTGACACGAGCAAGAACAAGACTGAAAACTGACAACTGAACACTGACAACTGTTTTGGGGCTGGAGCCGGAACGCCGGCGCCCTTTTGGTAATGGCATAGAAGGTGCGAGGGGAAGAGAAAAATGGCGAAGGAAAAGTTTGATCGTTCGAAGCCGCATGTGAACGTAGGCACGATTGGTCACATCGATCACGGCAAGACGACGTTGACGGCGGCAATCACGAAGGTATTGCAGAAGCACAACCCGAAGAACACGTTCCGTTCGTTTGACTCGATCGACAACGCTCCCGGAAGAGCGGGAGCGCGGCATTACGATCGCGACGGCGCACGTGGAGTACGAAACGCCGAACCGGCACTATGCGCACGTCGACTGCCCCGGTCACGCCGACTACATCAAGAACATGATCACCGGCGCGGCGCAGATGGATGGCGCGATTCTGGTAGTCGCAGCGACCGACGGCCCCATGCCCCAGACCAAGGAGCACGTTCTGCTGGCTCGCCAGGTAGGCGTTCCCTGCATCGTGGTGTTCTTGAACAAGTGCGATGCGGTCGAAGACGAAGAGCTGACGGACCTGGTCGAGATGGAAGTTCGCGAACTGCTGTCGAAGTACCAGTTCCCGGGCGACGACGTTCCGGTGATCCGCGGATCTGCTCTCGGAGCCCTGAACGGCGAAGCGAAGTGGGAAGCCAAGATCGACGAGTTGATGGAGGCGGTCGACAAGTACGTTCCGCAGCCGGAGCGCGCCGTGAGCCTTCCCTTCCTGATGCCGATCGAAGATATCTTCTCGATCTCGGGACGCGGCACCGTAGTTACGGGCCGCATCGAGCGCGGCAAGGTGAAGGTGGGCGAGGATGTTGAGATCGTCGGCTTCCGCGAGACCCGCAAGTCGGTCTGCACGGGCGTTGAAATGTTCAAGAAGCAGCTGGACGAAGGTTTGGCGGGCGATAACGCCGGCATCCTGCTGCGCGGCATTCCCAAGGAAGACGTCGAGCGCGGCATGGTTCTGGCGAAGCCGGGATCGATCACGCCGCACACCAAGTTCAAGGGCACCGTTTACGTGTTGAGCAAGGAAGAAGGCGGCCGTCACACGCCGTTCTTCAAGGGCTATCGTCCGCAGTTCTACTTCCGGACAACGGATGTGACGGGAGTGGCGGAATTGCCCGAAGGCACGGAGATGGTGATGCCGGGCGACAACGTGGAGCTGGTGATTGAACTGATTACACCGGTGGCCATGGAAAAGGGATTGCGGTTTGCCATCCGCGAAGGCGGACGCACGGTAGGCGCAGGCGCGATTTCGGAAATTATCAAGTAGACGCTAGCCGCGTCGGGCGGACCGCCCTTCGGGCGCATCGAACGACGCGGCAAGCGAAAAATTGGAATTCGGGATTGGGATCAACGGAACCATGTTGAACCCTGAAAAGGATTGGAAATGCGGGAAATTGTGACGTTGCAGTGTACTGAGTGCAAGGAGCGGAACTACTCGACGACGAAGAACAAAAAGACGACCACGGGCCGTCTCGAGTTCAAGAAGTTCTGTAACCGCTGCCGCAAGCATCAGCCACACAAGGAAACGAAGTAAGAAGACAGTGATCAGTTGTCAGTGGTCAGTGATCAGTTTTGATATTGCCGGTGCAGGCCGCATTGCTTATCCTGCCGATGCACAAACTGACCACTGTTCACTGAACACTAACCACTGCTTTTTAGGGGCGTAAGCTCAACGGCTAAACTGTCGGTCTCCAAAACCGAACTTGGGGGTTCGAATCCCTCCGCCCCTGCCAGATTCGTAAGGTGCTCCCGAAGTGACTTCGGGAGCGAACGCAAACCAGAGGCGCTTGATCGAAGCGGCTCATTTTAGGTTGACGCGACCGTCGGGGAACGGCAACCTTGAGAGAGACAAGCGAAGGGCACGCTCTCTGGTTATGCTGGAAGGATTGGAAGTATGGCAACAGAATCAGCAATTAAAAAGGGCGACGATCATTCCGCCAAACGGCAGGAGCCTAACGCCTTAACCAATTTCTCCGGCGGCGCTATGAGCACGTGGAGCAACTTCACCAACTTCCTGAGCGATGTGCGCGCTGAGATGAAGAAGGTGGTCACGCCAACGCGGAAGGAAGTCGAGACCACGACGTCGGTCGTGATCATCACCGTGTTCATCTTTGGATTTTTCTTCTGGGTAACGGATAGCATTTTCAGCAGGGCCCTTCAGGCGGTACTCCACAAGCTAGGCGCACAATAATGGCGCAGCCGCGAATCGAGACAAAGATGGCAGAAGAACTTGAAAAACCGGCCGAAGTGACGCCGGCGCCCGAACGCAACCCGCTGTTCAAGTGGTACATCCTCCACGCCTACTCGGGATTTGAGCGCAAGGTGCGCGAGTCGATCGAGAGTCGTGTGCAGGCCTTTGGATTGCGCGACAAGGTGGGCCGCGTCATGATCCCCACCGAACCGGTGACCGAGATCATCAACGGCAAGAAGCGCACCGTGGAGCGCGTCTTCCTGCCCGGCTACGTGCTGGTGGAGATGGATCTCGACAACAACCTTTGGCACGTGTTGAAAGACACGCCGAAGGTGACGGGCTTTCTGGGCACGGGCGACAAGCCTGTGGCGCTCTCTGAGGAAGAAGTGAGTTCCATCCTCTTCCGTTCTGAGACGGCTAAAGAAAAGCCGCGGATGAAGATCAAGTTTGAGAAGAACGAGCAGGTCCGCATCACTGACGGGCCCTTTGCCAACTTCAACGGCGTGGTGGACGAGATCAACGAAGATCGCGAGACAATGAAGGTCATGGTGACCATCTTCGGACGCTCGACACCGGTTGAACTGGAGTTCAGCAAAGTCGAAAAGATTGAGTAGTTGCAGCTTCTAGCTACTAGCTTCCAGCTTCTAGCCGATGCGGCACCTAGCAACCGTCGGTTTGACAGCAAACGCTTAAGCAGCAACACCAAAATTCGCATGAGAACGGACCAGCTAGAAGCTAAAAGCTAGGAGCTAAGAGCTGGTTTCCAAAGGAAACCAATGGCACCTCCGAAGAAAATATCCGCACAGGTCAAGCTGCAGATCGAGGCCGGCAAGGCCACGCCCGCGCCTCCCGTCGGTCCCGCATTGGGCCAGGCGCAGGTCAACATCATGGAGTTCTGCAAGCAGTTCAACGCACGCACGCAGAACAAGGAGATGGCCGGGCTCATCATTCCGGTTGTCATCACGGTTTACGCCGATCGCAGCTTCACCTTCGTCACCAAGACGCCTCCTGCGGCTGTCCTGTTGAAGAAGGCCGCCGGCATCGCCAAGGGTGCAGGTACGCCCAACAAGGACAAGGTGGGCAAGGTGACCGAGAAGCAGGTGCGCGAAATCGCCACGCAGAAGATGCCCGACTTGAATGCCGCCTCCATCGATGCAGCCGTCAAGAGCATCAAGGGCACCGCTCGCTCCATGGGCATTGAAGTCGTAGGGTAAGTCCGGACTGGCTTACTTTGCCGTAAATGGAAAGGCCCTCCCGATCGGGAGGGCCTTTCTGCGTTCGGAATGAGAACTGCGGCGCGTGGTGTCGTCGTCCGGCGCTATTTCGGCGGAGCTGGGGTGAAGATCTCGCGCCGGCTCGGTTCGGGCTTTGGTTTCGGTTTCGGCGCCTTCTTGGTTTCTTTTCTACCTTTGTCTTTGCTTCCCATAGCTGAAAGTGTGACACAAAACGCTGTTGCGGGAAAAGCCAAAACAGACAGATCGGCCTCTCCTGTGCCAACCCGGAAAGCCGCTCCACGCGCCCGGACAGTGAGAGGCCGCTCGAGTCTATTTCATTGCCCCTTCTTCTCTTCTGGCGCGGCAGCCTTCCGCTCAAGGTGGTCGTGGTTGAGAATCGCGTTGAAGACCAGCGCATAGTCGCCGATGGTTTCGCCGCGATAGATGGGGTTGTTGCCGAAGAGCAGGACGCTGCCGCTGCCGAGATGCGCATTCACCACCACGGCGCGTTCGGCGATGGAACCGGCCTTGTCGAGCAGGCCATCGAGCAACAGGTCCTTGGTGCCGGAAAAGCGCAGGATGACCTCGGGCCGCATCTGCTCGGGGATGACGGAGAAGTTGTTCCGCATTTGCTCTTCGTTCAGCTTCTTAGCTTCCCACGGCTGGGTCTTTTCGAGCACCTCGGCTTCGACGGATTTGCGGCCAAGCGGTTCGTCGTTTTCTTCCAGGCCGCCACGGCCGGTTGGACGTTCAGAGTATGGATCCATCAGCGTGCGCCCGCCCGCGCGGCCGAGGGTGTTGCTGACGTTGAAGGCCACACCGTTGGCGCTGATGACAGGCAGGTTCGTTCCAAACCCGGAAGCGATGGGACTGTCTTTCGAGACGAAAACGGTGTTGAGCACAGTGCCATCGATACGCGCATCGCCGCGTGGTACGACGCTGACGCCGGGAGCGAGGCCGGTGTCGATGGCGAACTGCGCGGTGTCTTCGCAGGTGATGAGCAGGCCGCCCTGCTCCACGAATTTCTTGAGGTGTTCGAGACCGTCGTAACCGAGGCCGGGACGGATGTCGTCAGTGGAATCGATACGGCCCAGGTTTGGCGTGATGTCCGACTTCTTCCACGGCATGGCGTTGTTCCACATGGGCAGGCCGTTGATGATGTCGAGCGAGGAAGAGCGGCCAACCGGCGCGAAAATGATGACGTCGTACTTCGACCGAAGATCATCCTGTTTGGCGACCGTCTGCGTGCTCATGTAGTCGAACGGGATGCCGGCGTTGTCGAATGCGTAGCGCCACCAGCCTTCCGTCTGCGTGGCGAGCCAGGTGTGCATGAAGGCGATTCGCGGAGCTGCGACATCGTGCAAAGGCACCGAAGGGGCGGCGCCGATATGCGTGCCGTCAAGCGCGAGATCGTGCAGCGCAGCCGCGATCTTGTCATCGGCTCCGCTTATCACCAGCGAACCGGCGGCGAAGTGCTTGCCATCAGCGTCGAAGGGCTTTTCTGCGGCTTGAATCTTCGTGTCTTTCAGTTTGAAGACCAGGGAAAGCAACGAAATCTGGCCAGTGTTGTTTATGGCCACCACTGTGCCCGTGCCGTCGAGTTTGCCGGCCAGCGCTGCAGGATCGTCGACCGGCTTCATGTTCGCCTTCAGGATAGAAGCATCCGTCAGGCGCACCACCTTCACATTGAAGAGGTGGGGGAACGACCACCCCGTGTCGTCATACGGATGCTTCTGTGGGTCATCGGGAGCCCAGAACTGGCGATCGAGCAGGGCATCGGCGATGCGCGAATACGGCTGATCCATGCGGATGACAATGCTGCCGGCGGGGAATTT
The DNA here is from genome assembly GCA_963769345.1 of uncultured Acidobacteriaceae bacterium. Classification (GTDB taxonomy): domain Bacteria; phylum Acidobacteriota; class Terriglobia; order Terriglobales; family Acidobacteriaceae; genus Telmatobacter. The sequence goes on from CAVYLL010000005.1 coordinate 481,483, forward strand.
TTCCTGCTTCGCCTTGTCGCCGCGCTTTTCCCCAGCCACATCCGCAGTGGTCTCGTCAGAGAGTTGGTGGATCTCGACGTGCTGGCGCTTGAGAACCCTCAACAACTCGACTTCGCGGTTCGTTATCGCCGCATCGGGCGTGATCACGTAAGCTGCCGGTCCTTCAAGGGTCGGCTTCTGAATCGAACGCTTGCTTTTGGTGTAGTAGTTCTCGAGAAAGTGATGCGAGTGCTGCGCGAAGTAGGAGATGGTGGAGAGCAGTGCGCTCTGTTCGTAGTTGTTGTTGTCGCGCTGCGACCAGGTGACGACGGGGACCGGCGGATTCTGACGGTACCAGGTTCGCGAGTAGTCTTCGGGCGTGAGGATGCGCTTCTCGGTGTCGGCGCCGCCGTTACCGAAGGTCTCGTAGAGGCGGCTGATGCCGTTATGCATCGAGGCCAGAAACATGAGGTAGCCAGGGCTCCACGTGTCGAAGTCTCCATGGGTGAAGACACCCGGCATGCCGAAGTTCTGCATCTGGGCGACGTTGTTCCAGCCGAGCTCGGCCCATTCGTCGGCCAGCAGCGGGTCGACCCAGGCGTTATACGGGCCGTCGCCCACGGTGTTGTCGTAGAGAAACGGAACGGATTCGTGCAGGTCGTGCAGCACCTGCGCGTGCCAGTCGATGTAGGTGTCGAGCACGTTGCGCGTCAGGTCGAGGGTCATGCCCATCGCGTCGCGATTGTTATCGTGTGCTACGTAGTGGCCCCAGTAAAGAAGGCGCGGCCACTCCTGATTAGGGTGGGCTTTGTGCCATCGATAGATGTCGACCATGCGGTCGCGACCATCCACTTCAACCACCGGCGTAATGAGCACGACCATGTGCGAGCGGATGTACTTAATGTACGGCGAATCATCGACGGCGAGGCGGTAGGCAAGTTCCATCAGTGCAGTCGGCGCGCCGGTTTCGACGGAGTGGATCGTGCCGGTGATGTAGTAGACGGGGTAGGACTGGTCGATGAGCGTTCGCGCCTTGGCATCATCGAAGTTGATGGTGCGCGGATCGCCCAGCTGCGCCAATCGCTGTTTGTTGGCATCGGCGTTCTTCAATAGATCGGCGTCGGCGATGGCCACGGCGATCATCTCGCGGCCTTCTTCCGTGTGCCCGATGGTGACGACCTTTACCCGCGGGCTGGCGGCAGCGAGCAGACGGAAGTATTTGTAGACGTCCTCGGCGTAGGGCAGTATGTCCGGCGCGCCGGAGACATCGCCGAGCACCTTGGACGGCGTGGGCACGGTCTTCGAAGCGGGCAGGTAATCGACCAGCGGGGAAGTGAAGGACGGGTCTGTTGTGTACTTGTGAATGTGATCGGTGTATTCCTGATCGACCGGCTGTTGAGGATCACGGGCGAAGTTCGTGTTCAGGGCGGTTGATTGAGCGGCAACGGAAGCGGCGCAAAGGACAAAGGGAAGGACAGACAGCGGGAAGAGTCTCATAATCCTCGGTTGGAACAAGTGTTGTTGGGTACGCGATGTATCCACTGGTACCACGGCGGGGTAGGGGAATTCAATCAAGACTAAGATGAGAGGCCGCCCGCTGTATATTGCTCCTATTCCCCGTTCGACGTCGCCCAGTCAGCACCAAGGAGGAAACCTGGCGTGTGGAAGATAGCCCGATGGCCTCTCGTGTCTGCTGCGACCGTGGTCCTCGCGCTCCCGCTGAGCGCGCAGGATGCGCTTTCCGGGCCGCCCTCGCATTGTGTCGTCCGTTCCGGAGACGATCTGCGCTGGGCCGAGGCCAACCTCGATGAATCAGCATGGCAGCCGGCCTCACAGTGGGTCGAAGCGTCGACAGGCGAACCGCACTTCTGGCTTCGCTGCAAGCTCATTCCGGCGGAACTCGCGCCGTCCATTCGTCCCGTTTTACAGGTGGCGGGGGATGCGGCCTACGAAATCTTTCTCGACGGCAGGCTGCTGGCGCGCTTCGGGAAAGTGAATAACGGTTCTCACACTGTCGGTGTCGTCAACCAGTACGAGTCTCCCGCGCTTTACCACGGCGCGCCGCCAGTCGAGCTCGCCGTTCGCATCGCTTACAGCCCAACGCTCTATGGCCAGCAGGCGTTGCCATGGATTCTGATCGGCGATGCGGGCCAGATGCGCAACAGCTACGACGCTCGAGTGTGGAATGCCGTACGCTCGCGCTGGATCGTGTGGCTGTGCAACGCCATCATGGCCGCGGCCGGGCTGTTTTTCATCACGCTCTACTTCTTCGATCGTTCCCAGCGCCTGTTGCTCTGGGCCAGCCTGACCTGGCTCGGCCTCGCCATGATCCGCTTCGGCGAATTCCTGATCGCGGCCTCTGTGCATTTCCCCTCCCGCCTGGAGTACTCCCTTTATGCGATCGGCAACACAGAGCAGATCTTTTATGCTCTGTTTTTCTTCGCGCTGGCTGGGCGACGCGTCCCCACCTTCTTTCGCGCGCTTTTGGCCATCAACGCCATCAGTACCGTCTCGCTCATCGTTCCCATTTTTCTTCCCTTGCGACAGAGCATGGCTTGGCGTTACTGGGTGGATGTTTCGCCCCAGTTCCAATCCATCTTCGTTCCTGTTGAGGTGCTCATCGCCTTCGCTCCATTGGCCGCATTCTGGCCGATCAACAAGCTCTCACGCTCTCAGCTCGCACTCTACTTCGTTTGCTCCTTCTGGATGGGCATGGATGTGCTTTATCTCGGTGTGCAATTTCCCTGGTTGCGCTTCGGTACCTACTTTTTCCTCTCCCTCCAGAGCGTGCGTTCCGTGTCCATTGCGGCCGTTGTTGTGGCTATGACAGTGCTGCTCATCCAGCGCATCCGTAATACCAACCGGGAACGCGCCGCACTGTCAGCGGAGATGCGAGCGGCGCAGGAGATTCAGCGGATTCTGGTGCCGCAGCGAATTGAAAGCGCGCCAGGTTTCGAAGTTGAAGCAGTGTTTCTGCCCGCGCAGGAGGTGGGCGGCGATTTCTACCGTTTTCGTGTGCTGGAGGATGGCACGCAGTGGATGTTGCTGGGTGACGTAAGCGGGAAGGGAGTCGCCGCCGGTATGACCGGGGCCATGCTGCTGGGAGCATGCGAAGGCCATACGGGAGATTCGCCCGCTGTTTTGCTGGAACATTTGAACCGCGTGCTATGCAACAGCCATGTCGGAGGATTTGCCACCTGTCTGTGTGCGCGCATTGAACAAGATGGAACGGTTGTCCTGGCAAATGCGGGCCATTTGGCGCCGTACCTTGATCGCAGGGAGATCCGACTGGAAAATGGACTACCGTTGGGCCTCACGCCGGACGTGAGCTATCTCGAGGAATCACTGCAACTCGCCTCAGGAGATGCGCTCACATTTTTGTCGGATGGAGTGGTGGAGGCGCAGGATGCAAGCGGCGAGCTATTCGGGTTCGATCGTACACAGGCGTTGAGCGGGAAGCCGGCTGCGGAAATTGCAGACGTGGCGCAGCGATTCGGGCAACTCGACGACATTACCGTGCTCCGGGTGTCGTTTGCCGCCGTTTCGCCGGCGCTCGCGCTGGACGCGTAAGCAGCGTCCGATCTCACGCGAAAGGCGCCCTCTAGCGGTTTTCTATCGCTGGGGGCAATGAAAACAGGCAGGTGATCCACGATCACCTGCCTGAAGTCTCTGCGCGGACCGGAGCTGATTTCCTATTCGCCGCGCGCGGAGGCTGTGCTTGTGACCAGCACTCTCTGCGGTGCATCGACCTTTGCGGAAGGAACTTTCAGGTCCGTCTTCAGCGTTGCGATTTCAGGCTTTCCATTCGATGGCGCTGAGAAGCTGAGCTCGTACTGGTGGTTCAACCGTCGCCGCAAATCCTGCAGAAACGGCTGAAGCGTAACCGGATTTCCTATGCCTTCCCAGTAACTGTTGCCGCCGGTTGCCTGCGTCACCGTCAGGAGAAGATTCTGCCCAGCGTTGCTTTCGTACCAGCTGTTATTCGCACGACCCATGTCTTTCCAGTAGATGGAGTAGACGATCATGCCGGCGCGCACTGAGTCGTTGATTGCCGTTGCGACATATGGATCGTCAGGATCGTAGCGCCGGTCGTAGTTGTCCACACCATCGGTGATCATCAGCACTTCGCGGCGGGCAGTTCGATCGTGCGATGGCCAGTTCTTCGCCAGGTCAGAGAGGCAGAAGTATGGACTCGCATTCGAACCGGGGAAACCGTTGCTCACGTGCAAACCTTTGAGCACATCGGCCCCATTGGATGAAAGCTGGCTGCCCAGAACGGCCCGGCCATTTTCCATGTAGGCGATAGCCATCCGGGTGTTGGGCGGCATTTCCTTTACGAAAGTCTCAAGGTCGCTGAACTGGCTGCCCAGGCTGGTGCGGGCTCCGCCGTCGATCAGCAGAACCAGTTCGACCGGGCTGTTCGCATCCTGCAGTGGCGTAAAGTTCAGGACCGACGATTCCTTGCCGTTCACTTTGAGCTTAAAGCCTTGGGGAACCTGTCCGACGCTGTCATTCGCGTGTTCCGGCAAGATGGTGACCACGGCGCGTCCTTGTCCCTGCTGGTCATTCTTCTGCGCGAACGCAGGGGAAGTCGCCAGAACGGTTCCTGCGGTTAGTGCGATCGCTAATCCTATTGTTTTCATATACCTTTTCCTCATTCAAGCGCCCTCTGGCAACACTTAACAGGAGGGGGGCGTTCCTTCTCGTCTTTACATACTTAGATGCCAACAGCGGACATTTGTTGCGGTGATTGCCTCAACTCCAACGTGGGGCTGTGGTTGCGCCGGGTGGCCGGGTTATCCTTGCCGGCGGGAGGACGAGTGTGTTCATCGGATTTTGATTTGACCGTGGGGTGTGCCCGTTTGTAGACCTCGTCGCTTCCATGACGGCGGCGGGAATTTCGGCAGGTCAGATTCCGGCGAAAATTGAAGGCATTACATTCGGTCCGGACTTGCGCGAGGGCAGCGAGACCATCCTCCACACCCTGTGGGTGGCTAACGATAATGACTTCCTGGCAACGATTCCGGACGCAAGCGGGAACATGATCGACAACCCGAACCAGTTCTTTGTCTTCGGATTCCGCGAAGGGGTCCGGCGCTTGAATCCTCACGCGGCTGGCCGCATCCAATTAGAAGCTATCCCGGTTGCATTTCAGGTACCATTCCGATAATATTCATAGATGTGCCCGGGGAAATCTCCGGGCCGTCAATAACACCACGGCTTTTGGACCTGTTCGAGGCGGCGGCGCCAAAGAGCGTCAGGCCTCCAGGTTCCCCGAAAAAGGGGCTGGCGAATGCGGTGGGAGACGAGGATCTGATGGCTAAAACCAGCAAGAATATTGCTAAGGCGCGTGCGGCTGTAACCAAGCCCGCGTATCCGCTGAACGAAGCGGTGACCCTGCTCAAGGAAGTCAAGTACGCCAAGTTCGACGAGACCGTCGATCTGACGATGCGTCTGGGTGTCGACACCCGGCATGCCGATCAGATGGTGCGCGGAACCGTGGTTCTGCCCCACGGCCTTGGCAAGACCAAGACTGTTGCCGTAATCGCCAGCGGAGACCGCCAGAAAGAAGCGCAGGAAGCCGGCGCCGACTTCGTGGGCGGCGAAGAGATGGTCGAGAGGATTCAGAAAGAGAACTGGACCGACTTCGACGCGCTCATCGCGACGCCCGACATGATGAAAGTTGTCGGCCGTCTGGGCAAGGTGCTCGGGCCCAAGGGTCTGATGCCGAACCCGAAGACCGGAACCGTGACCCTGGATGTGGCCGCGGCGGTTAAGGAGATCAAGGCCGGTAAGGTGGAGTTTCGCGCCGACAAAACCAGCTTGGTGCACGTGCCGGTAGGCAAGCTGAGCTTTGATCCTCAGAAGCTGGTGGAGAACGCGACGACGGTGATTACGTCGATCGTGCGTGCCAAGCCTTCAGCGGCAAAGGGTAAGTACATCAAGAGCGTCACCCTGAGCTCGACGATGGGTCCCGGAGTTCCGCTGGATTCGGCAGTGGCCGATGCGGCAGGCAAGCACTAAGAGAGACAGTTGTCAGTTCTAAGCTGACAGTTCTCAGTTAGGGCTGGCGCGGAGTAGATGAGATTGAGCTGCCCCCACAGGGCGAGATGGATTGTGAAGCAGGATTCAGGGTCGGGTAGTCTTCAGTGCTGAAAACTGAGCACTGATCACTGAGAACTGTCTGAGCGGAGCGAAGACATGGCAATTTCGAAAGCGAAGAAGACGGAGAAGGTCAAGCTGCTGGCTAAGGAGCTTGAGACCTCGACAACCGCAATCATCGGCACGTTCAGCAAGCTGACTGTTGCCAAGGACTACGAGCTTCGTAAGGTCATCCGTGAAGCGGGTGGCAAGTATCGCGTGGTCAAGAACAAGCTGGCGGCCGTTTCGAGCGAAGGTACGTCGATTGCTCCCGCGTTGAAGGGCTTGAAGGGTGTGAATTCGGTTGCGTTCACGTCGGGCGATCCGGTTGCGTTGGCCAAGGTATTCGCGAAGTGGGCCGGCGAAAATGCCGAGTTCCAGTTCAAACTGGGTATCGTTGACGGCAAGCTGATCAGCGTGGAAGAGGTTAAGGCTCTGGCAACCATGCCTGGCAAGGAAGAGCTCTTCTCGAAGCTGCTGTTCCTCATCAACGCTCCGGCGCAGCGCCTGGTTACGGTGATGAATGCCACCGGGCGCGACCTGGCCGTCGTTATCAACCAGGGCGTGGAAAAAGAGAAGTTCGCAGGCGCTGCATAGCGACGCCAGTTCTAAGTTCGTAGTTCACAGTTCGAAGTCGGGTTTTCAAAGACTGTGGACTTAGAACTTCGAACTGTGAACTCAAAGAGTTTGGCAGTAAGGCAGGCGGGAAGTGCGCGGGTCTGGCGCGTCGGAAACTTACCGTTTGGGTTGCGGCCGGGAATATCAATATCAACGGATTGAATGGAGAAAAGACATGGCGGATCTCGCACAGTTGGAAGAACAGATTGTTAGCCTGAGCCTGCTCGAGGCAGCGACCCTGGTGAAGAAGCTTGAAGAGCGCCTCGGCGTCTCGGCAGCAGCAGCGGCTCCGGTCGCGGTTGCCGGTGGCGGCGGCGCGGCAGCAGCACCGGCGGCTGAGGAAAAGACCGAATTCCAGGTCATCCTCAAGGACGCAGGCGCGAACAAGATCAACACCATTAAGGCTGTCCGCGAGGTTACCTCGCTCGGCCTGAAGGAAGCCAAGGACCTGGTCGACGGCGCCCCCAAGGCGTTGAAGGAAAGCGCGACGAAGGACGAGGCTGAGGCGATCAAGAAGAAGTTCGAAGGCGTCGCAACCGTCGAAATCAAGTAGTTCGGTACGCGACTTGCAAGACGAGCCGGGACGCGCTACGATAAACGTTGCGCGTCTTTTCGGCCCATGCTGGATTTTCCGCGGTTTGGGCGAAAACCATACACAGCGCGTCTTGATAAAGAGTCAAAGGGCACAAATGTTCGCACCCTCGGCTGGGCCAAGCAGCCATGGGGCGCTCATCAACGTGAAGTTAAGTGCTCTCGTGTCAACGGGATAGCGGGTTTTCCGGTGACGGATGTCGTTTGGCAGGCGGCAGGCAGCAGAAGCGAGCTTTGGGATCGGCGATAGCGTTGCAACAAAAATCGGATGGGAGCACAGGCATCAAGCCGCGCTCGTGAGGAATTGCGTCCTCGCGGGCATTTGTGTCTCTATCGCGGTAGATCAGGCCTTTTGAGCGAAATCTACCATGAGTTTGCAGGCATCCATGCCGGGATTTTCCGGTAAGTCTGCCACCGATTGTGCGCAGTCTAGCGCAACACCCTGAAGTGCGACAACGCCTGTGGCGCGATTTTCATGAGCGCCGCAATCAAGTAAACACGCTTGGCGCGGGGGTTCCGGGAGTTTCGGCGAGATGACCGTCACGCCCCCAGGATGGGATTGGCAACTGCAGGGTGCCAATCTGATTGATCGGATTTCTGTACGTAAACTGCTGGCGCCTCGAGACTCAGGTGCCGGCCCGGCGCAAACCTGGATGGCGGGATTTGCGCTGGCGTCACGAGCCTCAGGAGTGAAGCATGCCTAACGAGAAGCGCGCGATTCGCAGCCGACTCGATTTTTCCAAGATTCCAACCGCAACCCAGATTCCTAACCTGATCGAAGTGCAGCGCCGCTCCTACGAGCGTTTTCTGCAGATGGACAAGCTGCCCAACGAGCGCGATGACTCGGGGCTGCAGTCGGTGTTTGTTTCTGTTTTCCCCATTACCGACTTCCGCGGCATCTCGCAGCTTGATTTCGTCGACTACTCCATCGGCAACTGGGAGTGCAAGTGCGGCCACCTCAAAGGTCTTCACCACCTGCGAACCGCCTGTACGCATTGCGGCGCGATGGTGATCACGGATCCGTTCCTTCCCGGCGACGTTCTCTGCCACAAGTGCGGAACCTACAACAAGAACGTTCCCGACTTCTGCAACAAGTGCGGCGACCCTGTCGGACTGCAGCTGAAGTATGACCAGCAGGAGTGCGAAGAGCGCGGCATGACGTTCTCTGCCCCGCTGAAAGTGACGGTCCGCCTCACCATCTACGACAAGGATGCGGAGACCGGCAACAAGACCATTCGCGATATCAAGGAACAGGAAGTCTTCTTCGGCGATATTCCCTTGATGACGCCGAACGGCACCTTCATCGTGAACGGGACTGAGCGCGTCATTGTTTCCCAGTTGCATCGTTCGCCCGGCGTCTTCTTTGAGACGGCGAACAACCGCACCTACTTCCTGGGCAAGATCATTCCCTATCGCGGATCGTGGGTGGAGTTCGAGTACGACCAGAAGAACACGCTCTACGTCCGCATCGACCGCAAGCGCAAGTTCCTCGGGACCATCTTCCTGCGCGCGCTTGGCCTGCGCTCGGACGAAGAAATTCTCAAGACCTTCTACACCATCGATCGCATTCACATCGCCAATGGCAAGCTGCAGTGGGCCGTTCCCGCCGATCCAAAGGCGGCCACGCACCTGCAGGGAGCGAAGCCGGCGCACGCCGTCCTCCACAAGGGCGAAGAGATCGCGCATTCCGGCCGCAAAATTACAGCGAACACGATGAAGGCAATTCGCGCTGCCAACATCGACAAGATCGAGGTTGAGTCCGCCGAACTCGATGGCGCAATCACGGCCGCCGACATCGTCGACCTGAACACCGGTGAAGTGATCGTCGAAGCCAACGTGGAGCTGACCGCCGACCGCCTGCACAAGGTGATGGCAAGCGGTGCAACGAGCTTCGAGCTCTTCTTCCCCGAGCGGGACGACGTGGGCAACATCATCACCAATACGCTGAAGCGCGACTCGGTGCACAAGCCGGAAGAGGCGCTGATCGAGATCTACCGCAAGCTGCGCCCGGGCGATCCGCCGACGCTCGACACCGCGACTGCGCTCTTTGAAGGCATGTTCTTCGATCCGCGCAAGTACGACTTCTCGCGCGTGGGCCGTCTCAAGTTCAACATCAAGCTCTACGAGAACCAGGACGCCACCCAGCTCGACCATCGCACGCTGACGCCGGAAGATTTCTACGGCACCATCCGCTACCTGCTCAAGCTGCGCAAGAACATCGGCATGGTCGACGACATCGATCACCTTGGCAACCGCCGCGTTCGCGCCGTGGGCGAGTTGATGGAGAACCAGTTCCGCATCGGCCTCGTCCGCATGGAGCGCGCCATCAAGGAAAAGATGAGCGTGTATCAGGAGCTTTCGACTGCGATGCCGCACGACCTGATCAATGCCAAGCCGGTCATGGCCGCGATCCGCGAGTTCTTCGGTTCATCGCAGTTGTCGCAGTTCATGGACCAGACGAACCCGCTCTCCGAGATCACGCACAAGCGGCGTCTCTCGGCTCTTGGGCCGGGCGGTTTGTCGCGTGAGCGCGCGGGCTTCGAAGTCCGCGACGTGCACCCGACGCACTACGGCCGTATATGTCCGATTGAAACGCCGGAAGGTCCGAACATCGGCCTCATCAGCTCGCTGAGCTGCTTTGCACGCATCAATGAGTACGGATTCATCGAGTCGCCTTACCGCAAGGTGAAGGACTCGCGCATTCTGGACTACGTTGAGATCGTCAACGCGGGCGAAAGCGGACTGCGAGTAGGCGACCACATCGAGAAGGAAGAAGCCATCAAGCTGAATGCTTCGCTGAAGAAGGCGAGCAAGCGGCAGATCGACTACATCCCGTTCAGCTTCTACCTGTCGGCGTGGGAAGAGGACAAGCACACCATCGCGCAGGCGAACATCGAGTTCAATGAGGAAGGGCAGATCACCGAAGACCTGGTGAATGCGCGCCGTCAGGGGAACTTCGTGCTGGTAAATCGGACCGACGTCGACTACATCGACGTCTCGCCGAAGCAGCTCGTTTCCGTCGCTGCGTCTCTCGTTCCGTTTTTGGAACACGACGACGCGAACCGCGCTTTGATGGGCGCAAACATGCAGCGCCAGTCGGTTCCTCTGCTTGTGGCCGAGGCTCCGCTGGTGGGTACCGGCATGGAAGGCGTTACGGCCCGCGACTCAGGCGCCGTGATTCTGGCCAAGCGCAACGGCATCGTGGATTCGGTCGACTCCGAGCGCATCATCGTGCGCGTCGAAGGCGAACACCATCCCACGCAGCTGTCGCGTGAAGTTGGTTCGGACATCTATACGCTGATCAAGTTCAAGCGCTCGAACCAGAACACCTGCATCAACCAGAAGCCGGTTGTGCGCGAGGGTGAGCGCGTCATCAAGGGACAGGTCATCGCTGACGGTCCTTGCACCGAGCAGGGCGAGTTGGCACTGGGACGTAACGTCCTCGTGGCCTTCATGCCATGGCGCGGTTACAACTTCGAAGACGCGATCCTGATCAGCGAAAAGCTGGTGCGTGAGGATTACTACACCTCGGTGCACATCGAGGAATTCGAGATCGAAGCTCGCGACACGAAGCTTGGACCCGAAGAAATCACGCGCGACATTCCCAACGTCTCTGAGCATGCGCTGCGCGACCTGGACGAGAGCGGAGTTATCCGCATCGGCGCCCAGATCGGCCACGGCGACATCCTCGTCGGCAAGGTAACGCCGAAGGGCGAAACGCAACTCACTCCTGAAGAAAAGCTGCTGCGCGCCATCTTCGGCGAAAAGGCCGGCGATGTTCGCGACGCTTCGCTCACGTGCCCTCCGGGTATCGAAGGCACCGTGGTCGACGTTCGCATCTTCTCCCGCAAGGGTCAGGAAAAGGACGAGCGCGCCAAGCTGATCGAAGCTGATTATGTTGCCAAGCTCGAGAAGAACCTCGGCGACGAAATCCGCATTTTGACTGACGAGCGCCTGAAGCGCCTGGAAGGAATTCTGGGAGCCAAGGAAGTGCTCGCCGACCTGCACGACGAGCGGACCAACAAGCGCCTGCTGACCAAGGGCGCACTGCTGGATCGCGAAACGATCGAGCGCATCTCGACCAAGAACCTCAAGCGCATCCGCTATAACGACAAGGATCCCCGCGTCAACGAGCAGATCGATGAGATCGAAGAGATGACCTCGCGCCAGATCGAAGTGCTGCGCAAGATCACCAACGAGAAGATCGCCAAGCTGCAGAAGGGCGACGAACTGCCTCCGGGCGTCATCAAGCTGGTCAAGGTCTACGTTGCCATGAAGCGCAAGCTCTCAGTCGGCGACAAGATGGCCGGCCGCCACGGTAACAAGGGCGTGATCGCGCGCATATTGCCTGAAGAGGATATGCCGTATCTGCCCGATGGCACCCCGGTGGAGATCGTTCTCAATCCGCTCGGCGTTCCTTCTCGTATGAACGTCGGACAGATTCTGGAAACGCACCTCGGCTGGGCTGCACATGCGCTGGGCGCCAAGATTGCCGCATTGATCAAGGCCAACAGCGACGTTGAGGCAACGCGCGAACTCATGAAGAAAGAGTTTGCCGGAACCGCAACGCTGCGCCAGCTGCTCGAGCTCGATGACGAAATGCTGCTCCGCGTTGGAGCAGGCATGAAGCGCGGCATCTGGTTCGGTACCGCGGTGTTCGACGGCGCCAAGGAAGACGAGATCAAGGCTCTGCTGGCTTCGGCCGGTCTGCCTTCCTCCGGCAAGACGGCGCTCTTCGACGGCATGACCGGCGAGCAGTTTGAACAGCCAGTCACCGTGGGCTACATCTACATGCTCAAGCTGTCGCACCTGGTCGACGACAAGATTCACGCTCGTTCGATCGGACCGTACTCGCTCATCACGCAGCAGCCGCTGGGTGGCAAGGCGCAGTTCGGCGGACAGCGCTTCGGCGAAATGGAAGTGTGGGCCCTCGAAGCATACGGCGCCGCTTACATCCTGCAGGAGCTGCTCACCGCGAAGTCCGACGACGTCTATGGCCGTACCAAGATCTACGAGGCCATCGTCAAGGGCGAAGCGGCAATCGAGCCGGGTGTACCGGAGTCGTTCAACGTGCTCATTCGCGAATTGCAGTCGCTGTGCCTCGACGTGGAACTGATCAAGCGCGCGGACCTTCTCAAGAAGGCCCCCGTGCCGGAAGTTGCAGCAGTCGCCGACTGATCCTGACTTGGGTGCCCCAGGTCTCGTTTCTGAGACCTGGGATTACTGCAGACCAGAGTTAGCCGGAAGCAAAGAGTTTTTCGGTGTCCTTCTTGAAAGCGGTAACCGCCGCTTCCCGGGAAGGAAGGACCCCTAAAAGAATCCCGGGAGATACCGCGGCGAGTGCTGAAAGGCCCGCCAAGGAGGGTTACCTTGTTCCGTTCAAACCCGTTTGAACTCACCAGCCCGATTACCGATTTTGACGCTATCCGCATCATGCTTGCCTCGCCGGAGAAGATCCGCAGCTGGTCGCATGGTGAGGTCACGAAGCCGGAAACCATCAACTACCGCACCTTCAAGCCGGAACGCGATGGCTTGTTCTGCGCCCGCATCTTTGGACCCGTAACGGACTGGGAGTGTCTCTGCGGCAAGTACAAGCGCATGAAGCACCGCGGCGTCATCTGCGACAAGTGCGGCGTCGAAGTGACGGTGAGCAAAGTGCGCCGCGAGCGCATGGGCCACATCGAGCTCGCATCCCCGTGCTCGCATGTCTGGTTCTTCAAGGGCCTGCCGTCGCGCATCGGCCACCTGCTCGATATCTCTCTGCGCGACCTCGAAAGCATTCTCTACTTCGAGTCCTACGTCGTTGTCGACGTGGGCGACGCTCCGGTAAAAGAGCGCGAGATCATCAAGGACGAAGCCCGCTACCGCGAGCTCGACCAGCAGTATCGTCCCTCCGGCTTCAAGGCCATGATGGGCGCCGAAGCCATCAAGGAATTGCTGAAGCGCGTCCAGATCGAAGAGCTCGGCATCGAACTGCGCGAGCGCATGAAGACCGAGACCTCCGCGCAGAAGAAGATCAAGTACGCAAAGCGTCTCAAGGTTGTCGAGGCATTCCGCAAGTCGAGCAACAAGCCGCAGTGGATGATTCTCGATGTGCTGCCGGTCATTCCTCCAGAGCTGCGCCCCCTGGTGCCGCTGGATGGCGGCCGCTTTGCCACATCGGATCTGAACGACCTCTATCGCCGCGTCATCAACCGCAACAACCGGTTGAAGAAGCTGATGGATCTGCACGCGCCTGAAGTCATCGTGCGCAACGAAAAGCGCATGCTCCAGGAAGCCGTGGACGCGCTGTTTGATAACGGCCGCCGCGGTCGTGTGCTGCGTGGCGCCAACAACCGCCCGCTCAAGTCGCTCTCTGACACCCTCAAGGGCAAGCAGGGCCGCTTCCGTCAGAACCTGCTCGGCAAGCGCGTCGACTACTCCGGCCGTTCGGTCATCGTGGTCGGTCCTGAATTGAAGCTGCACCAGTGCGGTCTGCCGAAGAAGATGGCGCTCGAACTGTTCAAGCCCTTCATCTATCACCGCCTCGAGCAGACGGGTCATTGCACCACCATCAAGCAAGCCAAGGAAATGGTGGAGATGCAGGAGCCGGTGGTGTGGGACATCCTTGAAGAAGTCATCAAGGATCACCCCGTACTGCTGAACCGCGCCCCAACCCTTCACCGCCTCGGCATTCAGGCGTTTGAGCCGGTGCTGGTCGAAGGCAAGGCCATCAAGATTCACCCGCTGGTCTGCACCGCCTTCAACGCCGACTTTGACGGCGACCAGATGGCCGTGCACATTCCTCTGTCGCCTGAGGCGCAGATCGAAGCCAGCGTGCTGATGCTCGCTTCGCACAACATCCTTTCGCCGGCGTCAGGCCAGCCCATCACCGTTCCTACCCAGGACATGGTGCTCGGACTCTATTACCTGACCAAGGCCAAGAAGGGTGGCATCGGCGAAGGCCGCGTCTTCTCGAACACGGAAGAGATCCTGATGGCACTCGAAGCGCGCCAGGTGGAAACCCTGACGCCGATTCGTCTGCGCTACACAGGCAAGGTGCTCGACATGACCACCGCCTACGACGATCAGGATCTGACGCACACCGAGCCGGTGGACTTCAACAACGAGTACATCAACACCACCGTCGGCCGCGTGATTCTGAACGACGCGCTTCCCTCGGGCATGCCGTACATCAACGGCCTGCTCAAGAAGAAGGGCATCGGCCAGCTGGTCAACTACTGCAACCAGAACCTCGGTCTCGAGGTCACGGTCGGCATGCTCGATCGCATCAAGGCGCTGGGCTTCAACTACGCCACGCAAGTCGGGTCTGTCTGTTGGTCTCGACGACATGGTCATTCCTGCCAGCAAGTACACCACGGTGGACGAAGCCGACAAGAAGGTCATCGAAGTTCAGAAGCAGTACATGGACGGCGCCATCACCAACGGCGAGCGTTCCAACAAGGTCATCCAGATGTGGTCGGCTGTTACCGATCAGGTCGCGGACGAAATGTTCGGCAACATGAAGAAGGCGGACGACGAAGGAGCCATGAACCCGATTTACATCATGGCCGACTCCGGCGCCCGTGGTTCGAAGCAGCAGATTCGCCAGCTCTCGGGTATGCGCGGACTGATGGCCAAGCCTTCCGGCGAAGTCATCGAGACGCCCATCACGGCGAACTTCCGCGAAGGCCTCACGGTGCTCGAATACTTCATCTCGACCCACGGCGCACGTAAGGGCCTGGCCGATACGGCACTCAAGACCGCCGACTCGGGCTACCTCACCCGCCGCCTGGTCGACGTGGCGCAGGACGTCATCGTTACCGAATACGACTGCGGTACCTAGCGAAGGCATCTACGTTGGTTCGATCGTCGAGTCCGGCGAAATCATCGAGCCCATGCGCGATCGCATCATCGGCCGCGTGTCACTCGAACGCATCAAGGACTACGACGGCAACGCCGTAATCGACGTGAACCAGGAGATCGACGAAGACATCGCATCCGCCATTCAGGGTGCAGGCGTTGAGAAGGTCAAGATCCGTTCGGTGCTCACCTGCGAATCACGTCGTGGCGTCTGCGGACTCTGCTACGGTCGCAACCTCGGTTCCGGCCGCATGGTCGAGCTCGGCGAAACCTGCGGCGTCATCGCGGCGCAGTCCATCGGCGAGCCGGGCACGCAGCTTACCATGCGTACCTTCCACGTCGGCGGAACCGCCAGCCGTGTGCAGGACAAGTCGCGCCTCGATGCCAAGAACAACGGCTTCGTGCGCTTCATCAACCTCAACTACGTCGAGAGCAAAGACGGCACTCTGGTCGCGATGAACCGCTCCGGCTCGCTCGCCATTCAGGACGAGCGCGGTCGTGAAAAGGAGCGCTACCAGGTTGTCTACGGCGCGCGTCTCCGCGTGAAGGACGGCGAGGCGGTCAAGCTCGGCCAGTTGCTGGCAGAGTGGGATCCCTACACCTACGCCATCCTCACGGAAATCGGCGGCGCGGTGCAGTTCAAGGATCTGCAGGAAGGCATCACCCTCAACGAGGAAGTCGACGAAGTCACCGGCCTCTCGCGCTGGGTGGTTGCCGACGCTCCCGATGAGAAGCGTCAGCCTGCATTCCTGATCAAGAATGCAAAGACGAACAAGCGCTACCTGCTGCCTCGCGGTGCGCACCTTATGGTGCAGGACGGCGATGAGGTGGGTCCGGGCGATGTGCTCGCCAAGATTCCGAAGGAGAGCACGCGTACCAAGGACATCACCGGCGGTCTGCCGCGCGTGGTCGAACTGTTCGAAGCCCGCAAGCCGCGCGAGACGGCCATCATCAGCGAGATCGATGGTGTGGTCCGCTTCGGCGAAGTTGCCAAGGGTCAGCGCAAGATCTACGTCACGGCTGACAATGGCGACGAGAAGGAATACTCGGTACCTCGCGGTATCCACGTCAACGTGCAGGAAGGCGAACGCCTTCGTGCCGGCGACCCGCTGATGGACGGTCCCTTGAACCCGCACGACATTCTTGCCGTGCTGGGCGAAAAGGAACTGCAGGCTTACCTGGTGAACGAAATCCAGGAAGTCTACCGTCTGCAGGGCGTGGCCATCTCTGACAAACACATCGAAGTGATTGTCCGCCAGATGCTGCGCTGGGTGCGAATCGACGAAGTGGGCGATACCAACTTCCTGCTCGAACAGCAGGTCGATCGCTTCCGCTTCCGCGAAGAGAACGAGCGCGTTGTCAGGGAAGGTGGCCGTCCGGCTCTCGGTCGTCCGCTCCTGCTTGGCATCACCAAGGCCTCGCTCTCGACCGACAGCTTCATCTCCGCGGCCAGCTTCCAGGAGACGACCCGCGTACTCACCGAAGCCAGCATCAACGGAGCGATCGACAATCTCCGCGGCCTCAAGGAGAACGTCATCGTCGGCCGGCTCATCCCGGCAGGCACGGGTCTCGAGTACTACCGCAACGTCCAGCTCTCACCCGAACTGGAAGAAGCGGCAGCCCGCGTCCAGCAGGAGGTTTCGGCAGAGATCGAAGCCGCCGAGCGCGAACTGGAACTCATGCGCCAGGAAGGCGAAGCCGAAGAGATGGCAGCCGAGTAAGCTGCTCCTCATAAATTGCTTCTATCAACCAGAAGGACCTCGCGAATGCGAGGTCCTTTTCTTTTGTTGCTCTCTTGCTATGCAAATCCCATCAGGGAGCAAGTCAGGGGCCCCCGTTCACGCGCTTGATAAGGAACCGCCACATTCGCAAAGCCCAGAGCGCTGTCATTCTGAGCGAAGAGCAGCGAAGTCGAAGGATCTGCGGTTGCGTTGTCAATGCCACCCCGCAACACGGGGTGCCCCAGGTCTCGCTTCTGAGACCTGGGATGTAGGACGTTGGCATGCCGAAGGGCATCGTTCGATATCCGCAATGCGGCTGTTTCCACTTCCTCACTTTCGGTTGCCATCATCTGCTTAGAATCAGGGAATTGTCACGCTGGTCAGGTTGGACGGTGCGCTTTCAACCCCCAGGGTGTCAATACTCTTCACAACATAATGGTAGGTCAGTCCGCTCTGGACTTGCACGTCCGAGAAAGAGGTTTGGGTAACAAGCGTCGGACTTATCAGTTGAAAAAAAGTGTCACCGTCTGAAGACCGATAGATTCGGTATCCGGCTACGGAATCGCGGGAAATTGGTGCGTTCCAGGATAGGTCAACTTCATGGGACGTTCCCGTGCCATTCAGTCCGATTTCGACCGTGCCGTTGGTCGAAGAGTTGCTCGTAATTCTCACCTGACCTGTCGCTGCGCCGGTCGTTAAGGGATTGAATTGCACATTCAATATCATCGTCTGGCCGGGATCTAATCTGACAGGCGGTGTAATTCCGGACAACGTGAATCCTTCGCCCGTCGCCGTCACAGCGCTGATTGTGACCGGTGCAGTGCCTACGGAGGTCAAGGTCAAAGATTGGGTTGCCGATGAGTTTACCCGGACGAAGCCGAAGGCTATGCTCGTTGAATTGAAGCTCAGAGTTGCCGCAGCAGTATTCGGCGATTCTCCGGTGTGGGCGTTGTTGCGAATAAAGAAGGCTTGGCATCCAGAGAGAGCAACGCCGCAGATCGCTATCGCGAGCAAACTCGAGCAATAACGGCCGCAACAGAAGATTTGGGCGCCTCGTCTATGAGGCCGATCTTGCCGCGAACGACCATCACTGGGACCAGCGTCGGTTTGCCGAGATTTAGCAGTCGATGGGAATCTAACGGAGATTTCGTACACTGACTGACCTTTGAAGTGATTTCGTACACTCAACTTCTTATGGCCCTTGGCCCTCTGAATATCTATAGAGAATTTCAGCTAATCTCACGGAGCCTGCTGTGATTAATATCACACTTATTCCGAGATGTTCGCGCGACTGCCACTTGCATATTTCAATTGTCGATCTTGAGTGAGGGGAACCGCAGATGCGGACGCGCCGATGTTCGCTTACGAAAGTTTGCAGGCTGATCGCTCCTCTTCGGAGTTGCAAGTCTTTGCTGAGAGAGAGCTTCGGTGCCGCGCGCTTTTGGACGAGCAAAAAGCCCACTGAGCTGTGCGTCAAATCACAACCTTCTCTATTTCGGCCTGATGAACATCGTGCTAATATCGAAACCAATCAAGACAATTCATCTTTGAGCGGTACCCAGAATTGCCTAACCAATCTGTATCTGTAGCTGCATCTGTATCCGAATTTCCAGTGCTCCGCCCCAGCGCGGCCAAGCCGCCGATGCTGATCGAGCGGACCCAGCCGGTGCTCGACAAGCTATCCCGCACGCTCGGCGAGCCCATCATCACCTACTGGAATTCCAACAAAGGCTCCATCTGCCAGAACGATGTCGCCGGCCTCTACGCACTGCTGCGCAAACTTGGCAGCATCGAGCGCCTTACGCTTTTCGTCAAGTCCGACGGCGGTTCCGGCCAGGCGTCGCTGCGCATGGTGAACCTCCTGCGCCGCTATGTGAAGCACCTGACAGTACTTGCCCCGCTCGAGTGCCAGTCGGCCGCGACCATGCTGGCGCTGGGCGCCGACCGCATCCTGATGGGACCGCTGGCGCATCTCTCGGCCGTCGATACATCGCTCACGCATGATCTGTCACCCATCGATCGCGATAACGACCGCGTCAGCGTCAGCAACGACGAACTGCTGCGCGTGATCCGTCTCTGGACTGAGCAGGCCAAGGACTCGACCACGAATCCATATGAATCGCTGTTCCCCTATGTGCATCCACTGGTCATAGGCGCAGTCGATCGTTCCAGCGCACTCTCAACCCGCATCTGCGAGGAGATCCTGTCGTATCACATGGACGACAAGGAGCGCGCACGAGAGATCAGCAACAATCTCAATGCGGGATACCCGTCGCACAACTATCCCATCACGCTGCGCGAAGCCAGGCGCATTGGTCTCAACGTCGAAGCCATGGACGACAACGTCAACGCACTGCTCTTCGAGCTGAATGAGATCTACTCCGAGATGGGGGAGAGCGCGACCACCGACTTCGATGAGAAAAACTCGCACGACAACAGCATCATCAAGGTGATGGAAGCCAGCGGGAGCGCTGATCTACTATCAGCTCGACAAGGATTGGCATTACCGCAGCGAGGAACGCCGCTGGGTAGCCCTGAACGAGAAGAGTCAGTGGCGCAAGGCCGAACTGGTCAAGGGCAAAGTGAACATCTCGCAACTGCACGTGCGCTGAAGCATTCGCCAATTTTCATGGGGGGAAAGCGCGCCGGTTCTTCGTGACCGGCGCGCTTTTATCTGCCCTGCTCTTCAGGTTTGAAGAGCGACTTCTGCAGGCGGTCGGGCATTTCGGACCCGTGCCGCTTGGTGTGCTTGGCGACATACATGGCCGCATCGGCTGCACTCAGCAGGCTGTCAGTCGATGTGCCGTCGTCGGGATAGAGCGCGACGCCCACGCTTGCCCCCCCGCGGAGCACATAACCCTCCACGGCAAAGGGCGCGTCAAAACACCGCTCGAGGCGTTGCGCGATCTCTTCAAGAGCGGAGCGGCTGCGCACCACCGGAACAAGGGCCGCGAACTCGTCGCCTCCCAGTCGCGCCAGCATGTCTCCCGAGCGGAGCTGACGTTTCATCCGCATCGAGACTTCCTGGAGATACAGATCGCCAACGTGGTGGCCGTAGAAGTCGTTGACCTGCTTGAATTCATCCAGGTCAATGTAAACCAGGCCGAAGATCGAGTCCTCAACCTTTGCCTTTTCGATCAATTGCTCAAGGTAGCGGTCGAGGGAGAAGCGGTTATGGATGTCAGTAAGCAAGTCGAACTCCGAGCGATAGACAAGGTCTTTGTAGAGCCTGCGGGTTTCAATGGCGAGCGTTGCCAGCCGTATTCCTGCTTCCAGCGCCGACGCTTCGTCTTGCGGACGAGGCTCGCCGGCTTCCGTTGCCGCGAACAGTGTTCCCAGCGATCCGCCGGCTCGTGCGGGAATGTCCTGGCGAATGGTCCGCAATCCTTGCGGATTGACTGGAGCGTTTCCCAGGCGGGCGCCATCCGGCATCTCACACCAGCAGAACGGGCAATCGAGGCTGAATGCCACCATCTCCGTGATGGCATCGATCAGTTCAGGCATCGGCCGCGAACTATTAATGTCCTCAAGAATCCGGCTGCGCTTCATCTCCAGTTGCGCGTTATGCCGCTCAG
Organism: uncultured Acidobacteriaceae bacterium; assembly: GCA_963769345.1. GTDB lineage: Bacteria > Acidobacteriota > Terriglobia > Terriglobales > Acidobacteriaceae > Telmatobacter. The sequence goes on from CAVYLL010000005.1 coordinate 501,950, forward strand.
CCCGGGCTTCGTGCTCGGCATGCGCAGTGATGGTTACGGTCTGGTGCTGTACCTTCATGCGAAGAATCCAGCCCCACACGCCGACGATCAGCACGATTGCAAGCAGCACGACTACGACACGAACCAGGTTGCCCACGCTGACCCAGGATGGCGCGCCGATGGTGACGATGTCGTCCGTCGTGCGCATCAGGATGTCGAATGGCACCTGCGTGTCAAAAGGATTCGAAGCACCCATAATGCAGATTCCGGCGACCCGTACCTTCGAGCCCAGGGCTAGATGCTTCAATGCCGGAGGGGCTGCTGTTTGCTGGCTTCGAGGGGGCGGTAGACGATAGATGGCAGAGAACAGATTCCCGCCGGCGCTCAGCACATATTCGTCCCGCGCGGCGCTGCGATGTTCCGCCAGTACCTCTGCCTCGGTCGAAACCAGGTCGAAGAGGTGATGACTCGTTGCAAGCTCGCTCCATGTTACCGAACGGGATGCGATCGGCGTTGAGATCTGCCGATCAAGAACTTCGCCGTTGGTCAACGCCAGAAATCCGTCGTGCACGTCGGGGAACCCGGTTGCGTCGGCTTGATCTCCGATGCGCAAGGGCGCGACCGATGCGGTCATGATCCACAGGCTCTTTGAGCCATCCTGCAGTACAACCGCGGCGCCAGGCTGATAGTAGGTAATAGTTCCATGCACCCTGACACGCTGCGTCAGATCTTGCACTCGATAGCCCCTCAGGATCTCGTCCATGGAGGTTAGTGGGAGATCCCAGGGGTCCCTTGCGGCCGCTTTCACCACGTGGACTGCGGACAGCGAGCTTGCATGGAGCAGTATTCCCGTCATCTGCATCTTGCCGTCAAAGCGGCCGGACGCTGCGCCGGTCAACTCGACTTCGGCGTCAAGAATGCTCTTGAGACCGTCAACGCTATCGCTGTCTACAACGGCGGCAATCGGTCCACCATCGCTGCGCAATTGGATTGAGATACTGGGCCTGTCAGAGCTCTGGACAAGGTCGACGCTGCGAACTGTCCCATGCGCCGTTACCAGGCGGCAGTCGAATTCGGCGCGAATTAACTGGTCAAAGGTCGCTGTCACCGGCCTGGGCAAGCTGCCATGACCCAACACACTGATGCTGGTAGCCGATACGATGGGCCGGAAGCTCTCGTGGGTCGTTCCTTTGATCAGGACGCGATCGCCAACCGAGAGCTGAGCCTGCACTTTGGGCTGCACGTAGATTGCCTCATCGCCATCCTGGACGAACAGCGTGCGCTCATACCCGCGATAGTAGGTGACGGTGGCTTCAAACGAAACTGGAAGCTGGTGGCTGGCCTGGGAATTGGTGAGAGCGCGAATCGCGTGCAGTGATGTCAGCGGCCGGCCATTTGTTTCTCGATTGGGAGCACTGCGGGCAACCGGCGTACTCGAGCAGAGCGCCAGGCCCACCGCCCCGTACACCAGGATTTGCCGGAATTTACCGCAAAACGCCATTCCAAGGTCCCCAAAGCTGCCCGCTAGTTACTCCCTGCGTGGAACTTAGCTCATATCGCACTTACTGAAGGTATCGGCAAGATTGATAAAAGTTTACGCTCAACTTTGATTACTCTCGTTACACCTTTCGGGGAATCGGTACTACACAGGTCATAGCACTCCCAAGATGGGATGTCCGGATCTCGGACATGGGTCAGGGGTCGCACGGTATTATGGCTGGGGCTCAGACTCGGGAGAGCACTCCAATGGCGACCAATCCTGAAATTCCCCTCGTTGTCACGTCGTTTCCCCCCAGCGGAACTCAGTCATCGCCCACCCGGCGCATACGCGTGCTGGGCGTACCACTCGACATGGGCGCCAGCCGGCGCGGCGTCGACATGGGCCCGTCTGCAATGCGTGTTGCGGGACTGGAAGCGCGTCTCGAGGCCCTCGGCCACCACGTCAGCGACGGCGGCAACGTAGCCGTCGACATTGCCGAAACCCAGAACTTCGGAAGCCCTAACGCCCGCTATCTCAAACAGATCGCCGACACCTGCACGCGCACTGCGGCCGCAGTTTCAAAGGCGCTGGAAGAGGGCATGACGCCGCTGCTGCTGGGCGGTGACCACTCCATTGCGGTGGGGTCAGTCTCGGGCGTCTCGGAGTTCTACCGCCGCCAGAACCAGAAGATCGGCGTGATCTGGATCGATGCCCATTCCGACATCAACACCCCCGACACCTCACCCAGCGGCAACGTCCACGGCATGCCGCTGGCTGCGCTGCTCGGCCTGGGCCCCGATCTGCTGACCAACATCGGCGGATTCTCGCCCAAGATTGCCCCGGAAAACACCGTGCTGGTCGGCGTGCGGGATGTCGACTCAGCAGAGCGTGCTAACATTCGCCGCGCCGGCATCGGCGAGGTCTACACCATGCGCGATATCGATGAGCGGGGAATGCGCGCCGTCATGGAAGAGGCATTGCGTGCCGCAGGGCGGGGAACCGTCGGTTATCACATTTCGCTCGACATGGACTGGATCGACCCAGAGGATGCTCCGGGCGTGGGCACCCCCGTTCGCGGCGGTGCGACCTATCGCGAAGCGCACCTGGCGATGGAGATTCTGGCCGACCACGGACGCATGCTGAGCTTCGAAATCGTCGAGGTAAACCCCGTGATTGACGAGCACAACCGCACTGCCGATCTGGCGGTGGAACTGGCCTGCTCGGCGTTCGGAAAAAAGATTCTGTGACCTCTGTCGGGGTGTCGTTCAACAAGAATCTGGGTGCCCCATTCATGACGCGGTTTCTTCGCGGCATGAGTGGGAAAGCATGAACCTCGCCTGTCACCCTTGTTCGCGTTCATCTGAGCGACAATAAGAGCGATGGCAAAAAAACTTCGCGTAGGTGTTCTGTTTGGCGGCCGCAGCGGCGAGCATGAAGTTTCGCTGCTCTCGGCCGCATCGATTCTCAAGGCAATTGATCGCAAAAAGTTTGACGTAGTGCCGATAGGCATCACGAAGGAAGGTCGCTGGCTTGCAGCCGCCGATGCGACGGGACTGCTCGAAGGCGATCAGAACGCGGTGGCGCGCCGGCTTCGAGCTGGCGATCCCGCGGCAACTCCGGGCGCAAAGCTTTTGCACGAGGGCATTCCGACGCTGCTCGCGCCGGTCCCCGGCCCCCAGGGCCCCGAGGGGAAAGCAATCGATATCGTCTTCCCAGTCCTGCACGGGACCTTCGGGGAAGACGGTACGATCCAGGGTTTGTTTGAGCTCGCGGGCATCGCCTACGTCGGCTCCGGCGTTCTGGGTTCGTCTGCGGGCATGGACAAGGACGCGATGAAGAGCCTGTTTGCGCATGCGGGTCTGCCCATCGTGAAACACGTCACCCTCCTTCGTTCTGAGTGGGAGACCTCGCCGCGCAAGGCCATTGCGCAGATCGAAGCCGCGCTCAAATACCCGCTGTTTGTGAAGCCCGCGAATCTCGGCTCATCGGTCGGCATCAGCAAGGCGCACGACCGCAAGGAACTCGGCCCTGCTCTTGATGAGGCTGCCAGATATGATCGAAAGCTCGTCATCGAGCAGGGGGTAGGCGGCAGCAAATCGCGCGCCCGCGAACTCGAAGTCGGAGTCCTCGGCAACGATGATCCCAAGGCCAGCGTGGTCGGCGAGATCATTCCCGGCAAGGAATTCTACGACTACGAGGCCAAGTACCTGTCGGAAGGCTCCGTGCCTGTCATTCCGGCGAAGATCAGGCGCACTGAAGCGAAGCAGATCCGGGAGATGGCGGTTGCCGCGTTCCGAGCCTGCGATCTCGCCGGTCTCGCCCGCGTCGACTTCCTCATGGAGCCCGATGGCAAGCGCCGCATTTATCTGAACGAAGTGAACACGCTCCCCGGCTTCACGCAGATCAGCATGTACCCCAAACTGTGGGAGGCGACTGGAATCCCGTACAGCGACCTGATCACGAACCTCATCGAGCTTGCCCTCGAGCGCCACAAAGACAAAAACCGGAACAAGTACAGCAGAGAGTAGAAGAACAGGGACTAGGGAATAGGGAATAACAAGCCTGGAACTACGCTTGTCTTGCCGGTGTCTAAGATAAGAGAGGATTTAGTTTGCGCTCAAAAGATCAGCGGCGCACTATGGTCGCGCAACACAGCATTCCCGTTGGTTATTCCCTACTCCCTAGTCCCTGCTCCCTGTCTTACCGTATCCTTGACTGCGAGGAAAGTCTGCAATGACCCTGCTCGATGCTCCCAAGTTTGACCAAGCCCGCGAAAACCGCAATCGCGCCATGCTTTATGGCGGCGGCGGCCTGCTGTTCCTTGTGATTGTGGTCTTCTGGCTTTTTGCTGGCCATCCCGCCGACTGGCCCTGGAACTGGTGGACTCATCTGCGGGGCCGGCACACGATCAACCACTTCATGGAGAGGGTCGAGAAGAACGACCTGAAGCAGGCCTACGGCATCTGGATGCACGATCCCAACTGGCAGCAGCACCCGGAAAAGTACGGCTCCTATACATTCGATCGTTTCGAAGCCGATTGGGGCTCCAACAGCAACCAGAATGAATATGGTGTTATCCAGACCCACCAGATTGTCGCGGCCCGCGTATTCCGGAATGTGCTGCTCGTGGGGTTGCTGATCAATGGGCGCAAAAGCAAGGCGCTGTTCCTTACCTACTTTCCCAAGGACCACACGCTGGACTTCGCGCCGCCCGACGAAGAACTGTATCTCGGGCCCTAGCGTCTAACGACCACTAAGACGATCAATCTTTCTAGCGTGACGCTCAGGCGGAGACCAACTCCGCCTGAGTCTTTTCCAGGCTCGCCGAGTCTTCGACGTTCAGGGACTTTTGTGCCGGGTCAATCTGCTTCAACAGTCCGCACAGCACCTTGCCCGGACCAACCTCGATAAACAGTTCGGCTTCAGCCCCCACCAGAGTTCTCATACAATCCACCCAGCGAACAGCGCCGGTCACCTGTTCGATCAGTGCATTACGCGCCCCATCGGCCGTGGTCACCATCGTTCCACTCACATTGGAGGCGACAGCAAAGCGCGGATCGGAGAGCTTCAACCCCGCCAGCACCCGCGCCACTTCCTCCTGCGCCGGCTGCATCAGCGCGCAATGGAAGGGAGCGCTCACGGGAAGCATCACGGTGCGCCGCGCGCCCAGCGTCTTGCACAATGCCGCCGCCTTCTCCACCGCCGCCGTCGCGCCCGAAATCACCGTCTGTCCCGGCGAATTCAGATTTGCCGCGGCCACAGTCAGCCCCGTCTCTCTCGCGGCCTCTTCGCACGCCTCGACCACCCGTTCCGGATCGAGCGACAGAATCGCCGCCATCGCGCCCTGCCCCGCCGGCACAGCCAACTGCATCGCCCGACCGCGAGCCTTTACCGCTCGCACGGCATCGGCAAACGTCAGTGTCCCCGCTGCCACATGCGCCGACCACTCGCCCAGCGAGTGCCCCGCGGCCAGTGCTGGCTGCACGCCGTGTTCCGCCAGAACCCGCAGCACAGCCACGCTCACGGTCAGAATCGCCGGCTGCGTGTTTTCCGTCTTCTTCAGGTCGTCTTCAGGTCCATCAAAGCAGAGCTTCGACAGGGCAAATCCGCACGCCTCATCTGCCTCTGCGAAGGTCTGCCTGGCGACAGGGAATCGCTCGGCGAGATCGCGGCCCATGCCCACCGTCTGCGATCCCTGCCCCGGAAAGAGAAATGCAATCTTCTTATTCATGCCATTGAGGATTGTATCGAATCAGGCATCGCCGCCGATGTGCGCAGCGTGATCGATGATGAACACGCCTTCAGAGAATGGAAGGCAGGCTTCAGTTCCAGCGCTTCTTGTCGTCATGGTCTTCGTCGATCTGCTTTCCACTGCCGTCGAACTTGACCGTGCGGCCCTGGGATCGCATGTAGACCTCGAATTTCTTCGCGGCCCGCCGCCGCTTCCAGCGGTAGTAGCCATTGCGCATTCCGTACCATTTCTCGCTGAACACAAACGAGAATCCGCGCCGCGGCGCCATGCGGATGAAAGCAAACCCGGCCAGAGCACCGCCAAGTTGCGCAAAGGCATACATGCGCATGCTGCCGAACATCATGGCAATTGCCACCAGCGCATAAATAATCGCCATGTAGCGCGCCTTGATGCCGATAACGAAGAACATCTGGAACTGCACGTCGCCGTAAAGCAGTCCAATAGCCATCAGCAGACCGAAGATGCCGCCGAAGCACCCATAAAGCGGAAACGTAACCAGCGACGAACTGAGCGCCACGCTCGCCCCGTAGATGGCGACTGCCGCCAACGCCGTACCGACAACCGATGCCGCGTAAAGGCCCATGACCCACGTATCGTTATGGAACGACTCCAGGAATCCCGCCAGAAACCAGATGGAGAGCAACTCAAACAGCGTGGAGACGACCAGGCCGGTGGGATGCACAAAGCTGTACGTGAAGGGCTGCCATATCCAACCATGCAAAAACATTGTCGGGTAGAAAAGCAGGTACCCCAGCGCCGATCGCGTTGCCTCCGGAGCCGCCAATCCTGCAATGGCAAGCAGGAAATAGGCACCCAGGTTCACCAGCACCAGTCGGCGGGTGGCGCCGTGAAAATCGGGAAACGCAAACGGTGTCGCGCCAATCCTTGCCATGGTAGTGAACAGGTTAAATGCAACGGCTTAGGCGTGTCATGGGGAGAGCACGTCAGGTCCGAAAGATTGAGACGCCCCACCAGCCTCTCACGGAACGACAACCAGCCCGCGATGACCTTTCGCGTCGACGGCGCGCACGCCGAAAATCACGTTGTCCTTGGAGATCGGGAGCGAAACTGTCACTGGCCCCTCCGTTGATCCAGCCGCAACCTGTTTTACGTACTGCCAGCTATTTGACGTCGTTTCGCGCCACAGCACCTCGTAGTGGGCCACCCCGCCACCTGCCGGGGCCTCCCACGTCAATGTCGAGCCGTTCTCCGTCATCTTGTTGACGATGGCGACTTTCAGCGGTAAGCCGGGAGCAGCGGCCAGCGTGGCCAGGCTCGCCGCATTCAGCCGGGCCACCTGCGCAACGTAGTTGAAGTCCACAAACTCGATCAGGTCGCCCATCACCGGATCGTTTGACCCAGCCGGAGGTTGCGTCACGTTTTTGTGCTGATGGTTATAGTCCTCGCGCCACTCTGTGAACCGCACCGCCGCAAAACCTTCGTGATTGAAAGAGCTGTGGTCGCCACCGCGCAGGTAGCGATCGGGCCGGTCGACTAGAAACGCCGAAAATGGCTTCCCCTGTCCCGGTCGCGAGAAGTAAGTCCGCGCCGTATCTGCGATGGACCGAGCCAGCTGCCGGCTAGGCGAGTCGTTTTCCTTGCCTAGATCACGGATCCGCAGCGCCTCCTCTGGCGTTGCGGCCTGGGGAACGCCCTCGGAGAACACCCGTACTCTATCCTTCAGCTGCAGTGTGTCGCCGGGCGTGGTGTTGCCGCCTACAATGTCGTTATTCAGTACAGCTTCCAGAGCCCAGCCCTCGTCCTTTGCCAGCTTGGCCAGGTGTGCCGAACCAACCAGGCCCTGCTCTTCGCCGGCGACAGCCGCAAACACAATCGTTCCCGGAAACTTCATCTTGCTCAGGGCCCGTGCGCACTCCAGCGAAACGGCCACGCCTGAGGCATCGTCGTTGGCGCCAGGAGCCGCGCCCGAAGTATCAGCCCAATTCTTCATCACGTTCGAATTGATCGAATCGTAGTGCCCGGTTACCAGAACGATGCGCTTGGCTTGCTCCGGGTCTGTGCCGCGCAAAATGGCATAAACGTTGGTGATCTGTGTCGGCTTGGGAATCCGGCGCGCCCACCGCGCGCCGCTGGCCGGGTCGGCGGTAAAGGTGTCCCGTTTTACCTCGAGGCAGTCCCCGCATTCGCGCGAGATGGCGTCGAACTGGCTCGCGATCCACTCCGCGGCCGCATTAATCCCCTGGCCGGGCGGCAGATCGGTTTCCATGCTCGACAATGTGTTACGGGTTCCGAAACTAACCAGCTTTTCTATCGTCTGATGTATTTGGCTGGGCTTGATCGACGCGAGAGCCCGGGCAATTGCCGGATCGGCCGGCGAGGGGCCAATGGGTGTCGCGTGCAACCCATAGTCGGGTTGCGCATCCGCAGCGCCGCACGCCAGCGCAAGCCCGCATAGCAGGACCAAATGAGAACTCTTCATCGTTCATTCTCCGCAGGGTTTACTTCGGTTTCAAGAGGGGGAAGCGGCCTCTTGACCTTTGGAACCGTTTGCCTAAAACTAACCCAAGTCCGTACCCTAAGGGTACCGTCATCCTACATCACGAAATGCCTTGCGAGAGGAGGCTGCCATGACAAGCTGCCCTGAATGTGAAAACGATCTGGATATCGATGTTGAAGAAGCGGAAGAGGGCGACGTGGTCGCCTGTACTGAGTGTGGAACTGAGTATGAAATCGTCGGCACTGAACCACTCGAGCTTTCAAAAGTGGAAGAAGGCATCGACGAAGACGAAGACGATTTTCTAGAAGAGGACGAGGAGGAAGAGTGATAGGGAACCGCTCAAAATTGGTGGCACGGTTGGCTTTCGCCGCCTTCGTAGTGGTTATTATTTCAGCGGTACAACCCGTTGGCGTGGCCTATGCGCAAAACCTGGGTCAGCGCAACGTAGCTGGCCTTGTCGTGGACGCCGACTCCTCACCCGTGCAGGGTGCTACCGTCTTTCTCCAAAATCAGAAAACCAAGGCCATCCGAAGCTATACGTCTGCCGGCAATGGGAGCTTTCGCTTTGCCCAGGTTGGAATGACCGACGACTACGATCTGTGGGCCCAGAAGGACGGCAAGAAAAGTCCCGTCAAAACTGTCAGTTCGTGGGATGCACGAAAAGATTTTCAAACGGAATTAAAGCTGAAGTAGTTACAGCCTATCGCTGTCAGCTGCGTTTTCATCGACTCGAAATCGGGGCAGGCTACTTCTGCTTGCCCCGGCTCGACAATACAAGCTGATTTCCATCCACATCCTTGAACACGGCCACGGAGCCCCACTGCTCAGTCGTCGGCTCCTTCGTAAACACAACACCCTTCGCTTTCAACAACTCTACCGTTGCAAACACGTCGTCGCACCAGAACGAAATCGACTGAAACTCGCCGATGCGCTTCTCGTGCCCTTCCGGCGTGAAGAGCGCGATGCCGGTGTCCGCGCCTGGAATCGTCAGCTCAATCCATCGCTGCTTCGGCGTGAAGGGCTGATCCGTCAACACTTTCATGCCCATCGCCTCGGTGTAGAACTTCAACGCGACATCCTGGTCGCGCACCGGAATTCCCACAAACTTGATGCCTCGAATCATCGCTCCCTCACAGTGGTTCGAGAATAGCGCGGGTCATTTTTGCAATCAATCAGTCAGCGATTGCTGTAGCATCTGTTGGTATAGCTATGCTAGTCCTCGACAACTACATCACCGATACGCTGATGCGCGATCTCGTCGGCCACGATCGCAAGCCGGTCAGCTTTCTTGTATATCTCTGGCTGGCGTCTGAACAGGCCAAGAACTCAGACCAGGTGCGGGTAAGCTATCAGCAGGTCGCCGAGTCTGTTGGAATTTCGAAAAGCTCCGCGCAGTCTGCCATTGGCTGGCTTCTCAAGCGCAAGCTGCTCGCCGTCAAGAAAGAAAGCGTCACCGCGACGCCCACCTATACAGTGCGCAGTCCGTGGCGCGATGGTGAACGCCATATTAAGAATCGCGCATGAATTTCGCGCCTAATCCCCGTCGGACCTTATCCGTCGAGCTTCTTCGTCACCAGCTCATTCAGCAGCGCCGGGTTGGCTTGCCCCTTTGACGCCTTCATCACCTGGCCTACAAAGAATCCCGCCATCGTCTTTTTGCCGGCGCGATACTGCTCCACTTGCTTAGGATTCGCCGCGATCACCTGATCGATCATTGCCTCGATTGCCGACGCATCGGTAAGCTGCTGCGGCTTCTCCCGTTCGTACACAGCCGCGAAGTCCTCGCCCTTTTCAAAGCAGATATCGAACAGCCCCTTCATCTGCTTCGAACTGATCTTGTCCTCGTCAAGCAGATCGGCGGCCATCACCACGCCCGCCATCGAAACTGGCGACTGGTCCAGTTCCAGTCCAAGCGCCTTCAGGCGGCCGCCCAGTTCGCTCAGCAGGATGTTGGCCACGCGCCGCGGATTTTTTGCCGTCTTCGCCGCAGCCTCAAATCGATCGGCAAACTCGCGCGAACCCGTTAGCGTATGCGCGTCCTTCGGGTTCAACTCATACTCGGCAATCATGCGCTTGCGCCGCGCTTCAGGCAGTTCCGGAAGCTTCGCCTTCGCTGCCTCAATAAACTCCGGCGTCACAATCAGTGGCGGCAGGTCCGGTTCAGGAAAATAACGATAATCATGCGCCTGCTCCTTCGAACGCATCGAGTACGTGCGGCCCTCATGCGCGTTCCACAGCCGCGTTTCCTGAACGACGCGGCCGCCTTCTTCGATCACTTCGATCTGCCGCTCGATCTCATACTCCAGTGCCGCGCGGATAAAGCGGAAGCTGTTCACGTTCTTGACTTCGGCCTTCGTCCCGAACTTCGGCGCGCCCTTGAGCCGCACGCTCACGTTCGCGTCGCATCGAAGCGAGCCTTCCTCCATGTTGCAGTCCGAAACTGCCGTGTACAGCAGAATCTCCTTCAGCCGCGTCAGGTACTCGAAAGCTTCGTCAGGAGTGCGAATGTCCGGCTCGCTCACAATCTCGGCCAGCGGAGTGCCGCAGCGATTCAGATCCAGATAAGTCCTCGTTGCCGAATCGGAAAAGCCGTCATGCAAGCTCTTGCCCGCGTCCTCTTCCATGTGCAGCCGCGTAATTCCAATTCTCTTGGTGCCGCCATCCGCAGTGGGAACCTCGATCCAGCCATGCTCGGCCAGCGGCTTGTCGAACTGCGAAATCTGGTAGCCCTTGGGCAGGTCGGGATAGAAGTAGTTTTTGCGCGCGAAGATCGACCGCTCGCGCACCTCGCAGTTCAGCGCCAGCGAAGCCAGCACGGCAAACTCCACCGCCCTGGCGTTCAGCACCGGCAGCGAGCCCGGCAACCCCAGGCATACCGGGCAGATATTCGTATTGGGCTCCGAGCCAAACTTGTTCGCGCAGCCGCAGAATATCTTGCTCGCGGTGAGCAGTTGCACGTGCACTTCAAGGCCGATCACCGGCTCGTATTTGGCAAGAACATCAGCAGAAAGCGCAGTTGCAGCCATATCTAAATTCTAGCGCGCAAGCGTGAGCTCAGACTGGAACCCGCTGACACGCCAACTCGCTGGGTGCCCCATGCTTGGCGCGTCTTTGTTTTTGCGTGGGGTCCCCGGCGACAGGTCATCGTCGCTGGGGTGATAGCCAAGGGTGGGAAAGCAACGAACCTGAATCGCTTCGAGCGGTGCACCCTTACTCCGCCGGATCCTCCGCCGTGAATGCCGAGCAGCACGGCTTCTCCGTCGCGTGGAAGTTCATCAGCTCCGCGCGAATTCCATCCGGGTCGTACATGTTGAACTGCCCCTTCCCGTCCTTGCCGATTTTCGGCGCCGCGTCGTGCCTGCCTTCCAGCCGATTGCCCGCCTGCAGCACCTTGAACGCATCCTCCACAGACTTTTGGCCAATGGCAAAGTGATCCAGCACGCCCAGCGTCTGCTGCGTCATGTTCGCGGGAATGCCCGTTCCAGAGGGCCCGCTCGTCATCATGTACTCCACCCAGTCGTGCCCATCAGGAACCTGCTGGCTCACCCAGTCGACCTTGTCGTCCTGCATTCCGCCGTACCAGTACGGCTTGAATCCAAGCAGTTCGCGATAAAACTTGTCTTGCGCCTCGCGGCTGTGCACCAGGAAACCAACGTGAATAATGTGGCGGCCGATCACGTTCGGATTATCCGGTGCCTTGGCATTCGCAGCAGGCTGCACAAACTGGATCTTGTTGCCTTCGGGGTCGAGCACCGCGAACCAACGGCTCCCATCTGAACCCTTCGTCACCGCGGCCGGCGTCTTCCAACCCTTCGCGGCCAGGTACTTCCGCATGCCCTCCGCGTTCACGGTATTGAATGCCGCATGATCCATGCGATTGATGCCCGCATTCGCCGGCAGGGGCAGCACCTCGATATACTGAGTCGCGCTGAAAGCATATTTCACGCCCTGCGGGATTCTCGGGATCGGCTTCCTTCGCCGCGCCAAGAACCACACGATAGTAGCGGTCCGTTGCGGCCGCGTCTGAAGTGTAAACAGCCAGGTGCGAAATTCCCGTAATCTCGGGCCGTTCCTGCGCCTTCAACGCGACGCCAGCGATACCCAGCACAGCCATCCCAGCCACGACGAAAAACTTCGAATACATATTGCACCTCAAATTGTCAGCGGCATCACAATAAATCGATTTGGCACATCCTGTAAACCGGCATCCCCAAAAGCTCGACTGCAGCCGCCGCCACTACTATTAGGTCCCTGGGGCTTCAACAAAAGTTGAGAGTGTCATTCTGAGCGAACGGGGCCCCGAACGTTTAGGGGGTCCCCGAAGAGCGAAAGCTCTTTTGGGGCAGGTTCGGGGGTGGGGAGCGAAGAACCTGCTTTTGAACTTACATCCCTTGACACTGACCACGGTCGGACAAAGTCCTGACTTACAATTGCACCCATGCCCCGATCGATAATCCCTGCCATCCTTGGCTCTCTTGCGTTTTCCGTCTCCCTTGTGCCCCATGCCGCAGCACAACCTGGCTCGCTGCCCACAACGCCGCCCGCAGAGCGCGCCGAAGCCCGCGACATTTTTAAGCAACTTATCGAAATCAACACCACCGACACGCCCAAGGGCAGCGTAACCGCCGCAACCAAGGCCATGCAGAAGCGCTTCCTCGATGCCGGCTTCTCGCGGGAAGACGTGAAACTGCTCGGCCCTGACGCGAACAAGCAGAACCTCGTCGTCCGCATCCGCGCCGCCGCGCCCACCACACAAAAGCCCGTCCTCTTCCTCTGCCACATCGACGTCGTCGAAGCGCTGGCCTCAGACTGGCACACCGACCCGTTTCAGTTCGTCGAGAAAGACGGTTACTTCTACGGCCGCGGCACGCAGGACATGAAAGAGTCCGATGCCGCCCTCGTCTTCACGTTTCTGCGTCTTCATCGCGAGGGCTACAAACCGAAGCGCGATCTCATCCTCGCCCTCACCGCCGATGAAGAAGGTGGCAAGTTCAACGGCGCAAGCTGGCTGGTGAACAACCATCGCGATCTCGTCGACGCGGCCTTCATCATAAACCCCGATGCGGGCGGCGTTGAGCTTGACCACGGCCGCGCCATCGTCGGAGACGTCGAAGCCACGGAAAAGGTCTACGCCGACTACCAGATCACCGCGAGCAATCGCGGCGGCCACAGTTCGCTGCCACGACCTGACAATGCGATCTACGAGCTCACCACCGCGCTCAACAAACTCGCCGCCTACAACTTTCCGTTTGAGATGAATGAGGTCACCCGTGTCTATTTCGGAAACCTCGCCAAGCAGGAAACCGGTGAGATGGCTGACAACATCCGCGCCATCCTTGCCACGCCACCCGATCCGGCAGCAGCCGCCCGCCTCAGCGCCGAACCCAGCTTCAACTCCAACTTTCGCACCACCTGCGTTGCCACGCGCCTCTCCGCAGGCCACGCCAACAACGCGCTGCCGCAAACCGCGCAGGCCAACGTAAACTGCCGCATCTTTCCCGGCCACTCGCCCGAAGAAATTCGCCAGCAGCTCATCGCGTTATTCGGCGATTCCAAGCTCACCGTGAAATACGTTTCTGATGCCGGTGAGGTCTCCGGCACCGCGCCGGAGCGCAAAGCCATCGTTCCCCCGGCGCCGCTAAAAGAAGTCTTCGAGCCGCTCACGCGCATTACCAACGAAATCTGGCCGGGAATCCCGGTGACGCCTGAGATGGAGGATGGAGCCAGCGATTCCATCTATTTCGCACAGGCCGGTTACGCCTGCTACGGCTTCTCCGCCACTGCGCTTGAGCGGAATGATGTGCGCGCCCATGGCCAGGACGAACGCCTGCCCGTTGATTCGTACTGGAAGGCGCTGGACTTCTTCTACGCCTTCTCGAAAGCTCTGGGTGACCAATGATTCTCCGCTTTAAGCGCATGACACGCGGCCGTTCGCCGGGCGGATTATGATGGAAATCCGTAAGCCACATTCGTCAAACGGAGTCGCCAGCATGGCGGGCAAAATAGAGCTGATGCTGGGCCCGATGCGCAGCAACAAAACCGCGGAACTGCTGCGCCGCGCCGACATGCGACGCCAGTACGCCAAGCAGTACGTTCTCGTGCTCAAACCAAGCGACGACACCAAGGGCGGCCCCGGCCTCGTCGAAAGCCGCAATCCCAACGGCCACGCCAAAATGAATGCCCTTGAATTCCCGTCGAACGATCCCTGGTCTGTCCTCAAGGCTATCGACAACCTCGAACAGGAGATTGGCAAGCGCGTCGAATGCATCGCCATCGACGAAGGCCAGTTCGTCACCGACCTCTTTCTCTTCACCAAGAACCTGCTCGACGCCAATCACGACGTCCTCGTCGCAGGCCTCGACCTCGATTTTCGGGCAATGCCATTTGGAGAAATGCTCAACCTCACGTGGCTGGTGAACGCCTATGGCGGCAGCATTACCGAGTGCATGGCCTACTGCACCTGCGGCGCGCGCGCCCTCTACTCGCAACGCCTCATCGATGGCAACCCGGCACCCTACGACAGCCCCATCAAAATGCCCGGCGACGCCTACGAGCCGCGCTGCGCTGAGCACTTCATCCTGCCCGGGCGCCCACACTAGAGTCGTTTCTCGCTTCTGGGAGCGGCGCCTGAAGTTCTTGACGATAAAAGTTAGGGTGTCATTCTGAGCGAACGGGCCCCGAACGTACCAGGGACCCCGCAGAGCGATAGCTCTGTGGGGCAGGTTCGGGGGTGGTGAGCGAAGAATCTGCTTTTGCACTTCGAAGTATCCCAGTAGCCATGAAATCTAACTAACCCCCAATCCTGTAAGCTTGTTGCGCATCCAGGAGCCCGCGGCGAGTGAGCCCAGCACCGATGAGTCCGCTCTACCGCAAGATCGCGTGGCGGCTCGTTCCATTCCTCATGCTGCTCTACATGGTCGCGTTCCTCGACCGCGTCAACATCAGCTTTGCCGCGCTCACCATGAATCGCGATCTCGGCATCAGCGAGAGCGTCTACGGCTTCGCGGCGGGCGTTTTTTTTCTCAGTTATTGTCTCTTCGAAGTCCCCGCCAACCTGGTGCTCGCGCGCCTGGGCGCACGCCGCTGGCTCTCCATCCTCATGGTCATCTGGGGATTCGTCTCCATGGGCACCGCATTTGTTCACACCGAGGCGGCTTACATTGGCGTGCGGTTCCTGCTCGGCATAGCGGAGTCCGGTTTCTATCCCGGCGTCATCTACTACTTCACCTTCTGGATGCCGCGAACTCTCCGCACGCGCATTCTCGCGCTCTTCCTGCTCGCCGTCCCGCTGTGCAATTCGATCGGTTCGCCGATCTCCGCGCACATCCTGCTGCTCAATAATGTCTCCGGCTTGCGGGGCTGGCAGTGGCTCTTTTTGTTGGAGGGCATGCCCGCCGTAATTCTTGGAATCGCCGCGTGGTTCCTGCTCGCTGACGGGCCGTGGTCCGCTTCGTGGCTTTCCAGTGCAGAGAAAGACCAGGTCACGAGCGATTTGCTGCTCGAAGAGTCGGCGCAACAGGATTCCGGCAAACAAAGCCTCCATGTCGCGCGCGACTGCGTCGTCTACTTCCTCTGGAGCAGCGGAAACTACGGCCTCACCTTCTGGCTGCCCCGGATCCTCACAACCGTCGGAGCTTCCAATCTCTCCGCCGGTTGGTGGGCGACGGTCACCTTCGGCTTCGGCGCACTGGCGATGCTATGGGCCAGCCGTCGTCGCGGATTCCGCGCTTTGCCGTATCTTTTTCTTGCGTCGTCGCTAGGATTCATCGCTGCCGGTCTGGCGCACTCTGCAATCACAGCCGTAGCCGGTTTCAGTCTCGCCGCCATGGGAATCCTTGCCTCTCTGCCCATGTTCTGGAGCCTCGCCGCCAGCCGCCTCAGCGGAAAGGCCGCCGGGGCTGCAATCGCACTCGTCAACTCTGTCGGAGCCGTCGGGGCCTTCGCCGGGCCCTCCGCTATGGGCTGGCTCCACGACGTTACGCATCACTACACCACGGGCCTCTGGACCATCGCCGTCGCAATGGCACTTGGCGGCTGGCTGGTTTACGGGGAATCCCGGCGATCGGTGTCAATCGCGCGGCAAACAGAAGACTAGAGGAGCGACGCTGTCGCAGATTGAGGGTGGCGCGAAACGCGATTCGCTGGACGCGCAGTCCTCCTTGATAAACTGGAAACTGCATGATCCTCCCGTTTGTCCGCGAAATATTCGCGGAACTGGAGCAGTCCTCCTCCTTTGATCGCGTTCGCAGGCACCTCTCCCTAGGTGTCGGGCGCAGACGTGTGTCCGGACTCACCAATACTGCCCGTTCCCTCTACATTCCTCTTCTCGCCCGCGCCGCCAAGCAGCCAGTGATTGTCGTAGTGGCCGACAACAAGGCCGCGGAGGCTCTCGAACTCACACTCCGCGCCGGCTGCGAACTCACCGGCGCCGTCGATCCCAGCCGTGTAGTCCGCCTGCCCGCCCACGACGTGCTTCCATTTGAGAACCTTTCGCCCCACCCCGACGTGCAGGAGCAGCGCGCCGCAGCCCTCTTCAAACTCGCAACTGGCGCAGTTTCTATCCTCATCGCGCCCGCCGAGTCTGCCGCACTGCGCCTCTTCCATCGCGATTACTACGCCAGCCTTGCCGTCACCGTACGCCGTGGCGAAGAACTCGACGTCGAAGTGCTCACCGGCCATCTCGCCAGCGTGGGCTACACGCAGATGGACCTGGTCGAGATGCCCGGCCAGTTCACCCGCCGCGGCGGCATCCTCGACATCTATTCGCCCGAAGCCGACCGCCCCGTACGCATCGAATTCTTCGGCGACGAGATCGACACCATCCGCAAGTTCGACCCCGAGACGCAGCGCTCGCAGTCCGGCCTCGACGAAACGCAACTTCTTCCGCTCACCGAAACTCCGGTCACGGAACACCTTCTCGCCGCCGTCCATGCGCGCCTCAGCAAACAGCGCGTCCAGATCGCCGAGGGGGCAAGCCCCGAAGAAGAAGAGATGGCCATCGAAGCGGAAGCCGCCGGCGGCGTCAGCGTCTTTCCGGGCTGGGAATTCTTCTCCTCCGTCGCCGGCGCCGAACATCACCTGCTCAACCTGCTTCCGCGCAGCGTGCTCTTCGTCGAAGAGCCCGCGATGGTGCGCAACCAGATCGATCGCTGGTGGAACAAGGTAGAGCAGCGCCACGAACGGAGCGGCATCGGTTCCTTGATCCGGCCAGAGGATATCTATCTTCGCCCCGAAGTGCTGCAAGGCCTGCTCGAATCCCACCCCGGCCTCGACCTCGATCAGCTTGGCGCCATCGACGTGCTCGACGAAGACAATACCCTCGGCGAAATCGCGGTCAACTCGCGTCCGACATTGCGCTTTCACGGTTCAATCCCAGCTCTAGTCGATCAGCTTAAGAACCTGATGGCCGCCGAGGAGCGCATTGTTCTCGCCGCTCCTACGCAGGGCGATGTGGAGCGCACCGCATCCATGCTCCGCGAATACCAGGTGCCCTACCGCCTCGGCAGTCGTGTCGTGCAGCACGGAGCCGAACTCGAAGAGGCCAGCTATCTCGCCGGCGACATGCGCGTGCCCGTCATCGTGCGCACGCAGATCGCTTCGGGTGTCAGCTTTCCCGATGCCAACCTGATCATGTTCGGCGCGAACGATATGTCGGACGATGCTGACATCACCGCGCGCCCGGAGCCCAAAAAATCCAAGACCGCCGCGTTTCTTTCCGACTTCCGCGACCTCGCCATCGGCGACTACGTCGTCCACGTGGAGCATGGCATCGCGCAATACCAGGGTCTGAAAGAAATCGTGCAGGACGGCCTCGCCGTCGAATTCATGATTCTCGAATTCGCCGAGCAGGCCAAGCTCTACGTCCCGCTCACGCGCCTCGACCTGATCCAGAAATACCGTTCTACCGACACCGGTCCCGCGCCGGTCCTGAACAAACTCGGCTCGCAACAGTGGGTCAAGACCAAGGCCCGCGTCAAGAAGGCCATGCAGGACATGGCCGCTGAGCTACTCAAGCTCTACGCGCAGCGGCACACCGCGCAGGGAACCTCCTTCTCGCCCGACAACGATTTTCAGCGCGAGTTCGAAGACTCATTCGACTACCGCGAGACCGACGACCAGCTCACCGCTATCTCTGCTGTCAAGCAGGATATGGAATCCACCACGCCCATGGATCGCTTGCTCTGCGGCGACGTGGGCTACGGCAAAACCGAAGTGGCCATGCGCGCCGCCTTCAAAGCCGTGCAGGACGGCAAGCAGGTTGCGATACTCACGCCCACGACCGTCCTTGCCTTCCAGCACTTCGAAACCTTCAAGAAACGCTTCTCACAATTCCCCATCACCGTCGAGATGATCTCGCGCTTCCGCACTCCCAAAGAGCAGAAGGTTATTCTCGAAAAAATCGAGACCGGCAAAGTCGACATCCTCATCGGCACCCACCGCATTCTGTCGAAGGATATCAAGTTCCAGGACCTCGGCCTGCTCGTCGTCGATGAAGAGCAGCGCTTCGGCGTGCGCCACAAGGAGCGCCTGAAACAACTGCGCAAAGAGATCGACGTCCTCGCCATGAGCGCCACGCCGATTCCGCGGACGCTCCACATGTCGCTCGTCGGCCTGCGCGACATGTCGGTCATCGAGACGCCACCCAAAGACCGCATGGCTATTCAGACCGTCGTAGCCAAGTTCGACGAGAAGATCATTCGCTCGGCCATCGAAGTCGAACTCGAGCGCGGTGGCCAGGTTTACTTCGTTCACAACCGCGTCGAGACCATCTATGAGATCGCATCGCGCATTCAGGAACTCGTTCCCGGCGCGCGCGTCGTCGTCGGCCACGGTCAGATGGGCGAGAAAGATCTCGAAGGCGTGATGCTCGCATTCATGCATCACGAATTTGACGTGCTCGTCGCCACCACCATCATTGAAAACGGCCTCGACATTCCACTCGCCAACACCATCATCATCAACCGCGCCGATCGCCACGGACTCAGCGAGCTCTACCAGCTTCGCGGCCGCGTGGGCCGATCCAATCGTCGCGCATACTCCTACCTGCTCATTCCGCCCGAGCGCGAACTGACAGACATCGCCCGTCGCCGTCTCGCCGCGCTCAAGGAATTCTCGGATCTCGGCGCTGGATTCAAAATCGCCGCGCTCGATCTTGAATTGCGCGGGGCAGGGAACATGCTCGGGGGCGAACAGAGCGGCCACATTGAAGCGGTCGGTTTCGAGCTGTACACGTCCATGCTCGAGGCTGCCGTGAAGGAAATGAAGGGTGAAGGCGGCGAAGAGCGCCCGAGCACGCAACTCAATCTCGGCATCGCTCTGCGCATCGACGAGAGCTACGTGGCCGAAGAAAACCAGCGCCTGCGCCTCTACAAAAAAATAGCCGGAGCCGAAAACGAGAAAGCCATCGCCGACCTCCGCGCCGAAATGGAAGATCGCTACGGCGCGTTGCCCGACGCTACCGTGTACCTGCTTGAGGCTGCCGCTCTTCGTCTTGAGTGCGAGCGCCTCGGCGTCGCGCAAGTCGATCGCAAACGTACCGAGCTGCAAATTCGGTTTACAGAGAAAGCCGCAATCGATCCGCAGCACCTGATGCGCCTTGTTGCACGCAACGCCAAGCGCGGCGCGCAATTCACTCCTCAGGGTCTGCTTAAATTTCCGCTGGCCGCTACCCGCCCCGACGATGTTCTACTGGAGATTCGTGACCTGCTCGCAAAGCTGGCTCCCGATGCAGTCACCGCCTAATTCAAAATCAATCCAAGAGGACTTGTGAGAAAAATCGCCGCACTTTTTGCCATTGGAGCCTGTATGTCTTCCGCAATTGCCGTCCGTGCCGAATCGCCAAAGGAAGAATTCCAGAAAGTCTCAGACGAGTATTTCGACCAGGTCTATTTCCCCAATCAACCGACAACGGGGACGACGGCCGGCTATCACCAATACGACTCAAAGCTGGAGGATTTTTCCCAAGCCCGGATTGATGCCGAAGTCGTCGACTTGAATCATTTCGCCGATCGAGTGTCTTCTATCCCTGCAACGTCACTTGACCAGACCACGCGCGGCGACCGCCAGATGGTGCTGGGTCAAATTCACTCGCGCCTGTTGACCCTCCAGACCATCCGCCCCTGGGCCAAGGACGCCGACAACTATTCGAGCGCCTGCGCGAACGCAGCCTTTACGCTCATGGAGCGCAAATTTGCCCCCGCCGACGATCGGCTTCGTTCGCTCATTGCCCGCGAGAAGCAGATGCCCGGCCTTCTCGCTCAGGCCCACGCAAACCTTCAGAATCCCCCACGCATCTTCACCGAAATCGCCATCGAACAGCTTCCCGGCATCGTAAGCTTTTTCCAGCACGATGTTCCCGCCGCCTTCAAAGACGCTAACGATCCCGCGCTGAAATCCGAATTCGCGCAAACCAATGCCGCCGTCATCTCCGCGTTGAATGATTACCTCGCCTGGCTCAAGGCTGATTTGCTGCCTCGTTCCAGCGGTGACTTCCGCATCGGCGCCGACACCTTCTCGAAGAAGCTGCAATACGACGAAATGGTGGACTTGCCTCTGCCAAGGCTCCTTGAAATCGGCTACGCCGACATGCGCCAAAATCAGCAGCACTTCGCTGAAATCGCCAAAGAACTCGAGCCTAACAAGACTCCGCGTGAAGTCCTCGAAGAATTAGGCAGCCAGCACCCCGCGCCCAATCAGTTGATTCCTGCCTTCACCGCGACCTTTACCAGCCTTCTTGACTTCATTCGTACCCATCACATCGTCACCATCCCTTCCGATGTGCGGCCGGTCGTCGAGGAGACGCCGCCCTTCATGCGCGCTACCACCCAGGCCAGCATGGACTCACCCGGTCCCTACGAAACCCACGCGACCACGTCGTTCTTCAACGTCACCCTGCCCGATCCCTCGATGACTCCTGCGCAGGTTGAGGGCTACATGCACTCCTTTAACATCGGCACCGTCATCTCCACCTCGGTACACGAAGCCTACCCTGGCCATTACGTGCAATATCTCTACTCCCTTAAGGCGCCGAGTCGGGTGCGCAAGATCCTCAGCGCGACGACCAACGTCGAGGGATGGGCTCACTACACTGAGCAAATGATGCTCGACAACGGCTACGGCCAACCCGGAACGGGCGCCAAAGACGAGCGCGAAGCCAAATTCTTCCGCCTCGGCCAGCTCCAGGACGCCTTGCTGCGCAACGCCCGCTTCATCGTAGGCATCCAAATGCACACAGGGAACATGAGTTACGAGCAAGCCGTCGAATTCTTCCAGAAGGAAGGCTACCAGCCCAAAGAAACCGCGAAAGTCGAAGCCAAACGCGGCGCGGGCGATCCAACATATCTCTACTACACCCTGGGAAAACTTGAGATCATGAAGCTGCGCTCAGACCTGATGAAAAAGCAGGGCGCAGCGTTTTCGCTGCAAGAATTTCACGATGATTTTCTAAGCCAGGGATTCCCACCCATCAAGATCGTGCGTGAAGTGCTGTTGGGTGACGATTCTCCAGCCCTTTAAAGATGAACAGCATTTCATGCAAACTATCGTTTCACTCGCGTAGTTTTTAGTTGAGGGACAGTTGATGACAGAGCAAGTGCGCAAGGTGGTTTTCCCCGCTGGTGGCCTCGGCACCCGATTTCTCCCCGCAACCAAAGTCATACCCAAAGAAATGCTGGCGCTCGTCGACAAGCCCATCATCCAGTACGGTGTTGAAGAAGCCGTCGCCTCCGGAATCGAGCACATCATTATCATCACCGGACGCGGCAAAGGCGCCATGGAAGACCACTTCGACCACAGCTTCGAATTGGATGCCACGCTGGAACGCCGCGGCAAAAAGGAGCTGCTCGCCGTCTCGCGTGGTGTATCCGCGCTTGCTCGCGTCAGCTACGTGCGCCAGCGCGAACCATTAGGTCTGGGCCACGCAGTGCTTTGCGCCAAGGAACTCGTTGGGGACGAACCCTTCGCCGTCATCCTGCCCGATGATGTGATCGACGCCGAAGTGCCGTGCCTCAAGCAGATGATCGACGTCTTCAATGAGCGCGGAGGATCCGTGCTGGCAACGCAGACTGTCGAAGGTCCCGGCATCTCCGCCTATGGTGTGCTTGCGGGACATCAGGACCCAGACGATCCGCGCATCTACGACTGCACCGGCATGGTCGAGAAGCCGAAGTTCGAAGATGCACCCTCGAAGCAGGCCATCATCGGTCGCTACGTGCTCACGCCGCGCATCTTCGAATTGCTCGAGCAGACCACTCCTGGCGCCGGCGGCGAAATCCAGCTCACCGACGGCATCAAGGCACTTCTCAAGGAGGAGAAGGTCTTTGGCTATACCTTTGAAGGCAAGCGCTTCGACGCCGGAGACAAATTCGGCATGTTGCAGGCGACGGTTGAGTTCGCCCTCAAGCGCCCCGAGTTCGGCGAAAAGTTCCGCGCGTATCTGAAGAGCCTGCCGCTCTGAGTCTCGGGGTCAGCGCGAATCGGGTGCGCCATCGTTTAGCGAGGCTAGCGGAAGGTCGGCCAGCATAGCGCTCAGAACTCGCCATCAACAAACTCCGCTAACGGCCGCGAAGCGGCTGCTAACGCCGCTGATCCGCTGCTTCCACTTGATATTGCACCCGATCGAAGCCAACTGGTTCGCGCGCAGGTTTCTCGCCCCGCAGCACCGCATCCAGCGCAGCCCTCGCAGATCCTTGCCCGTCACCGGAACGCCGCTCCCCGGCCGGCTCCCATCAAACTGCCCGCGATAGACCAGCTTCATTTCCTCGTCAAACAGATAAATATCAGGCGTGCACGCGGCCTTGTAGGCCCGCGCAACTTCCTGCGTTTCGTCGTAGAGGTAGGGAAACTTGAACCCCATCGTCTGCGCCTGCCGCTTCAATCCCGCCGGGCTGTCATCGGGATAATTCTCTGCATCATTGCTGCTGATCGCCACAATTGGGAGCTTGCCTGCATAGTCTGCGCCCAACTGCGCCAGCCCTTTTTCGATATGCTTCACATACGGGCAATGTGTGCAGATGAACATCACCAGCAATCCCTTCTGCCCGCGAAAATCATCTCGCCGTACTGCCTCTCCGCTGACCACATCCGGTAGCGCAAAATCCGGCGCCGTCGTCCCTAACTCCAACATCGTCGACTCAGTCAATGCCATCCAATTACTCCGGAAAAGTTGATCGGTTACAAACCCGCTAACTCGCTGCGCCGCAAAGGGACGCTAACTCGCCGAATTGCGAACTAACTCCGCTAACCAGCCGCGCAGCGGCCGCTAACTCCGCCCAGCTAGAACAGCCCCGGCTGCCGTCGCGGCATATCTACGCCGAAATGCTCATAGGCCAGCCGCGTTGCGACTCGGCCCCGCGGCGTCCGGTCGAGAAAGCCAATCTGAATCAGGAACGGCTCGTACACTTCTTCGAGCGCATCCTCTTCCTCTGCCAGAGTGGCAGCCAGCGTGCCCAGCCCTACCGGTCCGCCATCGTACTTCTGCATGATCGTCAGCATCAGCCGTCGATCGATCTCGTCGAAGCCGTGCGCATCCACTTCCAGCAGTGTCAGCGCCGCGTTTGCCGTCGGACGATCGATCGACCCTGTTCCGCGCACCTGCGCGAAATCCCGCACCCGCCGCAACAGGCGGTTCGCAATACGCGGAGTCCCGCGCGAACGAAGCGCAATCTCTGCCGCGCCATCAGGATCGATGGGCACGCCGAGCACCTCGGCCGAGCGCTCCACAATCACCCGCAACTCATCCTCGGTATAAAACTCAAGTCGCAACAGGATCCCGAATCGCGAACGCAGCGGCGAACTCAACAGTCCCGGCCGCGTCGTCGCGCCAATAAACGTGAATGGTCTGATCTCCATCACGTGCGTTCGCGCCGCCGGCCCCTGCCCGATGATGATGTCGAGCTTGTAATCCTCAAGCGCCGTGTAGAGTTTCTCTTCCAGCACCGGCTGCATCCGGTGAATCTCATCCAGAAACAGCACTTGCCGCTCGCGCAGATTCGTGAGAATCGCCGTCAGATCGCCCTGAATCTGCAGCGCCGGCCCCGACGTCTGTTGAAAGCCCACGTCCAGCTCATTCGCAATAATTGTGGCGAGCGTCGTCTTGCCCAGCCCCGGCGGCCCGAACAGCAGCACATGATCCAGCGCTTCGCCGCGCGACTTCGCCGCTTCCAGTGCAATCGCAAGCTGTTCCTTGGCCTTCGATTGCCCTATGAATTCCTTCAGCCACCGCGGCCGCAACTTCAGCTCGAAGCCCTGCTCTTCTTCAGCGCGCGAGGCGCTGACAAGCCGTTCCACCGGGGTCTCCAGATACCGGTCTTTGTTTGTGGGATGGTCAGGAGAGTTGTCGCGCGCGATCGCCATGCTGCCAGCAGTGTAGCGGTTGCAGGTACTCCGGGTAAAACGAATCACAATTCCAGAGTGACTGCAGTTAACTCGTTTGGGCCCGGTTGATTCCGCGCAACATTCAGAACCTTGAATATGTCTCCAACCCTCGCAGTTTCGCAAGTTACGCGCGTAACACTCCAGGCTCTCTGACCCAAGATTGCTATTGATTCGCCGCTTGAAAGTGCCGTATTCTTGGGCCACCTCTCAAGAGGCATGTCGTCGTGTTTACTCGGTTCTTTCACGAAGTGAGGAGCTATTGGGTAAAGATTTGTGTCATGGTCGCATAGCCCGGACAACGTCTTTGCGCAGCATTACAGCTTATTGAATTCAACGAGAAACCGACCTGTAGCAGGCAGCAGAATGGCCCAGGGCGCTGAGGTCCATTGGAATTGCAGGTTGGCCAGAGGCAAGCTGAGCCAGCTCGGCGGAGACGCCAGGAGATTAGTATGCGTAATCGTTCTTTGTTAGGTGCCTTGTTGCTCATCGGGGTATTGGTCCCCATCACGAGCTGTAATAATTCTCCGGGGCTGACCTCGATTGCTGTCAGTCCGACGACGATGAACTTCGGTGGAGCAGGTCTCACTACCCAGCTGACGGCTATTGGCTCCTATACCCGCCCCAATCACCCAGCGGTCACCAAAGACATTACGGATCAAGTTAGCTGGAAAAGTGCAACGAATGATTGCGTCACTGTATCTAGCACTGGACTTATTACAGCCGGCGGCAACGTTTGCAGCAACATCCTGGTATCAGCCAGCATGCAGGGCTTCAATGGCATCATTACCGGCACAATGACCGTCAACATCACCCAGCCCGCCGGTGGCGGTGGCAGCGGTGGGACGGGAAGCGCCGACGTAAGCACTATTGCCATCATTCCAACCAGTCAATCCGTGCAATCTCCGGGGCAAACCGCGCAATTCCTCGCAATTGGAACGACATCGAGCGGAGCTACCGTAAATCTGACCAATCAGGCGACCTGGACTTCAAGCAGCCCACAGATTGCCACGATCAACGCATCCGGACTGGCCACCGGTGTGGCCAAGGGGCAGGTTACAATTACCGCCCTCTTCTCCAACGCGGATACAACGACAGCCACGGGAACTGCGACATTTACGGTGGAGAATGGAGGAGCCCAGCAATTTACTGCGGTGACAATCACGCCAGGCTCACAGTCACTCTCGGCAACAGGCCAAACCGGGCAGTTTATCGCGCTGGGAACTTCTGGCAGTTCAGGGTTAGTCGAAGATGTAACCAGCTCACCGCTCGTACAGTGGACTTCCAGCGTTCCATCGATTGCGACCGTCACCGCCACTGGGCTTGCCCAGGGCGTCAGCGTGGGCAGCACCACAATCACAGCGATACTGACCAATCCCGATGGTTCCGTCGTCACCGCCGACTCGACCGTTAGTGTGACGCTTACAGCCGCGCCGGAGCCTCTGCTTTCCCTCACGATCATTCCGGGAACCATCTCGGTCGGGAACCTGCAGGCGACTGGACAATTCCTGGCAATCGGAACATTCTCGACAGCTCCCTACGTGAGAGACCTTACGAATACCGTGAACTGGCTCTCTTCCACTCCCAATGTCTTCCCCGTGAGCACGAACAATGGCAACTCACAAGGCAAATCCAACGCCGGTGTTGCGAGCGCCTACGGAAATGGAAGTGCGGTGATTATCGCCGAAGCGACCGCGACCGACGGGTCAGTCCAGACGGCCACAGCGACATTCAATTGCCCCTTGGCTTTACCCGACCCCACGACCCATCCCCCGACTCCCGGTTCGTGCTTCCCGGGATCGGAGGCAACTGCACTGCTCTCAACCTTGACCGTGTATAACGAAGGCCTGAACACCACAACCTGGGAAATCACCGCTCCTTCTGCGACTGGTACAGCGAACGTGCTGCACTGCGGCCCCGGTTGGACTGGTGGCGGGGGCTCCGTCTGCACGGCGACTTTCCCGGCACTTACCAATGGTGCGCCGACCCAGGTGGTATTGACATCACCAGCCGGAGCTGGCGCCTTCGGTGGATGGTCGACGAACTGCACGCCAACTACACCTGTGACAGCAGGCGGACAAAACACCTGCACGGTCACACTAACTACGGACGAGACTGTCGGAGCGATCATTAACTAACCGGCAATCTCCTGCAACCAGGGAAGCCGCTCCTCGAGAGCGGCTTTCCCGCGTTTGCAACACAAGAAACATACCCGCACTGAATCACGCTGTCGCTGAAAAGTCCTGTTTCAGATCGTCTTCCAGCGAGCAGGCCGGCGCGAGCCATTTGAGAATCTACATTTAGACTGGATAAGTCACGCCGCCGCCTTTTGATGACTCACCGATTCGCCCGCCTTCGCCGCTTCCACTTCAACTTCCCGCAACGCATAGCGGCGGTGTTCCTTGCTCTCTTTTTGATCCAGGGGTTTTGGATTTCCGGTCATCAGACTCTCTCTGATCGTGACTACCAATACGCTCGCTGCGGCCGCGAGACCTGGGAAAAGCCCTCTCCGCTGGCCGGTTATTACACCTCCTGCGGAAACATCCACGACGGCATCCTCGCCTACCGCGTTGCCGGCCTGCCTCTTACGCTCAATCTGCTTTTTCAACGCGGCATCGATTATTTCCGCAAGCCTGAAGACCGAGTCGTCCAGGCAGCTTCCGGGCAGGGAAGCGCCGCCTTGAGTGTGTGGGAACTCCGCCACCAGATGACGCACGTACTCCTGCTTCTGCGTCTGCCATTCCTCTTCTGCGGATGTGTTCTCGGCGCCGGACTCTGGTGGGTCACGCGACGTCTCTACGGCAATATGGGCGGATATGTTGCGCTCGCGCTCTATTGCTTTTCTCCGTTAGTTTTGAAAGCTTGCGTCTCACCCAATCCAGATATCCTCGCAGCCTTGGGAGTCTACGGCGGCGTCTACACCTGCATTGGCGTCGCGCATGCCATGCAGGGACCGCGCCGAAAATGGCGTCCGCGCATCATCCTGCTTACAGTGCTCTTTGCGATCGCCGCTGCGGCACACATCGCCGCTTTGCCCGTTGCCGCATTGCTGGGATTTGTGCTCATGATCTGGATTGCCGAAGGCCGCCGCAGCCAGTTGCTTCCCGTTGTCCTTCTCGCCTCGACCGGTGCGCTGGTGCTCCTCTTCGCCTGCTATGGGTTTTCGCCGGACGCGTTCAGTTACATCTTCCGATCCGGAGCGGGCTTTCTCTCTGTCTCACTCGAGCCTGCGCGCCGGTTCTTCTCCACATTTTCCAATGCCGGCATCATCGTTGCTGCCATTGCCTCGGCGTTGCTCTATCTCGGTGTCCGGCGTTCGCGCTATTTCGGCAACACTGCTCCGCTCCTCTGCTTCCTCATCCTCATCGTTCTCATTACAACGGGTGTGCAATCCACGCCGTGGCTCTGGTCCATCCCATTCCTCCTCACGTTTGTCGGTGGCGTTTTTGCAGACGCTTTCGAGTCGCAACGCGGTAAAGTCTTTGTCATGGCCGCCGCGTGTCTCATAGCCCTTCAGGTAGTCTTGTGCATCATGAGCCTGCCGGGCCTGATCTAATCCGCTCTGCCTGTAGGTCCGCTAACGTTTTATCGTCGAGGCCTCGATGAACGTCTCGAAACTCGATTCGCAACGCAGAGAGACTTCCGTCTTTGCAAAGATTGTGGTGCTCTTATTCGTGGTCTCGTGCGCACTCTCTTATGGCCAGCAGCCCGCACCGAACCAGCCCACGGTCGCTGAAAGAACCGAGCTATCCGGCCCCAGGGCCCGCTTTGTCGGCTCCGGAACCTGCAAGCGTTGCCATCTCGACGCCTACAACGGCTGGAAGAAGAGCCGCATGGCCAATATCCTGCTCGATCCGCGCCAGCATCCTGAAGCCGTGGTCGGCGATTTCACCCACCCCGATCCAGTACGCACCTTCACGCTCGACGAGGTCGCGTTCACCTACGGAGGACGCTTCAAGCAGCGCTATTTCACCAGGCGCGGAGACGACTACTTCCCGCTCCCCGCGCAATGGGATGTTCAGAAACAAAGGTGGCTTGCCATATCACGTCGAGACCGGCACCGATTGGTGGGTCCCTTACTACGGCCCCTCGAACTTCGATCGCCCCACCGGCCCCACCTGCGACGGCTGCCACTCCGTCAACTACGACATCCAAACCAAACAGGTCACCGAGTGGAACGTCGGTTGCGAGAAGTGCCACGGCCCCGGAAGCACTCACGTCGCGCATCCAACGCGGACCAACATCGTCAACCCCGACAAGCTCGACTTCGTTCGCGCCAACGACACGTGTATCCAGTGCCACAGCCAGGGCCGCCCGCTCACCAATCCAATCAACGGCCGCTACTACGACTGGCCCGTCGGCTTCATTGCAGGAGACCGCCTTGCCAACTACTGGCAACTCGAAGACACCCGCCCCGGCGTCACGAACTTCTTTCAGTTCGCCGATCTCACCTCGCATAAGAACCGCATGCAAGGGAACGATTTCGTGCAGAGCAACATGTATCACCGTCAAATCCGCTGCTTCGATTGCCACCAGGTGCACAGCAGCGCCGTCTCCGCTCTTCCCGTCAGCGGAAATGCGCTCTGCCTCGGCTGCCACACCAGTCAAAATCCCGCCGGCTTGCGCGGCACTGTCAGTCAACACACTCATCATGCCGCCAGCAGCACCGGCAGCCAGTGCGTTGCCTGCCACATGCCGCGCATCGAGCAGACCATCAAAGACAACTACGTCGCCGCTCACACCTTCCGCTTCATCACCCCCCAGCAGACTGAAGAATCCGGCATCCCGAATCCATGCACCTCATGCCACACCGGCAAGTCGAACCAGTGGGCCAAACAAGAGCTCGCAAAATGGAGCAATGCATCGCCCTGGCGAGTTGCGCAATAAGCTCCAAACCACCTCGGAGGGCTTTTTGCGCGAGAGGCAAAATCAGGGCCCAGATGAACCCTCGTGAGCACGCGAAATGACCCCAAAATGGGACAAAATTAAGAGGTATGTAAATATAACTAGATATTAAAGTTAAGTTGGTTTTCCAGCCTTGATGAAAGTGCCCGTCAAAGCGTAAACTGGATAGGTAGCCCGCGAGAACTCCGGCCCGCTTCAACGGTGCCTCTCTGCCGCCTCTCCGACGGGTCAAAAAACTATGCCAGACGATCAGAACCCCCAGCTCCCCCTTGATGGCGGTAAGCCACCACGTGAAGGCAGTCTCATTTCGATCAATATCGAAGAGGAGATGCGCCGCTCGTATCTTGACTACTCGATGTCGGTCATCATCGGGCGCGCACTCCCAGACGCTCGTGATGGCCTGAAGCCCGTGCATCGCCGTGTGCTCTACGCCATGAGCGAGATGGGCCTCGAATACAACAAGAAGTACACCAAGTGCGCCAAGGTTGTCGGACAGGCCATGGGTGTTTACCATCCTCACGGCGACTCCGCCATCTACGACACGCTTGTCCGCATGGCGCAGCCCTTCTCGCTGCGTTACCCGCTCGTGGATGGTCAGGGCAACTTCGGCTCCGTCGATGGCGATCCGCCCGCGGCCATGCGTTACACCGAGTGCCGTTTGGCGCGCATTGCCGGCGAACTGCTCGCCGACATCGACATGGAGACCGTCGACTTCGTCCCCAACTACGACGAGTCCACTACTGAGCCCTCGGTCCTTCCCTCGCGCATTCCGAATCTCATCGTCAATGGCTCCAGCGGAATCGCCGTCGGCATGGCGACTAATATTCCGCCGCACAACCTCACCGAGGTCGTGAACGCCACCATCGAGCTCGTCAAGAATCCCAAGGCTGGCCTGATCGAAATTCTGAAGCACGTCCAGGGCCCCGATTTCCCGACCGGCGGATTCCTCTACGGCAAGAGCGGCATCGTCAACGCATACAAGACCGGCCGCGGCCGCTTCATGATGCGCGCCAAGGTGGCCACCGAAAATCTGACCAAGGAAAAACTGGCGATCATCGTCACCGAGATCCCCTACCAGGTCAACAAGTCCAAGCTTATCGAGCGCATCGCCGAACTCGTTACCGAAAAAATCATCGATGAAATCAGCGACGTTCGCGACGAGAGCGATCGTGATGGCATGCGCATCGTCATTGAACTCAAGCGCGGCGCGCAGCCTGAGATCGTGCTCAACCAGCTCTACAAGCACACGCAGATGCAGGAGAGCTTCTCCATGATCTTCCTGGCCGTGCTCAACGGTCAGCCGAAGGAGTTTCCCCTCGACGATGCCATCCGCGCCTTCATCAATCACCGCATCGACGTGGTGCAGCGCCGCACCGCTTACCTCCTGCGCAAGGCCCGCGAGCGCGAACATATCCTCGAAGGCTACAAGATCGCCCTCGATAACCTCGACATGGTCATCAAGATCATTCGTGGATCGAATTCACGCGTCGAGGCTCGCGAAAACCTGTACACATGGGGCAAGGGAACCGAGATCATCGTCAATCTCGAACGCGAACGCCTTGCCAGCGAAGAACGAGGCCTTTCGCTCAAGCAGGTCGATGCGATCCTCGAACTGCAGCTCTATCGCCTCACGCAGCTCTCGGTCGACGAAATTCTGAAAGAACTGCAGCAGAAGCGCGAAGAGATCGCCGAATACGAATCGATCCTCGCCAGCGACAAGAAACTGCGCAACGTCATCATCAAGGAACTCGAGAAGGTCCGCGACCAGTACGGCGACGCGCGCCGCACGCAGATCGTCGACGAGTCCGCCGAACTCCAACTCGAAGACCTCATCGCCGACGAGCAGGTCGCCGTCACCGTCAGCCACCAGGGCTACCTCAAGCGCACTCCCATCTCCATCTATCGCCAGCAGCGTCGCGGCGGCACCGGCCGCACCGGCATGAAGACGCGCGAAGAAGATTTCGTCTCGCAGCTCATCATCGACTCAACGCACGCCTATTTGCTCTGCTTTACCAACACCGGCCGCGTCTACTGGATCAAGGTTTACGAAGTTCCCGACGTGGGCGCCGCAGGCAAGGGCAAGAGCATGCAGAGCCTGCTCAACCTGCAGCCCGGCGAAAATGTTCGCGCCATTCTGCCCGTCCGCGATCTGGAGGAGGAAGGCAAGTTCATCTTCTTCGCCACGCGCAATGGCGTGGTAAAAAAGACGCCGCTCAAGGACTTCTCGAATGTCATGTCGCGTGGAATCATCGCCATCGCCATCGAAAAAGATGACGATCTGATTTCTGCAGGGCTCACCAACGGCAAGCAGACAATCTTCCTCGGCACGCGCGACGGAATGGCCATTCGCTTTGACGAGGAATACGATCCCGAACGGAATGGCATCGGTTTGCGACCAATGGGGCGCAATGCCGCCGGCAATCGAGGCATCTCCCTCAAGAAGGGCGACTACGTCATCGGAGCGGCCATCACAGACTCCGATGCCACGCGGGACAAAGAGCGCGACGAATGCGCCGCCAAGCTGAACCTCACGAAGAAGCTCACCGAGTTGCGGAACGCCCTCGAACAGGCCAAAGAAAAACTTCAGAAGGCCAGAGAAGAACTACGCACCGCGCCAAAAGAAACTGAGCCTCTGACCGCAGCAGTCAAGACCGCTGAAAAACGTCGCGATGACGCCGAGAAAGATCTGAAAGAATTCGACGTGAAGCTCTGCGTCAGCAAATCGCTCATTCTCACCGTTACTGAGAATGGATTCGGCAAACGAACCGACGTAGACGAATATCGTCTGACCGCGCGAGGCGCCCAGGGTGTGAACAACCTCAAAGCCACACCCAAAGTCGGCAAGTCCGCGTCCATCCTGTTGGTCAATGAAACCTCGGAACTGGTCGTCATCAGCCAGTGGGGCAAGATCATCCGCATCGATACCAAGACGGTCCGCGCAGCCGGCCGCGCCACCCAGGGCGTACGACTGCTCAACCTTGAAGAAGACGATAAGGTAGCCGCCGCCGTCATCATCCCGCCCGACGAAATAAACGGAAAAGAAGACGAGCAGGGTACGTTGATCCAATAAAGAGTTCCACCGAAGTTGTAAGACTAAAGGGGTGCGAGACTGCACCCCTTTTCATTTTGTTGCCAAGCCCGATTGAGATCAAAAGTATCCTCACGCACCATCCGTCACACCGCACTGTTCATTCATCCAAATCGCCTCGCGAATCGCCGCGAAACCCTCTATAGTTGTCCTTCACACAAGGGGACCTCATTTGCTCGAACGAAGGCTTCTTCTCAAATCCTGCCTCATTTTCCTCTCAGCCACATGTGTCTTCGCACAAGACGCACCCATGTTCCGGAACGATCTTGCCCACTCCGGCATTTACACCGCGGCAGGGGTTCCGAAACTGAAAGGGATCAAGTGGACATTCCGCACGCGCGGCGAGGTTGTCTCATCCCCCGCGATTGTTGACGGCGTAATTTACGTTGGCAGCAATGACGGCAACCTTTACGCAATCGACCAGCAAACCGGCACGAAGAAGTGGGCATTCGCAACCGGCGCGCGTGTTGCTTCCTCGCCTGCTGTCGACCATGGCATCGTCTACTTCGGCAGCTACGACGGCAACTTCTACTCTGTAGATACAGCAACGGGAAAGCTTCGCTGGAAATTCCGCAATGCCGGCGAGCGCCGTTATGCCGCAACCCATCTGCACGGCTCGTTGCCTGCGGGTGAAACCATGCCTGATCCTTTCGACACTTACCTGTCCTCGCCCGCTGTCTCGAATGGCGAAGTCTACTTCGGCAGCGGAGATGGCAACATCTACGCGCTCGACGCGACAACCGGCGCGCTGAAGTGGAAGTTCAAAACCGGCGATGTCGTTCACGCTTCGCCCGCAATCGTCGATGGCAAACTCTACATCGGAAGCTGGGATAGCTATTTCTACGCTCTCGACACCGCCACCGGAAAAGAGATCTGGCGCTTCAAGACCGGCGAAGACCCCGACATTCACAACCAGGTCGGCATTCAGTCTTCCGCCACAGTGGCTGACGGCATCGTCTACTTCGGTTGCCGCGATTCGAATCTCTACGCTCTCGACGCGGCAACCGGCAAAAAACTTTGGTCGTTCAATAACAAGGGCTCGTGGGTCATCGTTTCACCAGTTGTGCAGGCGGGCAAACTCTACTTCGCCACCTCGGATACGGCGCTACTGCACGTTGTTGACGCGAAAACCGGGACACCGATCAACTCGCTCAAATTCCACTGGCCTATTTTCTCTTCGCCTTCCATAGCCGGTGCCACACTCTACCTTGCAATGCAGGATGGCAAGCTTATCGCCGTCGATCTCGCCTCCTTCAAACCCGCGTGGACCTTTCAGCCGGAAGCGTCTCGTCAGAATCTCGCTGCGCTCTCCAAGCCCGATGGCAGCCCCAACTATGAAGCTGTCTTTCAATCTAACTTTTACGAGGACATGATTATCGGCGTCGGCAAGACCCACACCGTAGGCACATTCCTGTCTTCGCCGGTGATTTCCGGCAACGCCGTCTATATAGGAAGCGCCGACGGCAACCTCTACGCCCTTGAGTAACCGAGATTGCAATGCTCCAGTTCGCACGCATCGCCTGATTTCATAGCTTCGAGAGCTTTGCCTCAAGATCCGGCACATAGCTGATCTGCGCATCCGGCTCCAGCGTCTTCGCTTCAGTCAGTGCCGCAGTCCACGCCGTGCGCGCTTCCTCCTTCATCCCAAGCGCCGCCGAAGCATCGCCCAGCGCGGTCTGGCTCATGATCTCCGTCGGGTCAATCGCAACCGCCTCGCGCGCCAGCGGCAGAGCATTCTTCGCATCACCCTTCCACATCAGTTGCGTTGCGTTGATTGCCCGGCTCAGCGCAGCCGCCTGCTTCACGTCGAAGCTTCCGCGGTACGCCATCACGCTGTAATCAATAGTCTCCGCCGGCTGCACCGCTTGAAACTCTCGAAATGGATTCATCCGCTGGCTGGGCCACTCGCATCCACTCAAATCCCCCGCGCTGATCAATACATTCCCGCTGATGTTCGCCGGTACTACATCGGCGCCGCCCAGCCAGAACGTATCGATGCTCGGCAAATGATGGCACGTAATCCCATAGGTCGCCGGATCAATCTCCGGCCAGGCAAAATACGCGAACCAGCACTCCTCGCCCGGATGCCGATCCTGCCATTGCTTCACTTGATAGAGTTGCTGCGCCCAATCCACATTCGCATCGCTCAGCAGGTTGTGGACATTCTTCGGCCCGCCCCACGCCTCGTTCGCATAAGCGATGTAGTTGGGAAACACGATCAACGCCGACGCAATATGCGCTGCCACCAGCACGCCGCAAACCCACGCCCACCGCCTGC
The DNA here is from genome assembly GCA_963769345.1 of uncultured Acidobacteriaceae bacterium. Lineage (GTDB taxonomy): Bacteria > Acidobacteriota > Terriglobia > Terriglobales > Acidobacteriaceae > Telmatobacter. The sequence goes on from CAVYLL010000005.1 coordinate 536,761, forward strand.
TCTTCGCGGATAACGCCACAATCCCGCCAGCCGCAAGAATCGCTGCCAGCGCATAAAGCGGCAGGATATGCCGCGCCCCGATGTTCATCCCCGACGCCATGGCCACACCGAGGTACACCACCCAGGGAATCAAGATGAACGCAAGCTCGCGCCGCGCCCGCAATCGCCCGATCACAACCGCAATCAAGGCCAGCATCACCAGCGCCAGCATTCCGAGCGTCGTCTTGATCACGATCACAAGAGGGAAGTACCACCACACTCCGTGCGCCAGCTGCCGTCCCAGTACAAACGTCGGATAGAACTCCGCCATCCGCTTCACGTCGATCAATCCGATCAGGTACGACTCGGGCAGAAGATGCATTCGCCCGATCCAGTTCACCGCAGCCTGGTCAACGTGACTCAGCGGCTCCGCATACTGTGCCACCGTCGGAAACTTCATTCCCTCAGGCCGCGCCGAATAGCGGAAGCCATAAAACGCCCACAGCACCGCAACCCCGATCAGCACAATTGCCGCAAAGGCTCCGGCCAGGCGCAGCGCCACCCGCCGCCGCTCGCCTTTCGGCGTACATGCAATTTCCCACACAATCAGCAGCACAAGCATCGGCGCCAGCAGGATCCCCGAGTGTTTCGTCGCCAGCAGCAGTCCAGCAGCCACCCCCACCATCCCCAGCCGCGGCAGCGTCGGCGTCTTCACATAGCGATAAAACGTATAAATGCTCGCCAGAAAGAAGAGCGTAACCCCGATGTCCGTCGTCACCAGCGCCGAGTGTCCCACCAGATTCGGGTCGAAAACAGCTAAACATAATGCAATCAGCGCTGCCTTCTCGCCAAACCATTCCCGCGCTGCAAAAAACACGATCAGAGACAGCCCCAGCGCCAACAAACCTGCCACCAGCCGCATCTGAAACACCATGTGCTGGCTCCCGCCGTCGTTGCGTGCCAGCCAGTCGCGCCCGTCCAGGTATGCTTCTGTCTTGAAGAAACGTCCCTTGAGCGGCGGAACCCACAAGTCCCTTCCCAACGCGGGAATTGTCGCCAGAAGTTTCACAAGGGGAGGGTGCTCCGGATTCAGGCCAAAGTCGCCGGTGTGCCACATCATGTAGCCGGCAAACATGTGATTGCCTTCGTCAAAGGTCAGCGACTCACGATGCACCACATACGCCATCTGCGCCGCCTGCAGCACGAGCAGACACACGACCGCTATCCAGATCCTGCCCCGTTTAGTCACGTCGATTCCTTGCCAATTATTTCTTCCATTCTGCAATCCCAGTTTTTTCAATTATCTCCGACCAAACCGCCATCAAACCGGACTACTTATCAGACAAATCTGAACCACCTTCAGCACTCCAAATTTGCTCTGCTGCGTCTTACACTAAGGATGCTCTGGTTTCTCCGCGTACTCCTTATGGTGCGCTCCGCTTTCATAGTCTTTTCGCTGGCTGTGCTTGCCACAACATCGGCTCTTGCCGTGCGCATCGATACGGTGCGAACGCCTGCGCACGCCACCATCACCAAGTCGACGGTCCATCACACCCATCGACCTGCTCGCCCCGTTGCGCATTCTTCTTCCCGGGCCGTACAGCACAAGTCCAGCAGCGCGGCAGCGCGCAGTTCGCATACCACCACCCGCCGCGGCACACGCTACGCATCGTCCACCAGCCATCGCGTCTCTTCGTCCGCGAGCCATTCGACGACGCTTCGGCGCACCCGGTACAACCGCTATCACTCCCAGGGACACTTCGTGCCGCTGGCCGCCGTTCCCGTCCCTGCATTGAGACCGGAATCAGCCGAAAGGAACACGGTGTCAGGGCCAGCCTTCGATTCCTCGGCTTCTTCGTTCGCATCGAAAGCCGAACCTCATGAGGCAGAACTAACGGCAGCAGACAGAGAGAATCCGCGCGAAACCGATACACTTCCGGCGCCCGGCGCGGATCGCGCTGCCATGGCAGTGGCCGGCAACCCCCTGGCCGCACCGCACCAGGGCATCCAGCCCATTGCGCCCCCCTCCGGCCAGATCGCCGAACTCAATCGTCCGCCCATCTTTACCGGCCGCGTTTCCAGCTACACACTGCGCGGCACCCACGATTCCCTGGTCCGCCAGAACGCCCGCGCTGAAGAAGACTCGCTGGAGCGCATCGAAGACGATGCCGACCTGCAGGATCGCATCGCTCGCGGATTGCTCGTGCGCGTTCCCGAATCCGGCGGCCTTATCGTGAACCCAGCTCTGCCCGAGGACCGCCGCTATTGCCGTCCCTGGACCGCCGACTTTCTCGCTAATCTGGCCCGCGACCACCAGGCCCAGTTCCACACACCACTCGTGGTCAGCTCCGCCGTGCGCACCGTCGAGTATCAGAAGCGTCTGATGCGCACCAATCACAACGCTGCCGAGGCAGAAGGCGACATCGTCAGTCCACACCTCACCGGCTCCACCATCGATATCGCCAAGTCCGGTCTCTCCCGCAAGGAAATGCTTTGGATGCGTAACCAACTGCTCGGCTATCAGAACTCCGGCGTCCTCGACGTCGAGGAAGAATTCCGCCAGCGCTGTTTCCACATCACGGTTTACAAGAATTACACCCCAGCCTCGCAATCCCACAGGCTTCCCCAGGTCGCCCCTGTCCCCGCGGCGCCTGAATCGGATTCGACGGGTGCCACCGCTGCCTCAGGCTTGACCCCAGACGAACAATAAATTCAGCCGGCAAGTTTCGCCCTCATCCGCTCCGCAAAACGCAAATTCATTTCATCTCTGCACCAGACGCGCTACAATTCCGTCCAAATGCAGTTCCCCTCCTGCATGCAGCGATTGCGAGCTCTCGCGGGCTTGCCATCTTTCTTGTAAAAGGGATTGAACCGGTCGGCAGCAGACTCCACGGAGTAGCACACAATTCCGTATCGAGCCTTCGGCCGCCCACTTCGAGAGGCGCAACCATGAGCGATCCGGTAATGCAACCCGCGGCAGAAGTCGCCCCGGGCCTTACGCAAATGCAGCGAATCATCAACGTCTTCGCGGCACCCTCCAAAACATTTGCCGACATCAAACGCGGCAACAAGAGTTGGTGGCTGCCATTCCTCATCACCGTGGTCTGCGGAGCATTTCTCTGGACCGCCATCAACTCCCAGGTCACCTGGAAGACCGTCTACGAAAACCAGCAGAAGCTCCAGCCGGAATTCGCCAAGCGCATGATGGACCAGATGCCACCCGATCAGAGAGCAATCGCCGATGCGCGTGGCCCCAAAACCCAGGCCATCACCTGGGCCCTTTCGCCGCTGGGTCTGCTCATCTATGACCTCCTGATGGCTCTCATTCTCTGGCCTACCATCAACTTCGCCTTTGGAGGCAAGGCGAGTTACGGCTCCATCCTTGCCGTCGTCATGTACGCTGGTCTCGTTCTCTGGCCCATTCGACTTTTACTCGGCGGCATTGCGCTCTTCGCCGGTGCAGCGCCGGATGGCTTCAATGTCGGCAACCCAGCACCCACCAACATCGCCGCATTCCTCAACCAGGCGGATACTAACAAGGCGCTCTATACGCTGCTTTCGGCGATCGATGCTCCCACCCTCTGGTGCCTCGTCATCACATCCATCGGAGTCGCCATCGTCGCTGGCGTCAAGCGCCCATCCGGTTACATTGCCGTCTTCGGCTGGTGGTTCCTCGTAACACTGGTCTTCGTCGGCATCTCCGCCATCTAGATCTGAACCCGTCTTTCAACCCAAAAATCAAACGGCGCACATCGCAAGATGTGCGCCGTAACGTTGCTGGCCGCCCGATTCGCGCGACTCGGGGTGAGTCTCCGCAAGCTCATGCTAGAGGCACGAAGTGTCAGGGCACGACTTTACAGCTTGGTGAAAAACCAATTCGGACTCGAGTTTTGTATCAGGGCATGACTTCAGTCATGCCGCAAGGGCACAACATCGTCATCGGCTTTAGCCGGAAGGTTCTCTTGTGTTTCCGCAGCCTCATACGCCCCAACCTCTTGATTTATGTCGTCACGACTGCCGAAGCGGCGCTAGGTTCGACGGGGGCTTTGCGGCGAAGGACGGCAGCGGAGATGAGCGTAATGATGAGACCCACAGGTAGCGGTTCAATGAACGTGTAGGCCATGTTGACGAAAGGGTTCTGATAGAGCTGCTCAGAGCGCTGTATCTCAGCCACCTTCGCGGCGATGGTGGCGGGCTCTAGTCCAGAGGATTGGACCTTGTGAATCTGTGCGGCGAAGTAGCTGTCCATGAAGTGGGGCATAAAATTGAAATAGAGGACCTCCCATGTGGCGACATAGCAGACGGTGGTGATGAGGGTGATCAGGATGCCGCAGGCGAAGGCGCGGCCGAAGGAGATTTGGCCGGCGAGGGTATTGTCGCGGTAGCTGCGGATGCCGAAATAGACGAGCAGGAACGACGCCACCATGATGGTGTAGCCCAGAACCATGCTGTGGCCGGGCCCGATCTTGTTGGCGAGGAGAAGTGAGCTGTCCATAAGGACAGAGATCATGACGCCGGCGATCAGGCCGAAGGTTAGAACGGTTTTCTTCATGTGAGGCTCCTGTTGCGAGTGAGGATGAAGTCACCATGCGGTCAAACGGGTCTGGATGTCGTCATACTTTCGAATGATTTCTAAGGAACAGGGCGGGAATCATGCTTTTGGGTGACGCGTTCCACCCCAACGGCTTCACGGCAGCAGGCCTAGTTCTTTGCCGCGCTGGACGGCCTGGGTGCGGCGGGCGGCTCCCAGCTTGTCGAAGGCGCGGGCACAATGTGTCTTGACGGTGTTTTCTGAAACGAAAAGCTGCGTGGCGATCTCGCGATTGCTGAAGCCCCGGGCAACCAGGGTCAGTATTTCGAGTTCGCGCGGCGTGATGCCGAGTGTCTGCTGACGCTCCGCATTAGGAGCGAAGGGCACGCGGGTGGCTGATTCCGCTGGGACCAGCACCTCCTTCACCACGACGGTTTCCCGAATAATTTCGCGACCGCCGATTTCGCGATTGCGCGTGATCCTGAGGCCGAGCCAGATGCCGAAAGCCGCGAAGAGAATGGCGACGAGCGCGCCATAGAGCTCGACCGAGTGCTCGATGATGACGAATCGGTATTCGGTGTATTGAAGAATGGCGATCAGGAGGCCGCCGACGAGACCGAAGATGAGGACGTGGCGCTTCATGATGGCGTTCTGAAGAACTGGCTTTTTAAAAAACTCTGGACCAGATGCTAATAGCTGCCGGACGACACTCTCACTCCGTCCAGCGCCTCATAATCAGCGTCGCATTAATCCCGCCGAATCCGAACGAGTTCGACAACGCAACGTCAAAGTTGTGTTTGACGGCCTTGTTCGGCACGTAATCCAGCCGGCATTCCGGATCCGGATTATCCAGGTTGGCGGTCGGTGGAAGCTCCTGGTTGATCAGCGCCAGCACCGTGATGCCCGCTTCCAGTCCTCCCGCACCGCCCAGCAAATGTCCGGTCATCGACTTCGTTCCACTGATCTTCAGCTTGCCGCTCAGAGCGTGTTCGCCAAAAACCTGCTCGATTGCCTGCGACTCATTGCCATCGCCAGCCGGCGTCGAAGTGGCATGCGCATTCACGTAGCCCACATCTTCCGGCTTGATCCCTGCATCCTTCAGCGCCGCGCGCATGCTGCGTTGCGCACCCGCGCCTCCCGGAGCGATTCCGGTCATGTGATAAGCGTCTGCGCTCATCCCATAGCCGATAACTTCGCCCAGGATCTTTGCGCCGCGCTTCTTCGCGAATTCGAGCTCTTCCAGAATCAGAATGCCCGCGCCTTCGCCGATCACAAATCCGTCGCGATCCTTGTCGAATGGCCGGCTCGCCTTGGTCGGCTCATCATTACGCGTCGAGAGAGCGCGCATCGACGCAAACCCGCCAACCGATAGCGGGGTCACTGACGCTTCCGAGCCCCCCGCAATCATTGCGTCCGCATCTCCATGCAGAATCATGCGCACCGAGTCGCCAATCGAATTGGCGCTCGTCGCGCACGCTGTGGCAGTCGCAGAAATCGGGCCCTGCGCCCCATAACGAATGCTGATCTGTCCGGCCGCCATGTTCACGATCACTGCGGGAATGAAGAACGGCGAAATCTTGCGCGGGCCGCCGTTCAGCAGGTTGGTGTGCTCGCGCTCGATGATTTCGAATCCACCGATCCCCGAGCCGATAAATACGCCTACACGTTCGGCAATCTCCGGCGTGATCTTCAGGCCAGACTGCTCCATCGCCTCTTGCGTTGCCGCAAAAGCAAAATGGATGAAGCGCCCCATCTTGCGCGCTTCCTTCTTGTCCACAAAATTCAGCGGGTCAAAGTTCTTGACCTCGGCGGCAAAAGTGACAGGAAACCCGGTTGTGTCGAACTCTGTTATCGGAGCCATACCACTGGCGCCCGCTACCAGCTTCTCCCACACCTCGGGAGCGGTGTTGCCCACACCGCACACCAGCCCAAGGCCGGTGATCACAACTCGTCGGTTCACCGGCTATTTGCCTTTCGCGGTCTTTTCGTTCTTCTCGATGTAATCAATCGCGTCCTTGACGGTCTTGATCTTCTCAGCATCTTCGTCGGGAATCTCCAGGTCGAATGCCTCTTCGAACTGCATCACAAGTTCCACCACGTCCAGCGAGTCCGCACCCAGGTCCTCCTGGAAGCTCGCGCCGGGGGTCACTTCGGCTTCGTCAACCTGCAACTGCTCGACGATGATCTGTTTAACCTTTTCTTCTACCGCCATGCCTGTTTCTCCTCAATTCTTTTTTACAAATCCGGACTCAATTCCGGGGATTAAACGGTTTGCTTCCGCCTGCCTACAATAACGGCACACGGCACACCAACACAACCGCCGCGCTGAGAAAAGATCACCCGGCCCCGAAACTCCAAGTCTACCGGGCGGCTCCCGGTGTGTAAAGCAAGCCAAGAGTGGAAATAAATCAATTACCTGCGTTCAACTTCCAGCCTCATAACTCCCTCGCAACCCTCTCCCAAAAACCCGCTATTTGGGACGCGAATTGCACAGTCAAAAGGCGTACATTAGGCGAAGAGATCTACGGAGGCCTCCATGCAAGCTCTTATCACTGTCGTCGCCGTCCTCGCTGGAGTTTCGCTGGGCTTCTGGATCCGCTCCATCTCCGCAAAGCGCGAGTTGGCCCTTTGGGATCAGCGAAACCGCGAATCATTCGAAGCCCTTTCAGCCCTGCAAAAGCAGTTGGTACAAACGCAATCAGAATCCGGTTCTCGGGCAGGCTTCGAGTCCCTCGCCATTGAACGCGCTGCCGCAATCGCCCAGCTGAACAACGAAGTTGTAGCCGTCCGCGCTGAACTCGCTTCAAAATCCACGAACGAGTCCGCATTGAACGCCCGCATCAGCCAGCTCGAAGCCGACCTCAACAACGAGCGCAAGAGCCTGACAGAAAAAGTCGAGCTGCTCGAGAATGCGAAGCAGACCCTCGCCAATCAATTCCAGGCGCTTGCGTCGGACATCCTCGAGCAGAAATCCAAATCCTTCTCCGAAGGCAGCCAGAAAGAACTCGGCACGCTCCTCACGCCTCTTCGAGAACAGATCAAGGATTTCCGCGAGAAAGTCGAGCGCGTCCAGACAGAGTCAACCTCTGGTGTTACGGAGCTCAAGACGCTCATCGGCACCCTCGGAACGCTCAATGAACAGCTCACCGAGGAAGCCCGCAACCTCAGCACTGCTCTCCGCGGTTCTGCCAAAACGCAGGGCGACTGGGGCGAGTTCATCCTCCGCGACCTGCTCGACAAGGCCGGCCTGCGCGAAGGAGAACAGTACGTCTTCCAACAGTCTTTCTCCGGAATCGAATCGGAAAGCGGCGATCGCACTCGCTCCGTCCGCACCGACGTGATCCTCTTCCTCCCCGGTGGCCGCAACCTGGTCATCGACTCGAAAGTCTCGCTCACCGCGTACACCGATTGCGTCAACGCCACAGATGAAGATGCTCGGAAGGCTGCGCTCAAATCGCATCTGGCCAGCATGCGTGGCCACATTACCGGCCTCGCCAAAGCCGGCTACCACAAGCTTCCCGAAATCGAAACCCCGGACTTCGTCGTGATGTTCATCCCGGTTGAGCCCGCGTTCCTCATGGCCCTGCAATGCGATGGCGAACTCTGGGCCGACGCTTACAAGCAGGGAATTCTCCTCGTAGGTCCCACCACGCTTCTCTATGTCATCCGGATCATCAACGTGCTCTGGCAGCAGGAACGCCAGGCCCGCAACGTCCGTGAAGTCATGGAACGTGGCACCAAACTCTACGAGAAGTTCGCCGGCTTCGTCACCGATATGGACATGATCGGCGACGGCATTCGCAAAGCTGATCAGAACTACACAAGTGCGATGAAGAAGCTGACGGAGGGACGCAGGCAATCTTGTCGGTCAGGTGGAGAAGCTCAAGGATCTCGGCATTCGCACCAACAAATCAATTCCCAGGAAGATTCTTGATCGAGCCGCTGTCGATCAAGCCGAGCTCGCCCTTTCCGCCGAAGCTGAAGAGACCGAAACCCGATTGCTCTCCGAAAACGAATCCTGAGACGAATTCGCACATTAGATACGACCCCGAAGTGTCCCATCGCCCGGTTTAGCGGCCTTGTCTGTTACTTTTGTCCCATAAACTCGCAGCTACCACACGGGCGATGACCGCTGATTCCGCTTAGATTAGGAATAGGGACGGGGACAAATGGGGAGTCATGCCACATTAATCGGCGGGGTCGCGGTGGCAACCGCCCTCATAGGTCTCCTCTTGGGGTTCCTCTGGGGCCGCTCCAAGCTGAAAGCGCAGATCGCAGACGCGCTGGACAAAGCGCGCGCCTCCAAGGAGATGCGCGAATTCGAGCTGCTAGAGCAGCTATCTAACAAGATGTTAGAAGTAAATCAGTTACGCGCTCGTTCCGAGGAACTCCCCCGTTTGCAGGAACAACTTGAGCAACTGAAGTCTCAGCAGGCACGAGGCTCCGCCGGCGGTGGGTCGACCGCTCGGGATCTCGGCAACGCCACGCAGGCCCGCCAGCAGGTCCTTGAACAACAGCAGAAACCGGCCCCCGTAATCGAATCAGCGGACAAAACGGTTCAGAATCTTCTGAAGTCGCTTGAAGAAAAGCTCAAACAGTCCGAAGCAGTACCCGAAGCTGTTGCCCAGAAGAGCGCACCGCCTCCTCCCCCGCCGCCGGCAAGGCCACCCGTCGCCCCACAGCCTCGCGTCGCTCCCCAGAAAAGTGCACCGCCGCCACCACCGCCACCGGCAACTCTACCCGCCGCAGAGCCTCGTATCGTGGCCCAGAAGACTGCACCACCGTTGCCCCCGCCACCCGCAAAGCTACCGCCCGCAGCGCCTCGTGTCGCTGCTCAGAGAATCCCTCCGCCAGCGCCGCCGCAACCTTCGAAGTTACCCGATGAGAGGCCTCGCACCGGTACTCCGCAGAGGCCGCCGGCAAATCTGCCAGCCGGCAGGCCCTCTTCAGCCGCCAAAGACGAATGGCAGGAGTTTGCGGCATCTCTTGAAGCGTTGACACGCAACAAGAAATAACGAGTCTCCGCCCCCGCCATCAGGAAATCACTCGTTCGAGATATGCAACCGTCCAGTTGCACATCCACGCATCACCGGTTCCGCTAACGCTGAGAAACCGGGTGCCCATCCTTGCGCAGCAAGGGTGGAGAAGTACGAACAACTCCCGCAACTCAATTGCGGACTCGCTAACCGATGCGCAGCATCGCTAACTCCGCGAACAAGCGCTCAGCGTCGCTAACTCCGCTCCGTTTCCAACTCCGCAAACGTCGCCCGCAGCCGCTTCCACGTCGTTCCCAGGTCCTCAGGCAGCACCCGCGTCTCCGCAACCGTGGTCATAAAGTTGGTATCGCCGATCCAGCGCGGCATCGCATGCATGTGCAAATGTCCCGCAACGCCCGCACCCGCCGCCTGCCCCAGGTTCAACCCGAAATTGAACCCGTGCGGCCGATACAACTGCTCCAGCGCTCGCTCCGTAGCCTGCGCAAGGTCCATCAACTCGTGCGCCGCATCGGCTTCCAGCTTTGCAATCCGGTCAAGATGCGCGTATGGCATCACCATCACGTGACCCGAGGTATATGGATACGCATTCAGGCAGATGAAGCAATGTCTTCCCCGCTTGATCAGACCTCCGGCCTCTTCCGCTTCCTCCACGTTCATTCCGTGTTCGATCGCATAATCAATGCTCGCAATCAAGTTGCAGAAGACGCAGCCAAGATCGCCCGGCCACGCATTCAGTCGCGTCGGCACTCCAGGCCGTGGAGCCCCATCTGCCGTCGTCACATACGCAAATCGCCATGGACTCCAGAGCTGATCCATCAAATCCTTTCCGCCTTTTGCTCTGCTTCGCACCAAGTATAGTGGGCCAATTCCGCACTCACCCGCGTGTCCTCGCAATCCCAAAGCGAAATCCCCAGATCAATTCTCAGTGAAATGTCCCACACCCTGTATTCGGCGTCACACTCTATCGCTAACTTCAATCAAATCCCCACCATCTTGCCCAACTTCTGCAGCACTTTGTCATCGACCTCCTCACTACTGCCAAAGTGTTGGATTGACGGGGAATTCGCACCATTGCTACACTTAGAAGCGTAGCTTCCTGCGCGGATTCCAGCAGTTAGCTGCGGCCGCCCTCCAACCAGCCGTTGCCTGCCTGGTGTTTCCCAAGGAGACGAGTCGCTTCACCGCCAGCTCTCTGGCCGAAGCTCCGTCTTTGTGAAACTCCTCCGATCAATGGTTCCCGGTTGCCGGGGTCCCGGCCAAAGGCATTGCCCGCCACCGCGGCGTGCACGTGCTTACCGTCGATAGCATCACCGTCGCCGGGCCAATGAATCGGAGCTGCTGTCATGCCAAACGTCCTCAATCCCGAACCCGAGAGCATAACCCTGAACACCGAACTCGAAACTCCTACCCTCGACCCTGCGACCGAGCTTGACGCTCCCTCGTCCGAATCCACGTCCAACCCAGAGACCGCCGAAGTACTCACTGCTGTCGAACCACAAGCGCTGGACGCCGATGCCTCAACCGAGCCTGTAGCCCAGGCCGTTCCCGCACAACAAGAGCACGCAGAACTTGTAGAACCCGTGGCTCATGTTGCGTCCGCGCCGGCCGAACACAGTGCCGAATCCGCTGATGATTTCTCAGCTGCCCTCGAAGCCTTTGAGCGCGAGCAAGCCGCTGAAGCTGCTGCCGTCGAAGCCTATGGCGATAAAGTCGTCTCCGGCACCGTCCTCAAGCAGACTGAAAAGCATTTGGTTGTCGACGTAGGTCTCAAGTCCGAGGGCCTTGTGCCCATCGAACAGGTCCTCGATCACACTGGCGCAGTGAGGTTCCAGCCCGGTGAAGTTATCGACGTGGTCATCGAACGCGAAGAGCCCGAGGGCGGCTATCTCGTCAGCTACGAGAAGGCCCAGCGCCTCCGCGTGTGGGACACCATCGAGAAGCACGCCAACGACAAGACCCCGATGATGGGCACTGTCGTCAGCCGCGTCAAGGGTGGTCTCACCGTTGATATCGGTTTGAAGGCCTTCCTGCCCGGCTCGCAGCTTGAGATCCGTCCCGTCCGCAATCTCGACGGCTATCTCGGCCAGCAAATCGAAGTCCGCGTTATCAAGCTCAACAAGAAGCGCGGCAACGTGGTCGTCTCCCGCAAAGAGATCCTCGAAGAAGAGCAGAACGCCAAGCGTTCCACGACCCTCGAGCATCTCGGCGAAGGCGCCATCCTTACAGGAACCGTGAAAAACCTCACCGACTACGGCGCGTTCGTCGACCTCGGTGGCATCGACGGCCTGCTTCACATCACCGACATGAGCTGGGGACGCCTCACTCACCCCCGCGATCTGGTCAACGTTGGCGACGAGATCCAGGTCAAGGTGCTCAAGTTCGACAAAGACAAGCAGCGCGTCTCGCTCGGCTTCAAACAGCTCACGCCCGATCCGTGGCTCGATGCCTCGGAACGCTACCCCGTTGGCGCACACGTCCACGGTCGCGTTCTCTCGGTTACCGACTACGGTGCGTTCGTTGAGCTCGAGCAGGGAATCGAAGGCCTCGTTCATCTCTCTGAGATGACCTGGTCCAAGCGCCTCAAGCACCCCTCCAAGCTGGTCAAGCCCGGCGACGAGGTCGACACGGTTGTCCTCAGCGTCAATCCTGCCGACCGCCGCATCTCGCTCGGCATGAAGCAGCTGATGGAGAATCCATGGGAGAACCTCACTGAGCGTTATCCCGCTGGAACCGTTGTCGAAGGTCGCGTTCGCAATCTCACCGACTTCGGCGCCTTCATCGAAATCGAGGATGGCATCGACGGCCTCGTCCACGTCTCAAACCTGAGCTGGACCAAGCGCGTCAAGCATCCTTCTGAAGTCGTCAAGAAGGGCGAAAAGGTCAAGGCAGTCGTTCTCGGCGTCGAGCCGCAGAACCGCCGCCTCTCCTTGGGCATCAAGCAGCTTCAACCCGATGTGTGGGAGAGCTTCTTTGCTACCCATCGCGTCGGCGATCAGGTTCATGGCAAGGTGCTTCGCACTGCGCAGTTCGGCGCTTTCGTTGAAATCGCCGAAGGCGTTGAAGGCCTCTGCCACATCTCTGAAGCCAGCGAAGTGCCCGGCGAACCTTCGAAGCTCGAAGCCGGTCAGGAGCACGACTTCAAGATCATCAAGATCAACGTCGAAGAGAAGAAGGTGGGTCTCAGCCTTCGCGCGGTGTCCGGCCACGAAGCCAGCCGCTCCGAAGTTCAGGACTACAAGTCGGAAGCTCGCGGCGGCAGCCACAAGCAGCCCGTCTCCAGCGGCACCACCACCCTCGGCGATCTCATCAACTGGCGCAAGAACGAGCGGTAAACCTCGCTTCGGCGAGATCCGCCTGTCCTTGATCGGCACACAACAACGGCCACCCGCAAGGGTGGCCGTTCTGCCTGGCGGAGCAGGGAGCAGCAGCCTTCAGGCTACTGCAGAGAGGGCGGAGGGAGCAGCAGCCTTCAGGCTACTGAAAAGTCTAGTGCGAGACGTGTACGGCCTTCAGGCCCGGACGCTCGAATTCGACAATCCGGAGGACATCATTCCGACCGCTGTCCGAGGGACCCGCATTTACGTTTGGCCTGAGACCTGGGAAAGCACGTTCTGCTTGCGTGAACCAGCGTCATCCCCCCAACCCACGCCCGTCATCCCGGCCGCCGCACAATCCAGGCCCGCGGACGAGAGTGTTCAGGACCTACCGTGCGCGTCCAACCGTTGTTCTCCAACGCATACCACGATACGCGGCGACACGGCATCTAATCAGTCTTCAGTCGCCGTTCCCTGCCCAAGCTGGCTTGAACGGGGTGCCCCGGCGCCCAGTCATATCGGATTCTTTGGGGAGGGTACCCAGCTGATTTTTGCCTTTGTTTTGCCGGGTCCTCTTCAACATAGAGGTTCGCTGAGTCGCACCGCCACTGGCGCTCACGTGGCCTGAAGCTCAGGAGAACCCACGGAAACAACTGTTTTCTCGCTCACCGCAAGAGCTGGCGTTGTTGGGCCTTGCGAGCGCCGATCGGGCGAACCCAATAGCTTTTCAGTGCTCCCGCCTCGGGAAACTCCGAGGTTGCTCATTCCTCCAACGAAGACCGTTTTGTAAAACAACTTTTGCGGCAAAGCGTTTCGAACCTTGGCTACGCCTCGCGTAGCCAACACATTTCTTCCCGGATGGTAACCGACATGAACTCTCGCAGAACCTCTCTTCTTATCTGCATGGTGCTCTTTTGTCTCGTGGCTTTGTCTCGGGTAGCGTCCGGACAGATAACCGGCGTTTGGTTGAAGAGCCCACATCCAGGTCAGAACCCCAACCAGGTCCAGGTGAATGCAATCGCGTACGGCCCCAGCACCATTACCGGTTGGATCATCTACCTCGACGATCGCATCGCGTATCAGACAAACGTCATTTCCAGTGAAATCTCTCAACCAATCAACCTGACGAATGGCCAGCACCTTCTTTACGCACGCGCGTGGGACGGCCAGGGCGACTACAGAACGTCCGAAACGTTGCTGATCCAGGTCGGGCCGCCGCCTCCGAGCAGCACCGTCCTGCCCACTCCCCCCGCCAACGCTGAGGTGTTGCGGGAGATGCAGAACAACACCGCTGACTGGACGACCTGCAGCGACTGCGCGCATGGCACGAACAACACCGCCAACTACTGGATGGCGCCGTTTCAAAACCAGCCTTCGAAGAGCGGAAGCAGCCTTGAAATGTACGTTGACGGGTTACCCTGGACCAACGTGCTGTTTATCGATACGTTGCTCGGCACCAGTTCCAATTCCCACTTTTTGTGGGATTTCTGGGTCTATCACGACTCCACCTCCCCAGCCTTCTGGTCCTCCGAGTTCGATCTCTTTCAGGCGCTTGGCGGCAGAGAGTTCATGATCGGTAGCCAGTGCGACTTTGGCGACGGTTATTGGTCAACCTGGGATAGTGCGGGCAATCGTTGGATCCTCAATGGAATCGCCTGTCCGCGCTGGGCGCCGAATACCTGGCACCACATCCAGTGGTACGTTGAGCGCGTCAGCCCCACGCAGTATCGCTACGACACGCTGGTCGTCGATGGTCAACCCTACGGACTCAACCAGACCTGGACGATCAACTACACCTCTTGGCCGGATTTGGTCGGCATCCAATATCAACTGGACCAGGACTCCACCGGCGCTCAAATTCATGAATGGGTCGATAACGTGAATCTGACAATGTGGTAGAGGGAAGGATTGTTCGGCCGGGTGCCCCAGGTCTCGCTTCTGAGACCTGGGAAAGCAGGGACCTGATCGGACACCCCCAAAATAAAACCCGCATCTGTGCAAAACTTTCCGGCCCCCCCTCCGTATTAAGTCCTTTGCAGTGACGACTTTACTGAAAACCACTTTTCTGGAAGAGCAACCAAACGGTTGCGCATTTACATCAGTACCGCGTGGCGGGTTCGCATCGCGGAGTTCTTGAGAATCGTCATTCGCTATACTGGAGCAAGCGCGCCCGCCGTCTCGAATCTCCAGCAACTAATGGAAAATACTGCTACTGACGAAACCGCTACGCCCTCCGTGTCTCCCAATGGCAGTGCCTGGAAAATCATCAGTTTTACCTCGATTTCCTTCGTCGTCTATCTCGCCATCGGCCTTCCGCTCGCCATCCTGCCTGAATACGTTCATATGCGGATGGGCTATCACGCCTCGCTCGCCGGCCTCGTCATCAGCATCCAGTACATCGCGACGTTCCTCAGCCGTCCCTGGGCGGGACGCATCTCAGACCGCAAAGGCGCAAAAATCTCCGTCCTATGGGGAATGGGTGCCTGCACATTGAGCGGCGTCCTGCTGCTCGCCGCCGCCGCCATTCACCGCGATCCCCCCTGGCTAAGCCTCACCAGCCTGATCGCCAGCCGCCTGGTCCTTGGAGTCGGCGAAAGCCTCGGTTCAACCGGTGCAACGCTCTGGGGAATCTCCAGCGCCGGTCCGCAATACACCGCCAAGGTCATCTCATACAACGGCGTAAGCACCTACGGCGCGCTGGCTCTCGGCGCCCCGCTCGGCGTTGTGATGGAAACCCACTGGGGCCTCTCCTCTGTTGCGATCCTCACCATCATCATCTGCGCCATCGCATACTTCTGGGCCGCCATCAAGCCGCCCGTCTCTGTCGCTCACGGCGAACATCTGCCCTTCCGCAGCGTACTCGGCCGCGTCACTCCGCACGGCATGGGCCTCGCACTCGGCGGAGTCGGCTACAGCGCCCTGGCTACCTTCGTCACGCTGTTCTACCTCAGCCGTCATTGGAACGGCGCTGCCCTCTGCCTCACCGCATTCGGAACAGCATTCATCGTCGCCCGCCTTCTGTTCATCCGCACCATCGGCACCTTCGGCGGATTCCCCGTCGCCAAGGTCTGCATCCTGGTCGAATCCGTCGGCGTGTTCCTGCTCTGGCGATCCGTCACTCCGTGGATGGCCCTCTTCGGCGCATCGCTCACCGGCTTCGGCTACTCGCTCGTTTTCCCGGCTCTCGGTGTTGAAGCTGTCGAGCGTGTGCCCATAGAGAATCGCGGTACCGCACTCGGCGTCTACACCGTTTTCGCGGATGTTTCATTCTTCATGGTCGGCCCCCTCGCCGGCGCTGTCATCGGAGCCTTCGGCTACGCCAGCGTTTTTCTCTTCGCCTTGATCTGCGTGTTGGCAGCCCTCGCCATCGTCCTGATTCTCGCAAGAAAAAAATCCCACACCATCCCCGCTCCCGCCGACTAGTCCCACCGGTGATCAAGACGGGTGGGAAAGCACGAACCTCAACTCGCCATCAATCCGCTAACTTGCTAACTCGCTATCGGCGCGTGAGCGCCGCTAACGGCCTTGACCGGTCGCTAACCCCGCTAACTCCGCTAAACTAGACCCGTGCCGCCCACCTTCCACATCGAAAACTTCGGCTGCCGCGCCGCCCGCGCCGACGGCGAAGCAATCGCCGCGCTTCTGCGTGCCGCCGACGCCACCGAGCACCAACCCAACGGAGCCGATGTGGTCATCGTCAACACCTGCAGCGTCACCGCCGAAGCCGACCGCGAAGCCCGCGCCTACATCCGCCGCACCCATCGCCTCAACCCCGAAGCGCGCATCATCGCCACCGGTTGCTACGCACAGCGCGCTCCTGAAGAGCTCGCCGATCTCCCCGGCGTCTCCGCCGTCATCGGCAACAGCCACAAAGCCCTCGCCCCCAAAATCGCACTGCATCTGGCGCACGCTTCGTCGAGGGTGGAGGGTTTCAGCCCGTACATTCAATCTGAACAAATGGGAGGGGATTCAGAGGCTGCGGAAAAACCCGCCGCTTTGAAGGGGCACGGCTTCAGCCGTGCCGTAAACAGCACAAAATCATCGTCGGCTTTAGCCGCTGAGGGAGGTTCTTTCGGTGATTCGCCAGTTCTTCACCGTTTTTCCGCAGCCTCCCCAACCCGTGAGTTTCGTCCGCCTGTCGTCACCATCTCCGAACTACTCAACGCATCGAATCAGCCCCTCATCTTGGCCGACGACACTTTCGCCCACTCCTTCCTTGAAGAAGCTCCCATCACGCCCGGCGCCCAGACCCGCCCCAACCTCAAGATCCAGGAAGGCTGCTCCAACCGCTGCTCCTTCTGTGTCATTCCCCAAACCCGCGGCAACTCTCGTAGCCTCTCAGCCGAATCGATTCTGTCCCACGTCCGCAATTTCGTTGCGGCCGGCGGCAACGAACTCGTTCTCTCCGGAATCAACCTCGGCCGCTGGGGCCGCGATCTGAAGGGTTCGGGCTTCAGCCCGCACATCAATGTCGAAGGAAGCAACAGGGCTTTAGCCCCTGAAGTAAATGCCCCGCGCACCCTCTCCGCCCTCGTCCGCGCCATCCTCGAACAGACCAGCCTGCCTCGCCTGCGCCTAAGTTCCATGGAGCCCATGGACTGGGATACCAGCCTCATCGCCCTCATCTCCGAATACAGCGAAACCCGTCTGGCCCGTCACGCCCATCTCCCGCTCCAGTCCGGCTCTGACTCTGTCCTCCGCCGCATGTACCGCCGCTACCGCCCCTGGCACTACGCCGAAAAAGTCGAACAGCTTCTCCGCGCTACCGGCCCCGCGCTCACCCTCGGCGCCGATGTCATGGTCGGCTTCCCCGGCGAAACTGACAGTGAATTCCGGGAGACCCACGACTTCATCCGCTCACTCCCCTTCGGCTACCTCCACCTCTTCCCGTTTTCCCCACGCCCCGGCACCCGCGCCTGGACTCTCCACGCCGAATCCCCCGTTCCAGCCGCCATCGTCAACGAACGCATGACGGCTCTCCGTTCCCTCGCTGCCGAAAAAACTCGCACTCACCGAATGCAATTCATCGGCTGCGAACTCGAAGCCATCACGCTTCACACTCCACCCGTCCTCGCAGCAAACGGCCGCACCTCCGCGCTCACTGACAACTTTCTCCCTGTCGAACTCTCGGCCGCTCTCCCTGCCAACCAACTCATCCGAGTCCGAGTCACCGCCCTCGCCGCCGACAACACCCTCCTCGCATCGCCCGCGCTCTCCACTACTTCCGCGGCCGATTCCCAATTTATGCCGCTTCCCATTCCCGGCCAATCCCTCCTCGAAACCGCCTTTTAATCCATAGCGCTGCGGTCTGCTCAGGCATCGAAACCAGTGCTATACTCAGGGTGCGTTCGCGCGCCAGGCAAGGAGTCCGGAACACCTCGGATCAAGGCGCCCGACAACCTTGGAGGATGTACCATCGCACTCGATAAACGCTCGGCTAAGTCTTTTATCCGCATCAACGATCGCATTCGCGCCCGCGAAATCCGTGTGATCGACGAAAACGGCGAACAAATGGGCATACTGGCCCCTTTTGAAGCGCTCAAAATCGCCCGTGAGCGCGGCCTCGACCTGGTCGAGGTCTCACCCAACGCCATCCCTCCCGTCTGCCGCATCCAGGACTACGGCCGCTTCCTTTACGAAAAGGAAAAGTCCGAACGCGCCGCCAAGAAGAAGCAGAAGATCATCGTCGTCAAGGAAGTCAAGTTCTCCGTCACCGTCGACGAGCACGACTACCAGACCAAGAAAAATCAGGCCGTCAAGTTCCTTGCGGGCGGCGACAAGGTCAAGGCCAGTCTCCGTTTCCGCGGCCGCCAGATGGCCCATCGCGACCTGGGCTACAACATCATCAACCGACTTTATCCAGGACGTCGGCGAAACTGGCGTCGTCGAGTTCATGCCGCGCATGGAAGGCACCATCCTGCACGCGATCATCGCGCCCAACAAGCGCCCTGAAGCCCAGAAACCCAAGCCGCCCGCGCCGCCGCAGCAGCCGCAGCAAGCCCGTCCGCCCGCTCCTCCGCAAGCGCAATAAGCCCCAGTGTTGAGATTGATCGAAGGCCGCCCAGCGAGGCGGCCTCTTTCATCTCACGTCGTGCGCACAAACCCGCTAAGTCGTGAACCGATCTAACTCCGCTAGCTCCGCCAACAGTGCGAAGCGCTAACCCCGCTAACCCCGCTAACTCCCGCTAACCCACTCCGCCGTTGTATTCTGACGCCATGCTCCGATTCAGAACGCTGGTTCTTCCTCTCGTCTGCTTCGTTCTCACGGGAGTTTCTCTCCGCGCCGCCGCACAAACCAGCCCCGTTGCCGCCGCGCCTGCGACGACTCCCCGCTTTCCCACCAACGAAGACCTGCGCCACCTGAAAGCTCTTTCCTCGCCGATCCTCTCGCCCGATGGCAAACAAGTGCTCTTCACCCTCACGCATGCCACCGCCGACGGCGCCGCCAGCCATCTCTGGATCGTTTCAGCCTCCGCCACCAGCGCCGACAAGCCCCGCCAACTCACCTTCTCCCCGCCCGCCGACAAGCGCGGAGAGCACAACGCGCAATGGGCTCCCGACAGCTCCGCCGTTTTCTTTCTCGCCAAGCGCGGCGATCATACCCAGCTCTTCCGCCTCGATCTGCGCGGTGGCGAAGCCTCTCCCTACGACCTCAAGATCATGCCGCCGGTCGACGTTTCCAAAGACAAGGACGCCATCAATCCGCCGCCGGCTCCCGAATCCAGCGAGAAGAAAGACGACAAGAAGCCCGCTGACGCAAAGACCGAACCGCAGCCCATTGACGTCGCCGGCTTCTCCATCAGCGACGACGGAAAGTACCTCGCCCTCTGGGCGCATGATCCCGAAACCCCCGGCGAGAAAAAGCAGAAGGAAGCCAAGATCGACGCCTCCTGGGTCAATCACGAGAAGCACCTCACGCGACTCTACCTCGCCGCGCTCAAGCCTGACGGCTCAATCGACGGCTCACTCAACGCCGTCGAGCTTCCGCCCGACGTCCGCGGCGCCACATGGTCTCCAGTTGCCGACAAACTCCTCGTCATCACCGAACCGCCCAACGATGCCTCCGATCTCGGGCCCGCCGGAGCAGCTTGGATCGTCGATGCCGCCGCTCCCGCAAAACCCGTCAGGACTCGTCTCAGTTCCCACAAGCGTCGGCGGTGGCGCGTGGAATGCCGACGGCACATCCATCGTCTTCGCCGCTGCAACTCCTGAAGACGCGCCTCCCGGCTACGACGATCTCTATCTCCTGGCTCCTGCCACGCCCGATGCACAAGCCACTCAACCTGACTCGCGGATTCGCCGGCCAGCTTCGTGCTCAAGGTCTCTACTTCACGCCCGACGGATCCTTCGTTGCGCCAGCGGCCGTCGGCACGCGCAACACCGTGGTCCGCATCGCTCTCGACGCCAAAGCGCAGCCCACCCCCATCGACCTCGGCGCCGCGGTCGTCTCCGGCCTCAACACCAATCGCAAACAGACCGGCTGGGTCTGGCTTGCCGACTCCGGCGGCCACCCCATGCAACTCTGCTACGCCGCGAAACTCGGCGATCCCTGCAGCGTTCTACCCACACCCGAACTCGGCCCCGCCAATCTCCGCACCGTCGCGCCGCAACTCGTGCGTTGGAAATCCGGCACCTTCACCATCGAAGGCCTGCTCTATCTCCCGCCGGATTCCGGCTCCGCAAAAGTTCCGCTCGTCGTCGACGTTCACGGCGGCCCCTTCGGCGCGTGGGAAGACCGCAACGATCCCTTCGCCGACTTTCTCATCGGCCACGGCTGGGCCGTCCTTCGCCCCAATCCGCGCGGCTCCTCCAACTACGGCGTCAAATTCGCCGCGGCCAACAAGAACGACCTCGGCGGCGGCGACTATCAGGACGTGATGGCCGGCGTTGACTACGTCCTCGCCAACTACCCGATCGACTCAACGAAACTCGCGCTCATGGGCTACAGCTACGGCGGCGAGATGGCCGGCTTCGTCGAAGGCAAGACCGACCGCTTCAAAGCCGTCATCAGCGGCGCGCCCGTCATCGATCAGTTCAGCGAATACGGAACCGAAGGCGGCTCATGGTACGACCGCTGGTACTTCGGCAAGCCGTGGGAGCACATGAACGACGCCTGGCGTCAAAGCCCGCTCGCCGGCGTTGCCCACGCCAAAACTCCGTTCCTGCATCCTGCAAGGCGAAAGCGACACCACCGATCCGCTCGGCCAGGCGCAGGAGATGTATCGCGCCCTTCGTCAGGAAGGCGTCCCCGTCGAACTCGTCACCTATCCGCGCGAAAACCACGGCCCGCTCGCCATCGGCATGCTCGGTCACCCCTCGCCCGAACCCTGGCACGGCTTCGACGCCCGCCAGCGCATCGTCAACTTCATCACCGCAGCATTCTCCCCAACTCCGCCTCCATCAACAGCGCCCGTCAAAACAGTAATGGAAGCGCAGAATGAGAATTGGAGCACGAGCGACCTGGGTGCCCCATCCATGACGCAGTCATGGGTGGGAAAGCACGAATGCCACCCGTTACCGCATGCTTGCCAACCCGTAACCCATCGCAAATCCAGCTCAGCACCGCATGCTATTCTCCCTGTCGACATGCGAATCCCGCGTTGCACGCTGCCTATTCTTCTGCTCCTCGCCGGCCTCGGAAATCCCAATCTCTCCGCGCAGACAAATGCTGCACCGCACCTCGAGAAACGCGGCTCCGCCACGCAGCTCATTGTCGACGGCAAGCCGTTTCTCATCCTCGGCGGCGAACTGCACAACTCATCTTCGTCCAGCCTCGCTTACATGAAGCCCCTATGGCCGCAACTCGCCGCCATGGGCCTCAATACCGTCGTCACCCCGCTTAGCTGGGAACTCGTCGAACCCGTCGAAGGCAAATACGATTTCACGCTCGTTGACGGCCTTCTTGCTCAGGCACGTGAAACCAACGAGCGCATCGTCTTCCTCTGGCTCGCCTCGTGGAAGAACGGCATGTCGAGTTATGCGCCTGTCTGGGTCAAGCAGGATACGAAGCGTTTTCCGCGCGTCGTCGTGAAGGGCAGGGAAATAGAACTTCTGAGCCCCGCCTTCGCAGCCACTCAACAGGCCGATGCGCGTGCCTTTACCGCGCTCATGCAGCACATCCAGCAGGTCGACGCGCACGATCACACCGTGCTCATGATGCAAGTAGAAAACGAAGTCGGCGTCCTCGGTGACTCCCGCGATCGTTCCCCCGAAGCCGATCGCACATTCAACTCGCCCGTTCCCGCCGAACTCACGCGCTACCTCAAAGGCGCATCACGACACGCTCTATCCCCGTCTACGCGAACTGTGGGATGAGAACGGCGATAAGACCTCCGGCACATGGCCCGAAATCTTCGGCAACACCAATCGCGCCGACGAGATCTTCATGGCGTGGCACTACGCGCGATTCATTCACGCCGTCACCGCTGCCGGCAAGTCCGCTTACAACATTCCCATGTACGTGAACACCTGGCTCGCCGAGAACGACGCCCAGCCCGGCAGCTTTCCCAGTGGCGGCCCTGAGCCCTGGGTCGTCGACATTTGGCGTGCCGCCGGAACCGCCATCGATTTCTACGCGCCCGATCTCTACGCACCCGACTTCGTCTACTGGAGCCGCCAGTATCACCGCGACGGCAACCCGCTCTTCATGCCCGAGACGCGCGGCGGCTCACCCGGCGCAGCAAACGTCTTCTACGCCGTTGGCGAAGAAGCGGGATTTGGCTTCTCTCCCTTCGCAATCGAAGACGACATGGATCCCAAACAGGATTTAGCCCACAGCTATCGCGCCATCAATTCACTTGCCCCGATCCTCCTTGAACATCAGGCCGCCGGAGACGTCCACGGCTTCATCCTCGACAAGCAGCATCCCACCGCCGACTTCACGCTCAACGGCATTGCGCTCCACGTCAGTACCGATGAGATCTTCGGCAACCATGCCGAGGCCGGTTATGGTCTGATCATTGCCACCGGTCCCGAAGAGTTCATCGGTGCCGGCAAGGGCTTTCGCGTCACCTTCGCGCAAACCTCGCCAACCAGCCCGCGCATCGGCATCGCCTCCATCGACGAAGGGACATTCGAAGACGGCAAGTGGATACCGGGCCGCCGTCTGAACGGCGACGAAAACGATCAGGGGAGCTATTGGAGATTTGACCCGCGCAAGGTAAACATCGAGAAAACAAAGCTTTATCTCTACCAATAGCAAATCAGCGCTAAAGCACAGCGGAGGGGTCTTGTTCTTCTGTCGCCGCTAACTCCCGCTAACAGGCCCTAAGGGCCGCTAACTCCGCTATCCACAGTCAACTAGAGCCGGAATGCACTTTCCTGTATACTTATCTGAGCCTCTCAGGGGCAGGGAAGCCCCTGTCCTGCGAGGATTGTGGCTGGGCTACCAAACCCCGTCCAAAAACGAGAAGAAAATGCCCAAGTTGAAAACCCATACGGGCGCGAAAAAGCGCTTCAGCAAGACTGGCACCGGCAAAATCAAGCGGCACCAGACCAAGACGCGCCATATCCTTTCGTCTAAATCGCCAAAAGTGAAACGCAAGCTCGGCAAAATGGTGCTTGTCTCCGATGGCGACTACGCGAAGGTAGCGCGCATGATTCCTTACGCCTGAGAGCATTCATCCAAAGGGGCGCCGCACCAGAGTGCCCCCCGCCGATAAGAAATGCGTCCTGACCGGCGAGAGATTCAGGCTTGAACGAGCGAGTGAAGAGGTTTAACGCCAGACCCCAAAGTCTTGGCCTCCTGCCTCCAGCCGCGATGACCAACGAACGCAAAATGGAGAACACCAATGCCCCGCGTAAAACGTAGTACCAAGCGGAGTGACCGCCGCAAGAAAATCCTGAAAAGGGCCAGCGGATACTTCCTTACGAAATCCAAGCTCTACCAGGCAGCCCAGGAAGCCGTCGAACGCGGCCTCAAGTTCGCCTACACCGGCCGCAAACAGAAGAAGCGCCAGTTCCGCTCTCTCTGGATCGTGCGCATCTCCGCCGCCGCCAAGCTCAACGGCACCAGCTATTCGCAGTTCATCAATGGACTGAAGAAGGCCGGCATCGAGCTCGACCGCAAAATCCTTTCTGACATCGCCGTGCACGACGCCGCAGGCTTTACCAAGCTGGTGGAGCAGGCGAAAGCCGCTCTCGCCAGCACCACAAAAGCCGCCTAAAGCCCGAGCTGCACTTGAGCCTCACCAACGGCCCGGAGCTTAGCTTCGGGCCGTTTTCTTTTCGCATGGAACACCAAATCCATCTGTCTGGTCTGGAGGGTACGGGCTTTAGCCCGTACATAACGATGAAGAGCAGAGATGAGGGCCTTTAGGCCCTGAGGCAGTGCACTTCATCGTCCACGCAGTCATTTATCCTTTGGACTAAGCAATGACAAACGAAGATATTCCGAATCTGCCGGAGTTCAACGACTCCGCTCTCGATCAAGCCTTTGCAGCATCTCGCCAAACAGGCCACCGACGAAGCCGCGGCGATCGCCGACGCCGACGGCGTAGAAGCCTTCCGCCTCCGCTGGGTCGGCCGCAAGCAGGGCCGCCTCAACGACGTCTCCGCTCGCTGGCTCAAGGCCGCTCCGCCCGGCTGCGAAGAAAGCCGTCGGCGAACGCTTCAAGACGCTCAAGGAACTCGTCGAAGGCCTCATCGACCAGGCATCCGGCTCGGGCCCCAGCGATGCCGCACTCGCCGCCGAAGCCATCGACATCACGCTGCCCGGTACGCGCCGCCTCACCGGAGCGGAGCATCCCATTACGCGCACGATGAATGAAATCGTCTCCGTCTTCGCGGCTCTCGGATACTCCGTCGGCGTCGGCCCCGAAGTCGAAACCGACTTCTACAACTTCGAGTCGATGAATTTCCCGCCGGGCCATCCCGCCCGCGACACGCAGGACACGCTCGTCATCGCGAATCAGGAACGCCGCTCGCAGCGCGATCGCCTGCTCCTGCGCACCCACACCTCTCCCGTGCAGATGCGCACCATGGAGCAGCAGCCACCACCCATCCGCATCGTCATCCCCGGCAAAGTCCACCGCAACGAAGCGCAGGACGCCACGCACTCAGCCATCTTTCATCAGGTAGAAGGCCTCTGCGTCGACACCAACATCACCTTCAGCGATCTCAAGGGCACACTCGATCACGCCATGAAGGCGCTCTTCGGATCGTCCGTCAAAACGCGCTTCTTCCCGTCGTTCTTTCCCTTCACGGAACCCTCAGCCGATGTCCAGATCAGCTGCATCTTCTGCGGTGGCAAAGGTTGCCGCAAATGCAAGCACTCCGGCTGGATCGAACTGCTCGGTTGCGGCATGGTCGACCCCGCAGTCTTTGCCTTCGCCGCAGAGAAGCAGCCCGCCTATGATCCGAAGAAGATCAGCGGCTTCGCCTTCGGCATGGGCGTCGAGCGCATCGCCATGATGAAGTACGGCATCAGCGAAATCGGCCAGTTCTATGCCGGTGATATGCGGTTCCTGGGGCAGTTTGCGTAAGGAGCGGAGTTAGCGGTGTTCGCCGCGCTACGCGCGGTTAGCGGAGTTAAGAAGATGGCAAGAGCGAGATCATATCGAGAACTGATCGTTTGGCAAAAATCAATGAAGTTGGCGAGAGCGGCGTATCAGTTGACTAACAGTCTTCCAAAGAAGGAAGCATATGGCCTCGTAAGTCAGCTCCGACGCGCGGCAGTTTCTGTTCCCAGCAACATTGCTGAAGGCCACGGCAGACTCACTGATTTGCAATTTCGCCATTTTCTCGGAAATGCAAGAGGTTCGCTCATACGAACTGCAGACGCAAATTGAGCTGGCAGGACGATCTGGGTTTTCTCGATGCTGAGAGCGTAACAGAATTCATGGAGCAAGGATCAGAAGTGGCGCGACTGATAAACGGGCTAATCACCTCCATGCGAGAGATAAAAATACCGGCGCCAGGATCCATAACTCCGCTAACTGCGCGCAGCGCAGCTAACTCCGCTAGCTCCGCTAAAAAGGTGTTCCACAAATGAAAATTCTGACAAAATGGCTGAGATCTTACCTGCCGGAACTCGCCATCTCCGACACCCAACTCGCCGAAGACCTCACCCTCCGCGGCATCGCCGTCGAAGGCATCTTCGACCTCGGTTCGGGCAATGGCTCCGCTCTTCGAGATGGACATCACAACAAACCGCGTCGACGCCATGAACCACTACGGCATCTCCCGCGAAGCCGCGACCATCTACGGCGTTGTGCTCAAGCCGCTCGACATAACACTCCCGTCTTACCAACCCGCGACGAAACCATACTCCGTCAAGATCGAAGCCGAAGACGCCTGCGGTCGCTTCACCGCCCGTGTCCTGCGCGGCATCACCATCGGCAACTCGCGCGACTGGTTCCCCGGCGCTGAAGTCTCCACCTACTTCGGCCTCCTCGAACAGAAGCAAATCTCCAACGCCGTCGATGCCACCAACTTCGCCTGGCTCGCCATGGGCCAGCCCACGCACGCATTCGACCTCGACAAGATTCAAGGTGGCATCATCGTCCGCCGCGCCCGCAAAGGCGAAAAGCTCAAGACCCTCGACGGCGTCGAGCGCACTCTCGATCCCGAAGACCTCATCGTCGCCGATCACGCGAAGCCACTCGGCCTTGCCGGAGTCATGGGCGGCTGGGACACCATGATCACGCCCGACACAAAGAATGTCCTCGTCGAGGCCGCATGGTTCGAGCCAATGGCAGTCCGCCGCACCGCGCGCCGTCACGGCCTTCACACTGACGCAAGCCATCGTTTCGAACGCGGCGCGGACTTCAACGCAGGGCCAGTCGCGTCGGCAATCGTCAGCCGCATCCTGCTCGCCAACGGCGGCACCATCGAAGGTGATCTAGTCGACGTCCGCGTCTCCGCGTGGGAAGCCCGCACTGCGAATCGCCAGCCCATCACTCTTGCTCTCAGCGAAGTTCATCGCATCCTCGGCAAGACCGAAGACAAGGAAGGCATCACCGCGCCGTTCGTCGAATCCACCCTCACCGGCCTCGGTTGCAAACTCACATCGCCACAGAGTTCGTTCGAAGAAAGAAAGGTGTGGAACACCACGCTTCCCAGCTGGCGCCTCGATCTCGAACGCGAAATCGATCTCATCGAAGAAGTCGCGCGCGTCTACGGCTACAACCGGTTCGCCAACACGCTCCCCACATTCGGGGAAGGCGTAAAAGAATTGCCATCGGCTGGAGCCGAATCCACCGTCCGCGGCACCCTCCTCTCCGCCGGATTCCACGAATCAATCGCCAGCACCTTCTGCTCCGCCGCCGATGCCGCGCTCACCGCGCCCATCCCCGGCCAGGTCGTTCCCATCGGCAACCCGCTCAGCGACGAAGCTGGCGTGCTCCGTCCCTCGCTCGTCCCCGGCATTCTCTCAGCGGTAGGCGGCAACCTGCATCGCGACGTCAGCGATGTCCGCCTCTTCGAACTCGGCACCGTCTTCAGCGGCACCACGGAAAAGGTCGAAGAGCGCCCCGCGCTCGCCTTCGCCGCCGTGGGCTCCATTCCTGACCACAGCGCCCTTCACTCCGGAAGAGCCATCGAGTTCCACGACCTGAAAGGTGCAGTCGAACAAATCCTTGCGCGTTTTCAAATGCGCACCATCTACTTCGATCGTTTCCCGCCCGAGTCCGGCCTCGCACCAGCATGGCTGCACCCCTATCGCTCCGCGCGCGTCGTTGCGGAAGGCCTCACCCTCGGCTGGTTCGGTCAGTTACATCCCGCCGAGGCTGCCGCCCGCAAAATCAAGGAGCCGGTCCTCGTTGGCGAGCTTTATCTCGACCGGCTCTACAAGCTGCCGCTTCAGAAGCCCGCCGCGCGCGACATCTCCCGCTTCCAGCCCGTGCGCCGCGATTTCTCCCTGGTGCTCGATCAGAGCATCCCGTGGCTGCGCATCGATCAAGCCCTCGCCTCGCTCCAGATTCCCGAGCTCGTGGACTGGCGCGCCCGCGAAGTTTTCCGCGACGCCCGCCTCGGCGCGCACGAATATTCGCTCCTCGTCAGCGCCACCTTCCAGGCCCCTGACCGCACCCTTCGCGATGAGGAACTCCAATCATTCCAGTCGCGCGTAGTTGAAGCTGTCAGCAACGCCGGCGCGCGGCTTCGAACCTGACCCGTGCCGGGGTAGTTTCTCCGCAGTTTCCCTCAGCTTCCGCCCCTCGCTCGTGGAGCTATACTTCCCGAATACAGCGCAATCGCGCGGAGGTATCCTTCATGTCGCCATCATCCCTCGAATCCCAGATCGCGGAACATCCGGGCACCGAACAGTCTGAAATGCACGACGGAACACCCGGCAACCTCGCTCTCAGCAGCAGCGATTTTTCTGCCCTCGAAGAGCGCGTCGCCCGCACCGTCCAGCTAGTCAAGACCGAACGCCAGGCCCGCGCCGCTGCCGAACAGCGTGCAGAAGCTCTCGATGCGCAGCTCAGCGAACAGCAAACAGTGGTGAAGAATCTGCAGGAAGAAGTCCGCGCCCTCAACGCCGAGCGCGATCATGTCCGCCAGCGCGTCGATCGGCTTTTATCGCAACTCGACGCACTTGAAGTGTGAGGTCTTTGATGGCCAAGGAAGTTCCGTCCAACACTCCCGGTTACACCAGCGTCAGCATCTACGACCAGATGTATCACCTGCGCGGCCAGGATCCGACCCACATTCGCCAATTGGCGGACCTGGTCGACAGCAAGATGCGAGCCGTCGCCGCCCAGGGCCGCACCGTCGACTCACTGCGCGTCGCCGTCCTCGCTGCACTCAACCTGGCTGACGAGGTTTCGCAATTCTCCGGCATGGACGCAAACGAAGGCCGCGCCCGCGCCGCACACCTCAGCCACATGCTCGACGAAGTCCTCGAAGACGAGCGAAAAACCGGCTAGCAGAGCCGCTAGACCGCTACTACGGCCGCGAAAGCAACAACCTGCTAACCAGCTAACTCGCTACTTCCGCGCAGCGGTTTGCAAAGACAATTCCTCGGGATCTTCGCAGCGAACCGCACTCTGATCCCTGCCAGGAACCACATTTTGCAGGCGGGTTCAAGTTACTAGCACATTGCGGCGCACCCGCACAAGACTTGCAATTCCTCGACAACATCCATACAGTCAGCAATAGAAACCGGCCTGCTAAGCAGGTGGGTAGTCAACGCTGGTTGAACCAACATTCATTGAACAGGGGCTCTTCTCGTACAAATTGGTTCTGTGTGCCGTGTCCGCCAGTCCGGAATGCCTAATGAACCACGGGGAGCTCCGCCGTCTTAGGACGGGTTCACCAGCGCATTACTCACGGCCCCGTGGGCCGGATTCTGCTCGGATTTCTACCTTCTTTCCCTTCGGAGGGTCCTCCTGCTGGAGTTGCGCCCCAATTGCGAGTGCTGCAACAAGGATCTGCCCCCGGAATCTCCCGAAGCGGTAATCTGCACGTTTGAATGCACATTCTGTAGCGACTGCGCCCAATCGAAACTCGGCGGCCTCTGTCCCAATTGCGGCGGCAACCTTGTAGCGCGTCCTATCCGCCCGATTCTCAAGTTGCAAACCAGCCCCGCCTCCACCGTTCGCGTCTTCAAGCCCAACGGCTGCGATCAACTCGCACTTTATCAGCAACTCGCGTAGCTGTCCGCTCGTCCCCCCAATGCCCTATGCTTGCTTAGGTGCACCCTGTTCTCTTCCACGTCGGTCCGCTGGTCATCCCTTCATACGGTGCAACTGCTGCACTGGGAGTTCTGCTTGCACTCATGCTCGCGCTTCACACCGCGCGCAAGCTTCAAATCGATCCCAACAAGATCTGGAACCTCTGCATCCTCATGCTCTTCACAGCTCTGGTTGGCTCGCGACTCCTGCTCGTCGTCGCCAACTGGACAGTGCTGCGCCATCATCCCCTCTGGATGCTTGGCCTCGCCATGATTCATCACCCGCTGCTCGCCGCGATCGGATCTCTCATCGCACTGGCCGTCGCAGCGACCTACGCCCTATGGCAGCATCTTCCATTTCGTTCCACCGCCGACGTTCTCGCCGCACCCGCGGCGCTTGGCCTCGCTTTTGAACAATTGGGGCAGCTGCTCGCTGGTTCCGGCTATGGCACAGGCGCGCAGGTTCCGTGGGCCATCACCTACACCGATCCACTCGCTGAGCGATGGAGCGGAGCGCCCCTCTACATTCCCGTTCATCCAGTGCAGGCCTACGCTCGCGCTCTGCTTCCTTGCGATTGCCATCGGCCTCGTCCTCTGGCTGCCACATCGCCGCCAAAACGGAGACCTCGCCGGCATCTTCCTCATGTCCACTGGAGCCGTTCTGTTCATAACCGAGTTCTGGCGCGATCCCATCGGCCGCGGTGCGCTCTTTCACGGCGTGTTGAAAGGGCCGCAAGTCGCCGGAGTCGTATTCGTAATTGCCGGGGCATGGCTCTTGCTCGAGTGCGCGTCGCAGCGCATCGCGGTGGCCGCGCATCCCATCGCGCCGCCCCAATCCGTTCCATCTGAAGTTGAAAGGCCTTCCCATGGCTGAGCCCCGCACCATCCAGGTCCCACCCGAAGCCGCGGGTCAGCGTCTCGATCACTTCATCGCCACACAACTTGAGGGCGTCAGTCGATCGCGCGTGCAGTTGCTGCTCGATCAAGGCGATGTCTCCGTCAACGGCGCGCAGGCGAAAGCCTCTCTCAAACTCCGCGGTGGCGAGCAGATTCTCGTCACCGGCGAACCTCATCCCGCGCCGCTCAGAGCCACTCCGCAAGACATCCCGCTCGAAGTCATCTTCGAAGACAAGCACTTCGCCGTCGTCAACAAGCCCGCCGGCATGATGGTGCACGCCGGCGCCGGCGAAACTGAAGATGCACGCAACAGCAACACTCTCGTCAACGCGCTGCTCTTTCGCTTCAAAGCGCTTTCGGCAACCGGTGGCGACCTCCGGCCCGGCATTGTTCATCGTCTCGACAAAGACACCAGCGGCCTCATCGTCGTCGCCAAGAACGACGCCGCCCACGCCGCGCTCGCCGAACTGTTTTCTTCGCGTCAAATCAGCAAGACCTATCATCGCCCTCGTGCAAGGCTCGGTCGAGCGCCAGAAGGGAACCATCACCGCTGCCCTCAGCCGCGACCCGGTGCGCCGCACCCGTATGACCACCCGCCCCGCCGACAATGCCCGTTCCGCTGTCTCCCATTACGAAGTCGTTCGCCGACTCGACACCCGCTTCGGCAAGTTCACGCTCGTACGCGTCCGCATCGAGACAGGCCGTACCCACCAGATTCGCGTCCACATGGCCTCCATCGGTCATCCCGTCGTTGGCGATACGGTCTACGGCGCCTCCTCCCAACTCACTGATCAGGTCGCCGCACAAGCTGCACCCTCCCGTTCCGCACGGCGTAATTCCCAACCCGAGCGACTCAGGCTCAATCGCAACTTCCTCCATGCCGCCCGGCTCGCATTTACTCACCCAATCACCGGCAAACCCCTTGAGCTGGAAGCTCCACTCCCCAACGAACTTGAGACCTTCCTTCTCCGGCTTGAACAAGGTCGAACAGACTCCGTCAATACTTCCGTAATCTGAACGGCGCCGGATCAGGGTGCGCCATTGATAAGATAGAGAGCGATATGATCACAAAATTCTCCGGTCTGGTCCTCGCCGTGGCGGTGTGTGTCTCCACCCTCCAGGCCCAGCAACCCGCGCAGGCGCCTGCGCCGCAGCCCGCCGACCCCTTCGCGACCCTGAAGCCAGCACAAACCCCGGTCGCACAAGCGCCTGCCGGCCAGCAGCCCGCCACCGGCAGCACCACAGGATCAGGAGGCCGGCCCGACCCTCCGGATCGGCGTCAACGAAGTCAATCTCATCTTCACCGTCACTGACAAAAAGGGTCATTACATCCCCAATCTCAAGCAAAGCGACTTCGCGCTCCTCGACGACCAGAAGGCGCCTGAAAAAATCACCTCCTTCCGCCAGCAGATCAACCTGCCTCTGCGCGTCGGCATCGTCATCGATGCCAGCACCTCCATTCGCTCGCGGTTTCAGTTCGAACAGCAATCGGCGACCGAGTTCTTGCTCCAGATTCTGAAAGCCAAGAGTGACCGCGCTTTCGTCATGGGCTTCGACGTTACCCCAACCGTAACCGCCGACTGGACCAATAACGTCGATGCCCTCGAGACCGGCATCAGTCGCCTCCGCCCCGGCGGCGGTACCGCCATGTTCGACGCCGTCTACACCGGCTGTCGCGATAAACTTCTCGACGTATCGCGCGGCCAGGAGCCGGTCCGCAAGGCTATGGTCCTCATCTCCGACGGCGACGACAACCAGAGCCGCGTACACCTCGATGAAGCCATCAAGATGTGCCAGCGCGCCGAGACCATCGTCTACGCCATCAGCACCAACTGGACGCCCAGCCGCGGCCGCGGCGACCAGGTCCTCACGCAACTCGCAAGCGATACCGGCGGACAGGTCTTCTTCCCGCCCTCCGTTGAGGAGATGTCCACCAGCTTCAAGAATATTGAGGAAGAACTGCGCAGCCAGTACGCGCTGACCTACACGCCTGCCGACTTCAAGCCAAACGGAGCGTTCCGGCCAATCTACCTGTACTGCAACGACCGCCGCTATCTCGCGCGAACCAGAAAAGGCTATTTCGCCCCGAAGGAATAACCGCGCGTTTTTACAAATCGGCGTCCATTTGAATGAGCTGGGTGCCCCATCCTTTCGATGTTGTTGTCGAAAGGGTGGGAGACCACGAATGCTTCCCATATCGGAACTGATCTCTCCCCGACACTGCGATTTTGAAACAGACAGAGAATGTTGCTTGTTGTCCTGTCTTTGTTTCGCCCAATCTGCGATGAAATGAATACGGGAGAGATTCGGTGATCCGCCAGGCCATCTCATGCGACATCTGCGGAACGGAAATGCTCAACGCGAATCACTGGTTCGTCGCCAACGACCGCGGTCCGGAGCTTCGCATCAGTGCGTGGAGCGCGCGTAACCGCACCCGGGCCGGAGTTCGCCACCTCTGCGGACACAAGTGTCTCCACAAACTCGTGGACGATTTCATGGCGAAGACTCTCAGCGCGCGGGCGTCCTGCATCCGTCCCAGCAGAAACCGCCGTCGATCACTCCGCGCAGTCCAACGACACAACTCTCGCATGGAGCGCACCGCACCGGATGCAAGCGCTTCCCATCATCGGCTCAAACATTGAAGACTTTGAATCCTCTGCCCAGCTCATCAAGTCCACCGAGCAGTTTGCGCGAGCAGCATCCGGTCCCACCGCGCACCGCGCCGAAGCATGGAAGCGCGAACGAGAGCGTCAGCGCCTCGCCGAACGATCCACCCCACCCCGCCGCTCCATTGCCTAGCAGATATATTTCACCCAAAGCA
This sequence comes from uncultured Acidobacteriaceae bacterium, assembly GCA_963769345.1. Taxonomy (GTDB): domain Bacteria; phylum Acidobacteriota; class Terriglobia; order Terriglobales; family Acidobacteriaceae; genus Telmatobacter. Next base: position 569,912 of record CAVYLL010000005.1, read on the forward strand.
CGCACCCGCTAACTCGCTAACTTGCTACTTTCCGCGCAGCGGAAAGCTAACCCGCTACTTCTAATCCCTATTCCCTATTCCCTATCCCATTCCCTAGTCCCTAGTCCCTAGTCCCTAATCCCTATTCCCTATTCCCTAGTCCCTATTCCCTAGTCCCTATTCCCTGTCTTTCAGCAGCTTCAACAACCCCGCCTCATCCAGCACCGGTACTTTCAACTCCTGAGCCTTATCCAGCTTCGATCCGGCCTCTTCTCCCGCAACCACGTAGCTGGTCTTCTTGCTCACGGATCCGGATACCTTTCCCCCCGCAGCTTCGATCTTTGCCTTTGCTTCGTCGCGGGAAAGATTCGGCAGCGTTCCGGTCAACACCAGTGTCATTCCGGCCAGTTGTGTCGTGCGCTGCTTCTTTTCCGCCGTCATCTTCACGCCGGCAGCTTTCAGGTGTTCGATCAACTCCCGATTGGCCGGCCGCGCGAAGAAATCCATAATCGCTCGCGAAATCCGCGGTCCGACCTCCTCGGCGCGCTCCAGTTCCTCTGCACCTGCGTTCAAGATTGCGTCCATCGATCCAAATTCCTGCGCGAGCAATTCGGCCGTGCGCTCACCGACAAATCGAATGCTCAGGCCCATCAGTACGCGCGCCAGCCCCGCATGTTTTGAATTCTCAATCTCCTTCAAAAGTTTCTTGATCTCGACAGGCCCGAATACGCGCTGCTCCTTCTTGACGCCATTTCGCTCGACTTCCTGCTTGAGAGAAGCGAGCGTCTCTTCGTTAAGCGAATAGAGGTCAGCCACGCTTTTTACAACCTGCTGCGTGGTCAGTTCGTATACCGACGCTTCGCCCAGCCCCTCGATATTCATCACACCGCGGCTCGCCCAGTGTTCGACCGTGCCATGCAGCAGGGCAGGGCAGTCCACGTTCACGCAGCGATAGTCCGCCTCGCCCTCCTCGCGCACCACCGCATTGCCGCACACGGGACAATTCTTCGGAAAAGCAAAGCTATGCTTCCCGCGTGGATGCTCCGCGTCCTCCACAATCGCTGCCACCTTGGGGATCACATCGCCGCCGCGCTCGACCTTCACCCAGTCGCCGATCTTCAGCCCCATCCGCTCGATCCAATCGGCATTGTGCAGCGTCGCGCGGCTGACATTTGCTCCGCCCACAAACACTGTGTTCAGCATCGCCGTCGGTGTCAGCTTCCCGCTCCGTCCCACGGTGATCATGATGTCGTACATCTGCGTCACCGCCTGCTCGGCGCTGAACTTGTAAGCGATCGCCCAACGCGGTGCCCGCCCCGTGTACCCCAGTCGCAGCCGGGTTGCCTGCGCATTCACTTTGAACACGACGCCGTCGATGTCGTATCCCAGCGTGGCCCTGCGTTTCCCGGTCGACGCGATGAACTCCATCATCTCTTCCACTGTGTGCATCCGCCCCCGATGCGGATTCACGCGAAATCCGAGCGCCGTCAGCGCATCCAGCGTCTGCTCCTGCCCCATCGCCGCGTACTCTCCCTGCGTCAGCAGAAAGTAGGCATACACATCCAGCCGCCGCTGGGCCACAATGCTTGGTTCCATGGTTCGCAGCGTCCCCGCCGCAGCATTCCGCGGATTCACCGCCGGCGCCAATCCCTCCGCCTCGCGGTCCTTGTTCATCTTTTCGAATGCCTTCAGCGGCATCACCGTTTCGCCGCGCACTTCAAATTCCTGCGGGACACTCGCTTCCTTCAGCCGCTCCGGCGAAATGCTCAACGGAACGCTGCGAATCGTGCGCACGCTCGTCGTCACGTCTTCGCCGATCTGCCCGTCCCCGCGCGTAAGCCCGCGCACCAGCCGCGCTCCACCACCGGGAGCAGCTTCGTAGTGCAGAGCAATACTCAGCCCGTCCAGCTTCAGTTCCGCCGTGTACTCCACCGGCAAGTTTCCCGCAAGTTCCCGCACGCGCCGATCCCAGTCGCGCAGTTCCTCTTCGGTGTAAGCGTTATCCAGGCTCAGCATCGGCCGCGAGTGCCGCACCTTCTGGAATCCCTCCGCCGGCTTGCCGCCCACCCGCTGAGTCGGCGAATCCGATGTCAGCAGCTCCGGATACTCCGTCTCCAGCCGCTTCAGCTCATGCATCAGCGCGTCATACTCCGCATCGCTGATAGCCGGCGCGTCCATTACGTGATAGAGGTGCTCATGCCGCCGCAATTCCGAGCGCAACTCCTCAATGCGCTTTTCCGCCTTTGCTTTGTTCATCTCGGCCATGGGCAGGATTATAGGATGTCGCGGCCCGACCGCCGACTCGCTGACAACCCTGGGTGCCCCATCCTTGGCGCGTTTTTTCCTTGCGCCAAGGGTGGGATTGCACGACTCCAAACCTGCTGACTCGCTAACTCGCTATTTCCCGCGCAGCGGGAAGCGAGCCCGTTGCCAACTCCGCTAACTGTGCGAAGCACAGCTAACGGCGCGCAGCGCCGCTAACCCCGCTCCCACCGCTAACCCCGCTACCCCACCCCACTCCGCTACCATGAACTCCAGCACGCATGGAACCCATCACCCACTTTCTAACCGGTGCCTGCATCGGTCGCGCCGGACTCAATCGCAAAACCGCCTACGCCACGCTGGCTGCCGTACTCGCCGCCGAAGCCGCCGACCTCGACATCGTCTGGGGATTCGCCGGCCCCGTCGAAGGCCTCAAACACCATCGCGGCATTACCCACACCTTCATTGCCGTCCCCTTTATTGCCGCCGCCGCTGTTGGAGCCACCTGGCTCTGCCACCGCTGGGTCGAACACCGCCGAGCGCGTCGCGCCAAAGCAGCTCCGCCATCCGAACCGGGCGCTCCGGTGCGCTCCAGGCCGCAGCCTGTCCGATGGCATTGGGTCTATCTCGCTGCTTTCATCGCATCCCTCAGTCACATCCTGCTCGACTGGACAAATAACTACGGTGTCCGTCCCTTCTTCCCCTTCAATCCCCGCTGGTATGCCGGCAGCTTTGTATTCATCGCCGAACCAGTGCTCTGGATTCTGCTCTTCGCAGCACTCATCATCCCCGGACTCCTCGGGCTCGCCGAACGCGAAATCAGTTCGAAGCGCACACCCTTCCGCGGCCGCAACTGGGCTATCTTCGCGCTTTCTGGAATGTTCCTGTTGTGGTGTCTGCGCTATGCCGAGCACGCAAAGGCCGAGGGCCTCATCCTCAACAACCCCATCACCACCGTGCCCGTCGACCGGGTAGCCGCCGAGCCCTATCCCTGGAATCCTTTTCGCTGGCACGTGATTGTCGAAACAGAGAACTTCTATCAATTCGCCGAAGTCAACTCCCGCACTGGATACGTCGATAGCGATCCGCAAATCGACCAGCTATTCAAACCGCCCGACACTCCGGCCGTCGAAGCCGCCAAGCAAACGAAACTGGGCAAGGTCTATCTCGACTGGGGCCGCTGGGCCCTCGTGCAGGATCTCGGCCAGGTTCAGGTCATCGGCATCGACCCGCCGCAACTGCCGCCCGGTCGCACCTGGACCACCGTTGAGTTCAGCGATCTGCGCTTCGGCTACGATTTTCGCGGCACTGGCAACTCCCGTTCGCCCGCAGGCTTGGGCGGCGCCGTCTACATCATCGACAACCACGAAGAAGCTGGCCAACAGATGGGCGGCCGCGAACAGAAATAGCGAGCTCAGCTAGTCACCGGGATGACGATAACCACAAATCCCGCTAACTTGCTAACTCGCTACGGCGCGTGAGCGCCGCTAACCCGCTAAGCTCTAAATGTTCCGAGGCCCGAGTAAGTGCACCCTTTCGGTTGAGCTCAATCAGTTCTGGGCCTCCCGGAGGGAGGAGACGAAAATAGCCCAGGATGAAATCCTGGGTTAGCATTCGCGCAGGAATCCAGCCGCCCCGTAGGGTCGGCTCGAATTGAAAGAACGCAGCACAAAGCACGCACCGAAAATCAAACGAGATTGTTTGGAGAGTCCTGGCAACGAAACCGGACCCCTGAGAAGCCTACGCCCGCTTCCGGCTCTTCCGTGCAGACGCGTGTCCGGCCTTCTTCCCGTGCCCGCGATGCGTTGTCGTCGCCGCAACCTCCCGCGCCGCCACCGCATGCCGTCCCTGCCGATGCACAACCGCCGGCCGTAGCGTAGCCCCCACGCGCCGCTCTGCCGCCGTCGGATCATCCCGATACGCCGGATCCAGCATCGCAATTACCGAGACTGCCCGAGTCCGATACAGACGTGCCCACTGTGTCGTCATCAGCGACTTCTGCACGCCCGTCCAGTACTCCGCCGTCTGATCCAGTGTCACCGGCCCATCATCCGGCGCTGTCGCCGTCAACAACCCAGCCGCCTCCGCCCGAGCTCCCGGCCCCGGATTCACCAGCGCCAGAAACGAGTTGAAGTGCTCCAGGTTCACGCCCATCTGGTACACAAGCTGCGCCATCGCCATCTGCTGCGGTCCGGTCATTTCGTCGAAATTCCGGCAATACGCACGCGCGTTGTAGATCGCCTGGATCGCGCCGATCCGGACAAGCTGCATCGCCTCTTCGTCAGAAATCTGCTCCGGCAGGCTCATCATCTGCTTGCGCCACGTCCGCTTGCTCCACTCCCGCCTGCGTTCGTAGAAAACTTTCAGAATGCCGTCCAGCCGCGCCGGATCAAACCCTGCCGCCTGCCAAAGGTCCGCCGATGAAGGCTCCAGAAACGAATGCGGATTCAACTGATCGGGTTGCGGATGCTCCCGCGCCGGCAAATCCAGGCTGAACCCCGCCCCGATCAGCGGCTGCGCCGTCTTCGGATCGGGATATGCCGCCAGCACCCATCCTTCGTGCCGCCGGTCCCGCAGAATCTCCGCCAGTTCGTTCACGTCGAACTTGACGTCCGCCTGTCTTGAAGTCCTCCAGTATCCGCACCGCCGGACTGGGCGCAAATACCGGTGTTGCCTGCGAAACCGATGAAGCCGGCGCGGTCCCAGGCGCGGTCAGCGCCGGCGAATCTGCCGCAACTGGCGCGCTCTGCGCAAATGCTGTCATTCCCAGGCCGAGGGCCAACGTGGCGACCGTAAGTGGCTGCTGAATTCTCACTGAAATGTTCCCTGCAATAACAATGCGTTAAATTCGCTCTCTGCGCAATGCTGCAAGTGCCGCATCTGCGCGAAAGGTAATTAGCTCGTTCAACACCGTCGTCACCACGGAGTTGTTCCCGTCCAGTCGTTCCTGTCCGGAATTCTCCAGCATGAAAACTTTTATTCATCCGGTGCCCCTGCATGGTTGACCACCCGGCTTTCACGCACGAGAATGGATATGTCGCTTTCTCATCCGGTGCAGTCGCTCCGGCATCCCGTTTTCAGAGGTGTACATGCCCGCTTATCTGCTCCTGGTTCTTGCCATTCTCACCCGCGTAATGCCCCATCACGGCTGGTTGAACTTCACTGCCGTCGGCGGCGCCCTGCTCTACTTCGGCGCGCGGCGCCCGTGGCGCGAGATGCTGGCCCCCCTGGCCGCCCTCATGGTTACCGACTACTGCCTCACCGTCTTCGCCTATCACTACAGCTTCGTCTGGACGGCCTACGTCACCACCTGGGCCTGGTATGTCGCTGTCATGGCGCTGGGGTTCATTCTGCTCAAGACGAAAACCAGTTGGCTGCGCGTCGGCGCCGCCGTCGTACTCGGCCCCACGTCCTTCTTCCTCATCTCGAACTACGGCGTCTGGGTGGGCGGAACCATGTATCCGCGCACGCTTGCCGGTCTTGCAACCTGCTATGCCGCGGCAATTCCGTTCTATCGCAACGACCTGCTCTCGACGGCGATCGTCGCTGGCCTCGCCTTCGGCGTTCCCGTGCTCGTCCGCAAAATGCGCCTTGAGCGCAACGCCGCCGTCGTCACAGCCCGCTAAATCCGTAGTGGTCCGGAGGGAGTGTGGGGCTTCAGTCCCCACGATTCATCCGCAAAGAATCAGCACTTTAATCCCGAGCGCAATCGAGGAAATCTGCTCTGAAAATTCCTGCCGGCAAGGGGCGAATAACGGAGGGAGCAGCAGACTTCAGGCTGCTGAAATCAACCGCAAATAGCTAAGGGCCTTTAGGCCCGGACATCCCAGGTGTCCTACGTTTTCATGTTCTTCGGGTGACGCAACGCGCCGTGAGCGGCTGCTGTTGTTCTTCGCTCCTATCGCCTCGATCATGGCCACGCCGTCTCTCGTACCGCGTCGCATCGAAGCCGCTAATTCCCCCGCCCAATCTCCCCGCTGCGCCGCTTCCGCATCCACCAAATCCCGAATCCGATAATCGCCACCCCAAACACCACCACCAGCCCCATCCGCGCATGATGCTGCACAATCCCCAACGCCTCCGGACCAAGCTTGATCACCAGCAGCGACAGAATCAGCCACCGCACCAGCCTGCCCTGTGAACACCGCTAGCATGAACGGCAAAACGCGCATCTCAAACACCCCGGCGGCAAACACAAACGCCTTCCACGGCGTTGGTGGCGGCAGAGCAGAAGGGATTGCCATCGCCAGAAACTCCTGCTTCTCAAACCGCAGCTTCATGCGCTCATACTTTTCCCGGTTCACGCGCTTCAGGATGAATAGCTCACCCCCGGCCCGCCCCAGCGCATACGGCAGAAGGCCACCGACTGCGGAGCCTGCGGCCGCCATCAGGCAATAGGCCCAGAAGTGCCCCTGATCTTTCCACACCCAGACCGCAATCAAGGCGTCCATGGGAACCGGAATGGTCGAGGAGTCCATGAAGCGCCACTGCGCCCGCACCCAGAATCCCCCACTTGATAAGCACCGGAAGGATAACCAGCTTCCATTTAAGCCAGAATGCCTGAAAAAAATGCTTCAAAAACGTCCCTTTCCCCTCGTAAAACGTCCATACCCTGGGGCTCTCCATCGACAAGTCTTCGTCAATGGGGTGATGTCAAAAGTTCAATTGTACGGTCTGGGTTATCCGCGTGTGCCGCAGGCCGCAACGCCAAAACAGATATTGTCCCGAATCCGCAGACGATGCAGTTTGTTCGGTTTTGCTGAAACGCCGGGAATGAGAGAATAGATCAGAAGGATTTGAAGCAGAGCTGGCCGGGAATAGCCCAGGCAGCCGCAGCCCGCATGCATGCCGACCAGTGAAGCCAAACCTACCGCGAACGAGCCCCGTGAGCCCGCGGCAACCCAACCCAAGAGGGCCAGCACCGGTCCCCTGAACCTGACCTTCGCAGAAGACGACAGACCCTTCGTCGAAGATATTTCCGCCCCCGACGGCGTACTCGAGGCCGATGAAGCCGGAGAAAAGACTCGCATCCGTCGCGGCGCGGCCACCTCGCGCTGGGTAGACTACGACACTCACGAATTGCTGAATATGATCAGCGAGCTCGAAGATGAGCGCCGCTGGGCTCGGCTTCGCGAAGGTATCTGGCTCGCACTCCTGGTCCACATCCTGCTCCTCTCCGCCGTCACCTGGATTCCGCGCTATCTCTTCCACGTCCCCGCGGTCATCGACCCCTTTGACGCGATGAAGCAGCGCAAAGACCTCACTTACCTCGACTTGCCGCCCGACGTGCTCAAGAAATATGCGCCCAAGGTCCAGGTCAAGCCTGTGCCGGAGAAGCAGCCGCGCGTCGACAAGAAAACTCTGGAAGCCCTGAACAAGCCTGCCCCCCCGCCCCCTCAGCCCGAGCCCCAGCCCACCCCCGCGCCTTCTCAGCCAGCGCTCACTGCGCCTGTTCCCAAGGTTGAACCCGCACCCAGCGAGGCGCCGCGTCCGCAGGCGGTTCCGGCGCGACCCAGCTTTGCCATGGGCTCGGCAAATCCCGCAGACCAGCTCCGCGACGCCATGCGCGGATCGCGCAGTGGGCCGGGTGCAACGCAGATGCCCGGCGGCGGACAGCTGCCAATGCATCCGGGTGCCGGAGGAGGAGTACAAGTTCTCAGTGACACGCAAGGTGTCGACTTCAGCTCCTGGCTGTTGCGCTGGCACCGCGAAACCGAGCGCACGTGGGACCCCTTGATCCCGGATGAGGTGAACCCACCCATCCTGAAGAAGGGCGCCGTCGTAATTCGCTTCAAGATCCTGCCCACTGGACGCCTCATGGAAGGCAGCATGGTTCTCGAAGGCCGTTCCGGCGACACCGGGCTGGACCGCGCCGCCTGGGGTGCCCTTACCGGCTCAAATTACCCGCCTCTTCCCCACGACTTCCACGGTCCTTACTTGGAACTGCGCGCCATCTTCCTCTACAACACGGAGCCCAGCCGCTAGGCACAAAACCCAGCAGCCTCCTCTGGAATGAGAGACATTAGCCAGCCCGGTACCCGAATCGCCCGATAAATCGATAAATTTATGCCGGCTGGGCCTACCTCTTGCCGAAAATTGCATCAAACCCCTGATAGGTGCTCCTATCGCAATGGCCCCCCGCCCCTCAAAGGAAACGCTGGAATCCCTTCGTGTCACTCTTCAAAAGTTGGAGCAGAGCACGGATGCGCCGTTGAACGGACAAGATGTCGCGGAACTGAAGCAGATCCTTCTCAACCGTATTGCGGAACTGGAAGCATTGAGCGCCATGGAGCCCGCGCAAGTCGAATCCGCCCCCACATCCCCCTCCGACCTGCCCCCGCTCGCGGTCACCACCGAAGAAGACACGGCGAAAAAAATCTCAGACGCAATTCCGCTGGAACAACTCGACTGAGCTCAGCTGTCAATATCCCAGCCTCTTGGTGAGCGTCTAAGTTCCTGGAAACACGTATCAGGAAACCTCCCGAACTTTGCAGGCTATTTCTCGCCGATCACTATACTCAGGCTTGTATCTCCCTGAGAACCGCTGACTTGCTAACTTGCTTGATCGCGAAGCGATCGCTAAACTTGCTGAATTTGTCGTACAAAACGCCCATAACTCCTTTGCTGAGAGGAATCTGCGACGGTAAGTATCCCTTGACATCAGGTAAAATATGTGGCATTCTGATTATGCCATGAAAGTTAAACAGTCCATTCCGGCGCACAAACGGTTCACGATTGAGCAGTTTAATGCCATGTTCCCCGACGAGGATCGTGCCTCGATTGGCTGATGGAGCAGCGTTGCCCCGGTCATATCACGTTTTGCGACAAATGCAAGGTTGAGCGCAAGCATCACAGCATCGCTGCTCGCAAGGCGTACTCGTGCGACTACTGCGGCATGATGGTTTCTCCGATGGCCGGGATCGATCTTCCACAAATCGCCGACACCTCTGCGCCTTTGGCTGTATGCGATCTACCTGATGTCTGCTACCCGTTGCGGCATCTCGGCAAAGCAAATCCAGCGCGAGACTGGCGTGACATACAAAACGGCCTATCGCATGTTTAAGCAGATTCGAACCCTGATGGCGGAGGACATCAGATTGGAGGGTTCGTCAGTAGAGGCGGACGAGCTCGTATTTTGGAGGCCGAAATAAGAACAAGCACCTGAGCAAGCGCAAGGGCTTCGATGGCCGCAGCAACGATGAAAAGACGCCTATCTTCGGCATGGTTGAGCGCGGCGGTCGTGTCATCGCCGTAGTCACTCCCGATGTCAAATCGAAGACCGTGCTGCCGATCATCGCATGAGCGCGTACTGCCCGCGTCGATCGTCTACACAGACGACTATCCGATCTACGACAAACTCGCCGAACGATCCGAACGGATACGTGCATCGCCGGATTCAGCACTCGCAGAAAATCTACGTCATGGGCGAGACGCACACAAACACGATTGAAGGTTTTTGGAGTCTATTGCGGCGTGGGATCGGAGGCGTCTACCACTCTGTGAGCGCGAAGCATTTGCAGATGTATTGCAACGAATATTCCTATCGCTACAATCGCCGGTTCTCTGAGGAACCGATGTTTACTTCGCTTCTTTCGGACGTGGTGGCAAAGGCGGAATAGTCTTCCTCACGAGCCGTGTGAATGACTCAAGCGAGATAGGCTTCATCTTTTCGCGGATGTCTCTGCTCGGGATCAGAACTGCACGATTCCCGTTCTGTTTCTCTTTAGGCGTGAGTTGCGACTTCTTGCTCATCAACTCTCAGCATAGCACCGACACAAATGACAGAAAACAAGGAGAGACTGCACTAGAGTGCTTGCCGAGTATCCATAAGTCTATTGTCAGTCTCGCAAAACCGTTATACTTTGGTTGCAAGTGCCATGACACGGCACCGCAGGGGATACCCACGGCACCGTTCATGACGATTAGGCTGGAGTGGCCGCTCCAGTCGGTATAGCAAAGACGAGGAAGCATAAGTATCATGCAGCCCCTCGCTCGTCGGCCTAACTGCTCTTCGATGGTGAGACATCTAGGAGTCAGGTTTACCGAACACCGTTAAGAACCAGGGCGGGGAGGAATGGGGTTGGACGTCCATTCCTTTCCCGCTTCGTGCTTGGCGAAGAGTTTGGAGGCTCAACGCCAAGATCATTCGTCCAAATGGCTCACTTGGTACTTCTTCGAGGAGCCGGGCATCCGCCGAATCTTACCCTCTCCTACCAGTTTCTCAACGTCTCCTTTTGTTAAGTCCTTATTTACATCCGCACGAAGCCAATCGATTGCTCGCAACTGTGCGGTAATTTGGGCCATTTGAAGACCGCCTGCAGTCTTGGACAAAATGAAGACGATTGCTTGTCGGCGGTGTGCTGCCAGTTCTTGAGCCGCGAATGTATCTTTCGGTCCCCAGAGATAGCCTTCGTGAATGACCCCAGCCTCGTCAGGCTTGGCCATATGCCATCTCCCATCCGAGTCGCGAGTGAACACCCCATAGGTCTGCAAACGGGTAGCCGCATTCGAAACTGTTCCAAGCGAAACGCTCAGTCCATAACCAACTACTTTTTCGTATAGTTCCTTAGATTTCAGTGGCTCGGGAGATTGGCGCAGTATTGCCTTGGCCAACGTGTGAGGAGAACAATCCACTAGCTTCACCCACGCCCAGTCGCTATCCGCTTCAGGCGGCATCGGTGGAACGGGGGACTCCGTGGCAAACGAGCCGTTCATAGAGCTACCATGTGCCCCATTGGAATTCGAGCCAAGAAGCCTCCGGAGAGGGTCTGGCATTGGGAGGCGCAGCTTTTCGTAAAGGCTCCGTGTTTCGTCGGCCTTTGCCAAAAGTTCTAGGAGACTCTTATAGGCCTCCATCTCGCTTTTGAGGTTTACTGGCACGCCTTAAATGTATTCATTTTTCCACCCCATGTCAAATGAGCAGAGAGGGTGGAGCAGTGAATAGGCAGAGTGAGTGGCTCAAAATAGAACATCCGCCCCGAGAGGCGGATGTGTTGAGGAAAGTTCAGGCCATTTACGGCAGGTCTAGCGCAATTTTTATTGCCGCTTCAATGCTTGCCATATCTGCACGGCTCAAAATGCCGAGACGTGCTTTGAGGCGCGTTTTGCTAATTGCTCGGACTTGTTCGCAGGTAGCGATGGAATCCATCGTTAACCCAGAAGTTCCAGCTTTGAAACGAACGTGACTTGGATACACTTTCGTCTTGTTTGCCGCGTCTGTGCAAGGAACGATTACGATTACCGGACTGCTTCTGTTGATGGCATCTCTACTGACGACAACAACAGGCCGGATACCGTCCTGTTCTGATCCTTCTTTCGGGTTGAGATTGGCGCGGTAAACCTCACCGCGCTGAACCGGCAGTTGCAAGCTGCATCTCCTCTTCGGTTAGCTGATCTTCACCTAACCGGAGCGCTTCCCAATCACTCGCCTCAAACTCCTCGGCGAGAAGGCGAGCTTCCTTTTGATAGTCAGCGTCCTCGGCATCATTGCAAACGCCGCATCGATCTGACGGCGGCGCAGCAGCTTCACATAAGCCTGAATAGCCGTTACAAAAAAATCATTGAGATTTACAAAAACCGTCGTGTGCTTCCTGTCAGAGTCAACAAAACACTTAGCTTGTTCGTAAACTGGGAGAGGAGACGCACGGTAGTCGCACGAATTTCGCGGTTCGCAGCAACATGAGCCATGTCGGGGTTTCTCCTTCGCGAGGGGTTAAATGTGGAATTCCAAAACATCAAGTCGTACAACTGTTTAGACGCACCTCACCTAATAGAAGTTGCATCGCCTCATGCATCTCCTTTGGATTCATTATCTGGTTCGAAATTAGATTCGCCCGTTGATGTGCAACACTACGAAACCTGCCCACCAAAGTCAAGGAATCATTTATTCGATCACCAAAGAGTTGCATTACGAGTAGACACGCTGCCCTGTCACGGTAAATGTATTGTACCTGACGTGAGGGGATACTTACCTCTGCGACTAAGTGTAATCCTTTGAGGATTTTGCAGATGTCCTTCGCCGTAACCCCTTTGAGCAGAGAATTTTCCAGCCGGAGTCCGCAAAATTTTCCGGCATGGCAAGGCGCTAGAGCTTTTCACCCTGATCGCGGTGACGCTCACGCCGTAGCATCCATCGTCGGCTCATCGGAGCCAATCTGAGCCGCCCGCGGCGGATCCAGCGGTCGCGAGTCAGGCAGTTCAATGCCGTCCTGCATCAGCAGCGCCTCGTAGATCGGGACCGGTCGCAAGTAGCGCGCCAGAACGAACGCCGTCATGTTGGCGATCATCAGCGGCAACACCAGCCCGTAGCCGCCCGTCATCTCGAAGACGATCAGGATCGAAGTCATCGGCGCGCGCACAATGCCCGCGAACACAGCGCCCATGCCCACCACCGCGAAGGCGCCGATGGCATCCGGCAGGATGATGAAAGAGCGGTGACGTCGAGATAGCCCACCGCGCCGCCGAGCATCGAGCCCATGAACAGCGACGGCGCAAAAATGCCGCCAGACCCGCCGCTGGAGTACGAACTGACCGTCGCCGCAAGTTTGAGCACGCAGAAAACAACCATGAACAGCACCGGCATCGTTCCCGTAAGTGCAAGTTCCAGCGTCTTGTAAGGATCGCCGGCAATGCCATTCAGATGAAACCAGTAAAGCGCCAGCACCGCCAGCGCACCCGTGGCCAGGCCGCCAATCGCCGGATGAATCCACTTCGGCACCGCCGTCCACCGCTTGAAACAGCGCGCGCAAGGCCAGCAGCGAATCGGTAAACGTGATGGAAACCACGGCCGCAAGAACACCCAGCAGCGCATACCAGATCAGAGACGATGCGGCGCCCAGCGCATAAGTGCGCGGCATGTGAAAGACGGGATTGGACCCGAGAATGGAGTGTTCGACGACGGCGGCCAGCGCTGCGGCAACAATCACTCCGGAAAGCATCGTCTGGTCAAGGTCTCCGATCAGCTCTTCAAGCGTAAATGTGATGGCGGCAATGGGCGCGTTGAAGGCGGCCGCGATGCCGGCCGCCATCCCCACCGACGTCATGCGCCGGCAGTTCTGCGGGCTCAGCCGCGCAGCCCTCGCCAACAGGCTGCTCACTCCCGCGCAGATCTGGACGGTCGGTCCTTCAAGTCCCAGCGAAGCGCCGGAGCCGATCTGGAACGCGCAAAGAACAAATTTGCCGATGGTCTCGCGCAGCGACACAAGGCCGGAACGCAGAGCAAATGCGACCTTGACCTGGGGAATGCCGGATCCAGCCGCCGCCGGAACCCAGTACGTAAGTCCAAGACCAACGATCAGTCCGCCCACTCCCGGCGTCAGGATCGTCAAGAAAATCCACCAGTACCCCGGCGCATGATTGGCGCGATTGATGAGCAGCGCTTCAAGCCAGCCGATCGAGAGATGGAACGCGACCGCCGCCAGTCCGCACAGCCCCCCGGCAAGGATCGTGACGGCCAGCAAACGTTGCCGTTCGTCGGCCATGCGTCGCGTAAACCACGCCAATGAGCGCGAAAACAGACCTCGCAACCAGTTCGCTTCGCTCAATTCTCGGGGGACCTCGATGGATAGACCAGCACTCTTCAGTATAAGAAGCCGATTGCACTGGCCGAGTTAGCGAACTTCGCAGCGCCTCCACGGCTTGCGGAAAAACTCGCTATTGCTTTGAAGGGCACGGCCTCAAGATTGATGAAAACTCGACGAACCCACTGTTTTGTAACAAGGGCATGGCTCGTGGAACCCGACGTAGTCGGGTCGCAGGCCGCAAACGCAACAAAATGAGCGTCGGGCTTAACAGGCTGCGGAAAAATCGGAGACGCCGTTTTGAAAGGGCACGACTTTCAGTCGTGCCGATAAAACCAATCAAATCAAAGTCGGCTTTAGCCGCTGAGGCATACTTTTCCATGAACCTAGACCGCAATCACGCGTTTTTCCGCTAGGGTTTCGGCTCGGTCTGCACCATGAACTCGGCCAGGTAGTCCTTCCAGACAGCCGCAGCCGTATGCGTACCGTGGCCGCGCGTCTCGTCTGAGATGGGAATAAGGACGAACTTCGCATGCGGCATCCGCTTCACCATCTTCTCCGCAATGCCCAGCTCCGGCGGATTGATGTAGTCGTCGGCCGAATTGATCCACAGCACCGGATCGGTGATGCTCTCAAGCCGCGGGCCGGGATCGTAATTCCGGCTGGCGTTGAGGTAATAGATCATGTCGTTCGCATCCGGCGCAGGTCGCGCCCAGATAGCGATCGACAAACTGCTCGGCTGCTTCACGCGTCGGCGCCTGCTTCTGCATCACGAGCGGAGCTGAACCCATGACCAGAATCAGTGTGTCCGCCAGCGCGCAGGCCTTCCACCGGCTCGGTTGTGTAGTCGCCGTTCTTCCATGCGGGATCGAGCTTGATGCCTTGGATGCTCATGTAGCGCATCATCCGGTTGCGGCCCGCGATCTGCACCGGCAGGCACGCAAACGGCGCCAGCGCATCCGCAAAGCCGGGATACGTCTCGCCCCACACAAAAGTCTGCATGCAGCCCATCGACGTGCCGAGAATCAGCCGCAGATGATCGACCTTCATCTGGTCGAGCATCATGCGCTGGCTGCGAACCATGTCGTCATAGTCGTAAGCAGGGAAGTGCATGTGCATCCCATCGGAAGGCTTCGAACTCTGCCCGTGCCCAATGTCGTCCGGCAGGATGATGAAGTACTTCTGAATATCGAGAATCCCGCCCGGCACAAACAGCACATCCGAGAAGACGGGATTCAGCAGCGAGTGCGCATTGCCGCCCGTCCCATGCAGCAGCAGGACCGCATTGTCCACGTGCCCCGCTGCGTTGCGATGCGGCGTGCCGAGCGTGAGGTAGTGCAGCTTGAGCTCAGGCAAAGTCTCGCCCGTGCCAAACCGGAAATTCGGCAAGCTGACGTTGCCATCCTGCGTCGGCCAGTGGCTTGCCGGAGCCGATGGAGAGGACTGGTTTGGCAAAAGGCATGGATGCTGGTAAGAAGCAGGGCGGCGAAAGCGACACGGGCCGCGAGTGAGAGCATGAAAGACCTCCGTGGGTACGGATTGAGCGTAGCGGCTGGTAAGCACTGCACAAGGATCGCATACGGCACGTCTCTTTCGCGAGTGCGGTTTGTCTTTCCCGCGCTGCCACAAGCGCGCTAAAATCTCAGTGTCAGGTATGTTCAACCGCGCCGCAGCCCGAATCTCTCGACGCCTCTGCTCAAGCGCTTTCGCCGCGGACGCCCCGACCGTGGACGCTAACCCCTCCCGCTGAGTAATCTATTTCCGTCGAGTTTTCTTTCGCACGCCGTGCCAATCCGTCGCGCCGGCAGGATCTTCCCAGCGCCGCAGCATCCGCTACTCCGATTGCATTCGAAACTCATCCGCCTGTGAGCGGATAGAAAGGTCCCCCGATGAACAGCTTCAATAGCCGTGCCACTCTCAAATCCGGCAGCAAGTCCTACACCATCTTCCGCCTGCCTGCGCTCAGCGCGCGCGGATTCGACCTGGGCCGCCTGCCCTTCAGCCTGAAGATCCTGCTCGAAAACCTCCTCCGCCGCGAAGACGGCGTCAACGTGACCGCCGCCGACATCGAGTTCCTCGCCAAATGGGATGCCAAGGCCGAGCCCAGCCGCGAAATCGCCTACATGCCCGCCCGCGTCCTGATGCAGGACTTCACCGGCGTCCCCGCAATCGTTGACCTCGGCGCCATGCGCGATGCCATCAAGACCCTGGGCGGCGATCCCGAGCGCGTCAATCCGCTCGTGCCCGCTGAACTGGTCATCGATCACTCCGTCCAGGTAGACGAATTCGGCACACCGCAGGCCTACGAAGCAAACTCGCTGCTCGAATTCCAGCGCAATCGCGAGCGCTATGCGTTCTTGAAGTGGGGCCAGACAGCATTCCGCAACTTCAGCGCCGTGCCGCCCGGCATGGGCATCTGCCACCAGGTCAATCTCGAATACCTCGCGCGCGTCGTCTTCACGACGGAAGTCAACGGCGAGTTGCAGGCCTATCCAGACACGCTGGTAGGTACCGACTCGCACACCACCATGATCAACGGACTGGGCGTGCTGGGCTGGGGCGTGGGCGGCATCGAGGCCGAGGCCGCCATGCTCGGCCAGGCGGTAAGTATGCTGGTTCCGCAGGTGGTCGGCTACAAACTGACCGGCAAGCTGCGCGAGGGTGCGACCGCCACCGATCTCGTGCTGACCGTGACGCAGGCACTCCGCAAGCTTGGCGTTGTCGGCAAGTTCGTGGAATTCTACGGCCCCGGCGTTGCCGCGTTGCCCCTTGCCGATCGCGCCACCATCAGCAACATGGCTCCGGAATATGGCGCCACCTGCGGCATCTTCCCGGTAGATGCGGAGACGCTTCGTTATCTCAAACTCACCGGTCGAAGCGACGAACAAATCGCGCTCGTCGAGGCCTATTACAAAGAACAGGGCCTCTTCCACACGGAGAAGTCGCCCGGAAGCCGAATACACGCAGACACTGGAACTGGATCTCGCCGCCGTCGAGCCGAGCGTCGCCGGCCCAAAGCGCCCGCAGGATCGCGTACTGCTGAAGGATGCCGCGGAGAGCTTTGCCAAACAGTTGCCAACGCTCCTCGCCCCAACTGCAAAGCCGCTGGGAACGCGCACGGCGGCTGCATGGGATCGCGGTGTAGTAACACGAGCACTGCCCTCGGCCGCACAAGACCCGCAATGCACGTGACGACCAACCGTAAAAGAGCGATTCAACGTCGATCCCGACAAGTATCTCGATCACGGGTCAGTAGTGATCGCGGCAATCACGAGCTGCACCAACACCTCGAATCCATCGGTGATGATGGCCGCCGGTATCCTCGCGAAGAAAGCCGTGGAGAAAGGGCTTACGGTGCCGCCGTGGGTGAAGACGTCGCTCGCGCCCGGCTCCCGCGTGGTTACCGACTACTACCAGAAGTCAGGCCTCCTGCCATACCTCGAAAAGCTGCGCTTCAACGTCGTGGGCTACGGATGCACCACCTGCATCGGCAACTCCGGTCCGCTCCCCTCAGATGTGTCGAAAAGCATCGACGATCACGGGTTGGTCGCAGTGAGCGTGCTGAGCGGCAACCGCAACTTTGAAGGCCGCGTGAACGTTGACGTTCGCGCGAATTATCTGATGAGCCCGCCGCTGGTGGTTGCATACGCGCTCGCCGGCCGCATCGGGCACAATTTCGAAACGGAGCCGTCTGGGAAAAGACCAGCAGGGAAACCCGGTCTACCTCAAAGACATTTGGCCGACGCAGCAGGAAGTCGCCGCGGCCATCGACAAGGGCCTCAGCAGCGAGGGTTTCCGCAAAGAATACGCAACCGTCAGCGATGGCGATGCAAGCTGGCAAGGGCTGAGCTTCCCAACTGGCGACGTCTACAAGTGGGAGCCGGACTCGACCTACATTCGCCAGGCGCCGTACTTCGACGGTATGAAGAAGAAGCCTGAGCCGGTGACCGACATCATGGGAGCGCGCGTGCTCGCTGTGCTCGGCGATTCGGTGACCACCGATCACATCTCACCCGCTGGCTCCATCAAGGCCAACGGGCCGGCAGGCAAGTATCTTGCCGAACATGGCGTGAAGCCGGCGGACTTCAACTCCTATGGATCGCGTCGCGGCAACCACGAAGTCATGGTGCGCGGAACCTTCGCGAACGTGCGCCTCCGCAACAAGCTCGCGCCGGGAACTGAGGGCGGTGTCACAAGGCTATTGCCCGAAGGCGAGCAGATGTCCATCTTCGACGCCAGCGTGAAGTACGCCGAGCGTAAAGTGCCGCTGGTCATTCTCGCGGGCAAGGAATACGGCTCCGGTTCGTCGCGCGACTGGGCGGCGAAGGGACCGAACCTGCTGGGCGTTCGTGCGGTAATCGCAGAGAGCTTCGAGCGCATTCACCGATCGAACCTCGTCGGCATGGGCATCCTTCCCTTGCAGTTTGAAGAAGGTCAGAACGTCGAATCGTTGGGCTTGACGGGTGAAGAGGTCTACGACTTCGCGGGGCTTACGGATCTTCTCAAGTCGAAGTTCGCAAATGGCAGCACACTGAAGGTTAAAACGAAGGCTGCGGACGGAAGCGGGAACGAGTTCATCGCCAAAGTGCGCATCGATACACCCCAGGAAATCGAATACTACGAGCACGGCGGAATCCTGCTATACGTGCTTCGCCAACTCGCCACGAAGTAAATTCAACCGGCCCATATCACTGGGTGCCCCATCCTTGCGAAGCAAGGGTGGAAAAGCACGAACGCGCGCAGTGCTATCTGGCCAACCACGAACATGGGTGCCCCAGGTCTCGATTTTGAGACCTGGGATTCCTCAGTTCACCACGCCGCCTGACAGGCAATAGAAAACGCCACTCCGCAATGGGAGTGGCGTTTTCGTCTTTGCACTTTGTGCTAGCGGCGCTTGGATGAGGCTTTCGCCGACTTGGCAGATGCGCGTTTTGTTTTTGCGGGCGCAGATGGAGGAGCGGCCGATTCAGGCCCCGGCACCACCTCGTCTTCATGCGGAGCAAAGAAGCGCACGCCCTCCTGGTTGTGTTCGCCCAGTACATGCAAGCGCAGAAAGTTCGTTGAGCCGGATTTGGTACGCGTTCCCGCAACAATGGCGATGACCTCGCGATTGCGCACGTAACCATGTTGCTCGAGCAGGCTCTCGGCAACATCAACAAGCGCCTCGGTCGAATTGACCTTGGGGCAGCGAATGGGCGTGGTGCCCCACAGCAGGTTCAGCCGGTTGATGGTGAGGTCGATCGGGCTGAGCGCGAAGATCGGTGCCGTGGGATGGTACTTGGACAGCTGACGCGCCGTGGCGCCGGATTCAGTGAAAAGCGCGATGCCGCGCAGATCGAGATCATCGGCCGCATGCGCCGTCGCTTCGCAGATTGTTTCGGCAATCGAGAGCCTTGTCTGCGAGATGCGTGGCTCATTCAGGTGATCTTCCTTGATGTGGCGCTCGGCTTCGCTCACGATGCGGCCCATCATGGCGACAGCTTCGATAGGATACTTGCCCACGGCCGATTCGCCTGAGAGCATTACAGCGTCGGTGCCGTCGTACACAGCGTTGGCCACGTCCGAGACCTCCGCACGCGTGGGCCGCGGGTTCTCAATCATCGACTCCAGCATCTGCGTCGCCGTGATCACCGGCTTGAAATACTCCGATGCGCGCCGGATGATGTGCTTCTGAATCGCAGGAACTTTTTCCGGCGGAACTTCAACTCCCAGATCGCCGCGCGCCACCATGATTCCGTCGGCGGCCTGCAAGATGCTGTCAAGGTGCTCTATGGCCTGCGGCTTTTCGAGCTTGGCGATGATCCAGGTTTCGCTTCCATATGCCGAAACGCGATTACGCACGAGGCGAACGTCTTCCGCTGTGCGGACGAAGGAAACAGCGATGGCATCGACGCCATTCTTTAGCGCAAACTCGAGATCCTGCGAATCTTTTTCGGTCAGCGATGGAACACGGACGGCAATACCCGGCAGGTTGATGCCCTTGTTCTCGCCCAGCATGCCGCCGTTGATGATCTCGCACACAACGTCTGCGCCAATGACCTCGTGTACCCGCAACTCAATCAGTCCGTCGGAAAGCAGGATGCGCGAGCCTTGTTCCACGTTTTCGGCAAGGGTCTTGAACGTGGTGCCTACCAGCGATGCAGTGCCGGGAACATCGCGTGGAGTGATCGTAAGACGCTGACCGGCCTTGAGAAGAACCGCCTGGTGGTCCTTCAGCTTTGAGGTGCGGATCTTCGGACCTTGCAGGTCGCCGAGAATACACAGCGGCTTGTGTTCCTCGCGGCTAACCTTTCGGATCATCTGGATAAGCGCAAGCTTTTCTTCATGGGTGCCGTGAGAAAAATTCAAGCGCACGACATCGATGCCAGCGCGTACAAGGTCGCGAAAAACGGGCTCGGTATTCGACGCGGGACCGAGAGTGGCGACAATTTTTGCGCGGCGCTGGACAGGATTTGCGTTCAGGTTCGTATCGACGAACGGCATTGTATGACTCCAAAAAGGCTCAGCATAGGAAACGGGGAGGTGTAAGAGCAGTCCGCTTCATTATACAAAGTCGGCTAAGCGCGAAAATTCCCCTGTTCATGATGCAGTCGCGACATTGCTTCGGTCGGTGCGAACCGTCACTGACGAAAATTACCGTGTTGAGTGCTTTGTTCTAAAGCTTCTTGTGGCGCTCGCGGAAGAAAACCCCATTGAGTTCAGCGCCAAGCAGCGCGCTGAATGATGTGATGTACAGCCACACCAGCGTCGCAATCCCCGCACCAAAGGACCCGTAGAAAAGGGTGTAGTCGGCGATACGCGTCACATACCAGCCGAAGGCCAGCGTCGCGGGAAACCACACGGCGCTGGCGGCCACGGCGCCCGGCATCACGTGCAGCCAGTGTTCTCTGCGCTTGGTCCCGAAGTGATAGAGTGCGCCGAGTACGGCGAGGCTGGTAACACACGCGAGCGTCCAGCGCGCCATACGCCACAGAAAGAGTACGACGTGGCGCAGTTCGTGGCCCATCTTGAAGACCACCCAGAGTTCGATAACGCGGCCGAAGACGAGCAGCAGCGTGGCCAGCGCGAGAGGAACAAGAACGATGAAGACAAGAAACAGCGCGCGAAGGCGTCGCTCCCAGAAATCCCATTCGCTTCGCGGAAACCGGTAGGCACGCCGAAAGCCCTCCATCAGCGTGAGCATCAGTCCCAGTCCGGCGAAGACGCTGAGCGTAATGCCCGACAAAATTAAGCGTGCAGGATGAGAGTTACGCGCCTGTATCGTCGAGAGCATCAGGCGAACGGTGTCTGCGGGAAGAATCTGCCCTGAAACCCAGCGAATCTCGCCGACTGCCGTTGGGCCTTCAGGCGTCTTCGCGATCAGAGCAGTAAGTACGATGAATGCGGGAAAGAACATCAGCATTCCGGAAAACGCTGCGGCCTTGGCGGTGTTGAGCACATCGTGCTCGAGAGCCAGAAATATGGCTTTCCGGAAATGTCGAAGAAATCGAGGCATTCGATCCACCTCAAAGATTAGAGCATTCCGGGCGCACTCGCGAGGTGTGGAATCGGCTTGACTATCGTGAGCTAGCATCGGAGCAGGCGGTTGCGCGATCACTGACAGGTCCCCGCTCAAACGGTTTATCATTTTCCGGTCATGACGAAATTCAAAAATTCCGCAATGCCAACTGCTGTACTTCTGCCCTTGCTTGCCGTTTTTGGCGCAAGTTCCGCCGCCGGCCAGGGCCATTCCACGCCGAATGCCCAGTTGACTTCGAAAGAAATCAACGCCCGCGTGGAAGCGCTGCTGAAGCAGATGACGCTGGAGGAAAAAATCGGGCAGACAGTGCAGTATTCAGCTGGCTTTGCGACCGGTCCCTCCGCTTCGAACCTGACCTACGCTGAACTGGTCGCCAAGGGTCAGGTGGGCTCGATGTTGAACGTCGTGGGAGCCGAGCGGACCAACCAGTATCAGCACATTGCGATGGAAAAGTCGCGGCTGCACATCCCCATTCTCTTCGGACTTGATGTGATTCATGGCCATCACACCACGTTTCCGGTGCCATTGGCGGTGGCCGCAAGCTGGGATCCCGAGGCGGCTGAGACAGTCGCGCGCGTCGCCGCCGAAGAGGCGCGCGCCGATGGCATCGCGTGGGTCTTCTCGCCAATGGTGGACATCGCGCGTGACCCGCGCTGGGGACGCATCATCGAGTCGAACGGCGAAGATCCATATTTGAGTTCCGCTCTGGCACGCGCATGGGTCAAGGGATACCAGCAAGGAGATCTGTCCAAATCCGACTCCGTGGCAGCTTGCGTCAAGCACTTCGCCGCCTACGGCGCGGCGATCGCGGGTCGCGATTACAACGCGGTCGACATGAGCGAGCTGACGTTGCGGCAGGTTTACTTGCAGCCGTATCAGGCCGCGGTCGATGCCGGCGTGGCGACCGTGATGACATCGTTCAACTCCATCAACGGCGTTCCGGCCACGGCCAATCGATTTCTACTTACGCAGATTCTGCGCAAAGAGTGGCGATTTGATGGCCTTGTAGTGTCGGACTGGGGCGCGGTCGGCGAGTTGAAGAACCATTCGATCGGTGATGGGCCGACAGTGGCGCGTAAAGCTCTAATGGCCGGCACGGATATGGACATGGAGGGCGATCTCTATGGCACCGTGATCACGGAGCAGGTCCGGTCCGGCAAAATTTCCGAGGGCGTCGTCGATGAAGCGGTGCGGCGGATCCTGCGCGTGAAGTTTGCGCTGGGTCTCTTTGATCATCCTTACGCGAACGTTGGGCCGGCCTATACGCCAACGCCGGAGCGGCGCGCCGCAGCGCGCAAAGTCGCAGACGAAACATTGGTGCTGCTGAAAAACGATCCAGTTGAAGGAGTCGGAGCACTCCTGCCGCTGACCGCGAGGACCAAAAAGGTGGCGTTGATTGGACCGATGGCAGACGACGCGCTTGATCTGCAGGGCGCCTGGACGGTCGCGGGCAATCCCAAAGATGTGATCACGCTGAAGTCGGCGCTCAGCGAGCGGTTGGGCGACAAGCTGTTGTACGCGCCGGGCTGCGCATTACTCTCCGGTGCTGACGAGAACGTCCTAAAGAGCGTTACCTTCGCCGGCGCGGCGAAGAGTGTGGATGAGCCGGTTCCGGATGACGAAAAGACAATCGGCGAAGCGGTAGAGACGGCGCGCAAGGCAGATGTTGCGATCCTCGCCCTCGGCGAACCAACCAACTGGATGGAAGGCGAAGCCGCAAGCCGCGTTTACCTCGGCTTTACCGGGAACCAGCAGAAGCTGTTGGAAGCCGTGGTCGCGACAGGCAAGCCCGTAATCCTGGTAGTGCTCGCGGGAAGGCCTCTCGAATTGGAGTGGGCATCCGAACACGTGCCGGCAATTCTCGAAGCGTGGAGCCCCGGCATCGAAGCGGGTCCGGCAGTTGCGGATGTATTGTTCGGCGAGGTGAATCCATCGGGAAAGCTGCCGTCAAGTTTTCCCCGCGCGGTGGGGCAGGAACCGCTCTACTACGCCCAGATGCCCACCGGTCGCCCGGCTCACGGCGATCTCAGCAGCATGCCCCACGACGCCGCCGAGAAGTTTGTATCGCGGTATATGGATGAGCAGAACTCGGCGCTGTTCCCCTTCGGCTGGGGGCTGAGTTACACGCGCTTCAGCTACGCCAAGCCGACAGTGGACCGCAGCGAGGTTCCGGTGCGCGAGGTCGTCGACGATCACATGCCGGTGGTCACGGTCACCGTCGATGTGAAAAACACGGGCAGCGTCGCAGGAGCCGAGGTCGTGCAACTCTATCTTCGCAATACCGAAGCGAGTGTGGAGCAGCCCGTGCGCGAACTGAAAGGCTTCACCCGTATAACGCTTGCACCCGGCGAGACCAAGCGCGTTACGTTCCCCTTGGGATTCGATGAATTGAATTTCTACACCTCGGATCTGAAGAAGACAGTGGAACCGACAACCTACAACCTCTGGGTTGGCGGCAGTTCGCTCGCAACTGCGCAGACGAGTTTGAAAATAGTGGAGTAGCAGGAGCAGGCAGTTGGCCATGGGATGGGCAGTACTTGAAGCTCGAAATCTGCTGCGAATGAAAAACTCCGATCTCGTGTTGAGATCGGAGCTTTGTTTTTCCAATCCTGATGAGATGCCTAGGTTCCCGATGCCGCGTATCCCGAATAGCTCTCGGTGAACAGTGTATGGCGCGTGATGTAGTGACCCTGTGGCGAGTCGGGAAAAGGTAGTTCGATCGTATCGATGGTGACGAAGCCCGGTACGACGACCTTTTTATCGCCGACGGTCTCGGCGGAGTAATCAATTCTATGATTTTCCGCCTTGACCGGGTCGGAGCCCTTGAACTCGACCTGGGTGATCAGTCGATAAACCACGCCGGTCGCAGGGTCGATGAAAATTGCACCGTGGTAGGGCAGCGTTGCCTTGAAATTCTTCCAGTTCGCACTGGTCTGATAGTTTCCGGCACCGCCTGCCGTCTCAGTTCCGCGCATCGAAATCTCTCCGGCTTGGCTCGTCTCCGGGAAGCAGCAGTAGTTCACGGCGTAATGGGTCTTCTTCTTGTCGACTGAGAATGAGAAGACCGCGAGATCATGGCCCATCACGGTTTCCCAACGCATCCATGCAATCTTGCCTGTGGCCTGGGCATCCTGAAGCACGGTGGCAAGATCGGGGCTCTCACCGAGGAGTGCGATCGACCCGTTATCTCCCCAACGCGTCTTGTCGTTGGCCAGGGGGTTCTGTCCTGTGCCGTTCTTGAAGGTGACTGATTTGTCGTCAGTGGCTGTGTAGTGAATGGGCGTGTATGTGGTTGAGGGAATCGCTGCGCTATGGGCGCCGAGGCTTGTCTGGTCCTGGTGCGCGCTGTCCTGGAAGCGACGAAGCGTGCGCGTCGCGGTGAGCGTGGGCAATTGGGCGTACGTCCTGGTTGCGTAGTCCACTGCTTTGTCGAGAATGGCTTTCTGTCCAGCAGCGTCTGGAGCGGGCGTGGTGGGGATGTCGGTCGCCGGCGGAGCCAGCACCGCGCTGCGTATTTCAAGCACAAAAAGCTGTTCGGATGTGAGCTGTCCGGGAACCAGCGGCGTCAGGCTGTTCATGGTGCTATGGGTCAGCTGTTCTGTCAGATCGATGTCCTTGAGCTCAGCTGCAACCTCGGCATCGGATTTATGAGACTGCTGGTACGCAGCAAGCATGTCCTTGAGTTGTTGCACCGTTATCTTTTTGCTGGCCCAGCAAGGCGAGGCTATCAGCAGAATCACAATGAGCCATGCGAATCGTTTCACCTGTTTTTCCTCCGGGGAGCGGTGCCGCAATTGTACCGATGAGATGCCCCAATGGAACAGGCGAAGATTGCTCTGCGTAGTTGACCGGGTACACTTGTCCTCGACAGGAGGTCCGCATGCAGACCCGGATTCAGGGCACCACCATGCCCGTACTCGATGTGCAACTCGACCCCAACGAAACCGTCTTCTCAGAAAGCGGCGAGCTTTCGTGGATGACCGGCTCGATCCAGTTGACCACCCACACACAAATGGGCGGAGGTGGCGGCCTGTTCGGTGTTTTGAAGCGGGTGGCCGGCGGCGGGAGCCTCTTTATGACCGAGTATCGCGCTGTGCAATACCCAGGCGAGGTTTCGTTTGCCGCCAAGGTGCCGGGGCATATCGTGCCCGTCCAGGTGGGCCCCGGGCAGGAATACCTCGTGCATCGCCACGGCTTTTTGTGTGCCACGACGCAGGTAGTCATCAGCGTCGGATTCCAGCAGTCGCTGGGCGCGGGCATCTTCGGTGGCAGCGGCTTTTTGCTCCAGCGTATCGCCGGCAACGGTACAGCGTGGCTCGAGCTTTCCGGTGAGCTGATCATGAAGAATCTTGCTCCCGGCGAGGTATTGCTGGTGAATCCCGGCCATGTGGGAGCGTTTCAGGCGTCGGTGGGATTTCAAATCACGACGGTCCCCGGAATCAAGAACATGATCTTTGGCGGCGATGGTATCTTCCTCGCGGTTCTTACCGGTCCCGGAACGGTTTGGCTGCAGACGTTGCCTATCTCGCGTTTGGCGCATCAGATAGGCGAGTACCTGCCGCAGATGGATGGCCGCCAGGTCGGCAACACCGCGACAGGAGTGGTCCTGGGTGGCGTGCTCGGGTCGATCCTGGGCGGAGACAAATAAGCAGGGATTGTTAACCAATAACAAACCTGGTCGCGGACGAATCAACGGAAAGGGCTTTCCATCAGGCAAGGGACGAACTCAGAGATGAATCAAGCCCAAAACAAGAGCCGCGATCTGCGCGGCGACATCACGTTTGCTTTCGGATTGGCCGTTGTCTGCTACCTGGTGTGGCAGCTGCGGGCCGTGCTGCTTCTGCTGTACGTGAGCGCCCTGGCCGCAGTGGTGCTTACGCCTGTTGTGCGCGCCACGTCCCGCTTTCGCGTGAGTCGGTGGCGACCGTTCAGGGGGAGGGCCATTCTGATCCTGCTACTTGCCGTTGCGGGTGGCTTCACGGCATTCGGGTTTCTCGCTTTTCCGCCAGTGATTCGTGACCTGCAGGAATTCGGCCGCGAGATGCCGACGCGCTTGCCCGCTTTCCTCGACAAGCTGAAGCACATCCCCTTCGCCGATCGACTCAATACTGGCGAGATCAGCGCAAAAGTCCAGGACTTCATCAGCAATGCGGCTACATATATGCTGCTGTCGATCAAAAACTGGGCGAGCGCCATCTTCAGCATCGCCATGGGGCTTATTCTGACGGTCTATTTCATTCTTGAAGGAGACGTGGCTTATCGATGGGGCCTCTCCCTCTTCC
Source organism: uncultured Acidobacteriaceae bacterium (assembly GCA_963769345.1). Classification (GTDB taxonomy): domain Bacteria; phylum Acidobacteriota; class Terriglobia; order Terriglobales; family Acidobacteriaceae; genus Telmatobacter. The sequence goes on from CAVYLL010000005.1 coordinate 596,473, forward strand.
CGCCCGACAAACGGCCGCGGCTGGATGCGGCGCTGCAGCGGGCCGAAGTGCGTATGGGCCAATGGCTACTGGGGCAGGGAAGTCTCATGCTGCTCCTCGGGTTCGCCAGCACGATCGTATATGTGACGCTCCACGTCCGCTACGCTTATGCGCTTGGGGTATTAACTGGCCTGCTGAACATTATCCCGGTCATCGGCGCCGCCGCCAGCATCGGACTGGCCGTACTGGTCGCGGCTATTGACTCGTGGACACGCGTGCTGGGCATCGCGATCTTCTACTTGATCTGGATCCAGGTTGAGAACTCATTCCTGGTTCCGCGGATCATGGGCACGCGCGTCGGCCTTCCGGGATTGTCGATTCTGGTAGCGTTACTGATCGGCTCGGAACTTGGCGGAGTCCTCGGAGCCATTGTCTCTGTTCCCACCGCGGTGCTCGTGTCGGTACTGATCGACGAGTATCTGGTGCACAAAGATGGGGCGGAAATCTCGACGAAGGCGGGCCCTGAGAGCCTGCCTTAATCAAGTCTCGGCAAACGAACTCTTATCGGCTGATTGAGACATCGGCCGCGACAGACGCGGTCAACATCATGCCCGGCTCGATCTTCGCTTCATTGCCGGGAGGCAGCGGGCCGGCAACGTGCACAAGGCTCGTGTCCGCGATGTGATTCAACTGCGAGCCGATCTCGGGCGCAACCAGCGTGTATGTTCCGCCCAACGGAATGGTGACGCCATGCACGTTGAGAGCCGTCAAGTGGAAGACAATGACGCCTGATTTGCCGTTCTGCCCCGCATGCTGCACAGAGGTGACCATGGCTTCCACCGACACGCCGCGGCGAGCAACAACGTTTCCGTTGACAACGAGGTTCTGATCGAGCAGCAGGTAAAATTGATCACCGGCATTTGCCGTTTCCGACGAGATGCGATTACCGGTCTGGAAACGAATCTGCGTACCCTTCGTCACCGTTGAACCGGAGACAGAGGCATCCACCGGAAGCGGCGTCGCCGGTCCGCTGACTGTATAGCTGGCCGCCACGATCGGGCTTGGCGCCTTGCCCGGTTCTTCTGCAAAGGCTTGTAACCGCATGTTAGCCGTGATCATGATCGGGTCATGGTACTGCGCGGAGAATTCGGTTGGAGTCCAGCCGTCCGTGGTGTAGTAAATCAGGGCGTTGGGATTTGGGCTTGAAAGAACAACCTGAGTGCCGGAAAGCACCTCTCGTGGGCTCGGCAGGAACATCGGAGGTTGTGCGCAATGGCAATCGGGTAGCCCCCGGTACATGTCGTTGACCACCTGCACGCCGCTTTGTTGCGGGAGGCCTGAGCGTGAGTTATTGAGCGGGGCCGCAGGCACGGCGACTGCCGCGCCCGTCTTCTTAACCGCAGGCTGGCTAATCTGGACCGATTCTCCAAAGGCCTGTCCGAATGCGGGACGCGTCAAGGCAACGGCACAGAACACGAAAAGAGGTAGGGCTTTCATACGCATCCTCCGATGGGGGACTCTCAAGACAGGACAGCAGAATTTCTTTGCGAATTCAAGCCCAAACTGCCGTCACCTCTGACCGAAAGGAACCATCACGTCCGGATGAGAAGCCTGAAGTGCAGCGTCAACCACCGCTTTCGTAACCCCGGAATTCGACAGGAAGCGGACCATCGGCGCTGTTAAGGTCTCGTGCGGAACAAAACCGACAGTCAAATATCTTGCGCCGGGTACTGCGGACGGCCGGCCTGAAGATGCAGACTGGAGCGGGCCACTGCCCTGCGCGCCAAGGATCAGGCCGGCAAGTTTGCGGGCGAGCGGCAGGTCAAAGCTTTCCGAAACAAATACCAGCTTGCCGCGTCGTGTAATCACGACCGGCCCTTCGTTGCTGCTATAGACCTGTTCCACGGTCCCGTCGGGAGTGTCAGAGATCGGAGCAACAGTCTTGTCGGGTTTGAAACCTGAGTATTTGCGGCCCAATTCGTCTGCATACAAATGGCTGAACGCCTGGGCGGACGCCGCGTTCTTCCATACGGACAAGTAAAAAAGTGAGATGGACTTGGTGCTGGCCTGTTCGGTAGGAGTGGCGTCCAATCGCTGCCCAGCCCAATAGATGCCCCCATCCCACGCAGGCGTCAGGTCGCGAGCCGCACTATCTCCTCCGAAAAGCCCAGAGAGAATGTGCAAATCGAGCTGGCCCACCTGCCCAATGTCGTATGGCCGGTAGATTTTATCTACGAGCGGATGAATATCAGGCAGATACGGAATAGCCGGGACGTGCCCCTTCTCGTATTCCCGGGGGTTCATGATCTCCCACGAGGACGACGGAGGGCGGTCCAGCGCTCCCGTAAACGCGGCTGTCTGACCACGATCCATCCACACGTCCTGCTCGAAACTCAGGCCTTCTCGGTAAGGGAAAAGTAGTGACTCGGAAAGCAACAGCGGAGCGCGGGCCAACATTGGAGAGTTATCCGTGCCGGCCATCTGCTGCTTGATGAAATCCACGATCTCCGGATCTCCGATAAGGCTCTTTCCCATTGGCTTGAGGATGTTGTCCATCATCACGGCCGTGGCTTGCCCTTCCGTAACCGCCTCGCGCGCGGTATCGATTTCATCCTTGGCGAGATGATCGCTATCTTCCGCGGCTGTCAGCGAGACGTCAGGTGGCGTCTGGTCGCTCCATTTATCGAGATCGAGGTGCTGGTCTTGCAGGGCATGCGTGAGTTCATGAGCCAGGACGGGCTTCTGCTCATCCACAGAAATCCAGTCGAGCATGTTTACCGTTTTTGTCTTGGGATCGTAATAGGCCTCGATCTGCTCTTTGAGGAGTGCCAGCAGAAAAGGCTTCAGGTTGAAGTCACGATCCAGCAAGCCGAACTTCTTCAGCACAATCTCGCTGCGCTGCATGCGCTTGGCGTCTTCGTCTTCATCGAACCTTTCGGTCAGATAATGCTCCACGTCGGCACGAGTTGTGAGCTGGCGCTTGACGTCGCTCTTGATGGGAAGGCCGGATTCCTGCGATGAGAACTTAAGCAGCTCGTCAACTAACCCAAAGAGTTGCTTGGCCTCGTCTGCGGTGATATGTGTCTCGGCGCCCTTTGCTGATCCCTCCTTCGATTTCTGACCTGACTCAGCGTCTGGCTTTCCCTGCGGTGATGCCTGTGACGAGGGAGATTGAGGAGCAGGCGGGGCTTGAGGCGCAACAATCTGGGCTGCGACGGCCGACGAAACGGCCACGCAAAGCAGTGCTGCCGAACTCAGGATATCCCGCGTTAACTTGCTGATTTGGAATCTCTTGCTCATTCTCTCTCCTTGGGGTTTTGGGGCCGACAGGTGGCAAAGCCTCGCATCTCGTCTCAAGGCTATAATCAGGATGCGCAGCAACGCGAAGTTTCTCAGGAATCGCGCGCTGCATTTGTGAACTTCTCCCCTATGACCGAGAATCTTGCCGTAACCGCTCTTCCTACCCCGCTTGCCGCACAACTGCTTGCCACGCCTCTTGCTTCAGTCGCCAATGCACCCCGGTTGGTCGAGTTCCACGGCGCACTTACCCCACATGAATTTGACGCGCCAGCCAACGAAATAGCGGCACTCGCAATCGGAGCCGCAGCATACGATCTCGGTTGGATGCGGCGAGTCAACGTGCGCGGCGAAGATCGCTTCCGCTGGTTAAGCGGGATGGTAACAAATACCGTGAACGACCTTCCCACGAACGGCGGCGCCTGGAACCTTGTGCTGAATGCGCAGGGGCGCATCCAGGGAGACCTCACGGTCTGGCGCGAAGGCGATGCGCTCGATCTGGTCATTGCGGCCGATCAGTACGAGAAACTGCTGACGCATCTGGACCAATTCATTATCATGGACGACGTTGAACTGGTGGCTCAGGACCCAACCGCGGAGACCACCGTCGGGCTAACCGGACCACTGGCTCGCGAGGTGCTCGCGCGAATGGGCTTGTCGGTGCCGACCGAGCCGATGACTTGGCAGCATGTGGAGTGGAACGGGCTTAATTTGAGGATTTACCACGGCTACGGCACATTAGCCGACCACTTTGAGATCGGCACACCGCTGGCGGGACTGACGCTCTTGTGGCGTGCCTTATCGACTGCGGGAGCGACCCCTGTGGGTGCGGCGGCCCTTGGCGCATTCCGAGTGGCGGAAGGCATTCCGGTCTATGGTGTCGACATTGCCGAGCGTGACTTGCCACAGGAGACCTCGCAGATCCGTGCGCTGCACTTCAGCAAGGGTTGCTATCTCGGCCAGGAGATCGTGGAGCGCATTCGCTCTCGCGGCAACGTCCACCGGCATCTGCGGCAACTGGAATTCGACGGTCCACTTCCCAGGGCTGGTGCAGAGCTCTTTCTCGACAGCGCCCCGATAGGGACAATCACGAGTGTCGCTGAAATGCCGCTTGGGACAACCATCCGCCGCTATGGGTTGGCAATGGTGCGCAGTGAGGCTGAAGTGAAGAACCGGCCGTTGACCTATGTGGCGGGACCCGCTGCAGGGACCGCAACGATTCTGGACAAGCCGCCGGCTTTATGATCGAGAGTGACTGGAAAGTTGGATTATGAGCGATACGCCTAAATTTGAAGTCATTGACCGCCGCAAGATCAAAAAAGAAGAAGAGCAGGACGGCGCTCCTTCTCATTCCGCCGCAGAATCAGCCCCTGAGCCGGAGATAAAGTCTGCAGGACCGCAGTTGGTGGAAACGGAAAGCGCCAGGACGTTCGAACCGGAACCGGCAGCAGATGCCCATGAGGACGATCTCACCGCCGAGATGCCGCCTCCCCCGACCGCAGAGGAGAAGAACGAACAGGCAACAGCCTATGAAGCCTCGGCGCAACGCGTCGAAGATCTCCTGCGTGCGCAGAATCCCACCATGGGCGCGCAACCACCGATCAGATTTGAGCACCTCGTACAGCAGTTATATCTCTCCGCCTTGATGCAGATGGGTGCGGCAACCCCAGAGGGCCAGCGGCCGCGCGTCGACATCATCGGTGCCAGGCAGAGCATCGACCTTCTCGGCGTACTGGAGCAAAAAAGCAAGGGCAACCTATCCGCCGTGGAAGAACGCATGCTGGATACAGTTTTGTTTGAGCTACGCATGACCTTCCTCGAACTGACCAAGATGATTTCCCTGCAGGGTGTGCAGGTTCCTCCTCCAAAACCGGAAAAACACTAACATAAATGGAAGGCCGGCTGACATTTCTGGGAACCGGAACTTCCATGGGAGTTCCGACGCTGGGTTGCGGCTGTGCGGTGTGCACGTCCTCTGATCCTCACGACCGCCGCCTGCGGCCTTCGGTGTTGCTGCAATGGCACGATGGCGCCCAGTATCGCGTTGTGCTGATCGACACCGGACCCGATTTCCGCGAGCAGGCCCTGCGCAACAGGCTCACCCGCGTCGATGCCGTCTTCTATACCCATGGCCATGCTGATCACATTCTTGGCCTCGATGACCTGCGGCCACTGAGTTTTGCGGTCTTTCGCGAAGGCGGACAAATCCCGCTTTACGCAGCGCCGCTGACCGAAGAGACGCTGCGCCGCGTCTACGATTACACGTTCTCGCCTGAAGCGACTTACCCCAACCGTCCCCGCGTCCACATCGAACCCCTCAACGAACGCACCCCGGTGTTTGGCGTGGAATTCCAGCGTGTGCCCGTCCTCCATGGTGAGCAGGAGATTTACGGATTTCGATTCGGTCGCGCAGCCTATCTCACCGACGTGAGCGCCATCCCCGACCGGAGCTTTGCCCAGCTCGAGGGCCTTGATCACCTGGTGCTGTCGGCGCTGCGCCACAAGCCACATCCCAGCCACGCCACGGTAGAGCAGGCGGTGGAGTGGGCGCGGCGCATCGGCGCAAAACACACCTGGTTGACCCACATTGCGCATGAACTGGGCCACGAAGAGACGAACGCCAAGCTGCCTGACAACATTCGCATGGCCTACGACGGACTGAGCTTTCCCATTGACCTGGGGGGAACCACCTCATGAGCCGCGAATCGAAGAGCCCCGATCCAGGCTTAATAGTCCCTGTGTACCGCTCATTCGACGAAGTGCCGCGGGACTTCGGACCGTCCATTGCCGTCATCGGAAACTTCGACGGAGTGCACCGTGGACACCAGCAGATTCTGGGCGCAGCCGCTGCCGAGGCGCATTCGCGCAGCATGCGTTCGATCGCCATCACGTTCCAACCCCATCCCGCGCAGTTCCTCTATCCCAAAGATGCCCCAAGGCTGCTCACCTTCTTACCGGAGCGCTTGAGGCTTCTGGCAACAACTGGCGTTGATGCGATTCTCGTATTGCGCTTCGATGAAGCCCTGTCACGCGTGACAGCGGAAGACTTTGTGCGCAACTTCCTCGTCGGCGTCCTGCAGGTCCGTGGAATTCATGAAGGCCGCAACTTCCGTTTCGGGCACGGTGCGAAGGCCGGCGTGAACGAGCTGTGTGCATTTGGCGAAGAGTTTGGATTCAACGTGCAGGTACATCCCGCAGTGCGCGTGCACGGCATGGAAGTATCGAGCTCGGCCGTTCGCAGCCTGATCGCCGCCGGAGACGTGCGCCGCTCACGCTGGATGCTGGGGCGCGTCTTCGGTGTGCACTCCCATCCCGCCAAGGGGCGTGGCGTGGGGACAAAGCTGCTGGTGCCCACCGTGAATCTTGCCCCCTACGAAGGTCTCCTGCCCGGCTTTGGGGTGTACGTCACGCGCCTCACTGTTGGAGAGAAATGCTTCGAAGCAGTCACAAACGTCGGCAATCGACCCACATTTGAGGGCGTGGGATTCGGCGTGGAGACCCACATCCTGAACTTCGAGCCTGTCGATATCACCGACGAAACTCCGCTGCATCTCGAATTCCTGCTTCGCCTGCGCGGCGAGATGCAATGGCCCTCAACCGAAGCGCTGAAGGCCCAGATCTTCAAGGACGTAGCCCGCGCGAAGCGATATTTTCGGGCTGTGCGCGCTTCGTCAAGGGGATTCGTCACTCCGGTAGCAATCCGCGCTGGCTTACAATTTATGCATGCCTTTTCCTGAAATGCGCTTGCGCCGCTTGCGTCGTACCGAGTCGCTTCGCGCGCTGGTTCGCGAAACCACGCTCAATCCCGGCGACCTGATCTATCCGCTGTTCATCTGCCCAGGCGAAGGTGTGCGCAACCCGGTGAGTTCCATGCCTGGCGTGTTCAATCTCTCCGTCGATCAGGCCGTTCGCGAAGCGGAAGAGGCCGCCAGTCTCGGCATCGGCGGACTATTGCTCTTCGGCCTGCCCGATACCAAAGACGAGAAGGCCACTGGCGCATGGGACGACAACGGCATTGTTCAACAGGGCCTTCGCGCCATCAAGAAAAGTTCCGCAGCAAAGAAGCTCGTCCTCATCGCCGACGTCTGCCTCTGTGAGTACACCAGTCACGGCCACTGTGGCGTCGTCATTCAAACCAACGACGGTGGCTACGACGTCGACAACGATCCCTCCCTTGAACTTCTTGCCCGCACCGGCGCAAGCCTTGCCCGGGCCGGAGCGGACATCGTTGCGCCAAGTGACATGATGGACGGTCGCGTTGCCGCCATCCGCGAAGCCCTCGATGCCGATGGCAATACCAACACGCCGATCCTCAGTTACGCGTCGAAATTCGCTTCCGCTTTTTACGGTCCATTCCGCGAGGCAGCCGACTCCGCTCCGCAATTCGGTGACCGCCGCAGCTATCAGATGGACGGCGCCAACCTCCGCGAAGCGATGCGCGAGATCGATCTCGACCTTGAAGAGGGCGCCGACATGATCCTGATGAAGCCGGCTATGCCTTACCTCGATGTCGTGCACGCGGCACGCGAGAATTTCGACATCCCCATCGGCGCCTACCAGGTCTCCGGCGAGTACTCCATGCTCCACGCCGCGTTTGAAAAAGGCTGGCTCGAACGCGATCGCACCATGCTCGAATCGCTCGTGGGCATCCGTCGCGCCGGCGCTGACTTCATCGTCACCTATTTCGCCAAAGACGCTGCGAAATTGCTTTAGCGGCGCCGCAAGGCCCGCTTTTCACCCAAACGCAACTCCGTGCGCCGTCTCTTCGCAGTGTGCTCAACCTCCCGCTCGCATTTTCTGTACGATGAACTCACCCGGCCTGCGCATTTGCGCCCCCGCTGAGACACAATCGCATGAGCACACTTGCAATCCTCAGCCTCTTGTTCACAACGGCCGCCGTCTTTGGCCTCGTAAGCTCACGCTGGCTGCGGCTTCCAACCACCATTGGAACCATGCTGCTCACCGTGCTCGTGTCGTCCGCACTTACCTTGGCGGCTACCCATGTCCCGGCGATTCACCAGTCGGCAGCCGACCTCACACAGCGAATCGATTTCGAGACCTTGATTCTGCATGGGATGTTGCCCTTGCTGCTCTTCTCGGGCGCATTCCTGCTTGACTTGGAATTGCTTGCAAGAGAAAAGCTCACAGTCGCTCTTCTCTCCATCGGGGGCACGGCAATCTGCTTTGTTCTGGTCGCCATGTTGATGCACCTGCTGAGCATTGGCCGGTTGCCGTGGATGGAGTGCTTCATCTTCGGCGCGCTAATCTCTCCCACCGATCCCATCGCTGTTCTTGAAATGCTGCGGCGAACCGGCGTTCCAAAGCGCATGCAGGCGCAGTTGGCCGGCGAATCGCTCTTTAACGACGGACTCGGTGCCGTGCTTTTTATCACCATGCTGGCCATCGCGCGCGGCAACGCAACAACGCCATGGAATGTAGCCGGACTGCTGATCGCAGAGGCGGGCGGCGCCGTTCTAGTTGGGATTATTGCGGCATTCATCACATCGCGGCTCATGCGACTCCTGGTCTCCTACCAGATCGACATCCTCTTCACCGTGTCGCTCGCTCTGGGCGGATATGTTCTCGCCGACTATCTGCACCTCTCGGCGCCACTGGAAGCAGTGGTGGCAGGCATTGCGTTACGGCACTTTCACCGTAACCTTCCCGAACACAGCGCCGCGCATGAGCAGGTGGATCGATTCTGGGAGGTCATCGACGAAGTCCAGAACAGCGTGCTCTTTGTCCTGCTTGGCCTTGAAGCAATGGCCATCACACTCGACGCAATAGCGATTCGCGCCGGTCTCGGCGCAATCGTATTGGTCAACCTCGTTCGGTTCGGCGCAGTGGCGCTGTTGCTGATGCTGATGCGCCTCTACCGGCCGGACTATCGAAGTTCCCTCTTCGTGCTCACATGGGGTGGACTGCGGGGCGGTTTGTCGATCGCTCTCGCCCTGTCGGTGCCGGTTGCGTTCGGCCGTTCCTGGATTCTCGGTGCGACTTACCTTGTTGTCGTCTTCTCCATCGTGATTCAGGGCGGTTCGATGGACTGGATCCTGCGTGTACGCAAATCCCGGAAGCTCGCGGCCTGAATTCCTTTAGAGCATCTTTATTCCTCATGAACAAATCTCTTTGTGATGCTGCAGGCATGTGGTCTCCTAGGGACACCTGCCGATGCTCACGTCTTTAGAACGCTATTTCGAATTCACTCATCTTGGCACCAACTGGCGGACAGAGATCCTGGCCGGAGTGACGACGTTTCTCACGATGGCCTACATCGTGCTCGTCAATCCAGCTATTCTCGCCGCGGCGGGCGTGCCTCTGCCTGCCGTTACCGCGGCTACCTGCCTGTCAGCGGCATTCGGATCGATCATGATGGGGGTCGTCGCGCGCTATCCTATCGCGCTGGCGCCCGGCATGGGACTCAACGCCTACTTCACCTACACAGTCTGCCTCAAAATGCACATTCCCTGGCAGACGGCGCTCGGCGCTGTGTTTCTCTCCGGCATCATCTTTCTCGCGCTCACCGCGGCAGGCATCCGGCAGATGATCCTCCGATCGATTCCGCACGAACTCTACGCCGCCGTCGCCAGTGGCATCGGACTCTTTATCGCGTTCATCGGATTCCGCAATGCCGGCCTCGTCGTCAGCGATCCGGCGACATTCGTTGGCCTCGGCAACGTTCGCAACCCCACCACGGCGCTCGCGCTCTTCGGACTCGCCCTCATGGTGGCGCTCGAAATCAAAAAAGTCCGCGGCTCCATCCTGATCGGTGTGCTGGTCACCACGGGCATCGCGTGGGCACTGGGCCTGGTTCACTGGACAAATCAGGGCGGCGGCGTTCAGGCGCTTGGCGCTACTTTTTTGAAACTCGATATTCGCGGAGCCCTCAGCAAGGGACTGCTCGAAATCATCTTTGTCTTCTTCTTCGTCGATCTCTTCGACAATCTGGGCACGCTCGTCGCCGTCACCAAGCGAGCCGGTCTCATCGCTCCCGATCACTCGATTCCGCGACTCAATCGCATTCTTTTTGCTGACGCGACCGCCACTGTTTTTGGATCGCTCACCGGCACCTCCACCGTTACCAGCTACGTCGAGTCCACCGCTGGCGTCGCTGCCGGCGGACGCTCCGGCGTTACCGCCATCGTTACCGGCCTGCTCTTCCTCGTCGCCGTCGGCGCCGCGCCTTTCGTTGGAGTCGTACCAGCCGCCGCCACGGCGCCTGCATTAATTCTCGTCGGCTCCATGATGCTCGCCACCATCACCGAGATCCGCTGGCACGAGCCGCTCGTGGCCGTTCCCGCGTTCCTCACCTTGATTCTGATCCCGCTCACCTACTCCATCGCCAACGGCCTTGGCTTCGGTATCATCGCGTGGGCCGTGCTGCACCTCGCCACCGGCAACTGGCGCAAGCAGGACTGGCTTCTCTACACGCTCGCCGTGCTCTTCGCGCTGCGATTCGTCTACCTCGGCGCAAGCTAGTAGTTCGTGCCGGCCCGCGTCCTGACCAGGAATTCCTTCAGTGCCCGATGTCAAGCCGCCTGCCCCTCAATTACGTCTAAGCCCCTCATTCCAGTCGTCAAAAACCTCAGCCAGTTTTGCAGGCAATTAGCCCTCATTGGCGCACACTGGAATCGTGATTGAAAAGAAACGCAGGCATCGAAGATATTCGGTTAGCACCCGTCCACTAACTTCAATGTTTGCAGGATTTTGGCCGTAAGTTCAGCGATAAGAGGATTTTGCAGACGCCCCGCCAACCTAAGTCCATATGCAGGAGGACTTTCCATCCAGAATCGTCAAAAAAATTTCTCCCGCCGCGGAAGCCCTGAGTGGCCATGAATCACCGCTCTGTAAATTCAGTTACCAGCACGAACCAAGTTGCCCCATCCGAGCTGCGCTTGGGTGGGAAGCCGCAAATAAACTTCTTCAATTTCTGGGGGGCGCAACGCGCTATGAATGACTGCGGTTGTTCTTCGTTAGCAGGGCGTTTCGCATGCGTCACGCATGTTCCAACCACTACCTTTCAGTCAGACTACGGCAATACTTACCGCTCGCAGCCTTCGATAGTCGCAAGCCTTCGACCGCATGCCTCGCGACAACGATATGCCGCACCAGACTGCCGGCCAATGCTCGCCGCTAGAATTGAATTGGATGCTCTCCTCCAAGTCATACCGCAGGTCAGCCAGTGCTCTGGTTCTCATCGCAGCCGCCTTCGCACACGCGGCCGACTCCTACCAAATCGTCCACGCCTACCCGCACGATCAGCAGGCCTTCACACAGGGCCTCATCTACATCGACGGACATCTCTACGAGAGCACCGGCATGAAGGGCCGTTCCTCATTACGCGAAGAAGAGTTGGGAACCGGCCGCATCCTCCAATTTCACGAAGTCCCCGACCAGTACTTCGCCGAGGGCCTGACCGACTGGAAGAACACCCTGGTTCAGCTCACGTGGCAATCGCACCTTGCGCTGGTCTACGATCGGGCGACTTTCCGCCTTCTGCGCACATTTTCCTATCCCGGAGAAGGCTGGGGTCTCACGCACGACACCAAGGCGCTCATCCTCAGCGATGGCACGGCGACGCTGCGATTCTTCGACCCCGACACATTCCACGAACTTCGGCGCGTTAACGTGAAAGACAACGGCAAGCCGGTCACGGAACTCAATGAACTCGAATACATCCACGGCGAAATCTACGCCAACATCTGGCACGCCGACCGCATCGCGCGCATCTCTCCCGCGACCGGCCGCGTCATCGGCTGGATCGACCTCAAAGGGCTCATGCCGCGCAGCCAACTCTCCGACGACGAAGCCGTGCTCAACGGCATCGCATACGACGCGGTCCACGAAAGGCTCTTAGTCACCGGAAAGCTCTGGCCCAAAATCTTCGAGATCGCCCTCGTCCCGGAAAAAGCAAAACTGGTTCCAGTCCGGCACCCCAAATAGCCAAAACGGATTCTCGAGTCGTACCTGTCGACGGTCACAGGACGCCGCCTGGACACGCGCGTATACTCTTCGCCGAGGCGCGGGCTTCCAATGGACTTATTATCGGTTCCCACAGTTTTGCAGAATGCGGCCATCCTCACGGTCATCCTCGCGTTGAGCGGCTACCTCATTACTTCCTTGAGCACTCATATGCTGGCGCGCCGGCGCGACAAACTTGACCTGGTCAATAAGCGCCTGAACGAGTTCTACGGCCCGCTCTATGTCGCATCTGAGGCCGGCAACATTGCCTACCGCTCGCTGCTCAACCGGCAGGGCAAGCTGCAGAGCGAACCCATTCTCGATTCGGAGATGAAAGAGTGGGTGCTATGGGTGACCACCATCTTCATGCCCTTGAACGATGTTCGCGAAAAGGTCATCATCGAGAATGCGCACCTGATCATCGAGGAGCAGATGCCCAAGTGCCTGCTCGATTTCGTCACACATGTTGTCGGTTACAAAGCAGTGCTTGCGCGCTGGGCAGAGGGCGACTATTCTGAGCGCCGTTCCACCATCGGCTGGCCGCCTGAATTCGATGTCTACGTCAAGCAATCCTACGCCGCCCTCAAAGCCGAACAGTCGCGGCTAATGTTCAGCTCACCCTGGCGTCTCTACAATCGCATATTCAACCACAACTAGAGGCCGATCTCGGTCCAGCTTCAACCGCTCACGCAGGTACTGACAGGGCAAGGCTGTCCCATAGGCGCAGCGTTGGTTCGACTCGGTTGATCGTATAGAAGTGCAATCCGGGAGCACCGTTGCGTAGCAGAGTCTCGCACAAGCGGGTGACCACGCCAAGTCCAAAGTCGAGGAGAGCCGGCTTGTCGAACTGCAATTGTTCAAGGCGAAGGCGCACCCAACGCGGCAGATCTGCGCCGCAAGACGTACAGAAGCGCAGAGTTTTGTCGAAGCTGGTGATAGGCATAATGCCCGGCACGATAGGAATATTGATGCCCGCCCTGCTACACCGCTCCATGAAGTCGAAGTAGGCGTCCGCGTTGTAGAAGAGCTGTGTCAGGGCGCCGTCAGCGCCTGCTTCTACCTTGCGGCGAAAGTTATCGAAGTCTGCGCTCGGACAGCGCGCCTCGGGGTGAGTTTCAGGATATGCCGCTACTTCGATCTTGAAAGCGTCTCCACAAGTTTCGCGAATGAAGCTTACCAGCTCATTGGCATAGTGGAAGTCGCCCGCTGCCGAAGAATTCGGGGAAACGCCCGGCAAGTCGCCACGCAGCGCGACGATGCGCTTCACGCCCACTTCCTGGTAGCGCTGGAGCGATCTTGCAATGTTCGCGCGCGTCGAACCGACGCAGGTCAAGTGCGGCGCGACATCCACGCCCGTGTGCTCTGCGACCGTGACCAGCGTGCCGTAGGTGCCGTCCTGATCGGAGCCGCCGGCGCCATGGGTAACGGAGAAATAATTCGGACCCAGCGAAGCAAGTTGACTGATCGCTGCCGGAAGCTTCGCCACGCCCTCAGGCGTGCGCGGCGGGAACAACTCGAAGGAAAAACTCGGCTGCAAGTCCATAGTCGGGAGCCCGTTTCGAGTCTTGAGGAGGCCGAAAGAACGGCCCCCTCTCGGTGGTGATTTGAATTAGTACCTGTAGAATTCCGGCTTGTACGGCCCTTCCACCGGAACGCCGATGTAGTCCGCCTGCTTCTTCGAGAGCGTCGTCAGCTTCACGCCGATCTTCTCCAGGTGCAGCCGCGCTACTTCCTCGTCCAGCTTCTTGGGCAGAGTGTAGACGTCCACCTTATAGCTGTCCTTGTTCTTCCACAGGTCAAGCTGCGCCAGCGTCTGGTTGGCAAAGCTGTTCGACATTACGAAGCTCGGATGGCCCGTAGCGCAGCCAAGGTTCACCAGCCGCCCTTCGGCCAGCATGAAGATCTCGTGCCCATCAGGGAAGTGGTACTTGTCCACCTGTGGCTTGATGTTCAGCTTCTCCACGCCTTTCTCTGCATTGAGAAGATCGACCTGGATCTCATTGTCAAAGTGGCCGATGTTGCAGACGATGGCCTGGTCCTTCATCTTCTTCATGTGGTCGAGCGTGATGATGTCCACGTTGCCCGTGCAGGTGACGTAGATGTCGCCGCGGCCCAGCGTGTCTTCAATCGTCGTAACTTCAAAGCCTTCCATTGCCGCCTGCAGCGCATTGATCGGATCGACCTCGGTCACAATCACGCGTGCGCCCATGCCGCGCAGCGAGTGCGAGCAGCCCTTGCCCACGTCGCCGTATCCGCAAACCACTGCGACCTTGCCCGCGACCATCACGTCGGTGGCGCGCTTGATACCATCGGCCAGCGACTCGCGGCAACCGTACAGGTTGTCGAACTTCGACTTGGTAACGGAATCGTTCACGTTGATCGCCGGCACCAGCAGCTTGCCCTTCTCCATCATTTGATAAAGGCGGTGCACGCCCGTCGTCGTCTCTTCTGAAACGCCGCGCCACTCCTTCACAACCTTGTGCCAGTGCTGCTTGTCCTCGGCGTAGATCTTCTTCAACAGATCCTTGATCACCTGCTCTTCGTGATTGCCGGAAGCCGAGTCGACCCACTTGTCGCCGTTCTCAAGTTCGTAGCCTTTGTGAATCAGCAGCGTCACGTCGCCGCCATCATCAACCACCAGTTCGGGACCTTTGTCGCCCTTATGGCTCAGGGCCTTGTAGGTGCATTCCCAGTAGTCTTCCAGGCTCTCGCCCTTCCACGCGAACACCGGAACGCCCGCCGCCGCGATCGCTGCCGCCGCGTGATCCTGCGTCGAGAAAATATTGCAGCTCGCCCAGCGCACCTCTGCGCCGAGAGAGACGAGCGTCTCAATCAGCACCGCGGTCTGAATGGTCATGTGCAGCGAACCGGTGATGCGCACGCCCTTCAGCGGCTTTTCTGCCGAATATTTGTTGCGGATCGACATCAGGCCCGGCATCTCGTGTTCGGCAATCGAAATCTCTTTGCGGCCCCAATCGGCCAGAGCAAGATCTGCAACTTTGTATTCAGTCAATTCCAGGGTTGAGGAAGCCATTCAATTCTCCTTATATCGACACATCGTGATATATTGATATGTATCAGAAACCCATGGCCACGTCAATTGTGAAAATCCTCCGCGTGGTAGCCGATCCCAACCGGCTCCGCATCCTGCTGCTTTTGAAGGCCGAAGAGCTTTCGGTCGCCGAGCTGCAGGAAATCCTCGTCATGGGTCAAAGCACCATTTCGACGCATCTTTCGCAACTCAAGCAGGCCGGACTGGTCGAAGACCGGCGCATCGGCAAAAACAGCCTTTACAGATTAACTACCGGCAACGGAAATGACGTCCTCGCCGACCTGCTCGCCCGCGCCGAACGCGAAATCCCCGAAGCGGCCCACGACCGCGCCACCTCGCGCCGTGTCGTTAAAAAGCGCCAGGACAAGATGCGCGCTTTCTTCGATAGCGTTGCCGGGCGCCTTGGCAAAGATTACGTTCCCGGCAAATCGTGGAAGAGCGTCGCAGAAGCGCTGCTTCGCCTGATGCCTCCGATGGTTATCGCCGATCTCGGCGCAGGCGACGGAAACTTTTCACTCCTCCTCGCGCAGAATGCAACGAAGGTAGTCGCCGTCGATTCCTCTGCCAAGATGATCGAGTTTGCCCGCGACCAGGCGCGCCGCCACCACGTCAAAAACATCGACTTCCGTCTGGGCGACATGGAAGAGCTGCCGATCGACGACGAGTCCGTCGACCTTGTCTTCTTCTCGCAGTCGCTGCATCACGCATTGCATCCCCAGCACGCCATCGCCGAAGCTGCAAGGATTCTGCGTCCCGGCGGACGCATCGCGATCCTCGATCTTGCCAAACATCGCTTTGAAGAAGCGCGCGAGATGTACGCTGACGAGTGGCTGGGCTTCAGCGAAACGGAACTGGAATCATTGCTGGAACGAGCTGGATTCCGAAAAACCCAGACTTCCATCGTCTACAAGGAAGAGAAGGCGCCACACTTCCAAACCCTGCTCGCCGTTGCACACAAGGCTGAATAGTGGCGGAGACGCCCAGAATAGGGCACTCCTGAGCCGATTCATTGCGCCGGAGTCAGACCATGTCGCCGCATCACCTCGCCAATTGCCGCCAGGTTCGGCGGACCTCCCGCTGAAGCCTTCAACACGCCCGCAACTTCGCGAAAAAAATCTGGGCCCAGAATGCCCGGTGTCAAAACGGCCAGGCATTTTGCCGTTTCCCCGTGAAGGTTATCGAAGCGGTGAACCGCCCCGCGCCGAATACACAATACTTCACTCGGACCGATCTCTTCACGCTTTCCATCTACCGTAAAAGTCATCACACCCTGAATCCCGTATATCGTTTCCTCATAAGCGTCATGCGAATGTGCTGCAGGAACCTTGCCTCCGGCTGGGCACGTCAAACTCAAACATCGCTAACGCGCCGCCCGTATCTTTCCCCTCGAGGAGGAATCGTATCGCCAATCCCCCGATTCTGATTTCTTCAGTGGTATTTCTCATTTGTCGATTCTCGTCCTATCCCATTGGGCATTTTGCCGCGGCCATAGTAAAACGCATCCTACAGCAGGGGCACGTCAGATGTTGTTGCGGATGCAAAACACGATACCATTGCATCCAATGCACGGGTCAAACGCCATGGCTGTGAAAGAAGAAATTCGAACGACCGTCAATGTTCCGGAATCGGCTCGGCCTTTGCGCCTCACCCGCGCCCAGCGCTCTGCAATTCTCAAGGCGCTGTCTGATCCCAGGCGCTTCGAGCTGCTTGAGAAGATCGCCCGCGCCAACTGCCCACTGGGCTGTACCATGGCCCGCCAGGCCCTTGCCATCTCGCCCGCCACGCTTTCCCACCACATCAAGGAACTCCAAACCAGCGGTCTCATCGATGTTCGCCGAGAAGGGAAGTTCGCATTCCTCGCTATCAAGCCCGGAGTTCTGGAAGCGCTTTCCACCTACCTGCAATCCCTCAGTCCAACCTCCTGTTCCTCCCGTTAGAGAAATAGGCATCCGTCGTTAACTCGCTGACTTGCCATCCCGCGAAGCGGAGCTAACCCGCTGCTTCTGCCCTGCACGCTACCTTCAGTCCGCCGGAGTTCCGGATAACCCCAGAGAGATTTCCACAATCATCCTGAATCCTTCGCGACTCCCGCTAATCAATTCGATAGTTGTCGAAACGTCGAAGTGATGACGGGAACGGCAAGGAGCGGAGTTTATGAGCAAACTTCAGGGCAAAGTCGCATTGGTAACCGGAGCATCGAAGGGCATTGGCGCGGCCATCGCGCTTGAGCTTGCAGCGCAGGGCGCAGCCGTAGCCGTCAACTACTCCGGCAGCAAAGCCGGCGCGGAAAAAGTCGTCAACGAAATCAAGCAGGCAGGCGGCAAAGCCATCGTGGTCCAGGCCAACCTGGCTGATCCCGATTCCATCGGTCCGCTCATCAACACTGTCGTCAAGCAACTCGGCCCCATCGACATCCTGGTCAACAACGCGGGCATATACGAGTTCGGACCTCTCGAGGCGCTTACACCCGAGCACTTCCACAAACAATTCAACGTCAACGTTCTCGGACTTCTGCTGACAACGCAAGCGGCACTCAAAAGCTTCAATCCAAAAGGCGGTAGCATCATCAACATTGGATCGGTTGCTGCTGGTGGCGTACCCGCCGCGGCGGTTTACAGCGCAACCAAGGGCGCAGTTGACTCCGCGACATTCGCGTTGGCGCAGGAACTCGGTCCTCGCAAGATTCGCGTCAACTCCCTCAATCCCGGCATGATTGAAACCGAAGGCGTGCATGCCGCTGGCTTCATCGGCTCCGATTTCCATCAGAAGATCGTCGCCGAGACTCCGCTGGGCCGCATTGGCCAACCCGGCGACATCGCCACCATCGCTGCTTTTCTGGCGTCGGATGATGCCGTCTGGGTCAATGGCCAGGCTATCCAAGCCTCCGGCGGCAATCGCCTCTAAGACAGAAAACCAGCTCCACACGAAACCGGGCCCATGTCCAGTGGGGCCCGGGCGGCGGGCGCAAGGCAGATGAACCACATCAAAGGACTCAAATCATGGCATTCATTTTCTTTCCCACCCTCGTAGTCGCAGCGCTTGGATTGTTTGCCGCGAGGGCTGGTGATCTACTTCGCAGTCCGCTTTTCGAGCGCAAGCCGTGCGCAGCCAACGCGAGCGCAGTTGTATGGGAATATGAAGCTACGCCGCGGGAGCCGCGAGGAGTCGGCCCGCGAAATGCAGCCAGGTGCGTGGTCTCCGGTTCGCCGCAGCGGAAGCTGCTGAACGTAGGTGCCCCAGGTCTCGCTTTTGAGACCTGGGAAACATCCCGCGAGCCGAAGCACTCAGCTTATGAACCGGCTCTCTCTGCTTCGAGAATCGCCCGCTTCCGTTCCACTCCCCAGCGATACCCCGTGAGAGATCCATCCGCGCCCACGACGCGATGGCACGGCACAATCAGCGCCACGCGGTTCGTCGCGCAGGCCCGCGCCACGGCGCGCGTCGCATTGGGTTCACCCATTTCGCGCGCCACTTCGCTGTAGCTTCGAGTCTCACCACGCGGAATCTGCCGCAGCGCCTGCCACACGCGCAGTTGAAAAACCGTTCCGCGCAAATCAAGTGCTCCGGGCAGACCGCGATTCTCGGAGAGATCTGAGCCTTCGCGCACGCTTTGCAATGCCGCGTCGACAAGCCGCGAAAGCGAAGGATCACGCTGCAACTCGGCGGCAGGGAACTCCGCGCGCAGACTTGCCTCTGCCTCCGCTGCCGTCCCCGCCAGAGACAGCCAGCACAGCCCCCGTTCGGTCGCACCGACAATCACTCGACCAAAAGGTGAAGGTGCGGAGCACCAGCCAATCCGCTCGCCTTTGCCGCCCTGCGCAAATGTTGCCGGCGTCATTCCCAGTTGTGCTCCTTCGTACGCCCGGCTCGACGAGCCAAACCCGGCCTCATAGATCGCGTCGGTAACCCGGCCGTTCTGCTTCAACGCTCCGCGCAGCTTGCCCGCGCGCAGCGACCGCTGATATTGCAGCGGACTCACGCCCATCTCCTGCTTGAACAGCCGCTGCACCGTGAACGGACTCATGCCCGCGATGCGTCCCAGCTCAGCCAGCGATACAGCGCGATCCATGTTCGTTTCCAGATGAGCTCGAATCTGGTCCGAAGGATCACGGCGCGGAACGCTCGGGCTTGCAGCGTTTGCAGGCGCGAAAACCCGCCGCTCTGCGCCGCGGCGGTCGTCTCGAAGAAACGCACATTCGCGCGCAGCGGCCGCCGGCTCTTGCACTCCGGCCTGCAGAAAACGCCGGTTGTTGTCACGGCATAGAAAAACCGCGCGCTCTTGTCGCGTTCGCAAAGTTGCTGCCACGCCTCGATTTTCGTCGATTGCCTTCACTGTTTGATCCACGTTTGCGAATTGGACATTGCTCGTCATGAATTCATCGTCGTCGAAGTTCGATTCGCGTACACTCCGATTCTTGCGCGCAATTCCGATTTTTTTTAGAAAACTCTTCAGGCAAAAACGGCGAAGCGGAGAGCCAATGCCTAGGAGCTTCCAGCTCGTTCCATCAGCAGTGCTTCCGCCCTCTGCAGATCCTCTTCCGTGTCCACGCCAATCGTATCGGCAGGCGCTCCGGCAACGTAGATATCGATTCCCGCCTCCAGCAGCCGCAACTGCTCAAGCTTCTCTACGGATTCCAGCCATCCGGGTGGCAACTCGGCAAATTTCTCAGCGCGGCCTTCCGGTACGCATAGATCCCCAGGTGCTTTCGATATCCGGTAAAGCCGGCCTGGTCGCGATCATGCGGAATTGTGGCGCGCGAGAAATACAGCGCCTTCCCATCCGGCGCCGTCACCACCTTCACCGCATTTGGATTGTGAACCTCCGCAGCCGGGCAGCGCACGGCCAGCGTCCCCACCTGCACCTCCGGCCGCTCAAACAGTCCGATCAGTGGCGGAAAGAAATCCGGCGTGAGCGTTGGCTCATCGCCTTGGATGTTGACGTAAATATCCGCCTCGATCTGCCGCGCCACCTCGCGCACGCGGTCTGACCCGCTGGCGCAGTTCGGGAGAGGTCATCGCCACCGGAACTCCACGGGCAAGGCAAACCTCGGCAACCTCATCGGAGTCCGTCGCAACCACTACCGGGTCCATCAGCCCGCTTTCAGCAGCCGCGCGCCAAACCCACTCCACCATCGGCCGTCCAGCGATCTCGCGCAATACCTTGCGGGCGAGCCGAGTGGAGCTGAGCCGCGCCGGAATCACCCCCGCAATCCGTAACTTGCTCATGCAGGCGAGTCTACAAGAGCGGGCACGACTGCGGTTCCCGGGCGTCTTGGATTCCTGAGGGAATCCGCTGATGCAATGGTTTGACCTTAAATTCAACCGCCCGTATCATCTAGAGTGGTGCAGCTGTTCTGCTGCATGCCCTTCTCGGCGGGGTAGCTCAGATGGTTAGAGCGACGGATTCATAACCCGTAGGTCGGCAGTTCGATCCTGCCTCCCGCCACCAGAACCCCACAACAAGATCCTGTCCGGCGGACCAATTCCGGCGACGAACACCGTGATGCGTCCAACGAGTTGTTAAAGGTTTTCAAATCAGCAGGAACCAACCGCCTTATCGAGGAACTCGACCGAGTGGTCGCCAAGCTTTAGCGCATCTCTGCGGATGATGCAATTGGCCGATAGCAAACCGCTCGTTCCTGGCACAAAGCGGAAGCCTTTACAGCCGATCAACCCCTGGTACCACCCATCGCTTCTTCGGCCCGTTTTACCTTTACCCATTGCGGTATCATTGCGTCTAAAGGTTATTGGCCTGCTTCCCCTCAGAGGCCTTACCGGTGGTGTGTGTGTCCCGATTCTTTCAGAGACTGACCTTCGTCTTAGCTGCAACAATTTTTGCCGCCCTCGGCCTCGGATTCGCTTTGGGCGAGTTCGGCATGTTTGGCGTTCACGCCGGCGGCGAGCAGGATGGCGCCTATCGCCAGATGCACGTCTATGCCGAGGTCCTCAAGAGAATACAGAGCGACTACGTCACCGATCCCAACATCAACCAGGTGACAAACGGAGCCCTGCACGGTTTGCTCGAGTCCCTTGATGCGGACTCCAGCTTCCTTACGCCGACCGAATACAAGATCTACAAGGATCGCCCCTCCAATGGGGTGGCCCAAGTTGGCGTCACGGTTTCCAAACGCTATGGCTACGCCACTATTGTCAGGGTGGTTCCCGGCTCGCCCGCAGATCGCGAGCACCTGGCCGACGGCGATGTGATTGAGTCCATCGGAGACAGCTCGACTCGCGAGCTCTCGCTGGCCGTTATCCGTCTATTGCTCGAGGGCAAAGCGGGCAGCACGGTCACGATCTCTGTCGTCCGCCCGCGTAAACCGGATCCGGACAAACTCACCCTCACGCGGACCGTCATTCCTTCGCCCGGACTCAGCGAGCAGCAATATGAAAACTCCAGCATCCTGTATCTCAAGCCTGGTACGCTCACCGCCGCCCGCGTGGATGAGATCGCCGCAAAGATCAAGGCAGCGGGAAAAACGCGCAAGATCCTTCTTGACCTGCGCGATGACTCCGAAGGCGAACCGGAGCAGGGAATTCGCCTGGCAAACTTTTTCGTCGGCCAGGGCACACTGGCGGTTCTTGAAGGCCAGAAGTTTCCGCGCCAGACCTTCACTGCCGATCCTGCTAAGGTCCTCACCAACGCGCCGGTTGCAGTGCTCGTAAATCGTGGAACTTACGGCGCGGCTGAGCTGACAGCCGATGCCATCGAAGGTGCGAAGCGCGGTGATGTGGTTGGCGAGCGTACTTTCGGCGAAGGGTCAGTACAAAAGACCATTGAACTGCCCGATGGTTCGGCCATTTTGCTGACCGTGGCCAAGTTTCAGGGCCCCGACGGTAAGAAGATTCAGGATGAAGCAGTTGCTCCCACGGTCGTCGTCGGACAAAACACCGCCGATGATGAGGTGGATGCGGATGAGAATCCACAGCCCAACAAAGGCGATGAGCCGCTCAACAAGGCACTTGAGCTCCTGAAAGGCAAAAACAGCTAAATCGAGAATGCAATTTTCACTCTTGCACGGCGTGGTTCTTAGATTTCCTTCCACGCCGACAGCTAATCTGCAAGCGTGCTAGCCTTGAAGTGAGGCATCCCCGTTCGGATCCGCGGAGCAGTGTGGCTGAAGCGAGAGGAATGCCGACGAGGCTCCTGTTGGCTGCCCCTTCCGCACATTCGACTGATTCTCGCGGCCTCGGCCGCATCCACCGGCTGCGCCCTGAACCCGTCCCACCTCCGCTTTTTCGGCGCCGCAAGGTTGCGGGCAAGGTTGCATTCTTAGTCCTCCTTCTGCTGGCGGTAGTAACGGGCTCGTTGGCCGGGCTCATGTTGGTCTTTTCCGCCAATCTGCCTCAGATCAACGACCTCGAACACTACCGGCCATCGACCATGACGGATCTCTACGACTGCAACGGCCGCGTCATCGGATCCTTTGCACTCGAGAAACGCATCATCGTCAACTACGACGACTTCGCTCCGGTCCTTCACCAGGCCGTCATTTCCATCGAAGACAAGAACTTCGATTCCCACTGGGGCATTAACGTCTTCCGCATTGCCGGCGCGCTCTGGCACGATCTGCGTTCACACGGCCGCGCACAGGGTGCCTCAACGCTCACCATGCAACTGGCGCGCAACCTTTTCCTCTCTGCCGATCGCACCGCTGCCCGCAAGGCGCAAGAGGCTTACCTCGCCATCCAGATCGAGCGCGCATTCACGAAAGAGCAAATATTTACGCTCTACGGCAACCAGATCTACCTCGGCAGCGGTATGTACGGCTTTGAAGCGGCATCGGAGTTTTACTTCGGCAAGCATGCGAAACAGCTCAACCTCACCGAGGCTGCTCTGCTCGCCGGTTTGCCCAAGGGCCCCGTCGCCTACTCGCCGCTCATCAATCCTGAGAAGGCCCTGCGTCGTCGCAATCTTGTTCTCAGCGAGATGGAGTCTGACGGCGTCATCACCCATCAGCAGGCTGAGCAGGCGCGGCGCATGCCGCTTGGCCTTCACATCAACCAGCCGGAGATGTCTGTCGCGCCGTGGTTCCAGGAAGAGGTACGCCGCGAGCTTGAAAAGAAATTCGGCGCCGAGCAGGTGCATGAAGCCGGCCTGCGCGTCGACACTACGCTCGATCTCGATCTACAGAAAACCGCCAACAAAGCCCTTGCCGATGGACTCGCCGCCTACGAACGCCGCCACGGTTGGAAGGGCAAACTCGAAAATGTGATTGCCGGTGGTGCCACTCTCGAAGACTACAAACATGCCGACTGGGCGCTTGCCACACACCCCGGCGACTATGTGCACGCCATGGTTGTACAGGCTCTGCCACTCGGGATCCGGGCGCGGGTGGGTTCCAATGAGATCGTTTTGCTTCCTGCGGACTGGGCCTGGACGGGCCAGCGTTACGCCGACTCGCTTGTAAAGCCCGGCGACGTCATCTATGTCCATCTCGCCGACTCAACGGAAGGTGGTGCGGAACGCGCCACTCTTGAGCAGGATTCCGGTACACAAGGCGCCGTCTTCGCCATGGACAACACGACCGGCGACGTCCTCGCTATGGTTGGCGGCCGCGACTACGCGCTCTCTGAGTTCAACCGTTCTACGCAGGCCGAGCGCCAGACTGGTTCTAGTTTCAAACCCTACGTCTACACCACGGCGATAGAAGAAGGTGCCAGGCCCGACGACATAGTCGTCGATGCCCCCGTCACCTTCGGCACTTACTCGCCGCATAACTACGAGAACGACTACAAGGGCGCGATGACCTTGACCAGCGCCTTCGCTGAGTCGCGCAACATTCCTGCCGTCAAGCTGGCCGCGCGTGTCGGCATCCGCAAGGTCATCGACATGGCGCACCGCTTCGGAGTTACATCCGACATCCCCGCCTACCTGCCCATTGCTCTCGGCGCAGCCGAAATCACATTGCAGGAACAGGTCACTTCCTACTCCGTCTTCCCCAACGATGGCATTCGCGTGAAGCCGCGCCTGATCAAGAAGGTCACCAACGCCGACGGCATCACCCTGTGGGAAGATGCGCCCGCCGTTGACGAGATCATCAGCCAGCAGACCGCGCGCACCATGATGACGCTCTTTCGCGCCGTCACTGCGCACGGCACCGGCGCTGCGGTCGCGCAGATGAATCACCCGCTCGGCGGCAAGACCGGAACGACGAGCGACTTTACCGATGCGTGGTTCATGGGTTTTTCGCCGTCGGTCACCTGCGGCGTCTGGGTCGGTTACGACAGCCGCCAGTCCCTGGGCGAAAAGGAAACAGGTGCCCGCGCAGCCTTGCCCATCTGGATGGAGATCATGAAGGTCGCCATCACGGGAAAGGACGACGAGCAATTCCCGGGCGATACGGAGCAGCCGCCAATGGAGCAAGCCAAAGCCGTGCAGCCCCCGAGTCCCGGCGCTTCGCCGACTCTCGCACCGCGTCCCTCGCCGGCAACGGCACCGCTACCTCGGCCCCAGACTCTCACGCCGCCGCCCAAGGCCGCCGCGCCGCTGGTTGCGAAGCCTGTTCAGACGGGATTGGCACGGCCGGTTTCTCCTAACTGATCCGCGCCTGCCTCGATCATTCACGCCCTCTCGGGTTGACATCCGACCCAAAGCGGCACATACTCATGTCGTATGCCGACCCAAGAGAACAACGACGACCGCATCGCCCTTCTACAGGGCACGCTCGACCTCCTGATCCTGAAAACCCTGATCCTCGGCCCTCGCCACGGACAGGGCGTTGCGCGCTCCATCCAGCGCCAGTCTGAGGAAGTCTTGTTCGTCGACCACGGCTCGCTCTACCTCGCGCTTCAACGCCTCGAAGACAAGAAACTCATCCAGGCAAAATGGGGCATCAGTGAAAACAACCGCAAGGCCCGCTTTTATTCCCTCACCGCTAAAGGCCGCGCGGAACTGCACGAAAAAGCTTCCCAGTGGAAGCGGCTGACGCGCGCTATGGAGTTGATCCTCGAGCCCGGGGCCGAGCCGCAAGGCGAGGAGGCGTAGGATGTTCAATCGCAAGCGCAGTGCTGAAGATTTTGCCGAGGAGATCAAGGCCCATCTCGAACTCGAAGCGGACGATCTCCGCGACCAAGGCCTCAGTGCAGAAGAATCTGCGCGCCGTGCGCGAGTTGAGTTCGGCAATGTTCCTCTCACACAGGAGAAGTTTCGTCTGCGCGGCCGTTGGCAAGCTCTTGATAAGTTCGGGCGCGATCTCCGCTTCGGCGTGCGATCGCTTCTGAAGAGTCCCGGCTTTGCGCTCACTGCTATTCTCACCGTGGCTCTCGGTGTGGGCGCCAACACTGCCGTATTCAGCGTGATGAATGCCGTGCTGCTGAAGTCTCTGCCCGTCGCCGATCCCCAGACGCTCGTCTACCTCAGGACCTCGGACCCGCCCCGCAACACTGGCACAGTCGATACCAACGAGACGATGTCCTATCCCGTCTACGACACTCTGCGTAAGCAAACCGGCGCAATCTCGTCGCTCATTGCTTTCGTGCCCCTCTCCAATAGCAAAGTCGCTGTCCGGGTTGGCTCGCAGGCTGAAGAAGCCGAAGGCGACATGGTGAGCGGCACATTCTTCTCCGGCCTCGGAGTGAACCTTCCGCTAGGCCGCGGCTTCAACTCAGCGGATGAAGCAAACCACGCGCCGCTCGCTGTCCTCAGCTACAACTACTGGACGCGCCGCTTTGCGCGAAATCCCGGCGTCCTCGGCCAGACCTTCTATGTCAACAGCGTGCCCATGACCATCATCGGAGTCTCTGCCCCGGGATTTGAGGGCCTTGAAGGCGGTGGCTCCACGGATTTCTGGATACCCTTGCAGAATCGCCGCGAACTGAATGCATGGGGCAATCCTGTCGAAGAAGGCAAGCTCTACATCACCAACCCCACATGGTGGTGCCTGCGTCTCATCGGGCGTCTCGCGCCCGGCGTCGGCAGAACCCAGGCAATAGCCCAACTCCAGCCAGTCTTCCAGTCCGCCGCTCGCATCGGTCTCGGTAAGCCTGAGCAGGGTGAAAAGCCACCCGTCTTGAGCTTCGCCGATGCCAAAAATTTTCCAGACCAGATGTATAGCAATCCGCTACACATCCTTATGGCGATGGTCGGTCTCGTTCTGCTAATCGCGTTCGCCAACGTGGCCATGCTGCTCGCGGCCAGAAATGCGGCGCGTCAGCGCGAGTTCTCTGTACGTCAGGCGCTGGGCGCGGGGCGAGGCGAACTGTTTAGCCAGTTGCTGACCGAGAGTCTCCTACTCGTCATCGCCGGCGGTTTGCTGGCGTGGGCTTTCGCGGTCATGGCGGCCCGGCTGCTGGCAAATTTGGCGCAGATCGAATCGAGCCTCGCCCCCGACAGAACTGTGTTGATGTTCACGATGGGCGTTCTCGTCGTTGCCGGAGTGCTGTTTGGCTTGGCTCCTATGCGCGTCGCCCTCGCGGGACGCGCCGAACTCGCCCTGAAAACCTCCGCGGCAACGTCCAACGCCGATGCCGGCAAATCTCGCACAGGCAGAATCATCGTCGCCCTGCAAATGGCAATGTGCGTGGTGCTGCTGGTCGGCGCCGGCCTGCTGATTCGCACGCTGAGCAATCTCGAGAACACACCGCTGGGAATGCGCGTCGACGGCCTCGTCGTCTTCGGCGTCAAGCCCGACATCCCGTCGGTCCCCGCTGGAATCGCCTTTTACCAGAACCTGATAGGCAAGCTGCGAATCCTGCCCGGCGTCGAGTCGGTCACCATCATGGAAGAACGCATTGGATCGTGGTGGTCAGACAACAGCGCCATGATGGTCGACGGTCGTTTGCCTGAAGTCACAAATGGTGGCTCACTCACCGTGCGCAGCAACGTGGCCGGGCCAGACTTTTTCACGACCCTCGGCGTTCCCATCCTTGCTGGCCGGGATTTCGCAGATACTGACACAGCGAAGACGCCCCGCGTGGGCATCATCAATGAGGAGTTTGCAAATCGCTTCCTGCCCAATCAGAATCCTCTCGGCCATGTCATCGGATCCGATGATGGACGCTTCAGCATGACCATTGTCGGCGTCGTGAAAAACCACAAGTACCGCAGTATCGACGAGACGCCCATCCCCATGGCCTGGTGGATGTACGCGCAGATTCCCGTCATTGGCGAAATGCATGTTGAAATGCGCGTAAAAGGTGCGCCGCTCGCCATTCTTCCATCTGCACAAAAAGTCGTGCAGCAGCTTGACCCGAACCTGCCACTGATCAAGCCCATGACCCAGCGCGCGCAATACGACACCACCATTTCGAGTCAAGTAATGTTCGCGCGCCTCGCAGAGTTCTTCGGCCTTCTCGCTGTGGTTCTCGTGGCCACAGGCCTCTACGGAACGCTGTCCTATCGCGTCAATCGCCGCACCGCAGAGATCGGTGTGCGCATGGCCATGGGCGCCGGGCGCGGCCAGGTGGTTTGGATGATCCTGCGCGACAGCCTCCGACTGACGGCAATTGGCGTGGTGGCCGGCGTCCCGCTGGCCATGCTCGTGGGTCGCGCTTTGTCGACATCCCTTTACGGCGTGAAGCCACTCGACACAGCGACCTATGCGCTGGCGATTGCGGGCGTCACCATCGTGGCTTTGGTTGCAAGTGCGATGCCGGCGAGTCGAGCTGCCAGCGTCAACCCGCTCAAGGCGCTGCGCACTGAGTAAGACTTATTGCAGCGGCTCCTGCCGGTAAAGTTCGGCGGTGTGCCGTAGGGCGACGCCAATCGCCATCGCAAACATCGCTATGGCGGCGATCGTCCCGCCGAGGTCGAAGAGCAGCAGGCGATGCCCCAATACCGTCGCATAGGGGCTGCGCAGCAGTACGAGGTTTCCGATAATCAGCAGAATGCGAATCTCCGTTGGTCCGAACATCCCCTGCGACATCTGGAAGCAGGACAAGGTGTAGGTGGCGAGATAGCTTTCCGCCGAGAGCAGCAAGAATGCCACCAGCATCGCCATTGCCACCTGCCAGTGAAGAAAGTCGGAGCCGCCAAGACCGCACATCAACGCGGTTGCTCCGAAAATATCCACCACGTGATCGACATAGAACCCGTAGCGCGGTCGCTGCTGATTGCGCACGCGGGCCAGCGTGCCATCCATGCTGTCACCAAACCAGTTGAGAACAATGCAAACGATCACTCCAATCAATCCGGATTTGTCGTAGCGCGAAAGCCGGTAAAATAACCCCGCGCCGATTTGCGCGAATAGACCAAGCGCCGTGAGCCCGTCTGAAGTGACCCAGCGGGGCGCTCGCTCCGCCATCCACGTCAGGGCACGCTTTTCAACTGTGGCTGTAAGAGATTGATTTATGCGGCGCGCGGACGCAAACGCCTCGGCTTCTGTTCCGGTCACGGAGGTTGAATTCATGCACATCTCCACTCGCTTGTTCGAATTAAGTTCGGAGCGCATTGCACGCAGCGCGCAACGTAAACTCCAGCGATTCACGCGGCACGCTCTCCACGTACGGCCGCACGATCCACCCGATCCCTGCCGGAATCGCACGCGTCAGCGAAATGGACTCGATCTGCATGTATAGCCCGCCGTCGCGTTCTTCGTAGCTCCAGTAGATGTTTTGTCGCCACAGAAATCCGTGCTCCTCACCATCGCTGAGCGCGTGTTCCTCTGCCGAGCCTGCAGAGGCAATCTCGGAAATTCGAGTGCTCCGCGAAGCACTGTATCCGTGCTGCAGATCAAGCTGTCCATAATTGATGTCGTAGGTCGTATCCATGACGACCGTGATTACGTGCCGCTGGCGCACGCGCATCGAAGCCGTGAAATGGTCCGGAATCTGGCCGCCGTGCGGTAAAACAACGCGGGCGCGCACAACCTGTGGCGAGAAGCGCTGCGGGTAGCCGCTGAAGCCTTTCATCAGATGCTCAAAATCACCTGCCGTCGCTCTCCGGACGAATGCAGTGCCGCGCCAATGGTGCAGCATCGCCCCGGGCAATTGAGCCTCTGTGGTCGGCGTGAGTTCCTCAATGATCAGTTCACCCCGCTGGAGTCGCAGGTCAGTCTGGCTGTTCGATTCAACCGAAACTAAGAATGCGTTCGGCGATCGGTGCTGCTCAGCCAGCCGCGACTCGACCTTTCCGACATAGACATCGAACGCCGAACCCGCCGCGGCCGGCGCCTCACACGTTCCGGCCGCGCAAGCAGAGAGCAACACAAGCCACGCCAAGCCAGCTCGAATCCGAAGTCCTTTTCGCAATCCTGAAATCCGACGCCTCATTGACCTTCAGCCTTCCAAATGCCTGCCGGAGAATCAATACACGGCGTCTCACCGCGAAGGTGAATGAATCTCACCGCGCAACTCCCTGGATGAATTGGATTTCCGTCGACTTGTACATCGCCGCCCGCTCACAAAAGAAGCCGCGCCTTCGGGTAAACTGGGCAAAAGAGATGACAGAATCCGCGTCAGCCCGGCGTTATCGCTTCGGAGCATTTGAGGCGGACGCCTCGACAGGGGAGCTTCGCCGGCAGGGAATTCGCATCAGACTCAACTCTCAGCCGTTCCAGGTGTTATTGATGCTGCTGGAACACCCCGGCGAGGTGCTGACGCGCGAAGAAATCTCTCGCGCCTTGTGGTCCGACGGCACTTTCGTCGACTACGACCATGGAGTGAACTCGGCGGTCAACCGCATCCGCGAAGCCCTCGGCGACGCAGCCAGCAGCCCCAGATTCGTAGAGACACTGGCCCGCCGCGGGTACAGGTTCGTCGCTCCCGTGGAATCCATCGCCGATGAAGCAGACCCCGGTCCATTGCCATCCGCTCCGTTAGAGCCGCAACAACCGTCACAGGAGTCAAAGTCCAGGCCGGGTAACGGAATCCTCTCATCACCCGAAGAACTCCCCCGGACTTCGCATGCCGTGGTGCAGACGCTCTTCGTTTTACTGCAACTGATGTACCTGGGCTTTTACGTCGGGGCGCTCACGAACCTGGCGGAGATTGAGGACCTACTCTCTCCGCTGCGGCACGCCACGCAGATCTTCTACGCCCTCATCGGCACTGCAGCGATCCTGATTCCTGTCCGAGCCTTCGTTCTGTGCGCGGTCCTGTTTCGAGCGCCCGGCGTCTGCGGGAAATTCCTGAAGATGTGGCCCGCGCTCCTCGTCGCCGACGTGCTGTGGGCGCTCTCGCCTTTTCTGTTGATGCACCACATCAACATCGGGCTGGCGCTCGCTTGCATGGCCCTGCTGGTCTATTCGCCCTTCGCACAGCGTTCCTTGATGCTGATGGGCGCAGGGCTGGATAGTGGTGAAGCGTCAGCCGTGACGCGCTGAACCCGGCCGAACAATCCGTTTCGATTCTTCTCCGGAAGGAGCTCTACAACTGATCGTAAAGCGACGTGTTCCGGTATCCGAGCAGGCTCACGAGCGTCCAGATTGCGAGCGCGGTGCCAAAAGGAATCTTGAGAATGCTGAGGAACGCGGCCACAATCGCCACAACGCGTCCCCACGGCGCGCGTTCCATCAGGCCCCATCCTGCAACGAAGGCAAGGCCGGAGCGCAGAATCACCATGGTCCAGGCAAAATGAATAACCGCCGGTCCAACACCCGGTCCAAGCGGGAAACCACCGCGTGCCCACGGACCATGCATCCAGAAGCCGCCGCCATTCAGAAACGAATTGGCGAAAGCCAGTCCAATGATTCCGAGCGCCAGCGACAGGCCGCCATAGATAAACCAGACGGTGCTGAGCGCCCGTACCCTATTGGAGTAGTTAGCGACTTCAAATGCGAGGTTAGGCACACCGGGAGGAGGAGGCGCTGCCGCCGGGCGGCCACATTGGGGACAAACTGGTTGCCCTTGCGCAAGAGCCTGACCACATCCACTGCAAAACATGCTGTACCTCCTTGGCGCTAACGAAATTCTATTCTTCTGAATCCTCGCGAGCCCGGCGAGGACCTCTATTCCTGCTGGGAACGGGTACGCAGGGGTGTCCGGATTCGTTCCCAGCGATCGTCATGGCGGTCGTCGTGCAGCACCAGCGCGCTGACCCGGCCCTGCGGATCGCGCTCAACCGCAATCCGCGTCAAACTGCTTCCATTTGGGTAGAAAAGGACCGAATTGGACTCCGCGGCCAGCTCGGCAATTTCGCCATAGTGATTCTTTTGGTAGAGCAGATCTCCCTGGCGAAAGAGCGTGACAACAACCAGGCCTCGTTTATCGACGTATTCGCCCGCGAAGCTGTCAAGCTGGCCCGATGTCAGTTTCAGGGCCGGCGGGTGCAGCGGGATGGAGATGCGCTCGGCAAATGGCGGTGGCTCTGGTGTTTCTCGCCGATGCAGGAGCAGCCAGCGTGGCAACTCAGGCTCGTTAAAGGCCCGTGTCCAACTGTCGTGCTTCAGTCCCTGGTAGACCCATAGCCGCACGTGCCCCCCCGCCGTCTTCAGTGCCGTGTACAGCAGTTCGTCTTGTCGCGGAGCCACGATGTTGTCTTCAGCGCCATGAAAGAGCCAGACCGGCGTCCGGCCGACTGCCTGGGCATACTCGCCGGGCAACGTCGAGGCCTGCAACCAGCGTTCCGGCGCGTAGCTCCAGAAGATGCCTCCAGCCACGATCGCAATGGCTGCCCACCGCGTGGGATGTTGACGCGCCAGTTCCCACGATCCGTACCCACCCATCGACAGTCCTGAGAGATAGGTGTGCGCCGGATCGCCTTGAAACTCGGCCGTTTCTTCGTCAAGCTCGGCCATGGCCATGGCGAGCATGTCCTTGTCGGTCCAGTACCGGTCGATCGAGCACTGCGGCATGACGACAATGAAGGGCCAGCGTTCGGGGTGATCGCGAATCGCCTCAGGCAAGCCGATCTGCGTTTGCCACATCCCCTCGGCGCCCCGCTCGCCGCGCCCATGCAGAAAAAGGACGACCGGCCAGAGTTTGTGTTTGTCGCGGTGCCAATCTTCGGGAACGTATACCTGATAGCGATACCAGTTCGTCCCTATCTGAATCCTGCGATTGAGGAATCCTGTCTCCTGCGAACGATGTTGGCGAGAATCCTTCGGTCCCGGCGCAGCATGAAGCAAGGCTGGCGTCATTCCCCAGGCAAAACAGAGGCAGGCTGCTAGCAGTCTCAGGATGCGGCGCATAGGCTGCAAACATCATAGAGCCTGCAAGAAGGTTTTCGCCGTTTGTCCATGATCGCAATTCCTTACGAATTTCTTGTATAGCGGCATGAAACAATCAGACAGGCCGAAGCCGAACACCCGCAGATGACCACCTACGAAGCCGGAGACACGCTCGACCACTACCGCATCGAAGCTACCGTTGCCCATGGGGGGATGTCCGTTCTCTACAGGGCAATCGACCTGAAGTCCGGCAGGCAGGTAGCCATCAAGGTTCCGCTCCCCGAGATGGAGGCGGACCCGGTGCTTATCGAGCGCTTCAATCGCGAGCAGGAGATTGGCCAGGAACTTGACCATCCCGGCGTGGTGAAGTCCTTTAACAGCGAAGAACGCAGCCGCCTCTACATGGTGATCGAGTGGGTCGAAGGGCGCCTCTTGCGCACCATTCTGAACGAAGAGAAAACGCTGCCCACCGAGCGCGCGGTGAAGATCGCGTTGGGTATCTGTGATGCGCTCGACTACATGCACAAACGGGGCATCGTCCATCGCGACCTCAAGCCAGAGAACGTGATGGTTGATGATGACGATCAAATCAAGCTCATCGACTTTGGCATTGCGATGAAGGAAGAAGCACGACGCCTGACCTTCGTGAGCGTCTCGTCTCTGCTGGGTACTCCGGACTACATCTCGCCGGAACAGGTGAAAGGAGCGCGCGGCGATCAGCGCAGCGACATCTACTCCATGGGCATCATGCTTTACGAGATGCTCACTGGTCGCGTGCCATTTGTAGGGCCGAATCCGCTCGCTGTCATGAATGAGCGCATTCTGAACGACGTGCCGCCGCCGCACGAACTGAATCCCGAAATCTCACCGCAGCTTGAAGAAATCCTGTATCGCGCCCTCGAGCGTGAGCCGCGGCATCGGTACGCCACGGCCAGCGAGATGATGTGGGACCTCGAGCACCAGGAGCAGGTTGGTATCGAGCCACGCGGTGAAAAACCGGTCAAGCTCGCAGGACGCAACGTGAATAAGAAATTGCTGCTCTACGCAAGCATGGCCCTGGTCCCCGTAATTCTTTTCGCCCTGATGTTGCTAATTGCTAAAAAATAGCAAGGAATCTAATTCCTTAGTCCCTGGTTCCTAAACATCCGTCTTCAGCTTCAGCTTTTTCAGAATCTTCCGCGCTCGCCGCGACCAGGGCCGCTCGCGCCGCCGCAGGTAGCGCGGCATGGTCGGCTCCTTGTCGAGAACTTTCTGCGCCCACTCGCGCGCCTCGGCGGAGCGGCCTTCCGACGCCAGGAGGTCGGCAAAATTGAGATACGTTTCAGATGAAGTCGAGATGGCGGTCGCACGAAGGAAGAGTGCCTCGGCCTTTTCCTTCTCTCCTGTCAGCGCATAAGCGTGGGCCAGCAGAGCCGGAGCGCGGTTGAAGTCGTAGTTTGGCTCTTTGGCGACCACTTTCTCCAGGTCCGGCAGAGCTGCTACTGCATCGCCCAGCAGAACGGCGCATACTCCGCGTCGATAAAAGCAATCCAACGTATTCAAACGCGCGGCGATGGCCTTATCGAAGGCCTCACGAGCACGCTGCAACTGCCCATCATCCATGCAAAGCTCGCCGAGCTCTTCGTAGTTCCCGGCGGAAGGGTTATCGCGGATCGTGAGTTCGAGAGCGGCAATGCGCTTGCGCCGCGAGATGCCCTTGAATGACTGATTCAGCAGGCCCACATCTGGGAAAACCTCGGCGAACAGGTAGACGATCGCGCCGATGGGCCCGAGGAAAAGAATGATGTAGAGCCAATACGTGTCGGGCCGGCGGCGAATGAAGTGGATAATCGCCCCAGCCTGGAGCAGCAATCCCCAGGGATAAAAGAGATGCGTCAACAGTCCCATGTAGTGAGTGGTCCTGAGGTCAGATTACACTTGTCACGCGGGAATCCGCAGTCCACTTTGGTGTGAATGCTTCCGGCCCGTCACTGAATCCTTAACGGTAAGATTCGTCGCGGTGCACCACGAACTCCGGATATGCGTTGCCGCCGAGTTCGTGCAGGTCCATACCAAGGCGTTCGCCATCGGGCTCCACGCGGAACGGAAGCACGCGATTGAGGAGCCAGAAGACCAAATACACCATTGGCAGTATCAGTCCCAGCAGCGTCGAAACACCGATGAGCTGTGCGACGAGCTGACCTTGCCGCGGAGCGAATATCCCCGCAGCCGCAAGCCCCCACAACCCCGCTGCCCCGTGAACGCTGACTGCGCCCGATGGGTCGTCGATCGAGAGCGCCAGCTCAAACAACTCCACCATCAGCGGCGTAATGATGCCCGCCACCAGCCCCGTAAAGAGCGCATCTACCGGAGGAACCAGCCCCGCGCATGCGCTCGACGTCACCAGTCCGGCCAGCCAGCCATTCGCGCACAAACTCGCATCGGGTTTGCCGAATCGGATGCGCGTTACAGAGAAAGTAGCCACCAGCGCCGCTGCCGCTGAGAGCAATGTATTCACTGCTGTGACCACCAGCTCTCCCGGCGCAGCATGCAGCCAGAGCAGGGAACCAGCCATGTTCCACGCCAGCCATCCCACCAGCGAGATCAAACAGCCCAGCAGCACGTAAACGACGTTGTGCCCCGGCATCGCCGTTGACAGGCCCTCGCGTGGAAACTTGCCCTTCGCGCGGACCCGCAATCCACACCACCGCCAGCGCCGAGAGGCCGCCGAGTGCATGAACTGACGCTGCGCCGCCTCCATCAAGCAATCCGGCTCCTGAAGAGAAATTTACGCCCAGTTGCGACAGCCAGCCTCCGCCCCAGGTCCAGTGTGCTGCCAGCGGAAACGCCACCGTGCCGAGAATCGCCGCAATCGCCGCACCCGCCGGCATCCGCAATCGATCCGCCCCAGATCCCCAGGGGATAAGGGCCACCAGCGCTACAGACAGCATTTCGAAGAGAATCGCCAACTGCGTCCGCGCCGGAGCCGTGGCAAGGCCACTCAAAAACAGTGGTCCCGCACCAGCCCAGTTCCACGCTTTGCCGGCAAGATGAAAAACATGATCGCTGTTCGTACCTGCGGCAAGGGCCGATCCCACAACCGCAAACGCAATCAATGCCGTCGAAATCACGACGAGGCTTCCCAGCAGCGACTGCATCGCCGAACGCGAACGGCCCAGCCCCGAATTCACCAGCGCTATTCCGGCAATCGTCAGCGGCGACAGCAGCAGAAGTCCCAGCGTGAACGCGAACGAGCTGTCCAAAAAGGGCATTGGCGCCGTTGGAGTCATCGGTTTTCGCTCCGTAGCTGCATGTGGCCGCGCACCGTCACCACCAGGCCCATTGCTTCAACCGCAAGTCCGCACAAAACAAAAGCCACTCGCTGCGCCGACGAAGGAAACAAAAGGATCGCTGCGATCGAGAGAAAGAATCCGGCTGGCATCACCAGCAATCCGGCGTATTTCATGGCCTCGTCCCTTCAAGGCAATTCACCGGTTGATAGAGGTCGGCCTTGGGACCCATGTCCGCAAAAAAAATGAATGTAGGGCAGAGAGCAACCGGTAGAAGTGCTTTCATGAATTCTAAATGCTCTGGATGCGCTCCTCGCAGCAGCAGAGGCAACCTTCCCCCCTTATGCCTTCTTTTGAGGGAACGGACAATAATGTCGTATGTACATTCGGCTTGATCGGTCACACCGCGCACTCCCTGTGATCCTTGGCGTTGTATCACTCGTCAGTGTCGTCGTCTTACTGATCTGGGACGCTGCTCCACATCTGTTTCCCCCAAAGGCACACGACGTTCTCGGTGCATTCCCTCTGGCCATGATTGCCTTCGCATACCTTGCCTACCAGGCTGCACACAGGCCCGCGTTCCTGGAGGTAGCCAAGGCAGCCCTGCTCGCAATCGCCTTTCTCTTCTGGGCTGCAAATCAGCTCTGGCCCGACATTCCGCCTTCTATGCTGTTCAACGACATCGCCATCGCACTCTTCGTCCTGGATGTGTTTCTGGTCATGATCGGCTGGCCCGGCTCCTCGCCCGACGAGTCCTTCGGCGAGACCTACGCCGCGCCGGATAGGAAACATTCTTGAAGCAGAAATTGCCCGAAAAGACCGCGGAAAACGTGTGTGCGGTTTGTATCAGGCTTGACCTCGGTCATGCTGCAAATGCCTGCCGAAGAGCGCGGGCTTTAGCTCCTGAGGGCGGATTCAACGCTGTTTGCGGACTTCACGATAAACTCTTCACATTCCGATTGAATCGAGACGATCGATGCTCAAGACTCTTACCCTGATGCTGTTTTGCGGTGCCGCATTCATCTGCCGCGGCCAACGCATTGAAGTGACCGTGCCTTCGACGAGGCCTCTCAACGGACACCTCATCCTTGTGTTTGCGAAAACCGAAAAATCGGAACCGCGCATGCAGTTGTCAGAAGACTACCAATCGGCGGAAGGCTTCGGCGTGGATGCGGAAAACCTCGCGCCCGGCACGCCTCTCGTGATCGATGCGAAAACCTTTGGTTATCCTCGCCGCTCGCTCGTCGATCTCGATGCCGGCGACTATTACGTCCAGGCGGTCTTCAACGTCTACGAGCAATTCCATCTCGCCTCCGGCAAAACTGTCTGGCTGCCATCGGACAAGGGTGAAGGCCAGCACTGGAATCAGAAGCCCGGCAACCCCTACAACAAGCCGACAAAGATCCACTTCGATCCGAAGGCGCAAGCCGCAATCAAAATCACCCTCGACCAGGTCATCCCTCCCATCGAAGGCACACCCGAAGACCCACAAGTGATCGCACAACAGCAGCCCACCGCAAAGTGGCTCAAGTTCGAGCGATTCCGAAGCGAAAAGCTCAGCGCCTTCTGGGGTCGCGACATGTTTCTGGGTGCATGGATACTGCTTCCCGACGGATTCGATGAACATCCCGACGCAAAATATCCCGTCATCGTCTACCAGGATCACTACCACCCCGGCATCGGTCCCGCGCAGTTCACCGCCACTCCACCCGATCCAAAGTCGCCGCAGTTTGTCCGCCTGCAACGTGGCTATCGCCTCTTTCAGGACTGGACCAACGGCCGCCTTCCGCACGTGATCCTGATCTACGTGCAGAATGCCAACCCCTACTACGACGATTCGTACGATGTTGATTCAGCCAACGTCGGTCCTTACGGCTCAGCAATCAACGATGAGTTGATCCCCGAGATCGAGAAAAAATATCGGGGCATCGGCCAAGGCTGGGCACGCGCCACTTACGGCGGATCCACCGGAGGCTGGGAGGCTCTCGCCACGCAGGTCTTCTATCCCGACTTCTACAACGGCGCCTACGTGGCCTGTCCCGATCCCGTCGACTTCCATGCCTACCAGAACATCAATCTTTACGACGACGCCAACGCATTTGTCCGCAAAGGCGACTTCGGCCAGATTCCCATCGCCGCCGATCGCAAGCCCGACGGTACTATTACCGCCGAAGCTGGAGCCGAGTTCGCCTACGAATACGTGCTAGGCACCCACGGCCGCTCCACCGAACAGTGGGATATCTGGCAGGCCGTCTTTTCACCCGCAGGCGACGACGGTTATCCGGCGCAAATCATCGATCCGCTAACAGGAACCATCGACAAGAAAGTGCTCGCCTACTGGCACGATCACTACGACCTCACCGCGATTCTCAAGCGCGATTGGCCCACACTCGGCCCAAAGCTCGAGGGCAAGCTTCACATCGCAGTCGGCGACGGCGACACCTTTTTCCTAAACAATGCGGTCCACATCCTCGACAAGCAGCTTCAGGAAACGCGCAACCCCCATTCCGACGCGACATTCCAGTACGGCCCCGGCATGCCGCATTGCTACACCGGCGGTCCATCGGAGTACACCATGCAGCAGAACAACGCGGATTGGACCCAGCGAGTCTTGCCGAAGATGGTAGAGCATATGTTGGCGACTGCGCCTGCAGGCGCCGACACAAAAACCTGGCGCTACTAAATCGGTGCAAACTTCGCGCAAAACATCCCATTCTCTGGGACACCGAGACAGGCCGCAACGAGCGGATTTCTGCGCGTTTTCCTTTGTCGGAACATATTTATGTTTCAAGAGATTACAAAAAGTTAAGCTGTATAAACATTTTTTGTTCTCCCAACTGTTGAGGCCGTTACAGATAGACCTCTGGCTGCTATATTGAATTTTCGGGGTCGTCCGCCTTTCAGGTGGGTTTTGTCCGAAAGAGAAATCTAACCACAACCTGTGTGACCGCCGGCACAGCGAGCACAACTAACAAGACAACGAACAAGCAGGAAAGCATTCATGGCGCAGATATTTGACCGCAGCTCCAATGCTTTGGCTCGAGCGAGCCTGGTGCTGACTGGTCTCATTGTGATTGCACTTGGAGTAACGCTCGATCAGTTGCAGCGCTCCCCATGGGTTACTCGCCAAGGCCAGCGACCGGAGCAGCCGGTACCTTTCAGCCACAAACATCACGTGACAGGATTGGGCCTCCAGTGCCAGTACTGCCACACCTCCGTTGAGAAATCCAGCTACGCCGGTATTCCCCCGACCAAGACCTGCATGAACTGCCATGCTCAGATCTGGACCAACGCAGCGCTGCTGCAGCCTGTGCGTGAAAGCTGGGCCAGCGGCGAGTCGTTGCCCTGGATCAAGGTGCACGATCTGCCCGACTACGTTTACTTCAGCCACGAGATTCACGTGAACAAGGGCCTCGGCTGTGCAAGCTGTCACGGCCGCGTCGATCAGATGCCGCTGATGTATGCGCAGAACACCCTGCAGATGGAGTGGTGCCTCAACTGCCATCGCAATCCGGCCAAGAATCTTCGCCCCACCAGCCAGATCTACAACATGGCATGGGAGGCGCCGGCGTTCGATCGTCCGGTGTGGTGCGCAACCAGTGACGTTAAAGAAGGAACGCCCACCGCGCAGGGCGTGAGCTGCACAGTCAAGGATCCCAGCGGCGAGGGCACGCAGGTCGCGGCACTGCAGATGCCGAAATCGGCGACGACTGGTCAGTCGGCAGACGCCCCGGCAGTTGAAGTTCCGGCGGCTCTACATTACGAGAAGTTCACCAGCCAGGATGAACTGGGCCACTTTCTTCTGAAGCAATATCACATTCGCACTCCGAACGAACTGAGCAGTTGCGAGGTTTGCCACCGATGAGTCGCGAATCGACGAATGCAGGAACGAACCAGACGGGGAACACCGTGGAGATTGAAAAAAGCAAGGCCAACCTTGCTGAAAATGAAACACACGATGACGCTGCAACAGGTGCGCGCCGAGCTGAAGGGCACGGCAGGCAAGCGCTATTGGCGTTCGGTGGACGAACTTCAGAACACGCCCGAATTTCAGGCCGCTGTCGAAAAAGAATTTCCCAGCGCGGCGCAGGAATGGGTCGATCCGGTTTCACGCCGCGGCTTCCTCAAAATCATGGGCGCATCCATGGCGCTCGCCGGTCTTGCCGGATGCACCAAGCAACCCGACGAGCCCATCTACCCCTACGTCAAGGCGCCCGAAGACCTCCTGCTTGGCAAGCCGAACTACTTCGCCAGCATGAACCCGCTTCCCACCGGCGGCGTTCCCGTCCTCGTCAAGAGCGACGAATATCGTCCCGTCAAGGTCGACGGCAATCCCGATCATGCATACAATCACGGCTCGTCCGATGTCTTCTCGCAGGGTTCGCTGCTTGACCTTTACGATCCAGACCGCTCGCAACACGCAACCTTCGAAGGCGAGAATCGCGAATGGGCAGAGTTTGCTCAGGCGCTGCACGACAAGGTCGCTGGCACAAAAGACGGAACCGGCATCTACTTCCTCTCGGCCACCATCACGTCACCCACACTCGCGCGCCAGTGGAAAGCCGTGCAGTCCGCATATCCCAAGACGACGCTGGTCCAGTACGACCCCGCCCTGGCCGGCACGTTTCTTGCAAAGGGCTACAACGTTCAGTACGACCTCAGCACCGCCGATGTCATCGTCTCGCTCGACGCGGACTTCCTCTCCGGCGCATCCTATCCCGGCTTCCACAAGCTCGTCGCCGACTACGCCAAGCGCCGCAAAGATCCCGCCAACGGCATGAACCGGCTCTACACCATTGAGAGCTCGCCGACCACCACCGGCATGAAAGCCGAACATCGCCTTGGCCTACGCGCCAGCGAAATTCCCGCATTCGCCGCCGCGCTAGCTGCAGCCGTCGGAGCATCCGGTGCGGGCGCTTCACAATACAACTGGACCGGCGAACAACAGGCATTCTTGGCTGCTCTCGCCAAGGACCTCAAAGCCAGCAACGGCAAGAGCGCCGTCCTCCCCGGCCTCTATCAAGACGAATCCGTTGCAGCCCTCGCGCTTGCCATCAACCAGGCCCTCGGCAATGTCGGCAAAACCGTCACAGTCTCCTCCGAGCCCGCAATCCCGCTGCCCAGCGATCAAAACGGCGACTTCAAAAAGCTCATCGCCGATCTCAACGCCGGCAAAGTCGACTGGCTCGTCATCCTCAATGTCAATCCCGTCTACTCAGCTCCGGTCGATTTGGGATTCGATAACGACTTGATCAAAAAGGCCAAGGTCGTTGCCCATCTGGGCTCGCACTACGACGAGACCGCCCATCTTACGAATTGGCATATCCCCTCCGCGCATTACCTGGAGTCGTGGTCCGATGCCCGCGCTTACGATGGCACAGTCTCCATCGTGCAGCCAATGATCGAGCCGCTCTACGGCGGCAAAAGTGCGCACGATGTCTTCCAGACCCTGCTCGATGATCCGCAACTCAGCGCCTACGAGGCCGTCCGCATCACGCAAAAGGACAACATCAAGGGCGACTTCGAAACGGGTTGGCGCAAGGTGCTCCACGCAGGCTGGATCGAGAACACCGCGTTTGGACAACGCGCTGCCCTCGATACAGTTTTGCCGGCAGCTCTCGGTGCGAAGGTTTCAACACCAAACTCAAAAGATCAATTCGAAATTATCTTCCGTCCCGACCCCAACATCTATGACGGGCGCTATTCCAACGTCGGCTGGCTCCAGGAACTCCCCAAGCCCGTCACGAGCCTCAGCTGGGATAACGCGGCAATCGTTTCCGGTGCGACGCTTGAAAGTTTGAAGCTCGAAGAAGACGACATAGTCGAAATCAGCGCAGGCGGAGGCACGGTCAAGGCTCCAGTGATGGTAGCCCCCGGCCATCCTGACAACTCCGTTACCCTCTATATGGGTTACGGTCGTGAGTTTGCCGGCCGCGTCGGTTCCGGTGCCGGCTTCAATGCCTACCTGGTCCGAACCACGGCCGCACCCTTCTACTCAACCGGCACCATCAAGAAGGTCGATGGCAAGTGGGGAATCGCGATCACCAAGAGCCACTATCAGGATCATCGCGGCAAGAACCTCACCGAACACGGCAATCAGAACAACTCCCTCGAAGCCGTTGAAGCCCTCGGCCCGCGCGGCATCATCCGTTACGCCACGCTTGAGGACTTCAAGGCCAACCCCAACTTCGCGCACGAAGGCGAAGGCCACGACACACCCGAGTACGACACCACGCTCTTCCCCAACTGGGAGTACAACGGCAACAAGTGGGGCATGTCGATCGACATGAACAGTTGTACCGGCTGCAACGCCTGCATCGTCGCTTGCTACGCCGAAAACAACATTGCCGTTGTGGGTAAACAGCAAGTCCGCATCGGCCGCAACATGCAGTGGCTGCGCATCGACTCCTATTTTGAAGGCGATCTGGCCGCACCACGTGCCCACTTCCAGCCTATGACCTGCCAACACTGCGAAAACGCGCCCTGCGAGCAAGTTTGCCCCGTCGGCGCAACGGTGCACACGCCTGAAGGCATCAACACCATGGTCTACAACCGCTGCGTGGGCACCCGTTATTGCTCCAACAACTGTCCCTATAAGGTGCGTCGCTTCAACTTCCTGCTCTACTCCGACTACGAGACCGAGAGCCTCAAGCTGATGCGCAACCCCGACGTCTCGGTCCGTTCGCGCGGCGTCATGGAGAAGTGCAGCTACTGCGTGCAGCGCGTCAATGAGGCAAAGATTCAAGCCGACAAGGAGAACCGCCCGATCCGCGACGGCGAAGTTGTTACCGCCTGCCAGCAGGCCTGCCCCGCCTCGGTCATCACCTTCGGTAACTTGAACGACAAAAACAGCAAGGTGGCAAGACTCAACGAAGACAAGCGCATGTATCAGGTCATTGCCGACCAGAACACGCGGCCTCGGACCCGCTACCTCGCCGAGGTTTTGAATTTTAATCCTGAACTCGAACAGAAGCCGGTGGAACACGCACCGGAAAAGGGTTGAAGTCACGATGGCGACCAGTGAAATAAAACGAGGCGACCCTGGCACCGATCCAAAGACCGGTGAATACCGCGTCGTAGGCCTGGGTGAGACCTTTAAGTCGGTTACCGAAAAAATCTCGGACATCGTGCTTACACCGCACACGCCGCTGGGTTGGCTCGCGTTCTTCGGGATCGCCGGCGGCGGAGCCACGGTGCTGCTGGTTGCGGTCACATGGCTGTTCCTCAAGGGCGTTGGCATCTGGGCCATCACCCAGCCCGTTGCCTGGGGCTTCGCGATTATCAACTTCGTCTGGTGGATCGGTATCGGCCACGCCGGCACCCTGATCTCCGCCATTCTCCTCCTCTTCAAGCAAACCTGGCGCAACTCCATCAGCCGCTTTGCTGAGGCCATGACGATCTTCGCCGTGGTCTGCGCGGGCATGTTCCCGCTCATCCACGTTGGCCGTCCGTGGCTGGGATACTGGATGCTCCCTCTGCCCTACACCATGAACGTCTGGCCGCAGTTCCGCTCCCCCTTAGAGTGGGACGTGTTCGCGGTGTCCACCTACGCGACCATCTCGGTGGTGTTCTGGTATCTCGGCATGATCCCCGACTTCGGGACCTTTCGCGATCGTGCACAATCCAAGCCTGCGCAGTACTTCTACGGCCTGCTCTCGTGGGGCTGGCGCGGTTCTATTCGCCACTGGATGCGCTATGAGACTGCGTCTTTGCTTCTGGCGGGCTTGGCAACGCCCTTGGTGCTCTCTGTCCACACCGTCATCAGCTTCGACTTCGCCGTCGCGGTCCTGCCTGGATGGCACACCACCATCTTCCCGCCTTACTTCGTTGCCGGCGCAATCTATTCCGGATTCGCCATGGTGCTCACCCTGGCCATTCCGCTGCGCAAGTTCTACCACCTCGAGAATCTGGTAACTGAGCGCCACATCGACAACATGGGCAAGGTCATGCTCGCCACCGGCTTCATTGTGGCCTACGGCTACGGCATGGAAGCCTTCATGGCCTGGTACTCGGCCTCGCACTGGGAAGCGTTCATGTTCTGGAACCGCGCCTTCGGTCCCATGGGCTGGAGCTACTGGACGCTGATCATCTGCAACCTGCTCATCCCCCTGACCACGCTGTGGTCACGCAAACTGCGCACCAACATCGGCTTCATGTTCTTCATCTCCATCGTGGTCAACGTCGGCATGTGGTTCGAGCGCTTCGTGATCATCGTGACCAGCTTGTATCGCGACTTCTTGCCCTCCTCGTGGGGCACCTATCGCGCCACAAAGTGGGACTACATGACCTTCGTCGGAACCCTCGGCTTGTTCACCACCCTGTTCCTCCTGTTCGTCCGCTTCCTGCCCATGATTCCCATGAACGAAATTCGCATGATTCTG
The DNA here is from genome assembly GCA_963769345.1 of uncultured Acidobacteriaceae bacterium. Taxonomy (GTDB): domain Bacteria; phylum Acidobacteriota; class Terriglobia; order Terriglobales; family Acidobacteriaceae; genus Telmatobacter. The sequence continues at coordinate 640,460 of CAVYLL010000005.1, forward strand.
CCCCAGGCCAAAATCAAGCCCAAAACGACAGCGGGAGCAGGTGACTAACGATGCCCTCACCCGAAGGAACCTACGGCCTGTTGGCCGAATTCGATACCCCGGGCGATCTGGTCCGCGCCGTACGGCAGGCCCGAGAAGACGGCTGGCGCCGCATGGATTGCTACACGCCCTATCCCGTGGAAGAAGCGGCGGAGGCCATCGGCTTCCATCGCAATCGCGTGCCGCTCGTCACGTTGATTGGCGCATTGATGGGCCTCGCCGCGATGTTTTCCCTGGAGACCTGGGTCTCGGTCATTGCTTATCCGCTCAACATCGGCGGACGGCCGCTTTACTCATGGCCCGCTTTCATTGTTCCCGCGTATGAGTGGACCATTCTCTGGGCCGGCTTGTCGGCGGCATTCGGCATGATGGCTCTGAACGGATTGCCCCAGCTCTACCATCCCCTGTTCAACGCACCCAACTTCCGCGACGGCGCCACGACAGACAAGTTCTTCCTCTGTCTGGAAGCCCTCGATCCAAAATTCGACCTCTTGGAATCGAAAGAATATTTGAAAAAGTTCGCGCCCATTTCAATCGTGGAGGTGGAGTACTAATGCAGCACCTCCATAATAACCACAAAACCTGGGTGCCCCAGGTCTCGAATCTGAGACCTGGGAAAGCACTGACGTTTGCCTGCCTCAGTGCCATCTTCCTCATTGCAGGCTGCCGCCAGGACATGCAGGACCAACCCAAAATGATCCCGCAACGCGGTTCCGCCTTCTACGCCGACCATCGCGGCGCTCGTCCGCAAGTCATCAATACGGTCGCCCGCGGCCAGCTGCAGGAAGACAGCTACTTCTACACGGGCGTGATCCAGGGCGCCAACGGCTATCGCGAAGAGCAGAACATGCTGCCATTCCCTGCCACCATGGAAGTGCTCGAGCGTGGCCAGGAACGTTTCAACGTCTATTGCGCCCCGTGTCATTCGCGCGTTGGCAATGGTCTGGGTGAAATCGTGGAGCGCGGATACAAACCCGCCGGCAATCTGAGCGACCAGGTCCGCCGCGCGCAGCCCCTCTCGCACTACTTCTATGTTATGACTCACGGCTACGGCGCAATGCCCGACTACCGCGAGCAGTTGGCGCCCGAGGATCGGTGGGCAGTTGCGGCATACATTCGCGCATTGCAGTTAAGTCAGGCCGCGTCTGCGCAAGATGTGCCGTCGGGCGTGCAAGTGCAGAAGCTCAGTGACGTTGCAGAGCAGCAACACCTGCCGGCCAGCTACGCGCAGCCATGGCCCCTACCTTCGACAGCGGTGCAGGCCTACCCGGCGACAAAGGAAGGAACGCCCGCGATGGCTCCGGGAAATCCGGCTGACCCACTGATCAAGATTCCAGCAAGTAAACCGGCTCCCGCAGCCGCGAAGTAAGGATTAAGTTCAATGGCTCACGAAACACACGGTGCATCACACGCTAAAACGCTTCCCGCCGATCTGAGCGCACCCTCGTTCGTCGACGGCTGGCGGACGCGGGCGCTTGTCGTTGCAGCGGTGGCTGCCGTCGTTGCAGTGATTCTCGCTTTCCTCGGCCAGGCGCAGGACCAACTCGGCTGGGACCACTTTGCGCGCGCATGGGTTCTGGGCCTTTTGCTCACCTTCGGCTGGACTGTCGGCGGCCTCGCGCTTCTCATGGTCCAGTACTGCTCCGGCGGCAAGTGGGGCTTGCTGCTGCGCCGGCCTCTCGAAGCTGCCACGCGGACCATGCCGCTGGTCTTCGGCTACTGGGTCGTTTCGGCAATCTTCATGAAGAAGCTTTATCTTTGGGCGCGGTACAATAACCCCAACGATACCGATGCGGCGCTCGAAGTCGGGTCTGATCAGCGAAATTCAGGCTCATTGCCTCGACTTCAAGCGTCCCATGCTGAATCCGACGACCTATGTAATCGTCATGCTGCTGTGCTTCGCCATCTGGGGCTTCTACACCTGGCGGCTCAACAAACTCGGCCTCAAGCGCGACACCGAATCGCCCGACACCACGCCCTACTGGATCAAGAAGCTCGAGAACATCAGCGGCCCCGGCATCGTCGTCTACTCGCTCACCATGACCACCGCCGTCATCTACTGGTGCATGTCGATGGACGTCACCTGGTTTTCCTCGGTCTATGGATTGCTCTTCCTCGTAGGTCAGGGCTACTCCGTGCTTGCCCTCTCGATCCTCACGTCGATCAGCCTCTCAAAAGACGAGCCCTTCAAGACGATATTGCGCACCACTGAGCAGCACGACCTCGGCAAGTTCACGTTCGCATTCGTCATGCTGAACATCTACCTCGGCTTCGCGCAGTTCCTTATCATCTGGTCCGGGAACCTGCCAGAGGAAATTCCCTGGTACCTCGATCGCATTCGCGGGCACTGGGGCATCATCATCACCCTCGACTTCATATTCCACTGGCTCATCCCGTTCTCGCTCTTGCTGTCACGCGACATCAAGCGCAACAAGAAGCGCCTCGTTCGCGTCTGCCAGTGGATGATCTTCGCCAAGGCCTTCGATCTGTTCTGGCTCATCGAGCCGAACTTCAAGGACGCTGCCCGAAACTTGCACTTCAGCTGGGGAATTCTTGAATACATCGCCGTGCCTGTTGCGATGGTTTCCGTCTGGGTCGCTTTCTACAGCCACAACTTGAAGACGCGCGCGCTGGTGCAAACCAACGATCCGCATGTCGCAGAGATTCTGGAGCCCGAACATGTCCACGCTTGATCACAACGAACCCGACGACAAGAAGATACTCGGCTCGCATGGTCCCAGTGAGATTGACGCCTCCGCTGGCTACGAACAGACAGACGTTAAGGTCACGGGCATCATTGTCTTCCTTACGTCGCTCTTCATCTTTGTTGGGGTTTGCGGCGTCGTCACCTACGGCATGGGCAAGCTGATCAATGCGCATCTGAATAAGGAAGACGGCCCGAACAACAAGTGGACCAAAACCGCCGAGATCCGGGAGCTCGGGAATTTGCCGTCCAGCCCGGAAATGCAAAACAAGATTGCGGAGATCACCAAAACCTTCCCAACGCCGCGTGTACAAACCGATGATGGCAACCAGGACGTTGCAGATCTCCACGCCCGCGAAGACCTGCTCCTCGACCACTACACCTGGGTCGATCAATCGCAGGGCAAGGTGAGGATTCCAATCGAGCGCGCCATGCAGATCGTCGCGCAAAAAGGTCTCCCCTTAGCGCCGGCCGTTCAGCAGGCCCCGCTCCTCGCAGGCGATCAGAAACCAACAATAACCGCGCCGCTGACCAGCGGTTTCGCGCGTACCGGCTATGAACAGGATCAGGCCGCGGCCCAGAAGGCCGAGGCGCAGCAGCACGAGTAGTGAACAGAACTGAGCATCGAAGGGCCCCGACCTTAGCGGGGAGTTAGCAGACGATGGTTTGAAAGGGCAAGACTTTAGTCGTACCGAAAAGAGGACCAGGTTCAACTCAAGGCTTTTAGCCCCTGGACCTCCTCGACGCGGCAAGTAGACCGCAGAAGGTGATTTGAAGTATGAACAGCAGTAACAGTGCGAGGAGCAGTGGACGACGCGGTCGCTGCGTTGTCGTGATGCTCGTGTGCCTTGCCGCGCTGACGCCCTCTCTGGTGGCGCAGGTCTCAAGCTACGGAGAAAAGGAGACCGGCCCCTCCAACGACAAGCCGCCAGCAATCCTCAATGGCGTAGGCGTTGCGCAACGCCTGAATGAGCAGCTTCCGCTCGACCTCACCTTCACTGACGACATGGGCAAACCGGTTCAGCTTGCCAGCTACTTCGGCAAAATGCCCGCCATCCTTGCGCTGGTCTATTATCAATGCCCGATGCTCTGCTCCGAAGAGCTCAATGGCCTCACCGGCGCACTGCAGATGGTGAACTTCGTTCCCGGCAAGGACTTCAACATCATCGTCGTCAGCATCGATCCCAGCGAAGGCACCAACCTCGCCGCCGACAAGAAGCGTAACTACCTCCACCGCTACGGCCATCCCGAAACCGCCAATGGCTGGCACTTCATGACCGGCACTCAAGCCAACATCGATGCGCTAACCAAGGCAGTCGGCTTCGGCTATGTCAAAATCCCCGGCCCCGACGGCAAGCTCACGCAGTTCGCCCACGCCAGCTCCATCCAGATCGTCACGCCGCAGGGCAAGCTGGCGCAGTACTACATGGGCGTCGAATACTCGCCGAAAGATATCCGGCTCGGGCTGGTCGAGGCCTCCAATAACCACATCGGTTCTCCAGTCGACAACATTCTTACCTACTGCTATCACTATGACCCGGCAACCAATAAGCACTCGCTCATCGTTGCTCGCATCGTGCAGATGGGCGGTGCAATGACGGTAATTCTGCTAGGCGGTTTTATGTGGATCATGTTCCGCCGCGACTACCGGAAGGCCCATGACCAGCTCGCTTCAGGAACAAAGGTGAACGGATAACGGAATGCATATCAGTCCAGTACTCTGGCAATTTCTCGTCAAGTGGTTGACGAACTTCCAGCTCTATCCGCCGGAGGCGTCGAAGATCGCCCCGCAGATGGATGCACTGTACTTCTTCATGGTCCTGGTGAGCATGATCGGAATGACGATCGTCATTCTCCTCGTCACCGGCTTCTCGATCATGTACAGCAAGAAGCGCCACCCGGTAGCGGTGCAGATCGAAGGCTCCACGATGCTCGAAGCTACGTGGACCATCATTCCGCTCGGCCTGTTTCTCATCATGTTTGTCTGGGGCGCGCTCATCTATTTCCGCGTCTACACGCCGCCGGCCAACGCAATGAACATCTACGTCGTCGGCAAGCAGTGGATGTGGAAGGCAGAGCATCCCGGCGGACAGCATGAGATCGATTCGCTGCACGTTCCCACCGGCCGCGCCGTGCAACTCACCCTCATCTCGCAGGACGTGTTCCACAGCTTCTCCATTCCCGCCTTCCGCGTCAAGCGCGAAGCCATCCCCGGCCGTTACACAACCGTCTGGTTCGAAGCCACGACGCCTGGCACCTATCACCTCTTTTGCACGCAGTACTGCGGCACCGATCACTCGCACATGGTCGGCGACGTCGTCGTCATGACTCCGGACGACTTCAAGAAGTGGCTGGACAGCTCTACCAGCGGCGCATCGCTCGCCCAGAATGGTGAACGCCTCTTCGCCAGCCTCAGTTGCGCATCTTGCCACAATGCCCGTCCCGACGCGCGCGGACCGAGTCTCGCCAACGTCTACGGCGCCAAACTCACACTTGCCAACGGTCACACAACCATCGTCGACGAAGCGTTTCTGCGTGATGCGATCCTGAATCCCTCGCAGCACGTCACTCAGGGATACGCGCCCATCATGCCGACGTATCAGGGCCAGATCAGTGAAGATGGCGTGATTGCGCTGGTCGAATTCCTTAAGAATCTCAACTCCGATTACCGCGTTCAGCAGACGACCGCCACAACAACGCTGCTGCCGGAAAGTGAAGGCACGACAACGCCCGACGGACAAAAGCCCGCTGGGCAGGGGATGGTGAAGAAATGAGTAGTAGCACAATCGTCAGTCTTCCCGATCAGTCAACAGCCCGGATCCCCAGGATGAATTTCATCTCGAAGGAGAAGGGTCTGCTGAGCTGGCTTCTGACCGGCGACCACAAGCGGATTGCCATGCTGTATCTCGCCTCGATTACGTTCTTCTTCTTCATCGGGGGAGCGCTGGCCGGGCTTATCCGCCTTGAGCTGCTCACGCCGCAGTCTGACCTCATGGCCACCGACACCTATAACAAGGTGTTCACCATGCACGGCATCATCATGATCTTCTTCTTCCTGGTGCCGTCGGTGCCGGCAACCCTGGGAAATTTCTTTATCCCCATGATGATCGGCGCCAAGGATCTCGCGCTGCCGAAAATCAATCTCCTGAGCTGGTATCTCTACCTTGCCGCAGGCGCCCTCGGCCTGTATGCCATGGCGGCCGGCGGCGTGGATACGGGCTGGACCTTCACGACACCGCTTTCAACGCACTACCTGAATACCAACGTCATCACCACAGGTATCGCAATCTTCATTGCCGGATTCAGCTCCATCTTCACCGGTCTCAACTTTATCGTCACCATCCACAAGATGCGTTGCCCCGGCATGACGTGGTTCCGCCTACCCCTGTTCGTATGGGCGAACTACGCGGCCAGCATTCTCATGGTGCTTGGCACTCCGGTCCTCGCCATCACCTTGGTCCTCGTAGTTCTCGAGCGCACGGCGGGAATCGGCGTATTCGATCCCACCAAGGGCGGCGATCCAATCCTCTTCCAGCATCTGTTCTGGTTCTACTCGCACCCCGCCGTCTACATCATGATTCTGCCAGGCATGGGCGTGATCTCCGAAACCATCTCCACCTTTAGCCGCAAGCGCGTCTTCGGCTATACCGCCGTCGCATTCTCTTCGGTCGCCATCGCGGTCTTCGGTTTCTTCGTCTGGGCCCACCACATGTTCATCATGGGCATCTCCAATTACTCCATGCTGGTGTTCTCACTGCTTACCATGCTGGTAGCGGTGCCCTCCGCCATCAAGATCTTCAACTGGGCCTTCACACTCTACAAAGGCTCCATCACCTTTGAAACGCCGATGCTCTACACCTTCGGCTTCATGGGGCTGTTCACCATCGGCGGCCTCACCGGCGTCTTCCTCGGAACGTCCGGGACGGACATCCATCTCACGGAAACTTACTTCATCGTTGCTCACTTCCACTTCGTCATGGTGGGCGGCATGTTGATGGCCTTTCTCGCCGGCGTCCACTTCTGGTGGCCCAAGATGACCGGCCGCATGTATCCGGAGAAGATCTCGCAGCTCGCCGCCATCGTCACCTTCATCGGGTTTAACTTCACCTTCTTTCCGCAATTCATCCTCGGCACGCTCGGTATGCCGCGCCGCTACGCAACCTATCCGCCTGAGTTCCAGGTCCTGAACGTCTTCTCTACCGCCGGCGCCACCATCCTCGGCGTTGGCTACCTCCTACCCTTGCTTTACCTCACATGGTCGCTCCGCTACGGCGAAATCGCCGGTGAGAATCCCTGGCAGGCAACCGGCCTCGAGTGGCAGACGCAGTCGCCGCCGCTCACTGAGAACTTCCCCGACAATTCCGATCATGGATCACGAAGCCTACGACTACGAGTGGCTGGATACTCAAAAAGAGAAAGAGGTGGCGAGTGTCGGATAGTCAAGTAGTCGTGCACGGCGCAGCCGAAGGCGGCTCATCACGAGCACCCGCCCTACCAGCGCCATCACTTCGAAACCTACGCGCAGCAGAACGATGCCACCAACTTCGCCATGTGGCTCTTCCTGCTCACTGAAATCATGTTCTTCGGCGGCCTGTTTACCGCCTATCTGATCTACCGCAACTGGTATTACCCGGCCTTTGTCGAGGCATCGCACCAGCTCAATATCTTCTGGGGCACCGCCAATACCGCCGTCCTCATTACCTCCAGCTTCACCATGGCAATGGGCGTATGGTCGGCCGAGATGAAAAAGAAGGGCGCGTTGGTTCTTTGCCTTGTGCTCACGTTCATCCTGGGCCTCGCCTTTCTTGGCATCAAGACGATCGAATATAAGGAGAAGATCGACAAGCACCACGTACCCGGCTTCCACTACAGCATGCAGTCGTTTCTGAACCCCCAGAGCGATCCCGAAGTCTACAAGGAGTATCACGACCCCGCGCTACAGGTCGATATGGCGCGCCACACCGAGCTCTACTTCTTTCTGTACTTCGCGATGACCGGCATGCACGCACTGCATATGATCATCGGCATTGCAATTCTCGGATTCATGATCTTCCGGGCACAGGCCGGTGCATACACCACTGGGCACGTCACATTCGTCGAGAACTTCGGCCTCTACTGGCACTTCGTCGACATCATCTGGATCTACCTGTTCCCGTTGCTTTACCTGATCAGCCGCCACTAGTCAGTGTTTTGAAAAGGGCACGCCTTTACAGCTTGCTGAAAAAGTCGACAGACCCATTGTTTTGTAACAAGGGCGTGGCTTAGCAGATGCAACAAAATGAGTGTCGGGCTTTAGCCTCTGTGTGATGCGTCGTTGAAGAATTGAACGTTAGGCGTGCCGGAAGATTGCCAAAAACCAGATCGGGCCTTCGGCCCCTGAGGACCATATGCAGCAACACGAAGAAGAATCCATCGAAGCCCACGAGAGCCACCACCACATCGTCTCCCCTCGCGTGTACCTCACTATCGTGCTGGCGCTACTCGTGGCCACTGGGATCACAGTCTGGGCGTCGTACATCGACTTGGGCGAGTGGCACATCACCCAGGGGCTCACGCTGTTCTGGAATCCCGTCGTCGCCCTGGCCATCGCCGCGACCAAGATGATCCTGGTCGTGCTTTTCTTCATGCACGTGAAGTATTCGACCAAGCTCACCAAGCTCACCGTCATCGCCGGCCTGTTCACCTTCATCATCCTCGTCGGCATGACCCTCTCCGACTACTTCACCCGCGCCTGGGGCCGCTGGTAAATGCAGTCGACGACTTCCCGCACCAGCTCAAAAGGCCGCCTCCGGGCGGCCTTTTCGTTAGAATTCGTGCTTCTGCTAAAGGACAACGAGAGATGGGGTGATGGGCCAACCGGAAATTATCTTTTGACAACACCTCGCCGCGGGTGTTGCTGAAGTAGTTTTTTGCATCCGCGGCTATCCGCTGCTAGTGCTTCAAGACGAGCGGAGGCCCGCTGATTCGTTTTCCCTCGAGGTGGAAAGCTACGTCGACATGGTCGGCGATCTTGACGAACGGAATACCGCCATTTATTCCGTAGTTCTTACGGTTGAAGACCATTATCCCCTTAATCTCGCCTGAGCCCGTTCCGTTGCCGGAAACAGTCAGCGTCAGCTTCTCAGGGTTTGATACTCCGCGAATCGTAAAGTCCCCATCCACCTCATAGGTGGTAGGACTGGTCTGCACTAACTTCGTCGACCTGAACGTGATCACCGGATAATGCTCCACGTCGAAGAACTCCTTCAGCTTACCGTTCTTCATGCCGCTTCCGGTATCCACACTGGCTGATTGAATTTTGACTTCTAAAACACCTGTCGTCACGTCAGGAGATGTAAATGTTAATGTGGCGCCCCACTGGTCGAATTTCCCCGCGATAGTCGCTGAAGACTTCACGTGGAACTTGATCCAGCTCTCTACTGGCGTAATCTCGAAAACCGGACCTTGTGCTCGACTGAACAACGGAAACAAACAAGACGCTGAGATGCAAACGATCGCAAATCGCATGACGCTTAGTCTGAGTTTTTTTCGTTTCATTGTCGTCACTCTGATTCTTTGAGTTGTTGCCTGGCCGGAGTTCTGTTCTTACCGTTCCATTCAGAGACCGGTATCCATCCATTGGGATGCGCATACAGGCAACATCAGCAGGAACTGTTCCTTGGCGAAATCGAAGTCCGCCACTGAAAGCGCCAGCGTGTTAAAAGGGACGTCCAACGCCGCGTACCAAGGATACTCCTGCTCGTCGAGCATGGAAATGATGTCGCTGCCGGCATGTGACAATCGCCTCACCTGGATCCTCCGGCAAGAGACGCCTTCCTTGCGCCTCCCGGCAAGGCTGGACGATTATGCTTCATCTCCAGCAATTTCGCGGGACGCAGTCTCCTTCGGATAGTTGAAGAAGAGCGGATTGCCGTCGAGATCATCGACCAGCCGGTAGCTCCGCGAACCCTCCTTGACCGCATCTCCAATTTCTCCAGGGGACGGGATAAGGGTAAGTTGAATACATGTTTGAGCGGTCGAGTGAAGTCTCCGTACTGAAAACCAGAATCAAGCTCCTGGAGCAGCGCAAACAACATTTGTTGGCTGCGCTACGCGTCGAGGAAAATACACACGACCACTATTTTTCGCACTCGGAGCTGGAGAGGATTGCGTGTCAACTTCAGGAGGCGAAACTAGAACTGGCCCGAAAGACGGGTGAGAAAGGAACCTGATAGGCATCAACAAGCCGTTCCCCATGACGAGCATTGCCTAGCCTATCTTGAGGCATGGCGCTGGCCCGATGGTTTCAGTTGGGCGTGGGCAACTTGTCAATTACCCATCGGTAAACAGATTAATATTCAGGGAGCTCCCGCACTCCCCGGGCCACGGAATCCCTGATCTAGTCTCTCGCTACCGCAAGTGTCTTATGAAGGAAAAGAAATAAGGTGCAAGGCTTCCGCCGAAGCGAGGGTTGATCTCGAGCAGAAACGGCTGGCCTTTTGCAACTTTGTAATTAACGCAACAAAGTCCTTCAAATTGGATCGTTCGCAATACCCGCTCAAACAGATCCAGATATGGGCAACGATGAACGACTTGGAAGACCGGAGGGGTTTGTCCTTTGATCGGCGCGTCGCAGTCAAATTGATATTTGATGTTCAGAGCCCTTACGATCCTTCCGTCGACAAACAGGATGTGCGTGGCAAACTCTGCAGGGCCGGGTATGATTTCCTGGCAAAAGTATTGGGAATCATTGATCCGGTCGAGCTGCGCCTGTTCGTCGTCGTGGTTGCGGACGATGTAACAGTCTTTCCCCCAGGTACCGATGCGCTTTTTCAAGATGTACGGCGGTTTTAGCGCGCGTCCGCGTGCTATTTTCGGGATGTGCAATCCAAATCCGGCCTCGATTAGCGCCTCATTAAACACATACTTGTCGTTGCAAAGGCCCACTGATTCCGCAGTTGGCAGCGGAAGCGCGCTATTCTGCAATGGGGAATATCTGCGAGCCTCCTCCAGAGCGAGGATGGTCAGAGGCACTACGATGTCATACCGCTGGAAACTGTCCTCGGTTATGTCCCCAAACTCGATCTCGTGTGGCAAACGCCGAAATCCACTCTTGATATCGTCTGCCCAGTCAGCCCTTCCGGAAAACAGAATCTTCTTGGAATTCCCCGGTGAGAGCAATACCCTGAGCTTCTCCGATTTCACATAAAGCCGATTTCTGTGCAAAGCGATCGTTCTGCGCACACTTGCCGACTTTCGTTCCATATGAGCGGTGGTCGAGATTCTAACATGCAGCCTTGTGCGCTTTGAATCTCCCGACCCTTGCATTGAACATTGCCGAATCGTTGCCGGATGATCCCTTGATTGTCCTGGAGCAATCGCCTTGTTGCTCTGGAGCAACGACGCACCCCCTGGGTAATTGCGAACATAGTTCTGCAAGACATCGTAAAAGGGCCAGATTTGGGCAGAGGTTTAATCCTGGAGACCGATGGTCGAAAGGATCGATATAGCCGCCTGACCGGGATCGATGGAAGCATCCGTTGAATCATTAAAGAAAGTTGCCATCATTCCGCGCAACCTCAACCTGGCTGACATGATTCCTCAAAGCATCGACTGTTTGCACGCTGGAATCGAAGCACTGCCACCCTTGTGTCATTTGCTTCGCGAGGCATCTCTTCTCTGGCGCTTCGCAAACATCACCGACGCACTCGAGTCGTCCTCTGTTTCGCAGACTCGAGAGGGTGTCCTGAAAGTTCGGACACCTGATGCTCCATGGGGCGTTCCTGGGGGAGGAACGCCGCCGTGGATTCACAGGGTCAAGCTGAGCAACCACAGCCAATCGTGTCACGATTCGGCTCTTCCTCCGTCATCGACTGACTGTTCTACTCACAAACTGTCTCACCCTCGGGATCCATCCCCCCAATTCGTCAATGCTCGTACGTCCTCCGATCGCCGCAAAATAGACAGCCTGAAGGCAAAAAGTTTGTGACGACTTTGCAGGCAATTTCCCCTCTCCGGCGCACAATGGAAATGTTATGCAGAGAGCTTCACTTTCTGCTGCCCGTTAAAATTCAGTGATAAATGACCCTGGCCTCTAAGTCCTTTGCTGAGACGACTCTGCGAGCTAAAGCCTTTGTGATGAAGACTCTGGCGGCGCACTGCCTCCGTAAATCCTTTGAGCTCAACTTGCTCCCAGAGTATGGGGGGTACAGCCCCCCGCTAAAAAGCTACGGATAGGGAACCGACCGAGCACCACGGGCCACACTTTTACCAAATCAACGTCTCGCATCAGGTTTGTTCGGCTCATACCATACGCTCCGGTCTCGAGCCTTTGGCCGTTGGACAATGAAAGAACCCGCTTTCGGCCGGTCCATGCGAATGACAACGCGAATCAACCATCCCGAAGCGATTACGAAACTCGCCGACACCCCCCGCATCCTCGTACGCAGCGACTCGCCGCTCAGGCCCGGGGCCAGATGCGTCGTCTACTGGATGCAACGCGCCATCCGCATCCACGAGAATTCCGCTCTCGATGTTGCCATCGACGCCGCAAATATCCTTGGCCTGCCAGTAGTTGTCTTCTTCTCCGTCATTCCTAATTACTCCAACGCAAACCTGCGCCATTACCACTTCCTGCAACAGGGCCTGCGCGACGCGGAAGAAGATGCAATTGAACGCAGCGTAGGCTTCGTCCTCCGTCGCCACCCCGACAACTCACTCGAGAAATTCCTCGAAGAAGTCAGTGCGGCAATGTTGATCGGCGACGAAAACCCCTGCCGCGAACCCGAGCGGTGGCGCACGGTTCTCGCCCGCCGCTTGAAGTTGCCTTATTGGACTGTCGATGCCGATGTCGTCGTTCCTTCCGCCGTCTTTGGCCGCGACTACTTCCTGCTCCAGCACATGCGCCCGAATCTCATAAAGGCTCTCCCGAAATTCCTCGTCGCGGCGCAGAGCCCCAAACCGCAACACCCCTGGCACCAACCAAAGTCCTTCCACTGCGAATCTCTCGCCCACGACATCACCGCAGGCTTCAAAGACCTCGATCGCACCATCAAACCCGTCGATACCTTCACCGGCGGAACCCACGCCGCCCTCAGGCGACTTGAGGACTTCATCCACCACGGACTCAAAGACTACGAGGACGAACGCAACCATCCCGAAGTGAAAGGCACCAGCCGTCTCTCGCCATATCTCCACTTCGGCAACATCGGCCCGCTCACTATCGCGCTCGCCGTTGAAAGCGCCCTTGCCAAGCACCTCATTGCGCAAGCTGCGCGCGATCGCTTCCTCGATCAGCTCATCGCCTGGCGCGAACTCTCCGTGCTTTTCGTCAAGCACAACAACAACTACGACAACTGGGAGTGTGCCGAACCGTGGGCCTACAAAACCCTCGTAGAGCACGCCGGCGATGCTCGGTCTTACCGCTACACCTTCGAACAACTGGAACGCGCCGAAACCCATGACGATCTCTGGAACGCAGCCCAGCGCGAGATGACCGAGACCGGGTGGATGCACAACTACATGCGCATGTACTGGGCCAAAATGATCCTCGCGTGGGCGCCCGATCCTGCGCGCGCTTACGATTGGGCAGTCATTCTCAACGACCGCTACGAACTCGATGGCCGCGATCCGAACGGCTATGCCGGCATTGCCTGGGCCATCGTCGGCAAGCACGACCGCCCCTGGTTCAATCGCCCCATCTTCGGCCTCGTACGGCCTATGTCCGGCGCGTCAACTTCGAAGAAATTCGACTCTCAAGCCTACATCGAGCAACACAACGCCAGCGCAAAGCTGCTTTTCTAAACACGATTCTCTTTCACCGAGAGATGTACTGGCGGTCACATCTCCCCAATGCCCGCTCAGTCCTAAAATGGGACACAATTTCAATACCGGAAACTGCATGTTCCGCGCTAGGTAATTCGTTGGATTTTGCTTAGCTTCCCTCGGAGGATCAGTGTGGGAGGCGGGAATCCGATCCTTTGCGCGCGTGACGATTTGGGCAAATAAGAGGACCAGCGACCATTCAGTTTGGCGGTCCGCCAACGTTTGCGCCTTGACAGCCGTCGCGATGATCGCAGTAAGCATCTCTGCGGGGCAGGGCCAAAGCGCAAACCCATTCGCTCAAACCACGATAGAAAGTACTGTCCCACCTCGCGTTGCTGAAGCAAGGAGGTTCCTCGCGAAGCGCAACTGGCCAAGGAGGCAATTCACCGCACCCCCTGACCAATCGCGAATCGCCCTGAGCGTAGCGCAAACCTCAAACTACTCCAGCGCCTCGACCGCAATTTGGCAGCCACTCGGTCCTTCCGCCGTCATCTCCCCAAACTTCGGCCTCGTCACTGGCCGCGTCTCTTCCATCGCCATCGATCCTTCCGATCCCACCGGCAATCGCGTCTTCCTCGGAACGACGGGCGGCGGTGTCTGGCTTTCGCAGAATGCCGATACCTCCGGCTCGATCGTCTTCACACCGCTCACCGACGCTCCAGCGGGATTTAGTGCCGTCCGCTATGCCTCGATCAGCATCGGTGCCGTCGCAGTTCAACCCGGAGGCACAGGCGTAGTCCTCGCCGGTACGGGCGATCCCAACGATGCATTGGACTCCTATTACGGTGCCGGAATATTGCGCTCTCCGGATGGCGGCAACAGCTGGACCGTTATGTCGCACACTGCCGACCAGATGTATTCCTTTCAGGGAGAGGGGTTTGCAGGCTTCGCATGGAGCACCGTCAATCCGCAGCTGGTTGTTGCCGCGGTCTCGCAGGCTTACGAAGGCACTCTCGTTGACGCGGAACTCTTCGGCGTCAGCTACGCGGGCCTCTACTACTCCACCGATGCCGGCGCCACATGGTCTCTTGCAACCATCACCGACTCGTCAGGTCACGACGTTCAGGGTCCGCTTGATATGTTCGCTGGCCCCAATGGCAATTCAGTCACAGCCGTCATCTGGAATCCTGCGCGTCAGCTCTTCATCGCCGCCGTACGCTTTCACGGCTACTACCAGTCAAGCGACGGCATCAAGTGGACTCGCATGACCGCACAGCCAGGCAGCGGCCTTACAACGAAGATGTGCCCCACCAATTCCGGCGGCATTGGTTCCATCGCGTGCCCCATCTTTCGAGGAGCCCTCGCCGTCAACCCGACCACCGGCGATATCTTCGCATGGACCGTCGACCTCAATAACCAGGATCAGGGGCTCTGGCAGGATGTGTGCTCCCTCTCCCGCGGAACCTGCAGCAACCAGACGGTTGCGTTTGCCCAGCGATGGAACACTGTGCCGCTTGAAACCAACACAAGCCTCGGATCGGCCACGATCGCCAACGGTGACTACAATCTCGCGCTTGCCGCCGTTCCTGCCCAGCAGGACACACTCTTGCTCGCCGGTGCCAACGATCTCTGGCGTTGCAGCCTCGCCATGGGCTGCAACTGGCGCAACACCACAAACACGGCCACATGTATGAGCGCGCAGGTTGCACCCTATCAGCATGCGCTGGCATGGAATCCCTCCAATCCGCAGGAGCTATTTATCGGCAACGACAGCGGCATCTGGCGCTCGACCGACGCGATCGCCGAAACAGGATCCGTCTGCTCGCCGGCCGATGCTTCCCATTTCCAGAATCTCAACGCGGGCCTCGGTCCCCTCGCGGAAGTCGAGAGCATGTCGCCGGTGGGCGCCTCTCCCTACACCATGGTGGCTGGGCTCGGCGCAAACGGCAGCGCCGGCGTAAAAAGCACAACTGGGCCAACGACCGACTGGCGGCAAATCCTCAGCGGCGAGGGCGGTCCGGTCGCGATCGACCCTGTCAATCCGTCGAATTGGTACATAAACAACAGTGCTGGCGTTTCAATTTATCGCTGCAACCAAACCGGAAACTGTACCCCGAATGATTTCGGCACAACACCAGTGGTCAACGACGCCGACGTCGCCGGCGACGGCTATACCATGACGTCGCCTGCGCCGTTCATCATCGATCCACTTGACAGTACACAGTTGCTGGTTGGCACCTGCCGGCTCTGGCGCGGGGCCGCCGACGGCTCCAGTTGGACGGCCGCGAATGCCATCAGCCCCATGCTGGACGGCATCTCAGGCCCGAGTTACTGTAGCGGTGACGCGCTTATTCGCACGATTGCCTCACTGCCGCTCCCTGGCGGAACGGAAGCGATCTACGTCGGAATGTATGGCGCGCAGGACGGCGGCGCAACCCTCGCAGGCCACGTGTTCAAAGCGACCTATAACCCCGCCGGATCTTCCATGCCGGTATGGCATGACCTCACGCTAAACCCGGTGGTGAACGATCAGGTTGGGTTGAACTACTACGGGCTCGATATCTCGAGTATCTTCATCGATCCCCACGACACAAACGGAAATACCGTTTACGTTGCCGTCGAAGGCGCCGAAGATTATCTTCGCTCGATTAGAACCCTCTATCGGACAACGGACGGCGGGCTGCACTGGGCTGAACTCACGTCAAATCTACCGCATTCTCCTGCAAATGCTGTCGTGATCGATCCCCAGGATGCGAACACGGCATACATCGCAACCGACGAAGGCGTCTATTCAACCCGCCAAATCGCCGCCTGTTCCAACGGTCCGTCGAATTGCTGGTCCGTCTTCGGAACCGGCCTTCCGTTTGCTCCCGTGACGCAACTCAGTGCGGCGCCCACAACAACTTCGCCCAACGTTCTAGTGGCCGGAACCTACGGCCGCGGCATATGGCAGATTCCTTTGTGGACTTCGGGAACGCAGCTCACCACCGCATCCACACAGCCAGGTTCTCTGAGCTTTGCCCCTCAGCCTGTAGGAACCACCAGTAGCGGTCAGTCGATAACACTCACGAACACCGGCGGAATTGCTCTCGCTGTCACTTCAATTTCCGCTGGCAGCAACTTCAACGAAACGGACAATTGCGTCAACAACGGCGTGAATGCGGGTGGTAATTGCGCGATCCAGGTAACCTTCACGCCTGGCCAGACCGGAAACCTAACCGGGCAGCTTACGATCAATGCGAATATCTCCGGCGGGGCGATCTCGATACCACTCTCCGGTGCAGGTACGAGTTCAGGACTTGTGACGGCTTTGCCGGGTGCATTGAATTTCGGCCAGGTGCAGACGGGAAAGACATCATCGGCGTTGCCCATCACCGTCGAAAACGCAGCCAACATTCCTGTTCCCGTGACCAATGTGACGGTAACTCCTCCATTCGTTCTGGCAACTAACGGCTGTGGTCCCTCGCTTGCGCCAAACAGCGATTGCGCGCTCTCTATAACCTTTACCCCTACGCAGGCCGGAACCGCGACTGGCACGCTCTCGCTCGTCGACGGTGTAGGCACGCAGACCGTCGTCCTCAGCGGGGCTGGCGCAACTGCAGCCACCGACACGCTCTCTCTCACGTCTTTCAGTTTCCCGGCGACAGCCTCCGGGCAACAGTCGGCCGCACAAAACGTGACCCTGACCAATAACGGAGATATAGCTCTAACTTCGATCGGTTTCACAGTCAGCGCCGGTTTTCAGCAATCGAATACCTGCGGAACTCAGCTGACGGGCCGTGCAAGCTGTGCCATCAGTGTTGTGTTTGCGCCCACTGGGATTGGCAGCATCACCGGAATCCTCAGCGTCTCTGATGCCATCAGGACGCAAACCATCGCACTTTCCGGCACAGGGCTGCAACCGCCCGCAATCGGTGTGACTCCGACACAACTTTCTTTCTCTGCGCAGCCCGTTGGCCAAACCGCCCTGCCACTCACGCTCAGTATCAGCAACACCGGTGGCGCGCCAATGAACAACATCGGGTTTCAAATCGTCGGCCAGTCTGCATCGAGCTATTCCTGGAGCGCAAGCACCTGCGGGGCATCGTTGAACAGCGGCAACAGTTGCAAGGTTCAAGTCACCTTCGCTCCGGCAGTTGCAGGCCAACTCACGGCCTCGCTTGTGGTAACTTCCTCCACACTTGCAGTCTCTCCAGTTCAGGTGCCACTTACCGGCATCGGTCAGGCTGCCACCGGAATTATCATCACGCCGTTGCAAATGGTCCTCACACAACCAACGCTCGGTGAGACCAGCGCAGCCCAAACGGCGACCGTCGTGAATATAGCCAGCGCTGCAGCAAGCGGCCTTGTTCTCTCAGCCACTCCTCCCTTCAGCCTGCTTCAGAACACGTGCAATGCCACGCTTGCGGCTGGCAGCAGCTGCTCAACTGAGGTGGTCTTCACACCCACGGCGAACGGAGTTGTTACAGGCGCGCTGACCGTCAGCTCTTCGGCGTTTGTTACTGCGGCTACTGCTTCCCTGTCCGGGATTGGGGGCGCGGCAGGTTCTGTGAAGGTACAGCCAGCGTCCCTCTCCTTTGCGGCAACTGGCGTCGGTGGCGCCAGCGGAGCACAAAGCGTCGTATTCACGAACAATGGCACCATAGCACTCACTGGACTTGCGCTTTCGACTTCGAGCCAATTCCAGCTCGCATCGACAACCTGCACCTCATCGCTGGCGGTTGGAGACAGTTGTACCGTGCAGGTCGCTTTTTCTCCGACGAGCGCCGGGCAGCAAACGGGCAGTCTCACAGTTTCGAGTTCAACCCTGGCCGCAAATATTCAGGTGCCCCTCTTCGGAATGGGATTCGATTTCTCCGTTTCGTCAGCAGGTCAATCAAGCTTGACAGTTTCGAGCGGCCAGACGGCCACCTTCACATTCAACCTCGCGACGATGAATGGATCGAGCGGAACCTTCACCTTCGCCTGCGGTTCACTTCCGGCGAACTCCGCATGCAGCTTCAGTCCCGCCAGCGAGGCTGTCGCACCGAACGCCACAGGAAGCGTCGCCGTAAAGATTGCAACCGGTATCTCTTCGACCTCCGCGCAGAACGCCGATCGCGCGCCAGGAGTATCTTCGTCTCGCATACTTTTCGCTGCATTCGGTCTATTTGCGCTTCCGCTCGCATTCCGCCGCAAACGCCGCAAGCTGTTCTTAATCGCGATCATTTTTTTAAGTTCGTTCGGCATTACAAGCTGCGCAGGCGCAGGAGGTGGCGGAGGCAGCGCGCCACCTCCAGGCTCAGCCGGCAAAAACACTCCGCCAGGAACGTACTCCGTTGTCGTGACCGCGACGGCCAACGGTCTCTCTCACAAAGTCACGCTTACCTTGACGGTGGATTAGCCGCATGTGCCGACGCAGAGTTCCATCACTACACCTTGAATGGGGGCGAATAAACGAGCGGCTATACTCTAATTTCAGGCACAATGCGCGAGGGCCGAACCGAACAGCCGCGTCACAGCGCGCATGCAATCGTAAGGATGTTCAAAATGACCGCCAATGTGACCCTTGAAGATGTGAAGCGCGTGGCCGAGCTAGCTCACCTTGAGCTGACTGCGGACGAAACCCACGGCATGCTTCACGATCTGAACGCGATTCTCGACCACGTTGCCCAGTTGAACGAACTGGACACGAGTTCCGTGCCCCCGCTGGCCCAGGTCAGCCAGTTGGACGGCGCCCGAGGCAAGACGCCGCTCCGCAACGATGCAGTGCTTCCTTCGCTCGATCGGGCAGTGGTGATGCGCGAGGCACCGGAGACCGACGGGGCCTTCTTCAAGGTGCCGAAGGTAATTGAACGATAGATGAATGAAGCGAACTCCGCATTGCCAGGCGAAACCAAGATGACTGCAAGCTACGTGCAAAAGCCGAAAACCTTCTCTGAATTGCGCGAGGTCATTGCATCAGGCCGTCTCAAGGCCACCGATCTCGCGACCAGGTACTACGAGCGCATCGAGCAGGTGAATCCGCAGCTCAATGTCTATCTGAGCCTTACCAAAAAAAGAGCGCTCGCGCAGGCGGCAAAAGTAGACGCAGCCGCTGCCAAAGGCGATTCTCTCGGTCCGCTCGCTGGCATTCCAGTCGGCATCAAGGATGTTCTGGTCACGCGCGGTGAGCCTTCGACAGCCGGCTCCAAGATCCTCAAGGACTATCATCCCCCTTACGATGCGACGGCTGTAGCAAGGCTCGAAGCTGCAGGAGCAGTGCTCCTGGGCAAGCTCAATTGCGATGAGTTTGCCATGGGCTCGTCCAACGAGAACTCTGCATACGGTCCGGTGCGCAATCCGGTCGACATCGATCGCGTCCCCGGCGGCTCAAGCGGTGGATCTGCGGCCGCCGTTGCCGCCAATCTCGCCGTAGCCACCCTCGGCACCGATACAGGGGGATCGATTCGCCAGCCCGCGAGTTTCTGCGGAGTGGTTGGCGTTCTGCCCTCATACGGTCGGGTCTCCCGCTATGGGCTCATCGCTTTTGCTTCGTCCCTCGATCGCGTCGGCCCGTTCGCTGCCAACGTTCGCGACGCCGCCACCGTGCTCAGCATCATTGCGGGCCAGGATCCTTGCGACGCAACCAGTTCTCCAGCTCCGGTAGCCGACTACGCCGCCGAAAGCGATAAAGGCGCAGAGGGTCTGCGCATCGGAGTGCCCGCCGAATATTTTGGCGAAGGTCTCGACCCCGAAGTCCGCGAACGCATTGAAAGCGGCATCGAGTCGTTGAAGGCCGCTGGATGCAACATCAAGCCCGTATCGCTTCCGTACACTCGCTATGCCATTCCGACCTACTATCTCGTCGCCACTGCGGAAGCCAGCGCAAATCTGGCACGCTTTGACGGCGTGCGCTATGGTTATCGCTCGCCGTCCTCGGCAACACTCTCCCATCTGTACAGCCATTCGCGAGACGAAGGATTTGGCGCCGAGGTCAAGCGTCGTATTATGCTCGGCACCTACGCGCTGTCGGCCGGCTACTACGACGCCTACTACCTCAAGGCGCAAAAGGTCAGGCGTCTCCTCGCCGACGAGTTCCTGCGGACCTTTGCTGACGTGGATGCCATCGTCACTCCCACCGCACCCACGCCCGCTTTCATGCTGGGCGAAAAGACAGGCGATCCCCTCGCTATGTACCTCGCCGACATTTATACAGTCACGGCAAGTCTCGCCGGCATCTGTGGCGTCACCGTCCCTTGCGGCGTCACCAAGGCTGGCCTGCCTGTTGGAATGCAGATACTGGGCGCGCATTTCAACGAGGCCATAGCGTTTCGCGTAGCACGTACGTTGGAGGCAGCACAGAGTTAGGAAGCAGGGTTCGTCATGCGCGTTGGTAAGAAGTTTGCGGTATTGATTGCAGTTCTTGCGTTCCTGGTTTTTGTTCCGGCCACACTCAACGCGACGCCGCGCAAGGTGCATGTTGTCGCGCTCGGCGCAGTCCGGCGCGTCCTGTATTCGAAGACCGGCGATCCGGCCGGTGCGGCCCCGGGCGAAGACGCCCTTAGAATCAGACCTCTTGTGGTTGATGGCGTCGTCAAGGAATGGACCACCGGCGAGTCGCACGACGTGACGGACCGCAGCTTTGTGGTGCGCCGCGTCCTCCGCATCAACGACGAACTTCCCGGAGAGAAGCCCACTAACGCAAGCTCACACTGGGTTTGGCAGCGTGGCCCATGGCTGCTGGTCGACCGTGTTTCAGGCCACATCGCTGCGCTCAAGTTGCCGGATTACGATCCTGGTGTAAGCCAGGTGGTCTGGTTCCGCGACTATGCGGCCTACTGCGGCATCACGGCCAGCGGAAAGAGCCTCTACGCTGTTGTGGCCCAACTGGCCGTCCGCAAGCCCGTGCTGGCAAAGAAACTCGACGGATTTGACCCTGCCAGCCGAACGGAGCCTGCTTGCGGTAGGCCAGAGTGGCAGCGTGAACCCCTGCGCGCCACCTTTCATCCAGGCGGCAATGACGCCGTCAGCTTCGACGTTATCCTGGGATCCGCTGTTCTGATCGAAGACTCAGAAGACACAGCTGAAACCGCCCCTTCAGCCAAGACGAATTAGCTGGGTAAGGAGCATCTCCACAGTATGAGCTTGCGTGCCGTCGTCGGTTGCGCCAAGCTGAAGGAGGATGGTCGAGCCCTTAGAAATTCTTTTGCAGAAAGCGGAAGTCGCACACGGCCACATGTGCGCCGGCCAGATACTTGGCGTGCGCATGTCTCTTCTCGGCCTCAATAGCCTTGGCATAGAAAATCCTCTCGGCGCCGATCGCAAGCGGCTCGTTTCCTACGTTGAGATTGACCGTTGCGCAACCGACGCCATCGCCATGGTCACGGGTTGCCGATTGGGAAAACGCACCTTGAAGTTCCGCGACTGGGGTAAGATGGCCGCGACGTTTGTGGACCTCTCCACCGACACCGGGGTTCGGATCCTCGCACTCGAGAATTCACGCGAGCTCGCTCGCGAGCTCCATCCGGAGATTGAAAGCAAAAGTCATCAACAAATGCTGGCCTACACCGAACTCAGCGACGATCAGCTATTCCGCTTGGAACGCGTTCGAGTCCGCGTCGATCCCTCGGAGTTGCCGGGATATAAGACGGATCGCGTCCTGTGTGCCCGATGTGGTGAGGGAATCAATTTCGGGCGATTCGAAGAGGTTGCCGGTCAGCGGCTCTGCCTTACCTGTGCGCACCCTGAATTGTGCTACTGGGCCTCCATCTGAGACCCATGCCAAGGGTGGGAGCACCTGGGGTCTGGAAGTCCTCTCGCAACGCGCTGTGACCGGGCCTCGCCCGAGACTCGGAAATTCCGCGCGACTGCGGTTCGAATCCCAACCTCGTATTTCGCTGCAACTGCCTGCCCCCTGAGTATCGTTCTCCAACTCGGATCGAGATCATCGGCTGCTTTTCTGTCGAGCCGTTCCGCTGGGAGAGCTGCTTGGTCAAATTCCAAAGGACCCAGAGCATAAACGCCAGACCAAGTCCAACTGGAGCCAGAAATAGATACTGCAATATTGAAGGCTGCATGGTCATCCCTTCTAATCCGATTTCAACGAATGGTGTTCGATTTATTCCGCTTGCTGGAATCGCCTCAAACATAGAAGACGCCTGGGGATGTAAGGATTGAGTACTTAAGCGATAAGGTGTTTATAAAGGTCGCCCGCGAGACTCGTGGGGCAGCACTTGGGATTCGCCCTCCTCCCGCTGTTCTCCGCCTGCCGACCTGTCCTTGACACGGCTACGGCTGCGCATTTCTTATCTGTAGTAGGCCTTCTTTTTGAAGTCGGACTGGAGTGTGCGCTGAACGCCTTTGGCGTACTTTCTCGTCGGCTTTCCAGGGATGTCCTTGTCGAACAGGAAGCAAAAGGTGAGCTGGGTCACTGGTTTGGCCCTGGCAGAGGCGGTAGAGTACGCTAGCCGGGCCGAATGAAGGGATTTTGGTTCTACAACCTGTGCCGGAAGGATCAGGAGGCCAGGACGATTCCCGGAGACAGATCTGTTGTGAGGGCTTCTGCTTTGGCGGAAGTGCCTGTGCCCTGACCGTCGGAGTATTGGGCGGGCGAGGGCGAGTAAAGGATGAGTGTGACGACGAGTTTGGCATTGTTGGCGGCTGCGCCCGCCGGAAGCGGAATTACGATGCTTCCGCTTTTGTTGTTGATCCCCCTGATGTACTTCGTCATGATTCGGCCGCAGCAGAAGCGCCAGAAACAGTGGCAGCAAATGCTTGGCAGCATCAAGACCGGAGACAAGGTGACCACCGCGGGGGGCATTCGCGGGATTATCCTGTCCATCAAGGATGACGCGATCATCATTCGCGTAGCGCCCGACAACCTCAAGATCGAAGTGGCAAAGAGCGCAATCGCGTCTGTCACCACCCAGGAAGAATCGGGCTCTTGAGCTTTTAGCGGGTCGCGGAATACGCGCAACACTTTCCGTCCACCGATACAGAAGACCAGTCAACGAAAAGTCGTAAAATCGACAGCGGTTTGAATCAGAGAATTGGAACAATGAAGAAAAATCTCAAACAGAAGATTGTGATCATCATCGGGGTGCTGGTCGTATTTCTTTACGGCGCTTTCTTCGGATTCGATGCACCCAGGATTGACAGCGGAGAGCCATTGCTCACGCAGCTTACGCAGCACATCCACCTTGGACTGGACCTTCAGGGAGGCGTTCACCTGATTTTGAAGGTCCAGGTCAAAGAGGCCGTCAACACCGAGACCGACAATACAGTCGCTCGGATTGAACAGGATCTCAAGACCGCGAAATTGACGTTTTCGCAGGTCACCAAGCCGGATCCCCTCCGCCCTGAAGCGATTCACATCGAAGGGATCAGCCCAACTCAATCCAGCGCCGTACAGTCTCTCATCGACAGCAAATACTCGAGCGAGTACGACGTGAACAGTGGGAGCGACAACACTCTGAACGTCACGATGAAGCCGAACATCGAGAAGGCTCTCAATGACAAGACCGTCCAGAACACCATTGAAGTGATTCGCGACCGCGTCGACACGCTCGGTGTCAGCGAGCCCGTGATTCAGCAATATGGCCTCGGCGACAACCAGATTCTTGTCGAGCTGCCCGGCATCTCGGACCTCGACCGCGTCAAGACCCTCATCCAATCCACCGCGCGTCTCGAGATTCACGCCGTTGTCGGCGGGCCATATCCCGATGAACAGGCAGCGCTGGCGAGCGTTGGCGGCGCGATTCCGCCCGACCAGTACCTCGTTCACGGCTCCGGCTCCATGGCTACCGGCAACGATGCAGACAGCGTGTACGTCCTGCAGAGGGTCGCGATCGTCGCCGGCACTGACTTCCGGTCAGCCGACCCCGGCACCGATTCCAACACCGGACAGAGAACGGTCCACTTCACGCTCACAAACGAAGCGGGCGACAAGTTCTGGGACTATACCAGCGCCAATGTCGGGCACAGCATGGCCGTCGTTCTCGGCGGCCGGGTGAAGGAAGTCGCCAACATCGAGAGCGCGATTCGCGACTCCGGCGAAATCCGCGGCAGCTTCTCGCAAGACGAAGTCGCCGTTCTTTCCAAGATGCTTCGCACTGGAGCACTGCCGGCGACGCTGAATTATCTCGAAGACCGAACCGTGGGTGCTTCACTCGGTTCGGATTCGATCAAGCAGGGTGTTACCGCCGCAATAGTGGGCGTCCTGTTGGTCATGGTCTTCATGCTGATTTATTACCGGGGATCTGGAATCAATGCCGATCTTGCATTGTTCCTGAACCTTGTCATCCTGCTTGGCTTCATGGGCTTTTCAGGCGCTACGCTTACCCTGCCGGGCATTGCCGGAGTCATTCTGACCATCGGTATGGGCGTCGACTCCAACGTGCTCATCTTTGAGCGAATCCGCGAAGAAGTGCGTGCCGGCAAGGCGCCTTCGGCGGCTGTCGATCAGGGCTTTGCGCACGCATGGACGACGATCGTCGATACCCACGTGACCACCATCGTCTCGGCCCTGATCCTGATCATCGTCGGGAATGGGCCTGTGAGGGGATTCGCAGTTACCCTGACCTTCGGTTTGCTGGCTAACTTGTTTACGGCCGTGTATGTATCGAGAGTCATCTTCGACACCCACGTAAACAATCTCAAGCCGGGCGAGCTGGTCTCCATTTGAGTTCGGAGACGGGTAATCGAAAGACAGGGAAAATAGTCATTGCACTCCGGAAACTTGTGAGCTCCGGAAAGAGGAAGGCAGAGAACCAGTGGAATTCTTTCGTAGCGTTAACGTTGATTGGTTGGGAAAAAAGTGGTATTTCCTCGCCTTTTCATTGATCTTCAGCGTTTCGGGCATTATCTCAATGGCAATGCACTGGGCGCATCCCGAGGGCGGCGTTCGCAGCCCCGTGCCGCTCGGCGTCGACTTCCGCGGCGGCACCGAAGTCCAGGTGAAATTCTCTCAGCAGCCGGATATCGCGAAGATTCGTTCCGCTATCGAGGCCACGGGAATCCGGGACGCAAAGATCCAGAATTACAACGGTTCAGCGTCCAATGAGGTACTTATCAGCCTGCCTGAGCAAAGCAATGAGAGCTCGCTCGATTCGGGAAGGCAGATGGTTGTAAACACCCTCCGCGAGCATTATGCAAATCCCTTTGCAGATTCCGACGTGAAGGTGGATGTGGTTGGACCCACCGTCGGGCGCCAGTTGGAAGTTAAGGCGATTGAAGCCACGCTCCTGTCTCTGGCAGGAATGCTGGTCTATCTCTGGTTCAGGTTCCAGCTCATCTATGGAATTGCTGCGGTGGTCGCCTGCTTCCACGACACCCTGATTACGGTTGGCGCCTTCGCTTTGCTGGACTCATTTGGTTTTAAAGGAATGGAAATCAGCCTCACCGTCATTGCCGCCATTTTGACGTTGGTCGGCTACTCCATGAACGACACCATCGTCGTATTCGACCGTATTCGCGAGAATCTTCGTCTGAGCCGCCGCGAGTCTCTGCCTGACGTGGTCAACCGAAGTATCAACCAGACCCTGAGCAGGACCGTACTTACCTCAGGCCTGACATTTTTGACAGTGCTTTCGCTCTTTGTCTACGGCGGACCGGTTCTGAGGGGGTTTTCCTTCGCCCTGGTGGTCGGAATTCTGATCGGCACCTACTCGTCCATCGCCATCGCCGCACCCATGCTGGTCGCCTGGCAACAGTGGCGGGCGGGGAGCGGCAAGGCTGTCGTACTTCCGACCGCGAAACGGTCCAGAGTTTAGCGATCCAATTGCATCTGTTTTTGCGGCAACCTTTGCATGTAGTAGGCAGTTCTGATATAGGTGGAGCACGCTTTTTGTGAGCGTTTTAGAGCGCGGGAACATTTGAGCTTCCCGCGGTGTCTAAGTAGAGGTAACCGACACCCCGATTCGAGGCTGGCCATGTTTGAAGATTCCACATTTGAGTCAGGCGGAAAGATCAAGAGCAAGAGCGGTCGTTGGATGATCGTCACCGGCATCGTCAATCTTGGCATCTTGATCACGATGATTCTCATCCCGCTGATCTACCCAGAAGCGTTGCCCAAGGCGATGATGCAGACCTTGTTGGTTGCCCCGCCACCGCCCCCACCGCCACCCCCGCCACCACCGCCGGCTGAAATCATAAAAGTGGTGCACGTGCAGTCTGAGATGATGAACAACCAGCTTATTGCTCCGACCAAGATTCCCAAGGACATCAAGCAGGTCGCCGAGAAAGAGGCGCCTCCGAGTTCGTTTGGCGTGGCTGGCGCAGAAGGCCTGGGCGGCAGCGCAGGCGGCGTGATGGGCAGCGTATTCGGCTCGGGCTCCGCACCGAAGGTGCAGGCTGCTCCGCCAAAGAAGGTTAATATCTCGGCCGGCGTCGCCACCGGAATGCTGATCCAGAAGACCACGCCGATGTACCCACCGATTGCTAAAGCAGCGCGTGTCTCTGGTACGGTCGTGATTCAGGCGACAATCTCGAAACAGGGCACCATCGAGAACCTTCACGTGGTCAGTGGACCTGCAATGTTGCAGCAGGCGGCCCTGGATGCCGTGAAGACCTGGCGTTACCGGCCTTACCTGCTCAATAATGAGCCCGTCGAGGTGGAGACCACGGTGAATGTGATCTTTACCCTGGGCGGATAGTTTTGCATCTTCGGCTCTTTCTCATGTGAGAAAGAGCCTTGTTTTTGACCCGAATGCGAATCCGAAAGAGCCGCATTCCAAATCGCCAAACCGGGGATGATGGATCCCAGGACAACAACACTCCTTCCGGCGCGCACTGAGCTTCACCTCATGGGGATTCAATCGTGAGAGCAGGCAGTGAACGGCGGGTAAGATTGAAGCTCGTCAGGAGTCAGTTTCCCCGGCTTTGTTGTAATCGATCCGCGAAAGCTGATCGACAGAGTACATAAACTCCTTAGGAGGAACGATTCAAGTGATTCTCGCTCAGCTCGCACACTTCGCTTCGCACACGGTCAACAGTCTGGCGTTCTTTCAGGAAGAGCAGGCAGTAAGTTTCAGCCCGCTCGGACTGTGGCAGCACATGGGATGGCCGGCGCGTACCATCGCCATCATCCTGTTCATTGAGTCGATCTGGTCGCTGGCCGTCATGATCGACCGCTACCTCTACTTCTCTGCCGCCCGCAAGCAGTCGCGCGAGTTCGCGCCCAAGGTTGCCGGCGCGTTGAAAGATAGCAAGCTTGAAGAAGCCATCAAGATTGCCGATCGCAACAAGAAGTCGCACCTGGCTGAAGTCGTGACTGCTGGCTTGCAGGAGTTCCGCGCTTCCGGCGGCGTCGCCAGCGAGGCAACGATCGAGAGCTCGGGCCGCGCATTGGAGCGGGCCGAAGCGATCGTCCACGCCAAGCTGAAGAGAGGCCTTGCTGTGCTGGCCACCATTGGCTCCACGGCTCCTTTTGTTGGACTGCTCGGAACGGTTATCGGAATTCTGAACGCCTTCCAACAGATTGCCACTCAAAAGACCTCCGGTATCGGTGCAGTCGCTGGCGGTATTTCTGAGGCGCTGGTAACCACTGCGTTCGGTTTGCTGGTAGCTATCCCCGCCGTTATGGCGTTCAACTACTTCACAGGCCGGGTCGAAGCATTCGACGTCGAGATGGACAACTCCTCGAGCGAACTCATCGACTACTTCATCAAGCAGAGCAAGCGCTAAACAATCCGGGTGCAGCCCCGAGCGAGAAACTTTCAGGTGGGCAGGAAAGCCGCAAAGCTATCCTGCCCCCGGTTTCAAACGGAGTGCGGCAGCCTCTTCGAGTGAAAGCCGGATGTCCTCCGGTATGTGAATTCAATAGGCACGGAGCCCAAACATGGGAATTGCGGTTCGTAACGAAGGCAGTAACGTCAACTCCAACATCAACGTGACCCCAATGGTCGACGTGATGCTGGTTTTGCTGATCATCTTCATGGTTATCACCCCCATGCTGCAGAACAAGGTCGCCGTCGATATGGCCAAGGTGGAGAATCCCACCCCAATGCCCGACGCCGACAAGGAAGATGCCATTGTGGTGGCCATCACCCGCGACGGCGGTGTGTTCCTGGGCCAAAACAAGGTCGCTACTTCTGAGCTTGGAGGTCAGGTCCGAGACAAACTGGCCGATACGCCGGGCAAAGAGATCTTTATTCGCGCCGATGCGCGCGCGCAATTCCGCGCCGTTGAAGATGCGATTGACGCCGTGCGTACCGCGGGCGTCGATGAAGTGGGCTTGCTCACAAACAAGAAGGAAGGCCCTGGCGGGTTGGGCGGCCAGTAATCATTGGCCCGGAACGTTATACATTAACCGATTGTTTTACAACGAGGAGTTTGAAGCCATGGCAATGACAGCTGGAGGTAGCAGTGGTGGCGCGATAGGCGACATCAATGTCACTCCGATGATCGACATTCTGCTTGTCCTACTCATCATCTTCATGGTCATTGTGCCGGTTACGCCAAAGGGTCTCGATGCCCTGGTGCCGCAACCGCCAAAGAACCCCCAACAACAGCCGCCGCAGAACGACCGCACCATCGTCGTGCAAGTGGTCTATCGCCCGGGGGCAGCACCGTCCTACAAGATCAATGAAACTGATGTTGCCAAGACCGACTTGCTGGCGAAACTGACTGAAATCTACGCGAATCGCGCTGAGCGCGTCATGTTCGTGAAGGGCGACGATGATCTGAATTTCGCCTACATCGCCGAAGTGATTGACATCGCCCATGCAGCGAACGTGGATCACATTGGTCTGATGACGCCGAAGATCATGGCCGGACAGTAGAGCGCAACCTGACTCGATTCCTCCCCTCACGGGAAGGAAGGGGATAACTGTGATGACCGCGACGAACGGCGACACCAGTAGATTGGCATCGGGGATCAATGTCGCACCGATGATCGATGTGCTGCTCGTGCTGCTGATTATCTTCATGGTCATCGTTCCCGCGGTTCCACGAGGAGATGCTGCGTTGGCTCCGCGTTCTTTGTTGAGAGGCGATCCAGGCAACGACACAGTGGTCCTTGAAGTCATCGAAGGCGCGAACAATGCAATCGAGTACCGAATCAATCAGCAGCTAGTGGCGCAGGAGGAGTTACAGTCGCGTCTCGCTGCCATTTATGCTAACCGCGCGCAACGCGTCTTGTTTGTTAAGGGCGACGGCCGGTTGAGCTTCACACAGATCGCCGAAGTCGTCGACATGGGGCATGCTGTCGGAGTCGATCAGATTGGATTGATGACGCCGAAAGTTTTGGCTGGGCAATAGGGTTATCGACGCAGGAAGAACACAGCTTGCTCAGGGGGAATGGGAGTACAATTTGGCCTGCTTGGTTTCGGAGTCTCCCGCCCGGATCCAGGTGCATGATTTACAAGGTGCGCGATCGCTACGCACGACCTGAAGGAGAAGAATAAGAACATGAATGGACCCGCACGAATTACGGCGCTCACGGTTGCTCTAGCCGGCATGGTGCTTTCCATGGGCGGGTGCAACCGCCTGCAAGCCCGTGATCAATTGAACAAGGGAGTGGAGGCGTACAAGTCCGCCCGCTACGAAGAGGCGATTGGACACTTTCAGAAAGCCACTGAACTGGATCCCAGTCTGCCGATGGCAAAGAGCTACCTCGCCACGGCACTTGCGCAAAACGTCGTTCCCGGCCTCTCTACTCCCGAAAACCTGAAGAACGCCCAGCAGGCGATCAGCATCTTCCAGGACGTGTTGGCGAAGGAACCGAACGACGTCAACAGCCTCAAACAAATTGCGGCCATTTATTTCAGCATCAAGAAGTTCGACGAGGCCAAAGACTTTCAGAAGAAGGTCTTGGAACGCCGATCCCAAGGATCCTGAGGCTGCCTACACGATCGGCGTGATCGACTGGACGCTGGCTCACGAAAATACACTGAAAGCGCTTGGCAAGCGTCAACATGAATGACGATGGCGAAGGCAACTCAAAGGCGCCCAAAAAGGTGCTGGAGGAGATCAAGCAGCAGAACGCTTCTCTCGTCGATGAGGGAATTCAATACATCAACCAGGCCATGGCGAACCGTGCCAACTACGACGAGGCAATGTCATACGCAAACTTGTTGTATCGCCGCAAGGCTGATGTTGACTACAGCGACCCGACCGCGGTGAAGGCCGATGTTGCCGCAGCAAAGGACTGGAGTTCAAAGGCCATGGGCACCCGCAAATCCAACGAAGAGAAGAAGGATAAGGGACCGGGCGGCATCACCATGGATTCGAGCGGCAACCTCAAGTAGCTCTCGACCCAATCTGAAATCAAGATGGCCTTCGCGCAATGCGAAGGCCATCTTGATTTTTGGCGTCGATTCGAATACGCTCCAGGTCGGCAAATCCTACCTAAAACCCGCGACTTGCAGATGGCCTTCGGCCTGCTGGTCGAAGGGAGTAAGTGCTGTTGAGGTTTGTACGCTAACCTCAAGCCGGCGGTCTGTGAGGCTTTCAAGTCCCATGGAGCGTACGACATGAATCAGAATAGGACTCCAACGTGCAGCAATCGCGCCGCTGGATAGTACATTCACTGACCGCGCAGACACGTCTTATTTCGCGCCCTGCCTCAGGATTTGCTCGGCAAAATAGTTCCGTACTTTCGCATCATCGCGCAGCATTTCGTAGTAGGCGAGCTTCAGCAACTGCGCGCGGCTCTCGCGCAATCCCTGTCGGATATGCTGTTGCACGCTTGGATTGTTCAATTCGCGTTGTCCAGCCGGTTCTCGCTCCAATCAGTTTGTAGATGGCGTAGCCGGCTGCTCGCTGCGTTGGTCCTGCGCCGCCGTATATTGGCATCACATCGGTAACTTGTCCGACTTTCAGTTTGTCTGATCGCTGCGAAAGTGGCCGGATCGCGCTGTTGCAATGCGGATTCAGGAATAAAGCCCATATCTCCGGCGCTTGAATTCGTATTAGGGTCCTCGGAGTAGTTCATCGCCAGCGCGCCGAAATCCTCACCGGTCGTGAGACGGCTGCGAACCGTCTGGATTTTCTTGCGCGCATCAGCATCACTCATGGCCTTATTGTTCTGCAGATTGCCGGCCTGTTGCCCGGGACCAGAGGTCACCACGATCCAGGCAAGGTGATATTGCGGCTCGATCACGTTGAACTCGGATTTATGGCTCGCATAGTAGCTGTTGATATCGGCGTCGGTGATGTTGATCTTGGATTCGATTTCCTTGTTAATGAGCTTGTCGGAAGTCAGCTTCCGCCGGATTTGCAGCTTCAGGTCATCCAGCGTCATATTCTGCTGCTTCAGTTTTTTGTCGAACTCTTCAGCCGTGTAGGGCGCTTTCAACTCGATCAGCTGAGCATTCACATCTTCGTCAGAGGCCGCAAGATTCAGCTTCGCGGCTCGCTGATCAAGGATCTCGTTGTCAATCAACTGGCGCAAAAGGTTAAGCCGAACGATATCGGCCTGCTCCGGGTTGGGATCCTGCGGAGCATCTCCTTGCGTGGCCTTGTAGTTGCTGTAGGCTTTGTCAATATCGGAACGAAGAATTTCCTTGCCGTTGACTGTCGCCATCACATCCGGCGAGGGAGCGTGCTTGCATGCTGCCAGTGCAACCAGCAGAAGCGCGCTTGAAAGGGGCAGGGCTAAAGGCTTACGACGCTTGAAGGATAAAGCTTGGACTTGCTGCAACCTTGATCTCCTCGGGAGCCGGCCCTCCACCCCATCGATGGGGACCCCGGACCGTGGCCCCGGTACTACAGGATATATCCCTGGACCGGGGCTCCGGAACGAAAGACTCACATGCGGGGTTCTCGGTTCGCACGCCAGCTCCAGGCAGGGATGACGGGCGGCGGCGAAACTCCCCAATTGTTACTGACCTTTGCCCGCGGGCTGATCAGCCGTTGCAGGCGGCGGAGGCTCAATCCCGTCTGCCCGAAGAGCGCGGTCGATCACGAGCCACACCTGCTCCGCAGGAAGAGCGCCAGTGATGCGCTCGCCATCGATGAAGAGGGCGGGCGTTCCATCCACACCCAGCGTTTCTGCTTCCTTTGCCGATGCGCGCACCTGAGTCTCATCCTGCTTTGCGATGCAGGCGTCGAGCTTGGCTGCGTCCAGTTTTGCCAGCGTAGATTCTTCGCGAGCGATGCGGTCGAGCGCGGCGAAGCTCTTCGTCAGATTGCGGTCTTCGCCGTTGACCTCCTGTCCGTGGGCGTGCACGTAATCCACGTAATTCCAATACACTTGACCGTTTTGTGCCGCCAGGCAATTCGCATCCACTGCAGCGTGCATCGCCCACGGATGCAACTCGGTCAGCGGGTCATCCTTATAGACAAACCGCACCTTGTCCTTGTACCGATCGATCGTGGACGGGAAAAGGGATGAATGCATGCGCGCGCAGTACGGGCACTCCAAATCGTCGAAGTTGATTACTGTTACCTTGGCATCCGGATTGCCGCGAATCGGTCGTCCTGCAATGTCAATGTTGAACACAGGGTCCTTGGCAAGATCGAAGGTTTCCAGGCGCGCCAACTTCGTGTTGTCTGAAGAGATCAGAAAGTCAATTACCTTCTTGGTTGAACCGTGCGACAACGTGATTGGCAAAGTATTGTAGCCGGCTATCTGGCTGGAGGTGCGTTGGCCAAGGACAACGGAAACCTCGGGCGGAATGTTGAATTGTGAACGTACCATCACTTCAATGCGACGGTTCAGTGCGGCATCCTGAGCACCGGAGGCGGCAGACTGGGCTTTGCAACCGACGGCCAGGCCCAACGCAAGCAGACCAGCCAAGAGATATATGCGCAACAATTGATAGTCCTCTCCTGCAAGGATATCCCAGTCAAGTCCCGGCAGAGCCAGCAGTGGGGCGATGTTACTGATTAGTGGACGTCGAGAGCGGCGAAAGGCAATCAACGGTTCGGACGCTGTTCAGTAAACGGGCGGAACGGTTGGGTCGCGGAATACAGTATTTGAGCGGCGAATATCGCCGACCGATCCGAAGTTAGCAAGCGTAAAGCTGTACAGGTATTGGGTTTCGTCGCGTACCGATCCCAGGGCGAAACGACGATATCCCAGACTCAAACCGCAGCAATTCCAGTTGTAAACTGCCTGCACGCCCGCATATTGCAGCGAGCCATTGACAAAATCGTATCCTCCGTTTGCTGCCAGATTCAATCCGCCGCCGTTGGGTTTCCCGATTTCGATAAACGGCTGCAATTGTTCACTCTGAATGAGGGAAGCGGCGCTGCCTTTCTCGTCGACTGCGTTGAGAAGAGAGTGGCCGATCCCCACGGTTGTGCGTCCCCAACTGTAGCCGGCAAAAACGTTATTGGCATCGAGTCGTCCACCCTTCGGGTCGTAGTCCAGGTCCCACTCGATGCGCAAGTTTCTGATGGCCTCAAAGCGTAGTCGCGACACGAGCGGGGAAAGATTTCTCGGGTCGGTGAGGAATGCAATTCCGGTCAGATCGAGTGTTGTGTCGAAGACATTTCTACGGCCGGGGATGATTGCTCCGCCAAACGTTGGGTCCAAGAAGTACTTCTGCCTGATCTCCCAACTGGCCCATTCACGCGGTTGTGGCGGGCAGGTTGTTGCCGTTTCGGCGTCCGCGACCGTGCAAGGCTGAGCATTCTTCGATCTGGCATAGAAACGCTGCGTCAAGACATAGCCTACCTCGTTGGTGTCCGTGGCGATGTCTGTGGGGTCAAACAGCGGGACGTTGCGCGCCTTGACGCCGATTCCTCCAACAAAGTTGTAGAAGAGCTCTGGCTCGATCACGTGGCGCACTTCGTGGTTGCCGATTGTGAAGTCGCGTTCCAAGGCCGGCGGCCTCACATCAACTGATGCTTCAAAGTCGCCGCGGCTCAGGGGCTCATGGCTTACTGTAGGTGTGCCGCTACTCGTGGTCGAGAGGTCCGGATTCTGACTTCCGGTATAAAACGTTTCGCGGAGCGCCACTTCGGGAACCACGCTCCAGCCGCCGCGCACCAGCGGCAGCGACAGGTGAGGATAAAGATCGAACCTTCCCAGGTTGCGGATGTGAAAGCTGTACTCAGAGCGTCCCAGATAGCTGATCGACGAACCCATTCTCCAGTAGAAGGGAGATGTGTGAACCGGCTCGTCCAGAACGTCGAAGCGCAGGCTCGGCAGGTGCAGGATGCGCACCTCGTCACCTTCGTTAGAACTGGCGAAGTTCTGCAGGCGTTCAAGGTAGGCCGAGGGCACCAGCCCATTGTGTGTGTGTGTCAGCGATACCGTGCTGTGGACCTCGGAGTTCACGGCCTGGAGGTAATTGTCGTTGAAGGCGAGCTTGTAGACATAGCTTGAAAGATATTCGATACTCAGAGCCGCGCGGGTCTGAGGGCTCAAGTCGTAACGACCTTCCGCTAAGATGTCGGTTCCACCCTGGTTCACGAGAATGGTCTGACCAGCCTGCGGGCCCGAAGTTTGCAACTGTTCGATGCCGCGGTCGAACAACGCGTTCCACTTCACCGTGAAGTGATTCAGGTCCATTCCCTTGTAACGGAAGTCGCCGTTCGGCGCCCAGCCGCGTTTGCTGTAGTACTCGGTTCCTACCACCATGTCCATGCTGCGGTTGAGGACGATGTAAACCTGTTCGCCCACAATTAACCCACGAGTGGTGGAGTTGCTGACAACGGGAATCAACAGCCCGCTCTCACGCCCCGTTTCCTCCACTGGATGTCGCAGGTAAGGAAGATAGAACATGGGAATTCCCAGGAATTTGAAGAGCGTGTTTTTGGTGGTTGCCTGGTTGTTTGCCACCGTAATGGCATGCGCAATCAACTGCCAGTCCGGCTTGGGGAGACGGCAGTTCGTCATGGTGCCATCGACGATTTTATAGCTTCCTTCGCCGGTCTGGAGCAGGACACGGCCCGAGAACAGGAATGGGTTCGTGGTGGAGTAAACCACGGCGCGTCCCGCGCGCCTGACTCCAAGCGACCCGCTGACATCGAAGAATCGCGCGGTGTGCATGTCGAGCCGCATGTCGCCGTGCGAAGCATGAATGAACGCATCGCTGGGGCCGCCCGTTACCTGCAGGTGCCCTTCTGCTTCGAGTTCGTAAGTCTTCCGGTGATATACAACCTTGTCGGCTCGAATGATGTAGTCGCGATAGTGAACCACTACGCCGCCGGCCCCGGTCCACGTATCGGCGATCCAGGTCTGGCTATCCGCTTGCAATTCGACAGGCACGCCACTCGCTGGAATGGGCTCGGGTTTTGCGATGGGAATGGCTTCCTGCCCCGGGTCGTCGGGCAACTGCGACGCGGCTGATTGTTGATTGCCACTCGCAGCCGCAGCCAGACTTTGCGCAGGGGGTAACGCATTGGTCAACATCTGTCCGGCAAGTTGCAGGTGACAGAGGGTGATCACCGTGATAAACACGAAATTACGAGGGTGCATCCGAGGGCCAAAGCAAGCATAGCAAATGCGAGCACGGTTCTTCGGACTCAACAGTTCATTCGCACTCGGGACGTTTATTAAAACATCAACCGCGCACATTCTTCAGAACTCGCGCGGACGGCAACAATCCAACCGGATCAATGCACTGGTCGCACGGGTCCGGGGAAGATATTGAAGGGATCTTAGAGCTTTGAGCACACTGGCTAGCTCGCCTACCCCACTTCCTTCGTGGAAGCAGGAAGTAAATCGCCGCCTTGCGGAGCACAAGAATCGCAAGGGAATCTCTGTTGTTGATGAAGACACGCGAGACGACGGACAGGATTTGGCCAGCACCCGGGCTGCCGCCGCCGCAGCGCGCGTTGCCGCCCGCTATGCCAAGGCGCCCAGCTTCAGCGAAATGCAAGCCTTGGAAGCACGCAACGCTTTGCGCGCCGCTGAAGCAGCCACTCGCGCCGCGCTCGAGGCTCAAGCGGCCGCGCAGGCTGTCCTCGATCACATCCAGAACAGCGGCGACCAGGTTGACGAACCTGAATATGCCGCGCACCGAGTTGAAAAAGAGATACCGGAGCGGCAGCCGCAGAACTCAGTAACCGTTCCGCCGATGGATGGGGCAGCAGGTCGTGATCTGGAGATTCGTTGGGAGCCTGATATGCCGGTGCGGCAGGCGTCCGCGGAGACTCGTTCAACAATCAGCTACGCCTGGGACCCGCCCGCTGACGCTGAGAATACGTACTACGATGCGGCGGTTTATGAGGCCGTCGAGGCTGCACAGCCGATTCCGGCGAACCTCATTGAGTTTCCGCGCGAGATCATTGCAACTCGCCGAATGCGTCCGCGCATCACGGAAGCGAACCCGGAATCTTCTGAACCGCAGCAGCTCAGCATCTTCGAGGTAGATCCGAACACCGTTTCGACCGAGCCGATGGCTGCTGCAGCGACGTCTGGGCCACCACCCATGTGGATCGGGACGAGCTGGCAGGAGATTGAGCTCGACGAACAACCGCATCCTCTCCCGGATTACTACGCGCTACAACCAGATGCCGCGAAGCTTTACCAGGCGCCCTTTGGCCGGCGGATGATGGCGACGATGGTGGATGCAGCACTAATCCTGAGCCTGGTTTGGGGCGTTGCGTATCTTGTTGCTTCGCGGTTTGATCACTTGCCGAGTATTCGTGTCTCCGAGGTGTGCGGAGTGATCGTGACGCTGGGATTCGCCGCGCTGTATGAGTGGTTCTTCCTCACGTTTGCCAAGGTGACGCCGGGGATGCGGTACGCCCAGCTTTCGCTGTGCACCTTCGACGAAGAAGTTCCCACGGCTGCACAGATCAAGGGCCGGATGAAGGCGATGCTGATCTCGGTTCTTCCCGTCGGCCTGGGGATGGTCTGGTCGATCTTCGACGAAGACCAGATGAGCTGGCACGACCGGCTCTCGAAGACATATCTGCGGCTCAGCTGATTTCCATTCCTAGCTCCTAGCTCTCAGCACCTTCCCTTCCGTGATGATCCCTGATTTTTTTGCGGACACTCTGGCTGCAAAATACTCTTTATAAACAGGTTATGGGTGGAGCTGGCTGCAAAATCCTCTTACGGAAGGACTTATTTGCAAAATACTCTCAACAAAGGGCTTAAGTGGCATTGCCGGGGCGACATTACGCAGTTCCCAAACGAGGGCAAAATTCCCTGAGATTGGGATTGTTCGACTTGCAGATTCATTGTGCGCTTTTTACGTGAAATTGCCTGCAAATCCTACATTGCCTGATAAAACGCTGAATTGAAGGGGTTTGCGCGGATACGGCTGTGGGCCGGTATTGACAAACTTCGACAGCCGCGCCAACCGCTGCACACTGGAGAATCTGCCTACGACGCGAGCGCACGGATTGCGCTGACGCCTGCGCCGAGCAGGGCGGTGTCGTCGTCGTTGGGCAAGATCTCGAGTGAGTAGCTTAGCAGCGGGCTCATCTTGACCATGGTTTCAAGATGGCGGCGCAGCATGGGCAGGTCGAGGAAGCCGACGTTGTGGCCGGTGAAGTAGAAGCGGCCGGGGCCGGCGAGGTGGATGAACGAGGCGGTGGCGGCGGCAAGCGCGCGATGCCAGAGATCGACGAATTCGCGGCAGCGCTCGTCGCCCTTCTTGGCCTGGGCGAAAACCTCTTCGGGTTCGAGGTCGAGGAAGCGCATGCGCATGGCGCGATAGCCCATGATGCCTTCAAGGTGACCGACGCCGCCGCATCCGCAGAAGCGTTCTTTGGGATCGAGGGTGACGGTGATGTGGCCGCCTTCCCAGACGCCTTCAACATAAGGCCAGCGGCCGTAGCCGATGCCGTTGCCGATGGTCCATACGCGGGTGAGCTTGTTGAGTTGGCCGCGGGTGGCGGCGACGCCGGCGGCGATGGCGTCGGCGTCGTTGGCAATGTGGACGGGGGCATTGACGCCTTTGGCGGCGAGGACGCGGGTGAGCTCTTCGGCCAGGCGCATGCCTTTGATCTGGGTGAGATTGGGCGAGTCTTCGACGACGCCGTGACGCGATGATGCCGGGAACGGCGACGCCAATGGCGTCGACGGTCGCCCTTTCCGACTACGGACAGTGATCTGGCCGGCGAGGATTTCGACGAACTCGCCGCCGGGAAGCGCGCTGAGCGCGTCGATCTCGTCGACGTTCTGGGGATAGCGAACGGTCTCTCCCAGCGAGGCGCATGATCTTCAAGCCTGCCGGCCACAATGTGTTCGGTCATCACGACGCCGATGGCGGTGGTCATTTTGCCCTCCGTGGGGGACGTATCAAGCCGAGACGTTCTGCGGACTGACTATCGTGTCTGGGATCCGCAACGTCTACTCCACCTGGTAGCGGTGCAGGCGGCCGAGGCCGTTGAAGGCCGCGGCTTTGTAGCACTCGGCGAGAGTGGGGTAGTTGAAGACGGTGTCGACGAAGTAGTCGACGGTGCCGCCGAGGATCATGACGGCCTGGCCGATGTGGACCAGCTCGCTGGCGCCTTCGCCGATGATGTGCACGCCGAGCACCTTGCGCGTGTCGCGGTGGAAGATGAGCTTGAGGCGGCCGGTGGTGTCGCCGCGAATCTGGCCGCGGGCGGTTTCGCGATAGTAACGCCATGCCGACTTCGTAGGGCACGTCTTCGTCGGTGAGCTGCTCTTCGGTTTTGCCGATGAAGCTGATTTCGGGAATGGTGTAGATGCCGTAGGGATAAAAGCTGGGATTGGAGGTGGTGTGGGTGTCGTTGAAGGCGCGGGCGGCGGCGATGCGGCCCTGCTCCATGGAGACGGAGGCGAGGGAAGGGAAGCCGACGACATCGCCGACGGCATAGATGTGTTCGACCTTGGTCTGGTAGTGCTCGTCGACGGGGATGCGGCCGCGATTGTCGGCTTCGATGCCGGCGGCGGCGAGGTTGAGGTCGTCGACGGCGCCCTGGCGGCCGACGGCGTAGAGCAGGGCGTCGCCGGAGACCTTCTTCTTGCTTTGCAGATTGGCGACGACGGTGCCGTCGGGGAGCTCTTCGACGCTTTCCACTTCTTCGCCGAGGCGCATGGTGACGCGGCTGTCGCGCAGGTGGTAGCTGAGCGCTTCGACGATTTCCTGGTCGGCGAATTCGAGCAGCTTGGCGCGTTTTTCAATCAGGGTGACGCGCACGCCGAGGATGGCGAACATGCAGGTGTATTCGACGCCGATGACGCCGCCGCCGACGACGATGAGCGATTCGGGGCAGGGTGGGGAGGTCGAGAACCTGGTCGCTGTTGATGATGGTGCGGCCGTTGATGGGAACCTTGGGTGAGCAGGCGGGCTTGGTGCCGACGGCGATGATGATGCGGTCGGCTTCGAGGGTGGTGTCGCCGTTGGGGCCCTCGACGCGGACCTGGTGGGGATCGACGAAGTGGGCGATGCCATGGACGACGTCGATGCCGTTGCGCGAGAGCTGGGCCTCGGTGACATCGACTTCAGTCTTGATGACGGCCTGAACCCGGAAGGCGAGGTCGGCCATGGTGATTTTTTCTTTGACCCGGTAGTTCATTCCGTAGACGGAGCGGTAGTTGTAGCCGGAGAGATGCAGCACGGCCTCGCGCATGGTCTTGGAGGGGATGGTGCCGGTATTGATGCAGACGCCGCCGACGACGGAGCGGGCTTCGACGACGGCGACGCGCTTTTTCATCTTGGAGGCGGCCACAGCGGCGCGCTGGCCGGAAGGCCCGGAGCCGATGACGATCAGGTCATACTTGACGGCGCTCATGCGAGTGTCTCCAGGTGCGAGTAGTCGTGCTCAGCGCAAGTGGCAGTCTGAGGCATCCAGGCACGGGATACGCTCCAGGCTAAACCTGCCCGGCAGGAATCATGTCGAAGCGGGATCTCCGCTTCGGTAGTGATTGTCTCAACCGGCAGGAGGTTTCAGACAATCCAGACAATGTATGCGCTAAGGAATTGTTGGTTCTGTAGAACCCCAGGTTGAGGGCATGCTCGGCGAGGATACCAGACGCATTGACCTGGAGCCGCATGGAATCGGCGGGTAACGGGGAGCAAAAGACGGCCCCAGTGATGAGCATCGAGTCACTGGGGCCGAGTCGGCTGCTCCGGGAGTTCAGGCGTGGGCGGCACGAGTTGCGTTGGAAGGCGGATCGCGGTTTACGGTTCGTCGGTGTCTGCGGAATCGCTCGTCGCTTCAAGGTGGAACTGGCGAATCATGCCGTCGAGCTCGCTGGCCAGGGAGGCGAGATTCTTGAGGGCTTCGACGGCTTCTTCGGCGCCTTGGGCATTTTCGATGGCGAGTTGCGAGATCTGGCCGGCGGACTCGGAGATTTCGCTCGAGGCGGCGGTCTGCTCGGTGGCGGCGGTGGCGATCAGATGGATCTGGTGTCTCCACCTGTTTTGAAGACTCGATGATGGCCTCGAGGCTCTTGCGTGCGCGGCCGGTTTCGCTCATGCCGCTTTCGACGGCGGTGCGGCTCTCCTGCATGACCTCGAGGGTTCTGCGGGTTTCGTCCTGGATGCTGCGAATGGTGCCGGCGATTTCTTCGGTGGCGCCCTTGGTGCGTTCGGCCAGGCGGCGCACTTCGCCGGCGACGACGGCGAATCCGCGGCCATGTTCGCCGGCGCGCGCGGCTTCGATGGCGGCATTGAGGGCCAGCAGGTTGGTTTGCTCGCTGATCTCCTGGATGACGTTGACGACCTTGCCGATTTCCTCGGAGCGGTGCGGCGAGGGAGGTCATTTTCTCGGAGACGGAGCCGGTGGCGGCGGCGATCTTTTCCATGGTGGTTGCCGCGGCCTGCATCACGGCGCCGCCCTGGTCGGCGGTTTCGGCCGAGACGCGGCTGGCGGCGGCGGCGCTT
Organism: uncultured Acidobacteriaceae bacterium; assembly: GCA_963769345.1. Classification (GTDB taxonomy): domain Bacteria; phylum Acidobacteriota; class Terriglobia; order Terriglobales; family Acidobacteriaceae; genus Telmatobacter. The sequence goes on from CAVYLL010000005.1 coordinate 681,608, forward strand.
TCGGCGTTGTGGCTGATTTCGCCGATGGTTGCGGTCATTTCCTGCGCGGCGGCGGCGATCTGGTTGGTCTTGCTGGATTGTGCATGCGCGTTGCCGGCGGTCTGAACGGAGCGCGCGCTGATTTCGGTGGTCGCGGCGGAGAGAGTATCTGCGCCTTGAGCGACCGCCTGAAGCACCGTGCGAAGGGTTTCGGCACATTGTGTTCAATGCTTCGCCGAGGCGGCCGATTTCGTCGGTGCCGGTGACGGGAACGTAGGCGGTGAGATCCTTTGCGGCGAGGCGTTCCAGCATCTCCGTACCCTTGGCGATGCGCGGGGCGATGACGCGCGTGAGAACAACGCCGACGAGAATGCAGAGCGCAATGATCATCAGGGTTGCACTCATCACTATCCAGATGGCTCGGCTGCTGGCTCGGTGGAATTGTTCGCATCCTGCGTTCCGGCGGCTGCATTCAGCTTGAGATCGTCGCCGAGGGAGGTGGAAACGGCCGAAAAGATTGCGACGGTCGACTCGGATGAGAAACGATCAACCGCCTCCCCGGTTTTATGGGCGGCCAGCAACGCCAATGCCTGATCGCTGGTCTCCAGGTAGCGTGCGAAGGCGGTGTCCACCTTTTCGTAGAGTTCGCGTTCCCCCGGATAGCTGATGAACGGTTCGTAGGCCTTGATCTCGGACCGATAGTCGGCAAGCGCATTCTGACGCATTGCCGAATACTTCGCGGTGCATTCTGCTGTCTGGCAGAGCATCAGGTCAAGGTCGGCGCGGCGCAAGACGTTCAGTGCGCCGCGGGCCTGGGCCAGATGAATGACGGATGGGAATGCACTCCGGCTCACGTCTCCGTGTGGATTTGGTGATGGAGAAGAAGGTGAAGAATGTGTAGATGCCCAGGACAAAACAGAGCAGGCAGACGATTCCGAATGCGATGGTGAATTTTCGCCCGATAGGTATGTTGCGGATAGTGGACATGAGTGCAGTTTCCTCCCTCGTTGTGGTCCGGACTAGCTGATCCCGTACCGAGAATCCACGCGAGAATGCCGTGAATCAACCAACTTGGTCATCGGCGTCGGGAGAGGAAACTTGAAGTCATGTGATCGACTTGTTGCGAGCGAGGGCTCCAGCCTATATTCTTGGCCCGGTTTTGTAAGGGAGCATTCCATGCGGTGTTCGAGGTTTTTGAGAGCGTCGTTGCGCTTCGGGTGGCTGATGCTGGTGCTTGCAGTTCGTAATGCGTCGGCACAAGACTCCCCGCGACTGCCAACGGTGACTCCGGTTCCTCACGTGCAGTCTCCGGTGCATCTGACGGCGGAGCAGGATCGGCTGCGGCTGCTGGGCCTGCTGGGACTGAAGGACGCTGATTTACGGCCCGCGCCGGTTCCGGATGCGAAGTCGCCGCACGCGACGAATTATGACGAGTCAAAGGCCAATGTGTATCCGCAGCTGCCGGATCCGCTGGTATTCAAGAACGGGCAACCGGTGAAGACTGGATGGGACTGGGGCAAGAGGAGACGAGAGATCTGGGAAGATTTCGATCGTGAGGTGCTGGGGCGGTCGCCGGTTTCTATGCCGGGTCTGGAGTGGCACGTAATCAGCACTGTTCACGAGAAATATGGTGGGGTCGATGTGATTACGAAGCGGCTGGCGGGGCGGGTCGGGCCGTGGATGAATACGCCGATTAAACTCGATATCGATTTGCTGTTGACGGTTCCAGCGCACGCGCCGGGTCCCGTCCCCGTGATCATGGAACTGGCGTTTGCGAAGGATTTTGAACTTGCAACCAGCGGGCCGCTCGACAACTACGTTCCGACGCAGTGGGGAGTGGATGGCAAGCTCGTAGTGCAGCGCGGATGGGGTTTCGCGATTCTGAATCCGGTGAGCTATCAGAAGGACGATGGATCGGGGCTGACGGAGGGCATCATCGGCCTTGCGAACCAGGGGCAGCCACGGAAGCTCGAAGACTGGGGCGTGCTGAAAGCGTGGGCCTGGGGCGCAGAACAAGCCAAGGGCTACTTTGAAATGGATAAAGCGGTGGATGCGAAACAGCTGGGCCTGGTGGGGCATTCGCGGTTTGGCAAAGCCGTGCTGGTGACGATGGCTTACGATTACCGGGAATTTGCAGTTGGATACATCAGTTCGTCGGGTGAGGGTGGAGCGAAGCTGTACCGGCATATTTATGGAGAGACGATTCCGAACGTTGCCAGCCCTTCGCTCTATCACTGGTTCGACGGAAATTTTCTGCGGTATGCGGGACCTCTGAATGCGGGCGACTTGCCGGTGGACAATCATGAACTGATCGCGCTGTGTGCTCCCACGCCGCTGTTTATTGGTGGAGGAGCGGATAGCGGTGATGGCTACGCCAATCCCAACGGGGACGCGTGGGCGGATCCGCGGGGGATGTTTCTGGCGGAGGTTGCGGCCGGGCCGGTCTATCGGCTGATGGGCGCGAAGGATTTGGGAACGACGGGGTTCCCTGCCATGGGGACGGCGCTGATGACGGGCGACCTTGCGTTTCGGCAGCATGAGGGCGGGCATACGCCACAGCCGAACTGGCCTTACTTTCTCGACTTCGCGAGCAGGTATCTGCACGCGCCGGTGGCGCCGCCGCGTTAGGCTCGGTTTGAGATAACGATGGCGGTAACATTGCTCGCTATTCTCGAATGGCTGCGCCTGATCAGCTCTGGAGGATGCCGCGATCGCGGAGCACCTGCATGATGTCCTGATGGGCCATGTACATTACGATTTTGAATTCTTCTCCGCCGGTGTCGACGAGGAAGGTCGAATCGGCGAGCACCTGTTCGGAGTTCCCCGACTTTGCGCCTGCGAAGTCAAATTGCCACGTGGTTTTTGCCAGGACGTACCGGGAATCAAGCTGCGTCTCGTGCAGACTCACCAATGCAGCGGGCTTGCAGCCGAGCCGATCGAAGAGCATCTTTCGTTTCGGCAATGCGGCTGCGAAATCGTCGACGCGCACGCAGCGCGTTCCGTGAGGGTCAGCTGAAACAAACGGATCAGTAAATTGCGATATCAATGCGGGAATGTTATCTTCGCGGGTTTTCTGCGCGTACAACTGGAAGAATCGGGCGACGGCCGTTTCGGCTTGGATCATTAAAGTTCTCCTTTTCGCATCGCACAGCGAGGTTTCGTGCGAAGAATTACTTTAGTATTATATCAGATATATGGTATATAAGTCAAGCGTTACCAGTGGTTTAGGAACGGAGCGCACTTCAGGGTACGGGCTGCTAAGGCGAGTCTAGTTGTTTTTCTGTTTGATCCACAAAATGTAGTCCGCACCGGGTGGGGTTCCGCCGAGTGCGCGCAATCGCGTTGCGCATTGAGAACGATGTCCCTGGGTGTGCATGCAGATTTGTAGAAGCGCCTGCCTGACCGAGACGTCGATTCCCAATCGAGAAGACCGGGTTTCCAGTGTGCGTTCAAGGTCCTGTTCGCTGGCTTGTGACAGCCAGTCCGATTCGAGCCGTTCGGTTTCCTTGAATCGTTCGATGATGCCGCCGAGATTGCCGGGAATCTGCATCTCGTCTTCGCGTGCAAATGCGTGCCCGAGGATCGTGAGAAGCCAGAAGCGATTGGAGACGAGGATATGGTGAAGCATCTTGCGCAGTTCTTCGTCATCCGCGGCAGGCGGATGTTGCTCGATTGCGCGGAACAGGACGGCGTTGGCCCACCACTTGTGCCGGACCAGATCGTCAATCGTGGATAGCATGGTTCCTCCAACGGAGTTTTGCGGGTGAGTTGAGCACGTTTTTAACGCTGAGCGTGTTGACTCGGACGGTTGCCCGCAACCAGAATAGCTGTTTCGGCATAAGGGTCCGGTCAAGATGGATGAGGCGGAGAAACTCGAGGTTCTGCGCAAATTGCAAACGGGTCGCCATGCGCTGGGTGAGGCTTTGGCCGGTGTTGATGATGCGATGGCCGCACGCAAGCCTTCGCAAGAAGCCTGGTCGATTCTGAATTGCGTCGAACATATGGTGGCGTCGGAGCGTTACCTGTTGACGCGCTTGCATGCTGCCGAACATGTCGAGCAGCCCTTCGAAAAATGGCGGCGCGAAGGCAAGATTGCGATGCTTGCCGCGGACCGGAGCCGCCGGATCGAGGCACCGGAGCAGGCGCATCCGAGGGGGCGGTTTGCAACTTTAGGCGAAGCATTGGCCGCGTTCGATTCAACGCGGGCTGAGGTGGAGCGCTGGGTGGAGGACTGCACCGGCGATCCGCGCTGCATGATGACGGATCATCCGCTGATCGTCGGGCCTGTCACGTGTGCCGAGACGCTAATCATGATTGCGGCGCACCCGGCGCGGCATGCGAAGCAGATTGAGGAGATACGAGCCCGCTTCGCTAAGCTCTCGCCTGGAGACCGGGTCAGCGTGGCAGAGGATTTCTTCTGGGCTTGTGGTGCAATCGGAACCATCTCTGCACCGCCGGAGGCAGTTGTGGCTATCAGTGGGTCTTGGGACGAGAACCTCACGCGGCAAGAAAAAAGCGCACTCGGTACGAATACTGTCTACTGGGTTTGGTTTGATGAACCGCAATTCGATGCCGATGGTGACGGACCCTACAAAGGCGGACAGATTTGGGCGACTGCATTGACTCGTCTGCCTCCGACAGTGCATTGAGTGCAGTGGATCGGAGTAGCGGGGAATCGCCCGGAACCGTCCATTGACGCAGTGGCACAGCAGCCTTAGGCTGAATCCTATGGAATTCAAAGTTAGCGAACTGGAGCGGGAGCCGATCGAATTTGATCTGGCGCTGCCGCCTGGCCAAGTGGATTTGGGCGATGAGGCGAAGCAGATGGGGAATCTGGCCACTTCGGGGCTGGCCGAGGTCATTCACGAACACCGAGGACCGAAAGACATCGTTGCCGATATCCGCCTGCGGGGGAAGTTTGCCGGCAAGTTTGAGGTGCCCTGTGCCAGGTGTGTGGAACCTGTGGAAATCCCCATTGAGTCTGACTTTGACCTGATTTTCCGGCCTGTGGTGGCGGACTCCGAGCCTACGGAACGGTCGATAACAGCGCCGGAGACGGAAATCGGTTATTATCAGAGAGACAGTCTTCTGCTTGAGGATGTGCTGCGCGAGCAGGTGCTTTTGTCCCTGCCGGTCAGGACGCTGTGCAAGCCTGACTGCAAAGGACTTTGCCCGCGCTGCGGTCTGAACCGCAATAGCCAGGATTGCTCCTGCGATGAGGGTCCATCCGACCCCCGCTGGGAGGCGCTTTCCGGGCTACGCAGCCAGATAAAGTCCTCAAAACATTAATGTTCAGGTGTTCCACCGTTGCCGAGAGGCAGTCTGGACTCGTGTGGTCCAGAAGTGGTGAGAGCGCGAAAGGAATTGCATCATGCCGAATCCGAAAAGGCGCCATTCAACGCGCCGTACTGCCAACCGCCGCGCCCACGACTTCCTCACTGCGACCGGAGTCTCCGAGTGCCCAAACTGCCACGAGAAGAAGCTTCCCCATCGCGCCTGCGCCAAGTGCGGAGAGTACAAGGGCCGCGCCGTTCTGGAGACCAAGGAAGCCGCGAAGTAAAGCGGCGTTCCCGACCAACCAGCCGGAATATGCAATGATGCAAGTGTTTAAGACTGCGGGGTCGTCCCATGCGAACGGCCCCGTCAGTATTTCCGGCGTTCACGCATCCTCAGCCGAGTTTCCGGTGACGCAGCATGCTCGTTGATATCGTTCTTGACGCCGTCGGTTCCGACAAGGCTCCTGAGCCCGAGATCAAGGGCGCCATCATGGCCTGCCGCGAGCTTCCCGTTCGTGTGCATCTCGTAGGTCCATCTTCCGAACTTCGCGATCTGCTGGACGAGCACCTCGAAAACGAGGAGCTGCCCATCGTGATCCACCATGCCTCGGAGCGGATTGGCATGGAAGAGAAGGCAGCGAACGCCGTCCGCAGCAAGCGCGACAGCTCGATGCGGGTTGGCTTGAAGTTGGTGCGCGAGGGCAAGGCCAAGGGCTTTGTGACCGCCGGCAACACGGGCGCGGCCATGGCCACGGCCAAGATGGTGCTGGGTGCTCTGCCTGGCGTGGACCGGCCAGCGCTGGCAACCCCGATGCCGAGTTCGACGGGCAATCCCTGCGTGCTGCTCGACGTGGGCGCCAACGTGGATTGCAAGGCGCACAACCTGGAACAATTTGCCGTGATGGGCGAGATGTATGCCCGCAGCGTGTTGAAGATCGCCCATCCGCGCGTGGGACTGCTGTCGATTGGCGAGGAAGAGAGCAAGGGCAACGACCTGACGCGCGAGGCGTTCCCGCTGCTGAAGGCGCTGCCGATCAAGTTTATCGGCAACGTGGAAGGGCGCGACATTTTCAGCGGCCAGGCGGACGTGATCGTCTGCGACGGGTTTGTAGGCAATGTGGCGCTCAAGACGAGCGAAGGCGTGGGCCGCTTTGTGCGCGATGTGCTGCGCGAGTCACTGACACGGACCGTAACGGCAAAGGTGGGCGCGCTGCTGTCGCGGCAGGCGTTCAACGATTTTCGTCGTCGGCTGGATTATCGCGAGTACGGTGGCGCGCAGCTGCTGGGCGTGCGGGGTGTTTGCGTGATTGGCCACGGATCATCGAATGATCGGGCCATCTTCAATGGAATTCGCGTGGCTTACGAGTTTGCACATGCTGGAACGAACGAGCGCATCGAGCAGGAGTTCATGCGCAGACCACCTCGGCGCCAGGGCGATCCGGATAAAGACTCTCCCGACGCCACCATTCACTAGCGCCTGTCGATGACCGACGAATCGAAGAATGCGAATCTCAACAACCTGAAACAATGGGCGGATGATGTTGTTTGCCCGGTGTGCTATGCGCGCTTGCGTTTCGAAAAGGCTGCGGTAGTGTGCTCCAGCTGCGCCCGCAGGTATCCGATCGAAGATGGCATACCGGTGCTGATCCCGCAACGCGCGAGTGAATCCTCGACAAAGTAGAAGTTCGGAGCCTCGACGGTTATTCTGGGGAGCAAGCTTTCCCGGGCATGACAAGCGAGGTCTCCTTGGCTACAGCAAAACTGAAGCGGGCGCTTGGGTTCCGCGATCTCATCCTGTTCTACGTTGCTTCGGGATTGAGCTTGCGATGGATCGCAACCGCGGCCGCCAGCGGGCCTTCAGCGATTGTGGTGTGGCTTACTGCGCTGGTTGGATTTTTTGTGCCGCTGGCGGCGTGCGTGCTGGATCTCTCGTCGCGCTATCCGGATGAAGGTGGACTCTACATCTGGACGCGCGAGGCCTTCGGACCGTTCTCGGCATTTATCTCGGCGTGGACCTACTGGATGAGCAACCTGCCGTATTTTCCATCGGTCCTGTTTTTTGCAGCGAGCAGTTTGCTCTACCTTGGCCGTCCGATGCAACGGCTTGAGGAGTCGCAGCTTTACTTTCTGGCTTTTACTGTCGTTATGCTGGCACTGATTACGCTGCTGAACGTTGTGGGATTAGGGACGGGCAAGTGGCTTAACAATCTGGGCGCCATTGGCGGCATGATTCCTGCCGTCGTTCTCATCGCGCTCGGTCTTTTCTCCTTCGCTCGCTTCGGGTCGGCCACGCATTTCACACTGAGTGCAATGGTGCCGCGGCCAGGCATGAAGAACCTGATATTTCTTTCGACCATCTTCTTCGCGTTCGGGGGATGCGAGGCCGGGTCGTTCATGGGGGATGAGATTCGCGAGCCGCGGCGGGTAATTCCGCGGTCACTGTTTGTTGCGGGATTCATCCTCGGGTTTGGATATATTGCGGGAACCCTGTCGATGCTGGTTGCGCTGCCAGCGGATAGGATCAGCGGCCTGGGAGGCTTCATGACGGCGGTCGATTTCCTGGCTCAGCGGTTAGGCCTGGGAGTGGTGGTGGTGCCGATCGCGGTGCTGGTGGCCGCCAGTAACATTGGCGCGGCCAGCGCGTATCTCTCATCGACTGCGCGTCTGCCGTTTGTTGCGGGCGTGCATCGCTATCTTCCAGCGGCATTCGGGCGGATTCATCCACGCTTCGGCACGCCGTATGTAGCGATCATTTCGTATGGCGCAGCGGGGATGCTATTCGGGCTGCTGAGCCAGGCGGGCACGAGCATTCGTGGCGCCTACGACATGCTGGTGAGCATGGCGGTCATCACGTACTTTATTCCTTATCTCTTTCTTTTCGCCTCGGCGATTCGGCTGCAGGCGCAGCCATTGCCGGAGGGCGTGTTTCGGTTGCCCGGTGGACGGCGGACGATGATTCCGCTGGCGTGCATGGGGCTGTTGTCGACGGCGTGCACGATTGTGCTTTCACTGTTTCCGGCGGAGGATGATGCGCATCCTACAGCAACATTTTTAAAAGTCGTCATCATGACGCTTGTCCTGCTGGGTGCGGGTATTGCAATCTATCGTTCGAGCGGTCGCCGACTGGCGCGAGATCTTGAAAGGAACACTGCATGAGTGACTACTTCTTCTCCGAACTGCTGGATCTCTACAACGCCGACGCTCGGTTGGAAGAGGCCTACACGATTCCAGCACCGTGGTATCTGGATGCGCGGATTGAACAGGCGGAACGCGAGCAGGTGTTCGGACGCAACTGGATCGCGGTGGGCCGGTTGGACCAGGTCGCGGCGGAGGGGCAGTTCTTCACGGTCGAGATTGCGGGTGAGCCGCTGGTGATCGTTCGCGGGGCGGATGGCGTGCTGCGCGGTTTTTACAACGTATGCCGGCATCATGCGGCCGCAGTGGCGAACGTGTCTTGCGGCACCGTGCAGCATTTGCGTTGTCCCTATCACGGATGGACGTATGGGCTGGATGGAACGCTGAAGGGAACGCCGGAATTTGTGGGTGTGTGCAATTTCGATCGCGCGGCCAATGGACTGGTTCCGGTTCGCGTTGCCACGTGGGAGCAGTTTATTTTTGTAACGCTGGATGCAAATGCGCCGGGATTGGAGACGTTTCTCGGCGACTTGCCTGTGCGGGTTGCACCGTTGGCGATTGGAAATCTCCATTTCTTTGCGCGGAAGACTTATACGCTGGCGTGCAACTGGAAGGTTTATGTAGACAACTATCTGGACGGCGGGTATCACGTGCCGCACCTGCACAAGGGGCTGAACAGCGTGCTCGATTACAAGGAGTACACGATAGAGAACAGCGCGCACTATTCGCTGCAGTCGAGCCCGATGGTGAGTTCGCGGGAGCACGAGTCGTTCGCCGCGACGCGGACAGGAGATCGAGCTTATTACTACTGGCTCTATCCGAATTTCATGATCAACATTTATGAAGGCGTGATGGATACGAACCTGGTACTGCCAATGGGGACGGATCGGTGCCTGGTGCAGTTTGATTTCTTCTTCGCCGACGTCAGTGATGATGCACGCGCTGCCAATGCGGAGAGTGTAGCGGTAAGCGATCGGATTCAGGATGAGGATGTGGATATTTGCGAGTCCGTGCAGCGGGGATTGGGGTCACGGGCTTACGGGGCGGGGAGGCTGTCGGTGAGGCGAGAAGGCGGGGAACACTTGTTTCATCGGCTGCTGGCGGGGGATTTGCGCCGGGCTGTTTGAGTGCATGGGCAACTGATTGGTTGCGTGTTGAGAACGGTTCGTGACGGCATTAGTCCAAGACGCGATGGATCATCCGGTGACTGTGAAGAGGCTCATCCCGGAAGCCCGGGCCTAAAGGCCTAACCCCGGCGAGGCCTGAATTCAGCGGTCTGAAGGCCGCTGCTCCCTCCGTCTCGCAGCGTCGTTCACACTTCCCAGATGTCGCCGGGGCGGAAGGCTTGGGCGGTCAGGTTGGCGGGTTTTTGCTCGCGCATGGCTTTCTCTAACAGCTGGGCGGGTTCCTCCCAAGGCTCGTCGGTGAGCTGAAAGGTGGCCCAGTGGACGCCGAGGAGATGCTGTGCGCCGATGTCGATGGCGATTTGAACGGCTTCTGCAGGATTGGCGTGCTGGGTGTTCATGAACCAGCGGGGCTCGTAGGCTCCAATGGGGAGAATGGCGACAAGGGGCGCGCCGAGGCGTTCGCGGATCTGGGAGAAGATCTTTCCGTCCTGCCAGGCGGTGTCTCCGGCGCAGTAGATTTTGCCGGCGGGTGTATCCAGTACAAATCCGCCCCACAGGGCGAAGCGTCGATCACCGAGACTGCGAGCTGACCAGTGATACGCGGGGACGATGGTCGCGCGGACTTGATCGGAGAGCGTGAAGGTCTGCCACCAGTCGCCGGTTTGTACTTGTACTTCCGGCGCATCTTTGCGGATCACTGCGTCGTTGCCAAGAGGCGAGATCACGGCCGGCTTGTGGGCCTGCCAGAGCGCGGAGATGGTCGCGGTGTCCATGTGGTCATAGTGGTTGTGAGTGACCAGGACGGCGTGGATGGGCGGTAGATCTGCAAGAGACACAGCTGGTGGGTTGTGGCGCCTGGGTCCTGTCCAGGTGAACGGGCTGGTGCGCTCCGACCAGACGGGATCGACAAGGATGTTGATTCCTGCGGCCTGGATCAGCACCGAGGAGTGGCCGATGGCAGTGATGCGCAGGCCGTCCACGCGGGCGTCTGGCCTGATGCCGGAGCGCGCTGCGATGGTTTCGGGCCACGGAGCGGGTCTGCTGAATAACTTCCAGCGAAAGAGATCGATGAGACTCTTGTCCGTCGAAGGCAAACCGGAGAGGTAGAACCGCTTGCCGTCAAAGTGGTCGGTCACGGGACCGGTGTAGTAGCGATTTCCCAAAGATTCTCCCTGGCTCACGGTGCGTGCTCATTCCAGATGTTGCAACATTTTTGGAAATTCTTAGATGAAGGCTCACATCGTCAGGGCTTCGGTTTGTTTGCTCATCTGGGCGGTGCGCTCGAGCTTGTCCCAGTTGAAGGGCTTGCCGTCGATGGCCCGCTTTAGCGTCTTAGCCAGAACGACGGAAAAGACCTGGCGGTAAGCGAAGCGCTGCAGCCAGATGTGGAAGAGGAGCCATCCGTCGCCCTTGTTGGCGGGGTGGCGGCGCTCGAGGCTGAAGGCGATGGTTGAGGTTACAAAGTCGATGAGCAGGAATGCGCCAAAGTAGGCGAGCAGCTTTTCGAGGCTTGCGGCTGAGGCTGCCTCAGGGTGGTAGTGGCGATCAACGAGGTAGTGCACCAGGCCCGCAAGGAACATCAGGTCGATGAATGGCGAAACGAGGGGAAGAAACATTTGAAAGATGATGATGTTGGGGAGCGCAAAAAGCCCCATCGCCTTGTTGCGGACGAAGGCCATGCGGTGCTTCCAGACTGCCTGCAGAATTCCGAAGGACCAGCGGAAGCGCTGGCGCATCAGGCCGCGCGCATCGATGGGAGCCTCAGTGAACGCAAGGGCGCGATCTTCGTAGACGACCTTGTACTTCTGCTCCAGGAGGTTCATGGTCAGGTCGGCATCTTCGGCGACGGTGTTGATGGGATATCCGCCGGCTGCTTTCGCCGCGGCGGTGCGCCATGCGCCAATGGCGCCCGGCACGACCATGACTACGTTGAAGAGATCGAGTGCACGCCGTTCGAAGTTCTGGCTGGTGATGTATTCGAGCGCCTGCCAACGTGTCCACAGATTCACGCGATTGCCGACTTTTGCGTTTCCGGCGACGGCGCCGATACGTTCATCCTCGAAGTGCGGAATCAGTTTTGAGACCGCGTCCATGGCGATGACGGTATCGGCATCGATGCCCACGTAGAACTCTTCGTCGATACGTTCTAGGGCGTAGTTGAGGGCAGCAGCCTTTCCACCATTGGGCTTGGTGAGCACCTGCACCCGGCCGGCGGCGATGTCCTTCACGTAGGCTTCACGCGCGACTTCAAAGGTACGATCCTTCGATCCGTCATCGATGACGATGACGTGCAGATTTGCGTAGTCGGAGTTGAGGACCGAGCGGATGGTGCGGACGATGACCTTTTCTTCGTTGTAAGCGGGGATGAGTACGGCGACGCGGGGATTGAATCCGGGCGAGGCCTGCCGGTGGGGACGACGGAGACGATCGATGATGGCGAAGATGCCCACGATGATCAGGCGTGCGCTCATCAGCACGTCGCCGACGAAGAAGACGAGGACGATGAAGCGGCCGATGATGGAGAGTGCGGAGAAGGCGATGGAATCAGGAATTGCGCGGAGATATTGCCGAAACGTAAGGGGCGGCATGACCTGCGCGGTGGTCATGCCCATCAACGACGAGACCGGAACAAATGTGTAGCCTTTCGAGCGCAGGGTGTCGATGAGGTAGGGAAGCGTTTCAACCGTGATGGAACGGTCTCCGCCGCCGTCGTGCATCAGAATGACGGAGCCGCGAAACTGCGGCTTGGTTTTCATGGTGTTCAACTGGTCCAGCACAAACTGGGTAATCTCGGCAGGAGTCTTTCGGTTGCGCTCATCCCAATCGTTGGTGTCGATCTTGTTGCCGACGACGGTGTAGCCAAGCTGCTGAATCCGCACAATAGGGGCCGCCTGGTCATCGGTTTCGGGCTCTTCGTCTATATCGTAGGGAGGACGGAAGTAGAGGGGCTGCACGCCTAGTTTGCTGGCAAAGAGGCGCTCGGTGAGCTTGACCTCGAAATCAAGCCGTTCGGTCGGGATTTCGCTGATGTCGGGATGGAAATAGGTGTGGTTGCCGATCTCGTGGCCTTCGCGCTGGACTCGTTGCATAAGGCCGATGTTTTCCTGGGCCTCTGCTCCGATCATCATGAAGGCGCCTTTGACATTTTTTTGCTTCAGGATGTCGAGGATCCTGGGAGTCCACTTCGGATCGGGACCGTCATCGAAGGAGATCGCGACCTGGTTGGGATGATAGCCGTAGTACTCGACCGTATAGGTGTGTGGAAACACGTCCATGTGCTCGTCGATGATGAGTCTCTTGCGCGGGTCGGTCTCATCCGTATCGACGGTTACGGTGCGTTTTCCGATTGCCGGCAATCCGGTTACGCGAAGGATGTCGCCGGAGCCCTGGGTGTCGACATCGTGTCCGGGCTGAAGCAAGCCGAGAGCGTCGAGCGACACGGGATTGCTGGGTTTGTCCCACACGTTCCACATGGCGCGATCTTCAGAGCCCAGGCGCCACAGAGCGAAGGTCTGAAGACCGAGTCCGCGTGCCGCGCGCATTTCGTTCAGGAGCGTGACGCCATCGAGGAACCACACGACGTGACGTGTGTGGGTGTCTTCGTCGATGTACTCGTAGTGGGGATTGAGTGAGTCGTAGTCGAGATCGAGGTCAGCATCGGCGTCGCTGGCGCGCTGCCATACGTCGGAGACGTGGTCCATGACTTCGGTATCCACGACGCGGGGCTTGCGCTGTTTGGGATCGCGTGCCTTGGGATCTGGAATTGACATCTCCCAGTCGTAGCCATAGTTGCCGACGGCGCAGATGAGCTTGTCGAGTGGCACGGATTTTGACTTGAGAACGCGAGTCAGGTTTGCGACGAACCAATTCTGGCTGGCGATTGGGCCCGGCTGCGATTCGACTTCGTGCTCGTCATAGTTCATCAGTACTACGCCGTCGGAATTGTCGGAGATCGCTTTCAAGTCCTCAGAACTGGTGGACGCCGCTGCGTTGACATAGAGATGAAGGTGCCGCGCGTGCAGGTCGGAGTAGATCTCCTGGATCAGGGTCAGGTATGCGGGGCGGGCATCATCGTTCAGATTTTCAATGTCGAACGACAGGCCGTGGTAACCGGGGAAGGCCGTGAAGAGCCGCAGAATCTCCTGACGGATCTCGTTGCGCTTGGCCGGGTCCTTGATCACGTCGCCCATGGCGGGGTCGAAGCTCTGGGTGTGGGCGTTGAAGTTGTTGAGGTGGGGGAAGATTTCGGTGTCTTCCCGCGCCTGCTGGATGACGCGCTTGACCTTGCTGTTTTCGTCGGGGTCGTGAACTACGCCGCCCTGGAAGATGGGGAATTCATGGCCATCCGAGGTTGTCCCTTCAAGGTCAAGCGATGGCGCATCGAAGTGCAGCCATTGTGGAAAAAGGAGATCGATCTGGTGAACGTGTTCTTTAAGGGACGAGTAGCTGGCCGCATCTTCCGGGATATAGTAGGCGGCGCGCAGTCCTTCGCCGGTATTGAAGGGGATGTCGGAGGGCTTGCGGTCAGTTTTGCGGCGTGTGGGGTGGGCGGGCTTTTGGCCGCGTGCTGCGGAGACCCTGTTCTGCAGACCCTTGTAGGTGTGCTTCTGCGTAGGCAACAGCAATTCCGGCAGCGGCTGGCCACGGAGTACATTGAAGATAAACCCGGCGAGCACAAGCGTGGAAATGACGGCCGTGATATCGAGTATGCGGCGAAGGCGCTTCCATCGTGTGCGCTGGGGATCGAAAAATATCTGTTTATCGGGCATTGCCGTTTTTACGGTATACAGTACGAATCGTATGGAAGCTGAACCTCTGAGTCAATCGGTGGAGACGGTTGGGGCAACGGACCGGCTGCGCGCTGGCTTGTGGGTTGTGCTTGCTCTTCTGACGGGAGCACTGCTTCGTCTTTGGATGCTGAAGAAATTCTACGAGGTGACGGGGACGCGCTTATCTATGGGGGCATCGCCAAAAATCTTCTGCTTTCCGGGCGCTATGCCCTGACGGTGGGTACGGGCGAGACTTATCCGACGCTGATACGGCTGCCGGGGTATCCGCTGTTTCTGGCGATGTGCTTCAAGTTGTTTGGCATGGAGAACTACGCCGCGGCAGCCTGGGTGCAGATTGTTCTGGAGCTGATAGGGTGCCTGCTGCTGGCGGATTTTGCGCGGCGTGTGGCGCCGGCGCGGTTGAGCCGGGGAGCGGCGTATTCCACATTGTGGCTGGCGCTGCTTTGCCCGTTTACGGCGGTCTATGCGGCGAATCCGCTGACCGAGGGGCCGACACTTTTTGCCATCGCGCTGGCGATGTGGTGCGCTGCGAAGTTTCAGGAGCGGCCGGGCTGGGCGCTCTGCCCTGGGATTTACGTTTGCGGTGACGTTTGCGGCGTTGCTGCGGCCCGACGGGGCGCTGGTGGCGCTGGCGTTTGCTCCGGTGCTGGTGTTCACTCTGCATGCGGCGGAAGAGGATTTGTGCAGATCCGCGGCGGAGCGTTGAGGCTGGTGGCGGTTTGCGTGCTGCTGGCGGTGACGCCGTTTGCTGTGTGGACGTGGCGCAACTGGAACACCTTCCACGTGTTTGAGCCGCTGGCGCCGCGCTATGCCACGGATCCGGGAGAGTCGACACAGGCGGGTTGGGTGAGCTGGGTGAAGACGTGGTGCGTCGATTTTGTTTCGACCTACCAGGTGTACTGGAATGTGCCGGGAGATACGCTCGACATTTCAAAATTGCCGAAGCGGGCGTTTGATTCGCCGGAACAGTATGCGGAGACTGCGGCGCTGGCGGATGACTACAACAACAGCGGCCAGAGCCTGACGCCCGAGATCGATGCGCGCTTCGCAAAGCTGGCGGCGGAGAGAAGCGCTGCGCATCCAATGCGGTCGCATGTGCTGCTGCCGGTGGCGCGCGTCGCGGATATGTGGCTGCGGCCGCGGGTGGAGAATCTGCCGATCGACTTGGACTGGTGGGTCTACAAGCATCACTACGCGGAAACGCGGTTCAGCTGGTTCTACGCAGCATTAAACGCTTTCTATCTGCTGCTGGGGATCGCGGGGTTGTGCATGCGGCCGAAGATGTGGCCGTGGATGCTGGCGTACATCATGCTTCGCAGCGCGTTGCTGCTTACGGTGGAGGCGCCCGAGGCGCGATACACGCTGGAGTGCTTTCCGATGTTGTTTGTGCTGGGCGGGATTGCGCTCTACCGGTTGGTGAACTGGGTCTTGCTGTCGGTCTTGAACGTGAAGACGTCAGAGGGCAGGGGCTGATTGAACTTGAAGTTGAAGTAGACACTGACGCGGGACTGGCCCTGTCCCTGGTCGAACACCTGCTTCAGGCTGACGCCGTGCTCAGTGTCCATCCATACCGTCACCTTCAGAAGATTTTTTCGCACAGCGGGGTCTTTGGGTACCAGATCCAGCTTCTCGGTTTTAACGCCGTTCAATGTCTCCTGGCCGGCGTAGGTGATGTCCCATTTTTCTGAAAGCTCTTTGCCGCTGGCGCCGAAGCCCAGCAGAAGATAGCCGCCGATCTTGTCATTCTTGTAGGTTGTGACCTGGTTGGGGAGTTTCTCGTACAACCGAAAAACGCCTTTTGAAAAGGTGTAGATCTTGGGGACGGGCTTGTCGTTTTCCTGATCGATATGCGCGGCCATCTGGAAATCTGAACCATGCCGCGCGTAATACACCGTGCCTTTCTGCACTTCCTTGTCGGGAACGGGATCGGTCTGGATGGAGTCAAACTCAAAGTCGGCAGAGGTGGAGTGGAAGTTTGGTGCTGCGGCGTCGAGCTTGGCCAGCACCGACTTCAGGTCCTGTGCGGCGGCGTTCTGTGGGATGAGCGCGAAGACAAACGCAAACGACGCTACCAGCAAGGTTTTCTTTCCCAAGAGCATAAACTTCCTTTTCCTACTCGACGGATAAGATGCTTCGAATCGTGCAACGGTCTAGCGGCGGGCCCAGATCTTCCACACCCGATTGCCCTGGGGGTCGAGTGCCGTTTCCCAGTGGGTTACAGAGACGGCATCACCTGTAACCGGCTCAATGGCCTTGCGCAGTTGTTTGCGAACTTCGCTGTCAGTTTCGGTCGAGGGCACAAAGAGGTCATCAGCATTGACGGTGACGACGATCCCACGGCCTCCGTCGCTGACGACCTGGATAGGATGCTGCGGACCTGGTGCGCGCGAAGGCTTGTCGCCGAAATCCCACAAGTGCGGCGTGACGAAGATGAAAAGCAGGATCAATGTAACGAGAACGTCATAGTGGACGTGGCCACGGGGGTAGGTCCAGTAGAAGTAGCTCTTGAGTGTCTTGTTCACGGCTGCTCCTGCCGAGTGATCCGGGCAACAATGCGATCGAGGCCGCCCATGTAGGGGCGCAGGGCGTCTGGAACGAGCACGGAGCCGTCAGCCTGCTGGTAGTTTTCGAGAATCGCGAGCCAGGTGCGGCCAACGGCGAGACCGCTGCCGTTGATCGTGTGTACGAATTCGTTCTTGCCCTTGGCGGTCGGCTTGAAGCGAATGTTGGCGCGGCGAGCCTGGAAGGCCTCGAAGTTGGAGCAGGAAGAAATTTCGCGATAGAGCTGCTGGCCGGGGAGCCAGACTTCGAGATCGAAGGTCTTTGCGGAAGAGAAGCCGGTGTCGGCGGTGCAGAGCAGGACGCGGCGGTAGGGAAGCTTGAGGGCTTCGAGGATCTCTTCGGCGTCGCGGGTGAGGCGTTCGTGCTCGGCGTCGGACTTCTTCGGGGCGCGTGAACTTGACCAGTTCGACTTTTTGAAACTGGTGCTGGCGGATGATGCCGCGCGTGTCCTTGCCCGCTGCGCCCGGCTTCGGCGCGGAAGCAGGGGGTGTAGGCGGTGAAGCAGATGGGAAGCCGAGCTTCATCGAGGATTTCGTCACGGTAGAGATTGGTCACGGGGACTTCGGCGGTGGGGATGAGCCAGTGGTCGTTGTCCTTGTACTCGCCGCGGGCGGCGGCTTCGGCATCGGCATCGGAGCAGCGGAAGAGGTCCTCGGCAAACTTGGGAAGCTGACCCGGTGCCGAAGAGGCTCTTGCTGTTGACCATGAAGGGCGGCAGCACCTCGGTGTAGCCGTGCTTCTGGGTGTGGGTGTCGAGCATGAAGCTGATGAGGGCCCGTTCGAGACGGGCGCCGGCGCCCATGTAGACGGCGAAACGCGCGCCGCTGAGCTTGGCCGCACGCTCGAGATCGAGGATGCCGAGCTGCTCGCCGAGCTCCCAGTGGGGCCTGGGCGTGAAGTCGAATTGCGGCTTTTCGCCCCAGGTCTTTACGGTGACATTGTCCTCTTCGGATTTGCCGACAGGGACTTCGTCGCGGGTGAGATTGGGGATGCCGGCGAGGGAGAGGCGCATCTGCTCGTCGAGCGCGGTGGCGGTCTTGTCGAGTTCGTCGAGCTTTTCTTTGAGGGCGCGGGTTTCGTCCATCACCGCGGTCGCGTCTTTGCCGTCGCGCTTGAGGGCGGCGACCTGCTGGCTGAGCTCGTTGCGACGGGCTTTGAGTTGTTCTGAAGCCGTGATGGCTTCGCGGCGGGTCTGATCCAAATGCCGGAAATTGCCGAGCAGGGCGGCAGGATCGGCGCCGCGGGCACGGAGTTTTTCTTCAACTGCTTCCAGGTTGCCCCGGACGAATCCCAGATCGAGCATGATCTCCTATCAGTTTATCTGATGAGGCAGCCGCTAGCTTCTAGCTACTAGCCTCTAGCTCTCTGGTGCGGCCGCTGGCATTTGTGGCTTATAAGCAATCGGGATCTGAAGCAGGGCACCTTCGATCCCGGAGAACAGAAGCTGGCGGCTAGAAGCTGGGAGCTGACAGCTGCTTTAACGCACTTCAGCGGTGCGGGCGTCTTCGGTGTGCGCGGGGCCGGCGTCGACCTGGTCTTGCCAGCCGGGGAGGTTCTGGTCGCCGGTGATGAGTCTTGCGCTCCGCGTGAACATGAAGTAGTTCCAGACCCATTGTGAGAAGACCGCAACACGATTGCGGAAGCCAATGAGGTAGAAGATGTGGACCACCATCCAGGTTAGCCACGCGGGGAATCCGCTGAGGTGAGCCTTGAAAGGCCACTCCACTCGGGCCACAGCCGCGACGCGGCCAATAGTAGCCAGGTCGCCCTTGTCGAAGTAGTGGAAGGCGGGGCGGCGTTGATGGGCGAGGTCGGCTGCGATGGCTTTGCCGACGAAGTCGCCCATTTGCAAGGCGGGCTGAGCGACCCCGGGTACCTGCTTGCCGTCCTGTTCGAAGTGCGCGAGGTCGCCGATCACGAAGACTTCCGGGAGGCCGGGCGGATTGAGATTGCTATCGACGATCACGCAGCCGCGCTTGTCAGTGGGCGCACCGAGCATCTTGCCCAGGGGCGATGCCTGTACGCCGGCGGCCCAGAGGATTACGGCGGCGTCGATTCGTTGATCGTTGACTTCGACCCAACCGGGACCGACGTTCGTGACATGGCTTTTGGTGTGAACTTCAACGCCGAGGTGAAAGAGCTCGCGTTCGGCCTTTGCAGAGAGGTCCTCAGGGTAGGCGGCGAGGACGCGGGGACCGCTATCGAAGAGCAGTACACGCGCCTTGGATGGATCGATGTGGCGGAAATCGTGACGCATATAGAGCTTGGTGATATCGCTGACGGCGCCCGCGAGTTCAACACCAGTAGGGCCACCGCCGATGACGATGAAGTTGAGCGGAGGATGCCAGCCGTGCTCCTGCGCCTGGCGCTCGGCGAGTTCGAAGGCAAGAAGGACGCGGCGGCGGATCTCGGTGGCGTCCTCAATGCTTTTAAGGCCAGGAGCATATTTTGCCCATTCGTCTTTACCGAAGTAGGAGTGGGTGGCGCCGGTGGCGATGACGAGGTAGTCATAGGAGAGCTGCGCGCCGGAAGCCAGGCTTATGCGACGTGCCTGCACATCGATGGCGTTCACCGTGTCCATGAGAACTTCAGTGTTTTGCTGGTTACGCAGGATGGTGCGGATGGGCTGGGCGATATCGGCCGGCGAAAGAACAGCAAGGGCCACCTGGTAGAGCAGCGGCTGAAAGATGTGGTGGTTACGGCGATCGACCACGGTCACATCGACGGGCAGATGTCGCAGCGCAAGAGCCGCGTGGAGACCAGCAAAGCCTGCACCCACGATCACCACACGTGGCCGTCTGCCTTGCACACCAGCCTCAAGCGGTTTTGTCAGTTCGCTCATTGCACCTCGCTCTCAGCTTATGTGATGCCCGAGGGCCTGTGCAGGTCACAGATGTTTACCCATGGTCTGAATTGATTGTTATTTATGGATGCTGCTCGATAGGGATGGTCAGGGTACCGGCGTTGCCGATGACGGCCAGACCGGCGAGGTTGGTGGCAACGCCGGGGATGGAGACAGGGGAAAAGGTGACGATGCCATCGAGGGCGGAGACGGCGGACGCAGTCTGCGTGGCGAGCAAAGGTGCGACCGCGCAGCGGCCATGGGGCGGGCAGGGAGGCGTCCACGCATAGAGAGACTGGTAAAGGGTGACGGCTCCGCCAGCCATGGGATTTCCATTCATGTCGCGAACGCGCAACGTTACGATGCCGGGAGTTCCCGAGGCGGAGAGGGTTTGATTTGTCCCTGAGACGGATTCGAGCCATGCGTACTCCGGCCGTGCGCCGAGGGCAACAAAATTGACGCACTGGCTGGTGCCATTCAGGCATGCGATTGAGGTGGTTTGCTGCCCCCCGGCGAGAGGCCCGACGATGAGGGACTTAGTAGCAATTCCGCTGGAGTTGGTGGTCGAAGTTGGAGTGCCGGTTGGGATGATGCCCGCGCCGGCTTGCCAGGCGACGGTTTGACCCGGAACTGGTACGCCGCTGTTCAGCGAGAGAGCTTGCGTGGTCCAGTTGACGGAGGCTCCAGCGGCGACAGAAATTGCCGGGGTGATGGCTGCCAGGCTGGGTGGCGTTCCGCCGGTGAAGTGCGCTTGCAAGGAGACACCGTTGGTCAAAGACGCAGTGACCACAGAGGCGCCCGACGTGGGAGCCGTTACGTTGATGGTGGCCACGCCATCGCCAGTTGCGGTGGTGGAGCAGAATGCCGCACCACAGGAGAGGGTTGCGTCGCCGCTCACAACGGAAAAGGTGATGGTGACGTTGCCCGCGGGAGTGAGGCTGGGGCCGAGGGCGGTTACGGTGAAGGGAATCGGGACGCCGATAGGGACGGTGTTTGCAGGAGCGGTCTTCAAGGTCAGCGAGTCGCCGTCGCCGGAGTCGTAGCTGATGCCCGCAGGGACGATCGCCATCGCATAAAACATCGGAAGGTCATCGACCTCGACGTCTACCGAACCGGTGATGCCCGACGGCGGCGGGTGCGATGGCGGTGATTTCGTTGGTGGAGATGCTCGTAACGACTGCTTTCTGGCCGCCGATGAGCACTGTGTCAGAAGGGCGGAAGCCCATGCCGCGAATCACGATGGGACCGCCGGAAGCGGGCAGGCGGGGAGGTTGTACGGTGTCTGCGTAGAGTACCCAGCCGTTGTAAGCGTAGTCGGGGCGTCCGTCGCCGCGCATGTCTGCGATGCCGAGGCGGACGATATCGTCGGCAGAGGCCGTGACCTGGAGCCAGGTTTCGCCCGTGGCGTAGCCGTTGAGCGCTGGCGCCCAGTTGAGAGACGCCGCGGAGATGGGTTTGAAGGCATCCCACACGCCGATTGCGGGGAGGGCCTTTGTTTCGGTACGAAGGCCAGTTTCGTTCAGGGTCTGGGTGACGATGGTGAAGGTGTGGCCGGCCCGTACCGGGAAGGCAAACCAGTCGGTCTGGCCTACCTGGCTGAGGCGTCCGCACCATAAGCCGCCGGGCGGGAGCATGCGAGGCGAGTCGGGCGAGGCGATTGCGTCGACTGTGTTGCCTGTGGCGGAATCAGTGATGGCTACGGTGAGGGTTTGCGCACTGCCGGCGGACATATTGGGGACGGATAGAACAGGCATCGTGCCGGAAGGTGTCGGTGAACCCGTGACATAAGGGCCGACTGACTCGGTGAGCATGTAAAGCGGACTGATCGGCTCGAAGGTGAGCTGGTAATTCGCGGTTGTCATGCCGGGCGGCAGCGGAATGCCGCTGAGATCGAAGAAGCCCTGGAGGGCGGGATCGTTCGACCCCCATTGCGCCAGCGCGTTTCCATTTGAGTCGTTCCAACCGGTGATTGGGTTGCCGTGGTTGCCGCTGAAGTAGGCGCCGGAGACAGACGTGACGGTGTACTGATACAGAGGGTTGCCATTGGCGTCGAGTGGCCGAGCCACCACGTTGACGCCTTGCATGCCGACTCCGGAGCGGAAGCTGAGGGTGCCCTTGATCGAGACGGTGTTTGCAGCGGTGATCTGTTTTCCGGGGAAAGCGGCGACATTGGATGCCGTGATGGGATAGATGCGGTTCAGTGCGGCGATATCGTCGAAGCGGAGCTCTCCAGGGTTGGGAAGGCATATGCCGCCTGCCGCGCCGCAGAATCCGCTCATAGGCTGCATGATCGGCCAACCCAGCGTGCCATTGGACTCTCCGTTACTGAGGGCTTTGGGATTGACCTGCGCATAGTCGAGGCCAAGGACGCGGCCGAATGCCCGCTCCAGTTCGAACTGCATCATCGCGATGAGATCTGCATTGGTGGCACAGAGACCGTTGAGCAGAATGATGGCGTGGGCGATCGTAGCGTCGGGCTGAATGTTGTCGAGCCACGTGAAAATGCCATTGTTCTGGCAGCTGGTGGGGTCACTCGTGCCGTTGCCGAAGAGGCTGTTGATGACGGAACCGTCCGCGTCAAAGATGATCGCGAGAGGATAGTTTGTCGCCGAGGGCGTGACGTCGGAAGGGGCGGCGAATACCTGGTTGCCTGCGATGACGCTCGAGCCGTTGACGTCCTCATTGAGGGCGCCGGAGCGAGTGAGCAGGACGCCGGATGTCGGCACTGAACTCCACAGGGCAGCGGCTGAGTCGACCATGGCCGCAGCTTGCTGGTTGTTGACCTGGCTGTTGAGAGGCCCCTGGTCGACGTAGTAGTTGACCATGCCGCCGGACCAGTGCACCGGCTGCCCGACGACGGCGGGGTTGAAATAGGCGGTCCCGGCCACATATTTCGGGCCGCCGGCAAAGGCTGCGGGGGACGCAACGGCAGCAACAAAAATGACAAGGGTGAATCGCAGCGCAGACACGGGAACTCCCAGTGCAAGCACTTGCTTTTGTGGATCCACGATGGCGCGCGTTGCGTGAGTTTTTTCCAATTACCCGCATTGCCGAACCGCTCCAACTCCCTGACCTTCCACAGGATGAGGTCACTCCCGTAACCATAAACACCGCGTCTACAGTTACTTAAGTTCATTACAAAGTTACCTTCTTGGCTACAATGAATCTTGAAACCCAAAGCAAGCAATTTATGACAGTCAAAGGGGGCCAGCCATCAGCAGCACGCGCTTAAGATTGGGAGATTTGCTCGTCCGGGCCAAGCTCGTGACCGAGATGGACATCGCCAAGGCGTTGGAGCGCCTGTCGATGTGCGGCGGACGCCTGGGCGACAACCTGGTGGCAATTGGGGCAATCACCAAGGAAACCCTGGAAAGGTTTGTCCACCGTACGCCTCGCGAGCCGGAAAACATGAAGGCAACGGGGCTGGATGAAAGCGATCTACTGGGGTTGATGCTCAAGCTGATCTATGTAGGCCGTCTGCAGACGGTACGGCAGTTTGGCGACGCGATCAAGCTGCCTTACAACATCGTTCTCGACCTGGTCCGCATGGCTGTTGACAGATCACTGCTGCAGAATCTGGGCTCCCGTAACTCCGGCTCCGATAGCCTGATCGATCTCGCATACACATTTACCGAACAGGGTAAGCGGTTCGTGATCGACGCGATGAACCGGCAGCACTATACGGGGCCGGCCCCAGTCACACTCGATGATTTCACCGACCAGGTAAACCTGCAGAAGCTGACCAACGAGCTGGTGACGCCGGAGAAGATCATGGCTGCAACGACCGGATTGCAGTTTGACCAACGGATCATCGAACAGGCTGGCCCGGCGCTGAATTCAGGCCGCGCCATGTTGCTTTATGGACCGCCCGGAAACGGAAAGACAACGGTAGCGCAGCGCTTTGCTTCGGTTTTCTGCGACGTGATTTACGTTCCATACGCGGTGGTAGTGGAGGGCCAGATCATCCGGGTGCACGATCCAAGCATCCACCTTCCGCTGGAGTTGACAAGTATTGATGACGAAGACGCGTTCACGGTGGTGAGGGCGCAGAGCTACGATGAGCGTTGGGTTCCGTGCCAGCGGCCGTTTGTGATCACCGGCGGCGAATTAACGCTGGAGATGCTTGACCTGCGCTATGACGCGACGGGGCATTATTACGAGGCTCCGCTGCACGTAAAGGCGCTGGGGGGATGCTTCCTGATCGATGACTTTGGACGGCAGCTTGTGAGCCCTACGACGCTTCTGAATCGCTGGATCGTTCCCCTGGAGAGCCGGGTTGATTATCTGAAGCTGCATACGGGCAAGACGTTTTCGATTCCGTTCGAGGAGCTGGTGATTTTCTCGACCAACCTGGAGCCGGAAGACCTGATGGATCCGGCGTTCCTGCGGCGTTTGCCTTACAAGATCGAAGTAGGTGCGCCGTCCCGTGAGAATTACAAAAAAATCCTCGAAGATGAGTGCAGGAAACAGGCCGTTGAGATGACGGACGAGATAGCCGACACCATTATCCACAAGGTGACAGTGGATAAGGGGCTGGAGCTTGCGGCGTATCATCCGCGATTTATCGTGGACCAGGTGATCGCAACCTGCCGTTTCATGCGCGAGCACCCCCACTTTGAGTCGCGCTTTATCGATTACGCCATTGACAACCTGCGGGTCAGGCAGAGCACTTCGAAGAAGGTCACCCAGGCGCGCGTCTGAGCACCGGCACTTGCGGGGCCGGCGAGGAACCGGCTCTGTCTGGTCAAATCTCCGGATAGAAATCAAAGAAAGCATCGAGGCTTTGCTTGAGTTGCGCCTCGATTTGCTGGCGCGAACCCTCGAGCACGTGCATGGTGACGTGCGCCTCGTGGCCATTGACCAGCTTGAGTGTAGCGTCGTGAATCTCCTTCACTTCGCCCTCGGGTAACAGCCGCATTCCGTAGACAAGAGTCAGATTTGCCATGTCCTACATCTTATACAGTGATCAGAAGTCAGGGATCGGGAAAACGGGCGTGACGGCCAATCAGGCGGAAGGGGTAACAGACCGCAGGTCCTCGGGTGAGGGCCTCTTTGTTCCCTTGTTTCCTCATTCCCATGGTCCCTGTCCTCTACAATTTACTGGGAAGCCAGATGACAGAGACTCGTGACACAGTAATCCTTGGTTCCGGCTGCGCCGGATTGACAGCAGCGATCTACAGCGCGCGCGCCAACCTGAAGCCCCTGGTGCTCGAAGGGCATGAGCCGGGCGGCCAGCTCTCCATTACCTCGCTCGTGGAGAATTTTCCCGGGTGGCCGGATGGCATTCAGGGACCGGAACTGATCGACAACATGAAGAAGCAGGCAGCGCGATTTGGCGCCGAATTTCAGCTGGCGCACCTGAATCGCGTGGAACTGGGCGCGCATCCGTTTCGGCTGCACACTTCGGCCGGCGAGATTATGACGCGCACGCTGATCATTGCATCTGGTGCGAGCGCGCGCTGGCTCGGATTGCCGAGCGAACAGGCGCTGATTGGGCACGGGGTTTCGAGCTGCGCTACATGCGATGGCTTCTTTTTCCGCGGCAAGCCTATCGCGGTGGTAGGCGGCGGCGATTCGGCGATGGAGGAAGCTTTGTTCCTCACTCGCTTTGCCTCGAAGGTGACGCTGCTGCATCGGCGGCCGGCGTTCCGCGCGTCGAAGATCATGCTGGAGCGGGCAATGGCGCACCCGAATATCGAGTTCAGGACCAACACCGTTGTAGATGAAGTGCTGGGTGTGGAAGAGAAAGAACTGAAGGGGCTCAAATTACGCGACGTGGCTACGGGCGCCTCGAGCACTCTGGACGTGGATGGGATGTTCCTCGGCATCGGGCATGAGCCCAACGCGAAGATGTTTGCGGGGCAGATCGACCTTGACGACGAGGGCTACGTGTTGACGCAGGGCAACGTGATAACGACGCATAAAGGAATCCCGGTGCCCGGCGTTTACGCGTGCGGCGATGTGCAGGACCGGCGCTATCGGCAGGCGATCACCGCTGCAGGCACAGGATGCATGGCGGCGCTTGAGGCGGAGAAGTTTCTCGAAGAACGCGGGCGCTGAAGTTTGGTGAGGAGCGGTGCATGCCCAGGATCTTTCCAGGCCGTTTCACATCGAAATTTGACGAGTCGTTTGTGGTCTTTATCATCGGCATGCGAGTCAACCACCTGCTTCAATTCAGCAAATGGATCCCGGTGGCAAAGGCCATGCCGCCGATGCTTGAAGAGCTGAAGAAGCACCCTGAGATGGGCCTGTTGCACGTAGAGACGATGCTCTACTGGCGTGGCGTGGCTACGGTCCAGTACTGGCGCAGTTTTGACCATCTGCATGCATACGCGCACATGCGCGACGGCAATCATCTGCCGGCGTGGGCGGAGTTCAACCGGCGGGTTGGCGGCAACGGGGCAGTGGGCATCTGGCACGAGAGCTACCTGGTGGAGCGCGGAGGCTACGAGTGCATCTACGTCAACATGCCGCGCTTCGGCTTTGGAGCAGCGACCGATCTTGTGCCGGTTAGCGGCCGGCTCGAGAGTGCGCGCCAGCGCATCGGCAAGGCGGAATGAGCCAGCTCGCGGAGAACCTGGAAAAGCTTGAAGCGGCGATTGCGGAGGCGTGCCGCAAGGGTGGGCGGCGTCGCGAAGACGTTGAGCTGATGGCGGTGTCGAAGACCTATCCGGCGGAAACGATCGCCGAGGCTGCCGCGCTGGGGTTGACGTTGTTTGGCGAGAACCGCGTGCAGGAATTTGCGGGCAAGGCCCTGCGGGCGGCAGACCTTTGGAAGAGCGAAGGGTCGGATCGAGTTCGCGTTCATCTCATTGGGCATCTGCAAGCGAA
Source organism: uncultured Acidobacteriaceae bacterium (assembly GCA_963769345.1). GTDB lineage: Bacteria > Acidobacteriota > Terriglobia > Terriglobales > Acidobacteriaceae > Telmatobacter. Next base: position 708,150 of record CAVYLL010000005.1, read on the forward strand.
CAAGGCAGCGCGGGCGGTGGAACTGTTTGATGCGGTGGATTCGGTGGACTCGCTGCGGCTGGCACAGCGGCTGAATGATGCCGCGGAGAAGCTGGGCAAGCGGCTGCCAATCTTGATCGAGGTAAAGCTCAGTCCTGAAGAAACGAAGGAGGGGCTGGAGCCGGAATCGACAGATGCTGCGCAGTTACTGGAGGTTCTTCCGAGTCTCAAGAACCTTGAAACGCGCGGCTTGATGACGATTGCGCCATGGGGCGCGCCGGACGAAGTTACGTGCGCCTGCTTTCGGAGTTTGCGCGAGTGGCGTGATAGGTGGAGCGCCGCGCATCCGAAGTTGAATCTGGATGTGCTGTCGATGGGGATGAGTGGGGATTTTCCATTGGCGATTGCGGAGGGCGCGACGCGGATTCGCGTGGGAACGGCTTTGTTTGGAAAGCGCGCTCCTTATACCGGACCTTCCGAATGAGCACGGCAATGTTGCGCGAGGTGGCTGGCGGCGTGACGCTGGCCGTGCGGGTGCAGCCAGGCGCGAAGAAGACGGCGATCGTTGGCATTTATGGCGAGGGCGATGCGGCGCAGCTGAAGATTGCGGTACAGGCTCCCCCGGTGGAAGGTCGCGCAAATGAGGCGCTGGTGGCGTTTCTGGCGGAGACATTCAGCGTGCCGAAGCGATCGATAGAGCTATTGAGTGGCGAGATCTCGCGGGGCAAGGTCTTTCTCTTGGGCGGCATTTCGGCTCAACAGGCACGATCGACACTCGCGAACCAGATCAAAGATCTGCCCTGAAAATACCTACGGGAAGCGGCACTTGGGAGGGAGCAGCAGCCTTCAGGCTGTTGAAATCATGCGCAGAGCACTATTCGGCCTTTAGGCCCGGACTGACATTGTTATTTTCTTGGGTGGCGCAACGCGTCATGAACGACTGCGGTTGCTATTTGCGACGGATGTCACGAACTTCTGGGGCAACAGACTAGTAGTCCCAGGTCTCAGAATCGAGACCTTGGGCACCCGGTGTTGTATCTGTGCAAGATCTGACTGAAATGCAACCGAAAAGTTGCCTTAATTTTGCAGCGTCAACGGTGGGGTATGTCGCAGGCGGCGGCGAGGGCTTCTTCGGGTTCGGGACGGACGCGGAAGTCGGCGTGGGCTTCTGCATAGACCACTCTTCCGTCTTTCCCAATCACGTACGTGGCTGGCAAGGGTAACCGCCAGCTCTTATCGCCGTTGACGAAGGGAATGTTGACAAGGATGGAGAGGTAGTAGTCGCGGTGGTACTCGGGGATGGTGTAGACGAGGCCGAATTTTTCGGCGACCGCGTTGCCTGGGTCAGTGAGCACGGGGAAAGGCAGGCCGTGCTGGTTGGCCATGAAGTCGCTCTGGCGCTCGATCTGCGGGCCGATGGCGACCATCAGCGCGCTACGTTCGCGCAACTGGCCGTAAAGATCGCGCCAGGTCTCGAGTTCAGTCACGCAATAGGGGCACCAGCGGCCACGGAAGAACTTGATGACGAGCGGGCCGAGGTCGAGGAGATCGCGCGAGCGGACGAGTTTGCCGTTGGAGTCTTTCAGTGCGAATTCGGGGGCTTGTGCGGCGACGGGGAGGATCCGATCTTCGATGCCGGTTGCGAAGAGATCTTCGACGGCGCGTTCGCTCACGGCGAGGCGTTCGGGCTGCACGAGGTTCCGCGTGTTGGAGGTGATCTCGTCGAGTTGGTCCTGGAGGCTGGTCATCGATTCTTCAAGTTTCGGTGGTGCTGACACTTCTGAAAGCAGCCGCAGATCTATCGGCTCTCTTTCACTCCGTTCAGGGTCGCTTAGGATGACAAGCCATTGGAAGATGGCCGAAAAGCTTGCGCACGACTCAAGGGGTGCGCAAGCTTACCGTCCGAATTTTTGTTTGCCCATGAGGCCGGACATGCCGCCGCGCATCATGTTCCTGGCCAGGCCGCCTTTGCCCATTTGCTTGAACATTTTGCTCATCTGCGCGTATTGGCGGAGAAGCTGGTTTACATCCTGCACGCTGGTGCCGGAGCCGGCGGCAATGCGCTTGCGGCGGGAACCGGAGATAATTTCGTGGTTGCGGCGCTCAAACGGCGTCATGGAGCTGATCATGGCTTCGAGGCGGACGAATTGTTTCTCGTCGACCTGGCCCGCGGCCTGTTGCAGGCCGGCGAAAGGGCCGACCGAGGGGAGCATCTTCAAAATGCTCTCCATCGAACCGAGCTTCTTGATCTGCTTCAACTGATCGCGAAAATCTTCCAGCGTGAAGCCGTCGCCGAGGAGCGCCTTCTTCGCAAACTCTTCTGACTTCTTTCGGTCGAGCGAGGATTCGGCTTTCTCGATTAGGGAGAGCATGTCACCCATGCCGAGGATGCGGCCGACAATGCGATCCGGATGGAAGGGCTCGAAGGCGTCCGCTTTTTCGCCGGTGCCGATGAACTTGATGGGCTGGCCGGTGACGTGGCGGATGGAGATGGCTGCGCCGCCGCGGGAGTCGCCATCCATCTTGGTGAGGATCACACCGGTAAGGCCAAGGCGCTTATGAAAGTCCTGCGCCGAGTTGACGGCGTCCTGGCCGGTCATGGCATCGGCGACGAAGAGGATCTCCTGCGGATTGAGCAGCTTTTTGAGCTGCTCCATCTCCGACATCAGCTCTTCATCGACGTGAAGTCGGCCGGCGGTGTCGACGATCAGGGTGTCGCAGGCGAGAATGCGGGCTTCGCGGCGCGCTTCTGTAGCGAGGCGCTCGACGAGTTTGGAGCCCGGAGCCTCGTCGTTGATTTTGCCTTCGTAGAGGCGGGCCTCGATGGACTTGGCGACGACTTTGAGCTGCTCGCGGGCGGCGGGACGATAAACGTCGACCGAGACGAGCATGGGGCGATGGCCGCCCTTTTTGAGCCAGGCTGCAAGCTTGCCGCTGGTGGTGGTTTTACCGGATCCCTGGAGGCCGGCCATAAGGATGACGGTGGGCGGCTGCGAGGCAAATTTGAAGCGAGCGGTGTCGCGGCCGAGGAGTTCGACCAGTTCGTCGCGAACGATCTTGATGACCTGCTCGGAGGGCGAGAGGGCGGTAAGTACCTCGCTGCCAACAGCTTTGGCGCGGATGTGTTCAATGAGTTCGTTGGCGACGTTGAGGTTGACGTCAGCCTCCAGCATGGCGATGCGAATCTCGCGCACCGCTTCCTGGATGTTTTCTTCGGTGAGCGTGCCCTGTCCCCGAAGATTCTTGAAGGCTCGTTGCAGCTTTTCTGTAAGGTTCTCAAACATAGTCAATTTCAAGTGTATCGAAAAGGAGGGCAAGAGCGGAGTTAGCGGGGTTAGCGCTCGCTCTGCGAACGTTGGCGCGGCCGGGCCGTCAGCAAGTCAGGGGACTAGCCCGGTCCATTGCTGACTTTTTCTTTCTCGAGCAGCAGCCAGGAGATGATGGGGCCCCAGTAGGCCAATTCGGGGTTGTAGAAGGGTGCGTTGTGGGAGCGGACGGGTAGAACGAGCAGGTCGGCCTCGCTGCCGCAACAGGAGAGAAGATCGTGCCCCATTTTCATGGGAAAGAGGCGATCTCCATCGCCTTGCACGATCAGAATCGGAAGGGAGCAATTTCGCAGGGAGTCAGCCGCTGACCAGATCGGTGGCACGAGAGCAGAGAGAAAGCCGGGAATCCAGGCGGCACGCGCGGCGCTTCGGAACGAAGAGTAGCCGGCGCAGAGGACGAGGCGATCAGCTCCAACACAATTGAGAATGGCGCGAGCGACGCCGGTCCCAAGCGAGAATCCGAGGACGGAGATTGGGACCGCCGGGGCGAGCTGCCTGAGAAGTTGAAAGGCAGCAATCGCATCCAGTTCGCACTGGGTCCAGTCGATGAACCCTGTGCTGCGGCCATAGCCGGAGTAATCGAAGACGAGGGAAGCGATGTTGTTCTCGGCGAATATGCGCTGAATCGGGAACCATTGCGAGACAATTTCGCCGATGCCGTGACAGATCAGCACAGCTGCTTGCGGCGACCCGGTACAGGGCTCAACAAAGACTGCGTCCAGCCGGTTCCTTCCGCTGGGAACGATGTGCCGAGTTACGGAAATCCCGTCGCACTCCGGACGGCTGCGGGGCACTCTTCCCAGAAGACGATCTCTTATCTGAACCACACGGCTCATGCAGGTGAGCGTGGCAGTGAAAAGAAATCTGTGCAACCGCATCGGGCCCTCTTCATTCGGGTGTCTTCCAAGCAGATGATTTTCGTGCCTTCCCACCATTCGACGGAAACTGTCGAATGGATGCGGCTCCTCTGTTCGTGGGACGACGAGGATTTGAACCTACTCCGCCGGCGCAATCAAATACTGCTCAAGTTTGCCGTCGGGGTAGGTGTAGGTAGTGAGCCGCAGGCGCGCGCTGGGATAGGTGATGGTGAACCCGCGGAAGATCATGCCGCCTCGAAGCGACTCGCTGGTCTGGTGGAAAGTGAGCGGCTCACCGAGAGGAGCGAGGCTGGATTGAGAGTCCGAAATCGCCTCAGGCGTGAAGTAGTCGCTCAGGTTGGGAGCAAGGAGTGATCGGTCGATGCGGCCTTGCTGGAGGCCGCGGTAGATGTCGAGGGCTTGCTTCTCAGTATCGCTCGGTGGGAATCCGGCGACGACGGGGACGGCGAGACGCGCGATGGTGGAGGCGGCGCCGACGGCATCCTGATTGGTGAGCACGGTGACGGATGCGCCATCATCGACGAGCACCTGGTTGTCAGAGACGAAGCCGGAGACTTCGCCGCTGTGCTCGATATTGCGATGGCCGTTCAGGTCCAGCACCTCGACGCCAAGGCCATAGTGGGGGTCCTTGCCGTCCTTCAGCTTTACCGAGGTGAACATCGCCTGGTAGCTCTCAGGCTTGAGGACTGTCTGGGCCATCAGGCTTTGGTTCCACAGCGCAAGGTCGTGTGCGGTCATGGCGAGTTCGCCGGCGGCAAACATCCAGCCGCGACCTTCCTTGGGAGCAACGCGAAGAGGGCCGAGGGCGTGCCGGTAGTAGGCGGTGGCGTCGGTCTGGGTGAGCTTGGCTTCGTCGGAGTTCCAGACGGACTTCATGCCGAGCGGATGAAAGATGTGCTCGACGAGAAAATCCATCAGCTTCTGCCCGCTGACTTTTTCGACGATTGCACCGGCGATAACGAAGTTGGTATTCGAGTACTGCCATTGCGTGCCGGGATCGAAATCGAGCGGTTTTTTGGCCCAGGTGTCGATGATCTGCTGCGCGGTTTCAGGGTGCAGCATCGGTGTCATCACGTAATCTTCGGGCCAGTAGTCCTGGTAGCCGGAGGTGTGGGAGAGGATCTGGCGGATGGTGACTTCATCGCCGCGGGTGAGGCCGGGCACGTATTTGCCCACGGCGTCATCGAGAGAGAGCTTGCCCTGTTCCTGCAGAAGGAGGATGGCAGTGGCGGTGAACTGCTTGGAGATGGAGCCGATGGAATAGCGCATGTCCGGTGTAGCCGGTACAGGCGGATCGAGATGCGCGTTGCCATAGGCGCGGGTGTAGACGAGCTTGCCGCCTTTGACGATGGCGACCGATGCGGAGGGGACGCCGGTCTGCTTCAGCACGTCGGTCGCGATGGCGTCGATACGGGCTTTTAGAACGGGGTCAAGGTTGTCGACGGTCTGTGCGTGAATGTGGTGCGCGAGAGCGGAGAACGAGGCAAAGACAGCGAGAGTAAAGACGAGGCGGCGGCAAGTCATGATCGGCTGCGTGGAACTCCTTCCGTTCGAATAGTACCAATCGCGGCCCTTTGACTAGGTTCGGGCTTCGGCTTCTTCGACGGTGGTTGTCAGGGTGAGAACTTTTTCGAGCCGTGTGATGTGGAACATGCTGAGCACGCGGGGAGTGACGCCGGCGATAGTGAGCCGGACATGCCTGTCGCGGCAGTAGACCTCATGATTGATGATCTCGCTCATGCCGGCCGAATCGATGAAGGGAACTCCGCCGAGATCGAGGATAGTGTGCTGCGGTGGCTCCGTGCCGCGGAACAGAGCGCGCAAAGGGGAGACGCTGTTCAGGGTCACGGGTCCGGTGAGGCGCAGAATGACAGTTCCCGGTTTACTGCCGGGAATCGGCTCAATCTTCAGGGGAGTAGCCATGACCATGGTGGGACCAGTGTAAGGAACGGGGCGGGTTTTGTCGTCAGGAAACTGATGGTGCAAGTCTGGCTCGATTGGTTTCAAAAGGGTGTTGGCGCAAGCGGCTCACGCCGATGCGTTAGGCTGGTGCTGGTGAATTCAGAGTAGATGCGGGGTGAATGCAGGTGCAGCGCTTGATTGAGGGTCACAAGAAATTTCTTGCCGAGGTGTTTCCGCGGCGGCGCGACCAATTTCATTTACTGGCAGAGTCGCAGGCTCCGGAGTGGCTCTTCATCACCTGTTCAGACTCGCGTGTGCTGCCGGATCTGATATTGGGCACTGGACCGGGGGATTTGTTCATCACGCGGAATGCGGGGAATGTGGTGCCGGTGACGGCGAATGATGTGGATGGCTGTACGGCGACGATCGAGTACGCGGTGGAAGTGCTGAAAGTGAAACACGCGATTCTATGCGGGCACTCGGACTGCGGGGCGATGAAAGCCGCGCTCGATCGCAAAGGGCTTGAAAAGCTGCCCAAGGCGAGCCGGTGGCTGCATCACGTCGAAGCGGCGTTTACGCACCGGCAGCCGCTGAATCCAGAGGATGGGCCGCACGCCGAACTGGCATCGCTGATCCGGGGCAATGTGGTGGCGCAGTTGCTGAATCTGAAGGCGCAGCCGTCGGTGGCGCGGGCGGTGATGGAAGGACGGCTTGCGGTGCACGGGTGGTATTACGAAATTCTCTCGGGACGCATAGAGCGATTCGACGAGGATGCGCGGCGGTTTGTGCCGCTGGTAGGCTGAATGGGTTGGGACCCCGCTTCGAAAATGAAGATGTACGCGGACCTAAACAGCATCGGTAAAGAGTCATTTCCAGGTGCGGTTTGTATCAGGGCATGACTTCAGTCATGCCGCAAGTGGCGCAGAACGAATGTGGGCTTTATGGGATGCGGAAAAACTCAATCGGGGACACTGTTTTGAAAGGGCACGACTTCAGTCGTGCCGATAAAACCAATCAAATCAAATTCGGCTTTAGCCGCTGAGGGACGCTTCCCATGAAGCTGACCGCAATCACGCGTTTTTCCGCAGCTTCTTTAGCCCATGAGGGACGTTCTCTGAGCGTTCTTATCGAATACTAGACCTTCTGCAGCCTCTAAAGGTCCTCATTGTCAGAGCTAATTCAGCGGCCTGAAGGTCGCTGCCCTCCACATAAGAAAGGTGTGCCCTGTTCTGGGCACACCGAGAAGGAGGAGCAGGGGGCAGCTACTTTTTGGTGTCTCGTGCGGCCTTGATAAATTCGTGCGACTTTTCGATGTGTGCGGCCTGAGATGTGAGCACCTGGCGCACGGGTAGAGGCAGATAGGATTCCGTCACCCGGGCATAGGCTTCCACGGCTTCGTCTTCGCCTTCTTCCGCGGTTGAGAGCAGGGTGTGGTCGCCGCCACCGAGCGCGGATTTGAGGTCCGCCCAGGCGCGGCGGACGGTTCCGACGGCGGTGCCGCTTTCTTTTATGTCGTGGACGCCCTCCTGGTGCAGGATGGACTCGAGAACTCCGCGGAATTGCGCACGGGTGAGGGATTCGGCGAGGAAATACTCTTTCAGCGTTTCATCCTTGATCTCCTCACCAATCTTCTTGAAGCCTTCCTGGCCGTCGATGAGTGCCTGGATTACTGAGCGCAAAGACGATTCGGTTTCTTTCAGGTCTTTCGAGGGCGATGACATAGGGAATTCTCCGAAGTTCAAAAAATGGTGAAGGGGCAGGGTCTGGCGGCTGCATTTGCGATTCTCCTTCGCCGCCAGCAGGTGAGGGAAATCGCGAAAACCTCAACGCCCCTGCCCTGGTATTGGATCAGTCCCGCACCCGCAGAGGTCAGGTTGATCCACGTACTAGGATGCGGAATTTCGACGTGACGGCAAAGCGCGGCGCGAAAAATCAGTGAGCGCCGGGCGGCGGAACTGCGTGTTTGGGCGGCTTGCCGAAGAGCCAGACGGCGGCGGAGCAGAAGAAGGCAAGCAGTGCCGTCCAGCGGAAGACGTCGACATAGGCGAGCAGCGCGGACTGCTGCTGCAGGAGCCCGTACATCAGGCCCAGCGATCCGGGACGCGCGGAGGGAGAACCGATCTGGTGTCCGAGGTATGCCGAGATCATGCGCGACTTCTGCTGGAAGATGGGGCTAGACGGGGAAAGATTGGCGCCGATTTCCGTCTGGTGCAGGGCTGCGCGGCGAATGATGGCGGTAGTAGCCATCGCAATTCCAATTGACCCGCCGATGTTGCGCAGCATGTTGAAGAGGCCCGTAGCGTTGCCCATTTCTTCGCGAGGGATGGTGGAGGTAGACATGGTGGCCAGCGGCACAAAGACGAAACTGAGCGCAAATCCAGTGAACAAAATTGGGACCAGCAGCGTGTATGGGCCGATATCGAGGTTCACGCTGCCGAAGGTGAGGGAGCAGATGCCGAAGCCGATGAAGCCGGCGCTCAGCAGCTTGCGATTGTCGATGCGGGAGCCAAGCATGCCGATGATCGGCGATCCGATGATTGATCCGATGCCGCGCGGACCCACGACAAGGCCGGCTGTAAAGGCGGTGTAGCCGAGGATCTCCTGATAGTAGAGAGGCAGAATGGCGATGGTGATGTAGATACACATGCCGAGCAGCGCGATGAGAAAGCAGCCGGTACGGAAGTTGCGGTCTTTGAGCACGTGCAGGTCAACTAGTCCGCGCGGATTGGTCCACGAGCGCCAGATCCAGCCGATGAATCCAATGACGAGCGCGGCCACCGCCCAGCGCACCCACAAGGCTCCGAACCAGTCATCTTCCTGACCTTTGTCGAGGACGACCTGCAGGCAGCCGGTCCACACGATGAGGAGTCCGAAGCCGATGTTGTCGAAGGCGCCAACTTTGGCGTTCTTGATGTAAGGCGGGTCGTGCACGAAGCGGGTGATCATGAAGACGGCGAGGATGCCGACAGGGATGTTGATGTAGAAGGCGTAGCGCCAGCTGAACGTATCGGTGAGCCAGCCGCCCAGCGTGGGGCCCAGTACCGGGGCGACCACTATTCCCAAGCCATATGCGGCCATGGACATGGATCGCTTCTCCGGGGGAAAGCTTTCGAGCAGGATGGATTGCGAAAGCGGTTGCAGAGCACCGCCGCCGGCACCCTGCATAATGCGCGCCAGCAGAATCACTCCCAGCGATGGCGCTGCTCCACAGAAGAATGAAGCAATGGTGAAGATGACGACGCAAATCAGCAGGAAGCGCTTGCGGCCCCACCGGCGCGCGAACCAGTTGGAAGCGGGCAGTATGACGGCGTTGGCGACGAGGTAGCTGGTAAGGACCCAGGTGGCTTCAGAGTTTGTCGCGGAGAGGCTGCCGGCTATGTAAGGGAGAGCTACAGACGCAATGGCGGTGTCGAGCACCTCCATGAAGGTGGGCAGCATGACCGAGGCTGTGACGAGCCAGGGGTTGACGCCTTGGGTCAGGGGATATCGGGCTTGGGCCTCAGCGGTGGTCATCGCAACCGGGAACAGTCGAGACTAAATGACCGGGCCTACGAGTGGTTGTGACGCTGATCAGGGGAGCTGCCTTACTTCAATTGCAGGACAAGAAGAACGGAGTGTGGCCTGAAACCACCGCGTTTTCACATTCACCGACTGATGATATGGACGACCGCCACCAGGTGGACACGAAGATAACGATGCTAGGCGGTCACGGTCGCAGGGATGCGGGCGTTGACGCAATGGAAGGAGCACCAGCAAAACGAGAAAGTGTATCAAGCTGTCCAGCGCGTCTGCACTGACGGCCGAGGCCCTCGAGAGTCTCGCTCGCTATTTGGCAAGGATTCCCGGCCGCAAGAATTTGATCTGGTTTGCGAGTCGATTTCCGATGGCGTTTTTTCCGGTTGCGAACGGGAACGGCGCATTGCCGGTCGGACGGAAGACAGGCGGCCTGGAGACGGCTGGAGAAGGTTCGACTACGAAAGCGGCAAGTTAAAAGAGACGGCTGACCTTCTCACAGTTTCACGCGTCGCGATCTATCCCGTTGGTGCGGCGCGGGTGTGGAGACCGGGGATTCGACTTCGCTCAAGAATGGGACCGGTTCGAGCGGCGAAAGCTGGAGATCGGCTGGAGCAGAGCGGAGCGTACCGCCAACAACTACGCGACGATGCGAGAGCTGGCCTCGGAGACTGGCGGCGAGAGGATTCGCGGCACCAATGACTTTAGCAAGGCCATGCGCAGCAGATGCCAGGCTCGATGTGAAACGGCAACAGAATGGACTTCCTCCCGCGTATCCGGATACAGGCGCAGCCGAAAGTTCCGGATCAGAACCAGGTTTGCTTTCGGTAGCTGAGATAAGCCTGTCCGAACCTTTCTTGCAGGACCTTTGCCTCCCTATCCGCTCGAATCAATTGCATGATGAGCAACACGACAAAAGGCACGAACAACCAATTCAGCTGGAGCGCCACAATCAAGCCTAACCACATCACGCCTACGAAGACATAGATGGGATTCCGGATCCGTGCATAGAGACCGTGCGTAACAAGCTCCTTTGCTTGCGGCGAGACAGAAAACGAATTTCCCAACTGAAGACGAGCGGTAATGAGCAAAATGTAGCCGGCGAGTGCAACGATTGCTCCCGCGACTCTCAAGGTTGTCCAGGGCTTCTGTCGAAGACCCGGCACGAAGAGATAGAGAAGCAGGACGACGAAGGGAATGACGAGCGCAGGTATAGGGATTCTCATTTGTTCCAACTCCAAATCATCGCGACACTTCCCGACGAAGACCCCAAAGAACGAGGACGGAGCTGACGACGATGGCGATGCCAACCGACATGAAGCCGGCCGTTACAAGGGTTTCTTGCCAGGGCTGTCCCACATGACCATTTCCAGTAATTGGAGAGAGTGCCGCAGTGCCGAGGATCGCGGCAACGACAGTTATCAACCAGTTCACATAAGTGCCGTAGAGCACGGTCCAGAATGCGATTGCTGCTATCGGTCGCGAGAGTCTCACATGAGGCCAGACCGCACCCAGGGCAAGCAGAAAAATGCCGTTCATCACACCTTCGAGATGAGCGGCTAGTCCCATACGCACATTGGCAAAATGCTGCTCTGCAAAACCGGTTAGCAGCCCCAGCAAGAATAGGCACATGCCATGAAACATCAACCGCCGGTTGCTGTCGTTCATTCGTGCGATCTTCCTCAATTCGCAGAGTTATTTACTCCAGAAGTAGCGAATTGAGCTGCTGGAGGTCCAGGGTGTCACTAAGTTCGGCCACTCATCGTACAGGAAGCCGAGGAGAACCCGCTATCTCTTTGTCCTTTTGCACGAGGAATCAGGGCGATTCCGGGGGGGCGGTAATTTTCCACTGTGCCGTATTGAGGTTCGTGGTTTTCCACCTGCTCGACAAAAAGCTGTCGAGTCGATGGGGCACCCGGCGCAACTCGAATTGGGCAATAAATCAAGGCCCAAATTCCATAAAATAGACTTTGCTGCATCAGGAGACCAAGAGTGTGATGACCGTCGCGACATCCTCGCCGAACGGGGGGCCGGAACTGCGCGGTCAAATCCCTGACTATGGCAAAAGGATGCCAGGGCTCGATGTAGTGCGCGGCATTGCGATCGCAGCGGTGCTCTTTTACCACGGCGTTGCGACCGACTGGATGATCGCCGGTGTCGTCCTCCCGGCTTGGCAGCGGGCCTTTCTCGATCATTTTCGGTACGGGGGATTTGGAGTTCACCTGTTCTACGTGCTCTCCGGATTCCTGATCGCTGGAATCTTGCTTGATACCCGGGCGGATTCAAACTACTACAAGAATTTCTACCTGCGCCGTCTCCTGCGAATTGTGCCCGCTTATCTCTTGATGATCGTCGTGCTCAAGGTCTTTGGCGCAATCTCATGGGCGTACCTCGCGGCATGCCTGCTGTTTATTTGCAATATGCCGCGGCTGCTTCATGCCTCGAAGGAATATGGCCCGTTCTGGTCTCTATCGGTCGAGGAACAGTTCTATCTCACGTGGCCCTTCATTATCCGCAAACTCTCGGTCCAGAATGTGTTCCGGCTATGCGTCGGGATTATTTTGTTCGCACCCTTATTGCGCTACGGCGTTCAGTTTTTGCCTGCTGCGCTCTCTGACATTCGCTACAAGACGTGGGATGTGGCTGATTTCTTCGCTGCAGGCACGCTTTTGGCGATCAGCGTTCGCTCGCCTCGGATACTACGTTCCAGGCTTTGCAAAGCCGTCGTTGTCTTGCTCGGTGCAGGCGGCGTTCTTGCCGTAAGCGTGGCTTCGCTATCGCCACTGGCAAGCGGCCCATGGATCAAATTCGCTCGCGCTGTTGAACTCTGTCCCTACGTAATCCTCTTTGCTGGAGTTGTGCTTCTCGGTTTCCTGGTTCCTGGGATGGCCTCCACGTCGATAGGCGGGATCCTTTCTTTCCTCGGCGACATAAGTTATGGACTGTACCTTTGCCATGAATTCCTGTTCGTCAGCATCAATCGCTGGTTACCCATTCACGACAATGGTGTTTTCAGCATGTTTACCCAGATATGGCTCAGGTTTTTGTTGAAAGCGGCACTCTCAATTGGAATTGCCTTCTTGTCCCGCCGATATTTCGAGAACATATTTCTAAAGATGAAGCCGAAGAGATCTGTTCCCGAAAAACCTGTCGGCAAAGCTCCGAAACAAAACCTTATGAATGGGATTGAGTGAGCGATTTACTCGAATCTCCAGAATTGCCACCGAAAATCTCCTTGGGACTTCCAACATGGGTCGTCAGGATGCTTTCCATCCATTCGACAAAGAGTTGTCGAATGGATGGGGCGCCCGGCCTTGGAGAAAGCTCTCCAGTATTGGTGGAGGATTTACTGGATCGAACGCAGGTAGGCGATGAGTTGCCAGCGTTTGTCTTCCGGAAGGCTCGACCAGGAAGGCATGCCGTGGGCCAGGTCGCCCTGGCGAAGGAACCACTCGAGGTCGCCATCGGTCGCGGACTTGACGCGTTCGCTGCGGAGGGACGGCTTTTTGCGACCGTCACCCATGGCGTCGGAGCGATGGCATTCGGCGCAATGCTGGCGATAGATAAGTGCGCCGGCTGCCGCTGTATCGGGATGCGCTGCCAGCGGATTCGCACGAGCATGTTCCCGGGGAGGAACGCGGTCCCAGCGGGAAGTTGCTGCTGCGCACAGAAGCAGGCTGACGCTAATCGTGAGAAAGAGAACTGCTAAGAAGCGCCGGTTCATTGCGCACCTCCCTTGTTGCTGCGGAACAGACTTCCAATCTGAGGAAGCTCAGAGGCCCAGCCGATGCGGTAGACGCGATCGAGACTGGTGGATGTCAGGCCAAAACCAGTTGAGAAACTGAGCCTGCCAAATGGCAACTGCCAGCCGACGATCGGAGCGACATAGTGTGATGTGTCGTGCAGCGTAAGTGAGTCGGTATCGCCGAGGCCGCCGTAGACTTCGCCGCCGAACATGAACTTTTCGAGGCAGAAGACGCATGGTTTGCCGCTGCCCAGCGTGCGAAAGGGGCGGGCTGCGCCCACGGCGTAGCCGAATTCCCAGGGTTCGTGTCCCAGATTCTTTTCGGAGATGAAATTCTCAGAGATGTTCCAGGCTTTGAGATTTGAAGAGAGGATCAACTTGAGCTCGGCTTCGTGCTGGTGCTCCTGGCGGGCCTCGTCGTTGGGTACGGCCAAATCGGACTGACCGTCGTGGCCGACGACTTCGAGAAGCGTCTTGTCGGCGCCGGAGGTGTTTTCGTATTCCACGTAGAGGACCGGATTGATGACGTGCTCCCGCATCAAAGGGCGAACCCGGTTCTCCAGGCGGAAGCCGGTGAAGATGGTCGAGTCGCCTGCCGTGGTTTGGCCGTCGAGGTAGAGTTCTGTCGTCCACCAGGCGCGAACGCCATATTCAAGTTCGGCTGCGGTCGCGCCGTAGCGGCTGCTGTCCTCGGGCTGGGCCAGGGCGGTTTTGGTCTCGATTTCGAGGTTTCCGGGCTCTTCGAGATCCTGTGAGTAGGTGACAAAGTAGGGCTTTTCCTGGGCGTGGAGGGTCGGGATAAAAACCGAAGCGAGCAATATAAGTGCGAAGATGAGCGGACCGGAGATTCCGGCGCGTCTGAGCAGCGTTCGAGCCACGTGCAGCCTCTTTCCGTATATATACGACTGAAAGTGTCGTATATCAAATATAAACTCAGACTATTTCGGTCGGCAATTGGGAACAAGGTCATTCGTCACACATCGCGGGATGCGAGCCTGGAGCGGTCCGTTCCGGTTCTGCGCACTGGGGTTTTGGGGATAGTCTTATGAATTTAATATCAATAAAAGTTGACACTAATTCACTCATGGTGCATCTTATCTACTGACATTGAAATTCCCTTTATCTGAGGCAGGAAAACTCACATGGCAAAAATCATTGGAATCGACCTCGGCACGACCAACTCTTGCGTCGCCGTTCTCGAGGGCGGCGAGCCCAAAGTCATTGCAAATGAAGAGGGTGCGCGAACTACCCCCTCAATCGTCGCCTTTTCAAAGAGCGGCGAGCGGCTGGTCGGCCAGGTGGCCAAGCGCCAGGCGATCACGAACCCTGAGAACACCATTTTCTCGATCAAGCGCTTCATGGGCCGTCGCTACAACGAAGTGACGGACGAGATGAAGATGGTGCCTTACAAAGTCGTCCAGCAGGGCGACCATATCGCCGTTGTGGCGCAGGGCAAGGAATATACCCCGCCCGAGATCTCGGCGATGATCCTTCAGAAGCTGAAAAAGAGCGCTGAGGCCTATCTTGGCGAGACGGTTACACAGGCTGTGATTACGGTTCCGGCGTACTTCAACGACGCGCAGCGGCAGGCCACCAAGGACGCGGGCAAGATTGCCGGTCTGGATGTGAAGCGCATTGTGAACGAGCCGACGGCCGCCGCATTGGCTTACGGGCTCGACAAGAAGAAGGACGAAACGATCGCCGTTTATGACTTCGGCGGCGGCACGTTCGATATTTCCATTTTGGAAGTAGGCGAAGGCGTCATAGAGGTGAAGTCGACCAACGGTGATACCCACCTGGGCGGCGACAACCTCGACCAGCGCATTGTGGAGTGGCTGATTGCCGAGTTCAAGCAGGAAGAAGGACTCGACCTGAGCTCGAAGGGCAACGAGATGGCACTGCAGCGACTGAAGGACGCGGCGGAAAAAGCTAAGATCGAGCTCTCGACGACGGTGGAGACCGAGATCAATCTGCCGTTTATCACGGCGGATGCGAGCGGGCCGAAGCATTTGGTTCGGAAGCTGACGCGCGCCAAGCTGGAACAGCTGGTTTCTGACCTGCTGGAGCGTTCGCTTGAGCCATGCAAGAAGGCAATGTCGGATGCGGGTGTGACGGCGGGCGACATCGATGAAGTGGTGCTTGTCGGCGGCCAGACGCGCATGCCCAAGATCCAGGAACTGGTAAAGGGCCTGTTCGGCAAGGAACCGCATCGCGGCGTGAACCCTGATGAAGTGGTTGCAGTTGGCGCGGCGGTACAGGCCGGCGTGCTGGCAGGCGAAGTGAAGGACCTGTTGCTGCTCGATGTGACACCGCTGACACTGGCGATTGAAACGCTGGGCGGCGTTGCTACGCCGATGATTCCGCGCAACACAACGATTCCGACGAAGAAGACTGAGACGTTCTCGACGGCGGCCGATTCGCAGACTGAAGTTGAGGTTCACGTGCTGCAGGGCGAGCGTCCGATGGCCGGGCAGAACCGCACGCTGGGCAAGTTCAAGCTGGCGGGAATTCCGCCGGCGCCGCGCGGCGTGCCGCAGATCGAGGTCACGTTTGACATCGATGCCAACGGCATTCTCAACGTGAACGCGAAGGACGTTGCGACGGGCAAGGATACGCGCATCACCATCACGTCCAGTTCCGGTCTTTCGAAGGATGAAGTCGAGCGGATGGCAAAGGATGCCGAGGCGCATGCAACCGAGGACAAGGAGAAGCGCGAGGAGATCGAAGCCCGCAACTCGCTCGACGGAATGGTCTACAACATCGAGAAGATGCTGAAGGATTCCGGTGAGAAGGTGCAGGCTGCCGACAAGTCTGAGGTGGAATCGGCGCTGGCCGATGCCAAGAAGACGCTGGAAGGCTCGCCGAGCGTAGCAGAGATGCGCGCGGCGAACGACAAGCTGACGCAGGCAAGCCACAAGCTGGCCGAGGTGCTCTACAAGGCCAACGCAGCTGCGGCCGGTCAGGGTGCTCCGACGGCGCAGGCCGACGGAACTCCGGAAACCGAGAAGAAAGACGAAGGCGTGATCGACGCTGAGTACGTAGACGTCGAGGACAAGAAATAAGCGGAGTTCGCAGTGTTAGCCTCGCTGCGCGAGTGTTAGCGGAGTTAGCAAGCGGGGTGGGCGATGGTGCCCACCCCGAGTTGTATAGGCGACGCAGTGCGACGGAACACAGATACAAAATCTGCCGATATACAGTCTGGTGACGTCTGCAGATTCACGTTTCAGAATCATTGAACGCAACGTGTACGCTAGGTGGGACAAACAAACTCAAATGGCCACAACGCAGAACAAAGATTATTACGCGACGCTAGGCGTCAAGAAGACGGCGACGCCGGAGGAGATTCGGAAAGCCTTCCGGAAAGCTGCGCGCAAATATCATCCCGACGTGAATCCCAACGACAAGAAGGCTGAGGAGAAGTTCAAGGAAATCTCCGAAGCCAACGATGTGCTGAGTGACGAGAAGAAGCGCAAAGTGTATGACCAGCTTGGCTTCTACTCTGACCAGATCGATCCGGCGCAGGCAGAGGCCTATGCGCGCCAGCAGCGTTCGGGCGGCGCTCCAGTCGATTTCGATGGCTTCGACTTCTCCGGATTCCAGGGCGGCGCGCACGCGGGACAGCAGGCGGGGCCGGGCTCATCCAGTTGGGGCAGTTTCAAAGACATTTTCTCCGGCATCTTTACGGGAGCGCAGCAACAGCAGCAGCGGCCGCACGGCCCGCAGCCGGGCACCGACCTCGAGTACCAGGCGACGATCGATTTCTGGTCGGCGATTCGCGGTGGACAGGCGCGCATCCAGGTGCACCGTCAGGAAATTTGTCCCACGTGTCATGGAGCGGCGCATACCGGCGGCGCAGTGGCGTGTCCCGAGTGCAACGGCACTGGCCAGGTCACGCAAATGGGCGGCCGCATGAAGTTCAACATCCCATGCCCGGGCTGCAACGGAACAGGCCGCGTGACGAGCGATTGCCCGACCTGTCACGGAGAAGGCACGGTAAGTAAAACGGAGACAGTCGAGTTTCGCATCAAGCCCGGCACGCGCGATGGGCAACGGATTCGCCTGCCCGGAAAGGGAAATGCCGGGCTGAATGGCGGCGCGCCGGGAGACCTCTACGTGATTGTGCGGACTGGAACGAATCCAGTATTCACGCGGGTTGGCGACGATATCCAGTTGACGGTTCCGGTGACGATCGCTGAGGCGTCGCTGGGGGCAAAAGTCGAAGTGCCCACGATCGATGGACGTGCGCAGTTGAAGATTCCGCCCGGCACGCAGAACGGGCAGAAGCTGCGCATGCGCGAACGCGGCGTGGAGAGCGCGTCGCATCCCGGACAGCGCGGCGACCAGATTGTGACGGTCGAGGTAGTAGTGCCGGCGCTGAACGACGAGCGGAGCCGCGAGATCATGCGCGAGTTGGCCAAGTTGAACAACCAGGATCCGCGGGTGGCGCTGTTTGAGAAGCTGTGAAGAAGCAGGGACTAAGGGACCAGGGACTAGGGACTAAGAGCTAAGAACTACGAACTGAGAACTGACCATGGTAGCGAAGACGAAAATCCAAAGGCGCATACATGATCTCGGCGGTGGCCGAGATGTATGAGATTCATCCGCAGACGCTGCGCCTCTACGAGCGCGAAGGCCTGCTGAAGCCCTCGCGCACAGAAGGCAACACGCGTCTCTACACGGATGAGGACCTGGAGCGCCTCGAGTTCATCCTCAACCTGGCGCGCGATCTCGGGCGTGAATATCGCGGGCATCGCGATCATCCTGCAGATGCGCGAGCGCATGGAAGAGATGAACCGGCAGATGCAGAGCTTTGTGGAGTACGTGCGCTCGGAGATGCTAACGCGGTTTCAACAGGGCTCGGCGAGTGCCGGAGCCATCGTGCCGATGCGCAAGCCGGCGGTCATCAGGCCGGTCACCGTCAAGAAACCTTAGGCCGGCGGGTGCCCCATCCAAGCTCGGCTTGGGTGGGGAAGCACGAATCTCTGTGTCGGTCGGGTGCCCCAGGTCCGGATTTTCGGACCTGGGAAAGTACGAACCTCAGCCGTACTTGGTTTGTCGCGCAAGAGTTCCTGGAACGAATTCACCGTCGAGGCGAGGTCGCGCGATTCGGGCGCTCTTTGAAGCTGGGCCGTCAGAAGCCGCGTATCCTTGAACATGCATGTTGTACGTCCTTCTTGGAATTGCCGTCTTCGGCCTCATTACTTCTTCGGTCTTTGCCGGCATGGTTCTGGCGGCGGTACCGCGGTATCTTCACGAGCGACGAGCCGCTAAGAACGAGCTCAGCAAGCGGCCGGGGTTCACACCGGCTCTGACACTGCTCAAGCCGTTGGCTGGCGCCGAGCCGGATCTTGAGGCGCACCTGGCCAGCTTTTTCGAGCAGGATTATCCCGAGTTCGAAATTCTTTTTTGCGCGCGCCAGCCCGATGACGCGGGGTTGGAGATTGCGCGTCGGGTCGCGGCGCGATATCCGCAGATTCCGGCGAAGTTCCTGTCGACCGGCGAGCCGCCCTATATCAACGCAAAAGTCGCTTCGATGGAGTTGATGGAGAAATCCGCAGCGCACGACATTCTCGTGATCAGCGACAGCGATGTGCGCGTGACGCCGGATTATCTGCGCGCGGTTGCGCTGCCATTTGCGGATGACAAAGTCGGCGGCATGTGCTGCTTGTATCGCGGCATCGCGGCGGGCGGAGGACTGTGGGCGCGGCTTGAGGCCGTGGGCATGAGCGTCGAGATGACGGCCGGGGTACTGGTGGCGCGCATGATGGAAGGGATGCAGTTTGTCCTCGGCCCAACGATGGCGTTCCGTCGCGACGTGATCCACCGCATGGGCGGGTTTAAAGTGACGGCGGACTATTGCGCGGATGATTTCGTTCTGGGCAACGAAACATTCAAGCTGGGGCAAACGGTGGTGCTGAGTCATCATGCGATCGATCACATCGTGATCAACCTGAGCTTGATGTCTTCGCTGAAGCACCAGGTGCGCTGGATGAAGTCGACCCGGTTCTCGCGGCCCAAGGGGCATTTCGGAACGGCGCTCACGTTCAGCATGCCGTTCGGGTTGCTGGGGCTTGCGGCTGGTTTGTTGCTCGGTCATCCGTGTGGGGAGTTGCATTGCTGGCGTGGGTGATGGCGACGCGGCTGGCGTTGTCGATTGCCGTGGGGCGGATGGTGGTACGCGATCCGAGCTGGTTCAATTTGCTCGTGCTGTATCCGATGCGCGACCTGATGGGGTTTTTCTTCTGGGCTGCGAGTTACATGGGCAGCAAGATTCTGTGGCGCGGGCGCGTGTTTCAGTTGCTGCCCGGCGGGAAGATGCGGGCGGCGGAATAAGAACGCATAAGGGCTATGGGCGTTCGTGCTTTCCCACCCAAGCCACTAAAAGATGCTGCTTGGATGGGGCACCTTCCGACTTGCAGCTTGGCGACCATCCGGATACAGCGGGCGTATACTGCTCCTTCTTTCAGATCTCAATCGGCAGGGGTTCAACGCTACGAGCATGTGGGCCAGCAATTGGAGGAGAGCGGTCGATGTTGCTGGTGTGGTCATCTGCATCGTTGTTGTCGTTTTCGTCATTCGATTTCTGCGGCGAGAATGGCTTGAGCACAAACAGCACGAACATCGAGTAGATCTGTACCAGCAAGCGACCACCTTTTCGACTCAGTGGACGGGGTCGGATGGTGAAATTCGAGCGGTTCGTGAGCTTGGCTCTGATCCCTCCGAGGAAGCTGAGCGCGCGTTGATCGATCTCGCTTCGAACGCGGGACCTCTAACGGTCGGCGCTCAAAGGGAAGCTGTCAGAGAGCTGGCAAAGCGAAACGACCCGAAAATCCCGCCACTTCTGGCTGGTCTCATTCAGCCTGGGACCTTGCTTGAATCTCGGATGGCTGCGGCCGAAGCATTGCAATCGATGCCCTGTAACGCCCAATGCACGAGATCACTACTGAGTTATCTCAACAGGATCGACAGAGGCGAGCTAAACGCGGAGCAACAGGGTCTGGGTGATTTAGGCGCAGATCTACGCAAAACCGTTGAGGCGATGAACAAGCCGATAGAGCAGAGAATCTATGGACTCGTATACGCAGTACTTTTGCGTTCTCCTGACACTACAAGCACCCTCCTAACGCAAGATTACGGACTTGGGACCGCCAAGCCGAGCCAGTTCGCTATTGCCTTTTGTGACCCGAGCCAAAAGGGAGGCTTTCTGTTCGGCATTGATTCAGTCAGAGCGGCAAATCGAACTGGCTGCCCCAGTTCGAGTGAGCGTCTCGGAAGCAATCGAATCACTGAAGTGCGCGAAGTGAACGAAGCGAACCTGCCGGGTGAGTGACCTCCACCCCGGTCAACGCGGCATTACTGCAGCGGCCGGTCGGTCCAGAGGGCTTTATCGGCGATGGACTGCACGTGGAATAGGCGGCCGGAGAGAAGCTGCTCGGCCTTGGGCTGATTTGTATCTTGCGCGAACAGCCACTTGCGTTCCCCGGTTCCCCACATCTTTGAGAGCTGGTCGTCGCTCAGGAAGATCTTTGGCGCGTCGGGATAGCACGAACCCCACAGGAGCGAAGAGCCGTTTCCATGCGGGGAGCATGGCTCCATCACAATGTAAGCCGGCTTGTGGAGGAAGTTGTGCGTGTAGAAGACAACCGACGAGGCGTCGGACTGATCGCCGTAGATGATGAACGAATCCGCGGGCGAACCCTTGCTGACGATGGTGTCGGCCAGTTGTTTGGAACTGAGCATTGGCTCAAAGCGCGCGAAGGCGATGTGCGCAGCGATGAGAAACACTGCCGAGGTGAGCGCAACACTGAGCGTTGCGGCCATGTGCTTCCGGCGCATGCGCAATGTCCATCCCAGTGCAGGACCGATCAGCAGCGCGATGGCCGCGATAATCGCGGGAAGACGCAACGCCGCAAAGGACGGACCGGTGAGGTCGAAGAAATGCGACATCGAGAGCGTGTATCCGCCCACATCGCGATGGGCAAGCAGGGTGCCGATGTCGGAGACAAAGGGCAGGTTGCGCGATTGCCACAGGCCCCAGCCCAGGGCCGCAGCGATCAGTACTCCCGCGATGGAAAACACAGCTTGTGCGCCGCTAAGCCATTTTTGCGAAAGCAGCGGCTTCTGGCCCTCGGGGCCGCGACGTTCTTCCATGTTTGCCAGCACGCCGGCTATCAGCATCAGCATGGGCGTCCAGGCGGGGAACGTGTAGTATTCCTGATTCGTTGAGATGGCGAAAAACAGCAGCGTAAATCCTGCGAATAACGTGAGAAGCCACGTCGAGCGCACACGAAACTTCAGCCGCGCGACGTAGCTGGCCACATCTTCGCGCGCGGCATGATCAAGGTAGAAGTCCACAGTCTGGCCGGAATCGCGACGAAGGTGCTGCATCCAGGCATGGCGGGTTCGCCATGCTACGACGAGGAGCGCAGGCAGAAACAGGCTCCATGGGAAGAGCCAGACGAGATGCGCCAGCCAGTACCAGGCGAAAGGCATCTTGTTGTAGTCGTGCGGAAATCGGCCGCCGAGGAAACGCAGGATGTGCTCGTTGACAAAGTAGAAGTACCAGAAGCCGTGCACGTTTCCGGGCGTCGGGTGATTGCCGATGGGGTGTCCCTGGTCAGGGTTCGCAAGTCCGCAGAGAATGTGCCACGGAGCCGCGATGGCCAAAAAGAGCAGCACGCCGGTGACGGGCTTCAATTCGCGCCAGCGGCGCCATTGCCCACTGAGCATCAGAAGAGGGATCGCTGCCGCAGCGAAGAAAACCGGGGCGATCAGACCCTTGGTCAACGTGGCGAGCGCGAGGGCGGCCCACATGCCATAGAAGCGAATGGGGCGGCGGCTTTCCATTCCCGTGATGAAGCTCCAGAAGGCATAAAGCAGAAGGAAACTGAGTAGCGCCTCGGGGATGGCGAAGCGCGTGAACAGAAATGGTCCGATGGAAGTGAGCACGCCCAACGCGGCATAGAAACCGGCACGACGGCCCCAACCGCGCGAGACCCACAGCCACGCCAGCCACGCAAGGCCAAGGACGGCCAGGGCGTTGGGCAGGTGGGTGGCGAAGGCGTTCTGGCCGAAGATCGCGTAGCACATCGCGTCTAGCCAGTAGGGAAGCGGCGGCTTCTCGAGATAGCGGATTCCATCGAGCTTCATGGTGATCCAGTCGCCGCTTTCGACCATGTGCTGGGCAACCTGGGCGTGAGAAGCATCGACGTCATCGAGCAGCGGCGGAGTGTAGAGCGAGGCAAACTGTACGGCCAGAAAGATCGACCCCAAAAGCGCCCAAAGCGCCAGCTTTGAAGGCCCTTGCACCGTCTGTTTTTGCGAGATTTGCGGGTTTACCATCGGGTAAAGTTCTGAAAATCAAGGATAGCAGCGGAGGGCATCCACAATCTCATGGCTCGGAACGGCTCAGTGAAAGGATGCGGGGGCGGACATCATAGAATGGACGACAGGTTAAAGCTCGATGAATACCAGGAAGCAATTGAAAGGGACAGCGTCGACAACGATGCGCGACCGCCTTGCGGCATGGCGAGAACTGCTGGATCTCTGTGGACGCAAAGCCACACGCAAGCGGGTGCATGCGCTGCGGGTCGTGACGCTTCGAATGCAGGCTGAGCTCGAACGCGATCTTGCTGAGCTTCCTCACGCGAGTCACCAGGCCCAGGCGATTCTGCGGTTTTCAAAGCAAGCCGAGAAACTTCGCCAGGCGCTCAGCCCGGTTCGCGAACTCGACGTGTGGATCGGCAAGCTGCGCGGACTTCGTGCATCTCTGAGCGAAGCAGGAGTCTACGTGCCTCGGTCGATGCAGGAGTCGATACGCGGGATCGATCGGCTCGAAGCGCGGCTCAAAAAGAAACGCAGCATCGCGGAGAAGAAGCTGGTTGCAGCGATCGAGAAACGCGGCGGTCACCTCGTTCGAGCAAGTGAAGACGTGGATGGAGCACTTTCGGACAGCGTATTCGACGCAGAGGTGGGGATGGCCGAGGAACTCGTATCGCGCTTTCGAGCGGTGCGGGCGGAATTTTCCGCGTTCGATGAAGAAAACCTGCACGAGTTTCGTAAACGCATCAAGACGGTGCGGTACCTGGCGGAGCTACACGCTGGCACCGACCGAGCATGCGCGCAGGTCGCCTTGCAGATGAAAAAAGTTCAGTCTGCAATCGGCGAGTGGCACGACTGGCAGGAACTTGGTCGCGAAGCGCTTCATGGACGACACGCAAAGAACAAACCGCTGGCAGGGCTTCTCAATTCCGTTACCGCAGAGGCCTTTGAAGCGGCGCTTGCGACAGTACACAACATCTCGGCGCGGATGCTGGAGGAAAGTACAGCGCCTGCCGGAGCTTTGCAGATGGAGGGCCGTAAGCCGCCAGCGCGCAGCGAGCGCCTACTGCCTGTGGCTGCAGCAAAGAAGCTCGCCTGATGTCTGGTTGCCCTGTCCGCCGGGAACCAACGAAATGAAGATGAGTTATTTGATGCTGGTGTCACAGAATCACAGTCATCGAACAGCATCGCATGCGCGAGTTCAGTAGCGAATGCCGATAGTGCAATTCACAAACTGCGTGTTGATGTTGTTGGTGGGTGCGTAGTGATAGCGAGACTCGACGTAAATCCTGTAAGAGGGCTCGCTGACCGCCCACGTAAAGCCCAACCCTGCGTTCCCCCCGAATGCGCTGGCGCCATACGAACTGAGCGTCTGATCCGAGGTTACAGTTCCCGAAGTACAGTTGGCGCCCCACCAAACCAGGGCTGGAGTGCAGGTTGTACCAGAGGTAACCGCAACATGATTTTCGAGATGATTCTGCCGTAGATACCAGCCCCCGCCCCCAATGAAGTAGGTCCCGAACTTCTTGCCCCGCAGTTCGAATCGATAGTTGCCGGTGACGCCGTAAATATCGCTCGTCCCCCCACTCGACGCCCCCGTGGAACTTGATATCGCCGCTCCGTTCGTGGAATAGAGTCTGTCCCACAGAAACTCGCCGATGAGGGAGTGATACCGGTTGAAGTTGTAGCCGACACCGGCATTAAAGCCCCATCCGAGGGTCGCGAGACCCGACGTGTCCTCAACAGGTACGGCGAGTGCTGTACCGAGGCTGGAGTTTATCTTTTCGCTATCCTGAGCACCGACGGATTGCACACAAATCGGCATCAGGAGCAAAACCATTAGCGACACCCGAGAAGAATGCTTCATCTGCCTTCCCCTTTTCTCAGCGCCGGTGCCGGTACCGCAGCGCCGTTCATTTACAGTCCGATCCTGCCCGTGCTACCACGTGCCGATGCGGAGTACTGCGCCAGTGGTTAGGCGGTAGGTGTTCCTCGGGTGAATCATCTGAACATCATCCATCCATGTGTGCGAGTACTCGAAGTCGACGATTCGCCAGGCAAAGGGCCGCGTCATCACAACGTCAAGCCCTCCGCCCACTCCAAGGGAGGGTCCATTGTGTGAAACCTCGACCGACCAATCGCTTCGTTTGGGGTAATGCGGCAACGTGCCGTTTCCATCGTTCCATTCATCAAGAAGCTTGGTTCGGAGGGCGATGTCATCCGTTTCATGTGTGACTTTGTTGCCGCCAAACATCACTTGCACGTAGGGTGAAACACGATGAGCGGCCAGCGGAGTCGAGCGCAGACCGCCTCCGTAAAAGAGTGAGTCGCCACTCTGGTTTGATTGCGGCATATTCATCACGAGACAACCGCTCAGTTCAGTGACAACCTGCCAGATGGGACTGATCCGAGCCGCACCGGAACCGCCTCCGCCGACACATGGGCCCGCGCCCCCATTCGAGAAGACCTCAAAGACTGGAAACGCCGTTAACTCGATTGGCGCTTCTTTCGGATAAGAATCGCCGGGTGTCTCGAGTTTCACGGGACGAACGTATTCAAAGGGTCTCTCGCCGGTCGTCTTGTAGTCCGCTAGCAACTCCTGGCGGATTCTGAAATTCTCTCCGACAATTCCCATGCGGGTGGGTCGATTCCATGGCACACGAAATGCCATCAAATTGGCGAACGATCGTCCGGGATTGAGAAAAGACCTCGTGAGCGCGATCAGGAGCCGATTCGCCGTGCGATTCTCCAGGCCCGTGATCAGGTAGCGGTCGGCTGCATCTTCGCCGATCATCGCGATCGTACCGAGCGTAGGAGTATCAGTCAGCGTGATGAATCCCGGCGAGGCATGCAGCATCACGTTGCCGATGGAAGCTTCGCTGGCTGGACCAATCTTCCACTGCGTATGCCAGACCGCCGAATAGGCCATCGAGCGCAAAAGGCTCATGAAATATTCGCGACCATCGCCCCACTGCACGGTGCGGTACTTCGGGTCATTTTGCCGTTCGATATAGCCGAAGATCGAACCCTCAATTGTGTGGCCCACATAGGGCGACATAAATCTGTCGCCGTCGCTCCAGCCGCGGAGTTCGCCCACTGAATCGAGATAATCTTTGAGCCACGGTCCGTATAACGTATCGCGTGTTCCCGCTTCAGTGGTCAAATTGAATGTGTGCATGATGCCGGTGTAAAGAAGAGATTCGTTCGTTGACGCCACCCATTTGAATTTAGTGTCGGGGACGAACTCAACTTTCCCCGGTCGCACGCCCCCGGCTGGCACCGCCGCAGCTGCGTTTGTCCCAGGCGCCCGAAAACCGGCACGGTCTGCGTCGAATGAACTGAGCAACAGCTTCGTATTCAGCGCCTGCAACGGCCTCAGGTTCTGCCCCGGTGAAGCAGCATTGTCAGCGCGATAAATGTACCGGATCCTCTGGTTGGCCGGATCGGGCTCTTCAGGCCTGGTTGAGGATTGCGCGGAGGCAGCTGCCTGAAACATGGGAAGCATGATCAGGAACAGCCATTGCCAGACCAAAGAAGCAGAAAAAAACCGCGTTATCCTGCTTTTCCGAACGCTGCTCCAGGCAGTCCTTATCGCGCCTTGCACGAAAGGCACAAAGGAGCCCCTGCGCTGCTTGCTCTCCAAAAGGGCCTCTGAAACGTGCCATTGAGGATCATTGCGAAGTAACAAGTTCTTGCCCCCCGGGGATGGAAGCTGGTCTCTTGCTCACAATGAATTCAACCGCTGATCGTTCCTGCGTGCAACTCGTAAAACTGCCAGCTTTACAACTCAGAACGCTAGGAGAAGCAATGTCGCCAGATCGGGTGGTATGGGTTGGCGGAAGCCGCTGTCGTGTATCTTGGCCGAAGATACTCATTTCGATCTTGTGGGGTTCATTTCTTCCTCATGCCCACGTTTGCCGCTATTGATATCGGTTCCAACTCTTGCCGGCTGAAGATCGCGAAGGTTGTTGCGCATCAGCTTCGCACGCTGCACGAAGATCGTGAAGTGACGCGACTGGGCGCCAGCGTGTTTGCTACCGGGCTGGTATCGCCGGAAGCGATGGCGGCTACGCTGCGCGCTCTCAAGCGGTTTCAGCGTTCGGTGCAATCGCACGGCGTTGACCAGATTCGCGTGGTGGCGACTTCGGCGATGCGCGATGCGCGCAACTCGGCGGCCTTTCATGCGTGGGTGAAGGCTGAAACCGGTTGGAACATGGAGACCATCTCGGGGCTTGAAGAGGGCCGGTTGATTCATCGCGGGATCGTGAGTGGTGAGCCGGGAACGAGCGGCAAGGTGCTTGCTGATCGATCTCGGCGGCGGCAGTTGCGAGATTACGCTTTCAGAACACAAGCGCATCAAGGAGACGATCAGCGTTCCGCTTGGCGCGGTGCGGCTGACAGAAGAGTTTCTTTCCGTCGATCCTGCACCGCCGGAGGACCTGGCGCGGATGCGCAGGCTGATTGCCCGGGAACTGCGTCGCGCGCATCGACGCATTCAGCCGGGCAGGGTGCAGCTGGTTATTGCCACCTCTGGAACGGCTGCAGCGTTGTCTGAGGCCTGTGCTGCCGCGCTGGCCAAGAGCGGCAAGTCTGCGAAGTCGGGGAAACGCTCAGGAAGTGACGGCGGCTCGGGAGCGATCGCTCCGACGACGATGGTGCGCAAACTGGCTGCGAAGCTTGCGCGGATGAACTTGCCGGAGCGCGAGGCGGTGGCGGGCATCGGTCCAAGGCGGGCGGAGATCATCATTGCCGGCGCGCAGGTGTTTGCGGAATTGCTGGAGAGCTTCAATCTGCCGGGCTTTCGCTATTCGCCTCTGGGGTTGCGCGACGGCATTCTGGCGCAGATGCTGGCGGCGCAGGACGATCGCGCGGCGGCCCACCGGCAGTTCGAGATTGAGCGCTGGGAGTCGGTGGTTGCGACGGCGCAACGCTACGGAGTGGATATGCGCCAGGCCGAGCCGGTGCGCGCGCATGCTGTGCAGCTTTTTCGCGAGTTGCAGGCACTGCATCGGCTGCCGCCGGAGTATGAAGACTGGCTGGCGGCGGCCGCTGTGCTGCGCGATACCGGAAAGTTCATCAACCACCAGGGGCATCACCGGCACACGCAGTACATCGTGTCGATGTCGGAGATGTACGGATACACGCAGGTGCAGCGGACGATTGTTTCGGCGATCGCGCGTTACCAGGGCAAGAGCCGGCCTCAGCCTGACGATCGCGCTCTTCGCAACATTCCGGCGGAACAGCATAAGCTTGTGGAGCGCGCGGTGGTGTTGCTGCGTCTGGCGGTGGCGCTGAACCAGGATCGCGCGAGCGATGTGCTGGACGTGGTCGCGCGGGTTTATCCGAAGCGCGTGTATCTGGAATTGGAACCGGGCCGGACCGGTGCGGAACTGGAACTGTGGTCGCTGCGCAAGGAAGCGGACTACTTCCGCGAGGTCTTCGAGCGCGAACTCTTCGCGACGCTCGCGTAGATCCAGCGGGCCATGCGCGGATCAATGAGCCACTGCAGCAGCGGCGGGTGCTTTTCCATATCGATGCGCGCGACCGATGCCTTTGCGCATGCGCACGCCGGCGCCGCCGTTGCCGGTGATGAGGCGGCCAATGAACTGGAACAGGTTGGGGTTGTGTCCGACGACCAGTACGTCCTGGCGATCTGCGTACTTGTCCAGGAGCTTCTGGAAATCAGCGTAGGTGGCGTTGAGGTCGAGCGCAGAACTGACTTCAACTTTGCCTTCGTAGCCCAGTTCGTTGCCGACGAATTGGGCGGTTTGAAGCGCGCGCTTCAAGGGACTGGAGACGATGATGTCGGGCTGGACTTTGAGGGCGCCGAGGATGCGGCCCATGACCATGCACTGTTCCTTGCCTTCCGCGATGAGGCCGCGCTTGGCGTCGAGCTTGGCGCTCTCGCGGGGAATTCCGGCATTGGCATGCCGCATGAGGTAGAGGTTCATGATGGGGGTTGGGCGTATCCGGGAGGGCTAAGCCACTTCCTTTGAGGTTCGATTTTAACATGTCTGTAACATGCTGCGGATGAGCTGGTTCCGGGCGATATCGCGAGCTGCGGCTTGAGTGGACGGCCATTCGGGTTGGCCTATGCAAAAAGAGATTTGAAGCTGTGCATATTTTCGCCTTTTATTCGCCTTATACTGATGCGCATGGGGGAACGCTCCTCGAAGACTCGTATGCGCCTTGCCGGCAAAATCTGTGCACGCTGCCGAAACTTGATTCCCGATGTGCCTCCGACGCCGGGTGAGAGGCTGTGCGCGAAGTGCCGTTCGCCGGAGATTCATCGGATCTACATGTATTACATGTACCGGACCAGCTGGATGTGCCAGTTTCTGGAGGAGGACCTGAAGACGCCTCTGCCGCGGCGTTACTACTTCCAGAGCCCGGAGAAGATTCGCGCGATAGTGGAGAAGGTGGGCAACTTCGCCGATCTCCAGGACCGCCAGGCTTTGGACTATGGTCTGGAGATCGGGACGAGGCGGAGTCTGGCTTCAACTCACTGAGGAACAGTACAAGCGGCTCAAGGTTCCGCGTTGATCTCAGTTAAAGTGTGTGGAGTTCAGCTGTACGGGCAGAGAAGAAGGGTGCGGATTCTGTGGCCGAGCTTCCAGAGTTCGCTGACTAGGAGACCCGAGAGCCATTTCCGTTGGCTCATCAGGACGAATCCAGCTCTTTGAAGCGCTTCGCGATGCGCGAGGTAGTTCCCGGATGGCGAGGCCGGTCAAGCATCCGAATGCGAGATAGAGTGCGGCCACAACCGGCCTGGCGATGAGACGCCCGTACCAGTTGTCAGGGACTGCGAATTCCGAGACCACCCAGGATGGCGTCGGATGTCATCGCTTCGCGAAGACGCATTGCGAGGGATTCCACTTCAACAGTTGTCAGGCAATCGAGAAAGAAATGTGTAGCGACGAGATCGAATTTTCGGGCGGCGAGGTGGAGTTGGCGGGCATCGGCCAGATGGACGCGTACGCGGCTCGGCGTTGCGACCTGCGCTTTGCTTCAGTTGTCCCAGCATCGACTCGCTCGCGTCCACGGCATCAACCACGATATGCGGATTTGCTTGAGCAGTTGCGCGGTGAACCGTCCATCGCCATCGCCGATGACGAGTGCCGCTCGCCGGTTCATCATTTCGACGAGGTATGCACAGCGGCATTTCCATAAAATTGGGCCGAAGGTGAACCACTCCAGCCAGCGATAGACCGGCGCCAGCCGATTGAAATTGGCGGCTTGGGAAGGTGCGAATTCGTTATGCTGGTTCGGTTCCAGGGTTGCGGTTCTCATCGATCAGCGCGCTCCCACGATGACGATGACGAGGCCGAGCGGCGCCATCAAGACCAGGTCGGCAAGAGTGCGCAAGGTGAGCGGAGAGACAATGGTTCGGTTTCGATCGAGCAGCGACAGAAGCAGCGCGCTTATCGCGGCGGAACAGGCGAGGGCAGACGAGCGTGAATCCATGAAGAGAAAAGCTCCGGATGCGGCGAGGCAGACGATGCCGAGAACGAATGTATGCAGGAAGACCGTGGTTTGGTTCATTGACGATTCCCAACTCTCAATTGCGGCGCAGTTCGCCCAGGCAAGGACCACAAAAAACAGGAGACAGGCGAAGAACGGCCATCGCACAGAATGGAGACGCGAGAGCGTTGGCGCGGCGCAACCTGCTGTGAACAGCAGTCCAACCAGCAACTCCTTCGACACGAGTCTTCGCATCCAGTGCGGAAGCCTTGCTGTCGAGTGCACGCCTGAAAAGTACATGAGCGCAGCAGTGGCGAGAACGGAGTCGCGACTGCGCACCGCAGCCGGCATCCGTTGCGCAACGAGGCCTGCCGCAATTGCCGCGGTTGCGCACGCGATTGGAATCAGCAAGCGCCGATGCCGCCAATGGAAATAATGGCGCTCGCGCAAAGCGTCAAGATTGCCCGACGCGGATCGCACGGTGCGCATCGAGCAACCGATCGCCTACATACACGGTCCATGTTCCCGAGGCGAGGAGCACGAGAACCCAGCGGTCCAGGTGCACGCCAGCCGCCCACGCAAATGCGAGCGTCCACACGACGGCGACCGTGGGTGCATCGAGGCTGGCGAGATGCCATAAATGCAACGCACGCGGCATTTGCCACGCGCGGGCGGAGCGCACTCGGATATGTTTTCGCGCTGTGTGAGCGGGTTGGCCAGGGGAAGAGCCACTGCTGTGATTGTAAAAGGAGCGGGAGGCAGCGAGGTTTGTGAAATGCCGGTATGCGAGATGGGTCCCTGTGTGAACCCGTAGCGGTTCCGCCGAATTCAGGCCGTGAGGGTTTCGTTCACAAGTGCGTGGAGCTTGGCATTAACATCGTGCGCGCTCACGAAGAAGGGTGTTTGGAGGCAGGTGAGAATCAGTTCCTGTCTTTCTTCGGAGTAGTTCCATTCGACTTCGACGCCCATCCTGCTTGCGCGCCCGTATGTTGCCGTTCATCGCCACGCCTGCGGCTCTTGCTCTTCTCAGTCAACTTTGCGAATTGTGCGGGGGTGACCCCCGAAAATACCTGCGGTGTGCTTGCTGCCACGCCGTTCTCCTTGCCGGGCTAATGTCGCGAATGCCACTTGAGTTGGATGCCCGGCTGAGCTTTGTCTTCTCTCTTCAGACTGTAGCAAGAGGAGCACGAAATTGCCTGCAAATCGTGGAGAGAAAAGGGCTGTTTGGATTGAGTGACTTAGGAAGAGAGTCAGTCTCAAGCTCTTGACGAGAATGGGAGAAGTCGCGCTGCCGCTCGGATTTTCAATTCATCTGCGAGCTGATGGGATCTAGATAAATTTCAGAATGAGACCTCAGATTCAGCTTGCCTTCATTCTTCGTCGAAGCCGTCGTCCACAAACCAATTGCTGCTCTCGAGCATTGTGATCCGTTCGCGGGGAGCTTGCTCAGCTTCGGCAAGGCCGTGCCAATCTTCATCCAGGCCGTTCGCCTGGTCAACACGCTGGGTGTTGGCGATCAGCGGATGAGCCAGAAAGATTGTGGTGAATACTCGCATAGATGTTCTCTACGATGGTCCCACAACTTTGGTTCACCGCCTTCTTTTAGTTGGTGATATTCGTCACGCTGTTTGCGAACTCAGACAGAGATACGCTCTGGATCGCTTTACCGATAATCAAGAAGAGTGCGCACCAAAGCTCTCGGCCCAATGTGTTGCGTCGATTCAATGCAAGCTTGTCGCGGTTCAGTCTTCTTATTAGTCTGCGGTGGCCTGGGCGGATTCTGCTGCGAGGCTCTGGATGGCGAGGAGATGCATTTCTTCAGGTCATCCACGGTTTTGCCATCTTTTCCGGGATAGATTGTGTGTTCCAGAAGATACAACGTGCTTTTAAGGATCTCTACAACGTTTAAGGGGATTTCGTAAGGCATGACCTTTACACCGCTTTCTATAGGTTTAAGTTTCTGGGGCCCAAACTATACAAACTCAAGATGCCGGCCGCCGGAGATGGTTTGCAGGCCGAGGTTTCGTGGCCGGCACTTAGAACGCAATTATTGGATTTACGCGCAGTTTCCGCTTGCGCAATTGCGGAGTTGCCAGCCGATGGCAACGCAGGCAAAGGGTGCGAATATTTTCCAGATCGCATTCCCCTCCGCCTTCCATGACGGGAACAATGTGATCGGCATCCCAGAGGCTCTTGCGCGATTTGCGACGCAAGCCCCAGTGCGCAAGAAGCGAATCGCGATTTGTGCCGCGCGCGTAACGAAGCCTGCGTGCTTCGGCAATGGTGTCGACTCGCAGGCAGGCGCAGATACCGCGATCACGATGGAGGACCTGTTCCCGGAGATATGCGGGCTGCGTCCGCAATTTCCACTCGTGCACACAGAACTCGGAGCAGAAGGTGTAGCGTCCACGCGGGACCTCAAGCGAGCACCAGCGGCACATGCCGCGTCCGTTGGGGCCGCGCGGAATTGCCTTGCGATCAACCCAGCCGCCCCGCATGGCGCGTGAGGTACTCATCGTTCCGTTCTAAACTGCGGGGCCGCGATTGGCATTGCACGTTCTGCAAACGGGTACAAAGAGAGGCACGTGGATATGCAAGAGTATCAATCTGATAGTTGGCGTTTTCGACGGCGCCGTTCTTGAACGCCCACTCGAGGAAACCTGCGGGAGCGTTCTTGACGCCGGCGATGTTGGCAAGCTTGATGGCGGCAATATTTTGCCAGTCGATGGATTGGAGATCGGCGTTACGTAAATCCGCGAACGACAGGTCGGCGCCGTCGAGTTGTGCTCCGGCGAGATTTGCTTCCGACAAGGTCGGCGTCAGACAGGTTGGCGTTGGAGAGGACAGCGTGTTCGAGGTTGCTGCCGCGGAAATTCGCCGAGTGGAGATCGGCATAGGCCAGGTCGGCGGAAGCGGAGCTGGCTGTTGCGAAGATCGGCGGCTCTGAGGTCGGCGCGCAGAAGATTTGCGCGTTCGAGATGGACGCCCTGAAGAAATGCGGAGGACGCGTCGACACCCACGAGCGGGACCTTGTCGGCGTTCAATTCCTGTAGGGCCTCGATGCGTCCACCGCTACCGCCTTTTCCTTGAGCGGTGTTGATGACCTGCCAGGCTTGGTAGTGGCGCTGCTTGATGCGGTCGCCGGACTCGCTGAAGTAAAAGATGACGCCAACGAGGACCGAGAGGCTGCCGAGGTATTCGAGCACCTCAAGGAAACTCCAGCGGCTAAGTCCGTAGGCGATCCACTCAAAGATCCACTCGAAGCGCCGCAGAGGAATCATCCACGGATGCCTGATTTCACTCTGAATGGTGGTCCACTTCGCAGGACGTCTGCTCATTCTGCGCGCAATCATTCGTTCCTCCTTCCGACGGCGCATGCAATGATACAACCCAGCGCGCACGCTTCCATTGAGAGTGTCGGAGCGCGATGAGGGATGCGTCAATTCCGCCTCGCTCCCCGCCCCTGGAACGAACCAGCGGGCGACTCTGCCTTCTGCCGATTCGCCGCATTTATTGTGATCGAACGCGCAGGGCAACCTCATTTGAATTCAGTGATGGGATATCCGGGGAATTCAGCCGTTTTGGTAGACTCCCTCAATGCAGGTTCTGTTGGCGTTTTTGATCATGGCTTTCGCTTGGACATTTGCTCCTCCTTTCCAGCAAACGGGAGGCTCGATCGACCCGCCAGCAGGCGCCCGCTCTGTAATGCAGGCGAAGGGAGACGGAGTCCAGATTTACATATGCACCGATACGCACGATGGATTCAAGTGGGTTCTAAAGGCACCGGACGCGAAGTTATTGGATAGCTCCGGTGTAACGATCGGGAGGCACTCTGCGGGACCCACATGGAGTCTCGTGGATGGCAGCCAGGTTCAGGGAGAATTGATCGCCAGCAGGCCCGCCCCGGAAGGGAATGCGGTCGCCTGGCTCTTGCTTGGAGCCAGGACTGGAACCGGCACAGGCAAGTTCGCCGAGGTGAAATTCATCCGGCGTACGGAAACGCACGGCGGAGTCGCAGCCCAATCCGGCTGCCAAAGCTCGGGCGACGTCGGGAAACTGTCCCAGATTCCTTATACTGCGACATACACATTCTATGCAGAGAGATAGTTCCTGGGCGTCGGGTCGTGCAGAACCATTCGTCGATTGCGCCCTCTGACTCACCGCGGTGGGATGGCGATTTTCGCTGCTCGTTGAATTTCGCAAAGTTGGATCGGCTGGAAAAGTTATGGCGCAAGGATTTTGAATGGGGGCGGCGTTGCAGGAACCGCGGGCGAGCGCGAGAAGCTGCGGCGGAAGCTCCTCAGCTTTTTGCCGAGGCGATCGGAAGCCATGAAGAGGTGTCCGGCCGTGAGGCCGCCAGCAACGCGGTGATGGCCAACAGCGGCCAGCGCCATGGAGGCGATACAGCCGCACTGGGAGCAGTCGGGATCTCCTCCGAACTGGCACGGAGTGATGCGCGTTCGGAGATCAGCGGAGATGGTTTGCGTGGTTCTGGCGAATATGCATTCCTCTGGACTAGCCGGCGGCGAGGCGATCTCGCGGATGAGTGCTTCGGGCATGTCGAGGGCGGGGTATTTTAGCCGCAGTTGGCGCAGATCTGTGATGAGCGCGGCTCGCTGAGAGGGAGTGAGTATTTCCGGATCGTGTGCGCCGCGCTGGGGCGTGAAGATGCTGAACCAGACTTTTGTCACTTGGTGCCGGCTGGTCCAGAAGCTGAGGAACTCATCGAGGTAGCCGGGACGTCCGGCGATCTGTGAGGTGATGGTGCAGTGAATGGTGACTCGCGCGCCCTTGATGTTTTTGAGGATGCGCTCGTAGGTGGCCGGTTTGCGCCGGGCATCGTGTTCCGGCTGCAGTCCATCGACGGAGACGACGACATTTAGTTTTCTGAACTTCGCCCATTCAGCCGGAATGACCCTGAATGCACTGGTGACGATTTGCGTGTGCACACCGCGGCTATGGATTTGCGGCAAGAGAGATTCGAGTTCCCGGTAGCGAACGAGCGGATCGCCGCCAACGATGGAGAGGTGAATAGGTTTCAGTTCGTCGATCACTGCGAGGACTCGCGCGACGAGATCGTCGCCCTTGAAGTCGGAGAGTTCGCGCAGTTGAGTTGCGCCGCCGAGATGCGCCGCGTCGAAGGCATAGCAGCCGGGGCA
This sequence comes from uncultured Acidobacteriaceae bacterium, assembly GCA_963769345.1. Taxonomy (GTDB): domain Bacteria; phylum Acidobacteriota; class Terriglobia; order Terriglobales; family Acidobacteriaceae; genus Telmatobacter. The sequence continues at coordinate 743,434 of CAVYLL010000005.1, forward strand.
GCGCAGGGGGCATTCTTTAGTGATTTCGATGGAGAGGGAAGGCGCACGGCCGGCCAGGATGTGGCCCATGCGTGGAGAACTTCGGATTTTTTCATTGTTTCTCCGTGTCGGTCGTGCCGTGAGGGGGAATCAACGGATAGCGACAGGCTCGGAGTGAGCCGTCGCCGACATGCGTGCGGAGTTGGGAAAAGGTTAAATCTGAAGTGGAGGGTTGCCGAGACCGGAGTGCCGACAGGTCATGCGACGACTGGAAAGGTAGAGGATGCACCTAGCCGAAATCTGCTGCTTGAGATACGGGGTCACGGAATGGGGAGCGAGACTGTGCCAGCGCGGAGAGCAACGCGTGAATGCATTGCTTGCAGCTTTTTGCGAGCACCAGCACGAGGGAGAGCAACGACAAGACCATGAGCATGCCCAGTTCGAAGTCGCGGCCCCCATGGAGGAAATGATCCCAGGTCCAGAGGTGCTGCGTGACCGGCATGGTGCAGAGCGATATGGCCGTGAAAATCAGGAGAACCTGGCCAATGACCACAAGGACTCTGCCGTGCATGAGCAGGCATTGAGATTCGGCCGTCGCATGCTGAGAAAGCGATCCAATCGTCGCCTCGCTGAAGTCGATTTTAAGCTTTGGGAGATTTGCGGTCGCCACGATTGAATCCGGACTGAGCATGTCTGCAAACGACTTAAACTGGCGTTACAAAGATTCGTTCAATGGAGCCATCGTCGAAATTGTTAGATCCGGATTCGGTTCGCAATTTCAAAAGTCCTGCGGGAAACACGCCGGCTCAGTCGGCGGCGTGGGCGGGTTCGGCAGACTGACTTTTCATGGCGTTTAACGGGCGGGCTGATGGGTTTGATTTTGGGGATGGCGTCGAGGTCGACTTTGCCTTCGGCGAGCTTCATGAGGAAGTCCTGCGCGGAGAAGGCGGGTTCACCCTTTAGCACTTGCGAGGCGCGGATGTAGGTGCCGTCGGGCTGCTGAATGCGAGCTTTGACGGTGTCGGCGAGATAGGCGGGCAGAATCTCATCGTGAATGCGGGCTTTGACGGCGGGGTCGCGAACAGGGAAGGCGACTTCGCAGCGTTCGAAGAGATTGCGCGGCATCCAGTCGGCGGAGCCGAGGTAGATTTCGTCATCGCCGCCGTTCGCGAAGTGGAAGATGCGCGAGTGCTCGAGGAAGCGGCCGACGACGGAGCGGACGCGAATCCGGCTGGACATTCCCTTGACGCCCGGGCGCAGGATGCAGAGGCCGCGGATGATCAGGTCGATTTCAACACCGGCACTGGAGGCGTCGTAGAGAGCTTCGATCACGCTGGGCTCGAGGAGCGCATTCATTTTGGCGACGATGTGTGCGGGACGGCCGGCGCGGGCGTGTTCCGTCTCGCGGCGAATGAGGCCGAGGAAGCTTTCCGCCATGGTGAGCGGAGCAACGAGCAGCGGGCGGTAGTCGTCGATCTCGGCGTGGGCGGTGAGGTAGTTGAAGACCATGTGCACGCGCTCGGTGATCTGCGGATCGCAGGTGAGCAGGCTCAGGTCGGTATAGAAGCGCGCGGTGACGGGGTTGTAGTTGCCGGTGCCGAGGTGGCAGTAGCGGCGAGTGACGCCGTCTTCGTCGCGGCGGACGAGCAGCGCCAGCTTGCAATGGGTCTTGAGGCCGACGACGCCGTGAAAGACCTGCACGCCGGCGTCTTCCATGCTGCGCGCCCAGCGGATGTTGGAGGCTTCGTCGAAGCGGGCCATGAGCTCGACGACGAGGGTGGCTTCCTTGGTGGCGGCGGCTTCAATGAGCGCGGAGAAGACGGGCGAATCCTGGCTGGTGCGATAGAGCGTCTGCTTCATGCTGACGACGGCGGGATCTTCAGCGCCCTGCTGGATGAAGTCGACTACGGGATCGTAGGAGTCGTAGGGATGGTGCAGCAGGATGTCGTGCTGGCGCAGCTCGTCGAAGATGCTGGTTGACTTTCGGCTGAGGTGCAGCGGCTTGGGCGAGAAGGGCGGGAACTTGAGATCGGGGCGCTGAATGTCGCTATAGAAAAACATCAGGCGCGAAAGATTGACGGGGCCATCGCCGCGGAAGACCTGGTCTTCATCGAGTTCGAAGTTCACGCGCAGACGCTCGACGATTTCGGGATCGGCGCCGGCTTCAATTTCGAGGCGAACGGCATCGCCTTTGCGGCGGTTGTGGAGTTCGACGCGAATGGTTTCAAGCAGCGAGCGCGCTTCTTCCTCTTCGAAGTAGAGGTTTGAATTTCGAGTGACGCGGAAGGCGGCGCGGGACTGGACTTCGTAGCCGCGATACATGCCGCCAAGGTTTTGCGCGATCAGATCCTGCAGCAGCAGGTAGTCGAATTTGCCTTCTTCGGCGGGAAGCCGGACGAAACGGGGCAGAGCGCGCGGAACAGTAACGACGCCGAGGACCTGCGGGCCGGAGCTCTTGCGCTTGCGCGCGAAGCAGCAGGGCGAGGCAGAGCGCCTTGTTGAGGACGCGCGGAAAGGGATGCGCTGGGTCGATGGCGATGGGGGTGAGAAGCGGATCGACTTCGCGCTGGAAGTAGGCCTGGGCATAGGCGCGGGCGCTCTTCGTCGAGTTCTTCCCACTCCATGAGGCGGATGCCCTGTTTGCGCAATTCGGGAAGAAGATGGTCGTTCCAGCAGCGATATTGGGCGTCGACAAAGGTGTGGATTTCGGCGGTGAGGGAGGCGAGGGACTCGTCAGGACGAAGTCCGTCGTAGCCCTGCTCGCGGTAGCCGTCTTCAATGCGCTGCATGAGGCCGGCCTGGCGGATTTCCACATACTCGTCGAGATTGGAGCCGGTAATGGCGAGAAACTTGACCCGTTCGAGGAGCGGATTGGTGGGGTCTTCAGCTTCTTCGAGAACGCGGCGATTGAACTGCATCCACGAGTGGTCGCGTCCGGTAAAGAGCTTTTGTTTCTGCTTCGTTCTAGCCATTTGCGTGAGTACAAACCGTGTTGGCAAGTCTACAGCTTTTGCTGGCAAAACTGGAATCCGGGGGAGGGATTTCCAGAAGATCATGCTTACAGAAGCGGCCGGTGCGGAAGATTAAAGGCGTGCGAAAAGGAAGGAATGGCCGGGCAAAAAGTGGCGGCAAATGGATTGACCCGAGACTGGCGACGGGTGGAGGATAGAGGTTTATCGATCCCGCATTTCTTTTCCCAATTGAGGAGACTCTCTCGATGAATACCAAGGACAGCTTGATTCCCCTGGAGCCGATTCCTGCCGGAGCGGACGAGTTTTCACAGAAGGTGAAAGGGCTTCTCGGATGGACAGCCAAAGGACGAGGCGACGGTGAGCAAAGCTCTGGAAGGCATGGACGCCATGCTGGACCGGATCGCCGCCGGGCTTTACAGCATTGCGTCGATGCTGGTAGGGGAAGGCGAAGACAGCATCGGGCTGGTGGAGACGGCGGTGGCGCGAACCGATCTTTCTGGCGTCGAGTGATGCGTCGGAGGCCAGGCAGAGCAGCCGGAGAGAGCTGTGTACGGCGGCGATCGAGCTGATCGCGTCGCGGGAACACGGAAGCCTGGCGGCGCCGGTGGGCCTGGTTCATGCTTCTGACCTGCATCGAGGACGATGATCTGGAGTCGGCGGGGATTTCTCGCGCCGAACTGGAAGGAATGCTGGCGGGCCCAAACCGGGAAAACGTGAAGAACTGGATTGAAGGCCTCGCGACGGAAATGCGCGTGATCTTTGTGCTGCGGGCGGTGGCGGGTTTCACGGCGAACGAAACAGCGGAGATGTTGGCCGAGCATGGCGGCAAGGGCGCGGAGGGATGGAATGCCGAAGCGGTGCGGGAGATCTTCCGCCAGGGACTGTGTTCACTCGCTTCGCAGCTGATTCACGCGACCACGGCAAGATAAGAGCAGGGAATCGGGAACAGGGATTTTCGCGTTGTTCCGAGATACACCGGCTTTCTCTTTTTGTTCGGTACACTAGATAAAGAACCTGCCTGCCCGGATCGGGCATCTATTGGAGTGTAAACAGCTTTCCGGCAGAATCCACAGCCAGGATTTCAAAGACGACCGATGTCCTCAGACCACTGTAGAAAGTACCTAAAACATTTTTGTGCCTGTGTGGGATTGGCGCTAATGGTAGGAGCCATGGTGCCCGGGACCCTGTTTGCGCAACAGTTGCCGGGACAGATACCGGGGCAGAGTGCGGGACCGACGGCAAGCAGCTTTCAGGGCAGTGTGACGGCGGGTCACGCAACCGGCCAAACGCTGGATTTGTCGCTGGACGATGCGATGCAGCGCGGCCTGAAAAACAACCTGGGCACGATCTTGAGCGGTACGCAGACAGATGCGGCGCGAGCGCAGCGCTTGACCGAGTTGCAGGCATTGCTGCCGGATGTGGAATTTAACGCGCACGAGGCCGTGTCGCAGGTGGACCTGGCTGCGGAAGGGTTGCGCATTCCCGGGTTTCCCGACGATTATCGGGCCGTTCGGCTATACAGACCTGCGGGGATACCTGACCTGGTCGCTGCTGGACATCAAGTCGCTGCGGACGTATATGGCGGCAAAGCATCAATTCGCGGCAGCGCAGCTCTCGGCGCAGGATGCCCGCGATCTGGTGGTGCTGACGGTGGGCAATGCTTACATGCGGGTGCTGGCCGATCAGGGCCTGGTAGACAGTTTCGTGGCGCAGGTGGCGACGTCAAAGATTTCGCTGGACCAGGCGAATGCAAATCACGATGCGGGAACGTCGCCGAGACTGGATGTGCTGCGTGCGCAGGTGGATTATCAATCGCTGCAGCAGCAGTTGATCGTGGCGCAGAACGCGTTCGAGAAAGACAAGCTGGCGCTGGCACGGGTCATCGGATTGCCGCTCGAACAGAATTTCAATTTGTCAGACAAGGCGCCCTATGCAGTCTTCGACAACCTCGACGTGGATGCAATGATCAAGCAGGCGCGCGCCAATCGTAAGGACCTCGCCTCGATGCTTGAGCAAACCAAGGCGGCAGAGGATCAGCGGAAAGGGGCTACGGCTGATCGGTATCCGACGGTGGTGTTCAACGGGGACTACGGCGTTATCGGAGTCAACCTTGGAACCTCGCACGGCACTGGCAATGCGTCGGGCACTTTGAGCGTGCCGATATTCAAGGAGTACGGACTGCGTGGCGAGGCAGAGGTAGCGCAATCGCAATTGGATACTCAAAACGCGCAGTTGAGTGACTTGAATGCGCAGGTGGATGCGGATGTGCGCGACGCGCTGCTGGATATTGAAGCGGCGCAAAAGCAAGTTGAGGTCTCGCGATCGAGCGTGGACCTGGCGACCGAAGCGTTGAGCGAGGCTCAGCAGCGCTATGTGAATGGCGTTGACGACAACCTCGCGGTGAGCCAGGCGCAAAGGTCTGTGGCGCAGGCCAATGATGAGTACGTATCGAGCCTCTATCGAAACAACGTGGCCAAGCTCAGTTTGGCGAGAGCGTTGGGGGCGGGGCAGGACTACAGGAAATATTTGGGAGGGAAGTAAACGTGGCGGAAACAACCACAACAACAGTGCAGGCGCCTCGGGATGAGAGCACCGAGGTGACGCAGCCTCCTTCTCGCCGCAGGGGCATCATCATCGCGGTGGTCGTGGTGCTGGTTCTGGCGGGGCTGGGCTTCTATTGGCACTCGACCTATTACGAAGATACGGACGACGCGCAGATCAATGGACACCTGATTCAGATCAGTTCGAGGATCGCCGGGCAGGTCGCCAAGGTCGAGGTCGATGAAAATCAGCAGGTGAAGGCAGGACAGGTGATTGCGGAACTTGATCCGCGGGACTACCAGGTCGCAGTTGAGAACGCGAAGGCCGCGCTGGCCAGTGCGCAGGCTTTTGCAGTTGGCGGCCAATGTAAATGTCCCCCTGACGACGATCAACACCGGCAGTAATTTGAGTTCAGCCGGGGCGGATGTGAGTGCGGCAACAGCGTCGATATCACAGGCTCAATCGCAGTTGGCAGCTTCGCATGCGCAGGTGATCCAGGCACAAGCTAACGCTCTGAAAGCTCAGCAGGATCTCGATCGCTACAAGCCGCTGGTCGAAAAGGATGTGATCAGCAAGCAACAGTTTGACGCGGCGGTCGCGGCGTCGGACGCGGCGAAGGCTGCGGTTGAAAGCGCGCACGCGAACGAGCGGGCCGCTGGGGATGCGGTGCGTGTTGCGAATGACAAGGCATCGCAGGCACAGGCGCAGCTAAAGTATGCGCAGACCGGGCCGCAGCAGGTGGCAGCACAGTCGGCGCGCGCCAAACAGGCCCAGGCGCAAGTAGCGCAGGCACAGGCGCAACTTGACCAGGCCAACCTGAACCTGAGCTACACGAAGATTGTGGCGCCGGTGGCCGGCATCGTCACGCGGAAGAGCGTGGAGATCAATCAGAATGTCTCCACCGGGCAGAACCTGCTGACCCTGGTTTCGCTGGAAGACTTGTGGGTTACCGCGAACTTCAAGGAGACGCAGTTGAAGCACATGTTCGCGGGCCAGCACGTGGAGATCAGCGTCGATGCGACGGGCAAGAGCTACGACGGACACGTGACGCAAATTGGCGGGGCGACGGGTTCGGTGTTATCGCTGTTTCCGCCCGAGAATGCGACAGGCAACTATGTGAAGGTGGTGCAGCGGTTGCCGGTGAGGATCGACTTCGACAATCTGGACAAGGAAGATTCGAGTCACGCGCTGCGACCGGGTTTGAGCGTGGAGCCTAAGGTGAGGGTGAAGCCGTAGAACGGTTGTCAGTGGTCAGTTGTCAGTAATCAGTTTGTTTCGTGATTTGGCCAGCTCTTCGAGGATTCGGAGAGCTGGTTTGTTTTGAGGCAGGACGCGCAGCGGAAGCATCTGCCCTGAAAATACCATCGAGCAGCGGCGCTTGGGGGTTGAGACACGGAGGGAGCGGCAGCCTTCAGGCTGCTGAAATCAACCGCAAATAGCTAAGGGCCTTTAGGCCCGGACTCTCCAGGCATCCCGCACTTTCATGTTCTTCGGGTGGCGCAACGCGCCATGAATGACTGCGGTTGCCTTTCGTTCATTCCGCACAACCGCTAATCCATCCGAGAAGATTAGTTTTGTATCAGGGCATGACTTTCAGTCATGCCGCAAAGCTGCAAAAAACGCTCGAGCTTCAGCCCCTGAAATGTGTGAGCTCTGAATTAAAACTCCACATCGAAGCGAAACGTGAACGAGCAGACTGAAACGAAAACCACATGGTGGGGAATTATGCTTGGCGCGGTCCAGTGGCGTTCGATCGATCGAGTGACACCAGGCAGAGAATCTGGCAATCCGCCGTGCTGAGATGAATCGAATCGCTCTTTCCATATCCTCGCCATATCGAAATTGCATGTCGAAGCGACGCAACCTTATCTCGCGGGTCGTATGGTGGGCGATTCGGAACTTTCATTACCCTCTGCCATTGCGCCAGGGCCACGGCCCATTTGGGCAAAGAACGCCCCTCGATCCGCATCCTGGCACCGCCTCTGAGGCGGTTCGTCTTACGCGATGTCAATACCCGCCTCGGCAGAATCCGCGCCATCTGCCTCATTCTTTTACCGCAATAAATCACCCAACCTTGCAGTTTATGTCTCCCGAATTCTTTACACTTGCCTCAGTAGCGAAAATCGACAGGAAATTCGACAGGGGAATGGATACAACGGCCTAGTAAAGGAACGAAGTGTCAGGCGCAACTTGAGGGCTTGGTGAAAACTCGGTCGGACAACCATCAGCGCAGATTTTGAAACAAGGGCATGGCTCGGGGAAACACGTAGTGGTTCGCAGGCCGCAAACGCAACAAAACGAGTGTCGGGCTATAACCGGCTGCGGAAGAAATCGTTGCTTTGAACGGGCACGCCTTTAGCCGTGCCGTCAGCAGCACGATCTCATCCTCGGCTTCAGCCGCGGAGGGAGATTCTTTCAGCGATTCGCCACTTCTTCGCTGTTTCTCCGCAGCCGTGCCCTGTGCGACATCCCACAATCCGAGACAGCGTGCACCAGAAACGGTGCAAACATGCCAGAATTGGCCGCTAAGTTCAATATTATGACGACTTTGAGACTTAACATAAATGGAATCAACGACTTACGCCACCCCCTTCTGCCTAAGTCCTTATGGCTCACGAACTCGCATAAAAAATCCTCATTAACGCGCAACCATATGGTTGCACATTGTTCAAAACATCACATTCGCCCCCAGGCAAATCCAATTCTCCTCTTGGGTTGGATAAACGCATAGAATGATTCCTTGCTAAAAGGAGAACTCAGGAACAGCCCTAAGCTAGAGGCTGGAAGCTGCCAGCTAGAGGCTCAGACCATGAAAGACGCGATTCAGGTTTCGAAAGAGAATTATTTGAAGGCCATCCTCGAGGCTGAGGCCGAGGGGCACCAGGTGATTCCGGCGACGCTGGCGCATTGGCTTGAGGTGTCGGCTCCCGCGGTGACGATGGCACTGAAGCGACTGCGTCGCGACGGATATGTCGAGATCAAAGACGACGGCATCGTGCGCCTCACCGAAACCGGGCGGGAAATGGCGTACCGAACGGCGCTGCGGCACCATCTGATCGAGCGGATGCTCACCGAAGTCTTCGGCATGGAGTGGTACGAGATTCACGACGAGGCGGAGCGGCTTGAGCATGCCGTTTCACCGGCGTTCGAGGCGAAGCTGAGGGAAAAGCTGGGAGAAGGCGGAGCGTGTCCACACGGGAACTCGGTGCTGCCGGAGAAGCCGGCGGAGCGGAAGAAACGCGGCGAGGTGCCATTGTCAGAGGCGCGTGCCGGGGAGCGATACCGGGTGACCAGCCTCCAGGAACGAGACTCCCAGCTACTGCTCTTCTTGCATCGAATGGGTATTGGACCGAACAAGAGCCTGCGGGTTCTGAGTCAAAACTACGATCAAACCGTTTCGATTGAATTGCCTACGGGAAATTCGATTCTCGGCAGGCCGGCTGCCGAGGCCGTCTGGCTGAAGGTGGATGCGTCTTAGATAATCGGAAATAATAAATATATATTAACTACAGTTAACTTATGGCATACTCGAAGCAGGTAGTGGTTCGGTCTTCCCCGTTTCGCCTCTATGGCTACAGAAACTCCCAATCCCATCGGGCTCCAGGAGCCCTCATTACCCGAGGTGCATGCGAGCGTGCGGATTTCCCGGTCGCCGCACTATTGGAGGCGGCTGCTGGGCTTTCTCGGGCCGGGGTTCCTGATCTCAGTGGGATACATGGACCCTGGAAACTGGGCGACTGACATCGCGGGCGGATCGCGCTTCGGGTACACGCTGCTGTTCGTGATTATGCTGTCGAACCTGATGGCGATTCTGCTGCAGAGCCTGGCGCTCAAGCTTGGCGTGGCGACGGAGCGCGACCTGGCGCAGCTTTGCCATGAGAATTATGGTCGCAAGGCCAGTTTTGCACTTTGGGTGGGAGCCGAGATTGCGATTGCCGCTTGCGACCTGGCAGAGGTGATCGGCTCGGCGATAGCTCTGCAACTGCTGTTTCATATTCCGCTGCTGTATGGCGTGTTGATCACCGGGCTGGATGTGTTGCTGATCCTGCTGCTGCAGAAGTGGGGTTTCCGGTACATAGAGGCGCTGGTGATGGCGCTGATCGGGACGATCCTGGCGATGTTCAGCGTGCAGGTGTTTTTATCGCGGCCCGATCACCTGCTGGTGCTCAGGAACCTGCTGATTCCTTCGGCATCAATCGTGACGAATCCCGAGATGCTGTATATCGCGATCGGGATATTGGGTGCGACGGTGATGCCGCACAATCTCTATCTGCATTCGTCGATTGTGCAGAGCCGACGATACAAGCGGACGCCAGAGGGCAAGCGCGAAGCAATTCACATGGCGAGTGTGGATTCGGCGCTGGCGCTGACGGTGGCGCTGTTTGTGAATGCGGCGATCCTGATTGTGGCGGCCGCGGTGTTTCATCGCAGCGGGCATTTTGAGGTGGCGGCGATTGAGGACGCGTACAAGTTGCTGAGCCCTCTGGTGGGCGCGGGGTTTGCGAGCACGCTGTTTGCAGTGGCGCTGCTGGCGTCGGGGCAGAACTCGTCGATCACGGGCACGCTGGCGGGGCAGATCGTGATGGAAGGGTTCATTCACTTGAAGGTATCGCCGTGGCTGCGCAGGCTGATTACGCGCGGGCTGGCGATTATTCCGACGATCATCGTGGTGGCCATGAACGGCGAGCGGGGGACGGAGAAGCTGCTGATCCTGAGCCAGGTGATCTTGTCGATGCAGTTGAGTTTTGCGGTGATACCGCTGGTGATCTTTACAGGCGATCGCGCGAAGATGGGCGAGTTTGTTAATCCACAATGGATGAAGGTGCTGGCGTGGATCACGGCGGTGGTGATCGCTGGGTTGAACGGGTGGTTGCTGGTGCAGACGTTCAGAGGGTAAAAGTACATGATGAATCAGGGAGTAGAGATGCGCAGGACGATGGAAGCGCTTTGTCTGGGGATGCTGGCGGTCCTTTACTGGATGACCTATTCGGCTCTGAACGGGGCGGAGCGGCTGCCGGATCGAATCCCTACACACTTTGATATTTCCGGTCGGCCCAACGCGTGGGGATCTCCTGGATTTCTATGGTTTCTGCCGGCCGTCGCTGCCGGGATCTACTTGTTGCTGACAGTTCTGGGAAGCATTCGATTCCGCAGATACAACCTTCCGGTCCCGGTGACATGAGACCAATCTGCCGTTCATTCAGGAGCAAACCATCCTGATGGTGGCGTGGATCAAGTGCGAGATGCTTTGCCTGTTTGCGTATCTGCAGTGGTCGATCATTCAGTCCGCCCGTGACGGCGATTCCGGTTTTCGCCGCTGCTGATTCCGGTGTTTCTGCGGTGATTTTCTCGACGGTGGGCTGGCGGCTGACGGCGATGATTCGCGGCGCAAAGGCGCGGGCGGAATCAGGCGGTCGGATGGATCACATGCAAAATTAGCGATAGGAAGCGACCGCTCGGCGGCGGCGCGAGGCGCGGCGTCAGACGGCTAGAAGATCCAGACGCTGGCCAGCATCGTGACCATCGCAGCGACCGTGACGACCTGGTAGATCAGGTCCTCTTTGCGGCGAGGCCGGAATGAAACTGCCGAGGGGGAGGAGTGCATGTCACTTGCCTTTCCACACTGCCCGACGTAATCGAATGTCGCGGGACCCGTGAGCACGTTCTCACCTATATAGATTCAACTCGATTGGATTGTGAATCAACCAAAAGTGCTAATACTTCAGTTACCCGAGTCACGTTTGGGAATTTGGGAAGGTCCACCCGTTTTGGGGCAACGCGAATTCGTCGCTCCGCGCGCGGGTCGATTGGAAGCTGCGGGATGTGAACTGGCATTGAGCGTGAAGAGCGAAGCGGCTAAGGTGTAGAATCCGCTCGTGAGTACCGGACCACAGCTTGTTCCTCCCGACGAGCCACGCGAGCGCAACTGGATGCCGCTGGCGATTGCCGCCGCTGCGGTTTTGATTGTTGCGGCGATCGTGGTTTTCATGATGGAGCGGGGCAAAGGAGCGGCGACGGTAACGCCGATTTCGGCGGCCCCTGACCCATACGCGGCAAGCCTGCCGATCACAATGTGGTGATGAGCGAGTCAGCCAACCTGGCGGGCGGCAAAGTGACGTATATCGACGGTCACATCACTAATAGCGGGAACAAGACTGTACTCGGGTGTGTCGGCGCAGGTGCTGTTCAGGAACGCGGCGAAATGAAGTGGCGCAGAACGAGACGCAGCCGCTGAAGTGGATCAGGACGCGCGATCCCTATGTCGACCTGGAGCCGGCGTCGGCGGCGCCTTTGAAGCCGGGGGACAGCCAGGATTTCAGGTTGATTTTCGATGCCGTAACGCCGGATTGGAATGGCGTTTACCCGGAGATCCGCATCGTCCGCGTCGACGCAAAGTAGCGTGCTAGACTCGATTTACCGGGTAAGACTTACCGCTCGTTTGTAAAAATTACTTTCCGACATCACCTTCCCATACTGCCAGAACTGATGCCCGCCGGCGATCGAGGCCTCTCCATAAACCGCTGAATATCGAAGCGGATTGCCTATTTCTCCATCGAGTATGCGACTCTTTGGCACGCCCCATGCAATACGGGAGGGCGAGCGACACCACTGCTCACCCGCAGAATCGATTGCGGCAACCGCATATCAGGGGTTAGAAAAAAATGAAAAATCAAATTAAAGCTACACTACTGTTTCCCAGCCAGGTAGCCGTTCTTGCCTTGGCTTCGGCGATCGCGATCCCCGCGATGGCCCAACAGACGCAGCAGCCTGACAATTCCCAGAGTGCTCCGGCGGCCGCGCAGCAGACACCAGACCTCGACTCCTCCGGCAACGGTTACGCAACCGATTCCGGAAGAGAAAGAGGGTTTCTGGGGACGCGTCAATCCGATGGCGCGCAAAAAGTGGGTGAAGAAGCGGCTCGATCCGATCAATGATCGCCTCACCGAACTCGACCAGGTGAATGCGAAGAACGCCTCCGACATCAAGGATGTGGATTCGCGTGCGCAGGCCGGCATCAAGAAGGCGCAGGATTCGGCCGATGCGGCGAACCAGATCGCGACGGCAGCCGGCGATCAGGCGAAGAAGGCAAACGACACCGCAATGGCAGCGTCGGGTCGCATTGACAGCCTGAACACGGAAGTCAACGGCCTGGATACTTACAAGCCAATCAGCCAGGTCGAAGTTCCTTTCCGCCGTGGCAGCGCTGAACTGTCGCAGGACTCAAAATCGAAGCTCGATGACATGGCGAAGAGCCTGCAAGGTCATGAGGGCTACATCATCGAAATCGAAGCTCGTTCGCCTGCTGCAGGGTCGGCCGGTATTGCGAGCGCCCAGCGCGAGGCAGAAGCAGTTAAGCGCTACCTCGTGTCTGAACACGATGTTCCCATCTACCGTATGCATGCTGTGGCTCTGGGCAATGTCCCGATGCCGAAGCGACCACCGAAGTTGCGAGCAACAATGCTCCGGCAGATCAGACAGCGCCGAAGCCTGCTGCCACTAAGCGTGAGAAGGTGCCCAGCACCGTGCATATCAAGTTGATGGAAAACAGTTTGGCGGCCCAGGGCTCCACATCCCCCCATGGTATGGCGTCCTCGACCGGTGCGGTGCAGCAGTAATGCTGAGTAGCCAACCCCCTGAGGCTCCTTTCCGCGCCGACGGCTACCCCGCCGTTGGCCGCCAATAGAGCTCTCGCAACACGAGAGAACCAAGGCAACTTGGCCCCCGTTAATGACGGGGGCCGATTTTTTTGTGGTCACTGATTTTCCGCAAGATCCAGCGGGGATTCGGAAGCAGACCTTCACCCGCTTACCCCATAAATCCCAGGTCCTGGAGCCCCACGCGCTTCCAGTCGACGATGACAAGCATCCAGGGTTCGCGGATTAGGATGGTTGCGATGAAAGTTCTGAGTGCAGAGGAGATGCAGACTTGCGACCGCGTGACGACGGAGCGGTACGGCGTTTCGTCGATTGAACTGATGCGCGCGGCGTCGGCGGCTGTGGACGCATTTGCGCGGGAGCAGTTTCCGCGTGCGCGACGGGTGACGGTGTTGTGCGGCAGAGGCAACAACGGCGGCGACGGCATGATGGCGGCGCGGCTGCTGGCAAAGGCGGGACTCGAGGTGACGACGCTGCTGCTTGGCTCGCAGTATGAGTTAAAGGGCGATGCGGCGACGGCCTGGCGGGAATTGAGTGTTTCTCCCAACCGATATCTTATACGAAGTCAATTCGGCGGCTGAACTCAGGGCGCACAACGCTGCGCTCGATACCGACCTGATTATCGACGCAGTTTTGGGAACGGGGTTCAAGCCACCGATGAAAGGTCTGGCGCTGGCGGCGATGGAATGGGCGAGCGCGAGTGAAGCGCCGTTTCTGTCGGTGGATCTGCCTTCAGGGTGGCCGGCTGATTCGACGAGCAGCAAAGTTGAAGAGAAGGTGTTCCCGTCAGATGCTGTGATCACATTTACGGCTCCAAAGCCTGCGCATGTTTTTGGGGAGATGACGCGGCGATGGGATCAGCCGGTCGTTGTGGCGCCGATTGGCTCACCGGATGAGGCGATTGTTTCAGAAGCAGCGACTGAGCTGGGCGGGAGCTTCGCACGCACTGGTGGAACAGCTTCGCGGGTGCAGATTCGAATAAGGGAAAGTTTGGACATGTGCTGGTGATTGGCGGGTCGGTGGGGAAGTCGGGCGCGCCGGCGATGGCGTCGATGTCGGCACTGCGCGCGGGTGCGGGACTGGTGACAGCGGCTGTGCCCAGCCCCATTGTGGCCGCTGGTATCAAGCTTTGCGCCGGAGTTGATGACGTGGCCGATGATGGCGAGTCCTTCTGGTGAACTAGCAAGCAAGGGAATCACCGCGCAGCAATTTCAAAAACTGATTGACCGCAAGACGGTGATTGCCGTGGGGCCCGGGCTTGGGCGAGGGACCGGGAACGGAGATGCTGTTGGAGGCAGTGCTGTCGGACACGAAGATGCCGACGGTGATCGATGCGGATGGGCTGAATACCCTGGCGGCAAATCCATTTCTGATGGAGAAGATGACGGAGGTTGCGAAGGCGGGGCGCACGGTGGTGTTGACGCCGCATCCCGGAGAGATGGCGCGCCTGGCGGGGAAGAGCGTTGAGGAGATCCAGAGCGAACCGGCTGGAGACGGCGCGGCAGTTTCGCTCGCGAACATGGGGTGACGCTGGTGCTGAAGGGATCGCGCACGCTGATTGCGCATCCTGATGGCCGGGTAGCGGTGAATACATCGGGCAATCCGGGGATGGCGAAGGGCGGCAGCGGCGACATGCTGACGGGCATCATTGCGGCGATGCTGGCGCAGTACAAGGAGATGTGGCGCGTGCGGTGGAAGCGGCGGTTTATTTGCATGGGTTTGCTGCTGATCTGGCGGTGCGCGATGCGGACGAGCACACGCTGCTTGCGACCGACAGCCTGAAATATTTTTCGCGGGCGTTTCAGTTTCGGCCTTTCCGCTTTTCTAAAGGCGCCCCGAGAGGGTATGTTTGGTTGCAGGGGCTGCCGGCCGCAGGTAAGCTGGGCTTGCGCTCCTCAGAGGCGAAATGAGCAAGGAAGCCCCAGTCGCTGAAGGACGGATTCACGAATTCGTAACAAAGAGCGGCGCCGACACGGTTGAGGTGGGGCGCAAGCTGGTGAATTTGCTTGCACCGCCTCAGTTGCTGATTCTTCGCGGCGACCTGGGCACGGGCAAGACGACGCTGGTGAAGGGAATTGCCCAGGCGCTTGATGCCGCCGAGCCCGACGAAGTGACAAGTCCTACATTCACTCTGCTGCATGAGTACGACGGCACGCGCGAAGGCAAGCCGGTGAAGCTGTTTCACCTGGATGTGTACAGGCTTGAAGGCGAGCGGCAACTGGAGACGCTGGGGCTGGATGAGCTGTTGACTCCCGATGCGCTGGTGCTGGTGGAGTGGGGCGAGAAGTTCAAGAGCATCCGCAAGAGGGCTACCGGCGAGATTGCGATTGCATCGGCGGGCGGCGACGCGCGGAAGATTTCGGTGACTCTGAAGGAATAGCCACCGTGAACGGCGCGATCGAGCGATGGCGCACTGCAAGAATCGGGTGATCGACAAGGAGATGGAATGATGCGGCTGAGCTTCGTGAGTTGCGTTCTGCCAGTTGGTCTTTGCTTCGACGATGGTGTCCGGGCAGATGGCGACAGCAGCGACGACTGTAAACCCGGCGCAGCAGAATGCGGCGAAATCTGCGAGTGCCGAGCGCGCCTGAGAAGATCGCACAAACACCGAAGACACATCATCAACGGTGGCGACGCAAGCACTCGAAAGCGTTCGAGCCGGAACGGTGCAAAGCGACCTGCATATCGGCCGGAGTACACGCAGAACTCGGTTGAGGTGATCAACGGAGCGTCGACGCAGAAGATCGTCTTTCACAACGATAGGGCGCGAGCGCGTCGCGGAAGGACGTATCGGCGATGAAGAATGTACCGGCACCGTTGAAGGTCGAAGTGGTGAATGGAACTGCGGCGATACGCAGTATTTCAACGGGGACAACGGCCGGCAAGGATCGAACGAAAACGGACCGGTCGTGGTCGCAGTTCAATCGAGCGACACCCGGGTTGCCGGTGGGAACAAGCATCCTGTGGTCACGGGCATTACCGCGGCGGGACCGGTTGACGCAAAAAGCGCGAATGGCGGCGGGCAGAAGGTCACGACTGGGGTTTCTCCGCAGCCGAAGCGGCAGGAGTATCAACCTGACGCGCATTAGAGCCTGAGTCTTTCTTCCGATGCAAACCAATGTTCGAGATGCGTGCTGCGGATCGTGCGCACCGGCTGCGCTGTTGCCGCGGCAGGTGGCGTGGCTGCAATGGATCACGCTGGCGTGGATGACGCTGGAGTGCGGCGCGTCGTTGTGGGCGGCTGCGCAAGCGCATAGCGTGGCGCTGTTGGCGTTTGGATCGGACAGCCTGGTGGAGATGCTGTCGGCGACGGTGGTGCTGCTGCAGTTTGTTCCGCGATTTCCGTTGAAGAAAGAGCACGCGGACAGGGCGGCGGCGGTGCTGTTGTATTCTGCTGGCGGCAGTGGTGGTGTGCATCGCATGGCTGGGGCGCACGCGGCCGATGGAGACGAGTTACGTCGGGATCGGTGTTACCGCGCTTGCGCTGGTGGTGATGCCGGTGCTGGCGTGGATGAAGCGGAGACAGGCGCGGCGGATGAACAATCGTGCGCTGGCCGCGGATGCGACGCAGTCTGCGACGTGTGCTTACCTTGCGGCGGTGACGCTGGCAGGGCTGGTGGTCTACGCCGTGTGGCAGATTCGCTGGGTGGATACGGTGGCGGCGCTGGTTGCGGTGCCGTTGCTGATTGTGGAGGGAAGGCGCGCATGGCGCGGGGAAGGGTGCGCCTGCGCCTGAACGCGATATTTCCGAAGGGCACTGGCGAGTCGGGGCTGTAAGATGTTGGCTATCCTGTAGTCAATACCAGCAGTCGATTCCCGGAGGGTCCTGATGCGCGTCGTTGCGCCTGCCGTTGTTGGCTTGTCTTGTTGTTATCCTGATCGCAATTGGAGTGGTTGTTGAACCGGCCGAAGCACGCGCGGCCACGAAGCCGCACATCTTCCAGCATCCGGCGTTGAGCAAGGATCTGATTGCGTTTGGATATGCGGGTGATCTGTGGACGGTGCCGCGCGCGGGCGGCGTGGCGACGCGGTTGACGACGGGCGTGGGCATCGAGACGGATCCGATTTTCTCGCCCGACGGCAAGCACGATTGCATTCACGGGCGCCTACGACGGCAACACCGATGTGTTCACGATTCCGGCGACGGGTGGCGTGCCGTTTCGCGTGACGTATCATCCAGTCGGCGGATTTTGCGGTTGCGTGGACGCCGGACGGAAAGAACATCGTGTTCCGGTCGACGCGGATTTCGCAGAGCCGCTACACGCAGCTTTACGAGGTGCCGGCGAAGGGCGGGATTGCGAAGCCGATGCCGCTGCCGATGGCGTACCAGGGGCAGTTCTCGGCGGACGGGAAGGAGATTGCGTATTCGCCGCTGCCGCCTGCGTATGGTTTCGACTACATGACGTATGTGTCGTGGGGAAATTATCACGGCGGGCGCGCGAGCACGATCTGGATCACGACGCTGCCGGGGCTGGAGTCGGTGCAGATTCCGCACGAGGTGGCGTCGGATTTTTCGCCGGTGTACGCGGGAGGGAAGGTTTACTTCCTTTCGGCGCGCAAGGGGAAGGCGACGATTTACAAGTACGATCCGGCGGCGAAGAGGGTGACGCAGGCGCTCGCGAATGATGGACCGGATATTCGCTCGCTGCATGGCGAGGGCGACACGCTGGTGTACGACCGGCTGGGCGAAATTTATCTCTATGACACGAAGTCGGGCACGAGCAAACTGGTGCCAATTGAGATCGATGCGGATCTGCCGGAGGTGCGGCCACGGATTGACGGCGTGGGAGACGAACTGGAGCATGCTTCGATTTCGCCGACTGGTGTACGCGCGGTGATTGAGGCGCATGGAGACATCTTTACGGTGGCGGCGAAGCACGGCCCGACGCGCGACATTACGAATACGCCGGGAGTGATGGAGCGCGAGCCGGCGTGGTCGCCTGATGGGCAATCGATTGCTTATTTCTCCGATGAGTCAGGGATGTATGCGCTGCACGTAGCGCCGCAGACGGGTGGCGCGGTGGCAGGTGCGGCGGCGGTGAAGAAGTTTGCGCTGGCCGCGGAGCCTGCTTATTATTTTGGGCCAAAGTGGTCGCCGGATTCGAAGAAGATTGCGTTCTACGACAACCGACTGAACACGTACATGCTCGACACGACGACGGGCAAGCTGACCACGATCAACGACAAGAATGTGTACGGCGGATTTTCGAGCAATACTTTTGACTTTGCCTGGTCGCCGGACTCGAAGTGGATCGCGTATCCGCGGTCGATGGCGAATCATCTGCATGCGATTTTTCTGTACTCGGTGGATTCGGGACAGTCGACGCAGGTGACGAGTGCGATGGGGGATTCGCGCGAGCCGGCGTTTGATCGCGAAGGGAAGTACCTCTACTTCCTGACCAGCACCAATGAGGGCGCGACGTCAGACGGGCTCGACATGACGAGCGATCTCTACCAGGTGACGTCGAACATTTACGCATTGACACTGGCGGCGGATACGGCGTCGCCGATTGCGCCGGAGATGGAGGACGAGAAAGCTCCGTCCGCGGAGAAAGCTCCGACGGAGGAGAAGGCGGACGGCAAGAAGAGCGACGACAAGGGGAGCGATACGAAGGAAGCCAGCGGCGACGAGAAGACGCACGCAAAGCCAGCGCCGAAGCCGGTGAAGGTGGACCTGGACGGGATTGAGAAGCGGGTTGTGGCGATGCCGATGCCCGCGAGTGTCTACACGGGGGTGACGACGGGATTAAAGGGGAGCCTGTACTTCACCGAAATTGCAGCGTCTGGTCGCTTTGCAGATCGCGGGGCGACGCTGAGCCGCTGGACGCCGGAAGAACGCAAGACGGAAAAGCTGGCGGAGCATGTGGAGGCGTTCGAGCTCTCGGCGAATGGCGAGAAGATGCTGCTGGCGCTGGGGCATCCGCGACCGGATGGTGGGGAGATGCCTTCGGGCGGCGGCGGCAAGCCGACGTGGGTGATTGTGCCGGCGAATGCTCCGGTGAAGGCTGGCGAAGGCGCGCTGTCGTTTGGCGATGTGAAGATGCGGATTGATCCGCACGCCGAGTGGGCGCAAATGTATCACGAGGTGTGGCGGATCGAGCGCGCGTTCTTCTACGATGCGAATTTCCACGGAACGAACACGGTTGCGGACGAGAAGAAGTACGAGCCATATGTGGAGTCGATCGCGTCGCGCGCGGATTTGAACTACATCTTCCAGGAGATGCTGAGCGCGTTTTCAGTGGGGCATTTGCGCGGGAATGGCGGACAGATTCCGGATGCGAAGAAGGTGCCGGGCGGGCTGCTGGGAGCGGATTACGAGATCAAGGGCAATCGCTACTGCATCGCGAAGATTTATACAGGCGGGGATTTCAATCCGCGCGAGAAGGCTCCGCTGGCGCAGCCGGGGCTGAATGTGAAGGTGGGCGACTGCATTCTCGATATCAACGGGCAGGAACTGACGGCGGATGTTGATATCCAGCAGCCGCTCGAAGGAACTGCGGGCAAGGTGATCAGTCTGCGGATTGCGGGATGCGGACGGCAAAGAATCCGCGCGATATTTCGGTGACCCCGATAGCGAGCGAGGCGGCGATGCGGAATGTCGACTGGATAGAAGGCAATCAGAAGAAAGTGGATCAGCTCTCGGGCGGCAAGCTGGCGTATGTGTATCTGCCGGACACGGGCGAGGGCGGGTTCACGAATTTCAATCGCTACTACTTCGCGCAGACCGACAAGCAGGGTGCGGTGATTGATGAGCGCTTCAATGCCGGCGGCCAGGTGGCGGATTACTTCATTGAAGTGCTCGGGCGGCGCATCGAATCGTACTGGGCGCCGCGGTACGGCAAGGTCGAGCACACGCCGAACGCGGGCATCTATGGGCCGAAGGTGATGATCGCGAATGAGTTTTCGGGATCGGGCGGCGATGCGCTGCCATGGCTGTTCAAGCAGGCGAAGCTCGGGTCCGCTGGTGGGCAAGAGGACGTGGGGCGGGCTGGTGGGCATCGGGCCGATTCCGGTGCTGATGGATGGCGGACATGTGACTTCGCCGAGCGTGGCGTTCTTCTCGCCGAAGGGCGAGTGGGACGTGGAGAATCACGGCGTGGAGCCGGATTACGTGGTGGAGCAGGATCCGAAGGCGGTGAGCGAGGGGCACGATCCGCAACTGGAGAAGGCGGTTTCGCTGGCGTTGGAGGAGTTGGGCAAGACGCCGCAGCCGGAGGTGCAGAAGCCGGCTTATCCGAATTACCACAAGTAAGTGCTGATCAAGGATTTGATTCGAGCAATTCCATTCGAAGATGTGGAGTCAAGGCTCGCGGAGGTCTTACGCGGGCTGGGGTTCAGTGATGATCGCGCGGAAGTGTGTGCGCGGTTGTTTGCGGAGACTACGTGCGACGGCGTGTATTCGCATGGCGTGAACCGGTTCGCGCGGTTTGTGGCGATGGTGCGGAACGGAAGCGTGGATCCGGCTGCGGAGCCGAAGGTGGTGGCGCGGTTTGGCGCAATGGAGCGGTGGGATGGACAGCGGGGGCCGGGGAATCTGAATGCGCATGCCGCGATGGAGCGGGCAATTGCGTTGAGCCGCGAGCATGGGATTGGCTGCGTGGCGATGGCGAATACGAATCACTGGATGCGCGGCGGAACATATGGATGGCAGGCGGCGGATGCGGGCGTGATCGGGATGTGCTGGACGAACACGATGCCGAATGTGCCGCCGTGGGGCGGGGTTGAGCCTGCGATCGGAAACAATCCGCTGGTGATCGCGGTGCCGCGCGCGAAGGGGCACGTGGTGCTGGATATGGCGATGTCGCAGTTTTCGTATGGGGCGCTGGAGAGCTATCGCAAGCGCGGGGAGATGTTGCCAGTGGATGGGGGATTCGACGCGGAGGGAAAGCTGACGCGCGATCCGGGAGCGATTGAGAAGTCGCAGCGGCTGCTGCCGGTGGGTTTCTGGAAGGGATCGGGGCTGGCGGTGGTGCTGGATATGGTGGCGGCGATGACTTCGCTGGGAAACGCTACGCATGCGATTGCGAATGATCCGCTGAAGGAGACGGGATTGTCGCAGATGTTTGTGGCGATCGATCCACGGGCGCTGGGAGATGCGGCGCGGATGGAGCAGATTGCGGATGAGGTGGTGGAGTCGCTGCATCGCTCGCGGCCGGTGGAGACGGGGAAGATGGTGCGGTATCCGGGAGAGAAGACGCTGCGGTTGCGCGAAGAGAATCGCAGGCTTGGGCTACCGGTCGAGGAAGCGGTGTGGGAGGAGATTTTGAGGATGTGAGAAGTATGTGAGGCCAGCAGATTTTTCGGAATTGGACGCGCTTTTAGGGGCTTAATAGAAAAGTAACCTCCGGTTGCCCACGACACATCCAGAATCGTCGGGTTAGAATGCCCGAATGAGATTCGTGCTTTGCTTCCTGGCGGCTGTCCTGTGCTCCGGTACCGGTCTTGATGCACAGAACACTGCTGGTGTTCCCGTCGTGAATGCTGACGGCCCAACGGTGGTAGCGTTTTTCCCGAATGCTTCGAAGATTGGTTCCGATGATGCGGATGGAAACGAGGCACTGAGCGACTTCAAGCATTACGCAAGCCGCGTCAAGAAACCATTCATACAGCTCGGGATTCGATTCACCGAAGAATATGGTCGCTCATTTCGCATTCGTTCAGGGAGCGAGAGCGCCCTATTCACACGGGAAACTGGCACACCGGGCTACTATTTCTTTGCGCATGGCAAGAGGCCGCGAATCGAATATGGAGTCAGGACAGATTCTGATCTGCTTGCCGTGGCGAGACAGTACTTCGGCCTCACAGACGAAAAGAAGTTGAACAGCCCATCCGTTCTGAGAAGATGACCGCCTAACCGGAAGTAAGTATTTTTGTGGCTGGAGAGCCCGCGAGGGACCGCCGCAGTTGTTCATAGCGCGTTGCGCCATCCGCAGAACGCGAAATGTTTTGATGGGGTGGAGTGGCCGGGCCCAAAGAGCCCTGTTGCTCTCTGCGTATGATTTCAGCAGCCTGAAAACCGCTGCTCCCTACGTAATCAAGGTCGGTGGCGGGCGGGCAACTGCAGGTGCTTCGACTGCGGGCGCTGTGGCGACTTTCGCCCAGCATGACGAGGTTGGTGGGGGAGTTGGGAGTGTGAGTCATCCAATTTCCAAGTCTGAAAATCCAGACCTGGGGCACCCGGTTTTTGCGATTGGCCCGCCTACTCGAATCGTAGGACAGCAGCAATGACATGCCGCCCCGGAGTTCAAATCTGACGGACCCGGTGGCATGTGACGGGTACCGCACATAGTGATTTATATACAGCAGTGATTGCAGGGCTGGACCCGTCAACAGTCAGACATGAAATGAATGAGCACGTTCGTCGGGGTGCGCCGAAACAACTCCGCTGTGAAGACTTAGAGCCCCAGAACAGGCTCGATTCGGCTCGCGCCGGGAGCATAGCACAGCACAGTCCGATGACACTCAAGCGCGACTTGACTGGTGCACCGGTCGATGGAAACTGCAAAAAATGCCAGTTGTTTTCCGAAGCCGTTCTGGACTGGAATTCAATATGGTCGTCATTCTCTTCGGTAGTGCTTACCGGCGGTGGCAGTGAGCATTCATTCCATACGTTTTCTGATGATCGTTTGCGTGATTTTTTCTGGCCTGCCCCGTTTCGCATTTGCGCAGGATTACGTGGGTAGTCAGATGGACGAGATAGTGTCGCTGTCGATTTCGCGATCGGAGGCGACATCGACTCCGCGACTGGAAGTGCCCAGGGGACCGACTTCAGAACGCCTGCTGCGGCCAGTTCCGACGGGGAATGCCAGCGCTTTTTTCGTTCGTCCGGCACCCAAGGCTGAGGCGGGGATCGACTGGAAGAACCTGGCTTTGTCATCTCTGAATTTTCTCGCAGTCGAACATTCGTTCCGGTATGCAACAGAAGAAGCCACCCGGGATCAGAGCTTGTCGTTGGATGGATACGTGGATTCGGTCACGAGCCTGCACGGCTGGGGCGATGGCGACGAGTTCATGGTCAACTACGTCGGTCATCCCATGCAGGGGGCAGTGTCGAATTTCATGTGGCAGCACGATGACCGTGCTTATCGAGCGGAGGAATTTGGGCGCAATCGCCGGTATTGGAAAGCCAAGATGCGCGGAATGGCGTTTGCCTTCGCATACAGCACCCAGTTTGAAATCGGGCCGATCAGTGAAGCGTCACTTGGAAACATTCAGGCGAGCTGGCCGCAATTTGGTCTCGTCGATATCGTGGTCACTCCGACCATCGGCACCGGTTGGGCCATAGGCGAAGATGCGATCGACCGGATCATTGTTCAACGAATAGAGACTCGCGTAACCAATCCCGTTGCCCGCGTGTTCCTGCGCGGAGGACTGAATCCGGCGCGATCTTTCGCAAACGTCATGAGCGGAAGAGTTCCCTGGAGCCGGGATGATCGCCCCGGCATGTTCAGCCGCGGCCCGGAATCCGCGCCAGCAGTCGCGTATAGGCCGACGGTGAAGGAAGACGGACCGAGTGAAGCGGAACCCGGTGTCGCACCATTCGACTTCTCCTGGGACCTGAATTTCAGCCGGTATCTCGGGAACACCGATGCGGGAAGCTGTGTTGGGGGCGGGGCAACCGCAGGCTTCAGGCTTGCCGAAAATCTGCAGTTGATTACCGACGTAGGTGGTTGCCGCATGGTCGAGTGGAAAGCAAATTGGAGCGGCGACAATCTTTCTTATGTTGCCGGTCCGCGTTGGACTCTACTGACGTCCAGCCGTTGGATTCCGCACTTTGAAGTTCTTGCGGGCGGGATGAAAATCACGCAGGAATACAAAGATCCTGTTAAAGAGGCGGAGGCGAATCAAATGCCAGACCAGAACTCAGCAGCAATCGATTGCGAAGCATAACTACTACGCCACTGACTTTACCGATAATGGATTCACTCTGCACGTCGGGGGCGGACTCAATGTCCGTCTCAATAGCGTGTTTGAACTGCGGGTCGCCGACGTGTCCTACGAGCACACGTGGCTCGCGCCGATGAATGGTCTCCAGTACCGAAACGCATTCAAGTTCAGTTGGGGCCTGGTTCTGCGGATGGGAACCTGGTAGGGAGACCCAAAGCCCGGTAACCGAAGATCTTCCGACGCGTAAGCGCTCAAAAAAAACGTCTCGTGTGCTCGTCTCAGAGCATTCCAAACATAACAATAGGGTCGTTTGGTCACAGGATGCTTGGGTGAACGTCGCCCGCAGGAGTAATCTTCAAAGGCGAGTTTGAGCTTTGCGTCTGGAGGACGGCCAATGAGGAAGTTTGTTTTTGCAGTTGTGGCAGTTTTCGGTGTATTCGGAGCAGGCGCGGCTGTGGGAGAGCAGCCGCCGATTATTGATCGAGCAGCTTTCTTCGGCGAGATCCAGATTGGGGGAGCGCAGATATCCCCAGATGGGCAGTATCTCTCGTTTTTGAAACCATACAAGGGGACGCGCAACATCTGGGTGAAGAAGGCAGGCGAGCCCTTCAGCGCAGCGCGGCCGATGAGCAAGGAGACGACGCGGCCGGTCCGGCAGTATTTCTGGAGCCGCGATTCGAAGTACATCCTCTATGCGCAAGATGCGGGCGGCGATGAGAACTTCAATGTATACGCTATCGATCCGAGCCAGCCGGCCGATCCGGCTACGGGTGTGCCGCCGACGCGCGCACTGACGAATTACAAGGGCGTGCGCACCGAGATTTATCTCGACGCCGAAAGCGAAGCCCGACACGCTGTATATCGGGCTGAACGATCGCGATCCCAAGTGGCACGACCTTTACGAGCTTTCGATTTCGAGCGGCGAGAAGAAGCTGATGCGCAAGAACACGGAGCAGATTTCGGGATGGGATTTCGACCACGACGGGAATCTGAAGCTGGCGGAGCGGACCAACCAGGCGGGTGACACAGAGATCATGCGGGTGGATGGGGAAGGTTTCAAGCAGATCTACAGTTGCACAGTTTTGGAATCGTGCGGTGTCGTGGATTTCGATGCAGCGAACAAGCAGGTGTACCTGATTACGAACAAGGGCGATGTGGATCTGACGGAAATAGAAATGCTCGACCCGTCGACGGGAAGCACAAAGAAGTACGAAAGCGATCCGGAAAACCGCGTGGATGTTCAGGGGTTGGAGATATCGGATGTGGATTATCACGTCTACTTCAGCCGGTACGAGGACGACCGCTCGCGGCTGTACTTCAAGGACAAGGATTTCGAGAAGGAGTACCACTGGCTGGAGTCGAAGCTGCCGGGCAAGGAGATCAATTTCGGCGCGCGTTCGAAGGATGAGAATATCTGGATTGTAAGCGCGGCGAGCGACACGGAGCCGGGCGAAACCTACGTGTGGAATCGTAAGGCCGAAGACTCTGGATTTGCAGTATCGGATACGCGAAGAGATGCCGCGCGAATCGTTATCGGATCGGAAGCCCTACAAGTTCAAGTCATCGGACGGGTTGGAAATTCATGCATACCTGACGCTGCCCAAGGGATTGCCGAGGAAGAATCTGCCGCTGGTGGTGTTCCCACATGGCGGTCCGTGGGCGCGTGATTACTGGGGATATGACACGTTTGCACAATTCCTTTCCAATCGCGGATACGCGGTTCTGCAGCCGAATTTCCGCGGGTCGACCGGGTACGGCAAGAAGTTTCTGAACGCAGGGAACGGCGAGTGGGGACGCAAGATGCAGGACGACCTGACCTGGGGCGTGAAGGCGCTGGTGGCCGATGGGACGGTGGATGCGAAGCGCGTTGGAATTGCCGGTGGATCGTATGGAGGCTATGCAACGCTTGCTGGAGTTGCGTTTACACCGGACGTATATGCGGCGGCGGTGGCGATTGTTGCACCGTCGAATCTGATTACACTGCTCGATGCGATTCCACCGTACTGGGAGGCGGGACGGAAGCAGATGTACGCGCGCATGGCCGATCCCACGACGCGGAGGGCAAGGCGCTACTGATTGCGGAGTCACCGCTGACGAAGGCGAAGGATATTGTGACGCCGCTGATGGTGGTGCAGGGGAAGAACGATCCGCGGGTGAATATTCGCGAGAGCAACCAGATTGTGGCGGCTGTGCGCGACAACGGGAAGCCAGTCGAGTACCTGGTCGCGCCGGACGAGGGGCACGGATTTGCGCGGCCCATCAACAACCTTGCGATGGTGACGGCGATGGAGGAATTCCTGCCGCAGTATCTTGGCGGGCGCGACCAGAAGGATGTACCGGCGGATGTGGAGGCGAAGCTGAAGGAGATTACCGTCGATCCCAAGACGGTGAGCGGCGAGGTGCAGTTGAAGGGCGCGCTCGCGCCGGGGGCGAAGTAGGAGGATGGTTTCGCGCGGAGCTGCGGGTGCGGCTCCGCCCCTGCTTGAATTTCGTGATTGGCACCAGCCCAACCACAGCCTTCCATTGAGGGCATTCGTGGCAGTGAGTCGCATCACCGTTCGGGCATTTGGGAGAACCATGATGTCGCCACGATGACAACCGGGGGGTTACTTTGAAATGGTGCCAACAAGATTGAGGTCGATCGCGACATCATTATCCGCTTTCCAAAACAGAAAGCTCGGATTCTTCAGTCCCCATTGCACGTAAGGGACCCCGAAATGAGCCTTGGCAGTTGCGCTGGCGACCTCAAGATGCACCGACATGGGGACGGTGATTTCGTGAGGCGTGCCCAGCAGGGTGAAGATTCCGGTCACCTGGATGGTCGAGTCGCCTGAAGACGCGATGGCGCCAGTATAGGTCTTGGGCTCAAAGGAAACAGTTGCGTGCTGTTCGACCTCCAGGATGTCTTTGTTCATCTTCTTGTCGCGACTGGTATCGCCGGTTTTGCCGCTGCCGGCGAGCACGACTACCGAACCAGACATCTTAGGCGAGGTGCGGTCAAATTCAATCGATCCGGACTGGACATGAAAGGTGCCGTTGACGATCTCGTGGGTTGTTTTGAGCGTCATCTTGACCTCGCTGGCACTGGGATTGACGACGAAGGTCAGATGCTGTGCGAGCGCGGCTGGAGCGAGTACCACTGTGAGGGCGAGGGGTGCGAAGGATCTCATTTCATCTTTCTCAATGGGTCGAGTTGTGGCTTTGGCACGGCCAGATTCTAGCTGGCGACTGCATGCGGAGCAGCGACGGTATGCTGGGCGACGCGCGTCAGCTTTGCCGTTACGCGCATTACGCCGGGCCAGACCCTCAGGCAAAACGGTAATACAGCGCGCGCGAGGGAGTTATTCAAGCCATCGGCAGCAAACTCGGCAAGGCGCATCTGGGCCACGAGCGCGGACCGCAGTCTGGCCTGGAAGAGTGGAGCCGGCTCGGATGCAAGATAAGCAGCGACGGCACAACGGGCCGTGTGCAGCGCGATGGATATGCCATCGCCGGTGAACGAGGGAATGACGGCTGCCTGATCGCCGATGCAGTAGAGGCCGTTCTCCGATGTGCGGCGGACATAGCCATACGGGATATGGGTGATGGCGATTGGCTTGTCGAGTAACGGCTCCGCTCCGGCAAGCCTCATCGCGAGGTGGGGACAGTCCTGCTGGATCTTCGCGAGGAAGTTCTCCCAGCGATCGCCCGCGGGTGCGAGATACCGTTGTTGAACCACGCAGCAGAGGTTTGCAATGCTGCCCTCAACCGGCTGGATGCCACCGTAGCCTCCGGGATAGAGCATCAGCTCAGAGGCGCGCGCGAGCTCGGCGGCCTGCGCGGGCGCGAGGCGAAAATAGGTCTTGAAGGCGACCCATCGATCCGGGTCCTTCGGACGCGCGTGGCCGCGGAGATCGTGTTTGCCTGTGGCGAGAAAGACCGTGGGAGCTTCGCAGATGGTGCCGTCGTCGAGCGTAGCCTGCCATTGGTTGCTTGTCGTGCGGCTGAGCGACTGCACGCTGCGGCCGCGCTCTACGCGGGCTCCCGCGGCGATAGCTTCGGCGATGAGCGCTGTATCAAGCGCCTTGCGCGTGAGCGAGGCTGCGGGAAAAGGCAAAGGAGCTTCCGCAGCGCGCCTGGCGGCGGCGAGGCGAACGTAATCGATCGGCACAGCTCCAAGCGAGGCCACGTCGATGCCGAGCGCGTGCAGGTCCTCAAGGGCCTCACCGCTCAGGAACTCTCCACAGACCTTATGGCGCGGTGTGGGCTCGCGTTCGATCAGCATAACGCTTCGTCCCTTGCGAGCCAGCGCGATCGAAGCGGCACAGCCCGCCACTCCGCCGCCGAGGATGAGGACTTCGTCTTGCAAAGAAATCTGATTCAGGTTGGACATTTTCAGTCGTTATCCGTGTTCAGGCGCGGCGAGTGGTGAGTTCGCGCCAGTTGAGGCCGAGGTCGACGAGAAGAAGGGACGCGAGGGTAAAGGCGATGACGCCCACGGCTGCGAAGCTGTCGCCCAGATGGCTCCAGTAGCGAGGCCAGAGATTGAGCACACGGCTGGAGACGAAGGTAAATGTGACTGCGTAGGAACGGGCCATCCACTGGCGATGCTGGACAATTTGGCGGTTACGCGCGGTGATGAAGGCGGCGGTGGTGCAGACGATCCAGGCGGCGGCCTGCATCGAGGTTCCCGGCAAACCGGGGCGGCCGGTGGCGAGGGCGATCCCAGTGAAAGCGCCGATAAACACGGAGATGACATAGATGCGGCCGAGAGCGCGATGGAATTTCAGATGACGCTGGCGAAAGCGCGATGAGAACTGCACAGGGCCGGCGAGGAGCGCGATGATGCCAGAGAACGTGTGGGGGATGAGGAGATGGCGGTCGGCGATGACCTGCAGGCGGTATGCGTGATACATCGGGAAATCGGTGACGAGAAGAATTTCTGAAGTGATGAAGACAAAGAGCGCAGTGAGACCAAGGAAGATCCAGAGAGCGGTATTGAATCTGGAACGCCCAGAACTGGGCGTCAGGAACGTGGAAGATGCCATTAATAGCCTCTTAAGATAGACGTAATGAGGGTGTGCGACGTGGGCGAGAATGACGGAAACTTCATATTGATAGCCTTGCATCGCCGGTGACCATCAGCACGACGGGGACCAGACTGCCTTAGTAGCCCATGATGTTGTAGCTGTCGGGAGGGGGCGGGATACGTCGAGCTTCGGTGATGGGTGCGCTAGTTCTCTTCGTCTCGGCGATCTACGACCTTGTAATCGACGGGCACCTGGAAATAGCTTGGCTCGGGCTCGGAGATTGAGAGGTCTTTGACGGTAAAGACCTGCTTGCCGGAGAGCGGACTATCGACGATGGAGAGGAGATTGACGGCAAGCCGCGGTGCGTACCAGAACTCACGCGTCGAGACCATGGGTTTGTCGTTGCCCATCTCGCCCGGTTCGATCGTGGTTGTCTCGCGATATCCGTGCGTGTTTTCGCCTTCATACGTGCTGACGCCCAGGTCTTGGTGTTGATGCGATGAGGTTCCTGTTGGTGAGGCGGATGTCGGAGCAGTGAAAGGCACAAACACATCGGTGCTGCTGAGACTGTAGCGGTAGATATCGCAGACCTTGGTAAAGGTGATGCAGTTGTACCAGGTGTGCTGCTCAGGATCAGTGATTTGAATGGTGGTCATGACCGATTTCGCCTGGCCACCCTTGGGCACGAGAGCCCAACGCTCCTGGTAGATGCGTCCTCGACCATCACGGACGATGTGGCGCTCGTTGGTGAATGTGAATGTGCCTCCGTTGCCCAACGGACGAGTCCACTCAGTATGGAGAGTGAAGCTGAAGGGCGCACCAGCTTTGGGTGCAACGAAGATGCTCTCCATACTTCCGCTGGCCCCTCCATCAGGACGGCGGATGGGCTGTTGCGGCTGGGGCTGCTGCTGCGCGAGAGCCGACATGGCAATCGCCAATGTGGCTGCGGCTAATGCATGGAACAGCCGGATGCGCATGCGAACCTCCGGCATCATATTCGCACGGCTGCGTCGCTGTCGGCTATTTCTATCGAGTGGGAATTTTCAGACGGTGATTTTGTAGCGGCAGGATTTGCGGCTTTCCCAGGTCTCAAAAGCGAGACCTGGGGCACCCGGCTTCCACCGGAAACATGTTCCTAGAAGCCCATGATGTTGTAGCCGCAGTCTACGTAGAGGGTTTCACCGGTTACGGCGGTGGAGAGGTCGCTGGCGAGGAAGAGGGCTACGCCGCCGACTTCGAGCTGGTCTACGTTGCGGTGGAGGGGAGCGCGATCGGCGGCGGCCTTGAGCATGTCGCCCATCGCGCCGATGCCGCGCGCGGCCAGCGTTTTGATGGGGCCGGCGGAGATGGCGTTGACGCGGATGTTCTTCGGGCCGAGGTTCCACGCGAGATAACGGACGGTGCATTCGAGCGAGGCCTTGGCGAGGGCCATCACGTTGTAGTTGGGGACAACTTTTTCCGCTGCGTAGTAGGAGAGCGTCATAATGCTGCCGCCATCTGTCATGAGCGGGGCGGCAGCGCGGGTGACGGCGATGAGCGAGTAGACGCTGACCTCATGCGCGATGCGGAAGCCCTCGCGGCTGGTGTTGAGGAAGTCTCCGCGGAGGTCTTCGGCGGGGGCGAAGGCGACAGCGTGGACGAGGATGTCGAGCTTGCCGTATTTCTCTTTGAGCGTGGCGAAGAGGGTGTCGATCTCGCTGTCGCTGGAGACGTCGCACTGGAATCCGCCGGCGCCGGGGAGTTCGTGGATGAGGTCTTCGGCTTCGGCGCGCATGCGCTCGTTCTGGTAGCAGATGGCCAGGGTGGCTCCGGCCTGGTGGAGTTTTTGGGCGATACCCCAGGCGATGGAACGCTTGTTGGCGAGCCCGAAGACCACTGCCGTTTTGCCTGCCAGATTGATCATGCTTGTGTAGTTCCTCCGATGATTCTTTCGCGGTTCCAGTGATGCGTGCGCCCCGAAAACCAGGTCCTTCGCTCACCACCCCCGAACTCTCCCCCAGAGAGCAAACATCGCAGTTTGGGTCCCCGGAAAGCGTTCGGCGCCCGTTCGCTCAGGATGACACTTGCTTGGAACGAGGAATCTAAGCCTGATTCAGGATATCAAGCCTTTGCGGCGCGTTTTGTGCTAGCTGGGACTTGTTAGCCGCCGAGGTCGACTAGCTGGACGTTGCCGACCGGGCGACCGAGGAAGCGGGAGCCGAGGCGCTCGAATTTCTCGACCGAGTCGGTGGCGAAAAATCGGAGGATTGGATCGGCCGGGGTCGGTTCGGGCGGTGCGCCAAGGTCTCGACAGAGATGCATGACAAGTTTGTCGGCTGTGGATTCGGCGGAGTCGATGATCTTCATGCCGGAAGGAATTGCGCGCTCGATGATCGGCTTGAGGAGTGGATAGTGGGTGCATCCGAGGACGAGGGTGTCTGGATTCATGCTCTGGGCCGCGGCTTCGGTGCTGAGCTCTTCGAGGTAAATGCGTACGACTTCGGCGGTGACGGCCACCTGCGGTGGGGCAGACGCGGCTTGCGCCGCACTAGATTCATTGAGAAGGGACGGGGTAAGCCAGCCTTCTTCGACGAGGGGGACGAGGAGTGGGCAGGCCTTCTCGAGGGCGCGAAGATTGTGGGTTTGGCAAGCGGCGGAATAGGCGTGGCTGTGCACAGTGGCGTCGGTGGCGATGACGAGGACGTCGCGCGTTCGGGATGTTCTGTGAGCGGCCTCGGCGCCCGGCTCGATGACGCCGATGACGGGGACGGAAGGAACTGCTTCCTTGATGTCATCAAGGGCCAGGGCGCTGGCGGTGTTGCAGGCGATGACGAGGTAGTCGGCGCCCTGCTCTTCGACCAGGAAACGCGCGCTCTGGGCGGCGTAGCGGGCGATGGTGCGGCGAGATTTGGATCCGTAGGGTAGGCGGGCGGTGTCGCCGATGAAGGCGTAGTGTGCCTGAGGTGCGCGGGAGATGAGGGCGCGCAGGACGGTGAGGCCGCCGAAGCCGGAGTCGAAGACGCCGATGGTGGGAGGGGAGAAAGGAACTTCGGTCACGGTCTGTTTCCTTCGGTGGGCGTGGCGTCGGCGGTGAGGTAGGTGCGGGTCAGGTCGGCGTGGCCGGCCAGGGTGGGGCGGGGCTGGCCATCGATCAAAAAGCGGACCTCGGTGACGTTGGGGAGGTTGGCGCGGATGGTTGCGCAGATGGAGAGGACGGTGAGGGATTCGGTTTCAAGGCCGGAGGGGTGGCTGGCTGCGAAAGTGCCAGTGAGGTTGACGACGGCAAGCTGATCGCCCGACGCTTGTGCGGCCGCCTTGGCGACGGGCACGGGCAGCAGAAAGACCTGGGCGACAGAGGCTGCACCGCCCGGGACGGGGTGGGTGGAGTCAGGGGCAGCGTAGAGGTCGAGCAGTTTGCCGAGGACAGCGCGGGCACGTGCTCCCGGGTCAGCGGGGAGGGGCAGGGAGTGCATCTGGGGGACCAATGAATTGTCGAGGTCGTTGGCGGCGACAAGAGTGGCCTGTTCAGCGGGAGCGACTTCCGGGGCTTGTGTGGGGGCCGTGGTTTCGCCGGCGAGCAGGTGCTTGTGGGCGCTGTCGCGGAGCTGCCAGAGCTTGAATGCCCATGCCGAGGGAAGCGATTAGGAGCAAGGTAAGGAGGATTTTCTGGTAGCGAGGGATCACGGCTGGTGCGCCTCCGTTCGGCTGGGGTCCGAACGCCATTCAAGCACAGCGGCAGCGAGGGACGCGGCGACCCGAGTCTGGTAGTCCGGATTGTCGGGCTCTGCGGCGATTGTGTTGTCGGAGTCGCGAACCGGGCCGATTTCGATCGCGAGGCTCGGGCAGGTCATGCTCTCGATGCCGGGAAGCGGGATGCGGCCGAGAGTGACGTTGAAGCCGGCGTGCGTCAGCGCGGAGTTGACTGCTCCGGCGAGAGCCAGGCTGCGGGTGACCCATGGGGATTGGGCGGTCTTCCACGCCGGGAAGCGTGTGGGCTGCGCGGGGGCAAGCGACGATGCGAAGAGATGAATGCCGGAGCCGTTTTCGCTGGCGTGCAGGCTGAGACAGACGGCGGCGTTGGCGTGGTTGGCAAGTTCTGCGCGCCGGTTGAGGTCGACGGATGCATCAGATTCGCGCGTGGTGACGACCTGGATTCCGCGGGCGGTAAGCAGGGAGCGGAGGCGGACGTTGAGCGCGAGGTTGGCGGATTTTTCAAACTGGCCGCTGTCGAGGTGGGCGCCGGTATCGTCACCGCCGTGTGCTGCGTCGAGGACGACGACGAAGCGCGGGGCCGGGGGCGGGGTGGGGGTTTGCGGTGGCGGGGGAGGGGCCGGCGATGTAGAGGGTGACTGAGCGGAGCACCGAAAAGACAGAGAAAGTCCCACAAGAAAAGTGGCCGCGATTAGTAGATCCCACCCCGGTCTCAAACGCGAGACCTGGGGCACCCGGGTTCTCGGCAACTGGAGAGCCCACTTCGGTGGTTTGTTACTCCAAGGCATAGATCGTTAGGCCGCTGAGGAGTTTTGGGAAGAAGTCGGTGGATTTCTGAGGCATGACGGAGCCAGCAAAGGCGACTTCGCGGAGCTGTTCCATGGTTACGGGATTGGTGAGGAAGGTGACATCCGCTTCACCGCGCTGCACCTGGTCGACCGCTTCGGCGGCGTCGCGCAGGTAGCGCAAATTGGTTTGCTCGCGGACCTTCTCTGCGTCGAGTCCGAGGAGCTTGTCGAGGATGATGGTATGGAGATGGCTGAGGTCGAGTTGGCGCTGGTTTTCAGGAAGAGATGCAAGCGCGGCTGCTGTGGCATCGGGCTTGGAGCACAGAAGGAAAGCGCCGCCCCGGGTGATGGCGACGAAGGCGGTTCCGGCTTGGCGGCGCAGCGTGTCGATGTAGCTGGCTGCAGAGGAGTCTGACAGCTTTTCAACGGTGAAGAACTGCTCGGCGGCACGGGCGAAGGATGCGGGATCGAAGCCAAGCAGACTGTGCACGACGCGGTGCGTGGGGAGGATGACGAGGCCATCGGAGTCCATGTTGACGAAGGTCATCATGACGGCAGCTTCGGGATACGGGGGGTGTGGAAGCTCGCCGGCGTTGTGCTCGGAGCGGGCCGGCGCGGCGGGCGCGTGCTCTTTGGAGTAATTTAGCGCCGTTTCGTAGCGGTGATGGCCGTCGGCGATGATGAGCTTCTTGTCGTCCATGGTGCTGGTCAGCAGGCGGATGACGGCGGGATCGCTGACGCGCCAGACGCGGTGGAGGACGCCATATTCGTCGGTCACTTCAGCGTCGGCGGGGCCTGCACCCTCGTAGAGGATCTTCTCGACGCTGCCGGCGGGGTCGGAGTAGAGCATGAATATCTGGCCAAAATGGGCATGGGTCGCCTTGAGCAGGTTGAGACGATCGCTCTTCGGTTTCGAAAGGGTCTGCTCATGGCGGAAGACGACCTGGTCGGCGTATTCGTGAAGGCGGCCGAGGGCGATGAATCCGCGGCGTTCCTTGATTTCATCCGTGCCAGGGACGCGGAAGCGCTGGGAGTAGGCGAAGACGCTGGGGTCTTTTTCCTTTACCAGGACGGATTGCTCCTTCCAGGCCTTGAGGTCGCGGGCGGCGCGGGTGTAGACATTCTCACCATGCTCAGCATCAAACAGTTCGGGAAGCCCGAGAATAATGCGGACCAGGTTATAAGGGCTGCGCTGGTAGTAAGCCTCTTGCATGGCCGGTGAAATCTTGTCGTAGGGCTGGGTGACCACGTCCTCCAGCCGAACAGCCGACGGATTATAGCGCCAAGCGCGGAATGGGTAGATACTCGCCATGCGGAAGGTGTTGCTCCCTTTGGATAACGCAAGATTTGCGCGGCATGCTCCGACGGGCAAAGTCTCGCCAGAACTGTCGCTTAGAGTCGATTGTATCCCAGCGACGATCACGGATTTGGGTGAGGCGGCGTCAAACAAAGGGACGGTCTGGGACGAGGAAGGCGGGGCGCGAGCCGAGCATGCTAAACTCGCCATCATTCTCGGGTACGAGCTCATGAAACCACTCTTCAATCGGGTCGAAACGCCTCACGAAAGATTCCGCGGACCATGTTTGACGGGTATGTGCGTTCTTGCGCTGGCTTTTTTGGGCGTTGGGCCGACCAGGGCGCAGGACAATCCTCTGGACAAAGTACATGTGCCGCCGCCCACCGCGGGCACGCCGGCCACCGGTGCACCGGCAGGCGTAGATGCGCCGGCCGCAACAGGTGCCGGGAAGGCAAAACCCGGCTCGCTGATCAGGATGAATGTAGACATGGTGCTCGTGCCGATCACGGTGACGGATCCCATGAACCGGCTCGTGACTGGGCTGGAACAGGAAGACTTCCAGGTTTACGAAAACAACGGGGAGCAGAAGATTCGCAGCTTCGCGGCCGAGGATGCGCCGGTCTCGATCGGGATCATTATGGACCTCTCGGGATCGATGACGTCGAAGCTGATTCGGGCGCGGGAAGCGATTCTGCAGTTCATCAAGACGGCCAATCCCGAAGACGAATTCTTTGTAATCGGATTCAACGACCGGCCGGAGCTGATCGAAGATTTCACGAGTTCGGTCGAAGACATCCAGGCGCGGCTGGCGACGGTGAAAAGCGGGCATCGAACTGCGCTGCTTGATGCGATTTATTTCGGCGTGACGAAGATGAAAGAAGCCAAGCACGAGCGCAAGGCTTTGCTGGTGGTATCGGACGGCGGTGATAACCGGTCACGATACACGGAGGGCGAGGTCCGCGCCCAGGTTCGCGAGTCGGATGTGGAGATTTATTCGATCGGGATCTTCGATCCGTATGCCGCAACTCCGGAAGAGCGCACGGGGCCGATTCTGCTGAATGAGCTGTGCGAGGAGACGGGCGGACGGCTTTTCAGGGTCGACGATATTTCTGAAATGAGCGATATTGCGGAGAAGATTTCAACGGAACTACGCAATCAATATGTGATCGGCTACACGCCCAAAAATATGTCTCGTGACGGTAAGTGGCGTAAAGTGAAGGTGAAGCTGAGTCCACCATCGGGTTTGCCTCCACTCACGGTCCATGCTCGAACCGGATACTATGCGCCTTTGCAATAACGCGGTCCTTGCGGTACTTTTCTCGTTTTCAACATTCACGCTGGGCGCACAACAGACGCCGAAGCCAACCTCGCCTTCCGCGTCGGGCCAGGCGCCTTCGCTGACGGTGGATCGCGATCCGGTACGCTCGCCAGATCCTGAGCAGCCGACGACCACGGTCGGGGAACCCCTGCACAAAGAGGGCGAAGGCTACGTTCTGCATACCAACGTGGAAGAGGTGGTGCTGAACGCGACAGTGCTGCAGGGCACGCAGTTGGTGCAGACGCTGAAGAGAGATAACTTTCAAGTCTTCGAAGACGGTGTGAAGCAGGGCATCATCAGCTTTCAGCACACCGATCTTCCGGTGTCGATCGGGTTTGTGGTGGACAACTCGGGATCGATGTCGAAGAAGCGGCCCGCGGTAAACAAGTCGGCGCTCGACCTGGTAGAGGCTTCGAACCCTGAGGATGAAGCGTTTGTCGTGAATTTTTCAGACGAGGCCTACATCGATCAGGACTTTACCTCGAACGTGAACAAGCTGCGTGACGGGCTCGGCCACATCGAATCGCGCGGCGGCACGGCGCTGTATGACGCAGTGGTTGCGTCGGCGGACAAGCTGGTGGCGGATGCCAAACGTCCAAAGCAGGTGCTGGTTCTGATTACGGATGGAGAGGATAACGCTTCGACACTGAACCTAGACCAGACGATCCGGCGCGTGCAGGAGCTGTCAGGGCCGGTGATCTATACGATCGGGTTGCTGTTTGGTGATGAGATGAGCCACGCCGAAGTGCGCCATGCGCGGCGCGCGCTGGAATTGCTGTCGAACGAGACGGGCGGAATTGCATTTTTTCCGAAATCGATCGAGCAGGTGGATGAAATCGCGGCGGAGATTGCGCGCGACATTCGGAGCCAGTACACGATTGGCTATCACTCAACGAAAGCCACGACCGAGCCTGGGTTCCGCCGTGTGCTTGTGACCGCCGAGTCGCCGGGCATGAGCAAGCTGACGGTCCGGACAAAGTCGGGATACTTTCCGACAACGCGGGTCGCGAAGAAGAATGCAGCGCAAAAGAAGTAGCCGGGCCGACAGGCTGGAGCAATTCCCACATCGGCTTGGAGATACAGCAACCCGAGAATCCCTGTAAACTGAATTGCCATGGCAGTTGAAAGCCCTTCCACCTCGCCCCTCCGCGTCGCAGCCGATATCACCCAACTTGTTGGCCATACGCCGATGCTTCAACTCAGCAGAGTTGTGCCGGCTTCCGCAGCGGCTGTGTTCGCCAAGCTTGAGTTTCTGAATCCCGGAGGCAGTATCAAAGACCGCGCGGCACTTGGGATGATCCTTGATGCCGAGGCGAAAGGTTTACTGCGGCAGGGTTCGACAATTGTGGAAGCTACGGCAGGAAATACGGGCGTGGGGCTGGCCCTGATCGGCGTGAACCGCGGGTACAAGGTGAAGCTGTTTGTGCCTGAGGGGTTTGCGGAAGAGAAGTGCATTCTGATGCGCGGGTTTGGCGCGGAAGTGGTGCGCACACCTGAGGGTGATGGAATGATGGGGGCGATTCGCGAAGCCAACAAGACAGCGGATGCCATTCCAGGCGCTTTCATGGCCGGGCAGTTTACGAATCAATCGAATCCGCAGTTTCACCACGACACGACGGCTGTCGAGATATGGGAGCAGATGGAAGGCCGCGTGGATGGATTTGTGGCCGGAGTTGGAACGGGCGGGACGTTCTCAGGCGTAGCGCGGTTTCTGAAGGAGAAGAATCCGGCGGTAATCGCGGTGGCGGTGGAGACGCAGGGTTCGATTCTGCAGGGCGGCGCACCTGGGAAGCATCGCGTGGAGGGGATCGGCGTTTCTTTCGTTCCGGAGACGTTTCATCGCGACACCTGCGACCGGGTAATGATGGTGAGCGATGACGATGCGTTTGCGATGGTAAAGCGGCTCGCGGCAGAAGAGGGGCTGGTGGGCGGATCAAGCGCGGGTGCTGCCGTGCATGCTGCGGCAGAGCTTGCGCGAGAACTGGGCGGGGGCAAGCGCGTAGCGACGATCATTCCGGATTCAGCGGAGCGGTATTTATCGAAAAGGATATTTGAGGGCGGAGTTTGAGAAACAGGGAATGGGGATTAGGGAGTAACGAACAACTTCACTGACTCTTGCGCCTCGATTTTCCATCACCCATATTTTTGATTACGCAGCACTTCTAAATGCGCACTTGTGAGTGCGCATTCAGACTTTCTAATGCACAAAAATGTTTGCCGGCTAGGCGTTGGAGTGCGAGCAGCCTTCGTGGCCGCAGGTGCACAGAATCTCGGTCTTGTCGCCGATGCCTTCACAGTGGGCGCTGCAATACTTCTCTTTTCCGGTCGGGACGCAGTTGCAGGCGGGGTTTGCGCATTTCTTCGTGGGGGGCATATTTCCTCCTTGGCTCGACCGACCCAGTTGCAAAGGGCACCCTGGGCATAGACGAGTACGATGCCGGGTTGAGACAAAGGGATGCTGAGGCAAGGAGGGAACTCCGGCCCGTCCACGATAAGCTAGAGGGCAGGAGCATGCAGCTAAACGCAAACTATGCCTGATCATAAATTTGCCACTCTCGCCGTTCACGCAGGACAGCCACCGGATCCGCTAACGGGCGCTGTCAACGTGCCTGTTTATCTCTCCTCTACGTTTGAGCTGACGGGGATCGGCACCGACAAGGGGTATGACTATTCGCGCGCCGGCAATCCCACCCGCGCCCATCTTGAGGAGGCGCTTGCGGCCCTCGAAGGCGGCACATGCGGTCATGCATTCGCGAGCGGGATGGCGGCCATCTATGCGCTGGTAGCCACACTGCGCACGGGCGATCACTTGATTTGTTCGGCCAATGTTTATGGCGGGACTACGCGACTGTTTAATTTGATCATTCAGCATTACGGGATTGAGATCGAGTACGTCGACACGGCGAATCTGGATGCAGTGAAGGCGGCGATCAAGAAGAATACGAAACTGATCCACATCGAGACGCCGACGAATCCGCTGATGGTGCTGACAGATATTGCGGCGGTGGCGGAAATTGCACATGCGCATGGCGTAGAAGTGAGCGTCGATAACACGTTCATGTCGCCTGCGCTGCAAAGCCCAATTGCGCTGGGTGCGGATATTGTGATGCATTCGACGACGAAGTTTTTGAACGGACACTCAGACGGATTGGGTGGCGCACTGATCGGGACGAAGCCGGAGCATAAGGATCGATTTCTGCTGGTGCAGAAGGCGGCGGGCGGAATCATGTCGCCGTTTGAAGCATTTCTTGTGATGCGCGGCATCAAGACGCTGCCCCTGCGCATGAAGCAGCATGAGGAGAACGGGCGCGCGGTTGCGGAGTTTTTGTCGACGCAGCCCAAGGTGACTCGGCTGGCATACCCGGGATTAAAGAGCCATCCGCAACACGAGTTGGCGAAGAAGCAGCAGCGCGGGTTTGGATCGATGCTGAGCTTCGACCTGGGATCACGGGATGCGGCTGGAAAATTTCTGGGTCACTGAAATTGTTTCTGAATGCGGAGTCGCTGGGCGGGGTGGAGTCGCTGGCTTCGCACTCGGCGACGACGACGCATTTCGCACTTACCGATGAGGAACGCGAAAAGGTTGGCATCACGCAGGGGCTTGTTCGGTTGTCGGTAGGGATCGAGGACAAGGACGATTTGATTGCCGATCTGGAGCAGGCGCTGCGGGCGGTGTGAGAAGAAAGCTTCTAGCTGCTAGCTTCTAGCTCACAAAGGGCGGATCTGAGTTTGTGCTTTCCCACTCATGCGCAAATGGCACGCATGAAGGGCGCGCGGCTGTTTCTGACCCGTCGACGGAGCGGAGTTGTCAACGGAAACGACAAGTCAGATTGAGGGAACGGTGAAACCGAAGACCGTCTCTTTCTATTCACTGCTACTCGATGCGGAAGAGGGCGCAGGAGTGTGCGAGCAGGATGATATGCAGGGTTTTGGCCGCCGCGAGGTGCTTCTGGTTCCAGACGTCGTAGAGGGCGTAGGGTTTGTTGTCGAGATGGAAGAGCATCCAGGGCAGGTTGGATGAAGTTGTTGCGTCTGCCAGATTGAAGACTGCGATGTAACGCCGGGGATGAGGGCCGCCGGTGCTTGCGTACCAGTAGCGCTCGAGGAAGGGCTGTTTGCCGGATGGTTGTTTGGGCAGGAGGCCGGGCTTCGATTCTACGGCTTGCTGATTGAGATCGGTGGCTTCCTTGTTGGTGATGAGGGAGCGGGTAAAGTCGTCGAGCTTTGTGAGGTTGGCGCCGAGGATGAGCGGCGAACGGGAGATTGCCCAGAGTGTAAATTCAGTGCGCTGCTCGTCCTGCGTGTAGGCGGACGGGCGAGGCTGATCCTTGCCGGGGTGGGGGCCGAGGAAGCCCTCGGGGAGCATATCGGGGTCGGGCCAGTTTCCGGGTTTGACGTAGGGGGCCCACTGGGCGATGCGGTCGAATTCGTCGCGAAGGCCGAAGGGGTATTCGGATGGCGGTTTCTGCGGGAAGGTCCAGCCGTCCCAGTGATCGTCGGTGATGCGCCACATCTGTGCGTATTTTGCGATTTCGGCGGCATTGGCAAGCTGGGTTGGGCCGGGTGAGAGGCTGAGAACGATGGGGCGGCCGGTTTTGCGGATGGCGTCAGCGATCTGGCGGATCTCGCTGGGGCGGTAGGGGTGGTCGCTGATGCAGTCCACCTTGATGTAGTCGAGGCCCCAGTCAGCATAGAGTTTGAGCATGGAGTCGTAGTAAGCCTGACCGGCGGGGTTATCGGCGACGCCCCAGTTGCCCTGGTCCCACGGGCAAGGGGATTGCTGGTCGGCTGCATCGACCGCGTGAAAGCTGGAGCCGGCGATCGGCAGGTTTTGCGCGACTACCTGACGGGGAATTCCGCGCACGATGTGAATGCCGAATTTGAGGCCCTGGGAATGGACCCAGTCGGCCAGCGGTTTGAATCCGGCGTTGCTGGCGGCGGAAGGAAAGCGGGCAGGGTCGGGGATGAGGATGCCGTTTTCGTTCCAGAGGTACTTGCGGGCCTCGAGCGTGCCGGCAAAGGGATCCTGCATGTACCAGCCCTCGTCGATGACGGAGTATTGCCATCCGTATTGGCGGATGCCGGCGAGGATGGTGGTGTTGGCGCGGTAGTCGGCTTCGCCAATGGTGAGGCCGTAGGCGTCCCAGCTATTCCAGCCCATGGGTGGGGTGGGGGCGGGGTCCTGAGCAGATGAAGAGTGGAGTGCGCCGGAAACGAAGCCAATGCAGAGGAACAGAATCAAGCAGCGTCGAAACATGTGGAAACGTATACCACAGCGAGAAGCCGAAAGGTTGTTCACCGTCTGCGAGTTGCACTAGCCGTAACTAGCGCGAAAAAACAACGTGATGCAACTCACTTTCAAATGGGCCTATAATGCTGTCGAATCAAAACTGTACAGCTGCACGTTGCCAATCCCCGACACCTGCAACTGAGGGAGTCAAATATGTTTAAGTCGTTCTTGCTCTTCGCGGCGGTTGTCTTGCTTGTGCTTGCTTCCGCCTCCGCTCCAGCCCGTCCACCGCAGGATGCATCCCAGGCTTCACCCGCTAAGAAGATGGGTCCTGAGGCGACGAACAAGGCGAAGAAGCTGTACGAGCTGGATTGTGCACTTTGTCATGGGTCGAACGGAGACGGCAAAACTGATCTGGGCAAGGATATGCAACTGACGATGCTGGACTGGACAGATCCGAAGTCATTGTCCTCGATGTCGGATCAGGCGCTCTTCGATGCGATTCGCAAAGGCAAAGGGAAGATGCCCGGCGAAGACGACTCGCGCGCCAAGAATGATGAGGTGCACAATCTCGTCACGTACATTCGCAAGTTTGCGAAAGACCAACCTGTAGGAACCGCTCCAGCCGCAGCACCGCCGGCAGCAACTCCGGCTCCTGAGCCTGCTCCGTCAACTGCTCCACCCGCCACGTCGCCTAGCCGTTAAGCCAGCGCGCGGCTTCCCGTGATGATGTGGCTGCATGGTGGAAGCAACCGGGTGGGCAGCGGGACGGAACCGGGCTACGACGGCAGCGTGCTGACGGCGCATGGCGTGGTGGTAGTGACGATCAACTAGCGGCTTGGAGTGATGGGTTTATTTGCTCATCCCGAGTTGACGGCTGAATCGCCTCATCACCGTTCGGGCAACTACGGACTTCTGGATCAGATCGCAGCGCTGAAATGGGTTCAGCAGAACATCAATGTGTTTGGCGGCGATGCCCGAAACGTGACGCTCTTTGGCGAGTCCGCGGGATCGATCGACGCGACGACGCTGATGACCTCTGCTCTGACAAAAGACTTGTTTCGCAGGGTGATTGCGGAAAGCGGAAGCGCGTTTGGACTCGGGCGCGAGCGCATTGTCGCAGAAATGGAGCCGCTGGGGTTGGCGGTTGGCAGAGATGCGATGAGCGGGAAGGCCGGATCACAACTGGAGACGCTGCGAAGCCTGCCGGCTGCGCAGGTTGCAGATATCGAGAACCGACTGATTGCGTCGCAGTTTCAAGGGTACGATCCCAATGCATCGGTCGTGGATGGGTGGGTGCTGTGGGAGTCGCCGGCGAAGGCCTTCGCAACCGGAAAGATTCAACCGGTCGAATTGCTGGCAGGAGTGAATGCGCGCGAGTTTTCGGCGTTTCGCGTGGTGGCGTCCGAGGCCGCGAAGAATACGCATCAGGCTACTTCCAAACCACGTTTCAGCGATCAACTGAAACAATTTGCCGATCTGGCGCGGCCGCTTTACGGGAACTGGACTGATTTGGCAGTTGCTACTTACACGAGTCGCATCATCGTTCACGGAAATGGGGCAGTGGACCAGGCGAGCAACGACATTCTGGGGGCTTGTCCGGTTGGTGCGGAAGCTGCGCTGACAACGAGCGCAGGGGAACACGCTTACATCTACAGGTTCGATCGCTCAGTGCCGGGTAAAGGCGAGTCGGAGCTTGGAGCATTTCACTCGCTTGAGCTCCCTTACGTATTCGGTACGTTTCAGGCCCGCACGTTCAGTTGGCTTCCATTCAATGCGACAGATCAAAAGCTATCCGAGCTTATGCAAAGTTATTGGACGAATTTTGCAAAGACGGGCGATCCGAATGGGCAGGGCCTGCCGGAGTGGACGGCATGGAACGCAAGCGAGGAACCTTTTGTCGTGTTCGGCCAGAATTTCGATGCGCTTTCGCAAAAGAACTTCTGGCCAATCTACTGCCATCTTGCACCGGATCGTTTGAAGCAGCAACTCGCGTCGTGCTGATTGCTTCGAAAGGCCCACAAC
Organism: uncultured Acidobacteriaceae bacterium; assembly: GCA_963769345.1. Taxonomy (GTDB): domain Bacteria; phylum Acidobacteriota; class Terriglobia; order Terriglobales; family Acidobacteriaceae; genus Telmatobacter. The sequence continues at coordinate 786,825 of CAVYLL010000005.1, forward strand.
ATGGTGGACCCCTGTGGGGGATGCGAATAGACGATCATTCCGAAGCAATGCGGAGCTAATTAGTCGACCCGGAGTCTTTTGTCTCCGGGTCGCAGGAGTAGCTCAGAATCTACTTCTTATTCATTGCGATTTCCACACTTGGCTGATTGGCGCGTGCGGTTTCCTGACGTTCGACTTCCCTCTCGAGCTTTGAGGGAGGTAGGTCCTCGGCGTAATCACCGACCCCGCCTCTCACTTCTCGGAGAAAGTACTGGTCTCCATGCTTGCTGAATATGAGCATGTTCGTCTTCCCCTTGACGCAGTCCGAAGGGTAAGTGGAAAAATGGAGGGTGGTGCCATTCTCCCGGTTCTCGATCTCAATCCAGCTCGACGAGACTTCCCTGATCGAGTAGTTGCCCGCTGGAAGTACCCTCTGTCCAACCGAAAACTCAAAGGGAATCTTGGCTTGCGCGGTCGCCTGCGCGGTTGCGTGTGTGTATGCCGTGAGGCACGACATGGTCAAAAGAGCCGTTGTCAGCATGCTTTTCATTTGGGACCTCCGTCTCCAGGCGGAATCAAATTTCGCCTTTGTCCCTTAATGCGTATTCGGACAAAAATACAGGACAGCTTTTGAAGCATCGCCGCATGAATATCATCAGCATTGAGATCGTTTGTGTGATGTCTAGAGATTCGGAAGTTACTCCTCTCGAAGACCTGTGCGCCTGATCGCTTTTGTGCATGAAAGCCACGGCATCGTATGGCCATAGGCAATGCGATAAGCTGATGCGGGAGATTAAACGATGTTTTTGAGGGCTTTGAGGCGGACCGCGAGGGTCTGTTTTGCGATGGCTTTGGCTGTGCCTGTGCTGGCGCAGCAGGCGCAGCCGATTGCGGGTGGAAACCCGGCGCTGCCGCTGGTGCACGTTGAGAATGGCGAGAACTCGGCCGTGGCGCGGAAGGCGCACTACGTTGTGCTGGTATCGCTGGATGGATTCCGCTGGGACTACGCGAAGAATGATCACGCTGTGAATCTGCTGGCGCTGGGGAAGAAGGGCGTGTGGGCTCCGGAAGGGATGATGCCCAGCTATCCGTCGCTCACGTTTCCAAATCACTACACAATCGTGACCGGTCTGTATCCCGAACACCATGGGTTGGTGGCTAACAGCTTTTACGACGAGACAATGCACGGGCGGTACGGGATATCTGACGCAAAGGCCGTGGACGATGGGAGCTGGTACAGTGGCGTGCCATTGTGGAGCCTGGCGGAGAGCCAGGGGATGCATGCGGCGTGCCTGTTCTGGCCGGGCTCTGAGGCGGAGATTGCGGGGCACCGGCCCAGCTGGTACGCGGTTTTCGACAACAAGACGCAGGCCACCGACGACGTGGAGAAGGCGCGCATCGATAATGCGGTGGCTCTGCTGAAGATGCCGGAGGCGGAGCGGCCGCACTTCATCACCATCTACTACTCGGAGCCGGATCACGAGGGGCACGAGTATGGGCCGGACGCGCCGGAGACCAAGGCTGCCGCACTGAAGATGGACGCGATGATCGGACGGCTGAAGAAGGCTCTTGATGCGACGAAGCTTCCGATTGATCTTGTCGTCGTGAGCGATCATGGCATGGCGAAGGTGGAGGGCGGATGGATCAACCTGGATGACTTTGTTGATCTCAGCGGCTTTGAATCTGCGGGATTGCTGCTTTACGGCAAGACGGAAGAAGACAGGGCACGCGCGTATGACAAGCTGAAACATGCGTCGTCAGAGTTCGTTGTATATCGGCGCAAGGATGTGCCGGCGGGGCTGGACTATAACCAGAATCCGCGTGAGGGCGACCCGATAATCATCGCGACCGGGCCGTATGCCATTCGTGCACACAAGCCACCGGCCGGCAGGCCTGACAATCCGCCGGAGCCGGGGATGCACGGCTTCGATCCGCACAAGATTCCGGAGATGAAGGCTAGTTTTTTCGCGGCTGGTCCTGACATTGTGCGAGGAAAGACGGTGGCGCCGTTTGAGAATGTGAACCTGTATCCATGGATCGCACACATGCTTGGATTGCAGACGGCGAAGATCGACGGCAGCCTCAACGTACTTGCAGGGACGCTGCGCGACAACGGTGGCGACACGGCTGGCGCAGGTCAGCCAAAACAGGAGTAAGTGGGCGATGAGCGCAGTATTGGGGAACGCAGTGTTGGGAATTGACGGCGGAGGGACAAGGACGCGCGCCTCCATCGTCGATGGCGAGCAGGTACTGGCGTTTGCAGAGGATGGTTCGATCAAGCGATTGCGTGTTGGCGCTACCGCGGCGGAAGCGAATCTGCGTGCGCTGCTGAAGGACGTGTTCGAGCAGGCGGGCGCTGAACGGGGTGAAGGCGGCCTCGGCGGGCGTGGCGAGTTCTTCGATGCCGGGCGTGAAGGAGTGGATCACGGCGGTCTTTAAGGATTTTGGCGTGGAGCGCTCGGAGGTTGTGGGCGACGAGGTGATCGCGCTGGATGGAGCTTTCAAGGGCGGGCCGGGCATTCTGCAGATTGCGGGGACGGGATCGAACTGCATTGGCCGCGCGCCGGATGGCGGTCGCGAGAGTGCCGGCGGATGGAGTTCGCGGCTGGGCGATGAAGGCTCGGGCTATTGGATCGGTTTGCACGCGGTAAGGCGGGCGCTGAATGCATTGGATCGCGAGGAGCCGACGAGGATTCTCGAAGTTGTCGGCGAGATCTGGGGAACGAAGACGATCGATGAACTGGTGAACCTGGGCGACAGCACGCCGGGTCCGGATTTTGCGGCGCTGGCGCCGGCGATCAGCGAGCTTGCCGAAGCTGGCGATGCGGTGGCGCTCGGCGTTTTGCAGCAGGCCGCGCTGGATCTGGTTGCAAGCGTGCTGCTGGTGCGTTCGAAGCTGCGGCGCAAGCATAATCTTACGAAGGAGGTTCCGGTGGCGTGGATCGGCAGCGTGGTGGGGAAGTCGCGGCTGGTGCGGGAGCAGTTTTTTGCGGGGTTGCATGCGAGCGCGCCGGAGATGCCAATTCGCGAAATGGAAGTTGCAGGAATTGAAGGCGCGGTTTGGCGAGCGCAGCAGTTAGCGGGGGCGCGGGGATAGGCCGACACAGAACAATTGGATGAGCCGAGTGAACGAGCGGGATTCAGTTTGCCTGGCGGCCACCGATGATTGAACTGACCAGTTTTCCGGTTGCGTCAATCGCGACTAGGTTGGCGGATTTTCCGGGCGCGAGGGAGCCAGCGCGATGAGCGAGCCCGGTCATGGCGGCGGGATTTGAAGACAGCAGACGCAAAGCTTGTTCCGTGCTTGCGCCGGTAAACTTAACGAAATTGGCGAGGGCACGGTCGAGCGTGAGGACACTGCCGGCCAGGACACCGCGAGCGGTCGCGCGGCCTTCCTTCACCTGTACAGGGAACCCGCCGAGCTGATACTCGCCATCGGGCATGCCGGCGGCGGCCATGGCGTCGGTGACGAGGATGGAGCGCTCAGGACCCTTCGCTCTCCACCACAGGCGAACGATTTCGGGATCGGTGTGGATGCCGTCGCAGATGAGTTCGGAGAATAGGTAGTCGTCCGTCAGCACCACGCCGAGAATGCCGGGCTCGCGATGATCGAGTGGGCGCATGGCGTTGAAGGTGTGTGTTGCGCTGACAGCGCCGGCGGCGATGGCGGCCCGAGTTTCTGCTGCGGTGGCATTCGAATGGCCTACTGACGACACGGACTCCGCGCGAAGTTGCATGGGCGGTCAGTTCAGCGGCTCCGGGCAATTCCGGTGCAATCGTCATCAGGCGGACATGGCCATGGGCGGCGTCGACGAGGCGATCGAATGTGGCGATGCTGGGGGCGAGAAGATGTTCGGCAGGCTGCACGCCGCGCTTCTGGTGCGAGAGGAACGGACCTTCAAGGTGGATGCCGAGGGGGCGTGCGCGTCCGGGCTCGGGCAGTTTCGCGATTTCGTTGGCAAGCCCGTCAAGCGCGCGCAAGGTGGCGTCAAGTGGTGCGGTGACGGTGGTGGCGAGGTAGGCGCTGGTTCCGCGCGATGCGAGAAACGTGCCCATGGTGTCGAGCGCCTGAGAGGTCGCTTCCATCACGTCGTGGCCGGCTGCACCGTGGATATGAACGTCGAAAAATGCAGGGCCAAGTGTGGCGCCGGGAAAATCGAGCACGTGTGCGCCCGCCGGCAACTGGGTTGTTTCGCGGCTGGCTATCGAGTCGATTTTTCCGTCTTCAATAAGGATGAGCGGATGCTGGTGCAGGCTGGTTCCGTCCCAGAGCCTCTCTGCGGTCACTACCGTTTGCATGGCTATCCATTATTGCAGGTGAATGCGAGGGCATGCTCTGGTTGCCGAGCACTCGACGGGGCTGCGGTTGTCATGGCCGTGTAATGTGGCGGCCAGTCCGGTTTGTTATCGTTTTGCCATGCGAAATTCGGCGTTGTTTCTGATGGCTGGCGGCTTGTTGATGGTTGGAGCGCAGACGAACCTTGCGCAGAGCATTGATCTGCCCACCAGTAAGCAGTTGATCGAACCGGTTCCCGGCAATCCGCAACGCTTGAACAGCCTGCCGATGTCAATGGCGATTTCGCCGGACGGGCGCTATGTGGTGACAGTCAATGCGGGGTTGGGCACATACGAGTCGCATTACCAGCAGTCGCTCGCTGTTCTTGATACGAAGAGCGGCTCGGTGTCGGACTTTCCCGATGCGCGCACGCAGATTCACGCCAAGCAGACGCTTTATTCCGGACTGGCCTTCAGCCGCGATGGCAGCCATCTGTACGCGAGCATGGGGTCGCTTGATGATCCGCTGGGCACCGCCGCGCCTTCGCACGGCCTCGCCGACGTAGGGAGTGGGGTGGTGGTCTATCGATTCGCTGACGGAAGGGTTGAACCCGAGCGCTTCATTTCTTTGCCTCTGCAGCAACTGGCACCGGGCCATAAGACAAAGCTCATTGGCGACAAGGAAGGGGATAAGGGAGTGCCCTTTCCCGCGGCCATTGCGATTGTTCGCGGGCAGGGAACTGAGAAGCTGCTGGTGGCCGAGAATCTTTCGGATGATGTGTTGCTGCTTGATGCGGCGACCGGCGCTATTGAACATCGTTTCGATCTGGCCGAGAGCGATGCGGTGCCCTCTACTTACCCGATCGCACTCGAGCTATCGCAGGATGGCCGGCGTGCGTTTGTCGCGTTGTGGAACGCGTCGGAGATTGTGGAACTGGACCTGGCAAAGAAAATTGTCGGTCGCAAGCTGACCCTACTGAAACCGTCGAACCCGATTGCGCCGGGGACGCATCCGTGTGCCTTCGTGCTCTCGCCCGAAGGCAAGACGCTTTATGTTGCCCTGGCTAATCGCGATGTGGTTGCGGCGGTGAATGTGAGCGCAGGGCAGTTCTCAGTGAAGGGCTATTTCGACACACGGCTGCCGGGGCAGAGCTATTTCGGAGCGGAACCTGAAGCGCTGGCTTTGAATACCAGCGGGAGTCGCCTGTACGTAGCCAATGCGATCAGCGATGCCATCGCGGTTATCGATACCGGCAAGTTGACCGCCAGGAGCGCGAAGCAGGGAATGATCGAGCCCAACGGGTTCGTTCCAACCGAATGGATGCCCATGTCGATGGCATTTCTGCCGTCGTCCTCCGGGGGAACGCTTTACGTTGCCACTGCGAAAGGAAAAGGGACCGGGCCGAACAAGATGATTCAGCGAGCGGATACAGCGGCAGAGAAGAAGACGTGGCCGCTGAAGAGGCCGACCTATATTGCGACGCTGCTCTATGGTTCGCTCGCTGCGCTTGATGCCGGAGAGATTGAAAGAGATCTTCCGCGATCGACCGAGGTGGTGCTCGAGTCGAACCGCATGAAAGCGGCGGCGGAAAGGATCGAATTCGCGGGTGGTGCTACGGATCGGATCAAGCACGTGATCTACATCATCAAGGAAAACCGGACCTACGATCAGATTCTTGGCGATCTGGTACAAAGCGGCAAGCCGGTCGGGAATGGCGATTCGAGCCTGACCATGTATGGCGAGTCCACGACTCCGAACCTTCATAAGCTGGCGCTGCAATTCGGCGTGCTCGACAACTTCTACGATTCGGGCGAGGTGTCGGGCGACGGGCATGTGTGGTCGAATGCTGCGATTGGAACTGACTATCTGGAGAAGACGTGGCAGCAGTCCTATCGCGGCGGCCAGCGCAGCTACGATTTTGAAGGCGTGGTGGCGGAGGGTCTGCCGCTGCTGCAGAAGATTCCCGATGTGAACGAGCCTGCCAGCGGATACCTGTGGGGCAACCTTGCCGCCCACGGAAAAACCTACTACCACTTTGGTGAATTCATTTCGACTGTCTTCTGCGATGAGAAGAAGACAGCAAACCCGCAACAGGGGCCCGTGTTACCCGGTCAGGCATGCTCACCCAAAGCTGTGGCGCCGGGTGAACCCCTGCCGGCGGAGTGGGGCGGTGGCGTGAACAAATGGCCGTGGGCGATTCCGCTGATTGGATCGAATACGGCGACGAAGCCGGAGCTTGTGGGGCATTTTGCGGCGGAGGCACCGGACTTCAACCTTGCGGTTCCCGATCAGATTCGCGTGGAAATTTTTCTGAAGCACCTCAAAGGCTGGGTGGCTGACAAACAGCAGGGCAAAGACACGATGCCGAATTTTGTGATGCTGCGCCTGCCTGACGATCACACCGCCGGGACCACGCCGGGAAGACCGACCCCGAAGTCCTCTGTTGCGGATAACGACCTGGCGGTGGGCCGCGCCGTCGATGCGATTTCGCATTCGCCATTCTGGGACGATACGGCGTTCTTCATTCTTGAAGACGATGCGCAGGATGGCGGCGACCACGTGGATGCGCATCGCAGCATCGCGCTCGTGATCAGCAAGTATTCTCCTCGCGGAAAGGACGGCGGTCCGGTTGTTGACAGCAGGTTCTATTCGACGGTGAGTGTGATCCGGACAATGGAGACGTTGCTGGGACTGCCGCCGATGAACAACAACGATGCTTTCAGCTCGCTTATCTCCACACTGTTTACGGGTGCCGGCGATCAGGCGCCGTATTCGGCAGACTATGCGAATCGCGACAACGGATTGATCTATGCGGCGAATTCAAAGAGGGCGCGGGGAGCGGAAGAGAGCATGAAGATGGACTTCCGCCACGCGGATCGCGCGGATGCACAGAAGCTGAATGTGATCCTGTGGAAGGATGCGATGGGTTCGGCGCCGGTGCCGCCGATGTTGATGCAGAAGCGGAAGCTGAAGAAGGATGATGACGATTAGGGCACGACGGATGGGGGAGGCTCACATCAAATCGGACGAATCTGAGCCACCCATCAAGAAGCAGATCCTTCGCTCGCCTGCCCCACAAACGCATCGCGTTTGCGGGGCCCCAAGGCCGCTACGCTCAGGATGACACCTCCTGGTGTTCACGACCGTCGGAATGACAGAGCGATCGTTTCCGACCGTGTATGGTTATATGCGGCGGAAAACTCCGCTGCTCGGGGGAACTGTGCAGATTTGGAATCGTAGAAATTTTCTTAAGATTGCGGGAGCGGCTTCGGCGGCGTCGCTGGCCGCGGCAACGGGTGTAAGTGCGGAGACGGGGAGTCGGACTATTACGCTTTCCACGCGGGAAGAGCCCGCCAAGCCAGTAGCGGCGAACGATCATATTCAAATTGCCTTGATTGGAGCGGGCGGACAGGGGATGGGAGATACGCGCTCTGCCGTGCAGGTACCGGGCGTAAAGCTGATGGCCGTGGCTGACTGCTACGACGGGCGGCTGGCGCGCAGCAAAGAGGTATGGGGCGACGACGTCTTTACAACGCGCGACTACAACGAGATTCTGGCACGCAAAGACATCGACGCCGTGATTATCGGCACGCCGGATCACTGGCATAAGCAGGCTTCAGTGGACGCGATGAAGGCCGGAAAGGATGTTTACTGCGAGAAGCCGATGATTCACCTTTACTCGGACGGGCCGGAGATGATTGAGACGGCGCGGACAACGAATCGCATTATCCAGATTGGCAGCCAGCGCGTGAGCTCGGTGCTGTATGCGAAGGCGAAGGACCTGCTGGCATCGGGCGCGATCGGCAAGTTGAACATGGTGACGGCGAGCTGGGATCGCAATTCGTCGATGGGCGCGTGGAATTACACGATTCCGCCGGATGCCTCGGTGGAGACATGCGACTGGCCGCAGTTCCTGGGCACGGCGCCGAAGATTCCGTTCAGCGCGGAACAGTTTTTCCAATGGCGCAAGTGGAATGCGTATGGCAGCGGCGTGGCTGGCGACCTGTTTGTGCATCTGTTCAGCGGCACGCACTTTATAACCGGAGCGCATGGACCTACGCGAGGCATGGCCACGGGAGCGATCCGCTTCTGGAATGATGGGCGCAATGCGCAGGACGTGATGCTGGGGCTGTTCGATTATCGCGAGGGATTCAACTTGAGTCTGCGGGTGAACTTTGTGGATGGCGGCGAAGAGAGCGAGAGCCTGATTTTTACCGGCTCTGAGGGGACGATTCAGATTGGGTGGACGGGGCTGTCGCTGAACCGCGTTCCGCGCGAGACGGAGCCGGGTCTTACGATCGATACGTTCCCCAAGGCTATGCAGGCGCAGATCGAGGCGGAGTATCGGAAGAAGTATCCACCGCATTCTGGAAATGCGGCGCTCAGCGGCGAGGAGAAATTCATGCTGCCGAAGGGATATAGCGACCAGTACGACCACTTCAGGAATTTCTTTGCGTCGGTGCGATCGCGCAAGCCGGCGGTGGAGGACGCAGTGTTCGGATATCGCGCGGCGGGGGCGGCGTTGCTGAGTAATTTGAGTATTGAGCGGGGCGCCGTGGTGAAGTGGGATCCGGATGCGATGAAGGTGTTGTCGTAGGTAGGGCAGCGGGGTTAGCGGCGCTAGCGGTGTTGTTACTCCGGTTTGGGGGTGAGGTTCTTCCTTTCCCACCCAAGCCGCAAAGGCCGCGGCTTGGATGGGCACCCACTGGATGTGTCCAGGTTGACCTTCTTTGCCGATTTAGAATCGGGGAATGAGAAAGCGGATCGGAGTGCACCTGGGGACGGCGGGTGGCGCCTCCAATGCGGTGGAGCGCGCGAAAGAGATTGGCGCGAACACGCTTCAGATTTTTTCGTCGAGTCCGCGGATGTGGCGTGCGCCGAAGGTGGATCCTGCGCAGGCTGAGCGGATGCGGGCGTTGCGGGCCAAGTACGATGTGGGGCCGCTGGTGATCCACACCAGCTACCTGGTGAATGTTTGCAGCCAGACGGTCGATGTTCGGGAAAAGAGCGTTGCGGCGTTTCGCGGAGAGACTGAGCGTGCCCTGACGCTGGGCGCCGAGTTTCTCGTCCTGCATCCGGGGTCGTGGAAGGGCATGACGCGGAATGAGGGGCTGAGACTGGCGGCGGAATCGATTGCGAAGGCAGTAGACGGGCTGCCCTGGCAGGGGACCGACTTCAGCATCCTGATTGAAAACACGGCCGGTGCGGAGTGCTCGCTGGGCGGCAACTTTGAGCAGGTGGCAGAGCTGGTGCTGCGGCTGAAGACGCATGCGCCGGTGGGGGTGTGCCTCGACACTTGCCACACGCATGTTTCGGGCTACGACATGGTTACGGCTGAAGGCTACGCGGACACGATCACGCAGGCCGACATTACGTTTGGCGTGGATGCAGTGCGGGTGTGGCACTGCAATGATGCGAAGGCGGCGCGGGGATCGAAGCTGGACCGGCACGAACATATCGGGCAGGGGCATATCGGCGTTGAGCCGTTCCGTTGGCTGCTGAACGATCCTCGATTTGCGGACTGCGCGTTCATTGCGGAGACGCCGAACGATGATCCCGCCGACGAGGAGCGGAATGTGAAGGTGCTGAAGAGCCTGGTGGCATGATTTAAAGAAAGACTTGCGCAAGCAGGTCTTCCGGGGGAAACCGATTGCGCCTTTGGTTGCCGGAGATACACATGCGCAAACGTGAGATCGCGGTTGCGATTGTTGCCGTGATACTTACGCAGGCAGGGACTGCCCAACAACCGCCGAAACTCAAGCCCCGCTTTGCGATGAGTTGTCTGCCGGATCCAGTGCGCCATCTGCCGTACTCGGCCGAGTTTAGTATGACCAACACCGCTCCCGGGAGTGACGGCAACCCGGTGGTCTACCACTATTCAGACACTGAGGCATTCGACTCGCATGGACGATTCCTGGGAACTTCGACGTTTCCGGACCCCAATCACAAGGGACCGCCGCAGACAACTGGCTTGGAATGCGATCCCACGACAGATACGCAGTATCAGTGGGACTCGCTGAAACGAAGCCTTGTTGTGCTGAAGATGCCCAAGATGGAAGAACGCCAGGGATGCTGGGAATCAGATGCGGGAGACTTCTTCATCAACTTCGACAAGGCCCGACGGGTCAACGCCGAGACGCAGGCCAGGATGAACCGCATGAACCAGGCGAGTCAAGACCAGGATCACTCCAATCCACTCGTCGAAGACCTCGGAACCATGACATTAGAAGGCGTCGAGGTTCGCGGCACACGGACGACGCACCCGCCGGCGACAAGCAGTTCTGAGCGGGAGGCAGATTACCTGATGGAAGAGCACTGGGCTTCGCCTCTCCTGGGATTTTGGCTCCAGCAGGAAGTTGACTACCCTCCGTCTCCCAAGCACAACAGCAAGTGGACACGACGGGTGACGAACCTAAGGCTGGGTGATCCGGATCCGTCCACGTTTGACCCGCCAAGCGGCTACATTGTCGTCACCGAAACAATGCATCAAGTCTCCTGTGAAGTCCAGGCCGTGTCCTCGCCAGGGCCATCATCCCGTTTACACTGAGAGGTGATGGCAGAAGAAAAAGAATTACGTTACGACCCGGCGACCATTGAACCGAAATGGCAGGCGCGCTGGGCTGCGGACCCCGGAATGTACGCGGCCGAGCCCCACTCGTCCAATAAACCCAAGTATTACGTGCTGGAGATGTTGCCGTATCCGAGCGGTGCGCTTCACATGGGCCATGTGCGGAACTACTCGATCGGCGATGCGCTCGCGCGCCACATGTGGATGCGCGGCTACAACGTGATGCACCCGATGGGCTGGGATGCGTTTGGGCTGCCGGCGGAAAACGCGGCGCTCAAAAACAATACGCCGCCGCGCGAGTGGACGCTTGCTAACATCGCCGCAATGAAGCGCCAGTTTGAGCGCCTCGGCATGGGCTTCGACTGGGCTACCGAAGTTACGACCTGTTTTCCGGACTACTACAAGTGGAACCAGTGGTTCTTTTTGCGTATGTACGAGAAGGGCTTGGCTTATCGCAAGAAGAGCAAGGTGAACTGGTGCCCTGAGTGCGCCACGGTATTGGCCAACGAGCAGGTGATCGACGGACGCTGCTGGCGGCACGAAGACACGATCGTGGAGCAGCGCGACCTGGTGCAGTGGTTTTTGCGAATCACGGCATATGCGCAGGAACTGCTCGACGGTCTCGACAAGCTCCCCGGCTGGCCGGAAAAAGTGCGCACCATGCAGCGCAACTGGATCGGCCGGAGCGAAGGGCACGGAGGTTGATTTCACCTATGACGGTGAAATCAAACAGGGATCGGGGGCAGGGATCAGGGAACAGATCTGAAGAGAATCCGCGTGTTCACAACGCGGGTGGATACGATTTTTGGCGCGACCAGCGTACAGTTGGCGCCGGAACACGCGCTGGTGAAGGCGCTGGCCTGCGATGACGCGGGGTTGCGCGAGCAGGTAGCAAAGCTGCTGGAAGAGCAGAAGAAAGCACGTGAAGCGGGGGATATCGGCGAGATCGAGAAGCATGGTATTCCGACGGGAAAATTCGCTATTAATCCCTATAGCGGCGAACTGGTGCCGATCTGGGTGGCGAATTATGTTCTGAGCGATTACGGTACGGGCGCGATTATGAGCGTGCCGGGGCACGACGAGCGCGACTTTGAATTCGCGAAGAAGTATGCGATTCCGGTGCGACGCGTGATCGCTCCGGCTGATAAGAGCGTGGAAGAGCCTGAGTTGCCATGGTCGTCGGAGGATGGCGTGCTGGTAAATTCCGGCGAGTTTGATGGGCTGAGTTGTGCTCAGGCCCAGAAAAAGTTACAAGAGATTGCCGCTCGCAAGGGCTTTGGAGAGGCGGCGGTTACGTTTCGCCTGAAGGACTGGGGAGTGAGTCGCCAGCGGTACTGGGGCACGCCGATTCCGATGATCCATTGCGAGCGGGACGGTATTGTGCCCGTGCCGGACGAGCAGTTGCCGGTTTTGCTGCCGGAGAACATCGAAATTACGCAGCAGGGCGGATCGCCGCTGTCGCGCGTGCCGGACTTTGTGAACGTGACCTGCCCGAAGTGCAAAGGGCCGGCCAAGCGCGAGACCGACACGATGGATACCTTTGTCGATTCGAGCTGGTATTTCTATCGCTACATCGACGCGAAAAATGCGAACGCTCCATTTGCTTCAGAGGCGGCGCAATACTGGTTTCCTATCGATCAATATATCGGCGGCGTCGAGCACGCCATTCTGCATTTGATCTACTCGCGCTTCTGGACGAAGGTGATGCGCGACCTGGGCATGATCACCAACGATGAGCCTGTGGAGCGGCTCTTCACGCAGGGCATGGTAATCAAGGACGGCGCGAAGATGTCGAAATCGAAGGGCAATGTGGTTTCGCCCGACGACATGGTGGCCCGCTACGGAGCCGATTCTGCGCGCATGTATGCGCTGTTTGCAGCGCCGCCGGATCGCGATCTGGACTGGCAGGAGGATGGAGTTGCCGGGGTCAGCCGGTTTCTTGGTCGCGTGTGGCGGATCGTGACGAAGTATGCACCGGTAGCTCGCGCGGCCGCTGATGGTCAGTCCAAAACTCAAGATGATGGAGCCGTGGCGAAGAAGCTGCTGCGGAAGCTGCATCAGACCACCGCGAAAATCACGCTGGACTTTGAAGGGCGATGGCACTTCAATACCTGCGTCGCGGCCATTATGGAACTGGTGAATGAGATTCAAGCGGCTGACGCGCAATTGGCTGCCGGAGAAGTTTCCGCGTCGGTGATGCATGAGCTGCTGCAAACGCTGGTGTTGTTGCTGGCTCCGTTTGCGCCTTATCTTGCGGCGGAGTTGTGGGAGGAACTTGGCGGTGAGGGAGCGGTGCTTCGCCAGTCGTGGCCGAAGAGCGATCCTGCATTGGCGAAAGAAGACGAGATCGAGATTCCGGTGCAGATCAACGGCAAGCTGGTCAGCGTGATTCGCGTGCCTACCGGTTCAGATGCAAAGGTGATCGAAGCGGCCGGACTGGCCGAGGAAAAGGTCAAGGCGCGCCTTGCGGGCAAGAACGTGGTGAAGATCATCATTGTGCCGGGGCGCGCCGTGAACCTGGTCGTAAAGTAAATGCGTGATGCAGTTGGTGCTCAGGTGATTGCAGACCGCAGAGCGGCGCAGGTACGCGGCACGCAGACGCTGGTGGATCAGATGGGCTGGATGATTCGCCGGCCTGCGATCGTCGCCGTGGAAGTGGGTTGGCGTTGGCTTTTCGGCGTGCCCTTTCTTCTTGCGTGCTGGGCTCGCCTGCAGCACGTGTTTGCGCAGCTTTCGCCTGAGGATGCGGGGCTCAACAACATCGATGTGCAGAATCCGTGGATCGCGGCGGGACAATTGAGCCGCGCTTTCGCGAAATATGAGCCCCTGGTCGCGCACGAACTGCGCTGGCTGGCACCCGTCGCCGTACTCGCATGGATTGTTATCTCGAGTTTCGGGCGCAACCTCGCACTGAAACAGATGGATCACCGAGTGCGCCTGCGACCGCTGGCCATGATGGTGCTGCAGACTGCGTGGCTGGCGCTGTTTGGCGGCGTGAGCTGGGGATGGTTTCGCGCAGTGAGCTGGGCGGCGGCAACGCATTTTCCGGCGGAGCGCGAGCCCGACCTGATCGGCTTTTCCATCTGGCTCATCTTTCTCTCGCTCGCGTTCTTCACGGTGTGGGCGCTGCTGGGTTGGATTGTGTCTGTTGCGCCGGTGTTGATGCTGCTGGAACAACGCTCTGCAATTTCAGCTCTTGGAATGACTTCGAGGCTGGGCAGGACCTTCACTGCTGAACTGTTCGAGATCGGGATGGTGATGGGCATCGTGAACCTTGCGCTGATGGTGTTGGCGATGGTGTTATCGGCCGCGCCACTGCCCTTCAGCGATCAGCTTGGCAGCGATGCGCTGCGCGTAGTGTGGGCTGGCGCTGCGGTGTTCTACCTTGTGGCGCACGACTACTTTCAGCTGGTGCGGCTGAAGTGTTTTGTTGAGTTCTGGAAGGTCTTTCGCGGCGGAACTACGTCAGCTTAGGATGTCCGATTCCCAGCGAAGTCCGTCATCGTCAAGCCTGGGTATCCATCGCGAGCCTCGACAAGAAAGCCATTCGGGGCTGGGTTCAACTGTTCTGGACACGATCAGATCGTCTCGCTGATCACCCTCGTAATTCTCGTCAAATGCAGTCAGAACCATGCCTGCCCGGAGTTCAACTCGATTACCGTCCAAGTTGAGACAATGGTCTTCATGCGAGAGGCACAAAACCTGGCTGAATAAACCATTGAAATCGGCACGCACCCATCTGGATTTATCTCTTTCCATCTTTCAATTTGCGCCTCCGGCCGCTTCCCCTTTCAGAAAGCTCGCGCTGAATGTTTTCTTCTCTTTGGCGATGGGCAGTAGCGTGGGGTAGAACTGGACGAACGTTGTGTCGACGGCGGCATGTGCGGCGTGGCAGGTGTAGCAGGGAGCGCCCTGGGGAACGAGGGTGCCGTTCTTGCTGGGCGAGTCAAATTCGAAGAAGGCCCACTTTCCTGGATATCGCGCCTCATCTTTCACGTGGACTTCAAAACCCATGATTTCTGCGTCCTGGAAATGTCCGCGCTGGTTGATCGACCCCTTCGACTTCGCTCCGCGGACTTCGAGGATCATGACGGTCTTGTCTGGCCATGTTCCGGTGGCCACGAAGCTGCGCCAGGCGGCGGGGTTCACAAAAACGTTGTCGAACATGGAATGGTCCATTTCCATGGCTTTTGGGGAGTAGCTCATATCGATGCCGGAAGTCAGATAGATCCACTCGCGATAGTCTTTCAACGGCAGGAGGTCGCCGTTCGCGGCATAAGCGGGGGCGGCTTGGGTATCTGCGTGGACAACGCTTGTAGAGCGAGAGACGAGTGAAACGGCACAGAGAGCGGTGATCAGGCAGACCACGCCTGCCGAGAGTTGTGCTTTGGGGAGCATTCTGACCTCCGATTCAAGTAGAACGCAGCAGGGCTGCCGGAAGTTCCTGAAAATTCGACGGATCGGTTGAGGGCGATTGATCTAGAAGAGCTTTAGGCGAATCACGAAGTATTTCTTCGGGTCCTGACGAATGGCTTGAACTAGCTGTTGCGCCTGATCCATGGTCTGGTCGGTGTGCTCGTAAAGCGACCGGTTCTGCATGAGCTGCCCGATGGTGCCCTTGCCTTCATCGATGCCGGTCAGTATGGAATCAAGGCGGGTGATGGTGTCATCCAGTTTTTTGGCAAACTCGGGGTCTTTGGCCAGTTTGCCAATCGAGCCCTTTCCTCCGTTGACGTCTGCAAGAAGCTGATTCGCATTGGCAACAGTGGAATTCAGATTCTTGTACAGGGTGTCATCCTTGATCAGCTTGCCGGCAGTGCCCTGACCATCCTGAATTCCGGACGCAATCTTGTCGAGCTTGTCGATTACGGAATTGGCGTGAGTATAGAGCGTGTCGTCATTGACTAGTTTACCGACCGTCCCGTTCCCGTTGCCGATGGCAGCGGTCAGCTTGTCGATGTTGTCGGCGATTCGATTCAGCTTGGCGTAGAAAGCCGGATCGTTGATCAGTCCGCCAATGGTCCCGTGGGTGGAGTTGAGCGTGTCCACCAATTTGTTGGCATTACGCATGAGCCTGGTAACTTCTTCGATGGAGACTTGGCTGGCGCTGATAACGGCCTGCAGGCTGGATGCTTCGACGGAGGCGAGTTCGGCATTATTTGCCGGCTGCGGCCCCTTCGCGGTCTGGGAGGTAATGTCGACGTAGCTGTCACCCAGGACTCCAGACTGGGCAACGGAGGTGGTGGAGTCAACGTGCAGATCTTGAATGTACTTGCCGCCCACCCGCATGGTTACCTCGACGGGCTTGGGGCTGCGCTCGGGAACGACGCGAATGTGGGCTATGTTCCCGATGGTGACGCCCTCGAGCGTGACCGGGGCTCCGCTCTTCAGTCCGCCCGCGTTATTGAAATAGGTGCGAAGGATGATCTTCTGGGCGAACAATCCTCCCGCGGACGACGACATGAGGAGGATGACGAGCACCAATACGGCCATGGCCGCAACGACCAATGCGCCAACTCTCAGCTGGGACCACTGAATCTCTTTGCGGCTCGGCACGCTTTCCCTTCGATGAAGTGGCCCGACCAGCCATACTTCGTCGCCTTGAGAATAGCAGAAAGGGCAGGGGTTACCGAGCATTTTAGCTCAAGAGGCAAGCTGGATGAATCGGTTCGCATCACGCCCGCAAAGCCAGCAGCAAACCCTTCTGCACCAAGGTTTTATCTCCTTATTGAGCTAGCCTTTGTTCTCGAGGATCACATTGGCCATGGAAAGAGTCGCGGTGTGGGTAATGGAAAGCGCTGCATGGGCAACGCCGAGCTGCGCGGCGATTTCCGCGGCCCGGCCGTGAAAGCGCAAGTTGGGACGTCCCCCGGGTTCACGAACGACTTCGATCTCGAGCCAATTCACGCCGCGGCTGATTCCCGTGCCAAGCGCCTTGGCGGCTGCCTCTTTCGCTGCGAATCGCGCAGCCAGGCTCTCGGTGGCATTGCGTTTGCGCATGCAGTAGGCTTGCTCGGCGGGAGTGAACACACGATTCAAGAACCGCGGGCCAAAGCGCTCAAGCGAGTGCTGGATGCGCGTGATTTCCACAAGGTCAATGCCGCTGCCGACAATCATGTTGTGTACCAACCTAACATCCGGCGGTGGAGCGTCAGTCGCAAAGCAGAAACCGGGTTGGGGACACTGGCCGGTTTTTCAAACCTCGACGCCGATATTGCCCTACACCCGCGCAACTTGAACATTCTTGCGCCGCGGCCGATAACACGAGCATGAGACAGGCTTCTACCTTTCGCGATCCACTCCAGCCGGGAGTGATTCCATGGGCTTTGCAGATGCGGGCGATCTCGAGGGACGAGCCGAGCCGGGCTGTGAAGTCTGTCACCGGCGCGATACTCGCCTGCGGGGGCTGGGTTCTGAGCAGAAGCGCAAGTGACACGGGCTTGATCGATATCCTGTTTGAGTTTGAAAGGCGCTCCTGCCTCGAGATTTACAGCGTTCTGATTGCGGCGGGCCTGGAACTGAGCCAGGGCGCGCACATCCGCTTTACGGAACTGTGCCAATGTACGCGAATGGTCCGAAAAGAATGCCAGGAGGAGATTGTGAGCATCGATCTTGAAGTTCAGACGTCTCCGATCGAAACGGCCGGAAACGATGCCCAAGTGTTCCCGCACTAAGGATTACCCAGCTTCCACCAGGCCATAGCGGCGCTGCCACGCCTCTCGGAGTCTTGCCCAAACGCGGGCACGCTCGGCTTCAGTGCCTTCGCCCGGTTTAACTGTGGCGAAGCGCGCGGCCTCCTGCTTGGCCAATTCGAGCAGGGCGCGGTCGCGTACGAGGTTGGCGACCCGGAAATCAGGCAGGCCGGCCTGACGCGTGCCGAAGAATTCGCCGGGGCCGCGCATCGAGAGGTCGAGCTCCGCAAGCTCGAAGCCATCCTGAGTGCGGACCATGGCATTCAGGCGTTCTTCAGCCTGTTCAGACACGCGCGGTCCGGTGATGAGGATGCAGTAGCTTTTGGCTGCGCCACGGCCTACACGGCCACGGAGCTGATGCAATTGCGCCAGGCCGAAGCGTTCGGCATGTTCGACGACCATTACCGTTGCGTTTGGAACGTCTACGCCGACTTCCACTACAGTTGTCGCCACCAGCACGTCGATTTCGCCGCGCTGGAAGCGGCGCATGATGACTTCCTTGTCGTCAGGGTCGAGGCGGCCGTGCAGCAAGCCGACGCGCAAGCCGGCGAGCGGGCCGGTGCGAAGCTTTTCGTGCATGGCCACGGCAGACTTGAGCTCCGCCCCTTTACTCTTTGGAACGGTTTTTTGACCGGAGATGCCCGGAAAGAGATCGGCGGTTTTGCCTTTTCGAGTTTTGCTGGTCTGAGTCGCGGGCTCTCCAGTGGCTGCCGCCGGCTCGTCGTGCGAGAAGTCCAACTCCGGCCGGTCGTCGCTGCTGCCTTCGATTACGGGATAGACGATGTAGGCCTGGCGCTTTTGCGCCACCTGCTTGTGCACGAAATCCCAGACATCCGCGGAGCGCTCTTCGGGCACGCGGCGCGTGGCGATGGGAGTGCGTCCCGGTGGCAGTTCGTCGAGAATGCTCACATCCAGATCCCCGTAAAGGGACAGGGCGAGTGTGCGAGGAATCGGGGTTGCCGTCATGACCAGGACGTCGGGCTCTGGCTGGTTCGGCTTCTTCATCAATTTGAAGCGTTGGAGCACGCCGAAGCGATGCTGTTCGTCCACGACAACCAGCCCCAGCCGATCGAACTCAACTTTTTCTTCGATCAGGGCGTGGGTGCCGATCACCAGTTGCGCTTCACCGCGGTTGATCAAGCCGCGGTTGGTGCGCTTGCGGTCGTCATCGAGAGAACCGGTGAGGAGCACGATGCGATATTTGCGCGAGGAGCGTTCGAGGAGCTTGCGTGCGGCGAGAAAGTGTTGCGTGGCGAGGATTTCGGTAGGTGCCATCAACGCGGCCTGGTAGCCGTTCTCGATTGCGACCAGCATGGCTTGCAGCGCCACGATGGTTTTGCCCGATCCAACGTCGCCCTGCAAGAGACGCCGCATGGGGCTGGAAGCGCGCATGTCGGTGACGATCTCGCCAAGGGTACGCTTTTGTGCGGCGGTGGGATGAAACGGCAACACTTCGCGGATGGCCTCGCGGACCTTATCGTTCGTCTCAAAGGCGATGCCGGTACGTTCGCGCATTTTGCGGCGTTTCAGCTCGAGGCCCAACTCGAGGAAAAACAGCTCTTCGAAGATCAGGCGGCGGTGCGGCGGAGTAGCCCATGACTGCAATTGGCTGAGCGATGTTCCTTCAGGCGGGAAATGTACTTCACGGAGCGAGGTTTCGCGATTCGGCATGTCGAGCCGGGCTACCATGGATGCCGGCAGGCATTCTGGCACTTTACCGCGAATATCATCGAGCAGGTTGAAGATCACCTTGCGTTGCCATCGGGATGCCAGGCGCGCTCCACCCAGCGATTCATAGACCGGCGTGATGCGGCCGACTTCGAGCAGGCGCGTTTCGGCATCGTCACTGGAGTCGGGGAGGATTTCGAACTGCGGCTGGATCATTTTGAAGTTGCTGGAGGAACGTGAGGACTCGATTTTGCCGTAGAGCGCCACCGTTTGGCCGGCGTGGAACTTGCCTTCGAGGTAGGTGGCGTGAAACCAGATGCATTTGAGCGCGTGACGGCCCTGGCCTACGGTGAGCTCAAAGAGCGGCATGCGCCGCGTGCGCAAAAGAGCAGCGCCGCGCACCTCGGCGATGACGCTGGCTGTCTCGCCGGGTTTCAGCTCATCGAGGCTGCGTGGGTTCTGGCGGTCTTCGTAGCGAAAAGGGAGATGGTAGAGCAGATCCTCGGCAGTCTGGATGCTTTTGGCGGCGAGCATCTCGGATAACGTGCGGACCAACGCCGCGCACAAATTTGACTGGATCGTCGAGGCCGGGCACATTCAGGATGCTAACGCATTCCGGGCCGTGGCATACCACGCCGCCGTCAAACGTTGGGATGCTCGAAGTGGGTCAGTATTTTCGCAAGAGTCTTGCGCTTCGAACAGGCAGATCGAGTGCATAGTGCCGCTGGCCGCCGCGTACATCGAGAAGAACGAAGAGATGGGACGGGTGGAAAGGAGCGCAAAAAGTTGCGCTGTTGGGGCCTAGGTTTAGAGGCTTTCTTAGAACTCGGAGATCGCGTGCCGCGCCGTACGGACCTCGGCTGCGAGCACGCGCAACACCCTCACCGCTAGCGATGGTTCTGAAAGCATGAGGCTGTTAAAGTCTTCGCGGCTGACGAAGCTGAGTTCTGCGTCCTTTTCGGCTTGGGCTGACATGGTGTAGGGCTCGTTCCCGATAAGCGCCGGCAGACCCAGCAGCGACCCCGGATGAAGCGTGATAGACATCAAATTTCCGCCAGTTGGGGATTCCATGGTGAGGCTAGCGCTGCCTTTGCGGAGGATATACAGACCAGCGGGTTTGCCTCCCTGCGTGAACAGGCGACGCTCGTCAGTGCATACCACCGTGGAAGAACGCTTCTCCAAGGCCTCAATGAGCTCTTTTTCCGCAACGAATGAGGAAGAATCAAAATTCACTGAAGCACTCCAAAACGTACGTGTAGCCATGGCGATCACAGAAGTACCTTTGGAGACGATGATTCCATGAATCAGGCGTGATCCTTGTGACGCTAGTCACAACTGGATGGTCGATCCAGATATCCAAGGCCGAACACTCGCTCTGGCTTTCCGGGATAATCTATGGTGGCTGGATCTAAATGATACAAAACGAGTTGTCGAACGCGAATCGATGGAAGTGGAGTCAAAATTGACCTCGAGTCCAACGTTTTGATTCCTTCCCGCTGCTTACCGTTTTGCTTCTCGGTTCAGCGCGAAACTCTTATTTGCTCGTGGGCTGCGGTGCGCCTTTTGACGGCGCTCGCGCCGGCTCGCCCGACGTTCGGGCAAACATCACGTAAAGGTCTTGCCCCGTCTTCTCCTGTTGGACAATGTCCATCCTGGCGTTCGCTTCAGCAGGTAGGCTATCGGCATCGTGTCAGTTACCAGAACATGGTCAATTCGATACTGATCGAAGATCTCAATCGGACGGACCAGGTACATGGCCTGGAGATAAGCGGCCATAACCCCATGGTGCTCGAAGACGTCGAATCGCGAGTCAATGAAAGCGGGCTTCGACTCGAAGGTCATCATGCCGCCAACGTAATCGGAATTGAAAGTGCGCCAGGAGGGCTGGATGGCTTGAAGCGTCTGCAGAGGGAAAAAAGTGCCGAGCTTGTCGTTCAGCTTTTTTTCGCTGGGGAAAATGAAAAGGATGGTCACCACGGCGGCAGTAACCATGAAGGCGTTCGCAGCCGGAATCGTCTTATCGTCGGCCCCGAGATTAAAGGCTCGGCGAAGATCGACCGCGAGAATGGGGGTCGTGAGCACCGCAGCCATAAAGAGGAAGCGCATGTGATCGAGCGCCGCATACCAGGCAAAGAAGACGAAGGCCAATTCGTACACCCGCCACTTACGGCCCTGGATTGCATTGCAAACAACCATGAGACACATAGCTGCGAAAGCAGCAATTCCGGCGACGGTGCTCAGATCCAGAGGGTGCCATTCCATGACATTGGCAATATTCAGCTTCTGGTTGAACATCATGTCGATAGGATTCCAAACGAGGTGCCAGCCGTAAGGATTGATGAAAAGTGCAACGACGCAGAGGCCGAGAACCAAGAGAAAGCGATTGCGTTCGGCGGGAGTAAAAGCCTCCTGCTCGACCACCCCCTTCTTAACTCCAACTGCCCCGCAGAGAATGTACAGAACAAATAACGCAAGACCGATGAGCCAACTGCCGTGAAGGTTGATCCAGATGCAGAACAGCGGTGGCAGCAGCCACAATGCGCGCGTTTTTTTCCGTTCGGCGGCTTCGAGGATGGCCAACTCAGCGGACATGGCGACATATGCCATGGCGATGGTGCGAGGGCCGGAGTTTACCGAGATGAGCAGGAACGCCAGTGCGGCGGCCCACCAAGCGGCACCTGCATGCCCAGACCGGCGGTAGCCGCGCCAGTACATGAAGACGAGGTTGGCGCCGATCATGAGCCATTCGACCAGATAGATTCCGCGGAGGTGCAGGGCCTGGTAGCTGAACCAGTAGGGCAGTTCGGCGAGCCACTCGGGGTTGACCCATGGCTGGCCGCCGACTGTAAACGAGTTGGGCTCGGCCCAAATAAAATGATGCGTTGAAGTGAGCTGACGGGCATCTGCGAGATGCCACCAGATATCGGGGTCACGCACGCATTCGAGCGACGGATTGAGCGTGATGGTGAAAACTACCGGGAGCACCATCAGGACAGCGATGTTCATCAGGTGGCGCGTGAATATGCGATTGAAGGCGCGTTTCAACGGGCCGACAGGTTCGGCGTTTGAGGGTTCGGTGAGTGCGGGGCTCTCAGTGGCTGCAGTGGAGTCCATTGTTCTACGTTACCTGCAGGGCGATCATGCGGGGAAGCGCAAGGCGGACTGGATGTATACACCGCGGTACCGTGGCCGGGCGGCGATTTGAGCCGATTGCTGAAATTCAAGCTCAGATGATTACAACAGAGGGAGTTTTCCGAACGCGGAAAGGACGGCGCACAAGACGATCTGACCGTGATCGCCATATCATTGCATTCGGCCTCCCGGAATTGGAACTAGCCCGCCGAGCGGAATCTGGACACCCGCTATGGCGGCGGTTCTACTTTCACTTGATATCAATGAATTGAAGAGAACAATGGCAAGATTGGGAGCATTTTGTTTTCCGGGAACCGGTCATCTCAATCCGATGACCGCGCTGGCGCATTCCTTGCAACTGAGAGGCCATGAGGTAGTGATCTTCGGAATCGCGGACACCGAGGCGCGTGTGCGTTCCGCGGGAATTGAGTTTTGCAGGATCGGCATGGAAGATTATCCGCTGGGCACCCTGCAAAAGCTGGACGATCACCTGGCCCAGTTAAAGGGATTCGCGGCCCTTCGATTCACGCTTGAGCGAGTGCGGAATGCGGCGCGGATGGTACGGCGCGACGGGCCGGAGGCGGTGCGGATCGGTCACCGTGGATGCTCTGCTGGTCGATGAGGCGGATTTTGCCGGAAACGTGGCTGACTATCTGGGCCTGCCCTGGATCTCCATCGCCTTGATTCCTCCTCTGCTGCAGGATGATCGGTTTCCGCCTTTCTGGTTCGGTTGGGCGGCGGGACAGGATCGGCTCAGCCGTTTGCGGAATCGCGTTGCAATTCGTTTGCTGGTGCGAGATAGCAACGCCCATCTTCAGAGATGTGAATCGACAACGCGCAGCATGGGGTCTGAAGCCATTTAGGCGCTCCCAGGACGCGCTGTCTCAGCTGGCGCGAATTACCCAGTTGCCAGAGGCACTCGAGTTCGAAGTTGTCGGCGAGAAACCAGATGGGCTTCACTATACCGGGCCGTTCGTGCACACCAAGCAGCGTCCGGCGGTCGCGTTTCCCTGGGAGCGCCTTGATGGACGCCCGCTCATTTACGCATCGATGGGCACTCTTCAGAACGGTTCGGAAGCCATCTTCAAAACGATCGCAGAGGCCTGTGCGGGACTCGACTCACAATTATTGATTTCGCTGGGTGGCGGACTCGATCCGGCAAGGTTGGGGAAGCTGGCCGGCAATCCGCTGGTGGTGAGCTTTGCTCCACAACTGGAAATTCTGAAGCGGACCACGCTGGTGATCACGCATGGCGGCCTCAACACGGTTCTTGAGTCGCTTTGCGAGGGAGTGCCCCTGGTGGCCGTGCCCCTCGCCCACGACCAACCCGGAGTGGCAGCGCGGGTCAAGGCCCGCGGAGCCTGCGTGGTGGTTCCACGTCTCAGGCTAAACGCGGCCAGGCTTCGCAAAGCCGTGAAGCTCGTGCTTCAGGACGCCAGTTACCGTGAGGCGGCACAGGCCTTGCAGAGAACAATCCAGCGAGTGGACGGACCTGACCGCGCGGCAGATCTGATCGAACAAGTGCTGAAACTTCGTTCGATTTAGCGTGAGCATACTTGGACCCTAAAAAACTTCCGGCGGCGCACTACCGCATCGTCGAGACTCCGGTGCAGAATGCGCTTCGGGAGGAACTAGTCGGACCGCAGCGCCTCCACCGGAGAGAGTTGGGCTGCGCGCCACGCGGGCAGCGCTCCCGCTATCAGCCCCGCCAGAACGGCGATGCCAAGCGACTCGGTCAGAAGGAGCAAAGGGAGTGACGTCGAGACGATGCTTGCGGTCTGAGGCAGCGCAGCCAGCAGATGCAGGGCGCACCATCCGAATGCGATTCCAAAGAACCCGCCGCCCAGTCCAAGAATAGCCGCCTCAAGCTGGATGAGAATCAATACTTGTCTCCGCTTCCAACCCAGCGCCCGCAGAATGCCGATTTCCCGTGTGCGCTCGTAGACCGACATTGCCATGGTGTTGGCGATTCCAAGGATGCCGATGAGCAGTGCGATCGATGAAGTTCCCCATGCGGAGGCATGCGCCAGTTGGACAAACTGATTGTTATGGGCGCGCTCGGCTGCGGGAACAGCGTGCAGTCCCGGCAGAGCACCTTCGATCTGTGCCTGCGCACGTTTTAGATAATGCTCCTGGGATTCTCCTGCAGGCGCCGGCCGCAGACGAACATCGAAAGTCGAGACCTTGCCTTGCAGGCTGCTCAGCTCTTGCAACTGATCCAGGGGCATAATGACTGCGTCCGCCTGCAATCCTGAGCCGCCGTGGTAGATGGCGCATACCGTGAAGGGCGAGCTTTGAATCTCCAGTGTGTCGCCCACCTTTTTCTTCAGATCGCCGGCGAGCAGGTCGCCCAGCATGATTTCACGATGGCCATCGCGAAAGCGTTGTCCTGCGAGGATCTGCAGCGCTTCGAATTCATACGAGTCGGCTTTCCAGCCGTATGCCAGGGCATTGACATCCGTCGTCAGGTCCATCATGTTGAAGATGACGGGGGTTGCCTGCGCCACCAACGGCAAGGACTTCAGTTTTGCCCCAGCAGACTCATCCATTGAGGTATTCAAAAAGGTCTGTTGAATCACTGCGATGTCGGTACCACTGCTCGAGTAGATTCGGAGCCACTCGCTTTCAAATGCGCTCGAGAAACCCACGAGACCAACAAATGCGCCAATCGCCATCCCGATTCCGCAAAGGGTTAGCACCGTCCTCAGCCGCCGACGCCATAGATTTTTCCAGACAAAACCTGTAAGCGAGAGTGGCGAGGGCTTGAAGTCGGAATTAGACATGATTCCTTTAGGATTCGAAAGCGTAGAGTGCCAGTGTATCAATTGCTATGTCCACGCAAGTTTCAGATTCTCAAGAGAGCCTTCACGGCGAGAATAGGAGGGGAACTGATCAGGCTCCTGGCTGCGCGGAGATAGCGGTCAGAACCTCGTCCAGCGCAGCTTCCCAGGGAGCCAGCCGCACGCTGAAGCGATGCTGTAGCTTTTCGTTTGAGAGCACTGAATTCTGCGGACGTTTTGCAGGTGTCGGATAGGCGCTCGCCGCGATCGGGTTCACGACGGGAGTCTTGCCCCCGAGAAGTTCGGGCACCCGCCTAAAGATTGCGCGCGCGAAGCCGCACCACGAGACGCTGCCAGAACATGTCATGTGGTAAGTGCCGGTCCATACCGGATCTTTTCCGAATTTTCCTTCAGCAATCCCCGTGGCAATCGCATGCGTCGCTCGCGCCAGTTCAGCGGCCGTGGTGGGCGCGCCAACCTGGTCGTCGACCACGTTTAGTGAGTCGCGTTCACGGCCGAGTCGCAGCATCGTGAGCACAAAATTCTTGCCCTCGGGCGCATAGACCCAACTGGTGCGGAAGATCAGGTATCGGCCGCCCGCGTTGCGGATGGCATTCTCTCCCGCAAGTTTGCTGGCGCCGTAAACGCTGAGGGGATCGGTCGCGTCGTCTTCAACCCATGGGCCGGTTTTGGAGCCATTGAAAACGTAGTCCGTCGAATAGTGAATCAGGAGCGCACTGGCGCGTTGAGCTTCTTCAGCAAGAATTCCGGGTGCGCGCCCGTTCACAGCGAAGGCTAGTTCCCGCTCGCTCTCGGCGCGGTCCACTGCTGTGTAGGCGCCGGCGTTAACGATGATGTCCGGCGCAAACTCGCGCACCTTTTCACGGATCTGATCGGCGTTTGCAAGATCAAGCGAAATGCGGTTGCATGCAATCACTTCGGCAGATCCAGCAAAGCTCTTGAGCAGTGCCTGCCCCACCTGGCCGTCTGCGCCGGTAACGAGGACGCGCGGCCACACGCTCACGCGAAGACCTCGGCCATTTCCAGTGTTGCGCCTTTCGCGTCCTTATCGGAGACGATGGCTTCCTCCGGTACTACCGGCCATGCAATTGCGAGCTCCGGGTCGTTCCACACAATGGTGCGTTCGCCTTTGGGGTTGTAGCAGTCAGTGACCTTGTACGCGAATCCGGCGACGTCGGTCAGCACGAGAAACGCGTGGCCAAATCCTTCGGGGATCCACAGCATTCGGCCATTTTCTCCGCTGAGCTCCACTGCAACGTGTTCGCCGAAGCACGGCGAGTTGCGGCGGAGATCGACTGCAACGTCGAGTACAGATCCATGCGTTGCGCGCACCAGCTTACCCTGCGCGTTGATGGTCTGATAGTGAATTCCCCGGACCACGTTTTTCTTCGATAGAGAGAAATTGTCCTGTACCCAGGTGCAGGGCAATCCCGCCGCTTCGAAGGCATCATGATTCCAGGTCTCCCAGAAGGCACCGCGGTTGTCACTGTAAATCTTTGGAGTAATCAGCAGCACGCCAGGCAGGGATGTTTCTTCGATATTCATAGCTCGCTGGTTCCTGCGGGAATCTGTCGCTCATTGCGCAACGCCAATAGATATTGCCCGTATCCGCTCCTTGCCACCGGTTTCGCAAGCTCTTCAAGCTGGTCGGCCGTAATGTACCCGAAGTGATACGCGATCTCTTCGGGGCATGCAATCATCAATCCCTGCCGGCGCTCGATGGTCTGAATATAAAGTCCCGCTTCGAAGAGGGAATCGTGGGTGCCCGTATCGAGCCACGCCATGCCGCGACTCATCACCTGGACTTTCAGCTTGCCCGCTTCGAGATAGAGCCGGTTCAGATCGGTGATCTCCAGTTCACCGCGGGCCGAAGGCTTGAGGTCGGCAGCCAGTTTCACAACGTCGTTGTCGTAGAAATAGAGGCCCGTCACCGCATAGCGCGACTTTGGTTGATTGGGCTTTTCTTCAATGCTGATGGCCTTGCCCGCGTCGTCGAACTCCACGACGCCGTAGCGTTCGGGGTCATGTACGGGATATGCGAAAACCAGCGCGCCGCTCTTCAACTTGGCCGCGTGCTGCAGGTCGCGCGAAAACGACTGGCCGTAAAAGATGTTGTCACCGAGAATTAGGGAGCACGTATCATTGCCGATGAAATCGCGACCGATGGTGAAGGCCTGCGCGAGTCCGTCGGGGCTTGGCTGTACCGCATAGGCTCAGGTTGATGCCCCAACGTTTTCCGTCGCCGAGCAGATCGGCAAACCGGTGCGTGTCCTCGGGCGTTGAAATGATGAGAACGTCACGCAGCCCGGCGAGCATGAGAGTGCTCAGCGGGTAGTAGATCATCGGCTTGTCGTACACGGGTAAAAGCTGCTTTGAAACAACGTGCGTGACGGGATAAAGACGCGTACCGGAGCCTCCCGCAAGAATGATGCCTTTCATTGCGCAATCCTCTCCTCGTAGTTTTGCTTGATCCACGTGAGATAGGCGCCGCTGCGCACATTCTCGATCCAGGATGCGTGATTGAGATACCACTCAACGGTGTTGCGCAGACCGTGCTCAAAGTCGACCGAAGGAGTCCAGCCAAGTTCGCCAGCGATTTTGCGCGCATCAATCGCATAGCGGCGATCGTGACCCGGACGGTCGGCAACAAACTTGATCAGCTTTCGCCGCGGGCCGATGGTTGCATCGGGGCGCAGTTCGTCGACGAGGTCGCAAATAGTATGTACGACGTGGAGATTGTTGCGCTCACTGTTGCCGCCGACGTTGTAGGTCTCGCCCGGTGTGCCGCGCTCCAGAACCGCGCGGATTGCCGAACAGTGATCGTCGACGAAAAGCCAGTCGCGGACATTCTGGCCATCGCCGTAGACCGGTAGCTCCTTGCCTTCGAGGGCATGCAGAATCATGAGCGGGATCAACTTTTCCGGAAACTGAAAGGGGCCATAGTTATTGGAGCAGTTGGTGGTGAGCACCGGCAGCTTGAAGGTGTGGAAGTAAGCGCGGGCCAGGTGATCCGAGCCCGCCTTCGAAGCCGCGTAAGGGCTGTTCGGCGCGTATGGAGTGGTCTCGGAGAATGCTGGATCCTCGGGGCTCAGCGTTCCGTAGACTTCGTCCGTTGACACATGAAGGAAACGGAACGACGATTTGGCCGCATCGTCCAGCGACGACCAGTAGCGGCGCGTTTGCTCAAGCAGCGTGTAGGTGCCTTGCACGTTGGTATGGATGAATGCGCCGGGATCGACGATGGAACGATCGACGTGGCTCTCAGCCGCGAAGTGCACGATGGCGCGAGGGCGATGCGTCTTGAGCGCGGCAGCGACACTGTCGGCATCGCATATATCGGCTTGCACAAGCTGGTAGCGCTCGTCTTCTTCAATTGAGGCAAGGTTGGCCGGGTTGCCGGCGTAGGTGAGCAGGTCGAGATTCACAACGGGCGTGCCAATCGTCTCGATCCAGCGCAGTACAAAATTTGAACCGATAAATCCGGCGCCGCCGGTAACGAGGATCGTGTTTGTGGTGTCTGTCATCGACGAGTTTGTTCCTTCACAGTGGGGTTTCAGTAAGTGCCGGCTACGCTTCTGCTATTGATCGGCGCGTGACGGGTTCGGCTCGCTGCAACCGCACTCCGCGTAAGTCTATCGTATTTCATGCGATGAGCTTTGGTTTCAGGCATCACGGGGGAGATGCAGCGTGCATAAGTTTTGATGCGGCTCAGGCCAGAAACATGCAGTCGCCGTAGCTGAAAAATCGATAGCTGCTTTCCACAGCATGCCGATATGCCGCAAGTGTGCGCTTCCGTCCCGCAAATGCGCTTACCAGCATCAGCAGGCTCGATTGCGGCAGGTGAAAATTGGTTAACAGTGCTCCAACCACGCGGAAATCAAACCCAGGGGAGATGAAGATATCTGTCTCTGCGGAGTGAGCTGCCAAGAGTGCAGATCCGGCACGCTGAGCGGCGGATTCGAGGGTGCGCACCACCGTTGTGCCCACAGCTACGATACGACGCCTCTCGCTGCGGGTGCGATTCAGGGCGTCGGCTGTTTCAGCGTTAATGCTGTAACGTTCCCGATGGAGACGCACGTCGTCTACGCTGTCTACGCGCAACGGTGCAAAGGTGCCCAGCCCGACGTGCAGGGTCACGCGCGCAATTTCGACTCCCTGCGCGAGGATGAGGTCCAGTGTCCGCGATGTAAAATGCAGACCGGCGGTTGGCGCTGCGACAGAACCTCGTTCGCGCGAAAACACCGTCTGGTATCGCTCTCGATCTGCAGCCGCATCGTCGCGATGAATGTAAGGCGGCAAGGGCACGTGCCCAATGCGGTCCAGAACTCCGAAGAAGTCCTCGACGGGCGCAAACTCCAGCAGCCGATCGCCAAACTCGCCTCGCTCCAGCACCTCGGCCTCGAGAGCGATTTCGCCTTCTTGCGCGGGAAACACAAGACGCTCGCCGATTGCCACCTTACGGCCGGGTCTCACCAGCGCGTGCCAGCGGTTCTCACCCGCTGGTTCGGTCAACATGACTTCGATGCGGCCGGTGGGCTTTTCTTTCTCGCGGCGCAGCGTTCGATGGGCATAGAGACGGGCTGGAATCACCCGGCTGTCATTCAGCACCAGCAGGTCTCCGGCGCGCAGCAGGGAAGGGAATTCGTCGAACTGGCTGTCGCGCAGTTCGCCGGTGGACGCGATCCACAACAAGCATCCGGCTCTGGCCGCGCTCGGCAGGAGGCTGCTGCGCGATCAGTTCTTCAGGAAGCTCGAAGTCGAAATCGGCGACATGCAGATCGCTCATGATGCTGGTTGTCCCAGGTGCGCGAGGGCCCGCAACCTCGCACGTTCGATGGCATCGTTCAACTCCTGCCTTTTGGTTTCGAACTGATCAGCCGGCAGATCAGATGGCACGCGCGTCCACTGCGCCCAACTTACGACGATTCGCGTAAAGGGCTTGGGAACAAGGAAGCGATCCCATGAATTCATGCGTCCATGCACGCTCCGGCTGCAGGTGGAAGGCGCCGATTGGTGCGCCGGTGGCTTGCGCCAATTTGATCGGCCCCATCTTGGTCTCATAGATTGGCCCACGTGGCCCATCAGCGGTGAAGATTGCCGTGCGCCCGGTTTCGATCACGTTCTTCAGGCCCAGCAGTCCCTGGCGGGCGCCTCGTGAACTCGACCCACGCACGGCGTCAAAGCCAAACATGCGGAGGATACGGGTGATGAGTTCGCCGTCGAAGCTGCGACTGATGAGGATCACCGCGCCGGAACGCCGGAAGTACATGGTGCAGGGCAGCACGCATTGGTGCCAGAAGCAGTAGATCTCAGGTCCCGGTTTCTGCCCGAAGACGACCGGGGTCACGCCGTCCTCCGCGATCACCTCAAAGCGCCACGTCGGTCCAACAACCCACAGCAGCGCCCATACAACCCGCGGCACAACGGCCAGCATAATCCGCTGACCCACTGTGAATTTGGTCCTGTCCTGGTCGGTCACTTTCCTGATTCTACGCGTCGCCGTCGTAGCCACAGGTGCGGAATCTGGAGTATCGTCGAATATACGGCTATCAGGATATGTGGGGAAAGATCAGGCTACAGGTTGCGAGCCCTCTGGAGGATTCACGCAACCTGTAGGATAGCCGCCCCCTACTTCTGGCATGGCAGCTAACGTCGAGGCGTGCTGTCCAAACGTACAATATCCAGACCAAAACCGCGATCAGACGCCATTACTTAAGTCATAGCAATCATAGGTAGCTGAGCCATAGATTCAATCACACGAATGGGTTAGTCGCAAAAGTCCAAAAATAGGCGACCTAGTTGAAGGGATATCCGGAAGCGCACGAGGTCACCAGCGCTCCAATCCAGGCAGATTCTCAGCTATACCGCAGCCAGCGCACCAGTTCAGGAAGCGTGGCCCGCTTGCCGTACATCAGGATGCCGACGCGGTAGAGCTTTGCGGATATCCAGAGAACCACCCAGATGCTGAGCAGCAGCAGGCCGATGGAAACGACGAATTGCCATGCTGGAGGAGTCTGCGAGGCCATGCGCAGAAACATGATGATGGGCGCTGTCGGGGGGAATAACGACCCTGCAATCGCCCAGAGCGAATTCGAATCATTCATGACTACCACGATCAATGAGAAGCTCAGCCAGGTGGGCGCTGCCGCGAGCGGCATGTACATCTGGAGTTCCTGCTCGGTCTCGCAGGAAGCTGCAAGGCCGGCGAACAGGGAACTGTAGAGCAGGTATCCGAGAAGGAAGTAAACGGGGAAGAGCACCGTCTCGAGCACGGAGATGTGCACAGCGTAGTCACCAGAGAGTAGAGAAGCGGCATAGGGAGTGCCGATGAGGACTGACCCCGCAATCAGCCAGATGCCGACCTGCGTGAGCCCGACAGCTCCCACGCCGATGAGTTTGCCTGCCAGCATGTCGGTGGGACGGGTGATTGCCAGCATGACTTCGAAGATGCGCGAGGTCTTTTCCTGGATGATGGACCGGGCGACGTTCATGCCGTAAATCATTGTCGTCATTGAAAGCAGGATGGCCATGACGTAGCCCTTCCAGAATGAGGCGGCGGCGTTGCTCTTCACGACGCTGCCGTCTTTCTTGACCTGGTAGGTCTGAAGGTGCACGCCATCGACGATCTTGTCGGCGTCGTTGTGCGGCATTCCACCTGAGGTCAGCCGCGCATCGAGGATGGCATGATTGACGGCGTCGTGCAGGCGGCCGCCGGTAATGAAATCGCCGGCGGACTGCGATGTATATGTCGCGGTGGGAGCTTGTCCCGAAGGCGTTTCGACCCAGAGGAAACCGTCGATCTTCTTGTTTCGAACTTCGCTGACGAGTGTGTCGTGGTCAGTGCCGGACGCCGGTGACACGATGTCGACCTTGGCCTTGGCTTCCTTGTCTCCCAGCAATTGAGACTTGATTTCGCTGGCCAGGATTGGATCATTCGAAGCGACCGCTAGGTGCCTTCCCGATCCAAGGCCGAGATTGGAGAGATAACCAATTCCGATGAGCGCGGCGAAGATGGCGGGCACGCCAAAGGTGGTCATTTTGAATGCACGGCCGCGCACCTGCTCGAGGTATTCGCGTCTTGCAACCAGCCAGATATTACGCATCGACTTTGCCTCCGACCGTCTGGATAAAGATTTCCTCGAGCGAGGGCTCGACCATCTCGAAGCGAAAGATTCTTGCGGCGGCGGAGGCTTCGCGCAACAACTTCTGTGCGTCGCCGTGCGGTTTAAGCCGGATCTCCGCGTGCCCGGAGAAATTCTTTGCTTCGGCAATCTCGGAGCTTTTCAGAAAGTCGGCGCTACCTTCAAACTCGACAATGATGCGATTGCGCTCGTATCGCGACTTGATCTCGCGTACCCGCCCGGCGAGCACCGCTTCACCTTTATTGATAAGGCAGATGGAGTCACAGAGCTTTTCCACCTGGTCCATGCGATGGGTGGAGAAGACAATGGCCTTGCCTTCGTTCTTGAGTTCGAGCAGGGTCTTCTCCAACAGCTGAGCGTTGACGGGGTCGAGACCGCTGAAGGGCTCGTCCATGACGATCAGGCCGGGATCGTGGAGCAATGAACCGATGAACTGAATTTTCTGCTGCATACCCTTTGAAAGCTCTTCGGTCTTTTTGGGAAGTGCTTCATCGATGTCGAGCCGCTTCGCCCAGGCGGTGGCGCGATTGCGGGCTTCGGCGGGGGCAAGCCCGTGCAGTTCGCCGAAGAAGACGAGCTGTTCGAGCACCTTCATCTTCTTGTAGAGACCGCGTTCTTCGGGCAGGTATCCGACGCGCTCCAGGCTGGCCCGCTCGAATGGCTTGCCAAAAAGGCTGATGGAGCCAGAGTCCGGCAAGGTAATGCCCATCATCATGCGAATGGAACTGGTTTTGCCGGCGCCGTTCGGGCCCAGCAGCCCGAACATCTGTCCAGCATCGATGGAGAGGCTCAGATCGCGGACCGCAACCTTGGTCTCATAGGCTTTGGTCACCCCTGCGAGTTCAACGACCGGCATTGATGCTCCTGATTTCGGAATTCGGTTTTTTGGGGCGGGCCGTGGGGCGGGTCCAGCCCAACGTGGCTATCTCTGTCTTGTCAGCAACCCCAATCCGTACGAATTGAAGAACTGTCTGGTTCAACCAACACAGTCTAGTTGTGCTTGTTGTACTCCGGGGGACCGGCGATTACGAGAGCGTCTTTGTCTCCATACACATACCAGCAGCACCAATCAGTTTCATGATTCGGCTGATCGAGCGGCGAGATCAGGTCACGATAGATGACTCGACCATACATAAAGAGCTTCTCCTCCCATTTCTCCACGCGTTTGAATTGTTCATCGGATGAGCAATAAGAGCGCATATCGGCGCGGCGGAAGGGACGGATTCCGGCAGATTCGCCGGGAAGGAGAATGATGGGTTCGAAGGGCGTGGCCGATTTTCCGCTGTCAAAATCGGGCGTCGCCGGAAGCTTTGTCTCGTCCGGCGCGATCTTGACGCAGTCGGATTTGGCGAGGATCCGGGCCGGGGTACGGCCCCGGTTCGTAGCCATAACTTTGAAACCGTGTTCGACGGTGAGAAATGGCTCGACTGTGACGACGATCCAGGGACGACCGGAGTCGACGATCGCCTGAGAGCTTTCAAGCGCTGCATTGGCGCATTGGAGGGCAGCTTGCGCGGCAGAGACACCGAATTCAGTCTGGCGCTGGATGTTCTTCAATATCCGCAATGACAACACGACGCCGATATACCCCAGAATGACAAGAACCAGGAGCGCTCCCCAAAGAACCCGATCGTGCCACGTCCATGGAGCGGGTTGGGGCGATGAAGGAGTGACGACGATCTGCGGCACGGGTGCTGCGGGTGGGTCTCCAAGAGCTGTACCATTTGCTGGGCCGCCCTTGTGGATGAAGGAACGGGCCGGGTTGCCGGCGCGGTTCTTGGACTGGCGGAGACGGCCTGCGACGTGGATTCTGGATCGGTCTGGCCGTGACTGAGAGCAGGCGACAGTCCGAATGTGAGGATCAATAGAAAAAAAGCGAGTCGCCTGAACATTAGAAGAAGGATACAACGACCCGACGCCAAACCGGCGGACGGTCGGACAAGCTCGAATGCAGAAAGCAAACAGAGATACAAGGACGATTTGTCGGGCCAGGAAGATACTTTGAAGTTTGGCTGGCTTCGCAACGGGCTTGTTTACCTATAAGTGAAATTAAATAACCCGTATTGGGGATTGCGAGCGCCCTCAAATTTCCTGGCGGATCATGGTGCGCAATGAAAGAATGGTTGCACCCGGTTTCTTATTCCTGTGGAAAGCGGCAACGGGCATTACTCCGGTGTATACCCTTTATTGCACAGGGGTACTCCCTACGTGCACTTCCGTGTACACTTCTCTCGATACCCCCTAGGTAACGCACTGAATCCTGCGCGAGTTGACATGCGTCAAAAGTGGGGGCAGAATTGCTCTTAACAGTCGGCCAACTGGAACTGGAGCGGAGGAGGAAAAGTTTGCAACATTTGCAACACCCCTATGCCTGGTGGCCAACGTTAGCCGTGCTTGTTGTGGCGACCGTTACGGACATTCGCAGCCGGAGAATTCCGAACTGGCTGGTCTTTCCGTTTTTATTGGCCGGGCTCGTGGTTTCAACATGGGTCGCGGGGTGGCATGGTCTTGGTCAAAGTCTGGGTGGGATGCTGCTCGGAGGACTGATCTACGGATTGTTGGCGATGATGGGCGGCATGGGGATGGGGGATGTAAAGTTGTGTGCCGCGATCGGAGCATGGATCTGGTGGAAGCAGCTTGTATTCGCATTGGTTTTAATCGGAATTGCCGGCGGAATTATGGCGCTCGCCTGGGCCATTTTCGGAGGCTTTCTGGGAGAGATGTTTACAGGGGCAGGGGATTTACTTTTTGGCTGGAGAGAGCGCGGATTGCATGCGCCGGAAGAACTCAAGCTTTCCAACCCAAAGGCACGTAAGATGCCTTACGCTCCGGCAATTGCAATTGGTACTCTCATTTCCTTCTTTTCTCATTGAGAACGAGCTTTAGAAACGACTAGAGTATGCTGACAATGCCCCGAACTCGGTGATACCGCAGCTCTGGCGAAAGAACTTGGGAGCTTTGATTCTGTGACTGATAACACGCACGACTCTGATCCCCTGGGCGGCAATATACTGTCCATCGCGCTGATCTGCCCTAGTGAGCAGCGCAGGAGGACAATTGCGAGCGCACTCAACAACTCGCATGCCGCGATTGTGCGGGAGTACTCTTCTTATCCTCCGACTCTGAAAGAAATGCCCAGGATGCTGGGCGAGAAGGCGTTCGATGCCGTCATTATTGACCTTGAGTCTGACGTCGAATACGCCCTGGAACTGGTAGAGTTTGTTGCAGCAAACACGACCACCACCGTGATGGTGTACACCTCGCGAGTCGATCCGAACCAGATGGTGAGATCGATGCGTGCTGGGGCTCGCGAGTTTCTCTCGGATCCGATTGACTCCGGAGCTCTTTCAGATGCATTGGTTCGTGCTTCCCAGCGCCGCTCTGGAGGCAAATCCTCAAAGAAGACGGGCGGGAAGATTCTCGTTTTTCTTGGCGGAAAAGGTGGCTCGGGCGTTACTACGGTGGCCTGCAATTTTGCGGTCGCACTGGTGCAGGAGTGCCAGCAAAGCGCGGTTCTGATCGACCTTGATCTGCCGCTTGGCGATGCTGCGCTGAGCCTCGGACTGACCACGGCGTTCTCGACGGCTGATGCTTTGCAGAACGCAGACCGCATGGACACGAACTTCTTTTCAAAGCTGCTGACAACCCACAGTTCCGGTCTTCCCGTGCTTGCGGCTCCGGGCAGGTTTCCTCAGATTCAGGCCAGCAACGATCAAATCGACAAGATGTTGAATGTCGCACGGCAGGACTTTGCCTTCGTGGTGATCGATGCAGGCTCGCGATTCGATCTGACCGATGCGGCATGGTTTGAGCAGGCTGATACGGCCTATCTGGTGATGCAGGCGGGGATTCCCGAACTGCGCAATTCGCACCGGCTTATCTCAGAGTTTTTCAAGTCAGGAACTCCCAAACTCGAAATCGTTCTGAATCGATATGTGAAGAGCTCCATGGGAGTGGATGAAGAGCATATCGAGAAGGCGCTTACCAAACCGATCGCGTGGAAAATTCCAAGCGACTACTACAACGTCCGCCGAATGCAGAACGAAGCAGTTCCGCTGGCGTTGGACGATTCAAGCATCGCAAGGGTAATCCAGGACATGGCACGATCGGCTTGCGGGATGCCCCCCAAGCCGGAAAAGCGAAAAGGCTTCAGTCTTTTCAAATAATTCCCCCGTTATTTGACGGATTTCGTAATTGAGGACGGCGCATCGTGGAATCAATGAATCTGGAAAACTTCAAGGCAGAAGTACACCGTACGCTGCTGTCGAAGCTCGATCTGGAGAAGCTCTCTCGCATCAACTCCAGTCAAGCCCGGCAAGCTGTCTCGAGCATTATCAGCGAGATCATCAGTGATCGTCGGGTGCCGCTCAGCTTCGACGAGCAGGAGAAGATCCAGACCGATCTGCTGGATGAGGTCTTCGGTCTTGGCCCCCTCGAGCCGCTGCTCAAGGATCAGAAGATCTCGGACATCATGGTCAACGACAAAGACCATGTATTCATTGAAAAAGGCGGCTTGCTGACGCGAGCTGACGCCTCGTTCCGCGATGACCGCCACTTGCTTCAGATTATTGACCGCATTGTCTCGCGTGTGGGTCGTCGCGTGGATGAGTCGTCGCCAATGGTGGACGCGCGCCTGCCTGATGGTTCGCGTGTGAATGCGATCATTCCGCCGCTCGCGCTGGATGGCCCTTCCATGTCCATCCGCCGTTTCGGCACCGGTCCACTGGCTGCGAACCAGCTAGTGCAGTTGAAGAGTATTTCTGCGGAAATGATGGAATTGCTTTCGGCCGCAGTCCGTGCGCGTCTCAGCATTCTGATCTCTGGGCGGAACCGGCGCCGGTAAAACGACCTTCCTTAATATCTTGTCGCAGTACATTCCGCAAAACGAGCGCGTCATCACGATTGAGGACGCCGCCGAATTGCAACTTGCGCAGGAGAACATTGTTCGTTTGGAAACGCGGCCGCCCAACGTGGAAGGCCAGGGCGCGATTCGACAGAGGCAACTGCTTGATCAACTGCCTTCGTATGCGTCCCGACCGCATCATCATCGGTGAGTGCCGTGGCGAAGAAGCATTTGACATGCTTCAGGCCATGAACACAGGTCACGAAGGTTCGATGACTACCGTCCACGCCAACACGGCACGCGACGCGCTGACCCGTTTGGAATCGATGGTGGCGATGACCAACCTGAATCTTCCTGAAAAGACGGTCCGGGCCCAGATCGCGTCGGCTCTTACCATCGTGGTACAGGCTTCGCGTTTGAGTGACGGCTCCCGTAAATGCGTGAGTATTCATGAAATCACGGGTATGGAAGAGAACGTCATCAGTATGCAGGAGATCTTCGCGTTTCAGAAAAAGGGCATCGGGCCGAATGGCAGGGTACAGGGCGCTTTTGTGCCAAGTCGCATCCGTCCAAAGTTCCTCGAACAGCTACGTACTGCCGGCATCTTCCTGCCGCCCAGTTTGTTTGAGAAAGTAACGGAAGTGAACTAAGCAGGAGCGTTTGCGGAGGGAAGCATGGCAATTATTATCGTACTCGTGTTCCTGGGAGTTTTCGGGGTAGTTGTTCTGATCGCCGCCGCCAGCGGAACCGGAGCGACGGAGCAGACCCGGGCGATCATGACCAGGCTTGAGTCCGCGATCGCTGTGGGCAAGCCCGAGATGGCTGAGCTCATCGTTGACGTTCGCAAGAACGAACTGATGAGTTCAATTCCATGGCTGGATCGCTACCTGTCAAAGCTTGAACTAGCGCCGCGTATTCGCCGGTTTCTCTATCAGGCGAACGTAAAGTGGACGGTCGGAGGCCTGAGCCTTTTCTGCGGTGTGTGTTTCATTGTGCCCGCATACCTGATCTATCTGCGGACAGATTCCATAATCCTGGGCATGATTATTGGATTGGTTACCGGGGCGGGGCCGCTTGGGTGGGTATACCAGAAGCGGAAAATGCGCATGAACAAGTTCGAGGAGGGAATCCCGGAGGCCCTTGAACTGATCGTGAGCGCGCTGCGCGTGGGTCACAGTTTGAATGCTGCGATGGGTCTGGTGTCGCGCGAGTGTGCGGACCCAGTTGGTGGAGAGTTTCAGGGTAACTTTTGACGAGATGAACTACGGTCTCGAACTGAAATCCGCACTCGACAATCTTGTGACGCGCGTTCCCTTGCAGGACGTCAAAATTGTCTGCACGGCTATTTTGATCCAGCGTGAAAGCGGCGGCAATCTCGCCGAAGTGCTGGAGAAGACCGCGCAGGTGATCCGTGAGCGCTTCCGATTGAAGCGGCAAGTGGCGACGCATACGGCCCAGGGGCGTTTGACGGGATGGATTCTCACATTGCTTCCGGTGGTTCTGGGTTTCCTGTTGTACCTGGTGAACCCGGAACTGATGAGCATTCTGTGGAAGAAGGACTTGGGCATCAAGCTTCTGTATGCTGCAAGCGCAATGATTGTTGTCG
Source organism: uncultured Acidobacteriaceae bacterium (assembly GCA_963769345.1). Taxonomy (GTDB): domain Bacteria; phylum Acidobacteriota; class Terriglobia; order Terriglobales; family Acidobacteriaceae; genus Telmatobacter. The sequence goes on from CAVYLL010000005.1 coordinate 825,532, forward strand.
GCGGGCTGATCATTCGCAAGATCGTGAACATGGACGTCTAGCGAGGGAACTATGGCATTTGCAGTCATTGCGTTTTTGGTCGCATTCCTACTGATTGGCAGCGGCGGCCTGTTGATTTTCTATCGCGACACGATCCAGGAGCGCATCTCGTCGGCCCTGTATCCGCGCGCCAACAAGAAAACCATCTCCTCAACGCTTGAAGAGACACGGCATGTGATCGGCGGCGTGGTTGAGCAATTTGAGAAGATCCTGCCAAGGAGCCAGGCCGAGATTTCGGTCGTTCAGCAGCGCCTGGTCCGCGCGGGCTTTCGTTCCGACACCGCCGTCAAGACGTTCTACGGCGCGAAGGTGATGACGCCTGTGTTTCTGATATTACTGTCATGGGTCACAGGAGCGATTCACCTTAGCCCGTTCTTTGTCCTGACACTGGCGGCCGGAATCGGATTCCTACTGCCGGATTTCTGGCTGGGGAGGAAGATCGCAAACCGTCAGGCGGAGATCAGAAGAGGATTGCCGGACGTGCTCGATCTGCTTGTCATCTGCGTCGAGGCCGGACTCAGCCTCGATCAGGCAACGGCACGTACGGCGCAAGAGTTAAACAAGTCGCAACCAGCAATGAGCGATGAGCTTGGAATTGTCGCTCTCGAGCAACGTGCCGGTCGTGCCCGCTCTGACTCGTGGAAGCATCTTGCGGAACGCACCGATGTTGACGTGATACGCAACCTGGTATCGATGCTGGTGCAAGCCGAGCAGTTTGGAACCAGCATCGGCAAGACGCTTCGCGTTCACTCAGACACGTTGCGCACAAAGCGAGTTCAGGAGATAGAGGAAAAGGCAGCAAAGCTCTCGGTCAAGCTTCTGTTTCCTCTGGTTCTGTTCATATTTCCATCGCTGTTTGTGGTCGTGCTGGGACCTGCCGTGCTTGTCATGGTGGATTCGTTTAAAGAGTTTTTTGGTCACTGAGTTTTCAACCATTTCATGAAGGGAGAGAATCGATATGGACAGTACCTCGATCATCCGGATTGTTGCCGGCGCGCTTTTTGTTATCGTGCTGGTCATCCTGATTCAGCGTCGTCGCACACGGGTTAAGTAGCCCAGTCTGCATCAAGGGTGCCGGCGGAGTGCGATGTTCTTCGCGTTTTCGTCCGGCGCCTTTGCCTCGCAGGGCACCGTTTCAGGACGGTGATACCAGTGTTGTCCCGTCTGCGCATCAGGAGCTTTGATGCCGGACTTCAACCGCTTATTCTCTTCGTTCGATTACGATGCTGTTTGTCGGTTGAGCGGATATCATTCGGGGTGACACTGACGCAGGAGAGTTGACTGCGTCACCTGGCCATTTGTGGAGTCTGGCCGAAAGCTGTTCTAATTCGTTCCAACACTTCATCCGGGCAGCTTTCTCAAGAGGCGCAGATCATGGAAACCCGCAAGTACTGTGTTTACAACCAGACCCGTGAGAGCTTTCTCAGTTTGGGCGTTACCGTTGCAGATACGGCCGCCAAGCAGCTGAAAGTTCTCATGGAAAACCTGTCTATCAAAGCCGATGCGGGCTTGTGGCTGACGCCTTTTCGGGGAGTTCCTGCCACCAAAGGGCTCACGCCTGTCGATTTGATTTACCTGGACGAGGACAATCGGGTCATTCAGGCGATAGAGTCGTTCCCAAATCATGCGATCGAGCCGACACGAGAGCAGCCCGCAAGCGCCCTCGTGCTTGCAGGTCATACGATCTTTTCAACCCAGACTCAACCTGGCGACATGCTCCTCATCTGCGTTGCAGATGAAATGGAAGAGCGCCTGGCTCGCTCATCGAACGGAAGCGGCTCTTATGGCGCGACGAGGGGATCCGCGGAGGCGAAATCCTCTCCGATAGCTGTGGCGGAGCCATCTTCAGAGATTGATCAGGCTGCGGAGTTGCAGATTGCGCAGCAACGCCTCGCGGAGAAGGACGGAATCGAAGTTGAGGCTGTCCAGAATGCTTCGTGGTTCATCCGCTTCCTGCGCTGGCTTTCAACCGACCGGCGCGGATCCAAGCGTCATCCCTTGCCTGGCCTGGTCGCCTACTACTGGACTGGCGGCGCGCCACAGGCATTTCATATTGCGGATATCAGCACCAACGGGTTGTACCTACTGACAGACGAACGCTGGTTCCCTGGGACCATGATCCTCATGACGCTGCAGCGGACAAATACGGACGGCGACGATCCAGATGATTTCATCTCTGTGTTGACGAAGGTCATTCGTTGGGGCACGGATGGGGTAGGTCTGTCATTTGTGCCGTCGAACACCGTCGATTTGAATAGCGGAGAGGCGTTGCCCGAAACCGGCGTGGGCAAAAAAGCGCTGCATCGATTTATTCAGCGCGTACAGCAACCTTCCTAAACTCATACTGATCAAGGATGGACTTGATCTCGCGACTGCGCCCCTGCCAGTGTTAACCCGAGCGGGAAGACCTTGTTCTGCCTACCGGGTCGAAATTCCAAAGGCTGTGATCACTAACTTGCGAGAGAACAACAGACTGTAACCACTGCGCTCGCTGAAACGAAGCTGACACGCGTGTTGATCACGGACAGGGCTGCGAGATAAGTCTATGCGGCCGGCATCAAGCGAAAGATACCTCGGATGTAACTGCAGCTTACGTAAATGGGTCCGCTCAGCAGATTCGGAGTGATGAGAAACCAGTTGTGCCGAAAAAAGTGTGACTCGGTGCAGCACGGCACGTATCCACAGCGAAGGAACGTTTCTCTATATAGCATTCATCGATACCACTGGCCCAGCCCAAAATGAAAGTGTTAGTCTCGCGTCGCTTTCCTTAGGGCTGAGAATTCGGTGAGTCAGTAGGAGGAGTAACTCGGACTAGAATGCTCCGGCACCAGAATGCGTGTCTGTTCGATGATTCGGTGAAAAGAGGAGACTTCGTCTTGGAACTGCGGAAGCTTGGCGGGACGGAGAAGATGCGATAAGTCAGTTACTGACCTGCTTCTGGAATAATCAGAAGCACTTCGAGTTTTGCGACCTGACCGTCACGAGTGCCAGCCCTGAACTGCCACTGCTGGAGAGCGGTCAGAACCAGCTGCTCGCGTGCGAATCCCATATCTGTCGGAAAGACGACTGAGAGCTTCTCGAAGTGACCGGACTCATCGACAAAGCCGTGGACCATCACCGCATCGGAAGCTGCTTCGTCGGGGTTTAGATTCGGACGAACGATGTAGAACGGCCATGGCGCCTCGAGGCGCGCGCTCCCTGCGTTTGCTGAGTCGGCGGCACGCGGAAGTGAATATTGCAGGATCCAACTCTTTTCGAGCCCGACATGCAGGTATACCGAGTACGCGAGTCGACCCTTCCATACCTCTGAGGTTTCGGGATACTGTTCATCAAGGGACGATCCCACGACAACGACGCCGAACGTACCATTTTTCGGCACGTTGATGCGTGTCATGGAGCCATAGGCGCCCTCTCCTGCTCCTGAGCCGTGCCCGTCCGATGGTCCCGATCCCGAGCCCGCATTGTGTCCTGTGCCTTTTCCACCGCCTAGACCTGCTTGGGTGCCGTTTCCAGGCGCGCCGTTTCCAGGGCCCTTTTGGGAGCCGCCAGTTCCAGGCCCTGCAGACTGTCCGCCGCTCGTGTTTTGCCCTTTGCCCGAACCCTTTTCCGAACCATTGCTGCCCGAGTCTCCAGCGCCATGCAGCAAAGAATTTGCTGCTTTGCCGGTTCCGAGTCCGCCCTGTTCTGAACCCTCTGCAGACTGGTTTGCGCCCGGCATGGTAACGCGGCCCTGGTTCATTTGAAGGTCAGAAGCAGACAGGATTGCGGCCGGAGTGGCTTCTAGGCTGGAAATTGAACCGGTCTCCGGAATTCGCTGAACATCGAGGTCGCGTTTCAACACCACCGGCGATGTGTTGCTGGGCATGGGCATGGGGAGCTTTGATTGGAAGCGCGTGGACGATATGTTAAGGTCAGCGATCTGTGTTTCTTTGGTCGGAAAGTTCAGCTTTGGCTTATCGAGTGTGATCGACGGCGGTTTCGGCCGCGGCGGAGTAAGGACCTCGACTTTCGGCCGATGACCTGACCAAAGCAACATCGCCGGAAGCGGTGTCTCCTTCGGCAGCATTTTGTTAGGGTCGACGTCTGGATCGATCAATGTTTGCGCAGCCAGCTTTCGATGCATGAAATGGACTCTGCTCGACGCGGGAGCTGCAAGATTCTCATGGGCCGAAGATTCGGCGCCCGACGAGGAAGACTTCGGATACATGCTTCCGCTTCCGCTGTCCTTATGAATCGGCGGATACGGCATATTGAGATCTACGTGCTGCATCATGTACGCATTCGGCGTGTTGAGCCGGAATTGCGGAGAGTACATGAACGCCGACAACACGAGTGCGATAGCGGAGCCGTGCAGAACGGCGGAGGCCACCAGCGCGGAAGGCCCACGACGGGGCTCCGGCTGCACTGTAAATAGGCTGATCGTGCGCGATGACCTCATTCGCCGGGTGATCCCCTTTCCTGTCAGGCAGCCTGCTCCTACCTTGCGTGGGAAACAGGAAGTGTTGCTGGTTGAGTTGTTGCTCCTTATGGCACCCCTAACTCGAGGGCGATGGAGTTACATCCGGGAAAGGTCACAGCTGTAAAGTCGCGTGATCCGTGTCTGCGAGGCCAACGTATCATCAAGTATGCGCGAGTATTCTTAGGTCTTCAAGGTCATTTAAGTAATGCGAATCACTTTGGTCAGATCGAGGTTATGGTTGTTTTGGCAGTCGAATACCGGCGTTTTCTCATTCGCACATTAAACGCTTTGGTACCGTTGACAGGGCACGCGAGGCATGAGGAGATACGAGAACAAACCAGAAGAAACTGAACGCGACGAAACCAAGTCTTGAGCTTTCATTTCGTTAAGTGGCTTTCTAGGTACTTCGGTTTGGACCGGGTAAATTCGATGCACTCGAAATGCCACATAATGCTATACTCTAGCGGCATTCACCCGTGCATACTGTACACCATTTCGACCACTAACTCTGTGTGAAGAGGCCGCTTCTTTCTATGCCTGGGAAGTCGAGGCAAAGAAGGCAGAAACCAAGGCGCTTCACCTCGCGAAGACAGGATTCTGATGAACCGAAGACTGGTAACCATTCTCCTTGCTGCATTCGTAGTCGCGGCACTGTGCTCCGTGCTCGTCTACCGGTTGGTCGGCATGCGCATTGCAGCAGCTAAACCGCTACCGTCCACACGCGTGGTTGCTGCCGCCACCGACATTAAGATTGGCACGGTATTGAGTGCCCCTGATCTGACCACAGTTCAAATCATGGGGACAGTACCGAAGAACGCAATTCTGGATGCCAAAAACGCAATTGGGCGCGGGGTCACTTCGTCGCTGTATGCGGGCGAACCGATCGTGGAAGATCGACTCGCTCCCGTGGGTTCTGGAGGCGGTCTGGCCGCGACTATCAAGGACGGTATGCGGGCCATCGCCGTTCGAGTCGACCAGGTTGTTGGCGTAGCAGGGTTCGTGCTTCCAGGAATGCGCGTCGATGTTCTGATCTCCGGCGTGCCTCCGACTACCGGTAACGGTGGACCAGGCAATAACACCCAGGTAAGAACCGTTCTACAGAATATCGAAGTTCTCTCCGCCGGAACCGATATTCAGAAGGATGCAGAGGGTAAGCCTCAGCAGGTGCAGGTGGTCAATCTGCTTGTGACGCCGGAGCAGGCCCAAGTGATGGCCCTGGCCAGCAACGAAACGCGTATCCAACTCGTGCTTCGCAACCCGCTCGATACGAAAGTCTCTCAGGTGCAGGGAACTGCGATGACAAACCTGTTCCTGGATCAGAATGCCCCGGCAAGCAAACCAAAAATGACGGGTCGTGTTGCGGCCCCGAAAAAACCGCCAGAGATGTTCACGGTTACCGTGATCAACGGGAACACCAAAACCGAAGATAAATTTGCATCGCCCGGGGGGAAACAGTGAAAGCGAAAACTGGGATCGCCATCGCCAGTGTCAGTGCTTTGACACTTGTATTCTGTGCCGGAGTGGCCGCGTTGGCTCAGGCACCCCCGTCGGGGACCCAGCCGGCGGCAGCTTCGAGTCAGGACTCTACCAACGACCTGTCGCTTGCAGTTGGCAAATCTGTCGTGCTTGATCTCGCAAGGCCTGTTACGAGAATCGTTGTGGGTCTGGGTGACTACGCGAATGCGCAAGCGGTCAGTCCGACGCAGATACTGCTCAGCGGCAAGGCTCCAGGTGAAACAAGCCTGATCATTTGGGACCAGAGCGGCGGGCGGCAGTTTTTCAATGTCACCGTTCGGCCGAGTACGTTTGCTTCGAACGACACACTGGAGGGTGTCCGCCGGGAGTTGAGGGCGGAATTGCCGGGTCAGAACGTCAGAGTCTCGCAGGACAATGGGGTGATCTTTCTACGCGGCACCGTAAGCAATCTGAATAGTTCAGATCGCGCCGTGATGATCGCTTCGACCGCAGGCAAAGTTGTGAACCTGCTCAATGTCAATGTCCCGGCTTCCGAGCCACAGATCCTTCTCAAGGTCCGTTTCGCCAGTATCGACCGGACTAAAGAGAAGCAACTTGGGATAAACATTTTCAGTACCGGGTTCGGAAACACAATCGGTGCGATCTCGACAAACCAGTTCACGGCCACGACGCCACAGATCGCTTCGGGGACTGCGACCCTTACTAATGTCAACCCGTTGAATATATTTGCCTATTATCCGGGCATCAATCTCGGCGTGACCATCCAAGCGCTCGAGCAGAAGGGCTTGGCCGAGGTTCTTGCAGAGCCGAATGTAATGGCGAAGAATGGGCACCAGGCCAGCTTCCTTGCCGGCGGTGAATACCCTTACCCTGTGGCGCAGTCGGGCGCCTCCGGGGGAACGTCGGCTCCCATTACCATCCAATATAAACAGTACGGCGTACTGCTCGCATTTTTGCCCACGATCACGAATCGCGGCACCATCCGGCTTCAAGTTGCGCCCGAAGTTAGTGCCCTTGACTACGCGAACGCAGTGAACATTGGGGGGGCCACGGTTCCGGCTCTGACCATTCGGCGCGTCAAGACGGAAGTAGAACTTGCCGATGGGCAGAGTTTCGTCATTGGCGGTTTACTTGATAACCGCGAATCGGACAATTTCTCAAAAATTCCTTTTATTGGGGATATTCCAATTCTGGGCAAGTTTTTCACAACGATGCAAAGGCAAAAGCAAAATTCGGAGTTGATCGTCATTGTGACTCCTGAGATCGTGAATCCGATCGACGCAGGTACACCAGTTCCGGAGTTGAAGTATCCGGAAGGATTCCTGCCTCCGAATTCGCCAATTCCGATGCATACACCGGACACAAAGATTGCCGGTTCTGCGCCAGCGCCTCCTCCAGCAACAATTCCGGTGGAGAAGTTGATCGAGAGCCAGAAGCCGGAGGTTCCGTTGGTAGTCGAAGGTAGTATGTCCGTAGGCAGCGGCGGTGGTGGGAGCTCAGCCTCAACAACCCAGTCTGCACCGCAGTAGTGCCTGAGTGGCGTTTCGACCGCTCAATGGAAATGTGAGTGTCAATAAGCTGCCCCAGCCTGTGGTTCCGGCTGGGGAAGCTTTTTATCGCCGTCCTTTTGGGTTGGGATGAAATCTGAAATTTTCAAAGCCAGCTATTCTGCATCGCGAATTTTGCAACACATTTAAGGACTCCATTCGCATTACGCTCATGGAGTCATGGAGTGCTCGATGAAGCCGCCTGATTGGTTTTTTCTTCAAAGAAGGAAACGCACCGGATTGGATGCGACGTCGATTGTGGCCGACCGGCTGCGGGTGATTAATGTAACGCGTAGTACCGAACTGGCCAGCAACGCAGAAGTTGCCAAAAGTGGAGGCAAAAGATCGAAAGGACTCCTGGGTCGGAAGGGCCTGATGGCAGGGGAAGGCATGTGGATTTTGCCCTGTGAGGCGATCCATACATTCTTCATGCAATTCGCCATCGATCTTGTTTACCTTGATCGGAGAAATCGCATTAAGAAAGTTGTGAGCAATGTGCCGCCGTGGCGGCTGTCAGCTTGCCTCTCTGCGCACTCCGTACTCGAGTTGCCCTCCGGGACAGTTCACAATTCGCAATCTAGTGCTGGAGATTTCGTTGAGTTCACTCCACTCAGTGAATCGCCGGATTCGCCAAGGCGTTGACCGTGCCTTAGGCGGGTCCCGGATGCATCCGCACAAAGGCGATGGAGAGGGCGCAAATCGGCGGAGATGTCTGAGAAGGGAATTCCTCAATGCGTTTTCAGAGAATCTTGAGCGTTCTACTCATTGCTTTCGCTGCGGGCATGCTCTTGTTGGCTGCTTTCATCGCCTCTTCTGTGATAAAGGTTCAAGATCTTGCCCAGTATTGGGCGGCCGCACACCTCTTGCGACAGGACCCATACTCTGAAGCACTCGTTACCAATTTTGAGAGATCGTTTGGATATTCTATGCATGCACCCGCGATGGTGATGCGGAATCCGCCATCAGCCCTCGTATTCGTATTGCCATTTCGCTATATGAGCTACAATCTGGCTTTTGCTGTATGGACCCTCGTCAGCATTCTCGTGGTTGCGGGTTGTGCGCGAGCGTCGTCGAACCTGAGCGGAAACTCGGACGCTTCTGTGACTCCTGCATTTTTGTGTCTTTTGTTCGGCCCAACGATAGTCCTGCTCATGCTCGGTCAAATAGCGGTTCTCGTTCTCCTTGGAGTGACTTGTTTTTTGGTCATGATTGTGCGGAAACGTTATTGGCTTGCCGGCGCACTTCTCTCGCTGGTATTTGTAAAACCCCATGTTGTTCTGTTGTTCTTGATTGCGGTCACGCTTTGGTCCGTGAGAGCCAAGCGATGGGCGGTCCTCGCGTCGATGGGGCTTTCACTTGTCGCGACAAGCGCGATCGCATTGTTGCTGAATCCGCATGTTTTTCTCCAGTACTTCGCATTTGCTCGCCAGTTCGCGGGTGAAACTACTCCATACCCAAATGTGGGTGGGTTGCTCTATATCCTATCCGGATACCGACATCTGGCCTTTTTGCCGCAGATTGCGGGATTGGCGTGGCTTGCCTTTTATTGGCGAAGACATCGTTCGCACTGGGACTGGAAATCTCATGGCATGCCAGTTCTGCTTGTCTCCGTGGCCTGCAGCTATTACAGCTTTCCCTTCGACCAAATCGTGGTATTGCCGGCTCTGATGGCGGCGTTCGCGAATGGCAATCGCCGCATTTTTCTGGGGGCGTTCATCGCAACGAATCTCGGTTTTGCGTTCTACCTCTCAAATGCTGCGGGAAGATTTGGTTTCGGCTACATGTTTTTGTGGTGGACCGCGAGTGCGTGGTTGATTACCTATGTCATTGCCCTCAACTCGCGATTCGGGAACCAGGCAACGGTCGCGACCTGCGTACAGAGTTCATAATCAGGTTGGTACACAGCATTTCGTGGTCGATTCGTTGAGATATCGTTGACTATCCATGACACAGAGAAGAAGACATGACGAAAACGCGTCTCACGATTCTTTTGTTGCTTTCGGTAAGCAGCGCACTCTCCGTCTTCTGGGGATTTGGCGTGGAACGTGCCGCGCACGGAATTATCGTCGATTTTAAAGTTGTCTACACCGGTGCCCGGTGCCTTCTCGAGAAACTCGATCCATACAACGAGAGCCAGTTGATGGGTGTCTACCTGGCAGAAGGGGGAAAGCCCCCTTCAAGCCCTGGGGAGCTTTTCAAAGTACGACAGGTTGTTGCAATGCTGGTTTACCTTCCCACCGCGTTTATATATGTCGCGCCATTCGCCTTGCTCCCATGGGAAGTGGCGCACATGGTATGGTCGGGCCTGACCGTCGTAACTTTCACATTCGCCGCATTTTTGATCTGGATTCTTGCCCAGGATCTTGCCCCAAACGCTTCTTTTTATCTGTTATGCTTTCTCCTCGCTAACTGCGGAATCCTCTTTGCGGGGGGCAATCCGGCAGGGCTCGCCATCGCGCTTTGCGTGATTGCGGTTTGGTGTTTCCTTCTGGACAAGCATGTATATATTGGCGTGTTTTGCTTCGCTGCGAGCCTCGCACTCAAGCCCCACGACACGGCCTTTGTTTGGCTCTACTTCTTGTTGGCTGGCGGTTTGTTGCGAAAACGCGCCATTCAGACCTTCGTCGTGACACTTGTTTTGGCACTCCCAGCGATTCTGTGGATCTCTCACATTTCGCCGCGCTGGATCCCGGAGCTGTTCGGTAATCTCGCCGCAACTTCGGCTCGCGGTGGAATCACCGATCCTGGCCCTAATGGAATGAGCGGAAGTGGCGGCGGCATGATCATTGCTCTCCAGACAGTGATCAGCGTTTTTCGCGACGATCCGTATTTCTACAACACGGTCACGTATCTGATTTTCGGATCGCTCCTGCTTCTGTGGATGATCGTTACCATACGGACCCGCTCAACTCCGTCGAAACACTATCTCGCACTCGCGGCCATCTCGGCTCTCTCGATGCTTCCCGTCTATCATCGCCCGCATGATGCAAAGCTGCTTCTTCTGACGCTTCCTGCCTGCGCGATGCTGTTGCACGAGGGTGGCGCAATCGGCCGGATTGCCCTCTTTCTTAATTCTGCGGCGATCGTGCTCACTTCGGATATCCCCCTTGCCTTGCTCGTCCGAATGACTAAGGGCTTGCATCTGTCCATGGAGGGTATGCCGGCAAAGTTTCTTACGATTATGCTTGCCCGCCCAATGCCCCTCATTCTTCTAGCTCTGGGCACCTTTTACCTATGGGTGTATGCGCGGCGTTCTTCCAGCGACTTTCGCAGAGTGCCTCTCGACGTTGTGACCGCGCCGTTTACAGAAGCGGTGGACGAGGGCGATGTTCGTTAAAGTGACCAATCCAGGGATCAGTAGATGTTTAGCGCATGGCACTGACTTGCACCCTATGGGAGTGTGGCGTGAAGCACGGTAATCAAGGGCTATTTCGGTGGCCGCAATCGATTCTCGGTCCACGCCCGGGACTCAAGGAGATGAATGTATTCTGCTGGGGTCTCTTTGTAATTGGGTTGCTTTTCCCTCTGGTTATTGTCCTCTTCGTCCGATGGAAGTTGGGCGCGCGATTCTCCAGCCTGCTTCCAGTCGACTTTATCTATTTCTACGGCATTGGCCAGATATTGAATCTGCATCCAGCTGTGCAGCTTTATGATTACGGTCTGCAACTGAAGACATTCAACGATATTTACCGGCTGACAGAAAATCACCAGGTCTGGGGACGGAGTCCCTATCCGCCATTCGTGGCCAAATTCTTCAGCGTTTATGCGCGCTTTTCGTTCGAACAAGCGTACTTCCTTTGGATGGGGACTTCCTTCGCGCTGTATGTTGCCGGGATTGCTGCAGCCGTGAAAGCGATCCTGCCCAGGGATCCGCTCAGAGGCTCTCTCATTTTCTGCTTTGCGTTAGCCTCTCCTGTATTCCTCTACTACAACCTTGCGGTTGGACAACTCGCCACAGTAGCTGTCTTCGCTGCCAGTCTTGCGATCTACCTCGAGAAGCGCTCCATGCCGCTCCTGAGCGGGCTGGCGCTGTCCATACTTACATACAAACCGACGCTCTTGCTGCTCATTGTCCCAATGCTGCTGATCACACGGCGATTCAGGACCTTCTTCGGATTCACAGCAGGGACAATCGTGTTAATCGCCGTATCGACGGCATTTGCGGGCTTCGGGATCTGGCCGGTATATGGACACTTCCTTAATTCCTTTGCGGGAACCGCCGGCATTCATGGAGAACTAGCCATAAAACGCTGGGAATATGTCGACTTCAACTCATTTTCATATGCCGTCCCCGGCGGACGATCATGGCTCGGACTCGCCGTTCTGGCTTTCGTATTGTTGGGACTCGGGATCTGGCTTGTGAGACTCTTGCATAAGTCTGCAAGCGCCGGCAATGCCGCACAAAACCTGGCGTGGGCAACGACGCTGACCTGGACCCTGGTCGTAAACGTATATGTGCCGGTCTACGATACTCTTTTGATCGCTGTTGTTGTGACTCTTACGATTGGTGCGCTGCTGGAGGTTGAAGGAATGCAGGCCACAGGGTGGGTCGTTTTTCTTGCGGTCGGTATCTCGGCGGTTTCTTTGAAGGCAGAGACCATAGCCCAGAACCACGGAATTCAACCACTAACGATCCTGATTTTGCTTCTCGGACTCGTGCAGGCTGTTCTTTTGCAGCAAGTCGTTAATAAGGAATTGAATGAAGGTCCAGCATTTCTCGTGAATTGAACACATTCGATCCCTTGAAATGGGCGCCCGTCCACTTACTTTGGTGCTGGTGTCCCGGTTAGTTTCAGTGCTCATTGTCTGGTGATTGTTGTTATGCTGAGGACAAATCGTGGAAGCTATTTGAGGGTGGATATCGTGAGGTTTGCAAAGTCGAATCGATTACTCGATCTATTTGTAAATACCCCTTTGGTGTTAGGTGGCGATTGCCGATCCATGCTGCTCTTGTACGTCGGTTTACACCTTTCGTGGTATCCCCTTTGATAGGTTGTTGACTTCTAATGAAATGAAGTGCTAAAAACATGGCACAACACCTGCTCACAATGCACCACACCAGTCAATGACTGGAACCCCAACCCAGGAAATGGAGAATCACGAATGAACGATTTGATGATCAAGATGTATTTGACAGCAAAGGCACTGATCGAGCGTGAAGAAGGTCAGGACCTCGTCGAGTATGCGCTCGTCGTTGCTCTGATTGCCTTTGGCGCGATCACCAGCATGAAGTTCCTCTCTACGAGCCTTAACAACGCGTTCTCTTCGGTCGCGGCAACCCTCACGGCGAACATCACATAGTTCGGACCCGGCTTTGCCGGATGCAAGACCCAACTACAGCCTGGTGAGTGAGATCCACTCCCAGGCTGCGGTGTTTTTGGAAGCGAGCAAGCTGACTGCTCATTGGTCACATTTGTTTCACTTAATTAGGGTTACCCTCGGGCTTCGATTTGCACTAGAGTTACGGCATCTGAGTTTCTTGAAAGTTGCCATCATTTCGACCATGATGCTACAAGTGAGAATCAACTTTCCTCTGGAGGTCACCGATGAACCCAGTTTTCCGAATTTTGTTTAGTCGTTTACGTGCAGTTTTGCTTCAGGAACAAGGTCAAGACCTGGTTGAATATGCCTTGGTCGTGGCGCTTATTGCGTTTGGTGCAATCACGTCAATGCAGTTCCTCGCAACCGGCCTCAACAACGCCTTCTCGTCGGTCGCGGCAACCATTACCGCGAACATCACATAGTTCGAATCCGGCACAGGCTAGATTTTAGAGGGGCCAAAAGAGCTTGATGATGTGTTCGGCTTCCAGAGCTTAACTAACTCTGGTAGCCGATCATGTTTTTAGAGTCCCACCACAACACCGGTTTTCGGGCTTGTGGCAAAGTAACTGTATGTCCATGTCAAACCCCGTGTCCCACGAGCAGGCTGTCACCCTGACACTGCTTGAGGGCGGCCTCACCGCCATTGTTCTGGGACTGTCATTCGCATGGCCGAATCTGGCGGCCTCCTGGTTTTCCCGTATCGAAACTCTCTTCGACAAGGTGGCCCAGAAGAAAGCTTTCGCCGTAGTGGTCGTTGGTTTTTCGGGGTTTGTGTTGCGCCTTGCAATCCTTCCCTGGTGTTCTATTCCACTCCCATTTGTTCCGGACGACTTCAGCTTTCTGCTTGCTTCGGACACCTTTTCGCATGGCCGCCTTACCAACCCCACTCCTGCCATGTGGATCCATTTTGAATCGATCCACATCGACATGCTGCCGACCTACATGTCCATGTACTTTCCCACCCAGGGCATGGTGATGGCGGCGGGAAAGGCGCTCTTCGGTAACCCATGGTTTGGCATCGTGATCATGAGCGCCCTGATGTGCGCTGCGATTTGCTGGATGCTTCAAGCCTGGCTTCCGGCGTCCTGGGCGTTTCTAGGCGGCATGCTGGCCGTCATCCACCTTGGCCTGTTCAGCTACTGGATCAACACGTTTCACGCCGCCGGGTCAATCGCGGCACTTGGGGGAGCACTGGTGCTTGGCGGATTGCCTCGCTTCAAACGCCGACCCGTTTTTCGCTGTGCATTACTCATGGCAGTGGGTACCGCGATCATGTTCACGACCCGGCCATTTGAAAGCATGTTGCTATTTGTCCCCGTCGCGGTGTCGCTAATCAACTGGTACCGGGGCGCTGCAAACCGACCCACTCACTCGGCTCTCTTTCGTTGCGTTGCGATTCCGTTGTTGGTCGTTGTTGGCGCTGCCGCGTGGATGGGCTATTACGATTACCGCGTCTTTGGCAATCCGCTAACGTTGCCCTACGCGGTGAATCGTGCCACTTATGCCATGGCGCCTTATTTTGCCTGGCAAAAGCCCCGTCCTGAGCCTGCCTACCACCACGACGAGATGCGCCGCTTCTATCACGAGGATGAGCTTGCCGACTTCCAGCGGTCCCATTCCCTGGGGGGATTCATCAAGATGACCCTGATCAAGGCGGTCAGCGGAACGCTCTTCTTCACCGGGCTTGCGCTGCTCCCGTTCTTTTTCATGACGAAGAGAGTCTTGCTCGATCGGCGCGTCAGGTTCCTCGTGATCTGCCTGGGAGCGCTAACGCTGGGAATGGTGTTGGAGATATTTCTGATTCCGCACTACATGGCGCCGTTCACTGGTGCTATCTATGCCCTCGGCCTGCAGGGTATGCGTCACATGCGGGTTTTTCGGCCCGGTGACCAGCCAGTGGGCAGGGCACTGATCAGGCTGACCATCGTAGTCCTGGTCATCATGTGTGGTTTTCGGCTTTATGCCGTGCCTCTTCATCTCTCATTCCCGGAATGGCCATCGTCAACCTGGAACTTCAGCTGGTATGGGCCGGACGTCTTTGGCAAGGACCGAGTCAAAGTTGAACGACAGTTGGAGCAGTTGCAGGGCGGCCAAATTGCAATCGTGCGTTACTCCTCCGCGCACAATCCGCAGGACGAGTGGGTCTACAACGCCGCAGATATCGACAGCTCCAAGGTAATCTGGGCGCGCGAAATGGACCCCGCCAGCAACCGGGAACTGTTTCAATACTATGGAGACCGCAAAGTCTGGCTCGTGGAACCGGATAAACGGCCGGTCGCGGCCTCCCCGTACCCATTACCTGGGCAGATTACTTCAAAAGTGCAATAGTGCGTTTGCACGCCGCATGCTTGAGAATGGAAAGATATTGGTGGTGAATCGATGATTAACGGAAAGCGCATTGCCGTCGTCATGCCGGCTTACAACGCTGAAAAGACGTTGGAAATGACCGTGCGCGAACTATCAGACCTGGTCGACATCAAGATCCTTGTCGACGACTCAAGCAAAGACCAGACGGTCGTTCTTTCCAAGCAGTTGGGCGTGCACACGTTTGTCCATGACTCCAATTACGGATACGGCCGCAACCAGCAAACCTGCTATCGCGAAGCACTTGCTGCGGGCGCTGATATCGTAGTCATGGTTCACCCGGACTATCAGTACACGCCATCGCTGGTTCCGGCAATGGCAGGCATGATCGCCAGCGGCGTCTACGACATGGTGCTTGCCTCGCGCATTCTTGGCGGCGGAGCGCTGAGAGGCGGGATGCCGCTATACAAATACATCTCGAACCGCTTTCTCACCGCGTTCCAGAACCTCTTTCTCGGCGTCAAGCTGTCGGAATACCACACAGGCTTCCGTGCCTTCTCGAGGCAACTGCTCGAGACGCTTCCCATCCTTGAGAATTCTGATGATTTTGTCTTCGACAACCAGATGATCGCCCAGGCCGTGATGTTCGATTTCCGCATCGGCGAAATCTCCTGCCCGACGAAGTATTTCGAAGAAGCTTCATCGATCAACTTCAAACGCAGCGTCGAGTACGGCATTGGCGTTCTCGCCACGACTCTCAGCTACGTTGCGCACAAGATGGGCCTCATCCACCTCGCGCGCTTCGACGCCAACGGAAGAAAAGTAAGCCAGCAATACTATTCGCAATATGCGGATCGTGCGTGAGAGAGAGATGGCGGTCGCGAAGAGTGCAGCCAGCATCGGCCTTCTTGCAAGAGGATCAGCGGCAACATTTCTCTTCTGCGAAAACGTCCTTCGGCAGCGCCAACCGACTGATCGCCAGTTGACTGCTGAGGAGGCTGAATTTCACACTTGACATCCATCACAGTTGAACAAGCCGTAGACAGCCTTCTGGCGATTCCGGCGTTTCTTCCGGCAACCCTGTGCACCGGATACCTTGCCGCATGGTTCACGAATCTCCATGACTTCCGCAATCGCTCTCTTGTCGACCGGCTCTTCTGGAGTGTGCCACTGTCGGTGGCTGTGTCGACCATCTCCTCGGTGTTGATTGGCAAGGCCTTCTCCCTTACAGCCGTGGTGATGTTCTTTTTGGGGAGCGCCGTTCTTTTTCTTGCCGTTGTTGGTTCGGAACGTTTCCGGCTCAGCCGGTCCGGAAAGAAGTGGGTCGGCGGCTGGAGCCCGTTGTGTGGGAAGGCAATCACCCTGTGTGTCCTCTGGATTGGGTTGGCGGTACTGTCTTTGATCGACTTTCAGAGCGATCGCCAGCTTTTCATGAGTCTGACGATTTTTGATCATGCATCGCGGGTCAACTGGACAGAGAGTATCCTCCGCACCGGCGTGCCACCAGCCAATCCGCTCTACTTTTACGAACAGCCTGCAAGCATGCGGTACTACTATTTCTGGAATGTGGTGTGCGCCGCTGTAGCGCGAATGTCGCATCTCCCCGTACGCGCTGTATACGTTGCGAGTTGCGTATGGGGTGGATTCATTCTTGCCGCCATCATCGGCCTCTATCTCAAATACTTCCTAGCGGTCGGCGTTCGCTTGCGCAGGCAATTTCTGATCGCTGTTTCGCTGCTCCTGGTTTCCGGACTTAGCTCGGTCGTCGTGATTTGGAAGACAATTTACCGCCATGGAGGGTTGCCGGGGGCACCTCAAATCTGGGGTGTGGCCCAGTTGAACAGCTGGTACGATTCCCTCCTTTTCGTTCCGCACCACATTTCGAGCATGGTGTGCTGCATGTTGGCGTTCTTGCTCGCATGGCTAGACCGGAAGAACAGCGTCAGAGGAGGTATAGCGAGCGCCGTCTTTATCGCGGCTGCATTGGCGAGCTCCTTTGGCCTTTCGATTTATGTTGCGTTCGGATTTTTTCTGATCATGCTGGCCTGGGCTCTCTGGCAGGTCGCTCTGGAGCGCGTGTTTCGTCCGGTAGTGTTATTGGCCTTTGGTGGCGCAGGTGCTCTTGTCCTGCTCCTGCCATATCTTTCTGAACTGAGGCATGGCTCTTCCGGCATGCACGGCGGAAGCTTGTTCGGATTTGCCATTCGCGAGACCTTTCCTGTTGATGGAATTGTGTCGTCCGGTCTCTTGCAGAGCCTCGCTCGCAGCCACCGTGGTTGGCGCTGGGCTTGAGCAGGCTTGTCCTGCTGCTGCCTGGAATCGCCATCGAACTGGGCGTGTTTCTGGTCGTCCTCGCCATCTACCTGGTGCCTGGCTGGCGTGGTCGCACTCCACTTACGCCGGCTCAGAAGTCCCTGGTATTCATCGCTACATCCACATCGGTGATTTCGTCATTTATCAGATCGAACGTTCTCGACATCAACGATTTCGGTGTCCGATCAGCCTTGTTTCTCCAATTCGCAACGCTTCTCATGGCATCCGGGCTGCTCATCGCCTGGAAGTCTGCTACCACCAAATCCGTCGCAACTGACGGAGTGAACGGATTGCTGCACAGTCCACGCTGGTGCCGATTCCTTGTGCGACTCACCATACTGGTCGGAGTAATCACAACGATTCACCAGGCAATCATCTTTCGCTTCACAATTCCGATAGCAATCGCGGTAACTCACATGCGGGCTATCGAGGATCCAGTGGCAGCCAATCTTCCTCACAACACGTACATCTCCGCGATTGGCTATGCACACCTGGATACTTCCATTCCCCGCGATGCCGTCGTTCAGCCGAACCCGGCCAGTCCAAACGCATTCTGGTCGCTGGTGGACGACGTGAACATCGATCGGCAGCGAGCCATCGCAGGCGACAAGCCCTGGTGCGGTGCTGAATTGGGGGGTGACCCGAGCGGCTGCCAGCCAATGGCCGTTGCTATCGACTCTCTCTTCAACGGAGCCACCGCGGAACAGGCGCGCGCAACCTGCCGAAGCTACAAGATTGGCTACCTGGTCTCTCGCATCTACGACCCCGCGTGGCAGGACAAACAGAGCTGGGTGTGGACTCTCAAGCCAGTTGTATCCGACCCGGAATTCCGCGCGCTCGACTGCGGACATTAAGCGTTAGCTGCCGACCAACAGCCCTACTCATTGCAAGATGTCCTTGAAATCTTGCGGACACAAAGGCAGAGAAGCATCAGATTTCCAATTGTGTTTCCCAAGCCTGCGTCGACTGGTTACTTGTTCAGGAAGTTGTACTTCCAAATGCACCACAGCGCACGAAAACCGTCTCGCCAGCCTATTTTCTTCCCTTCAGCGTAAGTACGACCACTGTAGGAAACGCCCACCTCGTAGATGCGCACACCTGCTCTGGAGACTTTGGCCGTGATTTCCGGCTCGAAACCGAAGCGGTTTTCCTCTATTCGGATCCGCTGGATTACCTCGCGACGGAATGCCTTGTAGCAAACCTCCATGTCTGTGAGGTTCAAATCCGTGGCCATGTTCGAACACAGGGTCAGCAAACTGTTTCCAACGGAATGCCAATAGTACAAAACCCGGTGCGCGTCGCTGCCGCCTTGAAATCGAGACCCGAACACGACATCTGCTTTTCCTGACAAGATGGGCCCAAGGAGTCGGTAATATTCGTTTGGGTCGTACTCGAGATCCGCATCCTGAATGATGACGATCTCTGATATAGCAAGCGCGATCCCCGTGCGCAGTGCAGCGCCTTTGCCTTGATTGACTTCGTGCCTGACGAGTTTCAGGCGCGGTTCGTTTTCAGCAAGCGGCAGGAGCTTGTCCCATGTGCCGTCTTGCGAGCAATCATCGACAATGACAATCTCGCGCACTGGACGCTGCGCAAGCACCACGTTGACGATTTCAACGATAGTGTGGCACTCGTTGTAGACCGGCATTACCGCGGTCAGACAGGGCTCTATCTCGTCGTTTGAATTGAATTGGGACATCCAACAGTCCTGAGCGGAATCTGCACAGACTATACCAGAATTGAAGCTCCCAACTCGCGCAGTCTGCGAAGTTTGAACTCGATCGTTCCGAAGAATCGTAACGCTGTCCGGGAGATGCAACACAGTACGATGGTACCTACTTGATAAACACGAAGGCTCCGAGCTCTTATGTCTCCCGATGGATACTTGCCTTGGACTACGGATCCGCCCCAATCACGTCCCACGATGCGTGCAGGAGCCTGATGATTGAAGTATCAAGGTGCGTCATTTGCGACAGCCCAATCCGTCCTCTGAAGCAGGCTTTGGTTGCTCCCTTCCTGGCGAAGCGTATCTGGAACAAGAAGCCCTTTTGCGTCGACCTCGTCCAGTGCTCGAAGTGTGGATTCGCCTTTTACAACCCGCGTCTCGACGACGACGAACTGCAGCGCTTTTATACCGGCTATCGCTCACCGGAGTATTCGGATATGCGGCGTTCATTCGAGCCCTGGTATACGGCAAAGTTCAATGCCGACCTCGCCTCTCCCTCGCACTACGAGATGCGCCGCGCGAAACTGGCTCCGCTCTTTCGGCAGCACGTCGACAGCCGTGCAATTCACCGTGTACTCGACTACGGCGGCGACCATGGCGACTTGATGCTCGGCCTCTTCGGTGATGCCCAGTTACTCGTCTACGACATCTCGGGAGCCGAGCCGGCGTCCGGCGTCTCTGCCACCGCTGACCCTGCCGCGTGCAAAGCGGACCTCATCCTCAATAGCAACGTGCTTGAACACGTCGGATTCCCTCGTACCCTAGCCAAACAGATTTTTGACTCCGCCCCTTCCGGCGGACTTGTCTTTTTTGAGGTCCCATATGAGAACGCCCTCGGCTTCGGCAGGATCATTCGCCGCATTGCCCAGGCCGTCATCAGCTCAGCCGCCAGACCCTCGCTCACCCCGCATTTTGTTGGTCCTGCAGGCCTCTATATGATGCACGAACACATCAACTATTTCACCGAGCACGCACTCATCACCCTCATGGAGCGCTGCGGCGGAAAGGTGCTGGCATCTGGCTGGTACCCACTCGTCGCCCGCGCCACCAAAGAGGGAGTCGTCTGGTGCCTTGGCGAAAAACAATCATGAGTCTCATCTGGCGATGTGCAGACCCAGCGTAATCGGAAGTAATAAGGGCTCTTTTCATCTCATTCCGTGCCTTGCAAAAGCAAGACATCATGAGAATATCCTCGCGCCCCTGAGTGACTATATTGGGGCGGATTACTCTATTGCCGCGCAAGCCACGCCTGAAAACTTTCAATATGAGCTTTGGCTCCCTGGAGATCAGCATGTTTTTGAATCGGGGGCGTGGTTTGTCATCAGGGGCGAAGGAGAAGTTCGGCCTTCCGTGCACTAAGCATAAGTGTGAATCTCACCCTCACAGATTCCCACTCTCCCGTTCTCCTGCCTTTTCGCGATCCTCTCGTTTCCTCACGTGTCAGGTCAGATTACCAACGTCTTCCCGGGGCGCGGTGCGGGTTCACCCCTATGCTAGACTTGCGGCATTAACGCCATGTTTCTCTGCCTGATAGCTTTGCGAATCCCAACACACACGCTGCGCCGGAGAGTGTCGGAGTGACCGCCAAGCTGATCACCATCATCACCCCGTGCTACAACGAAGTGCTCAACGTGCGCGAGGTGCATCGGCGGGTGATGGCGATGGCGGCGCAACTGCCCGAGTATCTCTTCGAGCACCTATTTGTTGACAATGCTTCGAAGGACGGCACGGTCGACGAATTGCGCAAGATGGCCGCTGAGGATCCGAGCGTCAAAGTCATCGTGAATGCGCGAAACTTTGGCGCTGACCGTTCGGGAATGAACGGGCTTCTGCAGGCCCACGGGGACGCCGTGGGCAGCGTGGCAGCAGATCTTCAGGATCCGCCCGAGTTGTTCATCGAAATGATTCACGAATGGGAAAAAGGTTTTCCGATTGTCGCGGCCATCAAGAACTCCAGCGATGAAAGCGGCCTGATGTATCGTGTCCGTACTGCCTATTACAGACTGGTTGCTCGCTTGACAAACGTTGAGGTCCTGGAGCATTTCACGGGGTTCGGACTCTACGATCGCACCGTGATCGAACAGATCCGCGCCAACTTTTGCGACCCGTACCCATACTTTCGTGGCATGATCGCAGAACTCGGGCTCCCCATCGCCAAGGTCTTCTACAACCAGAAACGCCGCGAGCGCGGAATCACGTCAAACAATTTCTACTCACTTTATGACCTCGCGATGCTGGGAATCACGAACCTCTCCAAGGTGCCTTTGCGGCTTGTGATCTTCGCAGGATTCATCTCAGCAATGATCAGCTTCGCTCTTGGTGTGTTCTACCTTGTTTACAAGCTTGTGTTCTGGAAGAGCTTTACCGTTGGCGTGGCGCCTGTCGTCTTGGGTCTCTTCTTTCTCGGATCGGTCCAACTCATTGCCCTTGGCATCATCGGCGAATACGTCGGCTCCATTCACACCCTGGTGCTCAAGCGTCCTCTGGTCACCGAGAAAGAGCGCATAAACTGCTGACGTGCCTCCAACTGATGCCAGACACACACAAGTCGGTCCTGCAATTCTCCCGCTATCTACTCGTTGGCGGATTCAACACCGTATTCGGCTATAGCCTCTTTGCCCTCTTCAACTGGTTTTTCGCCGGAGTCAGCTACGGATATATGTATGCGAGCTTCCTGGCCAGCCTCATCGCCATCACGGTGGCTTTCCTCGGATACAAGTGGTTCGTCTTCCACACGCGCGGAAACTATCTGATGGAATGGGTACGTTGTGCTGGAGTCTATGGCAGCAGCATGGCGATCGGACTGGTGGGACTGCCCATTCTGGTTCCCATTTTGCGCGGTCACATGCAGCATCCCGAACGGGCCTCATACATAGCGGCAGCGTTGTTGACGGTAATCACCGTAATCTTTAGCTTCGTTGGCCACAAGAATATTTCGTTCCGGCGGAAGCTGAATTCGGTAGATGCGGGGACCCGCTCCGGAACGCCATCGGCCTGAATGGTGAACCCCTGGCAGGGGCACCGCGTATTCCTCACTGGCCACCGGGTTCAAGGACGGATGGCCCGCACTATGGCTCGCAGCGAAGGGTGCGCAAATTCGCTGCTACGCACTTGACCCGCGGCTGAGCCAAATCTCTTCACAGTGGCTTCGATTTGCCGATGTAGTCGACGACGATCGCGGAGACATTTAGGATTTCCAGAGGCTTGAGGCCTCGCTCACTGACTTTGCTCCCGAATTTGTCTTCCACCTGGCTGCGCAGTCACTCGTTCGGCGTCCCCATGCCGATCCACTGGTTACGTATGCGACTAACGTGATGGGCACTGCTCATGTTCTGGAGATCGTTCGCCGCTCTCCAAGTGTTCGTGCGGTTGTTTGCGTTGTGACCACACAACTAAGTGAAATCCGGAACCGCTGCAAGCGCTTTCATAACATATCATCAACTAAGACCCCGCGGGAGATTGAATTGGCAGGACTGGAACATAAGGTGAAGTTCCAAGCGGATGATTCTGGCGCAGGCGATCCGGGCGGTTCTCGGTTTCGTTTCTTGGCGACAGCATTGAAGTACTCACTCGTTCGCCCTGGATTCAACATGCAGATGAGCTACGCTGCAGTCACGGTTCTGGGCGTCACCATCGTTGGATTCAATCTAACGCAGGTGCACTTTAAAGATACCGGCAACATGGTGCTGGTGCTCCTGCTGATACTCGCGGTTCTGATGCCTCTATTGGTCTACCTAAGTGAAACTGGAAGGAAATACATTCTCGATCTCTTACTGACGGTCTTTTGGGCATTGTTCTACACCTACATGCTGAATCTTCCGGTTGTAGTTGCAGCCCGTCTCGGGTCGCATATTGCGCTAAAGGACGCTAACCTCGTCCAGTTCGACCGCGCAATCGGTGTGCCAATTCCTGCCATCATTGCATGGGCTGCACACAACTGGCTTGGACAGTTCGCGAGTGGCTGTTATTTCTGGCTGTTTCCTTTGATGCGTGTTGCGGTTCTGCTTCCGCCGCTCGCCGCAAGAGCGAAGCACGCGCAGAAATTCCTTACCGCCAACCTCGTATCATTCATCGTGGGATTGCCACTGTTCGCATTATTTCCGGCTGTTGGCCCCTGGTACGGCTACCCCACCCCCGCTAGGCTTGATCAACTGGGTTCGCAAGCCACCCTGTTTCTGCTTCGCCACCCGGGTGCTTGCCAGTACCATGTGCCCGCAGGGATTGTCTGTTTTCCGTCCTTCCATGTTGTTTGGGCTATCCTCTGCGCCCGGGCTCTCTGGACCTTCCGTCTCCTGAGGATCCCCGTTGTGATCCTCGCGGCCCTGATCGTCCTATCGACGGTCACAACAGGAGAACACTACATCCTTGACCTTATTGCGGGTGCCATCATTGCGGTGCTCGCAATCTACGCTGCAGAATGGCTCAGCGAGATCCAACGGAAGCCGTCTTCACCAGCGGAGTTGGCTTCCGAGTAGCGATTCTTTCTTGCTGCCACGGTGTGAGTCTGGTTTCCGAAGGCACCCACCGCTGTTAGACTCGTTACCGTGCCAGACCTTGGAAAAGCCCCCCGTCTTTCTTCTCGACGCGATGTCATTTATCTTCCGCGCCTACCACGCCATGCAGCGCAGCCGCCCCATGTCAACGCGTTCGGGCCTGCCCACGGCGGCGACGTACGTCTTCGTCAACATGATCAAAAAGCTGCGCCAGGACTTCGCGCCGCGCTACTTTGCCGCGGTATTCGATCCGAGCGGAGCAGTCTTTCGCGACGAGCGCGCCCAAGCGATCGGCACCCTCCGCAAGTGGAACTCTAAGTCGCAAAGTTTTGAAGACGTAAGCTACGACGGCTACAAAGCCAAGCGCGAATCGATGCCGGAAGACCTTCGCCGCCAAGTCCCGTACATTCGCCGCTCGCTTGAGGCCCTGCGCATTCCAATCCTGGAAGTCCAAGGCTTCGAAGCCGATGACGTCATCGGCACACTGGCTCGGGAGGCGGCCGAAGTCGGCCACGAAGTCTTCATAGTTTCCGGCGACAAGGACATGATGCAGCTTGTCACAGAGCGCGTGAAGGTCCTGAATCCGCAGAAGGACAACCTGATCCTGGACGCAGCCAAGGTTAACGAAGTTCTGGGCGTGCCTCCCGGCAAGGTTGTCGACGTCATGGCTCTGCGCGGCGATAGCATTGACAACATCCCGGGCGCGCCGGGTATCGGTGACAAGGGCAGCGTCGATCTCATCGTTGAGTTCGGCAGCGTCGAGGCCGTCATCGATCGGGCCTCTGAAGTTAAACGCAAGAGCTACCGCGAATCGCTGGAACAGAATCGCGATGCAGTTCTGCTTTCGAAAGAATTGGTCACGATCGACTGCCGTGTTCCTCTTCCGCTCGACTTGAAGGCGATGGAGACGCAAGAACCGGATCTGGAAGCCTGCCGCACCCTCTTCAGCGAACTCGAGTTCACATCCATGCTTCGCGAACTTGCGCCATCTGCGTCGGCACCAGTGCTCGAACTCATCGATCGGGCCACCGACGAACAGGCGGCGACATTTTATGCAGCCGCTCGGAAGAGCGGCTTTGCCTTTGCTCTCGCCGCGGTGGAACCAACCGAGCCCGAGACTGAGTCCCATGAACCTGCGGTTCCGCAGACCATGTCGCTGCTGGACATTGTCGAGGAGGCCGAAAAGAAGACTGAATCGAGCATTGGTGTCAGTGCCGAAGCGGGCAAAGGCCTTTGTCTTCCGCTTACTCTCGAACTTAAGGTGCTGCTTGAAGATCCGGATCTACCGAAACACATCCACGACCTGAAGCTCGCGCTACATGTTCTCAGCGGACTTGGCGTTGACCTGCAAGGCAAAATCGATGACTCGATGCTGCTCTCCTACGCCTTGAATCCAACACATACTGCGCAAACCCTCGCCGACGTAGCTGCTCGCCACAACGAGCCGGCACCACAATCTCTTCCAGCCGCAGCGGTTGTGACGCAAGCCCTGGTAAGCGAACTTCGAATGGAGGCGGAGCGGAGCAATGTCACCAGCGTTTACGAGAAGATCGATCTGCCTCTCGCACCCGTGCTTTTTCGTATGGAGAGGAGCGGAGTTCGGATCGATGCCAGCGTTCTCTACGGTCTTTCGAGGCGATTCGGCGCCGAACTGGAGCGCGTCGGCGAAAACATCTTCTCGCTTGCGGGCCGCCGCTTTAATATCAATTCGCCCAAGCAACTTGGCGAAGTGCTGTTTAAAGACATGGGCTTGCCCGTGCCGGTGAAATATGGCAAGGGCAAGACAATTTCGACCGCGCAGGATGTTCTCGAAGGGCTCGCCGAAACCAACGACGTTCCGCGGCTAGTCCTCGAATATCGCCACCTGTCGAAACTCAAGTCAAATTATGTAGACTCGCTGCCGCTACTAGCCGACGGCGAGTCGCGTGTTCATACCACGTTTCAGGCTGCAGCCACCTCTACGGGCCGCCTGTCGTCCGTTAACCCAAATCTGCAGAACATCCCTATTCGCACCGAGCTGGGCCGCGAAATCCGTGCAGCATTTGTCGCAGCTCCTGGCACGCAACTGCTTTCCGCAGACTACTCGCAGATTGAGTTGAGGCTTCTTGCTCACTTCAGCGGTGACCCGCTCCTTGTTCGGGCATATAAGAACAACGAAGACATCCATACGCTCACGGCAAGCGAGGTTTTCGGCGTGCCCGCCGACACCATGGACAAAGAGACGCGCAATCGCGCCAAGGCTGTGAATTTTGGAATCGTCTACGGCATTTCGCCCTTCGGTCTCGCTGCGCAATTGGGGATTCCGCAGGCTGAAGCCAAGGCTTACATCGATCGCTATTTTGCTCGTTATCAGGGTGTGAAGGCTTTTATCGAGAAGACACTTGAAGACACGCGCCGCGATGGCGCCGTACGAACACTATTCGGCCGCGTTCGCCCGATTCCCGATATCACCAGCCGTAATCCTAACTCCCGCGGATTCGCCGAACGTACCGCCGTCAACACGCCTCTGCAAGGCTCTGCAGCCGACCTTATCAAGTTGGCGATGATCTCGCTCGATCGCAAGCTGGCCGATCGCAGATTGAAGGCGCGGATGGTCCTGCAGGTCCACGATGAACTGCTTTTCGAGGTTCCCTCAGCTGAAACGAATGAAGTGGAAGAGTTGGTTCGTGCCGAGATGGAAGGCGTGATCGAACTCAATGTGCCCCTCGTGGCGGACCTTGGCTTTGGCCCTAACTGGCGCGACCTGTAGAGATCTACTTGCCTGTTATCTCCGCCATGTGAAAAGCGAAGCAGACACTGGTGGAGACCAACGCCCCAGGAACAGCCAGCCGTTCTGGTCTAACCACTTTATAGCCCTTTTCTCTCCGTAGTGAATCGGTAACGGAATCAACTGATTGGTTACCTCGGGGCGACATTTTCCCTCGATTGCGGAGTGCCTGGAATACCATACAGAGAAGACCAATCAAGCGACCAGTTCATTTTTTCGCCCTGTGGAGAGAAATGCAATCCTATTCGATTCGCACAACCCCCGATCGCTTGGAAAGCGCCGCCCTTCAGGATTTTCATCTGAAATGGTATTTTGTTTTCTTCATCATTTCAGGATTCTGCGGTCTAGTTTACGAAGTGGTCTGGGTCAGGCTCGCAATGGCCAGCTTCGGCGTAACCACGGCGCTCGTTTCCATCGTTCTTTCGATTTTCATGGCAGGCCTGGGTCTCGGCTCTTGGGGTGTTGGCGTTCTGACGCGCAAAGTTTCCGGCCTGAACGCGCCCCGCATGCTTCGCTTTTATTCTTTGGCTGAATTGCTGATCGGTTGTTCTGCTCTTCTGGTTCCTATTGAACTGAACTTTGGCCGACAAATCATGCTCCACATGGGCAGCCTGGGAGCATGGCAGACCTCGCGTTACTACCTGCTCGCGGGCGTCTTGATTTCCATTACGCTCTTACCTTGGTGCACCTTTCTCGGCTCTACGTTTCCCTTATTGATGTCGGTTATTCGACAAACCTGTCATTCCGCGTCTTCACGTTCGTTCAGTTACCTCTATCTCGCCAACGTAGTTGGAGCCTTACTGGGGACGCTTCTATCTGCATTCGTTCTAATTGAATTGCTGGGGTTTCGGTCAACCCTTTGGTTTGCAGCCGGCTTGAACACGATCTTGGCACTACTTGCTCTTCGGATCAGTTTCCGCCTTGGTGTTCCGATCTTGGCTGAAGCCGAGACGCCCGCCTTCGTCCGGGAAACCAGTCTGTATGGTCTTCCTCGTTCCACCATTCTCGTGCTGCTCTTCACCACCGGTTTGATAAGCATGGGCGCTGAAGTCGTCTGGATGAGGCAATTCACTCCGTTCTTAGGCAACTTCGTCTATGCATTCGCTTTGGTACTGGGCGCATATCTGCTCGCGACCGTCATGGGTGCCCGAGACTACCGTTCCTGGTCAAGAACGCACCGGCCGGATGAGAGTGCGGCTACCTGGAGTGCGCTTGCTGCCTCCGCGCTCATCCCCCTCCTGGGGGCAAATCCACTACTGAAACTCAGCGATTCCGGGATGAATGGACTGCGCATCGTCTCCATCATGTTTTTTTGCGCACTCACCGGATTTTTGACACCTTTGCTTGTGGATACATGGTCGGCTGGAGAGCCTGACGAAGCGGGGTTGGCCTACGCATTCAACGTGCTTGGCTGTATTGTGGGTCCGCTGATCGCATCGTTCTGGCTTGAACCATGGCTCGGCGAGCGTAAGTCGATTCTGGCCCTCTCGCTGCCATTGTTCGGGTTTGCAGCGATTCTCGCGTTCCGGCGCTCGCGCGAAGCTGATCGCGCCCTTCCACGAAGCCGGCCCCGAACCAAATTTGTGATTGCTGTCGCGGTTGGTGTTCTGCTATTCAGCTTCAGCAGGGACTATGAAACGCTGTTTCCGAAGCATGAAGTACGGCGAGACTACGCTGCAACGGTGATTGCAGCAGGCACAGGATTTAATCGCACATTGCTCGTGAATGGCTTCGGCATGACAATTCTTACGCCGATTACGAAATATATCGTGCATCTTCCTATGGCATCGATGACCCGTCGGCCGCGGAATGGGCTGGTGATCTGCTTCGGTATGGGTACCAGCTTTCGCTCCATGCTTTCGTGGGGTATTCCTACAACGACGGTGGACCTCATCCCGAGCGTACCCAAGCTGTTTTCGTACTATCATGCTGATGCGCCTCAACTGATCAGTTCGCCTCTTGCCAAGATCGTTGTCGATGATGGACGTCGATTCCTCGATGGCTCGAATCAGATGTATGACGTGATTGTTGTGGATCCGCCTCCGCCGGTCGCAGCGCCAGGATCGAGTCTTCTCTATTCGCGCGAGTTCTACGATGTGATCAAGCGGCATCTTAATCGCGATGGCATTTTGCAAAACTGGTATCCGTCTCAAATGGGAGACGCCGCGACTACAGCTTCGATTACGAAGACATTGATGGAATCGTTTCCGTATGTGCGCGCTTTCCGCTCCTACGATAAAACGTTTGGCATTCATTATCTGGCCAGTATGGAACCACTGCCGAAGATACCCGGCTCCGTCTTAGCCGCAAGAATGCCTCTGAGTGCTTCATCCGATTTTGTGGAGTGGGGTCCGCGAGCGAGCGCCGACGAACAATTCGACGTGGTCCTTTCGCAGGAAATTCCACTTCAGGAGTTGGTCCAGGGAGATCCCCAAGTGCCAGCGCTTACCGATGACCAGCCGATCAACGAATATTTCCTGCTTCGGAACTGGTTCAACACATCGAGATAATGCTGAAATGGTCGAATCAAATTCGGTTCAAGGGCTTTGAAACCGCCATTCTTGCCGCCTACACCGTCCTTCTTGGATCGGCGATCGCGCACCATGAGCCATGGGCGGACGAGGCGCAGGCGTGGCAATTGGCTCGTAACCTCTCCCTCCACGACTTGTTCGTAACTTACCTGCACTACGAAGGGCATCCGATTCTTTGGTACGTCCTGCTTCGGATTTTGAATCTGACAGGCGTTTCGTACCTGGGGATGCATTGGATTTGTGGGTCTATAGGTGTTGCAGGAACGGCGCTGTTTTTGTTTTGTTCGCCGTTTCCGAAATATTTGAAAGCCCTGCTGCCGTTTACCTATTTTCTTCTATTCCAATACGTCGTTGTGGCCCGAAGCTATGTCTTTGTGCCTCCGTTGCTTTATCTCATTGCGTGGCAATGGAAAAAAAGACCATTGTTGGTCGCGTTGTTTCTGGGACTTCTGTCCAACGTTGAGATGCACGCAGCAGTTATTTCCGGTGGTCTCGCTGCGGTCTATTGCATCGAGCAATTGCGCAGCGGGGTTGCAAAGGATCCTGACGGCCGCAAACGCCTCTTTCAATTTGTAACCATTGTTCTCGCCTTATATGCGATTGCAATTTGCACAGCGTGGCCTGCGCCTGATGTCGCACGCTGGGATGCTGCGAGTCACTTGAAATCTTACTTGATGATCGCGGGACAATCTCTTCTTTGGGGACTGTCCGATCCCTTGTGGCTCGCCTTTGCATTCTGGGTTTTGTGCGTTCTCTGCTTCGACGGACGGCGCAGCCTTATCTATTTTCTGCCTGTGGTCTTCTTCTCTGCTTTTTCAGTTCTTTATCTTTCGATCTGGCATGCCGGGATGCTCAACCCGCTCATGATCTGCCTTCTTTGGATTACGTGGCCGACGACAGCGCCAGGGAAATTGCCCTATGAAAGGGCATGTCAGGTAGCGTTCGCGACTGTCGCGTCAGTGCAAATCCTATGGTCAGTCAATGCTCTGGTTTATGACTACTCCCACGCCTATTCAGGGGACTCTGCGGCCGCCGAATTCCTGAAACCATATGTCGAGAACGGCACGACAATCATTACCACGTTTATCGATCAGGACGACAATCATTCTTATAACGCGGTTGGAATTCTTCCCTATTTCAAGCAAAGTGTCTTCGCCAACTGGCAAACTTCGTTTTGGTGGGCAAGCAAGGGGAATCAGAGCGATCACCTCTTCCGATCAATTTTGAAGTCCAACCCGCCGATTGTCGTCGTCGAAACCCGACAAGCAACGCCTGCAATTCCTATCGACATGGCCGACCCCGAAATCCAATCACTTTTGCGATCGGGTTACCGGGCGACCCACGCATTTTGCGGAACAACGCCTTATCGGCTGTCGCTGGGCATGACTTGTTGTCACTTAATTATGCAATATTCTGGCGAGACTAAGCCCCCAGCTCTTCCCGAATCGCGCTAGCAATTGCGTCGGCGTGACGGCGCATTGCCTCCTCGCTTTCGGCCTCAATCATGACGCGTGCCAGCGCTTCCGTTCCGGAATAGCGAATCACCACGCGTCCGGCGTCTTTTAGTTCTCCCTCCGCAGCGCGGATGCGCTCGGCTACAGCGGGAATGGTTTCAAGCGGCTTTTTCTCGCGGACCCTTACGTTTACGATCACCTGCGGATATACCTTGAGGTCGGCTGTCAGTTCGTCAACACTCTTACCAGTGCGTGCAAGCAGATCCAGAATGACGAGTGCGGTCAGCAGACCATCTCCGGTTGTTGCAAGGTGAGGGAAGAGAATGTGGCCGGACTGCTCCCCGCCGAGCGCCGCATCATGCTGCAGCATCTGCTCGAGCACGTATCGATCACCCACAGGTGCGCGCAGCATGCGAATGCCGGATCGTTTCAGCGCCGCCTCCAGACCCATGTTCGACATCGTGGTTGCCACGACAAGATTACCGGTAAGCAGCCCGCGCGCTTTCAGGTCACGCGCGGCCATCAGCAGAATCGCGTCGCCGTTGATCACGTTCCCATGTGCACCCGCCAGCATGCAGCGGTCTGCATCGCCGTCGAATGTAAGCCCCATAGCAGCTCCGCGGTTTTGAACCTCCTCCGCGACCAGTTGAGGGTGGAGGGCTCCGCATCCAGCGTTGATGTTGCGGCCGTTGGGCTCAATGTTCAGCAGCGTGAACTCATTCCGAATCTGCGCACCCAACCGCGCAAACAACTCCGGTGCTATTCCCGCAGCGGCGCCGTTGGCGCAATCGGCAACGATTCGCAAGCCATTCAACTCGAGTCCGGGCACAGACTCGATGAGGAATTGAATGTATTGCTCGGAAAGAGCTGCGTTATCTTCGACGCGCGCCAGTTCTGATACGTCGGGTACCACAGCTTCTTCGGCGTGCCGCAGAAGCTCATTCTCGATGAAAGCCTCAGCCGCATCCGGCAGTTTGAAGCCGTCGGCGCCAAAGAGCTTGATTCCATTGTCGCGCCAGGGATTGTGCGAAGCGGAAATTACGACGCCGGCATCGAAGCCGCGATTACGCGCGAGGAATGCTACCGCGGGGGTTGGGACGACGCCTGCGCTTTCGACGCGCACACCAGTTTCGCGCAACCCAGCGGTGATGGTCGCGGCAATCCAAGTGCTCGACTCGCGAGTATCGCGTCCAAGAATTACCTTGGGCTCTGCGTTGTCGCGGAGCGACTGGCCAATGGCCAATCCGGTTGCATAAATTGTTCTTGCGTCCAGCGGCGGCTCGCCTGCGACGCCTCGAATTCCGTCGGTTCCAAAAAGCCGGTGTGCAATTCCTTTGCTCATATCCTCACTTCTTGCGTTTCTTCTTACCCGTGACTTCGTCAACTGTGCTACGGATCTCCCCGTCACTCAACCTCGTCCGGATTTGGTCGCCAAGTGCAAGCTCGGCAGTGGATCGAATCACCGTGCCATCCGTGCTCAGCACCAGGGCGTAGCCTCGCTCTATCACGGCGAGAGGCGATAGCGACCGGAGGCGGCCGTCGAGGGCCTCGAGCCGTGCTGTCCATCTGCGCAATGTTCGCTCCAGTGAGCGCTCCAGCCTCGTTCCGCTGACACCGAGTCTCTCCCGCATCCGCGCCAGCATCTGTCGAGGTTCATGATGCAGTACATCCGCCGCCAGTTCTGTTACCTCGCGTTGACGGGCGCGCACCAGATCATTGACGCTTGCCTCAATCCGAAACCCAAGATCGTCGAGCCGTTGGCTGAGTCTGTGCAGCATCGCCGTTGTGCGCCGCTCAGCGCGATCCATGGGCACCCTGTCGAACTGTTGCCGCGCATGCAAGAGTTGGAAGCGCGTTGCCCGTTCCAAACGATTCGACTGGGTTTCAACCCGCTCGGCAATGCGATGCTGCGCTTCGGTGATTAATTCGGCGGCTGCTGACGGAGTAGGCGCTCTCAGGTCCGCCACGAAATCCGCGATTGTGAAGTCGGTCTCGTGCCCGATCGCCGAGACTACAGGCAACGCGGACGCAACAATCGCCCGCGCGACCCGTTCGCTATTGAAAGCGCTCAAGTCCTCAAGCGATCCTCCACCGCGGGCGACAACGATCACGTCCGCCAGCCCGCTTGAATTCAGTTGAGACAGAGCCGCTTCCACGTCGCCCGACGCCTGTTCTCCCTGCATCGCGGCCGGGCACACTAGCACATTCAACCCCGCATGCCGTCGCGCGACAATGTTGAGGAAGTCGCGAATAACAGCGCCGTTCGGCGACGTTACGATTCCTACCGAGCGCGGAAAGGCCGGCAATAAACGCTTGCGGGCAGACTCGAATAATCCCTCGGCTTTCAGGCGCTCTTTGAGTTGTTCGAAAGCCAGTTGCAGGGAGCCCGCGCCGACGGGCTCGATTGTCTCGCCCACCAGTTGCAGTTGACCTCGCTGAGCGTATACGCTCACGCGTCCGCGCACCAGCACGTGCAGTCCATCTTCTGGTTTGAAGCGCAGCAGGAGTGCCTGTCGCCGGAACAACACAACAGGTAACTGAGCATCCGCATCTTTCAACGTGAAATATAAGTGTCCCGATGGCGCGGGACGGCAATTGGATATCTCGCCTTCCACCCAAATGTCGGCGAACTCCTGTTCGACTTGTTCGCAGACATGCTCTACCAGCTCCCGCACTGGCCATATGCGGCGGGCAGTTTGCGGCTGCTCAAAGCTCAGATCGAGTTGGCGCATCGATTTGTCCTGTCGGAGCACCACTACGAGTGTAATTGCCGAAGTATCTGGCCGCGTGCCGGACCGAGGTGGACTAATCGCGGTTCGTGATCATAGACCGAAGTTGCTCTGCAATCGTTTGAAGGCGCGAGGCGGCCGCCGGGTTTCCATCAAGTGATCCGCCGTACAAACTCTCTGCTTCACGCGCCAGTTCCGTACCTTCGTTTAGACCAAAGGTTCCCAGAACACCCGCCAGCTTGTGCGCGTCGGCCCCTGCCAGTTCCTGTCGACGTGCGGTCAACGTTCCGTTGGCCAGGCTCTCGGCTGCTCTCTGCAGAGTCCCCACTCGTTCTTCCATCTGGGGCAGATACTTGGCCCACAGACGGTTCATGGCTTCGGCCAGCGGAGATCCTTGGGCGTCGTCCACGAATTTGCCTCAACTCCAGCCCAGGATGCCAGCGACCTGCTGGGACAGCGTTAGCGGGTCGAACGGTTTCACCAAAACGGCTTTCACGCCCAGATCGGCGAAACGCGAGCGGTCAGTTGCCTGAACCTTGGCGGTCAAAAGCATAACCGGGATGTGCGCGGTCGCCGGGTTCTTCTGCAATTCCCGAAACGTTGCCGGGCCGTCCATCCCAGGCATCATCACGTCCAGCAGGATTGCATCGGGTTGGTAAGTTGCCGCGCGGGCAAGTCCCTGTGCGCCCGAACTGGCCACCATCACTTCCCAGCCTGCCACGGTCTCCAGGCTCAATGCAGCTACTTCGCGAATGTCGTCTTCATCATCAATGATAAGAATGCGATGCATGAATTGCTTCTCCGGAACCGGCCTCAGGAACCTTGGCCGGCGGAAACCTCGGGAATCGAATCTTCGACCTCTTGCGAGCTGCGAAGCATTGTCAGCACGAGGGCTTCCAGTTGTTCGGGTTCGACGCTGGCTTTGGCCAGGAAGTGACTCAATCCAAGCACCAGTTGCATGCGCTCGGCCTGTGTCAAGCCATGTGCAGAATAGGCGACCAGCGGCACCCTGTTCAAATCCTCGTGCTGGCGCAGCCAATCCACCACGTTGAATCCATCGCCATTCGGCATGCCGATGTCCAGCACAATCATGTGCGGCTGGAAGGTCAGGCAGTCATCCATCGCGCCTTGGCGTGTATGAGCCACTTGCACCACAATTCCTTCGCGCCTGAATATCTCGGCTACAACCTGGCCTAGATCGGGATCATCCTCCACCACAAGGATGCGTGCCTGCTCGCCAGGAATGCAGAGTACCTTGACTAACTCATCCAGCAAATCATCGTCGCTCGGTCGCGGGAAAAGACGATCCACCTTGCCGGCTGGCTCCCCCGGCGGCTGCGGATTTGCAATGCCCAACAGCACCACCGGTGTGTGTGCCTCGGGATCTTCGCGGCGCAGCAACGGCAGTATCTCCCAGCCGTTGATGCCATCGATCGTCGTGTCCAACACAATTGCTGACACTCCATCGTGGGCCACGGCGACCGCCTGGTCAACGGTTGTTGCTTCCACGACTCGGTATCCGTAGCGCGCGAGTTGATCGGCAACTAACGGCCGCGTTGCGCCATTGGTATCGGCGACAAGCACCGCACCATGGGTAGCGGGGCTCGATTCGCCTTCCTCTGTCTTTGCCGCGACGGGCTGATAGGGTAGGAAAACCCTGAACGTCGATCCGCGAACCGGATTCCGCTCCGCCCAGATGCGCCCGCTATGCTGCAAGACGATCGCGCGGCAAATCGCCAATCCAAGGCCGCTACCGCCCTTCTGGCGCGAGTCTGAGGCGTCGACTTGCTGGAATCGCCCGAAGATTGCTTCGAGCTTGTCTGCGGGAATTCCGCGGCCCTGGTCGATGACCGAGAGCGTCACGCCGCTGGCGCCGGAGCGCAGCATCACCGAAATTGCGGAATTTGGAGGTGAGAACTTGATCGCATTCGACAACAGATTTGTGACAACCTGCAGAAGGCGATCCGGGTCAGCCGTGATTTCTACCTGCGTCTTGTCATGGATGAGCAGCACTCCGGCTTCATCTGCCATTGGCTGCACCCCATCGATCGCCTGACGCACTATCTCGCCCAGTTGAATGGGGCGGAATGTGAGGGGTTCGCGGCCGCTCTGCGTGCGCTCCAGGTCGAGGATGTCGTTGATCAGCCGCACCAGGCGCTCCGAGTTGCTGAGCGCAATACGCAGCAAGTTAGCCGCCTTCTCATTGATGACGCCCAGCATGCCGGACGAAAGCAATCCGAGCGCTCCGCGAATCGAGGTAAGCGGCGTACGAAGCTCGTGGCTTACCGTCGAAACGAACTCATCCTTCATGCGGTCGAGCGCATAACGCTGGCTAATGTCTCTGAAGCTCAGCACCGAGCCTGAAAATCTGCCCTGGTCCAGAATTGGGTTGAGGAAGAATTCAGCAGGGAACCCTGTGCCGTTACTGCGGTAGATCGTTCCTTCTCCGGTCACCGATTTGCGCTGTCCCGATGCGCGACGCAGCGGACAATCTTCAGCGCACTTTTTGTCGTGTGGCGCCGATCCATGCACGAGCTGGTGGACGGGCTTGCCGATCAGGTTTTGCGGACGTGCCCCGAGGAGCCGGGCGGCCGCAGGATTGGCAAATCGCACCAGGCCGTTGCGATCGACACCGCAGATGCCATCTGCCACCGACCCAAGCAGAATTTCCTGTTGCCGGCTCAACTCCTCGGCGCGCTCACGTTCCCGGGTCCGCGCAAGCATCTGCCCAAGCGATCCGGCTACGGTTTCCATGGCGGCGGTAGTCTCGCGATCTTCGCGTATCCGTGCGTGGCAATAGAACTCCAGCACTGCCAAAACGTGATTGCCCACCTGCACCGGAGCAGCCCAGCCCGAGACCATCTTGGTCCGAACGGCCGCCTGGACCCGCGGGCTCGTTGTCAGCACCGATAGGTCCGATGCCCACACCAGGCGTCCTTCTTTCCATGCGCGTCCCGGCAGGCTCCCACCCGGAGCCAGTGTGATGCCCATGCTCTCCTGGATCAGCCCTTCGGCACCTTTGCCGGGTACTCCCCAGGCTGTATTGAATTCGAGACGGTTCTCTTCCGTGTTGACGTCCCACTTCACAGCGACGTCCCAGCCCTGCGAGATGCACAACGCCTCGAGCACACGCTTGGTCGCAATTTCGGCGGAGATGTTTTCGCCGACAATCTGGCTCACCACGAGTTGCAATGCCAGGCGATGTTCGCGCTGCTTCTGCTGGGTTACGTCGTGCAGAAGGCACTGTACGGCCAACGGTTTTCCGGCACGGCGACGCTGGTGCAGACTCATCTCCAGTTCCAGCACGCGACCATCCGCGGTCTCAGTGCGCAGTGGGGCACGGTCCACTGTCACGCCTTCCAGCGCCCTCTTCAGCAAGGTTGCAACATCATCGCGGCAGCCTTGCCCAAATACATCTGCAAACGAATCGCGTTCAAGGGAGGCATTCCTGTCGAGCCGGAACGTCTGCCTCCATGCCGGATTGGCGTAGAGGAACTTGCCCGTCATGTCCAGCGTTGCAATCATTTCGCTCGAGTTCTCAAACAGATCGCGATACCGGTCGCGGGGAATGCGAAGACCCTCGCCCGGTGTGGAGTTGACCGACTGATCCAGCGCAACAGCTACCAGTCCGGTCGGTAATCCATCTCGATTGCGCAATGTCGAGATGTGCAGCCGGACAGGGAAGAGCGACCCGTCTTTGCGTCGCAGATGCGTCTCAAAGCTCGGGACCTGGCTTGGCGCAAGCGAAGTGACAACCTCTGCATAAGTGACCAGGCTGCCTTCGTGTCCTCCGTCCACCGGTTTGCTGATTCCGTAGAGTCTCCGAACTTCGGAGACCAGCCGATTCTCCTCGCCGGGCGCAAGCAGTTTTTCCGTACTCTCCTGGTTGACCAGTTCCGGGGCGTGGTAGCCGAGTAGCCGCTCCGCTGTTGGGTTCATGTAGGTGAGTTTGCCGTCGAGGCCTATGGAAAGCACCATTGTGCCCGCGGAATCGAGGATGTCCCTCAGAGGATCTCCGGCATAGCGTGCTGCGGCCTCACGTTCGGCCGAGATGTCGGCCAGCACACGCATAAGCACGGCAGCCGTCAGCCCCATCGCGGTCATCAGCAAAAGCCAGTCGAATTTCGGACCCTGCTCAAGCCGGGCGAGAATGAAAGCGGCAGCCATCGCTACAGCGAGCACTGACAGCGAAGACCAAAGCGGAGGAGCGGGATTCTCTCCTTCCTGATCCGGCTTTCTCGATTCGCGTGGGTCCATTGAGTTGCCGCGCTCCTGCATTCTTACCCCAATCGCTGCTTCTCACCTTGCTGAAGCCCCTCACGGACGGCTGATACATCTCCGCGCACGACAGGGTCAATCGCACGTTCGGTCATTGGGGGATGATCGAACAATCTACAGCACAATTTGTCTCGCACTGTTTATGCGAGCATACATCCCCATTGCCTCGGCTGTCCCAACGTGAGACTGCCAATCTGCCGGGTTCAGCACGAACATAATATGACTTATCTTGTACCCTCCTATAAAATGAAATTGATTTTCAAGCGTATGTTACTGAACTGAAGTACTGTCGTACCCAAAACGGCACCCATACCAGGTGGCGTTTTGCAGCGCGTGATCAGATGTATTCCGAAAGCGATAATCGATTCTGGGTCGCCGTATACTTGCCTCATGCTTCGGACGCCTGCCCGCAACTTGCCTACCCTGCCCGTATTCATTGTCCTTTCGAGTGTCTCCTTGTATGCACCGTTCGCCCATGCCTGGGGTAACGAAGGTCATCGTATTATCAACCATTTGGCCGTCGTTAACTTACCCCCCGACATACCATCCTTCCTGCACTCAGAAGCTGCCATCAACGAAATTGAATACCTTGGCCCCGAGCCGGACCGATGGCGCTCGCCAGCTGAACCAGAGCTCAATGCGGCGCAGGCGCCTGAGCACTTCATTGATCTTGAACTTGCTGACGCCCTTGGGCCTTTGCCGCACCGGCGGTTTGATTTCGACGCGCTGGCATTCGCCGCCGGCCAACGTCCTGAGAAAATTGGTCTTCAACCATGGGAGGCTACCGAGGTTTGGGAGCGGCTGAAGGCAGCGCTCCGTGAGTATCGCCACCTTTCAGCTGCTCACCAAGACACACGCGCCGCGGAGCAGGCTGCGATCTTCTATGCAGGGTGGCTCGGACACTATGTGGGTGACGCCTCACAACCCCTTCATACCACGGTTCAGTACAACGGCTGGACTGGGCCTAATCCGAACGGCTACACCACGGCGCACACGATCCATTGGCAGTTTGAAGGGCCATTTGTGGGGGCCAATTTGCATGATGGCGACGTTCAGCCGCACATGACCCCAGCTCACGCTCTCGAGGGGGATATCTTTGCCGACTACATGGCCTACCTTCGGCAGACTTCGAGATACGTCGAAAAAGTCTACCAGTTGGAGAAAATTGGGGGATTTGAAGGGCAGGGAACCCAGGAATCGCGTGAATTTACGGTGGAACGGCTCGCTGCGGGCGCCAGCATGCTCCGCGACATGATCTATTCGGCGTGGCTGCAGAGCGGCAATCCGGTTCCCGATCCTTACGCTTCCAAGGACTGACGGCGCCACACTGAGGCGAGAGTCGCGCTCTCGAACCGGCTCAAAATTCTCCGGGGTGTCGAACATATAAGTTGGGCCGGTCCGCGGAAGCGAGGACGGCCCGAGGTTGAGGTTGCACGGTTTGATGGACACGAGAGGGTCCGGGCCCGACCAAGCGGACGGCGGGCTACCTCGTGAGCGACGTGATAGACATCACTGCATAAAACAAGGACATAATTTGTCGTATATATAACGACGACCGAAATGGTCGGGATTAAAGTCGCGTCATGCGCAAAACCTCATAGCTCGCGAAAATCCGATTCAGTGTAAGGAAAAGCCATGAAATGCCTAATCGTTCTTATTGCTTATCTTCTTTCCTATCCATCATTTGCCGCTACGATAGCACAAACCTACCAATGCAGTGGCGTAGTGCGCGATGCGACCGGAGGGGTGATTCCGGGAGTTGCTGTAGCGATGCGTCAATCCGGAAATAACATCGGGTGGTCCTCCCAGACAGGCGAACAAGGCGCATTTCAGATCACTTTGCCGGCCGCTGGGACCTATCAACTCGAAATCAAGGCTGGCGGATTTAAGGACTATCAAACGCAGGTAGTCCTGCCCGCGGATGCTCCTTTAGCCACTCTGGATATCGCACTTACCATTGAGGGCAACTCCCAGACCATCGAAGTGACAGCCAACGCCGTGGTGGCCGAGACCACGAGCACGCAGCTTGGCGAATCGTTGGACACGAGGAAAATCGAGGCGGTGCCACTGAACGGACGCAGCTTCACTGACCTGATGGCAGTGCAGCCGGGCATTGTTCCCCAAAACACTGCGCAGCCCGGAGCGGTAATCATGACTGGCGTAGCTTCCACACCCCCTTCAGGCGACGCGAATCCCGGCAATCTTTCGATCAGTGGTCAACGTGAGTCATCGAATGGATTCAGAGTGAATGGCAGCGATGTGGAAGAGGATGTGAACATGGGCACGTCGATTCTGCCGAATCTCGACTCGATCGACAGCTTCCGTGTGCTTACCTCAAACTTCGACGCGGAGTATGGCAACTCAAGCGGCGGGCAGGTGCTGGTAATAACCAAGGCTGGGACAGAGCATCTGCACGGCTCAGCTTTTGAGTTTTTGCGTAACACGGCGCTCGACGCACGCAATTATTTCTCGCAAGACCGCGCCACATACAGGCAAAACCAGTTTGGCGGTACGCTTGGCGGAGCACCATTTCACTCGAAAAGTCTGGCCCTGTTTGGCGACT
This sequence comes from uncultured Acidobacteriaceae bacterium, assembly GCA_963769345.1. Classification (GTDB taxonomy): domain Bacteria; phylum Acidobacteriota; class Terriglobia; order Terriglobales; family Acidobacteriaceae; genus Telmatobacter. Next base: position 865,533 of record CAVYLL010000005.1, read on the forward strand.
ACCAGGGAACCCGGCTGACAGAAGGCATCGACACGGGGAACATTTCGGTTCCCTCATTCGCCCAACGGAATGGGGATTTCAGCGAGAACCCGTTATCGGGAACGGTCGACGGCGACAACTGGGCGGGGGTACTGAGCTCACGGCTTGGGCGTTCCGTTACGGCGGGTGAGCCATATTCGGCGGTTTTTCCCGACGGCAAGATTCCCCAGTCCGCCTGGTCGGCTCCGGCAAAATATCTGCTGGCCTTTGTGCCGCAGCCCAACGTCGGAGCGGCACTCTTCGCGACTTCGGCAGAAGCTGAAACGTTGACGGACAACAAAGGCGCTCTGCGCGCTGACTGGACCCGTGGCAAGGGAAGGCTAACGATGTACTACTTTCTTGACGATTATTCGCTCGACAAACCTTATCCGACGGGAACGGGAGGGGCAAGCGTGCCGGGCTTCGACGCCACTTCGAACGGACGCGCGCAATTGGCTAGCATCTCCCACACAGCTACGTTTGGCTCGTCGACATCGAATGAGGCTTACTTCAGCTTCATGCGGAATGCCAACTCTGTCGGACAAGCTCGGGGCGGAGTCGGCCCTTCGCTCGCATCGCAGGGGTTTTCAACCATCGTTCCATTGAAGGCTTCGACCGAAGGCATCGAGAACATCGCCTTCAACGATTTCACGATGGGTGTTGATACTACGGCACTGGTGCAGGCGGAGAACATCTACGAAGTCAGCGACGCTTTCTCGCGCATTGTGGGCAAACACGGACTGAAGATTGGTGGAGAGATCCACGCGAATCAGATCAATACCCATCCTGACGTCGTATTCAATGGCAGCTTCGCCTTCAACGGGTCCGCGACCGGCCTGGACTTCGCTGATTTTTTACTTGGTGCGCCATCGAGCTATACACAGGGGCAAGCGCGCGATTTTTACAATCGCAACCTCTACGTTGCCGCTTTCGCTCAAGATAGTTGGAAGGCCACAAACCAACTAACAGTGAATTATGGTGTGCGATGGGATCGCATCCGTCCGTGGAAGGAAAAATTCAACCAACTGCAGACACTCATCAAAGGCGAACAATCGCAGGTTTTTCCGGATGCGCCACTCGGCCTGGTTTTCCCTGGCGATTCAGGGGTTCCCGATTCGCTGGCGCCAGCACGGAACAATCTTGCTCCTCGCTTCGGAGTGGCGTGGACGCCCTCGTTCGCGGCGCAATGGCTGCATCGGCTTACCGGCCCAGTGGGTCAAACCAGCATCCGTTTTGGATATGGGATCTTCTACACCGCGTTCGAAGGACTTTCTGCCGGCATCATGAGCGCAAATCCGCCTTATGGGTATACGTACACGTCGGCTGCGCCGCCGCTATTTGAGTCTCCGTTCACCGTTGCCGCAACAGGCTTCGATGCCGGACAACGGTTCCCACTGCAAAAGGTGGCGTATGGCACGAGTCGCGCACACCCGAATGCGAATGTGGACTGGAGCCAGTTTGAGCCGCTCGTGGGAATTCCCGCAGTCGATCCGAATGATGCGACGCCCTACGCCGAACACTGGATGGCGAGCGTGGAGCGGCAGTTGGGAACTGGATCGCTGTTTACGATGAGCTATGTGGGCGCCTCATCGCATCACCTGCTTGTGCTCGAAGAGGCAAATCCCGCGGATCCAGCGCTGTGCCTCAGTCTTGGGTCGGCTTGCGGGCCATTCAATGAGCAGGCGGCGCGCACCCAATTTGGCCCGGCTTTCGGCAGCGTTGGGCTTCAGCGCACGATTGCCAATGCCAGCTACAACGCATTGGAGGCAACGATCAATCATCGCTCGCATGGTCTGGAGATTCTGGCGAGTTACACGTGGTCGAAATCTCTCGATCAGTCCGCTGGACTTCCGGAACCGATCAATCCTGTGGATCCAGCGTTGAGCCGAGGACTTTCAGCATTCGATATGCGGCACAACCTGGTCGGCAGTTTTCACTACGAACTGCACGCTCTTCATTCCAGGGAGCCAATCCATGCAATAACGTCTGGATGGGCCATAGCAGGGATTGCGCGCCTCACGTCGGGGTTACCGGTGACGTTGCTCAACAACAACGATACTTCGCTGCTCGGCACCATTCCCAACGGCATCAACAACAATGGAGTTGATACTCCGCAGTGGAGCGGGCAATCGCTGCATGTGCAGGCAAATCCACGTGGCGGTCGGGCCATTTTTGATGCATCGCAACTCACCCTTCCGGCGCCAGGGATCATGGGCAACGCCCGGCGCCGATTTTTCTCGGGGCCGGGAATGGCAACATTTGATGCGACACTCTCGCGCAATTTTCAGGTGAGAGACAATCATTCACTCGAAGTTCGCGTCGAAGGGTTCAACGCGCTCAATCATGCTCAGTTCTTCGGTGCTTCTTCAGTGGAAGGCAATATCTCAAGCGGAAGCTTTGGACAGGCAATGAACGCCATGCCTCCGCGTCTTATGCAACTTGCTCTGCGTTATCAGTTCTGATGGACTGTGGTGCTTGGGGTCCGGGATCCTGGTTGTCGTTTCATCTCAGTCACCCGCTTCAGCAGAAGCGAGAACCGGGACCCGGCGCAACAAGGCGGTCAGGGCCAGCGTCAGAAGAAGGACCATGGGAACCGCAGTGAGCAGCCACGCTGCCAGCGCTTCGCCGGCCAGGCTTCCGGACGCCCAGATGAGCTTCATGGGCGACCCGTGGGCTAGCATTCCCGCCTTCATTGCTGGGTGCGCAGTGGAAGAAAATAGCCAGCCACCAAGACGGACAAACGGGAAGATAAGCGCGACCTGGAAGGGCATTGCGGCATAGTTGGCCGCCTGAATCGCCGGCATGTTCAGCCGCAGACTGAGGGCGACCACCAGGCACACAGCAGTTGGGACTCCAAGGACCGGAATGCAGCCGATGGCAAACCCCAAGGCGAGCGTCAGCGCGAGGCGGCGCGGCGAGATTCCCTGCCGCAACCACGTCTCGGCTCTCCGTCGCATTGCTCTGAGTGATCGGCTCATTTCAATTCCTACGTTATTGTTACGAAACCTGTTCCCATTTAGATGTTGCGTGAAAGTTCGGTGAACTGCACCAAATTTCGCATCAACCCACAGTTTGGTACAGATTTGGCAGATCCGCTGTGACTTTCATCAAACAGCTTAGACGCGATTCAGGTGCGCATACTCCCCCACGTTGGATGTATTCGCCGCTCCAAAGTGGCAGGATTGCGATGATTTGGCCGCTTTTTTGCTATCTAGGTATCCGAAGTAGGCCGCGTTCACGCATTGCGAACAACACCTGCTCCACTTTCCAGTCAAGCGCGGCGGTTCCGTCGATGATGAGGTCGGCTTGGGCCGCGGATGGCCGCACGAACGCGATGCTGGATGGCCGCACCGTCGTATCGTATTGCCGGCGCACCGACTCAGGCGAGCGTCCGCGCTCGATGGTGTCTCGCCTCAGGCGCCGTTCGAAGCAGACGTCATCGGGCGTATCCAGGTACACGCGCAACTGGTAGAGCGAAAGCAGCTCGGGGTAATACAGCGCGAAGAGCCCTTCAACTAGGACAAATTCACTCGCCTTCATCGTTTCAGTGCGGTCGAGGATGCGAATATAGTTGGAAAAATCATAGAGTGGCCGCTCGATGGTTTCTCCCCGTGCGATCGCGGCAATTTGCTCAGCGAGAAGAGAACTCTCGATCAGGGCCGGATCGTCGAAGTTTTCTTTCGCGCGCTCGGCAGCAGGCAAGTGCGACAGATCGAAATAGTAGTTGTCGAGAGGGAAGTGAATGCTGTCGAGTTCGCGGGCAAGCTCCGTGGCGAGCGTAGTCTTGCCGGAACCGGAGGCGCCGGCGATCCCTATAACCTGGGGTGGAAACGGCAGCCGCGGCGTGACTGCGTCTACTTTCTGTGCATTGTCGCTCACGATTCTTCGTCCACCAGCGCCGCGATCCACATGGTGAGCCGCTCCAGCAAAGTCGCCAGTTTTCGCTCCACTTGCTTGCCGGCTTCGAAGACCTCGGCATGGCTTAGAGGCGTAGGGCTGAGACCGGCGGCAAGATTTGTGACGCACGAGATGCCGAGCACTTCGATGCCCATGTGTCGGGCTACGATGGTCTCTGGCACCGTGGACATGCCCACCAGGGTTGCGCCCACGGTGCGAAAGGCACGAATCTCTGCCGGAGTTTCGAAACTGGGTCCACTGACGGCGAGATACACGCCCTCCTCGAGCGGCTGACCCTCGAGTTCCGTAATCTGCATGGCCACCTGGCGCAGGCGCTTTGAATAAGCCTCCGACATATCGAAGAAGCGCAGGCCGCTATTCGGCTTGTCAAAGGCAAAACGGGGTTCATTGGGACCCACCAGCGGATTCCAGCCCATCATGTTGATGTGGTCCGCGATGAGAACAAGTTGGCCGATTTTGTATCCCTCGGCGATGCCGCCCGCAGCATTGGTAAGAATCACCGCACGTATGCCCAGCGCACCCATGACGCGCATCGGAAAGGTGATGTCTTTGGGCGAGTAGCCCTCGTAAAAATGCACGCGGCCCTGCATGACCACCACGGCCGTTCCGCCGAGCATTCCTGCAACCAGGCGGCCCGAGTGACCTTCCACCGTCGACTTGGGAAAGTGGGGAATGATTTCGTAGGGCACAACAACTGGTTCGTGCACCGCGTCGGCTGCCGCACCCAACCCGGAGCCCAGCACGATACCAAGGTGCGGTCGCAGCCTGCCCAATTTGACACGCAGAAATTGGGCGGCCTCTGTAACCTCGTCAAAATAACTCATAGCTTGTCCCGATAAGTCTGTTCCTGCGATTCTACAACTGCGTTCGACTCCGGCCGTTGGCCCGCGCCGGGTTCAAGAGCGTGAATATCTCGCCGGAGGCTGCGTTATGTGCCGCAATATCAAAACGCTCTTCAACTTCGAGCCTCCTGTAACGCCGGAAGAGGTTCGTGCTGCATCCTTGCAGTTTGTGCGCAAGATCAGTGGATTCGTAAAACCTTCCAAAGCCAATGAAGCAGCCTTTTTCGCCGCTGTCGACGAGGTGGCGGCCGTTTCCGCCCGGCTGTTGGCCACGCTTGAAACCAGCGCGCCCGCTCGCACGCGCGAGGAAGAAGCAGCTAAGGCGCGTCTCCGCAATGCGCAGAGATTTCCCGGGAATGTGGCCCCATGAAGGAGATCGTCGCTGTCGTATTTGGATTCGGGCTGCTGTGCAACGCTTTGCTCTTTGTGCCCCAGGTTCTCGCCGTTTGGCGCAAGAAGACGGATGAAGGAATCTCACTGATCACGTTTGGCGGATTCAGCGTGCTGCAAGTGATCGGCGTTGTCCATGGGACGTATCAAAGGGACCTTTCCCTCATCGTGGGGATGGCGGCCAGCTTTCTGAGTTGCGGGTCGGTTACGGCCCTCACTATTTTCTATCGGCTGCGGCGGCTTAGAGGAGCGAATTGAAGAGTGGGTCACACCGGGAAACCGCCTTCCGGGACCGATGCATCTAATTTGTTGTTCGACCGGAGGTCCTCCGTGCCCAGGACTCGGCGTTTCACATGCGCAACTGTTCTATTCGCGGGTTTCGTCTGTGCTGCGCAAACTCCCCGTGACATCGTGAGACAGGCCGTTCGAACCGAGCTCGACGCGAGCCACAATGATCACTCCCACTGGCTTTACTTCGAAATCAACCGGCAGCCCAGCAAGAACGTCAAGCGATGGGTTGCCGAAGCGAATGCGGCGACTGTCGATCGTGTGGTTGAACGCGACGGGCAAACAGTGTCGGAATCGCAACAGCGTCAGGAGATGGCCGCGTTTATCAATGACTCTAGTGCGCAGGCCAAACAGCGCAAGAGTGGTCAGCACGACGATGAGCAAGCCGCTGAACTTCTAAAGATTCTGCCCGACGCCTTTATCTGGACGCTCGCAGGTGAAAAGGGAAATGACACTGTGCTTCACTTTAAGCCCGATCCCCAATTCCGGCCGCGCAATCTTGAGGCACGCGTCTTCGCCACGATGGAAGGGGATATGGCGGTCGATCGTGAGCAGCATCGCATTGCCAGCCTGAAGGGGCGGTTGATCCGCGATGTCAAGATTGGATATGGACTTGTGGGCGAATTGAAGGCCGGCGGGACTTTCGATGTGGAACGGCGCGAACTCTCTCCACGCGTCTGGCAGATCGCGGAAACGCATGTTCACATTCAGGGGCATGCGTTGATTTTCAAAACGATCTCGGAGGAAGAAGACGACGTGAAGGCGCACTTTGAGCAGATCGCTGCCAGCATGACGTTGCAGCAGGCGCAGAACGAACTACTTCATCAGAGCCCAAATCCAGGTCAAGAGCAGGCGTTTCACCGGGCACCATAGGGGGCTCATCCTATCGCGAGGCTGTTGACATTGAGGACTCGGAGTCCTGATGGGCGACCTTTGTGATCGGTCGCCCGCAGGCGGCCGGCACATTCGCCATCTGGCGAACAAACACCCGGTTACCAGGCCAGCCGGGCCGCAGCGTAGACCAGTAACTGGATTTTGTCAGAAGCGGGCGTTTCTGAACGACAAGTTGGTTCACGAGAATGTTTACGCCGCAGAGCAGATTGTTCTCGGGCTGCAGGATCGATTTGTCGGGATCGTGTTCGGGAAGGCGCTTGTCGGCATTCCAGTCGAAGTCGCATGCGTAGCGTCGGGCATCCTCGTAGGTCAATTGAAGCAGACCTTCGCTGCGCACTATGCGATGACTAACTCTATCCACGACCGCAACCTGCGGTTCAGTGTGCTGCACGTTCGAGGTTGCTTTCAAGCCCGCTTCCGCGCCAGCAAGCGCCTGAAAGAAGTAAGCCCAGAATTGGCGCTTGTCCACATCTTTCATGGAGCTGAAGCGCGGGCAGAACGGTTTCACCTCGTTCGCAATTTTCGGTTCAAGCAGATCGGCAGGAAGAGCTTTTTCGATCGTGGCATCCCACTCCGGTTGCCAGGTTTCATCGTCGCCGAGCGCAGCCTTTTGTTCAGCAATCGGTGTGGAAGGTGCTGGCTTCAGGAGGGGAGCGGAGGAGTCGGTGAAAGAGGTTGCAGCCGCAGCGCTAGAGGGTTCGGGTTCGCCACGAGATGCAACGAATCCTACAGCCAACCCTGCTGCGAGCAGACAGATTGCAATCCGCAATGTCCTTGGCATCTGCACCCAGGTACGACCTCCAAATGGGTGAGATGCGGGTTTGATAAACGACGCTTGGCGGCGACCCCCTCTCGGACCTGCAAGTGCTTTGGATTCAATCGCTGTGTGGCTATTTATTGTGGGAAATATCTTGCGAGACCTGATAGTGTCCAGGGGTTCCTGTAACGGCTATCGGAACCACGGCCCCGCCATTCTTCTTCTTGAAAAATGGAGCGAGCGGTTTCAGTAAGAATGATTTGAAACCGGTGGCGGTGTGCGAAATGTCGGTATCCATTTTCAGATTTCCGGTCAGGTGCGCGATTTCGCCGTCGAAGCGGAAGGTGCCGGCCATTGTGGCTTGCGCTCCTGGGACTTTAAAAGTGAGGCGCGATGTGGATACGACCCCATTCTCGATCCGCACCGCTCCCTGCAGCGAGGACAGCGCGTCTTTCGTTGCGTCGGTGGGCTTGTTGTCAGTGTCGAGTCCGGTGTTTGGTGTGCGATTTCCCTGGGCGCGCTCGCTGAATGCCGAGAGATTCTTTTCTGTCTCGCGATCCGATAACTTCTCAGCCGGCACGTTAAGTTCCCCGGTCATGCGCAGGCGTTCCATGAATCCGTCGCCCGGCGGCCCGACATAGGCATGGGTCTTCAGCCATACAAGGCCGGTGATGGGCACATCATCATGAATGAATGGCTGCATCAGGTCTTCGGCGCGGCCCTTCTCTACGGTTATGTCGAGGTTGGTGAGCTTTGGGTTTCCCTTGATGCTGCCCGCGGCGTGAATGCTCGTTTCACGGATCTTGAGTTCGATGGCGTGGATATCCAAATCACCGTTGGAGCCGCTGAGCGTTCCGCGCATCGTGCCGTCTATCGGAGTCGGTTTACCATCCGTCACAGCGAAGTTCCGGGTCTCTGTACTTGTTTCCACTTCCATCGATGCCAATGTTCCTTTGAAAACGCCGTGCGCATTCAGAGTTCCGCTGATGTCTCCCACGTCATGCAGATTGACCTGAGTGAACGCGAAATTGCCGCTCACGGGAGTTGAGAGGAGGTCCTTGCCATGGATCGGACCCATGCTGCCGTGGGCAACGATGTGGCCAGTGGGAATTGCATTCTGCATGTCGACGGCGTAGTTCAGCGCTTCACCTTTGTGCAGATTTCTGATCTCAAGTTGCTTTATCGGAAATGAGAGAGGCTTTCCGGCTATGCGCTGGATTTCGAGCAGGCTCTTGTGCACCACAAAACGCTCAATCATGGTGTCGGGACCGTCGAAGTCACTTCCGCTGCCGGGCGGAAAATCTTCGTGGTTTTCCTTGCTCCCGATGGGAGGGATGACAATATGTAGACCGGTGACGTCGACCAATTCGACGCGATCGCGCAGCATGATCAGATCGGACCAGGTTCCCTGGACCACTATCGTGTCCACATGGCCGAGTGGCGCAAGATCGGGTGCAGACTTCCGACGCATGGTGATGCCTGTGGCGACGAATCCGGGTTTGGGAAAGTAGGTCCGGTGGTAGCTGGTGAAGGTAACCTGACTTACCAGCACGTCTTGGAGCATTGGGGCGATTTTGCGGTGGCGGTAAGGCCAGTTAGCGCTGATAACGACAACGGATACCGCCAACAGTGCGCCGACCACGACGATGACCACATGAACCCAGAGCGGAGCTTCATGCCAGATGCTTTTTACCTCGCGCCTGATTCGGCCTTTGGAGGGCGGAGGAGTCCCCTGAGGCCCGGGTGGCACTATCGAGGGATGAGCCATAATCTATGCCTTCGTAGTAGCTGAGAAACTGTGAAAGTTACTTCGCCTAATCGATAAGATGTCTAAATTCGTAACAACCACGCAATTCCACTCCACGCAGATTGTTCCGTTGTGCTAACGATATCGAAACGCAATGCCTGCATTTTGGAATGCGGCACGCCTGTGAGACGTTGCCCCATGCTCAGCCCGAGTTTCTTATTAGCCCAAGAAAATTCCCGCAATTGACGCGGAGATCAGGTTCGCCATGGTTCCGGCCAGCATCGCGCGCACGCCCAGGCGCGCCAGGTCATTGCGACGATCGGGGACCAGAGCGCCGATGCCACCGATCTGCATGCCGATGGATCCGAGATTGGCAAAGCCGCATAGGGCGAACGTGGCGATGGTGAAGGATCGCTGCGTGATCATGGCCTTGTGCGCGCCAAGCGCGATGTAGGCGATCACTTCGTTGAGCGCCATACGCGTGCCGAGAAGGTTGCCGATCAGGCTGCAATCCTGCGCGGGGACTCCGATGAGCCAGGCCACGGGCCAGAAGACGTATCCGAGAATTTCGCCAAGGCTTCCCGGCACCCAGTGCAGGCCTGCGTGCATATGGATCCAGCCGAGCAGCATGTCGAGGAGGGCAACAAGCGCGAGAAAGCTGATAAGCATAATGGCCACGTTCATGGCCAGCTTGCCGCCGTCGATGGTGCCGCGCGCGATGGCGCCGATCAGGTTCTCGTCCTTGTGCTGCTCATCCTTGGGAATCACAACCTTGCCTTCGGTCGCAGGAACTTCTGTCTCCGGAACGAGCATCTTTGCCATCACGATGGTTCCCGGCGAGGTCATGATGACCGCCGACAAAAGATGCCGCGCCTCGATGCCTTGCGAGATGTACATGGCCATGATGCCGCCCGACACGTGTGCCATGCCGCTGGTCATGATGGTCATAAGCTCGCTGCGCGTGGCTTTCGAGAGAAACGGGCGGATCGTCAGCGGGGCTTCGGTCTGCCCCATGAAAATCGAAGCAGCAACGTTCATGCTTTCGGCGCCGGAGATGCGCATCGTCTTGAGCATCGCCCACGCCAGCGCGCGAATGATGATCTGCATAAGGCCGATATGGTAGAGAACGGCAAAAAAAGCCGAGATGAAGATGATTGTCGGCAATACCTGGAAGGCGAAGATCGATCCGAGCGAAGTATCGGGTGTTCCAAGCTTGCCGAAAAGAACTGACGTTCCTGCCGTGGTGGCGCTCAACATTTTTGTGACAACGCCGCCAGCCCAGAACATCGTTCTCTGCCCGAAGTCGAAGCGAAGCACCATGAACGCGAATACGATCTGGAGGCTAAGTCCCCACCCCACGGTGCGCCAGCGGATATGTTTTCTGTCCGTCGAGCCAAGCCACGCCGCGAGCAGCACGGCCAATATCCCCAGGACTCCCGTAAATCGCGCCAAATCGAACGCTCCTCGAACAGCAACCCTCGGCTTTCAGCTCTTAGCCGTTAGTTCCAATCAGCATACGGGTGCCTTTTAGCCTTCACGAGGGACTTGCATGGCACGAGGTACCGGGAGCAGGAGCTAAAAGCTGTTTCCCTTACCTTACCGTATCTTTCAGAAATGCTTCGGCATTTTCGCGGGCGAAGATGTGGCTGACGAGGGGAACCTCCTCGGGTGGTTCCTCGGAAAATGTAATCGCACGCTTGATGCGCTCAACCGGTTCGTCCAGCATCGATTCATTTGTGGCATACAGCGTGGCGAAGGCTTGACCACTCTTGACGTGCGCACCACGGCGGGCATGGAATTCAATTCCGGCGTGCGGATCGACGGGCTCCCCGGCCTTTTCACGGCCTGCACCGAGGCGTTGCACTGCCCAGCCCAATTCCATCGTATCCATTTTGGCCACATAGCCGCTCTTCCAGGCTTTGAGTACGAGCGTCGAGCCGGGCTTGTGTGAGGCTCTCAAGTCGTCAAACACGGCCACATCGCCGCCCTGCGCCTTCACCATTTCGAGGAACAGCTTCAGCGCGGTGCCATCAGCCAGAGCGCCGGCGGCTGCCCAGTAGCCATGCTCGGCCGTTTCCGTTCTGCCGCCCATATGGATCATCCAGCCCGCCAGGCGCAACGAAAGTTCACGCAAGTCCGCGCTTTGTTCTGGTGTCTCTCCGCGTAGCAATTCGACACATTCGGCAACCTCGATCCAGTTTCCGGCTGTCCGGCCCAAAGGCTGGCCCATGTCGGTCATCAGGGCCACGGTGCGGGTCCCGGCGGCTTCGGCAGTCGCCACCATCAACGCTGCGAGATACTCCGCGTCAGCGCGCTTGCGCAGGAATGCGCCTGAGCCGGTTTTCACATCGAGCACGAGGGCGTTCAATCCAGCGGCCAGCTTCTTACTTAGAATCGAAGCACAAATCAGGCCAGGACTTTCCACGGTTCCGGTGCGATCGCGCAGCGCATACAGAACGCGATCGGCAGGGACCAGGGTCGGCGTCTGGCTCACAATGGCCGCTCCACATTGCTGCAGCACCGCCTGGAATTCTGTGAGCGTCAACGCCGACCTAAAGCCCGGAATGGAGTCGAGCTTGTCCAGAGTGCCGCCGGTATGACCCAAAGCGCGTCCGCTGATCATGGGCACGGCCACTCCGCATGCGGCGGCCAGCGGTGCGACCAGAAAGCTCGTTTTGTCGCCCACGCCGCCTGTGGAGTGCTTGTCTACCGCCTGCTTGCCCAGCCGCGACGGATCAAATTTCTCGCCGGAGTCACGCATCGCCACGGCCAGGGAGCGTGTCTCAGCGATGGTGAGGCCATTGATCCACGTAGCCATCAGCCACGCCGAAAGCTGTTCGAGCGGAATTGACTCGGTGGAGGCGCCCGCCACAATGAATGCAATCTCGCGTGCGTCAAGGGCACCGCCGTCGCGTTTCTTCCGAATCAGATCGATCATGTGCAGTGACGAACCCGATTTTTCAAGCATGCGAATTCAACCTCGATTTCCTGGACAGATGAATTATCGCAATGAAAGGTGGGTCGTCTAGATAGTCGCGATCGTCATCGTACGGCGACTAATCTTCTATGCCCCATCGCCAGCCTTTTTCAACCGCATGTCGAAGCCGAGCGGCAGGACCTGCTCGAACGACATCGTCCTCATACCATCGGCCGCGGGAAAGAATACCGGCGCATCGTGCACTGCGAACTCGGCGAGCATCTGGCGGCACGCCCCGCACGGGGGACTGGCAGCGTCATTCAGGTTGGCCACAGCTACGGCTTCGATGCGAATGTCAGGGCCGAACTCGCTTACCGCCCGCACCAGTGCTGCACGCTCCGCGCAGATGGTCAGCCCGTAGCTCACGTTTTCCACGTTGGTGCCAGTCACAATCTTGCCGTTCGTCAGGCGGAGTGCTGCACCCACCTTGAATCCCGAGTATGGTGAATAGGATTGTTCCGCCGCTTTTCTCGCCATTTCCAAGAGATCGTCGAGCGCTGGCTGCGCTAAGCTCATCATCAATGCAGTCCTCATCTGTGAAACGAGTGAACCTTGAGGCTAATGCATGGGCGTTCCCCGTGTACATCGGCAACAATGCGGCAGGCCAGCCCTGATTCGCGTTTGCGGGAGAAAGCACATCCTGCCTTTCTCAAGTCTTGCCGTTCCGACCCGATAAGTCTTTTGTGGGGCTTGCACCGGATCTCAAACCGGCGGCGGCAGGGAAATGCGCGATGGATGAATTGACACGTGAGTTTCTGATCGAGAGCCAGGAAGGGCTCGACCGGATGGAACGCTGCCTAACCGATCTCGAAAAGCGCCCGCGCGATGGCGAACTCATTGCAGAGATCTTTCGCTCGGTCCACACCATCAAGGGCACGACTGGATTCCTTGGCTATAAGCGTCTTGAGGAGTTGGCTCACTCCGGTGAAAATCTACTCGGCATGCTGCGCGAGGGCAAACTCACGGCTTCCGCCCCCATCATCACCGCGCTTCTTCAACTGCTCGATGCGCTTCGTTTCATTCTCCGCGCTATTGAGATCGATGAGACGGAAGGCACCGGAGACGATGTTGAGCTAATTCAGCGGCTCGCGGATATTCAGTCCGCATCCCTCACGCCCGCTTCCGTACCCGTCGCCCCGCGCCGCCAGCGCACGCAGGCTATGCGGGACGCTTCTAGGCCTCGGTCCTCTCCGCGGCACGATGACAATATGGTGAAATTCTCCCGACCGAAAGTCGCCGAACTTTCCGCGCAGGTTCCAAATCCGATGTTAAAAGCATCCGCGAGGCCTCAAGCAACCGTTCCAGTGGTTGAGGAGCACTCCGAGTCGAAGGCGGCAGGATCTTCTGCGGTTGCAGCTGCCGAAAGCACGCTGCGCGTCGATGTTACCCTGCTCAACCGGATGATGAACCTGGTGGGAGAACTGGTGCTTACGCGCAACCAGGTTCTGCAGGCCAGCATCGCAGTGCCCAGCCTTACCCAGCTCTCGCGGCGACTTGATATGGTGACCGCCGATCTCCGTGAGTCGGTCATGAAAGCGCGCATGCAGCCGGTCTCGAACGTTTTCTCAAAAATTCCGCGCATGGTGCGCGATCTCTCCCAGTCACTCGGCCGCCGTGTGCGGCTCGAAATGGAAGGCCAGGATACTGGCCTCGACAAGAGTTTGCTCGAAGCTATCAAGGACCCGCTGACACACGCCGTCCGCAACGCTCTCGATCATGGCATCGAAGCGCCTGAAGTACGTGTCGCAGCTGGGAAGGATCCCGAGGGCTTGTTGCGACTTCGTGCCGTCCAGGAAGGCAGCCACGTCATCATCGAAGTTTTCGACGACGGCGCCGGCATCTCTGTCGAGCGGGTTCGCGCCAAGGCAATCGAACGCGGTCTGATCACTGCCGAGAGGGCCGCACAGCAGTCGGAACGAGAACTGCTGCAACTGATCTTTCTGCCCGGCTTTTCCACTACCTCCATCATCACAAACGTCAGCGGCCGGGGCGTGGGTATGGATGTGGTCCGGACCAATGTCGAAAAGATGGGCGGCAAGGTCGAACTCGACTCGCATTGCGGCAAGGGTACAACCCTGCGCTTGCGCATTCCGCTCACGCTTGCCATTATTCCCGCGCTCATCGTGCGCAGCGTTGGACAAAGCTTTGCTCTTCCCCAGGCCGCGCTTTCTGAACTGGTTCACGTCTCTCGACAGAATACGGCCTCCACAATTGAGTGGATCGAGAACACACCACTTTACCGCTTGCGTGGAAGCCTGCTTCCACTGGTCTTTCTCGATCGTCTCCTGATTCCCGGTTTGGCGCACGACCGGAGCATCTCGAGCGAGAGCTACATCGCTGTGCTTGAATCTGATGGCCGCCGCTTCGGTCTGGTCGTGGAAGGGCTGGCCGATCCTGAAGAGATTGTTGTCAAGGCCCTCAATGCAGCTCTCAAAGACATTGGTCTGTACTCTGGCGCCACGGTGCTCGGCAGCGGCAATCTTGCTCTCATCCTCGACCCCACTGCCATCGCCGTTCGTGCCGGCATCGCGCTTCAGGAAGAGGACTGCCCTGCGAGCGCCGAGGCTTCCGGAGCATCGAACAATGCCGCAACGGACTACCTGCTGGTCGATATTGCGGGCCGGCACTGTGCCGTTTTACTCAACGACGTACTTCGCATTGAACAGCTCCCGATTGCGCGGATCGAGTACATCGGAGTTCGCCCGGTACTTAACTTCGAAGGGCGGATTCTTCCCGTCGAGGACTCAGCCGGCTTGCTTGTATCGGCAGAGGCTGACTCGGAGGCCCAGATCGTGGTTGTGGTCTGCCGGGATGCGGACCGCCACGTGGGTTTCGTGGTCTCGCATGTTCTTGCTGTGGCCGCCGGCGCCGACCTGATCGAAGCAGGCAGCAGTCGCCAAGCCGCCGGCGTCACCCTACTCAAAGACAGCGTAATCGGGTTGGTCGACCTCGCCGAAGTTCCTCGGCTGGCGGTTTCTGGCATCGTTACGCACTTCGATCAGTTTGTCGAGGCATCCTCATGAGCAATGCAGCGAAATCGACGCACCGCCACAGGGCGTCGGCCCCAACCCCCATTGAAATGTGTTCCGTGCAGGTTGGCGGCACGCTTTTCGGCTTACCGATCGGCCATATTGTGGAAATCATCGGTTCCGCGCGTCCGCAAGCGGTGCCGCTGGCACCGGGGTTTGTCGGCGGCCTGGTTCACTATCGCGGCGATGTCCTTACCACGATCAGCCTTCGCCAGCTTCTGGGCTTGCCGCCGCTGAATCAGTCTCAATCGATTATCGTCCTCGAGAGTTCGGTCGGGTGCTTCGGTGTACTGGTGGATTCAGTGTGCGAAGTGCTGACAGTTCAGCCCGAGGATTTTGAATCGAATCCATCGACCCTCGATGAGTGCAGAAAAGGGCTATTCACTGGGGCCTACAAGCTGAAGGGCCAGCTCCTTGTGATTTTCGATCCTACTCATCTCGATCCATTGCACCTGGTTACTGCGCAGGTGGCGTGACACGGAGAAATCCTATGCGCGCTCTCATTGTTGACGATTCCCGCTTTGTGCGGGGCTTTCTTCGCGGCATCCTCGAAGAGAAGGGAATTACATGTCAAGAAGCCGGCGATGGGCACACCGGTCTCGCACGGCTCAGATCGGGTGGCCGTTTCGACCTCGCCCTAATCGACTGGAATATGCCAGTGATGAACGGATTTGAGATGCTCATCGCACTTCGCGCAGAGGGATTCTGCGATCTCAAGGTCATGATGGTCACCACTGAGGCTGAGAACGACTTCATCATTCGAGCCCTTGACTCCGGCGCCGACGAATACCTGATGAAGCCTTTCGATGAAGAAGCACTCACAGAGAAACTCAACATGCTTGGATTTGCGGAGAATTGATCAATGGCGCACAGTCGCCGCACGCGAATTCTCATCGTCGACGATTCCGCAGTTATCCGCAGCCTTTTGCGCACGGTGATCTGCGCCGATCGTTCGCTGGAAGTTGTTGGTACTGCCTCGGATGGAGTCGCCGCTCTTCAGGCCATCGAATCTGTTCGTCCTGACCTTATTCTGCTGGATGTCGAGATGCCAAACATGGATGGACTTGCGACCCTTCGCGCATTGCGCGCCCGCTCTTACCGGATGCCCATCGTCATGGTGAGCTCAGTTACGCAGCGCGGGGCACGCGTCACCATTGAGGCGCTTGCCAGCGGAGCGTCGGACTATGTAACCAAACCGGCCAGCCAGGCAAATCGTGAAACTGCGATCCGCGTTCTCGCAAGGGACCTCCTCCCCAGGATCCAAGCGCTGACTGCTTCTGCGGTTGAGCAATCGCCGTGTCCGGCAATTGCTGTGGATCGAGCGGAAACTCTGAAATTCTCGTCGACGCCGCCCTCCGTAGTTGTCGTAGGCGTGTCAACCGGGGGACCGGCCGCTCTGGATGTGCTTCTCTCGGCGATTCCGCAAGGTTTTCCGTTACCTGTTCTTGTCGTTCAGCATATGCCCGAGTTGTTTACAGGACCGCTTGCCGAGCGTCTCAGCCAACGATGCAGCATCCGCGTACGAGAAGCAATGGAAGGCGCACCCGTCGTTCCCGGCGTTATTTACCTGGCACGCGGAGACTGGCATATGGAGGTTCTCGCTGCAACCCGGGGTGGGTCACCGCCAACGCTTCATCTGCACAAGGGCCCGCTTGAAAGCCACTGCCGGCCGGCTGTAGACGTCCTTTTTCGCTCCGCGGCAACACTGTTTGGCCCGGCAACTCTGGCTGTCGTGCTAACAGGGATGGGATCGGACGGTCTGGCGGCTTGCCGAGTCATTCGCGCGCAGGGCGGCACAGTTCTTGCGCAGGATCAAGCCACCAGCGCGGTCTGGGGCATGCCCGGTTCGGTGATCCAAGCCGGTCTTGCCCAACGCGTTCTGCCTCTCTCTGCCATCGCACCGGAGATTCTTCGCCTCGCAGGCCGCTGTACTCGCGAACTCCGCGAATCGGCGGTTCGGCAGTGAGCGTCCCTGCGGGTGCCGACTACACCTACCTCCGCGAGGTTGTCTTCCAAAATTCGCAAAACGTATTGGAATCCTCGCACGATCATCTCTTCCAAACGCGCCTCGTCGGCCTTCTTCACCGACACGGCATGTCGCAGCTCGACGAACTGGTCCGTCTCATGCGGTTTTCCAGGAGTCCCGAACTAGAGCGCTCTGTTGCCGAAGCAATGACGATTAACGAAACCAGCTTCTTTCGTGATAGCCGGTCCTTCGATTTGGTACGGACCGAGGTGATTCCAAAACTCATTGAAGCTCGTCGCACCACTCGAAGGTTGCGGTTTTGGAGCGCTGCCAGTTCGACCGGACAGGAAGCATACTCACTTGCTATCCTCCTCCGGGAACACTTTCCGCAGTTGTCCGGTTGGAGTCTTCGAATCGAAGGAACCGACATCTGCGCTGAAGTCGTGCAGCGCGCGCGCCAGGGACGCTATCACCGCATCGAGATGAATCGTGGATTACCTGCCCGCGTTCTTGTCCGCTATTTCAATCACGTCGGCGAAGAGTGGATCGTCAAGACTGAGATATCTGACCTCTGCAATTTCCGCCAGGCCAATCTGTGCGCGCCGCTGCCATTCAAAGAGCGTTTTGACGCTATTTTTCTTCGCAACGTAATGCTCTATTTCTCACTGGAGACGCGGCGCACGTTGCTCGCCACAATGCACCGGCTGATCGCCCCCGATGGCTACCTCTTCCTTGGATCTGCTGAGCAGCCACCGGACCGATCGCTTTGGGCGGCGGTTCTCTCCGGAGGCACTTGCCATTACAGGCCGCGCCAGCCGGCCTGAACCTCTTGAATCGACAACCTCGATTCTGCCATAAGGCGACTCATGCCCAGTCCGCCGACGCACAGAGCCCGTTTACAAGCCCCTGGTCACGCGATGAATCGCGATGAGAGCTGCGATGCAGGTTCCCAGCAGAAACGAAGACGCCACAAATGCCGCCCGCAGACGGCTTCTGGGGTAAAACCTGCGGTGGCGGTGGAAGGTGGCCACGATATCCCTCCGGAAGCGGGCCGGTTCCCATCCAGCCAGGCCGTGGCGTATTTCCTTCACCATGGCGACTTCGAGGAGACAGCAGCAGCCAGCACTAACCAAGCTTCCTGTCGCAAAAATCTCCGTAAGCAGGAATAAAGACACAGCAACCTCGCAACGATACGCCGTATAGTCCGACGAGCAGGTTTAACGGTCAGGAATGATTTCTTCAGTCTAGCCTACCCTGATTCGTCTACACCTCAACGCAGGTCATGGATGCCCAAAGTAATGCCCGCATATCCCACAAAAGTGGGATATTGGGGAGTAAGATTGTGAATTGAAGGGCGCTGGGATGCCATCTGGATAGAAGTCCCACACCCGGCCAGTCTCCATCTCACCGAACTCGTGTCTATCTCGATTGTTTCTCCGAGGGTTGCATGAACTCAACAACTTCCAACTCCCTAGGATCCTTTGCGGCAGAACGTCGCCGCGCGGAGCGGCGGACCTCGCCTTCGCTTGCTGCATATCACTGGAAAGGCCTGCTTCCGCGTCAAAACACCGTCCGCGATATCAGCGCAACCGGAGCATTCCTCGTTACCCAGGAACGCTGGGAGCCGGGAGAGATCATTGCAATTTCCTTACAACGCAGCGGACCACTTGAGAGGGAAAACAGTTTCTCTATTCAGGCGAAGGCAGTTCGTTGGGACGACAACGGCGTTGCTGTCTCGTTTGTCCTGCCTCCAGGCGCAGATTTAAGACTATGGCAAAGTCCGCTGAAGAGTGCGGCTGAGCAGAATGAACCTGAAGACATTTTGCGTGAATTTCGCGTCTCCCAGGCCATCTCCTTTCTTTCTCGTGTTGCTCCTGAAACGACCCAATCGATCAGCAGGCTGCTTCATGAAGAATTGAGCAACTATCGCCTTGAAAATGCGGTGGAAATCGCTCGGAAGGCGGAGAAGATGCTGGGGGGATCAGTGGAGGGCGACCACCTGCGGGCGCTACCCCATGTCGTAATGCGCATCATTGAGGGTGGATCCTGGTCTTCTGACGACAAGTGGATGCTCCAATTCTGGGCAGGCCTTCTGGCGGCCTCCTGTACCAGCTCCGGCGGCGATGAATCCAGTCTCGCTTTTGTCGACTTGCTCAGCCAGCTCAAAGCGCTTCACCTGCGAATTCTTTCAGCCGCGTGCACCAAGGCTACCAAGCTCGTCACCGGCCTCGGCGCAATGTCGTCGCGGCCGCTGAACTGGAAAGCGGCGGATCTGATGAAGTTCTCCGGTTCGCACGATTTGATCAAGTTGGACCGCGAACTCAATTACATGGCTGAAATTGGAGTGATCGCAAATCGTGAGAAGTCAGCGTTCTTCCAACAGATGACCGATACCACGGTCGCACCAACCGGTCTAGGCCTGGAACTCTATGCGCGATGCAATGGCCACCGCGGGACAGCCCAGGGCTTCTACGGGGTCCCTGTAACTCTTGCCGGCGCTATTGCCCTTGAAGGGTAGGCCCTTGCCATCTTGATTACATCGTCATTGCGATGGATAGGTGTAAAGGCCGGCCGACGGAGTGAGTGTCCTTCTTCCACGTCACATTGGCGTCCTCGACTTGTGCGACTGGCGAATCGGTTCAATCGCCATCGACATGCGTCTCTATTCTCAGTCAGATAACAACGATTCTGGCTCGCATCTTTTCCGCCTCCTGTCAGCTTGCTGCCAAGACCGTTGATTTGAATGGTGACGTGTCGGTTCGTCCGCTCACATGTGCTTCCTCGAAGCGGAGTTCTTCGCCGAAAATCCGACCGCGGAATCGACTGCCGCGATTGAATCTGGAACCCGCACGGAAATTCGACAATTTCCGACGAATCGCTTCCACCGTGCCATATGTGTAACTGCTTCCTAAGTAATTACCTCCCCATTACGAACCGGTAATTGCGGGAGTACGATGCACTCAGAGACAATCCTAGATTGGGTCGAGTTCGCGGGCCTGTAGGACCTGCAAACTTGATTTCGCTCCGGACGCCGCGAAGAATTCAGGAGGGCAGCACGATGTCTCTCAGGAACTGGTTCGATAAGACGTTTCCGCCGGAACTCCCAAGGCTGCCACGGTCAGAGCGGCGCGCGGTGGCCGGCCTCGAAGCCATTCATTGGACTGGATCCACCCCGGGACTCGATATCGTAAGGAATATCAGCGCGACGGGTATGTATCTTGTTACCCGTGAACGTTGGCCCCAGGGCGACGTCAATCCAATTCGTCTTGTTTATCCCGAACTGAACGATGATGACCCCGATCGCCAGGTCACGCTGCAGGCCAAAACAGTACGCTGGGGCGAAGACGGCATGGGTCTAAATTTCGTTCTCCCCGAAAGCATGGATCTGTGGCTTTGGAAGACCGACGGCTTGATTGAGCCCGAAGACATCCTCACCGAATTCCGTCTCGCCCGTGCATTATCCTTCTTCCGTCGGATCTGTCCTTCCGCTACGCAGGAACTCAAGCTGTTGTTTCGCGAGGGTCTGAGCAATTTGCGCACCTCGAGTGCCATCGTCATCGCGCATCGCGCCGAGGCGATGCTTGCAGCGGAGAGAGATTTCGACCGTCTACGTGCTCCGGAAAAAGTAGTCATGCGAGTGGTTCACGAAGGTTCATGGGCTGAGGACGCCACGACGCAACAGCTATGGGCGGGCGTTCTCGCCACCGCCTGCACCGTGATGGGCGATGACGAATCCAATCTCCCCTATATCGACCTCCTGGCAGAACTTGCCTCAATCGACGGCCGCATCTTCACCACGGCGTGCACAAAGTCCCAAAAAGTCTTCGCGAGTTCTGGTGCAGTTTCAGCTCAACCGCTCATCTGCTCTCCCCAAGAGCTGATTGAGATCGCAGGAGCGCACGATCTGATGAAGATCGACCGGAATATTTTCCAGCTGTCTCTGCTCGGTCTGCTTGAGCCGAGGGTGAAGTCGAAATATTTCAATTTCGAACAGGAAGCGAATCTTACGCCGACGGCCCTTGGACTCGAATTGTTTGCCCGTTGCCAGGGCTTTCGCGGCGCACCGCACCACTTTTACGCCGCACAGCCGGAAGTCAGGGCATCGGGTTCTACAGAAGAGTCAGCACCGCAAATCTGAATCTCGCATTAAAGCTGCCACCCTCGCGTGCAAGGCCTTTGTGATGGCTGCTTCGCTTTCGAGCGGGCTGAAACGCACCGGATCTCCGACGCGAACTTCGAGACTCCCAGAGCGGAACCATCCGCTGCCCTTCGCCTTTAGCTCGCCCAATCCCAAAATAGCTACGGGCAGCACGGGCGCATGAGCCTGCTTCACCAGCAGGCCGATTCCCGGCCTGAACGGTGCCAGCTGACCTGCGGCAGATCGCGTGCCTTCAGGGAATACGAGCACGTTGTACCCGCGGTCCATGGCCTCGCCAGCGTGCGCGAAGCTCCGTTGGAAATCCTTTCGGCGCGGCAGCGGGAAAACATTGTAGAGCGCAGTCAGCAGCCAATATGCCGCTGGACCAAACGGCATGAAACGCTCTGTGTCAGGATTGCGGAAATGCCGGAATTCCTCCAGCATTTCGCCCAGCATGGCCGCCGCAGTCCAACGCCGGATGCGTCCCGGCAGCGCGTACTCCACCAGCGCGCCGTCGTACGCCGTCACGTGGTTGCAGACGATCACCATCGGCTCATTGATTCGCAGTTCGTGTGGCGCAGACACGCGCGGGTTCCCCAGGAACCAGACGAGAGGCCGGGCTATCAGTTCCAGAAACGCGGCGCGCAACCATTGCACAGGTTTCGACCACGGCCATCGGGGATAGAGGAATTCCGCCTTCTCGAAATTCGCCGCCCGAGATTCTGACCCGTCGATGGATGGCGCACCAAGCTGGGAACTGCCATTTTTGTCAGACTTGGAGTGCAGTAAGGACGAATTCGAATGGGCCGCTGGCAGACTTGCGCCGCGTTTTTCGTTAGGCTGGTTGGTAAGGGCCAAATCTCTATCAGCTGAGCTTGGCAAGGATTCGCTCCGGTTGCCGAACTCAGCCCCGATCGTTTTATCAGGCGAAAGCGGCGCTTCTAGCGCAGAAGTGCGCACAGCCCCGACGAGGTGCCTCAAATCTCCGAGTGTTTTTGCCGCGTCGACAGCGCCTTCCCCCGGAGCGTCGACCAGTCTCTCTTCCAGCGCTGCGGCGAGCTGCACCCGACCAAGGCTGTCCAGATGAAAGTCCTCGCTCAAGCGCAAATCATCTCCGCCAGAAGGCCGCTCGCCGGCAATCTCCGCCGCCAGTGCATACAGCCAATCCCCACTACGCAGGCCCGCGCCGTTCGCCGGAGTCGTCGCAGCATCACTCGAATGTCCCGCAGCCCACTCGGCAACCTCCTTCCGCCGCACCTTGCCGGTTGATGTTCTCGGCAGGTCAGGCTCCGGCCACACCATCCAGCGATGCACGCGCTGGAATTCCGCGAGACGCACATTTGCTCTGTCTACCGCTTCCGCCGCTTGGCTGTTGCAGCCGCGCACTGCGAGCACCGCGCAGGGTACAGGCCCCGCTAACGTCTGCAAGGCCACAACAGCACTGGCTACGATTTCGGGCTGTTGTTCGAGTGCAGCCTCCAGGTCTTCAGGATGAAGGTTGACTCCGGCGGCCGTGACGATGGTCTCGCTTTTGCGGCCCATAAAGCGAAGCTCGCCGGTTGCCTGTGCCTCGGCCAGATCACCGGTCGCCAGCCACTCGTTTTCGCTTCGGCGCAGCTCTCCTCCGCTCCAGGTCGCGGTCGAAACCATGGGACCTTTCACCAGCACTTCGCCGTCCGGACCGATTTTTACTTCACGTCCCGGCAGGGGCTTTCCAATTGTGCCGCTCGCCACGTGAAACGGATGATTCAGCGTAATAAGCGCGGTCGTCTCCGTCATACCGTAGCCCTGCACGACGACGAATCCAAGCGCATTCCAGAACTGCTCCAGTGGACCGGCGAGCGCGCCGCCGCCCGAAATCAATGCCCAGAACTTGAAGCCCAGAATGCGATGCACGTCGCGGAACACCAACCAGCGCTTCCACGCTTTCATCCCTCTCGACGACGCAATGCGCGGTGCCAGCCCCGGCACTGTGCGCTCAAGGTGAGTCATCAGCAGAGCCATGACGCGGGGCACCGCAGCCAGCACTGAAATTCTTTCCCGCTTGATCGTTTCCACCAGGCGAGGAGCCACGAGTCGCGACTCAAAGTGTACCTCTGCGGCAAAGATCGGCGGAATCCAGAGGCCCATCGTCTGCCCGAATACGTGACTCAAAGGCAGGGTATGCAAAATGCGCAACGGGTGAACGTACCTTTCGTAGCGCAGATATTTCTGTGCGGCTTCTTCAATCGGACTGATGCTTGCGAGCACGTTGCCATGGGTGTGCACAATGCCCTTGGGTTCCCCCGTTGTTCCCGATGTAAACAAGATTTGCAATGGCGTCTCAAGCGAAAGCCCGGCTATCGACCCCGCCTCCCGCGCGGGTAGAGAAGTGGCCCAATCCTCAAAGACGATCGTGGGAAAATCGAGCACAATCGACGGTTGAGTCGCTGCACCTTCTTGATGACTCTCTCCCTGCTCCCAACATTCTCTTTGCTTCAGCTTGCCGAGCAAACTGGCATCCCCTACAGCCAGTTTCGGCTTCACGTCCACGGCAACCCGCACCGCAAACTCCACACTCCCAAATTCGTCCAGTGGAACCGCCATCACCCCGCGCAGCATGCATCCATAGAACGAGGCCACCCACTCTGCGCCATTCGCCCCCCACAGCAACACGCGATCGCCAATGCCTATGCCGCGATTCTCAAGCAGCGCTGCGAACTGGCCAGCCATTCTCGCCAGTTCACCGTACGTGATGACCTGCCGGCGCACGCCACGGTATCGCACGATCGCGATCTCCCGATCATGCTTTCTTAGGTCGTCCAGCAGCGTTGCCAGATGCGCGCGCACGTAACTTGCTCCTGCATCGAATCGTAGCAGCGCCCTGGCCTATCGCATTCATCCCTGTGAACTTTGCCGAGTTCCACAGCCTCCTCGACATTTATTGAGGATCGACCGCCGATCCGATTGGGCCGTCGCTGTATCTGACGAACCCCCGGCTGCTCAAGGCTGGCGCTGATTGAAAGGTAAATATCCCTTGACAACAAGTAAGTCATGCAGTATGCTACTTACATGATGGCCAAGACGAAGAAAACAAACTGCATTCCGGCAAATCAGAAATATACGGTCCAAGACTTCGGTATCGAGTTCCCTGATAACGATGCTTGCCTGATGTTCGTGCTGGAATCTCGCTGGCCTGATGGACGCACGATGTGCGACAAGTGCGGAGTCGAGCGCAAGCATTATCGCGTGACCGGACGCACCGCCTTTGCCTGTGATCATTGCGGCAATCACATCTATCCGCTGGCAAGAACGATCTTTGAGAAGAGCACCACATCCCTCAAAACATGGTTCTATGCCATGTATCTGATGTCCTCTACCCGTTGCGGAGTAAGTGCAAAGCAGATTCAGCGCGAGACTGGCGTTACCTATAAAACCGCATGGCGCATGTTTAAGCAGATTCGCACCCTGATGTCGGAAGAGATCAGCTTGGAGGGCGAAGCGGTGGAGGTAGACGAGATGTACCACGGCGGACGCCGCAAGGGTGGCCGTGGACGTTCGCTCATGGGCGACAAGGGGAAATCTCCGGTATTCGGAATGGTAGAGCGTGGAGGGCGGGTTGTGGCTCTCACGATCCCCGATGTAAAGGCTAAGACGCTGTGCGGCACTGTTCGCGAGTATGTGCTTCCGAAGAGCACGATATTCACGGACGAGTACCCGTCATACAACACAGTAGGCGAGGGGAAGCGCTACACCCATCAGCGCATCAATCACAGCGCTGGAGTCTATGTGATGGGTAACATCCATACGAACACGATTGAGGGATTTTGGAGTCTTGTGAAGCGGGGAATCGGCGGGGTCTATCACTCAGTCAGCAAGAAGTACTTGCAGACCTACCTTGACGAATATAGCTTTCGTTACAATCGCAGGAACAGCGCACAGCCAATGTTTACTTTATTGTTGAATCAGATTTACGAGAAGGCGGAGGATTAGACGCTCGCCTCAAGAGATCGTGGAACGCTCGCCGCGCTAACGGCTGTTGCTTCTCTTCGATCTCTTTAGATGGCTTTAATCCGGAATGCTGCACGGGTCGTTCGCTGCTACCTTGCCGGGATGAGCGTATGCCCGCCATATCTCCATCAGTCTAGCACGATGGAAGAAATGACGGGAGTGTGCGATCACTTCAAGAGGTTTCTAAGGGGAATGATAACCCCGCCAAAAATCTCACCGACAATGGTTTCCAAAAGTGTCTCGATTGGTACGTCAGTAGCATCTCCAAGCGTACTCCTTTCATTGAACGTTATCTTCAATTCCGTGCTTCTATCCACCTGCACTATCGGGTCATCTTTCCATTCATAGGGAGGCGGGATTTCTGCGCCATGCTCCAAGGTTTCCATGGAATAGCCAGTGATTCCACTCTTGTGGAGGACATCGTATCGAACCTGAGCCCTGGTTCTCGTGAGAGCAAAACGTCTGTGTTTGTCGATGTTAGAAAGATGGGCGAGAAACCTAAGGCAATTGTTGACAGCGCCCACTCTGTAATAGGGCTGTGCTCTCTCGATGATTGTGTGCGCCTCAATGGAAATCCCCGGAAGGTTCTTGAATGCACCGAGAGGCTGAGGTATCGTCTGTCCCGGCTTGAGGGGCTTGATCCAGATCGGGAATTGGCAGTCCTCCTCCCACTTAGGGGGCAAGGTGGCTCCACTCAGATTCCTCTCGACGACATCGAAAGCCAAGTGATCCAAGGCGGACCGCAATTGATAGATAAGTTCCCCAGCCAGCATGGAGATGACAGGGGGAGGGTTCCAAGAGGTCAAGTGTTTCTTTGCCGTCCGCTACAGCAATGAAACGATTACCATATGTGCCCACGTCTTGGGCGATGGCATTCTTGACGGAGTTAAGGTGCTCCGTTGCCCTGATGAATTTGAGCCAAGGTGAATCTGAATCGGGTTGCACAAGTCATCATATCACTTGTTCTGAAGGGATAATTACCGATTGAAAATAAGCTTCGCCTTTTCTTTCCCTTATTCTCGCGCTATGCTGAAAGAGTTACAGAAAAGATGTCCCCGCCTCCTTCCAACCCGAGCCCCGAGACTGATGTTTTTGCCCTCTTCCACCCCGTGACGGCGGAATGGTTTCGGGCAGTCTTCGACGCGCCCACCGCACCGCAGCGACTGGGCTGGCCAGTGATCGCGCGTGGCGAGAGTTCCCTCATCCTTGCGCCAACAGGGACGGGCAAAACTCTGACCGCTTTTCTGTGGTGCCTCGATCGCCTGATGCTGCACGACGTGGTTGCGGAACGAAAGAAGGGCTGCAAGATCGTCTATGTGTCGCCACTAAAGGCCCTGGCAGTCGACATCGAGCGCAACCTCAGGTCGCCGCTTGCTGGGATCGCGAACATGGCCCGCCGCAAGGGTGTGCCGTTTCACGATCCGGTTATCAGCATTCGGACCGGCGACACGCCACAGCAGGAGCGTGCTCGCTTCCGCCGCGATCCCGCCGAGATCTTGATCACCACGCCGGAGTCGCTCTATCTGCTGCTGACTTCTCAATCAGCGGACGCTTTGCGCACCGTCGACACGGTCATCATCGACGAGATCCATGCCCTAGTACCCACGAAGCGCGGGGCCCACATGGCCCTGACGCTCGAACGGCTTGAGGCTCTGGCGGGAAGACGTTTGCAACGTATTGGCCTCTCGGCGACGCAGCGGCCACTGGAAGAAGTGGCGCGGTTTCTGGGTGGAATCGAAGTCACATCGACATCACCCATTCTCGCCGAAAATTCTTTCGGTCACGCACTAAGTTCTTCATCAACTGTTCGCGCACAAGTTTATGATTTGAAAGGTTGGGATGATGCGGTTGTGACGCACACAAAAGGCGATGACGGCACCCCATCTGATAGTGCCGCCTCCAGCTCGTCCCAGATCCTTGATCCGATTCGCGCCGCCGACCAAACAGGTGATGCTTGTTCAGTGGGTGGAGAAGAAACTCTGCTTCGCTATCGGCCGGTCACCATTGTCAACGCCTCTGCTGCCAAGCAGTTAAAGCTGCGGATCGAAGTTCCAGTTGAGGATATGGCGCGACTCCAAACCATGGAAGAAATCCCCACCGGACCCGCCTCTCAGACACCTCGGCGGGTGTCCATCTGGAATGCAATTCACCCACGCCTGCTGGAACTGATCCGGGCGCGACATTCGACCATCCTTTTCGTCAACAGCCGCCAGGTGGCAGAGCGCCTCGCCGGTGCGCTCAACGACCTCGCCGGTGAGGCGATCGCCCGAGCCCACCACGGCTCTCTTGCCGCGTATCAGAGGTCGGTGATTGAAGAACAACTGAAGGCCGGCCAGATCAAAGCACTCTGTGCCACTTCGACGCTTGAACTTGGCATCGATATGGGAGCGGTCGACCTGGTTATTCAGATCGAGGCTCCGCCCTCTGTGGCAAGCGGCATGCAGCGAATCGGCCGCGCCGGTCATTCTATCGACGCGGTCAGTGAAGGAGTCCTGTTTCCGAAGTATCGCGCGGACCTCGTCGCGTGCGCTGCGGTGACCCGCGCCATGCACGACGGCCACATCGAATCGACCCGCTTTCCCCGCAATCCTTTGGACGTGCTGTGCCAGCAACTCGTAGCGATCGTTGCGTACCCACCTGGATACATGCCTCCCACCCGTCCTAAACTCCTCAAGCGCCGAATTGCCGCTTCTCGTTCTTCTGACAAATTGGGTGCCAAAGGTCTGGATTTTCAAGCCTGGGACAGCACGAATCAACCGGACCAGGAGCCGAAGCCCGAAGTTCACGTCGACGCGCTTTACGATCTAGTGCGTCGCGCTGCGCCCTTCGGCGATCTCACCCGATCGGCCTTCGATGGCGTTCTCGATCTTCTAAGCGGCCGCTATCCTTCCGACGAGTTTGCCGAACTGCGGCCTCGCCTCACATGGGATCGCATTCGCAACGTAGTCACGGCTCGCGAGGGCGCAGGCCGCCTCGCCATCCTCAATGCAGGAACCATCCCCGACCGTGGTCTTTACGGAGTCTTTCTTGCTCACACCCAGGGCAAGTCGGTTCGCGTAGGTGAACTTGATGAGGAGATGGTCTTCGAGTCCCATCCCAACGAAACCTTTATCCTCGGCGCCTCCACCTGGCGCATTGAAGACATTACCCACGATCGCGTGCTCGTCTCTCCCGCTCCCGGAGAGCCGGGCAAGATGCCCTTCTGGAAAGGGGATGGCCCAGGCCGTCCTCTGGAGTTTGGTCGTCGCATCGGGGCATTGGTCCGCGAACTGCGTGCCCTGCCGAAGGGCGCCGCGCTTACCCGCCTGGTCACAGAACACGATCTTGATCCCGGCGCTGCCGAGAATCTCCTGCAGTTCCTAGCCGATCAGGAAGCCGCAACGGTGCAGGTCCCCGATGACCGGACGATCGTAATTGAGCGGACACGGGACGAACTGGGCGACTGGCGCGTTTGTGTGCTGACGCCGTTTGGCAGCCGCATACACATCCCATGGGCGATGGCCATCAGCGCGCGTATTCGGGCGGCCGGTGGTCCAGAGGTAGAAACCCTCTGGGGTGACGACGGCTTTGTTCTTCGCTTTCCCGATACAGACGAGCCACCCGATCCCGACTGGATACTCATTGAATCTGCCGAAGCCATGCAGATGGTTCTCCGCCAGCTTGGGTCGACTGCGCTCTTCGCAGGGCGGTTTCGCGAAGCCGCCGGACGCGCACTGTTGTTACCGCGCCGCCGCGCCGACCAGCGTTCGCCCCTTTGGCAATTGCGCAAGCGATCCTACGATTTGCTGAGTATCGCATCGCGGTACCCGTCGTTTCCGTTACTCCTTGAGGCATACCGTGAGTGTCTGCGCGATGTCTTCGACATGCCAGCGTTGATCGAGACTCTGCGCGCCATCGAGCAACGTCAGCTTCGCGTGCATGTCGTCGAGACGCATAAGCCTTCGCCGTTTGCCTCCTCGTTGTTGTTCAGCTATGTGGCCAACTTCGTCTACGACGGCGATGCGCCGCTGGCTGAACGCCGCGCCCAGGCACTAACCATCGACCAGGACCAGTTGCGCGAACTACTCGGCGAGGCCGATCTGCGCGAATTGCTCGATGCCGATGCTATCGCCGAAGTGGAAGAGACGGCGCAGTGCCTGGCCGAGTCACACCGCGCCCGTTCTGCCGACGGAGTGCACGATCTTTTGTTGCGCCTGGGCGACTTGTCACGCGACGAACTGGCTCGGCGTGTTGTGGCTCCGGCCGTGCTCGAATCGCTCGATCGCCTGCTGCGCGCGCGTCGCCTGCTCGAACTGCGCATTGCCGGCGAGCGCCGTCTGGTTGCAGTGGAAGATGCGGCTCGCTATCGCGATGCCCTCGGAGTTCCGCTTCCACCCGGCCTGCCTGCTTCTCTGATTGATCCAGTTGCACAGCCCGTACTGGAACTCATTCGCCGTTATGCCCGGACCCACGGTCCGTTCACACAGCGCGAAGTGGCGGATCGTTTCGCACTGGATCCGGTTGTTATTGAAAGCACACTTCGCCAATTGGCAGTGGAAGGTCGTGTTCTCGAAGGTGGTTTCCGCCCAGGCGGGCTGCATCGTGAGTGGTGCGACACGGAGATCCTGCGGCAGATCCGCCGCAAATCACTGGCCAGGCTGCGCCGTGAAGTTGAGCCGGTTGAGCAACACACGCTCGCGCGCTTCCTCACGCACTGGCAGGGATTGCTTTCGCCCCGGCGGAGTTCCCATGCGCATCTCGATGCGTTGCTCGATGCCGTCGAAAACCTTCAGGGTGCGCCCATTCCGGCGTCGCTTCTTGAGACCTCGATCCTTCCGGCGCGCGTGGCTGGATACGAACCTGCCGGACTCGATACGCTGATCGCCGCAGGCGAAGTCACGTGGGCCGGCATCGATCCCATTGGCGAGCGGGACGGCCGTATCGCTCTCTTCCTCGCGGACAAGTTGCCACTGCTCGCCCAGAAGCGCCCGATCACGGATCCCCTGACGGAGCGGGAAGAAAGACTGCTTGCGGTTCTCGAATCGACCGGCGCCAGCTTCTTCGACCCGCTGCATCAGGTAACAGGCGGCGGCTATCCGGGCGAATCAATCGACGCACTGTGGAGCCTGGTCTGGCGCGGGCTCGTCACCAACGACTCGCTGCACGCTCTTCGCGCCTACACCACGCGCACCGATTCCGCACGCCCGCAACGACGTTCGCATACGGGAATGGTTTTTCGATCCCGCCGGACAACGCCGCCGAACGCGCAAGGCCGCTGGTCCCTTCTTCCACTCCGTTTGCGAGAGGGAACTGACGGCGCGCCGAGCAACACCGAGGCCAGCCACGCCCTCGCCCTGCAACTTCTTAATCGATATGGCGTGCTAACCCGCGAAGCAGTCGCTGCGGAAAACATTCCCGGCGGATTCAGCGCCGTATACGATGTGCTGAAAGCGCTGGAAGAGGGCGGCCGGATTCGCCGGGGCTATTTTGTCACCGGACTCGGGGCCACGCAATTCGCACTGCCCGCCGCGGTCGATCTATTGCGCCAACTGCGCTCCGAGCCACCAGCCGAGAAACCGGAGTTCGTCCAGTTAGCCGCAACCGACCCATCCAATCCCTACGGCTCCGTCCTGCGCTGGCCCGATTTGCCAGTGATGGACGAAGATTCTGAATCGGCACCTCGCATTCTTACGCGCGCTGTTTATGCCGAAGTTATCCTGCGCAATGGTCAGCTGGTGGCGTGGCTGCGACGTAATAATCCCAACGTACTCGTCTTTCTTCCCACCGACGAACCGGAGCGCTCGCAGGTGGCCTCAGGACTAGCTCACTTTCTTTCCGTGCGAGGGCAGGATCGCATGCGCACCAGCAGTCACGAAGGCGTGCTGATCACAACGATCAATGGTCAGCCCACCGCCGCGCATCCCATGGCACGCTTCCTCATGGATGCCGGTTTCCATCCCGGACCGCTGGGGCTGCATCTACGCCGCATTCCGATTCCGATTCATCACGATACGCATACGGTCGAACGGCCGAGCGAGGAAATTCAATAGACGATGCCCGAGGGCGATACCATCTTTCGGACCGCGCGTTCCCTGGGGCGCGCATTAATCGGCAAGCCGATCACCGGTTTCCGTTCCAATTACCCCTTGTTAACGCGTTTCCACGATGACACACCGATCACGGGCCAGACCGTCGAACGCGTTGAATCCCGCGGCAAGTGGTTGCTGATCCATCTTTCCGGCGGTGCCACACTCGTTACCCACATGCTGATGAATGGCTCGTGGCACCTTTACCGCACCGGCGATCGCTGGCAAAAGCCGACGCGGGACATGCGCATCGTACTTGAGAATCGCGATTACCAGGCCGTTGCTTTCACGGTACCGGTTGCGCGCATCTACTCCGCGCATAGTCTTGCGCGCGAAACACGCATCCCGCCGCCTAGTTCCGATGTGCTTAGCGAAGACTTCGATCCTATTTCCGCTGCCGCACGGCTCCGCTCTTGCACCAGCGAAGAAATCGGCGACGTGCTTCTGCATCAGCAGGTGCTGGCCGGTGTGGGGAATGTCTTCAAATCAGAAGTCTGCTTTGTTGAAAGTATCAATCCATTTTGTCTCGTCTCTGCATTGAACGATCAGCAGGTCGCTGCGCTTATCGCCACTGCGCAGCGGCTCGTCGCGGCCAATGTCCTCGAAGACGCCGGCAACACGATCGTCACGTATCGCGGCCAGCAGCGGCGCACCACGCGCAGCAGCAGCCCGCAGGAAAGCCTGTGGGTGTACGGTCGCTCCGGTGATCCCTGCCGTCGTTGTGGAAACACCATCCGTCATCGCCTGCAGGGGACGGATGCGCGCGTCACATTCTGGTGCCAGTCCTGCCAGCCCATGCCTAATGGTTCTGAGATAGACGGGTAAGAAACCAGAACGTCTAGGCCGCGAACGGCCCGAAGCTTTTGATTAGGACTCCAAGCTCGTCGCGCGCATTCACCACGTGCACCGTGAACTCGTGTCCACTCGGTGGCACACGGATTACCACGTGGCCTTCGCTGCTCGAGAGGCAGCTCGAGAATCTCTCGGTCGTCAGCAACGCCTCCTGCGTCATACCTACGGCAAACACCGAGCGGTCTCCCGGGTAGAGTTCCGCGCTAAAGATGTTTGCCATCACGTTCATCGCTGGATGCGAAACGTGCCATGTCGGCAGCACCCAGGCACGTGGCCGCAACGCCCGCACCATGGCAGGTCCACAGGCATCGAAGTAGCCGTGATGATTGGCGACCGCCACTGAAACTGGACCAGCACTGTTGGCAACGGGCGTTTCGATATCGCGCCAGGGAAGACGGCCGTATTCCGTCTCGCAAGTTAGGTCGCCTCCAGAGTAGTAGCGAAACGCGCCGTATTGTATGCGGAGCGAGACGCAGCACATATTTTCCGATGGCAGAAGTGTGTCCGAGAGTTTTCCTGGCGGCGGAAACATCGGCTTCGCTCCTTCGCCGAATCCGGTCCAAACATCGCCATTCACCGAGAGAATGCGTGTGTTGAAGTTGGGATACCCGGAAGCATCATGCCGGAGAGCAAGCTGCTCAAGGGATCCTGCACGCGCCCTTTGCATGATGGTTCCGCGCTTGGCCATGCTTCGAGCCAGGGCAATGTAGTTCAGCGAAGTGGGGTCCTTGGGGGACGTCGGATAGGCATAATCCGGCCATCCGCGATCCAGCATCTCGTTGACGTGGATCGCCTCGGCAACATCCGCCGCGCCCGTGAGCCGATAGTTTCCAAGGGAAGAGAGCGGAGAACCCTCCGTTGCCTCGCCCACATGGTCTCCATGCAGATGAGTCAACAGCAATACATCCAAGCTGTTCCGGCTAGTCCGCTCAAGCTGCCTGCGAACGTATCGCGCGATCCACTCTCCCGCTCTGCGACTCTTGTCCGGTCTCGCGGGGGACATCGATCTTTCAAGACTGTGTGCCTCGCCCGCGTCGATTAACAAAGTGGTTCCATCCGGTCCCAGAATGAATGTTGCATTGCCTCGACCCGTGTCGATGTGATGAATCTCCAAGCCGCCGACCTCCGGCTCCGGCAAGGCTCCGCCTTCGCCGATTAGAGCGTTCGGAGTTCGCATTGCAACAATCTCCTCCGGGAGCCACGCGGCGGCCAGCAGAGCCGCAGTGGACTTGAGAAAGTTCCTTCGTCCCTGCATAAGCCTCCACCTCTTAGTCGCGCTTTTCCAGGGACGCGATGGAGAGATTCCTCTAATTTGCGGGTTTGTTGAGTCCGAAGATTTTTTGCAGAATGTTGCGATGGTCTGCGGGATGGTCGCAGGTATCCGTGGGCGCGGTTCCCATCAGGAATGCAGCCTGGTAGCTTTCCGGGCAGGCTTCGTCACTTAACAAGTTGCTGGCCTTGTCGAGTTTCACTACTTCAATGCTTTCGGGTGGCGTGAATTCGTGCGTATCAGAGTATTGCGGCAGCTTGATGGCGCGTTTCATGAACTCAGCCCAGATTGGCGAAGCAGCCAAGGCGCCGGATAACTTAACGTCGGTGTAGTCGTCGTTACCCACCCACACAATACAAATCAGGTTGGTTGTGTATCCGGCAAACCATACGTCGTGCGATGTGCCCGTTTTACCTGCGGCAGGTTCCATAAATCCGCGTTTTCGCACCTCGTAGCCGTAGCCGAAGTTCATCACGCCTTCCATCAGGCTCGTCGTCAAATACGCTACCCGTGGATCGAGCACCTGCTTTGACGTTGGCGTGAAGTCCGTAATCACGTCGCCCGTTGGAGTGCGAACGCTGGCGAGCATCCAAGGATCGATGTGCACGCCGCCGTTGGCGAAGACAGTGTACGCGCCAGCCATATCGAGCGGGGTTGCGCCATACGATCCGATTGCCACCGAAGGGGTCGCCTGCGCGCTCTTGACGCCTGCTTCGCGAGCCAGCGCAGCCACATTGTCAAAGCCGACCTCCGCTGCCAGGCTGATGGTTGCGTTGTTCAGCGAGTGCGCCAACGCGTAGATCGCCGTAACTTCACCGTGATACTCATTTTTGTAGTTGCGTGGTGTGTAATCGTCGCTGCCGGGAACCTCGTAGGTGGTCTGTTCGTCGTTGAGCATGGTTACGGCGGTGAAGGGCTTATCCTGGCCCTGCAAAGGCGTGCCGGCAATCGCCGTGTTGTACGCCGCAGCGTAGACAAACGGCTTGAAGATCGATCCTGTTGGCCGTTTCGCCACCGCATGATTCAACTGGCTGGTGCCGTAGTTGCGGCCGCCTACCAGCGCCAGTACCTGCCCGGTATGAGGATTGAGAGCGATCAGCGCCACCTGCGGATACTGATACGATTGGCCGAGTTTCTTTTGCCGCGCGTGAAGTTTATCCACTTGCTCATCCACGTTCACCATGCCGGCATCGACGGCCTCTGACGCTGCTCGCTGCAGGTCTGGATCCAGAGACGTATAGATGTGCAGCCCCTGGCGGTTGAAGTCTGTCTCACCCAGCTTCTGAATCAGTTGATCGCGAACCAGGTCCACAAAATAGGGTGCCTCGCTGGCGTCAGCGCTGCCGGGAACGAGGTGCAGCGGCTCTGCTTTGGCTCGTTCCGCCTGATCCTTGTTGATGGCGCCCGTCTCGACCATCGAGTCCAGCACTATGTTGCGCCGATCAATGGTGCGATCCGGATGGCGGAAGGGATTGAAGTAGTTTGGCCGCTGGATGATGCCGGCCAGCATTGCGCATTCGGCCAGGTCCAGTTGCTGAACATCCTTCCCAAAGTACGCCTGGGCTGCTTCGCCAAATCCATCAATCGAAAAACTGCCGCGCTGGCCCAGGTTGATCTGGTTTGCGTACGCTTCGAAAATCTGCTTCTTCGTGAAACGATGTTCGAGGTGAAAGGTGATGAGAATCTGCGTGACTTTGTACTTGATGGTGCCGGTGTCTGCCAGGAACAGCAGTTTTGCCAGTTGCATGGTCAGCGTGGAGGCGCCTCCGCGATGCTTGCGATCGCCGATCACGTCGTGCCATCCCCAGCTGAGAATGCTGAAGTAATTCACTCCACCGTGTTCAAAGAATTTGCGGTCTTCAATGGCAAGTACGGCCTGCACCAAGTTGGGCGGTATCGCGTCGTAGGTCAGCAGGCGCCGTTTCGTGCGGTTCGCGTCCTCACTTAATCCGGTAATCAGCAGCGGCTCCAACTCGTAGCTTGAAAGCGACTGCCCACGCTCGTCGGTGATGGAGTCGACCTGGCCTGCGCGCGTGTGGATGGTTGCGGCATCCGGCGCGTGGTAAGACTCTGGTCCGGGGTGGACCGTGATTGAGTCCGGGCTTTCGGTAAACGTGCCCACCTGGGAAGGGTGCGAGAGACCATCGACTACGTAACCGGCCGCGCGCAATTCAGTGGCAATGAGCCGGGCGCTGATTTTTTGGCCGGGACGCACTTCGCGCGGGGCGGCGTAGATTTTCGCAGTATTCGCAAAGAGCGGCTGTTTCAGCCGCTCATCGACGATGCGCGCGTACTTGTTGTAGTAGTGGGTGAAAACGGAAAAACCAACGATTCCGAAAAGCAGGATGGCAGCGATAACCCCGCGGACCAGCCACGAAGACCACGAGAGCTTAGGCCAGGAAAACTTGAATTTTGGTTTCTGCACCCTGACCTTCAATGCCATTTCCGTTTCCCTCAATTCATTTGCGAAAATATTCGAACCCTTACTCTCGTATCCCGTTAGCCAGGAGCCAGCAGCTAAAGCTGCTCTTCCAGCACCCGCTGCTTCACGTGCGCCACGACTTCGCCGAGAGCGACATCCACACTGCTTGCCGTCGCGCGCGACACCAACTCGACAAGACCGCTCGCTGCCTTCTTGCCCACATTGATTCGGTACGGAATGCCTACGAGGTCAGCGTCTTTGAATTTGACGCCCGCACGTTCGTCTCTGTCATCAAGAAGAACATCGAGTCCCGCCGCATCAAGCTGCGCGGCCAGCGTTTCGCCCGTTTCGCGCAAGGCCGCGTCTGCAACATTCGTCACCGTAACCACCACGGTGAAGGGAGCAATCGACGACGGCAGCCAGAATCCATTCGCGTCATTCGATTGTTCAATAGCCGCGGTGAGAATGCGTTCGATGCCGATGCCGTAGCTGCCCATGATCGGCGTCACTTCCTTGCCGTTGGGATCGAGCACGCGCGCACCCATCGACTCGGAATACTTGTAGCCAAGCTTGAAGATGTGGCCTACTTCGACGGCTTTGCCAACTACCAGCTTGCCACCGCAATTGTCCTGCGGGCATGCCTCGCCTTCGTTGACGCTGCGGATATCTGCAAGGACGGTCCACTTGAAGTCGCGCCCTGGTACGACATTGCGCAGGTGGTAGTCGAGCTTGTTCGCGCCGGCTACGAGGTTCTTGCGGCCCTCAAGCGACTTGTCGACAACAACGGTCAGCCCATCGCCCAGCGGATTTTCATCCATCGTGAGCCCACCGGTCCAAGGAATCCGGCAGGTCCCTTGAAGTATTGCTCAAGCTCCTCGGTGCCCATGGTGCGAAGCTCTGCTGCATTTGATTGCTCCAAGAAGCTTCGTTTCGTTCACCTGGTGGTCGCCGCGCAGGAATGTGGCAACGCCGTGCCAGGTATCTTTTGCGGCGCCGCCTTTCCCTAGTACTCCGCGTTTCAATGCCATGTAGGCCACGCATTTGATGTCCGATGCCGGTGAAATCTTGAAGAATTCGGCAACGTCGGAGATCGCAGCGCAACCCGGCGTGGAAACCAGCTCCGGCGTGCCGTCTCCGGTTGCAACCATCTCGTCCACGGGGTCAAGCCGCGAAGTCGCTTTCTCGAGATTGGCCGCGTAGCCGCACACAGGGCAGCTCGCGATCAGGTCTTCGCCTGCTTCGGTGTAGACCATGAACTCCTGTGACTGCGTTCCGCCCATGGCGCCGGAATCGGCTTCAACCGCGACAAATCTCAGCCCGCATCGCTTGAATATCGTGCGATACACGCCATCATGCAGATCGAAACTCTTGTCCAACCCTTCATTGTGCAGGTCGAAGCTGTAGCTGTCTTTCATGGTGAACTGACGCACGCGCAGGAGGCCTGACTTTGGCCGCGGTTCGTCGCGAAACTTGGTCTGAATCTGATACCAGATCTGCGGCAACTGCTTATAGCTGCGCAGCTCGCTGCGAGCAATCGTCGTCATGATCTCTTCGTGCGTCATTCCGAGGCAGAGATCGGCGCCCTTGCGGTCTTTGAGGCGGAACATGTTGTCGCCCATGGCCGTCCAGCGGCCGCTCTCTTCCCATGGCTCTCTGGGCAGGATCGCCGGCAGAAAAAACTCCTGCCCAATCTTGTCCATCTCCTCGCGCACGATGCCGATGACTTTGTTGCAGCGACCTTTGCCCGAGAAAGAGGTAGTTGTAGATTCCCGCGCCAAGCTGCCGGATATATCCGGCGCGCAGCAGGAACTTGTGGCTGGCCACTTCGGCGTCTGTCGGAGCTTCGCGAAGAGTGGGGACAAAGAGCTTTGACCAACGATGCATAGAAATGGGGTTACGAGCTTTCCCGTCCGCTAAACCTTGGCGAGACACGCACTTCGGACCCGGGCCTGCAGCGGACGTATGACAATTAAGTAGCAGAAACCATTCTAAATGTTCGGGGAGCCGCTGCAGGCCCGGGTGCTCCCCTTCCGCCTCGAACTCTGGGAACGACAAACTACTGAATTGCGCCTGCATTGTGGCCTCCTGCACTTAGCGAGTGCAAGCGGCGGGCCAACCTGCGGGCGGCTGAAAACAATCGAGCTACTGTGCGAGCGCTTTAAGCGGTCGTGTCAGCAGAGATACGAGGTGTGGACCTGGTGACACGCGAAGTATAGGGCGTGAAAGACCAGCTTCTGCATTTAACCGAGCCCCGACATCTTGACGAGCATTCGTTCGAAAACGCCGGCGGACAGAATCCGGCGCATCATCAGAGCGATCCGCGCGTCGTTTCCCACCACGTAGCGAAGCTTGGGGTGCGGAGTTTGAAGCACGTGGGCGATTACATCGGCGACAACCTGCGGGTTCGCGCGGTTTTTCGCGCCTTGTTCGATGCGGTCTCGCCACGCCGGTACGCGGGAGGCGTTGGCCGAAGTTGGATCCTGAAGGCCGGCGGTCAATTTTGCATTGCGCGTCCAGATGTCGGTGTCGAATGAGCCCGGTTCCACGAGAACCACCTGGATGCCGAGCGTCTTCATTTCGTAGCGCAACGTCTCCGTCCAGCCCTCCAGCGCAAACTTCGAGGCCGCGTAACTGCTTACGCCGGGAAAGCCCAATCTTCCGGAGATCGACGAGACCATCACGATGTGTCCGAAGCCTTGCCGTCGCATCTGCGGCAGCAGGGCCCGCGTCACGGCCACCGACCCGAAGAAGTTGGTGTCGAATTGTTCGCGCAACTCCGCGTCGGTTATGTCCTCGGCGAATCCCGGCACCGCGAATCCTGCGTTATTTACGAGCGCATGGAGAGGCTCGCCACGGTTGGCGATCAGTTCGGCAGTGGCTGCAATCTGTTCAGGCTTCTTAATGTCCAGTGCGTGAAATTCGATCCGATTTAACGCTCCGGTTTCGCGCGCTGCGGTTTCCAGCTTCTCCCGTCGGTTCAGATCGCGCATCGTGGCGAGTACGTGCCAACCGTGCTTGGCAAGGGTGATGGATGTCAGCAGGCCGAAGCCGCTGGATGCGCCGGTGATCAGAACAGTTTTGTTCATGTGGTCTCGGAACCAATGAGCCCAAACCAAGTCGCTGACAATTAGGGCAGACGAACCGAAAACTTTAAACTGTTTCTAGATTAGTTCCACTCCCCACAGGTCGTGCAGGTGTACAACGCCTTCTACGTTGTGGGCTGCATCGACGACAACCAGCGACGTGATCTTTCGCTCCTCCAGAATTGCGAGTGCTCTGGCCGCAAGCTCCTCCGCCTGAATCGTGCGCGGATTTGCGTTCATGGCTTCGCCTGCCGTTTTGCTCAACGCGGCGCCGCCTTCGCGCTCCAGCAATCGCCGCAAGTCGCCGTCGCTGATTACGCCGAGCAGCTTGCCTGAGTCCTGCACCGTGGTCATGCCCAGCTTCTTTGACGACATCTCGTAGATCACATCTGTCATGGGAGTGCCAGGCGCAACGACTGGCACGTTGTCTCCTCCATGCATCAGGTCGCGCACTTTCGCGAGTTGTTTGCCAAGCTTGCCACCCGGATGCAGCTCCGCAAAATCTTCCGCCTTGAATCCCTTGCGCAGGCTCACTGCCACGGCCAATGCATCGCCGAGGGCCAGCATCGCGGTTGTGCTGGCGGTTGGTGCAAGGTTCAGGCCGCATGCTTCGCGGTCCACGCTGCAGTCGAGCACTACGTCACTTGCTTCGGCGAGTGTCGACTTCAGATTGCAGCAGAAACTTACAAGTGCATCGCCCTTGCGTTTAAGCGTGGCGAGCAGGCGCAGAATCTCCTCTGTCTCGCCGCTTGCCGAGAGCGCAACGACCACGTCGCCGGGCATCAGTACTCCAAGGTCGCCGTGCACCGCTTCGGCGGGGTGCAGGAACAGGGCCGCACTGCCGGTCGAACTCAGGGTCGCTGCAATTTTCTGCGCGATGATGCCGCTCTTGCCCATACCCGTAACAACGACGCGCCCGTTGCCCTCGCCGCAGCGCACAATCAGTTCTACCGCGCGATCGAAGTCTGCCGCCATTGCACTGTCGAGCCGTGTCGCCAGCAACTCCAGTGCCGCAGCCTCCGTGCGCACCAGTTGTGCCGGAGTCAGGCAGTCATTCTTGTTGTTACGATTCATTGGTTTCTGATGGTAACACTGCCGGAGTTTCGAGTTCATAGTTCGTAGTTCAGAGTCACGGTTCCGTCGGCCGGCCTCGTACAATAGGAGTGAAGAGGTCTTGTTTCCTGTGAAGCGCAACACCATTGTCATCGGCGTTACATTGCTCATCCTGGCGACTTTCGGCTGGGCGGGATGGGCCAACTGGGAGTATCGAAAACAGGCGGCCGAGCGTGCCCTGGCATCTGCCGCGCACGCCGAGCTCGTTCCCGTGGCTCCGGGCGATGTTCCGCAGAGCCAAACGTCGCTTGTCGGCAAGCCTGCGCCAGACTTCGTTCTCGAAGACCTGGGCGGCAAGACCGTTGCTCTCTCGAGTTTCAAGGGAAAGCCTCTGCTCATCAATTTCTGGGCCACGTGGTGCGGACCGTGCAAGATCGAAACGCCGTGGCTGGTTGAACTGCAAAACGAATATGCATCGAAGGGTTTTGAAGTCGTCGGCA
Organism: uncultured Acidobacteriaceae bacterium; assembly: GCA_963769345.1. GTDB lineage: Bacteria > Acidobacteriota > Terriglobia > Terriglobales > Acidobacteriaceae > Telmatobacter. The sequence continues at coordinate 905,732 of CAVYLL010000005.1, forward strand.
TCTCCACGGAGGGCGAGGATCTTCAACCTGGCGATAAGGAAGGGCTCGCGCGCCAGAAGGTCGCCATCGCGAGATTCGTGAAAGAAGAACACATGCAGTATCCCGTGCTCGTCAACGGCGATAGCCTCGCGACCGCGTACGGTGGGCTCGATGCCATGCCGACTTCGGTTTATGTCGATCGCAACGGGAAAGTTGTAGCAATGCAACTCGGGATCAGTTCGAAGGAAGACATGCAAGCTGACGTCGAAAAAGCGTTAGCCGCGGGAAATTGAGGAGCGCGGAGTTGAAGTTCGCGAATGGCTGGCTCATCGGTGCTGCGATCTGTATGACGGTCGGCTGCGCCTGCTCTGCGACGCGCGCGCAGGATTCACTTTCTGCATCTCCGCATAGGTCGACTCACAAAGCTGAGGCCGTGGAATATCTTTATCCCGAACAAGTCACTGTACCCGCGGGCAAGGCCAGTGCGGTTGCGCTCCACTTCCGCATTCAGCCGGATCTGCACATCAACTCGCACACACCGCGCGCGGATTACCTGATTCCGACGGTGCTTTCGGTTCCTGAATCGTCTGGCGTGCGGCTAGCGAGCGCCAGTTACCCCGCCGGTGCTGATTTCACTCTTCCTGCCGATCCGAGTCAAAAGCTGCTGGTGTATTCCGGCGAGTTCACAATCCAGGCCCAGATTGTTGCATCGCCCGGCGATCATCTTGTGGAGGCCAAGCTCCACTACCAGGCCTGTGATCAAAACGCCTGCATGCCTCCCAAGACGATTACTGTGCCAATTGACGTGGTGGGCAAGTAGCGGCGCCCCCAGATGCAACCGATTGGCTGCGTATCTTTTTTTTCGGATTCTGGGCGTAAAATCCTCATCTGCCTACGCTTGCCGAAGGGTGTCGTTGTAAATTCCTCTGTGGATTGGACTTATTTGCATAATCCTCTCAGGAAAGGACTTACCGGCGAAGAACAAGATGACCGCCACAGTTTTCGCAATTTCACGGGTGCGGAGGCCAGAATCAGTTCAGGCAAACTCCGCAATCCTGAGAGCGGAGTTTGATCCAAGCTCATTGTGCGCTATGTGGGGGAAATAACCTGCAAAATACCTTTGAGAATCTTCCGTTTAGAATCAGAAGTTTAGTGGTGCGCGAAGAGAAGTGGGCTTGACTACTCTCGGTTCTCGCCGAGTCTCTCGAGATGCGGAGATTTCTCCCAAGTCTCAGAAGCGAAACGATTCGATTTCGCTCAGGGCAGGCGCTGGCGCACCCGTTTCTGTTCATTGGGAGTTAGCGTAGTTTAACGCGAGAGAATCCACCTTCCTTAAATATGCGATTGGTCTCGCGTTCATAGTAGATGGGCCGGACGTGAACAGCCCGTGGCTAAAGCCACTCGTCTTTCGAGGCTGTTATTCAGGGAGCTGAAGCACCCTGCTCCCTCCGCAAAAACAATCACGTAGTGAGCCGCTGAACTCCGACGCGGCTACGCTCCCGTTTTCTTCTCGATCTTGGCCCAGGAGTCTTTCAGGGGGAGGGTGCGATTGAAGACGAGATTGCCCGCCGTTGAATCGGGATCGAGAGAGAAGTAGCCGACGCGTTCGAACTGGAAGTGATCCTCTAGTTTGGCGCTGGCAAGCGAAGGCTCAAGCTTTGCGCTGGTGAGGATCTCGAGAGAACTGGGGTTGAGACCGCTGAGGATGTCCTCGCCTTCTGCGACATCGCTGGGATCGGCCTTGGTGAAAAGTTTGTCGTAGAGGCGGATTTCTGCGGAGATGGCGTGCGCAGCCGAGACCCAGTGCATGGTCGACTTGACCTTGCGGCCATCGGGAGAGTTGCCGCCGCGGCTGGCTGGATCGTAGGTGCAATGCACCTCAATGATGTTGCCTTCCGCATCTTTCACCACGTTCTGCGCGGTGATGAAATATGCGTTGCGGAGGCGGACTTCCTTGCCGGGGGAGAGGCGGTAGTACTTGGGCGGAGGAACCTCGCGGAAGTCGTCGTGCTCGATGTAGATTTCGCGGGAGAAGGGCACCTTGCGCGTGCCGGCAGAGGGATCCTCGGGGTTGTTGGCGACTTCGACGAACTCTTCCTGTCCAGCGGGGTAGTTATCGATGACGAGCTTGAGCGGATTGAGCACTGCCATTGCGCGGCTGGCGCGGCGATTCAAGTCGTCACGCTGAAAGTGTTCCAGCATTTCGATGTCGACGACTCCGTTGGTGCGTGAGACACCGGCCTGGGTGAGGAAGACGCGGATGGCCTCGGGTGTGAAGCCGCGGCGACGCATGCCGGCGAGGGTGGGCATACGCGGGTCGTCCCATCCGGAGACGCGTTTTTCCCGGACCAACTGAATCAACAAACGTTTGCTGAGCAGAGTGTGAGTGATGTTGAGGCGGTCGAATTCGATCTGCCGGGAGGGGAAGATACCCAACTGCTCGATGAACCAGCGATAGAGAGGCTGGTGGTCGGCGTACTCGAGGGAGCACATGGAGTGGGTGACGCGCTCGATGGAGTCGGACTGGCCGTGTGCGTAGTCGTACATGGGGTAGATGCACCACTCGTCGCCGGTGCGGTGATGGGTGACGTGGAGAATGCGGTACATGACCGGGTCGCGCATGTTGAGGTTGGGCGAGGCCATGTCGATTTTTGCGCGGAGGACGCGGGAGCCGTCGGGGAATTCGCCGGCTTTCATGCGGGCGAAGAGGTCGAGGTTTTCTTCGACGGAGCGATCGCGATAGGGCGAATTCTTACCGGGCTCGGTGAGAGTGCCGCGGTGCTGGCGAATCTCGTCGGCGGAGAGGTCGTCGACGTAGGCTTTACCGGCCCTGATGAGTTCGACGGCCCAGGTGTAGAGCTGGGGGAAGTAGTCGGATGCGAAGCAGAGGCGTTCCCAGTCGAAGCCAAGCCAGTGGATGTCATGTGCCTGGGAGTCGACGTACTCCTGCTCTTCTTTTACGGGGTTGGTGTCGTCGAAGCGCAGGTTGGTTTTGCCGCCGAACTCGTCGGCGAGGCCGAAGTCGAGGCTGATGGCCTTGGCGTGGCCGATGTGAAGATAGCCGTTGGGCTCGGGAGGAAAGCGGGTCTGGATGATGGCGTCGCCGAACTTTTTGGTGCGCACGTCTTCGGCGATGATGTCGTGGAGGAAAGTTGGAGGTGGTGCGGAGTTCTTGGGTTTCCGGATTTGATGTGGTCATAACTTCGATTCCTATTTCACGAGAATTGGCGCGCTCAACCGAGCGATTCCAGATTGGCTACAGCCTGGTGGATGCGGGCGAGACAGGTCTCGCGGCCGAGGACGACCATGGTTTCAAAAAGCGGCGGCGCGTTTTTGCGTCCGCAGACGGCGACACGGATGGGTTGGAACATTGGACCCGCCTTCAAACCGAGGGACGCTGCTGCGGTGCGTAAAGCTCGGTCCAGTGAATCGTGATCGAAAGTGGTTGTGGGCAGAACCTCGAGCGCGGTTTGAAGGACGCGGCGCGCCATGGCGGCGTCGCCTCCCTTCGGCGGGATGAGCTCGGCGGGATCGTAGGCCGGAAGCTGATAGACGAAGAAGAAGTCGGCAGCGGAGACTGCATCTTTCAGCAGCTTGATGCGTTCGCGGATGAGCGGCGTGACGGCGAGAAGCTTTTCGGGTGAGGCGTGCAAGTCGGCCTGATTAAAGAAGGGCTGGAGCTTGGTGCTGAGCTGCTCGACGGGCAGGGCACGGATGTGTTCAGCATTGAGCCAGACCGCTTTCGGATCGAACGGATCTTCTTCGGTAAAGTTGACGACGGCGTTGGAGCGGTTGACGTTCTCGAGGGTGAAAGCGGCGGTGAGTTCTTCTAGGGTGAGGAACTCGCGGTCGTCTTTGGGCGACCAGCCGAGGAGACAGAGGAAGTTGATAAAGGCCTCTGGGAGGAAGCCGGCATCGCGATAGGTGGTGACGCTGACTACCGGTCCGTGCTTGCGCTTGGAGAGCTTCGCGCCATCGGGCGCGACGAGCAGGGGAAGATGCGCGAAATGCGGCGGGGCGATGGAGAACCGTTCGGGGCCGAGGCCTTCGAAGATGAGCACGTGCTTGAAGGTGTTGGTGATGTGATCCTGCCCGCGGATGATGTGCGTGATGCGCAGATCGGCATCGTCGACGCAGGAGGAGAGGTGATAGGTCGGGTTGCCGTCGCTGCGCAGGAGAGCGAAGTCTTCGATCTCGTCGGCAGGCTTGGACATGAGGCCGTAGACGGCGTCGTGGAACTGGACCGTGCGGCCATTACCACGGGGGACGCGGTAGCGGAGTGCAAACGGTTCGCCAGCGGCCGCGCGGCGGTCACTTTCTTCCGGCGATAGTTCGCGCATGCCGGGGTTGAAGAGCCACGCTCCTTGAACGGAGGACGCTTCGCCTTCGGCAGCGTGCGCGGGGGTGAAGTCGCGATAGGCAAGGCCTTTGGCGAAAATGGATTTGGCTGCCTGTCGATGCAGGTCAAGGCGTTCCGACTGCTTGTACTCTTCGTCCCACGAAAGACCCAGCCAGCGCAGTCCCTCGAAGATGGACTGGACGCTGGCATCGGTGTTGCGCTCGACATCGGTATCATCCAGGCGAAACACGATCGTTCCCTGGTTGTGCCGGGCATAGAGCCAATTAAAGATAAACGTGCGGGCGCTGCCGACGTGGAGAAAACCGGTTGGCGAAGGCGCAAATCGAACGCGAATAGTACCAGATTTTGAGGGAGTCGAGTCAGGCATCGCAGTCAACTACTTTCCATTCACGATGCTAGCATTTGATCCCGAGAAATCAGGTGAGCCGTCTCACGGCTGTGGAGGATAGGGCGGCGGTGGCGGAGGATAGGGCGGCGGATAAGCAGCGGTCTGCACCGGGACTACCTTCCAGTCAGCAAACGCCAGCACGTACAACAGTACCAGCGTGCCAAGGGACGGAATCAGGCAAAGCATACTCAGCCACGGCGAGAATCCCGCTTTCTTCAGAATGAACCAGCAGGGAATCATGACAATTGTGATCGTGACGATGATGATGATCGGAATGATCGCCATCATTGCCACCATCACCTTCTGAATCATTTCGGGACTGGGCTGATTCTCCTGCAACATCATTGCAAGCATATGCATACAAAACACTCCGGAGATGGATTCGAGCTCTGAGCCAAGCTACGTCGAATCACGGATTTTCGCAATCAGATTTTTTGAGAAGGTCGAAATTCCGCAGGTGTTCACGGGCCGCGGTTTGGGTCGCCAAAAGCAACTGCAGATCTCTCCACTCCCTTCGGTCGGTCGGGATGACAAGGTCATTTGGCGGCACTGTCGGTGGGGTGTGGTGGCAGCTGAAAAGAAAGCAGCGAGCGGAGTTTCTAGGCGACCTCGGACTTCATCGGGGGGATCGCGGAAACCTCGCCCTCTTTTTCTTGCGCTACGCGTGAAATCGAGACCACCGTGATGTCGTCTTCCTGCCCGAAGATCTCAGCGGCCTTCACGATGAATGCAGCAGGCAAGTGGCTGATTGAACGCGCGCGGTTGAAGCCGAAGAGCTCGTTCTTGGCATTCTTGGCTTCAATCACACCATCGGTGATCACCAACAGCCGATCTTTCTGTTTGAGATGAATGGTTTCCTGGTCGAAGGTGATGGAGGGATTCAGGCCGAGGGGCAGGTTGCCCGTCATGGCGAGTTCCTTGCCGTTCAGGTATGGCGCCAGGTGCCCCGCGTTGGCAATGGTGGTCTTGCCATCGGCAGCGATGTGCATGGCTACACACGTCGCGTAGGACTGGCCGCGGCCGCACAGCCTGCGGTTCAGGGCTTCGAGTACGACATGTGGCTCGTGGCTCGTTTCCACCGTAGTGCGAATAGCGCCCACGATCAGCGCTACTTGCATGCCGGCCTGCAGGCCTTTGCCCGTCACATCGCCCAGCAGAATCAATACGCCGCCATGGCCATCAGGAATGATCTGGAAGAAGTCTCCACCTACCTGCTGTGCCGGCTTGTACTCGGTTTCGAGCACATATCCGGGGATCGTCGGAATGGCTTCCGGAATCAGCAACTGCTGAATCTGCCGGGCCTGGTCAATCTCTGCTTCCCATTGCTGTCGGAGTTTCAGGGACTGCAGGAATCGCCGCATCAGAAGAATCGTGATGATGATCAGCGAAACCACAACCGCGATCTGGCTGATGCCCACCGCCAGGCCGAACGGGAAGAAGCTCAGCGGCACATGCAGCACGAGCAATTCCTGCTGATAGAACGAGACGATCAGCAGGCCTACGGCGGGCATCGCCAACCATGCCCCTGCGTGGTCCTTGCGCATGCCTTCCCAGGCGACCCAGAGCAACAAACCACCCAGCAGCAGTTTCATGAAGACGGCGAGAGGTGACAGGAAAACGATGGCATGAATTGGGATGAACTGTCCGTAGAGCGGCGCACGCATCATGGCGATCATCAATGCCAGAGCAATCGTGAACCCCCACACCATTTTGTGCTGCCGCGGCATGCGCCCCATGCGGAACCAATAGGCCCAGAAGATGATCCAAAGCGCAATCACTCCTGGCTTTAAAATGGCATCCGACAGCAGGAAGAAATAGGAGGCCGGAATCGCCGCCGTGTAGTTCCCGATCAGGGTCACGATGGTTTGCAGCGCAACCCCTCCGCAAGCCAGTCCCAGCCACAGATAAGCCTTCTCATTGCGATCGAGCCAGAAGAGAACCATTGCGACCAGTGATTGCCAGCAGAAGCACTGCAAGCTCGATGAAGCGACTTAATTGGGAACGATTAACAGCATCCCAATCCAGTCGAAGCATGCGCTCAATCGGCCCTGCCTGTCCCAGTATCGGTGGCCCGTGCAGACCCCCCGCATCCGGATTGGTAAGAGAAGTCGCAGGATCCATCCAGACGCGGATGGCAAACGTGATCGGCCCGCTCTTGATTCCTCTGGGCAGTGCAAAGGTTCGCGGAAGGGTAAGATAGGTCCTCACGCCGCTCGGTGTAAAGTGCCCAAACTCTCCGATTAACTGGCCGTTTACGAAGACCTGATAGGCGTCATCGACGTCGTCAGGCATCTTGATTTCCAGACCGCCTTCCGAGAGCCCTGGGTCATATTGAACGTTGACCTTCAGTCGGTACCATGCGTATCCCGCGTAGCCCCTGTCGCCCAGAGCAGTCCATCCAGGCATGAAGCCGCTGGTGCCCAAAAATGGGTCATAGGAACCCGGCGGCGGGGTCAAATCCATCGATGGCCACCCGGAGTCGTTGAAATCCGCCTGGGCCCATTGCAAATCGTCGCCCTTGTGGAATTTCCACGGGCCGTTCAAGTCAACGCTGGAAGATCCAAGAACAACTTGCTCTGCCCAATGGGAAATAGGAACGAATGATGTGGCCGGCACTGCAGCCGTCGAACTGGGCCGCGGGAGCGGTTTCTGCGCGCAAGGGATTGACCATCGTGCCAAGACACAAGGCCACGACGAGCATGGATATCTTCTTGCTTGTTACCGATAGCCCCAACACGCGCATCTGGGAAGTGGCCCCGCCCACCGAGGTCTGTTCGTTCTCTGGCCCAAGGGTATTCCGGGAGAATACGCGTCTGAGCCGCGTCCCGGCAATACAAATTGACTCATTCAAAAATTGTGTTGACAATATTTTGCCACGATTTCCGCGCGGCGTGTCCCCTATGTGATGTCTTCGGTGTCGTAGACCGGGATTGATGGTCCTCTTCTTCGGAACTCCGTGAACCGAAGCCAGCAAGTCATCTACAACGTCTTCCAATTGCTTCTGGCTTTCGATCACGGCACTCATGCTCTTCAATTCATCCGGTTCAATTGACCGCTCCACCAGCACCACAGCATGACACTGCGCCACGTGGTCCAGGCCCAGGCCCTCTGGCGTCTTGGCCTTGATGCTCACCTGCTCCATCTCAATCCCCAGCAGGTCGGCAACAGACGAGCGCATGTCCCCTGCGATGGGAGCAATTTTTGGCGCGTTCATGATCAGGGTGGTGTCGACATTGACGATGCGAAAGCCGGCGTTCTGCAACTCTTCCATGGCCAGTTTGAGAAAGATCGCAGAGTTCGCATCCTTCCAGCGCGGGATCGCCCGGCGGGAAGAAACTGCCGATATCGCCGGCCGCAACGGCCCCAAGCAGCGCGTCAGTAATGGCGTGCAGCAGCACGTCGCCATCGGAGTGCCCGGCCAGGCCCTCAGGGTGTTCCAGCGTCATGCCGCCGACGCGCAGCGGTATACCCGCCTTGAAAGCGTGCGAATCCCAGCCAAATCCGATTCGTGTTTCCATGGTCTCCGTGCCTGTTTATGGTTGCAGCCGAAGCTAGCGACTGCGCTGGTGCAGATAAAACTCTGCCAACTCCAGGTCGCCCGGCTGTGTAATCTTCAGATTAACCTGAGAGCCGTGAACCACTGCCACCGGAACTCCGGCGCGTTCGATTACCGAGGCCTCATCTGTACCACGAAACCCGTCGGCCATGGCATCAGTCATCGCCTTCTGCAACAGTCCGAAGCGGAATCCCTGGGGCGTCTGCGCCTGCACAATGAACTCGCGCGGAATGGTTGCCGTGATGATTGCACCATGCGCGGTGCGTTCGACCTGCTTGATGGTGTCAATTGCGGGCAGGCCGACAATGGCCGCGCCATGCTCCACCACCGCGTCAATGGTTCGATCAATGGTTGCCGCATCAATGAGGGGTCGCACGGCGTCGTGCACCAGCACCACGTCGTCGGGGTCGGCCGGAACGGCATTCAGCGCGTGCACCACTGACTCCTGCCGTGTGTCCCCTCCCTCGACAACGTGCACGCGGCCGCTGAACCCATACTCAGCCACCTGAGCCTGCACCCGCTCCATCTCAGTCTTGCGCACGGCCACGTAGATTGCGGTCACGCGTTGGACCGCGGCAAACGCACGCAGCGAGTGAATCAGAATCGGAATCCCATCCAGCGAGAGAAATTGTTTGGGCGGCGGTCCCGACGAAGGGTCTTGTCGTTGGGGAATTTGGGCTGCGGGCCGGCCATTCGCGTTCCGAGCCCCGCGGCGGGAAGAATTACAAAAACCTGCATAACTCGCCGAGTATACAACCTCGCCATCGCTCGTTGCCCAAGGGACATCCTCTGAATGCCGAGCGAATGGAGACGGTACCTGCCATGCTCTGCCGGGGATAGAATGATCGCGTTGCCGATTCAGCACTAATTCAACAGAGGAAAAGCGCGATGCGGATTCGCTCGTTCGTTTTTGTTTCAGGCTCTTTGCTGTTGGGGGGAGCTCTTGCTGCTGCCGTACAGGCTAACCCGGCCTCAGCCCAGAGCACGGTGGGATCCGAACGCGATGGCTGTGCGCGAGTCGCCAGTCTCGAACTGCCGAATGTGAGCATCATTACCGCGAAAGTGGTTGCTCCGGGTGCCTTCGAAGGACCACCTCAGGTGTTTAGCGGCACCGACTTGTCCGCGTTCTACAAGAAGCTGCCCGGGTTCTGCCGCGTCGTGGCACATGCCAAGCCCACGGAAGACTCCGACATTCCGATCGAAGTCTGGATGCCTGTTGCCGGATGGAATGGAAAGCTCATTGGCCTCAGCAACGGCGGTTTTGCCGGGCAGATCGACTACGAGAGCCTCGGCGCATCCATCGCCAAGGGCTATGCGGCCGCCGCTACCGATACCGGCCACTCCGGCTCGCCCGCCGACGCATCGTGGGCGCTCGGTCATCCGGAAAAAGTTGTCGACTTCGGCCATCGCGGCATCCACGAGATGACGCGGGTCGCAAAGTTAGTTGTCCAGCAGTACTCCGGTTCGGCACCCAGGCGCTCCTACTTCACCGGATGCTCCGACGGCGGCCGCGAAGCCCTGATGGAAGCACAGCGTTATCCCAACGACTATGACGGCATTCTTGCCGGCGCGCCCGCCAACTACTGGACCGGACTCCTGTCCCTTGCGGTCGTCGACACACAGGCCCTGACAGCGACCCCAGAGAGCTTCATTCCGCCGGCAAAAATAACCACCATTGCCAATGCCGTGCTCGTTGCCTGCGACAAACTCGACGGAGTGGCCGACGGCATCCTCAACGATCCGCGCCAATGCCATTTCGATCCTGCTTCGATCGAGTGCAAGGCCTCGGACAACTCGGACAAATGTCTGACCACAGCACAGGTCACAGCACTTAAACAGATTTACGCGGGGATAGATGACTCAAAGGGCCACACGATCTTTCCTGGATACCTGCCTGGTGCTGAAGAGGGAGGCAATGGTTGGGGCCTCTGGATCACCGGCCCAGTTCCGGCAAGAAGCCTGATGGCTTTTTTCGGAATCGGCTACTACTCCAACATGGTCTACGAAAAATCTGACTGGACTTACAGGTCATTCACGCTCGATAGCGGCCTGCAGGCGGCGCAGGATAAAACGGCGGCGGCGCTCAATGCCGTGAATCCCAACCTGAGCGCGTTTCGCACCCGCGGCGGCAAGCTGATTCTCTATCACGGCTGGAACGATCCCGCGATTCCCGCTCTCAACACAGTGAACTACTACGAGAACGTAATTGCGAAGATGGGCCGAGCCGATGTTGATTCCTTTACGCGTCTGTACATGGTTCCCGGCATGCAACACTGCGGCGGTGGTCCCGGTACCGACAGCTTCGGCGCCTTCATCGGCTCATTGCCCGACGATCCGCAACACAATGTACTTATCGCTCTTGAGAATTGGGTCGAGAAGGGAACTGCCCCCAGCACGATTATTGCGAGCAAGGCTGGAGAAGGTAATTCGCAGGGCAATGCCGACGATGACGAGGCCGCTATGCCCATATCCTCAGGTTGCGAAATACAAGGGGAGCGGCGACACGAACAGCGCCGACAGCTTCGCTTGCGCAAGCGGGACAAAGTAGGGCGAACCGGGCGAGCAGCCTAGTCAATTCGCGCGTCAACGAGGAGCATCACGATAGAGCATCTCGTTGCTCGTCGTAAATCCAAGCTTCTCGTACACGGGCTGCCCCTTCCCGGATGCATGCAGAGCGACGACGCGAATACCGCGTCGCCTGGCCTCGTCCATACACTCCGTCATTAGCGCCTGCGCGAGGCCGCGCCTTCGGTATTCCGGCTCCACAAAGACGTTCAGCACGTAGCCGCGTTCTTCTCCCGAGGGATCGAGAAAGTGCGGCGCCCAGTCCAGCACCAGAAACCCCGCTGATGCGATATCCCGGTCTCCGTCGCTGATGATCCAGCCTGCATATTTACTGTTGGCGAGCATGCGCCGCACCCACGGCTCGAAGTGGTGCGCCATCTCATCGAGAACCGACTCGGGGGCGTCGCGCATATCCGCGAACATTGCCTTGCGATGGCGGGTGATCAGGTCCGCGTCGTTGGCTGTGGCTCTCCGCGTCTGCAGCATAACTTGAGTATAGGGAATCTGCACCGCACGTCGCGTCCTGCACGCTTCACCGTGGCCGCTTCTTCAATCACGCTGCCGCGCCGTATCATCCAGTCGTGCGCACATTGCTCCCACTTCCGCTCGACACATCTCTGCTGAAGCCTGGGATGCGTCTGGCCGTGGGGCTCTCTGGCGGGGCTGATTCTGTTGCGCTGCTGTGCGCACTTGTTGAACGGAGCAGGGAACTTGGGCTCGTGCTCCACGCCGCGCATCTTCATCATGGGCTGCGTGGCGCAGAAGCCGATGCCGACCTTGAGTTTTGCCGCGATCTTGCCGCCAGACTGGGCTTGCCCTTCCATGAGGCCCGCGTCGACACCGCCGCCGAAGCGCGACGCAACTCGAGGTCGACTGAGGGGGAAGGCGAAGAGAACTCGGCGTCGGACTCTATCGAAGGGACGGCCCGTCGGCTCCGCTACCGGTGGTTTCGAAAACTGATCTCTGAAATTCCGCTCGATGCAGTTGCCACCGCACACACGCTCGACGACCAGGCAGAAACCGTGCTCGCCAAATTCCTGCGCGGTGCGTGGACGGAGGGATTATCGGGAATTCATCCAAGGCTGGATGACCCGGAGGGCGGTGATGCAGTTATCCGTCCGCTGCTCCAAAGCACGCGTGCCGAGGTCGAAGCGTTTCTCAATGCGCGCAACCAGCCTTGGCGCGAAGACTCCACCAACCGGCATCTGACATTTACCCGCAATCGCATTCGCCACGAATTGCTGCCGCAGCTTGCGACCTGGAATCCGCAACTGCGCGACCATCTTGCGCAGATGGCTGAGCTTGCCCGCGATGAAGAGGCCTGGTGGCAGAGCGAAGTTGCCCGCGTGGCCGAGCAGGTGATTCTTCGGGGCCGTCCCGTTCGCGGAGGAGGTCGTGCCACGACCGCCGCCGAAGGCATTGCTCTCGATCTTGCCCGACTTATGGCCGAGCCGATTGCCGTGCAGCGCCGGCTGCTGCGTTATGCGGCCGGGCAACTTGAAGCCGCTCCGGACTTCACCGCTACCGAAGCTTTGCGCTGACTGGCTCAGACGGGCAGGGCCGGCCAGAAACTGGAACTCGCGCAGGGGCTGCGCGCTGACCGAACCCACCGTGAGATTCGCCTTTCGCGCGGTCCAGGTCACTCTGCTGCCGAGACATGCGCTGAAACCCGAACAGTACGAATGTGTTATCCCGGGCGAGGTGGCGGCGCCTGCCTTCGGTTGCCGCATCCGAATCGATGTGGCTGACCGCGCAGTCCTCGCCGATTCACCGAACGGAGCGGGGCGGAAGGCTGTTATGCGTTCGTGGAAGCCCGGTGACCGGGTCCATTTGCGCTACTCTTCGGGGTTGCGCAAGGTTAAGGAAGTGCTTGAACGCATGAAGGTTACGGGTGAGGATCGGACCCACTGGCCGGTGCTTGAAGTGGTTAGCGAAGTGGCCGGCGAAGGGTCCGGCCGCATCGTCTGGATGCGAGGGGTGGAACTCGAGCCCGACCCCGGTCTTCGCGTCTGCGTGGAACCGCTAGCGCCTGGTTCTGGTTAGATTTCGTTCCTATGCGAAGGACTGTGAATCCAGGATTTCCGTTGATCGACGGGATTCCCACCGTTCCGCCCCGTGTACTTCTTCGAACTTTATTCCTCTTCGGAGTACAATCGAGGTTACTGCACATCCGCGCGGTGAGTGCTTCGTGTCTTCTGACAAAAGAACCTGCACTTTCTGTGACTTCAAGGACTGCAAGGGCGTCTAAAGGGATGTTGTAGGCGGTGTTGGAAGTTCCTAAGCGGCTTCTCCCCGCCGGGAAAGAGGATCCTGGTGAATTCGACCGTCAAAACGATCATGTTCTGGGTCTTTATACTCATCTGCCTGGTACTGCTGTGGGGCGTTGTCTCGCACGGCACTATCGGCCAGGGTAAGGACACGGAGATACCCTATTCGGACCTGTACGACAAGGTGCAGCAGGGGATGGTGCAGGACGCTGCCATCCAGGGCACCGATCTTCGCGGCCACATGAAGGCTACGCCGAAGGAGCAGTTCCACACCACGGTCGGAGACCACTACGAGGATCTCGAGAAGGCGATGTTGACTGCTCACGTCAGCTTCTCGAAGAAGGATGCGCAGAACAACCTTCTGCTGCCCATCCTCTTCAACGTCGGTCCGTTCGTCTTGCTCGGCGCGATCTGGTTCTTCATGCTGCGCCAGATGCAATCGGGCGGCAACAAGGCCCTGTCGTTCGGAAAGAGCCGCGCGCGCCTGCTCTCGATGCAGCAGAAGAAGGTCACGTTCAAAGATGTGGCCGGCGTGGATGAAGCCAAGGAAGAGCTGAAGGAGATCATCGAATATCTGCGCGAGCCGCAGAAATTCCAGAAGCTCGGCGGACGCATTCCTAAGGGCGTGCTGCTGGTCGGACCTCCGGGAACCGGCAAGACGCTGCTTGCGCGTGCTGTTGCCGGCGAAGCGAATGTGCCGTTCTTCTCTATCTCCGGTTCTGACTTCGTTGAGATGTTTGTCGGCGTCGGTGCAAGCCGCGTCCGCGATCTGTTTGAACAGGGCAAGAAGAACGCGCCCTGCATCATCTTCATCGACGAAATCGACGCCGTCGGCCGTCACCGTGGCGCAGGCCTCGGCGGCGGACACGATGAGCGCGAGCAGACGCTCAACCAGTTGCTCGTCGAGATGGACGGATTCGAATCGAACGACGGCGTGATCCTGGTCGCCGCGACCAATCGCCCCGATGTTCTCGATCCCGCATTGCTGCGCCCCGGCCGTTTTGACCGCCGCGTGGTTGTGGGACTGCCGGACGTTCGCGGCCGCGAAGAAGTTCTCCGCGTGCACGTGAAGAAGGTTCCCGTTGCAGATGACGTCAACCTCAACATTCTGGCCCGTGGAACACCGGGTTTCAGCGGCGCCGACCTGGCCAACATGGTCAACGAAGCCGCGCTCAATGCAGCCCGCGTCAATCGCAAGCAGGTCGTGATGTACGACTTTGAACTTGCGAAGGACAAGGTGCTGATGGGCGCCGAGCGCAAGTCGATGCTGCTGACGGATGAGGAGAAGCGAGTGACGGCATATCACGAGGCGGGCCACGCGCTTGTCTCGTTCGTGCATCCTCACTCCGACCCCATCCACAAGGTCACCATCATCCCGCGTGGCATGGCTCTGGGTGTGACGATCTTCCTGCCGGGCGATCGCCACAACTACACGCGCGAGTATCTCGAAGCCAATCTCGCCATTGCTTACGGCGGACGCACGGCTGAGGAGATCTTCCTCAACCAGATGTCTACCGGCGCAGGCAGCGACATTGAGAACGCCACCGACCTTGCCCGCCGCATGGTGTGCGAGTACGGTATGAGCCGCCTCGGTCCGCTGACCTTCGGCAAGAAGGAAGAGCAGATCTTCCTGGGCCGCGAGATCGCACAACACAGCGACTTCAGCGAGGAGACGGCGCGGCAGATTGATCTGGAAGTTCGCCGCCTGATCGACGAGGCGTATCAATCGGCACACGGCATTCTCGAGGTCCACAAGGACGCAATGCACCGCATCGCCGCAGCCTTGCTGGAGCGCGAGACCATCGACGCGGAAGAAGTGAAGATGCTGATCGAAGGCAAGGAACTGCCTCCGATGCGCTCTATCCTGGCTTCGCCCAGCGATGGCGGCAGCGGCGGCGGACAGCAAGTCCTCAAGCCAGATACTCGCGGCGGCTCCGGCTTCCCGGAGGGTTCACCTTCACCGGCATATCCGCCTAGCACAACATCGAATCAATCAGGGCCATCCGCTAACGGCGGATGGCCTTTTTGCTGCACTGAACGAATCTGTCCGCGACAAAATGGGGCTTACTTCCAACATCTCGTTCGCGAATGGGCGGAGGGTGGAGTGAAGCCGCACTGGCAGTATTGACAGTGTTTCGAAAATTGCGATCTGCATAGCATCGGGTGATGGCGTCGAAAGAGATTTCACGCGCGGATCAATTCGAGCGTCGCTGGCCTGTCGTTCTTCAACTGCTGGGTTGTGGTGGGTATCGCCACCCACCCCGCTCGTATCCACATGATGCCCATCTGGTTCGGCTACTCATTGGCGGTCTGTGCTCATCTTGCCGATGGTTGGCGTTGGAGTGAGTCGCGGAGCCCTCCGATGGACGCGCCTCGAGCACTGGTCGAACCTGGCGATCTGTGCGCTTGGGGAAACATGGTCATCTTGTTGACGCTGTATTACATCATCACTGAAATGTTGAAAACCCCGACGGCGTTCACAGGGGAACAATTGCTTGCGACCAGCGTTGCGGCCTGGACCACTAACGTCGTAACGTTCTCTGTCGTGTATTGGCAGATTGATCGAGGGGGGCCCGAAGCCCGGGCAAACCGGCTGGGGAAGAAGCCGGAGTGGCTCTTCCCGCAAGCGAGCGGGTCTGAGCCAGAGGCCTCAGAATGGATGCCGACTTCTGCGGACTATTTGTTTCTCTCGTTCTGCACCGCGACCGCATTCAGCCCTACAGATGTTTTGCCGGTTTCGACCCGTGCAAAGATGTTGATGATGGTCGAAAGCGCCATATCTATCGTGACGCTTGTCATCGTTGCTTCTCGCGCAATCAATATTCTCGGCAGTTGACCTTCGCTGCAGGACGGAAGAGCTTCGCTTCGAGCTGATCACCGAGGCGGGGCGCTTCACTTTCGTGGGCACTTCGCACCGGCTTCCACGTGCCCGATGAGCCTGGGTTTCCAGTCATCGGATAGCAATCAGACGATCACATGAAAGCAACCTCGCCGGTGATGCTCCCGAAACATTTGCGGAATATGGTTCGGTAGCAAACGCGCAACGCGTTTCCCCGGAGGTAGGATCACTGTGTCTACGGATCGCCGAACATTTTTGCAGCTTTTGACTACGAGTGCGCTCTCTGCTGCATTTCCATCCAGCATTGCTCGCGCTCTTGAGATTCCCGCCAACAACCGCACAGGCAGCCTTGCAGATGTCGAACACATCGTGATTCTGATGCAGGAGAATCGCGCTTTCGACCACTACTTCGGCACGCTCCGCGGCGTGCGCGGCTATGGAGATCCACGCGCCGTCAAGCTTCCTAACGGAGACCCGGTGTGGAAGCAGCCCACCAGTTCGGGCGGATACGTGATGCCATTTCACCCCGGCGCGCCGAGCCTTGGTCTGCAGTTTCTTGAAGACCTGGCGCACGACTGGGACACAACACACAATGCGCTGAACGAGGGCAAGTACGACCAGTGGGTGCCGCAGAAGGGGACTACGACGATGGCGCACCTTAACCGCAGCGATATTCCCTTTCATTACGCGCTGGCCGATGCATTTACGATCTGCGACGCGTACCACTGCTCCTTCCTGGGAGCGACTGATCCCAATCGTTATCACATGTGGACGGGCTGGGTTGGCAACGACGGCAGCGGTGGCGGTCCAGTGCTCGATAACGCCGAGGCCGGCTATGGCTGGAGCACCTATCCCGAGCGGCTCGTCAATGCGGGCATCACCTGGAAGATCTACCAGGACCAGGGTGCGGGCCTGACTGCGGCGGAATTTTGGGGCTGGGGTCCAGACGCATATATCGGGAACTATGGCGACAACTCGCTTCTCTATTTTCACCAGTATCAAAATTCGCTGGCAGGCAGTCCCCTGTTTGAAGCAGCGCTGACCGGCACCGACATCTCGGCGGGCGGCACATTGTTCGATGAATTTCGCGCCGACGTTGCGGCTGGAAAACTGCCCCAGGTTTCATGGATTGTCGCACCGGAGGCCTATACCGAGCACCCTAACTGGCCGGCAAACTACGGGGCATGGTATATCTCGCAGTTCCTCGACGCGCTGACTTCGAATCCTGAAGTGTGGAGCAAAACGGCGTTCTTTCTCTGCTATGACGAGAACGACGGGTTCTTCGATCACGTTGTGCCGCCAACGGTCCCCGCTTCAAAAGCACAGGGGCTTTCGACAGTCGACACGGTCAATGAGTATTTTGAGGGAAACTCCGAGTATCCCGCCGGTTCAATCGGTTTCGGAGTTCGGGTGCCGATGCTGGTGATCTCACCGTGGAGCAAGGGTGGATACGTCAGTTCGGAGTTTTTCGATCACACCTCGCTGATTCGGTTTATCGAGCAGCGTTTTGGTCCGCACAATCCCAAGCTGGTTGAGCCGAATATTACACCATGGCGGCGGGCCGTCTCGGGTGATCTTGACTTCGGCATTCAATTTCAAATCGCCGGACGACAAGAAGGTAGCGCTGCCCAGCACCATCGCGTACATACCGCCGGATACAGATCGCCATCCGGACTATGTACCCACACCGCCCACAGACCAGTCGCTTCCGGTGCAAGAATCCGGTACCCGTCCCGCGCGTCCGGTGCCTTATGAATTGCACGTGCATGGAACCGCCAACTTCACCGACGGCACTTTTGAGATTCACTTTGGCAATTCGGGGAAGACGGCAGTTTACCAGGTTCGTTCGGGAAACAGCGCGCTCGGTCCCTGGAGTTACACAGTTGGCCAAGGTGCGTCACTCTCGGATACCTGGCAGATCGCCGCAAACAGCTTCGGCCACTACGACCTGTCGGTGAATGGTCCTAACGGATTCTTACGCGCTTTCCAGGGAAGCGTATCAGGTGAAGACAAAGCCAACGTGCATCTCCGCACGAGCTATGAGCCGAAGAGCAACGGAATCACGCTGCATCTGGCGAATCATGGCGATTCGGCTGTAGAGGTTCGGATCACGGACATCTATACGGGTTCGGTTCATACGGTTCATCTCAAGGCAGGCGAAACGGCAACCAGGCATTATGAACGGCATCAGACGTTTGGCTGGTACGACTTTGTCGTCGAAGTTGAATCAAGACTCGACATTCGTCTACCAGTTGGCGGGCCATGTCGAAACCGGGGAAGAGAGCCGCACCGATCCGGCAATCGCAGCGGCTGTAAATGATCGAGGTTGTACTTCGCGGGGCGGGTACCTTCCTGGAACTCGCTCTCGCGGAAGGAAGCGAGTCGATTGTCTGACGTTAGAACTCTGACCTTGGACTAAGAACTCAAAAGATTTTGTATGCGATGCCGACGCTGGCGCCGTATGGTTTCAGGGTGCCGTTGATCCAGTTTGGCCAGAGCTGGTATTCGAAGTCGAAGGGACGAACGACGAAGTGCTTGCCTGCCTTCCAATCCACGCCGCCGCCGAGCGCTATGTTGGCGAACCGGCCGTAGGCGTCGTTGTATTCGAAATTCATCCTGCCCAACCCGAAAAGGGCCTTGCCGTACGGCGTCAGCCCCTGACGTTTGAACTCATGAATCGGCACGCGCGGCCCGATCAGGTAGTTGTCTTCGGTGATGTCGAGGTACGCATTCTGGCGCAGCCAGCGCCCTTCGGCTTCAACCTGGATCCATCGTCTCATTTTCAGGTCTACATAAAAGCCGGCGCCAAGGAGGGGCTGCGGACCGGCCTCGGGGATGCCACCACCGGCGTAGTCCGGCTGAAACACAGAGCCCATTCCACCGACGGTCAGCGACAGCTGACCTCGATATGCCGAAGGGGCCACTTGCGCATGCAAAGAAGAAGCAGCGCTAATCAAGCAGAGAAAAACAACAATTCCGATTCGTCTCATGAAAAGGGGCGTTCACTCCTGGCGGAGAATCGTCGAAGCGTGCAACTGCAAGACAAGCACTCGTTGCACTTCCGACGTCAAACTACCTGGCAACCCGATTTGTTCAATCTGACGCGAGTATCCGGGAGCAGCGAACAGCAACGAACAGCAAAAGGCAACGCTACTTTCGAATTGCCGTCAGTATAAAGGCTCAGGATCGGATAACTTGCTTATCCGATCCTGAGCCCGATGAGACTGACCTACTGCTGCGGGTTCGGTGATCCACCCGTCTGTTGCGGCTGAGGGCCCTCCGCCTGTGAAGGAGTGGGCTGGTCGGTTCCGGCCGGTGGCTGTGTTCCGCCCGTCGTCGGTGGTGTTGCCGGAGTTGCGGGAGGCGGATCGCCCGCCGCCGGCTGTGCGGCTGCGCTGGGTTTCGCGGTCGCATTTGCAGTCTGGGCCGGCGCTGCTTCGTCATAGCGCTGCAGCCTGTAGTAAACCGGGGTCACTTCGAGCGGCATCTTGTCGCGCGGAAGCAATGGTGCATAGAGCTTGGCGTTCAACTGATGCACGTGGTCATCCCATGGATCGGTCTTCAGCCAGCTCCCCAGCGGGAGCGCCGGGAATCTGTGCGAGGTCGTCCCAGTTGAGCTTTGGTGCGCTGTGCGCCAGCGTCGTCATCCACGGCGTGCCGTCGGGCTTCAGCAGGGAATCGCCGAGTTTCGGCGTGTTCAGGGCCTTCAGCACCTGGCCGCGATCGGCAAGCTGTGCCCAATACAGGCCGGCGGTCGTCAGACTGATCCTTGTACATCGAGGCATCCAGATATTGCTGCGCCTTGGCGGCTGCCTCCTGGTTGTCGTGATCGGTGTGGTTCATGTTGATGCGGCGGAAGGAAGATTCGTCAGGGAACATCAACCGGTCGTTGAATGCGTAGCGCGTATCGATGTGGTGCCCGAGTGCGATGTGAGCCAGTTCCATCGAGATCACAGATGCAATCGTCGGTTCGCTGCGCGGCATGGTGTCGATCAGGCCCTTGCTGAGCAAGATGGTGCTGCCCACTGTGGTGGTTTCGATCGTGTTCGTCAGCATGATCCTGCAATGCACCGGCATGGCCAGCGGGATATTATTCGGCACCACAAGGTTGGTTACGATCTGATCGAGTACGGTTACTTCGAAACCGTTCGGTGTGAGTGGAGCCACGAGGCCAGCCTGCTCGAGGCGGTCGATGACGTTGTTCTCGGCCTGCAGTACCCACTGGCGCGAGGCTTGTAACGGGCTCACATCCTGCGAGTCGTCGCTTTTGTCCTCGGCGTCTTCCACCTTCATGCTCACGCTTTCGCTGTCGCGCGTGGGCAGTTTGAGGCTGTACCCCCAGAAGTGGGTCTGCGCCTTCAGTCCTTCCTGTTTTTCGCCGGTGCGGGTTGTTTCTTCGACGTAGATTGCAACGGGCAGCCAGATGCCGGGCTGCACATTCATGCGCCAGCTGTCGAAGTGGAAGTAGCGGCGCGAGTCATCCTCTGACGGCGACCCGGTGTAGGTTCCGTTGAAACGGACAACGTTGCCATCCTGGTCTTCAATCCAGATGCGGCCATAAAAGCGGCCCATGCCGGAAATTTTCGGATGTACGTCGAAGACCCAGGTCCGCACCGACCCCAGAAATTCGCGCCGCACATAATTGAACTCATAGTGCTGCTGATCGAATCCCGTGGGATCGAGGAACATCATCTGCATGAAGCCGGTCGGATTGTAGGTGAAGTGCTTGTCGAGCCCCAGGGCCTTGCTTAACCCCGTGATCGCTTCCATCGAGCCCTTGAAAAAACCCTTCTTGCTGGCGTCATCTTTCGGCTGATAGGTTTTGTCAAAGAAGAAGCCCTTGCCGAAGTCGACGCGGCTGAGTGTGTACTGATCGCCCACGGGCACCTGGTAGAGCTTTACATCGGGTCTGGTGTCCTGGATGTAGGTCTCCACGAGCGGGGTTCGCTGCTGGATCGCCTTGATCAGGACTTTCTCCTGCCCGATAGCCTTCTCCACAATTGCAGCCTGATCCGCAGTCAACTGGTGCGTCGGCTCGTATTTTGGGGCCTTTTTTGCGTACGCCCAGGACGTCCCAAGAACCAGGGTCAGTAGGGTTAGGGCGATCTTTCGAGACATCATGTCATCTCCTGCGATGATTCGTTCTTTCCGGTCTAAATAAGATAGCGCATGATTTGTTGCAGCTCATCGTGCACTGTCGTGATGTTTGGTGCAAATTGGACGCTATGCCAATTGAAACGTGATGGTGATATTGGTTGTTAAATCCACTGCCTGGCCGTTACGTGTGGCAGGGCGAAAACGAATTTGTTCAGCGACGCGGCGTGCTTCTTCATCCAGTCCGTGGCCCAGGCCATGAACCACGCCTTTGATGACGACCTGTCCCGCCGCGGTAAACGTCACGCGCAGGATCACATCTCCCTGAACCCGCAACTGACGCGCTTCCGGCGTGTACTGTACTGCCGGTTTTGAAATGACTTCGAGATTGGTAGGCGCCACTTCACGCGGTGCCTGCGACATGGCGGGGACCGCGGCCACCTGCGTCTGAATTGCCGCGGAGGCCACCTTGCCACCCGTATAGCCTGTTGTCGCGGTTCCCGTTCCGCCGGGAATTCCCGCTTGCGCAACCTTGCCGACGGTTCCGGCGTTCGAACCGGATTTCAATCCATTGCCGATGCCGGCCGAACCCACTACGCCGTGGGGAGCTACGGCTGGGCCCTGCATGCCGCCATAGGGATTGCCGATTGCCGCGACTGTTGCCGGCCTGGTGGCGTTCGGATTTGGCGTCACGCCAAAGGTTTCGCCCAAGTGCACGGGGGCCGTCGAAGGTTTCACGGTGTTCGTCTGCGCCGGCATGGCCGCGGTGAGCGCAGCCTTGGGTTGAGGTGCCAGAATGATTGATGGTTTTGCAGCCTTGATCTGCGGCGTGTTGAGCTTGGCTTCGATCTCAATCGGCTTCAGCGCAGGCTTAGGCTCCGGCTTCGGCATGTTGATCTTAGGCTGCTCCATCTGCATTTCCAGCTTCGGCTTGGGCGGCTCAGGAAGCCTGGGAGGTGGCGGCGTTTTGAATTTTGGCGGCGGAGGCGGTGTCGTGGGAAAAATCAGTTCGGTCTGCTCGAACTTGTGCTGCTGCATGACACGCTTAGCCGTCATACCGACATAAATTACCAAGCCCAAGATAATCACGTTGACGGTTGCGCTTGTCACAAACGGCGCAGACCGTCCCTCAGGCTCGGGAAGCAAGCCAAAAGTAGAACGACCGGGATAGCCACTCATCTGCATCTTCATACCTCGGGGTTAGCCATGGAGACGGCGTCTTGGGTCTGGGAGGAGTCAGAAAAAACACCGAAGAGGAGGGAACCTTTGGCTCCAGCCTTTTCCGGGTATG
Organism: uncultured Acidobacteriaceae bacterium; assembly: GCA_963769345.1. Taxonomy (GTDB): domain Bacteria; phylum Acidobacteriota; class Terriglobia; order Terriglobales; family Acidobacteriaceae; genus Telmatobacter. The sequence continues at coordinate 928,071 of CAVYLL010000005.1, forward strand.
CGTAAACGATTTTCAATTGCCGCAAGCGATCCACGCTTTCTTCGGCAACTGGTGGGTTCCCAAAAGGAAAATGTTGCGAGTTATACGGTGTCTGAAGGCAGGGGATTTTTGTGCCTCTCAGCCCCGCTTGCTGTGTTTGACGACGCCCCTCGCCATTCGGGATGGGGGAGAAGCGTAAGTCCTCCCCAATGCTACCGAACGGGGACGCGCAAGCGCCAGCCTTGGCGCCTCCCGCTATTATAGTGCGAGACCGCGCGGTAAATCCGCTTTTCTGAGACCGACCCGAATGCATCCAGCCTCTCCCCGTTAATGCCAAAAATCTCGAGACTCAACTTGAAGATCCTCGCTTGGAGGAGGGCAGAGGGAGCGCCTCGCAGCACGCTGTATGCTACCTCAAACCCGAAACATGATCGCTTGTTGCGTTCACATTCCACTTAGGTTGGGGTAAGCCGCCTGATCGATGGTCTTCAAGTTGAACGGAGCAAACCGTTTCTTGCTTGCTGTAATAGACTCACGGTAACCCAATCCGCTCTGGAAGGACAGTATTTTTGTGAGAACTTTGGTTACCGGCGGTGCCGGTTATGTCGGTGGTACAGTTGCCAATTTGCTTGCTGCCCAAGGTCATGAGCCGGCAGTGTTTGACAACCTCTGCCACGCCCGTCGCGGGATGGTTCCGGCTGGGGTCGAATTCATCGAAGGCGATCTGGCGGATCGTGGTCTAATCGAAAACATTTTCAAGGCAGCCAAAAACGAAGGCAGGCCTTTCGAGAACGTGCTCCACTTCGCCGCGCTGATAGAGGCAGGGGAATCGATGGTGCGGCCCGAGATGTTTTTCCGGAATAACACCGCCTCCACGCTGGCTTTGCTCGAGGCCATGATTGCCGAAGGACCGCGGCGGTTGGTGTTTTCGTCCACGGCGGCGGTGTACGGCGAGCCGGAATCCGTTCCCATTAAAGAAGATGCGCGGCTTAAGCCCACCAGCGTTTACGGCGAGTCAAAGCTGATTGTCGAAACCATGCTCAACTGGTTCCATGCGATCCACGGGCTGCGCTCCGTTGCTCTGCGCTATTTCAATGTGGCGGGAGCGCCGGAAGGCGCGAAGGGAATCACTCGCGGCGAGGATCATGAACCCGAATCGCATCTTATTCCGCTGATTCTCGATGTGGCCCTTGGCCGCCGTCAATCGATCCGGATCTACGGCGATGATTATCCCACCCCCGACGGCACCTGTATCCGCGACTATATCCACGTATCGGATCTGGCTGACGCGCATTTGCTTGCCGTCAAAGCACTCGAAACGGATGCTGCTCGAAAGAATCGCCTGATTTTCAACCTCGGAAACGGACAGGGCTTCAGCGTGCGCGAGGTCATTGAATCTGCCCGGCGGGTCACAGGCCACCCGATTCCTGCTGAGTTGCATCCTCGCCGCCCGGGCGATCCCGCCGTCCTCGTCGCAAGCTCAGACCGAGCGATCAGGGAATTCGGCTGGAAGCCGCGCTATACGCAACTCGACGACATCATTCGCACTGCCTGGGTGTGGCACCAGCAACGCTACAAGTCCTGAATTAGGCCGCAAGGAATTGCACGATCGCTACCGCGGTTGGATTTTCGAAAACGGTTTGCGGAGTCATTGCACCTTCTGGGCGTAATCATGGTCGCAGTGCCCCTGCATCGGGACAACTGTAAGTTGTGACAGGCGTTTTCATCGCGCCAACGTCTGTGGCAGTTGAGCTCGAATTCTCTTGACGTAGGTGCAATGCGGCCAGCAGAGTGACTTTACAGTCCCGGTGTTTATCCCATTCAAAGTGCGGGACACTTCGCGAGGTCGAGAGCGAATGGCATCCGATGTAACCGGCTCCGTCATTGCGCGTCCCAAGTCGCTGGTGCGCGTCGTTCTGGGTTCTGCCACGGGAACAATGATCGAGTGGTACGACTTCTATATCTTCGGTTCGCTCACGTCGGTTCTCGCGGTGAAGTTTTATCCTCCGGGCAACGACACCTTCGCGCTGATTGCCTACCTCGCCACATTTGCCATCGGATTTCTGGTGCGTCCTTTTGGAGCTCTGTTCTTTGGATGTGTGGGCGACCTCGTTGGTCGCCGCATCGCATTCATCTTCACCCTCAGCATCATGGGGGGATCAACGGCAGCCATCGGTCTGCTGCCGACTTTCAGAATCGCGGGCTGGTTTGCGCCTATCGCGCTAATCACTATCCGTCTGTTGCAAGGGCTGGCCATTGGTGGAGAGTACGGAGGAGCGGCGGTCTATCTGGCAGAGCATGTGCCCGATCGCAAGCGCGGATTCTACACCAGCTTTTTGCAACTCACGGCGGGCCTGGGAATGGTGGTCTCGCTCGGCGTCATTCTCGTAACTGAGAATTTCATGACTGGCTCAAATTTTCAGCTGTGGGGATGGAGGCTGCCGTTTTTGCTGTCGCTGATATTTGTCGGCATTTCCCTTTACATCCGCATCCAGATGAAGGAGTCGCCGATCTTCGCGCACCTCAAGGCTTCAGGAACGTGCTCCGCCACGCCCCTCAAGGACGCTTTCGGAAAGTGGGAGAACCTGAAGCAGGTGCTGATTTCGCTCTTCGGCGCAGCAGCCGGTCAGTCTGTTGTTTCCTACACGGGAATGTTCTTCGCGCTTTTTTATCTTCAGAACATTCTGCGGGTGAACGCTCACACCTCCAATGTCATCATGGCCGTCGCAATGGTGAGCGCGATCCCTCTTTATCCACTCTGTGGAACTCTTTCCGATCGCATCGGCCGCAAGAAGATCATGATGAGCGGATTGCTGCTGGCCGTTGTTTGTTTCCTTCCTATCTACAAAGCCATGCAGCAGGCGGCGGGGAACAACGTCGTCGCGGTCAGTTCTGCCAAGGATCCGGTCACCGGTGACATGCGGCTCACCCCGCTGACGCGGAGTGCTGACGATGGTTCTCTCGTCCCCGCTTCGGAAGCTACGCATCCGAATCAAATGGCGTTGATCCTGCTCGTCTTCATACAGAACGTCTTCTCGATCATGCTCTATGGGCCGCTCGCTGCATACCTGGTCGAGGCTTTCCCCGCGCGGATTCGTTATACATCGGTTTCTCTGCCGTATCACATCGGCAACGGCGTCTTCGGCGGTCTGCTGCCGGTGATTGGTGTGAGCCTGTGCGCCTGGTCGGGCAATATCTATGCAGGACTCATCTTTCCCATTGCGGTTGCGGCGCTCACGCTAGTCGTTGGCACTGTCTTCCTCAAGGAGAGCCACGGCACGATGATCTGGGACGAAGTGTCGAAGGAGAGCACGGATTCGTGGACGATTCCTTTGGCCAATCCTGCCTCGACGGCCGTGGAATAACAACTAGTCTGCGGGATTGAAGTTGTATCTAAGTCAATTGCTGTAAGCATTATCGATAGAAATTAACTTGACATGCACATTGCCGCGCCAGCAGAGTAGGCAGCGAACTCTCCACATCAAGCGTCGCTGAATCGCGTGGGGAATCTCTCGCAATAAGCCCGCGACTCTACCCGAGGTCGAGAATCGAATGGCATCTGATCGTCAACCTGGCGCCGGCACGGCGGGCACAAACAGTATCGCTCGCGTGATTCTCGGTTCTTCTACCGGAACCTTGATCGAGTGGTACGATTTCTACATTTTCGGTTCGCTCGCGGCCGTTTTGTCCGTCAAGTTCTACCCGCCAGGCAACGACACCTTTGCCCTGATCGCGTACCTTGCGACTTTTGCAGTCGGCTTTCTGGTGCGGCCCTTCGGCGCCATCTTCTTTGGCCGTGTCGGCGACCTCTTCGGGCGTAGAATCGCCTTCATCTTCACGCTCAGCATCATGGGAGCCTCAACGGCCGCCATCGGTCTGATGCCTACGTACAAGACGGCGGGATGGTTTTCGGCAATCATTCTTATCATTATTCGAATGCTGCAGGGACTGGCGCTTGGCGGCGAGTATGGCGGCGCTGCCGTCTATGTTGCCGAGCATGTGCCGGACCGGAGCCGCGGCTACTACACGAGCTTCATCCAGATCACTGCGACGCTTGGTCTGTTCGTCTCCCTCGTCGTCATCATCGTTACCCAGCAAAGCATGAGCCCCGCCAAATTTCAGGATTGGGGCTGGCGTCTGCCGTTTCTGCTTTCGGTTGTGCTGGTAAGCATCTCGCTCTACATCCGGATCCGCATGAAGGAGTCGCCCATCTTCACGCAGATGAAGGCTGCCGGCACCCACTCCACGAAGCCTTTGACTGATGCGTTTACGAAGTGGTCCAACCTGAAGCAGGTCTTAATCTCGCTGCTCGGCGCGACAGCCGGGCAAGGGGTCGTCTGGTACACGGGACAGTTTTATGCGCTGTTCTACCTTCAGACAATTCTCAAGCTCAATGCGCGCACCGCCAACATTATCGTCGCCGTTGCGTTGCTGGCTTCGATGCCGTTCTTCACGGTGTTCGGAGCTCTCTCTGATCGCATTGGCCGCAAGAAGCTCATGATGGTCGCGCTCGTGATCGCGGTTGTTTCGTATCATTCCCATCTACAAAGCGATGGAGCAGGCGGCGGGGAACAATGTTGTGTCTGTCAGTTCGGTGAAGGACAAGGTGACTGGCGCCATCAAACTCACCCCGCTCACGCTGGATGCGACTGGAAAGATGGTTCCCGCAAAAGAGGCGACGAATGCCAACGAGCCGATGCTCATGTTTCTTGTCTGGGTCCAGGTGCTCTTCGCCTGCATGATCTATGGACCGATCGCTGCATATCTCGTCGAAGCGTTTCCGGCCAAGGTGCGCTACACGTCGGTTTCACTGCCCTATCACATTGGCAACGGAGTCTTCGGAGGGTTGCTGCCTCTCATCGGCCTTTCGCTTTGCGCGTCCTCGGGGAATATTTACGCCGGGCTTTACTATCCGATGGCAGTTGCCGCGCTTACGTTCGTGTTTGGGATGATTTTCCTGAAGGAGACGCATGGCACGCTGATCTGGGAGGAAGCGGATCTCGCCGCGAAGGGGCCCGAAACTGTTGTGAATTCCTGAATCCTTCGTTAAAGGGGTTCTCGGCGGCGGTCCTGGCCGGCGGGGTGGCTTGCCGTCTGTGCCCCTGCCTCGATAAAGTGAGCCCACATGCATTTCCACGGGCACGGCGAGGTACTGAACGTGCCAGCCCCGTATTGCAACTTTGTGCTCTTCCCCTGAAGGGACCTATTCATGTCTTCGACGCACGTTCCTGCTGATCCAAAGTCGGTTTCATCTCTTTCCAATCAGGATCTCGAATCGACTCTCCGCGAAAACCGTGTCTTTCCGCCGCCCGCAGAGTTCTCAAAACACAGTCACATCAAAAGCCTTGAGCAGTACGAGGCGATGTACAAGCAGTCCATCGAAGACCCTGAAGCCTTCTGGGCCGGGATTGCGAAAGAGCTGCACTGGTTCAAGCCGTGGGACAAGGTGCTGGAGTGGAATCTGCCCTCGGCGAAGTGGTTTGTCGGCGGCAAGATGAACCTGAGCTACAACTGCCTGGACCGCCACGTGCATAGCGAGCGCGCCGACAAGACGGCGATTATCTGGGAGGGCGAGCCTGGGGAAGTTCGGCGCTATACCTACGCCGAGCTTCTTGCAGAAGTGCAGCGCTTCGCCAATGGTCTCAAAGCGCTGGGCATTAAGAAAGGCGATCGCGTTGCGGTGTACATGGGCATGACGCCCGAACTCGCGATCGCGGTGCTGGCGTGCGCGCGGATCGGCGCGATCCACTCTGTTATTTTCGGAGGGTTCGCCGCCAACGCCATCGCCGATCGCGTGAACGACTGTGGCTGTGTCGCCATCATCACGCAGGACACGAGCTATCGTCGCGGCACGGAGATCCAGCTTAAGCGCACGGTCGACGAAGCCATGCCCGCGTGCCATACGGTTGACCACGTCATCGTCTACAAGCGCACAGGCTCGCCGGTAAACATGGTGGAGGGCCGTGATCGCTGGTGGCACGAGATCGTTGCCAACGCGCCTGCAGAGTGCGCCGCAGAGCCGCTGGATTCTGAAGATCCGCTTTACATCCTTTACACCTCGGGCACCACGGGAAAGCCGAAGGGCCTTGTCCACACGACCGGCGGCTACGCGGTGCAGACCTATATCACTTCGAAGTATGTCTTCGATCTGCGCGACGACGACATTTACTGGTGCTCTGCTGACATCGGATGGGTTACGGGTCATTCATATGTCGTCTATGGGCCGCTGCAGAACGGCGCTACGGTGCTGATGTACGAAGGCGCGCCGAACTGGCCGGATTTTTCGCGCTTCTGGAAGATCATCGACGATCACCGCGTCACGATTTTTTACACCGCGCCCACGGCGATTCGTGCCTTTATGAAGTGGGGCGACCAGCACGTCGAGAAGTACAAGCTTGATTCGCTGCGGTTGCTGGGAACAGTCGGTGAGCCCATCAATCCCGAAGCATGGATGTGGTATCGCGAGAAGATCGGACGCAACCGCTGCCCGATCGTCGACACATGGTGGCAGACAGAGACCGGCGCCATCATGATCGCGCCGCTTCCCGGCGCCGTTCCTACCAAGCCCGGGTCGGCGACGCGGCCTTTCTTCGGCATCCAGCCGGAAGTCATCACAAAGCCCGATGCGGAAGGAAAGTTCCATGCCGTTCCGGCCGGCTCGGGCGGATTGCTGATCATCCGCAAGCCGTGGCCTTCGATGGCGAGGACGGTCTATGGCGATCCCGAGCGCTACCAGAAGACCTACTGGTCCGATGTGCCGGGCTGCTACTTTACCGGCGACGGCGCACGGCAGGATGCTGATGGGTATTTCTGGCTGATGGGCCGCGTCGACGACGTGATCAACGTCAGCGGACATCGCCTCGGCACCATGGAAGTGGAGTCGGCGCTGGTGGCACATCCCAAGGTGGCTGAGGCCGCGGTTGTTGGCCGCCCCGATGCGCTGAAGGGTCAGGCCATCTCCGCATTTGTTTCGCTCGAGAGCGGCAATGAGCCCATCGAACGAATTAAAGGATGAGTTGCGCAAGTGGGTATCGAAAGAGATCGGCTCGCTGGCACGGCCTGACGATATTCGTTTCACCGAGGCTCTGCCCAAAACCCGCAGCGGTAAAATCATGCGACGCCTGCTACGCGAGTTGGCCACGCACGGCGAGATCAAGGGCGACACGACGACGCTGGAAGACTTTACGGTGATTGCAAAATTGCGGGAAGCGGAGGAAGGCTAGGGAGTGCGGGTTGTGCTCCGAACTCTGCGAAATGAGTTGACCCGGAGTCGGGGGACTCCGGGTCACAGCCGAGTCGTCAGGAATTACTTCAATGCGATCTCGGCGTTCTGCTGTTTGGGGTGGGCCGCCGCCAGTCGCTGGGTTTCCTTCTCGAGCTTCGACGGCTGGATGTCCAGAGCGAATTCACCGAGGCCGCCTCTAATTTCGTGAAGGAAGTACTGGTCGCCGTACACTCTAAATACCAGCTCATGGGGTTTCTGGCCGACATAGGCCGTCGCGGTGGCGGGAACGAAAATCGTGACGTGTTTCTCCCAGTTGTTGAACTCAAGCACTCTGTCCGAGACACTCGAAATCGAGTATTGGCCAGGCGGAAGCACCTTCTGACCGATCGTAAACTCAAAGGGAATGTTGGCCCGCACAGGGGATTGAGCATATCCGAGGACGGATGCCAAGAGGCATGCGACTGCCAATAGCGCGGTTGTGAAGCTGATTTTCACGGGGAACCTCCTTGTTGTCAGGCGCAATCTCAATTGCGCTTCACCCTCTAATGCGGATTCAGGCGAGAATTCCCGCCAAAGCCAGGAAAGATCGTCGTATGATTCTCATCAGCACCGAGGCGGATTGCATGATGTCTGGAGACGTCGGCGAAGTGACGATCCTGCTAAATGCGATGAAGAACGGCGACGCGGCCGCGGCGGATAAGCTCCTGGGCCTTGTCTACAAGGAATTGCACCTGCTGGCGAAGGGGTACATGCGGCGCGAACGCCCTGACCACACCTTGCAACCTACTGCGCTGATTAATGAGGCCTATATTCGCATGGTCGGGAATGGCACCGATTGGCAAAACCACCAGCACTTTATTGGTGTAGCTGCCAACGTTATGCGTCGGGTGCTGGTGGATCACGCGAGAGCGCACAACGCGGGCAAAAGAGGCGGCGACCTTCAACGGGTGGAGTTTGAAGAAGGAGTAGCATTTTCGAGCGAACGTTCCATCGAAGTGATTGCTGTGGATGATGCGCTCTCCAAGCTTCAGACTCTGAATCCCAGACAGGCGCAGATCGTCGAATTGCGCTACTTCGCCGAGCTTTCAGACGAGCAAATCGCGGCACTTCTGAAAATCTCAACTCGAACGGTACAACGGGACTGGTTGCTGGCAAAGGACTGGCTTTCCCAGCGAGTTAGCTAGCACCTCATAGTTGGAAAATTGAATGGCAGATAATGCCGACAAAGACGAGCGGGTAATGGCCGTCGTGTCGATTGCCTTAAGGCGGTCGGTCGCGGAACGCGAGCCCTATCTGCGCCTCGCCTGTGAAAGCGATGAGAGCCTGTATCGCGAAGCTGTTGAGCTAGTGAAGCGGCAAGAAAGATTGGGAAGCTTCATGGAGCACCCCCTGATCCATGATCAGCCGCGGCCATTTGAGATCGGCGAGGTCATCTCAAATCGATTTGAGATTCTCCGAGATATAGGCGAGGGAGGCATGGGCTTCGTTTACGAGGCCTTTGATAGAAAACGCAATCAGCGGATTGCCATCAAGGCGGCGAAGCCCGGCTTTTATCGTCTTCTTTCGCCAGAGCTTCAAGGCGCGTTGCAGGTGCGCCACCGGAACGTTTGCCTGGTAAATGAGATCCATACCACGAAAACTGCGCATGGCGAGATCGACTTTCTCACGATGGAACTTCTCGAGGGGGAAACCTTGGCTGCACGCCTCACCGCCGGCCCCAAACTCCCGAGCGACGAGGCATTCGAGATCGCCTTGCAAATATGTTCCGGCCTGGCAGCAGCGCACGAGAGCGGCGTTGTTCATCGCGACTTGAAACCCGGCAACATTATGCTTTGCCGAACGGCTAGCGAAGGTTTGCGGGTTGTCATCATGGATTTTGGCCTGGCAGGCGCTGTGGCTTTGGATGCGAACGAAGGCGGAACTCCAGGATACATGGCGCCTGAGTTGAGCAAGGGTGAAAAGGCATCCTTTGCCTCGGACATCTACTCGCTTGGGGTCATCCTGTACGAGATCGTGACGGGTCAATTCCCAATTCAAGAAGAACCGTCGGATCCCGGCAGGCCGGCCCATTTTGCGGCTCCGTCAAGCCTCAACAAGGAACTTGACTCGAAATGGGACCGGGTCGTTCTGTCCTGCCTCGCTGCATCGCCTGCGCTCCGTCCTACCGATGCACGAGAAGTGATTGCTGTCCTTGAGAAGAAGCCCATCCGCAAGACTCCCTTTGTTGTGGCTGCCCTCGTCCTTCTCTCGGTTCTGGCGGTGCCGCAGGTGCGCGAGTGGGTGAGCGACCGCCTATGGCCACCGCCAAACGTCCGACTAGCCATTCTTCCCTTCGAGGGATCAAGCGACCCTGCGGTGTCCGACGGCCTGTTGCAGGATGTTGCCGATCGCGTCGGGCGAATGCGGAGCGGACGCCGCACGGTTGTCGTGATTCCCCCCTCTGAAGTCTTGAGCAACAAGGTCCATTCTCCAGAACAAGCAAAGGAGGCCTTGCACGCAACCCATGCACTGCAGACAGCAGTTCGTCGTGAAGGGGATGGGTTCGTCGCGAACGGAGCAGTGATAGATTTAGACACCCAGGCCCATGTGCGGGATTTTTCCGGACGCTATACAACAGAAACCGTGGGAAGCTTGCCGGGAGCGCTCGCAGGCGCAGTCTCCCTGGCTTTGCGGTTGAGGGGCCCGTCTTCCACGGATGCTCTCTCAACTGCCGCGACCGTGCCCTATGACCGGGGACTGTTTCTCCTGCACAGAGACGACGAGAGCTTTGACGATGCGATTCCCCTCTTCGAACAAGCTGCTGGTCTCGATCCTCGCTCGCCCCTGCCATTGGCTGGGCTGGCAGAGGCTAAGATCATGAAGTATCAGGCCAAAAGGGATCGCACGTACCTCGAGGAAGCGCAACGTTCCTTGCGCAGCGCAGAGAGCCTCAGCCCCGACTCGGTGAGAGTTCGCCTGGTTGCGGGTCTGTTGAACCAGACTGCAGGCCAATACCAGAAGGCGCTGGAGGATTACCGCCGCGCACAGGAACTTGAGCCCAGGAATGTAGATGCTCTTCTCCACATCGCGAGTATCTACTACGCGTTGGACATGAATAACGACGCGATTGCTACTTACCGGAAGGCCATTCAGCTGGAGCCGGAATACTACAGGCCGTACCGAAAGCTTGGACAGTTCTACTATTTTCGCTCCAACTATGCCGAGGCGGTGGTGCAGTGGAAGCACGCCATCGAGCGGGCGCCGGGACTTGTCGATGTCTACAACGAGTTAGCAGCGGCATTGATCGATCTTGAACAAGATGATGAGGCAGAAAAGGCTCTGATCACTTCGATTGGTCTCCGAGAGACCGCCGACGCGCGGAACAGCCTGGGCGCAATCCGCGCCTATCAGAAGCGCGATCGCGAGGCAGCCGAGCTCTACAAGCGCGCTCTAACGCTTGACCCCAATGTGTACGTGTACTGGCTGAACCTGGCGGACGCCAGCCGCCGCCTGGGTCGTGTGGGCGAGGCCGCTGTCGCATACCGTAAGGGAATGGATTTGGCGTTGGCGGAGCTGAAAGACGATCCTCACAACGGCCATACCCGCGCATATGTTGGCTATTTTGCAGCGCGCTTGGGGGACCCGACCAGAGCAGAGGATGAAATCATTCAGGCAAAGCAGGAATCTCCGAGTGACACCAAGGTGACTCGACGCTCAGTATTGACTTATGAAGCGTTGGGCCAGCGAGACCGAGCAATCGAAGCCCTTAACGGGGCTCCCCCTGAATTACTTCGCGAACTCGATCGACATCCGGATCTGGCGGACTTCCACCAGGATTTGCGCTTTAAACAAGTAGTAGCCAAAAACGCCAATGGAGGTAAATGAACAATGTCCACATCTGCTGTTTCAACATCTGCTGTAGTGAAAGCTCCGCTAACGCCGACGCCAACGCACGAAGTCGAAATCAGACTGGAAGAGCTGCGAGGCAACTACTACTATCCTTTCCCTGATATGAATGTCACGGAAACGGTCCGGTATTTCAGCAAAGATGGTGAAGTCACGATCCATTTCACCGGGCATTCGCCATTTCGCCACGACGACGCGACAGGCACGCAGGTTCCTGGCGGTGTCATTCTGACGCTGGTGAAAGCGAGCGAGGGTCGGGGTCTCCCCAACGATGCGTTCCATTGTGGTTGTTCTGTGACCCTTTCAACTGGAGAAGTGGTTGGTTGGCCTCAACTCGCAAGCGCAGGCGGGGATACGCACGTACACCAGCCGAAAAGCGGCCCAAACGGTTGACCGATCCGTGCTTTGGCGGTAGCTAAACGGTCCTGCGGGAGCATGGCCCATTCATACGCTACACGTGTGCCGCAACGGAGTGTATGACGGGCCAACCGGACAGAACCCCAAGACCGAAGAAGCGGGGCCCGTGAGCCGACCAGACGGTCATTCGCGATTGAAAATCCTTCGCGGGTTGGCGCCGGTTCTATACTCAACACCATCGTGGAAGACGTGGGCACGCCGACGAATCTGTCATCGGGCAAACATTCGCGCTGGTTTGATTTCCGTCTGGGCGCCGGCGTGATTCTGCTGTTGCCGGCCATCTGGTTTAGTTGGAAGACCGTGGATGGCCTCTCGGCGCGCCGCGTTATCCGCACCGACCTGGCCGAGATCAGCAACGTGCGTTACGGGATCCTGAGCGCCGACCAATGGCGCGATCTTATCGGCCCGATGCTCAGCGCCCAAGTCGACAAGCTCGATCTCGAGGGGCAGAGCAAGAGTCTGCGGCCCATGGTTGAACGGTCGTTGTATGCCCTTCTGGACAACATCAAGACGCAGATGACATCGCCCAACGCCAAGGCAACAGGCATGCCCGGCGGTGGCAACGCGTTCCTCGTGAACATGATCGTCGCAACCCTGCGCCCGCATGTGCCCGAGTACACCAACGTGGTGATGAAGGAGCTAGGCAAGCCGGAAACACAAAAGAGCTTCAAGGATTCCATCCGCGGCGTGCTGGACGATGCGGTGAAGAACACCTTCAGCTCCACGGACATGACCGCCTACAACGCGGTCCTGAAGCGATATGGATGTTCCCAGACAAGCACTGGCGGCGCGATTTGCGAGGAGACTCTCGGAAAGCAGATTGAGGAAGCGGACAGGAAACTGACTCATGACTATCTCATCGTGCTTGCGTCTGCGGCGCTGGGGTTCATCGTGCTGATGGCCGGCAAGCCGGCGCTCTCGCGGGCCGCCGTGGTGGTGCTGATGTTGTTCAGTGTTGCGATGCTGGCAGGCGGCGTTCTCAGCCCGATGCTGGAGGTGGAAGTCCGTGTTACGAAGCTGGACGCAACGTTGCTCGGTACTCCCATCGAGTTTCGCGACCAGTCGCTGTACTACCGCAGCAAGACCGTACTTGAGGTGTGTCAGACGCTGATCCAGACGCGCCGGCCGGAGATGATGCTGGTTGGCGTGCTGGTGATCCTGTTCAGCGTGGTTTTCCCGGCATTGAAAATGCTGGCGCTGGGCGCGTGGCTCTTACGGCCGGCGCTGTTACGCACCAACCGGCTCGTGAAGCTGCTGGCTTTCGAGTTATCCAAGTGGTCCATGGCCGACGTCATGGTCCTGGCGATCTTCATGTCGTTCGTCGCGTTCAACGGGGTCATCGGAAGCGCGTGGGACGGCTTGAGGGACGTGCCAAACGTCCAGCAAGTGCTGATCCCGACGAATGCCTCGAAGATACTGCCCGGCTATTACCTGTTCATTGGTTTTTGCGTGTCGAGCATCCTGCTGTCGAAGGAGCTGGAGCGCGGGATCGCTTCCAGTTCCGCTTCAGAATCAAGCTAGAAATGCACGTGAGCCCGATCTGGGCTACCGCAATCCGTCACTTTCAGAACCCCGCGGATGTATCCGATCATCCTATTCACTGTCTTCACCGTCAGGAGAACCCATGGGTCGACGCTTCGCCGAACTGGCTTTCACGCCACTCGTGAAGGAAGAGCAAACACGGCACGGCAGCCGGCATCTTTACGAACGCGTCGAACACTCACCCGATCCCGGCGACCGCCTTGGCATGGACGAGCAGGCATTTATCAGCGAGCGCGACGGCTTCTACATGGCTTCTGTTACAGAAACCGACTGGCCGTATATCCAGTTTCGCGGCGGTCACATCGGGTTCATTCACATTCTCGATGATCGGACTCTTGGATTTGCAGATCTGCGCGGCAACAAACAATACGTCAGCACCGCAAATCTGAAACACAACGATCGGGTTGCGCTCTTTTTCATGGACTATCCCACGCAAAGCCGGTTGAAGGTCATGGGCAGAGCGAAGATTTACGAAGGCGATGCGGAGGCCGAGGAGTTGATTGAGTCTCTGCGCGTTCCCGAAGAAAAATCGCCGGCTGAGCGCGCCATTCTGATCCACGTCGAGGCCTTTGACTGGAACTGCCAGCAGCATATTACGCCGCGCTACAGCGAAGTTGAACTGGCGAAGATTCTGGAGCCGATGCGTCACCGCCTCGAGGCGCTGGAAGCAGAAAACCTGCGCTTGAAAAGCGCAACTTAGCGTTGACGTGGACCTCGTATCCGATACCGGTCCGTATGAAAAAAACGAGGCCCGCCGCGGTGCGGTGGGCCTCACAAGTGAGCAAATGAGCGTTCGTTAGCTCCCTGGGACGGCAGCGGTGCTCGAATTGGAAGACGCGCTTTCCGCTCCGGCATGATCTACGCTCTTCACCATGTAAACGTAGGCCTGTCCGCTTGTGACGGCGGAATCCGTGAAGTTTGTCGATCCAACCGGCGAGGAATTGAGACGTTGGTAGGAGGCGGAGCCGCTTGTTGCTCGATAGACGTTGTAGCCAGCGACGGGATCCGACGTCGGGGTTGGCGCGCTCCAGGTCAGATCAACCTGGTGCGAGGTAGACGCAGCTGTACCGGTCCCACTCAACGGGAAAGTGGCAGTCGGACTGGTAGAAGAGTTGCTCGTGATCGTCAACTGGCCAGTCGCCGAACCAGCAGCAGTTGGCGCAAACTGCAAATTCAGGTTCAGTGTCTGACCGGGATTCAGGGTGACCGGAAAACTCGATCCCGACATTGAGAACCCGGTGCCTGCCACAACGGCTGAATTTACGGTGACAGGCGCCGTGCCGCTGGACGTGAGGGTCACCGTCTGCGTTGTTTTGGAGTTCAAACTGACAGCACCGAACGGGATGCTGGTTGCGTTGACCGTGAGAACCGGAGTCTGTTTAGCAGTCGAGGCGCCCAACTGGATTCCGTAGGACTGCCTGGTTCCCATCGCAGTGCTTGCTTGCCCCGTGATCCACACCGTACGCGCTGAAGTTACAGACGCCAGATTCGCGCTGAACGCGACGGACGATGCGCCCGCATTTACATAAACAGCGCCTGGGATCGTGAGGGCCGGATCGCTGCTATACAGGTAGACGGGGACCTGGCTCTGCGCGGTGCCGCTCAGAGAGGCCGAACACGTATCCGTTCCAGCAGAGCTGAAGGCATTGGTTTGGCAGGAGATTTTGCTCAACTGCAGTTGTGACGGTGACGTGGAAGCTGGCGGAGTCAACTGGATTCCGTAGGTCAGGTTGCTTCCCGTTCCACCGCTTGCCTGCGCCGTGATCCAGACCGTCCGGGCTGAAGTCACAGACGCCAGGTTCGCGCTGAATGCGACGGACGATGCACCTGCATTTACATAGACCGCGCCCGGGACCGTAAGGGCCGGATCGCTGCTAGATAAGTTCACCAGGGTCTGACTCTGCGCAGTGCCGCTGAGAGAGATCGAGCATGTATCGGTTCCGGCGGCGCTGAAGGAATTGGTTTGGCAGGAGATTTTGCTCAACTGTGGATGTGACGGCGACGGTGACGATGACGTCGAAGCTGCAGGGCTCAACTGGATTCCGTAGGTCTGTCTGGTTCCCATTGCCGTGCTTGCTTGCGCCGTGATCCATACAGTACGCCCTGAAGACACAGACGCCAGATTCGCGCTGAATGCAACGGACGATGCGCCCGCACTTACATACACAGCGCCGGGGAGCGTGAGGGCCGGATCACTGCTGTAGAGGTATACGGAAACCTGACTCTGCGCGGCGCCACTGAGATAGACCGAACAAGTATCTGTTCCAGCGGAGTTGAAAGAGCTGTTTTGGCAGGAAATATTGCTTGCCGACTGAGCCTTTGCGCCAGATGCACCGAATGAAAGGCATCCCAAAATTGCAGTTATGATGGCGATTTGATGTGATCGGGAAAACCAGTTTTGAACTACTTTAGCCCAATGATTGCTGTTACTTAGAACTGAATATGATTTCAATACTCTACACTCCTATGAGAGCGCACACCTATCCCCCGATCCTGGGAGGAGACCTCAGAGGATTCGTGGAACACAACTCCGCAGACCCTTAGAGCTCGAGACTCAAAGGAAGCGGAACAACTGGTGTCCGATTTAATTGTTTGTTGGCTTAAGAGTAAATGCTTTTCAGGTTGCGTGTCTACTTTACAACCGCTAAAAACGTTCCAAAAGTAACTGCTAAAAACGCCGTGTGGCCGACTCGGATTTAACTGGTGAAAACAGGCGAATTACGCGATTGAAGATGGTCATGATGTCCTCGAAGCACTTGAGAATTCGCGTAGACTGTTGCGTGTCATGAGTCGCAGTGGGGAGTGAAACCATGCGCCAGCTCGTCTACAGCGTAGCCACCAGTCTTGACGGCTTCATCGCGGGGCCGAAGGGCGAGTTCGACTGGATTATTCAGGACCCGACCATCGACTTCGGCGAAATCTTCAGGCAATTCGATACTGCTGTCATGGGGCGACACACCTACGAGGTCATACTGCGGGAAGGACGCTCGCCAAAGGAGTTCGGTATGAAGGTCTTTGTGGCCTCAAGGACTCTGGACACGGCGCAGCATCGCGATGTCACCGTCGTCTCTTCGGATCTAGCTGCAACCGTGACTGAACTGAAGCGAGCTTCGGGCAAAGACATCTGGCTCTTCGGCGGCGGCGCAACCTTTCGCAGTCTGCTTGACGAGGGCCTGGTTGACCGCATTGAAGTCTCCATCATTCCGATGCTTCTCGGAGGCGGAGTTCCTCTTGTTCCCGAAGGACGCCGCTGGCGCCTGCAGTTCAAGGACTCGCGCACGTTTCCCAGCGGCATCGTTTCGCTCACCTATCTCATTGCCTCGAACCCGCAACTCTGATGCAAATGCAAGGGGCGGAAGCCTACGCCTCCGCCCATTCGCGCTCTTCACTAACCTTTCAGATCAGAAGTGGTAGACGAGCCCGATGCCCGCGCGCGCATTCCAGCGCGTGTGCGCTGAGAAACCGGGTTCGAAAGGGACCACCGTGAATGACGACCCGATGTAGTCGCCATATGTCCGAATGCCCCAACGCGCATTCTTGTTGTAGTCCACGCCCACGCCGACGCCGCCGGCAAACGAAACACCGGGTTCAATGGAAACGCCGCCAGTGTGCACGCCGCCTATCAGCCCCTCGGCGTAGGCACTCCACTTTTCAAAGAGGTTTCCATGAACTTCAGGGCCCGCCAGGAATATATCCACGGACGGATTCCCGGGGTTCGTGGCGGTTATGTCCCATAGATAGTGCCCGTAATCCCCTTTGACTCCGAAGTGCTCGCCAAATTTGCGTGTGACGGAACCGGTGATACCCCCCAAGCCGCTACGTGACTGGCTTACCTGGTTCAAGCTCGTATAACCAAACCCGACAAAGGCTTCATATTTGTAATCCGGCCCGGTGAGGTCTTTTGGAGGGCGTTCAGGGGCGACCTGGCCTGAAGCGGAGAAAGGAACAACAATGGCCGAAGCCACGGCCAGGGTCAAAAACAATAACTTACTCTTCAATGCAGATTCTCCTCAGCACCATAGTGGGGCGTATCAGCCACGTGATGGCCTCTGTCCTCAGGGTGCCGTCCTTCAAAATCGGTACTCTCATAGACTACCTTCTCGCCCCCTGTTCCTCCACCCCAGCGACCAAAAATCAGTCGCTGGGACCCCGATCCATGAATCGCGTCAGCGCATCTGAACCGGCACCGGTGAATTCAAACGGATAAGCGCTCCTGATTGCTCTGTAACTGTGACGCTTGTTCGGCCGGGAAGATAGCGCGCCATTGCCTCGGGGCTTGTCCAATCCAGCGGCCATCCATCCTCGATGGCAATGACTGTGTAGTTACCCGGCGCCACGTCAGGCAGCGCGAAACTTCCATCCGAGTCGGATTGGTCGCGGCGCGTCAGTGCCTTCCACAGTGCATGATTCTTCGGCAGCAGCACGATCATTGCCCCTGTGAATCCCTTACCATCCTTCTGCACGAATCCTTCCACGCGGGCGGGCGTTTCGCTCAGCGTGATTACAATCTCAGGGGCGCGCTCCCTCAGAGTGACGATGTTCCCGGGGCGCTGAACACCGCCTGCATTTACGGCCACCACAGGCAAAGCCTTGTCGCGAGTGGTGGCCATCACGGCCCACTCGCCCGGCGGCACAGCGTCGAATCTGAATCGGCCGTGGAGCGCCTGTGCCGCATCCAGGCGCTGTCCAAGCCCGCCATCCATGCGTTGCAGCGACACGGTGATCTCTTCCGGAACCGGCGTCCCCGAGGCCATGCGCACGCGTCCTTCGACTGCACTGGCTGCGCTGCCCGCATTCGCATCCATCTGCTGGCTGGCGGTGAGATCGAGATCCACGAGGCGCGGAGGATCGCCCTGCGTAAGTTCGTAATGGCCCGGTGCGATGCCGCTGATCTCGGCTGTGCCGACCCGGGGATCACTCATTTCGCTCGCGACTTCAGAGGGAATCGTGTTTCCGAAGACGGTCTCCTGCAACTGCGGCATTGCGACTGATCCGTCTGACTTTCGTGGAGTGGAAATCGACAAATGCAGGGCCGGCACCGCGCGCAGGCTGATATTCGCCTCCTGGCGCATCCCGCCCGCGAGAACGATGGGGGTTGCCGACCCTTCCTCGGCGGTCGAGTCAAAGTACGTAACGGGATAAGCCACGTCGAGCGCCGGATTCCGCTTGGCCGGAGTGCCTTCGTGCAACGCGTACCAGGGCTCGGCGACCACCGCCAGCAGATACTCGCCGGCCGCAAGATCGCCCAACTCGTAGGCGCCGGTATCGTCAGTGATCGTCCCGTCTACCTGGACTGTCCGCTCCCCCGCTGCTGGAAACTGCGGGCGCTTGAACAACATCACGCGGGCATTTGCCACCGGCTCGCCGTCGTTGCCGGTTACCACGCCGCGCACCGACGCGCCCGGCGTCAGCTTGAATTCGAGTTGAGCGGTGTCCTGGTCGGGCCCGGTCACAATGGCGCTCGAGAACTCGTCGTGCTCGTCGTAAAAAGCGGTGCGAAATCCACGCTTTGATGCGGTCAGTTGGTATTTCGCCGCGGCGAGCCTTTCGAGCGCGAATCGCCCCTCGTTGTCGGTCACGCACAAAGCCACCGCGTGGCTATCATCGGCATTCAGCGCCTCGACGGTCGCTCTCCGTATCGGTTCGCCCGTTGCGGAGTTCACGACAACGCCGGCGATACGATACAGTCCCGATGTTGCATTGAGTACTGGCGATCGAGATGTTGTCTGAGCCATTGTGAAGACAGCACCGAACACCACGACTCCTCCGAGCCAACGGGCCGCTTCGCGAATTGTGAATCTGACTGGTCTCACTGCGGCACCTCAACTGTGAGGTCCGTCTCTGTCCCGGGCGCGACAGCGACTGCCTGACCCTGCAGCGAAGCCAGCACAGTCGGATTGCGATACTCAAGCGCCACGGGCCTCGAGAGTGTGTACACGTGATAGTTGCCGGGTGTAAGTCCTGTCAGCGTGATTCTTCCGCCAGTGGAAGGTCGCAGCGTCTGCGGGACTACGTCTTCGGTTGAATCGAAATCGGGGACAGCATACACCGTGTAAAAGCGCTCTTCGCCCGCGCCCAGTCCCACCGATCCCGGAAGCGAGAGCGTGAGCTGTCCGCAATCGTCGCGCAAGGCGAGGACCAGCGGAGCCGCTGTGCCTGCGATGCCCAACACCAATGGCTCATGCGCAAGACTCGCGCCGCCTGCGGTGAACGAGGCTTCGCATAGCGTTTTCGGAGAGATGCTGGTATGCACCCAGTACGAACCTGGCGGCGGGTTTTGCGTTTCGAGCGGCGCGGCAATCGAGCCCTCCGCGTAACTGCCAACCATGCCATCTGCTAGACCTCCGCCGGTCTGGCTCAGGGTGACAAATATGCGCGTATCGCTCGACGACGATGACCCATTCGCGCCTCGTTCCACTGTTACCTGGATGGGATTGCCGCGCGCCTCCGACATCGGGATACGCAGGTTGGAAACCGCATGGCCAGCGACGGTAAAACTCGTTTCGCCCCTGGAAACCCGGGGATTCACCGCAGTGAGATTGACGGATTCTCCGCCGCGAGCAGAAAGAACATGGAACTCGTTTGTCTGTGATAGCGCGAGAAAACTGTAGGTTCCCTCCGGCAGTGTGGCCTGCACTGCACGTGTCGAAGCATCATATTGCGCCGTGTAAGGCAGCGGATGTGACTGTGCATCCGTCACCTGAATTGCAACATTCTCGCCCGATCCAAAACTAGCTTTCGGCATAGTCACGGTTGCCGTCACCGATTGAAACGGCTCCAGTGTCAACGCGATATTTGCCTGCGCCTGTCCTCCTCCTGCCACCCGAATTTTTGCTGCGCTTGCCAGGTCGCGCGCGTCAGGATAGAAGACACTGGCGTATCCTTCGCGTACCACGTTGCTCCCACTGCCTGAGGCGACAAGATTGGTAGCAGCCTCGCTGTCCATCGTGGGCTCGGTGTAGACAGCGTACTCGCCGTCAGAAAGCTCACCGAATCGATAGACGCCTTCGCTATTGGTTTTTGCGTTCGCCTCGGATTGCCACACCACGCGCCCATCCTGGACCGTGCGCCGCATCAGAGTGACCTGGATTCCCTCCGCTACGTCGCCGGTGGAAAGCTGAATCTGCCCTCGAATCGCATTGGTCGGGTCCATCGTGAATACGACGTCGCCCATCGGCACCGCGATGATGACGTTGTGCCCGTAGCCGTGCGAGTTACGTGCATTGCTGGCGGCGACGGCTTCTGCTTCATCCAGAAAACCCGGTTTCACAACCGTGAACTCCTGTGGGCCCTCGGGCACATCCGCGATTTCAAATCGACCTTCTCCATCGGTCAACACGCCGGTGGAAGCGTCTCCACCGATGCGTACGAGCGCACGCGGCACGGGTTCACCGGAGACCCCGTTGCGCACGAGGCCATGAACCGTGGTTTGCTGACTGGCATTGGCGGGCGAGTTTGTTTGCGGAGGGTCCTGCGCTGGTGCCTTCAGCCCGACGACGAGGGCGATAACGCCGCCAGCCAGTATGCGTGTCACGTCGCGCGTGAGAAGCCTCCGGCTAGATCGGCGGGTGCCATGGCCGAACCGCCGAGCGGTGTGCGCGATTGCTCTCATGGAGTGCACTCACCATTCTGACGGTTTCAGGCGGGGAAGGGAATCGCCCGCGGAACAAAGGTCGGGTGCGTCCAATCATCCCCGCTCGAGATACCACGGAATATTGATGACGATGATCTGCCGGGTTCCACGAATCAGCAGAATGGCTTTTAGCAGATTGGCCCGGCGATTGTGGAGCAAGTTCTCCCACCAGTGCAGCACTACCAGTTCCGGCACCAGCACGCAGATCTTGCGCGCTTCCGATTCCTTCTCCACCTTCAGGATGTAGTCCACCACCGGCTGAAGCACGTAGCGATATGGCGATTGCAGGATTTCGAGTCTTGGCACACACTTGCTCGCGGCCTTCAGCGGATCGGCGATAAATCTGTCGAAGTCGTTGCAGATCTCGTCGGGCTCATCGGCCACCTGCACATGCAGACAGCGAATGTCGTTTGACATCGAAAGCGCGAACGACAGGGCCTTCTCCGTGATTCTGCTCCAACGATCGATCGGTACCACGACAATTGGCTCCTGCAAGTGCGCCGGCTGGATCGGGCGGTCAAGAAAGACTTCGCGGTCAACGCGCACATAGTGTCGTTTGACCATGTGCATGAACACGATCATCAAGGCGATCAGAAGGGCCGTGATCCAGGCGCCCTCCACAAATTTTGCGACCAATACCACCATTGCGGTAATGCCGGTTGCGAATGCGCCCAAGCCATTGGCAAACATTCGGAAGGGGTGGCCGCCTTGCCGCTTCCAGTGCATCACCATGCCAGCCTGCGATAGTGTAAACGCCAGAAATGCGCCAATCGCGTACAGCGGAATCAGCCGGTCAGTGACGCCGCGAAAGATGATGAGGAGGGTGGCCGTCAGGACAACCAGCACGTAGATGCCCCAGGAGTAGAGCAGCCTGCGCCCGCGAAGCATGAAGACGTGCGGCATGTAGTCGTCGAGTGCGATTGCGCGTGTGAGGCGGGGGAAATCGGCAAACGCCGTATTCGCCGACAAAGCCAGCACCAGCAGCACCGACCCAATGGTGACGTAGTAAAACCATCCATGTCCCATCACCGCGCGCGTGAGCATGGAGAGCACGCTCTCATACCCGGGGCCGTTGGGATTGGTTGCGCCAATTCCGTACGCTCGGCACAGCAGGGCGATCCCGATCAAGAGAACCATCAGGAGCGCGATGATGATGGTTAGGGTAATCTTCGCGTTCTTGCGCGTGTCATCGCGGAATGCCATCACGCCGTTGCTCACCGCTTCCACGCCTGTCATCGCAGTGCAGCCAGATGAGAAGACCTTCAATAGCAACCACGCACCCACTGCGGCCGTTGCGGGTGGCAGGGCAGGCAAGGGCATCACCGGATGCGGATGTCCACCGCTCATTACTGCATGCCACACACCCACCGCGATCACGATCAGCAGCGATCCTGTAAACAGGTACGTCGGAATCATGAAGACTACGCCGGTATCGTGAACACCACGCATATTCACGATGGTCAAGATCAGCAGCACCAAAAGACACAGTCTCAGCGTGTCCGGCTGCAAACTGGGCACCGCAGAGATGAGCGCGCCAACACCGGCTGAAATGCCGACCGCAGCGGTCAGGATGTAGTCGATCATCAGCGCCGCGGCTGCCAGCAGTCCGGCACCATCGCCCAGGTTCTGCGAGGCCACGGTGTACGACCCGCCACCTTTCGGATATGCGTCGATTGTCTGCCGGTAGCTGACGTAGACGATGGCCAGCAGGATTACGATCGCCAGGCTGACCGGCACAATGTACTTCACGCCTAGCAGGCCCAGTGGAAGGAGCAGGGTTAGCGCGGCCTCTGGTCCGTATGCGGCGGAACTTAATGCGTCCAGGCCGAAGATCGGGATACCAGCGATCGGCCCGATGTGTTCGGCCCGTTCCTCGCTCGTAGCGAGCGGGCGGCCGAACAGCAGGGTCATCAGTTTTCTGTATAGATCCATAGGAGGGTCGTCGTGCGGCTACCAGTCAGATGCGGGGAAACGCCGTCGAGCGCATTGTCTCACGGTCGCAAGCCGGTTGGGATAAACCATCCCACGAGTGGGATGATGCGCATTGAATGGCGGTCAGATTTTTTCAATGAGGATGCGGAGCTTCTTGGGCGCGGCCTGCCCGTAGCTGCCGAGGATGAGTTCCTTTACTTCCGGCCAGTCTACCGTGGGGCGATCGAGGCGGAGCCCGACCCATCCTCGTGGCCCGATGTATGCAGGCATGATGAACTTCTGCGGATTGGCGGCGATGAGACGTTCGTTGTCGCCGGGCAGAACCTTGCAGCAGACGCACACAATGCCATCGCCATGATGGTTGTTCAGGTAGTACGCGAAGACTCTCTTTGCCACCCTGAAACTTGCGTGAGAGAGCTGATTCTCGCGGACGGCCTCGGGAAGCGCGAGACATATCGCGGATAGCGTGTCCAGACGATCTATCTGGAGTCGCTCTCGTTTGTTGCCCGCGTCTGGCATGCGTGTTCTCCGGGGAGGGTGATACCTGAACCGTCGTGCCTAGCACCTACGAGTTCGGCAGCTTGCAGCAATCGCCTGCGCCTGCTGGTTCGTTCGCGCCTGCGTCAAGCACAACCTTCCAGCTTCCGTCTGGCTGCTTGCGCCAGATCGTGAGATAGCGCCCCGATGTCGTCACGGGATTGCCCGCTGCATCCTTTGTGTGTCCTTCGAAGTGCCCCCAAGCGTATCCCATGTCGCCGGAGGGGCCCATCTGTGCATCGGTCGGGGTCCAGGTGAGTTGATAGACCTTCGGATCCCAGTTGGCCGATTTCGAGATTGCCACCCGCCCGATTGCCGGTGGCTGCCCGTTGCCGAGCGCGACGCCGTCGTCTGCGAACCATGATGCGAATCCAGCGCCACCGCGTGCCAGCACGTCCTTGGCGAAGCGCGCCTCCAGATCAAACAGCAGCACCTTTCCCGGCTTCGCCGTCGGGTCCGTCAAGGGATTCGGAGCCGCCTGCTGCTCGCCCGGCGCAGGCAACTGCGACCATGCGTTTCCCAAGCCAGTGCAGGCCAGAATCCCTGTCACCACCACTTTGCACAGAAGCCCTCGACGCATTCCCATGACGACCCGCGACCCGTTCATCGGCACACCTATCCCCCCAGAATCGTACACAATCGGCCCTGATCGTGCCTCGTCCGGCGCCCGGTTTATCCGTCAAAGCAATACCTCATGGTTGGCATTTGCGTCTAATCTTCCGACGCCGGAAACTGCCACATTGGTATACTTTTGGTTGGCAGGGGTGGCTTTTATTTCGGTAGCCCGTTGAGGGCTGATTGCCAACGATTTGCCCGGCTTTTCACGGGGAAAGGGTAAACATGGGTGCACTGCTTGAGACGATCCACTCGCCGGCCGACCTCAAGCGCCTCAACCCCGCGGAAATGGCTGACCTGGCGGAGGAGATTCGCGCATTCCTCATCCAGACGCTTTCCAAAACCGGTGGCCACCTAGGTCCCAATCTGGGCGTCGTTGAGCTGACGCTTGCGCTGCACACCGTTTTCGATACACCCAGCGACCGCATACTTTTCGATGTAAGTCACCAGGCCTATATTCACAAGATTCTTACCGGACGGCTCGACCGCTTCTCCACGATTCGTCAGCCCGGCGGACTTAACGGTTTCATGCTGCGCACCGAAAGCGAGCACGACTGCTACGGCGCAGGCCACGCTGGAACCGCGCTCTCTGCCGCACTGGGCATGGCCGTTGCACGCGATCTTGCCGGCGGCAAGGAGAATGTAATTGCCGTCGCCGGAGACGCTGCATTCACCAATGGCATTTCCTTCGAAGCGCTCAACAACATCGCCGATCAGACCAGGCGCCTGATCGTTGTGCTGAACGACAACGAGTGGTCCATCGACCGCAACGTCGGCGCCATTGCGCGCTACTTCCATCGCATCGTCACCAACGAGCATTACAACCGGTTGCACGACTCTGCGCGCCGCATCGTCGAGAAGATTGGCGGGAAGACCGCGGTTGAAGTCGTTCGCCGCGCCGAGGAAGCTGCCAAGAGCATGCTGTGGCCCTCAATCATGTTTGAGGAGTTCGGCCTGCAGTACTACGGCCCCATCGAGGGACATAACCTGCCGCTGCTGATCGAGACATTCAAATTTCTCAAGGCCGAGAATCGTCCTGTTCTGCTGCACGTGCTCACGCAGAAGGGACGCGGTTTCCAGCCGGCTCTCGACGGACAGAAAAAATTCCACGGCCTCGGACCTTACGATCCCGAAACCGGCATGACCAAGCCCGCTGGCGTTCCCACTTACGCCGAGGTTTTCGCCAACACTCTCGTCCGGCTTGCCGACAAGAACGATCGGGTTGTTGCTATCACCGCTGCAATGCCTAATGGGACCGGCCTCGATCTCTTCCGTCCGCATCATCCTAAGCGCTATTTCGATGTTGGTATCGCCGAAGAGCATGCGGTCGTCTTTGCCGCCGGAATGGCCACGCGCGGCTACCGGCCCTTCTGCGCCATCTACTCCACGTTCCTGCAGCGCGCCTTCGATCCGGTTGTGCACGACGTCGCGTTGCAAAAGCTTCCCGTAGTTTTCTGCATGGATCGCGCCGGCCTCTCCGGCGACGATGGCCCAACCCACCACGGGTTGTTCGACATCAGCTACCTTCGCGGGATTCCCGAGATGGTGTTGATGGCGCCGAAGGATGAAGACGAACTCGCCGACATGATGGCCACGGCGCTCACGATCGACGGCCCCAGCGCCATCCGTTACCCGCGCGGCGCGGTTGCCTGTGTCGAATGCAAGCCAGAACCGCAGCCTATCCCCGTCGGCAAGGCTCAAGTTATCCGCGACGGCTCGGATGTTGCGATTCTCGGACTCGGCCCCATGACGACGTATGCCCGCGAACTCTCCGAACGCCTGGAGCGCGACGGGTTTTCCGCTGCCGTGATCAATCCGCGCTTTGTGAAGCCGATTGATAGCGAAATGATCGCGAACTATGCACGCCGCGTAGCGGCATTCGTCACCTTTGAGGATCACGTGAAGATGGGCGGCTTCGGTTCAGCCGTCATTGAAGCATTGCAAGAGATCGGGCATCGCAGTTCCCGTCGTGCGCATCGGATGGCCTGACCAGTTCATCGAGCACGGTAAGATCGAATCACTTCGCGCGAAATATGGCCTCACCGTTGAGGAAGCGTATAAGCAGGTGTTGCCCCTGCTGCACTCGCGGAAGCGCCGCACGCTGGTTGCGAGTTAAACACCAAGAGTGTCGATGAGTTCAGTGAACGCATACGATGCATCGGACTGTTGCTCTATTTGCGCGCCCGCATCCGTATCCATGTCTCACATCGAGGGTGCGCGCATCACGTCCGTGCGCCATCTAACCCCAACATGGCCGTGTGCGACAATCCAATAGATAAAGTTTTTCGTATGCGACCTTTCAGTAGAGTCCTGGCGTGGGTGCTCGTTTCGCTGTTGGCGTGCATTCCCGCTTTTTCGCAAGCTGCACCTCAGGTCGCATCCAAGCCTGCTCCCGTTCCGTTAGTTCTTCTCGGCGGCACCATCATTGACGTCACGGACTGGGGCCGTTCCGCTCTCGATCAGCAGAACTCCATCGTCATTATTCAGAACGGCAAGATCACCGATGTAGGCTCGCGTTTTGTTATCCAGGTGCCCAAGGGCGCGCAGGTGATCGACTGCACTGGAAAGTTCATTGTCCCGGGTCTTGTCGACGGTTTCACGGGCATGAACGGCCAGGCGCAAGCCGATGCGCATCTCTACATGGGTGTCACCACGATCGTTGCGAGCGGTGACGATCGTCGCGGTCACATCGACTTCTACGCGAATCCCAGCCCGCACCTCTATCTTCTCGACTCAGTAGGCTCCACAGACAACTGGAGTCTGCTGATGGGCCATGGCGACTGGACCGCGAAACTCCGTGAAGGCGCGCATCCCGCCGAACTCAGTCCGGAAGACACTGCCAGTCAAATCACCGCCACGGCGCATCTGGGCACGCGCGTTCTGTGGCTGGGATGGAATATCACCGCTGCAAATAGTCAATGGATCATCACGCGCGCGCATCAACTCGGCCTGGTTACCTACGGCGAATTTATCTCAACGCCCTACAATGTCGGTATCGATGCCGGAGTCGACGCGCTACTGCATATGAGCCGTTACGAGCTTGGCGTCATTCCCGACGAACTCCAGCGCCCACTCGTCGGTGATCCCTATGGGGCGGCTGCCAATACCGCCTACGACTATGCGGAGCATCTGCCGCCCAGCGATCCGCACTTCCGCAACTACGGGCACTTCATCGCCTCACATCACGCGGCGCTGATGCCTACGTTCAGCCTCTTCTATCTCAATCTTCCGGACCATCGCAATCTGTGGAAGGAGCCGGCAGCCTCCGTTCTCAATCCCCTCGACATGTATATGCCGTCGAATCACGCCACCGGCGAGCTCGACTACCCGCTCGCGAACTGGACGCGTCATCTACCCAACATCTCAGTGCGGTGGATGGAAGAGAGCCAGCGTAAGAAGGCCGATATCTCGGCCATGCAGCTCTGGCGCATCAATCAGACCATCTTCAGTGGCTCTCCGCATTACCTGGCTGCATCGGGCGCGCCAGTGATGGGTACGATGCCCGGCATCTCGCTGCATACGGAACTCGAAATGCTGGTGCGCATCGGTCTTTCGCCGCGCGAAGCGCTTGCCGCAGCAACCAATAATTACGCGATTCAATTTGGCTGGACCGAGCTTGGACAGATTGCACCGGGCCGCCGCGCAGACATTCTCGTCCTCGATGGTGATCCCACGATCAATGTCTGGAATGTACGCCGAATATCGACGCTCGTGTTCGACGGCAATATCGTGGATCGCGATGCTCTGCTCAAACAAAAAAAGTAGGGCATTGGGATGATTCGCAACACGGAGGCGCCCTGCCCTTGTAATCCCCCCTAGAGGGCGTGTTACTGCTCAGCCCAAAGCGGGGATTTTTGAGCCCCATCAGCCCACGGCAGGGGATGGATGCCCGATACGGTTACCGCGGTCACAAGAATGTTGCCATCTTGAAACATGGTGTGTTGCCTGCGGCCGGGGGAATTGACTACTCTCATTGAACGTTCGAACGCATCCAACGGATCCCAGGGTTCAGGCGGCACGATGACCCAGTCCAGAAAACAACTCGGCTTTGGCGTTCGTAGCCAACCTGCGGTCTTTCACGCCGATCTGGCTTCGCCAATCCATTCCGGCGAACTCCCAAGCGATGGCTCACGTAAGATAAACGTGACGGTTCGTTCAGGGTCCGAACTTCCGGAGAGCATGACTGATTCAAATCCGCAGCTCGACCAGGAGCGCCAGAAACACAATCGATGGCTCGTACTGATTGCGGCCTACAAGTTTCTTCTGGCTGCAATGTTCGTTGCAGTTGGGATAGGCGCGCTGCGCCTGATGCACAAGGACATCGACGACGTCATCAGCAGGATCGGCGATCTGTTGCGGTTCAATCCTGAGTCCCGCTTCGTCAACTTTCTCTATGACCGGGCTTCTCTTATCAATGATCCGCTACTCAAGCGCATCGGCGCACTGGCCTTCAGCTACGCGGGGCTCAGCCTTGCAGAGGGCATAGGCCTCTATCTCGAAAAGGCCTGGGGCGAATACCTGACCCTTGCGATTACGGCTTCATTCCTGCCTTGGGAGATCTTTGAGGTCTTCCACCGGCATACCTGGGTCCGCGGCGGCCTTCTGGCGGTGAATACGCTGGTCTTTATTTACCTCCTCAGGATTGTTGTCGGCCACCGAAAGCCCGCCGAGACAGAGCCTTCCGCCTAGTCCGCGCTGGTTGCGCAACCTGGCTGCGAAGGCGGCACGTGCATAGAGTACGCAGATGCTGCACGAACCATTCCCCTGATGAATGATGAAGGCCGCTTCAATCCACCCGGGGCTCTCTTCGTTGTGCGACGCCTGGTGCAAACGGAAAAGTGCGATGCGCTGAGCTTGCAATCTCAACCTTGAATCCGCCATGAACAAAGGCACGCTGTTTTAATTGTTCTTTTTTGCGTTTCCGTTCTGGCGAACCTTGTTGCCAAGTAGTTTCGCTTTTTATTCCCCTATAAAGCCAGACGACTCTTTTGAGAAGTGGCAATTTGCCACGGAGACTCAAGGCAATAAACACTACATCTTGTGGTCCTGGTTTTGACTCCACCATTAGAAGCTTCCCGAAGCTGGAATATCTGCCCATGCTGGCCCTAACCCCCTAAAGTTGCAGGGTTTCAACAGAAATTGTCGTTGGAGTGGAAAACTCTCTGGGCTATTATCGTGTCTGAAGTGGAGCGAAGTGGAGTAAACGGGAGCTAGCAGCTCATCTCCAAAGCAAGAATACCCCGATTCAACCTACTTCAGGGGAATTCCGAAAAAGCAGCAAGGAATCGGAACCAGTCTTTGCACCGAGAACGAGGCGAACGACAAAGCATGTTTCGTGGCAATCATCCAGCGAAAGTTGATGAAAAGGGGAGGCTTAAGATGCCTTCTGCCTTCAAACAGCTGGTTGATGCCAACACGGTGGCCCAGTTTTATGTCACTTCCACCGACGGCAAAAGCGCCGAGATTTGGCCCTTACCCGAGTGGGAGAAAAGGGAACAGCAACTTGCAGACTCCAGCACGATGGACGACGCGGTTCGGAAATACCTCAACGTGACCAGTTACTACGGCCAGCAGGTAGAGATGGACAACCAGGCAAGGCTCCTCCTCCCCCAGATCCTGCGCAACGCGGCCAGTCTCGACGGCGAAGTCACGGTGTTCGGCATGAGGACGTACCTGGAAGTGCATAACCGGGAGATCTTCGAACAGAATCTGGCGGCCAATCAATTGACGGCCGACGATCGCAAGGCAATGGCGGAAATCTTGCGCCACAAGAATTAAGGGTTCAGCCCCTCAGGGGGAGCACATGTCGAAGCAAAGCGAACGTCATGTGCCGGTTCTTTTACAAGATGCGATTCAGTTTCTGAATGTACGCGCAGGCAGCGTCATTGCAGATTGCACACTCGGACTCGCGGGCCATGCGGCAGAAATTGTCCGCCGCCTCGGTCCGCAGGGACGCCTGATCGGCTTCGATCGCGATCCCGAG
Organism: uncultured Acidobacteriaceae bacterium; assembly: GCA_963769345.1. Taxonomy (GTDB): domain Bacteria; phylum Acidobacteriota; class Terriglobia; order Terriglobales; family Acidobacteriaceae; genus Telmatobacter. The sequence continues at coordinate 957,819 of CAVYLL010000005.1, forward strand.
GCACTGGCACTCGCCAGGATCCGCCTCGATCAGGTCGTGGAGGAACTCGGCAGCCAGGCTCCTCAAGTAGAACTTATCGGCGAAGCCTTCAGTTCCATCAGCAGTCACGTTCAACCGGCATCGCTCGACGGCATACTGGCCGACTTCGGTGTCAGCAGTCTTCAGATTGACGAAGCGCGCAGAGGATTCAGTTTTATGGCGGACGGACCGTTGGATATGCGGCAGGATACGCGATCCGGTCCCACCGCCGCACAAGTGGTGAATGAGGCGAACGAGCGCGAGCTTGCCGACCTTATTTACGAATACGGAGACGAAAGGAGGTCGCGGAGAATCGCCAGAGCCATTGTTCGCGGGCGGCCAATCTCAACTACCGGGCAGTTGTCCCGGATTGTTGCTTCAGCCGCCCCGGCAATGAAACAGGACAAGATTCACCCGGCAACGCGGACGTTCCAGGCGCTCCGGATTTATGTGAATCGCGAGTTGGATGAAATTCGGACGTTGCTGGAGGCCGCACCAAGGTTGCTTAAGCCCTCTGGACGACTGGTAGTCATCAGCTTTCACTCGCTGGAAGATCGCATCGCGAAAGACATTTTGCGCGAATATGCGCACAAGGGAATCATGCAGGTGCTGACCAAGAAACCGGTCACCGCAGATGAAGAAGAGACAGATCGCAATCCGCGCTCGAGGAGCGCCAAGATGCGAGCGGCGGAGAAACAGTACAGGGAATAGGGATTCGAAGTTCAAGAGTTCGCAGTTTGCGAACGCCGTATCATGTTGCTGTGTTGAGCGAAGAAGATTGAAATCAGCAAGATTCGGCAAAGAAAACTGGCTACGAACTAAGCGACTGAGAAGCTTGGAGAAACGACATGGCTGCATGCACGGCAACATTATTCGATACGAAACCCGGCTGGACCGCTCGCGTGGCCGAGCGCAATGCCGCCCTGTTGGCCCAGCAGCCCATGCGTCGTCGCGGAGTGCGCACGCCGGAAGTGATCTTCGCACACCACATCGACAATTCGCGTCTCGTCAAGGCGCCCGACCCGGTGCGCGCGCGCCAGATGCGAACCTTCTCGGCCGCACTTACGGTGTTGTTCTCGCTGATCATGTTCTACGGCCTGCAGCATTTCAACGTCATCGAGAACTCCTACCGCATCGAGTCAGAGAAGCAGGTTCGCGAACAGCTTCGCGAAGACAATCGTCAGCTCCGTTTGACTGAAGCGCAACTCTCGCAGCCCGGACGCATCGACGGTATGGCGCGCCAGCTCGGGATGAGCGAGCCGCAGCCGGGACAGGTTGTGCATGCGGCAACGCACATCGACAATAGTGCGCCGGTGCTGGCTCAAGTGAACGCGCCGCAGCAGAACCCGGCCAACTAGTCCACCGATTATCCTTCGCCCGATTATCCAGGAGATACCCCGTCGAACACATCGAGTGCTTCGTCGCGGTTTGACGCGCCTCGATGCACTAATCTGAAACTCGAATCACTGATCAAAAATGCAGGCAGCTCTCCGCGCAACCCGTCCTCGCTCCGTTACCTCGCGCGCCATGCCGATGAAGCTGGCGCGTTTCTGGCTTGTGTCCGGGTTCTTTCTATTCTGGGCGTTTGCCATTGCCACACGGCTCTTCTGGCTGCAGATCGTCCGCCACAACGAGTACGTCGAGCGCGCCGAAAAACAACAGCAGCGCACCTTCGAGGTCGCGCCGCGCCGCGGCATTCTCTACGACCGCAACATGCACGAGCTCGCCATGACCGTGCAGGTCGACTCCATCTACGCCGTTCCCTCCGAGATTGACGACCAGAAAGCCGCCGCACGCACACTGGCCGCGATCGTACATACCGACGCCGAAGACAAGCTGTCCCGTGAAGACCAGATCGCCCATCGCCTCGACGAGGGCAGAAACTTCGCCTGGGTCGCCCGGCGCGTCACTCCCGAAGTTTCCGCGAAAGTTCGCGCCCTCAATATGAAGGGTATCTACACTCAGAAGGAATTTCAGCGCTTCTATCCCGACAACCAGATCGCCGCGCAGATGCTGGGCTACGTGGGCCTCGACGACAACGGCTTGGGCGGGCTCGAAGGCAAATTCGACGGGAAGCTGCACGGTGTTCCCGGCCGCATGTTTACTGCGATGGACGCACGTCGTCACATCCTCGGTTCCGTGGCGCACGAACCTGAGCCCGGCCAGAATCTGCAACTCACGATTGACGAAAACATCCAGTTCATGGCCGAACGCGCACTGGACCACAACATGGAGCGGACACACGCCGACAGCGGAACGGTGGTTGTGCAGGATGTGCACACCGGTCAGATTCTCGCTCTCGCGATCCGACCGACTTTTAATCCGAACCAGTTTCGGCATACGACTCCGGCTCTTTTGAAGAACCATGCGGTAAGCGACGTCTACGAGCCTGGCTCGACGTTCAAGCTAGTCACATACTCCGCCGCGCTCGATCAGGGCGTGACCCACCCCGACGACATGATCGACTGCCAGGGCGGCCAGATCAAGATGGCTGGCGGCCGCATCATTCACGATGACAAGGCGGATCACTTTGGTGTCGTAACCGTCCACTACGCGCTTGAGCACTCCAGCGACGTTGCCGCGGTCAAGCTCGCACTGAAGATGGGCCCCGATAATTTTTACAAGTACATTCATGACTTCGGCTTCGGGAGCCGGACTGGCGCCGAGTTACCGGGAGAGACGCGCGGCTTGTTGCGCGCGCCGAACAGGTGGGGATCCTCCTCGATCGGCTCTATCGCCATCGGGCAGGAAGTCGGCGTAACCCCGATTCAACTTGTGTCGATGGTTTCGACGATCGCCAACGGCGGCGTCTACCTGCCGCCGCACGTGCTGATTGCGGGCCAGCTGGACGCGAATGGCCAAAAGTCTGCCGCACCGCAGAGTGCCTCAACCGTTCAGAGCGGGCGGCGATATGCCCGATCCGTTGCCGACGGGCGCGCATCGCGTGCTCTCAGAGCTCACGTCCGCCCAGATGCGCAAAATGATGGAGGGCGTCGTGCTCTACGGCACCGGTAAATCCGCGCAGCTCAATGGCTATTCCTCCGGCGGAAAAACCGGCACCGCTCAGAAGGTCGATCCCGTCACGCATCTCTACTCGAAGACGATGCACGTGGCATCGTTCGCGGGCATCGCGCCGGTCAACAATCCTGTGATCGCCGTCGCGGTCATCATGGACAACCCTAAGGGCATTTCCTACTACGGCGCCGCGGTTTCTGCGCCGGTATTCTCAGAAGTCGCACAGCAGGTTCTCGAATACCTGAGCGTTCCGCACGACATCGACGTGCATGCACCCAAAACGCCGTTGAAAGCAGCCAAAGCTGAAAAGCTTGTCGACGAAGACGACACCAACGCCGACCAGACTGAAGTGAACGCGCTGTTTGCCGCGGCCAACGATCTTCCTGCTGACGATCCGTTGCGTCAGCCGCAGCAGGCGGCGCAACCCGCGTCTGCGCCTTCTGTTCCATCGACAGCGATCTCAGCGGGCGAACCCGCCGCCGGCACAACGGGACAGGAAAATGCATCGAACAAACCCGATGCGGCGCCCACGCCACCCCCGGAACGGCCTAATTACGTCACCATCAGCGACGGGAAGAAGCTGAGTGTGCCGACTCTGGTCGGTTTGCCCATTCGCACCGTGATCGAGATGACCGCCGCCGCTGGACTCCAGGTCCAGATCAGCGGCAGCGGCACCGTGCGTGAGCAAGCGCCAGCCCCCGGAACGCAGGTTCCCAGCGGCACCAAAATCATTGTCCGCTGCGGGCGCTGACACTTCCGTCATCACAGAACGGAGCGCCCCCGCAATCTACAATCATCCAGACATGCTCTGGCAAGATCTCATCGCCGAAATCACCATCGTTGGCTCCTCCGGTTCTTCCGTGCAGCCGGTTACCGGCATTGAATACGACTCGCGCCGTGTGCGGCCGGGTTGCGTGTTTGTCGCGATGAAGGGCGGCTCGACCGATGGGAATCGCTATATCAACAAGGCATCGATGCGGGCGCCATCGGAATTATCACGGACTCCGCGCATTCCTACGATCACCTGGTGGTCTACAAGCCGGATCTTGCGGTGGCGGAAGTTGAGCATGGCCGTCGCGCTTTCGCTGAAGCTTCCGCCGCGTTTTTCGGGCACCCGGAGCGCAAGATTGCCGCCACCGGCATTACCGGGACCAACGGCAAGACGACAACCGCGTTCCTGACCGAAGCGCTTCTCAATGCGGCTGCGCGCAAAACAGTTCTGATCGGCACCATCGAATACCATCTCGCCGGTGAAGTCCGTCCCTCGCTGCACACCACGCCTGAGTCGCGCGATCTTTTCGAATTGATGGCCGACGGCGCAAGCCGCGGAGCTACCGAACTGGTAACTGAGGTGTCAAGCCATGGGCTCGACCAGGGCCGGGCATACGGGATTCCTTTCGACGTTGCCGTCTTCACCAACCTTACCCGCGACCACCTCGACTACCACCTGACGATGGAGAAATACTTCGCCGCCAAAAAGCTTCTCTTCGATGGCACCATGTACCCCGCCCCTCGCGTCGCTATCCTCAATGCACACGACGAGCGGACGCCTGAACTCGCAGAAGCCGCTCGCAGCGCAGGGGCCGAAGTTCGTACCTACGGCATTGGCATCGGCGACTTCCGCGCTGCATCGCATACGCTGACACCCGGCGGCGCCGTCATTCAACTCGAGACGCCCTCTGGAACTGCGCAGGTCATTTCGCATCTGGCCGGGGAGGTGAACATCCTGAATCTGCTCGCCGCTTTTACGGCGGCGCATGCCCGTGGTATTTCGTTTGAATCCCTTGTGGAGTCTGTGCCGAAACTTACGCCGGTGCCGGGGCGCTTCCAGCCGGTCGACGGTGGGCAGCCCTTCACAGTGATTGTTGACTACGCGCACACCGACGATGCGCTGCGCAACCTGATCGCGCTTGCGCGCCAGCTGGTTGCGAAGTCAGATGGCCGCATCATCACGCTCTTTGGCTGCGGTGGCGATCGCGACCGTACCAAGCGCCCGAAGATGGGCTACGCCGCGGGGGAGGGAAGCGATTTTGTGGTTGCCACGAGCGATAATCCGCGATCCGAAGATCCACGGGCAATTCTGAATGAGATAGAACCGGCACTCAAAGCCAGCGGCGTTCACTACACCATCGAGCCTGATCGCGCCGCGGCCATCCACTTCGCCCTGGGATCGGCCAAGCCTGGTGACGTCGTTCTGATCGCCGGCAAAGGCCACGAGAAGGAGCAGATTCTCGCCGACCGCACAATTCCGTTCGATGACTCACAAATTGCACTCGCGGCTTTGCGTGATTTGGGTTACGGTGGAGAGCGATGAAGTTGACACTCGCAGAAGCGGCCATTGGCGCGGGTGCAGTCCTCGAAGCGCCTTCGGGTATCTCAAGCCCAGGCATGCGAACGGCCACCGGCTATTCCATTGATTCGCGGACCGCGGCACCGGGCGATTTGTTTTTCGCCGTGCGTGGAGAACGGCTGGACGGCCATGATTTTGTAGCGGCAGCCCTAGAGCGCGGAGCCGTTGCGGCGGTCGTCTCTCGTGCCAAGGTCGCGACACTGCCTGACGTTGTGCTCGGGGTTCCGCTTCTCATCGCGGAAGACCCGCTCATTGCGCTTCAGGCTCTCGCCTCGCACGTGCGGCGGCAGTGGGGAAAACGCGTGGTTGCGGTTACGGGCTCTGCGGGCAAGACAACCACAAAGGAAGCCATCGCGGCTGCGCTGGGTGCGAAATTCAACGTGCTCAAGTCACAGGGCAATCTCAACAACGCCTTCGGCATGCCGCTGCAGTTGCTGCGTCTTGAACCCGAGCATGAGTATGCCGTGGTCGAAATGGGCATGAATCACCTGGGCGAGATCGCCACGCTCGCTCGAATTGCCTCGCCCGACTGGGGAGTCGTGACCAATGTCGGCACCGCGCACATCGAGAACTTTGCCGAGGGCCAGGCAGGAATTGCGCGTGCGAAATACGAACTGATTGCCGCGCTGCCTGCGACAGGCGTTGCGTTTCTGAACTGCTCCGACGCTTATGTTTCGCAATTCGGCCGCGACTTCAGCGGCAAGGCCGTCTACTTCGGGGTTGGCCCATGCGCTGACCCGCAGTTATTGGACATTAGTGAGGATGTGTCGGGCCTGCATGTGCATTTCCGCGCGGGCGAGCGCGAGTCCACATTCACGCTGCATCTGCTTGGCTCACACAATGCCTCGAATGCGATGGCTGGCCTCGCGGTTGCGCTGGAGGCGGGAGTACCGCTCGATGCGGCAGTCGCCGCGCTCGAATCGCTCACACCGGGCAGCAAGCGCGGAGAAATTCTGGAGATCGCGGGCGCTACGATTCTCAATGACAGCTACAATTCCAACCCTGAAGCGCTGCAGTCCATGATTCATTCGCTGGCAGCGCGACCTGCTCAGCGGCGCATCCTGGTTGCGGGCGAGATGCTTGAACTGGGCGAGCACGCTTCTGTGCTCCACGCTGCGTGCGGCAAAACCGCCGCGGACGCGGGAATAGATCTCGTGGTCGGCGTGCGCGGCAATGCGCAACATCTCGCTGCCGCGGCCTGCCTCTGCGGTGTGGCTTCCGTCTTTTTGCCCGATGCGTCTGCCGCCGGCGAGTGGCTTGTCAAGAACATTCAACCCGGCGACGTAGTACTGGTCAAGGGCTCCCGCGGAGTGCAGCTCGAGCGGGCTATCGAAGTCCTCAAGAACCAATTCGCTTCAACGGAGAACCAGTGACAGCGCCGTATTGTTTCCCGCATCGCTGCTGCACTCACTGTTTTGACCTTCGGGCTGCACCTCTCCGCCCAAGTTCCCACCTCCTGGACCACGCCATTTCCAGCTTTCCGCATAGCCGGAAATCTGTATTACGTGGGCAGCGAGGACCTCGCCGCATATCTCATCGTTACGCCCAAAGGCAACATCCTCATCAACAGCAATCTCCAGTCGTCGCCTCCGCTCATCAAGAAAGCAATTGAATCGCTCGGCTTCAAATTCAGCGACACGAAGATCCTGCTCATCAGCCACGGACACTATGACCACTGCGCAGGCAGCGCCGAGATCAAGCGCCTTACCGGCGCGAAGTACGAAGTGATGGATCGCGATGTCTCTGTTGTCGAGTCCGGCGGCCACACCGACTTCAACTATGCCGCGGATAAGTCGCTGTGGTTCCCACCGACGAAGGTCGATCGCATCCTTCACGACGGCGATACGGTAACGCTCGGCGGCACCACGCTCACCGCGCACCTCACCGCCGGGCATACCAAGGGCACGACGACATGGACTCTGGATGAGAAGGAGAACGGCCGCACGCTTCATGTCGTTATCGTCGGCAGCCCCAACGTGAATCCAGGTTACAAGCTGGTCAACAACAAGACTTATCCGCAGATCGCAGACGACTATCGCCACGAATTCGAAGTTCTGAAGAGTCTACCTTGCGATGTCTTCCTTGGCGCGCACGGAGGCTACTTCGGACTCGCCGGAAAGTATCCGCGCTGGAAGGCCGGCGACAAAGACGCCTTCGTCGATCCCGCCGGCTACAAAGCATACATCGCCGACCGCGAGCAGGCGTTTGAATCGGAGCTGAAAAAGCAATCAGCCGCCAAGGACTGATTCGCCGGTGCTAACTCCGCTGGCGGCCCCGCTAACTCCGCTGATTCAAGCCCTCATCATCCACATCTCCCCGCGCGCCAATCCCTGTAAAATCAAGCTGAATCCTCGCACCGATCCGGAGTCCTCTTGCTTTACTGGCTGCTCTACGAAAAGCTGTTCCCGTTCTTTCATCCTTTCCGGATCTTTCGCTATCTCACGTTTCGCACGGTGTTTGCGTCGCTTACCGCGCTGCTGATTGCCATGTTCATCGGCCCGTACGTCATCCAGAAGCTGCGCGAATTCCAGATCGGCCAGTTTATCCGTGAAGACGGGCCGCAGTCGCACCAGAAGAAGTCGGGCACGCCCACCATGGGCGGTGTTCTCATCGTCATCGCTATCCTGCTGCCAACGGTGCTGTGGTCTGACCCTGCCAACCCCTTTGTCTGGATTGCCGTCTGTTCCACGCTTGCCTACGGCGCCATCGGTTTTGCCGACGATTACACCAAGGTCGTCAACCGTCGCAATCTCGGGCTGACCGCCCGCGCCAAACTTTTCTGGCAAGCGCTTGCCGGGGCCGGTGTCGCCATTACGCTGATTGCGCTCACCCAGTTCAAGCTCTTTGCCACGCAACTCAGCGTCCCGTTCATCAAGGCCTTTCATCCCGATCTGCAGTGGCATCTCTGGCCCAGCACGCTGCCGCATCTCGGCCTGCTGGCCTTTGTGCCCTTCGTCGCGTTCGTCATCTTTGTGCTGATGGGCACATCGAATGCCGTCAACCTCACCGACGGCCTCGACGGACTCGCCATCGGGTGCACCATCATCGCCGCCGGCGCACTCACCGTGCTTACCTACGTCAGCGGCCACGTCGTCTTCGCCGACTACCTCGAACTCCAGCGCATGCCCCTCGTTGCCGAACTCACCGTGTTCTGCGGATCGATGGTCGGCGCTTCGATCGGCTTTCTCTGGTACAACGCCCACCCCGCTGAAGTCTTCATGGGCGACGTCGGTTCCCTCGCCCTCGGCGGAGCCATCGGGACCGTTGCCGTCATCATCCGGCAGGAGTTTCTGCTCCCCTTCATCGGCGGAATCTTCGTGCTTGAGGCTCTCTCCGTGGTTCTTCAGGTTGGCAGCTATAAGCTCCGCAAGAAGCGCATCTTCAAGATGGCACCGCTTCACCACCACTTCGAGCAGCTGGGCTGGAGCGAGTCCAAAGTCATCGCCCGCTTCTGGATTCTCGCCCTGGTCTTCGCCCTCTTCGCCCTGACGACGCTCAAACTGCGCTAGCCTGGCGATAGTCCGTATCGGCCTTCACAACCGACCCACGGCACGGCGCGATAAAGTATCCTTGGACTGATCCTCATGATGGAGCTTAAAGGCAAAAAGGTTCTCGTCGTCGGACTGGGCAAATCCGGCCTGGCCGCCGCCATCTTTCTGCGTCGCCGCGGGGCCCAGGTCACGGTCTCGGACATTCGCTCGGCTGAAGCTCTCGCCAAAGACATACCGGGCCTGCTCGAAGAGGGCATTAACGTCGAGGCAGGCGGGCACGGTCTGCTCACCTTCCGCCGCCAGGATCTTATCGTCGTCAGCCCCGGAGTGCCGCTGGACACGCCCGAGCTGGTGCAAGCCCGCAACTTCGGTCGCCCCATCATCGGCGAACTCGAACTTGCCGCGCGCTTCCTGAAAGGCAAGATCCTCGCCGTCACGGGCTCCAATGGCAAGACGACCACCACTTCGCTTCTCGGCGAAATTCTGGAGAAAGCCGGCATACCTACCCTCGTCGGCGGCAACATCGGCGTCCCCGTCGTCGCGCTCATCGACGAATCCACCGACGCGACATGGTCCGTCCTCGAGGTCTCAAGTTTTCAGCTCGAATCGACAGAGCAGTTCCACCCTGCCATCGCCGTCATTCTCAACATCACACCTGATCACCTCGATCGCCACGGCAGCTTTGAAAACTACGCTCTCGCCAAGGAGCGAATCTTCGCCGAGCAGGATGAGCAGGACTATGTCGTCCTTAACGCCGACAATGTGCGCGCCGCTGCTTCTGCCAAGCGATCCAAGGCGAAGGTCTATTGGTTCTCCCTCGAGCATCCGGTCGAGCAGGGTGCATGGGTTGAGGGGGGAGCCATTCTCTTCCGCTCAGAGCCTGGAGCCGCGCCTGAAACCGTGATGCCGCTTTCGAGCATTCCCCTCAAAGGGGAGCACAATGTCGAAAACGTGCTGGCCGCCGTTTGCGCCGCGCGCCTCGCTGGAGCATCCGCCGAATCTGTCCGCGCTGCCGTTGAGCAGTTCAAAGCGGTCGAGCACCGGCTCGAATATGTAGCGACGCTCAACGGCGTCGAAATCTACAACGACTCGAAAGCCACCAACGTCGACGCCACTGCCAAAGCCATCGCTGCCTTCTCTGGCAACATCCACCTCATCCTCGGCGGCAAAGACAAAAACTCCGACTACACCGAGCTCTCCGTTCTGCTCCGCTCGCGCGTCAAAGCCGTCTACACCATCGGCTCCGCCGCAGCAAAAATCGAGTCGCAACTCCGTGGCGTCGTGACGATCCACTCCTGCGAGACGCTCGACAAGGCTGTCAGCGCCATCGCTGCTGCCGCCCACCCCGGCGACGTCGTCCTGCTCGCTCCCGCCTGCTCCAGCTTCGACCAGTTCGAGAGCTACGAGCACCGCGGCCGCGTCTTCAAGGAACTGGTGAACGAGTGGCGCGGTTGGAAAGTCTGGCAGAACGCGTAGCTCCGAACGACGACAATCCCAGGTCCCTTGACTTCGCTTGATTTGGATAAAGCCGGAAGGCGTCTCTTTTTTTTCGCTTTTCAGGTCAAGTTCGTCATTTCAAGCGGGTTAGCTTCGCAAGGGGGTCCCGTAAGTGCTTGAAAACAGGGTACTTAAGTCGTAAAGTCGTCAAGAATAAGGACTTAGAGGCGGATTTCGGCGGTTTGCACCGTATTTGCAGCAGGCGCGTTCCGCAATGCGGTCCGGGCCGGAGCTGAGCGGGCCGATTTCTTGTCCTGCCATTTTTGCCACCTGGGATAAGTGTAGAGAATTTGGAGAAATAACCTGCAAGGTTTCGAGAAAAATTTTGAAAACGGAATGAGGCAGGTGGACTGACTTTGAAAGTTTGGCCGGTAGCTTAATCACTTTGGTCCCCAACCTCGCCCACCTGTGAATGTCCACACCTATACGTGAAAGCATGAATCAATGGCAAAGCGCGTTGGCGTCGACAAGTGGATCTTCTTTACCACCCTGCTGCTGGTTGTCGCGGGGCTGGTGATGGTCTTCTCCGCCTCCGCGGTCGTGGCGCAGGAGAAATACAACTCTCCGTACGGTTTTGTCATTCGCCAGGCGCTGTGGGCGGTGGTCGGCATCTTCGCCATGATCGTTCTTTCGCGCGTGGACTACTCCCGCTACAACTCGCCGCGCTTTGTCTATCCGGCGCTCACCATTACCACCCTGCTGCTGGTCGTGGTCCTTTTCTTTCGCGACTCGCACCACACCCATCGCTGGATCCGCTTCGGCGCATTTTCCTTCCAGCCGTCGGAGATCGCCAAGCCCGTCATCATTCTGTTTCTTGCATGGTTTCTCTCCACGCGGCTCGACCAGATGCAGGACTGGCGCAACACTCTTCTCCGCGCCGCCATGATGCCCGTCGTTTTTATGTTGCTAATCGTCAAGCAGCCCGACCTCGGCACCGCGCTCGTCGTCGCCGGAGTGAGCGCCATGATGATGATCCTCGCGGGCATGGAGTGGAAGTACCTCTTTCTTGCCGTCGCCGCCGCCGCGCCGCCGCTGGCCGCGCTGCTCTTCTGGGTGCCGTGGCGACGCGCCCGCATGCTGGCCTTTGCGCATCCAGACCTCGACCCCCAGGGCGCCGGATTCCACATCAACCAGTCGCTCATCGCTGTCGGGACAGGCGGTTTCTCAGGGCGCGGCTACATGGAAGGCATGCAGAAGCTCTTCTATCTGCCCGAAGCGCACACCGACTTTATCTACGCCAATATCGCGGAAGAGCTCGGCTTCGTCGGCGCCATCCTCATCCTCGCGCTCTTCGCCGTTCTCGGATACCGCGGCCTGCGCACCGCCTACCGGTCTACCGATCCGTTTGCGCGGCTCACCGCTTTCGGGATTACGACGGCCATCCTGCTGCAAGCCTTCTTCAACATCAGCGTGGTGCTCTCGCTGCTGCCGACCAAGGGGATTCCGCTGCCGTTTATTTCTTCGGGGGGGACGAGCTTGTTCTTTACGCTGGCGGGGATTGGGATATTGCTGAATATCTCCAAGAAAGTGGATTGATCGCCCAAACAGGCGTTTCGTATTTGGCCAAACGTGAGTCGGGCTGGGTGCTGGGTGCCCCATTCATGCGCGCAATAGCTCATAAGTGGGGTATCGGACCTGCACGCGTTCAGTCCAAGTCGCAATGCGCACTCGATCTTCGACAGCGTTCCCGAAGGCGAAGAGCTTTCACCGGGAATCAGCCCAATGCCGCGGAGAGCTGGACCAGCGATAGTCTTCCGGCTTCTCTACCAGTCCTCGAGTAACCGGATTCAGGTGAATGAAACGAAGGTTTTCGAAAGACTTGGCTTGAGTGAAGACATTGAGAACTACGTAGTATCGCGATCTGCCAGAACTGCGATGCCGCGAACCCATATCAGAAACTTCGAGGTCTGACCCTTTAGAACGCGGAGGGAGTTGGCCAGCCGCTGCAAAGTGCGCTCCGAGAGAAGAAGATGCACATGCACCTGCATCAGCACGTAGTGGAAAACCAAAATCGTTGCCTCGATCACGGAAGTTTTCCAAGCGTGTCCAGACAAGGACCTTTTTGCCTGGAGCTGGCCGTCGACGAGATACGGAGAGCGACGAAGTAATGCCTACTGCAAGGAAGAAAGTGATAATGCCCTTCCGTGTGATAGCGCTTCAGGTGGCTGGGCATGAAACATCGTAGACCCGTGCTGGCTGCGTGGTTGTGATAGATCCCCACTCATGCGCAAAGGGCGCGCATGAATGGGGCACCTCAATCGCTTGTCGTGAGTGGCTCGCCCGCGGCTACGGGCAGGTGGCCCAGGTCCGCTGTGATCGGGCTCACATCCGACCACTCAAAAGTCATGTGACTATAGTCCAGTCCACCCGAGATGCAGGTGCATATTGACGTCGCGTGGCGTATCCGTGTGGGGCCGGTAATGGGGTTGCCGGCCCCGATAATGTGAGGCCAGAATGCTGACTACAGAAAATATACAAGCCACCGTTTCCCTTCGAGTGGTTGAACCGAAAGGCGCCAGCGAGGATGGTCTCTTTCGAGCGCAGCAGAATGGAGCAGACGACAGCGCAGCGTTGCACTGCCGTCTGTTTGAATTTGCGGGGAATGCCCCGGCAACTTTTGCCGAGAGATTCCCGCGCCTGATGATCTGTGCCGTGGTGACCGCGTTGATCATGGCCGCAATTAGCGTGGAGATTGAGTGCCTACGGGGAGCAGGCTACTACTGGCCGTAATCTCCCGTGTCGGGCGACCCAGCAGCTTTCCCAGGTCTCAGAAAGGAGACCTGGGGCACCCGCTTTTCCTGCCCTATCGAGATTGCTGAGGCCTCCAAAGCTAAGAGCCGTCCCCCGGCGGTCACGGCGGCCCTACTTCCCGAACACCTGCGCCAGCACCGGTCCGGCTTCCGCATCCTCAATCACAATCGAGCTGTGAAACTCCAGCACGTCGGCCCATTTCGCCGCTCCGGTATAGAGCGCTGTCGGGTTGTCGGTTTCGTACAGCGCGACGCCGCCGCTCATATCGATCTTGTGCCAGCGGCCCAGGATCTTCACGCCCGGTTCCGGTGCTGCCTGGCCGGCGAGAAATCGGCTCGCTGCTTCCTTGATGGCTCCCGGACGCACACTCCAAGTCAGAATGGTTTTCATACAGATCGTCTCCGGTTTGGATTTTCTTCGAGGGGAAATGCTCAGCGACGTTCGAAGGTGAGAAGTATAGCGCAATCGTCGCGTCTTCTGTGAATGGCGACATGGAGTCCGTTGGAGCGGTCTGCGGTTGCGGAAATCCGCAAGTCTGAGGCACGGAGGTTAATTTGCTGCAAGGGACACCAGCCGTTTGGCAATGTCTTCGGCCGCCTGCGGGTGAGACTGCGTGAGCGCGGCCGCCGACATTGCGTTCAGGCGCTCATGCGATGTGAGCAGTTGAACCAGGCACTCGAGCACTTTGCCGTGATCGGCGAGATCGGATTCCTTCAGCATCACGGCTGCTTCGATCTTGACCAGTTCCTCGGCGTTGCGCGTCTGGTGGTCGTCAGCCGCCGCGGCAAAAGGAACGAGCAGGGCAGGCTTTCCTGCGGCAGCCAGTTCAGCCACCGTCGAGGCTCCGCTGCGTGCCATGACGAGATTAGCCTGGGCGAATCGCGCGGGCATGTCGTCCAGAAATCCGCTCACTTGCCAGCGCGTAGGATCGGCACCGCTGGTCTCGTAGGCGGCCTCCGTTGTCTCCATGTGCCGCAGCCCCGCCTGGTGCAGAATCGTGAGCCCCGGCACCGCCGCGAGCAGGGCAGGCGCGATCGCCGGCAGGGTATTGTTAAACAGCCGCGCTCCCTGCGACCCTCCGAAGACCAGCAGATGCGGAAACTCGCCTGTCGCCGGTGGAAGCTTGAAGAATTCCGGCCGCACGGGGATGCCCGTCACCTCGGCATTGTGGAAGAAAATTGCCGCGGACGGAAAATTCACCGCAGCGGCCTGCACATGTTTTCCCACCAGCCGATTCGCAAGGCCCGGCATGGCATTCGGCTCGAACGCCATCGCAGGTACACGCAACATCAGCGCCGCTGCCATTCCCGGACCGGAAGCATAACCGCCGACGCCGAAAACCACGTGAGGATCGAATTCGCGAATCAAGCGCCGGCAGGCAAACAGGCTGCGCGGAATATCGAGCATCGTGCGCATCCGCGTAGCCAGAGAGACATTCTTCAGCGGTCCCACTTCAATCAGCCGCAGCGGAAAACCGGCTGCGGGGACCATGCGCGATTCCATCCCGCGCGGCGTTCCGACAAACAGCACCTCTGCCTGGTGCCGCGTGACCAGTTCGTGGGCCACTGCCAGTGCCGGAATAATATGACCGCCTGTGCCTCCGCCAGCAATGAGCACGCGAAGGTCTGCCAAGCCTCTGTCTTCCGGAATCGGTGACGCTGCGCCCATCTCATCCATGGTATTGTGCGCCGCGGACGGGCTCACGGCGCATCGAGAGGCGAGAACTCTGAAGGTTAATAGCGCACGCTCGTTCGAGGATTGCGCTGCGATCCTTCCGCATTGAAATGACGATGCGATGACAGCTTTATGACATCTTCACCGCGTGACGCGGAGCATCATCTTTCCATTGGCTTAACCCAGGGCCGCCGCGGAGCAGGCTCGTGATTGCAATAGCGTGCACTGGGGTGGTTTTCCGACTGGCAATCGGGAGGTGCCAGCGAGCACCCGCACGCGGCGGGTGGACAGACGGCTCTGCGCCCACGGGACCGTCTGCCACACGTCTCCGAGAGAAGAGAATGAGGACGATGAGATGATCTATCTGGTAGTTCGGCTTGCTGAAAATTCGGCGAACCCACGGAGTAAATTCTCCCGGCCGGGAGAGACTGACCAAATCTGGCTCGATCCCACGCCGCATAGCGACGAGGAAAGTGAAATTCAATTGCTCGAAGAGGACTTTGATCACGGCCGCGTGCAGTGGTATCGAGCTCCCAGGATCGCTTACGTGTTGCGGACTCCTTAGCTCAGATTGAGTTGCCAGGAGACGCATGGCGTCGGCCCTGTTGATTGGCATGGGATTTTGGTGGAGGAACTGCGGCTAGCCGTATTCTGCCGCCGAAACTCGTTCTAGCACAAAAGTGGTTAGGGGGCGCACAAAAGTGCTTGCTGGGCGCGCGGTTAGTGCAATGTCTCTCGCGCCGATCCGAGGCTAGACTCCAGAAATGGAGGTCGACATGAATCATCAAACCTATGCAGCTACCTATCGCGCGGCGATGGAGACGGCGACCGCGGAACTGGACGGTCTGTTCGAGGAAGCAAGGCAACTCCGCAATCGGATGGAGACTATCGACTTGGTCATCGCTGCGCTGAAACCGGTGCTTGCGTCGGGTACGGAAGTTCCTGCCCAGGCAATGTCGGCGGGTTCCTATTCGCCGGTCGCGAGCAGTGAAGCAGTCCCGATGAAGCAGCAGATCGACGCCGCATTTGGACTGGTGTTCGCGTAGTCAATCCGCCAATGCCAGCAGTGCCGGGGGTCCACTTGTTGGGTGGGAATGGTCCGTTCCCACGAAAACGCAGCTGACCGTACGTTGGTTTCTGCGAACCAGACCTAGTTCACGAGCCGGTTGCACATACCGCCGCCGCAGCAGGCTCCGGCTCCGCAAGGCGTTACGGCCTCCTGGCCAGAACCTTTCGTGATGGCGCCAGCGCCCCCGCTGATTAGACGCTTAACGTGTCCGCCGCACTCGGGGCACCGGTCAATCGCAGCGTCAGACATCTTTTGTCGCTGCTCAAACCGGCAGTCGCATTCATCGCAAAGATACTCGTAAGCTGGCAAGGAAATCCCCTTCGGTATCATTTTAGTGTTGTTCGTGCTTGATGAGATGAACTGGCACGGTTTACGCTTTCGAGCCGCGGATTCCACTGGGTGCAGGAGTATCCATTCAACCGCTAGAACCAGTCCCTGTACACTGTCCACGACGAAACTCATGAAACGACCGATTGCTGTGCTGATCGTCGCAATCCTTTACCTGCTGGTGGGTGGAGTCGGATTCGTGCACCATTTCCCCGAGTTGACGGCCGGTCACCGCGACGCCATCGGGATCGAGGTCACGGAATTCCTGGCGGTGGTAGCGGCGGTCGGGTTGCTGCTACGGCAGAACTGGGCCCGCTGGCTGACGCTGGCGTGGATTGTGTTTCACGTAGGGCTCAGCCTCTTTCATCCGCTGCCGGAGCTCCTGGTCCATGCGACGATATGTGTCTTGATCGCATGGCTGCTATTCCGGCCTGCGACGGCCCTTTGGTTCAAAGAGGTTAAGAGCAGCGAGTAAACGGATTTCTTGACATTCTGCATCCAACTCTTCCGATGCTTAGAATTAGAGACTATTTACTCCTTTCTGCTGTTTCTCTCTTGATTGCCTGTGCGCCGAACAGGGGCCGCGCGCAGGAGTATGGCAACCTTCCCGACGAACCGGGCCTGCGGGTCCCACTTGTAGTTCCGGAACGGATGGGTCTGCCTGACAGTCCAACGCTGTCGGCAGCGCCCGATGATCCGGGACAGACGATGCGGCCCGCGGTCGATACGACCACCGGTCCCCCGCAACGGGAAGCCACATGGCGCAGTATGCCTGGCGACTTCCTGCATGATCAGAAGGACATCTGGTGGACGTTTCCCAAGCAACTCGCAAAGGGAAGACACTGGGTGCCGACGCTCGTCGTCGTGGGAGGGACCGTGGGGCTGATCTATGCCGACCCTCACGTCATGCCCTATTTCCGCACGAACGCGCAGAGCTGGGACTCCTTTAACGATGTATTCGATCCGATGATCACCACTGGTGAAGTGATTGCTCTGCCGGCTTCGCTGATGACGGCAGGATACATCCGGCATGATGATCGCGAGGTTAGTACGGCGCTTCTGGCTGCGGAGGCCTATGCCGACAGCCTGGTGGTGAACCTGGCAATCAAAGCCATCACGCGCAGAGAGCGTCCCGCCGATGTCGCGCCGGGCGCTCCGTTCACGGGGACGTTTTTCAATGGAGGCAAGTCGCCGCTCAAAGGCAGCAGTTTCCCGTCAGGGCATGCGACGGCGGTTTGGTCGGTGGCGACCGTGGTAGCCGAGCGGTACCGCCATCGCGGGAAGCCATGGATTCCTGTGCTTTGCTATACGATGGCCACCGTCATCAGCTTTTCGCGTATCTCCAGCGAGGCCCACTTCCCGTCGGACGTGTGGCTCGGTGCTTCGCTGGGTTATTCGATAGCCAAGTACCAGACGTTACGACCCCGTGAGGCACAGTGACGGGATTTGTCCGACTACTTCAGAGGGAGTTCGGCTTGCGCAAATTTCCGGCAATAGAAAAGCCCGGCTGCCGAAGCAACCGGGCTCGTAATTCCTATAGGCTTTCTATCGGTGACCGCCACCACCACCGTGGAAGCCTCCGCCACCACCGCCATGGAAGCCGCCGACCGCGACCGCCGTGGACTCCGCCGCCTCCGGCTACATGGCCCCCAGCGGAATATCCGCCTCCATTAAAGGTGCGTGGAGCAACGCCACCATGGTATCCACCCCCGTTTGAACCGTGGTATCCGCCGTTGTATCCGCCGCGATATCCGTATCCACCGTGATAGCCGTATCCGCCGTGGTATCCGTATCCATAGTGGTATCCGTGCCAGCCCCATCCATACCAGGGACCCACGCCGATGAAGACGCCGCCGGTAAACCAGGTCGGGCCGTAGTAGCCATAGGGCGCGCAGGCATAGGGATAATAGGGGTAATAGCCCCAATCGCACGCAGGAGGACCGTAAGCTACAGGAGCCGCAACCACCGCCGGCCCAATTCCAACTCCCACCGCGACTTGAGCGTTCGCAGAGACTGCTGCAAAGGGCAGCGCCAAGAGCATCGCGAACAGGATTACCTTTAAACTTCTCATTACGTCCTCCTTGTGCTGCCTGGGCAGTTGCGATCGCGCTCAGGGATCTTGCGTTTCCAGCACGTGCCGGTCTGCGTCCTGCATTTTACCGGCTGCTGTACATTTGAACAACCGAATGGGGAATAAGTTGCGGTTACTTTTCAGGATTCCTTTTCCGTCGCGGAATTAAAGCACTTAAGGGCGCTCCTGCACGGTGCAGGTTGCGTGCATGGCACTCAAATCCGGCGAGCAGTTCTTCAAGCGTTTTTGAGAAGAAAAAGAGGCCAGGGTAAGCCCTTAGAATATGGCGATGCCGATGACAGCACTACGCCTGTGGCGATCTCACACAATTCTGGCGGCGGCCGGTATTGGAGCGGTCTTCGGCGCCGCGAAAGCTGTCTTGCTTGAGATCGGAGGGCTTCGGCATCGCGCCATGACCGGAGTTCTTCCATTCCTTTTTCCCTCTTCTGCGAATGACCCTCACATCGTTCCAATGTCCACATTGCAGGTGACGCTGTTGCTGCTGATTGAAATCGCCGGCAATGTGCTGGGATTTGCGCTTGTGTTCGCCGCTCCCGTCGCCCTTATTGTGGGAATCCGCCGCGTCTTTCCGGGTCAGAAAAGAGCGGCCTCTCCTGAGGAGAGGCCGTGAGGCAAGTCGGACAATTTGGTCAGTTCAATGGGCGAAATTAACCCGCGCGGTTAGCGACGGAAATGGTCGTCGCGGTCGTGGCGGCGGTCATCCCGGTCGTAGCGGTAGGCGTAGCCGCGATCATGATAGCGATCGATGTAGACGCGGCCACGAGCAGGGGCGAATCCAACTGCCCACGTAATTCCAGGCTCCCGGGATCCAGTAGCCGTTGCTGTAGTAGCCAGCCGCCCATGTGTATCCCGGACCGGGGCACGGAGGAATGTAGGCCGCCGGCCCACCGACAACCACCCTGAACTCGGCTGCCTGGGCCGAGGTCGCTCCAAGGCCCAACCCGCCAGCCACGATCGCTGCTCCCAGCACAAATTTGCCAAAGTTTTTCATAACTCCTCCGTCCCTTCGGAATAAAACCGATCCGGCTGCCGGCCCTGGAAGCTTGGCTCCTGCTGCTTCCTGCCGCGCCGTTCATGTCGAGTACAAACACTCGCGCAGGAGAAGGTTGCGGAGTGCCACGCGAAATAAATAGGCGCAACTTTTCGAGCTCTCGTGTGTCAATTGGCAACTGCCAGACGCAGGCACTGACAACGAAACCTGCGTGACACAGAACATGCGTGCCACAAAGGACCGCTGCGCTTTGTGCTTCCTCCTCAGGTGCATTTGCTTTCGACGCCAAACGCGAAAATTAAAGGCCGGGAGAGTCTCTCCCGGCCTTTTAATTTTTCGAAGGAAATCGCGCTCTAGGTTACATTGTTGGGAATCAATCTCGGCCTTGTGAGCTGCGCGGAGATGTTTCCAAATATCCCCTTGAGCGTGAGGTTTGGATTGCTTGCCGAGTTGCACTGACCTTTGTTCTGAGACGCGGTTGCGTCTGAATAAAAGTTGGGTGCATCGCTGGTCGACACGTACCCCGTGGACATCTGCGCCATGGCCTGACAAGGCGTGATGGAGAGAGAGCCGGTGTCGGTGGAACAGCCTGAACTCGAGGCGCCATAAGCGATCGTGTACACCGTTGTTCCGCTATTTGAGGCGTAGTTCGCCGCGGTTATTGCCTGATGACACTGATCATCGAGCGAGGGATAGGTATTGCCATTGTGTCCGACGTTAACGAGGGTCGTTCCGGACATGGTCTGCATTTTTCCGCTCGCGGCGCTGGCGTCACCGTCGCTGAGGATGATCATGATATTGCGAGAACCCGGAGCCGCTGCCTTTGCGGCCACCAGCGATGACTGGGCGGCGTAGATCGCTCCCGCGTAGTACGTTCCATCGCCACCCACTGAATCCATGCCCGCGCAAGATCCCGTCGGTCCGCCCACACCATTTACCAGTGCCGAGGCGCTGCTTAATGCTCCACCTATCTGGTTGGAGGCAGTCCAGCTGCTCGTATAACCGGTGAGTTGATAGGTGCCGGCCGTTCCCGTGGGAGCCGACCAGGTGGCCCCGGCGACGGGAGTAGTGTACGGAATGATGTTTGGTGAGGTGCTCGTGCTGCAATCGGTGTCATTCGCCGCCGTATTCGCCTGGATGGTCGGGAACGTAAACAGGCTAACCTGGTCATAGGGAACGCATGTCGCCGTTGAGCTGGACGTCGACGCTGAGCACGGTGCGAGAAGGCCCAGCATCGTTCGGACCCCCTGAAGTGCGCAGTATATGCGGGTATGCCCGCAGCTTGCGTCTGAGTCGGTGCTGTTCATCGATGCCGTGGCATCAACGACCATGGCGACATTCACCTGGTCGTTTTGGCCGCTAGCCATGGTCGCGGATGCCGTTGATGTCAATGTGAGGGACTTGGCCGAGTTGACGCCGAGAAGAGACAGCACCCTGATGAAATAGGTGGGAATTGTGGCGGTCTGGGTAACGTGAATCACGTTGTACCCGGTGCCCGAATCCTGGCACGACGCCTGAACCATGTTTGAATCGGACACGCAGCTGAACGTCACGGCTACGGTCGGGCTGGGGAGACTCATATTGAAGTTGGATCCGCCTGTCGTCGAGGCATAGAGGCCAACTTGACTCGTGACGCTCGACTGGGAGGATGAACCCGAACCCAGCTCATTTGCGCCGGCGAGGGCCGCGGCGTCTGTGGATGCCTGAAGCTGCCGGTAGCAGACATATGCATGACCAAGATCGACGGACACTCCCGCCATACCAATAATGACCACGTTCAGGAATGCCAACCACGGGAGAATCTGGCCACGCGCGTCTGCAAAGATCCGGCCGACCAACGAAGAGACTTTCCGATTCATTGAATAACCTCCGTGACCTGCGTCGTGACAGAACAGGTGCCCAATTTGGTGTTATAGACAAAGAAGCTGCACGGATACGTCGCCTGGATCTGTGCCGGCCACCCTGTCTGCAAGGCGGCGGAGCCGCCGTTGCCCGCGGCTGTACACGTCGGCGCTACTCCCTTTGTTCCGCCATAGGCCGTGCCGCCGGTAACACTACCGCCCGTATTCGTACCGCCCAGCGTGAAAGTGAGCGTCATGCTGGACTTTGCCAGGGCAGGTGCGGCCGCGTAGATTGAATTCGCCGTCGTCGCACACGGATCTGTGTCGCCGCGCTCAAGGGCCATCACGCGCCCGGCGTTGCTTATCGCTTCGCCAAGCTGGAGTTTTTGATACAGGACTATCGAAAACGAGAAGATGCTGGTCAGCATCGCGAGCATGATGGGCATGGCTAGCGCCATCTCGACGATTGCGCTGCCCTGCTCGTCAGATTCCTTATGCCGGCGCATCCGTGCGGATATACATCCAGCGTTGGGAACCATCTTGAGGAGAGGAAGTTTGAATCGCCGAGCGTTGCCACCTAACGATTTCAGGACAGGAAGACTTGATTCTTGCATGTTGGCCGTATCCCCCGGCTTCGTGTCCGTCTCCAGAGTTAAATGCGAGTAAATTTCGCAACCGGACGCAAGCCTTACCCGGATTTTAGGGGGAAGTAACCAGATGTGGAATGACTTAAAGGTGCTATAACAGCTCAAACGACATTACTAAAGACATGGTTAACCCTGCACTTGCATTCAAAGGACGACGGTAGCTCAGGCTAACTTGAATCCAGCCACTGGTGCTTGCATGATTCGAAATTACGTTGGGGGGCGCCGGAATGTGGACCAAGGTAAGAGCGGTTGCGTCGAAAGTGGTATTCGAAATAGTGCCAAGATCCTCTTAGCTGTTTTGATGGGCCATTTCTTGAAGTGAAATGGGCAGAGCGGGTGATTTCGATGGGTCAAGCTGGCAACGCAGGATCGAGCCCGGTATCGCATTCGACGCCGTTGAGTGTTGCCGGTGGGCAGCCCAAGAAGGGCGGTAAATTCCGTGTGTACAACGAGTCGAGGGAGAGTTTCCTGAGCGCGGAAGTCGCGATTTTCGATACCACATCCGAACCTCTGAAGCGGCTCTTTGACTACCTCGTGAATGGTTCCGAGATCGGCTTGTGGCTGAAACCTTATCGGGGCATCCCGGCTTCACAGGGAGCCAAATACTTCGACCTGGTTTATCTTGACGAGGAAAATCGGGTCGCAGAGGACATGGACAATTATCCCAACCCACAATTCACTGTTTTGGAGGACGAGCCCGCGAGTGCGTTACTTCTTCCGGCGCATACTGTGTTTGCCTCGCAGATCCGCCGTGGAGATCAACTCGGAATCCGCAGCGCCAGGGAATTGGAGGGAATGCTGGAAACCCTCGCCCGCGCGCCAGGCGCCGAATCAGACATCCAGGGTGCCGGTCCCGGAGAAGCGAAGCGGTCCACCAACAGCTCTCCCTCCGCAACGGGGTATGATGCTCACCGCGCGCTGCAGCAACCCTTGCAGCAAACGGCCGGGAATGCTGTCGAGTCTGAAGACGAACCGACAAGATCGTTGCCGGTCCGAGTTTGGCGCTGGCTCTTTCCAAGACGTGAAAGCGGCTATCGAACAAACCGAATTCCACTGCCGGGGCTGATTGCCTATCACTGGAGCGGCGGCACGCCGCAGGCGTATCAGCTCGGCAACCTGAGCAAAACAGGGTTCTATCTCCTCACTGACGAGCGGCCATACCCCGGAACGCTGATCCTGATGACCCTGCAGACAACAGGCAAGGAAGGTGAGAAACTCGGGAGTTCGATTGCCGTTTTCACCAAGGTTATCCGCTGGGGACCGGATGGAGTGGGCTTTGCATTTGTCACTCCTGAATTGAGAGAGTCGAAGGAGTCCATCAGGCGACCGAATCGCGGGGCTGACCAGGAAGCCTTGCAGGAGTTTCTAAGATCGTTTAACCTCCCGTAGCGCGACCCCTGATTGCTGCTGACTGTTGTATCCTCCGGCTAATGTCTTTCGTTCGCGACTTTCAGCGTTTAACCTCAGCTCAGCGCCACACTTTCATTGCTTCCTTTCTCGGCTGGACGCTGGACAGCCTCGACTTTTTTCTGCTGATCTTCTGCGTCAAAGCCATCTCTTCGGATTTCCACGCCAAACCATCAGATGTGCTCAGCGCTGTCTTTCTCACGCAGGCATTTCGGCCTGTGGGCGCATTGGTGTTTGGCATTCTGGCCGATCGCTACGGCAGACGGCCGGTGCTGATGTTCAACATCCTCAGTTTCTCGGTGATCGAACTGGCCTGCGCATTCGCTCCGTCGCTGGGCGTGCTGCTGGTGCTGCGCGCGCTGTTCGGCATCGCCATGGGCGGCGAGTGGGGGGTGGGGGCGGCGCTTGCCTTTGAGACGCTGCC
This sequence comes from uncultured Acidobacteriaceae bacterium, assembly GCA_963769345.1. Lineage (GTDB taxonomy): Bacteria > Acidobacteriota > Terriglobia > Terriglobales > Acidobacteriaceae > Telmatobacter. The sequence continues at coordinate 981,413 of CAVYLL010000005.1, forward strand.
AACCGAAGGCCGCGGAGGTTTCTCCGGAATTCTGCAGGAGGGATACGCCTTCGGATCGATTCTTGCCTCGGGTGCATTTGCGTTGCTATTTCATTCGCTCGGATGGCGCGGATTGTTCATGCTGGGTGCGTCGCCGGCCCTGCTTGTCTTTTACGTGCAGGCCCGTGTGGAGGAGTCGCCCGTGTGGCTCGCGACTGATCGCAAACGCCGTGCCGATCCGAAACGCGACTCTTACGCGAAGAAGCTCGCCTCACTCAAGTCCTTCCTGCCGACATTTCTTTTTCTCATCGTCCTGATGACGGCGTTCATGTCGTTCTCGCACGGGACGCAGGATGTCTATCCGACCTTTCTCGAAGTGCAGATCGGACTGACGCCGCAGGTGGTGGGGACGATTGGAGTGATCTACGGATTCGCTCAAATCGCCGGCGGCATTGTGTTCGGCACGCTGTCTGAGAAGTGGGGACGCAAGCGCGCCATCATTGCCGCAGCACTTTTGTCACTGATCGCGATTCCGCCGTGGGCCTATGGGCACTCGGCGACGACGCTGGCGATCGGCGCAGTTGTAATGCAGTTCATGGTGCAGGGCGCGTGGGGAGTGGTGCCGGCTTATCTCGCGGAACTGACACCTGCGCCGGTGCGCGCGACGGCTCCAGGACTGGCGTATCAGCTTGGCGGGCTCGTCACGTCGTGGAATGCGAAGGCGCAGGCGCTGGCGGCGGAGAAGTGGGGCAGCTATTCGAACGTACTCGCGATTACCGTCGTGATCGTCGCAATTTCGCTGGCGGTGCTGGCGTCATTGGGGCATGAAGTTAAAGGCAAGGACATGGCGGCCGACTGAGGTTGCGCAGGCGGAGTGAAGCTGTGCAGATCGATGTCCCTGAAGCCTGGTCGTCAGCGGCCGTAGCGCGCCATGAGTTTGCCGCGGGCGAGTACATGGGTGTTCATTGCGTCTTCAATCTGAGCTCGCGTGGCGCCGGCGGGCACATTCAAATTCGTGTCGAGCGCGAAGAGATCGAAGAAGTAGCGGTGAGTCGTACCCTGAGGTGGGCAAGAGCCACCGTAGCCGATTTTGCCGAAGTCGTTGCGTCCCTGCCGGGAGCCATCGGGGAGCTGCTCCTGTTTCGGAACACTGGCTGCGAGTGCATTGGTGTTTGCCGGCAGGTTGTACAGCACCCAATGAGTAAATGTCCCGCCAGGCGCATCGGGATCAGTCTCCGTAAGAACAAGGCTTTTGGTTGAGGCCGGCGGCGCAGTCCAGGCGAGCGGCGGAGATTGATCGGCACCGTCGCAGGTGAACTCTCTGGGAATCCTGCCGTCTTGGAGGCTGCTGCTGGATAGCGTAATCGCCACGTTCACTGCGGCACCCGAAGCTGGTGCGGGCTCTGGTGGATCGCTGTGACGACACCCAGCAAGGAACGGGGCAACGAGGAGGAGAGCAATGAGCAGGAAAATACGCAACATGAGACCTGCCTGATTGCTGATATATGCGGCCGGAGATATCGGTTCGCAGAGATGCATCACTTGTGCCTCGACGATTGCATTTCCAAAGTTTGCCCCGACGACCGCGCGAACAGTATAGCCGCAGCTGTCACGCACAAGCGACTCCTTACTTTGGCCTTATCAGTTCGATCCGATCGTGCGTACGCACCCAGGTATTTCCGGCCATGCGGCCCACGGCATCCAGACCCACGGGATCCACACGGAAGTCTTCGACCAGATCCTCACGTACGTGGAAGCGCACCACTTCGCCGAGCACGATGACCCCGCTGGCCGGCTTGTCGCCCGTGTAGATTACCTGCATCAGCCTGCACTCCATCTGCGCCGGCGACTCGGCCACACGTGGCGCTTTTACTACTTGGCTTGCAAGCGGAGTCAGGCCGGATAGATTGAATTCGTTCACCTCGCGGTCCACCTCTGCCGCAGTCAAATTAGTCTGGGCCGCAATTGCCTCGCTGACCACGTTGATCACAAACTGGCGCGTCTCTTCCACATTGCGCAGGGTGTCTTTTCGCCCGCCGGCCATGTTGGTGCCCGCAGGACGCAATGCGGGACAGAAAAGCACGGTTGGCGGTGCAGAGCCAACTCCGGCGAAAAAGCTGAAGGGAGCCAGGTTCGCGTTGCCCTGTGCGTCGACGGTGGAGACGAGCGCGATGGGGCGCGGCACGATAATCCCGGTCATCAACTTGTAGATCTGGCGCTGGGGATGCTCAGCGGGGTCGAAGCTGAGCATTGACCCTGGTGTCGAACTTGAATCGCTCATTCTGATAGCCTAGAACACCGGTCAGGATGGCAAGACCTGCCGTTAAGATGGAGTTTGAGGTGCAAAGCCTTGTCAAACGTGATGCCTTGGAGGAAATTTGTCTCCCCGTAACATTGCCTGATGCACAATAAACGTTAGGAGAGGGCCGAGCCGTGCCGCGTATTCATTTTCAGATTCAGCTCGCCGAACTCAAGGACAAGCTCCTTGCGATGGCTGCACTTGCGCAGCAGGCGGTCGAGTCCGCGGTTGACGCCTACATCCTCAGGGACAAGAACCTGTGCCAGTTCGTCAAGCAGAACGAGACGGCGATTGACTCCGCCCAGCGCGAGCTGGACGAGATGGCCTATGAGTTGCTCGCCAAAGAACAGCCCATGGCGATCGATCTGCGCTTCATTCTGGCGGTGATCAAGATCAATGGTGACCTGGAGCGCATTGGCGACCAGTCGATGGGCATTGCGCGCCGTACGCGCGACATTATGAAGGCCGAGCCGGTCGAATTGCCGGTGGACTTCACAGCGATGGGCGAAGTGGCAGGACGCATGATCCGCACGGCGATTCTGTCGTTGCTGGAAGGGGATGCGCGCCTTGCCGACGCGGTCCGCGAGATGGACGACGAGATCGATCGGATGAACCGCCGCGCCCAGGCGGATTTGCTGAAGATGATCCAGGAGCAGCCGCGCGCCACGCAGCAGGCGATGAACGGGATGATGGTTTCGCGCAGCCTCGAGCGCATCTCAGACCACGCCGCCAACATCGCTACCGATGTCATCTTCTGGATTCGCGGCGCCGACGTGCGGCATCAGCTCAGCTTGTCGATGGACTGAAGGCAGCTTCGAGCTGCTAGCTTCCAGCTCCTTACTTGATCTCCTTGAGAAGCATCCGTTTGACGCACGACAGAATCGTAGGTGAGTTTCGCCGTCGTCGTCTGCGACGGAAAAGTGCCTCAGGGGCTAAAGCCCTCATTCATTCTCCCGCGTTTACGGCCTGGCTGAAGCCATGCCCTTATTACAAAGCTCGATTTCAGCGAGTTTCTTGCAAGCAATGATTTCAGCGAGTTTCTTGCAAGAAATGAGTTGAGCGCGTTTCTTACAAGCAATGAGTTCAGCGCGTTTCTTGCTACGCCTTGCCGGTGACGGTTTCGGGGTCGGTCAATTTCGGCTAACGCAATGACCTGGCAGGTGGCGTAGTTGTAGACAGGGGACATGGCGAGAAGCCGGTCGAGTTCTTCGTTGGAATCGACTTTGTAGATCCACGCACCGCCGAACCCTCAGGCCATTCATGGGTCACGGCGCCGGAGGGATCGAGAAACTGCATGCTCGGAGTTCCATCGGCTGCTACGCGCAAGAGGATGCGAGTGCGGCCTTCCGGATCCCGCAGGCGCAGGGCGGAAGATTTGTCGGGATCGCGTTCGATCGCAGCCCGTGGATGAAGCCTGATTGGGTACGCGGCCTTTAAGTCCGCAATGGTTTTTTGTTTCCCGGGTCCGTCGGGCATGGCCATTGCCTTTTGGTACATTGAGTACACTTCGGGCGTCATCAGAGTTGTGTTGTTGTCATTAATCTGGTAGCTGCTGGCCCGCTCCTGTCCATCCTGACTCGTGTCGAGCGCAAGCGTTTGGTCTTGCTCATACTCGTCGAAGCTGAGGTGGCCGAAGGAATGCAGCGATCCATCTTTGCCCTTGTAACCGCCGATGAGCATGCCGCCGCTTTCTGTGCCCTCGTCATTGATGAACAGCATACCGGCAGAATCGCGGCGGTCGGGGCGGGCGATCTCTCGAGAATGGTAGAAGGCGCCGGGGAATTCGGCCTTGTCGGCGATGATGAGGCGCGGCGTGCCATCGGGCTCAACGATGTTGATGCGATGGACAGTGATCTGATCGAACTCCGCGCGCGCGAGGTTCTTATGGTCGGCCGCCAGGACGCGGTGCGGCGAAAAGTCTCCGCGCGAGATTCCGAAGCAAACAGTGAAAACAAAGGCGACGGTCAAGACACCGGAATAGATGGCGAGAAAACGCTTAGACGAAATCAGTTTCATCCTTTTTAGGATGCGATGCACCCATCTGCGGTGCAAGGGGTGCAAGCCTGATGAACGTAAATGGGGGCGCCAGACTCGCATGGAGGTGGCGCCCCTTGATCGAACGGATTCGGTTGATCGCTACGCGATCTCGATGGGGTGCGTTGCGTAGTGCAGCAGGCACGCTACGGCGCAACTGGTGAGGCGTGTTTCGGCGGAGTCAGCGCGGCTGGTGAGGATGACGGGAACGCGAGCGCCGAGTACGATTCCGGCAAGTTGCGCGCCACCGAGATATTCGAGCTGCTTGGCGAGCATGTTGCCGCTTTCGAGATCGGGAACGATGAGAATGTCGGCCTGTCCGGTGACGGGCGATTGGAGATGCTTGATCTCCGCGGCGTGGGCGCTGACTGCTGTATCGAAGGCCAACGGGCCGTCGAGGATGCCGCCGGTAATCTGGCCGCGGTCGGCCATCTTGCACAGCGCGGCCGCTTCCATCGTGGAAGGGATCTTTGGGTTGACGGTTTCGACCGCAGAGAGCAGCGCAACCTTGGGCTCGGGAATGCCGAGCGCGTGGGCGAGGTCGATGGCGTTCTGCACGATGTGAATCTTGTCTTCGAACTCGGGCTTGATGTTGATGGCGGCATCGGAGATCAGCAGCGTGCGTGCGTAGGCCGGTGTATCCATCACGAAGACGTGGGTGATGCGGCGCGAAGTGCGCAGGCCGGTGTCGCGCGTGCATGGCGACTTTCATCAACTCGTCAGTGTGCAGGCTGCCCTTCATCATGGCCTGGGCATTTCCGCTGCGGCACATGCTCACGCTGATTTCGGCGGCCTTGACTTCGCTGTCGGCATTGAGGATCGGATAAGGCGTGATGTCGACGCCGATTTTTGCGGCGAGAGCATGCATCTCCGCTTCATCGCCGATCAGCGTGGGCTTGATGAGGCCCTCGATGGCGGCTTCAACTGCTCCGCGCAACGCAACGTCAGAGAGGGGCCAGCAGACTGCAGTGGTGATGGCCGGCAACGATTTGCAGCGATCGAGAAACTTGTGAAAGACGTGATAGTCGGCGGGATGGCCAACCAGGGGATCGACGACAACGGCTTCGGCCAGGGGGGCGAGATCGCTCATGATGTTCATTCTCCATGGCCGGAGAGGGAATGGGCACCTTCGGCCTGACGATTTCATTCTTACCCGGCCGAGGAAAATGAGGTGTGCGGAAGGTCACAGTACGGGCGATTGTCCTTCATTGCGGTATGGCCTGCGTCGCAAAGAGTCCTGTCCCACGGTCTGCCGGGCCTGAAGGCCTTCAACTCTAAGGGCACGAATTCAGCAGCCTGAAGGCTGCTGCTCCCTCCGTATCAGGGATTCTTGCTTTCCCACCCATGCGCGGTAAAACTGCACATGGATGGGGCACCCAAGGGTTTGAGTTGTCTGAGGCTACTCCGCGCGCAGGGCGTTGACGGGATTGACCTGGGCTGCGCGGCGCGAGGGCAGGTAGCAGGCGAGCCAGGCAATCGCAATCACCGACAGCCGTGGAGAGCGAGTAAGTCCACGGATCCATAGGGCTGACCTTGAACAGAATCGATGCCATAAAGCGCATGGTGGCGAAAGCTGCTCCAACGCCGAATGCAGCACCGATGGCGGCAAGCAACAGCCCTTGCCGAACAAACATCGCTGTGAGTGCGTCGCGCTGAGCTCCAAGCGCCATGCGAATGCCGATCTCGCGAGTCCGTTGCGAGACTGCGTAGGAGATCACTCCATAGATGCCGACAATGCCGAGAAGCAACGCCATGCCTCCGGCAACACAGAGCATGACGAGAGTGAAGGAAGTGCGCGCCATCGACTTGGTGTAGAGCTCGCTTACCGTGGCCGGATCAGCCAGAGGCAAGTCGCCGTTGATGGACCATACAGCCTGCTGCACCTGGCTCATGAATGCAGCCGACCCAGCGCGAGGCGAGCGAATGACGAACGATGCGCTGCGCCGCACTTCTTCCGGCTGTCCTTCAAACCTGGCCATGAACACGGGCCAATAGACGGTTGTCGGGGCCTTCTGACTTACGCCGTCGTAATAGACATCCTTCGCGACGCCGATGATCTCGCGCCAGTCGTCAGTGTTTGCCACGCGTATGTGTTTGCCCAGCGCGTTGTTGGGAGTGCTCCAGTACTCGCGGGCCATGTTTTCCGAAACCAGCGCGACCGGCCGTTTCTCGTACGTCTCAGCCCAGGTCAAGTCTCGTCCCGCGACCAGTGGAATGCCCATCGTGGAGAAGAATCCCGGCGATACATTCACGAAGCGCCTGATCGGCGGGATTTCGTTGTCGCGATAGGTGCGGTCCTGGGCGAAGAGCACGTCGTTCGAATCGTTGCCGTCCATCGGAATATGAGTGCTATAGGCAACTGAGGACACATTCGGAATGGCGGCGAGCTTCTCGGCTATCGCCTGATCTAAATGAACCACGTTTGCCTTCTGAGTTTCGGGAATGGTGGATTCGGGAACGTAGATGCGAAATTTGAGCAGAGAGGCCGGATCGGCGAATCCCGGCGAAACGTTTGCCAGTGCCCGGAAGGTACGGATCATGAGGCCGGAGCAGATCAACAAGACCAAGGCGAGAGCCACTTGCACGACGACCAGAGCCTGGCGCGCGCGATGCCGTTCGCGGCTCTGGCTGAGGGCGCGTCCGCCTTCGCGCAAACCGGTATTGATCTGTACGCCGGAGTACTTGATCACCGGAAGCATGCCGATGACGACGCTGACGAAGAGCGCAGTTCCAGCGGCAAAAAGCAGCACGGGAAAGTCGATGCCGATTTCGTGAAGACGCGGCAAACCGGTGGGAGCAGACGCTACCAGTACGCGCAGTGCTCCAAAGGCAAGCGCCAATCCGATCAGGCCGCCGGTAATTCCCAGCACTGCGCTCTCGAACAACAGTCCCATGGTGATGTTGGCGCGACCTGCGCCGAGCGCGGAGCGAACTGCAAGTTCCTGGCGGCGTCCTTCCACCCTGACCAGCAGCAGGTTGGCGACGTTGGCGCATGCAACCAGCAACACGACCACGATCGATCCCATCAGGACCCAGAGAACATTGCCCACGTCTCCAACTACATCTCTCTTGAGGGTGTGGAGGTTGGCGCTGATCTTGATCTTGTCAAAGATTGCGGCGCTGAACCCGTCGGGCGGCGGGAAGCTATGAATCGCAATTGGCAGCAGGCGATCCATATCCGCATTGGCTTGCTTCAAGGTCACTCCGGGCTTGAGTCGGGCGAGTCCGCGAAAACTGAAGTTGCCGAGTTTCACCTTGCTGCGGTCCATCTGCATGGGCAAAAACATTGCGGCGTCGTAGTTGTCCAGAAACTGAAAACTTCTCGGCAGCACGCCGATGATTTCGCGGTTCGAGCCGTCAACATTGAGTGTTCGCCCTACGACGGAATTGCTGCCGCCAAATTTCTTCTGCCAGTAGTTGTAAGACAGAATGATGGTCTTGGGTGCGTCGGCGGTGTCATCGCGGCGCGTGAAAAGCCGCCCCAGAACCGGCTTCACGCCGAGCAGCGGCAGGGTCCCGTCGGTGACGTCCATTCCCGATACATGCTCCGGTGCTCCCACGCCCGTAACGGCAAGGGAATCTCCGTTGTACATGCCGACATCTTCAAGGGTCGTGCTTTGCTCCCTGTCGATGAAGTAGAGAAACGGCGCAATGTTCAGGTCGTCGAAGCCGATTCCGGGTGCGGAGTGCCATATGCCGATGAGGCGGTCGGCCTGCGGGTAGGCGAGGGGTTTTAAGAGCACTCCCTGAACCACACTGAAGACGACGGTGTTTGCCCCAATGCCCACCGCCAGCGTAATCAGCGTGATGGTAGTGAACAGGGGCGCACGGGAGAGCCTTCTGCATACTTGCTTGAGCTGATCGTTGAAGAATGCCATGAGCGGCTCCTTACCCTCGGGGTCTGTGCGAATTTAAACACGCGAACGCGTGGAGTATGCGGCCGTAACCAGAATTACGCGGGGAGGAGCGGAAAAGTTCGCAGAATTGTGACGAAGCGGCAAGTGGGCGGAACAAATCGGCAGGTCCGCCCACTTGGGTTACTTGATGCCGACAACCATCCAGTCCGGTCCGACAAGGTGTTCAACGCGCGTTTCGCAGAATCCGGCTTCTTTCATCCAGCCTGTGCAGTCGGCGCCGGTGTAGTCGAATCCTCCGGGTGTTTCGATCAGCATGTTCAGGCTCATCAGCAGGCCGAAGGCATTTTTGGAGCGGTCGTCGTCGATCAGAGCTTCGTAGACGATGTAGGCGCCGCCCGTTGGCAGTGCTTCATAAGCCTTGCGGATCAGCATCTTCTTTTCTTCGAGATTCCAGTCATGCAGAATGTGCCCCATCATGATGACGTCGACCTGGGGCAGCGGATCGGTAAAGAAGCTTCCAGCCTTGAACTTCACACGCGAGGCAAGGCCGTTTTCTTCGACGTATTCCTCGAAGATCGGGGCGACTTCGGGCAGGTCGAATCCGGTGCAGGCGAGATGCGGATTCTTAAGAGCCACTTGTACGATGAGGTCGCCCTGCGCGGTGCCGCAATCGGCTACGGTTTTGTAATTTGCCCAGGGAAACTTCGCGGCAATGGTCATATTGGCGCCGCGGCTTATGCCGGTCATGGCGCGCAGGAAGCCTTTGAGTCGCGTGGGGTCGGCATAAAGCGCCGCGAATGTCTCTTGGTCGCCGGTGGCCTCATTCTGGCTTTCGCCGGTGCGCAGGGCCGTGGTCAGATGTCCCCAATGATGAAAGAGGCGTTTGTTCGCCATTTCGAGCATTCCGCCAATGTAAGAAGGCTTGTGCTTGTCGAGGAAGATGTTGCTCGATGCGGAATTTGCGTAGTGTCCGTTCTGGCGCTCGAGAAAGCCCAGCGCAACGAGCGCATCGAGGAAGTCGCGCGAAGAGCGTGGATGCAGCCCGAGTCGTCCAGTGAGAGATTCCAGGCTTTCGGGGCCTTTGGCGAGCTCGGTAAAGACTTCCATCTCGACGGCGCTGAGCAGTGTTTTCGAGGCCCAGAAGGCCATGCCGGTTTGGAGAATGTGATCGGGGAGTTGGTGCGGACATAGTCGAGGTGAGCCTTTCTTGCGGTTAATTTTGATTCTTTTGGAAACGCCTGCCAGTGAGCCAAGGAGGGTCGCACCTGCGGAGGATAGGAAGAGGGCAGCCGCGAGTGAAACGAGTCTACATGAGGAGTAGTTTCGCAGGGAATGGGCAAGATCGGGGCAGAAACGAGCGCCGGAGTGCCCTAAAGCATAACTGGCAACTTCCGGCTTGACGGTTAACAGGAGCAGCCCAACTTTCAATCTCCGAAATGCGCACTCGAAGTCACTCGATGTCAAAGCAATTCTGAACAAGAGAGACGGCAACGCTCATTGTGTCGCCATCGCAAACCGTGCGTGCATTTCGTGTTGCTCAGCGAGGTTCTCGAATGTCGCCTCACTGATATCGACGACGACTTTAAGAAGCTCGCCCGTGAAGGCGAACGGCGACTCGTACAATTCCGAAACTGGCGAGCAGGTATCGCAACCGACGTCAAAGCCTTCGTTCGCCGTGAAATAACCGGCAACCTGTTTTTCAAAGCGGCCACTTCCGATTGGTTTCTTCCCGAGACGAAGAGTCACTGTTCCGCCCGTGCCGAACTTGTTTTCCTTGTCGACCTTTACTTCAGCGGAGAGCACATGGTGTCCCGGCGGAATCGTCTCCGTCGACGAGACGCGATAGTGCACCTCGTTGTAATAGTTATGCTCCCAGTGCAACTTGCCGTCTTTCATAAAAACAGTGAAGCCTCCCCCGGTGCCTCCACAACAGACGAGGACCCCCTCCGCGCCGACTTGTGGGATCTCCACTTCAGCAGCGATCGTATGGTGCACGTTCTTGGTGTTGGGCGAAGCACGTTCGCAGATGCGAACCGTGCCGGGTGAGTAGACGAAGTGCGTCATCCCCCGGATGTGGCTTGGGTGCAGTGCCGGATCGGCCCGTTGGGCAAAGCGATCGTCGAGCGGCAGTACGCTGTACTTTGCCGCCTCCGCCATGAACCGATCCTGCAACTCGCGAAGCTTTTCCGGTTCCTTCGCCGCGAGGTCATTGGCCTGCGAGAAGTCCTTCTCAATGTTGTAGAGCTCCCAAGTGTCCTTATCGAAGCTGGCACCTCCAGATGTCTCCCATGGCAGTCGACCGTGCAGGCATCCGGCGACCCACCCGTCGTGATAGAGCGCACGGTTACCCAGCATCTCGAAGTACTGCGTCTGGCGCGTGCTCGGAGCATCTTTGTCGGCAAAGGTGTAGGCCAGGCTGGTGCCCTCGATCGGCTTTTGTGGCACTCCGTTCACCTCACGCGGTTCAGGAAGGCCCGCAACTTCGAGGATCGTCGGCGCGAGATCGATGATGTGGTGGAACTGCGAACGCAATCCCCCTTTGTCGCGGATGCGCCTGGGCCAGGAGATGACAAGCCCATTGCGCGTGCCGCCAAAGTGCGAAGCCACTTGCTTCATCCACTGAAACGGCGACGAGCCAGCCCAGCACCAGCCCACTGGATAATGGTTCTCGTGGAGGGGACCACCGATTTCGTCAATGTGTTTGAGCATCGTCGGAACATCGTCCAGCAGCCCAAGCTGGCTCTTCAGTGCATTGAGCGTGCCGGTGAGAGAACCTTCTCCACTGGGACCGTTGTCTCCCACGATGTAGAGGATGAGGGTGTCGTCGCGCAGTTCCATCCGCTCAAGGGCGTCCACCACCTTCCCGATTTGCGCGTCGATATGTTCAAGGTAGCCTGCGAAGACTTCTTGCATTCGCGCGAAGAGCCGCTTCTCATCTACTGAACGGGAGTCCCATGACGGAATTGAATCTGGTCTTGGGGTTAACTTTGTGTCTTTCGGAACGAGACCGAGTTTCTTCTGCTTCTCCAGCGTGATCTCGCGCTGGCGGTCCCAGCCGTGATCGAACTTGCCCCGGTACTTGTCGGCCCACTCTTTGGGCACGTGATGCGGACCGTGGCAGGCTCCAGGCGCGAAATAGATGAAGAACGGCTTCTCTGGAGCTGCTGCCTTCTGCTGTCCGATCCAACCGATTGTCTTCTCGGCCATGGCTTCGGAGAAGTGCCATTTCGGGTTGTCATGCGGCGGTTCGACAGGCGCTGTGTTCTCGAACAACGGAGTGGCCCATTGGTTTGACTCGCCACCCTGAAACCCGTACCAGTAGCCAAAACCCTTGCCCGTGGGCCAGCGGTCGAATGGACCATGGGCGCCTAGTTCAAAGTCTGGGGTGTTATGCCATTTTCCAAAAGCGGCGGTACTGTATCCGTTGCCCTGCAGAATCTCGGCAATGCATGCCGCTTCTCTTGGCCACTGGCCGTCATAGCCGGGAAAGCCGGTTGCCATCTCCGTAATCACGCCGGTGTGGACGGAGTGATGATTGCGTCCTGAGAGGAATGAGGCGCGGGATGGCGAGCAGAGCGCTGTCGTGTGGAAACGGTTGTAGCGCAGGCCCTCATCTGCCAACCGTTGAAGCGTCGGCGCGTTGGCTGGCCCTCCAAACGTGCTCGTCTGACCGAATCCGACGTCATCCAGCAGGATAGCCAGTACATTGGGCGCGCCTTTTGGCGCTGTCGGCACCGAAATAATGTCCGCCTCGGAATCCTCATACGTGTTGCCGATCCGGCCATGAAATCGATGTTCGGGAAGCGGCAGGATGTCGGACAGCAGCGCTGTCTCATGCTTCCCATTACCCGGTGGCTTCTTGCTCTTCGAGTGGTTTGTCCTATCTGTATTCATGGCCTCAAATCTCCTTTTGGCGGGTGATTGCGGAGTCTGAAGAGTTCTTCGGCGCACGTCTTTTTTGCGCATAGGAGCGATCGTTGGATGATCTTTCGCGTCGTAGGCAGTCGGTTCGATTGGCTGCAGTCGGGAATCGGTGGCGTTTCACACTCCGATGGCAGACTCGTGTGCGCTCCGCAAACATCGGAGGCCGGGTTACAAATGCCGCTCACTCTGGGCTCAATCGTGAAATCGGTCAACTGTCAAAAACAACAGGCCCGCCATTTGATTGCAAACATTAGCGCAAACCCACAGCGAAATCTGCGTCTGTCGGCAGAGAGAAGAGTCGCGGAGGTTTGTGGGCAACCCTTCCCTTACCAAAAATGGTGCAATCGATTCGGCCTGGCTTTTCAGGTACCGACGAAGTTTCCGATTTCTACGCCGTTAAAAATACTTGGTAACTGTTAGGTCTAAACCCAGCAAGAAAGAGTGGCCTCTGCTTTGTAATGCAGACATGACGAGGCTCGGGCCCAGGAAGATAAAACTCGTAGTTTCGCGTAAGGGAGAACCTGAAATGAGTGAACGGGTTGAACGCGCTTCTGCTGTAAGCCTTTTTGCCGTTTGCCTTGATGGTGAGTGAGCCGAAGAATGAGTTTCTATAGAACTCGATTGTTGTGCCGTCTTTGTCGGGCAACACACAAGTGAACTTCACCAGTATTCCCGTCCCTTCAGCACGAGTATATTCAGCTTCAATTTGCGAGACTCCGAATCACACTGTGGCCCCGGCTGGTTCCATCCAGTCTCCCACAAGCGTGTCTGATTAGTGTCGAGGGAGTGTGAAGGGCAATCCAGTAATAACGCTGTTCCCGCGTGAAGTTTGGGGTGACACTGAGAAGGCAAACGCAGATCTTTCGACTGCGCTTCGCTTCGCTCAAGATGACAACCCTACTTGGCCAGGGGGGAGCCGGACATCTCCTGGCGCGTGCCGAAGGTGAAGGCGCGTAACCCGCCGATGGCATGCCGTCGGTTTTCTGCCGTTCCTTCTTGGTGCGAAGTTTTCCGGCGTTCGCTAAAGCTGCTATGCTGCGTGCGCAGAGAAAACCGATTTACACGAGGAGTGCAAGGCGATGTGGTTCCTGGGAATGGATGTGGGTACGGGCGGTACACGGGCCGTGGTTGTGGATGCGAACGGCAAGCTGATCAGCGGAGCTTCGAGCGAGCACGCTCCCTTCCGCACGCCGCACCCCGGCTGGGCCGAGCAGGATCCCGAAGACTGGTGGCGCGCAGCGCAGGAAGCGATCAGACAGGCGCTGGCCGCTGCTCCCGAACCGCATCAGCCGATTGCGGGAATCGGACTGACCGGACAGATGCATGGCGCGGTGATGCTGGATGAGAATGGCGCGGTGCTGCGTCCATCGCTGATCTGGTGCGATACGCGCACGCAGCCCGAGTGCGACTGGCTGACGGCGAAGATCGGCTACGAGAAACTGATTGAGTTGACCTGCAATCCGGCGCTGCCGAATTTCACGCTGACGAAACTGTTGTGGGTGAAGACACACGAGCCGGAGATTTTCGCAAAGATTCGCCACATCATGTGCCCGAAAGATTATGTGCGCTACCGGCTGACGGGTGAGTTTGCGATTGACGTGCAGGAGGCGAGCGGAACCCTGCTGCTGGATGTGACACATCGCCGCTGGTCGAAGGAAGTTGCGGAGGCGGCGGGGATTCCGGAGAGCTGGCTACCGAAGGTGTACGAGTCGCCGGAGGTGTGCGCGCGGATCAGTGAGAGTGCGGCGGGAGTGACGGGGCTGAAGGCGGGAACTCCGGTGGTGGCTGGCGCGGGCGACCAGGGCGCGGGCGCAGTGGGCATGGGCATTCTGCAGCCGGGGTCTGTTTCGGCGACCATCGGCACGTCGGGCGTTGTGTTTGCCGCGACGGCGCAGCCTACGAAGGACCCGAAGGGACGGATGCACACGTTCTGTCATGCAGTGCCGGGTGTTTGGCACGTGATGGGGGTGACACAATCGGCGGGGCTGAGCCTGAATTGGCTGAAACAGACATTCTTTGCCGGTCAGAATTATGACGGTATGTCGGCGGCGGCGGAGAAGGTTCCGGCTGGGAGCGATGGACTGATGTGGGCTCCATATCTGATGGGAGAGCGTACACCGCATCTCGATCCGCAGGTGCGCGCGGCCTTTGCCGGCATCTCGACGATCCACACTGCGGCGCATTTCACACGAGCGGTACTGGAAGGCGTGGCTTATTCGCTGAATGATTCGTTCTCGCTGTTTTCTGAGTTGGGAATTCCGCTGAGTGCGGTTCGGCTCGGCGGCGGTGGCGCACGCGGTCCGCTGTGGCGCAAGATTCAGGCGGGCGTTTATGGGCAGGCAGTCGAAGTGCTCACTGCGGAAGAGGGTGGAGCGTTTGGTTGCGCGCTGATGGCGGGTGTTGGCACGGGGCACTGGGCGCATCTCGATGCTGCGTGCGGACAGGCGATCGAAGTGGCGCAACGCATCGAGCCGGACGCGGGTGATCTTGCCGCGTACAAGTTGGGGTACGCGGAGTGGCGGAAGCTTTATCCGGCGCTGAAGAGCCTGCGTTAACGCGGTTGATTCGAAGCGGTATACATCGCGAGAGCTGATGCATTAGCCTTTGTTTCGTAAAAGAAACAAGCGAGGGCTTATGCGTCTCCAATCTTCTCTGGTTTCATTCCTATTTGTGTGCGCCGGTCTTGGCGCGATTGCGCAGACCAGCACTGCGCCGACTTGCGCGGATTTGGATCTGGTGCCTGCGGTGCGGGAGTGCACGGCAGTCAAGTCCATTTCGATCGGGTCTGCCGGTCTGCGGATTGTCTCGGACAAAAATGCCGAAGATGAGTTCTCTGCGAAGGATCTCGAGGAGTCGCTCAAGGAGCGGGGCATTGCTATCGGGAAAGCGAACGCGCCGACGATTCACTTTGAGCGCGTTCCGCCTGCGAGTGCGAAGGAGCCAGTCGAGAAGCGGGAAGAAGCGTACAGGATTGAACCGACGGGTGATCGTGGTCTGACGATCAGTGCGGAGACTGGGGAAGGTGTCTTCTACGGAGCGCAGACGGTAAAGCAACTTGTTCGCGGGTCGGGGAAGGATGCGGTGCTGCTGGTGCCGACGATTCGGGACTGGCCGGCGATGGCGCATCGCGGACTCTCGGATGACTGGTCGCGCGGGCCGCTGCCGAATGCGGAGTTTTTGAAGCGCGAGATTCGGACGCTGGCGGCTTACAAGTACAACATCTTCTCGCCCTACTTCGAACACACGTTTGCATATGCGAGCACGCCGGTTGCGGCGTTTCCCGGGGGGGCGTTCACTCCCGAGGAGGCTCGCGAACTTGTCGCGTACGCGGCGAAGTATCACATCACGATCATTCCGGAGCAGGAGGCTTTCGGGCATCTGCATCATGTGCTGAAGTTCGAGCAGTACTCGACCCTTGCGGAAACGCCACGTGGCGCGGTGCTTGCTCCGGGGGATCCGGGAAGTCTGCCGCAGATCGGCGAATGGTTTGGGGAACTGGCCAAAGTTTTTCCCGGGCCGTATGCGCACATCGGAGCGGACGAGACTGACCAGCTTGGACTGGGACGCACGCGTGATGAGGTGACACAGAAGGGATTGGGTGCGGTTTATCTAAACTTCCTCGTGCAGATTCACAAGCAGCTTGAACCGAATCACAAGCGGCTGCTCTTCTGGGGCGACATCGCGGAGAACGCGCCCGAACTGGTGGGAACCCTGCCCAAGGACATGATTGCCGTTTCGTGGCATTACGATGCGAAGCCTGACTTCACCCAGAATCTCGAGCCTTTCATCAAGTCGGGTCTGGAGACCTGGGTGGCGCCGGGAGTGAACAACTGGAATCGCGTCTATCCGAACAACAACGAGGCGATGGGCAATATTCGCGCGTTTGTGCGGGACGGGCAAAAGCTGGGCGCGACCGGGATGCTGAACACCGTGTGGAACGACGATGGCGAAGGCATCTTCGACGAAAACTGGTTTGGGGTTCTCTTCGGCGCGGCGGCGGCATGGCAGCAGGGTGAAAGCTCTGAGGCCAACTTCATCGCCTCCTACGGACAGGCATTTCACAACGACTCGACAGGCAAGATCAGCCAGGCGCAGCAGGAACTGATGGCGGCGCACGCGACGTTGAAGAAGGCCGGGCTGAATGATGCGCAGGATTCCTATTTCTGGGTCGACCCATTTTCGCCTGAAGGCCAGCAGCTCGCGGTGAAACTCTTGCCGGTCGCATCGGAACTTCGGCTGCATGCGGAGCACGCCATCACGTTGCTTGCGCAGGCGCGGGCCGCTAGCAAAACTCGACAATCAGGAAGCGCTCGACGCGATGGAACTCGGCGCGCGCCGCATGGACTTTATCGGATACAAGTTCCAGGCCGCGCAGGATTGCGCAATTCTTTACGCGAGAGCGCAGTCTCTAGCCGGTGACAAGAATCGTTGGAGCGAAATTTCAGATGCGCTCTACTCCATCGGCTCCAACAACGGTCGCATTGAGGATATCCGTGACGGCTACTCGCAGATTGGTCAGCTCTTTCACGATGCGTGGCTGCGCGACAATCGGCAGTATTGGCTGGCCAACAACATGGCCCGCTACGGTCGCGCAACGCAGTTGTGGATAGGCCGGGGGAATGCATGGCAGAACGTCATTCAGCACTGGTGGGACACGCATACGCTGCCGCCGGCGAGCGAAGTTGGTTTGCCCGTGCCGTTGGTTCCCGCGGGAAAATGAAGGAGCGTTGACAATTCCGCAAACGGAAGGGTTTGCGGCGATGAAGGGATGAAACGGCAGGCCCTTTTCTGTTTGAGAGATGTTTCCATGAACGGGTCGGGGCCGGTTTGAAAGACATCCCTCAGGGGCTAAAGCCCCGGCTATTGGGTGGGGATAATGTACGGGCTGAAGCCCGTACCCTCCTCAAGTCCGTACCATCGTTCGCGTGCTTCACCAAGTGTAATTTCTGCCCTGACACGGAATTTAGGCGCCTCTGTGTGGCGAGCGAAGTTGGTTTGCCTGTTGTGATTGCTCCGGCCGGAAAATGATGCGGCTTTGACAATATCCGCAAACAGAAGGGTTTGCGGCGATGAAACGGCAGGTCCTTTCTATTTGAGAGATGTTTTCATGACGGGTTGGTGACCGGTTTGAAAGACAACCCTCAGGGGCTAAAGCCCCGGTTATTAAGTGGGGCTAATGTACGGGCTGAAGCCCGTACCCTCCAAGGCCGCACCGAAGCCGTACCCTCCAAAAGCCGCACTGAAGCCCGTACCCTCCAAAAGCCGCACCGAAGCCGTACCCTCCAAAAGCCGCACCGAAGCCCGTACCCTCCAAAAGCCGGGCTGAAGCCCGTACCCTGCTGAAGCCCGTACCCTCCAAAAGCCGCACCATCGATTGGGTGCTATCACCAAGTTGTGAAGTCGTGCCCTGACACTTCTCACGTGTTGGTTTCGCCCGATGCGAGGCTCACTTTTTCGAAGCCCATTCCGGCAGCTGCATATATACCGGCTTTGTCACGCTGCGGTGTGCTGCGAACGTTCGGTTTTGGGTCGGTAAGTTCCGCATTTCCTATCATTTGTGACCACAATCACAGGGGGAGGTGAACATGGTCACTGCTCCACTCTCCGTGCAGGCGCAGACTCAGTAACCATCGGGCCCCGCATCGAACGGCGCACCCTGCGCCAACAGCAACCTTGGCGCAAAGAAGGAAGTCATGAGTTTCGCATCCGGATTGAAGACCATCGTTGTTGCAACCGATTTGGACGGCAGGGCAGACGCCGCCCTGGAATACGCGCGTAAGCTGGCCGTTTCGTATGGCGCTCGCATCGTGCTTGCCCACGGCCTCGATCCGATGGATTACGCCTCGGTCGCCGCGGTTCCAGGAAAGGTGCTGCGCAGTCTCACGGAGCAGGCCCGCACTGCACTCGACGAGATGTCTGCGGACCTGGTCCGCGAAGGAATTCACAGCCACTCGGAGATTCGGCAGGGGGAAGTGGCGCAGATGCTCGTTGATGTGGCCCGGCAGTACGAGGGGGGGCTCATCGTCATCGGAACCGAAGGAAAGCAGGGTGCTGGCCCGGTTGTTGTGGGAGCGGTTGCAGAGCAGTTGGTGCGCCTGGCTTCGTGTCCCGTGCTGGCTGTTGCGGCCGACTACAACGCAGGAGCCTACCGGCCAGTGCCAGGCGGCCCCATCATGCTGGCCATGGAGCGCAACGATGCCACGGCAGAAGCCTCAGAGACTGCCTGCTCCCTCGCTGAGACGTTCCACAGAACGTTGATTGTGGTGCATGCGCGGCGGCCCGAAGAGGCGGTTGCGTTTCTGAATCCTGTTGCGACAACCGCCGAGCAATTCGGGCTGGAGAACTCGCAGCGCTTTCCGCTGCGCTGCATCGTAAAGGACGGCAAGCCTGGCGATGCGATTGTCGAGGCAATCGGCCAATATCAACCAAGTGTGCTGGTCATTGGAGTGAAACGAACCAGCGAGACCCCGGGCCCGCACGGCACGGCATTCACGCTGTTGGCTCGTTCGCGCGTACCGGTGCTCTGCGTTCCGCCAGCGGTGGTATTCGCCGCGCCCGAATCCGAAACCTGTGCGAGCGTGCCTCACTGATCCGCGAGTGGGGTGGGGGTGACTGATTTTCTCAACTCGGCGAGGCGGCAGCAGGGATCCAGGCAGACCGCTCCATGAACCCATTGAAACCTTGGCATGTTTCGAGGCTCTTTTGACACATTGGGATCGAGTGAATCCAGAATGCGAAGAAGTAGCCGGTAGAGCGAGGACGCGGAAATGAAGATCGCATCCGACCAGATTCGCCGCCAGATGGCATCCGGAAAAGTGGCAAGAGGGGACGGGATCATGCAATCAGCAGCAATCCCAGAGCAGCGCGACGTGGCTGCGGCACGTCCGATAGCAGAGCTGTTGGCCTGTCCGCCCGCAGTTGGCAACATGCTGAACGCGTCGGCGGAATGCATTGAATTCGACGCGGGAGAGGTGATCTTCCACCAGAACGACATCTGCCAGGGCCTCTATGTCTTAATCTCCGGCTACATGCTGCGCAAGGCGGCGCGACTGGATTCGCGGCTCACGCTGGGAAACGTTCGTGGCGGCGAACTGGTTGAATTGGCGGCAATGTTGGGTGATGTACGTCACACCTATACGTTGGTGGCACAGTCGAAGGGAACAGCGATGCGCTTGCCCAAAGAGGCGCTTCATCGCGCGTTCCAGTTTTATCCGCAGCTGAGAATGCGGCTTCTCGAAGAGCTAGCTCGTGAAGTATCAAGGGCATATGCCATCTGCTGTACAACCAGACAGTCGGGAATGCGGCGCAGACCAGCGGGAGCGGTGCAACCCGAAAGCATGGTGAATTTGAGCAAATCGAACATTTAAAGCCCACGAGTCTGACTCTAAAGAAACATTCCCTCGCAAGCGCAAAGCATTTATAGTCAAAGCAAGTGAGTTGTACTTCAAATAATTCTTCGGAATAGGTATGGCTGCCCTCCACTCTCATCACCCCCCGGAAGATTGTCTCAACTGCGAGCACCGCCATCTGCGGATGTTTTGCAATCTCACGCCAGAAGCTCTGCAGGATTTCGATAGCATCGGCGTCATGATGAGCCATGCGCGGGGCGCAAAGCTGTTCACGGAGGGCGATGCGGCACGGAACGTCTTTATTATTTGCTTTGGGCAGGTCAAGATTTCATCGACCTCGCGCGATGGCAAGACGATGATCCTCAAAATTGCGGGTCCCGGCGACGTGATGGGGTTGAGCGCGGTTCTTGCCAACGTTCCGCATGAAGTGACTGCCGAAGCCATCGAGCCCTGCCAGGTGAAAACGATTCGCAAGCAGGAGTTCATCGATTTCCTTGGCCGTCACGGTGTGGCCAGCATGAATGCGGCGCAATCGCTGTCAAGCGAATACCTCACCGTCTTCCACGATGCGAAGAGACTGGCCCTGTCAGGATCCGCTGCGGGGCGTCTTGCGCGTCTGCTGCTTGACTGGGGTAAGGCCGCTTCCAACGGGAAACCAGAGATTCGATTTACGATGGCGCTGACGCACGAAGAGATCGCCAACATGGCCGGCACTTCCCGCGAAACCGTGACGCGGTTGCTGAATCAGTTCCGCCGCGACCAGTGGATCGTGATCAAGGGCGCAAGCCTGACTATCGCCAAGCCTGACCAGCTCGAGCGCCTCACCGCTTAAACTTCTTCTGCCACTCGGATTCGCTTCCGGCAACAGAGAACGTTCCGCTTTCAACTCCTGAAGAGTGCGTGGCCAATTGCTGCGATTAAACACGATCCCAGCAGAAAGACGGCCCGACAGCCCGGTGTGGTGGTCTGCACATGTCAAGATGGACAAGTGAATCACCGATGATCGCAAATTGCTTTGGAGGTGGTGGTTGCTCAGGCCGGAAGGGATGAGTGCCAGGATTCTTTTGGCATGGCAGTTGGTCTTCGCGATATGCGCGGTGGCTCAGGACAAAGGCACGCCACCGGCCGGGATACAGAAGCGCCAGATCGATTTGACGCACGCAGTGCCCCTGCCGAGCATTCCAATGACCGGGACAACCGCGTACCCCTTTACTTGTTCCTCGGATGGCGACGTATACGCTGGGGTATTCGTTCTCGACCAGGAGGGCCGGGCTGTCTCGAAGATTCCCGATTTTTACAAGGTCTCGCCACACGCGGAGGTAAAGCACCTTCCTAAACCGCTTCCAACCGCGTACAAGGGGCTTGACAGCCCCGGTTTCTTCGCAGGCGACAGGATGCTCGTGAGCGTCATCCGGGCGTCCCGGCCCTATGACCAGCCAACCCGCGTTGGCTCAGATTACTTTCTCTCTGTTACAGACTCCGACGGGGACCATCCCAGGCTCCTGCGTTTGGATCTCAGTTTAGCGTATTAAAAGCAGCCGTGTTCGGTTCCGGCGAGTTTATCGTATTTGGATCTGATCCCGCCACGTCTGATCCCGTGATTGCCTTGGTGAATGCCGACGGTGAATTCCGGAGGTTCATCGAGCTTCCCGAACTGCCCCGTCACGAACAGGACTCCGATAAGGAGAAGAAGCAAAGACAACACAGCTCGACATACTCGTTCGGCGCGGCGCAGTTCGCACCCTGGGGATCGGAGATTGTCCTGGTGATGCCCGGTATTGATGGTTCCGCGGCTTACCGGTTCCGTGCTTCCGGCGAGGTGCAAAGAGTCGCGATCAGATTACCTGACGATCTGCAGGTCTCGGGTATCTTAGGGACCGATGGGAAAGACACATGGGTGATCCGGGCGATTTCAGCGCAATCCGCAAAGACAATGGAAAAGGTTCACCTTGTTGAGAATCCTCAGGAGTTCCTGTACGAGGTGAACCCGCGGACTGGCGAAATATTAAGAGGGCTGGATGTCAGCGGCCCGAACCCAGGAGAGGTTGCCTGCGCTGCGGATGGGAAGCTGGCGACGATATACGTGGGCGATTCTGACAGATTCGTGTTCGCCACAGCAACCCGTTGAGCATAAGTTCTACCTTCTTGGGCAATGCTTCAGGGAACCTCGCGGCCTATAAACGGCAAATGGTAGAGGGCGTGTGAGCGCTGCCCGGCATCGAGAATGCGACGGGTGCAACAAACATTCCGCTGAGCGGCAGCAGTTGGAGCCATCACGGCAAGCCGGAGCCGCGTTATCGGCGACTTGCTTTGTGACGCTGCAATGAAGCTGCTGCCTGGGGTGCTCGTGGGAACCGCTCTCGCGCTGCTGGCGGGGCGCGAGGTGAGCAGCATGCTATTTCGAATTGACTGCTCTTAACCAGCCTTATTCCTGCGTTCAAGGCCGCGCGCTTCGATCCGATCAACGCCTTGCGAAACGAGTGACATGGCGATTGCGTCAAAGGTTGATTGTGCTCTGTTCTCGCAGCGGCGGTGCCGCAGCATTCTCCATATCGCGCAGATTGTTCAATCATTTTGCGGCTTTCCTTATTGCTTCCTTATTTGTTTACAAACTATCGTTGGGAATGGAACCCCAACCTCATACTTCCCATTCTTCTAAAGATCCCAAAGGACAATGAGCCACACGTGGGCATTTGACGCCCCATAGCCTTCAGGGCATTGGCACTTTCCAAGGGGCGCAGTCACAAAATCTCACTGAGTTTCCGGAGGTCAAGCGCCATGCTTCATCGACGTACTCGAAGTGTATTCGCCACTTTTCTGGTAGCAGTTGCCGCAGTGGTCGCCCTTCCCTTGAACAGCGTTGCACAAACCTTCCGCGGCGGCATCAACGGAACCGTGACAGATCAGTCGGGCGCAGTTGTCCCCGGCGCGACGGTTGAAGCCACGGATTCTGCGACGGGTGTGTCACGCAAGGCCATCACCTCCAGTGCCGGAGAGTACAGCTTTCAAGACATGCAACTCGGCGCCTACACCATCAGGGTGTCTGTTACCGGATTCAAAACTTCGCTGGTGAAGGATGTGCCTGTAACGGCGGGCGTGATCTACACGTTGCCTGTGAAGCTTTCA
Organism: uncultured Acidobacteriaceae bacterium; assembly: GCA_963769345.1. Classification (GTDB taxonomy): domain Bacteria; phylum Acidobacteriota; class Terriglobia; order Terriglobales; family Acidobacteriaceae; genus Telmatobacter. Next base: position 1,003,981 of record CAVYLL010000005.1, read on the forward strand.
ATTCAGACGACCGGTGAAACGGTTGAAGTGTCTGCTTCGAGCCTTGCGCTCGATACCACTTCTACCACGCAGACGACCGTCATTCCGGAAGCCACCGTGCAGAACATTCCACTGAACGGTCGCGATTTCACCCAGATGATCGGCATGGCGCCGGGTTTCGCAGGATACGCATTGGGCGGATTCGGGTCGGTGAATGGAACACGCGGAAACCAGGTCAACTGGCAAATTGACGGCACAGACAACAACGACTGGTGGCACAATATTCCCGCCGTCAACCAGGGCGGCGTCGAGAACATTGCCGGCGTCACGCTGCCGATCGACTCCATCGAAGAATTCAGCCTTCAGACCCAGTCTTCCGCAGAAGTCGGCAGAAATCCGGGCGGAAGCGTAAATTTGGTCACTAAATCAGGGACAAACACCATTCACGGTTCCGCCTACTACTACGAGCGCAACCAGGCGCTGGCGGTGACCAATCCGTTCAATACGCTGGGCGATTTGCCTCTTGAAAATGTGCAGTGGGGCGCCTCGCTGGGTGGACCGTTCTGGAAGGATCACACGTTCTGGTTCACCAACTTTGAGAAGCAGAAATTCAACATCGCAACCGGCAACTCGGGTCTCGAGCCAAACAAGTACTACCAGGCCGCGGCACTTCAGTTGCTGAGCGATGCCGGCGTCCCCGTCAATCCTGCGACCCAGCAACTGCTCTCGATTTTGTGGCCTGCTAATCTTCTTGCGGGAACAACACCTGGCTTCTTCCAATCGGCGGCGCCCGAATACGGATACAGCTACAACGGCGTAGCGAAGATCGATCACACCTTCAACTCGAAACACAGCATCTACGTGCGCGCATTCATGGGGCAAGGCAACCAGACGGCCCCGGTGGGAACGACCGACATCAATCCCTACTTCTTTGAAATCGGCCCTATTCACGTGTACAACTATTCGGCCGGCTACAACTGGGTGATCTCACCCTCGATCAGTAACAGCGTCACCGCGGGCGTTAACTACTTCCATCAGACGTTCTCCGACGCCAACACAAACTTTTCCAGCGTGCCGGAAGCCGGCTTTGTCACTGGCTCTCCTTTCCCGAACGCGCCGAATATTTTGATCGGCAACGACTTTGAACCGACGGGCAATACGCCTCCCGAGGGCCGCCAGGACATAACCGGGGTCATCGACGAAGCGCTCAACATCGTCAAGGGTAAGCATCAGTTCCGCCTGGGCGGCGAGTTTCGCCGGGCTCAGGTTGACGAGTTCTACTGGCGTCATTCCAACGGCAACTACCAATTCCTTGGTGGCCAGGGACCGAACGGAGATGGCTCCACGTCGTGGGATACGGATGATCAGGATATCGCTGCGCTCGCTGACTTCCTCGCCGGATACCTGACAAAGGCTTCTATCGCCGTCGGAAACCCCGAGCGCCTGGTGTTTTCTTATGGATATACCGCCTTCGCCCAGGACAGCTATCAGGCCACCAGGGATCTGAACCTCAACTTCGGCTTGCGTTACGACTACATGCAGCCCATGCACAATGGCGACAAGAACCTTTCTGTTTTCCGGCCGGGACTCACAACTAGTGGCCTCGCATTTCAGGGCGCGGACATCAGCAACATTTACGAACCCGACTACACCAGCTTTAGCCCGCGCGTAGGCTTCAGCTACAGTCTCCCGGGGTCAAAGGCGACTGTGATCCGCGGAGGAGCGGGAATCTTCTTCGATACACCAAACGCGAATCCGTTCCTGGACAATCGCCCTGGAAACTCGGCGCCTAACGGGCTCGAAGGGAATCCGGGCGGCAGCAATCCCGTGTACACCCTCACGACCGCTGCGAGCGAGGGGAGCCCCGCCCTCATCGTTCCGGGCGAGGAAATCATTCCAACTTCAAACCTCTCGTGCACAGTCAATCCCTGCGGTGTCTTCAGCGTCGACAAAAACTTCCGCTCGCCCTACAACGTCAACTTCAATCTCCAGATCGAGCGGCAGGTCGGAAAGGCCTTCTTCCAACTCGGATATGTGGGAAGCCAGGGACGAAAACTCCTGAGCCTTCTAAATATCAACCAACCCCATCTCGGCGGCGCGCCCGGCGCTTTCAACGGAGACGGGACAGAATTCGGAGGAAACTTCTATTCCGACATCAACCAGATCGAGAGCATTGGAACTTCGAATTACAACTCGTTGCAGGCTGTGTTCCGCACCTCAAGCTGGCATGGTGTGATCGGCCAGGCCTCGTACACCTGGGGTCATAACCTCGACGAAGTGACGCAATATCGCGGTGCACTGCCGCAGGACAGCTACAACTTCAAGGGGGACTACGGCAACTCGGACTTCGATACACGGAATGGCTTCAAGGGCTACGTGAACTATTCGATTCCCTCGGCGCCGACGATGAAGTTGCTGACCGGAGGATGGGAACTCAACACGGCTTTCGCATTTAACGGCGGCCAGCCCATCACTGTCTACAACGGCGACGACACCAGCGGCACCGACGAATTCACGCAGCGCGTCAACCGTGTTTCCAATCCGTTCCAGGGAGTGAGTCACAGCATTCAAACCGTGAACGGCAGCAAATTCGTGCAGTGGTTCAACCCGAATGCGTATGTTGAGCCGCCGGCAAACACATGGGGAACCGAGGCCCGCAACAGCATCTACGGACCGGGTTATGAAGATGTCGATCTCTCGGTGATCAAGAATACGAAGTTTCCGATTAACGATTTTCCGGTGAACGTTCAGTTCCGCGCTGAAATGTTCAATCTCTTCAACCGCGTCAACCTTGCCAGCCCAGCTTGCACGCAGCTCTGCAACGACTACTTCGGCGGCGGAAGCTTTGGCAGAACGGGATCAACGATCGGTTCCGGAAACTTCTCGCCGGGCATCGGTCCGGGCGAACCCTTCAACGTCCAGTTGGCCATGAAGATCCTGTTCTAGCTAGAAGACAGGCTCACAAACCGATTCGACCAGAATGCCGGCCGCTCTCAAAGAGCGGCCAGCATTTCATTTTTGGATTGGCAGTCGAACCTTGCGCGAGAGACGAATCTACGAGGCAGGGTGCGGTGCTGCGCAGCCGGCAACAATTCCAGATGGCAGTGTTGTCTCGTTCACCTTGCAGTGACCAACAAACAACACCTCATTCATGCCACGGGTACGACGAAAATCGACATTCGAGTAGTCATTGTTGAAGAGGACCACGCCGTCGAGCGATTCTCCATCAGGAGTTGTGCCCGGCGATGCAGGCTCGTGATTCCATAGATTGGCTAAACCATGGCTCGCGCTGTCGAGTTCCCAGGCCTTGGTGAGAACGTATGCCAGCTTGTCAGATTCGGAACCCTCTCGATAAAACTGGTCTGGGTTCATAAGGAAATTCGAAAAGGATGGATCCTTGGGTGGTCGTTTGGCTCTCGTGAAGGTCTTTGTCACCCTGTAATACTCATCCTTCAACTGCGCGGCAAGTGCGGCATCAAGGACGATGAATTGGCGCTGATTTTTCTGATTAGCCTTGGGCAAGAGTCCGAAGAGAATGATATCGAAAAAACGCTGATCATTCACATTCGGCAGTAACGCGGAGGTAATTTTGAGAGCTTGCGGACCATGCTCATCGTCGTCCAGAAACGACTCCATTTCGTATGCCCCCTGTATCGCGACGTCACTCTCTTTGGAACTGACCTGCTGTATTGCTTTCCGCCATTCTGAGTCGCGCGTCGCCTGGGTTTCATCGGCGTGCTGGCGATATTGTTGAACAAACGAAAGCAAGAAAGTTCCTGCCGTGATTATGAATGGCAAGAGAGTAAGCCAAATCGGACTCCGATGACTTACGCGAGCACGTTTTGGTTTATGTCCGGTTCGGGCTTGCGCTTTGCTTGATTGTTCGGCCTCAGGCTCGAGCCACTGGGCGGCGAGATCGCTCATGGGGCACCTCCACAGTCGATGTTCCGATAGTGATTCGTGGCCCCAAAGCGTTTCAGCCAGAAGTTTCGGCGTCAGATCGAGTGCATAGCTGCTTGCAGACCGCGCAATCAAGGAATCGGCCAAACAGTCCAACGGCAAAAAAAGCCCCGTCCGAAGACGGGGCCTTTTCAATTGAACTGTTCTCTGATCCCTGCCTGCTGCCTTACGACAGGTGTGTGAAAGGTGCGTTCTCCAGACGCCGCGGCATCTTTGGCAGAACAAGACCTGCTGTGCTGCTGTTCATCACCGCGGTGAAGTCCTTGCGGAAAGCCATCATTTCGTCGGGCGTGCCGACAGTGATGCGCACGCTGTTCAGGCCATGCGGGCCAGATGCGGCCGACGTACATGTCCTTCGCGGCCAGCGCCGCCTGTACTTCCTTCCCGGGTTTGCGCACGTCGAGCATGAAGCAGTTGCTTTCTGACGGCGTGTAGCTATAGCCCTGGCTCTTGAGCCACGCAATGGTCTCAACGCGCGTGTCGGCGATGATCTTCTTGCGCGTCGGAACAAGGTCCGGATCGAGCAGGCTTGCCTTTGCGGCGGCCACGGCCGTGATCGGGCAGCGCGTTCATTCCGCCGAACGGGGTGATCTTCGCCAGCAGATCGGGACGGCCGATGGCGAATCCCATGCGGATGCCTGCCATGCCGTAGAGCTTCGAGAAGGTGCGCAGAACGATGACGTTCTTGCCTTCCTTCACAAAGTCGATCGATCGCGGCGCATCGCAGAGGTGGATGTATGCCTCGTCAATCAGTACCACCGTGTCCTTGGGCGCGTTGGCGACCACGTACTCGATATCGCTGCGCGGCGTACAGGTGCCGGTCGGGTTATTCGGGTTGCAGATGTAGATCACGCCGGGATTCGAGGCTGCGGCAAGCATCGCCTTGACGTCATGCTTGGCCTCGCCCTTGGGATCGGCCAGCGGCACCTTGAAGATCTGCGCGCCGCTTACCTTGGCGGCCCACATCGGCGCCTCGTAGCCGGGATCGGCCACAACCAGCGGCCGGTCTTTACTGGTGAAGGCGAGAACTGTGTAGTGCAGCGGCTCGCTCGATCCGGCAAACGGAATGACCGACTCCGCGCTCAGGCCTTCCTGCTTCGCAAAAATCTCCGACCAGTTCTTCTTCACCGGTGAACAGGTAGCGCCCGCCGCGCGGAACGATGTCGACCATCGCCTGGCGCGCGGCCTCGCGAGGGTCCCATGGGGTTCTCGTTCGCATCGATGTGGATGCCCTTGTTGGGGTCGGCAAATTTGGGGCGGTCGGCGTATGCGAGATGCGCCTCGGTAAGGATCGGCAGGCTGGCCAGCGCGGAGGCTCCGGCGGCGAAACGGAAGAAGCTGCGGCGCGAAATTCCGTTAGGAGCTATAGGATCGACGGTCGGGTACATCGGCAAGACTCCTTATGGTTGAGGATGGAATTGGACAAACAACCGCTTGAGGCGCGGAGAGACAAAAGGCCGGGAAACACGAAGGATTGGGGAAGGGGAATGACAATCCCATATCCCAAGGTATCGTTCCGGCGCGGCAAAAACAAGCAGGAAATGCGGGTTGCGCATGGTTGAGTTGGTTATGCGAACCGCAGGGATGTTCTGCTAATCTTGCGGTCAGCGTTGGGGACGCATCCGGTCCGCGGAAAGGGCTTTAAGCCCACCCGAATTGCCCAAATCCATACACCTTCTTTCAGCCCGCAACGCGGACGCCGGGCGCAAAAATGAAAGGAGGCTATATGCCCGCCGAATCAGGCCAATCTCCTCGTCCACTTCCTGAACGCCCCAATCTTCGCCACCTGAAAGACCAGGCAAAAGCGCTGCTGAAGGCCGGTCGAGGCTGCGTCGCTGAGCTGAGGCGCAGCTCAAGATTGCGCGCATGTACGGCTTCCCGAGTTGGCGACGGCTGAAAGCGCACGTCGACGAGTAGAACCTCGGCAGCGAAGTCATCGATCTGAAGCAGGCCATCGACGCGCAATGACCTCGATCGCGTGAAGCACCTGATGACGCGGAACCCGGTCTCTGCATCGCGCTCCAATCGGCTACGGCAAGAATGGCCCGCTCACCTGGGTGGCTGAGTGCCGCGTTCCCTGGGAACCGCCGGCGCCAGTCCGACTCGCAATGGCGCAGTGGATGATCGACAACGGGTCGGACATCCACCAGGGCGGCGATGGTCCGCTGATGCGTGCGGCGCTCAGGGATGATCGCATTCCGATGATGGAACTGCTCTTTCGCAATGGTGCCGATGTGAATGCCGAGTGGGATGGGTTCTTCCCGATCATTTTCGCGCCCTGCGAAACGGTCGCGCCGGCATCGCTGAAATGGTTGATCGATCACGGCGCAAATCCCGACTGTGCGAGGGCTGGGCGAAAATATCCGGATACCGCGTTGGACTACGTCATTGGCACTTACTCGCGCTCAGAGAGGCTCGGCGCCTGCATCGATATTCTGGTTGAAGCAGGCTGCCCCACGAGACGCAACATTCCTGCAGTCCTCGAGATTCTGCGCGGATGCGTCGACCGGCTTCGCGAACATCTCGATGCCGACCCCGCGCTTGTGAATCGCCGCTTCGGAGCGCTCGATTTCGGAAGCACAGGAAATCGGAGCCTTACGCTTCGCGGTGGCACGTTGCTCCACGTAGCGGCAGAATATGGAAACGTTGAGGCAGCACAGTTGCTTCTCGAGCGCGGCGCAGATGTCAATGTCGCGCGGCAGACACTGATCAAACAGGCGTCGGTGGACAGACGGCCCTCTTCCACGCGGTTTCGCAATTCTTCGATTTCGGGCTGACCATGGTGGAGCTTCTGGTGAATCACGGCGCAGACCTGTCGATTTCGGCCAGGATTCCCGGGCACTACGAGCGGCCCGCTGAGGTGGTGGAATGCACGCCCCTTGAGTATGCGCGACTGTTCCCGGGCGACGAAAGCAAGACGACTGCATTCCTTCAAAAAGCGGGTGCTTCAGGGTAAGGGATTTAGCCACAGATTTGGCCCTCCATTCGTGTGTGTTGCGCCTACGGCTGACTGTGGTAGACTCCGTGCCGGAAAACGTATCCCCTTCAGATGACTCGAATTTTGCGCCGGCTGCGGAGCACTGTCATCCCGATCGCGGAATTTTCGGCTGAAGGCTTGACAACCCTTGGAGTAAACCCATTTACTTATGGGCGAACGTCCACGTCGACACCGGATGTATTCACCCGATCGCAGGTGACTGAATGCTCGCTTTGGTTCCAGGTTTAACAGCCATTGGAATGCCACAAACACCCGCCGCGCTGCTTGCGCTGGCTGCGCCCTCACTCGCCCATCTGAGCTTCCTCGACATCGCCATCATCGCCATCTATTTCGTGATGGTGATCTGGATAGGCTTTTACCTGAAGGGGCAGGCCAACACCAGCGAAGAATTCTTCATGGCTGGCCGCGAGATGACGGCATGGATTGCCGGCCTTAGCTTCGTATCGGCAAACCTCGGCTCCCTGGAACTGATGGGCTGGGCCGGATCGGCTTATCAGTACGGCATTCTTGCCGCGCATTGGTATTGGGTAGGTGCGATTCCGGCCATGCTTTTCCTCGGCATCGTGATGATGCCGTTCTACTACGTGTGCAAAACACATTCGGTGCCCGGCTACCTCAAACTGCGTTACGGACAGGGCGCCAGCATCGTCTCCGCGTTTTCGTTCGCGTTCATGACTGTGCTGATGAGCGGCGTGAACATGTTCGCCATGGCCGAAGTAATGAAGGTTGTTCTCGGCTGGGATTTGAACTTCTCCATCATCGTCTCGTCGCTCGCGGTGGCGGCCTACGTTGCGCTTGGCGGCTTGCGCTCGGCAATTTTCAACGAGGTTCTGCAGTTCATGCTCATCTGGGGCGGAGCGCTGCTGGTTCCGATTCTTGGCCTGATCGAGGCCGGCGGCTGGAACGGATTCAAAGCGAAACTCGCCCACAACATCGCCACGGGCGCAACCGCACCCGGCGACTACACGCACATGTGGCGAAGCATGGGCCACTTTACCGATAACCCGATGGGCATCCACTGGACCGGCATCGTCTTCGGACTCGGATTCGCGATCAGCTTCGGCTATTGGACTACGGACTTCCTCGTTGTGCAGCGCGTTCTCTCCGCTCACAATTTGCGTTCCGCGCGCATGGCTCCGATTATCGGATCCTTCTTCAAGATGGCCGTTCCGTTCATCGTGATTCTTCCAGGCTTGCTTGGCCTGGTCGTCCTGCAGAATCCCGATGGAAGCCTGATGCACCTTGTAGGACAGAACCTGGCGACGCCGGAATCGGGGCTGCACAGCTATAACGAAGTGCTTCCGCTGATGCTGGTGCGCTACTGTGCGCCCGGTCTGCTGGGCCTTGGAATCACCGCGCTGATTGCGGGGTTCATGAGTGGCATGGCGGGCAACGTCAGCGCATTCTCTGCCGTGTGGACCTACGACATCTATCAGCCGCTGATCAAAAAGAATGCACCCGATGAGCACTATGTTTCGGTGGGACGGTGGGCCACGATTCTCGGCGTCGTCGTTTCCATTGGCACAGCATACCTCGTCATGAGCGCTGCCGGGATTATGGACTATGTGCAGGCGCTCTTCAGCTTCTTCATCTCACCGCTGCTGGGTGTGGTGCTGGTGGGCATGTTCTGGAAGCGCGCCACAAAGGAAGGCGGATTCTGGGGGCTGCTGATCGGCACCCTCACTTCAATTGGGCTTTGGGGATGGGTCAAAGCGGATCCGTCTGCGCTGCGCTTCGTCGCAATTTCGCCGAATGCGAGAGACATGGCGGAGAACATGTATCGCGCCCTGTGGTCGGTGATTGTAGCCATCCTGGTCAACGTGATCGTCAGCCTGATGACGAAGGCGAGGCCGCTCTCAGAGTTGAATGGGCTCGTGTACGGCGCGACGACGCTGCCTGTCGAGGAGCCGGTGCCAATCTACAAGAACGAATACTTCTGGCTGGTCATCGCCATCGTTCTGTTCCTGGCCCTCAACATCTATTTCTGGTAAGGAGGTCGTATGCATTCCGGCCATATTTCAATCTGGTTTTTCATCGGCGTTCTGCTCACCGTTTACGGAGCGATGATTTTTTGCTACGGCCTGTACGAGTTGGCAACGCACCAATTGGCGAACGTGGTGCTTGCGAACCTGCATGCCCCGGTCTGGTGGGGTGGTTTGATGTTGTTACTCGGTCTTTTTTACAGTTTGCGTTTTCGTCCGGGCCGCAACGGTTAACGCGGCAATTTAAGGAGCATGAAACATGGCAGCACAAAGGAAAATGACATTTGGAGTCATTGTTGGAAACCGGGGCTTTTTCCCCGATCACCTGGCCAAGACCGGGCGCGAAGAAATCATTTCGGTGCTTGAGGCCGCCGGCGCGCAGGCAATTGTCCTCGGACCGGAGCAATCAAAATACGGCGCCGTAGAAACGTACACGGAGGCTCAGCATTGTGCCGAGCTTTTCAAGAAACACGCCGAAGAGATCGACGGCATCATCCTCACGCTGCCTAACTTTGGCGAAGAGCGCGGCATCGTGGATGCGATTCGCCTCTCCGGCCTGAAGGTCCCGGTGCTGGTGCAGGCCACGCCTGACCGCTCTGAAGCCATGACCATCGCCACGCGCCGCGACAGTTTCTGCGGAAAAATGTCGGCCTGCAACAACATGATGCAGTACGGCATCAACTATTCGCTGACCACGCTGCACACGGAGGCGTTGACCTCGGCGGAATTCAAGGCTGACCTGGAATGGTTCTCGGCTGTCTGCCGCATCGTGAAGGGCCTCAAGAACCTGCGCATCGGCGCTATCGGCGCGCGTCCCACGGCATTCAACACGGTCCGCTATTCCGAGCGCATCTTCGAAACCAACGGCATCACGATCGAGACGATCGATCTATCTGAGATATTTGGCCGCATCAACCGCATGAAGGACAACGACGATGCCGCGCAGGGCAAGCTGACCGCGATCAAGAAGTATGTGACTACGGCTGGAATTCCTGACGAAGCGTTGATGAAGATGGCGAAGCTCGGCGCGGTGATCGACGGTTGGATGAAGACGGCTCCGGTCACGATCAGCGCGGTCCAATGCTGGACTTCGATGGAGGAATTCTTTGGCGTCGTGCCCTGCACAATCATGAGCATGATGAGTGACAACCTCATTCCTTCGGCTTGCGAAACGGATGTGCCGGGCACGCTGAGCATGTACATGATGGCGCTGGCTTCGGGCACGCCCTCCGCGTTGCTTGACTGGAACAACAACTACGGCAGCCATCCCGACAAGTGCGTCTGCTTCCATTGCTCCAACCTGCCCAAGCACTTCTTCAAGGATGTCAAGATGGACTACCAGGAGATCATCGCCGGCACGGTTGGCAAGCTGAACACGTTCGGCACCTGCGTGGGACGCGTGAAGGCGGGCGGGATGAGCTTTGCGCGTTACTCCACCGACGACCGTCGCGGTATCGTACGCGGATACACGGGCGCGGGTCGCTTCACCGATGATCCGCTTGAGACCTTCGGCGGCGCAGGCGTGGCCGAAATTCCGCAGTTACAGAAATTGTTGAAGTACATTTGCCGCGAGGGATTCGAACACCACGTGGCCGCCAACTTCAGCGACGTTTCGAAGTCGGTGCACGAGGCTGCGCGCTATCTCGGATGGGAAAGCCACTACCACCCGAACCTTGAGGATTGATTTATTTGGGATACACATGCGGGCGTTGACTTCTGTGTCGGCGCCCGTTGTTGTTTGAGGAGATTGATATGGAGACGGCAATCATGACCAAGCGGATCAACAAGAGCCTGGTAGTAAACGGGACCACCATCGTAACCGAGGCTGCGTGGAACGAAGAGCTCAACGCCAAACACGACAAAGTCGTCGCGTGGCTTCGCGAAAACAAGTTGTCTGGCGTTCTGATTCGTCGCAATGAGAACGTAGCCTGGCTGACCGGCGGAGCGGTTGAGTTGCGCGTGCTGACTCCATGCGAAACCGGCGTCGCATCGCTGCTGATCACAGCCGATGGCAAGCGCTACTACTTTACGACGGAGAACGAGGCTCCGCGGCTGCACGATGAAGAGTTTGGCGCTCTCGATTTTGAGCCGGTAGTGTTCCCCTGGTATGCCGACGATACTGCGGCTGCCGCTGCAAAGCTGGCGGGCGGCCCGCTTGGATCGGACACTCCGATGCCCGGATCGACGCCGGTGAATCTGTTTCCGCTGCGTGCGTCCCTAAGCGATACCGAAATCGCGCGCTATCGCTGGCTTGGGACGCAGACGGCTGACGCCACCATCGAGTCGTTGCACGAGGTTGAACCTGGACTGAGCGAATACGATCTCGAAGCTCTCACGGCCGCCAATCTTTTGCGGCGCGGCATTCTTCCGTCGGTTTATCTTTTCGCGGTCGACGATCGCATCTACAAGTACAAACATGCGGTGGCGCGTGGCGCGCGGCTGAAGAAGTATGGGATGTTGAATCTCTGCTCGCGCAGATGGGGGCTGGCAATCTCGATTACCCGCTTTGTGCACTTCGGTGCGCTTCCCGCCGAACTCGACGCGCGTTTCAAATCGTCTGCCCAGGTTAATGCTGCGCTTCTCGATGCAACTCGAGTCGGCGCAACCTCTGCTGGGTTATTTCGCGTCGCGCAGGCGGCGTATACAGCTGAAGGATTCCCGGGCGAGGAGCGGTTCCATCACCAGGGTGGACCGACCGGATACGGTGAGCGGGAATGGGTAGCGACACCTGAAGGCAAAGAGACCGTCGTCAACAACCAGGCGTTCGCGTGGAATCCGAGCATTCGCGGCGGCAAGGCGGAAGATACTGTGATTTTGCGCGATGGGAAAATCGAATGGCTCACAGCCACGCCGGACCTGCCCGTGATCAATGCAGAGGCAAACGGAAAGGTCTATCCAGCGGCTGGAGTGCTGGTGAAGATAAAGCAGGGACTAGGGACTAAGGGACTAGGGACGCAGGGACGAGGGACTAGGGACTAGGGACTAGAGAATAACTCACTGGCCTATGAAACCAATTCTTTGAGCGACCGAACGGCGAAATTCCCTAGTCCTTAGTCCCTACGTCCCTGTTTCTTGCGGTTGCAGCGTCAATCGCGCGGTGAGCACCACCAGCGCGGCCCACAGCACATCGGCGCCAAGCAGGTGCGCAATCTGCAGCCACACCGGCGCGAGCATCACCACGTCGAGTACACCCAGCACATACTGCGCGGCCAGAAGCACCAGCACCAGCGCTGACAATCCGCGATTGTCCCAGTGAGTGGTGCGTTGCGCTGCGCGTACGAGGATCCAGATCAGGAAGATGCTCGCCAGAAATGCGATCGTCGGATGCGTCCAGCGCCATCGGACAAGCCATCCACTCGTCGACGAAAAATCCTCTGCCAGCGCGGAGCCAAGCGACGTGGCGGGAAATAACGTGTCTCCCAACGCAGCCAGCGAACCCGTCACACCAACGACGAGCACGACAACAACGCCCGCGACTGCGCCGAACGGAGCCACCAGCCGAATGGCGCCGCGAAGATATCCGTGTTCGCGGCTCAGCAGGTGAGCGGTAAGCGTGAGTGCCGCAAGCAGCAGAAGCGTATTCGTGAGGTGAAGGGCGAGGTACCACGGTCGCAGGGGCGATTGGCTCTGTGCAGTCAGGCCGAGTTTGACGAGCAGCGCACCAAGAATTGCCTCAACCAGCGTAAATGCGACAGATGCCACGGCCGCCGCGCGAGCCAGGTGACCGCGTACGGTTCCGGCATATGTCCACACCAGCAAACCCACGGCGGAGAAGAACGATAGCCCGCTCGTGATGCGGTGTGCAAACTCGATCATCGTGTTTGCACTTGCGGAGTGCTGCAGGACCGTCCCATTGCACAGGGGCCAGTGGTTGCCGCATCCCGCGCCTGCACCCGTAGCGCGTACGAGCGAACCCCACAGAATCACGGCGATAAAGTAGGCGAGCACCGCCCAGGCAAAGCGGCGCAGGGCCGGCGAAGGCAGCGGTTTGAGGCTCGTTTGAGTTGCTACCGAATGCATAAACGAAAGCTCCGATGCGAACTCTTTAGTGTAGAACAATGGGTTGCATCTGGCGTATCCGGCAGCGGCCCGCGTTTCAGCGCGCTCATTCTCCTTGATTGTTCAGCAGCCGAACCACATGATTCACGATCATGAGATCTTCGGCCGGCGGAATCACGCGCACCTTAACGCGGGACTCCTCTGCGGAGATAACTGCCTCGCCGCGCACGTTGTTCTTCGCTGGATCAACAACAATTCCGAGTGCTCCCAATCCTGCACAGATCTCTGCGCGCGATGCGATGTCGTTTTCGCCGATGCCGCCGGTGAAAACCAGCATGTTCAACCCGCCGAGCTCGGCAAAGAAGCTGCCGATCCACTTGGCAATTGTCCATGTAAATTTGTCGACCGCGAGACGAGCGTTTTTGTCGCCGCCCTTGATGGCCTCGCGCAGATCGCGCATATCGTTCGAACTCCCGCTCACGCCGAGCAGGCCCGATTTCTTGCTGACAACGGTTTCAAGCTTGTCGGCGGCGGCGGCTGCGTCGGTCGTCGTCTCGGCAATCTTTTTGAGGATGAAGATCACGACGCCGGGATCGATGTCGCCGGTACGCGAGCCGCTGATGATGCCGCCTGTCGGCGTGAGGCCCATCGATGTATCGAGGCTTTCGCCGTTTCGGATGGCAGTGATGGATGCGCCGTTGCCGAGATGCGCAACGATCAGCTTCTCCGGGATATTCGGCTGCAATTGATAAATGATCGACTCGTATGAAATCCCGTGGTAGCCGTAGCGCCGCACGCCCATCTTCGCATATTCGTCGGGAATGGGCATGCGCGTAACGACTTCAGGCATGGTGCGATGGAAATACGTATCGAGCACCGCGAAATTAGGAATGCCTGGGAAGAGTCGCAACGCCTCGCGCATGATGTAGACCGCGATCGGCGTGTGCAGCGGCGCAAGAGCCGCGTAGCTTTCGATCTCGTCGATGAGCTTTGGAGTAATGATCTGGTTGTCGCGAATTTCAGGGCCACCGCACACTGTGCGATGTCCGATGGCCTTGGGGGCAGGAAACTGACCGGAGTGGAGCGCCTTTTCTACCAGCGAAAATGCAATAGAGCGGTTCGGCAGGGGAGGCGTCTGGTCCACGAGCTTCTTGCCGTCGGCATCCTTGATCCAGAACTTGCCGTTATCTGTGCCGATTCCATCAACCGCGCCTTCAAAAATCTTTATGCGTTGGCCATCGCCGGCTTCATACATTGCGAACTTGATAGATGACGAACCGCTATTCAAAACCAAAATCGGTAAAGACGACATCAGGAGTACCCCTTACTGTAATTTGAACTTCTTGATTTTTTCGCAGGGGCTAAAGCCCCGGTTTTATTGCTTCTCTTGCGGCACGACTGAAGTCGTGCCCTGATACAGACCTGGCTTTGAGTCTGGTCAAAGCTTGCAGCACGACCGAGTCGTGTCTTGGTACAAAACTGTCTTTGAGTCTGGCAAAGCTTGCAGCACACCGAGTCGTGCCATGATACAGACTTGGCTTTGAGTCTGGCCACAGGTTGCGGCACGACCAAGTCGTGCCTTGATACAAACGTTTCTCGATTCTGAGCATCTTCCAAAACTCTTCTAGCTCTTTGTGGCTGGCTGCCATTGCCAGTCGCGAATCTCCGGCAGGTCCTCTCCGTTTTCAGATACGTACAAACGATGCCTCTGGATCTCCTCTGAGTACCACTGACGCGCCTCGTCGGCCTTTGGCGCAAGCCGCGCCACGCGTGATATCGCATCGAGCGCAAGCTGGAAGCGATCGATATTGTTGAGCACGCACATGTCGAAAGGCGTTGTAGTTGTGCCTTCTTCCTTGTATCCCCGAACGTGCAGGTTGTCGTGATTGTGGCGGCGATACGTCAGGCGATGTATGCCCCACGGATATCCGTGAAATGCGAAGATCGTCGGCACCTTTGGCGGGAAAATGGAATCGTACTCTTCGTCAGACAGGCCGTGCGGATGCTCGGACGGCGGCTGCAGAGCCATCAGGTCGACCACATTCACAAAGCGGATGCGCATGTCTGGCGCCTGTGTGCGAAGCAGCGTGACAGCTGCGAGCGCTTCCATCGTCGGAACATCGCCGCAGCAGGCAATCACGACGTCGGGATTACCGTTGTCGTTCGATGCCCACTTCCAGATACCGAGCCCGGTTGTGCAATGCGCGACCGCTTCATCCATCGTGAGCCACTGCGGAGCAGGCTGCTTTCCCGCCACGATCAAGTTGATGTAGTTCTTGCTGCGCAGGCAGTGATCGGCTACGGAGAGCAGGGTATTTGCGTCGGGCGGAAGGTAGATGCGCACAACGTCCGCCTTCTTGTTCACCAGGTGGTCGATGAATCCGGGATCCTGGTGCGAGAAGCCGTTATGATCCTGCCGCCACACCAGGGAACTTAGCAGGTAGTTGAGCGACGCAATCGGTTTGCGCCACGGAATCTGGCGCGTCACCTTCAACCACTTTGCATGTTGATTCACCATCGAATCGATGATGTGAATGAATGCTTCGTAGCAATTGAAAAATCCGTGGCGGCCGGTCAGCAGGTAGCCTTCGAGCCACCCCTGGCACATGTGTTCGCTCAGGATTTCCATGACACGGCCGGTGCGCGAAAGGTCTTCATCGACCGGAAGCGTCTCGGCCTCCCAGGTTTTGCCGGTTCCGATGATTACATCCTGCAAACGGTTTGAGGCTGTTTCATCGGGACCGAAGACGCGGAAGTTCTTCGTGTCTTTGTTGGCCTCCATCACGGCATGCAACATCTTCCCCAGAACGCGAGTGGACTCAGCGATCGTGGCTCCGGGAGCCTCAACGTTGACTGCAAAGTTGCGGAAGCTCGGAACCGTAAGCGGCTGCCACAGCAGGCCTCCGTTGGCGTGAGCATTCATGCCCATGCGCAACCGGCCCTTCGGCGCGATATCGGCGAACTCTTCGCGGAACGCGCCTTTTTCGTCGAAGAGTTCTTCGGGCTTGTAGCTGCGCATCCAGTCTTCCAGCAGACGCAGGTGGTCCGGTTTCTCGCGCAACTCTGCAAATGGAACCTGGTGAGCGCGCCATGTGCCTTCCACGGGCTTGCCGTCGACTTCCTTCGGTCCTGTCCAGCCTTTCGGCGTGCGCATAATCAGCATGGGCCACGCCGGGCGATCGGTTGATCCACCCTCTCGCGCTGCTTTTTGGATTGCTGCGATGCGGTCGAAGATCTGGTCGAAGACCGCGGCTGCCTTTTGATGCATGGTTGCCGGGTCGTGACCCTCCAGCGTGAATGGCTCGTATCCGTAACCACGCATGAGGTTCTCCAACTCGGCGTGGGGAATGCGCGCCAGCACTGTCGGATTGGCGATCTTGTATCCGTTCAGGTGGAGGATGGGCAGCACCGCGCCGTCCGTCGCAGGATTGAGGAATTTGTTCGAGTGCCAGCTTGTCGCCAACGGACCAGTCTCAGCTTCACCATCGCCAACCACGCAGGCGACGATCAGGTTTGGATTGTCGAAAGCCGCGCCGTACGCGTGTACCAGCGAGTAGCCTAGTTCTCCGCCTTCGTGGATCGAGCCGGGTGTCTCGGGCGCGACGTGGCTGGGAATGCCATAAGGCCAACTGAACTGGCGAAAGAGGCGCTTCATGCCATCGCGATTCTGCTCGATGTGTGGATAGATCTCCGAGTAGGATCCTTCGAGATATGTGTTCGCCACCAAACCCGGACCGCCGTGCCCCGGGCCGATCAAATAAATCATGTCCAGATGCCGTTCGCGAATCAGCCGGTTCCAGTGGACGTAGAGAAAGTTGAGGCCCGGCGTGGTTCCCCAGTGGCCGAGCAGACGCGGTTTACATCATCCAGAGTCAGCGGGTCGTTCGAGCAGGGGATTGTCTTTGAGATAGATCTGCCCGACGGAGAGGTAATTGGCGGCGCGCCAGTAGGCGTCCATTTTATTGAGTAGATCGGGACTGAGAGGGCCTTCGGTTCTTGCTTCGGCCCGGTTGATATCGGTCGTCGCGCTGGTCATGGGCACCTCGAAAGGGGAAATCCTTACTAGTTCAGGCTAGCAGCCGAATGTTAAAGCCGTGGGTGATTGAAGTCACACGCTGATGAGATGCCGCTCCACAGGGTGGGACGGGCTTTTCGCGCGGGAAATAGCGAGAGAATCTTCTGTCTTCTCGGCCGCCCGGCTTTGGTGCGCGAAGGGTTGGACAAGACGGAGTATTAATTGGCGCCGATGGTTAGCGGAATCTCAAGCGAGCCAACGCGCGCTCCGAGTCTGTCGTGAACAGCGACGCGCAGAGAGACCTGTCCGGCTGGAACATCAATCGCCATCCGGACTGGGAGACCGGATTTCATGATCTGTGCATACTGTTCTGGATTCAGCGCAAGCTGCGTGGCTCGGTCGATATAGTTCAATCGTTTGCCGTCAGCGTCGTAGGCAACCACGGCGAATTCGATCGAAGCGGTATGTGTTTCCGCAGCCGTTGAGTCAAAGACCAGAGTGTGCGGATCGACGGCTAGATCGACGATGTAGCGGACAGCCGGTCCTTTCAGCGATGGGGCAAGCTCGCCTGCCGGACCGAGAGCGAGGGAGACGTCTTTGAATTCGGCATCTGTTGCCGGCAGTACTCGCGTTTGAAACAGAACCTGGGTTGAGAGCGGCGCCCCATGCAGCGTCGCGGTGGTCATCAGGCTGGGCTGCGCGAGGCCGCGTGGATTCCCCTTTCCCGGGGGATCGGCATAATATCCGTTTCGATACTCGAGATCGTACTTGCTCGAATCGACTTTAACCTTGATCTTGCGAAAATCTCCGTTGAAATTCTTCGACTCCGGCACGTAGCCGATGGCGTAATAGTTTTCTCCATCCGCGATGGCGCTGGCGATCGCGGCTTTGAATCC
Organism: uncultured Acidobacteriaceae bacterium; assembly: GCA_963769345.1. Taxonomy (GTDB): domain Bacteria; phylum Acidobacteriota; class Terriglobia; order Terriglobales; family Acidobacteriaceae; genus Telmatobacter. The sequence goes on from CAVYLL010000005.1 coordinate 1,021,810, forward strand.
GTTGGTGTTGAAGAAGGCTTTGCCACCAGTATCGGCGGCTATCTGTTCCATGGTGAAGTGCGAGTTGACAGCGCCGGTCATAGCCTGCGCGTTGTTTCTAGCGAAGCTTGGTGTTCCGTTGCCACCCGCCGTCGAACTGAGTCCGTTGTCTGAGGTATCAAGGGCCGACAGGCTCATCATGCCGCTTGCATCTACGGGGTACACGGCGACACGCGCTGCCGAAAGCAGATCGCTGGTTGCCCGGACCTGATCCGCGTAGCTCTTCACGTTCTTCAAGGATTGGGTTCCAGGATCAGGGCCGAGGACGATAGGGAACGAGCCGGAGAACCAGATCAGGTTTTTGCGACCCGGGACCGCACTGAGATAGCGAGCAAGCTGCTGCATTGCCTCCAACGTGATCAATACCCTGCGGTCAGTCTGCATTGCGATGTAGTCGGACTCGAACCCTTGGATCGCGGCAATTGTATCCTCGGGCGCACTCATCATCACGAGGTTGCCAATGGCAGAGTCGAAACCGTTCCCGCCGTTTCCGTTGCCGGAGTCAAGTGCCACGGATTGCTTGGGCAGAGTCTTCGCGCTGTTCAGCGCCGTCACGAGGCGGTCGATGTTTGAGGTAAATCCCTGAACCATGCGTAGCCGCGAAGAGAGCGTGAAGATCGCCAGCGTTGTGCCCGGCGCGATGGTTTTGACGTATTCCACCATCTGCTTGCGAACGGACGCTTGGTCGCCCAGCGGAGTATTGAGGCCGTCGAGGAGCAATACGTTGACTGCGCTGCTCGGCGGATTTTGGGGCAGATTGTTGTAGTAATGGGGAGGCATCGTGCGACGCTGCATCGGAGTTGTTGACCCACTCGGCTTGTGCTCTTCGAAGTAAGTGATGGCCTGCTCGCGGCCGTCTTCGTAAATATGGAAGCGCCTGGGATCGATTCCATGGACGGCGACGTTCTTGTCCGTCACGACTAAATCGATCAGGACCGAGAAAGCATTGGTGCGGAGGACTTCCTCCTGTTGGTGCTGGCCGGAGGCAACGCTTGGCGAGGCTGTGCCAGCGGGGGCCTGTGCTTTGGCGAATGGGGCGACACAGGGATTCAACAAGCCGATCAGGAGCAGAACCGCAGCAGACCGCGAAGATCGCATCCGGTGACCTCAACTGGGAAAGAAGAGCTTATCTATGCTGACGGGTTTTGGCGTGATTTGTTCTCAAAAAAACGCTTGAGGCGCAGAATTCTCGATTCGAAGCCGTACCAGAGAATGGTCGCGGCGAGCGTGCAGGCCGCCAGGCGGAAGACGACCACGGCGAGGTTGCCTGCCGTTCCGTAGTGGTCCATGCGGGCGTCGAACCAGCCGAAGTAGATGAAGACCATGATGTGCGTCATGTAGAGGCCATAGCTGATGCGTCCGTAGAAGGCCAGAGGGCCGCGACGCAGGATCGCATTGAATGGGTTGCGCGATCCGGTCGAGGCGATCGAATAGAGGACAGCCCCCGCGAAGAGCGTAGTGAGCGCGGTGTCTAGAAATGCCGTTCCGCCGGCGATGGTGGCGGCGGAAAGAAATCCGATGGGCATGGCTGCAAGGCCGATCCAGAGCCAGACACGGCGGCTGAGCGGCAGTGTGTAGAGGGCAAGAGCCAGCAGGCTGCCCATGGCGATTCCGTCGATGTGCGTAAGCGTGTGCGTCGGGGTGATCCAGGCGAAGTGTGTGCGGCGAAAAAGCGGGGAAGCGATCAACGCGCCGATCAGCAGGGTCGCCAGCATCCACGGCGCGCGCAGGAAGCGCACAACCGGCGCCCAGAGAAAGTAGTACTGCTCCTCGATCGCCAGCGACCAGGTGGGGCCGATGGCGGGCGGCAGAGAAAGGTGGAAGAGATTCTGCAGAAACAGGAGATACGCCCACCATGGAGCGGTCCTGACTGCGTCCCAGATCGTCGGGCCGATAAACCAGGGAGCGTTGAGGTAGCAGACTACCAACACCAGCACATAAACGGGCCAGATGCGGAGAGCGCGGCGGGCGTAGAAGTTGCGAAAGTAGTGGGGCCGGCTCCGGGACTCAAGCAGGATCGAAGTGATCAGAAATCCGGAGAGAACGAAGAACAAATTGACGCCGGTCCAGCCCCACAGCGACGCGGGATAGATCCATGTTCCTGTAAAGCGCGGATGGCAGTGGTAGAGAACCACGGAGAGGACGGCGATGCCGCGCAATCCCTGCAGTTCGGGGATGTAGGAGGGCAGCCAGGATGGGCGTTGGATGGGCAAAGTTGAAGATTAGCAGGTTATCGTCAGTGGAATCCCAGGTCTCAAAAGCGAGACCTGGGGCACCCGGCGAGTCAGCAACAGTGCAGGTCGGCATTCGGTGGAATCCCAGGTCTCAAAAGCGAGACCTGGGGCACCCAGTGAGTCAGCAAAAGTGCAGGTCGGCATCGGTGGAATCCCAGGTCTCAAAAGCGAGACCTGGGGCACCCGGCGTTGGATTTTCAAAGTGGAAGTGTCAGGTTTGGGTTCGTGATTTCCCAGGTCTCAGAAGCGAGACCTGGGGCACCCAGCAGGTCGGCATCGGTGGAATCCCAGGTCTCAAAAGCGAGACCCGGGGCACCCAGTGTTTCGAAAGCGCGCCTATCCGGCGGCCAGTTGTTTGGCGCGTTCGGTGGCGCGCATTACTGCTTTGATCAGGGTTACGCGGAGGCCGCCTTCTTCCAGTTCGAGGATGCCGTCGACGGTGCAGCCTGCGGGCGTGGTTACTTCGTCCTTGAGCAGCGCCGGGTGGTAGCCGGTTTCAAGCACCATTTTGCCTGCGCCGTATACGGTTTGCGCGGCGAGTTGCGTTGCCGTATCGCGAGGCAGGCCGACCTTGACGCCGGCTTCGGCCAGGGCCTCAATGATGATGTATATGTAGGCGGGGCCTGAGGCAGAGAGGCCGGTGACGGCGTCCATGTGCTTTTCGTCGACAATGACGGAGCGGCCCACCGTTTCAAAGATGCGCTGAGCGAGGTCCATCTGCTCGGCCTTGACGAAGCGGCCGCGGCAGAGGCCGGCAATGCCTGCGCCAAGTGCCGAGGGCGTATTGGGCATGGCGCGGATGACGGGAATCTCAATTCCAGCAGCGTCTTCAATCGCGCGCGTCTTCACGGAAGCAGCAAAGGATACGATGGTCTTCGCTGGAGTCAGTGCGGGCTTGATTTCGGTGATCAAGTCGGGCACCTGGAAGGGCTTGACGCCGATCAGGATGAAGTCGGCCTGGCGTGCGGCGGCAAGGTTGTCGGTGCCGACGTCGACACCCCACTGGGCAGCGCGGGCCACCGCCTTTTCAGCGTGCGCGACGGTGGCGTGAATCTGGTCCGCGGCAAATAGATTCTGCTTGAGAAAGGCCTGAAGCAGAATTCCACCCATTTTGCCCGCACCGAGAACGGCTACGTGCAGGTCGGGCAGTTGCGCGGGAGTTGCAGTGGACTCAACGGCTATCTCCGCCATGTTGTTCCTTCGAAATCAGATTGGTAGTTCAACTTCAAGGATAAATGCCGCCCGGGAGTAACAGGGCAACAGAGTTACAACGGTCTTGCATGCCGCGGCTCAGCGCGAGTAAGCGAAGGTACCGCAAACGTCGGTCGAGTTGGCAAGGGCATCGGATGTAATCACCGGCATATCTGTTCCAGAGAAGAAAGCCACGCGCAGGGTGCGATCGTGGACATAGGTTGCCATCCACTGGGTATCGTCCGATCCGCAGAGCGTGTTGTGGTGGAGAAAGCGCTTGGCGGCGGGCACATTCAGGCGATAGAGATAGCCGCTGCCACCCTCGCCAGGGTCAGCATCGAATGCCGCGCTGGATTCAGCAGGCTTGATTGGTCGAATCTGCGCCATGGGGAACGCAGTCAGATTGATCGAAAGCCTGGATTCAGAGATGGACAGATCGCCGGTGATGGCGACAGCATTGGTACTGGTGGCGCGCCAGTAGCCTTTGTCCTGAGCAGCAGCCGAAATCGAATAACAAAGAAGCAGAACAGCGAAAGCACACCCCAGGGCATTTCTACGCATGCTTCGAGCATGACATCCGTTGCGGTCCGGGAGCAAGCGGACGAGGGTTCAAACGGCAGATGCGCGAAGCCAATCAGCATTCAATGACAAAGCGATGCGCGAGGCTGCGACCGTTCGTGCGTTTCCGTCGTAACGGCAAAAGCGCGGTTAGGACGGGGAACCACGTCTAACCGAGGGCAATTCTTTTCTTCGCGCGCTTCTCTTTGTACATTGCCTTGTCGGCCCGGGCCACGACGCTTTTCAAGGTCTCGTCTGTGCCGAGGTCAGTTGCGGCGAAGCCCATGCTGAGGCTGAGAAAGAACCGGTTTCCGGCCAGCTGGGTTTTCGCGGCGGCGCCCGTACGCAGGCGTTCAATGGCAATTGCAATCTCGCGCGAGTCGAACTGGCCGGCCACCACGAATTCATCTCCTCCGAGTCGGCCGATCACGTCGGTTTCGCGGAAAGTTGCGCTCAACAGCTTCGCAGTTTCAACCAGCGAGATGGAGCCGGCGCTATGCCCTAATTCGTCGTTGATAATCTTCAGATTGTCCATGTCGATGAACAACACGCCAAAGGGCATTTGAGCGCGTCGGGCAAGGCGAAATGCCTGATCGGCAAATAAGTTGAACCCTCTGAAGTTGTAAAGGCCGGTCAATTCATCCCGCAGGGTCAAGCCATGGATCTCGTTTTGCATGCGGTTGATGAGCCGCACCAGGAGCAGAAGCAACGCGAACGAGAGAATCGTCGCCGCCGACGTGAGAGCCGCGGTGGCATAAGGCGTGGGAACCAATTGAGCATTCAACATGCGCGCCCGGCCAAGTTCGCGCAGAAAAGGCAGGATGACCAGAACCGGCGCGACGATGCGTGCAATCCGCCCGCCGATGCCGTTTTCAAGAAATACCGAGAAGACGCCGTGTTCTGCGCGCCGAAGAATCGTAACCAGGGTTAACAGGGCGAGGCAGACGATGGTAGGAAACGAAGGAAGGTCGGAGGCAGACGAGCCAGGGATATGCGCGATTGCAAATAGAAATTCTGACAGAACGATGAGGACCAGAAGTGCGAGAAGAGTTGCGCTGACGTCTGCAACGCTGCCGAAAGGCGTGTCGTGCGAACGAATCAGCAGAATCACGATTCCCAAAAGCAGAAAAGCAAAAGCGGCAGCGTGGGAGGGAACCTGTCCCGAGGGAAACTGATTTCCATTCAGAAGCTTGTCGAGCTGCGAAAAAGCGTTCTGCGCGGGCGCCCAGAATCGCGCAGCCGCAATCAATGTGGTCATGCCGGCAAGAATTCTGCCCATCCGATGCAGAGAATAAGACCGGCCCACTTCCGTAAGGAACATCGCCACGGTTGCGCACAGCACCGCCAGAGCTGATGAACTCCTCATGTGCAGAAAGCTTACCGGGAGCAGATTTTCAACGAACGGGAAGACGCGCCCGAGCAGGTTGATGAGCACAATCTGAATCGCCAGCACAAGGCTGATCTGCTCGATGAAATACGCCTTATGCAGAAGGTTTTGGTTGGGCTCGGGTACAGGAAATGTGGTGGCTTCAATCTGCATGCGTCCCGCAACAATCTCAAACTGCAGGTCTGGTGAGAATGAGATTAGTTCTGTATTTCTTCTTTACTTATAGCAGTTTGCAGGATGTCGCGGAATGCAACTTAGGTTTGACGCAGATAACCCGAAGCCCACAGAAGTGAGTTCCTGGGCGCATTATCTGGGCTGGGAATGCGGGCGGCTGGATGCCTCGTCAACCGTCGCGGTGATGGGGAAGAGATGGTCGGTCTTCGTGGTTTTTAGCAACTGGAGCACGCGTGGGGTGACTCCGACGGCGATGAGGTGGATGCCCTTGTTCTGGCAACGGACAAAGTGACCGATGACCAGGCCAAGTCCACAGGAGTCCATGTAGGGAACTTCTGTGAGGTCGAAGATATTGACCCTGGGCGCATTATGAGGCGGATCGGACTCAAAGATATTGCGCAAGGCCAGCGGAGTGAGCGAAGAATACATATCGCGCGCGGTAAATGGTCCGGAGAAGCGGAAAATGACCGTATCGGCTACAGGATTCTGCGTGCGTTCAATAGTGAAAGTGGCACCCCTCCAAATTTGAGCTTGCACGGTGGACATGGGTTCTCCCTCGGTGAGGTTGGGGCGACGAATCCCCGCTGCGGCACGGAACTATCTTTGGATTGTGATGGTTGAACGAGGGAAATGGCAAGGTTAATCTCGCGGCGGGAAATCATCGGAGTCCGCTCTGAAGTGACTCCAGTGACCTGCAATTCCACAAATTTCTTGTGTAGAATCCAGCTAATAAATCAATCGCCAGAACGCTTCGGCTGCCACTGCGACTCAAGATCCAGGGCAACCGCGGTGGGTTCTATTCGCCTGAAGCCAAACGCGATATCGCGTTTGGGGAGTTGCCTTGTTGCCTTCATTGCCTCGCGGATTCGTGTGCCTGCCTTGGCCCTCTGTATTTCTTAGAGAGAGGACCCTTCCATCATTTTCAAAAATTCGGCGGTTCGCAGGGGCTGCGAAGCTCGGCGGCCGGATTTCCTGGCTTCTCGCTGTTTTGTTTGCTGCTGTGGGCATGATGGGCTTGCGCACCCCATCGCACGTTGACGGGAAGGCCTACTATATCAACAATCAGGCAGGCTCCCGCTGCAGCGATGATGGTCCGCACAGCATGGCGCAGCCCTGGTGTACGTTCGCGCCTGCAAATCGGATAAGGACGTTCCAGCCCGGTGATCAGATTCTGCTGGCGCGTGGAGGCTCATGGAATCAGGAGCTATCTCTGACGGGTCGCGGCACGGCGAGTGAGCCGATTATGCTCACGGCTTATGGCACCGGCGCGAAGCCGAAGATCCTTCGCAACCAGGCGGTGAGCGACATCTGTGTTCTGCTGACGGATGCGAGTTTCTGGAAGGTCAGCGACCTCGAAGTGGGTAGGGCGAGCGTTGGAATTCTGTTGCACTACACGCAGCTTTTCAATAGCGGAATCACCATCAGCAATATCGACGCGCACGACAACAAGGGAATCTGGGGCGGATATTCAACCGAGTTTCCGGTGTCGCATCACGTGTTGGATCCATTTGCGTCGAGTCTGAATATCAATCTGTCATCGGGGATTCTATTCAATGTTGCGTCGTATCTGACCTACACGAGCTCGCAGTATGTGCTGAAGGACGTGTCGGTGACCGACGTGAGAGGGGCGAACAATCTGGATAGCGTGGCATTCGATGCAGAGTCCAACGCGACCGACAACACCGATGGGCACAACGCCTTCCAGAATGTGGTTCTGAATGGGCTGATTCTCTCCAGCGATAACGGCAATGCTTCGAAGGCATACGTGTCCGCGGGGTTGGGGTGCAGCGACTCTCTGCGACTTTTGGGGATGACGAATGTGACGGTGATGAACTCGGTTCTGTTTGATGAGGCCGCGTGTCACACGCCGACCGGAACAGCCGCGGTGATCCTGGGGCGCATCAGCCAGGTGAAACTCGTAAACAACATCATCTTCGGAGTACCAGCAACCGGCAGCCCGGACGAAACCGGTCTCGACTTTGAATGGTCAGAAGACCACGTGACGCTGCAGTCAAATTTTTTCGCGGCAAATGCGGGTCCGGCCGTGGAGATTTTGAACATTCACGGCGGCGACCATTCGAGCGAGCTCGAGTTCGAAGGTAATACGTTTGCACAGAACGCGCACTCTCGCCAGCCGGGCGCGGCCTCGGTGTGGGAAGACAACAAGGGGCGCGGATACGCGTCGCCTGCGGGAAAGATTCACAACAACCTGTATTTCGAACAGCACGGAAAATTCTTAGGCGGCAAAAGCATCGGCTCGATCGCAGATGCGAACAACCTGCAGACGACACTGGCTCCCAATTACGCAGCCGAAGAGTTTTCGGCGACGCAGGGGAAAAACCAGTGGCGCTACATGTACGAGGCGCGTGGGGCGACATGGACTGAGATGCCGCGCTACTCCGCAGGCGACAACTATGCCGCGTGGGAGACGAGCCCGGCCCGGTATGTAAGCGCGTTCACCATGGCGCCGGGGAATTGCACCGGCAGTTGCGATGGGAGCGGAGTCGCCCGGGTGTGGGTTGCGACTACCCCTGGGGTCGTCAGCATCCGGGGGCACGCACTAGATTCTGATGGTGACGCCGGGATGACCCTGGCGGTGAACCTGGTGTCGGGCAGAAATGTCACCCAGATCTGGCCGAGTCAAGGCGGTCGGCAGTTGATTGCAGGCACCGACCAGGCGGGATATGCGACGGATGTGGACGACATTCAGGTTGCCGCAGGCGACGCAATCCGATTCGAGGTCCACGCGAGCAGCGAAGCCTCAAATGGGTTTGTGAGCTGGACGCCATCGGTTGGGTACGTGGCGCGCAAGACCTACGGAAACAAGTCTGTCTCTGATTTGGTAGCTCGGCGCTGACTACATGAGCAGCGCCTCATTCTTCAGGAACTCACTGAGCGCGTCGCTACTTAGCTTGTTGATGTCGGCTGGGGGCCATGCCGCGTTCCAGATGACGTAGCCTCCGGGAATGGTCAGCGTCTTCTGGCGGGCGCCGACAGCCGCGAGCGCGGTTGTAACCCAGGCACGATTCTCCAGGGTGTACAGGGTTGCCGACGAATTCTGTGTGTCGCGCAGGTTGGCGATGTGTTCGCCCACGTGTGCGATGGCAAAGGCCATGGCGTTGCCCTTGAGTTTGCCGGAATCGAAGGTGCAGTTGTAGAGGATGCCATCGGGCGAGGCGTGGTCGCTCTTCTGGTCGGAGCGCGGGGAAGCTTCGTTCATTCCGCTGAAGCCTACGTTGACGCCGTTGTCTTCACCTTCCTTTCCGAAGGCTGCGGCTGCGCGTTCAACCTGGTCGCCGAGAGGATTATTGGCCCCGAATACCTTGGCGAATCCGTGCACAGCGGCTTTTGGGTCGCCGGCGGCGTCGATGTTGGCTTCGCTCTTGGTGATTGCCGTGATCTTGGAGTAATCGATTTCGTGCAGCGCAATATCGGAGACAGATTGGAGCACGAGGCGCGTGGGCCACGCGTTCAAGTTGCCGAAGCCGGAGATGGCGGTAATTTTGCCTGAGGCGTCGCGTTGCAGAGCAGGCGCCGCAAAATCCAGGCGGCCCGTGAGGGTTGCGCTCACCTCGTATTTGGCGCAGCCGAGGCATATACCTCCGCCCTTGTAGGGGGTGGCCAGCATGGAATCGAATTGCTTGAAGTCTTTGCTCTTGTCGAGGGTGACGGGCGCGCGATCAACCGGCGTTACGGTTCCATTGAAATTGCGGGCAGGCTGAAGTTGCAGCAGTGCGGCAGGTCCTGACTTGGCTTTTGTGCCTTCGGGATACGAGAGCCAGATGTTGTCAATGTGATGCTTGCAGTCATCGGCCTTGATAACGAATTGGTCGAAGCCGGAGGAAACAGTTCCCTTGATGCGGACGATTTTGCCGTTGAAAGATTGCGGTTTTTCCAGGATGTCGCAGACGGTTGCGTCTATGGCCTGCGCGTGAAGAGAAACGGCTACCAAACAAAAGAGGGCGATGTGAAAGAGGCGCTTCATCAGTGGCTCCCTGGTGCAGTCGCAAGCTAGGGCTTCGATACAAGGCCGTGCTTCTGCATAGAGTTTGTGTGGACTGACAAGGGTAGCATGAGGAGTTCTTAGTTTGCAGTTCTTAGTTCACAGTAGCTTGTGTCGAAGATTCTCACGGCGAGAGGAAAAGAACAACAGCAGATCCTTCTACTTCCCTTCACTATGTTGAGCATCGTTAGGGTGTGAGAGGTGATACGCAGAAAAGAGAACAACCGCAGATCCTTCGCTCCGCTTACCCCACAAACGATGAAATCGTTTGCGGGGCCCCCAAGCTGCTCCGCTCAGGATGACAGTCGGGAGAGGTTTGGCTTAAGCACCTTTGCTTTGCAGAGATGGGTGGTTTCCCAGGTCTCAAAATCGAGACCCGGGGCACCCAGCTTTGTGCTCTGGCAGGAACTGTGAATTACGAACTGTGAACTCGGAACTACGAACTCTGAGGCTGCGGACTTACTCGACTCTGAGCGCTTCTACCGGATTGATGGAGGCGGCACGCCTGGCGGGCAAGTAGCTGGCGAGGACGGCCGCTGCGGCCAGTACGAGGGGAACAGTGACGTACGTGAAGGGATCGAGCGGGGTGATGCCGAAGAGGAGCGACTTCATCGATTGCGTCAGCGCTGCGGCTGCAACAATTCCGATCACCACTCCGATCACGGTGAGCGTGAGAGCGGAGCGGACAAACATCCACTTGAGTTCGTTCTTCTGCGCGCCGAGGGCAAGGCGGATGCCGATCTCGCGGGTGCGTTGTGCAACGGCGTAGGAGATTACGCCGTAGATGCCGATGATGCCCAGGGCAAGCGCCATGGATCCGGCGATAGCCAGCATTGTCAGTGTGAATGAAGTGCGCGCGAGGGATTTTGCGTAGATTTCCTGCATGGTGTTCGCATTGGCGATTGGGAGACTTCCATCGATGGACCAGATCGCTTGCTGGATATCGGCGACAAGTGACTCGTTTCCGGCGCGATTACTGCGGATGGCGTAGGAAACCGCACGCGGCGGTTCAATGGTCGGTTTTGCTGTGTAGGGACTATTGATCATCGCGGGCCAGTAAATGATGGCCGGTGCTTTTTCATCCACGCCGTTATGACGCACATCCTGTACCACGCCGATGACCACCTGCCAGGGCATCGAGGAGAATTGGCGAACGCGCTTGCCGACGGCGGCTTGAGCCGAACCCCAGTTTTCGCGCGCGAAATTCTCAGAGACCATGACGAACTGCTGGAGGTTGTAGATGTCGCTCCAGGTGAAGTCGCGACCCGCGACGATGCGGGTGCCGAGAGTTTGGAAGTATCCGGGAGACACGTAATTGAAAAGGCGGAGCGGGGGCTCATCGTGGTCGTAGTGCTTACCCTCGACGCCCAGTTCGTCCCAATTGGGATCGATGCCTTCTATGGGTAGTCCGCCACTGAAGCCAACGGAGGTAACGCCGGGAATTGCCGCGATCTTATCGATGATTTCATTCTGCACCCGGGTCACCCGGACCGGATCAGCGATCAGTAAATCCGGGATATAAATACGCATTGTCGCGAGATGAGCGGGATCACTGAACCCCGGGTCGACGTTTCGCAATGCAGCGAAGGTGCGGATCATCAGGAGCGCGCTGATCAGAAGCACCATTGCCATGGCGACCTGGGCCACAACCAGAACGCTGCGCGAACGCTGGCGGTCGCGACTGATACTTGCGGTGCGGCTGGTGCCGGAAAGTGCGGCAGCAGCGCCTGTGCGCGCGTACTTGTAGGCGGGAATGGAGCCGAAAACAAATCCCGAGAAGACTGATAGCACGAGCGTGAAGGCGATGGATCGTCCGTCGAGTACGATCTCACTCAGTCGAGGCAGGTCGGCGGGACCCAAGGCGATCAGCAAATGGAGGGCGCCGTACGAGGTCCCGAGCGCGAGAGCGCCTCCGATAACGCCGAGGGCGACACTCTCAACGAGAAGCTCACGAGCTATACGAGCACGGCCAGCCCCGAGCGCCGCACGAATGGAAAGCTCATGCTGGCGTGATTCGGCGCGGACCAGGAGCAGATTGGCAATATTGACGCAGGCGATCAACATGACCAGGCCGACCGTGGCCATCACGACCCAGAGAACTTTGGAGACCTGGCCTACGACCTGTTGTTTGAGCGAGCGGAACTGCGGAGTGATCTTCCATATCCGGTAGTAAAACGGATTGGTGCCAGGCCCATTGGAATAAGACTGCATCCATGTTTCGATCAAGCGGCTGACGTCCGCGTCGGCCTGTGCAATGGACACTCCGGGCTTGAGACGGCCGATTCCGTTGCAACCGAATCCAGCGAGCTTGAGCGTTCCTCGATCGAAGGCCAACGGAACGAGGAGGTCGAAATCTCGATCGACGACACGGAAACCGCGCGGCATCACGCCGACGATTTCGCGCGTTTCGGAATCGAGCTGGACGCTCCGGCCGATCACACCACGATCGCCTCCGAAGCGCCGCTGCCAGTAGCCGTAGCTGAGCATCACCGTCTTGGCGCCCTTGGGGTCCTGATCCTTTGCGGAAAACCAGCGGCCGACGGCGGGAGGAACATCGAGGGTCTGCAGGATGCCGTCGCTGATCATCAGCGTGTGAGCCTGCTCAGGTTGCGCAATGCCGGTGACGTTCGCAGTGCTGGGGACCCATACGCCGAGCGACTGAAACGTGTGGTTGTGCTCGGCAAAGGTGAAATACATTGAGCCAGAGAGGCGAAGACCACTCTCGAAATTAGCCAAACCTGGGGCGCCGGGCGCGTCGAGCCAAAGGGCAACAAGCTGGTTGGAATCGGGTAGGGAAGCGGCTTCAGAAGGACACCATCCACAACGCTGAAGACTGCGGTGTTGGCGCCGATGCCGATGGCCAGCGTCAGCAGGACAGTGACGGCGAACCCGGGTGACTTGCGCAGACGGCGAAGAGTGAACTTGAGATCGGCAAGAAGAGATTCAAGCGCGCGCCACTGCCACTGTTCGCGGCTGCGCTGCTCGACAAGAGCGACGTTGCCGAATTCTCGGCGGGCGGTTTGCTCAGCTTGTTTGCGCGGAATGCCTTCGGCCTCGAGTTCGTCGGCGCGCTCCTGGATGTGTTCCTGGATGGAGACGTCGATGTCAGCGTAACGGCGGTTGCGGCCGAAGAGCCGGGGAAGTGGCTGCATCGTGAATCTCCTTATGCCTGGTCGAACGCGAGAACGCGGGTGATGCCGGCGAACATCTTTTCGAAGCTTTGGACTTCCCTTTCGAGGTGGCGGAGGCCGGCTTCAGTGACGCTGTAGATACGCGTGGGGCGGCCCTTCGCGGACGTTCCTTCCTCAGACTCGAGCAAGCCCTCGCGGAGCATGCGCTGCAGGGCTGGGTAGAGCGAGCCTTCTTCGACCTGGAGGAGGTTGTCGGAGACTTGCTGGATGTGCTTGACCAGGGCGTAACCGTGCATGGGTTTGAGTCGCAGCGACTTGAGGATCATGATTTCGAGTGCGCCGGGAAAGAGGTCGCGGTCGTCGGGGTGTTTCGCCATGAGGGGATAGTAGCGCGCGGATACCTATTTTGTAAATAGGTATATTGTGCCTAGTTTTCCAAATTATTCATAGCCTTCTGACCTGCACGTGTCCAGAAAGTCGCCTTACTTCCGAA
>CAVYLL010000006.1:0-673553 GCA_963769345.1 uncultured Acidobacteriaceae bacterium
ACTTCCAACGATCTCGACGACGAGAACACTCTAACTGAACCCACACGCGTTGCCCCGAGCGAACGTCAGTTGCAGATTGTTGGGCAGAAATTCAATTACCAGGTGGAAGGCAATTCTTCACAGTCCTGAAGCTTCGCCCGGAGGAAGCGACACGATGAAAATCAGCCGGAGGAAAGCACTTTCAGTAATCGCGGGGGCGCCCGCGCTACTGTTGTCGCAGAAATCGACACCCAACCATCGGGCGTAGCACTTGAGATCGCGCCGGGCCCATTCAAGGGCACTCGCGAATCACTCAAGGGGTGGCAGGTGCCTGACTGGTACCGCGACGCCAAATTTGGCATATGGGCGCATTGGGGACCTCAGTCCGCAATCGAATACGGCGACTGGTATGCGCGCAACATGTACATCCAGGGCCATAAGCAGTACGAATATCACGTCAAGGCCTACGGCCACCCTACGCGCGTCGGATATAAGGATGTTGTTCCTCTGTGGAAGGCCGACAAGTTCGATCCGGATCATCTGCTCGGGCTCTACAAAAAGGCGGGAGCGAAATATTTCTGCAGCATGGCCGTGCACCACGACGGATTTGACTTGTGGAACTCAAAATATCAGCCGCGCTGGAATTCGGTTGCAACGGGACCGAAGAGGGATATTGTCGGCGCCTTCAAAAAAGCCGCTGAAAAACATGATCTCCGCTTTGCGGTGAGCGAGCACCTTGCTCCGAGCTATCACTGGTTCTCCACTTCCCACATGTGCGACAAGACAGGTCCGTTGGCCGGAGTGCACTATGACGGCGTTAATCCCGCATACGCGGACCTCTATCATCAACTGCCGGAACACTACCCATATAGCGAGGGGATCCTCAATGACCGCCAAGCCCCCGCACCGTGGAAGCTGCATTACTTCAAGCGCATAAAGGACCTGGTGGATAACTACCAGCCCGACCTGCTTTACACCGACGGTGATATCTTTTTTGAAGAATACGGCCTGGCACTCGTAGCGAATCTCTACAACCTCGACGCCCAACGCCATGGGGGGCGCTGCGAAGCGGTCTACTTCAGCAAGTTACCGACCGATTGCGAAACGGGAACATGTGTACTCGACTGGGAGCGAGGAGTGGCAGCCGGCGTTCCCCAGAACCCGTGGCAAACCGACACGTGCATCGGCGACTGGCATTACAACCGGGAAGCGACATATAAGTCACCCAAGTACGTCATCGATATGCTGGTGGATATCGTCAGCCGCAACGGCAATCTGCTGCTGAACTTCCCGCTCCCGAACAGCGGCGAACTTGATTATGAAGAGCTGGTCATCCTGGACGAGATCACCAAATGGATGGCTATCAACAGCGAAGGGATATATGGAACGCGCCCCTGGAAGATCTTCGGTGACGGTCCGGTGGCGACCGCGCCGCCGCCCCGCGAAGGCACGCGATTCAACGAGTCAGGCCGCAAGGAGTTGACCTCCGACGAAGTGCGCTTCACGACCAAGGGTGACTCGCTCTACGCGTTCATCATGGGCTGGCCGCAGAAGTTGGTACTGATCAAGGCGTTGGCCAACACGAGCCCACTGTCGCCGTTGAAGATCAGGAATGTGGAACTGCTCGGTTACAAAGACAAGGTGATCTGGACCCAGGATGAACAGGGCCTCACCGTCGTGATGCCGGAACAGAAGCCCTGTGATTATGCGATTACTTTAAAGATCGTCTGAATCGGGTGAGCCCAGGCGAGAGACCGAAGTTCCGCAGCAGTCGGAACTCCGATCTCCTCTGCGATGAGCTTCCTGTATTTTGGTCTTCAATGGTCCCGGTAGGAACGCTCATCACTGAGCGCCCCGAACGGGTAGTATTGTTATCCGTTCTCGAGGGAGTTGTCGCCTCGATCGTCGCCCTCGCAGTCGTGAGTCGCAAGCTATTGGGCATGCGAGCGGCAATGGCAGGTAAAAGCCCAGGAGGAGGGAGGATGAATCGCAGAGGATTTCTTTCGGCATCTGGAGCGGCAGCATTGGTCGCGGGTTTATACCGCGAGAGTTGGGCGCAGCCGTTCGAACCGCCTCTGGGACATCGCTTGCCGGCAAGCGACGCCGACTACCAGCGCGCGAAATCCTACATTGAAGAGGTTCCGATCCAGCAGTACCATTGGGCTTCTGATCGCGCCGTGGAGGCTTTCAAAGACCTCAAGTTCGGGCTGCGGATCCATTGGGGCATCTATTCGCTATTCGGAAGACCCGGCGAATCGTGGCCTTTTCTTTCCCTGCCATTTAATGAGCGGCAGAGTTACAACCAGGCTTACAAGACATGGAACCCTACTGAGTTCGATGCCGATGCGTGGATGAACCTCTGCGAGGAAGCCGGACTCAAGATGTTCGCCTTCACCACGAAGCACCACGAAGGCTTCTCCATGTTCGACACTCGAACCAGGGTGCGCAACCGCGTCCACTGGACCGCGCCGGAAGGACCGAAGATCGAGGACTGCGACTTGGCGTACAGCATCATGGAGACGCCGTTCCGGCGCGATGTTGTGCGCGAACTGACGGTCGCCGCTCACAAGCGCAACATAAAAATCGATCTCTATTTCTCTCATTCGGATTGGTACGATGCGGATTTCCGGCCCTATGGATGGCATCCTCTCCAGGTTCCGTCGTCGGAGCAGCTTTGGGGCTGGCAGGGCTCCAAGCAAGACTTCTGGGAGAGCATGAAAAAGCGCATGGCCGACCGCCTCGTCGTCGTCCCCGATCCAACGCCGGATCAAGTGAAGCGAATGGTGGAACGTCACCGATCCCAGCTCACGGAGCTACTGACTAACTATGGCGCGATCGACATGATGTGTCTCGATATCTTCTGGGGACCGTCCGTCTGGCCGCAGATGCGCGATACCATCCTGAAGCTGCGAGAACTTCAGCCCGACGTGATGCTGCGTGCCCGCGGAATTGGAAACTACGGCGATTACTATACGCCTGAAGGATTTGTTCCGGCGTCGAAAGAAAGCACAAGGATGCCATGGTTTGTGATTTATCCTCTTGGATCGACCTTCTCCTACGAGAGCGATGCCGCAAAATACAAGGGCACCCAATGGATCATTGACAATCTTGTGGATGCAACTGCCAAAGGTGGTAACTTCATGGTCGGCGTCGGCCCAAACGGGCAGGGAAGTTTCCATCCCACCGCGGTTGCTCAACTGAAAGAGACGGGAAAGTGGCTGAAGCTGAACGGTGAAGGTATCTATGCCACGCGCCCTCGCCCCGGCACGTTGTGGAGCGAGGGAGCCAATCTCCGCTTCACACGCAGCAAAGACGACACCGTGGTTTACTGCTTTGCACTCACCTGGCCGGGGAAGACGCTGGACATCCAGTCTCTCGAGTCAACGCAGATTCGCTCTGTGGAACTGCTTGGATACCCGGGAAAGCTCGCACATCGCTGGGATTCCGCACGAGGGTTAACCGTGACCTTACCCGACGAATTGCAGCAGCCGTCGAATCGCCCGTGCGATTATGCCTGGGGATTCAAAATCTCGCGCCGTTGATTCAACAGACCCAATTCAGTTCGCCTTTATCGAAGAATTCGATCCGGCATCGTCTCTCATTGAATAAAGCCGGGAGGCCGCGATCGGCGCGGATCTCCGGCGGGAAGTTCGTACGGCTCAAGCAGAGAAGTGAATCTCTGCAGGATCGAGCGTAACGCCGGGAGGTTCGGCGGGCCGTTGCGTAGAAGTGCAACCTGCCTTGAGGGCAGATCGTGCATGGGCGCTAACTGGGCCGCCTCGAGCAGGTTCGCCGAGACCTCTGCCAGATCCAGCCCCGCGTCCCACGCCGGGTCAGAGTCGATAAGCCACGCTTTGTTTTTCTCGACAGCCGCGGTCAGATGGTTCTCGCGGTCAGGGACATCTTCCACAACGTTTGGTCCACGGTTGCGAAAGAAACCCATGAGTGCGGCGGCAATGGAAGGATCGCGCACCGTGCCGTCCGGATAGAACACTCCGTGCACAGTGCCCCAGTTACCGGTGATCATTAGCTCCCAGATGTACCAGCCAACGTGGGCCTGCATGTGTTCCTGCAGCGCGACATCGTACGGATTTGCCCGGGCAATACATCCGATCTCGCTGTTGACGAGCGGCTTTCCTACTTTTGCCGCGTACTGTTTCGCCTTCGCAATGTTGGCGCGAATCTCTGCGCGCGTAGGGCTGTAGTCATGGAATGAGAGTACATCCACCGCATCGCCCATCTCGATCATGTTCTCGGCAAGCGTTGCGCCAATCGTGACCGGTGTTACCGGATCGAGCTCATGGAACACTTTCGCCATGTACATGGCATGCTCCATGCGCAAGCGATTGTCCGGTGTAGGAGGCAGCTTGCAGCACTCAGGCTCGTTCTCAACATCCCAGATTGCAAGGCCGGGCTCCTTCCCGACAGTAGCAACCAGGTCCGCGACAAATGGGCGCGCGTTGGGCCATGCAGCCTTATCGCGCCATTCACCGGCCTTGTACTGCATTGTCGGCATCACACCCATGCCACGCGCATGCGCGGCACGCACAAAGTGGAGGAGGTCTTTTCTAAGAGCCTCTTTGTTTCTCTCCCACGCCACGTAGGGGACAAAGACTCGAACCTGATTCAACTGGAGTCGCGCCGCGTAATCCAGGTCTCGTTCCGTCACCAAAGGGTTGTATCCAAGCCAGAATTCAGCGTGGCCTATGGTTTCGGCAGATTGGTAATTGAAGCCTCTAACCCCGCTGAGGTCTGTCGGCACACGGCGCTGTGCGGCCATCGGTAGCGAGGCAGCTGTAATCAGCAATGCGATAGCACAGAGATGAGTTCTCATCGGTACTCTCCTTGGGGTTAGGGTCCATCGCGATCTCATTCAAACTTGATCGTATATTCCTTGTGAGGTTCTAGACGTAGACGCTGGGAACTGAATGACGAACAATGGGCCGTTGTGGAATCTGTGCTACGGCCAGAGTGACGGGCGGACAACCGCGGTCGTCCGTGGCATGACACGCGCACGGTCCTTAACGGCGTTTTGTGGGTCTTGGGAACCGGGATCCGATTTATTCGTGCCCTATCGCTCGTAGTCTTAAGGACGATTGAAAAAGACAGGACAAACGACTCCAGAAGCATCCATGAGGTTTTCGGTCGGAGAAGACCTGGGTCGGGATATAGATTCAAATGCTCTCAAACGCGGCGAACGTCTCCGCGGAAATACTGTCAATGTATTTCGCCAATGAACACCCCGAAAGGCGCCAGTTCGATCCGATCCGGCCTGACCGGATCGGTATCCCCCGGCGACTTGAGCAGCGTTTGTAGCTTTCCCTTCGCGTCACTCCACGGGCCGACAATATCAATCGTCTGCGGCTCGGATGTGAAATTCAAACTGACCAGCACCGACGGAACGCCCGGCGAATGGCGAATCCAGCTCAGGACTTTGGTGTTCTTGGTGTCCATCATTGTGCTGGAGCCGCGCTCGAGTGCTGGAATCGTCTTCTTAAGACGGATCAGCGCGCGATACCACGTGAGCAACGAGTCAGGCTCGCCTTCCTCGGCCTTCACATTGACCGTAGATGCGGTCGGCGGAACAGGTAACCACGGTGTGCCTGTCGTGAAGCCAGCGTTCGTGCTGTCGTTCCACTGCATCGGCGTGCGCTCGCCGTCACGACCTTTGAATCTAGGCCAGGCGGCGAGTCCTGTCATTGTGTCCTTCACATCTTCTTTGCGAGTGGGTGGCGTGGTCTTCATCCCAAGCTCATCGCCGTAGTACATCAGCGAGGCGCCCCCACTCGCAAACAGAATGGTCGATAGCACGCGCTGGATCGCTGTGTCGTGAACACCGTCGCCGTAGCGTACATCCATACGCGGCTGGTCGTGGTTGTCGAACACCAGCAACGGCACATTGTTATCGAGTTTTGTCTCCGCCTCGATAAGTCTCTGCCGGAATTCAGACACATCGAGCTTGTTGACGAATGCCACGCGCATCTCCATGGGCAGCTCGAATTCCGGCGTTTTTGGAGTGCCATACCACTGCGCCAGTTCGGTGGCACTACGCGAGAAGATTTCCCCCACCAGCACGCGCGTCCCGGGAAAGGTATTCGAATCGAACGTATCCATGTGCGCGCGCATTTCCTGCATCACGGCGTGCACTTTCGGCAAATCCTGCTCCTTCGTGCGTTCCAGTCGTGGATGACCCAGCGGGTCGAGCAACGGCTTCCCGTTCTCGTCTTTCGCTGTCAGCTCGTCTTCGTAGTTCGGATCCTCAAACAGCGTCTCTATGGCGTCAAATCGGAATCCAGCTATGCCAAGTTTCAGCCAATAGCTGACGATGTCCTTGAATTCCTGCTTGATGGCTGGGTTGTACCAATTCAAGTCAGGCTGGTGCACAGAGAAATGGTGGTAGTAGTATTGGCGCGTTTTGGGATCCCACTCCCACGATGAACGGCCGAATGTTCCCCAATTATTAGGCGGTCCGCCCTGGCTCTCATCGGTCTCTCCCTTACCTTCGCGCCAGACGTACCAATCGCGATAGGGATCAGTGCGCGAAGACCGCGACTGTACGAACCAGGCGTTCTCTTCCGAAGTATGATTCATAACCATGTCCATGACGACGCGGATCTTGCGCTTTTTGGCTTCGGCCACCAATCGGTTGAAGTCGTCCAACGATCCGTATTCCGGGCTGATGTCGCGGTAATCGGCGACGTCATAACCGAAATCGGCATTTGGCGATGGGTAGATTGGCGTTAGCCAGATGGCGTCAACGCCGAGCTTTTCTAAATAATCGAGGTGTTCGGTAATGCCCTTCAGGTCGCCGATGCCGTCACCATTGGTGTCCTGGAAACTGCGCGGATAGACCTGGTATATAACTGCGTTCTTCCACCAGTTACGTTCAGAGGTAGCAGATGAGTCGGTCTGCTTTGCGTGCGAATCGGTTGCCTGCGCTGCAAGTGCGGTGGACGGTCCGGCAAAACAACAAATAACCAGGACAAGTATGGAGAGCGCGCTTTTAGCTCTAGATTCCAGTGTGAAGTGCATGAGCTCCTTTGAGCAGTATGGGTGCGGGCCTGACTGCATCTGGCCTGCCCGATCTTTTGTACCAGCAAGATTGTTAGTGTAGCGCAGTTATCGAGTTAGTTAGATAGCCGCCGCCGGGAGCGTGGAAAAGTGGTAAGCGTTGTTTGTTTTCGATGTTGACCCGCAAGACAATAAACTAGGGCGAGTATTGTTAGGCCGATACAAGGGTCAAGCCGGAAGTCCTCTTTGCTTCCGCCTTCTCTTGCTCCTTTCGGTATTCGGCAAGACGGTCTACGGCGGCGAGCTTGTGAGCGGGCGCGAGATGCGCATATCGGGTAGTCATCTTGATGTCCTTGTGGCCGGCTAGTTCCTGTACCGTTCGGAGATCTACGCCAGCCATCACCAAGCGAGAGATGTAGGTGTGTCGAAAAATGTGCCACGTCACGTCCTTCAATGACGCGTTCTTCTTAGTGGCTTCCTCCATCACAAGCTCGAACCAGGCACGCGGGGAAATCATGGGTTCGCCATATCGGGTGAGACAAACTTTGGGGGAGTCCGGGTTTCTCCGCTTCCAAAGTTGCTCCAAGGCGCTCACAGCGGCGGCGGTGAGAATCACCACCCGCGCCGTTCCATTTTTCGTTTTGAGCAAGATCAGTTGCCTGCGTTCGAAATCGACTCGATCCCACTCAAGCGCATAAAGCTCTCCGCGCCGCATTCCGGTTTCGAGGGCCAGGGTAAATTCCGGTTCGTGAATCGGACACCGTCTGGCGGATGATCTCCCTGATGATTGCTTCCTCGGCATAGGTGATGAAGCGAACCCTGCCGTTGTCTTCCCGGTGAAGCCGCACGAGCCGCGCAGGATTGGCCTTCGCCTTGCCGTTCCGGATGGCCTCTTGAAAGATCATCGAGAGCGTTCCTCGGTAGCGGTTGATCGTCGTCTTGGTCAGATCGTCTCGCTTATCAAGGTAGGCTTTGATCATCTGCGGCGTGATGTCTTCGATGGCTGTTGTGCCAAAGACGGGGAGAAGTTTGTTGACGGTCGAGCGGTCGCCGGGATACGAGGCTTTGTGTTCCTTCGAATAGGCGAGGGCGTCTTCGGCAATCTCCGAGAACAGCACCGCGCGGCGAGGCCGAACTTCGGGCATCTTGATCCCCATGCGCGCATCCGTTTTGCGGCGCTGATACAGGGCTACGGCGTCCGATCGGCGTCCCACCTTCTCGCGATGCCGGGTGCCCTCGACGTAATAATTGATCCACCAGATGCCACTGCCGGCGGGGTGTTCGAACACCCCTTTTATCGATTTCGGCTTCTTGCCAGACCCGTTTGCCATCCGCCCCAACTCCTCGGTTTTCTGGAAATAATTATGACACCGAAGGTGGGTAGTGGTGGCTGTTTTGGTGGCTGTTCAAATTGAGATTTTATGCGTTTCGGTGCGACTCGCTGCGAGTGATACTCTTATAAGTCTTTTGTAATCAATATACAGTGCGACGCCCTGCAACGCCCTGCAAACGCTCAAAATTCCCCTGTTAACCGAAGGGTTGTAGGTTCGAGTCCTACCTGAGGAGCCAAATTATCTATAACTTAGCTCTCGTTGCGCTTTGCTTGCATGCCGTTTCCCTGGAACGCAAGCTGCGCAATTTTGATTCCTGCAGTAGTCATCTCATCCGTTACAACATCCCCGTAAATATTCATCGTTGTTCTGATGTCCGCATGGCGCATCATCTTCTGCTGAACTGCAACAGAAGTGCCCACAGCGTCAAGCCATGAGCGGTGAGTGTGCCGGAAAGAGTGCGTCCCAAGATTTTGTCGGTCCAGGAGGCGGTATCGGCCATGAATTGACGAATTCCTGATGGAAATGCGTTTACCTTAACTATGGTTCTCGATTGTTGATCGCATCGCCGCTCGAAGCCACATGTGGCGCGGATCGGTGTTGAGTCTCGGATGCCAGGCCATGAGGAAATGAAACGCGTGCAATTCTTGCGGCGCCTTCACGAGCCGTAACCTGCGATCGCTCTTGATCACTGATGTCATGCCGCTAGTCAGGGTAAGGACCAGTTCAGTCCCGGGAAGGCATTGCAGCGCCACGCCGAAGTAAGGCACCCGTACACACGAACTGCGTTTTGCACCGACGGCTGCCAGTTGTTTGTCCGGAATTGTTTGCACCCCGGAATAGGTGGAAACAACGATGTGGTTGGCGGCCAGGTATTGCTTAAGCGGCAGTCGGTCGCCAAAGCGGCTCGCGCGCGCCACGGCGCAGATCCAATCCTCCTTGTAGAGCCTTTCCGACTGAAAGTGCGATGGCAGGAGCCCGTCATCAATATGGAGAACAAGATCGAGTTGGCCGTGCTCCACTAGCTCCGTGATGCCACTCTGCCATGGCAGAAATTCAAACTGCACTTGGTAGCGTCCATTCGCGTACTGCCGGCACAAGCGCGGGAGCACGACTGTACAAACATTGTCTGGGCCTGAGATGCGGAAATGGCTCTTCTCGCGCATGGGATCAAACAGGGCCGGAGTAACGAGATTCTCCATCCTGGGCAGAAGGCCCTCGAGTTCGTCGAGAATCTTTCGACCGCGCAAAGTGAGTTCGAAGCCATTCGGCGATCGAACCAGAAGATCATCCTGAAACATTGCGCGTGCGCGCTGGAGGGCCCGGCTCACAGCAGGCTGGCTGAGGAACAGGCGGGATGCAGCGGCCGTAACGCTTTTTTCCTCTGCGATCGCGGCGAACGTAATGAGGAGGTTCAAGTCGACTTGGCGTAGTTTCTCTATACGCATGGCAATCCTGACCATTATGCATGAACCGCATGCGATAGTCCCGTGATCTTCCAGTTGGGTAGGTCGGCGGCAGAGGAAGAGAATTGGACCATCCGGGAGAGGCATCAGGAGCGGATTCGTGCCGTCCGTTTGGCAAAAAATGCGTTGCGAGCCTAGGCGAAGGAGGGATGATTGTATGATCCATGTCATGCGCACGGACCTTGCGGCTGCCGGAAATCGGCATGTGGCTCTCGGGCACCCTCAGCTGGGACGCTTAACGAAGGTGATCGGCATTTTCCTGATTGTTTTGTCACTGGGCGGATGCCGTCATCCTGCACAGGAACCCGTGACGCTGACTTTCCTCGATCCTGAGTGGTCGCACGACCTGACAGCACGCAATGTGCTACCAGATGAGAGATTGCTGGAGTTCACGCGGCAAACAGGAATCAGGGTCAAGCACCTGCCCACTCCGGAGCCCACTCTTGACCAGCTAGACATGGCGCGGGAGGTGCTCGGAGAAGGAGCTTCAAGTTCAGATGTGTTGAGCGTCGATGTAAGCTGGCCCGGAACGTTGAGTCAGAATTTGATCGATCTGAAACCGTATTTCGCAACAGAACTCTCTTCCGTAAACCCGGATGTAGTCGCGAGCTACTCTGGTCAAGGGGAAGCTGGTTGCTATGCCATTTCATGCCGACATGGGAGTCCTGTTTTATCGAAGAGATCTTCTTCAAGAGTATGGGTACGATGCACCACCCAGGACATGGGACCAACTCGAGAAAATGGCCACCCGCATCCAGCAGGGAGAGCGTGCCAAAGGGCAAAAGAATTTTTGGGGGTTTATATGGCCAGGTGCAGCCGGCGAAGGTTTGACCTGCAACGCGCTGGAATGGCAAGCGGCAGAGGGTGGCGGGAGTATCATCGAAACCGACAACACGATCAGCGTGAACAATCCTAACGCCATCCGCGCTTGGCAACGCGCTTCGCACTGGATAGGCTGGATCTCAACTCCCGACGTGATTTCCTATGAAGAATGGGATGCCGTCAATGCGTTTTACTCCGGACAGGCGGCTTTTTTCCGTGGGTGGGCGCGGTCTTACTTTCTGAGCGTCGAGGCTGAGGCTAACCCGGCAATCCGAGACACAGCGAAGATCGGTAGCTCGAAGATTGGTATCACCAGTGTCCCAGGCGGTAACAGTGGGCAAGCCGCAACTTTGGGCGGGTTCGGTCTCGGAGTTTCCCGATCGGCAGTTCATCCCGCTGAAGCAGTGGAGTTGGTCCGATTCCTTGTTCGTGAAGAAATGCAGTCCGAGGCGCACTCGCATTCCGAAGCATTGAAGCAGCCTGAGCTGCACGAGGGGCCCGCAATATTAATGGTGTACTCTGATTTTGCTCACGTTGGGCGGGGAACTGGCGTGGTAAATCGGCCCGCTACGATTGTTGGACAGAGATATGAGGACGTGGATCACTCGTATATCCGGGCAGTGCGTTCTGTTCTAACGGGCGAAACCAAAGCGCCCGAAGCTGCGAAAGAGTTGGAAAAGGAACTGGTTGGGATCACCGGATTCAAGACGGGACCGCCGAGCGAGATTCGAAATCACAAGGATCAGACTGCGGAACCGGTTCGCTAGCGAGGTCACCTGCAGGCCGTTCGACGGGTGGCTGGTCCGTGGGAAACTCAAGTGACGATGGCGCATGACTCACACCAACAGCCCGGCTCGATTCTCTGGATGGCTGAGGCATGCGTTGGCGAACATTTCATTCCTCTACCGCGTCAACATCCGTCGCCGTCTCGCACTCTGCTTTATCTTCGTCATTGCACTGATGTTGGTTGGCAATGGCGTCCTCCTTTGGCAGTTGCACTTGATCCGTGTCCAAGTGGAACGTTTGAACGGTGTAAACGAAGAGCTCATCGAGGTGCTGCGGGTACATACCGGTCTCCTGTCAGTCTACGATAGGCTGGGTGTTTTGGCGCGTTCCGAAGACTCTGCCCGGTTGCTGAAAGAATCGGTCACGCTTCGGAAGGGCCTTCTTGAAGACGCCCAGCGCACCTTGGCGACCTTCAATCACCTTCCTCCCGAGATGAAGGTGGACCAGACGGTGCTGCCAACTCTGGAATCAATTGAGCGTACCCTGCCGTCACATCTGGATGCGATCGAATCCGCGGCCGCATCGGGAGAGTGGGACGCTGTGCGCTTCCGGATCGAGAGACAAGTTCAGCCGCTGGAATCCCTGAGCTCCGAGTTAGTCAAAGATGTAACCCGCGAGGTTGAAGAGCAGCGCGCGCAAGCCGCTCAAAATATTTCGCGTGCAGAACGCCGAATCTTTCTCGCTGTGCCAATCACGGGATTCCTCACGCTCTTAATTGCCGCTGGCCTCGGAGTAGCAATCACCCGCAGTATCACGGAGCCGCTGGGGCGGTTAGTAGAGGGGTCCAAAGCGTTGGCACGAGGTGAGTTTGAGCACCAGATTTCGGTGATCGGAGCAGATGAACTCGCTCACCTCGGACTAGTGTTCAACGATACGGCCCGCAAACTCCGTGACCTTTACGAGGATTTGCGTGGCAGGGAAGAGAGGCTGCGGCGCAGCGAAGCATCTCTGCTCGAGGGCCAAAGATTAACTCACACGGGCAACTGGAGACATGATATTTCATCGGGGAAAGTGACAAGGTCGCCCGAAATGGATCGAATATACGGCGTCACGCCCGACGAGGATGCCACGACTGCTGATTTCTTTTTCAATAGACTTCATCCTGAAGATCGATCGTTCCTGGAGCAGAAGTATGAAAAGACAAAGCAGTCGAAATCGAGCTTTGAATCGGACTATCGCATTGTTCTTCCAGACGGATCGGTAAAATACATCCATAATATTGGCCACCCCATCCTGAACGAGTCGAATGTCGTCGTGGAATATGCAGGGACGGCGATGGACGTTACCGAACAGCGTCTCGCGCGCGCCGACCTGGAAAAGGCATTCGAAGAAATTAAGCTTCTGAAAGATCGACTCCACGATGAAAACCTGGTGCTGAGGGAGCAGATTGATCAGGCATTCTTGTTTGAGGAAATTGTCGGCTCGTCACCCGCCCTGCAGACCGTGCTCTCCAGCATTGTCAAAGTAGCCCCCACCGATTCCACGGTGTTGATCACCGGCGAGACCGGCACCGGAAAAGAATTGATTGCTCGCGCCATACACAAGCATTCGCAGCGTTCAGGCGAGGCGTTCATCAGCGTAAACTGTGCGTCGATTCCTTCGTCCTTGATCGCCTCGGAGCTGTTTGGCCACGAGAAGGGTGCTTTCACCGGCGCGATCCAGCGGCGCCAAGGTCGCTTTGAGCTGGCGCATTCCGGCACGATTTTTCTGGACGAGGTCGGCGAGCTTCCCGCTGAGACTCAAATTGCATTGCTCCGCGTGCTTCAGGAGCGGCAGTTCGAACGGGTGGGGGGTAACCGAGTTCTTTCCACCGACGTTCGTGTCATAGCCGCAACCAACCGTGATTTGAAGGCAGCCATTGCCGCGGGAACCTTTAGAGCCGACTTGTTTTACCGGTTGAACGTTTTCCCGGTTGAAGTGCCTCCGCTGCGCAAGCGGAAGGAGGATATACAAATGTTGATGGAGTATTTCGTAAAACGCTACGCGGAAAAAGCCGGCAAGCACATTCGGAAAATCGACATGAATACGCTTGAAATGTGCCAGTCATATCCA
The DNA here is from genome assembly GCA_963769345.1 of uncultured Acidobacteriaceae bacterium. Taxonomy (GTDB): domain Bacteria; phylum Acidobacteriota; class Terriglobia; order Terriglobales; family Acidobacteriaceae; genus Telmatobacter. The sequence goes on from CAVYLL010000006.1 coordinate 13,448, forward strand.
TGGCCTGGAAATATCCGTGAGTTACAAAATATCATTGAGAGATCGGTCATTCTGAGCAACGGGGATACGTTTTGCATCGAACAAGCCTGGCTCGCCAGCTCTAAGCAAGCCGGGCAAGAATTGCCAAGCCCTTTGCCAGACACTCTCCAGAATCAAGAGAGAGAGATGATTGAAGCCGCATTGGCTGAATGCAAGGGGAAGGTCGCTGGCCCAAAAGGTGCAGCGGCGAAACTTGGAATTCCCCGATCGACGCTGGACTCAAAGATCAATCAGCTGAAGATCAAGAAACACAGGTTTGTTTCTGATTAGTAATCAAACCCACCTTTCACCTCCCGAAAATTCGGCACTTGACGAAATCTCGTCATCCAAGCGATGTCTCTGGCCGCCTGTTTTCAATGGGTTGCAATTGGTCTCTGGATTGCACACCTGCTTACGTCAGTAGCAGGACGGAGGCAATGCAGAGCATCGCAATGACATCGATGACCATGAGAATCGAGAGATCAGTGCGGGAGAAATTCACGGTGTATGCCCTAAGTGGGCGTATGGAGTCGGAACAGGTTCCCGAGCTGAAGAAGCTTCTTGATTCCGAATACCGAAACATCATTCTGGATTTGCGGGACTTGAAACTGGCGGATCGCGACGCAGTGAGGTACCTGAAGGGTTGCGAAACGGATGGTATAAAGCTCGAGAACTGTCCGGCATACGTCCGCGATTGGATCGACAGAGAAAAAGATTGAGACCGCAGGGTTTTAGTTGGACTATCTTTCTCGTTTCCTCAGGGGGCCAGCACGCGCTGCAGTGCACGGGCATACTGCGGGCTGCCGCAATGCCTTTCCTTTCGCGATGGCAGCGACCGAAATCGCGGGAGTCAGATCGACTTGGCCTAGTTGCACGAAACGCATGGCGATCATGAATAGTATGCATGAACCGCATGCGCCGTCCCGTCATCTCTAGATGTGTGCGTCAGCAGCAAAGAAAAGGAGAATTCAATGCAGCAAGGGAACGGCCTCAAAGCCAAGCGGGTAATTATCCTCGGTGGATCGTCCGGGATCGGACTGGCGGTGGCGGAGCAGGCGTCATCGCAAGGAGCCAATGTCGTAGTCGTCTCAAGCAACCCTGATCGAATTCAGAAGGCTGTTCAATCCCTGGACGGGAGAGTGGAGGGTGAGACCGCCGATCTTTCAGACGAACGCGCCGTTGCCGAGCTGTTCACAAGGTTTGGACCCATTGATCATTTAGTGTTCACGGCCGGCGACAATCTTCAGTTGCACGAGCTCGCAGGCACAGATCTCATGCAGGCGAGACGCGCCTTCGAATTGCGCTATTGGTCTGCGCTTGCCGCGGTAAAGTACGCGAGCCCAAGTATCCGTAAGGGAGGCTCAATCGTACTCACAACCGGAGTAGCCGGCCAGCGCCCACACAAGGGATGGGTGGTTGCGGCAAGTGTCTGCGGAACCATCGAGGCCCTGACCCGTGCTCTGGCGGTCGAATTGGCGCCGATTCGTGTTAACGCAGTATCTCCCGGCGTGGTTCGGACAAACCTCTGGCAGAACATGGGTGCAGCAGAGCGGGAGCACCTGTTTGAAAGCGTGGGCAAGAGTCTGCCAGTTGGCCGAGTCGGAGAAGCTCATGACATCGCTCAAGCTTACCTATTCTTGATGCGAGAGGGATTCAGCACAGGGCAGACAGTGGTTGTCGATGGTGGCACAGTCCTGGTCTAGGTAGGTTCGCTGTTGGCTGGACAGCGAAAAGATTGAGAGCGAGATGTTTCATTTGGACTATCTTTCTTGTTTCCTCACCGTGCTGGCGACAATACTGCTCGCACGAAAATCTTGGATTGGACTCCTTATCGCAATTGTCAACAGCTTGATCGTCTGCGCAATTGGTTTGCGAACTTTACAGTATGGCTTCATTCCAGCAAACCTGTTTTGCGTGTGTATATACGCGATCAGCATGCGGTCGTGGCTCAAGAAGCAAACACACGAAAAACGTGATCATACGCTGCCGCACGATGACAAATCGGTCGCGGATGGTCCTCGGATGAACACTGCCACGCAGCATCGTATTTACTTCTGGTTCAGCCACGAGTGCTTTGCACTTAGGGCCAACTCGACGGGCGCTCCACCAAAGCGCCTTCGCAACTCATGAAGGGATCAGTGTGTATCGCTACGTTACTCTCGCTCTCGTTCTCCTGGAATATTCTGCCGTTGCGCAAGAATGCCCCGCGTCGCATCCTGCAACTCCCGTCATAATCCACGTGCCTCACGAGGAGTACTTTATCGCATCTCTTAAATCGCGCCTTATCCGCTTACTCACGGATTCCCTCATTGACGAGGGCCGCGGCCTCGTGGATGTTGCACGCGAACGCCAAATCCAAAAACTGATGAAACAGATCAAGGAAGAATCGGGCTATGCGCCTCACAGTCCACACGGGAAGGAAGGTGAGGCGCAACGCGCTCGCACAGATTCCTCCTTGCCAACAGATGTGCGGAACGCACCCAATTCTCAAACTGAAATGGTGACAACCACCATCCGATAGCTCCCGATTTTTGAACGGACCCTATCCTCACGAGGATGTCTTCCAACGGTTGTCTTCGTCACCGCTGACGAGTTTCGAGCCAACATGCCGCGAGCAGCAAGAAAAGGGATCACAAGGGGGAACAGTGAGAACACAGATTGGCAAGCCAAGGATTTCAGACCGCGGCAATATTCTCATCTTTGACCAGGGTGTTGGTCGCGACATGCAAAGAGCGCCGCAGCGGCGGGCACAGAGCCAACTAATAGATGGAGAGAGGATGGCAGCAATCGGCATGATGGCATGCTCGATATCCCACGATATGCGCCACTTGCTTTCGGCAATCTATGCAAACGCTGAGTTCCTCGGGGGCCGCGATAGATGCGCGAGCGAGCGGACTGATCTGCTGCGCGAAATTCAGGAAGCAGTGCTTGCGATGACAGAGCGCATTGATTCACTCTTGCAATTCGGTAGGAGCGGACGGAATCCGCTGGTCCCTGAGTGTATTGCCTTCGTCCTTGAGAAAGCCGTCGCGGCGGTAAAGTCACATCCAGACGGGCGGAACGTTTCTATTTCTGTGGGGAAGGTCCCTCCTGCGGAAGCAGTTATCGATGCAAGGAATCTTGAAAGTGCCATCTATAACTTGCTGCTCAATGCCTGCCAGGCTGCGGCCCGCTCAACTCACGTTCCTGAGGTGAAGGTCCGCGTTACAGAAGTAGATGAACAGGTCTACGTCGCAATTTCGGACAATGGTCCCGGTGTACCTGCCGCTGTTCGGACGACCTTATTCGATCCGTTCGTGACTGCAGGAAAACCCAACGGAACTGGTTTGGGGCTCACTCTGGCTCGCCGGATCGCGGAAGAGCACGGTGGCAACGTTCGCCTCGAGGAATCGAATCGAGGGAAAACCGTATTCACGCTGAGTCTTTCGCAGAACAGATCATTGCCTCTTGAAGACCTGAAGACTGGCAGAGCTGCCTGCGAAGCCTGCAGCAATGGATCTGCGAACTGCTCTTAAAGAATCAACAACCGAGATGGGAGCTCTGAAAGTGAAGCAGCCTCGACAAACGGAAAATGAAGACCCTGGCGGATAAGGAATCAGACAACCTTTGCATGAAGCCCCATCAGCAGTGACGGTTCCTAGTTTGTGAAATACACAGCAGGACTCGACAAAAAAGGAAAGTTGAGACAGGCATGTTCAATCGATTCACCGTATTTACCACATTATTGTGTGCTGCCGTTGCGTCGCGTGCACCACAGCTGCAATCTCAGAAGCTCGATGTGAAAAACATCGTTCTCGTCCACGGTGCCTGGGCGGACGGTTCGGGCTGGAGAGGCGTTTACGACAGGCTTGTCAGAGGCGGCTTCAAAGTCAGCATCGTCCAAGAGCCGGAGACGTCCTTCGAGGATGATGTGGCCGCCGTGAAACGCATCCTGGCGCTGCAAGACGGACCGAGCATCCTTGTCGCACACAGCTATGGGGGAGCTGTAATTACGGAGGCGGGCACAGATCCATCGGTTGCCGGATTGGTATATGTTGCAGCGCACATGCCAGACGCTGGAGAGAATGAAGCGGACGATGGAAAGCGCTTCCCGAGTGACCTCAGCAAGTCTGGCGCGATAAAGAAAATGGCAGATGGTTTCACGTACCTCGACGCTGCCCAGTTCCATGAGTACTTTGCCGCCGATTTGTCTGCGGAGCAGGCCGCTTTCATGGCGCGATCGCAGGTACTGAACGCAGCGGATAATTTCAAGGCAGTCATCACGACGGCTGCGTGGCGTAACAAGCCAAGCTGGATGTTGATAGCGGGAGCAGACAGAACCATCAGCCCTGACCTCGAACGATGGTACGCCGAACGAGCTCATAGTCACACGGTCGAAGTCGCGGGCGCCAGCCACTCAGTCTACGTGTCGCACCCCAAGGAAGTCGCAGATCTGATTGAGAGCGCGGCTCGGGCGGTCTCGAAATAGCTCGGACTCCGCAAGGGTTCCCCATTCCGTGCAGGGACCAAGTGACGTCACCTGGTCGTTGATTGCGGAAGCAGGAGCGAACGTTGGAGTTGTCTTGGAGCTAAGGATATTGACGAAAGGGGGACTATGAGCATTGTCAGTCGGTGCAGCATCTGGCGCAATCATGGCGAAACGAAGAGCTTGCCAGTCGCATACGGAATGATCGAAGTAGGACACTTCGAACTGATCGATCAACGATCGAGCGCATGGCCGGCGGTCAAAGAGGCGGTACTCAAACTTGGAGAAGGTGAGCTTGATGACAACGACTCAGCAAAATAAATCCCAAATGCCTTTCAATGTCCTGCCAGAGCCGTCGATAACCGGTCAATTCAACCTTCCAGACTGGCGCAAAGCAAGCTCCGATGAGATTTCTGATCTGAGCGAGGATGCGCTTGTTTCCGCAGCGCAGTCGGGGCAGGAATGGGCATTTGCTGAGCTCTGCTTTCGATACTCAAGACGCATTCTGTTCATGCTCAACAGAATTACAAAAAACAGAGAGGATGCTGAGGACGCATTGCAGGAGTCAATACTTAAGGCTTTTGTTCATTTTGGGACTTTCAATCGGGCTTCCGCCTTTTCTACCTGGTTCACGCGGATCGCTATCAACTCAGCGCTCATGATTCTCCGCAGGAGGCGTACTCGGCCGGAGATTTCCAATGACGCACCAGTCGATGACAGCGTGAAGAAGTTCCAGTGGGAAATCGCCGACCGACGCCTCAACCCTGAAGATCACTGCATTGAACTTGAAAGGCACTGCCGCCTACAGGCCGCAATTTCCAGGCTTCCAAAGATATACCGGCACGTGGTTGAGAGCCAACGCCGGTCGGAGGCTTCGATTAAGGAGATCGCCGAGGAAGCCGGCATTACGGTTTCGGCGGCAAAGTCGAGGCTCTTGCGTGCGAGGAAGACATTGCGCGGTTCAATGCTGGAATGAGAGCCAATGACATTCGTTGCGTGCAAGGAATGTCTTCCTCGCAAATGATCGTCGGCTGGATCATTCATGGTAATTCTGGATCATAGCTTCGGAGTAGTATTCAGTGTCCTTGTGCGTCCGCAATCTCGACCCCGCGGGCATCAATATCAACCATGGCCTGAGATGTTTTTAGCGACGGACTTCAAGTTCGAAGAAGCCGCCAAAAGGAGAACCAGCATGAGAAAGACAGCAATCGTAACCGGAGCATCCCGCGGCATCGGACGTACCATCGCCCTTCGCCTCGCAGCCGACGGATTGGGCGTCGTCGTCAACTATGCCGGCAATGCAGCCAAAGCAGAAGAGGTAGTCAACGAGATCACCAGCTCCGGCGGACGCGCCCTTGCAGTCCAGGCTGATGTTGCCAATCCCGAAGACGTCAAGCAGCTCTTTGAGAAGACCATCAAGGCCTTTGGACAGATCGATGTCGTGGTCAACAACGCAGGCATCATGCCTCTTTCGCCCATCGCCAAAGGTGATGTGGAGACCTTCGACAAAGTCATTGCCACCAACCTCCGCGGAACCTTCCTCGTCCTCTCGCAGTCGGCGCAGCATGTAGCCGAGGGGGGCCGTATCATCGCATTCTCCAGCAGCGTCCTGGCCAAGAACTTTCCTGCCTACGGTCCTTACATCGCCTCCAAGGCAGGCGTCGAAGGTCTTGTCCACGTCCTCGCCAACGAGCTTCGCGGACACAAGATTACGGTCAACGCCATTGCACCTGGACCTGTAGGGACAGAGCTCTTCCTGAACGGCAAGACTGAAGAGCAAATCAAACAGATCAGCAGCATGGCGCCGCTTGAGCGCCTCGGTCAGCCCGACGATATCGCAAACGTCGTCTCGTTCCTTGCTGGCCCCGATGGCGGATGGGTCAATGCGCAGGTGCTTCGCGCAAACGGTGGCTTCGCATAGACAGCAGACATCATCTCCAGTCATCCCTTCCATTCTCATAACCCGAAGAACGGGAGAACCGATATGAAGAACATCATCGTCATCACAGGAGCTTCGAGCGGCTTTGGCGCCCTCGCGGCACGCGCTCTCGCCATCGCAGGTCACACTGTTTACGCCAGTATGCGCGAGACCGCTGGCCGCAACGCCGCACAGGTAGAGGCTACGAGACAGTTCGCCGCAGAAAAGCGCGTAGACCTTCGCACGATCGAACTGGATGTGGGCTCTCAAGAATCAGCCGACCAGGCCATCAAGACTATCGTCGAGAAAGACGGCCGTCTCGATGTCGTCATCCACAACGCGGGGCACATGGTCTTTGGTGCGGCGGAAGCCTTCACTCCCGAACAGCTCCTGCAGGTCTATGACACCAACGTGGTCAGCACGCAGCGCGTCAATCGTGCCGCGCTGCCGCAACTACGCAAACAGAAAAAGGGCTTGGTGCTATGGGTTGGCAGCACCAGCACTCGCGGTGGCACGCCGCCTTATCTTTCACCCTACTTTGCGGCGAAGGCCGCTATGGATGCGCTCGCTGTGAGCTATGCCGCAGAGTTGAATCGCTGGGGCATCGAGACCTCCATCATCGTTCCCGGAGCCTTCACCTCCGGTACGAATCACTTCGCCCATGCCGGTGCGCCAGCAGACAAGGCGCGTCAGGCCGAGTACGACAACGGCCCTTACGCGCATCTTGGTGACGACATCATGAAGGGGTTCGCTGCGACCGCGCCTGCCGAGGCCGATGTGGCCGATATCGCCAAAGCTATCGTCAGCGTGGTGGACTTGCCCTTCGGTAAGCGCCCGTTTCGAGTGCACATCGATCCCGCACAGGATGGTGCGGAGATCGTCAACGGAGTAGCGGATCGTGTTCGCACCGAAATGTACCGCAACATCGGTCTGTCGGACCTGCTGGCTCCGTTTGCGTTTTCGCTCTGATTTCTGGGTCCGGGGGAAATGGGCAGAATCATCACCCTCTCAATCAGCCTCAGAATGCTCGCAGACAGGCCGTATCGACTTAGGAATTTTCTTTCTTACAAGGAGAAGAACAGTGAAGACACAACAAATGACGAAGTACATTCTTGGAGCCGTGATCGCTGTGGGTCTCACCGCTTCGTCGAACGCTTATAGCGTGCTTTGCTGTAGTTAAGCTTCTACATCGCATGGATGCATTCGTTTGGAGAGTGATGGCTCCATTGTCGAGATGGAAGCGGACAATCACTCGGACATAAGTTCCAGAAGGGCAGACGGTTCCTCGGCAACGGGTTGTTCCATCGCTTTGTCGATGGAAAACGGAAGTCTCAGCGCGGCGGCAAACAGGAGAGCATGTAGTCCGCAGAGAAGAACAAAGGCCGCGGTAAATGCGCCGGAGAGGCCAGCGCTGGACTGTGCCATCCCCAACCTCCATCCCAGAAAGGTTGCGCAGAGGGTAGTCAGAGTCGGGCCGCCGAGACGCTGCACAATATTGAGCGATGTTGTCGCCATTGGCAGGTCCTGTTTCCTCACAGAAGCGTATGCAGCCGAGATGGAGGGAATGCCGACCGTGCTGAGGCCCATCCCACGCACAAAGAGAGCACCTGCGAGCACGGTGAGTACAAGTCCGTGACTGGCCAGCCAGATAAAGGGCAGCGTGGCTGCGAAGGCCAGAAATGCGCCTCCAGCCGATACCTTTCGTATCCCGAACCGCTGCGTCAGGGCTCCTATCCATGGATAGGAACAGATCATCCCCACTCCAAGCGGAGCCAGCAACCAGCCCGTCGCACTCGGTGATTGGCCACAGGCGCGGATGAGATAGATCGGAATCAGCATCTGGCCCGCGAACGAGATTCCGTTCGACATGAACTGCGTGGTGGCGGACGCAGAGAAGGTTTTTCTCTTGAATAGCTGAAGATCGATCAGCGCCTTGTCCCCTTTTCGAATGGCCATCCTGAAGAAGGCCGCAAGCAGAACGATGGAAATCAGAAGAGTCGTAAGACCGATGCGCTCGCCCAGATGATCCGATCCGTACAGGAAGAGCACGAGTCCAGGAGAGAGCAGGGCGAAGCCAGGAAGATCGAGTTCTCTTGACCTGGTCTCTTCGCGATCATTGGGCAGAAAGAGAACCGCCAGGACGATTGCCAATACACCGACCGGCAGGTTGACCAGGAAGAGCCAGCGCCAGGAGGCGTGTTGCAGAATGGCGCCGGCGATGACCGGGCCAAGGATCGGCCCCATCAGGATTGGCACAGCCGCGTAGCCCATGACGCGCGCCACATGCTTTCCGGCAGCACGCACCATCATCATCTGCGTCAACGGAGCCATCAGGCCGCCGCTCATGCCCTGGAGGATGCGAAATCCGATCAACGAGTTCGCCGACCAGGCCAGACCGCATAAGGCGGAGGAGAGCGTGAAGGCCGAAAAACACCAGAGGTAGAGAGATTTGGCTCCAATGCGCTCCACCAGCCAGCCGTTGAGCGGGAGCATAAGAGCGAGTGCCAGAAGATAGCCGCTGGTGACCCATTGAATCGCCGTGAGGCTGCTGTGCAGATCCACGGCGAGACTGGAGAGCGATACGTTGACGATGGTCGCATCGAGCTGCGAAAGAAAAGAGCCGAGTACCGCGACGGCCGTGATCTTCCAGACCAATGGGTCGAGTCCGCTGGATTCGCTGGAGGACTTAGGCAAGGGCGGCCAGAACCTCATCGGTGGTACGGACGCGTGTGAGACGCGGGAAGATATGTTCAAAGGCGAAGCGATGGTGCTCGGCGTTTTGGCGGAGCAGGCGTCTTCGACGAGCACAAAGGCAAAGCCCAGGCCAGTACCCTGACGCGCGGTGGACTCGACGCCTGCATTGGTGGAGATGCCAGTGAGGACGACCGTGTCGATGCCGCGGGATTTAAGCTGCTGCTCGAGGTCGGTTCCGGCGAAGGCGCCCCAATGGCGCTTAGTGACGAGGATGTCGCCAAGCTGGAAACCAGCGGAAGGAGCGATCTCCGATGCTGCGGCGGGCAGTGGCTTGTCGCCCAGATTGTGCGGCTGGTCGACAGGAAGGTGCATGAAGTCGTTGAGATCGACGCGGACGTAGACGACGGGAGCGCCCTGACCGCGGAAGGCGTCGGCAAGTTTTTTGGAGTTTTCCACGACCTGTGCGGCCGTATGCGGCACGGGGTTCATGCCGACGATGGCATTCTGCAGGTCGATGAGGACGAGTGCGGTCTTCTGGGGGTCGAGCTGGAGTTCTGCCAATGGTTCCTCTTTATTGAAAATATTTGAAATCGAGGGTAGCCTCGATTTCTCTGGATTTAGAATACGAGGATGCCCTCGATTTCGTCAAACCCGGTTCGCGTCGCACCGCAGCAGGAACGCTCGACGCGCCGGCTGGCCGGTTTTCTGGCCGCAGCCGCGGAACTTTTTGCCGAAGTTGGCTACGAAGCAGCGACTATGACGGCGGTCGCGGAGCGAAGCGGGTCTTCCATCGGCGCGCTCTACAACTACTTTCCGGATAAACAGTCCATCGCGTTCACGCTGGTAAATCAATATTCCCAGGAGCTGGAGGCGCATTGGAAGCCGTTGATGGAGCAAGCGGAGATACTGACCCATGCGGAGTTCGCCGGTCTGTTCATCGAAGCGCATCACCCAATTCGCCCAGAAGCGTCCCGCTTATCTGAGCTTGTTGGCCGCGCCAATCCGCTTTCGCCGCGACCCTGCCGCCCGGAAGGCTTCACGAATCGCAATAGCAAACGCCTTTCAGGCAAAGAATCCGTCGCTTTCAAAGGAACAGTCTCTACTTGCTGCAAACGTGTCTCTCCAGATAGTCAGAGGCATGATGACACTCTATGGAGAGGCAGATTCCAAAGGCAAAGTCCTCGTTGTGGCTGAGTTTAAGAAGTTGCTGACGTTGTATCTGAGAGGCGTCTTGTCCGAAGACGAAGCGTCGGCCAAGTAGAGCCCAAATTCCTGCATTTGATTCCAAACGCGAGGAGTTCAACTTCGATCTTTCGGAGGAAGCACTCGTCGACGGTCAAGATCATCGGATTTGTTCTTCAATTCATTCCTCCCGCAGCAGTGTCATCGGGTCAACAGAGAGAGCACGTCGGGCCGGGATCGATGCAGCAAGAATGCCCACACCCAGCATGGCGAGGACGACGCCGCCAAGGATGAGCGGGTCTTTTGGCGTCGCCTGGTAGACGATAGACGAAAGAACCCGGGTAGCGAGCAAACCGAGAATCATACCTGCCGCCGAGCCGACAGTGAGCAGGCGAAAAGCCCGGCCAAGCGCTGCGCCGAGCACCTTGCGCCGATTCGCACCCAGAGCGACACGGAGGCCTAACTCGCGCAGCCGCTTGCTGACCGAGTAAGAAGCCATGCCAAAGATTCCGGTAATTGCGAGCATCGCGCCAAGCAGCCCCAGAACCCCCAGGGACACCGTGGCAACGCGGGCTGCAAAGAGTGCCGAGTCCATTTCGCTGTTCCACGTTTTGATTTCGAGCGGCAGCGCGGGGTCGAGACTGCGCATCGAGCGTTGCAGCTCAGGGCCAATCGCATACGGATCGCGCTCTGAGCGCACCAGGATCCAGACCTCGCTGCCCTGATGCTGCAGGAACGAAAAGAACATGGCGGGCTTCTGATCCTCAGTCAAGGTCTGGTATTTGCCGTCCTCCACCACGCCGATCACTTCTGCTCGCTGGCCGCCCCAGAATTTGAAATGCTGACCAACGGCCTTGTCGACGGACCCAAATAACTTGCGTGCAAACTCGCGATTCACGACCGCGACGTTGGGAGTCTTCTCCTCGTCGTGCATGGTGAAAGTGCGGCCCGCAAGCATCGCGGTCCCGGCCGCGCGGAAATAGTCGGGAGAGACCTGGAAGTTCTGGGCATCGGCCGCGGCATTCGTGAGCCGGTAGTCCGTAGTCGTATCAGCGAATACATCGGAATCCCCGCCCCCGATGCTGAGCGGCAGCCGATCGGCGTAACCCACGGCGGAGACACCGGGGATTGCGGCGGCCGCATCGAGCATTCGCTTCTGCATCAGCAGTCGCTGCTCTCCGTCATACCCCGCCATGTGCAGATCGGTCTTCACCAGCATCACGCCCTTGGGTTGCACTCCATAATTGCTCTCGAGGGATCTCGCGAGGCCGCGCACCGCTACAAGCGACGCTGTTACGAGGACTGCGCAAATGGCGATCTGCAGGCTTAACAGGACGTCACGCAGAGAGAAGCGGCGAGAGTTGGTCACATTGGCGGCGCCTGAACGGATGATCTGCCAGGGATCGATGCGCAGCATCTGCCGGACGGGAATTAGACCGAAGAACAAACCGCTGAAGATGGCAAGGAGCAGTGCGAGGGTGTACGTCCTGGCATCTGGATTCACTGGAACATTGATCGGGATGTCGGGAATAGGCCGCCACATGCTGAGCGCACGCAGAATGGCGATCGCCGCCGCCATGCCGCAAATACCCCCGGCCACAGATACCAGAAGCGCTTCGGTGAGCATTTGGCGCAGGATCAGCTGGCGGCGCGATCCCAGAGCGATCCGGACTGCAATCTCGCGTGCCCGGTCCGCCGCGCGCGCCGCGAAGAGGCTGCCAAGATTGGCGCAGGCGGCAAGCAGGATGAGGGCGGCGAGCAGCATGAGCCCGGCCATGAAGGCGCGTGTGGGCCGGCCGAGGGTGTTTCCGGCGAGCCCGGGATGCGACAGAGAAAACTTCAGACCGTCGTCTTCCTTGGGATACGCTTTGGCTAGCGAACTTGCAATTGTGTTCAGGTCGGCCGTGGCTGCTTCCGGAGTGACATTTGGCTTCAGACGGCCGATGACCCACGCAGAATGATTGCCGCGTTCTTCGAGATAGTCGCCGCCGCTGACCTGAGACAGATTCACGATCGGTGCCCAGAGGTCCGGCGCAAAGAAAAGCTCTGTACCGCGGAAGTCGGCTGGCGCGACGCCGACGATCGTGAAGGGGTGCTTGTTGATCTGAACGACGCGGCCGATTACATCGCGATTGCCGTTGAAATAGCTGTGCCATAGCGCATAGCTCAGAACGATCTCCGGCATGCTGTTCTTGCCATGTTCTTCAGAGGCATGAATAAACCGGCCGAGGTAGGGTTGGATGCCAAGCGCGTCGAAATAATTGCCGCTGACCATGTAGGGCCACACAACCGAAGGACTTCCCTTGCCGGTGTCGAGACCGACGCCGCCCATGATGTCGTAGATCACCAACGAATCGAAACTGCGGTTCCGGTCGCGCAGATCGCGGTAGTCGGGATAGGACTGCGACAGGGTTGTTTCCGAACCGTAGTTGCGCTCCACCATAAACAGATTGCCGGGATTCGGCACGTTCAGCGGGCGCAGCACCAGTGCATTTAGCACACTGAAGACAATGGCATTGGCGCCGATTGCCAGGGCCAGGGTGAGCACGGCGGTAAGGCTGAATCCGGGCGCTTTGCGCAACTGCCGGAAGGCAAGTCGAAGAGTGGCTCTCATGCGTCCCCCATTTGAGTTGTAGCTGTTCTATAGGGCGAACCGCGGCTTGCACCTGTTTTACGCACGGGCGGGCGCTGCGGTTCCACATTGATGTTGCCCAGTTCCCAGCTGGCAAAATCTCAACAACTCACTTCAGGGCAAGCACTCATTGACAGCCGGGTTAATCCACACAACGATAAGTCGCTAGATTCCAGTCGCTGTGCCGACTTCCTGGGGGATTATGTGTCGGCTGGAACCCTTGAGCCTTCCCAGGTCTCAAAATCGAGACCTGGGCCACCCGCTGCGAAAGCGCGACGAGGCTATTTCCAAAAAAAGAGAGAAATTAGCAAAGAGGTGACAAGCGGATGACAACTTCCGTTCGCGCAGCGGCCTAGGATCACGAACTGGAAGGCCAGAGAGGTTTCCGTGCAGTAGCTCCGACCGCTGGTTTCGACTTCCCTCTGCTAGTGAATTTTCCCCCAGGAGAGTGAAATATGCTGTTTCGCAGAATCGCAGTCGCCCCGTGCCTCGGCCTCGTTCTTCTCATGGTTCCGGCCTTGGCCCAAGCACAGTATCAGCTCACCAACCTAGTTTCGAATCAATTCGATGAACACCCCGCGAACACCGATCCACTATTGGTCAACGCCTGGGGATTGACCCGCAACGCCGGATCGCCCTGGTGGGTCAGCGATAACCTCTCCGGCTGGTCGACTCTCTATAATGCAGCCGGAACACCAATAGCGCTCAGGGTCTTGATTCCTACCGCCGGAAACGGACCGGTTGAGCCGACAGGCGCGAACGGCGTTGGCACACCGACGGGAATCGTTGCCAACGCATCGAAGACGGATTTCCAGGTTTCGGGCGTGTCCTCGTCTTTCATCTTTGCCACGCTGGATGGCACGATCAGCGCCTGGCCGGGCCTGAACAAGAACCTGGCGACCCTCAAAGTGGACAACTCGGCTAACAAAGCGAGTTACACAGGCTTGGCCATCACCAGCAACGCTTCGGGGAATTTCCTCTACGCGACGGACAACGCCAACAACCACGTAGACATGTTCGACGGCAACTTCAACTGGGTGAAGTCGTTTGGAGATCCTGCGATCCCATCGGACTTCTCGGTATTTGGCGTGCAGGACATCAATGCCATGGTTTATGTCACGTATGCCATGACCAACGGGGACGCTGGCGGTTTCGTCGACATCTTCAAGGAGGATGGCACCTTCGTGAAGACACTGATCCAGGGAGAGCACCTCAATCAACCCTGGGGCATTACCCTCGCGCCCAGCAATTTTGGGCCGCTGAGCAATACGCTGCTGGTTTCAAACAACGTCACCCCCGACGGCACCATCAACGGATTCAATCCTACGACCGGTAAATTCGTTGGTACCATCAGAGACGACTTCGGAAGGAAGATTAAGCTCAGTAACCTGTGGGGAATAGCCTTCGGTGGCGGAACCACAAACAATGGGGCAACTAACCAACTGTTCGTCACTGCAGGCCCGGGCAAGGGAGCACAAGCCCAATTGGCCGGTACCTTTGCATCAATCGTTTTCAATCCAAACGCTCCTGGTCATGATCAGGATGATGACGGCCACACGAAATAGGCGTTTTCATCCCACGGCCTCCGCGGTCTCATCCTCAGACAAGACGAGGTCAGGAAGCAGCCTGGTGCCCACTCTAAAGCGCACCGCAAAGCGACCAGCTTTAGGGTGGGAGGACCAGCATGCCCGGCCACAGTTCGAGTGTTGATTCGAGTCCTACCGGAGGAGCCAGATGATCTATAACTTAGCTCTCGTTGCGCTTTGCTTGCACGCCGTTTCCTTGAAAAGCAAGCCGCGCAATTGTAATTCCTGCAGCAGTCATCTCATCCGATAAAACATCCCCGTAAATGTTCCTCGTGGTCCTGAAGAATCTGGAGCCGCCAGGTCGCTCGCTTTAAGCGTGCCTCCGAGTTGCGAACCGGATCAGTAATGAGAAACGCCCGAGCGAACCTCAATCGCCTGCCACAGTTTGAAAATCGGATTTCGGGATGCAAACCGACTTATCACTACATATCGAGTTTCAAATGAGCGTCTCGGCGATCTGGCTCCATCCGGGACGAAATTTGACGAGATCAGTTATCGTCGACTCTGCATGGTCATGTCACGCTTCGCCAAACTAAAGCAGAAGCCCCCGCACGCATTTGTCCTGGAGGCGCTCGCGCCATTGAATCCCGAAGTACGCCGGATGTTTTCCGGTTTTGCCGTGTACCTGGCTGACCGGATCGTTTGCATGGTCCGCGATCACGAAAAATCTCCCAGGGACAATGGTGTTTGGCTTGTTCTTTCGGACAGTGCGAATCCCTCGGATCCAAAACTTCGCCGTGAATTTCCATCTATCCGTTCTATCGAGCTACTGGGCAATAAGATTCGCCATTGGCTTCTCATTCCAAGTGACAGTCCCACCTTTGAGACCGAGGCTCTCCATGCATGTGACCTTTTGCTGCAACACGACCCTCGCCTCGGCCGAATCCCTGAATCAAGGCGGTAACAGCGTTAAGCTCAGCCAGAAGGTAGACCACAAGGGTGCGCAGCAGCTCTGCTTTTGCCCGCGGAAGAGATAGTCCCCGCGATCGCCGAAGCGATGCGTTTCGGCATAGGATGGACTTGCCATCAACCGTGCCCGAATTCTAATCTCTGCCAGACAGGAGGTTGGATGCGTCCGCCGACTCGTAGCCTTGAATTAACGCAGGTAACGGAATGGAACGATGGCGTCGTCCACTCGCTGCAAGACTCCATCGCCGCGGAAGAGCCGCTGGAGATTCGCGTTGACGGAACACCTCTGACCGTAACGATGCGGACTCCGGGGAACGATCTCGAATTGGCTGCAGGGTTCCTGCTGACCGAAGGGATCATCGAGTCACGCGACCAGCTCGGCAAGATTCGCGCCGTCGCGCCTGATGCCGCAGCGTCGAGCAACGTCGTTGAAGTGCAGTTAAAGAACGCGCAATTCAAGGCCGAAGACCAGCAGCGGAACTTTTTTGCCGCGTCGAGTTGCGGCATCTGCGGCAAGGCCTCGATTGAAGCCATTCGTCGCCGTGGCCTGCGCGCGCCCAATAGCGACTTCCGTGTGTCACCGGAGGTGCTGTGCCGCTTGCCGGAGACACTGCGCGCCGACCAGCCGGTCTTCGATCGTACAGGCGGCCTCCACGCTGCCGCGCTCTTTGATGCGCAGGGAAATCTCATCGCGCTCCGCGAGGACATCGGACGGCACAACGCAGTCGACAAGCTGGCCGGATGGGCTTTGCTCGAAGACCGCCTGCCGCTCAGCGACTTCATTATGCTCGTCAGCGGCAGGGGAGGCTTCGAAATCATCCAGAAAGCGCTGGCGGCGGGCGTTCCCGTCGTTGCGTCGGTCTCCGCTCCCTCCAGTCTCGCGGTCAAGCTCGCCCGCGAATTGGGCCTGACCCTGGTTGGCTTTCTGCGCGGACAGCGGTTCGTTATCTATTCAGGAAGCTTTCGCTGTCTTCCCAATGTTCCGTAGCAGAAATTTTCGAGAATTTGGCTTCTGAAAATGTCTCCGGTTGACTGTCCCGTGTCATCAAACGTTAACAACTGGCTGTGAGCCCATGCAAATTAGGGCTTTACGTCTGCACGTTGCTACGTACTAGCATCCAGCAGTCGACGAAGGGAGGTCGCTTCCTTGGCAATTATCGTGAACGGCAAGCCTCAAGAGATCAAGCCTGGGGAGCGCCTGATCGACACCATCAACCGTAGCGGATTCATGATTCCGCAAGTCTGCTATCATCCCCAGCTTGGTCCCATCCAAACCTGCGATACCTGCATGATCGAGATGGACGGCAAGCTCGTGAGAGCCTGCGGAACCGATGCCGTCGACGGCGTCCATGTCGAAACCGGGTCACCGCGGGCGCAGGCAGCGCAGCGTGAGGCCTTCGATCGCATCCTCGGCAATCATCTGCTCTACTGCACGGTCTGCGACAATAACAACGGCAACTGCACCGTCCACAATACCGCGGTTCTCCTCGAAATCGAGCATCAGGACATCCCCTTCAAGCCCAAGCCCTTCGAGGTCGATTCGAGCAATCCTTTTTATCGCTACGATCCCCAGCAGTGCATTCTCTGCGGGCGTTGCGTGGAAGCCTGCCAGAACCTGCAGGTAAATGAAACCCTCAGCATCCGCTGGGAGGACCCGCATCCGCGCGTTCTGTGGGATGGAGGGGCGCCGATCGGCAGGTCGAGTTGTGTCTCCTGCGGCCACTGCGTCACGGTCTGCCCCTGCAATGCGCTCATGGAGACGTCGATGCTCGGCCAGGCCGGCTACTTTACCGGCTTGCCGATTGAGGCGTTGAAGGGCATGATCGACATCGTGAAGGGAGTGGAGCCGGAGGTGGGTTTCGGCTCGATCATGCAGCTCTCTGAAGTTGAAGCCTACATGCGCGAATCGCAAATCAAGCGGACGAAGACCGTGTGCACCTACTGCGGTGTGGGCTGCGCTTTCGACATCTGGACCAAAGAACGTCAGATCCTCAAAGTCGAGCCGCTTGACGGTCCCGCCAACGGCGTTTCGACCTGCATCAAGGGCAAGTTTGGGTGGGACTACGTCAACAGTCCCGATCGCCTGACCAAGCCGCTGATTCGCGAAAACGACAAGTTCAGAGAAGCGACGTGGGATGAGGCTCTCGACCTGGTGGCCCGCCGCTTCTCCGAGATCAAAGGCGCGTATGGTCCCGATGCGCTCGCGTTCATCTCGTCGTCGAAGTGCACGAACGAGGAAAGCTACCTGATGCAGAAGCTGGCGCGCGCGGTGATCGGAACCAACAATATGGATAACTGTTCGCGCTACTGCCAGGCGCCCGCGACGACCGGCCTCTTCCGCACCGTGGGCTACGGGGGCGATTCGGGTTCGATCAAGGACATAGAGCAGGCCGGCCTGGTCGTCATCATCGGCAGCAACACGGCCGAGAGCCATCCCGTTCTGGCTACGCGCGTCAAGCGTGCGCATAAGCTGCACGGCCAGAAGCTCATCGTCTCCGATCTTCGCGAGAACGAGATGGCCCGCCGCGCTGATGTCTTCCTGCATCCGCGCCCCGGCACCGATCTCATCTGGCTCTCCGCGGTCACGCGCTACATCTTTGACCACGGACTGGCAAACCAATCCTTTATCGACAAGTGGGTGAACAAAGCGGATGAGTACCGCAAGAGTCTCGAGCCCTTCACTCTCGAAATGGCGAGCGAGCGTTGTGGCATATCGAAGGAAACCATAGTCAAGGTCGCCCATATGATTGCCGACGCCGATAGCGTGTGCATTCTGTGGGCCATGGGCGTTACGCAGCATGTGATGGGGTCGGACACATCGACGGCCATCTCGAATCTGCTGCTGGCTACCGGCAATTACATGCGGCCGGGCACGGGCGCATATCCGCTGAGGGGACATAACAACGTGCAGGGCGCAAGCGACCATGGCGCCATGCCGAATTACTTCCCTGGATATCAGAAGGTCGATGATCCGGCCATTCGGGCAAAGTTCGAAAAAGCGTGGAACGTGACTTTGCCGCCGAAGCCCGGCCTCGATAACCACCTGATGATCGATGCCATCCACGATGGCCGCCTCAAATCGATGTATGTCTTCGGCGAAGAGATGAGCCTCGTCGACTCCAACGCAAATTATGTCGTCGGCTGCGCTGGAGAAGCTCGATTTCTTTGTAATGCAGGAGATCTTCTTCTCTGAGACGTGCCGCTTTGCCAATGTGATTCTGCCGGCGAGCCCAAGCCTGGAGAAGGAAGGCACGTTTACGAGCACCGAGCGGCGCATCCAGCGCCTTTACCAGGCCATGGAGCCGCTGGGTGAAAGCCGTCCCGACTGGAAGATTCTGATCGATGTCGCCAACCGTCTTGGCGCCAACTGGGCTTACAAACATCCGTCTGAGATTTACGAGGAGATCGCGCAGCTTACGCCAATCGATGGCGGGCGTAACATACGAGCGGCTGGAAGGATTCAAGTCATTGCAGTGGCCGGTTGCGCCGGATGGCATCGATGAGCCTCTGCTCTACACGCAAAAGTTCAATACCCCGGACGGCAAGGCCACGTTCTTCCCGGTGCCATGGACCGAGCCCAGCAATCAGACCGATGAGGAATATGACCTGCACCTGAACAACGGCCGCCTGCTTGAGCACTTCCACGAAGGCAACATGACCTACCGCACCGAAGGCATCCGCGAAAAAGTGCCCTGCACATTTGTTGAAGTCTCGCCCGAACTGGCATCTGCGCGTGGAATCCAGACCGGAAGCTGGGTGCGGCTTGCCTCGCGGTATGGCGCAGTCAAGGTGCAGGCCGTCGTCACCACGCGCGTCAGCGGCAACGAACTCTACATGCCGATGAACTCTTCTCTCGAACCGGTGAACCGTCTCACCAGCAGTAGCACTGACAAGGTAACGCACACGCCCGCCTACAAGGAGGCTTCTGTCCAACTTACGGTGCTGGGTCAAAACGGCGACAATCCGTTGCCGCGGACCAATCCGCGCCACGGACATCCAACTCCGCAGACAGGTGTGGAAGTGGAGCGCAAGTGGGCGCGCAGCGATTACCACCTGCCCGGCAATGGGTTGGTTCAGATTGAAACGCGCACAAACATACCTGCTGGACAGGAGAAATAGACATGGCGCGACCTATTGGCTTGGAAGTGGCGCCGCGCGATCCGCGCGAAGAGTTGCGCAGGCGGCTGGAAGAGGCGCCCGAGCAACACGCGGAAGCACTCCTCGAATCGTATGAGCTGCTGCAGCAGCTGCACGACTCCGGCGTTCTGAGGTTGCTGCGCGGAGCGGTGGGCTCGGGCGGCATGATTATCGATGCAGCGGTTGGCGCGGCCGATTCCGAGGAGGGTATTCGCGGCCTGCGGAATGCGATCATCCTCGGCAAGATGCTCGGTTCGATCAACCCGGACCTGCTGCAGGGATTCGCCGTCGCCGTGACTGAGACTCTCGGATGCCAAAAGCCGATTGTGGAGCCGCCCGGCCTCTTTAAGTTGCTTGCCGAATTCCGCCAACCCGAGTTACGACGCAGTATGGCGCTTATCAATAAATTCCTCGAAATCCTTGGAAGTGAGCTCAAAACCCGTGGAGAGTGCCACTGAATGAAGCACCTCTAACGCAAGATTCGGAGGCGTCGTATGGCAGCTACTACCAATCGCTGGGGCATTGCACTGGCCGGCTTTCTGATGCAAGTCGCATTGGGAGCCGTATACGCGTGGAGCGTATTTCGCAATCCACTCACAAAACAATTCGGCTGGTCCATCGCACAGGTTACCTGGACCTTCACGATTTCTATCTTTGTCCTTGGTGTGTCCGCCTTTTTCGGCGGCCTGTGGCTTAACAGGAAGGGCCCTCGCGTCGTCGCGCTCACGGCCGGCGTGCTCTATGGGCTTGGCGTGTTTCTGGCGAGTTTCTCCGCCGACAAGCTTTGGTGGCTTTACCTTAGCTATGGAGTAATTGGCGGAGTCGGGCTCGGATTTGGTTACATCGTTCCCATCGCAGTGCTGGTCAAATGGTTTCCCGACCGCCGCGGCCTGATCACGGGCATTGCCGTTGGCGGCTTCGGCGCCGGAGCCCTGGTAACAGCACCTGTGGCTCAGCGGCTGATCCAAAGCGTCGGAGTCCTGAAGACCTTCGCCTATCTCGGTATCGCGTATATGATCGTGATCGTCGTGGCGGGTCTCTTCATGAAAAACCCGCCTGCAGGATGGACCCCACAAGGCTGGACTCCAAGCGCCACGCAAACGGCACAGCGGGCAAAGGTGGACTATACGCTCGGCACAGCGCTGGCAACCTGGCAATGGTGGGCGCTCTGGCTCTTGCTCTTCCTGAATACTTCGGCTGGAATCTCGCTCATCTCCCAGGAGTCGCCGATCTTCCAGAAACTGACCGCCGCAAGCGCGGTCGTTGCAGCCGGCATGGTGGGAATCGTCAGCATCGGCAACTCGGTGGGCCGGATCTTCTGGGCCTGGGTATCTGACGGCATCACGCGGCGCTGGACATTCGCGGTCATATATCTATTCCAGTTCGGGCTTTTCTGGCTGCTGCCCTCGTTGACTTCAGTTGCGGTTATCACCGTCGTCTCATTCGTGATTCTCATGTGTTATGGAGGGGGCTTTGGAACCATGCCTGCATTTGCTGCCGATTATTTTGGTTCAAAGAATGTCGGCCCGATCTATGGCCTGATGCTCACCGCGTGGGGCTTCGCAAGCTACTTCGGTCCGCAACTGCTCGTGAAATTGCTCGGTCCAACCGGCTCCTACACAAGTGGATTGCATACCATTGCGATCATCATGCTTGTTTCCACGGTTCTGCCGATCATCGTTTCCCCTCCGACGCGAATGAGTCATTGCACGAGCCAGAATCTGCGCCAGAAGGATCCGCAGTCGTCTGAGCAAACAATGATTCTCTCAGTATTCAAGGGGGAACTGAAGTCTCCAAGGTTATTCGGTCGCTCGACAGAGGAGCGGACGAGGGGCCGTCGAAATAGGGGAGCCCGTCCCAATGCGATACGAGTTCATGGCGATTGAGCAGAGCGAGATTCCGCTGATGAAGGTGCATTCCCTTCAGTACGCGCTCGACACATATGCAAGCGAGACGAATAAGGTCGTTTCAACATGGCGCGAATTTGCGGATGGCGATCTGGGTTTCAGGCCACATCCCAAATCGAGCACTGTTGAAGAGATATTGAAACACCAATTGCTTTCCGAGCGAAGATTCTTCGGAGAGTTTCTCGGCACGCCGGAACCTGCTCCGGATCACATCCTGCCGCCATCACGACCATCGAGGACTATTGCCAACGTGTAGCGGCGTTGGCAAAAGCCAGGTTTCCGTTCTTTGCGGAACAGGATGAAAGCTGGTGGTCTGCCACGGTGCCTTTCTTTGATGTGAAACGGGAGCGAATCTGGATATTCTGGCGCCGTATCTTACACACTGCGCACCATCGCACTCAGCTGACGGTCTACCTGCGCATGCTCGACAAGGTTGTGCCGTCTACCTATGGGCCAACGTCCGACGTTACGTGGATGGGAGCTGATCCAACCACATCAGTGGAATCTGCGGGCCGGAAGTAGCCATGGCATTCAGCAACGCGCTATTCGAGTAATGAAAACCGGCCTAACTGCGCGTGTTCTTAATGCACTCCTCATCAAGAAGTTCATATTCCTCCGAATTCCGATTAGCAACGATAGACACTGTTATCGAAACTGAATCCGTTGCTGCCAAGAAGCCGCCATCCCAGTACGAATCTCCTGACAAGACCACCCCGCCGTAGCTATCAATTTAAGAGCTCATCAGGTATGCACTTGTTTCTGCGGCACGGTCGATGACAGCCAGGAACAGCCCGACACTGTTGCATTCGCATGTCCATGATTCGAATGATCGCCGGTCAATTTGCAGCGACCCAGTCTATAGATCGTTATACTCTTAGGAAGTTACTCCGGGTCATCCCATTCACGCCGGAGATTGCCCGTCTGAATACGATCTGATCGTATATGGAAGAGACCCCAAAGCGCGCGACAAGCGACCGGACTCCGAAGCCTGGCTCACCCGTTGCTGTGAGCAGCTCTGCGGATAACGTGCGCGCGGAAGACACGCTGGTTCCTCCTTCGCATTCCGATCCGAAAATGGCGCCGCCGACTCAGTCGGACCAGACCATGGTACCGCCCTCTCACTCCGATGAAGCAGTGGTCACTGGTGCCGGGGGAACTCGTCAGACGAGAGCAGTGCCCCGCACGCAGATGACGACTGGTGGATGGGGAGACGGGGAGCCTGAGCTTTCGCCGGGGACCATACTTGCCAACCGTTACGAGATTCTTAGCGTCCTGGGCACGGGAGGCATGGGCTCGGTTTACAAGGCAAAAGATTTGGAACTGGACCGTCAGGTGGCGCTCAAGGTGATACGGCCAGAGCTGGCGCGGAATGCGGCCATCGTAGACCGATTCAAACAGGAGCTGCGCCTTTCGCATAAAGTGACGCACCGTAACGTGGTGCGCCTGTATGACCTGTCGGAAGACGCCGGAATGCGCTTTGTGACCATGGAACTGGTTGCGGGACGGGATCTGCGAAGCATCCTTGAGGAGCGCGGGAAACTGCCGGCGGATGAAGCAGTAGAGATCTTCCAGCAGATTTGCCTGGCCCTTGAGGCCGCGCACGGAGTAGGTATCCTTCACCGCGATCTGAAGCCGCAGAATGTGATGCGCGAAGACAATACAGGGCGCGTGGTCGTAATGGATTTCGGGCTTGCGCGCATGATCGATAGCGACGATGGGATGACGCAGACAGGCGCGCTCGTCGGGACGATCGAATACATGTCGCCGGAGCAGGCGCTGGGCAAGGACCTTGACCAGCGGTCGGATATTTTCGCGCTGGGACTGATCGGCTACGAGATGCTGGCCGGGTTCCATGCCTTTTCGGGCGGAGAGCGCGATTGCGAGTTTGCTGAAGCGCACGCAACAGCGCGCCGTGCCCTTGTCGGATGTCGACAAAAATATCCCGGGCACGTTGAGCAATATCATCGCCAAATGTCTTGAGAAGGACGCGGCAAATCGCTATCAGAGCGCAGAAGAGCTGGATGCGGATCTTCGCGCCTGGCAAGGCAGGAGGACGGGAAGAAGTCTCCGCTTCTTCGGCGCGGCTGCGCATGAACCGGATCCGGGAGCTTCCATGGCCGCGACTTGCGATCGCGGGCGTCCTGATTCT
Organism: uncultured Acidobacteriaceae bacterium; assembly: GCA_963769345.1. Taxonomy (GTDB): domain Bacteria; phylum Acidobacteriota; class Terriglobia; order Terriglobales; family Acidobacteriaceae; genus Telmatobacter. The sequence goes on from CAVYLL010000006.1 coordinate 37,045, forward strand.
GGCGATCGCAGCCGGAATTTCCTGGTTCGTCATCAGAGGCAGCAGGCCGCGAAATCGGTCACGCATGGTCCGGTATCGGTGCTGGTCGGCGATTTTGCGAATCATACCGGTGACCCGGTTTTGGATAACACGCTGGAGCCGATGCTGGGTGTGGCCCTGGAAGGCGCCAGCTTCATCAACGCATACAGCCGCGGGGATGCGCGGAAGCAGGCGCAGAAACTTCCGCATCCCACGGACAAGCTCGACGAGCAGTCGGCGCGCCTGGTCGCCGTGAACCAGGACGTCAACGCGGTCATTACGGGCGAAATCAACCTGCGAGGCGACGAGTACGATATTTCGGCGATTGCGCTGGATGCGGTGAGCGGCAAGGTGATCGCAAAATCGGAAGTCACGGTAGCCAATAAGCAGGATATCCTGAACAGCCCTTCCCAACTGGCAGCGCCGATTCGCAAGGCGCTGGGCGACTCTACGCCGGCCTCGGTGCAATTTGCCGAGGTCAGCGGAGGCTTCAAAGCCGCATCGCTTGAGGCGGTTCACCAGGCTTCCATCGGTGTGGATGAACAGTTCGCAGGCAAATTCCAGGAGGCATTCGATTCGTTCCAGAAGGCCGCGGCGCTGGATCCGAAATTTGCGTGGGCCTATACCGGCATGGCGGCCATGGCCCAGAACCTGGGAAGACCCGAGGATGCCGTGAAGTACATGAAGCTGGCGATGCAGCACGTCGACAACATGACCGAGCGGGAACGCTATCGCGACCGCGGGACTGTACTATCGCGTGACAGGAGACTGGCAGAACTGCGTTCAGGAATATACGCAGCTCGTTACTCACTATCCCGCCGATCGCGTCGGCCAGAACAATCTTTCCATCTGCTATACACAGTTACGCAACGCGCCCAAGGCGCTGGAAGCGGCCAAACACGCGGTTGAGATCGTTCCCAAGGGCGTTGGCCCGCGGCTGAACCTGGCATTCATCAGCGCTTTTGCGGGAGATTTCGCCGGCGAGCGAAAGGGAGGCGCGCACCGCACTTTCAATCAGTCCCGAAGGCTGCGCAGGGCTACCTGGTGCTGGCCGAAGCGCAACTCGGACAGGGCCAGATCGAAAATGCGAGCCGAATCGTACCATCAGCTGGAGAAGCTTTGGCCCGGACGCCGCATCGACTGCGACGGCCGGACTGGCTGATCTGGCTGCATACCAAGGCAAGTATGCAGACGCAGCGAGCATCCTCAAGCAAGGCGCCGCCGCCGATCTTGCGGCCAAGAACAAGGACGGCGCCGCCAGGAAATACGTGATGCTTGCGAATATCGAGGAATTGCAAGGAAGCCATGCCGCGGCGCTCGCTGATGCCGGCAAGGCACTCGCGACTGAGCCAGTTTGCTCCGATTGAGTTTCTGGCGGCAAGCACCTATGTCGATGCCGGCGAACTGGGTAAAGCGCAAAAGCTGGAGACGAGTCTCTCTTCATCGCTGTCAAGCGAGTCGCAGGCCTACGGCAAGATCATTGCGGGTCTGATCGCTTTGAAGAAGAAGGACACCAATGAAGCGATCCGGCAGATGACTGCCGCGAACAACCTGCTCGACACCTGGATCGGCCGCTTCGAGCTCGGGCGGGCATACCTCGAAGCGGGAGCGTTCACCGAGGCTGACGCCGAATTCGATCGATGCCTGAAGCGGCGGGGCGAAGCGATCGAGCTGTTCAACGATAACGTGCCGACATACGAATATTTTCCGCCCGTGTATTACTACGAGGGACGCGCGCGGGAGGGAATGAAGAGCGACGGGGTTCGCGGACTTTTACAGGAGCTATCTCAGCATTCGCGGGCAGTCGTCGGATGATCCGCTGGTGATTGATATACGTCACCGTTTAGGCAACTGAAGCATCTCGAAGCGGCGGACTCTTCGTTCTCTCGCCGTCATCGTCCTGCTCTTCATCATCGTCGCCGGGATGGCACGACTGAAAGTCGTGCCCTTTCAAAACGGCGTCTCCGATTGAGTTTTTCCGCAGCCTGTAAAGCCCGAGCACTTTTTGGGTGCTTGCGGCACGCGACCCAGAGGGTACCCCGAGTCGTGCCCTTTCAAATCCCTACGCAGTTGGCGGAGGACTGCCGAAGCGGAAGTAACGAAGGGCAACCGCAGTCGTTCATGGCGGGTTACGCCACCCGAAGAAAATGAAAATACGGGCTGGATTCGGACGTCCCTCCGGGACTGAGTCATGTGGTTTGCCTATCCCAGGGTTCCGCTGCGCTTCACCCTGGGCTATTTTCGTACGTTCCCTCCGGGAACTTGAGGCCCGAATCCCACCATGGATCATCCAATTTTCGGGGCAGATCCCTCCACTCTCGGATGGTCCGGAGTGTCCGGGTCGACAAGTGTTTCGACTCGCTTGCTTGGAGAGTGCTCTCCCACCCAGGCGGAGCCTGGATGGGGACCCATGGTTGTTGTCCGACCGGCTATGCGGGAACTAGAACTTTGCGCACTGGCCTTGTTTGGTTGGGGCGGTGTTTCCACTGCCGGTGATGGAGGTGTTGGACTGGCATTGCAGGGCATTCGCAATGACGTTGGTGAAGACCTGCGTGGGTCCGGTGTTGCTCTGGTCCTGGAGACTGGCGCCAATCGTATTTCCATCGATGGTTGTGGCTGCGGAGTTGCTCTGTACCTGCACACTGCCGCTGACTTTGTTTCCATCCATGGTGATGGCCGCAGAGTTACTGGCAACCTGCAGGCTGCCTTTGATGATGTTGCCCGCACACGATGGTGTGCCGGAGCCTATGAGGACGGCGGTGGCACTGCTTTGTACCACCAGACTGCCGGTAACGGTGGCGCCGCAAACCTGATTGGTAGCCGTGCTCCTGGTAAGGCTCTGGATGGTGAGGCTGCCGTTGATGGTGGCGGAGGGACCAATGGTGAATGTGCCACCTGTGGTGATGGTGACACTGCTTCCGACGGTGGCGCCGTTGAGAACGAGGTTGCCGCCGGTCTCGGTGATGCTGCCGGATGTGCCTCCACCGATGAAGATGCAGGTCTGTCCTTTGCTGAGGGTCAGATTGCCCTTGAAGGTTCCGCTATAGGCTCCGTTGCAGGCCGTGCCGGATGGAGGAACCGATCCAGTGAACGTAACGGTCAGGGTTCCATTCACAAATTTGAAGGTGTAATTCTTAGCTGCCAATGTTCCCTGGCTGACGGTGATCGGGTAGGGGCCGGGAACGCTGGCGGCAACGGCGGTGGTGGAGAGAGACGGGCTGCCGGTCAACACCGAAGGACCGTCAGGATTCACAAAGCCGCTGTAGGTAACAGTCAGCGTCGGATTCGCGGCGCCGTAAGCCCGCGTGAGGTTGTTGGCGGTCACGGTGAGAAGCGCCGGGCCTACGTTAAAGCTTTGCGGGCTGCCGGTCGCCGCCGAATTGTCGGCAGTTGAAGTGGCGTGCGCAGTCAGTGTGCAGGTTCCCACACCGACGAAGCTCACGGCGCCACCTGAGACTTTGCAGACGGAGGTCGTGCTCGAGGTTGTTGACTTTGTCGGCGTGCCGGTGCCCGAGTAGGAATACGTTGGCGTGAAGGCGCCGCCGTAAACAGGGTTCGCGGGAATGTTATTGATGCTGATTGTCGCGGTTGCGGCCTGGATGGTCAGGGTGCCCGGCACGTAGAGGAAGGAGTAATTTGCGGCGGCGAGGTTGCCGGTGGAAACGGTGATGGGGTAGATGCCGGGAGCGCTGGATGAAGTGGCGGTGGTGGAGATCGCCGGTGCAGTGTTATTCAGGACCGACGAGGATTCCGAATTCACGAAGCCGGTGATGGTGTAGTCGTTGGTCAAGGACGGGATCTGGCCAAACGGGGTCGTGAGATTTCCCGCCGCAACGGTGAGGACCGCGGGGGCGATGTTGAACGATTGCGTGACCGAAGCGGCGCTATAGGTGGTGTTACCTCGGACCGGGGCCGGAAGGAGCCGATGCGGTAACGCTGCAGATGCCGGCGCCGGTGATTTTGATCATGTTGTTATCTGTTCTGTGTTGCACGGCCCCGATGTGCTGAAGGTGATGGGCAAGCGGAGGATGTGGCGGTCGCGCTCACCAGAACTGGATTGCTGCCGTACTGCACGTTGGGCAATTGCGGGAAGGTGATGGTCTGCGAAGTGATGTTCGAATTCGCGGGCACAATCATGAAAGTTCCCGAGACGGGGTCGGCGGCGTTGTATGCAGGCGTGACCACGGGAACGAGCAGTGCTATCGCCTGCCTGAGACGCGGTGATGGTGCAGCTTCCAGTGCCGTTGAGGGTCACGGTGGCTGAGGAAACACCGCTCGTGGGTCGAGCATGGATGTACCTGCGGAACAAGGTCCCGCGGCGGTGAAGCTCACAAGTTGCATGTTCGCGACGCCATCCGTTTCTGCGGTTGCCGAGACGGTGATGAAGGATTTGAGAGCGACACCGAACTCGGCAGCGAGCCAAGGACGATGGTCTGATCGAGGTGAGCACGGCTGGGGGCGAAGGCGCACTTTGCCGCTCGGTGTTCGTGCCCGGGTCTGGAGCGAGCGCCGTGGATATGGTGTAGACGAGCGTGGCTCGGCGGACAGGATTTGTATCGGTGAAGGTTGTCGCCGGAGCAAATCCACTGACACCGCTGACGCTTCCGATCACGACGGGTGAAACGCGCATTGAGGGGCAAGCTGCGATAGATGGTGTAGGTCTGGACGACACCGAAGGCCGGGCGCAGTCCAGTTGACACGACGCTTGCGGGGTCGATGGTATCAGGTGGGCGCGGTCGGTGGACGGACGATGGAGTTGGCGGTGGTGTAATCCAATTCTGTGGAGGTTGCGCCGCCGCCCCCAAGGGTGACGTTACCGCCACCGCCGAGGGTGATGTTGCCGCCTGCTCCGAGCGTGACGTTTCCGCCGCGCCGAGCGTGACATCTCCGCCGGCACCGAGGGTGACGTTTCCGCCACCGCCGAGCGTAACAGTTCCGCCGCCGCCGAGGGTGATGTTGCCGCCGGCGCCGAGCGTGACGTTACCGCCGCCGCCGAGGGTGACATTGCCGCCAGCGCCGAGGGTGACGGTGCCGCCAGCGCCGAGGGTGTAGGTACCGGCAGGCTCCGGGACGCCGTTGATGGGACCGCCGCCAGCGCCGAGGGTGATGTTGCCGCCTGCACCGAGCGTGATGGTGCCGCCGGCGCCAAGGGTGACATTTCCGCCGCCGCCGAGCGTGACGTTGCCGCCAGCGCCGAGCGTGACGTTGCCGCCGGCACCCAGCGTCACGGTTCCGCCAGCGCCGAGGGTGACGTTGCCGCCGCCACCGAGTGTAATGTTGCCTCCTCCGCCGAGCGTGACGGTTCCGCCGGCGCCGAGCGTGACGTTGCCGCCACCGCCGAGGGTGACATTGCCGCCGCCGCCGAGGGTGATGGTTCCACCGCCGCCGAGCGTGACGTTGCCGCCCGCGCCGAGCGTGACGTTGCCACCACCGCCGAGCGTGATGGTGCCGCCAGCGCCGAGCGTGACGTTGCCGCCACCGCCGAGGGTGACGTTGCCGCCGGCGCCGAGGGTCACGGTTGCCGCCAGCCGCCGAGGGTGACGTTTCCGCCTGCACCGAGGGTGATGTTGCCGCCGCCGCCGAGCGTGACCGTTCCGCCGGCGGGCACGGTGTAAGAGCCACCTGTCGAGGGAATCGTCACAGTGCCGCCGCCACCGGGAAGCGTAATGGTGCCGCCAGCGCCGAGGGTGACTGTTGCCACCAGCACCGAGCGTGACGGTGCCGCCGCCGCCGAGGGTGATGGTTCCGCCGGCGCCGAGGGTGACATTGCCGCCGCCGGGCACTCCGACGATGCCGTTGCTACCCGCCGTGATCACGGTGGTGCCGCCAGCGCCGAGGGTCACGTTGCCGCCGGTGCCGAAGGTGATGGTGCCGCCGCCAGCTGATGGTGCCGCCGGTGGGCACAGTCACGTTTCCGCCGGGCACCGTGATGGTGCCACCAGCGCCAAGGGTTACGGTGCCGCCGGCGGCCGACGGCACACTTCCGCCCGGATGCGATATTCAGCGGCGTGGCGAGGAGCCGAACGAAAGCACAGATGCCAGCGACGCGAACTGACCGCCGGTTGCGCCTACCTGGCGAAGGTCGATATTGGCAACGTCGTTGAAGCCACGCAGGGTGGAGTAGGGCTGTCCGTCGAAGGTAATGTTCTGGCCGTTCGACCAGGCTGGAGTAATGGGAGCGATGGAGCCATTCACGCGATATCCAACTCGCCGCCGAGCGGAGTGCCGTCACAGTGCAGCGTGGCGGGGCTGGCGGTGGGACTCGGAGCGGTAGGGGTGTACCAGGTTGAAGTTGGGAACGTGGCCGCGTTGCCGACGAATCCCGGATCGGAGTCTAGAAGCGTGGTGACGGAACCGAACGAGGATTGCGTCAGCGTAGTGAGTGTCTGGTTGGAGAAGGCGACGGCTGAACTCGGTCCCACGCCATCGAGCTGGAAGAGGTAATTCATGATGCTCTGGTAGTTGGGCTTGCAGTTGGCTTCGAAAGTGGGGACGTAACTGCCGGTCGAGTCGTAGTAGAGGCCGCCGTGGCTGAGGCCGATGGTGTGACCGAGTTCATGGAACAGCGTGCCGGCGATGACGGTGGCGCGCTTGCTCATGTCCTGGTTTGGAGCGGTCTCCCAAAGGCCCAGCGTGACGGCGGAGTCTGCGCCGCCCAGATCGGAGTAACCGGAGATGCTGGTCACAGTCCCGGAGGTGATGCCAATGACGGGTTCGGGCAGCGTGCTGTTTGGGTAGCTCCAGTTGGTGACGCCAGAGGGAGTGGGAATGATGATGGTCTGGGAGTCGGGGCACGACGACGTGTTGTACACGCCGTTGAGGCTCGGCATTCCCTGTATGCCGGAGACGGTGATGCGGCTTGGGCAAAAGTTGATGCTGCCCTTGGCGCCGCGGTCGGTGGTGACAATGGTGGTTGTGCCGCCAGCGACAGCAGTGATGGATGTGAATGTCTGCGTAGCGGGTGTTCCACGCGGGGATGGCGAGGGAGTGACCGAAGAGGACGTAGTGATAGCTGTCCTTCTGTCCGTAGGGGAAGCGCGGCGAGCAATCGCCGCCGGCGGCGCAGGAAGCGAAGTTGCGCGGCCAGACCTTGGAGAACTCGAGGCTGTTCTTCCAGCCGATCACTCCGGGCTGGTTGGGGAACTGGCAGGGCTGGCCTGGGCTGTCGGTGCAGGTGCTTTCGGGCACTGCGTTGCCGACCTGGAGATGGAGCGTGACTCCTGCATTCGCGAACGCCTTCTGAACCATGGCGAGCGGATCATTGCCCTGCGAGTCCGGCGAGGGGAAGAGATTCTCCTGGTTGGGATCGCAGGAGCCGTCGCTGAGGATGCCGCCGCACATGTAGTCGAGTTGAACGAAGAGGTCCTTCTGGCCGGCTTTTGCACCGGGCAAACCGACCCAGTTTCCGGTCTTCACGTCGTAGTAGCCGGGCTGTCCGCCGTGGAAATCAGTCGCGGCAGGGCCGGCCTTCCAGGCGCCGAGAATGCCGTCATTGTCGGGGTTGTTGACACGCGTGGAGAGAATGACCGCGCCATAAGCAGCCGCCGGCGTTGAGCGGCACGTTGTAGTGGTCGGGTTGGCCGAAGCGCAGAGATATTGGAGGTGTTGTTCCAGCCGGAGGAGTCGACGAAGAGGGTCGTGACATCTCCATTGGCGTTTCCTCCGCCGGCGGCATCGTAGAATCCCTGCACATTCTGCGTTGTCGAGGATGCGGGGATCGCCGAACCGTCGTAGATCACGACAGCCTTGAGGGGGAAGTTGGGCGACAGGACGCGATAGATGACGACCAGGCTGGCGCCCTCGGTGAGCAGAACGCCATTTGTGCCGCCTGCAGGCAGGGAGACAGTGAAGCTGCCGCTGCCGGTGCGTATGCCGTTTGCGCCGTTCTGGAAATAGGTGTTGATGTCGGCGCGATAGACGCGCAGGGTTCCGGTAACTGAAGCGACCGAGTCAGTGTAAGGCAGGTCGATGCCGATTTGCTGACCCGAGATGGGATAGCCAAGGAAGGTTGCGTTGCTGCCGGATGGCGATGCGGAACTCTCGATCGTTGTCCAATACAAGAAGCCATCGATGAGATCAGCGCCGGTGGGCACGCCGGGGTTGCCTGGGCCTGAGCTGCGCGGGAATGTTAATGGTTCCGGTGACCATGTTGTTGACGACGGAGCGCTCCGCGAAGGGTGACTCCGGCGGCGGCATAGTCGCCGGTGACGAAGTAGTTATTGAGCAAGGAGAGCGGATTGGGTGCAGGCGGTTGTCCCTGCGCCGCTGGAGACGAGCAGTTTGACGGAAGAGCCAAGATTGACCTGCGTACCAGCCGGCGGATTGGAGGCGATGACGCTTCCGGATGGGACGATGCTGCTGGACGCGGTGCTGACTGAGCCCGTGACCAGTCCCGCGCCAGTGAGGGTCGAGCCGGCTGCGGGCTGCGTAAGTCCGACGACGTTGGGAACCGCGGCCGTGACGGCTTGGCCATTGAGACCGCCGATGCCGCTGAGACTGATGGTCTCCAGGGAAACCGCAGGGGAGAGATTCATCGTGTTGTCGCTGAAAACCGCCGAACCCGTCAGATAGCCAGTGGTCTGCGGCGAGAAGCCGAAGTTCCCGGAACAGCTGAAACCGGGAAGAAGCGAAAACGTGGGCCCGCACGTGGAGAGCACGGAGAAAGCTCGTGCCTGAGTTGAAGGTAGCTGTGCCATTCAGCGGCTGGTTGCCGACATTTTGTAATGTGACGATCTGCGGGCTGTCAGTGCTGGTGCTGCCCACGTTGGTGAGAGCGAAGTTCAGGGAAGGCAACTGCGAGCGGTTGACCTCATACACAGGGTCTGTCCATTACAGCGATGAAGAGATTGCCGGACGCATCAACCGCCAAGCCGGCTGGAATATTCAGACCGTTGGTTGGCACGGTCGATGTGGAGGCCACTGGGTGAAACCTCCAGTACCACGTTTTTGATTTGATCTGAGACGAAGACATCGCCTGCGGCATCGACGGCCACGCCGTTGCCTTCGCCAGGAATGCTTATCGGTACCGTGCTCTGTACGCCGCCGGGTGTGACTTTCAGCACCAGTTCAGTTCCAGCATCGAGGAAGTAAACATCGCCCGCTGCATCCACAGCCGGGTAGTAAGGAAGTTGTACCCCGCTGGTGGGAACCGTGGTCTGAACGCCACTGGGTGTTATCTTCACGACGCGGTGGTTGTCGCGATCCGTAATGAAGACGTTGCCGGCTCCATCCACCGCCACGCCAGTTGGATTTAGCAGACCAGTGGCGGGCACCGTGGTCTGGACGCCGCCGGGTGTAACCTCTACCACCCGGTTGTTGTCGGTATCCGCGAGGAAGACATCCCCCGCTCCATCCACCGCCACATCGTATACGTGCGGAGACAGACCGCTCGTGGGCACCGTGGACTGGACCCCGTCGGCGTAATCTTAACCGCCCCCGCGCTCTCTGAGACGAAGACATTGCCCGCTGCATCCACTGCCACGCCGGATACGCCATTGAGCCCGGTTGCCGGTAGCGTGATCTGCGTGCCCGGGTCGAAGACGGCTAGCGGCGCCTGGCCGATGCCGTAGATGGGCAAGCTGGCGACGGGATTGCCGATGATGTCATAGACCGTGACGGCGCCCATGCGCAATCCGGGGGCTCGCGGGGTGAAGGTGACGTTGACCGTGCAGGAACTTCCAGCGGTGAGGTTGCCGGTGCAGGTGCTGCCGCTGGCGAGCGCGAAGTCGAGCCCGGAGATACCCTGCGTGACGACTTGTATCGCGCCGAGGGTGCTGGTCGCCGGGATATTGAAGTTGATGGCGAGATTCTGACTGCATGGAGCGGGCGTGTTTTGTCCTGAGGGGCAGACGTTCACGTTACCGAAGCTTTGCTGGGTAAACGTGGCATTGATGTTCAGAGGCGCGGTCACCGTAAAGGTGCAGGTGGGACTTGTTCCGGAGCAGGGGGCGCCCCAGCCTGCGAAGGCGGTACCGACGGCAGGAGCAGCAGTCAAGGTGACCTGCGAGTTGACTGGATAGTCGAAATTGCACGCTCCAGTGAGGGCTCCATTGGTCAGGGTGCAATTGATGCCGGTGGAATTGTCAGTGACAGTGCCGACGCCGGAGCCGAGTAAGGTGACGGCGACGTTGTCGGTGGGGATTACCGCTGCCGCGAAATTGGCGGTAACGGTTGTAGTCGAGTTAATGGTGATGACGCAGATCTGGTTCGTTCCCGCACTGGCGCAGGCGCCGCCCCAGCCGACAAACGTGGATCCGCCCGTCGGAATTTCCTGGAAAGAGATTTGCAATCCGGTAGTGAAGTTTCCGGAACAGGTCCCCGAGGCGACTCCTGCGATCAGGCTGCAACTGATCAATGTGGGATTCGACGTGACGGAGCCGGAGCCTGTTCCCAATCCCGTCACGTTAATCGGTGCAGGGGACCCCAGGCTCAGACCGCTGAGGTGGAAGGTCTGCGTAGCGGAAGCGGCGTTCAGATTGTTGTCTGTCGCGGTTGCAGTGCCGGTGAGACTACCGGCGACCTGCGGCATGAAGCTGAGGCTTACGTTGCACCCGGCGCCCGGCGCCAGCGAAAAGTTTGCGGAGCAATCGGTTGGCGACTCGCTCACCTGATAGAAATTCGGTCCCGTAGCACCGAATCCGGGAAGCACGGAATTCAGTGTTTGATTGCCGACATTCAAGAGCGTGAAGGATTGCGGGCTGTCGGTGCTTGTGGAGCCCACATTCGTGGTGGCAAAACTCTCGGTCGGCGGCTGTGACTGATTGATCTGCAGAATCTGATGATTGGCCCCATCTGCGGCATAAACCTGGCCGAGTTGGTCCACGGCCAGATCATAGACGGCGATTGAGTTGCTGGAACCCGCCCCGGTGACCAGTGCAATTTCGCAGGAGTTGATCACGCAGCCGGCTGGAACCTCGGTCACCTGACCCGATCCGCCGGCCGCGGTGTTATCCGACACGAAGAGATCGCCGGCAGCATCCACGGCTACGGCCTGGGGAGCAGTCCATCCGGGAGCAACGGAGACCCGGCAGCTATTGGTGGTGCAGCCAACCGGGAACTTGAAGAGGGATCCCGCGAAGGTGTCCGGGACGAAGAGATCTCCAGCGGCATCGATTGCCAGGGTGTTCACAGTGTGCCATCCGCTGCCAATGGGAACCCGGCAACTGTTGCTTGCGCAACCGGGCGGAACTTCTACAACCCCGCCGGCGGACGGATCGGCGATGAAAAGATCGCCCTGCGCATCCACCGCCACAGCGACCGGATTTGCCGAGGATGGGTTATAGACGGGAATCTGACAGGTGACATCGGTGCAGCCGGCTGGAATCTCGACGACCTCTCGCAATCCGGAGTCCGCGACGAAGAGATTGCCTGCTCCATCGATCGCCACACCCTGTGGGGAACTGAGCGTTCCCACGGTAGTCGTCGTACCGTTCGGAGCCCGCATCAACAAACGCCCGTTCGAGGGGTCCGCGATATACAGGTTGCCCGACGCATCCGTTGTCATTCCGCGAGGGTTGGGGGTAAAGCCCGGAGTCGCGAGCACGTTTTCAAGAGAGGGACCGCCGAGAATCGTGGTGCCGCTAAACGCGGGGCCATAGACGATCTGCGGTCCCTGTCCGACGCCGGAGATCAGAGCGGTCGCCAGTAGATTGGCCGGGATTGAATTGTCGAAGAGCTCCACTGCGCCTGTGCGCAATCCAGGAGCTCGCGGAGCGAAAGTGACGAGTATCGTGCAGGAAGTGCCTGCGGTCCATGTGTTGCCGACGCAGTTGCTGCCAGCGGTGTTAGCCGGCGTGAAATCGAGGTTGCTCACTCCCTGAGTAACGACCTTGGCCGATCCGACCGTCGTACTACTCGCGGTGAAGTTGAAAATCACAGGCATCGTGGTGTTGCACGGCGCCGGCCCTCCCGATAAGCAGACGTTGATGTTGCCAAAGCTCGGCTGGCCGAAACTCGCCGTAACACTCATCGACGAGTTCATGGTCAAATTGCACGTCGTGCTGGTGCCTGCGCTCGCACAGGCTCCGCCCCAGCCGAGGAATGAAGCGCCCCCGGACGGCGTTGCCATGAGGGTTATTGGGGTTCCGGACTGATAGCTTGCCGAACACGCCGTGCCGCTTCCGGGGGGAACGCCGCAGTTGATCGCCGAGAATTGGTCCGTTACTGTGCCCGGACCCGAGCCCAGGTCCGTCACAAGAAGTGTGTAGCTGGGTATGGAGGCCACGCCCGTGCCGGTGAAGGGGAGAGATTGGGAAGAAGCCGGGTTATTGAGGGCGTTGTCGTGGAAGACAGCGTTGCCGGTTAGCGATCCCGCGCTCAATGGATCGAATTGAACGCTGAGATTGCAGGGCGCTCCGGGCGCGAGCGAGAAAGTGCTCGTGCAGTCGCCGGGCGAGCCCGGGCCGGCGACCTGGGTGAAGTCGGGGTCGGTGAAAACCAGACCCTGGCCGGCAGCTGTCAGCGTCTGGTTGCCGATGTTCTGGAACAGAACAGATTGAGGGCTGTCGCCGCTGATGTTGTTGACGGTGGACGCAGAGAAATTCAAGCCTGCGAATTGCTGAAGGATCGCGTCGACGCGCTCGATGCCATGGTCGGCGATGTAGATGTTGCCCTGGCCATCTGGAACCGCGTCCCATGGTTGGAACCCGCTGCCCAATGAGGTTTCGGTCGCGCTGGCGATTGTGATCTGACAGGTACTGCTGACACAGCCGGCCGGAATCTCCACAACCGCTCGAAGGTTCGAATCCGTGACATAGAGATCGCCCGCGGCATCCAGCGACACGGCTTGCGGTGTGGACCAATTGCTTCCAATGAATGCATAGCAACCGGAGTTGGTGCAGCCTGCGGGGACCTTCACGACCGCGGCGCCACCCGCATCGGCGACGAACAAATCGCCCGCAGCATCCACCGCAGTACCAATCGGCGTGGTGCCGTTGTACACCGGGGTCTGGGCGCCTCCGTTGACTGGAACTTCGACGACCTCACCCTGGTTATAAGCGCTGACAAAAAGGTCGCCCTGCGGATCGACCGATACCCCAAACTGGCCTGACAGGCCCAGCGGGTTCGGCACAGTTTGTTGACAGGTCGAGTTGGTGCATCCCCACGGAATCTTCACCACTCCCGGAATCCCGGTGTCGGCGACGTAAAGATTGCCCGCCCCATCCATCGCCAGTCCCTGGGGGTGCGAAATTTGTGGAGCCTGGGCTATGGTCACAATCTGGTTGCTCGTACTGGGTCCGACCTCAACCACCTTGCCGCCCTCATAGTCGGAAACGAAAAGATCGCCTGCAGCATCAACCACGACGCCCTTCGGGCCGGTCAAGGTCCCGGCGTTTTCCACGAAAGTCGTAAGCGGGCTGAAGACAGCCACCGCTCCCTGGCCAACGCCGTAGATTGGAATGGTTGTGAGTTGATCAGCGCCCTGGCTGTTAACGGAAAGCTGCACTGCACCCATTCGCAACCCGGGTGCGAGCGGGGTGAAGGTGACGTCCATTGTGCAGGTACTGCCTCCGGCGGGTGAACCGGAGCAGTTGCCGCCATTGGCCTGCGTGAAGTCGAGGCCGCTCGCGCCCTGGGTGACGACGTTGATCGAGAGGATGGTGGAAGGCTGAGCAAAACTGAATGTGAGCGGGAGGGTAATGCTGCACGGCGCCGGAGTGGATTGTCCCGAGGGGCAAACATTGACGTTGCCGAAGTTCTGCGACGTTCCCCACGTCCAGGTATCGTTGAAATCGTCGCTGCCGTTGTACCCGCCGAACAGCACTATCTGGCTTGACGCCGCATCGTAGACAACGGCGTTCTCAGAGATACGCACCGATGGGCTGGTGGAGTGAGCTTGCAGCGTCCAATCGGTTCCATTAAATTCCCAGGTGTCGTTGGTATATGCGGTGCCGTTGTACCCGCCGAACAGGATCAACTGGCTCAACGCCGTGTCGTAAGCCATAGCAGCGCCGTAGCGCGCAGAAGGAAGGTGCGCAGGAGAAAGCGTTGTCCAAGTTGTTCCGTTCCAGGCCCAGGTGTCGTTGTCCTCCTGCCCGTTGAGGTCCAAGTCCGCCGAACAATACAACCTGGCCAAGTGCCGCATCGTAGGCCATGGCCGCCTGCTGCCGCCCTCCCGGGCTGAGCGATGGAGACGCCTGGGTCCAGTTACTCCCGTCCCACAGCCACGTATCGCCGACGTTATTCCCGCCGGCGTCCACACCTCCAAATAAGACCACCTTGCCGTGTGCCGCATCGTAGGCCATTTGGGTGCCATTCCGCGCGGACGGGCTATTCGCAGGGCTGGCTTGAGTCCAGTTGGTCCCATCCCATAACCACGTTTCATTGACACGCGTGGAGCCGACGGCTCCGCCGAACATCACAACCTGGCCGTGCACCGGATCGTAGGCCATGGCTTGCGCAGATCGCGCGGAAGGGCTGTTGGCAGGACTCGCCTGGGTCCAGTTGGTTCCGTTCCAGAGCCACGTGTCGGCAGGTGCATTCAATCCCGAGAACATCACAACCTGGCTGTGCGTCGAGTCATACGTCATGGCCGTTGCAAAACGCATCGAAGGGCTGGTTGCGGGCGAGAGCTGATTCCAGCCTGGTGAGAGCGTTGGCGCCTGAGCGGCGGCAAACAAACCGGAGAACAGAAGGAGCACCACTGCCGAAATAAGACTGCCTGCTCCGCGGGCAAGGGCGCGCCAGATCGTTTGAATGGCCGTGTTTGAAATGCATTCGCTTCGAGACTGACAAGAAATCGGGCCTGATGCGGACGGCGAGCCAGCGGGCAGAGGGGTCATAAATCCAGGTCTCCTAAGATCGGGACTGCCTATAACGCAGTTTTTTGGTTCTAACTCGGGATCTAAAGCGCAAAAACTTAAATGATGATTCGCTGAGTGAGGAGGCCCAACGTCACGGACTCGGCACAGTGTTTCTGGATATCGCCGAGATAAGAGTCATGTTGCCTTTGGGGAATGGCTTCGACCTGCAGTTTTTGTGTCGACAACTGGACCACAACCCGCTGCATTGCAGAAACGAAGCCTTTCGGTGGTCGGTGAATCCACAATGAGCAATGGCAACGGGGGTTGTCAAGAAAACTGACTCGCGATGAAGGTAAATTCGCCGTTTGAGCGGCAAGGGGATTTCGTGGCGCCGAAGCGTGCGGGATTTGGCAAGAAATTGCACCTGCCGTGGACACGTTTCACAGCGCGGGCCGATTTCCTGACTAAGTGTGCCAGGAGGCGTGGCTAATCGCAGGCAGCTGGCGTTCGGCGAGGGATGCCCGACGCGTTGAGCGCAGCGGTTCCCGCCTTCGGGGTTTTACAACTTAGTCGTCGCGCATCCCGGATCGTACGGAATAGAATCTGCTCAATGCTGGTACAGGCTACAACGCCGATTCTGCAGTATGGCGATTCCGACGGTGAGCACATCTTCGAAATTCGGGGTGAATGCACGACGATCGGCCGGGCCGCCGACCAGGATCTCATCCTCAAAGAAGCATTCACCTCTCGCTGCCACGCGGCTATCACCATGCAAAACGGTGGATTCGAACTCGTCGATCAGAAGAGTTCGCACGGTACCTACCTGAATGGCACGCGCATTGACCGGGGAAAATTGCGCTCCGGCGATACGCTCCAGTTCGGGTCAACCAACGCCACCTGTTTCCGTTTTGTGCTTCCTGATACTGGAAGCGTGTCGGGAGTAAGGGCCGGCGAATTGCTCAGTGCGCTCTCGGGATTCGAGTCGGGCGTAACCAAGGACGTTCCGCGACCCGCGCGGGACATCGGGAAGCTCAGTTTCCTGCTGAATGCCGCCCGACAACTCAACTCCGGCGGAGCTATTAAGGACATATTCCATGTGCTCCTGAAGCTCTCAATGCAACTGACCGGAACTGAGCGCGGCTTCGTCTTTCTTCTGAAAGAGGGCGAATTATGCCTTTCCCTGGGCCTCCGCTCAGACGGGACATTGATCGAAGAAGACTTCTCGGTTTCGCGCCGCGCCATGCAAAAGGCCGTTGAGAGCGATTCGAGGTTCTACCTCAGTGACACACTCAGCGATGACAGCGCCGCCCACTGGGCGAGCGTGATGGCCAACTCGATTCGGAGCATCTATTGCATTCCTTTGCGCAAACACATTTCACCCACTGAACCAAACCGACTCCTGGGGGTTTTGTATCTCGATGCGCAGATCGGCGCCGGAAGCCTCAGTGACACCGATCATCAGGTCCTCGATAATCTGGCTACCGAGGCGTCTACGCTCCTGCACAACGCGCTGCTCGCGGATACCGAGTCGAAAGCCCGCCAAGCCGAAGAAGAACTGGCGATTGCCGCATCCATCCACTCCGGACTGATGTCGATTGCCCTTCCTCGCCTCGAGTACGCCGAATTCCGCGCGCGCACGATTCCCTGCCACGCCATCGGCGGAGACTTTTACGACGTCATCGCACTACCTGACTGCGTTTGCGTCGCAATCGCCGATGTCTCCGGCAAAGGTGTTCCAGCCTCGATCGTGGCCGCGACCCTGCAGGGGATAATCCACGCGCTGATGCTCACTGGCCAATCTCTTTCCGAAACTGCAGATCTCATCAACCGCTTTCTCTGTGCCCGCCAGGTTGGCAAATACGCCACCATGATCCTGCTGAAGGTGTTTCCCAGCGGAAGCATAGAATTTGTAAACTGCGGGCATGTTCCGCCACTGTTCATTAGCTCCGACGGGAAAATAACTGAGCTAGAAACCGCGAACCCCATTGTGGGCATCATCGAACAGGCGACTTACTCAGCTTCGCAAATTACGCTGCAGCCCGGCGACCGAATCCTGTTGGCGACAGATGGCATCACCGAAGTCAGGGATAGATCAGGCGAACTGACCAGCATCGAGGGATTCATCGCACTCGCCCAGCTGCCGACCATCGATGAAATTGTGCATCAACTGCAACAAATCCAGGCTGCCCCCGAGGCTCAGGATGACTGGACGCTCCTCGATATTCGTTATACGGGTAAATAGTACGTCAGAGGGATAAGAGAATACCGAGTTGCTACGGGAGCGAGATGCCAATCGCTGCATTCTCGTCAGGGGATGCAAGCCAGTATCCGTACCTCTGTGCGGTGCCGAAGAGCTGCTGCATTTCGTTTGGCGTTGGCGGTTCTGGAGGCTTGTGCAGATCGAATGTCCGTGCGAGCTCATGGAAGAAGCTGTAGAGTTGCCACTTGCTCACGGTGATTGTGGTTGTTGAGGTGGGAGAAGTATTTCGGAGCGCATGTCTGACATTTCCGGGGATAGAAACGACCTCCTTGGCAGTCACAGTTTTCCAGCCCTCGGACGGAGCCTCGGCCTGGAATACTTCAAGGGAACCATTCAGCACATAAAATATCTCTGGATCGGCGTGGCTATGGAGCGGAATCACGACTCCTGAAGACCACGTGAGACATCGGGCGCGTTCGACCTCGACGAGTTGTCACCCCGGGACTATTTGATGAGCGGGCTCCCCGACACCGAATCTTGGGCTGTCAGGGTGGCGCTAATGACTTCGAAATCGATAAGCGATGCAGCCTGATCCCAAACTCGTGGGTCATTCTCAATCTCGTGATGTGGTTTGTTAAACGTCCGCGCATACCAGGGATAGTTATCGCATCTAATTGGGTGGTCCTTATAAGACATATGAAGGTTGCCAACAATCTTCGTGTGAGCAGGATCGGCTGCAAATATCCGTGTGCGTCCATGAAGCGGTCCGCCCGACTGATAAAAATTGATCGCATCAGCTACGTTAGAGGGGATCATTGAATCGTCACGGCCCAATTTGGCAATGCTATCCATCTGAATTGTGAGCCGCACCGGAATATCCCTCTTTCCTAATTCTCGGGCGAGTACTACCGTTTCTGCAGCGCCCCAGCTGTGTCCATAGATGATGATTCTCGCGTTCTCTTTTTCGACAGAAGATAGAGCGCCATTTCGATTGGTATCGAGCAGACGGATGATTTCGTGAAGCGCTTCTCTGCCGTGATGGTTTCCAAACACTTCTGCATAAACGTCGGAGCGATAATGCTTTCGAAGGGATTCGGCAAACTGCACTTCAGGATGTTTCTTGTCGTCGCTCCGAGCAAACCCGCCCACAAATCCAATCACTATGACTCTCGGCACATTGCCGCCACTCTTAACCATGTCATGGTTGTCCAATGGAGCCATCCTCTCTCCACTTCGCAGTGGGAAGGGAAGCGCTTCCTCTGTCGCAAAGCCGCTCGAAATGGCCGCCGTAGACGACTGAGCGGTTTGTGCCATGGCGCGAGAGGAAATAGAGGTGACTATCAAAAGCAACAGATATGCAAACCTTCTTCTCCGGGCTTCGAGAAACGGACGCAGAGTGTTGACGTGACCGCGATACCATTTAGCACAAGAAACAGTTTTCATCGGCTTCTCCTCACAGATGCCTTGGAGTCGTCGTTCCATTGCGACATGCTCTCCATATAGAGACTCAGAGCGCGCCGGTCGGCCAGCGTGGGGAGTTCAAGACGGGAAGCAATCAGCACTTAGCGAGAGGGCAATCCCTAGGAATAATGCCAACTTGGCTACGCTCTCTTTGACGAGCGTCGAGCGCTCATCACATAGGATGTGAGGGCGTGGAGTTGGTTCCGAAGAAATGACTTTTATTATTGAGGACCGGACTCAAAGTTCATGTGCTCGTTTAAATGGTTCAACTACAAAGAACTCATGAGAACGGTCATCGTGCCCGCGACCTCTGCTTCGATTCAGAGCCAGCGAGCGAGAGTTGCTCAGATTGCTGCATACGCTTTGTGTGTTTCTCAGCCGTAGACCGTGTGCACGGAAGAAAAGCGCTGCGATACCGGCTTAGAATGAGGCGATCAGGAATTGACAGATCTAATCTTTTCGGAACGCACCGAGCGGGCGGGCCTACCGTGAAACCTCTTAACTGCGACCATCCCAATCACCCCGAAAAGCAACATGACGAGGAATTGCGTGGCCCGAGAGGTAAGTTCGGACTGTGGCGGAGTCATCCGCGTGAACCGGAATATGCGGTCGGAGGCCTGGTCAATTGCCACAGCGACGTTTAAGTAAAGGACGCCGGTGATTGTCAATGCAAAGATCGAACGCCAGAGACCTGACAGATGAAATTTGCGCCACGCGAGAATGGCCATTCCTGATACGTAGACCGTGAGCATGGAGCACCTCTGCACGAACGTGAGGGCATGCAATGGAAACAGAAGCCCGATGATGCTTGTAGCAAGCGTGTATCGCAGAAAGAGAGTGGTCCGTTTGTCGAGCAACTCTCCTGTGAGCAGCCCGAACAAGACTATTGTTCCAGTTCCAATGGCGATAAGGTCGCATAATGCATAACCGAGTCTGAGAATGCTCAAAATCATCGCCCTCTCCTGGATCCGACAGCCGTTTCTCATGGCCGATCAGGCGATAGAGGATGCAACAGAAACCATCTGGCGATCCGGCTGAGCGATTCGCCTGATGAATCCCCAGCCGTTCGCTCTCTTCATGCGAGAAAGAGCAGCACCACCAATACTGGAATCGCTGTCCAAGCCAAATTGATTTCCATATTTCGATTGACTCGCGCCGGCACGGACAAGGGATCTGATTTACGCGTAAGAAACCTGAGGGGCTCGAAGGCCAGAAGTCCCCCTACGACCAAAAAGATGCCGCCTGTAATCCAGATCAGAATGAGGGACAGGTTGGCGATGTAGTGAGCTGCGGTAAATCCGGCAGGGAGGGTGCCCGGCATTGACAGCGGCTCGTGTGCAAAGGCGACGGGAGCCAGACACAGCCAGGCAGCTACTGCACCAAAAAAGTTTGAAAGACCATGACTCATGGTCTGCGTCTCCTGCTGATTCCTCTTGCCTCGGGACGACAATTGATCCATTCCGCTGTTTCGTGGATCGGTGATCATGCTTCGCAAAAGTGATAGTAGCAATACGCGCCGAGCTCCGAAATCACATGTTTCTGCTAGCTGTCGGGAGAACCGCCGAGAACTGTCATTGCTTTCGCGATATTGCCACGTCAAGCCATACACGCAAACGAGCAACATTGAGTAACTTCAGGCGCACAAGAAACCCCTTAGCGAAGCTTTTCTGGCGGAAGCCCAAAGACTTAGGCAGACGGGTGCAAGATGCGCGATGGAGAGATCAATTGGCAGGACTAGACCGCGGAAGGGAAGATCCGGTGCAACGAGAGAACTCAGTTCCTAATCGGCGCCAGAACGCCAGATGATATCTTCCGGCTTCGGCACGTCCAATCCGACTGAAACTGTCAATTTCCCCGAATGCCACGATGAGTGACTTGGCGACAAAGCGCTCATTGACGATCCGTGGAAGATCGCGGACTGAATCCGTTTCACTTCCTCGGGCATGACTGTCTCCGGCTGGTGAGGAGTCTGGAGAAGTGCACTGCCGGCTCCTTTACGGGGATGACGGCTCAACGCGCTTTTTTATGCGGCGCTATTTCCAGCAGGAATAGATGTTGTTTTCGTCGTCCAGATTGGCGCGGTAGATGCTCTGCAGCTTCTTGCGCGCCGGATCGCCGGCAAAACCGTCTTTCTTAAACAACAGAGTCACCAACGGATCCGACATAATACCCATCCGCGCAATATACTGATCGGTCATTTCGACGCCTAAATCGATCCGCAATACCACATCACCGAGCACTTTCAGCACCTGATCATCGCTTTGCGAAAGCGCGAATCCGGAGCCTCTCAAGATCGGCTTAACCAGGCCTAGAAATTTCGCGAATTCCGGCCAGACCATAGGATGCGCTTTGCTGTCGTAGTTTCCTAGCCACCCAACATTCCTGCCGGGGATGATGCACTCATCAAAGCGCGGGGTCTTTCCATTAATTGTCTCGTTGGCTACGCCGCCGTCCACGAACACGTCGATCACCCCGGGTTTGAGCATCTTCTGCATCAGGCATAGGGCGCGGATGGTTCGGGTTCCCGTAGTATCGGGGTCGACTCTCCGATGTGACAACAGGCGGATCACACGTTCAATGCGATCTTTCAGATCATCGGCAGGAGGTGGAATCGGATTCGGAACGTCGCATTGCGCCAGCAGGATGACAACACGGCGATTGGCCCGACGCTCAGGCTCTGTCCGCGGATTTTGCACCACCCGCTGCGTCGATCCTACGCCGATAGCCCGCGTTTTCACGGTCTGCGAGCCCGTTCCTGCGAGTCTGCGCACTTCATTCATAATCAGGCTGGCGGCGTTTTCAGCGCGCTGCTGGCTGATGGTGTGTTCGAATGCCGGGACGCTCCGCAGGGGGCTTACGCATCGCTACGTCCGCGTGCCCCACCGCCAATAGCGCAACGATCGGGTGATCGGTGGAAAGGCTCGCGGCAATTTCGGAAGCGATTCGCAACAGGGTGGCTTGCTGTTGTATCGAGAGCTTATCGGGATTTACGGCATACTCCGGAAACCCATTGATCTCATGCGTGGAGTTGATGCATTTCGGTGTTTCAGATTCCGACTCCGACTCCGACACGGTTACGGCGCCGTTCAATTCTCCTTGCAGCATGCGGAGATCCGCTGGCGAAACCTGGTACTCCGCCTCGCCGGATGGGGAATATTCTCCAGCGCCTTCCGATTCACTTTGCTCCGCAGCTTCGCGGCAGAGATGCCCAATCATCCGCAGATACGCGTGGACCGGTACATCGGACCCGTGGAAGCGAACCGACTGCCGTGCCCGTCTGCCCAGGAGAGCAGCCAGGGTCGCCTTCTCCGTCTCGGGCGAGCGCAACAACTGATGCAGGACCAACCTGGCGGGCATGCTTCCCAGGTTTACCGTGATCTCATTTGCCGGAAGCTCCGCGTGCTCAGGAGCCATGGCGTGCCGGATACCTTCGTAGGGATCGACCTCGGAGGCCTGCTCGCTCCACGTTTCGACTTCGGTCCAGGGAGAAGTAATTGTCGATCGCACTGCGTCCTCCAATCGAGACTAATTCGCGTCTGCACACGTCCAGGCGCCGTTAACGAATCGGGCAATGTGAATGCCGCCGTCGCGTTTGCGGAAGCTCGCTGCCGCACTTCCATCATCGACAAAGGCGGTGGGGTCGGCGGCCGAAATCGGGTCGGGGCACACCACCCGCGTTCTCCAGGTTCCGTGGTCGTCGAAGATTTCGTTGATGCGTCCGTCCACCGCGCGAAAGACGATGTGCACCGTATCGGTTACCGCAACCGACGGACTGCCGACCGCGTTGGGCGCGGTCGAGGCGGCGCTGAGGTCGGTTGCATTCAAGGTATCGCGCTCGATCTGCCATATGTGGCCGCGAAGCGCGCGGAAAACGATCCGAGGCGCCTGCACGTTGCGAGCATAGACCGCTGGGCGGTAGGTGGCCGCCGGTACAGCCACGTGCGCCGCGACGGTCAGATCCTGAGGCGCGACTCCGGTGGCGAAATCGAACAGATGTCCTGCATCGCGGCTGCGTCCCACCAGATGCATTGCGCCCTGGTACACATACATGATCGGACTTCCCGAGATCAGCGATGGAGTAGTCGCCGCTCCGGTTCGATCGGCGAAACTCTCTGACTGCCAACGACCGCCGCTGCGCCAGGCGTGCACCAACACTCCGGTCTCACCCCAATAGGCGATGTGAATCTCGTTCTGCGAGATAAAAATCGATGGATCGTCGAACGCCCGAACTCCGGTCAAGCCGCCAACATCTACCACGAGCCATGTTCCGGGGGACGCTGCGATGTTCCGACAGATTGCGTGCACCGATCCGTCCACTGACCGGTAGACGATCACCTGCTCGTTCCCCAGGCCCGCCGCGGCTGAATCTCCAAACGCTCGCGGCAGCGCGCCGCCCGTGCTCGAAGGAATGTGGTCCGCCACATCATCCGTCCAAGCGCCCGATAGAAATTCGGCGATGTGAACGGTGCCATCCGGCTCGGTGTAAGCAATCGCCTTCAGGTTGCCGACCCGATGAGGCGCAGTGTGATCCAGATCGGCCGCTCCGCGCAGGACGTGGATTCCGCCGTTCGGCAGATTGAAGTCAATGAGAAAATCCGCGAATCCGTGCCCGTGCACCAAGGTTTGCGGCGTGAACGGCGAGTATTGGTAGAGCAGCCATCGGGCCGCCCACGGTGCTGGAATTTCCGCCGCCGGAGGATTGAGAGTCGCACGGTGCTGGTACAGGGGATCGGCGGCTTGTTGAGCGAGCACGCCAAATGTTCTCCAGGCCTCGCGGAAGAACTTCTTCCCAATGGCGTCGTTCGTGAAGTCTCCCGGTTTGGGGGTGTTGTCCGGATCAAAGACAACCACGAGATTGTGAGGATGCCCTTGATCGTCCTGAACGGTCAGCGTCTTCGTCTCAGTCTTCGAATGCGCGCCAAACTGCAGACCATAGTGAACCACCCAGAGCGAATAATCGCCGAAGTGGACAAAATCGTTTGCCCGGAAGTCGTGCTTCGACACCAGATGCGAGTTCCAGGGACCATTTCTCGTGTAGATGATCGGAGCTCGCCCCAGCTTGGTCTCAATGGTGTCTAGATAGGCCTCAAGCTCCGCTCTCCAGTCAGCGGCAGTGGCGGGCTCGCTCGAATGTGGGGCAATAGCAGCCTCCTCGAAATCGAGAGCCGGCGGCAGATCTCCCGGTCCCAAGCGGCCGAGCTGTGCAACGGCGACATTCGCTTGAACATCCCCGCCCTCATGGTTAGTGTGCCAATAGAAGTGGTAAGACCCCCGAATCAGTCCTTGAGCCCGCGTATCGCGGTACCGGTCTACAAACTTTGTGTCCTTGATTTTTCCGATTCCGGTGCGGTGAAGGATGTAGGAGATTCCGGCCGCTTGAATGTTGCGCCACGCAGGGAGCGGATCGTTACTCTGAAATACGTCTATTCCATCCGGCTTGGGATCAGGCGAGGCTGTGCCCACGGTTCGTTTGGGGATAGCAGGGGCCGCCAGCTGCGGATCGCGGTGAACCTCCCCAACTTCCATTTCCGATTGTTCTGCTACCTCGTGGCACAACCGCGAGATGACTCGCAGGTATGCCGGAATCGGCACATTCCTGCCGTTCAGCCGCACTGTCCGCCGCGCACTTCTTCCCAAAATACTCGCCAAAGCTGCGTGGTGCATCTCGGGAGAGTGGAGCATTTGGTGCAGCACCAGGCTGGCGGGTGTGGGACCTAACACCAAGGTGAGTTCGTCAGCGGGCAGGTTCGCATGTTCGGATGCCAGCACGTGCCGGAGCGAAGCATAGGGATCCATCTCGAACGCGCCACGGTGCTCGTCGCCGCCGAAGAACGATTCGGATTCGAGCTTCCCACTTGACTGCGTCTGATCCGCGCTACCGTCGTCCGAAGAGTCATCGTCTCCTCCCGAGCCCGCGCAATTGCAACCAGTCACCGGCGCTGAAATGGCGTGCCTGCGGTGAGACGAATGCCCGTGACTCGAAGGCGAATGATGCACGGCGGTTCGACGCACCATGCCACCGCCGCGAGAACGCAACATCAAGTCTTCGGCTTCGCTCTCCGCTTCCGACGAACTCTCCATTGCCGAGGGACTCTCCAGGCGAAACGGACTATCGCCAGGAGCTTCGCTCTCGTCGACTGCGGCGAATTGCTCTGACGCAGGCCGTGAAACTGGCGCCAGCGGCGAGTCCTCCATCAGACGCGCGTCATATTCTTCCCACTCGCGCCAATCTCTTTCCAACATTGCGCACCTCGCTTTGCTACCTGAGAAAAACGGTTAAGCCGCGCCGGCGCGACGTTTATTGAGAGGCCCGGGCGTGCGGATGACCATTCGCGCCGTGTGCGGACGACAGTTGGTGCGGAGCGACCGCCTTGTGCGGAGCTGGGGCCGGCGCCGACTTTCCTGACGCAGGCAGAGCCGAATTGGTCACGCCGCGCACTTGCGAAACCGCGAACGCCTTCAGGTCGTGGCCCGTGGCAAGGGTGTATTGATCGATCACATTCTCCGCATTTCGTGAGATCGGCGTCGGCGGAAGTTCCGCGTACAGCAGCGGCGTGTTCGCCGAGTCGTTGTACTTGCCGGTCTCAATGGATTGCATTAACTTCGAGAACGGATTGGCCAAGTCGAACAGGGCTTTCGATTTCGGATGAGCCGACATACCCACACGCTCCGCCATTTTCTGCAGTCGAATTTCGGGGCTTGATGCTTCCGCCCGCAAGTCCTGCACCACGGGCGAATCGTAGAGTACCGCCAAATGCAGGAACGACATCAACGCGACTGCGCGTAGCTCCTGCCGTGTCTTGTCTCCCGCCTGGCGCTGGCTTTGCATCATGTCATAGATTCGTTCCGCCAGGTTGGCGATCACGCGTGGATCGGTGTCGTTGGCGCCGCTGGTGTTTTTTGCGTTGACGATGCCGCGCCAGACTTCCCGGCCGAAGGCCTCGAAAGTTGGAATGAAGTCGCGGTTGGAGGCTGCAGGCTTGTCGTACGGGTGCTCTCCGGCGATCTGCGGTGCGTGAGACAGGTCGATGCCGAACATCCAGTAGTACAGCAAGCAGCGTTCGGCCTGCTCGTCACGCCGCGAGTGCGACGAGGTGGTCCACACCATGGAGGGCGTTGCATCGCCGTAGATCAGGTACTCCAGGTTGCGCCAGAAAAGCTGGCCGGCGGGGCTCGGCGTCTCCAGTTCGCCACTGTGGGCGTATTTGTTCAGCAGGCGGCGGAAGACTTCAAAGATTCGGGTATTCTCGATGACATACGCATAAATCAAGTGATCCCAGTTCGTCGGCCTCGTTGGGCCCGCGATGGGCATGGACAAAGGCGCAGTGCCCTTGTATCCCAAGCCCGGCTGCGCGAGCGGCGCCGTAAATGGCGACGGCAACGGCGCGATTGGAACGCCGCCACTATACCCGGAAATGAACGGCGCGTTCAAAATCGGAAACGAGAGTTGGATGGGCCAGGACTGAAAAGGCGCACTAATGGGTGTCGTCGCGGCGTCATAGCGGTTAAGCCAGACCGTTTCGAGCAACGCCGAGAGCTGCAATGGGTGATAGGAGAACAGGCTGTTGATGTTATCAATGATGTTCGGTGAACCGTCTCCCGGGTGGGGCGTTACGAGTTGGAGAAACATAGCGGCATTCCTTTCATTGCGGTCTTTAGAGTTGAGCGTCGGAAGAACCGGTTCGGTAATCGGAACTTGGCGGATAAGACGGACGGCTGTAGCCGGCCGATCGTATCAAGCGCTGCGGACCGTCAAGGCTTCGAAGCAACGACAGCAGCGCGTGATAATCATCCGGCGGCGGCTCCTGAATGACAGTGGCCATTGACGCTTCTGCCGCCAGCGCCTCCATGACTCCTTCATCCGCCCGCCTCTGCGCGGCGGCATTGAGAATCTCATCTTGCTCAAGGGCATCCGTCGCCATCGAGGTTTCCGGCTCGTTGTAGCTCTTACCATGTTTCGACATATTCGTGCGCTCCCAGTTCCGGTCAGCCGCTCACTATGCCGCTTTGGCCGTGATGGTGCCCAGTTTGATCATCCAATCTTCCTGTTGTTTGAGAACGGCGGGTCCGTGTTCCGGCTCGGCTGCATAACGCAGACCGGTGAGCGCCGTCAGACGAACGCACTCGTTCCAGATCCAATGACTCGAAGTAAATATCGACCCTCCGGCCTTCCGTTCCATCTCCCGCAACGCCGCCGGCGACACCCGCTGCGGATCGACGAGTTCTGCAAAGGTTCTTCCGCGAAAGCAGGGCAGCCGCGTGAGCAGAGCGGCATCCACCACACGCGGCAACAGTGGAATCATCGCGCTCACCAAGGCCCTGGCAATCGGCGGAGCTTCGCGAATGGGATAAAACTGCTGCCATGCGCCGGCCAGGTCGTCCCAAGGACCCATGCCGTAAAACCGCCGGCACATCTCCACCCCCAGTAGAACCCGCACGTAACTGATGGGATGTGGATCGCCCGGAAGGAAGCGAAACACTTCCGCGCCGCGGCCGGCGACTACGTCCGATAAGGCCACTACCGCCGCGTAGCCGCTGCACGCAAAAGCAAACGCATCCGCGGCGATCTCGCTCGCCCAACCCGCCAGTGTTTCCGTGACTTCGCTGCCTGCACCCGATAGTGAGCTGAGCAACATCCTGCGAAAATCTTCGTTCCAATCGGTAATCCCCGCTACCTGGTGGCCCGCCTCATGAAAGAGCGACGTGGTTCGAAACCGATTGTGGTACGTGAGCCGAATGGCCGCGATGGGACTGAGCGAGCCATCCCAGAGTCTCGTGCCGATCCGCATGATCGAAGCCCCGATTCCGGTGGTGAAGTAGGTCATGATCGGTGGAGTCTTGATGTTGAGCTGATCGAGCGCGCCCCGCACTACGCGGTCTGCCATTACATCACAGGCGCGCAGTTGCAGCCCGACTTCCGGATTCATTCGCGCACGCACCGCCGAGACATAGAAATCAACCAGCAGCTCCGTCTGCAGATAGCGCGCGCGAAGCAGGCCCACATGATTCGCAACGCGATCCAGATCGGGCTTCGACCTTGCCGCGTTGAAACTCGCTCGCACGACCGCGGCTTCACGCTTCAATTGTTCGCGCGCCTGCTTCAGACCTCCCCGCAGCGCGACGCCGACGTACCGTTCTATGTTTGCCCACGCTTCCGGCGAAGCCGTGGCTTCAAAGTCGTCGAGTCGTTCGGCCGCGCCTTCCCAGTGGTTAATCTGGCGTAAGATCTGCGATCGCAGCCCTGCGCTCAACCGGTCCGCTGCCATGGTTGCGATAGCCATCATTAGTCCCTCAACCGGTTGATCGCATAACCCGGACGTGCAATCACCTGAAAGGCAGGCGCTCCATTAGGCCAATTCTTCAGCGAAAAATCGGCGGGCGCCTTTCCTTCTGAGATTTCGCGTAACAGATCGAGTCCTGGAACTTTGGTCATCGTGATGCGCAGCGTCACGCCATCGTGATGCGACGCGCAGGCGCGTTTGAAATCTTCGGCGCTATTGCGCAAATACTGCGCGATCTGGGTATCTGCCCATTCCGCGATCTTGGCGCTCAGATGATGCCCAACCTGTTTGAGCCAGTGCGGAGTCTTGCCCGTCAGATTAGGGGTTTCGCTCACCGCCAGAATCTCGGGCGGCAGATGGTGATGCGAAATCGCCAGCTTGAGAGCCTCCGCGGCGCGCCGCACCAGATGTTTGATGCGCTTGAACGGAGCAGCCCCGTTGCCCCCTTTCGCGAACTCGGCCGACACTTTCTGGCACAAGGGTTCGCTCAAATAGAGCCAAATCCGGATCTCGCCGCGCAGCAGGTTGATCAATATCTCCGAATGAATCGGGCGCGCGTGATGATGGTGGCGGCCATTCTCCGGTTCAATTCGGTAGAGCCGCTGGTTGACGTGGAGCTTCTGCGGAGAGTGCATGAACCGAGCCGGCGTGTGGCGCCCCATTGCAGCATTGGGACCGAGTAGCGTGCCCGCCGCATGCGGCGTCAGCGGGTGCAACTGCGAGGCTGGAAATCCTTCGGCGCGCGCGATCGTGCTGCCGCGTGTCCCGGGCAACGCCTGGTAGACCGTCACTTTGCCTTTGAATGGCTTGCCGTCATGTGCGCCGTGGTGATCGCGCAAGTGGTCGTGGAGCGTATTTCCGCCGAAGGTTTGTACCGTACTCGCCACGCGAGGATGAATCTCCACTGGTACCGAATCGCTATATTTCGCGTACCGTTTCTCTCCCGATTTCCCCGGCACGCGGTTCCACATTCCGTGTTGCTCTACGCTTTCGCGCAACTCCGGCTTGATCGCCGAGTTCGGAAAATACGCCGCTGCCGCGTTCTCGAAGGCTTCGTGCACGGCGTCGCTCAGCAGTGTTTCATTTTCCAGTACGTGGGAGGGCATCTGCGCGACCGTGTTTACCGTTTCTTCTACCGTTGCCGCCAGCGCTTCTGCAGCGGCCACGCGTGGATCCTGCGCATGCAAGGCGCCGCCCGTCTCCAACCCGAACAGTCGCATGCCTGCATCGGCAATCGCCGGCGCCAGCAGCTTCGCAGGTTCCGCACCGATCAGCGGCTTGATCAATCCGGAGAGAGCGCCGCCGAGGAACGATACTACCTTGGGGCGCCCGATAATCGTCAGCGCTGTCTTCGCAATCGGCCATAGCGCGGCCGGCACGAACTGTTCCATCGCGGGCTGTGGATTGTCACCCGGCTGTAAGCGGGCGAGTTCGCTCACGAGCTGTTTGCGAGCTGCGTCCAGCGCGGGCAGCGGAGAAGTTTCGATCTCGGTTTCGCCATAGCTGTTCACCAGGTGATCCGCCTCGGTTTCGTCGGACGCCACCAGCAACTGCGCGGCGGCGACATCGAATTCCGCTTCCAGCCTTGCGGCATCGGCTGCCGCCGGCTGTGCCTCGCCTTCACTCTGTTCGTAGCTCTCAGTTTCCATCTCGTGCTTACCGTCGATTGCCTGGAATAATTTGTCGGAAAGCTTCTGGGCCAGCGGTCGAAGCGTCGGCGGAATATGATCCAGGGCGAACTTTACGACGTGCTTCAGCAGAAATCCGGCGAGTTTCTTCAGGCCGTTCAGCACCGGACCCAGCGCCAGTTTCCCAACCGCAGCCAACCCTTTGCCCGCGAGCTTCACGGCGCCGGCGACGCCCTTCTTCGCGAGGTTCACTGCTCCCGAAACCAGCTTTCCTGCTTTGCGCAGCAGGCCGCCCAGAAACTGTTCGGAGGCGGGAGAAGCAGGAGCGATAGAAGGCATCGCTTCGGTGGCAATGCGGGCAATCTCCATGTCTGTAAGCGCTTCGGTCTCATATTCCTCGACGCGCTCGAAGAACCGGTCAAGCATGGCTTCAGCCTGCGCTGCTAACGGCTCGAAGTGCTCATTCAGCAACCTTTCCGTCTGCAGCGCGCGCGACTCATGATCGCCATATTCGCCCGCCAATCGGTCAGCATGCGTTTCGAGCGCCTCGTCGGCGAGTTGTTCCAGAGCCTCGCGAAACAAGGTGTCCTTCATTTCGGTCAGCACCTCGCTGAACGTAGCTATCTGCGGAGCCAAGCTCTCGTTTTCGCCGGACTCCATGGATTCACCCGGAAGGAAGGGGGTGCTGAATTCCCAGTTGCCACTCAGCGTTTCATCGTATCTTTCTGCTACGGCTGCCCCGTGCTCGTACGGGTGCAGTTCGGCGAAGGGACTTTCGGAAAACTGCTCGCTATAGGTCTCCATCTCGTCTGCATATCCCGTGATAACCGAGCGCATCATGCGACCTTCCTTCCTTGCGAAACTCCCCTACTGTGTCACGCGCTCGAAATCTCGTCCGTGCGCTACCACACCGACCGGTGTTAGAAAAAGTCGCAGACTGACTTTCGCTTGCTGAAACGGCGGCGTACGCTTACTCACTACTGCATAGGTGACGCTCATGTGTTCTGGAGCAGATAGTCAGCCTTCAGCAAATCGCCTTCTGGGCAGTCTTCCGGCCGCAGAATACCAACGACTTCTGCAGTGCCTGCATCGAGTCAGTTTGCCATTTGGTGAAGTAATCGCCGATGCGTCCGAGCGCCTGCGCATGGCGTATTTCCCGACCACCTGCGTCGTTTCCCTGGGCTGCGGCATGCGGGACGGCGCGACTTCCGAAGTCGGGTTGATCGGGAATGACGGCATGTTTGGAGTTGCAATTGCCCTCGGCAGCAGCCGTGCTGCGACCAGCGCCATCGTGGGTCTTTCCGGAGAGGCGTATCGCCTGGATGCGCAGGCGCTGCGCAACGAAATCGCGCGCGGCGGTGACTTCCACCGCCTCTTATTGAGGTACGCCGATTCGTTGATTGCACAAACTGCACTCACCGCTGCCTGCATCTGCGCGCACAATCTGGAAAAGCGCTTCTGCCGATGGTTGCTGCTGGCCCGCGACCGCGGCACATCCGATGAACTCCCACTTACCCAGGATTTTATTGCCCGATTGCTGGGTGGACGCCGGGAGACTGTCACCGTCGCTGCCGGCCGATTACAGGACGCCGGCCTGATTCGTTATTCACGCGGCAGAATCACCATTATCGACCGCATCGGCTTAGAGAAGGCGTCGTGTGAATGTTACTGGAGCCTTCGCGAGGAATACGGCCGCATATTCGATACAGACGGGCCCAACCGCGCACCGCGAAGATTCGAATTGGTGCAACGAATTCTAACCGATCGCGTCGCCGGCTGATACTGAATCTCCTTACAACGTGTGGAAGAGCACAGACGAAACGGACGCCGTCTCGCTACCGTTACATCGGGCATCGAGTTTCAGAGCAGCTCAACCTTGAAGCGTTATTGCAAAGACGAAGCGCGGTCGAGGATTCTGGTGGTGGCCGATCTTGAATATCTTCGCGACGGCATCCAAGCGTTGCTGAAAATAGATGGTTACCACGTCACTTCGACACGAGGCTTGCGGGATGCCGCGGAGGCCGCGCTCAGCCAGCCCCCAGATCTGATTCTCGTAACACTCGATTTGCCTCCCAACGACATGGCCGTTGTGGCCCGCAGCATTCGCAAAGATTCGGGCCTCGCTTCAACCAGGCCTATTTTGCTGTTTTGCATTCCGACGATACCCGAAGGCGACGTGGCGCCTCTTGGCGACAACACCTGGGCGGCGCGCCCCACGAACTTCAATCAGCTTCGCGAAATCCTCAGAAATCTTCTCGCCAAATCGGCGACCTGATCGAGGAGCCCTTGTAACACCTGGTTTGGCGATGAAATGTCAACTGATGCCAAAAGGCCCGAAAAGTCGCTATGTCGGAAGTGGCGCTCATCCGACCATAAGAAACGGAGACCAAGAGCGGAAAGCGGGTTTCCGTTTGCATACAGCCGGACCAGGTCGCACCACTCGAGATGGATCAGTTGAGTAGCGCTTTATCCAGGTGGTTGCATCTATGGTCTTTTAGCGGGGCTTCGGGAGCGCGACTTGTTGCCGAGATTCAAAGGCGTTGGGCGCTGTGTGACCGGCTGGCACCTGGGCTTCAAGTTGGGCCGTGGCGCGCCGGAGGGAACGCTGCAATTCGCTCAGGGAAGGGTCGTGTCCGCTGTACCCGTAATGTTCCAGAAGAAACGAAGTGCTGCGAAGCACGCTGACGAGAATCTCAGGCGAGTTGTAACTCTGCATACGAGGACCTGCTTCTGTTCGAAGCCTAAGCCAGGGGTAGGAGAGAAGCTGTCCTGCATTGCTCAGATTGGCGGTTTTATTTTGATGGCAGCACAGGACGTCGGCTAGTCTTCTTCCCTCTGGGCAGATGGTGGGCAATCCGGACATAACCCAATTTTGGATCACTTCCGGTTGGACGGCGATAAGGCCGGAGGTTTCAACTCACTGCGGATTCTTTATGACTGCAATGCTGTATGAGAAGATTCCGTCAGGGGACGAGCCTGTGGGGTTGCCTGCCATCCGAAAGCAGACCACGCAGTCATGACCGGGGCGCGATCTTGAGGTTCAAAGGGAGTAATCGCGATGCTTCTCCACCGTAGACGCTTCCTTGCGCATATCGGATCAAGTGCAGTGATGGCCGCTGTCCCCCGCTTTGTGCGCGCATACGGTGCGAGCAACAGCGGCCAGCTCGAGCCGGCCCGCGACCCGCTCCGGCCCGAATACCATCTCCTCCCGCCGCACAATTGGATGAATGATCCAAACGGGCCGATCTGGTGGAAGGGTAAATACCATCTCTTCTATCAATTCAACCCACACGGCCCGGTGTGGGGAGACATGCATTGGGGTCATGCAGTCAGCACAGACATGCTGCATTGGCGTCATCAGCCTATCGCGCTTTCTCCAACTCCAGGCGGACCCGACAGCGAAGGCTGCTTCAGCGGATCGGCCGTCGTCGCGGATGGCGTACCCACGTTCATCTACACGGGAGTGCAGAACGCGCCTCTGCCACTCGTCACCCTGCGCGACGGCAGCGATAAGCTGCGCGAATCGCAACTCCTTGCCACGGCGCTCGATGACGATCTCGTCCGATGGAAGAAGCTTGATAAGCCCGTCATTCCTTCGCCACCTGGGAATATGGTTGTGACCGGCTTCCGTGACCCGTGCCTTTGGCGTGAAGGCGACGGGTGGTATCTGGGAATCGGCTCAGGAGAACGCGGCAAGGGCGGGTGCGTGTTGCTCTATCGCTCGCAGGATCTCCACCATTGGGACTACCTGCACAAATTGGCCGAAGGGATACCCAATGGCAAGCATGCAGCGAATCCCTGCGACAGCGGAGAGATGTGGGAGTGTCCGGACTTTTTTGAGATAAACAAGAGGCACTGCCTGCTCTACTCCACAGAGAACAAGGTGATCTGGACGACGGGAGAATACGACGCTGAAAAGCACATCTACACTCCCACGCGGAGCGGAGTTCTCGATCACGGGGCCTACTACGCGCCCAAAAGCTTTCTTGCTCCCGACCAGCGAAGAATCCTCTGGGGATGGATCCGCGAGACTCGCCCTGAAGCCGAATTCACCTCAGCGGGCTGGGCCGGCGCAATGTCTCTTCCACGCGTGTTGACAGTGGGCGAGCAGGGCCAGCTTGAGAGTCGGCCCGTGGCGGAGATGGCGAAGCTTCGAGGCACCGCAGAAAAGGCAACGGTGCAGGCGAAGACGCCATTCCGCAGGAAACTGACTGATCTGCGACAGGAGTTGCGAGTTCCGATCGACCTCTCGACGGGCGCGATTACTGTTCGCCTGCTCACCAAAGGAACCGAAGTCTGGCATCTCGTGGTCAATGTAAGAGGCGATTCCATCCGAACCGGCGACGTCAGCTTCCCGCTTCCTTCTGCTCCATCTTCAATGCTGGGATTGCGCATCTTCGTCGATAACTCCGTGATCGAGTCGTTCATCGGCGGTCAAGAAGTCATTACAAGCCGCAGCTACTCCCTGGCACCCGGCGAAACGGAAGTTGAGGTGTCAATCGTCGGCAAGGGCCGAATCGAGGTCGATCTCTGTCCGTTGCAGGCAACATCCAAAGACCGGCTTGCGACCTGACACCTGCAGTCTAATTTGCGGACGCCGTGTCGCGATTCTCTTGACTCAGTTCATCCGCGAGCGAGCAGGCGGCAATGCAAGTAGTCGACTGAAACGCTTTGCGAACGCGAATCACTATTCCGTAGTTGTGTTACAGTGCAGCGCAGTGCAACCGCTGGGACCTGCCCTCAGATTCGTTACCGACCGGAGGCCCACTTGAAAGATTTCTTCTGCTCTCTCGCGATCGTCTCTCAACATCTAACATGGAAAAACAAAGGACAGTTCGGGCGAACACCCAACTGGTTCGTTCCCGTAGCGCTCTGCTTTGTTCTCGGGATCACGGCCGGAGTTACGCCCGCCCAAATTGTTCCAATCACAATTGTTTCGGTCGGCGACTCGTATGCGTCCGGTGAAGGCGCGCCGGACCTGGCCGGCACGGGCGTGCCGCTTCCACGCTGGCGCGGAGATAACCGCGACGGCGCGGCCGTTACCTGTCATCGCTCGAACAACGCCGCTCCGGCAATGGCTGCGAGGCTGATTGCTTCTATTCGGCCAGCGACCTTCTTTCATTTCGCATGTAGCGGAGCGGTCATCAGCGACGTGACGGGAGGCCAGCTGGCAACCGCAGCAAGAATTGTGGGCGGCCCGATCGACGCTCTGATCATCTCAGTTGGCGGCAACGACGTTAACTTTGCGGAAGTCGTTGGATCCTGCCTCGCGCTGCCATGTGAATTGTTTGGGCCGGCAGCATTTCCGGGGCCTGTATTTGCCCTCACGCCCAAGTTGCGCGCTCTTGTCACGGCGGTTGCGGCCATGCCCGTTCCGGTGCGTCACGTATTCGTGACGGAATACCCGGATCCGAGTACGACTCCCTGGCCCGGGCCCGCCCATCGCTGCGGATCCCCGTTTCCTCCCGGAACTCCCAATATTCCAGGATCGGGCTTTGACGGTCTCGACTTCACGAAGGCGGAAACTGCCGCCGCGACCGTTATCCAGCCGTTGAACGCGACTCTCGCAATCACGGTTGCAACAGCGGCCGCGGTCTCTCCCGGCGGGCCAGTATGGCATTTTGTTACGGGCATTTCTTCTGCGTTCGACACGCACGGCTATTGCATGGGACTTCCGAATCCTGCTCCGCAGATGTGGGTGACCGGGCGTATGGTCAACACGTTCACAGATTCGGAGATCACCCAGGGCGACGAACGAGGCACCATGCACCCGAATGCGAGCGGACAAGGTGCCGCCTCGGCTGCCATCGCAACTGCCATCCTGGCAAGCGTGCCGATTGTGACCGCGCCCAGCACGGCGCCGCCACCCCCTACGCCTTGCAAGACGAAGGATGTGATTTCGTGTGCGGGCTTCTGCGACCGGCATCCTTCGGATGTCCGCTGCCGCAAGACCAGCGACGAATGCCTCAATCGCCATCTGCCTGGCTGCAAAGACTGATGCACATGAATATTCGAACCGGTTGTCTTCTATTGGCGGCGATGGTGAACGTGCCGGTCTCGTGCCCGGCGCAGTGCGATCCGCTTACCGTCAAGTACGAGTCCTCCAACTGGTGGTGGGGCGCCTTTGGGAACTGCAAGCATCCCGGCGGACCGATCGACCGCAACGCGATCTTCGACTGTGCTTGGAACCAGGTACCCGCGAC
Organism: uncultured Acidobacteriaceae bacterium; assembly: GCA_963769345.1. Taxonomy (GTDB): domain Bacteria; phylum Acidobacteriota; class Terriglobia; order Terriglobales; family Acidobacteriaceae; genus Telmatobacter. The sequence continues at coordinate 72,577 of CAVYLL010000006.1, forward strand.
GGAGCAGATCTCCTGTCTTAAGGATCAGCTGCACCTGAGCGAACAGACGCGACAAGCGATTGATAACGTCGCGGCTGCTAATGGCCCGCCCGGCAGCTGCGATCAGATGATGGTGAAATACGACCGATCAAACTGGTGGTGGGGCGCGTTCGGAAACTGCGTCCATGGCGGCGGCATCACGGATCGCAATGCGATATTTGAGTGCGCCTGGAGCCAGGTTCCGAACTCTGACAAGTCAGACTGCCTGAAAACGCGGCTACGCGCGACAGAGTTTACGCGACAGGGCATTGACGATGTGGCGGCACGCAACGGTCCACCGAACAATTGCGACCAGTTGATGCGAAAGTATGACGGCTCCAACTGGTGGTGGGGCGCATTCGGAAGTTGCAAGCGGGCCGGTGGGTCGACCGACCGCTCACAGATTCTGGCGTGCGCCTGGGCGCAGGTGCCGCCGCCCGATAACCAAACCTGCCTCGAGCAACGGCTGGCGCCCACTGAGCAAACGCGCAAGGCAATCGACGATGTGCTCGCGTTCAATGAGGTGGTTGGCAGCAATTCGTCCTTTGTGCCTTTCAACACCTGCGCGAACCCAGCGAGTGATTGCCCGGAGAGTTGCGACCTGCCCACCGACGGCAGCGCACCCGATGGATATTTCGAGCATCAGATTCCTCAAACGCTGCTCGATACAACGGTCGCAAGTTTCGACAGCCCTGCTGGACACAATATCGGGGCAAATGAAGGCAGGCTGCGTTCGGATCTCCGGACAGTCGCGCGTCTCGCCGATCCCATGAACTGCACTCTTCCCCTGGCTGCCATTGCCAACGGCCTGGGTGGCGATGACAACGAAGCCATGGGACAGGCATTGGCGGATCTGAGCGTAACAGGCCGTCGTGCCTTTGCTGCTTTCAAGCAGGCGAAAAAGCTGCCGACTTACTGCACAAAGCAAATGCCGGCACTGGCAAGCCATCTTCCTGCGAACTGCCCGATGCTTTCAAGTATGCCGAAGAGGGCCGAGTTGGTGAAAGGGTGCCAAAAGGCGCTCGATCGAGCTTACACAGTGGCGAACTTCCTGCGAACCGGCCAGAACCTCCAAACCAATCCTGACAAGGTGAGTCAGCGCAATAACCTTCACTGGATTGCGGTTTCAGGAGAGGACGACGCGCCGCACCGCCCGGTGAACGTACCGTCCAGCGATTTTCCACAGTACGACCTCGATGTCTTAGTCGAAGCACCGCTCGCGCTGCTCGGACAACCGCCGCTGCCACCGCTTGTGACTGTTTCCACGCGCTACGTCATCGCGCAGTCGCGACCACCCGCACAGCCTGCGATTACTCCGGTCAATCTTGCACTACGTGCTGAACCGGAGCCCATAATTGGTCCCGACGCCGAGATCCTGATCTTCGTTCACGGTATGGACTCGCGCGCCGAGGAGGCGAACGACATCATCAAGGCCCTCTTCAAGAGAATGGCCGGGAGCAGAAAGAACCTCGTCGTGATTTCGATGGACTTGCCCACGTCTGGTTATGCGACGAATCTGAATTACGATCAGGTCTCGCCTCTCGGGCTCATCGGCGGACCCAAGGTGACGTTGCTGCCGGTTCCCGTTCCGATACCGCCGGAGCTCTATGGCCCTGTCGTACCGGTCTTCCTGGCAGCCGGTCTACCTCCACCACCGCCGATCGTCCCGCCGATGACGCCAATTCCCGATTTCGGCGCCACCGGTCAAGCTCCGCTTCTCGATTTCATCGAAACCTTCGTAGTGCGCTTTGTTGAGACTCTCGACCGGAAAGTGCCGATCACAGGGAACATCAAGGCAGTCATCGGTGGCAGTCTCGGTGGAAATATATCGTTCCGACTCGGACGGCGACCGTCGGTCCCATGGCTTCCTGAGACGGTGGTATGGTCGCCAGCCTCGATCTGGGATTCGCTCGGAGAAGGCCCAGCCCCTGGAGAGCCCTGGAACATGCTGAAGCACCTCGGCCCTCGCGATGCATGGCAGAAGGCGAACAATCGGGATCCCAATGACCCCAACGATCTCGGACCGAAGCGCACGGGATTGCGGGCGGCGTTCTTTGGCAGCTGGGATCAAGCAATCGTTCCGGTACTGATCCCAAAGGCGCAGTCAGATACGTGGACAAGCGAGAATTGGCCGTGCCACAAGTCGGCGATCGTTGCGGCGCGCCTGGACCGCCAAGAAACCTACGATCCGAATTTCCAGAGCTGGCACTGGAGATTGGCGGCTGAGCAATTGCTCTACAGCCACCAATCGATGGATGCCACGACGCACATGCCGCGCTACCTGTTGAACTACAAACCGATGCTTCTGGCCTGCGGCACCGAAGACGAAGTGCCCTTCAACAATATCTGCAGCGCCACGCAGAAGACCGTTCCGCACATGATCATGACGCCCGGAAAGGCAATCTTCTTCCAAAACACAGGGCACTCGGTCGACAACGAACGAAGAGATGCCTTTGCCAAGGAGATCGACGACTTCCTCGCCCTGGAATAATGCAATCGATCGTTTATGACTGACCGCGCTTTCGACAGGCGTGGTCTTCCCGGATTGATGAAGGCAGCGCAGCGGAGGGCGGGCCGCCAGGACGGATTGGATTTAAGATACTTAACCAATTGCGGCTGAACGGCAGCATCAGGCCTTTTTGCCAACAATTTTGCGCCCGTCCTGGCTGAGGATCAGGCCTCCGACATCGCCGGTCGGGTCGCGGAGGAATCGAATGCGCGCTTCGATCTCTCTATAAGAGAACTCGTCTTCAGCAACGGGAAAAAGGCCTGTCTCCGGTTGACCGATAATCTGGGCGCGGAGTCCGTCGCCGGTTATCCGTATGGCGATGGTGCCTCCAACCTCGAGTAGATAGTTCCCCAAGTACGAGGCCAGGAGTGTGTCGGGAAGAAGAGTCTCTTCAGGTCGCAGGGGCAAATCTTTCCTTCTACCGATGTATTGATTGTCCAACTGGGACCATGCCAATGCCTGGACTCTTCCTCGGTCGTCTCGCGAAAAACGTACCTCGCCAGGAATCCCTGCCACGGCAAAGTGATCTTGTCCAAGAGGCTTAAGCCAGGCTCCTGCTTGTCTGGTGACCTGAAAGTAGAGGGCTTCCTGGACTTCAGAAATCTTGACATCACAAAGTGGAGAGAGTGGATAGAGTCCAACATATTCTTGCGCATTGCTCGTTTTCACCGGCCTTGGCGCCGGCACCTCAATGTTAAGAAGCGAACATCCGAGAGAGTCAACATCCGCCAGCGTATTCGTCAGAACAACGACAGCTTGCATTCTCGATGGTGCAAGGCCAATGAAACTGCGACAACCTCCAAGGCCGCCGCTCTGCAGAAACATGGCATGCTGGCCCTCACCCACAATATTCCAGCCCATGCCGACAAAACCGTAATCGGTCTTCCGCAAGGGCTTCATGGTCTCTGCCAAGTCCTCGCTCGTCGCGCCGTTGCCCGACGCCAGGCGCCACGCACAGAATCCTGCCAGTTCGCGAACCGTCGAGCGGAGTCCTACCGCCGGCGCTGCGGCTCCAAAAGTCCAGGGCTCGATAGGTTTGCCGTTGGAATGTCCAAGGGCAAGATTCTCCGCAGGGCGCGTTCCGGGCGTCGCTAGAACTGCCTCCTCCATTCCCAAAGACTTCAAAACCTGGTCCTGCAGAAGATCTGGATACTTCTTGCCCCATGCGTTCGCCAGCGCTTGACCGAGAAGCGCAAATCCAAAGTTCGAATAGTTGAAAATGAGATCGCAACTGACATGGCGGGCGTCGCTCCGAAATGCCTCTACGAGTTGCGCCTGCGTGTACCTCGCAAATGGATACCCGTGAACAAAAGTCGCGGGCGGACAGTCCGAGGGCTCTCGAGGAAGACCGGAGTGGTGAGTGGCTAAATGGAGCAAGGTGATCTTGCTTAAGCTGCTGAACTCGGCATCGTCAGCTTCAAGCAGATACTTTGCGGCCGGATCATTGCGCTCGATCAGGCCAAGTCGCTCGCTCCTGGCAAACAGCACCGAGGTGAAGATCTTGGTGATGGATCCGATTTGAAACTGCGTGTCAGGCGCAATCAGCCTTTGGTCTTCTGGTCCGAAGCCCCCTGCGCAATAAAACGACACTTGATCGCCCTCTACACAAGCCAGCGCAACTCCGCCGTCTGAAAAGGCGACGAATTGATCGGCTCGCGCTTGAAGATCATCCAACCAGGAACTCATCTGTGGCGTCCATCGAACCTGGATCTTTGTCGTCCACTGGAGACGACCCTTCCAAAGGAGCAGTACCTGCGGGTAAATGTGCGATTGCATCTCGAGATCGAAGGAGAAGGCTGATCACACGCTGTTCCCTGGTCGGATCCATCCCTAACCGATTGCAGTGCATGTGCACGAAGCTCTCATACAATTTATCCAAAGGCTGCAGCAAAAGACCTCTGGCCTCGAGAGCTGCCAGTTGAGTGGCGATGTGGGAAAGCGCAATTCGGTGATTGGTGAAGAGTTCAATGATCGGCGGATTGTTGCTTCGCGGCGCGGTCAGAATCGAAATCAAGTCCTTCTTTCTGTTTCTGTATTCATCGGCAACCTGCTTATGTGCGGTGGCTGTCTTCTGTAACCATTTCGCGCGCTCGTCTTCATCAAGGCCCAACCCGCTCAACAAATCGTCGATCGTCACCGCCGCCAACAAGGTCTGCTCGGGCAGCGGTCCACTGGCCATTAGTTCGATCACAAACTTGCTGTCGGCGGCGAAGAGGGACTCCGCGACATCCATAGCTTCAACACCGCCGTATCTTTCAATCTCCCGGTCATAGGTGTCGAACGCGAACTTCTGGCAGGCTCCATGGTTCACGAGCTCAGACGCCCAGGCGCAGATCCTGGGAAATACTTCGCGTTGAAGCCTCTCCGGGTCACCTGCAAATCTGAGCCTCAAGTGCGGCTCCGGATCGGCGTAACGCAAAAAGAACCATTGTTGCGTAAGTTGCTGTCGGGTGAGCTCGGAAACCAGGTGGCGGACCGGACCGGCCAGGAGATCATTCTCGCCGCTGCGGGGCGCATAGAGCTTTAAGAAAAGCCAATCGCTCCCAGGCGGTCTGAGCCGATCCCGGGCGGCGATTGCCGGCTGCGCAGATCTATTCTCGAGGACGGGCGTCTTTTGGTCTTTCACAGCAGGCGCGTGCACCTTAAGGGGAACGACCAGTTCAACAATGCGCCGTCCGCCGTCGACCGAAGTCAACCAGGCATGCTCCAGACTCGGCAGTGCTTCCTGCAACAGGCACCCCGACCCTTTTCTACGAACCAACTCGCCACGCAAATCCTCAACCTGCTCCGGATCGCTCAGGTCGTACAGCAGGCGATTATCCGCCCAGCACATGTACACCATGCTTGGAACTCGCCAATATTCGCACCAGTAGGAAAACCACTCGAGGAATTTTCCGGGATGTTCGAGGGGAACATTCCCATGGCTCTTCGGTTCAAGATTCCATTGCGCACACTGCAAAATGCTTTTGCCAGACTGCACGCGAGGCAGGAACGGGAAGCCAGATGCGGGACCCCACGAGAAGCCACTGAATTGGGCCACACCGTCTCTACTCACCTCAGCAAGGAAATGGCACTCCCGCGATGCCTGATCAGAATTGAGCATGTGGCCGGCGGTAAACAGGACCTCCAGGTTGCGGGTTACCCAGCGCACGTAGAATCGTCCGTCCCTGACTCCGACCACCAACTCGTTCATCGGAATCACAAAACTCTGATCAACGCCGGGACTGACGCCGTAGTTCACTTCATAGCGGCGAACCGCGGGACGTACGACTACATTTGCGTAACGAAACACCCGGGGCAAACTGACGACTTCGGCAATAATCTGCCTGGGGTATCTCGCTTCCTCGGTTTCGGCCATCTTCTGCAGAAAGTTGATGACGCCGTCCCCGAGCAAATGTCCGAACCGGCCAAAGTTTCTCCCAGCCGTTGTAGCGCCGACGTTTGGACCCAGCATGATTTTGAAATCACCAGCATCGATTCCGGCCTGAGAGGACGCAAGGACAAATATATTGAGATCGACAGAGGGCGGCATCTGACTTGCAGCGAACGGATGTGCGTCCATCTTCGCGAGTAATTCTTCCGTCAGCTCAACCGTCAGTTCGCGATTGCGTATGGCGGCAAGCGCCAGCTGTTGCAGCGTGTCGGCACGGCGGTGGGATTGGGTTCCCTGCAGCCCACCATTTCCCCAGCCATACTGGGCCAGAGGACCGATTCCCCACTCGTGGTCCAAGAGCTCGAGCATCGGCACCTCCCGCTCGAAGCCGTATCGGCCGAGAAATGCCTGGCGATACGAAGCCAGGTTGGGAAGGCCATTGGGGAAGGCACTCACACGGAAGAGCAACTCCGCCATATGCTCGGCCTCCCTCGCCACAGCGCGCGAGATGGCGCATTCAGCGGAAGAAAACACGAGATCCATTTGCAATGGCATTTCGGTTTGGGTTGCACCCAGAGCAACTGCATGTGCCGCGGCTTTCTTGATCAAAAGCGGAGTCTGCTCGCCAGGGGCGGTATCGCAGGCAGCCATCGAAGTTCTCAAGGCGTCGAGCTGCACACATACGGCTTTGCCTCCGATGACTTTTGTCAGCACATCTCTCACCCAGGCAAGAGGATCTTCGACGGTGAGAGGAGGGAGCAGCTCAGTGAGCAGGAAACTGTTTTCCCAGAGCTGCTGCAAAACACGCTCGATTCTGTCAGGCGGCGCTTCCGGAAATTCCGCGGCCAGGCGGCGCGCAAGATCCTCATAAAGAACAGGCTCTTTCGCGAGAACCAGCGCGCGCAGAACTACTGGCTTTGCCGCTAACGAGATGCGCGATGGGATGCCCCCGACAAGGGCGGGAACCCGTTCAAACAAAATCACTCGTCCATGCCGATGCCAGCAAGCCGTGTTTGCCACCCATCTCAGCTGCTTGCGAATTACCGGGTTGGACTCTTGTGTCAGGACAAACCGCAGCAGCCAATCCATGTCGACACGCGTTCTTGTGCGCGCCGGCTTATCGAGACCGACAGTTGTCATCTCGCCCCAGGTCGCGGCCATCGCACCTGCAAACATTCCGTACGGCGTGGGCCGCGTCGACATGCGAACAAGGAAGCGCCGCAACTTGTGGCGCAGCCGCGGCGCCTTCTTGTCGTCCTGGCTACTTCGCTCCAGGGCGTCCAATAGCGAGGGACTTCCAATTGCCAATGAAGACCGGACACGAGGGTCACTCAACGCAGCGGCCGCCCAGTCATCCTGTGCAAAAATCTGCGGCAGAGCGAGGTAGCTCTCAATCGGCAACGCCGGTGCGCGCAGCATTACATAGTCCGCTGCCTCGAGCAATCCGGCTTGAATCTTCTTCTTGTCTCTTTGCGCCATTGGTTCTCACGAGAGCAGAAAGATACGGTCCCACGCCGGTTCGGCATCACAAGCGATTGAGAGCATCACCAGTGCGGCCCCTGGCGCTCCATCTAGTAATCCGGGCTGGTCAACCCGCTTGCCGGCAAACTCCATGCTCCTGAAGCCAAGCATCGTTTCAGGTTCGAACATCGCAAGGATCTGGTCAATCAATGCGGAAGCACCTGCGGCGATTGTCTCAGAACCGGTGTCGTGAGCAAATCGCAGCACGATCTCGAGAAGCCCGGCAACGCCGTGGCAGAATGTCGGCGATTCCAGCCGTCGCGCGGACCTCGGGCGTCTCAGTACGCATTCGATCGCCTCGATTGCAAACTCGCAATAGTCCTGGCGTTTGAGACAAACTCCGGCGTGATACAAACTCCGCGCCACTCCCGGACTGCCATAGCACCAGCCAGACTGCGCAGGACCGGATGGGACGGTATCAAGAACACGACCAGCTGGATCGCCGGGCGGCCTGAGTCCCAGCCCAGAGGGCCAGTTGATTCCCCACTCGTCATCCAGTCGATGCTCAACAAGCCAAGAGGCTGCTCTGTCTATGGCTTCAGTGAGTCCCTCACATTCAACCCCGTGAAGGTGCGCCACAGCGAGCGCCCCCAACGGTCCCGGAACACCATGCGCCAGCCCACAGTTCAGGTAGCCGTCCGGGTACTGTTGAAGCATGAAGTCATCGGCGGGCTTGGAAAAATACGGTGGCGAGTGCCACCCGGGCAAGCCGTCGTCTTCATTGGTAACCGCGATCAAACTGCGGACAACCTCGGTCAAAGTCCTTTCCACTTCCGGGGATTCCCTGCGACTGAGAAGGAAAGGGATGGCACCGCTGAGGCCGGATATCAAATCAAACGCACTGGTTGGGGTACCGTGGTTCAGATTATTCAGGTAGGTGATGCGAGGGGCCAGGCTCCGCACCATTCCGTCTTCGAGCGTCTTGAGCAATTTGCCGTAGCGCGCTCCGGAACGCGAAACATAGTCCGCAGCAAAGGCGAGTCCTCCAATGCCACTGAAAGCGCCGGGGCCAAGCCAGGTTTGCGTGGCGGCACCCTCCGCTGCGATCTGCAGGTGCTCATGGGCTACTGCATCCCAGCCCTGCCCGGGAAAGCATCGGTCCAAGTGTCCCCAAAAGAGCACCAGACCCGCATATCCCTGGGCGAATCCGTACTGGGTCCATTGCGGACCAGTCGGGTTGTCTGACTGAAGTCGTGCCTGAAGCACGGCCTCCTCGACGCGCAACGGCTCTCTCAGCCGTTCTGCCACCTCGAGCGCAATGCTCTTCGCGCGCAGAGCTTTGTGAGAATCAGAATTGCTTGCCCACAAAGGCTTCGAGACGGGATTAACGGACGATCCTTTCGCAGGAATTCCTATCGGGATTCTCCTTTTGAATCCTGAGGATGATATCGGTTCTATTCGTCGTATCGGCCGTCATCAGGCTCGTCGTCAGGCTCGTCGTCTGGACATCCGTTGGTGATGTTGCACTCCAGCGCGCTCGTGGGACAGCCGTTCGTGATCTTGCAACCCGGCTGAGTCGTGGGGCAGCCATTAGTGATCTTGCAGCCCGCGTGGCAAGTTACGGCGCACGTATTACCCCCGCCAACGACGACTGCACAAGTATTGCTGCAGGTAGCCAAGACCTGGCAGGTATGTGTGCAGGTGACAGCGCACGTATTGCCGCCGCCCACACCGATGGCGCACGTGTTTGAGCACGTCACGTGACAGGTGTTCCCGCCGCCGACTCCAACTGCACAGGTAGTGCTGCAAGTCGCAAGAACCTGGCAAGTGTGCGAACACGTTATCCCGCACGTGTTGCCACCTCCCACGCCTACGGCGCAAGTGTTCGAGCATGTTGGCGCGCAGGTGTGTGTGCACGTAACTGCACAGGTATTGCCACCTCCGACGCCGACCGCGCAGGTGTTCGAGCACGTCGGCGCACAGGTCTGTGCGCATGTAACGGCACAGGTGTTGCCGCCCCCTACGCCGACTGCGCATGTGTTGCTGCATGTCGCCAGAACCTGACACGTTTGCGAACAGGTAACTGCGCACGTATTGCCGCCTCCGACACCCACAGCGCAAGTATTGGAGCAGGTCGCCGAGCAGGTGTTTCCACCACCGACGCCCACTGAACAGGTATTACTGCATGTAACTCCAAAGAACCCTGATCCAACCGCCATCGCTTCATTCGTGTCCGACCCACCAAGAAATTGGTTCGGGTAGCCACTGTCGGAATCGAGATACTTGCAGTCCAGATCAAAGTCGTTGTCTTGAGAGCCGTTCGGGCGGGGAGAAAAAGGCGCAGGGGAAGAAGATCCGAGTCCTAGCGCCGCGTCGCTGAGAGTGATGTTGATATCGAATTCGTTTGGCATAGATATCCATCCTCCTTGTGACCCTTACTTGCCCTTGACAACTATGGCGAGCAGACTATAGCATCGTTCGCGTCTAATGGGCAATGTTTTTTCGAGGAGGGTTCGATGGCAAACGCTCCGGCTCCCAATCTCCAGATCCATCCAATTCTTGCAAACCTGAACCCTTCAGATTCCGTGATTGAATTGTCCGGCTACATCGGCCCTGCAAGCAGTGGCGGGCGAGTCCGACTTTATCATTCACTCCACGATCTGTCGCATTACATAGAGTTCGACAAGGCGCAGGTTTTATCCAGCTCTCCCGCATCAAAGAACATTGCTCCGAACAATGGAGTGACGCTCTGGGTTAAATCCAGTGCACCTGTCCATTGGGTACGTGAGTTCAGGACTGCCCGCCATCTGGCGAGGCAGGTTGTCAAAATGACGAACAATCCTGCGAGCCAGCCTCCGGGAGTCTATTAGTCGGGCGGTCACTTGACCCGCGTTGGCACTGAGAGCTTGTTCTTAATCGCACGGAACTCGATGTTTAGTGCGGCGATTAACCCAGTTCATCAAGCAGTGCAATCTGGCCCTTGTTTCGCGAATGTGACCATTCGCAAGGAAGGACGACTGCGTGGTTCGATGGGTGGATCTGGGGTGAGTGTTGCCCATGCGGTCGGGGAGGCAGCGCGACGTGCCGCCTCGGACTCGCGCTTCCGTCCCTTGGCGCCGTGGGATTTGCTCCACGCTGATCTTGAGATCTGGATCAAGACAGGATCGGCAGATATTTCGCTGAACGAACTGGCGACATTTGATCTCGGCTACGAGGGTCTCGAACTCTGTTCCGGGAAAAACTTCGCATACTATAAACCCTCGGTGCCCCTGACAACGGGCACCATTTCGGTCAGCGAACTTGCCCGCAAGTTGTCGATCAAGGCAGGCCTTCCTCCCAATGCCTGGCAGCAGAAGCAGACAGTCCTCAGGCGCACCCACTGGATGCATTACGTGGAGCAGCCATCCCGATTGCAGGGAATTGTCCGGATGCGGCGCTTGCGAGCGGTCGAGCCTCCAGCGGTGACGCTGGAACAGACGGTTCGCCGTCTCGGTCTAGCCCAGAACAGGCTTCTGGCCGTTCAATCGCCCAACGGTCTATACCTCTATAAATATCATCCAGCCACACAAAGGTCTTCGGGGGCCGAGACGAACATTGTGCGGCAAGCCGGCTGCGCCTATGCAGTATCTGCGGCGGCAGCGGACGAAAGCGACGCTGAGCGTGCCAGAATACTGGAGAATTCCGCGCAACGCGCAATCGAGTACGTGTTGTCTTTCGCGCAATGGCTCCCAAACGGTGCCCTTCACATCATGCAGCCGAGCAAGAACGGCAGTTCGAATCAGACCTGCAAGCTTGGCACGCTCGCGCTGCTTGCGCTTGCAACTCAGTTCGGAACATTTGTTGAAACTTACCGCCACGTGAGAAGGGCTTTAGTGACGGCGATCCTGACACTCCAAAACGAGGATGGTTCGTTTCGCTGCACTACTGGCCCCGATGATGAGTCTCAGCGAAGCGTAAATTTCTTTCCAGGGGAAGCGCTCCTCGCGCTGACTTACGAAGCGCGGCGCGGACAAACGGAGTGTGATGCAGCGATCCGAAGGGCTTTTCCGTGGTACCGGCGACACTTTCGACGCAACCCTTCGACGGCCTTCGTCCTGTGGCAAGTGGACGCCTGGCGGTTGGCGGCTTGCAGTGGCTTGAGGCAATCCAGTCTTGGCGAGCGATCCGCGTGGGCGGAATTTGTTTTTGAGATGGCCGACTGGCTGTTGAATCTGCAATTGGATCGGGCAACAAAGCCAAGAGAGTTTGCGGGAGCATTCCTGGCGCCGGGGTCCGCTCCCGGAGCGAGTACGGCCGTATTTGCAGAAGCGATTGTTCGAGCCTGCGGCGTCGCTCGAGATCTGGGGCTAGCTGACCGGTACTCGCGCTACCGTAAGTCGTCTCTGCTTTCCTTGGGGTTTCTGTTCCGTCTTCAAATAACTGAGCAGCTGGCTTTTATGTTTTCAAAGCCCGCCCTCGCGATCGGCGGCACACCGCACAGCCTCCAAGACTTTACGATTCGATGCGACTTTGATCAGCATCTCATTACCGCGTTACGCTCGGCTCTCGAGACCAAGATCTTTGACAACGAGGAGGCATGAAAGTGCCTCGCGCTATTCACCGGGGACTCCGCTTCAATTGCGCTCCGCTGATACCGTCGACAGCTCCCCACAATTCTTTCAGAGAAGCGCGTACGGTTGTGGCGGGCGGCAACCGGAATTCCCCAGTGCAAAAACAACACAAGCGGACAAGTGGGCCGGAAGCGTAGCGCCTATGATTCGCCAAGATAGAGGAGATTGCCAGAATGAAGTGTTTGTCCTTCAGCGGCTCTCTAGTCGCAAGACCGGTGAACTGTCAGAACCAGGCATCCCATGGCGAGTTAAGGCCCAAGGCGGCTGCTCGGCGCGACAGATTCACGTCCAAGGATCTCCGGAGTCGGCGCGCTCGCAGATGTTCATGCATTCACGCTGGGAACTGCGGAGTAGGTCAACGGAACAATATCGAGAACAATGAGACGACGAAAGCCAGGACCTGGTAGAAGGAGTCGCTAATCGCCATTGAAATACTGCGTGAGCGCCGGGCGACGGGTTTGCCGGCAGCGCATGAATTTGAGTCTGTAGTCGAGTTCTGTAGATTCAAATGATGGTTCCCCGCCGAATGCGCGTTCCGGGCGTCTGGTTAAAGTGAACGACAAATGAATAAGACGCTTTGGCCGTGACATAGGTTTTGCGGGAACTGCAATCAAGACATGCCGCTAGTACTGGAACCAGAGGCAGAGCGTATGTTCGCAAACGGACAGAGCAAATCACCGCCTCAGAGGTCAGCCGGGAAACTGCTGAGGGCGCGTCGGTTATGAATCTATTATTGATGCATTGGCACCCGCTCCAACTCCGGGACAGCTCTTGACCACGGGCCTTCGATTGACCAGGCAAGATCACCCTCATTGGGGAGTTCCGAACCAGGCATCGTCAGCGGGCTCATTGTGACCCAAACTGTTCGACACGCGGCGAGACCTTTCGCTAAATAAAACACTCGGATGGGGAGCAGCTTCGTCTCTCCGTCCCAATATGGATTGGCGTTATACCAGCGCTGGGCGACCTTGGGTTCCACCGACGCGACAAAGATGCCAGGGGATGCCACCACGCATTGGGCGGCTCCTGCCCCCTTGTCCAACTGGTTGGCAATCTCGATTCGAAGCAACGCGACGTTGGGGTCAGAAAGAGTGAAGCGCAGATTCAAGGGATCGCTCGCTTTATCCTGCGCAGAGACGTTCATGGATAGCCGGCTGGCAAGAAACGTTTCGATTTCTTGTTCGGTCGCGGCAGGGATGCCTACGGCTCGCGGAGAGAATTTCATCGCTGCAATTGCACCTACTACGGCTGCAATTGCTCCCACTGTGCTGAGCAGTATTTCCGCCACAACGACTGGGTCGATGCTGACTTGATTCGGTGTCATCAACTCCCCCGCTAAAGGCTGCAGAACGCGCTCTTCTTCCTTGCTGGCCCCGCGGCGACTTGTTCCCAACTCGAGACACAGCCGCAGACGTCCTCCAACTTTCGCCGAAGAGTGCTTTTTTTGCAACTGTCTAAGTTGACAGGGAACAAGGCTGTTGAGGCCGGGAGTAATTTTTCTTCGGCCGAGACTCTTCGCAGTTTCGACCAAAGAACTGCCCGTATAGCGTTGCCATATCTGTTCTTGCGCCAATGCTAAAGCCGTCGATCCCGGCGACATTTGCAATGGGGTTCGCTCTGCCGTAGCATACGGCGGGGGTGACAATGCGGAAATTTAACGCAATTTTGCTTTTGATGCTCATGTGTGCCGTGCCTGCCATTGGCGGAACAAAGCTAAAGGGGACAGCTACGCTCAAGGATTTTCAACCGGCGGGCACGCCCGACAAGAAACAGAAACAACAATATGATTTCATCTTCGACGCTTCGGGGACCGAATACACATGCCGCTCGTCCGCGGGAACGAAATTGAATGCCACCCAGTTTCCTGTAAACTCCGAAATCACCTACGAAATTGATAACAATAACGGAAAGGTGAAGGGCCCGACAGGCAAGGAAATGAAATGCACAGTCGTGCGCATTGAACAGGTAGCCGACACGCCAAAGCCTGACGTATCAAAGGTAGTTTCAGGCGAGCCGCTGGTGACAGCAAAATCATCGTGCTGCATCGACTACCGGACAGGATTGCGTCAAGCCGGATGCGCTACGAGGCGAACTGGTCGAGGCTGAAGCCCAGCTTGTAATTCTCGCCGTGCGCGAGCAAATCCTCCCACGTCACTTCGCGTTTCTGGTAGCCGGCCATGCGGCCCAGGATGCAACTCAGCGCGGTTTGCACGCCTTCTGCAATTTGGTTATGCGCCGGCCCTGACACAATGCTGGCGATGAAGGTGCGTTCCTTGTCGCGATCCGCGTATTTCAGATTGTCGAGAAACGCGCCGTTCGCGGCGAATTTTCCTGACCCTGCCGCGGTCGATTCCGAATCCTCCCACGTCCACGCATTGGCGCCGGTAATCGCAATAGGCCCGGCGTACGGACAGGTTGCAGATCCGCTCGCGCCGAATAACTTCAAGCCCGCGTCGAATACGCCATCCGATCCGAACTGCGTGGACGCGAATGAAAAGTGCACGTCATTGGGATAGGTGTAGTCGACCTGGTAGTTATCCCAGCAATCGCCGTAGTGGGTAAGCACATTGCGGCCGCCGGTGGCGGTGGCCTTGAGCGGATGCGCGCCGAGCATCCAGTTGCAGAGGTCGATGATGTGAATGTTCTGCTCCACAAGAATGTCGCCGGAAAGCGCGCGATCCCAGAGCCAGTTGCGCAGGCGGTATTCGTCGGGTCCTTCGCCTTCGCGTTTTTTCTCGGTCGATGCAGGCGCGTTGTAGTTGCCGGAGGCGGTAGCGATTTTTCCAAGTGCGCCGGTCTTCACTTTCTCGGCCAGAGCCGCGATAGGCGGGGCATTGCGGCACTGAAAGCCCACGTCGACGCTCTGATTCGGCTTCACGCGTTTGGCAATCTCCAGAGCCTGCCTGGTTTGCGCGACGTCGATGCCCACCGGCTTCTCGCAATAGACATGCTTGCCCGATGCGACTGCGGTCTCAAGATGCTGAACGTGGAAGAACGGCGGCGTCGAGATCTGGATCAGATCGACATCAGGCGATGCGGCGAGTTGCTCGAACGCATGCGGCCCCTTGAAGAGCAACTTGCTGTCGATGGCCGGTTGTCCGAGGCTCGCGTTCAGCTTGTTAAAGTGATCCTGCCCGGCGGCAAGATTGTCGGGAAACAGATCGGCCAGCGCCACAACGCGCGCGGAGGTGTTGTTGGCAAACGATGTGGCGACGCCCGTGCCGCGATTGCCGCATCCCAGCAACCCGTGCCGCACCGCTGAGTTTGCTTCGTATCCAAATACCGTGCGTGGATTGAGCAAGAGCATGCCTGAAACGATTCCCGATCCGGTCTGCAGAAACTCCCGACGATTCATGTGTCCTCGCGTTCCTCAAAAGATCCTGATTCGTTACGGCCGGTCCGCTTCGTGTCAGGCCAGCACTTCATCCAGTATCCGTTGCAGGTATAGTCTTCTCGTTCTTCACATCTTCAATCTGCTGCGGTCCCGAAGTCTCGCGCTCAATGGTGACAGCGCCGGTGTATCCGAGCTTGTGCAACTTGGTGAAGACGGTCTTGAAATCAACGAGACCCTTGCCGATCAGAACTTCTTCGCCCAGTTTGCTGGGATCGGTGGGCCACTTGCCATCCTTTGCATGCACGCTGCGTACGTGGGAGCCAAGGATGTCGGCAGCGTCGACTGGGTTGGCCTTGCCGTAGAGGATCAGGTTTGCCGTATCCAGTCCCACCGCGAGATTTGAAAGATTCGCGTCACGGATCACGCGCGACATGGTAGTCGGCGTTTCCTGGCCCGTCTCCATCAGGAAGTATTGGCCGTTGGCATGGCAGTGTTCGGCCACAGTGCGAATGGCAGCGACCGCCTGGGGATAAAGCGCGTCCGATGGATCTTCGGGGATGAAGCCGCAGTGGGTTTGAACCTGCTTGATGCCTAGCTGCTTCGCGAAGTCCGACACCTGCCGCAAAGCATCGATGCGAGCAGCGCGCGTTTTGGGCGGAACGAGGCCAATTGTGGAGGGTCCCTGCAGGAAGTTCCACTCGAGCGGTCCGGGACCAACTACTTCGACAGTAGTGGCCACCACCTGATACTTCGCGAGCAGATCCGCGATCTCCTTCGCAGCATCGGCCGTGAACTTGTTGATATAGCCGTCGAGCGACAGAAAACAATTGCTGAAGCCCATATCGTGGACGCGCTTGATGGTGCCTTCGGGATCGCCATGGGGGCTGATGAGCAGGCCGATTGCCATCGGCGGCAGTTTGGGAGCGTCCGACGCGGCGAAGGAGGGAATTGAATGAAGCCCGGTTGAGATTGCGGCAGCTGCAGCGGTGCCTAAAAACGTGCGGCGGTCCATGGAGTTCCTTTCTCTGGAACAGCTTTGGAGGAAATCTCCTATTTGTGTAACGTTTGAAATCTAAGCGGTAGGGCCGCGTCGATGCAAGTGCTCGCATGGGTCGGTCATTGGTTCGGGCTAGATGCCAGGATGTTCAAACAGACCGAGGCACGAGAAAAGCAACTGCAGGTTCCTCCACTCCCTTTCACTGCGTGAAAGCTCGGTCGGAATGACAGGGTTAGTTGTTTGTCTTGGAATCGTTCAGCTCTTCCAGAATTCGCCGAACTGCTTCTTCTGCGGCCTTTGAGAGTGGCGGCGACAAGTCCATCGAGATCGATTGTTTGGGATCGATGGTGATGGCATAGAGCACAACGTCACGCTCGCCGCTCTGCATGTAGAAGGCGTCGAGCAAATCCTTCACGCCTATGTCGTGCGCGGTAAGCGTGGGTGGATAATCGGCAGAGAAGCGCGGCGTGGTGCGCGTCACGGTTCCGGGAGGGTTCCCGTCGTCTGTAGCGTCGATGAGGATGATGTGGCCGGCGTTCTGCAACGGCTCCAGCAGAATGAATCCGCCGGTGCCGCCGTCCAGTGTTTCCACGTTTGCAGGGAGAGGATGTTTTTCGAGGGCCCGCACCACATGGACGCCAACGCCTTCGTCGCCCATGATGATGTTGCCGAGCCCCAGTACCAGGGTCTTCTTAGCGTCCGTACTCACCAGCACCTCGCGTCACCCAAGCAACACAACCTCAACCACAAGGCAACGCTCAGGCATTGTCTCCTATTCCCTATTCCCTGGTTCCTTGATCCCTGCATCTTTCACGCGGTCGAACTTCCATCCGCCCACGATCGATGAGATGGTGCCGCGACCCTCAATGTAGTCGTGATAGAAAGCAAGATACACGTGAACCACGATGAACGTGACAAAAAACCACAGGAACAGGTGGTGCCAGTAGCGCACGCTCATCTCGCCGCCCATCAGCGGGACGATCCAGGTGAACATTCGCGGTATGAACGAATTGCTCATGCTTGAATACAGAGCGAACCCAGTAATAGATTGCGCCACGAATGCCAGGAAGGTGAAGAAGTAGACGAGTCCGGCCAAGGCATTGTGCCCGGTTGAGATAGGTCCGTGCAGCTTCACTTCGAGCACGTCGGCCTTGATCACGTCGATGATCTCCTGACGCTGCGTCTTCTTCAGCGGGAAGAACGAATTCCAGCGCGCATACTTGTTACCCACAAATCCCCAGTAAAGACGCGCCAGGAAGTTGAAGACATACACGTATGCGCAAAGGAAATGGATGAAGCGCACCCAGCCAAACCAGTACTGCTGATAGGCTTCGCTTGCGTAGAAGGCCCGGATGGGCGCTCCAATCAGATAGCCGGTGATGCAGAGAAGCACCAACGCGACCGCATTGATCCAGTGGTATGCGCGTACTGGCAACTCCCATACATATACCCGGCGATATTCCGCGGGACGATTGCCGTTCCCGTAAACGGATTTGCCTGCAATTCCAGTCGTGCTCATGTCCATCACTCGAAGGAAACCTGGTGAAGGTGCCTTCCCTGCGGATCGTACAGATGTACGGCGCAGGCCAGGCACGGGTCAAAGGAATGAATGGTGCGAAGAATCTCGACTGGCTGCTCGAGATTTGCGACCGGCGTGCCGATCAGCGACTGCTCAAAAGCCGAACGCTGCAGCTTGGCATCCCGCGGAGAGCCGTTCCACGTCGTCGGCACCACCAATTGATAGTTCTCGATCTTTCCATCGTGGATCTTGATCCAGTGCGCGAGGGCTCCGCGGGGCGCTTCGACCAATCCAACGCCCTCGGCATCCGTGGGCCAGCTTTTCGGCTCCCACTTCTCGCCGTTGAATGTCGAAACCTCGTTCATCTTCACGCGATCCATTAGCTGACCGAAGAACTCCTTCAACCAGATCATCGAGAGAGCCGCATCCAGTCCGCGAGCCGCCGTGCGCCCCAGCGTCGAGAACAACGCATCCACCGGTACGCCGAGTTTGCCGAGCGTCTGCCCCACAAGCTCCTTCACATCCGCGTGGCCGGCAGCATACGACACCAGCAGGCGCGACAGCGGCCCCACTTCCATCGCATTGTCCTTCCACCGCGGAGTCTTCAGGAACGAATACTTCTCGTATCCGGCCAGCGTTTCAAATGGAGGCTTCGGTCCCGAGTAGTCGATCTTTGTTTCGCCTTCCCACGGATGAACACCCTTTTCGTTTCCACCCTCGTAGCTGTACCACGAGTGCGCGATGTACTCCTTGATCTCCTGCGAGTCCTTCGCATTCACCGGGTACACCTGGCTCAGATCGCGATTCAGAATCGCGCCGCGCGCATACTTGAACGACTCAGGATTCCCGTATCCTTTTGTCGGGTACTCGCCGTAACTCAGATAGTTCGAAAGCCCGCCGCCCCACTTCGCCCAATCCTTGTAGAACGAAGCGACAGCCAGCAGATCGGGAATGTACACCTCATTCACAAACTCATCGGCCTGCGAAATCAACCGCGAAACCAGGTTCAGCCGCTCAGTGTTGATCGCGGCCACCTCGTCCGCATCGATTGAGCAGGGAACTCCGCCAACCAGGTAATTCGGATGCGGATTCTTGCCACCAAAGACCGCGTGAATCTTGACGATCTCCTTCTGCCATTCCAATGCATCAAGATAGTGCGCCACGCCAATCAGGTTCACTTCCGGCGGAAGCTTGTAAGCGGGGTGTCCCCAGTAGCCGTTGGCAAAGATGCCAAGCCCGCTCGCCGCAAATGCCTTGATCTTGTCCTGCACAGCCGAGAAGTAGGCCGGTGTGTTCTTGTCCCATTTGGAAAAGCTCTGCGCCAGTTCCGCTGCCTTTTTGGGATCGGCCTTCAGCGCATTCACAACGTCTACCCAGTCAAGCGCATGCAGATGATAGAAGTGGATCACGTGATCCTGCACGTATTGCGTAGCCATCATGATGTTGCGGATCAGCTCGGCCGTCGGCGGCACCGCGATACCCAATGCATCTTCAACCGACCGCACGCTGGCCAGTGCATGCACCGTGGTGCAAACGCCGCAGACGCGCTCGGTAATGGCCCACGCATCGCGCGGATCGCGGCCAATCAAGATCTTCTCGAGCCCGCGCACCATCGTGCCCGCGCTGTAGGCGTCGGTGATAACGCCGTTCTCCACCACCGCCTCAATGCGCAGGTGACCTTCAATGCGAGTTACGGGATCGACCACTACACGTGTCAAGGCCATTTAAGACTCCTTCTGGTCATCGGCATGTACTTCTGCGATGACTTCCTTTTTACGAATATTTGTAACCACCGCATGCGCTGCTACACCCGCGAGCGTGGCTGCTGCTACAACCGTTCCTACCGTGTCTGCCGTGCTCTCGATGCCAAAACCTGGGAACGACGCGAGATGCTGATACATCGGACCGTTGTCCCAGAACCCGGGCTCGCTGCACCCGATGCATGGGTGCCCCGACTGGATCGGCGAACTCGTGCCTTCATTCCAGCGCGTCACTGAACACGCGTTATAGGTCACCGGACCTTTGCAGCCCATCTTGTACAGGCAATATCCCTTGCGCGCGTTCTCGTCGTCGAACGACTCAACGAAGAGGCCGGCATCGTAATTCGGCCGGCGATAGCAGGTGTCGTGTACGCGGCGTCCGTAGAACTCCTTGGGCCGGCCGAGATTGTCGAGGGCCGGCATCTTGCCCAGAACCAGCAGGTGCGTGACCACCGCCATCATCACGTCTCCGATCGGCGGGCAGCCCGGCACATTGATCACCGGCTTGTTCACCAGCTTCGAAATCGGCGTTGCATCCGTCGGATTCGGCTTCGCTGCCTGCACGCCGCCGTACGAAGCGCAGGTGCCCCACGCCACAACGGCCGCTGCATCCGCAGCTGTTTCCTGCAGGATGGAAAGCGCGGTCTTGCCGTGGACCATGCAGTAGACGCCGCCGTCCTTCGTGGGCACCGCGCCTTCTACCGCGAGGATGTACTTGCCCTTGTGTTCGCGGATTGTGTCTGCCAGGCTCTTCTCCGCCTGGAATCCCGAAGGCGCCATCAGCGTCTCGTGGTAGTTCAGCGACACCACATCCAGAAGGGCATCCGCAACCATCGGGTGCGACGACCGGATGAATGACTCGCTGCAGCCGGTGCACTCCTGAAAGTGCAGCCATACAACAACCGGTTTTTCCTTCTTTTCAAACGCCGATACAACCTGCGCTACACCGCTTTGCGCAATCCCCGCCGCGGCTGCCGCGGATGCGCAAAACTGCAGAAATTGTCTGCGGCTGTACCCCTTCTTTTCCATTGACTGCCAAATCGTTTGCCCCATGCCCACCTCGTTTGCAGGCGTCACTCGCCTTGCAGGCACCGGAGTTTCCTAAGGGCCGATCATGCCGGCCGCATCACATTTCGAACTCCAGTGAATGATGGCAACGTACTTACGTTTAAATACGATCGGCTGTGAGCACCGTCACAAGTGTTGCAAATCACCTATTTTGCGGGACTCACGAACGGAGATGTGATGTGGCGCACATTTCAGTAGTCAAGAAAGAAATTGCTCCAGCCACTGGAATGTGTCGCAACACACGATTCCTACGGTCGCGGAGCGCGGCAGATGAGCAAAACGGGACAGCGCAACCTTTGCACCGCCGGGATATCATGCAACATGCCTTTCGGTCGAAACAGGGCCCTTCGCCTGATCGCTTGCTTGCTCCTGATGGCCGGCGTGGCCTGTGCGGAAAATCCGAATACCGCCCTTCCCGCAGTCTTGACGGCGCCGGAAATCGTCGGGCAGATGCTGCGACATAACCGCATGCAGGCCGACAAATTGAAGCATTACCAGCAAGTGCGGCACTACCAGGTGCAGTACAAGGGGTTTTCAGCAGACCTGGTGGGAAAGATGGATGTATCCGTCACATTTGACGCGACGTCCGGCAAAAGCTTTCGTATTGTTTCGCAGAGCGGATCGAAGCTTCTTTGCGACAAGGTCTTGAAGAAGGCTGTGGACAGCGAATTGGAAGCCTCGCGCGATCAGGCGGCGACGGCCCTCACTCCGGACAACTACAAATTTCAACTGGCAGGCACCGAAAGCCTGGATGGAAGTCCCGCATACGTCCTCGATGTGGAGCCGGTAAAGGACAGCAAGTTTCTCTATCGCGGCAAAATCTGGGTGGATGCTGCGGACTTTGCGGTCGTCAAGGTCAAAGCCGAGCCCGCGAAGAATCCTTCTTTCTGGATTTCGCGGCCGCAAATCACCTATACGAGTGCGAAGACGGGAGAGTTCTGGCTGCCCGAATTTAACCGCAGCGAGACTAAGGTGCGCGTCGGCGGAACCGCAGTGTTCACGATCGAATACGGAAGCTATCAGATCGATTCTGTTGCCTCGACTTCTGCTGCAAGCCGCTGAGCTCTATCGGGGATTCAGATCTTCGCGGCGACAATCTTCACCAGGTATCTCGTCGATCGCCGCCCTAGTCAACGCTGTGGGAGAGGGGTGTGTCTTACCGTGCAGAATCGCAAGTTGATGCGCGCTGTCCTCGATCCTCGGCGTGTGGTAGTATCCAACCCGTCCCATATAGACTCATCCTTCAGGAGGAATGCCATGCGCTTTCGAATTCTTGTGGTAATCGCCGGGCTCCTGGGTTTCGCCGCTGCCGTAAAACCAGCCTATGCCGCGACCAAATCGGCTCATGCCGATATCGTGAGCACGCAGGGCACGCAGATCGGGACGGTCAAGATCACTTCTTCCGGCAAGGGTGTCAAAATCGAAGTCAAAGTCACGCACCTGACCCCCGGCGAGCATGGAATTCACATCCATACCGTGGGCAAATGCGAAATACCGGCCTTCACGACCGCGGGCGGCCACTTCAACCCGACGAGCGCCCATCACGGCGTCCACAACACGCAGGATCCCCATCCGCATCTCGGCGACCTGATGAATCTCGTGGTGGACAAGAAGGGCGACGGCAAGGCGACCTTTCTCGCCGACGGCGTTACCCTCGGCGATGGAGCCAATTCGCTCTTCCACGATGGCGGAACATCCCTGGTGATTCATGCAAAGGCCGACGATCTCATGTCAGACCCCTCAGGCAACTCCGGCGACCGCATCGCCTGCGGCGTAATCGAGAAGTAGCAGCGCGGGCCCCTGTCCAGAATTCGGCCTGAGACAAGCCCGCCGGTGCTGCGGAAAATCGCCGCAGCGCTGGCCGCGGTTTTCTTTTGCGCGTGCCAGCGCTTTGTCGATTCGGTCCGTAGAATCCAGAACCGTCTTCAGGGTGCAACGACCTGTCTCCGTCGCTGCTCGCTTGCCTTGATGATTTCGCTCATGTCCCCGGCTGGCCGAATCTCGAAAGTGTTGCCATAGGTCAGAGCCGGATGCTGGCCGATGAGCTCGACAGCATGATTCATGTCCCTCGCCTCAAGGACGAGAATGCCGCCGAGTTGTTCTTTGGTTTCGGCATAGGGGCCGTCGGTCGTTGCCACCTTGCCGTTTCTTCCAGGAGAAGGTCAGGGCGGTCTCCGGACCCTGAAGCGCTTCTCCACCGGCCCAGTGCCCGTTGGCGCGAAGGTGGTCGTCATATTCAAAGCATGTATCGAACATGGCGTTCCGCTCGGCCTCAGTCATGCCATCGAATTTGGATTTATCGTAGTAGCCAAAACAGACGTATTTCATTCTTCTTCTCCTCATGGTGAATTTGGCAGCACAGCCTTGCGCGTTACTCGTTCGTTTTATGGAAACGTCAGCAGGATTGGAGCACCATCCCGGAAGTAAAACCTGAGCGCGAAGGATCCGGGCGACTTAAAAACATCCCTCAAGGGCTGAAAAGCCCGACACTCGTTTCGTTGCATTTGCGGCCTGCGACCCACTACGTGGGATCCCCGAGCCATGCCCTTGTTACAAAACAGCGGGTTCGTTGAGTTTTTCACCAAGCCGTGAAGCCGCGCCCTCCAAAACGGCATTTAGCTCCGGCTCGACGTTGCGTCTTTCGAAGTCGCGGCGGGTGAGACTATTTCGCAGCTTGTTCCGGAGCCGGGAAGAAAAGAAGCTCTCGCACCTCGCCCACCGCATCGGAGAAGATGGCACCCTTCTTCGCCCATGCCAGCGCCTCGTCCATATTGGCGCATTCCAGAATCCAAAATCCGCCCATGTGCTCCTTGGTCTCGGTGTACGGCCCGTCGGTGACGAGCACCTTGCCGCCGGGCTGTGCCCGCAGCGTCTTGGCGTCGGCGGCTGGGGCAATTCCGCAGGCGAACTTCGTGACGCCGGCAGCATCCATTTCGCGGTTAAGCGCATGGATCTCGTCGATCATCGCCTCGGTTACGGTGGACGGATCGAAGTCGTCGGGCATGTAGTTACAAACCAAATACTGTGGCATGACTTTTTCTCCTTGTTTTTCCGTGACTTTTTTCGTTGGCTTGTTTCCGATGACTCGTTTCCTGTTCACTCAGGAGCCGTAGCTCATCGTTCTTTTGTCCTATAGTCGCTGGGGAGACGGAAAATCGACAGCCGGTCAAATTATTTTTCAGAAGAGTCTTGCTTTCCCAGGTCCCCAAATGCGAGGGACCTGAGGCACCCATCTTTTATGGGAGGTGAGCACCCACTTCCTTCATTTTTCATTTCAGCTGCCGAATCCGCTCCTGCAGGAATTGGCGCTCTGGTTCCTGTTGGGTCAGGGCCAGAGCTTTTTCATAAGAAGCTCGGGCTTCGGCTGTCCTGCCCAGCCTGCGGCACATATCGGCGCGGGCTGCATGCGCCAGGTAGTAATTTGCCAGTTCGCCGTGTTCCAACACCGCGTCGATATGCGCCAGACCGGCTTCTGGGCCATCGCGCATGGCAATGGCCACTGCGCGATTGAGATGTACAACCGGCGAAGGCTGAATTCGTACCAATTGGTTGTAAAGCGCAACAATCTGCCTCCAGTCGGTCAGAGCGACCGATTCCGCCTCCGCATGAACGGCAGCGATCGCAGCCTGCAGTGTGTAAGCACCGAAGCGGCGGGAGCTCAGGGCTTTCTCCACCAATGCGACTCCCTCCACGATCTGCTCCCGGTTCCAGAGCGCGCGGTTTTGATTTTCCAGCAAGATCAGCTCTCCGGTCGGGGAGGTTCGAGCGGCACGGCGGGATTCCTGGAGCAGCATCAGGGCAAGCAGGCCCAGAATCTCCGGCTCTGGCTGGAGTTCGGTCAGTAGTCGTCCCAATCGAATCGCCTCGCCGGTTAGCTCGGCCCGCGTTACCTCCGCTCCCGTCGCAGCGGAATAACCCTCGTTAAAGACGAGATAGATGACTTGAAGCACTGCGTCCAGCCGCTCCGGCAGTTCGTGCGGCACCGGCACCTCGTACGGAATCGATGCCTCGCGAATCTTTGACTTGGCGCGCACGATGCGTTGGGCAAGCGTTGCCGGCGTAACCAGAAATGCCCGGGCAATCTCCTCCGTGGTCAGGCCGCAGACCTCCCGAAGTGTCAGCGCCACCTGTCCTTCCGGCGCCAGGGCGGGATGGCAGCAGGTGAAAATCAGACGGAGGCGATCGTCCTCAATCTCCTCATCTTCCTGAGAAGTGTTGTTGACGCGCGATTCCATGTGGGCTACAAGATCTCTCTGTGCGCCATCGAAGCGCGCGCGCCGGCGAATCGCGTCTATGGCTTTGAAGCGTGCCGTAGAAATAAGCCACGGGCGTGGCTTGTCCGGAATGCTGGCCAGCGTCCAGGACTCCAGAGCGGCAGCGAACGCCTCGTGCATCGACTCTTCGGCCAGGTCCAGGTCTCCGAGGAGACGCACGAGCGTCGCTAGAACCCGGCCCGATTCCGACCGGTAGAGAGTCTCAATGGTGTTGCTAAGTTGTTCGGGCGCAGGCGGCGACATCTACGTCAAACTAGCAAACGGAGTGGCTCAATACAATTGTGGAGAATATTGCGGCGCCCATCCCCTCCCGCATCTCAATGAAAATAGGGACATCCGTCCCAGAGACCGGGGGCACCCCATCCCACCTGCGACAGGAAGCAATACGGCGACTCCGGGGTTAACGTTGGCGCACCACGTCGCGAACTGTGATAGCCAAAAGCCAGGAGAGCTGGAAGCTAGCGGCTAGCAGCTAGAAGCGGGCAACTTCACTGTCCCGCGCGGGCCTTGATCAGCTCATCCAGGTAATCCGCTTTGCCCTCTTCGCGCACGAGGTGTGGATAGCGCAGCCCTTCGCTGTAGTTGATGGTGCAGGTGCGGTAAAACTCGTCGACAAGCACCAGGAGGGTGATCGGCTTTGTGCCGCCCTTGGCATCCTTGATCGCTGCGCCAAGTAGATCCTGATTGAAGAGGCGGCCATTGACGCCCACGATTTTCATGCCGGAGGAGACACCCGCCTCAAACGCGGGACCACCGACGATCGAATCGCTTACTGTTCCGTCTGCTCCCACTTGCAGTCCGATGGAGTAGACATATCCGGAATTTCCGCGCCGGCCTTCGAGCTTTGTGGGCTGATCGGTGTAGCTGACTTTCCATCCGCCGTTTTGAATGCCGCCTACCGGCGCCATGGGTGACGTTGAGTCGAGCCGCGTGTGGAAGAACGTTGCCCAGTCGTACGGCGCAATCGCGTTGAGATCGCTGACGAGCTGGTCGAAGGTATAGGTCTTTACTTCAGGCCCGTTGTTGGCGCCGCCGTGGAAGGCGTGGCAGAAATCGTCAATCGACTTTGTGCCGTGCGACTCGCGATGGATGATGGTCGCCACTTCGAGCCATACCAGATCGCCCTCATCGTAGTAATCGGTTCCGCGACGCCAGTTGAGCCAGCCGCGTGCGCCGAAGCCCATGCCGAACTCTGCATCGGCCGTATCGCGCAGTGGACGCCACGTGCGCCCCGGCCGCCCCGGTCCAAGTGAAGCCGCAATGCTGGCCAGCCACTCGTGATACTGCTCAGGAGTGAACAAGCCGCTGCGCGCCGCGAGCATAGGGCCGAGGTAGTCTGTCAGGCCTTCGTAGCCCCACAGCAGGTCGGTCTTCATCGGCTCCTCGAAGCCCGGAACCGCGAGATCGGCGGGACGGCGATGTTTTCCGTTCCACGAATGTGCAAATTCGTGCGCCAGCAGACCGCCGAGCGCCATGCCTGAGCCGGGGCCGAGCAGTACGTTTTCCGGCAAGCGGCTGTCGTTCGACTCGTGATGTTCGAGTCCGAAATGCGCGACGTGATCGCTCAGCCCGAGGATGAAGTGGTAGTCGCGATAATGCCGCGCGCCAAACAGCTTGCCCGATTCCGCAACCAGGTTGGTCATGGCCTTCTGGTCTTTCGGGCTCATGTTTAAGGCGTCTTCGCTGTCGGCAACCAGGTCCATCTGGTGATGGATTGGCTCACCTGATGGGGTGATGTCGATGTTGCGATAGTAGATGCCGGTTGCGACTGGCGAGTCGACCAGCAGATCGAACGATATGGGCTTGAACGAGACTTCGTTTCCGCTTTGGCTGGCGACGGGAAGGGAACTGCCGAATTTCCAGCCGTCGGGCATCATCAGCTTCGCTTCATACATCAGCTTGTCGGCGGGAGTTCCTTCGGGATAAAGGGCAACCTCGTTCCACTCGAGGATCAGCAGCTTGTCGGTTGCCGAGCCGCCATCGGGCTCGATGTAGTCGTAGTTCGCTTCAAGCTGGCTCACGCCCTCAGGCACGACAACATGGAATGTAAACACGTCGAGCAGATCGCGTTGCCACGGAATCACCTTGCCGTCTGCGGAGAATTTCAGGCCGGTCAGGTTGGCAATGGGGCCGTCCGGGCCGTGTTCGCCGGGAATCCATTTCGGGTAATAGAGAGTGAGCGGTCCGGGCTTGACCGGCATGACAAGATGCGCATGCAGAATCTTGTTCTGTGTCCTGGTCGCATCCACGGTGAGCGAAATGTTCTGGGCACTCAGACACATTGAAGCGGAAAGAATCCAGGCGGAGGTGAAAAGCGCAAGCGACTGCACGCGGCAAATCTTCACAGGTGTGCTCCTTGAGGGAAGAGGGACTTCAACGGAATCATATCAACCGGATCGCGAAGCAGAGAGCGCTAACTGCTGGGAGTCTATCTCTGCGGCACGTCGAGAGCGCCGGTCAGGCCGGCAATGTGTTCCACGTGATGGCTGCGGCACCAGGATTCGAGTTCTTTGGCGAGTCGTTCGGTAGCGCGCGGATCCGCGTAACTGGCCGTGCCTACCTGCACAGCAGTTGCGCCCGCGAGCATGAACTCAACTGCGTCTTCGGCAGTGATGATGCCGCCCAACCCGATGATGGGAATGCGGACCGAACGTGCCGCCTCGTAGACCATGCGAACCGCGATCGGCTTGATGGCCGGCCCTGACAAGCCGCCGGTTACATTGGTCAGCCGAGGCTTGCGGGTTTCTACGTCGATCGACATGGCGAGGAAGGTGTTCACCAGGCTGATGGCGTCGGCCCCTGACGCGGCGCATACGCGCGCCATGCCCGCGATGGACGTAACATTGGGCGAGAGCTTGATGATCAAGGGCCGCTTCGAGACATTCTTTACCTCGTGCACCAGATATTCGAGCGAGCCGGAATCAGAACCGAAGGCCATGCCGCCGGCATGGACGTTGGGGCAGGAGACGTTCAACTCGTAGGCGGCGATGCCATCAGCGTCATTCAGGCGTTCGACAACCAGCTTGTAATCGCTAACCGTGTAGCCGAAGACGTTGACAATGACTTTGCACGAGGGATAGCGGCGGAGAGGTGGCAGCTTTTTCTCGATGAACTCGACCACGCCGATGTTCTGCAGTCCGATCGCATTCAGCATGCCTGCGGCGGTCTGGATGATGCGGGGCGCAGAGTGGCCCAGCATTGGTTCGAGCGAGATGCCCTTGGTGACGAACGCGCCGATCCGTTCCAGCGAGACAATCTCTTCAAATTCGATGCCGTAGCCAAATGTGCCGCTCGCGGCGATGACCGGATTAGTCAGCTCGATGCCTGCGAACTGCACTTTCATGTCGGGTTTCACGCGCGGACTTATCCCTCGAAACTGGAGCGACTTACTGCGAAGTCGAGTGGACTGGTTTCAACGCCTCTTTGAGCACGCGCCCCGTTGCGGCGGACGGAAAGTTGATACCGGCGAGCGACGCGAACGTGGTTGCCAGATCCACAGGAGCTACACGTTCATGATACTCGCCGGGAATGAAGGGAGTTCCGTAGAAGGCGAGCGGCACGTGGCGATCGTATGACCAGGGGCTGAAGTGCGTCGTACCGCCCCAGCTGCGAATGTCCTCCATCTGATAGCCGCCAAGCGCAAGCATCACAAACCAGTTTCCGTGATAGGCATAGCTGTGTGCCAGCTCGCGCCCCCACTCTGTAGGCGGCAGCGGTCCGCTTCCCAGTTGTAGCCGCGTATACACTCCGGCGACCTGCGGCGCGGGTGGCAAGCGTTCCTGCGATGGCTCGGGCGTTGGCTCGTTTGGTTTGATGATTGGCGCGGGAACGGGATTTTGCGCGGCTACAGCGTCGGGTAACAAGTCTGCCAACTCCTCCTCGGCCGCTCTCTCGTCCACATGCACCTTCTCAAACGCATGCTTGTTCAAGACGACGTACGGCAGCTCAGGTGTGGGCATCAGGTACTCTACGTGGCCGCCGGGGGAGTGGCGTTCGTTCAGCTCTTTTTCCAATTGCGCGTAGAGCTTGTCGAGGTTCACCAGGGCCGAGTTCATGCCCAGCCTGGCCGCTTCGCTCGGTACCGGCGCAATCCCATGGTCCGCCGTCAGCGCGAGCCAGACATTGTTGAGTCCCACGGTTTGATCGAGCCACGAAAAGAACTTGTCAAAGTCCTGGTCGAGGCTCACGATCATCTGCTCCTCTGAATCCGAATCAGGCCCGAGTTGATGACCCTGTATATCGTTGGCCGAGAGCGAAATCGTCACCAGGTCTGTCACGCCGCGCTGGCCGAGCTTCTCGCCGGTAATCAGAGCCTTCGCGAAATCGAATTCGTAGCTGTTGGCTGCCGGAGTTCTCCCGACAAGCTCGTAAAACTGCGTGGTGTCTTCAGCATTGGCTTCGCGCTCGGCCTGGGCAATGCGCCCGCTTGCATTGAAGTTCCGCGCCCACTCCGGCAGATGTTGCATGTAGTAGGTCGAGGTGATGAACCGGCCGCTCGCATTGTCAATCCAGAACGCGCCATTGGCCGACTGGCCTACCGGAAGAATCGCGGCGCGATCTTTCAGGGAGACGCCGAATACTTTTGCTTTGCCCTGGGTCGCCAGCCGCAATTCATCACCTAGTGTCGAGGCCCGAAGATTCATTGGAGAAGCTCCGACGAGGAATTTAGCGGCAGTCGAGGGCGCACCTGGCGCATTCGCCGGAATCGACGATGCTGGAATGTCCACGAGCTGGTAGCGTTCGTCCTGGACAGAGCTGACCTTTACCGCATCTGAGCGCGAGGCATCCCACCACTCGTTCGATTCGATACCATGCCCGTCGGAGTACGCACCTGTCCCAATGGTCGCGTGACCGGGTGCGGTTTTGGTGTTGGCGTAGTCATAGTAGCAATCGGTAAACCACGCGCCGTCGTTCATGAAAAGCCTGAAGCCACGGCCCTTGAACTCAGCGCGATCGCGGTTGAGATAGTCGCCGCGAAACTGGTCGATCACAATAATGATGATCAGTTTAGGCTGCCCGACATAAGCCTGCGACCAGGCCACAACGGAAGTTTGAATCATCAATACCGCAGTAATGCACACGAGGAGCGAGCGAGACAAATTACGAAGTGGCGGCAGCATGCCACCCATTCTAAACAATCGATCATGAACGCCATGCAACAGTGGCACCATGCATCGAAAGAAAACGGATTCAAGACTGACTGAACTTGAAGTGAGACTGCGGCCGCTCTTACTCGTAACGCAATGCGACGGTTGGCTCGACGCGTGCCGCTCGCATGGCGGGAATCAGGATGGCAATGGCTGCAGTGACCAGCAGAACCGCCGAAACGACGACGAAGGTTAGCAGGTCTGATCCGCTTGTTCCATAGAGCACAGCTGGCGGCAAACCGCCCGACAACCAGCGCGATGGCAAGTCCAATGGCAAGACCAATCGCGGTCAAGGTCAGGCCCTGCCGCAGAACCATTCTTAAAACCTTGCGCGGCTTTGCGCCGAGTGCCATGCGGATTCCGATCTCGCGCGTCCGGCTGCGGACCGAGAAACTCATCACACCGTACAGGCCGATGGCTGCCAGTGTAAGACCGACCGCACCGAAGATTCCCAACAGCAGGGCGGAGATCCGCGGAAGGAGCAGCGATTTGTCCACGTGCTCCTGCATCGTCTGGATGTTGAACACCGCCATGTTTGGATCGAGCGCGCCAATTTGCTGGCGCACCGAGTGAACCATAGCGCCCGGTGCAACTGATGTCTTGACGATCAGCGTGGTCCCGAAGAAGCTGTTTGCCTTTTCTGGAGCAGCATTAAGAAACATGAAGATGGCTTCCCGCGGTTTCTCGCCAATGGTGCGCAGCTTTGAATTCCGCGTGAGGCCGATAACGGTGTATTGGTCCTTGTCCTGCCGGATCACGCGGCCGATCGGATCCTGGCCGGGGAACAGGTGAGAGGCCATGGTCTCGTCAATGATGGCTACATGCTGGTCGTCGGTCGACGGAATAAAGTCCCGACCGCGCAACAATGGAATTCCCATCGTCTTGAAATATCCGCTGCCAACGCTGTTGGTATCGGCATTGACATTCTGCTTGGGATGATCCTTCACGGCATCCACGTCGTAGCGGTTGTTGGATGAGCCGATACTCAGCGGCACCACGCCTACAAAACTCACTTCTCGCACTCCGGGTAATGCTGACACCCGCTCGCGCACTTGACTCAGGAACTGCACTGTCTTGTCATGCGAGTAGCTTTGCAGTTTTGGATCCATCGTCATCATTAGCATGTTGTCGGTCTTGAAACCAATGTCGATAGACGAGGCGTTGCCCAGGCTCCGCAGGAAGAGTCCGGCAGTCGCAAGCAGCACCAGCGACAGTGCCACCTGCACCACAACCAGCGTATTCCGCATGCGCGAACGGCCCACGCGGCCAAATACCGCGGGACCGTCCTTCAGCGCTCCCACGAGGTCTGGCCGCGATGCGCGCAGAGCTGGAACTAGCCCGAACAGCAAAGCAGTGATGATCGAAAGACCCAGGGTGAACAGCGCCACGCGCATATCCACGTTGAAATCAAACACCACCGGGAAGGGCAGCGGTAGTTGGAAATTCGAAATCGCGCGTGCCGCTCCCGCAGCCAGCAGGAAGCCAATGCCCGCTCCCGTCAGCGCCAGAATAAAGCTCTCGAGCAATAGTTGCCTTATGAGCTGCCGGCGTCCGGCCCCCATCGCAAGGCGGATGGCAATTTCTTTTTGCCGCCCGATGGCGCGAGCCAGCAGCAGATTGGCCACGTTGGCGCATGCCACGAGCAGCACCAATCCCACCACCACCATCAACACAGCCATCAGCGTAAATGCCGGAGTTGCGGAACCGGCAATCAGCCCGCCCGCCGTTTGCAGCGTCAAGGCTGCGTGCTCGCTTCTCGTCTTTGCGATAGGTGTCGTCGAGTCGCTTCTTGATGACATTGAGCGCGACCTCCGCTCGAGCGCGGGTGATGCCGGGTTTGAGCCTGGCGTCAAGCATCAACCATTGATTGTCGCGCTTTGTTCTAAGACCCCCTTCGGCTGCCAAATCGGGCATGATTTCTTCCGAGACGACGAATGGGCACCCAGAATTCGGATACGATGCCGCGGTCCACGCCATAGAAACCGGCCGGCGCAATTCCCACCACGGTGTAGTACCGGCCGTTGAGAGCCACATCGTGATTGAGAATATTCGCGTCGCCGCCAAATCGACGCCGCCACAGCTTGTTGCTCAATACCACAACATGGTTATGACCGCCTACCTGGTCATCCTCCGGACTGATGGAGCGGCCAAGTGTCATCGGCACGCCGAGGCGTGGGAAAGAAGTTGCCCGTGACCGATTGGCCCCACACCCGCTCGGGATCCCCCTTGCCGCCAATGCTCGCCGGAATTAGCGGAAAGTGTCCCGCCACTCCTCCATCAAAAAGGTCCCCGCTCTGATCGCGATAATCCAGGTAGTCGGGGTAGGAGTAGGACTGGCCTTCCGAAAACATCACCATGCGTGCCCGGATCTTTGACCGGCAACAGGCCCCACAGGAGCCCATTCGCGACGCTGAAGACCGTGGCGTTGGCGGCAAATCCCAGTGCGATGGAAATGATGATGATGAAGGAAAAACCGGGAGCCCTGAGAAGGGTTCGCATCGCGTAGCGAAGATCCTGAAGCAGGTTCTCCATGAGCGGCCTCGATCAAAACTGGATTCTCAGGAAGTCTATACGTCAAATTCGATACAGGGAGTTCACTCTAAGTTACGCGACGCATTGCAGATTGCTGGTTCATATGGCGTGTTACCATCATGCACATCTGTTCCGAATCAATCTTTCCCCGGGGAGACCATTACATGGTTAGCTTTTTCTTCTGTGCTTCGACACAGGTGTGCGGCCTTGTTTGTTGCAGCGGTTGGGACCATTCCAATCAGCCTTGCCGCACAAGGACCTTCCAGTAACCCTCCATCAGACGTCGTGATTCAAAATGCGACAGTAATGACCGTCACGCACGGCACGATTCCGCACGGCAGCGTCTGGATTCACAACGGAAAGATTGCGGGCGTCGGTGCGACGGTGAACGCGCCTGCAGGGGCCAGGACGATCGATGCGGCGGGCAAGTTCGTTACGCCGGGGATCATCGACCCGCACTCGCACTCGGCGCTGGGCGACGACATCAACGAAGCCACCAGTCCGGTGACGCCCTCGATGATGATGATCGATGCCTTCGACAACCGGGACAAGGCGCTTTACCAGGCGCTGGCCGGAGGGGTGACGACCGAGCTGCTGCTGCATGGATCGGCAAATATGATCGGCGGCCAGGCCGTTGTCATCAAGAACAAATTTGGCCTCTCGCGCGACGAAATGCTCTTTCCTAATGCGCCGCGCTCCATCAAGTTTGCGAGTGGCGAAAATCCGAAGCGGGTCTACGGTCGACGTAACGAAGTTCCATCGACGCGCATGGGTAACTTCGAGGTGATGCGCCAGGCGTTTGAAGACGCAAAGGCATACATGGCGTCCTGGGACGCGTACAACGCGAAGGTGGCAAAGGGCGACAAGGATGTGGTCGCACCCAAGAAGGATCTGAAACTTGAAGCCCTCGCCGACGTACTGCGCGGCAAACTCTACGTGCAGATTCACTGTTACCGTGCCGACGAATTCCTCACCGAAGAGGCTATTGCGAAGGAATACGGATACAAGATTCGCGCCTTTCATCATGCGCTGGAGATGTACAAGGTAGGAGACAAGATCGCTCCGACCGGTACCGGCATCGCGACGTTTGCAGACTGGTGGGGGTTCAAGGACGAAGCATGGGACGCCATCCCTTGGAATGCTGTTATGAGCATGCGTGAAGGCGTGCGCGTTGCGCTCAAGAGCGATTCAAATGACTACGTGCGGCGACTCAACCAGGAAGCCGGCAAGATGGTGAACTACGGCGGAGCCACCGAAGAGGAGGCACTGCGCATGATTACGCTGAATCCGGCGTGGATTATCGGGGTTGACGATCGCGTGGGGTCGCTCGACGAGGGCAAGGATGGAGATGTCGTGATCTGGAATATGGATCCGCTTTCAACATATGCGCGCGTGGAAAAGGTATTTATTGATGGCGACATGTTCTTTGACAGTTCGTTGTCCGGCTTTGGCACGACTCACTTCAACGGGGCAATGCACGATGCTGGATTCGAAAACGCCGAAGATGAAGGAGACGGACAATGAAGCCTGGAATCTTCATTGCTATTTTGGCGTGCACCGCATTGACACCAGGGATTGTTCCGGCACAAACGGACAAGACCGGGCCCAATACGACCGCGTCGGCTCCTGCGAAGACGATTGCAATTGTCGGCGGAAAGGTCCTGACTATCACACACGGAACGATTGATGTCGGTACGGTGGTCATGACTGATGGAAAGATCGTCGCGGTTGGCCCGGCGAAGACCACCAAGGTGCCTGCCGGCGCTGAGATTTTCGACGCGAAGGGAATGACGGTTTATCCGGGCTTGTTTGATGCGGAGACTCACCTCGGGCTTACGGAAGTTGAAGCGGACCAGAACAGCAATGACCTGGCGGAAACCGCCGATGAAGTCGAGCCGCAGATGCATGTTGGAGACGCGTTCCACGCCGAGACGGTTCGTATTCCGGTGGAACGCCTGAACGGAATAACCAACGCCATTGTTGCCCCGGCCTCGGAGGATTCCATCCCTGGACAGGACGCTGCGATCCAACTTTATGGACGTGATCGCGACGCAATGCTGATGCAGGGAGATATTGCCCTGGCGATGAACTTTGAAGGCAGTGTTCGAAGGAAGGCGAACTACAACGGGCCCGCGAAATTCCCGACAACGCGGATGGGACTCGCCAACCAGATCCGGCAGGCGTTTCTGGACGCGCAAGCTTATGAAGCAGAGCGGGCCGCCGCGGCAAAGCCCGATCACAAGGGCGCTCCGCCGAAGCGCGATCTGAAGCTGGAGGCTTTGCTGCCCTATCTCCACGGAGAAAAGCCCGTCGTACTGGGCGCATACGAGAGCTACGAAGTGGAAGTTGCTATGAGCCTCGCGAAGGAATTCAATTTGAAGGTCATTCTCAATCACGTGACGCATGCGCAGGATGTGCTGGATAAGATCGCTTCGTATCATGTGCCGGTGATTGTCGGTCCGATTTATGACTTTCCCCGTCCAGATGAACGATACGATGCGGTCTACACGCTGCCGGCGGAGTTACAGAAACGGGGTGTGAAGATTGCACTTTCGACTGCGGGTCGTGACATGGGCGGCAGCCGCAATCTACCTTATGCGGCAGGTTACGCAGTGGCTTACGGCCTGCCCTACGATGAAGCCTTGAAGGCTATCACTCTCAATCCGGCAGAAATGTTCGGGCTGGGCGACGAACTGGGATCGCTGGACGTAGGCAAGATGGCGAATGTTGTTGTGGCAAACGGTGACCCACTGGATGTAAGAACCTCAGTGAAGCAGGTCTACATTCAGGGCAACGCAGTCCCAATGGTAAGCAGGCAGACCAGGCTGCGCGACGAATACATGCCGCTAGCCGATAAGAAGCCTTGAGTTCCGAATAGGGGAGCCGGCGTTCCCGGATGAAAAACGGCTCGTCCGAGGCTGCCTCAACTGCTGACAAAAGGATCGAAACCATCTCTCAGAGGCTAAAGCCTATTCTGTCGTTGCTGGACTTCCGGCACGGATAAATTCGTGCCCTTTTCAAAGCTGACGGTTTTTCATCGACCTGAGGCGGCCAGTGAACAGCCGCCTCTCGTTTTTCCGGTTGAAGTCGTCTTAAGCCGTTACAGGCTCCGTCGCATTCACCTTGACGGGCGTCAGCCAGCCGAAGCGATCCGGTTTCAGTCCGTTGGCAATGGCAAAGAACTCGTCGGCAATCTTCTTGGTGATCTCGCCGGTCTTTCCATCGGCGACCATGATGCGGTCGATCGAACGAATGGGCGAAACTTCGGCGGCAGTACCGGTAAAGAATACTTCGTCGGCGATATAGAGCATCTCGCGAGGAATCGGCTGCTCGGTGACCGCGAGTCCAAGATGGCGGGCAATTGTAAGGACGCTGTCGCGGGTAATGCCGGAAAGGGCAGAGTTCGCCAGTTGCGGAGTGTACAGTACGCCGTTCCGCACCACGAACACGTTCTCGCCGGAGCCTTCGCTCACCAGCCCGTTCGTATCGAGCGCAATGCCCTCGACATAGCCGTTTATGTCGGCTTCCATTCGGATAAGTTGCGAATTCATGTAGTTCGCACCGGCCTTGGCCAGAGCGGGCATGGTGTTCGGCGCCAGGCGGTTCCAGCTTGAGATGCAAACGTCCGCTCCGCCGGTTCCTGTCACGTACTTGCCCCATGGAAAGTTGGCCATGTAGACCTCGATCGGAGAACCCTTGGGACTTACGCCGATCTCCCCATAGCCCCGCAGCACGATGGGGCGGATATAGCACGGTGCTATCCCATTGGCTTCAATCAGATCCACGACGGCGGCACAAAGCTCATCGAGCGAAAAGGGAAGTTCCATCCGGTAGATCTTGGCCGAGTCCAGCAGGCGCTGCATGTGCTCGGGAAGCCGGAAAACAGCCGAACCCTGCGGCTGGGCGTAGCAGCGAATTCCCTCGAATACGCTGGAGCCGTAGTGAATCACATGGCTCATCACGTGGATGGTGGCGTCTTCCCAGGGAATCAGATTGCCGTTGTGCCAGATCTTTGAGGTCTTTTGAATGGGCATGGGGATGCGCGTGCTCCTTGGTCACGTCGATGCGCGATTACCTCAAGCCTATCGCGATTGGGCGTAAAGTGTCACGGCACCTGGTCTCGCAACGCAGACGGTTCCTTCTTTAGTACCCCTGCAAGAACAAGGCCTTGCGTTGGAATCGCAGTCACGAAACCCTGGAGAGCACTCCAACCGCCTTGTGCTAAGGTTCAGGCGTGACCGCCGCAAAACAGAAGCTGCCATTGCGTCCGGCAGGGACCCGGACTCCTCGCGTGGCCTTGCCGCGCATGACGAAAAAGGAAGGGTTTACGCTGCATCCGTTCGATGCGAAACACGGCGTTCAAACCAGCGGGCTGATTCCCGGGCGTTACCTCAAGACTGGCCATGCTCACGACCGGCATTCCACTGCGTATTTCGGCGTCGCGCCTTCTGTTCTTCATGCGCTGTTGAAGCGCTGGCAGGGGACGAAACCATGCGCTCCAATCAGACAGTTCACATTCATCGATGTCGGCGCCGGCATGGGCCGCGCCATGTTGCTCGCGGCTGATTATCCCTTTCACAAAGTGATAGGAATCGAGCTCAACCCGACGCTGGCTGACATTGCTCGTCATAATCTGACCACTTGGCATGCGACCAGAAAGACCCGAGCCCCCTTACAAGTCGTCTGCGGGGATGCTCTTGATGCACGGCATCCGAAAGGACCATGCCTTGTCTTTCTCTTCAACCCCTTTGGCCCATCGGTCATGCGCCGCCTTTTGCAGCGGTGGGCCCGAATCTTCAAGACGCGTCCGGGAGAGCTCGACCTCCTGTATGTGAATCCCGAGCAGGAACACGTGATCGAGCGCCAGCCCGGCTTTAAACGGATATTTCGGGGGGAAGGTGCGCCGGTCCCGTGCGGACGCCATCGCGGACCACAAGATCATGGCCAACCAGCCCAATGGCGAATACGCTTCAGCCAACTATGAGGACTGCTCGATCTGGCGCTGGACGGGAAAGTCGTAACCCCCGGGGGGTGTTGACGAATCTACCCCTCAGGGTGGAACTTGTTCGGTGGGCCGGCAGCGGGTTCTGACACAGCAAGCAGAGCGCCCCAGACTTGAAGGAGTAGGACTTTGAAAGAGCCGCATCTGATTCTAGGAATCGGGGAGTTGCTTTGGGACATTTTGCCGGAGGGACCGCGTCTGGGAGGCGCGCCCGCAAATTTCAGCGTGATGGCCGGACGGCTCGGGAATCATTCCGCAATCCTGAGCCGCATTGGCCGCGACGATCTGGGTCGCGAGGCCGTGCATCGACTCGATCCTCTGCCCGCTGACACCAGTTTTCTTCAGATCGATCCGGCACATGAAACCGGCAGAGTTACGGTCTCCTTCAACAACGGTCAGCCGGAATACACCATTCATCAACCGGCAGCGTGGGACTCGATGGAACTCTCGGACGAGTGGGTCCGTCTCGCAGAACGCGCGGATGCGATCTGTTTCGGATCGCTGGCGCAGCGGAGCATAGAATCGCGGCAGACGATCCAGACCCTTGCGGCGCAGACATCCTCGCGATGTATCCGTATCTTCGATGTGAATCTGCGACCTCCTTTTTATTCGAGCGAAGTGATTCAGGAGTCACTTGAACTTGCGAGTGTGATGAAGATGAATGACACGGAGGTTCCGCTGGTTTTGGCGCTCCTGGGAATGCCGGCGGAGGATGGCGCGCGAATTGGATAGCCTGCATCTCGGCGCGAACCGGATGCTGACCGAGTTTCCCACCCTGCAGTTGGTTGCAATTACTTGCGGCGGTAACGGAAGTCTACTGGTGACGCGTGAGGAGTGGAACCGGCATCCGGGCTTTCCCATCAGAGTTGCCGACACCATCGGTGCCGGAGACGCGTTTACCGCTGCTATGGCGCACTACCTCCTGCGTGGAGCGGAATTACCGGTGCTGAACGAGGCAGGGAATCGCTGGGGTAGTTGGGTTGCATCGCAGTCGGGCGCTATGCCGCCGCTTATGGATGCAACTCGCTCCGAGATCGATACCGCGATCGAGCAGTCTGCATAACAGACTTTGTATATTCAAAGGTGAAAGATCGGGAACCGCAATGGTTTCGGCAATGTATCGACATTCTGTCGACAACCGGAGGCCGATCTTCTAGTGTTCTTAGTGCATTGTTATTCGATTGAAGGTAGTGCGAATGAAGAAACCCCGAAGGTTAGCAAGCAAACTTGGCCCTCCTCCCCAGAGCGACCCGGGGGTTCAACAGTCCAAGCATCGTCGTGTCTTCGAGCATCTTCTTGCCAGCATTCAATCCGGTGAGTTGAAACCTGGCGACCGGCTTCCCAGCGAGGCAGAATTGGGCAAGCTGTTTAGCGCCTCACGCATCACCGTGGCCAAAGCCGTCCACGACCTGCAGCGCATGGGTCTGGTCACACGGCGGCCCGGAGCCGGCACGCACGTATTGGCAGAAAACCGCCCAAGCGGCCGTACCTTTGGGCTGCTGATCCC
This sequence comes from uncultured Acidobacteriaceae bacterium, assembly GCA_963769345.1. Lineage (GTDB taxonomy): Bacteria > Acidobacteriota > Terriglobia > Terriglobales > Acidobacteriaceae > Telmatobacter. The sequence goes on from CAVYLL010000006.1 coordinate 111,688, forward strand.
CGAACTCGGATTGACCGAAATCTTCGAACCGATCTGCCATGGCATGATGCGCACTCATTTTGCCAGGCCCGACGCGCTGCTGTGGGGCAACTCCTCCGTCTCGGTACAGGACAGCGTAAGAGCAGCCGAGCAAATGGTGCAGTCGTTCATCTCTCAGAGGGTCGCGGGGGTTTTCTTCGCGCCGCTCGAACTCACCAGCGATAAAGACACAGCCAATCGCCGCATCGCGCGGGCGCTCGATCGCGCGCAGATTCCATTTGTGCTGCTCGATCGGTGCTATTTGCCTTACCCGGAGCGATCTGCACACGACCTGGTTGGCGTGGACAACCGTCGGGCTGGCTATATCGCGACCACACACCTCGTGGACCACGGCGCCCGCCGCCTGGTTTTTCTCGGCGAAGAGTTCGCCGCCAACACGGTGGACGCGCGCATCACCGGATTCTACGAAGCGCTCCGCAGTCACGGCATCAAGCAAGATTGGGAGCCTGTCTGGCGGGGTAGTCCGCAAGATGAATCCTTCGTCCGCCGGATGATCGATGCCGCACGGCCCGAGGGAATTGTCTGCGCGAACGATTTAACCGCCGCGCGCCTGATGCAGATGCTCCTGGGACTTGGGCTTCGGATTCCTGAAGACATCCGCATCGTCGGCATGGACGACGTGCGCTATGCAAGCCTGCTGCCTGTGCCGCTTACGACGATTCATCAGGACTGTGCAGGAATCGGCGCGGTCGCGATGGCGACCATGCTTGAGCGGCTCGAACATCCTGAAATGCCGATCCGCGATGTGCTCGTCCCGGTGCGCTTAGTGGTCCGCGGGTCCTGCGGGGCTCACGTTCAGCAACACTCGGCTCGCACTAATTCGAAGGCCATAGAAATCGCCTGAGAGGCGCGACGCCAAAGGGTGAAAGGCTCGAGCCGCCGGAATGGGAATTCACCAGACACGGCAGCGGGTTGCATGTACCATCGGCTGGCCCGCCTTGCAGTTGAACGCTTTTTCAAACTCCGGCATGTTGCCGACAACATTGTTGACGCGCTCCCACGGCACCGAGTGCGGATTGGTCTGGATCAGGGTCTTGATCGCCTCGGTGCGAATCTGGTCGCACCATGCTGTGCCATAGGCGATAAAGAATCGCTGCAGGTTGGTCAGGCCGTGACTGTCTTTGTCGTCGATCGTCTTCCCCTGCTGTTTCAGGTCTTGGTTCAACGCTGAAAGTGCGAGATAGAGACCACCGTTGTCGGCGGTATCTTCGCCTTGCGTGAGTTTTCCGTTCTGCTCTGACCCGGGGACTCCTGCGACAGGGCCGGTGTATTCCTTTGCGATGCACTCCCCACGCCGGTCGTATTCTTCAGCGTCTTCCGGTGTCCACCAGTCGCGCAAGTTGCCCTTCACATCAAACTTGCGGCCCTGGTCGTCAAAGTCGTGCGTGAGTTCGTGACCCACGATCGCACCCTCTCCACCGTAATTGATCACGTCATCCTGGGTTGGATCGAAGTAGACCGGCTGCAGAATTCCAGCAGGAAAGTTGATCGTATTTGTCTGTGCATCCTCGTAGGCGTCGACGGTCGGCGGCGTCATCAGCCACTGCGTACGGTCGAGAGGATGCCCAATGAAGGCAAGCTGGCGCTTCAGCTCAAAGGCATTTGCCCGCATCTGATTAACCGCGTAGTTGTCGCGCGTGATGGAAAGGGAGCTGTAATCAATCCACTTGTCGGGATACCCGATTTTGTCGATAACGGCTGCAAGCTTCAAATGCGCCTCGCGCTTTGTTGAAGCCTGCATCCAAGTCACGGAGTCGATATCTCGACCCATCGCCGCTTCAATGTCATTTACCAGCTTTTTAGCGCGTGCTTTGCTTTCCGGCGGAAAGACCTGCGCCACGTAGACCTGGCCGAGCGCCTCGCCAAGATTCTGATCGACTGCATTTGCGCACCTCCGCCAAGTGGGAGGCTGCTCCTTCTCGCCCGTGAGTACACTTCCAAATGCGAAGTCCGCATCGCGCCACCGATCACCGAGCACATTCGACGCCTTGCGCAACAGGTGCCAGCGCAGATAGATCTTCCAGGCCTCGAGATTCTCCTGTGCGAGTTGCTGGTTGAGTGCGCGGAAGAATTCCACCGAGGAAACCTCGTACAACGGAACAGCCGGTGAACCGATGGCGCTCATGTATGCGTCCCAGTCAAAGTTAGGGACAAGGGCCTTGAGCTGAGCCGGCGTGAAGCGGTTGTTCGTTTTGGCTGGATCGCGGCGGGTAATGTTGTCCATCTGCGCTTTCGCGAGTGCGGTCTCAATGCGCATGATGACAAGCGCATCTTTCTCGGCGTCGGCGTGGCTGGTGCCGCTGAGGGTCAAGAGCGACTCTATCCACTTCACGTACGCCTCGCGGATCTTTTTTGCCTCGTCGTCGTCCTTGAGGTAGAAGTCGCGGTTCGGCATGCCGAGGCCGCCCTGGTCCAGACCCGCGATAACTTGATCCACATCGTTGTAGTCGGCTTGCTGGCCGTAGCCGAACAGCGCAGCGGCAGTCTGGTTGTCATTGCCGGTCCACGCTCGATCAAACGAGCTGTGCATCGCCGCGAGCACCGGCGCGATGCCACGCTTGTCGTGAAGACTATCGATGCGCGTGAGAAGCGGCTGAATCGTGGGCAGATCGTCCTTCTTCTCTGTCGTCTGATCCACGCAGCTGGCGTAGAAGTCGCCGATCTTCTGCTCGTTCGGCGTTCTGGAAGGATTGGGCGCCTCGTTTTTTTCAAGGATGCCGCGCAGGATCTGGTTGTTCCACTCTTGCAACTCTTCGCCTACACCCCAGAAGACCTGGTCAGGAGGAATAGGGTTTGCGGCGTTCAGCTTCCCGCAGACGTACTGGTAAAAGTTGTCGCACGGACCCACCGAGGTGTCCAGTTTGGTCACGTCGACATGCTGTAACTGAATGGGGGCTTGCGGTGATTGGGCGGCTGCGTGAGCAACGGGCAATGCGATTGCCAGGATGGCTATGCGAGTCTTCATTTATCTTCCTCGGGGAACACGAAAGACGAGCGTGCAGGACGGGAGAGTCAGAATCGATCTATTCTAACCCGACAATCCTAATGCGCTCTCCGTGGAAGAACTCCATCCTCTTAGATGAACGTCGTGTCGCAGGAGGACAACTACTTTCACGCACAATCGATCCCCGTTTTTCTGCGGTTGATCCTGCGGTAGCGGCAACCCGTCACTTCGTCCACGTGGAACGGCATCTTGCGCAAGGCAACCGCCGGCTGCTGCAGAAAACTGTGCCTCAGAAAGAAAGTTTCGGATGACCCACGATGTGAGCACACTTCGGATACGTAGATTCACTTCGAGCCCTCATTGCGTATCTGTCTTCTCGGTGCGCTGGTCGTCAATCACGAATCCATCGGGCAGTTGAAAGTACTTTGGATCGACCTCGGTTACCGAGACATCCGTTAGAGTGAATGTCTGCCTGCCGAAACGGGGATCACTCACAATTGAAACGAGGTTGATTCCGAGCTTCGGAGAGTGCCAGTACTCGCGCACAAAGCTCATTGGCTGATCGTTCCCCATCACTCCAGGATTCACCACGGTCGTGTCACGCGTTCCAACTGTCTCGATGCCCTCAATGTCTTTAACGCCCAAGTCCTCGTGGGTTCGATATCCGGCGTTCCTTGGCAACGGGCCCGTTTTCAACGCAACCTCTGCGTGAGGGGAAGGAGAATAGTCCTTCAATTCGCATTTACCGTGTTTGCGCCCAAACAAAAAGCAGTCGTACCCGGAGTGCTTGTTCGCGTCGTAAATCTGAATCACGTTCATCTCGGACTTCACATCGCTGTTTTTCGGCACGAGGAACCACCGCTCTTCATAGATTCGCCCATCTCGATCGCGTGCCACTTTGCGCTGATTCACCGCAGTCTCGCTTCCGCCTCCCGCGAGCGGGCGGGCCCACTCGGTATGCACCGTGGCGGTGAATGGCGCGTCATGTATGGGCGGAATATAGATGCTCTGAAGCACCTGCGACACTCCACCATCGAGTTGTGTCTCCGGAGACCAGTCCTGCTGAGCCGCAGCAGCAGTGGCGAAAGCAAAAATGACAAGCAACAGACTTCGCATGGCAGCCTCCCAAACCGGATGGTGGAATTCTCCCACGTCGATCCACACAAAGCAGTAAAAAGATTTGTACAACCTAGATTTTTCTCAGCCCCTGATGTCTGCATCGCAGGGCTCGACCGAAGCGAACGAGCGGAGTATAGAATCCGGGATTGGCGTTTTCGTGTTTATATGAAGGCAGCCAGAAACTGAAGCTCAGGAAGAAGGTGGGCGCTCATCATGAAAACGAAGGTTTCCCAGCAAGGCGAATCTGGGTCTCGCGCGTCTGCCTCGAGCGAGGTCGACGCGAGAATCCAGGAACTTGCCGACTGGCGAGGAGAGATGCTTTCCCGCCTCCGCGCTTTGATCAAGCAAGCCGATCCTGAGGTTGTGGAGGAGTGCAAGTGGAAGAAACCTTCCAACCCCCGGGGGGTGCCTGTGTGGTCGCACGACGGAATGATCTGCACCGGCGAGAGCCACAAGAGTGTCGTCAAGATGACATTCGCCAAGGGCGCCTTTCTGGATGATCCCGCTGGTCTGTTCAATTCCAGTCTTGAGGGGAATCTGAGACGCGCCATCGATTTCCACGAAGGCGACAAAGTGAACGAGAAGGCCTTGAAGGCGCTGATTCGCGCTGCCGTTGTGCTGAATACGTCCAAGGGTTGAGGGACCCGTGGCGGTGAAGTGGACTGGCGATATCCCAGGTCTGAAAATCCAGACCTGGGGCACCCAATCTGCTTGGCTAGTCAGACATGGCCACCACGGCAGACGAACAGCCGGAAACTACTAATCGAGAAGACCCTTTCCCTTGAGAATATGCGGCATGAACTTTTGAACGCGGGCTTCGCGGGTTTTGGGTTGCTTGGGGGCGGAAAAATGGTAGATGTAGGCGCGTTGCCGTCCCGGCGTTAACGTGTCAAAAGCAGCCCTGAAGTCAGGGAATTCGTCCAGCATGATTTGCAATTCTTCAGGGAACTTCAGATCCGAAGTCTTTTTCAGTTTCACTTTCAGGCCGGCTTTTTCTACCTCGATGGCTTCGCGGATATAAGCCTTCACGACCGATTTCATCTCCGCGATTTCTCCGACAGAGGCGAACTTGAACCAGCGTGTGGACTGCGAATGCTGGCCGGGCCTGGTGAGGACACCATGGACATCCTTCAGCAGGGCCCCTTTGAAAAAGGCGAGCGCGCAGGATTCCTTTAATCCGCCGATGACGACGACGTTCTTTCCCTCGAACGTGTAGCAGGGTTGACTCCACTTGAATTCTTCCGTCAGTTCGGAGTCGAGAAGGATCGCTCGAAGCTTCCTGAACTCTTCCTGCCACTTCTTCGCGCTGGCGATGAAGTCGTCAACCTTGGTGTTTGCTTTGTTCGGTGTCATGGTCAGTATTTCCGGTTCCGCTGATAAGGATTCTCCGTCATTCTATTGCGGACGCACCGGCTTGGAGGCGGAGGAAGAAGAAGTACGACGCGGGCCCGATCGCGGGCTTCGTGATCTTCTTCGGTCATAGAGACTGCGCCGATCATCGAGCGGTCCGGAAGTGTCAGCCCTTCCAGCGCATCAGTTGCGCGACCTGAATGAGATTGCCGGAGGTGTCGTTGAGCATGGCGATCTTCGAGGCGGTCACGTCAGTCGGGGGCATGGTGAACTCGGCACCTTGCGCCTTCATGCGCTCGTAATCGGCCTGCAGATCATCGGTGTAGAACATGGCCGCGGGCTGGCCTTCCTGGAACAGGGCCTGCTGGTAGGTTTTGGCCGCCGGATTGTTGCTGAGCGCCAGTTGCAACTCGGTGCCGTCCGGGTCTTCCGGCGAGACAACTGTGAGCCAGCGAAACGGACCCTGGCTGAAGTCATTCTTCTTTACGAAGCCCAGCACTTCGGTATAGAAACGCAGGGCCTTCTCCTGATCGTCCACGTAAACGCTCATGACTTTGATCTTCATTTCGCTTCTCCTATGTCACATTCAGGGTAAGGGCGCGTCGCCTTCTTTCTGCCTGGTTTGAAATCCATCGGGGTGGCCGGTCCTTGCTGTCGGAGCCTCAACCCATCAAAATGAGCGGGAGTACCCAACCTTCGCGCCAGGTGGGTCCTCAAGTCTATTTGCGGCCCGAATCGATAGGGTTACTAAGCAATGTTCGCTGCTCTCGAGCCCACCGGCCCGTCGTTCTTCGCTGGAAAGAGGACGCCAATGGTGCGGCTTTCCGGTCGCAGCGCCCACGATGCCACGGTAAAGCCGGTGATGATGAGCGGGGCGATGACGTGAAAACCGTAAGCGCCGTAACCGCCCACGGCGGCGCACGACGCAGCCGCTCCTGTCAGGTCGAAGAAGATCCCGGCATACGCCCATTCCTTGAGCAGCGGAAAACGTGGCACGAGTATCGCAATGGCCCCGAGAATTTTCCAAACGCCCAGGATCGCGAAGAAATACAATGGGTAGCCAAGGACGGGCACAACTCCATGGGGGTTACCCAGGTATTGCGCGATCTGACCAACACCGCCGCTTCCGATCGGCATGGCTACGAGAATGGTCATCGTCCAATAGACAATGGATTTTGCTTTTGTGGTCATTGCAATCCTCCAACGACGTGCTCAAGCTTGCCGATGAAATTTGTCCAGCCGTATTTTGCGCCCTTATAGTTGGCGCCCCCTTCCGATGGGAAACCGGCTTGCTCCATGCGGAGATGCGTGCCGCCCTCGGTCGGAGTCAAGGTCCAGGTGACAACCGTCTCCAACCCCATAGAAGCCCAGCCATACGAGAGCAGTGAATTCGGTTCGACCAGGAGAACTTCACTGTCGATTACCCCGTTCCAGCCCGGCACAGGCGCGGCGCGAAAGGTGAACCGGTGGCCCACAATCGGCTGGAAATCATTGGTCATCAGCCACTCCGCTATCAAGGAGCCTTCGGTGAGCGCTCGCCAGACTTTCTTCGGGGGATGGGGCATCTCGCGTTCGATGACGAGAGAGCGTGTGGTCGCGATATTGGTCATTTGTCCATCCTTTGCAGCAGATTTTCGAGTTGATCAAATCGGTCGCGCCAGAAGGCGCCGTAGAGATTGAGCCAATCCACCACGGGCGTCAGTGCTTCAGGCTGTGCGCGATAGTGAGTTTCGCGCCCTTCGCGCCGATGCCCTACCAGCTTTGCCCTCTTCAACAGTGTCAGATGCTTCGAGACAGCAGGCTGCGAGACTCCGGCGCGACGGGTGAGGGCATGAACTGTCTGCTCACCATCCCTTGTCAGCTCCTCAAAAATTGCTCTGCGCGTCGGATCGGCGAGTGCCTTGAGAACGAGATTGACTGGGACCGGCATGCAGAAACCATAACCAAATGGTTATGGGTTGTCAAGATCAATTACGGAGCGACTCAACAACACCAAATTATCGAAGCGTTTGACGATATTGTCGGACCCAGTGCGTTCTTCGGCTATGTAAGCCACTCAGTATCAGCAGGATGGTAGGTTTCTTGCTGCGAAAAATGGCTAATTCTGGCGCATTTTGGCGCACAATTCCAAGGTTAAAGGGGTAAGACTGAGCCACGCGTACCGAAGAGGCATAGCTCAGGGGCGAAGGCCCTGCTCCCTCTGAAGACTGATTTGGCAACGCGGCGGGTAAAGTTTTTTTGTGAAATACAGCAAGTTAGCGATCGCTTCGCGATCCAGCGAGTTAGCAAGTCAGCATGAAGGTTGTTCCCGGTCATTCTGAGCGCTTGGGATATGGCGAAGGCAGTCCCGATGCAAAGCTCGAGTCTGCGTTGGTTTTTTCCGCAGGCTCTACTGTGCAAGGGTTAGTGTTCGGGCTGAGGTCTGGATCCTTCAAAATGCGAGTTTTTCCCCGATCACTTTCCATTGTGCGCTTGACGTGGGAATTATCCTGCAATGTTCTGGAGAAGATCTTCCATTTCGAATGAGAGGTTTAGCTGGTCAGTTGAGGAACGAGGGCTTGACGAAACACTTCGCGATGAGGATCCAGAAATTGCTCAACTGTGGAGCCGCGTTACCTGGTTTTAACGATTCTTCGCAGCATTCAATACAATTGGATTCATCGTGATCGTCAACCTGGCCAGGCGCGCGCATGACCATAACTGGGAGCTCGATCCCATCACGCGTTCACTGCTCGATACTGACTTCTACAAACTGCTCATGCTGCAGTTCATCTGGAAACATTTTCCAGACACGCGCGCTACGTTCTCCCTGATCAATCGCTCGCACGAAGTGCCCCTGGGTGACATCGTCGACATACGCGAGTTGCGCGAACAACTCGAAGCAACGCGAAAACTGCGCTTTCACAAATCGGAACTGATCTGGCTTGCCGGCAACACGTTTTACGGTCGGCGCGGCATCTTTGAGCCGGCGTTTCTGCAGTGGCTCGAACACGACTTTCGCCTGTCGGACTTTGACCTTTCCATCCACGAAGGCCAGATTTCGCTGAGTTTCGACGGGCCGTGGATTGAGACGACGATGTGGGAGATCTATGCGCTCTCTGCCATTGATGAGCTGAAAACTCGTTCCAGCCTGAAGAGACTCTCCGAGCTTGAGCTCGACATTTTGTATGCCCGGGCAAAAACGCGTCTGTGGGAAAAGATGGCGCGACTTCGCGGCGTTCCGGGCTTGACGGTCAGCGACTTTGGAACGCGCAGACGACACAGTTTTCTTTGGCAGGAGTACGTAGTTAAAGCGATGAGCGACGTGCTCGGGCCGAATTTTATCGGCAGTTCAAATACATACATGGCTTATACGCATGATCTCGAGGCCATCGGTACGAATGCGCACGAATTGCCGATGGCGATGGCCGCGCTTGCCAATAACGAGGATGAGTTGAAGAACGCGCAATATCGCATGCTCGAATTGTGGCAACAGACATACCAGGGCGAGTTGCTGATCATGCTGCCCGACACATTCGGCACCACACAGTTCCTCGAGAACGCGCCGGACTGGGTTGCGAACTGGACCGGCCAGCGTATCGACAGCAAGGATCCGTTTGTTGCCGGAAACGAGTACATTGACTGGTTACATAAGCGTGGTCGCGATCCTCGGAACAAGCGACTAATCGCGTCGGACGGGCTCGACGTCGATCTCATTCTTGCCTTGCATGCATACTTTGGAGGCGCGATTCGGGACGGCTCGGCTCCAGCGGATTTCCGCGCCGCGGCCGATTTTCTCGACGCGAAAAAGTGGCAACCGGAAGACCGAATACGTTTGAGCGCGGGTTGGGGAACGTATCTGACCAACGATTTTCGGAACTGCAATCCCCAGGGAGACGATGGTTTCAATCCTGTAAGCCTTGTTTGCAAGCTCAGCGAGGTTGATGGGCGGCCAGCGGTCAAGCTCTCTGACAATTACCAGAAGGCGATGGGGCCTCCGGCGGAGATTGAACGCTACCGGCGCATCTTCGGAACAGCAGGGGTTGAGAATGTTCCTGTCAGCGTTTAAGGATTTCACAGCGAACCCGGAACATAAAACGGTAGGATTTAAGAAGATCTCAATAAGGAGAGAGTGGCTTTGAAGAAATTTGTCGTGATTGCAGCAGCGATGGTTTGTCTGGTGATGAGTCGCCCGATTGCACAGGCCCAGGACACAGGTGTCAATGGAAAATGGCATTTCGTTCTCGAAACCCCCGGCGGCGACCGTGAAGTAGACGCGGATTTCACCGTGGATGCCGATGGAAACGTCACGGGAAAGTGGGGCAGTTCCAACGTTGCGGGCACCTATAAAGATGGGAAGCTCGCACTCGACTTTCAGTTCACCTCAGAAGAGGTGGGGACAACAGCTGCAATGAAGATTGACGGCAAGCTGGACGATACCGCGGCTCTTGCGGGCGACTGGGCATTTTCTGAATACAATGGAACGTACAAGGCAACTCGCCCTGTGGCCGCCGCTCCGGCCCCGGCTCCAGCTTCGGATGCGAAGCCGAGTGCGCCCGCCGATCCCCATTGAAATATCATGTCGGTTTAGAGACGGAGGCCCTGTTCCCAAAGGACAGGGCTCACGTTTTGCATGGTCGTCCAGCGATTCGTTGTTGAATATTGGGTTCCATTCAACGGGCAACCCGTCTAAGGTAAATGAGTGAGCACGCGCTTATAACAGGGGGCACACTCTTGGCGCGACCGAAGAGCGATAGCAAGCGTAAAGCGATCCTCGAGGCGTCGATGAAGCTGTTCGCGGAGCGGGGCATTGGACACGCACCGACTTCGGCAATTTCGGCGGCTGCCGGTGTAGCTGAAGGGACGCTCTTCACCTACTTCAAGACGAAAGATGAGCTTCTGAACGAGCTCTATCGCGAGTTGCGCAAGGAGATGGACAGTGAGTTGGTGGATTATCCCTTCAGCGCGGACGCACACACGAGGCTTCGCTATGTCTGGGACCGTTATCTGAGCCTCGCCATGAGATTTCCCAAGCGGCTCAGGGTCTTGCAGCAGTTGCGTGCCTCGGGCAGGCTTCTTAAAGATACCGAGGCGCCCAACCTGGCGATCGCGGAATTGTTGCACACCACCAGGGAGGCTTCAGAAATAGGAGGCATCCACAATGCTTCGGCCGAGTTTCTTGTGCTGTTGTTCCGCGCCAGTGCCGAAGCCACGGTGGAGTTCATCCGGGCACATCGAGACCTGGAGGTTGAGAGCCGTGAATTAGGGTTCAAATTGATGTGGAGGGGACTCACCGGGGCTTGATGGTTTTTCTGCATGTACTGAGTGAGTGGTCATTCATTCTTCTGATGCGAGATCCCGAATTTCTATTGAGGAGATGAAGCCGGGGCCGAATTCTGCGTGGCGGCGGGAGGGGGAACCGGCTTGTTCTTTGCGCGCAGGTACGCGATCAGGTCGGTGACATCGTCGTCGGTTACGGACTCGCGAAAGGGAGGCATTTTCTGGCCGCCGTTGAGGATTTGCGCGGTGATTTTGTCGGGAGTCCAGGTCTTGTCTTTGGGAAGTCCTATGAGCGACGGCGCCTTCTTGGTTCCGACGCCTCCGACACCATGGCAATAGGTGCAGCCCTTGTCGCGAAACAGGACGGCGCCTGCTTTTTCTTCGTCGCTTTTTTTTGCGGCAGAGAAGGCGGGGGTTGCGAAAAGTGCAATGAGGCCAAGGAGCAGGAGAGAACTGGAGGGCTTTATCCGACGAATCACATTGCTATTTTCTCATGCCCGTTTTGCTCTGGGCGTTGGCACACTCCTCGAGTTCCTCGATGGTAAGAGGGATGCAGCCGGGCGCGACGATGCCGTATTTCGCATCCAGGAAATCGCGTAGTTGTCCGGGCAGGTGGGGGACGATTTCCTGCCAGGTGAGGGCCTTGCAACGGACACGCATATCCGCGCTCTTGATGGCAGTCATGACCTGAAACCAGGATTCGCGCAGATCGGGCCGCCGTTCGTCGTGAATCACACAAAAGCTCGATCTCAGTGCGTGGGCGGCAAGGACGTTGCGGATTAGCTGATAGCTCGCGTAGCCGGGCTGCCAGGGTTGTTCGGCATCGGCGCGGGCTTCGATTTCGATTTGAAACGCGCGTGCGACGTCCTCCGATCCTTCGCAGGGCGGTTCCCACTCCTGCGTGAATTCTTCGACGAGTTCCACGGCTTCGCGGCGGCGGCGTGTGCGCATCTGGACGCGGGGAAGCAGATCGCGGTCGAAGACTTCATCGAGGTCGCGATAGGCTTCGACGATGTGTGCTTCGCGACATTGAAAATCCGACTCAGTCAGCTTGGCTTCGACAAGCAGGTCGCCCCATCGCATATCGACTTCAGTACGATCAACGCGTCCGCTTTTGAGAGGCACACGAGCCTTCCAGCCAAATTGGGGCTCGGATTGTGTGTCGATGCTCATCATCCGGCAAATAGCAGGAGAGGCGATGACATCTGGAGCGCAGAAGAGGTTCATCAGCAGGGCATCGGAGCTCATGCAGGAATCGAGTTCGCGCCATTTGCGCGTTGGATCGAATTGTGGCCGGGGGAGCGAGCGGCCCTGTGCGTGAATCTTGTCGAGTCGGCGAACCCAATCGGGGTGCGCTGTGATGGCGTCGTAGGCGGGGGGATAAAAATTGCCGTGGCGATTGTCTTCTGGCGCGTAAACGATAACGGAGCTGCTGCCGTAGCTCTCGACGTGGGGGTGGCTGCGGGCGTAGAGATGATTGCGGGCAGCGAGTTCGGCGCGAAGTCCGCCGGCGTACGGGAACGCGTTGCCGGAGATGAGTTCAGGTGACATTCCGATCACAGTCCAGGTAAGTTTCGGCAATGGTGGAGTGCCGATTTTCCCCATAGCCAGCGCATTGTTGGGGAGATTTTTTTACCGATACCGGGCGTAAAATCCTCAGCTTTCAGGACTTATAGGTAGTACGCTGCTGCAAAATCCTCTTATGATTGAAGTTATCCGCAAAATCCTCTCAACAAAGGATTTGCGCGTCCGGTTGAGGTGTCGTGGAGATCTCTTTCTTCCATTGCGGTGGTTTCCTTTGAGGCTCCCAGACTGGAGCACCCGGTGCGATGCTTCAGATGCTTGATTTGAATCCCCACCGGCGACACAAATAAGGATACGAAATTTGCTGGAAATTTCATGCAAAACGTGGGAAGTTGGTAAGTTATTGAGACAGAAGAGGATGCTCGGGCGAGTCGCGCGGGCAGCACTTGACAGATTTTGGCGGACACCATCAGTGGGCTCTCGCTCGGTTTCGATCTCGCGCCGTGCGGCACCATACCTTTTATCAGCCAGCCGCGAAGAGAACACGGAAGCCGGCGCTCTCACGGATGGGTCCGGGTGCAACGCCCAGAACTGCCAAAACACCGAGTTGCGATGTCTAGTCAGAGATTCGAGAATGCCAGCAGCGAATGTAGTTCCTCAGGGCACGGCCTCAATTAAAGGTTCAGATTCCCCCACTTTTCTGCGTATTTGGACTTTATATCCAGCCGACTGCAATATCCGACAACACCGATCAGTGCTCATGACGCCACCAACCAGATGAGGTTCCACAATCAGTCGAGCATTCATGCTCTTTAGAAAGCTTGCCGAAGCTCCGAGCACTTCGATTTCGGCTCCTTCGATATCGATCTTTGCGAAATCGGCGTGATCCAGTTGACGCGCGGCAAAAAAGTCCTGCAACACAATGCTGGGAACCACGCGCTCGGCGCCGCGGTTTCCGCCAGTGATGCATACGGCGCTCGATCCCATCGCTCCTTCATTTGAGAAAAGCAATCCGTCATTGTTCGACCAGACCGCTTTGTGGAGCAGGAAGATATTGCTTAGTCCCAAAACCCGCGAGGACATTTCGATGTTGATTTGAGCGCACTGGTGATTTGTCTCGTCGGCTTCAAAGGCATAGACGCGACCAGTGGCTCCTACCAACTGCGCAAAGATAATCGAGGTAACGGCCGAATAGGCTCCGATATCCAGCACAATATCGCCCCCTTTCAGCGCGGCAAAATCGAGGTACTCAGCGGTCGTGTCATAAGGCTCGGTATGCGATGGAAAGAGAAACGGAATGTCTCCGAATCCCTTCAATCTGTGATAGCGCGGCCCGCTCATGTCTACGATCGTCGTTCCATTCAAATGAAGCGGGATGACAGAACCAACGAAATAGTCGAAATTATCAATCATGTGTGTCAGGTACACGCGGTGCGAATCACGGATGCGAAGGACGGTGTCGTTACGCCTGAGGTCGAAAAACAGATCATAATGAATGAGTTCCAGACCCTTTTGCGCCGCGTATCTTTTTGCGTGCTGCACCTCTCGGATTCGTTGAATTGACTCAGGAATAAGTGGGCGCAGAGGTTTAAGGAGTGACCGCAGGGCGCTGGGCAACATACGAGAATCTTAGTCCATTTTCTGTGCGGCGCTCTGCGGCCGACAGGCAAGTACGCCTGCGCTCAACGCGGTAACGCTGATCGACGGCAACAACGCACGGTGCTCGGCTATACCGATCCATACACCCGTCACCAACGTATTACTCACGCCCGCCGGTCCAGTGATTGTGCGGCTGACTTAGTAAGACTTAGCACTCCAGGTAACTCCAAGCCGAAAGCGTAGCCGTGGCGGCCAGGTCTCCCAGTACCCGCGCGGCTCGGCCTGCGCATCGCTGAATGACCCAGAGCTAGGGTGGGCAGAAACCAAAGTCATGGTGACGACGGGGCGTCGCGCGAAACCGGGATGCCTATTGAAGATGAAGCGCATAGGCTATTGGTATTGCAGGTGTGGTATCTGGGAACTATACTGACGGCACCCGTGGGGGGCGATCGTCGAGAAGTTGACACTCTGCAATTGAATAGATGGAGGGGGCACAATGTTGAAAGCACTGTGGTGTGGTTGTGTATTTGCCGGGTGCCTTGGGCCATTGGCTGTAGTGGCGACCGCCCAAGAGGTAGTGCACGCGTTGACGGGCACGGTGAGTTCGGTTGATGACCTTTCGAAGACCTTGACTGTGTTTCAGGACAATGGGTCTGAGGGACAGTTCAAAGACATGACGAGTGCGAAGACGCACGTTGTGATTGACAAGAAGATCGCGCTGGACTCGAGTGCTGCCGAGGCCAACAAGAAAAAGGGCACTTACGTGATCGTTTTCTATTTTGGCGACAATGAAGGCCGCTCAGCAGTAGCGCTGAAGAACCTTGGTGCGGGCCCATTCACGTCGACCGAGGGGACTGTTACGAAGTTCGAGGCGAAGCAGCACTCGATTACCCTTCAGGACAAATCGGGAGCGGTGCAGACCTTCAAGATCGCGGAGAACACGGTGGCAGAGGGATACATGGGCGCCGTGGACGGATACAAGTTCCAGGCATCGAAGGGCGACCATGTCCGGGTGGTGGGAACGACGGACAGTGGCGCGGTGACGGCGCTGTTCATGAGGGTGATGTAAGAAGCAGGGAATAGGGATTAGCGAATAGGTTGAGCCGAGTGAATTGGCCGCACGCTGTTTTGGGGTGCGGCTTTTGTGTTTTTGTCTAATGGAAGGTGGTGCGGCAAAGGTAAAAGCAGGTCCCCTTCTGCTTCGCTCAGGGCAGGCTTTCGCTCCGCTCTTACCCCACGAACGATGAATCGTTCGCGGGGGCCCAAGCCGCTACGCTCAGGATGAGACATCTTTGAAGAGGAAGTACGCCGGGGGGGGCTTCTGGCTAGAAGCCGGCGCCGGGGATGTATTTGTACTCGATCTTTGCCGGTTGCTTGATGGGATCGCCGGTTAGATCGTGGGTGTGCCAGACGACGGATTCGCTGGCTACCTCGGGATGCTTGCGCAGGAATTCAAGTGCGTAGACGCTGGCGGTGGGGTCGTCTTTCTGGTCGGCGAATTTGGCTGACTCGATGGCGGCCTTTTCTTTTTCGCCGAGGCGACGGTAGAGGATGGCAAGTTGGTAGTGTGCGGCGAGGTCGTCGGGATCGATGGCCTGGAGTTTCTCATACTGGGCGCGGGCGGCAGGATAATCGTGCGCCTGGTAGTAGGAGAAGCCGAGTTCGCGGAGGCCATCTTTGGCGAACGGGTATTTGGCAAGCATGGCCTGAAGGTCGGTGATGGCTTCGGCGACCTGGCCGGCGTTGCGTTCGACGAGGGCGCGGTAGTAGAGGGCGCGGGGATCGCCGGGGAGGAGCGAGAGCGCCTTGGCGAGGTGGGGCTTGGCGTCGTTGTAGCGCTCCCACGAGATTTCGACAACGGCCATGTTGGTGTAGGCGTCGGCGTAGTCGGGGCGCAGGGTTGCGACTTGCTCGAAGGCGTGAACGGCTGCTTCGTACTGGAGAGCGTCAAGCAGGGCGATGCCGTAGTTGTTCCAGCGCATCCAGGCTGGAGTTTGATTGGGCTGCGCGGCCGCTGTGTCGGGGTGGTTTTCGCCGATGTTGAGGGTGCGCGTGACTGACGCGACTTCAAGAATGGGCTGCGGATAGGGCTTCGGTTCTTTCAGGCCCGTCTGGGTTATTGCGAAGTCGATGAAGCGCTGATCGAAGCGGCGGTACTTGATGGTCGCGGTGATGGTGACGGCGCCGGAGATGGCCTTGGGCATGCGGAAGCGGTAGCGGACCAACTGCGAGCGGCCGGACTGGATGGTGTTGTTGTAGGCCTGCACGCGATTGTGCCAGATTTCGTGGAGGCCATTGATCTCGCCTTTGACGTTGACGAGGCGGTTGGTGAACGAGTGCGCGGAGGGATCGAGGTCGCCGTTGGGCTGGATGAAGCCGGACTCGGTGATGAGCTTGCCGGAACTGTCCTTGACGGTGAAGTTGACCCAGGACTCATAGAAGTCGCGCTGCTCGGGGACGTAGGAGTGGGCGATGCCTTTGTTCTGAATGACGACGTCGGCGATGAGGGTGTCGTTCGAGGCGACGGAGAAGGGGACGATGCCGAGCGGCGCGATCAAAGTCGCGTTGGCCGATGCAGAGCTGTCATCCGACGGTGAAGTGGTCGCGGGTGACTCTTTTTCCAGAGCGAAGATGTCGACGTTGAGGACGCCTTTGCCGTCGATGCCGTTTTTGAGGAAGTCGACGAGTTTCTGCGACTGCTCGTCGAACTTGTAATAAGCCGCGTTAAGGCTATTGCCGCCAAGCCAGCGATGCGAGACGAGCGTTCCGTCTTTTGCGCCGGCGTCCTGTGCGTTGGCGGGGAGGGGCTGGCGGGGCATGTGGCAGGTCTGGCAGGTGGAGACGGTTTCTTTGCGGTAGAAGGGGAGGGGCGACTGTTTGGTGAAGCTGGCGCCCTGCCACTCGTCGTAGACGGTGAAGGCGCGGAGGAACTTGTAGTCGTCGAGCGAGCGGGTGATGGTGGCCTTGTGGCAGGCGGCGCAGAATTCTGCGGTCTTGAGGAGCGGGCGCATCACGGCCTGCTTGTGGCGGTCAAGGTGGCCGAGGATTTCGGAGTCAGTGACGGGGCGGGTGACGGGTGCGCCCTTTTCGTCGGTGAGGACGGCGGGGATACCCATAACGTAGCTGCCGGTGCCGGTGGTGTCAGTGGACTGGATGGCGTGGCAGACGGAGCAGGTGATGCCTTCATCCTCGAAGGGACGCTTTTTGGGCATGCCCTGCGAGAGGTCGCCGGAGAAGAGCGCGATGGGATTGTGGCAGCCTTCGCAGTGGCGCGAAAACTGGACGCCTTTCTCTGCGATGAGCATGTTGACGTTCTTCAAATACCAGGGCTGGCGAAAACTGTTGGAGTGAACGGACTGACGCCACTGGTGGTAGGCCTCCTGATGGCAGTGGCCGCAGTATTCGGCGGTGAGTACGCTGCGCGGATTGATGAACTGGCCGTTGACGGTCATGGCGTTCGACGGGAGGAAGGGGGATTCCTTGCCGAAGGCGTAGTTGTAGCGGAGGGAGACGGAGTCGTGGAACTGGGTCGTGGGCCCGGTGACGCGAATGTTGGCGGTGTAGGCGGCGGGGGGCAGGTCGGGCGCGGCGGAGGCTGGGGGCGGGGCAGCAGGGGGAGATGCGGGATCGGTGGCGGCGCGGACAACAAGGCTGGCACGTTGACCGTGAGCGGCAGGGCCAGGAGGAATGCGATGACGGCCCAGCGACGCGGCGAGGATTTGAACATCTCTTAAGCAGACTCCCGAATCAATGCTTGACGTTCCACGCAGCACGGACAGAGGAAATGCGAGGGACAAGTAAAACGGTAACAGGGGTGGGGGTTGGGGTGTCTACCACCGAAAGGTGGAGTGATAGCGGCAGGGAAGGAGAAGGGACACGATGGAGGATCAAAAGCAGGCCACTCGCGAACCGACGACGGTACATGAGCACCAAAGGTGCGTTCGATGACGAGGTCGCTTCGCGACGGTCACAATTTGCTTAGCCGATGTCGTGCCTTGTTCGCTTTGTTCGCTGCAGTTGCAGCGAGCGGTTCACAGGGTGGGATGAATGGGCGGAAATCGGGCTTGGACGGGGTGATGGAGCGCACATCCACTTAGCCAAATCGGGGCTGAAACTGGTACGGTTGTTGAGTAAGATCACATCGTCCTAGATGGCCTCCAATCCATATTTTTCTCTCGCAGTTTTGTTTGTTGCCGCGCTCGGGTTCGGGCTGGCTCCGCTGGGGCTTGCGTGGCTGTGGCAGAGGGTGTTTTCGCCGGCCAAACCGAACGCGATCAAGAACGCCATTTACGAGTGCGGGCTGGAGTCAAAGGGCGATGCGTGGATGCAATTTCGTTCTGCCTACTATCTTTACGCGATCATTTTTCTGATTTTCGATGTGGAAGCGGTGTTTTTGCTGCCGTTTGCGGTGGCGTTTACGGGATTGGGCGTGGCGGCATGTTTGTCGATGGCTGGTGTTTGTGCTGCTGCTGATAGAAGGATTGGCCTGGGCGTGGGCCAAGGGTGTGTTGACTTGGGCATAGATCGCCAAAGGCGATCTATGCCCACAGTTCGTTATTCCAAGTTCATAGTTCACAGTTCCGGACGCAGCTCCGAATCGGAAGAGAACCTAAGAACTGTGAACGGCGAACTTTGAACTGAAGTTTCGCGGAGCGAGCGACAATGGCTGTGGATCAGAATTTGAAGATCGAACTCGGCAAGCAGGGCATCGTCGTTACGACCCTTGAGGAACTCTATAACTGGGGACGGCGCAGCTCGATCTGGCCGATGCAGTTCGGACTGGCTTGTTGCGCGATCGAGATGATTGCGACAACGATGGCGCGTTATGACCTGGCGCGATTCGGGTCGGAGGTTTTCAGGCCGTCGCCGCGGCAGGCCGACATGATGATCATTTCGGGCACGGTGACGAAGAAGATGGCGCCCCAAGTGGTGCGGCTCTATAACCAGATGGCTGAGCCGCGGTATGTGATTGCGATGGGGGCATGCGCGATTTCTGGCGGCCCGTTCAAGCAGGGTTACAACGTGCTGAAGGGGATTGACCGGTACATTCCGGTGGATGTGCATATTCCGGGGTGCCCGCCACGGCCGGAGGCGCTGATCCAGGCGTTCATGACACTGCAAAAGAAGATCGATGCGCAGTCTTTGACGGGTCCCGGACAGGCCGCGGCATCTGGATGCGGATGCGCCAGGGGAATTTCCGGTACCGGAGTTTGGCGAGCACGATCTGGAACCGCCGTCGAACCCGAGCGTGTGGACGGTGCCGACGATTATTAAGTAACAGGGAACAAGGGAACAGGGAACAAGGGACTGAGGGACATGGGACTGAAATTGTGTTGAAGACGGTTGAGGAAATCAAGGCGGCGATTGAAGCGGCGGTGCCGGGGGCTTCGGTGAAGATTATGCCGAATCCGAGCCCCAGCGCGCAGCAGTCTCTGCTGATCGACGCCGAACATGCGACGGCTATCGCGACATTTCTTCGTGAGGATGAGGTACTGGCTCTTGATTTTCTTTCGAATGTGACGGGAGTGGACTGGCTAGACAAGGAGATCGCCGAGAAAGTTAAAGTAACGCGTCAGGTTGCGAAGCCGGTTGAAGGCGGGGAGCCGGGCCAGGTCCAGATGGTGGATGAAACGGTTGAAGAGACTCGGAAGCACGTCGAGCCCGGGTATCTGGAAGCCGTGTATCACCTCTTTTCGGTTGCGAAGAAACATGGGCCGGTGGTGTTGAGGATGCGGACGGAGAACCGGACGGACCAGCGTGGAGCTGCCCTCGTTCACGCCAGTTTGGCGGTCGGCGGAATTTCAGGAGCGCGAGGTCTTCGATCTGTTCGGGATCGTGTTTACTGGGCATCCGGACCTGCGGCGGATTTTGATGTGGGATGAATTCAAAGACCATCCGATGCGGCGCGATTATGTAGAGCCCGATGATTTTGATTACGAGCCGACGGCACATGATGATGTGCTGAAACGAGCGCAGGCGCACCAGGCGCACGTTGCCGGGGCGGAGGCGAAGGCATGAGTTCGTCCTATACGCCCACGGAGAAATCGACGCAGCTGGACAACTTGACGGCGCGACTTGCGCGCTCGGAAAAGCTGGATGGGTGGAATCGGCCGCCGGTGATTGAGACGGATGGCGAAACCGAGTTGCTCGAACTTGCCATGGGGCCGCATCATCCCTCGACGCATGGCGTTTTCCGGATGGACGTGGTGCTGGATGGCGAGCGGGTCATCAAGCTTAAGCCTGTATTCGGATACCTGCATCGCAATCACGAACAGCTTGCACAGAGCCAGAGCTACCTGGCGTCGATGCCGTACACGGATCGGCTGGATTATTTCTGCTCGCTCTCAAACAACTGGGCATATGCGCTGTCGGTGGAGAAGCTGGTGGGGCAGGAAGTTCCGGAGCGGGCGGAGTATCTACGCGTAATCCTGGCGGAGCTGACGCGGATTCAGAATCACGCCTCGACGATTGGATTTTTGCTGCAGGAGATGGGCGCCAGCGGCACTCCGCTGATGTATGCGTTTCGTGAGCGCGAACTGATTCTGGATTTGTTTGAGAGCCTGACGGGCTCGCGCATGATGTGCAATTACATGCGCTTTGGCGGCTGCCGCGTGGATGCGACGGAGGCGTGGCTGAACGGGGCGCGCAAGGTAGTTGCGGGATTGCCGCAGTTCATTGACGAGTTTGAAAACTTCCTGATGACGAACGAGATTCTGATGGCTCGTTGCCAGGGAGTAGGCGTGCTGAAGCCGGATCTGGCAGTGAACGCAGGCATCAGCGGGCCGATGCTGCGCGCATCGGGCGTGAACTATGACATTCGCAAGGTGGATCACTACGGAATCTACGACCGGTTCAAATTCCGGGTGCCGCTTGGGCGATCATGGGGATATTTTTGATCGCTACATGATTCGCATGCTGGAGATGCGCGAATCCGTTTCGATCCTGGAACAGGCGCTGAAGGAGTTGCCGGGTGGACCGGTGATGGATCCCAAGGCGAAGATCCGGAACTTCAGGCCGAAGGCGGGTGAGGCATACGGACGGATTGAAGCGCCAAAGGGTGAGCTTGGGTTTTATTTGATCAGCGATGGAAGTCCGAATCCGTATCGGTATCGCGTGCGGCCTCCGAGCTTGATCAATCTGACGGTGCTCGAAGACATGTGCCTGGGGAGCAACGTGGCGGATGTGGTGCTGATTTTTGGAAGCGTGGATATTGTGTTGGGTGCAGGTCAGATCGTAGTCCACAGTTCCTGATTTGCCGTAGCGTTGGAATTTGAACTTAGAACTCAGAACTCTGACTGAGGAGACTAAAAGTTCACAGTTCTTAGTTCGTAGTTCACTGTTATTGATTGCGCCGTTGCTTTTGGAACTGTGAACTCAGAGCATAGAACTCTGAACTGGAGGCATCAATTGCTGGGTGAAGGAATTCTGAGGGGACTGGCGGAGACGGCGCGGAATTTTGCCGGGAGCTTTGTCTCGAAGGAACGGATGACGACGGTGGAGTATCCGGAGGAGCGGCTGCCGCTGCCGGAGGCTTCGCGGAATTTTCCGTTCCTGGTGTACGACGGCGGCGGACTGGGAGAAAGGGCTGCGGTGCGTGGCCTGCCAGATCTGCGAGAAGGAGTGTCCGCCGAAGTGTATCTATATCGAGAAGAGCAAGGACAAGAAGCCGGACTATGTGGGCAAGCCGCAGATTTATCCGGCGAAGTTCGATATTGATATCTCGGTGTGCATGAGCTGCCAGATCTGCGTCGAGGTTTGCCCTTTTGAAGCGATCAAGATGAATACGGAGTTTGAGCTGGCGACTACGGACCGGTTCGGCGGGCTGTTGCTGGATCGCAAAGAACTTGCGAAGTCGAACGAGTATTACCACACCATTCATCCCACCGAGGCCACGGAAGTGGATGCGCGGCTGGCGGAGGAAAAGGCCAAGGTTGAGGCCAAGGCGAAAGCTGCTGCGGAAGCGGCGGCGGCCAAGGCAGCGGCTGCCTCTGCCGTCGGGGCAGCGCCTTCTATTGCCACTGCGAAACCTTCGGAACAAGCAGTGAAGGCGACTGAAGGAGAGCCGAAAGCATGATCGACAGGCTCGACCAGATTTTCGTTCTGTTGAAGCACTGGATACTTGGCTATCTGCCTGTTGACTGGCAGATTCCGGCGGGCGTGATTCTCAGCGTGGTGTGCATTATCGGTTTGTATCCGGCGCTGTTTGCGTTGACGACGGTGCTTGAGCGCAAGGGTGTGGGGCGCATCCAGAACCGGCTGGGGCCGAACCGCGTGGGGCCATATCGGGATATTGCAGCCAATGGCGGACGGCATCAAGTCGTTGACGAAGGAAGATATTGTTCCGACGAGCGCGGATGCGGTGGTGCATTTTCTGGCGCCGGTGATTCTCGTCGTGACGGTATTCATGGGATTCGCCGTGATGCCCATGGGCAAGAATATGGTGCTGGTGGATATGGATGCCGGCCTGCTGTTCTATTTCGCGATGGGCGCGTCGTCGGAACTGTCTGTATTTATGGCAGGGTGGGGGAGCCGCAATAAGTATTCGCTGCTGGGCGCGATGCGCGCGGTGGCGCAGATGATCAGTTACGAAGTGGCGCTGTTGCTGTCGAGCGTAGTGATCGTGATGATGACCGGGTCGCTCTCGCTGGTGAAGATTGTGGAGGCACAGAACCATTACAGCTATGGGCTGCCGCACTGGTTCATCTTTACGCCATGGGGATTTGCTGGATTTTTGATGTACGCGATTGCGGGAACTGCGGAGACGAATCGCTCGCCATTTGATTTGCCGGAGGGCGAGTCGGAACTGGTGGCGGGGTATCACACGGAGTATTCGGGCTTCAAGTTTGCGCTGTTCTTTCTGGGCGAGTATGTGGCGATGTTCTCGATCTCGGGACTGGGTTCGACGTTGTTCCTGGGTGGATGGACGGCGCCTCTGGCGGTGCTGCAGTGGGTTCCGTCGTGGATATGGTTCTTTGGGAAGTTGTTTGTGTCGATGTGCGTGTTCATCTGGCTGCGCGGAACTCTGCCGAGGCTAAGACAAGATCAACTGATGAACTTTGCCTGGAAATTTGTGCTGCCGATGTGCCTGCTGAATTTGTTTGTCGCGGGGCTGTGGCGGTTTCTGGGTGAGGGCGTGCTGCGGTGGATCGTTTGTTCGGGGATTTTGATTCTGGCCTATGCGGTGATGGGAAGCGCGGAGATGCGGAGGAAGCATTTCGGGCCTAGGACTTATCGATATGCGGAGTGAGGGCTTGAGTTCGTGCTTTCCCACCCATGACGCGATGAGACTGCGTCATGGATGGGGCACCCAGATTGTTGGCATGCTCAGTAAGCGTTGCGCGAGTCTGCGGGGAAGGAGCGGCTGGCGGTGGGATTCGTTTTCTATCTGATATCGGCGTTGGCCGTGGGGGGCGCGCTGGCAGCGGTGCTGCTGAAGAACCTGGTGCATTGCGCATTGGCGCTTACGGTGGCGTTTCTGGGACTGGCGTTGCTGTTCCTTCGGCTGGATGCGCAGTTTGCGGGGTTCGCGCAGATCCTGGTTTATGTCGGCGCGGTAGCGATACTTGTCGTGTTTGCGATTTTGCTGACGCGTGGGTCGGAACTGCCGAAGGACGGCGTGTTCTCAAAAACGTGGCTGGCTGGTCTGGCGATTGCTGCAGCTGTGTTCGCTCTGCTGGGTTGGGTAGTGCTGCAGGCTGGGCCGTGGCTTCCGAATGAAACTGAAGCTCCGGAAGTCACGGTGAACCAGATTGGGCAGGCGTTGATGGGGCGGTATGTGTTGCCGCTGGAGATTGTGGCGGTGCTGCTGACTGCGGCGCTGCTGGGCGCGGTGATCGTGGCCATGCACGAGAAAGAAGGGACGAAGTGATGGCTACGCCGCTGACTGGATATTTGCTGGTGGCTGCGCTGATCTTCGCGATCGGGCTGGCGGGCGCCCTGACGCGGCGCAACGCGATCCTGGTGCTGATCGGGATTGAATTGATGCTGAACGCGGCGAATCTGAACTTGATTGCGTTCTGGCGGTACGGACCGCATCCCGAGATGTTGACGGGGATGATGTTTGCGATTTTTTCGATTGCGGTCGCGGCGGCGGAGGCTGCGGTGGGATTGGGCCTGGTGATTTCGATCTATCGCCATGCGAAGACTACGGATCTGGACCAGATGAACAGGATGAAGGGGTGAGCCGGTGATGCAAGAGGGATTGGCGTTCACTCCTCAACTGGGGTCTAGCTGGGTTGCGCAGTGGCTGTGGCTGGTACCGGCCGTGCCCATGCTGGCTGCTGGCGTGATCGCGCTGTTGAAGCAGCCGATGCGGAGGCTGGCGTCGGGTCTGGCGATTGGGTCCCTGGGGTTCTCGCTGCTTGTATCGCTGGCGGCATTTGGGCACGTGCTGAGTGGGTGGTCGCACGGGTTTGCCGTGCGTGAAGTGGTGAATTTCTCGTGGATCCAGGTGGGTGAGGCTCCGGTGGACCTGGGGTGGGTGCTTGATCCGCTGGCGGCGGTGATGCTGGTGATGGTCACCTTTGTCGGGCTGCTGATCTTCATCTACTCAACCGGCTACATGGAGCACGACGAAAACTACACGCGGTTCTTCTGCTTCCTGAGCTTGTTTGCGGGAGCGATGCTGGGCGTGGTGATTGCGAACAGCATTTTGCTGCTGTTCATGTGCTGGGAATTGGTGGGGCTCACGTCTTATCTGCTGATCGGGTTCTGGTATCAAAAGCCTTCGGCGGCAGCGGCGGCGAAGAAGGCGTTTCTGACGACGCGCGTGGGCGATGTGTTCTTTCTGCTGGGGATTGTGTGGTTGTTTGCGCAGACCGGTACGCTGCTGTTTTATGACCACGGCGCGGGATCGATGGAGCCACTGGCGCTGGGTGGATTGCTGGTGCACCACTCGGGGTGGGGACTGACGGCGGCGGGTGCGATCGGGCTGCTGATTTTTGCGGGGGCAGCGGGGAAGAGCGGACAGCTTCCGCTGCATGTGTGGCTGCCGGATGCGATGGAAGGCCCTACGCCGGTGTCGGCGCTGATTCACGCGGCGACGATGGTGGCGGCAGGCGTGTATTTGGTGGCGCGCGTGTATCCGCTGATGGCGGCGGGCATGCCGGCAGGCGGGACTACAACGTCGCTGACTGTGGTGACATGGGTTGGCGCGTCGACGGCGGTGTTTGCGGCGTTGATTGCGGTTGCGCAGAACGACATCAAGCGGATTCTTGCTTATTCGACCGTGTCGCAACTGGGCTACATGATGGCGGGGCTGGGCGTGGGCGGCGTCGCGGTGGGGATGTTCCACCTGATCACGCATGCGTTCTTCAAGGCGCTGCTGTTCATGGGCGCGGGCTCGGTGATTCATGGGGCGCACGAGGAGCAGGACATCCGCAAGATGGGCGGGCTGAAGGGCGCGATGCCGGTGACGTTTGCGACGTACGGAATAGGCATGCTGGCGCTGTGCGGGTTTCCACTGTTCTTCTCGGGGTTTTGGAGCAAGGACGGAATTCTGGAAGCGGCGCAGCACTGGAGCGTGGCGAAGGCTCCGTTTTACATGCTGGTGTTTGGCGCGCTGCTGACGGCGTTCTACATGACGCGGCAGGTGAGCTATGTGTTTTTTGGCACGTGGCGCGGACATGGACATGCGCATGAGAGTCCGCGAGTGATGACGATGCCGCTGGCGATCCTGGCGTTTTTTGCGGTGACGCTGGCCGCGATTGGAACGCCGGCTTGGCCGTGGTTCCGGGCATTCCTTGATGGTCATGACGCGAAGTTGGATTTTGCAGGGTTCAACGAGCCGGGGTTGATGGCGCTGATGTTGACGTCATCGGTGGTGGTGCTTGCGGGGCTTGGGTTGGGATGGTGGATCTACGGATCGAAGTCACCGGCGGCTGAGGAGCCGGATGCGCTGGAGAAGGCGATGCCGCCGGTGTGGGCAGTGCTGCGCGACAAGTTCTACATTGATGAGCTGTATGGCGCGACGGTGATTGCGTTTTATCTGTGGTGGGCGAAGGTTGCCGACTGGCTCGATCGGCGCGTCTGGGGAGGGATGGTTGCCGGTGTGGCGCTGGTGTTCCGCGGATGGGCGCAGCTGAATCGCTTCCTCGATGCGAATGTGGTGGACGGCGGCTTTGACAAGGGCTGCGAAGAGATTGAGATGAGCGGCGGATTGCTGGCCCGGATACAGAGCGGGCGCGGGCAAATGTATCTGCGGCTGCTGGCACTGGCGGTGGTGGTGCTGGCCGCGATCCTGATCTGGAGCGGCCGCTCATGAGCGCGATGGTGAACGGAATTCCCTGGCTCACGATCATTACAATACTGCCGGTTGTGGGCGCGGCGATTGCGCTGTTCTCTGGTAAGCATGCGCGCGGCGTGGCGCAGGTGACGGGCGTAATCGCTTTCGTGCTCTCACTCGCGATCTGGTTGCATTTGCCGGGAGATGGTTCCATCGGCTTGGAAGAACTGCATACGAATTGGGTGCCTTCGCTGGGGATTCAATATCATCTTGGCGTCGACGGTCTTGGCGCGTTGATGCTGGTGCTCTCTGCGCTTGTGA
This sequence comes from uncultured Acidobacteriaceae bacterium, assembly GCA_963769345.1. Taxonomy (GTDB): domain Bacteria; phylum Acidobacteriota; class Terriglobia; order Terriglobales; family Acidobacteriaceae; genus Telmatobacter. The sequence goes on from CAVYLL010000006.1 coordinate 138,066, forward strand.
CCCTGATGAGTGTGGATGCGGCGCACCGCGTGCACCACGAGCCGGGATTGTTTTTTGCGCTGGTGTTGTTGCTCGAGGCGGGGTTGTTCGGGTCATTCACGGCGCTGAATTTCTTCCATTGGTTCTTGTTCTGGGAACTGAGCCTGATTCCGGCGTTTTTCCTGATCAAGTTGTGGGGTGGACCGAAGCGCGGGCCGGCGGCGACGCAGTTCTTTGTGTACACGATGGCGGGAAGCGTGGCGCTGCTGCTGGCGTTTCCTCGCGGTGTTTTACTCTCGACGGGATCGATGGAGTTTGGCGAGCTGGCGGCGATGGCGGCGAACGGATCGCTGGCGCAACAGGTAACTGCGCATCTGGGATCGGGATTGCCGGGGGCCACGTGATGATGTGGCTGGCGATTGGGGTGCTGGCGGGATTTGCGGTAAAGGTGCCGATGGCGCCGTTTCACACGTGGCTGCCGGCGGCATACGCCGAAGCGCCGTCGCCGGTGACGATGTTGCTGACGGGCGCGATGTCGAAGATGGGCGTGTATGGTCTGCTGCGGATCGCGTTGCCGCTGTTTGGAGCGCAGATCGCAGAGATCAGGACGCCGCTGCTGGTGTTGGCGGTGATCACGGTCGTGATGGGCGCGTGGGCTGCGGCGGCGCAGAAGGATTTGAAGCGCGTGCTGGCGTACTCGTCGGTGAATCACCTGGGATATTGTCTGCTGGGGATTTTTGCGATCGCGGTTCCGGGCGGCGCGAATGTTGCGGTGGGAACGAGCCAGGCGGTGGCGCTGAATGGCGTGATTCTGCAGATGTTCAATCACGGACTGACGGCTGCAGCGCTGTTCTGGTTTATCGCGATGATCCAGTTTCGCAGCGGCGGGCTGCGTGGGATCGATGACTTTGGCGGATTGCGGAAGCCGGCGCCGGTGTTCGCGGGACTGATGGGGATTGCGCTGTTTTCGTCGCTGGGACTGCCGGGGCTGAACGGATTTGTCGGTGAGTTTCTGATTTTCCGCGGGGTATTTCCGTTGTCGTGGGTGGCGGCGAGTGTTTCAGTTCTTGGATTGCTGGTGACGGCGGCGGTGATTCTGACGGTGATTCAGAAAGTGTTCACCGGGCCGGTGCCGGAGCATTGGGCGGAGTTTCCCGACCTGCACGGCGGCGAGCGGTCGGGAATGGCGCCGGTGATTGGATTGATGTTTTTGCTCGGCGTGGTGCCGCAGTTGATCGTGGGACGTGTGAATCCCACGGTTGAGTATCTGCTGGCGCATTGGAGATTTTGATGGTGCTTGATGTCGGAGTCATTGGGCGCGACGGCATTGCCGCAGGAGCTAAGGCCCGGCGCTTCATTATTGCGGGCTTTTCGGCACGACTGAAGTCATGCCCTGATACGTACAAGCAGGTCCTCGCTCGCTCAGGTGACGGATGGGTGTTTTCGAAGGTTTCTTAATGTTGGCTTGGACGATTTACATCTCGTTTGCCGGTGCGCTGGTGCTGGCGCTGCTGCCCAAAGGGAATGCGGCGCTGGCGCGATGGTTTGCGCTTGCGGTGGCGGTGACGGGATTTGCGATTGGGGTTGCCGGGTTTGTGCAGGGCGCGGGGCAGGGACGCGTGACGCTGGTCGATGTGCCGTGGGTGGCATCGATGGGCATCCGCTTCACGCTGGCGGCGGACGGGATCAGCCGCGTGCTGGTGCTGCTGACGGGATTGGCCGCGGTGGCGGGCGTGCTGTTCAGCTGGAACATCGAACTGCGGACGAATGAGTTCTTCGCTTTCTTTCTGGCGCTGATCGGCGGCGTGTATGGCGTGTTTCTCAGCTTCGATCTGTTCCTGCTGTTTGTGTTCTATGAGATTGCGATTGTGCCGAAGTACTTCCTGATCGCGATCTGGGGATCGACGCGGCGCGAGTATGCGGCGATGAAGCTGGCGCTGTATTCGTTCGTCGGATCGGCGATGGTGCTGATCGGATTGCTGGCGGCGTATGCGACTTCCGGAAGCCACTCGACGGGGCTGGTTGCGCTGGCGAATGCGAACTTGCCGGTGAGTTTCCAGATGTGGGCGTTTCCGCTGGTGTTTGTCGGGTTTGGAATTCTGGCGGGCTTGTGGCCTTTTCACACATGGGCGCCGACCGGCCACGTGGCGGCGCCGACGGCGGCTTCAATGCTGCTGGCGGGCGTGGTGATGAAGCTGGGCGCATACGGATGCCTGCGCGTGGCGATTGGATTGTTTCCGCACGGGATGGATCCGTGGGGATGGTCGTTTGCGGGAATCGGATCGTGGCGCGATGTGTTTGCGATCCTGGCGGTGATCGGGATTGTGTATGGCGCGCTGGTGGCGCTGGCGCAGACGGACTTCAAGTTTGTCATCGGCTACTCCAGCGTGAGCCACATGGGATTTGTGCTGCTGGGCCTGGTGACGCTGAAGCAGATTGGCGTGACGGGCGCGGTGCTGCAGATGTTTTCGCACGGCGTGATTGCGGGACTGCTGTTCGCGATTGTGGGGCGGATTGTGTATGAGCGCACGCACACGCGCCAACTGGCGGAACTGGAGACGATGCACCTGGGCAAGCGAATGCCGTTTGCGGCGTGGGCATTTGTGATTGCGGGCATGGCGTCGATGGGGCTGCCGGGGTTCTCGGGATTTGTGGCGGAACTGCAGGTGCTGGTGGGTTCGTGGATCGCGAAGCCGTGGTGGACGGCGGCGGCCGGTGTAGGAATCGTGATTGGTGTGGCGTATACATGGCGCGCGCTGCAGAAGGCGTTCTTCTCTGACAGGCTGCCGACGGCTGAGGAGCATCCGGCGTCGGGGTGGGACGAAGTTTGATGCGATTACGTGGCCGGAGGTTGCGGGAACGTCCCTGCTGGTAGCGGCCACGGTGATTGTGGGTGTGTAGCCAAAGGTGTTGCTGGATTCGATTGAGCCGGCGGTGAAGGCGCTGCTTGCGGGAGGGATGCAATGAACTACGCAGACCTCTTTCGCGTAACGCTGCCGGAGACGGCGCTGGAAATTGCGGCGCTGCTGGTGCTGGTGGTGGACCTTGGCTTCCTGCGCAAAGCTGCGCTGCAGACGCGCGTGATGTCGGCCGTTCTGCTGGGCGTGATTGGATGCGGAGCGGCGCTGGTGGCGATGCCGTTGCAGGCCTCTGGTGGATTGAGCGTATCCGGGCAGCGACGGACTTGCTGCTGAGCGTGGGCGGATATACGGCGATCGCGCAGGTGGGCATCCTGGCGCTGACGGTGCTGACGCTGTTTCTGCTGATTGGATCGGATTTCACGCAGCACGTGGGCGAGTATGTTGCGGTTGTGCTGATGGCGGCGACGGGCGGGTTGTTGATTTCCGCGGCGCAGGATCTGCTGGTGATTTTTGTCGGGCTGGAATTGCTGAGCCTGGGGCTTTACATCCTGACGGCGTTTGCGAAGAAGTCGGGGAAGAGCGCCGAGGCGGCGATGAAGTATTACCTCTTCGGCGGAATGTCGGCGGCGTTTTTGCTGTTCGGGTTCAGCTATCTGTATGGAATGACGGGATCGACCAACTTGCACCGAGTGATGTTGGGATTGTACGGACCACATGCGGTCCATGTCGACGCCGCTGTTGTATGTCGCGCTGGTGATGATTGCGGCGGGGCTGGGCTTCAAGGTGGCGGCGGTGCCGTTTCACTTGTGGGCGCCGGATACGTATGAGGGCGCGCCTGCGCCGGCGGCGGCGTTTATTGCATCGGTGTCGAAGGTGGCGAGTTTCGCGCTGCTGATCGGGATCAGCACGGCGGCATGGCACATGTTTGATGGAATGCACGGCAGCCTCAAGGTTTCATTGCTGGTTGGTTCCAGTTCGCAGCATTTCCGATGCATGGCGACTTGGTATATCACGACTTTCGGATGGCGTGGTCGCGGATCCTGATTGTGCTGGCGGTGGCGTCGATGGTGCTGGGAAATCTTGCGGCGCTGGCGCAGACGAGCGTGCGCAGGCTGCTGGCATATTCGGCGATTGCGCATGCGGGATACATTCTGCTGGGGCTGGCGTTCTTCTCATATTCGTCGCAAAGCGCGCAGGCGATTCTCTACTACATCCTTACGTATGGGCTGACGACGATTGGTGCGTTTGGCGCGGTGGCGGTGGTGGAGCGCGCCGGCGGCAGCGATCGGATGGATGCGTTTCTGGGGCTGGCGAAGCGAAACGGCTTGCTGGCGGCGGTGATGATGGTGCTGTTTTTGTCGCTGGCTGGGATTCCTCCGCTGGTGGGGTTCTGGGCGAAGTTCAATTTGTTTGCGGCGGTGCTGAGGGTTTATCCGACGGGACTCGGAATCGGACTGGTTGCGCTGGCGGTGGCGATGAGCGCGGTGTCGCTCTACTACTACCTGCAGGTGCTGAAGCGGGTGTTTGTGATGCCGGCTGTGGATGAGACGCCGATCAAAGCGAATCCGATGACGATGGGAGTGCTGGCGCTGATTGCGCTGGCGGTCGTGGTGCTGGGATGCCTGCCGGGGTTGCTGCAGACGTGGATGGCGGGGTTCTACGCAGGGATGTGAGCTGACCGGCCGAGGATGTCCGGACTGAAGAGGCTGCGGAAAGACGCGTGATTGCGGTTAGGTTCATGGAAAAGCATGCCTCAGCGGCTAAAGCCGACTTTGATTTGATTGGTTTTATCGGCACGACTGAAAGTCGTGCTCTTCAAAACGGCGTCTCCGATTGAGTTTTCCGCGCATGTGAAGGCCCCTTGCTATTTGCGGTTGATTTCAGCAGCCTGAAGGCTGCTGCTCCCTCCGTGGATGGCAGCGTAGGGGATCGCAAACTGTGGTGAGTCAAACCCAGGTCTCAAGCAGCCTTCACCCCAAAGACGAAGACCTGTCCGTGGGGCCCCGGACCTGGGGCAGCCGATTTCTTGCTAGTGCAAGCTAAAAACAATCGCAGATCCTCGACTTCGCTCAGGATCACATGCGCGGGGTTTGGTTCGTGCTTTCCCACCCTTGCTTCGCAAGGATGGGGGCACGCAGATTTGTGGGGAAGTACCTCAGCCGCGGAGGAAGTCTTTGGCTTTCTGGATTAGGACGTCGCGGCTGATGTCGGAGATGGCGTTGGTGAGGGGGATCTGCTTGGGGCAGGCTTCGACGCAGTTTTGCGCGAATCCGCACTCCTGGATACCGCCATCGCCGGAGAGGGCGCGGAGACGTTCTTCCGCGAAGACTTTGCCGGTGGGGTGATTGTTGAAGAGCTTGACCTGGGCGATGGTGGCGGCGCCGACGAAGCCTGTGTCCTCGTTGAATTGCGGACAGACTTCCATGCAGCAGGTGCAGGAGATGCAGTTGGAGAGCGGGTAATTGGCTTCCTGCTGCTGCGGGAAGACGCGCGGGCCGGAGCCGAGGTCGTAGGTGCCATCGACGGGAACCCAGGCTTTGACGCGCATGAGGTTTTCGAAGAGCACGGAGCGGTCGACCTGGAGATCGCGGACGAGAGGGAACTTGGAGAGCGGCGCGATCTTGATGGGCTGTTCGAGATTTTCGACGAGCGCGGAGCAGGCCATGCGGGCTTTGCCGTTGATGAGCATGGCGCAGGAGCCGCAGATTTCTTCGAGACAATTGGAGTCGTAGGTGATGGGCGTGGTGTCGCGGCCGTCGGCAGTGACGGGGTTGGCGGCGATCTCCATCATGGCGGAGATGACGTTCATGCCGGGACGCCACTCGAGTTCGAAGTTTTCCCATGTGGCTGGTGCGTCGGGGTTGGCCTGACGCTTGATTTCGAATTTAACGGTTTTGGTTGCCATGTTCCCTCAAAAACAGCTGTTAGCTTTCAGCTTTCAGCTGATTCTTCCTTTGACTCGATCCGATCCGGTAGTTCGACTGCCGTGTTTGGAACAAAACCAAAAACAGAAGCAGATCCTTCGCTCCGCTTACCCCACTTCGTGGGGCCCCAAGCTGCTCCGCTCAGGATGACACTTCTTTGTGGTGCGATTGCTGGTGGCACAAATGAAGCTGTGCCCGAATTCGAAACGATGAAGGTTTGTGCTTTCCCATGTCTCAGAAGCGAGACATGGGGCACCCGATTTCGTGCTGATACGCCCTAAGAGCAACTGCAGATCCTTCGACTTCGCTCAGGATGACACCTGGTTGTTCGTTGAGGCTGGATTCAGGGGCCTGAAGGCCCCTGCTCCCTCCGGTTTAAAAACTTTCGAGAACAGCGGTCATTTCGCGGCGTCGTAACGGCGGGGACGCGGTTTGATGTATTGAATGTCCACGTCTTCAAATTCGAGGCGCGGGCCTTCTGGTTTGCCGGTGAAGCTGGCCTTGGTGGTTTTCAAAAACTTTTCGTCGTTGCGATCGGGGAAGTCGGGCTTGTAGTGGGCACCGCGGGATTCGTCGCGGATGAGCGCGCCCTGCACTACGCAGCGTGAGAGCTCGAGCATGTTGTAGAGCTGGCGGGCGAAGGCGAAGCTGGTGTTGGCCCACTGGCTCTTGTCGCTGAGGTTGACGTTCTGGAAGCGGTCGAGCAGTTCGACGATTTTTTCGTCGGCTTGCTTGAGGCCCTTGTTGTAGCGGATGACGGTGGCGTGCTCGGTCATGGTGACGCCGAGTTCGCGCCAGAGCTTGAAGGGATTCTCGGTGCCGGCGTTGGAGAGGAGTTGCTTGTTCATCTCGGCCTGGCGGGCGAGTTCGGCTGCGGCTCCGCCATCGCCTTCGATCGCTGGCAGATTTTTGGCGTAGTTCATGGCGTTGGGGCCGGAGATGAATCCGCCGAAGATGCAGCTGACGAGCGAGTTTGCACCGAGGCGATTGGCTCCGTGGTACTGGTATTCGCATTCGCCGGCGGCAAAGAGGCCGGGGATGTTGGTCATCTGGTTGAAGTCGACCCAGAGGCCGCCCATGGTGTAGTGCATGCCGGGGAAGATCTTCATGGGCACTTTGCGGGGATCGTCACCGACGAACTTCTCGTAGATTTCGAGGATGCCTTCGAGCTTGCGGTTCAGAGTTTCTTCGTCGATGTGGGTGAGGTCGAGGTAGACCATCGGCTGGCCATCGATGCCGAGGCCGTGCTCGTAGACGATTTTGTGAATGGCGCGGGTGGCGACGTCGCGGGGGACGAGGTTGCCGTATTTCGGATACCACTCTTCGAGGAAGTAGAAGCGCTCGGACTCGGGGATCTGCTTGATGGGGCGCTTGTCGCCGGGAGTGCGCGGGACCCAGACGCGTCCGCCTTCGCCGCGGGCTGATTCGGACATGAGACGGAGTTTGTCTTCGCCGGGGATGGAAGTGGGATGCACCTGGATGAATTCGCCGTTGGCGTAGAAGGCGCCCTGTTGAAAGACGGCGGATTGCGCGGAGCCGGTGCAGACGACGGAATTGGTGCTCTTGCCGAAGAGGGCGCCGACGCCACCGGTGGCGAGGATGACTGCATCAGCAGGGAAGGCGCGCAGTTCCATGGTGCGGAGATCCATCGCGGTGATGCCGCGGCAGACGCCTTTTGAATCGATGATGGAGGAGAGGAACTCCCAGCCTTCGTATTTTTTGACTTTGCCGTCGGCCTCGTAGCGGCGGACCTGTTCGTCGAGCGCGTAGAGAAGCTGCTGGCCCGTGGTGGCTCCCGCGAATGCGGTGCGGTGATAGAGGGTTCCACCGAAGCGACGGAAGTCGAGAAGGCCCTCGGGTGTGCGGTTGAAGGGGACGCCCATGCGATCGAGCAGGTCGATGATGGCCGGTGCGGCTTCGCACATGGCCTTGACGGGCGTCTGGTTGGCGAGGAAGTCGCCGCCGTAGATGGTGTCGTCGAAGTGCTTGTCGGTGGTGTCGCCTTCGCCCTTGAGATTTTTGGCAGCGTTGATGCCGCCCTGCGCGCAGACAGAGTGGGAGCGTTTGACGGGAACGATGGAGAACAGGTCGACGTTGCCGCCGGCCTCTGCGATTTTGATAACTGCTGCGAGCCCGGCCAAGCCTCCGCCAACCACGATGATTCTGGGTGCTGCCATTCTGTCCTTTCAAAAGCAAGCTGCTAGCTTCTAGCCACTAGCTAAAAGCAAAAAGCGAAATCAGGAACCACTGGGAATTGGCGGAGCAAAACGCAAGGGAGCCGCTACCCGGTTCCAAAAATTGATTTGGCCGATGGCCGTGGTGAGGAATGCAATTTCGCGTTCAGAAAAATGCGCTGAGACGCGGGCGTAAGTTTCGTCGTCGATGTGGTGACTGGCCAGGAGCGTAACGCGTTCGGCCCAGTCGAGGGCGGCCATTTCGCGCGCAGAGTAGATGCCGGCTTCGCGCCAGGCGGCGAGCAGGTCGAGTTTGGCTGCGGGGATGTTGAGCTTGCGGGCGTCGTTGAGATGATATTGCACGCAGAAAGCGCAACCGTTGAGTTGCGAGATGCGGACCTTGAGGATTTCGATGAGATCGGGCTCGACGCCGGACTTGCGCAGGGCGTGGCTCACGGCGGCCATGCCGGTGGCCATTTCAGGGACGATGTCCTGGAAGGTCTTGTAATCGATGCGCTCGTTGGTGGTTCTGGTTTCCGCCATTTTGCCTCAGGGGCTAAAGCCCCTTCTTGTATTGCCGATGTTTTCGGCATGACTAAAAGTCGTGCCCTGATACAAAACGGTTGAGAGTTATGCTTTCCCACGTCTCAAAATCGAGACGCGAGGCACCCAGTTTCGTGCTGATACAAGCTAAGAACAACCGCAGATCGTTCGCTCCGCTCAGGATGACACGGTGTGGGTGAGCGTCTGGAGCACTGCAACGGGTGCGATTTCAGGCGCGTTTTGATATTGGGGGCTGATGAAGGCCCAGATGCTGGCTAGTCCCATGACGAGCAGGACGAAGCCGAAAGCTGCGCATGCGTAGCCGAAACGCTTTCGTGCCACTTCGCCGGGAGTGATGCCCCACTTGGCTGCGAAGAGCCAGATGCCATAGGCGAAGTGCCAGCAGATGGCGATCATGGCGATGACGTAGACGGCGAGCATGAACGGACTGGCGAGTTCGTGCTGGACTTTTGCGAAGGCTGCGCCGGGGTTCTCAGGGAGGCTGATGCCCATGAAGCGCTGGCGGAGGACGTGCTGGCCGATGTAGAGGATCGCGATGAGGCCCGTCCAGCGCTGTGCAACGTACATCCAGTTTCCGGCCCAGGGGTAGTAGACGACGTTGGATTTGCCGCGGAACCAGATATAGAGGCCGTAAAGTCCGTGGTAGAGGATGGGCAGGAAGATGAAGACCCATTCGAGGACGCGGACCAGAGGCAGGGAATTGAGGAATTTAACTTGCGCTCCGTAGGCGGCGGGGCCTTTGAGCGCTTCGAAGTTTGAAAGCAGGTGCTCGAGGAAAAAAGCGCCGATGGGGATGATGCCGAGGAGCGAATGAAGCTTGCGCCAGAGATAGGAGGTTCCCTGACCGGCGCGAAGCGGCTGCACGCCGGCGCGGAGCCTGGGCGTAGCAGGATTTTGGGCGGTTGCCATTGAAATGTGGCTCCTAAGTGGTTCGGGTCCTGAATCCGGACCGATGAGGTATCAGATTGAGGGACGGCGAGTTGAGCGCTATTACAGATGCATTATTCGTAACGCAGATAACTATCGTCAAGCGGAGGGGCGGCGAAGTATTCGCGATGTGGAAGCGCTCGCAACCTAAAGGAGGAGGAGACGTTGCGAGTTCTCGATTCGAAGCGACTTAAATATGGAGCTGGGCGAGGAGTGCGGCGAGAGCGCGGCCGCGATGGCTGAGGGAGAGCTTGGTCTGGAGGTCGATCTCGGCCATGGTGCGGTCGAGCTGGGGCAGGTAGAAAAGAGGATCGTAGCCAAAGCCTCCAGTGCCGCGTGGAGCGTTCAGGATCATGCCCTCGACGGTGCCGTCCGCTTTGTTTGTGGGTCTGCCGTCGCGGGCGGCGATGAGTACGCAGCGGTAACGCGCGGTGCGCCGCGGGGGCGGAACGGAGTCGAGTTGCTGGAGCAGGACGATGTTGTTCCAGACGTCGGTGTTGTCGTTGGCGTCGGGCGAGTCGACATAGCCGGCGTCGGCTGCGAAGCGGGCAGAGCGGACGCCGGGAGCGCCGGCCAGGGCGTCCACTTCGAGACCGGAGTCGTCGGCGATGACGAGCTGGCCGGGTGCGAACTGGGAGTAATAGACGGCTTTGAGTGTGGCGTTTTCGGCGAAGGTTTTGCCGTCTTCTTCGGGTGGTTCGATTTTGGCGAGATCGGGGAGGGGGTCGATGGAGACGGCATGCGTTTCGGCGGCGGTACGGAAGTCGCGGAGTTTGCCCGGGCTGGTGGTGGCAACGTAGAGGTGAAGGGGCATCTCCATCAAAGTTTAATGGATGAGGCTGGGTACGGGTCGAAAGGCAACAGGGGGATCTCAGTTTTCCCATGTCTCAGAAGCGAGACATGGGGCACCCATGATCGTGCTGAGAAAAACAAGTTCGCTCAGATCCAGCGATCGACGTAGGATGGCTGGTGACGTTTATCCGACAAAACTGAGGACGGGATATGCCGGCGATTCTGACGGGGATTGGGTGGCACATGGTGGGTGCGGCTTCGGCCGCTTCGTTTTATGCGCCGATTGAGAAGGTGAAGCGGTGGTCGTGGGAGACGACTTGGGCTATCGCGGGCATCTTCTCGTGGGTGCTGCTGCCTATCGGCGTTAGCTATCTGCTGCTGCCGCATTTCGGCGCGTTCTATGGGTCGATTCCGTCGGGAGTGTTGTTGAAGATGGCGCTGTTCGGAGCGATGTGGGGCGTGGGGAACGTCAGCTACGGACTGACCATGCGTCACCTGGGAATGTCGCTCGGCATTGGAATTGCCATCGGCGTGACGCTGGTGGTGGGGACGCTGGTGCCTCCGCTGATGCATGGGCAGGCGGCAACGCTGTTTCAAACGCGCAGCGGGCTGTTCAATATGGCTGGGGTGGTTGTTGCGGTTGCGGGTGTGGCGATTGTCTCATATGCGGGACACATGAAAGAGATGCAATTGAAGAGCGGCGGCCCTACGGAGTTCAACGTGATGCTGGGGCTGGCGCTCGCGGTGATGTGCGGGATCTTTTCTTCGGGAATGTCGTTTGCCATGGACGCGGCGGAGCCGATGCAGACAGCGGCACTGAGTGTCGGGGTGAGACCGCTGTATTCGGCGTTGCCGAGCTACGTGTTCATCATGGGCGGTGGTGCGCTGGTGAATTTTGCATATTGCTTTGGGCGGCTGACGATGGTGAAGAAGATTTCGCTGAGAGACGATTTGAGACAGCCGGGCGGGATGATTGCGAAGAACGCGGCGCTGGCGGCGACGGGCGGAATCATGTGGTATCTGCAGTTCTTCTTTTACGCGTGGGGAGCGGCGAATATTCCGCAGCGGCTGGGATATGTGAACTGGATGCTGCACATGAGTGGGTATGTGTTATTTGGCGGGATCGTGGGACTGGCGCTGGGTGAGTGGGCAGGTGTGTCGAGCCGGTCGATTCGGCTGCTGTGGGTGGGGATCGTTGTGATTATTGCGGCGGCTAACCTGGTGGGGCTGGGGCTGGCGACGTAAAGGCAGGGAACAGGGAATAAAACAAAGACAGGGACTAGGGACTAGGGATCAGGGATTAGAGAATAAGAAAAAGAACGACCACGCAAACGAATGCCGGAGCTTTGGGGCTCCGGCATTGTTGTGTTGAGACTGCGCTAGTCGATGGGTTGGTTTAGGCGGAGGTTGCGGGAGGAGCCGCCTACGCTTACAGTGCGTTTGCCTGAGGCCGTAGTCCATTTCTGATCTTTGGTGGACCAGTACTGGAGCTGACGCGGGGCTACGTGGAGTGTGACGTCTTTGGATTCTCCGGGTTTGAGATGAATGCGATCGAATGCAACGAGCGCGCGGACGGGGAACTGCACGCCGTCGGGGATCTCGCTGGGTGCGCCGAGGTAGACTTGCGGAACTTCGTCGGAGGCTACGGGGCCGGTGTTCTTGATGCTGATTTTGACGTCGAGGCCGCCATCACTGGATTTGGTGACAGCGAGGGAGGAGTAGTCGAAGGTGGTGTAGCTCAGGCCGTGGCCGAAGGCGAAGAGCGGCTCTATGTTTTCTTTATCGAACCAGCGGTAGCCGACGTTGACGCCTTCGCTGTAGGTGGTCTTGTGGTCGACGCCTGTTTTGGAGCGCTCGGGATATTTTGGATCCGTCGCGGGGTAGTCGGTGAGGCTCTTGCCCCAGGTAACGGGGAGTCGACCTGCGGGGCTGGTTTTGCCGAGAAGGATGTTGGCTGTCGACCAGCCGCCTTCGTCGCCGGGCCACCACATTTCGAGGACCGCTTTGACCTTGTCGACCCAGGGGAGCGCGACGGGCTGGCTGGTGTTGAGTACGACGATGGTGTTGGGATTGACGGCTGCGATTTCTTCGACGAGCTTGTCCTGATCGCCGGGAAGGCCAAAGACGGGTTGAAGGCGCGTCCAGAGAAATACGACGGCGATTTTGGCGTTCTTGGCAGCTTCGATAGCGTGTTCGTGGTCGGCCTTACGTTGCTCGGGCGTGTACCAGTTGAGGCGGACCTGAACGGGCGCGTTGGAACTGTCGGGGCTCGTGTTGACTTCGATGGTGTGCGGGCCGGCGGTGAGTTCGACGGAGCGGCGAACGTTGTCGAGATGGTCAGTGGTGGGGATGGCGTTGTCCTGGTTGGCTTGCAGGATGTCGCCATGCACGCCGCCCTGGAAGGCTCCCGTACCGGCGAGGCGTTTGCCGTCGAGCGAGATGCGCGCGTTGGTGCCCATGGCTTGCAGGTAGATCCAGTAGGTGCCTGCGTGCGGCGGTGTGAGGGTGCCTTTCCACGTGATGACGGAGTTGGGCGGAAGGGCGTTGCCGCCTTTGATCGTGAAGTCAAGTCGCGCGTCGGTTTGTGCGGCGGCGCTGGCGGAAGCCGCTGATGTGGATACGATGGACCGCTGGAGACCGGGCTTGCCGTCGTGGCTGAGCGCGCTGGCGGGGACGGTGGTGCCGGTCATGTCGTCGTTGACTGCAAAGCCGATGTCGGAGTTGCCGGAGACTCTCTTCATTGCGGCGAGTGGGCCGACCTGGCGTTCCGGCAATCCAACTGACCGCTCGCCGTTGATGCCGATGGAGTCGACCTGGGCGGCGGTGGGACCGATGAGGACAACCGAATCGAGTTCATCGTGCTTGAGCGGAAGGATATTGCCTTCGTTCTTGAGCAGGACGGCCGCATCTTCGCCGGTTTTCTCGATGACCCTGGCGTTGTCTTCGACGGATTGCGTGGTGACATCGTGTTTGGACTTGCCATCAAGATAGCCGAAGTGGACGATCTCGTAGAGAACGCGTCCGGCGGCGCGGGTGATGGTGGCTTCCGTTACAGTGCCGTCTTTCAAGGCTTCGGACATTTTTTCAGGATTGAGTTTTACGCCAAAATTGCCCCCGCCTCCGCGCTCGCGTGCAGGCTCTTCAGGGATGTGGCCGCCGAACATGTCCATTACTCCCGCGAGCGCATTGGGCGCCGGCGGTGGCGGGACTGGTTTTGAATCAAAGAACGACGGAATCGAAAAGCCGTGCGAATTGGGGTCGGGCTCGCCGGGCATTTCCATGTCGAGGCCGGCGTTGATGAAGTTGACGGCATGCACCGCACCCCAGTCGGAAGTGACGAAGCCTTTGAAGCCGATCTGGTCGCGAAGGATGGTGGTCAGCGTGTCCTTGTTGCCGCAGGCGAAGGTGCCATTGAGGCGGTTGTACGAGCACATGATGGAAGAGACGTCTGCGCGGTGGATGGCTGCATCAAATGGCGCTACGTAGACTTCGTGAAGCGTCTGGTCGTCGATGTAGGTGTTCTCGTTGGGAGAGTCGTATCCAACGTAGTGCTTGATCTGGGCCATGACATGCTGCGACTGGATGCCCTTGATCTTCCGCGACGCCCATCTGGCTTGTGAGGAATGGATCTTCGCCGAAGGTGTTGTAGCCGCGTCCGAACTCGAGGTCGCGATCAATGTTGACGAAGGGCTGCAGGGCAACGTCGATGCCCAGGGCACGCGCTTCGCGGCCGATGACGAGGCCATTGTCTTCTGCGTCTTTGACGCTGAACGTTGCGGCAACGCCCATGGTGGCGGTTTCGGCCTGCGAGGGATGGCGCGTGAGGACGCCGGGGGGTCCATCAGCAAAGCGAAGGCCGGGAATATGGAGACGCGGAATGCCGGCGAGGTATCCGGCTTGTCCCTGATAGACGGCGGGATCTTCGTGGGTGCCGTGGATCAGGGTGAGTTTTTCTTCCAGCGTCATCTGGCTCAGAAGCTTGTCGACGCGGGCATCGCCGGTGACTACTGGGACGGTTTGCGCGAGCGAGAAAGTTGCAGCAACGGCGAAAAGAGCGGTCGCATATAGAGTGCGCATGCCTGAGCGCGAAAGTCGAATTGAACTGGCGTGAATTGGACGCACAAAAGCCCCCTTGAATGTCTGCGCATTACGGCAGATAAGCGATTGATCTGACGATGCACGAGCTACGGCAAGCAAGTGTATAGCAAGGGGGTATGCGCATGCTGTGCGCGGGAATTGATTGGCCGATGATTGCTGTCAGTAGCCGATGGTGAAGCGGGCGCGCTCGTGAGCGGGCTTTTCGAGTTCGTCGACGAGGGCGATGGCGTAGTCTTCCATCGAAATGCGGCTGTTGCCCTGTGCATCGGCGACAAGTTTGTCGGTATCGAGGCGGAATTTGCCGGTGCGTGTGCCGGGCTCAAAGAAACCGGCGGGGCTGAAGTAGGTCCAGTTGATGTCGGAGTTTTTGAACAGCTCAAGCGCTTTCTCGTGCGAGGTGGCGATGGGAACCCATTCGGCGGGGAGATGGCCAGACTGGAGGATCGTGACGCCCGGAGCGACTTCGAGCGATCCTGCGCCGCCGACGACGATGAGGCGGATGTTTTTGCCGGCTTTGCGGACGGCCTCAATCTGGCGCTCGGTGACGCCGAGAAGTTGATCGGTATCGTCCTGGGGCGGAGCGTAGGCGCTGATCACGGCGTCGGATCCGGCGATGATGGAGGCGATTTTGTTCACGTCGCTGAGGTCGTCTTTCACTGTCTTCACGTTTGCGGGAAGGCCGGTCAGCTTGCGTGCGACGGCAGTGACGTTGTGACCGCGCGAAAGAAGTTCGGTGAGGATGCGGATGCCGGATTTTCCGGTGGCGCCATAGAGGACTACGTTCATGGGATCTCCTGGGAGAAGAGGGAGTGAAAGGCCCTCCCTCAGGTTGGATGTGAGCGCAGTCGAATGGCTTCGCGAAAATCGCGATGCTGACGCGGTTGTTCCGAGGAACAAGAGGAAAGCAGATCCTTCGCTCCGCTTACCCCACAGCCTTCGGCTGCGGGGCCCCAAGCCGCTACGCTCAGGATGACACTTCAAAAGTTATGCGCGCGGATGAGGCCTCCAGTTAGCGCGAGATCGTGGACGACACCTAGGGCGCTCGGCGCCATGGATGACACTTAGGCGGTGGTCAATTCGGGCAGCGGGAGATCCTTGTCGAGGCCGGCGGCGATGAGGTCGCGGCGCAGGTTCTCGATGGTGGAGAACTGAATGCCGACGATGCCGAGGGCGCGGGCGGCGTCGATGTTGGCGGCCTTGTCGTCGATGAAGAGGGCTTCTTCGGGGCGAGTCTGAAGTTGATCGAGCGTGAGACGGTAGATGGCGGGGTCGGGCTTGGCCATGTTGTGCTGGTAACTCCAGACGAGGACGTCAAAACGCGGGAGCCAGTCGAATTCGCGCTCGATGTTTGCGAGTACGGTATCGCCCATGTTGGAGAGAATGGCGGTTTTGATGCCATCCTGCTTGAGCTGTTGCTGCCAGGCGAGCATGGCAGGGTTCTGCGTGGTCCACATGCGCGCGTCCTGGAGGTTGAGCTCGTCGATGGCGGTAGCATCGAGGTTGAGCTTGGCGTCGCGGATGAGGTTTTGCCAGAACTGGAGGCCGGTGAGCTTGCCTTCGTCGTATGCGTGGCGGTCGGCCCAATAGATGGCTTCAAATTGATCGTGAGGCAGGCCGGTGATGCGGAGCATGGCGTCGTGCGCTTCGGCGCTCGGTTGTCCGGTGAGAACCATTCCATAGTCGAAGATGACGGCGCGCAGAGCCAATGTTCCTCCTCTAGAATGCGCCGTGTATGGTGAATGTGGCGCTTCTTCTATTGTGAGGGATGGAACAGGGAATAGGGACTAGGGATGCGGTTTTCCAAGAGAACGGATTGGGATACAGAGGAGAGCGCACTGGCGCGGGCGCATCGGCTTCGCGTGCTGGAGGGGTTGCGGATTGCGGATCTTACGGCTTCGAATCCTACGCGGTGCGGGTTTGAATACGACTCAGGATTGTTGAGTGCGCTGGCGGATTCGAACGCGCTGGACTACGACCCGCAGCCATTGGGGTTGTTGCGCGCGCGGGAGGCGGTGTGCGGCTACTACGCGGATCATGGAGTAACGATTTTGCCGCAGCGCGTGTTGCTGACTACGAGTACGAGCGAAGCATACAGCTTTCTCTTCAAGCTGCTATGTGATCCGGAGAGCGAAATCGTGGCGCCGCAGCCGGGGTATCCGCTGTTTGATTTTCTGGCAGTACTCGACGATGTGAGGATCAAGGGCGCTCCGCTGGTGTACGACCACGGATGGCAGATTGAGCCGGAGGGATTTCGCCGTGCACTGACGCGGGAGACGCGGGCAATTGTGCTTGTGCATCCGAACAATCCGACGGGACATTTTACGAAGGCGTGGGAGGCAGCGGAACTGGCGGTGATGTGCCGTGAGCGGGGAATCGCGCTGATTGTGGACGAGGTTTTTCTGGACTACGGATTTGGCGGGGCGGAGTCTGCGAGTCTTGCGGCAGGGTTGGAAGGCGTGGACGTTTTCGTGGTGAGCGGGCTGAGCAAGATTGCGGGGTTGCCCCAAATGAAGTCGGCGTGGGTGGTGGCGACAGGGCCGCACGTTGCGGAAGCGATGGATCGGCTGGAGGTAATTGCCGATACGTTCTTGTCGATGAATGCGCCGGTGCAGGGGGCGATTCCGGCCTGGATCGCTGGGCGGAAAGGGATTCAGCAACAGATCATGGGACGGGTGGTAACGAACCTGGCTGAGCTGGATCGGCAGCTGCAGGCTGTAGACGCGGTGCGACGGCTGGAGGTGGAGGGTGGGTGGTACGCGGTGTTGCGGATTCCGGCGCTGCAGCCGGATGAGCGGACGGTACTGGATTTGCTGGAGCGGGGAGTCTGGGTGCATCCCGGGTATTTCTTCGGGATGGAAGAAACCGGATGGTTGGTGGTGAGTTTGCTTGGACCTGTTGAGGAGTTTAGAACGGGGATGGGGTCGATTGTTAACTATTTCAGAACGCATCAAGGGAATAACAATTGTCTAGTCGATGGCGAAGTATAGCTTTCATTATGCAGGCATACTTTATTGTAAATAAATAGCTTAACAGTTTAACGCAATTCGATTATTGAAGAAATGGATTAGCTTTCCGTTCGTAGCCAATTGAAGTGGCGGGGCCGTGTCCGGGAACGACTTTCGTGTCGTCGGGCAGGGTGAGGAGGCGCGTCTGGATGGAGTCGAGGATCTGGTCAGAGTTCCCGCCTGGAAGGTCGGTACGGCCGACGCTGCCGGCGAAGAGGGTGTCGCCGGCGAGAACCATCTTGAGCGGCTCGAAGTGAAGGCAGACGGAGCCCTGAGTGTGGCCGGGGGTATGAATTACATGGGCGGGGAAGTTGGGGAGGCCGACGAGTCGGCCGTCGGTGAGAGCTTCGTCAGGCGGGGCGGTTTCGGGAGTGGGAACGCCAACCCACGCAGCTTGTTCGGCCATGATCTCCAGCTGGGGAAGATCAGCTTCGTTGAGGAAGATGGGCGCGCCGGTGAGAGCTTTGAGCTTGAGCGCTCCGCCGATGTGATCGATGTGGGCGTGGGTAACGAGGATCTGCTTGAGGGTGAGCCCGAGGGTGGAGAGGCGGCGGTGGATGCGGGATACTTCGTCGCCGGGATCGATGACGACGGCTTCGCGAGTGTCCTCGTCGGCAAGGATGGTGCAATTGCATTGCAACGGGCCGACGGGAAAGGTCTCGAGGATCATGGGTTCATTGTAGAGCGGAACGGTTGAAGGGGCGGAAAAGCAGAAGAGGCAGACCGTAAAGGTCTGCCTCGGAGGTTGCGGCGCCAGCGCTGGCGGGACTTATTTGCCGGGCTTGGCCGGGGCTGATGATGATGCGGGCTTGATGTCGTCGAGCACGGAGTGCGATTTGCCGGAGCGGACGAAGAGGACCGTCAGCGAGAGGGACGTGATCATGAAGATGATCGCGGACCAGGTGGTGAGCCGGGTAAGCACGTTGGCAGCGGCGCGGGGTCCAAAGGCTGTCTGCGAGCCCTGGCCACCGAAGGCGCCGGCGAGGTCGGCGGAGCGGCCCTGCTGCAGGAGGACCACGCCAATCAGAAACAGGCTCACGATGACATGGAGCACGATTACGAAGTAGAAGAGAATCTGCATTGCGAAAGCTGCTTTCCGAATCTTGCCTGGTTGGTCCGGGCAGGAGTGTCTATAGTGCGGAGGAGCGGATCCCCTTCGCCTACCTTAAGTTTTTCCCTAAAAACATGATAAAAGTTGGGGTTCCAGGAAGCAAGCCCTGCACACGGGTTTGAGGGGTGGGTATGAAGTATTCTCAACAACACTGCAGATTTTGCCCCCTCGAAAACCCAGAAAAGTGTTAAGAAATGCCAGGAATATCTGTTAAGGATAGACCGGACTCTCTGAGGTGCATATTTCTGGCCCAAAACCGAAAGGATACGGCTTAAGCGGTTCAGCTCCAAAGAGTTGATTATGGTCGGCGCTCGTGGACGATTTTAGAACTTTCGTCCTCTTTCCGGATTATCCGACAACTGGATTCTACGGAAGAAGCGGGAGTGCTTGCCTGCTTACGAAAAGGTAACTGACGGTAGGCGGTGATTCCCGCATAGGTTGCCGCACCACACGCCCTCGTCCACAACCGCCAGCGTGTGATTTGCATTGAAGAAGACTTCCGTGAATTGGTGCGGGCCCGCACCGTCGGCGAACTCAGCAGACGGCCTGACAGGATCGAAGCTCTCCTTATCCTTGGCATTCAACGGACGAACTGGCAGTTCGGTCACAGTCAGCGGTGTACGGATGGAGATGATTGCCCCCCAAGAAGTCATCGTTCGAAAGGCGTTCGCCATCCCGAAGGCCACTCAATTCGAGTGGCCTTTCCCTTGTTGGAGCCGGAGTTGTGAGGCTCGGATATTCCGCCTTGGTTTCGGACAGTTGGGGCCAACGCATGACCGAGTTTCGCTATTGGACCTTCGGCACGCGCAGGACAGAGAGCGGACGAACGGGCTTGAGCTGTTCTCCGGCCATGGTTAGATTTTGCTCGGTGATTGTGGTGGGTGGAAGGGTGTCCTCGCTGGAAAGCACCAGATCAGATTGCGCCGCTTTCGCCTGTACGCTTCGGGTTATTGATAGCGCTGCCGTACGCTGGACCTTTATGACGCCTTGAAGGTTAGATCCCAGGGCTAGTGTGGCCGATAGCGGCTTTTCATCCACACTCTGGAGCGTGACTCCCTGAGCAGCGAGGGACGAAGGTCGTGGTAACAAGACAATGGCGCCGGCCGACCCCGGCGCAGCAGCTATCTTGATTTCGAAAAACTGGCCGGCGGAGTGCACTAGCGCACGCACAGGCTTGCTTGTATCGGCCGGCACTATGCGAAAAGAGAGGTTCGTCAAGGTGGTGTCGTTGGAGACAAAGATCGAGCGAGAGTTGCCATAGTCGGCTCCATATTCCGCCTCAAGCTTTGCCGATGCCTGCGCAAATGCTGCCGGCGGCTGCGTGCTGCTCACCGTGGTGTACTTTGATCCCGAGACGCGCGGGCGTGGGCCTGAGCCCTGATGGAGCGCGGGCAGACGGAACAACGATCGTCCGAGGCCCGTAGCGGACGAGTCGATGGTCTGTGTCCCTTCGATGAAGAGCTTTCGCCCTTTCGCATCGGTTACCTGTTGAACGTTGGTATTTGAACCGAAGATGACTTCGAGGATTCCTGTAAAGTTGCCGGCGAAAGCCCGCCATTCGCTAGAACTCGTATAGGGCACATAGGCGAGCCCATCGTTTAGGGTGGATCCGCTCCAGGTTGAGCCGTCTCCCATGACGAAGCTCCATTTGTCTCCGTTGATGATCATCTGTGGGTGGGTGGCCGTGTCTGGCACGGAGAGGCACTGACGATTGGGGTCATAGACATCAATGAGAATCTCGCTGCCGGAATGAGTGACTTTGAGCGGCACGATGACATGACCGTCGGTTCCATGGGCTATGCTGATGAGGCCATAGTTGTAGTTTTGCTTATTGAGGTCTTGCTCGATCAAAGCCGCGTTCTCCGCGGGACTTTTGCTGACGTTTGCGAGGTAGGAGTGAAGAAAGGCGACTGAGAGCTGTGCCCAATGAGCTGTGTTGATGTCTTTGGCAACTTTCGGCGACGGTACCGTCCAGTTCTTA
Organism: uncultured Acidobacteriaceae bacterium; assembly: GCA_963769345.1. Taxonomy (GTDB): domain Bacteria; phylum Acidobacteriota; class Terriglobia; order Terriglobales; family Acidobacteriaceae; genus Telmatobacter. Next base: position 158,482 of record CAVYLL010000006.1, read on the forward strand.
TAGTTGTTCCAGAAATCCTCATGAATGTCATCGACTACGAACTGGTCTTCGCCAACAAGTGCAAGGAACGACATTCCCATGCAGTTTCCACCTGCTGCAAGATTGTCCCTGGTGGCAAGGAAGACGATTCCAGTCGCGGGGTCAAGGTAGTCATACCATTGAAAATCAAACGCGTCGGTGAAACTCGACAAGCTTAGGCGCGCCGTATCGAAGTTGTGGAATGCCCAGCCGGCCTGGCAACGAAACAGGTTTGGCGAAATGCCTTCGAATGAACTTGCCGACACGGGCGCCGCACCGGCGTGGCCGATTGAGACGATCACAAAGGCATCGATACTGTTCTTGCATTGATCGCCGGTGCCATTGTCATGCGCCGTGTAACCATTGTCGCCGTAGCCATCATCCTCGTAACCGAGCCGCAGGTAGAGGTCGGCCCTTGAGACGCCTGCCGGGAGTGCCGCGGGAATCTGGTGCACGTTGTTGAGGCCGAAGTCCTGGATTCGCACCAGGCCGTTGGTTACCCCAGGAATGCTGATCAGCCCGTGATAGAGGTGATCAGAGTTGGGCCCAGCAGGGTTCACATACCGCTTCCAGGTAAGTCCCGATCCTCCCGTCTGCACACAGCCTCCGGCATCGATGCTTATCGTGTCCCCTGGCACGAAGGTGATCTGTCGATATTCGGTCTGCTTTTGCTTCACGTTGGGTGTTTCGATTCGCCAAACGGTACTGGTCGGTGTATCGGACTGTTTGGTCAGGATGTCGAAATTGTCTGCAGCGCGCGCGAGAGTGGTGACCGCGAGGAATGCCATGAGCGCAACCAGTTGAAGGGTGCCAGGGAAAACCAAGGAGTGAGTGAACTGCGTTGATTGAGTTCGCATTGGAAATACTTCCTCCTGGGAGTGGGTTGGTGGAATAACGGTCGCGGCTAACTTTCGTCAGAATTACAATGCACCGACAACTCCAAAAAGCGTCATCACGAGGAGTTCCTTTTGAATTCGGCGCTTCGGTTGTTTTGCTCCCAGTAACGAAGGAACCCAGTGGCACTTCCACCTGGGGTTCAATGAGCAGCGGATGAAGGTAGTGATGACGAATCTCGGACTGTGCGCAACCACGTCATTTCATTTACAGCACAAAAGGTTGTAGCGCCTTTCCCATATTCACCATGTGCGTCAACGTGCCTGTCTTGATCTGCGCCGTTCCATTGAACGCCGGTGCACGGCTCCACGACGGAAACCGTAACTTCCCAAGTGCGGAGAGCCTCGACTGATAACGAGACCGAAGGATTCTGCTCAGACTGGGAGGTTTCGGGTCCTGCACAAAGCAACTGGGGAAGCATAATGACGTATAGGGAGAGTCAGGCCCGTTCCGTTTCATCGCAGACAACAATTTTCAAACGGCACGTTCGGAGCGCCTTAAATACTCTCCTTGAACAACGCCCCGACATCGGAGATGGCCTCACGAGGGATTGGCAATCTGGTGGACACCGGAAATGGTCGAGCATCACGTTGATCGGCGAACGCCGACCCGCAAGGCAGAGTTCCTGACGAATCCTGAAACGGAAGGTAGGCTGCGCTTTGCACAATTGAGTACTGACGCAAATCTCAGATATTCTGGGCGAGCCGGACCGAGGTGTTGTGCAGGATCTCACGACAGACTCTATACACCGCACTCAGTTAACAGATTTGATCTCACACGTCTCGGGTGCTTCGGCCCCCGTGGCATCGTGGGACGGCTTCAATCGCGAGGCGAAACCGGCGGACATCTTGAGCGCGCAAAAAACTGGCGGATTGACCGGTGAAGAGGTTAAAAGAGAACCTCGACAATTGGGAAAAGCGAACCCCTGCTCCGGATTCAAATACATGCCTGCCGGGCCCCAGCACGGAGAGCCTCTCAGGTAGCCGTTTCGTTAGCGAATGAAATATCCGTGAACTGGGTCTTGACGTCATCGAATGCTGAGCTATACTCGCAGTCTGATTTCCTGGAGTACTTTCTTCGCGTGATTTATTGCCTTGTCAAGTGCCGCCCGGGCTCCCCTCACTTAACTCACGGAATTGACGAAGAAAGTTCGAAACGCTTCTTGCCGTCCATTCACTAGTCAGAGAGCTGCGTAAGCGGAACAGATGTTATCGTCCAGAGTCCTGACCATCTCAGGTCAACGAGAGGTCTTGCGCGCGAAGCCCCTCGCAACGCTGTGCAGGGTCGGCGCTCCTTCGGAACGACGTCTCAATGTCAATTCAAATTCGCTTGCCGCGACCAACTCGGCCCACTCAAGCACGACACGCAACACAGGCTCGATCGCCAACTACGGAAGCCAACTCGTAAGGAGGACGGATTCATGCCCACGTTTACATACCCCGGGGTTTATGTCGAGGAACTTTCAAGCGGCGTACACTCTATCACCGGAGTGGCAACCTCGATCGCAGCCTTTATCGGCTGGGCTCCGCAAGGGCCTGTCGATGAAGCAACGCTGGTGGAGAGTTGGTCGGACTATCAAGCTCTCTTTGGCGGGCTCAATTCGAACAGCCTGCTCGGCTACTCGGTAAACCAGTTCTTTGCCAACGGGGGTCAGCAGGCGTATATCGTGCGGCTGTTGTGGGACGGCTCGATGCCGCCGGCACCGGGAACAAATCCTCTTCTTGCGGCTACAGCAGTAGCCACCGGAGCAGGCTATGCAACGGCGCAGATTACGGCATCGATGGGCGCGATCGTGTCGCCGGCGGCGCCGCTTAGTGTGGGGACTCCGGTGTTGCAAAGCATCAGCATCACTCCGGCCGGCTTGCCACCCCTTCCGCTTGGGGTTTCACTGACGTTTACCGCCAAGGGCAACAGCTCGGACGGGAGCAGCGCTAGTCTGGCGGGCGCGAGCTGGTTTTCGAGCAATCTCGGAGTGATTACGATCGGCGCGGGCGGGGTGGCTCACGCGGTCGGGGCCGGTACGGCCACGATTACGGCGACCTTCGGACTAGTCTCCGGGACTTTGGCGGTGACGGTGGCTCCGGTCGCTTTGAGCACCATCACCATTTCGCCGACTACGATTCCGGCCTTTGGGCTAGGGCATGCTCCACCGGCGCCTGGGCAGCCGTTAATCGGGCCTTCGCAGCAGCTGTCAGCGACTGGCACATATTTAGATGGGACGACGCAGGATCTGACCAATGTGGCGACCTGGGTGACGAGCGCTCCAGGCACGGCGGGGGTGAGCGGGTCTGGGCTGGTGACACCATTAGCCACCGCCGGCAGTTCGAATATCACGGCGGCTTGGCTTGGCACTACGTCAGCGGCAATTCCAGTAACGGTGAATGCGGCCGCTAATCTAATCGGTCTAGCGGTTCATCCTGGCGGTCCAGTCGCAGTAACCACCCAGACGGTACAGTTCACGGCAAATGCTTCGCACTCCGATCTTTCGAACTCGGTATTGCCAGCGCTTGTGGCTCCCGACGCATGGAAGTCAAGCAATACGGCGGTGGCGACTATCGATCCGTCAACGGGCCTTGCCAAGGCTGTCGCTCCGGGTTCGACGACGATCACGGTCACTTCGGCTGGAGTTTCGGCGAGCGCAACACTGGCTGTGACGGCGGCGGCGCTGAACGCTGTCGCCATCAGCCCGATCAACCCTTCTGTCGCCGAAGGCCTGACGCTGCAACTGAAGGCGACGGGCATTTACTCAGATGGCACGAATGCCGACCTGACCACGAGTGTGGTTTGGGGTTCGGGCGGCCCAGATCTAACCATTGATCCGGAAACCGGGATTGCCACGGGAGTCACGATTGACGCAGGTGTGGCCGTTACGGCTACGTGGCCGACTGTGGTGGGCGGCGTTACATCCAACGTAACTGGAACAACGAATGTTGCAGTGACCGCGCCGGTGCTGGAGTCGCTGGCAATTACTCCTTCGCCGGTCAACGTGGGCAGCGGCGGGACAGCGCAACTCAAGGCGACGGGAACCTTTTCGAAAGGGCCGACACAGGACCTGACCAACACAGTGAAATGGACGTCTTCCGCGCCGGCTGTGGCGAAGGTTAGCGCGACCGGATTGTCCTCAGGTGTAGCTCTGGGAGGTTCACTGACGCTCTTTGCTGCTAATCCCGGAGCGTGGGGCAATAACCTGCGGGTGAGTATTACGCCGCAGCTCTCCGATCCGACGCGGTTTGGACTGCTGGTGCAGCAGATCACGCCTACAGGCCAGTTGCAGACGCTTGAGAGCTTCGTGAACCTGTCGACTGTCTCGACCGACTCGATGTATGTGGTCACTGTGATCGACAACGACTCGAAATACCTCAGCTTCATTCCCCCAGGATCGATTGTTCCGATTGCTCCTACGGCTCCGCCTTCGGCGACGCCGCCGGGGTCGCCGATTGCCTTGAGCGGCGGAGCGGACGGAACAGCACTGTGGCCGGCAACCGATCAGAATTTCGAGCTGATGCTGACTGCTTCTGCGACCGGAGGCGTACATCTGCTCGACCGAGTCGACATCTTCAATTTGCTATGCGTGCCTGGCGAGACGGATGCGCCGACAATCTCGAAACTGCAAGGCTACTGCGCCAGCCAGCGCGCCTTTTACATCGTGGATCCGCCGCAACATGCGACAATCTCCGGTCTCACCTCCAGCGGGCCGGCGGGAAGCACTCTGGGCTCGATCACCACCGCGCCGAATTCGTCCAACTCGGCGTATTACTTCCCGTGGGTCGAGGCGCCCGATCCGCTAGTGGGCAACCGGCCTTCACTCTATCCTCCTTGCGGATTTGTGGCTGGCATCTACGCCGCTACCGACGCCGGCCGTGGCGTGTGGAAGGCCCCGGCGGGGATTGAGGCAGGGCTGACCGGCGTGAGTGGATTGCAGTACACGCTGACCGATCTTGAGAACGGCGATCTGAACATACAGGCCATCAACTGCCTACGCGAGTTCAAGGTCTATGGAGACGTGGTTTGGGGAGCGCGCACTCTATCGGGCAATGATCAGGCTGGCTCGGAGTGGAAGTACATTCCAATCCGGCGGCTGGCTCTCTACATCGAGTCGAGCCTGTACGACGGTACGCAATGGGTAGTCTTCGAGCCGAATGACGCACCGCTTTGGGGTCAGATCCGGCTGAACGTGGGCGCATTTATGCAGGGACTCTTCCTGCAAGGGGCGTTCCAGGGATCAAGCCCATCGCAGGCCTACTTTGTGAAGTGCGATGCAGAGAACAATCCCCAGTCCAGCATCGACCTCGGGATTGTGAACATCCTGGTGGGCTTTGCGCCGCTTTATCCGGCCGAGTTCGTCGTCATCCAGATTCAGCAGATAGCCGGGCAGCTCTCGTAAGCGAGCACACCCAGGAGGAAGTCCGATGGTCATGTTTCCTGCAAATCCGAAGCGGTTGGATCCGTACAAGAATTTCAAGTACCGGCTCAAGTGGGATGGTGCGTATATCGCCGGGATCAGCAAGATGAGCATGCTCAAGCGCACCACGGAAGTGGTGGAGCATCGCGAGGGCGGTGACCCTTCGACCTCGCACAAATCGCCGGGGCGAAACAAATTCGACGCGATTACTCTGGAGCGCGGGCTGACCCAGGACAAGGCTTTTCACGACTGGGCTGGACTGGTGTGGAATTTCGGCGCGGCACTGGGGGCAGAGGTTTCGCTGGCCAACATGCGCAAGAACATTTATCTCGAGCTCTACAACGAGGCCGGGCAGCTGGTGATGGCGTATAAGATTTACCGCTGCTGGGTGTCGGAGTATCAGGCGATGCCCGACCTTGATGCCAATGCCAACGCGGTTGCGATTGAGCACATCAAGCTCGAGAACGAGGGCTGGGAGCGCGACACCAGCGTGAACGAACCCACCGAGCCGACCCTGGCCAATGTGGCGAGCTGATGCGGGCTCTGAGCAACGCCGAGTTTCTGGAGCTTTGGGAGCACGGCTGCCGCCTCCATCCGCTGGATCGGGCGCTCGTAGCGATTCGCGCATCCCTGGGGCCGGGCGAAATGGCGGAAATATCGGTGGCCGACTGGCCGCTGGGGCGGCGCAACCGGGCCTTGGCCGAGGTGCGCATCCTGTACTTCGGACCCAGGCTGGAGGGCTGGACGGTGTGTTCGCAATGTGGGGAGAAGCTTGAGTTCGAGATGGACTGCCGACGGATCGCCGAGTCTCCCTTGCCAGAGACCGAGCAGCGCGTTTCGGTGGGCGGAGAGACGTATCGGCTGCCGACAAGTCGAGACCTGGCGTTGTTAGCGGGTGACGCTGATGCGGAGCAGGCGTCGCTCCACTTGCTGCAGCATTGTGCGCTGGATAAGGGCGTGAACAGTGAAGCTGAGAAGCTGATGCCGGATGTAGTCGACGAAATTGCAGCGAAGATGGCGGAAGCCGATCCGATGGCTGAGATTACGCTCGGCTTCGAATGCCCGGTTTGCGGCCACGCAAGTCGAGAGGTGCTCGATCTTGCCGCATTTCTGTGGTCTGAAATCGAATCGCGGGCGCTGCGGTTACTCTCCGAAGTGCATGCTTTGGCGGCGGCTTACGGATGGGCCGAGGCGGCGATTCTGAGCATGAGTGATGTGCGTCGCGCCGGGTATCTGCGGATGGTGGACGGGATGTCACAGGCATGAGCAATTTTCTCCAGCGCATTGCGGCTTCGGCAGCTCACGGGCAGAGCCCCGAGAAACCGCGTCTGCAGCCGATGCTGGGGTCGATCTTTGCTCCAGCAATGCCGCTCGCGATGGAGAGCGGCGCTGCCAGTGCGCCTGAAGTCTATCCGGAATCGATGACGAGCCAGCCAGCTGCCGCAGCGAATGACCCGCGCCCCGAACTGCTCGTCCCTTCTGCGCATGAGAGCGAGTTTCATTCCGCAAATTCAGTGCCGACGCAACGATTCGCGCCTCGCGCCGAAGGCCCCATCTTGCCCAGTGAGCTTAGCGCTCACGTCTTGGCATTATCAGAGACGGAAAGGACACGGCGCGAACAAGAGAGAACTGCGCGAAGAGAGCCCGAAGGAGCCACCCAGGCAGACCATGCTCATCGATCCGGAACGGTGAAATCAGATTCTGACGAGACGAGAGCCGCAAGACATATTCAGAAGCTTGGGGAGCCGCCCGCAATCCAGGTGCAATCGCTGCGGACCGCTGCGCCACCACGCATTGACCCGGTTCGTCGCGCATCTGCGCCACGGAGCGAGCCGGACGAGATTCACATTCACATCGGTAAGATCGAGGTCGCCGCAATTGCGCCACCACCTCCCCGTGCGGCTGCACCTGCGCCGCGCAAAGGAATCAACCTCGATGAGTACCTGCGCCGCGGAAGTGGAGGCAGGCGATGAGCAACGCCTTCGCTATGTCGGCGGTGACTGCGGTGCTCCAGCATTTTCTGGGAAATGCGCTGGGGGACCTCAGCGCTCTCTTCGGTACCGTTAAGCTCTCCGCCAAGGCCCCTGACCTTGTACAGACTGAAATTGGAAGCGGAGCCACCGAGCAGAACCAGGTCAATCTCTTTCTTCATCAGGTGACATACAACCAGGGCTGGCGTAATGTCGGGCTGCCCTCGCTGGGGGCTGACGGGCGGACGTTGAATTCCAGTCCGCCCATGGCGCTTGACCTGCATTACCTGCTGACAGCGTATGGATCGGAAGACTGGCAGGCGGAGGCGCTGCTGGGCCACGCGTTGCTGATGTTGCATCGGTTTCCGGTAATCGCGCGCACCGATATCACGAAAGCTCTTACTGCGTTGCCGCCGACGGCCTTTGCGGTGGCGCTCAACGCTTCAGGGTTGGCCGATCAGCTGGAGATGATTAAGATTACGCCGTCGCCGCTCAACCGCGAGGAGATGGCGTGGCTTTGGACTGCTCTCAAGGCGGACTACCGCCCAACCTTTCCTTTCCAGGCTTCGGTCGTGCTGATCGAGCCCGAGACGCAACTTGGCTTTGCGCTGCCGGTCCTGAGCCGCAGTATTGTGGCGAATGCCATCCAGCCGGCGCAGCTACTTGAAATAGACCCGCCGGATAAGCAGATTGCGGCGGCTGCCGGAGATACAGTCACCATTACCGGCGAATTTCTCAAGGGCGCGACAACAGTTGTGCTGAGCTATCCACGGCTCGGGGCGCAGGCCTCTGCGGCCGCCATCAACGTCGTCAACAATTCTCTGCAGTTCGTGGTTCCGGCGGATTCGTCGGCGGTACCCGTGCCGGCAGGCATTTACTCGGTGTCCGTCAACTTTGAAAGCCCGCCTGGCAACGTAGTGCAGACCACCAATTCGCTGCCGTTTGCTGTGGCGCCGATACTGCAGCTTCTGCCTCCGCCGGGGGTGGTGCAGACCGGAACATCCACCATCGTCACCGCGACCTTTAAACCGGTGGCGCGGCCCAACCAGAAAGTTTCTCTGGCCATCGGCAGCCAGTCGGCTCCTTCGCAGTCTTTTGAAGTCGACAGCGGAACGCTCAGCTTCACCTTTTCTCCACCGCTGGCTGCAGGCAAGCAACTGGCGAGGCTGATTGTGGACGGGGCTCCCAGCCAGGTCATGGTCAAGTGGCCCACGACGCCTGGCGGCACTCCGACCTTCGATACAAGTTTCTGGGTGACGATATGAGTGCGGTGCGGATCAGTTCGGCGGCAATCGCTCCGGCGCATCCGGTGCAACCGCCCGCGGTTTCGTGGGCCGAGGCCAATCAGGCATGCCTGGCGATGGAGTTCGCGCGGCTGCGGCGCCGCATGGGGACGAACGGGCCTGCGGGCAGCGAGGACCTCGATGACGCCGAGGCGGCTGTGGATGAGTTGAGGACAACGCTCGACCCACCCGCAGCGATTGACCAGCTTACCGCGACCTTTGGCCTGAGTGAGTTTGAGCGTCAGATTGTTCTGCTCGCTGCCGGAATCGAAATGGACTCAGCGCTGGCCGCACAGGTGGGCGAGTTGATGGGCGGGGAGCGGCGCGGAAGCATTACTTTTGGCCTTGCGCTGGGAAGCTTGGATCTCCCTCACTGGAGCGCGCTTGCGCCTTCGGGCCCGTTGCGGAGCGCGCGCCTGATCGAGATGGAGCCCGGCTTCGGGCTTACCGCTGCGCCCCTGCGCATCGACGAGCGCATTCTGCATTCGCTCGCGGGGGTGAATCGGCTCGACGCGCGCCTGGAGTCGCTGATGCAGGGGCGCGCGTACCCGCACTGGATTGCCGATGAACATGCAGAAGTGGCAGGAGAAATCGTTTCTCTCCGCGACCTTGAGTCGCTCGAAGCACCGATCGTGCATCTCTGCGGCGACGACGGCCGCGGACAGGAAGATGTGGCGGCGCTTGTCGCGCATCGGCTGGGAAGGCAATTGCAGATTCTGCCTATTGAAAATTTCCCACCTCCGGGTGGCGATGGGTCTTCCCACGATCCTGCCCAGTCGGCAGCCCAGTTTGTTGCTCTCTGGACACGCGAAGCCGCTCTGCTGCCGGCCATGCTATTGGTGCAATGCGGGGCTGCTCAACCGAATACGGCGATGCTGACGGCAATCGAACGCCTGCCTGCGCCTCTGGTTGTCGCCAGCCGCGATCCGCTGCGACTGGTGCGGCGATCGGTTCGCTATGCGGTGAACAAGCCTGGGCCGGTTGGCCAGAAGCGCCTGTGGTCGATGGCGCTTGGAGCAGCTACTGCGATCGGCCTGAGCGATGCGGGGAATGTGGTCGACGATCTGGCCGAGCAGTTCCGGCTGAGTGCGGAGACGATCGCCTCAGTCGGAGCATCGACTCGAGCAGCCAAGGATGAGGACGGGCTCGTTGCGTCAGAGAGACTTTGGAGCGCATGCCGATCGCTATCCCGGCCACGGCTTGAGGATCTGGCGGAACGCATCATGCCAGCGACTACCTGGGATGACCTGATCCTGCCCGCGATGCAGAAAGATACGTTGCGCCAGTTGGCCGACCAGGCGCGCTTCCGCATGACGGTGTACGAGTCGTGGGGCTTTGCGGCACGCGGACGACGCGGGCTCGGGATCAGCGCACTCTTCGCCGGGGTGAGCGGAACGGGCAAGACCCTGGCTGCCGAAGTGCTGGCGAAAGAGCTGCGCCTCGATCTATTCCGCATCGATCTTTCCGCAGTGGTGAGCAAGTACATCGGCGAGTCCGAAAAGAATCTCAGGCAGGTCTTCGATGCGGCGGAGGAGGGCGGCGTGCTGCTTCTATTCGATGAGGCCGATGCGCTCTTCGGCAAGCGCGCCGAGGTCAAAGACAGCCATGACCGCTACGCCAACATCGAGGTGAGCTACCTGCTGCAGCGGATGGAGAATTTCCAGGGGCTGGCGGTGCTGACCACCAATCTCAAGTCTTCGCTGGATAAAGCTTTTCAGCGGCGGCTCCGCTTTACCGTCGATTTTCCCTTCCCGGGGCTGCTGGAACGGGAGGCAATCTGGAGGCGTGTCTTTCCGGCGCAGACGCCGACGCGGGGCCTCGATTTTGGCCAGCTGGCGCAGCTCAACATGACGGGTGGCAGCATCCGCAACATCGCGCTGAATGCGGCCTTCCTCGCGGCCGGCGCGGGGAAACCTGTCGCCATGGAACACGTGCTGCGCGCAGCGCGACAGGAAGCGATAAAGGCCGAGCGTCCGCTGGCGGAGGCCGAGATTCGGGGATGGGCATGAGCAAGATCCATGTCACCATCGACCGACTGGTTTTGAGCGAGATAGACCCTGCGGCGCGGGCTGCCTTCGTTGACGGCCTTAAGGATCAATTGACCCGGATGCTGGCCGAGCGTGAAGGCCGCGAAGCATGGGCTCGCAGTCATCGCACGCCAGTTTTACGGCTGGGGCAAGTGGCGCAGGCGCCCGGCGTGAGCGGCGCGCGCAGGTTAGGCGGACAGGTTGCGCGCGGCATCGGGAAGGGGTTGAAGCCATGAGCGCAGCCCTCGTTTTCGCAAAGCCTGCTCAGAACACGAAAGCCTCGATGCGACTGCAGACGACAAGAGCAGCATCGTCTGCCAGAACAGCGAAGCCGGTGGATAAGCGGACAGAGGAAAACGAGACTCAGCTGCGGTGGTCATTTGCAGAGATTGCTTTGCATGCGCCTCGAAAAGAAGGTTCCGAATCGGGAGCTGCTGTCCCCTCCCCGCAACCGAGGCCTCGGAGAGTTTCGCACAGCCTTCCCGCGCAGGTGCGAAAGGCGCTCGATTCCTCGGCTGGAGAACGACTGCCGGCGACGGTCGCCGATGTCTTCAGCAGGAAATTTGGCACTGACCTCGGTGGGGTATCCATTCACAGGGACGGTATTGCGTCCGAAGCGGTGCACAGCATCGGCGCGAGTGCGTTTGCAAGAGGAAACAAAGTTTACTTCCGCGCGGGAGCGTACCAGCCGGATTCGCTTTCGGGGCAGGCCCTCTTGGCGCACGAACTGGCGCATGTCGTTCAGCAGAAGCCGGGCCGAGCGGGAACTGCATCACTGCCTGCTCTGCACGCAGAATCGTTTGCGCAGAAGGCCGCCCGCGATCAGGTCGGAGGCCGTGCCCACCTGAACGCTGGGCCGTCTGCGCCGATTTCGATTGCTGCCGACAACGGAGTCAGCTATGAGGACGAGGACGCGAAGGTTTCGGTGCTTGCGACTGACGATGAGGCTGCCGATAGGGTAGCCGACCTGCAGGCCGATGCGGACAAGGCGCGAGCCGCTGCCGGCGTAACTGACGCGACCGTCGCGGCAAAGGACGAGGAAGCGCAGAAACTGCGCGAGGCTGTGCAGAGTTCGGTGGCTAAGAAGCAAAAGACAAAAGCGAAGCAAAAAAAAGGAAAAAAGCAAAAGGCGAATGCCAAACCGCAACAGCCCACTGCACTAAACTCGAGTCCCGATCTGACGAATGCTTCCAGGCCGAAGTTGAGGAGTATCAGCACCGGCTCGAAAAGGCGATGGCTCTGACTCCCAACCTCGACGAGCGGCTGACGATTGCGCGCGAACAGGAAAATGCACAGGTCACAGCTCAAGCTGCCGGTCGCCGCGAGCAGTACGAAAAAATCATGCGACGTGTGTCGGATCGGCGCGACGACAACCAGTTTCTCAAGCGAATGGTATATGAGAGCAACCAGCTGAGGGACTCCACCAGTGTGTGGGTGGAAGCACCGATCCACTTCTGGGGCGGAGCCTGGACACGGATCGAGATCCAGGAATTTGCGATGACGAATGAGTATCTCCGAGAGGCGGAGGAAGCGGCAAAAGCGGGCCGGCTTGACGAAGCAGACGCACTGCTCGACAAGAGCTGGAGTGAGTGGTGGGATCTGAATAACCGCTTCGAAAAATATGAAGATGGTATTCAAAAGGGCGGCGAACGGGTCGTCAGGACGGCGAAGCTTGTCGAACGCATAAACCGCGGCGCGGCCAACCTGAATCCTGCGCTCGGGTTTGTCTATAACTTCGCCCAGGATTCGCTGCAGCAGCGCGTCGAAGTTTCTTACGGACAGCGGAAGTCGGTCGACTACTGGGGCAACTTGAAGAATTCGGCGGTAAACACCGTGATCAACAAGGTCGCTGCCGGTGGTTCCAGTTTTGCGGGGGAAGCGGCTTCGCCTTTGCTGAGCAACTCGGTGCCTTCGCCGGGTTCGGGACGGCAAGTGGTTGAACAGGGAACGGGCATCCTCATTTCATCAGAGCTGACCGGCACGTCGCTGATGGATGCCGTGATAGACCCGACCACATACATCGTGCCAATCATCGGGGGCAGCTATGCGCATGGCGGCGGAGAATCACCGAGCACAGACGAGAGCATTCCTGACCAGGCGAACCCTGAGACTCTTCCGCCAGCGGCGGATTCGCAGAGTGCAATCGAAGGCACATCTGATGAAGCAAGCAGGTTGCGGATGCAACAGCGGGACCTGACAAGTCGACCTCTACCCTGGAGGACGGGCGCACGGTGGTCGACTCGGCGACGGCGGCGACCGATGCGGATTCGGGAGCGGCCCCCGAAAACGTCTCCCACCTTGATCCTGCTTCGAATGAGACATCCTCGGCAGCGCGCGTGACGGCGAATGAAGCCGGTCTCGAGAGCAGCACCCCGGTCGACGATCCGCTTTCGGCTGATGAGACATCTGCTGGAGACAAGTCCTCCGAGGGTAAAGCGCCTGACGACGTGGCGTCCGACGAAAAAGTGACCGGAGAGGAGATCTGGTCGCAGATCAACAAAGAAATGGGAATCCCGGAGCCGCCTACGCGACCCGCGGGCACGAAGGCTGCTTCGAATGAGCCGACAACCATCACCGACCCCAACAAGATCAAGGGAGTGAGGGGTGAAACTGCTGTGCCTTTCGACCGCTATTCGAACCCTGAGTGGAACATCATTGGCGGCGGCTCAGAGACTGCAAGTTCGCGTGAGAGCCTGGCACGCCAGTCAAGCCACGACGTGCAGATGGGACAGGAAGGCACTGCGGGCAACGACTTTCTTGTGGAGAATGTGCGGACCGGACGACTGGTAATCGGAGAGCAGAAAGCGACGCAGGGAGATTCGTTCACCGACGCCACCGCGATTACGTCCAGCCTCGAGAGCAACGTCGCGCGAGACATCGAGGTGCTGCAGAACAAGATCGACAGCGGCACGATCAAGGAACCGGCGGAAGTGGCTCGCCTGCAGAAGACGGTCGACCGGCTGAACGGAACACTCGATGCGCTGCAGAAGGGCGCGAAAGGCGAACCGGCGCAACTGCCCGAAGGCGTGGTCTTCGAACTGACGAACCTGGGCGGCGAGGGCAAGCAGATCGGCAAGCAGCACATCGATTTGCTGGCTGAACGATACGGCAAGAATCCGGAATTCCTCGAGCATCTGCTCGACCGTACGGCAGTGCGCGATCCAGAATTGGCGAAGGCCAAAGGGCGCGACCCCAAGGGTGAGCGCGGCACCGATGCAGATCCGGAGATCGTGCCCGCGAAGGACATCCTGACCCCCAAGGCCGAAGACACTTTGGCGCGCCTGCGCGCGGGCAAGACCGAGAAACAATGGAAGACGCAGAAGGCGCGCCAGAAGGCAAGAGAAGTCAAAGCCGAAAAAGCTCAGCGTGAAGCTGCGAAGAAAGCGCAACGGCAGCAGCGCGCGGATGCCGAATCCGCAGCCCGGGAGCAGGCGCGGCAAGCGGGCGAAAAGGCACGCCAGGAGCGGCTGAAACAGCTGCAGGACGAAAAGGCGCAGAAGAATGAGCCTGAGCCGCGGAGGAAACGCGAGCGTGAGCAAGCGGAACGTAAGCTCGAACGCGAAGCAAAAGAAATTGGAAAACAGGTTGAGAAGGCGGAAGTTGAGAAGTTCCTCGAGGCGCGGAAGCAGCAGGAAGCTGCTGATCTGGCCGCGCGCCGCGCACAGGAGAATGCGCAGAAGGAAGCCAATCGCCAGAAGCGCGAGGCCGAGCGCAAGGCCGACGAGGCGGACTCGCCGAAGCGTGAGACGAAGAAAAAGAGCAAGACAAAGAGCAATGAGCTGCCGACGCAGACCAAACAACCCGAGACAGACGCCGCAACTGCACAGTCGAAAACCAAAGTGCAGGACGCCCAGCAGACGATTGAGGCGGCAAAGGAAACAGCAGGACAAGAACGGACCGGGGGCGAAGTCAAGGGTCCCGATCAGACGAAGAATGAGACCGACAAGCCCGTGCAGGGCGAGCAGCAAAACGCAGATGCCGTTGCCGCGCGTCAGGCTCGGGAGAAAGCGCAGCAGGAAGCCCTGCAACTGAAAGCTGAGGCAGCCCAGAAGTCCATAGAAGCGGCGAAAGTAAAAAACGACGCGGCGCGCTCTGAAGCAAACAAGAGCGGAACGAACACGGCGGAGGCAAACAAGTCTGCGACGGGAGCCAACGAAGCGCACGGGAACGAAACGAATCAGCCTGTGGCGAACAAAACAGAGGAGGGCCAAAAGTCCCCCGGCACCGACACTCATGAATCGACCGGGAATGTTCACGAGAACACGACCACCGAACATAACGCCCAGCCGCACGCAGGAGCCGGTGGAAAGGCGGTTCATGCCGCCAACGAGGCAGCTGGAGCCATACGCGCTTACGACGCCTATCAGGATGCCCTCAAGGAGAAGAAGAGTCACGCCGAAGCGGCTCTTGAAGCCGGCAAGGCGTATCTCGCGAGCACCAACCCGGTTGCAGGCGCTGTTTCAACGGCGGTGCAACGCATGCAGAAAGACGAGAAGGGCGAGCAGTACTACGGCAACGATGCGCTGGATGCGTGGCTGGGCACAATCGGAGAAACCGGTGCGGGCTTCGTGGTGCCCGGAGAGGGATGGGATCAAGCCGTAAATGCCGCCGACAACCTCACTGGTGCCGTGGACGATCACCTGCAGAAAAACCGCGACCCCAAGACACCGGTAAACAACAAGGCCACGCTGCGTACCGGCGCGGATTTGGCTGCGGATCTCACGCCTTCAAAAGAGTTCGCGCAGGTGATAGGCGCCGGAACGCGCGCTTACTACGATCTTGGCCGGGCTGCGGGCGGCGATACCAGCGGGGTGGACAAGTTCGGCGAAGATGCGACTCGCGGCAAGCTCGGTTCGGTGATCCAGCCGTGGGCGATGGCCGCAGACTTCGCCGGCAATCTGGGCAACAGCACGCCCAGCCAGGCGCTCGAGAAGACGATCAAAAAGACCGAAGGCACGACGCTCAAGAAGATCGGTGATGCCGCCGGCGATGCCGCATTCAACCTCGGCCAGAACAAGGAAGCCAAAGCCGGCAAGTATGGGCCGTCCGTGCAGGGGATTGCGGGCATGCTCTCCATGTCTAACGACATGATCGCAGGCAAGAGCTTTGAACAGGCTCTGAACAATGCCGCCGACCAGAGTAAGGGCAGCGCCGTGGCGAAGGTGGGCGATGCGCTCGGCGATGCCGCATTTGTAACCGTGCAGAAGGGCAAGGAAATTATTAATGAAGATCTGCCTGCGGCTAAGAAGAAGGCCGCAGAAGTGATCGATCAATCAAAGGAAAAGCTCGCGAATTGGTGGAAGAAACTATGAGGGTTCCTGGGATAAATCGTCCTCTTCGGATGCAAGTGCGGGAGTCCTCGTTTGTCTTGGCGTTCGGTATTTCTGAGATCGCGAGAGGAGCGGACAGGTGAAACCTTCGATGGCACCGAAAGAACGCGTTCCGATCCCGTCCGGGCCGGTTCGCGATCGCTCGGGTAGAGGGCAGAACGCGGCGCGCATGCAGGTGCGAGATGCTCCGGCCCCGGATCCGCTGCGGGACACATCGCCGGCGCGCGCAAAACGCAACCGGACGAGTGTGCAGCGAGCGCTGAATTCTTCGGGAAGGCCCCTCGATGCAGAGATGAGCGTTCGATCGCACATGGATCCGGGCTTCGGCTTCGATCTTAGCCGGGTGCGCATCCACGATGGGGCCGAGGCGGCCGAGTCCGCGTCCGATCTCAATGCCGAGGCTTATACCTCGGGCTCTCATGTTGTTTTTGGAGAAGGTAAGTTCGATCCTCACTCGGCGGAAGGCCGGTCGCTGCTGGCGCATGAAATTGCCCACGTGGCGCAACAGGACGCGCCCGTGAGCGGCGATCTGAGCCGTGCTGAAATCTCCTCGTCAGAGGATTCGCGCGAAGAGGAGGCTGAACATGCCGAGGCTGCGGCGATGCGTGGATCTTCTGCCACATTTGGATTGGATCGGACCGATGCGCGATCGGTGGAACCGGGCACGATTCAGCGCAAAGTGGCCATGCGCGATGTGGGCAAGGGTGAGCAGTCGGGATTTGCGCGCGTTCCTGAACTCATTACGCGTCTCAATGCCGTCTCGACAGGATTGACCTTTGCCATCAGCGGCAGCGATCTGACTTACACCGTGAAAGCTGGGGCATCATTGAGCAACTTCGATGCGCAGATGCAGGGCTTTATCGATCAGGCGGCCGTGATTCCGTTGCGCTTCACCAACCGCCATGGACTTCTGGGTTCGAAAGCGGCGGGCTTCCACGAAGGCGTCACAGAGGATGCATGGTCCTCGGGATATGTAGACATCGACGATCTGCTGGCCAGCAGCGATCTGGGTATGCAGGAGGTGCTCGTGCACTTTCTGCGCGAGCGCACGGCGACAACGAACTATGCCAGGCGCATCGGATCGGAGAGTTTGGACACGGATCCTGCATCGCCCGGGGGCGCAGCTCATCAGGCGGAGTTCGATCGCGCGCATGCAAAGGGCATCCAGGCGGAGTTGGATGTGCTGCGCGACTTCTTCGCCGACCCCGGCATCCGGCTCATCGATCACGACAGCGGAGGCGAAGTCTTTCGCGTGTATCGCAATAGCCGCCGAGACACGATTCGTACACGGCTGCGCGCCGGCCGTGGCGCCAACACCGGCGTGGACGCGATCATCGTCGAGGTCGTCACCCGCGACGGCAAGGTGCACACACCGGAGGAATACAAGGCCCTGGTGGCTGCGACTGGTGCTGCGGCGACGACTGCTCCCTCTGCGACAGGCAGCTTCTTCTTTGGTGGGCGCTTTGGACATGGCGCGACTGTGCCGCCATAGAAGGCGCCGCGCTCGCATGCCGTGAGGATGAAACTTCTAACCCGGTGGAAACACCATAGGAAGCCTGGAGATCCGTGAGCACCTCATCCCCCATCTCGCCTCGCCTGGTCAAGGGCGGCATCGTCACGCTCGACCCAAGCACCACCACGGTGCAGAGCGTGATTGCACTGCAATACAATCCTGATTCGCTTTCGCGCACGCTGCAGATCCAGTCGATGCCTGGCGGACAGGACGGAGTGCGCGTTGATGCGCTGCGCCTGCGCGGCCCGGCCATTGAAAACATCAAGCTCGAAGCCGAACTCGACGCGACGGACTACCTCGAGTTTCCGACGAGGCAGGAGAACAAGAGCTTTGTGCAGTTTGGCCTGCAGCCGCAGCTGGCGCAGCTTGAAATGCTCATCAGCCCAACGGTCGAAACGCTGTTGGCTGACGACAGCATGGCAAACGCGGGCACGCTCGAGATCATTCCTCTCGAGCAGCCGCTGACGCTCTTCGTCTGGAGCAAGAGCCGCGTCGTGCCGGTGCGACTTACGGACTTCTCCATCACCGAAGAGGCTTTTGATACTCAGCTCAATCCAATCCGCGCCAAGGTCTCGCTGGGTATGCGGGTGCTCACTATCGATGATCTTGGGTTCCAGCATCCCGGAGGCCACTACTTCATGGCCTATCTCAGCAACAAGGAATCGCTGGCGACACAGGCAAAATCTGTCGCTCTTAACGTGCTTGGCCTGGGAGGCCTGCCATGAACTATCCGCTGCAGACATTGATTCAGATGGGCGCTGTACCGGCAGTGAGTTTTCCGCCCGACAGTCGCTACTATCGCTATTCAACGCTGCAATACACTGCGCCCGATGGGCAGGTGATTACATATCTCGCGCGGCGATTCGTGCCGGAGCCGGGTGCGCCGAACTTTGCCACAGTGGCGCGGCATACCGTGAAGCGCGGCGATCGGCTTGACCTGATTGCGGCGCGGTATCTGGGCGACCCACTGATGTTCTGGCTGCTATGCGACGCCAATGGCGCCATCGTGCCAAACGATCTTGTGGCCGCGCCCGGCCGGGTGCTGAATATCACCACGCCGCAGGGTGTTCCGGGGGCGAGCACCGGTGTCTGAAATGCTCCAAAGCGTGCAGCTCTCGATGATGATCGGCCCGGTGGTGCCGCTCACCGTGCCGCGTGTTGTGCTCGACTCGCTGGCCGAGGTTGAGGTCAAGGTCGATGACGTGGGCCAGAGCGGATTTCAACTCATCTTCAGCATCGACAAGCAATCGCCGCTGCAGATTCTCTTTCTGCTCACAGGCGGGTTGCCACTGCTTTTTATGCGCGTGATTTTGGTCGCGACGGTGAATGGCGTGGCCAATGTGCTTATAGACGGAGTGATCACGAACAACCAGCTTTCTCCCGGCGATAAGGGCTCGAATTCCACGCTGACCATTACCGGCAAAGACCTCACCGCCTTGATGGACCAGTCCGACTGGAGCGGCTTTCCCTTCCCGGCGCTACCGCCTGAAGGACGCGTGCTGCTGCTGCTCGCGAAATACGCGCTCTTCGGCGTGCTGCCCATGATCATTCCCAGCTTGATGCTGATACTGCAGATACCCATCGAGCAGTGGTCATCGCAGCAGGGCACTGACTACGCCTACATCAAGTTTCTCGCCGAGCAGGTGGGGTGGGTCTTCTACATCGAGCCGGGACCGGTGCCCGGTGTGAGCACTGCTTACTGGGGGCCGCAGATCAAGATCGGCATACCACAGCCCTCGTTGAACGGAGACATGGACGCGTACACCAATGTGGAGAGTCTGCACTTCACCTTCGACCAGGAGAAGAATCGCATTCCAATCATCTACACCTACATTCAGGAGACGGGGGTAAGCATTCCCATTCCGCTGCCGCCGATTACGCCACTGAATCCGCCGCTGGGGTTGATTCCGCCGCTGCCCACCAATCTGCTGCCACCCGACCTGCGGCCGCTGCGCGACGACCTGGCGAAGCTGCCGATTCCGCAGGCCGTCATGATGGGGCTTGCGGCTGCCGCGGAGGCGGCGGAGGCGGTGACCTGCGAAGGATCGCTCGATGTGACACGGTATCGCGGAGTCCTCAAGGCGCGCGGGCTGGTGGGCGTGCGCGGCGTTGGGCCGGCCTTCGACGGGCTCTACTACGTGAAGAGCGTAACCCACAAGATCAAGCGCGGGGAGTACAAGCAGAACTTCACGCTCACACGCAACGGGCTTGTCTCAACCGTGCCGACGGTGAACATATGAGCCCACAGAATTCATCGGCAGGCGGCAATGCGCAACGCTTCTACGGCAAGTATCGCGGTCTCGTGGTCGAGAACATTGACCCGCTGCAGATGGGCCGCGTGCTGCTCCAATGTCCCGACGTGCTTGGAGCGATTCCCAGCAGCTGGGCGATGCCCTGCGTACCGGCGGCGGGCATTCAGGCGGGCATTTTTATCGTTCCGCCGATAGGGTCGCAGATATGGGTTGAGTTCGAGCAGGGCAATCCCGACTACCCCATCTGGACGGGGGGATTCTGGGGCACCGTCGGCGATGTCCCGGTCTTCGCCACGGCTCCTCCGGCGATTCCTCCCGGGCAGAACATTGTGATTCAAACGACTGGCGAAAACATGATTCTAGTCAGCGATGCGCCGCCCACCCCCGCCACCGGCGGCATCGTGCTCAAGAGCGTCAGCGGAGCCATGATCGTGGTGAATGAAACGGGCATTTACATCAGTAACGGGCAGGGCGCCACGATCACACTGATCGGACCGGCCGTGGCCATCAACGAAACCGCGCTTACCATCACAGGCGCTTAAGAAGGAGATAGAATGCCGGGACCAATTCTGCATATGGGAGCTACGGTGATGTGTTCGCACGGCGGTCAGGCGATACCGACGATGCCGAGCCCGGTGGTCTTTGTTTCAGGCATGCCCATCGCGACGATTGCCGCGCCTTATGCGATTGCGGGATGCGCCTTTGTACCACCGGCGGGGAACGGACCGTGCGTTACCGGACAGTGGATCGTGGGCGCGATGAGCGTGCAGTCGAATGGACAGCCGGTTGCGATCCTGAGCGGGAGCTCGATCTGCGCACCAACCGGCACGCCGATGCTGCCGATCTCGGCGCAGACGCTGGTGCTGGCGACTTGAGAGCGCGTGAGAGATGCGATGGGCAGGCAGCAGGAGATGAGGAATAGCGGATGAGCACCAACGTCAATTTTCCTTTCCAGTTCGATGGCCGCGGCAGAACACTCGACCCGCAACAGGATTACGTGCGCCAGTTGGTGGAGCAGGTACTCTTTACGTCTCCGGGAGAGCGCGTGAATCTGCCTGATTTCGGCAGCGGGCTGTTGCAGCTGCCCTTTGCGCCCAACAGCATGGAGATGGCCGCGGCCACTCAGTTCAGCGTGCAGGCGGCGCTGCAGAAGTGGCTCAGCAACTACGTCCGCGTGCAGTCGGTTGTGGCTGCAGTTGACGAAGCCGTTCTCACGGTCACGGTGACCTACTCGCCGCTCAATACCGATGTCACCGAAATACAGACCTTTGTGTACGGAGGTCCGCAATGAGCCTCACCTACGCGTGCTGCAATGAAAATCGCAAAGCCGAGGTCCTGGGAAATCCCACGATCAACGGCATCGATTACCTTGAGGTGCTGGATCACGACGCAATCCCATTGGGCATTCCTCGCCAGCAGACGCTGGTGGTGCATTGCCTGAACGCGCTGGCGGGAAATCTCGCTGTGGTCAACGTCTTCATCGGCGGCGGCGAGAGCATCACCAATGTCGGGGTTGCGTGGGTCGCGCTGGCATCCGATGCGAGCACGCTCCCCGCTTCCGCGACGGCTGCCGAGACGGCTTATTACACCAGCCTTGCCGATGCCGCGAAGGTACTGATCGTGCGCACGAAGGTTGCCGGAGATTTCTCGCCGTACACGCTGCGACTGGTGAGCGGGGCGCAGCAGGCGGCGGAGGATCCCTTCGATGTAACGGAGGTTCTTGCAGGCTTCGATCCCGAGCTGTCCGAACTTGAATTCTCTTTCAAGGTCGAGTGCCCGCCTTACTTCGACTGCGCGCCGCCTGCGCCCGATTGCGCTCCCGATCTGCCCGATCCTCCGCCGATCAATTACCTCGCCAAGGACTACGGGGCTTTTCGCACCGTCCTGCTCGATCGACTCAACCAGCTGCTGCCCAATTGGGACGCGGCAAGCGAAGCCGATATGGGCGTCGTGATGGCCGAGTTAGTGGCCTATGTGGGCGACTATCTCAGCTACCAGCAGGATGCGGTGGCTACCGAAGCTTACATCGAGACAGCACGTAGTCGCATTTCTCTGCGCCGCCACGCGTTGCTGGTGGACTATCCGGTTCATGACGGGTGCAACGCGCGTACCTGGATGCATATCGAGGTAAACGCTCAGGCCTTTCTCGATCGCACCTTGACGCGCTTTTATACCTTCGCTCCGGGCATGCCTTCCTCGCTGGCAGTGGGAGCGGGCAATGAAGAGGCCGCCTTGAACGCGGGCGTGATCGTCTTCGAGTCCATGCAGGATGCCGTTCTCTATCCCGAGCACAATCGGATGAGCTTTTACACATGGGGCAATACAGATTGCTGCCTGCCTCGGGGCGCAACCGAAGCAACGCTCCTGGGTAGCTATCCGAATCTGCAGCCGGGCGATGTGCTGATCTTTGAGGAAGTGCTGGGGCCGCGCACCGGGGATCCGGCTGACGCCGACATCCGTCATCGCATCGCGGTTCGGCTAACACAAGTAGCAACTCAGAACCACCTGGGCCAGCCGCTGGTCGATCCGCTATTTACAATTCCGGCTGCCGGTGGCGTGGGGGATCCCGTTACCTCGGCGGCGCAAAGTCCGGCTTCGATTACCGAGATTCAGTGGTCGAACGAGGATGCCCTTCGCTTCCCGGTCTGTCTTTCGTCGAGCTTTATCGACTCGACGGGCAAGCTGCAATTTCTGACAGACGTAAGCATCGTGCTCGGCAACATCGTACTCGCGGATCACGGTCTGCATCTAAGCGCTGTCTCGCTCGGCACGGTTCCTCAGCCGTCGATCTTCCCTCCGGATGGCAGCAACCGCTGTAACCCGACGCAGCCGGTGGGTCTGCCTGTGCGTTATCGGCCAGTGTTGCCGGATGCTCCTATCTCGCAGGCGGTTCCACTGCCGCTGTCGGGCGCACCGGTGACGACTTCGATTGTGCCGCTGGTTACATCGGGCTTCGCCAATCTCATGGATGCGAGCGGCTTCACCAGCCTCAGCATTCAGGCGGCCGATCCGTGGAGTTGGCCGCAATACTTCGGCGTGAGCGTGGTAGCCAATACATTGCATCCCGCCAATTTCGATCTCTCGGTTGTCTACGATCCCTCTGGTGGGCCGCATGGAGTTACGGGGCCGGTGGTGCTCGAACTCTTCCCCGATTTATCGCTCACCAACACTGATCCCAATTACGCGCCTACGCAGATCAATGCCTTCTCGCGATTTCTCAAGGTGCCAGCCGGCTTCACACCGTTTGGGACAGCGCCTGCGGCCTATCCGGCAACGCCAACACAGCTTCCGGATGCTGGGCCCGTCAATCTGGTTGACTCGGGCGGCAGCGCGTATCTCACCGTGCAGGCATCGAACCCGCTGGCGTGGCCGCCGGCCTTTGGCGTGATTGTGCAAGGGAGCCTGCAGCATCCCGATCAATTCAATCTGCTGGTGGTCTATAACCCGTCGTCGGGCGAAGGCGTGCAGGTGCCGGTCGTTGTCGAGCGCTATAACGCGCTGTCGCTGGATAATGCCGAATCGACCATCGCGCTCGACTCGGACCTAATTCGCGTGCGCAGCTATTCTGAGGAACCGAACCCCAGCCTCTCTGCCAGCACATTGATGAACTACGACGCGGACGAGGCGTTGCCCGCGGTAACCCTTTCGAGCTTCTTCGACAACCGCACTACGAGCTGGAAGCCGCTGCCAAATCTGCTGCAGGCGGGTCCGGCAGATCAGAACTTCGTCGTCGAGATCGAATACGATGGCACCGCGCATCTGCGCTTTGGCGACGACACCAACGGCCCGAGGCCGGAGAGCGGCGCCGCTTTCACGGCGACCTATCGCGTGGGCAACGGAACCGCTGGCAACGTTGGAGCCGAAAGCCTTGTCTTTCTTGCCACCGGCGATGCTCGTATTGTGGGCTGCACCAATCCCCTCCCTGCATCAGGTGGAGTAGATCCGGAAACGACGGAACAGATACAGCGGCGCGCTCCTGAAGCGTTTCTTACGCAGGAACGGGCCATCACCATGCCCGACTATGTGGCCATCGCTGAGCGTAATAGCCAGATCGATGAAGCAGTGGCTACGCTGCGCTGGACGGGGAGCTGGTACACCGTCTTTCTGGCCGCCGAACCTAAAGGGGGAGGCGACCTGGCGCCCGCATTGCGCAGGTCACTGACCCGCTTTGTGAACCGCTATCGGCTGGCCGGGCAAGATCTGCAGCTTGAGTCGCCGCGCTATGTACCAATCAACATCAAGCTCACGGTATGCGTCGATCCGAGCTACTTCCAGGCAAATGTGCGCAGAGGGCTGCTGCAGGCATTGGGCAGCGGTTGCGAGGGTCTCTTCGCGGCGGATACTTTCCGCTTCGGGCAGACAGTGTACTTGAGTCCTATTTATGCGGCGGCGCGCAAGGTGCCTGGAGTCACTTCTGTCGCCGCTACGGTCTTCGGCCCGCAAGGAGTGAATGACCCGAGCTATCTCGCCAATGGGGAGATTCCTCTTGGGCCTTTCCAGATTGCACGCATGGACAACGACCCCAGTTATCCCAATCACGGCCAGCTCACCCTGGTGCTGCAAGGCGGAAAGTGAGACGCGCATGAGTTGCACAGATAAATCCGATTGCACCTGCGGCTGCTGCTCCGGCGTCGGGATCGAGACACCGCAGGAAGAGTTGAATCTTCCCGGCCTGCCTGCGATCCGTTATCGCGCCGGCACATGGGCTACCTTCAGAGAATCGATGCTGGCGCGGCTATCGAGTGCGGACTATCCAGCGCTCGCCTATCTGAAGACGCGCGATACGGATGACTTCTCGATTGCGCTGCTCGATGCCAGCGCAGTGGTCTTCGACATTTTGACTTTCTACCAGGAGCGGCTGGCCAACGAAAGCTATCTGCGCACCGCGACTCAGCTTCGCTCGCTGACCGAATTGGCGCAGTTGATTGGTTATCAGCCGGCGCCGGGCGTGGCCGCTGAGACGTATCTCGCCTTTACCGTCAAGGCAGCTACCGGGCTGCCTGCCAATCCCACCACCACGGCCATCACCATTCCCGCAGGCGTCCAGGTGCAGAGCGTTCCCGCACAGAACCAGGCGCCACAAACTTTCGAAACCTCGGCTGACATCCTGGCCAAAGCTGACTGGAATGCGCTGCCGATAACCACCAGTTTGCCGTGGATCGCACCTGGGACAAATGGAATGTATCTCGCAGGAACAACCAATCAGCTCAATCCAGGCGACTCACTGCTGATTCTAGGCGTGGCCCGCGAGCTTTGGGCACCCAGCGTTACACCCAATGAGCAGTGGGATGTGGTGACGCTGAATCAAGTCGTTACCGATTCGTCGAACGGTGTGACGTGGGTGGGCTGGGATACGCGCATGGGTCACGGAACTGGAAGCGGAAAATCTCCCGATCCCTCGACGTGGACCACGGCCAAGATCTTCGCCTTCCGGCAGAAGGCCGCGCTCTTCGGATGCACGGCGCCTGATCCGAATCTATTTGTCAGCGCCAAAAACAGCAGCAAGACTTCTCTGCCCGCGCTTATCAACACCGCGGCTAGCCCTTGGATATGGAACAATTTTTGGACCACCGACGCGAACCATATCGATCTTGATTCAACCTACTCCAAAGTGGCGGTGAACTCCTGGTTTGCGCTGGTGGTGGATGGACTGGCGCAGCTTTTCAAGGTGACGGCGGCGACTCCGACGTCGCGCTCAGCATTTGGTACAACTGGCCGCATAACAGAGCTGGCCGGCGATTTCAACGACCCCAATGTTTCGGACTTCCCGCTGCAGGGAACCGCGGTCCTGTGCCAGACCGAGCAACTTGCCGTGGCGCGTCAGCCGCTCGATCATCCGCTCTACGGAACAGTGATCGATATTGATGCGCTGCGGCCGGATCTGGTCGGCGTGACCGCCGTGGCCGTCACCGGCAAGGCGCAAAAGCTCCAGGTCACAACCGCCGCCGCGCCGCTTACCTTTGTGCCCGACGATGGACCGGTAGACGGCTCCGCGAACCTCACACTCAACCCGGGCGATGTCGTTACGTTGATCGACCCGGGACCGCTGCCTGCGAATGGTGACGGCAGCATTCCACCGTGGATTGCGGATACCGGCACACGAAGTCTGCGCGTTGCCGATGCCAGCGGTCGAACGGGAACTGTGACTGCGACTGTCGGCAGCTTTACGCCTGCCCCCTCGACCAAAAACGACCCGGATATCCAGGAGTTTGCACTCGTCTCGTCGGTGTCGGCAGTGACTTCGCCCTATCCGCATACGCAGGTACTGCTGACGAACCCAATGACGCAGGTTTACGACCGAAGCATGAGCTCGGTGAATGCCAACGTGGGTCTCGCCACGGCGGGACGTTCGGTCAGCGAGGTAATGGGCAACGGCTCTGCGGCCACGCCGAATCAGCAATTCAAGCTGCGCCAGCCGCCGCTTACCTATGTGCAAGCGCCAACGCCTACGGGACGACTGAGCACGCTCAAGGTCACCGCCAATGGCGTCGCATGGAAAGAAGTACCGACACTCTACCAGCAAAAGCCGCGGCCTCGGTCTTTGCCACGCGCAACCAGTCAGACGCGACGACCACGGTTCTCTTTGGCGATGGCGTAGAGGGTGCGACACTGCCGACCGGGCAGAACAACATCGTGGCCACTTATCGCGTGGGCTCTGGCGCAGCCGGCAACGTGAGCGCGGGCACGATCACCATGCTGATCGACCGGCCGCTTGGCGTCACCGGCGTCACCAATCCTGAAACAGCTACCGGCGGGCAGGATGCGCAATCGGCCAGCGATGTTCGCGCCAATGCGCCGTCTTCCGTGCTTACTTTGGGTCGAGCCGTTTCGATCTCCGACTATCAGAACTTCGCAGCCAGCTTCGGTGGTATCGCCAAGGCGGCGGCATTGTGGATTCCGAGCGGCCCCGGACGTGGAGTCTTCCTCACCGTCGCCGGAGCGGGAGGTGCAGCGCTGCCTCCCGGCAATCCAACGCTGGGAAATCTGATCACGGCACTCCAGTCCTACGGCAATCCGCTGATTCCGATTCATGCGTTGAGTTTTCTGGAAACGCTGTTCTCGCTGAAGGCCGATGTCGCGTACAACCCGGATTACGATTCAACCGTAGTCAGAGCTTCGATTATTCTCGCGCTGCGAACACAGTACAGCTTTGCAAATCGCGGCTTTGGTCAGGGGGTTTCTGGCGACGAAATTGCCGCACTGATTCAGGCGGTGCCAGGCGTGGTCGCGATCAATGTCACTGCGCTCACGGTCGGCGCAACCAGTCGCGCGGGCGACTTGGCAAGCGGCAAATGGTCAGTCTACGCCGCACACCAGTGGCTGACCCAGACGGTGACGCTTACGAGACCTCCTGCAGGTGTGCAGATGCGCATCTGTCCGTGGATTCCGGTAGCTACGACGAGCCGCCTGCCGCTGCCCGCCGAAATTCTGGTGCTCGATCCCGATCCCAACGCCATTGCCCTGGGGGTCATGTCATGAGTCTTCCCGTAAGCCCGCAGGGTCTCGACCTGTTCAGCCTGCTCCCCGCTGTTTACCGCATTCGCGACATACAGCTTGCCCAGTCGATGCCGCTGCTCACCGATTTGGAACAGGCAAGCCTGGCGCAGCTCAAACTGCTTACCGCGCCCGGCATGCCTCCGCTTGCACCCGACCAGCAGACGCTTCTGGACGAACTCAATGCCAAGGCTTCTCGCGGCCCGCTTCAGTCGCTGCTGCTTGTGCTTCAGGAGCAGGTCTCAATCGTGGCTAACGACCTCGATCAACTTTATGACGACCAGTTCATCGAGACCTGCGCGCCGTGGGTGATCCCATACATCGGCGACCTGATCGGCTATCAAGCAGTCAATGGCATCGCTCCCACCATCGACAATCCACGTTCCGAGGTAGCCAACACCATCGCCTTCCGCCGCCGAAAGGGCACGGTGCTGGTGATGGAGGAACTGGCCCGCGATGCCACCGGATGGGGTGCGCACGCAGTTGAATTCTTCAGGGTGCTTGGCGATACGCAGTACATGAACCACATTCGCAGGGGCAACCACTACGCGCCCGATCTGCGCAAGTGGAGAGCCGGTCTATACATGGACACCGGCTTCGACCGCACTGCGCACAAGGTCGACGTACGCCGTGTTGGTGCTGCAATCTCTTCGGCGCCGCGTGAGCAAGGGCGCTACAACATCCAGAACATCGGCATCTTCCTCTGGTCGCTCGGCGCGTGGAGCATTACCGATTGCCCGGCCACGCCCGCCGTCAGCGGCGATGGTTGCTTTCGCTTCAGCTCGCTGGGCATGGATATTCCGCTGTTTCACAAGGCCGTGCCGCCGGGCTTCGAGCCGGACGACACCAACATCAACGATCCGGCGAAACCTTTCAATGTTGCCGACCGCCTCCGGCGACGCGTCCTCTGCGACGACATCCAGCACGGAGTAGGCGCGCATTATTACGGCGAGACCAACAGCCTTGTGGTCGCTGTCAACGGCACGCCACTTGATCCCTATCAGATTCGAGTCTGCGACCTCGCCGGGCCGGAGGGTGCCTGGGCCAATACGCCGGTTCCCGCAAGCTACGCAGCGGCCATCGATCCCGAGCTGGGACGGTTGGCCCTGCCTGTCCCTGCTGGAACGCATGCACCCTCCGTGAGCGTTTCCTACGAATACGGATTCAACGCTGACCTCGGCGGAGGCGAGTACCCAAGAGCCACCGGAACGAACGGCTTCCTCGTAACCGACCCGGCCTGGGTCGTGCCCTTTCCAGACACAGAAACTGTCCCTCGCTACCCGGACCTTCAGGGCGCAATCCAGTTCGCTATCGGTGAACTGGCGGAGAACGGCCTTGTTGCCGTCGAAATCGCGGGCTCAGGAATCATCACTGCAGGCCCGCTGACCATCAATCTCCCCGCCGGAACCACGCTCGAAGTCCGCGCGGCGGAGGAAGCACGGCCAACGCTGCTGCTCGACGGCGAAATCTCGATCACTGGAGA
Source organism: uncultured Acidobacteriaceae bacterium (assembly GCA_963769345.1). GTDB lineage: Bacteria > Acidobacteriota > Terriglobia > Terriglobales > Acidobacteriaceae > Telmatobacter. The sequence goes on from CAVYLL010000006.1 coordinate 187,148, forward strand.
TGCATCGAGTACGGCCGTCCTCAACGGACTGCTCATCGCCGGGGCGACTGCGATGGCCCCTGCCGCTCCCGCTCCCATCGCATTAGTACATGCGCCGGAGCTCAAAGCCGATGGCAGTTACAGCCGGCTCGGGCACCTCAAACTGACACATTGCACGCTTGTGCCGGGCTGGTCAGTTACGCCGCAACGCGAGCCGGTGTATCACGATCAGGCGGCGCTGGTGGCCGAGCCCGCGGGGCTTCAGGTCACGGCGGCGCGGTCAATTCTTGGCCCGGCCCGATGCAGCCGGACAGCGACCTTTACCGCGACCGACAGCGTTCTCGATGCGACCACTCCAACCGGAGTCGTTTATATGGCGCCCGATTCTTCGACCACAGGTCCCAGCGGAGGCGCGCTTACGCTTGTCGGATGCACAGTCATCGGTAAGGTGCATGCGACGCTGTTCTCGCTGATCTCGGACTCAATTTTGTGGTCCTGGCTCACACCCGCTGACGACCCCAAACTCTGGCCCGCTTCGGTTATCTCAGACCGCCGCCAGGCCGGTTGCGTTCGCTTCAGCTATCTACCAACGGGAGCCATTACACCGCGCCGTTTTCAATGCGTAGAGAAGGCTCCCAACAATCCCCAGCCGCTCTTCTTCGCCGTTCGCTACGGACTCCCCGGTTATTGCAAGTTGCTGGCTTCGACCAGCGACCGCATCCGCCGTGGGGCGGATGACGGCGGCGAGATGGGCGTCTTTCACTATCTGCTCAACCCCGAGCGCGAGGCCGACCTGCGCGTGAGGATGCAGGAATATCTGCCGGTCGGCATGGAATTCGGCCTGATTTACCAGAACTGATTCACGAATTACCCCCGGCGCGCACTATCGCTCGACAGGACGCGCGACGAAACCAGATGCAGGGAGGCAAGACAGTGAGCTTCGATACAAGCCGTTTTCACTTTGACCCATGGAAGAACTACTCCGGCGTAGTGATGAAACAAGGACGCGTCCAGCTGGACTCGGATTGGAACGATTGGCTGGCGCAACTTGCTCGACGCACTCAAGCCGAAACGTTGGATATCCTGGGGCGCGCGGCATACCCTGCGACCACGCCCTTCGCATTCCTGATCGATTTCGACGGCTCCGGCAAACTTCGCATCGGTCCGGGCAGAATGTATGTCGACGGTCTGCTGGCTGAGAATCACGGCGATGCGAGCAGCGTGACATGGGACCCGGCGCTGGGCGAAATGTCGAATACGCCTCAGCCTCCTCCTGGCACGGAATCCGGAGCGATTCTGTATACGGCACAACCCTATCTGCCCGGCGTAACTCAACCAACAGACGGCGCCACCTACCTCGCCTATCTCGACGTGTGGACGCGTGCCGTCGACTACCTGCAGGACCCGGCGCTCATCGACCCTGCGGTGGGTATCGATACAACCGGGCGATTACAGACCGTCTGGCAAGTACGGCTGGCATCTGTGACCTCCGGCGCGACCTGCGGCAACGCGGGAACGCCATGGCCCGGACCCTCGAGCGGATTGCTCACGACCGCTCCGGTCAGTTCTGCGCCAGCGGGACCCTGCTGCCTCACCAGTAACACTGGCTATACTGGAGCCGAAAATCAAAATTATCGTGTCGAAATCCATACCCCCGGCCCGGTCGGGACGGCTACCTTCAAGTGGTCGCGCGATAACGGTTCGGTTGAAACCGGCGTCACTGCCATCACACCGGTCACGAACTCCGTTCTGGTTGCCGCCAGCCAGCTCAGCGTTCTGAGCATGGGCCGCGACCAGGTCCTGGGATTCGCACCAGGCGACTGGATCGAGATTCTCGATGACAATCTGGAATTGGCCGGTCTGCACGGCGATCTGCACCGCATCGACACGATCGACTTCGCGGGCAAGACGATCACACTCGACTCGCCCGCGGATGCTACCAAATTTCCGGTCACCGGCGGAACCACGCCCTACCAGACCGATCCGAATCGCCACACCCGCATCCGCCGATGGGACCAGTCCGGCAAGGTCTACCAGAGCGACGGCACGACCGTGGTCACTGACCTTGGTGCGGCCGGAAGCACCGGTGCGATACCGGTTACTGCGGCCGGCATCGCTGTCATTCTCGAGAATGGCGTCACCGTCAGCTTCAGTGTGAGCACGGCTGGCGGCAGCTTCAACAGCGGCGACTTTTGGACCTTCGCTGCCCGCACAGACGGCTCACTCGATCAGCTGAGCAACGCTGCTCCGCAAGGCATCCATCATCACTACACGCCGCTCTCGGTGGTGGCTTTTGCCTCGAACAGCGCGACCGATTGCCGCACCCCCTGGGGCTGCAAGTGCAAGGACGATGCTTGCAGCGGCTGCTGCACCGTCACCGTCGGAGACGGCATTGAGAGCGTGGGACAGTACAAACTCATCAACGATGCGCTCGCGGCACTGCCGGCAAGTGGTGGTGAAGTGTGCATCCTGCCCGGCCGCTACTTTGAACACGTTTTCGTCGAGAAACTCCAGAACGTGGTGATCCGCGGCTGCGGATATCAGACACGGCTGGCATCACCCTCGCTCGCTCCCGCCCCTTCACCGGCCGCTCCGGTTCCTTCCGCACCCGCACCAGTTCCTTCCGCACCTGCTCCGGTTCCTTCCGCACCAGCACCTTCCGCACCTGCAAGTGCAGGTGCCACCACAGGCGGCAACAGCGACGGAACCTTCAACGCAGTCATCTCCATCACTGCGTCGCAGCATATACAGCTGCATGACTTCGCCGTTGAAGCCGACGCGAACGAGGTCGGCATCCTTGTCGATGGTACAGGCAAGCTGGTGGCGGCTCCTCCAGCCCCGGACAATTCGAACGATCAGATTTATCTCGCGAGTTCAAATGCTTCGTTCCAGCAGAACTCCCTGCCTCGCGTAATCGATGTAACGATCAGGGATTTGTTTCTCACCGGATCTACCCTGCCGGCGATCCTCGCAAAGACCGTAGAGCTGCTGCACATCGACGACAACCGCATCCTGATGGAAGATGTTCGCAGCCTCTGGCCATCGGTGTATGTCGCGGGCGTCGAGATGCACCTCGACCGCAACTATGTCGGCATTCAAGGACTGGCAACAATGCGTGAATGGCTCCCCACCACGGTGACCGGGGATTTGACGGCCAACATCGCCGGCAAGGCTGCCTCGAATTCCGCAAATACAACGCAGCCCCAGGCCGCCGCCAGCGCAAACACTGACGTGGCTCCGAAAAAATCCGCGAAAAAGGTAGGAACGAAGGCTGCAGGAACAGCTTTAGCGGATGCCAGCGGGCAGCTGTCCATCGAAAGCGCTTCCTCGCTGACCGGGATCAAAATCAAAATAGCGAAACATCTGGGCGGCATCATGATCGCTGGCCCTTCGCGCGAAGTTTTTGCTTGTGAGAATCAGATTGAGGGCGGCCGTTTCAATGGCATCACTCTCGGCAGTTACTCCGTCGTTGACGGCAACGGGCTTGAGACCGGCACCACGGTCGGCGTCACAACCGTACAGGAAGATCCCTGCTCGACCACCGGCACCCTCGAGCCGCCCAGTTCTTCGACAACCGGCACGCAAGGTACATCGATCGTAGCCGGCGGACTGTTGCTCGACATCGTTATCGACCGCAATCGCATCAGCAACATGGGCCTGTGCGGCATCGGACCGGTCGGTCTATTCGATCTGGTACGCATCTTCGAGGTCATCTCCATCGAGAATCTGACCATCACGAACAACATCATTCGCAACACCGTGCTGCGCTCGACTGCTGCACTGAATACTTTCGGTTCTCATGCATCGCAGGAGACCTACACCTCAAGCAGCCAGAACACCAGCAGCGATACCGCGGCTGACCCGACTGGCTTCACAACGAGCGGCGCCAATCTCTCTTCGGTGCAGCCGATTACAAGCGGCTCTGCGTCTCCCTACGCGGCTATCTGCGTCCCAGATGTCGAAAATCTCGTCATCCGCGACAACGCCATCACCAACTTCGGCGCCACGCCCGGCGTCGGCGCGAGTGGCATCTTCGTTCTCAATGGAGAGATGGTCGACATCAGCCGGAACCAAGTGCTCGAAACACGCGATTGGAATGCCGCCGCACTTGAAGCGGGGCCAACCAGCGCATCTGTAAACGGTGGCATTGTGCTTGCGCTCGTCACTCCTCCGATGCTCCCGGACTCATCCCCGGCGCAAGGTGTGTTTTCGAGTGAGAGCGCCGCGACCAGCAAGAATCCATTTGGTGGCGGAATCTACGAGCCAGGCCTGCCGGCAGTTCGCATTGAAGAGAACGTTGTGCGCGTGGCACTCGGGTATGGTCTTGCGGCCATCGGCTATGGGCCCTTCGCCATCTCCAACAATCACTTCACCTGCGGCGGCATGGTGCGCGGCCGCGGTTTGCCGATAGCGCAGACCGTTCTGATCCTCAACCTCGGCGCAGCGATAGAAACGGCCGCCTCACTGCGCATGTCCGATATCTACAGTCACAGTACCGGACTTGCCACCGGCGCCAATCCGTATACCTACAGCAGCCAGGCTTCCGCCAGCCGAGCCTTTGCGGCTTCAAACAACGGAACCGTGCTGTTCAGCAACAATATTTGCCAACTCGAAGCCCGGGCCGACCGCCAGCGCTCGATTACGTCAATCGCCATCATGTCGGTCGATCATCTGACCTTCACAGGCAATCACTCGTGGATTGACACACAGACATTTGACGCTTACTTGGACGCGCTGTTGATTGCCGGCAGCCTCAACGTTAGTAACAACCGCTTTCAGGAGTCGCCCATTTCCGTACTGGCTTCGGGGATAACTGCAGGCGTTGTCAACATCACGGCACAAAACATTTCGACGTTCTGTCTGCTGGTCTATGGCGCGACAAACTTCACGATCGATCAATTCAATCTCGCGCTGATCAGCATGACTGCGCCAGATCTTTGCGCCAGCCTTAAGAAGCAGTAGTGAACCGCCGGTCGCGGGCATCATCTCGCGTGCACCGAATTGAGAGGACTATTGACATGAGTACCAGCACTGGAAGCGGCACCGACACTCCCAAGCCAAGCCCGGATCAACTTCGCGCTGCTGTTACCGCGACAGTGGGGACAGCCGATGCGGGCGGATCACAGAGCATTCACAATCTGACGCTGGTGCACAGCGCGCGCCTCTCCCAATTGAAGCGCACCACTGCGACGCTCAAGCAGCAGTATGGTGCGGACGATCCCAATGTGAAAGCAGCGGAAGCAGCCGTCAAGACCGGTACGGCGCGCGTTGCCAGCCTGGCGGCAGTGCATCAGCAGGCATCGACGCCCGCACCCCAGGTGTCGGCAACTGGCTGGGCGCTGCAGGGGCGCGTCTTCAACTCGACGCTGCAGCCAGTGCAGCAGCTCACCGTCTTTCTGGTGGATGCCAGCAAGACATTCCAGCGCGACTATGGGTTCGCCTATACCGACAGCAGCGGCTATTTCCTGATCAACTTTGCGGGCACAACCGATACTCAAACCAGCGCGTCGCCGCAGCTATATGTTGAGATCGCGAATGCTGCCGGCAAGCCTATCTATCTTGGCGCCGATGTCTTTTCGCCCACCCCCGGCAGCACGACGTATCAGAACATTACTCTGCCTGCGGGCGAACATCCGATCGGGAACCCGCCTCCGAACATCCGCGGCGGCGCTATACCAACTGGCAAGAAGTGATCCAGGGGTAGCCGAGGTCACGCGAAGTCATCAGCCATCATTGTCCCGACCGTTAAGAACGGCGCGTTACATATACAGCCCGAAACCCTTCGCTTGCTCGACCGTGATGGTTGGAGGCACCAGGAGAAAGCTTCTTAAAGCGGCAATTCTTGATGGAGTTTTCCGCACTCTCATTCTCAGCACGTCTCGAAGCTTCGCACTCGCGAGCGGTATGCTCCGCCCCGTTTCTTTGAGCAATTATCCATCTTCTAACGCACAAGTCTCAGGCTGTTGCGCGCATCTTCGTCCGTCTACCAAATCTAAAGCGACGCGAACGGCGCCCTGCAATTGAGCGTCCGCTCCCAGAGAACTGAGGGTCAGCCGGGGAGCCCTCTGCAGGTCCCACTGATTTAGAATCTCCCGGGTCGCATCACAGAGTGCAGGATGCCTGCCGACGCTGCCGCCCAGCACAACGAGCGGACAGTTCAGGACCAGGGAGATGTTGTAGATGGCCTGCGCGAGCATGGTGGCCGATTGTCGAAGGACCGTCTGTGCCTCGGAATCGCCATTCAGCGCATAGTCGAATATCTCGGTGGCGTTCAGCTCTCTTGGCAGCGATGTTCGTTCCACGCTCCATCGTTTCTGCCATTGCGTCCTGATGCCCTCGCCGCCAATCATGCTCTCCAGCGGCCCTGGATCGTTGGGCTTTCCGACGCCCTCCGTTATTCCCGGCACCAGCATGTAGCCGATTTCGCCGGCGGCCCAGTAGCTTCCGCGATAGAGCCGGCCGTCGAGAAATATACCGGCTCCGATCCCGGTTCCGATCGCGAGGAAGACGAAGTCTCGTACACCAATTGCGACGCCGGTCCAGCTCTCTCCCATCGCGGCGAAGTTCACGTCATTATCTATAGCCGCCGGTATGTTGAGTTCTTTTTCCACGAGCGCGCGCAGGGGCACATTTTGCCAGCCCATCAAATACGAGGTGGCCACCACGATTCCGTTTTCGACATCTGTAACGCCCGGTACACCAATGGCAATCGACCGCAGCGCATCCGAGGACGCCTGGAACTGCGACAAGATGTTCTTCACGCCGTCGAGTATGAGGCGGATCACCTTCTCGGGTTCGCGCATGCCGACCGTAGAGGCAAACCACTTTGCCGCGATGTTGCCCGACATATCAGCCAGCGCCAGCCGCAAATTCGTTCCGCCGACGTCGACGCCGACCACATAACCGGGAGCTTTCTCCACCGGCCGCTGCTGCTCGACAGCGGTAGTGCCTGTCTGTTCCTGTAACGTTCCTGAAGCTACTGGATAGTTACATTCAGGCATGATCGAACGTCCCCTGTTCATTGACTCGGGGCTTCGCCGCATTGGCCTCCGAACTAATGGTCTCCAGTTCACGTCCCCGGGTCTCCGGGACAATGAAGCGCACAAACAGCACGGTGAGCACGCAGAACATCGCATAAATCAGGAACGTAAACGCAGAGCCGGCGGCTTTGATCAGCGAAAGAAAAGTCATTGAGACCAGAAAATTCGCCGCGCCGGAGCCGAGCGATGCTGCGGCCACGCCGCGCCCGCGCACGCGCAGGGGAAAAACTTCCGACACCAGGATCCACGCGATGGGTCCCATGCTGAACGCGAAACAGGTGATGTAAACCATCAGGCAAATCGTCGCAACCACCCCGGGCCCCGCTCCGAATGCGGCCGGAGAGTGAAATGAATACGCCAGCAGAACCAGGCATATCGTCATTCCGCCCAGGCCCGCATACAGCAGCGGCTTGCGTCCCACTCGATCCACCAGCACAAGCGCAATGACGGTGGCCAGCATGTTCGTGACGGCCACCAGCAGGGTAGCGAAGATCGCGTTTCTGTTCGATGTGATGCCCGCCAAGGCAAAAATCCGCGGCCCGTAGTAAATGATCGTGTTAATGCCAGTGACCTGCTGCAGCACGGTGAACCCCACCGCAATGAACAGGGAAGTGCGAACGGCCGGACTCCACAGTTCGCGCCAGCGCTGCTCCACCGGAATGGCAAGGGCCGCGCGAATTTCCTCGATGAGCGATTGCGCGCCTGCCTCATCGGTATAGCGGCTGAGCACCTGCTGCGCCTCAGCCATTCGGTTTTGCGCATAGAGCCAGCGCGGACTTTCAGGAAGGGTGACGACGAGTACAAGCAACAACACTGCGGGTACGGCTCCCAGTCCGAACATCAATCGCCAGGCATGCTGCGCGGCCAGCCAGTACCCAACGAGATCGGCCAGCACGATTCCGATCGTGAGGGCGAACTGGTAAAGCCCGATCAACCGGCCCCGCGATTGCGGCGGCGCCAACTCCGAGATATACACGGGTGCAGTGACTGAAGTGAAACCGATGGCAATCCCCAGCAACCCGCGAGCCACGATCAACGTTGTCACGTTGGGTGACCAGAACGCGAGCAACGAACCGGCCAGAAAAATGACGCCGCCCCACAGCAGCGTGGCCCGCCTTCCAATGCGATCTGCGATGCTGCCGCCGGCGATTGCTCCAAGCATGGCGCCCACCAGCACCACGCTCACCACGATCTCCTGCATGCGCGTGGAAAGGGGGAAAGATTCCTGCACGAAGACCATCACGCCGGCAATCACTCCCATGTCGAAACCGTAGAGAATGCCGCCTAGTCCGGCAATGAACGAAACGCGCAACAGAAAGGCGCGGTTCACCCGCGTCCCTGTGACGCTTCGATTGGCTGGATTGAACTCGCGGTTCACAAGGCTCCTTCTCCTACTGTTCCATCGGGCCATACTGGAAACGTGGCGGCAGCCGGCATCCGCTTCTTTCCACCATTGCCAGCGTGAGTGCTTGCGGCACCAGCAAAGCGCTGATGCCTTCCCACGGCTCCGGTACGGCATCCACGCGAATCGGCAAGAGCCTCTCGGCGGGCGGGCGGTCCTCCGCAGATACCAGCACTACCTTTCCCCCACGCCGAATGCACTCATCGCTGAGCTTGAATCCCAGCGAGGCCGCGCGTCCGATGGCGAAGATGATGGCCACATGCGTACCATCCACATCCAGGTTCGGCCCGTGTTTGAAGCCCGCTCCCGTGTGGGCCGCCGCGCGAAAGCCGCTCATCTCCCGGATGCACAGCGCGCTCATCACAGCGCCTCCATAGGCCGCGCCCCGGCCAATGATTTCAATGTTAGCCGCGCCTCGGCAGAACTCCTCCAATGCGCCGCGCAAGGCGAAGATGCGATCCAATGAGCCCGCATAGACTTCGACCGCGCGCTCGGCGTCTTCCTGCCAGGGCAGTTCCAGCATCTCCGATGCCAGCACAATCGAAGCAGCAGCAGTGTTGGTATAGGTCTTGGTTGCGTTGCCGTATTCCGGTCCAGCCAGAACCGGCAGCCGGTTTTCGGCCAAACGCCAGCAGGTGCTGTTCGTGTTGTTGCAGATCAGACCCAGCGGTTTGTTTGCACCTGCGCGGAACAGCTCGACCAGTTCGGCGCTCTCTCCCGACGCAGTCAAAAGCACCGACACCGCAGCATCCTTCCAGGCCGGTTGCGCATAGTGCAGCCACTCCCCCGCATCCACGGAAAACGACAGTCTTCCATGGCTCTGCAGAAGAACCGATGCGCTGAAGGAACTGCAGTACGACGCGCCCATTCCGATGAAAAGCACTGGTCCTTCCCGGCGCGCGAGTTGACGCAGTTTCATGAGTTCGGCACGAATCTCCGAATCGCTGCGATAGGCCTGAATCAGCTCGCGAAGCCGGCCTGGCTGCTCCCGGCATTCGATCTCCAGAATCTGGATGCCGGTTGCGGTGAGCAGCGCGGTTGGAGGCTCAACTCCTCCGATCCACCGCGGTCCATTCTTCTTCGCTTCTTCCATGATCGCGTTTTTCGACGTCGAAACGTCGATTTTCTCTTTCTGGTATTGTCCGAAAATAGCGAGATTCGCGCCTCTCGCGATGAGAAGGGAAGAACCGATCTCAATTCTTCCAACTTCGTAATGTTTATTTAGTATCATTCCCGCAGACGCTGGAAGCAAGAATTTCTTTGCGGTTTTAAAACCGCTGCCGTCTACGCCGTGGGGACGCAGCATGACCAAACATGCTGGCTGGGTTCATCGTGAGGCGCATATACTTGCGGAAAACAGTGAAGAAAAGACCCATTCCAATCGGCAGGCCTTCTGTCCTCCGTCATACCAATGCCCACGGTATTCTCAAGTTGCTGCGCGAATGCGGCTCCTGCTCGAAGGCAGATCTGGTGCGTGCCTCCGGGCTTAGCGCACCGACGGTCACCAACGTTGTGAAAGACCTGCTTTCGGCGGATCTGGTTGAGCCGCTCGGCGAGGGTTCGTCCAACGGCGGACGGCCACCAGACATGATTCGGTTCAAAGCGGAACGAGGCTGTCTGCTCGCCGTGGAAATCACCGCGAAAAATATCTCCTTTCTTCTAACCGACCTGAACGGCAGCGAACTCAATCGGGAAGAAATTTCGCTCGTAAAGCGGAAGACCACTCCGGAAGCGGTCTGCGGCTTGATTGGCGACGAGTTGAAGAAACTTCTGCGCAAACACGCGAGAAGCCGGGACAAGCTGCTGGCGCTGGTGGTCGGCGTGCCTGCCATCACAAATGTGGATGAGGGCAGCGTGCTTTCGATCAGCACCCTCGAAGGCTGGCGCTCGGTTCCCCTGCGAGCCATGCTCAGCAAGATCGCTGGCTGCCTCGTGATCGTTGAAAACGATATGAATCTTGCCGCGCAGGGCGAATACTATTGCGGCTCCGCGCAAAACGTCAGGGACTTCGCCCTCATCCATATAGGCACCAACGTCGGCGCCGGCATTTTCCTCGGCGGAAGAATCCATCACGGTGCCGACTGGTCTGCCGGAGAAATTGCCTATCTGCGTCTTCCCTCCATCTCTCGTCGCCAGCCAACGATCCATGAGTTCGGAGAGTTGGAAACTGTGCTGTCCGGTCCCGGAATTCTGAAGAGCTGGCGCGAAGCGTGTGCCCGGTCTTCGCGCGGTATGGGCAAAAAGGACGTCGACGTGGTGGGGGTCCTGAATCTGGCCCAGGCGGGCGATCCATGCGCCGTCAAGATCGTTCGGCAGCGTTCTGCAATCGTTGCGGACATCATCGTGAACCTATCGCTCATCTTGAATCCCGGCCTGATCCTTTTAGGCGGAGAGATCGGCAGCCATCCGGTGTTGATTGATTTTGTCCAGAAACATCTGAAGGGAGGAGAGTTTGCGGTAACCAGAATCGCATCCAGCCCACCCAGACAGCGTGCTGTGCTCTGGGGCGGCATATCCCTTGCCCTGGAAGCCATTCCGTCGGTCCTGCTCCCGCAGCCGGCGCTGTGAGATTTCTCGGCCGCAAAATCTTCGTCCTTGCAGACGTGACCGACTTTGTAATAAAACGTTATAAACGATCTGGCGGCGCCCACTCGTTGTCCGGCAATTGAATCGCCAATCCTGTGGACGTTCGCGCGGGAGGAATATCATGCGAAAACTGCTGACCTTCGTTTTGCTGTCGATGATGGCTGCGCCTCTCTATGCCCAATCGCACCCTATTCTCGCTCTCGGATCGGCTGCACCCGCTTTCAGTCTTCCGGGCGTTGACGGCAAGATCCACAAGCTCAGCGATTATGCCGCCAGTCCGGTACTGGTGGTCGTCTTCACCTGCGATCATTGCCCGGTCGCTCAAGTGTACGAGCAGCGTATCGAGAAGCTCTACAAAGACTATGGCCCGCGTGGCGTTGCCGTCGTGGCCATTCAGGGCAACGATCCCAAGGCACTGACCATCGATGAACTCGATTCCTCCGATACGAGCGATACCCTTGCCGAGATGAAGATCCGTGTCGCGTGGAAGCATCTGCATTATCCCTACCTCTACGACGGCGCCACCCAATCGGTCGCGCGCGCCTACGGCCCGCAGGCTACGCCGCACGTATTCATCTTCGACAGAAGCCGACTCCTTCGCTACGAAGGTCGCTTCGACGACAACTTTCGCATCGAAAAGGTGACCGTTCAAGACGCGCGCAACGCGGTCGACGCCCTGCTCGCCGGTAAACCCGTGCCCGTCGACCACACGGCCGCCTTCGGCTGCTCCACCAAGTGGCAGGAGAAAGAAGCTCTTCGCGAGGAAGCAGAACGCAAGCTGAATGCGCAGCCGGTTACGCTTGACATGGTAGATGCCGAGGGCCTCAAGAAACTGCGCGCCAACGCCGGCGATACGTATACGCTGGTCAGCTTCTGGGCCACGTGGTGCGGTTCCTGTGTCGCGGAGTTTGCCGACATGCAGGACACTCTCCGCATGTACAGCGACCGCGGGTTCAATCTCGTGACCGTCTCGGCCAATGCGCCGGATGAAAAGGATGGCGTGCAAAAGTTTCTTGCAGCGCAAACACGCCACCAGCCGCAACCTGCTCTTTGCCTCCGACGACACTGCCGCGTTGCAGAAGGCCTTCGATCCGCACTGGGAGTCGGCTGTGCCTTACACCATGCTGCTCGCTCCCGGAGGCCAGGTGCTCTTCAGCACGACGGGCTCAGTGGATATGCTCGAACTTCGTCGGAAGATCCTGGCTTCGGTGCCCGCTGCATATATCGGATTCCAAAAATACTGGGTTGAAAACTAAGTGGAGAGCACGAAGAGGATCTTCCAGGATGCAATGACCCTCTCGAGTCCGAACAACAGCCAGCGCAATCTCATTGGACCGGCGACTGGTGCGCAGCCCAGAAGATCGAATTGCGGAAGATCGTGGCAAACGCCGGGTTTTCGAACAGATCCGCATGATGTCCCATAAAGATATAGATGTTTCTGGCCTTGTAGTGCTCATTGGTCCAGATCACAGGATGATCGCCCATCTTGATCTTCGAATCCGGGCTATAACTGTTCTCGCTTACGCTGGCAAGCACGTGAACATTGGGTCGCGGCGACTTGTCCCATGTGTACCATTCCTCGTGCGCAACCGGAAATGGACTCGTCACGCCCTGCATCGCGGGATGCGACTTGTCTTCGACCGTCACTACGCCGTCGGCAAATGTGGAGATGTACTCCTTGAACCGGATGCCGCCCATGAACTGCGAAAACCACGGCCACATCTGGAAGCCGTCAAACTCCCCCAGAAGCGTGGCGTGGTGGAAACCAATCCATCCGCCACGGCCCTCTTCGATGTACTTGATAAACGCGGCCTGTGCTGTCGGCGTCCAGTTGTAGGGCGGATAGTTCAACTGAATGAAGAGCTGATAATGGGAGAGGAATTCGTCGTCGATTTTATCTGTGTTCTGAATGTAATCGACTGCAAATTGGTTCTTCGCCGCAAGCTGATTCAGCCATACCTTCGCGGCTTCCACGAACGGCGCATGAATCCCTCCCGCCTCCGCAATAGCCACCACCTTGAATCGCGGAGCGGCGGTCTCCGGCGTCGGCTGCTCTCGCGCCTGCCGCTGAAACCAGCAACACTCCCATCCAAAGAAATGCTCTGCGCGATAAAGCCATGCCTGCGATCCGCATATTCTCTCCAGCGATTCTTGTTCCGCATCCGATCCGCAACGCATGGTCATTTCGCTCGTGGCGGGGTCATCTCCAGCGCCCAGATGGCCATCGGGCGCATGTACATTCCTGCGCGGAAGTTCCCCGTGACGTCCCACGCCTCCGGCGTCCGGAACCAGTAGCCCTTGCTCTCGTAGATCACGTGGTAGAGTCCCCATGTCGACTTCCACGCCTCGTCCTGCATGCCTTCGCTCATCAGCAACCCGGCATAGCCCTCGGTTGTGCCCACCCAAACCTCTTTGGCTTCTGCGTTGGTCAGAATTTTGCCGTCCGCCGTCATGCCGTTGGCCGCGCCCATTTGCCCGTCTCCGAACTTCATCACGTTGAAGTCGAAGATCTTCTTCAACGCCGATTGCTCCATCGCGTGCGGCACAATGTCGCCCAGGCCGGTCAGATTCGCATACCACTGCCCGGCAAGCTGGTCCGTTTGAATATCATCTTTGGACTCGCTGCTTGTGTCGTAGCGGAAATACTCGCCATTCCACAACTGGGTCACGTAAGTCTTCTGTCCCTTCAGAAACAGCGCGTGATATTCGCTTGCGGTTTTCACATCACCCACAATGCGTGCCGTTTCTTCCCCGGCTCGCAACGCGGCAAGCCACAACCCACCGGAGTAGGCGCTTACGCCGCTGACAACCCAGTCATCGTAGGTCTGGTCGGGATAGCCGCTATTCTCCGGCACGCCTCCGCCGTGGTCGAACTGCCGCAGGTATTCAATTGCAGCCCGCATCGCCGGCCAGCACTCGCGAAGGAATTCTTTGTCCTTGCTTCCAGTCAGCACGTAGTCGCGATATACCATGAGCACAAACTTCGAGTTCAGATCCTTCCAGTCGTTCGTATCCTGCCAGCCGGGCTCGTTGACGGCGATGAATGGATCGCCCTCCGGCACGCCCAGGTCGTGCGGCACGGCGCCGATCTTTTTTCGCTTGTGCGTAACAGGCGCCCCTGTCTGCTGCGACTTCCAGACCGCCAGCCCCTGCTCGGGCCATTCCTTCTGCACGGTGGCGGCGAACTCGCGCAGCACCTGCTTATCGATCTGCGGCCAGAACTTCAACAGCGGCAGCGATGCATAGAACCGCACATCGAGTGTCCCGTAATACGCATAATCGAAGCACTCAAGCAGCGCAAACGTGGCCGCGGCCTTCGGATCGGAACCGGCCTCGCGGCCCCAGAACGTTCCGCCGTCTGTGATCGCATACAACTCGTTGAAGAGCATGCCGCGATACCACAGCGGTTTGCTCTGGTCATTGATATACGGAGCCTGCCAGCGATCGATCGCCTCGCTCCACTCCGCGGCGTGCAGCAACCCATCGCGCGCGATCTTCCACGCATTATTGCCCGAGGTTCCATAGAAATCCGTGTACCGGCGATCCCACTTTCTTCCTTCGCCGAACTGCACCACGGGGAAATCCCATGCCAGCACCATCGGGATGATTTTCTTTTCGCCGGGACGCAGCGTGAATCGTAAGGCGATCGTGCCCGCCAGTTTTTCCTTGTCGCTGACCCACGATTTTGTGTCGTTGGCGAGCCGCCCGTCTTTGGAGAATGGCGCCCACACTTCTTTCCCATCGCCCGACGCCTGCCATGTGGTCTGATAGGTCACTTCCACGCCGGGACTATCGAGCGCCGCAATCGCGAACTGGCCATCCCACTCGTTGGCCGCACCCGCATGGTTCCTGCTGAACACGATGCCCTTCATCGTGCCTGCGCCTGCAATGGGCTCGCTGTTGTAGTCATTATGGTTTCCCTGGTTCGGCGTTCCCGCAAAATCGCGCGTAAACGTTCTGAACCATCCGGCCATATTGGTCCATGACAGCAGCACGGAGACTGTCACCGTCTTATCTGTCGGATTGTCTGCATGCCACCGATAAACCGCCACGGGGTAGCTGGACTCGCGGTAGTTCTCAGGCATCACGGGCGAAAACTGCTCCAGCGTCACGTGAGCAGGGAAGCGCTTCCACTGGTAGTCAAACCAGGCCTTGGGGAAAAGCGCATAGTAGTTGCCCGCGCCCACCGGGTAATTCCACTGCCATGCGGACAATTCGCCGCCCTGTGGCTGCCCGTTCATCAGCACCTGCGCCACGCCCTTGCGTCGCCCTCGGACTGCTGGAACATCGCGAACTGATTGGCGTACACCGGCTCATATTTGTGGACCGCCGCCTTGATGTGCCAGCGTGCAAAGTCTCCGCGATAGCTGCGAGAGAACGTGCCCGCCCCCAACCCTCCCACCGGAACGCCCTGCCAGTAGCCGTCATCGATGTCGCCCGGCGTCCGCGTCTTGCCCGGGTTCTCGAGCGGCAGACCCAGAGGCCGTTTCCAGGCGGCTTCCGGAATTCTCGCCTGTCCCCAGCTTCGCCATATCCTGCCGCGCCAACCGCTGCCGCACAGAGCAGCACCATCATCGATTTGCGTTTGCAGAATTGCACCAACGATCTGTTCAGGATGCACCCCGGCATTTCAGCCCCCGGCATTCCAGCCCGCGTGCGGGCTTGTCTGTAAATGCGTATGCGACCCATGCAAGCGGGGCGCGTTCGAATCATGGTTCGCGTCTCAACCATTCGCACTCGGGCAACGAGCTGACATGGTCAACTCTGGCCGCCGAGCCACAACAGGGCCTTTTCGAAAAACAGGTTCTGCGTTGCGCTGGTCAGAATCTTGCCTCCGTGTCCCATGTTCGTGTACAGCATCTTGTACTTCGTATTCGTCCAGGTCACGGGGACATCGCCGCCGCCCAGCGTGTCCTTGAATCCCAGCGGAAAATTCGACGGAGCAAGCGTCATCAGAACCTTGATATTCGGATTGCTGCGCAGAGTGGGCTCCCAGCTATACCACTCGTTGTCTGGGGAGACGAAGCGGGCCGGAAGTCCCTTCACCGCCGGATGCGTCGTATCGTCTACCGTGAGCGTGGCCGGCAGCGGAGGCCAGCTATTGCCAACGAATACCGTGCCCAAAAAGTCTGAGAACCACGGCCACGCTGCGCGATTCTCCGTCCAACCCGCAATATGGAAACCCATCCAGCCACCGCCGTGCTCCATGTACTCCTCAAACGCCTTGCGCTGTGCGGGCGTCGAAGGAAACTCGTCGAGCCACATCACCACCTGGTATTCCTTCAGCACCGTCGGGTTCATATCGTCCCAGTTCGACGTCGCCTTGAAGTCGAAGTGGTCGCGCTTCGCCATCTCCTGAAAAAACGGGATTGCCTGCATGGCGAAATCCACGTGATCCTGCTCCACGTGCGTCGAGTAAAAGGCGAGAACGCGAAACGGCTTTGCCTGGGCAACTCCCACCAGACCGAAAACAATGAGGCAGCAGACAAGACGCACGTGCCGAATCATAGAGAAGCTTTTCCCTCCGGACATGCCGCGATTTCACTCGACCCGGACTTTGTAATGGTTAATAATATAGTTCCACCGAGGGTTCAATCACAATATGATTCCGCGTGTTTCGATCTTTCCTGCAGGCTTTTTGCGCCGCTGCATTCCCGCCGCTGTTCTGCTGGCGGCGTTTGCGCCTCTTGCATGGTCCGCTGCGGAAGATGCTGCGTGGGGGCGCCTCATCACCAGCGCCGCCATCGTATGCAATCCTTCCACCCACAAGATCTATGCGGTCAACGAGGGCACGGGCTCTGTCACCGTCATCGATGCTGCAACCGGTGCTATGCACACCGTGCAAGTCGGTCGGGAGCCGATCGCCATCGCAGTCAATTCCATCACCAACAGGATCTATGTCGCCAACGACGGCAGCGCATCGGTCAGCGTAATCGACGGCACGAATGATACCGTGGTCGCCACTGTCACAAGCGCGCCGCTTCCTTACACCTTAGCTGTGGACGAGACGACCAACACAATTTATGTGACCCACACCTACTCCGGTTCAGTGACGGTCATCGATGGCGTCTCCAATACGGCTCGGGAACTCAAAGTCGGCGACGCCGACGGCATCGCTCTCGATCCTCGCACCGGCACGGTCTTTCTTTCCCATTACGAAGAACCCTCGATCCGCTTTGTGGACGAAGCAACCGGCGCAGTCACCAGGGCCAGCGTCGGTCCCCATATCTGGGGCATGGTGTTCGATCAGCCCTCGGGCACGCTTTTCTTCACTCAGACTGCAAGCGCCGAGATTGTCGCGCTCGACGAGAAGACCCATGCCGTCCGCACTATTCCTGTGGGCAGAATCCCCTGCGCTCTGGCCATCAATCCTGTCACGCGCCGGCTCTACGTGGTGAACTACGGCGACGAAACCCTTAGCATCCTCGATCTGCAAACAAGAACGACGATTGCGACTTTGCCTGTAGGGCTGCGCCCGCAAGGGCTGGCCGTCGATTCCAAATCCAACCGCATCTACGTCGCGAATGTACAAGGGAACAGCGTCACGGTTATTGACGGTGCCAGGAATGCCGTCGTCGGCGTTCGCAATGCGGGCAGCCACCCCTACGCCGTAGCCGTCGATCAAAGCTCTGGCCATGCCTACGCCGCGAACTATGGCGCGCCCTGGGTGACGCCGCTTCCGGACGCACCACAGTCTATCCCGCCATCGCCTATCAAGTGACAGGTGCAATCGCTCGTTCTTGCGAGATCTAGCGAAATCTGCGAATGAAGAGAGAGTGGCGATCTGATCGATAAAGGCCGAGCACGTACAACCCCGGTCTGCCCGTCGTGAAGTAAATCTTCTGACGAATCCGAAGAACCGCGGCATTCACAGGAATCTCCAGAAGCCGGGCTGTTTGAGCATCGGCAGTGGTGGCGTCCACTTCTTCGTCGGCATGGCCGATCTGAATCCCATACTCGTGCTCCAGCATGGAGAACAGCGAGACTCGGTCCAGCCGGGCCTGCTTGAGGCCCGCAAACTCGTCAGCAGAAAAGTAGCAGGTCTCGATGGCACACGGTTCATCTCCGCTGAGCCTTAAGCGTTCGAGTTTTACCAGCGGCTCTGTGGATGGCAACGAGAGTCGCGCAGCAATTTCCTGTTCCGTATGAGTGATACTGAGCGAGAGCATTTTTGAAGAGACAGCCAGGCCCCGGCCCGACATTTGCTCCGTGTAACTCATCAACTTGTTGAAATGGATCTTTGGTGGAGCGACAAAAGTCCCAGCGCCGCGGCGGCGTACAACCATACCCTCGCGCTCCAGAGCAGTGAGAGCATGCCGGGCGGTCATCAGGCTGACGCCGTGAATCCGCGCCAGTTCGCGCTCCGAGTCTACAAGATCCCCTGGCCTCAAGAGGCCGCGCTCCAGTCGTTTTGCAATCGCGCTCTGGATCTGCTTGTACGCGGGCAGCCCGTTCTTCCGGACATTTGACATTACGAAACGCTCCCCTACGAAGGTGCACATTACTACAAAGTGCTCTAGTGCTCCAACAAGAATCGTATACGTGCACAGTCAGCAGAATCCAGAAGAGACATACACCGCCTCGTGGAGTTGCGGGTGAGGGGATGTGTCTGGCGAGGCGAGTAGTGCATATATGAAAATATGTCAGAAATCAATGAAAAATCCCTCTTTTGATCAATTATTTGGGGCGGATGCTCAGATTGCGATCCTTGCTGCACCTAGAGTCGAACCCGGCGATCAGTAAATCGATTCAATAGGATTTTGGGATTACAAATGCAATTTTTGCTTGACTGACGACGCAGTCCGCTATATAGCATTGCCTATGAAGTTTTGTTGAAATTTTAGGAGGCATGTAATGAGGAGTTCATCTGCGTTGTTCCGTTCACTCCTTCTGTTTGCGGCTGTAGCCGGAATTTGTCATTTCGGCTGGGGTCAGGAAGTAACGGCTTCCATTACCGGCACGGTAACGGATCCAGCGGGCGCCGCTTTGCCTGGAGCCACGGTGACGGCAACGTCACAGGAGCGCGGTCAGACTTACACCGCCCTGACGAACGACAGCGGTCTTTATCGGATCGCCCAACTTCCCGTTGGCACCTATACCGTTAAAGTCGAGAAAAGCGGATTCTCTTTGGCCTCCTACCCGACATTTGTGCTTACGTTGAATCAAGTAGCCCGTATCGACGTGGCGATGAAAGTCGGCAAGGCGAGCGAGACGGTGGAAGTAAGTGGCACAGCGCCCGTCCTTGCAACAGAGACGACACAGGTCGACACCGTCATCAATGCTGCAACCAACGACAATCTTCCGCTGGCTTCGCGCAATTACGTGCAACTGACGCTGCTCGCGCCGGGTGCGGTTTCGACCGATCCGAGCAGTTTCAATAACGGTAACAATACCGGCGGTTATGGTGGCCGTCCGCTGATCAACGGCAATCGCGAGCAGGCAAATAACTTCATGCTCGACGGCATGGACAACAACCAGGTCTCGGACAATTTGCTGGGTTACACGCCGGCTCCGGACGCGATCCAGGAGTTCAACCTGATTACGAATAACGCACCGGCGGAGTTTGGCAATTTTGAAGGCGGAATCGTCAACGCTACGATCAAATCCGGCACAAATGCCATTCACGGCGATGTTTGGGAGTTTTTCCGCAACGACGTTCTAAACGCGAACAGCTGGTCGAATAAACTGGTCGATCCTGCTCTTCCCAAGGCTGCGCTGCGCTGGAATATGTTTGGCGGCACGGTCGGCGGGCCGATTATCAAGAACAGACTTTTCTTCTTCGCCGACTATCAGGGGCAGCGATTTGACATCCCAAGTTCGGCGAGTTTCAACACGGTTTTCACCGCTGCTGAGCGCGGCGGCGATTTTGGCGTTCTTTGTAAGGGCGGATTTTCCTCCAATGGAGTCTGCAGAGGTTCAGGCCAGTTATATAACCCGTGTGCGTCTTTTACGGCCCCATGCACGCCGTCATCAACGCCCGCTCCGACGCGCCAACCCTTTCCGAACAACGTAATTCCGGCTGTCATGATCAGCCCTGTAGCGGCTAACCTATTCCAGTCAAGTCTGTATCCGACTCCAGTCAACGGCGCGCTGCAAAACAACGCAGTGAATACGACGAATTCAGCCTTCAACGTGGACCAGGGCGATCTGAAGATAGACTTCAAGGCTTCACAAAGAGACAATATCTCGTATCGGTTCACCAGGGCTTATCAAAACAATCCATCTTTCAACTCACAGGTACTGTTGTCTGATGGCTACTCATCGACGCCGATTTACAACATGGTTGGCGACTGGACTCGCACCATCGGAACCAATCTGGTGAACGATGCCCGCGTTGGTTGGAGCCACATCACGCTGAATAGCGGCAACGCCTGGGCATCCGGCGTCGGGCAGTTTGGCAACACGCTGGGAATTGGGAACGGCAATCCTTCAAGTCTCGACGGCTTGCTTGCGCTCAACTTCAGCAATACGGCTGTTAGCAACTTAGGAGCGTCTGAGCAGACTCAGAGCTTCGATGACCACGTCTGGCAGTTTTCGGATGGGTTGGGTTGGAGCCATGGACGGCACAATTTCAAGTTTGGCGGTCAATTGTTAAACCAGACTATTAAGACCTTCTACGCCGGTAACAACGGTCAACTTGGTCTCATGGACTTCGACGGAAGATATACCAGTCCCACTGTTGGAGGTTCTGGTGGTGACGGTGGCGCCGATTTCGTTCTCGGCCTCAACTATCAATATGGTCGCGGGGTAAGTACCGGGAAAACCTGGCAGCAATTCAGCAATGTCATCGGGGTTTATGCGGAAGACACGTGGCGCGTCACGAACAGCTTAACCTTGAATCTCGGTCTGCGCTACGATGCCCACACCCCCTGGACGGAAACCAACGACCAGCAGGCGAACTACAACATCGCTACCGGCAATATCGACCTCGCCGGCCAGAACGGCGCCAGTCGCGCACTCTACAACGGCTTCTATGGAGGCAGGGACTTCCAGCCTCGCGTCGGGTTCGCGTGGACTCCGGGGGCATTAGGCGGACGCACGGTGATCCGCGGAGCGTTCACGATTTCGTCCTATCTGGAAGGCACCGGCACGAACCTTCGTTTGACACTCAATCCACCTTTCACTCCGGCAGAAATCAACGCCATCTATAACGGCACTTCGCTACCTCTGACCAATACAACAGATGGCATTGCGGGTTCAGCTTCGGCTGCCTCTTGCGCGGCACCAGCTTATGCTTGCTACGCTCAGGCTTTCCTCCGGGTCTGGGATCCCAATGTGCAGCCTGCTATTGCAGATCAATGGAACGCGACGGTCCAACACCAATTTGGCGGTAATACGACGGTTCAAGTCGGGTATGTAGGGCAGAAGGGAACACACCTTATGGTGCCATTCGACTATGCCCAGAGAGAGCTGCTGTCGGGTGGGGCCACGGCAGACAGCCCTTATTTTGCAGCCAACACAACGCTGTACGATGTTTTGGGCAATCCTGCTCAAGGTGGCGAAGGTGCGACTGTTTCAGGCACCAAGTCCAATGGCAATATGACATACAACGCGTTGCAAGCCGTGCTGCAGAAAGAGGCCAGCCATGGTTTGCAATATCAAGTCTCGTATACCTTCTCCAAATGCATGTCAGACAACACGGGGTATTACGGTGCGTGGAACAATGCCCTGAGTGCCTCAGCCTACTGGCAGAACGTCTACGATCAGCGCTCGGAGTGGGCGCCGTGCTACTACGATGCCACTAATGTTCTTTCAGCGTATGCGGTTTACGACCTTCCCTTTGGGCGCGGAAAGACATTGGGGAAAGACGTCAATGGGGCAGTCAATCAGGTAATTGGAGGATGGGCGGTTAGCCCTATCGTGTCCTTCCGTACTGGCTGGCCATTGCCGATTCAGGGAGCTCAGGATAATTCCGGTACATTCGGCCGCGGAGCGCGAGCAAACTGCAATGGCGTCCCGTCGATTACGAATACAGCGATCGGCGGAATTGGCAGACAGTGGTTCACCAATAGTGGACAATTCACCCAGCCAGCGGCCGGCACCTTCGGCAACTGCTCACCTCAACTCGATGATCTGCGTTCACCCCGTTACACCGACGTCGACCTGAGTGTGCATAAGGACTTCCCAATCAGCAGAGCGTTTCCGGTTGCAGTTCCGAACCGACTTCATCAACGCTTTCAACCATCGCCCAGTACAACGCACCCAACATGAGTCTGGGAGCCACGATGGGACAGATTACCGGTGCCCAGCCCCCAAGAAACATCCAGTTGGCACTGAAACTCTACTACTGAAAATAAGGCACGTATAATGATGCAGGCGAGCAACCTCGCCTGCATCATTTTTCGTTACTTCTGAGAGAAGGACCTTCGAAATTCACTTCCAGATGTGTAGATACTTGGCGAAGGCCGCGGCAATTCCCACCTTACTGGGTTGTTTCTGGCACGGGTCGATCCTGCTTGCTCAGCAATCCTCAGCTCCCAGTCCGCAACCTGTTCTAACTCCCGAGAAAGCAATCAGTCTGGCTGAGCAGGGACGTTGCGGCGAAAGCATCTCTGCACTGAAACATGCAATGGCGGCCACCGTCTCTGCTGAGGTACGGAAACAGGCGGGCGTGCTCGGCGTTCGTTGTTCCCTGGCCATGGATGACCGTGATGCGACGGATGAATTCATCCGGTTGTTGACCCGGCAATTTCCCAAGGACCCGGACGTCCTCTTTGTAATAGTCCACGCTTATTCGGACCTGTCAACGCGAACAGCCCAGGATCTTGGTCACTATGCTCCGCAATCCATCGCCGCACATAAGTTGAACGCTGAAGCCCTCGAAATGCAGGGCAAGTGGGGACCCGCTCAGCTTGAGTACGAAGCGATAATCCAAAAAGACCCGAACGTTCGCGGCATCCATTTCTTGTTGGGCAGGCTGCTTCTCTCGCGGCCGGATGCAGGGCCCGAAGCCGCGGAACGTGCCAGGCAAGAGTTCCTCAAGGAAATCGCGATCGATCAGAGTAATGCTGGCGCACACTACGTTTTGGGAGAACTTTCACGCAGGGATGGGAAATGCGAGGAGGCAATTCCACAATTCTCTGAGGCGATCAAGTTCAATCCCAACTTTGCAGAAGCCTACCTGGGTAAGGGGCTTTGCCTCGTGAGTTTGAAGAAATATGAAGAGGCAGTTCCCCCACTGCGCAGTGCGGAACGCCTCACGCCGGGAAATCCGGAGATCCACCACACGCTTGCTACGGCACTCCAGAGATCCGGGCACACAGAGGAAGCTGAAAAGGAATTTTCTATTCAACGCGCTCTCACGGGGCAAGGCTCTGAAAGCCCACAATAGATGCATCGTTGGACGCGTGCGTTCAGTGGACGACCGCAGGCTACTTGCTGAAACGCACCTGGTCGGAACTTGTCTTACCGGATAGCTACTTCTTTACGAGTCGAAGCAACCCAAATTGTTCCGGCACATGAAAGCTGTCGCTCATCGGCGAGCGCCACGCAATTTGATGCCGAGCCGATGCTGGCCCCTGGCTCCGAAACAGGTTGATCCGAAGCATATTGCCCTGCGCCGTCTGACGACTATCGATTGCAGAATAAGGAATCTTCATCGCCCCATACCACACATGGGCAGCCTTATCGATTCGCGCTGAAACCTGAAACCCGGAGTTCCACTTCCACCCATCCTCGTGATGCGGTTTGCTGAGATCGATGTCCAGATCAATCCACTCGCCCTGCGGAGAGACCTCAAATTCCTTGTAACGCCGGATGTCCGTGAAATCGGCTCCGATGAAAATCTCCGCTACATCCCAGTTCCAAAGTTCGTTCGTCTCGGCCGACCGATTTGGATTTGGCTTCAGGTTGAGCTCTTCGTATGGGCATACGAACAGGAAGTACAGATTCTTTGCCGTCCACCGTGTTCGAACTTCCGTACGATACCTCGGGTCAGGCATCCCATGGGCATCTGCGTCCATATTCGTCGGCAGAGTATCTCGCCAGAATGAAGACGCGGGATTCGTGTCAAGACTTGGATCCGAATCGGCCCAGTTGCTCTGAATGACCTGATCGTCCGCGACCACTTCACCGCGGCAAGTGAAGAGCATCGTCGAGACGCAGATAAACCCAATCACGGAGATTTTTAATCCCAACATTCTTAGGTGCCTAGGGATTGCTCGATACTGCAAGCCGCGTCAAGTGATATGCCATCAGGTGGTCAGGGGCCAAAAGTGCTTCTCTAAATTCTTTCTGCGCCTGCTGATCATTGCCCACAGAGCTATCGAGCATCGCCCTATTGTAGAGCCACCAGGCGCTCCTCTCGCCATCATTGTTCGAGCGCGCGAGGATGTCGTTCAGTTTCTGTCTGGCTGCGCTTTCATCGAAATCAGGAAGTTCCTTCGATGCTCTCCACGCCCAAAGTGCATTTGAAAAACCAGTTCGTTGAGCGCTTCGTTCGAAGCTGGTTCGTGCTTTGTCCTGTACGCCGCAAACCTTGTATACGCTGCCAATCAGATAGCTGAATCTGGCGGAGTGCACGAACGGCTCGAGACCATCCTGCGTAAACGGCAGCTCTGGTACCGGTTCCGCGAGATGATCAACAAGTCCAACTGCCTCCACGCATCGTCCCCTTCGTGCGAGTGAGGCGGCGCGTTGCACTTCGAGTTCGAGCCAGACTTCTCGCACATTGATACCGCCCTCTTCGCGTGGAAAGAAGCGATTATGGAACAGTGCTTCCGCTTTCTCGAACTCTCCGGCCTCGACCAGATTCAGAATCAATTCGTAGACGAGATTGGAAGGCATGTGGGCATGATCGGGATATCGTTCCAGGGACGCCACTCGCTCCTGCGGCGGGCGTCGCAGGATGCTCAGTGCCTGATCGATCCCCGTGTAGAGTTCGATATTGGCAGGATCCGCGCGCAGACCTTCCTGAAACACGCTCAAAGCCTTTTCGGGTTCGTCCTCTTCATGTAGTAATGCGCGCCCCAGGCTGGCATGCAGGACCGGAATCTGCGGATTCAGCAATGCGGGCATGCTCCCACTCAGAAAGGGCTTCCGTTGTCAGACCTCGCGAAAAGTACAGTGTTCCGAGTAAGTAATGCGCAGTAGCATCTTGCGAATTGACACGAACTGCGGTCCGCAAGACTTCCAGATCTTCCGGGCGGTTGGGAAATACATAATTTGTCGATAGATGCCCAGCAACATTGAAGTCGGCTGCGGAAGCTTGGCCGAGTTTCTCACGACAATATGCGCGGAAGTAAGCGACCATCGGGTGTTTGTCTGGAGCGAGCATTCCCGGTTCACTTTCATCGGGTACCGCCGGGGGATAATTGCGTGACAAAACATCAAGTGTCCGGAAATACATCCCGAGGCGCATGTATTCCGATGCGACGTTCAATACGCGCTCAGCGTCATTACCAAGGTGTTGCAGATCAGGCTTGCCGATTTGCTCCAGCAGAAAATAGCGCTGCGGAAATCGCACCAGCCATTCGTTAGCCAGGCTCTGAGCCTCTTCCTTCTGTCCTTCCTCCTCCAAGACCGCAGCCAACTCTTCTGCAGCGCGCGGATCATCCGGAGCAGAGCGTGTTGCCGATCGCAAATAAGATTCCGCCTGCTGCAGATTTTTCTGCGCGGGCCGAAAGTTCGGCCAAGCGCACTCCCGCTGCCGCACGAAAAGCCGGCAGTCGTTCGGCAGTTTCATAGGATTCGCGCGCCTCGCGATTCTGCCCCAGACCTTCGTATGCAATCCCGAGGTAATAGGAAACTTCAGCATCGGTGGTATCTCGAGCCGCTACCGACTCCAGGAGGATTTTGGCTTCTTCGTAGTGCAACAAACTCGCGCATAGGCGTCCTGCAGCTTTGCGCAATTGAATGCTCTCTGGAAATCGGGTAAGGGCATCGCGATACGTTTTGAGGGCCACCAGGAGCCAGCCGTCGAGTTCCTCTTCGTTTCCCAGCTGGAGCCAGTCATCTTCCGTGCGATGCTCTCGGTCTGGAATATTGAAGGAAGGCTGTGGGCCGGTTCGTATTTGTTCCGCCGGCGTCCAATCGTATTGGCCCTCGGTTTGCCGCAGAAGCAGAGTCCCTTTGCTGTCGCGAAGCTCGAATGTGTATTTCTGTTGGTCCTCGGCCTTTTCGAGTCGATGCGACCAGGTCTGCTGAGGACTGAGGTCAGCCTTCTGTTGAAAAACCTCATGGTCCCCGGCGAGAATGCGAAGCGTGGCCTGGGGAACTGCCTGGTTCACGTTCAATCCAGTAACAAGCGCTTGTTGCTGACGGTCCAAGTGGACGACCCCGACCAAGTTAGCCCTGGAAATTCCACCAATATCACGCACCGGCATCCAAAACTCAGAGAATCGGATGGTTTGTCGCGGTTCTAAAAAGGCATACGTTTCCTGATTACGGAAAAGCCCCGCCTGCACCTCGACGTACGCGCTGTTGTTGTCCGATAGAGCGGTCCGCCAGTCCAAGCCATCTGGATCTGTGCCCCATGACCAGATCTTCTTCGCAGGAAGCTGCGCGTACTCGGCGTAGTGGACGACGCCCGTGTTGGTGTGCGGGTTCCAAACGCCCATAAAGGGCTCGCGGCTACCATGCACGAATAGAGAGACAGGGCCACTCGTTTGATTCTTCACAATGCTCAGGTCGACGCCGTCCTTCTCTATCGGCCAGGGCTCGACGTCTCGAAATCCGTGGCTCGCGGTAAATCGCATCGGATACTGAATGCGCGAGTCATCCCAAACTTGCACGCCCGCGTTGTTCCACCAGTAGAAGCGATGCCGAACGTCGCTGCGATTGTTGAGGGTCACTCTCTCCTCGAGAACGGTGGAGTGAGGCTGGAGCACGAGTTCCACCGACCACTGCATTCCGTACACGCGGTCAATATTGCCGACCTGAACGAAGCCGCTACCATCGTCCTTTTGCCCGAAAGCAAAATCGACAGGAGAAAGACTCACCCAATTGTGGGAAACCGGAAAATTGAACTCGATGCCAAATGCAGCCCAAGCGCCTCGATAAGATATAGCCGCCTTTTTAATGGAAGGATTTGCGTAAAACATGGGCTGGCCGCTGATTTTGTCGGTGCAGGTGTAAAGATGGCCTCCCAGGTCGGGCAGTACCGAGCACTTCAAGTACTCATTCTCCAGAAAGAGAGCGCGCCAGGCATGATCGGTCCGCTGGTTGGTCAAATTCGTGCGAAGCGTATAGGGATAATTGAATCGGTCGTTCGCATATTGATCAAACGGTGGATTGGGATCGGGCGCTGCTTCTTCATAGGTGGGTAGTGTCAGAGTGCCTTGCCACACCCGGACTTGAGCAGTTGCCTGACATAAAAAAAGAAGCAGAAAGGCAGAGAGTAATTTTCGGCGCATCATCTTTCGCAGTTGTGCTTGGAGCGCACCCCGCCATTATCTACTCCCATCAACAGGGGTGTCAGATTTATTCCAGGGGCGCCGAATCGCGCCGCGACGTTCGAAAGTCGATGTTCCCAAGCCAACTTTGCATTCGAAGAATATCCTCAAAGGAGCGTCTTCTGCCTTGTAATATTGAGTCAACTTTCTTGAACGTTGCGCTTGGCTCTTGAGCCCGTTCAGAAGCAAGGAAGTTCATGCGAAACGGATCCGAACGGTCCTTCATCCGAACAAAGACACTCCAATTCAGGCTGGCTTCAATCCTGTTTCCGCTTTTTCTGGCTCCCTGTCTGAGCGCACAGGAGGCCGAGCCCAACATGCCCATGCGAGCGCACTCTGAAGACAGTGCCGAATTTCGCTGGCTCCACAAACAAGTACTGAATGTCCGCTCGCTGGATAACATGGAGGACCTTTCCACATGGTCCTTCGCAGGCGATGGCGAGATGACGCTAACTGCAGATCGAGCCCAGGATGGAAAGCATTCTTTGCGGATTCGTTCAACCACGAATGTGGCACGAGCCGGCGGCGATCAGGAGTGGGAAGACCTGGTGGCCACGCGGAAATTCGCAAATGAGGACTGGTCCCAGTTTAACCGCATTTCTTTGTGGGTATATCCGGACGTGGTCGGCGCTCCCGCAATCTCCTGCACACTTGTACTCCACAATGACGGCAAGCATAAACTTCCCGACAGTTACAACGAAGGGCGCGACGAATCCATTCCCCTTAAGAACCATGAGTGGAACCAAATTGTGTGGGAGATTACCCCTCTCTCACGCGACCGCATCACGGCAGTCGACTTCGCCTATAGCCTCCCCAAGAAAATCCCTGATCCCGGCGATCGCACGTCTCTCGATATTGATCGGCTCGAGTTGCAGACCGTGGACGCTGATCACGTCGAAGGCTGGGACGTCGCCGCCGGCAAAATCGCCTTCAGCCACAGCGGCTATACCGTGGGTACGCAGAAGTCCGCTATAGCCAGCGATCTATCAGCGCGTCAGTTTTCGCTCGTCGATCAACAAACAGGCAAGGTGGTTTTTACAAAGCCGGTCGAAGAGCCAACTACTCCGCTCGGCAAATATCAGACGCTGGACTTCTCTGAGTTTCGCCAGCCAGGCACCTATGCGATCAAAGCCGGAAACACCCTGACACGTCCTTTCCGAATCGGCGATGACGCATGGCGCAGCAGCATCTGGAAAGCAATCAACTTCATGTACAGCGAACGCTGTGGAACAGAAATACCCGGCATCCACAACCGTTGCCACCAGGACCTCTATACAACACATGGAGACGAACGAATCGTGGTCAATGGTGGATACCACGATGCCGGTGACCTTAGCGCCACCGGACATACGCCCGCGATGGCATATGCGCTGCTGTCTTTGGCTGACTCTCTGAAACGCGAGGACGAAGATCCTGTTTTGACCGCTCGTCTACAGGAAGAAGCGCGGTGGGGTTTGAATTGGGTTCTGAAAACGCGTTTTGGTGATGGCTTTCGCAGCACCGGGCAGAACGTGAGTTATTGGACTGACGGAATTATGGGAACGGCGGATGATCGCTTCGGAGAAGCCGTCAACAATCCAGAATGGAATTTCCGGGTGACCACCGTCGAAGCTTTGGCAGCGCGGGTGTTCAAAGACACCGATCCGGAGCTGGCCATCCGTAGCCTGGCGACCGCGGAAGAAGATTGGAAGTATGCGGTGGAAGGGCTGAAGACTGCCGCGCCACTTCCCGAAGTGTATGGCGCATCGGACGAACTGGAGAGAATTTCATTTGGAGTCGTGGCATCGATCGAACTCTACAATGCAACCGGGGATCAACGATATGCCGATGAGGCTGTTGCCCTGGGCGATCAAGTGCTGGCGTCGCAGGAACGCAAAATCCAGCGATGGAGCATTCCCTTGACTGGATATTTCTACACCAGTCCCAAACGAGAGAACCTGTTCCATCGCTTTCATATTGGACAAGAACAAGAGCCGATCATCGCTCTGGTCCGGCTCTGTGAAGCATTGCCGAATCACGACAACTGGATGAAGTGGTACTCGGCCGTCGTCCTTCACTCGCAGTACTATCTAAAGGCCGTTGCAGCCGTCGATGAGCCTTACGGTGTGTTGCCGGCGGCTGTCTATCGCGAGAGCGAAGTCCGCCTCCTTCCTGAATCCAAAACCTGGACTCCTCTCCGTGCCGCCGATCGTGATTCTTATGTGCAGGAAGTTCATAAAGGGATTCCGCTCGGCGGCGACTATTATCTGCGCAGATTCCCTGTCTGGTTCGATTATCGAGGCAATTCCAGCGTTCTGTTATCGCAAGCCAAGGCACTGTCAGCCGCCGGACGGCTGCGGGGTGATCTGGATGCCGAAGATCTGGCTCAGAAACAGGCGCAATGGTTGGTCGGTCGCAATCCTTTCTCAACCAGTCTCATGTATGGCGAGGGATATGACTGGACGCCACTCTACAGCGTCCGTTCCGGTCAAATGGTGGGCGCACTCCCAGTCGGAATCGAAACCAAGGGCATGGACGATGCCCCTTACTGGCCAACACAAATCTGCTGGACGTATAAAGAGGTCTGGGTGCAGCCGGTCGGGCAGTGGATATGGTTGATGCAGGATATCGCGGTGCCCGCCACGGTCAAAGGAGTAGTCTCGCCGTCTAATCATCAGCCGGTAGAGTTTCGTGAAAAGGAAAGCGGCCAGGTAGTGACGACGACACCAATCGACGGAGCCTTTAGCCTCCATTTGCCGGAGGGCCGCTACGATGCTCTGCAAGGCTCAGTTCATACCAGCCTCACGGTGTTACCCGGTGGCTACGACACCATAGATCTGCGCCCGGATCGCTACCTCGATTTCAAAGTTTCCTTTCAGGATTTAGGTCAGAACGAAATCCTGGTACGAGTGTCTGCTGAAGGGGCTGGTCCGCACGTGTTTTCGATTCGGAGCGACAATCTCGCCGTGCGAGAGCAAGCAACCTTGAAGGTTGATCTAGCCGCCGGCAAGACTCAAGAAGCCGTGTGGCACGCGCGCGTTCTTTCCGCGGATACGCCATGGGTTGCAGTCGTAGTTCCAGATGATGTGCTGGCACAACGCCGCGAGGTTACAGGCGCGGAAATGCCCCACTGAGCGATAGAAGCCCGCTATACCCGTCAGAGGTGAATATTATTTTGAAGCAGCGGATTGCGGAAAGATCTCGCCAGACGAACCGTCTGGCCCGTTCACTCATCATGCGTTTTTTGCCCGTGACGCTAGCGGTCGGTCTCCTCATCGCGGTCGCTCTGGCGCCGGCTTTGGTCAAATCGAATGCCTCGGCACAAATGTCGGCGGCTTCGGGCACTATCCGATTTGAGGATATTGCTGCCAAGGCAGGTCTGCACTTCACCACTGAAAATTCCGCGACTGCAAACAAGAATCAGATTGAAACCATGGTTGCAGGGGTCGCGCTGCTCGACTACGACGGAGACGGTTGGCTCGACATCTATCTGGTCAACGGCGCGGCCATACCCTCGCTGCAGAAAGAATCTCCGAAATACTGGAACCGTCTCTATCGAAATAATCACGACGGCACATTTACCGACGTCACCGAACATGCCGGAGTCGCCGGCGCAGGCTACGGAATGGGCGTTGCAGTGGGCGACTTTGACAACGATGGCAGGCCGGACATATTTCTTGCCAACGTCACCGGTAACCAGCTGTTTCACAACAACGGGGATGGTACGTTCACCGACGTAACCGCAAAAGCAGGGCTGAGCGGTGCCGAGATGAACGGCAAGAAAATGTGGTCGGTGGGTGCGGGTTGGTTCGACTACAACAACGATGGCTTGCTTGACCTGTTCGTGGTGAATTACTGCGGCTGGGAGGTAAATAAAGACCCGGTATGCCTGCTGAAGGACGGAGTTCGGGCCTACTGTCATCCCAAGAACTACACTTCTCTTCATAACACCCTGTACCGCAATAATGGCGACGGGACCTTCACAGACGTTTCGCAGGAGACGGGAATCGCGGCGCATATGGGCAAGGGCATGAGCGTCTCCTTTGCGGACTATGACGGCGACGGATTTCTCGACGCCTTCGTGGCGAACGATACAACTCCGGCGTTCCTCTTCCATAATCTCGGCGGCAAAAAGTTTGAAGAAGTCGGCAACACGGCTGGCGTGGCCTACTCTCCGGAGGGCTTCACGCTTTCAGGAATGGGATCGGATTTTCGGGATGTAAACAATGATGGATTGCCTGATATCTGGTACACGGCCGTAGAGCACCAGATGTTTCCCCTGTTGGTGAACGACGGGGGCGGAGTTTTCGATGATGCAACGCATACCAGCGGACTGCAATCGACCAACGAGATGTCGGGATGGGGCAATGGCATTTTCGATTTTGATAATGACGGATGGAAGGATCTCTTTGTAGCAAGGGCCAACGTGCTTGATAACGTCAGCGAGTTGATCCCGACTCGAAAATATCCGGAGCCTAACACAGTGTTCCGTAACCTGGGAAATGGGAAGTTCACTGACGTAGGCAGCACGGCCGGGCCCGATTTCCAACTTGCAGCCCCTCACCGCGGGGTTGCATTTGGCGATCTATTCAACGATGGACACATCGACGCAGTGGTGACCGTGCTCAACGGACCGGTCAAGCTTCTTCGCAACATTTCCAACACAGGGAACCATTGGATCCTTTTGAAACTTGTAGGGACCAAAAGCAATCGCATGGGAATCGGAGCACAGATTCACATTACAAGTGAAGATGGACGCCAGCAGTGGAATGAAGTGACGACAGCGGTAGGTTACACGTCCTCGAGTGACAATCGGGTTCACTTTGGCCTGGGCGGTAACCAGCGGATCAAAGACATTGAAATCCGTTGGCCAAGCGGGATCCGCCAGGTCTTGCACAATGTTGCCGCTGACCAGATTCTCACCATTGAGGAGCCTCAGCACTAGCCGTCGGCGAGTGTAGCCCACCGAATCGGGGATCGGGGTTTCACTTCGCTTCTTACCGACCGATTCGGGACAAATGACGACAGCAGCTTGTGTATGAAATGATTATGTGTTGCTGCAGATCTTAGGTTTTCCGCTGACGCCCATGCTAAACCGTTTCAGCTCAGGAAATTGCCGGGACGTGGCGGAACAGTTCTTCAGCGGTCGTTTGATATGGCGTCTTCGTCACATTCTGTGAATGGACAGAACGGTGTGCAGTTTGGGCCGGATCCAGCACTCGTTCGCGAACAACTGAGGCGGCTCGTTGCGCACCCATTGTTCACGAATAGCAAGCGATACCCGGTGTTGCTCACCTACACTGTCGAGCAAACGCTTCTTGGCAATGCGAGCGAATTGAAGGAAAGGACAATTGGCATCGAGGCTTTTGGGCGCGAACCCGTCTACGATGTCAATCTGGATCCGGTGGTTCGCACTGCGGCAGCCGAGGTTCGGAAAAGGCTCAGCCAATACTATTACAACCCTGATCACGCCGGGGAATTGGTAATCGAACTGCCGATCGGCTCCTATGTTCCGACTTTTCGGGAGCCAACCGCCTCTCAGATGGGCTTCGCGGCGGAGCCTTTAGTCGTCGAGAAAACGGAGTCGCTTCCGAAGGATTCTGTTTTCCAATCGCTCACGCACGCAAAAGCCGAACAGGCGCATTCACGACTCGTGACCCGCCGCTGGATTCCGATTGCCATCGCATTGCTCGTCGCCGCGCTGATCGGATTTAGCGTTGGTCGCGTGAGACTTCCGAGCCAGGCGCCAGTTGCCGGTGAACCCTCGAACATGTCGCGCTTCTGGCAGCCGATTACCGCAACTTCGAGCCGAGTTACGTATTGTCTTGGCGCACCAACCGATGCCGTGGATCTCCAAAACCGGACGTTCCCCGCCTCGGAAGGTGGCAGTCTCAATACGTACGATGTCATCACCCTCGCCCGATCCCTTGTGCCTCTTGTTCCGAAGAATGGCCAATTTCGCGTGTTATCCGCTTCGGATACTGGCTTTGCTCAATTGCGAGAAGGTCCATTCGTCCTGATTGGTGCATTCGATAATCCTTGGACGATGCGCATAACGCAGGATTTACCGATGGGGTTTGAATATGACAATCACGTCCGCGAGGTAGTGGATCGCAAGAGTGCGCCTAAAAAGATCTGGACACTTCAATGGCAGGTTCCAGGCAAGAGTCTCGCGCGCGACTACGCCATAGTCGCCCGACTTCATGACACGGTTACCGGCGAGCCCGTCATCATCTTGGCCGGCATCCTCGGGGAAGGAACCGAAGCAGCAAGCGAGGTCGTCTCCAATCCGGCGTACCTGGATGCGATGCTGCAGAAGGCTCCGAAGAACTGGGACCAGCTAAATCTCGAAGCCGTAATAGAAGCGAATGTTATTGATGGCCATCCGGGGCCGCCAACGGTCATCGCTGTCGAGACGTGGTGAATCGTTTCTACCTCAGAAACCTGTATCATACATCCCCACAAACCTGGCCCCACCTGAGATCTATCCTCTTGTAAATGCGAGATTTGTCGTTCTCTTGCTATGTCTGATGCACGATGCACCTTAAAAAACTGCATAAGCTGCGCCTAGCCTGACTACGTCGGAAGTCCGCAGGATTTCCGCCATGGACGGAAGGAGGCTTTCTATGAGGCGCATCCTTGGGTTCGCCCTTTTATTCATCTTGTCCTCGGTCACGCTAATGGCCGCGAAGAACTCGCAGACGTTTTACCTGAGTTCCGATGTTCGGGCGGGAAACGTTCAGCTACCCCGCGGAATATGCGAAGTGACCTGGAGTACAACCTCAGGATCCCGAGTGCAGTTGACCATCAAGACGGATGACAAGAAAACTGTTACCGTTCCAGCCCTTATGGTCGAGGGAAAGGAAGACAGAGCCGGTGTGGTCACTTCGGTCGTGAATGGCGTTACGTACCTGGTCGAACTTCACACCAGGAATGCCAAATTCGTCTTTGAAAACGGCACAGAAGCGTCGAAATGAGTTCTGTCGGTGCCCAGCACACCGCGGAATAGCGTTTATGTAGCCGATCGAGCAGGAACTAACTCTTTCATCACCCTCGCGTGAAGAGTTTTTGGAGACACATGCAGAATTGCAAGTCTGGTTCTTACCTTCTTCTCACCGTTATTGCGGCCCTCGCGCTCATCTCTGCAGCATCTATCGCAGCGGCTCAGAACAATGACCGACCCTGGATGAATCCCAGCCTTTCCCCGGAGGAGCGGGCCGACCTGGTTCTGAAACAGCTCACTCTCGACGAAAAGCTCGCGCTACTGCATGGGAATGGCATGGCCCACGCGCCGCAGTGGCAAATGCCACTGTCAAACCTTACCAACGGTGGTGCGGGATACGTGGAGGGTGTAAAACGCCTCGGAATCCCGCCTTTGGTTATCTCTGATGCGGGTTATGGAGTGAGAGACAGCGGTGCAAACGGTAGGTATTCGACGGCTATGCCATCGAGTCTTGGCGCTGCAGCGAGCTGGGATCCGGACTCAGCTTGCGAATTTGGAACCGTGATCGGCAAAGAGCTGCGGGCGCAAGGATTCAACATGACGCTGGGAGGCGGAGTCGATCTGGTCCGCGAACCCCGCAATGGGCGCAATTTTGAATATGCAGGCGAAGATCCGCTCCTTGCCGGCACCGTGGTAGGCAACCTGATGAAGTGCGAGCAGGAACAGCATGTCGTCGGCGACATCAAGCACTACGTGATGAACGATCAGGAGACGGGACGCTTCTTTGTGAACGCGGTCATCTCGAAGCGAGCGATGCAGGAGTCCGATCTGCTCGCCTTTCATATCGCCATCTCCATCGCGAATCCCGGTGCAGTGATGTGTTCCTACAACCGGATCAATGGTGACTTCGGTTGCGAGAATCCATACACGCTTCACGACGTGCTCGAGAAAGATTGGGGCTTCAAAGGATTCGTTATCTCCGACTGGGGAGGAACTCACAGCACAGAGAAGGCGTCTGCGGCAGGTCTCGATCAGGAACAACCGATGGCAGACTTCTTTGGTCCGAAGCTAAAAGAAGCAGTGGAAGCCGGAAGAGTGCCAATGTCAGAAATTGACGACCATGCGCGGAGAGTTCTCTACGCTGAATTTCTGTCTGGCATCGTCGACGACCCGCCTCAGAAAAGCGTCGTCGATGTGGAGAAGGGCTTCGAAGTCGCGCGACGTGTAGAAGAAAAGAGCATCGTTCTACTGAAGAATAGTCCGACAGTACTTCCGATTGTGCCGTCGAAGGTTCACAGCATTGCGATCATTGGCGGCCACGCTGACGTCGGGATGATTTCCGGCGGAGGATCAGCGCAGGTGGATCCGCCGGGCGGAAACGCAATTATGCCTCCGGGTAAAGGCGCGACGATCTGGCAGAAACCCGTATGGTTCCCAACCTCTCCTTTGAAAGCGCTCCAGGCGAAACTGCCGAACACGAAGATCGACTTCGATCCCGGAACGGATACGAAGTCGGCAGCAGCTTTGGCCAAGAGCGCTGATTTAGCGATTGTGTTTGTGTATCAGTGGCTGTCAGAGGACATGGATGTGCCGAGCCTTTCGCTTCCTGACAATCAGGATGCGTTGATCGAACAGGTAGCGTCGGCGAATCCGCACACCATCGTCGTGCTGGAGACCGGAACTGCTGTGACTATGCCCTGGATCGACAAGGTGGCCGGTGTAGTCGAGGCCTGGTACGCCGGCAGCTCGGGACACAAGGCGTTGGCGGACGTACTTGTTGGGGACGTCAATCCATCCGGCAAACTTCCGCTGACTTTCACCAGTAGCGAAGCGGATCTTCCGCACCCGAATCGTCCCGAGATTCCCGCTGCGAGTCAGGCTCACGCTGGAGATGTAGCGGACAACGGAGCTCCTTCTTCGAACGCTTCTGCTCACACAGGCTACGCTGTCCACTACGACGAAGGTGCCGCAGTTGGTTACAAGTGGTTCGAAGAGCAGCACAAGAAACCGCTGTTTGCCTTCGGCTTTGGTTTGTCTTACACGACCTACGCATACTCCGGCCTGAGTGTCGACGCAGGCACGAAGACTGCGCGCTTCACTGTTAAGAACACTGGGAAGCTGCCCGGGACCGAGATCGCCGAGGTGTACGCACGGCTCCCGAAGGGCACAGACGAACCTTACAAGCGGCTGGTGGGATGGACGCGGGTCGCACTCGCGCCCGGCGAATCGAAAGCAGTTTCTGTTGCGATTGACGACCGGGTCCTGAAGATTTTCGACGAAGAGAAGAATGCCTGGAATATGACACCGGGGGACTATCAAGTCCTGGTCGGTGGATCGTCGGACAGCACGCCGTTGACAGGGACTCTCGTGGTTCGTTGAGTCCGAGTGATGAGCTGTCTCTCTGAATCTGGACTGTATTCCAACAAGACGCGCGGGAGTACAACGCCGAGCCTCAACTGTGGAGTGATCTTACTGATGAATGTTCCAGTCGTTGTCGACCACACCAGTAGCGGAAAACAGCATTTTGAAGTGTTGGATGGGCTGCGAGGCAGTGCTGCATTTCTGATCGTGATCTTCCATGTCTTCAATTACTCGTTTGGCTTCCATGGCCCTTGGGCGCTCGTCAAACACGCGTATCTCGCAGTCGATTTCTTCTTCGCACTTTCGGGGTTTGTGGTCGCGTATGCATACGATGACCGATGGACGAGGATGTCGATCCTCCAATTTTTCCGCATTCGTCTCATCCGCCTTCATCCACTGGTTCTGATCGGAGCCACTCTGGGGCTTCTCGGATACCTCTTCGATCCCTTCAGTAAGGCGACAAACCATACTGACGCCCCGATGCTGCTGCTGGCGTACATCACGTCATTGCTGCTGCTGCCATCACCTCCGGTCGGTGGAAGGCATAATGAATCTCAGGCACTCAATGGACCAGCATGGTCTCTGATGCAGGAATACCTCGGAAACATCGCCTACGCTTTGATTCTTCGCCGGCTGCGCGCGCTCACCCTTGCGATTATCTTCGGCCTGTCCGGGCTGCTGCTTATTTGGACTGCCAACGCAAAGGGATCGCTGGATGGAGGCTGGGATTATCCGAAGATCTGGATGGCGCCTCTTCGGCTTGACGGTCTCGTTCGTGATGGGACTCTGGCTCTATCGAGTTCATGATCGGATTCGGGTACCAAAAATCGGACTCCTCTTGCTTTCGATCGTGCTTGTGGTGTGCTTCCAGATGCCAGTCTTCCCCAAGGTTGGCGAATACTCACTGAACGGGCTTTACGACGCGGCGTGCGTGCTATTCCTGTTTCCTCTCATCATCCTTTGCGGCGCTCACTCGAACGCTGGCACGGGAATGATCAGGCTTTGCAAGTTCAGCGGCCACCTGTCCTATCCGCTCTACATCACGCACATTCCGTTCGTATATGTGCTCGCGGCCTACTCGTGGACAAGGCATCCCAGTCTGAATGTGAAGCTGACATTGATCTTTCTGCTGATTCCATTTGTGATTCTTGTGGGATGGCTCGTTTTGAAGTATTACGACGAGCCTGTTCGCGCCTGGCTGACCCGGCGTTACGGAATCAAGCGGAAGACCTCGGAGGTTCCCGAACAGGCAGGAGAAGCACGATGATGTCGATTTTCAAGAGACTCGTACCTTCTGCAAACTTACGTTGGGTTGCCCCTTGCTTATCTCAGGAGTGCGTTCTGACCCAAACTGGCCGGGGAATGCCATAGGAAGGCTATGGGTGATGCGCGACGTAGTGATCTGCCAGACGCCATCCACCCGTCGCAGGATCGGTCGGTAGGAACAGGTCAGAAAATGATATAAATCAGTTGAACCCACAGAACACGTGCTAATGGAATCCTAATGCCTGATCAATCCGCTCCTGAAGCTCTCTTCCGTCCTTTCAATCGCCGCCGTTTTCTAAAAGCTGCCGGATCTGCGGCCATTCTTCCTGCCGCTCTTCGAAGCTTCGGTGCGCAAACACCGGCCGCCTCGCCAAATAACCGCATCAATCTGGGTGTGATAGGCATGGGATGGCAGGGGCCCGGAAACACGGAAGCGTTTCTAACGTTGCCGGACTGCCAGGTCGTCGCAGCGTGCGATATCGACACAAATCATCTCCAGGCGGCCGTCAAGAAGATTAATGACGCCTATGGCAATGAGGACTGCAAGGCCTACCGCGATTATCGTGAGCTGCTGGCCCGCGACGATATCGATGCCGTGATGATCGCCGTCCCCGACCACTGGCATGAGATCGTCGCCACCGAAGCTGCGCGGCACAAGAAAGACATTTACGGCGAGAAGCCTCTTGCGCACACGATAGCTGAACAGCAATCGATAGTCCGCGCCGTCCAAACGAACAAGATCATTTGGCAGATGGGATCGTGGCAGCGTTCCGTTCCCATGTTTCACAAAGCCGCGGAGATTGTTAGAAACGGGCTGATTGGAGATGTGACCCATGTCGAGGTCGGTCTGCCAGGTGGCAATGCAGATTTCGACGACGTTGAGAAGGAAGCGCTTGCACGGCTGGCGACCGAAGGTCAAAACGTCGGCAGTCTGGAGCAAATCGTGTCCGGTTCGCCGGCATGGAAATTGCTCGTCACCGAACCTCCCATAGAACTCGACTACGAGATGTGGATCGGCCCGTCGAAGATGGAACCCTACATCAGGGCCCGTTCTCACAAATCCTGGCGCTGGAACTACAACACCGGTGGCGGCGAGCTTCTGGATTGGATCGGACATCATTGCGATATCGCCCATTGGGGCCTCGACTTCGACAAGACCGGTCCATACGAGGTCGAAGGCGGCGGTGAGCTTCCTCCGGCAAACGCTGTGTGGAACACTGCCCCGAAGTACCGGTTTGAGCTGAAGTACCCGCACGGTATCACGATGACGATCGCAGGCGGCTACCCGGACATCAAGACGGGCGTGAAATGGATCGGGACCGAGGGCTGGGTGTGGGTGGACCGCGAGGGATTCGACGCCTCGAACCCGGCCTGGAAGCAAGGAAAATACCTGCCTCGAGAACTGCGCAAGGTGAAGCTGTATACCTCATCCGATCACCAGCAGAACTTCCTGGATTGCATCAAGACCCGTCAAGCCACCGTCACACCCGTGGAAGTCGGTCACAACTCCGCGCTTCCTGGTCATCTTTGTCGCATTGCGATGGTCACCGGGAGAAAGATCCGGTGGAATGCGAAGGAAGAGAAGATCATCGGTGATCCGCAAGCCAGCAAACTGATGACGCGTGAATACCGCGCGCCCTGGAAGATGAGCTAGCACCGACTTTGCCAGCCGGTCCTCATTCCGCTGAGTACCAGGTTCGCAATGGTTCGAAACTCTGAGGTTTAATCAGGGTCACGGCCGACGATGGAATGGCCGGGTTCAATTGGAGGGATATGCGACCCATAACACGCAGGAACTTTATTGGCGGGGCAGCCGCAGTTGCCGCTTTCTCTGCAACGAAGTTCTCGTTTGGAATGCCATTAGGACTAACGCCGGGCATACAGTTGTACAGCGTGCGCCAGCAGATGGCACAGGACTTTGAGGGGACTCTGGCCGCGGTTCGCGGGGCAGGCTTCCTCGAGGTGGAGTCTGCTTCGCTGCCGAAGAAGCCCGCGTCCGAAATCCGCAAAGCGCTCGACCAGGCGGGGCTGAAGTGTGTCAGCTCCCACTGCTCGTTTGTGGATGTCACCAAAGACCTTGACGTCACGACCGAGTTTGAGAAGACCATCGGCGTGAGCTACATCATCTGTCCGGGACCGGGACGCAAGAACCCTCCAGCTTCGGGCACAGAGGCGGCTCCGCTTACGATCGATGACTGGAAATACAACGCCGAAGAGTTCAACAAAACGGGCGAGAGACTGAAAAAGGCGGACATCACCTTCGGTTACCACAACCACTGGGTGGAGTTTCAGCCGGTCGATGGCAAGGTGCCCTACGAGGTGCTGCTAGAGCTTTGCGAGCCCGACAAAACGACCTTCGAGATGGACTGCGGTTGGGTGAGGGTTGCAGGCCAGGACCCCGTCGCTCTGATGAAGAAGTATCCGCAGCGCTTCTCGATGTTCCACGTGAAAGATTTCCACCTTCCGCCAAACATCTCGTTCGCTACGCACGAAGAAGCGAAGGTGACGGAACTGGGCCGCGGTTCGATCGACTACCGGCCGATCTTTGCGCAGGCAGCAGAAAACCAGAAGATTACGCATGCCTTCGTCGAGCAGGAGGCTTTTGACATTCCATGGCAGGAGTCGCTGAAGGTGGACGCAGACTACCTGAAAAATCTTTCCATTTAGCATCTCCACCGCCTGAGGGTACATGGCTGCTTCAACTGAAATAAAAATGCTTCCTGTCCGGAAAGTCGTATGGGACTTCACATTTGCTTTTCTGGCTCTGCGATTTTGGCTCGGCGTTCGAGCTTTGTTTGTGGGCATTCAGAAATATGCCGCATACAAATCCGTTGCAATGCCTCTTATCGATCCTTCGACCGGTCAGCCCGATGCAAGCGGCGTGATGGTCAACGTGAGCGTGAAGTCCTACGCGCTGGCAAATTACGCGGGAATCCCTGTCGGACTCAGAGACAAGTTCGCTCATGATCCGCTCTTCCCGAAATTCGCATTGACGTTATTCGATCGCATGCTTGGACCGGCGTTCATTTTGACCGGAATCATGCTCATCATCGGCCTCGGCACGCGCGTCTCTTTGCTTGTACAGGGATTGCTCTTCATCGCCCTGACGGTTGGACTGGTTCTGATCGATGCGAACGACGGCGTGGCCTATCTCGGCATCCACATCGGACTGGTAGCCGCTGCGTTTGCGCTTGCCCAGCACAACAGGTTTGCGGTTCTGAAGAAATGGTAGACAAGTTAAATCGTCGCGAGTTTATCAGCGCTACGGCAGTGGCGGGCGCGGCCATGCTGTTGGAGGCCTGTAAGTCCGACACCGCCGAACAGACGTCAGCCGTCAAGAAGTCTTCG
Source organism: uncultured Acidobacteriaceae bacterium (assembly GCA_963769345.1). Classification (GTDB taxonomy): domain Bacteria; phylum Acidobacteriota; class Terriglobia; order Terriglobales; family Acidobacteriaceae; genus Telmatobacter. The sequence goes on from CAVYLL010000006.1 coordinate 228,443, forward strand.
CTGAATACCATCAATGTCGCGTTGATTGGCTATGGCGAGGAAGGGAAGATTCTTCTCGAGTCGCTGCTGAACATAGAAGGCGCCCGGCTCGTCGCCCTGTGCGACATCTGGGACTACCACCGCGGCGAGGGGCAGCGCTACCTGCAGAAGCTAGGGAACGAAGTCCGCGTTTACGAAAACTATGAAGACTTGCTCGCCAAGGAAAAAGATCTGCAGGCGGTTTTCATCGCGACTCCCGATTTCTGGCATGCGCCGATGACGAACACCTGCCTCAAAGCCGGTCTGCACGTGTACTGCGAAAAGATGATGAGCAACACCATTGAAGGTGCGCGCTCGATGGTGAAGACCATGCGCGAAACTGGTAAGCTGTTGCAGATCGGTCACCAGCGACGCAGTAATCCACGATATGTCTTCACCTTGAATCGGCTGCTTCACGATGCCCAATTCTGCGGCCGCCTCACCGCCGTGCAGGGACAATGGAATCGGGCAGTCAAAGAGGATTTTGGCTGGCCAAAGAAATTCGAGATGCCGGCGAGCATGCTCGCTAAGTATGGCTACAAGGACATGCACCAGTTCCGTAATTGGCGCTGGTACAAAGGTCTCGGTGGCGGTCCCTTATCGGACCTCGGAGCGCACCAGATCGACATCTTCAACTGGTGGCTGGGCATGACGCCCAAATCCGTAGTCGCCAGCGGCGGGCTGGACTATTTCAAAAACCATGACTGGTATGACAACGCGATGGTCATCTACGAGTATCCGTTGGATCAGGGTGTCGCGCGCGCGTTCTACCAGGTGCAGACGACCACTAGCGCCGGCGGCGGTTATTTCGAGTCGTTCATGGGCGACGACGGCACCATCAAAATGTCAGAAGATCCGTCACTGTGCGCCATCTATCGTGAAGCTCGCGCAAATGCGGTTTCATGGGACGACCTAATACAGAAGGGATTCGTAGCTGCAAAACCGGCTGCGGCGGTGGACGCGACAAGAGTGGACGTCCGCGAGACCGCACAATTGGCGGAATACGAGATTCCGGTGTTTTTCAATAAACCTCCGCATCAGCCACACCTGGAAAACTTCTTCAACGCAATTCGGGGAACTGCGAAGTTGAATTGTCCCGCCGACGAAGCTTTCACGAGCGAATACGTCATTCATAGAGCAAACGACGCAGTGGCCGCCGAGAAAAAGCTCCTGATCACCAACGAAGAAGTGAAGGCCTGAGACTATGAAAACAATCCTTTCTAACAAATTCCTACTAGCCGCCCTCATTCTCATTCCGTCTGCAGCTCTCGCGCAGGACAAAGTTCCGCTGAAGACGCAATTGCCCCGTCCGCTCTTTGTCGGCACGCCCGTTCCGCTCAACGTGCCGAATCTAGAGCCGCCGATGAAGGGCAAGCGCCCGGACTTCATGGTTCCGGCAGGCACCATCAATTTAGCCAAGGGCAAGAAAGTTACGGGGAGCGACACCAATCCTGTTGTCGGTACTTTGGACCTGGTCACCGATGGCGATAAAGCCGGCGATGAAGGCTCATGGGTCGAACTCGGGCCGGGGAAACAGTGGGTGCAGATCGACCTGGCGAAAAGCGCAAACGTCTATGCTGTCCTCGTTTGGCACTTCCACTCCCAGGCGCGTGTCTACCGCGATGTTGTGGCCCAGGTGTCCGATGACCCCACATTTAAATCGGGTGTAACGACGATCTTCAACAACGATTTCAAAGGTGAGCTTGGCCTCGGAGTGGGCAAGGACTTGAATTACGTCGAAACCTACCAGGGAAAGCTGATTGATGCCAAGAGTGCGAAGGGCCGCTACGTTCGCCTTTACAGCAATGGGAACACGACGAACAAGCTGAATGATTACATCGAGGTTGAAGTCTGGGGCAAGCCTGCCTGAGTTCACTCGTTCCGCCACCCCTTCCATAGGGACTTCGGCTCCTCGTTTGTCTTGGGCCCGATGGCCCGCGTTCATTATCGTCGCGCTCATCGGATTGGCGGTTCGCCTTCCGCAATTGGGCGCGCGGCCCATGCACACAGACGAAGCCATCAACGGCTACATTGTCGGACAACTGCTTCAAGGAGAACCATTCACCTACGATCCGCAGGACCGCCATGGTCCTGCGTTGGCGGCCCTTGCTCTGCCGCTGGCCAGGATGCAGGGAGCAAAGTCCTTCTCCGATTTGACCGAATCGGAGTTGCGCACAACGACAGTTGTAGCCGGGACGATCACGATTCTTTTTTTTGGCGCAGCAGCTGAGATGTTCGGAGTAGTTCCTTGTCTGCTCGCCGCTCTCTTGTTTGCGGTTGCTCCGCTGCCCGTCTACTACGACCGGTACTTCATCCATGAATCACTATTCTGCGCAGCAACGTTCGCGTTGATCCTGTCGAGTTGGCGCGCCTTCAGGCAAAGCTCGATCGGTCTACGCCGTTCTTGCAGGCGCATGCGCCGCGTTGATGGTTGCCTGCAAGGAAACCGCGATCCTTCACCTGTTCGCGCTAATCGTCGCAGCACTGGTGTTCAAGGCGCGGAACCTGCGCGGCAAGAGGCTTCACCAAATCGGTGCGCCTCGGCCCGTTGTTGGCCGGCATCGCCACGTTTCTGGCACTGATCGTTATTTTGTTCACCTGGTTCGGCAGAAACTGGAAATCTCTCGTTGCGCTATGGGGCGCGTGGCCCCGAATGTCTTCGCGCGCTCGGCTGGTCAGGGTCACGAGCATCCCTTCTGGTATTTCGGCAAGCTCCTTGTCAGTGGCTGGTCCGGTGGACTGCTGGTTGCCCTTGCCTGCCTCGGTCTTTTCATTGCATTTCGAAAAGCGCGATGCTTCTGCTTATCAGTTCCTCGGGTATTACGGACTTACTAATCGCCGCAATCTACAGCCTGATTCCCTATAAGACACCGTGGCTGGCGCTCAATCTTTGGCTGCCGCTCGCCTTATTCGCCGCGATGGCAGTCGAGTCGATCTGGCGCATGGGCCGCGGCACGGTTTGGCCGGCGCGCTGCCGTTCTTTTCTTCTGCGTCCTCGCAATGTTGTCGGGTGTGTTGATTGCCCACGACACGCGCCAGCGCGTCTTTCTCGCTCCAACTGAGGAAAGCAATCCCTATGCCTATGCCCACACTTCGGACGACATCCTCGGACTTCCCGACGAAATCGCAGATGCGGCTCGTCGGGAAGGCATAAGCGCGCCGCGCATCGCGGTGATCGCCTCTGATCCGTGGCCGCTTCCCTGGTACCTTCGCCGATTTCAACAAGTGGGCTTCTGGCAACCCGGCCAGCAAGTCACCGCTGCCGATTTCTACGTCACGTCCACCGAGGCCGCGGATCAGTATGCCGATACATTGCGCGGCTTCCGGCCTGATTTTTTCGGGAGCCGCCCAGGCGTGCTCATCCTCTTATGGCTGCCCGAGCAAAAGTGAATGCTCATGGCTGAAATTCACCAATTCAACCACGCCGCCATGGCGACACACTTTCAAGCGCGTATCGCTGGTGAGGACAGAGCATATGCCGCGCAGGCTGCACAAGCCGCCTTCGACCTTGTGGACATACTCGAATCGCGTCTAAGCCGTTTCCGCATCGACAGTGACATAGCCCGGATCGCTGATCTTGAGCCCGGCGAAAAGATGCGCTTGAGTGAGCCTGCCTTCGCCTGCCTGCAAATTGCGAAGCGGATGGACGAAGCCACACACGGCGCTTTCAGTCCCACGCCGGGCGCTCTGAAAACTCAGGCCTCGCTTCCCCAGTGGAATTTACTGCGAGACGAGCATTCAATTCTCTGCATCGAGGGCCGGCTTGAATTCGATCTGGGTGCCATCGGCAAAGGATTCGCTCTCGACCGCATGGCTGAGTTGCTCCGTCAATGGGATTGCCCCTCGTTCTTGCTGGTCGCGGGCGGGAGCAGCATTCTCGCAGGAGACCCACCACCCAATGTCCCCGGCTGGTCCTGTGGCCTGGGTGAAGACAACGCATCGCAACGGTTCTTTCTGACTCACGCGTCATTGAGCGGTTCAGGCGTGGCGGTGAAGGGTGCCCACATTCTTGATCCGCGTACCGGCGCGCCTGCATTGCGCCAAAACCGTGCCTGGGTTCTGGCCGATACGGCATCCGAATCGGACGCCCTCTCCACCGCCTGCATGGTTCTCGGCGAGCCCGAGCTAACAGAAGTGCTGGCTCAGAACGACACATGGCTGGCGTTCCTCGAAACTGACCAATCTGCGAGATCGATTGGACGTCGGGTGCCGCCGATTGAAGCGTATGGTCGTCGCGATCGGTAGAATTCGCCGAGAAAAGCAGGCATTCAAAATGCCATAGCACCCATTCGTGAGCTCACTTTGGTTCGTACCGTAGGTGCGAATTGGAAAAATTGCGTCATTGGAAACGGGCTAGAATTCACTGAATTCCAACCTGGAACTTTCCACTTGGACGAAAAGTCGCCCGCTCGTCCACATGGTTCCCGACTCGTGCTCAGCTTCGGAGGTCGCATCTTACGGTAGCCTTCTTTTGCCCAAGCGAAGCAAACACGTTCGCAAATACCATGCCAGCTTTACATTGCTAGTCGAGCCCGCGAGCCGTCAGACTGCAGATGGCCGCAGCTTCTTACTTGTTTTTGACCAACCGCCTGGACGATCTTTTCGCAGCACGTTTCTTTGCCTGAGCTTCGCCCTTGGATTGGATGGTGTGCGCGTGGATAATCGACCGAAGTAACCCGGGGAAGCGCTCCTGGATCTCCGCGCAACGTGAGATGTTGTGCATCTCCACGCCTCGTCGTTCGCCGCGGATCAGGCCCGCCTCTCTCAGCGCCCTGAAGTGCTGCGAGAGCGTGGACTTCGGAATTGCTTTGTCACCCACGGTCAGAAACATCGAACAGCTATGCGAGCATTCCTGAGCCACGATATTTGCGTAGATCGCAGCCCGTATTGGGTCGGACAATGCGTGGAGAATCCCCTCTACCGTGATGTCCTCAAGCGACGGATGGAATAAGGGGCGCACATCCATAAGAGTAAGCGTTCCGCGTTAATGGTTCAATAGTTCATGAATCAAGAACTATTGAATCTGACCCGAGCCCGGCTCCATCTACTCGTTAGAACTCATTGAGGGCTAGTACCGCGATCCCAGATATCTTCAACGGATGGACACAGAAAAGGGGTAATCATATGGGCAAGCTTAAAGGCAAAGTAGCAGTCATCACTGCCGCCACCTCGGGCATGGCGCTCGCCACCGCCAAACTGTTTGTCGAAGAGGGGGCATACGTTTTCGTCACAGGTCGCCGCCAGGACAAGCTCGATGAGGCCGTAAAACTCATCGGCAGAAACGTCACGGGTGTTCAAGGCGATGCCTCAAACCTATCCGATCTCGATCGACTGTATGAGACGGTCAAGCGCGAAAAAGGCAAGATCGACATCCTCTTCGCCAGCGCCGGATTCGGTGAGTTGGCAAAGCTTGAGGAGGTCACCGAGGAACACTTCGACAAGACCTTCGATCTCAACGTTCGCGGCACCCTCTTCACCGTGCAGAAAGCCCTCCCGCTCTTAAACGACAACGGCTCTATCTTTCTCAATGGCTCCATTGCAAGCATCAAGGGCTTTCCAGCGTTCGGCGTCTACAGCGCCAGTAAGGCAGCGGTTCGCTCGTTCGCTCGCACTTGGCTCTTAGAGCTCAAGGAGCGCAGAATCCGCGTGAATATCCTCAGTCCTGGCACCATCGACACGCCGATCCTCGATCCCTTGGGAGAGAACGCCAAGGAATTCTTCAAATCCCAGATCCCACGCGGTGAGATGGGACGCCCAGAGGAGATCGCGACTGTCGCTCTTTTCCTCGCATCCAACGATTCCTCCTTCGTCAACGGCATCGAGCTCTTCGTCGACGGCGGCACCGCTCAGGTCTAACTGCAAGACTCTGTATCTCCGCATGATCCGGGGCACAGTTCATCTCCCGGACGGTGACACATTGTGCGAAAAATGAAAGCGGACTTTTTTGCAGCCTTAGTCAGGATGGCGGACAAGCTCAGCCCTAATCACCAACAGCACGCACAGCACAATTCGCGATCGCCCACTTGCCGTAGTTCTCCGTTCACATTCGAATACTACGAACTCGGAGAAAACCTCAGCAGGTTTTGGGAAAAATGCTAGGAGGAGTGTTAAGAAGTACCATTTGGTTACTTCTCAACATTTGCATTTTCAGTGAGATGACATCCAGAAATGGTGCGGAGGAGGGGACTTGAACCCCTATGCCTTGTGGGCGCTAGCACCTCAAGCTAGTGCGTCTGCCAATTTCGCCACCTCCGCGAGGTGAACCTGTTAAGTATATCAAAGATAGAGATGGCTCGAGGGTGGCTGGAAGGTGGGGCGGACCGAGGGTTTTGGGCTCCATCCAGAGCCGAATCGCGGTCTTGGACGGTTGCCTCGTGGGGATCTCGCTGATCGAATTTGATTGGTCTCCCACTCATGCCGCGGTGAGACTGCGGGATGAATGGGGCACTTGGCGGGTGGAGTGCGAAATCAGATTCAAATCGGAGGAGAATCCAGCTAATCTCCGGGACCGAAGCCCCTTCCTTTTCTTGCTGATTTCAGGGGCATGAATGCCCCTGCTCCCTCCGCATGAATGACTCTGCTCCTTCCGATCGAGCATAGAGATTGGAGGTCAGTGCATGCGGGCGCGCATGCGTTTTTCGGCGTCGGCGGACCAGTATTTGCAGTCGAGACGGATAAAGACCGAGGAGTAGGGGATGGTCATTGTCGTTTTGAGTACGAGAACGTGGAATTGCTTGCTGGTTTCGTCGATCTGGGAGATGACTTTTTCGTGCGGGACGGATTCGATGGTGTAGTTGCTGAGAACCTGGGCGATTTGGGCGCGGTAGGCCGAGGCGCCTGGGGCATCGTCGTCGGGGACGAAGGGAAGTTCGCGGTCCATGGTGATGAGCGGGCGGACGTGGATGGAACTGTTCACTGCGCCGAGGACGTAGCGAAGGACGTCAAGGTGTGATGCGTTTGTCTCAATGGTTTCGACGCCGGGAGAGGACTGGAGCGGGTAGGCGGAGTCGACGATGAGGATCCAGTTGCGGTGGCCGAGGAGCGGCATGGATTGCGAGACTTTGGCTTGCCAGTTGGTGGGTGAGGCGGATGGCTGTGCGACAGCGGGCGGTGTTGCGCGAAACAGAGAGGCGAAGATAAAGGCTGCGTAGATGAAATGCACATTGCGCATTGAAGTTGGGATCCTCCTGCGAGTTGAAACGAGAGACCCAATCAATGTACGCGCTGATTTCAGAGTGAGCAAAATTCAAATGGAGTTTGACTCTCGCATGTTATTGTTCCCGGATGTGGAAAGCTATGCTGATGCGTGCGCATTGTTTGCGCGGCCTGAAAATGTGGGATGGCATGGAGTGTCCGGGCCTAAAGGCCTGCAGCACTTTTCGTATGGTTTCAGCAGCCTGAAGGCTGCTGCTCCCTCCGTTTTTACAACCTCCTGGCGATTCACCCGATGAGGCGCTGCATCCAGGAGGCGAGAGCTTGCTGGTCGGGGGTGCCAGAGGCGTGGGCTGCGTGGACGGCGCGGCGGTCGGCTTCGGGGCGGTTCTGGCTGATCTTGAATTTGCCTTCGATACGGGTGATGGGAATGCGGAAGCCGACGATGCCGGCGAGCATGGTGCGGCGGAATCCGTCGGGGAGACTGTGCCACTGTTCTGAGTACGCGGGGTCGTTGGCCTGAATTAGGCCCGCGAGGAGCGCCTCCTTTCCCGAGTCGTCTTCGATGAGCGAGAGTGTGCCGTACGCGTGGATGGCGATGTAGTTCCAGGTGGGGACGGAGAGTTCTTCGGCGTAGAGCGAGGGGCTGACATAGGTGTGCGGGCCGGGGAAGATGACGAGGGTCTCGCGATTGGCGAGAGATTGCCAATGGGGATTTGCTTTGGCGAAGTGGCCTTCGAGGATGCCGTGGGGGCCTTCATCTTTGACGACAAGAGGGAGATGCGTGGCGTGGTGGGGACTGGGGTTTTCTGTCGAGCTTAGCGGACCGATGAGAATGGCGAAGGAGTAAGTCTGCATGGCCTCGATGAGGATGGAGCGATCGGAGACCTGGTTGAACTTGGGTGTATACATGGGACAATGTTCTCGAAGTGCAAGTTCTATTCTTGCATCCCTCCCAGGTCTCAAAGGCGAGACCTCCACCCCACGAACGAAGACCTATTCGCGGGGACCCCGGACCTGGGGCACCCTGCTTCTCTCAGGATGACGCATCTCAAGGCGCGGGCGGGATGAACAAGTGCAGTTGTGAACGCATGCGCAGTCGCAGAGAGCGAGGGTGGGATCGGTGAACCCGGCAGTTGATGTTGTTGAGAAGTCGCAAGGAACGCGACGTGGGATCTGGCCGGCTTTGGGGCTGATGTTTGTGGCGCCGCTGGTGGCGGAGTTTCTGCTGGGAAATCTGCCGATCAAGTTGCTGCCTGCGCTTATCGTGCTGGCGCCGATGTATGGCGGCGGAGCGCTGCTGATTCGCGAGGTGGTGAGGAGATCGGGACACGGATGGCCGAGCATTCTCCTGCTGGGCATGGCTTACGGGATTTTTGAAGAGGCGTACACGACACAGTCGCTGTTCAATCCAAATTATCTGAAGCTGAATCTTGGATTGTTGGCGCCGGCGTACATTCCTTCGCTGGGAATCGGCGGGTGGTGGACGCTCTGGATGCTGATGGTGCATGGGATCTGGAGCATTTCGACACCGATTGCGCTGGTTGAGGCATGCGTGCCGGATCGGGCGCGGACTCCGTGGTTGGGGCGCGTTGGGCTAGTCGTGGTGGCGATTGTGTTTTTGTTGGGGGCTTGCGCAAACACGGGGATCGGCTACAAGCAGGATCACTACCTGGCTTCGATGGCGCAGTTTGTTGGGGCAGCGGTGGTGATCGTGTTGTTGGTTGTTGCAGCGTTTTTGATTCCTCAACGGCGAAAAGTCGCGGGTACCGGCGTGGCTCCATCGGCGTGGATGGCGGGCGCGGCTGCGCTGGTGTTTGGGTCTGTGGCGCTGTTTGTTCCGAAGGATTGGGGATGGGAAGCGGTGGCGGCACTGCTTGCGCTGGATGCGTTGATGCTGGGGCTGGTTGTTGTGTGGTCGGGGCGATGGGGTTGGGGATTGAAACACCAACTGGCGCTTGGAGCGGGTGCGGCGCTGGCGTATGGGTGGCATGCATTTTTGCAGCATCCGGCGGTGGGCGGCGCTGGAGTGAGCGCGCGCGTGGGGAACGTGATTTTTCTGGCGGGTGCGATTGCGTTGGTGTGGTTTGCGGCGCGACGGACGAGTTTGCGTGACTTTGACTCCAGATAAGCGAAGGAACAGTCCTTCGCTCCGCTTACCCCACGGTCAACAGGTCGACCGCGGGGACCCAAGCCGCTACGTTCAGGATGACGAGAATCTGGGCACTACGACTGACAGCACATCAAGGCGCGCTTTTTTCAGGTTGAGAGTTGTGCTTTCCCACGTCTCAAAATCGAGACATGGGGCACCCGATTTCGCGCTGATCAAAGCAAAAAGCTACCAGGATGACACACGTATTGAGTAGGTGGCTGAGCTATTGAATGCGTTCGAAGCGGAAGCCAGCTTCGCGTAATGCGTGGCTTATGGCGGTGATGTGGGTGGCGCCGCGGGTTTCGAGGGTGACGTCGATTACGGTTTCGCCAAGGCTTACGCCGTAGTAGGCGCGGTTGTGGATGGTCTCGACGATATTGGCGCGTTCGCGGGCGAGGATCTGGGTGAGATGCAGGAGTGCACCGGGGCGGTCTTGCAGATAGACGCGGACGCGCAGGAGACGACCGTCTTTGACGAGGCCGCGCTCGATGATCTTGGCGAGCAGGGTTACGTCGATGTTACCTCCGCAGACCATGACGACGGTGCGGCGATGGCGGAGATTGGTTTTTGACTGGACAACGGCGGCGAGTGCGGCTGCTCCTGCGCCTTCGGCTAATGTCTTTTCCTGCTCGAGAAGCATGAGGATGGCGCTGGCGATTTCTTCGTCGTCGACGGTGACGATCTCGTCGACGTAACGGGAGACGAGGGGGAGGGTAATGTCCCCAGCGCGACGGACGGCAATGCCGTCGGCGATGGTGGCTTCTGCGGCGATGGTAACGGGCGCTCCGGCCTCGCGCGCACGAAGCATGGAGGGCAGGCGCTCGGGCTCGACGCCGACGACGTGGATTTTGGGATTGGTTTCTTTCAGAGCGCAGGCGATGCCGCTGATGAGGCCTCCGCCGCCGATTGGGACGACCACGGCTTCGATGTCGGGAACCTGCTCGAGAAGTTCGAGGCCGATGGTGCCCTGGCCGCAGATCACTTCTGGGTCATCGAAGGGATGGATAAAGGTGCGGCCTTCTTCGACGTGACGGCGCAGAGCTTCGTCGCAGGCTTCGTCGTAGCTGGCTCCATGAAGAATAACTTCCGCTCCATAGGCGCGGGTGGCGGCAACCTTGATTTGCGGGGTGGCGAGGGGCATAACGATCTGTGCACGGATGTGGCGTTGCGCGGCGTGGAAGGCTACGCCCTGGGCATGATTGCCGGCGCTGGCGGCGATGACTCCGCGCTTGCGCTCGGTTTCGCTGAGGGTGAGCAGCTTGTTGAGGGCGCCGCGTTCTTTGAACGAGCCGGTGCGCTGAAGATTCTCGAGCTTGAGGTGGATGGGAAGGCGGGTGAGCTCGGAGAGGTGATGCGAGAACTGGCACGGCGAGACGTGGATCGAGCTCTCGATGCGCGCGCGGGCTGACTGGATGCCGACAAGGGATACAGGTTCCAAGACAATCTCCTCGTTCAGAAAAAAGTGACTGAAAATGCGAAAACCACCAGCCGCGTTTGCGGGTGGTGGCCTGTGTGTTGCTGAACTACCGAATCCGGTTCGTCAGGCTTTTCCCGCGCACATGTTGTGGCTGCTAATTCGAATGGCGGGTATGAGGACGACAGCAGACAACGCGGGGCATGTGATTGCATGACCAGCGATCGCGTTGTGGCTGCAGTTGTGCATGACGTTGAATGAAGTAGAGCAGAGGCGAGCGCGAGGCGTCAAGCTGTTACGGAATCTTGCGGTTCGGCAGCGAAGGCTTCGCGCGATGCTTCCTTCAGTTTTGAGATTTTGTTCAGTTTGAACTGAAAGTAGAAGATGGAGAAGAGAAGGGTGAGAAACCAATTCAAGCGCAGATTGATCGGTTCGCGCCGATTGTAGTGCTCAAGCAACTCTTCCCGAAGCTCGTAAATAACGACGATCCAGAGAAGCCAGGAAAAGAGAAAGCCAATTCCGGTAACCAGGGAAGCGATGGCCCAATAGAGCGAGCTTGATCTCGGGTCGATCTTGCGGATCCAGACGCAGAGGTACAGCGGCCAGGCCACCGCGACTGCATAGACAGCGAAGTTGCGGTAAGCATCCGGAACGAACAAGAACGCGAGTGCCTCGGCAGAAATGATCGCCAGAAGCAGCACCGCCCAACGAACTCGCGGAGGAGAGGGATAGACCGAGCCGTGGTTCACAGCCTGCTGGGAGGGGGATCGAGGCATACCGTATCTTACCCCGAACCGGCAATCGCTAAAAGACGTCAGACAACATTGCGAAGGCTTCGAGTTCGATAAGGTACTGGCCCTCAGGAGCGGTTGAAAGGGTCGCATGTTCAAGAATCCACGTGTCTTTGTGAAAAAGAAATACAGCGTGGAGTCCGGCGGCGAGGGCAGGATTGATATCGCTTTTGGGACTGTTTCCAATCATCCAGCTGGTGTGCGGAGCGAGTTCGTGGCGTGCGATGACGGCTTTGTAGGTGGCCGGGTCTTTTTCGGCAACGATCTCGACGGCGGAGAAGTGTGCGGCGAGTCCGGAGCGGCGGACCTTGTCTGCCTGCTCGGCATGATCGCCTTTTGTCATCATGATGAGGCGGTGGCGGGATGCGAGGGCCCGAAGAGTCTCTTCGACTTGAGGGAGGAGTTCAATTTCCTGCTCGGCGATGGTGCGGGCGAAGCCGATGACGCGCTGACGCTTTTCTTCGCTGATTGGCTCAGCGCTGAGACGCTCGAAACAGGCAACAAGCGAGCGAGTGAAGCTGGGCAGTCCGTATCCGTGCGCGAGGATGGTTTCGCGTTCGACGGCGTTAAGGGACAGGCGAACCTCGGCGGGCGAGTACTCGTGGTGATTGAGGAAGCTGATGAATGCAGCGATGGCGCGTTCGAAGTAGACGTTGTTTTCCCATAGTGTATCGTCCGCGTCGATGAGAAGCGTTTGGCCGGGGGCAAACTGAGGCATGAAACTATCGTACAAAACCCGAGCGGCGACTACTTTGCCGCTGCGGGGAGCGTGTAGTCAAACTGGTAGGAGTGCTTGCCGCTAACGATCTTGATGGTCATGGTTCCGGATATGCCGGTGAGATCGCCTGAGCCTGAGCCGGGCACGACTTTGACGGTGAGCTCGAACTTGTTGTCGACCATTGTTCCACTGTGCTGGAGGGCGAAAGAGCCGACGCGTCCGTTGAGGGCGCCGGTGACCTGCTCGATGGCGACATAGCCAGCGGTGCCGGTGGCGGGATTGCCGGCACCGAGCATTTCCCCCTTGCTGGAAGCTTCAAGGTCGCCTTGAAATTGCTTGTCGAGCCCGAAGCGTCCGATGGCTGTGCCGTTGAGCGCTTCATCTGCGGGCAGCGGTGTGTTTTTCACATCGAATGTTCCTTCAGCATGCATAGAGACTGGGCCATCCTTCGCGGTGCTTTGGGAGTGCTGAATCTGTCCTGAAACTAGAGTCGGCATGGGGAACCATCCTGAGAGTATTAGAAAGGTGATGATACCGATGTTCGTTCGACGCACAATCTCTCCTTCGGTTAACGAGAAAATTGTACGGGGAGAGCTGCCTGCCTGCGATGGACAATCGACAAAGAGGCCTACTCGGCGAGTTTGAAGATGCGAATCTGCACCAGTTTGGCGATGGTGAGGTTCTTGAATCCGCGATCCTGCATGCGGTGAATGAAGTCGGGCGTGATCTTGAAGATGCGTATCTGGATAAGTTCGTCGAGCGAGGGCTGATAGCCCATGGCGCGAATCTGTTTGACTTCTTCGGCGTTGACGCCCTGGACCTTGAGGGCGATGAGTTTGTCGGCGTCTGGCTGTTCATAGCCCATCGCAATGAAGCTCTGCATATAGGCGGGATCGACGTTGAAGATGCGCAGGGCGATCAGGTTGTCGATGTTGATGCCGCGAATGTGCGCCTCTTGCAGCGAACGGGCATAGTCGGAAGTGACGTTGATGAACGCATAGGCCTGAAGCTTTTCGGAGTTGAAGCCGGTGAACCCGAGCTTGGCCATGCGATCGACGAAGGCGGAGTCGGGGGTGAAGAGGGCTTCGCCGGAGAGTTCGTGATCGTGGACGGCGCCGGTGCAGGTGAACGTGCCGGCTTCGGCAGCGAGGGTGGCGGTGAGGTGGACGCCATCGCTGTTGAGATCGGCAAGAGAGATGCCGGTGAACCGGCTCATGGATTCGTTGCTGAAGTTGGAGCCGCAGTGGCGGCCGGTTGGGCAATCGGTGTCATTGATATGAAGGCTGAATTGATCACCGCGTTCGCTGAGGCCGATGGCGCATTTGGCGTGGAGGGGAGCCAGGGACTGCGCGCGCATTGCCAGGGTAGAGACTGCAAGAGTCACGACGAGAGCGACTTGATTTCGAAGATGCATAGCAACTCCACGGAAGATTCCGGGACGAGGTTTTCCCGTCCGAGGTTAAGCGGGCCTCACGATGCTGGAAGGTTGAATGTGCTGCGCTAGTTCTTCTCGGACTCGTCGTCGAGCAGGCCGGAGATGCGCAACTGAACGAGTTTGTCGAACGGCAGATTGGTGAAGCCGTGTTTGGCGGCTTGCGCGATGAACTCGTCATCGATGTGGAAGATACGGGCTTTGACGAGATCGTCCGCGGTGACTTGGGGAAATTTCTGTTTGAGTTGCCGGGCGTATTCGGGGGTGACTCCCTGGACGCGCATGGCGAGCAATTGATGGGAATTGAGATTTTCAAAGCCCGCGGCTTTCATGCCGGAGACGAACTCGGGTGTGACCTGGAAGATGCGGAAGGAGATGGCATCGTTGACACTTTTGATCTCGAGTCCCTGCTTCTTCATTTCGGCGATGGTTTCGGGCGTGACTCCCTGAATCTTGCAGGCGACGAGATCGTCGGCGGAGAGCTTTCCAAAGCCCGCCTGGGCCATCGCTTTGGCATATTCAGGCGTGACGTTCTGAATCTTCATGGCGATGAGCTTGTCGAGGTCGACGTCGTAGCCGGCGGCTTTCATCTGGTCGATGTAGTCGCTGTGCGGCTTTGAAGAGGGAGCAGCTTTATCGTCCGACTGCGGTTCGGCCGCGGGTGCAGGGTCAGGCGTTATGGCCTGTGGGGCAGGAACCGGAGATGGCTGGGCAATGTGGATGGCGACTTCAGCGGCGATGACGGGAGCTGCAATTGGCGCAGCGACGGGTGCAGCTACCGTGGCTGCGATCACGGGAGCGGGTTCGGACTGCGGTTTGGGGTTAAGGCTGGCGAGCAGGTGCGGAACGGGAAGAAGGATGACGACGAGTCCGGCACAGGCTGCGGCAAGAGAGAAGGGGCGGAGGCGACGGCTGGGAATGCGAGTCATGGGTTCACCGAGGATGCGTGCAATACGCGTAAGAAGAGTTGCGTGAGATTGATGGCCGTCGAGCGCCATAGCGAGGCGCAGGTGACGGGAGCGGTGCTCTTCGAGATGAACGAGAGCGTGCGCGTAAACGATGGGGTTGGGGCAGATTTTGAGGGCGAGATCGTCACAGCAGAGCTCGCGCTCCTGGCGAATGCGGGCGCTAACCCACCAGACCGCAGGATGGAAGAAGAAGAGCGTTTCGGCGATGGTTTGCAGGATGTTCCAGAAGAAGTCGGCGCGACGCACGTGAGCGAGTTCGTGGGCGAGGACGACTTCGAGTTCGTCAGCGCCGAGCAAGGTTACGGCGCTGAGCGGAAGCAACACGATGGCACGAAGAGTTCCCATGGTCATGGGGCTGTCGATAGCGGTGGAGAGACGGAGCGTGATCACGCGGCTGAGGCCGAGCGTGGCGGAGATTCGCTGAAATGCCGCGCGCACTGCGACGGGAGCTTCGAGGGTGGAGGCGAGACGCAGGCGGCGGAGATACCACCAGCCGCCGAGGCTGCGCACGGAGAGAGCAAAGACGCCGATGAGCCAGAGGCCGTCGATCCACGGAAGCAGAGACGCAAGCGTGATGCGCTCGGAGGTTGGTTGGATGGCGGCGAGACCAGGCGCCGTGGAGTGCGGGAAGTCGCTGACAAACGTGGCGCGAAGGTTTGAAGCTGAGTCGGCGATGGATGCGATGGCAGCGTCCGCGCGCAGTTCCCACGCGAAGGTGATGACTGCGGCGCCAAGCATAAGAAGAAGCGCAGATAGTGCGATGAGGTAGCGCGTCTGGCTGGAACGGCGGGCGAGGGCAATGCTGAACACGCGATAAACGGCGGCAATGAAGACTGCCTGCCAGCAAAAGTGAATCAGGGTCCAGGCGATGGCTTGGGGAATCTGGGTCATGGCCGGTCCTTTCTGGAGTGTTTGCGTTCGATGAGGGCGCGGATTTCGGCGAGTTCGTTATCGCTGGCGGGTTCCATGGAGAGTGCGTGGAGGGCGAGCTGCGCTGCGGATCCGGCGAAGAGACGTTTGCTGAGGTCCCTGAGGATTTTGCTCTGCATGGAATCCTGGCTGAGCGCGGCGCGATACACATGGGCGCGATTGGCTTCGTCGCGAACAACGAGCCCTTTGGCGGTCATGATCTGAAGCATCTTGAGGACAGTGGTGTAGCCGGAGGGGCGATCTTCATTGAGAGCATCGTGAATCTCGCGTACGGTGGCGGGCTGCTTCTCCCAGAGGATCTGGAGCAGTTCGAGTTCGGATTCGGTGGGGCGTGGGATGGTGGTGCCGTGTTCCATGATGGATAGACGTTATACGAAGAGTTTCGTAATTGTCAACGAAAATCTTCGTAGACGATGACGAGGGGCGACTGCACCAAATGTCTCTAGTGGTTTGATCCGCGAAAAGCCGCCGTCGTGCACGGCGGATTACGCCACCCGAAGCACATGAAAATGCAGGATGCCTGGAGTGGCCGGGCCTAAAAGGCCCTTAGCTATTTGCGGTTGATTTTCAGCAGCCTGAAGGCTGCTGCTCCCTACGTATTCCGAACCCCAAGCGCCGCTGCCCGATGGAATTTTCAGGGCAGATCCTTCGACTCCGCTTTGCTGCGCTCAGGATGCCACATTCCTGGGGAAAGACGAGGGAGTGGCATCGAGGGTCACCGGCAAACTGCGTTTACATCGATGGATGGCTTGGCCCGGGCTGGCAACGGGAGGTGGCGCGCCTGCATTGCGCCTTCGAGGTTGTCGGGTTGGTCGGGGAGCGAAGGATCGATTGCGCTGGCATAGAACGAGTCGTTCTCGGCGTCCTGGATCGAAATGAAGTTGAAGCCTTTGTCGCGGTAGAGCTTAAGCAACCGGGGCAGCATGCGCGCGTCGAATGCGCCAACGTGCATGAGCAGGACGTAGGGGATGTCGTGGCCATAGAGGGTTTTGGACATGGCGCGGCGGAAGTCGGCGTCGTCGCCCGCGGCCTGGAGATAACTGGATTCGAGTTGCGCGATGGAAGCGGCGTCGTTTTTGGCGACGCAGCGGGCGTAGGGATCGTTCCACATGTAGTCGCCGAAGCTCATAGTGACGGATGCGATTTTATAGGCGTGGGCGGCGAGGTACTTGCGCGTCTCGGCGCGCTTTTCGGGAGTGTCGCCTTCGGCGAGGAACGGATAGCGGAGCCAATGCCAGTCGCTGTCGGTGGAGTACTGCTGCAGCAGGGGTTCGTTCTTCTCGAGGTCGGCTTTCCAGTCGGCCAGGGAACTTGTGTTGAGATTCATGTGCGACCAGGTGTGATTGCCGAGCAGGAAGCCGGCGTCACGCCAGTCTTTCAGCATCGGAGCCGATGCCGGCTCGCGCTCCAGCTGAACGCCATTGACGAAGCCGTAGACCGGGGGCAGGTGAGCGTCCTTCATGGCGGCGATGAGTTTGTTGCCGATCTCTACGCGGGTTTCGCCGGCTGGAAGGGCGCTGTGAGCTGGAAGGTCATCCCAGGTGAAGGCGATTTGCTGGGCGGGTGCGGAGGTACAGAATCGTGAAGAAGAAAAAAGTGAGAGTGAGAGGCGCATATGGATTTTTCATCAGGTCCATTATGCATCGGCGATTGAATCATCGCACCCAGGTCATCTGACTGCATTGAAACCGGGGTTATTGCTTTCCCACCCATGCCGCGATGAAGCTGCGTCATGGATGGGGCACCCGGCTCTTGTGGCGATGCGCACGAAAGCCAACCGCAGCTCCTTCGGCTTCGCTTCGCTGCGCTCAGGATGACAAGCTCATTTGTCGAGACCCAATCGACAGTCATTATCACGAGGGCTATTTGACGTGGAGGACTGGGTTGCGGTCGGGGTGGGCGGGGTCTTTGATGATGCGGCCGCCTTGCATGACGAAGGAGACGCGCTCCATGACGGTGATGTCGGCGAGGGGATCGCCCTGGACGGCGACGATGTCGGCGTAGCGGCCGGGCTCGAGGGTGCCTACGTCTTTGTCTTTGTCGAGCATGATGGCGGCATTGATGGTAGCGGCTTGAAGGGCACCGAGGGTTGAGAGGCCGCCGCGCACCAGAGCACCGAATTCCTTCGAGACAGATTCATCGACGTCGGCGTCGTCTACACCGTAGACGATGCGGATGTGATGAGCGAGAGCCAGCTTGAATGCGGGGCCTTGTGCGGCCATGATCTCGACGCCTTTGGCATAGGAGTCTGGATCGCGGCCCTTGCTGAGGCCGGTTTCCATATCGTGCTGGAAGCAGTAGAGCGTGGGGACGAGCCAGGTATGGTGTTGCTCCATCAATGCGGCGCCTTCTTCGTCGAGCATGGTGCCGTGTTCGATGGAGTCGACGCCGGCGCGGACTGCGGCCTTGATGCCGACTGCGCCTTCCGCATGGGCCATCACTTTTTTGCCTGCGCGGTGAGCGATTTCGACGGCGGCGGCCATCTGCTCTTCGCTCAGCTCCTGCACGTGGTAGTCGGAGATGGGATCCATGACGCCGCCGGTGGCCATGAGCTTGATCCAGTCGGCTCCGTACTTAATGTCGCGTCGAACGACGTGGGCGATGTCGTCAACGGTGTCGGCGACGTTCTGGCCGCGGGGAAGCTGCATGTCGGGCGAGAAGGGCGCGCCATCGCCATGGCCTCCGGTGAGCGAGACGCAACTGCCGGCTGCGGTGATGCGCGGGCCGAGGATGATGCCGCGTTTGACCGAGTCGCGGAGAGCGAACTGCGGGTAGTCAGGCGGGCCTTCGCAGGCATCGCGCAGCGAGGTGAATCCGTGATCGAGCCAGAGGCGAAGATTGTAAGTGCCCCAAAGGGTGGCCTGCGGAATGGAGGTGCGCAGATGCGCGGCGATGTTCTGTGTTGTGGGATTCGAAAGTGTGTGTGCGTGGGCGTCAATCAGGCCGGGGAGCACGGTGTAGGCGGAGAGATCGGTGACAGGGACCCCGGCGGGTGCTGAGTCAGCGATGGATTGGACGCGGTCGCCGGCGATGAGGATGTAGGCGTGCGGGCGAATGGATCCAGTGCGGACGTCGATGAGTTTGCCGGCGAGAACGGCCTGGGTGACGGCGGGCGGTTGTTGAGCGTGTGCGGTGCAGGCGGCGCAAAGGGCCGCAAGGGCTGCGAGGAAGAAGGAATATGTGCGCGTCATCTTCGGATCAAGGTAACATTTGCGCCGTGATTGACGAAGGAGAAAGTGCGCCTGGAAACATCAGCGCCGATTCGACTGTGGATCGAATCGGCGCTGAGATGAAACGCAAATCAATGGGCGGTTTCGCCGGCGGAGGACCTGGGCTGTGATGCGAGCCAAGTCTTCAACTGCGGTTCCTGCAGGTTGCGAAGTTCGATGCATCCATTGATGCGCTCGATGGCGTGCTTGAGCTCCTGATCGGCATCGGGAACCTTGTGCGAGGCGAAGAACTGCGACACCTCGTCGCGGGCCGATACCGAGCAGAACGTGCTGGTGGCTCCGACTAGGACGCTGCCCATTTCCGGCGTGAACTCCTTCTTCACTTCATCCCAGTGGCTTTGAATGAAATTCCAGGCGAGATCGCGATTCTTGTCAGTATCGAGCGAGATGGCGAGCTGGATGGCGGCATCCTGGTTGCGGACTTTGTCGGATACCGCATATTCCAGAGCGCGCTGGGCGAGTTGGGGATTTTCGAACACAGCGAGCAGCCGGAGAGCGCCGATCTGGATTTCGGGATTGGTGGAGGTCTCTGCGATCTTCTGTAACTGATCGAAGAGCGCAGCATCACCGTTGCGGGCAGAGATCTGGAGGGCAGTCTCGGCGAGATTTGGATCGACGGAGTTTGCGTCGGCCAGGTATTTCGCGCTGATCTCGCGCGCCTGCGCAATGATCTGCTGATCCTTGGCATTGCCGAGCGCAGAAAAGAGCAGTGCGCGCAACTGCTTCTTGTCCGGTGAGTCGTTGTCGGATGGGGGTCCGAGTTTTTCGTATTCAGGTGCGAAGGTTTGGCGGAACCATGAGTCGAGCGCGTCTTTCTCTTCCGGCGTGGAGGCGATGCGCGCATCGATAGCACCGAGGCCATCGAGTGCGGAAGAGACGACATTGTAGTTGGGGTCGGATTTCAAAGCGGTGACGAGGTTGAGGTAGTCGCCGACGGTGGATTTGTTGGCGCGGACCTGTGCCCACTTGTCGCCGATGAGACTGATGCGCTCAGTCGGGGAGAGGCTGGTTTCGACCCGCGAGGCGAGAGCCGCGTAATCGGCTGGGGTGTAGGAGGTGCGGTAGTAGCCCTTGCCGCCGGCGTTGGCGAAGAAGAGTGCGGCTTGTGGAACGGTCAGCGATGTTGTGTCGGGCGAGAGAAGCTGGCACTCCTGTTGATCACCGGCGGTTTTGAAGCAGACGGGGAGCGTCCATTTTTGAGCGGCGTCGGGTTGAATGCTGGGACTGAGGTAGAAGCGGTTCTGCGAGACGGAAACTTTGCCGCCTGCAGGCTGCCCAAAGGTGAGCAGCGGCACGCCAGCCTGGGCGACGAGGCTTTCCATGATTTTGTCGACAGGCTTGTGGCTGGTTGTGGTCTGTGCGTTCCAGAAGTCTTCGGCGGTGGCGTTGCCGTAGAGATGGGCGGCGAGATAATTGTGCACGCCCTGTCGGAAGGTCTCCGGCCCAAGGTAGTTTTCGACGCTGAGCAAAACAACGCCGGCCTTGCCATAGGAGATGCCGTCGAACATCTGCTCGATTTCCGCTGGGGTGTCGGCGCGGGCGCGAATGGCGCGGGTGGTGGGCTGGGCATCGAGGTTCAGTGTGCCGTCCATGCCGGAGACGACCAGCTGATCGATATTCCATTCGGGATGCATGGCTTCAACGGGCTTGTTCTCCATCCACGTGGCGAAGCCTTCGTTGAGCCAGATGTTGTCCCACCACTGCATGGTGACCAGATCGCCGAACCACTGGTGCGCCATTTCGTGCGCGATCACGAGGGCGACTTCTGTCTTGGCGTTGATGGATGCGGTCTTGGGATCGATGAGCAGGGCGGTTTCGCGATAGGTAATGGCGCCGAAGTTTTCCATGGCGCCGGCTTCGAAGTCGGGCAGGGCGATGAGGTCAAGCTTCTTGAGCGGATAGGGAATGCCGAAGTAGGTGTTGTAGTAGTGAAGCACGTACTTGGCGACATCGACACCGTAGGTGGTGAGAGCGACTTTGTCGGGCGTGGAGCAGGTGCGAATGGCGACGCCGTCCTGCTCGCCGGAGGAGCACTGGAAGTCGCCGACGAGGAAGGCCACGAGATACGTGGACATTTTGGGCGTGGTGAGGAACTTGAGGGTGTGCTTGCCCGTGCCGGGGCCGGGCGTGTCGCTGACGATTGGTCCGTTGGAGATGCCGGTATCGCCGGTATCGACGACGAGCGAGATGTCGTAGGTGGCCTTGAAGGCGGGCTCGTCGAAGGAGGGAAAGGCACGGCGCGCGTCGGTGGATTCGAACTGGGTGACGGCGTAGTTGCGGCGGGCAGTCTTGGAGAGATAGAAGCCGCGGAGTTCGCCATTCAGGATGCCGGTGTATTCGATCTTTAATGTGGCTTTGCCCGCGGGCAGTTTGTCGGGAACCGTGAAGGTGGCTTGCAGCTTTTCCTTGTCGAGCGAGACGGTCGCTGTTTGCACTTTGCCTGCGGCTTCAATCTTGACGGATTGGAATGCGAGGTCGTGGGCATTGAGAGTGATGGAGTTCGTCGGCTCGGCGAGAGTGACGTCGATGGTTTCAGAGCCGGTGAAGGTCGCGGCCTTGAGATCGGGCGTCAGGGTGAGTGTGTAGTGCTGCGGGCGAACCGTGGTGGGAAGGCGTTGGGCCTGAAGCGAGCTGGAGGGAGCGAATGTGAAAGCGGCAATTGTACAAACGAAAAGCGAGATGCGCACGATGCGCGCGTGAAAGACGGAATTGATTCTCATTTAATCCTCTGAAATTGAATGACCACTCGAAGCACAGGCCGATTGGGGAAGCGGCGGCGTTGAGTCAAGTATGATCGCGCCGAAACGCACAGCCGACTGGGACTGGTGCGAGTCGACGTGATGCCTCTTTCATTTTAGGGTACTAGGCTGCACAGAAGTAACTGCGAAATGTGACCGGACCACTGTTCCCGCGTGACGAGCATACGGGGAGTTAATGGCTTTCGATCGTCGTGGAGGGTTCGGGCGTTTTTTGGGGAGCAGGGAATCGAGGAGCAGGAGGCAGGCGCCGACGACGATGGAACTGTCGGCCACATTGAAGTCGGGCCAGTGGTAGCCGAAGATGTGGACCTCAATGAAGTCGACGACGGAGCCGTAGACGATGCGATCGTGGAGGTTGCCGAGCGCTCCGCCGAACACCAGGGCGAGGGCGGTGGTGGCGAGGGTGATTCGGCTGCCGAGGCGGATCAGGGCGATGAGGACGGCGATTGCGGCGATGGCGGAAAAGGCAATGAGTCCCCAGCGGACGGCGTTGGGCGAGGCGGAGTCGGCGAAGAGCGAGAAGGCCGCGCCCTCATTGAGCCAGTGCGTGATGCGCAGGAAGCCGGGGATGACGGTGATGGCTTCGCCGAGGGGAGATGTGCGAGGCCACGAGTCGATCTTGGTGAGCGGTCGGCGACGATGACGACCGCCGAGATGAGCAGGAGCCAGGGGAGCTTGCGTGGAGCGGGAAAGCTCACTGGGCGGCCTCGCACAGTGACAGTGGCGGTGGACAGTGAGACAGTCGAACAGTGGACAGTGGACAGTGTCTGCGTAGTGCGGAGAAGGCTCATTGGGTGGCCTCCGGCGGTGGGTTCGGGAATGCCCATCTCGTGGAGCGCGTTGTGGCAGCGGGTGCAGACGTTCTGCCAGATGCCGTAGTTGGAGACTTCAGGCATGAAGTTCCAGCAGCGGGCGCATTTGTGGCCGCTGGCGGGCAGGGCAGTAATGGCAAGCGGTGGATGTCAGGCGAACTTTCGACGACCCTGACGCCGGAGACGTTGAGATTTCCTTCAGGCCGGCGGCGTGGCGCTGGAGAAGCTTGAACTGATTCGCCAGAGGCGGCGATCTCCAATCGGCTTCGAGCCCCTTGCCGATGTCGCTTGGCCTGGCGTGCTTCTTCGAGGACGCGCAGGGCTTCATCGCGGACAGCGAAGATCTGCTTCCATTCTTCGAGCAGCTTCGTGGGGTCTTGCGAGAAGATCTCTTCGGGTTTGGGGAAGAGGGCGAGGTGCACGCTGGCTTCGCGGCCTGCGGTGGCGGGAAGGTATTCCCAGACTTCGTCGGCGGTGAAGCTGAGGATGGGCGCGACGAGGCGGACCAGGGTTTCGGTGATCTGCCAGAGGACGGTTTGCGCGGAGCGGCGCGCGGCCGATGTCGGCGCGAAGGTGTACATGCGGTCTTTGAGGATGTCGAGATAGAACGAGCTCAGGTCGACGATGGCGAATTCGTTGACCGCCTGATAGACGCGATGGAATTCGAAGGCTTCGTACCAGGCGAGGATTTTCTCGGTGAGTTCGCGGGTGCGGGCGAGCATGTATTGATCGAGCGGCAGAAGGTCCGCTTCGGGGACGCGATCGCGCGCGGGATCGAAGCCGTTGAGATTGCCGAGGAGGAAGCGGAAGGTGTTGCGCAGCTTGCGATAGAGCTCGGCGCAGCGCTGCATCAGGTTTTCGCTGGCGGCCATGTCTTCGCGGAAGTCGATGGAGGCGACCCAGAGGCGCACGATTTCGCCGCCCATGCGCTCGGCGATGTCGACGGGATCGACGCCGTTGCCGAGGGACTTGGACATGGCGCGGCCTTGCTCATCGAGGGTCCAGCCGGCGGTGGCGACGTGGGAGTAGGGCGCGCGGCCGCGGAGAGCGACGGAGGTGAGCAGCGAGGAGTGGAACCAGCCGCGGTGTTGATCGCCGCCTTCGAGATAGAGGGTCTCCGGTGCCGCGCCCTTCGGGCCTTTCTCGTTCTGGAAGGCCTTATAGATGGTGCGCAGGTCGGGGTCGGATTCGCAGACGGCGAACCAGCTTGTGCCGGAGTCGAACCAGACGTCGAGGATGTCGGTTTCCTTGCGGAAGCGTGACTCCTTCGCAATGGGCGCACTTTGTGCCTGCGGGGAGCAGGTCTGCGATGGGCGTGGTGTGCCAGGCTTCGGCGCCTTCGCGTTCGAAGAGATCGATGATTTTGCGATCGAGTGCCGGATCGATGATCGGCTGGTTGCAGCCCTCGCACATGAACACGGCGATGGGCACGCCCCAGATGCGCTGGCGGCTGATGCACCAGTCGGGGCGCGTGGCGATCATGTTGGTGATGCGCTCCTTGCCCCACGAGGGATCCCAGACGACCTTGTCGATTTCTTCGATCGACAGTTGGCGGTAGGTGGTTTCGGATCCGTCGGCGCGCTTCATCGGCGTTTCGAGCGAGATGAACCACTGCTCGGTGGCGCGGAAGATGACGGGGTTGTGGCAGCGCCAGCAGTGCGGGTAGGAGTGCTCGAGATCGGAGACGGCCGAGCAGGGCGCGGTACTCCTCGAGCATGGCGACGATGATGGGGTTGGCGGCCCAGACTTTTTTCCCTTCGAAGGCGGGAGGGAGGCATGAGGCCACGCTGCCGGGTCGACATGGAGGTGGCCGGCGGCATCGACGCGGCAGGTCTGGTCGAGGTCATAGCGCTGACCGGTGTAGAAGTCGTCTGCGCCATGCGAGGGCGCGGTGTGGACGGCGCCGGTGCCCTGATCGGCGGTGACGTAGGTGGCGAGCACGCCGAGGATGCTGCGCTCGAGGAACGGGTGCTTGAAGGTGGTGTGCTCGAGCGCGCTGCCTTTGAAGCGGGCGAGTTCAGTGGTTGCGCCGAGTTTGCAGGCGGCGATGACAGCGGGGGCGAGTTCGGCGGCGACGATGTAGACGGGCCCGTTGAAATCTGCATTCCCACCCATGCAGCAGTCTCCTGCTGAGACTGCTGTATGGATGGGGCACCCGACTTTATGGGTTGTGAATCGGAATCCGCAGTTGCAAGCGCCACGTATTCGAAGTCGGGATGGAAGGCGACGGCCATGGACGCGGGGAGGGTCCAGGGGGTGGTGGTCCAGATGATGGTGTAGACTTCGCGGCCGGCGAGCGCGGGATCGAGCGCTTCAGGGGGTGAGGTCAGCCGGTAGCGCACATAGATGGATGGGCTGGTGTGCGACTCGTACTCGACTTCAGCCTCGGCGAGGGCGGTGCGGTCGTGGATGCACCAGTAGACGGGCTTGAGTCCGCGATAGACGAAGCCCTTCTCAAGGAAGCCGTAGAAGGCCTCGAGGGTGCGGGCTTCGTAGTCGCGGGCCATGGTCATGTAGGGCTTATCCCAGCGGCCGAAGCAGCCGATGCGTTCAAACTGCGAGGTTTGCAGGTCGACGTACTTCTGCGCGTAGGCGCGGCAGGCGGCGAGGACGGCAGGAACCGGCATTTCCAGCTTTTTGCGGCCGAGCTGCTCGTCGACTTTGATCTCGATGGGCAGGCCGTGGCAGTCGTAGCCGGGGACGTAGGGGGAGTCGAAGCCGGCCATGGTCTTCGACTTGACGACAAAGTCTTTCAGTCCCTTATTGAGGGCGTGGCCGAGGTGGATGGGTCCATTGGCGTAGGGAGGGCCGTCGTGGAGCAGGTAGGCGGGGCGGCCGGCGCAGGTTTCGCGCAGTTTTTCATAAAGGCGGAGCGAGGCCCACTTTTTGAGCCGAAGAGGCTCATTCTGGGGTAGATTGGCCTTCATGGGGAAGGCGGTTTGCGGCAAGGTTAAGGTCGCCTTCAACTCCGGCGCTGGAGACATTGGAACTCCCTGAAACGGTGAGAAGATCGTGAATATTTAGTGTAAATGGAAGCGAGGAAAGAATTTTTAAGGTAACAACTGCTCACCGGCTGCCGTCTATCGTTTATGGGAGCTCCTCATTTCCGAGAAATATGAGTCTCTGGAGAGCGCGACAACCCAAAACCCTGCGTCTCTTCATCTAAAGACAAGGACGGGCAATGTCGAGCATAATGGAGTGACGAACTGGGAAGCCGGCAATGGCCACCCAGGGCAGCCGCAGCCAATAGGGCCAGCATCGGCAAATATGGCAAACGACGTGTTAATTCAGCCAGATTCGGAGACAACGGACGACTTACCCTCGACGGAAGGTCACGAGCTTGACTCGTTCCTCGGGAAGGCGTTTGAGGAGAAGCCGATCTGGAAAGATCTCTACGAGAATATCCACGACGTCTTTTTCCCGCCCAAGCTTCCACCTCTGGTCCTGACATCGACGCCGATCCCAGTTCCGGACCGGATGGCTGTAAAGGCGAATCCCTGGGCCGTCGGCACTTCGAGCTTTATCAACCTTGCAATACTGGCGCTGGTGATCTGGCTCGGACATCACGCTTCATTCATCCGGTGATGAAGCCGGCGGTGAACCTGACCAACGTGGATGTGAGCGACATTCTGAAGGCGCCCAAGATGGCCACGCCGGCAGGCGGCGGCGGCGGCGGCGGCTCGCACGACATTGTCGATCCGATGAAGGGCAAGCTGCCCCCGCGGATGAAGGATCCCGATTACGCCACCGATGGTGCCGATCCTGGAGAAGCCGAAGCTGGCGTTTACACCGGCGATCAATGTGCAGAAGGACATCACTCTGCCGGATAACCCGGAGATGGTGAACTTCGGCGTGAAGAACTCCGCCAACGTGCAACTGGCATCGAACGGCTCGGGCGGCGGCGGCGGCATGGGTACCGGCTACGGCGGCGGACTTGGCATCGGGAACGGCAATGGATACGGTCCGGGTACCGGCGGCAATACCGGCGGCGGCGTTTACCACATTGGCGGTGGTGTTTCGGCGCCGATTCCGATCTTTACGCCAGAAGCTGAGTTCTCAGATGAGGCGCGGCGCGCCAAGTATCAGGGTGTCTGCCTGATCTCGCTGATCGTCGATGCGCAGGGCAATCCGCAGAATCCGCGCGTGGTTCGGCCGCTGGGCATGGGGCTGGATGAGAAAGCGCTCGAAGCGGTGCGGAAGTACAAGTTCAAGCCGGCCATGAAGGGCGGAACGCCCGTTCCGGTGATGATGAGCATCGAGGTCAATTTCCGGCTGTACTGAGACAGGGGTCAGTGATCAGTTGTCAGTGATCAGAAAAAGAGCGAGGCGCAATATGCGCTTCGCTCTTTTGTTTTCGTCTGCAGGCGAGCCTGGTCTGAAATCGTTATGCGCATCAATCGATTTACTCAAGACGCTTTCGCATCTCAGCGTGATAATCTTCGGTGTTCTAACCGAGGAGGAAATGAGGATGCGTCTAGCGGTGGGCAGGGGTGTGTTTTGGGTGTTGGGGCTGGTGTTGATGGCGGATCTGGCGATGGCAGGCCCGGGCACAGACGACTATCCCTTTCGCAACACATCGCTCTCTGACAGCGCGCGCATTCAGGACTTGCTGGGCCGGTTGACGCTGGATGAGAAGGTGCAGTTGATGTCGGACCATCCGAAGATTTCCGCGGCTGGGGATTGTGTTTTCGGGCCAGGTGGAAGGACTGCATGGGCTGGCGCTGGGCGGGCCGGGCGGATGGGGTGGACGGGGAAGGCAGCCAGTGCCGACGACGACGTTTCCGCAGGAGAAGGGGCTGGGCGCGACGTGGGATCCGGAGTTGTTGAAGAAGATTGGCGTCGCTCGAAGGATACGAGGCGCGGTACTACTACCAGAATCCTGTCTTCGATCGCGGCGGCGTGGTGGTGCGGGCGCCGAATGCGGATCTGAGCCGCGATCCGCGCTGGGGCCGGACGGAAGAGTCGCTATGGCGAGGATCCGTATCTGGTGGGCACGCTGACGGTGGCGTTTGCGCAGGGGTTGCAGGGGCCCGATCCGAAGCATTGGCAGGCGGCTTCGCTGATGAAGCACTTTCTGGCGAATGAGAACGAGGACGGACGCACGCACACTTCTTCGGACTTCGATGAGCGGCTGTTTCGCGAGTACTACTCCGTGCCGTTCCGCATGGGATTTGAAGAGGGCGGTTCGCGCGCGGTGATGGCTGCGTACAACTCGTGGAACGGAATTCCGATGATGATTCATCCGGTGCTGAAGGACGTGATGATCAAGGAGTGGGGCAACGATGGACTGATCTGCACGGACGGCGGCGCGCTGGGATTGCTGATTACTTCGCACAAGAGATTTCCGGACAAGGAACAGGGATCGGCGGCGGCGGTGAAAGCGGGGATCAATCATTTTCTCGATACGTACAAGCCCGACCTGACGAAGGCGTTGAAGGACGGCTTGCTGACGGAAGCCGACATGGATGCCGCGCTGAAGAATCTGCTGACGGTCTATCTGAAACTTGGCGAGATGGATCCGCCGGGAGTGGATCCTTACGCGAAGATCGGGGTCGAGACGGGCGGCGAGCTTCCGCCGTGGGAGCGCGAGTCGAGCAAGGCGCTGGCGCGGCAGGCGACGGACGAATCAATTGTGCTGCTGAAGAACGAGGGCAACACGCTGCCGCTCGACAAGGCGAAGTTGAAGACGATTGCGGTGATTGGGCCGTGGATCGACCAGGTGCTGCAGGACTGGTACAGCGGAACGTGGCCGTATTCGGTGACGATTCTCGATGGCATACGCGAGGCGGCGGGCGAGAATGTAAAGGTGGTGTTCGCGGACGGTTCTGATCTGGAAGAGGCGGCTTCGCTGGCGAAGAAAGCCGATGTGGCGATCGTGGTGGTTGGCAATCATCCGGAGTGCAATGCGGGATGGGATCAGTGCCCGACGCCTTCGAATGGAAAAGAAGATGTGGATCGCAAGACGATCGTGCTGGAGCAGGAAGAGCTGGTGAAGAAGGTCTTCGCCGCAAATCCGAAGACGATCGAGGTGCTGCGCGTCGAGCTTTCCGTATGCGATTGTCTGGAGCCAGCAGAATGTGCCGGCGATCGTGCACATCACGCATAACAGCCAGGAAGAAGGGCACGGGCTGGCCGATGTTTTGTTTGGCGACTACTCGCCGGCGGGCCGGCTGACGCAGACGTGGCCAACGGGCGATGCACAGTTGCTGCCGATTCTGGACTACAACCTGCTCGACGGGCGAACGTATCTGTACAGCAAAGAGAAGCCGCTGTATCCGTTTGGATATGGGCTGAGCTATACGACGTTTGACTACAAGGGAGTGAGTCCGAGCGCGTCGCAGATGGATCGCGGACGGCAGCGTGCAGGTTCACGTGAAGGTGAAGAACACCGGAAAGCGCGCGAGCGATGAAGTGGTGCAGATGTATGTGCAGCACTTGGGTCCGCGGTCACGCGGCCGCAACTGGAGTTGAAGGGATTCAAGCGCGTGCGGATCGAAGCCGGGCGCGGAAAAAGACGTGATGCTGGAATTGAAAGCGCGCGACCTGGCGTACTGGGATACTCCAGGGCATGTGTGGCGCGTGGAGAAGGAGAAGGTGCGCATACTTGCGGGCGGATCGAGCGACAAGTTGCCGGTGCAGGCGTACGGTGGATGTGACCGGGACGAAAGATTACAAACCGTAAAGCGCGCGAAAGGGAAATGTCGATTCGAAAGACCCTGATGCGGCTCTGACGGATCTTGTAAAGCCGATGCGACGTTATTCGATTAAGTCCGATGCCGGAGCGTATGGAAAACGAAGCGAGAATTTCGGGTTTGAATGAGCAATTCGGCGTTCAGGACATTGCGGAGATTGTCGCCGGAACCGGTGGATTTCCTCGAGTGCAGATCGAAACGAGACAGCGACAGCGGAGATTTACCTCTATGGCGCGCAGATGACTTCGTGGAAGCCGGCTGGTGCAGACGAAGTATTGTTTGTGAGCGAGAAGTCGTATTGGGAAGTGGGGCGGGCGATTCGCGGCGGCATTCCGGTTTGTTTTCCGTGGTTCCGCGCAAAGGCCGACGACAAACACGCACCTTCGCATGGCTTTGTGCGGACGAAGGAGTGGCGAGTTGAATCGATCTCCGCTGAGGCTGAAGACTCAGTTCGCGTTTGCCTTTCCACCGAGAGCGATGAATCGACAAGGCGATGGTGGCCGTTTGATTTCCGTCTCGACTACCGGATTACCGTTGGAACCGCTTTGCGGCTCGAACTGGTGATGAAGAACTCCGGACAAACGGCATTGCGGTTTGAGGAGGCTCTGCACACTTATTTCAAAGTGGGCGATGTCGAGCGGGTTAAAGTGCGGGGACTGGACGGAGTGTCTACCTGGACAACCGAGACGGGAACCGCGAGAAAGACTCAACGCGGTGATCTCGAGTCTCTCAAGGCAAACCGATAACGCCTACAAGGATGCGGTCGGACCAGTGGAGATCATCGATCCGCTGCTGGGGCGAAGTTTTGAAAACTGAGAAGCACGGTTCGGCTTCAACGATCGTCTGGAATCCGTGGAGTGATGGCGCGTCTTCGATGGCAGACCTGGGTGAGCAGAGTGGCGAGGGATGCTTTGTGCCGAGGGCGGCAATATACGGTCGTCGGCGGTCGAGCTGAGTCCGGGGCAAATCACACGATGGCAATTGCGATTCAGTGTTGCCGGCGGATCGTAATCCAACCGCCCCGGAAGCCTCCGATCGAGTTTTTCCGAGGGCGGCGTGACAAGAGGCTGAGTAAGTTACCGAGAAAGTAAGTCATTGAAAAAAAATGATTAGGTTGGGTATGTACTTTGGGGTGTTACCAAAGTGGCATTGACTCCTAAACCTGCCTATCTTACAGTTACGACTCCTAATACACGCGGGACCGTTGCCAGCCAGGCGGCCCGTTTTCAAGTCCGCTTGTTTGTGTTCATTGATCGTGTTGAAGGGCCCCGATCGACGTACACTGTTTTCGAGGTCACGGGATAGGTACCCTCCTCATCGTTGAGTCAGTCTCGCTTTATTAAGCGGACTGACACAACCTGACATTCCTTGCGGACAGTTGTAAAGCGACACTCTCGTTACCAGCCCCGGAACAATCGCACGAACGACGTGAAACCGATTTGCCTTGAAAGCTATTCCCCCAGGTGCCTTGTGAAACCAATTTTGCTGGTTCTAAGTGTTTTTCGATTTGCCGAGACGCGCTCATTGTTGAGTGAAGTTCTCGAAAGCGCTGGCCATAAACTGGTCCACGCGTCCGGCTGCGAGCAGGCCCTGAACGCTTCTCGAGAACGGGCTCGAACCCGATTTCGTTATCCTCGAATCATCGCGTGCGGCGGGATCTTCCGATCTTCTTAACGCGCTTCAAGCCGCTTCCAAATCGGCAGTTTGCCTGATTCACGGTCCGGGCGAGGAGCAGGTCAGAAAGCAGGCCGCGATGCTCGGGGTCACGCTTTTCCTCGAACGACCCCTTACCGGGATCGATGTCTCCAGCATGCTCGAGCAGTTGTGCAATGCGGACGCAGTCGAGTGGGAGCGGAAACTTGAGCATGTCCCGGCGTCTCAACAAATCCGCCCGGATTCGCCATCGACTGGCAGGTGCTGGAGGAACTGTCGCGACGGCAGGTACTTCCTCGCCGCTGCACACCTCCATGCTGAAGATCTATCGACAGGTCCAGCTTCTTGCCAATGTGGACGCGCCAGTTCTGATTCTCGGTGAGAGCGGCACGGGCAAGGAAGTGATTGCGCACCTGATCCACAAGCATTCGCGGCGGTCGCAGCATAGCTTCGTCAATGTGAACTGTGCGGCGTTACCGGCCGATCTGCTCGAGAGCGAATTGTTCGGATATCAGCAGGGCGCATTCACGGGCGCGATCAAGGACAAGCCCGGCAAATTTGAGCAGGCGAATCGCGGCACCCTGCTGCTTGACGAGATTGGCGAGATGAGCGCGCAGATGCAGGCCAAACTCCTGCATGTGCTACAGGACGGTCAGTTCACCCGTCTTGGGGCGCGCGAAAGCAGCAAGGTGGACGTGCGCGTGCTCGCGGCTACGAATGTTCAGATTGAGAGCGCACTGGTTGGTAAGACATTCCGCGAAGACCTCTATTATCGGCTGAACGTTTTCACCATTAATGTGCCGCCACTGCGCGAGCGCCGCGAAGAGATTCCTTATCTGATTGAGGAGACGATTCGCAGATCGCCGGAGACGTTGCGGAACGGGTACGACTTCAACTTCCCCTCGCGGTTGATGGACGCGGTTCTTCTTTACGACTGGCGTGGCAACGTGCGTGAGCTGCGGAATTTCGTTACCCGCACCATGACGATGCGCGATCCCGACACTGCGGTCAGGGAATTGGAGACAAAGATCGGCGCAGGAGATCGCGTGGCGCAGGAAGAAGCCGGTTCCATCGCCGCTCACCGAAAATGCCGGGTATGCGCTCCGTCGTGCGCGACATGAAGGATCGCGCCGAGGCGCAGATGATCCAGGATGCGCTGGAAGTCTCAGGCTGGAACCGCCGCCACGCGGCCAAGTATCTCAACATCAGCTATCGGGGCTTGCTTTACAAGATCCAGCAACACCAACTCACACCGAAGGCATCTTCCTGGGGCCGGCCCGCCTGACGGGCTCCGGGCATTCAGGCAGACATCTCTTCTTAATCTCGCGCGGCTTCGGTCTTTCTCGAGCCTTCTCTCTGGCATCCTGGGACTCTGCGCTCGAAGCACCCAGGTGTCGTGGCCGTTGAAATCGCAGTAATTTGCACACAACAACGGAAAGAGTATGCAAACTATTGCACACTTCAGGTTGCGGATTGCGCTCGATGCATCCGACAAGTCGCTATGAATTCCGATCGAAAAATAGCCGAAAACGAGGCGAAATGTTTACTGAACATTCATCACTATTGGTCATGAACTTGCAAAAAGCTCCGTAGGATTAGCTCGTAGGGACCTAGTAGGACAGTAGCGCTTTATGCCTGCAGATACTGTTCAAAGCGTCGGAGCTTTGAACTACCCAGCACGGAGTCCATCTTCGGGAGCACCGCAGGGATGCGCGAAATTCGAGAGAAGATAGCGCGAGCGATGCAGGACGATCTGCCAGTACTCATTGAAGGCGAGAGTGGGACGGGCAAGGAAGTAATCGGCCGGTTTCTGCACGAGAATTCGGTTCGCGGCGACGGACCTTTTTTGAAGTTCAACTGCGCTGCAGCGTCGGCGCAGCCTGCCTGAAAGGCAAGATGTTCGGGTACGATGGCACGACGGAGCGGCGGTGGCTCGATTGGCCTGGCTTCAGGTGGAACGCTTTTCCTGGACGAGATCACGATATGGAGTTGCTCACTGCAGCAGAAGCTTACGCGGACCCTCGAGTCGGGCCGTTACCGGCGTATCGACGGCGGGGAAGACCTGGCTGTGAATGCCCGCTTCGTGTGCGCCACAAGTTTTGACCTGAAAGCGGGATTGCAGAAATCACACTTTTCTGAGGAATTGCTGGGATGTTTCGCTCATCATCGCGTGCGTCTACTCCCGCTGCGCGAACGCAGGGAGGATATTCCGCGACTTTGCGAGTATTTGCTGGGGAAGTTTGCTCGCGATTTTGGCCGCCCGGTTCCGCACCTCAGTTCGCATGTGCTGGAGGCGTTCCAGCAATGGAAATGGCCAGGGAATATTCGCGAACTGGAAAATTGGATCGCAAGGATCGTAATTTTCGGAGCTGAAGAGGTGATCGGCCTTGAGTTCAGCCGCCAAATGGCAGCGGTGGAGCAACGTGCACCGCGCGATACCATCGCGCGCTCACACGAATCTTGTCCGGGCAAGGCGGCTTCGCAGGCACCGATGAGGTTACTGGCGAAGTTGGGGAATCCGGCAATTTGCCGTTTGGAACCATCGACCTACCGAAAGTAACCATCGGCTGGTTTTGTAGCTTTGGATCGAAGGAAGTCCGAAAATGGAGGTAATCGATTTTGGAATCAAGTTTTTAGGATTTCGACCACGGCAGAATAGCAGTCGTTACTGCGGGGACGCGAGAAAGGTTACCGCAGAGGTACTTCCTCGACCCTATAGGGCATTGTAGATACCTTCCCGGGTCACCGACTATTGGACAGGATTTCTCCCTGCTTCTCGAGTTCGAGCTATTAAGGCTTGGAGTAGAGAGATTCGGACGTCCGAGGTTTAAAAAAAACATTGGGGATGTAGCTCACAGGGCGAAGCTTTGCCCAAAACGGATCAGAAGTGCAGTGCCAACGGAGGGTGACACAAACAGATGACGCTGCAAAGCATGGAAACGCGACACGAGAAAGGCGCTCGCCTGGTGCGCGGTCTATACTCGCCACCAGCATGAGAAGTCGATCAGCGAAATGTTGATGGCAAAGGGGTTTGAGATATTTTTGCCGCTTTATGAGTCGACGCGCAGGTGGAAGGACCGGCGGAAGATATTGTCGTTACCGCTGTTTCCCTGCTACGTTTTTGTGCGAGGGGCGCACGAGCGGCGGCTTCCCGTGCTGACCACGCCGGGCGTGCACATGATCATCAGCCGCGGGGAACGGGTCGCGACGGTGCCCGAGGAGGAGATCGAGGCGATTCGCAGGGTTGTCGAAGGCAGTTAGCGTGGAGCCTCATCCCTTTCTTCGCTGCGGTGAGCGTGTAAGGGTGGTGCGCGGCTCTCTCGAAGGGGTCGAAGGGCGTTCTGACGCGCAAGAAGAACCTGTACCGGCTGGTTCTTTCGGTAGAGATGTTGGCGCAGTCGGTTTCGGTCGAAATCGATGCTTTGGATGTTGTGCCGGTGGTCCAGCGAAGTGTGGTTGACGCTGCACCCGGAGGCGCAACAGCACGCAGGTTCTCCCAGCAGCATAGTTCGTTGGCTGGTGATTGAAGCAGGTCTGAATCGGAACTTGATTTGCAAGTTAGGCTCAATTCTCGAGCCGGGCCATGGATTCCAGTTTGTTAAGAAGTAGAGAGAGCGACGAAGCGTGTGGTTCAGGCTTCGCACGCCGGAAGTTGATCGACAGGAGTCGCTATGAAATGCGGTACTCTGAAAGTCTTTGTTCTGGATTGGTGCTGGTTCTGCTGTGGGTCTCTCTACCGGGCTAAGCCCAGTCCACGCAGGAGTGGAAAAGTGCGTGCGGCAAACTCCAGTGCGCAGTCGGACGCGGTCCCGAGCAGCAAGCCCCATGACGAGAACTTCATCATCGGCAATGACGACGTACTTGCAATCAGCGTGTGGAAGGAACCGGAGCTGACCAAGGCGGTTCCGGTGCGTTCCGACGGCAAGATCTCGCTGCCGCTGGTGGGCGAGATGCAGGCGGCCGGCCGCACCCCTCTTCAGTTGGAAGAGAGCATTACTGAGAAGCTGAAGAACTTCATCACCTCGCCGGAAGTCACGGTCATCGTCCAGCAGGTCAACAGCAGGAAGTACAACGTGCTCGGAGAAGTGGCGAAGCCGGGCTCGTTTCCGCTGACGGCCTCGACGACGATCATGGACGCGATTGCAACAGTCGGGCGGTTTCAGGGATTTTGCCAAGAAGACCGGCGTATACGTGCTGCGCAAGGGACCTGACGGTCACGAGACCGACCTGAAGTTCAACTACAAGGACTTCATCAAGGGCAAGAACTCCAGCCAGAACATCAAGCTCGAGCCGAACGACACAATCATCGTCCCTTGAGGAATGGCAATTATGCACAAGATTGCGTGTCTTTGTATTTTCATCGCGGCGGCGTCGCCGCTGTGGTCCCAGGTTGCAGCCCAGCGGGTCGGGCGGTGGCGGTGTCTGGACGACAGCCGCATGATGACGCCTGCGCCGGTAGGTGGAAATGCCTATCCGGTGGGCGTGGGTTCCGAAGAGCGCTCCAATTATCTCGCGGGCGGGTTGGTATTCACGGGCGCTTACGTCGACAACCTGATGGGTGTCGAACAGCGCCGAGCCCGACTTCCGATGAAACATACTCATTTCTTCCGACGATCGGTTTCGATCGCAGAACCCCCAGGCAGAGCCAATCATTGAGCTACAGCGCAGGATTCACGCTCTATCAGCATACGAGTGAGTTCAATACCGTGGCGCAGAGCGCCTCAGGCAGTTACCGGTTTCAGTCTCACCAAGTATGCGGTAATTGTTGTCGGAGATTCCTTCTCGGCAAAATAACAACCTCTACAACCAGTCGAATCCGTTTACCGGGGGCGGGGTTTCAGGAGCGCCGGGAACCTCGAACGGAGTCGTGATCTCGCCTTTCGAAAACCAGCTCGCCAATTCGTCCAGCGCCGGCATTAATTATCAGTACGCAAGGAACGCGATGATCGGTGGTAGCGGCTCATACTCTTTCCAGCAGTTTTCCGCAATCTGCTATCGGGACTGAACAATGAGGGCACAGCGGGGGCTAGCGGGTTCTTCAGCCGCAGGATTGCGCGGATCGCATTACGTTGGAGTGACGTATCAGTTCTCGAAGTTTGTTACGCACCCGGTTGATACTTATACGCTGACCCACACTATGTTCGGGTTTTACACTCACTATTTCACGCGGAGCTTTTCCTTCTCGATTCTGGGTGGTCCGGAACACTACACCACCTGGGGTGCTGGGGCTCCAAGTCAGACGGACTGGACTCCTGCGGTGCAGGGCAGCTTTGGGTGGCAGACACTTCGATCGAACGTTACTGCCAGCTTACTCCCACATCGTGTCTGGCGCGGGAGGCCTGATCGGCACCTACCATTCAGATATGGCTGAGCTTGAGCGGCCGTTATTCGCTTTCGCGCACGTGGAACGTCGGCGCCAATGTGAACTACGCACTGTTCAATAACGTGAATGACGGCGCAGCAGCAGTGTATGGAACGGGCGGCGAAACGCATTTTCGGCGGAGTTAATCTCGATCACCGGTTCACGGAGAGGCTGAACGCACAAGTTGGCTATGGTCACTTCCATCAGGACTATCCGGGTATCCCGGCCGCTTCCACTTCACCCGATTCGAATCGGGTGAATGTTTCGATCAAGTATGGGTTCAACCGCCCATTAGGACGATAACGATGACAGAACTAATCGAAGAGCAGGAATCAACGCAACCCGATTTTGAGCGATACCTCGACCTGGTACGTCGCCGGCACATGTACTTCCTCGTGCCGGTGTTTCTGGGCTGGCTCCTGGTCTGGGGAAGCAGTTGGATACTGCCGACGAGCTACAAATCGAGCACGTTGATTCTGGTTGAGCAGCCGACGATGCCGCAGAGCTACGTGGCTCCCAACGTGAACGAGAATCTGCAGGATCGGCTGCAAAGTATCACGCAGCAGATTCTCAGCCGAACACGGTTGCTGATGATCGTCGACAAGCTCAGCCTCTACGCCGATGGCAAGAAGGGGCTCAAGAGTCCGGATGACAAGGTCGAGGCGATGCGCAAGGATATCAGCGTCGATCTGGTGAAGGACACTCGCAACCAGGAGATCACCGCTTTCAGGGTGAGCTTTTCGGCGCACGATCCGGTGATGGCCCAGAAGGTCACGAAAGAGCTGACTCAGCTGTTCATCGACTGAAAACAACTCAGGGTTCGCGCAGGAGCAATCGCAAGGCACAACACATTTCATCGAACAACAACTCGACGATGCGGGCGTGGTGCTTGCGGCCCAAGAAGCGAAGGTCAAACAGTTCGAAGGTACGCACGAGGGAGCGCTGCCGAGCCAACAGGCAAGCAATCTCCAAATCCTTTCCGGTCTGCAGGGGCAATTGCAGAACCAGCAGGATTCGTTGAACACCGCAAAGCAACAACGGGTTTATTTCCAGACGATGATCGAGCAGTACAAGAACCTTCATGCATCCGGGCGGTCAGTCGATGGAACGCCGACGGGGGCTGCGGCACTCGACCAGCAATTGAACAGCCTGCAAACGCAGCTGACGGATCTCAGTTCGCACTACACGGATTCCTATCCTGACGTGCAGAAGGTAAAGGCGCAGATTGCCAAAACGGAGAGGCAGAAAGAGGAGCTTCTGGCTGCGCCGCACAAAACCGGATCGAAGCAGGGAGGGGATGCCGAGTCTGCTCCGATGCTTCAGTTGCAGAGCCAACTCCAGGCAAATCAGATGGAGATTGCAAGCCGCGAGCGAGCAATTGCCGGGCTTGAGGCGCGGATCAACGAGTACCAGGGCAGGCTTAACTCTGCGCCTGCCACGGAACAGCAACTCCTCGAACTCAACCGCGGCTATGAGCAATCGAAGGCAAACTACGATGACCTTCTAAAGAAGAAGAACAATTCCGTGATGGCCACCAGCATGGAGCAGATGCAGCAGGGCGAACGATTCACCATGCTTGACCCGCCAAGTCTTCCGATCAAGCCCGATTTTCCGAACCGCCTGAAGTTCTGCGGCATGGGGATTATGGCGGGCCTGGGACTGGGATGCCTGGTTGTTTTCCTCTTTGAGTTTTTCGACGACCGCATGCACGTGGAGAAGGAGCTCAAGGCGCTTCTCCCGATCAACGTAATGGCAGAGATTCCCGAGATTGAAAGTCCCACTAGACCAGAACAAAGCAGAAGAGGCGCCTGGTTCAGGGCTGGGCAATGGCGGCGATCATTGTCGTGGTCATAGCGGCTGGATCCGCTTTCAGCTACATCCGAGGATAATTCACAGGTCCTATGTATAAGAGCTTCTACAATCTATCGCGCAATCCGTTCGACCTGTCGCCGGATCCGACTTGCTTTGTTGCGACGGAGCGGCACAATGAAGCGCTGGCCGCGCTCTACTACGGCATTGTTCGGCACAAGGGCGTCGTCGTTGTGACGGGGGAGGTGGGAACGGGCAAGACCCTCATGCTTCGTTGCCTGCTGCAGCTGTTCAAGTCGAGCAGCGAGATTTCGTATGCTTACTTGTTCAACTGCCGCTTGTCCGACATGGAGTTTCTGCACTACATCGCATCGGACTTTGGCCTGAAGGCAGATGCGCATCAGAGCAAGAGTTCGCTCCTGCTTGACCTGAGCAAATACGTCACCTCGCGGGGGCTGCAGGGACTCAACACGGTGCTGATCGTGGACGAGGCGCACAACCTTTCGATGGAACTTCTTGAGGAGATTCGCCTGCTCTCGAACCTTGAGACGAACGACGACAAGCTTCTCCAGATCGTGCTCGTAGGGCAGCCCGAACTCGATCTGAAACTAGACTCTTTTGAATTGCGGCCGTTAAAACAGAGGATCGCTTTGCGTGCCCATCTTTCGCCACTGGATGAGCGGGATACCGATAAATACATCATGGAGCGCCTGATGATTGCCGGTGGATCTTCCCGGACCGAGCCGCTGTTCTCACCGGAAGCCGTGAAGGCAATCCATAAGTACTCACGCGGATTTCCGCGACTAATCAACACGATCTGCGAGAACTCCCTGATCACGGGATACGCAAAACAGTTGCCGACGATCACGCCTGATGTGGTGGTTGGAGTTGCCAAGGACTTCCATCTAACTTCCAACGGCTCGAAGCTCGGCAAAAGAACCGGCAAGGCGCGGATCTCGATCTGGAACGGGCCAAGAACTTCTTCCTTGATCTTTACTCATCAATGCAAAGACCGAATGGGTCCGATTCGAAGTTGAAGTACACCTATTGCGGTCAAAGCGGGGGAAAATGAGTCAGATATTTGATGCTCTGCAGCGTTCAGAAGCAGAGCGGAGCGGCAAAGATGCCGCCGCGCCTTCTCGTGCGGTCGAACTGCTGCAACGCGCAGAAAACTTCGCTGCTTCCAACCGCGTAGTCAGTGACTCGCCAGATTCCTGGAACGCAACCATTGTCGGAGTACTGGGGTGGCTGCTGCCGAGCCGACGCGGGAGCCTGAGATGGCGATCCCGTCCGCCCTGCGCGCTGCCGCCGCTGTGCTGCCTGTTGAGGAGCGCGCTGATGGCCCGATGCAATGCGAGGTCCTGAATATCGCCGCGTCTCCCGAGAGCCATCTGGTGTCATTGCCAGACAGCGAGAGCTCTGCGAATGAGGCATTTCATCTCCTGGGCGTCCGTTTGCGGCACCTGCGTCGGCAGCGTCCGCTTAAGAAGGTTCTTGTCACGAGCACGATTCCGCAGGAAGGCAAGAGCATGGTGGCCGCCAACCTCGCGTGCACGCTTGGCCCTTCGCACACAGCAGAAGGTGCTGCTGCTCGAAGGCGACGTTCGGCGGCCTACGCAGTCGAAAATATTCGGAATCTCGAACAGACCGGGCATCTGCGAGTGGCTTAGCGGCGAGAGAATCGCTGATCAAGAGCATGTACCGGCTCGAGGGGCCGGGAATCTGGATTTTTCCAGCCGGAGTTGGATCGGGGAATTCATTGGAATTGCTGCAATCCGGCGGTGCGACGCCGATGATGGAACAAATCATGAACTGGTTTGACTGGGTGGTAATCGATTCGCCCCCGATTCTTCCCCTGGCCGACACCAGCGTGTGGACCAACATGGCGGACGGAATTCTTCTTGTTACACGTCAGGGAACCACCCATAAGCGCCAGTTGAAGCGCGGACTGGAGGCGCTGGGAACTCAGAAGTTGATTGGGGCAGTTTTGAACAGTGCCAAGGGCGCGGCGCACACCGATTATTACTATCGCCCGACAAATCGGTTACCAAACGAGGATGCGGAAGTTTGATTCTTCTCTGTATTCTTGCTGAGATTGAGTATTCTCGCGATCAAGAGTTGAGATGTTCTTTCAGACTTTCCCCGCTCTCCCACCGTAAAAACAAAACGGAATCAGGGTAGTCGGCGGTTTGCGAAACGCAGGAAACAACGGAACATGTGCCTTGGGAGGGAACTGTGAACACGGGACGGCAAGGTCGGACAATAAATCTCATTGATCCCCTGAGCGAGCCAGCGTCCGAGCGCAGGGTCCTTGACGAGGAGAGTTTCAGACGAGTAATTGCCATCGAGCGCAAACGCACTGAGCGTTCGAAGGCGCCATTCGTACTGATGCTTCTCGAGGTTGCAAACCAGGGTCCAGAGAAGGCGGCCTCTGCGCTTGAATCTGTAATGTCGGTTTTGCTGGCGACGAGCCGCGATACTGACGTGGTGGGTTGGTACAAGTCGAAGACGACGATTGGTGCATTGTTTACCGGTCTGGTTGCCGGCGATAAGAGTTCGATCCTCATGACGATTCTGAGCCGGGCAACGAACACACTTCGCGACGAGTTGAGTTTCGAGCAATTTAATCTCATTAATATTTCTCTGCACTACTATCCGGATGACTGGGAAGAGAATGGACCGGGGCGGCCAAGTAACCCGGCGCTCTATCCGGATCTTTCCACTACCGCTAGCGGAAAGAAGCCGCTGCTCATTCTGAAGCGAGCGATCGACATCACTGGAGGTCTGCTTCTCTCGCTTATCTGCCTGCCGTTCTGCGTGTTGATTGCCATCGTCATCAAGGCCACTTCGAAAGGGCCCGTTCTGTTTCGCCAGATGCGCGTGGGGCAGCACGGAAGGCAATTCGTATTCTTGAAGTTCCGTTCGATGTATGTTGATAACGATCACAGCATTCACCGCGAATTTGTGACCAAGTTGATCAACAACGAAGCATCAGGCGATGCAGCGCACAAGCCCGGCACCGTCTACAAACTCACGGGCGACAAGCGGATCACGCCGATTGGCCGGTTGCTTCGCAAGACGAGCCTCGACGAATTGCCGCAGTTCCTCAATGTTCTTCGTGGCGAGATGTCACTTGTCGGGCCGCGGCCTCCGATTCCGTATGAGCTGGCCGCGTACCAAACGTGGCATCGTCGCAGGCTGCTGGAAGTGAAGCCAGGAATTACCGGGTTGTGGCAGGTTACTGGCAGAAGCACCGTCGACTTCGATGCGATGGTGCGGCTCGATCTGAAGTATGCCACATCATGGAGCCCGTGGCTCGATATCAAAATCCTCCTCCGTACACCTCTCGCTGTGATCCGAGGATCCGGCGCCTACTGAGGACGTTTCCCTTCACAATTCAACTTAATCTAACCGGCCAAGATAATCATTTCGCCGGATCAGGATTCCTGCGTATGTCATCCCCCAACCAATCTGCGGTTCTGCAGAAAGTCGGTAAATCATGATTTTCGGTGTAATTGGTTACGGCTACTGGGGACCCAATATTGTTAGGAACCTCATGAGTCTCGAAGGTTCCGAGGTTTTGGCTATCGCCGAGGTTAATCCTCAAGCGCGCTTGCGCGCGCAGAAGGCGCATCCCGGAGTGAAGGTTGTTGCAAGCGCGAGTGAAGTTATTTGCTCACCCGAAATCGACGCCATCGCCGTTGTATCTCCGGTGTGGACGCATTACGAATTGACCAAGGCCGCTCTCGAAAATGGCAAGCACGTTTTTGTCGAGAAGCCCTTCACCAGCACTTCGGCCCAGGGCGAGGAACTGATCAATCTGGCCGCCCAGAAGAATCTCCAGATCATGGTGGATCACACGTTCCTTTTCACGGGAGCGGTGAAAAAAATCAAGCAACTCGTGGATGACGGAGCACTGGGGAGCCTGTACTACTACGATTCCACGCGCGTCAACCTGGGGCTATTTCAGCACGATTGCAACGTGCTGTGGGATCTTGCGCCACACGATCTCTCGATCATGGACTACCTCCTGAAGGGAGATCCAGAGGCCATTGTTGCGACCGGCCAGGGACATCTTAACGGCCACGAAGATGTTGCGTTCATGACGCTTTATTTTCCAGAGAAGGTCATCGCCCACATCAATGTGAACTGGCTGTCGCCGGTAAAGGTGAGGACGACACTCATCGGCGGCGAGAAGCGGATGCTGGTGTGGAATGACCTCGAAGCCGACGAAAAGCTCAAGGTTTACGACAAGGGCGTGAAGATCAGCAGCAAAGAAGGCGTGTACGAATTGCTGGTCAGTTATCGCTCGGGAGATATGTGGTCTCCGCAATTGGAGCAGGGCGAGGCTTTGCGGCAGGAACTGGCCTATTTTGTCGATTGTGTTTCAACAGGGAGTGAGCCGTTCAACAACGGCAGCGCTGGTCTGCGTGTGGTGCGAATGCTTGAGACGGCAAGTGAATCGCTGAACAAAAAAGGCGCCCTCGTTTATATATGAGCACCTTTAACTGCATTGCAGACGACGTCAAGCTGGGCGAGAACGTGCGGCTCTCAAA
This sequence comes from uncultured Acidobacteriaceae bacterium, assembly GCA_963769345.1. GTDB lineage: Bacteria > Acidobacteriota > Terriglobia > Terriglobales > Acidobacteriaceae > Telmatobacter. The sequence goes on from CAVYLL010000006.1 coordinate 270,891, forward strand.
GTTCATCAATCTCTATGGTTGTGAGATTGGAGACGAGACGAAGATCGGCGCATTTGTCGAGATTCAGAAGAACGCCCGGATCGGTCGCCGATGCAAGATATCCAGCCACACATTCATCTGTGAAGGCGTCACGATTGAGGATAACGTCTTCATCGGCCATGGCGTCATGTTTACCAACGATACTTATCCTCGCGCCACGAGTCTCGATGGGACACTGCAGTCGGAAGCGGATTGGAAAGTCGAAAATACCGTGGTGAAACGGGGAGCGTCGATCGGTACAGGCGCTACGATCCTTCCAAACACTTGTATCGGCGAGAACGCGATTGTCGGCGCGGGAAGCGTAGTCACCAAAGATGTTCCAGCGAACGCAGTCATAGCCGGCAATCCGGCAAGAGTTCTGCGCTACCTGGATGCCTCGCAGCAAGACAAGGTTCTTGATGGCGGGCTCTGATCCTGAGGCACAAACAGTCAGGCGCGAAGCAGCAGACAATGATCCATCCATCAATTGCGAGTCCAGCGCAAGCTCCTTCCGAGTAGGGAGTCAAGCCCCAATTTTTCCAAAAGAGTCAGCGAGCGAAAGTCAGGAGAGACGATGAATACTGACGCAGCAATTCCATTTCTCGATCTGGTCACACCCCATGTGGAACTTGAGGAGGAACTCACCGCATTGTTCCGCAGTGTCCTACGTTCAGCCGGGTTTATCGGTGGTCCCATGGTGGAGAATTTCGAAACCGCGTTTGCGGATTTCTGCGAAACGCGTCATGCGATCGCAGTGAATAGCGGGACGGATGCGTTGCGGTTCGCGATCATGGCAAGCGGAATCAAGAGCGGCGACGTCGTGCTGACGGTTCCAAACACGTTTATTGCCACCACAGAAGCAATTTCGCAGGCGCGAGCGATCCCGGAATTTGTAGATGTGGATGAGCAAACCTACAACATGTCTGTGCTGATGCTGCAGCGCTACCTGCAAAAGAAGTGCGTTCGAAACAACGCGGGCCAACTAATCAGTCTTCGCAGCGGGCGCCCTGTCACAGCGGTCGTCCCAGTGCATCTCTACGGACAGATGGCCGATATGGATGGGATTCTCGATCTCGCTGAGCAGTATGGTCTAGTCGTTATCGAGGATGCATGCCAGGCGCATGGGGCGGAATATTTCTCAAAAAAGCACAATCGCTGGATGAAGGCGGGCTCCATGGGATGTGCTGCGGCTTTCAGTTTTTATCCCGGGAAGAATCTTGGGGCTTGTGGCGAGGCTGGGGCAATCACCACCAATGATTCTGCGATGGCAGAGAAGATGAAGATGTTGCGTGACCACGGCCAGAGCCGGAAATACTTTCACGACCTGGAGGGATACAACGGACGGCTCGATGCTCTCCAGGCGGGAATTCTTCAGGCCAAACTCGCTCATCTGAAATCGTGGAATGAGCAGCGCCGATACAAAGCCGCCGAATATAATCGACTGCTTTCTGACTGCGATGCCCTTGCCTTACCGTTGGAGCCTTCCTGGTCACGGGGTGTTTATCACCTTTATGTAATTCGTGCCAGCGATCGCGAAGGCATGATGAGCCACTTGAAAGAGTCGGGTATCGGTACTGCAATCCACTACCCGATTCCACTCCATTTGCAGAAGGCCTATTTGGCTCTAAATTACAGCCGTGGAGACCTTCCTGTCGCGGAACGCGTTGCTCCCGAGATTCTTTCGTTACCATTGTTCCCGCATCTTGCAGTGGCACAGCAAGCGCGAGTTGCGAAGGAGATTCTAGTTTTTGCTTCAAAGAACCATAAGGCTCAAGAAACGGAAGAAGATTCGCTGGCGCCTGCGGCCAAGGGAGCGTAGGTCGCGAACTGCAAGCGTGAACTGCTAGGCCCCCTTTGGTGTGTTCGGTGTGTTCGTCACAATCCGGTGCATTAGGCTCCGGGAAAGTAGCCACTCCTCTCAATCGTGATCTCGTGATCGGGTAGAGAAGTTCTGGAAAGCCGATTTAATCAAGGGCGCGAAATCGATAAGTCACCGCAGAGGCCTAAGGGCGTGCAAATGCCCGCAAGTTAGGAGCGGACAGAGGCTTCCTTCTAGTTGGAACTGAGATGACCGCGGTGCGCGTTACCGCAGAGAAAACCATGAGGTCCACTTTTCATGAAGGTATGCGATAGACATCTTAAGATCAAAGGGCGCTTAGTCCGAATTGCGCGATTGGATGGGGAGAAGTACACATTTCCAGACGCGCCTGAGGCCGTTGTGGAAGCCATTCGGGAGTGTGAAACTCGCATTGATATCTTTACATTTCTCCAGAAGTTGCCCGAAACGTCAGCGCAATATCCTTATCTCGTTGAGATGGACAATTTGGCGGTGCTCCCTGTCTCGACATTTGACAATTGGTGGAATAATCAAATCCGGTCGTATCCCCGCAATCGGGCAAGACAAGCAGAAAAGCGGGGAGTGGTACTGCGCGAAGTCCCATTTGGTGAAGAGCTGCTCCGAGGCATTTGCGGAATTTACAACGAGACCCCATTGCGCCAAGGCAAGCGTTTTCCTCACTATGGTATGACGTTGGAACGTGCGCATGAATATGCCGGAACCTTTCTAGACCGCAGCGTCTATATTGGTGCATTTGTGGGCGACACTATGATCGGCTTTATTAAGCTGACTATGGATGAGAGCCGGACACAAGCTTGCCTTGTTCACATCCTCTCAATGGTTCAGCATAGCGACAAGGCTCCAACCAACGCACTGATCGCGCAAGCAGTACGGTACTGTGCCGACCAAAACGTTTCGTATCTGGTATACGAGCACTTTAATTACGGTAACAAGCAGGGGGACAGTCTTAGTCACTTCAAAGAAGTGAACGGCTTTCAGCGGGTTGATCTACCTCGCTATTGGGTTCCAATCACGAACGTGGGACGTATGGCCCTACATTTGGGCTTGCATCACAGGTTAGCGGACCGGATTCCAGAATCCATTGCGTCGAAGCTTCGTGAAGCACGAAAGGCATGGTACGGGCGCAAGATTCAGATGGTGAAGGAATCCTGAGAGAGATTTTAGTGCCTGGAGTCCCCGGATTGATCGTGGAGCCGACCGAAAGTGTGAGCAAGACGGACCGCATTTCTGCGCTCGACTTCACGAAAGGAGCGCTGGTACTAATTATGGTGCTGTACCACTGGATAAACTACTTCATTGGTCCGCAATGGGGATACTACAGATATCTGCGGTTTCTAACTCCATCATTTATATTTGTTACCGGATTCATGATTTCCGGCGTCTATCTCTCGAAGTACGATGTCGCGGACACGCGCCTTCCGAAGAGACTATTCACGAGGGGAATCAAGCTGATGGCAGTATTTCTCATCCTGAATGCGGCTCGAACCTTACTGGTGCCGGCATTGCATACCGGTGCTTTAGGGGGAAACCTGCTAGACCCCAGGAATATCTTCACAATTTTTGTGTCAGGCAATTTCCCGATTGCAGGCGCCAAGCTTATCTCCTTTTCTATCCTGGTGCCAATCAGCTATTTGCTCATGTTATCGGGAATGCTGATCGTGCCATTCAGATCCTATAGATACACGTTTCATGTTGTGTGTCTGCTTCTTTTCTCGTCTATCCTGGTATTGGGAATGATGGGGGCGCAATGTGAAAACCTTGAGTTCATCGCAATCGGGATGCTCGGCGTCGTCGTTGGATTTGCGCCGATTGCGAAGATTAACAAGTTCATACGGCACCCATACGCAATTGGGTTTGCATATCTGGGTTACGTGATTGCGATAACGATTTGGAATGTTCCATTCTCGCTCCAAGTGGTCGGCGTGCCTTTGAGTCTTGCGGCGATTTATCTGATCGGGACTAGCAATGGAAAGCCCGGAAGAGCAGAGAATGTGGTTATTTTACTCGGCAAGTATTCACTCTTTGGGTATATTTCCCAGATTGCCATCCTTCAAGTGCTCAGCGTGGGTTTACGGCACTTCAATCTGAACGTTGTATCGCTGGCCATCTCCTTTGTAGCGGTCATCGCCCTCACGATAGCGAGCGTAGAGTTGGTGGACCGCGCTCGAGCGAAAGCGAAGGGCGTTGATCGGCTCTACAAAATCGTATTTGCCTAAGCCGTCGCCGCGAACTCATGAAGTCATCTTGTTTTGTCCAGTTGAGCGAAACGAGTCGTTCGGTTACAAACCGCCACCCGAGTCAGTCTCGCAGATCGGTCCGAGACGCAGATTAAGGATCGATAGGAATGTTAGCAAACAGGGAAGTTGAGAGAAAGATAAGCAAGGTGCCTCCTGGCGGATCTACTTTTGCGTACCGCGCAGATGTTGACGGGCTCAGAGCGGTGGCTGTCTTAAGTGTGCTCGCATATCACGTTGGTCTCGCGAGAGTCTCTGGCGGCTTTGTGGGAGTTGATGTTTTCTTTGTAATTTCAGGGTACCTAATCAGCTCTATTGTCTTCTCTGAGATAGCGGAATCGCGTTTTTCTGTGATTCGATTCTACGAGCGCCGCATCCGCCGCATCTTTCCTGCGCTGTTTGCGATGTTGGGCGTGTCGAGCGTTTTTGCGGTGATTTATCTGCTGCCGGGCGAGCTTGTCAACTACAGCAAGTCCATGCTGGCGGCAACGATGTCTGTTTCAAATTTCTACTTTTGGCAACATTCGGGCTATTTTGATTTACCGCTCTCGCAACCGCTGTTGCATACCTGGTCGCTGGCTGTCGAAGAGCAGTTCTATATCTGTTTTCCCCTTTTCCTTGTGCTGGTTCGCAAATTTTCTCCACGTCGGCTTTCTGCGTCTGTTGTGGTTCTTTTCGCTGCGTCGTTGCTTGCCAGTGCCATTGTCGTATCGCGACACGAACAGACGGCCTTCTACATGCTCTATACGAGGGCGTGGGAGCTTTTACTCGGGACGATCCTGTCTCTCGGATTGCTCCCGCGACTGCAATCGGGCTTGCTACGAAACCTTGCTACAATCGCCGGGCTTGGAATGATCGCGTATTCAGTTCTGGTTTACACGCAAAACACACTTTTTCCCGGTTTCAGCGCGCTGGCTCCATGTGTCGGATCGGCTCTGATCATATGGGCGGGGGAGGCTGGATCATCGCTGGTGGGCGCGATGTTATCGTGGCGTCCGTTTGTGTTTATCGGACTGATCTCATATTCGCTCTACCTATGGCACTGGCCAATAATCGTGTTGCAGAATATGGGCATGCTGTTCGGCGACTCGATCTTGCCTTCTGTCTCCCATGCGGCGTTTCTCACGGCCCATCGCTTCGACATGCTGGTTGTACTGGTTCTTTCGCTCACTCTCGCAGTTGTCTCCTGGCGATTTGTAGAGCGCCCTTTTCGAAGTGGTGCACTGCGTCTTAGCGGACGACCACTCTTCGCGCTCGCGGGAGCATCTATGTTGTTTCTGGTGAGCCTGTCTTCAATGACGGTATACGCCAGGGGATTCAAAGGGCGTTTTCCTTCGGATGCTGTTCAAATTGCTTCCAGTATCGACAGCAAAGCGGACTTCAAGTCCATGCGGGTGGGAGTCTGTTTTATCACCACCGACTACCATTTCGAGAACTACAATTTGAATGTCTGCTTGCACCAGGATAGCGATAAGAGAAATTACTTATTGCTTGGAGACAGCCATTCTGCAATGCTCTGGCCGGCCTTGGCCTCCTCTCTTGAAGGTACCAATGTCATGCAGGCAAGTACTGCCGCTTGTGAACCGACGTTCCCCGCGTCCGGCAGCCTGGACTGCCAAAAAATGATGAACTACATCTTTAATAGCTACTTGCCTGCTCATTCGGTCCAGGGCATATTTGTGATTGGCAGATGGGAAGTGAAGAATCTGGCTCCGCTCACCTCACTTATCGATTGGGCGAAGCAGCACAACGTGCCTGTAACAGTGTTTGGACCGGTACCGGAATACGATGGTCCTCTGACGAGGCTTCTAGCCTATTCAATTGCCTGGAACAAGCCGGCACTGCCAAGTGAACATCTCGTCGCGACACCTAAATCGCTTGATTTGGAGATGCAGGGTTTGGCAAAGAACACATGGCATGTGCCTTACATTTCGCTCTATCAGGAGATTTGCGGCGCGGACGGTTGTCTCGAATATGCAGATGCGGCCCACAGAATGCCGATGATGGAGGACACGAATCACCTCAGCGCACTTGGTGCGTCTTTCGTTGTGAGGCGACTCGTGGAAAAAGGCGAACTACCGTGAAAATTTTGTGTCCGCCACAATGAGCCCGGTCGAAAAAATCACACTCATGCTGAGAAGCAAGACGGATGAAGCTTTTAGCAGGGTCGAAGGCAAGCAGCCTGCACGGACATCATTATGAGTACTGCTCTAGCGTTCATAATTTGCGGCATTGGGATTGCAGGGCTCGCCTTTCTTAATCGAGATGCGTCGCTCCGCAACTCGAGAGCACTGTGGCTACCCGTCATCTGGCTTTGGATCGCAGGATCGAGAGCGGTTTCTGAGTGGCTCGGAATAGCAAGGGGGACAACCTCAGGCAGACTCACGTCAACGCTCGATGGGAGTCCATTGGATGCGGCCATTTATGGCGCACTGATGGTTGTCGGAATCATAGTGCTGTACTTTAGACGAGATAAAACGCTTGCGGTTCTTAAATCGAGCGGACCGATTGTTTTCTACTTCGCGTATTGCCTGATAAGCATTGCGTGGTCACCGATCCAAGGGCCTGCTCTAAAGCGCTGGATCAAGGATGTCGGTGACCTGGCGATGGTGCTCGTGATTGTGACCGATATTCATCCTCTTACTGCGCTCCGGCGGCTCTATTTCCGGGTGGGAATTATTCTGCTGCCTCTTTCCATCTTTTTGATCCGGTATACGAATATGGGACGCGCATTCGAGCCTGAAGGGGCTCCGATGAATACCGGGGTAACGACCAACAAAAACACGCTCGGCCTGGTTGTCTTTCTTATCACACTTGGACTGCTGTGGCAGGTGCGCGCACTGCTGAAGGATAAAAAGGCTCCCAATCGCACGCGTCGTCTGGTGGCACAGATTACCCTTCTCTCCTTCGGCATCCTGCTATTGCAAATGGCTCACTGCGCCACAGCCGTGGCATGCTTCGTTCTCGGTGGAGGACTCATGTTAGCGACGGGTCTGCGAGCGATCAGGACCCAGCCGCGCAGAGTGAATGCGCTCTGCCTCGGGATTATTCTTGTCGGGGGGCTAACGGTGCTCTCGGGGGGCGCGGCAATCGTCACAAGTGCGCTGGGCAGGCATTCCGACCTTACCGGTCGCACTGAGATCTGGAAGGGTGTAATTGCATCGTCAGGGAACCCATTGATTGGCTCCGGATTCGAGAGTTTTTGGAATACCAGTTCCAGCATCGTCGCCCAAAACCTGGCAGAAATCTATGACGTCGACAATCTGAATTCGGCGCACAATGGCTATCTTGAGGTTTGGCTGAATCTTGGCTGGATCGGAGTATGCCTCATCGCCTCAATCATCATTTTCGGATACCGCCGCGCTTGCAAAGCCTTTCAGCGCGACCAGGAGATTGGGAGCTTGATTCTAGCGTACATAGCGACTGGCACTTTTTACAGCATTACCGAGGCAGGCTTCAGGGTATTGACTCCGTCCTGGATATTTCTGCTTCTAGCCGTGGTTAGCGCGAGTGGCATTACGGCCGGTATTATCAAGGGAAAGGGGCGCAAGGTTCTTGTTTCGAGCGCGGGACAGCGAGCAGAAGTCCTGGAGTCGGAGAGGAACGCCGTGTACGCTGCGAGATATGGAGCATCTCAATTTGAGATCTCTCGAGCAAATGAACTTCTTTGAAGGCGAAGACATCTCGGCGGTTACCCGAGTTTGGGCAACTCATAGAAAGGAATAAAAATGAAGGGTTGGTTCTAATCCCGCATCGAACTTTCAGTGAGGCTTGACTGGAAATTTGAAGCTTGTACGCGGTCTGTTGCGGGATTTAATACTCATGGGCCTGAATCGACAAGAGAATAGCAAATGCTCCGGTCGATTCGAATCGAACCTACCGTGTAACAAGTTGTCAACGAACGATGCAAACCAACTTTGCCAAAGAGACGATTCTTGAAACCTTTCCAGCCCAATGGCATGTTCCGGCCGATCGAGTCGGGCAGAAGACTTCACAGGACTGCAGTTCGTGGCGCCGCGGCGTCGGTTGCAGGTCAGGCAGCGATGTTCGGACTGCAGTTGGGCTCAGTAGTCACCCTGGCACGGCTGCTTACCCCGGCTGATTTCGGGATCGTGACGATGGTCACGACTTTTAGCCTTCTGTTTCTCAGCTTCGGCTTGAATGGATTCACCGAATTCATCATGCAGCGCGAGGAACTTTCAGATTCTCTAGCGAGCAATCTCTTTTGGATTAATCTGGGCATCGGCACGATCCTTACTCTGGCATTTGCCAGCGCCGGCCAGTTGTTGGCGATGTTCTATCACAACTCGGCCGTAGTTCAAGTTGCCGAGTGTATGTCGCTCACCATTGTGCTGGGCTCTCTCGGATATATTCATCTGGCGCTGCTGCAGCGCGCCATGCATTTCAGAGCCACGGCAATCATCAACTTCATCGCCGTGGGGGTTTTGGTAATCGTCTCGATCGCATTGGCCCTGGCGGGTTGGCACTACTGGGCGCTGGTGTGGGGTATCATCGCGCAATCCGCAGCCGCGACAGCGGGATCCTGGTTAGCATGCAGATGGACACCGAGCTGGCCGCGTCGTTTGTCTGGTACGGCTTCCGGATTGAAGTTCGCGATGAACGTGTATTCGCACTTCGCGTTCAGTTACTTTACTCGAAACACAGACAATCTTCTGGTTGGTTGGCGGTACGGCGCCCGGGTCCTTGGTTTTTACAAGAAGGCATACGACCTGTTCGTTCTCGCAGCAACGCAACTGCTGTCACCGATTTCCGCGGTGGCTGTGAGCACGCTCAGCCGGGTCAGTTCTGACCGCGAACAATTCCAACGCTACTTTCTTCGGGCGATATCGGTCTTAGCGCTCCTAGGGATGGGAATCGGTGCAGATTTTGCGTTAATTGGGAAGGACTTCATCCGCGTCCTTCTAGGGCCAGGCTGGGAAGAGGCTGGGCAAATTTTCACCCTGTTCGGCCCTGGAATCGGAGTCATGCTGCTGTACAACACGCACGGATGGATTCATCTTTCCATCGGCCGCCCCGAGAGATGGCTTCGATGGGGCCTGATTGAGTTTTTGTGCACTGCGAGCCTGTTCTTTCTGAGTTTGCGGTGGGGACCTTCTGGAGTCGCGTTAGCGTGGACAACTTCGTACTTCCTGCTCATGTTTCCGGGGTTCTGGTACGCGGGAAAGCCGATCGGTCTTGGAATTGGGCCGATATTTGCAGTCATCTGGAAGTTTCTCGCAGCATCCGCCGGCGCTGCCTTTGCGACTCTTATGATCATCAGAGCTGTCCCGTATTCCGCAAATGCGTATGGCGCCTCAGCTGCCTTCGTAAGAATGATTACAGTCTCAGCAGCATTTTTTGTTCTCTATATCGGAGCAGTGACAGTACTCCACAGAGGCCTGAAACCTGTTATTGAGGCAGTTTCTCTGTTTCGCCATTTGCTTCCCGAATCAACGGTCGGACGCACTTATCCAGCCGATGTCCATACTGAAGAAGCGCAGGCTGTTTCCGTATGGAGTGAAAAGGCAAAGTTGTAGGCAGAATCGGTGGGTGAACATTGCAACGAATAGCGATGCTATTCGCTGAAGGTCCTGTTGGAGAAATTCATCTTTCCAGCGACTATTAGCGCAACAACGTGAGGTGGTGTCGGATGTTCACGACTGGATGGTATGGCTCCGTGCGGAATCGACTAAAATCGTCTTCGATTCGACGCTTTTACTGGGCCATCGCAAATAGGGAATCGCTCGTTTCAAGCCGGCGGGAGGAGGAATTCTATCGAAAACTTCTTGTAGGCTTGCGGCGCGATGACTTGGTAATTGACGTAGGTTCAAACCAGGGCGCAAAGGCGGATGTATTCCTAAGGCTTGGAGCGCGCGTCATGGCTTGTGATCCTGACGACGCAAATCAGGCGGTTTTACGAGACCGGTTTCTAAGATACCGTCTCAAACCGCGTCCAGTTGTTGTCGTCGGCAAAGCGATAAGTGACAAAGTCGGAATTGAGGAAATGTGGATAGATGGTCCGGGCTCCGCCGTGAACACATTTAGCCGCAAATGGGCCGATCATCTTAAAGCAAACAGTGGGACCTTTCGATATGAACACTTCGGATTGGATTTTTCCCGCAGCAAAGCGGTCGAGACCACGACAATTGAAGATATAGTCAGTCAATACGGCGTACCCTTTTTCGTAAAGATAGATGTTGAGGGTCATGAGCTGAGCGTCATACGTGGCATGCGACGCCCCGTTCCGTTTCTGTCGTTCGAGGTCAATCTACGTGCGTTCAGAAAGGAGGGCATCGAGTGCGTCGAAGCGTTGAACAAGTTGAAGCCGGACGGTGACTTCAACTACACGCCGGATTGTTGCTCCGGCCTCGTGCTGAAGGAATGGCTAGGATCTGAGGAGTTTTGTAGAGTACTTGATTCGTGTACCGATGAAACCATCGAAGTATTTTGGAGGAGCAACTGCAGTGAAGTTCGCTCTGAAGTCAGAGTATGAAAAAGCGCGCGGCAGACGAGGAGAATGCATGAGCAGGTTACGCATTTTGCTTTTAGCGCCGGACGTAAATCCGGAGACTATCAGCATGCCTTATGTTACCTATTCTCATGCCGCAGCGCTTGCCCAGCTTCATGACGTCGCTTTGGTTACGGGAGCGCCAAGCGTGGACTCTGTGCGCCGTGCCAACGCGCCGTTTCGCAGTATTGAAGTTGTCAAAATGCCGTTCCTCGAGCGCTTGCATCGCTGGAGCCTGCGGAGGATCTTCAAATACAACTATGACACGCAGGTGCTGACCGCTTTTGGCTATCCGTTTTCGCTTGCGTTTGAGTGGCACGCCTGGCGGCAGTTGCGTCATCGCATCTTTGCGGGCGAATTCGATGTCGTTCTGCGAGTGATGCCGATGACTCCGTCGTTGCCTAGTCCTTTTGCTTTTTTTCTGAGGAAGGGGCCTATACCTTTTGTTATTGGTCCACTGAATGGTGGTCTGCCTTGGCCGCCGGGTTTCAGCCAACTCGAAAGTCAGAAGGAATGGATCTCGAGCCTGCGGAATCTTTATCGGTATCTCCCGTTCGCGCGTTCCACCTATCGTCACGCTGCGGCGATCATCGCTGCTTCTTCCCAGACGTATGCCGAATTTGCCGAATATTCCGACAAGCTCTTTTTTGTTCCGGAGCCGGGCATTGCCGATTCGCTGTGTTCTGCGGACTCGCGCAGCGCTTCAGATGACCGCAAACTCGAACTGATTTTTGTTGGTGGATTGGTGCCCCGAAAAGCCTGTGATCTTGCGTTGCGCGCGGCAGCTCCAATCCTGCGAGACAATTTGGCACGGTTTACCGTGATCGGCGATGGCCCCGAGAAGGACCGGCTCGAGCGGCTCGTGTCATCCCTTGGGATCGAGAAGGCTGTCCAGTTTTGCGGTTGGCTCGACCATGCCCAAGCCCTCGCGCAATTGAGATATGCAGATGTCTTTGTGTTTCCATCCGTTCGCGACAACGGTGCAGGTGTAGTTTTTGAAGCTCTTGCGTCCGGTGCCGTACCTGTTGTCGCTGACTTCGGCGGCCCGGGGGATATTGTGAACCCCGAAGTTGGGTACAAGGTGGCTCTCACGAATGAGAGCGACATGGTCGCGCAGATGGAGAGAATACTAAGCAAGCTCGTGCACGATCGAAAGCTTCTTCAGCGGTTACGACAGCAGGGCATGATCTACGCGCGGGAAGATCTTACGTGGGAAGCGAAGGCCAAAGCCACGACTCGAGTCCTTCATTGGGTGTTGCGAAAAGCGCCGAAACCCGATTTCCTGCCGCCAAAGATGCTGCATCTGGAGTATCTCAGCTGATCTCGGGTCCGGTAGTGAAACATTCAGGGCGAATATCATCCGTGGGGCTGTAAAGAACCTCGATCTGTCTCGATGGGCGCAGTCGCGTCTGTTGGCCTATGACTTCTTGCGCAAGTGAAGGGGAGAACCTATTGTGAGACCTCTGGTATCAATCCTCATACCTGCTTACAATGCGGAGCCATGGATTGCTGACGCTCTTCGTTCAGCGATTGCCCAGACTTGGGAACGAAAGGAAATTATCGTTGTCGATGACGGTTCCACCGATCGCACTCTGGAGATTGCCCGGCAGTTTGAATCTGACCAGCTTCGCGTTGTGGCAAATGCGCATCTTGGTGCAGCTGCGGCCCGGAACAAGGCGCTCTCGTTAAGTAAGGGAGATTACATCCAGTACCTGGACGCGGACGATATGCTGGCGACGGACAAAATTGCCAGGCAGATGGAGGCATTGGAGCAATGTCCGAGCAAACGGGTGCTGCTGTCAGGCAGTTGGGGAAAATTTGTTTATCGTTACTATCGGACGAACTTCATTCCAACCGCGCTGTGGCATGATCTATCTCCCATCGAATGGCTGATTCGCAAGATGCAATTCAACCTTTACATGCAAACGGCCACATGGCTTGTCAGTCGCGAGTTGGCGGAGGCAGCGGGCCCCTGGGATACCCGGTTATTGGGAGATGACGACGGCGAATATTTCTGTCGTGTTCTGCTTGCGAGCGATGGAATTCGATTTGTGCCGGAGGCCAAAGTTTGCTATCGCGAGGCGGGCGCGAGCAGGTTGAGTTATATCGGACAATCTGACAAGAAGATGGTCGCTCAGTGGCTCTCAATGGTGCTCCACATTCGTTATATTCGTTCGCTCGAAGACAGCCAGAGAGTGCGAGAAGCTTGCATAAAGTATCTGCACTACTGGGTACCTTTCTTTTATCCGAATAGGCCAGATCTTATGAAACAAGCGGAGGAAATGGCTGAGAGCCTGGGAGGAAGGCTGCAACTTCCTTCGCTTTCATGGAAGGCATCTTTATTCTCTGCGCTTTTTGGTTGGAGACAAACGAAGCGAGCTCATGACCTGGTAGTGCGCATAAGGTGGTCTTTGATCCGATGCTGGGACAGAGCGCTCTTCGAAGTAGAGGGCCGGAAGATTAAGGAGAGCTTCTGAAATGAATGCAACTATCCGAAGGATTCTAACAGCGAATAGTTTTTCGCACCGGCTCTACTGCGCGGCACGGCAGGCATACCATACCCGCCGTGTGACGAGATGCGCGGGACGTTATTTTCTGAATGTCGACGAATTCAAGAGCGCGCTTAGCGCGCAGGGAGTTTCTGCGCCACTCGATCTCCGCACAGTAGACGGACTTACAATCACGATCAGGCAGAACTACGGCGATGCGATGACCGTCGCTGAGATCTTTATCGGGAATTGTTATGGTCGGGACCTGCACCTGCCCCCCAACCCGGTCGTTATCGATATCGGTGGTTTTATCGGAGACTTTTCCTTGTACGCCGTGAAGCGCCTCAACGCGCGCAAAGTGGTCGTTTGCGAGCCCTCTCCGCGGAATTGGACGCTGCTCCTCAAGAACATTGCCAACAACGGATACGAAGATCGGATTGAGCCGGAGAACAAGGCGGTTACGGCGGATGGCGGAAGCGTGATGATGAACGTTGATGCATCCGACGAGAACCAGTGCATGGTCTCGGCGTACCATACCAGCGAGCAGCCGGTGAGCGCCGTATCCGGAATCTCCCTGAGCCAGCTTCTCCTAAACCACGCTGTTGAAAGCGTCGATCTTTTGAAGATGGACATCGAAGGCGGGGAATATGCAATTCTTGAGACCACACCCGCTGAAGTGCTCAGCCGCATCCGGAATATTGTGTTTGAGTATCACGATATCGACGGGGGCTGGGCAAAGCTGGAAGGCGTGAAACAACGCCTTCAGCGTGAGGGCTATGATTTGTACGAGAGTCGGGGTCTCGTATGGGCTTCGCGGCCTTGAAGCCATCCAAGCTTTCGACCGTGATCAATGCTGCGGGTACGGCTTACTTAAGTACGAATCCTTCGGGCGAAGGTTTCAGCGTACGAATGAAGCCGGCTTGCGGATGTCACAGGGATGTCAAGGCTGGTGTTGAATAGACTCGCTGCTGCCCGGCTAGAAGCCGGGCAGCAGCGAGTAGTAGTCGAATTCGGGGTTAATAAGCGGTGGAAACCAGATTTGTCGGGGCTGGAGGGGCAGCAGCAGTACCCGTGGAACTGCTACCGCTCACCAGCGGATGCGGATAGGTATAGGGCTGGTAAATGCCCGTCCAGGTATTGGTGGCAGTGCAGACGTACAACTCGCCATTGCCGCCGTTTGCATCTGTTGCGAAGTAGGCAACACCGTAAGAGCCTGTCGGGCTGGTTCCGTACGTCCCGCCAGGTCCCGCTGTGCAGGTTGATGGACGAGACGCAAGAGGGCCGTAACCTGTTCCTGTTGTTCCATCGAACGACGCGTTATCCACGTAGATGTCGCGATCGATAACAGTGGAAGGGCTGGCAATGCTATACGGAGTTGTACCGGCGAGCGAGTTCATCCACGCGTAAACAGGTTCTAAATATTCCTCTGGCCATGCAATTGTTCCGGTTGTTGAATTGAGTGCGTTTGGAAAATTAGCTCCGTTCAGAGATTGTAGTCCTTGTCCCCTGCCTATTCCGTCGAGACAAGAAGGGCCGTTGCCATCCCAGTTTGACGGTCCTCCCGCTGCCGTTCCGCAGGCTCCCCAACCGTTTGGCGTGGCAGTCTGGGGGTGCTCTCCGTCGTTCCGTTCGTCGCCGACAGCGAGGAACACCATAGCAGTGCGAGAGAGTGTATTTCCCCAGACAAGACCCGTGCCGCCTGCGTCACCTATCAACGCACTTCCGGAATCGCACGAATTGAGATAATCGTGATAGGCTTCAAACGCCCTCGTTCCTCTCACCCTGCCTCCGTTCTGCGCTGTGCCGTGATTATGAATCCACGAAGAGGAATGAGAACAACTGTTAATCGTGTTATAGCGAGAGACAAACTTGCCCCCTCCAATAGCATCTCCCTCAAGGCCGCCATTGATGATGTTGTTCTCCCAGAAGAAGAAATTGGAAGTACCAAACCCTGTTGGATATGCCCACGATCCATCCCCATAACCGAGTGAGTCGTTACAAGTATTCGAGTTCATGAAACCTTGAACTACACTTGACGTGTCGGTGGGGCTGGCGTTATCAAAAATATTGTGGTCTCCAACACCTGTAAAGCACCCGTTCAGTCTGCCTGCCCATCCCGTCGTACCTCCCGTAGTTAAGTTGAAATGGTTGTGATCGATGCGCAACTGGCTTCCGGCGTTGTTTGAGTAGAACAAGAGCAGACCCTGATACTTAACTGATCCCGTCCCGCCTTGCATCGTGATGCCCGTCACCCTGATTAACGGGTTGGTTCCAGACGATCCGTTGATCTGCAGCACACCGAAATTCCCGGCAATGTTATCTTGAATGACCGTGCTATCAGTCGGGATGCAGGCGTAGCTGGATGTTCCCGGCGTGCCTGTACAATTCGTTGTCGTCGCTCCCTGAATCGTCAGGGAGGTTATCGCTGCGGGAATCGTATAGGTAAGCTGCGAAGTCCACGTCGCAGTTCCAGCCGGGATGTTGACCACGACGGTCGAATTCGTGTTTCCGCTAGCCGGAAGAGCGGCAAGAACATCGGATTCGGGCAGGGCTCGCGGCATTGCAGGTGGAAGAGACACATGACTGGGCAACAGCCGGGACACGCAGACAAAACACAGAAGCGATAATGAAAATGATGGCGAATTGTTTCTTCATGGTTGGTACAACTCCTTTATTAGCACTAAAGTGCTCTACAACAACACCTCTGGGGGATAGCGAATCCGCCGGAAATGCGTTTAAAAATACCGGGTACGATTGTTGTCTTGAGGATAGTACTCAAGAGACAAGAGCGGTACACCAGTCGGGTTTTGGGAGGTTACTACGGTTACTGCAGTCACTAGAGGAAAGAGTACTGAGGAATTTCCCGCAAGAGGATAAAGAATGTCGCAAGCTACGAAGGATCAATGATTTACTCCAATATTCACTGCCAAGGCACTAATCTAAGATAAGTTCAGTGCGGGAAGAAAAATCGCGCTTCCCAGCCAAGCCACGCCTGAAGTAATCAGGGAAATGACCAAAATCCCGGTGTTCTAGGTACGTCCAGTTTCTTATTGTCCCAGGAATTCTTTTGAGGATAACACAACTCCAGCGGGCAACCAAACGCGCGATGTTGAATTTTATGGTTCATGTGTCACCGTTTCTCACACAAATTATGACGAGGAGTTCAGAGGAACCTGATGGCATGAATAGTCGGATCTCGCCGCTCAAAATCGCTCTGTTTACGGGCGGGATTGACCCCCACTATGCCTCTGGGCTCAGCCGATCTCTGGCATCCCTGGGAATTGTCGTGGACCTGATCTGCAATTCCGAGATGAAGAATCCTGAGATGGAGGAAACTTCTAACCTGAGACTCTTCACGCTCTACGCAACGCCGCAAGAGCGTCAGACTAAACTTCAGAAACTCCTGGCGATTATTCGGGTTTATGCACGACTGATCTCCTATGCAGTTGGTTCATCCGCTTCGATTTTCCACATCCTATGGAACTACAAATTTCCATTCTTCGATAGAACACTGCTCCTCATCTATTACAAGCTGCTTGGCAAGAAACTCGTTTTCACCGCGCACAACGTAAATGCGGGCGAAAGGGATGGGGCTGACTCCTTTTCCAATCGATTCTCGCTGCGCATTCAATATCGGCTGATGGAGCATATTTTTGTCCATACTCAAAAAATGAAAGATCAGCTGATGCAGACCTTCGGCGTACGCGAGGGCCGGATCTCCATAATTCCTTTCGGGACATACGATATGGTCCCGCAGTCGGCGTTGACTTCTGCAGAAGCGAAGCAGCGTTTGGGGCTGCGTGAAGCAGATCGAACAATTCTGTTCTTTGGAAGAATTACTCCATACAAGGGAATTGATCTGCTGGTGGACGCATTTGCGCGAATCGCACTCGATGATCAGAGCTATCGTTTGGTGATCGCCGGTGAGGCAATGAAAGAGTCGGAACAGCAATGGCAGCAGGTGCAACAGACCATTGCGCAGAGTTCCATGCGGGAGCAGGTTGTTCAGCACACACGTTATATTGGCGACGCTGAGATCGAGATATATTTCAAAGGCGCTGACGTGCTTGTTTTGCCATATAGCCAGATTTTTCAAAGCGGGGTGCTCTTCATGGCCTATAGCTTCGGCTTACCTGTGATCGCTACAGACGTTGGCTCGTTCGGTCGCGACATCATTGAAGGGGAAACTGGATTTTTATGTCGTCCTGGTGATGCCGGAGACCTTGCGAGAGTGATTGAAAGATATTTTGCGAGCGACCTGTTTAAGACGATCGACGAGCAGAGAGGTAAGATCAAGGACTTTATCCAGACGAGCCATTCCTGGGAGATTGCAGCTGGTAAGACTGGCGATGTGTACTCCCAGCTCTCGAGATCCAAGGAGTTACAGTACAGCGCATAACCGTCGTAGCTGGGGTCGATGGTAATCTACACGCTGCGAACCAATCGAGTCATCCAGTTTCAATAGAGAAACGATTATCTCTTCACGTTCCAAACGCCTAAGGAGATCTGCATTTGCCCGGTTTAGTCGGAATTATCACCAAGCAGCCAAAAGCTTGGGCGGAAGGTGAGGTGTGCCGCATGCTGAAAAGCATGCGGCATGAATCGTTCTATACTTCCGGCGTCTGGAGCGAACCCTCTCTCGGCTTGTACATAGGCTGGGTGGCACGACATGGCTCCTTCGCGGCGGAGATGCCGGTGCAGAATGAACGCGGAGACGTCACTCTTGTTTTTTCCGGGGAGGAATTTCCCGAGGCCGGCACCGTTGAAGTCCTTCGGAGCAAGGGGCATGACGTGGCGCAAGAGGGGCCTTCCTATCTGGTTCATCGCTACGAAGAAGAGCCTGATTTTCCGAAGCAGTTGAATGGCAGATTTCACGGTCTAATCGCGGACAAATCACGCGGCACAGCTGTCCTTTTCAATGACCGCTACGGCCTGCAGCGTCTTTATTATCACGAATCGAGCGATGCCTTCTATTTCGCGGGCGAGGCCAAAGCGATTCTCAAGGTATGTCCTCAACTGCGTGCTACCGATCCGCGGAGTGTTGGAGAGTTCATCGTATGCGGCTGCGTCCTGGAAAATCGGACTCTGTTTCCCGGCATCAGTGTTATGCCGCCAGGTTCTTCATGGTCTTTTCGAAACGGCTCGCTGGAGAAGAAGGGGCAGTACTTCCATCCTTCAGAATGGGAAGACCAGGAACCTCTTGCTGCTGAAGAGTATTTCGACAGCTTGCGCGACGCGTTCACTCAGAACTTGCCGCGGTATTTCAAGGGGCCAGAGAAGGTTGGCGTGTCGCTCACAGGCGGCATGGACACGCGAATCATCATGGCGTGGCACAAAGCCGAGCCAGGCTCTCTGCCTTGCTACACATTTGGGAGCATGTATCGGGAGAATGAAGATGTGAAGCTGGCGCGCAAGGTCGCGAAGCTTTGCAATCAGCCTCACCAGGTAATCACAACCGGCGAGGAGTTTCTTTCGCGTTTCGCTCACTACGCGGAGCGCACGGTCTATCTTACGGATGCATGCGTCGATCTTGGACGGTCTCCGGACCTGTATGTAAATGAGAAGGCGCGGGAAATAGCTCCGGTGCGGATGGTCGGAACTTACGGGAGCGAGATACTGCTTCAGGATGTGATGTTCAAGGCGGTTCAGCCCATGAGCGGCCTTTACCGGTCCGATCTATCGCCCTGGCTGCAGCAGGCTGAATCTACTTATCACGCCACGCTCCAAGGCAACCAGTCGACGTTCGTGGCCTTTCGCCAGTCACCGTGGCACCACTATGGGGTCCTGGAACTCGAACAAACGCAGGTGGCAGTCCGGACACCTTATCTCGACAATGATTTGGTTAAGGCCGTCTACAGGGCTCCAAAGGTAGAGAACCTGAATCAGGACTGCAGGCTGCGTCTGGCAAAATGCGGGAACCCGGAACTTGCCTCATTGCGTACGGATCGGGGCACGCGGGGCCTGAATAGTTACATAACTCGAGCCGCACTCCAGTTTTCATTCAAGGCAGAGTATGCGTACGATTACGGCATGCCCCAGTGGCTGGCATCTCTGGATCACGCTTTTTCTTTTGTCCATTTCGAACGCATGTGGGTAGGGCGTCACAAGATTTTCCATTTTCGCCCCTGGTACCGGGATTACCTGTCGCAATATGTTCGCGATATGCTGCTCGACTCGCGTTCTCTTTCGCGTCCGTATCTAAATCGGGATGCGGTGACAAACATCGTTACAAGACACTTGAACGGAACGCGGTAACTACACGATCGAGCTAAACAGGCTCCTGACACTGGAACTGACTCACCGACTCTTCATCGATTGAACACCGCACTGCCAAAGGTGATGAATGCAGTTAATGGCTTCCCCCTTACCGTACGTTTTGATCACACCCGCTCGGAATGAAGGTCAGTTCATAGAGAATACGATTCGCTCTGTGGCGCAGCAGACCGTCTTGCCGTCAAAGTGGGTGATCGTCAACGACGGTTCGACAGATGACACGGGCGCCATTGCTGCTCGTTGCGCGGCTAAATTCGATTGGATCGAGGTGGTTGACCTTCCGGTCAGGAAGGAGCGCAACTTCGCGGCGAAGGTGTTCGCTTTCAGGGCGGGGCAGGAGCGACTGGCTGGAATTGATTACAAGATCATTGGAAATCTCGATGCAGACGTCACGCTTGACCCAAAACACTTCGAGTTTCTAATGAGCAGATTTCAGGAGGATCCTGACCTTGGGGTTGCGGGCACTATTTTTCGAGAACCGGGCTATAGTTCCGAGACCGACAGCTTTGAGGGCCAGAATTATGTTTCGGGTCAGTGTCAGATATTTCGTCGCGAGTGCTTTGAAGCGATCGGTGGTTACCAGCCGAGTAAGGCCGGCGGGATTGACTGGATGGCGGTCACAACTGCTCGCATGATGGGATGGAAGACGCGGTCATTTCGCGAGATGTGCTTCTATCATCATCGTGTACTGGGCACCGCGGAAACCGGCAAGATTGGCAAGAGTTTTGCATACGGCAAGAAAGACTATTACATGGGAGGACATCCCGTGTGGGAGACGGTGCGCTGCAGTTATCAGCTGCTGAAGAAGCCGTATGTGATTGGTGGAGTGATGCTCTTCGCCGGGTATTTCAGCGCTCTGCTCAATGGCGAAAAACGAATTGTTTCAGAGGATCTGATGCGATTTCATCGTCGCGAGCAGATGATGAAGCTGAAAGCAATTCTTTTGTCGATCGTCACGTTCAAGAAGATCGATGGTTTTGGACTGCTGCCGGTGGCAGAAGCAACCCGGGCCACACCACGCACTGCGGACCGTGTACAGCAATAATGATGTCAAGTCGGACACTATGACAATCGAGACCGAAAAAGAGCTTCCACTTCGGGTAGACCACGCAGCTGGCGATCTGCCCCTTGAAGGGACGATGTCAGCCGTGTCACGGTTTATTGAATGGCTGGACAGATATGGGGAGCTATCTTACGACTTCCAGTCCTACTATTCGGGCGAGTTAGGGAGAAAAGCGAAACGGCTGTACTATGAGCGTCCGAAGCTTGGGACCCTTGCAGTTATGCCGATCATATTCTCAGAGGCATTTGTTCCATCGGCCAGACGGCTGTTCTGGAAACCGCAACGGATTCCAATCGGCGACGCCCATTACGCGATGGGATTTGCATACCTTACTGAGATGTCAGGAGAGGATCGTTATTACCAACGAGCCCGGCACTTCCTCAATGTTCTTGAACAGACCCGCTGCCCCGGATACGAGGAATATTGCTGGGGATACCCTTTCCACTGGGAGACGCTACTCGGTACGATTCCGGCCGGAACCCCGCTAATCACCACTGTTCCCTACGTATTTGAGGCATTTCAGCAGGTGTACCGCATCGACGGCGAGGAGCGATGGCACCGGGTGATGCATTCCATTGCGCGGCATGCATTGAATGATTACAAGGATATCCCGACCTCGGCAACGGCCACGACCTGCTCGTATACGCCGTTCCCCGAACACTCTTTAATGGTCGTGAATGCGAATGCCTATCGGGCATACCTGTTGACAAATGCCGCTATTGAATTCTCTGAGAGGAAATACAGAGACGCAGCTCAGCGGAATCTGAACTTTGTACTTGAAGCGCAGAATGCGGACGGCTCCTGGTTTTATGCGAGAGACGGTAAGCGCTCTTTCGTAGATCACTTTCATACGTGCTTCGTGATGAAGGCGCTCGCAAAGATTGAAGCACTGACCGGGGATAGCGATTGCACGAGCGCACTTCAGCGCGGGGTGGCTTACTACACTGAGAATTTGTTTGATGAAGACGGCGTACCCAAACCGTTTTCGCGGGCTCCTCGATTGATTGTTTATAGGCGCGAATTGTACGACTACGCCGAATGCATCAACCTCTCAATACTGTTGCGCGGTCGCTTTCCCGCACTGGATCGCTGTTTGATCTCGACACTTGAGCAAATTCTGAGTCGCTGGCAAACCTCAGAGGGATCGTTTCGAAGCCGGCAGCTATACCTTGGCTGGGATAACACGCCCATGCACCGTTGGGCATCGTCGCAGCTGTTCCGAAGCCTCTGTTTTCTGCTCCAGGTGAATCGTTTCGGGCAGACTTCACATTCCTGAAGAAGATAGGCAGACACATGTGCGGAATTTGCGGTAAGTACAACTTTCTTCATAAGGAAGCAGCGGTCGAGCGCCGCGAACTCGAAGAGATGGCAGGGGCCATTCGACATCGTGGCCCGGACGACGAGGGATATTTTCTCGATGGGCCATTGGGCTTCGGATTCCGGCGGTTGTCCATCATCGATCTTGAAGGCGGGCATCAGCCCATGTCGGACCATGAGAAGACCACGTGGGTGGTATTCAATGGCGAGATTTACAACTTCCAGGAGCTGCGCGCGGAACTGGAGAGCCATGGGCACGTCTTTCGAACACGGTGCGACACGGAAGTGATCGTCCACGGTTATAAGCAATGGGGCGACGAGGTGTTGAATCGGCTGAATGGCATGTTTGGCCTCGCGGTGTGGGATGTTCGCCGGCGACGCCTCATGATCGCGCGGGACGCATTTGGCATCAAGCTTGTTTACTACCGCGAAAGCGAAGGCTCGCTTTGGTTTGGCTCCGAAATGCGGGCGGTCTGCGCGACGATGGGAAATGAGAGGCCGGACGCCGATCCGGAGGCGCTGAGTCTCTTCTTGCAGTACCGATTTACGCCCTCGCCTTACACGGCGGTGCGTGGAGTGCGCAAGCTTGCACCAGGCACCAAGCTCGTGGTGGAGGATGGAGCGGTTGAGACGAGCCGGTGGTACCGGTTTTCGCCAAAGTCATTTGCGCCTCCGAAAAGCGCAGCGGAAGCAGGCGAGGAACTGGTGGCCTTATATAGACAGGCGGTGCGCCGGCAGTTGATCAGCGATGTGCCGCTGGGACTGCTTTTGAGCGGAGGCATCGATTCGGCTCTTCTGCTTGCGTTGATGAACGAGAATGGATCTGACTGGCACACTTTTTCAGTCGGCTATGGTGAGAGCTTTGCCGACGATGAATTGGCCGATGCGGCGGAGACTGCGCGGATTCTGAAATCGCAGCACACGGGCGTTAGAATCAGTCGCGCAGTGTTTGAGCGGGAGTTAAGCAACATTGTCGGATGTCTGGAAGAGCCTGTTGCGACTTCCTCAGTTGTACCGATGTACTTCGTGTGTCAACGCGCTCGCCAAGACGTCAAGGTCGGCCTGGTAGGGCAGGGGCCTGACGAGTTGTTCGGAGGTTATAAGAGACACTTGGGCGCTCGCTATGGTTCGACGTGGGCAGCTCTGCCTGCCTGGGCCCGTGCGCCGCTGGAGACGGCTGTGGGGGCACTGCCGCGCAATGAAACGTTGAAGCGCGGGCTTTACGCTCTGTCGAGCGGAACCGGCAAGCACCGCACAGAGCGCATCCTTTCGCTTTTGCCCGGAGAACAGATAAGAAGCCTCTTCCGGGATGGTCTGGTGGAATCGGATTCAGAGGATAAGCTGGCGCAGTGCTGGGCAGACCTTACCGACCTTGCGCCGCAGAATGATGAACTGGGACGGCTGCAGTTTCTCGAAGTCCGATCGACATTGCCGGACGAGCTGCTGATGTATGCCGATAAGCTTTCAATGGCACACAGCCTTGAGTTGCGTGTTCCGTACCTCGACAAGGACGTTGTCGAATTTGCAGAGAGGCTGGGGCCCAATTTGAAGGTTCGAAACGGCGTTCGCAAATGGCTTCACAGGCAGGTTTCCCGGAAATTCTTGCCTGCGGCGATTGTTCGCCGACCGAAGCGTGGCTTTGCAATGAATGTGGTCGACGAATGGTTCCGCAGTTCGCTCGGAGGCGCCATGGCCGGCACATTTGCGGATAGCCAATCAGCCATATACGAGTTCCTTAACCCAACAGCAGTGAAGAAACTTCACGCAGATCACGTAGCCGGCAGACAGGACAATCACAAAATTTTGTTCAGCCTGATTGTCCTGGAAGAGTGGCTTCGTGGGTCTGGGGTAAATGCGGTCGCAACAGCATAAACAATGATTAGTTCCTTCGTTCTTGCAATCAGATTTTGAAACATGGAGCGCACTTTGAGAATCAGCATTTTTGGATTGGGCTACGTCGGAACCGTATCCGCAGCGTGCCTCGCCGCCGATGGAAACCACGTTCTTGGTGTCGATCCGGTCCCGGAAAAGGTCGATCTCATCAACCGGGGCCTTTCACCGATCGTGGAAGCTGAAATTGGCGAGATTATCGAGGAGACAGTTCGTAACAGGTCATCTGCGTGCCACGCAGGATCCAGTCGCCGCGGTTCAAGAGACGGATCTTTCCTTTGTCTGCGTCGGAACTCCGAGCCAGTCTAACGGCAACCTCGATCTTCGTTACATTCGCCGCATATGCGAGCAAATCGGGCAGGCGCTGCAGAGCAAGGAGCCAGACATACGGTTGTCATTCGCAGCACCATTCTGCCTGGGACGATGAGGACGGTGGTCATTCCGACCCTGGAAGAGTTCTCCGGGAAGAAGGCTGGCGAGGATTTCGGAATTTGCTACAACCCGGAATTTCTTCGCGAGGGAACAGCGGTCAAGGATTTCCGATACCCTCCAAAGACGGTGTTCGGTGAACTGGATCGAGAGAGCGGTGATATGCTCGCGGCCCTATACGAACGAATCGAGGCGCCGCTTATTCGGACGGATCTTGAACAATGCCGAGATGATCAAGTACGTCGACAACAGCTGGCATGCACTCAAGATCGGATTCGCCAACGAGATTGGCAATCTCTGCGATGCGTTCGCCGTCGATGCGGAAGAGGTGATGAATATCTTCTGCCAGGACAAGAAGCTGAACATATCTCCGGCCTATCTGAAACCCGGCTTTGCATTCGGTGGTTCATGTCTCCCCAAGGATTTGCGAGCGCTTTCGTACCAGGCAAAGATGCATGATTTGCAGCTCCCGATTCTGAACTCGGTTCTGCCGAGCAATGAGATGCAGATTGCGCGCGGTGTCAAGCATGTGATCGAAAGTGGAAATTCGCGCGTTGGAGTGCTCGGCTTCAGCTTCAAGGCAGGAACGGACGATCTTCGCGAGAGTCCGATGATTGAAGTGATTGAACGGCTCATCGGGAAGGGTTATGATCTTCGTATTTATGACCGGAACGTGAACATAGCGGCGTTGGTAGGCGCCAACCGGGACTTCATCCTCAATCGTATTCCTCACATCTCGCGGTTGATGGTCTCCGAGCGTTGATGCGGTGCTAGCTCACGCGCAGACGATCGTCATCGGAAATTATGATCTGGAGTTCAGCCAGGTCCAGTCAAAACTTCGAGACGATCAGTGCCTCGTGGATCTTGTTCGCATCACCAGGCAAGAAAGCGCGAAGAGAACAGCAACTGGCTCGATGATGTAAATCGCATTCGAGAATCCCCCATGTGAATAAGACAAAAAGAAAAATTCTGATTATCGTCGAGAACCTTCCCGTCCCTTTTGACACTCGCGTCTGGAAGGAAGCCCGAGCTCTTTGCAAGCATGGATACGATGTCACCGTACTCATGTCCTAAAGGCAAGGGCTTCAGCAAAGGGCATGAAGTCCTCGAAGGCGTTCACATTTATCGGCACCCGATGCCTCCGGAAGGGAATCAGTCCGGCCGGTTATCGTGTGGGAATATGGATGTGCGCTATTTTGGGAATTTCTGTTTTCGTGGTGGATATACTTGGCTCGCGGGTTTCACGTTATCCAGGGATGTAATCCACCGGACGACGTCTTCCTGGTGGCGCTGCCGTTCAGGTTATTCGGAGTGCGCTATATCTTCGATCATCATGACGCCGAATCCGGAGTTATATCTGTCGAAATACGGAAGGCATGATTTTTCTTACAGGATCCAAGTCGTGGCTTGAAAGACTGTACGTATCGCTTGTTCCAGTGTTGTTATGGCGACGAATGAGAGCTATAAAGCGCTGGCGATCAGCCGCGGCGGCATTGACGAGAGGACGTCTTTGTAGTTCGCAATGGGCCGGATCTGGCTACATTCGGCCTTGTGCCATCTAAACCGGCATTGAAGTACGGCAAGACCTACCTGGTCGGGTATGTCGGCACGATGAGCATTCAGGAAGGGCTCGATATCCTTATTGACGTGGCGGCGAACATCAAGAGCCGCGGTCGATCGGATGTTCACTTTACCTGTGTCGGTGGAGGCCCAGGTCTACCTGCGCTGCGACGCATGGTGGCAGACAAGAATCTTGAGGACATGTTCAATTTTACGGGCCGTGTCCCTGACAGCGAATTGCTCGAGTTCTGTCGGCGTCAGACGTGTGCGTCAATCCAGACAAGCCCTGCGAGATGAACAACATCTCCACGATGATCAAGATTGCTGGAATACATGGCGCTGGGCAAGCCAATTGTCCAGTTCGATCTGAAGGAAGGCCGGTTCACGGCTGGAGAGGCTTCGCTCTACAGCGACGGTGAGGATCTGGTGGCGGACTTCGCAGACAAGATTCTCTGGCTGTCTCGACCATCCCGAGGAGCGAGAGCGAATGGGGCGGTTTGGGACGGAGCGCGTCAAGCAGCGCCTGGCATGGGAGCACTCCGTTAGTAACCTAATTGCTGCTTACGAAAGGGCCTTTCGGAAGAGGGGTCGGATATTGCACAATACCTCAGCTACCAGTGATGCCAGTTCGAAATCCGGCCCGGACCTTGCGGACACCCGGAAGCCAGGCGCTGAAAAACTCACTTCAGAACGCGTGGAAGGATAATAAAACGAACAGTTTGATCTGGAAACACGCTCTCTGTCCAAAGTTGGTACCTCCGGTCATCAAAGTATGGCGCGTGGACTTCGAGGCTGAACGTTTGTCTCCGAACATGAGGAGTTCGTCAAGGATATAAATATGAAAGCTTGCGACGTGGCAATCATTGGGGCAGGCCCTTACGGCCTGTCCATCGCTGCTCATCTCAATGCGGCCGGAGTTGACTTTCGGATCTTCGGCAGGCCGATGGACATGTGGATCGGTCACATGCCAAAGGGCATGCACCTCAAGTCTGAAGGATTCGCCTCCAGTCTTTTTGATCCTGACCGAAGGTTCCCGCTCGAGGCCTATTGCAAGCAGCAAGGATTGAAGTACGCCCGCATTGGCTCGCCTGTGCCGCTGGAAGTCTTCAGCGCTTATGGTCTCGAATTCCAGCGCCGCTTCGTGCCTGAGCTTGAACAAGAATTCGTCGAGTGCATTCGCAGAGAAGGCGCGGGTTTCAGCGTTACCCTGAGCAGCGGTGAAGTGTTCAACGCGCAGCGCGTGGTTGTCGCGGTCGGCTTGACCCACTACGCATATCTTCCCAAAGAGTTGGCCGGGTTGCCGCAGGAATTCGTCACTCACAGCTACCAGCACGCCAATCTGGATGGCCTTAAAGGCAAAGAAGTCGGGATCCTCGGCGCCGGAGCATCCGCCCTTGATCTTGCCGCATTGCTTCACCAGGCCGGAGCATCGGTAGAGGTCATCGCGCGCGGTTCCAGTCATTCGATTTCACGATCCGCCGAAGACGCTCACTCCATCGCTCATGGCTCGCATTCGTCGGCCTTTTACCGGCATAGGCCCTGGCTGGAGGCTATGGATGTGCGCCAATCTTCCGCTTGTCTTTCGCCTCATGCCCGAGAGTTTTCGCGTAGACAAGGTTCATCGCGTCCTTGGACCAGCGCCCTGTTGGTTTACCAAGGATCAGGTGGTGGGTAAAGTGAAATTCCAATTGGAATCCACCGTGAGCGGTGCCGAAGTGGACGGGCACAAGGTTAATCTTTTCATCAAGAATGGCGCCGGCCAGAGCTCGAAACTGCAGTTCGATCATCTCATCGCCGCAACTGGCTATCGCACAGACGTTCGTCGCCTGCTCCTTCCTCGATGCGGGGATACTTTCAGAGTTGACCCTCGTCGAAGCCTCGCCGGCACTTTCGGCGAATTTCGAATCATCTGTTCCGAACCTTTTCTTCGTTGGCGTCTCGGCCGCCAACACTTTTGGTCCATTACTGCGCTTTGCGTTCGGTGCCGGCTTTGCGGCTCCGCGTCTCTCGGCGCACCTCCGGCGGACGGCGAGGCGCACCCTCGGGCAAAAGCAGGGTCTTCGCAGCGCGTCTACAGAGTCCAATGCAACAGAACCGATAGCACAGTAAAAGAGACTGCACTTGGAATCGACTGACCCAACTCTCGCGGAACAAAAACGGCCTCGCCACGGACAGCAACAAGGCAGCTGCGCTGATTCACGAATCTGAATCAGGCACCTTGAATGCCTCTCCGAAGGTTTTGCTGGCCGATACGAATCGATGGGACCTGGGCGCGCGTCTGGCCATCGGACTCGCTCGAATAGGTTGTACCGTCTCGGCAGTTTGCCCTGCGACCGGACATACACTTCTCGTCACCCGTGCGGTCAAACGCGCATTTCCTTATAGGGCATCCAGGCCTCTCGAATCCCTGCGGGCCGCGATCGATAAGGCTGATCCTGACATCGTTATTCCGTGCTGCGACCGTAGCGTAGAGCATCTGCATCAACTCTATGGCAACGCTTTGAAGTGGGGCGCAGCAGGCGAGAAAATCGTGCAGGATCATCGAAAGATCTCTCGGCGATCCATCCGGCTACCGCATCGTGACCTCGCGGTACGATTTGCTTTCCCTGGCTCAGGAAGAAGGAGTGAACGTTCCAGAGACCACCCGCGTCTCATCAAGCGCGGATCTCGATCTCTGGCGGACGAGCAAGTCGAATGCCTGCGTCGTCAAAGTCGACGGTACTTGGGGAGGCTTGGGCGTTCGCACGCTTCGCGAACTCGATCCGTCGGAGCGAGTATGGGACGAGGTCACCAACACGTCCCGGCTCACACGCGCTATCAAGCGCCTCATGGTCAATCGCGATCCGTTCTTCTATGAGCGCGTGGATAAACCACACAGAGCGGCCTATCATCGCGCAGAAATTCATTGAAGGCCGTCCCGCAAACTGTACTGTCTTCGCTTGGAAGGGGAAGGTCGTTGCGCTTATTGCAGTGGAGGTTCTACGCTCGGATGGCTCAACTGGCCCGGCCAGCGTCGTGCACCTCATTCAGAATGCCGAAATACGAGGAGCTGCCGAACGGATCGCGTCCCGCCTGGGAATATCGGGCTTTTTCGGACTGGACTTCATTCTCGAAGAGGGAACCGGTCTGGCGTACCTTATCGAGATGAACGCACGGCTTGCTCCGCCGTGTTATTTGCGTTTCGAGAAAGGGCGCGATCTAATAGGTGCCATGTGGGGCAGCGTCACAGGCCAGCCGATCCCAGAGAACGCACGCGTCACCGAATCTGACATAATCGCGTATCAGCCCCAAACGATGCGGAGGGAAGACACGCCGGCGGGCTGTTATTATCCCGAGCCCGAGGATGAGCCGGAACTGGCCCGCGAGCTGCAGAACCCGTTCCCCAATCGCACCCTGCTTTTTCGCTTAGTCCAGCTTTTTGACCGCCTCAGGTTACAGAGTGGCGAAATGAGCGTTCGCGCAACAGCGAGCCATTCCTCGACGCCTAGAAGCTGCGTTCGATATATGTGTCTCGTTCCGAGCTCATATGGGCGTCCGTCACCCACGCAAAGTCGCGCGGCTGTCTACCGGAAAATACTGAATGACTGAATTGATTATTGAAGCAGATCGCATCGAACGACAGTACTGGCGGGATCTCTGGCGCTATCGCGAGTTGTTCTTCTTCTTCACGTGGCGCGATCTCCTCGTGCGCTACAAGCAGACCGTCGTGGGCGTAAGCTGGTCCCTCGTACGGCCGCTCCTCACCATGATCGTGCTTACCGTCGTCTTTGGAAAACTGGGCAAAATGCCCTCGAGCGGGATGCCTTATCCGTTACTGGTGTTTTGCGGCATGCTGCCGTGGCAATTCTTTTCAGCTGCGCTGACCGAAAGCGGCAACAGCCTCGTATCGAATTCAAACATGATTTCCAAGGTATATTTCCCGCGGCTCGTTATTACCGTTAGCAGCGTGATGACAAGCCTGATGGATTTCTTGATCTCCGCCATTTTTCTAGTTGCTCTGATGATTTGGTACCGATTTGCGCCTTCCTGGACGGTGTTGATTTTGCCGTTCTTTGTTTTGCTTGTCTTTGGCGCTGCCCTCGGGGTAGGGTTATGGATTGCGGCCCTTATGGTGGAGTATCGAGACTTCCGTTTCATCGTGCCCTTCGTGGCACAATTTGGACTCTACGTCTCGCCCGTAGGCTTTCAAAGCAGCATTGTTCCCATTCGATTTCGCTTACTTTACGCCCTGAACCCCATGGTGGGAATCATCGATGGATTTCGCTGGAGCTTGTTGGGCGAGATCGTCTGGCTATTTATTGGCCCGCAGTTGCGATTGCGGTGACTGAAGTGGTCGTTCTGCTGGGTACGGGAATTTGGTATTTCAGAAAGACCGAACGAACTTTTGCCGATGTCATTTGAGCAGATATTATGCCGCCATCCAACACAAACACTAAGTCTGAATTCGCGATCACGATCGAGAATCTCGGCAAGCGGTACAGCATTGGCCGCCAGGCGGCTAATGGTGATGGCCTGCGTCACGCAATCGAGGAAGCGATGAGATCGCCGTTCGCGTGGTTTCGTTCTCGCTGGCAAAAGAAACAGAAGGAGGTGGATTTCTGGGCTCTTAAGGATGTTATCCATTCAAATCAAGCGCGGCGAAGTGGTCGGCATCATCGGACGAAACGGCGCGGGAAAGAGCACCCTGCTGAAAATCTTGAGCCGGATTACCGTGCCCACCGAAGGGAGGATTCGCATCGACGGTCGAATCGCGAGCCTGCTTGAGGTCGGCACTGGTTTTCATCCGGAACTGACCGGACGCGAAAACATCTTCCTCAATGGCGCCATTCTCGGCATGACGCGCGCCGAGATCATTCGCAAGTTTGATGAGATTGTCGAGTTCTCGGAAATTCGACGAGTTTCTCGACACGCCAGTCAAACGATACTCTTCCGGCATGTATGTCCGCCTGGCATTTGCTGTGGCCGCGCACCTGGATCCGGAGATCCTCATTGTCGATGAAGTGCTGGCGGTCGGAGACACTTCCTTCCAAAAGAAATGCCTGGGCAAAATTAGGAGCTTCGCTGATAGCGGGAGAACCGTCCTATATGTAAGCCATAATCTGGACTCCATCCAGAACTTATGCAAGCGGGTGATCTGGATGAAGGACGGGCGAATGCAACAAGATGGACCAGTGGATGAAGTATTCGAGACTTACTTCAATAGCATTGCGATCGAGTCCATGCGTGCCTGCGCCAATCATGAATATGGGTTGACCATTCAGAAGGTTGA
The DNA here is from genome assembly GCA_963769345.1 of uncultured Acidobacteriaceae bacterium. Classification (GTDB taxonomy): domain Bacteria; phylum Acidobacteriota; class Terriglobia; order Terriglobales; family Acidobacteriaceae; genus Telmatobacter. Next base: position 301,799 of record CAVYLL010000006.1, read on the forward strand.
ACTAAGAAATGACGACGGAGAAAAGAGCAATGTATTTCTCCCCGGCGAGAACCTGATCGTTGATATTTCGTATAATGCGCGAACGCGCATCGAAAAACCATTTATCGCGGTTGGAGTGCTGGGTATAAATGGCTCCTGCTTCGCCTCCAACATGTTGCTGGATGGGCAGACCCCTGACTACCTTGAAGGTGAAGGGAGGATAAAATGCACCTTCAAATCAATTCCTTTGCTTCCCCAAAACTATACGGTCAAGATGAGTATTCGTGCGTCAACTGTGACTGACATGATTGTCCCCTTCCGAGAGGTCGCGTATTTCAAGGTTGACGGAGATCTCGGGGATTATGGCTACCGGGGAGAGCACGCCACATGGGCATCCCACGCAACATCGGTTGTTGTGCCATATGAATGGGAACTGCCCGATGGCAGGATTGCAGAAGTATCATTGAGCAGACCCGTTCTTTACGGGGAGTCCGTCCGCGCCGGATCGGATTGTTCCTGATGTCGAAGACCGGTGTTCTCGAACGGGTTCGCGGAATCTGTCCTTTTCCAGAATATTCATAGAAAGTTAGCTCGTTGATTCATGCACCGCATGAACTACGATTCAACCTCTCTAGAGTCGACTGTCCATGGATTACACGAACAATCTAACTGCCGAAGTGCAGCAGTCCTCCACGACTGACAGCCCGATCAAGGTGTTTTTTGTAGGCGACAATCGAACCAATGCCAATTGGGGTCGTGGCGCAAGCATTGCGCTCCACCAGTTATTGTCTGGTTCATTTGTCATTACCGGCTCGGTGGCGGGAGAGTTATTCGACTTATCCGTAGCAGAGACTGGATATGTAAGAACACTGATGCCGCCAAGGTACTACGGCGTGTTTCGCCGTTTACTAATCAAACGCAGGAGGCCGCCATTTTCCTGGTATCTCAAACTGGAAGAACTGCTTGGAGCCAGAGACTTCATTGATGAAAATCCATCAGTGAGCGTTGACAATCTTGTAGCTCAGAAGCATCGGTATTATCCTCTCGAACGGATATATGCTCAGGCTTCGAATGCCGACATGATTGTCGTCGATGGAGACGGAGATATCATCTTTTCGACTCCTCCTCGTCGTCAGACTCTCTTTCTGCTCGCGATGATTGAACTTGGGGTCCGTCTGAGAAAGCCCGTCTTTCTGGTGAATTCAATGATCTCGGACTGTCCACTCAGCGGAAGGAACGAGACCACGCTGGCCGCGGCGAAGAAGTTATTTGGGCAATGCGAGGCTGTGCTGATGCGCGATCCCGAGTCACTTGAATATGTCAGGAAGGAAATGCCTGAGACTAACCCCACGCTCATTCCGGACTCTCTCTTTGCGTGGCAGCCGGTCTATGCGAAGCATAGTTCATACCCTCCTTTGAATGGTGACTTACTCATTCCCTTTCCGGAGAAAGCAGAGTATCTGGGAAAGCTCGATTTTTCTGTGCCATATATATGCATCGGAGGCGGCGCATTGGCCGCGACGGATCCCGACAGGGCCGTAAAGTGCTATTCGCGCTTGGTTGACGCCATCGGAGCGCTCGGCTATCGCGTCTACCTCACGGAGAACGACGGGCCGGATTCATTTTTGCGTCGAGTTGCCCAGGAGAGAAACGTAGGGATCATTCCGGTGGATACGCCGATCTTCGCGTGCGGTGCTGTGTTGGCCCATGCCCAACTGTTCATCTCCGGCCGATATCACCCGTCAATCTTTGCCTCGCTGGGAGGCACGCCCTGTATCTTTATGGGTTCTCATGCTCACAAGATGGGAAGCTTGGCGCGAGTTCTGGAATATGAATTTCAACACCAATTCGATGCTTTTCCGACGGACGCCGAGATTGTGGACATCGTATCGACGGCGCGACAATATCTTAGCCAAGGTGAAACTCTGCGAGCCAGGATCAGAGCAGTGGCGAAATTGCGTTGTGATGAGGCCATGAGTCTGCCGACCATTCTTAAAGGGTACATAACGGGTCAGCGATATCGAAGTTCCGAAGAGGATGTTGCGGCGCCGGGGATGGCATGGAAGAGCTAGTTATCGTCGGTGGAGGCGGTCATTCCAAGGTCGTCATCAGCATAGTCCAGAAGCTTGCGGGCTACCGCATCCTCGGCTACACCGATTTGAAAGACAATGGCCCTCTTCTTGGAATTCCATTTCTGGGAAGTGACCGGGAGCTCAGCCTGCTCTCGGATGATCGAAAAAGACTCTCTGCGGTGCTTGCCATAGGTCAGGTCCGCCTCGGCAAAACACGGTGTGAACTCTACGCGCGATTGCGTGCGCTGAGTCTGTGCTTTCCGCCCATTATTTCGCCAGATGCAATTGTCAGCAAGGACGCAACCTGCGGCGAAGGCACGGTTGTAATGGACGGGGCCGTCATTAGCGCCGGTGCGTGCATCGGTGAGGGTTCCATTGTTAACACGAATTCTACGGTCGAACACGATTCGATCGTTTCAGACTGGGTACACGTTGCCCCGGGCGCTACGATTTGCGGAGGTGTTGTGATTGGGAAATTCTCCATGATCGGTGCCGGCGCCACGGTGATTGAGGGGATTGAGATCGCGGCGGGTTGCATAGTTGGTGCGGGAGCGACCGTCGTGCGCAGTCTTACAGAACCAGGGGTGTATTTGGGCTGCCCTGCGCGCCACGTAAGATAGGAGTGCAAGACATCAAGCAGGATTCCATCGCAAGAAGCTGACAGCAAGACGGGTTACTTCTCCTAGTGCAGAGCATTGTGAGGGTGAGGGGTAGTCGTGTCCATCAGGGCCAAGCTAAAAGATCTTTTGCATCAGGAACTGTTTCTGCTGAAGCCGTCCGCCAGGCATATGTTCCGGTATGCCATGGCCGACGACTGTCTGCGTGAGGAATTCGCCCAAAACGGTTGTCCGTTGGGGCCAGATCTCAAGTTTCGAGGAAACCATGGGAAATGGAAGCTTCGAGATGGCGATGTGGAGTACCTGGTTAAGGATCTTGGCGATCATCTAATAGTCGTTCGGGAAAAGTATCCGAGAATATGCGGCATTCTTGAATCAATTCTCTACGAAAGAAAGTCAAGATATTACGAGTACCGATGGCAACTGCGCAGGCGAATTTCACTTCGCGCCTGGGCACTTAAGAAGCGCTGGGTCGACAAGCCCAACAAACTGCTCGTCAACATTGGGGCAGGGACCTGGTACGTTCGCAACTGGAAGGTCCTTGAATATAACGGAGGTTATTATCGCTTTACGAAGTCCTTCGTGGACTTTCATCATGACCTGACCAGCAACAGGCCGTTTCCTTTCGCGGACGGATCGGTTCACTTGTTCTACTCCGAGCACGTTTTTGAACACCTGAGAGAGGAGTGGTGCGAGCATATATTTCGGGAGGTGCATCGCTCCCTTGAGAACGGCGGCGGCTTTCGGATCGTCGTACCCGATGCGGACTTGATATACGACCGATTGGTGAGCCAGGACGCGACGTTCTTCAAAAGTTGGATGGACCGAGACAGTGCAAGCATCGCGGAGTCGTTTCGCCACCTCGTGGGGCGATCACAAGCGCCGCTCGACGAAGCAGATTTCTCCCATCGACTCTCCGCCATGCCGAAGGAGGAGCTTCTTGATTGGTGCAAGGAGGGTTTGGAATACGACTTGGAGCGTACCGGCGAGCACATCAATTGGTTCAACTTCGATAAGTTGAAGCGGATGCTTGAGGCGGCGGGTTTCACGTGCGTGCGCCGTTGCGAGGCTCAGCAAAGCCAGTTTCCCGAAGCGAGAGGGCCGAGATTCGATACGCGGGCATGGTATTCAGTGCACGTAGAATGTGTGAAGCAAGAGGGTGTTATTGTTTGCCGAGCGCCTTCTAGCCGGCCGCCATCTACCGTATAAAGAAAGAATTCTCATGTCCCATGTATTTGTCATTGCCGAGGCCGGTGTAAATCACAATGGCTCATTGGAACTGGCCTTGAAACTGATTGACAGCGCCAAGGCGTCTGGAGCTGACGCGGTGAAGTTTCAGAGTTTTCGTGCAGATCAGCTCGCAACCAGATCCGCACACAAAGCTCGCTACCAGGAGCAAACAACTGATGGTGACGAATCGCAATTCGAGATGCTGAAGCGGCTCGAACTTGATTCTGAAGCCCATCGGAAACTGATTGACCATTGCAAGCGAAGTGGGATCCAGTTCCTTTCCAGCCCGTTTGATGAGCAAAGTGCAGATCTTCTCGCAGAGATGGACTTACCGCTATACAAGGTACCGTCCGGCGAGATTACGAACATCCCGTTTCTTGAGCACATCGGGCGCAAAGGCAAGCCGATAATTCTTTCAACAGGAATGTCGACTCTTGGCGAAGTGGAAGAAGCAATAGGAGTCTTACGACGAGCGGGAGTTGATCAGATCACTCTGCTGCATTGCGTTACCGAATACCCGGCGCCGTATGACGAAGTAAACCTTCGCGCGATGCAGACGCTGAAGGCGGCATTCGGGCTGCCCGTCGGATATTCCGATCACACGCCGGGAATTGAAGTCGCAATTGCGGCCGTGGCGCTTGGCGCTGAAGTGATTGAGAAGCATTTCACTCTGGATCGGTCGCTGCCGGGGCCCGATCATGCGGCTTCACTCGAACCTGACGAATTGCGAGAGATGGTTTCTGCGATTCGACACGTCGAGGTCGCACTTGGTGATGGCATCAAAGTGCCAACCAAGTCTGAATTGCCGAATATCTCTGTAGCGCGCAAGAGCGTCGTCGCGGCTCGCGCATTGGATGCGGGACACTCCCTTACACAGGGTGATTTGACAATCAAGAGACCGGGTAACGGAATAGCGCCGAAACTTCTGTCGGCATTGATCGGACGCACTCTCTCGAAGAGCATCGACAAGGACGAAACGATCCAGTGGGAAAGCCTGGCGTGAAGCGGCGCAAGATATGCGTTGTAACGACGAGTCGGGCCGATTTCGGGTTGCTTTGCGGGCTCATGAAGGCGGTCAAGGCCGACCGTGCTCTGCAACTTCAAGTCATCGCCTCCGGGATGCACCTTGAGTCCGGATTTGGCCAGACCTGGCGTGAAATCCAGAACGAGGGCATCAGGATCGATCGCAAGGTGCGCATGCGCATGACGGGGAGTTCGCAAATTGAGAATGTGAATTCAATCAGCCTTGGACTGAAGGGCTTCGGCAGGGCTCTATCTGAGTTGAAGCCGGATATGCTGGTCTTGCTCGGCGATCGCTTCGAACTGCTCGCGCCCTCAATCGCAGCATTGATGCTGCAGATTCCGATTGCACATATCCATGGTGGAGAACTGACGGAGGGAGCGATCGATGACGCAGTGCGGCATGCACTAACAAAGATGGCTTCGCTGCACTTCCCGGCAACTGAAATCTATCGGCGTCGCATTCTACAGATGGGGGAAGGTTCCTCGCGCGTGTTCAATTTCGGCGCACCCGGCCTTGACCAGCTTCACAGTTCGATTCTCCTCACGAGATCGCAACTCGAATCGGAATTGAGCTTCCCTCTGGACGGTCCGGTCGCAATCGTCACATATCACCCGGTAACCCGGGGCGATGACGATGTTGATGCGCAAGTTCATCATTTGTTGAGCGGGATCAGGGCGAGTGGAATTCGAGCAGTATTTACGATGGCGAATGCCGATGCACAGGGCGCGAGGATGAATGCACGCTTGCAATCCGCGTGCGAAGCGAGTGGCGGACGCTTCAAGTGGGCACCTCACCTTGGACATCGCAGATATCTGAGTTGCCTGAAGCACTTTTCAGTTATGGTTGGGAACTCGTCAAGTGGACTGACGGAGGCCCCGTCGTTCCGATTGCCGGTAGTCAACGTTGGAGAGCGCCAGGACGGCCGCGTGCGAGCGCCGAATGTAATCGACGTGCCATGCAACCGCGAGGCTATCAAGCGAGGACTTTCGAAAGCGCTGTCGCCCCGATTCGGGACCTCTCTTCGCGGCATGCGGAATCCATACGATCGGTATCGCGACGGACGGAGCAGCGAGCGCATCAAGGATGTGCTGCGCGATACGGAGATCTCTCCTGCGTTACTGAAAAAGCACTTTAACGATCTGGGCGCGACAAATCGCTGAGATCGAGTGCCGCAAATCTCGTAATTCTGCAAAGATCATCTGGGACCTAGAGCATGACTGATAACGTACGCGCGTTTCTCGTCGCACAGACAAACACAATTCGTCAGGCGATGGAGCAGCTTGAGCAGACAGAGGAGAAGATCCTCTTTGTCGTGGACGGGAGTTCGCGGCTGGTTGGCTCGCTCACTGACGGAGACATCCGACGTTGGATTCTATCGGATGGCGATCTGAAGGCGGAGGTGATCCGGGTCTGCAATTGCAATCCTCATGTCGCGGAGGAGGGCTATGAGGCCGACAAGCTTCGCGCTGAAATGATCACAGGCAATCTGAATTGCGTTCCGGTGGTCAATACTTCCAGAGAAATTGTGGAGCTTCTCTTCTGGAAAGAGATTTTTCAGGACGACACGATCAACAAGCCAAAACCCAGGCTCAACCTGCCCGTAGTCATCATGGCAGGTGGGAAGGGAACCCGGCTTGCTCCATTCACAAATGTTCTCCCCAAGCCGCTGATTCCCATGGGAGAGCGCACGGTGATTGAGATCATCATCGATCAGTTTCTGCCATACGGTCTCGATCGGTTTTATCTATCGGTCAACTACAAATCGAAGATTCTCAAATCTTTCTTCGAAGAGCTGGATCCCGGTTACTCGATCTCGTACATCGAGGAAAGAGAGCCGCGCGGAACAGCGGGAGCGCTGCGAGCCCTTTACTCCCCGAACCATGAACATGTGATTGTGACCAACTGCGATATCGTAATCCAGGCCGACCTGGCGGAGCTGGTTGCGTTCCACACCCAAAGCAACTACGACCTCACGCTCGTGGCATCGTTGAAGGACTACAAGATTCCTTATGGCGTCTGCGAATTGGAAAAGGGCGGGAGCCTCGCGCAGATCAGGGAGAAACCTCAGTACAGTTTTCTGGTCAACACAGGCATGTATGTCGTGAGGCGTGATCGTCTCAATCTCATCCCCGAAAATGGGCATTGCGATATGACCGATTTCATCGAGACGTTGAAGAGCGCCGGTGGATGCATCGGTGTCTTTCCCATTGCCGAGAATGCGTGGATCGACACCGGAGAATGGGCCGAATACCGAAAGGCGCTCGATAATCTTGATAGACTCGCAACGCGTTCACCTATAGAAAAGGGTGGGAATTAGAGTCGATTGATGCTAAACGGACAACGCGTCATCGCGGTCGTGCCTGCAAGGGGCGGCAGCAAATCCATTCCCGGGAAAAACATAAAGCCGTTGCTGGGCAAGCCGTTGCTAGCCTGGTCGATTGATGTTGCCCACCAGGTGACGGAAATAGACCGGGTCATTGTCTCGACCGACGACCCCACGATAGCATCCGTGGGTGAAGCCTTCGGTGCGGAGATCTACCTGAGACCTGCGCATCTTGCAACAGACGAAGCGCTCGTAATCGATGCATTGAAAGACCTTCTTCATCGCCTGGAACTGGAGGGAGAGAAGCCAGAATGGGTGGTGCTGTTAGAGCCTACTTGCCCTCTTCGAACAGGGGAAGATGTTCGTAAATGCCTCGAGCTCATTTCGCAGGGCAGTTACGATTCTGTGGCGACTTTCAAGGACGCGGACCTAAACCCGCACCGAGCGTGGCGACTGACCGACGGCGTTCCGGAGGTCTTTATTCCTGGCGCGGTGCCGTGGTTGCCGCGGCAAAAGCTGCCCAAGGCATATCAACTGAACGGAGCGGTCTACATTTTCCGTGCCGGTCTTCTCGCCGAGGAAGCCAAATCTCTGCTGGTGGGAAGACTCGGCGCGGTGCTGATGCCGCGGGAACGCTCTCAGGATATTGATGATCATCTCGATTTCATGATTGTTGAAACACTTATGAGGGAAAAGGGTAAATGAGCAAGTCATTGCAGGAACTACTTTCATTGAAAGGTAAAACGGCCGTCGTCACCGGCGGCGCAGGCTATCTGGGAACTGCCATTTGCGAAACACTTGCCGAGCTGGGGTCAGACCTGGTGCTTGCAAGCCGGGACAAGGAAAAATGCGAGCGCAAGGCAGCTGAACTTGAGAAGCAATTCGGTGCGATTCGGGCTGTCGGGATCGGTGTTGATCTGCTCAAGAAGGGCTCTGCCGCGGCCTTCATTGAGGAAGTGCACAAGCACTTCAATTCCATCGATATTCTCGTGAACAACGCCTGGTCAGGAAACAAGAATTCATGGGAATCGATCTCGGAGGATGACTGGAACTACGACATTGACATGAGTCTCAATTCCGTCTTCCGGCTGACGAAGGCGGCTTTCGAGGACTTGAAGCAAAGCCGCGGAGTCATCCTCAATATCGCGTCGATGTACGGGCATATCGGACCCGATTACCGAATCTACGACGGCAAGGAATTCGCAAATCCGCCCAGCTACGGGGCGGCGAAGGCGGGCGTACTCCAATTCACGAGGTATCTTGCCAGCTTTCTTTCGCCTCATGGCATTCGTGTCAATGCGCTCAGCCCGGGCGCCTTCCCACATCCGCCAACGCAGAAGCACGAAGTCTTCATGCAGAAGCTTGGTTCGAAGAACCCCATGAATCGCATCGGGCAGCCCGACGAACTCAAAGGCGCTGTTGCCCTCCTGTGTTCGGACGCAGGAAGCTATATCACCGGACAGAATCTCTGCGTCGATGGCGGGTGGGCCATATGGTAGGTTCCATCGGGATCATGGGTATGAGCGAGGGGAATGGTCACCCCTTCTCCTACAGTTCGATTATCAATGGCTACTCCCCTGAGGGGCTCGCTAACTCCGGTTGGGGCGGCATCTATGACTATGTTCGCCGCAGGCATGGTTCGGAGTTCGGCTTTCCGGGGTGGAAGATCACACATGCCTGGACACAGTATCCCGATACGACGCAAAAGCTCTGTGCAGCTTGCAACATCGACACGGCTGTTGAAGACTATCGCGACTTTTTGGGAAGGGTCGACGCCGTCATTATTGCGCGCGACGATTTCGAATTGCATTTCGAGATGGCACATCCGTTTCTGAAAGCCGGGATGTCGGTCTTTGTGGACAAGCCGCTGAGTCTAGACGTTGCTCAGCTTCGTGAACTCAAGCCCTACCTCGAGTCGGGCCAGCTGATGTCGTGCTCGGGGATGCGCTACGCGCGAGAACTCGATGAGTCTCGCGCCAACTTCGCGGCCTATGGAAAGATCAAGCTGATCCGCGGAGCCATTGTTCTTTCGTGGGAGAAGTACGGAGTGCATATACTCGACGCAGTGCTGGGCATGACGAGTGCGCGGCCGGTGTCGGTTCGCATGCTTCCCGCTGACCACGCCTCTGCCGCAATTCGCCTCGACGACGGAGCGATCCTTCAGATCGATGCATTAGGTGAAGCGGCGCGCACATTTCACGTGGATATATTCGGAACGGAGCGCAATGGCGCCTTCGATATCACCGACAATTTTTCAATGTTCCGCCGCATGCTCTGGGAGTTCACTACCTCCATCCGCTCCGGAAAGCCTGCGATTCCGGCGGAGAAGACGCTTGAGATCATGCGCGTTCTCATCGCGGGCCGCCAATCGTGCAATGAAAACAGGGAAGTGAGTCTCGATGAAATCGCATTATAAGGATATGTTCGGTCTCAACGGCAAGACGGCCATTGTGACCGGGGCTGTCGGAATTCTTGGCCAGGGCTTTTGTCGAGGACTCGCAGAGTTTGGCGCGCAAGTCGCCGTTGTAGATCTTGACCAGAATCGCTGCGGCCAATTCGCGGCAGAGTTGCAACAGGATTACGGCGTCTCTGCCGTTGGAATTGCTTGCGACGTAGCCGACCCGTCTTCTGTCACCGGCATGGTCGAGCAGGTTGTCAGTCGTTTCGGAGCCATCCACGTGCTGCATAATAATGCGGCGTCGAAGTCCACTGATCTTGATGCCTTTTTCGCCAGCACTGAAGAGTACTCCCTTGCGGAGTGGCGGAAGATCATGTCAGTCAACGTGGACGGCTTGTTTCTTGTTGCCCAGGCGGTGGGCAAGCAGATGCAGAAGCAGGGAACCGGCGGAAGCATTATCCAGACCGCCTCAATCTATGGCATCGTTTCCTCTGACAAACGCATCTACGAGGGATCGTTCTACCTTGGCCGTCAGATCAGTAATCCAGCTGTATATTCCACGTCGAAAGCGGCGGTTGTCGGCCTGACTCGCTACCTTGCTGCTAACTGGGGCGACTCAGGTATTCGCGTCAATGCACTGGTTCCGGCTGGCGTCGAGAGCGGACAAAATGACACGTTCAAAGCCCGATACTCCGCGAGGGTTCCGCTTGGCCGCATGGCAAACGCAGATGAGATGGTCGGCGCGCTTGTTTATCTAGCCTCGGATGCTTCCAGCTACGTTACTGGGCACTGCCTTGTGGTGGATGGAGGACTCAGCGCATGGTAACCGATCGTTGCCAACGATTACACAAGAGTCCGAGGATGAAATCGGCTTTGACTCGACAGTCGACGAATAGACCTCTGGTGGAAGCCAGCAATACAACCGCACTCTAGATCACTCATGAATCGAAAAGTCACCATTGTGATGTACCACTACGTGCGAGATCTCGCGCGGTCGCGGTTTCCTGCGATAAAGGGTCTCAGCATCGAGCGATTCCGAAGGCAGCTCGAATACATTCAGGCGAACTACACTCCAATTACCATCGAGGACTTGTTCAATGCGATGTTCTCTCCGCATAAATACTTGCCGCCGAATCCAATTCTGCTGACTTTTGATGATGGCTATAGCGATCATTTTCTGAACGTCTTTCCGCTGCTCGAGGAGTGTGGCATCAAGGGTTGCTTTTTTCCCGCTGCCCAGGCAGTCCTTGAGCACCGTGTGCTTGATGTGAACAAGATTCAATTTGTGCTCGCGTCGGTTTCGGACGTTTGGAAGTTGCTCGACGAAGTTTTTTATTCGCTCGACGAGTTCCGGGAGGAGCATTCGCTTAAGAGCCGCGAGGGCTACCTGATGGCGATCACAGAGAAGCATCGGTATGACCCGCGCGAGGTCACGATTGTCAAACGGCTTCTGCAGCGCGAACTGCCGGAGAAGGTCCGGACCGAACTTGTGCGAAGGCTGTTCGCTGAGCATGTGACTTCGGACGAGGAGGCTTTTGCCCGGGAACTTTATATGTCGGTTGAGCAGATCAGATGTCTTCGTCGACAAGGAATGCACATCGGCAGCCACGGGTACACTCACGCATGGCTCGACAGTCTGTCGCCAGCAAGCCAAGCCGAGGAGATCGATCGTTCGCTCCTCTTTCTGCAGGAACTTGGAGCGGACATGGATGAGTGGACCATTTGCTATCCTTATGGGGGATTCAACGAGTCCCTTCTTGAGGTTCTTCAAAATCGGCGGTGCAAACTCGGATTTACCGTGGAAGCTCGTGCGGTGGACCTGAATGTTGACGGACGGCTTACCTTGCCGAGAATTGATACCAATGACCTTCCCAGTTGAATGAATCCCACAATCTCCATGATGGAAATGCTGAGTGATCTGACGCCGCTCAATCGAGCCGTTTGTTCGCGCGGTTATGACCGAGCGGTGAACTATCTCAGCGAGATCCTTTCGTTTCGCACTATCTCGGTGCCGGAATCAAAGCAACATAATGGATGGGTAATTCCTCCGTCATGGGATGTAGAGGAGGCGAGAATTGAGAAGGATGGCCAGACGGTTTACGACGGCACCATGCATTCACTGGGAGTAATCGCGCTTTCGGCCAACTTTGAGGGAATGGTGAGCCTGGAAGAGCTTAAGAAGCACTTGCACTACGATCATCGTGATCCGGATTCAATTCCGTTCCACTATCGCCAGCAGTTCAGGAGTTGGAGCAGGGATTGGGGATTCTGCTTGCCCAAGCGACTTTATGACCAACTCAGTCCGGGCGATTACAGGGTTCTGATTCGCACCGCGGAGTCGCAAGGCGAGATGAAGATCCTTGAATACACGCATTCGGGCTCACTTGACTTCACCATCGCTCTGGCCGGAAACCTTGATCATGCGGGAGTAGCTAACGATGGACTGTCCGGCTGCGTTGTCGGATTGGAAGTTATGCGGCGGCTTCAGGGACGAAGCACTAAATTTAGCTATTCCCTGGTTCTGTCACCGGGAATCGTTGGGTCGGAACTGTATCTCGCTGGATTGAGCGAAGTAGAACGCCGTGGAATTCTAGAGGGATTCTTCCTTGAAATGCTGGGCTCCGATACCGAACTTGCGGTTCAGGATTCGCGGCGCAGCATGCTCAGCGTTTCGCATGCTTTGAAGGGGAGCCTGGATGAACTTGGAGTGCCCTATCGCACTGGGCCCTTCGAGAGCATCCTCGTCAATGACGAATACATTTGGGAAAACTATGGAATTCCGATGCTGTCACTGTCGCGGTTCCCGTATCCTGAATACCATTCGAGTAAAGACAGCGCCGAGATCATCAAGAGCGATCGCCTGGAAGAAGCCGTGGACGTGCTGATGGGCGCGATCGATCGCCTTGAATCGTCGCCGATCATTGTGAAGAAATTCGAGGGGAATATCTGCCTTTCCAATCCGATGTATGACCTTTACGTGGACTACGGTCAGATTGCACTGGGAGACACACTCAGCGAGCAACGCCGGCGCATGCGCCATCTCATGGATTTCATTCCTGCACTCGAACGTCCAGTGAGCGTAAAGGCTGTAGCAGATCACATCGGATTGCCTGAAGAAGATGTCCTATCGTATTTGCGCCGATGGGCAGCCAAAGGGTTGATCGACCTTGTTTGAACGGAAGATTCGGATGGTTAATGACGGTTTTTTTGGGAATCCCACTTTCGGTGCTTGCTATACCGAGGAAGGTAAGCTAGTAATCACAAAATGAAGATCTTAGTCACTGGCGGCGCGGGATATGTCGGGTCCACACTCGTACCGTTGCTATTGGCGGAAGGCCACACCGTGCGGGTGCTCGATTCGTTGCTGCACGGGGGCGAGTCCCTGCTTGGAGTCTGGGCCCATCCTGCGTTCCAATTCACGCGCGGCGATATTCGAGATCGCTCTGAAATTCAGCAGGCCGTTTCTGGATGTGACGCGGTCGTTCATCTTGCGGCCATCGTGGGCGATCCTGCATGTGCCCGTGAGCCCGACGTCTCGCGGGCTGTCAACCTCGATGGTTCTTTGGCGCTGATCGAAGAGAGTCGAAAGGCCGGGGTCCGCCGGTTTGTCTTTGCCTCGACATGCAGCAACTATGGAAAGATGAGCGACCCGACCAAGTACGTGGATGAGGACTCCGAATTGAGCCCCGTGTCGCTCTATGCCGAAACCAAGGTGGCCGTGGAAAAGGCGCTTTTACAAAGCTACGACAAAGGCGCGAACTGGAGTCCGACTCCTCTGCGATTTGCCACTGTATTCGGGGTATCGACTCGGATGCGATTTGACTTGACTGTCAACGAATTCACAATGGAAATGCTCACCAAAAAGCATCTCGTGGTATTCGGTGAGCAGTTCTGGCGCCCATACATTCACGTGCGCGATGCGGCGCGGGGAATCAAGCTGGTGCTTGAATCGGCACCGTCGAAGATCGCCGGCAAAGTATTTAATGTTGGTTCGACAGAGCAGAATTTCCAAAAACAGCAGCTAGTGGAGATGATCCGGCCACATGTGCCGGATGCAGTCATTGAGTACGTGCGCAAGACCGAGGATCCGCGCGATTATCGGGTCTCGTTCGCGCGGATTGCCGACCAGCTTGATTTCAAGATTACGCGCACTGTCGCTGAGGGAATCCAGGAAGTGTCCGCACTTGTGCGCAACGACATCCTTTCAGACTTCACCGAAAAGAGATTCCGCAATTGAACCTGACAGAAAAACTGGCACCGGGTGCGCCCCCGTCTGCGGACGTCATTCCCTTGATTGTTCCTGAGATTCGTGGGAACGAGTGGAAGTATGTAAAGGAATGCCTGGATACGAACTGGGTATCTTCAGTCGGCAGTTACGTCGAGCAGTTCGAAAGGATGACTGCGGATCGGGCGGGAACAAAGTTTGCAATTGCAACAGTAAACGGCACTTCGGCGCTGCACATTGCTTTGCTATTGGCGGGCGTGCAGGCTGACGATGAAGTGCTCGTCTCCACGCTTACTTTTATCGCTCCCGCGAATGCGATCCGCTATGCTGGCGCGTGGCCAATCTTTATTGATGCTGAACCGAGATACCTGCAAATGGATCCGTCGGCGGTGGCCGCTTTTCTCGAGAACGAATGCCACTGGCACGGGCAAGATCTGCGCAACCGGCGAACGGGACGCCGTATCAAGGCAATTCTTCCAGTTCATATCCTGGGGCACCCGGTCGACATGGATCCAATCATGGCGGTTGCATCGAAGTTCTCGCTTCCGGTGATAGAAGACGCAACGGAAGGACTGGGCGCTCGCTATCGAGGAAGGAGCCTGGGAGGGTTCGGGCATGCCGGCTGTTTCAGCTTTAATGGGAACAAGATCATAACCACTGGCGGCGGCGGCATGCTTGTGACCAATGATCCAGAATGGGCCGCACGCGCCCGGTATTTGACCACGCAAGCCAAGGACGACCCAATCGAGTATGTGCACAACGAAATAGGCTATAACTACCGGCTAACCAACATACTCGCGGCGATGGGTTGCGCTCAAATGGAGCAACTCGATTCCTTTATCGAGGTGAAGCGCAGAATCGCTACACGGTATCAAGAGGCACTCGGTACTCTTCCGGGTTTGAAATGTCCTGAAGAGGCAGAGTGGGCGTATAGCACCTACTGGATGTATACCGTGCTGATCGATGAACAAGAGGCGGGTATCGACTCACGCGGGCTGTTACGAGCGCTCGCGAGCCAAAAGATCCAATGCAGGCCTCTTTGGCAGCCAATGCATCAATCGCCAGCCCACAATTCCTTTGGAAGTCCACAATGCCCGAATGCGGATGTCATTCATAGGCGGGCAATCAGTCTGCCATGCTCTGTCGGACTGTCATCCTCGAACCAGGAACGGGTGATCGAGAACATCGCAAGCTTGCTTCGCAAGCAACACGCCTCAGTTGAGGCATATTGAATCGAATGGAAATTGATGGCCTGTTTCATTCGCCAGAAGATCGGATCGCAGCATTTTTACAGACGCAGGTGCATCTTTACCGTCACGACAAGAGCTTGCAGGACTATTTCCTGCCTCTTCAAATGGACCCACTGCATGGTCCCCGCAGCACCGCCCGCGCCAGGCGCACGTCCAGTCAACTTTCCAGTCTGGCTGTTCGCTCCACCGACTGGGTAAGCCGGCGCCGGCAGAGGCGAAGAATCAAGACGGACGTGCTGTTCTGCCCGATACCTTATTTTGAACGGAAAACCGAAAATCAACTTCTTGCGCGCACTCTTCTCGGACTTGCGCAGACTGACGCCAAGATACTTTGCCTGCTGCCGGCGGGCGCGCCATGCAAAAGCGAGCTAAACGCGCAGTTAGAGGCTTTGGGCCGCAAGGGACAAGTTGAGTTTCTTGATCCTGGCGAAGCTCCAAACCTGTTTGAATTGCGCACGCGGGCCCGCCTTTCACGGATGCGTGGGCGATCGGCTTTTGAAACAGTGGTCTCGATTCTGGAGCCACATGGATCGAGTCCCAGCCGTGAGGTGGAAGGCGGTTTTGAACACATTGCTCACTTCGTGGAGGCATGGGAGCACCTGGAGCCTTCGGTGGAGTTTGATGCGGTAGTGGCCCGCTGTCATTGGCACGCACTCTGCAGTCCTGTCTGTCGGACGGCGCAGCAAAGGGGAAAGCCGGTTGTCACTTTCCAGCAGGGTGTAATCGGCCATACATTGGACGTTCCCCTGACAGCGTCCAAGTTTGTCGCATTTGGAGAATCATCCGCCAACTTTTTGGCGCAAGCTAACGGAAGATTCTTTCAGGCCTGCGGCATGATCGAGCCAAAGGTCGATTATGTCAAAGCGGGAAGCCTTTTCGACACGATCACTGACCTACCCGACCAGTTCGACTTCCAGACTTTGCTTATGGTGGACGTGCCGGGACCGCAGGACGACTTCTATGGGGTTGAGAGTCAGAGCCAGGCGCTGATTCAACTCGCAGGCAGGTTGCTGAGTTCGAATCTGCCTTCCATCCGTATCGTGATCCGGCCCCATCCATTTTGGAACGGGTTGGATTTTGCAGCGTGCCAGCGCCTCGCCCGGGAACATCCGAACCGATGCGAACTTTCACACCCAGCTTGGTCTCTCGAGGATGACCTGCGCCGCTCTTCTGCCGTCGCCGGTATATTCAGTGGCGTCTTAACTGTCGCCTCTGCCTGTGGTCTGCCAACTTACTTTTTGCAGACCGAACGGGGCTACACGACGGGTGACTTGGCATGCTTTTCGCCGCGTCAAACTCTGCTTCCTGACGCCGCATTCTGTGAGATTTCCCAAATCCTGACTGACAGGAAGGCATATGCAGAGGCACGTGCGATAGCGCTACGAAACGGGCGTGAATATTATGCTGGAGGCACAAATGCGAGTCTCGACGCCAAGTTTTTCGAGCGCCTTTTGCGAGCGGAGCCAGTCTCCAGCCTGTCCGGGTATGACGCGAAATGAGATTCGCCTTTGTCAGCACGATGCATTCTGCAATCTGGGGAGGAAGCGAAGAGCTATGGAGCCAGGCTGCTCGCCAACTGAGGAGGGAAGGGCATGATGTGTTGGCCTCGGTCGTATTTTGGATGCGCCAATCGGACCGATTGAAGCGGTTGTCACAGGAAGGCATTCAGGTCGAGGGACACTCTCTGGACGAAGCCGGGAGAGTACGCCGCTGGCGGGAAAAACTCCTCTATGGCGGCCCGAAAGCATATCGCGATTTGAAGCAGTTCGATCCCGACTTGGTGGTTATTTCTCAAGGGAGCAACTCCGGCGGATTCGATTGGGCGAGGATCTGCCGTGAGCGGAAATTCCTTATGTCATCATCGTCCAATGCAATAACGAGCATTGGTGGTTTGGGAAGCAGCTCGGTGAAGCCAATGCCAGCTATACCGCCGCTCGCAGGGTCTTCTGCGTCTCCCGAAGCAATCTCGACCTGCTTCGCTCGCAGCTCGGAGGTTCGCTGCCAAATGGCGAGGTTGTGTGGAATCCCTACAACGTCTCAGGCGATCGGATTGCGCCCTGGCCTGATGAGAGCGGCGCCTGTAGATTGGCATGTGTAGCGCGAATAGAACTTGCGGCTAAAGGGCAAGACTTGTTATTGAAGACACTGGCTCGCCCTGAATGGCGCGATCGTCCGATTGAGCTCAATTTGTTTGGAACTGGCCCCGATGAAGAAGTATTGCGCCGAATGGCCGAGGCACTCCATTTGAACAACGTCCATTTCAGAGGACATGTATCGGATATCGGAGCAATCTGGGAACAAAATCACCTGCTGGTCCTCCCCTCCCGTTTCGAAGGCCTTCCGCTCGCTTTGGTCGAGGCGATGTGGTGTGGCAGGCCGCAGGTTGTGACGGACGTGGGAGGCAACGCGGAGATATGCGTTGATGGAGAAACTGGATTTGTGGCCGAAGCGCCTACGCTTTCGGCTTTCTCCAATGCCTTGGAGAGGGCCTGGAAGCGACGAAACGAGTGGCAGAAACTTGGCGAGACCGCTCGGGCCAGAGCAGATAGCGTTATTCCAAAAGATCCAGCGGCATTGTTTTGCCAACGATTAATGGCCTGCGCAACGGAAGCGTCCAAGGCAAATACAGGAGGCAAGTGATGGCGGCTTGTCGACGTTTTGTCCTCTCACGGCAGAACTAATAAGTTGAAGTTACGGCGAGAGCGGACGTCTTAGCGCGACTCGGCAGAGTGTGACCGAGAGACTCGACCGTGACGCAGAGTTGAAAGATCGAATGGCTAACAGATTGAACTCATGAAGATCTCATTGGTTTTGTGCACGTATAACCGTTGCCAGAGTTTGGGTGTAGCTCTAGAGAGCATTGCGGCGTCTCAAATGCCGGCCAATGTCTTGTGGGAAGTCCTGGTCGTGGACAACAACTCCCGCGATCAAACACGGGAAGTCGTTGAACGATTCTGTCTTGAATTCCCCGGGCGGTTTCGATATCTCTTCGAGCCTCAGCCCGGAAAGTCGAACGCACTCAATCTGGCTATCCGCGAAACCGACGCGGAAGTGCTCGCATTTACCGATGATGATCTGACGGTTGAGCCTACGTGGCTGCAGGATCTCACGAGGCCCCTGTTAGAAGATCGATGTGCCGGCACAGCGGGGCGAATACTTTTGGGAGATTTTCAGCCGCCGCCGTGGCTTGCGATTAGCGGCTCGCACAATCTTGGTGGCTCGCTTGTCCAATTCGATCTGGGCGACGAGTCGTTGCTCATGGATAGAGCACCTTTTGGCGCATCGATGGCATTCCGGAAGAGCGTTTTCGGCGAATGTGGCGACTTTCGTACGGATTTGGGACGCAGTGGCAAAAGCCTGATTGGAAATGAGGACACCGAGTTTGGCCTCCGCGTGATCTCGAAAGGACTGCCCCTGATGTATGTTCCTTCCGCGATTGTCCATCATCCAGTACCGAGAGAGAGACTGACAAAGAAGTACTTTCGTTCTTACTGGTTCTCTCACGGGCGCGCGTTGATACGCCAGGGAGCAGACAGACCATCTTTCTGGAAGGCACCGGGAGTCTATTTTGCCGAATTCAAGCAATTTGTTCGATGGATGAATACCGATGATCGGCATTGGTATCGAAAAAAACAGGGGAGGTTCTTTTTTGAAGTGCATGCGCTGCGAGTGCTGGGTCAGATCTTCGAATGCTGGAACCAATCGTCGCAAGTTTCTCAGCACGTCGATCGTCCGGAATGACAAATGTTGATTTTGATTTAAGAGCCGAGCCACACGCGCGGATTGGAAGAGCCACTCTTTGAGGAAATCGGTGGATTTCGTAAGATCGTGATTGGTGGACCGGAAACACAAATGAGCATTCTCATCGCACGAAAGAACGGACTTGCCTTAGAGATGGCTCTGGATTCGAAAAGAATGATCGATAGACCATGAACAATGCCGCGCAACCACGCCGCTACAGTTTCGTGACCATTGGGTTCGAAGGAGATGCAGGATTGCTTTGTCTCCAGGCGCGGTCGATGCGGCTCTATTGCCCGCCCGAGCTAGTCGAAGAAATCATCATTGTTGACAACGGCCTCAAAGGGTGGCGAGGCAACTTGTTGCGACAATACGGCAGCCTCGCTCGTTTCGTGCGAATTGTGCCGGCAGCGAGCATCGCGGTCGTGCCGCCTGGTGCAGGCGGCTGGTATACGCAACAGGCTCTAAAAATTAACGTGGCTGAGATCATCCGGTCTGAACGATATGTGGTTCTAGATGCGAAGAACCATATGATCAGGCAGCTCAGAAGAGAGTTTCTGGAGACCCCTACAGGACAACCGCGAATAAGCGGTCACGCATATATCAATCATCCGATGCGGGAATACTTAGAGAGAACGCTCAAGTATCTGGGTATTGATCCCCAGGAACACATCAATTGGTTTACTCGAACGCACCCGCCGTTCACGATTCTTACCGACGAAGCCCGTGAATTGATAAGGCATATCGAGCAAAAGGAGGGCAGGCCGTTTGCATCCGCCTTTCTTGATCGGGATCTCAGCGAATTCTTTCTCTATTCCGGCTTCCTTGCGTCCAAAGAAACGCTGCGAAGCATCTATCACCTCGAACAGCCAGGTGGACCGGAAATCTGGCCGGAGGATGCGAGCGAGAAGGGCTGTGCCGAGGCCATTGGAAGAGCCGCGCGAACCGAGTGTCCATTCATGACAATTCATCGCAAAGCCATTGTGAAAATGGATAAAGGCGGGCAACGATTGATAGCCGATTTCTGGTATTCAAGAGGTCTTTTCGCCACGGCGAACGACGGTGTTCGATTCCTCCGAGATCCTAATCGCAGCTATCAGAATCGAGCGGGGCAGGTGGTCTCATGGCCGATTTCCCAGATAGTCTCTCGTTTCAGTTCTCGTTCAGAGAGACATTTCCAAACATTCGCGTAGCAGCCGAAATTGCAGAAGACACTGTGAAGTTCAAAAAGATCCTCAACAACATCTCGGAAGCAATGAGGGACCGAGCAAGCGATGCAGAACGCCGACTCCAGTCCTGATATTTCCAACGTGCCGCCGTGTGCAACAGGGGCGACAGTGATCATTACGGGGCCGCCTTGGCCGCGAAGTGGCACCGGACGCGTAATGCAAAGCCAGATTCAGTTCTATCGCAGTCGTGGATATAAGACAGTCTTTGTTGCTGACCCGATCCATTGGAACTTTACGCGCGACAACAGCGTTTGGGATGAGTTCAGGGACGGTCTCGATGCGCTCGGTGCTGATTACACTCTGCTCGCCTCGATCGAACCGTGGAGGTTTACGCTTGCCAAATATCAGGCAACGCTTCAACATGGGCGCCAAGGTACCGCTCTTGATTGGCTCGTTGCGATCGGCAGATCCGCCCAATTGACCGCGGAGTCAATGAAATTGCTGCGGAAATTGCGCGTGGCACTTTTTCATGTGAACCATGTATTTACGCTTGGTTTTGCTCTTCGTTTGAGAAAGCAATTGCTCGGTCAACTGAATTACGTACCACTCATTCTGGATACGCATGACATCCAATCTCATATCGTGCATGAGAAGAAGGAGAGGAACCCCTGGAGCGGGAAACCTGATTCCGTTGAGCGCTTACTCAGGTCTGAGATTGCACACTTAAGCTCCCCTGGCGCGCTCATTCACCTCTCCGTCGACGACTTCAATTTCTTCAGCAGGGAATTGCCTTCTCAAACTCACTTTTTGGCAATGCCGACAATTGACAAGGAATTTGCTACATCCGTGCAGACGTCGGATCCGAAGACCGAACCGATTGATTTGCTCTTCGTGGCGGACTGGCATCCAGCCAATATTGCCGCAATTCAATGGTTCTTCGAAAATGTTTGGCCGCTGATCGCGAATTTCAATCTTAACTTGTGCATCGTCGGTCGAATTGCAAAGGGAATCGAGGACCAGGCTCCGCAGCTCTATGAGAAGTTTCGAAGTCGCTTTCTCGGGGAGGTTGCAGACCTGTTGCCGTATTACAGGGCAGCGCGGTGCGTGATTGCTCCCATGGTGTCCGGAACAGGAGTTTCAATTAAGACTGTCGAAGCGTTTGCGGGGGGGAAGGCGTTCGTTGGAACGTCCAAAGCGTACAGGGGGATGCCGATGAAACGGTTGGAAGAGATTGGCATCCGTGCATATGACGAGCCAAAGCTGTTTGCAGGGGCGATTGTTTCGACACTGCAGAATAGACGAACATTTGAGCTCTTAAGCCAAAGGGCCTACGATTCACTGTTTTCGACTGAAGCGTCATTTGCAGTTCGGGATCAATCCCTTGCGGCGGCTTTTCGGCAGAATGAAGTTCTCCCCCGTGTAGAAGCGCGCTAAGATCCTGATCCCATGCTTTTCCTGATTTAGAGCTTATAGAATCAGCAAGCAAACTAAAATGAATACAACGCCCAGCACATCGATGATTTCGGAACCGTTGCCAGTCTTGTTATCAGCTAAATCGCAGACAGTCGTTATTGTTGGTCCGCCCTGGCCGCGGAGCGGCACTGCCCGCGTCATGCAGAATCAGATTGATTATTACCGTGCTCGCGGATACCAGACCGTCTTCATCTGCGTACCTGTCCATTGTTCGTATACCGAAACCTATTCGGATTGGGAGGACATCAAGGCGGGGATGCGCGAACTTGGTGCCGACCACATTTTCTTTGCGCCGATCGATCATCGACGGTTTATCGTGGGAAAGTACGCGGGGTGGGTAAGGCATCGTTTTGCTGGCACGGCGTTGGACTGGATCGTAACCACTGCCATGTCGGCGCGGCTGCCTGACGATGCAGTCCGATTCATTGGCGAGCTGCCGGTTGCTTTGCTCGACGTCAACCACGTTTTTACGCTCGGCTTTGCGCGGCAATTGCTTCGGCAGACCGTGCGGGACGGAAGGCGGGTTCCGATAATCCTTGAGACCCACGATGTTCAGTCTCATCTTTTGCAAGAGCGGGCGGAGGTCAATCCCTGGACCCATCGTGCTGACGACTCGAACCACCTACTCGACTCCGAGTTCTCGCTTCTCAAGAAGGCGAAGGTTCTCGTTCATTGCTCCGTCGATGACTTCACCTTCTTCAAAGCTCACTTGCCAGGGATGTCACACGTTCTGGCGCTGCCGAGCATAGACGAGACGTTTGTTTCGAAGGTGGGGAAAGCTGCGCCCGCCACGGATCCGATCGACCTGCTCTTCGTTGGTCAGAGCACAAATCCAAACTGCGCCGCTATGAAGTGGTTCTTCGAAGAGGTCTGGCCGATTATCGCGGATCGGGGATACAACGTGAAGATTGTCGGCCAGGTGAGTATGCTTGTACAAAAGAACCTGCGGGAGATTTACGAGGCATTTGGCTCTCTGTTTGTCGGGCCGATTGCGGATCTCGCGCCGACCTATCGCGCCGCTCGCTGCGTGTTTGCCCCAATGATTTCCGGGACGGGCATATCGGTCAAGACGATTGAGGCGCTGGCGCTTGGCAAGCCGTTTGTTGGAACATCGATGGCATATCGGGGAATGCCATTGGACCGAATCGCCAAATTTGGGCTTCAGCCGCATGACACCGCTCAGGCTTTTGCCGATGCGATGGTAAAGGCCCTGTCGAATGAGAAAACGGCTGCAGACGCCAGCCGTTTGGCTTACGAGAATCTGTTCTCTCCGCAAGCGGCCTTCTCTTCGCGAGATGAAGCCCTCAGAATTGCTACGAGGCGGTGAGACTATCTTTCGAGTGACTAAAAGCGAGCTCCATGCCTTTGCCGTGCTTACCATGAATGTAACTGGATGAATGTAACGGTCATACTATGCACATGTAATCGGTGCTCGAGCCTTTCTAAAGCGCTCGATAGTGTTGCGGCTCAAGTTCTTCCTGACTCCGTGAGTTGGGAAGTGATTGTCGTCGACAATAACTCTACCGATCAAACTCGCGCGGTTGCTGAGGGTTACTGTCGCAGGTATCCCGAGAGATTCCGCTATGAATTCGAACCGCAACAGGGCCTCTCGCGAGCTCGTAATGCAGGAATACGGGCTGCTCGTGGACAGATCATCGCTTTTATTGATGACGATGTGATTGCAGAGCCAACCTGGCTGAATGTGCTTACCTCTTCGCTGCACGATGGAAAATGGGCGGGCGCTGGAGGGCGGATCGTGCCGCCGCAGGATTTCACGCCGCCGGACTGGCTTACAGTGGGCGGCGAGACAGACCTGCTCGGGGCTCTTCTTCCCCTATTTGACCTGGGAGACCAGGCTGGCAAGATGAAACGGCCTCCCTATGGCGCGAATATGGCTTTCCGCAAGGACATGTTTGAGAAATATGGCATGTTTCGTACCGATTTGGGGCGTTGCGGCGACAAGATGCTGATGGGAGAAGATATTGAATTTGGCAGTCGCCTTATGTCGGCCGGCGAGTGCTTGCATTATGAACCATACTCTGTCGTCGAACATCCCGTGCCGATGGAACGGCTCAGCAAGAAATGGTTCCGCGCGTGGTGGTACGGATTCGGATGTACTCGAATCCTCGAGCGCGCAGAGCGTCCTCCTGATTCTCGGAATTCCGCACGCATTCTTCAGTCTCGCGCACCTGGTCATTCGACTTCTACCGGTTCGAATAGTGCTCTGGTTCTTCACATTGAAC
Source organism: uncultured Acidobacteriaceae bacterium (assembly GCA_963769345.1). Classification (GTDB taxonomy): domain Bacteria; phylum Acidobacteriota; class Terriglobia; order Terriglobales; family Acidobacteriaceae; genus Telmatobacter. Next base: position 325,540 of record CAVYLL010000006.1, read on the forward strand.
GTTCGGACTCGTTTTTATAACTACTGCCAAGTGTGGATGACATTAGGCGAAATTGCGCAAACCTGCCGGATGCTGATCGCGGGAACGAGAGTCGACAGGCAAACGCCTTCGCAGTCCATGGGACAGCCGTAGAAAGCGACTATGCACGTCACCGTAGTTTTGTGCACATACAACCGCTGCGATAGCCTGGCGAGAGCGCTTGAAAGCGTGGCCAGATCAATTGTGCCGTCTTCAGTCAACTGGGAAGTGCTGGTCGTGGACAATAACTCCCGCGATGAAACGCGCGCAGTGGTGGAACGATTTTGTCTCGAATTTCCCGGGCGATTTCGATATATCTTCGAGCCTCAACAGGGAAAATCCTATGCGCTGAATCGCGGCATCAGCCAGTCCAGCGGAGACGTTCTCGCATTCATGGATGATGACGTCGAAGTCGATGTGCAGTGGCTAGACAGGCTGACGTCGCCATTGAACGATCAAAGATGGTCGGGTTCGGGTGGACGCATTCTGCCTGAGGCCGGTTTCGTTCCTCCGCCATGGCTGGACACTGAAGGCCGGTACGCACTTGCTCCGTTCGCCATTTTCGATCTGGGAAAGACGGCCGGAGAACTGAAGGAGTCACCCTTCGGAACCAACATGGCGTTCCGAAAGGCAATGTTTCTCAAAATACGGGGGATTTCGCACCGATCTGGGGCCTCAGCCGGGCTCCGAAATCAGGAGCGAGGATACGGAGTTTGGTGCGCGACTGCTGGCGGGCGGAGAGCGCTTCTGGTATGAGGCATCGGCAGTTGTACATCACCCGGTGCAGGCAGAGAGAGTTCGGAAGCAATATCTTCTGAAATGGTGGTTCGACAAGGGTCGCGCCGATATCCGGGAGCGCGGCTGCTCCGGGGAAGGGAGATATCGAGTTCTCGGGGTTCCGATGGTCCTTTATCGCCGATTGTGCGTATGGGCCATCCGTTGGCTTTGCGGCGTCACACCCAAGCAGAGGTTTTCCAGCAGGCTCACGGTCTGGGGGATTGCCGGAATGATAAAGGAGTGCCGAGCCCAGGCCGAGAGGGGAACACCGTCCTCCCATACCGTCGCACCGATCGATAGCCATCCCTCTCACATTTCAGATGACTAGAAGTTCCGCACGCAGGTTCGAGGATGGGGAAGCAGGATGAAAGTCGCAATCGCAGGTGCCGGAATCGTAGGCCTCGCAACCGCCCACCAGATTGTTTGCCGCTACCCTCACATTCAGGTTCTCGTTATCGAGAAGGAAACCGGCCCGGCACGTCACCAGACGGGTAATAACAGCGGTGTTCTGCATTGCGGGCTCTATTACAAGCCGGGTTCGCAAAAGGCAAAGCTGGCGGTGCAGGGGATTCGGCGGATGGTCGAGTTCTGCGAACGCCACGCCGTTCCTCACGAGATCTGCGGCAAACTCGTGGTTGCCACTGAGCCTGAAGAGATTCCACGCCTTCACGCTCTTTTCGAACGCGGCTCCGCCAACGGCCTCAAAGGTCTCGCAACTCCTGGGGCCCGAGCAAATTCGCGAGTACGAGCCGCACGCAGCCGGCATCGCCGCGATCCGCGTACCGGAGGAGGGAATCGTCGACTTCAAGGCCGCGACGCAGGCCATGGCCAGCGAAGTCCTCTCGCACGGCGGCGAGATCCGCTACTCCTCTGAGATTCTCAAGCTCCAAAACACAGGCGCGTGGCACATCTCCATCAACTGGCGGAGACTACGAAGCCGATTTCCTCATTAATTGCGGGGGACTTCATTGCGATCGCCTCAGCAACATGGCGGGCAATCATGATGCCACGCGTATCGTTCCTTTTCGAGGCGAATACTACAAGCTCAAGCCTTCGTCGCAGCACCTCGTTCACAATCTCATCTACCCCGTGCCCGACCCCAAGTTCCCGTTCCTCGGCGTCCATTTCACGCGCCTGATCCACGGCGGCATCGAGGCCGGTCCCAACGCCGTGCTCGCTTTCGCTCGCGAGGGCTATCGCCACAGAGACGTCAGTCTCAGGGACACTGCTCGAAACCCTTACCTATCCGGGATTCTGGCGCTTCCTTCTTCGATACCCCTCGATGTGCTGGCACGAGTTTCGCCGCTCCTTCAGCAAGGCGCTCTTCTGCCAATCCCTGCAAAGGCTCGTTCCCGAACTTCAGCCTGATGATCTGATTGAAGGTGGCGCGGGCGTTCGCGCGCAGGCTCTCTCGGCCTCAGGCGAACTTCTGCAGGATTTCTACTTTGTTCGACAGGCAAAGGCTCTTCACGTGCTCAACGCGCCGAGCCCCGCCGCAACAGCCAGCCTCACTATCGCCGACGCCATCGTTGACCACATCGCCGATGCACTCGACGCGTGAGAGCTAGTCCGCTCCACGCGCCGAGTGCCTGGTTATTCGATGGCGAGCCTCGATCTTCGCCGATCGTCACGGAACCGTGACGGTGGTCATATTCGATCCCGGGCTCTCTACTCCGTCGCTGTCGACGCTCTTAACGATGTAGTCGTACGTGAGTCCGCTTGTGACCGTCTTATCGTCGTAGCTGGTCTGTGTGTCGGGTGAGGGAGAGAGCAACGCATAATTCGATCCCGCCTGATGTGGCGCGATAGACGTGATACCCCACCACGGGATCCGACGTCGGGGCCGGCGCGTTCCAGCTCAATTGCACCGCATGTTGCGTTGCCGGCTGCGCAGTTGCTCCCTCCAGTTGAATCACGGCTGCTTGCGACACGCCATTCGCTGTCGCAGTCAGCGTCACCGCCTGGGCAGTGCTCAGGGCTGATGCCGTTACGTTGAAGGCCGCGCTTGTCGCGCCCGCGGCCACGCTCACCGAGGCCGGCGACTGCAACGCCTTATTGTTGCTTGAGAGCGTCACCACAGTCTGGCTGGCGGCTGCTGAACTCAGGTATACCGAGCACGCCGTCGTTGTAGGTCCGGTCAAGCGTCTGTGTCGCACACGAAAGCTTGCTCAATGTGGCCGCAGGCGCAGACGTGGCCGGGTTAAGCGTAATCGCCTGCCATCTGCGACACGCCGTCACCAGTCGCAGTCAGTGTCACCGTTTGCTTGGTGCTCAAGGCTGATACTGTCACGTTGAAGGCTGCGCTTGTTGCGCCCGCGGCCACGTTCACAGAGGCCGGCGGCTGCAGCGCCTTGTTGCTGCTTGAGAGCGTCACCACGGTCTGGCTGGTTGCCGCCGCGCTGAGGTACACGGAGCACTGCATCCACGTTGGCCCGGTCAAAGTCTGTGTCGCACACGAAAGCTTGCTCAATGTGGCCACAGGCGCAGATGTGGCAGGGTTAAGCGTGATTGCATCGATCTGTGACACGCCGTTGGCAGTCGCAGTCAGCGTCACCGTCTGCTTGGTGCTCATGGCTGATGCCGTCACGTTGAAAGCCGCGCTTGTTGCGCCTGCGGCTACGTTCACTGAGGCCGGTGGCTGCAGCGCCTTGTTGTTGCTTGAGAGCGTCACCACGGTCTGGCTGGTTGCTGCAGCGCTCAGGTACACCGAGCACGCGGTCGTTGCCGGTCCGGTCAACGTCTGCGTCGCACACGAAAGCTTGCTCAATGTGGCCACAGGCGCCGATGGCGGGGTAGTGGTGGTGGCAGGGTCAAGCGTGATCGAGTCCATCTGCGAAACACCGTTTGCCGTCGCAGTCAACAGAGCCGTCTGCTTGCTGCTCAGGGCTGATGCCTTTACGTTGAATGATGCGCTCGTTGCGCCCACGGCCACGTCCACCGAGACCGGCGCCTGCAATGCGCTGCTGCTGCTTGAGAGCTTTACCACGGTCTGGCTGGTAGCGCCGCGCTGAGGTACACGGAGCATGCGGTGGTTGTCGGCCCTATCAACGTCTGCGTCGCACACGAAAGCTTGCTCAAGGTGGCCACCGGCGCCGGTGTCGGGGCTGCAGAAGGCGCGAGCGTGATTGCGTCCATCTGCGAGACGCCATCGGCCGTCGCAGTCAGCGTCGCCGTCTCCGGGTTACTCACCGCCGATACCGTCACGCTAAAGCCCGCACTGGTCTGACCCGCAGGCACATTCACTGAGGCTGGCGCCCGCAGTGCGCCGTTGCTGCTTGCCAGCGCCACCACGGTCTGGCTGGCTGCCGCCGCGCTCAAATAGACCGAACAGGCGGCCGTTGTCGGCCCGGTCAAGGTCTGCGTCGCACACGAAACCTTGCTCAAGGTGGCAACAGGCGCAGGGGTGGGGCTGGGAGTAGGCGATGCAACAGGGTTAAGAGTGATCACGTCAGTCTTCGTGACGCTGTCCATTTCTGCGGTAATCGTTACGCTTACTGCCTTGCTAACGGCTTCAGAGACCGCGTGGAATCCCGCGGTCGTTGCTCCAGCTGCCACTACGATTGTGGTGGGCACATTCAGCGCCGCATTGTTGCTGGTGAGTGTCACCGCCGCCGAACTCTTCGCCGGCGAGCTCAGATTCACTGAGCATGCCGTCGTCTGGGCCCCGGTCAGCGACTGCGTCCCGCAAGAAATCGTGCTCAGCGCGATGGTAGTCGAGTTATGAGTCACTCCTCCGCAACCGGCCAAAATTGAGACAACGCATCCCGCCAGCAATGCTGATGTGAGCTGGCCAACGCGTCTATTTTTATAAAGAAATGAAAGCAGAAAGTAGCCTGCGGATTCTAATGAACTGTTATTAAACTGGCGGGATCTGTGCTGCTTTAGCTGCTGTGCGGCAAGTTCGCGGCCGAATTCCGGCCTAACATTAAACTTGTACATCTACTTCTCCTCGACAGGCGCTTGCGCACCTTCTCTTGAAAGCCCAATTCACTTGAAACGCGTTTGCTGGCGGATAAAAAAGAATCGATGAAAAACCGCGCAGCAAACACGGCGACCGGGACCTTCGTAAATGGATCACCTGAAGCAACGTAAACTTCAGACGCTCGGGTTATTGTTCACTTCTCCTTCCAGCCGCATCTCCGAATGCCTTCATTCCGGACCCCAGGCACAGTTCTCCCGTACGCGTGGCGCCGTTAGCTCCGGCGACAAACGAAAACATCCCTCGGATGTTGAAGTCTTGTTCTTTCAGATCGCGTGACAACACTGACACGCGATCAGTACGAGAAACAGACCTTCATTTCCCAGGCAGGATGTGCAACGATGCCACAATGCTGCACGCAGAGTGCAGTTCTGCATGCGCGGTATTTGGCCCGTGGGTTCGAAATCTTTACTCTGTGCTATGCAAGGAATTGACCAAAGTCCGTCCACGAGGTTACTTAAGTCGTAGCCCAATAAATCGTTAAACTTGGCATCCTTCAGGAAAGTTTTCAACAGGGAAGACGACGTCGGGCACCATGTAAATGTTTCCAGTTTGGGTATTATCTACAGAGTAATTCTTGGGAGTCGCGGCTATCCTCTACCGGCCTGTACGGTCAATGAGTAGCCGGAACGGTCGGATCAGGTAGTACAGCGCGTCAAGCGCTCTGGGTAGTTTCACAACCGCTCGATCCCTGGCAGTGGGCCGCAAATTTTGAACGAAAGTACTGTTCCGATCCTGTCCCGCAGGCCCATGAGCTGGATGTCATAAGGCACCCGCCCATTCGGCATGCTTCCCGGTTCATCCAGTACGTTCTCTTCCAGGAACTCCGCGAGCCTCCGCGCCGTCCGATCCTGCTCAAAGCTTCGCAGCACCCTGGGGGGCACTGGCGCACCCGCAACTCGCCGCGCCAACAGAGTTCCAAGCGCCAGACAGCGCCACAGGCCCACTCGCTTCGCCTCCCGCTGCGCTGAATCCCAGTCCAGCCCCGGCTCGCTTTCCAGCAACTTTGCAACGTCGCAAATCCAGATCAGCCTTGACCACACGTGCTTGCTGCCGTGCATGCAGAGCATGAGGAGCTCAGAGACAGCATCGAAATTGGGAACGTCGGCTCCGGCCAGCTTGATCGTCCTTCGCCGCGGCCATACCCAATTCATCCCGAGGTCGTGCCTGTAGCGCGGCTGCGCCAGTTCGAGCCTCCAGCGCAGTTCCAGCACCATCCCATCGCTCGCACGCCAAAAGTGATACTCGAAATAGTGATCCGCTTCGGGGGAGCCGTCCTCCAGCACCTTTGTCTTTAGCTCGTATCCGCGGTCTTTCAGGATTCTTGTCGCCCGGAGCAAATCGCGATAGTAGATCAGCACATCCAGATCGCCGGCGGTTCGCGCCGTCATGTCGCCGTAAGCCGAGGCTCCCAGCACTACCCCCTTGAAGGGCATCGCCGCGATTCCCGCCTTCTCAAACTCACTGAGAACTTCCAGCAGTTCGGCTGCATTTGTGATGCAGTGAAACGCGTTGCGCTCGAACTCGCTTCGTGCCAATTCGAGTGCTCCTGGCGGGATGACCGCTTCATTTGCTGCAAGCTCCGAATAGAGCAGCGGCAAAATGCCGTGCAGCCGAGCGTCCTCGATCGTCTCTTCCCAGCAGCCAACCTTCGCGGCTAGCTCTGTGATTGTCTTTCCACGGCCCTCCGCGCGCAGCTGGACGACAGCCCGCAGCAGGTTATGCGAGTCGTGATCGGGAGCTCTCATCCCCGCCTTTCCGCGGTCCTGAAATCGCAAATCGATCTCTTCAATTGTTCCGCAACCTGCGCAATCAGACATGGCTACCCCCTACTCTCTCAAATCCAAAGTTTTTGTATGTCCCCGGAAAGTACTATGCCTGCCGATTACCAAAACGAACGATGTCATTACTTAGGACAAGCCGGAAGGGCAGCTTAGTGGTATTTCCTTTGGCCAGTCTCGGCTATTCTGCTCGTGTAGTCGCAGCCATCCCACGAAGTGCAGAGTAACGAGGAGGGTTTCCCATGCAGTTTGAGCGTGTGAATACGAAAGATCTGGTTGTCAACTCCATGCCTGACGGTTCTCGCGTCATTCGCAATTCAAACAACGAGACGGTGTTTGCGTTGAATGCAACCGCCGCCGCCGCCTGGGATGCTTGCTCTTCTGCCGACACCGTTACTGGCGTGGCCAATGAGATGCGGCGTTCTTTTGATCCGAATGTGAGTGATGAACTGGCAGAAGCCTGCATTCTCCAGTTTCAGGAAAAGAACCTGGTCAGCATCTCCGGCTCGACTCCGAAGCACACTCGTCGTGCGGTTCTCGCCGGCTTGAGCGCTGTTGCGCTCCCGCTCGTCGTCTCCCTCACCGTTGGAGAGCAGAAGGCGCACGCACTGGCAGCCGAGTCGGTTGACTACCGTGCTCCGCGCGCCAATGTCCCCAAAGAACACAAGCGCGACTTTTAATTAGAGTATCTGCCGGGCAGCATCGTCCTCCCGGTAAGACAGAGTCGGGCACAGATTTCGAGTCCTTTTTCCCCAGATCAGTCGAACATCGTTCCGTACCTGGGTTGCGGGCGGGGTTTGAGCAAGCAGTAACGAAGATGGCGGCCAATCACGGCCGCCATTTTTGCGTCTGCGTCAATTACTCTTCTAACCATGACCTCTCGCGGCAACTTTGAGTTCGGCATCCAGGCGTTCGACTCCTCCATTGGGGTTGAATGCACGAATTCCGAAATCCGCGACATGCTTGACCGCTATTTATTCCCGACGGTGCCCCACACCGAATCCGCTCCATCCTCCCCTGACATACTCGTCCGCGTCGATCAAGTGGCCGAGGGTTTTCGCGTCGTGATCAACCACGAGCTCACAAGTTCTGTCCTCACGCTCCACGATGCTGCCCTCGCCGTGGTGAAAGCGCTCGACGACGCCGTGGTTCATCGCATGAAAACGTTTCGAGCAGTGCATGCAGGGGCAGTGTTCATCGAGGGTAGGGCACTGCTCATTCCGGGCTCAACCCACGCTGGGAAGTCCTCGCTCGTCGCAGAGCTCCTCCGTCGCGGCGCATCTCACTTCTCCGACGAATACGCCCTCATCGATAATCGAGGGCCGCACGCACTCTTACCCTCGTCCGCTCTTGCTCCGCAACGGGCGTCCCTTGCAGTCGCTTGTCCTGCCTGAAGAACTCAACGCGAGCTTCGCCACCCATCCGGCGCCCGTGGGCTGGATCCTCGCCGTCGACTATGTTCCGGATGCAGGGTGGGATGTTCAGGAGATGTCGCAGAGCGATGCCGTGATGATCCTATTGCGAAACACGCCTCACGAGATGGCGCGGTCTCCCGAAATGATTGACTCCTTCGTTTGCGTCGCCGCCGGTGCTGTCTGCTTTGCGGGAAAGCGCGGTGATGCTGCCGAAGCAGCAAGCCACATCCTCGATCTGGTTGGTCGCAAATAGTCGCGCCGCCCGGGACCGAGCGGCGCGACTACTGTGTGTTGCAAGATCGCTCTATGGGACGGCAATCGTGGTTGTGTTCGACGGAGAACTCTCCAAGCCCGCAGAGTCTACGCTTGTCACGTAGTAGTCGTACCTCTGTCCGCTCTGAACACTCGAATCGGCGTAAGACGTTTGCGCACTCAAAGTGTTTAGCTTCGCGAATGCCCCCGTGCCGCTTGGTGCGCGATATACGTTGTACCCAGTGATAGGAACGGTGGATCCACTGGGCGCTTGCCAGCTCAGATCGATCATGTGGGGATTGCCGCTACCGCTCAGGGCCACAGTAAGGGTTGGATTCGTCGACGAAGTGCTGGTGATCGTCAATTGCCCTGTCGCCGCTCCCGTCGCGGATGGGTTGAACGTTAGTGTCAAGTTCATTACCTGACCAGGATTCAACGTAGCAGGCAGTGTGGGCGAGGAAACGGAGAAGCCGCTGCCGGTTGCTGTGACGGAATTCACCGTTACAGCCACTGTACCGCTGGAAGTCAGTGTCACGCTCTGCGTCGTCGGCGAGTTCACCACGACGCCGCCAAACGAGATGCTCGTCGCGTTCAGGCTGAGCGCCGGTGTACCCGCATTCAGTTGCAGCGAAAGCGCCTTAGAAGTACTTCCCGTCGTTGCCGTCAGCGTGACAGACTGCGCACTGCTCACGGAAGCCACACTTGCTGTGAACGCCGTGCTCGTCGCCGTAGCCGGAACAGTCACTGAACCCGGCAACGTCACCGCATTGCTGCTACTCGCAAGGGACACGCTCAGGCCACCGGTCGGCGCAGAGCCCGACAGGGTTACCGTGCACGCATCCGCCAGAGATCCGGTAATTGAGGTGCTGCTGCAGGATATCCCACTCACGGTTGGCATCACGGTCGTTCCGGTGCCGCTCAGGCTTACCGTCGCCGCGGGCGCACTGCTCGAAATCGTTAACTGGCCAGTTAGCGAACTTGCGGTCGTGGGATAAAACTGCACCGTCAGTACTGCTGCCTGTCCGGGATTCAGAGTGGCAGGGAAACTTCCTCCGGAAACCGTGAATCCCGCTCCTGTAATCGAGTCTGAGTTGATCGTGACGGCCATCGTGCCGCTCGATGTCAGGGTCACGGACTTCGTCACCGCCGTGCCAACCGAAACATTGCCAAACGAAAGCGAAGACGCGTTCAGGCTGAGCGCCGCTGTAGCAGCATTCAGTTGCAGTGAAACCACCTTGGAACTGGTTCCCGTTGTCGCAGTCAACGTCACCGACTGCGTGCTGCCAACGGACGCTACGTTTGCTGTGAAGGTCGTACTCGTCGCACCCGCCGCGACGGTCACTGAACTTGGCATTGTGACTGCGGGGTTACTGGTTCCAAGCGCTACGCTCAAACCGCCAGCTGGTGCAGGTCCTGACAGGGTCACCGTGCATGAAACGGCCATCGACCCGGTGATCGAAGTCCGATTACACGACACCGCACTCACGACCGGGGTCGCTGTCGCGCCCGTGGCACTCAGGCTTACGGCAGCTGCCGGCGCATTGCCCGAAATTGTTAACTGCCCGGTTACTGAACCGGCTGTCGTGGGATAAAACTGAACCGTCAGTACTTTCGTCAGTCCCGGATTTAGAGTGGCAGGCAGAGTTCCAGCCGACACGGAGAACCCCGTCCCCGTGATCGAGTCGGAGTTGATGGTGGCGGGCGCCGTACCGCTCGAGGTCACGGTCACTGACTTGGTCACTGCGGCCCCTACGGCAACATTTCCAAACGTCAACGATGTCGCGCTCAGGCTCAAAGCAGGTACAGCTGCGTTCAGCTGGATTACAAAGCCCTTCGAAGATCCATTCGCGCTGGCCCCAATCGTCGCAGCCTGCGAGGTGCTGACCGAGGCCACGTTCGCTGTGAACGACGTGGTAGTGGCGCCAGAGGACACCGTTATGCTGGTGGGCACTGTCACCGCGCCATTGTTGCTCGTCAAGGTCACGCTTAGGGCGGTGGGCGCCGCGGAGCTTAGCGAAACCGTGCACGTGGTCGTAGTTGCGCCGGTGAAAGAACTGCCGCCGCACGACAGCGCGCTGATCGAAAGCGTCAGAGGCGATCCTGAAGGGCTCAAATTGATCGTCGCCGTCTTTGAAGCCGTTCCTTGCGTTGCCGTGAGCTTTGCGGTCTGCGAGGTGGTGACACCGGACACGGTGGCCGCGAAGCTCGCGCTCGTAGCGCCGGAGGGTACCGACACCGAAGCTGGCACGATCACAGCACTGCTGTTGCTCGCCAGGCTAACGGCCATGCCGCTGCTAGGAGCCGGCGCGGTCAATGTCACATTGCAGGAATCCGTGCCCGCCCCGATCATCGACGAACTCGCGCAGCTCAGGCTCGTCAATGAAGCCGACGACGAACCAAACCCTCTCCCGTGCAGCTTCACCGAGCCTGGCACATTCAACTTCGTGCTGCTCATCGCGGTCACGTTGAGCTCTCCTGTCGAGTCCGTGGCCGACCCGGGATCGAACCGAACCTGGACGGTCATGCTGCCGCCGGCGGCCAGTGTTGCCGGCAGCGCGCCCGAGTTTACAGCGAACGTGGTGCTCGATGTGCTTAAGTCTGCGATCTGCACCGAAGATGTTCCCGAGTTCGTAATTGATACGCTCCGAAACACCGGAGTTCCTACGTTCACGTCGCCAAAATCAATCGTCGATGGATTCACCACCAGCGTAGGCGTGCTCATGGAGGAGAACGGCTTGTTGTCTGCACCGCAGCCTGAGAGACCCAGGCTGAACGCCATAGATGCCGCTGCCAGAGCAATGACAGAGCCTGCTATGCATTGATTGGAACTGTTCTTTTTAACCGAAACTTCCGGCAGAATCCCTTTGATATTCTCTTTAGCTACAAAAGACAAAATATTGCGGAATGCGAACATCGGCATCACCTGTGCCAGTGGAATCTGGCGTTCAAGTCAGCCAATGCAGCGAGCCGTCCATCGTGCAAACGGGAATAGATGTTTTGTAATGCTGCCTTGGTTGACTATCAGCAGGATCGTCCCGTGGATGGGCACTGGTACAGGTGACGATAGTCACGAATGTGGCATGTGTATATTACCTTTGTACTATACGCGCAACGTATTGCAGCATTTGCGGTTGAATCCAAGGAGTAACCCGAAGGTGGTAGGGGATAAGGAGCTTCGGAAGACAGTGATCGATGCTGAGGCTGGTGACTAGTAACTACATGAAAAGTTACCGAGCAGATCGATGTCGCCCGGCTTGGAATAGCCTCTTTCAACAGCCGCGATTAAAGCCGGGGGAGTTCTCACTCTCGCCATGTTTTGAAGGAGCGGACTCCGCAATTCCGGTGCAGACGCTCTTCAAGACATCCGCAGGTGATGCAATCATCCGCGGATGTCTCGGCACTCCGCCTTCGCATTGACCGCCAAAAGGATTCGGTCTGGCGTGCGATCGATCCGGGACCCAACCCACCGGCGAATGCGTCATCCGCATCCGGAGCTATACTGCAAGGACGTTAACAAGCCGAGATCGTCAATTTCTGCTCGTTCAGTATTTAGTGGGCTGAGGCGCTCTGAACCATCTGCCTGTCGATTCGAGCTTGGGAGGCGGAAGATGAGCCAGAACATTGTCGCCTGGGAACATCTGGAAAACCTGGTCTGGCGCGATGTGTTCATCGTGCTCGTGATACTGGTTCTGGCTCGGTTGCTGATCGTGGGAGTGCAGTGGCAACTCCGTCGCCTGGCCGAAAGTGCAAGTCCAAGCCAGCGCCTTACCATTCTTCGGGCTGTACCACTTGCACGCCTGCTGATTAGAAGCGCAGCTGTCCTGGTCATTGTGCCGCTCCTGATCGAGCCGACATTTCGCAACATTCTGGTCTTAGGCGCGAGTTTCGCCCTTGCGCTTGCTTACTTGCTCAAAGACTACGGAAGTAGTTTCGTGGCCGGACTATTGACGGTCCTGGAAAATACGTACCAGCCGGGCGACTGGATTAGAGTGGATGGCCATTACGGAGAAGTCAAAGCGATTGCCAGCCGGGCTGTTCATTTGCGGACTGCAGACGATGCTGATGTGACAATTCCGCACTCTCGACTCTGGTCGACGAGCGTAGTCAACTCCACCAGCGGCAATCACAGCGTGCTCTGCATCGCGAGCTTTTATCTTCACCCGGACCATGACGCCTCCGCCGTACGAGAAAGTCTGAAAGAAGCGGCCGCATTAAGCGATTACTGCAGGCCTGATTCACCGGTGTCGGTAACGGTGGTGGAACGCCCCTGGGGAACACACTATCGGGTCAAAGCTTACGTGAAAGAGAGCAGGGAGCAGTTTCTCTTCATCACGGATATGACGATTCGGGGCAAAGACACCCTTCGGAAGATGAATATACGGTTCGCACAAGCGCCATATGCAGAGAGCGAGACCAGTTGATCCTCTACCGCCAGATCTGTAACCACAGCGTTTCATTTTGACGCAGCTTTCTGTCGTCAGAGCGAAGCCGTGGGAAATAACGTGGGCGAAACGATTCGCACACTTATCCGTACCCACGCAAGTGCGCAGAGAGGGTGAAGCCTAATTGTCGAAAAGAGGAAAAGGGAAGCAACGAGCGAGTAGATCAGTCAAACCAATGGCAATTCAACTCAGCTGCCCCGTTCACGCTTGTGATTCAGCTGTTCCAACCTTGTGGCCATTCCCGTTCGTATAAGCCGGTACCTGAATAGTTGTCTGCTGGAAAAGCCACTCTACATCGCAGCCGAGCACCTGGGCGATCTGCTCCTGCATCTGCTTTCCCGGTATGCGAACACCGTTGATGATTCGGCTGAGGTAGGCCTCATCAATTCCCACCAGCCTTGCCAGGCGATTCTGACGCATTCCCGTCGTGTATACCCGCAGTTTCAGATTTGGATAAATAGATCGTTCTTTGGTTGCAACGTGGTTTGGTGCGTCAATCGCGATCTGGGGAATTACCGCTTTTGTCTCGATCATCACTCACTCCCGCTGCCCCGAAGAGCAGAATTTGAACGTAGGTCAGAAAGCAAAAAGTTGCCAGACCATTTGGTAATTCGGCCAGGCTTTTGTGGTAATACGGCCACTGTTACTCGGTAGGCGCAGAGCATTGCACACAATTCAACGAAGGCTGGCTCCATTTCTTCAACCGAAGATTCTCCGGCTTATCTGTTCTCAAAAGTTCGCACGCTCCCAACCGTTCCGGCGGTTGCAGGACTCCGTTACTAGAAGAGGAGACCTCGGGAGAGAAGACGGCGGATCGGAAACGACCTTCCGTTCCTTATGCTGGTCAACGCGCAGCCCGGCAAAGCGCCTGATGAGCTGCGTGGCCTTAGGGACCCCTGAACCAGCTTAAATTCCTGACAAATTGATATAATGGTAGTGTGACTACCACTGCGCTTGATTCTGTCCCCAATCGCGCTCATAGCGAGACTTCTTCCGATCAGAAGCGGGTTCTTCTGCTCAAACCGCGCGGCTTCTGCGCAGGTGTGGTTCGCGCCATCGACATCGTCAAGATCGCGCTCGAGACATTTGGCGCGCCAATTTACGTTCGCCGTGAAATCGTCCATAACCGCTATGTCGTGAATGAGTTGGCGGAGAAGGGCGCTATCTTTGTCCACGAGATCGACGACGTTCCAGACGGTCATCGGGTAATTTATTCAGCACACGGAGTTTCGCCAGCGGTACGCGAACGCAGCAAAGGCCGCGGCCTCAAAGTCATCGATGCAACTTGCCCGCTTGTGACCAAGGTCCACATCGAGGCGGTGAAGTTCGCCAAGCAGGGGTATTCGCTGGTCCTGATCGGGCACCGTGACCACGATGAAATTGAGGGCACGCTGGGCGAAGCCCCTGACGTTACACAAGTGGTTTCGAATGTGGCTGAAGTTGCGGCACTCGAGGTTCCAGATCCGAACCGTGTCGCTTACCTGACACAGACCACGCTTTCACTCGACGAGGCGCGCGACATCATCCACGCACTCAAGGAAAAGTTCCCGAACATCGCAGGCCCGCACTCTCAGGACATCTGCTACGCAACCGAAAACCGGCAGGTTGCGGTGCGCAATGTGGCCCACAATGCTGACCTGGTACTGGTGGTGGGCTCCACCAACAGTTCCAACTCCAATCGCCTGGTCGAGGTTTCGCGCAATCTCGGCACCATCGGGTACCTGATTGATAACTCCCAGGCAATTGACGCCAAATGGCTTCAGGGTGTGTCCACGGTCGCAGTCACGGCGGGTGCTTCAGCCCCGGAGGTGTTGGTGGAGGACGTAGTCAATTATTTGCGTCAAAACGGCTACTCCAACGTCGAAGAGGTAGAGGTAATGCCCGAGAATGTGCGCTTTGGACTGCCTCCCGAGATCATTCAGGCTATCGGGGGGCCAGGGGGGACGCAGGCGGTCCCAGTGCGCTGAGTTTTAAGGCCAACTTGCCGGCCCGTCGGGGAATCGAAGGGGCTTTGGGAATGTGCGGGGCCTCAATGTAGCTGGTTTATAGGCAGAAAAATGCTGCAACGAGAAATTGCGCTGCCCACTGCCCGGAATCCGAGTATTTTTTGATTATCGAGGACTATATATCGCAATGAGTATCCAGCAAGGTCAGACAAAATCCGCGGCACCGAGATTTGGCCGTATGGATGCGGCACTTGCGGATGTCGAATCGGCTATTCGATCGCTCGAGTGATTACCTGCTTTCCCTGCAGCATCCCGAAGGGTACTGGGGCGGGGAACTCGAAGCCGATTCGATGCTCGAAGCCGATTACATTTTTCTGCACACGCTTCTCGAGTCGGGCGATCCCGAACGATTGAAGCGAGCCTTTACGGAAATGATGCGCTACCAGAAGGAGGACGGAAGCTGGAGCCTCTTTCCCGGCGGTCCCGGTAACATCTCGCTTTCGGTGAAGTGCTACTTCTCAGCCAAGCTGATGGATATTCCGGCTACCGATCCGCGACTGGTGAAGTGCCGCGAGTGGATCCTGGCACACGGCGGGGTAGTGGAGTGCAACACATTTACCAAGATGTATCTCTGCGCTCTGGGCCAGTACGATTACGACGCGGTGCCCGCGATTCCGCCGGAGATCGTCCTTTTTCCGAACTGGTTCTACTTCAACATCTATGAAATCTCGGCGTGGTCGCGCTCGATTCTTGTGCCGCTGGCAATCATCTACGCGAAGAAGCCATACAAAAAGATTCCGCCGGAGCACAGTATCGATGAGTTGTTTGTCGGTGGCCGGGCGAATTCGAATCTGCGGCTGCACTGGGATTCGAAGAAGCTGATTTCGTGGCGCAATTTCTTTATCGTGATCGATCGCGTTACGCACTGGTTCGAGGCTGTGCACATTCGTCCGCTGCGCAAACTGGCGCTGAAGAAGGCGGAGAAGTGGATGCTGGAGCGGCTGGAAATGTCAGACGGCCTCGGAGCCATCTATCCTGCGATGCTGAATGCGATTCTCGCGCTGCGCTGCCTGGGGTACTCCGAAGACGATCCGCAGGTGATCCGCGCGCGCGATGAATTTGAAAAACTTGGCATCGAAGAGCCAGCGAACGACGTGATGTCGGAGCCAACATTTCGCATGCAGCCATGCGTTTCGCCGGTGTGGGATACGGCGCAGGCGCTCTACGCGCTGGGCGAGGCTGGCGTGTCGCGTACCGATCCGCGCATGTTGAAGGCTGCAGACTGGCTGCTGTCGAAGGAAGTCCGTCACAAGGGCGACTGGGCCGTGAAAGTGCCCAAGACTGAGCCCGGCGGCTGGTATTTCGAATTCAACAACGAGTTCTATCCCGACACCGACGACACAGCGCAGGTACTGCTGGCGCTGAGCAAGGTGGACAATCCCCGCGAACGCTACCAGCACCAGGTGGAACAGCGCGCGATTGAATGGGAGTTTGCCATGCAGTGCCGTAACGGCGGCTGGGGCAGCTTCGATAAAGACAACACGAAGATGATCTTCCAGTACATCCCATTTGCCGATCACAACGCGATGCTTGATCCGCCGACCGTAGACATTACAGGTCGGATGTTGGAGATGCTGGCTTGCTACGGCTACACGCGCAAGGACAAGCGCGTGGAGAAGGCGATCAAGTTCATCCTGAGCGAGCAGGAGCCGGACGGGAGCTGGTTCGGGCGCTGGGGCGTGAACTACATCTACGGAACATTCCTGGTGCTGCGCGGACTGGATGCGATCGGGTTTGAACACAACGAGCCGCAGGTGCAGCAGGCTGCAGAATGGATCCGCATGGTGCAGAACGCGGACGGCGGCTGGGGCGAAACCTGCGGAAGCTACGAGGATCCCAACACGCGCGGCGTGGGACCGAGCACACCCTCGCAGACGGCCTGGGCTCTGCTCGCACTGCTCGCGGCCGGCGACGATCGCTCGGATTCCATAGCGAAGGGTGTGCGCTGGCTGCTGGAGCGCCAACTCTCAGACGGCAGTTGGGACGAGTCGATGGGGGATGGTGCGCAACGTGAGAGCATCATCACGGGAACGGGCTTCCCCAAAGTGTTTTATCTGGCCTATACGATGTACCGGCAGTACTTCCCGCTCATGGCGCTTACCAGCTATGTGCGGGCCACTGAGCGCAAGGACAGTTATTAGCTCTTGGCTTTTTGCTCGCGCATTCAAATGTCTTTTGCCAATAGCTAAGAGCTAAAGGCTAATAGCTCTGGAGGGTTTACCCAAATATGGCTGTTCCGATTTCACAGATGTGGACGGTTGCCACGTACGTGTTGAAGAAGCGATTCAGCGGCAACAAGCGTTACCCGCTTGTGCTCATGCTCGAACCGCTGTTTCGCTGCAACCTGGCGTGCGCCGGCTGCGGCAAGGTGCAGTATCCACCTCACGTGCTCAAACGCATGTTGACGCCGGAGGAGTGCTTCGCCGCGGTGGAAGAGTGCGGCGCGCCGATGGTGTCGATTCCGGGCGGCGAGCCGCTGCTGCATCCGCAAATCGTGGAAATCGTAAACGGGCTGATCGCGCGGAAGAAGTACATCTACCTGTGCACCAACGCGCTTGAATTGAAACGGCGCCTGCCGGAATTCACTCCGTCGAAGTATCTGACGTTCTCAGTGCACCTTGACGGCGATCGCGAGCACCACGACTTCAGTGTTTGCCGCGAAGGCGGATACGACATCGCCGTCGAGGGGATCAAGGAAGCGGTGAAGCGAGGTTTCCGCGTTACGACGAATGCGACGTTCTTTGACGGCACAGATCCCAACAACGTACGCGCGTTCTTTGACGATGTGATGCAGATGGGCGTTGAAGGCATTGTCTTGTCGCCGGGATATAGCTACGAGATGGCTCCGGACCAGCAGCGCTTCCTCGGCCGCGCGCGAGTGCGCCGGCTGTTCCGCGCGATTCTTTCGAACCGGAAGAAGACATGGAAGTTCAACATGTCGCCGCTGTTTCTTGAGTTCCTCATGGGCGACCGCAAATACGAGTGCACGCCGTGGGGATCGCCCGCGTACAACATCTTCGGCTGGCAGCGGCCCTGCTACTTGTTGCAGGACGGTTACGCTGAGAGCTTCCAGGAGTTGCTGGAAACAACGAAGTGGGAAGAGTACGGCGTCGCGTCGGGCAATCCGAAGTGCGCCAACTGCATGGTGAGTTGCGGGTACGAGCCCTCAGCCGTTGTCGATGGTTTCGGGTCTCTTAGAGGTATCTGGGGCATGATCCGCGGAACATTTTCTACGTACAAGGACGAGCACGCGCTGCGCTTGTTGAATGAGCCCGCGCCGCATGGGCCGGCGACACTTGTGCAGATCGGTAGCAATGAGCGCAGCCTCGAGGAGACCAACGCATGACCGGTGAAGTTGCGAAGTACACCATCGAGCAGGTTGAATCTCTCGAACTCGCGCCCGGCGCACAACACGAGCAGCTTGAGGGCTGGATCCCCGAGCTTGCCAGCGACGAAGACTTGCGCAACGCGCTTGAGAAGGCATTCGACTATCGCGGCGACGTGACCATTACAACGAAAGACGGTGAGCGGATTGATGCTTATATTTTCAATCGCTCAACCGGCACGACTCTCGCGGATTCTTTTGTGCAGTATTTTTCGCCGAGGTCTCCGGGCAAACTGAAGCTGAGCTATGCCAATATTGCGCGCCTCGAATTCAGCGGCAAAGACCGCGCTGCCGGGAAACACTGGGAAGATTGGCTGAAAGCTTACAACGAGCGCAAAGCCGCCGGCGAAAAGAACATTGCGCTACACCCCGACGCATTGGAATAGTCGTCCGCCGACGTCAACCTTTCTTCTTTTTCAGGGCGGGCTTCGGCTTCAGCGTACTCACGTAGGCATAACTGCACTCAAAATATCCCTTCAACTCCGCGGTTGAGGCGAGCAGAGCGTCAGGAACCACCACGTATTCAGGTTGCACTTTTCCGTAAGCCTCGCACAGCCCGGTTTTGTACTTCTTCAGAAATGCATCGCGCTCGGCAGACGGCAGCCTGAGTGCCAGCTTGCCCTCTTTGCTGAGGTAGCTGAACATGTGGCCGTTGAGCGAAGTGTATGGGACTGTGTCGCCCTTCCGCTCGACGCCCGGATTGCTCGCCACCAATCTCTCATAGTGTTCCAGGTGTTTTGAGGGAAGGGCCGAAGCCGCTTTCTTTTTCATGCAATCAATCTCCTTGGCGTTACACGCATATTACGGTTCAGTGTAGTAAGCAGTCATGGTGCGGACGTTGAGGCCGGGCCTGTTTACCTTCACTTCGAGCGATCGCAATTCCACTCCGTTCTGCGCGGGTGGGGGAATAAAAGAGACCGCATAGTACCAGTCGGCATCATCGAGTAATCTGCCCATATCGGCGGTGATGTCGCTGCTTGAGGCAATTACCTGCCCACCGGTCTGCTGCGCGAGTACTGGCAACCCGAGGCTGTCGGGGCGTGCACTCTCGGGTGATGCCGTGCCTGTAGGCAGATGGGGGATCACGATTGCTTTTTCATCCCCGCGCATGGGGTCGCGCGGAGCAACGGCATCGAGCGTGACCTGGGCGGCGCGCAGATCGTGCAGTACGGTTACGACTTCGTCGAAGTAGTTCTTGCGCGCCTTTGGCGTCAATTGATTGAATTCAGCGTCTGACAGGAGCGGCCATCCCGGCCCAACCCAGATGAGAATCGTACGACCCCCGCGGTTGGTTTGTTCTTGTGCGATCCCGTCTAGGGCAGCGAGCGAGTCTTTGAAGTGAACCCGGGTGCAGTTGGCATCGTCGGAGGAATGTGGGCCGCTGTCTTTGTCACCGTGAGTTCTGGCATTGCCGTTTCCCGCTGCTTCTACTACTGAGGCGTCGACGGGCACGCATGCATTGGAGCGTACGTTCTTTGTGATGCTCACGAACGCCCGGCCAATCGTGTTGCGATTCGTGGTCGCGCCCGTCCCTTTCAAATGGCCGTTGGACCAGAGGGCAAACGACATTGGGTAAGGAAGCGCCGAGTGGCTCTGGGCAAGATATTTGAAAATACCGTTCTTCGCTGCTTCGAGCGCTGGCGTGGGACTGTTGACAGCATCGAGTACGATGATGACTTCGGTGGCGTCATTCATCGCCTCGCCATCGATGGCGTGAAATGTAGAAAGCTTGCGAGGCTGGTGATTGTCGTAGAGGGTGAAGTCTTTGGCGTCGAGATCGGTGACGGGTTTGCCTGCGTCGTCGGTAACCTGCACGTTAAGCGTGATGCGCCGGGCGGCTATGTACTCGCGATCACGCTCTTCCTTGGGGCGGGTTTTGAGTGTGGGATTCTGGGCCGCTGCGATGAGAGTGGTCAGGACGAGGACTCCCGCGAACGCACATTGTTGGAATGGACGCCGCATCTTGCGTTCAACCCTCATTGGCCTACAATACTCGGACGTCGTGGGATTTGGACAGTTAGCTTGCCTGGGGGAACAGAGCTTAAAACGACGACGGAGTCCAAGAATCCGCAAAAAATTGGCATCGCGCTGTGTTTTGGGTTATTTCCGAACTGGCAAGGGGCGGGCCGCCACGGCGGGTTCGTAAACTTGACTTTTAGAATGTCGTCGAATTATAAGTAGGCCTCGCAGCAAAAGTTCCCCGCTACCCGTTCGAGGCCAGGCACCCAGGCAATTTATTAGGCCAAACGCAGGCGCAGGAGAGCGTCTCTATGGTTCAAGGCAAAGCAACGAGATACCAGGAAATGGATGCTCTCCGCGGGCTCGGGGCGTGTTCGGTCGCTTTGTCGCACTTCCTTATAGCTTTTGTTGTCGATCCCCAATGGCACCAGGGCAAGCTCAAAATGATTGTGTACTGGGCGGGCATGGTCTTTTATGGAGGCCACTCGGCGTTGCCCTTGTTTTATATGCTCAGCGGATTTGTGCTGGCTCTTCCTGCAGTTAACAACAAACCGCAGAGCTATCCGGTCTTCATCACGCGACGAGTTTTTCGTCTCTATATTCCATACGTCGTTGCACTGGGGATTGCAATCCTGGCCAATTCCCGCTGGTACGGACCGCTTCACCTCACCTCCTGGGTCAATCAGACCTGGCCCGGGCCCGTCGACAGACATGAGGTGCTGCAGCACCTTCTCATCGTTGGCCCGGTTCACTGGGCGCAGATCAATACTGCATTCTGGACTCTCATCGTCTCAATGAGAATCTCTATCTTCTTCCCCATACTCTGCTACCTGGTTCTGCGTACAAGGCCGCTGGTCTCCGTTCTTGCCGCTGCTTCCTCTGCTTTTGTCGTGACGTGGTATCAACTTCATGGCGGCCTAAACACCTACACGATTACGCTCCATGTGGCGGGTTTTTTCATCATTGGCATCTTGCTGGCCCGATTCAAGGACAAGTTATTTGCCTGGGCTTCCGCTCTGTCGGAGCGCAGGAAAACCGTGTACCTGCTCATGGCGTTGTTCGTCTACTGGTACAGCGGGATGCTGCTCCAGATCTTCTTTAAGCGCCACATTTCAAGCGTGAATTTCAGGTTGGTTGTATTCGATTGGGCCATCGCCCTCGGCTCGATAATGATCCTTATCCTGAGCGTCGGATTCAGGCCCTTTAGCAGATTTCTGATGTTGAAATTTCCCCAATTCATGGGCAAAATCTGTTACAGCGTTTACCTCATCCACGGCACGGTGCTTTTTGTGCTTCTCTACACGCTCAGCCACAAGTTGCCGCCATTAGTGATCTTCCTTATCTACGTCCCCTCGGTTCTGTGCGCCTCAAGCCTGTTCCACTACGCGATCGAGAAGCCCTCCATGAACTTTGGGCGGTCGATTACCAAGCGCACCCCCGAAACCAAGGTTCTTGCAGCAGCTGAAGCGCAATGATTGCAAGACCGTGCTAGAGACTCCTGCCGACGCTTGCGGACACATACTCTGATTCCATATTTGTCAGCGAAGAGCAGACACCGAATTGGTATTCGAGGGGGCGGCCAGACCGGAAAGCGGATACGCGTAGTAGCTCGATGAGCCGATGCGTTGCCACCCAGCGGCTTGGCTTGGGTCGGGAGGGGATACCTCGGAAACCGCGAATTTGGCTCCAGTGGATGCCAAAGCTGCCAATACGCGATGACGGTCCGTCTCACTGAGTTCCCAGAACATCACATCCCAATTCAATTGCGCGATGACGTGCACGCGCATCAGACGTGCCGCGAAAATGGTTGGGTTTGAATGCCCCGCAAGCGCGATCTGGTCGTCGGGCTGAATCCCGAGTCGCCCCATATCGGTCGCCATTTGCCAAGCCTCATTCTGCGTTGTGGTTCGGAATGGAAGCATCGGCTCTCCTTTAAATGTTGTGACCGAAGAAAAGGAGAGTGCCCACGCCAATCCGCCAACTGCGACAGTGCCGGCGAGAATCTTGCCGATGCGACCAGGCAGCGCCGTGAATGGGACCAAAAAAAGGATGACGACGGCGGATGCAATGTATCTTGGCTCGAGAAGGACCAGGCACAGAAATAGGATCGCAGCAGGACCAACCAGCCATACGATCCAGGCCTGGGCCGCATTCTTCCGAACAACTTTGTCTTTTTGCATCAGAAGGCAGAGAATCCACCCAATCAGGAACCCCCCACCTTGACCAATCAGGAGCTTCGCGACGCCGAGAAAGTTCTCGATGTACGCGTGCGCAAGCAGCCTCGGTGCTAACCAGAGGCGAAGGCCACGATACCAATAGGAGTTGTCGTACCAGATGGGAAAGGTTACCGGAAAAACGCCGCCGAACTCGTACACCCTCGGTGAATCCAAAGCGATGCGCGCAGGATGGATCGGATGGCCCGCCCTGGGTGGTCCTCCCTGCCAAAAGCGACCCATATCTACGTTGTTGACATACCAGGCATAGTTGAGCCGGCTTGTGTCGCCGATTGTCACATGACCCGATGAAACCGAAAGCGCAACAATCAAAGGTACGCAAAGAAGCAGAAATGTAGTTGCAGCGATCAAAGCACTACGGCGCGGAAGCAGCTTCCAGGCGGCAAACAGGATCATGAGCGCAAGAGGGAACATCCATGCTTTTGTGTAATACCCGACGGCCAGCGCTGCGCCCAGGGCGATGGGCTTGGTGCTCGGACCTCGTAAAAGCATCCCGAGAGAGGTATAAACGCATGCAGCGATGATCATGTCCGGCTCGATCATGGTCACGGTGAGGAACTGCAGCGACGTCCACAAGAAAATTGCATACGCGATGCAGCGAATCGCGAATACATCCTCCCTGTCCTTTATGAGTCCTCGAAGAAAATACTCGAAGGCGAAGACTGTGGCGACAAAGATCCCATAGTTGACCAAATGAAGGAGCGGAAACTCCCAGTACATGGAAGGATGCAGGACGAAGCGAGCCAGAGCTTGTAGGCACCCGTAGAGTGGATTGAAATAGCCATTGATTGCGGTGTGCCAATCGCCGCGGAAATAGGCGTCTCCCATATCCGTGTAGGAGACGCCATCGTAGGTCATGAAGAAGCGGCCGATCCAAGCCTGCGCCAAGCCCAGAACAAAACAGATGGCCATCCATGGGTTGATTCCCAGGTATTTGAATCTACTCTCCATGCGGGAGGATTCTCCTGTCTGTTATATGACCTGCATTGGGCCACACGAACGATGGAAACGCCGGGCAGCGCCAAAAAAAGCCGTTTCCAAAGGTACGTTAGATGTGGCTATCCGCGAGTGAGAGTGGAGAACAGGGTGCGATCCGGAATTCCTTCCATAAACATTCCAAAGAACTCATCGAAACGGGACTGCATCTTGGGTACATCCCAATCGTTCGAGTAGCGCTTCACGAGCTCAGCGACGAAAAGTTTGAATAGCGCCGATACCTTGGGGTTGACGCAGAAGCAACTCGCGCACGGTGACTTCTCGGGAATGCGGTTCTCAAGGTGCTGCCGCCGGAGTTCCAGAACACTTTCGCAATTGATCAGTTCCTGCGGCGTGCTATCGCGGATATTCCCATACGTGAGATCGCCCTGGTAGTCGCGGCAGCATGGGGTTGCACGACCGTCGTTGAGTATGTGCAGCGTGGGCGAGAACAACATGTAGCAAGGAGGCCAGGGTTGAATATGCTTCTTGAGAATGCTTCGCGTCAAAAAATATCTGTTGTCTGGCGACAGCCCACTCACAAGATTCAGATCGATCATGTCCATCGGCACGTAGCGGCTCCAGAACTTCAGGTGGTGCCCCATCTCGTTTTGGACATCCTGGCTGACGATTGACCCGATCTTCACGCGCTTGAATGGCCTGTCCTTCTCAGTCTTCTCACGGAACATCTCCATGTTCGTGATGAGGCGATCCCAGCTTCCTCCGAAACGGATTTTCTCGTAGGTCTCCTTGGATGCCCCGTCGATCGAGAATCGGAACTCCCAGATGACGTCTGCGTACTCAATCAGAAGGTCTAGATGCTTATGCAGGATGAGCGCATTTGTAGAGAATTGTATGCGAACACCATGTTTGCGCATGGTCTCGAAGTACTGAGGAAGTTTGGTGTTCATCAGGGGTTCGCCAATGGTGTGGAGTGCTGTATGGCCTCCCCGCTGGTTCGGCGTGTATTTCACCGCGTGCTCAAACAGTTCCATGTCCATGTTGAACTGCGGCCGCGTCGACAGCGATGTGTTGCACATGACGCAGTTGATGTTGCAGTTCTTGTTGATCTCGATTTCCGCGATGTTCACATCCTCAACCTTTTGCATGAGTTGGGGGTCGTACACCTCGCTCATGACATCGTCGTACCGCTCGCGCAATTTTTTGCGTTCGTACCAAGGCTTGATGACGGGTAGTCTCTTGGCGGTAGTCTTCACACTGACGGGGACGATTCGGTTCAGAATGTTCACGTTTTACCTCCTCGTGCTCTTCTGGTGCGGCCTGTTTTTGCGATACTACACGTGGATCAAAGGATTGGATATGTGCAATAGGTCACCAGCCTTGATGACTTCTGTGGGACTCCGTGAAAGACAGAAGCCCCGGGGCCGATTGCCCGGCTCTTCGTGTAGGCACAATGTAACACCAGTCCGCGCCCTTTTCCCGCATGTTCAGCGCAGCGACGCCGTATATCATAGATGTATTGGTGGTTAATGTACCCCTGCACGGTTTTGCGTTGGGGCCGCGATTGATCACTGGTAAGCCCAATCGGCCGGTGGGCTGAAGAGTTCGGTCTATCCGAAGAGGGCGGTGATGATGTGGTTCACTGCGAACGCGGCGCCGTAGGCTAGCACCAGCATGTAGCCGAACTGAATGGCGGGCCACTTCCAGCTGTTGGTTTCGCGGCGAACCACGGCCATTGTCGACGTGCACTGCATGGCGAATGCAAAGAAGATCATGAGGGCCACGGCTCCGCCAAGCTTCATGTCGGTGTGCAGGGCGGTTTGCAGATGCATGGTCTGCGTCTCAGGATCGGCGCCATAGAGCGTGCCCATGGTGGAGACCATGACTTCGCGCGCGAGCACGCTGGAGATGAGGCCGATGCCGACTTTCCAGTTGAATCCGAGCGGGGCAATGGCGGGCTCGATGAAGTGACCGAGTTTGCCGATGACGCTGTCGGCAAGTTCAGGCGCCGTGTAATGGCCGTTGGCCATTGGCACCGGCGGAATGTGTGCGAGCAGCCAGAGAGCGAGCGTTACGCAGAGAATGACTGTGCCGGCCTGGCGCAGGAAAACCTTTGCGCGGTCGACAAGCCGCATCGCAAGCGAGCGGATTGTGGGCATGCGGTACTGCGGCAATTCGAGAATGAAGGGCGCCTCGCTTGACTTGAGGATCGAGCTCTTCAGCAGGCGGGCGGTAGTCATGGCGGCCACAAATCCAGCGAGATAAAGGCCGAGCATCACGATGGTGCGCAGGCCGAGGAATCCGTGGAGGAAGGTGATGTTGGGAATGAACGCCGCAATCAGCAGCATGTAAACCGGGAGGCGCGCGGAGCAGGTCATGAATGGGGTAACGAGAATTGTTGCGAGGCGATCGCGCTTGTTCTCGATCGTGCGCGTGGCCATGATGGCGGGAACCGCGCAGGCATACGCCGAAAGCAGCGGGATGAATGCTTTGCCATTGAGGCCGATGGTGCGCATGACGCGATCGGCGATGAGAGCGGCGCGAGCAAGGTATCCGGAGTCTTCCAGGACTCCGATGAAGAGGAACAGAAGCAGGATCTGGGGGAGGAAAACCAGCACTGACGAAATGCCCTTCCATGCGCCATCGAGCAGAAGGGATTGCAGCCAGCCTGCGGGAAGCAGCGGCCGAACCAGGGAACCCATCCGTGCGAGTATGTCGCCGAATCCGTCGCTCAGCGGCTGGCCGATGGAGAAGACTACTTCAAAGACGCCAATCACAACCACGAGAAAAAGCAGCGGGCCCCAGATGCGATGCAGCAGGATGTTATCGAGTTTGCGGCTGTTTTCGGCGGAGAGCGGAGCTTGGTATCCGGTGTTGCGGCTCACCTGTGCAGCCCAGGTGTGGGTGCTGGCGGCGTTGCCGAGCACAGGAAGCGCCAGAGGTTGCTGCGCGGCTTGCGGTGAATGCGTGCTGATTGAGGAAAAGCGGAACGGCATCCAGTCCGGTGCCATGCACCGCGCTGATAAGCGCCACGGGTGCGCCGAGTTCCTTGGCGAGTCTGAGTGGATCGATAAGGCCGCCGCGCGATTCCATAAGGTCGCTCATGTTGAGCAGGACGAGCGTAGGCAGTCCCAGAGCAAGTACCGGTGCGGCCAGCATTAACTGACGGGTAAGATGCAGAGAATCGAGAACCAGAAGTACCGCGTCGGGCTTGGGAGTGCCGGGCATTTTGCCCTTGAGCACGTCGACGGAGACACGCGCATCTTCAGAGTAGGGAGTGAGCGAATAGACACCCGGAAGATCGATCAGCGTTAGGTCGTCGCGGCCAACGCCGGCCATCAAGCCCGAGCGCTGCTCGACAGTGACGCCGGGATAGTTGGCGACTTTCTGGCGCAAGCCGGTCAGGCGATTGAAGAGCGTGGATTTGCCGGAGTTGGGCGGACCGATGAGGACAACGGTGCTGAGGCTTCCTGACGCAGGGGAAAGAGGCGCCTCAAACGCCGGAGTCTCGCAGCAGGCATTCATCTGATCGCACCGGCAAATTCGTGGATATCCGGATTGCTTGCCGGCTGGGAGGTTTCCGCGATCTTCGCCAATTCCGCATCTATCTCGCTTTGCGTTGTGTCGGATGCGCTGCGGACGCGAATGGCTTCCGCTGTCTCGCGACGCAGAGCAATCTGCATGCCATCGATGCCATAAACCGTAGGATCGCCTGCCGGAGCGCGGCGCAGAACGGTAACCCGTGCGTCGGGCACAAAACCCATGTGCATGAGATAGTTTTGAACAGAGTCCGGGAGATCGAGGGAGACCAGGGTTGCCGTTTCTCCGATGCGCAAATCCGTCAACACACTCACTGGCCGGACTCCCGTGGGTTGCCGAAAGGGCAGCACCCGATAATTGCGACCAGAATGGTCTGAGTTCAGTATACGACCAATTTGGTCGGAATCGCAAATACTAGTCTGGATTGGTTCTGTTTCACGAAACCGCATGTCCCGACCTCTTCAACGCAGCCTCGTCAGCCTGCATGTTCCTCTTCTATCGACTCCTTCAAACCTTGCTTCATTGCGAATTGATTTATGGCTATTCTTATTCCAGACGACGGCTCGACGATGTGATTTGGGTCACCTGAGCGACATTGATCTTCGAACCGGGCACAAGTAGCGGGGAGGGCAACTTCATTGAATGCGAGCGAGTTTCGCGAGTCCACGAGGGAACAGATCCCGCCGGATGGTCTGACAGCGCCACTTGCAGCGCTGTGGTGGGACGCCAAAGGCGAATGGACCCAGGCGCACGGTCTGGTTGACGAGCTGGAATCAAAAGACGCCATGGCAGTTCACGCCTATCTGCACCGAAAGGAGGGGGCGCTCTCAAATGCAGAATATTGGTATGCGCGTGCGGGGCGAGAGTTTCACCGGCGGGAACTAAGCGACGAGTGGGAGGCGCTGGTCACGGGTTTGCTCAGGAATTAGTCGTTTGGCATACGGTAAGCACGACTCCTGAATTTAATCTGCAAACGGCATGCGCGGCTGGCCGATCCAGAAGTGATTGCAGAAGCGAATAAGCAAGCCGGGATTGCGATTCCCGAGTCGCGCTTGCGCTTCCTGGTACGGGCCGACGTAGCGGAGAGACGGCGGAAGCTTCGCATACACACGGGGAAGGAGATACTGCGTTTTTTGTGACTGTGTCTGTTCCGCGAGGCCAAAGGCAAAGCCGAATTCTTCTCGAAAGCGCGGCGGAAGCCAATCCGTTGTGAGCGATCTGTACCACTGGGGAATGTGAATTCGCGAACGCGCGCCGGTCAGGATGCTCTGTGCCATGAAGCGCGAGCGATCGCTGACACCAAGCGCCTGCGACGAACACATCTGCGCGACGTACGCCTGAAAGGAACCCCAGTCTGGAGCAAGGGCGTCGGGCGGAATCCCGAAAAGCCCGGCAAGAATCTTCGACTCGGCGTAATACGCTGCAAGTTCGTCTGGACGAAGTGGCGGGAGAACGCATTGATATGCAATGACCGCGCTTTCAATCAGTGTGGCGTAGACCCAGAGCAGAGCCGAAACCTGGAGTGCCTCATAGCGCGAGCCTTTGGCGTAGCCTGCGACATCGTCTGGAAGATCGCCGGTGATCCGCGTGTGCATCTGATAAAGAGAACGCGCTGTTCGCGCGGCTTGAGGCGCTGAACCGAAGATCATGGTGAAGATGAAGCGGAAGGTATTGTGAAAGCGCGCGATCGGTTTGGCGAGCAGTGAGGAATGCTGATCGAGAGCCGCTGCCACCCAGGGATGCGCGAGCTGCAGCAGGGCGGCGCGGCCAGCGCCGAGAAAGAGCGCGGATTCGCGATTGATGCGCCAGGAGATAGAGTTGGGCCCGAAGATACCTTCGATGGGATTCGTCACGCGCTGTTCTGCGGCTGCGATGTGGCGCTCGAGATCGCGATGCGAAACGGCCGGGGAGGAGTCGGGAGTGACGGAAAGCGCCATCAGCTTTGATGATCGCTTGTCTCATGCCTTCTTGTCACAACTCGAATTGCGAAGGAAATTGCAGAGCGCCATCTGGGTCGACGGCCATCGCAAATGAAAGCTGAAGGCGATTGCCGGGGTCGCCGGTTTTCAGGAGTCCCGCTTCACATCTTTGGACACCCACCAAAGGACTTCACCAAAGATCTTCCACTTGGTGGCGTTGCTTATATCGAGCGGGAGATATTTGGGATTGGCGGAAACCAGCAAGTCTGATCCGGCGAGTCGCTGCAGGCGCGCCACCTTGAAGCCGAGGTCCCGATGAGAGACGACCACAAGCTTTTCGTTGAGATGGCTGCGTTCAGTAACAGCGGTATCGACGAAGAGGATGGAGCTGGATGGGATGGTGGGGTACATGGAGTCGCCCGCAACGTGCATGCTGATCATGCCCTCAGGGTGGGGGCACCAGGAGAGCGGCGCCAGCAACACATCCTCGACCTTGGCCTGGGAGAGCCGAACGTTCTCATGGGGCGGAATGCGGTCGCCAAATGCCGTCACGCTCAGAAGAGGAATTGCGACCGCATTGCCTCTGCCGGCCAGGTGCTGCGAAACCCTCTTGTTAGTGATGAGGTTGAAGTCCTCGAGTGTGGTTTGAATTGAGGACAGTGTCTGGCGAAGGCTGGGATCGGGCAACTCGGAGGTGTCGATGCCGGCACGCTCCCAGAAGTAGGTGGCTTCAGGCCTTCCTGCCAGGTTGCCGAGCGCGACGTAAGTTTCGGCGGTCGGTTCGTTCTTCCCAGCAAGCCAGCGGGAGACAGTTGCCGGAGAGACGCCGAGGCGTGCTGCCAATCCCGCCTGTGTTAATTTCAGTGCTTTCAATAGTCGCCGGATCCGGTCGGACCATTCTCGGGTTGTCAGCTCAAGTTCGGACATTTCAATGGTTTCTGGGTGCTCGGCGGGCAATTCCACCAGTGCAATTGCTCTAATGAAATCAACGATTTATCGTCGTCCGAGGTATACTAGCAGGCTTTCGAGCGCATCGTAAGTCGGTATGGGGAACGGGGTTACAGAACTACGAGCCGCAATGAAGGAATGCGGAGATGCCGAAGACAAAGGAAACGGCGACAACGGGAACCCTGGGGCCCCGGAGCAAGGCGGCGCACTCTCGCAGCCCCATTCTGACTCAACTGGATCGATTCCGTCCAACCGAGAACCGGCGTCACTGGCTTCAAAAGCGGGCAGTGCATTGGACACGGCAGGCCGGAATGGCGGGCGGCGGATTCTGATTGTTGATGACGAGGTGAACATCGCAGACACGCTGCAGCTGATTTTCAAGATGCGACGCTACAACGTTCGTGTGGCCTATTCCGCTGAGGGCGCGATTGAGTTGTTCGCGGAGTGGCGTCCTGATCTGGCGATATTGGATGTGATGCTGCCGGCGATGAACGGGATCGATCTGGCCATCGCAATCAAGGAGAATCATCCCGCATGTCACGTGCTTCTTTTTTCAGGCCACGCAAACACTGCGATGCTGCTGGAAGAGGCAGGCAAGAAGGGGCACCAGTTCGAAGTGCTGGCCAAGCCCGTCTACCCGGATCTGATGTTGCAGCGCGCTTCAGATCTGCTGACAAGGCCGGATGAGCCTAAATATGACTGAGGGAATCCGAAGCGAGATAAGGGTCGGCTCAGGCCCGCGGTTGGCGGGGCTCAGGATCGGACGTCGCGGATTGCTTTCGTGGATAAACGTTGTTTGAGCTTGCCCATCTCAGCCCATGGATCAGGAGAGAGACGGTTCTTCCACGTGTCGAAATCTGCGACGTGAAAGACGGGGCGTGCTTTGGCATTGAGGTCTGTCCAATCGAGTGGCAAGGCAACAGGCGCACCCGAACGGGCGCGTGGCGAGTAGGGGCCAACTGCGGTTGAGCCACGATCGTTGCGAAGATAATCGAGATAAATCCGATTCTTTCTGAGAGCCTTGGTCATCTTGGTGAGATACAAGCCGGGGTTCTTCTTTTCGATTCCCAGAACAAATCTGTGCGCGAATTCCTTTACCACCGGCCACTCGTTTTCTGGCCGGATAGGAACGACGACATGCAGGCCTTTGCCGCCGGTTGTTTTCAGGAAGGATCTGAGGCCGAGCTCTTCGAGGCGGGCGCGGAATTCTGTGGCGGTTGCGGCAAGCGTTTTCCAGTCGATGGATTCGTCCGGATCCAGGTCAAAGATGACGCGGTCGGGTTTTTCGAGGGATTCGTTTTTGGATCCCCACGGATGAATCTCGAGCACACCCATTTGCGCCAGGCCAACGAGACCTTCTGGTGAGTTCAGGGTCACGTATTGTTCAGTTGGTCCGCCCTTCTTGTCGGGAACGGGAACGCTTCTGATACCGGATGGCAGTCCCATGCCGATGTGTTTCTGGAAGAAGCAGGGTTTGCCGATTCCTTCGGGGCAACGGACGATGCTGAGTGGGCGATCGGCGATATGAGGCAACATTCGATCCGCGACAGCGAGATAGTAGTTGGCCAGCATCAGCTTTGTCATCCCGGATTCCGGATCGAGGATCTTGTCCGGATGCGTGATAGGAAGGTTGGTCTTCGACGCGCCAGCGGTTTTGCTCGCGAAGGCGCTAACGGTCTTGCTCGCGATATTTGTGCCGCTGCTCCCCTTCGATTCTGGCGCAGATCTTGCCGTATGTGTTTTGGAGGCGTTGGCTGATTCAAGCGGTTCGGCGGTTTCGCGAACGACTTCCTTGGCCGGCTTGTCTTCGCGAAGTCCTTTGAAGGCTGCCTGGCGCACAAGATTATCGCGTGTCCAATTGGAAAAGGAAATTTGCGCAACCAATTCTGGCTTAACCCAGTGCACGCCGCGCGAGACTCCTTTGGGCAGATCGATGAAGGGAGTTCTGGATTGAACGAGCGTGTCAAGTTGTGCGTGAAGGGTGTGCTGCGTTTTCTGCGTGAACCCCGTGCCGGATCGGCCCGCATAGCGCAACTCCCCCTTTTCGTAGTAGCCGATGAGTAATGCGCCGATGCCGGTACTGCCGTTTGAAGGGTCAGTAAATCCGCCAATGACGAATTCCTGCTCCTGAAAACATTTGGATTTTACCCAGGAACTGTCTCGCGTTGATGCGTACGAGGAAGATGCGAGCTTGGAGACGATGCCTTCTGCGCCAAGATTGCAGGCCTCATCAAAGACTTTCTTGCCGTCTGCTTCGAAGTGCTCGCTATAGCGGATAGGCGATTGGTCATCGAGTGTGGCGAGGAGTCTTTCGAGGAGTTGCTTGCGTTCCAACAGCGGCAGGTTGCGGAGGTTGTGTTCGTCGAGATGCAGCAGGTCGAAGGCGAAGTAGTTGAGGTGGACTTTCGCACCTTCCTGGAATGCGGCTTGCAAGTCCGCGAAGCTCGTGGCGCCTTTCTCATCGAGGACGACGGTTTCCCCGTCCAGGACTGCGCTCTTGCACGGGAGTTGCTCGGCGGCGAGCGCAAGGTCGGGCATACGACGGGTCCAGTCGAGGCCCTTGCGGGTGAGAAGCGAAACACGCTTGTGGCTGGAGCCGCTGCCTGGTCGGATCTGGATCTGGATTCGGTAGCCATCGAGCTTTAGCTCGTGGATCCACCCGTCGCTGGAAGGCGGCGCGGTTGAGGCTTTGGCCAACTGCGGGGGGATGAAGCCGGGAAACTTTTCTTTTGGGACGGATTTGAGCACCGTTGCAAAGGAAGGCTTGGACTTCGCCTTCTTTCGATCAGCACCCAGCTTCGTCGCTTCAGGTTGCTCGTCTGGGGTGCGATTGCTGTGCCAGACGCGGTCGCTGTCTTTTCCGATCTGCTCGATGCTGCGTTTGGTGACGGCGCTGTCGGGATAGCGCTCGGTGATCGAGGTCTGGTCTTCCGTCCGCGCGTATTCGTCGCGGTCCTTGATGAGGAGCCAATTCGGCTTGTCTGGGCGAGCATCGCGAGTCTTCATGCGAACCAGCGCCCACTGGCCTTTCATCTTCTGGCCCTTCAGGTTGAACTTGAGGTGGCCCTCGGCGAGGGCGCGATCAACGTCCGCATAATCTTTGACCGGTTCCCATTCGCCGAAGTCCCACAGCATGACGGATCCACCGCCATATTGCCCCTTGGGAATGGTGCCCTCAAAATTGCCGTACTCGATCGGGTGGTCTTCCACCTGTACAGCAAGGCGCTTATCCGCGGGCAGGTCGCTCGGTCCCTTGGCGACGGCCCAGCTTTTCAGAACGCCATTCCAGGCGAGGCGGAAGTCGTAATGTAGTCGCGTGGCCGCGTGCTTTTGGACGACGAAGGGTAGTGCGCTGGTTTTGTGCGTGGCTGCCTGAATGGCGCCTTTGCTTCCGCGAGGTTCGGCGGTCACGTCGAAGTCCCGCATCTCGCGATAGCGTGCCAACTGATCTTCCAGTGTCTTTGCTGGATCTTTTGGGCGACTGGCGGACTTTGCCATACGTTATGCGGCCTTATGCGAGTCGTTTGCGGGATTTCAATAGTGTAGGCCCTTTCTTTGAGGAACGAGCCGAAGAATGTGTCCGGGGGCGCTCTTCTTTCTGGTTCGACTCGCTCACGCTCCGTTTCAAGGCGTCCATAAGATTGATGACCTTGGCGCGAGGCTTTCCTTCGACGACAGGTAGTGGCTTCTCTGTTCGCTTGGCCTCGACGAGTTCGCGCAAGGCAGCTTCATAGTCGTCTTTGAAGTCTTCAAGGCGGAAGGGCGCGGATTGAGCGCGGATCAATTCGTTGGCGAGCGCCAGTTGCTTCTTGTCGATCGTCTGATCCTGAAGTTCTGCCGAAGTAGGTTTTGGCGTCGCGCAGTTCTTCAGCATAGCGCAGGGTATAGGCCATGATGCCACGTGTGTTCTTGCCGGGTGCAGGTGCGATGGCGATCAGGTGCTCACGGCCGCCAAAAGCGACTTCTCCAATCGCGACCTTGTCGGCCTGCTGCATGGCCAAGCGAACAACGGCGTAGGCGTCGATGGACCCCTTGGGATCGGGAAGGACGAAATAGGGCCTCTCAAAGAGAGAGGGAGGTAGTTCCTTGGAGTCGACGAACTGCGCGACGTCGATTGCATTCTGTGTCTCGAGGCGAAGCTTTTTTATTTCTTCCGGCTCGACGATCACGTATTTGCCCTTGCTGTATTCATATCCCTTTACGACTTCGGAATTGTCGACGGGCTGATCGCCATTGATCACGTTCAGGTGGTGAACGCGCTGGCGGGTCTTGCGATCGATCTGGTGAAAAGAGACTTCAGATGTTGAACTGGTGGCAGGAAAGAGCTGAATACCGAAAGAGACCAGCGAAATCCTGAGTTGCCCAGTCCAGAATGGACGGACCGCCATACCCGCCTCCTGTGCGTGCAAAGCAGCGACCATCAGGTGATGGCCGAATTACCGCACGCCCTTGGTCGTTCGATGAAGCTGCGAAACGACAAGTTGTCCACGGCGCGACGAACCCATGGGAAGGGTGGGAAAGCACACCCATTTCATCCTTGTAGCATCTGAAGAATTCATGATTCGTAAACTCAAATCCGGCGAATTTCGTTTGTACTCCCGCAAGAAGGACGCGTCAACGGGCAAGCGTCGCAACCTTGGGACATTCTCAACCCTTGAGAAGGCGAAGCAGCACGAGCGCGAGGTTCAGTACTTCAAGAGGCATTAGGTCACGAGTCAGTTCAGGGGATGAGGAGACCAGCGGAGATGGAAAGAGCAAAGAAGCTTCTTTCCGGGCGCGTGAAGGCGGCGCGGGAGAACGCTAAATCGAGCACTGCGCATGAGACGATACACCATCTTCGGTTTAGGGCTGGGACTCGGAATCCAAGACACCGTGAGGAATCGGTCGTTCCCCCTGGCGTGTTTCCTTATTGAAGCGGAGTGGCGGCGCGATGCTTTACCATGCGCTTGTACGTGACGAATCTAACTCCATCTATCGCGACGACTGCGCTGACTGGCTCTGTCCTCGTTTTGATCCAGTTTGACGTTTGCGAAGAACTGCGCCTCGATCGCCTTCGGAGTATGCGGGAAGGCACCGTACAGCAAAAGCCGAGCATGAAACATGCCGCGCCGGCGTATGTCCGATATGAACGACCGCCGGTGGTTGAACCGCTCGATGCTCTGCTACTCGACAGCGGGGAACGACTGGAAGGCGAGATCAAGTACTACGACTATGGCGTCGTCAGCGTCTTGTTGCACCTGCCGTTTACAGGTGACTGGGATAACCTGGTGCATCTGGCGAGCCGCTGGGTGTGGGATATCGATTTTGCGTCGCGGGTTGAGCCGCTGGTGAAGGCCAAACTGGATCAATGCGCGGAGGTCATGATACGGCCCTATGCGCGCTGGCTGAGCGAGGACTACTTCATTTTTCACGTCAGCGATGCGCCCGGCGCGCCGTTGGCGTCCGATCTGATTCGCGATCATGGATTTGAAATCGCCCAAGTTGTCCGAGGCGATCGGCTGCAACTTTCCGCGGGAGAGTGCACCGAAGTTTTGCATTCGCAGATCTCCTACTATGCGAATGACGTAACGGTGATCGGCTGGAACGCGGCATTTCTCTATGACAGCAAGGCCGGTGCGGAGACAGCGATTCAGTTGCTGGAGTATGCGAATTCACAGTTGCTCGAATTTCGCCACTACGACGAGTTGCTGACCGAGATTCTTGACCGTGCCTATGCGCTGCTGGAGCAGAAGACCGGCGTCTTTGCGCGATGGCGATTGGCGAAGTCGGCCCGGAATCTGCATACAACACTGCTGGACGTCGCGGAACTGACCGAGCGTGCGGATAATGCGATCAAGTTTCTAAGCGATATGTTCGCGGCGCGGTTGTACAGGCTGGCGGCGGCCAAGGTGGGCGTGCCGGATTACAAGGAACTTGTATCGCGCAAGGTGAAGACCGCGGAAGACCTGTACAACTATATGGTGGATCAGTTCAACCAGAGCCGGGCGTTTTTTCTGGAATTTACGGTCGTTCTGATTTTGCTGATTGAGCTGTTCTATTTGTTTCGCGGGAAGCCGATGTAAGGGAACAAATCATAGCCGTCATTTGTTGAACGATTTCTCATTATGAGCTTGTCGATTTTTACCGCGCTCCTCTTTCTCGGTTCACTGCTGGCGGGGCTGTTGGGGCGCTCACGGGGCTCGGCGGCGGAGTTGTCCTGGTGCCGCTGCTCACGCTTGGATTCCACGTGGATATTCGTTATGCCATCGGGGTATCGCTGATCTCGGTGATCGCGACGTCGTCGGGAGCTGCCGCGGCTTATGTGCGCGAGGGGTTTTCCAGCGTGCGCATCGGAATGTTTCTTGAAGTGGCAACGACGCTCGGTGCGATTCTGGGGGCGTTTCTGGCGACGGTGGTGCACACACAGGCTCTGGCGATTATCTTTGGCTTGGTGCTGCTCTATTCCGCAT
This sequence comes from uncultured Acidobacteriaceae bacterium, assembly GCA_963769345.1. Taxonomy (GTDB): domain Bacteria; phylum Acidobacteriota; class Terriglobia; order Terriglobales; family Acidobacteriaceae; genus Telmatobacter. The sequence goes on from CAVYLL010000006.1 coordinate 361,580, forward strand.
ATCTTTCGTGGCAGCAGGCGCGCAATCCAGTTCCTGAGTTGAAGAAGGGAAGCCCATGGTCGGAAAAGTTGAGGTTGTCGGGCGACTATCCCGGGCCGGACGGATCTCGATGCAAGTATGAGGTCGAGAATATTCCCGGCGGATTCGGCTTGATGTTTGTGGCGGGAACGCTTTCGGGATTACTGGGCATCGGCTCGGGGGCGGTAAAGGTGCTGGCGATGGATCGCATCATGAAGGTCCCATTCAAGGTGTCGACAACGACCAGCAACTTCATGATCGGCGTTACGGCGGCGGCCAGCGCGGGGATTTATCTTCATCGCGGGTTGATCACTCCCGGGCTGGCCTTTCCGGTGATGCTGGGTGTTCTGAGCGGATCTCTGATTGGCGCGCGGTATCTGGTTCGCGCGCATGTTTCGGTGTTGCGTGCCGTGTTCACGATCGTCATCCTTGCGCTCGGAGTGGAGATGATCATCAACGGGGTGACGAAATGGTTTTGAGAGCGAAGCCGGCAGAGGCGGGCCGGGAAGATCATTTCGACGACCGGCGCATGGAAGTAATCATGGGGCGATTGCTCCAGGTTGGAGTGCTGCTGGCTTCATTCGTGATGCTGGCCGGCGGCCTTCTTTATCTCAGGGCTCATCACGCGGGAATTCCGGACTACCGGGTCTTCAAGAGCGAACCGCAGGCGCTGCGCCATGTCGGTGGAGTGAGCGAGCGGCGTCGTGAATGGGCGATCCGGCGGCCATCATTCAACTTGCGGTGTTGCTGCTGATAGCAACACCCGTGGCGCGCGTGGTGTTTGCGCTCATTGCGTTTGGCATCGAGCGGGACAAGCTCTATGTTGCTGTGAGCGCCCTTGTGCTGGCGGTGCTGCTGTTCGGGTTTTTCCGTTCCCAATAAATGGGGACCTGGCTCGGAGTTGATTTCGCAGCTTTGAGCGCGCAATCGATCCCCTGGCGTCGTTTCATCAAACTTCAATTCAAAGAGCAACCCGGGACTCATTGTGCATCCAACCCAATGAGCGACATGACCATTGCCATCTTGACGGGGGAGAGCCATGCGGCGTTTTCAGGGAAAAGTGGCGATTGTTACCGGTGCCGGATCGGGCATCGGGCAGGGGATTGCCAAACGGCTCGGATGCGAAGGGGCGAAGGTCATCGTGGACTACGTGGGCAACCCCGATGGAGCGAAAGAGACAGAAGAGGCGATCGAGAAGGCCGGCGGCGAGGGCAAGATTGTGCAGGCAGATGTCACGCGCATCGATGACGTGCGGTGCCTGGTAGATACCGCATGGAAGCCAGTTCGGTTCGGCGGACATCCTGGTGAATAACGCGGGGATGGAGAAGAAGTCGGATTTCTGGGATACGCCGGAATCGGACTTCGACGAGGTGATGGCGGTGAATCTGCGCGGGCCGTTTTTTCTGACGCAGGCATTTGTGCGACGGCTGCGCGATGCGAAGAAGCCAGGGCGCATTATCAATATCAGCTCGGTGCACGAGGATATGGCGTTTCCCGGTTTTGCTTCCTACATGCACCAGCAAAGGCGGACTGCGCATGCTGATGCGCGACCTGGCAGTAGAACTTGGGCCGCTGGGGATCACGATCAACAACGTTGCACCGGGCGCGATTGCGACGCCGATTAACAAAGCTCTTCTCGAGGACAAGCCAAAGCTGGATGCGCTGCTCAACAACATTCCGCTGGGGCGGCTTGGTACGCCGGAGGATGTGGCGGGGCTGGTGGCGTTTCTTGCATCCGACGATGCGATCTTACGTGACGGGCTCAACGTTCGTTATCGACGGCGGTCTCATGCGCAACTACCACGAGCAATAATCCACCGATATGGCCTCGAAGATTGAAGATTACGCGTTGATTGGCGACTGCCAGACAGCCGCGCTGGTGGGCAAGGACGGTTCGATCGACTGGCTGTGCTGGCCAACGTTTTCCTCGGAGGCATGTTTTGCCAAGCTGCTTGGCACGACTGAGAACGGCTACTGGAAGATCGCGCCGTGCGAAGGCGAGTGGAAGACGACGAGGAAATATCGCGAGCACACGCTGATTGTGGAGACGGTGTTTGAATCCCCCAATGGTGCGGTTCGTCTTACGGACTTCATGCCGGTGCGCGGACAAGAATTCCGATGTGGTCCGGATCGTGGAGGGAATTCGCGGAACGGTGCGCGATACAGATGGAGCTGTGTCTGCGCTTCGATTACGGCCGCACCGTGCCGTGGGTGACGCGCGTGGACGATGGCGTTCGTGCGATTGCCGGGCCGAATCTCGCGATCCTTCGCACCTCGGTGGAGACCCACGGCGAGAATTTGAAAACGCTGGCGGAGTTCCCGGTAACGGCAGGAAAACGCGAATGGTTCGTCCTGACTTATGGGCAATCGCACGAGAAAGACCCGCGCGCCGATCGATCACGATGCAAGCGTTCAAGGATACTGAGGCGTTCTGGCAGGAATGGACGGGGAGGCTTCACTACGAAGGGAAGTATCGAGAGATCGTGGAGAGGTCGCTGATCACGCTGAAGGCAATGACGTATATGCCGACGGGCGGCGTGGTTGCGGCGGCAACCACGAGTCTGCCCGAATGCATTGGCGGCGTGCGGAACTGGGACTATCGCTACTGCTGGTTGCGCGACACGACGTTCACGCTGCTGGCGCTTTCGAATGCCGGCTATCTACGACGAGGCCGCGGCATGGCAGGATTGGCTGCTGCGGGCGCTGGCGGGAAGTCCCGACCAGGTGCAGATCATGTATGGACTGCGCGGCGAGCGACAGTTGCAGGAGTGGGAAGTTGAGTGGCTGCCGGGATATGAAGGATCAAGGCCGGTGCGCATCGGCAATGCTGCTTCGATGCAGGTGCAACTGGATATTTATGGAGAGATGCTTGACTCGTTTTTTCACGCGCAGCAGCAAGATGGGACGGCATACCGAGGATGATTTCCGGGTGCTTGTGCTTGCTGCTGAAGCATCTGGAAACAATCTGGCAGGAACCGGACGAAGGGATCTGGGAGACGCGCGGGGGGCCGCAGCAATTCACGTATTCAAAGATGATGGCGTGGGTGGCGTTTGATCGCGCAGTTCTGTTGGCTGAGCAGATGAACTATAAGGCGCCGGTGGAGAAGTGGAAGGCGATCAAGGACCGAATTGCATCAGCAGATTTGCGAAAAGGGATTCAGCGTGAAGAAGAACAGCTTCGTGCAGGCGTACGGGTCAGAGGAATTGGATGCTTCGTTGTTGCTGATGCCGCTGGTGGGATTTCTGCCGGGAGATGATCCGCGCGTACAGAGCACGGTTGAGGCGATTCGACGCGAGTTGATGCCGGATGGACTCGTCCTGCGCTACGACACATCGCGCGTGAGCGACGGATTGCCGCCGGGCGAGGGAGTGTTTCTGGCGTGCAGCTTCTGGATGGTGAGCAGTTTGAAGGCGGTTGGCCGCGAAGAGGAGGCGGTCAAACTGTTTGAGCATCTGCTGTCGTTGACCAATGACCTGGGGTTGCTTTCAGAGGAGTACGACATACATGAAAAGCGGCTGGTTGGGAATTTTCCGCAGGCGTTTTCGCATATCGCGCTCGTGAACGCTGCGTTTGATCTGGAGGATGGCGCGGGAGTGCGCGGGCGTTCCTGTCGGCAGGAACAGCGTTGAGAATCACATTGGGCCCATTTTCGGCTTGGTGGCCGGCTTTTGCCGCTTCATTGTCGACGCGGTATCGGATTCGCCCGGAGGAAAAGAAGGATCGTCCCACGCGCTTCGCTGGTTGATGCATCTGGGCGCCGTGGGGATATTCGCGTTGGCAGTGGTTGATTCGTCGGTGATTCCGATACCGCTGCCGGGAAGCACGGACCTGGTGCTTCTGTTGCTGACTGCTTTCCGGTCGCAATCGGTTGGCTCGCCGATTATGTTTGCTTCGTGCGCATTTGTGGGGTCGGTGATCGGTGGTTACACCACATGGGCTGCAGGAAAAAAGGGTGGCGAGGCCGCGCTCGATCGACTGGGCAAGGGGCGCTTTGTGCGCCGCGTTCAAGGCTGGGTAAAGCGGAACGGATTGCTCTCGGTGGCTTTGGCCTCGCTGCTGCCGCCGCCAGTTCCATTGATGCCGTTTCTGCTGGCGGCCGGCGCGCTGGGGCTTTCGCGCGCACGCTTTTTGATTTCCTACTGTACGGCGCGGGCGGCTGCGCTATGGCCTGGTGGCATGGGTGGGCTACAAGTATGGGCGGCAGGTGATCAATTTCTGGCAGACGCGACTTGAAGGGATGGAGCACGCCCATTCTCATTGGCTATATTTCTCTGCTGGTACTGGGCGCTCTGTACGGGATCTGGAAGTACCGCAGAGGAAATGCACAAGGGGAAGTAGCTAATGCGCGCGAACAAAAAGGGATGCCGGCGTGGGCGGCATCCCTTTTTGTTTGATAACGAGGCGGGGCTATGCTCGTGCGTGCCTGAGCATGGGCGCCATGGGCTGCTTTGTCGCAAGGTAAGTGTCGACTGCGGCTGCTGCTTTGCGGCCTTCCGCAATTGCCCAGACCACGAGCGACTGACCGCGGCGCATGTCCCCGGCGGCGAAGATGCCATCGACGGAGGTCATGTAATCGGCATTCGCGGCGACGTTGCCGCGCTGGTCAAGCGCGACGCCGAGCTGCTCGATCATGCCGCCTTTCACAGGACCGAGGAAGCCCATGGCGAGGAGCACGAGATCGACATCGAGCGTGAACTCGGAGCCGGCGATGGGTTCGAACTTCGGCGGAGGGCCAACGCGGAGGGCATGAAGCTGCTTGACGTTGCCGTTCTCATCGCCGGTGAACTTGATGCTGTTGATGCTCCAGTCGCGGATGCCGCCTTCTTCGTGCGCGCCTTCGATGCGCAGTTGCAACGGCCAGAGCGGCCATGGAGTTGAGGCGGCGCGGCCGTCCGGCGGTTTGGGCATGATCTCGAATTGATGCACGCTCTTTGCGCCCTGGCGATGGGTGGTGCCGAGGCAGTCGGCGCCGGTGTCGCCGCCGCCGATGATGAGCACGCGCTTGCCTTCGGCGCTGATGGCGATTTTGGGATCGACCGTATCGCCTTCGCAGCGGCGATTCTGTTGCGGCAGAAACTCCATGGCGTAGTGAACGCCCTTGAGTTCGCGGCCGGGGATATTGAGGTCGCGCGGGTGCTCGGCTCCGCCAGCAAGAAGAATGGCGTCGTAGTGGCCGGTGAGCGCTTCAACGGGGACGTTGCCGCCGACGTGCGCGTTGGTGAGGAACGTGACGCCCTCGGCGCGCATCTGCTGAAGACGGCGATCAAGGATGTGCTTTTCGAGCTTGAAGTTGGGAATGCCGTAACGGAGAAGGCCGCCGATGCGGTCGTTCTTTTCGTAGACCGTGACGGAGTGGCCGGCGCGGCGGAGTTGCTGCGCAGCGGCGAGACCAGCAGGTCCGCTGCCGACGACGGCGACGCGCTTGCCGGTATTGTGCTCGGGCGGCTCGGGATGGATCCAGCCCTCGTCCCATGCGCGCTCGACGATGCTGCGCTCGATGAGCTTGATCGAGACGGCGGGCTGATCGATGCCGAGTACGCAGGAGGCTTCGCAGGGCGCGGGGCAGATGCGGCCGGTGAACTCGGGGAAGTTGTTGGTGGCATGGAGGCGGCGAATCGCGCTCTGCCAGCGGTCGTTGTAAACGAGGTCGTTCCAGTCAGGGATGAGGTTGTTGACCGGGCAGCCAGTGTGGCAGAAGGGAACACCGCAATCCATGCAGCGGGCGCTTTGTTCGCGCTGCTTTTCTTCAGGGAATGGCTGATAGATTTCGAACCAGTCCTGCACGCGCTCATCGACGTTGCGGCGTGTGGGCTGTTCGCGTTCGATTTCGAGAAATCCTGTGACCTTACCCATGCTGCACCTCGGCTGCGGCCTCAACCTGAGGCACTGCGTTAGTTGGCGGACAGTAAATGGTGTCGACGCGCTCGACACCAAGCACGCGCTTGTACTCGTGCGGGAAGACCTTGATGAACTTCGGCTGCGCCTCGGCCCAGTGTTCGAGGATCCATGCGGCGCGCGGGCTGCCGGTGTAGTCGCGATGGCGCTCGAGCAGAGCGCGTACCTCGGCGACGTCGGCTTCTGCTTCAAGCGGTTCGAGATCGACGCTGGCTTTGTTGCAACGCCGCGTTGAGAAGTCGCCCTGATCGTCGAACACAAAAGCGCGGCCACCGCTCATGCCTGCGGCGAAGTTGCGGCCGGTGGTGCCGAGCACGACGACGGTGCCGTTGGTCATGTATTCGCAGCCGTGATCGCCGACGCCTTCAACGACGGCAGTTGCGCCGGAGTTGCGGACTGCAAAGCGCTCGCCGGCAATGCCGTTGAAGAAGACTTCGCCGCTGGTGGCGCCATAGAGAACAACGTTGCCGACGAGGATGCTTTCTTCCGGCAGGAAGAATGAAGTCTTCGGAGGATACGCGATGATGCGTCCGCCGGAGAGGCCCTTGCCAAGATAGTCGTTGCTATCTCCTTCAAGTTCAAGGGTGACGCCCGAAGGAACAAACGCGCCGAAGCTTTGCCCGGCGGAGCCTTCAAACTTGAAGTGGATGGTGTTGTCCGGAAGTCCGGCCGATCCGTAGCGGCGAGCGATTTCGCCGCCCAGCATGCCGCCGACGGTGCGGTGGACATTGCGAATGGCGAAGCTGCCGGTGACCGGGGTCTTCGATTCAAGCGCGGTCGCGGCCTTCGCGATCAGCGCGTGATCGAGCGCCTGGTCGAGGCCGTGATCCTGCGCTTGCATCTTGCGGCGCGCTACGCGCGAGGGCACGGTCGGAGCGTAGAGGATCGAGGAGAGGTCGATGCCCTTGGCTTTCCAGTGAGCGTCGGCGAGGGAGGCTTCGATTTTGTCGACGCGGCCTACCATCTCGTCGATGGTTCGGAAGCCGAGCTTGGCCATGTGCTCGCGAATTTGCTCGGCGATGAAGAAGAAGAAATTGACGACGTGCTCGGGTTGGCCGGTGAAACGCGCGCGCAAGACCGGGTCCTGCGTGGCGATGCCGACGGAGCAGGTATTCAGGTGGCACTTGCGCATCATGATGCAGCCCATGGTGATGAGCGGCGTGGTGGCGAAGCCGAATTCTTCAGCGCCGAGAAGGGCGGCAATGACGACATCGCGGCCGGTCTGCAGCTTGCCGTCAGTCTGGACCTTGATGCGGCTGCGCAGATCGTTGAGAAGCAGGACTTGCTGCGTTTCGGCGAGGCCGAGTTCCCAGGGCAGACCGGCGTGCTTGATGGAACTGAGCGGCGATGCGCCGGTTCCGCCGTTGTCGCCGGAGATCAGCACGACATCGGCGTGCGCTTTGGAGACGCCCGCTGCGACGGTACCGACGCCGACTTCCGAGACGAGTTTGACGGCGATGCGCGCTTTGGGGTTGACGTTCTTGAGATCGTAGATCAGCTGCGCGAGATCTTCGATGGAGTAGATGTCGTGATGCGGCGGCGGCGAGATCAGTCCGACGCCGGGGATGGAGTGGCGCGTTCTGGCGATGATCTCGTCGACCTTGTGGCCGGGAAGCTGGCCGCCTTCGCCGGGCTTTGCGCCCTGCGCCATCTTGATTTGCAACTCGTCGGCGTTGACCAGGTAGTTGGTGGTGACGCCGAAGCGTCCGCTGGCAACCTGCTTGACGGCGCTGCGGCGCGAATCGCCATTCGGGTCGGGAGTGAAGCGCGCTTCGTCTTCGCCGCCTTCGCCGGTGTTCGACATGCCGCCGAGGCGATTCATGGCGATGGCAAGTGTCTCGTGGGCTTCCGCACTGATGGAGCCGAAGCTCATGGCGCCGGTGGTGAAGCGCTTGACGATTTCCTTGGCCGGTTCGACCTCATCGATCGGGATAGGCGTCTCGGCGTACTTGAGCTTGAGCAGCCCGCGCAGCGTGCAGAGAGTGCGATTCTGCTGATCGAGAAGGTCGGTGTATTCCTGGAACGTCGTCGCGTTGTTGGCGCGAACGGCGTGCTGCAGTTTGCTGATGGTGGCGGGATTCAGCAGATGATATTCGCCGCCTTCGCGGTATTGGTAGTGGCCGCCGACGACGAGTTCGGTCTCGGAATCGGTCAGCGGCTGGAAGGCGTAGGAGTGCTTCATCTGTGCTTCGCGTGCCAGAACATCGAGGCCGACGCCTTCGATGCGCGATGCGGTGCGCGGGAAGTAGGTCTGGATGAGGCTGTCGTTGAGGCCGATGGCTTCGAAGACCTGCGCGCCGCGATAGCTTTGCAGCGTGCTGATGCCCATCTTGGAGAAGGTTTTCAGCAGGCCCTTGTTGATGGCCTTGATGAAGTTCTTCTCCGCGTGATTTGCAGAGACATTGTGGGGCAGCAGGCCGCGGCGTTTGAGGTCGTGTAGCGTTTCGATGGCGAGGTAGGGATTGATGGCGCTGGCGCCGTATCCGATGAGCAGGGCGAAGTGCATGACTTCGCGCGGCTCGCCGCTCTCGATGATGAGCGCGACCTGGGTGCGGGTCTTCTCTTTCACGAGACGGTTGTGCACGGCAGCCATGGCAAGCAGGCTGGGAATGGGCGCGTATGTTGGGTCGACGCCGCGATCAGAGATGATGAGCAGCGTGTATCCGGATGCCACGGCGTGTGCGGCGCGAGCGCTTAAGTCGTCGAGCGAATGACGCAAGCCGACTTCGCCATCGGCAGCGCGGAAGAGCGCTGGTAACGTTGTGGCCAGCAGGTCGCCGGAGGAGACGCGACGCAGTTTTTCCAGATCGCGATTCGACAGGATCGGATGCGGAAGCTTGAGAGTGTGGCAATTCTCCGGAGTCTCGTCGAGGATGTTGCGCTCGGTGCCGATGTAGCTGATGAGCGACATGACGAGTTCTTCGCGGATGGGATCAATGGGTGGATTCGTGACCTGCGCGAAGAGCTGCTTGAAGTAATTGAAGAGCGGCTGCGGGCGATCGGAGAGACAGGCCAGCGGGGTGTCGGTGCCCATCGAGCCGACAGGCTCTTCGCCGCGTGCGCCCATGGGGCCTAGCAGCAGGCGGAGATCTTCTTCGCTGTAGCCGTAGGCTCGCTGACGGCGGAGGAGCGTTTCGGGATTGGATGCGATGACGCGCGAAGGCTCGGGAAGGGAATCGAGCGAGACCTGCTGCTCTTTCAGCCAGTCGGCATAGGGCTGGCGTGCCGCGAGGCTCTTCTTGATTTCAGCGTCGGAGATGATGCGCTTCTGCACCGTGTCGACGAGGAACATGCGACCGGGCTGCAGGCGGCCTTTCTTGCGGATGTCTTCCGCAGGCAGGTCGAGTACGCCAGCTTCAGAGGCCAGGACGACGAGATCATCTTTGGTGACGATGTAGCGGCCGGGGCGAAGACCGTTGCGGTCGAGCGTGGCGCCGACGATGCGTCCGTCAGTGAATGCGATCGACGCAGGACCGTCCCACGGTTCCATCAACGATGCGTGGTACTCGTAGAAGGCGCGCTTGTCTTCATCCATGTCAGGATTGCCGGCCCATGCTTCGGGGATGAGCATGGCCATGACGTGCGGAAGCGAGCGGCCTGACTGGAAGAGGAATTCAACTGCGTTATCGAGCGACCCGGAGTCGCTGCCATCGGGCGTGATGACCGGGAAAAGCTCTTTGATCTTTTCGCCGTGCAACGGGCTATCGAGTACAGACTGGCGCGCGTTCATCCAGCTGATGTTGCCGCTGATCGTGTTGATCTCGCCGTTGTGCGCGATGTAGCGATATGGATGAGCGAGTTTCCAACTGGGAAAGGTGTTCGTTGAGAAGCGCTGGTGGACGAGACAGAGCGCGCTGGTGACCAGCGGATTGGCCAGTTCGAAGTAGAACTTCTCGATCTGCGGGGCCAGCATAAGGCCTTTGTAGATGATGGTGCGACATGAGAAGGAGGGGATGTAGAAGTCGTCCTTGCCCTCGATGTCGGAGGCGGCCATCTCGTTTTCGGTGCGGCGGCGGACGAGATAGAGCGCGCGCTCAAAGGCTTCCTCGTCAATCCCTTCGGGGCGGGCGACGAAAAATTGCTCGATATATGGCTGCGAAGCGCGGGCTTCGCGGCCAATGGCGTCGCCATTCACCGGGGTGTCGCGCCAGCCAAGAACTTTAAGGCCCTCCGCGGCAGCAATCCGTTCGAAGACGCCTTCGCATTGCAGGCGGCTGTGCCTGTCCACGGGAAGAAAGACCATCGCCACGCCGTAGGCGCCGGCGCCCGGGAGCTGAATCCCGAGTTCACCGCATTCGCGCGCAAAAAAGACGTGGGGAATCTGGATGAGAATGCCGGCGCCATCGCCCGTCTCCGGATCGCAGCCTGCGGCTCCACGGTGGGTGAGGTTAATGAGGACCTCAAGTCCCTTGCGAATAATGTCATGGCTTTTCTCGCCCTTGATACTGGCCACCAAGCCCATGCCGCACGCATCGTGTTCATTGCGTGGGTGGTAGAGGCCCTGTGCCTTGGGGATTCGGTTAGGCTGATCCGATATCTGCATGGCTTCCTTCCGCTGGTTAAGGTCGGTCTGCAAGTTCAGTTGTCAGGAACGGCAAAGACACAATGAGCGCGGCGAGTCCCAGTGGAATTCGCCCGGGTAGTCCAAAAGCCTGTCGTGGCAGGCCCGTGCACACGGGGATAGTGCTGAACTCTTTACTATATCCGAATTCCGGTTCGACTACTCCCGAAATACGAAACCACTGATTTCATGCGCACCGTGGCGCCCAAATCTTCCGAAATGGTCAGAGCTTGCAAATGAGCAATTCGCGCTCATAAATCATCTCGGGGGGGAGATGATCGTGGAGCTCGATAAAGAGTTCCTCGTGCCCGATTACTTCTTTGCGCCACGCGGCGCGATCGACCGCCATGAGCGCCTCGAAGGTCTCTCGCGGGAAGTCAAGGCCGGTCCAGTCGATATCCTCATAGCGTGGAACCCAGCCAATCGCTGTTTCACGACCACGACCGTGCCCTTGAACTCGTTCGACTATCCAGCGCAGCACCCGCATGTTCTCGCTGAAGCCCGGCCAGAGGAATTTACCGTCTTCATCTTTGCGGAACCAGTTCACATTGAAGATGCGCGGGGTCACGTCTAGGCCGCGCTGCATCTTGATCCAGTGACGGAAGTAGTCGCCCATATGGTAACCGCAAAATGGCAGCATGGCCATGGGGTCCCGACGCACTTTGCCCACGGCGCCGGCCGCGGCTGCGGTAGTCTCAGACCCCATGGTGGCCCCGATGTAGACACCGCTTGACCAGTTGAATGCCTGGTACACGAGAGGCAGCGTATGCGAGCGGCGCCCGCCGAAGACGATGGCGCTGATGGGCACGCCTTCAGGAGACTCCCAGTCGGGATCCATCGTGGGACACTGCGAAGCGGGCGCGGTGAAGCGTCCGTTGGGATGTGCCGCCGTGGTGCCGTTCTTCTTGCCGATGGCGGGAGTCCACTGCTCACCGCGCCAATCGCGGCATTCAGCAGGCGGCTTCTCGGTCATGCCTTCCCACCACACTCCGCCGTCGGGAGTAAGCGCCACGTTGGTGAAGATTGTGTTGCGCGAGAGCGCCGCCATTGCCGACGGATTTGTTTTCACGCTTGTTCCCGGAGCGACTCCAAAGAACCCGTATTCAGGGTTAATGGCTCTTAAGCGGCCCCGGGTATCGGGCCTGATCCATGCGATGTCGTCGCCGACGGTCCACACTTTCCATCCGTGCATGGACTTGGGCGGAATGAGCATGGCGAAGTTGGTCTTGCCGCATGCGGATGGGAATGCAGCGGCAACATAGGTCTTCTCGCCCTGAGGGTTTTCGACACCGAGGATGAGCATGTGCTCGGCCATCCAGCCTTCGTCGCGCGCGATGTTGGAGGCGATGCGGAGGGCGAAGCACTTTTTGCTGAGCAGGGCGTTGCCACCGTATCCTGACCCGTAAGACCATATCTCGCGCGTCTCAGGGAAATGGACGATGTACTTTGTGTCATTGCATGGCCAGGGAACGTCCCGCTGACCTGGCTTCAGCGGCGCTCCCACGGTGTGCATGCACGGGACGACACGCTTTTCGTCTTTGTCGATTTCGGCAAAGACAGGCGCGCCGATGCGGGCCATGATGCGCATGTTGACGACGACATAGGGCGAGTCAGTGAGTTGCACGCCGATACCCGACATCGGTGAGCCGACAGGACCCATGCTGAATGGGAGAACGTACATGGTGCGACCCTGCATGCAGCCTTTGAAGAGTTGCTTGAGGCGGCGGCGCATCACGTAGGGGTCTTCCCAGTTATTCGTCGGGCCGGCGGCATCGCGCGAAAGCGAACATATAAAGGTGCGGTCTTCGACGCGGGCCACATCATTCGGGGAAGAGCGTGCGTAAAAACATCCCGGCCACTTTTTCTGATCGAGGCGCGTGAATGTGCCCGCAGATACGAGGCGATCGCAAAGAAATTCATACTCCGCCTGGGAGCCATCGACCCAATGAATCGAGTCGGGCCGGCAGAGCTCCGCCATCTTTTCGACCCATCGAATAAGGTGCTTGTTAGTCGTGGGCGGAGTTTGAAGTGCGGATGGCTCGTGGTTGAGAACGGACTGCTTCATTTTCTGAAGTTCTCCTGCGCTGCCTATCAATTACAGGCTACAGAAATCGTGGTGACAGTGGAAGTGGAAGAAACTTAATTTCTTTCGGATTGATCAGTTTATCGCTGCGGACTCGTGTACTTGCGAGCAACAACAAGCCTTAAAATTCGTGATGCTGGTCGATGATTTCAGTGATAGTGCGCGGCTCGATTGGCGTTGGGTTGGCGGCCTCGGCCTGGCTACGGACTTTTGCCACTGCGAGCCAGTTGTCCTTGTGCGGTTGCTCGGCGATCCAGGGCGGCAGAGGCATGCACAGATGTTCGCTCAGTGCAGCAGCGTAGCCCTCATACAGTGCGCGCATATCGCGAAGCCGCTCGTACGACTGGTCGTCTCGACATACGCTCACTCCGCCCTGGCATAGCAATTGATAAAGCTGTTCATAGCGTTCTCGCGGCAAGCGGTCGGGAATGTCCTGCTTCGGAGCGATAGAGAAGACCTGCGCCAGATCAACCAGCGCATGACGTGACATGGCGAAGGTCAACTGCGCCTGCCGGGCTTCATGTCCGCGCACGCCGGCGATAAGAAGAGCGGACGTATCAAGCATGGCGGTGAGCGCGCTGAGCCAACTCTGGTTTGTATGCTGCGAGCGGAAATAACAAAGCAGGGTATAGGATATGTGGCTCTCGAGCAGTTCGGCCGACCAGCGTTCCCACTCCGATAGCAAGCTGGCAAGAACATTTTCCGCTCCATCGAAGGTGTGGCGACGCATAAGTTCGGCTGCTGTAGGCGGTGATCCTGCGCGTGCATCAAGAAGCGAAATGCTGACCTCGCGTCGTGAGAATGCACCGTACAGAACGGGGAAGTATCCCATGACGATAGCGAGAAAGCCGAATCCGGTCCCGGCTTCGCATGTTGAGAGAGCACGTGCAATCTGCGCATGCGGCGTAACATCGCCGAGGCCGAGCGTGAAAAAGTTGGTCCCGCTGACATAGAGGTCAGACAGGTATCCGATGGGCTGCGAACTGTCGTTGAAGGGACTGCCGAGGGAGTAGTAGATCAACGAGTAGCCGAAGACCATGCCGCAGGCCCACACGACCAGCAGAAAAATCAGAGACAGCGGTCCATAAAAGCTCAGAGCCGTTTCGCGTTTGCGGGGATGGTGGATTCTTAGAGCAACAAATCTCCACGGAAACCATGTGAGGATGTAAAAGATGCGCGTCAGGCGCAGGCGTCCAGCGGCACGGCGCGGCAGAATGATGGTCTGGAATGCATCCAGCAGCACCACCAGTAAACAAAAGATGCCCAGAAGCATCGTAGCGACTCGCATTGACCCCTCCGGCGCGCATCTTGGCAGTTCGTTGTGCAACGCCTGGTTACCGTTATCCTAGCTGAGTGAGGCATCATTAAGGCCCATGATTCAAATTGGAAAAGCGCTTATCGGACTCGGGCTGCTGCTGGCGGTGACGGGAGCAGCCCTGATGATTGCCGGACGATTCGGATGGCCGCTCGGACGGCTGCCCGGTGATTTTGCATATCGGAGCAAGAATGTTTCTGTTTTCTTTCCGCTCGGCACATCGATCCTGATCAGCATAGTGCTTTCCATCCTCATTTACCTCATCTCGCGTTTCCGACGTTAGCAGCGTTGCCCGCAGAGAAGTTTCAGAGGCGTTTCTGCGCGCAAGGGATCCAGCGCGCAATCCGTAAATGAAACTACTTCTCCCTTTAAGAAAACGATGTCGCTGCAAACGGCAATCTGGACCAATATTATCCACAAAACCAGGTCGAAATTGAGGCCATTTCCGAGTCTGAGAAGGAAATATTTTTCGACTGATAATGGTTGGGTAAACGCTATCCGTTTTTCGAAACACTTAAGGCCGTGCAGCACTAATATGTCCAGATAAATAAACGTTGTCCATGTGAGCTATATCACAGCATAAGTGCCACAAAGAGTGAGCCGCAAATCAACTTACTCAGATACCGGCGTATTTACGCATAAAAGCAAGACACGAAATCAAAGGCTGTCGTCGAAACGTCGGATCTATACGATGCGACAAATTGTGATTCTTGTCACACTAAGCGTTATCTCGGCGATAGGTTTGTCTGCGTGCCGAGCTGAGCGGTAATTAGAAATGGTGTTTCTACAATGCTATTTGTGTGAGGAAAGATTGACGACGCTTTACGGCAGTAGTAACGTTCTTGGCGGCTTACTGAAACGATTTAGGCGGGGTTCTCCGCAATTGTGCGGAGAAGTTTTGTGACATCTCAATCGAGGTCGTGGTGACTTCATTGCCGGTGTCAGTGAACTCCGTGTCGAGCCCGAGCAGCCGAACCGAGGCATGAGCTCAGAAGTATGAGCTGAAGCCAGAATCCGGACGGCCCATGTGGACTGGAGAAAAGTGCAAGAACGTTAATCCTTCCCGAGATAGTGATAAATAACCCAGTATCTTCGAGCAGGAAAAACAAGATAGCGCAATTCCAGAATGTAGTAACAGTGGTATCACTTCGGAATAGGAGAGTCAGATGGAAGTGAAAGAAAAGCGCACCAGTTATAGATTCCTTTTGTTGCCGTTGTTTTTTGCGCTGGCATGCGTCGGGTTATATGCGCAGGCCAATTCGAATATTACCGGCATCGTTTCGGATCAGTCGGGAGCAGTCGTCGCGGGAGCGAAGGTTGTTCTCACTGAGCCGGCTACGGGCGCAGTAAAAACGACAACAACAAGCGAGACCGGTCTGTACGAGATCGCCGGCTTGAACGCATCAAATTACAACCTGACAGTCACGGCGAAAGGATTCCAGACATTTGCTCAGAATGGGATCGTCGTCAACGTGTCCGCGACGTTCCGTGTCGATCCAAAGCTAACAGTTGGCGCGGAATCAACAACGGTCACGGTAAAGGCAAACGCCTTGACAGTGCAGAGCGACTCAAACGTGGTGAGCACGCTGATCAACGAGCAGCAGATTACAGAACTCGCGACCAACGGCCGCAACATCGTGGCGCTCGCGACACTTGGACTCGGCGTTAGCGGCAACCTGCCCGACTCCAATACGCCAACTTCGGTGGGTTCGAGCTTTGCCATCAGCTTCAACGGCCTGAATCAGGCACACAATATCTGGTTGATCGATGGCGGCGAAGCGTATGACCGCGGTTCCGGCGGCAAATCGTCCATGATGCCTTCGCAGGATGCGTTGGGCGAGTTCCAGGTCATGGCCAGTAACTATCCACCGGACTACGGTATCTCTTCAGGCGGCACGATCTCGATGTCGATCAAGAGAGGCACGCAGGCCTTCCACGGCACCGCATTTGAGTTCGTTCGCAACGATGCCCTTCAGGCGCACAACTACTTCGACGCTCCGGGTGCCAAGAAGCCGGAACTGCGCTTGAACATCTTTGGCGGCAACCTCGGTGGCCCGTTGTTCATTCCTCACGTTTACAACGACAACAAGCAGCGGACATTCTTCTTCGTTAACGAAGAATGGCGCAAAATCGTGCAGGGCAGCGCTCCTGCAGGCATTCACGCTATTCCGGACGCAAACTTTATCACTTCCGCGCAGGACTTTACTTACGTTGCTCCGGCATACAACGCGGGCCATGAAATTGTAGTTCCGAATGCGGCACCTGGCACAGCGCTCGCGGCGGCAATTGCTGCCGATGGCCTCACGCCAGGCCAGCCATTCCCGGAAACGTCGTCAAAGGGAACCTGCTTGACGCCGCCTCTCTTCAGTTCAATGGAGTTGGAGCGGTTCCGAAGGCAAACGTTTCCGGCGACTTGGTCTCCGTTTCGAGCAAGCAGCCGACGAACGTCCGTGAGGACTTGTTCCGTATCGATCACAACATCAATGACAAGTGGCAGCTCTTCGGTCACTACATCGGCGACTCAGTGAGCCAGACCTACGCCACTTCGATCTGGAGCGGCGACAGCTATCCGACGGTCGGCTCAAACTTCAGCAACCCATCATGGAGCTCGGTAATCAAACTGACCGGCTCGTTAACGCCGAATGTGCTTCTTGAAGCTGCGTTCAACTTCAACGGCAACAAGATCAGCATTCTGCCTTCGGGCAACGCCTACCAGAAGCCGTCAGGCTGGTCGGGACAATCGTTCTTCTCGCAGTCTGCCGATGCCGCCAACCGTTTGCCCAGCGTCAACCTTGGTTCGTATGGAACAGCATTCGATCCGTGGTCGCAGCCCTGGAAGAACGCCGCAATGGACTACGCCGAGGTATTCGGTCTTTCGGTAACGCACGGGAAACATACATTCAAGTTCGGCGGCGGCTACAACCGCTACACCAAGAATCAGCAGATCTTTGGAAACACAAACGGCTACTTCAACTTCAGCGATAACTGGGATACAACCAAAAACGCTCCGACAACCGCGAATCTGACTGGTGACTCGTACATCGACTTCCTGATGGGTTTGAGCACCAGCTATTCACAATTGCAAAACCAGGATATCCGTCACTATGTGAATCAGACGGTTTCAGGATATGCAGAAGACAATTGGCATATTTCGAACCGCTTGAGCCTGCAATACGGCATTCGGTATGACGCGATGCCGCATGCGTGGGAACGGAACAACCTGCTGGCGAGCTTCGATCCGAAGCAGTACCAGGCGGGCCAGCTCCCAACGGTCGATTCGACCACGGGTGCGTTCTGCACCGCTGTTTCAGCAACTTGCCCGAACGTCAGTGCGGGATTGCAAACCTATCAGGGTGCGCAGTTCTATCTGAATGGTGTAACCATCGCCGGACAGAATGGGACGCCGACGGGTATGACTAAGAACTTTTACAAAACCTACATGCCTCGCGTCGGGTTCTCGTATGACCTGACTGGAACTGGCAAGACCATCCTTCGCGGCGGTTTTGGCACGTTCTTTGAGCGCATGCAGGGCAACGACGTATACAACATCGCCGCGGCGGCGCCGTTCTCGAACACGCCCGCTCTGAACAATGTTTCGTTCGCCAATCCGTTCTCCAGCTGGCAGACCGGTGCAGCACTGTCCTCGGCCTCCCTTCCGGTTGTGCCGCAGGGCATGACCAGCATTGCTACAAACTACCCCGCTCCGGCCGTTGCGCAGTACAGCCTTGGCGTGCAACGTGAGATCGTGCCTTCTCTGATCTTCATGACGCAGTATGTGGGTAACATTGGGTGGCATCAGAACGTAATATTCCCGATCAACCCGTTCCCGCTGACTACTGATATGGCGACGCGTCAGTCGGCAGGCCAGGGAAAACTCACCGGCGCGCAAACAACAATGGCGAGAACGTTCGCTGGATTCAACGGAATCAACCAGGAATCGAACATCGCTACTTCAAGCTACAACAGCTTCCAGGCTGGACTGCGTCAGCAGAGCCGGCATGGCCTGAGCTTCGAAATCGATTACACGTATGCACACGAAATCGATAGCCAGGTTGGCAGCTCCGATCTGAATACCTCAACGAATCCGTTCAATCTCAAATATGACAGCGGATCTGGCTCACTCGATCGTCGCCAAATCCTCAACATGAACTACGTCTGGCAGATTCCTATCTATGCACACTCCAAGGGATTGGCGCATGCCATCCTCGGTGGATGGGAACTCTCCGGTACTGTGATCTCGCAGTCCGGTCTGCCATGGGCTGGCAACAACGCTCCGAGCGATGGTGGCGGTGATACCGTCGGCTTGGGCGGCAATTACACCATCCGTCCCAACTTCACTGGCAAGGTGCATTATCCAAAGGCGAGAAACGCCGGCGGTGTTTACCAGTGGGTCTCTTCAGCAGGATTCACGCAGCCGGTGGCGGCGTGGAACGGCGGTCCGGACCTGGGCTTTGGCAATGCCGGCAGAGACGTTGTTGTTGGTCCCAGCCGCACTAACTTCGGAACGAACCTTTACAAGTCGTTTGCGTTCACAGAGCGCGCACGGTTTGAGTTCCGCTGTGAGTCGTTCAACACTTTCAACCACACCCAGTTCAACAACTTCCACAACAACATTACTGGAAGCGATTTCGGCAATGTGAGCGGTGTGCAAGATCCAAGAACGTTTGAACTCGGAGGCAAGCTGGTTTTCTAGTTCGAACTTGAAGCCTTGGGGCGCGGTGGCACTGGCTACCGCGCCCTTTTTCTTTATTCCGGATACGGTTCGCCGGCGTGAACCACGCGAATGTAGTGATCGGTGAATTGAACGTGTCCGCTGGGCAAGTCCACTTTTGGCATGTGGCAGCTTGTGCAGTTCGATTTGGAAACGGGGCAGGTCTTCGTCGGGGAAGCAGTTGATGCGGGTTTGGCGTCGCTATGGCACGCAAGGCACTTCGCGTCGTAATAAGTGACGTTGTGATTTACCGGCTGATGCGGATTGTGGCAAGCCAGGCAACTGATGCGAGAATCATTGCCGATGAAGCACTTGCTGTTCTCAAGACGATACGGCTGAAACCGCACGAATGCGGGACCTCGCCACTTGTTGTGCATGACTGTGTCCCAGGTGCGATGACACTGCCCGCAGAAGTCAGAGACCTGCTCCGAATCGAGACGTTTGAGCGACTTGGGAACCGTCTTGAAGTTATCCTGCGCAGCATCGGCCATGTGCTGCTGAGCGCCGACATGGCAGCGCTCGCAATCGAGACCGGGAGTGACCTTTGTCGGCGCCAGTTTTTCGTTCGCGGTAACGCCGCCTCCATGACAGTTGAAGCACGTGCGTGTTTCCCAGATCGGCAGTTGACGGCCCATGGCTTCAGTCAGATTGTGGGGCGTGATTTTCTGATCGCCGGGAGTGATTGCCAGACCATTCGCACGCGGAAAGTAGCTTACAAGGCTCTCGTAGTAGTGGCCGTCCTTCTCAAGCACCCAGGTTTGGGCATGCTGCCCGAAGATCCAGCGGATGGGAAGAGTCAAACTGTCGGTTCCATCTGAGACCGTGTAGGTGCTTTGACCATCTTTGGTCTGCACTTTGTATGTGTAGGAGCCGAGCTGCAGACTAAGGTCGGTGTGCGCAGCCAATACAGGATTGGTGCCCTGCGGCTCCATGGCGTGGCGCATCGGTGCCGTCGCATAAGAAGTAGCGACGCCGTTGTGGCACGTTGCGCAGGTCACCGGAGCGTTCGATGGCTTCGCGTGCTGGGCAATGACAGGGATGGACGCTGGAAAAACGCAAAGCAGCACAGCTGCGATAGCCGCGCAGGATACGGAGATGAGCGATCGTGCGCTACTTGGCCAAATCACGGCAGACCTTTCGCTCACGCTCAGCTTCCTCGCGGTTTCCGCTGCGAGAGTAGATGGAGACAAATCCCAAATGGGCTTCAAGGTTATCGGGATCGCGTTCGAGAACCTGGCTTAGTAATTCCGTGCCGCGTTTCATGTCGCCGGTTTCGGCCAGCGAGCGCCCAAGGGCAAGTTGGGCCATCTCCATGTCCGGTGCATTTGCATAGGCGCGCTGCGCGGGTTCGAGAGCCTCAGTGAAGCGTCCGGCGATTACGAGCGTCAATGCGAGCAGGGCATTGGCGGTTTCGTTCGTGGGATTCACGGCAAGTTCGTTATGGAACTGGTCTATGGCAAGACCGGGGTCATGCGGGAACAGGAGGAAACCGTAGAAGTAGCGAAGATTCGGTGTAGAGGGGTAGCGGACGAAAAGCTTCGCGAAAAGGTCATCCGCCTGCTCGTTATCTCCCGAGAGAAAGACGTATCCTGCATTGCCGGCTGCTTGATATAGATTGCGGTCCTCTGTTGGAACATCCTTGGGAAAGGTTGGAACCCGCATTCCGGCTAGGGCAATTCCGATCATCAGGTCAGGAGCGTCTGCGTGCTGTTCGGCGAAGAAGCGGTATTGGTCAAGCGCCTCCTGGAATCGGCTGGCGTGCGCCAGCAGTTGCGCCAGATGATAGCGAATGATCTCTTCGTTGTGCGGCTGATTTAATGCTCCGTGGGCAACGGCCTGCTCGAGATCGCGAAGAGAGTCGTCATAGGCGCCCGTTTCAAATTCGCAAAGACCACGCAATGCCATGGCGGGGACAGCGGTGGGAACAAGCTGGAGCAGATGATTGAAGGCATCGATGGCGCCGGGAAATTGATTTGAGCTGTACTGAAGCACGCCAAGGTACCACCAGCCTTCCTGCCAATCGGGCTTGATTTGCTCGGCCGCGGTGTATAGCTGGATGGCGAGGGGCAGATTCTGCTGGTCGCGAGCGGCCGCGGCCCGGGCGGCAAGATCGTCGAACTGGGGCGAGACCGCCTGGGTCGCCGGGGTTTCCTGCGCAGCATGCAGCGCACGCGTGAAGGGAAGCGTGGGAATCAGGGCAAGAAATATGAGGCCGCGTGCGGCCGCGTTGGGGAAGACGGATATTGCCACGTTCTGCCTGGAATGCCGTGAAAACTCTGTGATGTAGGACGAATCCGGCGCAAAAACATCGCCGGCTGAATTTCGCGGAATTCAGTTCCGGCGCGCGAGGAGTTTCGTACCTCGATAGACATGGTAGCAGGTCGAGAGGACCGAACGGGACGCTCTTCAGGCACCCGGACCATCCTCGCTAGCGTTGCGAGGTGCACCTGTAACTTCAACAAACATTTCTATCTTAGAGGCTGCGAAAAGGATCGCTCTTGCTCTCCTCAGCCTTCTGCTCGTGGGCTCATACCCGGCATTCCCCCAGTTACTTGCAGCGCAACCGATGCCCAAAGGGGGCAGTTGCATAGGTCGAAGGGTGTATTGGCTTTCTGTGATTCGGGCCTAGCCTTTGAATAGAGCAAGTGTATGCCTTCGGGTTTGCGTGGCGTCGCGCGGCGCCACCTGCAGTATTTGCAGTGAGTGCTTTCTGAATTGCTTCATCGGCCCGCCTTTTGGCGGGCCTTGTTTCTTAAAACACGCGATGCGTTCTATCAAACAAGCGCAAGCCGGCATACTTGGTCGTGCGCTGCGCCCTGGAGCCTGGCGAGAGCTTCATCCGACAACCTGCGTAATGCTAACCTGTTCACAGGCCGTTCTTCTCAACATGGCCCCGTAGCTCAGATGGATAGAGCATCGGTTTCCTAAACCGCAGGTCGGCCGTTCGAATCGGCCCGGGGTCACCAAATAAATCACAACTCCCGCTCAATCTCAAAATACCCCGTGAATCACCTTGGGCCCAATCAACTGCACTGTCCCATTCGCGGCCGATCCCGCGAAGACGTATATATACGCATTTCTCGCCAATGTCTCGATCTGAATGGGACCTGCTTGCAGCATGTCGGTCTGGTCTATATAGACCGACGTGAAGTAGACGCCCAGGGGAGGCCCGGTTTCCCGCAGCGTCCCTGCGGGCACGCTGAATTGGCCGCCTGAACCATCGGTGGTTGGCATAGGGGTTACGGTCGCGGCCAGATTCTGCGTCGTCGCATTTAACACGAGCGCCCGTGCCACTCCAGGGGCAATTGAGGACACATCAAGCGGATAGACATTGCCGGTCAAAGCCTCTGGCCCACTGACCATGATCGCTCCCAGATAGGTGTTCCCCGCAGATAATCCACTGGGGGCGGCAAAGATCGCCGGGTTGCTGCACGGCGTGAAGGAATTAGCCTTGCTTACAATGAAATTGAAGTTTCCTGCCGGAGCGCTATATGGCCCGCGGATTTCTCCGAAGGTGATCCCCTTAACCACACACATGCCGTTAATGCTGATGTCAACCGGCAATTCCGGGTTCGCGGTTTGCGAGAAATTACGACCCGGCGCTGCGTGAACAAGGTAAAGATAGGCGTTGGTGTCTTGGGCGTGGGAAGTAGCAGCAACTAATCCGCTCCCCAATGCGATTGCGAGAACTGCGTGTACCAATTGCGACTTCACAGGCGCCTCCTGAAGATTCCGCACAGCCAATCCGCACAGCGCGGCCCCACGGGGCTTTAAGATGCTTGTTCAATCGTTGGCGTTGCTCCAGTGCGCGTGATTCGTATTTATCGCCCAGAATTGACCCGTTCGAGAGTACGATCCCCTCCGTACGGGCACCTCCCCCGAGAAAAATCGGACATCCCGGTCCCGGTAGCGTCTCTGATGAGACTCTCTTTTGGTTTGGCGAGAAGCGCGATGGCCTCGTCAGATAGTTCACACGCCTGAAGCCATTGATCGCTTCACTTTGGCTTGCAGGAACTCGGCGTTCGCCATGATCGATTTTTCGGTTTCGCAGAAAGGGTCCGGAGGGTCGGAATACTCAACGTTGATCTCCCCCGTCGGGCGCAGAGCGACGGTGGCCAGCACTGCGCGGGCACCGGCTTTTCCGATCAAGCGGAAGATATTGTGGCTCGGGGAATCCCCAGTCTCGGTATCAATCAGCGCAAAAACCGTTCCTCCTTGCCGTAGGATCCGGCGCATCTTCAGGAGCGAATTTTGGTTCTCCGGTATACCGGGCAGATCCTCCTGCAACCCCCACACTGGAATCTTTCCATGTTTCATCTCCGGTTCCCCGGCAACCACTCCGACTGGGGGTACGCCGATCTTGATCAGCGAGTGCAACACTGCATGCACTAGTGGCACGTGGACAGAACAGATGACTAATCCGCCCGGATGGAGGCTCGCATCGATTACCACGCGTTGCCCTTCGGTTTTAACTTCTATGGGGAAAGCACGCTTGACCTTGTTCAACTGCTGCAGCCACGAGTTCAGCACCCAAGCCACCATGATCGACTGCCTTGGATCCTGCCGGTAAGGCGTTAACCCGATGAGCGGCCGAAGAATCATGGCCTGCAACCTGCTGAGTCTATAAGTGGTACGGTACAAGTGGCTCACGGGCACCATGAGGGCAGCCCAGGCAGCGGCGCCGCGAAAGACCCTGGACGAGTTCGCGCGCAGGAAATGCAACAGAGAACTGACCGGCTGAAGTTCGGAGTCCCGATACCATCCCCGAGTACTATCGCCCCCCTCCAGCCTGACTAGATGGAGGGTTCCATCCGCGTTGCTTTGTACGACACGCCCGATTCTCCCAGTCGCAACGACTCTTGCGCGATCGTCTATCTGGCGCATGCGTTTAGCCTCTTGGGACCAGGTGCGTTCCTTTCCGGTGGCTGCATCGAACAACAATGAAGCGGTTGCACCGCGGTGGCTGCGGAGAACAAGGATAGCGGGGCGGCTTTAAGCCTTGCAAGTGGATCACGAAAATGAGCGTGATCCCCAACAGGCTCACATTCCCCTTGCATTCCTAGGGAAGGCGAGGTAGTCTCCCTGTGAAACCAAAGGGGAGATGATGGAGAAGACCCGCCTCGATCTGTTTCGCGGAACCTTAGACGTCCTGATCCTCAAGTCCCTCATCTGGGGCCCGCTGCACGGCTACGCGATTACCGACTTCATACGGAGGCTCAGCGACGAGGCCCTGCTCGTGGAGGAGGGAACGTTGTATCCGGCGCTTTGGCGACTCGAGAGCAGGGAACTCATTGAAGCCGAATGGGGGCTTTCAGAGAACAATCGCAAAGCCAAGTATTACCGGCTTACCACTGCCGGTCGGCGCCAGCTGCAGCAAGAAGCCCGGAATTGGGAAGCCTACGCGGTTGCAGTAGGCAAGGTTCTGGGCGCAACTCGTCTCGACGCGCCGGGTGATCCAGCGTGAAGAAGATTCCTCTCTGGCGACGCTACGCCCGCATCCTCGGGCCCGATCCCGCAGCCGATGTGAAGGACGAGTTGCGCTTCCATCTGGAAGCCAAGACGGAGGATCTGGTCCGCCAGGGATGGCCGCTTGTTGAAGCGCGTCGCGAGGCAGAGAGGCAATTTGGTGATCTGCGCGGTGTGCAGCAGATCGGAGAAAGGCTGGGAGAAAAGATGGAACGCCGGAAACGCTTCAGCGACTACCGCAATGAGTTTGCTCGCGACATCCGCTACACCCTGCGAAGCCTTCGCAACAATCCCGGATTCGCGGCGGTCGCGATCCTGGTGTTGGCGCTGGGCATCGGGGTGAATGCCGCCGTCTTCAGCGTTGTCAACACGCTTCTCCTGCGTCCGTTGCCTTTTCCCGATTCGCAGAAACTCGTTTGGTTCTCCGGAGGCAAATCGCTTGCCCAGAAAATTCGGGCCAGTGCCGGACTTTCAGCGCAGACCTATACCGTTGACGCTTACGAAGAATTCAAGCGCAACACGCAGTCATTTCAGGCTGTGACCAGCTATCAGACCTTCTACAGCTCGATTCAATACAAACTGACTGGCCGGGGCGAGCCTCGGCAACTCGTGGCCGTTGAGGTTGCAGACAACTTCTTTTCCACCCTCGGCGTTCAACCTGCACTCGGACGTGATTTCACCAGGGAAGAGTGCCAGAAGGGTGGACGTCCTGCGGCTCTGCTCAGTTACTACTACTGGAAAACTCAGTTTGCTGCCGATCCCGCAATCGTCGGCAAAGATCTCAGCGTGAATGGAAAGGCAGTGACCGTCGTTGGAGTCCTTCCAGCAAGCTTTGACTTCGGCGCTGTTTTTGCTCCGGGGATGAAGGTGGATATTTTCGTTCCGGCTGTGATGGATTTCTGGCGAACCTGGGGAAACACCCTAGCCATGGTGGGTCGCCTCAAACCCGGCGTCAGTGTTGCGCAGGCGCAGGACGAAGCCGATCGCGTCTTTCCGCACCTCAAGGTGATTCATCCCGACTGGTATGAAGACTACGCATCCGATCTGACCACGCTGAAAGATCATGTGAGTGGACAACTTCGCCGTTCGCTGGTGGTTTTGTGGTTTGCGGTCGGCATGATCCTTCTGATCGTCTGTGTCAATCTCTCGAACCTGCAACTGAGCCGCGCTGCTACGCGTAGCAAAGAACTCGCCATGCGCCGCGCCCTGGGTGCAAGCCGCAGCCGCATCATTCGTCAACTGCTCACCGAGAGCATGGTTCTCTCCATCGCTGGAGCAGCGCTGGGGCTTTGCTTCGCCGCCGCAATTGTTTTTTGCCTCGCGCATCAGGCATCCATTACGCTGCCTTTGCTCACCACAATTCGCCTTGACGGCGCTGCCCTTGGCTGGACGCTCCTGATCGCTTTGATTGCCGGCATTCTTTTCGGACTGGCCCCTGCGTTCAAGCTCTCTGGCGCTGACCTGCAGACTGCGCTCAAGGACAATGGCAGTGGCATGGCGGCGGGGCGCAGTCACGAACGCTTCCGCGCCACGCTGGTCGTCTCTGAAATAGCGCTGGCCTGCATTCTTCTGGTAGGAGCCGGGCTTCTCCTGCGCAGTTTCCTGCGCGTCCTCGACGTTGATCTGGGGTTTGAACCGAGTCACGCCGCCTCAATGCAAGTGGATTATGACGACGGAGGCAAGCTCGAAAACCGCGGGCCAATTCTGCAGGAGATGCTACGACGGGTCTCTGCCCTACCGGGCGTCGATTCTACGGGTATCGCGGACATGCTCCCGCTCGATCGGAACCGGACCTGGGGGCTCGCAGCTCTTGGCACGGCCTCCAAAGACCGGGATAGCCAGGCTTTCGTCTACGTTGTCACGCCGGGCTACATTCCGACGCTGGGCATGCATATCCGCTCCGGGCGCGACTTTAGCTGGACCGACACCCCGCAAAGCCAACATGTCGTCATCATCAATGAGGCAGCCGCGCGCCGCGAATGGCCGGGGCAGGACCCGATCGGCAAGATGGCCGAAGGGATCGAGAAAAATCCGGTGCGCGTAATCGGTGTGATCGCGGATGTGCGCGAAAGCAGTCTTGAAGCGGTGTCAAGCCCCGAGATCTACGTTCCCATGACGCAGAATGCCGACGCGGAGGGAGCAACACTGGTCGTTCGCACGGGCATGAAGCCCGAGTCGTTGGCTGCGAGTGTGCTCACAACGCTGCGATCCCTAAACCCTGGTCAGCCTGCAGCGGAGTTCAGGCCGCTGCAGACGCTGGTGGATCATGCGGTATCACCACGCAGATTCTTCGTTCTGCTGGTCACCATCTTTGCAGGGCTTGGAGTGTTCCTGGCAGCGCTGGGAATTTACGGGGTCATCTCGTATTCGGTGACCCAGAAGACGCAGGAAATCGGAGTGCGTATGGCTCTCGGTGCCAGCGCCGCGCGGGTCCTGCGCGATGTGCTCGCTGATACCATGCGCCTGACCCTTGCTGGGATAATCCTGGGCACGCTTGCATCGCTGGTTGTCGCTCGTCTTATCGCGTCGCTTCTGTTCTCCACGTCTCCCTGGGACGTGCGAACTTTTCTGGCCATGGTCGCTGCGCTGCTTACGGTAGCATTCGTCTCCGGCTATGTCCCAGCGCGCCGCGCTTCGCGCGTCAGTCCGATGAGTGCTCTTCGGAACAATTAGACAACCCATCCAGCCGTCAGAATTTGAACAGGGTCGGTTTTGACTTCGCGCGGGTTGGCCTTTATAAATGTTCATGTCACTGAAACTCATTTCATGACAGTCTCTCCGCTCAGTTTCGGGTGAGCGAGGCTACAACCGCAATCGTCAGGATGCTCGGGAAGGCGGTGAAATTCCGCCACTGCCCCGCAACTGTGAGCGCCCCAGGCCCGGCGAACGTCGAGCCAGGAAACCAGCCAGAGTCCCTTGGCCGCATTTGGCGAGGGCTCTCAAAAACCACTGGAGCCAGGCTCCGGGAAGGTGGCTGAATGCCACCCCAACGACGAAGTACCTGTCATTTGGGGTTCGGCGAGGCGCAAGTCAGGAGACCGGTCCTGTGCGCCCAACCAGCTTGCGTTCCGAGGGGAACGGAGGAGCCATCATGTCATTTCGCACGGTTCATCGCTTATTTTCCGGTCATTTCATTGCCCGCAACGTGTGGGCAACAATCCTGCTTTGCGTATTTTCGGTGACGGCCTATGCCGCATCGATCCGCGGCGTGGTCACAGACGCATCCGGCGCCAGGATTAGTGGTGCCACGGTGGAACTGATCTCAAGCGGGCAAGTCGTGGGTTCCGCGGTCTCTGGGGCGGACGGAAGTTTTCAGGTCATGACGGGGCAGCGTGGGCGGTTCTTTCTGGTGGTCTCCGCCACCAAGTTTCGCCAGCTTGAGACACCCGGTTTTTATGCGGGACAGCTCGACAGCATCGAGAAAACAATTGTCCTGGAGCCCGAGTGGGTGCGCGAGTCGATTGTCGTGACGGCGACCGGAACACCGACACCGCAACCGCAGACTGGCGCCGCGACTAGTGTGATCGGCCCCAACGAATTGGAGTTGAGCCAGGACCTTGTAAGTTTGCTCAGGCTGATGCCCGGTACGTTTGTTGCGCAGGCGGGGCAGCGCGGGGCACAAACTTCCCTGTTCGTGCGCGGGGGCGATTCCGACGCAAACATGGTGTTGTTTGATGGCGTGAATGCCGGCGACCTGGGTGGGCGTTTCGATTTCGGGCCGGTTTCGACGACGGGGATGGAACGGAGCGAGATCTATCGTGGGCCGAACTCAAGCCTGTACGGAGCGGGTGCAGAGAGCAGCGTGGTCAGCATGACGACCCCGCATGGCACCACCAGCTTTCCGTCGCTCATTTTTCATGGTGACTGGGGAAATTTCGATAGCTCTCGGGAGGAACTGGTGGCGGCGGGCACCTTCGGAAAGCTGGACTACCTTGGCGCCTACAGCTGGCAGCAGACTGCGAACGACCTGCCAAACGACGAATTTCATGTAGGAACGGCGGCGGCAAATGTGGGCTTTCAGCCGACCGGGTCGACGCAGATTCGCGGTACGTTGCGCTACGGGGTCTCCGGGACGGGCGTGCCGGGAACATGGGAATTCCATCATCTGGCGGACAATGCAACGGAAAAGGATCAGGACCTTTACATCGGCGCGTCGATCGACAACCAGACCACGCCCGACTTTCACAACAGGGTGTTGTACGGAGCCACACGGAAGCGCGAGCAATACAACCTGTGGGAACAGACCGGCTCCGGAATCTTCGACGCCTACGGCAATAGCTATGGCGATCTGGTCACAATTACGGGTGCCAACGGCTACTCAGTGACCGGGCGCGCGCTGATGGATTATGCGGGCACCTATCCTCAGGGGTACGAGCTGTTTTCGAATCGCGATGCGGTGGTTTACCAGGGCGACTACACGATCACACCGCATCTGACCGCGCAAATCGGATTCGGATATGAAGATGAGCGCTACACCGGAGCGATCTCTCGCAACAATTACGACTATCGGGCAGAGGTCCACGGTGATTTCAAAAATCGACTCTTCTACACGTTGGGTGGCGACCTTGAAAACTACTCACTCTTCGGAGTGCAGACCACGCCGCGGGCGGGAGTTTCGTTTTATGCTTTTCGGCCGCGGAACGGTGTGCTGAGCGGGACTCGCCTGATGTTCAACTTTGGGGATGCAGTTCGCGAGCCGTCGGGAACCGACCAGCTCTATTCGCTTTATACGTTTCTCGAGAACAATGGCGGCCAAGCGACCATTGAGCAGTTGCATATCACGCCAATCGCCCCTCCGACAGCGCGGACCTATGAGGGCGGCGTGGAGCAGGGCTTTTTCAGTAATCGTCTGATGTTCAAAACGAGCTTCTTCCACAACGAATTCGGCCGGCAAATTGAGTATGTGGGACTGGATCTGATTCCGGCACTGCTGCCAAACCTGACTCCGGAAGAGCAGGAAGCCCTCGAACAGCAACTGCAGGCTAACGGAGCGTACGAATTGACGCTGAATACCCAGGCGTACCGCGCGTTGGGTGTCGAAGCTACGGTGGAGAGCGGGATCGGTCGAAACATCTTTCTGCGCGGCGGGTACACCTATCTCGACTCCGTGATTCAGCGGTCGTATACCAATGATGATGTAGATTTGCTGGGGCCGGTGCCCACCTATGACGGCATTCCAATCGGTGTGTACTCTCCGCTCGTTGGGGCACGTCCGTTTCGGCGGCCCCCTCACACGGGATTCTTTACGGCAAGTTATTCCCACAGCCGGGTGTCCGTCCTTTTCAATTCAGCGTTCGTCAGTCGGTCAGACGACTCTGACTTCCTGGGTGGATCCGACATCGACGGCGGCAACAGTCTGCTGTTGCCCAATCGCAACCTCGATCACGGGTACGCGAAGCTCGACCTGGCAGGCAGTTTTCGCCTGCTGGACTGGGTTGGCATTTACGGGCAGGTGGAGAATATGACCAACAATCAGCAAATCGCCCCGATCGGCTACCCCAGCTTGCCGACAAGCGTGAGGGTCGGGTTGAAACTGCAATGGGGCAGGGAGAAGACGAACGTGGTGCCTTCGGCCCAAAAGTAGCAGCGCGCAGGAGTTCCCGATTTCCACGATATGCGCCTCGATTGCGTCGGAGAACCGGCGCCCGGTCTACGTGTTTTCAATTGTTTGACCGGTTTTTCCACAGGAAGCATCCCGGATAAGTGGTTGTCACAGGAATTTCTCTTGGGAAAACCGGGGTATCTGACACAAACTATTCCTAATTCGATCTCTCCTTTGCTTCATCATTCAGTCGACGGGACGCAATCCACAAAATCGGGATCCGCAGCGGCATCGCTAGAGCCGCTTTCTCAAGACAGAACCTACACAAGTTTTTGCAGTGAGGAGCATATGAATCGACTTTCTTGGAGGAGTGTCGCTCAATATGGTCTGGTGTGCTTAACCGTGCTGATCTCTTCGTCGCATGGATTTGGCCAACAGACGCTGGGATCTTTGAACGGAACCGTCGTCGACACGTCGGGAGCCGCGGTGCCGGGGGCAAACGTCATCGTCACCGATGCGGCCATCAATTACTCAACGACCACCACCACGTCCGGCACCGGATTTTACCAGGTGTTTAACCTGCCCATTGGCACTTATTCCGTAAAAGTCAGCCACGCAGGATTCGAGACAACGCAATACAGGGGCATTCCGATTCAGGAAGCGAGTGCAAAGACCCTCAATGCGACGTTGAAGGTCGGACAGGTCTCCGAGTCCGTTGAGGTCACCGCAACGCCGCTCCTGAACGCGAGCGATGCAACGAACGGATACACACTCGACAGCGCGCAGATCGACATGACACCGCTGGCAACGGGTAGCTTCACGCAGGTCGCAGTGTTGTCGCCGGGCGTGAACGCCGAACTTCTTTCAAACCTGGACTCCAATTCCGGCCTTGGCAACCAGCCAATCTGGGCAAACGGTCAACGCGACACGTCCAATACCTTCCAGGTCAATGGCGTCGATTCCACCAACCTGTTCAATGGCAAGAGTTCCTCGGGTTCCAACTCGCAGCGTTACAACTTCAATATCGGCAGCGCTCCCACCGTCGGCGGATCGTTCTCGGTCGGCACATCGGTCTATGGTTCAAACGGAAACAGCCTGCCGTCGCCTCCGCCTGAGTTCACGCAGGAGTTGCGCGTAAATGCCTCCATGTACGATGCGCAGCAGGGCGCCACAAGCGGCGCGCAGATTGACGTCAACACAAGCACCGGTACCAATACCTGGCATGGGGATCTCTACGGTACCTATGCGAACAACATGATGAATGCCTCGCCGTTCTTCTTCAACCAGGCGTATCAACTGACCAAGCAGGGAATCGGAGTCTTCCCGCAATCGATGGTCAACCCCTGGCTTCGTCGCTGGAGCACGGGCATCACTGCGGGCGGTCCTCTCATCAAGGACAAGCTCTTCTTTTTCGCCGCCTATCAACGCCGCGAGAATGAAGACAATGCAACCGGACTGTCACAGATGACAGTTCCTTCCGGCCTGACCGATGACCGCAGCACGGCGGGCCTTGAGGCTGCCGATCTTTCATGGGGAGGTTCTGGGAATGTCCCAATCGATCCCGTCGCAGCTAACCTGTTGAATGCCAAACTGCCGAATGGCCAATACATGATTCCTTCGGCCCAGTCCAGTGCGCCCTATGAATATGGCGTACCGAATGTGTTCCTGATTGGAACAGCTCGCTTGATCTCTGACCAGGCCACCATCTCGCTCGACTACAACGCCACCGAGAATGATCGCGTGTCAGCGAAGTACTTCTACCAGAACGCACCGGTTACCCGTCCCTTCGGCTTCTCGGAAACGCCCGGCTTCCCAGTTACGCAGAAAAATGGATCGCAGGTCTTTTCGCTGGGCAACACGATCTCCCTCAGCCCGAGGTTGAACTGGGAACAGCGCCTTGGATTTGTACGCATGGGTTCTTTCAGCAACTATCAGCAGACAGTCCCTGGCGGCAATCTGGGCGTCTCGGGCGAGCAGACAACCAACCTCACTCCGGATGTCTTGCCTGGTTTGCAGATCAATAACTTCGGCAACTTTGACCAGTCTTCGCCGAGCCTCTTTGTCGGCCCGGCTGGCGTGCCCGGAGCCTTCGTGAATATGGGCTACTATCAGAACCGCGTGAACCCTTCAACGAACGTTATCTTTACCGCGGGCAAGCACACAATTGTCGCCGGTGGTGGTTACAGCTATACGCAGCTGAATATCACGAATAACCGCACAGGTCACGCTCAGCTCGTTGCCAGCGGTTTTGACAATTTCCTTCAGGGCACTGTAAAAAGCTCAAGCGTTCTTCAAAGTATCGATCCCACCACCCATCGCAACAATGCAGATCGTTACTATCGCAGCAATGAATTCAGCGGCTATGTTCAGGACAAATGGCAGGCTCTCAGCAACCTCAGCATCACAGCCGGTGTTCGCTATGACTACCATGGCGGCATGACGGAAAAGTACGGCAATTTCTTCAACTTCGATCCGGCGTTGTACGACGTCACCGGTAGCTCGACGACAGGATTCACTGTTGTCAATTCCGGATTTGTCATTGCCGGAAACAACAAGCAGAATCCGACAAAGGGCGTTTCAGCCTCAACTCTGGAGGGGCGCCAGTGGGGTGTTTCGCCTCGTCTGGGTGTGGCCTGGACTCCCAGGACCTTTCACAACAAGGTTGTCGTCACCGCCGGTGGGGGTTTGTACTATGACCGCGGAGAACTCTTCACCTATCTCTCCCAGCCCGCAGGCAGTTCCATCGGTGGTCCCTTTGGTGTAACCGAATCCTCTCCCCTCGTTAGCGTAGCGACCGGAAATTCCGATTCTGGTTTGACGCTGGCAAATCCGATGGGAAACCTGGCTTTCAGTACTCCGGCGGAGGGTGGTTTCTACACGCCGCCTAGCTCCGACCCGGGCGTCGTGGACCAGGCCTTGCAGGCTCAGTTGAACCAGATGACCGGAGCGCCCAGTTCGGGGTATTACTCTCAATTTGGCAAGAATTGCAGCGGCTTGCAAAGTCAGGAGGGATTCTTCCTCTGCACCTCACCGCTGAATTTTGGGATCTACGACAAGGACAACGTCTTGCCCTACACAATCAACTACACACTGAATGTGCAATGGCAGCCAACGAATACGGTGGTGGTCTCAATTGGCTATACGGGCAACCGTGGTCGCCACTCGGTGATTCCGATTCCGATCAACGAGCCGGGAATAGCAACACCCACGAACCCGATCTGGGGCGAGACTTCCTCATATGGCATGGAAACCATGAACCAGAACAATGAGGAGGGCATCAATTTTGACTACGCCCCGATTTCCGTTGAGCCGTGGAACACGTTCGACGCGGGTAACACAGACTTCAGAGCGCCCTATGTGGGGTTTAGTCCCAATGCCGCCGACTTCCAGACCGTGGGCGTCTCGGCTTACGACGCATTGGAAACGCACGTAGAGAAGCGGCTTTCACACAACTTCTCAGTCGGTGGCAGCTACACGTGGAGCCATTCCCTCGACGAACAGAGCGACATTGGCCTGTTCTTCACCGGCGATAACCCGAAACGCCTGCGCGACTCCTGGGCCTCGTCGGACTTCGACCGTACGAATGTGTTTGTCGCCAACTTCCAGGTAGATATCCCCAACATGATCAAGGAAAGTAACTTTGTCTCCTACATCCTCAACGACTGGCACTTTACCGGCATCGCGACACTGCAGGGCGGCGAGCCGTATTCGCTCTATGAGTTCTACGGCGCGGTGGGCAGCATCAACTTCGGAAACTTCCCGACCCTCATGAACCCCGTTCTAGGCATCAAGGATCCGAAACATCCGAGTACCGCGTTCACAGGAAACAAGGGCTCCTTCCGCGGTCCAGGTGGCAGCTACATTCCGACGCTCGACCCCTCGCAGGTTGCCATCAGCTACCTTGCACCGGGCACAAATGGCATTCCGACTTCAACCGGCGACGATCCGACGGATATCTACCAGACAGCGTTCAATGTCGGTCAACGGAATATCTTCCGCCAGGCAGCTCAGAAGCGTCTCGACCTCTCTTTCCGGAAGGGCTTCAAGATTACGGAAAAGATCAAGGCTCAGTACGAACTCAATGTGTTCAACCTGACCAACACAACCAGCCTTGACGTCCCGCAGAACCAGGCCCAGTTTCGCCAGAACAATGGGTGCTCCGCGAGTGCGATTGCTGCTGATGATGGTTTCAACAATTGCAACAAATTCCGCGGCTTCCTCGGTTTCGGCCAGGTTGTGACGGCAAACAACGGAACGGATCAACAGACTGCTTTAACCAATCTGGATCAAGTGCCCTATTCGACGGGTACCGGCAAAGGAACGACGCTTTCGCCGGAGCTTCAGATCGGTCAGGGCACGTGCACGGCGGACCTGACAATAACAGGTACGAATACCTGCCCCAACAACGCTGCCAACTGGGGTTCGGTGACCGGCACGATCGGCGGTTCCCGCGCCTTCACGATGGGCTTCCACGTGATTTTTTAGTCGAATTCGCCAGACACGCAGATCGGGAGCCCTCGGGCTCCCGATCTGTTTTTTGCAGTCATTTGCGGTTTCGTTCTGGTGCGCACAACCGTCCGAATCTGGCTGTCCTTTACGCTGCAGGGGGAAGAACACAAGTGAAAAAGCACCTTCACTCCAAGCGCCAACGAACAACTGACCAAAAGTTTTATCGGCTGCATATTTTTTGTTGCTCTTTGGTTCGAAGCCGGATTACAGTTGGTTTTTCCACAGCTTAACCCATTTCTGGAGAGTCAAATGGTCTGTCCCAAGTGCAAGTCAGGGGCTTTGTCCACGGTTCACGCTGAGATTCGGCTTTACCGCAACGCTCCTCGTACCATGAGTCACCCGCCCATGTCTCCTCAGCCCGATATCCAGATCTGCCTGGATTGCGGCTTTTCTGAGTTCCTGGTCCCCAAGAAGTGGCTTTCAGCCGGATGGCTTCAGCCGGAGCGGCTCAAGGTGCCGGTCAGCGTTCCAACGCCGATCAACGAAGTCCGCCGCCAGATCGCCTGAGAATCGGGCTTGCAGAATGGCGGCCCTGGCCGCCAGCAGCGCCATTTGAAGCGAGAATTCCGAAACAAAAAGGCCCCCAGCCGAAGCTGGGGGCCTTTATATTTCTAACCCCCTTATGCGGGGCGCCGCAGGCGCGGCTGGCCCCACCGCAGGTGGTTAGTACATGCCGTCCATGCCGCCGCCGTGACCGCCGCCAGCCGGGGCCGCCTTAGGCTCCGGAATCTCGACAACCAGGGCTTCGGTGGTGAGAAGCAGACCTGCGATCGAAGCAGCATTCTGCAAGGCAGTGCGGGTAACCTTGGTGGGGTCGATGACGCCGGCCTTCACCAGATCCTCGAACTTGCCGGTCGCAGCGTTGTAGCCGTAGTGCTGGTCCTTGGACTCGAGCACCTTGGCAACCACGACCGCACCCTCTTCGCCCGCATTGGCAACAATCTGCCTCAGGGGCTCTTCGAGCGAGCGGAGCACGATCTGCGCACCGATCTTCTCGTCGCCTTCCAGGGTCTTGATGAGTGCCTGCACCGCGGGAGTTGCACGAACCAGGGCCACTCCGCCGCCCGGGACGATGCCTTCCTCGACTGCCGCACGGGTTGCATGCAGAGCGTCTTCAACGCGAGCCTTCTTCTCCTTCAATTCGGTCTCCGTTGCTGCGCCGACCTTGATGATGGCAACGCCACCAACCAGCTTGGCCAGCCGCTCCTGCAGCTTCTCCTTGTCGTAGTCGGAGGTGGTCTTTTCAATCTGAGACCGGATCTCCTTTACGCGGCCTTCGATGTCCGAGGCCTTGCCGGCGCCGTCGACGATGGTGGTGTTGTCCTTGTCGATGGTGATGCGCTTTGCCTTGCCCAGGTCCTCGAGCTTCACGCCCTCGAGCTTGATGCCGAGGTCCTCAGTGATGGCCTTGCCACCGGTGAGAATCGCGATATCGCCCAGGATTGCCTTGCGCCGATCGCCGAAGCCGGGAGCCTTGACGGCCGCGACATTCAACGTGCCACGAAGCTTGTTGACCACGAGTGTCGCGAGAGCCTCGCCCTCAACATCTTCGGCAATGATCAGGAGCGGCTTTCCGCCACGAGCGACCTGCTCGAGCAGGGGGAGCAGATCCTTCATCGCGCTAATCTTCTTTTCGTAGATCAGAATGTAAGGATCGTCCAGAGCCACTTCGAGACGCTCTGCGTCGGTCACGAAGTACGGGCTGAGATAGCCGCGGTCAAACTGCATGCCGTCGACAGTCTCGAGACCGGTGTGCATGGTCTTCGACTCCTCGATGGTGATGACGCCGTCTTTGCCGACAACCTTCACCGCGTGCGCGATAATGTCGCCGATTTCCTGGTCGCCATTTGCCGAAATTGCGCCGACCTGGGCAACGGAACCTTCGTCAACCGGCTTGGAGAGCTTGCCGAGAGCGCCGCCCTCGGTCCACTTGCCGTCCTTGTCGCGGGTGCCGATGATGGCGATAACTGCCTTGTCGATGCCGCGCTTCAGAGCCGTTGGATTCGCGCCGGCAGCAACGGTCTTCACGCCTTCGCGGAAGATGGCCTGGGCCAGAACGGTTGCGGTGGTGGTACCGTCGCCGGCAACGTCTGAGGTCTTCGATGCGACTTCACGCACGAGCTGCGCGCCGACATTCTCAAGAGGATCCTTGAGGTCGATTTCCTTCGCCACCGTCACGCCGTCCTTGGTGATCGTGGGCGAGCCAAACTTCTTCTCAATTACGACGTTGCGGCCCTTGGGACCAAGCGTCGCCTTCACGGCGTCTGCGAGCGTGTTCACGCCGCGCAAAATCGCCTGACGGGAATCTTCACCGTGCAGAATTTGCTTTGCCATGCTTATCTCCTAGTTCAGAGTTCTAAGTTCGTAGTTCTCAGTTGGAAACTCTTGGCGCTCGATCACAGTTGCGGTCTTAAGATCACTTGCTGTGAACTCTGAACCGCGAACTGTGAACTGGCGCGCTGCGCGCGCCTACTTCTTGATGATGCCGAGGACTTCTTCCTCACGCATGATCAGAAATTCCTCGCCGTCGATCTTGATTTCGGTGCCGGAGTATTTGCCGAAGAGAATCTTGTCGCCGGCCTTCACGTCGAGCGGAAACACCTTGCCCTCGTCGTTTGACTTGCCTTTGCCGACCGAGACAACTTCGCCCTCTTGGGGCTTCTCTTTTGCGCTGTCGGGGATGATGATGCCGCCACGAACTGTTTCGCCCTCTTCCAAACGGCGGACGAGGATACGATCGTGGAGCGGCGTGAAAGTTGTAGTAACGGATGTTGCTGCCATTGCTTTGCTTCTCCTTCACACGCGGACCGGCTCGAAAGCCAGCTGCGGACTTGGTTGGTTTTGGAGTAAAAAGCTTCTGGAAACGGCCTCAAAACCAGGCCCCTCAGCGAGTTAAGCACTTGCATAGAACATGTGCTAGCAATCGCCTCTTCCAATTGCTAACGATAGGCGGCACTCGCGCTCTTTGTCAAGAGGGATCGATTAAATCTGAGTGAAAGTCGCTCAAGATTCCTCAGGTTCAGCCGATTTGTCGGATGTAGACGATACCGCGAGGGAGTCATGATTCCTGGTCTAGCGAGATCAGTTGGACTCCTCTGCGGCCTGGCGATAGATCGGCAGCGCCGTGCGAAAGCCCCAAACGACGAAATAGGAAAGCCCGAGGGCAATACCGGCAAGCACAATCCAGGGGGCTGAGAATTGTCCCTGGAACACGAGCACCGCGCCAACGCCGCAAGCCGCGATTGCGGTTGGCAATCCGAGGCCGCGCAGCATTTGAGACACGAGGAGCCGAAAGGAGATTTGAGCGTATTTGCATGCCTGGAAAGTGAATAGGGGGGAGACAACGAGGACCTGTGCGGCGGCTATGGAAAATGCCATCCCGACCGCCCCATAGCGAGGTACCAGAATGAGCGCAATGGCGACGGTCAAAATGCTGCCTGAGGCGGAAATCAGCGCAATTCTCCGGAACTGGCCAAATGCCCAGAGAAGCAAACTGGATGAATACACGATTGCATGGGCAAGCGAAGCGAGAAGGAGCCACTGCATCACGAGTGCCGATGGCGTGTAAGTATCTCCCGCCCAAACCTGGATCAGCGGGCGTGCGAAGACAGAGCCGAGGAGAACAAACGGCAGAGCCAGGCCGAGAACCAGTCTTTGCGTCGTGAGATAGATCCTGCGCAGATTATCCCGATTGTCACTTACGACGCTTTCTGACATCAACGGCAAGCAGACGCCTGCACCCCGATCGATCAGATACCACAGGTGAGTCGGCATTTTGGACGCGAGCCCGAACAGCGCGGCTTCCCTCATTGAACCGGTGGAACCAAGGAGCATCCAGAGGAAAATCTCAGAGATATAGGAAGCCATGTCATCCAGGAAGGCCCATTTGCTCTGGCTTAAAAGGTCCCTGAGTGCGTCCCAGCGAAAGTGAAGCACATTAATTTGGACCGCAGGAAATACCGAAGGGATCAGCGCGACGAATAGGAGGAACTGAAAGGCTGCGGCCGCACACTGCACTGTTGCCAATGCAACTATGCCATATCCAAAGTAGAACAAGGCAATGCTGGAAAGAAAGGTCAGTCCCGATCCCGCGAGCTGGATCTGATTCACGCGATCGAATCGATTAGCTGCTTCATAGAGGGGCTCGAATCCGAGACTCAGGAACCCAAACAGGATGTTGCCTGCCGAAGCCACAAATACAAGAGATGCCTCATGGACGTACTGAGGCGGAATGTTGAATGGGCCAGGCAAAACAAGAGAAAGCCCGAGCAGGATGGCAGCGCCAACTAATCCCAGGACCGCAAACGCGACAAATACCGTGCTTATCAGTTCCTGAAGGCGGCTCTTCTCGAGACTCAACGAAGCTGCGATGTATCTTTGGACGAGGAGGCCGGAAATGCCGAAATCGAGCATGTAGATCGACGAGGAGAGAAAAATAACAAACAGGAAAAGGCCATATTCAGTGACCGACAACCTCCGAACAATGTAGGAGGTCAGGCCGAAGTTGATAGCCAACTGGCAAAAGTGGCCGATGTAATTCCAGGAAATATTTCGTGTGGTTGTACTGCGTCCCAGTTCGTATTTGGCTGTATCCATCATGAGTTCAGGAGTACCTGTGCGAAAAAGGGGATCCAGTGAAGTTCTAGACAGGTTGTCAGCTCATCAAAGATGCAAAGCTTTAAGCAGCCGCCCCCCGGTTGAACGGACCAATTTCCGCGCGTGGTACCACCCCACACATAGAACGTTGAATCCGAAGGTCGTCATGCTCTTCATGTCACCTGGAGTCTGAATTGAGACCACTTCGGCTCGGCGCAACCGGATCAAGTCCGTTCCCAGATAGTTCAATCCCCGGTCGCAGGTCAGCGCAAGGTCAAAGTAGCGTCGCGCTATTTCGGCAACTTCCGGAGTGTAGTAGCCATAGGGGTACGCGAGGCTCGGAACGGGGACTCCCAGGAGATCTTCGAGGCGCTGGCGGCTTCCCTGCATCTCCTCTGCAATCTGCTCGGGCGTCAGGAGAGTCAGATCCGCGTGTGTCTTTGTGTGGGCGCCAAACTCGATTCCTTTATCAGCCCATTCACGAATCTGGCTCTCTGACATGAGCGGCTGCTCTGACAAACCGAGATGCAAATCCCATTTGTTCGTCCCGCCAATCTGATCCGATACGACGAATACCGTTCCAGTAAAGCCGAACTTGATGAGAAGCGGAAGGCCGAACTCGACGATGTCGGCATACGCATCATCGAAGGTCAAAAGAATTGGCTTGTCCGGAAGCGACTTGCCCTCGCGTTGATAAGCGATCCAGTCTGACGTGCGGATTGGCGTGTAACCGTGGTGTGAGAGCCATTTTAGCTGGCGTTCAAACATCTCTGGCGAGATCGTCAGATAACGATCGAATCTCTCTCGAAGTGGTCCGATATTGTGGTACATCAGAATCGGAAGCCGCGCTCCGAACTCCCTTTGCAACGCACGCCATGAACCGGTTTTCTTCACCGCGTTGCGATATCCAACGATGTTTTGTTGAGCGTAGAAGAGGCGTAATGCAGCCTTTCTGCAGGCAGGTACATTTCGCAACCTTGAGAATCCCCAAGCGAGTGGTCGCAACACGGGCTCAGCTGAAACCGGGGCTGTGGAGAGAGCATGGGCCACTGCCCGCTTCCACCACGGTTTGGACGACAATCCTCCGAAGCGCGAAGTCGCGCGCAACGCGGGGAACTTTCGGGAAAGGCGTATCTCGGCGATACCTTCACCTCGGGCGTCTTCAATCACCTCGCTCGGAGTCTTCACGAAAACCTGGTGTGTTTCAGCGTTGGGCAGATATGAGAACCGAAACCCAGCTTGCAAGAGCCGAAAACCCAATTCAACATCGTTTCCGCGGGAGAATGATTCATCCAGGCCGCCGACGGAAAGTATCACCGATCGGGGAGCCGATGAATTGGCCGACGCCATGCAGCCGGACCAGCCTGTTTCCGACTCTTTGACTGCATGCTTCTCGAAAAATTCATCGCAAAAAGATCGAGCCCAGTCAACCGCAAGAGGATCCCCTTCTTCGGGCGACACCAGTACGGGTCCAAACGCAAGACAAGTGAGCTCATTCCGCGGCGCACGGGCGTGTTCCGCTACGACCGAAGGCCCGCACAGAATGTCGTCATCCAGAAAAAGCACAAGGTCGCCTTCGGCGGCTCGAAGGCCCGTATTGATTGCGGCCGCCTGGCCGCGGTTGTCCTGTTCGATGACTCGAAGATTGGAATGGCTCGTGAATCCCCGAAGTAAGTCCGTCGTACCATCGGTAGAGCCATCGACCACAACGATCACTTCGTACTCGTCGCTGGGAAAGTCCTGCGCAAGGAGCGGTGGTAGCGTGCGAGCCAGCATTTTGCAACGGTTATATGTCGCGATAATTACAGAGACCATATTCAAGCGCGGCGCTTTCGCAGCAAAGTATGGACGAATGGACACACGCATTGATCAATCGATTCGTCGATAGTCTCGAAGCGCCGGTCTTTTTTAAGGTAATCGTTGATCAAGGTTCCGCGTATAAGCAGTTTCCCGATCCAGGTACGCTCCACTTCGTTGTCGGTGACCGTGTTGCCGACCAGAAAATAGCCGCCCGGCTTGAGCGCCGCCGTCAGCCTCTCGCAGGCATCTCGAAGTGTCGACGGGCGCAGGATATACTCAAGCACCCCGGTGGCGACAATCAGGTCAAAAGTTCCCGAGATTGGATCGCAGCGAACATCCCATTCGGCGAATTCAATATTCTCTTGATCGCTGCAGTGCTGCTTCGCGCGTTCGAGGGCAATCGGGGAAAGGTCAACCGCGAAAAGTTTTCCGCAGCGGCCCGAGAGCATCCTCGTGAACATTCCTTCCGCGCAACCCACTTCCAAAGCGCTTGGAAAGACGCCATCGGGCTTTGCCATGCGTAGAAATTCCAATGCCCGTTGAAAACGAAACTGCTCGAGGTCTCGAGCGAAGCCATAGGGATCAAGTTGATCCTGAAAGTCTGCCTTCACGTTGGCGCGATTTTGCTCGCTGCTGTCGACGAGGGTGCTCTTGACTTCCAGCATGTAGCCGATCGCTGTTCGGAAAATCGGGACCTTTTCCAGAACCCCTCGAGATGCGCGATATGCGGAATAGAGGGTCCCTTTTCTCCTCAAATCATCTCCTTGGACAGTAATCTGACCAAACACTACCGGGTAAATTGAATTATCTCAAACGCGGATTGCGGCGTTTTGCCAGGACAAAACTGATGGCGATAACCGGGGGGGCTGAGCCCGGCAGTTCTGCCGTTTAATCCTGATGCCTCTATTTGTTCTTTGGTTTTGGAGTGCGAAGAAAGAGCCAAAGCCCTTTCACTGAAGCTTTAAATAGAATGCGCCATCCGCTGGTGACGATCTCGCCGGGCTCCTGGGAGTCGCGGGGCCATTCGAGCGGTTTGCCTTGAATGCGGTGGAAGATAAACCGCAGGAGATTCATTCTCTGATCGGGAAATTCAGTGAACAGCAACAGCCAGTAGGTGATGGAGTTCTGAGCCTCGTTCTCGACCGTGTCGCGGCTAAGGGGCGGATGAAATACGACGGCGGAGGGAAGATACACGGCCTTATAGCCGTCCGAGAGCAAACGAGCAAAGGCATAAGACTCTTCGCCGATCTGGAACG
Organism: uncultured Acidobacteriaceae bacterium; assembly: GCA_963769345.1. Lineage (GTDB taxonomy): Bacteria > Acidobacteriota > Terriglobia > Terriglobales > Acidobacteriaceae > Telmatobacter. The sequence continues at coordinate 403,333 of CAVYLL010000006.1, forward strand.
GGGCACCGCGGCCGAGGCGCACATCGAATAATGTGGGCGTGGTGCATGCACTTTTGCGCAATGCCATGTTGCTGCCGAGACCCATGCCACCAAAGGTGGCAATTTCAAACCAGTGTGGATCCTGGTTGCTGAGAATCCGCGGAATTTCCAGCCTGTCGGTGCCGTTGCAACTGGGGGTGACGACTCTGCCCGTGGAGGCCGCTGTCTTTTCGTCGGCGAAGGGCTCCATGAGAATACCGAGCCAGTCAGGCGCGGGAACAGCGTCATCGTCGAGGAAGGCCACGATGTCAGTGTCGCTCTCAGCCAGGCCGCGATTGCGGGCGCGGCTTAGTCCCTCAATCGGCTCAGAGACGTACCGCGCGTCGAATTCCCGGCTCACGTCTGCGGTTTCCTTGTCGCCATGGGTGTTATCGACCACCAGAACCTGGTCGGGCCTGATGTCCAGCCGGGCAACGCCGCGCAGGCACTCCCTCAAAACCTTCGGACGGTGTCTCGTACAAATGACGACAGTTACAGTCAGAGTTGCTTCCTTGCAACGGGGGATCAACGAGATGTGCGCGAGGCCACTCGCCGGAGCGTTCAATCCACAGACCTCAGGTTCGGAATTCCAGGCGCCCTTCGAGGGTTTCCGCGCGGCGCTCTCTTGATTCGGCGTACGAAATCTGGCGCTGGCAATCTCGCACATACCATTATCTCAAAGATGATGAAGGGCCACGGATGCCAGCAGCGCGAAGCCCAGCCCGGCAATGGAGATGATAGTTTCGCAGATCGACCATGACTTCATGGTTTCGGTGACACTCAGGTTCAGATATTCCTTGACCAGCCAGAATCCGCCATCGTTGACGTGCGAAAAGATGAGCGAACCGGCTCCTGTGGCAATGGCAAGCAGTTCCGGCGAAACACCCGGCGTTTGTAGCGCGATCGGAGCGACGATACCGGCAGCGGTGGTCATGGCCACGGTCGCTGATCCGGTGGCAAGGCGCATGAGGGCGGCAAGAGTCCAGGCGAGAAACAGCAAGGGCAGATGGCGCTGCATCGCGATATCGATCATGGCGTGAGAAACTCCGCTGTCCTGCAGCACACGACCGAAACCGCCGCCCGCGCCGACCAGGAGCGTGATGGTGGCGGTGGGGGCAAGGCACTCGTTGCTGAATCGCAGGATTGTCTCTTTTGTGACGCCCCGCATAATGCCGAGCGTGACAAAACTGATGAGAACTCCGATAAGGAGAGCAATGTCGTCGTTGCCGACGAAGCGTATCGCCTGGTTGGCAACACTGTCTTTGGCCGCGAACACGTCGGCCCAACTGCCAATGAGCATCAAGGCGACGGGAAGAAGGATGCTGCCCATCGTGAGCCAGAAGCCGGGCAGTTTGCGGTCTGGATTGTGATCGGCGAAGTCGTCGGCCATGGGATTTTCCGCAGGTACCTTGATCCAGGGAGCGATGACTTTCGCAAACAGCGGCCCAGCGAGGGCGGCAGTTGGGATCGCAATCACCAGGGCATAGAGAATAGTGCGGCCCACATCAGCATGGTAGGTATTGACCGCAAGCAAAGCAGCGGGATGCGGCGGGACAAGACCGTGGTCAACAGAGAGAGCGGCAACCAGCGGCAAGGCGACTCGGATCAACGGGGTTCCTGTGCGGCGCGCGACAGTGAAGGCGATGGGAATCAGCAGCACGAATCCGACTTCGAAGAAAGCCGGAAGGCCAACGATGAGGCCAATGCACATCATGGCCCAGGGAATGCGCTTTTCGCCGAATACGCGGATCAGCGTGAGCGCAATGGCGTCGGCTCCGCCGGATTCCGCCATCATTTTGCCGAGCATGGTGCCCAGCGCAACCACAACGGCAATATGACCGAGAGTTCCGCCAACTCCGACTTCGAAGGAACGGACCACGCCGGCCAGTGGCATTCCTGACACGATCGCAAGAGCGAGAGAAGCAAGCAGCAGGCTGAGAAATGGATTGAGCTTGAGAACCGTGACGAGCAGGATGATTCCGATGACGGCGCCGAGCGCGCTGAGCAACAGAAAGATGCTGTGAGGATCGATCATCGGCTGGCCAGTTTTTGGGAGAACACTGCGCGTTTCATTGGAGCCACTGGGTCGCGCTGCGAGGAAGGAAGCGGCCTGCGCGGTTTCCTGTGAGTCCTTGAGCAGTGTACGACAGCTTGCCGTTGACCCAGACGCGTTCGATCCCTCGCGCCGGACGAATCGGGTCGGCAAACGTGGCGGCGTCGTGAATCGTGTCGGGGTTGAAGAGGACTAGATCGGCCCAGTAGCTTTCCGCAATGGCTCCACGCCGGATAAGACCGAATCGCCGGGCGGGCATTGTGGTCATTTTGTGAATGGCCTGCGGCAGCGAGAACAACTTTTCGTCTCGGCAGTAATGGCCGAGCACACGCGGGAAAGCGCCCCAGAGGCGGGGATGAGGATGCTTGTCCCAAGGCAGCCCATCTGAGCCGATCATGGTGGCAGGGTGCGCGAGGATGCGCCGCATGTCTTGCTCATCGATGCTGTGATAAATGGCGCCCGCAGGCTGCAGGCGTCGCGCTGCGTCAAGTTGGCTTAGCTGCCATTCGGCGGCGATTTCAGCCAGGGTACGGCCGGCGGCTTCGGGGTGGCCGGTGCTCCAGGTGACCTCGATCCTGACCCGCGGATCGACTTGCTTGAGATCGAGCGTGCTGGATCCTGCGGCGTAGGGATAGCAGTCGCAGCCAATGTGCTGGGTGGCGCGTGCTTGCTCGAGTGCATGCAGAACTTCGCCGCTGCGGCCCCAGTTCGCGATCCCGGCGCACTTCAGATGCGAAATAACAACAGAAGACTCACTGGAACGGCCGATGCGGAAAGCTTCGTCCATCGCATCGAGAATGGCGTCGGTCTCAGTGCGCATGTGGGTGACGTAGACGGCATTCGCGCCGATGAGAGCATCCGCAAGCGCGAGCACTTCGTCGGTGCTCGCCGCATTTGCCGAGGAGTACGCGAGGCCGGAGCTGAGGCCAAGAGCACCGCCTTCCAGTGCTTCGGCAAGCTCGCCTCGCATGGACCGGATCTCTTCGTCGTTTGCAGTGCGATCCAGACGATCCATGTGATTATTGCGAAGCGCCGTGTGGCCGATGAGCGCCGCTACATTTACCGAGGGGCGCGCCTCGACAAGTGCAGAGACATAGTCGGCAAAGGTCGGATAGCGGAAGTATTCACGTTTTCCAAGCAGGTTCATCGGGTCGGGCGGATCGCCCTTGAGGCGCACCGGCGACGCACTGATGCCGCAGTTGCCGACAATGACGGTCGTTACGCCCTGAGAAATCTTGGGCAGCATCGTCGGCGTTTCAATCACGCTGGTGTCGTCGTGGGTGTGCACGTCGATAAAGCCGGGCGCAAGACAGAGACCGCCAGCTTCGATCATTTCCGCGGCGTTGAAGCGCAGACATGTGCCGATTTCGGCGATGCGGCCATCGTGCACGGCGATGTCAAGGATTTGCGGATCGTCGCCGCTGCCGTCGATCACCGTTGCATCGCGTATGAGCGTGTCGCATTTCAGCATCTTGGCTGACTCAGAATATAGACTATGGTCGCGGGCGCAGGCTGAAGACGGCCCTCGCTCGCGAGGTGAGAATCATTCGCGAAAACATCATCCAAACGCAGGCAGAGCAGTTGATTGGCACGTTAAACAAGGGGCTTGGCAAGATGGACTCGCCGGCGGCCGCTCAGGATGTCGTGAGTCTAGGGTGGAATCTTCTCCGCGAAGACCTGAGCCTGCCATCGGCAGTGCTCTATCGCGACAAGCTCGAGCACAATCTCGCATGGATGCAGCGCTTTATGGATGCGTACAAGGTTCGTCTGGCGCCGCACGGAAAGACGACCATGGCGCCGCGACTCTTCGAGATGCAATTGAAGAGCGGCGCGTGGGGAATCACGTTGGCCAACGCACATCAGACAATGGTGGCTCACGCGCATGGCGTCGATCGCGTATTGATGGCCAACCAGCTTGTCGGCAAACAGAACATGGAGATGATCGCTGCGTTGCTTGCCGATCCGAAGTTCGAATTTTATTGCCTGGTTGATTCGGCTGCGGGTGTGGATCTGCTTGGAGAGTTCTTTTCGGCGCGCGGTCTGCGCTTGAACCTCCTGCTGGAACTCGGCGTAATGGGCGGACGTTGTGGAGTTCGCGATGATGCGCAATTGCTGGCGGTGCTCGACGCGTTGTCCCGATGGAGCAAAACGGTTCAGCTATGCGGGGTTGAGTCATACGAGGGCGTCTTGAAAGAAGAGTCCGAGATTCGCGCGTTCATGCAGCGAGCCTGCACGGTGACACGAACGCTGCTGGAACGGAAGGCATTCGCACGCGTGCCGGCTCTGCTTTCCGGCGCGGGCTCCGCGTGGTACGACGTGGTGGCGGAGGAATTTGCCGCCGCGAGATTCGGCGATGCCGTCGAGATTGTGCTGCGGCCGGGCTGCTACCTCACCCACGATGTTGGCAGCTACGAGATCGCAGCAGAAACGCATCCTCGCCTCGAACCCGATTGCGCGCGAGATGCGGTCGGGACTGGTTCCGGCATTGCATGTGTGGGCATACGTGCAGTCAATTCCGGAAAACGAACTGGCTGTCGTAGGGATAGGCAGACGCGATGCGGCGTTTGATTCAGGATTGCCCGCGCCGGCGCTTCACTTCCGCCCCGGAACCGATCATCCGCACGCCTGTCCCGCGGACTGGGAGACCACAAAAATAATGGATCAGCACGCGTATTTGAAGATCGCAGCAGGGGACAACGTGCGCGTCGGAGATATGGTTGGGTTCAACATTGCGCACCCATGTCTCACCTTCGACAAGTGGCGGACGCTTCCGATTCTGGATGAGCATTACAACGTGGTGGACGTGGTGCAGACATATTTCTAGGATCCGTGCTTGCCTTGCGGTCCGATTCGGATAGTCTCTGGACCGGACCAAATCATTGTGATTGTGGACCCCGTGCAATTCCGAGATGCTAAAGCGTGACGACTGCTGGCCTTCCGCGCGTAAGAACGAAAACAGCGCATTCGGAGTCGTTCAGGAGATGGCGCCCAGGCCATGGCGGAGCGAATCCCAATTTACGGAGCTGGCCTCGCTTTCAATTTGTTCGTGGGTACGCTGCCACACCGGAAGGGCACGCGCCAGCAAGGCGCGGGCTTTGTCAGTAAGGACGAGGATGCGGCTCCGGCGGTCGTTCGGATCCTTCTCGATTTTGACCAATCCGCGGCGCTCAAGCGGCTTCAGCGCGGCGGTCAACGTCGTTCGATCCATCGCAAGCAGGGAAGCGACCGGCCCCATCGGCGGAGGTTCGGGGCGGTTGAGCGACATGAGCAACGAGAACTGGCCATTGGTAAGTTCGAAGGGGCGAAGTTCTTCGTCAAAGCGCCGGGCCAGGGCGCGTGCCGCACGTTGCACGTGGAGACAGAGACACCGATCTTTCACCATCAGTGTTGTCTCGTAGGGCAGCGTTTTTTCACTTGACACGGGACGATAATAGTTGATATCAACGTATTCGTCAAGCACTGGGCCTAAACTAGACCCGTAAGGCACCAACCGATTCCCCTCGGAGGTCGCAAAATCATGTCCTTCCTTCATGATCTTAAAATTGCGGTTCGCTCGTTGTGGCGTGTTCGAGCTCTGTGGTTCACCGTGGCCCTTACGCTGGCATTGGGCATCGGTGCGAACGCGGCCATCTTCAGTGTCGTGCGGGCGGTGCTGTTGCGGCCCCTTGCCAATCGCGACGAAGACCGCCTTCTCTATCTTCGCCAGAGCGCGCCGGGAATCGGAGTCACGAACGCGACCTTCTCCATACCTGAAATTCAGGACATGGGCAGCAAGCTCAAGACGGTTCAGGAGCTCGGCACCTTCTCGGCAATCGACTTCACCCTCGTCGGGCTGGGGACGCCGCGCGAGATTCCTGCCGGCGTTGTCGATGGACACTACTTCGATGTGATGGGACTGCGACCGATCCTTGGGCGTCTGCTCGGGCCCAATGACGATGGGCAGAATGCCGCGGGAGCGATTGTGCTGACGTACCACTTCTGGCGGACACAGTTGCACTCCGATCCCAGCGTGCTGGGAAAGCAGGTGAGGCTCGAAGGAGTGATGGGTGCCCGGTCTGCCACGGTAGTGGGAGTGCTTGAGCCATCGGTCCCGTATCCCGTGGCAACCGAGATCATCGCGAATATAGTCACCAGTCCGCATCATCTTTCCGCGACAATGGTGACCGGCCGCGAGCATCGCATGACTGAGGTCTTCGCGCGCCTTGCTCCGGGAGCAACGGTCGACGCAGCTCGTGCGGAGTTGCGCACCGTGTATGCCGCAATGACGGCTGCGCATCCAGAGGTTTACAAGTCCGGAGACCACTACCAGGTCGATGTGACGCGGATGCACGACCAGATCAATGTGCGTGCGAATGCGATCTTGTGGATCTTGTTTGCGGCCTCAGGTCTGCTGTTTGTGATCGCAAGTTCGAATGTCGCCAACCTTGTTCTGGCGCGCACGGTGCGGCGCGAATCGGAATTGGCGGTGCGCCTGGCTCTGGGCGCCAGCACGCGCACGATCCGGCGGTCGCTGTTGGCCGAGGGATTGGTGCTCTGTGGCAGCGGCGCTATAGCGGCCATTCTCCTGGCCATTCCGATGGTCCGCGTGCTGGGCCGGTATGCCGCGCGATTCTCAGTGCGTGCCAATGACCTCACGCTCGATTTCAGCCTGGTATGGTTCGGGGTTGTGCTGGCGCTTGTGGCAGCGGTCTTTCTCGCGTATGTTCCGCGACTGCCCTCCCCCAATGGCGCACAGGGCGGACTTTCGGCGCGCGGCGTGCGTGCCGCAGGCGGAAGCAGCCGTCGACTGCGCGTCTTTGCCGTCACCCAGATCACTGCGTCGTTTCTGCTGCTGGCCGGGGCGTGCGTGCTGATGAAGACGCTCTTCGTCCTTGAGGAAACGCGGCCGCCATTTGACTCGGCCAATGTACTGGCCGTGAATCTGCCGGTGTTGTCGTACGGAAAAACGCCGGAGCAGGTGAGTGAGTTCTACCGCGAAGTGCTTCGCCGTGTCGGCGCGCTGCCGGGCGTGGAGCATGTCTCTTCGGGTTTCAGCGCGCCGTGGCGAGACGATCAGGGCCTCAACATCGCATTCACGTTTGCAGCGCAGGGTGCAAGGCGCAACGATGCGCAGGATTTCCGCGCGAAATTTCGGTCGGTCTCACCGGGATTCTTTGACACGTTCGGCGTGCCGATGGTTGCGGGCCGCGACTTTAACGATGGCGACAAGGATGGCTCCGAGCGCGTGGTGATCATCAGCCAAAGCCTTGCCAACCTGCTCTATCCAGGGCAGAATGCGTTGAATCGTAAACTTCAGTGGACTGACGGCGTGATGAAGTTCATCGGCATCAGCACCGAGCCGCGGCGCATCATCGCCGTAGTGCCGGACTTTGACGATGAAAACATCATTCCATCTCCGGCTATGACCATTTATCAGCCCATCCAGCAGGAAGGTTGGAATGGCCGGCTCTTCGTCCGCGCGCGTTCTGACGCGTATGTCCTGGTTCCGGCCATCAGCCGTACCATTCACGAGATGTCGACAGATCAGCCGGTGGAGAAGGCCAGTACGCTGGGCGATGTTCGCGCTGAAGTACTGACGCCAGACAAGCTGAATGCCATCGTCTTTGGCGGATTCGCGGCGGTGGCACTCCTGATTTCGGTTGTGGGAGTGGCCGGCGTGCTGGCGTTCTCAGTCAGCAGCCGCACCCGCGAATTCGGCATTCGCATGGCTTTGGGCGCACAGCGGCGGGACATTCTCGCCAATGTTCTTGTGGAAGGATTGGCGATGGCCGTGATTGGAGTGAGCGCAGGCGTCGTGCTTGGATTCGGACTTGCCGTGATTGCAGGAAGGTACGTGACAGAACTCCATCAGCCCGGCGCGCTGGCATTTGTGGCTTCGGCATTCACCATATTGGCCGCGGCGGTTATTGCTGCGGCGGTGCCTGCGGCGCGTGCAGCGAACGTTAACGCCGTTGAAGCGCTGCGAGCGGAATAGAAACTAAGTCTCCGGCAGCCTGGACCGGCGCTCTTGCCCTTACCAGCCAATGAAAACCAGCGTTGGAAGCCTGGTTTCCATTGGCTGCTTATGTTACGAATTCCGGTTTCCAGCAGCGATGAAGTGTGTAAATGCAGTCGCCGGAAGACCGCTGCGTTCCTGCTTATCGTGAATTCCGGGTTGCCTCAAACAGGAACCAGCTGCGGCGTTGGGCTTGATCAATCCAATTCTCAAGCAGGCTCGCGGTGGCTACGTCCTCAGAGTCATCGCACAGCGAATGCACTTCACGCATGCTGAGAACCAGCGCCTTCTCGTCCTCATGCAGTTCCGCAAGCATATCCTCAGGAGTGACGTAATCCGCATCGTTGTCCGCGACTCGTTGCAGCCGTGCAATGTGCCCGATGGAACGAATGGTTGTGCCGCCGATTTTGCGGACGCGCTCGGCGATGTCGTCGGTCATCGCGAATAACTGGTCCCCATGCTCATCGAGCAGCAGATGGTAGTCGCGGAAGTGCGGACCGCTCATGTGCCAATGGAAGTTCTTGGTCTTCAGATAGAGGCTGAACACATCTGCGAGCAGTGCGTTGAGCGCGCCTGAGATCTCCTTAACGGCTTTCGGTTCAATATCGGAAGGGTTGGCCAGCGGAGCCTTCTGGCGCTCCACAAGTTCAGTTCGTGATGGCATCGAGATTCTCCTTCTGGAATTGAGATGAGTTTGGCCGGGTGAAGGGTTCATAAGCAGATGCGGCAGTTTTCTACAAGCCTGCATCCTAATCACGCTACGATTGAAGACCAGACCGAAGGTTCAGCGATATCATCCACGGACGTCCCCGAGGCTCCTTCAAATGACAAAGCGATTTGATGCATTGATAATCGGCGCGGGTCAGGCCGGACCGTCCCTCGCCGTTCGTCTCGCGAATGCCGGACGTAAGGTGGCCCTGGTGGAGCGGCATCTATTGGGCGGAACCTGTGTGAACGCGGGATGCACTCCAACAAAGGCGCTGGTAGCCAGCGCCTATGCGGCCCATACGGCAAGGCGCGGCGCAGATTATGGATTTAATACCGGACCGGTCACGGTGGACATGCGCGCTGTAAAAGCTCGGATGGATGCGATCGTTACAAAATCGCGAGCCAGTCTGGAGAAGTGGCTGCAAAGCACGCCGAACTGCACCGTCGTTCATGGACAAGCGCGATTCACTGGGCCGCATGCAATGCAGGTGGGCAGCGAAGTGTTCGAGGCGGACCAGATCTTCATCAATGTTGGTGCGCGCCCCGCGATTCCCGCGATGCCCGGCGTCGACAGCGTCCCGTTCCTGACGAGCACGCGCATTCTCGCGCTTGAGGAACTGCCGAAACACCTGGTTGTAGTCGGCGGAGGATATGTCGGGCTGGAGTTCGCTCAAATCTTTCGGCGCTTTGGCAGCGAGGTTACGGTGGTTGAGAAGCAGGGGAGGCTTGCAGGCCATGAAGACGAGGATGCCTCGGCAGCAATCCGCGAAATATTCACAGGCGAGGGAATCAACGTGCGGGTCAACGCCAATTGCATTCACCTTGAAAACCGTAGCGGCGGCGTCTCAGTCGGAGTTGAGTGCGATGAAGGCGCTCCGCACGTTGAAGGGTCGCATGTGCTTCTGGCAGTCGGGCGCGTGCCCAATACTGGCGACTTGAATCTCGCCGCCGCAGGAGTGGAAGCGGACGATAGAGGATTCATTCGAGTGAATGACGAACTGCAAACAACCGCGCCGGGCGTGTACGCGCTTGGCGACTGCAATGGACACGGCGCCTTCACGCACACCTCCTATAACGATTACGAAATCGTTGCAGACAACCTGTTGAGCGGCGCCACACGCAAGGTGAGCGATCGAATCCCGGCGTATGCAATCTACATTGATCCGCCGCTGGCGCGGGTCGGTATGTCAGAGGCGGATGTCCGCAAGAGTGGGAAGCCCGCGCTGATGGCGGTGCGCCCGATGACGCGAGTGAACCGGGCGGTCGAGAAGGGCGAGACCGCAGGATTCATGAAGGTGCTGGTCGACGCCGAAACGAAGCAGATTCTTGGGGCGACCGTATTCGGGGTCGGAGGGGATGAAGCGATCCATTGCATTTTGACCGCGATGTATGCGCGCCAGCCTGCGTCGCTGCTCACGCACTCGGTGCATATTCATCCCACCGTGGCTGAGCTGATACCGACTGTATTCGGTGATCTGAAGCCGATGAGCTAGCGGAGCGCCGCGCGGGCGATGCAAACCGGCAGGCGATCTCGTTTGGTTGAAGTTGAGTCTTGTCGAGGCAGAATCGGAATTATGGCGGAGAGGGGGGGATTCGAACTCCCGGAGCCCGTAAAGGCTCACTCGCTTTCGAGGCGAGCGCAATCGACCACTCTGCCACCTCTCCGTTTTGTTTTCAACTGCTTATCTGGCTGCGGAAAACAGCCAGAGTGCCAAACTTCTGTCTCTTCAGACTCGGATAACTTTCAGCACTCATTGAGAATAGCGCATTGCCGTTTAAATCGTCGACTGCCGGCATCGTTGGCAACAGAATCTGGGCTTGATCGCCGTCCGTTAGCCTCCTCCCTGACTTCTTTCAAAGCTGCACGCCGGGATCAAAAACGCAAAAGCATTGCATCAAAGCAGTTCTGCGCTCTGACACCTGTCTATTTTGCCAGTTTCGCAGTGGAATCCTTGAGGCTATTCTCCTCGCGATATCGGCAAGAGCCGCCGTCCGGCTTTTAGCCCCTGGGGAGTAATCAATGAGTGTGCCAGACAACGTGCAGAGAGCAGTTCTTCCCATCCCCGACCAGCCGCGCAAAGGCACGGTCTTGTATGACGCCAAGGATCCCGAGAACAAGTACCCGCCCATCACCCAACTGCGACCGCCCGCCGGCGCCCCCAACGTACTCGTCATTCTTATCGATGACGCCGGCTTCGGCTCATCGAGCGCTTTCGGCGGCCCGTGCTACACGCCTACGGCGGAGATGCTGGCCTCAGAAGGCCTGAAGTACAACCGCTTTCACACTACAGCTTTGTGTTCGCCGACGCGGCAAGCCCTGCTGACGGGCCGCAACCATCACTCCGTGGGTATGGGTGGCATCACTGAGATCGCCAGCGGATCCCCCGGATATAACTCGATTCTGCCAAACACCTGCGCTCCCCTGGCCAAGACGCTCAAGCTGAATGGTTACGCGACCGCGCAGTTCGGCAAGTGTCATGAGGTGCCTGTGTGGGAGACCAGCCCTGCTGGTCCGTTTAATGCGTGGCCCACCGGAGGCGGCGGATTCGAGTACTTCTACGGATTCATTGGCGGCGAGGCGCACCAATGGTACCCGGCGCTCTATGAAGGCACAATCCCGGTCGAACCCGACAAAACTCCGGAAGAGGGATATCACCTGGTCGACGACATGACCAACAAGGCGATCGACTGGATCGGGCAGCAGAAAGCGCTCATCCCCGATAAGCCGTTCTTCGTCTACTTCGCCCCCGGAGCGACCCATGCTCCGCACCATGTTCCCAAGGAATGGGCCGACAAGTACAAAGGGAAATTCGATCAGGGCTGGGACAAGCTTCGCGAAGAGACGTTCGCCCGCCAGTTGAAGCTGGGCGTAATTCCACCCGATTGCAAGCTTACGGCGCGCCACAAGGAAATCCCGGCCTGGGATGCAATGCCTGAGGAACTCAAACCGGTACTCCGTCGCGAGATGGAGGTGTACGCCGGATTCATGGAGTACGTCGATCACCATGTCGGCCGCCTGATTGACTCAGTGAAGAAGCTCGGCCTGCTTGACGACACGCTTGTTTATTACATCATCGGCGACAACGGCGCGTCCGCCGAAGGCACGCTGAACGGCACGTACAACGAGATGATCAACTTCAACGGGGCGGCGGCACTGGAGACCCCCGAGTTCCTGATGGAGCGCATCGATAAGCTGGGCGGTCCGGAGTCTTACAACCACTATGCGGTTGGCTGGGCACACGCCATGAATACGCCTTACCAGTGGACCAAGCAGGTCGCTTCGCACTGGGGCGGCACGCGCAATGGCACCATTGTGCACTGGCCGAAGGGAGTCAAGGGCAAGGGCGAAATTCGCACGCAATTCCATCACGTAATCGACATTGCCCCGACCATTCTCGAATTGGCTGGGCTGCCGCAGCCGATGTTTGTCGAAGGCGTGCAGCAGCACCCCATCGAGGGCGTCAGCATGGCCTACTCGCTCAACGACGCCAAAGCGGCTGAGCAGCACGAGACGCAGTACTTCGAAATGTTCGGCAATCGCGGCATCTACCACAAGGGCTGGACGGCGGTAACGCGACACAAGACGCCGTGGCTCCTAATTGGCGAGGTGACCCCCGCGTTCGACGACGATGTTTGGGAGCTTTACAACACCAACTCGGACTGGAGCCAGGCCAATGACCTCTCCAAACAGAATCCCGAGAAGTTGCATGAACTGCAGCGGCTGTGGCTGATCGAGGCCACACGCTATAACGTGCTGCCACTGGATGACAATGTCGGTGCACGGATTAATTCCGACCTTGCGGGACGGCCGGTGCTGATCAAGGGCAAATCGCAAATTCTGTTCGGCCGCATGGGTCGCTTGTCTGAGAATTCGGTGCTGAACCTCAAGAACAAATCACACTCGGTGACCGCCGAGATTGTCGTACCTGCAAACGGCGCGGAAGGCGTCATCGTTGCCCAGGGCGGGAACATCGGCGGCTGGAGCCTCTACGCCAAGGGCGGCAAGCTGAAGTACTGCTATAACCTCCTCGGCATCCACTACTTCTACGTGGAATCAAAGGACCCGCTGCCCGCAGGCCAGCACCAGGTCCGCATGGAGTTCGCTTACGCCGGTGGAGGTCTCGGCAAGGGAGGAACTGCAACCCTCTTCGTCGATGGCAAGCAGGTGGGCCAGGGCAACGTCGCCGCGACAGCGGCCATGGTCTTCTCCGCTGACGATGGCTGCGACGTCGGAAGGGATACCGGATCCTCTGTCTCGCAGGATTACAAACCGACTGAGAACACGTTCACGGGAACCGTCAAGGGAGTGCAACTCGCCATTGCCGAGGATGCGGTGAGCCTTGATCACCTCGTCAAGCCCGAGGATGCCATTCAAATGGCGATGGCACGGCAATAGGCCAGGAACAAGTGCTGCCGTGTGCAGTCTGTCAGACGCCTTGCGCACGGCGGCTCTTTGGAGGGCTCTGCCGAAAAATTCATGCAATTCCATATCTTCAATCCCGCCCGATCAGGAACTGAAGATCTATTCCGATATCGAAATTGAGGGGGGAAGTCACACGAATCCGCAAAAGATTTCCTCAATGAGTCCGCCTCCGATTTGCGAGCGAGGCTGTGGTTTGGATTTGTCTATTCTCTGGTCACAAGATCACAAGTGACGAAATGCATGCGAATTGCTTGGGTCGATCAAATCGCCCGACGGAGATTGGATGGGCATCATGGATGGTACGCTCGGAGCCGGTCTAGGCGGCATGTGGGCGTGGCGTGCGGATTGGGCATGGGGCTTGCTGTTGATCTTCCTGACAGTCACCATCCACATCATAGGACTCGGCTTCCTGCACCAGAAAGCAGTTCGTACACTGTTCAGGATAAGGAATCACCGTCATCCCGGAGCGAGCTTTGTACTGGTATTAGGCGCCGTCACGATGTTGACCACCGCGCTGCACCTGGTGGAATCAATCTTCTGGGCTGCTTTTTATCGGTTTCTCAATGCCATCCCTGACGGCCGATCAGCGGTGCTCTATTCGCTCAATGCAATGACCAGCTACGGCCACGAAAGCGTGTTTTTGGATCCGCGGTGGCAGCTGTTGGGCGCCTCAGAGGCCCTGAACGGGTGGCTGCTGTTTGGGCTGACCACAGCTTTTCTGTTCAGCATGTTTCAGAAAGCCCTGCAGTCAATTGAGCGCGGCATCCGATAATTTCTACGGAACAACCCCGAAAGAGCATGTCTGCCCTCAACCTCATAGACTTGTTTGAAAGAATGAGACATGTTGCGGCTCAAGACCGCGCCTCAAATCTCAGACTGTGAGAACTTTATTGCCTTGAGCGTCCCGGTACTCCAAAGTGATACTTTACCTCTTGGCTGTTTTGGGTCCATGAGGCCAGTCTCAAATCAGCTGAAACCGCGATTTTTGGGTTCTGCCGCGCAAAGCAAGGTCCCTTGAAGAAAGGGAAACGGTCTATACGGCGTTCGACAGGGAGCCGGGTTTCTCATGATGGAATTCCACATCTCGCGAAAGGCGCGCGAACGCTACCAGTTTGCGGAGTCGCTTTTTTCCTATAACGGCAACGTGGTGTTCGCCAATGTGGCGGCTTGCCGCGCCTTCGCCCACCGCATGAACCAGGTGCGCGAGGCAGACAAGTACCCCGATCGGGCCGTTCATGCCGGGCAGTTATTTGCCATGGGTCTGATAGACGAGGCGAGCCACGTGCTGATGGCGCGCTATCGCGAGCAGTTCGACCCCGAGGTGATGACTGCGGCGCTCGACTGGTTTGCCGGCCGCGTGGGATCGCCGGAACTCGACACCATGCTGCTGACCTTTGTCGAGCATTTCCCGGGGCAGAGCGTGATGCGCGGCGAGGAAACTCCGCGGCAATGGCTCGACGGCAAGACCGGCAATATTCCCCACCGCGCCGCCGCCCTTGAAGAACTGCTGCTGCTGTGGTCGGCCAATCGCAACGAAGCGTTCAAGCAGTTCGAGGAGCTGTTTGAAGACAAGCCGCTGGCAGAGAAGACAGTCTACCGGCAGGTAACGCAGGAGTTGCCGCAATATTTCGCCACCCGGCCCCTCATCCCGGTGGCGGGCGCGAAGGCCATCAGCCTGTTTGACCTGCTGCGCGCCCCGGTGAGCGGTGCCCCTGCTTCGCTTGCCGAACAGCTTTCCCTCATCCGCAAACTGTGGCGTCCGCTGCTCGGCGACAGCATGGACCGCCTCCTGATGATGGCCGGCGAAGTTCTGCACGAAGAAGAGCTGGCCATCTGGATGCAGTTCAATCCGGATGCGCCCGCGTGCGCGCTGCCGCTGAAGAAGCCGCGCGCCGCCGTCGCGAAAGCGGCACGCAGCAATGGCCTTCCATCGTCAGCGAGTCGCAGGTGCCGGTGTTCGGCGATCCCGCAAATGAGTACGAGAAGTTCAGTCCCGACACCGCCTGGATGCCGAACACCGTGCTGATCGCGAAGAGCACCTACGTGTGGCTGGCGCAGCTCAGCAAGCAATACGGCCGGCACATCCATCGGCTCGACCAGATTCCCGACGAAGAGCTAGCGACCCTTGCGCATCGCGGCCTCAATTCGCTCTGGCTCATCGGCGTGTGGGAGCGCAGCCGCGCCTCCAAAACCATCAAGCAGCTCTGCGGCAATCAGGATGCCGTCGCCTCGGCCTACTCGCTCTTCGACTACAAGATTGCCGAAGACCTCGGCGGGGAGCCGGCCTACATCAACCTGCGCGACCGCTGCTTATCACAAGGGCATCCGCCTGGCCAGCGACATGGTGCCCAACCACATGGGCATCGATTCGCCCTGGGTCATCGAACACCCCGAGTGGTTCATCTCGCGGCCGGATACGCCCTATCCCGCCTACAGCTTCAACGGCCCCGATCTGTCGCACGACGGCCGCGTCGAAATCAAGATTGAAGACCACTACTTCGAACAGACCGACGCCGCCGTGGTCTTCCAGCGCCGCGACAAGTGGACCGGCGAAACCCGCTACATCTATCACGGCAACGACGGCACCAGCTTCCCGTGGAACGACACCGCGCAGCTCGACTATCTGAATCCCGCCGTTCGCGAGCAGGTGATTCAGACCATCCTTTATGTGGCGCGCCTTTTCCCGGTCATCCGCTTCGACGCCGCCATGACCCTGGCCAAGCGCCACTTTCATCGGCTGTGGTTTCCCGGCCCGGGATCGAGCGGCGCCATTCCTTCGCGCGCCGAATACAGCATGAGCCAGGCGGAATTCAACCGGCCATGCCGCACGAATTCTGGCGCGAGGTGGTGGACCGCGTCGCCGCCGAAGTGCCCGGCACGCTGCTGCTGGCCGAGGCCTTCTGGCTGATGGAAGGCTACTTCGTTCGCACGCTCGGCATGCATCGCGTCTACAACAGCGCCTTCATGAACATGATGCGCGACGAGGAGAACGCCAAGTACCGTTCGGTCATCAAGAACACCCTCGAATTCGATCCGGACATCATGAAGCGTTACGTCAACTTCATGAGCAATCCCGATGAAAGAACGGCAATTGATCAGTTCGGCAAGGGCGACAAATGCTTCGGCGTCGCGGCGCTGATGGCGACGCTGCCGGGCCTGCCCATGTTCGGTCACGGGCAGATCGAAGGGCTTCACCGAAAAGTACGGCATGGAGTACCAGCGCCCCCGCTACGACGAGACGCCCGATCACTGGCTGGTCGAACGCCACGATCGCGAGATTGCGCCGCTGCTCAAGCGCCGCTGGGTCTTTGCCGAGAGCCACAACTTCCTGCTCTATGACTTCTTCGAAGCCTCCGGCTCGGTCGACGAAAACGTATTTGCCTATTCGAATCGCACCGGCAACGAGCGCGCGCTGGTCGTTTACAACAACCGCTATGGCACTGCGCACGGCACCATCGACTACTCAGCCGCCTATGCCGACAAGGCGACCTCGCAGCTGCGCCAGCGCACCATCGGCGACGGCCTCGGCTTCGGTGGAGATTCCGGCGCAATTCTTGCCTATCGCGATGCATTGACCGGACTTGAATACCTTCGTCGCGCCAGTGAGTTTGCCGGAAACGCGGCTTGACGCTTGAACTGCACGCTTACCAGTGCCACGTGTTTATCGATTGGCACGAGAAATGGGCATCCGCGGAGAAACCGTGGGACCGGCTCTGCGATCAACTGAACGGCCGCGGCGTTCCCAGCCTTGAAGACGCGCTGGTCGACATGGAGTTGCAGCCGGTCTATCAGGCAGTGCATGCGCTGCTCGATCAGGACACGATCCGCCTGCTCACCGATTTGGCCGAACATCCGCGTGCAACCGCGGGTACCGGCATAGTCAGCGCGGCGCTCGACCGCAAGCTGAACCGCAAGCGCAGCGAATTATTCAACGTGGCATGGACGCGCTGCGAAGCATTCCTGCGCATCGCGCAGTCCGCCTATCGATCGCGCAGCGGCCTTCAAAAAGATATGACCATGCCCGGGCTGCTCGGACCAGCCTTCCGCGAGCGCTTGAGTGCAGCCATGCGTATCCCGGTGGTCGAGACCCTCTTCCCGAAGCCGTGGACGGCCGCCGCTCGCCGCGTTCTTCCCAGTCCCAGTCCGCAAATGACCGCGACCGCCATGTGGGGGCCCATCATCGCGTGGTGCGCGCTTGAGACGCTGGCTGAATCCATCGACGCCGAAAAGCCCGAACAAGTCGCGCTCGACCTCTTCGATCGCCTTCGCCTCCGTCAACCTTTAGCGGAGTCCTTCAACCGCCTCGGATTCGAAGGCGAAGCCGGATGGCGCGCTGCTGCGCGCATCAAGGTTGTACTACTGGCAGAAGCCGAAGCCCTCAGAGAAGCAACCGCACTGCAAGGCCGCTCCGCTCCAGCGTCGCAGAGCACGGAAGCGAAGCCCGCGGATGCGGTCAAGCCGAGTGAAGCCAGGGCGACCATGGATGAACAAACCACTCAATCCGCGTCCGCAGAAAAAGCCAAGCCTGCTGCCGCCCCGAGACCGATCGTTGCCGGAATTCCGCGCTCGCTCTGGACCGATCCGGACGTTCGCTGGTTGACCCGCGTTCATGATGCAGGGAAGCACACCTGGTTCGTTTGCGAACCCTACGAAGAATTGCTTTGGTGGCTGCAGATGCCGACTCTGCTTGGTATAGCAAGCGAACCCGCGCCCAGCAAAGCTAAACTGCAAGCGCTGAGCGAAAAGGTTCACACCGCATCGGCGGAAGCCGACAAAGTCGAGTACCGGCTTGATGCGTTGCTCGCTCCTGAGACGCCTTCAGCGACAGAACTGGGTGCCGAGGAACCGCGAGCCGCGGCGGCGCAGAAGAACCCTCGCCATGAGTCGGTAGATACGGCAGATGCTGATACAAAGGTTGCCGAAAAATCAACCGTGAAAGAAGATCTGCCCGTCAGCCCGAAGAAATAAGCCTCTCCGTTCCTCGTTTAATGCGACAACAAGCTGGCATCGGCTTGAGCCGTGTGGATCAAGATCCAGACGAGCCAAGCCGAGAAACCGCTCATCCCGACTAATGCCAGATGCATAGCCTTGCGATACCAGCTTTATGTAATTGGCGTCTCTCAAACCGATGGCTAATATCACGACAAGCTTGGATCGTCGTGCGAAATCGCGTTCTTCCGCGATAATGCACATTCATTCTTATGGCCGACTCAATAGGAGTCTTGCAAAATGCTGCTCTACACCGCGATTGCTCAAGAAGGCACTGTCTCTCTTGAGACCAGGCCGAACGCTATGTGATGGGCACTGCAGGATTCGAACCTACGACTTCCGCCGTGCGAAGGTGCAAAGAAAGGGGCGGGAAGCAGTCTGAGGGGCGGAACGACTGCACCCTGGATATAGGGATCGTAAATGTTCGAAAAATGGAGCTGATCCCTGACGGAGACTTCCCTAAATGACGACCTCAGAAACCACAGGTCAATCTTCCCCCTCAGAATCCGTTCAGCCCCAGTTCTCCACCAACCCATACGTGGGAATTTTGGCGGTCTTCCTGGGCGCGGGGCTCGCTACGCTGACCAGCCGATTACTTAGCGTCGGTCTCCCCGATCTGCGAGGCGCCCTCGGCATCAGTTTCGATGATGCATCCTGGCTTCCAACCGCATTTAACATGGCAACGATCTTCAGCGGCGTATTTGTCGTGTTCGTGAACGCCTTTTGGGGTCCGCGAAGAATTCTGCTACCCGCAGCCGCGACCTTCGCGGTCGCATCTTTCCTGCTGCCGTTTGCGCCGAACTATCAGGTGATGATGGCGCTGGTGATCGTCGCAGGTCTCGCGTCAGGCACCTTCTACTCACTCACGATGACCTTCGTGTTGACCAACCTTCCGAAGCCGCTCGTCATCTTCGGGATCGCGGCGTATGCAGCGGACATCGTCTTCGTCAGTAACATTGCGTCTTTGCAGGAGGGATGGTACATCGACCATCTTTCCTGGCGCTGGATCTTCTGGACTGCCGCACTATTCGCCCCATTGATGATGGCCTGTGTTCATTTCGGAATTCCGCGCCGGACCATTGCAGAACCCAGGCCGAGTTGGCACGGGTTCATTTACTTCAGCTTGAGCCTTGCTCTCTTATACGGGGCTCTGGATCAAGGACAGCGGCTGGACTGGCTGAACTCCGCTACTATCGTCGGCATGCTCGTCGCGGGACTCTTTCTGCTTGGGGCAACCATCCTGAGACGCGTGGTCCAGCCCAACCCAGTCGTGAATCTCCAATTTCTGAACACTCGGAACATCATCATCCTGGGAACATCCATCTTCGTATTCAAGTTCCTGCACCTGGCCGCGATTGTGCTCGTGCCAGGCTTCCTCGCCAACATTCAACACTACCGGCCGCTCGAGACCGGACACACGCTTGCATGGGTGGCCCTGCCGATGTTCGCGGTAGTGTGGCTGGTAGCCACAATCATCATCTACGTGAACTCGCGGCTGGTCCTGGCGCTTGGACTTACCGTGGGAGCGATATGCTGTTTGCGTTGGGCACACGTGGACACTTCGTGGTCAGGGAATAGCTTCGAAATAGTGGAGCTTCTGCTGTCTCTCGGATTGGCAGGCGCATACATCGGATTGGTAGGCAGCATCGTCCTGGAGGCGCTCGAAGCGGGCGCTCTGACAAGCCCCGCCAAGGCAGCCACATTCTCCGGATTCATGCACCTTATGCGCCTCTTCGGTGGCCAGGTCGGCGTAGCTGCGATGACTCGATTCATTGCCGTGCGCGAGCAGTTTCACTCCAACATGCTGGGGCTCTATATACAAAAAGGGACACTGGCTTACCTATCAGCGAGTACGGATGCTGGCCGGCGGAGCACTGCCGCGGTCCACCGATGGGCAGGAGGCACTGCAACGTGCCGCCATTATTCTTGGCCTGCAAGTGCGTGCCCAGGCCTACACACTGGCGACGTCAGATGGATTCGTCCTGATCGTGTGGGTTGTGATTGCTTATCTCCTCTTAATGCTGTTTCTAAGGCCAGGCAAGATCACCTTCAACGACCTTAGCAAGATGCAATGAATCGAGCATCTATTTGCCGAAGCGGGAATCAGGCTAAGCCTTGCCGTTTGGCAAAGGTTTGGTTGTTTTTGCACTTTCCCCATCGATAATGCTTTCCGAATTCGGGCTTGACAAACTGAACTGAACCGTTCAGTATTGAATCTCGCGCCCCGGGAGGTCGCTCACTTTGATCAGGGTGCAAAACCTCGTAAAAACATTTGGAACCTTCACCGCCGTCAACGATGTTTCGTTCGACGTGGCGGCCGGCGAAATATTCGCCTTCCTTGGCCCAAACGGAGCAGGGAAGACCACAACCATCAAAATGCTCACCACGCTGCTGCACCCCACCAGTGGTGCCATCCAACTCGATGGCCTCGACCCGCAGACTCACCAGAATGCGGTCCGCCAGCGCTTCGGCATCGTCTTCCAGGATCCAAGCCTCGACGGTGAGTTGACGGCCATGGAAAATATGGAGATCCACGGCGTGCTGTATCACGTGCCGCACAAAATCCGTCGACAGCGCACTGAAGAACTCCTGAATCTCTTCGAACTCTGGGATCGACGCAAAGACCAGGTGAAGAAATTCTCCGGAGGCATGAAACGCCGTCTCGAAATTGCACGCGGATTCCTGCACACTCCCAAGATTCTTTTCCTCGACGAGCCTACGCTGGGCCTCGATCCGCAGAGCCGCAATCAGCTCTGGAACCACGTGAGAAAGGTCAACGAGGCGGAGAAGGTCACAGTCTTCCTCACCACGCACTACATGGACGAGGCGGACCGCGTGGCGCATCGCATCGGCGTAATCGACCACGGCAAGCTCGTCACGCAAGGCACGCCCAAAGAGATCAAGGAACAGACCGGCAGCGAAACGCTGGAAGACGCATTCCTGAAACTGACGGGCTCAACCATTCGCGATGAAGCTGCGGATCCGGCCGCCCAGATGCGGCAGTTCGCAAAGATGTGGAGCGGAGGAAAACGATGAGCGTAATCTACATTCTCTGGCTGCGCGAACTGAAGCGCTACACGCGCTCACGCGCGCAGATCGTGGCGTCGCTCGGCAACCCGCTGCTGTATCTATTGGTGCTCGGCTTCGGACTTGGCCCGGTCTTCAAGCGCGCCGGCAACGGGGACTATTTGCAGTTCGTAGCGCCCGGCGTAATCGGCATGACCGTCCTCTTCTCGTCGATTTTCTCCGGCCTCGGCATTTTGTGGGATCGTCAGTTCGGATTCCTGAAGGAGACGCTGGTCGCGCCGGTATCCCGCCTTCAGATCATGATCGGCCGCACCCTCGGCGGTGCAACGGTGGCTGTGCTGCAGGGCCTGCTCGTCACCATCGTTTGCCTCATCGCCGGCTTCCGGCCTGTGCATGTCGTGCTGATTCCCGTCGCCTTCGGTTTCATGGCTCTCATCGCCATTCTGTTTGCGGGGCTGGGGATGGCCATCGGCTCGGGCTTGCAGGACATGCAGGGATTTCAGCTCATCATGAACTTCCTGGTCATGCCCATCTACTTTTTGTCGGGCGCACTGTTTCCGCTCAAGGGCCTTCCCAAAGTCCTCGACTACATCACCAAACTCGACCCGCTCTCGTACGGCATAGACGGAATGCGCAACGTGCTCCTGGGGCCTGCATACGCACTTTCCATCCGGCCCTGGATCTCACCGTTCTCGTCTGCGTCGGCGCGGTTCTGCTGGTTGTCGGTGCATGGCGTTTCTCGAAGATCGAAATATAATGCGTTTCTTGAAGATCGAAACATGACTATGGTCCGACCACGCAGTATCGAAGCACACGAAAAGGTTCTCAACGCCGCGCTTGGTCTGTTCGCCGAGCGCGGCATTGAGGCCACCAGCATGGATTCAATCGCGCAGGCGTCCGGCGTGAGCAAGGCCACCATCTACAACCACTGGGCTGACAAGGAGGCCCTGCTGCTCGAAGTGATGCTGATGGTCAACGGCCTCGACCGCGAGCCGGAAGATGTGGACTCCGGTGACCTGCAGAGCGACCTTGCCACCGTGCTCACTCGAAAGCCGCCGGACAAGTTCGATGCCGCTCGCAATCGCATGATGCCATCGCTGATTGCGTACTCGGCCATTCATCCGGAATTCGGCAAGGCATGGCGTCATCGCGTCATGGAGCCGCCGCGCCAGTGTCTCAAGCGCGTGTTGCGTCGTGGCATCGCCCGCGGTGTCCTGCCGCAGAACCTCGATCTCGAGGCCGCCATGGCGTTGCTGCTCGGCCCCATGCTCTATGCCCACGTCTTTCAAAAGGAGCAGCCCTCCAGCGTACCCGACCTCGGCCCCGTCACCGCGCAAGCCTTCTGGCGCGCCTATAGCCAGGCCCGCAAACAACACATCGAAAAAGCCGGAATCAAAAAGGAATCGTCCACGAAACGAAAGCCGCCAAAAGCCAGAAGTTAAAGCTAGAGCTCGTAGCTGCTCTTCAAAATCCCGCCGGCCGCTCCGCCGCAACAGCAAACGCCCGCTCCAAAGCAATCCCCGCTTCGCAGAGCGTCCCTTCATCAAACAGCCGGCCGATCAGCGTCACGCCATGCGGAACGCGTCGCGGCGGAGAAAACTTCGGCAGCGGATGTTGCGGATCCGGAGCCCAGTCACTGCGCGCCTCGGACACTTCAACAAATCCCGCGCGCAATGTGAGTGATGGATGCCCCGTGTTGTTCGTGATGACCAGAATCTCATCGCGCAGCGACGGCACCAGCAACAGGTCGACCTGCGAGAAAACGCGCGCCATCTCCGCGGCAACCTTGCGGCGCATGCGGTCCGCCTGCACAAAATCCACCGCCGACAGAAATCGCGACTGGCGAAAGGTATTCGGCCATGCGTCCGGAACCTGCGCCTTCAGCTCAGCCTCCTTATGTCCCAGCGTCAGCTCCTCAAATGCCGCCGCTCCCTCCGCAAAGAGAATCAGGTTGAGCGAGTCGTAGGGCCAATCGGGAAGGGAAACTTCCACCAGTTCCATACCGAGTTTCTTCACTACCTCCAGCGCTGCGCGGTCCACGTCCGTCGCAGGCGCTTCCTTCATCCAGGCAGGGAAGTAGCCGACGCGCAGGCCCGCCACCTTGGCATTCGCGTCGAAGGCGAGCGAACTCGGCACGCTGGCCACGTCGCCGGAGTCCGGCCCGGAAATCGCACTCAGCACAAGAATCGTGTCTTCAACATTGCGCGCCATCGGCCCCAGCTTGTCGAGCGACCAGCACAGCGTCATGGCTCCAGTTCGCGCCACCCTCCCATATGTCGGACGCAGACCAGTCACGCCGCAGCGCATCGAAGGGCTCACGATGCTGCCCCCGGTCTCGCTGCCGATCGCGAACCCCACCAGCCCCGCCGCCGTCGCCGCGCCCGGCCCGGCACTCGATCCCGAAGCGCCTTCCTCCAGCAGCCACGGATTCATCGTCTGCCCGCCAAACCAGATGTCGTTCAGCGCCAGCGCGCCGAGACTCAGCTTCGCAACCAGCACAGCGCCTGCAGCATTCAGCCGCTCCACCACCGCGCTGTCTTTTTTCGGAACGCGATCGCGATACGGCTCTGCGCCGTAGGTTGTCGGAATGCCCGCGGTATCGAGCAGGTCCTTCGCGCCCCACGGAATTCCATGCAGCGGCCCGCGATACTTTCCCGCCGCAATCTCTGCGTCCGCCTGGCGCGCCTGTTCCAGCGCATGTTCGCGCGTCAGCGTGATCACGCAGTGCAGCTTCGGATCGAATCGTTGCAGGCGATCCAGATAGATCTGCGTCAGCCGTTCCGAAGTGATTTGCCGCGCCTCGATCCAACGCGACAACTGCGCCACCGAGGCAAATGCGATGTCCGCATCGTTTGTCGGCAGCTGCACGCGAGGATCGGCGCTGCGAATGTAGTAGCTTTCTCCCGGCCCGACTTGCCGGGCACGACTCCCGGCAGCATTGGATTCCAGACCGTCGCCGGTGCAAGTCCGGCCTCCAGCGTCATCTTGCGCGGTCCGGTCCTGCGTTCATACAGCGGCGCCATCGCCTCGCGCCAGTTTCCGGCGGCCTGCGCCAGGTCCGTGGGCGACATCTCGATCTGCACCAGCTTCTCGGCCTCCACAAAAGTTGCCGTGCTGTCACCGCGGGCCCCACGGGTGCGGCAGTGCCAAACGCCGGCGGTGCTCCGGGCGTCTGCTGGTTAGCGGGTTAGCCGGGGTCTGCGCGGCACTCTGCGCATCGAGCGGAATCGCAGCGCCCAAAGCACCAAGCGCACTTGTGGCAAGAAAGTCTCTACGAGTCTGGGTCATCATTCTCTCTTTGTTTGAATCTGGTTGAATTCGGCTGTTCGGCAAGGCTAGAAGCAATATACCCCTGCGGCCTTCCGGCGGTCCCCCAACGCTCGGTTCTCAATCTTCTCCGCTGAATTCAACCCGTGTTTGTCCAAGGGAGCCTCGACCCGTAGAATCACTAGGAGCAGCATGCAGGGCACGCAGATCGATTCGTGTCCAGCCGCTGCCAACTTCAGATGAGCGAACACCCATCAGGTTCACCCAGCAACCCGCAGCCGGTTTCGCCTGCGTGGAAGAGAATTGAGACGGCACGCCATCCTCAGCGGCCTTACCCCATGGACTTTATCGAGCGAATCTTCACAGATTTCAGCGAGATTCACGGGGATCGCGCCTTTGGCGACGATGCCGCCGTGGCCTGCGGAATGGCAAAACTCGGCGACGACGAGGTGATGGTGATCGGCAATCGCAAGGGCGGAAACACCAAGGAGCGCGTGAAGCGCAACTTCGGCATGCCCAATCCCGAGGGCTATCGCAAGGCGCTCCGCTGCATGAAAATCGCCGAGAAATTCGGCCGCCCCGTCATCAGCCTCATCGATCTGCCCGGCGCGTATCCCGGCCTTGGGGCAGAAGAGCGCGGCCAGGCCGAAGCCATCGCGCGCAATATTCGCGAGATGTCGCGCCTGCGCGTTCCCACCATCTCCATCATCAGCGGCGAAGGCGGATCGGGCGGCGCACTCGCGCTGGCCGTCAGTGACCGCGTGCTGATACTCGAGAACGCGCTCTACTTCGTCATTACGCCGGAGTCCTGCGCCGCCATCATGTGGCGCGATGCCTCGCACAAGCAGCAGGCCGCAGAAGCCATGCGCATCTCCGCGCCAGAGGTCGCCGCTCTGGGATGCGTCGACGAAATCATTTCGGAGCCGCCGGGTGGCGCGCACACTGATCACCCCGCCGGCGCAGGGCTGGTGGGAACTGCGATTCAGAAGCATCTGGCAGAGTTGAAATCGATGCCCGTGGACGCCCTCGTCGCGGCGCGGCAAAAGAAGTTCCGCAACATCGCCCAGTGCTATACAGAAAGCTAGTGCGCGTGACACTTCGCATTTCTATCGAACATATCTGTAGCCGATCCTCAATGTCTGTCCACCGCGCACGTTCGCTTCATCAAAGGAGTCCGCGATGACTGCGCCCGCACGCGGCGGCAGAATGCGCGCCTACCTCGAATTCATCGCCGCCGTCCTCTACTTCTTCGTGGTGCGCTCGTTCGCGCGCAACGCTGCGATTGCCATCCATCACGATGCCTGGGCTCCGCTGGTGGAGCAGTTCCTGGTTGTTGCTGTTCCTCGTACTCGGCTACGCGGCATTCGGTTCGCTCTTCGACAGGCAAGTAGGCTCCATTGCCGCGCAAGGGCTGCCGCTCCGTCCGGGCTGGTCTCGCGAAGTTGCTACCGGCATGGCTGTGGGCTGGGGCGCCGTTGTCGTCTGCGTCCTCGCCATGGTCGTGATCGGTGGCATTGCCGTCGTCATTACCACGCAGTCGTCTGCGTGGCCATGGCTGCTCGTCGATGCGGCATACTTTGCGCTCCTCACGCTCGGCGAAGAAGTCGCCTTTCGCGGATACGGGTTTCAGCGCTTTACCGCTGTGGTCGGATCATCCGGCGCGGCCTTCGGCTTCGCATTGTTCTATGCGATCGTCTATGCGCTTCTGCCCGGAGCCACCAACGCCAGCATCGCCATCTCCGTTGTGTTCAGCTTTTTGCTTACCACCGCCTATCTGCGCACTCGCGCGCTCTGGGTGAGCTGGGGACTCAACTTTGGCTGGAAGGCGTCGCAGGCTCTCGTTTTCGGCCTCACGGTGAGGGGCGTGAGCAGCCATTCACCCATCGTTGAGGGCAATCCCATGGGACCGTTCTGGCTCACCGGTGGCGGCTTTGGCATCGACGCCAGCTGGTTTGCCTGCCTTGTGCTTCTTATTGCGTTTCCAGTGGTTTACCGCGTCACCCGCGACCTCGATTTCCGCTATAACACCCCCGTCATCGTTCCCGGCGGAATCCCCGTCGACCTCGATGCGGCTGCGCGCCGCCAGCACGAGGCCGCGATGGCCCCTGCCGCGGAACCTGCGGCGCCGTCCCCGTCCCTGGTGCAGATCCTCCCCGCCGCTCGACCCGCGCCATCTGCCGCTTCCCAGCCCGCATCACAGTCTTCAGCCGCCCCTGAAGATCTCCGCTGAATGGCCCGGCTCATAGGTCCACGGCTCCATTTCGAATCTCCGATTTGACCTTTGTAGTGGATTGGAACTACTGTTGGCGTAATGCCACGTGCGTACGGCCATGGGAGGAAGCCCATGATCAGTGCATCGCCCACTACCACCCGTTCGTCGAAACTCTTCAAAGTGCCTGCGCCCATTTATCACGCGTTTTTACTTGCTGGTTCCTGCGCCTTCATGGCGACTTGCTTCAGCGGCGCTGCATCTGCGCAAGCCATCACCATCGATACCCATTCCGGAGCGAACAAAGGAACCGGGACAGTCGATCGGCGCTATAGCCAGATCCAGCCCACGAATGTTCCGCTCGACAAGTCAGAACTGGACCCCAAGACACGCTACGAGCTGATCCGCGTGATCCAGTCGGAGCAGGGCTTTGCCATGCGTCCCTTTCCCATGGGCCACAAGGGGTTAACCCTGGAAGCGAACGGCAAGTTGTCCCCAGCGGGCGAGCCTTATCTCGATATGGCTACGCAATACGGAATATGCGCCAAGCCAGGCGATCGCGTTGTACTGACCGATGTGAAGTTTGAGCACAACAAGATTATCTTCTTGCTTAACGGAGGCCCTGACCTCAAGCATCGCTTCCTGCGTCACGTCCAGATCGGCGGCAGTGGATCGACGACTCCCATGGTCCAAGACGACGGTCAGGAGGCCACTGGCGCCCGTCTTACCCTGGAATTCAAAGACCGCATCCCTGAACTGACCGGCACACAGGTGAAGGCGCTCTTCGCGCCGCTCATCTCCTTCGACGTCAAGACGCCCATCCAGGCATTCACTGACACGCTTCCACCCAAGCTGAAAGACGCGATCCTCAATCACGGCGTAATGGTGGGAATGACCACGGACATGGTGCTCTTCTCTCTTGGACCGCCCCAACGCAAGGTGCGCGAAGTCGAAGGGCAAATGCCGTTCGAGGAATGGATCTACGGGGCGCCGCCCAAGCCCGTCGAATTCGTCCGCATCAATGGCAATCGAGTCATCCGCGTCGAAATCGCGAAGGTGGGCGAGACGCCACAGATCTTCACCCAGGACGAAGTGGAAGGCTTGATGCGCACTGACGGTTCGCCCCTGGTGGCCGACCAGCCCGCGCGCACCATAAAGATGGGTGATGTTGAGCGTGATCCGAATAAGGAGGCCCCTGCCCCTCCGCCCACTCTTACAGCCCCCGGAGAAAAGCTGCCGGACAACGCCGGGCAAAACCCGGCAGGCGAGATGAAGCCGGTTCAGTTCCCCAAGCAAAAGCCCGACGACTATCCCGATGTTGACGCTGCCCGCCGCGCCGATCAGCAAAAGGCAGCCGAGCAGGCCCAGCAGGCTCAGGACCAGAAAGACCAGAAGGACACGACACCGCAGTCAGCCACTCCCAAACCTGCGGATCCAAACGCCGGTACGCCTCCAGCCGCATCTCCTGGCAGTACTCCGCCGGCCGATGCCCCCCAGCCGCACTGAGTCCTGATGTAAACTGGAGGCAGCGAGTCCGGCTGCCTCCCGCAAACAATTTCTGAGCAGGGGTGAGTTAATCGACCGCGCCGTTGAAGCCGCGTGCAGCATATCCGCGCGTGTGTGCAGAGACAATCTTCAAAGGAGAAACACCCGACCCATGGCCAAAATTGCCAAAACTGGTGATCGCAAGAAAGCAATGGACACGACGAAGTCCACCGACTGCCCCAAGTGCAGCAAACCGACGCGTATCGTCAAGCGCGTAAAGGACCGCGAGCGCGGCGTGCCCGGCGGGGTATATATCTCCTGCTCAGCGTGCGACTTCTACGAAAAACTTTAAGCAATAAGCTAAGTCTCGACTATTGAAAAGCCCGGCCATCCGCCGGGCTTTTCGTTTTTCGACGCATAGTCATTCCGACCGACCAACGGGAGTGGAGGAACCTGCAGTTGTTATTCTGTTCCGCGCTCCACGATTGGTGGGTGCCCCATCCATGACGCAGCCTTATCGCGCCATGGGTGGGAAAGCACGAACTTGGGATGTTCAAACGAAGCGGCGCTACATCGCTTCCGCCATCTCCTCCAAAATCGCCCCTGCGGCCTCCGTCGGATTAGGCGCCTGCGTGATAGGCCGCCCCACCACGAGGTAGCTCGCCCCCATCCGCAGTGCCTCTGCCGGACCCGCCACGCGCTTCTGGTCTCCAATCGCAGCTCCAGCCGGCCGAATCCCCGGAATCACCAGCACCCCCGCCGGCCCGGTCAAGGCACGCACTGCCGCAACCTCCTGCGGCGAGCAAACAAATCCGCGAATCCCCGCCTCCAAGCCCATCTTCGCCAGCTGCTCTACCTGCTCGGCCGGACCACGATTCACTCCGACAGACTCGAGCTGCGCTGCATCCATGCTCGTCAGCACCGTCACCGCAAGCAATTCCGGCGGATTGGAAACACCGGCCAGCGCAGCCTTGGCCGCCGCCAGCATCGCAGGACCGCCCCCAGCATGCAGCGTCAACATCCGCACGCCCAGCCCCGCAGCCGATCGAACCGCACCCGCCACCGTATTCGGAATGTCATGCAGCTTCAAGTCGAGAAAGACATTGTGTCCGCGCGCAACGATCGGCTCCAGCACCGCCGGCCCGGCCGCAACAAACAACTCCAGCCCCACCTTGAACCAGTTGCAAGTACCCTCAAGTTCCGCCACCAGCCGCATGGCCGATTTGGAATCGGGAACGTCGAGCGCAACGATCAGGCGCTTGCGGGCGAGTTCAAGCGGATCAGGCTTGGTGTCCTTCGTAGATTCCGTGGAAGCGACGGTTTCCTGGCTGCGCATAACTCCATCGTAGCCCAGTTTTGGCACAGCTATGCCCCGCTGACGAACTTCTTGCCTGACAGGACAGCGTCAAAAGCCTGCAGCAGGTGGGTTCCGGCACGCGATTTATAAATGTAGCCCCATGCACCCAGCATCAGAGCTTCTTGAATGATGTTAGGAGAGATATCCTGGCTCGAAAAGATGATCTTCGATTCCGGCGCAAGGTTGCGAATTCGCCGTGCAGCTTGGAAGCCATTCAGTGTTGGAAGGCTGACGTCGAGCAGGATAACGTCCGGTTTCAATTCCTCAGCCTTCTGAACCGCTTCCAGTCCGTCAGTCACTTCACAAATGACCCGCAGTTCGGGCCTTTGTTCCAATTTCGAGCAGACAAATCGGCGGAAGACATCGAAATCCTCCACGACCATCACGCGAATGTGTGGCGCTGCTTCCACTTGGTTTCTATACTTCAGATCCTGCGGGGACGGTGACGGCAGCATGTTAGCCTTATTGAGCAATGACGTCTGTGCGGTATCAGACGGAGGAATTGTGGTCACACAATTCGATGGGGAAGTCGCACCAGTGGGTTGGATGCTTGGGCAGTCGGCGAATACGCGGCCTGCGCTGGCAGGGGCTTTTTCCATATCTGCGTGGCGTTTGTTGCTTTCCCATATCTAAAAGAGACCTTAGCACCCGGCAGCCGATCAGTGGGAATTTTGCGACACCGGGGCTGTTATCGGGTTAACCTCTGCGGAATCGCTACCGGAGCTGAACGGCACACGAGCGCGGATCGTGGCCCCGTTGCCGGGCTGCGACTCGATGGAAATCTGCCCGTTCGCCAGGTGCAGTCTCTCTCGCATGCTGATGAGCCCCAGGCCGTGTCCGTTGACGACTTCATTCGGATCGAAGCCATGCCCCTGGTCGCTCACAGTAAGTTGAATCTCCCCCTCTGTGCCGCGCAGTTCCACTGCGAACTGTCGCACGCCACTGTGCTTCACCGCATTTCGCAAAGCTTCCTGCAGCACGCGGAACAGACATAGCGAGATTTCTTCGGGTACATCGTCCGGTATGTTCGTGTGGCTGAACTCGACCTCGACCTTCTGTTGCTCCGAAAACTCTTTGCAAAAGCCATCGGCCGCCGCCGTGATCCCCAAATACTGGAGTTTTGAAGAATGGAGGCGGTGCGACAGGGCTTGAATGTCCACGGCAATATCCAAAAGGCGCTGCAGGACTCCGCCAATGTGATCGTGGAATTCAACCGCCGAGGCCGGGACCTGTTCGTTCCACTCTTCCAGGTCAATTGTCAGCATCGCGATTCGCTGACTGACGTCGTCGTGCAGTTCTCTCGCTATCCGGGATCTCTCCTCTTCATGGGCTGCAATCAATCTGCGCCCGATACCGGCAAGAGCTTCCTCGGCCTGCTTGCGGTTAGTTAAGTCTATGCAGGATCCTATGTAACCGTCGAAAGACCCGTCCGGATTTGATCTCGGCACGCCGATATCGAGCATCCATCGATATTCTCCGTCGTGTCGGCGCAACCGATACTGCATGCTGAAGGATTCGCGTCGATCGTATGCCCGAATAAAGATATCCTGGCATGGCTTCAAGTCTTCCAGATGCATCCCCGCTAACCAGCCATTGCCCAGTTCTTCCTCAAGCGGCCGGCCAGTAAACTCGAGCCAGGTCTTATTGAAGTAGTTGCAGTGCATATCGGTATCAGACATCCAGATCATTACAGGCGCGGAGTTTGCGACCAGGCGGAAACGTGCCTCGCTCTCGCGAAGCCGGTTGTTGGTAACCATCAGATCGGTTTCCACTTTTTCCCGTTTCGCTCGCTGCCACCACAGCCCGCTAATTGCCAACGCCTCAAATATGATCAGGGAAATTCCACCAATGATGAGGTCCTTGTAAGACTCCCACACCGTCGGCTGACGGTTGAGGATAACGCTGCCGGCGGGAATCTCGCTCTCTTTGAGGCCCCAGCGCTTCACAGCTTGCCAATCGAACATGTAAGTGTTTACGCCGTTTACCCTGGGGATGTCCTGCGGCCTCGCCCCCTGGAGTATTTTCAGCGCCATGCTACCGGCCACATTCCCCTGTTCGTTGAGATTTGAAAGATAGCCTCCCACTTCTCCGTGACCCAGGAACACGTCGTAAAAGCTAAAGACCGGCGCATTCGCCGCAGCGGCAACCAGCGGGCCTACCTCGCTTGATTTGAACTTGGTACCTTGCACATCCCTGCCCAAAGAGAGGAGGAGGACGACGGTGTGACGCGGCAAGTGCTTGAGATGTTCGAGCAGTTCGGGCACAGCCAGATCCGTAATGTAAGTGATGTCGAGATGGTCTGTGAGACCCCTTATTTGCTCTTTGAGAAGGGCTTGCTGCTGCCTATCCCAATCCGATACGCCGCCTACGACCACCACGTGCTCTGTGCCGGGCTGGAGCCGCAAAGCCGCTTGCAGCGTCTCGGCCGGGGCCATATCGCTTTCGACTCCGGTAAAGTCGAAGCCTAATGCGGCACTCGGAACATTTCCAATAGGCAGGCAAAAGACAACGGGAACGCCGGGAAAGGCTCTGTCGTGCGCCTCTTGCATAAATTTGAGCGGCCCTGCGCCAACCGTAATAATCACATCCGGCTGGCGATTCCGATATTTGCGAATGTAGAAATCGCGGAACTCCTGCTGGACGGCCGGATCGGGAAAAAGGACCGTATCAAGGTACTCGGAATAGAACTCAAGGTGGTAAGGCGAATTGGATAACGCAGCCTGGATTCCTTGAGTGATCGTGGTCGTCGCGGGATAGGAAGCATTTACTTCGTTCAGAATCAGAATCCGTCGTACTTCCCCCGTCGGAGCAGCTTCAGTTGGGTGGGGCAGGACAGTGGCGACAAGAATGGCAAGCGAAGCCAGGAGGTGACGTGCCATCGTTTTCCTCGGCACTGTTGTCTGACCGCGAGACGACAAAGGCATAGGGAATGCCCAGCCCTTCTATCTGTATGAGACGATCTAACGACGCCCACAGAGGGCGACATCAGACTATCCCCAATAGGAACGCGCATTCAAGATCTATTGATTAAGGATTGTGATCCGAACCACTGGCAGAACTGACAGTTGGACTCCGTTGAAATGCGAATTAATGTCGCATTTCCACCCTGCGCTGTGTGTCAGGGCGCACTTCGCAACTTGCGGCAGACTGTGCGCCATAAATTCCGCGGAGTGCACACCAAGGGTTCCTAATGAGCAACAGTTTAAAGACGCGCCATTCTGTTCGCGCTTGCTACTGGCGTCTGCTATTGAGAGCGTTGACCATCGCAATGCTTTGCTCCGGAGATATATACAGCCAGACAGCCTCCACCGGAGCCTTAACAGGCCTCACTCTGGATCCCTCCGGGGCGGTTCTCCCGGGCGTCACTCTTCACCTCAGAAACGAGATTGGTTCTGAGGCGAAGTCCGCTACCTCAGACAACAATGGCCGGTTCGCATTCTTCCTGCTGCCACCTGGGACGTATGAGCTGCAGGCAGTCAAAATTGACTTCAAACCTGTGAGTCAGCGGGAAATTCCTGTTCATGTAACCGAGACACTTCGGCTAGACATTCATCTCGCGCTCTCAACCCGCGTTGAGCGTCTGCAAGTGTCCTCGAACCCTCAGATGGTTCAAATCGACTCATCAGCCATGGGCAGAGCCGTGGACAGTGACACGATCAGCGGTTTGCCATTGGCCACAAGAAACTTCACGCAGATAGCCGGTCTCTCCCCAGGAGTGGCTGTCGCAGTTTACGACGCCGGGGAGCTTGGGACTGGAGCAACAGCACAGTCACAAATTGGGAAGTCCAACGATGGAATTTTTGTGCATGGAGCACGATCTTATGACAACAACTGGCAACTGGACGGAATCAGCATCAGTGACGTGCAAGGTTCAGGCCCAATAAGCGGCGGAATCCCGATTCCGAATCCTGACACGCTGGAAGAATTTAAGGTGCAGACCGGAATTTACGACGTAGCATTCGGGCGCGGCGTGGGGGCCAACGTCAGCGTAATTACGAAGTCGGGAACAAATCACTTCCATGGGACGATTTTCGAGTATTGGCGCAACGATGTTCTCAATGCAAATGAGTACTTCTTGAACAAAGCGGGCCAGCCGCGGCCGAACCTCAAGCAGAACCAGTTCGGATTTGTGCTCGGAGGACCAATCAAGAAGGACAAGTTGCTTTTCCTGGGATCCTATCAGGGCACCCGGCAGGTGAACGGAATAGCCGCTGGTCAAGCCCGGGTTGCTTGCGCCGTCACCTTGTACGAACCACCACTGACGAATGACAGATCGCTCACCGCCCTTGGGGCGCTATTCGCAGGCTTGAAAGGTGCGTCGGGGGGAGTCGCGATCAATCCTGACGGTTCGAACATCAACCCCGTTGCTCTCGCTCTCTTGAGTTTTAAACTGCCCGATGGCAGCTACTTGATTCCGACGCCTCAAACGGTTGACCCCTCGAAGCCATTTATCAGCAGTGGCTTTTCTGCCTTCACGCAGCCTTGTGACTTCTCGGAAGATCAGGGGTTAGGAAATCTCGATACCGTTCTCTCGGAGAAGAGCCAAATCGCGGCGCGGTTCTTCATCGCGGCGGACAATCAGTTGGTTACGTTCCCCGGCGGCGGCTTGAACCCAACCGGCAACATTCGTGGGTTCGACAGCCCAGGTGATTCCGATTTTGTGGTTTTCTCTCTTGCTCATACCTATGTGTTTAGTAATGCGTTGCTTAATCAGGCCAGGATTGGATTCGTACGCACGAGGACGAAGATGGGTGCAGATGTCCCGTTTAGGTGGTCCGATCTAGGTGTGTCCGAAGGCGAAATGAACAACAACAATGAACTCCCGAACTTGAATATTGCAGGTTCCGTGAGTATGGCTACTACGGCTCCTCGAACCTACACGCAGGACTCCTTCATCTTCAACGATGTTTTTGGTTTACTGGAGGGGTCCCATGCGATGAAATTCGGAGGCTCGCTTACGCGCTTGGAAGACAATCTTGACATCGCCGGGCTTGGCTCGTTTGTACGGTTCCTCAGTTGGCCAGATTTCTTGCTCGGCCTCGATGGACAGAACAACGGCACCGGGACGGTTAGCAATGTCTTCGAATCGTATGACATTTTTGGACTGTTGAATCGTGAGTTCAGAGTGTGGGAAGGCTCGGGATTTGTGCAGGACGACTACCGCATCAGGCCGTCCTTGACCCTGAATCTGGGCATACGTTACGAACGATTGGGGCATTTCGGAGACAAGCTGGGGAGAAACTCAAGCTTCGATTTCAGCAAGGCCGATGCCAGCCCGCCACCGAATGGAAGTCTCGACGGCTACATAGTAGCTTCCAATTTTCCGGGCGCTCTCCCGCCCGGAGTAACACGTGCAAGCAATACATTTGCAAATTACGGCGAGGGGCAAGACACGTTCGCACCCCGGATAGGTTTTGCCTGGCAGATTCTGCCGATGACAGCCCGGCTGGTGCTGCGAGGGGGGTACGGCATGTACTACTCTCGGTCAACTGGCCAGACCGCCAGTCAATCCGTGATCGCGGCACCATTTTCCCTGACCCGAAACAACACCGGACTGACGAACGCAGCCGCGACATTTCAAGCGCCCTTTGCACAGCCATTTCCTTCGCCGGCTTCATTTCCAATGTTTGTGCCCTATTCCGCAACCACAAGTTCCTCGGTCAATGTTCTGGCCCCCAATTTTCGGCCGGCATTCGTCCAACAGTTCTCCCTGAACGCTCAGGCAGCATTGGCCAGAGACTGGTTGCTCGAGGTCGGGTACGTGGGTAGCAGGGACACACATCTGCAACGACTCCGTTCTTTGAATCAAGCACTAAGCGCATCGATAAACACAGTGGCCAACATTGGATCGAGGGTTCCCATTCCTGGAATACGTCCCGACTCACTACGCGAAATGGAATCGGAGGGGAACTCCTGGTACAACGGGCTGGAAGTTAGCCTGGCAAAGCGGTTAAGCCATGGGTTTCAATTCCTGGCTTCCTACACCTTTTCGAGAACACTCGACACCGATGGCGCCGACATCAACTCAACGTCGTCAGGAAACGCGTTGACATTGGGAGACCAAAACTCTCCTGCGCAGCGCTGGGGACGTGCCAGCTTCGACCGTACTCATCGATTTGTTTTCAGCGAAACGTGGAATCTCCCGGGCCCGTCAGCAGGATACGGACGGACGATTCTGGGCAGGTGGTCCGTTGCTGCAGTAGTTACGATTCAATCCGGTAGCGCTCTTACCATTGCAGACACCAACACCAACAACGTTTTTGGAATAAGCGAGGACCGGGCGCAGTTGAGCGGCATCTGTTCCAAAAAGCAACTGGTCAAGGGCGGGTCGGTGGAATCTAAATTGGGTGGTTATTTCCATGCCAACTGTTTTACGACGCCGCCAATTATCGGATCGGATGGCATTGGAACCGCGTTTGGGAACAGCGCAACTGGGATCGTCAACGGTCCTGGGCAAGCGAACCTGGATCTCGCGTTCTCCAAGACCGCAGCGCTCTGGGGATCTCTCGAAAAAACTAGCCTTCAATTTCGTGCCGAGTTCTTCAACACCCTGAACCATCCGCAGTTTGCCAACCCCGATGCCAACTTCACCTCACCCACGTTCGGTGTGATCAGCAGCACGGCCGTCAATGCTCGCGTCGGCCAACTGGCGCTAAGATACCTGTTCTAGATCGGTGCATCCGTCCTAAGCGCGAGCAGCTCGTTCACCCGGGCCATTACCTTGAACGCATCGGCAACATACACCACGTCCGCCTTTCCGCGCGTCCATCCACAATTCGGATCGAGGGAGATCGCCCTGCGTTCGCCGATAAACCGCCAGCCCACCACGTGTGGCTCCTCGCCATGGCAGCACGTCGACAGGCCCTTGGCGTGGCGCGGCGTCGAACCCGTCTGCCCCACCTGGTTCATATGAGTAAGGAAGGGAAGTACAGGCTCCCCGCCTCCACCCTGATCGACAAGCGATTTGGAACTCCCCAGCGAAGCGCCACTACTGTGTAGAAAACTAAGAATCAACTCGCTTGCCTCGCCGGCGTGCACCTGCCCATCAGTTTGTTTCTTCGTCCAGCCAGCGCCCGCAACGAACAACATCTTCGCCTCTGGCCGAATTGTCTGCGCATCCTGCGCCGGAGAGCGCATTCCTATGACCGTCGTGCGCAACTCGGGCAACTCAACTGGGACAGGTTCCATCCGCGCTTCACCAACTTCACTCGCAAACGCCACGTGCGTTCCCGCTTCAAGCAGCAGGAACCACGGTCGCGCCGTTCGCGTGATCACTGCCTCAATGCGCTGGCGATAAAACCAGCGCGAGACTTCAATGCCATCCTCGCCACCAATGGACGTGACGTGCGTATCCACGGATCCGCCTATGCGATGAGCCACGCCCGCCATGACCCGCGCGAACCGTGAACTGCCCGGCGTCAGCACAATCGTAGCTTGCGCTGCTTTACACAGTGCCTCGCACGCTGCCGCGTCACTCGCATAGCGCGCCTGCGCAAACGCTTCGCCCGAGACACCCAGCACCCGCGCGCCCGCACCAGCAATCGAACTGGCCGCAGCCTTCGCATCCGCCGCTACTATGCCGATCGCAAAAGAGGCACCGAGCCGCCTGGCCAGATCTTTGCCCGCCGTCACAACTTCGAGCGAAGCCTTCGTCATCACCAAGCCCGTTTCCTCCGCATGTGTCAAAACAAGAATCGATTCCGCCATCACTTCGTTCCAATCCACTCGACAAGTTCCTGTGCCATGGCTTCGACGCCCATGTCCTTGACCACCCGCGTCTGCCGCTGCTGGCTCGGCAAGCTCGCTGAAACATATTGCAACCCATTCTCCGCCAGCGAGGTCGGCTTCGCCTTCTGGAGGGCCGGCATCACTGTACGCATATTCGCCATCCCAATCTGCGGATTGTTGCGCGGCTCCCCCAGGTTGCCCGTAGCCCAGCCCAACACCGCCGGAGCGCCCGCGCATTCCGAGGCTTGGTGCTTGCCGCCTTCCACGCGTTCCAGCACTTCGAACGATCCATTCTCGTGCAACTCGATCTGGTCCACGCCCATGAACTGATCCATGATACCGAGCCGTTCGCCCACTAGCTGCAATGTCACGCCTGCGCCGCGTGCCGCCGATTCCCATCCGCCAAACAGCAAAAGGTTCGCCTTCTCAAGTGTCGGGATCGCGTCGATTGCATCGGCCAGTGCCGCCGCCGTGGCGTGTGCATCCGCAAATCCGCCGACCGGAGCGTCAATCGCAATTAGTTCGAAGCTGACCTTCTGCGCGATGGTCATCATGACCTGCTGCAACTTCGCCTTCGGCCCGAGCGAAACCAGCCAGAGCTTGCTCCCCGGATTCCTGGCCACCAGGTTTGCCGCCTCATAGAGCGCACTAGCCGCCCACGGATCCAGCACCGCCGGCAGCATCATTTCATTCTTGAGCCCCGGCCCCTTCGGCCCCGTTACCGGCTCCAGCGTCTGCAGCGGATCCGGCACAACCCCGGCGCAGACGATGATGTGTAATTGCATAAGCTTCTAGCTCCTAGCTTTTAGTGTGAGGTTGTTCAATTCCCGGTGGAAAGTTATTGCACTCCGAGGGGAGGGTACGGGCTTCAGCCCGTACATCATGAGTCCAAATATCCATGGGCTTTAGCCGCTGAGGGAACTCCTTGTGGGAAATATTCATGTGGCGATAAAGTGCCGGATCGTCGGTTAGTCGAGCGCGAACTGGATTCTGCCGAATGTACTCAATATGATTTAGCCAGTCAACTTCATCTCGAACGCGGTGTTCGGTGAAGCCGGGTTGCCAAATCTCTTTAGACCACTCCAACTCGCGTTTTGCTCTGTACGAAAACCTGCCTTTGAAGAGCT
Organism: uncultured Acidobacteriaceae bacterium; assembly: GCA_963769345.1. Lineage (GTDB taxonomy): Bacteria > Acidobacteriota > Terriglobia > Terriglobales > Acidobacteriaceae > Telmatobacter. The sequence goes on from CAVYLL010000006.1 coordinate 441,719, forward strand.
GAACAGACTTTTCCAACGCTTCAAATGGCGTAATTAGCAGATGCAGGTGATCGGCCATGATTACAAATGCATGCAATGAACATTTTTGGGAGTAGTAGTGATTGAGTACGTTCTCCATCAGGCGTGCCCAGCGTTCATGCCGAAAGAACGGGACTCGGCCATGAGTCTGTGTGGATACAAAGTAGACGCATTCACTGATTCGAATTGGCTTTCTTGTCGGTCGCACAAATCCCTCAGGGGCTAAAGCCCACTTGAAGTTGAAAATCTTAATGCGTGGCAGGACGAAACTAAAAGCTGCCTTTTCAATTCTCGGCAGAATGCAATCCTCCCGCCCCAGCGCGAAATTCAATATTGGTCTGCCCATCAGCACCGGCTTGGGAACAATTCCACAAGCATGCCCCGCAATGCACGCACTTCTCTCGCTCGAAGACCGGCGAGCATTCCGGTCCCAGCGTCAGCGCCTGCCCCGAGCACATCGCGATGCACGTCTTGTCATCGCAATGGACGCACAACCCGGCGTCACGAAATACCACGTGATCCGCGAACCCGGGCATCGCCTGCACTTTGCCGCCCATCAGGAGCGCGTCCTGGTGTGAGACGAGGAGCTTCCCGTCGAATTCAATCTCGGGCCAGCCGCGCGCTGACATCAGCGCATCGTGCAGCGGACGCCCGTCTTCCATCGCCAGCATGGCGGCTTCGCGCCGCTTCAACTCTTTGAGCGAACGCACTGCGCGCTTTTTAATCTGCTTATGTGCAGGCGGGACCGATGCGACCAGCGAGAGTCTTCCCCCCGTCAGGCCGGCGAGCATCATGCCCATTAGCCCGGAGACGAATCCGCGATGGAATCCGTTGCGCGCATTCATCGCTTCGAGAGCATTCCGTTCGATCCAGCTGACGCGCCGCCGTAACTCGTAGGTGGCGGCCAGATTCTCCTGCGTAAAGCTGCGCCTTTCACGAAGCAGATCGATCACCGCCTCGCCAAGTTGAACGCCTGTCGTCCACGCCTCGTCCACGCCTGAGCCTGCCAGCACGTTCGTTGAGCCTGAGCCCTCGCCGATACGCGCGTAGCCATCGCCCACCAGGAACGGCTCACCGCGCATTCCTGATTCATCCAGCGACTTCGCACCCCACGAGCGCAATGTGCCGTCCTTCAAATACCGCCACAGCGCCGGATGCTGGATGAAGTGCTGCAGATAGCGATATGCCGTGCGTCCGGGATCGCCCAGCCAGGACGGAACAAAGATGCCGACCGATGCCAGTCGTTCCGGATGCACATACAGGAATCCAAAAATCTCCGGCTCGGGATAACCGAAGGTGTGCCACACGGTGCCGGCTTCGAGCGTGGTTTCCTCGGGCAACTCAATCACGAACTTCATGCCCATCGCCCACTCGCGTTTATCATGCCCCGGCGGCATTCCGAAATGTCTGTCGATCGCGTGGCCCACTGCGCCGAACGGCCCATCGCCGACAACCGTCAAGCTGGCGCGCACATCCATGCCCGCCACAAACCCGGCTTCGGGCGCGCCTTGCTTGTCTACTCCCTGGTCCGTCAGCCGGATGCCCGCGACCTTTTCGCCAATCCGTTCCGCGTTCTCTTGAAACAGCGGTTCGCTCACGGGCATCGCGGGCCAGATCTGCACCAGCCCGGACGCCATCAGTTGTGCGCCCACCCACTGGTTGAACTGGCCAATCGACATCACCAGGCCGCCGCCTTTGTGAAGAAACTGCGGCGTCCACGGCAAATGAAACGCATCGTCGCGAACCCCGAGCGTCGCACTCAATGTGCGTAACATGCGATCGCCGATTCGCAACAACAGCGATCGCCGGCTCGCGCCAACAGGATCGAGCAGGTACAGAATCCTCTCCGCCTTGACCGGCGTCGCCATGGCAATGTCCGCCGGATTCAATTCAGGAAAGCTTTCGCGAATTCCGCGCGCCGCTGTTACGACTCCGCTCACTCCTGAGGCGATATCGTCGGCGCGTTCGTAGCACAGCACTTGCAGCGGCAGCCCGGGCGCAACTCTGCTCTCAAACGCGGGATCGGCGGGATTCTCATTCCAGGCACGCGTCAACGTAGTAAGAAAACCGCCCATTGCCGGTCCAAATCCAACGCACGCGATATCAGCTTCCATCGCCTGCCGCTCAATCGGGACAGTATTGCTCTCGTTCCTATTTGCGTCGTTCATGCGGGATAATCCAGCGCTTCGGGAATCATCACCTTGCTCACCGTTTCGGCTGCGCGATCCTTTGCCAGTCGCGAGCCGCTCAAGCAACTGCAAAGCTTGTTCTGCAAGCCGCAGAAATTCGCTGACCCTCCGCACAGTTTGCGCAAGGCCCTGCCTTCATCGGATGACTCCCATTCGCACTCACCACGTCGACCGCCATCGCGGCAATTCCCGGCATAGTCTCCTCAAGTTCATCCAACTCGGCGGCCGAGAAGCACGTGCTGCACCCGTTCTGGTTCCATGCCGGATGTTCGTTGTATCCGAATACCAGCTCCGCACAGATGCGCGACACTTCGCCCGCCGCTTGCGCAGCCTGCACGTGGCACAGATCGCTCAGGAAGAGCAGGGTGCCTGCGAGTCCATCGGCAATCGATGACATCTCCTGCACCGCTTTGCTCCAATGTCAGCACATCGAGAATCTGGTGCCGCGACGCCAGCAGCCAGCAAAGCGCATCGGCCAGCGGAAACGTCACACCCTGTCGCTGCCCGTGATACAGCTTGTTCCCCGCAGGGTCAGTGGCTTTTTGCAGATGCTTGAGTGTCCACAGCCACATGCGCATCGCTGAAGCCAGGGTGCATGCGCCGGTGCCGGGATGCGTTGCTGCGATCTGTCGCATCTCCTCAATCCATGCACGCATTTCGGCCAGGAATACCTCCGACGTCATCGTCACGGTGAGGTGCCGCCTTTGCACGGCCTCCGGTCCCTCGTAGGTCGCTTCAAGCTGCGCATCCATCCACTTGCTGGCCAGGAATCCCGGGCAGTCCTCGGTGATGCCATATCCGCCCATCAGGCTCACGGCTTCGCGCATCATGTTTGCGCCGTGGCCCGTGTTCCAAAGCTTCGTCGCCGGACACAGCACGTTCGCTTCCGCATCCTTCAGTACAAATTGCACCAGCGGATCGGCCGCGAGCTCTTCGCGCGCGTGGGTCGCTGTTGCACATCTTCAGAAACTCGATGGCGCGCTGCTCGCTTTCCCGCAGCGCTTTTGATTCTGCGCGTCCGCCCACAATGCCGCGCTCCGCCAGGATCGCGGTCTTTTGTTTCTCAATCGGGTCGAGTTCGTCAAACAGCCGCGCCGCCGCAAAGCCCAGCGATGCCGCCGCCTCGCCCGTCGCCCACACATCGACAAGCCTGTGCAGTGCATCCTCGCGCTGCTGGATGCCTTGCTCGTAGCGCACGGTTCCCGGTTTCGCGCCTTCGGCTCCGCGAAAGCGTCCGCGCTGATACCGAATTACCGGCTCCACTGCCGACAACAATTTGGCGGCGGTCATCAGGCCCACGGTCACCCGTGTCCGCCGAAAGACCGCTTCAATTACTTCGCCGTGATTGAAATTCGGGAACGATCACGCCGTCTTTTACCGTGTATCCGCCGACAATGCGGCTGGCAGGCACCTTCAAATTGAAGATGGGATCGCCCGTTGACGACAACTGGTGCACCAGCTTCTTCGTAGGCGTGCCTGGGTCGAATGTTCCTTCGTCCGTATCCTCCAGGATCACCACGCAACTGCCTTTGATCTGCGGATCGTCCGAGGCCACCGCTGCCGTCACAAAATTTGCGAATGCAATGTTGGTGATGAACCGTCCGCGCTTCTCAACCTGCAGCCAGGGCTCTTCATCGTGTCGCCATCCTGCAACGCGTACTTTGCCGTTCAGCATGCCTGTGTCCACGCCCACGTAGGGAATCGGTTCGGTCAGCACAAAGGCGCCGCGCCACGGCTTGCGATCATCACCGGGCTGAGGCGGAGCGGAGAGGCTCATGTAGTGAGCGGCCTGCTCCGGAGTTCCGCGCTCGTGAATCGGCGCCAGCGCGAGGAATCCCGCCAGGCTTGCCGTCGCTGCGCCGCCATCTACCCACGCCAGTTCAAAAGCGGCAAGCGCCAGCGCTAGATTCTTCGGGCCGGTAATGAATCCGCCTTCTTCCGGCTCCATGAATGCGCCCGTGATTCCCGCGCGGTCGAAGGCCTCCATCATCGCGTGCTTTGCCGGAGTCCACTCGTGGCTGTTACGCTCGCCGGCCGCCACCATGTGCGCTACCGTGCCGCGCGCCACCGTGCGCGCCGACTGCACCAGCATCTGCAGGTCATAGCGATCGGCAAAGCGCCATTGAACCTGGCGAACAGGATCGCCCGGCAGAGTAAGCATTGTTGGAGACGCGGTTGTCGCAGACGTGGCCATAAAAGGTACCTCACACAGCGGCAACAATTGTCTGAGAAACTGCACACGCCAGCATGTGACTCGCATCACGACTAGGCTGCATACATTGGGTTTTGAAAACGCACGGCTTTTACAGCTTGCAGAAAAATATCATTTACGCGTTGAGTCCTGTAACAGGGCATGACTTTCAGTCATGCCGTAATCGCGATGGAAAGATCATTGGGCTTCAGCCCCGGAGGGATCTCATCCACCGAGCCAAGCACGATTTATGCACCTGGCTCTAGGACTGGGACACATCTGCTTAACCGCCCCGTGTCACTTGCCAGTCAAACGCGCCAGATGTCCTGCCCAACAGCGCTGTCGAAGACCTGTGAAGTGGTTCGCGTCACACATGAAAACAAATCATCTCCTTTGGCTTCATTGCATTTGTGACCACTATCACTGCCAGCCGGACTTCAAAAAGCGTCTTCTCAGAGCTGCAATCCCCGCATGAGATTTCAGTGCAAGCGGAAAATCCGCTGCGGGGAAGCCATGCGCGGGAAGGCAATTGCTCACTCCGTGCAAGGGAAAGACGGCAGCATGACCAAAGCCGCACGTTTCGCAGCATTCTTGATCGCAATTGTTGCCGGTCCAGCCGAACGGCTATTTGACTTCTTCAGGCTTGCTCGACATCGCAGAGTTGTCGCCATCGGCCTGCTCGCAGCAGCAGTCTTGCTGTCGCCCCATCGCCTCTGCGCGCAAGCTGAGTGCCTGGCCTGCCACGGCGACAAGACCATGCAGGATGCAGCAGGCCACAGCATCTCCGTCGATGGTGACAAGTTCAGCGCCAGCATCCACGGCAGCCTGCAATGCAACAACTGCCACGCCGACATCAAGGAATATCCCCATCCCGACCACATCGCCAAAGTCGACTGCAAATCCTGCCATGCCGACGAAGCCTCGAAACTCACCGGCAGCGTGCACTCCTCTGCAAAAGAGCATCCATGCACCAGCTGTCACGGCAATGCCCACGAAATCTTTCCCAAGACCGACGCTCGCTCAGCCGTCTATCCCCTTAATGTGCCAAAGACCTGCGGCCAGTGCCACAGCGACGGCGCCATGGCTACGAAGAAGGGCCTGCCCAGCGTTTACCCGCACTACATGGATTCGATCCACGGCTTCGCGCTGAGCAAGGAAGGCCTGCTCGTCGCGGCCAACTGCCAGAGCTGCCACGGATCGCACGGCATTCTCAGCCGCAAGGATCCGGCCAGCCCGACCTACAAGGCGAATATCCCCAAGACCTGCGGCACCTGCCACGCCAAGATCAACGACGACTACCAGGGTGGCGCGCACGGTCATGCCGTCGCCTCGGGCAATCTGAAGGCTCCGGTCTGCACCGACTGCCACACCGCGCACGCGATCCTGCAGCCGACGGAATCTGCATTCCGCATGCAGTCAACGCCGATCTGCGGCTCCTGCCACAAGGACAAGCTCTCGACGTATCGCGACACGTTCCACTCGCAGCTTGGATCGCTGGGCGGTTACGTAGAGACGGCGCGCTGCTGGGATTGCCACGGAGCGCACGAGATATACCCCGCATCCGATCCGCGCTCGCCGGTCAACAAGGCCAACCTGGTCAAGACCTGCGGCAGGTGCCATGCCGGCGCGAACCTCAGCTTCGTCCAGTACCAGCCGCATGCCAACGCACACGACCGCCACCTGAATCCGGCTCTCTACTACGTGCGGCTGTTCATGAACCTGTTGCTGGCAAGCGTGCTGACGTTCTTCGTGATTCACACGATTCTGTGGCTGATTCGTTCCCGATTCGACCAGGTCAGGAGAAAGTCGCCAAATGGAGGGAAAGATGCCTGAGCTGGAACAAGCACCAGTATTGACGGAAGTGGAGGCGACCCCTAAGACGGGCCGCTGGTTCAACCGCTTCACGCGCGAGCAGCGCTATCTCCACGCCGTCCTGTTCTCCACGTTTCTCGGTCTGGCCGGCACCGGGCTGCCCCTGCGCTTCAGCGAGAGCATCTGGGCGCGCGGCCTGGCGGGTGCCGTCGGCGGCTTCGGGGCCATCCTCTTCTTCCACAAGTTCTGCGCACTGGTGCTCACCATCGCATTCCTCATCCACGTGAAAGAGATCTTCACGCGTGGCCTCTTTCGTCGCGAAAAGGGAATCTTCTGGGGCGCGACCTCCATGGTGGCCAACTGGAAAGATGCGAAAGACATGTTCAACCACATGCGCTGGATGGTCGGCCTCGGCCCCAAGCCGCAATTCGAGCGCTACGCCTACTGGGAGAAGTTCGATTACTGGGCCGTGTTCTGGGGAATGATCGTCATCGGCTTCTCCGGCTACGCCATGTGGTTCGCGCCATTCTTCGCGCGCTTCCTTCCCGGCTGGGCGCTCAACGCCGCGCTTGTCATTCACAGCGAAGAAGGACTGCTGGCGATTCTCTTCATCTTCTCGATTCACTTCGTCAACACGCATCTGCGTCCCGACAGCTTTCCCATGGACATGGTGATTTTCACCGGCGTCGAGAGCGAAGAGGAGTTCAAGCACAAGCGTCCGCAGGAATACGCCCGCATGGTTCGTGAAGGCAAACTCGAGCAGCGGCTGGGCACCGCGCCAGCCACATGGTTCGTCAATGGCTCGCGCGTCGTAGGCTTCACCGCCATCTTCATCGGCCTGACGCTGCTGGTTCTCACATTGACCGCTTACTTCCGTTGATCTGCAGCGATGGTCGAATAAAACTGTCATTCCGACCGAGCGGAGCGAGTGGAGGAACCTGCAGTTGTCCCTTTTGCGAACGCCTGCCCGTAGCCTGATATTCGCTCTGCCAGTGACTTCGAATCAGGGCATGACTTCAGTCATGCAGCATCTATTTCATCCTGATTGGCGCTTTCTGCCGCATAGCGCCCGCTGTGTCTCATTTCGCTCACTCTGTGACTCCTATCACGGCGCACAAATTTGCAAAAGCGTCTCCTCTATTGCGTGAAAGTTTCCAGCAGAATTCTGCTCTGTTCGTTCGCATTTTTTCTGCTGGGCTCGGCCCTCCCCACTCGCGCCCAACACAAGTTGAAGGATGAAGACTGCCTCACCTGCCACGGTGACTCAACCACTCACCACCGACGTGAACGGCAAGTCCGTCTCGCTTTTCGTCGATGCGAACAAGCTCAAGCACTCCATCCACGCCTCCATGAAGCTTGCTTGCGTGGACTGCCACAAGGATGTGAAGAGTCTTGCGCACGAGACGCCGCCGCAAAAGGTTCTGTGCGCCGACTGCCATGCCGACGCGAAGACTGCCTACGCGCACAGCACGCATGCGAAGATCGTCTCTGGCGGGAAGATCGCAGCCAATTGCCAGGACTGCCACGGCGGAGCCCACGAAGTGCTGGCTGGCGGCGCCCCCGACTCGCCCATCAATCGCGCCCACATTCCCACACCTGCGGTCGATGCCACGGGCAGAAGTTCCTGATGGAGTCCAACGGCGTCAGCACTCAGCCCTTCCTCTCTTATCAGGACAGCGTGCATGGCCGCGCTGTCGAGAATGGTTCCATGAAGGCCGCCGTCTGCACCGATTGCCACGGCTCGCACGCGATTCTTTCCGCGAACGATTCCCAGTCGCCCATCTCCAGGCTCAACGTGCCTGCCACCTGCGGACAGTGCCACTCCGACATTCAGAACACCTTCAACACCAGCATCCACGGCCAGGCAATCGCGCGGGGTAACCAGCTCTCGCCAGTCTGCACCGACTGCCACGGCATCCATTCCATCAAGTCGCACAAGGATCCCAACTCGCCCGTCTCCGAACAGAATCTGTCGCGCGACACCTGCGCTCGCTGCCACGAAGGCGTGCGACTCTCCAGCGAGTTCGGCATCCCGGGAAACCGTGTTTCCACCTACATGGATAGCTACCACGGTCTCGCCGCCGAGGGAGGCTCTGTCGTCGCCGCCAATTGCTCCAGTTGCCATGGCGTGCACAACATTCTTCCTTCCAGCGATCCGCATTCCACCATCAATCGCGCCAATCTCGACGCCACCTGCGGCAAGTGCCACAAGGGCGTGACACAGAAGTTCACCTTGACACCCGTGCACCAAACCGACGGCATTCATCCCAAAGACCTCGGCTCGGTCATCACGCGCTTGGTGCGCATCATCTACATCATCCTCATCCTGGGCGTCATCGGCGCAATGTTCCTGCACAACTTCATCATCTGGCGAAGCAAGGCCGTGGCGCGCCGTCGCATGCAGAACCCGATGATGCAGCGCATGACCACTAACCAGCGCTGGCAGCATTTGATCCTGCTTTCCAGCTTCATCATCCTCGTCATCACCGGCTTCGCGCTGAAGTTCCCCGATTCATGGTTTGCCGAGATTCTCGGCATGGGCGAGCACGTGCGCAGCATCGTTCATCGCATTGCCGGCGTTGTCCTTATTGCCGCCGGTTTCTACCACATCTTTTATATTGCGATCGCCCGCGAAGGCCGTCGCCTCATCTGCGATATCGCACCGCGCCCCAAAGACAGCATGGATGCATTCAGCGCCATGCAATATTACCTCGGCCTAGGCAAAACCAAGCCACAATTCGGCCGCTTCACCTATGGCGAAAAAGCTGAGTACTGGGCGCTCGTTTGGGGAACCGGGCTCATGGGCGTCACCGGCGTGATGATGTGGGCCAAGGTTTGGGTCGGCAACCTGCTCGCGCGCTGGTGGGTAGATGTCGCTACCGCCGTGCATTTCTATGAGGCGATCCTTGCCACCCTCGCGATCGTTGTCTGGCACTTCTACCAGGTCTTCGGCGATCCGGATGTCTATCCAATGAACTGGGCGTGGTGGGATGGCAAGATGTCGGTCGAGCACTATCGCGAAGAGCACTCACTCGACGTGCAGTCATTGCATGGAACCGATCTAACCGAGAAGCCGGGCGGAAACAACACTGGCGGCCCGAAGGCGTGAACTGATTCAACTGTTACCGCGGCTGTGGAGCGTTGCTGTCGTAGTGGATGTCCTTTTTCACGCACAGCAAATCATAACGCCGCTATGCGCCCGCGTTCGCCAGACCGCCACATGCTGAGGAACACTTTTTTGCCCGCGCACTGTGCTCCATCCTGCATCTCACACTTTATGTCGGAAGGCGGCACCGAGTTACCCGTTACGTCATCAGAGGAGCCCATGTGGGCCCCTGAGGCCTACGCATGCTACCAGGGCGTCCTTCGCGGTCTGCTGCAGGCAAATGTCCCTTTTGCGGTCAGCGGAGGCTTCGCCTTCCATCACCACACCGGCATCTGGCGTACCACCAAGGATCTCGATTTGGTCACGCCGCCAGATGCAGTGCCCCGCGCCTTCGAAGTGCTTGTTCAGGAAGGCTTCGAGACCTACATCCAGGATCCGGTCTGGCTGGCCAAGGCACGCCGGGGCGATTACTTCGTCGACCTCATCACCGGCGTTGGCAACGCCACTCTTACTGTTGAACAGTCGTGGATCGATCGCTCCCAGGAAGACGAAGTTCTCGGTATTCTCTGCAAAGTTTTGCCGGCCGAAGAGATGATCGCTTCCAAGCTTTTTGTCACGCGTCGCGAACGCTTCGACGGCGCGGACATCGCGCATCTGCTTAAAGCCTGCGCCCGCACTCTCGACTGGGATCGCCTGCGCAAGCTCACCGAGGCCCACTGGCAGATGCTCTTCGGAGAACTCGTTCTCTTCGCCTATATCTATCCAGCGCGAACCGGCGACATCCCCCGGTCAGTGTGGAGCGAACTCATCGAGCGTTTTCAGAATTCTGTTTTCAATCCGCAGACCGCTCAACCCTTCCGCGGAACGCTCATCGATCCCAGAATGTTCGCCATCGATGTGAATGAATGGGGAGAGCGCGACCTTTACCGCGAACTCTGCGATAACTACCCGCACCCTCTGCAGGAAATCAACACCACGAGGAGCAAGGAATGAGGCTGGCTGCAGTAGCCGACATTCATCTCGCCGCCGAAAACCATGAACGCGATGTCCGCCAGTTCTCACCCGTCAACGACCTGGCCGACGTGCTCGTCATTGCCGGCGATTTCACCAATCACGGCATGCCCGAAGAGATGCGCGCCGTGCTCGGCTTAGTCGAACAGATACGCATACCCATCATCGCTGTCCTCGGCAACCACGATCATGAAAGCGGCCACCAGGACGAGCTTGCCGGCATGCTCCGCCTCGCCGGAGTCTACCTGCTCGACGGCCAATGCCATGAGATCGACGGCGTCGGCTTTGCCGGAACAAAGGGTTTTTGCGGAGGATTCGCTCCCTATGAGCTCATGCCGTTCGGAGAGCAGGGAATCAAGACCTTCGTCGAGGTCGCCGAGCGTGAAGCCATCAAGCTCGACTACGCTCTGGCGCAGACACAGGCTCAAAAGAAAGTCGCCATTACCCACTACGCGCCCATCAAGGAAACCATTGTCGGCGAACCCGAGCCAATCTTCCCATTCCTCGGCAGCTCCCGCCTGGAGCGCGCATTAGAGACCCACAGGCCGGTTCTTGCGCTGCACGGCCACGCTCACAAGGGAACCTTCTCGGCTGAAACCAGGTCCGGCATCCGCGTGTGCAACGTTGCGCTCCCCCTCCTGCGCCTTCGCGAAGAAGAGCACCCGTTCGCCATCTTCAACCTCTAGAGAATAGCCATCGCAAATCGCCAGGATTCACTGAAGCGCTGAAGCTCACACGCGCCAGTCGTCGGAGCGCCAGCTCTTGATGCGTTCCTTGATCTGTTTGCGGCTCAGGTTATGTTCGAGCGCCTGCTTGGCCAGTTCCACCACCTCGTCATCCCCGGCAAAACGCAGCGCAATCAACTGGTCCTCGCTGAGCCGATAAATCTGCGAATGCCACGCCTGCGGAGCAAGCGCCTGCAACCTCAAGCGCTCCTCGAGCCGGATGACGCGATCTTGTACCTTCAATGGGTACGTCCGCAGTTTGAGGATGGGGACGATAGCTGCGACCGAAAGCACCATGTACCAGCCCGACGAGAGACTTGGCTGCCTGTGAAGGTGAAACCCGGCGTACACCAGGTTGATCACGTAAAGCCCAGTGATGAAAAAGTGATACAGCGGATCGAAGCGGGCGTGATTGCTCAGGCTCTGCGTCTTACTCATGCGTGGCAACGGCTTCCTTCAGGACGGAATGGGCTATCACGGCAGAAGGAACCTCCGCTTTACCGCTCGCTCTAGCGGCGCTGTGGACCTGAACACTGGCGCTGACTGGATTCTCAGCGGGTGCCGCAGGAACTGTCAACGCAAACAACTCATCCGGCATCAGTTTTTGCGTATCTTTCGGGATCAGTCGATAGTGACTTCGCAAAATGTAATCCGCCAGCAGGCAGCCGGCCAGGTAGGGATTCACGATTGTAATCGGCACTGCATATCCCGTGGTAATCAGGGACTCCGTAATGCTCTTGTTCGCGCGGCTTGAGCGGCGATTTCCGGGCACCTGCGGAATTTCAAATATCTGCAATTGCATCTCAGGATGCTCTTTCGCGAAGGTCTCCAGTTTGTGGGCGATCTGCTTGGGCGTCGTCAGTCCCGCGTCGGGAAAAACCCCGCGCCGAAACGTCCGCGGATAATATTGGTTCAGCACCCAACGCGAGAAATCCGAGCAGTTGTTGAACAGCAATTGGAAATGCGACTCATTCTTTTTGTCGTTCAGGAGCGCAATCAGTGCGTCATCCTGGGCTTCCGTGGTTTCAAATCGAAACGCATAGACTCGTCGTTCGTAGGCTGCACCAATCAGCTGCGACCAACCGCCACGCCAGAAATTGCCCCTCGACACGTGCTCTCCCAGGCCGGTTAGGTGCGCTTCATAATATTGGTCTCTCAGCTGATTAACGGTTGCGCGGTCCACCCGCGCCGGTACTGCTGCATCGTCTTCCACGGAATACAGGTAGGGAATCAGCGGAATTGCCAACCAGTCGTAATGGTCAATATTGCCGTAGCGGGAAATCACCGCTCCCATCTCGCCGGGCTCGCAGCGACGCAGCTTCGTCGGAGTTTCAGCGCAGATATGCGCGAAGTAGACTGCTGTATGTCCGGTTGGATTGACCGTCCCGAAAAAGCCGTAGGGCTCTTCCATCAACAGCGCAACCTGTGCGTGGCCGCATCCGGGGGAGAAAAAAGAGAATAAGAATGCCCCGAGTAAAAATGCAAATGTGCGTGGGGTGCGCATTAAGAGCATTGTGACTCCGATGAAGCGAATACCTTTCCACAAGTATGGAACACATCGTTAAAAAAGAAACCTGCTACTTCTAACAGTCTGCCAAATTTGTTTGATTCCTTGCAAACCTATGCGTGATCAGAGGTTAGAGCAAACTCAAACCCACCTCTGCCGCTTTCTATCATTTGACCCGGCTCCAGCCAAAACGTTGCGCCATGACAACGTAAGCCGAATGAAACGCTTGGATGCTGGCGAAGCCAAGCCCTCTCTGATAACGTTCTCTTTCCGAAAAAGTGGATGCAAACAAGATCCCGATTTCGGTCAATTCCCACAATGTGAGGCTCTAGTGCGCATCTCGTTTTTATCGGCTTTGCTTTTACTTTCGTCTGTAGCCACTTCGGCACAGGTGACTTTGCCTAAAGTTCTTTCGAGCCACATGGTCATCCAACGCGATATGCCGGTGCACGTGTGGGGAAATGCCGCGCCTGGGCAGCCGGTTGCTGTTTCCTTCCGTGACGAATCGCGAGGAACAGAAGCCGATGCGCTGGGCCACTGGAGTGTCTACCTGAAACCAGGCGCAGCCGGCGGTCCGTTTCAACTCACCGTGAAGGGTGTGTCTGCAAGCGGTGCAGGCGTCGTCCAGGGCCAGCCGATCACGCTCGACGACATCATGGTTGGTGATGTGTGGGTCGCATCCGGCCAGTCCAATATGGAATTTCCTCTCAGTCGCGCGAACACCGCCGCACAGGATCTGCCCACTGCTGCAAATCCGCAGATCCGCCTTCTCATGATCCGCAAGCGCTCCTCGGATTACGCAATGCCTGACGCCGATACCGATGGATGGACACCCTCAACTCCGGAAACCGCGAAGGAATTCTCGGCTGTTGCCTGGTACTTTGCCCGGGACATCGCCTCGCGGGAGCACGTCACAGTCGGCGTGATCGACGCGACCTGGGGCGGCACTGTTGGCGAAGCATGGGTTCGCCTCACCGCTCTCGGCGAAGACGCGTCGCTCGCGCCAATCTTTGTGTCTCGCGGCAAAATGACCGATACCGCCGCCGATGCAGTCGCAGAACAGAAAGACCAGCAGCGTCAGATTGATGAAGCGAAGGCTGCCGGCAAGCCTGTCCCGCAGTTCCCGTGGCATCCGCCGCTCAATAGCTGGGGGCCGGGCCTGCTGTGGAACGGTATGATCGCGTCCGCTCACCCCGCTGCCGATTCGCGGCGTCCTCTGGTACCAGGGCGAGAGCAATAGTGCCCTGGCGCGTGTTCACTCTTACGACCGCGTGATGCGTACCCTAATCGAAGACTGGCGCCGCCAATGGGGCGTAGGCGATTTTCCGTTTCTCTACGTGCAGATTTCCAACTTCACCTCGACGCCCATGGAAGACTGGGCTGAACTGCGCGAGCAGCAGGTACGCACGCTGGCGATGCGCAACACCGCGATGGCTGTAACCATCGACATCGGCAATCCCACCGATGTCCATCCTACCGACAAGCTCGACGTTGGTCTGCGTCTGGCCCGTGCCGCACGCGCTCTCACATACGGCGAATCGGTTGAGTATTCCGGTCCCATGTTCCGCCAGGCCGCGCCGGAGGGAGGATCAATTCGCGTCTATCTCGATCATGCCCAGGGCCTCATGTCAAAAGGCGGCGCGGTCACCGGTTTTGAAGTCGCGGGGAGAGACGGCAAGTACGCGCCCGCCGCAGCGACCATCGAAGGCTCCACGGTTGTCGCTTCAAGCCCCGATGTATCCATTCCTGTTCGTGTGCGCTATGGATGGGCCAACAGTCCGCAGTGCAACCTCTTCAACGGCGAAGGCCTGCCTGCCTCGCCATTCACTTCAGAGAAGTAAGTAGCATCTTGGTCTGGCCAAACGTAAAGCGGGGCAGGCGTTGTGCGCCTGCCCCGCTTGCTGCTGTTAGTTGTCGAGTTAGAACGTAAAACGTGCTCCGAACTCGCCCCAGGTTGACCGCGGAATCGTAGTCGCACTCGGTGCGATGAAGCCCACGGGATGGTTGAACGTCGACTCTGAGCCGATGCTGTGCCCGAAGTTGTTTCCGTAGTTGGCGCGATTCGTCAGGTTGAACGCCTGCGCCACGAGTTGGATGTTCATCCGTTCCTTGATTTTCACGTTCTTCGCCAGCCGCATATCGAGCTGGAAGAACTGATCGCCGCGAAGCGGATCGTACTTGCCGATGGTGCAGTCTGCCGATGCGTCATTGATGCCGTAGAAGCAGTTCTGCGCTCCAACGTTGTTCCCTGCGAAGGCAAACCAGTTAGTCGGGTCGGACTTCGGAACAACCACGCCGACTGCGGTTCCGCCGCCAGTGTTCAGCGTGTTGCTGCTGTTAGTCAGGTCAAAAGGTCTTGCCGAGCCGTACTGCATGATCGGCGCGATATCTAAGCCCAGGGCAGATTGACAACGCCCGCAACCGTGACGTGGTTGCGTTCGTCGTTCGGTGAAGGACCCCACTCCCAGCTTGCAAAGGGGGCCGTGGAGAGCTTCGGATAGTCGCGGAATGAACCGCCGCCGGAACCGTAGCCGTAGGCCCATGCCAGCGTGTAGTTCGCCTGCAACTGGAACCGGTTGGTCATGCGTTGCTGATAGCTGAAGTTGATGCCGTCGTAGTGCTCGCGGCCGATCGCTTCTTCGTTACGCACGCTGGCCAGTTCCGGAATCGTCGGATTGGCAGCGAATGCAGGATCGAGCGGGCGGGTAAGAACGCCATTGATCGGAATCTTCTGATCGATGTTCATCGTCTTGTTTGTGTGAAGCCCTAGAACGTGCGTGTATTCCACTTCCAACGCACTCTTCTGGCTTGGCGACCAGGTGTAACCGGCATTGAACTCCTCGGTCACCGGGTTGCGGTAGTTAGGATCCATCAGGCGTCCAACGCTGCCCGAAGCGAGTTCGGTCGACGGCGGCGGAATCGTCGGCATCGGGTCAACACCGTACCGCCACTGTCCAAGCGTCTTTCCGGTTCCCGGGACATTATCGCCAGGGGCGGAAAGACTGAGAACCGTCTGAAACACGGTAGGATTCGCCATCTGTTCCATGAACAGCGGAATATTCTGGAACACGTTGCCGTAGTAGAGACCAAAGCCGCCACGTAGCACCTGGGTGCCCTTGCCGGTCAGGTCATATGCAAAGCCGACGCGTGGACTGAAGTCCAGGTCGTCGTCCTTCGCAATGGTGGCGACATATGGGTTGGAGATCGGGCTGTTCAATTCCTTCAACTCGAGGTAGGTGCGGCTGGCCGCGATATCCGACCCGCCAATCATGTTGAAGTCCTTGTCCCAGCGCAGGCCCAGGTTCAGGGTCAGGCGCGGGCTCACTTTCCAATCATCCTGCCCGTAAAAGCCAAGCTGCTTGGTTGCAACGATAAAGGTCGGGTCGCCGTTGGCCTGCGCCATACTTACAACAGCGCCGGGTGTCGCGAAGCTGTTGGGATACGCGCCGCCTTTATTGGAAATGATGTCGGTTGGGTTTGCACCGAAATCGATCTCCAGCGTCGAGCTGAACTCGAAGAAGCCGCCTTCCACTGGATTCCAGATGTAGTCCACGCCGCCCTTGAAGGTGTGCTTGCCCATAGACTTCGAGAAATCGTCTTTGAACTGCCACTTGCGCTGGAACGACTGCTGCGGAACGTTGGTGTTGGTGCCGAAAGACGCGTTCGGGAATGTCACCAGCGGTGCGCTGATATTGCTCGCGATCAGGTTGTTCCAGTACTGGAACCCGAAGGTGGCGCTGTTGACCGTGGTGTCGTTGAAAACCGAATTCAAGGCGAAACTCGCCAATTGAAGATGATTCACGGTGAAGTTGCCGTTGGTCAGGTCGCCCGTTCCGTCAGACTGATCGTTGTCGCTGTTGTTTGCCTGCGATGAATAGCTGATGGATGCGGTTTCCTTGCTGCTGAAGTTGTAATTCATGCGGCCGTTGTAGCGTGTTTCATAGAAGGGCCTTGGAATCGATGCGGCGGGCTCCGCTGCAAGTCCAGCGCCCTTCGCGGCGACGAGCTGCGCATATGACGTGGGATCTTCAAGCAGACCCTGGTGCTCGCGCTCACGCTCATAAGCAAAAAAGACGAATGCGCGGTCCTTCTTGATCGGTCCGCCAATCGATCCGCCGAACTGCTGACGCGTATAGTCCGGGTGAGCCGAAATCTGGCCGCCGGTGCCAGTCGGCAGCTTTTCGTCGGTGTCCAGGCTGGTGTCGCGGAAGAAGCCGAACGCCGACCCGTGGAACTGGTTGGTGCCGGACTTCGTGATCATGTTGATTGCTGCGCCTTCTGAACGGCCGTTCTCAGCCGAGAAGCGCTGCGTGCTGATGTGGTACTCGTCCACCGCTTCCAGTGGAAGCTGCATCACCGGTCCGCCGACGGTATTGTCCTTGTTGTCGACGCCGTTTACGGTTACGTTCACGTTGCGGCCGCCCTCGCCGTTTACGGAGAGAATCGCATAGCGATTCTTCGTGGGATCGTAGGAATCCGTCGCCTTCACGCCCGGCGCCAGATATGCCAGGTTGGCCACGTCACGGCCCACCATTGGCAGGTTCTGCACTTCGGTGGGAGTAATTTCGGCGCTTACGCTGGTCTTCTGCAAATCCACCATTGGGTTCGAACCAGCCACCTCAATGGTTTGCGACGTCGCGCCCGGAGTCAGAGCCAGGTTGGCAGTTGCCGTTTGTCCGACCAGCAATTCGATCGTCTGCACAGCTGTTGCGAAGCCCTTGCTCTTGACCGTCAGTTTGTAGCTTCCTGCCGACAGAAGATCAAACCGATAGCTGCCAACGTTGTTAGTCACCATGGTTCTTGCCGTGCCTGTAGCTACGCTCGTTATGGTGACCTCCGCTCCGTTTACCACCGCCTGCGAGGTGTCCGAGATCGTGCCCAGGACAGTTCCGCTCGCCGTAGCCTGCCCCATCAATGCTCTTGGAGCAAGGAGCAAGATGAGAAACGAGTAGATTGCTGCTCGAGTAAGCATCTTCATGTGTTTTCTGATCCTTATTGTTTTGTGAGAAAGACCTTCGCCAGTACCGGAAATTTCAACGTTTTTCAGAGAGCAAATGCAACGCTGGCGCTAGGTCAGGGAAGCACCACGACGTTACTCCCGTGGCGCAGGGTTTTGGGGATCTTTGGCCTCTTAAGTGCAATTCGTCAGCCAAAGCAATCAAATCTGATCGGCCTTATAAATTCTTTATTAAAGGGAGTTTGCGGGGGTGGCCTAAGTGAAAGATTTCAGGGATGTTTCCATTATACGGATTTTCTGACATCGCTCTACGTAAAGTCATATATATACAGCGGAAAAGCTCAATCGGAGACGCCATTTTGAAAGGGCGCGACTCGGGGTACCCTCTGGGTCGCGTGCCGATAAAAACCAATCAAATCAAAGTTGGCTTTAGCCGCTGAGGGATGCTTTGAAGCTAACCGTAATCACGCTTTTTTCGCAGCCTCTACAACCCCTTAAGCGTTCGCGCGCAAGTGGGAGAAAGGTAGCTTACGCCACCATTCAGCAACCTTGAAACGAATCGGAATTTTGATCTATCCCACGATAGGAGGCGCTTGGATTAGCGAGAACATTCCACCGAAGACCTGCTTCAGTTCTCCGATCGTCATCGCTCCCTTATGGCCCGGTGCGCATTGCAACTCGCCCACCGTCGCGTCCTCCTCAAACTGGAGAACGTCGCCGTAGAAGTTGACGCTGGCGTTATTCTGCCGCGTCCCGGTAATGATGATTTTCCGGCCCGGGACCAGGCGCCGCACCACGGGACTCTCCACGGCGGAAAGCCTGCAGCTTGGGGCCTTCTTGTCAATCTGTTCCCAGTTGCTGACGGCGCCACCTTGGAAATAGATCGTGCCCTGGTTGGCGGGCAGAACGATGTCTACGTTTACCGCAACGGTCGATCCGGCGCCAATCGTGGCAATCGGAGCGGTATCGGGCAAGTCCGTGCTCTGACCTCCCAGACGCTGTAAGGAACCAAATGCAAGAACGGCAAGAACAGCCAGTACGGATAGGTGGCGAAAAGAACGGATCACCGTTGACCTCTTTCGGCGCAATAAATCTCGATTTGGGCTGAATTTTAGCACTCCAATTCCTCCCGCAAAACAAAAATCCACGGTCCGCGCTCACACCCACGTTACTAACTGGTCGCCTAAGTCCGACACCATTCCCAAAGTCATCATTTCCAAAGCTTTTTGGTTGCGCACAATTCTGGTCGGTTTGTAAGTTCTTCGAGGAGGTTATACATATGAAACTTGCACATCAGTGGGCCATGGGCAGCCTTTTGGGCCTGAGTTTTGCGGCCGCAGGCATCACCCTCGCGCAGGGGCCACCCGAGCGCGACATCAATCCAAACCGCCATGCCAATCTCGCCGCGGCACAGCGACTCTGCGACCAGGCCTACAACAAGATCGTCTCTGCTCAGGAAGCAAACGAGTGGGACATGAATGGTCACGCGCAGAAGGCCAAGGAACTGCTCGATCAGGCCAATCGCGAACTGAAGGCCGCCGCCGAAGCCGCCAACCATCACCACTAAATCGCCGCGATTCATCTCGTGCCGTTTCCAGATCACGCCGCTGCTTCCCTCAGCGGCCTGATCCGGCCCGCCTTCCTCACCTATTCCCTATTCCCTATTCCCTAATCCCTGTCTCTTAGTACACTCATCCCAAGCCTATGCGGACTCGTGTTTTGCTTGCCTCCCTGGTGGTCGCAGTTCCGGCCATGTTGTGCGCACAAACTCCAGCCAAGACCTCTCCGAAGATGACAACAAAACTTACTCCCGAACAAGTCGAACGCTCCGCCATCGTGATCGACACCCACGCCGACACGCCGCAACGCTATGGCTGACGATAACTACGATCTTGCCGATCCGCTTAACGGCGGCAACTGGAATCTTGAATCCGCGCAAAAGGGAAACCTCGGCGCGGAGTTCTTCTCCATCTGGGTCGATCCCGGTCCCAACAAGGGCCAGTTCGCGCGCCGCACGCTCATTCTCATTGACGCCGTGAAGCAGCAAGTCGCGAAACATTCTGACAAGATGATGTTCGTCGCCTCGCCCGAGGGCATTGAACTAGCTCACCGCGAGCACAAAATCGCCGCGCTCATGGGAATCGAAGGCGGTCATTCGATCGAAGATTCGCTCCCGTTGCTGCGCCAATACTATGCCCTCGGCGTCCGCTATATGACGCTGACGTGGTCAAACTCCACCAGCTGGGCCGACTCCTCAGGCGACATCAACGACACCTCGATCCCGCATACCAAAGAAGGCCTGAACGAGTTTGGTAAAGACGTCGTCTACGAGATGAATCGACTCGGCATGATGGTTGACATCTCCCACGTCTCCGATCGCACCTTCTATCGCACCCTCATCATCACGCGTGCCCCCGTCATCGCGTCGCACTCAGCGGCACGTGCGTTATGCGATGCCCCGCGCAACATGACGGACGATATGCTCCGCGCAGTGGCCAACTCCGGCGGCCCCGGCTCCAAGGGCGGCGTGGTGCAGGTGAATTTCTACTCGGCCTTCATTTCTCAGCAGTATCGCGACGCGCAGAAAGCGCAGCAGCCCGAAGTCAACAAGGCCGTGCAGGCACTGAAAGACAAGTACAAGGCGGATGGCAAGGATGCTCCGCCGGATGAAATCGACAAGCTGCAGCGCCAGTACGCCGACCGCATTCCGCGTCCGCCGCTCTCAGCTGCTCGTCGACCACATCGACCACATCGCCAAGGTTGCAGGCGTAGATCACGTCGGCCTCGGCTCCGACTTCGACGGCGTCAGCGGTCAGCTTCCCGAAGGTATCGATTCGCCTGCCGACATCCCCAAAATCACCGCGGCCCTGATGGAGCGCGGCTACTCCGCCGAAGACTGCCGCAAGATCCTTGGCGGAAATCTCCTCCGCGTCTTCAAAGAAGTGGAAGAAGTGAGCAAGCAGTTGCAGGCCGAGAACCGCCCGAGGATCACAGACAAACAACCATTCGCAAAACAATAAACCTGAGCGCTGAGTTTCCAAGGCTGTCATCCCGAGCGAAGCCGAGGGATCTGCAGTTGCTCTTTTCTTTCTCGTGCCACGAAACTGGTGCCCCAGGTCTCGCTTCTGAGACCTGGGAAACCAGATCAGATTCCCGCTGTCACCCTGTATATTGACCACCATGCACACTCGCGTTGCCCTGAGCTTCACCTTTCTCCTTTGCCTCGCTGCGACTACAATCCAGGCCCAATCCTTCTCCGTCACATTCCCCAAAGATCTCAGCGCGCAGCCCCTCGACGGCCGCCTGCTCCTCCTGCTCTCCACCGATCCCAGCGATGAGCCGCGCAACCAGATCGACGACACGCCGCGCTCGCAGATGGTCTTCGGCCTTACCGTCGATGGCTGGCAGCCCGCACAAGCCGCGGTTGTCGATGCCGGCGCAATCGGCTATCCCGTCCGCAGCCTCAAGGATGTGCCGCCCGGCGAATACATCGTGCAGGTAGTTCTCAACAAGTACGAAACCTTCCACCGCAGCGACGGCAAAACCATCAAGCTTCACCCGGACATGGGCGAAGGCCAACATTGGAATATCTCCCCCGGAAATCTCTACTCCAAGCCGCAGAAAATCGTCATCGGTCCCAACTCCACGTCTGTCTCCGTCGCACTTACTGAAGTCATTCCCCCCATCAAGCCGCCAGCCGACACCAAGTACATCCGCCACATCCGCATTCAAAGTGACGTACTAACAAAATTCTGGGGACGCCCCATGTTCATCGGCGCAGCCATCCTCGTCCCCGAAGGCTTCGACGAACATCCCAACGCGCATTTCCCGCTCATCATCTTTCACGATCACTTCGTCGACGACTTCGACGGATTCCGCACCACGCCGCCCGATCCCAACCTCAAGCCGGATTACAGCGAGCGCTTTCACCTCGCCGGTTACAACCGCATCCAGCAGGAAGAAAACTACAAGTTCTACCAGCAGTGGACATCACCAAACTTCCCGCGTGTGCTCATTGTCAAGATCCAGCACGCCAATCCCTACTACGACGATTCATACGCTGTGAACTCCGCCAATGTCGGCCCCTACGGCGATGCCATCGAAAACGAGCTGATTCCTGCGATCGAAAAGCAATTCCGCGGTCTAGGCCAGGGATGGTCGCGATTCGTCTACGGCGGCTCAACCGGCGGCTGGGAGTCGCTCGCCGTGCAGGTCTTCTACCCAGACCATTACAACGGCGCGTTCGCCGCCTGCCCTGATCCGGTCGACTTCCACGCCTACATGACCATCGATCTGTACGATGACAAGAATGCATTCTTCCTTGAGGGTGCGCACAAGCGCGTTCCGCAGCCGGCCATGCGCGACTACCTCGGCCACACGCTGATCACAACGCAGGACAATATCCAGTACGAACGTGCGCTCGGCGATCACGGCCGCAGCGGTGAGCAGTTCGACATCTGGCAGGCGGTCTATGGCCCCGTTGGCGACGACGGCTATCCAAAGCAGATTTTCGACAAGCAGACCGGCGACATCGACCACGCCGTCGCCGACTACTGGCGCCAGCATTACGATCTCGAAGCTATCCTTGAGCGCGACTGGCCCACCCTGGGCCCGAAGCTTGCAGGCAAGATCCACATCTACGTCGGCTCAGACGACACATACTTTCTCAACGACGCCGTCTATCGGATGGAAGATTTTCTGAAGTCGACAAAGGACCCGGCTTACGGTGGGGAAGTGACCTATGGCCCGCGCGCCGAGCACTGCTGGAACGGCGATCCTACGCTTCCAAATGCGTATTCGCGCCTGCACTACAACACGCAATATCTGCCCAAGATTCTAGAGCGGATCAAAGAGACCGCGCCTCCCGGGGCTGACCTGACCAGTTGGCGCTATTAGCGAGCGTGAGGCTCAGCCTGCTTCATGCGATTGCTTCTGGGCTTGTATCACGGAGTGACGTGCCGGGTCCCCGCAGACGGCGGGGATCCTCTGAGTGAGTATGTGGGGTGATCTCGTTCATCCCGAAACCGCAATAGATAGCGGCCCCGGCCTCGCTCTATTTCGCCGCCGAACTGGTCCCAGCGCCTTCGTGCGCGCTGCTCGCGTTCTGACTCGAATCGGTCGAGTTCTTCTTCTCCGCGTTGGCGCTTGCCCCTTTTTGCCTTTGCGTATTCTTGGGAGCTGTCTTCTTGTGGGATGGCGCCGCGTGCGTGGTACCGGATGATTTGGCAGGCGGGGTCTGAGTTGCGTCCTGAATAACGAACGGATCGCGGCGTTCCGTAGCACGCGATGGGATTGCGGCGAGAAAGAGAACCAAGGCAACTGTGGCAGCGCAGTAAAAGAAAATCCTTGTTTTCATTTACAACTCTCCGGATGACCTGCAAAAACTGGTAGAAGACCGGAACCGTTCGTGCGGCCCGTGTTATTTAGTGTTAGTACACCCGATGCGCCGGGTCACCGTAAATACAACCTGAGCGGATCGTTCTACCACCAAGGTGCAAGAATTCTCATCGGCTGTTTGGAATTCCTGGCGATTGGTCGGCGGGCGCTGCCTTGGCAGGTTTGTTGGGCGCCTGTGCTGCGGCAACCGCTGCAACAAGCACCAGGGCAGCAACCCCATGGAAGATGAGACGTGCCTTCATGGTTCGACCTCACTTTCGTTGCTTCATTCCCGCCCGTGGCAAAGGGGACTCAGGTTGCGCAGTTCGTATGCCGAGGCCACAGGCTGGCGATGATCGCACCAGTACACGCCCGGTGAGGACCAGACGTAAATACAACTTCGCTGGCAGCAAATACAACCAAGGTCCCAGCCGATTGGCTGCCCGGAAAGGCTCTGCTACGCGACGGAAGACGCCTGGATTGCCTAAAGCGCAACCGAAATTCCACCCCAACTCTCGGGCTCCACATCCGCGATGGTCTGCGTAAAGTCCCAGTAGTGGCCGTAAAAGTCCTGCGCGTTATATTGCCGCTCGCCGTACATGTGATCCACCGGCTCGGTGAGAATGTTGGCGCCGTGCTGCCGTGCGCGCTCGCAGTGGGCGAGCGCGTCTTCCACGCGAACCTGGATGATGTGCGAACGGTCAGGCACAACATTGCCCTCGGCAATCGTGATGCATCCGTCGCCGGCGCGCATCTGGATACGGTGGTTGGCGATCCGCAGCCGCACCGTAAATCCGAACGCAGCTGAAAGCCATTCGGCAGCGACAGAAGGATCCGGATAGATAAGAACGGGGATGACCGTGCATGGCGGAACAGAGCGGTTCGTTCGCATGACGACAATTTAACAGGAAGCAGGCCGCTTTTCCTTGACGCAAAAAAGGCCGGGCGGGATACTATCACGAACATTTCCAGCCCCGGAAAGGAGATCTCGGATGAGACGCAACAGGTTAATTTCGATGGCTCGCTTTGGAAGATACTCGATATGCGTCGCTGGCTTACTTGCAGTCGCCGGCTCAGTTCCATTGGCAAGCGCTGCAGCGGCTCCCTCAGACCCATGCTCTCTCTTGTCTGCGACGCAGGTGAGCAGCGCCATGGGTTCGACCTACGCCGCACCTCAGAAGAGCGTGGCTCCTCGGCCTTTCGCGAATACTGTCCAGGGGACTGACTGTACCTATTCGGGCGCTGGAGGAAGCCTTTTGTTCCGGATCTACTTTGATCCCTCGCCCACGGCTGCAACCGACTTGTTTGCGAAGCTGAAGATGTTCTACAGTCCGCCGACGCCTGTGCCGAACCTTGGAGACGAAGCGTATTTCGACCCCAGACATGGCATCCACGTCCGCAAAGGCAACGTGCGTTTCTTTCTCAGTGCGGGAGACAACGAGAAGCCGCTGACAGACTTGGCGGCCCAGGTGGCGGGACAACTCTAGTGCCTGGAGGCGTGCAACGCACCGCCGGCGGCTAGCGCTGGGCGATGAGCTGCTTATCCAGCAGGGCTAAAACTTTGTAGGTTTCGGATTCGTTCTTGCCCTCGGCGCCAACGGTCCACTTAAGCTTAGCGGTCTTCCCGTTGATGTCCGCCTGCACGTGCTCACTCATCGGCATTCCACAACTGCGCCGGCTCACGTAGTTTCCCCTGGCGGAATACTTGTTCACGCAGTTCAGCAGGGCGATGCGCCCGTCTGGGAGCAGCAGCGATACCGTGGTGCCGACCACGTTGTAAGTCACTTCACCCTCCGCGGAGAGGAGTTGGTTGTGGCCTGTAGGAGAACACTCCGCAGGATCCGGGTCGAGCGTACAGGTCGAGGTGTTTTCTGCAACGCGGCTGGAGTACCCGGGGATGACGGCGAAGTAGTTGACATCACTATCTTGCCGGTAGAGCACGGTGGCTTCCAGTTTCTGGGCGGTAGCGGAAGGGGCGCAGGGTGCCAGCGTGACAAGCACCATCCCCCAACCCACCCAATTGGGCTTGCTCATTTTTCAGGACCTCGATCCAGGTTGATGTTTCAGAGTCTACGGGCACTTTGGATCGAATGCGGGACTGAGAAGAGAGGGGGCCTCTCCGAGGTAACGTGACAGAAGGGCCTTCTTTCGGGAGGTGGATCGCCGGAAACCATGCCCCGGTCTCTAGCTATCCCCGCCGAGGGGGTGTACCTCTACTCTGGAAAGAAGTTCCCCGTTTTCTTCAACTTACAGCGCGCGTTCCCCCGTGAGCATATCTCGGCAGTGTCCCGCGTCACATCAACTGCCAAGGCGGAAGAACACAATCGCCCAGGGATCAGATCGATCCCCGCAGGGGTTGCCGTTCCGGCAGCAGATTCAAAGGAAAAGTCATGAAAAGCGAATCGCACGCCGCGAGTCGCAAGTTGCTTCAAGCGCTGGAGAAGTGTTCGCAGCCTATCTCCTGCGTTGAAGGCCGCACACTCTTCGTTCAAGGAGAGCCGGCCAGCGGTCTTTACTTCCTGAAGAGCGGAGAGGCTGCACTGATGATGCAATCGCCTGCTGGCCGGGCAGTCATGTTCCTCCGCGCCGAAGCCGGTTCACTGCTGGGCCTGCCCGGAGTTGTCGGGAGCGAACCCTACACCATGACCGCGATGGTCCATAAGGGATCCGAGGTCAGTTTCGTGACGCGAGGCGATTTTGAGGAGCTGATCCAAGCAGAGCCGGCGCTGTACGTCACCTTGCTGCAACTGCTTGCGGCAGACGTCCGAACCGCCCGCATGGCGCTTTGCGAGGTTTAGCCTGAATCAAAGCCCGCTGCCCGCCTGGGAAATGGTGGTGTGGTTGACAATGCCTTCCAGGGAGTCTGGCAGGGCCATCGGTGCGGCGGCCTGTCCTTCGCCCCGCTTGCCCCGCGAACAATTGTGCGCGGCAGAAATGGATAAAGGGCGGACTTTTTGTCCGCCCTTCTTTGCGATCGCTGATTGGTTCAGAGCGAGATGCTGATTGCAATTCCGGGACGATTGGGATACCTGCGGTTGAAGAGGTAGTATCCGTCACCGTTGTAATCCACGTAAACGTCGTCCGACTCATACCAGTTGTTGCCCCAATAGTCGGGATACGGATCCATCACCGTGAACCAATAGCCGCCGTACTGGAAGCGGGGGAAGCCGCCCTGATACATGAAGGGAAGGCTGTAGACGCGGAAGTCGTGGCCCCTGCCGTAGTGGCTGCGAAAGTCATTGTCGGGAATTCGATAGCCATGGTAGCCGCCGCGTTGCTGCCAGTCGCGGTGATCGCTATCCCAGTTGTTTGAACGGTGCTGCTGCCAGACTTGCTGCTGCTGAACCTGCTGTTCGTGCTGCTGCTGCTGCGAGCGCTGCATCTGTTGCCCACGCTGTTGCTGGTACTGAGCCTGTTGCTGCCTGTTCTGGTTCTGCTGCTCGTGCTGCTGAGCATTCTGCTGATTGATTTGGTTCTGATGCTCGTGCTGCGCCTGTTGCTTTTGCTGTTGCGCCTGCTGCTGATTGCTCGGGTTCTGGTGCTCGTGCTGAGCCTGCTGCTCCTGCTGCTGAGCTTTCTGCTGATTGTTCTGGTTCTGGTGCTCGTGCTGCGCCTGCTGCTTGACCTGATTCTGCTGTTCCTGCTGCTGCGCTTTCTGTTGATTGTTCTGGTTCTGCTGCTCGCGCTGAGCCTGCTTGTTCTGATTCTGCTGTTCGTGCTGCGCCTGTTGCTTTTGCTGCTGAGGCTGCTGCTTGTTCTGCTGCTGGTGCTGTTGGCCTTGATTCTGTTTTTCCTGATTCTGCTGCTTTTGTTCCTGACCCTTGTTCTGCTCCTGCTTTTTATCCTGGGTCTCCTGGGCATAGCCAAAGGAACAGGCCGCGAGAGCCGCGGACAAAATGGTAATTGGAATAATGAACCCAACTCGTTTCATGATGGGTGTTACCTTCCTGCAGACTTCAAACCAACCACTGCCTTCGAAATTGCCTGCGACTCCGACGGTGTTGAACGACGTTTGAAAAACTGGTTCGGCCATTGATCGCTACTCGAATCGGCAAGGCGGTCTGCCATCGGTATGATGCGCTTGGGAAGAGGCAGGTACATTCCGCATGGGCATAAAAGGAGGTTCTTATCTACTCTCAACCCTTTGCCCCGATTAAGACTGTTCACTTTTGCTCAGTTCGTCCTGGTGTTTGCAGGAGAAAGGTGCACGAGGAGTTTCAGAAGCTGGCTCTCCATGCCTCCGGACTTAGGTGAACTGTTGGCTCGAGGGGCGGAATTAAGGTGAAAATACGCGGACTCTTAGCAAAGAGGTGAACGCGATATAGGCACCAAGCCTTTGGACGCTGGTTTGCCAAGGCGTATTCGTTGCGACTCATATAGAATGGCGTGCGCGCGGCGCCGTTTGTCGTCTTAACTTCGATCAGTCGTTCGTCACCCGTCGAAGTATAAGAAAGGATGTCGAACCCAGCGCCGTCCCCATCTTCTTGGGCGACCCAGCGAATTTTATTGGCCAAGTCGGCGCGATTTGCCCCAGCAAGCCGATGTCGCTCGACGTCAACGACAAAAGACTCGCCAGCGCGCCCAAGGGTGCGGTTGTGTTCGTCACGCTCGACAGGATCGAATTTGCGCACGAGCCTCGCTAGCCGCTCAGGTATAACGCGACCATCTGGTGCTGGTGGTGGCGGATCGACAAAGACTGTCGACAACGGAGTTGGCAGCGATTGAGGTTTTGGAACCGACTCGAGAAGCTGCGGATGGGAAGTCAGATGGCGGTCGATCGCATCGAAGATACTGTTCTGGTAGTTGGCCTTCGGTTTGTAGCCGGGGATCCATGGAAGTCCAAGCTCTGCCAAGACCGCAGATATGTTTTGGTTTTTGAACTCGACAGACCGATGAGAGCGCCCGATCCGAGCCATGAGGTCCGCGCTATATTGTGCTTTGACATATGGCTCTTCAGAGACTTCATGAGCGAGCATCGCGAAATAGACTCTGATGATTGCGTCAAGTTCGTCGTCTCGCCACGCCGTTCCGTATTTATCGTCGTTGGCCATTGGTGGATGGTTCACTGCATTTGAATATGTTGCTCTTTTGATACTCCCAAGATCAGGCTTCGCATCCCAAGATCTCGCAGATCTTGCACGTGGATATCTCGAAGATCAATTGTGCTTTCAACCTCAACTCCCAAACAATGTTCCAGACTCTTGAGAGTTCTCCAAAACTCGGCCTGCGCCAGGCGAGCGATCTCCAAACGGAATTCCGCTTCTGCAAGATGACTGCTAGACAGCCTCGTCACGGTTTTTGACTCCCCTTTCTGACATGTGAACTCTTCCTGATCTACAGGTACCCAGCCACTTTACAGCGTGGAAGATGATCTGGTAGCAATTTTCCTCATCGGGCTAAATTTCAACTGTGTTGCGGATGAGGCGCAGAAGGTCTAAGACAGCTAGAATCGTAGTAGACCATGTCCGAATTCACTCACCTCCATCTGCATACCGAATACTCCCTCCTCGACGGCGCTTGCGACGTCCACAAGCTCATTGATCGCGTGGCGGCGCTCGGCCAGAAGTCTGTCGCGATGACGGACCACGGGAACATCTATGGTGCGGTCCACTTTTTCAATGCGGCCAAGGCCAAGGGCATCAAGCCGATCCTGGGATGCGAGCTCTACGTATGCAAGGCGGAGGATCATCGCGCCGACTCGCCCAACGACCAGTACAACCACCTGCTGGTGCTGGCGGAGAACGAAGAAGGCTATCGCAATCTGATTCGCCTGACCAGCGAGGCCAGCCTGCACGGCTTCTATCGCAAGCCGCGAGTGAGCAAAAAATATCTCGCTGACAACTCCAAGGGCCTGATCGGCTTTTCCGGCTGCCTGTCTGGAGAATTATGCGAGGAACTGCTGGCAGGGCACTACGAAAAGGCCAAGTCGGCAGCCGCGCAGTACCAGGACATCTTCGGTCGGGGCAACTTCTACCTCGAAATTCAGAACCAGGGCCTTGAGGAGGAGCGCAAGATCCAGACCGACCTGTTTCGTCTCGAGAAGGAACTGGACATCCCGCTCGTCCTGACCAACGATTCGCACTACCTCTGCGGCGAAGACTCGCATGCGCACGATGTAATGCTCTGCGTGCAGACCGGCTCGAAGATACATGATGCCGATCGCTTCCGCTTCGACTCAGACCAGTTCTTTGTAAAGAGTGCCGACGAGATGGCGCGCATCTTTCCCGATTCACCGGGCGTTGTCGAGCGGACGATGGAGATTGCCGAGCGCTGCAACTTCAAGCTGCATCCGGTCGACAATCCGTTTCCGGAGTTCGCGGTTCCCGAGGGCCACACCATCGACAGCTACTTCGAGCAGGTGTGTCGCGAGGGGTTGCGGAAGCGGCTGGAGACGGCTGTGCGGCAACTGGAGTTGCGCGGCGTGCGCCGCTCCGCTCCGCACGAGTATGAGGCGCGGCTTCAATACGAAATCGGCATCATCAAGCAGATGAAGTATTCGGGCTACTTCCTTATCGTGTGGGACTTTATCAAATATGCGCGCGATAACGGAATCCCGGTGGGCCCGGGGCGCGGTTCGGCGACGGGCTCTCTTGTGGCTTACGCCATGGAGATTACCAACATCGATCCGATGCAGAATGTGCTGCTGTTTGAGCGCTTTCTGAATCCCGAGCGCGTGACGATGCCCGATATCGACGTGGACTTCTGCCAGAATCGTCGCGGCGAAGTCATCGAATACGTGACGCGCAAGTATGGGCGCGAGCAGGTGGCGCAGATCATCACGTTCAACACCATGGCGGCGAAGGCTTCAATCAAGGATTGCGGACGCGCGATGGATATGCCGTACGGCGACGTGGATCGCATTGCCAAGCTGGTTCCGGCAACCGTGGGAATGACGCTGGAGAAGGCGCTGGAGGAGTCGCCCGATCTGCGCAAGGCATACGACAGCGACAAGCAGGTACGCGAGCTGATTGACACGGCGCGCAAGCTTGAGGGCCTGGTTCGCGGAGCCGGTGTCCATGCATCGGCGGTGGTGATTGCGCCGCGTCCGCTCACGGAACTGGTGCCGCTGAACAGAACCAAGAACGACGAAATTGTAACCGCCTACGACATGAAGGCCGTCGAGAAGATGGGCCTGCTGAAGATGGACTTCCTCGGCCTCGCGACGCTGACGGTGATTACCGATTGCCTGAAGTTGATCGAGCAGACGCGCGGGGAAAAGCTGGACATCGACCTGCTTCCGCTGGACGATCCGGAGACGTTCAAGAGGGTGTTTCACACCGCGTTGACCTCGGGGATTTTTCAGTTTGAGTCGAGTGGGATGCGCGACATTTTGCGGCGATACAAGCCGGATACGGTGGAGGAACTGACGGCGCTGAATGCGCTGTACCGGCCGGGTCCGATGGACATGATCGACGACTTCGTTGAGCGAAAGTGGGGACGCCGAAAGGTGGAATTCCTGCTGCCGGAGCTTGAGCCGATTCTGAAGGACTCGCTGGGCGTGATCGTCTACCAGGAACAGGTGATGCGAATCGCCAATGTGCTTGCGAGCTATTCGCTGGGCGAGGCCGATCTACTGCGCCGCGCGATGGGAAAGAAGGATCCCAAGGCGATGGCGGAGCAGCGAGACCGCTTTACCTCGGGCGCTGCGAAGCTGGGGCTTCCCAAGAATCCGGTCATTGAAATCTTCGACCAGATGGCGAAGTTCTCAGGATACGGATTCAACAAGTCGCACTCGGCGGCTTATGCGCTGGTGGCATATCAGACGGCGTATTTGAAGACGCACTACCCGGTTGAGTTTATGGCGGCGCTGCTGACCTCGGAAACGTCGAAGCCCGAGAACGTCGTGAAGTACATCGGCGAGTGCAGGGAGATGAACATCAGTGTGGAACCACCCGATGTGCAGGTCTCGGGCGCGCAGTTCACGCCGCATGGCGAGGCGATTCGTTTCGGCCTGGCCGCCGTGAAGAACGTCGGCGGAAACGCGATCGAGTCGATCACCAGGGCGCGCGCAGAGGTCGGTGGCCGCTTCAAGAGCTTCTGGGAATTCTGCGAAAAGGTCGATCTGCGCGTGATGAACAAGCGCGTGATCGAATCATTGATCAAAGCCGGTGCGCTCGATTCACTGGGCAAACGCGGACAGCTTTTCGCCGCAATCGACAGGGCAATGGAGCGCGCGCAGAAAGCGCAGAAAGATGCTGCGCAGGGACAGGCAGGCCTTTTCGGTCTCTTCAACGAAGAGCCCGCGCACGCCAGAAACGGCGACGACCTGCCGAACGTGCCCGATTGGGAAGAAGGCGAGCGCCTCACGAACGAGAAAGAAGTGCTCGGGTTCTTCGTCTCCGGTCACCCGCTGGATAAGTATGCCGACAAGATCAAGAATCTCAGCGGCGTAATTTCGACAGCCGAAGCGCTTGAGCGCAAGCCGGCCGAGCGGCGCTGGGGTAAAGAGTCAGATCCGGCAGACGATGTGCTCGTCGCCGGCATGATGCTCGGGCTGCGCGTGCAGAAGACGCGCCGTGAAGGCAAGCTCTATGCGCAGGCCACGCTCGAGGATGCGACGGGCAAAATCGACTTGATCGCGTTTCCGCAAACCTACGAAAAGCTGGCCGAGCAATTGAAGATTGAGGCGCCGGTTCTCATTCGCGGGACAATTCGCGCTGAAGAGGACGCGCAGCCGAAGATTGCGATTATCTCGATCCAGCCGCTTGAAGCGGTGCAGGTCAAGTTGCCCACCGGCGTGCGCATCCGCATCAGTCTCGACCGCGCCACGGAGGAGTTGCTGGCCAACTTGAAGAGTGCCGCTGATGCCGCGCCGGGGCCTGGCAAGGTGATGATCTTTCTGGAAAAGAAGGGCGAGTTTCAGGTGATCCTGGAGCCGGAAAGTATGAGTGTGGCGGCGGATCGGTGCTGGGTTGAGCGCGTTGAAGAATTGACGGGGAAGGGTACGGTCCAGCCGCTGGGTTGAGCTGGTCAGGAGGAGCCCATCCGGATCGGATGGGCTTCCCCGAATCTGACCCCTGACGTTCGCAAGAAAGGTTTTGTGTAGAGAAAGTTAGTACGGAATCCGAAAAACTCCTATAGCACTAAAGTTTGAAATGCCGCTAGCTCACTAACTGCCAGTTATGGCAGAAGTTAGTGACTCGAAGCTTGCGGAACCGGGGTCTGCAAGTACACCCGCCCAGCGCTGGACTGCCTGCGCGCGCGATCTTTCCGCCCGGCTCCTCGCACGCGGCAAGCTGGACAGCAAAATTCCCGATCGTGGAGCTTTCTGGGTTTCCGGAATCTACGGGAAGTCCGGTTCGTTGCGCGGTGAGATCTGCCAGAAGCCGGTTGCGGCTGGCGCCTCCGATGATGTGAATGCGGTCCAGTTTTCGATGAATCATCTTTTCAAGATCGGCCAAGGCGACGGCGTAGCGAGCCGCGAGGCTTTCGAAAATCACGCGTGCGAACAGCGGCTCGTTCCCGGGTTCGTCCGGGATCGGCTCATGACCTGCAGCGGTGATCTGTTCGTTGATGCGGGTTGGCATATTACCTGCGAGGAGCAGCGGCTCCGCATCGACATTGATCACTGTTGCTGGGGTGCAGAAGGCGGCCTGTCGAATGAGTGCGGATATGGCGACGTCGCGGCCTGCGCCGGTCCACGCTTCCATGCATTGTTTCAGCAGCCACATGCCATTCACGTTCGTATGGAAGCAGAATCCGCCAGTGGCCGCGCCCTGGTTGGTGTAGTGCGCCGCGAGGGCCTCGGGTGTTGCAATGGGCTGCGCAACGAGCGTGCCCACGAGCGACCATGTTCCTGAGCAGATGTATGCTGTCCCATCGAGGTCTGCCGGAATTCCGGCAATCGCGGACGCAGTGTCGTGGCAGGCGGGAGCGATGAGTTCTGTGTCATGAAATGCGGCAAGCGCAGTCAGCGGCCCCTGCATCCTGCCCAGGCGCGTGCCCGGCGCAACAATGCGTGAGGCAGGCTCCACCGGCAGATCGAGTTTTGCAAAGATGTCGCGCGCCCAGTCGCCTGTCGCAAGATCCACGAGTCCGGTGTGCGTGGCATTGGTGTATTCCGCAACCCGCGGCGCGCCGAGCCAGTGAAGAACGAATTCCGGCAGGCAAAGCCAGGGAGCGTGCGCGACAGACTTATCATCCGCCAGTAGCTGGTAGATGCTGTTGATTCGCAGCGGCTGCGCTCCAGTGCGGCAAAAGGCTTCTTCCGGAAGCAGCACGTCGTCAGCTTTCTGCTTGGCCTCAATCGTGCGTTCGTCGCGGTAACAGAATGGATCGCCCAGTGGGTGACCGTCGGCATCTAGGCGAACGTAATCCACGGCCCAGCCATCGACAGCTAGTGATGAAATCCCCTCCGGAGCTTCCTCGGCGGCACGGCGCAAACCTTCGTCGAGGCCGGCAAGAATGTTCTTGATCGGCCAAAAGAGCGAAGAACCGCGTTGAATCGGACCGTTCGGGATGCGATGGACTTCTGTGATCTCTGCGCGGCCGTTGGGCCAGCGAAGCAGCGAAACTCGACAACTCTCCGCGCCGAGATCAATTGCAACCCGCGCGCGGTGATCGCCGATGGCCGGCTCCTGGCCGCCACTCACCGCAGGAAAGCCTCGGAGAGGCCGCCATCCACGGGAAAGATATGGCCGGTCGTGCATCGCGTTTTGGGGCTAGCCATGAACAGGATCGCTTCGGCGCAGTCGGTGGGATCGATAGGCTGATGCGTTAACGTGCGCCTGGCGTAAAAGGCCGCAAGCAATGTCCGCAATTCGTCATCCGATTTAGATTCGTCGAAGGGAACGTTGTACTTGGCCAGCGAGGCGCGGACCCGATCCCGAGGAAACATCGTGCTGCCTTTCACAACCGTCGCAGGACTGACGGCATTGACGCGAACCTTTGGCGCGAGCGATACGGCGAGCTCCCGCACAAGATGCGACAATGCGGCTTTGCTCACGTCGTAGGCTTCGCTGCCGCGCTTGGGCACCACTGCATTGGCTGAGCTGGTCAGCACGATTGAGCCATCGAGGTCTTGGTCGGCGAAGATCTTCGCAGCCTCGTCGGCAAGGAAGTAGTTTGCCGTGACGTTGATGTTCAGCGTGGCAGCCCAGAGGTCATCGCTGATCTGACCGTCGGGCGACGAAGGAAACAGCGCCGCAGTGTTGATGAGGATATCGAGTCCGCCGAAAGCGGCGATGGTTGCCCGAACGGCTTCGCGAATCGCGTCGCGGCTGCGGATGTCGACAGCCGTCGAAGCAACGAATTCTTTCTGCGTGATGTGCGCGAGCTCACCCGCGACCCGGGTCGCGGCAGCTCCATCGTAATCGGCAATCATCACGTGTGCACCGCGTGCGGCGGCCAGGTGCGCAACCTCGCGGCCAATGCCGCTGCCTCCACCGACGATGAGCGCGATGCGCCGGCTGAGTTCCTTCTCCGGCGGCTGGCGGCGGAGTTTGGCCTCTTCCATCGCCCAGTACTCAATGCGAAATGCCTCGATGGGCGGAAGCGCCACATAGTTGCTGAAGGTCTTGAAGCTTGCGGGGTCCATGCCTTCTCCGCATTGCGGGAGCGCGCCGGATACGTCGCCTTCGGCCAAAAGCGTTGCGCCTTCGATCACGTGAATCGCGTTGGTGTAGAACTCGCCGACGATGCGAGCCTCCGTCTTGTTCTTGCCGAAGCTGAACATGCCAAGGCCGGGGATAAGAACGACGGTGGGGCTCGGATCGCGCAGCGACGGCGAGTCGGGTTTAGCGAAGTAGTGGTAATAAGTCCAGTACTGCTCGCGATACTCAGTGAGCGACCGACTGATCTGCGCCTTGAGATCGGCGACGCCGCCAGTCTTTGGCCATGGCACAAACATGGGGCGAATCTTGGTTCGAATAAAGTGGTCTGGGCAACTGGTGCCAAGATAGGCGAGTTCCTCAGCATGCGCGGAGTTGACGAACTGCAGCACGTCTGGCGCATCGCTGTAACTGGCGATCCAGCGATGCTGCGTGCTCACGCGTCCGCGAAGATAAGGGAGAATCTCCAGCGCCAGCGACTGGCGATCAGTGTGCGAAGGAACAGATTCTCCACCAAAACGACCCTTACCCTTCTGCTCGCCGTGCCGCGCGATAAACTGGCCAATCTGGTCGATGACAGTGAGGGTGTTCAGGTAGCACTCCCGCTGCGTCTGGCCCCAGGTGAAGAGTCCGTGGCCGCCGAGAACGATGCCGTCACAGCCGGGATTGTCTTTTACGGCCTTCCGCATCATCAGGCCCAGTTCAAATCCCGGCCGCTGCCAGGGGATCCAGACCAGCGAATGATTGAATTCGCGATTGAACTCGTCCATCTTGGTTTTGCCGTTAGCGGAAGCGGCCAGTGCGATGCCCCAGTCGGGATGCAGATGGTCTACGTGCGGGAAGGGAAGAAAGCCATGCAACGGCGTGTCGATCGAGGCGGCTACAGGATTGTTGCGGAAGGTGCACAGCGGGTACATCGCCACCATGTCGTCTTCGGTGTCGACGCCCTTGTAGCTGCGTTCGAGCGCGAGCAGCTTCTCCTGGTAGAGCGTGGCAAAGCCCGTGCGCTTGATGCTGCCGAGGTCGCCGCCGGAGCCTTTCACCCAAATTACCTCGACAGATTCTCCGGAGAGCGGATCCGTCTCAACGACCTTGGAGCTGGTGTTGCCGCCGGCGAAGTTGGTGATGCGCAAGTCCGAGCCGAGCAGGTTGGAGCGATAGCGCAGGAGTTCCGGCTCATCGAGCGTGGCCGCGACGGCAGGATCCCAGCGGTCTTCCAGGAAGCGTAAAGTTGCGGTTGCGAGAGTTGCCTGCGACATAATGCACCACCGAGCTGAAAATGATCGAACTCCAGAGTTCGATTCTACTGCTGAACTGCCAAATCAGGCGTAGCTGCTGACCGCCGATTGCCGGCTGGCGCGCTCGCGGGTGATCGCGTTCCACATATCCGCCCTCACGAAGCGCCGCCAGCGGATCGGCAGCCAGACCACGCGCCTTGCGCCAGGCGGCTGCCATCGGCCGAACATCGCGCCAGAATGCGCCCCGGAAAAGTTCCTCTGCGGCCACCAGATCACAGGATTGTTGGAGATCGGCAAGCTTTTCCCGATCAATAAGCGCAGCCTTGAGCCACAGTTCCTGGGCTGTGACAACGGTTTGGATCATGGCCTCGATTTTGCCCTTGAGGTTATGGCTCTGATCGATCATAAACGGCACTGCGTGCAGCGGGCTTTTGGAGGGGCGTGAATCGCAGATCCTGGCAGATCTCGTGAAAGATTCTGAAAATCTGGTAAGGATCGATTGAGCCTAGCGTAAGGTCGTCGTCCGCGTAGCGGCGGTCGTTGAAGTGGAATCCTCCCAGCAGGTCCAGGTGCAGGAGCCACGCAACAATCTGCTCGATGTTCTGCGAGAGATAATGATGCCCCGTGTCCACCAGGACCAATGCCTGCGGACCTGCCTCGCGGCAAAGGTGCGCGGACATGCCCCAGTCGGCGATGTCGGTGTGATAGAAAGCCGGCTCAAAGGGCTTGTACTCGACGAGAAGCCGCTGATCGGCCGCCAGATGCTGATGCGCGGTACAGAGCGCCGATTGCAGCCACTCTATCCGGTTTCGCATCGATTGCGTGCCGGGATAGTTGGAGCCGTCGGCGAGCCACAGCGAGATATCGCGCGCGTGAAGGCGCTTGGCGATCTCAATGGAATCGAGGACGTGCTGAAGCGCGTTTTCGCGAATGTCTTCATCCGGATTGCAGAGCGAGCCAAACTTGTATTCCTGATTCTGAAAAAGATTTGGATTGATCGAGCCCGACCGAATTCCAGTTCTGCGCTCCAGCGCCTGAACCTCCGACACGTCCGCGAGTCCTCTCGGAAGGTCCCACAGGACATGCAGAGCCAGGGTGGGGGTTGCGCCAGTCAGGCGATGGACTTCGGCAGCGTCGCTGAATTTTTCTTCGAGTGTCGATGCGGCCGCCGGCTGGAAAAACTTGCCGAAGCGAGTGCCCGTATTGGCAAATCCCCACGAGGGGATTTCGATTTGGAAAGCGTCGAGAATGTCCGCGGCCTGATCGAAGAGTGCGGATTCGGATGGATTCATGACTGCCTGCCTCGCTCTGCAAGTGTAGCGCCGGAGCCGACGTTCCGGCTGCTCAGTTGTCGTCGCGAACGATAATCACGCTGAGAAAACGTGGCCCGTGAACGCCTTTGATGCGGGTCATCTCAATGTCGGCCGTGGCGCTGGGGCCGGAAATGTATGTCGCGAGGCGTGGTGGCTGCGGACAGCGCGCAAAGTACTCGGGCAGCGTCTCGACAATCTGCGAGGCGCGCAGAATGCAGAGATGGAAATCCGGCAACAGGGTGAGAACGCGCCGGCCCTCCGCTGGTGAGTGATGAAGAACGATGGTGCCGGAATCCGCTACGCCCGCAAATGCGGCGGTAACGACGCCGTCGCTGTGCTCGATTTCCTCATGGCTCAGCCCATGGTCTATCTTCCAGGCAAAGGCGGGTGCGAGCCACTCGGCTGAAAGGCCAGGCGGCGCGACAAAGGTGTGGCGACCGCTGGATTGGAGCTGACGCGCGATGGTTGCCGGAAGTTCGGCAGTCGAAGATTCCACGACGTCGGCCCCATACTCGCGAAGTCGTTCGGTCATCAGATGAAGACGGCCGGTCATATCGAGCGAGCCGCGCTGCACATAATTGCGCGGCAGATCGGCATCGATATTCGATTCGTTGCGCGTCGCGGCGCGTATGCGGTCAAGGATTACCTGGCGCGAAGGTGTTGCCATCAGCGGCTCTCCTTGCTTGATCTCGCGTC
Source organism: uncultured Acidobacteriaceae bacterium (assembly GCA_963769345.1). Taxonomy (GTDB): domain Bacteria; phylum Acidobacteriota; class Terriglobia; order Terriglobales; family Acidobacteriaceae; genus Telmatobacter. The sequence goes on from CAVYLL010000006.1 coordinate 479,407, forward strand.
GCGTGCTGCCCTCGGAGGGCGCATGGCCCACCAATCGCGAAAGGTTTCTTCGGGGAGCGCGCGGAGATCGCGCGACATTGTCCAGCGTGCCCCGAGGCTGGGGAGGCGATGAATCCATCCGTCGTTGCCGGTGAAGAAGCGCAGGCCGATGCGGCCAAGCCGCTGTGCAAGACGGAATCGCGGAGCGCTGGCGAAAGCGAAGTTTGCAAACTTCATCCCGAGGTACATGGGATCGAACCAGCGCCCGGCCTGCGAACGCTCCTGGTCGATGACCTGCGCACGCAATTCGATCAGAACTTCAGGGATGTTGATCTTGACAGGGCACACTTCATAGCAGGCCCCGCACAGCGACGACGCATAAGGCAGCGATTGCGCGTGCTGCATGTGCTCAAGCTGCGGCGTCAGGATGGCGCCAATAGGGCCGGCGTAGGGCGAACCGTATGCGTGGCCGCCGGTCTGCCGGTAGACGGGGCAGGTGTTCATGCAGGCGCCACAGCGGATGCATTGCAGGGTCTGCCGTTCGACTTTGCGCTCGAGAATATCGGAGCGGCCATTGTCGAGCAGCACGACGTGAAAACGCTGCGGGCCATCGCCCGGCAGTGACGCCAGACCAGAGCGAAGTGTACGGATTCATCCGCTCGCCCGTGGCCGAGCGAGCCAGGACCTGCAGCATAACTTCAAGATCCGCGAATCGAGGCAGGACTTTCTCAATGCCGGCAAGCGTGATAAGCGTGCGGGGCAGCGTGAGGCACATGCGGCCGTTGCCCTCGGATTCGACGATCGCGACCGAGCCGGTTTCAGCAATCAGGAAATTGGCGCCGCTGATGGCGGTCGGCACACTGAGAAATTTCCTGCGCAAGTAGGTGCGAGCCGCGGCAGTCAGAGCTTCGGGATCGTCAGAAAGATCGGGCAGACCCATCCGGTGCGCAAAGATTTCGCGGACCTGGCGTCGATTGACATGCAGCGCGGGAACCACGATGTGCGACGGCTCGTCATCGCCAAGTTGCAGGATCAGCTCGGCGAGGTCGGTCTCGATTGCCGCGATGCCCGCCGCCTCCAGCGCAGGGTTGAGCTGGATCTCAGCCGAGGTCATGGTCTTGATCTTGATGACCTCGGTCGCATTCTCTTCGCGCAGAATGCTCAAGATGATTGCGCGCGCGTCTGCGGCATCACGAGCCCAGTGGACCCTGCCTCCCGCTGCGGTGCAGTTGGTTTCGAACTGCTCAAGATATGTACCGAGATTCGCGAGCACGTGAGCGCGAATGGCGGCAGCAGAACTGCGCAGTTCCTGCCAGTCTCTCTTTTCGGCAACAAGGTTGTTGCGCTTGGCCTGGATCACGTCGGTTGCGTGAGCGACATTCTTGCGCAGTTGCGTGTTCTTCAGAATCGTGAATGCCGCTACCGGGAAAGGCGGCGCGATGCGCGGATCCATCACCGGGGACGGCACATGCTGAGCCGGCTGGACGGGGGTGCTCATGCGGTTGCCCCGTGCGGATGCTCCGCAGTGCTGGCAAGAATCCCGGCGATATGGATGGTCTGCAGGCGCTTCTTCTGCCGATGCAGGGCCCCGCCCAGGTGCATCAGGCAACTGTTGTCGAGTGCGGTGCAATACTCGGCGTCCGTCGCAAGCACGTCGGTGAGCTTGGCGTCGAGCATAGCAGTGGAGACCTCGGCATTCTTTACTGAAAATGTCCCGCCGAATCCGCAGCAGCGCTCCAGGTTCGCGAGGGGGACGAGTTCGAGCCCGCGTACCTTATTCAGAAGCCGGAATGGACGGTCGCCCACATGCAGGCTGCGCAGGCCGTGGCAACTGGCGTGGTAGGTGACGCGGTGCGGGAAATACGCGCCTACGTCTTCCACGCCGAGCTTGTCGATGAGAAATTCACTTAGCTCGTACACGCGCGGCAGCAGTGCTGCAAACTGCTTCCGGAGTTCCTCATTTCCCAACTCCTCGAACAGGCCGGAATACTGGTCGCGAATCATGGCGACGCAGGAGGACGAAGGGATCACCACGCATTCCGCGTCGCGATAGAGCTGGACAAAGCGCTTGGCCTGCGAAAATGCCTCGGCGCGAAATCCGGTGTTGGCATGCATCTGGCCGCAGCAAGTTTGCGCAGGCAGGAAATCGAGGTCGACGCCAAGCCGCTCCAGCAGCCGCACCACGGCTCGCCCGGTTTCAGGAAAGAGCGTGTCGTTGTAGCAGGTGATGAAGAGCGATGCGCGCATCCGGCGAAACCCATCGAGCAAGCAAGGTGTGAAAGACGATGATATTTCGCGGGAGAAGGCTTGTCGAATGATGCGGCTTGAACAAGGGATGGGACCGGGAAAAAGGCGGGGGAGGATGCGATCCTCCCCCTATTTTCCAGGGAAGCCCGGCGGAAGCTATTTTGAGAGCTGGTCGAGAGCCAGGTTGAGTTCGAGAACGTTTACGCGCGGCTCGCCGAGCACACCGAAAGTGCGTCCAGCCGTGTGCTGTTGAATTGCCTGGCGAACCTGATCCTCGCTGAGACCGCGCGCCTTGGCAATGCGCGGCGCCTGGAAGAATGCGTTGTCCGGCGTGATGTCCGGATCGAGGCCCGAACCTGAAGTGGTGACTGCGTCGATGGGAACAGGGTGGCCCGGGATTCTCCGCCGACAAGCTTGTCGATGTCGCCCTGGATGCGCTGCACGAGCTTGGCATTCGACTGCGCAAGATTCGATCCGCCGGAAGACGTAGCGTCATATCCATTGCCCGCAGCCGAGGGGCGCGGATGGAAGTAGCGATCCGATGTGAAGCTCTGTGCCAGCAGTTCGGAGCCGATGACCTGGCCGTTCTTCAGGATCAGGCTGCCTGCCGCCTTATGCGGAAATAGGGCGCCGGCGATTCCGGTGACAAGCAGCGGATATCCAATGCCGAAGAGCAGCGTCGTCAGGACGGTGAAGCGGATCGAGGTGCGCCAAACCGAGTGCGTAACTACCGAGGCTGCTGGCTTGGTGCGGTTGCAGCGAGTGTCGCGGTTGCGTGCATTTTTCTGTCCCCTTATGCCAGGTGCATGGCTACGAGCAGCATGTCGATGGCCTTGATGCCGATGAACGGAATGATGACGCCGCCGACGCCGTAAATGAGCAGGTTGCGCCGCAGCAGTGCCTCGGCGGCTTTGGGTTCGTATTTCACGCCGCGCAATGCGAGCGGGATCAGCGCGACGATGATGATGGCGTTGAAAATTACGGCCGACAGAATGGCAGACTGCGGCGAATGCAGGTACATGATGTTCAGCGCGTTCAGTACGGGGAACGCGACGGCAAACATTGCAGGAATGATCGCGAAGTATTTGGCCACGTCGTTGGCAATCGAAAACGTGGTCAGAGCGCCGCGCGTCATCAGCAACTGTTTGCCGATCTCGACAATCTCGATGAGCTTGGTCGGATTGGAGTCGAGGTCGACCATGTTGCCGGCTTCCTTGGCGGCCTGCGTGCCGGAGTTCATGGCCACGCCCACGTCGGCCTGCGCCAACGCGGGTGCGTCATTGGTGCCGTCGCCGGTCATGGCGACGAGCTTGCCCTTGCCTTGCTCGCGCTTGATCAGGTCCATCTTGTCCTTGGGCTTGGCCTCGGCAAGAAAATCGTCGACACCGGCTTCGCGCGCGATGACGGCGGCAGTCAGCGGATTGTCGCCGGTGATCATGATGGTGCGAATGCCCATGGCGCGCAGGCGAGCGAGCCGATCTTTCAGTCCGCCCTTCACGATGTCCTTGAGATAAATGACGCCGAGGGCCGATGAGTTCTCGGCCACCACCAGCGGCGTGCCGCCCGCGCGCGCAATCTCTTCCACGGCGTCGCGAACCTTCTTCGGCAGCGACGAGCCCTGATCTTCGAGAAAGCGCGCGATCGCGTCGGCCGAGCCTTTGCGAATGCGCATGCCGGGCAGATTCACCCCGCTCATCCGCGATCTGCGCGGAGAACGGAACAAACTCCGCATGGATACCGCCCAGATCGCGCCCGCGCAGGTTGTACTTCTCCTTCGCCAGCACCACGATCGACCGGCCCTCCGGAGTCTCGTCAGACAACGACGCGAGTTGCGCGGCGTCGGCCAACCGCTCTGCAGTTACATCAGGCGCAGGAATAAATTCCGTAGCCTGGCGATTGCCCAGCGTGATGGTTCCGGTCTTGTCGAGCAGCAGCGTGTTCACGTCGCCCGCGGCCTCGACCGCGCGCCCGCTCATGGCCAGCACGTTGTACTGCACCAGCCGATCCATGCCGGCAATGCCGATCGCCGAAAGCAGCCCGCCGATCGTCGTCGGAATCAGGCAAACCAGCAGCGACACCAGCACAAACACCGTCTGCGGCGCCTTGGAGTAGATCGCAAACGGCTGCAGCGTAACTACCGCCAGCAGGAAGACAATCGTCAGTCCGGAGAGCAGAATGATAAGCGCGATCTCATTCGGCGTCTTCTGCCGCGTCGCGCCTTCCACCAGCGCGATCATGCGATCCAGAAACGTCTCGCCGGGGTTCGACGTGATGCGGATCTTCACCCAGTCAGACAGCACCTTCGTTCCGCCGGTGACAGCCGACCGGTCGCCGCCGGCTTCGCGAATCACGGGAGCCGACTCGCCCGTGATGGCGGACTCGTCAACGGAGGCAACGCCCTCGATCACTTCACCATCGCCTGCGATGTAGTGCCCGGCTGGAACATAGATGACGTCGCCGGCGCGAAGCAGACCGCTGGCGACTTGCTCCAGCGCGCCCGTAAGCCGTGTAGCGCTGCGCGATCGTCTCGCCTTTGGCCTTGCGCAGCGTGTCGGCCTGCGCCTTGCCGCGCCCTTCGGCCATCGCTTCGGCGAAGTTGGCAAACAGCACCGTGAACCAGAGCCAGAGCGTGATCTGCAGATTGAATCCGAAGCCGACCCGATGGTGGATGGTGTTGTCGATCAGCAGTGCCGATGGTCAGCACGCTGCCGACTTCCACAACAAACATCACGGGGTTCTTGACCATCCAGCGCGGATCGAGCTTGCGGAATGCATCGATCAGAGCCTGGCGCATGATCCGCGTGTTCCAGAGGCTCTTTTGCTCCACAACGCCCGCCGTGGATTTCTTTCTGCGATGCTCGTGGTGCTCCGGTGGCAGAGCAGACGAAAGCGGAAGGCTCTGCCGAAGACAACGCTGAATCCGAATGAGCTTCAGCCTGCGCCGGAGAATTGAATTTGCCGTAAGAACTCATGTCAGATCTCCTTAAAAGAGCTGTCCGGATTTCAGCTGAAGATGTTCAAGAATCGGTCCAAGGCTCAGCGCCGGGAAGAAAGTGAGCGCGCCCAGAATGAGCACCACGCCGACAAGCAGCACGGTGAACAGCGGGGTGTTCACAGGGAAGGTTCCCGGGGAAGGCGGAACGCTTTTCTTCTGCGCAAGATTTCCGGCGAGCGCAAGCACTGGCAGCATCATCAGGAAGCGCCCGATCAGCATGTCCCAGCCGATCGTGATGTTGTACCACCAGTTCGGTCCGAGCCCAGCGAATGCGGAGCCATTGTTTCCCGCGCCCGAGGTGAATGCATAGAGAACTTCGCTGAGACCGTGCGGACCGGCATTGGTCGTGGTCCCCAGCCCCACATTGGGCAACAAGACGAAGATCGCGGTCAGCGAGAGAATGACGAGCGGGAAGATGAGCACGTAGAGCATCGACATCTTCACGTCGTACGACTCGATCTTCTTGCCGAGATACTCCGGAGTGCGGCCGACCATCAGGCCGGCGATAAATACCGCCTGGACCACGAAGATCAACATGCCGTAAAGCCCGGAACCCGACGCCGCCGAAGATGACTTCGCCGAGCATGATGTTCGTCAGCGGAACCAGGCCGCCGAGCGGCGTAAAGCTGTCGTGCATTCCGTTCACTGCGCCGCAACTGGCGTCGGTGGTAATGGTGGCGAACAGCGCGGTTTCGGCGATGCCGTTACGAACTTCCTTGCCCTCCATGTTGCCGCCGGGAGCGGTCGCCGTTGCCGTTTGTGCCGCGCCGTGAATCAGCGGATGCGGATGCGCTTCAGCCCAGTAGAGCGTGACGAATCCAGCCGCAAACAGCACGTACATGGCTGCAAAGACTGCCCAGCCATGCCCGGGTGAACCGGTCATGCGCCCCAGAGCGTACGTGAGTCCTGCCGGAATGATGAAGATGGACAGGATCTGCAGGAAGTTGGAGAACGGCGTTGGATTTTCGAACGGATGAGCGCTGTTGGCGTTGAAGAATCCGCCGCCATTGGTGCCCAGCATCTTGATGGCTTCCTGCGAAGCAACCGGTCCTTGTCCGATGGTCTGTGTCTGGCCCTCGAGCGTGTGCGCAACCGTGTAGGCATGCAGATTCTGCGGGACGCCCTGCGCCACCAGCAGCAGCGCATAGATGAGCGAAGCGGGCAGCAGGATGTAGAGCAGCGTGCGCGTTGTGTCGACCCAGAAATTGCCGATGGTCCCGCAAGACGTGCGCTTGATGCCGCGCACCAGGGCGATCGCCACGACGATACCGACAGCGGCAGAGAAGAAGTTGTGCGTCGCCAGGCCGGCCATCTCAGTGAGATAGCTCATCGTCGATTCCGGCGTGTAGAACTGCCAGTTGGTGTTGGTGGTGAAGCTGGCCGCAGTGTTCCACGCAAGGTCGGCGCCTACGCCCGCGAGGTGCTGCGGATTCCAGGGCAGCACGGCTTGCGCGCGCTCAATGACGTAGGTGAGCACCATCGTGACAGCGGAGAAGCCCAGCATGGCGAAGGCGTATTCCCGCCAGTTCATCTCGTGGTCGGCTTCGACTCCGCAGAGTTTGTAGATCAGCCGCTCGATAGGACGAAGAACTGGATCGAGCCAGGTCTTCTGCCCTTCCAGCACGCGCGCCAGGTAAATGCCGACGGGACGCACGGTCAGGAGCAGGACAAGAGAAAATGCAGCGAATTGCAACCAGCCATTGGCAGACATGTCAGAACTTCTCCGGATAGAGCAGCGTGGCGGCAAGGTAGATGAGCAACAGGACCGAAAACAGAAGGGCTACTGCAGTGACGAGGTCCATGGCTTACCTCAACTTCTGACAGGCCTTCACGTAGAGAAAGGCCACGGCGAAGAAAACGATGGTGAAGAAGAGCATGGTGAGATCTTGCATGCGAGGACCCTCATTTCAGAACGGCACGGCACAGATCAGGCTCGTGTCATTCCAAAATCGATTTTGTGGGGTAGCGCATTTTCCTGGCGGAAGGGAAATCTAAAGAAAAAATAAAGATCGCGCCGGATTTCCCTCTAAGTTCCTCAGCATCAGCTGGGAACTGTTCCTACTCTTCTTTGCCGTCGAACCCTTCAGGCACAAAGCGATAGCCCACCCACGGTTCGGTCTGGATGAAGTGTTTGCCCGTTTCAGCCTCAAGCTTTTTGCGAAGCTGGCCAACAAAGACGCGCAGATACTCGGGCTGATGTGCCGATTGTGCTCCCCACACCGCCGTAAGCAATGCGCGATGCGTAATCACCTTGCCCGCATGGCGCGCGAGGTGGAGCAGGAGTTCAAATTCCTTCGGCGTCAGGTGAATCGGCTTGCCCTCGACGGCGATGCTATGCGCAGCGGCGTCAATCACGAAATCTCCGGTAACGACCGCCGATTCGGTGCGCTCCGGTGCGCGGCGAACATGTGCACGGACGCGCGCCAGCAGTTCCTGGATACCAAAGGGCTTGGTAACGTAGTCATCGGCGCCGGAGTCAAGCGCTTCAATTTTGGAGCGCTCGTGATCGCGTACTGAGAGCACCAGGATCGGGGTCGAGGATGTCGCGCGAATGGCGCGACAAACTTCAACGCCGCTCAGCCCGGGCATCATCAGGTCAGTGATGACAAGGTCGGGAGGCCACTCTGCAAAAATACGCAGGCCCTCTTCGGGATCGTTGGCGGTGCGAACATCAAAGGCCTGTGCAGACAACGCTGCGCGCAGCACACGGGTAATTTGCGGTTCATCGTCGATTACCAGGATTCTGCCGGGCATCTTCGTTCTTCTTCCATCGGAAGATTACATCATCGGGAAGGCGAGTATCATTCCGGTTGAGACAACCATGGATTTAAAGCCAAAGCCGTACCACTACTTCCAGTGGCTGGGTGCAACGCTGGCAGCGGCGTTGACTACCGTCGCTCTGGCCATGACCAGCTCCCGCGAAACGACCGCGGGCATGGTGTTCCTGGTCGTCGTGGTGGTAACAGCGACGCAGGCGGGCCTGGTGATCTCGCTCTACAGCGCCTTGCTGTGCGCAATTTCGTTCGACTACTTCTTTCTCCCGCCAATTCACACCTTCACGCTCGCCGGCCCGCAGCAGTGGGTCTCGATGTTCACGTTCCTGATCAGTTCGCTGGTAGCCGGACGTGTCGCCGAACGCGCCCGCAAACAAAAGGAGCAGGCCGAACAGCGCCGCGAAGACGTGGAGCGGCTCTACCTGCTGAGCCAGGAAATGATGCTGCACGAGGACTCCGCAGGCCTGATTCGCGACTTGCCAACTCTGGTGGCGAAGATTTTTGCTCTCGAGAGCGTGGTGTTGTACGTACAGGATCGAGATCAGTTTGTCTCGACGGTGGCGGAGCTGGCAGAGCTCTTCAAAGCGAATCTGCGCGAAGTGATCGGCGGCGCACACGCGACCATCGCGGAGCAGGATGGGTTTGAGGCACACGCTCTGATGGTGGGCATGCGCGCCGTTGGCGCGATGGCATGGCGGCCCGCGAATCTGTCGCGCGAAGTGGCGACAGCAGTATCTGCGCAGGTTGGAATTGCGCTGACGCGGGCCATTGCCATCGAGGCAAGTGCGCGCATGGAGGCCTCGCGCGAAGGCGATCGCCTGCGGGCCGCGCTTATCGATTCGCTTACGCACGAATTGCGCACGCCATTGACCTCGATTCGCGCGGCTGCCACGACGCTTACCCAGGATGAAGGACTGGATGAGGCATTGCGTCGCGAACTGGCGACGGTGGTTGACGAGGAATCGGCGTACCTCGATGCACTGATCGGCGAAGCCGTGGAGATGGCGGAACTCGACGCAAACGCTGCTAAAGGTACAGCCGGCCCCGCGCCATACGCGAACGCTGCTTGAGCATGCGGTGGAGGAATCGCACAAAGCTCTGGGACGCCACCAGGTCACATTGATGGTGCAGGAACCCGACAGGCCGGTTTGGTTCGACGCCAGGCTGCTCAGCCGCGTGTTTCGCCACCTGATCGAGAACGCGGCCCTCTATTCGCCGCCAGAAAGCCGGATCGTGCTCGGCAGCCGCCGCGTCGAAGGTCGACTGGAATTTGAAGTGGAGGACAACGGGCCGGGAATCGACAAAGTCGACCTGCCGCACATCTTCGAAAAGTTCTATCGCGGCAAGAAGGGCGCCAAGCTCGGAAAGGGAACGGGCATGGGGCTGGCGATTGCTCGCGCCATCATGCTGGCCCATGGCGGCGGGATCGCCGTAGAGAGCAGTCCGGAGCAGGGAAGCACATTCCGCTTCTGGGTGCCGCTGGTGGAAAAGCAGGCGCCAGAAACGCCCGAATGATGGAAGCCGGATCGTTTCAGGCCGGCTCGCCGCTCCAGTCGCATTCGATGTCGCGTTGCTTCTCCGAGCTTTCCTTTGCCCACTCCAGCACGCGCGCCACTCGCCAGGCCTCCGTGGGAGTAACGGGCGGGCTCGTCGAATTCCCCTGGAGAACATCGCGCACACCGGCGTAGAAGAGCCGATAATCGCCCATCGCCGGCTCTACGGGCTGAGTCACCATGCCGCCATCGACATCGACGCTCAGCGTGCCCCAATGTTCGCTTTGCTCCTGGCCCCAGTTGGTGTCTTCGATCTTTGTGACCTTGCCGAGCGCTTCTTCCTGCGGGTCCAATCCCCACTTCCAGAAATTACCCCGCGTGCCCCGCAAATGAAAGCGCGGGCGAGCGAGCGACGAAAGGCAATTGGCTCCCAGCGTGACAGAAAATCCGGTGAAATAGTGCAGGCGGATGGTGAACGATCGTTCGAGCCCTCGCCATCGCGCTCTCGCTGGACTTCCGCTCCAACCGCTGCCGGTTGCCCAAAGAGCACAGCGCCTGGTCGACGAGATGCGTTCCCAGGTCGAGCAGGATGCCGCCTTCGTCCGCGTCTTCTTTCCACGCGCGCGTCGATGCCCGGGTCGCCAGCGATCAAAGTTCGATTCAAAGTGAACCAGCCGTCCCAGAGAATGTTCATCCATCAGTTTGCGAATTGTCAGGAAGTCGTTGTCAAACCGTCGGTTATGAAACGGAAATACGTGAAGGCCGATGCCGCCCGCCAGCTCGGTAAGTTGCGCAACTTCGCTCGGAGCTGAGAGCCACAGGCTTGTCTACGACGACACTCTTCGCCGCTTCAAGCGCCTGCATGGCGATGGGGAAATGGGTGCTGTTAGGTGTGGCGACAACAACCAGCTTGATCGAAGCGTCCGCCAGGAGCTCTTCGACCGAGCGGTAGGTCGTGATGCCGGGATAGCGCTCGGCGGCCTTGCTCGAATTGCGCTCGACAACCGCCGCGAGTTCGAGACCTTCGACTGAAGAGATGAGCGGCGCGTGGAACACGCGGCCCGCCATGCCGAAACCAACAAGCCCAACGCGAATCATCCGTCCCCCGATCGCAACAGCCCGCTGATGTTCTAGTTTAGCCCTCAAGTTTATACCGCGTCTCCGCCAGGCGATAGAGCCGCCGCCAGACCAGTCGATTCATGGTAACCACCATCAGGGAAATCATGATGGTGGCCAGCAGCATGATGGGGAAGCGTCCGCTGTCAGTCGCTGAGCTAATCTGGGCGCCGAGGCCGATGGTCTGCAGCGTGCTGTCCTTCAAGTGGGAGTATTCGGCGAAGACAGAGGCATTCCATGCACCGCCGGAGGCCGTCACCATGCCGGTAATGAGATAGGGAAAGATCCCGGGAAGGATGAGCTTCGTCCAGCGCTGCCAGCGGGTGAAGTGATAGAGCGAGGTGACTTCGCGCAGGTCAGAGGGGATGGACATGGCGCCGGCGATGACGTTGAAAAGGATGTACCACTGCGTGCCAAGGAGCATGAGCGCGATGGATCCGATGCCAAGGCCGCCGCCGATTTTGACCAGGCCAATGAGGAGGATGGGGAAAAAGGCCGTGGCGGGGACGGACGCCAGGACCTGGGCGATTGGCTGGACGATGCGAGCGAGACGCGGATTGAGGCCGATGGCGACGCCGACCGGGACTGTCCAAGCGGCAGAGATGAGAAGAGCCGCATTGACGCGGCCAAAGGTTGCGGCAGCGCCTTCGAAGAGCAGTTTCAGGTCGGGCCAGCTGATCGTTCTGAGCATGACGACGGCCTGCAAAGCTCCCCAGCCGACGACTCCCGCGGCAGAAACCGCCAGGAGATAAAACCAGACGGATCTCCGGGTGGATTTCTCCTCGTCGAGGGGGTGGACGACGCGGCATTCTTTCGTGCGGGAGAGGCGGCGATAGATGGGCTCTTCGATGCTCGTCCAGGCGCGGCTGGGGAGCGAGCTGAGGATGCTGGAACGGCGCAGCAGAGCGAGGATCGGCGAGCGGACGCGATCGGCGGACTCGACCTGTTCGAATTTGAACTTGTCGCTCCAGGCGATGAGTGGGCGCCAGACAAGTTGATCGGTGGCGACGACAATGAGGATGACGGTGATGATCCCGAAGCTCAGCGCACGGTAGTCGCCGGTGTTGGTGGCCGCCTGAAGATAGCTGCCAATTCCAGGAAGCTGGTAGGTGTAATTGGCGAAGGGTGATATTTCGCACGCGATGAGGGCAAACCATCCGCCGGCGACGGAGACGATTGAGTTCCACACCAGGCCAATGGCGGCGTAGGGCATTTCAAGCTGCCAGAAGCGCTGCCACGCGGAATAGCGATAAATGCGCGAGGCTTCCACCATTTCGCGAGGGATGGATTTCAGCGAGGAATAGAAACTGAACGCCAGGTTCCATACCTGCCCCGTGAAGATGAGCAGGATGACGGCCATCTCGATGCCCAACTGATGGGCGGGAATCAGAGCGACCATGAACAGGACCACAGGGGGCAGAAAGCTCAGAACCGGGATGGACTGAAGGATGTCGAGGACGGCGATCATCCAGGGCTCAATGCGCGGGTTGTAGGCCGCGATATAACCGTAGGCGACGGCGAAGACCAGGCTGAGCAGGTACGCAATGCCGATGCGCACGATGGAGTAGAACGCGTAGAGCGGCAGAGCGCTGATGGAGTGAGAGATGTCAGCGACGGGGACGGGTGTGCCGAGCCAGTATCTGCCGGTGCGACGATGGCAAAGAAAATGGCAAGGCCGCAGGCTGCCACGCCCATGTCGATGACGAAGGGCCAGGTGCGAACGGTGACAAGCGAACGTGCAAGGGTGCGCTGGAGGGTCACTCATCGCCTCCGGCAGCGGCAGCTTCTTCCAGCTGCGTCGGGCATCACGAAGCGCCGTCGCGCGGCATCGAAATCGAACAGCTCGGCATAGCGGCCCCAGTTGACGGCGGTCTCAATCTGGCGCCGCGACTCTTCGTCGCTGAACTGCTCGTCGAGCATGTCGAGAAAGAAGTCTTCGGGAACGGTGTGGTCGCTCTTCGCTTCGAGCGCGCGTCGAATCTGGCGCAGCAGCAGGACATTTTCAAGTGCGGCGTCGCGGAAGAGCTCCTTCTGTCGAAGGATTTCGGAGTTGGCGAATTCCGTTCCCGTCTCCGTGATGGAGGCGTCGCCTTCTTCCACCTTGAGGAAGCCCAGCAACTGCGCGGCATCGACGATCGGCAGCAGGTCGTCGATCTCGAAGGCAAGGTCGTCGGCCAGGCGGTAAATGTCGTCGCGGCCGCCCTTGTCGAGCAGCAGTTCCAGCAGTCCGGCGATCCCGCCCGGTCGCGCATGAGGCAGCATCTGGTACTTCATCTGGCGCTGGTCGCGAACCCGCGGGCTGGGATGCTGATGCTCGGGCGCCTCGGCGGGTGTGACGTCCGGCCGCGTGAGCACTTTGTAGATGTAGTCGACCAGCTGCGTGAAGGGCTCGGATTTCCGGTCGCGCGGCTGCGGAATCTGCACGCGGAAATCGGTGCGGATATGCCCGGGGTTGCGCCCCAGCACAATGATGCGATCGGCGAGCAGGACGGCTTCTTCAATGTTGTGGGTGACGATGAAGACGCAGCGGGTGGGCATGGTCTTTTTGGCCCAGAGCTCGAGGAGTTCGCTGCGCAGGTTCTCGGCCGTGAGAACGTCGAGCGCGGAGAAAGGCTCGTCCATGAACAGGACCTCCGGCTCGACGACCAGGGCCCGGGCAAAGCCGACGCGCTGCTTCATGCCGCCGGAGAGTTCCTTCGGATAGGCGGATTCGAAGCCGTCCAGACCGACCGTGTCGAGCATGCGCATGCTGCGCGTGCGGCGCTCCTCGGGCTCGACGCCGCGCGCCTGCAGCGGAGCCTCCACGTTTTCAAGCACGGTGAGCCAGGGAAACAGGGCAAAACTCTGGAAGACGATGGAGACGTTGATTTCGGCCTCGGCGATCGGCTTTCCGTGCCAGTACACCTGGCCGGCGGAAGGCCTCGAAAGTCCGGAGAGCATGCGCAGCATGGTCGATTTGCCTGAGCCTGAGGGGCCAAGCAAGGCGACAATCTCCCCGGGAACAATCGTCAGGTCGGTCGGCGAAATGACCTGGATGCGGTTCTGGCTGGGCTGGGCGTAGTACTTCTCGATCTTCTCGGCGCGGATGATCGCCTCGCCATCGGTGGCGACTCGGCCGCTCGCCGGGGCAGGGTTCTGCGCAACGTTCGTCCATGGCACGCCTCTCCGCCTGGGGATACTGCCGAAAACCCGGCAGGGAACTGGTATTTCAAAAGCTTATGAGGGTTGCGTTGCTCCCGCATGAATCGGCGAGCCCTGGGAACAACCCGCGCGTTTAGAGTACAGCAGTCCGCTGGCGGCCTGCCCGCGCGAACTCACCCGAAAGCGTTTCGGCAATCCTCAGGTTCCGGCTTGTGCGTCAAAGGATAGAAGGATTTAAGAGGGTAAACGACAGGCTTGCGCAATGTTAAGGGCGCCCTTAGACTGATAAACCAAGCCTCCGATGGATGCTCGTTGTGCCAGCCCAGGGATGTTATTCTAAGCAGGTATTTTCCTAGCTGATCGTACCCTGAGTGGTGCTTTCGGCTTCGCTGTACGGCGCGTTCGATTGAAAGGCTTTTTGCGCCATCTCCCTTTTGGCGTTCAGGAGTGTATGCCCGATAATCACGTTAAGCCCAAAGTTCTAGTGGTTGACGACGAACGCGTCATCGCCGATACGCTCGCCATGATCTTGAACCAGAGCGGCTTTCAGGCAAGGGCCGTATACTCCGGCGAAGCCGCGCTCGAGACGGCATCCAGCCTATGAGCCGGACATGCTGATCGCCGACGTCATCATGGCTGATCTGAATGGCATTGATGCGGCAATCCAGATTCGCGCGCTGCTGCCCAAGATCAAAATTCTGCTCTTCTCCGGCCAGGCTGCTACGGCTGATCTGCTCGAGAAGGCGCGGGCTCAGGGCTACGAGTTTGAGATTCTCGCCAAGCCCGTGCATCCGCAGGATCTGTTGACCCGGCTGCGCAGCTAACCAGGACATTCCCATCGATCACGGCTTCATTTCGTGGCGGCCTTCCATGGCGTGCGCCATTGTGACCTCGTCTGCATATTCAATGTCGCTGCCGGCAGGAACGCCGGTGGCAATCCGCGTGATGCGCACTTTGAATTCCCGCAGTGCACCCGCCAGCCAGCTCGCCGTGGCTTCGCCTTCGAGGGTTGGGCTGGTGGCAACAATAACTTCATCCATTTCGCCGCGCTCGACGCGCTGGATCAGCGAGCGGCTGCGCAGCTGATCGGGCCCGACGCCGTGCAGCGGCGACAGCGTGCCGTGCAGCACGTGATAGACGCCGCTGTAGCGGCTTCGCTCCACTGCTTCGATATTCGTGGGCTCTTCAACCACGCAGACGAGCCTCTGGTTGCGCGTGGGGCTTGCGCAATAGGCGCAGGGATCGACGTCGGTAATGTTGTTGCACACCGAGCAGAGCCGCAGGCTGGCTTTGAGCCCGCGCACGGCTTCTGCAAGCGCCGAAGCATCATCGTCGCCGGAGCGCAGAATGTGAAAGGCGAAGCGCTGGGCAGTCTTGGTTCCCACCCCGGGAAGCTTCTTCAACTCGTCAATCAGCCGGGCCATGGGCTCGGCATAGCGTGCCACAGCAGCTTCCTCCTAAACGGTTCGATAGACGATTCCGACAAACATGTCGGGAGACCCGCCATGCAGCCAGTTCGCATCGAGATCGGCGGTTGGCTTTTTGGCGACGACTTCCTGCTCGCTGGCGCCGGCCTTCTTGAGGGCGGCCACATTGTCGCGTACCGCCGAAAGCATGTCGATGTAGTTCTTCAGGTCGGCCTTGTCGCCCAGCGGGCCATGGCCGGGGATGATCTTCGTTTTGTCACCGGCGAGTGCGAGCGACTTCTGCGCGGCGTCAATGGTCCCGCCGATCGAGCCCCCGGTGCCTTCATCGATGAAGGGGTAGGTCTTGTTGAAGAAGATGTCGCCGCAGTGCAGCACATCCGCATTGTGAAAGTGAATGTAGATGTCGGTATCGGTATGGGCCGGATCGTAATGAACCAGCTCGACCGAGTCGCCATTGTGTTTGTGGCTCATTGTTGTGGCAAACGTGGTGCTGGGGAGAGCCCCGGCAGGATATGCAGGAATCGACATGTGAAGCAGCTTCATCTCTGCCGGCTCTGCCATGCGCGCCTTCGTTTTCTCGTGCGCGATGACATGGAAGCCGGCCGCGTGCATGCCTTCGTTGCCGTCCACATGGTCGACGTGCCAATGCGTGTTGATCAAAGCGTGCGGCGCATCGGTGCTCACCGCGGCAATTGCCTCGCGAATATGTGGAACAGCCGTCGCAAAACTGGAGTCGATGAGAAGATTGCCGTCTTTGCCGGACTGGACGGCCATGTTGCCGCCCGCGCCCTGCAGCAGCCAGATGTTGTCATAAAGCTTGGTGGTTTTGATCGGCGTCGATGCGCCAGCTGCGCGCATTTGCGCAAGCCGGTCTGTCGGCGGAGCAGGTTGCGCGGCTTGGGAAAGAGCCCAGCGCGGTGCCAGCGATGCCGCGCCGGCGGCCATGCCAAGACGCAGAAAACTTCTGCGGTTGATCTCAAATGTCATCGTGACCCCCAGGAGTTGAACATCGAACTCAAATGAAACTCTACCTCAGCGCCGGACAGGCCGGGTTTAGCCTAGCCCCGGGATATTCAAATTCAGGCCGCCCAGTGCGCCTTTAACGCTCGATTGAATCGCCTCGTCTGCCTTATGCCCGGCGTCGTTCACGGCCCCCACAATGAGCGCTTCAAGCAACTCCACGTCAGGATTCGAACCGCTGAGGCTGGTCACAGCCGAAGGATCGATCTTGATCTTGATCAGCTCTTTCTTGCCGTTCATGGTGGCCGTCACGGCGCCGCCGCCGCTCGAGCCCTCGACCACAGTCTGCGCGAGCTTGCGCTGCATCTCCTCTTGCATCTTGTTGGCCTGGGAGAGCATTTCAGCCATCTTGAGAGGATTGATCATCGCGGCCTCCTGAGCCCTATTTGCTGCGCAGGTCGACCACGCTGCGCACTTCGGCGTTGAAGAGTTCCTTTGCCCGCTGCACCATCGGATGCTCGAGCGCGGCTTGCTGAATGCTGCCTTCGACGGGCGCCGTGACGGAAGAGGTGGAGGCGACACCTTCGCCGGGAATGACCATGAATCGCGCCGGTCCGCCGAGCCGCTGCATCTCCTGCTTGATGATCTTTTCTGCCGCTGCATTCACGGTAAGCGCCAGCATCTTCTTGCCCATGCCGGGAACTTCAATGCGCAGGCTGGTTGCCTCCAGCGTAAAGCGCGCAGTGGAAAGAAGCGTCGAAGCCGATGCATGTCCCGCCTCCGCCAGTGCCGCGATAATGGCTTGCTGCACAGCGTCCGCAGTAGGGCCATCCGCAGGTCTTCCTGCACCGTTCACCGCTGCGCTCTCGACCGGATCGGAATCAACCGAAGCATCATTCATCGCCGGCTCGACAAACCCGACTGGCGGCCTTGAAACTTGTGCCCTGGTTGCCGCGCGGCGCCGCAGATGGAATATCGATCCGGAGCAAGCTCCGGCGGGGCGGCAATGGCAGCGCTGCTTTCCACCCTGGGTGCGGCTGGCTGCATCACAGGCCGTGAACCGGACGAGAATCCAAACGGCGACCGCGTTGCAGGCGGTGCCGATACCGCTGGCGCGGCCGGCGGAATGCGTCCGTGCAGGCGCAGGTGCTGACCGCGGGGCCGACGATCCGCCGCTGCGAACAGGCGCGCCGCTCGCCACTCCGCTGAGCAACTCCTCCAGCGGCAGCAGGCGCTGGGCGTGCACCAGCTTCATCAGCCCCAGCTCAAGATGAAAGCGCTGCTCCTGCCGGTAGTTCAGATCGTCGAAGGTCCGAAGCATGATCTGCAGGTTGCGCGTGATCTCCTCTTCGCCAAACAGCAACGCAGTGCGCGCCGCACGCGCCCGCTCATCGGCGGAGATCTGCAGCAACTCTGTCTGCTCGCCGCCCAGCTTCGCCATCAATGTGTTGCGCAGGTAGCGGACCATCTGCCGCGCCAGCGACTGCGGGCTGTGCCCGGCATTGAGCAAATCATTCAGCTGCGTCATCAGCGGAGCGCTCTCGCCGGCAGCGACCGCCTCCAGCAGATGTTCAAAGACCGTATTGGGTACCGAGCCCATCAGCTCGCGAATCTGCGCCGTCGCGAGAACGGGCCGGTTCTTCGCATCGCACGGAGCCGACGCAATGGCCTGGTCCATGATCGATAGCGCGTCGCGCATCGATCCGTCGCCGGCCTCGGCCAGCAGCGCCAGCGCGCCTTCTTCGGCTTCGACTTCCTCCTGCGCCGCAATCATCTTGAGCTGCGCGAGGATGTCGTCGAACTTGACTGCATGAAAGCTGAAGTGCTGGCAGCGCGACCGGATCGTCTGCGGAATATTCTCCGGCTCGGTGGTCGCCATCATGAAGACGACGTGCGATGGCGGCTCTTCCAGCGTCTTCAGCAGCGCATTGAAGGCTGCCTCGGTAATCTGGTGCGCTTCGTCAAGGATGTAAATCTTGTAGCGGTCGCGCGCGGGAGCGTAGCGTGCGGCATCGCGCAGTTCGCGAATCTCATCGATGCCGCGATTGGTGGCCGCGTCGATCTCGATCACGTCAACGGCATTGCCCTGGCGGATCTCGATGCAGGAGTCGCAAACGCCGCAGGGCTCCGGCGTGGGCCGCTGCGCCGAGCCGATCTCTGTCCGGCAGTTCAGCGCCTGCGCCAGGATGCGCGCAATGGTGGTTTTGCCGATGCCGCGATGGCCCGAAAAAATATAGCCGTGCGCGATGCGGTTCTGCGTCAGTGCATTCAGCAGCGTGCGCGTAACGTGGTCCTGGCCGGCGACGTCGGCAAAGCGTTGCGGACGATACTTGCGGGCCAGAACCTGATAACCCATGCGAAAAACTTCCCCCGTGTGCGTGCCCATTTCCTTCAGGCGCTAGGTTGGATTGTATCGTTACGGGAGACGCCGCTTATAGCAAATGACTTGGCGCGCAGGCACTGTCAAAGTTTGCAGTAGTCTCGAAAGCCTCGCGGGAACGAGCTTTGTTAACACTTCCACAAATACTTGCCGGGGGCTTGACGACTCTCTGGATGAGGAACACAATCTCTCAATCAGGTGATCGTCGCCGGTCATCAGGATGGCGTTTGCGCGTCGATTTTGCTGCCGGTGACCTCACGGAACGTTCAGAGAAATTTCAAATGATGCGGCTCCTTGCCACGCAGTAAGAAGCGCGGGTTGAGCCGGACCGCTCTACACCCCCCGTTCCGTAACTGCGGTGGCCCGCCCGAACTGAACAACCGGACTCCGCAGTGATACTTTCCACTCCGATTTCAGCCCCAGAGGCTGAGTCCCCGCTTGCAACCAAGGAGATGAGCATGCCTGATCTGTTCGATCAACTTAAACAGAAATATCAGCCGGTGCTGGACACAATTCAGCGCGAGGGCGCCGAAGTTCAAGGTCTCAGTCTCGACGGCAATCAGCTATTTTTGAAAGCCATGGCAGTCTCTGAAGCCAGCAAGAACCGAATCTGGGATGCGATCAAGGCCGTCGATCCCAACTATAAAGATCTCAAGCATGACATTGAATTCCGCCAGGGCAACCAGACCTACACCGTGCAACCTGGCGACAACCTGTCCAAGATCAGCAAACGCTACTACGGAGACGCGAATAAATTTCCCGTGATTGCCCAGGCAAACAATCTCGCGGATCCTGACAAGATCAAGGTGGGACAGGAACTGGTCATTCCCGCCGCGTAGGCATTTTTCCTGGGCGGTGGTACAGTCCGCCGCCCGATGCCGGAGCCGTCACATCAAGGTGTTCGGACAAGCAGGTCAGCACCTAACCACAGTCCGTCAGCGCAAGCCAACCTACCGGCAGCGAACCTGCCCCAGGAGATCGCTTATGACCTTACTCGATTCAGTCACAAACGTTCTTGAAGCAGTACACAGGCGGCTCAACTCCAGATGTTGCGAACGCGACTGAACACTTCGATCAGGTCGCGCAAACGACTTCGCCGAACGCCGTTGCAGAGGGACTCTCCGCGATGTTCAAGTCGGACCAGACACCTGCCTTTGGCAACATGGTCGGCAGCCTGTTCGGCCAGTCGAATGGCGAGCAGAAAGCCGGCATGCTGAACCAACTGATTGCGTCAGTCGGTCCAGGCACGGTGGCGCAGATGGCAGGGGGCGGAATGCTTGCGAGTCTGCTGGGCGGAGGCGCAAGCCAGATTACTCCGCAGCAGGCTCAAAACATTTCGCCGGACGTGGTGCAGCAAATCGCGGCTCACGCGGAGAAGACAGACCCTTCGATTGTGGATAAGGCAAGTGCTTTTTACGCTCAACACTCAACGCTGGTGAAAACGCTGGGGGGCGCAGCTCTGTCCATCGCGCTGGCGAAGGTTGCCGAGCGGCAAAGAGCCTAGCAACATCTGAAAGCGCCTCCGTGTTCGTCCCGCGCAAACTCTGGCCGCGAGAAAGGGGAGACTTATGTTTGCACTGCTTTGGGAATTAATCATTGGGTTGGTGGTGGGCGCCCTGGCTAAGTTCTTCATGCCAGGCAAGGACCCCGGGGGGATTTTCATTACCATCATCCTTGGCATTGCCGGCTCGATTGGAGCAACTTTCCTTGGGCAGCTCATTGGCTGGTACAAGCAAGGGCAATCAGCCGGCTTCATCGTGTCTATTCTCGGCGCGATGCTGCTTCTCTGGATTTACCGGATGATCAAGAGCAGGAGTGCAACTGCGTAAGCGAAGGCAGAGGATCTGTGCTCTGGCTCTACTCGATCGGTCAACTGGGGTCGAGGTTGAAGCTGATGTCGTTGAGCCATTCGGCAATCAGGTCTTCATCGCCTGGATCGAAGACATAGGCATCGTTGAGCAATAAAATGGTCGCCCAGTAGACAAGGTCGCGTTCCGAGATGAGCTCGAAGCGCTTGTGCTCCAGCGCGTTCGAAATATGTTCGCGGCTGATGACGATTCCGGGCTCAGGAATGGGGAAGCGGTTGTTGGCCGAGCGGCGCTGGGTGATGCCTTTGTCGGTCTCCTCTTTGGCGTCAAAGTTCACATCGAACGCGCCGGCAAGTGAGCGCAACATCTCTTCGCGGCTGACCTCAAAGAGCGCAAAACGGCGAAGCACGTCGAGTTGCTCATCGGTCAGGGGCGGAAGTTCTGGCTCTTGCTTCATCCAGCCTTATGCTATCCCCCAAAAGCCCTCGAGTGTAACGGCTTTCGCAACGGAGACCCTTCAGGCTGCGTCTTCCTCTTCCACGACCTCAGGCTTCCGCGGGATCGGAATCGCCTTGGTTCGGGTTCGGCGCTTCGCCGCCTTCTTCTTCTCGGCCTTCCTGGCTGCGGCCTTGCGCCGGCGGATCTCTTCTGGCGAGTACATCGTTCCACGGCATGTTTCGGCACCGCAGTTGCAGGTGGCCTCGTCGTCGCCCCCATCGTAAAGACAGTAATCGTAGGTAATTTCTTCGCCCGGTTCGATCTTGCGGATTGCCTTGATCCAGACGCGCCCCTTGATCTCTTCCGTCTCACAATTCGGGTCGCAACTGTGGTTGATGAACATGGCCATGCAATGGCCGTCGATCACGACCGCGCCGTCGCCGAGTCCAAATAAATACGTAATCGGCGACTCCTCGTTGGCGGCGTCGGCCTCGTCTTTACTAAGGCGTGGCCCGGTGTACTCGGCAACGCGCGTGCCTTTGCGAACTGCGGTAGTGCTGTAGCAGCCGGCGGCGTGAATGGCGGAGGAGCGAATGATGAGCGCCATAAGTTGTGCGGCATTATCCTGGGGTGAGTTGAAGTACGCTATGCTCCGCATCGTAACATTGAAGTGAGTGGAACGAACGGCGCGTCGACGAAAAGAATTCGAATGAAGTTGAAATCTCACATTGCACTTGCGGTTGGATGCGGCCTGGTAGCTGTCGCAGGCTTGCACTCGCAATCGACACCGCCGGCGCAGCAGCCCAAGCCGCCTGCGAGCACGCAGCAACCAGCGTCGCCGCAGAAGCCAGCGCAGAAACCGCCTGCCGACGCGAATCCGTTCCCGGAAGACACCAACAACGTGCCGGTTGTGCCGACAAACGGAGAGCCCGCTGCCGCCCCTGCGCCACCGCCAGCTGCAAACGACGAGAGCCCGGTGACCACGACACTTCTGAAGGACGATACCGACCCGGTGCACAGCCCCGATGATCGCCGAACCGGATGCTGCCGGATCAGACAGCGGTTTCAGCTCCAGCCTGTCCGGTTCGGGTGACGTCAACATCCCCGACGAGCCGAAGCCGGGCAAGCACAAGAAGAACGGCGAACCGGAGGTCCACCAGGAAACGGCGAAAGAAGACGAGAACGTTGGTGAGTACGAACTGAGCCGAAAGAACTGGAAGGCGGCGCTGTCGCGGTTCCAGTCGGCGCTGGTCACGGATCCGGAGAATCCCGATGTGTATTGGGGCATAGCGGAATCGCAGCGCCAGCTCGGCGACTATGCGAATGCCAAGGCGAACTACCTCAAGGTCATGGAGTACGACCCCGACAGCAAACACGCCAAGGAAGCGAAAAAGCTGCTGAAAGACCCACAACTTGCCAACGCGCCAGCGGTTTCAGCGAACAAGCCTGTAGCACCGCCACAGCAGCAACAATAGGCGGGCTTCTATTCGCCCCTCTCCATATTCAACGTCCTCATCCCGAGCGCAGCATCGCGAAGTCAAAGGACCTGCCCTGAAAATTGGGATTTTCCATGGTGAATTCAGGCCCAAGGTCCCGGAGGGAACGTAAGAAAATAGCCCAGGGTGAAGCGCAGCGGAACCCTGGGATAGGCAAACAACGTGAGTCAGTCCCGGAGGGACGTCCGAATCCAGCCGCATTTTCACGTTCTTCGGGTGCCGCAACCCGCCATGAACGACTGCGGTTGCTTCTCGGTGCCAGCGCAGACAACGCAACCCTCTTCACAGCCCCACCCAGCGAAAATAAGCGGCAATGATTGGCTGCCCCCAAAGGGCACTGATGATCCCGCCCATGCAAAGAAACGTACCCAGCGGAAGCATTGCCAGAAGCCAGGTATCCGATTCCCGCCGCGCGGACGGCACGCCCAGCACTGTCAGTGCAAACACAGCCCCGAGCAAGACTCCGATTGCGAAAGATAGCAGCGCCCCTGAAAGTCCAAGCCAAGCGCCCAGCATCGCCATCAGCTTCGCGTCGCCAAGGCCGATGCCTTCGCGCCGTCTGACAAGCCAGTAAGTCGAGCGGATAAGGAGGATCAATCCAGCGGCCGCGAGGATTCCCAACACGAACTTTGCGACCACCCAAGTGATTCCCGAGCTAATGCCAATCACTCCGATAGGCAAAGGAAAGAACAGGAACATGGCAAGGTGGCTAACAAAGAACAGACACCCCAATGCAATGCCGGACAAGGTGAGTATGTCTGGAAGCCAAAGATGCTCCGCATCGAGCACCGCAAGAGCCACCAGAATCCAACACAAGACCAGCGTCCCAACCATTGAGAGGATCGCGTCGTCGAGGTAGAAGGTGAAGGCATGAGGAAATAGTAAGTTCGGAAATGAGCGCCAAACTGTATATCCCCAGAGCGCTCCCACCGCCAACTCCACCGCCGGATACCGCCAACTGATCCTCGTCTTGCAAGTCCGGCAGCGTCCCTGCAACGCAATCCAACTCACCACCGGCACATTCTCCCACCACTCCAGTGTTCGCCCGCAATTCCGACAATGCGAGCGCGGCTTGACTACGCTTTCGCCCTCGGGCCAACGACTGAGGCACACGTTCAGAAAGCTGCCAAAGGCCAGCCCCAGCAGCCCCGCCAATATCGTGCCCAGAACGCGAATCATCGAAGGTTGAGTATAAGGCCACGCGGTATATGGGAATGACGTCGCGGAAGTTCTTGCCGTTCATGCGGCCGGACATTCAGAATGGACAGCGTTGTCTGCTGGGCACAAAGGCTGGACACAAAGGCTGGACGAAAAGGAAGGATCGAGTGAAACGAGCTATGCCGCTGTTCCTTGTTGTCTTCACGGTCGCGATCACCGCGGCAATCACGGGCCGGTACCTATTCGCGGCGCGAACTGCTGAACCGGTACCGCTCGATTCCACGGCGGTCAAACTCGACCGTCTCGACCCCGCCATCGACCAGATCGTCCCCAAAGACGCGAAACTCGAGCGCGTCGCCACCGGCTTCACGTGGGTCGAAGGACCGGTGTGGATCGACGGCTCGCTGTACTTCGCCGACATTCCAAGCAACAGCATTCGCAAGTGGACTCCGGCTGCGGGCGTGACGATGTTCATAACGCCGAGCGGCTATAAGGGATCGACGCCGTACGGCGGGCCTGAGCCGGGATCGAATGGGATGACGCTCGATGCGCAGGGGCGGTTGACGGTCGCGGGACATGCGCAGCGCGACGTGTATCGGCTGGAGTCGCTGAGCCCGACCGCGCAGATCACGATCATTGCCGACAACTATCAGGGAAAGAAACTGAACAGCCCGAATGACCTTGTCTATCGTTCTGATGGGTCTCTCTATTTCACCGACCCGCCATATGGGCTGCGCACGCAGAAGGACGCCGATCCGGACAAGGAGCTGAAGGCGAACGGCGTTTACCGCATCCCGCATGCACTCGAGCAGAGGTCCGGTACGCAGCCCGCTCGATCCGATCTTCAACTTCTCGTCTCGGACCTGCCCAGACCGAACGGCATCGCCTTCTCCCCCGATGAGAAGTATCTCTACGTAGACAACTCCGAACCGAAGAAGATCTGGATGCGCTACCACGTAGAACCAGATGGATCGTTGACGGATGCGAAGCTCTTCTACGATGCGACATCCGATCCCCGGCCCGGCGCTCCAGACGGCATGAAGGTTGATGAAAAGGGAAACGTCTACAGCACGGGGCCGGGAGGCGTGTGGATCTTTTCACCGGAAGGGAAGCCACTGGGCACGATCGTCATGCCCGAAAAATCAGCGAATGTAGCCTGGGGCGGCCCCGACCGCAAGACGCTTTACATCACCGCAAGTACGAGTATCTATCGCATCCATCTCATGATCGCCGGTGCTCCGCTGCTGCGCAGCCGTTGAGGGAGCCATCGAGGGTTCCGGGCGGCGGTGATTCGCGGCTATGGATTTGCAATCCCACATTTTCCGCAGGGCGGGATGGCTGGCCTGGGCTCCGTTTAATATGGAAGTCACATGGACGTCCCGCCTGCCCTTCCAGAGACAGACAAAACCGCGGATAACATGTCGACTGATCCGGCGCGGGCTGCGGCGCTATTTCAAGAATCGGTTGCCATCATGGCCCGGCTGCGCGCTCCCGGCGGATGTCCCTGGGACCGCGAACAATCCTTCGACACCATTCGCAAATACACTCTCGAAGAGGCCTACGAGGTTTTTGACGCTATCGAGCGTCGCGACTTTCCCCACCTTGCCGAGGAACTGGGCGACTTGCTGCTCCAGGTCCTTGTTCTACGCTGAGATGGCTGCCAACGAAGGACACTTCACTATCGCCGACGTTCTCGACCACCTGAATCGAAAGCTGATCCGCCGCCATCCGCATGTCTTTGGCGAGGAGGCCTCGCGCGCCGCCGGCAACGTGGCGCAAGTCGATCCATCCGTAGAAGGTTCAGCTGCAAAAGTTCTGCGCAACTGGGAAGAGATCAAGGCCGCAGAAAAGACAGGCGCCAGAACAGAAGGGAACCAGCCGCAATCGCGCCTCGATTCAGTTCAGCGCGCCATGCCCGCACTTGCCGAAGCCGCCAAGATCGGCGCGAAGGCAGCGAAGTCAGGATTCGACTGGCCTCATTGGCGCGACCTGCTGCCCAAATTGACCGAAGAGACAGCGGAACTCGAAGCCGAAGCTGCCGCAGCCGAAAACTCCGCAGACCCCGCCATCAAGGCTGCTGTTGAGGCCGAACTGGGTGATCTGCTTTTTACCGTCGTCAATCTCGGCCGTCACCTCGGCGTCGACGCCGAAATGGCTCTGCGCGGATGCAATCTACGATTCCGCCAGCGGTTCCGCGAGATGGAGTTGATTTCAGAAAGGCAACTGGAAGACTTGAAACCTGAAGAACTCGAAGCCTTGTGGACCAGGGCGAAACTGAAGCTAGCCAATTCGCACGGAGAAAGCGCCTACCCATCGGAGGGTCGGCGATGATCCTGATCCGCTCCTGCTCTGGACACGATGAACTCGAAGCCTGCGTCCAAATGCAGATTGAGACGTGGGGTTACGACGACACCGACATCATTCCCCGCAAAGCCTTTCTTGTTGGTCAGAAGATCGGCGGTCAAGTCCTCGGAGCCTTCGACACCGACCTGCCGGGCGCCGGTCCCAACGGAACTCCAGAATCGATGGTCGGTTTCGCCATGTCTTTGCCCGGAGTGAAGACAGGAAAGAATTCCACAGACGGAAATCCACAGCCCTATCTGCACTCCCATATGCTGGCTGTTCGCGATCGATATCGCGACCGCGGCCTTGGCTCACAACTCAAGCTGGAACAACGCCGTGAGGCACTTTCGCGGGGCATTCGCCGCATGGAGTGGACCTTCGATCCACTGGAGATCAAGAACGCGCATCTAAACATACACAAGCTCGGCGCGATCGTTCGTAGCTATTTTGTGAATTTCTATGGTGTATCCTCTTCTCGACTCCAGGGTGGACTTCCAACTGACCGTCTCGTTGCAGAGTGGTATCTCGACTCTGACCGAGTCAGCCGAACTTTGGAAGATCGTCCCTCAGTCCAATATGAAATCGAAGAACGCATCCTGGTCCCAGCCGCCATTTACGAATGGAAGGCATCCCCCGGTGGCCGGGAGCAAGCACTTGCTGTCCAGTTGCAGAATCGCCACAGGTTTCAGGAAGCTTTTTGCAAAGGGTTAGCCGTCGTCTCTTTTGCAAGGGACGCGGAAGGTAACGGAGTCTTCGAACTGGGCCATTGGTCCCAACCGGCGTAAAGCCGGAACATTGAAGTACCAACGTCTTCGTAAGCTGCTATCTGAAGGAATCAACACTCTATGAGAATCGACGGAATCATTCTCCGCGAACTGCACCTGCCTCTGGTGCGACCCTTTGAAACAAGTTTTGGTGTAACCCGCAACCGCAGGATTCTGCTCGCCGAGGTCCGGTCTGAAGGACTGATCGGCTGGGGCGAGTGCACGGCCGGTGAACGTCCCCATTTCTCCGGCGAGTCGACCGACACCGCCTGGCAAGTCATCGTGAATGAGCTCGGTCCCATGTTGGCGAGCGCCAACGTTGAGCACGGTGGCGACTGCCCCAGGATCTTCAGCGTAGTGCGCGGCAACCCTATGGCCAAGGCCGCGCTCGAAAACGCAATCTGGGACCTCGAAGCGCAGCGCGAAGGCGTGTCGTTGTCGCAACTGATCGGGGGCGTGCGCGATCGCATTCCCTGTGGCGTTTCACTCGGAATTCAGAAATCAATTCCCGAATTGATGGACATTATCGAAAGAGAACTCGCCGCTGGCTACCAGCGCATCAAGCTGAAATGCAAACCGGGTTGGGACGTCGAGGTCTTTGAAAAGGTGCGCAATCAGTGGCCCGACATCATGCTCAGCTGCGATGCCAACTCCGCTTACAAGCTGCGCGATGCGGACCACCTGGTCACCTTCGACGCCTTTGACCTTCTGATGGTCGAGCAGCCTCTCTGGCACGACGATTTCTATTACCACTCCATGCTGCAGAAGCGCATGAACACGCCGATCTGCCTCGACGAGTCGATTCGCAACCGGCGCGATGCGCTTGCCGCAATCGAAATGGAGTCGTGCAAGATCATCAACATCAAGCTCGGTCGCGTCGGAGGATTCTCCGAAGCTATCGCAGTGCACAATGCTGCGCAGGAGCGCGGCATTCCGGTGTGGTGCGGCGGCATGCTGGAGTCAGGCATTGGCCGCGCGCACAACATCGCGCTGTCGACTCTGGAAAACTTTCGCCTGCCCGGCGACGTCTCGGCCTCAGCCCGCTACTGGCACGAGGACATCATCGAGCCCGAAGTCACAGTATCGCTGGAAGGTGAGATTCTGGTCTCCGATGCGCCCGGCCGTGGCTACGAAGTCCGCTCCGACCTCGTCGAGCAACTCACCGTCCGCAAAGAAGAGATTCGCGCCTTCGAACTAGTGGGACAGAACTAGAACCGTAGCTCAACGTGATGATGAACGAATCTATCGAGGTCGCACGGTCGCTCAGGTTGCGGCACGGCGACCTCGAACTGCGTCTGGCGGATTACTCATTGCATTCGTTTCACCGGGTCCCGACGTATTTCTTCCGCATGATGAGCATCGACCGCGGCGAAGAAATGGGCAACATCAATCTGCGCATCGGCTCAAGCCCCCACATCGAGCGCTATGCCGGGCACATCGGATACGGAGTACATCCGGCATACCGCGGGCATCACTATGCGTCGCGATCGCTGGTGCTTCTGCTGCCATTTGCGCGAAGTCTGGGCATCGATCCCTTGTGGATTACCTGTGACCCCGACAATGTCGCCTCGCGACGCAGCCTCGAGATTGCCGGCGCGGAGTTCATGGAAATTATCAATGTCCCGGAAGACTGCGGAATCCGCAAATACGGCGGAAAACTCCGCAAATGCCGCTATCGGCTGTAGATTTCATCCGCTGGAACCGAGTCAGCGTCCCCTGCGTACTTCTTGCCGGCGGTGCAACTTTGCCGGCGGGATCGCGTCTCAATAGCGAGAGGCGGCCCGACCCCGCAGTTGCCGGCCGCCGGAGGTTATTCCGTTGACTCCCCAGGAAGAACAGCTTCTCAATTCGCTCATCGAGCGAATTAACCAAACCCAGCTTCAGGAGAAGGATCCCGACGCCGAAGCGATGCTCAACCAGAAGCTCGGCCCGAATCCCGATGCGCTTTACATGCTTGCGCAAACGGTCTTGGTGCAGAACATCGCTCTCGACCAGGCGAAGACCCAGGTCAGCCAGTTGCAGCAGCAGGTCCAGCTACTCCAGCAGCATCCGCAGCCCGCGCACACTACCAGCTTTCTCGGACGCCTGCTGGGCGAGCACGATGCTGCTCCGGCACAATCGCAAGCTCCTGCTCCGCCTTACCAGCCGGTCGCGCAGTACGCTCCGCCTGCGCAGGCGTACCCGCAGTACGGACAGCCGCAGTATCAGCAGACGCAATATGTTCCTGTCGGCGGTCAGCCCAGCTTCCTGCGCGGCGCCATGCAAACCGCCGCTGGGGTGGCTGCCGGAGCGCTGGCGTTCGAGGGCGTTGAGTCAATTCTTCATGGATTCGGCCACGGCGGCTATGGCCTTGGTGGTCCGGGATACGGCATGGGTGGATTCGGCATGGGCGAGCGTCCGGTCGAAGAGACAATCATCAACAACTACAACGACGAACCGGGCCGCGGAGGCGAACACCACATGCAGGGCCAGGACGCGCAACAAGGCGCGCAATTCAACGCAGCCGGATACGATTCGGGCGCAGGCTACAATCCGCGCGACAACGACACCCAAGACAACCTGCGCGGATTCGACCAGAACGCAAGTCCTGCCAGCGATCAAGACACCAGCGCGTTCGCCGACACTTCAAGCCTCGGCGACCAATCCACCTTCGATGACCAGGGCGCCGATGACGGTTCCGGCTACGATGACTCCGGAAGCTTCGACGACGGCGGTGGTTTCGATAGTGGGAGCGACGTCCAGTAACGCCTCAGGCGGCCTGCGTTAAATGAGATACCTGTAGTCTTAGGCCCGACGATACTTCGTCCGGCCTAAGACAGAGGGTGAAAACAACTTATTTGCTGCCGGCGATGGCCTTGTTCTGCAGCACGCGAACGACCACCCGCCGGTTCTGGGCTTCCGTGTCAGCGGTCTTGTCGTCTCCGCCAATCTGGCGGCTCTCACCCATTGCGCCGGGCGCCAGCATATTGGTGAGCGGTACGCGGCCTTTCTGCAGAAGAATGCTGGCGACGTTGTTGGCGCGATCCTCGCTCAGCTTCTGATTCAGCGCCGCGCTGCCGGTCGCAGATGCGTAGCCCTTTACCTGGATCATGTAACCGTTGATCGACTTCGCATGGGTGGCCAATTCCACCAGTTGCGGGTCGTACTTCGGATCAACGCTCGTTTGCCCATTCCCAAAAAGAACGGTGACTTCGTCAAGAATGTAGTAATCGTTCAACTCACCCCAACGAGCCGAATTTGCAGCGATGGCAGCCTTGTTGGCCGCGATCTTCTTGTCCTGTTCGCTCAGAGCCGCGTTCTGCGCTGCGAGCTGTGCGTTCTGCTTCTCCAGCTCCGCTGAATTCTGCGAAGCTCTGCTCACTGGTTTCGGCCAATCCAGCCTGGATAGCCTGGGCTTGTTGCAGGTCGTTGCCCTTGAACCTGATCTTGGTAGCCACCAGCTGGCCGTCGGCATTCATGCTGCCTTCTACCTGAATGGGAAGGCCCGGAATGAGGGCAGCCATCGACATGCTCTTGCTGCGAACCTTGAGCACACCTTGCACCTGGGCTACGTCCGTGTAATCCGTCAAAAGAACAACTACCTTGGGTGAATCCTTCGTCTGCAGGAAGATCTCCGAACCACTTCGACCCTTGATGAGTCCTTGCATCTTGGTTTGCGCTGAGACCATCGTGCTGGACAGTCCGGCCAACATGAGCGCAAAGGTCAATCCTGAAACAATGCTGAAAGCCCTTCTTCGAATCATCATCTTCTCCCCCGCCTTTTTCGCACGCGCCCGTTCTTCGCGGGAGCATTCGCTTCCGCCGGCCAAAGGCCGACTGCAACCACAACGTAGTAATTCTTCGAAGCCTGCGCAACTGGAAGAACTACCAGTGGCTCTCAGCGCGGTTTGTGGCGCCCCGGCGGATTCCAAAAACGTTGATCCGAAATCTGGCCTGTCATTGAGGGACAAAGGGAGCCAGTCACGGGTCTGATTCTGGATAAGACGATGCCGACAGGCTATCCCTTCTTTTTCTTGCCCCAGTCGAATCGCCGTCCCAAAATGCCCTTCACAATCCAATGGTCAGTGGATGCCGTCGCGCCCACTCCTACACCGAAGTTGATTTCCCACTTGGGCGAGACGTTCAGGTCAATGACAGGGAAGATCTGCTGCTGCTGGTAGTGCAGGCTCGCAATGTTGGTGATGCTGCCATAGTCGGCGTAGTACTCCACTCCACCGGCAACCACCTTCGTGAAATCCCAGCTCACCTTGGCAGCGGGTGCGAAGTCGAGCCCGAGGTTCACGTCCGGCCCATGCCATGTGCGTTCGAATGCAGGGTTGACGGCCCAGTAAAGCCTGCCTTGTTGTTTGTCCACAATCGGCCTGATCTCCCACGTCCACGTGTCGCGGTCAAAAAACGCCCGCTGATACCCGACCTCCATCGAGAGGCTCGCCCCCACGGGCCAGTGCCACGAAAGCGGCGCGCGCACCCGGGGACGGATGTGGTCGCCGACCCATTGAAAGCCAGACCCGTTCTGCGCGCTCGTAAATATGTAGAAGCCAACTTCAGACCAGTCAGTCAAGCCCTGCGTAATCTCGATCGTCTCGTGCTGGGCATGATAGGTAGGGTCCACACCGTCAATGAATTGCTTCTGCCCGACGGCAGTGAAGTTCGAATGGAGCTCAAGCATGGTGGTGCGGGGTGCCTGGGTCTCGGAGCCGTACACCTGGATCTCGTAATTGCCCTGAGCATGGGCAAGGGCGAGGCCGGCCATCAAGAAAAGAAAAGAGACAGAAAGAATGCGCTTCAAGGGTGCTCCTGGGCTCTCAGTTTTCCTTCTGGTTGGACGTGTTGACGGGTCGACGCGACGCGGCGGCCCCGTGCGGAGCTTTTGGTTTTGATGAAATTGTAGAACTCTCCGGCCATCCCGCGACCGGGACAAGGACCCGGTCCGTCGTTCATGCGGATGGCGCCCGGAAAAACCGGGGAAAACCAGGCTGCCCCGTCCCCGGACCTGCCTCCAGGCCCCGCATTCGCCCTACCTTCGCGGTGGTATACTCACAGGGGTGTCGCGGGTTCCCGAGGATTCCAATCGATAGGTCTTTGTCGAAGGGGGATAGGGTAAGCACCGCATTCTTAACGTCTATTGAGGTTCGCATGTCCGGCCATTCCAAATGGGCGACAATCAAGCACAAAAAGGGCGCGCTCGATGCCAAGCGCGGCAAGATATTCACTCGCCTGCTGAAGGAAATCGCCGTGGCTGCCAAGGGCGGCGGCAATCCTGACAGCAACGCTCGGCTTCGCACGGCGATTGCCGCGGCCAAGGCCGAAAACATGCCGCAGGACAACATCAAGCGGGCCATCCAGCGCGGAACCGGCGAGCTGGAAGGCGTGAGCTACGAAGAGATCACCTTCGAGGGTTACGGGCCCGGCGGAGTCGCAATCGTGGTCGAAACGCTGACCGACAATCGCAACCGTACCGTCAGCGAAATTCGCCATGCCTTCTCGAAGAACGGCGGCAATCTTGGCTCGACCGGTTCGGTTCTGCATATGTTCTCGAAGAAGGGTGTCATCGACATCGAGAAAGCCGCTGCCACTGAAGAAAAGCTGATGGACATCGTGCTCGAGCACGGCGGCGAAGACCTCAGTGACGAAGGCGATGTCTGGGAGATCGTGACGGATCCGCATTCATTCGACGGCGTCCTGACCGCGGTAAAGGCAGCAAACATCCCGGTCGCCTCCGGCGAAGTCACCATGCTCGCATCCACCTACACCAAGCTTGAAGGACCTGCAGCAAGCCAAATGATCCGTCTGCTCGAGGCGCTTGAAGATTTCGACGACACGCAGAATGTGTACTCAAACTTCGATATGGACGCCGAACAGATGGAACAGGTGGCTGGATAAATTCGAACAGGCTGGCAATCCGAAGGCCGCCTGAAGATGGCGGCCTTTTTCATGGACTACATAATTTCAAAAAACGAAAAAAGGGAAGAACGTTGACCCCAACTGCGAAGGTTTTAGTGTTCACAATTCTTGCTGTGGGTGCGGTTGCGGCAGCATCCGCCCAGGCCACCAAGCCCGAAGATAGTTCGCCCGTATCGCAGGTTCGCAATGAGCGAAGCTGGGAGTACGCTCCCTTTGTGAATTACGGCACCGGTATCGGCGGCGACCGCTCAGATTTCCATTTCTTCTTCCTCGGCGTTGAGGCTGGAAAAGTGCTGACGCCTCCTCTTCACGCGGGAATCCTGAGCGGTCAGTTTCAATATGCCGTCAATGTCATACCCTTCTGGCAGGCGTACACTCCTCCACCCCACCTTCAGACTTTCCTCTTTGATGGTGTGACGTACCAGGCACAGGTCGGCGGTGGAACCTATACCGGCGCCAGCATCACCCCGGTGATCTTCCGGTGGAATTTCCTCAACCATTCGCAACACTGGCAGCCGTGGTTTCAGGCTGCCGGCGGGCTTATCTACACCACGCACAAGTTTCCACCGGATGTATTAGTGCCGCATGGAGTGCCCGGCGGCACATCGGTTTGGAATTTTTCTCCGCAGGGCGGAATCGGGATCCACTACTTCACGCGCAACAGGCGGTCGATTGATCTCGGAGTGAACGCCGTCCATATTTCGTCGGCATCCCTGGGCGATCGAAACCCCGGCGTAAATGCCAGCTTGCAGTTTCAGCTGGGATACACATTCTGGAAATAGAAGGGCAGCAGTGCGCGAATCGTGCCGTATGCGCAGGTTTGAAAGACAGAGATGAAAGATGCAGTTGTCGAGTGCGTTCCGAACTTTTCTGAGGGCAGGGACGCCCGGCGTGTCGAAGCAATTGTTGCTGCCATGCGCGTTGAAGGTGTTCGCCTCCTTGACTGGTCAATGGCCGCGGATCACAACCGCTCCGTTGTCACCATTGCCGGAGAACCGTCGGCAGTGCTGGAGTCAGCCGTTCGTGGCGTAGGCAAGGCGGTGGAGCTGATCGACCTGACTACCCAGCAAGGCCTGCACCCGCGCATCGGGGCAGCGGACGTGGTGCCCTTCGTCCCCGTCTCCGGCATCAAGCTTGAGCAGTGCGTGATGCTGGCGCGCCAGGCCGGTCTCGAAATATGGCGTCGCTTCGGCGTGCCCGTTTACTTCTACGAGTCTGCGGCTTCGCGTCCTGATCGCGCCAACCTGGATGACGTGCGTCGGGGCCAATTTGAAGGACTTCGCGATGCCGTGCGCAAAGAAGCTGCGCGCCGTCCTGATCTCGGCGGTCCCGGATTGCACCCCACCGCCGGCGCATGCGCAGTGGGAGCGCGCAAATTTCTCGTGGCATATAACGTTTATCTGGATTCCGCTGATGTTGCGGTGGCCAGGGCAATCGCCCGCGAAGTGCGCGCTGTTTTCGCAGGTCTGCATGGTGTCAAAGCCCTGGGATTGCTGGCACATGGCCGCGCGCAACTCTCCATGAACATCACTGATTTCAACGCGACACCCGTCTCCCAGGTGTACAGCACGGTTTCGCGGCTAGCCCTGAAGCACAAAACAGCGCCCGTCGAGGGAGAGGTGGTGGGACTCATTCCCGAAGCTGCCTGTGAGCGCGAAAGCGAGTGGATGCGTCAGTTAAGTGAGTTCGATGACCAGACCAAGATCCTGGAATACCGGCTTGGCGCGCCCCTGGCGTGGCCCGGCGAAGGTAACAGTACCAATACGACCCTGGTCAACGTCTAAAAACTGTACAGAGGTAAAATAGTGATGCAGGATGAGATTGTTTCCTGCTCGCATAACGCATGAAACGGTTAGCCGTACGGCTTCCCGGAGGATTTAGAGTGTTCAAGTTTTTTGTCAGAATTTCAGTTCCCGCTTTTCTTCTAACCATCGCAGTTGCTGCTCACGGGGCACAGCTTTCCGGCGACGCTCGTGCCGCAATCCCACACGAAGTCCAGCAGTTGGTCGTGATCGACTACCGCGCAATGCAGAATTCAAGTACCGCCATGGAACTGCGCGACCGCGTGATGCCTCCCGATCTGAAGCAGTTTGACGAGGCTATCCGCAGATCAGGCCTCAACGACAACCACGACGTTGACCAGCTCGCGTTTGCGCTGTTTCGCACCGGCACCAGTGCCGACGAACTGCAGACCGTGGGCATCGCACAAGGCCAGTTTGATGTGCAGGACATCATGGCTAACTTCCGCAAGCAGAAGGTCCAGCCCAAGCTCGTTCGCACCAATCGCGTCTATCCGCTGGCCCGCACCGGCATGGTATTGTGTTTTGTCGATCCCTCGACCATGGTCTTCGGCAGCATTGAGGCAGTGAAAGCCGCCCTCGACGTA
The DNA here is from genome assembly GCA_963769345.1 of uncultured Acidobacteriaceae bacterium. Classification (GTDB taxonomy): domain Bacteria; phylum Acidobacteriota; class Terriglobia; order Terriglobales; family Acidobacteriaceae; genus Telmatobacter. The sequence goes on from CAVYLL010000006.1 coordinate 514,216, forward strand.
CGCGACGGGTTCGCGCCGGGAATGCTCACCAATGCCCCCATCATGGAAGCAATGCAGTCCATCGACTCGGAGCCTCTGTGGAGCGTGCTCGACAAGGCCGGAACCCAGACCATGATGAAACAGGTCCTCGGAGAAGCTGGATCGGTCGCGGACTACGAATCAGTGCGCAAGCGCCTTGAGTCTTCCTGGTACGGCATGAACTTTCAGCATGGCGTCAAATTCGACCTGACCATCGCCACCGGCGATTCCTTCGCTGCGGCCACGGTATCGTCTCTGCTTTCCGCTGCGGTCATTTACAAGAAGATGAGCGGAGACGAAACAGAGAAGGCCGCCCTCGCCGCAACAGATATCAGTTCAAATTCAGGTCATCTCAGCATTCACTTCGCCACCTCTGACAACGACTTCAATAGCCTGCTGAAGTCATCTCTGTTCCAGAGCATGGTGCATTGATCTTCCGGTCCTGATCGAAACAGCAGGATCCACAAACGGGAGCTTCGGCTCCCGTTTTTATTGTCTGCCACTCTCGACTGGTTTTCTCATCCGTGACGAGCGCGAAAGGAAAGAGGATGTGCGGCAAAAAACTAAATGCCCCTCACTCGTGCTTCGGATCCAGAGCAGGATGAAACTCGGCTTTTCCTTTGGGCAGCAGAACAATCTCGATGCTGCCTTGCTGTCCCTCGTACAACGTTGGCCCCTGGACCTGTACGGCGCCCCGGCCCGCCGCCGTGTATTGCACACTGATCGGGCCGTTGTCGCGCGTCTGAATCCGATGACGGAATGTCCCATCCACTGCCAGCGTATCCGCTCCAAAGCTCGCGCTGGGGTAGTCGACCTCGAGCAGAGTAATGGTGCCGCCGGTGCGGTTTTCTACCGTCGCGTCGATGTGAGCCGAGTGACATCCGCTGATCGCGTGCAAACAGATCAACCCAAGCGCCGCTGTCGCAACTCTTGGCAACATGTTCTTCATCCCTTATCCCCGTTTGCCTCTGGTCCGTCCATCGGAGCAATCGCCGCCACCCGCTTTTCCAGGCGGTCCAACCGCTTCAGCAACTCCGGCAGTCGCTGAAAAATTGTTACGGCCCGCAGCCAGACGCGATTATCGAATCCCGGTGATCCGGATATCATCTTCCCCGCCGGTACGTCATGGCTTACCGCCGACTGCGCCGTCAGAATCACGCCGTCCCCCACGTTGCAATGACCGGCGACCCCGGCCTGTCCAGCGAGAATTACGTTGTTGCCAATCACCGACGATCCTGCCAGCCCGGTCTGCGCGCAAACCAGCGTGTCCTTTCCCACGCGCGAACCGTGACCGATTTGAACGAGATTGTCGATCTTGCTGCCGTCGCCGATCTCCGTCGCACCAACTGTCGCGCGATCCACACAGGCATTGGCCTGGATATCTACCCGATCACCGATTCGCACCGGCCCCGATTGCGGAATCTTTTCCCACTGACCGAGTTCGTTCTTCGAAAACCCGAACCCGTCCGCCCCGACAATCGCCCCGTTTTCGAGCGTGACGTTGTCGCCCAGTTCGCAGCCTTCGCGCACCACGGCGTGAGCATGGGCGAAGAACCGACTCCCCGTCTTCACTCCGGGATAAAGGACCACGTGCGGTAGCAGGGTTGCATGGGGTCCAAGCTTCACGTCAGGCCCGATCACGACATAGGCGCCGATATGCGCCCCCTCCCCAATTTGCGCCGTCGGGTCGATGACGGCAGTGTCGTGGATGCCGGGCGGGTAGGCTGGTGGCTGATAAAAGAGGCCCAGAGCGCGCGAAAAAGCATGGTAGGGATTTTTGATCCGAAGCGTCGCCGCTTCAATCTCCGGGAACTCCGGTTCCACCAGTACCGCCGCCAGCGCTTGTCTTGCGCGCCAGTCCGGCATATTTGGGATTGGCTACGAAAGTGATTTCCGTCGGACCAGCCTCCTCAATCCCTTTCACTCCAGTGATTTCCAGATCCGCGTTGCCGCGCAGCTCCGCACCCAGCCGACTTGCAATTTCACCAAGTTTCATCGTGGAAATTGTAACGGAAGGGACTACAAGCGAAGACTTCAGCTCCTGATGGAAGATTCAGGCCTCGGCGATGACCGCGATGGACACTTTCATACCCGGGATTCGAACGGGCAGCTTCGCTCCTTGCCGCGCTGGCGGGTTCGACGGAAACCATTTGACCCATTCTTCATTCATTCCGGCGAAATCGCCTTCCTCAAGAATGATCACGGTGGCACTCACGACCCGGTCGAGGGAGGTGTCCGCCGCTTTGAGGATGGCGGATACATTCTGCAGACACTGCCTTGTTTGCTCTTGGATCGTATCCCCGACGATCTTCCCGGAAACAGGGTCGAACGGCCCTGTGCCCGAGACGAACACGAGACCGGCCGCCCGTACCGCCTGACTGTAAGTTGGCGGAGGTGGCGGGGCGTCAGCGGTTCGAATGATGTCTCGAGACATTGAAAACACATCCTCTCACAGCTCCGCATAGAGAGCTACGGCTTTGACCGTGGGACAGCGCTATTCCGAATCCGGCTCGGCAGGGAAGAGTTCGGGCTGACCCTCGGTGCGGGCTGCCTCCGGCCTGCGTTTACGCCCTACCGCTCCGATCAAGCCCACTACCTCCAGCGACTGGATGGCCTGCCGGGGTATATAGATCCGCTGGGTATTCGACCGCGTGTCCGGAGGGGTTACCAGCAGGCCGGCGCCCGACAACAGTGACTGGTCGTTGGCGGCGATCCCTTCCAGCTCATCTCCGTCGTTCAGGGTCATGCGCAGCCACAGACCGGTCGCCCGAGGCCGGACCGTAAACTTTTTCTGCAGTAGCCGTTCCGGGTTGGCCGGATCGGAACCGGAGGAAAAATCCCGGATGTAGCAGACCCACTTTACGCTCTCCCAGCCGATCGTGAGCACCTTTCCGGAGAGGTCCAGGACCTCCAGAGCAGGCGAGTCCTGACCGAAGGCAGCGCCAGCATAGCCGGCGTACCACTCGCGCGAGAACTTACGCACAATCACCGGCTTACGAGCGGAGCCCATGGCATGGATTGTCGCACGCACAAGCGCGCTCGCGCCGCGAAAAGTCGCAAAACTGGTGCCTTTCGCTCTGGTCAAGGGGGGAAGATTATGATAAGGTACTCATTTGCAACCTCTGGTGTACCACGCCGTAAGCGCAACGGCATCAGAGACTTGCCTTGGGTTTTGCACGCGGAAGCAGGAACGGAATGCCCGACTACATTTACCTTCTTGAGAACCGGCTTTCAGCCGATCAGCGGAATGCACTGCGGCAGTTGCGCGAAGTGGCCCGAGAGGCCGGTATCCTTCTTTTTCTCACCGGGGACGCCGTCCGCGACCTGACCAGCGGTCATGCCGTTCGCGACATCGAAGTCGGCATCCAGGGCAATGCGCTCAAGCTGAAAAAGCCGATCGAAAAGGCTGGTGGCAAAATCTGGGGGGAGGACGAGGCGACACACTCGCTTTACCTCTGCTTTCCAGGGGCCGTCCGGGTCGACCTGGTCAGCACCCATCGCCGCGAGTACCCCAAGCCCGGCAAGCCCGCCATCCACTTTGCTTCGATCCAGGACGACCTGCGCCGGCGTGACTTCACCGTCAACGCCATGGCCATCTCGCTCAACGAGGGGTCATTTGGCCTCCTGATGGACCCGCTGAACGGCGCCGCCGACATTGAGGCGCGCACCCTTCGCCTCGTTTCGAATTACGGATTTCTCGAAGAGCCGGCCTTCCTCATTCGCGCCACGCGGTATATCGCTCGTCTCGGCTGGGAACTCGATCCGCGCACGCAACAGCGCTACGAGAACGCCAAGGCAGAGAATGTTATCGAGTCTCTATCCGCGCGCGACCACAGTCAGGAACTCGAGCAGATCGGCCATGAGGACGATGGGTTGAAAGTTCTCCGGGCCCTTGAAACAGAAGGCTGGATGAAAGTCCTCTTTCCTGCCTGGACCGCGGCAAAGGCGGAGGAAGACAAGCTCACAGCGTTGCACGACCTGCGCGTCCAATTGCAGATGCAGGGCGTGCATCCCGACATGTCGGCCGGCCAGATGCAGCTGTTGACAGCGAAAATGGCGCCGAAAGATCTTTCGGCCTTGAAGAAGCAGTTGCTGCGCCCGGGCTTTGTTGAAGAGTGGAACAGCCTCGATTCGCGCGCCGGCGGATTCGCGAAGGTCTTGCTGAACAAGACCAACGCAACGCCGTCGGTCGCCTACAAGCTGTTTACGACCTATGATCCCGAAGCCGTCCTCTGGCTCGGCTTCACCACCAGGGACAACGCGGTAAAGGCCAAATACGAAGCCTTCCTGAAGACCTGGCCCGAGGCGCGACAGCGCGTTCCGTACCTGCAGATGCAGGAAATGCGCATCACGCCGGAACTTGCGACATACAAGGACATCGTCCATCAGATCTTCCTGCGGTTGATTGACGGTGGGCTGAATACGCCCGAGGAGATTAAGGCTTTCCTCGAGCCGCATTCGCCGCCCGCTCCGCCTCCGCAGATCACCATCAAGCGCACGCGCGCCAAGCGCGGCGTCGAGAAGGTCAAGGAGAAATCCTTCGACGATGAGGACGAGGAGAGCTCCGACGAAGAGGATCTCGACGACATCGGCGGCGGTGACGACGAAGAAATCGATCTCGGCCTGAATCTCCCCAAAGGCGACGACCTCGATGAAGAAATCGTCGACGTGGAAGAAGCCGAATCCGACGAAGGCGAATCCGACGAAGACGAGGAAGATGAAGAGCCGGCGCGCAAAGGGCGCGGCAAGCAGCCGCCCGCTCCCAAGCCCGTGAAAGCAGCCGCCGCAAAGGCTGATGCGCATGCCGCAAAGGTGTCCGCTCTGAAATCCGCAGCCCCTGCAAAACCTGCGCCCGCGGGAAAGGTACTGCCTCCCGCAAAAGGCAAGCCAGAGCCGCCGAAGGCGGAAAAGCCAAAGGCCGCCCCGCCCGCGCCCGCAGTGAAGAAACCAGCTCCGCATGCCGCCAAACCTGCGCATCCGGTAAAACCTGCGCACGCTGCCAAGCCTGCCGCCAAAACGCACGCAAAGGTGGCAGTCAAAACGGCTCAGGTCAAGGCCCATGCCAAGCCCGCGCACAAGGCAGTCCCGGCCAGGAAGCCCGCTCCTGCGGCCAAGGCCAAGCCGCACGCGGCAACGAAGCCGGCAAAAACAGCAGCCAAAAAACCGGCACACAAGCCCGGCAAAAAGCGTTGATTCAAATCGTGCGGGCAGGCGAAACAGCTTGCCCGCGCGCATTAAGCTGCTATTCTCGATTCACAATCCTGACATCCAGACATCGGAGATTCCGAATGGTCCGTCCGCTGCCTCGCGCCACTCTTCTCTGCCTGTTGTACGTTCTCCTCGTATCCGCATCGCCCGCATTCGCGAAGCGCATCGCGGCCCCTGCTCAGGCGACTGAGACCAGCGGCCCAGGCTATCGATTCGATCGGGGCGGCTGGAAGTACGTGCATCTCGAAGGCACGCCCGAGCAAATCGGATTTCAGCATGGCCAGTTGCTCGCCGCCGAGATCGCGGACTTGCTCAACGTGACGAAGCTCGAAACGCAGCACGACACGAAGCGGGACTGGAGTTTCTATCGCGAAGCAAGCCGCAAGATGCTCTGGCCGCACATCGAAGCCGAGTATCAGCAGGAGCTCACCGGCATCGCGAAGGGCGCGCAATCCAAAGGCGTAAAAGTCGATGTGTGGGACATCGTCGCGCTCAACGGGAGCATCGAGCTGCCTTCCTACTATGTTCCCTGGCTCAACAAGAGTGAGCACGCGGCCAACGCGCCGCTTATTCGTCCAGACGGTCATTGTTCTGCGTTCATCGCAACGGGGAGCTACACAAAGGGCGGCAAGATCGTGATCGCGCACAACAACTGGTCGAGCTATGCCGACGGCGAGCGCTGGACCGTGATGTTCGACATTCAGCCCGAACACGGACACCGCATGGTGATGGACGGGGAACCCGGCGTGATCACCAGCCAGGACGACTTCGGCGTGAACGACGCCGGCCTCATTATTACCGAAACCACCATCACGCAATTCATCGGCTGGAATCCCGATGGCATCCCGGAGTTTGTGCGCTCGCGCAAGGCCATGCAATATGCAAGCTCCATCGACGAGTATGTCTCCATCATCAAGGAAGGCAACAATGGCGGGTACGCCAATGACTGGCTCGTGGGCGACCGCAAGACCGGCGAAATTGCATACCTCGAGCTGGGCTTGAAGAATACTCCCGTATGGCGCTCAAAAGACGGCTACTTTATCAGCTCAAACTTTCCGCGTGACCCCGCGCTGATCAAGGACGAAACCGACGGCTTCGATACCACCAACATGTCCTCGTCCATGAATGCCCGCCACGTCACCTGGGAACGCAAGATCGCCTCCAGCAAAGGGCCAGATTGACGTCAATCTCGCCGAGGAGTTTCTTGCCAGCCACGAAGACAGCTACACCGGCAAGGTGACTCCGGATGCTCGCACCCTTTGCGGCCACATCGATGCCGACTCCCGTGGCGTTCCGGAGTGGGGCGATGCGCCGTTCTATCCCGATGGTGCGGTCACCGGAAAGGTCACCGACTCCGATCTTGCCGCGAGTCTCTCTCTGATCGCCCGCGCAGGACATCCCTGCGGCGAAGACTTTCTCGCCGCTCCGTTCTTCGCCGCGCATCCACAGTTCGACTACCTGAAGCCGATCCTCAAAGACATGAAGGCTGGCCCGTGGACAAAATTCAATGCAGGCGATAAGCAATGAAGACGAAATGGGATTTCGGCTACCTGGAGCGTTTCTGATTTTCACGAATGCAGGCGGAGTAGCCAGCCAGGAATCGATCTCTTAACTGCCTGTACTCATCCATCGATTGGAATTTCCTGCTCTGCGGTTCTTGATTGAGGAAATAGACAGTAGTCACAATGCTCTCCGGATCATCGAACAGGAGATAAACGCCTAGCACTCCGCCTTCTAACTTTTCCCGGTCAATCCCATGCACCTCAAAACCGTGAAGAGGCGATTTCAGGCTCGTATTTACAGTGTTTCCGTGAGCAATGTGCTGCAGATTTTCTAAAAGTGATTTCTTCAGTTCAGCGCGGTTTTGGGCGGGCAGGACCTCGGCTTTGACATTGGCATAGAAATCCGTGTCAGGGTAAGCAAACATGATCCGAACGCCCGCCAACATGTCGATCTGGCGCGTTCCGTTGTCGGTATCGACAGTCCGCGACGTTATCCCCTGAGCGAGCGGGTCGGTTCGAACTATCTGGAGACCATCAGAGAAGTTGCACTTTTCATATTGTTCAAGTGTGTTTGCGCTACCGCCGATCTGAGCAAACGCGCAGTGGGCGATAGCTATAGAAATGAGCAATTGGGCGCAGAGCCGTGAACGCAGTCTGAATAATCTCATCGAGAGTCTCGCGGACAATGGTCGCACGTAAAGAACGTGTGAGTCTCACTTCTTGAGAATCTCTGCCACTGCGAAATGGCGCTGTCTATTTATAGATGAGGTGAATTTTCGTCTCCGTCACCGGGCAGGTGACGTGAACAATGGACGCCGCAAACGGCGCTGCGCTCAGTCCAACATGGGGATTGTTCGCAAATCCAAATCCCTCTTTCGGGATGCCGAAAAAATTCCGGTCCATCTTCTGATTCCCATTTGCATCGTGGATCACGACAAGACCGTAATCTCCGGGCGACAGGTTCTCCATCACCGCCGTGGCCTCGTGCGCGCCGGTTGCAATCGGAGTAGGCCAATGACGAAACGACTTGCTCATATCTTCGGGCCAACCGTCGGCCGATTTGAAGATTGCTGCTCCCACAACGCCTGCGGAATTACGCAATCCGTCGACGTGAATGCGCAACACGCATCCCGTTGCACTCTGCTGGCCCATTGACGAAATTGAATCCGCTCCCAGCGCCGCATGCACGCAGTTAGCCGCGAACATCACAATCAATAGCAGGGAACTGGAGAGTTTCATGGCAGGAGTTTAGACGCGCCGCACAGACGAAAGGCAGACAACCACTTTCACGAAATAGCGGAGGCGGCGGGGGACGCATCAGCTATATTCCGTGTGTCTCAGCTTGCCTTGTCTTGCGTTAGAGGAAGTACGAACGCGGATGCTTTATCAGGGCATCCGCGCCGATGCACTCTAATAGCGCCCCGAACGTGCGCCGCTGCTGCTGCCTTTGCGTGCCTGGTAGCAGTCACGGCAAAAAACCGGACGATCGCCGCGTGGTTCAAATGGAACAGTCGTTGGCTGGCCGCAGCCGGAGCAGATCACAGGTGTTCCATGGGATGGAGCCGGACGATAACCGGAGCCTCCCCCACCTTGTTCGCTCTTCTTTGCCTGACGGCAAGGCTTGCAGCGCTTGGGGGTCGAATAACCGCGTTCCTGAAAGAACGCCTGATCCGCAGCGGTGAACGTGAAATCCTGTCCACAATCGCTGCACGTAAGTTGAATATCTCCGGCCATGGGTGTCCTCTGTCTATGTCCTCGTCGCGATTGTACATACGACTTGGTAATTTTTATATAAGAATCTTCTTCAAGGTCAGAAAACTAACCGTTCACATTCAATCGATTTAGCGGATTAACTGTCCTTTAACCTGGCGCTGTATAGTGGCAAAACCGGCCGCCGCAACCCGGCTTCCGACCAGGATGACCTTGCCAGATCCGGAATTCGAAGCCGAGTGCATCCGCCGCATTCTTGCAGGCGAAAAGCACCTGTTTCACGACCTCATCCGTCCCTGCGAGCGCTCCATCTACTTCCTGCTGCTTTCCATCCTCAAGAACGAAACCGACGTGGAAGACGCTGCCCAGGAGACCGTCATCAAGGTCTACCAAAATCTTGACAAGTTCCGCGGCGACTCCCAGTTTCGGACCTGGGTCCTGTCGATTGCCCGGAATGAAGGCCTGGGCCGCCTGCGCAAAATCGGAACTCGCCGCGAAGACTCGCTCGACGCCGAAACCGATGAACAGACTGGCGATTACACTCCTGCGATCCTGACCAGCTGGCGCGAAATCCCCACCGAGGCACTGGAGCAGAAAGAGTTGGGAACCATCCTCCGCAAAGCTATCGACGGACTGCCCGAGATTTACCGTAACGTCGTGCTGCTCAGGGACATCGAAGAGATGGATATCCGCCAGACCGCGGCCGCACTTTGCATCAGCGAAGCCGCTGTAAAGGTGAGGCTGCATCGTGCGCGCGCCCTGTTGCAACGCGACCTGGCGCCACAATTGAAGGGATTCGCCCCAAAACGGAGAAGGTGGTTCGGGGGGCGCACATGAGGATCGACTGCAAACACGTCTGGGAGTACATCTCCGGCTACATCGACGGCGAGCTGGATGCCCTTCTGCGGGCAGACATCGATCGTCATCTCGAAACCTGCGAAATCTGTTCCGCTGTGCTCGATTCCACGCGCAACATCGTCATCCTCATCGCCGACAATCGTGTCTTCGAACTGCCTGCCGGCTTCAGCGACCGCCTCCACGCCTCTATCGACCGGGAGATCGGGTTTCCGCGACTAACCCTGGCAGGCCGGCGACGCCTTCGCGCGTGCCCATTCTTCGATCGAGGCCGCAAGTATCTGCATCACCGCCTCTTCCACAAGGATTGTCTCCGCATCCAATCCAATTGACCGCGAGGCCCGTTCATCTGGAAAGGGAACCGGTGCAAAGAATTTCATTTCCAGCTTGCCCCCTTTCCCTGTAACCTTTCGCGCATGCCCGTACTCCAAGAGTGCGTGCTACAGTTTGCGCGGCATCTGTGCTTCCCAACAGATGCCGCGTGGAAACAACCACTGGCGGCTTCCCCGCCTCAACCCCCCAGAGAGGTCTATCTCACATGAAGAATCAATTCAATGCAATGCTGCTCACCGCTGCGCTTACCGGTCTGATGGGTGGAACCGTCGCGGCTCATGCGACGACCCCGGGTACAAACGCCAAGAGCCCTACGGTCAAGGCCGCCAAGGCCGGCCTGCGCTATACCGGACAGGACGCCCCTGCGAAGCACTCCTGTAAAGGCAAGAATGACTGCAAGGGGCAGGGTGGTTGCAAGTCCAGCGACAACGGTTGCAAGGGCAAGAATAGCTGCAAAGGCAAGGGCGGCTGCGCAACCGACGGCTCCAAGCCGCACCTCATCTAATCTGAACCTGAATTCAAACCCGGATCGGTGGGGTTCGTTCCCTGCAATCTCCACCGATCCATTTCTATCTGCACTTTGATCGCTGATCCCTGACACCCCCGATCCCCGAATCTATGTCCGGCAATCGCTTCAATGCGTTCCAAAACCACGGCGTCGGAATTGGTTTGCGCATTCCGCATTACCAGCACATCTTCTCGCGCAAGCCCGTCGTAGACTGGTTTGAAATCATCTCAGAGAATTTCATGATCGATGGCGGCCGGCCCCTCGCCATGCTCGATCAGATTCTCGAGCGCTATCGCGTCGTGCAGCACGGCGTCTCCATGTACTTCGGCTCGGCGACCGAACCCGACCCCGAACATCTAAAACGGCTCAAGAAGTTGGTCCGGCGCACAGGCACTCCCTGGCTCAGCGATCATCTCTGCTGGGGCTCTGTCGACGGCACCTACACCCACGACTTGCTCCCGCTGCCCTATACGTGGGAGGCAGTTGCGCGCACCGCTGATCGCGTCCGCAAGGTGCAGGACTACCTCGAAATTCCCGTCGCCGTCGAAAACGTCAGTTCCTACGCGGCCTTTACCGATTCGCAAATGACCGAGTGGGAGTTCCTCAACGAAGTGGTGGAGCGCGCCGACTGCGGCATCCTGCTCGACGTGAACAACATCTACGTCTCCTCGGTGAATCACGAGTTCGATCCAATGGAGTATGTGAATGCCGTGCCCGCGCATCGCGTCGCACAGATTCACATCGCCGGCCACTCGCGCTATGAGAGGTACATCCTCGACACCCACGATCACCCTGTAATTGACCCTGTATGGGACCTCTATGCGCGCGCCATCGAACGCTGCGGTCCCACGCCAACCCTGCTCGAGTGGGACGATCATATTCCCAGCTTCGACGAGGTCCACGCCGAAGCCTTGAAGGCCAACCGCTATATCGACAAATACGCGAATGCTCCAATTGCGCCGGTGGTCCCAGGGTCGAGGTCCCCGCGAACGGGTCCTGGTCCGCAGGGTGAGGAGCTCGAATCCGAGGCATGGGAAGGGAACCTGCTGGAGCCTGCCCAATGAACTCCGAATCGATGACTCTCGCCCAGCTTCAGCGCGAGATGGCCCGCGCCGTCATGATGCCGTTGACCCGCGATGAAGACATGCGCCGCGAATCGCCCGATGGCCGTTCCATGTACCAGGTCGCAGCCGAATTCATCGCTCCGAACAGCAAGCTCTCGCCTTTCGAACGCCTCGAAATCTACAACCGGCAATACTGGTTCCGCGTGCTCGGCGCCCTGGCCGAAGATTTCCCTGCGCTGCGTTCCGTCATCGGCGCTCGCGCGTTTGAGGCGATGTCCATTGCCTATCTCAGCGAACACCCCAGCCGCTCGTTCTCACTTCGTAATCTCGGGTCGCATCTCTCCGAATGGCTCGCAAAGCATCCGCACTTCTCCGGCCGCCGCGCCGCACTTGCCGAGGATGTGGCTCGCGTGGAGTGGGCGTTTGTCGAAGCGTTCGACGGTGCCGAACACGATCCCCTGACCCTCGAACAGATCTCCACGCTCGACGGAAACTCGCGCCTGTCGCTACAACCGCATCTGCAACTGGTAGCACTCGATTTTCCCGTGGACGACCTCGTTCTAAACCTGCACAAACACGATAAGCGTCAAACCAGCGAAGCTGGCGTACGGCATGAAGACGATGAGCAGGGTCCCGCACGGCTTTCGCCATTGCGCCGCAAGCCAGTCTGGCTCGCCGCGCACCGCGTTGATTTTTCGGTCTACTATCTGCGCCTCAAGCGTGACGAATTCCAAACCCTTGCCGCGATCCGAGCCGGCATGCCGCTCGCACAGGCTATCGAGATCGGCATCACAAGTTCTCGCGTGCCCAGCGCGAGACGTCCCCAACTGGTTCGTCAGTGGTTCACCAACTGGGCCGAACTAGGCTGGATCTGCGCGCCAGACCTCGACCAGCAAAGCACGTAAACAGCGCTGGCGCACGGAATTCCCTGTAACTCAACGGCCCGGCAAATTGTCTTTAAACATGAAATGATGATCGCCCAGCAACGGACGTTTCTTACCGCCGAATGGAAGAATCTGCTGATGCTGAACTATGTCGTCGATCCAGCACTGCTGCAGGCATTCGTTCCTTCGGGCACAATCCTGGATCAGTTCGCAGGCAAGACCTACGTAAGCCTTATCGGTTTCGAATTCAACAATACCCGCATCCTTGGGCACGCGATTCCATTCCATCAGTCTTTTGAAGAAGTGAACTTGAGATTTTATGTGCGGCGCATGCGCGCATGACTTCACAGCTTGGTGAAAAACTCAACGAACCCGCCGTTTTGTAACAAGGGCATGGCTTCAGCCAGGCCGCAAATGTAACAAAATGAATGTCGCGCTTTAGCCCCTGAGGGATGCTGGTTCGGCCCACACGGACTTTACGGACTTTTTCACCACACTGTTCCGTCATGCCGCAGGAGAATCAAGAGACCGTGAGGGGCTTTAGCCCCTGAAGGATGCACGTATGAGCAACATTCTCGCCCTCGCACGCAAGGCCTTCGACGCCTTCGCCTCCATCATGAGTCATCTCGAAAACCCACTCCTCCTCGCCATCCGCCTCTACTGGGGCTGGCAGTTCATGCAGGACGGCTGGGGAAAACTGACGCACCTCGACAAGGTGACCGGCTTCTTTACCAGTCTCAACCTTCCTGCTCCGCACATGACAGCGCTGACGGTCGCACTCGTCGAACTCTGCGGCGGATTCCTCTTCACCTTAGGCATCGCCTCGCGCCTCACATCTCTGGTGCTCTTCGTGAACATGACCATGGCCTACCTCAGTGTCCCCGACGACCGCGTCAACTTCTCGCACATCTTCTCCAAGCCAGAAGACTTCTACGGAGCAACGCCCTACACCTACTGGTTCGCTGCGCTGCTGATCCTCATCCTCGGTCCCGGCACATTGGCCATCGATACGCTCTTGCGTCGAATGTTCACCGCAGAGGGTGAGCGCGCGCACACTGTCGCCTGATCACCCTGCGCTATCATCTCTTGACCACTCCACCAGCGGACTCAAGGGATCATGCGCATCGCCTACATGCTAACCTCGCTCGGCAAAGGCGGCGCGGAGCGCCAGGTCATCGCGCTGGCCGAACGCATGGCTACCCGCGGGCATCAAATTGTTCTCATCGTGCTCAAGCCGCGAGAAGCGCATGAATGGTCCACCTCACTTGAAGTAGCCAGACTTGGCATGCGCAAATCTCTCGCAGGCTTTTGTTCAGGACTCACGGCCGCTCATCGCCTTCTGCGCAGCTTTCATCCTGACCTCGTTCACAGCCATACCTTTCCTGCGAATATGGCGGCGAGAATGCTCCATGTGCTCGGCTCTGCTCCGGCCGTGCTCTCCACTATTCACAACGTGTATGAGGGGGGATGGCAGCGTTCCGCGTTCTACGGCCTCACAGAAGGCCTCGCGCTCCATACCACGGCGGTGAGCCATGCCGTGGCGAATCGGTTCGTTCAGATCGGTGCGGTTCCGCAAAGCAAATGTTCCGTCATTACCAATGGAATCGATCTTAGCGAATTCACACCTGTTCCAAATAGACGCACAGCCCTGCGCAACAAATTGAACGTAACCGACGACTTCATATGGCTGGCCGCAGGCCGAGTGGTTGCTGCCAAGGACTATCCCAATCTCCTGCGCGCCTTCGCCCATGTGCACGCCGCATCTCCTCAAACACAACTCTGGGTGGCCGGCGAAGCCAGTGCTGCGGTAGCAAAGCGCATCAGCGATCTGACGGAACACCTTTCGGTTTTCGACTCCGTTCATTGGCTCGGCCTGCGCGATGATATGCCAGCGCTTCTCGATGCCGCGGATGCCTTCGTCCTCAGCTCCGCATGGGAAGGCATGCCGCTCGTTGTAGGAGAAGCAATGGCAATGGAGAAGGTAGTTGTTGCCACTGACGTTGGCGGAGTCCGCGAACTCGTCGGCGACGCCGGCACCCTCGTTCCGCCGAAAGATTCCGCTGCGCTCGCCGACGCAATGCTCCGCGTCATGCGCATGCCTGAAGACCATCGTCAGGCCATGGGCCATGCCGTGCGCGAAAGAATCCGCCAACACTTCAACATCAACACAAAGGCCGAAGAATGGGAATCGCTCTACTCCCGCCTCCTGCGTGATCGTTGATAACGAGCGCTCCAAACACCGCGTGTTACCCTTATCAGCGGATTTTGGGACGCGCCCTTCCATATAGATCGGTGCGAAATTCAAAGGGGAATCGATGCAAGTTCATACAGTGCGAGTCGCGTTCGTTGCGATTGCCGTCGCAATGTGTTCATTCATCAATACAGCTATGGCGGCCCAGACACGCGCACAGTCAGGCGCGGCGCAGAATGCAACCATCATCCTCGATCACGGCTGGCAGTTCCGCCAGGTGCCGGCAACGCCCGATCCCGAGGCTGGCTGGATGCCCGCGACCGTTCCCGGCGACGTCCATCTCGATCTCCTCGCCAATAAGAAGATTCCCGATCCGTTTTACCGCGACAACGAATCGAAGCTGCAAAATATCCAGGACCAAAGCTGGGAATACCGCCTCGCCTTCGACGTCGCGCCCGTGCTGCTCTCGCGTTCCAACCTTGACCTTGTCTTCGATGGTCTCGACGGACCCGCGCAGGTCTATTTGAATGGCCGCCTTGTTCTAACAGGGACAAACACTTTTCGCGTGTGGCGTATCCCGGCGAAAAGCTATCTGCACGCGGGCAAAAACGAACTGCGCGTCGTATTTGAATCGCCCGTGAAGGCAGCGGCTGCACTTGCAGCCGCCGACCCCTGGCAGCCGAAGACAAAAACCGCGCCCAAGACCTACATCCGCAAGCCCGCCTATGAATACGGCTGGGACTGGGGTCCGACCTTCGTCACCAGCGGCATATGGCGCGCCGCACGCCTCGAGGCGTGGGACAAAGCCCGCATCGCCGACTTCGCGATTCGCCAGAACGATGTAAGCAGGGAAGTCGCGCACGTGGACGCGGAGATTCAGATTGAAGCAGCTCGCAGCGGTATCGCTAACGTGATGATCCGCTACATTGACGGAATCAAACCAATCGCTGCGAGCAAAGCCTTCGATCTTCACGCAGGATTGAACACCGTCACACTGCCCATCGAAATTCGCCAGCCAAAATTGTGGTGGCCTGCGGGATATGGCGATCAGCCGCTCTACGAATTTACGGCGAGCGTAAGTCCCGGCGCAGCAACGCAGCGATAAACGGAGGATAAAAACCGGCCTCCGCTCCATCGTCCTCGATCGCCATCCCGACAAGTGGGGCCGCTCCTTCCAACTCGTCGTCAACGGCATCCCCGTATTCGCCAAGGGAGCCGATGTCATTCCATTCGACAGCTTTCCCAATCGCGTCAGCACGGCTGACTACCGCCGCATTCTCGAGTCTGCCCGCGACGCGAACATGAACATGATTCGCCATTGGGGCGGCGGCTACTACGAGACCGATGAGTTCTACCAGATCTGCGACGAGCTCGGCATCATGGTCTGGCAGGACTTCATGTTCGGCAACGACTGGCAGCCCGGCACCTACGACTTCAAGCTCAACATCGAAGCCGAAGCCGAAGACCAGGTTCGCCGCCTGCGCAATCACCCCAGCATCGTGATCTGGTGCGGCAACAACGAAACAGAAGGTGCGATGGGCTGGGCTCCGCGTCCCGGGCTTCCCGCCGATGTCCGCTACCAGATGTGGCAGGACTATCTCACCGAATTCAGCGGCATCCTCACACGCGTAGTCGCACGCCTTGAGCCGGAAGTCCCGTACTGGCCCAGTTCTCCAAGCGCCGACTACGAAGCATTGAGCGACCACTACCAGAGCGGCGACGCGCACATCTGGGACGTTTGGCACGGCCGCGTTCCATTCTCAACCTACGAAACACATCACTCCCGCTTCGTCACCGAGTACGGCTTCCAGTCGTTTCCAGAAATGAAAACCATCGAAGCTTTCACTGAGCCCGCCGACCGCACCAGCATCTTCACCCCCGTGATGCTTGCGCACCAGAAGAACAATGAAGGCAACTCCATCATCCACGACTACCTGCTCAAGGATTATCCGGAGCCGAAGGACTTCGCCAGCTTCCTCTACGTCAGCCAGGTGCTGCAGGCTGAGGGCATCAAGATTGGCGCCGAGCATTTCCGCCGCAGCCGTCCCGAAACCATGGGCTCCATCTTCTGGCAGTTGAATGACTGCTGGCCGGTCGCCTCGTGGTCCAGCATCGACTACTACGGACGCTGGAAGGCCCTGCAATATTACGCGCGCCGTTTTTACGCACCGATCCTCGTCTCGCCGCACGTCGAAAATGGATCGGTGAAGATCTACATCGTTTCAGACAAGACGGTATCGACGCCGGCCTCCCTTCGCGTCCGCCTCATGGATTTTGATGGCAAGGTGCTGCTCGAAGAGAAGCACGACGTCAGCATCGACCCCCTCGCGAGCAAGGTGTACGCGGAATGGTCACTGGCTAAGCTCGCGCAGGCCGGCGCAGCAGACACTTCGCGTGTCTTTGTCGTAGCCGATTTATCCGCGGGCGGAACAGTGATATCGCGCAACCTTGTCTATATCGCGCCGACCAAAGAAGTCCACCTCAAGCCCGCAAATCTCGCCATCGCGTCCACCGGTGCAAATGGCAACTTCAAGATCCGTATCACGTCGCCTGTCCTTGCCCGCGACGTCTATCTCTCCCTGGGCATAATCGATGCAAAGCTCTCGGACAACTACTTCGACATCCTGCCCGGGGAGACAATCGAGATCACCGCGACCACCAACGCCACTCTCGACGAACTGAAGGCGCAACTCAAGGTCGTCTCGCTCACCGACGCGTTTATTGCGCCCAGCCAGCCGGCCACCGTCACTGCCGCACATTAAGCAAAAGCAAAGGCCGGAGCATTTCGCCCGGCCTCTCCTTTCAAGTGCTCACAATCTCAGAACGAGAATACTGCCTGCAAAAATATGCGTCGGGCAGCAGAACCCGGCTGAAGATTCCGCCTGCCAGGCTCGTCGAATGCGAGAATTGCTGGCCCGGACTATTCACCCCGGTGTCTCCAACCGGCGTGGGGACGATCGTTCCTGCCGGTTGGCCGTAATTGATATTGTTGAATAGGTTCAGCGCCTGCACGCTGAAGTTCAACGAGTATTTCCGGCCAGTGCTCGTCGGCCCGAACATCCCTCCCGGGCCGCCGCGTCCACCGCCACCGCCGCCCAATCCTCCCGGCCCAAGCCCGCCTCCCGGAGGTCCACCACCGCGCCCGCCTTGGCCGCCGCCTCCCGGGTCCGCCACCCATTCCAGACGGATTCGGCCCGCTCCCTTCTACCTTCGGTCCGATACCGATCGCCCGGCTAACCCTCAGATTGAATGCGAAGGCTGCTGGGCCATTTCCCAGATTCACTGGAACGAGCTTTTCGCCGTATGCCGGCGCAACGTCCATTACTCCAAACGAAGTCACAACCTTGTTAGCCGCCGGAGTCGCATCCGTCGCATATGCAGGCCGCTGATTGAAGAAGTTGTTCAGCGGATCGGTCGGCAGCGTGACGTTATACGGCTTGCCCGATTGCGCAATCATGAAGGGGCTGAAGC
Organism: uncultured Acidobacteriaceae bacterium; assembly: GCA_963769345.1. Classification (GTDB taxonomy): domain Bacteria; phylum Acidobacteriota; class Terriglobia; order Terriglobales; family Acidobacteriaceae; genus Telmatobacter. The sequence goes on from CAVYLL010000006.1 coordinate 531,960, forward strand.
GGATTTTCCACGGACCGTTGTAGTTGCCCATCGCGAAAAGCATGTTGGGCGAAACAAATGCTGCCCGCCCATAATCCTGATCCAGGTTGTACGCATCCGATGCATTGCCGCCCTGGCCAGCGCTATTGCTGTTCGCAATCGCATAGGTATAGAAGCCGGTAAGGCTCAGATTCTTGGTCAATCTTGAATTGACACTCGCGATCAGTTGATTCTCCTTGAATACCGCTTCCGGATAGTACTGGTAGAGGTATCCACCCGAATCGGTCTGCGGAGTTCCGCCCAGTGCCTGGTTGGCATTGCGCGTTACCAGTTGGTGCACGCCGAAAGAATGCAAATAGGTCAGAGTCGCGCTTGTTCCTGCCGTTACCTGTCGTTCAATGCTCACACCGGCCTGTCCTGTGTAAGGAGAATGGTAGCTCGATGCAACCTCGTACTTCACGGGCACCTCGGATCCGCCCGCGCTTGAGCTCGAGCAGGTGCTGAAATCAATCTGAGACAGCGACGTCGCCTGCCCCCCGCCGCTCGTCGTCGAACTGCAAACCGGGTTGATGAGCACCAGTTGGTTCTGAACGTCGGAGCGGTTCACGGTGATCAGGTTGCTTGTCTGAAAGCGATCGTAAAAGAGTCCGTATCCGGCGCGAAGCACGGTCTTCGTCTTCTTGCTGTTCCCGCCGCCATCCAGGGCATAGGCCATCGATACGCGCGGAGCCCAATCGTTGTGATCCGAGACCTGGGTCTGTGCTTCCCAGCGCACACCTCCCGAAAGCGTGAATCGCGGATTCACCTTCCAGTCATCCTGTGCGAACAGCGCGATGTCGAATACGTTCGCGAGCGACGAAGGCGCTCCGGTGGTGTAAGTGGCCGATGTCGGACCGTTGCCTTCGCTCACCAACTCATTAAACGGCGTGCCTGCAAGAAGCCCGTTCGCCATGTTTTGATAAAACTCAGGTTGCTGGAATACAAAGTTCCCGTTGAAATTCGAGTTCGTATAGTTGGCGTCCCGGCCGTCACGCATGCGCGTGCCAAACTTGATGGCATGAGCGCCGTGACTCAGCGTCGTGATATTCCATAACTCAAGCCGCGTGGCATGATCGCGATACACCTGGCCCGGATAGCCGCCTCCCGTGAATTTTCCACTTACATTGACGGTACTGTCCGTTGAATCGGGATAATGATTTTCGTTCTGACGCTCATATTGAAAACGCGTTTCATTCACCGCGTGATCGTTGATCACAAATGCATCACTCATTTGCAACGTGTAATCGGTGTTTGACTCATGTGTTGATGCGGACGGAAGAGATTGATTATTCAGGTCAGCGTGTTCCGATTCTGACCAGAATCCGAATCGCGCCGTCAACGTATTCTTCGCGCCCAGCTGCCAATCAACGCGCGCGGATGCATTATCACGGATGCGTTGGTTAAGCAGGTTCACCGGATAGTTTGGAATAATCTGGTAGCCTTCCGCGCCTTGATAGAGAACCGCGTCAAATATCTTCCAGGAGTTCACGTTATTCGTGTTGCGCTGTTCAAAGCTTGCAAAAAACGATGCCTTCTTTGAAATAGCTCCATTCACCGTCCCATTGAACTGGTAGCTGTAGTAATCGGGAATTGAACTCGTAAAAGGATTGCCGGTGTTGAGGTGACTGTCATTTCCCTGGATAAAGAACTGCCCGTGCAGCTTGTCCGTACCCGGCTTGGTGAGAATCTCGATACGCCCGTAGCCCAGCCGGTCGAATTCCGCCGAAAAGGGATTCTGATTGATGCGAATCTCGCGGATAGCCGACTTGGGCGGAAGCTGCCCGCCGCTGAAACCGTCAATGTAAATCTGTCCGCCGTTCGGACCTGCCGAAGGTCCAGCGAGCGCCGAAAGCTCGTTTGACAGTTCGTCGGGATCATCCGACAACGCATCCAGATCCTTGTCCTTCAACACGATTGAATTGGCATTGCCCGCAGCTTCCACGTTCACCGTGGGCGAATCATCGGTCACCACTACGCTTTGCTGTTCGATTTCGATCGCCATGGCGATGTCAACGCGCTTGATCTGACCCGCCGCAACCGGAATTGCCTGCGATTTAAACGGGGCAAAGCCCGGATATTCGGCCTGGACAATATAGCTGCCGGCAGGCAGTCCGCTGACGGAGTAAGCGCCGCTCGCGTCCGCAGTCGCCTTGCCGGCTCCAATGCCGTCCGCAGTCGCAATCGTGACCGTCGCGCCGGGGATCAGCGCTCCGGTCTGGTCCGCAATGTGGCCGTGAATCGTTGCCGTCGCGCCCGCTGCGGGAGCAGCCTGTGCATGCGCTGCCAGGCTCGCAACACCAAGCGCCAACGCAATCAGAAAATGAATGATGCAATGAAGTCGTAAATGCACTGATTCCTACCTCAATTTCGTATGAGTGCCAAATCTGTAATGCCAAATCCGATGCGTGTCCGTTATTGGGCTGCCGCTTCGGCTCCGCCCGAGCCCATACTCCAGTTGGCCAGCAGGTCGCGCGAAGCATCGGGGCTTTGCAACAGTGGTTCAACCCCCGCCAGCAGCTTGATCGCGGTGACTTCGCTCGTGCCCTCGGTCGATACCAGCATCACCGCTTCGCCTTTTTGCAGATCACCGAGTTTCACCGCTGGGGCGCGGTCCAGAACCTGCCCCAGGCCGCCTCCACCGGCTCGGCGCCCCTGGCCTGCTCCCGTCCCGCCGTTCTGTCCGCTCCCGTCGGCCGTCCTGTTGCCCCGCCACCATCGGCGCGCGCCGGCATGGCAGTCGCTCCACTCGCCCCAGGCGCCACCGGCCCCGCCTTTCAATCTCGCCGCAATCATCTTCGCCATCATGTCAGGCAGGCGGCGCATCTCTGCATCCGGCGTAATGTGCACCGTCACATTCTTCTTGGTTGCCAGGTCCTTCACCGTCAAAGTCGAAGCAGTGGCATCAATCGAAACAACAACGCCGGAGACATTCCTGAAACTTCCTGAAACCACCTCGGCTGCTGCTATCTCCGTCCCGTCTGCGTTCTTCTGGCCAAGCACCTGAAACTGATCGCCGGCATGTATCGCGTCGAGCGGCCCCGGCTGTGCATCCGCAAATCGGATCGAGTTCGCCGCGTAGCGTTTCAGCACGGTGGTCTTCGTGATGTGGACGGTAATTGTCTTTGCCGTCGGCCCCGCACCGGTCGTCACCATAACGACGCCGGCAGCCGGATCAACGCTCTTCACCAGTCCGCCCGTGCCGTCGCGCTGCCACTCATCGCGTTCCTGTTGCTGCTTCTGCGCAATGTCGGTCTGCTTCATCGCCACCAGTTGGAGTGCCTGCGGTGTTGCACCCGTCGCATTCGGGTCAACCTTCACGAGTACCCGATCGCCGGTTGCAAGATCGGTCAACTGAATTGTCTCTGCCGCGCTCAGGTCTTTCTGCCCGGGCGCCAGCCTCTTCATCACCGCAGTCGCCGGAACCTCCACCTGCTTTGAATCGCCGGCATCGGTCTTCACCGTAATCGTCGTTCCATTAATAGCCGTGACCGTACCAACAAATCGAGTTGGAGCCTGCGCCATTCAGAACGGTGCACGTCGCCGCCACAGCCACCAGGAGAAGCATCCGCGCCATCGTGACCGCAATTCGGTTCCAGTTCTTGTTCTTCATCAATCTCTCCGCGCATCCACAGTCAAACGCTGCGCTGTAATCGTTATCTGTTTCGGTAGACGAGGCAGCCTCGCAAAAGGTTGAGAAACAGTGCCAAACTATGAACTCATTCTTCCGTTCGCACGACGGCACGCTATGTGGCTGTCAACACAGCGCTTAAAAGTCGCGAACTTAGGCTAATTTCTTAAGGAAGACTTAAGCTTCGGGGCGTCCCCAGACCAGGCGCAGCAGAACTCTAGGTTCCGCTCACTCCACGTCTATGGCTCTAGCTCTGCAGTCTCAAGAAAAGCAAAGCTGCCCGAAGCAGTCGGAGTCACGTTCGCCAGCCTCCGGTTGTGTACCACCACCGTGTCCTTATACCAGAGGTTGATCGCGGGCAGTTCCTCGGCGAGAATCTGCTGCGCCTCGACATAGTCAGCGCGTCGCTTTGCCTGGTCCGTGCTTGTCGCGCCATCGTCGAGCAGCGCATCCACCTTCGCATTCGAATAGTGACTGCGGTTGGCGCCCTTCGGCGAAAAGCGCGCCGTCGAAAATGCGTGGGTAAAAATATCGGGCTGCTCGTTGCCGCCGATCCAGCGCAGCGAATACATCTGAAACGCACCGCGCGTCACATCGGCATAAAACGTCGCGAACTCAAACGTCCTGATGTCCAGCGCGATCCCCACCTGCGCCAGCTGCTGCTGCAGCACCGCCGCCAGCGACCGCACATCTTCCACCGTGCTTGTCTTCATCGTCACGTGGAACCGCACGCCATCCGCACCCGCCGGATATCCAGCTTCATCCAGCAGCTTCTTTGCGTGTGCAGGGTCGTAATCAAAATCTGCTACATCCCCGGTCCACGCCCAATGTGTCGGAGGCAGCAGGCTCACCGCCGGCCGGGCATGTCCGCGCAAGAGCGTGCGAATAATCAGACGGCGATCGATCGCGCACGAAATCGCCTGCCGTACGCGCGTATTCTTCAGCAACGCATCGGTGAGGTTGAACGCGAGGTACTGAATCTGCGTTCCCGGCGCGTCGTTCACTTCCAGATTCGGTCGCGCACCCAGAATCGGCAGCGAATCCATTGGCAGAGAATTGACGGCCACATCGCCCGACCCCTTTTCCAATTCAAGCGATTCCGTGATCGGATCGGGAACCACCGCAAATCGCACGCGTTCGAGTTTCGGCTGCACTCTCCAGCTCAGCGGGTTGCGCTCGATCACTACATCCTGGTCGATCTGTTGGCTCACAAACCGGAACGGTCCCGTCCCCACCGGATGCTGCCAGAAATCGCGCCCGCTCCCCTCCGGCACAACGCCAAATGCGCCCGTAGCAAGATTGATCAGCAAAAAGTTATCAGGGCGCTTCAGATGCACGACGACGGTCCGCGCGTCTGGCGCTTCCACCGTGCTGATGGCAGCATAGCTGGCCGACTTCGGCGTGATCACCGTTCCGTCGCGCATCGAGTTAATGCTCCACACCACGTCGCGCGCCGTCATCGGCCGCCCATCGTGAAACCGCACACCTTCGCGCAGATGAAATACAAGAGTCACCGGATCGCGCAGTTCCCAGCTTTGCGCAATAGCAGGCGTGAAATGAAAATTGGAATCCTTCGCAACGAGTCCATCGAAAATCAACTCGTCGATATGTTCCGACTGCCCATCCGTCCCAACCCGCGGATCAAGATTCGTAGGACTCGACTCAATCAAAAACACAACCGTCTGCGGATCCCGACGCGAACTGCGGCAGCCAGTCAAATTCAGGATGAGGCTTAACACGAGGAGTTGGGTGCCCCAGGTCTCGATCCTGAGACCTGGGAAGCGATGACTACCAAGCCATTTAGGCTTACGCATAGCTGATCTGCCCCAGAATCGCCGCTCGCCTCGCCCCCGTCGCTGCCGGTACATTCCCCGGCAGCTGATGCCACGTCATCCACGCAAGCAATGCAAATGCCGCCGCCTCCTTCGCCTCAGCCGGCAGCCCGAACGTTTCGCTCGTCATCACCGTGCACCCCAGCGGTTCCAGTCGCGCCGCGAGCATCGTCATCAGCGTCCGATTCCGCGCGCCTCCCCCCGAAACAATGTAATCGACGGGCGCGCCTCGCATCCTCGACAACACAAATCGCTCAAAGCTCCGCGCAATACTCTCCGCAGTGAAAGCCGTCGCTGTTGCCAACGCATCTTCGGATTTGCGACTTACGCGCCGGCAAGCCGCCAGAAACATCACCGCAAATTCGCGCCCAAACTCCTCCCGCCCCGCCGTCTTCGGCGGACGCATCGCAAAATACCGAGCGCTTAACATCTGCTCGACAACTGACTCCAGCACGCGTCCCTTGGCTGCAAATGTGCCATTGCGATCGTATGACTTCCTGAACAATTTCTGCGCCAGCGCATCCATCACCATGTTGCCGGGCCCGGTATCAAACGCAATCAATGTCCTCTGCTTCGCTCCCCGCAGGCATCGCAGTCAAGTTCGCAATCCCGCCGATATTCTGAAGGACCCGCCCGCGCTTTCGATCGGCAAACAGAACGTGATCCAGCAGCGGCACCAGCGGCGCACCTTGCCCGCCCGCCGCCATATCCGCCGGCCGAAAATTCGACACCACCGGCACGCCAACCTCCGCCGCAATCAACGCGGCTTCGCCCGCCTGCCACGTGCACGCGAAAACCTTCCCGGCATACGAAGCGGCACGCGCCTGGTGATACAGCGTCTGCCCATGACATCCGACAAGATCAAGTTTGACGCCATGCCGCGCTACTGTTGCTTTCACCGCATCGGCATATGCAATGCCCAATCGCCAGTTCAGCCGCGCCAACTCCGCAGTCGAAGTTGATTTCGCATTCATCGCCGCCAGCACGGCCTCGCGCAACGCCGCCGGATAGTGAAATCCTTCATGCGCCAGCAGCGTCGAGCTTCGGCCGCCCCTTTACCGGCGCGATTTTCACAAGGGCAACATCGATCCCATCCGCCGACGTCCCGCTCATCACTCCAGCCACGATCATTGGCTTCAATGTCACGAAGCCTCCGCCGGTGAACTCGGTCTTGGAACTGCAACCGGCGCAGCATTGACCAGGCCCGCCACCGTTTCATTGAAGCCCAGAATGTTCTTGCGCAGCTCTTCCAGTTTCTTCGAGCTCAGTACAGGCGGCACACCCCGCGCATACAAACGCGCACGCTTGCGCGCAGAGACGCGGGCCGTCGCCAGCAACACTTTCCGAAAGGCCGCCGATCGCTCGCCTTCCGAGACCAACGCCTCGTACGTGCGCAGAATCAGTTCCGGACTATGGCAAATCTCCAGCAGATCCGATCCGGCGCGGATCGCCGCCACCGCCGCGTCTTCCACCGGCAGGAACTTCAGAATGCCGCCCATCTCCAGATCATCGGAGAAGATAATGCCTTTGTAGCCGATCCGTTTGCGCAATGTCTCCGCAATCCAGAACCGCGAAGCGCTCGCCGGCTCGCTCTTTCCCGGCGTGTGCGGATACGCAGCATGATTCATCATGATCATCGGCATCTCCCGATGCAGTTCGCGATAGGGAACTGCATCCTCCTCCCAAATCTGCGTCCACGTGCGCTCGATCGCCGGCGTCACAAAATGCGTATCGCCCGCCGCTCCGCCCAGTCCCGGAAAATGCTTTCCGCATCCGACCACTCCCTGCGCCGCTATCCCCGCCAGAAACTCCTGCGCATATCCAATCACCTCGGCAGCATTCGCGCCCGCTGTGCGTGACCCCAGCACCTCGGCAGCTTCCGGCAGAGCCAGATCCACCACCGGCGCCAGCGTCGTGTTGAATCCGAATGCCTTCACTCCCCGGGCAATCAACTCGCCATGCTTTCGCGCCAGCGCTCCAGCCTTCCGCGTCAATGCCGACGCTCTGGGTGCCCCATCCTTTCGCGCTTCTTGCGAAAGGGTGGGAGTCCTCATCGCCGCCGCCACAGCCTGTGCCGAAGCAATCGGCCCCAGCGCATCGCGCAGCCGGTTCACCGTTCCGCCTTCCACATCCACGCAGCGCACAGCTTTCGCGGCGCAGAATCCGGTTGCCTCCTCAAGCAGGTCGCGCGTCTGCTGCATGTCCGTGATATTCCGCTTGAACAGAATGACGCCGCCCGGTCGCACCAGCCGGAGCCACGCGCGTTCCAGTCCCGTCAGCTCCGTTCCAGCCAGTCCCACCACGAGCAGACTTCCCGCCGCCTGTCGCACCGTCGCTGTCATGAAGTCTCCTAGTCCCTGGTCCCTGGTCCCAAGTCCCTAGCCCCTAGTCCCTAGTCCCTAATCCCGAGTCCCTACGTCCCTAGTCCCTACGTCCCTGCCTTTTTCATCTCCTGCTGCAGCTCCTCCAGCAGGTTCAGCGCCTGTAGCGGCGTCAGCGCATTCACATCCACCGCCTCTATGCGATCGACGATGCGTTGCGACAATGGCGTAAAGATTGTCAACTGCATCGGCTCCGGCGCTGTCTCCACCTGCACGCTCTGCCGTTCCTGTTTTTCGTGTTGTCTTAATACGTGCTTGGCGCGATCGATAACAACCGCAGGCAATCCTGCCAGCTTGGCCACTTCAATACCATAGCTCTTGCTTGCTGCGCCCGGCTCAATCGTGTGCAGAAACACAATCCCGCCTGCGCCCTCTTTCACGCCCACGCGCAGATTGCGCACCCGCGGCAGCTTCTCCGCCAGCATCGTCAGCTCGTGATAGTGCGTCGCAAACAGCGTGCGCGCGCCCGTCTCCGCATGCAGATACTCAACCGTGGCCCACGCCAGTGACAGCCCATCAAACGTCGCCGTTCCGCGTCCCATCTCGTCCAGCAAGATCAACGACCGCTTCGTCGCCGTGTTCAAAATCGTCGCCGTCTCCGTCATCTCCACCATAAAGGTGGATCGCCCCCGCGCCACGTTGTCGCTTGCGCCGATACGCGTGTAGATGCGATCCACCAACCCCAGCCGCAAACTCTGCGCCGGAACAAAACTCCCCATCTGCGCCATCAGCACCAGCATCGCCGCCTGCCGCAGATAGGTGCTCTTGCCGCCCATATTCGGACCCGTAATCAGCAGCAGGCTCGGCCCCATCTCGCCGGAATTGATGTACAGATCGTTGGCGATGAACCGCCCCTCGCGCGTATCCTCCATCCACTGCTCAATCACCGGATGCCGTGCCGCCACCGCCTCCAGCACTTCTTCCTCGGCCAGCACCGGCCGCACATACCGCCGCAGCGCAGCCAGATGCGCAAAATTCGTCAGCAGGTCGGCCTCCGCAACAGCAGCCGATGAGCGCCGGATTCTCCCGGCTGCCTGCAACACCTTCGCGCGAAGCTCCAGAAAAATCCGCTTCTCGATCTCGATGCAGCGATCGTGCGCCGTAAGAATCTTGACCTCGTACTCCTTCAACTCCGGCGTCGTAAAGCGCTCCGCATTCACCAGTGTCTGCTTGCGTTCGTAATCCGCTGGAGCCATCGCAAGGTTCGACTTCGTGATCTCGATGTAGTACCCGAACACCGAGTTATAGCGCACTTTCAGCGAACCGATCCCCGTCCGCGCCCGCTCCCGCTCCTCGATTGCCGCAATCGACTGCCGTCCCGTGCTCGATATCCCCCGCAGCTCATCCAGTTCCGCGTCCACGCCCGCCGCAACTGCGCCTCCATCCGCCATCGTCAGCGGAGGCTCCGCCACCAGCGTTCCCTCAATCCTCGCGGTCACATCCTCGAGCGTGTCGAGGCGCCCGATCAGTTCGCGCCACAGCGGCGCCTGCATCGCCTCCATCGCGGTCTTCAATTCCGGCAACCGCGCCAGGCTCGCCGCCAGTCCCCGCACATCGCGCGGCCCAGCAGAATCCAGACTCAGCCGCGCCAGCAGCCGCTCCAGATCCAGAATCCCATCAAACGCGCGCCGCACCTCTTCGCGCTTCACAAGATCCGCGTGCGCTTCACTCACAGCCTCATACCGCGCATTCAACACAACGGCATCAATCAGCGGCCGCAGAATCGTCGCGCGCAGCAGCCGTTTTCCCATCGGCGTCTGGCACGCATCCAGCGTGTGAAACAGCGTGGCGCGATCATCCTGCCCCGCAAATAATGGCTCAACGAGCTCCAGATTCCGCACCGTCACCTGGTCAAGTTCCAGCGCCGTCGAGTGCTCCTGAAACTTCAGCGAATCGATGTGCAGCGCCTCGTTCTTCTGTGTTGTCCGCACATAATGCAGAACCACACCCGCTGCAATCGCCGCCGCCTCGTGCCCAACCAGCCCGAATCCCTCAAGCGATCGAACCTGCAACTGCCGCTCCACCAGTGGCACCGCAAAATCCCGCGTCCATACCCAGTCCTCGACGCGCGTCTTCGCAGGAATCTTTTCGAAGGCCCCGGGAATCTCCGCACTCGTCGCCAGCAGCACCTCGCTCGGCCCCGCGAGCAGCAACTCCTCCAGAGCCTGTTGCCGCGCCTTCGCTCCCTGAAACTCCGCCGTCCGAAACTCTCCCGTAGAAACATCCAGCAGCGCCACGGCGCAAACGAGACCGCCGTCCACGAAAGAACTCGCTTTCGTATCAGAGCCAGATTTCAGCCGCGCCGAGCCAAGTGTCGGGTTTGTATCAGGGCTCGACTTCAGTCGAGCCGAAAAGGCTTCTGAAATTGAGTGGGCTTTAGCCCCTGATGGACCCCGCTCCGCACCCACCTCAAAATACGCCGCCAGAAAATTGTTTCGCTCCTGCCCCAGCGCCGCATCCATTGCCGTACCCGGCGACAAAACCCGCGTCACCTCGCGCTTCACAATCTTCTTCGTCAGCTTCGGGTCTTCCATCTGATCGCAGATCGCGATCCGATAGCCCTTGCGCAGCAGCCGGGCCAGGTAACCTTCCACCGAGTGATACGGCACCCCGCACATCGGCAACTGCCGCTCCCGATCCCGCGCCGTCAGTGTCAGTTGCAGCTCGCGGCTCGCCGTCACCGCGTCGTCGTAAAACAGCTCGTAGAAATCCCCCATGCGAAAGAACAACAACGCATCGGGATTCTCCCGCTTCGCCGCGGTCCACTGGCGCATAAAGGGAGTGGGTTCGAGCGACTTCGCGCCGGTCTTGCTCACCGCCCGTTCAGCAGGTGCCAATTCCAGTTCGTCGGGGACAGGGGAAGACGGCGGCGCCGCCGCGGATTGGAGATCTGCGGGTTGCACGATTGCCTACAGATTACCGTGACGCGACTCCGTCCGCCCTGTGCAGAACGAGGGGCGAATCCTTCAGCTTCCCAATTGGGTCAGAACGTCCCGATTCCATGCATTGCGTTCAGCCTGTATTATTCTCTCCACCAACCAACACATCTGCGTCGCGAGAGTGAATCGAGCCATGGCAAACGGCCTTAGCATCACGTCCGATCTCGATAAACCAAAGATCTTTGAATGTCCCAGCTGCAAGCAAACCATCGATACCGCGTCCAGCGAGTGCCGCTTTTGCTCCGCGCCCATAGACCCTACGGTTGCCGAAGCAGCTGCGGCCAAAATGGCCCGCATCAATCGGGCCTGTAGCGATGCGAGCTACCTCAAGATCGCAGCCCTCTGCGCTCCAGCTTTTCTGCTCATCTTTTTCATTCCGTTTATGACACTGATGGGCGAAATCGGAATCATCTTCCTCCAAGTTGCCGTGCCTGTCTGGATTGCACTCTGGTGCTTCCGGTTTTTGCGTATCCAAACCGACGATCCCGACTTCCGCAGCGCGAAGAAGACAGTAGTCATCGTCGCAATCGCGTGGGTGATTCTCGTCGGTTTAAGATTCTTCGCATGACGGATGCCGCTTCTAGCAATCCCTCTCCGGTCGCCAATCAATGCCGCAGGCCCAGTGGTGGTTCGGCCGCCTTGTTCTGCGCAATATGAACTCCCGTCACTCCAGGGTGACGGACTGGGGCCTCAGTCACATCACGGTCGATAGGCGATCCATCATCCTCGACGTCGGCTGCGGCGGAGGCCGCACGATCCAGAAATTTGCCACTGCAGCAGCCGAGGGCAAAGTCCGCGGCATCGACCATTCCCCCGACAGCGTCGCCGTCGCTATCAAGACCAACGGGGGCACCATCAAGACCAGCCAGGTCGAAATCGCCGTCGGTTCTGTCTCCCAACTGCCATTCTCAGCCGACACCTTCGATCTCGTCTCCGCCGTGGAGACCCACTTCTTCTGGCCCGATCTGCCCAACGACGTCCGCGAGGTCCTTCGAGTCCTTAAACCCGGCGGAACCTTTGTCCTCATCGCCGAAGTCTACAAAGGCGCCAACACCACCACCGCGCGCCTCTGCGAGAAACACTCCCCCCAGTCCGGAATGACCCTTCTTACCCTCGACGAGCATCGCTCGCTTCTGGAGACCGCCGGCTTCCGCAACGTCGAGGTCTACAACGAATCCAATAAAGGCTGGGTCTGCTGTACTGGAAGAAAGCCTGCCCCATCAGTCGAATAACGGTGTTTGGTGCAGCCTCCTATCGAGACCGCAGCCTAAGTGCGTTACGCCACAGTGTCGAGATACCGGCCCGGCAATCTAGTGATTTGGATCACAGTATACTGATTAGTCAGGCTTTAGATTTGAGTACGGCATGCATCTCCTCTGGCTCCGAGTCGCGACCGTTCTTTACTTCGCGGCAAGCTTCGCAATTTTCCCCGCCGTGCTCTATTCCTCCGAGCGTGCGCGCAGGTGGTGCGTGCATCTGGGCGGCATGGCCTTCTTCTTTCATTTCGTTTCTGTCGTAGAAATGCTCGTTCAGGCCCATCGCTGGGTCCCCGTGGGGGCCCGCGAAGCTGAATCGCTGCTGGGTTTTGCCGTCGCCGGCCTGTTCTTTCTCGCTTGGTGGCTCTACGACGCCATCTCCCTCGGTGTTTTCGCCCTCCCCATCACCTTCTTCCTGGTCTTTGTCCCCGCACTCGGCCTTCAGGGTTACAGCTTCCCCTCGCAGGGTGTCCGCACAAGCTGGCTCGTCGCCCACATCGCTGCCCTCCTCGCCGCCTATGCCGCCCTGGGATTCAGCCTGCTCGCCTCGCTCCTCTATCTGGTCCAGGAGCGCCGCCTGAAAGCCAAGCCAAAGCAAAACGACGACTCCTCGTGGATCTCCCTCGACTGGCTCCCACCGCTCGACACTCTCGAGCGCATCGCCCACGCCATGCTGCTCTTCGGATTCCCGTGCATGACCGTGGGCCTCATTCTAGGCGCCGTACTCGTGCAGGAAACCTCGCTCGGCGCGGCCTATTACGGCGACCCCAAGGTCGTAGCCTCCTACGCAATGTGGGGACTGTACGTTCTCCTCCTTTATCTGCGTCAGTCCGCCGGACTCCGCGGGCGTAAAGCCGCCTATCTTTCAGGAGCAGTCCTGATCGTCATGCTCTGCGTCTGGGCAGCCAACACGGTCAGCCATGTTCACAGGTTCGGTGCCCCATGAGCCAGATCGTCCTCATCGGCATCAACCACAAGACCGCGCCCATCGAGCTGCGCGAACGCATCGCCATCTCGCGCGATGATCTGCCCGATGCCACTCGCGCCCTTGCCGCGCAGCCCGGCGTCAGCGAGTGCATGATCGTCTCCACCTGCAACCGCGTCGAAATACTTGCCGCCGTCGAGTCGCCTGAAACCGACCTGACGCAGTTTCTGCATAACCACTTTGGCCTGGATCAAGCCCTTCTCGCGCCCCACATCTACGAGCACCGCGATCAGCAGGCCGTCCGCCATCTCTTCCGCGTCTGCCGCCAGCCTCGATTCCATGGTCGTTGGCGAGCCGCAGATTCTCGGCCAGGTCAAAGAAGCCTTCGCCACCGCCCGCGCCGCGGGAACAGTCTCCGGCCAGCTCGAACATCTTCTTCAATCCGCATTCGCTGCCGCCAAGCGTGTCCGCTCTGAAACCGCCATCGGCTCAAACTCCGTCTCCATCGCGTCAGTCGCCGTTGAGCTTGCCCGCAAAATCTTCGGATCCCTGCAAGGCCGCACCGTCTTCCTCGTCGGCGCCGGCAAAATGAGCGAACTCGCCGCCCGCCATCTTGTGCAGCAGGGAGCCGGAGCCATCCTCGTCACCAACCGCACCCTCGAACGCGCGCGCCAGCTTGCCGAGCCATTCAATGGCCGCGTCATTCCGTTCGAAAAGCTCTACGAGACCGCCACGGAAGCAGACATCGTCATCAGCTCCACCGGCGCGCCGCACCCCATCTTCCGCCGCGAACACGGCCAGCAGTTCATGCATCGCCGCCGCAACCGCCCCATGTTCTTCATCGATATCGCCGTCCCCCGCGATGTCGATCCGACGATGAACAAGGTGGAAGGCATCTTCGTCTACGACATCGACGACCTGCAGGCCGTGGCCGCCTCGCACATCGCCGAACGTCAGATCCCAGGCCGGCGACGCCGAGACGCTTATCAACGCCGAGGTAGAGCGATTCCATCAGCGCCGCCGCACCGTCAACGTCGCGCCGGCCATCGTCTCGCTCCAGCATCAGGCCGAAGAGATTCGCCAGAACGAACTCAAGCGCATGCACGCCAAGCTCGGCGTCCTCAGCGAAGAACAACTCGCCGCCGTCGAAGCCCTCACCCGCGGCCTCGTCAACAAGTTTCTCCATCCGCCGATGCAGGCGCTCAAGCAGGCCGCGCGCGAGAACGATTCCACCCGCGTCGACGCCCTCTGCGAAGCGTGGTCGCTGCCTTCCGTAGCCGAACCCGCGCCAAGGCCTGTTGAGGCCCAGGAAGATTCGGCTCCTTCTGCTCACTCTGTCGCAGAGACCAAAATCACCGAGCGCAGCGAAACCAGCGCCGTAGGAGGCAAATGAATCTGCGCATCGGCAGCCGCGGTTCGCAACTCGCACTCTGGCAGGCCAACCACATCGCCGCGCTTCTGCGCGCAAAGGGCCACAGCCGTCGAAATCGAAATCATCAAGACCACCGGCGACCGCCTGCAGGAAGTCACCTTCGCCCAGGTCGGCTCCAAGGGCATGTTCACCAAGGAAATTGAAGAAGCCCTCGCCGAGAGCCGCGTCGATCTCGCCGTGCACTCGCTCAAAGACCTCCCCACCGAACTGCCCGCTCCGTTCATCCTTGGCGCCACGCCACCCCGGGTTGACCCGCGCGATGTGCTCGTCTCGGTGAAGCACCACGGCCTTCGCGCCCTCCCCCATGGAGCAGTCGTAGGCACCAGCAGCCAGCGTCGCCGTGCCCAACTTCTCGCTCTTCGTCCCGACATCCAGGCCGTCGAATTTCGCGGCAACGTCGACACCCGCCTGCGCAAACTTGCTGAAGGCCAGGTCGACGCAATCCTCCTCGCCGCCGCTGGACTCGATCGCCTTGAAAAAACCGAGTGGGTTCGCGAGCGCCTCGAGCCGAAAGACTTTTGTCCCGCCGCCGGTCAGGGCTCGCTCGGTATCGAGATCCGCAAAGACGACGCGAAAACCATTGCCGCCATCGCCTTTCTCGACGACCCCGCCACCCGCTTCGCCGTCACTGCCGAACGAGCCGCGCTCGCGGCACTCGGCGGAGGCTGCCAGGTCCCCATCGGTATCCATTGCCGCATCGCTCCGCAAGACGAAGCCGGCGAGTGGCAGGAAATCTTCGGCGTCGTCGCCGATCCCGCTACCGGCAAAGCCATCCGCATCCATCACGAGTCGCGCCGTGACGAAATCGCCCCCATTGAACTTGGCCAGCTAGCCGCCGAACTACTCCTGGAAGCCGGCGCCGCTCCGCTGCTCGAATCCGCCGCCCACCCTCCCGCCGGCGCCTCCGCATAACACTCACGCGCCAAAACGGAGGGAGCAGCGGCCTTCAGGGCGCTGAAATGCAGCGGTCTAGACAAGTCGGCCTTTAGGCCCGGTTTCGGGAAATGAACCAAAATCCTGCAGACCCGCAGGGGTGCCCCATCCAGGCGCAGCTTGGGTGGGAAAGCACAATCTCCACTGACTCGACTCGCCGCAGCGGAGGGAGCAGCGGCCTTCAGGCTGCTGAAATGCAGCGGTCTAGGCAAGTCGGCCTTTAGGCCCGGGGTTTTGGGAAATGAACCAAAATCCTGCAGACCCGCAGGGGCGCCCCATCCAGGCGCAGCTT
Organism: uncultured Acidobacteriaceae bacterium; assembly: GCA_963769345.1. Taxonomy (GTDB): domain Bacteria; phylum Acidobacteriota; class Terriglobia; order Terriglobales; family Acidobacteriaceae; genus Telmatobacter. The sequence continues at coordinate 547,596 of CAVYLL010000006.1, forward strand.
GGGTGGGAAAGCACAATCTCCACTGACTCGACTCGCCGCATCGGAGGGAGCAGCGGCCTTCAGGCTGCTGAAATGCAGCGGTCTAGGCAAGTCGGTCTTTAGGCCCGGGGTTTTGCCAAAATCCTGCAGACCCGCGTCAGTGCCCAGACGTGATTAATGCAGAAATACACAACGCCCATGCCCCCGGTGCGATGATGGAGTCGAAAGATGACTTCATCGCTCGCCAACAAACGCATCCTCGTAACCCGCGCCGCGCACCAGGCCGGCAAACTCAGCGAAGGCCTTCGCGCTGCCGGCGCCGATCCCATCGAAGTCCCTGTCCTCGAAATCCGCCCGCCCGCAAGCTACGATCCGCTCGATGTCGCGCTCCGGCACCTCTACGGATACGACTGGCTCATCCTCACCAGTGCCAACACCGTTCGCGCAGTCACCGAACGCGCCGCGATCCTCAAGCTCTCTCTCCGCGATCAGGGACCGCACGTCGCCGCCGTCGGCCAGGCCACCGCCGAAGCAGCCCGTCTTGCCGGACTTCACGTCACCCTCACACCCGAAAGCTACGTTGCCGAGAGCCTTGTCGCCGCGCTGGCCACCCGCATTCAGGGCAAACACATTCTGCTTGCCCGTGCCGCTATCGCCCGCGACATCATTCCCGACGCGCTGCGCAAATCCGGCGCAACTGTCAACGTCGTCGACGCCTACCAGAACACGATCCCGGCCACCGCACCCGAACAGTTGCGTGCCGCTCTCGTCTCGCGCATCGATGCCGCCACCTTCGCCAGTTCCTCCAGCGCCATCCACCTCGCTGAAGTGGCCCGCGCCGCTGGCATCAGGTTTCCACTCCCCGGCGTGCGAGCCATCTCCATAGGCCCAGTCACCACCGCCACCCTCCGCGAACTCGGCTGGGAACCCGCCGCAGAGGCCACCCCGCACGATATCCCCGGCCTGATCGCCGCGGTCATAAGCGTCATCGGCGCTTAACCGCTACCGCGCATCCTCGAGTGGAGTGTCAATACCCGGCTCCCGCAGAATCCGCCGATCTTCCTCGTAGCATTGGGAAAAACTTCTCAGGAATCTTGCAGGCTAATTCCGGAAACTGCCTATACTCGTCTCAACATCGGAAAACGAATAGATGATCGAGAAATCGGTCCGTGAGCAACGACTTCAAACCGTCCGTCTGAGAGCGCATCGTACCGCATTGTGAGAAAACCTGCCTCAGAAAGAGTGCAAACGGCCAAAACTCACCCATAAGTCCTTAGTTATGACGATTTTGCGCCTTAAGTATAATGTTTAGAATGGTTTACGGGACCCCCTTCAAAGGCTAAGTCCCGTTGATTGACGAACTTAGCTCAAAAACGATGTTTTTTCTTTTTTAGAGAAGCGCAACCGAAGAGTTGCATATCGTTCAAAGCATCACAAGAGCAGAACGGAGAGTCCCTAGTCTCTAGTCTCTAGTCCCTGGTCCAGTCCCTAGTCCCTAGTCCCCAGTCCCTAGTCCCTGGTCTAGTCCCTAGTCCCTGGTCCCTAGTGTTCTTATTCAACTCCACCACGTCTTGTCTTCCGAGTGGCACAGCGTCTCCAGATTGCACTTGTCGCACTTCGGCCCGCGCGCCACGCACACCTGCCGCCCGTGATGAATCACCTGGTGCGAAAAACGAATCCAGTGATCCTGCGGAATGATTTTCATCAGATCCTGCTCGACTTTTTCGGCGGTATCGCTCTTCGTCAGATCCAGCCGCCGCGAAATCCGAAACACGTGCGTATCGACAACCACGCCCTCGGCCTTGCCATAGCTCACTCCCAGCACCACGTTCGCCGTCTTGCGCGCGGCGCCCGGAACCGTGATCAACTCGGCTAGCGTCTCGGGAACCTTGCCGCCAAATCGATCCACGATTGCCTGTGCCGCACCTTTGATCGACTTCGCCTTGTTGTTGAAGAACCCCGTAGTCCGAATAATTTCGATCAACTCCGGTATCTCCGCCTTCGCCATCGCCGCCGGAGTGGGGAAGCGCTTGAACAGTTCCGGTGTCACCATGTTCACCCGCACATCCGTACACTGCGCCGAAAGAATCGTAGCCACCAGCAGTTCCCAGGGCGTCCGATGCGTCAACGCACAAACCGCATCCGGATAAGCCTCATCCAGTCCCTTGAAAATCGCCGCAATCCGCTCCGGCGCAAGCGCCTCGCGCTGTGTTAACGTCTTTATCGAAATGGAACCGGATGCTTTCCGCGCTGATTTGCGCGAAGGGAGCGCCTTCTTGGCAACCGCCTTTTTCACCGTCTTTTTTGTGGCCATAATCGCGAGGATTCCTGCTGATCCATGGTACTAGAGCGTCGCAAAGCCGATCTCGTCGTGGCCTAACGTTCCGTGCATCTTCGCTACAGCTTGTGTGGGTCGCTGTCATTTTCGCACTGCTGTCTGGCATCGCCGATATGCGCGGTGCAAGCGCGCAGGCCAAGCCTCCAGTCGCTGATGATGCTCCTCACTTCGAGGTGGCGGCGATCAAGCCCAGCAAACCGGATGACTCGAAACCAAAGCTGGCACGCTTCGGCAGATCGGATTCTCATTGAGAATTTCACGCTTCGGCACCTGATCAGATCCGCGTACGGCCTCAAAACCGATAGCCAGGTTCTGGGTGGACCCGACTGGCTCGACAAGCAGGCGTTCAACATCAGCGCAAAGATCGATGACGCCGAAATCGAGAAGATGAAAGCGATGGATTGGCCCTCGAAGCAACGGGAACGGAGTGCGATGCTTCGGTCCCTGCTGGCCGAACGGTTTGCGCTGAAGGCGCATCTCGATCGACGGACAATGCCGGTTTATGCACTCGTCGTCGACAAGCCCGGCGCAAAGCTCACATCCTCATCGCCAGAGACGACCGCGAAGGGAAACCATATCTCCACCACGAATGGACGCATGACCGCTACCGCAACTTCGATGATGCGTTTGCTGACGATCTGGAATATCGGCCCGAAACCGGCGGGAGAATGGTTCTGAACCGAGACCGGTCTTACAGGGGAGTACGATTTCAAGCTCAACTGGGCGCTGGACAATGGCGATGGTACCACCGTCGATTCTTCATTGCCGGGCCTGTTCACTGCGTTGCGGGAACAGTTGGGTCTGAAGCTTCAACCAGAAAAAGGCGAGGTGCAGGTAGTAGTTATCGAGAGCGCAGTGAAGCCCGCGTTTGATTGAGAGCAAGCACATTTGGGTATTTCTCAAAGCTTCCCTTCAACCACCCGCCCAGCTTCTCCACCGGCAGCCGCACCCCAAGATAGAACTGCCCAAACAGCGCATACACCGCGCTCACTTCATCAAACCGCATCTCGTAGATCAGCTTCTTGAACACCACCGGATCATCCGCGAACAGATCGACGCCCCACTCCCAGTCGTCCATCCCGATCGACCCCGAAATGATCTGCTTCACCACGTCGCCGTAGCGCCGCCCGATCATCCCATGCTCATGCATCATCCGCTGACGCTCGGCAAACGGAACCGTATACCAGTTCACCTGCTCCCCGCGCTTGCGGTCCATGGGATAAAAGCACAGGTATTTCGCATCTGGAATAGCAGGGAAGAGCCGCGGCTTCATCGCCTCCGCTCCGCGATTTAACGAAGCCTGGATTTCGGCGTTCCACTCCGGCGTGTGATTCTCAAATCCCTTGGCCGAAGCCGCCTCATACGTCTTGCGGCTCGACTCGTACAGTCCAAGCTCAACAACCGAAACATAAGAGTGTGTCGGTGTCAGAAAGTCGTAGAAAGCCGTCTGCGCAAGGTCAAGCTCCACCTGGTTCAGCGCCTCAAACGAGTCGCGAAAGTGCACGAGGATCAGATCGGCCTTGTGCCCAAGCTGGGAAAACAACCCCGTCTGCGCTCCGCCGCCAGCAGCGCTGCGCTCGAGCTTTTTGAGAACCGCCGTAAACTCGTCAACCATCTTCGAACGCTCGCCGTCCGCGCACGACCTCCAAGCCTTCCAGTCAAACCGAAAGAACTGATGCAACAATGCAGACCCTTCAAGCGTAAGCGGAACAGGAGGAAACTCAGCCAACGTAAACACCTCAATCGTGCCTTGAAATCAACTCAATCCTAGCAAACGAAGCGAAGGTTTATGGATTCACGGATCAGCGCGCCAAACAGAGCAAGCAAGAGCCCGCGTCGCCGCGCTTCGCGGATCGCCGTGAATCGGAGGGAGCAGGGGCCTTCAGGCCCCTGAATGCCGCGGCAAATAAACGGCGGGCTTTAGCCCCGGGTCCTCTAGCCGGCATCGAGTGAAATGCTCCGGGATGGGATCAATCATTTCGGTCCAGCTGCGCGGAAGAGAACGGATACTCTGCCGCCGGGCCAATCGCCCCCGAACCGGATTCTCTTCGATGTATCGCTTGCACGCCTCGAACTTCTCGAGATCACGAATCTGTACCTCGTTGAACCCTCGTTCCCACACTTCTCTCTTGCTCTTCAGTCGAAACGAGAAACCGCCCTTGATGAACTGGAGCGCCTTTTCGAGCGAAACATCTGGAGCTGGCGTCAGCAGAAGATGGAGATGGTCTGGCATAACCACGAAGGCGCGCAGTTCGAAGCGATCCTGGCATCGATAGCTCCGGAGCACGTCGAGCATCAATAGCGCGGAAGCCTCCACTTGAAAGAGCCTGCGTCGGTTTGCTGTGACCGCGGTCACGAAATAGGTGCGTAGTTCCTGCGGTGCGAGTTTCACATCCAGCAGAATAGAGACTCCGGGCCTGAAGGCCCTGCATTGCGTGTCACATCATTCATGGGCCTGAAGGCCCCTGCTCCCTCCTGCGTTCCACAAAAATTCGCGCAATATGCGCACCACCTCCAACCTATATACTGAAACCAGCCCATGACCGAACGCATTTTGCCCTTTCTTGTTCACTTCGTCACCCAGGTCATCGGCTCATTGGGATACGCCGGCATCGCCGCTCTCATGGGCATCGAATCCGCCTGCATCCCGCTTCCCAGCGAAATCATCATGCCCTTCGCCGGCTACCTCGTGTACACCGGTCGCTTCAGCTTGTTCTGGGCTGCAACCGCGGGCGCCATCGGGTGCAACCTCGGGTCCGTCATCGCTTACTGGGTTGGAGCCGCGGGCGGGCGTCCGCTGGTCGAGCGCTACGGCCGCTGGGTGTTGATGAGCCATCACGATCTCGATCGCATGACGAAATTTTTCGAGAAATATGGCACCATCACCGTCCTGCTCGGTCGCCTGCTTCCCGTGGTCCGCACCTTCATCGCCTTTCCCGCCGGAGTCGCGCGCATGCCGCAGCTTCGCTTCCACATCTATACGTTCCTCGGTTCATGGCCGTGGTGCTACGCGTTGGCCTACGTCGGCATGAAATTAGGCCAGGCATGGGATACTGACCCGCGCTTCCATGAGTGGTTCCATCGCTTTCACCTCGTCGTCGAGCTGGGCCTGCTCGCTGCCATCGTCTGGTTCGTGTGGACGCACATTAACCGTTTCCGACAGACCACCGAAGCGTGACCCAGGGAAGGGAAAGTCTCCGGCCTGCGGGAGTACACTGATGCGTCTGCGTTTTTAGATTTTTCTGATTTGTAAAGCAATCAAAGGAAGGTTAGGAAAAACGAAATGAGCAATACAGAACAAAGCGGCCAGAAGGCAGGAGCTGCGTCGGTCGTGAAACCCGAGCCCGCCAAGGGCAAGCTGGGCGTAATGGTTGTGGGACTCGGCGCCGTGGCGACCACGATGATCGCCGGCGTTGAAGCGATACGCCGCGGGCTGGCAAAGCCCATCGGATCGCTCACCCAGATGGGCACCGTTCGCCTCGGCAAGCGAACTGACAACAAGTCGCCGCTGGTCAAGGAATTTGTTCCCATCGCTGATCTGAACGACATCGTCTTTACCGGATGGGATATCTTCGAGGACAACGTCTACGAGAGCGCCGCGCACGCCAAGGTGCTCGACAAGGATCTGCTCCAGCAACTCAAGCCCTATCTCGAAACCATCAAGCCTCTGCCCGCCGTTTTCGACCAGTTCTACGTCAAGCGCCTCCACGGCACCCACGTCAAGAAAGGCAAGAACAAGCGCGACCTTGCCGAGCAGGTGCGCGCCGACATTCAGGCATTCAGAAAAACAGTCGATCGCGTCGTGATGATCTGGTGCGGATCGACTGAAATCTTTCTCGAGCCAAGCGCAGTTCATCAATCCATCGAAGCGTTTGAAAAAGGACTCGAGTCGAACGATCCCGGCATCGCTCCTTCGCAGATCTATGCCTACGCGGCGCTCACTGAGGGCGTCCCCTTCGCCAATGGCGCACCGAACCTCACCGTCGATGTCCCCGCCATGATCGAGCTCTCTAAAAAGAACGCTGCTCCGATCTGCGGCAAGGACTTCAAGACCGGGCAGACCTTCATGAAGACCGTGCTCGCGCCCGCTTTCAAAGCCCGCCTCCTCGGCGTCTCCGGCTGGTACTCGACAAACATCCTCGGCAATCGCGATGGCGAAGTGCTCGACGATCCTGAATCCTTCAAGACCAAGGAAGAGTCGAAGCTCGGCTCGCTCGAATACATCTTCCAGCCGGAGCTCTATCCCGACCTCTACAAGGACATCTTCCACAAGGTCCGCATCAACTACTACCCGCCGCGCGGCGACAACAAGGAAGGCTGGGACAATATCGATATTTTTGGATGGCTCGGTTATCCCATGCAGATCAAAGTCGATTTCCTTTGCCGCGACTCCATACTTGCTGCGCCGATCGCGCTTGACCTGGTTTTGTTCCTTGATCTTGCCAAGCGGACTCCGTCACTCAAGTCCATCGGCATTCAAGAGTGGCTGAGCTTTTACCTCAAGTCTCCGCAGACCCGCGAGGGCCTCTATCCAGAGCACGATCTCTTCATCCAGTCGATGAAGCTCAAGAACACGCTTCGCCACATCATGGGGGCCGACCTGATCACACACCTCGGCCTGGAATATTACGACTGATTCGCCTGCGGTGGCGCCGACCGCCTCTCGCTGGTCGGCAAAAGAAGAACACAAAAGCCCCATCCGCAAAGGTTGGGGCTTTCCTCTTCTGGGCTGAAAACGCAGGAGAACGAAGGTCTATAGACCCCCGACATCTATCCTCGATCACTCGGATGCGTTGTAGTAAGAACGACTAGGGCTGTGGTGCTGGGTGCCCTTCGGCGAAACTCTCCGCCGAGCTGTTGCATCCAGACCAGGGGGGAACGACGATGCAAGACCTCATCCTGAAACTGTATTTCGCCGCGAAGACCGTGCTTGACCGCGCCGATGGCCAGGAAATGACCGAGTACGCTATGGCTGTAGGTCTTATTGCTTTCGGATGCGTAGCCGGCGAAGCAGCCGTCGCGACCAGCGTGAATCGCATCTTTGTGGCGTTGGCCACAAACATCGCCAACGGCGTCATCCAATAAGCTTCGGGGCCTTCCCGAAATTCGTGCCTCGCGAGCACTGGCCCACATACCTCGCGTGCTATTCCTCGCCAATTTCAACCAAACTTCGTAAATTGTCCTGAATCCACCTGCACGCCGGCGGCCTGCGGACTCTCGACTCGATTACTGGCCCGTCTCTCTGGAATCGCGGCACGAAGTAATCGCCAAATCCATTACCTCCGTCATCTCCCGCGGTTCCTCGAAGTACCGATCGTTTCTCCTGAAGAAAATCTCTGGTTTGCACTCGTACTTCTTTGTTGAATCAGGGCTTATCTATGTTACTTACCAGACAGGAGAGGACGAGCGTATGCAAGAAACCTTCCACAAATTCTTCCCGCTAATCGCGGCAAAGTTACTCGACGAAACAGGGCAGGATCTGGTCGAGTATGGACTCGCCATGGCCGTTATCGCCCTGGGAGGCGTCGCCGGCATGAGCGCCGTCGCGCAAAGTATGAGCAACGCCTTTCTTGCCGTCGCGAACGTCTTGACCACAGCTATCTCATAGCGAGAATCATCAAACCCTGATCAAGCTTCTCAGGAGATACCATCGCGCAGGACGGTCAGATCAAACCGTCGCTGAGCAGCTTGAGGGATCGTCCGCCCACGATCACAGACGCGTCAACCAAGGTCGAGCGAAACGGATCGTCGATGTCTTCGGTATTGACCACCTGCCGCCAGCACTTGCCTCGCGGCGATTGCGGAATCTTGAACTCCACTCCTTGGTCGGCTGCATTCACCAGCAGCAGAAAGCTGTCGTCGATAACAGAATGCCCGTCTTCATCCGACACTTGCAAAGTGCAACCATTCAGCAGCAGCGCGATGGCGCGGCTCCACTCCGCGTTCCATGCCTCGTCCGATACCTCGTTGCCGTCGGGATTGAACCACACCGCGTCCTTCTCCACCAGCACAAGGCTTCCATCGAACCGCCGGCGAACTTCGCGATCCTGAAAGAATTTCCTCCGATGCAGATTTGGATGCGCCAGTCGTAGCTGAATGATCCTGCACGTAAACTCCCGCAGCCTCCGCCGCGGCTCATCCAGATTCCAGTCCATCCACGTGAGTTCATTGTCCTGGCAATAGCAATTGTTGTTGCCCATCTGCGAGCGCGCCACTTCATCGCCACCCGCGAGCATAGGCACGCCCTGCGAAAGCATCAGCGTGACAAGGAAATTCCGCATTTGCCGTTCGCGCAAGGCGTTGATCTCGGCATCGTCGGTCGGCCCTTCAACGCCCATATTCCACGAATCGTTGTTGTCGGACCCGTCCTTGTTGTCCTCGCCGTTCGCCTCGTTGTGTTTCTCGTTGTAGCTCACCAGGTCGCAAAGCGTGAAACCGTCATGCGCGGTGATGAAGTTGATGCTCGCATACGGCTTGCGCCCATCAAACTGGTACAGATCGCTTGATCCCGTCAGCCGATACGCAAAATCCGAAAGCTGGCCTCCATCTCCCTTCCAGAACCTCCGCACTGTGTCGCGATATTTTCCGTTCCACTCCGCCCACAAAACAGGGAACTGGCCCACCTGGTATCCGCCTTCGCCTACATCCCACGGCTCGGCAATCAACTTCACCTCGGCCAGCGTCGGGTCCTGGTGAATCGTGTCGAAGAACGACGACAGCTTGCTCACGTCGTGCAGTTCGCGCGCCAGCGTCGCCGCCAGGTCGAAGCGGAATCCGTCCACTCGCATGTGCGTCACCCAGTAGCGCAGCGAGTCCATGATCATCTTCAGCACCTGCGGATTGCGCACGTTCAGCGAATTGCCGGTTCCCGTATAGTCCATGTAGAACTGCGGCTCATCCTGCATCAGGCGGTAGTACGTCATGTTGTCGATGCCCTTCCAGCTCAGCATTGGCCCCATGTGGTTACCCTCGCAGGTGTGGTTGTACACCACATCGAGAATCACCTCGATACCCGCCGCGTGCAGCGCCTTCACCATCTCCTTGAATTCGCGTACCTGCCCGCCCTGGTCACCGGATGAAGCAGTAGCGCGACATCGGCGCGAAATATCCCAGCGTGTTGTAGCCCCAGTAATCGCGCAGTCCCTTCTCAACGAGATGGCCTTCGTCAATGAAGTGATGAATCGGCAGCAATTCCACAGCGGTGATGCCGAGATTCTTGAAGTACTCGATGCTCGACGGGTGCGCAAGCCCGGCATACGTGCCACGCAGATTCTCGGGAATATCGGGATTGCGATAGCTGAATCCCTTCACGTGCGTCTCGTAGATCACCGAGTCTGGCAGCGGAGTCTCAGGTTTGCTGTCATCCGACCAGTCAAACGGGTCGTGAATGACTACAGACTTCGGTATACCGCGCACGCTTTTCTGCTCGTCAATCTTCAGCGGATCACCCGAAGCCACATCATAGGGGAAAATTGGCGCCTTCCAGTCAACCTGTCCTGAGATCGCCTTCGCATAGGGATCGACCAGCGACTTCGCGGGATTGAACAGCAGTCCCTGCTTCGGATTCCACGGCCCGTGCACGCGGTAGTTGTACAGCTGTCCGGGTTTGATGCCCCTGATGAATCCGTGCCAGACAAATGCGGTCCGCTCTCGCAAAGTCACGCAGTCGGTCTCGTTTCCGTCTGCGTCGTAGAGGCACAGGTCCACGGCAGATGCTCCCTCTGAGAAGAGAGCAAAATTCGTGCCTTTTCTGTGTGCCGTAGATCCTAAAGGATAGGGCTTACCGGGCAGCAACGTGCGGCTCATGTTGAGCTTCGATGCACGTGAGATAAGCACCGTTGTTTGGTTTGGTCACCGAGATCTACGCCGCCATCGCCTTCGCCAGCCGCCGGATTGTCAGCACGGTGATGTCGTCTTCCTGCCCGAATGCTTTCGCCGCGTCCGCAATATAAAACGCTGTCTGGTTGCTCAGATTATGCACGCGATCAAACCCAAACAGCTCGCCGGATCCTTGTCGCGCCTCGACAACCCCGTCCGACATCATCAGCAGCCGGTCGCCCGGATGGAGATAGAGTCGCACCTCGTCGTACGTCACATCGTTGACGACGCCGAGCGGCAATCCCCCCGGGAGTCGAACCTCTTGCGTATTCAGATACGGCGGCAGGTGGCCGGCATTCGCAATCACAACCTCGCCGTCCGGTCCGAACCACGCCACCTGGCACGTCGTAAAGCTGTCGCTGCCAATCAGCACCCGGTTCAGCGATTCGAGAATCCGCGCCGGGCTTCTCTCTGACGTACGCCGCAGCGCGCCCATCAGCATCGACACATTCATCGCAGCCTGCAAGCCTTTGCCAGCAACATCTCCAAGAGTCACCAGCAGACCGCCATCCGGTGTCGGCTCTACGTGAAAGAAGTCGCCGCCCACTTCGGTGGCTGGGTTATAAACCGAGTCGACTTCGTACCCCGGTGTCTCCACCTTCTCGCGGGGAATCATCAGTTCCTGCACGCTGCGTGCCGCCGCCAGTTCTCCGCTGGCGCGCTCCTGCTCGTGATGAATCCGCAGGAAGCGCACAAAGATGATCACGATAATCGCCAGCAATCCGGCAAAGTCTGCGATTGCCGCAAAGTGGATCGGGATCGGTCCGGCCTGAATCGTCAGCGGAGATTTATAGTTGGCGGCCGCCCAAGCTCTCCCATGCCGCCGGTAAGAAACGGCTCGATAATCCCCACCATCGTCAGCACCAGCGGAATCAACAGCAGCCCCGCTTCGAAGTTCCGCTTGATCGTGGCAACAATCAGCGTCAGAAATACAAAAATCGCCCAGCCGATCACCCAGAAAACCGCACTCACCAGTACCACGATCAGGGCAATGCCGATCGCCTTGTTGTGGCCGACAAGCAGGATCGTCGGAGCAATGAACGCCAGAATCGGCGCGGTATAACGCAGGCCCTTGATATACCAGCGGCGCTTCAACCCCAGGAAAGCCACCAGAAACTCGAAGTACAGGTAGGCTGAAATGAAGACGAGTTGCAGATAGAGCCCACCCGACCAGATGTTGTCCAGAAGCGCGGAACTGCTGGCCTGGTCGATGATGCTGATCGGCACCTGCACCAGCTCATGCAGTGCCAGCCAGAGATACTCCGGATGTCCCTTCTGAGTGAAGTACAGGGTCAGAAGGAATACTGAAAGAACTAACAGCAGGATGGCGATCAACCAGGCGGGGAAGGCGCTCGAAAAGCGTGCGCACCGACCACAGATCGAGCGACTCCTGCAGTTCATGCGGAGCGCCGAGCTCGAATGTCCGGTTGAAGAAGAAGTTGGTATAGCCCGTAAGTCCGAAAGGGATGTACAAGGTCCGAATCGCCAGCGTTACCGACGTCTCGGATGGGGGAATCTTCAGCTCGTAGATTCGCGAAATCTGCTGATAGTTTCCCGTATCGTCCGGATGGGGTCCCTCCGGCAATACCAGCTTGCCATTCGCATACACGTCTGTGCCGGGACCGGTATTGCTGATATTCAAGGGCGTGCTCTGCGTCACGGGCAATTCGACCAGCAACGCAACCGGTCCGTGGTTAGGAGCGAGTTTCATGTGCAGCCGGAACCAGGCAAATTTGTCCATCGTGGTCAGAGTGGTCGGAACTGTCATCCGGCTCCTTGACATCCGCGATCGTCCCCTTCGCGTCTCGTACCGCCCAGTTGGAGTCATCAAACTCCGCGCTGCTGGCCGCGGGATCCGATGAGATGCCCACCCGCCAGCCCTTGTCCAGAACGAGCGGTGACCCCAGGTTGCTCGCGTCTACAACCGCCGGCTCCTGTGCTCGCATTGGGAGGTGGCTCTGCCTTGGGGGGGCGTCCGAAGCCGGGAAAGGCATGGTGGGGGCGATGGTGCCTGCTGGCCAAGGCACTGCACCGAAGCCAGGACAAACAAGCCAATAGTCCATAGCATTCCCCGGCGCACGTTTCCTCCTGAATTCCTTCGTGCTCTTCAATTTAATTCAGTAGACTGCAGTCGCCAAACGAAACTGGGTTTTACTATCGGATTCCCCCAAAAGAGACCCGATTGTCTCCCGGAACGCCTCGAACCGATGGGAACCGGGAAAGACCTTCATCTGATCGAAAATGTTGTAGATTCCGCTCCCATAACGGACCATACTGGCGTCTAATTGATTGAAGCGAAGCGGCACACGTGTATTCGGTTACATCGCGACATCCAGGAAAACGGGGCAAAAGGTCAGGTCCAGAGGTGAGATCATGACGGCAGCGTCCAGCAGTTCAAAGGCGGCATGGGTAGCAGCACTGGCGTTCGTAATGGCCACAGCGCTAGGTGCTCAATCCGCGCCTCAGTCGACTCCAGCGAGCGATCCATCGGCTGCCCCGGCTCAAACCACTCCCCAGGCCAACCCGCCGGCAACTACCACTCCGCCCGCAAGCACTCCCACGGCACAACCCGCCCCCGGTAGCACGCCCGTGGCCGGGGACACTCCCGCCCAGCCTGCCGGCAGTTCAAAAGACGCCAGCAAGAACACGGCAGCCAAGACCAGTACCGATACAATTCCGGATTGCGTCCCCGCTGATTCAGACAAGAAGAACAAAAAGAACAAAGACAAGGACAATCCGTGCCCGGCCGGAACGCAGCCGGTCGAGGGTGATGTAGCGGCCGCCAATGTTGACCCCGGAAAAGTAGTCGAAGTCGGCAGCGAGAAGGTCAATGTCAAGCCCGGCAGCATCGACGACGTCAGCGCCGTGGGCAATCGTGACATCGGCGGCACGCGGCATGGGCAACTGGTACTCGACCGATACCGAGATCAAGATGGGCAAGATGTACGCCACCGAGATCGAGAAGAGCACGCACTTCATCACCGATCCGGTAGTCACCGAATATGTGAACCGCGTCGGGCAGAACATCGTCAAGAACTCCGATTGCAAGGTGCCCTTCACCATCAAGGTCATCGATTCCGACGAAATCAACGCCATGGCCCTGCCCGGCGGCTTCTTCTACGTCAATTCCGGCCTGATCCTCAATGCAGATGAGGAAGCCGAACTCGCTGGCGTTATGGCGCACGAGACGGCTCACGTCTGCGCCCACCACGCCGTCCGCGAGCAGACCCGCATGAACTACGTCCAGATCGGCACGATTCCGCTGATCATGATGACCGGTCAGGCTGGACCGGATACGGAATCTACGAAGCGATGCAGTTCGCGGTTCCGATCACCTTCCTGAAGTTCTCGCGCGACTTCGAGGCGCAGGCCGACTTTCTTGGCATCCAGTACATGTATCGCGCCGGCTACGATCCGCAGGCCTTCATCAGCTTCTTTGAGAAGGTGCAGGCGCTCGAAAAGCGAAAGCCCGGCCTGGTCGCGAAGGCATTCTCCGATCACCCCCAGACGCCGGACCGCATCCTGCACTCGCAGAATGAGATTGCCAAGATCCTGCCCGCGCGCGATGAATACACCGTCACGACCTCCGAGTTCGACGACGTGAAGGCGAGGCTGGCGCGCATCGAAAACAAGCGCCGCCTGGTCGATACCAAGGACAAGAACAAGCCGTCTCTGCGCCGCGCCAGCACCACGACCGACCCAAACAACCCCCAGGCCGGCACGCGACAACAGCGGCGACGACCGTCCCACCCTGCACCGTCGCGAAGATCAGAATCAATAGTAGACTCCGCAGCCTCGGCATCAACGCCGCCGATCCTTCGGCGGCGTTTTGTTTTTCCTCATGCGCGCTGAAGATTTCCCATCCTGCCGCAAGATTCCAATTGCATCCGCTCTGAATTCCGCGGGTACAGTTCACCCAATCTCCAATAGTTCATGCCTGCATCCGCTCCTTCCCCTGCGGGCAATCTGAGTGCCAGAGGTCGGTTCATGTGCACGCCCGCCCATGCCTCGTTGTCGGCAGCCTCGGCTGCCCTCATGCTTGTCCTGTGCTCTCTCGCTGTTACACCGCCGATTCGCGGTCAGGAATCCTCTCTTCCGCCTGCCTCAGGCTCCGCCTCGATGCAACTGGCCCCCGAAGCACAAGTCAGCTTTGCCGGGTATGAGGCTGACCTTAAAACCGCCATCGACGCCAGCGATCTGAGATCCCAGGCGCTCGCGCTCAATCGAATCGGAGCACTCTATCTCGCGCACGGTAACCCGGCTGAAGCTCTCAAGCATTTTCAGCGTGTGCTCTTAACCGTACAGAGACTCGGCGAACAGACCGCCGAAGCCGCGGCGCTCTCTGACATCGGCGCCGCAGATTTCGCCCTTGGCCGCAACGAAGAAGCACTCGAAGCCTTCAAACAGGCTCTCCCCATCTGGCGCAAATCAGGGAACCAGGATCACGAGGCTGCGACTCTCGGCGATATGGGTGAAGTGTTTCGTGCGCTCAATGATCCGGATGAAGCACTGCGCTTTGACCAGAGAGCTTTGCAGATCTACGAAATAGCCGGCAACCGCGATAGCCAGGCCACTGTGCTCAACAACATCGGCCTTGCCTACTACGCATCGCACGACAAGAAGAACGCGCTTGATGCATTTCAAAAAGCACGCGAGATCTATCACGCCGGCATGAATCTCTCCGGCGAAGCGAATGCCCTGAACAACCTAGGCGGAACCTATAACGCTTTTGGGGAAACCCGCAGGGCTCTCGATCCATTTCAACAGGCACTTGCGATCCATCGTCAGACGGGCAACCGGAAGGGTGAAGCCACGACCATGAACAACATGGGAACGGCCTACTCGCGCCTGGGAGACGGGAAGCGTGCGCTCGAGCTATACAAGCAGGCACTGCAGGTCTTTCGCGCCATCGGTGACGCGAAAGGCGAGGCGACGGCGACGAAGAATATCGAGCTGCTCTATGCGGATCGGCGCTACCGTTCCTCCCTTGGAGAAAGACCGAAGGAATTCGAGTAATCTGCCGCCCGCTGCGGCAAACCGCCGTAACCCCTCGCACCCCAGCACCATCCGGTTCAACGCTCCAACGGTTTGGGAGTGCTGCCCCGGCGAGCCCAACAGGTTGCGGTTTTGAGTCCTAACAACGTGTTCCTGCGGGGTTTAGCGTCCACCAGTACCCGGCAATAGCGGGAGAATTCCCGAAAACTCCTTGAATTGCCCGGCAAAACCGCGATATAAACAGGAACACCGGCTTATCCGGAATCCTGCCTGGGGTGCCATTATGCGTAACTCAACCGCTCGCTCCAACCTCCTCGTTCCTGAAGTTCGTGAAGTCATGGATATCCGCCAGGCATCCGACTACCTTGGCATCTCGCCCGACACCCTCTACAAGTACGCTTCTGAAGGGTTCGTGCCCGCGTTCAAGCTGGGCAATCGCTGGCGCTTCAAACGCTCCCGCCTCGATGAATGGATGGACCACCAGTCTGAAATCCAGGCTGCCGAATTCAATCCCGAGCAAAAGAAGCCCGTCAAGCCAGCGATGTAGATTTGAGCGCCTGATGTGGCCACCTTCAAGGGAGGTCCATTCCCGTGAAGACCGTTTTGGCAACGACTCTGACTGTCGTACTGGGCTTCGTCTCAGGAGACACAGCCTCCCGGCCTCCCCGTTTTCATCAGGTTTCCATCCACACCGACCGTGGGCCGCGCTGCATAGCAGTTGCGGATTTGAATCACGACGGCAATCCTGACATTCTCGTGGCCAATGGGGTCGCGGGCACCGTCAGCGTTTTACTGGGTGACGGAAAAGGAAATTTCCAGAGCGGACCCGGATCGCCGATTCCTGCAGGGCACCTCCCTAACGATCTTGCAGTCGCAGATATGAACGGAGACGGGAACCTGGATGTGGTGATTGCCAATCATCAGTCCCCCTATCTCACGATTCTTCTTGGAGACGGTACTGGTAAATTCGCGCCGGCCCCCGGATCGCCCTTCGATGTCCATTCGAATCCACATCCCCACGGCGTCGCGGTGGCTGACTTTGATGGCGACGGGAAACCGGACGTTGCAACAGACAGCTGGGCCGATAACAAGATCGAGTTGCTGCCAGGCGACGGCAAGGGAGGACTTCGCTTGCCGGGCCGTTTCTTTCCGGTCGGTCATCGGCCCTATGAACGGCTGCGCTCCGCAGACTTCAATCGAGACGGGCATCCTGACATCGTTACGACCAATCTCGATGACGGGACGGTGTCAATTCTGCTCGGCGATGGAAAAGGTGGATTCGCTGAAGCACATGGTTCGCCCTTTGCGGCCGGAGCCAAACCGTGGCAGGTGTTCGTCGACGACATCAATCAGGACGGAAATGCGGATCTCGTCATTCTTCCGTATCAGCGCGACATCGGCAGCACAGCTGAAAACGGCGTGACCGTGCTGCTCGGGGACGGTCACGGATCGTTTTCGCCGATGTCCGGAACGCCACTTCCGCTGGGCGAATGCCGAGGACCCAATGATGTGACTGCCGGCGACCTTGGGAACGGAAAAATCGTGATTGCGGTCGCATGCGCAGAGAGCAGGGAATTGATGCTCTTCGCGCCCAACGTGCAACGACGGTTCAGTTCGTTCCGGATTCCTGCGAGAGGCGGGTGGGGCGGCATCGCGATCGGGAACCTCACCAACGATAGCCGCCGCGAAATCATCACCGCCGACAACGATGACGGAACAATCACAATCTATTTTCCCTACTGAGATCGTGCAACGCCCGACGTATTTGAAGAGCCGGGGCCCCGTGATATACCTTTCCGGATGGACCACGCACGTAGAATCGGGCTGCTCCGCCGCCGCATAACGAAGGCCGGCCTTTCCGGCCTTCTCGTTACTCATCTCCCAGACATCCGCTATCTCTCCGGCTTCACGGGCTCCAGCGCCGCACTCGCCGTAACGCGCCGCTCCGCCCGCCTCTTCACCGACGGCCGCTACCGCGCGCAAGCCGCCGAACAGGTAAAAGACGCCAAGGTCGAAATCGTCGCGGGCGGCCCTCCGGCCGTTCCGGCAGTGCAGTGGCTCGCTGCCCAGCCCGGCGCGAAATTTGCCGGCTTCGACCCCACGCACACCACCGTCGCCGAACTCTCCCGCTTCCGCGCCGAGTTGCCTTCGAAACTTCGCCGCAGCTTTCTCGCCGAGCTCTCTGCGCCGCTCGTCGAACCTTTACGCCTCATCAAAGACGAAGACGAACTGAAGCTCATGTCTGAGGCCGCCCTCATCGGCTGCCGAGCTCTTCGAGCACATCCTCACTGTCATCCGCCCCGGCGTGCCCGAGATCGAAATCGCCGCCGAACTGGAGCATCAGGCACGCCTGCACGGCGCCGAAGGCATGAGCTTTGAAACCATCGTCGCCTCTGGCGAGCGTTCCGCTCTGCCTCACGGAAAAGCCTCCACAGCCCCGCTGCCCCGCAGGGGGTTCGTAACCCTCGACTTCGGTATAATCCGGGAGGGCTACTGCTCCGACATGACGCGAACCGTTTGCCTGGGCAAACCCAAAGTCAGAAGAACGAAACGCCTACGAGGCAGTGCTGGAGGCCCAGGAATCCGGCCGTTGCGGCCGTAGCTGCCGGAGTGAGTTGCGGAGAGGTGGACGAGGCTGCGCGTAGCGTCTTGCGCAAAGCCGGAATGGCCGACGCATTCTCCCATTCCACAGGGCACGGAGTAGGACTTGAGATTCACGAGTCGCCGCGAGTCGGGGCAGGACAGAAAACAAGGCTCCAGCCGGGAATGGTTGTTACCATTGAACCCGGAGTTTATTGGCCGGGCAAGTTCGGCATTCGCATCGAAGATATGGTAGCCGTGACGAAAACCGGGGGACAGGTGCTGACGCCGGCACCCAAGGCACTGATCGAACTTTGACTCGATGACGCGCGTTGCGCGCAGGCAAAAAAGGAACGAATGAAACCACAGGACATGAAGGATCTGCGGGAACTGATCGAGTTCCTCAAGCAGTATCAGGTCGCCGAGTTCGACCTCGATCGCGGCGATATAAAGATCCGACTGAAATTCGCTCAAGCCGCGGCGCCCGCAACAGGAATTGCCGATCTCGCCAGGCTGGCCGTGGCACCCGCCGCCGCAGCGCCGACCGCAGTTCCTGTCGCAGTTCCACAGCCAGCCGCATCCGGCCGTCGATCCAGACGCCGGATTGCACATCGTCAAATCTCCCATCGTCGGCACCTACTACGGCTCGCCCTCACCCGGTGCTGCGCCGTTCGTCTCGCCCGGCGAACGCGTCGAAAAGGGCCAGGTGATCTGCATCGTCGAAGCCATGAAGCTGATGAATGAGATCGAGTCCGACGCCTCCGGCGAAATTGTGAAGTGCTTCATCTCCAACGGCCAGCCCATCGAATTCGGCCAGCCCCTGTTCTCCATTCGCGAAGGATGAAACGAAAAGCGGAGTTAGTATCGCTAGCGGAGTTAGCGGTGTTAGCCCGCTTCAAGCTTCTCAAACAACGAGCGCGTGATCAAACGAGCCGTTCCTAACTCCGCTAGCTCCGCTAACCCCCTAACTCCGCTTTTCAAGGTTCTCAATGTTTCGTAAGGTCTTGGTTGCCAATCGCGGTGAAATTGCTCTGCGCGTGCTCAACGCCTGCCGCGAGCTCGGAATTCGTACCGTCGCCGTCTACAGCGAAGCCGATCGCAATTCGCTCCACGTGCGCTTCGCCGACGAGGCCATCTGCATCGGCCCTCCGCGCCCCGCCGACAGCTATCTCAATGTTCCCGCCGTCATCTCCGCCGCTGAAATCGCCAACGTCGACGCCATCCATCCCGGCTACGGACTGCTCAGCGAGAACGCCAACTTCGCCGAAGTCTGCCGCGCTTCCAACATCAAGTTCATCGGCCCCCCGCCCGAAGTCACGCGCCTGATGGGCGAAAAAGAAAAAGCCCGCCAGGCAATGAAGGAAGCCAGGGTCCCCATCCTTCCCGGCTCCGACGGCGTTCTCGCTACTGCCGAAGAAGCACAGGACGTTGCAGCCCAAATCGGCTATCCCGTCATCCTCAAAGCCAAGGCAGGCGGCGGCGGACGCGGCATGCGCATCGTCCGCACCGCCGAAGAACTGCCCAATCTCTTCCATGCCGCATCCACTGAGGCCGCCAACGCCTTCGGCAACGGCGAGCTCTACATGGAGAAGTTCATCGAGCAGCCGCGCCACATCGAGTTCCAGATCCTCGCCGACGAGCACGGCCACGTCACCACGCTCTTCGAGCGCGAGTGCTCCATCCAGCGCCGCCATCAAAAACTCATCGAAGAAGCGCCTTCGCTGCAGGTCACGCCGAAGATGCGCGAAGAGATCGGCAAGACCCTCTGCCGCTGCCTCACCGACATCGGCTACCAGAACGCCGGCACCGTCGAGTTCCTGATGGATGAAGACCGCAAGCTCTACTTCATCGAGATGAACACGCGCATCCAGGTGGAGCACCCAGTCACCGAAGCCATCACCGGCATCGATCTCGTCAAAGCCCAGCTCCGCATCGCCTCCGGCGAACGACTCAGCGCCATCCTCCCGCCGAAGATCGAGATCCGCGGCCACTCCATCGAGTGCCGCATCAACGCCGAGCACCCCGTCAAGTTCACGCCATCAGCCGGAAAGATCACCGCTTTCAACGTCCCCGGCGGCAATGGCGTCCGCGTCGACACCGCGCAATATTCCGAAGGCATCGTCCCGCCCTATTACGACTCGCTTATCGCCAAGCTCATCGTCCACGGCATCGATCGCGAAGAAGCCATCGCCAAAATGGAGCGCGCCCTCAAGCAATTCATAGTGCAGGGAATCGAAACGTCGATTCCGCTCCACCAGGAGATCTTCGCCGACGAAGACTTCCGCGCCGGCAACTTCGACACCAAGTTCATGGAGCGCTTCCTCGCCCGGCGCATTTCGTAATCATCCAAATTGCAACGTCATCCTGAGCGACCCTGAACAGAGTGAAGGGGAGTCGAACCTGCTGTTTGCCTTTCGGTCGCGAATCGGATGACGCGTCTCAATTTCGTGAACATCGGAGGGAGCAGCGGCCTTCAGGCCGCTGAATACCGAATCTCCAAGAGAATGGGCCTTCAGGCCCGGACCACCGCGCGGCACTCCATCCTCAACAACTCCAGCAACTGCTCCATATGCTCCTCCCGCGTCCGAAAATTCACCGGATTGATCCGAAACCACATCCTGCCCTTCAACTCTGTCGTCCCAATCCAGAATTTCCCGCTCTTCTCCACCCGCTCCGCAACCTCCGCGTGCAATCTTCACTGACATCGCCTTCGTCCACGGCCCGATACCGAATGCAAATCGCCGACATCGGCGGAAGGCTAGCCGCTTCAAACTCCGGATCATTTTCAACCAGCGAATACAAATGCCGCGCCTGCCGAACATTGTTGTCGATCCATTCGCCAATCTGCCTCGCACCATAACGCTTGAAACTCATCCACACCTTCAGGCTGCGAAACCGCCGCGATTGCTCGAACCCATGCACGTAATACTGGTACCGCTCCTTCGCCCCCTCCATCTCATCGGTCAGATATGCCGGCTTCATGCCGAACGAAGCCGTAAGACGCGCCTCGATCCTTCACCAGCACCGCTCCTGCATCGAGTGGCGCATAAAACCACTTGTGCGGATCGATGGTGATCGAATCCGCCAGTTCAAGGCCAGCGCTCCCGCAGCGCAAATTCCCGCGACAGCAGCATGCCGCCTCCATACGCCGCATCGGCATGAAGCCACATGCCCTCGCGATCGGCAATCTCCCGCAGCGCGCGAATATCATCCACCGCCCCCGTATTCGTCGTTCCAAACATGCCCACAACACACATCGGCCGGACGCCATCTTTCTTATCCTTCGCGATCGCCGCCTCCAGCGCATCGATCCGCACGCGAAACTCAGCATCGGTGGGAATGGCGCCGATACGCGCTTCGCGTCCCAGCCCGATGGCGTCAACCGCCTTGTCGACCGAGACGTGCCGCTCTTCCGAACACATAAACCGCCCACCGCTGCTGCACGCCATCATGCTGCGCGCGATCGCCCGAGACCCAGTCGCGCGCCAACTTCAGCCCAATAAAGTTGGCCATCATGCCGCCACTCGTCAGGTTCCCGCCCGCCTGCGACCCATATCCGGCAATATCAGCCAGCCAGCGCACAGTCTGTCTCTCCATCGCAACCGCCGAAGGCCCGATCGAATACACGCCGAGATTCTGGTTCAGCGCCGAGCAGATAAAATCCCCAATCACCCCCACCGGATTCGGCGACGGCGTAATCAGCCCCATGTATCCCGGATGTCCGACGTGCGTACAGTAGGGAAGTAGTTTCTGCTGCAATTCATTGAGCACGTCTTCGAAAGCTTCCGACTCCTCCGGCAGCGCTTGCTCAAACAGTCGCGAAACAACTTTGGGATCCGAGTCGGGAAATACCCGCTTCTCTTCAATGTTCTCGATATACTCCGCCAGCATATCCACAACCTGGTGCCCAAACGTCCTGAACTCTTTCACGTCCATATCGGAACTCTCCAGAAATCTGAGTCTATCGAACCGGATTCAATTCACGGCGAACGATCTGTTGACCGATTCCGGCTGAGTGAACCCATTCTGTTCCCACTGAGTTTGTAGCCGAGATGCGCCGTTCTTTCATGATTCCATCCGCCCAGCAGATATAATCTGCAAACCCATGACTACTTCAACAGACATGGAGCAGGGCGATCGACAAAGCCCCTCGCGGACTCGATTTTCATTTGAATCCGTCGCCGCCCGGTCTGCGAAATATCGGGCCGACGTTGATGGCCTCCGCGCAGTTGCTGTCATTGCCGTGCTTTTCTTCCACCTGGGAATCAGCACTTTCCGAAACGGCTTTATCGGTGTAGACGTCTTTTATGTCATCTCCGGGTATCTCATTACTTCATTGATCGCGAAGGACCTGGCTGTTGGCAGTTTCTCCATAGTGATGTTTTATGAGCGTCGAATGCGGCGCATTTTCCCGGCCCTCTTCACCGTCTTATTTTCTTGCATTTTGATCGGTTCCATCGTTCTATACCCAGAAGAGTTGACAAAGTTTGGAAAATCACTCGTTACGACGACTTTCTTTGTCAGCAACTTCTACTTTTGGCACAGCGCGCTGCCGGCTGGATACTTTGATACCACCACTGCGGCGGCTCAGCCTCTCCTGCATACCTGGTCGCTCGCAGTTGAGGAGCAGTTCTATCTCCTATTCCCTTTGACTCTCTATCTGCTCTTCCGCTGGGCAAGAGAACGAGTCAACGCGTGGCTGTTCGTCCTCACCGCTTCATCCTTTGCCCTTAATCTGTGGACGACGCAGCATCAACCGATCGTGGCTTTTTATTGGCTCATGCCGCGGGCCTGGGAGTTGCTGCTGGGGGCATTGCTCGCCACGAAGGCTGTACCTCTCATCCGAAGCCGTGGCCTCAGGGAGATCGTCGCTATCCTGGGCATCGGGATGATCTTGAGCGCTGTCTGCCTTCCCTTGAAAGGCCTACCCTTTCCCGGTTACATCGTGTTGCTTCCATGCGTCGGAGCATGGTTGGTCATCTATGCCGGTGAAGCCGGTCCGTCGTTTGTATCCAGGATCTTGAGCTTTAGGCCTGTCGTTTTCATCGGCGTCATTTCGTACTCGCTCTACTTGTGGCACTGGGCGGCCATTGAGTTCGGCAAGCATTTCCCCTTCAACCTTCGGGGAAATGCCGAGATCGCTTTTGTGCTCTTGTTTTCAGTACTGGCCGCATTCGTTTCGTTCGAATTTATCGAGCGCCCCTTTCGCGGCAGCTCTTCACCCTTCAGCAGACGGCAGATTTTTGCTTATGGCTTCGCGGCCAGCATTTTAACTGCCGTCTTCGGGTTCGCTGCCTACCATTCGCAGGGCTTGCCGGGGCGCTACGACGCGCAGACGCGTCAGGTTGTGCTCGCAAATCAGGAGCGCATCGCTGATTTCGACGAGTCCTGCGCCAACTTCCGGACAGAGGTGCATAGCATGCGCGACATCAAATCCTGCGATGTCGGCGGCAAACTCCAGCGCAAGGTTCTGTTCTTTGGCGATTCTCACCTGCAGCAGTTGTATCCCGTTATTAAGGAGATCTTTAACAGTCCAGGCTTCGGCGATCGCGGCGTGGTGACCGCGTTTGCCCCTGGTTGTCTACCGGATGAACATATCAATGACCGGACGACCGATGGGTATCATTGCGATTCCTTTGCAAAGTTTGCAATGATGCGCGCCCAGCAAGAAGATATCGATTCGGTGTTCCTGGGTTTCAGTACATGGTGGGGAAACAGAGAAGACACTCCCTTCTGCCTGACTGTTAACGACAAATGCGCCAAGGCTCTCTCTCGAGACGAGCTTCATCGTCAATTTCTCACGGACCTGGCCAACGAGATCCGTCTTTTAAAGAACCATGGGAAGAACGTGATTGTGTGCCTCCCATTTCCGATCTTCCTGGAGCGCATTCCCGAACTCGACATGAGCAACGCGATATTCGGTCGAGTCGGTTTATCGAAAACTCCGAAGGAGACTAGCTCTCTTGCCCTCCACGATGAGATCAGAGCAGTGGCCATAAGCGCAGGGGCGGATGTTTTCGATCCGAGAGAAACCCTTTGCACGGGAGACCGTTGCACGACAAGCGTTGCGGGTGTCTCACTTTACAAAGACAACAACCATCTCGCAAAGAGCCAGGTCAACATCCTTGAGAACAACCTGCGTGCCGTACTCCAGCGCAATCTGGCTCAGCATTAGCGGAAGGCGCTTCAATAGGACTCGCCGTCCCGGGACTTGGGCAACGCGCCAATCCAGAACCGCGAAAGAGGGAACTCTTTGTTGCTTC
This sequence comes from uncultured Acidobacteriaceae bacterium, assembly GCA_963769345.1. Classification (GTDB taxonomy): domain Bacteria; phylum Acidobacteriota; class Terriglobia; order Terriglobales; family Acidobacteriaceae; genus Telmatobacter. The sequence goes on from CAVYLL010000006.1 coordinate 571,629, forward strand.
CGCACGCGCAGGGCCGATCATTCTCCAACAATGGCAACAGCGCTGTCACCCTGCGCCGAGCGTAGGGGAGCCGAAGGGGTCTGCCCTGAACGTTCCACGGCTGGCGGCGCTTCGAAGTTGCCAAAGCGGAGGGAGCAGCAGCCTTGAGGCTGCTGAAAATCATGTGCAGAGAGCCCCATGGCTTTAGGCCCGGATACCCCACGTCCGACTTTTCATTCCGGCAGGGGTAATACGCCCAGAATCGCGTAACATGCTGCGTTCCATCCCCGAATTTCTCGACAGGCGCGGCACCGACGTCTCGCCAGCCATCGTTCCATCAGCTCTCTGGTAGTTTCGACAGTTGATCGGACCACATCGGGTGCCTAGTATCGAGGACACTCTTTGCGAGGGTCGTTTGTATGAACCGATTTAACGGAATAGTGCTTTGCGGTATTCTCTGTTGCACGATTTCCCTGTGCGCCTGCAAGGACATGGTACCGGGTGATCCGCAGAGCATTCTATTCTCCAGTTTTAAGCGATCGGAGATCGTCGGCATTGTGGCGGGCTTTGGAACGACCTTTGCCGCCCTGCCGGACTTGATCGCGATGTTCAGACGCCGATCGAGCGCGGGGATGAATCCGAGGATGGCCGCGATTATGTGCCTTTTTCAAATCCTCTGGGTTTATTACGGTCTGTTGATCATTTCAAGGCCGGTGATCATTTGGAATGTGATTGCCGTGATTGTCAATTTCCTGAGCGTTGGCGCGTATTTTTACTTTGTTCACAAAGAGAAGGCGATCCCAACAAACAGTAAGGTGTAGCCGTCGCCAGCCGAACCAAATTCGACCCGCTGGAAGCTAGTTTCTGTTCGACAGGATTTCCCGTGGGATGGTGAGCCATTCCGAATTATCAAGAACCGTCGCTCTTCCCCAAAATCGTGACCAGGGGTCGCTCGTTCTCGAGAACACTCCAATCCGCCGGGCGCGATGTCAACTCCCACAAGCTCTCACCGCCACCTAACCGCATGATTCTCGAAGCTAAATTCCTTGCCTCAGTTTTGCAGGTAATTTCGTGCTTCCGGCGCACAATAAGAGAGTCGGCAGAAGAATCTGCACGGAAAACAAAAAAGCGCACTGAAGATGATCATTCCCGCGTAACAAATGGTTCATCTGAATTTGCAATTTTTTTGTAAACCGATCCGAATCGTCTTTCGGCAACTGCTGCTAAGTTATTGATAATGAGGATTTTGTGCCTAACATCTTTCAATAGAAGATCTTGGAGCCAAAGGCTCGCCATAAGTCGAATAAATGGAATATTTTACGCAAAAGAGATCGGGAATACCCCCGGCTAAACCTATACAACAGGAAATCAGGAATCCTGAGACAGGAAATGCCGCCGCCACTTGTGAGACGTGCGCCTCACGAAAACCAAAGCACCGCCCTAAGTGCCTGCACCCATCTCGCTGCACCAGCCGTGTATCCTTGACCAGCCGAGCTGTTAGGCACGCGACTCGATGCTTTCCAATTTCACTCCTGCGCTACATACTTTGTCTTTCTTTGTTTTCGATCGTCACTCTGCCTCCCGGTCTCGCCCAAAGCCAGACCGCGAAACAGACCAGCTGGCCCGTCTACAACGGCAGCTTCGACGGCGACCACTACTCCCGCCTCACGCAGATCAATCGCGACAACGTCCATCTTCTCCAGCAGGCATGGACCTACGACACCGGCGAAAAAGGCGGCATCCAGACTAACCCGCTCATCATCGGCCGCACGCTCTACGCCTACACTCCCAAGACCGAGGTCATCGCCCTCGATGCAGCCACAGGCAAATTGAAGTGGAAGTTTGACTCCGGCATCGTCGCAGGCCAACCCGCCCGCGGCGTCACGTATTGGAATGACGGCGCGCACGGCCGAATCTATGCCGCCGTGATGAATTTTCTTTTCTGCCTCGACGCCGAAACCGGCAAGCTCATCACGAGTTTCGGTGACAATGGCCGCATCGATCTCCGCAAAGGCCTCGTTATCGACGGCCTGCAAACAGATTTCAGCGCCCTCTCCATCGCGCTCACCACGCCCGGCGTTATCTACAAAGACATGATCATCGTCGGCGGTCGCATGCCCGAAGCGCATCCCGCTCCGCCCGGCTACATCCAGGCCTTCGACCTCCGCACAGGAGCATTGCGGTGGGCATTCCACACCATCCCGCTGCCCGGAGAACCCGGCTACGAAACCTGGCCGAAAGACGCCTACAAGACCGCAGGCGCCGCAAACAACTGGACAGGCATGGTGCTCGACGCCGAGCATGGCATTCTCTTTGCGCCCACCGGCTCCGCGGTCATGGATTTCTACGGCGGCGATCGCCTCGGCAACGACCTCTACGCCGACTCGCTGCTCGCGCTCGACGCAAACACCGGCAAGCGTCTGTGGCACTTCCAGGGCGTGCACCACGACATCTGGGATCGCGATTTCCCCTCGCCTCCCGCGCTCTTCAGCGTTGAGAAGAACGGCAAACACATCGACGCCATCGCGCAGACCACCAAGCAAGGCTATCTCTACCTCTTCAATCGCATCACCGGCGAGCCTCTCTTTCCGATCCACGAACATCCGTATCCGCCAGCACGATCCCCGGCGAAGTCACTTCACCCACTCAACCCAAGCCAGACGCTGCCCGAGCCCTACGCACGGCAGCAACTCACCGAGGACATGCTCACAACGCGAACGCCCGAAGCGCACGACTGGGCACTCAAGACCTTCCGCACCTTTCGCAACGGCGGGCAGTTCTATCCCATCGCAATCGGTCAGCAGACCATCATCTTTCCCGGCTTCGACGGCGGCGCAGAATGGGGCGGTCCCGCCATCGATCCCGTCCACGACATCATCTACATCAACGAAACTGAAATGGCCTGGACCGGCGGCCTCGTTCCCAGCAAAGCAGGCAGCCCCGGCGAGCTTGTCTACCAGAGCCAGTGCGCCATGTGCCACGGCGTCGATCGCGCCGGCTCACCGCCTGCATTTCCGTCCCTCGTCGACATCGGAAAACGCATGCCGGCAGAGAAAGTGGTTGCTGCAATTCATCAGGGTGCAGGCCGCATGCCATCGTTTCCGAATATCGATGGCCAACGCCTCGACGCGCTCGTGTCGTATCTGCGCACTGCAGGCGCGGCAGCACCTCCCAAGGAGTTGCAGGCAGCCCCCGCAGCTGAAAACGTGCCGAAGCCCGCAGCCGATCCTGCCGGTGCCAAGGTCTACGCCGAGCAGTGTGCCGCGTGTCACGGTGACAAATTGGAAGGCATCGCGCCCTCACCGCCCCTGGTTGGTATCGGTGCCCGGTTGAATGCCGCGCAAACAGTTGACGTCATTCAGAAAGGCAAAAATCAGATGCCCGGTATGGGTCTGAATAGCGCTGACCTCGAAGCTCTGCTTCGCTTCCTCGAAGTCACCCCAACCGTGAAGGCGCGAGATTCCAATCCCGAGGAGTGGTCGAACAAATACATCTTCACCGGCTACCGCAAATTCCTTGACCCCGATGGCTATCCCGCAATTTCAACGCCATGGGGCACGCTGAACGCTATCGATCTCATAACCGGCAAGTATCTCTGGAAGGTCCCGTTCGGTGAATATCCCGCGCTGGCAGAGAAGGGAATGAAGAATACCGGAACCGAAAACTACGGAGGTCCCGTCGTCACCGCAAGCGGCGTCCTCTTCATTGGCGCCACGGTCTACGATCACAAGCTTCACGCTTTCGACACCAGCACCGGCAAGCTGCTGTGGGAGGGCGAACTTCCATTCGCCGGCGTGGCCACACCTTCCACTTACACGGTCGATGGCCGCCAATATGTTGTAATCGCCGCCAGCAACGCGCGGACCCCCGACAACCCGCAGGGTGGCATGTACGTCGCTTTCTCGCTGCCTGTCGAAACCTCCGGCAAGCAATGAGTCTCGAACTGACTCGCGCAACAGGCGAGTGTTAGACTCGCAGAATTTTTATGATCCTGAAACAGTACTACCTCGGCTGTCTCGCTCACGCTTCGTATCTGCTCGGCGACGAAGAGAGCGGGACCGCGGTCATCGTCGATCCGCAGCGCGATACTCATCAGTACGTCGCTGATGCAAAAAGTCTCGGCCTCCACATTCGCCACGTTTTCCTCACTCACTTCCACGCGGACTTTATTGCCGGCCACCTGGAACTGCGCGACTGCTGCAGGGCTGCGATTCACCTTGGCTCGCGAGCCAAGGCCGAGTACCCATTCGTTCCGATGAACGACGGCGACACGCTCGAGTTTCCCGGTATGCGCCTCCAGGTGCTGCACACACCAGGCCACACAATCGAATCCATTTCGATCCTCGTCTTCGATCTCGCCAAGGATAAAACGAAGCCGTATGCAGTCCTCACGGGCGACACACTCTTCATCGGTGATGTGGGCCGCCCCGACCTACGCGCTTCGCTCGGGTGGACCGCAAGTGAACTTGGCGGCCATCTCTACGACTCGTTGCACACAAAGCTGCTTCCGCTTCACGACGAGGTGCTCGTCTATCCCGCTCACGGCGCAGGCTCTCTCTGCGGCAAAAAACTTTCGTCCGACACTGTCTCGTCTCTCGGCGACCAGCGCCGTTTCAACTACGCGCTCAAGCCGATGAGCAAAGAAGAATTCGTGCGTCTCGTGACCGCTGACCAGCCCGACGCTCCGCCCTACTTCACCTACGACGCTATCCTCAACACGCGCGAGCGCGCCACGCTCGACAGGGCACTCGAGGAAGGTCTCAAGCCTGTCGAACTCGACGAGGTTCTCCAGCTCGGCGACAAGGGAGCGCAGATCCTCGACGTACGCGACGCCGCGGAATACGCCAAAGGCCATCTCGCCGGAAGCATCAACATCGGCCTCGGAGGCCAATATGCCACATGGGCCGGCACTGTTCTCGATCGCGCCAAGCCCATCGTCATCATCGCCGAGCCTGGCCGCGAACAGGAGGCGGCGCTGCGTCTTGGTCGCATCGGCTTCGATCACGTCATGGGATATTTACGCAATGGCATGGAGTCACTCGCTGATCGGCCCGACCTCGTCTGGCCAACCGAGCGTGCCGGCGTTCTCATCGCGGCCGAAGAGATGGAGTCCGCTCAGCCTCCACTGCTGCTCGACGTGCGAGCTCCGGGAGAATGGTCAATGAAGCACATTGCTGGAAGCATCAACGTTCCCCTGAACCAGCTCCAGGAACGCATCGAGCGAAGTCCCCCGCGACCGCCGCATCGCCGTGCACTGTGCCGGCGGCTATCGCTCCTCCATCGCCGTCAGCATTCTCCACCAGCACGGCATCACGAATCTGATCGAGATCGCAGGCGGTCTGGCGGCATGGGACGCCGCGGGTCTGCCGGTCGTGTCCGAAACTCCGCAACCGATCTAAAAACCGGTTCAGGGCGCCGATAGACCGCTTTAAACAATTATCGCTTTTTCTTCGCCTTTTCACAGGAAATCCGGTGTATGCTGACCTTCGCAACATGGAGGTTGCAACATGGACTTTCAAAAGGAACTTATCGCTGAATACGATCGCGAAACCGCCAGCACCCGGAAAATCCTGGAGGCTATTCCGGACGATGCCGACTTCGCCTGGAAACCGCATGCCAAGTCGATGGCATTGGGACGCCTCGCCGCCCACGTGAGCGATACCAAGGGCGACTGGGCGATCCACACCCTCACGACCGATCGGCTTGATTGGAGCCCCGACATGAAGTCCGACGACCCGGCCACCAAGAAGGATCTGCTGGCGCGCTTTGACAAGCAGGTGGCAGAGGCCAAACCTGCACTGGCTGCAATGACCCCGGCCAAGTGGGATTCGAATTGGAAATTTGTCGCCGGCGATCAGACCTGGATCGACGACACCAAGTACAGCGTCTGGCGCACCTGGGTGCTCAACCATCTCGTTCATCACCGCGCGCAACTCGGTGTATATCTGCGCCTGCTCGACAAGAAAGTTCCCGGCATGTACGGCCCGTCAGCCGATGAAATGTGAGACCAGCCTCAAAATGCCATACCAGCGAGCCGGCCTCCATGTGTGAGGCCGGCCCGTCTCAACTACGCCTGGATACGCCCAGCCAGTTCAGCAGCAGCGATCAGCGCTGCTATGCTGGTTTGTTCCTTCCTTGAGAGCGAAGCGCGGGCCATGGTCTTCCGTTACCCCAGAATCTATCCGATCCTTGATGCATCGATCCTTCCACTGACAGGTCGTCCGCAGTTTCTCCGCAAGCTTGGAGATGCCCTGACCAAGTCGGGCGTTCGCCTCCTCGAATTCAGGAACAAGATCAGCTCAACCGCCGATCTCCTGAAGGAATCCGTGGCCCTGCGCGAGGCCATGCCCCCGGACCAGGTGAAGTTGATTCTTGATGACAGGGAGGATCTCGTTCTCGAGGCTGGATTTGACGGCGTTCACCTTGATAGCGGGGACGTGCCGCCGAGCGAGGCGCGGTGGCTCCTCGGTCCCGAGAAGATCATTGGCACTTTCGGTGGCAGCGGATCTCTGCTGCCAGGAGTCTTCACTGAACCGGCAAACTACTTCGCGATTGGGCCCGTATTCGAGACCAGAACCAAGCAGACCACCAAAAAGCCAATTGGGGTTGAAGGGGTGCGGAAACTTCGCACGGAGGCGGGGCACGGCGTTGTACTCAGTGCTGCGGGCGGAATCACGTTTGAGACCGCGCAGGCGGTTCTCGATGCGGGAGTGAATATGGTCGCCGTCTCCGAAGCGATTTTTCACACTTCCGATCCCGCAGCCGAATTCAGACGGTGGAAAGACCAATTTGGTTAACTCATAGGATTCAGTTGACGGAACGCTGCCGTCAAAATTACGCAAGACAATTCTTTTAAATTCAGATAAAACAAGCCCAGTGCCGACTCCTGAACTCACCGCCATCGAAAGCCCCGCCAACGTCCCACGAAGCGCCAACAATGGTGCAGACGCTCGGGCTATTCAGTTCCACCGCGCTCGTTGCCGGCTCCATGATTGGATCCGGCATTTTTCTGGTGGATGCCGACATCGCGCGCACTGCCAACTCCCGGCCCTTGTTCTCGGCGCGTGGGTTGTCACCGGCATTCTGACGGTGATCGGCGCCCTCAGCTACGGCGAACTTGCCGCGATGATGCCCAAAGCCGGCGGCCAATACGTCTACCTCCGCGAGTCGCTGGGGCCGCTCTGGGGATTCCTCTACGGCTGGACGTTGTTCCTCGTCATCCAGACCGGAACTATCGCCGCGGTCTGCGTGGCATTCGGCAAATTCCTTGGCGTCTTCTTCCCGACCATCTCAACCACGCACTGGCTGTGGCATATTGCCCATGTTCCGCCCATCAAAGTTGGCCCCATGGTGCTTGGCAACATGGATATCGGCGTCAACACCGCCAACCTCACCGGCATCGTGATCGTGTTCTTTCTGGCCTTCGTGAACATGTTCGGCGTGAAGCTGGGCGCCATGATCCAGAACGTGTTCACTTCTGCCAAAGCGCTTTCGCTCGCGGCATTGGTGCTATTGACGCTCACCATCGGGCGCAACGCAACCGCGATGGCCGCGAATTTCGGTCAAGGCTGGCGTCGAGTTCTGGAAGAATGCCGGCTGGAGCGCGCTGCATCCCGTGCAGGTTGGAATCGGCGGACCGATCGTCCTGGTCAATCTGCTCGTCATTCTCGCCGTGGTGCAGGTCGGCTCGCTCTTCTCCGCCGACGCATGGAACAACATCACCTTCACCGCCGGGGAAGTGAAGAATCCGCGCCGCAACATTCCGCTCTCGCTCATCATGGGAACCGGCTTCGTGGTTACGGTCTACTTTCTCGCCACCCTCGGATACCTGATGGTGCTGCCCATGCACGGCGATCCGCATGGAGCCACCGCGATGGCGCGCGGTCTGCAATTTGCCTCGGAAGATCGCGTCGGAACCGCTGCGCTCGAAGTTGATTTTCCACTCCGGCGGCGCGTACCTGATGGCCGCGGCGATTCTGGTTTCGACATTCGGATGCGCCAACGGGCTGTCTCTTGCCGGCGCGCGCGTCTACTACGCCATGAGCCAGGACGGCCTGTTCTTCAAGTCCGTCGGCAAGCTGAGCGAGAAGTACAAGACGCCTTCGGCTGGTCTCTTCGTGCAGGCCTGCTGGACTGCGCTGCTGTGTGTATCCGGCTCCTACAGCCAGCTGCTCGACTACATCATCTTCGCCGTGCTCGTCTTTTACATCCTCACGATCCTCGGATTGTTCGTTTTGCGCGTCAAACAACCAGGCGCGAGCCGTCCCTACAAGGCGCTCGGCTACCCGGTTCTCCCCGCGCTCTACATCGTCATGGCTTCATGGATTTGTATCGTATTATTGCGATACAAGCCCCAATACACTTGGCCGGGCCTGGTTCTGGTTTTGCTGGGAATCCCGGTCTATCTCTTCTGGTCGCGGCGATCTGCAACCACGATCGCAAGATTGACAAACCGTACCTAAAGTCTTTGTGGAGGATGTCCCTCACTCATGTCCAATCTGCTACGAATCAAACCGATGTCGATGCTTACGCAAGAGGCCGCAGAGCAAGGCGAGCACACGCTCAAGCGCTCACTGGGCGCGCTCAATCTTGTCACGCTCGGCATTGGCGCTGTCATCGGCGCCGGCATCTTTACGCTCACAGGCAGGCTGCGGCGCTGCGTGCGGGCCCTGCGGTTGCGCATTGAGCTTTGTGGTGGCGGGATTCACCTGCGCTTTTGCCGGTCTGTGCTATGCCGAATTCGCCTCGATCATTCCCATCGCCGGTTCGGCCTACACGTACGGTTATGCGACGCTCGGCGAACTGGTGGCTTGGATTATCGGCTGGGACCTTTGCCTGGAGTACGCCTTCGGCGCTTCTACCGTGGCCTCGGGCTGGGCGGGCTACTTCAACAGCCTCCTGCAGCAGTTCCATATTTACCTTCCGCCGCAGATTACCGCCACACCGGCACGCCGCTCGTCTTCTATCACGATCAGTGGATGCCGTTGATGTCGCTGCCTCCGGGCGTGAGCGATGTGGGCTTGCGGCACGCGACAGGCGCTGGTCAACCTGATCGCGTTGCGCATCGTCATGGTCATCACCAGCCATCCTGGTGATCGGCATCAAGGAGTCAGCCAACTTCAACTCCGCAGTCGTGATTATCAAGGTCACGATTGTCGGGAGTCTTCCTGGTCATCGGCGGCTGGTTTCTGTTCAAGCATCCTGAAGTCGCGAGGGCGAATTGGCATCCCTTTGTGCCGCCCCCGGACGGGCATGGAAACTTCGGCTGGGGCGGGATTCCCAACGGCAGCCGCATCCATCTTTTTCGCGTACATCGGATTCGATGCGGTCTCGACCGCTGCGCAGGAAGCGAAGAACCCCAAGCGCGATATGCCCATCGGCATTCTCGGATCGCTGGTGGTTTGCACGATCCTTTACATTCTGGTCTCGCTGGTTCTCACCGGGCTGGTGAGCTACAAGACGCTGAACGTTTCGGCGCCGGTGGCTCTGGCGATCGATGCAACCGGCGTAGGCTGGGGATCGCTGCTGGTGAAGATCGGCGCGGTGTTCGGGCTCGCCACCGTCATGCTGGTGATGCTGCTCGGCCAGACGCGCGTCTTCTACTCGATGTCAAAAGACGGACTGCTGCCGAAGTGGGCTTCGGCGGTGCACCCAAGTTCCGCACGCCGTGGATTACGACGATCGTCTTTGGCACATTCGCCGCCATCATGCCGGCGTTCTTCAACATCGATAGTACTCTCCGAACTCGTCAACATCGGCACTTTGCTGGCTTTCACCATCGTGTGTGCCGGCGTGTGGGTATTGCGTGTGCGCCATCCGCAGATGGAACGGCCCTTCAAGACGCCATTCGTGCCGTTGGTGCCGATCCTGGGCATCCTCTCCGCGGTTTACCTGATGACACGCCTGATGCTGTTTACATGGGAAGTGATGATCGGCTGGCTGCTGTTTGGCCTGGTGATTTACTTCGGCTATTCGCTGAAGCACAGCAAGGTGCAGCAGATGCCGGAAGCGCAGACGGTGCAAGGCGACTGACCGCAATTCCTTCGCAGACAAAAACGGCCTCCTTTGCGGGAGGCCGTTTCATTTGAACGTGGAATTCTTTGCCTGGAACCTAGGCAGGGGTCTTGGCGCAGAACTGGTCGAACGCGCGGACCAGTTCGCCGGCGATCTGCTGCGCCGTGGCCTGCTCGATCACGAAGCGCTGCATCAGATAGACGAGCTTGCCGTCGCGCAGGATGGCGATGGCCGGCGAGGTCGGCGGATTGCCCTCAAAATAGCTGCGCGCGCTCTCCGTGGCTTCGCGATCCTGCCCGGCGAAGACGGTGATCTTGTGATCGGGCGCATTCTGATGTATTGGACAGCGCCAGCCGAACTCCGGGGCGCATCTTGCCCGCGGCGCATCCGCAGATCGAGTTCACCACCAAAAGGGTTGTGCCGGATTGTGCGAGGGCTGCATCCACGTCCTCGGCAGTGCGGGTTTCGTTGATTCCGGCGCGGACAAGTTCTTCGCGCATGGGAATGACCATAATTTCTGGGTACATGTAACCTCCGGCAATGGGTCTTCGGCTGTGTAAGCCGGTTGCCTGATTCCATTCTACAGAAAACGTGTGCATAAGCCGCATAGTGCACTCCCGGTTATAGCCGCAGCGGCAGCGCGCCTAGTGTAGCCTTGCATCGATGCGCATTGAAGAAAACAAGCCGCTTGCGCCCCTTACGACGCTGGGTATCGGCGGTCCGGCGCGATGGTTTGTCGAGGCGAAAACCGACGAGGATATAGCGGAAGCCGCTGCCTGGGCTCGCGAGAAAGATGTCGCGCTCTTTGTGCTCGGAGGCGGCAGCAATCTGCTGGTGGCCGACGCCGGCTTCAACGGATTGGTCCTCCACATCGTTCTCAAAGGAGTTAGCGTTCTCGAAAGTGAATCACAGTCAAAAGAGCGCGTCTACGAAGTCGCTGCCGGCGAAGATTGGGACCAGTTTGTGCAACGAACCGTTGGCGATGATTGCGCCGGGTTGGAATGTCTCGCGGGCATTCCCGGCACAGTCGGCGGAACGCCGGTGCAGAACGTAGGAGCGTATGGCCAGGAAGTATCCTCCACAATCCACCGCGTGCGAGCCTTCGATCTGCAAAAGCATACATTTGTCGACTTCAGCGCAGGCGAATGTGCGTTCGCCTATCGGCACAGCCGCTTCAACACGACGGATCGAGGGCGGTACATCGTGACGCGTGTCGACTATCGCCTCCAACGGCACGGCGCTCCGACTCTGAAATATGCCGATCTGCAAAAGGCGTTCGCGAAGGGTGCCACGCCCACGCTGCGAGATGTAGCCGAAGCCGTTCGACGCATCCGCCAATCAAAAGGGATGCTTCTCGTCGAAGGCGATCCGGACTGCCATAGCGCCGGCAGCTTCTTCAAGAACCCCATCGTAAGCGCGGAACAGGCGGCTGCTGTGACAGCGGCGGCCAATGCCGAACCTCCGCGCTTTCCTGCCGGTCTCGGCCGTCAGGACTGCGTGAAGTTGCCTGCCGCCTGGCTGATTGAAAGAGCGGGATTCACGAAAGGCTATGCGCTTGGCCGCGCTGGAATCTCAACCAAACACACGCTTGCGCTTGTGAATCGCGGCGGAGCCACGGCCGCAGAAATCCTCGCGCTTGCCCTCAATATCCGAAAAGCGGTCGCACATCGATTCGGGATCGAGCTTCAGATGGAACCCGTCATGTTGGGCTTTGAGAATTTCTAAAGTTAGTAGCCCAGGGCCCCTTGATCGCGCGCCGAACCGAACGCCTCGCTGATTCTGAGCTGGCCAATGCTCTGTTACGCTAACACCAAGGCATGAACGAGAATCTGCACACGTTACGGTGTTTCGGCTGCGGTGCGCGCATCGCCGGGCCGGAGGCGCGTCCTGATTTCCGATGCGCGCAGTGCGGCGATCTTTTTGAGGTCGAGTACTCCGGCTGGGGCCAGCGCCAAGGGACACAACAGGCCGAATCCCGGCGCTCTCAAGTGGCTGTGGCGCGAGCGGCGCTGTTCCAGCGAAGCTGCTCGATCAGAGCGGCGTCTGGCGCTTCCGCGAACTGCTGCCTATTCTCGACAACTTCGGCAACGCGGTAAGCCTGCACGAAGGCAACACCCCGCTCTACAAATTGAAGCGCGCAGCCAGGGCGTTGGGGATCGACCAGCTTTTTGCAAAGCACCAGGGAATGAATCCCACCGGCTCGTTCAAAGATACCGGCATGACAGCGGCCCTCAGCGTGGCGCGCGAGCGCGGCTTCGAATGGGTGGCCTGCGCGTCAACAGGAAATACTTCGGCGGCCATGGCTGCCTATGCCGCGCGCGCAGGCCTGCGCAGCCTGGTGCTCATCCCCGAAGGCAAAATTGCGTGGGGAAAGCTCTCGCAGGCGATGGACTATGGCGCGGTGACCTGCCAGCTCAAATCCGATTTCGATGGGTGCGTGCGCGTGTTGACGCAGATCGTAAAGCAGGCTCCCATCTATCTGCTCAACTCAGTGAATCCCTACCGCCTTGAAGGACAGAAGACGCCGGCCTTCGAAATCGCCGAGGCCTTCGACTGGACAGTCCCCGACCATCTGATCGTCCCCGGTGGAAATCTTGCAAACAGCTCCGCGCTTGGCAAGGGCTTCCGCGAACTCCACGAACTCGGGCTGGTGGCACGGATGCCTCGCATCTCCGTGATCCAGGCCGAAGGCGCGAATCCTCTCGCTGCTCAGCTTCGCCGAGAACAATGGCGAACACATGGAGCCGGTTGAGGCTCACACACGCGCAACCGCGATTCGCATCGGCAACCCCGCTTCGTGGCGCAAGGCAGCACGCGTCGATCAAGGAGACCGGCGGATGGTGCCTCGATGTAAGCGAAGCCGAAATCGCGATCGCCAAGGCTGAACTGGGCGCGGAAGGCCTGGGCTGCGAACCCGCCTCAGCGGTAACGCTGGCAGGCCTCAAAAAGCTTCGGGCGCAAGGCAAAGTGTGCCTCCAGCGAGACGGTCGTTCTGCTGCTCACCGGGCATACGCTCAAGGATGCCGACTACACCATCAACTTCCATCGCGGAACGCTGTTAAGCGATGACGAGGTCGCCGGACATCAGTCAGAGATCGCGGCCCTGCAGCGCAATGCCATGGTCGTCGACGCAACCCCATCGGCCGTGCTGGCTACTTTGAAGGGATTGGCGGGATGAGCAGCGGCCCCAAACCCTTCAGCATTCGATTGCCGGCCACTTCCGCCAACCTTGGGTCAGGATTTGACGCGGCCGCCGTTGCTCTTAATTTTTTTCTTGAGATTGAAGCGGAGCCAGCCGAGGCGTTTTCGATCTCCGCGACCGGGCAGGACAGCGATTCTGTGCTCCCGGCTCGAAACACAACCTGGTTCTCGGATATCTACAGCCGGATTCTAGCCGAGAACGGCAAGCCTGTAACCCCGCTCGCCATCCGAATGGACAACGACATCCCGCTGGGAATGGGATGTGGGTCATCGGCCGCAGGCCGGCTGGCGGCCATCGCCATGGCCGTCCACTTCGGCGAACTCGAGCTGGTGCCCGGATCGCATTCTGGAGGAGGCATGCGCACTGGAGGGGCATCCGGACAACGCAGCTGCCTGCTGGCTGGGTGGATTCGTGGCTGCAGCAAACGAGGGAAGGGCAGTTCGCGTGGCGCGTGTCAATCCGCCTCGCCACTGGCGCGCAATCGTGGTGCTCCCGTCGGAGTCGCTGGCGACCAGCAAGGCCCGAGCTGTGCTTCCGGCAACTTACGCCAGCGCAGATGTCGTCGCGAACATCCAGGCCGTCTCCATGCTCGGCCTGGCCTTTGCTCAGGGCCGGGGAGATCTGCTGCGCGTCGCAATGCAGGACCGGATTCACCAGCCCTATCGCGCCGAGATGTGCCCGCTTCTGCCAAGCCTGCTTCCGCTGGCCGGAACCTGCGGAATCCTCGGAGTCAGCTTTGAGCGGCGCCGGCCCGGCCGTTCTCGTCATTGTCGAAGGAGACGACGAGGTTGCGGCGCGCTTCCAAAGCGATCCTCCATGCAATGCAGAATCTGGGCTTTCCGCGACTGATTACGTGCAGTTTCGAGGAGAATGGGGCGATTGCATTTCTTCGTCGGGATTAGTTTTTCTCTCAGCTTTTTTGTCCACAAGTGTTCACTGAGGAGTTATCTCCTGCGCAATCACGTTACTGTGAGGTTAATCACCTACGAAGGATTACTAAATCGATTACCTAAGTTTCCTTGATATTGGATGGCGGACCACCTAAATTCGCTCCGTGGGCAGTTCTGGGGGAGGGCTGCTCTAGCGCCCGTGATCCGATAACGGATCCGGGCGCTTCTATTTTTGTCTCCAGATAAAACGATTGCCTTAACCATCTGCAAGGCAGAGGGCCATCGGCTCCGGAAGGCTTCAGCGCGATCGGTTTGGGCGACGGGCACCGAGACCGATTGCGTCCGATTGGCCCACTGAAGCATCCAATAGGGGCACAGTGCGCTAATCTGAATTGGAAGCGGCACGACAAGGAGAATCATGGCAGGTGTGGGTGTTCTGGAAGTAAGCGATGCGACATTTGAGCAAGAGGTGCTCAAAAGCGAGCAGCCGGTGCTCGTGGATTTCTGGGCTGTATGGTGCGGCCCATGCAGGGCGATCGCGCCGATCGTAGATGGGGTTGCGCTGAACTATGCGGGCAAACTCAAGGTGGCAAAGGTAGATGTCGATCGCAATACTGCCACTCCCTCACGCTACGGCATTCGCGGAATCCCCGCGATTCTGTTCTTTAAAGGCGGCAAGGTAGCAGATCAGGTTGTCGGCTACGTCCCGCAAGACGTTATTGAAGAGAAGGTTCAGCGCCTCCTGGCGTAATTGCCGCATTTGCGCATTTGAAAAGCCCGGCACGGAGCCGGGCTTTCCTATTTGCAGCCTCAACGATATTTGCGCAGAACCCCAAGTACCCGTCCTTGGATCGCAACCTGGGCGGCTGGAACATAGATCGGGTCCATGTCGACATTCGCCGGCTGCAGCCTGACCACCTGTCCTTCTGCATAAAATCGCTTAAGTGTCGTTTCAGAGCCGTGTACGAGCGCCACCACAATTTCACCTTGACGCGCCGTACGGGTGCGCTCCACCAACACGTAGTCACCGTTGATGATGTGCTCATCGCGCATTGAATCCCCGCGAACCTCGAGTGCAAAGACATCGCGATTGCCGACCACATCATGGAGAGAAATTGTCTCGGGATTCTCCGTTGTCTCCACAGGCAGGCCGGCGGCGATCCTGCCGGCCAGAGGTAGCCGGTCGCTGGTTCGATTACGCGAACCAGGCGGCAAAAGATCGATCGAGCGGCTTCGGTTGTGAATTCGGTCCAGCAGACCCTTCTTTTCCAGGTTCGTGATGTGCTTATGCACGGTTGCCAGGCTTTTCAGGTTCATTCCGCGGGCAATCTCTTCAAAAGAAGGCGAATAGCCATTGCGGGACACAAACGACTCCAGAAAGTCGATAATCTCTTTTTGCCGTCGAGTAACTGCCATGCGCGGATTATAGCGAAGAAAAAGCGAATTGCAAGAAGAACTTTTTGCCTTCCATTCTCCAAGTGTGCCTTTTGAAACACGGGGAACCAATCTGCAGTTCTAACCCTTGGCCGTCGATCTCGTGAAGGCGCCCTTCGCTAACAATGTCTGAAGGCGATCGTTCCACTTGCCGATAAGGTGGGTGACAATCTCTCGCCGAATTGGGAGGGAACTATCTCGCGATGGAACGCAAACCCGATGATCTCGCTGAAACGATACTTCGATTCCGCTAATGCCCGAGTAGACAATCCTGAAGCAAACTGCTCAAGGGAAGCCTTTCTCGCGCTTCTGTCGGCATATCGCTCGGCCTTCGCAGAAATGGCGGAATGCGGCGCGAGCGCATGCCCTGATCTCGCTTCGGAACTCAAGAGGGGACTTACTCGACTCGATGAAGACCTGGGCGACCACCCCGAGCTGCCCGCCGTCACGTTGACGAGGGAAGCGCTTCACGAGTTGCTGCATGGCTGGGGAGACAAGACCGCTCAGTATTACCGAAAGACAGCAACCGATGTGAAGGATCTGCTGCTGGTGATGGCTCGAACCGCTGAATCTCTGGGACGCCAGGATGATCGTTACACACAGCAATTGGATTCTGTTACGTCCCGGCTGGAAACCATCGCGAAACTTGAGGACGTGACAAGAATACGTACGTCGGTCGAAGAGAGCGCTCGCCAGCTGAAGAGTTCGGTTGCCCGCATGACAGTGGAAAGCAAAGCCGTCATTGATCACCTGCGCGTTGAGGTTTCAACCTGCCAGGCAAAGCTCGAAAAGGCCGAGCGCGTCGCATCGTGCGACGCATTGACGGGATTGGGAAGCCGCCTGTGGGCCGAGGCACGCATTCAAGAGCGCATTGAACTAGGGAATGCGTTCTGCGTTCTCATGATCGACGTTCACGGCTTGCGGCGCGTTAATCAAGAATTCGGCAACATGGTAGGGGACCTCATCCTCAAAGAATTCGCAAGAGAACTCCGCTCATCGTGCAGGTTTTCTGACTTGGTGGCGCGCTGGGCCGGCGATGCGTTCCTCGTGGTTCTCGACTGTGCCGCCGCTAATGCCAAAGCCCAAATTGCTCGTCTGCAATCCTGGATTTGCGGGCGGCGGTACCAGGTGCCCGGAAGGCCTGGCCACGTGTTCGTTCAACTCTCGACAGCAATCGGCCTTGCCGAATTTCGTGAAGGCGACAACCTGCAGGAGATTCTTGAGCGCGTAGACGGCGCGTTGTGCGCCAAGCGGAAACAGGCTCGTAACCTAATGACCGCCTGAACGGAGGCGCCGGCAGTCGCGATTTGATGAGTTCGTCGCCTCCTGGGCACAGCGGCCTTCGCAGATTTTCTGTATCCGCCATCACTCGTCCGAGTTCACGAGTCCGTTTGCGGGAAGCCGCCAGCATTCATATTCATTCTGAGATTCATCTCCATTCTTTTCTCTCTCCAATCTTGAGTTCTTTCTCCCGTCGCGCGACCGTAGAGAGGTAGCGCAGGTTAGTGGTCTTTAAGCGTCTTCACGTACGCGAGAGACGGGCGGGCCTGCATTTGAGATAGGCCAGGAGGGCGGAGATGAGATTGCTGATCGCCGAAGACGACAAGGCTCTGAGTCTCTTTCTGAGTCGAGGACTGGAGACCGAGGGCCATCGCGTGCATACCGTCCACGATGGCGCCCGGGCCGTCGAGGCCTTCAGTGACGAAATGCCGGACCTCACGATTCTCGATCTCAATATGCCCGTAAAGGATGGCGAGGATGCGCTCCGTGAGATGCGCCAGATCCATCCGGAATTGCCCATCCTTGTGCTTACCGGCAGGCACGAAGTGGATGCGCGGATACGCTGTCTCGACAACGGGGCTGACGACCTGATGACAAAACCATTCAGCCTGAGCGAACTGCGTGCGCGCTGCCGGGCCCTGTTGCGGAGGAGGGGCGAGGGTCAATTCATGTTGCGCGCCGGCGATCTCGAGTTGAGCCGTTTGGACCATGCAGTACGGCGCGGTGGAAAGACTTTGAGCATCACCAACAAAGAGTTCGCGCTTCTTGAGCACCTGATGCTCAATCGCGGCCTCTGCATTTCGCGCGCAGAGCTTCTGGAGTCGGTCTGGAACATGGAATCTGTGCAGACTACGAACATCGTGGATGTCTATGTGAACTACCTGCGCCGCAAGCTTGTCGATCCGCCGCCGGGCAGTTTAATCCGCACCGTGCGCGGCAGAGGTTACATGATTCCTTTCGAAACAGATCTAGGGATGCAGGACAAGCAGGATCACTCGTCAATGATTGCGCCGCGGATCGCCGGCGCGCAGGGATGATCGCAAGATTGAATTTCCAACTAGGGGAGATACAGAAATGGCAGCCACAGCAGCTTTGGTTTCATCCGCATGTTCACGCATACGGCCGCGCACCGCGCTGGTGACCAGTGCCGACGGCAGTTTCCGTCAAAGACTGAGCGATGTGCTGACGGGATTGCGCTGGCAGGTCCGCGAAGCCCAGGGCGGCGCACAGGCATGGGGAGAGGCGATGGATGCAATGCCACAGACGATCGTCGTCGACTCCTGGCTGCCGGATCTGGATCAGGCCGAATTCCTGCGCGAATTCAGGGCGGCATTTCCGGATGTGGACGTTGTGACGACCGGCGGAGCAACGCCTCTCGAGAGTGCACCCGGCCCCCATCGCCAGGAAATTCTCTACGCTCTCCGGCGCATTCAGGAAACCGATACCGCGGCTTGGAATACCGCACCGATGCTGGAAAATGCGGCAGCGCCGCAGCCATGCAATCCGGGTCCCATCGCTCTTCCGGCAACTCTCAGGCAATCTCCCGCTCAAAACGGATCGTCGGTGTACGACCATGGTTCACAAACGAACGCTCCCGCGATTGCGACAGAGGAACGTAGCGTAAACAAGCCAGGACTGACCCTGGAAAGCGACAGAATACCGGAGCTAATCGGAAATTCAAACCGAATGCTTGAGATCAGCAGGCGCATTCGTCTGGTGGCGCCACGTTCCACTTCGGTTTTGATCGAAGGACCTACAGGGTCAGGTAAGGAGCTGGTTGCCGAAGCCTTGCACAAGCTCTCCACGCGCAATCGAAAACCGTTCGTTGCCATTAACTGTGCTGCCATCCCGGAGGCGCTCCTGGAAGCGGAGCTCTTCGGTCACACCCGGGGCGCATTCACCGGAGCGGTGCAGGGGCGCGTGGGACGCATCGAAGCGGCCGACGGCGGAACCCTATTCCTCGATGAGATTGGTGAGATGCCCTTGTGTCTGCAATCGAAACTCCTGCGCTTCGTCGAAAGCGGGGAACTGCAGCGCGTCGGCGACAACGAAACCGTCAAGGTGGATGTGCGGATCATTGCCGCAACCCATCAACCTCTCGCGCAGGATACGCAGGCTGGAAGTTTTCGTGCGGATCTTTACTACCGGCTCGCCGTATTTCTGGTTCGCACTCCGGCGCTGGCGGACCACATGGACGATCTGCAGCTTCTGGTCGATCATTTTCTTGCGCGGTTGGGGCGTTCGATGCCTGTGAAGCGCATCGATGACGCTGCGATCTCGAAACTGATGGTGCATCCCTGGCCGGGCAATGTGCGGGAGTTGGAGCATGTCCTGGAGCGCGCTGTCATCCTTGCCGGGGATGTACCGGTACTCACCCCTGACGACATTGATTTCGGGATTTGAGTCAGAGGGCGGGAGCGAAACAGGCAAATTAGGCAGACCGAAGAAAGGATCCTCTGATGCAAATCGAAACTCGATTGAGCGATGCCCTGGGGCGATATCTCGACCTGGCCGTCGGTGAGACAAAACTGACTGCCGCCAACATGGCCAACATCGACACCCCCGGATACCGCACGCAGGGGTTCGATTTTGAAGCAGAGATCCACAAGGCGCTGGGGCCTCCGGATAGACAAATACCTGAATCAGTTCACGTGCAGGATGTAGACGGTCTCATTTCGCGGCCTGACGGTAACAACGTATCCATGGACCGCGAGGGATTGCACATGGCTGAGGCGCAATTGAAATTCAGAACCGGAGTCGCGCTGATGCGGCTTGAAAACCAGCGCGTCATGGATGCGATCCACGCGGACAAGTAGTCCGCGCATGGTAGTGAGGGATGCGAAATGAACATCTTTGGATTGATGGAAACTTCCGGATCGGCCATGCAGGCAGAGCGCGTACGAGCAGAGGTTGTGGCCGCAAATATGGCCAATGCCGAGACTACCCGCACCGAATCGGGAGGACCGTACAAGCGCCAGCATGTGGTCTTCGCCGCAAATCCGGACGATGCCGGATTCTTCCGCTCTCTAAGCAACGCGTCGCAGCCAGCATTGCAGTCTGCAGGGGGTACGGAACCCGCTGGTGGGGTCCATATCGCACAAGTGCTCGAAGACAGTGCACCGCCGCTGAAGCGTTACGACCCGGGTCATCCCGATGCCGGGCCCGACGGCTACGTCGCCTATCCCGACATTAATCCGCTCACAGAGATGGTCGACCTGATGGGAGCTACGCGTGCCTACGGACTGAATAGTTCGGCCGTACAGGCGGAAAAAGGCATGATCACTTCCGCGCTCGATATTGTCAGGTCTTGAGAATGGGCAGAGGACGGATAGGGGAGGGACGATGACGATCGGAATTCACGCCACGAACATTACGAGCGCAGGCTTGTCAGGTGTATCTGCCACACCGTTTGCGCCAGCTCCGTCGGCTTCATCCAGGGCGGCCGATTCGCCGTTCAGCGACCTGCTTACGGATGCTGTCGGCAAGGTGAGCCAGTTGGAAGATCAGGCGCGCACCGCGGTGGATGGACTGATGACAGGCTCAGGCGTCGATGTGCATCAGGTGATGATTGCCAGCGAGAAGGCAAGCATGGCATTTGAAATGGTGCTGGCAGTGCGAAACAAGGCGGTCCAGAGTTATCAGAGCGTCATGAGTATGCAGTTCTGAATCTCGCGGGGCAAAAGTTCGCGATTGAGAGCGCTCTACATGGGATTGCTAATAGAAACGGCGGGATAAAGTAGATGGCCGCTCCAGGTATGCAGTTGGAGAAACGGACGCCGGCTGGTGATGGCGGGCAGTTGCAGGCAGGAGCCGCGGCGATGTGGACGCGTACCCGGCTCGCATGGGCCGCCATGGCGCCGCAACAGCGCCGCTGGACCATTGCCTCCACGATCATGCTTGGCCTTCTGCTCGGTGGGCTGCTCTGGTACGGGCTGCGCACCGACTGGCGAACCCTGTATGCGGGGCTCGATCCGGACGATGCGCGCCAGGTCGGCCTGACTCTTACACAGGCCCAGATCCCCTATGATGTGGCTGACAGCGGTTCCACCCTGCGCGTTGCAGGGGCGCAACTGGACAAAGCGCGACTCGCCACCGCCGCCAAGGGAGTCAAAAGCGGTCGCATGGGATTTGAACTCTTCGACAAACCGAATTGGGTTGGCTCGGAGTTTGACGAGCAGGTGAATTACCAGCGCGCGCTCGAGGGGGAACTGGAACATACGGTTGGTTCGCTCACCGATGTCACGTCGGCCCGCGTGCATCTGGTGCTCGCCCATGATTCGCTTTTTCGTGATCAAGACCGGCCGGCAAAGGCTTCTGTCGTGCTGAAGCTGCGGCGCGGGACACTGGCGGATGGCGAGGCCGATGCAATTCGCAACCTGGTCGCATCCGCCGTCGATGGGCTCGCCGCCGACCGTGTTGTTCTTGTCGATGCCTCCGGACATCTCCCGCTCGGTCCCAGGACCCCCGAGGCGCAGCAACTCGGCGCCGAACAGGCTCTTGAAGAGAAGCTGATCTCCACACTCGAACCGGTCACCGGAATCGGCAACGTGCGTGCTTCGGTGACGCTCGACTACGACGTCGATGCCCTCGAAGAGACAAAGGAGAGCTACGATCCTGCCCAGTCGGCCACGCTTTCGATGGAACGCAGCGAGCAATCAACTGGCGCCCAGCCCATCGCAGCTGGAGTTCCCGGGACCGCGTCGAATGTACCCAACAACCAGGCGCTTCCGGTGTATCCGAAGCAAACCACACAGCCCCAGATTTCTAAGACTGAATCCGGAACCTACGGCGTTTCGAAAACCGTCCGCCATTTCGTTGAGAGTCCTGGGAAAGTGCATCGGCTCACAGCGGCGATCGTTGTAAACGATCGCCTCATTCAGGCCCAAAGCAAGACCGCTGCCGCAAAGTGGCAACCGCGACCTCCCGATGAGTTGAGGAATTTCACGGCTCTTGCCCAGGCCGCGGTCGGTTTCGACGCTTCCCGGGGGGACGTTGTGACCGTGCAGGACCTCTCCTTTGAAGAGAATCGCGCCCAGCCCGTTCCTTCCGCGCCGGCACAGGTGTTGTCAAAGTTGGAAGGTTCGCCCCTGCTTGTGAAATATCTAAGCCTGCTGATCGGGCTCATGGTGGTGCTCGTATTCGGCGTGCGACCGGCATTGCGAAAGACTGTCGCCGAGTTGAAAGGTGTTGCACCGAACGAACCTTCCCGGGGCGCAAATGCGGCACATCAGGCGACGCTGCCCCCTCCCGAGCCGGCGATGCCCGATCCGGGCCGCATCCGGACCCAGGAGATATTCGAGCAGGTATCCAGGCAGATAAAGAAGGAACCAACGCAAAGTTCAAGGCTCTTGCAGAGCTGGATTCACTCGGAGTAGCGCATAGATCCGGGGATTTGGAACCAACGGCTGACTGGGGCCTCGTGAGATAGAACCCCGGGGTAACGTAAGAAAGGGGACGAGAGATTTGGCTGGAGATGGCGCAGAATTCGAAGGAGCAGCACGGCGCGCCACGCCGAACTTAACCGGCGCGCGCAAGGCCGCCGTGCTCCTGATGGCTGTGGGCGAGGACCTTGCCAAGGAGATCCTTCGCACACTTCCCGAGACCGACGTCGAGCGATTGACCGAGGAGCTTGCTGATCTGCGTGGCATTACACCGGAGATCTCGGCCGCGGTTCTCGAAGAGTTCTGGGAATTGCTGGAGACGCAGGGCTTCATGGTTCACGGGGGCCTCGATTATGCCAGTCGGCTTCTTGCCGAGACATTTGGCAAGCAGCGTGCTGACGATCTGATCTTGCAATTGCGCCGCGCCCAGGAGGCGGAGCAAGGCAACCTGGCGAAGTTGCAACGCACCGACCCTCAGCAACTCGGCAAACTGCTCGACTCCGAACATCCGCAAACCATCGCTCTTGTCCTCGCACACCTTGATCCCAAACGGGCGTCGCAGGTGCTGAGCAATCTGAGCGAAGAGCACAAGGTCATTTCCATTCAACGCCTGGCCGAGATGCGGCAGTTCTCCCCTGAAATGGCGCAGAAAGTGGCTCATATCCTGCACCGCCGCCTCGAAACTGTGGGCGATACCGGCAGAAAAAGCTATTCGGGATTCAAAGCGGTAGCCGACCTGATGAACCGCATGAATGCCGAGGAGTCCAAGCGCATTCTCGAGGTGATTGAAGATGGACAGCCGGAGTTGGCCCTCAGCATTCGAAATCTCATGTTCACGTTTGAAGACCTCGTCACCGTGCCACCTGCAACCATTCGCGAAATTGTCTCCGGCGTAGACAAGAAACAGCTAGCCATGGCGTTGCGCGGCGCGAACGAAGATTTGAGCGCGGCCATCTTCAAGTCCATGAGTGCACGCGCGGTTGAGATGCTGAAAGAAGACATGGAAGTTCTGGGCCCGGTGCGTTCGCGCGAAGTGGCACAGGCCCAGCAGGAGATCCTGAATCTCGCTCGCCGTCTTGAGGCGGAGGGCAAAGTAATTCTCAAACTGGAAACCGGCGATGAGATGCTCGCCTAGAATTTGGGCAACCTCACGAGGGATGGAAACCTTGCCAAGCGATGCATCAACGCGAGTCGAAGTATTTGAGTATCCAGTCTGCAGCGCGCAGCCTCCGAATTGCTGGGACGATATCCCGGAAGTGGGCATCGCAGCGCCTCTCCCCGAATCTACGTGCTGCAGTGACGAATACTCAAGTTCCGATATCGAGTCCCGGGAGTCAGTCGAACGGGTAACCCTCAGCTTCGATGCAGGTCGTGAGCAGGGAATCCTGGAGGCGCGCGAAACGGCAGCCAGCGAACAGCGCGCGCTCTTGCAGGATGCCGAAGAGAAACGGGTGGAGCAGGCGGTCCACCTCGCCGGTCAGGCCAAAGACGATCGCGAGCGCTCCCTGCTCGAAACAAAACACGAGCTTGTCCGTCTTGCGCTGGCCATTGCCGCGCGCATACTACGTCGCGAGGCGCAGATGGACCCGTTATTTCTGATCGGTGCGGTGCGCGTGGCCCTGGGGCAACTCGCGGCAACGATACAAGTGCGGCTTCGCATACCCGCCGCGGAATCAAGCCTCTGGACCGAGACACTGGCGCATATTCCGAATCTCAGGGTGACGCCATCAGTGGTCCCCGACGACTCCATGCAACTTGGAGACTGCCTGATCGAGACAGAGATGGGCTCGGTGGATCTGGGACTGGACGCTCAACTTCACCAGATGGAATTGGCGCTGTTGGATATCGCTCCCGCTGATGAGTCCGCGAATCAGGTTCCTGAGGAACAGGAGGCAACGGCGTGAGCCAAATTCTGGATCGCTATACCGCGCGCGTGCATACTGTGCAGCCCTGGCGGTGGCGCGGGCAGGTTGTGGAATCGGTTGGTCACACCATCGAGTCGGCGGGACCAGTCGCCTCGGTCGGAGAATGCTGCGAGATTGAAGATCGACTGGGGAAAAGACATCGCGCCGAGGTCATCGGGTTCCGTGGTGCGCGTGTCATCTCGATGCCAATGAGGAGTACCGAGGGCGTTCGTTTCGGAGATTCGGTGACCGCCCTGGGTTGCGGTCCCGAGGTCATCGTCGGCGAAGGCATGATCGGTCAAATTCTCGATGGCATGGGCGTCCCAATCGATGGACGAGGACTCGGCGGCCAAACGGAGAGACTGCCCCTTGAGGGAAAAGTCCATACGCCCCTCGATCGGGTGCCCATTCACATGCCACTTGGCACGGGCATCCGGACTATCGATGGCCTGCTCACCGTCGGCCGAGGCCAGCGCGTCGGCATCTTTGGCGGCTCGGGCGTCGGCAAAAGCACTCTGATCGGCATCATGACACGCAATACCGAAGCGGATATAACCGTAGTCGGACTGGTAGGAGAGCGGGGGCGCGAGGTCCGTGAATTTGTCGAGAGCGCGCTCGGCAAAGAAGGGCTTGCACGCTCCGTGGTGGTTGTTTCCACTTCAGACGAATCTCCTTTGATGCGCATGTGCGCCGCCATGACCGCTACGACGATTGCCGAGTTCTTTGCCCGTAGCGGTAAGGCCGTTCTGCTGGTGCTTGATTCGCTCACGCGCTTTGCCATGGCCGCAAGAGAAATTGGTCTGGCCGCGGGAGAACCTCCCACGGCAAAAGGATATACGCCGTCTGTTTTCAGCCGCCTTGCGAAGCTGGTGGAAAGAGCCGGCAACTTTCGCACCGGATCAATCACTGCGTTCTATACGACGCTGATGGAGGGGGACGATCAGCAGGATCCACTCGTGGATGCTGTGCGTTCGCTTCTGGATGGTCACGTCGTGCTTTCACGGAGGCTGGCCGCGGAAGGCTGGTATCCGCCCATCGATCTGCTCGACTCGATCAGCCGGCTAATGCCGGCCGTAGCCCGGGCAAATCATCGCGAACAAGCTGGCCTGTTTCGAAGATTGCTGGCGACCTATGCGCGCTCTGAGGATCTGGTTCGCATCGGCGCGTACAAGCAGGGCGCCGATCCGGATCTGGACAGGGCACTGCAGTCCCGAAATGCAATGCGTGATTTTATGATGCAGACTCCCGAAGAGCGCATTGGGTATTCGGATTGCCTGCGCCGGCTTGCGGAGATCGCGGGGGAAATCTAAACCGTGGCTGCCTCAGAAAGCCTGCGACGCCTCCGCGACATTCGTCAAGCCGAGGAGGAACATAATAAGGCGGCAATGGAGTCGGCGGTCGCGGAGTTGCAGCGCCTTGAGACGGCTCTCCTGGAATCTCGCAAACGAGTCAGGTGGGCCCGGGTGCTGGTCGCGGAAAGCTTGCAGGCAGGCGAGCTCCTCGACAGAATTGCCGGATTGGAGGAGATCCATACGGCCGATCGCATGGCGAAGATGCTGACACTGAAATTTGCCGCAGCCGAAAACAACGTACAAAAGAAGCGACAGGAATTCCTCGAGAAACGGATCGAGCGCCGTCAAGCGGAAACAGTATACGACGCCCTGCGAGCCAGGGACACGGCCGAGGCGAACCGCAAAAGCCAACTCGCGCTCGACGACTGGCATCGCTCCCAACGCAAGCGAATCATCGGGGAAGCAAACGCAAGACACCCCGAATTCTGACATTCCTTTAACCCAATCACATTCCGTTTGGCACACCATCTGCTGCATTAACGCGCATGAGCGGCACGCACGAAATCGGAAGGCAGGGTTATGTACTGATTCCAGGCCAAACGATGGTCAAGTCTTCTGCATCCGTTGCCACAGCGACTGCGTTTGGCGAAATCGGCGAAAATCCCACCCCGCCTATGGACGCCGGCAACTTCCGCCAGAGGTGGCAGACAATTCTAGACTCCTTGTGCGCCTTTGAAGAGCTAACCGGCCAAGGTGTGCCGCAGGCGAAGGAAGAAGCTGGTCTTGCCCCTAACGCAGCATCTGGCCCTGCGTCAGCCACCGAGTTACAAGGCAGAAATGAGCGGGATGCGAATGGGCTGAGCGCGGCCTCTTCGCGGATGACTCGGTCGTCAGATTTGACCGCGGCATCCTTGAGAAATACTTTGTACACTTTGCTCCCCAGAGTCCTTTCTCGCAGCTCCGATACTGATCAGACACCGCCCAACACCGGTTTGCACGATTCGACCTTCCGTCCAAGAAAGTGGTTCGGCGGCAACGACGGGCTCGCAAAGACGGAGACGGCAACAAATTCAAGCACAACTGCCCCTGCCACCAATCCGGAGTATGCTGTCGCACTCACAGTCATGCCGCCTCCGGTTCTACCTTCGCGTGCGGGCGAACAGTCGGGACGCGCGTCATTTGTGCCTGAGGTACGAGACCCGTTGTTAAGGCCGACCGGCGGACCATCCGATAACCCGCCGGGATCGACAATCAGCGGACCATTCAATACCGGGGTCGGCAGGACAACGTCCGCCGCAGTTCCGGATGCGGAACACGATGACAATCCATCGTTGGCAGATTGTCCATCCCCTCTGGCCTCCAGGCTCTCTCGCTGTGAGACTGGCGATGCCGATCAACGCATTTCCCCCGGGCAGGAAAACTCTGCTGCAGCGCGGGCCGCACAATCGACAGCGAGTCCGCATTCCTGCTTTAGCGCATCTGACGAACAATCTGCGTTGGGGTCAGGATTCCCAAACCAGACTTCCTATCTTTCTGATGCATCACGCGATACCGCGTTCGAGCAAATAAGCAGCGCGGAGGCACATGGCGTTGATACTTTGAGTCCCGAAATCCCGCAGCGCGATCACACCAGCGTCCGAGAAGTGCCTGCAACCTCCAAATCGAAATTGGCTGCGGGAATCTTCCCAATCGATGTGGGCGCTTCCTCACCGAGAAGCGAAGACGCTCACGGCAAACTAATCGCAGCCGCTCCTACAGCCGTAATCGTGCAATTTCCAGACAGCGTCAGGACTGCATCGGATCCCCATCCCACCGCGCCGCCTGAACCGTTTGTGACCATTGACGCAGGAGACAACACCGCGGCAAAGTGGGTTCTCGCCGCAGGGCATCGAGCAGAAGCTGGTTTTCAGGATCCGTCGCTAGGCTGGGTGAGCGTGCGCGCACAGGCCGGTGCCGGAGGCATCCACGCCGCCTTGATTCCATCATCGGATGTTGCCGCACAGGTCCTTGGCGGTCATCTTGCCGGATTGAACGCACACATGGCCAACCAATATGAACATTTGAATCCCGTCACCCTTTCAACATCTGATGCAGGTTGGCAAAGCCGGGACACGGGACGTGAGATGGCGCAGGAAAATGGAGAGAATACCCGCCATGGTGGAGATCAACAACCGATGCACGACGATCCTGCGCCCGCTCGAATCGAGCCCGTCGCCCATTCCGCGCAAAGCGTCCGAGAAGAGCCGCAGCCTGGGGCGCAGATGCAGACCGCAGACGCGTATCCGAGAGATGGGCACGTGTCTTTCATCGTGTGATTTGAAGCCGAAGGGCAGAATTTAGATCGTCAGATTCAATGACGAATGACAAGGAGTATGAAATGGCCGCACAAATCAGCGGAATCTGGAACCAGCTATCTGCAGCGCATCACTTGAACACCGCGCAATCGGTCAAGAGCCAGGACACCGGGACCAGCGGTGGCTCAGGCGAGGATTCCGCAATCGTCTCGGCGAATGATTTTCTGACCTTGCTGGTGACCGAAATGAAAAACCAGGATCCGACCGCCAATACCGATCCAAACGAATACATCAATCAATTGGTACAGGTGAATAGTCTTGAGCAGCTGATCTCTATCAACCAGACGCTCACGACGGATTCCACCGCGACCCCGGGCAAACCGGGTGTCAAAACCGACGACGTCCGGCCGTCATCTGTCCACCACATCCTGCCGCGCTTCGCCGGTGGCAATCTCAGCGTCCCCGCAAACAACCCGTCCGCACAGCGCGTCGCGCAGTCGCTGGCAACCCAATCCAAAGGCCTATGAAACTGCGGCAAGCCGCGCCGCGTTTCATTCACAACCGGCCGTAAGCGCCGGAGTCATCGCAGAGGAGAGGCAACATGGCAAGCTTTTACATTCCGTTGACCGGATTGAACGCAGATTCGACTGCACTCAATACGATTGCGAACAACCTGTCGAACATGAATACCACCGGCTACAAGTCGCAATCTGTAAATTTTTCCGATTTGTTCTATCAGCAAGTCGGAGAAGCCGGCTCCGGCGATCCCATCCAGCGCGGCTCCGGAACTCACGTGTGCTCTATCGAGACTGACTTTTCAAACGGCTCGCCCAACACAACCGGCGTAGACACCAATGTCGCTCTGCAGGGAAACGGATTCTTTGTTGTAGGCAATGGCAATAACACGCTTCTTACCAGAGACGGTGACTTCTCTCTCGATCTGAACGGAAACCTCATCACCTCGAACGGGCTCAGCGTGATGGGATTTCCGGCGGCGAAAGGGGTAGTAAATACCAACGCTCCACTTGCACCGGTGCACATTCCGGTTGGCGAAGTGGAACCGCCCAGCGCAACCACAACGTTCGGGATGACGGCGACTCTCGATGCAGAAGCCAATGTCGGCGACCAGCTTTCCAGCAAGATTCAGGTCTACGACTCGCTGGGAGCCTCGTATCAAGCGCAGGTGACATACACCAAGACCGCAACCAACACATGGTCGTACAACGTCACCCTTCCCGATACTCTCGCTGCGAACAGCAGCAGCGCCGGCGGAGTGAATACCCAGGTCTATAGCTTCGGTTCCGGCGCTGGAACGCCGGCGACGGTCGATCCAGGCACGAACCTGACCATTACCGCCCCCAATGCGGCCAACGTTTCCACGACCATCAATGCTCCTGTCGTTACGGCGGGAGAATCCGTCGGGACCTACGCTACCGACCTGCAAAACGCTCTGACGGCTGCTGGAATTACCGCCTCTGTCACCTCAACCGCTGCTGGCCAACTGACCATCAGCGGGGCCAAACTCACCACTTCAGGGAGTGTGATTCAGGACCCCGTTGCTTCTGCGACCGCTACCGGTACCCTGACCTTCGATTCAAATGGAAATCTCGTGAGCCCCTCAACGAATGTCAGCGGCATCACGTTTTCCGGCCTCTCAGACGGAGCTTCGAATCTGAACATGACCTGGAATCTCTTCGGAGCCGATGGCACATCCGCATTGACGCAGGTGGATCAGACATCGGCTGCATCTTCGACCACGCAGGATGGCTTTGCCAGCGGAAACTACACCGGGTTCACTATTGGCTCTGACGGAAAGGTCACGGCAACATTCAATAATGGGCAGAAGCTCAACGTCGGCCAGTTGGCCCTTGGCAATGTCGTCAATCTCCAAGGTCTGGAGAACACTGGCAACGGAGATTACGCGACGACGCTGGCCAGCGGAACAGCGACCATCGGCGTTTCAGGCACTTCTGGCCTTGGAACCATGCAGGGCGGCGCGCTCGAGGCTTCAAACGTGAACATCTCAGCCGAATTCTCCGATCTCATCATTGCTCAGCGCGCCTTCGAAGCCAATTCAAAGGCTGTGACGACCTTCGACACCGTCACGCAGGAAACCATCAATATGATTCACTAGCGGCCTTCTTTCCTGGGTTGGGTTGAAAGCCATTTCGGTGAAGCGCCTCGCTGCACGGTCGTTGATCCGGCAGCGAGGCGTTTCTTTTCTCCGCAACCCACTCCTTGCGCGATTGGAAATGTACACTGGCAGTGCTCCGAACTGCTTCGAAAGCTCCGACTATTCTGATCTGCGCAGGCTTATCAACTCGGACCGGAAGACCAGAGAGGGATCCTCCAATGCGCGTTCCTTTTTTCGCAACGACTGTTCTTCTGGCGGCTTCGTTGACCGCCAGTGCCCAGAGCGTTCCTTCCGCGATCTACACTGATCCCCCCTCTGACCCGGCTCATCCCGCCGGCATGACGGTCCTGCACATCCCCAGTCATGGGGTTCTGATCAACGGCATCGTTTACACACCTGCCGGTGCAGGTCTGCATCCCACGATCGTCATCTGTCACGGTCTGCCTGGGAACGAAAAGAATCTCGACCTCGCTCAGGCCGTGCGGCGTGCAGGCTGGAACGCGGTGACCTTCAATTACCGCGGCTCATGGGGAAGTCCGGGCTCCTACCGTTTTTCCCAGAACCTCGAAGACGCAGTCGCTGTGCTTGCCTACCTTCGCGCACCCGAAAATGCCGCCAAACTCCAGATTGACACGAAGAAGATTGTCCTCGCCGGTCACAGCATGGGTGGTTGGGTCACGGCGATGACCGCAGCGAACGATCACGCGCTTGCCGGTGCAATTCTAATCAGCGCGGCGGATATGGGGCAGCTCGGAAAAATGGAGCACAAGAAACTGGTCGCAGAGATGGCCGACAACATGGAGGGTCTCGCCGGCGTCACCGCCGAGTCTATGGCAAACGAAGATGCACAGAATGCGCAGGCGTTTGCTTTCGCCAACGCCATCCCGGGCCTCAACAATGTCCCCTTACTTGTTCTGTCAGCCAACGACGGCCTTGCGACAGAGACAGATGCGCTTGTCCAAGCCATAGAGGCAGAGGGCGGCCACAACACTAAGTCAATTCACGCCCCCACTGATCACGGCTGGTCTGATCGACGAATCTTTCTCGAAAGCTCGGTGATCGACTGGCTGGCGACACTGAAGTAGAACAGCGGCCCGCCCCGTTCAAGCAGTTCAAGTCGGTCGCACTTCGATAAAGAGCCCTTTGCCGTGGGCGAGCGCATGTCCGTCGCCGTCGAAGATCGTGGCTTCGGCCCAGTGCTTTCGCCCCTCGTCCCTGACGACCCGTCCTTCCATGCGAATCTGCACGCGCGACGGAACTGGCCGCTTGTAATCAACTTCCATGTGCCGCGTCATCGCGGTCAGGCCGCGTGCTCGCACAGCCTTGCTCATGGTTTCGTCCAGCAGCGTCGCAATAATTCCGCCGTGTAGAAATCCCGGGTGCCCCTCGAAGATATCTGGAATCGTAGCGGGACAAACCACGGTGCCATCTTCCGCCAGGAGAAACTCCAGCCGAAGTCCCTGCGGATTGGATTCTCCGCAACCAAAGCAGCGGTTCTGCGCAGCGTGAGCCAGGGGAGTGAGGTGATCGAAGTGCGGCTTCATTATGGCACGATCTCCCGCTGAAAGCACTCGGACGAAAACATCCGCATCGACATTGCTCCCCGTCAGCACGACTCCAATACGCCTCCCGCGATTCGCATCCACCTCTTTCATAGCGCCTGCCAGCGCAGCCGCCGCGGCGCCTTCCGCCACATTGTGCGTGTCCTGATAGATTGCTACCATCGCAGCCGCAATTTCGGCATCGGATACTTCCACAATGCGCTCCACATTCTCCCAGATGATTTCCATGGCATTTCCGCTGGGCGTGCGGCAGGCCAGTCCGTCTGCGATCTCCGTGCGCGCAGGAGCCTCGACGACCTTGCGCTGAGCGAAGCTCAGCGAGTACGAAGGCGATTCGCTTGCCACCACTCCGACGATCTCTGTCTTCAGGCCCAATGCGTTGCGCGCAGCCGACACCCCACAAACGGAGGATCCCAGGCCGATCGGCACGTACACCCGATCGAGAGCCGGTGCCGATTCCAAAAACTCCAAGGCATAGGTCGCTGTTCCCATCACCAGCCGTTCGTGAAAGGAGTCGACCATCACCAGGCCTCGCTCGACTGCAAGCCCCCTTGCATATTCCAGCGACTCCTGAAAATCCTGTCCGTGTTCCAGCAGTTCCGCACCCTGTGCGACCATGGCCCGGTTCTTTTCAACGCTATTCCCATGCGGCACAACAACGACGCACTTGATTCCGTGCAAGCGGGCCGCCATTGCCACACCCTGGCCGTGATTGCCGCGCGTCGCAGCGATCACGCCCTTCAGTGCGGGCTGCGTCTTCCGCAACCAATCGGTATAGATCAGGGCACCGCGAATCTTGAAGGCCCCTACCGGTGTGTGGTTCTCGTGCTTGATCCACACTTCCGCCCCGAGTCGCTGGTTAATCAACGGCCAGCTATATTGCGGAGTCGGCGGCATGTAGCGGTAGAGAACATCCTGGGCCTGGCGGATCTCGACCAGAGAGGGAAGCGTCATGGCTCCAGCATACCGAACCGGCCGCACCTCTAAAATGAGATGGGATGATCTTTCATCGCGTGCTTTCGCTTCTCATGATTTCCGCAATTTTCGCTCCAATACTCGCAGGATGCCGCAAAACTGCTCCTCTCACGCCCCAGGAGGCAGAAGGGAAGCATCTGTACGAAGGTCGTTGCGCGCACTGCCACGAAGACAACGATCTGGCCTTGAAGAAAGTCCCGCCCAATCTTCACGCCATCTTCCAGAACGCCATCCTGCCGAGCGGCGCACCCGCAAATGACGCTGATGTTCGACAGGCGGTCCTCGCAGGCAAAGGAATGATGCCTGCATTCAACGGCCGCTTCGACGATGCGCAGATGGCCGCGCTGCTAGCCTACTTGCACACCGGCCTGCGCTGATTCGGTTCAGTCGACCACTGCCCTCTACTCATACCGAATCGCCGTCATTGGATTGACACCCGCCGCGCGCCACGCTGGAATCATGCACGCTATGCGTTGCGACCAGAGAAAGAACAAACGTCGCACCAAGCAGCAGAAGGGGATCGCGCGAACTCTCCGCTGCCCAACTCGCCATGACTTTGTTCAGTGCTATCGTCAGTACCACCCCCGCCACAATCCCGGTACCGACGCTTGCC
This sequence comes from uncultured Acidobacteriaceae bacterium, assembly GCA_963769345.1. Taxonomy (GTDB): domain Bacteria; phylum Acidobacteriota; class Terriglobia; order Terriglobales; family Acidobacteriaceae; genus Telmatobacter. The sequence goes on from CAVYLL010000006.1 coordinate 604,584, forward strand.
ACCGTCGACCGGAACACGATCCCCAGGACGTGTCCTTTCTTTGCGCCCAGCGCGATGCGTATGCCAAACTCATTCGTTCGCTGCACCACCGTGTAGGCCACAACGCTGTAGAGCCCAACCGAGGCGAGTGCAAGAGCCAGCGCCGCAAAAGCTCCGAAAAGCCACGCGACCAGCTGACCGCGCGCCCATTCGGGGGTCCGCATGATCCAATGCTCAAGATCACGTACATCGCCGTTGGTCTGCTGATCGGGGTCGATCGAATTGACCGCCGCGCGCACGGAGTGCAACAGCGTCAGCGGCGGCACGTCAGACCGTACAAGCATTTGCGTGAACATGCCCATAGCCACGGTGTATGGAACAAAGACTTCGGGAAGAACCGGCTTGGAGAGCCCCTGGTCCAGCTTGTCCGCCATCACACCCACGATGAGAAAACCATTTTCGACGCCGGGCGCAATCAGGAAATACGGTGGGTCCGGCTTCAGATCCACAACTCTGAAAGTGTGCCCAATGGCATCGCCGGCAGGGAAGTAGCGCTTCACAAACGTCTGATTGACCACCGCCAAAGGTGCACCGCGACGGGTCTCGGCTTCGTCCCAAATTCTCCCCTGCATCAGGGGAACCTTCAACGCAGGAAAATATTCCTTGCTGACAAGGTTAAGGCGAAACCTTTGGTCGGCAGAGGAAGGTTTGCCGACGATTTCAAACTTGGTGTTGAAGCCGTTGTCCGGTGGCGTCGCATTGCTTGAAACAGCGGCCAGTTTAACGCCGGGAACTTCCGTCACCTTCGCATAGATCTGCTCAAAGTAGGCAGCTCGATCGGGCCACGTCTTGTATGTTCCGTCGTGAATCGGAATGCCGACTGACATAATGTTGTGCGGGTCGTAGCCCAGAGTCATGTGCGCCACGCGCAGGAAGCCCTCGATCGCCGCGCCTGCGCCTGCCATCATCAACAGGGTTAGCGCGATCTGGCCGCCGATAAGCACCGCATGCATTCTGCGCCCCTTCGCATCGCCCGTTGTCTTGCGGGTATTGGCCTGCATCACCTGGCTTACTTCAGGTTTCGAAAGCTGCAGCGCCGGCCAGAGACCGAACAGGATCCCCGTGCTCACCGCCACAACGATGCAGAAAATCAGCACGGGCAGATTGAGTTGAATCGCCGCTTCATGGGGGAACGAAAACTCCGGAAGATTGGCAACAATGACAGCGATTGTTTTGTAGGCGAGCACCAGTCCAAGGGCTGCACCCGTCAGCGACAGCAAAAGGGACTCCGTAAGCAACTGCCGAATTATTCTCGACTGGCTCGCGCCGATGGCCGAGCGCACTGCGAATTCGTGTTGGCGTGCCGTGGCGCGCGCCAGCAGCAGAATGGAGACATTGCCGCAGCCAATCATCAGCAGCAGCGCGACGGCTCCAAACAACAGGTAGAGTGTCCCGCCGAGTTGCTTGACGAAGTCCTCGTTCAATCCGACGACGTGCAGGTGCAGCCGATCCGGCGGAAAATGCTTTGGCGTTTCCTTTGCAAATTGAAAGATCAGCGGCTCCAGTGCCGCATTGGCCTGCGCATGGCTGATGCCAGGCTTCAGGCGAACTCCCGCATAGAATGACTTGACCGGGTCTCCCGTGATCTTCAGTGGCAGGTAGACGTCGCCGTCTCCCCAGGTAAATCGCGAGCCGGCAACACCAACGATCGTGTAGTTCTTGCGCACCAGCTGCAGGGTCTTGCCCAGCACCGAAGGATCGCCGTTGAAGTGTCTCTGCCAGAATTTGTAGCTCAGGACAACAACCGGTTGCGGATCCTGCCCGTCGATCGCATCTGAAGGTTGCAGGCCGCGCCCCAGCGCCGCTGGCACGCCGAAAAAGTTGAAGCCGTTCGAACTCAGATAAACACCCGAAACGTCTTCGGGCAGATCGGCGCCCGTGACCGTCAGGCTCCAGTCATCTTCGACGAACGTGTCTTCCACCACCGGCGATTTACGCAGCTCCTGCCATTGCGAGCCGTCAACGCCAAAGCCGTTTAGATCACCCGACGGCACTGTCAGGCGCATATGGATCATGCGATCAGGATCCTTGTAAGGGTAGGGGTCCATCAGAATTGCGTAGACCACGCTGAACACCGCCGTGGTAGCCCCGATTCCCAGCGCCAGCGAAAGAATTGCCGTGAGCGAAAACCCCGGCATCTTAATCAGCTGGCGTATACCAAAACGAATATCCTGAAATACCGTCTTCATCGAAGCTCCTTCACGAAACGGTTTAGTTCCATTCACTCATATCGAATTGCTTTCATCGGATCGACGGCCGCAGCCCGCCATGCCGGAATCATGCAAGCGACCGTCGCGACCAGCGACAAAGCAAAAGTCGCTCCGAACAGCAGCAGGGGATCGCGCGAACTCTCGGCGGCCCAAGCCGCCATCACCTTATTGAGCGCCAGCGTGAGTACCACCCCGGCGACCAGCCCCAAGCCAACGCTCACGACGGTCGAACGGAAGACGATACCGAGCACGTGGCCTCGCTTCGCACCCAGGGCGATGCGGATTCCAAATTCATTCGTACGTTGCGCCACCGTGTATGCAACCACGCTGTACAGTCCCACAGCGGCCAATGCGAGAGCCAAAGTCGCAAACGCGCCAAAGAGCCACGCCACAAGCTGCCCCCGCGCCCATTCGGGTTGCATCGTGATCCAATGCTCAAGGTCGCGAACGTCATTGTTCGTTTGCTGGTCGGGATCGATCGCGCTCACTGCCGTCCTAACGGCATGCAGCAGCGCCAGCGGCGGTCCGTCGGAGCGGACAAGGAACTGCGTGTAACTCGTCAACGCTACCGTGTATGGGGCAAACCCTTCGGGCACGATCGGCTTTGAAAGCCCATCATCAAGCTTGTCGGCCACCACCCCAATGATCAACAAACCGTTTGCCGCACTGGGTGAAGTCAGAAGAAAAGGGGGTGGAGACTTCAGATCCGGCAGTTGAATGACATGTCCAATCGCGTCGCCGGCAGGGAAGTAGCGGCGCACAAAAGCCTGATTCACGACAATGACGGGCGCGCCTCGGTGCGTCTCGTCCTCATTCCAGATTCGCCCTTGCAAAAGAGGAATCCGCAGAATAGGGAAGTACTCCTTGCTGACGATATTGAACCGGAAGGGCTGATCCTGCGCCGAAGGTTTGCCAACGATTTCAAATTTGAGTCCGGCTCCATTCGAAGGCGGCGTTGCATTGCTCGAGATCGCAACCATCCTGACTCCGGGAATCTGTGCCACCTTTGCGAAAATCTGTTCAAAGAAAGCTTCCCGTTCAGGCCAGGTCTTGTACGCGCCCTGGTGCACCGGAATACCCACCGACATGATGTTGTGCGGGTCGTAGCCAAGCCTGGTATGCGCCACGCGCAGGAATCCTTCGATCGCCGCCCCCGCACCGGACATCATCAGCAGGGTCAGCGCGATCTGTCCGCCAATCAACACCGCATGGGTCTTGCGCCCTCTTACATCGCTGGTCGTCTTGCGCGTGTTCGACTGCATTACCTGGCTGATCTCCGGCTGCGAGAGTTGCCATGCGGGCCAAAGACCAAACAGAATGCCGGTGCCGACGGCAACCAGGATCGAGAAGATAAGCACGGGCACATTGAGTTGGATCGCCGCTTCGTGAGGAAACGAAAACTCCGGCAGATTCGCAGCAATCACCCCGACAGTTTTGTACGCGAGCAGGATCCCAAGCCCGGCGCCCGTAAGCGAAAGAAGCAGCGCTTCCGTCAACAACTGGCGAATGATTCTGATCCGGCTCGCGCCTATTGCCGCGCGCACCGCAAACTCATGTTGCCGCGCAGTCGCCCGTGCCAGCAGAAGGATAGAGACATTGGCGCAACCGATCATCAGCAGCAGGGCGACCGCGCCAAACAGCAGATAGAGCGTGCCCCCAAGATCTTTCACGAACTGTTCGTTGAGACCAACGATGTGAAGTCGTTGATGTTTTTCCGACGGATAGAATCTCGGCGTCTGGCGTGCAAATTCATCGATCAACGGCTGCAAGGCTGTATCCGCCTGCACATGGGTTATACCCGGTTTGAGTCGCACCTCAGCGAAATAGTTCAGGGTCTGATCCTGCGTAATTTTCAGGGGAAGATAAACGTCCCCATCGTTCCACGTGAAGCGCGACGCGGCTACCCCGACGATGAGGTAGTTCTTGTGATCCAGTTGGATGTTCTTGCCCAGAACGCCCGGGTCGGCGTTGAAGTGGCGTTGCCAGAACTTGTAGCCAAGCACTGTCACCGGCTGCGGGTCCTGGCCGCCCATCGCATCTGAGGGTTGCAACCCGCGGCCCAGTGCCGGCGGAACGCCCAGAAATTCAAACGTATTCGAGCTGGCCAGGACCCCGGTCACATCCTCCGGCAGATCGCTGCCCGTGATCGACATGCTGTGCTGACCAGAGATAAATGAGTCTTCCACCACCGGAGACTTGCGAAGCTCTTGCCATTGCGATGGAGTAACAAAGACATAGTTTCCGTCGTCTTCTTTCGGAGTCAGTAACCGCAGGTGGGCCATGCGATTCGACGCGAAATACGGATACGGGTCCAGCAGCACCGCATACACAACGCTGAACACTGCCGTCGTGGCCCCGATGCCAAGCGTCAGAGACACGATCGCTGTGAAAGAAAACCCAGGCATCTTGATGAGCTGTCGGACAGCGAAACGGATATCCTGGAAGACCGTCTTCATGTGCGCTCCTTCAGCGAGAAATGGTCACGCGGACCACTGGAAGCAAATGCCGAATCCGTCGGGGTCTTTCAGATAGAGCTGCTTCATGCCGTACCACGCCACCTTTGGCGGATCGGTCTCAAAGCCTTGCGAAACGAGGTGCTGATAAGCGCCGTCCACGTCGGGACATCCAAAATACAGGCACGTGTCCTGATGTCCAGACCAGCGACCCGCATCTGGCGCCTGCGGCACATCGTCCGGATCGTAGGCTGTGTTCAGCATGATCGTCGCATTCGAAAGCTGCAGCATTGCCCAGTTCACATCATCGGAATCAGCCGACTTCGCCTTCGACCTCTCCGTGACGGTGAACCCCAGCACATCGCGGTAGAAGCGAATCGATCGCGGCATATCGAATACCTGCACCATGGGTGCCACACCCTGAACCTCGATTGCCATTGCGAGAAACCTCCCGGGGACACTGCTCCTGCGCGCAGTTCGGGCTTCGTTCTTTCGTAAAGCAAGCCGAAGCCCAATGCAATCGTTACGCAAGTTGTTGATTTAATGTTCCGAAAGAAGAAGTACGGCCTGAAAACACTGTGCGATTCCAGGGTTTCGTGTTCAGAATTGGACGGTATTCCTATCGATCAGGCCGTTCAGACCAGGCGGCCCTGCGCCAAAGATCCTCGCAATCGAAATGCTCTATACTCAAACTTGCTATGGCATCCGAAAAAACCTTCTACCTTGAGACTTTCGGGTGCCAGATGAATGCCCATGACTCCGAAAAGGTCATTGGCACATTGCTTCATGAAGGCTACCGCCAGGTCGAGACCGAAGAAGATGCCGGTCTCATCCTTTACAACACCTGCTCCATCCGCGACAAAGCTGAGCAGAAAGTCTTCAACCGCCTCAACGACTACAAGAAACTTCACAAGGCCGGCAAACGCTTCGGCGTGCTTGGGTGTGTCGCGCAGCAGGAAGGCGAGAAGATCTTCGAGCGCGCGCCCTACGTGTCGCTTGTCTCCGGTTCTTCCTCCTACCGCAAGCTGCCAGAGATGCTCAGCCGCCTCGAAGCCGGCGAGAACCGCATCACTGGCCTCGACGACCGCCAGACCGACGAGACCTTCGAAACCGAATTCACCTCGCGCCAGAATCCTTACCGCGGTTACATAACCATCATCGAAGGCTGCGACAAATTCTGCGCTTACTGCGTGGTTCCGTACACGCGTGGCAAAGAGCGCAGCCGCGGATCCGAGTCGGTGCTTGCCGAAGCACGCCGCATCGCCGACCAGGGTTACACCGAAATCCAACTCCTCGGCCAGAACGTCAACAGCTACCGCGATCCGGAAGGGAAGTTGAGCTTCGCCGAACTGCTCGCGGCTGTCGGTCAGGTCCCAGGCATCCGCCGCGTCCGGTTCACCACCAGCCATCCCCGCGACTTTACCCGGGACATCGTCGAGGCCATCGACGCTTACCCAACCCTCTGCGATCACGTGCATCTCCCCATCCAGTCCGGCTCGTCGCGTGTCTTGAAAATGATGGCGCGGGAATACACAACCGACTGGTATCTCGAGCGCATCAGCTGGATCAAGGCAGCGAAGCGAAAGATCTCGCTTTCGACAGACATCATCGTTGGATTCCCCGGCGAGAATCCCGACGACTTCATCCAGACAATGGACCTTCTCCAGGAAGTGCAGTACGATTGCGTCTTCGGTTTCAAATACTCCGGCCGGCCCAACACACCGGCTTTGACCATGATCGATTCTGTGCCTGAGACTGAAAAGGCAAAGCGACTCCAGCTTGTGCTGGATCGCCAGCGCGAGATTCAAAGGACCAATTACGCGAAACATTTAGGGGAGCAGATGGAAGTGATGGTCGAGGGTTCCAATCCCGCCCGCGGTCAGATCTCCGGCAGAAGTTCTCAGAACAAGCCAGTGAACTTCACGACAGCTCTACCGATTGCCCCAGCGCCGGGTTCCTATATGAGGGTGAAAATCACAAACACATTTCCCAACAGCCTCGTCGGTGAGGCCGTCTAAGGTAGTAGCGAGGGGAGCGCCCAATGGACATCGAAGTCCGTATCCGCGGTTTGATGATGGATCCATCCACAAACATGCCGATCGTCGTGCTCAAAGACGTCAGTTCCGACACAGTGATGCCCATCTGGGTGGGGATCTTTGAGGCCAACGCCATCGCCATCGAGATCGAAAAAGTGTCAGCTCCGCGGCCGATGACACATGACCTGACGAGAAACTTAATGCGCAGCATGAATGGACAACTGGAAAAGATTGTTATTACAGAACTTAGAGATGATACATTCTTCGCCGTCCTGTGGATTCGCCAGGACGAAGAGCTTATCACCATGGACGCGCGCCCATCCGACGCGATCGCCCTGGCGCTGCGCGCCGATTGCCCAATCTTCGTGTCCGAACAGGTAATGCAATCAGCCAAGCTGAACATGGCTGGCCCGCCCGACGGCCCTACAGCCGAGGAACTTCGCGGCTGGCTCGAGGGCCTCAACGATGAAGACCTGGGCCGCTACAAGATGTAGCTAAGAACTTCTGCGCCAGGGTTTGTGTTGAGTGGCAGAATGTCCCTTCTGGGCGGATTGACAGAAAAAATCTCGTTTTTCGGTCAAGTTCGTGATTTCAGGCGAGTTACCCTTTTTAGGGGGTCCCGTATTTACCTGAAAACAAAGGGGTTAAGACGTAAAGTCGTCATAAATAAGAACTTGCGGGTGATTCTGAGCCATCTGCACCATTTTTAGGGCAAATCTGTTCCACAATGTAGTGCGCTGTCGCAAAGATCAGGACACGTCGCGATTGATCGCTCATCGACGCAGCGCTGTTCGGGTGCGGGTGCGGATTCTTTTCACACATCGCTGTTAAGCCAAGTATAGGAAATTCAGAGAATTGACCTGCAAGAGCCCGGAGAATCTCTTCGCAATGAAATCAGCGAGATGGGGCAAGGTTGCCGGGTCCGGGTATTGACATGTCGCCGAACCGCCCAGCACTTGATTCGGACCCTAGGGTCTCGACCCTCTGGGAATGCAAGGGAAGCGACTCATGCGAAACCGTAACCTATGTATCTGCAGGTAGATTGAGCTATACTCATCATGCGACAGTTGCAGTATACAGAATATCTGTTATCGGACATGTCAGATAACAGGTCCAGATAAGGCCTTTCGCGCCTGTCCTGTCATCTCCGTGTAGTACTTTCATCCGACCTTCGAATTCCGCAGTGCTGATGACCTGGTGACGCGTCTGGCGGCCACCTTACTCGCCGATGGGGCGCTTTTTTGCTTCGCCATCTGCGCCTGCCCCGCCTTGGTCATTAAGCGCGATTGTTCGTACATCTCGATCCACTTCTCGCTCGAAATCGCCGAGATCAGTTTGCCAATCGCTTCGAGCGGCAAATCGTCCGGTGACTCGAAATGAACGCAACACTTCCCCATGTCGAGCTTCTTGCCCGCCGCCTTGAACGCCGCCTTCAGCTGCTCGAGCTGACTGGCACTCCAAAACGCGCCCATCAGGTAGAGCGAGCAGTAGTTCTTCTGCGACGAGAGCGCGACGTAGCAGATCGGCTGCTTGTTGTAAGTGTCTGGATATCGAGACAGGGGGATTGTCCAGCCGATCGTGCCCCAGACGAGGCACTCATCGTAGCCGCGCGGAATGTGCCTGTTCACGAGTGCGCGCACGGTCGCGATCGTCTTCGCACGATCGGCGGGGAGTGAGGCGATGTATTGCGCGGGCGTTTTGACGTTCGATGGTGGTTTCATTCGTCGTCTTCCCGGACGAAGTGTATCATCCGGGTGATTCTCGGATGTGTCCTGAGTCTTATCACCTGGTGAACTACGGGCGGCACTGCAAAGTCTCGATGCTGGCAACGGCGCGGCGTCCGATGAACGTTGCGCGGGGGTACACATCTCAATGTCTCTCGATGCGGCTGTTCTGCATGACTGAGCGAACCGACTTGAAATACTTCGAGGATTACATCGGGCGCGATGATTCCGCGCGGCTCCCTGGCCTCCCCAAATACCAGTATTTGCATTGGACGGGTGACGGCCGTGCGGTGCTTTCATGTGCGGGTCGCGCCTTGTAATGCGCTTTAGCCGACGAGAAAATGGGGAGTAACCACGTAGTTATTTCCGGGTAGACGGTGACTCGACCAGAATCTCGAATTTCAAGGAATTCTCCGCATGCCATGCTCGATGAAGTGCATTGGCGATTCGGCGTCAACCTACGCCGCAAAAGCGGACCTTGGCGGCAAACGTGGCACGGCCCAGTTCCTGATATTCAATTAAGCCGGGACTATAAAATGTTTCACTTTGGTGGCTACAATCGCATCTGCAGTTCGGAGGGGCGCTTCGTATGAACCCAGCCATGGCAGGGCCGCTGCGTGAGGCAACAAAGGCGACGCATTCTCTAAAAGTGCTGCTCCGCACCGCCTCCCGAAGCACCTTTTCGGCTGCGGTCCTCAGCACGTCGATCGCAAGCTCACTTTCTCAGGCCGCTCCCGCACCTTCGACGGATAATGAATCGCTCAGCGAATAGTGGGCACCTATCAGTGGGGACCGGATCACTTCGTCTACCTTCAAATGTGGAATGAGTTCAGAGGGAAGAATGACCTTGTCGCTTTTGACGAATCCGGCGACGTTCGCACGCTGTTCCCTGCCGAGGGTGGACAGTTCGTAGCTGGCCCCGGCGCTGCGGTTCCGAATCCGATCGAATCGCGAATAGAGTTCAGCCGTGATGCAAGCGGCAAGGTTGTCTCGCTCCGTTGGCAAACGGGTGACTCTCTAGCCCGGACGGCACGCCGAATTGAGAACGAGAAGCGCGAAGAGGTCAGCTTCGCGAATCGTGACGTGCATTTATCAGGCACGCTTATCTGTCCATTGAGCCCTGGAAGACACCCCGCAATCGTCCTTGTGCCCGCATCCGGAGCTGAAGGCCGAGAGTACCTTCTTCCGTTTGCCCACTTTCTTGTTCGCCACGGTATGGCGGTGCTCGGGTACGACAAGCGCGGGGTGGGCGGATCGACCGGTGACTGGAAAACTGAATCATTCGATGACCTGGCGAGCGATGCTGTGGCCGCCATCGAATTCCTGAAGATGCGCAGGGATATCGATCCTTCACAAATAGGCATGCTGGGGTGGAGTCAGGCGGGATGGGTCATGCCGCTCGCGGCCGCAAGGGCGAAAGACGTTGCATTTTTGATCAGTATCTCTGGCGCTGGCGTCTCGCCAGCCGAAACGACAATCGATGAAGCGCGAGGCGAGTTGAAGGCTGCGGGCCGACGTCCTGAGGTCATTGAACAGATCACAGGACTCATGAGGCTCAGGTACGATTTTGCGCGGACAGGCCAGGGCTGGAACGAGTACGCAGCAGCCCGCGACAAAGTCGTCGCCAGGATGGGAAGGGCGCCGGATGATTTCCCCGGCAGCCGCGATGATCCTTATTGGCAGTCGATTCGCTCGCTCTATTTCTATGACCCGGCGCCTGCGCTTCGAGAGCTCCGCACCCCGACGCTCGCGCTCTTTGGCGAAGTGGACGACAACATCGTTGCAGAGAAAAACCAAATGGCGTGGGAGTCCGCTTTGCGCACTGTCGGCAATCGCGATTACACGCTGCGAATTCTACCGGGAACGGATCACATGATGCTCGAAGCGAAGGTCGGCAACAATGCTGAAATGCCTACACTGCGGCGGTTCGCGCCAGCCTATTTCTTGACCGTTCGGGATTGGCTGGCAAAGCGAGTTCGCGGTTTTCGATCGGTAAGGTGATTCTCACGGGTCAAATCGTGGTGACCGGCGAAACGGTTCCGGGTAGGCTCGCCCGACCGGAGCGATGCGGCGGAAGCACCTTGTTGAACATATGGGCTTTTCTATCCAGCTCTTTATCTAGGTGGGCTTGTATCTATGGTTCTTTAGTTGAGGAGTCTGCTGGGGTCGGTTGCCAGCGGTGACGCGGCGCGGAGGCGACTGAGGATCACAGTGGGGTGGACCGGCTTCGCGAGGATCTCAAACGCGTGTCCCGCATCCATGGCTTCCTGAAGCAAACGAGCGGTGCGCTCGTTGCCTGAGATGAGCAGTACCCGGCAAGCGGGTTGAATGTGAGAGATAGCAAGCGCGGCTTGAATGCCGTTCATGGGCTCCATCATCACGTCAGTCACGAGGTGGTCGTACGCAGTCTCTTGTGCGAGCGCAAGGCCGTGCTCGCCGCTATAGGCTGTGACGGCATCGTAGCCGCTGACCTTGAGAACCATGGCAAGGGTGTCGGCGACTAAGTGGTCGTCATCGATTACGAGAACTCTGGGCTTGAGGGCTTCCATGGACACTCCCGCGCAAGAGAATTGACGATTTGAAACGAAAGCGATCCTAGCAGACGCTTGCGACCCGCAATGTCGCGTATCGCACTGAAGGAAGCTGAGCTCTCGCGTGCCGAACCGAAAGCTCAGCTGTTGGTAGGATGCAATTGAGAGATCACAGGAGGTCGAGTCGGTCCAGGATGTCGGCTAGTTCTTCATCGGGCGGCGGGGAGCAAGGCAGGCTACGGTGCGGACTCTGCAGCCGAGGGTGCACGGGATCGAGGACGCGGGGACCTTTTTGGCGGGAGTCCTGTTCACGCGCCGGTGCGAGGCCTGGCACGACCAAATACTGACGTGTGGGCAAGAGGAAGCGCAACTGTCGGTTTTGACAGATGCGACTCGGGCGCATGCGCCTGTCGAATTAAAGCTGAAGTGACATCGATCACAGTTGAGTCTTTTCGCTCGACGTAGAGTTGCGATCATAGGTTGGAGGATTTGTGGCTTGTTCATTTTGCACATCAAGCAACCAGACGGAGTTTCCTGCCGAGGTTGGCCTTCACTTGCCGGATCTCAGGGATGCGGACAAACGCCCCGTATTTGTATTTCCGAAAGTTCTGATCTGCCTTGATTGCGGCTGTTCTTCGTTCATGACGCCGGTTCCCGAATTGGAGCAGCTACGCGTTGCTGACGTACCGCTTGCCCGACAGGACGGCGTCGATCGCCTGTAGCCCCACGGGGGAGGACATCGACTTTTCCAAACGCTTGACCCGTCTAGTTCCGAATCTGCGCAAGAAGGGTCTCGATTTCGGTCTTCTGCTCTACGGTCAAGGGCAACAGGGGCAGGCGGGGATATCCGCCGTAGTATCCGTTGAAGTCGCACGCATACTTCACCCCCGCGATTCCGAGCTCCGCGGTGATTCGCTGGTTGGGTTTTGCGACACGTTCTTGCAGCTCCGCCGCCAGCTTGGCATCGCGATCCTTCCAGGCAAAGTAGACCTCGTAGCAGGCTTCCGGTGCGCAGGCTGCGAATCCGAGAATGGCTCCGGATGCCCCGGCTTCGAGCGACGGCAGAATAATCGATGCTGAACCGGTGAGCACCTGGAACCCAACCTCCCTGGTTCGCGTTTTCAAAGGGGGCGATGGAGGTGCCGTAGCAACAGCCGGCCCCCCGGCCAGGTCACCAGCGGAAACAAATGTAGCAGCCTGAAACGCAACGGCACTCATCATCCTTGCGGTCACTGCCTCAAATACCGGCGTCACCGTCACGGTGCGTTTCGGTACTCCGCGCGTGGCCTCCACGATCCCCTTGATCCGGTCGAGGCTCCCGCTCGAATCCTTGATGGCAATGATGTTTGGATGATGAGCGAGTTCAGCCACCATCTCCACCGGAATCTGGTACGGGACGCATCGCGGAATGTTGTACAGGATCACAGGAAGCGGCGATCGATCGGCGACCGCCTGGAAATAGTTGACCACCACCGAAGGCGTCATTTGTGTGGAGTAGTAGGTCGGCGTCCGCACCAGCACTGCATCGTACTGAAACTTCGCAGCTGTCTCTGCCAGTTCGACAACAGCCCGAAGGCTCTCGCGGTTCACCCCCGCGATGAGCACCTTCTCTGGAGCAGCAGCCTCCGCCGCCGTGCGCAGCACATCGGTCGTCTCCTCGTCATTCAGCGCCGGCGCCTCTCCCGTGGAACCAAGCACCACCATTCCCGCGAGTTGGCTGCGCGAATAGCGGGCTACATTGGCCTCAAGCTTGCGGTAGTAGACCCGCTCGTCAGGGTAGAAAGGCGTGGTAACAGCGGCAAAAACACCTTCGATCAGCATATGAATTTATTGTAGAGGCGCGAATTCGACCGAGGGCAGTTCCCTCTTCAGCCTCGCCATCCCGCCGCCTCTTCAACAGAGTTATTTTCCCTGTGCCGCCGCTACAGATGCATGCAGATTTTGCAGCGCATAGACCGTGATATCCCGCTGCTGCATTGCCGCAATGCCTTCTACGGCCGCCTGCGCGGCTGCGATCGTAGTGATCGTCGGCACACGCGCCAGCACCGCAGCCCGGCGAATGGCCTTCTCGTCGAAGAACGTGTCCTGCCCCCGCGGCGTGTTGATGATCAGTTGAATGCGATCGCCCTTGATGAGGTCGACGACATTGGGCCGCCCTTCCTTCACCTTGAACACGCGCTCCACCGTCAGCCCGGCTCGTTCCAGTACATTCGCCGTACCCTCGGTCGCTACCAATTGAAAGCCGAGATGCGCAAACCGGCGGGCGAGTTCAACTGCGGCCGCCTTGTCGTGGTCGTTGACGGTAAAAAACACGGTTCCCTGTGCCGGCAATACCTGTCCCGCCGAGAGCTGCGCCTTGGCAAACGCCTCACCGAAGGTGGCTGCCACACCCATCACCTCGCCCGTCGACTTCATCTCCGGCCCCAGCACCGTATCGACTCCCGCAAACTTCGACCACGGAAACACCGGCGATTTCACGTAATAGTGTGTGCCGGTTTCCAAGTCCCTGCCTGAATCCAGTTGCTCCGGCAGCAATTCCCGCAGCGTGCGCCCCGTCATCAAGCGTGCACCAATCTTCGCCAGGGGGATGCCCGTCGCCTTTGAAACATACGGTACCGTACGTGAAGCCCGCGGATTTACTTCAATCACATAGACGTGATCGTTTCCTTCCGCATCGCGCTGGATCGCGAACTGCAGGTTCACCAGTCCAATCACCTTCAGCGCCAGCGCCAGCTTGCCGCGTATGTTGCCGAATGGTTTCGAGCGTCTCTTCGCGGATGCTCACCGCCGGCAGCACGCACGACGAGTCGCCGGAGTGAATGCCGGCCTCTTCGATGTGCTGCATGATCCCCGCGATAATCACATCCTTCGAATCGCAAAGCGCATCGACATCCACTTCGACTGCATTCTCCAGGAAGTGATCCACCAGCACTGGCCGTTCCTGCGAATACTCAACTGCCTGCTTCATGTATTCCGCTACTGCCTGCGCGTCGTAGGCAATCACCATCGCGCGTCCGCCAAGCACATAGCTTGGCCGCACCAGCACCGGATAGCCTATGCGTTCCGCCACTGCAAGCGCCTCATCCACGCTCGTTGCCGTGCCGGCTTCCGGCTGCGGAATCGCGAGGTCCTCGAGCAGTTTCCCAAATTGCTTCCGGTCCTCAGCCAGATCGATCGACGCTGGCGATGTGCCAATGATCGGCACGCCCGCTGCGAGCAGGCGCTGCGCCAGGTTCAGCGGAGTTTGCCCGCCATACTGCACAATCACGCCGATCTTCGCGCCCGATTGAGCCTCATGGTTGTAAACCGCAAGCACGTCTTCGAGAACCAATGGCTCAAAGTAGAGCCGATCGCTGGTGTCGTAATCTGTCGAAACCGTCTCGGGATTGCAGTTGACCATGATGGTTTCGTATCCATCGTCCTTCAGCGCAAACGCTGCATGGCAGCAGCAGTAATCGAACTCAATACCCTGCCCGATACGGTTCGGTCCCGAGCCCAGGATGATGATCTTCGGCCTGTCTGTCGGCGGCGCCTCGTCCTCCTCGTCATAGGTCGAGTAGAGATACGGCGTCATCGATTCGAATTCCGCCGCGCACGTATCCACCAGCTTGAAGACCGGCCGGATGCCCTTCGATTCGCGCAGTTCCCTCACCTGCTTCACGCCGTCGTGGCCTTCCAGCTTCCACTCCGTCGCTATGCGCTCGTCGCTTAGGCCGTAGCGTTTCAACTTCAGCATCTGCTCTGCCGTAATTTGTTCCGGCGTCACATCCTGCAGCGAAGCCTGCGCCAGCGTGATCTCGCGGATCTGGTGCAGAAACCACGGATCCATTCCTGTAAGGCGCGCAACCTCGCGCACACTCATTCCGCGCTCAAAGGCGAAGCGGATATAGCCCAGCCGCTCCGGCCGCGGCGTCACCAGCATCTGCGTCAGGCGGCGCGGTTCCAGAATTTCGGTGCCGGTCTTCTTTCCGGTCTCAAGCGCGCGCCACGCTTTCATCAGCGCTTCCTTGAAGGTGCGGCCCATCGCCATCACTTCGCCGACGGATTTCATCTGCGGTCCAAGCACGTCGTCGGCGCCCGGAAACTTCTCGAACTGCCACTTCGGAATCTTCACGACGACGTAATCGATGGTCGGCTCGAAACACGCCGGCGTCTTGCGGGTAATGTCGTTGGGAATCTCGTCGAGCGTGTAACCCACTGCGAGCTTCGCCGCAATCTTCGCAATCGGGAAACCGGTAGCCTTCGAGGCCAGCGCCGACGATCGTGACACGCGCGGATTCATCTCGATCACAGTCATGCGTCCATTGGCAGGGTTCACGGCAAACTGCACGTTCGATCCACCTGTCTCCACGCCGATCTCGCGCATGACAGCAATGGCCGCGTCGCGCATCTTCTGATACTCGCGATCTGTGAGAGTCTGCGCGGGCGCCACCGTAATCGAGTCGCCCGTATGCACGCCCATGGGATCGAAGTTCTCAATCGAACAAATGATGATCACGTTGTCCGCGAGATCGCGCATCACCTCGAGCTCATATTCCTTCCAGCCCAGCACGCTCTCTTCAATCAAGCACTCATGCACAGGAGAAAGATCAAGCCCGCGCGCAAGAATCTCCATCAGCTCTTCGCGGTTGTAGCCGATGCCGCCGCCCGATCCGCCAAGCGTGAAGCTCGGGCGAATCAGAACCGGAAACCCAATCTTGCTGGCGAAGTCGAGTCCGTCGCGAAGATTGTTCACCAACGCGGACTTCGAAACATCGAGACCGATACGCAGCATGGCGTCTTTAAACAACAGCCGATCCTCGGCCTTCTTGATCGCCTCGAGCTTCGCACCGATCAGCTCCACGCTGTAGCGATCCAGGATGCCGGCATCGGCGAGGTCTACCGCGAGATTCAGCGCCGTCTGCCCGCCCACCGTTGGCAGCAGGGCAAACTTACCCGAACCGGGACCCAGCATCGCCGTCTCAATACGGATAATCTCTTCAACGTACTCGCGCGTCAGCGGCTCAATGTAGGTGCGATCGGCCAGTTCGGGATCGGTCATGATGGTGGCCGGGTTCGAATTCACCAGCACGACTTCATAGCCCTCCTGCTTGAGAGCTTTGCAGGCCTGCGTGCCCGAGTAGTCAAACTCCGCCGACTGCCCAATCACAATCGGCCCCGAGCCGATTACTAGAATCTTCTGAATGTCATTTCTGCGTGGCATTTCGTTGAACCGTTTCCTCAGATCTCTTTTTGCTATCGCGGATTCCTCAGCGGCTAAAGCCGCGTTCCGCGGTGCTGGCTACGGCACGACTGAAGTCGTGCCCTTTCAAAGCTGTCGGTTTCTGTTCGGCAGGATCAAAGTCCTGCCCTTTCAACGCTGTCGGTTTCTGTTCGGCACGATCAAAGTCGTGCCCTTTCAAAGCTGTCGGCTTCTGTTCGGCACGATCAAAGTCGTGCCCTTTCAAAGCTGTCGGTCCAGGTAGCGCCTCTATCGCTTCGCATTGAGCGAAGATCGGTTCCAACGCCTGGTCTTGAAAGGGCACGGCTTCAGCCGTGCCGCATAGCGTCTCTACAGCCGCACCGGGCTTTAGCCCCTGAGGGATGGGGTCCAACCTCCAACCCGGAAATGCTGA
This sequence comes from uncultured Acidobacteriaceae bacterium, assembly GCA_963769345.1. Lineage (GTDB taxonomy): Bacteria > Acidobacteriota > Terriglobia > Terriglobales > Acidobacteriaceae > Telmatobacter. The sequence continues at coordinate 621,192 of CAVYLL010000006.1, forward strand.
AGAGTACTTATACGCAGAGGGCGTATCGCATAGATGCTTCTTCACCGGATTCAGATGAATATAATGGACGTGCATTTCATAGTCATTTACGTCCCGGATCCGATGATCTGCAAACCCGCGCTGCCAAATCTCCGCATTGGAACCCAATTGCTTTTTCGCGTGATACGAAAACCCACCCTTGATGAGTTGCACTGCGCGTTCCAACGCTATTGACGGGGTGAGCAGCAGATCAAAATGGTCCGGCATCAGAACGAACTCGTGCAGAAGATAACTTCTCCTCGATGGGATAAGAGCGTTCTGAAGAATAATCGTGCCCACGGTTCCGCACGAAAGAGAGCGCGCCGTTCCCAGGTCTCTGAGGTAACGAAGTATGTCTGCGTGTTGTTCGTTGCGTGTTCGCGCGCAGGTTTCAAAACATCCCTCAGCGGCTAAAGCCGCTTTACTATACGACCTTTTGCGGCACGACTAAAGTCGTGCCCTTTCAAAACGCCAACCTGATGTCGTGCCCTTTCAAAATGCCAACCTGATATGGCACAGCCAAGGTATCGCTTTCAAAACCGAGTTGCTAATTCCCTTTGATCAACGTTTGGCGTTTTCGCGAATCTCTCGATCAAATTCTTTCTTGCTCGTCAATACCGCCGAGCACGCATCCGCGCAGGCGCCCGGCCCCAAAATCACGTAAAGCTTCTTCCGCTCAAGGGCTGTAACCATCTCATCCGTGACCACGATCTCCCGGATTGCGGGGGCAAACTCCGACCGCGCGACGTGAAACGTGTAGTGGCCCCTGACATGATCGAACCGAAACTCGCCCGCTTTGTCCGTTTTTGTCTGATATAAAACCTTGTCGTCTGCAGCGAGTGTGACCTCCACATTCGCCACCGGACGTCCAACGGGATTCACGACGTAGCCTTCAACATGGCTCAGCCGCTCCGGAGCGGGAATATCGACTTGCGCACTGAGGAAGCCGCACCAGCCAGACACAAGCAGATCCAGAACGCTGCACTCAAAAAACAGCGGAGCCAAAAGCCCCGCTGTTTTGGAATGCCAACCTTTTTGCTCACGCTCGACGTCATGCCTTCCACTCCTCCATCATCTTCCTGAAGTCGCGGAACAGGTAATGCGAATCGTGCGGCCCCGGCGCAGCCTCGGGGTGATACTGCACGCTGAACAGCGGCAGCGTTTTGTGCCGAAGCCCTTCCAGCGTCTGGTCATTCAAATCCACGTGCGTCAACTCAACATCATTCGCGTTGATCGAATCCGGATCGACAGCAAAGTTGTGGTTGTGCGCCGTAATCTCCACCTTGCCGGTCACGTTGTTGCGCACCGGATGATTCCCGCCGTGGTGTCCAAATTTCAGTTTGTAGGTCTGCCCGCCCAGCGCCAGTCCGCACAACTGATGTCCCAGGCAGATCCCGAACACCGGCACGCGTCCCATCATGTCGCGAATGGCCTGCACCGCATAGTCCACCGGCTCTGGATCGCCCGGCCCGTTCGACAGAAAAACTCCATCCGGCTTCAGCCCCATCACGTCGGCAGCCGTCGTCTCTGCCGGAACCACCGTCACCCGGCAGCCCTCCCGCGCGAGCATGCGCAGGATGTTCTGCTTGATGCCGAAGTCATAGGCCACCACGTGCAACGCCGGCTTGTCCACGCGCAGATGGGAGCAGCGGATCGTCTCCCTGGTATCGCGGGTCCGACGAGTCAAAGCTATACGCAACTTTCGTCGAAACTACCTTCGCCAGGTCAGTCCCATCCATCTTGCGAATGCTTCTGGCTTTTTTGACCAGCGCGTCGGCATCCGAGGTCTCAGTCGAAATCACTCCGCGCATCACGCCATGCGTGCGCAGATGCCGCACCAGCGCGCGCGTATCGATCTCCGCCAGCACCGGAACGGAATACCGCTCCATGTACTCGTCGGTGACCTGTTCCGAGCGCCAGTTCGAGCTGATCGGCGGAAAACTCGCGCACGATCAGGCCCTCGATATAGGGCTTCGCCGCTTCGTTGTCTGCCTGGTTCGTACCGTAATTACCGATTTGAGGATTGGTAAGAACGACGATTTGACCAGCATAGGAGGGATCGGTAGCGATTTCCTGATAGCCGGTTAGGGAAGTGTTGAAAACTACTTCGCCCTGGCATTCGCCGGGGTGACCGTAGCCTTCGCCGCGGAAGATGCGCCCGTCTTCGAGCGCAAGAAGTGCCTGCATCGCCTCTCCGAGGAGTGGATTCAATCGATTTTAGCAGGTTTCGCGCTTCGGCGTTTGGCGTGGAAATGACCTTCTACTTAACTTCGCCGACATCTTTCGCCGGCCAGTAGACAAACACCGCCTTGCCGTAGATCAGATCGCGCTCCACCACCCCGAATTCCCTGCTGTCCGACGAGATCGAGCGGTGATCGCCCATCACGAAATAGCTGTCGTCGGGAATGATCGTCTCGCGCATACGAGCGCGTATCGCGGTACATCTCCGGAACATAGTTCTCCGTCAGTGCCTTGCCGTTCACCCACACCTGTCCGTGATCGATGCGCAGGCGTGTCTCCCGGCAGCGCAATCACGCGCTTGATGTAGCTCTTCTCGGGATCGCGCGGGTAGTGGAACACCACGACATCGCCACGATCGATCGACGTGATGTGATAGACAAACTTATTGATAAAGAGACGGTCGTGATCTTCGAGCCGCGGAAGCATGCTGGTGCCTTCGACGCGTACCGGCTGATAAAGAAACAGGATGATCAGAACCGAAATGCCGGCAGAGATCACGCAGGTCGCGCAGCCAAAGACCCAGGCCGGATCGCGCGGTTGGCTGCGACAGGCGCCGGCAGTTTGCGCCACCAATGGCGCTTCAGTCGGGGAAGGAATTTCGGTAACAGCAGGATCTTGAGTGAAAGTCGACATCTCTATCTCGAATTATTAATCGCTACGAAGTCTAACTGCAACCCAGACCACCCGGCGGGCACATAAGTTCTGGATGCCCCGGTTTTTGCATCGGCTTTGGTTGGCCGGCTGAAGGCACCATCGCCGGAGACGCCCCGGGAACTGTTCCCTCGGCGAGGTTCTCTTCTTCCAGAATCAGCGGCCTCTGCAGCACCATCTCCACCTGCGTTCCGGCCTCGATGCTCACATCGGCGCCGCGCGTGAACAGAGTGACAAGGCCAACGGTGGCGAGTCCTGCGCCAAGTCCTCCCAAACCGCCGGCCAGAGAATGACCCGAACTTATCCCGGCAATCGAACCAACCGTCGCCCCGGTCGGCAGGGCGATTTCCGCGGTCTTTGCCGCATTGCGGCCCTTGTCCTTGTCCTGCTCGATGGTTCCTTCGCCGTTTTTCACATCCTGCTTGCTGGCGCCGGGCAGGCCGCTCACCACGCCGGGAATTTCAACGACGGTGCCGTTGGGAAAGATAATCGAAGTAAAGTGCATGTCGAGCTGAGATTTCCCCGTCATGCGGCCCGCGCGAACCACCCGGTCGACCATGCCCTGCACAAACACACCCGGTGGGAATCATCACGTGGTTCCCCACCACCACCGGAAACGCCGAGGCCAGATAGACACCATCACCAGACTTTGCGCTCTTGGTATTCACAGAGCTGCGCAGTTGCAGCAGCACCTTCGTTCCCGCCGGCACCGTGTAGGTCTTCTTCTGAATTGCACTGCGCGCTTGGCGGGATTCGCAGCCGCGGGGTCTGCAGTTGCCGCGGCTGCCGCCGGAGCCGGTGCGGGCTGAGAGGCTGCAGCAGGCCTGGTGTACCTCGCCGCTGCCGTCGACTGTGCTGCCACCGATCCAGCTGAACCAAATTGCAACGCAACAGCCGATAAAAGCGTCAACGTCAATGTCTTGCTTCCCAGACGCATTTATTCCTCTCCTGAGGTTCCTAAGGAGATAGACGGGCGGTTTGGTTGCAAAGATAGCCGTCCAATCTTTTTTCCGCAGGCCTGATTTCAGAGTACGCTAAATTCGTAACCTTGGGAGAGATGAACCATGGATGCCATCCGGACCGAAGCCCGCTCGAGTGTTGCTGATATGCCAGATCCAACAGACCGTTTCGCACCTGTTTACCAGGTGCTCGGGGACGCCATAGCAGCCAGCGCCTTTCCCGGCTGCGCCTTCGGCGTCCTCGCCGGAGGACAAGTCGTTCTCGACGACGCGCTGGGCCGCTTCACCTACGAAGATGACTCCGCCAGTCAAGCCGCATACCGTCTTCGACGTGGCCAGCATCACCAAGGTCGTCTCCACCACCGCCGCCGCCATGCTGCTCTACCAGCGCGGCATGCTCGATCTCGATACGCCCCTGGGCGAACTTCTGCCCGGCTTTGTCGTCGGCCGCGAGAGCGGCCGCCTCGCGCGGCAAGTAACCCTTCGCCATCTTCTGGCGCACAACTCCGGCCTGCCCGGCTACGTCGAGTTCTTCCGCACCGTTTCCACTCCCGCCGAGCTTTACCGCGCCTGTCTCGAACTGCCGATCGAGGCCGACTCCCGGCGAACGCAGCGAATACTCCGATCCCGGCTTCATCCTGCTTGGCAAAGCGCTTGAGGTCCTCACCCGTCGAGGATCTGGCCGCGTTCGTGCAGAAGGAGATATTCGAATCCCTGGGTCTCGGCTCGACCCATTTCTACTCCGCCTCCGGAGCAGCGGTCCGCTGATTCCGCCCACTGAAATCGACAACCAGCTTCGCCACCGCCTGATCCAGGGCGAAGTGCAGGACGAGAACGCCTACGTTCTTCACGGGGCTGCCGGTCACGCCGGACTGTTCTCCAATGTGCCGGACCTGCTGCGTTTCGCCGGCGAAATCCTCGCCGCTTCCGGCAACCTGCCAACCCGCGGGCGCTTCGCCCCTCTTCACCAGCGACACCGTCGAGTGTTTCGCCGAGCGCCAGGGTCCGGAAGGCAGCTCGCGCGCACTGGGTTGGGACACCCCGTCGCAGCAGTCCTCGGCTGGCCATCATTTTTCGCCAAACTCCATCGGACATCTGGGATTTAGCGGCTGTTCGCTTTGGATCGACCTCGACGCCTCCATCGCCGCCGTGCTGCTGACCAATCGCACCTGGCCCGACCGCCAATGCCAGTTGATTCGACAGGTTCGCCCGGCATTCCACGATGCCGTCCGGGAAGTCTTGTCCGGTCAGCAAGCCCTGTAATTTGAGTGATCCAATGACATTAAAGTGACATCTCCATCCTTAGAATTCTGGGCCGACTTGCCCGGATTGCAGATACAATAGATTCTGGGGACAGACTTTGATGTTAACCAGTACGACGACGCACGAAGGCGCCGGCGCTCACGGGAAAGAGGAAACCAAGACGGACCCGGCTTCCCTCCTCCAGCACCTGACCACCGAGAGCCAGAACGAAGCTTCCCAAGGCTTTGACACCAAATCGGCGCTGGAGATAGCCCGCATCATCAATCACGAAGACGCCAAGATTGCCGGTGCTGTCAAGAAAGCCCTTCCCGAAATTGCAGAGGTCATCGACCACGTTGCGCGCAGCCTGCGCGACGGCGGCCGGCTCATCTATATCGGCGCCGGTTCCAGCGGCCGCATCGCCGCCCTCGACGCCTCCGAGTGCCCCCCCACCTACTCCACCGCTCCCGGGCAGGTGCAATACATCATGGCCGGCGGCCCCAAAGCCCTCGCCTCCGCCGTTGAAGTCAACGAAGACTCCGAAGAACTGGGCCAGCGCGATATCGCCCGCCGCCGCCCCACCCGCAAAGACGTCGTCGTCGGCCTCTCCGCTTCCGGCCGCACGCCCTATGTTGTCGCCGCCACCGCCTACGCCCGAGCCCGCGGAGCCTACACCGCCGCCGTCACCTGCAATCAGGGCACGCCCCTTGCCGAGGTCGCCGACATCGCGATCGTCGCCGAGGTCGGCGCCGAAGTGATCTCCGGCTCCACCCGCATGAAGGCCGGCATCCGCGCAGAAGATGATCCTCAACATGATCACCACCGGCGCCATGACCCGCCTCGGCTACGTGTACGAAAACCTCATGGTCAACGTGCACATGCAGAACTCAAAGCTGGTCGAGCGCGGCATCCGCATCCTGATGAGCGCCTGCAAAATCGACCGCGAAACCGCCGTGCACACCATCAAGAGCGCCGGCCGCAGCGTGCCGGTTGCGCTGGTCATGCTCAAGGCCAAAGTCGACAAGCCCGAAGCCGTCCGCCGCCTCGCCAAATCCGACGGCAACGTCCGCCTCGCCATCGAAGACAACGTCCTCGAACTCTAGCGCCGTGGCTTAACTTCCGCGACAAATTTCTCTCCGGAGGAGCATGCGGCTTGACCCTGCTTCCTTTGACCCGGCATGGAGAAACGCATGAAAACATCGACACTCCTCTGCGCATTCGTCGCGGCTGTCGTTATCGCGGTCAGCGCCCGAGCCCAAAACGTCCACTCGCAATCCGAAGCCGAGCGCTATATCACCAGCAGTGAGGCGGCATGGGCTGAGAGCGTGTCAACCAACGATAGCTCTGTGATTGAGCGAATTTTCGCCGATGATTGTGTCTGGGTTTTGGACGGGAGGATCCTAACGAAGTCCATTGCCGTGTCCGAGGCCAAAAGTGGCCCAGGAGACTTCGTATCAGATCATCTCGACTATGCGCATGTACGATTCTTCAAAGACACCGCGGTGGTTCAGGGCAGCGAAACGTGGACGCTCAAAGATGGCCGGAAGGGGCATTTCATCTGGACTGACACATGGCTCCGCCGCGATGGAAAATGGCAGATCGTGGCCTCCGAAGATGTTTCCGTGCCAATAAACAACTAACCTGGCATCGATGCAATCAACCCTAAAACGTAGTCAGCCGCACCTTCAACAACACATTCTCATCCGCCTTCAGATTCAAGCCGTAATCCGTCTGATCGCCGTTCCAGATCCGCGCCATCTTCCAGTTCCCTGCCGCGTCAAAGCTGCCTTCTTCCACCTTCAGCCACAGCCGCTTCTTCCCTGGCGCGAACGTCGGCTTGAAATCCACGCGCACATGGTGCCCTGCAACCAGGTACTCATCCTGCCCCAGTTCAACAACAACCACCCCGCCATCCGGTGGCGTGTTCCCCTTCGGCTGCATCCAGTTTCCAAACGACGGCATGCCGAATTTCACCACCAGGTTCCACCGGCCCAGCGGAATCTCGTTCGTATGGAGATCGGGATTTTCACTTACCCCCATTACCTTTCCTTCCAGGTTCGCCTTCGCAATCAGGCGTGCAATGGGCGCGAGCAGGGCATACTGTTCCGCAACCGGCTTCAACGCACTCGCCTCCATCGCTTCAGGCCCCGTCGGCTCATTCGCGTATCGTGTAAGGTCGAGCCCAAACGGCGACCACCCGATCGCTCCCTCCCCGATCGCCACAAACACATACCGCGCATATGCCGGCGAATTGCCCGTCTCTGGAATCAGCAGCGGATTGTTCTGCCCATAGAATCCAATCACCTTCATGTATTTCGCATACTCCGCCATGTAGATGTCCGGCGCGATCGCATCAATCGACGGCGCCGCAATCTTCCATAGGGCGATGTTGTTGTCCGTCGGCGCGCCCGATTCATAACTCGGCGCCTTGCCCGGATTCATTGGATCGCGCAGCGCCGCATTCACATACAACGGCAATCCGATACTCGGCCTTCCCCGCCGCCGCCACTTGCTCAATGATAGGCTGCCGTGTACCACGCTTCGAAAGTCTCATCGGCATCCTCGCCGAAGACTTCCTTCCACGTTCCCGGCTGCTTGCCCAGCCCCTTCACCAGCTTTTCCGGAACCGGCCCGGCAAACGCCTTCTGCGCTGCGGGCCCGTAATCGCGCACGCCACCCCACACGCCCGCTTCGTTCTCTACCTGCACCATCAGCACCGTGCGCTGCGCATCTGTCTCTTTCAAATGCCGCATCAACGCACGGAACGCGTTTTTGTCCGCTTCAAGAAACGGCTGCTGAAAACGGCGAAGGCGAATCGACCGTCTCGCCCTTTTCATTCCTCAGAAACGGATACTTCTCCTGGTTCAGCTTGATCCACTCCGGCGTGTAGTGCGAACTGCCATTCTTCCATGTGCCAAACCACAGCAGCACGAGACGCACATGATGTTCGCGCGCCTGCTTCAGAATCAGATCAACAACGCTGAAGTCGAACTTCCCCTGCGTCGCTTCCAACTGCTCCCAATAGATCGGCAGTTCCACCGTGTTCGCATGCAGCGTTTCGGCGGCGGGCCACACCTTGTCGAGATACGCCGGCCATGCGCTCGAGTTATTCGCCTGCACACCCAGCATCAGGTACGGCTCTCCGTCCACCATCAGCGCATAATGTCCATTCTTCTGCACGATCGCAGGAATCGGCTTTCGCGCGTTCGCCGAATCTCGGACCGCCTCTTGCCCCGCCAGTAATGGCGCATATGCAAACGTTTCCAAAAGCATCAGAACAAATGCCAGACCTGCAGTCGCAAGCCGCACACTTCACCCTTCATCTCCAAGCCCTCAAAACTTCAACATTGAAACCACGCCAAGTATATCCTTCGCAAAACCGACCGCCGGTTCTGGTCCGCGAGCGGTCTCGCTCGGAGGGAGCGTTGGGCTTCTAGCCTCACGACAGGGCGCCTCGAATATATCAGGGCTTCAGCCCCTCCCTTCGCTGCGCAATTACACTGGACAGACGGAGCAACACTTCACTTCATGGATAAATTTGTCATTCGCGGCGGAAATCCGCTGGTTGGAACGGTACGCATATCGGGCGCAAAGAACTCTGCGCTTGCCCTGCATGGCCGCCGCCATCCTCACCGAAGAAGAAGTCACACTCGAAAACATTCCCCAGGTGCGCGACATCGAAACAGAGCGCAAACTGCTCGTCGCCATGGGCGCAGAAGTCGAGTTGGGCACAGGCACGGCGCGACCACCGCACGCGCATCAACTTCCGCACCCTCTCCAGCCCCGAGGCCAAATACGAGATCGTCAAAACCATGCGCGCCAGTTCCCTGGTGCTCGGCCCGCTCGTGGCTCGTGCAGGCATGGCTCGCGTCGCCATGCCTGGCGGATGCGCCATCGGCGGCCGTCCCATCGATCTGCACATCAAGGGCCTTGAAAAGATGGGCGCCACCATCGTCCAGGAGCATGGCTACCTCGAAGCCCGCGCCGAAAACTCAAAGGCGCCCACATCGTATTCGACAAGATCACCGTCACCGGCACCGAAGATCTCCTCATGGCCGCTGTCCTTGCCGAAGGCGAAACCCTGATGGAGAACTGCGCGCGCGAGCCTGAGGTCGCCGACCTCGCCGCGCTGCTCACCGCCATGGGCGCGAAGATCGAAGGCGCCGGAACCTCCACCATCCGCGTGCAGGGCGTCACCAGCTTAAGGGCGCGCAATACCGCATCAATCCCGACCGCATCGAAGCGGGAACGTTCCTCATCGCGGGCGCTATCACCGGCGGGCGACCTCACCGTTGCCGACTGCAACCCTGACCATCTCGGTGCGGTCATCGCCAAGCTCGAGGAAGCCGGCGCAAAGATCGATATACTCGGCGCCGATTCCATTCGTGTCCGCAGCGACGGCAAACTGCGCGCCGCCGACATCTCCACCGAGGAATACCCCGGCTTCCCCACGGACATGCAGGCGCAGTACATGGCGCTCGCAACCCAGGCCGAAGGCGTCAGCCAGATAACTGAAAACATCTTCGAGAACCGCTTCATGCACGTGCAGGAACTCGTGCGCATGGGCGCGAACATCAAGGTCGACGGCCGCACCGCCACTGTTCGCGGCCCCGCGCCGCTCTCCGCCGCCGCCGTGATGTGCTCTGACCTGCGCGCCTCCGCTTCCCTTGTCCTCGCCGCCCTCGTCGCCGACGGCGAGTCCATCCTCGATCGCGTCTACCACATGGACCGCGGCTACGAACGCATCGAGCAGAAGCTCGAAAGCGTAGGCGCCCAGATCCGCCGCATGGGCAACGTCTTCGGCTGAGCCCCAATTCCAGCAATTTTCCGGGAACTATTGTTGCGAAATCAACGTAGACAGCACTATGAGATTTGTCTGTGCCGTCGCAGGCGCGGCTTTATTTGCCTGCAATCTTGCCGGCCTCGCAGAGACGAAAGTCCCTTGCGATCAGACGCTCACCGCCCCGCTTCGGTCGAGCGCCGTTCTCGTAATTGACTCGCGGCCAGCGGGTCTCGAAATCGTTGGAACGGATCAAGAGGCGATCCACGTCACGTGCCACGGAGGCAACAACGAGGACGCAGCTCCCCATATCCTCCTTCAATTCTCGGCAAACCCAGCGGGCGGCAGCCTGAAAATCGAAGGACGCCATGTGAGCCACGGCAATAACCTTCAGGTCAGAATCGAAGTGCCGTGGAAGACGAACCTCCGAGTCCGGATGCCCGCTGGAGAGGTGAAGGTGGAGGAGATCAAGGGCGACAAGGATATCGATCTCTACGCCGGCCAGATCACTGATTTCCTCCGCGCACGAATGGAATTACCGCAGCGTCAATGCATCGGTGGCGATCGGCGAAGTTAGAGCGCCGATGTACGACGCTGACAAGGGCGGCTTCTTCCGCAACGTCACCAAGAAAACAGCCGACGGCGAATATCGATTGCGTGCGCATGTCACGACCGGCGAAATTGATCTGGTGGGCAAAAAGACGCGCTCTGAAGGAGCACGTCAGCCGGACTGACTCAATCCAGAATTCGAGCTGCCGCTGTCACTCGGTCGGGTCCGTTTCAGATCCTGCTACCGCCAGCTCACAGCCAGGTGCCACCTGAGCTTGTACATCCGCGCCTTCTCCAGCACGCGCTCATATTCCCGCAACTCGCCCAGAACCGGAATCGTCTCAGACCCAAAGGAGGCCGGCGCCTCCGCCAGGAAGCCAATCAGCGCCTGAACTGTCGCAAGGCCATCCGCAGGATCAAACCACTGGGGTTCCGGCAGATGAAGCGCCCAATCCGGATCCCCTGCCCCCTGGTCGAGCAACAGGCACATCGAATTCTCATCCGCTGAAAAGAACTGAAGCAGGGGCGCAACTTGCATCGAGCCAGCGAGCTGTTCGAGTGCATCTTCGTTCCGCGCCAGTGCGTGGCCGTTGACGAAGGTATCGAACCCCGGATCTTCCCCTTCCACGACGATGTAGAGGCTGGCAGCCATCGCTCTGAGCATAGTGGAGTGGGACTCATACAGAAACTCAAATTCCCATCCGGTAATCCAAAGAATCAATGCTTTGCGCGCAAATGCAACATTACGCAAGTTTCAATTGGACCATGGACGGCATACAACGAAAGCGTCAAAACTCTGAGTCCAACACCAAAGGGCAGCTAAACTGAGAGTGACCGGGCTGTTGAATCGAGGGAACCGTCGTGGATTGGAGTAAGCTTCCGGACCTGGCAGCAGTTGCTGTGCTGACGTGCGCATTTGCGTCCGTGGCCCGGCGTGGCCAGACCTCCGCCTCACGACACTGGCTGACCGGCTGGGTATTGATCGCGCTCCACTTCGCCGCATTATTTTTTCTGCCTGCGCCTGGAATCTGGGGAACCATCGCTCAAGACATCGGACTGGCATCCCTCACCTCCGCGGGTGTGCTCTTCATGTGGGCGTCGGTCCCCTATCGCACCGAGCGCTCCAGCCGCTGGATGTTGATCTCTGTCCTCGTCACAAACGCACTCTACATCGTGCTCATCAGTTCCGAAGCGAAACCCTGGGCCCTCAATACCGCGGCGGTTCTCTTCGGAGCAGCGCCTATGGCCATTGCGTTGACCGCACGGCGGGACTTCATCCACCTGCTGCGTTGGCTGCTCGTCGGCATCTACAGCGTGCTCGCCGTATTCCTGCTGGTGGTGCAGAATCGGCCCGGGAGCGGCCCCCTGCTGGCATCGAACGCTGTGCTCTTCACGGTCTACTTTGGCTGCTGCCTGCACGTCTGGTACAGCTATCGGGGACGTGGAAGCGCGGGCTCCCTCATTACGATTGCCGGCTTTCTCGGCTGGTCTGCGGTTTTCGTGTTGTCTCCGCTGGCTGCCGTCTTTTTGCCGAATGCTCAGATTGAGAACGAGGTCTGGAATCTGCCCAAATATGTCGTCGCCGTGGGCATGATTCTGCTCCTGCTCGAGGATCAGATCGAGCACAACAAATACCTGGCCCTCCACGATGAATTGACGGGATTACCCAACCGCCGCCTGTTTCTCGACAGACTGGCCATCTCCCTCGAGCGCGCCCGCAGGATGGAATCGAAGGCCGCACTGCTCGTTATCGATCTCAACCACTTCAAGCAGGTCAACGACACCCTGGGTCACCACGCAGGCGACCTCTTGCTTAAGATGGTTAGCGACATCTTCCAGAGCCGCGTGCGCCGCTCCGATACTGTAGCGCGCACCGGCGGCGATGAGTTCTCGCTCATCCTCGAGGAACCAACCAATCGCTCCAATGCCAAGTGGGTCGCGAAGTCGCTCATGGAAATGCTCGAACAGCCCTTGCAAGTGGGCGATCACACATGTAAGAGTTGGAGCCAGCATCGGCGTGGCTGTTTTTCCCGACGACGCAACTGACATTGAGGCCCTCTGCATCGCCGCCGACCTCCGCATGTACGACGACAAAAACGTGTCGCGCGAAACCGCTGCCGAACGAATCCCGGTAAGGTCGGAGACCTTGCCCGAATTTCGCAGCAAAGAGGACGAAGGCTTCAAGATGATTGCCAACGTACCCAAGCGCTGATTGCGCCCCTCACTCGTCCGGTCACTCGTAGCCCTTGCCCCACGAGTAGAAGTACTTCACGCCGAAGCCGCCATAAGTTGGGCCGTTCTGGTGCACGATCAACTTGCCGAACTCGAACACAACAATGTTTCGCGAGTTAAGTGAGAGATTCAATTCACTGCCGAGGGTGAAGTTCCTTTGTGCATCTTTTTGATCGACTCCATCGACGAAGGTATCGCCGCCGAAAGAGTAGCGAGTATCGAGAGAAGCCCAGGCGTTTGATCGAAATGAATAGCTGATGTGCCCTTCTATCCCAGGAAGCGGCTTCTGTTGAAGGCTCTCTGTTCCGTGATAGGAAGAGTTGACTGTATAGAAATATGCGTTCGCGTACGTGTCGAGTTCCCATTTCTGCTGAGGTCCGAATGGATAAGCGACAGCAAATTCCGGCTTGAACGACCAGCGATTGGAACCAAGATTGAGAATCTTGTCCCCGCTATATTCCCCGGTTGGCGCCGTGATGGTCAGGCTTGTTCCCAGCGTGGTCGACGGATGATAGGTGGCAAACTGCGCCACACTAAGCGCCTTCCCTCCCTTCATCAACAGCCCCACCTGATAACTGGAGTCGCCGGCGCCGGTACTGGAGCCTCGGATTTCTGTGCCCGTTATTGAACCTCTCAGATCCCCGAATGGAACCGCGGGTTCGACCCATGCCGCATGGTGAAGAAAGCTGAAATATCGCGTGTACTCGAGGACTCCAACGTTAAGGTTCAATTCTGCGCCGGCCACGATAGCTGAAGTATCAAGCGATGTGTTGGAGCGCGCATAGGCGTAGACAGTCTCAATTTGATTCACATCAACTGGTGTGTTGTCGTAATAGCGCGGGTCGGTAAACTGGGGGTATGCGCGTGCCGGCAACCAAAGAAACATCAAGACTGCACTAGCCAACAGCGGATGCGTGTCTCTCCCGAAGTTTCGAAGATGAACCGAGCGTACTGCTCTCTTTCTCCTGCCGCTCATTCGTCCTCGCCCGATTTCACCGGCACATCTCCTGGTCCAAGCCTCTCCTCATTCGCTCGCTCATCCCGACGAAGCTCAAGGATCTCTGCCGCGCTCGCTTCACGGAGCTGTTTCACTCTCCTCTCCAGTTCTCTCCAGGCCCGGAACCGCGTGAAGATTGAAGCTCCTGCGTCCTCTGTGTTCACCTCGGATTTCGCTGCTCGCTCGGCGCTTCGCTCGCTCTGCAGGTTCTTCCATATTTCTTTCGCGAAGATTGGATCGCATCTTACATTCCCGCTCGCGCTCATTTTCCAATAAATCCATCAGCTCGCGATGAGCGGAAACGATATTTGCAAGCACACTGGTGGTCCACGCAAATGTGAACAGCCCGGAAATGCCGATGATCGGCGCAATGATGCGCCAGTGGTTTGTCAGATCAACATTCCCGAAACCAAGCGTCGTATAAGCGTTGGCAGCAAAATAGATTGCATCATAGGCATGCGGAACCAATCCCAGAAAGAGAAGGGCGTATGCCCAGAGAGCGAATCCCGCAATGTGCAGCGACCAGCATCAGAAAGACAGCCCAACCGAACAGGAACACCGCCATCAAAAGATGCGGTCGTCCTGTGCGGAGACGTCGCAGTCTGCGCGTATGCAGCACGAGAGTTGCATGAATCCCGGCGCCATGCAAAAGCACAACCAGCACCAGCATCACAGATCCAATAGCGAGAGCAGCCATCGGTTTGGATTCATCCGGAATCTTGGCCAGAAGCGCCGGCAAACCCGTCATCTGCGTTTCCATGCTCTCGGCGACAAAAGCCCGATCCTCATCTCGTCCCCATTGTTTTTCTACTTCTTCTGCGCGGTTGGCGGAGCCTCATTCATCTCTTTCAGTTTCTGCTCCATCATCATCTTCTGCTGCTCTTTGGTCAGCTTGGGGAATAGCAATGCGAACGATGCTCGAACACCCCAGGTCGAGGATTGAGGAACATATACGGCGTTGCCATAAGCCTGAACGCTGATGTTCACCGGTTGAAATCCAAGTTTCATGATCCTTCCCACGCCGCCGCCAAACGGCACCGTCCACACGCTTCCGTTCGGGGCGGGCGCATTCCAGTTGGCAGTGATGATGGGTTGCGAGGTCAGGTACCAGCCTTTTTTCATGTTGTAGTTGACGAAATACTGCAGCAGCATCTGATTCACGTCTGCGCGGCTGCCACTGCCGGCCACCGACCAGATGTTGTTGATGAGTACACCCATCACGAAACTGCCGGGCATCGCCAGTGCGACAACGTTCGGTCCAATGGCAAGCTTCCCCTGTCCCGTGTACTGACTGGTCGCAGTCGGCACTTGAAAGATCGGGCCTGCGCCCCAAATCAGTTTGTGTGGTTTGCTTGGGGAGAGCAAGAACGTGGGCTGCATGTCCCCCAAGCCGGAAACGCCACCTTCAGGCGCGCCAGGGGACGCTGGAAGCGGCTGATAAATGATCGGTGTAATCCACCGTATGATCAGGTTCCAGTTCTCGCTGGCTTTGAGTGGAATCACCGGCTGAATGTTCAAGACATTCTGCGTACGGTATCCGGGCTCGATCGCGGTGTTGAAGTTGTCTTGGATGGGAACGCTGATGAGGCTGGCTACCGGATTCTGCGCTGCTTTTCTCAGCGCATCGGAATTTGCCGCTGCCGCCGGCGTTTCCTGCGTTGCAACCTGTGTTCCCTCTGGCGCAACCGGCGTATCCTGTGCGACCAGATGCATCGCTAACAGGAGGAATAACGCCGGAACCACCAGGCACTGTAGTTCTCGCTTTGACCGCGTCACTGAGATTGGCCTCTCTCTTTCCAAATTACTTCGACTTGTTTGCGATATCGTCTTGCATTGATCTCGCGGGGTCAGCAAGAAGATGTGACCGCTGATGGCGAACGAAACACGCGGTTTCCGCAAGGCATTCTCCTGCAGCATCGGACACAATTCAGCCATCACCGCGAATCTAGCGTCGGCGCGTTTCTTAATCTACTGTCAGTATTTACAGTTGGCGGGAGTACTCTGGCATTCCCTCCCAGAGCGACCAACAGCCACGATTCATTCGCACCCGTTGCGAAAGGTCCGCAGGCATCCATCACGGATGGCACAAATCGCGGAAATCCGATGTCACGCTTTGGAAGGCAATGCACCCAGTTGCATCATCAATCCGAAAATATCCATGATGATGCGCGTTTCTTTAATCCTGCCGTCCTGAAGCCGGTCCAGGACCATACCCCAAACTCTCACCGGCCGTCCGGTAGCGGGCACGCCAAGAAAGTTACTTCGATGCGTACCAGTCCACTCAAAGCGGGTCAACACTTTGTCGGCCTCCTCAATTTGCTCTTCGACAGAAAAGTTCAAATCAGGAAAGGCGGTTCGCATGCCACGCAGAACATCTTTCAATCCTTCCAGCCCTGGACCCTGCCCGGGAAATGGAACTTGCTCAACCACATCTTCCCAGGCGAACCGGGCGGCGGATTCAATTTGACCCTGGTTAATAACTTCTTCAATGAAGCGCCTGATGATGATGCTGTTGACTTGCGTCAATTGAATCTCCTTTCGGGACGCGCACTGGCTTGAATTGTATCGCCAACCGATGGTTTCAGAGGATGAGCGGATCGATCGCATGTCCAATCAGCAAATGAAAATGCCCGAGCCATTTTGGCCCGGGCATTTTGCTATACGAGTGCACTTTGGTGAAAACCGGCCGAACTAGCGGCCGCTACCGCCACCCTGTCCGCCGCGTCCGCCGCGACGGCGGCGACGACGGCGATTGTTGTCTGTTCGCCGCACCAGCAGCGCCCGCGGGCCTTGGAGCTCCGCCCGCAACCTGGCCAGCCGGCACCGGAGTGCCATCGGCGCGATTGAAGTTCGGCTCGTTCTCCTCGTCGATCTCCTCGCCCTCTTCGTCGTCATCGTCGAAGTCTTCCCCGCCCTCAATCAGAATCGTGCTCTGATTGGTGCGCGGCTGGCGTTCGTCGAATTCGTGGCTTGGGACGCGCCGGTGCCGCTGGCGCTGCTTCCGTCCCGCCATCATCGGCCGGCTCCGGAGCTTCGGCGACTGGAGCCGATTGCGCCAGCTTCGCCTTCTGCTCGCGGATGAGCGCCTTGCGGCTCAGCTTGATGCGATTGCCCTCGATGGCGAGAACCTTCACCATCACCTGGTCGCCTTCGCGCAGCTCGTCCTTCACTTCCTTCACGCGATGCTCGGCGATTTCGGAAATGTGAAGCAGGCCGTCGGTGCCCGGGAAGAGTTCGACAAATGCGCCGAACTCCGCGAGGCGAACAACCTTGCCGAGATACACCTTGCCGATTTCAGGCACGGCGGCGATGTTGCCGATAATCTCGAGCGCCTTCTTCAGACCGTCGGCGTCGCTTGAAGCAACACTGACCTTGCCTGTATCGTCGACATCGATCTTCGCGCCCGTCTGCTCGATGATGCCGCGAATCGTCGCGCCGCCCTTGCCGATCAGATCGCGAATCTTCTCGGTCGGAATCATGACCGTCTCGATGCGCGGCGCATAAGCCGAACGCTCCGTGCGAGGCCCGTCAAGCACGGCGTCCATCTTGTCCAGCAGGAAGAGACGGCCGCGCTTCGCCTGCTCCATTGCTTGTTCAAGGATCTCGCGGGTCAGGCCGCCGATCTTGATGTCCATCTGAAGGGCGGTAATTCCCTTCCGCGTTCCGGCCACCTTGAAGTCCATGTCGCCGTAGTGATCTTCCGCTCCGGCAATGTCGGTAAGAATGGCGTAGTCGTCGCCTTCCTTCACCAGGCCCATCGCCACACCGGCTACAGAGCCCTCAAGCTTGATGCCTGCGTCGTACAGCGCAAGACTCGCTCCGCAAACCGAGGCCATCGACGAAGAACCGTTGGACTCGAGAATGTCGGAAACGATGCGGATGCTGTAAGGAGATTCTTCCGCACTCGGCAGAACCGCGGAAATGGCGCGCTCCGCCAATGCTCCGTGACCGATCTCGCGACGTCCCGTCCCGGTCATGCGTCCTGTTTCGCCCACTGAGAACGGCGGGAAGTTGTAGTGGAGCATGAAGTTCTTTTTCTTCTCGCCTTCATAGCTCTCCAGGCGCTGTCCGTCATCGGCCGTTCCCAGTGTCGCCGTAACCAGTGCCTGCGTTTCGCCGCGGGTGAAGAGCGCCGAACCGTGCGTGCGAGGCAGAACGCTGGTCTCGATCGTGATCTCGCGAATCTCGTCGAAAGCGCGCCGATCGGGACGAATGCGGTCCTTCGTCACCTGCTCGCGGAAAGTCCGTTCGCGAAGTAGCTCATAATATGTGGCCAGCTTCTTCTTGGCGTTCGGATCGTCTGCAGGAAGCCCGGCAGCCAGCTCGTCCTTGATCTTCTTCACCAGCGCGTAGCTGTCGGTCTTGGCGTACTTCTTGGTGTCGAGCGCGTCCTTGAGGCGGTCGCCGATCTTGGTCTTCAGCTCATCGTAGTAGCCTTCGTCCGTGGTCGGTGCAACGAATGCACGCTTCGGCTTGCCGGCCTTCGAGACCAGTTCGTCAATCGCGGCAACAATCTTCTTGATCTCCGTATGCGCGAATTCGATTGCCGCGAGAATGACTTCTTCCGTCTCTTCCTTGGCACCCGACTCAATCATCACGATGCCGTCTTTGTGTCCGACGACCATGATGTTCACCGTCGTTGCCGCGCGCTCTGAGTAGGTGGGATTGATGACGAATTCACCATCCACGCGACCAACCCGAACCGCGCCAACCGTGGCGCTGAAAGGAATATCAGAGAGCGCCAGCGCGCACGCCGCGGCATTGATGCCGACCACATCGGGATCGTTTTCCTTGTCGGCAGAGAAGACCAGCGCGATGACCTGCGTCTCATTGCGGAAGCCGTCTGGGAAAAGTGGGCGGATGGGGCGATCGATCTGCCGGCAGGTCAGAACTTCTTTTTCGCTGGGCCGGCCTTCACGCTTGATGAATCCGCCGGGGATGCGTCCGCCGGCATAGGTGTACTCGCGATAATCCACCGTGAGGGGGAAAAAGTCGATGCCTTCCCGTGGGTCAGGAGACGCGACCGCGGTGGCCAGGACCACGGTTTCGCCCGTGGTGACCAGTGCAGCACCAGAGGCTTGCTTGGCCATGCGGCCGGTCTCAAAGACCAGGCGCTTGCCGCCAGCAAGCTCGACTGTCACTTCTTGTTTAGACATAGAGTCCTCGTTTCAATTTTTTCGCTTGGGAAACTTGTGGGTGGGAAGAGCCGGAAATGCGGATAGGTGTACCGATGCGCGAGAGCCGCAGGATGCGACTGCACAAAGAAAGAATGCGCGGACCGCGCAGTGATGGCATCTCGTAAAGAGACGACAGCTCGTCCGCAGACGACAGCTCTGCGCAGGCCCTGGCGGCATTTGCAATTAGCCAGGTACACCATGGCCCCAGGTTCTGAATAATGCGGGGCCGTGACCAAAATCCGGTCTGGGCGCTTCCGGTTCAACGTTTGCTTTCTGATTACTTGCGGATACCGAGCTTGCCGATTACGTCGCGATAGCGATCGGAATCATGCGTCTTCAGGTAGTCCAGCAGGCGGCGGCGCTTGCTGACCAGCATCAAAAGGCCACGCCGTGAAGCGTGATCCTTCTTGTGGGTCTTGAAGTGCTCGGTCAGTTCACCAATCCGCTCACTCAGAATCGCGATCTGGACCTCGGGGGAACCCGTGTCCTTCTCGTGGGTGCGGAAGCGTTCAATCAGGGTAGTTTTCTTAGCAGTCGCCAGCACGGCGGTATTACTCCTCTTGCGTTCTCAGTCCACTCTCAAGTGTCTAGATAGAGATTACCATGAATGACTTGCGCGAGTAACCCCGCGGCCTCTTATCTCCAACGGAAACACCTGTGGCTGTTCAATTCGGGCAATTCTGCAATACAGTCATAGCCAATCGTGGAGTTCCAACCAAGTGCAACGAAAGACAACCCTCTACCTCGATATCGACGACACCATCATTGCGCAGGTACTGCCCGGTTCCGGCTTCGACCTCCGTCCCTGCGTCATCACCCAACTGACCGTCCTCGGGCCGCATGTACGATGGCTGCTGGCTCACCTCCTGGCCATACATCGACCCCGCCGCACCCGCCACAGGCGTGTCCGTTACGACCCTGATGCGCTGCCTCTACGGCGCGTCCATCAACGAGACATTCCGCTACGCCGACTGGGATCGCGATCACCCCGACGGCAAAGCCGGCTATGTTCTCCGCGACGGTGCGCCCGAAGACTGGTACTGGCTCGAAGACCCGATTCCAAAAGGCGAGGAAGCCGCCCTCGCAGCGGCCGGCAAACTTGATCGCTACATCCCCGTTGAACCGACAGGTCCATGGGGCTTCCTCGACGCCGTCAACGAACTGTTCCGCCGCACCGGGAAAATCTCCGCCGATATCATTCACGCCGGCGGCCGCCCCGAATGGTTCGACCGCAGCGCTTTAGATTAGTGAGGCCTGAGGAGTCCGCCGAGAGCATTCGAAAGTGGGTCGGCGCCCTTTTGCGCTGGCTTGGCAGCGCCTTTCTTCGGAGCCCCACTGGTGGCGCTGCTCAGTATCCCGCCCATGTTAGGCGTGAAGGTGGGATTGGAGGTTGTTCCTCCAATGGCAACGGGCACACCATTGCGGAGCGCTGCGCCGGCGTAACTTCCTATGACATTGGTGGCTGTGCCTCCGACAGCACCTCCTGGGATCAATCCCATCAATTGACCTGCAACACCTCCCACGCCTGCAGCAGTCCCACCCTTTCCGCTTACCGCGCCGACCACGCCCGTGAGTTTGAGGATGACGTTGTAGTTGAGCGCGCCGGCTGCGCTGATGGTGCCCGCGCCTGTAGCCGATCCGATCGACGGAACGACGACAGAGACGTTGTCAGTACGCACATTTCCGTTGTTGATGGCGACATTCGCACTGAGCGATTGAATGGCCGTGCCCGACCCGGACTTGATGCCGGCGAGCGAGCTAAGCGGCCCGAGCTTGGAACCGAGGTCAAAGCCGGCAAGGTTGGTATTGTCGATGCGGATGGGCCCGTTGATGATGGGCGCTGCGGTCGAGCCGGTGACGTTGAGATTGGTGGTCAAGGTTCCGCCCTGCAGGCGTGAACCGGACGGCAGATGGACGCCCACAGAGGGCAGGAACGCCTCGAGCTCGTCGACCGACGCAGCGTTTGTATTGACCTTGAGATTGAGAGCCGTCGTGGCGCCGCTGGTCTGATACGTGCCCGCAACATTCACAACTGCTTTGCCAATGGTGATGACTCCGTTTTGGAACTGGCCGGTGAGGGCTTGCAGGTTCTGCACGGCGGTGAGCTGAAGACTGACAGGCTTCGCGGAGGGTGATCCATTCTTTGCAACGCGCAGGCCCTGGATGTTTGCGGACGCGTTCGCATTGAGATTCTTGCCGTCGGACAAAGCTTTGAGATCGACGTTTGCGATGCCGCTGATTCCAGCATCCGGTGCAATGACGCCGCTGGTGGCGAGGTCGAGGTGCGATATCGCGATGTGCGCGTTGAACGGGGTCGCCACGGCGCTCGTCTGATTGATAGGTCCTGCAGTGCCGTCACCCGTGACAGAGCCGCCGCCGGGGATCTGCGCGCTCAGCTTGAACGGCGATGCTGCGGTGGGAGAAACGTTGGTGAGCTCGGCGCTGAGCTGTTGGTACACAGATGGCGTTGTCTGCCCGGGCACGGTGACGGTGAGAGCGCCATTTTTGATCTGCAGGTGGTCGGCCGTGAGCGTGCTCAGCATGTTGTTGCTGTTGGGTGAGGGCGGCGGAGGCGTAACAGTGGTGGGCGTGTTCTGGCGAACGAGTGTGAGTCTGGGTGTATCGACTACAAGGTTGGCAACGTGGAGCTGCTGGCCGTTCCAGGTAGCCTGCACGTCGATGGCTTCGATGGTGCCGGTGACACCGGCGGTCGAGTCGACGAACCCTGCGGCCAGCGGGTCAATGTGTTTGGCCTCGAGATGGGCATCGAACGGAGTGAGGGATGCGTCTTTCGGATTGATGGGCCCCGCGTTGCCGTTGAGCGAGACTGTTCCGTCGCCCGGAAGGTGGGCCGATGCAGAGAAGGCGAAGGATTTCTGGAAGGAAAAGTCCTTCGCTTCGAGGGTCAACTTGTCGTAAGTGCGGCGCGGAGTTGCAGGCAGACCCGGAGCAGGCTCGCTGCCGACGGTCAACTGACCATCACTGATAGTCACGTGGCCTACGGTGAGATTGGGAATGAGTGTGCTCGATTCCTTGTTGGCAGAAGCGTTCTGCTGCGCACTGCCTATGGTGGAGTAGTTCCAGGTGCCGCTGGCCGCGCGCAGAAGTGTTATCTTAGGCGCTTCGATTTCGAACCCCGTGATGTGAATCTCCCGGCTGAAGATGAGCGGAAAAATCTCAATGCCGATCTTCACCTTCGAGGCCTCAAGGAAAGGCTGGCTGCTGAACGCCGGATCGTCGGCGATCGAGGCATTACTTGCAATCAGGCTGCCGGTGAAAACGGAAAGGTCCAGCTTGCCAAGAGTGACCTTGCGACCAAGCGAAGTGGTGAGTGCGTTTTCAATGCGCGTGCGGAAGGCGTCGGCATTGAGAAAGAGCGGGATCGCAAGGGCGATGAGCACGATCAGCAGGACGATACTGCCCAGTGCGATCAGGAGGGGGCGGCGGGGGAGTGCCATAAAACCTCTCATGGACGTGCAGTTGGTAGATTAGTTCAAATGGCGGTGCAAGACGAGAGGTTGTATTTGCCGGTAGAAATAACTTCCCGGCAAGTTAAGATTCAACAAAATAGGTGAGCCAAATAGCGGGACGAGCTTTCGGGCGCGCATCGCCCGTTCCCCGCAGAACCGTCATAATTCTCATAATGCCTTTTACTCTCTCCCATGCCGCTGCTGCGCTCCCGTTTCGGCGAACCCGTCTCATCCTGTCGGCCGTGATCATCGGCTGCTTTGCCCCTGATTTCGAGTATTTCGTTCCCTTCGCACACCATGGCAGCTTCGGCCACAAATTGCCCGGTGTCTTTCTCCTCGACCTGCCTCTCAGCCTGGTCGTCCTCTGGCTCTTTCACCGCTACGCCAAGGAACCCCTCGCCGCCTGCCTGCCCGCAAGCGCGCGCGCAAGACTCCAGCTCGGACCGCGTACGCTTTCCATCAACTCACTTTCCCGCTTTGCGTTGGTCGTGTTTTCCATTCTTGTGGGAATCGCCACCCATCTCTTCTGGGACTCATTTACACACACTGGGTATTGGCTCAGCGATCACCTGCCCCTTCTCAGCCATAACGTCCAGCTTCCGCTCTTTGGTTGGCGACCCTGGTACGCGATCCTGCAATACATCAGCTCCGCCGTCGGCATCCTCGTTCTTTTGCTTTGGGGAATTCACTGGTATCGCTACGCAACTCCCGTCCCGTCCCAACACAATTGGAACTTCTTGAAGAGCGATAGAATTGCTCTCGCCAGTTTGCTCCTGATTGCGTTCTTGGCCGCCCTGGTCAGGGCCGCCGCGGTCGGCCTCCCCGACGGAGTGCACGGCGCCCAGCGATTCATGACCATCGTGGCAGTTACCGGAATCGCCGTGTTCTGTTTCGAGATCGTGATCTACGGCATCGTAAGAAATCACACCCGCAGCACTGTCAATTCCGTTTAAGACTTCGCCGTCGCGCAACGCTGAGCGGGATTACAGACTTACTACTGCCCCTTCCCTGCAGCAGAATCACAATCCCGATCTTTCCATCAATCCTTCAGCAACGCGCTCCTGATCAGTCCAGGCAACTGCTTCTCTGCAGCCTCCACGGTTCCCAGCGACTCCACCAGCGCATCGAAAAACTCAAACGAAGTCAACGCGACCAGGCACGCAATCGAATCCGATTTCTGCCCGCGCACGCCCTCGCCAAGGCGTTCCATCACCCGCGTAGCAGCCATGTGCCGACGCTGGTTTCTCGCATAGACCGCCTTGCCGAACTCCGGATCAATCGCAGCGATACCGTGAATGCGTTTCAACAGCAGCCTGTTCTTTGCCCAGAAATTCGAGAACACCGCGATGAACCCGTCGAGCATGAGTCCGGCGTCCCGCGCCATCATCACTTCGCGCATCCGCTCCATGCCGCCGTCCGCCGCGATCTGATCGAACAGCGTCTCCAGCACGCCGCTCCGTGTGCCGAAAAGATTGTGAATGGTCTGCCGCGTCACGCCGCTGGCCTTCGCAAGCGACTCCATCGAAAAATCGCGCATCCCGCCCTTCTCCAGCTGCGCGCGCGCCGCCTTCAGCACCGCTGCTCGTGTATGGTCCGTCTGTTCCAGGCGTCTGCCCAGTTCGTAAGGCCTCTTGCATGAAGGATTTTGGCGGCTTTCCACAGAGTCCAATCTTACGTGAGGACTAATTCATTTGACAATATGTAAAACTGAATACTAACCTGATCCTGTCGGTAGAGGTTGCTGATGCAGTCACCCACCCAAATAGCCTCTAGCGATACAGCCTGAGGCAAAATCTCCAGTCTGGCTCCGTATCGGCTTCTGGATCTGCATCGTCATTTCCGTCGCCGTCGTCATTCGTCGCGTCGTTGCCCTTGCTCATCCCCACGCGCAACGGACCACCCCAGATGACTGCGCTCGACGACGTCTTCGCTTCACATACCGCGCTAACTCTGGCCCACATCCTCCCCGCCCTGCTCTTCGTCTTGCTCGCGCCTGTCATCGTCTTCCGACCCGACACCACCCCCGCCTGGATCCACCGCGCCTTCTATTCCCTGGGCGCCATCGTCGGTCTCACCGCCTACGCCATGAGCCTCTACTCCGTGGGTGGATGGACTGAACGCTCCGCCGTTCTGCTCTTCAACACACTCTTTCTCATCTCGCTGGCACGCGCTTGCGTTTTCCATTCACGAGCTGACACGACCATGAGCGCCGCTGGCAACTTCGGTCCATCGCCATCCTGCTCGGCATCGCCACCACCCGCCCCGTCATGGGCGTCTTCTTTGCGACAGCCCGCCTCACTCACCTCTTGCCCCAACAGTTCTTCGGCATGGCCTTCTGGATTGGCTTCTCGATCAACGTCCTTACCTTCGAGCTCTGGATCCATTCCGTCGATCGCCACCGCGAACGCAGCGCTCCACTCGCAAATCCCCAACTCCCCTATGAGGAGCGCGACATGAATTCAACAACTCGCGCACACCGTCGCAAGCAAGACATCCCGGCCCGCCGCTGTGGCTTCTTGCCATTCTCTACACCGTCCTGTTTATCGCAGGCCTCTTTCCGGTCACGATGTATGGAGGCCTGCCCTACTGGCCCGGCCCGTGGGAAACGCCCGCCGTTATCACCGCATTCTTCCAGACACAAACGTCGCGCGTCCTCGCCTGCCTCCTCCTGCAAACCGGAGCCAACATCTGCCTCGGCCTCTTCACGGCTGTCGTTGTGAGCCGCCTGCAATTCCTCGGCATACGCGCCGCAGGTGTAACCATCGCTCTCTTCGGCGGGTTCCTCTGCGTCTTCGACAGCATTGCTGCCGCCCTCACCACGTGGACGCTGATTCGCCCTGCCGTCGCCGCCAATCCGCCGATCCTCGTCGCTCTCAATTACCTGTCCTACGCTTCGGCGGTCCGGGCTTCTCGATCCCCATGGGCCTGCTGATGGCCGGTGTCTCCATCTCCGCCGGACTGACGAAACTCATTCCCAGATGGATCATGATTCTCGGTCTCTTCCTCGCAGCCTGCGGCGAACTGAGCGTCTTCCACCTCATCAGCCCGCAGCTTCTCTTCCTGATTCCCCTCGTGCGCTTCCCCGGCTTCATCTGGATCATCGCCGTCGGCTTCGCCCTCCCGAGTCACCGCAAGCGGGAACCACTAGCCGTTGCGGCATAACGCGAACCCGCACCGCGCGAGCCGCGCGAACCAGGCGCATCCTCATGATCCGCGACTGGCGTTCACATACTCGTCGTCTTTGTCAGTTCGGAGGTGAGCGTGGGGCTTTAGCCCCACGAACAACAGGCATAGCAGCAGAGGGCTTTAGCCCCGGGAGTTTTCCGTCTCGGTGCCCCATTTCAAGCAGAGCTTGTTCGCCGGATGAGACCTCCACTCGCAAAACTTCCACCCCAACTCACTGCGCCGCATCCCGCCAATAATTCGCCCTGCGCAATAATCCGTGCCCCATAATCCTCCACCGTGCGCACGCGAATCGTATGCAGCCCCGGCGTCGGATCCGACGGACTGAATGTAATCAAATACCGATTGCGCACATCCTTCGCCGCCTCCATCACCCGCGCTTCAAAGCGATGGTCGCCGGTAAACGTGGTGTACTCCCCGCCGCTCATGATCGCAATCTGCTTCGACACATTCTTCTTGAACGCCTGCACCGCCATCACCAGCGTCGACACCATGTTCAGCGTGCGATCCTCACCCGAGTCCTTGATGTCGTGCGCGAATTCCGCCTTTGAAGGCGAAAACGAAATACTCAGCACCAGCACATCCGACCGCCCGATCTTGCTCACCAGTTGCGCCGGCTTCGTGTGCTTGCTCCCGTGGTCGCGCTCTTCGCTGATCAGCAGCAGCACCCGCCGATACTCCTTCGGCTGATCCTCCAGCAGATCCACTGCATAGCTGATGGTGTCCAGAATCGCGGCCCCACCATCTCCCGGCTCAAGCTGCTGCAGGCTCGCCGCCAGTTCTTCTTCCGAGTGCGTATAGTCGAGCATCAGCCGCGGCTTCGATCCAAATCCCACCAGCGCCGCCTGGCTCCGCGGATCCGACAAAAACACTTCGAGCAGCGGCCCCAGTTTTGCCAGCTTCTGAAATTCCAGCGCCCCTGCTCTTCCCTCTTCCATCGCCACAACAAGGGCCACAGGCGCCGTGTCCAGTTCCTCCTGCACGTGAATCTTCTGCGGCACGCCGTTGTCTTCCACCACAAAGTCCGACTGCTTCAGCCCGTAGACAATGCCGCCTCCATGCGGCTTCTCCACCAGCGTCGGCACCAGCACCTCGTTGGTCGTCACTCGAATCGTCGGCGAATCCGCGTGAGCCTCCGGCATTGGTTTCGGCGGCTCAACCGGCGGCAGTTGCTGCGCATGCAAAACCACCGCGGACAACAAACCACCCGAAACAACAAGCCTCACAAAACGAATCAAGCCAAACCTCATCCTCTGCATGAACTCCCAGGCACGATCATAGAGTGAAGACGAACGCCAGGCGTGCCCCATTCATGCGGCGTCCTTTGCCGCATCTGTGTGACGTCGCCGCCAGATCAGCCTTTTCGCGCCGGAGCTCCATCGATCGCCGAGCGTAGCGCAAAGAAGGCCTGCGTCGGCCTCAGCTCGTCGTCAAACGGAAGCGGTCTCTGTCGCGCACCATCCGGCCTCAACGCCCATGCGCTCTTTGTCCCGTTCAGCCACGTGTGCGCATCCGTGATCCCCCACGTCAGCACCGCCTTCACATTCGGCTCCGCCAGCATCAGCGCCGGATAATCGTGATACACGCGCGCCACGGCTGCATCCTGCTCAGCGTTCCCGCCCGCGATCTTCCGCGTATTCACATCCAACTCGGTGATGTAGACCTCGAGGCCCATCTTCCCCACTTCGCGAACGAACTCCACCAGTCCCGCACCCGGCTGGGCTCCGTCTGCCGGCAAATGGCTCTGCACGCCCACCGCCTGAAGCGGCACTCCCTTCTCCTTGAATCGCTTCACCAGCGCCAGCACCAGCTCCCGCTTCTTCGTCTCGTCCGGAGTGTCCAGTTCTATCCCGTAATCGTTGTAAGTCAACTTCGCATCCGGATCGGCCGCCGCCGCTGTCCGAAACGCGAGTTCCAAATACTCTGGCCCGATCAGTTCGTACCACAATGACTTGCGCAGCCCGTCCGCCTGCCCATCCTTGGGGTCGATGGCCTCGTTCACCACATCCCAGCTGTGCAGCTGTCCCCGAAAATGCCCTGCCACCGTCGTAATGTGCTCGGTCAGCAGCTGCCTCGCATTCTCCTTCGTCGCTGTCGTCTTCAGCCATGCCGGATTCCCCTCATGCCAGCAAAGATTGTGCCCGCGCACGCGCTGTCCGGAGAGTTTCGCGAAGCGTATCAGCTTGTCCGCCTGCGCGAAATCGAAACTTGCCGGCGAAGGCCGCAGGGCGCCCCACTTCATCGCGTTTTCGGCGACCAGGATATTCGCTTGCTCCTGAACGAGCCGCGTATAGCCATCCGTCGTCGTACCCGCTGCCACCCCATCCACATCCAGCAGTTGCGGAACCACCGCCGCTCCATACATCAGCCCGCGAGCCTCCGCATGCGCCCGCAACGAATCCGCGCCCGTCACGCCTCCGGTCTGAACCTGCTCCGCATTCAGCCATCGCGGAGCCGCCGTCACTGCGCCCGCCGCAATCACCGCCCGCCCAAACTCCCGTCGCGTCCACCGCGCAGTGCCCCTTGTCTTAGTCATGCCTTCCTCGTCTCCATAAAACTCAAAATCCAACAGTGTGCGATGTGCCTCAATCATGCGGCCTGTTTTGTCGCACAAGCGGGATAGCCAACGCCAAAAGCACTGCCGCACTCATCCCCATCAAGGCTTCCGCCGCGCCTCATCTTCCAGTCGTCCCGCCCAGGACAGAAAACTCAGCAACTCCCACTTCGACTCCCACATAAAACCAAACACGTCGCGCGCCCTCAATGTCTCCGCCGGCTTGCCGGAATACGTCTCCACGCGCCAGCGAAGAAACTCACTCCGCCACGGCGCAAACCGGTGCCCCCGTGTCGCATTCCACAGAAAACGTAACGCCCCAAACAAGGTTGAGATCCTCTCTCCGAGTGTAAACCGCGCACACACTCAACCGCCCCAGGCGGCGCTGTTGTCCGAAGACCGGGAAGAAACAGCACTCCCGCTTGACAGTTCCAATTTGGAATTGAAACTCAGCCAGTCCTGGATGATGCCATCATTCCGGCAACATTGCTCGCAATGCCAAGCACGATAGGCCGAAGCAGGTAGAGAAGAGCCACAACGAACATCACCTCCATCCCCTCGGCAAACGCCCACATTCCACCCGATGCATTCTGCAGGTCGATGATCTGCGCAGTCGAAACTCCAGTGGTGGCAGCCTCATACTTGACCATCAACACGCGTTGGAGCACCATGGCCTGATAGGCAAGCACCCAGAAGATCCCGAAGGTACAAAGTTCGTACCCGGCGCGCATAAGCCAGTTCAGGTTGCGCACGAACCGGGAATATCTGTCCGTCTCCAAAGGCGCTCGGTCGTTCAGCATTGCCAGAACGGCGAGACCGAAGGGCCCCAATGCCGCCAGCAACAGCCACAGGTTCGATCGCCCTTTTGAGCGGATCACCATCAGGCACACGAGCAACCACAACGCGGCCACAACCGCTTCAGATCCCCAGAGACAAATCATCTTCAGCAAGCTGAGCAGGTGAAGTTGCGCACGTAATTCGGATGTCCAGCCGCAATTTCAGGATTGATCAGGCTGAACACCAATCCCGCCAGCGCCGAAACCACAGGAATCAACAGGAGCAGGACAAGCGCCACAACCAATTGCTTCTTCATCATTCCCACCGTCCGGGAACTTCGGTTGATTCCAGCTTTATACGAGCCCCAACTACCTCCTGAGCGTTTAATCCCCACCAGTCTCAACGTCCGGTTCCGTCGTCTTTTTCTCCCCGCTCAACCAGCCTTTACAACCGGTGGAGGGGCCCAGCGGCCGTCGCATACTTCGGCTTTAGGCGCATAGACACGCATCGTCAGGTTGAAGGCACCCGCAGGCGCAGGGCAGCCAGTTCGATTCTTTCCCGGCACCGGGCGAAGCATGTTGAATGAACAAATCAATCGAGCCATCGGAGTTGACCTCGAGAGAGATCGCGATCGCCAATCGCATTCCTGCTGAGGGCGTTTGCCGTCTGGAAACCCGTGCTTGCGTAGAGTGTCACCGACCAGAAGGCATCTGCAGGCGGAATCTCGTTCTTCCAAAATGAATTGCGCATCGGTTCGCCCCCGCAACGGATTGCCGTCCGCGTCGCCGGTGTTGATGGGGATAAATTGCGTCTTCCGGCAGGTTGGCGCCGAGACCGATCATGGGACGATCGCCCGCTTCAGATAGTACGTCCCGTATACGCCCATCGTGTCCGTATTCATTTGCCAGCCGTTCACCACCCGGCGATCGTCGGTATCTTTGACTTGATCGCCTTCATTGCATCCGGAAGCCGCGCGTCTCAAGCCGCTCTGATCGCTGGGTCGGCCTTGGGGAGATGTCGAAAGATTTACCTGGCTCGATCCCGATTCGACGCATCCGCGCCACGATCGGCTGATCCGTGATGTGTGGTGGATTCACCTTCATCTGTTCCGCTGCGTATGCGAAGTACTTGTCCGCCGACATGCCATCTACCTGGATCATCGGGGGCGTCTTCATCTCTACGGTTGGGTCGATCGTGGCTACAACCGGCTGTCGAGCTTTATCCAATTGCGATAAGGGTGTGACTGTGAAGCCGGCCTGCACCTTGTGCACGGCTTCGTAGTCTTTCGGGCCGTTGGTTTGCGTGCGCCCAATCACCCAGACGTACGGTGTCGGTGCATCAATACGCTGAACGCCGTCGGGCAACTTTCCCTGCCATCCGAGTGGAACAACTCCGAATCGGCCTGGGCCCGTGCCCGTCGTGCGTTTGCCTGGACACGCAAAGACGTCGCTCCACAAGTCGATCATGGGCAGCATGTAATAACGGCCATGAGTGTCGGGGGCAGCGACCACCATCGGTTCTTTCGTGAGGTCCAGCCAGGCGATGGAGTAGAGCGTGTCGAAGTTCGGCCGCACCACATCGCGGAAATCGGCGGGCGGGAAAATCGGGACATGCGTAAATGTGTTCATCGGCCCACGGCCAAGGGTTGCGCCCTCCGCAACGTTGACCGCCTGCCTCCTCGTCACGTCCATCAGAACCAACGAATAAAGGTAGATGTATGCTTCCACTCCGATTTCGTAGGCTTCCTGTTCGTTAATCATGAAAACCGTCTCCTCTTCATCACGCCTGCGTGCAAACGAACAGTACCTGACGATTGCCAGGAAAGGCACTGTCAGTTGTGACAGAGCACCGGGCGCGAATGGGAAGAGATCCGGCGCCCCGAAAGACGCTCGTAAGTTTTTCGGGCAGACGATCCTGCGGCTAAGTTCGTTGTGTAGACGATCTTGGCGCCGCATCCTCTCGGATCGCGGACCCGGGAAGGATGAGATTTTGAACCCGGAAGACCGATAAAAAGGGATCGGGCCACTGCGGCCGCAATGCACCGCATCAAAAGTGCTCGCCCAAATCCGGACGGCTTTCTATTGAACATCACTGAAAGTTCCCATCCGCGCCTTGCTTGCAACCTACCCCTGGAGTTTGTCGAACAAACTCCCCGACCCCAGCTGCGAGATCACGGCCTCGAGTGCCGTCTCTTGTGTCTTCGAGAGCGAAAGCTGTGTCGCCACCGTGGCGAGATCGGCCTGCA
This sequence comes from uncultured Acidobacteriaceae bacterium, assembly GCA_963769345.1. Classification (GTDB taxonomy): domain Bacteria; phylum Acidobacteriota; class Terriglobia; order Terriglobales; family Acidobacteriaceae; genus Telmatobacter. The sequence continues at coordinate 652,267 of CAVYLL010000006.1, forward strand.
TCAGATTGGTCTGTGCAGCCGAAAGCTGCGTCTGCTCCGTCGTAATCGCGCCCGAGGCTGCCGTGAGTTGCGTCATCGAGTTGTCAATCAGCACACGCTGTTGCGAAACCGTGTTCAGCGCCGCCATCAGCGCCTGTGTATCCTGCGCCGCCTGCGCCGTATTCACTACCCCGCTTGAATAGTCAGCGACAAGACTGTTGAGCACGCCGAACACACTCGTCGCTCCCAGAAATATCTGGTCACCGGGAACGTTGAGCTGAATTTTCTGTCCGTTTGGCGTCTCGAGGTAATTCACGTCGCTGTCGCCGCTGTACGTGGTCGTTCCGGGCGAGCTCGCATTCGAAGTGGCAAAGGGAACGGTGGTGGTTTGTCCGCCCGCAAAAATGTACTGCCCCTGGTAGTTGCTGTTCGCCAGCGATTCGACCTCGCTCAAAATGCCGGAGATCTGTGCCCCGATGGATTGCACATTACTGGCGTTCATCGTGCCATTGTTAGCGCTGGTCGCCAGCGAAATAGCCTGCGTAAGTTGCGATACAACGCTCCCGAGTGCTGAATCCGCCACCTGCATTTGACCGGTGACCAGGCTCGAACTCTGGGTAAAAGAGTCGTCGCGCTGAATCTGGTTCAGCAGCAGAACGTTGCGCCCCGCAGACACCGGATCGTCGCCCAGCGCGTTGAAGCGTACGCCGCTTGAGAGCTCGTTCGTTAACTGCTGCTCTCTGCCCTGCGCCTGGTCGAGTGCACTGACAAGATTGGTTACATAAGAAGGATCGACACGCATTTCAGATCTTCTCTCCGCTCTCGATGTTTGTAGATCACCTAAGACGCCGCAGTCTCAACACCCAGGTTCAAAGCAGACGCCATGACCGTGTTGAGAATCGCGAACACTCTCGAAGCCGCCTGGTAGCTGCGTTCGAACTGCTGTAGGAACCCGGCCTCGTCGTTCAGGTTCACACTCGAGAGCGAATCGCGCATGGTTTGTAGCTGCGTCACCGAAGCGTTCTGAGCCGTGTTTTCCGTCTGTACCTGCGAAACCGTAGAACCAAGCGCGGTAACAAAATCGGAGTAGAAATCAGTCGGCGTCAATCCGTTCGCGATTGGCTTCGTTGCCAGGGAAGCCAATGCGGCGGCGTTGGAGTTGTCACCGCTTCCCTGCCCCCCTGCGGCGGCAGAAATCTCCGACGGATCGGTCATCACCACGCTCATGCTGGCCGCACTGCCGGTAACCGCTGTCGGCTCGTTGAAGATGTAAAGCGGGTTTGCCGCAGTCCCGGTGGCGCCGCTCAGATCGGAGCCGGAGTTGTTGAGCGAATTCACCTGCGTCGAAACGCCGAAGGCGAGTTGATCCAGCGCTGAAAGCACTTGCGGAATGTCCTGATCGCGCGCCATCAGATACCCACCCAGTTCCCCGCCGCCCCCGGTCAGCGACCCGGTCACGTCACCGGTGCCAACGAAAAAATGTGTCACTCCATTGAGTGTGCCGGCAGTGACCGGATAGCTCGTGCCCTCCGAAACAAGCACATTGCCGGACGTCGTCGTCAATGAAATTCCGTTGTTCTCCGTCGTCACCTGGTTGATTCCGATGATCTGCGAAAGCTGGCTCAGGTCCCGCTGGCGCTCATCTTCAAGAGTGCCGGCGTCCGCTGCGGGCGAAGAAGACTGAATCTGAACATTGAGCTGCGCGATGGCAGAAGTAAGCGAGTTCACCTGGCTCGTCATGCTTGCAGCCTCCTGGTCCAGCGAGGTGCGTTGCGCGTTCAGGTTCGCGGCGGCATTCGATACATCACCCGCCAGCATTCGCGCGGTCGACAGCACTTGCTCCCGCAGTGAATTGTCGGTTGGATTCGCTTCGAGCGAGGCAAAAGAAGAAAAGAAACCCGTGATGTCGGCGCCGATGTCTCCCGCCCCTGAGCCTTGCGACCCCGGAATCCGGCGGGAAAAGCGCCTGGACAGAATCGAGTGCGGAAAGGCGCGCCGTGGAGGCTGAAGCTGCCTGCTGCTGCTGCTGAAGTCGTTCCTCAAGCACGCGATCGCGCACAGATGTGGCTCCAGTCTCGCTGACACCCGTTCCGTAGCTGACGCCGTTGATTTGGACTGGCGTGTTCTCCCGCCAGTTGGGAACTTGCTGCGTGTAGCCGGGTGTGTTGGCATTCGCCACATTGTTGGCCACGATGTTCAGAGCGGACTGGTCGGCCTCAAGCGCTCCCGAAATGAGATTGAACGCGGAATTAATCGCTGCCATGTTCGCTCTCCTCAAAAGCGCTGCCGCTGCCCAGCGCCGGACCGTATTCAAGTTGGGCCGCGCGCACCTCGCGAAGCCTGCGCATAACCTTCAGATTGACCTTCGTTGCCTCAAGAACACGTGCAAAGATGCCCATCTCCGGTTTCGCTTCGCCGAATCCAGACTTCCACCGATTTTTCTCCTCACACTGATCCCAGTCCGGGTCGCGAACCAGGGCCGCACACGAAAGCGCCATCTCTTCAAGTCGTTCGGCATCCAGATGCGCCAGCGCCAACGACGCTTCCGCCAGCATGCCCTTCAATTCGGATTGGGAGACATGTTGCATCATCGTCAATCTCCAGAGCTGAAACCACTCCCGAGCATGGCATCGATAACTTTGCCGGCCACGGCAGAAGCATCAACGTCGTAAGTGCCGGCCGCAAGTGCCTGCTGAATTGCCGTGACCTTGTCGGTCCGAACGCCCGCGTTCGCCGCAGACTCCAAGACTTCTGTTCCGGCGTGGCTCAGCGTGGCCTGGTCGCCCGCAAATGCGGCCTGCGCCGCGGCGCCTTCATTGCTCCGACTCGACGAGGTCTGGGGTAATGCCGAAGAAGAAACTCCCAGAAAAGCTTTGAGTGCTTCTGCATTATTTCTAATTTCCATGCGCAATCCTCCTTAGCGAGGTTATCGGCAATTGTGAACTTGACTTGAACGGTTCGGCATCAGCATTTGAAAAAATCACCTCTTTCGTTCCGTTATTGGAAAGGGATTGGGCATTCTTCTCATTCGGAGAGAGGCTCTGAAGGATATTGCTGGCGATTCCTAATCCTCCTTGCCTGCTGAGTGCCTGGCCCAGGGCCTCAGTCGCAAAGTCCGCAAGGGGTCCGCCCGATCCCGGATCCGCGTCCTCTCCATCCAGGCTGATGTCATTCGTCATCGGCTTGAGCAGTTCCTTCATCAACTGCGCCTCAAACTCATGTGCGGCCTGAACCAGACGCGAATGCGGAACGGCTGCGGCCTGACTCTGTGCCGACACTGACCCAATGGCACTCATCTACAGCACCTCAAGGTCGGCCTCGAGCGCGCCGGCCTCCTTCATCGCTTGCAGGATCGAAATCACGTCGCGAGCGCCCGCGCCGATTCGCTGCAGTTCCTGCACCAGGTCCTCAACCGTCGCGCCTTCCTTCAGATCAATGCGATTGACGGGCTTGTCCTGCGCCTGGACCGAAGTCTGCTGCACCACCTGAGTTGTTCCTGCCGACAGCGGCCCTGGCTGCGATACCTGCGTCTGCGAGGTCACATTGACGGAGAGGCCGCCGTGCAGAATCGAGACCGCCTGCAACCGCACCATACCCCCGATGACCACGGTTCCGGTGCGCTCGTTGACCACGACCCGCGCGCGCGGATACACCTCAACTTCGACTCCTTCGACCTTGTCGAGAAGGGCTGGAAGATCTTCGTTCGTCCGCGGTGTGACTTCAACCCGCCTGCTGTCGATGGCGTGAGCGCGTGCCGATCCGAAGCTTTGATTGATGGCGGCGGCCATTCGTTCGGCAGTATGGAAGTCCGCATCGTTCAGGATTACACTGACCGTCTGCATCTGCTTGAGCTCGAACGGCACGGGGCGTTCCACAAGGGCGCCGCCCGGAATCCTGGCCGTGGTGGGATGATTGAGTTGCCGCGTATTACCGGCTGCAGTGCTCATGTACCCGCCCAAAACCAGCGCTCCCTGGGCCTGCGCATAAATCTGCCCGTCTGGACCATATAGCGGCGTCATCAGCAGGATTCCACCTTCGAGGGAACGTGCATCGCCAGCGGATGAAGCTGTAATGTCGACGCGATAGCCGGGCCGGCTGAACGGGGGCAGTGTCGCAACGACAAATACAGCCGCCATGTTCTTGACCTGCATGTTGCTGGCGCTGTTCGAGCCGGTCTGCGGAACGGTGACGCCCATCCGCTCTAGCGCCGAGATCAGCGTTTGTGCCGGGAAGACAGTCTGCGAACTGTCTCCGGTGCCGCGCAGACCCACGACGAGGCCATAACCGACAAGCTGGTTATCCCGAATTCCCTCAATGGTGGCTACATCCTTCACGCGCGCAAGTTGACCCGGCGTCTCGCCACGGGCAAGACCAGCGGCCACGGCAATCGCAGCCGCGAGGAAAATCCAGCCGAAGAACAACGTCCATTGCTCGCCCTCGGATGTTTTCGTTTGACCTTTTGACAGGAAGCTGAGGCTGGGGTGCGTGGGGCTCAAGGCCCTCATCTGTTCAGTCGAATCGATTCTGTCTTCCATAGTGGTTTCACCTTAATGAGAATCCGGCCTTCTAAAACACGACCAGTTTCTCCAGCAAACGCACGAGCGGATTCTGCCGGTAGGTTGAGTCGCTCACAATGCCTTTGCCGGTGACTTCAAGTTCGAGATCAGTCATGGACGTTGAAAGAACCTGGTTCTGCGCGCTCACATCCTCGGGGCGCACCAGCCCTCGTAACTTGATGATCTGGGTCTGTTGGGAGAAGGTCAGCTGACGCGTAGCCTGGACAACGAGCATTCCATTCGGCAATACGTCAACGACTTCGCCGCCGAAGGTAGTGACGAGACTGGAGTTGGTGGAGCTCTGGCCCTGTGCCGTGAGCCCCGATGCGGAGTTCTGACCGATGAGGTTTTGCAGACTGTTGGAAGCCTTGAGTGCGCCGAATAATGCAGTGACGCTGGAACTGGCGTTGGACGCGCGCACGTTTTTGACCTGGCCGTCGGTCGATGCGGCAAGACTCTCAGTGACCACGATAGAGACCACATCGTGCATACGAACAGCCTTGGCGTCCGTGCCCATGCGCACCAGGCGTCCCTCCGGGTTCCAGATCGATCCCGCGGTGCTTACCTCCGCCGCATGCTGTGCGCGCACGCGATCGATGTAGGCGTGCAAGGCCATTTCAGGCGGAGTCCTGATCGGATCGGACTGCTTATGTTTGTTGGCCGCGTCGAGTTGCAACGGGTCCAGCAACAAGACTGTCAGTGCAAGAAGAATGGAGATCAGGTGAGTGTCTTTCATCGACGCGCCGCGCTCCCCTCTTCGAAAAGACTGGCGCGGCCCGGTGCGCGTCGCGACGACGCTCAGAGTGCGACCGCCAAACTTCAAGCGCACGGTCAGGCTATCCCCGATTGCGGCCGTCTTGAGGGCGGTCGCTTCCAGGTCTGCGTCGAAAACGCGGGTGTGTTCAGACACGATGAGGTAATCGCCCGCGTGGATCACAGGCAATGAGAACCTCCGCACGTCCGGCGCAGATAGTAATTCAGACATCTCTCCACTCGTTCTTCCACAAGACAAGCTGGACGGCGTTTCAACAAGCACAGCCGGGGAGGCGGGACGGCTGAGATTCCGCAATAAAATCCAGTGCTGATGTGTTCCAAGATCTTCGATGGTGCCAATCTCGCGATATTGCGTCGCAATATTGGACGGATCTTCGACGGCATTCAAACACGTGTCAGACCGGTTGCGCGCCGCCTGGGTGCTTTGCTGGCACTGGCCAGGAAGGGTCAGGACAGACGCCAGAAAAATGATCGCCCTCCAGGTAACCCAGGAAAACATCAGATACCTCATCTATTTCCTCATCTCTATCGCGTCATGTTATTGATCTGCGAATACATGTCATCGGCGGCCTTGATGACCTTGGAATTCGATTCATAGGCACGCTGGGCCAGTACCATCTGGACGAATTGGGTTACAACGTCGACGTTGGAGTTTTCGAGGTATCCCTGCTGCAAGGTGCCGAGGCCTTCAGCTCCACCAGGATTGCCGAGCACCGGGTCGCCGGAACTGAGGGTGGCCTGAAGAAGATTCGAACCGATGCTCTCAAGACCACCAGGGTTGGGAAACGTCGCCAATTGAAGCTGACCCAGCTGTGATGGATTCTGCTGGCCGGAGAGCGTCGCATTGACGACGCCATACTGCGTAATGGTGACTGCCGTCGCGTTCGATGGAATCGTGATGTTGGGCAGTACTGGATCGCCATCGGGAGTCACGATGGTTCCCTGATTGTTGAGGTGAAACTGTCCAGCGCGCGAATAGGCGATCGTGCCGTCGGGACGTTGCACCTGGAAGAAACCCGGACCCTCGATCGCGACATCCAGCGGATTCGAGGTCTGATTCAGGGCGCCCTGCGTCATGATGACTTCGGTGGCCGCAGACTTTGTTCCAAGTCCGATCTGCAGGCCGGCAGAGACGGTGGATTGGCTCTGCGCTGCCCCGGGGGTTACGAGATTCTGATAGATCATGTCCTGGAACTGGAGCCGCAACTGGCGAAATCCAGTGGTTGAGGAGTTGGCCAGGTTGTTTGCGATCGTGTCCAGATTCATCTGCTGGGCGGTCATTCCACTGGCGGCGGTATACAGTGCACGAATCATCTCTTCTCCTCGTCCTCGTACAACGATCGGTCCTAGACTCTCGGCAGATCCTCGGTTGCTGTCTTGTTGAATTCGGTGTGGAAGACAGTCAGTGCCTTCTGCATCATCTCGGCCTGACGCTGCATCATGATCAGGTCGAGCGTCCCTTGCACAACATCCTGGTTCGCGCCCTCGAGGGCTCCCTGATGAACGGTGCCGTCGCTGGATTGAGCACCCGCGATGCCATCTGGAGCGGTATAGCGATTTGCACCTTCCGGTTTGAGCTGCGCAGTCGTCTGAAAATTCCAGGACAGCCTAGCGTAGCGACGGCGCCACCGCTGACCGAGATTACTCCGCTCGCTCCGACGGCAACCTCACCCGGCGGCAGTGAGATCGGCTGGCCGGCTGAGGACAGGACAGGCTCATTCGCAGCCGTCACAAGGCTGCCCGTCTGTGAGCGATGAAAGCTGCCATCGCGTGTGTAGCGGGTTCCGTTGGATGTTCGGATGGCAAAGAAGCCATGGCCCTCGATCGCGAGATCGAGTGGATTTCCTGTTTGCTGCATGGGGCCCTGCGCCATGCTGAGTCGATCCCCGCCGAGCAGGCCATAGCGATTGAGCGCGTGGCCCAGTTGCGAGTCTTCGCTGTCTGGGCCGACCAGGACAGATCGGAAGTATTCCCGTTCGGCGCGATATCCGGCGGTTTGCGCATTGGCCAGGTTGCCGGCGGCCGTATCCAGTGCCTGGGTCCGGGCGACCAGGCCAGTCATTGCCGCATAGTAGCCGCTGTCCATCGATGGGTCCTCTTGCACTTAGAGAGAGCAAGAGAAGGACCAATGAAAGGGAGGATGGATTAGCAGATCTTAAGAGTGGCCCATGGAGACTCGGCAAAGTAGAAAGACGCAAGAAGGCCGCCTGGGAACAGAAGGCTCGGCCGGATCCGCTTGGCTATTGCAGGCCGTCGCAGACAATCGTCAATTCAAAACGAGTGTCGTCGAACCGGAATGCCTGGCAGAATCTTGAACTCCGGAGACTGGACATGCAGGTTGTAGTCGCTCCCAGTGATGACGGCAGGAACAGAGAGCCCGCAATTTGCGGCAAGATCGGGCACCTTGCTCTTCCATGTTCCGGCGAGCATGTTGCAGACTTCACCGACGGCATCTTTCACGATATCGTCGACGGTGTCGAATTCCATTCCTGCCATGCGCGCTGCAATCTGGCGTGCAGCCGGAGCGCCGCATCGAAAGACACATGCGCCACTCAGGATTCCGCCGAATCCGACAACCGCCGTCACGGACGCTTTCGCTTCGTCATCGCTGAGTGTATCTGCACCGGTCTCGCGCCGACACTGCACGCCGAGCATCGTCTCAAAGACTTCGCGCACACTGTCGTCAAGATGATCCGGATCAGAAACCAGGTGCATCGAATCGCGTAAAGTCAGCGTCATGCTCTTCCCCCCATTGGTCGTAGCGAAATCACAGCGATAGCCGTGTACGGATCTTCTGACGCCGTTCAGCATCATTGCACCATCACCGAATCACACCGCTGACAAAAGCGGCAACACCCGCTGCTTTACCTGGTCCGCTGTAAAGGGCTTGCGGATATAGCCCTTTGCGCCCGCCTCGATGGCTTGCTTCACATGTTCCTCGCTCGATTCCGTCGTGATCATCACGACAGGAACCTCCGGCGCAAGTTGCTGGGAGTGGAGCTGACGTACGAATTCGAGGCCATCCATCGATGGCATGTTGATATCCGAGAGAATCAGGTCGACTTCTTTGGACTTGAGAATCTGCAATGCCTCTATGCCCGAGCCTGCTTCGACGACAACAAGGGATTCCAGACCCGCCTGCCTCAGCGATCTCTCCACAATCTTGCGCATAACCGAGGAATCGTCAACGATCAGTGCGCGAATTTCGCTCATCTGTTTTACCCTCTCCTCTCTCAACTATCGGCAAAAACTCGCAATCCGTGAAAAGTCGAGATTGCCTTCAGATCGCGCCAATGCTAGCAAATGACATCGCGGACCGAAGCAGAGCGCGGAACCGCGATCGAGTCTCACGGGAGAGCCACATGCGCAGCCACATCAGATCGTGCACACGCACGATTCGCGAATTCACCGGTTGAATGCGCTCAATAGAACGCGCGATCAGATGGGCGGCGGCGGTTTCCGAAACTGCCTCGGCCAACTGCGCACCTGGAAACATCTCCCCGAGCAATCGGACAAGAGCTGGACGAAAGACCGAGGAGCAAACAATGCCGCTCTCGACACGCAAGCCAGTCATCCTTCCAATCGCCAGCGCGAGCACCACGTCGAGACGTTGCTCGAATCCGAGGTAGAGAAGCTTCCCCGCCGCGATTCGCAAAGGCAACGCGCCAAAGGCGTCGAGAAAGAGTCGCGGCACAAGCGGGGCGAGAGATGCCAGATCGTGCGAATCAACGGAGAGAACGGGACAACTCCATTGCAGACCCAGCCCGCGTGTCACGGTGGCCTCATCCGTAGCGCCCTGCCGTATCAGCCACTCTCCGAGCCTGCCCGCCCCTGCTTCTCTTTGCGATTGAAGCGCGTCGCGTAATTGCAGGCGAGTAATCCAGCCTTGCTCGAGCATCAGCAATCCAAGCGGAATACGATGGGGATGCGCCTCGTGCGCAATGCCGCAACCATCGAGCTCGCGGCGAAGAGCCCACTGCACGCGAGCTTCTGTGCATTCTGGGGAACAGGTCCATCCTCCCTCAAATATTGGGGTCAGGCGTTTACGAAAGAGATGAAGCCAGCCGGAGCGACAACCTGGATTTGCACACTGGCCGATCAGGCCGGGACGGAAGAATCGGTTTGGAGCCGAAAGAGAATCGGATTCCCGCGAGGGAGAGAAATCCCGCCCCCGGGATTCGGAAGATGGCTGGCCCGCTCGGCGGTCTAGAAGAGGCATCGTATGCTCTCCAGGCGTTTTTGCGGCGCCGCCACCTCCGTTACACGCAGACCAAAGCTGCCGTTGACAAGGACAACTTCGCCGCGGGCGACAATTTTGTCTCCAACCAGGAGATCGACCGGATCGGTGACGTGGCGATCCAGTTCCACCACGTCGCCGGGGCCGAGTTCAAGAATCTCTCCAAGGGGCATTTCGCAGCAGCCAAAACGAACTGCGGCCTCAAGTTCAACATCCAGCAGCAGCTCGACGCCGGAGCTGAGTAGTGCCGGTGGTAAGGCTCCGCTTTCGTTAGCGGAAGCCCGCAGCCGGTGTATTACCTTTCGCGACGCCTTGTGTTTCATCGCAAACCAGGATTGCCCAGGATCTCCCTGCCGAATTCAGTCGAAAGACGCGTGTGCATGCGCTCATCTGCTGCGCCGGATAAAACGCTTCGACTCGACAGGTCATTCCAGAAACAGCGAGGAACTCGCCTGCCGCGGCTTCGGCCACTTCGCGGAGGAACTCTTTCCATGCGACTGCCTGATCCACGCCGTCGCCGAGCAGGGGCGACTTCATGAGTTCCGGATCGAGGGCCACAGCGAATTGCCCTCTGACGTCACCCGAGAATTCCGCCAGATATACGGGACCGGAGACGGTTGACGGAACAGTCTCCATCTCGGTCAGTTGCGGCTCTCCCACCAGTGCCTGGGCGAAGAGCATCGTCGCTGCCGATATCCAGCATTCAAGATAAGTCTTCATACGTTTCCTCCCTCGGCGGGGCTGAGGAGACGAGCTGCTCGATGCGCACCATGCCGGATGGCCTGCGCGGGCGCGAGACTCTGTCCGCCAACACGCCATTCCGCCTGCACCGCCGTAGAAAGCCCGAGACGCAAGATGTTTCCCGGTTGAAGGTTCTCTATCTCTCGCGCTGCGATACTCACGGTGGGTAGCTGCAGACAAGTGCCAAAGCGAATCTGCCTTGCCGAAGCTTCGAGCCGGGCTCGCGTTTCTGGTGCATGCCGGCGGTGACGCCCCCAGTCAGAGGTCAACCGGCGAAGAATGGTGTTGGCCACCACGGCTGGAAACGCAAGATTGAGAAGACCGGAACCCTGCGGCATCCGGATTTCGAAGCTCAAACAGAGCGTCTTCTCATTGACCGACATGATGCGCGCAACCTGGGTCTGCATCTGGCGGCGTTCGAAGTTGAAACTCAGGCCGACCGACTGCCATGCTGCGGTCAACTCGCGGCAGATAATCTCTACAACGCTTCCCAGGATGGCTTCTTCAATGTCTGTGAGCTCCCGAAGCGGGCCCTCCTTTCCCCCGCCTCCGAGCAGGAGGTCGATGATCGGAGGAGCGAGCGCGAGATCAAGCTGCAACACGGAGAGTGCGCCCAGAGGTTCCAGCCGCACAGAAGTGACATAGCTTATTTCGGGGATTCGCATCAGAAATTCGTTGAAGGGAATCTGCTCTGCCGAAACCAGGTTGACCTGAAACCGGCAGCGGAGCCAGGCCGCAAGATTATGCGTGAGGTTGCGTGCAAAAAGGTCGTTCAACATGCTGATGGCGCGCAATTGCTCATTAGAAATCTGACCGGCGCGTCCGAAGTTGTAGGGCACCACGCTCGATGCTGCGTCCGACGGTTTTGGCGGCTCGGGCGACGTGACTCGCGCTGCCTGAAACAGTGCGTCTATTTCATCCTGCTTAAGCATTTTTTCCATCGAATGACTTCTCTCCGTTTCAGACGGCGAACTGACATGCATCGGCAACTCTCTACTGGGTTCAGGAAACGCGCATGGGAACACCGCGTCTGCCAATTCTTCCCTGAGCCGCGAGATCCTGCAAAGCCGCCCGCAGGTGCACGACGGCAGAGGCATGAATCTGCGATACGCGCGACTCGACGACGCTCAACGCCAAACCAATTTCGCGCATCGTCAGCTCTTCGAAGTAGTACAGCGTCATTACCAGGCGCTCGCGCTCCGGCAGGCACTCGATGGCCTCGGTGAGCTTCTTTTGCAATTCGCCGCGGAGGCAGCAGAAGAGCGGATCCTCCTCCGGGCGTCCAGGAACATACGCGAGTTCCTCTTCCCCGGAATCCTCGTTATGCTCCACGTGCAGCGTGCCAATCTCGAGACCCTTCAGATCGCCGAGCAGAGATTGATACTCTTCAAGGCTTACCCCCATCTCCGCGGCGATTTCGAGCTCTCCGGGAGAACGTCCCAGACGCGCGGTCAGCACGCGGACAGCCTCTTCGGCTGCTCTTCCCTTGCGGCGCAAATCCCGGGGGCTCCAGTCGAGCGTGCGCAGGCTGTCAAGAATCGCACCGCGGATCCTGAATTGCGCATAACTCCGGAACTGCACCTTCTTTGCCGGGTCGAATTTTGTGAACGCATCCATCAGACCCACGACGCCCGCGGATACAAGATCTTCAATATCCACATGCTGGGGAAGCCGCTCGTGAATGCGCCGGGCCAGAAAGCGAACGATGGGCAAATGTTCCAGCAGCAACCGCTCCTGTTCGCCGTTTAAAACCTCCGGAGGCATCTCCGGCGGATATCCACGGGTAGCGACCGCCCGTTGGCGTCTTGCGACATCTGCTCCTGGATTCATTTCCATGTAATGTCCTCCTCTACGCAAATGCGTTTTCCTCGCTCATCCAAACGTCACCGCGTCAACGAACGGTTCCCACCGGCTTCAGGCGAATCTCCGGCGGAATCTCTGCCGCTGCTACAACTGAGAGCCTTGCAAACACCGGCTCCAGCCACCGCTTGACGTGATAGCGGGCTGGACTTGGACAAAGGAGCACAGGAAGGGCCGAAGATGTGGAGGCGCCGATTAGATGTTTCAAAGAATCGGCGAGACGGCGGACAATCGGGACAGCGGGCGCGGAGGCGGCCGACAATAACCTCTGGCTGCCTTCCGGCGACAGCGAGGTAGCGATCTCCTCCTCGATCACCGGATCCAGAAGCAAGACCGACAATTGCCCGTCGGAATCAAGCAGCGGCGCAATCAACCGGCGGCCCATTGCCTGGCGCGCTGCCTCAACAAGAGCCACAAGGGACTTGTTCACCGAAGCAACCTCGAGCAGGGCCTCCAGAATTGCACCGAGATCGCGAATGGAAACCCGCTCGCGCAGCAGCTGCTCGAGGACGCGCTCAACTTCGCCAAGAGTCAGCAATTTGGGCACCAGCTCTTCGAGGAGCTTGGGATGGCTTTCATTGAGCGAGTCCATCAGCCGCTTCGCTTCCGCGCGCCCAAGAAGCTCGTGTGCGTGCCGGCGAATCAACTCGCCGAGATGCGTCGCGATAACGGTGACGGAATCGACGACCGAATAGCCGGCGGCAATCGCCTGTTCTTCGACGGCAGCGGCAATCCACACAGCCGGGACGCCAAAGGCCGGCTCCCGCGTTTCCTTGCCCGGAAGGGGGCGGCGGTTGGGCTCGCCTGAAACCGCGAGCATCGGTGCGCCCTCGAGCTGCCAGCGTCCAATCTCAATGCCGCGCAGAGAGATGAGATACTCGCGGGGGCGCAGGCGGAGATTGTCTGAGATATGCACGGGAGGCACAAGGAAGCCCATCTCAGCGGAGAGATGGCGTCGCAGAGCGCGCACTCTATTCAGCAGAGTGCCCCCTGCTTCTCGTCGACCATGGGAATAAGCTGGAATCCGATCTCGAGTGACAGCTCTTCGAGCCGGAGGAGGCCCGCGAGGTCGGCCGAGGGCGCCTGTTCCTGCTTCTTCTTCTCGTTCGTCCCCATCTCGAAATTCGCCGCGGATGCCGGTGCAGCCGCAATGCGTCGTCCAATCCAGAAGAGCGCCGCCGCTACCAGCAGAAAGGTAAATCCCGGCAGTCCGGGGATCAGACACATCGCGGCGCACACTGCGCTGGCCAGATACAAAGTGGCCGGTCGCGCAAAGAGCTGCTGGCGAATTTCGGTGCCCAGCATCCCGGCCGAGTTGGCGCGCGTGAGGGTGATGCCCCCGGCAACCGAAACCAGCAGCGATGGAATCAGAGTGACCAATCCGTCTCCGACGGTCAGCACTGTGTACGTGCGCGCCGCGTCGCCTAGTTCGACGCCCTGCTGCAGCGTGCCAATCAGTAGTCCGGCGACGATGTTAATGGCGGTAATGAGAATCGTTGCCATGGAATCGCGTTGGTTGAATCGCGCCGCGCCGTCCATCGCGCCGTAGAACTCTGCCTCGCGGGCAATCGCCTGCCGCCGCCGTCGAGCCTCGGCCTCATCGATAAGTCCGGCATTCATGTCGGCATCGATCGCCATCTGCTTGCCCGGAAGCGCGTCAAGCGTAAAGCGCGCAGTCACTTCGGCGGTCCGAACAGCTCCGTGCGATACGACCAGAAACTGGATGGCGACCAGGGCGAGGAAGAGGACAAACCCCACGATATAGTTTCCGCCGACTACAAACTGGCCGAAAGCCTCGATCACCTTGCCTGCAGCCGCGGTTCCCTCCGAGCCATGGAGCAGGATGCGGCGGCTGGAAGCAATATTCAGGGCAAGACGGAACAACGTAAGCAGCAGGAGTAGCGTTGGAAATACGGAGAGTTCTACGGCGCGGCGGATTTGTACCGAAGACAGAAAGACAATGATCGAAGCCGCCATCGATAGCGCGAGCAGGAAGTCCAGCGCGGCGGCGGGTAGCGGAATCAGCATGACGAAAATCACGCTGATGGCTCCCAGGGGCAGGACGTAGTCCCGCATCCGGTGCAGAATTCCCGCGGGCGCCGAGGGGACGGATTCAGAATGGCAGTGCTCATCGGACGTCTCCATCGGGCTGTCGACCTGGATTTAAGCCCAAGCTCTCGGAACCACGGTCCCGGGGTGGATAGCCTGACATACCCTGTTTGTGGTGGGTTTACTGATACGGCTTTCGCTTGCGATGCCTTCTGGCGCGCGCGGCGCTCTCGCATCTCGGCCTCAACACGCTGGCGGTAAAGATAAGCGAGGATTGCGGCCACCGCTGCATACAGGTCAACAGGAATTGAATGGCCAACTTCGACGGAGCGATAGAGCGATCGCGCTAGTGGCGGATTCTCAATGATCGGCACACCGGCCCAGCGAGCTTCGGCCTTGATCTCTTCGGCAAGAAGATTGCGCCCTTTGGCAAGAACCCTGGGAGCGTCCATGGCGATAAAGTCGAAGCCTAAAGCGACCGCGTAGTGAGTCGGGTTAGTCAATACGACGGCGGCCTTCGAAACATCAGCCTTGACCTTGCGACGGCGCATCTGGCGTTGCAAGCCTCGAATGCGGCCACGGGTTTGCGGACTGCCTTCTGTCTCCTTGAATTCCTGCTTCATCTCCTCGCGGCTCATCATCAGGCGCGATTCGCGGCTGCGCCATTCGACAATGTAGTCAACCAGCGCCCAGCCCAGCAGCAACCACGCGGCCGTGACAAGAAGTCCGTATACATCCGAAGCGAGACTGTTAAGGCGCGCAGTGGAGAAAGGCGGGATGGTAAGTTCGCGTGCGATTCGCTGCACCGCGAAAACGGCAAGCAGGCTGGCGGGCAGGAGAGATTTGCCGAGACGGGAAGCAGCCCGGAGAGAAAACAGGTTCTTCAGATTAGACGCCGGATTAACGCGGTCCAGACGAAAGCCAATCGAGCCGGTGTGGATCTGCAGTCCTCCCGTTTGAACCACCCCGGCAAACAAGGCGCCCGCAACAATGGCCGAGACTGCAATTCCAACTGGAATCAGTGCGTCGAAGATGAGGCGGCGCAGGGCGATCAGCGTCGGCTGAAGCGCGGCGGACTCCCAATGACCAGGCGCACCTAAATCGAGAGCCGCCGAAAAGGAAGAGCGGAAGGAATCAAGTATTCTTCCGCCGAGAAATCCGAGGCTCAGGATGCCGGCAAGCGTTCCCGCAGCCGCAGCCAGTTCCCGGCTATGCAGAATGTCCCCGTCCTTGCGCGCTTTCTCCCGCCGGTGTGGGCTTGCCTGTTCGGTGCGGTCTCCGGGCATCGCTATCCTCCGAGGCCGACGCCAGGAATGCGGGAATGCCCGCCACCCGGCGCGTAAGCGGAAATCTGAAGCATCCTTTCGGCCACATCAAGCAGCCCGGAAAAACGCGCTTCGATGAAGCGCGGCCAAAGAGCCAGAGAACCGGCAAGAACAGCGAATCCGACCAGGGTCTTCAGTGGAACCGTCAGCGACATCACGGGAAGCTGCGGACTCGGCGAAGTTCTTCCGGTCTGCGTCGGCCGCCCAGGCAATCGGAAAGATCAGGACGGCGACCGCTGCGCCGAGCACGCCGTTGATCGCGGCGACGGCAAAGATCCGCGGGCTGAAGGCCAGGCCAGGAGCGCGTGGACTGGGCCCGGCCGGTGCGCATTGTCAACATTCGGCGGGGAGCATTGCACGCCAGTGGTCCCGGACGCCACCACCCATCTGTACGGAAATCGTGCGGGCAATTGCCCTCTCGGGGGCCCTCGGCTGGGACTTGCGCGTGATGCTTCCTGCCTTGGCCGGCTCGTAGACTTCGCCGAATGGCCCGACCCGCATCGATGTCCGACAATCCACTTTCCCGGTTCCTTGCCGGCCTGAGCCCGCATGGTCGGTGGCTGCTCAACACGACCCTCGTTGGCGCTGCGGTCGTGCTCGGCCTGGTCGGCGTCTTCGTCCTCGTATTCCACCTGCTGACCGACCCACTTGCCGATGTCCACGCCTACTACAACGCTGGAGCGCGTCTTAACGCTGGCCTACCGCTCTACAGCGGCCAGGGGGACGTCGACAGCGCGGACTTCTACCGATACCCGCCCCTTCTGGCGATCCTCTTTCGACCCCTCGCCCTCCTGCCATTTGCGGCTGCGGCGCTCATCTGGCAGGTTGTCGTGGTCGCATCCCTGGTCCTGACCCTGAGGATCCTGGGCTTCCGCAATCGCTCGACATGGATTGCCTTCGGGATCCTGGCCGGACCGATCGCGTGGGCCGTCGTCATCGGCCAGGCACAGGTCGTGGTGACAGTGCTCCTGACCTTGGGCAATCCAGCAGCCGTGGCATTGTCGGCGCAGCTCAAGTTGCTGCCTGCCCTCGTTGCCCTCTATTGGCTCGGACGCGGCGATTGGCCCAGCCTCGCCCGGTTCGCCGTGTGGTCCGTCCTGCTGATCCTGTTCCAGCTGGCGGTCGAGCCGGCCGGGACTCTTGCCTTCCTGGGCATCACCAACCTGGCTCAAGTCGGCGACGTGAACAATCTCTCGCCCTACGCGGCCTCGCCCGTGCTCTGGCTTTTCCTCGCGGTCATCGGGGCGTTCCTCGTGCTACGACTGGCGCCCTCGCGGTTCGGCTGGGCGGCGGCTGTCGCGTTCTCGATCTTCGTCAACCCCCGTCTGCTCGAATACATGCTGATGACGCTCCTGGCCGCCATGCACGATCCGGTGGCGCCCACGACGGAGATGTCCCCGACCTCGCAGCTGTCGGCCGCACCGGATTGAGTCGGACGAGAGCCCTCGGCTGGGGCGCGGCCGTCCTGATCATCGTCTTCGTGGCCGTCGACCTGGCGGATGTCGCAGCGAATTCGGCGACAATCCGGGGCCAGGTGGGGGTGGACTATCGCCTGTATATGAACGCCGCGACAGGCTGGCTGCATGGGGGCTCGTTCTATCAGCCTTACCAGCTGACCGGTCCCTACCCGATCAGCGCGGGCGACATCCTGTATCCGCCGGTCGCGCTGGTCCTCTTCGTGCCGTTCACGTTTCTGCCCGCGGCCCTCTGGTGGGCTCTTCCGGCGGTGGCCGTGGGATGGTGCCTGTACCAGCTCCGCCCCGCTCGAGTGGCGGTCCTGTGGATCGCGGCCTGTGCCGCGTGGCCCACGACGCCACTGAAGGTCCTGACCGGCAACCCGGTCATCTGGGCAGTTGCGGCGATGGCCATGGGCGTCCTGTACACCTGGCCCAGCGTCTTCGTCCTGATCAAGCCGAGCCTGTTCCCATTTGCCCTGTTCGGGGTACGCCGGCCGCGCTGGTGGGTTGGATTGGCCGTGTTCGTCGCCGTCAGCCTGCCCTTCGGCGCCCTGTGGATCGACTGGGTCCACTCCGTTCTCAACACCGAAGGCGGGGGGATCGCGTACTCGATGCTCGAGGTTCCAATGCTCGCCCTCCCCCTCGTGGCCTGGCTTGGCCGGACGAGGCGGCTGGACTCGTGACCGGGACACGAACAAAGGACTGGCGCCCGGCATTGATCTTTGGCTTGGCGAGCCTGGTCCTGCTCGCCTTCCCGCTGCACGACTTCCTGGTAGCACTGGGGATTCCCGATCTCAATGGCTACGGCGGCGTCGACTATCGCCTGTACATGGATACGACGACCCGCTGGCTCAATGGCGGTCCGTACTTCAACCCCTACCAACTCGCCGGGCCATATCCGATCAGCCCAGGAGACATCCTGTATCCGCCCGTGGCACTCCTCCTCTTTGTCCCGTTCACGTTCCTGCCCCCGATCCTGTGGTGGCTGGTCCCGGCATGCGCCGTGGTCTGGTGCCTCGCGTCGTTGAGGCCGAAGCCCGTGGTCTGGCCCGTCATGGCGCTATGCCTGGCATGGCCGCCCACGTTGGTCAAGGTGGTGACCGGAAATCCGGTGATCTGGGCAGTGGCCGCAATGAGCATGGGCGTGCTATATGCCTGGCCCAGCGTGTTCGTCCTGATCAAGCCCAGCCTGTTTCCATTTGCCCTGTTCGGGGTCTGGAAACGGAGCTGGTGGGTAGGCCTGGCGGTCTTCCTTGCCATCAGCCTGCCCTTTGGATTGCTCTGGATCGACTGGATCAAGTCCATCCTGAACTCGCAGGGAGGCGGCGTCGCCTACTCGGTTCTCGAGGCGCCGATGCTCGGCGCTGCCGATCGTGGCCTGGCTGGGCAGGACGCGGCCGAGCCCGTTCGAACGGGGCGCGCAACGACTCCCTAGACTCGGGCACGAATGAGCCCGAATGCTGGATCGTCGGAACGGGTAACGGAGCCGATGGTTCGGCTCAGTCCCGGCGCACGTCGATTGCTCGAGCCAACCCTCGTTGGCGCCGCCATCCTTCTCGCGCTGGTAGGTCTGGATGTTCTTGCTCGCCACCTGGCAACGGATCCACTCGCCGACATCCACGCCTACTACGAGGCAGCAACCCGTCTGAATGCCGGCCTTCCGCTGTACGCAGCCTCGGGCGACGTGAACAGCCCCCACTACTACTTCTACCCGCCGCTTCTCGCGATCCTGTTCCGGCCCCTTGCCCTTCTGCCTTTCGAAGCTGCCGCGGCGATCTGGGAGGCGATCACCCTCGTCTCGTTCGGACTGACCCTGTGGCTGCTGGGCCTCCGGCGGCGGAGGACGTGGATCGCGGTCGGACTCCTGGCGGCGCCCATCGCCTGGACGTTGTGCATCGGCCAGGCGCAGTCACTGGTGACCCTCCTCCTGACGATCGGCAACCCGGCGTCCGTCGCCTTTGCCGGCCAGCTCAAGCTCACGCCGGCTCTGGTCGCCCTGTTCTGGATCGGACGGCGCGACTGGCGAAGCGTGGGCCGGTTCGTTGGATGGTCGGCGCTCCTGATCGCATTCCAGTTCGTCCTCGAACCGGCCGGTTCGATCGCGTTCCTGACCAATACCAACCTGGGCCTGGTTGGACAGGTGAATAACCTGTCGCCCTACGCGGTGTCGCCCGCCCTCTGGTTCGCCCTGGCAATCGTCGGCTTCATCCTGGTCCTCCGGCTCGCTCCAACGCGGGCCGGCTGGGCGTCGGCGATCACCTACTCGGTGCTCGTGACGCCGCGACTGCTCGGCTACACCTTGATGTCGCTGCTGGCCGCGCTGCGAGATCCAACGACGGAATCCCCACCTGCAGTCGCGGACAACGATCCACTCAACGCTCCGTAGGTCGGGCGTTCTCGCAGGAGTAGCGCGGCGATCAGGGCCGCGGCCGCGTAAAACGGCAGGGCGAAGCCGGTTGCGATCGTCGACAGGGCGACCATGATCAGGGTGAAGGTGGGCGCAGTCTCGAGGAAGCCCGGCACGGCCAGGGCCATCGGCAGGGCCGAGTAGGTCCCAGCGTAGGGTGCGATCAGGATTCCGGCGGTCGCTGCCCAGGCGATCCCGGTCCGGCCTGATCGCCGGGCCAGGACGTAGCCCAGCCCGATGAAGGTGAGGGCGGCAACCGGCAGCCACAGGGCAGGCACCAGGGCGGTGACGCCGTGGTTGCCGGCGAACGGGGCAGCGAACTGGGTTCCGCCGCCGAGCGCCTTGACCCAGTCGAGGTAGGCCCCGGCACCGACGACGACCATGGCGGCCGCGGTTGCAGCCAGGCCCGTGATCACGGTTCCGAGCAGGGTTCGGCGGCGCCAGACCAGGAGCCACAGCAGGACGGGCACGACGAGCGGCTTGGCGAAGATCGCCGTGGCCAGCCCGAGGAGCACGCCGTTGCGGGTGCGATCGCGCCCGAACAGGGCGGGCACCATCGCCCCGACCAGCAGGGCATTTGCATTGCCGAGCATCAGGTCGTGCAGGAACGGCAACGACAGGATCAGCATCAGGATCGCGGCAACCTGCTGGGCGCGGGGAAGCCGGCCCGCCAGGGACATGACGGCGACGATCGCGATCGCGATCTTCAGGCCCGCGTAGGCGATGCTGACGGCCAGGAAATTGAGGCCGACCAGGGGTTGCGCGAGGATCGCCGCGAGGGGCGGGTACAGGAAGCGGGGATCGAGGTAGATCGGCTGGCCTGCGGTCAGGCGGGCACCGGCATTGATCACGAGCTGCAGATCAATTCCCCACCAGCCCGGACCTCCGGCCGGGTCGACGAAGACCCATCGGGCGAACTCGCCCAGGCCGAAGATGACCACGTACACGGTCACGGCGAACCAGGCCATGCGTCGCCGAGGGGTGAGTCCCATGGGCGGAGGGTACCGTTAGGTCAAGCCTGCAACACCCTGACCTGCGTACACTCGGCCGCCTGACGAACGAGTGCTGGAGTACGACCGCGAACATTCTCGAGCCGGCCCGGGCGCTGGCGGTGCGCCATCGGCGAACCGTCCTCTTCGCCCTCATCGTGATCGGCCTCGGCCGGGCCGCCTGGTACTACATCGTCCAGGGCATCCACCCGTGGGAGTTCGCCGGGGTGGATGCGCGCGCCTACTGGGGCATCGATCTGGCCCATCCGTACGTGAACTCGGCCGTCGGCGAGATCTCGACCTACCTGTACTCTCCCGCCTTCGCCCAGGTCATGGCGCCCTTCTCGCTCCTGCCCTGGCCGGTCTTCTTCGTGGCCTGGACGGCCCTCCTCGTGGGCGTCCTGGTATGGCTGGTCCGGCCCTGGCCGTGGGCCCTGCTGATCCTGTTCCTGCCGATCACCTACGAGCTCTTCGTCGGCAACGTCCACTTGCTGATCGCGGCGGCGCTGGTCGTGGGCTTGACCCGGCCGGCGGCCCTGGCCTTGCCGATCCTGACCAAGATCACGCCGGGGATCAGCTGGTTCTGGTTCGTCGTCCGCCGGGAGTGGCGGCTGCTGACGATCAGCGTGGCCGTGACCGGGGCGATCGTGGCCGTCTCGTTCGTCCTCCAGCCGAGCGCCTGGATCGACTGGTTCAACTTCCTGGTCGCGTCGACCGGCTCGGGCACCCTGCTGATCCCACGGGTCGGAATCGGGATCGCCCTGGTGGTCTTCGGCGCTGCCACCGGCCGCGCCTGGCTCGTGCCCGTTGCGGTCTGGATCGCCCTGCCGGTGGTCTGGATCAACGCCTGGGTCATCCTGCTGGGCTCGATCCGGCTGTACAAACAGCCCCTGCCCACGACCATGGTAGCCCG
>CAVYLL010000007.1:0-86069 GCA_963769345.1 uncultured Acidobacteriaceae bacterium
CGCTGCAGGACCTTCGCTACGCGTTCCGCCAGATGCGGCGTGCACCCGGCTTTGCGACTGCCGCTGTGCTTACTCTCGCTCTCGGCATTGGCGCAAGCTCCGCCATCTTCTGCCTCATCGACGGCCTTTGGCTTCACCCGATCCGCGTTCCCCATCCCGGTCAGCTCGTTCGTGTCTTCGCTACGACACAACAGTCTCCCGAAGCCGAAGAGGGCGTGGACACCTACTTCAACTACACCGAATATCAGACCATCGCCGCACGTACCACGGCACTGAAAGGCGTCTATGCACTGGGACGCCGCGGCAGCATGATCGAGCGTGGCGATGGCACAGCGGCACTGGTGCTGACCAACGTGGTTTCCAGCAATTTCTTTGAGGGCCTCGGCGTTCATCCCCTCGTGGGTCGCATTTTTACAGCGTCCGATGCCGCCCAACTCCGCACCCACCCCGGCGTGATGCTTGGTTATGGCTTCTGGCAGCGCGAGTTTTCTGGCGACCCCAACATTGTTGGCCGCCAGATCTCCATCCTGCGCGGAAAAGATCATCGCAGCCAGGTAGACGTTTGGGGTGTGCTCCCGCCCTCATTTCGTGAAATCGATAACGGTATGGACCGCGACTTGTGGATGTCGACGGAAACCTGGGCTTCTGTCGCCAATTCCAGTGAGCTGACGTCGCGCGAATTTCGGTGGTTCAAAGTCATCGGTCGTCTCGCTAACGGCGCTACCGTAACTCAAGTCAATCAGCAAGTCTCTGCGACGGCGAAGGCACTTGAGGCCGCCGATCCGCAGGCCAATCATGGGCGCGGTGCGCGCGCTGTTGGCGACCTCAAGTACCGCATGACACAGGCGGGAACAACCGGCGTCCTGCTTTTTGCGATTGTTGGCTGTGTAGTTCTTCTGGGAACGGTCAACCTCGCCCAACTCATGCTGGCAAGGGCGTTCGCTCGCGGCTCCGAGGTCGCTCTGCGCCTCTCGCTGGGCGCGCGTCGCGTCACCATTGCCCGCCAATTGCTGATCGACAATCTGCTTCTCGGATTCTTCGGACTCACTGCCGGTATCGCGCTCGCAGCCGCAATCACCGGACTGCTGCCACGGCTGATGGTCAATGAGCCGGCAATGCTGGTCGCCATTGGATCGAGTGCTACCAGCTTCCAGCTGGATTGGCGAGTGTTCCTTTTTGCCTCAGCGCTTGCATTTGTCATCATGGTGCTGCTTGCATTTGTGCCGTTGAGCCAGGCAGCGAGACAGGAATTATTGCCCGTCCTTCAGTCAGGCTCCGTAACCCGCACAGGATCTAAAGCGCCGTTCATGCGCCGTGCCGCTATCTCGCTGCAGATTGCCATCTCGTTCGCTCTGCTCGTTTCAACCGGCGCGCTAGTGCGCAGTTTCATCAATACCCGCGAGCAATCCATCGGACTCACGAGAAACCAGGTCCTGCTTGCCTGGGCGCAGGAGCCCGACGCGCCGATGCGCGATGCTGTTGTCCAGCAGATGAAGGCGATGCCGGGTGTAGATCGCGTTGCCTATGCGATACGCGCACCACTCAGTCTCTCGGAGGGTGGGATTCAGATAAAGACGATGCTGCCAAGCCATCGTGAAATACATGATCCCATCGAGATCAAGTACAACGCGGTGAGTTCCAGCTTTCTCGATGTCATCGGCACGCGCATCCTTCGCGGACGCGGGTTTGCACCGTCAGATGATCGCCCTGGTCCAGTGGTGATTGTTATCGACCAGGCCATGGCCCAGAAATACTGGCCTCACGAAGATCCCATCGGACAAGTTGTTCAGCTTATCGGGTTCAACACCGGTTCCTCGGCAAATATCGACGCCCGCATCGTCGGAGTGACGGAAGATGCGCCAATCAATCAAATCGGCGAGATTGCTGAACCGTATATCTATATGCCATTCCACTTGTCACAAATGGGCGAGATCACCTTTGCGCTCGAGACAAAGCAGAATGCCATGACCCTGGCGCAAGCAGCGCGTCAGGTGCTCATTCACACCAATCCGTTGCTCGATCCCATGATGGTAACTTCACTGCCGGAACTCATCCGCTACTCAGCCGGCAACTACCAGATAATGGCCGAGCTTGTCAGCGCGCTGGGCTTCATCGGTCTCGCACTTACCGTCGTTGGCCTCTACGGCTTCCTCGCATTCCGCGTCAGCCAGCGTCGTCGCGAGATTGGCATTCGCATGGCCCTCGGAGCATCGCGCGAGTCTACCGCGTTGCTCATCCTCCGCGATACCGCACGCATGGCCACTATCGGCCTTGTGCTTGGATCGTTGCTCGCCATCGGCGCCACGCGCTTTGAAACCTCTGTCCTCTTCGGCGTGCGCCCGCTTGATCCACTCTCGCTGATCAGTGCAATCGGTTTACTCAGCGTCGCAATCTCACTCGCAGCATGGCTCCCCGCGCGCCGCGCCGCCTCAATTGATCCCATGCAGGCCCTGCGCACTGAATAAGGAGAGGTCAGAATGAATTCGTTTATGCAGGATCTTCGTTACGCGTTTCGCCAGTTGCGCAAGTCGCCGGGATTCACCCTCACGGTGGTCGTTACACTTGCACTGGGAATTGGCGCCAACGCGGCTGTCTTTACCTTGTTCGATCAGGTTCTCCTGCGCGTGTTGCCCGTCGAACGGCCCCAGGAGCTTGTTCGCTTCGAGTGGACCGGCGCTTTTAGCGGGTCAATGAGCAGTTTCGGGGGCGATTCCACAAACTACTTCTCCTACCCGATGTACAAGGATCTGCGCGATCAGAACCAGGTCTTCAGCGGAATCCTCGCGGCAGATAAGGCCCAGGTCGGTGTCTCGTGGCACAACCAGGCTGAGAACGACGACGCCGAAGTGGTTTCCGGAAACTACTTTCAACTTCTCGGGCTTAAGCCAGCGGCTGGACGCCTCTTCACGCCGCAGGATGATACGGCAAAAGATTCAAACCCTGTGACTGTGCTCAGCTACAACTACTGGCGCACTCATCTCGGTGCTGCGCGAGACGTCATCGGTCAGACAATCCTCATCAACGGCCACTCTTTTACCATCGTCGGGGTTGCGCCATCCGGTTTCGATTCCGCGATCGGCGGCTATCGTCCCAGCGTCTTCGTTCCCGTGAGCATGGTCGACATCGCGATCCCCTGGAGAGCGCCCCTGGACGACCTCAACAATCACAAGTCGGTGTGGCTCACGCTCGTTGCGCGTCTCAAGCCAGGCGTGACTCGTCAGCAGGCAGATGCCAGCATGAAACCGCTCTGGCATTCGCTGCGCGTCAACGAATTCGCTCTTTACAAGTCAAAGTCCGAGCACTTTCGAAAGAATTTTCTCGACCTCACGACATTCAAGGTGCTTGACGATTCCAAGGGGTTCAACCCCAACCGCAGCGATCTCCAGAAGCCTCTCTTTATTTTGATGAGCATGGCCTGCCTGCTCGTAGTTCTCTGCGCCATCAACGTAGCCACTCTGCTGCTGTTGCGCGCCGCCAATCGTGCTCGCGAAATGTCGATGCGCTACGCCCTTGGCGCGCGCCGCATCCGTATCTTCTGGCAACTCATGATCGAGGGAGGCGTTCTCGGCCTCACGGGAGCAGTCGCTGGAATCTTGCTGGCGCCGATGGTTACAACCGCATTGGTGCGCATTCTCACAAGCTCAGATCCGGGAACCGAACCCTACTCGGCCTCGGTCGACACCCGGGTGCTGCTCTTCACGCTGGGGATCTCGGTGCTCGCTACATTGTTCTTCAGCATCGCGCCGGTTTTCCACTTTCTCCGTCCCAACCTTGCCGGTGCACTGCGGCAAAATACCGGCACTCTCTCAAAGGATTCGCAGCGCTTCCGCAAATTCGCTGTCGGCACGCAGATTGCGCTCAGCGTCCTGTTGCTCGGCGGCGCCGGTCTCTTTCTCCGCACTCTCGATAATCTCCGTCACCAGTCGATCGGTTTCGAAACCGCAAACCTCGCAGCGTTTTCGCTGAATCCCGCGAATTCGGGATACGGCGAAGATCGCAGCGCCCAAATCGTCACCGACTCCCTTGAGGCTCTGCGCCGGGTTCCTGGCGTCGTTTCGGTCGCCGCCAACAACGACCCGGAATTGACGGGCGACACCGAGACTTCAAACTACTCGGTGCAGGGATACAAGCCGGCCGAAGATGAGCGCATGAACTTTGAGGAACCGCGCATCACACCCGGCTACTTCGCCACAATCCATCAGCCGCTTCTCGTGGGCCGCGAATTTACAGCCGCCGATACGAAGGGCCAGCCCGAAGTTGCCGTCATCAATCTCGCCTTCGCAAAGCGCTTCTTCGGCTCACCACAAAATGCGGTCGGCCGCCAGTTGATGGAAGGCGCAAGTGACAAGGAGAACTTCAACATCACCATCGTCGGCGTCGTCGGCGACATCCGGCACACCGACCTGCGCACCCCGCTTGGTCCCGCTGTCTATCAGCCCTACTTCCAGCAGAAACATCCGGGAGGCGTCATGGTCTACGTCCAGACATCGCCTCCTCCGAGCACTCTGGAAGGGGCGATCCGCCAGACCATCCACCAGCTCGACCCGACGCTGGTTGTCGACGGCCTGCGCACGATGGAAGAACAAGTCAATCGCAGTGCATCCGATGAGCGAGCGATTGCATTTCTTGCTGTTGGCTTTGCTGGGCTCGCGTTGATTCTCGCCGGGGTGGGACTCTACGGCGTCCTCGCCTACTCCACCGAGCAACGCACACGCGAGATTGGCGTGCGGCTCGCTCTTGGTTCGCCTCGCTCCGTCATCGTCCTTCTCGTCGTTCGCGAGATGGCTCTCATCTCCGCCATTGCCACGGCAGTCGCCCTTCCTTCCCTCGTCGCGCTGGGGCGCCTGTTCCGGAGCCAGCTTTTCGGCGTCTCCACATTCGATCCGCTTACGCTCTGCGGAGCGGTGCTTCTCACAGTTTTTATGCTCTCGCTGGCAGCAGCTTTGCCCGCTCGTCGTGCTGCGGCAGTTAAACCCATGCAAGCCCTGCGTACGGAATAGCTAACTGAGAAAGGGAGGCCAGGATGCAATCGATTCTTCGAAATCTGCAATACGCGATGCGCCAGCTGCGCAAGTCTCCCGTTTTTACAGCGACGGCCATCTTAACTCTGGCCCTCGGCATTGGCGCGAATACCGCCATCTTCACCGTCGTCTATGCCACGCTGCTCGCGCCCATGCCGTATCCTCAGCCCGATCAGCTTGTGATGGTGTGGTCAAAAATTCAGGGAGGTCGTAACGGGATTGCCGCACAGGACTTCCTCGACTGGAAAAATCAGAACACCGTCTTTCAGGATCTGAATGCCTTCACCGGCGGCAGCTTCAACCTTGCAACCAAGGATCAGCCGGAGTATCTCGAAGGCCAATTCACAACGCCTGGAATGTATCGCATGATGGGCGCGCCGTTTCGCTATGGTCGCGACTTTCTCCCGGAAGAGGGTGTTGCAGGGAAAGAGCATGTTGTCATTCTGCTGAACAAGCTTTGGAAGCGTCTGGGCTCCGATCCCAATATCATCGGAAAGCCCCTCCAGATCGATGGAACCGCATACACCGTAGTCGGTGTTATGGCGCCAGGCCAGGCAGATCGCTTGGATCAGTGGCTTGTCGTCCCGCTCGTCTTTAAGCCAGATCAACTGAATCACGATTTCCATTGGCTGCTTGCGATGGGCCGGCTGAAGTCCGGCGTCACGATGAAGCAGGCGCAGTCCAATATGGACTCCGTCACCGACAATATTGCCAAGGCATTTCCGAAAAGCAACAAAGGCTGGGGAGCGCTTGTCGAGCCTCTGAAGAACGATTTCATGCCCAAGGAACGGATCCAGACGCTGTGGATGCTTCTTGGTGCCGTCGGTTTTGTGCTTCTAATCGCGTGTGTGAACGTCGCGAACCTGTTGCTCGCCAAAGGAACCGCACGGCAGAAGGAAATTGCAATTCGCAGTTCTCTCGGTGCATCGCGCAGAGGCATCTTCGCGCAGTTCCTTACAGAAAATCTGCTCCTGGCATGTCTCGGCGGAGTGCTTGGAGTTGGCGTCGGTGCTGCCGTCCTGCGCTGGCTCGTCGCATCCATGCCGCGGGGCACGCTTCCTTCCGAAGCCGATATTAGTCTCAATCTTCCCATTCTGCTGTTCTCATTTGCAGCTACTACGCTCGCAGGTCTGCTGTTTGGCTGCGCACCGGCATGGTATGCCACCCGTGTCGATCCGGGGGAAGTCCTGAAAGAGGGTGGCAGATCGGGAACGGGCGCCGGCCGCCAACGGGTGCGCAAGGTTCTCGTAATTGGTGAATTTGCGCTGGCACTCGCGCTGCTCACCGGCGCCGGACTTGCTATCCATAGCTTCTGGAATCTCACCCGCGTCGATCTCGGCGTCAACACCGTGCATGTGCAGACATTCTCTCTTCCTGTTCCAGATGCACGTCCGAAAGATCCCAAGCTGATCATCGCGTACTACCAGCAAATGCTCACGAGCCTCAAATCTGTGCCCGGCGTGCTCGACACCGCTGTCTCCGTCGGGTTGCCGCTCGAGGGTCCCGGATTCGGCATGCCGTTCACCATCGCAGGCCAGCCCGACGTTGCTGATCCTTCTCAGCGCCCCGGTGCGGCCTTCGGCATGGTGACGCCCGACTACTTCAAGACCTATGGAATTCAGATCACTCGCGGCCGCGCGTTCACTGATCAGGACACGGCCAACACTGTCCACGTCGCCGTGGTCAATGAACAATTCGTCCAGAAATATCTCAAAGACAAAGACCCGCTCCAACAACGGATCAATGTCGAAGAGCTGATCCCCGGCGTCACCAAGCTGGGGCCATACATTCAATGGCAAATCGTAGGCGTCTTTCATAATGTGCGCGCTGGTGGCTTCAGACAGGACTTCCCCGAAATCGAAATTCCGTTCTGGCAGATACCCTGGCCTTCCGCCGTCATCGGCGTGCGCACCGCGGTCGACCCCGAAACCATGACGCGAAGCATCGCCAATGCAGTGCATGCAGTGGATCCGCAAATCGCGCTCGCTGAACCGCGCACGCTCGATGAAGTCAAAAGCCTCATGCTCGCCGACGACCGATTCACCATGTCGCTCTTCGCTGCATTTGCCGGAGTGGCTTTGCTGCTCGCGTCCATCGGGATCTACGGCGTTATGGCTTTCACCGTTGCCCAGCGAGAGCACGAACTCGGATTGCGCATGGCTCTCGGTGCGAGTCGAGGCAGAGTCGTTCGGCTCGTTCTCAAAGAGGCAATGTTGCTGGCATTGGCTGGTCTGGCGATCGGCCTGGTAGCCGCCTTTTTTGTTGGGCGGGCAATGCAAAACACGCTCTATGGAGTAGGCAAGCTTGATTTCGGTGCCGTTGCGGCAGTCGCGGTGGTTCTGTTTGCGGCATCGCTGCTTGCAAGTTGGCTGCCCGCCCGGCGGGCCGCGGCGGTCGAGCCGATGAAAGCACTACGTACGGAATAGCGCGCAGCGCAGGAAGGACCTCATGTTGCGATCGATGATGCAGGACGCGCGGTACACGGTTCGCCAATGGCGGCGTGCTCCCGGCTTTGCACTGACTGTCGTGGCGGTTCTCGCCCTCGGCCTCGGCGCCAACATCGCTGTCTTCACCCTGCTCAACGGAATTCTTCTTCGCCCTTTGCCATACGCGCATCCCGACAGAATCGTTACCTTGCGTGGCCCCGGTCCCATCGATTGGTTGCCTTATGCGAATATGCAGCAACTCGCTGATGCTGCCGGCCCGCAGATGAAGTACGGCGCCGTGCTCATGGATGGGAGCCCTTTCAGCGCGAGCGTTGTGGGTCCCGGCGGTCGCTTTCAGATTTCGCACCTCGCGGTTACCGCCGGATTGATGGACATGCTCGGTGTTCAACCGACCCTCGGACGTGGATTCAGATTCGAAGAAAATCAAGCGGGCCAGAATCATGTGCTCGTCATCGGCGAAGATGTCTGGCGAAAAATTTTCAACGCCGATCCGCATGTAATTGGCGCGACGCTGATAATCCGTAAGCAGCCTTACACCGTAGTGGGCGTGCTACCCAAAGGGTTCTTCTTCTCTGAAACAGGCGAAATGAGCGTCTGGTCGCCCGCCGGAATCACTCCGCAGAACCGCTCCGCCATGACGGGCTCTCATCTCCTGCTGGGTTGGATGTTTGCGCGCCTGCCCGATGGCATGTCCGAGTCGCAGTTGGCCGCGAACCTGAGTCGTATCCAAGCCGTCATTGCAAAAGAAGACCCCGACCACGAGGTTGCATCGAAAATCAAGGCGATCAACTATCGGCGTTCGCTGAACGAGGACGCTCGCAAGCCGCTGGCCTTGCTCTACGCAATTGTGCTTGGAATCTGGGCACTGGCATGCTT
Source organism: uncultured Acidobacteriaceae bacterium (assembly GCA_963769345.1). Taxonomy (GTDB): domain Bacteria; phylum Acidobacteriota; class Terriglobia; order Terriglobales; family Acidobacteriaceae; genus Telmatobacter. The sequence continues at coordinate 8,345 of CAVYLL010000007.1, forward strand.
GAACGTCACCAGCCTGATGCTTGCTCGCGCAGTCTCGCGCACTCGGGAACAGGCGGTGCGATCTGCTCTTGGCGCCAGCCGCAGTCGGCTCCTTCAGCAGACCATCATTGAGAGCTCGCTGCTAAGCGTTCTTGGCGCTCTTGTCGGCTTCGCTCTCGGGCAATCAGCTATCAAGGTTCTGTGGCGCGAGATCAGCAATCGGTTGCCGCTCGCGCACACCATCCATGTCGATTGGCGTGTGATCTTTTGTCTCGCCGGATTCACACTTCTCACAGCCATTGTCGCGGGCGTCTTTCCCGCGCTACGCGCAATGAGTAAGGATGTGCGGCAAAATCTCGGCGGGGTCAATTCCTCGTCATCCGCAAGCGCCCATCGCACCCGCGAAGTGCTTGTCGTCGGCCAACTCGCTCTTACGCTGGTTTTCCTGGTGGGAGCAGGTCTCTTCCTGCGCACGATCCATGCGCTGCGTCAGGTGCCACTTGGTTTCACTCAACAAAACGTGTTGACTGGCGGCATCATCCTCAACGCGGGAACAAACCTCGACAACGGAGACGCGAACCAGCAAAGCGTCGTCAGAAACTCTTATTTGCCGCTCATTGAGCGTCTCCGCGCTATTCCCGGCGTAAAGGTCGCGGCGCTAAGCTCCGTTCTTCCGTTGCGGTCAGAGATGAACGTCACGCTCACCGCTAAGCTCGATCATCAAAACATGCCTGAATCGCAAAAGCCCAGAGCAGAGGCCCGCATCGCTTCTTCTGGGTTTGTGGATGCTCTGGGTGTCCCCATGGTTCGCGGACGTTTCTTCGCCGAGGACGACACCGCAACATCGCCGCCCGTCATCGTCGTCAATCAGGCCTTCGCCGACAAGTATCTCAAGGGGCAGGATCCGATCGGCCATGTCATTTCCATGGGCGACAAAGGTCCATTCGCTGACATTCGCATCGTCGGCGTCATCGGTGATCTGAAGCAGCGGAGCGTCGCCGAATCGACCAAACCGGAAATCTATTTCTGCCTCGCTCAGACTGAACCTGGAACCCCGATGTATGGTGTCGCGACTGCCTTTATCCAGGTCGCAATTCGCGCGGGCGTTCCAGCTGAGCAACTGCGCGGGCAATTCGACAAAGCCCTTCACGAGGTCGCGCCCGATTCCACAACCACGGGAGTGAAAACAATCCGCCAGGCCGTTGAAGACTCTTTCGGCAGCCAGAAACTCATTGCTTACCTCCTCGAGTCCTTCGCAGCGCTTGCTCTGATGATCGCCTCCGTCGGACTCTACGGCCTTCTGTCCTTCGCAGTTGCGCAGCGCACGCGTGAGATCGGCATCCGCATGGCCCTTGGCGCGCAACAGTCGAGCATCCTCGGACTGGTCATGCGTCGCGCCATCGTGCTCGTCGCAGTCGGCCTCACTCTCGGTGGCGCCCTCGCCTGGTTCGCCGTCAGATTTGCCGGTAGCTACATCTACGGTGTCCACCCGCATGATGGCCTCACCTTCGCGGCTGTCACCGTGGTGCTTGCCGCATCCTCGTTTTTAGCTGCATGGTTGCCGGCGCGCCGCGCAGCCGCAGTTGACCCAATTCTTGCTTTGAGATCGGAGTAAACAAACATCATGATTGACTTGAAAAACATCGAACGCAGTTATAAAACCGGTCACGCCGAAACCTGGGTGCTGCGCCGCATCAATCTCACCATCCAGGAAGGCGAGTTCATCACCATCATGGGCCCGTCCGGGGCAGGGAAGTCGTCCCTGCTAAATGTGCTGGCCCTTCTCGACGACAGCTGGCTGGGTGAATACTGGTTTGGCACAACGCCCGTCCACTCGCTCAATCGCAAGCAGCGAGCCGACCTCGCACGCCAGCGCATCGGTATGGTGTTCCAGAGCTACCACCTGCTCGACGATCTCACCGTCGCGGAGAACATCGATCTTCCGTTATCGTACAAAAATCTTCCCGCGAAGGACCGCGGCGGCATGGTCGCCGACATCCTCGATCGCTTCCAGATCGTCGCCAAGAAGGACCTGTTTCCAAACCAGCTCTCGGGCGGACAGCAGCAACTCGTCGGCATCGCGCGCGCCGTTGTGCACGCACCGTCACTTTTGTTGGCAGACGAACCAACCGGCAACCTGCACTCGACCCAGGCACGCGAAATCATGGATTTGTTTTGCGAACTCAACCGCGCCGGCACCACTATCGTGCAGGTTACGCACTCCGAAGAGAACGCACGCTACAGCAAGCGCATCATCGAGTTACGCGATGGTTGGATGACCCGCGATGAAAATCTGCAGACCACCACATCGGAGGTCGGCGCACAGTGAAGAACCCACAGGTGAACGCATTGAAAAAGAACCCGGGCAATCCCATCGGCACCCGTATCGTCGCGGGTGCGGCAATCATCCTCCTCCAGGCCAACATGGCGTTTGCGGCTCAGTCGGAATCCGCAAATACTCCGGCGCAGGCAGCGCCCCCGCCTGCAACAACTTTGCAGTCGACGACTCAACCGGTTCCGTTCAACGAGATGCTGCAGCACTCGCACAATCCCTTCGACGCCTATCGCGGCAAGATTGTGCCGCCTCCCAGCATGGCCAATTCTCTACGCCTCAACTCACTCGTCCGCGACGGCAAGCTCTATCTTTCTCTACGTAACGCAATTGATCTCGCTCTCGAGAACAACCTCGATCTGGTCATCGCGCGCTATAACCTGCCCATCGCGCAGATGGATATTCTGCGCACCCAGGCAGGCGGATTCACGAGAGGCGTAAATACCGGCGTAGTCTCCGGCACACCCGGTGGCGCGGCAAGCGGTACCGGCACCGGCAGCGGGGCCGGCGGAACAAGCACTGGGAGCGGCGGCGCAGGCGCTGGGAGCGGCGGTCTCGTGCAGTCGACGTTCGGCGTCGGAACCAATGTTTCCAGCTTCGATCCCTTCATCGTTGCCAAGGTCTACAACGACCACACCTCGCAAGTTGTGCCGAACCAGACCGTCTTGGGCGTCCCCGTGGCGCACCAGAACGAGAACCTTGCGAACATCAGCTATCAACAGTTCTTTCCAACCGGGACCTACTTTGAAACTGATTGGAACAACAACCGAACGACGTCGAACAGTCCGAACAATACTCTGAACCCGCAGATTTATGCCAACGTGCAGTTCATCGTCCAACAACAGTTGCTCGCCGGATTCGGAACCGGGCCGAACCTGCGCTTTCTGCGAATTGCCAGGACCAACCAGAAGATTGGAGACATCGCATTCAGGGCGCAGATCATCGCGACCGTTACTCAGATCTGCGACATCTACTGGGACCTTGTGAATGCCTACGACACCGAGCAGGTTGGGGAGCGCTCGGTTGCCTTTGCCACCGAGACTCTTGACACCAGCCGCAAGCAACTCGCACTCCAGGCCATTCCGGAGATGGATGTTCTGAAGGCTGAGAGCGAGGTAGCTACTCGGCAGCAGGACCTGACAGTCGCCCGCACCAACCTCGAGCTCCAGGAACTTTACATGAAGAACGCCATCACCCGTTCTTTCGACGATCCAGTTCTTCAGGAGTTGCCAGTTGTGCCGACGGATCATCTCGCAACCCAGATCCAGCCGGAAACCCTGCCGGTACAGCAGAGTATCACTGACGCTCTTAAGAATCGCACCGATATACAGATATCCGCACTCGACCTCACTAACCGGGAACTCAGCCGCAAAACCGCTCGCAATGCCCTGCTGCCGCAACTCAGTCTTTACGGCTTCTATACCGGCACTGGATACGGCGGCACTCCTAATCCCGACTTCACCGGCGGGCCCGTCGAGGCCCCTTCAACCTACGGTGGCACTCTACAGAACGCGCTGAATAACTCTTCGCCCGAGTACCAGGTTGGTCTCCAACTCCAGATGCCTCTGCGCAATCGCCAGGCCAAGGCCGACCAATACCGTACCGAGCTCGAGTACCGCCAGTCGCAGGTGTACGCTGAAGAGTTAAAGAAAAACATCGTCATCGAAGTGCGCAACGCACGTTATGCGCTTGAACAGGGCGCCAGCCGCGTGGGCGCTGCCAAGCAAGCACGCGACCTCGCACAGCGCACACTCAGTATCATGCAGCAGGAGCAGAAACTGGGTGCGGGTTCGAATCAGCAGACGCTCTCGGCCGAGCACGATCTGTCGGTGGCTGAATCGGCGCTCGTTACGGCGCAAACAGCATACGAAAAAGCTCGCATTCAGCTGAAGTATTCCACTGGGTCTGTGCTTGAGGAATACGGAATCTCGATCGCAGACGCAAAAACAGGTGTCGTTGCAGAGGCGGACAATCACTAAATGGCAGACCCTCGGAAGAATGAACGAACTCGGGTTTTAGTTGCCGACGATCAACCGCATATCCTCGAAGCCGTGGAACTGCTTCTGGAGCCGCAAGGCATTCATGTGGATTGCGTGCGCTCGCCGCAGTTGTTGCTTGAGGCGCTCGGCCAGAGCGACTATGACGTTCTGCTCATCGACCTCAATTACACGCGCGATACCACCTCCGGAAAAGAGGGGCTCGACCTGCTGGCACGCCTGCAAGAGATCGATCCTCGCATGCCGGTCATCGTCATGACGGCGTGGGGCAATATCGACCTCGCCGTCGAAAGCATCAAGCGCGGCGCTCGCGACTTCATCCAGAAACCCTGGGAGAACGAGCGCCTCATCTCACTCATCCGGGTCCACGCCGAACTGCACAAGGCACTGCGCCGTGCCCGCCAGCTCGAACTGGAAAACCGTTTGCTCCGTGCCGAGGGCATGCCCGATTTCGTCGCTGCGGCTCCCTCGATGCAGCCCGTACTCGAACTCATCAGTCAGGTAGGGCCTTCTGACGCCAACGTTCTCATCACCGGCGAACATGGCACCGGCAAGGAGATTGTTTCCAAGCTTCTTCACGCCGCTTCCCCGCGTTCGCGGATGGCCCTCGTCGCCGTAAACGCCGGCGGACTACCGGAAGGCACCTTCGAAAGCGAAATCTTTGGTCACGTCAAAGGCGCATTCACCGATGCCCGTTCCGATCGTGTCGGGCGTTTCGAACTGGCCAACGGCGGCACGCTGTTTCTCGACGAAATTGCCAATGTCCCGCTCCGCCAGCAAGCCAAACTCCTCCGCGTCCTCGAAACCGGTGAACTCGAGCGCGTCGGCTCCTCGCAAACGCGCCGCGTCGACGTGCGCGTCTTGTCGGCAACAAACGCAAACTTGCCTGAAGAAGCCAAGGCAGGAAACTTTCGCGAAGATCTCCTCTTCCGCATCAACACCGTTGAGATCCATATCCCCGCGCTGCGGGACAGGCGCGAAGACATTCCGCTGCTTGCTATGCACTTCCTTAACCGAAACCGCTCGCGCTATCGCAAGCAGGTCGGCGGATTCTCGTCCGCCGCCATGCAGCAGATGATCCAATACCCGTGGCCCGGTAACGTGCGCGAACTCGAGCACACCGTCGAACGTGCCGTGCTTCTGTGCCGCGGCGAAGAAATCGAGCCCGCCAACCTCGCCATCGCCACAGCCAAATCTTCTGCCCCCAACTTTGAGAACATGAGTATTGACGAGGTCGAGGCTCTGCTTATTCGCAAGGTCCTGCGCCGCTGCGACGGCAACATCTCGCAAGCCTCTGAAGCTCTTGGCCTCAGCCGGGCCGCGCTCTATCGTCGCATCGAAAAATATGGCTTATGAAAGGCACGTGAGGAAACGCAAGCCCTCGGCAATTCGCCGGGCGTGGCTCTTTTGTTTTTTGTTGGCATTGCCGACCTTCCTCTTCGCCGGCATTCTTCTGTGGCAGCAGCACGTGACGGCCGCGCCCGCTTTCCTGCTTCTGTTTTGCCTGTTTATCTATTTAGTGCTCATTGCGGCCTCGCTTATCGAAGGCCTCATGCGCCCGCTGCAGACGCTCTCCAACGTGGTTTCGTCCTTGCGCGAAGGAGACTACTCGTTCCGCGCCCGCGGAGCAAACTCCTCCGATGCTCTCGGCGAGCTGGCATCTGAGATCAACGCTCTCGCCGATCTGCTGCAGAAACAGCGAGTGCGCTCACTTGAAGCTACCGCGCTGCTCGCCCGCATTCTGGAGGTGATGCACGCGCCTCTCTTCGCCTTCGATCGCGAAGACCTCCTTCAGCTTGTGAACAATGCCGGAGCGCAGTTGCTTGGGCGTCAGTTGGCGCGATGCTTTGGCCACAGCTCGCGTGACCTTGGGTTGGATGGTCTCCTTGCCTCCGCCGACCAGACGATTCACTCATTTGGCAACAAGCCATCGCGCTGGCTATTGCGCAAGGCGATCTTTCGCCAGGATGGTGCGCCGCACACGCTTCTGTTGCTCGCCGACGTGAGCCAGCCGCTTCAGGAAGAAGAGCAGATCGCGTGGAAACGCCTGATTCGCGTTCTCGGCCACGAGCTTTCCAACTCGCTCGCACCCATCAAGTCCATCGCTGGGAGTCTGCTCGCTCGCGCTGAAGGCATCGGCGGAGATGAGGCCACGGTTCGCGATTTCCGACGTGGTCTCAGTGTTGTTGAGAGTCGTGCTGACTCCCTGCACCGCTTCGTGCAGTCCTATCGCCTGCTCGCGCAGTTACCTCCGCCGCATCTCAAGCCGGTGCAGGCAGGACCCCTTCTCGAACGAGTTGCGCTTCTCGAGCAGCGTGTGCCCGTGCGCCTTGATCCCGGCCCTCCAGTCTTGCTCAATGCAGATCCCGATCAGCTCGAACAGATGTTTATCAACCTGCTCACCAACGCCGTTGACGCATCCCTGGCGAACGGCGCCAAACCAGTGCGCATCGGCTGGCGCATCGCTGAGTCAAACATCGTGGTAGGCATCGAAGACAGTGGCCTCGGCATTGCCAATACCGAGAATCTCTTCGTTCCCTTCTACACCACAAAGCCAAAAGGCAGCGGCGTCGGTCTCGCGCTCGCGCAGCAGATTGCCCGGGCGCATGGCGGCGAAATCAGGCTTGTCAATCGTGAGGATGGACCCGGTGCGCGGGCCATTATTCATCTGCCGATGGCGTAATAGGTTTATCCGGCGGCGGAGATCGAAATTACATTCGGCTTGATCTCCGTGGCCATCACGCAATTGCGTCCCGCATTCTTGGCGCGATAGAGCGCTGCATCGGCAATCTGGATCATCTCTTCGTAATTCGTCGGAAAACCTCCGGCAACGCCGAAGCTTGCCGTCACTGAGAAGGTCTTGTCGTCCTCGCCGAGACGCGCCGCTTCCACTGTTGCGCGCAGATACTCCGCGCGATCCCGCGCCGCGGCACAGTCCGACCCGGGCAGAATCAGCAGGAACTCCTCGCCGCCGTAGCGGCCCACCCAGTCGTAAGTCCTCACCGCGCGTTGGAAGATGCCGCCTGTTTCGCGCAGAGTAAGGTCGCCCGCAATGTGGCCCATCGCATCATTGACGCGCTTGAAGTAGTCCAGATCAACCAGGATGATACTCAGCGGCGTTCCGTCCCGTTGCGAACGATCCACTTCGCCGCGCAGCCGTTCCACGATGATGCGGTGATTCCACAATCCCGTCAGCCCGTCGTGCTCAGCGAAATGGCGCATCTGCTCGCGCGTGCGCACCAGTTCGGTCTTCTCGCGTTCAAGATCCTGGGTCCGCCCCTTCACGGCTTCTTCCAGCTGCCGCTTCTGCCGCATCAGTTGACTCACGCGGCGCCGCCACGTCCATACGGCCAGTACCAGGACAAGCAGACCCACTTCCCACTTGATCCACTTGTCCTGCCACCACAGCGGAAGGATCGTGAATGAGAACGACGCCACCGGAGAAACCGCGCTGCCGGCCGCATTCACCGCCTCTACCTCAAAGCGATAGTAGCCCGGCTCAAGATGGCGATAGTGCAGCGTCATTTCCCGCGTGTCTTCCCAGCCGAAGTCCTGCTCGCCGATCAGACGGTAACGAATCCCGATGTCTTGCGTATCCTTGAACGACAGAAGTGCCATTGAAATGGTCAACTGGTTCGAGTTCCATTTCACGGAACCGCCCTCTGTGACCGGCATGGCGCCGAGCGTAACTTGTGAAATTGCCGGAGGTGGCGGCGACCCTGCCAGTGCATCCTGCGGAGCAATCAGGTGGCTCAATCCGCCTGAAGTGCCGATCCACATGCTCCCGTCGCGATCCTCAGTTAGCGCGAAGCTGTCGGTGTCGTTCCAGAGCAACCCGTCATCCTGCGTAAAGCTCCGCCAGCGATGCCCATCGTAGACAGTTACGCCGGCGTCTTCACCAACCCACAGCCAGCCGCGATGATCCACAGCCAGCGACACTATCTCCTCTGACATCAGCGGTGGACGGCCAATGTGTTCGGCTTGCACCACTTTGTACCCGCTCATGTGCAGACGCATCAGATCCTGCGATGGACCAGCGGCCCAGATATCTCCGTTCCAGTCGACTGTAATCAGGTCGGCTTTTGCGCCCGACTTGCCCGGATCAATCGCATGCCACCCGCTGGCATCGTGCTTGAAGAGCCCGCCATCCGATGTCACCCACAAATTGCCCGACTGATCCAGGCTCATGTCCGTAAAACGCAACGTCGCCTTCGGAAATGCGGGATCGATCACCGCATGTGGTTCGCGGTCAGCACCTGTGGGATCCAACTGGAACATCCCGCTCACGGTAGCGATCCACATACGATGTGGGCCATCAGGCACAAGCCGGTATACAGCCGGCATCGTTACTTGTTTTCCTGCCAGCGACTTCGGGTCGATCCTGGTCAGGCTGCCCGCCATGCTGCCCATCCAGATCGCTCCATCCGCGGTCACCGCGAGCGACCCTGCGCGCGCAACTTTCACGCCTGGGGAGTGCCAGGCTCTCGGCGCGTTCGCGCCGGCAGGTATCCAATCCAGTCCTGACTCCGAACCGATCCAAAGCCTTCCTTGCTGATCGCGCTCCACGGCCCACACCAGGTTGTCGCTTAATCCGTCGGCTTGTGTATAACCCTCCCACCGGTCTTCGCCCACCCAGCGAAGCAGCCCGTGGCCCACCACACCCATCCAGATCGATCCCTCGCGATCGACAAACAATTCCTGGATTTCAAACGGTGACAAACCATTGTGCTCCGTCACCAACCGCCAGTGGTCTTTCTCCCAGAGCGCCAGTTCAGAACCCTTCGCCGTCAGAATTCGGCCCTCCTCATCTTCGGCGAGAGTCGGATACGCTTCTGAAGTAGTCTCCCCAGGCAGATCCCGCAAATATGCGTGGCTGCCATCGGGCAGCAACTCCACTACGTGCAAATTGCTCCGCAACCAGATGTGTCCGTTGCGTGCAACCATCATCGTTAGCCACTGTTCTTCGGGCAGACCCAGCGTAGCGCGCACTTGCGTCGTTTGCCCGCCATTCAGCCGGCAGAGGTCCTTTTCGCAGCCGTACCACAACGAACCATCCGGCCCGTAAAGCACACTCCACACAAATCCGCCCTTCAGATCGAGCGGCTCTGCAACCCAATCGTCGGTACCGCGGCGCTTCAGCAGCACACCGTGGCTGCTCGATGCTGTCACCACCTCGTCCTGCTTGATCGCGGTAAACGTAGTTCCCGTTGGGTGTGTAAACTCGTTCAGCGCGTAGGGCAGCCGCACTTCTGAAAATCTTCCGTCCTTGCGCTCAAAGTAGACGCCTGCCGTTGTTCCCACCCAGAGAGTTCCATCAAGGCCGATAAAAACGTTGTCGATGATGCGATCGGGTATTCCTTCCTCTGCTCCGTAACGCTGGAACTGGCTCCCGTCATAGCGGTAGAGACCGTTCTGCGTGCCCATCCACAGGTATCCGACCCGGTCCTGCTGGATTGAGGTGATGTTTGGATTTCCCAGACCCTGGATGTATTCGCGAAAGCTGTACCGTTGAGCCGACAGTGGCGCACAAATCCAGCAAAGCGCGGCGGCTGCCATCACGGCGCGCATCAACCAGCTGCTCGATTTGGGGCTCCAATTCCTCAAGGTCCTGTCTTTCTCGGCGCTCGGAATGGGGAAATCGATGTGTTTGTGCAGCGAGAGTCTTCAACAACACCGGACCTATTTTTGTACTCCCGGTTCCCGCTCTTCAGTAACCCAAGAATAGCCTTGAGCCTTATTTCCGGCTATGCCACTTTGGTCTAAGTTGTTGTAAGGTAAAGGTGCAGAGGTAACATATGCATGTTACTGTTGCGCTGAAATGGACTAGAAGGGGGCATTCCTCCTAACCGAGTGATTCCGCCGACGATGGCGTCAGTCGCAGACCATTGAGGGCTCTGGGAAGGGTCCCGAACCACTGTCTTCGGTAACGTCGGTCGGCGGGGGAGGAGCCGTAAAAAAGGCGTTCACCTGCTCCAGGACGCCCATGCCAGTCTTCGCCTCGTAGATCGCCTTCCGCAGCCGACCGCCTCCCGGTACACCGTGCGTGAACCAAGTGGCAAACTGCTTCATTTTGCCCGCTGTTTCGCCCAGGCGAGCGTCACGAGGCAGCTCCTTGGTGGCTTCGGCCTCTGCGAGCAGCATCTCGAAATAAGCACGAATCATGTGATGGCGATCGGCAAATGTCGGCTGGTCATAGACGCCCGTAGCCGTGTATTGCGCAATCTGCCTGAAAATCCAAGGGTTAGCTGCCGCAGCCCGCCCAATCATAACCGCGTCGCACCCCGTCTGCGCAACCATGGCGGCGGCATCCTCAGGGGTGCGGATATCGCCATTACCGATCACGGGAATCTTCACTGCCTGCTTGATGGCGGCTATCCACTCCCACCGAGCCTGCCCGCTGTAGCCCTGTTCGCGTGTACGTGCATGCAGCGCCACGGCATTCAGCCCCTCGGCCTCCGCCATCCGCGCAAGTTCCACACACACAATCGCCGCATCGTTCCAGCCCATGCGAAACTTCACGGTGAAGGGAATCGTCACCGCCCGGCGCACTGTTTGAAAGATTTCCCCGATCTTCGGCAGGTCCCTCAGCAGCCCCGAGCCTCCGTTGCACCCAACCACTCGTTTCGCCGGGCAGCCGAGATTCAGATCGACCGTATCAAATCCCGTATCCTCCACAATCCGCGCAGCTTCAGCCAACGTCTCCGCATTCGACCCAAACAACTGCGCCCCGATGGGATGCTCATCGTCGTAGAACGTCAGATACCTCCGGCGCTTCGACTCCCGCATCCGCGAAAGCCCATCCGCCGAAGTGAACTCCGTCATCAGCAGCCCGCACCCCGACTGTGCGTTCGTGACTTCCGCTTCGATCTCCAGCGAATCGGGTGCCCCAGGTCTCGTGTCTGAGACCTGGGAGGTCAGGTCCGATCGAGAACTAACATCGGAAAACGTCGAAAACAGACTCGCATGCCGGATAAACCGCCGGAAAACAGTGTCCGTGACTCCAGCCATGGGCGCCAGCACCGTCGCCGGCGCTACCACAACGGGCCCAATCCGCATCTCGGCTGGCACGCGAACACCCTCGGGCATCGCATGCTCCCTGGGATTGTCCCAGTCCTTCTTTACCGTGAATCCCTTGCCAGCCATAAATGCAGTTCTCAGTTAACAGTTCTTAGTTCTCAGCAATCAATTCACTGTCCGGGCCTTGAAAAACTGTGAACTGAAAACTGACAACTGACAACTCGTTTCCCAAACATACGAGGGCCTCCGCCGTGGCGGAGGCCCGATCTCGCAGCCGTTGCTCCAGCCTTACTTTGCCGGAGACGTCTCGCCAGCTTTGGCGTACTTGCGGCGGAACCGCTCCACGCGTCCCGCGGTGTCCACCAGGCGCTGTTTACCGGTAAAGAACGGGTGGCAGTTGGAGCAGATTTCCACGTGAATGTCGCCCTTGTGGGTCGACCTGGTCTCAAAGTTGTTTCCGCAGGCGCACATTACGCGCACCGCAGCGTAGTTGGGATGAATCTTTTCCTTGGGCATCGCTAAAGACAAACCTTTCCTGCAATCTTCCGTATCTATTGTATTGGGATTCACCAGCCAGCGCAAACGATTCAGGCAGCGGCAGATGGTCTCTCCGGGGCCGGATTGACGCCCTGCGCGCTCTCCAGAGGACTTAGCAACGGCCAACTCTTGCGCAGCACATAGTCCAACCAGGCCCCGGCAACTTGCGAAGTCACCACAGCCGCTACCACCAATGTTGTGTAGAACTTCGAGCTGATAATGCCCGCATCGAAGGCTACGCTCGCCAGCACAATTCCCGGACCGCCGCGAGCGTTGGTCGTGATTGCCAGGTTAATCAGGTCCAACCCACGAAACCCTGCCAGACGCCCTGCCAGCGAAACCGAGAGAATCTTGATAGCGCACGTGCCGAGTATGAATGCTGCCATCATGCTCCACGAGACCCCTTGGATCAGGTCGAGCTTCAGCCCTACAATCGCGAAGTAGGCTGGCACAAATACTGCAAACGCGACCTTCCCGATCGAGTCCAGCGCCTCAGCAAACAGCCGGCGTTTCTTGTGGACCACGGCAAACCCTGCCAGAAACGCCGCAAACACCAGGCTGACGCCCAATGCCCCGGCAACGACGCAGTAGGCAAGCAGCACAGCCATCGCATATCCAACTGGGCTCGACTTGGCCAGAAAGTTGAATTCGGCTTTGTTGATGCGCTTCACCACCCGCGGCACCAACGTGAGGCCGAGCCCAAAAAACGCAACCGTCACAGCGAGATGCGTGAACATCCGCCTCGGATCAAGAGTCTGCTTTCCCGCCGCAGATGTTGCTATCGCCAATGCCAGCCATAGGACAATGTCCTCAAGAACCGCAACCCCGAGCACCAGTCTTGCGAATCGCGTGTGAAGGATCTTCAAATCACTGAAGATCTTTGAAACCACCGGCACTGATGTGACTGCCACGCCCACGGCAAGAATGATGATGAGCGAAACCTTGTTCCCGTTTGGACCTTCCAGCGAAGGTCGAATCAGTGCTGGTCCGAAGACGAGTCCAAGGACGAACGGCAGCCCTGTACCAACAATCGTCAGCCACCCGACTTCACGCCGCTCCTCGCGAGTAAACAACTGCTGCGTCTCGGCGCCGCTCAGAAACATGAGCAGCAGCAAGCCCAGCCAGTAGATGAAGTCGAGCACATCGCTCTTGTGCATCGCACTTCCAATGACATTTGCAAGAAACGGGAGCCTTCCCAGCAACGCTGGACCCAGCACAACTCCCGCCAGAATCTCACCAATCACTTTTGGCTGGCGCAGTTTCACAAACAATGCGCCAAGCAGTTGCGCCAGTCCGACCAGCAAGAGCAACGCGAAGAGTAGTGATGTGAGAGAGGAATTTGACATGCTTTTTTTGCGCTCACAGATTGTGATGCCTATCTTGGCCAAGGATTTGCATCGAGTTCTGAGCCAATCGGCTCACCGCGTGCTGGGCCTACCGGAACCGAATATCACGACCATGGAAAAGCACGTCAAATCCTGGTGGATGGACAACGCACAGAGGAGAGTGTCATTCCAATACGGGGTGCACGAACGCACGCAAATTAACCAGAGGTAATTTCTATATGGGATTCATATCGCCCAACGACTTTCCAAACCTGCGCGAACTCTACACCGCACAGCTGCGTTACCTGCTTTCCGCCGAGAACCAGATTGTCGACGGGCTTCCCAAGATGATCGAACACGCACAGGAGACACAGCTTAGACAGGCATTCCAGTCTCACCTGCAGGAGACGCGCAACCACGTCACCCGCCTGCAGCGCCTGCTTCGCGACCTGATGAACGATCCGACCGACAAGAAAGATCCAATCCTTGCCGCAATCGTCGGCTCCGGCGAAAACATCACAAAGGAGACAGATCCCGGCGCCGTGCGCGACGCCGGCCTCATCGCCAGCGCGCAAAAAGTCGAGCACTACGAAATTGCGTCGTACGGCAGCGCCCGCGACTGGGCCGAGCAACTCGGTCTGAGCGAGCACGCCACCATCCTTCAGCAAACCCTCGACGAGGAAAAACACGCCGACAAGTTGCTGACGGAAATCTCCCACACCGCAAACGCCACCGCCGTATAAACCGCGGTTTGTTTAGAGCAGCCCTGAAACAATCGCCGGCAACTATAAACTGGGTGCCCCAGGTCTCGATTCTGAGACCTGGGTTTTCAATGTCCACCACCCCTGAGCGCCTTCGCAATTCCCGCCTCTACCAGCGGTGCCATCACATCGTAGCCCGCCTGCGTCGGGTGCACACCATCGTGGCTCAGATTCGCCGGCAGTCCATCGCGTGCATCCTTCATCGCGGAATGGTAGTCGACGTAAACGTGCCCGTGCTGCGCGGCATAATCCTTGATCCACGCGTTGATCGCATCGATCTTCGGCGCGGGCGTCAGTCCCGGCTGCCAGGGATAGTCGTACGCAGGCAAAACGGAACACAGCACCACGCGAATGTGATTCGCTGTCGCCATCTCGGCCATCGCCGCCAGATTGGCTTCTGTCTCCTCCAGTGTCATCGGGCCGGTATTCCCGGCGATGTCGTTGGTCCCGGCAAGAATCACCACCACCTTGGGCTGCAGCCCAACTACGTCCTGGTGGAAACGCAGCACCATCTGTGGCGTCGTCTGCCCGCTGATGCCGCGATTGATGTAGGGCTTCGCGGCAAACACTCCCCCCGCCGCATCAAAGTGCCATCCCTCGGTGATCGAGTCTCCCATGAACACCACGCGCTTTTCCCCAGCCGCCGGTGGGCCTAATTTCAAGTCAGCCTCCTTGAACCGCTCCAGCCACGGAAAATCCGTAAGCAACTGCTGATCATGTTTGCGCCAATAATCATTGTCCGGATGCTTCGGCGCCACTTGCGTTGCTGCTGGAGCCTTTGTCTCCGGCACATTTCCCGGCTCTTGCCGAGCAACTCCAATCGAACAGAATCCCGAAAACACGACGAGAACAGCGACAGCAAAGCGCAAAGAAATCCGATTCACAAGGACACACCCTTCCCTTTGCATTGAAATCAAACGAAATCCCATCTTAACGCTGCGACACGGCATCGTCAGTGCCCCATTCATGACGCGTCTTTTGCGTCATGAATGGGATGACAACGAACTTGGGTGCTCCAACTCGCCCCTTTGAGGCCTGGGAAGAATCCTCGATCGACGCATCCATCATGGCCCGGCACATTTTCCACCGAGCCACCCGCCTTTCCCACCGCAACGCGCCCCCGCCGGTTGCGCTAGGCTTGATAGAGCCATGAGTGTATGCGAAATCTGTAACGGGGTAGGCCTCGTCCGCGTCAAATCCGACGCCGGCCTGTGGGTCTCGCGCGCCTGCGAGTGCCAGGAGGCGGATCGCGAAGAACGTCGCCTCACCGCCGCCCGCATTCCCGAGCGCTATCGCCAATACACGCTGGATGGCTACGAAACCGCATTCCGCGGCGCCGATCAATCGCTGAGTCGTGCGCATCTCACCGCGCGCAAGTTCGTCGAGGCCTACCCCGTCGACACCGCCGGAAAAGGCCTGCTTTTCACCGGCTCTATCGGGGTTGGAAAAACCCATCTCGCAGTCGGCGTGCTTCGCCGTCTCATCCAGGAAAAGGGCTGCAAAGGCCTCTTCTGCGACTACCGGGAGCTCCTCAAGAACATCCAGAACAGCTACAACACGCAGGTAAACACAACTGAACTCGAACTCCTCAAGCCCGTCTTCGCCGCGGAAGTGCTGGTCCTCGACGACCTCGGCGCGCAAAAGCCCAACGAATGGGTCTGGGACACGGTAGCTCTCATTCTCAACACACGCTACAACGACAAGCAGACCACTATTATCACCACCAACTACCCTGATCAGGCTGCCGGCAGCGGAGCCAAGTCTGACGTTGAGCGCGCCGCCCGCGAGCAAACCCTCGGCGACCGCATCGGCGACCGCATGCGATCACGCCTCGCAGAAATGTGCGTCAAGGTCGAGGTCACCGGTGAAGACTTCCGCCAGACCGTAAAACGCGCCCGCTTCGGCTGAGATTATTGGGTGCCGCTGGTCTCGATTTTGAGACCTGGGAGACCACGCGTCGGCGACGAATGCCACATTCCGGAGAACAAGAAGTGCCAGGCAAACTTGAAATGATCGTCGGACCCATGCGGAGCAACAAGACCGCAGAACTCCTGCGCCGCATCGAAATTCGCCGCCAGTACGCCCGTCAGTGCGTTCTGCTACTCAAACCGAGCGCCGACACCAAGTCCGCAGCCGGCCTCGTAGAAAGCCGCAACCCAAATGGCTGCGGAAGGATGGAAGCGGTCGAGTTTCCCAACACCGACCCTTGGACCATCCTGCCTATCCTCGCCGCCACTGAGCAGCAGATAGGCAAGCACGTTGAATGCATCGCCATCGACGAAGGCCAGTTTGTCGCCGACCTTTTCCTCTTCACCAAACGCCTGCTGAACTGGGGCTACGACGTAATCGTCTCCGGCCTCGAACTGGACTTTCGCGGCATGCCCTTCGGTGAAATGCTTCAGCTCTCCTGGCTCGTGCGCATCTACGCCGGCAACATTACCGAACTGGTCGCCTATTGCAGTTGCGGAGCCAAGGCTCTCTATCCCCAGCGTCTCGTTGACGGCAAACCAGCTTCCTATGACAGCCCCATCATCATGGCCGGCGACTTCTACGAGCCCCGCTGCGACGAACACTTCGTCCTCCCCGGTCGCCCCCACTAGCGCAGCGAATTGCACGCTGAGCACTCCGCGTCGGCGTCGTCGGCATAGTTCCAATTCACCTGCGCCCCGGTTGTCATCTTGAGCGCAGTGAAGCGGAATCGAAGGATCTGCGGTTGCTTCATTTCGTGTTCCTGGCACGAAGAACACGGCGCAGAAAGCGTCTGGGCTTACTGGTACTGCGCGTCATGGCGATTGTCTGGTATTGACATCTCGCTTCCGGTACAGTCGTCCTCGTTCGGGCCCGCAAAAACCAGAGGGAATTTCACCGTAGCTTCAATCAGGTCGTTCGAAACCTCGTGTATCGCCAGTGAGCCTCGGTCTCCAAAATGCAACCGGAGTCGATTCCTTACATTGGTGAGGCCTATCCCCATTCCCCCTGACTCCCGTCCATTCCCGAGGCTCAACCCAACCCCGCTGTTTCTGACCGCGATGCTGAGCTGCCCATCTTCTTCTTTTGCGATTATCTCGATCAATCCCTCACTGAGCCGCGAAAGCCCGTGAACATAGGCGTTCTCAACGAGTGGCTGAAGGATCATGGTCGGAACGAGAGCATCATAGAGGTGAGGGTCAACGCTGATGACCTGGCGCACCTGGCCCGCGGACCGGATGTCCTGAAGCGAAAGATACATCCCAATGAATTCCATCTCTTTCTGGAGGCAGATCAGTTGCTTTGATCCCTGCTCCAGAGAGACTCGCAGCAGACTGCATAGCTGCTCAAGCATTCGGTCCGCTGCGCCCACATCGGAGTACATCAGGCTCGAAACGCTGTTCATGGTGTTGAAGAGAAAGTGGGGATTGATCTGCATGCGAAGCGCCAGCATTCGTGCTTCCGTCAGCTCCACGGCGAGCTGCGACAAGTCCCTTTCTCTCTGTCGCGATTCCCGGTAGTAGCCAATGCCGCGGATGACGATAAAAGCTCCCCAGAACACCGCCGTGTTCTCGAGAAATTCCTCGGCGAGGCTGAAGTTCACTCTCTGCCAGAAACTCATCGGCCTGCTTCTCATCGGAAACTGTGGGAAGCAGGCAGCCAATGCCATTTCGACAGCAACGCTCATCACGATGCTGATAGGAACGATGCGCAACAGGATGTATCGCCATCCCGCTTTCTGCAGGCTATCTCCCAGCCAAAGCCAAAGAAACCAGCAGAAAATGCCCCAGAGCAGATATTGCAGTTCCCAGGCCGCGAGCGCGGGCCACAAGCTGCCAGTGGACTTCGGATACCATATCCGCATGCCAAGCCACTGCTGGATCGCAAACAGGAGGCCGACAATGAGAAAGCTGCCGAGAAATGGGATAGGTCGCATCCCCACGCGCTTTGAGCGACCGAAGAAGCTTTTGAAATTCATGGTTAACTCAGCGAAAAGCCAGGCTCCATTGTTGCGATTAGTCGGTAAAGAGATATCTTGTCGCGGACCGTCGTCCGTGGCAAGGTTCAGCAGGCGTAGCTGTTTCCGGGCTTTTATGTGACCGAATTCCAGATCATATCAGCTACTTGGACGGCGAAAATGCGAACAATGCGCGATTTGTGACGAACAGCGGGAAAATCAATTCGACACCAATACGCGGTTACGCGCCAAAAACTAGGAGTGCCTGTCGAATCATTGCGTTGCGACACCTTCCACAATGAATATGCGGCTCTTTGTTGCGTTTTGCCTGATCGGCCTTATCGCCGCATAGGCCGGCGAGTCGTACCACTCGCGCGCCTTCTGCACGCTGTCGAATTCGATGATCGCAACCCTGTCCTTTGGCGCGTCTCCCTCCAGGGCCAGAATCTGGCTTGTACGCACGACGTAGCGGTGGTTGAAGGGCTCCAGCGTTTCCGCAATCTTCTTGCCATAGTCCTGCAACGCCGTCGGGTTGGTTATCTCGGCTTCCGCGATCACATAGCCGGGTGCTGTCTTCGCCTGCTCCCCTCTGATCACCATGTCGCCCATAACGCCCATCGAGGCGCCAACCATCATTGCGAACGCCAGTTTCGAGTTCGTTTTCATGAGTTCAAGACCCCCCTCATTCGTCGTCCTTCTTCTGTTCCGGAGCCTTCTCCGGCGTCGTCATCGGCTTGATGATGTCATCGAGATATGCCGGCGTTCCCTCCACCCGCTCCAGCGCCGGATATCGCTCTCCATCGTGATAATCAATCTGCATCGTCGACACAAACGAGTCGGCCTGCACAATCACACGGATCGTGCTTCGCAGGATCCTTCGCTTCCCGAATCGCCTCGCGCAGCGCATCGCCCGAGTAGACCTTGTCATTCACCGCCATGATCTTCTCGCCGGGCGCCAGCCCGGCCTTGTCCGCGGGTCCGTTCCACAACACATCGGCGATGGTTCCGTCCGCCCCGATTCGCAGCCCGATCGAGTACCAGCAATTTACGCCGCCGCCGCGCCGTCCTTCCGCCGCCGCCATCATCCGCTCTGACTTCGTGGGCATGTCCTTGAAGACCAGCTTGTATCCGCCCCGCTCGATCCCCGCTACATCCACATGCGGATTGATCTTGTCCACGCGATCGTGCAGGAAGGTCGCCCAGTCGTAGGGCACTACCTGGTTCAGGTCCTGCACCAGCTCATCAAAGGTGTAAGTAACAATCAACGGCCCCGTATTGCCGCCTTTGCCGAGGAAAATCTTCACAAAGTCATTCAGCGACTTCTGGTTCTGCGTCATCTTGCGGATGAGCGTGTCCGCATCCAGCCACAGCACTTCGCCCTCGAAGTAGTAGTCCTGCCCGCGGCGCCAGTTCGACCACGCCGGATTTCCCCCGCGCAGAATGCTCGCTCCCACGGCGGTATCCACTGTCGGCCGCCACTCGCGTCCGCGCGTGTAATCCAACTCCGCCGCGGTGGCAGCCAGCACATCCTTGTACTCCTGCGCATTTTTCAGCCCCGCACGCGCTGCCAGCACGTTTCCCCAGTACTCCGTCATGCCCTCGTAAACCCAGAGCAACGCGCCCTGCATCGGCGTGGCAAAATCCGGCTGATACAGTCCCACCGGTCGCCGATATTTCCCATTCCACGAGTGCGTAAACTCGTGCGACAGCAAGTCCGACTCAGGCAGTTGGTGCGTGTCATCCGCAAATCCCTTCTCGCCAACCCCGTTATCCGAAGACTGTCCATGCTCCAGTCCCATTCCGCCCGCCACATCGGAT
Source organism: uncultured Acidobacteriaceae bacterium (assembly GCA_963769345.1). Lineage (GTDB taxonomy): Bacteria > Acidobacteriota > Terriglobia > Terriglobales > Acidobacteriaceae > Telmatobacter. The sequence goes on from CAVYLL010000007.1 coordinate 28,036, forward strand.
AGCGTCAGCAGAAAGTGGTACTCGTTGTAGTGGTGCGACGCGTACAGCGCATCGGCCTCGCGCACCAGGTTGGCCGTCTCCGCCAGTACAGCGGGTCGCAGTTTCGCATCCTCCGGTGCATCCGCCGCCACATCCAGGTAGTGTTGCGGCTTTATCGTTGGCGCCAGCGGATACTCGTGGAAATACAACCCCGTCAAGATCGGCGAATCCTCCAGTTGCTCCACCGTCGTCGCAGCAAACTTCGTTGTGCTTCCCGCTTCGGGCACAGGATAAGCTCCGCCGCTCACCGGCTTCAGCGCCGTCCCGATCCCCCATCCTGCGGGCACCTTCAGCGACGGCTGAATCGGAATGTCCTTCACCGGCACATGCGCTGGATAGAGCATCAACGCCTCCCACTCCAGCGCTGCCATCCGCTGCGAAATCCGCCGCGTCACAATAGCATCTACATGCGCATGCACCGTCGTTACGCCGCTCGGCACCGTAAGGTGATACTCGAAAAGGTTCACATCGTCGCGCCGCCACTCCAGCGTTTTTCCATTTGCCGTAAACACCACGCCTGTAAACGAAGACGCCGGTCCCGAAGGCATGTGATGTCCCGGAATCCACTCCGGCGATATCAATGTCAACGGCCCCGCCGATACTGGAAAATCCATATCCGCGTGAAACAACTTGCGCGGCGCGTCTGACAAATCGGCCGTGATCTGGATCGCCGCGTTCTGCGCGTGTGCGAGAGGAACTGCCAGTGCAATCAACAACAGGGTAGGGAAGTGACTGGCACAACGTTTCAACATGACCATCCTTAGGAGGCCTCCTGAAGGATTCAGATTATCCCAAGGGCGCGCTTGCGAGCATTTGCGTGGAACGAGCATGCTTTACATGGCGATCCCGCGCAATTTGGCACCGATCTTCCACAGGCCGGTTCCACTATTCGCCGATCCGTTGCGCGTGCCGCCGCTTCGGGAGTTACCCTATAACCACAAGCTCACAAACAGCTTCGCGCGCCGCAATCGGATTCATCCACGCGCCCCTCTCCGTCTGCCACGAAACTCCACGCATTGTGCGTCCGAGTCAATCCGGAGACGATGAGTCACGCCGAAGAGTCAGGTTTCATCACGCCGGGCTGAACTTTTCCGCCGGAAGGAGACCCATGTCCACTGACTATCGCAACTTCCTGGCCCTCTCATACGAGGAGCTGGAGGAACTGAATCTTGAAGCCAAAAAAGAACGTGTCAGCCGTGTTGCCGATCGACCAGATTCGCGAAAAGCGCCTGAAGTATCTCACCGACGAGAAGCGCATCAAGGCCGTCACTGTGCTCTTTTCTGACCTCGAAGGCCGCCTGCATCTGCTCGACTACGACAAGAAATTCCTGCTGGGCGCCTATGAAAATCTCACATTCGATGGTTCGTCCATCCGCGGCTTCACCGCCCAGAAAGAGAGCGACCTCCGCCTCGGCATCGATTGGAGCGCCTTCTACTGGGTGCCCGCTGACGTCTTCGGCAACGGCAAGGTCCTCGTCTTCGGTGTCGTCATCGACAAAGACGGAACGCCCTACTCTGGCGACCTGCGCGGTGTTCTCAAGACTTACGCCGACAAGCTCCATGCCGAAAAACAGTACACGCTCAATGCAGCTACCGAGATCGAAGGCTTCCTCTTCGCCGGAAAAGACGCCGAAAAGATCTACCATGAAACCGGCAAATTTGAATTCGTCTCAACCGGCGGCTACTACCACTCGTTGCCACTCGATCCACTTCGTCAGTTCATCGACACCGCGGCCGAAGTGCAGCGCGCCATGGGCTTTCAGAACGAGAAGGATCACCCCGAGGTAGCGCCCAGCCAGTTCGAAATCAACTTCGGATACAGCGAGGTTGTCGCCGCCGCCGACCAGATCCAGCTCTACAAATTGCTCTGCCGACAGATCGCCAACAACTATGGCTACACCGCCTGCTTCCTGCCCAAGCCCGTGGCCGGCGTCAATGGCAGCGGCATGCACACCAACGTCTCCGTCTCCAACGGCAAGACAAACCTCTTTTGGGATGAGAAGGGCGAAGAGCAGCTCTCCAGCTTCGGTTGGAAGTTCCTCGACCGCGTACTCACCCGCGCGCTCGATCTCTGTCTCGTCTTCAACTCCAGCGTCAACGCCTATCGCCGTCTCGACCCGCACTTTGAAGCGCCCAACCAGATTCGCGCATCGGCCACCGATCGTGGCGCAATGATCCGCGTGCCCATTGGCAACTCCCGCTCCATGCGGACCGAGGTTCGTGCCGTCGCACCCGATGCGAATCCGTATCTCTCGATGTATGCCATCTTCAAGACCGGCATCGACGGCGAAATCGCCAAGGTCAAGAACCTTCGCGAAGGTGGTCGCTACCTGCCTGACAACATCTACAAGGCCATCGACGATTTCAAAGCCTCAAGCTGGATCGCCGAAATCCTCGGTTCCGATGTCCAGAGCCGTTACGCAGAACTGAAACAAGCCTCAGCCAACCGCTGCCCGCGCGAACTCGGCACCATCGTCAAGGGCTGCGAAGTCCAGTTCCACCACGCCGTCTACAACCAGTCGCTCTGGAATTTGTTTTAGAAGTGATTGCACGCAGAAACGTGAAGGGCGGCAACCCACCCCGGCGGCCGCTCTTCTCACTTGCTCAGATTCAGTAGATCCATGATCCGGCCCACAATGCCCGCCGGACCCTTGTCGTGCGCCAACATCATTTTTCCGTTCCTGGGAACCCACACCTCTTCCCCCGAAGAGCTGGCGTTGAACAAACCCAGCTGATGTTTTTCCGCGAGTCGCGCCACCGTCATGTAAGCAGGCTCTGCCTTGGACCACGAGAACGATGCATAAATGAAATCCGCACCAATGGCGTAGTCGGTGCTCGATCCCTCGTCCTCTGGCAACTGCACTTTCGCGGCCGGTCCATTCATCGGTGGGAAGATGCGAATGATGTCCTCGAACCACGCCCTCAACTGCTCAGAGCCGAGTGCCGGGTCGTCATAGCCATGATCATCGCTCCATTTGATCTGCTGCGCGTACCAGTCCACAAACTCGGCGTGGCCCTGCGGAACAGCTCCCGGCTCAAAGACCATCAGGTCGTAGCTCATGATGTGATGCTATCCCCTCGTCCCAACTCGCGTCGCGGACCGCGCGAATTTTCGCTTCAATGCACTGGAGATCCCCACGTCGCTGGTTTCCCTGATTGTGCCTTTATGTCCAGCGTGATAAAGCTAAGGAACAGGGTACAGGCGGACGGGCTTCTGGGCTGCGCCATTTCATTAAGGCACCTTGCGTAAACCCTGAATTTGTATCACGGGAAGCGATCAAAGAATGAGCGCGGGGCCCATGGCAGAAGTGGAATCCCTCTACGGGGATTATCCCCTGGATCACGCATTCGACGAGATGCGTGAGTCGGCCGGAGATGTGCGCCTGCACTATCGTGCCCTCGCGGAGACTTTGGCGCGCCTTCCACAGGAAGAATTGCAGCGCCGCAAGCAATCGGCCGAGCTTTCCTTTCTCACCCAGGGAATTACCTTCACCGTCTACGGCCGCGATGAAGGCACTGAGAAAATCTTCCCTTACGATCTGCTTCCTCGCCTCGTCACCTCTCAGGAGTGGGATCGCATCGAGCGCGGCCTCACCCAGCGCATCACCGCTCTCAATCTTTTCCTGCGCGACGTCTACTCCGAAGGCAAAATCCTCAACGACCACGTCGTCCCCCGCGAACTCGTCTACAGTTGCAAACACTATCGCCGCCAGATGCGCGGCCTCCAGGTTCCTCGCAACGTCTACATCTCAGTCGTCGGCTCTGACCTGCTCCGCCTCAACACCGGCGAGTTCGTCGTCCTCGAAGACAACCTCCGCGTCCCCTCCGGCGTAAGCTACATGCTCACCAACCGCCGTGTCATGAAACGCACCTTCCCTGAGCTATTTCACAGCTACGGCGTGCGCCCCATCGAGCATTATCCGCAACTGCTCCTTGCCACGCTGCGTTCCCTGGCCCCCGAAGGCCGTCCCGAACCGAATATCGTCCTGCTCACGCCCGGCGTCTTCAACTCCGCGTATTTCGAGCACACCTACCTTGCCCGCCAGATGGGCATCGATCTTGTCGAAGGCCGCGATCTTGTCACCCACGACAACATCGTCTACATGCGCACCACCGACGGCCTCAAGCGCGTCGACGTCGTCTACCGCCGTGTCGACGACGACTTCAGCGACCCGCTCATTTTTCGCGGCGATTCCATCCTCGGCTGCACCGGCCTGTTCAACGCCTATCGTGCCGGAAACGTCACCGTTACGAACGCCTTCGGCACCGGCCTCGCCGACGACAAGGCCCTCTACGCCTATGTGCCCGACATCGTCCACTACTACCTCGGCGAAGATCCGATCCTCAACAACGTAAAGACCTTCCTGATGACCGAGGACAAAGAGCGCCAGCACGTCCTTGCCAACCTCGACAACATGGTGGTGAAGGCGGTCGGTGAAAGCGGCGGCTACGGCATGCTCATCGGGCCGCACTCCACGGCACGCCAGCGCGAAGAGTTTGCCGCGCGCATCCAGGCCAACCCGCGCAACTACATCGCGCAGCCCACACTCGATTTCTCTCGCGCCCCATGCCTCATCGGTGATCGTCTCGAGCCGCGTCACGTCGATCTCCGGCCCTACATTCTGTTTGGCGACAAAATCAATATCGTCCCCGGAGGACTTACTCGTGTCGCCCTTGAAAAAGGCTCGCTCGTGGTCAATTCCTCGCAAGGCGGCGGCAGCAAGGACACATGGGTTCTCGAATAACTGCGGATGGAAAGGCACGAACAATACAAACGCATTTCAGACTTCGGGAGAGTACCCAAATGCTTTCACGAGTTGCCGACAGCCTCTATTGGATGAGCCGCTACCTCGAGCGCGCCGAGAACACCGTGCGCCAGCTCGACGTCGCCATGAGTCTCATGCTCGACTCAGGCGGAGCCAGTGCCGAAACCCACTGGCAGCGCCTCATCGCCTCCCTCGGCAGCCCAGCCGACCTTGATTGGACCGGCGACCCCGGCTCCAATGCCGAACAGCTCGTCTTCGACAAGCACCATCCGGCATCCGTCACCTGCTGCATCGACGCCGCTAGAGAGAACGCCCGCCAGATCCGCGAGGAAATCTCCACCGAGCAGTGGCAGCGCCTCAACCGGCTCTATCATCAGATGCACTCGCCGCACACCGAAACCCAGTTCCACTCCAACATGAATGACGTCCTTTCTTCGCTCATTGACGCCGTTCATCTCTTCAAAGGCGTCACAGATACCACGATGATCCACGGCCAGGGCTGGCACTTTATCCGGCTCGGTCGCTACCTCGAGCGCGCCTATGCCATCGCCACGCTCCTCGAGATTTATCAGCCGCTGCTCTCGCATTCGCCCGAGCGCGAGCACTCCGGTTATCAGTATCTCGAGCAGGTCGGGCTTCTTCGCTGCTGTACAGCCTTTGAAGCCTACTGCCAGGTTTATACCGCCGATCTCACGGCGGATCGCATCCTCGAATTTCTCCTGCTGAATCGTGACTTTCCACACGCCATTCGCTATTCAGTCGAAGGCGTTCGCCAGGCTATTCAATCCATTCAGCACACCGGCGGCCGGCGTCCGCCCGATGAGCTCACGGCGGGCATCGGCAGGTTGCATGCGATGCTTTGCTTCACCTCCATCGGCGAGATCCTTTCGGGCGATGCTGCGGCGTTTCTCCACACCATTCGGCAGCAGTGCATGCGCATCCACGAAATCATGTACCGCTACTACATCCAGTACTCCATCCAGTCCGCGCTGGCTATTTAATCTCAGGATCTGACCGCATGAACTGCTATTCCATCCGGCACCTCACCCGCTATCGTTACTCGCGACCTGTCAGCGAGAGCATCATGGAAACGCGCATGCATCCGCGCTCCGATTCAAACCAGCACTGTCTCACGTTTTCGCTTTCCGTCAGTCCACGCTGCCGCGTCTTCACTTACCGCGACCACTTCGGCAACAACGTTCATCATTTCGACATACCGAGCGAGCATAACCAGCTTGTGATCGTTGCCGAATCCGTGGTCGAGCAGCAGCCCATGCCTGATGTCCCCGGCTTCTTGTCGCCCGATGCCTGGCAGGCCCTCGACGCCATGATCGAAGCAGGCGACTACTGGGAGATGCTGTTGCCCAGCGAATTTGTCGTGGAGACCCCGGCGCTCACCCTGCTGGCAAAGCAAATGGAAGTCTCCCGCCGTGACGATCCCTTGATGCTCGTGCAGGAACTCAATCAACGCCTCTTCGACTACTTCGACTATGTCCCCCGGTCTACCCGCGTAGACTCGCCGATCGACGATGCCATTGTCAGCGGAAAGGGCGTCTGCCAGGACTTCGCCCACACCATGATCGCACTGCTTCGCCTCGTCCGAATTCCGGCCCGGTACGTCTCCGGCTATCTCTATCGGAGCCGTGAAGACCACGACCGCTCCACCCCCGACGCCACCCACGCCTGGGTCGACGTGCTGCTGCCTCACCTCGGCTGGGTTGGCTTTGACCCCACCAACAACCTCGTGGCCCACCATCGCCACATCCGCACCGCCGTTGGCCGCGACTATGCCGACGTTCCCCCCACCCACGGCATCTTCCGCGGCAAAACTTCCAGCGAGCTGTATGTCGCCGTCCATGTGGAAGCCAGCGACCAGCCTCCCGCCCTCGATCGCAAGATGCCCATCCCAGAGGACTGGTCCGTCCTGGTCGAACGCGCCCAGCAACCCCCCGAACGCCCCCAGCCTCTCATCGACCTGCAGCAAATGCAGCAGCAACAATGACACGAACGGCCGGTTTCGGGGACCAAATACCCTTTTCCGAAGATTAATTGCATTTTTTTATTGAATCCTTAGTCGGTGACCGAATAGATTTATGTGAAATTCCTTTCACATCCGGCGATCGATGCCGGCGTTGCTGAGACGCACCAAGACGGTTTGTTGAATCTCGCGGTCCACTCTTACCCCCTGAGAGTGAAGATTTACGAAATACTCAGGCACTGCGCGGACGGCTACGAACGTTCGTGCAAAGAACAAGAGGTCGCTTCATAACGACCACCCAGGCAGTACTTTTTGGAGGAACACAGTCGTGAAAAAATCCCTCATGGGATGGATACTGCTTTGTATCCTTTCTACCGCCGCTCTCTCATTTGGCCAGCTCGCAACCACCTCACTCCGCGGAACAATCAAGGACCCATCCGGAGCCCTGGTACCTGGAGCCAGGATCACCATCAGCGACAATGCAAGCGGTAACTCAATTTCAAGAGTCGCCGATAGCGCCGGCTCTTACCTGTTCGCGCAGATTCCTCCCGCGAAATACACCATTTCGGTTTCGGCAACTGGGTTTGGAAATCAGACCAAGACTGCGGAACTGCTGGTGAACCAGCCCGCGACAATCGATTTCGCGCTTTCGGTACAGGCCAGCACGATCACCGTCGACGTTTCTGCCGTTGCTCAGACCCTCAATGTGACTGACGCTTCGCTCGGCAACTCTACCGACAATGAGACCATTCAGGCGCTGCCCTCCGAAGAGCGCAATATTCCTGATCTGCTCTCGCTCCAGCCCGGCGTGATTTTCCTCCCTGCGTCCCAGGTGACCTTAAATGATCCCCGCAGCGGCGCTGTGAACGGCGGACGTTCCGATCAGGGCAACATTACCGTCGATGGCATCGACGACAATGATCAGGTCAATGGCTACGCCTTCACTGGCGTGCTCCGCGAGACCCAGGACTCCATCGAGGAGTTCCGCGTGGTCACCGGAGTCGGCAACGCTGATTCAGGCCGTTCCTCCGGCGCCCAGGTCAGCATGGTTACCAAATCCGGAGCCAACAAGATCCATGGCTCGGCGTATGAGTACAACCGCAATGGCCTCGGTGTTGCCAACGACTGGTTTGTGAAGCAGGGCCAGCTGAATAGCGGCGAACCAAATATCCCCGGCAAGCTCATCCGCAACATCTTTGGCGCTGACCTCGGCGGCCCCATCCTCAAAGACAAGCTCTTCTTTTTCGGCAACTGGGAAGCGCTTCGGCGCCGTGAATCCGCCTCCATTTCCCGCACCGTGCCCACCGCCAGCTACCAGAACGGCCAGATCACCTTCCCGAACACTGATGGCGGCAACACCACCCTGTCTACGAACGACATCACAGCGCTCGATTCAGGCTGCCAGGTCTGCAACATGGCGCCCTATTCCAGCCCCCCCGGGCCTAATCCAAATGCGCTTGCGCTGTTCAATACGTTCCCCGCCGCCAATGGCGTGAATTTGGGTGACGGAGTGAACGAAGGTTCCTTCTCGTTCTCCTCTCCCAATCCCTTCGATCAAAACACCTATATCGCCAAACTCGATTTTGTCCCGTCTGCCAAGCACCACATCTTTGTTCGTGGCCAGTTGCAGAAAGACACCAGCGGCTCGGCGGAACAATTCCCGGGACAAGGCCCAGCAACCATCGACTCCTCCAACAACAAGGGCATCATCGGAGGCGATTCCTGGACCATCACTCAGAGCCTGGTCAACGACGTTCGTTACGGATATATCCGTCAGGGAAACGGCTCGACCGGAGCCGGCAAGGGCGACTACGTCACCTTCCGCTTCCTTGACGACCCCACATCGCAAGATCGTTCCACCATCACCAGCGTCCCGGTCAACAACCTCATCGACAACATGACCTGGACCAAGGGCAGGCATTCCTTGCAGTTTGGCTTTAACTGGCGGCTCATCCACCAGAACAACTCCACAAACGCAAACTCCTTTAGCAACGCCAGCACCAATCCCTATTGGCTCTCTGGCAATGCGCCCGGCGCTGACGCGGCCGATGGTGGATTCCTCAACTCCTACAACATCGCCTTCGCCAACATGGTGGGTACTGTCCCGTCCCGTACGGATCAGGTTAACTACAAGATCAGCAGCCCCACATCTGGCACCCTGCTGCCGGATGGCACCTCAATCGATCGCCACTTCAAGGCCAATGAATACGAGGGTTATGTTCAGGATGCGTGGCGTATGCGTCCCAATCTGACGATCACCCTTGGGGTTCGGTACTCCTTTCTCGAGACGCCGTGGGAGACCAAGGGACAGCAGATCGCCCCGACCATCGATACCCACGCCTGGTACCTTAACCGCGAAAAAGCGGCGCAGGCTGGCCAGATCTATGAGCAAGACCTGACTTTTGCTCCAAGCGGCCCCTATTACAACAAACCGGGTTATTACCCGGCGAATGGGAATAATTTCGCTCCGCGCTTCGCCGTCGCCTATGCGCCTGACCCGAAGACATCGATCCGCGCAGGCTTCGGCATGTACTACGACCACTTTGGCGAGGCTCTCGCTGCTGACGTGAGCGCGCACGGCTCCTTCGGCCTGAGCTCGGCTCTCACCAACCCGTCCGCCGGCCTCTACCGGATTGAAGGTAACTGCGCCTCGGGCTGCAGTCACCCCGGCGCTCCGCGCTTCACGGATCGCAACACCTTGCCGAACATCCCTCATACAACGCCTGATGATACGACGACCTTTCCGTACCTCTATCCGAACGACTCCTTCAGCATCCAGTCCGGTCTCGACAGCCGGATCCACACTCCATACTCGGAGGCTCTAGACTTCTCCCTGCAGCGCGAACTTCCGGGCGGCTTCACCCTCGAGGCAAACTACGTCGGCCGGTTCGGCCGCCGTCTTCTGCAAAACCTCGACCTCGCTGAACCGGTCGACTACGTGGATCCGCAGGGCGGCGGGGACTACTTTGCGGCGGGTACCCAGCTTTCCAAGGAAGCCGACCAAAACGGCGGCGATCCCGGTGTCTCTGTTTCCGCCATTCCCTATTTCGAAAACGTCTTTCCCTTCATGGCGGGTTATGACTATGCCGGTGAGAGCGCAACCCAGGCAATCTATTCCAATGAATGGGCTCCGTACCGATACACCTACGGCGCTACCACTTCGACGTCCGATATTGACTTCTACTGTTTCTATGGATGCCCGGATGGATGGCAGCCGCACATGTGGCAGGATCAGTTCGCCACCCTCTATGTTCTCGCCAGTGTAGGTTCCAGCTACTACGACGCCGGCCAGCTCACGCTGCGGCACCCCATGAGTCATGGCCTGCTCGTGGACTTTGCTTACACCTTTTCGCACTCCATCGACATGGGTTCCGACGCCGAGCGCTCTACCCTGCGTAACGGCGGCGCCTTCTCCTACATCCTCAACACCTGGAAGCCTTACCTCAACCGCGGCTCGTCGGATTTCGACACCAGGCACCTCATCACCGTCGACTGGCTGTATCAGCTCCCCTTCGGCCGCGGAAAGGCTGTGCTCGGCAGCAGCAACGGCCTGGTGGACGCATTTGTCGGCGGATGGCAATGGTCCGGTCTTAACCGCTGGACCAGCGGATTTCCATTCTCCTTCTACCGAGCCCGGTTGGACCACGAACTGGGAGATCGAGAGCTTCGGTGTGCAGACCGGTCCCGTCAAAGTGCACAAGCATTACGATAAGGCCGGCAACCCTCAGTACTTCGATAATCCCGACGCCATCAACAGCGGCGTCTACTGCGGTGGATGCAATGGCGGGAACATACGGCTGCCCTACCCCGGTGAAGCCGGCCAGCGCAATAACTTCCGCGGCGACGGATACTTCAATATTGATTCCGGTCTTGCCAAGACCTGGAAGATCAGGGAATACGGAAGCCTCAAGTTCGCGTGGGAGGTCTACAACGTTACCAATAGCGTCCGCTTTGACCCGGCTTACATCGGTACGGGCCTGACCGGCGGCAACCTGGGCATTGCACCCTACGCCCTCACCGTACCCCGCCGCATGCAGTTCGGCCTGCGGTTCGACTTCTAATCTTCCACCAACAACAAAACGCCGGGAGAGCCTCCGCTCTTCCGGCGTTTTCCTTTCCGGTCTGCGATGCGCAGACAGACTCTCACTATTTACCCGTCGCGGTTTCCTCCGTACCCATCGCCTTGGTACGGTTCTGCGCCAGCTGGTAGCTCGACGTTGGAATCAGCACCGCCTCCTTCGGCTTCGCCAGCTTTCGATAATCCGAAATCGCAACATCGCGTTCGCCGTACTGTTCTGCGATCCGCCCAAACGCATACCAGTAATCATCGTCCGGCTCATCCAGGTTCAGTTCGTCCATGGCGCGCAGCAACAGGTCATGCGCTTCCTTGGTCCTGCCCGTCTCGGCATACACGCATGCCAGCGTGTGCAGAATCGCAGGGCTGTTCTGATCCATCTGCGCCGCCTTGGTCGCTGTCGCCACGTCGGCCTGGTCCACCTTGCCGGTGTAGAGCGCAGAACCACGCCATTGAATTCAGCAGGCCCGCATTCCCCTTGCCCTGATCGATCAGCTTCTGGATCCATCCTCGCGCCGCAACGTAGTTAGCCCGGCTTGCCTCTACCTGCATCTTCGCCTGTAGCGCATCGGCATCGCCCTCCAGCAGCTTCAGGCGCGCGTCTGCCTGCGCCAGCGCATCATCGTATCGTTTCAACCCGATCTGCGCTTCCACATTCGTCATGAACGCGGTGCGCGACTCCGGCACTTCCTTCACCAGGTCCGACGCAACCTCAAGCAGCTTCGTGAAGTCTTCGAGTTCGCGTATATCCTTCGGCGAGCGCGATCTCGATGTTGACCTTCTCGCGACTCGTGGTTGTGATCTTGCGCGCTTCCTCCAGCAGTTTCACGCCCTGGGCGGCTGTCGGCTTGGTGCCAACCATCAGCGCGGCCGCCGCCAGCGTCATTTTCTGCGCATCGGCCGCTTCGCCCTTGATCCAGAACCGCGGAAACACCGGCCCGGCCAGCGTGTCATCCCCGCCGCCCAGGTGCTGGTCTTCGCGAATCCAGTCCAGCAGCACCTTCGCGCCGCTCAGGTTGCCTGCCTTGATGCGATCCAGCATCTCCAGCGCCGCTGCATTCGGCTTTTCCGACGTGTCCAAAAGTTTGTACTGCCCACTCTCCTTCACCACAAAGAACGTCATGTTCGGGCCACCGGGAATCTGGATCTTCTCGCGATAGCCGTTCGTATCATCGCCGTCCCCCTTGGGGTCGAACGCCTGCAACATAATGTCGATCGTCACATCCAGCGAGTTGCCCTGCCGCGCCATCTGGCTGTTCAGCTTTTTGCCTGCGCTCAGTTCCTTCTTCAGGTCCTCGGGATCATCTGCGCGCATAACCGCGATGGCGTTGCGACTCATGATCGCCTCCATCTTGGCCTGTGTCAGATTCGGATCCATGGTCAGCAGAAAGGCCCGCTTCACCAGGTCCGTCGGAGTATTGGCAAATTGCAGATCTTCGTGCCGCTTCGCGTCGCGCAACAGTCCCGCCAGCCCCATCGTCTGCGCCGCGTTGTCGCCGCCTGCGCCCGCCTGCAGAAAATCCGCAGCCAGTGCGTAATGCCGCGTGTTCATCAGCATTTCGCCGGCCGTGCGAGTGGTGTCCTTGAAAGCCGAGTCGGAGTTCGAAAGCTTGTTGATCTCCGCCATACCTTCCTTGCTCCCCTGTAAAATCGCACGGCTCGCCGCAATCAACGCCACGGGTTGCGGATTCAACGTCTGCGCAGATTTGATTGCGCCTTCCGCGTCTCCGCTATAGAACTTCGCGTAGGGAAGATTATTCGGAATCTCCAACTCTGCCAGCTTGTCCTGCCCCAGCTTCTCGTACTCCACCACCGCCTGCTTCAGATTCGCCTGCCCGCTGTAACGCCGCCCCGCTGCGTCATACTCCAGCAAAATTGCCAGGTTTGCCTGCGCCGTGTGGTCGTCCGGATCAAGTTTTGCCGCTGCCCTGTAAGCCTCGGCCGCGCCCGCCCAGTCCGTTCCCGGCCGCAACTCGCGGCCCACCAGGTCATGCTTCAGAATGTCCGCCAGCGTCCGCTCCGCCAGCGCCGAATTCGGATCTAGCTTTACGGCCTCCCGCGCCTCAGCGCGGGCCGCCTCGCCCATGCCCGCCTGCATCATCACGCGGGCCACCTGCAAATGATGCACCGGGTCATTTGGATTGGCGGCGATCAGCGCGCGATAGCTGGCCAGCGCTTCTTTTACTTTGCCCTCATGCAGAAGCGCCACACCCTCGGGCTCAAAACTCACAAAGATCGCCGGCCCTGCCGCCACCTCCGCCACTTTGTTGCGGACTTCCGTTGCCTCCGCCACCGTGTAGCGTCGCTTTCCCGAGTCAAAGGCCAAGGTCGCTTCCACCGCGCCGTCCTTTGCATTTGTGAATGTCTCCGTCAGCACCGCCGGACCCATCGCAATCTTTTCGTCCTTCGGCAACTCCTTCGGCACAAATCCCGTTGGCGGTACGATCCTGTATCTCCACTCCGCGGTGAAGGGCTGGTCCAATTCCCAATCCGCCGTGCGCGGCTTTTTCGGCTTGTCCTGGTCGTCCTTCTTCTTATCCGTGTCTTCCTTGCGCTTCAAGTCTTCAGGCAACTGTTGAAACAGTGTGTCAACGCGAATTGCCGCAATCGCACTGTCCAGATCGGTATACCCGCGCCGCGCCTTGTCACACTGCAGCGTCAGTTCAAATTGTGTCGACAAGTCTCCGGGATCGCTTCGCTCCACGCTCGTCAGTTTGTCGGCCATATACTGCGCCTTCACGTAGGCTGTCAGTCCGTCGCGCGTTTCCTTATTCGGCTTATCCGCATAGAACGCGCGGTAGTGCGACTCGAACACCCCCGTCGGCACAGTCTTCTCCACTACCGTTGCCGGCCCGTTGCCGCTCAGCCGAATCTCCCGATGCTCCAGCAGCACATTCTCCCGCGATGTCGACTCAGGCGTCATCGTCAGCGCGGTGCTCTCGGGCCTTGCAATCAATGCGCGCCTGCCCTGGTCGTTGATCGGCAACTGACCCACGCCGCGCGTATTGATCCGTCGCGTCAATCCACAATCCTGCGTCGCCGGGCTGGTTACCCGGCACATACACGATTGCGTGATCGAACAATCCCATGCCCGGCAACTCGGCTGGAACATCCAGCCGCGAGCTCGCATTCAAGAGCGCCACATACGAGGGAATTCCCGCCGCGCGCAACATCGCCACCAGCAGCGTCGCCTTGTCTTTGCAGTCGCCATATTTCAGCGCCAGCGTTTCCTCGGGACTATGCGGCACAATCGCCGCCTCCCCAAATTCGATTCCCGTGTACCGCACCTCTTGATCCACATAATCGACAATGGCAGCTTCCTTCTCGCGCTGTGTCGATTTTCCGGAAACCAATCCATCCACAATCGATTGCACCGAATTCGATTTCGCCTTGCCGTCTACGATCTTCGAATACTCGGTTGCCAGCGCCTGCCACGATGCGCCGGTTGAGTAGTCGATCTCCGGAAAGAGATACGCATCCGACGGCAGATTTGCATCGTGCGCTTCAACACCCTCCAGCGGTCCAATTTCGTACGTGATCGTGACGCGCCCATTCGTTTCCACGCGCTTCGGTGTCACTCCCGGCAGCAGGCGCGGCTCAATGCGCAGCGGCAGCGACTTGGGCGCCTCGAAAACCGCGCTGCTGTGCGCCACCGGCACCTGCTCATGTCCGAAGAAAGCCCGACCAACGCGTCCCGGCGCAAAAAACGGCTCGGTCTCACGCTCCAGAAACTCCTCCTCCACCACTGCGCCCGGCGCAATCGCGGGCAGCGGAGCCGTCAGCCTCTTGCCATCGCTGTATGTCTTGTAGTCGCCCCCGCGCGCCGGTTCTTCCGTGATGGCGTTCGGATCGAGATTATGTTCCGTATAGTCGGGTCGGATCACGCGCGCTCGAATCACTGGCCGCATCTCGTGCCAGGGGTCCCAGCCCACAGACAGAGTGTCCCAGCCCTCCGCGCCCTTGGCGGTCAGCACCTTGTAGATGTAGTGGCCCACATGGGTCAGCCTGCCCGCTTCATCAAAAGTGAAGCTCTCGTCGTCATCGAATAGCGCGATGTTCGCTCCATCGGCTGTGATCCCTGCCGACGCGGCTTCGTATAGATCCTTTGCCGGAACAGAAAAATGCTTCGCATTCCATGCCTGCGTGCTTTCCTGGGCGCGGCATTCGAGGACCACAACACAAGGCAACAACAGAGCGAGAAAACAAGGAACAAGACGGCGCAACACGAAAAGGGGCACAGCACTCCTCATTGAGCAGGGATTGTCTTCACGGTAAACCCGCCATAACGGCAAGCGCAAGGCCAGCGCCCTGCTCCTTCAAACCCGCAGTCACCAGCAATTCGCCACTACACCACTGGCAAAATTGTTAATTGCGCGGAATGAATGAGGGCTTTTTTTGGCCCCTGAGGGAAACCGATGTCATCCGAAGCACAAAATCAAATCGACGCCTGGCCGAGCCGCGCTTCCGCCGCAATCTCGCGCAACTCCGGCAACACGCGGCCAAGGGGCATAGCTGGTGCATGCCTCTGTCCCATGGCAAAATAGACATCTTTATAGAGCGCATAGAGCCGCTCATATACATCAACCGACCGCCGGTCAGGCTCAACCGTGCGAAAAGGCAGGCACACCGCCTTCTGCGCCTCTTCAATCGTTTTGTAAATCCCCGCCGCCAGCAGCGCCATGATCCCCGATCCCAGGCTCGTCGGAACTCCGGCCGGCACCAATACCGGCTTGTCCAGCACATTGGCATACACCTGATTCAGCACTTCACTCTTCTGCGGAATTCCGCCGGCATTGATCACGCGATCCACGCGCACGCCGTGATCTGCCATGCGTTCAAGAATGATCCGCGTATGAAATGCCGTTCCCTCGATCGCCGCGAACAATTCATCCTGCGCCGTGTGCACCAGGTTCCAGCCCAGCGTCACTCCGCCAAGCTCGGGATTCACCAGCACCGTGCGATCGCCGTTATCCCAGCTCAGTCGCAGCAGCCCTGTCTGTCCGGCCTTGAACGACTCCAGCCCCTTCGAAAGCTCGTACACCCGCGTCCCTGCCCGCTGCGCAATCGCTTCAAAGATGTCGCCCGTCGCCGACAGGCCCGCTTCAATCCCCGTGTAGCCCGGATGCACGCTCCCCGGCACAACTCCGCAAACTCCCGGTACCAGTTGCGCAGTCGCGCGCCATCGCAATGATGCACGTCGACGTGCCCACCACGTTCACCACGTCGCCTTCGCGAATATGCGACCCGATTGCATCCCAGTGCGCATCGAACGCGCCTACCGGGATCGGAATTCCCGCGCGCAATCCAAGCTTCTCCGCCCACTCCGCGGAAAGATGACCGGCGACCTTGTTGCTCGTCAGATACTCGCCGCCCATCTTCGCGCGCACACCCGCCAGAAGCGGATCGACCGAAACAAGGAACTCCTCCGGCGGCAATCCACCCCACTTGGGATTCCACATCCACTTGTGGCCCATCGCGCACACGCTGCGTTTCAGTTGGCGCACGCTTTTCACGCCGCTCAGCGTGGCCGCGACCATGTCGCAGTGCTCCAGCGCGGTCACAAACAGATCCCGCTTGCCCGGATTGTGCCGCAGCCAATGCAGCAGCTTTGCAAATCCCCACTCGTGCGAGTAGACTCCGCCGCACCACTCAATCGCTTCGAGCCCGCTGGCGTGCGCTTTGGTTGTGATTTCTTCTGCCTCCGCGTGCGCGCGATGATCGCACCACAGGTAGTACTCATCCAGCGGCTCAAGCCCCTCGCCCACAGGAATCACGCTCGATCCCGTTGTGTCCAGCGCAATCGCTTCCACATTGCCGCCGCTGATTCCCGTGGCGGCCAGCACATCCTGCATGGCTACCGTCAGCGCCACCATCTGATCCGCATGCGATTGCGTTGCAAAATCCGGATCCTCGCGCCGGCGATGCAGCGGATACGAAGCCGACGCGGTCCCGATCGGTCCATACTGGCTGTCCACCAATGTCACACGCACACTCAACGTGCCGAAATCTACCCCGGCTACTACTGCCATTGCATACTCCCGCGTAAACGCTTTCCTGTTTGTGCACCAGACTACACCACGTCAAGCATCCCACGAGAACTCCGAATCCAGGCAGTTATCGCGGCGCTGTCATCGCATGGAATCGATGGTCCACCCGAAGAGCATGAAAGCAGGCTGGGTTCCGACTTCCCTCCGGGACTGCCGTTGATGGTTTGTTTGCTGTCCCAGGGTTCCGCTGCGCTCCACCCTGGGCTATTTTCCTACGTTCCCTCCGGGAATTTTGTGGTCCGGGGCTCGCGCAAGTCATCGCGGAAATTCTCAGAGCAGGCAACTCATTTCTTCACTGTCGGAATTCTCAGGGCAGGCTTTTCATTTCTTCCCTGTTTCGGCGTCGGCGTCGTTGAGCGTTTCCTTCACGGCGGGCACTCGCTTTAGCACCGCCGCCATCCCCTCCTGGTTCTTCACCAGGATCGAAACCCTCCGGTTCGACGGATCATACGGATTCGCTTTCACGCGCAATAACTGATCCGCATATCCGCGCACCTGCGTCACCTGGTTTCCGCGCACGCCATCCTGTTGCAGCAGCCTCCGCGCTGAGTTGGCCCGGTCCGCCGACAACTCCCAGTTGCTGTAATTCGTGTCATCGGAATACTGTGCCGCATCAGTGTGTCCTTCGATCAGCAGGGAATTCGGCAGCGTCTTCAACTCCCCGGCCAACAGACCCAGCAGTTCCTGTCCGCTGTCGCTCAGCCGCGCGCTGCCGCTCTGGTAAAACGTTCCGTTCTTGTCCTCCAGTAGCTCGATGCGCAATCCTTCCGGCGTGATGGTGATCTCAATCTGCTTTGAAAGTTTCTGCAGGTCCACCTTGGCACGGATCTCCGCTTCGAGCTTTTCCTTCAGCTTCTGCATGTTATCCGCGCTGGCCACCGTTACAGTCTCACCGGTGCCCGTCATCGTCGTGCCCATCATCGTGCCGGTGCCTTTGGGATCGTTGAAGTATCCCGCCACCGCCTTCTTCACCTTCTCGCTTGAGTTCATCAGCCAGAGCACGATAAACAGCGACATCATGGCTGTCACAAAATCCGCGTACGCCACCTTCCACGCGCCGCCATGATGGCCCCCATGCTCGCCCTTGCGTTTGATGACGATAATCGGTTGTGCTTTTGCCGACATCAAAGTGCCTTTCTAAAAGCTTGCTGAAAAGGTTGAAATCTTGAACGACGCATCGTACAGGGGCTAAAGCCCTCATTCATTCTGCGCAGCTGCGGCACGACTGAAGTCATGCCCTGATACAAGACTCGTGTCCGAATTAGTTTTTCCGCGGCATGTAAAGCCTTGGACTCATTTTGTTGCGTTTGCGGCGTGGCCAAAAGCCATGCCCTTGTTACAAAACAGTTGGTCCGTCGAGTTTTCAGCGCGTTGCTATGCGGCTTTCGCCGGTGCTGCGGCAGCGCCGCTCTGCCCTTTGCAGAACTTCTCCATCTCATCAAAGGTCGGCCGGACGCGCGCAGGAATGGCCGGCGCCTTCCAAGCTCGATCGCAATCATCGGGGCCGACCCTTTCAGAAACGCCAGCAGCAGCACCCGCAGCACATGCAGATAGTCATTGTGCTCATCTGCCGTCTTCGCCATATTCGAGCTCAGCGGACCCGCCACGCCGTAGCACAGCAGGATGCCGAGAAACGTTCCGACCAGCGCCGCCGCCACCTTCTCGCCGATCTCTTCCGGAGGTCCGCCCAGCGAGCCCATCGTGATCACCACCCCCAGCACCGCCGCCACGATTCCCAATCCTGGCAGCGCATCGGCCATCGTGGTCAACGCCGCAACCGGCTGCGTGGCTTCGTGATGATGCACCTCCATATCCAGCTCCATCATCTGATCCATGTCGAAAGGATCCACCCCGCCCGTGATCGCCATTCGCAGGGTGTCGCATACAAATTCCTGCGAGTGATGGTCGGCAAGAAAATCCGGAAAAGCTTTTGAAGATCGTGCTCTCCTTCGGCTTCTCCACATCGTTCTCAACGCTCAGCAGCCCCTCCTTGCGCACCTTGTTCAGAAACATGTACATCATCTTCAGCAGATTCAGGTAGCGTTGTTTACCAAACTTCGAACCGCTCAGAACACCCTTCAGTCCCGCCAGAATTCCCTTCAGAATGTGCAGCGGATTCGCCACCAGCAGCGTTCCCGTCGCAGCCCCGGCAATAATCAGCAACTCGGCGGGTTGCACCAGCACGGCGATGTGCCCCTTTTCCATCAGGAAGCCGCCAATCACCGCGCCGAACACGATAACGATGCCTATGATGGCAAACATGCTGGTCTCCCCTGCGCTGCCGAAATGTGGTTTCCACCTGCCCGCACGCTCGTGAACATCGCGGCCTGCGCCCGCTCCAGCAATCCGCTGAGCGGTTCGCCGCGCTCTGCCTGCGCAGCCCCGATGCTGACCGTCAACGAAACCCGATCGCCCCACCAGCGGAAATCGGTGGTGCGTGCCAGCCCCGTAAGGGTCTGCGCATGCACCGCAAGCATTGCCGGATTGCGTTCGTGCGACAGCACAAGAAATTCATCGTCACCCCAGCGCCCGATCTCTTCGGCGGGTTTCAGTCCGCTCGCCAGCGTGTACTCGACCTTTTCCAGCATCGCTTCGCACGCCCTTCCGCCGTGCGTGTGCCGCAGTCCGCGCGCCTGGTCCACCGTTACCCACAGCACTCCCAGCGGAGTGTCGCTGCGCAAAAAGTCCTCATGCATCGCCGCGAGACGGTCTTCAATTTCCATCTGGTTTTCCCGGATGTTCGAATCCTCGCCGAGCTCCCCATGGGGAAGCGCGTCCAGAATCTCCGCCGAATGAAACGCCACTCCCGTCCCGATCCGCGCACCCAGTCCGTCGCGCAGCACCAGCACTCGCGCCATCACCGGAACTTCATGTCCAACCTTGTGCCGCACCTGCACCAGCGATCCCCGCCCGGAATCCTTCTCGCCGTCTGTCCGCCTGATCCAGTGCTGCGCCCCTCCCACCACAAGCGCATCCAGATTCGCGCACTCCACGACCCACAATCTCCGCGCTTTCGAATCCCGTGATCGATTTCCGCAGATCGATTCCACAGCGCCAGGCATCCCTCGTGATCGGCGAGAGCCATGCCCTCGGCCAGTCCGTCCAACGCTGATTCCAGCAACTCCGTACGGTCCGCCATTCCACGGTCCTTCCAACCCGTTCATCGGCGGACCAGTACCCAACTTGATTTTGCTTGCGGTGCTGACTCGGGGTGCGGTGGACCGGGGATTTGGCGGAGAGGCGGATCAGTGGTTCTGTTCGTCGTCGCTGTCCTCGGCCACTTCATCGCCGTAGCCCTCGTCGCCGGGGTGGAGACAGCGGGGACAGAGGTCAGAGTAGGGACAATCGTTGCAATCGTCGTCCTCGTCGCAGACGTAATTGCGAGGAGCGAGTTCGACGCCGTCCGCGTTCGGCTCCGCGGACTGGACGGTTTCGTCTCGGGTCCAAGAATGACTGCGGTCTATGAAATGCGAAGCGATTCTGAGCCCGTTGAAGAGGCTGGCGGCCTTTTTCAGGTCGAGGCGGCCGGTGAGGATGGCTTCGTTGATGCGGGCAACGGAGAGCTTAATGGCGGCGGGATCATCGGGTGGGGGCAGCAGAAGCGGTCCAAACTTCACGTCGACGCCGACGGTGTGAATTTGGAGTGGTAGTAGCAAAATTGGCCGCCTTTGAGAGCAGGGCACTCGCAAGGAGCCCGTTGATCTTGATGTGTCTGCAGGTCATGTAGCTCACAGGGTTGTGTCTCCTCTTTTTTTTGCGCTTTTTGGGTCAAGTTCGTCATTCGAGACGAGTTTGGTTCTGATGGGGGTGCCGTAAATGATTGAAAACAAACAAGTTAAGATGTAAAGTCGTCAAAACAAAGGATTTGGTGGTGGATTTTGGACGGTTTGCACCGTTGTTGAGGCAGAATCGGATTGATTCCGCAAAAAAAAGGGCGGCCGGTGAATGCTCACCCGGCCGCTCGGGCCGTCGTCATGCTGTCTTATTTGTCTACTAGGAAAGTGTAGAGAATTCGGAGAAATAACCTGCAAAGGTGCGGGAAAGATATCTTGGGCGAAATGAGGGAGATGGACGGGGTTTGGGAAGAGGGGTATTGACAGCGAATTTGGCAGGAGGTTTCTGAGGAATTGAAGAGGCGGAAGGAACGAAAGGCAACCGCGGATCCTTCCGCTGCGCGTCAGGATGACAGTGCTAGAGGGATTCGAATGATTAAGCAGGTTTTAGGATGAGCTGGGATCGTCGAAGGCAAATGCGGATCGCTCCGCTGTGGTCGGGATGACGAGCTGGATTCGACGTCCCTCCGGGACCGGGGCTCATTTTGTTGGGCTGTCCCAGGGTTCCGCTGCGCTCCACCGGACTGTTTTTGCGGTATTTTCCGGACGATTCACTTGAGGCTTGAATGACCGTAGATCATCCAAATCTTCAGAGCGGATCCTTCCGCTGCGCGTCAGGATGACAGTGCTAGAGGGATTTGAATCGGGTGGATTACCAGCGAATTCGGAGATGACGCAGATTTTTTGAGAAGCAAGATCGTCGAAGGCAACTGCTGATGCTTCCGCTCCGCGTCTGGATGACGGCTGGATTCGGACGTCCCTCCGGGACTGAGGCTCATTTTGTTGGCTATCCCAGGGTTCCGCTGCGCTCACCCTGGGCTATTTTCCTGCGTTCCCTCCGAGAACTTTTTGGGTTC
Source organism: uncultured Acidobacteriaceae bacterium (assembly GCA_963769345.1). GTDB lineage: Bacteria > Acidobacteriota > Terriglobia > Terriglobales > Acidobacteriaceae > Telmatobacter. Next base: position 49,631 of record CAVYLL010000007.1, read on the forward strand.
CGGGCGCGGTCCCATTGTTTGCAGCGGTCGTGTTGTTTGCGGCGGTCGTGCCGCTCAAGGGGAGCCGCACCACGAATTGCGTGTTGCCCGGCTGCGACTCCACATCGATCTTGCCGCCGAACTTCTGCGTCACGATCCGGTGCACGATCTCCAGGCCCAGTCCGGTGCCTGATCCTTGCGGCTTGGTCGTAAAAAATGCCTCGAAAATCCGAGGCAGCACATCCGCTGGAATTCCCGGTCCGTGATCCGTAATGCTAACTGCAAGCCAACCCGGGGTCCGCTGACGTTGCCGTTCGCAGGCTCGGTCCACGTTGCAATCTCAATGTGTCCCTGTGTCGGCGAAGCATCCGCGGCATTATCGATCAGGTTCGTCCACACCTGGCTCAATGCCGAGCCACGCGTTTGAATCACAGACGGTGCGGCTGCAAATCTCTTCTCAATGCCAATCTGCTTCATGCGCAGCTTGTGTCCGAGAATCGTAATCGTGCTCTGCAGGCTGTCGTGCACATCCAACTCTTTCACCGGCGAGCGATCGTCATACGCGAACTTCTTCACCGCCATCGCCAGGTCCGATACCCGCGAGATGCTTTCCTCAATCGCGCACACCAGCGAGACACTCGATACCAGCGCCTCCAGCCAGTTCAATGCATCTGAAAAGCTGCTCGCATCGAAATACTCCCGCGCGCACTTCAGCTCTTCCTGTTCGAATCCGATCTCAACCAGCGAAGGCGCAATGGTGAATGCGTTTTCAACGCCCGCATCCTGCAGCCACTCCGCCAGCGCCTCTTCGGCATCCGCTTGTGCGACCGAACTCAACGCCGGTGCATGGCAGCTCTTTCATCGCATGCTGCAGCAGGCTGTGCATGCATTGCAGTTGTTCCGGTGTCTTCGGTTTTCCCGACGGAACGCAGGCTGAGGTCCTGCAGCTTCATCAGGTTCTCGCGCAGTTGCGAAGCCGCCCGTTTCGCCGCCGAGCCGGGATTGTGCAGCTCATGCATCAATCCTGCGGCCAGCGTTCCAAGGGACACGAGCTTCTCCCGATGCAGCGCTTCGGCCTGGTATGCAGAAACCGCATCGACATATCGCCAGCACTACTTTGCGCGTCTCAGGGCAGCAGGCCATCAAGGCCCAGAACTGATCCGCCGGTAAATCGCAGCAACTCCGTGTCCTGTACCGCTGTCACCAGAAACAGCGAATGCATTTTCCCGTCAAAAACGGAGTCTCGCCGAAAGACTTCTCCCGCTTGCGCGGTTCCGACGGCGCTGTGCGATCCGTCGGCTCCATGCGATCGGCGCGGCACTCGCCGTCAAGCACCAGCCAGTAGTAGATCGACCCCTTACCCGGCTCCATCAGGATTGTTCCTGCTTCGCCGTGCACGCGATCCACCGCGCTGATGTCTGAAGCGCATCGGCCGGAACATCTGCAAATGGTCTCGTGTGGCCCAGCAGTCCAGCTAGTTCCTTGAGAGGAACCGACTCGATCGTCACCAATTGTGTCGCCCGCACTCATCTTGCCGTTTTCAATCCCCATTTAGAACCCCGCCAGATACTGATGCGCAAACTGCACCGCGATCGATCCTTCGCCCACCGCCGATGCCACTCGCTTCACCGATCCGTGCCGTACATCCCCTGCTACAAAGATCCCCGGTACGCTGGTCTCCAGCAAGAACGGTTCCCGTTGTTCATGCCAGCCATTCAGCATCTTCCCGTCCTGCCGTAAATCCGGTCCCGCCAGCACAAAACCCTTCTCGTCCCGCAAAATACCCTCCGGGAGCCACTGCACTCCAGGTTCTGCACCGATAAACACGAATAACGACGAGGCTTTTACGCAATATTCGCCTTTCGGGCCGCACAGGCGCAAGGTCTCCAGCCTCTCTTCGCCTTCCGCGGCCGTTACTTGTGTCTCCGTTTCCACCACAATATTGGATGTACGCTCGATCTCATCGATTAAGTATTTCGACATGGTGGCCCCAAGGCCCTTCCCACGCACCAGCATCGTCACCTTGCAGGCATACTTGGCAAAGTACAGAGCCGCTTGTCCTGCCGAATTCGCTCCTCCCACCACAAATACATCCTCGTCTTTGCACGAAGTTGCTTCGACAAGTGCTGCGCCATAGTAGATGCCGCGGCCCGTCAGCCGGTCCGCGCCCGGAATTCCCAGTTTCCGGTACTGCACTCCCGGCGCGAGCAGCACGACATGTGAGGAGACCTCACGGCCATCTCCGAGCTTCACAAAGCGGTACTGTCCGTCGATCCGCAGCCCGACGGCCCGCTGCGTCACAAACTCCGCCCCAAACCGCGAAGCCTGCGTGTGCGCTCTTCGACCCAGGTCCGAGCCCGTGATTCCGGCAGGAAAGCCGAGATAGTTCTCAATCCTCGAACTCGAGCCCGCCTGGCCGCCCGGCGCCTCCGGCTCAACCACCAGCGTCTTCAGCCCTTCGCTCGCCCCATACACGGCGGCCGCCAGCCCCGCCGGTCCGGCGCCAATCACCACCATGTCGTAGAACTCCTGCGTGGCATGCGTGCTCAACCCCACTTTCGCCGCCAGCGCGTCGAGATTCGCCTCCGCCAGGACACTTCCATCCGCAAACAGCACCACGGGCAGTTGCTCCGGCTTTAGCTCTCGCTCTTCCAGCAGTTTCTGCGCATCCGCGCTGGTGGCCGCGTCAAGCCAGCGATACGGCACGTGGTTGCGCGATAGAAAATTGCGCACCGTGTGGTCGTTCAAAGCCCAACGGTTGCCGATCACCCGTATACCGTCAAACGGAGCCCGGTAGCTGGCCTTCCAGTCCTCCAGCAAATCGGTCAGGACGGGATAAAGCTTCTCCTCCGGCGGATCCCAAGGCTTGTTCAGGTAATAGTGAATCCGCGCCGTGTTGATCGCACGAATCGCCGCTTCGGTATCTGCATAGGCGGTCAGCAGCACCCGCTTGGCGTGGGGATAAAACTCCTGCGCCCGTTCCAGGAACTCGACGCCCGTCATCCCCGGCATGCGCTGGTCGCTCAGCAGCAGCGCAACCGGCTCCTGGCGCGCCTTCAGTTGCTTCAACGTGTCCAGAGCCGCCTGCCCGCTCGATGCGCGCATCACCCTGTACTCCGACCCATATTGGCGCCGCAGGTCCTGAACTACCGCTTCCAGGACACTTACGTCGTCATCTACCGCCAGTAAATTCGGCCTCGCCATAACCTTCCCAATCCATGGGTTTTTTAGGGGACTGCAACAGCTTTCATCCCCATCAAATCCAGCGCCCTGAGCGCCGCCACAAACGGACAATTCAGGGTTATATACAACCTACAGCAATTCCCTTTTGTGCCAAGTCGGTAAACAGGATGAGCTGCCAGTGTCGAAGGATTCTCCGTGACGACTCGGTCAATTGGGCTGTACTCTAGGTTGCAAGGGTATTACCTAGGTGCAGGTACCTCTGAGCAACAGGGGTGACGAAAGGCATGTGTATGATTTCTGATACACCATCAGGGGAACCCCAGACCTTTTTTAGGCGTCTGCCCATGATCCTCAAAGGCAGAATATACGCCATCTGATGTACTAGCAGCACCCGGCCCGTGAAGAGAAAGAGAAGCCGGTTTCGGCCCGACAAAGTTTGATTCACTGGCGTAGAGGCGCAAAACATGAACAAGGTCATTCTTGCTGACTCACAGGCAATCTTCCGGGCAGGGACGGCAAAAGTCCTGGCCATGGATGAGGACCTGCGAATTATTGCCCAATGTACCGACCTGGACCGGATGATGCATGCAGTTACCACATTTCCCGGATCCATCGTGGTCTTCGCAGCTTCATTGCGGCCTGACATGGCCCGCCTGAAAACGCTGCTCGAAGCCTCCAACAGCCGCGGCATCGTGATTGCCGAAAACACCGAGGCGGCCAGCAGCTATCTGCAGCAGGGCTTCCGCGGTGTCGTCTTCCGCAACGTCACCGGCCAGGCGCTCGTCGAGTGCGTCCGCCGCGTGGCCGCCGGAGACACCTGGGCTCCGCCGCAGCTCCAGATTCCCGACTCGCCCGAAGAGGATATGGTGGGCACCCGCGTTCGCGATCGTCTTACGCCCAAGGAGATGCGCATCGTCGCGCTCATCGTCCAGGGCTGCAAGAACCGCGAAATCGCGCTGCGCCTCAAGACCACCGAGCAGGTCATCAAGAACTACCTGCGCTCCATCTACGACAAAACCGGCGTCAGCGATCGTTTAGAGCTCGCGCTCTTCACCATTCATCATCGCGTCCTCGCCCAGGCCGCCGCAGAAGTGGGCAGCAAGCTCGAAGCCGAAATGCAGCAGGCCCCGGCCCCGATGGCTTCCGGTTCTCCAGCGCTCGCTCAGTCGTAAACCGAAACGGTCCCAACGCAAGGCCGCTGATTTCGATCAGCGGCCTTCGTGTTTGCGTTGATGAATAAACTCGGGAAAACTCCAATTTGGTTTTTCGGAGGGAGCATGGAGTTTAACTGATGCCATGTCAGCATTCTATTAACGGTGAAAATCATTGTATGGAACGGTAGCGTCCGTGCGGTGGACAACTCGGAAGTTCCCGAGTGGACTCGCGAAAAAAGCAACCGCAGTCGCCGATGGCGCGTTGCGCCACCCGAAGAACATGAAAATGCGGCTGGATTCGGACGTCCCTCCGGGACTGACTCACGTTGTTTGTCGATCCCAGGGTTCCGCTGCGCTTCACCCTGGGCTATTTTCTTACGTTCCCTCCGGGAACTTGGGCCTGAATTCACCATGGATAATCCCAATTTTCAGGGCAGGATGGCAACGCATTGGAGAGAGGCGGATGTCATAATCGGGATCGCGGTCGGAACGGTGGGCAACCCGGACGCCGCTTCATCAGCCCGGATTCTTGCCGCAAACCGTGCAGACTTTCGGTCGCGCGTCGGGTCATTTCTACACATCCGATCATGGAACCGTGATCACAACTTTGCCCACCTGCTCGTTCGATTCAAGATACTGATAAGCCTCCACCGTGTCGTTGTATGCGAACGTCTTCGCAATCTTCGGCACAAACCGCCCATCGGCCAGCCGATCAAAAATATACTTCTTCGCGACTGCCAGCCTTTCGGGCTTTGTCGTAATCTCGCGAAGGCTGTAAGCGCGCATGCTCAGCCCCGTCCGAAACGATTGCATGAGCGGAAACGGAGTCGACTGCATCGAGAGGCCGCCGTAGATAAACAGAATGCCGTCCTGCGCCGCGCCCGCCGCGAGCGTCTCCACGTATGGCCCAGCCACAGGATCAAAGATCAGCCGAGTGCCCTTGCCTCCGGTAATCTCTTTTACGCGTGCCGCATAGTCTTCTTCGCCACTGACGATCACATGATGCGCACCGAGCGCGATCAGTTCTTCCTTCTTGGCCGAGGTGCGCGTCACTGCAATCGCCGTTGCGCCTGCATCGCGAACGATCTGAATCGCCGCCAGCCCCACGCTCGAAGAAGCCGCTGGAATCGAAACAAAATCTCCCGCGCCGACCTTGCCGTAGAACACCAGTGCACCATGCGCTGTCAGGTACTGCATCCACGCAGCCGCTGCTTGTTCTGGCGCAAGGTTTGCAGGATATTCAGTCAAAGCGAGAGCCGGTACAACGGCCTGCGCCCCAAGCGTGCCGTACTGATTCATGCCAAAGGCTGGAATCGTTGCGACCTCTTCGCCGATCCAACTCGGATCGACGCCCTCGCCAGCGGCCTCCACAATACCTGCAACCTCGTAGCCGATTCGCGATGGCAACTTCGGCTGTTCCACGTATTGGCCGCGATAGTAAAGCGCCTCCGCTCGATTGAGGCCAGCGGCCTGTACGCGCACCCGAACCTCGCCCTTGCCGGGCTGCTGCGGCGGCACATCTTCGATCTTCAAAACTTCAGGGCCGCCCAGCTGATGAAAGCGCACTATTGTCGGCATCTTTGCTCCTCCGCGCGTTTGATGGATGGGAGGAGAGGAACGGTGCGGCTGATGGCAGTCCGGGCCTAAAGGCCGAATAGTGCTCGGCGCATGATTTCAGCAGCCTGAGGCTGTTCCCTCCCAATCAGCAGCTTGAAGGCTCCGGCTCCCTTCAATCAGCGACCAAAACCGAATAGTGCATCGGCGACGACTTGAGCCTGAAGGCTGCGTCCTTGTAATCGAAGTGAAGGTCTGGTTTTCCCAATCAGCGGCCTAAAGGCCGAATAGTGCTCTGCGCATGATTTCAGCAGCCTGAAGGCTCCGGCTCCTCCCAATCGCAGCTTGAAGGCTTCGGCTCTCGCAACGGCAGCCTGAAGCGAATAGTGCTCTCGCATGATTTCAGCAGCCTGAAGGCTTTCCCTCCGGGTTACAGCTTTTCAGCCACGCTCTTCGCCTGCGTAAACAGCAGCAGATAATCCGGCCCGCCCGCCTTCGAGTCCGTGCCGCTCATATTGAATCCGCCAAACGGATGCGCACCCACCATCGCGCCGGTGCATTTGCGATTCAAATACAGATTGCCCACGAAATATTCGCGACGCGCAATCTCAAGCGCCTCACGCGATCCGGAATAAATCGCGCCCGTCAGTCCGTACTCGGTGTTGTTCGCGACCTTCAATCCTTCCTCGAAGTTCGCGACCTTGATCACTGCCAGCACCGGTCCAAAAATCTCTTCCTGCGAAATCACCGCATCCGGAGCGATATCCGCAATCACCGTCGGCTCCACGAAGAATCCGCCGTCGGTATTCTCGACCGCTTTGCCTCCCGATACGAGCCGGCCTTCCTTCTTGCCCGTTTCGATGTAGCCGAGAATGGAATCCATCGCGGCCTTGTTTACCACCGGCCCCATGTTTGGATTTGTCGCCGGATCGCCCACCGTCAGCTTCGCCACCTTCTCGCGAACGCGCTCAACGAACACGTCATACACCGGCGCTTCGACAATCGCGCGCGAACACGCCGAGCACTTCTGCCCACTGAATCCGAAGGCGGCCGCTACAACGCCATCGACTGCTGCATCCAGATCCGCATCCGCGCAAACCAGGATCGAATCCTTGCCGCCCATCTCCAGAACCGTGCGCTTGATCCAGATCTGTCCCTTTTGATTCTTCGCCGCGCGCTCGTGAATCTCGAGACCCACATCGCGCGATCCGGTAAACGCGATGAACCGCGTCTTCGGATGCTCCACAATCGCATTGCCAAAAGTCGCTCCCGATCCTGGGCAGAAATTCACCACGCCGCCCGGCATCCCCGCCTCTTCCAGCACTTCAACAAACTTCGCGGCAATCGTCGGCGAATCGCTCGAAGGCTTCAGGATCACGGTGTTCCCGGTGACGATCGAGGCCGACGTCATTCCCGCCATAATGGCGAATGGAAAATTCCACGGCGGAATCACCGCGCCCACGCCCAGCGGAATATACATCAACTGATTGAACTCGCCCGGCAACTGGATCGGCGTCTCCGCCTTCGCCAGCCGCAGCGCCTCGCGGGCGTAGAACTCGAGAAAGTCGATCGTCTCGCCCACATCCGCATCGGCCTCGGCCCAGTTCTTGCCCACTTCATACGTGAGCCACGCGCAAAACTCAAAATGCCGCTCGCGAATAATCTTCGCCGCATTCAACAGCAACGAGACACGCTGTCTCCACCGACGTCCGGCTCCACGTCTCAAACGCATCGAGGGCGGCTTGCATTGCCTTCTCGGCGTGCTCCGCTCCGGCCTTCTGATGAACGCCCACCACCTGCGCCGGCCGCGCCGGATTGAACGACTTGATCTTGCCTTCGGTCTTCAGGCGGTGTCCGCCAATGATGAGGTCATATTCGTGCCCGAGATGGCTTGCCACCAGGTCCAGTGCCGCCTGCATCTTGCGGGCGTTTTCGGGATTTTTGAAGTCGGTAAACGGCTCATTGCGGAACTCGCCCTGGGGCGAGCGCGGCTGAATTTCGGTCGGAAGAGTCACAGTTGCCATAGCGAAACCAGTTTAGTCCCTGAAGCAGATTTTGTGTCCAAATGATTGGAGTCAAGCAGGGTCCGCAAAGAGGCTTTTTCCTGGGCCTGCGAACCGTCGGTCATGGCAGATAGTTCGATCCACAAGGGGTGAAGGATACGACTTCAGTCATTTTTCGCGTCCGATCCTACGCCACCAAATACGTCTCAACTTCGCGCTCAATGATCTTTTCGAGTTCCTGCCTGGCTTTGGAAAGATCGTGCTGTTGCTGAAGGTTCATCCAGAACTCAGGACTGTTTCCAAAGAAGCGAGCCAAGCGAAGCGCTGTGTCAGTTGAAATTGCACGCCGGCCGTGGATAATTTCGCCGATCCGGGTTGCTGGAACACGGATCTTCATCGCCAAGGCATTCTGGCTGATCCCGAGCGGGATCAAAAACTCTTCCCGCAACATCTCGCCCGGATGGGTAGTCACCCGCTGAATGTTCCAACCCGAAGCTGGTTTCTTGATGGTCATAGTGCTTCGCCCCTCAGCGAAAATTCTGTGCAAATGGTTAGTGATAATCGGTGATCTCCACTTCATGCGCTCCATCATCTTTCCAAATGAAGCAAATACGGTACTTATTATTGATCTTGATGCTGTGCTGGCCCTTCCGGTCACCAACCAAAGCCTCCAGATGATTTCCCGGCGGTACGCGAAGATCGTTCAAATTGATAGATGCTTGAATCTGATCAAGCTTCCGAAGCGCAACCTTTGCAATCACTTCCCAGCGCCGATTTGCCCGCGCTTCAAAGAGTCGTTGTGTATCGACGTCTTTAAAGCTCTGAATCATGAATCAACCATATAACGTGTCGCATTATATGTCCAACGTTATAGTCTTGACAGCATCCTGAACCTTTAGGCCTGTTCCGATTCCAACAATTCCGTTACATCCGCGAAACTAACCCTAAGGGGTGGGGTTCGAATTTAGGTACCCTCTGGCTGTCGAATCCGAGTATGAGACCAGGGGAGTACAAGAGCATTCGGGCGACGACAAATGCCGTCAAGTCAGAGTGGCGCATCGCGCGAATCCAGTGAGGGATGATGAAACCCCAATTCGATTTGCGCACTGCGCGCTCGCTCTCTCCTACCGTGCAATCGGGCTTAGGTCCCATCCCATCGGCATTCCCCGATTCGCCGGCGCTACGGCGATTCTGGGGTCGAAGCATCGTGGCCGCTGCGCTGGCATCGATTGCGCTTGCCGGGGTGTCCGCATTTGCGCAGCAGCCTTCCAGCATTCCCAACTGGCCGACCGACGATCCCGGCAGCGCCGCAGGACAATACGCACCGAATCAGCAGTATCCCCAGCAACAGCAATACGGTCAGCCTCAATACAGCCAGCAGCCACAGCCCCAGCAGCAATACGGTCAACCGCAATATCAGCAACAGCCGGGATATGATCAACCGGCCAACCCACAGCAGGGCTACAACGATCCGACCCAGGGCTTCGCCGCCCCCTACCAGCAGGCCCAGGCCCTGACTCCCGATCGCCTCGAACAGATGGTTGCTCCTATCGCTCTCTACCCCGACAATCTCGTTTCCATGGTCCTCGCCGCTTCCACATATCCCGCGCAGGTTGCCGCGGCCGATCAGTGGCTGCACATGCAGGGTGGCGCGCCGCCTGAGCAGATTGCCGCCGGCGCCAACGCGCAAGGCAGTTGGGACCCGAGCGTGAAGGCCCTCACCGCGTTTCCCCAGGTCCTGGACCAGATGGCGCAAAACCTCGCGTGGGCCACCGATCTCGGCAATGCGTATTACAACCAGCCGCAGGACGTGATGCAGACCATCCAGGTGATGCGCGATCGCGCCCAGCAGGCCGGCAACCTCCAGAACACTCCGCAGCAGGAAGTCATACAGGACCAGGGCAACATCGAGATCGCGCCCCCCACGCCTCAAGTCGTATATGTGCCCCAGTACAATCCGTGGGCGGTCTATGGCCAGCCCGTCAATCCCTATCCCGGCTTCAATGTCTTCGGGGCCATCGGCTCCTTTGTCGGCGGCGCGCTTCTGCAATGGGGGCCCGGAATCGCCATGAACGCTTTTGCCGTGACCCCGTTCGGCTGGCTCGGCTGGGGTCTCGACTGGCTCGGCCACGCCATTTTCTTCGGCAACAATGTCTGGTGCACCCATAGCGGTTCTGTCCACGACTGGGGCTTCGCCCACGGCGGCGGCCGCTACTGGGGAGCCCACGGCGAAATGGCCCGCTACCACGGTGGCTGGGGTGGGCAAAGCGGCGGCTGGCAGCACAATACCTTCCGCTCCGGCCTCGATCGGGGCAACTTCCCCAACGCGATTCATCCCGCTCCGCGTGCCTTCAACGGCGGAAGCCGCGCCTACGGCAACCAGGGAAATTCCGGCAATCGCAGCGGAGCCTACGGCAACACCTTCGGACGCAGCAACCCAGGCGGCGGCAGCACCTACAACCACGGCAATGGCTATCAGTCCTCCGGCAACACCTACGGAGGGAACCCGCAACGCAACGCCGGCAACGGATACGGCCCGGGTTACAGCCAGAACGGTGGCGCCTATGGTCGCAACAACGGATACGGCCAGACGAACGGCGCCTACGGATACAACGGCGCCAATCGCGGTCCGCAGGCCACCGGCCGGCCACAGGCATATGGCGGAGCTCAGCCGTACGCTCAGGGCCGCTCAGGCGCCTACGCGGGCGGGCAACAGGCCTATTCGGGAAGGCAACAGGCCTACGCGGGCTCTTCGGGCGTCTACAACCACCCACTGCAGAACTACGGCATGCGGCCCGGCTTCGGCGGGAGCAACCCGCAGTCCTATCGGGCACCCAGCTACAGCAATGGTTCCGGTTATAGCGCTGGCTCCGGCAGCCGCTCCTATGCCTACGGCGCGGGTTCGAGTGGCGCATACGGCGGATACGCGGGGTCGCGGGCGTACGGCGGCTCGAACACCTTCGGCGGTTCCAACGTCGCTCGCGGCACCGCTGGTGACAGCCACTCCTTCTTTGGCGGCGGGGCAGGAGGCGGAGGCTATAAAGCTCCAAAGGCCCCCCATTTCAGCGGCGGTGGAGGGGGCAGCCACTCCGGCGGCGGAAGCCACTCCAGCGGCGGAGGCCATTCCGGCGGCGGACACTCCAGCAGCAGCCATGGCGGCGGCAAGCATCACTAATCCCGGGCCACCAACGCCATGAGATCGCGAAGAGTGTCGGAACTTCGGGCCCCGCTTTCATGATTTCCCATGTCTCAGAAGCGAGACATGGGGCACCCGACATTTGCTGATCCCACTCAGCCGGTCAGCCAAACATCCGAGTGTCGTATCGGACGTAGGGTTGGCCGGAACTTCGGGGCTCAACCGCTTTCATGATTTCCCATGTCTCAGAAGCGAGACATGGGGCACCCGACATTTGCGGATCCCACTCATGCCGGTCAGCCAAACATCCGAGTGTCGTATCGGACGTAGGGTTGGCCGGAACTTCGGGGCTCATCCGCTTTCATGATTTCCCATGTCTCAGAAGCGAGACATGGGGCACCCGACATTTGCTGATCCCACTCAGCCGGTCAGCCAAACATCGCGGTCAGGTCGGAGATATACAGCGTCTCGTCCGCGAACTCGAATGTACCGTCGTCAATCACTTCGCGGGCTGCGTGCAGAAACGCCGTCAGCGCTGCCCGGCTGAAACCCGATCCAAGGCTGATCCGCCGCACTCCGAGGTCGCCCAGGTCCTTAACCGTCAGCCGGGGCGCACCCTTCAACCCCATCAGCACATTCACCGGCCTGGTCACGGAGGCGCAAACGGTCCGGATGTCCTCGGGCCGCGTCAGCCCCGGAGCATACAGCACCTCTGCCCCGGCCTTCTCAAACGCCTGCAGCCGCCGGATCGTGTCGTCCAGATCTGCCCGGCCATGCAGATAGTTCTCCGCCCGCGCCACCAGCATGAAAGGGAACCCCAGCGACTTCGCCGCCTCCGCCGCCGCCGCGATTCGCTCCACCGCCTGGCCGAATTCATAAATCGGCTTCGCCTCATCGCCCGTGGCGTCCTCGATCGACCCGCCGACCAGCCCAACGGCGGCCGCCTGCCGGATCGTCTCTGCCGCATCTTCGGGCGCATGTCCATAACCGTTTTCCAGATCGGCCGCAACGGGAAGGGTGGTCGCTTCCACGATCGATTTGGCGTTTGCCAGCGCTTCGGCCCGGCTCACTGCCGCCGTTCCGTCCTTGCGCCCCAGCGAGAACGCCAGCCCCGCGCTGGTGGTCGACAACGCCTCGTACTTCAAGCTCGCAAGAATGCGCGCCGACCCCGCATCCCAGGGATTGCCGATCACAAACACCTGCTTTCGCTGGTGCAGCGCCTGAAAAATGACTGCCCTCTCGGATTGGTTCATCGTCGACCACCTCAATGGGGGGAGTGGGAAGAAATGCCGTCAGCGACGATCATAAATCGCGATACGAATGCACGCGGATCGCCTTATTCTCAGGCAGAAAGGCGCCGAATTACCGGGGAATTGATTCCCATGGGAATCCCCGCCACCTGCAGAAACGTCTAAGCTGAAGAGGGAGTACCGCCTTGCAGACTGAAATCGAAGTAAACCGGAACGCGGCCGTTATTTCACCGGGGAACCGGATGCGGGTAGCGCTGGCGTTGGCGGTCATTGCCGATCTTGTTCAGATCGCAATCTTCCCACTCTTCATCGAGGGCGCCGCGTCGCCGGCGGATGACGTACTCGATCTGGGCATGGCTGGCGTGCTGAGTTTTCTGCTGGGCTGGCAATGGGAATTCGCCCCGTCGTTCGTCGCCAAGCTCGTGCCCGGAGTTGACTTCGTTCCGTTCTGGACGCTGGCAGTCGCCAACGTCTACCGGAAATCAAAGAAGTCGGCTGTGGCGGTGGAAGGTGTTCAAGCGCATCCGACGCCGGGACGGTAGGGTTGAAGGTGAATTGCCGGAAGAACATCCCTCAGGGGCTAAAGCCCTCATTCATTCTGCGCAACTTGCGGCACGACGTGAAGTCATGGCCGAGCCAGCATCCCTCAGGGGCTAAAGCCCGAATTATTTTGTTGCATTTGCGGCCTGGCTGGAGCCATGCCCTTTACAAAACGCGGCCCCATGTTTATGCGGCTTTTGCGGCACGCCTCCCTCAGGGGCTAAAGCCCGACACTCATTTTGTTGCATTTGCGGCACTGCCTACCCACTACGTGAGTTCCCCGAGCCATGCCCTTGTTACAAAAGCGGGTTCGTTGAGTTTTTCACCAAGCTGTGAAGTCATGCCCTGATACAAGACTCGTGTCCAAAGTGGTTTTTCTGCAGCCCGTAAAGCGCCAATGTTTATGCGGCTTTTGCGGCACGCCTCCGTCAGGGGCTAAAGCCCGACACTCATTTTGTTGCATTTGCGGCCTGCGACCCACTAGGTGGGTTCCCCGAGCCATGCCCTTGTTACAAAACGCGGGTTCGTTGAGTTTTTCACAAAGCTGTGAAGTCATGCCCTGATACAAGACTCGTGTCCAAAGTGGTTTTTCTGCAGCCCGTAAAGCGCCAATGTTTATGCGGCTTTTGCGGCACGCCTCCGTCAGGGGCTAAAGCCCTCATTCATTCTGCGCAACTTGCGGCACGACTGAAGTCATGCCCTTGTTACAAAACAGCGGGTTCGTTGAGTTTTTCACAAGCTGTGAAGTCATGCGCTGATACAAGACTCGTGTCCAAAGTGGTTTTTCTGCAGCCCGTAAAGCGCCAATGTTTATGCGGCTTTTGCGGCACGCCTCCGTCCGGGGGTTAGTGCCGGTGATAGAAGGGCAGCACGATGAAGAGCGCGATGCAAATTGCGGCGACGATCGCAAAGGCCAGCAGGCTGTAGGCCAATTTGAGATTGAATCCGCTCTCCGCTTCTTCGTTGGGCGAATGCGCTTCCTCATCCGGCTTCTTCCCGTTACTCATACTTCAGCGCCTCAACCGGATCGAGCTGCGCCGCGCGTGTCGCGGGAACAGTGCCGAATATCACTCCCACCACGGTCGCAGCCGTCAGTGCAATCACAACCGACCATATTGATACCGGCAGCTCATAGTCGGAGAAGAGTCGAATCGACAACGGAACCGCAAGTCCCACAAGGCTTCCGATCAGTCCTCCAAAGAGCGAGATGATCACTGCCTCGGCCAGGAACTGCAGTTTGATTTCGCGATACGTAGCGCCCAGCGCCTTGCGAATGCCGATCTCGCGAATGCGCGAGCGCACGTTCGCCAGCATGATGTTCATAATGCCCACGCCGCCCACGGCAAGCGTTACCGCAGCTACCAGCACCAGCACTACGATCAGCGCTATCGAGATGCGATCAGCCATCGAGAGAAGCTCGCGCAGATCGAAGGTCTTGTAAACCGAATTCGGTTTGTGACGCGCTTGTATCACGCGTTGAATCTCCCGCGTTGCGTCGGGAACCTCATCCATGCTGCGAATGGTGAAATAGATTTGTTTTACGTCGTCGGTTCCGGTAAAGTACCGCGCAACGGAGAAGGGAATCAGAATGGTTTCGTCCTCAATCTCGGTCTCGCCAAAGGTGTCGACGCTCTCCTTGAAGATGCCGATAATGGTGAAAGGAATGCCCTGGATCGAGAACTCCTTGCCAAGTGCAGCATCCTCACTCCCGAACATGTCGCGCGCAAAGGGCACTGTGACCACGGCGACCATCATGTGCGCGCTCTCATCCTGCTGGTCAAAAAAGCGGCCGGAGAGGACGATCAGGTTACGCACATCCTTGTACTGCGGGCTGGTGCCGAGCACGAGTGTATCCTTGACCACGCCTCCGCCGAAGCTGATGCGTTGTTGTGCATGAAGCACTGGAGATGAGGCAACCACGCCGGGCACTTGTGCGAGCACTGCCTTCTCATCATCGCGAGTAAGAAAGTCGTTGTACTGGACCTTCTCGGCTCCGACAGCGCCACCACCCGAGTACTCGACTTCAACCTGGTTTGTGCCGATCTTTTGAATCTCATTCAGAATGAACTGCCGTCCGGTCAGGCCGATTGTCACCACCATGATCACCGACGCCGTGCCGATCACCATGCCGAGCGCGGTCAAGGCAAAGCGCAGTTTGCTGGCGCGGAAGCTGTCGATGGCGAGTTTCAGGATCTCGCTTATCAACATGGTGCGGCGCGCACTCAGCAGCGTTTGCTGGAATGCGGCGCGGCGGGCATTTTCGATGGCAGGATTCATCGTTTTCTATTGAATAGGATGCGCCATAAAGGCGGTCGGCTTCAGCACAATCGTTGGGCGCGCGGGGTGGCAAAGGTGATGCTGATTCGGCCGCACGTTTATGATTCTCTATTGCTTATCGTACTTCGCCAGCCACTTCAGCTCCTCGCGCAGCTTGATGTAACCGTGCCAGGGATTCTTTTCGAGGCTGTGTCCTTCGCCCGGAAACACCAGGAAGGTGTGGGGAATCCCCAGCGACTCAAGCGCGCGCTCCATTGTCTCGCCTTCGAGGTAGCTGACACGCACGTCGGCGCCACCCTGCACAAGGTGCGTCGGTGTCTTCACCTTGTCGAATTGAAAGAGCGCGGCCTCCTCCTGATAAAGCTTTGGATTCTCCCATGGCCGGCCGCCGAGATACCACGCGTCGTCCCACGTCTCGTCGTCGTTGCCCCAGTTTGCCGCATGCTCTACCGCGCCCGCGCCGGTGACGGCAGACTTGAACCGCGTGGTCTGCGTGATCAGCCAGTTGGTCATGTAGCCTCCGTAGCTGTAGCCGCCGATGGCCAGGTGATTGGGATCGGCGTAGCCGTCCTTCACGAGCGCGTCTACGCCGGTGAGGATGTCTCTGCCCGGCTTCGAAACCAGGTGCGGCTCGATCCCAAGCATGAACTCGTCTCCATAACCAGTCGATCCACGATAGTTCGGACGGAACACGAGCCAGCCATTATCAGCCGCAAATGTTGCCCAGTCGTACCAGTCAGCGCCAAACCGATTGCCATCGGCGTCCGCGGGTCCACCATGAATCATCGTGAACATGCGCAGATGCTTCGCGCCTTTTTTGCCCGGGGGGAAGATGAGCACGCCCTCGACCGTCTGGCCGTCGTCGGACTTCCACGTGTAAGGCTGCCACTCGGGCTGCGCGCGCTCGGCGAAAATGGGATTGAAGCTGGTGAGTTTTTTCAGCTTGTCGAGCGCGAGGGGATCGGTGGCGAGATACACCTGGGTCGGATCGTTGAGCGTGGAATGGCGAACGAGGAGTGCATTGGATGCGCGTGGCGACTCCAAACCCGCATAGCTGCCCGGGAGTCCTGGAAGCCTGGTCGCCTTTTCGCCCTCGATCAGGTAAACCTGTGCTTCGGTGCCCTTGAGGCCCAGCGCAAGTTCGCGTCCGTCAGGCAGCAGAGTGTATTGATCGAACGAGCCGTCGAAGGATGCGCCAAGCCGCTCGGTCTTGCCTGAAGCGGGATCGAGCCGATACAGCCTGCCCTGCACATCGGTGTATTTTCCCTCAAGCGATCCGCTCGAGGCATTTACTGAGAGATGAATCCAACGGCTATCCGGCGACCAGCGAAGGTTGGATTCGATAGCTTCGTTGTGCGTGACCTGCCGAACATTGCCGCCCTTTGATTCGACGAGAAAAATCTCGTAGTTGGCCGGGTTCTCAATGCGCTTGTGAATCGGCTCGGTGAGAAAGGCCACGCGCTTGCCATCGGGCGAAGGCGCAATCTCGCTGATGGCGAGGTCACTCTTCGCAATCGTCTCCGCGCCGGTTGGCAGCTTCGAAGATGGCTCTGCATCGGCTTTGGCCGCCGTGGGAGCTTCCTTTGCGGGCAGTACTTCAGTCGCACGGGCCAGCGCAGGTGCGATGGCGAGCTTCAGCAGCACGTCGCCGCGATACTGCTCGCGCCACCTGACTACGTCTTTCCAGTCGTCCTTCTGTTCGTCTTCCTGATCGTGACTCAGCGGCGACTTGGCCGAAAAGTAGATAGCCGAGCCGTCGGGCGACCATGAAAACACATGCGCATCCAGCTTCTCGCTATAGAGGGGCAATGCTTCGCCTCCCGATGCGGAGATCAGCCAGATGCGGGTGGATTTTTCGGCGTCGGAATCACCCTCTTCGGATCCGGCGGGTGCGCGCTCTGAGAGGAAGGCGATCCATTTTCCGTCCGGGCTCCATTGCGGCTGCTCGTCGGTACCGGAGCGGGTCAGCGGCTTCAGGCCACCCTGCGCCGTCCAAAGCCACAGGTCGTGGCGATATGTGCTGGCCTTCCAGTCAGGCGTCTCGGTGGCGATTGCGGCCGCAGAAGCGTCGGGCGAAAGGCTGGCGCCAACAATTTCGGTGGTGTTGAGATACTCATCAAGCGTGATGCCGGGCCTGGGGCCCTGCGCCATTGAGGAAACCGAAAAAAGGCAAAAGGAGAGCGCAGGAGCAAGCAAGAGGGAAGTTGAACGCATATCAGCACTATACCTGTCTGACCGCAGGGGTTAGCATGGCCTCTGGTCACGGCTTTCGACGGAACTAAACGATGAGAATCGATGCACATCAGCACTTCTGGACGTACAGCCCGGCAGAGTACGGCTGGATCAGCGGCGAGATGCGGGAATTGAAGCGGGATTTCCTGCCCGAACATCTGAAGCCGCTTCTCGCCGGGCAAGTTTTCGCCCAGGCGTTCGCCGGATCGTTCGATGGCTCCATCGCCGTTCAGGCCCGACAGGATCTGGATGAAACGCGCTGGCTGCTGCAGCTTGCCGATCAAAATGAGTTCGTGAAGGGCGTAGTGGGCTGGGTCGATCTTTGCTCACCCGATTTGCCGGCACAACTGGAAGGCTTTGCCGCGAACCGCAAGTTCGTCGGGGTGCGCCACGTGCTGCAGGCCGAGCCGGACGACGAATTTATGCTTCGGCCGGAGTTTCGGCGCGGCATTGCTCGACTGGCCGAATACGGGCTGACATACGACCTATTGCTCTATCCGCGTCATCTTCCTGTTGCGGTGAAGCTCGTGCGGGATTTTCCAGAGCAGCGGTTTGTGCTGGACCACATCGCCAAGCCCGGCATTGCGGACGGATTGATGGATCCATGGCAACGGGACATTCGCGAATTGGCGCGGTTCGATAACGTGTTCTGCAAACTGTCGGGAATGGTGACGGAGGCGCGGTGGAAGCAATGGGAGCCGCAGGATTTCGACCCGTATCTCGATGTCGTTTGTAAGGCCTTCGGGGGAGGCCGTCTCATGATCGGCTCCGACTGGCCCGTCTGCACGCTGTCGGGAAGCTATGAAGAGACTATGGGGATTGTGGCGGATTACGTGAGGCGATCGATGCCTGGTGAGGCTGACGACATCCTCGGCGCGAACTGCGTGCGCTGCTATGGCGTGCGGTAAAGAGGCGCCACGTCTGGATATTCGCATTATTCCCTTGGCTTCGGAGCCGTCCCCTGCGTGCACTTTAAGTCCCTGCGCGCCCAGGTCAGCACATCCACAGCCGTCCCCTGCGTACACGTCGTCATCCCGTGGTGTGGCACTCCCACAAACTCGATGCCTGAACCGATCGCGGGTTGAACGCCCTTTACAAACAGGTTGAACAGCTCCCCGCTGCGCACATCCTTCACAATCAGGCAGCGCGCCTCGACGCCGGGCTCAACGCAACCCTCGCCGCGGATTTGGGGCGGTCTTTCGGGAGGGCCGCCAAAAGCGATCGGGGAGGCTGCGAGCGTTCCGGCGATTGCCGCAACTACCAGCAGGCGCATTCCCGCTCTCCCTTCGACCCGCGTGATTTGATTTTGCCCAGAGTCCGCCATTCGTGCGCAGGATACGCCCGCCCGGATTCTCACGTCTAATCACTGGCGTGGCGCCCCAGGCTTTTCAATGGACTCTCCGGCGGGGATAAAATCATAGTCAGGCGTACGTTGCAGAAAGTAAGCAGTGCGAAAGTGGCGGAATTGGCAGACGCACCAGACTTAGGATCTGGCGGGGAAACCCATGAGGGTTCGAGTCCCTCCTTTCGCACCAGAAACTTCCAGTTATTCGCGAAGTGCTCACCATTGGCCTGTGCCGAAAACTGTGCCCACCCATCAAGGGCTGTGCCTTAAAAGTGACTCGAAAGAAATCAACAAGCTACTAGATATAGCCGCGCCTGCAGCCATCGAGGGTGACGCTATCGTGACGATTTGCGAGCAGTCAGGGCATTTTGCTCCAAGCCTTTTCCGTCGGCCCAAAGATGCCGAATCGTTGTCTCTCGGCTGAAACGATTTTGCGATGTCGGTCACTACCTTGAAAACTTGGTGCGGAGAGGAGCCCCAGGCGCGCGCCGACATCCACTTGCGGTCGCTCCCGAATCGTTCCCATCTGCCCGACAGTAACTGGCCAGTCTCTTCGGAGCAAGGAAGGAGAACGTCACATGCCCGATCGTACAAAAGCAGTTCCGCCCGCAGAAGTTGCGAAAGCAACCTCCACAATCTCGACTCCTATCGGATTTGAGTTTGGGGCTGTACCGCCCATTCTTCATGCCGGCAAGCTCCCCGTTCCGCCGCCGGCTCCGCCACCATCTCCGCTCGGTCCTCTAGCAGCTTTTGTGGGCGAGTGGGTCGGCAACGGATTCAACACGATCTTTCGGCCGGACAGCTCGTCAACGCCAACGCCGATGCCCGGTCCGATCACGACTACAGACCCCGCGGATAATGTTCTCGAGCTGAACCTCACCACTGAGAGCCTCACCTTCTCACAGGCGCTCGGAGTAGTTCCGAACCGGGGATTTGGCACTCAAGCGGACATCTCGCTAGATGGTATCCCTTATTTGCAGTCGATTAGCGACGTCACTGCGCTGGATCCCACCAATGCCAACTCGAAGCCCATCGGAATTCATGTTGAGCCGGGGCTCTGGATGGCGGTTCCCTCCACCACCGCTCCTCAGGAACCGCCAACGCTGGTGCGTATGGGGTCGATCCCACATGGCACAACGATCCAGGCGCAGGGAACGTCGGCGGTGAACAACGGTCCTCCGAATATTCCTCCGGTAGATATCACGCCTTTCTTCCGGGGACAGCCCGCAAACAAGGTCAAGTTCCAGAATCAAGATGCTTCCAACCAAGGAACGAGGCGAATCCCACAAAACCTTACGGTAGCTCCGTTTACCAAGCTGACTATACCGCAATGGCAAGCCAGGATCACCGATCCAAATTCAGTGTTGCGGAATGCCATCGCGGGTCAAACGATCAAGGCCACGACCACAATAACGATCACCACGGCCAGCACGCCGAATCCGCCGCCAACCACGCCAACGTTCGGCGGAGGGACGGACAACATCGCCTTCCTCGAGGGTGATGCGGCCGGAAACAACGCGAACGCGAATTCGATCCAGATGACAGCAACGT
This sequence comes from uncultured Acidobacteriaceae bacterium, assembly GCA_963769345.1. Classification (GTDB taxonomy): domain Bacteria; phylum Acidobacteriota; class Terriglobia; order Terriglobales; family Acidobacteriaceae; genus Telmatobacter. Next base: position 69,835 of record CAVYLL010000007.1, read on the forward strand.
TCTGGATCGAGGAAGTCGAGCATAAAGTTGTAATTCCGGTGCTGCCGCCGGGGAAAATCCCGGTACTGCTGCGACCCAAAGAGCCCGGGCCGTCTTCCCCTACCTTCATGCTTCCGCCACCGCCCAAACCAATTACTGAAGAACGCATCATCACGGTGACGTCGACGCAGATTCAGTACTCGCAAACGGTGTTACTGAACTTTGGGCCTCTCAGTTGGCCGCATGTTTCAGTAGCAACATTGACGCCAAAACAACCGTTAAACATACCGCCGTCTGTTTGGGAGTGACCGCTTCCGAAGCGCAGAATGTTTGACGGTCTTAAAACCAGAGGGGCGGATCGCTTCGATCCGCCCCTTCGGATACTGCACAGAGCGCTTCTGTCCCGGGACAAAAAGAAATCCCGCGAGATACCTTCGAAGCGAACACGGCATCTATGCAGGACTGGAGTTTTTATGGCAACGACCTACCCCAATCCGATAACCATCGTTCCAATGCAATTGAGAGAGCTGGTCAGACTCTTCGAGTCGAGATCGGGCGAGAGAAAATCGACCAGACGATCGAAGGATCCGAATGGGAGACGCGCTATGCACCCCGGAAGGAAAGCGGGCTGACCGGTCGCTCCGCGGGCATGCATAAGGGCAGGCTCCGATTCGAAAAGGCTTGTGCTACTGTGCCCAAAATTGTGCCCAGTGGCGGCTTGGACTCGCTAGTATCGGTTTCGATTGTCAAAGCGGAATTTCCAATGAATACAAGGGAATCTCATGCTGTCTATATTCCGCTAAGATGTTGATTCTTTCGTTCGAGTTGAATTTAGGATCTGGGGGGGAAACCCATGAGGGTTCGAGTCCCTCCTTTCGCACCAAAAACTTCCAGCTACTTCGTTGATTTTGAGTTTCTCCGTTGTTACCAGATTTGTGCCTACCCAGGAATTTGCTAGCATGATTCCGGTAAGCACAACAAAAAGCCCACCGAGTCCGGTGGGCTTTTTGTTGAATCTTTTTCTTACGTCCCCGGGGGAGGCAATTAGCCTGCGAATCCCAGCGGCCCGTACTCGTATAATAGACTTTCTTCGAAAAATGTCAATCACTCGGGCCTTCATAGATGCAACGAAATCGACGCTATCTTCGGCGAGGATAAGCACTTATGAGGCAGCAGCTGGAACCACGAATTCAGACGATCCCTCCGCGATAGCCTTGTACGCTTGGAATGCAGCTGTATCCGCCGCATTGATGCCGCCTATTCACATTTGTGAAGTCGTGATAAGAAATGCGGTTTCCGAAGCAATCGAAGCGGTCCATGGTCCTCGTTGGCCGTGGGATCGAGGGTTCGTTAGAAATCTTCACTCTCCTCACACGTTCTACAGTCCGAGACGCGATCTCGAGGCCGTAGCGGCACAACAGCCTACGACGGGAAAAGTCATTCCAGAGTTGAAATTCGTGTTCTGGCAAGAGATGTTTACCGCCAGGTACGACGCTAGAATCTGGCATCGACATTTGAAAAGAGTACTTCCCTTACACGATCCGACGAAGACCTTTGTTGCGCTTCGCAGAGAGATTTATGCGGATCTCGAGGTGATCAGAAAGCTGCGGAACCGGATTGCACACCATGAACCTATCTTTAGGCGAAATCTCAGCGACGATCTAGCGAGGGTCGCCAAGCTAGTGGGACTTAAATGCCAACTCACCGAGTCTTGGATGCTCGGAAATCAAGTAGCAGAGTCGCTAATTCTGACTCCGCCCCTTTTCAAGGGTGGCAGGCTCTGGGTTCCTTCCCATGAAGAAATTGCCGTTCTCGCGTACCGCTACTGGTGCGATGGAGGGAAACGGCCGGGAACCGCGGATCGAGATTGGGCGGCTGCGGAGCGCTTTCTAGCCACACCTTGAGTTAAGGCGCTCATCTTGAAGGCAGATTCGAGGCGGCGAGTTGGAGAAACGCCCGCTCGATTGCATCAGCTTGAGGGTGGACGTACCGTTGGGTAATGGTGATGAGGAGTCGCAATTCCCACAAGAGTGGCACAGTTGATTCTAGCCGGATCTGATAGACTCTCTCGTTATCAATCTCAGATCAAAGGCTGGGTCGCAAACAATGAAGAAGACGTTGGCATTGCTGCTCGTCTTGCTGATGCCCACGGGACTCTTCGGAAAGAAGAAGCCAATCCCCCCGCTCCACTGCCGGGACAGATCACAAGCGCGAAATCCGTGTTTCTGACAAACGGCGGGGGCAGTGAAGTTGCCTACGACGCGTTCTATCAGGAAATGAAGCAGTGGGGAAAGTACCAAATTGTTGGGTCCCCAGAGCAGGCAGACCTTATCATTACACTCCAATACTGGGTGGAGAAGAACGGCAGTAGCACAGTGCCAATCACAAACACTTACACGGGAACAACCACGTACTATAGCCACGAGAATGTCGACCCTCAACTCAAAATGTCGATATACGACGCAAAATCCAAGGCGGAGCTTTGGTCATCGATTGACCATAGAAAATTGGCCCGACTATCACACAATCGAGAGAAAGAGACCGTCAACTCTGCCATTAGGCTCGTAGACGAACTGAAGCAACGTTCAAATTGATGATTGGGTAAAAGGCCCAGTGAGCTTGTATGCCCTGTGCCCAATTTTGTGCCCAACGGCAGCGTGTTTCAGCATGTATCCGCTCAGACGATTGATGGGAATCACCAGATGGATACAGGCGAATATAATTCAGAGCATGCCCGGCTAAGTTATTGATTCTTCGTTGGCGGTGAACTTAGGATCTGGGGGGAAACCCATGAGGGTTCGAGTCCCTCCTTTCGCACCAAAAACTTACGGGCAATTGCAGAATTATTCCTGGGCAGTCCAGCCCGGCAACACTTTTTGCATGGCCCTGCGCAGAGATCTCATCCCGCAGGAACTCCGCGCAGAGTGGCCCAATAATAGCGGCGCCAGCAAAACATGCATCGAACTGGATGAAGCCCAAGCACGCCGAGAAAGCTGTCAAATGGGCGCAACTCGGCCGCCTTGAATTTGAGGGATTTACAGTGCGGACATTTGCACCGTATCCAAAGAATCTTCCAATTGGGTCTGTGCCGACCTGAATCAAACACTCTGCGATTCCTTTCCACTCTTCTTCCGGTCAGCGATTCACGATCTGCGTCGCGGCGGAGTTTGCGTCGAGCCAGGCGAGAAGACGCCGAATGCTGCCGGTTGCGAGAGCGATGCTGGAGTCGGCGGCTCCGTAGTACACATTGATGGTGTCTCCATCGGCCCCGATGGTTTGCCCGCATGGAAACACGACGTCGTTTACGTCCCCACCGCGTTCATAAGGTGCCTCAGGACCGAACATCCATGAGTCTCCTCGCTGCAGGCATTTGTCTGGGCTTTCAAGATCGAAAAGCGCCAGTCCGAGGCGATAGATATGTCCTGATGCGGTCTGGCGGACCCCGTGGTAGATCGTGAGCCACCCCTTTGCCGTTTCAATCGGCGGGGAGCACAGACCGATCTTGTTGGCATCCCACCAGCCGCCTCGCCTCGCCTCGAGCATGATCTTGTGGCTTCCCCAATGCCGAAGATCCGGCGAGTAGGAAATCCACATATGTGCGCCCAGCGGCGTTACCGGGCGATGAATCAGAGCCCAACGGCCGCCGATCCTGCGAGGGAAGAGTGCCGCATCTTTATCTTCGGGAGACATGATTACGCCGAATCGTTCGAAGCTCCGAAAGTCCCTGGTAAGTGCCAGCGAGACTCCCGGGCCTCCTCGCGCGAAGGAAGTATATGCGACAGCGTATTGATCGAGTTCCGGAACGTAGGTGATGCGCGGATCTTCGATTCCCCAGATTTCTTCCGGGTACTCCAAAGGATTTGCCATCAGCGTCGGCCTGGAATCAATTCGCCACGTATCGATACCATTCGCAGACCGCGCGGCGCAAAGGTGCGACAGGCCGGTTCTCTCTTCAACGCGGCAGAGCAGCAACGTATCTCCGTCCGGCAGCAAGACTGCACCCGCATTGAAGACGCTGTTAATCGGATAGGGCCAGTCTTTCCGGCTGAGAATCGGATTGCCGGGATAACGGGTGAAGAGCGGGATTTCAGAATATCCGTTTCTTTCAGGAGCTTCGAAAGCCACTGCATTCTGCGATGAAGCCGGGGTTACCAAATTCAAGAGGCGACACTCATTCCTTGTTGCTGTTGATTTTCGCTTGCTGCCTGGGCTGCCTGCATATCGAGCAGGGCCATGAGGAACGATAGCGTTGATTCGGCTCCCTGATTTTCATTCACGCGGTCAGGGTGGAGCCCATCCCGGCATCCGCCGGTCGTTGGATCGTAAAGCGGAACCTGGAGATCGTTTTTGCCCAGAAACCAGCGGAATACACGATGTGCTTCTTCAAGCCATTCGCTCTCTTCCGTCAATCGATACACTTCAAGGCATGCGGCGACTGTTGCGCACGCCTCTACCGGTTGCTGATCGAAGCGCGCCTTCTTGTTTCCTTCAACGAAGAATCCACTGGAGCCAATGGGAACGAAGATCTCACGGTCGCCACGATGTTGTTCGGCGACAAGCCATTTCAGTGAATCCATTCCGGCTTCGATCATTCTCTGGTTGTTGCTTCGCCAACCGGCAAGAATGAGCGCATGTGGCAATCTCGCATTCGAGTAAGAGAGGCTTTTCTCAAACCAATGCCAGGTTTTGGTGTGGCTACGTTCATAGATGTCAAGAAGACGATTGGCGAGGGTGTTGCGCATGCCTTGAATCGACCGATCACCCGGGAACCAGTCCAGATAGGCTTGCATGCCAAGTATGCTGAACGCCCACGCCCGCGGGCTGCTAAACGTAAGGGTAGCGGGGACTGCCGCTTCGAAGAGCCTCCCGGCTGCTCCGCGCAGACCGGCATTCTGCGAATGGCCAAGCACTGACCCCACAGCCCAGAGTGCGCGACCATGACTGTCTTCCGAGCCAACGTCTTCGAGCCATTGGCGGTCATACCCAAGAAAGTTTCTGAATCTTCCGGTGTCTGCGTCGAATGCAAACCACAGAAAGGACAGATAACGCCGCGATAGATCAGGATGCTCTTGCTCATCCTCATAGCCATGGCGCTCATCCAGCCGCGTTGACACGACGAGCGCGCGTGCGTTGTCGTCGGTTGTATACCCCTCGCGTGTGTTGGGCAGGGTGTAGATTGCGTGCTGCAAGATGCCAGTGTCGTCCGTCATGGTCAACAGGTGTTCTGTATTCAGCATGGGCAAGCGGCCCACAGTTGCGGCCAACTGATCATCCGTCTGCGTTGCCCTTGGCTGTAGCGTGCGTTCAAAACGAGCCCGCTGAAAACTTGCCATGTAGGCTCGTGCGGTCTTTGGCCACGTTGTACTGCGGGAATGCAAATAGGCCCGCTTCCGCATGGCATGGCGCTCTGCATCGTTCTCCAACAGTGCGATCACTGCTTGCGCGATGGCATCGGGTGTCTCGAAGGGAACGATGACACCTCGCTTCTCGGCCAGCAGTTCCCTGGCATGCCAGTAGGGCGTGGATATGATCGCCTTGCCTGCGCCGAGGGCGATCGCGAGGGTCCCGGAAACGACCTGCGCCTCCTGCTTGTATGGAGTGATATAGATATCCGCGGCGCCAACATGCTCCACCAGCTCCTCGGCACTTACAAAGCGGTTGTTGAGAATCAAGTGATCGCTGACTCCAAGCTGCGCAGCCAGTGCCTGCAACTCCTCACGATAACGTTCGCCTTCGCGCCGGCGGATATGGGGATGTGTCACTCCCGACACGATGTAGACCACGTTTGGATGCCGCGCCAGAATTGAAGGGAGCGCTCGAATCACGTTCTCGATTCCCTTGTTGGGAGACAGCAGGCCGAACGTGAGAAGGACGGACCTGCCTTCAGTACCAAACTTATCCTTGAAGTAGTTGGGGTCCATGAACGGTAGATCGGGCACCCCATGCGGGATGACATCGATCTTCCCCTCCGGCACGGCATAGACATCGCGAAGAAGCTGAGCCGCAAGCTCGCTCATTACTACCAGGCGGTCGGAGAGCTGCGCGATCTCTTCGAGCACAATACGCTGATTTGCATCTGGTTCACGCAGTACCGTATGCAGGGTCGTGACAAGCGGCATCTTCAATTTGCGCAGCAAGGCCAGAATGTAGCGTCCCGCGCTGCCGCCGTAGATGCCATATTCATGCTGCAGACAGACTAGATCGTTGCCGTTGAAATTCAGAAAATCCGCAGCTCGCGTATAGGAGCCGATGTCTTCCTCGTCGATCTCGAGGCGAACCAACTCGGGATAGTTGTACGCCGAATCTGGATCATTGACCGGGATCGCGAAGAGGCGTCCTGCTCCGTATTCGGTCGCGAGCGCACCGCATAGGTCAGTGGTAAATGTGGCTATGCCACACTCGCGCGGCAGATAGTTCCCTACGAACGCAATGCGTGTTGGCAGTGGCAGGCTGCGAGCATCGGACCGTATGGTCGGAGCCGCAACTGGATCGAGTTCCTCGACACTTCTCTTGGAATGCGTTAATTCAACAAATGACATTTTTCCAGCTTTCTCTTGGATCTTGCTATATGAGAATTCACTGCGCTCGGTTACTTAGGAAGGGCAGCAGGCGTGCGCCAAGACAATTGAGCTATATTGCACGAGCCGGGAGCAGAGGTATCCCGCTGACCGCATCGAGCGATGTGAGTCTCTGGATCTGGCGGGCCTGTACCTTGACCTTTGCAATATGAAGACCCGAGAACTTCGTCATCTCGACAGAATCGAGTTCGGCGGCGTTGAAGCGCTTCGCTAATCGGCCGAGTGCGTAAGCTACAGCTCGATTGATCGCGCTCTCTTCCGTTAATCCGACGCATCTGCAGGAGCGGCATTCCTGCGACCACATGAAGTGCCACCCTGCATGCCGGATTTTGCCATCGAGATCCGCAGCCAGGATATCTTCGACCAGCTCCCAGTCTTCACAAAACCGTTTTCGGCGTAAGTCAAATCGGTCGGGCAGAATGCACCTTTCACGCAGAAACATTGCATGACTTTTCATTCTGCCTGGTTTCTGGGTGGGGCGAAAGAATTTTTCCGATCCGTGTGACTGGTTTCTATCTTCGAGAGATTGATTGCGTTCTTCCGGCCACCGTCGGGGGCCGGATGGTTCGCTCGTTTCCGACGAGCCGATGGAGAGTTAATCACATCGATTTTCACGATGGTCATCGTGGCATCTCCGGTCGTTCGGTTGTATTTCGTGAACGGCGCTCGACTAGAGCAAAGCCTGGAATGCCGGAGGCGAGGAGGGGAAATCGATTCCAATATCAAGGATACGCTTTTTGCAACTCGCGTGCCGATGGTCAATCCCATTTGGACATTTCAGATTAGTCGAAATGCCAGGCCATCCTTAAGCCAGACCAAGGCCGAATCGACGCGCCGCGATCGTGCGTGTTTCCGGAACCTCTTCGAAAGTGAGCAGAATTGACCAGACAGGCAATTACTGCACGGACGATGATTGACAGAGTTTGATCGTGTCGAAAGCTGAGATAGAGTCATTCAGCGATGCAGATGTGAACCAATAATTGGGAAGGCCCTCGTCCCTGACTCCTCGGAGGCATGAAACTGCTGGGCGAGCCGCTTGGAATGAGGTAGTGTTTTGACGACCAACGGCGAGATAAAATTTGACCCCTCTGCATTTCTTGCAAACGCGGGGCTTGGGCGAAGAGTCGTCGAATTGAAGCCGAAGGAGACATTTTTTTGCCAGGGAGATCCGGCCGATTCGGTGTTCTATTTGCAGAAAGGCCGTGCCAGACTCACCGTGGTTTCGCAGGGCGGCAAAGAAGCGACGATCACACTTTTATCTGCTTCAGACTTTGTTGGAGAAGAGTCTTTGGCGGCAATCATGGGGTTGCACCTGGCGACCGCAACCGCCGTGAGTAGCTGCACTGCGCTCAAGATTGGCCGTGACGAGATGATTCGCGTCATGCATGACGAGCCTGTGTTCGCGGATATCTTTCTCAAGTTTCTGCTGGCCCGCAGCATGCGTACCCAGGCTGATCTTGTCGATCAGCTCTTCAACTCGAGCGAAAAACGCCTGGCCCGGATTCTTTTACTGATGGCGGAATTTGGTAAGCCAGGGGAGCCAGAGACCTTTATCCCTCCGATCACGCAGGAGACCCTGGCCGACATGATCGGCACCACCCGTTCCCGCGTCAGCTTCTTTATGAATCGGTTTCGCAAGCTAGGCTTTGTGAGCTACAACGGCCGGATCCAGGTGCACAAATCGCTGCTCAATGTTGTTCTGCTTGATCAATTGCCAGACGACAACGCGCAGAAGCCTGCAATTCCACGCAACCTGTAAGTGCCCTGAAAACGTATGCTGCGTTTTCCCATCTAGTCCCGCAAGTAGCTGCAGCGCAGATGAGGCTCTGTCGAATTAGCCTGTTAAACGAGCAAATGTGACCAGCAGTCTGGCATGAAGATCTGTCAGGATCAGTATGGTCTTGGAGAAAGGTATGAACATGTTCATGGGAAATTCTTGACGATATCGATCCAGGCAGGTAAATCGCGGCCTCCATACATTTTCCTCGGAAGTCTGACGGGCAAGCGGGTAGGTCGGCGGTTTAGACATCCACTCGAAGAGAAGATCCGATGGGCAATTGTTCTGATATTTGCCACAGCTTTTGGGATTGCGGTGCCAGCCAGATCGCAGTCACCTTCGAATGCCGGGTATTCCCTGGCAGATGCAGGAACGACAACTTCATCAACACTGGACCCGACATACATACGTCCAACGCCGTCAAAGACGTTGAGGAACTTTGCTTTTGACGCATTTGGTCCTTATGCGCTTACGGGCGCAGTACTCACGGCTGGCCTCGACCAGGCAACAGATTCGCCCCCGGAATGGCAGCAGGGCTTTACCGGCTACTCCGAGCGATTCGGGTCTGATTTGGGGATCTCAGTGGTTAAAACGACCACGCGTTATGGGCTGGCAGCGGCGCTCAGGGAAGATACCTCGTACTACCCCTGCAGATGCACAGGCTTTTTTCCCCGGCTCCGCCATGCAGCGATCTCAACGTTGACGGCGCGCCGCGGCGAAGATGGTCACAACGTCTTCTCCATCCCCGGGCTTGTCGCACCCTATGCCGGTGCAACGGCTGCCGTCTACGGTTGGTATCCGAATCGCTACGGAGCCAAGGACGCGTTCAGAATGGGCAACTACAGCCTGCTTGAATCTGTCGGCTTAATATCGGTTTGGAGTTTATTTACGGCGGACCTCACGCCCTCTTTTCATACATCAATCGGAAGAATGGCCCTGACGCGCCGGTCTCAGGCTCAAAGCAGTGACGGAAATCGCGTCAGCGTCGGTCCCAGGTATCAACAGTCCCCTTCCTACGCGGAGGATCGATCGTTTCCCAGACCCCATTGGTGCTCTGTGGGGGTTGGTTAGCGGATTGTTTGAGTGGTTCGGCAGCCTCGGAATCTTTTCCTGGCAGGTTCTGAAGGCCGCGGTGACGCCGCCGTTTGAGTGGCGCGAGCTGATTCGGCAACTTGACGAAGTGGGATCGAAATCTCTACCGCTCGTAGCATTGGCGGGAGCCGCGATCGGCGTTGTGATCTCGTTGGAAGCCCGATACAGTTTGAGTCGATTCGGCGCCAAATCGCTGTTTCCGGCCACCCTGGTGTACTCGGTGATTCAGGTAATGGCCCCGATCATTACCGGACTGGTGGTGAGCGGAAGGGTGGGCGCCGGCATTGGCGCGGAACTTGCGTCGATGAAAGTGACCGAACAAATCGATGCCATCGAGGCATCCGCAATCAATCCTTACAGGCTGCTTGCCGCGACAAGGATCCTGGCTTGCATCCTGATGCTGCCGCTGCTGACCCTCGCGGCCGACGCATGCGGATTATTGACTGGCTGGTTCGCGCAGTCTTTGGTTGAGCCTCTCTCCTTCCATCAGTTTATTGAGAGTGGATTCAATGGCTGCCACGTTCAATGAATTCCTGCCCCCTACTTTCAAGACTTCTGTGTATGGCCTCATCATTGGGTTGATTGCGTGCTTTCAAGGAATGCGCACCCGCGGGGGTGCGGCGGGAGTGGGGCGCGCGGCTACCAACTCGGTCGTGCTGGCTTCGCTCTTCCTGATTCTGGCCGACGTGGTGCTGGTGAAATTCATCCTGGTTGTCTTTCCTTAGATCCTAACCGCGCTCGGAAGGAAATGTTATGGCATCAACGTATGAAACTGCGCCGAAGCGAATGGAAGTAGAGCAAGACCGCAGTGCGCCCGTTGTTGCCACGGAGAATTTGCAAAAGAGTTTTGGAAAACAAAAGGTTCTGAATGGGATCAATCTGAGTGTGCGCCGCGGAGAGACCGTGGCTGTGCTCGGACGCAGTGGTACGGGAAAGAGCGTTCTGCTGAGACTCATCATTGGCCTTGAAAAACCCGACTCCGGAGTGGTTCGCATCGATGGCGAGGACATAGCGGGACTGGGCCTGGACAAGATGGGCGAAATCCGAAAGAAGATGGGCTTCCTGTTTCAGCATGCCGCGCTCTACGATTCGCTCACCATCGCTCAAAACGTGGCATTTCCTCTTGAACACCACAGGAGAGAAATGTCGAAGTCAGAACGGGCCGACCGAGTGAAGGAGTTGCTGGCAGAGGTGGGGTTGGAACGCGGCTTCGAGAAGATGCCATCGGATATCTCGGGCGGCATGCAAAAGCGCGTGGGTCTTGCGCGTGCGCTGGCGCTCGAGCCGAAAATCCTGTTGCTGGACGAGCCCACGGCCGGTCTCGATCCCATCAGCTCAGGGGAAATCAACGACCTGATTCTCAAGCTCCAACGAGAGCGACAGATGGCATCCATCGTAGTGACTCACGATCTGCACAGCGCAAGGACGATTGCCGACCGGCTTGCCATCTTGAATGAGGGCAGGGTTCTGATCGAGGGCTCATTTGAAGACTTAGAGCAAAGTGAAATCGAGTTCGTAAAGTCGTTTCTTACGCAGTCCTAGGGGGTCGTATGTCGAGATTGGCACGGTTGGGAGCATTCATCATCCTTACGTTGGCGGTTCTGGCGAGTGGCGTCTTCGTCATTGGAAGCAAGGAGTACCTGTTTCGCCGGACCTATCAACTGAAGGCGCAATTCGACAATGTGGCGGGCCTGGCCGAAGGGGCTGATGTACAGGTGGGTGGGGTTCACAGCGGGACAGTGACACAAATCTTGTTGCCGACGAGGCCGGGAGATAAAGTGTCGGTGGTTATGGAACTTGCCAAGTCCACGCACGAGATCATCAAAGGGGATTCTGTGGCTTCAATCCAAACCGAGGGGTTGTTAGGCAATCAGTTCGTGGCGATTTCGTTTGGATCTGCCGGGCGAGCCGAACTGAAGGACGGCGACACTCTTCTGAGTGAGCCGCCGCTCCAGATGGCGGATCTGCTTAAGAAGACGAACGGAATACTTGACGGCAGTCAGCAGGCGATTCAAAACATAACGCTCGCGATCGGCCCATCTGAACGCGGTAAGTGCAAAGATCGATGCCGGCCAGGGAACAGTGGGAGCACTTGTAAATGACAAGCAACTCTATAGCAATCTTGAGCAGACTACGACCACTCTGCATGCAACGATGCTCCAGGCCCAGACAGGGGTGTCCGACTTCCAGCAGAACATGGAGGCGCTGAAACACAACTTCCTGTTGAGCGGGTATTTCAAGAAGCGCGGCTACGATGATTCCGCCGAACTGAGTGCAAATCAAATTAGCGCGCTCCCGCAGGGTGAACCGGTGAAGGCATTTACCTATACAGCGAAGCAGCTCTTCGACAGACAAGATTCGGCCAAGCTCAAAAATCAGAAGTCCCTCAATGCCGGCGGAGAATTTCTGGCACAGAATCCATTCGGATTTGCTGTGGTGGTGGTTTCCACAGGTATGGAGGGCGATACACAAAAGGACTTGCTGCTTACGGAGGCCCGGGCCATGGTCATTCGCAAGTACCTGGTCGAGAATTTCGGATTCGACGACGGACTGCTTAAGACATTTGGCATGGGCAAGCAGACGGGCGCGGCCTCTCAAGCGGATTGGGGCTCTATTCAGATCCTCGTTTTTCCTGCAGGAACAGAAATTCCGACCACCAAGCCGGAACCCGCGGCGAGTTCCCCTGCCGCAAACCTTGATTGGCCGGTTCAGGTTACCGCCCCCTGACAGAGTAATCTGAAGAAACTATGAGTCAGACCCCGCAACAGCCCCAAATGAATGTCGTTCAGACTCCGGACTATCGCGAGTCCTACGCCAACAGTGTGCAGGTACGCGTCAGTGTGTGGGATTTCTCCCTGGTCTTCGGCCTCGCCTCCAGCGATAGCCCCGACCAGGTGACGATCCGCAACCACCAGGCCATTTTTCTGAGCCCACAACAGGCAAAGGCCCTGTGGAACGTGCTCGGACAAAACCTTTCACAATACGAGCAGGCCTTCGGCACGCTGAATCTTGAGCCGCAGAACGTGAACTTCCCGCAGGGCCCAGTCAATTAGCTGCATTTAGGAATGTGGACGAGGTTCCCGCGCCGGCCGTCGATCTAACGCGCGCCGGACAAGAGTCGGTAGCGCAACGAAGACAGGTTCATGAGCAAGCGATCGCGTTTGAGAACAATCATCGAACCGCGCATGGATGCGCCATTGCCGTTATGGATGGTGTTTCCCGTGATCTTTGCGGCGCTCTACGTCAGCCACTTCTCGCTGCTCCGGTTGCCCTATTACTGGGACGAGGCCGGTTACTATGTGCCCGCCGCGTGGGACTTCTTCCGGACCGGCTCGCTGATTCCGATCACCACGATGTCGAATGCGCATCCGCCGCTGCCCAGCGTATACCTTGCCACCTGGTGGAAGCTTTCAGGCTTCTATCCCGAAGTGACACGGGAAGCCGTATTGATGGTGGCTTCCATAGGCCTGCTTGCGGTTTGGCGACTGGCGCAGCGTATTGCTGGCTCCGGCCCCGTAGCTTTCTGGACGGTCGTGCTGACGGCGCTCTACCCGGTCTGGTTTGCACAGAGCACACTGGCTCAGGCCGACATCTTTGCAGCCGCTTTCACTCTATGGGGACTGGTGTACTCGCTCCCGGATCAAGATCGCAGGCCGGTCGTTGCCGCTTTGTGGTTCACCGCCGCTGTACTGTCGAAGGAGACGGCCATCGTTGTGCCGATGACGTTGGCAGTGATTGCTGTGGTGGATGGATTTCGCCTGGCGCAGCCACTGCGGAAACGCCGTTGGAGCGAGGCCGGCTGGTTCGCGAGTTGTGCTTTGCCGCTGATTGCGTGGTACGGCTGGCACTTCCTCAAGACCGGATTCGTCTTTGGGAATCCTGAGTTCCTGAAGTACAACGCCGCAGCCAACATCGAACCGACGCGGTTCCTCGCCGCATTCGGGCATCGGCTGTTGCACCTGACGGCGCACATGAACATGTTTGTGCCAACCCTGCTGACCATCGCAGCATTGATGCTGAATCCCCGCCTTGACCCCGACGGGCACGAGCGGCCACGCATCAGTTCTCCGATTCTCTGGCAGATGTTTTTCATTCTGCTGGCGAATGCCGTATTGTTCAGCGTGTTGGGCGGCGCGCTGCTGACACGCTACCTGCTGCCCATGTATCCGCTGGTGATTCTGGTCGCGGTGTCAACGTTCTCGCGCCGGGTACCGTTCTGGCAGACGCTCGCGTCGCTCTCGGCCGTGGCGTTTCTCGCGGGTCTCTTTATTAATCCTCCGTACCGTTTTGCGCCCGAGGACAACCTGGAATATGCCCGGGTGATTCGCCTGCACATGGCAGGTATCGCGCAACTCAACAAGCGCTACCCCGGGTCCACCGTACTTTCAGCGTGGCCTGTTACCGACGAGCTGACCAAGCCGGAACTGGGCTATGTCAAGACGCCCTACCAGGTGTACCGGCTTGAAGATTTTACGCAAGGGCAGATCGATCGCGCAGCCGACGACCCGGGCGGCTACTCCACGGCCCTGGTGTTCTCAACGAAGTACGACCCGCCCTCATTGCTGCTGAGTCTCGGACCGAAGAGTGAAGCCATCGACCAAAAGTACTTCGGCTTGCATCATGACCTGCCCCCTGAGGCAATTGCCCTGCGCCTGCATGGAACGTTGAACTGGCAAAGGGAAGACCACGCGCAGTGGATTGCCCTGATTCGATTTGACCGTCAATTTGACGCCCAAATGCGATTGCCGGACCCGGTGCATTGAACCGGGAGCACCCTTCGGAGCACTGCGAAACGAGAGCCTGAACACCTATAATCAGCCTGTCGTGCTCTCTCTTATTCGATTTCGCAGATGGGCGCAGCCTGTGTGTGCATGGGCTGGGACTATATTGCTGCTGGCGCTGGCATTCGGCGTCCGGGCGCACGCCCAGGCGATCGCGACAGACGCAGCAAACGCGGGCAAAAACCGGATCCTGCTGGTCCTTCCTTTCGATAATGGAACGGGTCAGCCGAACCTCGAGTGGGTTCGCGAGGCAGCGCCGGAGATACTGGACGCGCGTTTTGCTTCGGCCGGGTTTTCGCCAATGAGCCGTGCCGATCGCATGTATGCGCTCGATCACCTCGGCTTGCCTCAGCAGTTTCAGCCTTCACGTGCCAGCGCCCTCAAACTGGCTCAGACTCTTGACGTTGATTCGATCATCGTCGGGAGTTATCGGATGGACGGCACGGGGATTGTAGCCGAAGCGCGCGTCTTGAACGTCCCGCGTTTGCGGATGAGCGACCCCGTGATGGCGCGTGGTGAGATGCATGACCTGATAGCCATATTCGATTCCCTGGTATGGCGGCTCACGCGGATTATGGATCCCGGATTCAGCGTGGCGCAGGATACATTTCTCGCTGCGGGGGCTGGATTGCGCCTGGACGCCTTTGAGCAATACATCCGCGGCATCTCCGAGCCAGACCAGCAGGAGCGCGAGCGGCACTTGAAGCAGGCCGTGGCTCTGAGCCCTAATTACAGTCCTGCATGGATGGCTCTGGGCCGTGAGGATTTCAATGCACAGCAATACGAAGAAGCTGCGGCGGCATTTGCCAAGGTAAGTCCGAATGATCCAAATGCCCTCGAAGCGGGGTTCTACAGGGGGCTTTCGCTCTTGTACTTCGGCTCCTACGTGCAGGCCCAGGAGTCGTTTGCCGGCGTGGCGCGTGAACTGCCCCTGGCAGAGGTGCTGAACAATGAGGGCGTTGCGATAAGCCGACAGGACCACGACGGCACCGGATTGTTCGTACAGGCCGCGGCGGCTGATCCGAACGATGCCGACTACCATTTCAACCTTGCCATCAGTCTCAAGCGTCATGGCTCCGAGGCAAATGCTGTCAACGAATTGAATCAAAGTCTGAAACTTCGTCCAAACGATACAGAGGCTCAGCAGTTGCTTGCATCATGGAAGGCTCCCAAATCTGCCAATGCCGATGGCGCCGCAGAGCCGCTGGAGCGGATCGTCCGCAGCTTCGATGCGGGCGCATTTAAGCAGGCAGCACTGATGATGGACCAGATGGAGGCGACGAAGCTGGCTGCGCTTTCCCCGCACGAGCGGGCCGTGAAGCTCACCAGGCAAGCGAAGGACTATTTCAATCGCGGGCTGCTCCTCGAGGCTGAGAGGCTTTACCAGGCCGCGGTGGCGGACGACGGCTCCCTGGCAGAAGCGCATGCAGGGTTGGCGGCTGTGCGCGAACGTACGGGAGACATCGCCGCGGCTCGCATGGAGGCCAACGCGGCTCTGCAACTATCGCCGTCGCTGGATGCATATCTCGTTCTGGGGCGACTGGACATGGCTGCAAACCACATGGACGATGCCAGCAAGAATGTTCACGAAGCGCTGAAACTCGACCCGGGAGCGCCACGGCAAAGGAATTGGACCGGGAGATCGATGCGAGGTCAGGGAAAAAGCAATAGCGATTGGAGTGAGCCATGCTAGAGCAAGCGCGTGGATTCAGATTCCGTTTAGCCTTCCGCTTTATCGCCATGATCGGGCTGGTGTGTCTTGGTACGGGCACAATACGCGCTCAGCGCCCTATTGTCGAAAAGCTGGTTCTCGACGAGACGATTCAACCCGTAAGCGCCGAATTGCTTGGGCGCGCGATTGCACGCGCGAACAGTCAGGGCGCCTCCGCTTTGCTTATCGAAATGAATACGCCGGGCGGGCTGGTCGATTCCATGCGCACGATGGCGGGCGCGATCCTCAGTTCGCGCGTGCCGGTGATCGTATATGTTGCCCCGGCAGGTGCGCGTGCCGGTAACCCACAGGTGTTT
>CAVYLL010000008.1:0-2175034 GCA_963769345.1 uncultured Acidobacteriaceae bacterium
ACACTGCCAAGGCGGGCTGCACGGATTGCCGTCCAACGTTCACGCAGTCTTACATGGGGCCAAATTCGATGTATCAGATTTGTTGACAAACGGGCCTCGGTCCTGCAAGGTGGGGCGCCGTCAAGGAGCGCGTTATCGCCGAGGCGCTCACCGACATAAAGTCGTGTTGCGTCTAAGAACACCTGGAGCAAGAGTCTAGTAACGGCTTTTTCGGGGTCGATTGCCTTGCCAAAAACAGGGCGGTTACCTGGCATAGGGCCTGTTTTTGAACGACGAAACTAAGCTACCGAAGTGAAAACAGCATTGTTGTCCGCCCAAACTCTCGAAACTAGTTCACGTATTTGCACTTAAATGGGTCCTTCCCCCTTATTCGTCCCCAAAAAGATGAATGCAAACGCCATCGGGTACCAATCGCACACACCATCGCACGACGATCTCGCGGCCATCTCAAGGTGATCTCAAAGGGCATCTCCAGACCGCCTGAAGACCATCTCGCGGCCATCCTATCTATAGCCGTCGAACTGCTGTCTCAATAAAGGGGCCTAAGCCGCACATCAATTGGCGTGGATTCCAGGGCGGTCGAAAGTATGTTGCATAAAACACCCGTTAATTGATACATTGCTCCCCAGAGGTAAGAACGATGCGAACGGCAATGTACGCCAGAGTATCCACCAAAGACGGAAGGCAGGACACCGAAAACCAGTTGCGGCAACTTCGGAGTTCGCAGCTAGTCAGAAATGGACAATCGTCCACGAATACGTGGATAAGGCATCCGGAAAGCGTTCGGACCGCGAACAATTCCAGAAGATGTTCGCGGCCGCTTCCCGCCGTGAATTCGACATCCTGTTGTTCTGGGTCATTAGACCGCCTCAGTCGCGAAGGTACTGTGGAAACGTTGAACCACCTGCAACGGCTTACGTCCTACGGCGTGAACTACCGATCGTTCACAGAGCAATATCTCGACAGCACGGGCATCTTCAAAGAGGCTGTGATCGGCATTCTCGCCGCTGTCGCGAAACAGGAGCGGATAAGGCTCAGTGAGCGTACATTGGCGGGTCTGGAACGTGCTCGAGCGCAGGGACGTGTGGGCGGACGACCGAAGACAGAAGGCAATCTAAAGGTCACCAACGAACTTCTCCGCATGCGGAAACAAGGGAAAAGCATACGGCAAATAGCGGCTGCACTTAGCCTGAGTACGAATACCGTGCTTAAGGTCATGCGGCATGCCGCATGAAGATGGAGCGAAGGCCTTCGAGAGGACGGCACATAAACCTTGTCCATTTTTCGGATGGCTACGCAACTGGGGCCCAACTCGGCCCAGGCGTTTCAGGCGGCGCGCTAACTGTTGGCCGGCTGTGCCAACGTTTCGGCCTTTGATCGATCCTGCGATTTGATTACACAAGTCTCCCGATTCGAAGTCCTGGCTCAGCTTGCATTGGCATCGTCTCTTGGATCAATTTGCCTGGCAGTACACGATGCAAATTCTGCCTTGCGAATAGGGGGTCCCTGCTCCGCGAGGCAGGCCGGGGGGCCTTACCCCCTTCAGGAACCACGAGCGGCCTCAGATGACCTAGCGACCCGACCTCTTGCCCTTTTGAGCCGGAACATTTTAGTACCGGCGATGCCTGCAACGCGCTAAGGAAAGCGTTCAACAAGGTTGATGGAGCCCCGCCTACTGGTTATAGCCCAGGTCCGGCGTCATTCGATATTGTCGTACATGGCGATCCACCCTTCGAGTAATGGATGATGTGGTCGAAGTGAAGGCCGGAGTTCGTGCCGCACTTCTGGCACCTTCTGGTACACGCCGAAGAGCGGCGGCAAGGTCGATTATGAGCGCCCCACACAGGTGGGCCGTGCCATGAAGGAGTTGGGAGTGAATATGATTCCGTCCTACTCTCCGCAGGCGCGGGGACGCTCACCATGTCTGCGAAACGACTGCCTTCATCGCTGCTATCGCGTCCCCAAACGCAAAAGACCGCTGGGTAGGCAGGATGCCTTCCATTCGGATCGGGAACGATGGTCTTGTCGAAACGGAACGGCGTTCCTTGAGCGTTTGACCAGTTCGCTGATGCCATCCAGTGGTCGTATCGAGCGACAATGTCACGATGCGATCTATAGTTGGTAATCAACTTAATTAGCTTGCAGCCAGCCATGCGCTCCGGAAACTCAAGAATGTTTCGGACGGTTGCGCCGCGAAAGCGGTAGAGGCTTTGATCCTCGTCACCAACCACGCAGAGGTTTCTGTGCCCTGAAGTAAGTTTCAGCAAGAGTTGTTCCTGGACGAAGTTGGTGTCCTGATACTCGTCCACCAAGACGAAGTTGATACCCTTGCATACAGCAGCTGCGATGGTGGGATCTTCAAGAAGATTCAAGACGATGCTTTGAAGATGGGCAAAGTCAACTCGGTTGTTTGCGAGAAGAGCTTTGTCGTATGAGATGTAGGCTCGTCCGAGTGCGACAAGGAACGTATCCCTTGCGGCCGTCAACAGGTGGGGATCAATCACTTCCTCAGTGATCTTGTCGAAATAGGCTCGCACACCCTCGATGGCGGTCCACTTCGTCTTCCAGTGACCAAGGTAAAGATCGTTAAGAGGGGGACCAACGATCTCCTCAAAATGCTCGAAGATGAAAAGAAGCTGCGTGAGTTCATCAAGGGTCTCGTAGTTGTTTCCGAGCTCGGTCCGATGGCGATGGTGCATCAACAGGCGGTTGCACCAACCATGAATCGTTGACACAACGAGTTCGGAGAGATCGCCGGAATAACCAACATTCTGAGCCGCCGCCGCAATGCGGTCTCGAAGCTCAAATGCAGACTTTTCGGTAAATGTGCACAAGGCCAGATTTGCTGGTTGAACCTTCGAAAGTAGAAGCAAGTTGAGAGCTCGCAGAACGATGCTGAAAGTCTTCCCAGAA
This sequence comes from uncultured Acidobacteriaceae bacterium, assembly GCA_963769345.1. Lineage (GTDB taxonomy): Bacteria > Acidobacteriota > Terriglobia > Terriglobales > Acidobacteriaceae > Telmatobacter. The sequence goes on from CAVYLL010000008.1 coordinate 2,914, forward strand.
CCTGGTCCCGCGACGACAAGCAGCGGCCCTTCAATATGGCCAATGATCGCCCTCTGGGCATCGCTCAGGTCGGGGTATTTCTCGAGGATTACTGGCGAAACAGTCATGGCACATTTCGAGAGCTTTGTAGCAGCCAGTGTAGTCCACTGGATATGGAGGAATTCAGATGTTGCAACTTCAGTAGAATTGGCCTTTATTATTCGAGAGAAAGAATAAGGGCTTCCATAGTGAGGTCCGACGACCGAATTCCGCACAAAAGGTCGGCGAAGGAGATCCATGGCGTCGGCTTTGCCACGGCGGATCAGATCGCTCAGAGCGTCGGGGTACCGAAGGATTCGCAGAATTGGGCGCGGGCCGGAGTCGCCCATGTACTCCTTGTGCGACATCCGAAGGCCAGGAACGACCAGTCGCGCAAGCAGTATTCGGGGCTGCTGAGTAGCGTGCGACAATTCAGTCAGCAGTTCTGAGTGATGTCTACAGAAATTGACCAGACCGGCATTGGAGCCAAACTCCTGGCGCATCTCCGAGCACCATTCCGGACGTTCAGTGTTGAGAACTTTACGCCAGGCTCGACGCGCAGGACTGCTAGGCAGTTCCCTACGCGCCAATGACCCCCAAACGGGGTTGGGCGGTAAGGGTAGCCCCGAAAATAGGGTCCCCCCGTGCCTCCTGATAGTTTCCTCAGCGGTCCAGTGTGAGTTCCGAAGTAGCCTAGCGACGCTGCAAGCTGCCGGGCAGTCCATTATCTGGACAAAGGTTGCTACTGCCGGAGGGGGCGGTTGATCGACTCATACCGAGTTCGGTGAAGCTGGAAGTGGGAATAGAGCGAACAGAACAGCCCCTTCCGTTCAATCACTGCCCGCAACCCGGCCATCACGGCGGCGGTCGTTTCTTCCTCGGCCAGCTGTGCATAGTAGATCTCGCTGGTGGCGTCGTCCAGGATCACGATCAGATCGTGCCGACGCTCATCCTGAAACCACGGATGATCGCTGCCGTCGATATGCAGCATCATCCCCGGCAGTGGACGCCGCTCGCGCCGCTTGCGATGAACGCCGCGCCTGGCCTTGCGCTTCACCAGGCCGGCTGCCTGCAACACCTGCTTGACCCACGTGTAGCTCAACCCGATCTGGTGTTCCTCGCCGAGCTTCTCATGAAAGTGCCGCACGTTCAGATCGAAGTACCTGTCCCGATACAGACTCAGAACCTCTTCGACCTCCGCCTTCGGCACTCGTCTGCTGCTGGGCTTCCGCCGTCGCCGGTCCAGTAATCCCTGAGGGCCTTCGTCTTCAAGCCGCTTCCGCCAGCGACGCATCTGCCGCTCGCTGATGCCGATCAACTCCGCTGCCTGCCACCACTTGATCTTCCCCGATGTGGCCCGTAACAACACTTCCTGCAACTTCATCGCCCGCTCCGCCGCGGTCCTCGGATAGATCTCCATGCTCTCGCGCATGGCTCCATCCTCGCCGCCCGAAAAGCGGACATATCACTTGCTATAAACACCGGACATATTATGTGCTAACGACACCGCCAACCCGGAATGTATGGTCCGCCGCCGCATTGCAAGCGAAAAATGAGAATGACATGGTAGGTCTGCGCGAATGTATCCGGCCTTTGTGTGAGCTACTGCTCTGGCCCTGGATGGAATGCGCTGCACTCTTGTCCTATTTAGTAACGCAGGCTTTTAAGCCTATTCCGGGTTACAGGTTTCAAGAATGCCGGGTTCGACCGTTTTTGCCATCGTCATGGTTCGCCAGCAAACCTTGGCAGGAATCGAAAAACTCTTCTGAGCCGCCGCTGGTCTGTAATTGTGGGAATCGCGAATGCGATTTCCAAGCCTGGCGTGTTTTGCCAGGCGTCAATTGCAGGCCAGTTGTTTCAAACTGCGGCAGTTTCAATCAAAAGCGGAGGGCGATAGGCTTCTCCCTTGGAGAGCACTGCCCAGACCATGCGCGCCATCTTGTTGGCCAGGGCAACTGCCGCTACCTGAATGCGCTTGCGGGAGGTGAGCTGAGCCAGCCACGTGTTGAGGCCGTTCGATTGCCTCATCCTCTGTTGCAGGACGGCATGAGCACCCTGGACGAAAAGCTTGCGCAGATATCTGTTCCCGCGCCTGCTGGTATCAGTCAGTGTTTGCTTGCCGCCGGTCGAGTGCTCTCCGGGCACCACGCCTAACCAGGCAGCAAATCCTCGCCCCTTCTTGAACGCCGATCCGTTGCCGATTGCGGCGATCGTGGCGGTGGCTATCATCGGTCCGATTCCTGGGACAGAAACCATACGTGGGCAGTCCTCGAGTTCGCTGGCGATCCGCAGGATCAGCTTGTCAGACTCTTCGACCTGTCTCTGCAGGTATTGCATCTCCAGTCGCAGTTCGGTCAGCAATACACGCAAGGAGCCTGACAGCTTGTTGTCGGCATCTTCCAGGATCCCAGGCAGAGACTCTTCGATATGACGACGTCCCTTGCGAATCGTGATGCCCCGCTCCAGCAGCAATCCACGCATCTGGTTGATCACCGCCGTACGACCCGATACCCAGCGCTCGCGCACACGGTGAAGGGACTGCAGATCCAGCTGATCGTCCGTCTTGATGGGTACGAAGCGCATCCTCGCTCGACCGACCGCTTCCGCGATAGCTTCCGCATCGATGTAGTCGTTCTTGTTCGTCTTCACGTACGGCTTTACATACTTGGCCGGCATAAGCCTTGCATCATGTCCCTGTTCACGCAGAGCACGGGCAAGAAAGTGCGCTCCTCCACAGGCTTCCATGCCGATCAATGACACTCGCAGGTTCGCGGTGAAACGCAGTAGCTGATCGCGCGAACACTTCTTCCGCACCACGACTTCGCCGCGCACGTTAAGACCAACCAGGTGAAAGACTGTCTTGCCAAGATCAATGCCTATCGTGTGAATCTCCATGGGACGCCTCCTGTTCTCCCCTTATAACTCCGAGGAGGTTAAGGCGGCGGACCATGCCAGTAGTAACTCCAAAACGACACAACGGGGGTTATTTCCGGATAGTCCACAAGCCACCCGGGACTGCGATTCCAGGTGGCGACTATACATATCTGCGGTTCAGGGCCGATAATCGGTCAGCTTAGGAACGCACGCGTCCTGCTCCGCTCCCCCTGCACCATCGCGAGTGATCTCCGAGCAAGTCCAGGAGGTTTGTAAACATGAAGAAACTCAGCCCCATTCTGTTGGGATTGTCACTTGCGATCGTTGCCAGTTCGCCGGCCGTGGCGCAAGATGCAGCATCAACATCTTCAATTCCTCGTATCCTGCAAATCACCCGAGAATACACCAAGCCCTACAAAGGTGGCGATGCCCACGACAAAACTGAGAGCGCGTTCGTTACCGCGATGAGTCGCGCCAACTTTCCCGCCTACTACGTAGGAATGAACTCGATGTCCGGCAAAGCGCGCTCCTTGTACATGACACGGTATTCGTCCTTCGCCGAATGGGAAAAGGACAACGCCCTCGAGGCCAAAAACCCCACCCTCTCGGCCGACGTTGAGCGTGCAAGCATTGCTGATGGTGAACTCCTTGAGGAAGTCGACTCGGCCGTCTATACCTTCGAGGAAGACCTCAGCTTCCATTCCCACAATGACCTTGAAAACCACCACTTCTATCAGGTCTTCGCTTTCCATGTCCGCCCCGGACACGAGAAGGAGTGGCACGAGGCTGTGAAGATGGTGAAAGATGCGCACGAAAAGGCCGGCGACAACGCTCACTGGGGTATGTATAGCCTGATGTTCGGCGGCGCCGGCGGCACCTACGTCGCTCTCAGCGGCGATCCATCCATGTCTGCCATTGACGACGCCTTCACAGGACAAAAGAAATTCCTCGAAGCCCTTGGCGGCGAAGAAGGTATGGCAAAACTCGACGCACTCTTAGGCGCCGCAGTCGATACTTCCCACTCCGAGCTCTTCGCCGTCAATCCAAAGCAAAGCTATGTCAATGAAGAGTGGATCAAGAAGGACGCAGATTTCTGGAAGCCCAAGGCAGGAGCGGAGAAAAAGTAAGTTCATCCTTGAGCAATTGGTTCATCTTCAACCGAGGTACTCAAGACGAACGACTCTGGCAAACGTCGGAGCCGTTCGTTTAGTACGGAGGAAGAACGCCGGACTGACCTATTGCGCGTAGCGCCAGGGCATGGTCAGGTTAACGCTGCTTGCTGAGATAACACCACCTTGAAGAAAGCGACCCTTCAAGTACCCTCCAGAGATTTGTGATCCGTCCGCATACTTCATTTCTACTCGGGAATTATCTTTGGGATGAGTATCCGGATTCCTGGGGTTAAACTTGCGCCATTCATTCTTCATAGATCAATCTTAGCAGCCATCGACGTTTCTTATCTCCTTGAAGGCGGTCAGTTCCAGGCACCGCCTAATTGGACGTTACCACTTGGAATGATTATCCCGTTGACGCATGTTTGTTTCGGAGAGATGATGGGTGGAACCGAGGCATGCGATGAATCTGTACTCACTAACGCGGCGGTTTCCCACGGAAAAAGCTGCACTCGATCATCTGGTAAGGACACGTTGGCCGAAGGGCGTTCGCTGCGTGGCGTGCGATCACGGCAAATGCTGGCCGATCAAGTCCACCAATAAGACTGGCGGACCGCGGCGGTTGTTTCAATGTGCTATCTGCAAGCTTCAGTTCAGCGCCACTGCCGGAACCCTGTTCCACGATTCTCATCTTCCTCTGACCAAATGGTTCGCGGCGATCTCGCTGATGAGCGATGCCAAGAAGGGCATCTCCGCCAGCCAGCTCGGGCGACATATCGGCATGACCTACAAGACGGCCTGGTATGTGGCTCACCGGATCCGCGAAGCCATGCGGGAAGCCAAAGACATTCAGTTGGGAGATCCCCATACCACCGTTGAGATCGACGAAACCTATATCGGAGGCCAGCTTCGCCACCAAGGTTCTAAAGCGGCAAAAGCCTCTAAAACCATGGTCATCGGAATGGCCGAACGCAACGGGCGCATTCATCTGGAGTCGATGTCCAACCGCCGCTTCGAATCCATCAAGCCGGTGCTCGATGCCAAACTGGCCGAGAATACTAAAGAAGTTGTCACCGATGGCAATCCCAGTTACAAGGGCCTCATTCCCAGAGAGAAACACGCGAGAGGAAATCACAGTAAGGAACTTCGAGAGGGCGTGTGGACAACGACGCAGACGGTGGAGAACGCCTTTTCGCTGTTCAAGCGGGCCATCGTCGGCAACTATCACAAGCTCAGCCCCTGGCACCTGGATCGCTATATGCGCGAGTTCTGCTGGCGGTACAATCGGCGCCGCATCCAGGCGTCGATCTTCGACCTTGCGCTGGAGAGCATGACCAGTCGAACACCGCTACCGTACAAGACACTGGTTGCGTTCTAACTCGGCACGAAAATCGTCCAATTACTTCCTTGTACTGCGTGCTTTCCGTCGCTTCCCAAGCTTCGCGCTGATCTCAGCCCGCGAGAGAGGCTTGGACAGCAGCATCCGCTGGAGAATCGCGTCGAACCTCTTCTCCGCTGCTCTCTTGCCGCTCATCGCCAAAGTTTATCAACTCGTCTGACATGCGTGATCGGGATGATCATTCCACTTGATTACTACTGGCATGGTCCGCCGCCTTAACCTCCACGGAGGTATAAGGGGAGAACAGGAGGCGTCCCATGGAGATTCACACGATAGGCATTGATCTTGGCAAGACAGTCTTTCACCTGGTTGGTCTTAACGTGCGCGGCGAAGTCGTGGTGCGGAAGAAGTGTTCGCGCGATCAGCTACTGCGTTTCACCGCGAACCTGCGAGTGTCATTGATCGGCATGGAAGCCTGTGGAGGAGCGCACTTTCTTGCCCGTGCTCTGCGTGAACAGGGACATGATGCAAGGCTTATGCCGGCCAAGTATGTAAAGCCGTACGTGAAGACGAACAAGAACGACTACATCGATGCGGAAGCTATCGCGGAAGCGGTCGGTCGAGCGAGGATGGCGTCAATACAGGCTCGGGAACAATGGTTGAGAACGAATCCGATGATGTCCGTGGGAAAACTACTTCAACTATGGAACGAAGCTGAACTGAAACACGTTCCGCTTCGTTCCCTGATCGAGTGTCAGAGGTGATCAACAGTGTCAAGGGTCAAGATGAACTTCCTCACGGACGCCCTTGACACTGTTCAACACCTCTACCGGAGGGCTCTGTGTTCAGACTAGAACGGCCGCCACGTCGGCCTTGACTTTTATGACCTTCTCATAGAAGGCGGTAATCCGGGCACAATCCCGAAGTCTCCCGGGCGGACTGTCCATTTTGACAGTTTTCCGAAGGCTGCACGGCGTTCATTCTACTGAAAGGAACTTGAGGCGGTACGCCGCGAAGGCGGATTTTTGGTGGTTGCAAGATGTGTTCTCATGCCGGAGCTTGAAGCAGCATCTCATTGTGCCCGGTTGGACACGTGGCGTCGGCAAAACGAGGTCGACGGAGAGATTATCGCAGGAGCGGGAGTAATCCCCTACTTCGCTGTCAATCATGAAAACGACACCACGAATGAAGGTGACTGCTCTCAGCGCCATGACAAAAGATTGTGTGAGTTGTAATAGCAAATTGTTGCCCGGAAAGCGAGTTGCCAGCCTATCCCCCGGGCTCTTTCCCCGATTTCTATCGGAACTGCCGAAGACCGCACTTCACGATATCCTCTCTGCTGCTGCCCATCGGCAATACACTGCATCCTCCGTGGTAATCCATGAGGGGGACCCTGCTGAACGATTCTTCATTCTCACCAGTGGTCAGGGCAGGCACTTCATGTTGACAGGCGACGGCCGAAAGATACTTATGAATTGGCTCACGCCCGGACAGATTTTCGGCGGCGCCGCGCTCCTGTCTACGCCTTCCCATTACGTCACAAACACTGAAGTATTGTTGGACAGTTGTGTTTTGGTTTGGGACAGAAAGACGATCCGCGAACTGGCATCTCGGTTTCCGAGATTGCTCGATAACGGATTCTCAATTGCCGTCACGGAGAGTATCGCGTGGTTAGTCGCAGCCCGTGTCTCCCTCAGTTCTGACGATGCGACGGGACGCATCGCTCAAATACTTTTGAGCCTCGCCTCCGGGATTGGCAGGGCCGGTCCTGGGGGCACCGAGATTCACGTTAGAAACGAAGATTTGGCAGCTGGAGCAAACGTAACGACCTTTACGGCCAGCCGCGCACTGGCAGCTTGGCAGCGCGAGGGCGTCTTGACCAAAGGCCGCGGCAAGATCCTCCTGCAAAAACCTGAACTCCTGGTCACGAGATGAGAATCGCTGCTGGCGAGTTGCACTTCAACTCCCTGCCCTTTTTGCGCACTCGAATCGATTTTCGCCGATCGGAACCCAGACATCGATCGTAGTGCCTTCCATTGCGCGCGAGTGAATTGCAAATTGTCCTCCCACCAGCCGCACTCGCTCCTCGATACTCCGAATACCGATTCCACTCTGTCTTGAGGCTGCCCCTTGATCAAAGCCTGCTCCGCGATCTGAGATTGCAAGGTGGATTTTCTGTTCCAGTCCCTCAACCCGAACCTCAGCCGCATCGGAGTGGCTGTGTTTCTTGACGTTTTGCAGCGCTTCCTGCGTGATGCGAAAGAGGCACAATGCCGCTTCCCCTGGAATGTTGCCTGGCACGTTTTCTTCGACAAAATTGACATCAATTGAGTGGTAGTCCTTGAACTCCGTGCACAAGTGACTCAGTGCGGCAACGAGGCCTAGGCTGTCGAGTGTCGACGAATGCAAACGATGTGAAAAGGAGTGCAAATCGGAGCTCAATTCTTCTACGCGATTCCACAGTTCGTGCAGGCGGTCATTTGCTTCGGAGCGTTGCTCCACATACTTAGCGAAGTCTTCCAGATCAATTGACAGCATGCCCAGCCTTTGCTGGTAGTCGTCATGGATCTCTCGCGCAATCCGGCTGCGTTCCACTTCCTGCGCCTGAATCAACTGCCCGCTTAAATTGACGATGGCTTCTTCTGCTATCTTGCGCTCAGTGATGTCACGAATAATGACAGTAAGCAGCTTCTTGCCATCGGCTTCTTCCTGCGAGATCGATGCCTCGATGGGAAATCCTTCTCCGTTTGCACGGTGCGCCCAAAGCTCCCCCAATGCGCCGCCGATGGCGCGGTTAGTGGCGTCGGACTGCCCGATACGGAAGCCCCGCGGAATGAATCGATCGAGACCAGATCCGATGGCTTCGCAGGCGGCGCAGCCAAACATCTTCTCCGACGCTGGGTTGAACACAATAACACGTTGCTCCTCGTCAATCGCGATGATTGCATCCATCGCTGAGGCCACTACGCCAGCCAGCCTTTCCTCGCTTGCATGAAGTTTCTCTTCAACTTTCCTTCGTCTCGCTCGCTGCCATAGCAGGCCCAGAGTCAGCAGGGTCTCCGCCACGATAAGAAGGATGCCGCCAAGTATGTACCACCTGTAGGATTCCCATAGAGTGGGCCGTCTATTCAGGACAATGCTCCCTGGCGGAAGATCACTCTCCTTGAGCCCCCAACGCCGCAGGGCGAGCCAATCGAACATGTAGGCGTCGGCGCTCTCGACGATGGGGACGTTCTCTGGCCTTTCGCCCTTCAGAACTCTCACAGCCATCGTAGCGGCGGCCCGCCCTTCGACATCAAAGCTGAGCAAATCGCCACCAACGGTTCCTTTTCCCAAATCGACGTCGTCCACCACAAAAACCGGCGCATTGGCAGCGCTGGCGATCAACGGAACGGATTGGCTCGCATCAATAAAGCGGGCTCCCGCCGCATCCTGCATGAGGGAAGTGTGATACACGATCGAATCGCTCGGCAGGTGCTTAAGGCGTTCGAGCAGCGTGGGCATATTGAGATCGGTGAGATAGGTAAATTCGAGCTTCGATTCGTAATTGTGCAGACTCTTCTTGACGATGGACTCGAGCTCCCGGTCATATGCTCCCACGCCGCCCACCACTACGACGTGCCTGGTGGACGGTCGCAAGTGGAGCGCTGCGATTAGAGTCTTCTCTGGCTCCGCCACTCCCCATACGCCAGTGAAGCTGGAGTCAAGTTTCAGCTGATCCAACATTTCCTTCGTGCTCCCGCAGAAAACGATCGGGACCCCAGGGAATTTCGTTTTGTGCGCCACCACCAGGAGCTTGAGAGGTTCGCGCCCGACTGCAATGATCACGTCGGGCTTCCGATCGCGATACTTGCGGGTCGACCACTCGAGGAACTCGCTCTGGATCTCCTCGTCCGGAAACAAAGTTGTCTCAAGATTTTCGCTGTATAGCTCGATCTGATAGGGCGCTTGCTCCAGACCGGCAACGATCGCCCGATCAATGAGAGCCACGCCTGGAGAAGAAAGAGGCCCGTAGGTGTTGAGGATCAACACGCGACGAACTTCTTTGACGGGGATTTCAGCAGTTAGCCACGGGAGGACACACGCAGTGGCGACCGCAAGCGGAATCAGAAGGCGTCTAGTCATTTTTCCGTGCGTTCCGCCACCTCGCTTGACGCCCAAGCAACTTAGGAACCAATTTTGGTCTGCAATACTAATGCACCGTCAGACCAAATCCGGGATTGTCTGCCGTCGACCGTACGTAGTTCCTCGACGTCAAGCTACTGCCAAAACTGACAGTGCTTTGCCCCCAGGGGGTTGACGAGGGAGCTCGAAGGAAGCCGCGCTCGTCTCAGCGCTCTTGCAGGTTCCGGGCGTGTGGTGTGCCATCCGGAAATAACCCCCGTTTTGCCGTTTTGGAGTTACTACTGGCATGGTCCGCCGCCTAAGCCCCCCGCGGGGTGTAGAGGTGAGCACAGGAGGTGTTCCATGGAGATCCGGACGATTGGCATCGATTTAGGGAAGACGGTGTTTCACTTTGTAGGCGTGAACGCACGGGGCCAGGTTGTGGTTCGCAAGAAGGGCTCGCGGACTCAGCTGTTGCGTTTTACCGCGAACCTTCGTGAGTGCCTGATCGGCATGGAGGCTTGCGGAGGATCTCATTTTCTCGGCCGCGCTTTGCGGGAACAAGGCAGGCGGTGACTCAACCGAAATATTGATGTGCATTTGCGCCTCTTCTTGCAGTCTTGTCTATGTACCTGCGGATTTTGGAGGGATCGCCATTGGTGTGCACATCTTGCGCTTCCAGCAACCAGATCGAGTTTCCGGCCGAGGTGAACATCCGCTTTTCGGGCCTCAAGAGCGCTGACACAGTCGGGGTTTTTGTATTTCCGAGACTTCTGGTTTGCTGTAATTGCGGCTCTTCCTCGTTCATGACACCGGCTCCCGAATTGGCGCAGCCACGCGCCGCTAACGAATCGCTTGCCTGATTCCCCCTTTATCAATTGAGCAACTAGCATTTTTGACAGGTCTCGATCCAGGGGCAATCGGGTAGGATGTTTCCCGGCTGCCCCCCCATTGCCCTCCCCCATGGGTTAGCCTCACCGGTTGCGCGAAGTCCGCAGGACCACGCAACCGGTAGTTTCGGCGGTCCAAAGACAGGGAGGGGAAGCAGACCTTGCGCTTTGGAAAAAGCGAGAAATGCACAGCTAGAAGATGGTGCACGAAGATGAAGAGTCGTAGTATTAAATCACTCTTCTCGTAGCAGTCTCCGCGCCGAAATTGTCGCCGGTTCTTTCATGCGCGTGTGCAAAGACCAGAATTATGGAACATGGAACTATAAATACAACCAGCAACTTGACTCGCGGAGTTGGTTTAGACCTTGTAAGGGGGCAAATTGAAAACGCCATCATGCCGGGTTCTCGTGGTCGAGGATTTTGAACCGTTCCGGCGATTCATTTGTTCGACACTGGGAAAAAGATCAGAATTCGAAATCGTCGAAGAAGTCGCGGACGGACTGGAAGCAGTTCAGAAAGCCGAAGAACTCCAACCAGACTTGATTGTGCTCGACATCGGGCTTCCTTCGCTGAATGGAATCGATGCGGCTCGACGAATCCGCAAACTCACTCTCAAAAGCAAAATTCTCTTCATAAGCCAGGAGTCTTCAGCCGATGTGGTGCAGGAAGCTCTCGCCTCGGGCGCACTGGGCTATGTGGTCAAGGCGTATGCAGGAAACGAACTGTTCGCTGCTGTGGAAGCGGTTCTTCAAGGCAGGCAGTTTGTCGGCAGCGGGTTATCGGGCCACTATTTCGCGTCAGATTCGAAACCTCTCGACCGCACCAATGAGCCTGTCCCATCGCCTGCACAGGGAAGAACGGAGATCACGCGCAGCCACGAGGTTGAATTCTACCCCGATGATGCAGCATTTATGGTTGGCTTCACTCGGTTCATCGAAGCCGCTCTGGAGTCCGGGAGTGCCGTTATCGTGATCGCGACCGAGTCACATCGGAAGAGTCTTCTTCAGAGATTGCGGGAACATGGCGTGGATATTGTCGCCGCCGTTGAACAGGGGCGGTATGTCCCAGTGGATGTTGCCGAAACGCTCGCGACTTTCATGGTGAACGATCAGCCTGACCCGGCTCGACTTCTGAAAGCCGCGAACAATCTGATCGCCACCGCCAAAGCATCGATAGGGGATCGCTTCCGTGTTGCAGCTTGTGGTGAATGTGCCCCTACCTTGTGGGAGCAAGGGAAAGTGGATGCGGCGGTTGAGGTCGAACACTTATGGGACGAGATCGCCAAGAGCCACGATGTGGACATTTTGTGCGGGTATGTATTGAGCAGTTTTCAGCGTGAACAGGAAAGCCACATCTACGAAAGAATCTGTGCGGAGCATTCCGCCGTTTCTTCTCGGTGAGCGGGCGAACATTCGATGGAGAATCGTCGCCTGATCATCCTCCCGAATTGAGACGCACACGAGCGTGTATGGTAGTGCCGACGTTCGGTTGCGAGTTGATTGAAAGCTCTCCGCTCACTAGCCTCAGGCGCTCCTGCATGCTCGTCAGACCAAGCCCTGTGCTCTTCATTGCGGCTTCGGATCAAAACCTACACCGAGGTCGCTAACGGTAAGCTGAACGTCTTCCGCACTTCCCCACAGTTTCACTTCGAATCTCTTTACCCCACTGTGCTTCGCAGCGTTACGGAGGGCTTCTTGCAGAACCCGGAATAGAGAAAGTGAGAGTTCGGTTGGCAGGGCATCAGGCATATCGTGGCTCTGAAAATCAATCTCCACTCTCTGATGCTCACCAAACTCTTTGCAGAAATTCTTTGTCGCCACATCAATGCCTAAATATTCCAGTTTCGAAGAGTGTAGTTCGTGCGACAACGATTGGACATCCTCCATGATGTCGGCGGTTTGGTCTCGCAGATCGACGATTACCCTACTCAGCTCAGATGCCGAGTCAGGAATATCCTGTCGAACTCCGTCGAGTTGTATCGCCAACATCACGAGTCGTTGGACGATGTCGTCATGCAATTCTCTCCCAATCCGGGTACGTTCCTGTTCGTGTGCATCGATCAGCTTTCGGCTCATGTCTGAAAGCGCCTCTTCAGCCAGCTTGCGGCGGGTAATGTCCTCCGAAAAGATGAGAATCCCTCCCATGTACGCCGTCGAGATTCTGCCAGGGGCGAATGTCCCATCGGAGCCAAACGGTGCCGTCCTCGCGATCCCAACGGTCTTCCTCGGCTCCCAACGTCTCTCCGGCAAGACCACGGCGGTGAGTCTCCTTCCACCGTTCGGGAAGGTCAGGGAAGACTTCGTAGTGCGAACGCCCCAGCATCTCTGAACTGTCGAGCGAATAATCCGCGCAAAAGCGGTCGCTCACTTGGAGATAGCGCATGTCACGGTCGAACATCGCCACTGCGGCTGGTACGTGTGTGACGAAAGTCTTCAGTAGTTCCTCTCGTGTTTGTAGCGCCGCCGTCTGCTCTTCTAGAACGCGATTCGCCTGTTGTAGCGCCTGTTCTGTTTCCTTGCGATCAGTAACGTCAACCCCAATCCCGATGAAACCGACAAAAGAGCCATCCTGATCAAACCTCGGCACCCCATGGTCGAGAACCCATCGATACTCCCCGTCGTACCGGCGGAGCCGATACTCCATCCTGAATTCCTCTCGCCGATCAAAGGATTGCGTGAAGGTGTCGAGACACCGCTGCTAAATCCTCCGGGTGGATACCTTCTGCCCAGCCGCTTCCAAGCTCGGAGTCCATGGATCGCCCGGTGAAATCCAGCCAAGGCTTATTGACGTAGGTGCAAAGTTTGTCAGTGCCGGACATCCAGATCATCACCGGCGCGGCGTTCGCGACTAGCCTGAAACGCTCCTCGCTCTCACGCAGATTGTCTATGGCATGCTGGCGCCTACGTTCGTAAAGGAGAACCACAAGCCCGATAGCAATGCCAGCCAGAGCGTCATCCAAGAACGCCAAGAATCCATGAACGTTGTGGACGGTCAGCCAGACGGCTAACCCGCGCCCAAGAGAGAAAAACGCAAAGACCGAAGCCAAGGCTCTTGAGTGTTCCACTCACGCCGTGAGACCACTTGCTGGGCTTTGCCGCCATGTGGAGTCAGACGACCTTTATCTCAAATCGTTAGGGCGCAGCTCAGTAGCGCCAGGGCAGAATGGCATTTGCCTTTCATGTCTGATTCATTCCCGCGCATTGAGCGAATCACGCAGCACAGTCTACAACCTCAGGCTGGTGGGTGGCAGAGGTGAATGAGCGGAAATGTAATTCAGATAGGACGCGGTTCGCAGAAAGTATGCCGAGCGGGGTGTTCCGGTTGGATCGTGGGCGACTCGGAAGTGACGTTTTCGTTAACAGCTTGCGCTGCTGTTGATCGACAAGTAGCTTCCGGATGGGCGGTGACTCGGTAACCAAAGCCATTTCAGGTCTCAAGTTTGGCAATGGTGCGAGGTCGATTTGCAGGAATTACGCTTTTCTCTTTTGGAGTGCAAAGTAAATCCAGCATCCCAACGCGGAGCCAACCACGCCGGAAATGAAATGGAGAACCTCATGCGAATACATATGTTGCCACCTCAGTTCGTTCCATGCATGCCACAGATGATGAGTCAGAAGAAACTCAACCAGCGGAGGCGGAGCTGGTCCTCGCCATGCTTCATCAAGCAAGCTTAGGACGCCCAATAGCGCAAGTACGAAGATCAATGCGTCCGGGTAGATGCGTACTCTCATGTTGAGTCTTGTTTCTCTCAAGGGAAGTGATCAGTTTGGGATTCCATACACTCGAAACTGTGCCAAATCTTCGCCTTTTTCGGATAATTTCCGAGTTATGCATGGGTCTTCGACCCACCTATATGGATGAAAATCGTGGCGAGTGGAAGCCTTTACGATTGGACCGGCGTGGGACGGCGAAGACCGAGCCTACTCTGGATTGGTCGAAGCCGTGTCCGAGTTTGGTCTGGGTCGCGTGTTTGGACCAATTTGTGTTGCGCCATCCATCCCTGCAGGGACGGATTGGTAGCACGTGACGGTGTGTAATGTCTCTGCGCACGCTTCCTGCCGCTTCCCCGCCAGGAGGTAGTAATGGCAGACAAGATAGCAGGCATTGACGTACACAAGAAGGTGTTGATGGTGGTGGTGATTAATGCCCGCATGCCGGAGGAGAAGCCGGAGCGGCGGCGGTTTGCCACCATGCCAACAGAGTTGCGCCGTTTATCGAACTGGCTGCAGGCGCAGGGGGTCGAAGAGGCGGTGATGGAATCGACCGCGCAATACTGGCGATCGGTGTGGATGGAGTTAGAACCGCACATGTGCCTTCATCTGGCGCAAGCGTTTTCCAACCGTGCTCCGCGAGGACGCAAGCATGACTTCAAGGATGCAGAGCGGCTGGTACGGCGGTTGATTGCCAAGGAACTCATCCTGAGCTTTGTTCCAGGTGGGGAGCAACGTATCTGGCGGAACCTGAGCCGGATGAAGCTGCAACTGGTACGCGACCGGGTGCGCCTTCGTAGTCAGATCGAGTGTCTGCTGGAAGAGATGCGCATCAAGCTGTCGGTTGTTGTCACCGATTTGCTGGGATCGAGCGGCATGCGCATGCTGCATGCTCTGGCCCAAGGTGAGACTGATGCGAAGCGGTTGGCGTTGTTGGGGGACGAACGGTTGAAGTGCAGTGAAGAACAGTTGATCGAAGCCCTAACCGGGAGGACGCATCCCGTGCACGCCCAGATGCTCATGCTGCAACTTGAGCGTCTACGGCTCCTCGATGAGCAGATAACAAAACTGAACAGCCTGCTCGCGCAGGCCATGACCCCGCATCAGGACGCTGTGATCAGGCTAGCGGCAGTGCCAGGACTGGGCATCGATTCAGCACAACAGGTGATCGCGGAAGTGGGAGTGACAGCCGCCACCTTCTCCTCCGCTGCGGAGTTCACTTCCTGGGTGGGGACCTGTCCCGGCAGAGAAGAAAGCGCTGAAAAGAACTCCAGCAGCCGATCGGCCAAAGGCAACAAATACATGCGCCGACTGCTCAACCAGGCTGCTCACGCTGCAGCCAGAAGCAAAGGCACGCACTTCCAGGCCGTGTTTCGGCGTCTGCTGCCACGGCTTGGCTATCAGTCCGCCGTCTGGGCCATCGCACATCGCATCTGCCGAATCGTCTGGAAGATCCTCCACCAAGGAGTCAGCTACATCGAGCAGGGCACCCAGCCTGAACCAAAGCTACTCATCTACCGAGCACGATACCTAGCCAAACAACTTCGCAAGTTCGGCTACAACATCCAGATCACCCCTCCGAACGCGGCTCCCGTTTAAACTCCGGTTCCCAATCGGGAGGTGGTGATTTTCGACGGAGTAGGCGGTGACTCACCCGGAACCATGCGAAGGCGTCGAAAAACGTTTGAGAAGCCGACTTTCACGGCACTAATCCGCATGTATGGCGCGGGTCATTGGTTGTGCCAATGGAAGAGCTTATGCGTAATCTTCCACTCACCATTCCACTTGAGCAGAGTGAATACGTCGGAAGCTCGGGCATTGGCACCAGCCAACTTGCCTGACCATCGTTGAACTTCGAGATGAACAACGGCGATGCTTTCGATGATTTCGATGCGCGCAAAGCGGGGATTGATATTCGGAGCCGGGCCGTTTTCCGTGATCCAGTGGAACACGTGCTCAACCGAGCCACTATATTCGACCCCTTGACAGTAGCCTGAGATGGTTGCCGAAGGGTGAAAAGCAGGTCGCATGAGATCGCCGTCTCCTGTGCGAGCGGCCGCAATGTAACGGTGCATAGTGCGGGTGATTGCGTCATGTTCGACGAGGTAGGCGTTGACACGCGGTTTGGTCGGGGAGAGATCCTCGGGTTCGTCGCTTGCGATTGCACCGGGACACTTGGTGCGTAAACGGCTCCAGGCCTCTATTTCATGCCGATAGGCGAAGACGGTGTCCTGCTTTTCGTGCTCGCGGCGGTGGACGGGGAGTCCTTCGCTCGCCTCCCAGCGCCGGACGGTGCGTTCGCTGCGATCAAGGTAGCCGGCGATCTGCTTCCACGATTCCAGAGTCTTTTGTGGCGTGTTTCGCTGGGACATCTCAAAACCCCGCACCCGACTGTACCAGAGGCTGTCCATTAAAGCGAAATCCGGCTGGCGCCGCGTGCCGTTGCGCCAAGCGCAGCGTAGGTTGCACCAGACATCACTTCTTTTGGGTTCAGCGGCGGGTTGAAACGCTGAGTAAGGATGCTTCTCCGGGTGTGCTCCGGCATCGCCTAACGACAATGACGACCGACTTTAGCCGCCTTTGTCTGTTGACGGCCGGCGTTGTCAGCTCCTACGGTCCCGATATGACCAAGAGCGCATACCTCACCGAATACGACGGAATCGTCAAGACCATTCAGATGTATGTTGACGGAAGCAAACAAGGCAAGAGCGAGCTTATGCGGCCTGCCTTCCACCCAGACGCCTCATTCTTCGGCTACGCTGGGGAACAACTCGCCATTGGAACCGAGTTTCTCTTCGACTGGATTGACAAGAATGGTCCAGCTCCCAGCATCGAGCCCAGGGTCGCTTGTGTGGACATCCTCGAATCGATCGCTGTCGTTCATCTTGAAGTAGCCGGATGGTCAGGAAACTTGGCCGGATCCGGTGTGCGAATGTCAGACATGTTCACGCTTCTCAAAATGCCAGATGGATGGAAGATCATCCAGAAGGCGTTTCACTGGCACGCATGAGTTCACAGATTATCCGCACGCCAGAATTCACCTGAAATCGCCTGGTGTGCATTGATGTAACCGCTGAGCGCGCGAAAGTCCGGGCTTGACAGGAATCCGACGCGGATCATGCCTCTGGCTCGCAATTGGCGGATCGGTTCGCTACGATCCCCGCATTCCCCTGAACCAACTTTCTGGAGAGAATCAATGAACCTCAAGAGATTCGCAGCGCGCATGACTACCGGGATGATACTCACACTCCTCGCATCAGTCCCCAATCGCCTCGTCTCTATGACTTCTGTAGCGATGGCACAGAGTGACGATCCAAACGTAACCTGCACCCATGTGGGCGGAGCTCTGATGACGAATATCGGAGTGGTTGCGGGCGTTACCAACCTCGGCCCGGTCTTCGGCGATCTGGCAGGCTCCGTGGCGGCTACAATCCTGGGACAGAATGCCAACGGGACTTTCAACGTGCAGCATTACTGGGTTACGGCGGCGGGTGACACCCTCAAGCTGAAGGTCGCCGTCCTGATTCCCACCTATCCTTCTTCGGACAAGGCCGTCGTCGCTGTCCCTTGGGGACACTATAGATCTGACATCGCCGGAGGAACCGGCAACTACGCTCATGCCACCGGGTACATCGACTACTTCGGAATAGCCGATTTCGACCAGGGTACGCTGGTGCTCCGTTATCGCGGTCAGGTCTGCAGGCCTCACGATCATTAGACCAAGTTTCCCGAGAGCGGAAACCGGCCCCAACGCAGGCAGCGCACAGATTGCGCCCAACACAAATCAGCGGATCATGCGCTTCATTGCCAACCTCCAAATCAAATTGATACAGCCGATTTGTAAAGACGGCAAATGATCAATCGCGCGGCATGGCATCAGTTTAGGCGAGCTTTCGAACGTCTTGAGCGTGTGGTGGGCCACTCGGAATGTATGGTCCGCCGCCTTTCCGCGAGCGAAAAGTGAGAGTGACGGGTTGGTCTGCGCAAATGTATTCGGCCTTTGTTGGAACCGAGGCTCCGGGCCAGGATGGAATGCGCTGCGCTCCGTTCCCCATTAGTTAGGCAGTCTCGAAGGACTTCTTCCGAGTTCGGGTTTTGGAAGCGCCGGGTTCGACCGTTGTGCCATCTCAAGGTTCGCCAGCAGACCTGGCAGTGTTCTAAATTCCGCAGTCGTCGTTGGTTTGCGGATGTGGGAATCGCAGAGCGATTTCCAAGGCTGTCGCTAGACAGCCGTCATCTGCAGGCCAGTTATGTCAGCCTGGACAGGTGGCCGGTAGGTATTTCCGCTGGCCAGTACGGCCCATGCCATGCGCGCCAGTTTGTTGGCCAGCGCCACGCCGACGATGTTGTAGTGGCTACGCGATGACAGCTCCGCCAGCCAGTGTTTCAAGCCTGAGCATTGCTTGTCTCTGTATCTCAGAACCGCGCGTGCGCCCTGAACGAACAGTCTTCGCAGATAACTGTTGCCGCGCTTGCTGATGCCGAGCAACTTCTGCTTACCTCCGGTGGAGTGTTCGCGGGGGACCAGTCCCACCCAGGCCGCGAACTCGCGTCCCTTGCGAAATGCTCCACCGCGCGGGACAGATTGGCTGGAGCAGATACAGATTCTACAATTCGCTAGATTCTCACACCTGGCTTGATGCTAGATGGAAGCTGGATCGCGTGCCAGCCGTTCTGGGAGTAGAGCACGTCGATGATCTTGCCTTCCACTGACAGCCTGTAGGTGCCCAAAGGCAGCGTCTTTGAAACCCACTCAACTACATATTGGCAGTCCTTGTAGAGACTCGTACCGGACAACGCCACTCTTACTGCTGACACCGTACAATCCGCCTTTTGGTTGTTGCCGCGCAGGGTCCCCGACATCCTGACAGGGTCTCGTGTAAACGTCATGGATCACCTTTTCATGTGCGTTACCGGGTGTTATTTACAGCGAAATCGAGATAAATGGTGCGATTTTTACAGGAGTCATTCTTCGCTTCCTAACTGGCAGCTGACTGATTAGACCACGAAAGCAACAATACTGGTCGGATGGTCAACTCTGGTCAATTTTCGAGTAATGTCCGGTTTGGCGGTTCGTTGTGCGTTGACGTGAACAGGGCAACGCGCTCATTGAGCCGGGCTGTAGAGGTTTTTCTTAGTTCCGGGTGGATTGCTGCAAACGAGGTTCTACCTGACGAAAGCTTGGACCATTAGGACATTGCGCCGTGGGAGTGGCGGCCAAGCGCTTTGCGCCGCAGGCGCCCTTTGGTTCGCCGACGGTACTTTTGGTTGTGGCAACCGAGGTTTTCTATGTTCATGTAGTTTTAGGCACATCAAAATTCATACAGAAGTTTTGGGGGGGTTTTGATGCGTATTGGCGATTTTGAATCACGTTACGGTCACTTTCCTGATTTGACGGATGCGTCAGTGGTCTTTCCTTCGATTACCAAAGGATCTGCCTGCCTGGGGGAAATTCGCAGGGAGTGCGAAAATCGATCTAAAGACGCTCGTATTCATTTGTTGAGCCAACCCCCGTGGGTCCGCGTGAAATAACCCACAAAACATACAAACCGGGTCAATGAATTTGGTGGAAAACTAGACTCTATCCCTAGACGTCAAAAATCGTCATTTGTGCGGCTTCTCGCGGATTCATTTTGGGCCTCGCTATAGAGGCGTCCAAGCGTTCCCAATTACTCTTTAGGAACCTCAACCTTGCTAGCCCTTTAATGTGGATCAGGACACGTCCCGATGTCGCGTTCGGGCCGGTTTGTGGCCTATTCGGACATAACCCCAAAATGGGTTGTGTCCCGGGTTGACGGCTACACGACCTGAACCCAAATTGGCCAGCGAAGTCCAACGGGAAATCTGAAAATGAAGTTCGCCATCGCGCATAGTCGGCGTCGCGAGAGGTGCGATGCCACGATGCTTCCGAGACGACTCATACCGCTTGCCTTCTCCAGGATTCCGCCGACAAAGACTTGAGCTGTTCCACATAATCCGCGTTGATGTCGCCCTTTACGTCCTCTCCACTCATTACCGCAAAGAGCTTTTCCGACAACACAGAACCAATCGCGTGGATAGCTTCGTGACGGTCGAGCCCCTCATTCATCAACCGGATAGGCACTGCCTTTGCGGGAAATGAGTTCCCGAGCGCAACCTGGTTCTCGACGATCACATGCATCACGGCATGAATGGTTTCATTAGGAAGCCGGATTCGCTGACGCCGATGGTATCTCACGACCTGCTGCATGCGTTCTGATTCATCGAGCTCGAGCCATGCATCGGAGGCGATGTGCTCGTGGGGGTCGTACCGCAGTGAGCCATGAGAATCCTGCCTATGATGAATTCGATTTGTACCGCGTTGAAGACCGTGCAAGGTGCTTCACACGGAGTGTAATGATCAGCATAAACCGAAACCTCGGAGCGACCTGCGGGCCTCTTCGCCCGTCGCCGGAATTCGTATCAAAGTCGGTGCAGGGCTTCACAAAATGAGTAAGGGGAGGACCGGCGGCGATACTGGAATAACTCTCAGAAAGGGTTCCAGGTGGAGTCTAATGATCGGTCGGTTCACGGTTTGTTCGCTGATATTGGCGGGGATGGCTTGGGTGTCTGAAACCCGGTGCGTTTTCGCAAGTCAGGAATCCCCTCGTTGCTCGGTTGCTGGAGATTTGGTTGTACGCCCGTTCACCAGCAGAGTATTTCATAACACGCGCATGCTCAGGGTTTGGCTCCCTCCTGGCTACAAGAACCCTGACCAGCGCGGTGAGCGCTACCCGGTGATGTACCTGAATGACGGCCAAGACCTTTTTGATGCCTGCACGTCGAATTTCAACTCGCGGGAGTGGCGCGTCGATGAGACCGCAACAGCGCTGATCCAGAGCGGAAAAATTCCGGCGCTCATCATCGTTGGAATTGATAATGCAGGCAAGAGAGACAGGCCGAAGGAGTATCTGCCTTTCCCGGACGATACTCTCGAGCCCCCGGTGCCAAGCGTTCGCGGCAAGGACTACCCGAAGTTCTTGCTGGAAGAGGTGATGCCTTTTATTAACCGTGAGTATCGCACCGATCTCGACCCGGCGAAGACCGGGCTTGGCGGCTCTTCTTACGGGGCGGGCATTGCGCTCTATACCGTCATGAAGCACCCTGGGCGATTTGGAAAATTGCTGCTCGAAAGCCCTTCGCTATACGCTCATGATAATTACCTCCTTCGAAAAGCTGGCAAGACCTCTCGATGGCCCGGAGAAGTATTTATCGGCGTCGGTTCGTTCAGTGAACCAGTAGACGATGTCCATCTGCTTCGAGATACGCTTCAGCGTCAGGGGCTCGGAAACCCACGGTTATTGGTCGTTGAGCAGCCGGGAGCCGCACATAACGAAGAGGCATGGGCGCAAAGGTTCCCGCGGGCATTGCAGTTTCTGTACAGACTCCCAACAGAACAGTAGGCCTGGCATGTCGTAGGCCGTAGACCCGTACACTATTTAGGAGACCGGTTCTAAATTCATTCTGTATTGACTACTTGGCTATTTCCGAGTGGACGGTTAACCGATCAAGACCTTGCTCCGAGCGTCTCGAATTTCTAAGTTCGTCCTGTGTCACTGAAGGTTCTCCGCCATCACGAGAGAGTTCCGGAATGTGGCCAGAACGACGAGTACCGTTCGCCCGTCGCGCGACACCCCGAGATTTGCGCTCCATGGAATCGCCTTCGGCGGCCCATTCAGGCTGAGAATCCGTTTGAGTTGCCGCGTCCGAAAAGCGTAGTACATCAGAACTGGTCCAGGGTCTGCATCCGAGTCGACCAGGTACAGGCCGTCTTCGGTAACCGCAAACTCGCCCCAATAACCGAAATGGAGTGCGTCCGTGACATGCTGCGCTTCTCCACCATTCACCGGCATGGCCCAAATGCCCCCGCCGCTCAATTTTGAAAAGTAGAGCGTCTTCCCATCGAAGGACTCCAGGCTCGCCTGTCCTCCATCGTGGGTCAGTTGGGTCTCGCGCCCAGTTGCCAGGTCGTGACGCCAGATTTGAAAATTGCCGGTACGATCCGAAGTGAAATAGATCGCTTTCCCATCATTCGACCAGGTGGGAACGCCATTGTTATAATTCCCGGTCACAACCATATGCAGGTTCCGACCCTCTTCGTCGATCGCAAATACTTGCCTGTGATTCTGATTCTCAGGAAGGTAATCAAACACAATCCATCTGCAGTCGGCGGACCACCGCGGACCGCCCGCAGCACCTCTGAGAGAGGTCAACTTCCGCGGATCGCTGCCGTCCGCATTACTCTTCCAAATCTCGTCATGTCCCGACCGCATCGACTCGAATACGATTTGTCGTCCGTCTGGAGACGGCTGTGGCGCGTAATCAAAGGCAGAGTCAGGTAGAAGTTGCCGTTTGCCGACGATAGCTCCGCCCTCGCTTGAGAGTTCTGCCCGCCAAACGCTGGAACCCATAAAGGCTGAGGGCCCTGGGTAGACGAGCCGGCTGCCATCGCGAGATAGGGCCCCGATGCCGGGATATTTGGTCTCCGGCTCAATCGTGCCACCACCTGAAGACACTCGCCAAGTTCGTTCCGTCCCGCTGCGATTGGAATTGAAACAGATGAACTTCCCATCCGCTGTCCACATCGGAACACCGGGTTCGCCGTTTATCTTGGCATCTACGGTCAGTCGGATCGGAGTGCCTCCGGCTAGGGGCACGGTGTATAAATCGGCCCCTGCCGGGCTTTCCCTGACAAATGCCACTGTCTGTCCATCTGGGGAGAGAACTCCACCCCCATCTCCCAAGTCCTCTCCCTTTAGCAGTGCCACAAGACAACGCTTCGCTCCTGTTTCCATCGAAAACACCACGCTGCTTATCGGACCATCTGAAACGCACCTGTCGGCGAGTACCAGAAACTTTTCGTCCGAAGTCCAGCTGACGGGAGGAATGTATCCGTAGGGGCAAGCGACATCTGTGATCCGATGTTGCGGACCACCGAGGGCAGATACCGTGTAGATCGCTCCCCCGTTGTCGTCGCAGCTGCCAAAGGCAACCTCGCGACCGTCCGGTGACCAGGTCGGCGGGGTCAGATATTCACTGCGCGTGTGAGTGAGCCGAAGAGGCTGGGATTCGCCACCGACGAGTTGCACGTACAAATCTCCTCTGCTGGGATGATCTCCGGCATCCCAAACGAAAGCTAATTGCCTTCCATCCGGTGAGAACGCAGGCCACGAGATCACACCACCCAAATTGGTCAGTTGGACTTCTCGGACAGGCACCGTCGGAAAATGCTTCGTGCTACTTAAACGAGCGACCTCGTCGTGGTTTCTAACAGAGCGTTGCACGATCCATGCGGCTGTGATCAGCACACCGGTCGCAATAACTGCCGCAAGAACCCATTTGGCTCTTCGTCTATCCGGGATGCTTCGTCCGTGATCAGGGACCGCAGTCGACTCAGAATCCCCAGGTCGGTCAAGTGCGCCCTCAGACACCTCCACCGGGCAGAGAAATCGGTATCCAACCGTCTGCACCGTAGCAATGTACCGGGGCTCGCGCGCATCATCGCCCAGCAAACGGCGGAGTGTAGCGACGCTCCGAGTCAGCGAATTGTCCGAAACCGAATAGTCCTCCCAGACCGCGTTTACAATCTCATCCTTTTTCACCAATCTGCCTGGATTGCGCAAAAGAAACAACAGCACGCGAAACACCTTCGGTTCGACAGGAATCGATTCCCCACTCTTTATCAGCAGGAACTCACTCTCCCTGACCTCAAACTCCCCGAATTTGAAAACACAGGACTTGTGAGCCGTCACAATTCCGTCACTCGCTTTCAGAAATTGGTATGAGGACCATCACGACAATGTGGAGGCACGAGGCGACATTGCACCCAGCCAACCCGGCTGAGGTGAAATCCAATGTCACTCTTCAAATGCCTGCTCGTAGCAAGTCTAGTATCCCAGACTCTTCCTGCGGCTCAAGGGGAAGCACACTGCCCTGGGAATGTAGCCAGTTTAACCTTGCGTCTCGTGCAAGGCGCACTTATTGTTGTTCCGATCGAGATCAACCATTCGCGCCCCTACGATTTCTTGGTCGACACTGGAGCTCAAGTCACCACAATCGAGCCTTCGCTCGCCGTAGAACTAGGTCTGAAGGCTCAAGGCACAACCGGAGTCGGTGGCGTTGCAACTTATGGTCGCGCTGCCTATTCCTATTTGGGCTTGATCGAGGTCGGACAACATTCCGTCCCAGACGCGATCGCAGTCATACAGGAGATAACCCAACTCAAAGCAGCGGATTCTCGCATCCGTGGCATCCTTGGCGCGAATTTTCTAGAGCATTTCGATTTGCTCATCGATAATGGCCGGCATATTTTGTGCCTCGATGAATCGGGCGCCCTTGCGGCTACGATCAAGGGCGAACACATTGCATTTGCCGAGCCACATGGTTCCACACAGGATCTGGCTTTCACACGACCCATTGTTGTAGCGGCACGCCTCTTTGCCGGCGATACGACGACGGTACTTCTCCGGTTAGACTCCGGCACCAATGCGCCTTTGCTTTACGCGGCCGACGGGCTCGTTCGAAGCCAACCCAAAGGCAAGACCTCGATCTTGAAGCGCGTCGCGAACGGAGTGGAACAGTCTTTTGCCGTCCTTCCGCCACTGGACATCCAGATTGGAACACACGCGGTCAGAGAGGTATCGTTCGTCGTACCAATGAACACAATCGGGGCCGGTGCGTCTCCGCGCGAAGATGGCCTGATGCCAACGATTGCATTCCAGTATGTGTTCATTAGTTGCTCCCGTGGATATGTGAGTTTGGAACCATGGGCACACTAGTTGGAGCGAATGCCATCGAGCGTGCCCTAATTGACGTGTCCGCTCTTTTCGTAGTTCCGGGCGAGTGGTGGGCAACCCGGAATGTATGGTCCGCCGCCGCATTGCAAGCGAAAAATGAGAATGACATGGTAGGTCTGCGCGAATGTATCCGGCCTTTGTGTGAGCTACTGCTCTGGCCCTGGATGGAATGCGCTGCACTCTTGTCCTATTTAGTAACGCAGGCTTTTAAGCCTATTCCGGGTTACAGGTTTCAAGAATGCCGGGTTCGACCGTTTTTGCCATCGTCATGGTTCGCCAGCAAACCTTGGCAGGAATCGAAAAACTCTTCTGAGCCGCCGCTGGTCTGTAATTGTGGGAATCGCGAATGCGATTTCCAAGCCTGGCGTGTTTTGCCAGGCGTCAATTGCAGGCCAGTTGTTTCAAACTGCGGCAGTTTCAATCAAAAGCGGAGGGCGATAGGCTTCTCCCTTGGAGAGCACTGCCCAGACCATGCGCGCCATCTTGTTGGCCAGGGCAACTGCCGCTACCTGAATGCGCTTGCGGGAGGTGAGCTGAGCCAGCCACGTGTTGAGGCCGTTCGATTGCCTCATCCTCTGTTGCAGGACGGCATGAGCACCCTGGACGAAAAGCTTGCGCAGATATCTGTTCCCGCGCCTGCTGGTATCAGTCAGTGTTTGCTTGCCGCCGGTCGAGTGCTCTCCGGGCACCACGCCTAACCAGGCAGCAAATCCTCGCCCCTTCTTGAACGCCGATCCGTTGCCGATTGCGGCGATCGTGGCGGTGGCTATCATCGGTCCGATTCCTGGGACAGAAACCATACGTGGGCAGTCCTCGAGTTCGCTGGCGATCCGCAGGATCAGCTTGTCAGACTCTTCGACCTGTCTCTGCAGGTATTGCATCTCCAGTCGCAGTTCGGTCAGCAATACACGCAAGGAGCCTGACAGCTTGTTGTCGGCATCTTCCAGGATCCCAGGCAGAGACTCTTCGATATGACGACGTCCCTTGCGAATCGTGATGCCCCGCTCCAGCAGCAATCCACGCATCTGGTTGATCACCGCCGTACGACCCGATACCCAGCGCTCGCGCACACGGTGAAGGGACTGCAGATCCAGCTGATCGTCCGTCTTGATGGGTACGAAGCGCATCCTCGCTCGACCGACCGCTTCCGCGATAGCTTCCGCATCGATGTAGTCGTTCTTGTTCGTCTTCACGTACGGCTTTACATACTTGGCCGGCATAAGCCTTGCATCATGTCCCTGTTCACGCAGAGCACGGGCAAGAAAGTGCGCTCCTCCACAGGCTTCCATGCCGATCAATGACACTCGCAGGTTCGCGGTGAAACGCAGTAGCTGATCGCGCGAACACTTCTTCCGCACCACGACTTCGCCGCGCACGTTAAGACCAACCAGGTGAAAGACTGTCTTGCCAAGATCAATGCCTATCGTGTGAATCTCCATGGGACGCCTCCTGTTCTCCCCTTATAACTCCGAGGAGGTTAAGGCGGCGGACCATGCCAGTAGTAATCCAGATTTCGGGGCTACTTCCAGGTTTGGCGGTCATCCATCCGCCGTCGCACAAATCACCGAGAAATGCCGTGTCAAAGAGTCGTTGAGTTTCAACGGAGTTGGTTTTGCACTTGTGGTGTAGTCGTGTGGTTCGGTGAGATGATTGACCCATGAGGTTACCGCGCGTCGGACAAAGGGTTTGGACTGATGTAATCTCTGGCACCTTCACTGTCGTGAAGGTAAACGCTCAGCAGGGTGTTGCCGATATCGAATTGACCACCGGCGTTCAGAGTGTCCATATGCATGTTCCGTTCAGCACAATGCACCCGGTTGGCGAAGACGTGAGCCAAGCCGAGCGGATCGTCAACGAAATTACTGAAGACTAGTTGGGTCTATCGCGCGATGCGCACGTCATAACCCTTGATCAGGAATACACCGCACCAGTGCCGTCATGCCATTTGCAGGTTCTGGGTGTAAGTCGCCCACTGCCTTGGATTCTTTGTTGGCATTCGATTCAAACGATGGCTCTGTCTCTTAGCAGGGCGCGGCGGTCACGGACTTTCCATCGAGCAGAGTGCGTACAGTTCGGAGCAGTTCGTTGGGATGCACCGGTTTGCAGAGAAAGTCGAAGCTGTACCCAGCTGCTGTCGCTTCCCCTATCAACTCGGAGCTGTGAGGGTTTCCCGAAAACAGAATGACTTTGGAGTCAGGGTATTTCCGTTGAAATTCGATCGCTAATTGAACTCCAGACATCCCAGGCATTGCGATGTCGGTTATCAGCAGGTCTGGCACATCAAACCGGGCGGCCTGCAAAGCGCCCAGGGGGTCGTTGAAGGACTTACTGTCGAAACCCTCATTGTGCAGAATGATCGCGACGGTTGAGGAAATCGTCGGTTCATCGTCAACCACGAATACGCGTGGCCGTTTTCGATCCTTAGACATTGTCTCGCTCTTTCCGATTCACGAATATCCGAATCAGTTCGCAGAAATCGGAGCACTCGACCACGGCTTAGGTTCAAGTTGTGGGGATTCCCTGATGATACAGGTTTTCCGGGGAATGGGCGCGGGCTGATCCATGCGGTCGCTGTTCGACCTCAGATACAGGGAGATTGTGTCTTTGACAGACCCAGCGTCAATTTTATGGCTTTTCGGATGGCAAAAATTGGTTTGCGCTGGCATCGCTTACGTCTTGGGATGGCCTAGGGACCCAGGGCTAACTGAGCAAAATTGGGCAGATTTTCTCGGCGACTGAGGGTAGGTCTATCTCATGGCCGAATTGATACGAATACTAACCACCGAGCCCGATGGTGATGATGGGTTGATCGTGACGTTCTCAGATGGAACGACTGACGCGTATGTGGTTGAGGAGCTGCTGGCACTCAGGCCAGTGCGAGAACGGTCAAAAACCAAGCGCATTAAAACGACCCAGAAAGGGAATGGCGAACCCAAGGCCAGTGAAGCCCGAGTATGAAAAGCGATATCCAGCCGAGAGACCCCAACCGATTTTCTAAAATCCTGGAAGCGCGCCGAGTTCAAGTCGGTCAGAAGCGCCTTCACGTTGAAGTCGTTCCGCTTGAAGCGGTTCCAAAACCAGTATTAGGAAACGCAATGTTGCCTCGACCACGGAGACCGAAGGGAATCCCTAAAGCGCGACGAACATACTAACGTATGCCAGAACTCGACAGAAAATTCAATCTTGGGCCACTACCATTTTTGAGTAATGTCCGAGTAGGCGGTGACACGTTCACAATCAGGAATCTGTGCCCCAAAGCTTCAATAACGCGCTGTTAACAGCTATGTTGTCGGGTTCGACTTACTTGCTTACCCGTTTAAGGACACTGGAGTCCACCAGCGCGTTGTCTCGGATGTCCATCATCGCATTCATAAGATTCTCTTGGCGCTGCTTTCTACGCGAATACATCTCGACTGGGTCGTCCTCAAACTTGACAGCGACGGCGTTGCAGAGCGTGTCGATGGCTGGACATTTCGGAAACACGGTCGCCATCATCAGAATCTCTCGGAACATGCGGATAATTTCGTTGCTCCGAGTTGGATAATCCCCTCCGCCCCGGATGCTGATGAGCCTGTTGCCTTGAAAATTACAGTCAGCTAGAAATTTATCCAACGCATCGTAAGCAGAATTAGTTAAGAAATACAGGTCAAACCATTTTTGTTGTGCCCATTCGTCATGGGCGCGATCAGCGATTCTTTCTGCGTCCTTCCGCGCCCTGTTCGCAATGACGGTCGAGACAAGCGCAATGACGGTTGAGACAAGCGCAACAACTAACGAGGCAATCGAGAGGAGCAATGTCGTCCAGTCGAAGTCTGACGGCGGCGTAGCTTGGGTCATTTGGCATCTTCCATTGGTCTGCGCCATTATAAGAAAAACCGGAACGCCGTGCTAAAGACGAATCGCGAAGAACCGAGTTCACTTCTTGTCCCGGTCGAGTCGTGGCCTATTCGGAAATAACCTCTGTTTTGCCGTTTCGGGGTTACTTCCGGATCGACGGTGATACTCCCGGAACCTGAATCAGCTCTGCAGAAGAGCTTGGCATCTCGTTAGAATCAACTGTGATGTGGATCAATGGTCTCGCTCTCGCGTTGGTCATCTGCGCCGTTTCTTGCGTAATCGCCGCAGCTCTGATCCCAACTTCACGTACAAAAGGCCGCGTCCGGTTAACCGCATCTCTGTCGGTTGGAGCAGCAATTCTGGTTACTTGTCTTTCGCAGGCCCTCGCACAAGGTAAGCCAATACTCTTCGTGGTCGGATTGACGGGCGGTGCGTTTCTTGTGTGGCTAGGCTTGCGGAAACATCAGCGGGACCCGCAAGGCCGAACGCCTCCCGATAAAATTCTGTAGCAGTTTGCTGCTATCGAGCGAGTAGTGGACTATCCGTACTTTACCAAACGGTAAAGTACGTGTGGACGGTCACCCGTCCACAATCGAGAAGAGCTTCAGTCAACTTGCGACGATCTATGGTCTTTGGGGGGTGTGCCCTGGCTGACAAGCAACGACAACCAAGCCCACTCAGCAAACAAGACAAGGGCGAATGCCAGCAATTGCAGAAGTTGAAATCCAGTGCCCGCAGGTCTGCCGTTTCTGGAACGGAGCGGCTCATCCAGCCAATCTGGCAGATGGGGTGTTATGAGCAGACCGAACTCCACGACTGCCGCGATCAACAGAAGAAATAAGCCGTGACCAACGACCATCCTCCCGATGAGGGGGGCGTTCCTCACGGTGAAGAGACCGGTTTCTTCATTGCTCCAAACGAGTCCAAAGACAACCACGGTGTACCCCACGCCGATAGCGAAGACACCGAAGAAAGTGCGGTAAGGACTGTGTTCGAGCGGAAGATAAATTAGAGCGCCGACTGCGCAGGCGAGAAGGGCTGAGAACATTGCCTTCGGTCGATTGAATCGCACGGAGTTCTCCATTTCGGATATATGCGAGAGCTTACTGCTATTGCGGTGCTTTCGAGAGCAATAATCTCGTTGGCAAGGGCGTAACGGTCCTATGGTGGGCAACTCGGACATAACCGGATTTTGGGATTACTTCCGGTTAGGCGGTTACTCGACCGCAACCGGACAATAGCGGCCTTTCGTCGCAACGCTGGATTTATTCGACCTGTTTCTCGCCCCTTGGGTTGGCTTGATATCTCGCCGATATTACACTCCAGAAAGTGTCTCAATCAAACAGCAGCGTCCGTCGTGTTCGGAGTAGAGTTTTGTCCATGTTCCGGATTGGTTTTTACGATGTTTATGCCGCGGTTCTTACTGCGCTTATTGCAATCGCGGCTCCTGTTTCTCTTGTTGCCGATCCTCCTCAGTCTCCCAAGCCCTCAACTCGAAGTACTGATCAGGCTGTTGTCGAGAAAGACGTGATTTGGTGGCTCCCCGCCGATACAGAAAGCGTGGTAGCTGCTCGCGGCCCCTTTCTCATCCCGCACGAGCCAGACGAGATGAATGAGAAAAATGACGTGGAGTGGTTCACCAAGAAGGCATCGCTAGCTGACATCCGAGCTGAATTGGAGGCGCTGCCACTCGAACTTCTTGATGATGTGGATTTGGTGGGGGCTCTGAAAGGGTACACAGTGGCCTACGCAATGCAAGGTTCGCGACATTTCCGCGAGCCAAGTGGCTATGAAGTCACTGAATACGAAGGTTGTTCTATCGTCGTTTTTGATCGAAACCTGGACGGATTGGAAACCACGATCGCCCAAGTGCCGGGCTGGACAGGCGCATCCAAGGGTGCTATTGGTGGAAGCAAAGTTCTGATCTGGCACGGAGAAGGCAAAGATGCGGAGCGGACATATCTTCTCGCCTTCCCGAAGCCGAATGTTTTGCTCATTGCTAATAACCGGAAATACTTGGTGGAAGTTCTTGAACGAATGGCGCAGAAGAAGATGCCTCGCGCCCTGCCGAACGAACTCCCTGAGTGGAAGTTTTTGGACGCCAATGCGCGGTTCTGGGGCCTCAGACACTATGACCCAACTCAGGCAAAAAAGGACCCGACATCTCCCCTCGGAGGAGATAGTGCCTACGTCCAAGGCGATCCGAAAGCTATCGGTGTTCTCTTTGCGCTGGACCCGAAGAGCGAGCGAAGCCTCGTGGTCACAACCTTCTCCCGTGATGAGGCCAAAACCAAGTCGGAGGCGAGCAGAGGACACGCCGTATCCGAACCGCAAGATGGAGTTAGGTACGAAGTAGGACTTCGAAACCCCGCCCCCGGTGTTCTCGAAGAAGTCTACACTCTTGACCGATCCAGCACGCTGGATTATTGCCTGTTGGCAATACAGTTCGCTCTTGGGCGCGACATGAATCTTTGATCAACGCGCGAGGCTGATCATGGGTGCAAGCGAACTACGGCGGTTGCGGTTGGGTCGTGGGCTATCCGGAAATAACCCCCGTGTTGCCGTTTCGGGGTTACTTCCGAGTTTTGCATGGCTCTGCGACCCACCTATATGGATCAAACGCATCTGGAGCCGCTGAGTTTCGACGGAGTTGACGGTGACTCAACCGAAATGCCGATGTGCCTTTGTGCTTTTTCTTGCAATCCTTGTCTACGTGTCTGCAGACCTTGGAGGGATCGCCATGGCGTGCACATCTTGCGCTTCCAGCAACCAGACGGGGTTTCTGCCGAGGTGGGCATTCACTTTTCGGACCTCAGGGATGTGGACAAACGACAGGTCCTGGTATTTCCGAAAGTTCAGGTCTGCCTTGATTGTGGCTGTTCCTCGTTCATGACACCGGTGCCCGAATTGAAGCGGCTGCGCACTGCTAAAGAACCGCTTCCCTGACGGGGCGGCGTCGATAGTGGGAACTATGTCCGGCTTTTCAGGAACAATTAATTACAGGGCTACGAGGTTGCGCGTAGAATAGCGGGCCTTGGAGGATTGCCATGGCCTGCACAATCTGCGGTTCCAGCAATCAAGCGGAGTTCCCCGCCGAGGTGAACATCCATCTTCCACACTGCCCCGGAAACGAGTATGAAATCGGGGTCTTTGTATTTCCGAGACTTCTAATCTGCCGTGCTTGCGGCTCATCTTCGTTTATGACACCAGCGCCCGAATTGGCGTATCTATGCGCTGCTGACAAATCGCTTGTCTGACAGGACGGCGTCGATAGCCGGGAGCAGGTCGACAGCGGCATGTGTTTTAAAGACATAACCCCATGCACCCAGCCTCATCGCTTCTCGTACGATGTCAGCAGAGGTTTCCTGGCTCAAGAAAATGATCTTCGCTTCCGGCACAAGTCCGAGAATTCGCCGTGCAGCCTCGATGCCATTGAGTGTAGGCAGGCTGAGGTCGAGTAGGATGAGGTCTGGCCTCAGTTCCCGAGCCTTGTGAACCGCTTCCTGTCCATCGGACGCTTCGCAAATGACCTTCAATTCGGGCCTCTGTTCCAATTCTGAGCAGACGAATCGACGGAAGGAATGGAAATCCTCCACAACCATTACGCGAATGGATGACGCTGCACGCACTGACACACCTCTGCGTTTCGATTGCTCCACTGCGCGGGGGGGCGCGTGCGTTGAGCTTTTTAATCTATCTTCGGCGATGACGTTTGTTCGTTATCTAAGATAGATGCGGGGGAAGTCGCATCAGTCAGTTAGATGCGAGGATGCGGCTGGCGAGGCTTGCCGAGTTCCGGTTCAGTTGGGCAATCCGGAGGTTACATCTTGTATAGCACCTCGCGGCGAGTGTTGCTCAACTAGTTATTTCCGGGTAGGCGGTCATACTTCCGGCATCAATTGATGCAAGAACATACTTCAGTGATTCTTGCGGTTGTTGTTCCCGAAATAGATCATTATCCCGATGACGGCCAAGATTGAGACTCTGATCAGCCAACGCATTGTGCGATCTGTCATCGGCCCCCTGTAGTTAATTTGGCTGTTTCCGTCTATTTCCGGTTTGGCGGTAATACGACAACAACACCGTTTTTTCAACTCGCCCTACCCTGAGGAATCTCCACTGTTGAATCTTCTCGCCGACCCGAAGGCAGTATGACTCCTGTCAAAATCAGCAGCCATCCGGCCAGGTATATAAGCAGGGGAGCCTTCCTTTTCGGTTCTGCAGTCCCTATCCAGCCGATGTGAGGTGCCTGCACACGCCACCGGGGGAACTGCTCCTCGCCCACAACTTCAATTTTGACGACGCTTGGAATTCGGCGACCGTCGTCCTGATACGTAGCACGGACCGGCTGGTCCGCCCAGGGTCCATCGATCACAGTTTGAAACAGAATACGGTTCCCGGTTGCCGCGTCGATGAGGATGAAATCCGAACTCCGGCTGAGAATCAGGTGGCTTCGATCAGTGGCAAGCCCAGTAACCGTGCGGAGTGCAGCATGAGAAGGCAGTGTCCGGATAATCGAGCAGGTCGCTAGGACAAGAATCCCGGTTGACGTGACAAGCACCCATGCGATTCTCTTGCGTGAAGATCGGTTGTAAACACGCCAAACCCAGTACAGAAGAGCCGACCAAACGAACAAGCTCCAGAACATAAGAACTCCTCACATGACTTGAGCAGTGTAACAACCGCTATTTCCGGCTTGTGGTCGGATGGTGGTCTATCCGGAAGTGTCGTTAGCAAGTGAAAATGTCCGCTTTTCGTAGCAAATGAAGTGTCCGGTTTCATAAGTTAGTAACCATAGGGGCGGTGGGAAAGTGCGAATCCCGCGTGTTGTGCGGGATTTGCAAGTTGGGAGGGAAAGTCTGTTTTTGGACTTTTCCTCTCAACGTCTTTTCCACGGCCTTGATCTGTTTTTTGCTCAGCGGCGTCAACAGTTTTCCTTCCGCGCTGTAGTGTCCGATGCGATGTCCTGCGATCATGAGGGTCAGTGTTTGATCCAGATGCTGATGGATGATCGCCTTGCAGCCGGCCAGGGTATGGCGCCAGTGGGCGCGCTCGAGCTGCATGATCACGTTGTAAAAGCTCACCGTGTTATCCCGGTCAACGGTGCGCTCGTAGCGTTGCGTGAACACCATTTCCAGGTTCCTGTGCCGGCAGGATATGAACGCCGTTCCGCGCTGTGCGGCGGGTACCGTGAAGCGCCGGTTGAACTCGGCGATGTAGTGCTCGTTCAGAAACTTGTTGGCTCCCTCCAGGGTTCGGATCCCGCGCAATCGCAGCTCCTGAGGCAGACGTCCCTGCCAGGTGGAGAAGTTGCGTTCTGAGCGTCCCCGCGCCTGCGGAGAGTAGGACGGAATCATATTCACTCCCAACTCCTTCATGGCACGGCCCACCTGTGTGGGGCGCTCATAATCGACCTTGCCGCCGCTCTTCGGCGTGTACCAGAAATGGGCTCCGCGGTCGGAATAGAGCGAACAGAACAGCCCCTTCCGTTCAATCACTGCCCGCAACCCGGCCATCACGGCGGCGGTCGTTTCTTCCTCGGCCAGCTGTGCATAGTAGATCTCGCTGGTGGCGTCGTCCAGGATCACGATCAGATCGTGCTTGCGCTCATCCTGAAACCAATGGTGTTCGCTGCCATCGATATGCAGCATCATCCCCGGCAGAGGACGCCGTTCACGCCGCTTGCGATGAACCCCGCGCCGAGCCTTGCGCTTCACCAGGCCGGCTGCCTGCAACGCCTGCTTGACCCATGTATAGCTCAACCCGATCTGGTGTTCCTCGCCGAGCTTCTCATGGAAGTGACGCACGTTCAGGTCGAAGTACTTGTCCCGGTAGAGACCGAGAACCTCTTCCGCCTGCCTCTTCGACACTCGCCGGCTGCTTGGCTTCCGTCGTCGCCGGTCCAGTAATCCCTGAGGGCCTTGCTCCTCAAGCCGCTTCCGCCAGCGTCGCATCTGCCGCTCGCTGATGCCGACCAACTCCGCTGCCTGCCACCACTTGATCTTCTTCGCGTTAGCTCGTAACAACACTTCCTGTAACTTCATCGCCCGCTCCATCGCGGTGATCGGATAGATCGCCATGCTCTCGCGCATGGCTCCATCCTCGCCGCCCCCAAAAGCGGACACTTCACTTGCTATAAACACCGGACATATTATGTGCTAACGACAGTGGTCTATCCGGAAGTTATATCTTTCGACAACACCTCGCGGCGGGTGTTGCTCAAGTAGTTATTTCCGGGTGGGCGGTTATCCAACCGCTGTGACGTGCTTGCGGAATTTGCTTCGTTTGAAATATGCTTTCGCTTCACGAGTATTCAGCCAATAAAGAAGGAAAACCGCCAGCACTGCTTCGCCCAGGAGCATCACTTTTTCAACGGGTTTACTCGAAGGAAGAAATGAATGTCGTGGACGTTATAGAAGCAGACAAAGCAATTTAACAAAACGAGAATTCTCGCCCAGTTCTTGCCCTTCCAGAAGAACCACAGCACGACGTATCCCGCGGCAATGGTGAGAGTGAAGAGCGTGATGAAGAAGAACAGGGCAAAGCGAGACTTATGCGCTGCTGGTTCCCACAAGATCGCGTAACCGAGAATGTTGAGAATGGCCATAAGCCATGTTGAGATTGTGACCGCCTTTGGTCGCATGACCACGTCGTCAGTTTTCGCTGTCAGCCCGTTCACGATTGTGAGCCTCTGTTGTCGCAACGATTCGATGCACCAATGGTACAAGTGGAAAGAGGTCGCGGTCGTATTGTGGGCTATCCGGAAATAACCCCCGTTTTGCCGTTTCGGAGTTACTTCCGAGTTTTGCATGGGTCTGCGACCCACCTACATAGATGAAACTCATTTGGTGTAGATGATTTTCGACGGAGTAGGCGGTAAACCGACCGGAATTGTCGACTTTGAAATTTGCGAGCCTGCCTTTTCTTGATGCTTTAGTGGTGCTACTTAGTCTGATACTGGAAGAACTCTGAGGGGCTTCCTCAGATGAGCATTTCTGCTTATCTTCGGTTAACGTTTCGCAGCCTGGATCGTTGTATATGTGATGTCGATCAGATCGTTCCGATTCGCGCTTGCCAAGACGAGAAGGCCCTGGAGAAAAGTCCATATATGACCAAGGACACTGATCTGAAGGCTAAGGATACCTCTTCCCCGACGACGCGAGCGCACGTTTCCGATGGCAATTGGCGAAACAGCAAATGGCTCGCTGTCTCGGAGCTACTGCTTGCAGCAGTCCTCTTTACGGCATCCGCCTTCCATCGCCTCCCGCTGGGAAGAGGTCCGTGGTTGCTGGCCTTGGGATGGAGTTCGCTTCTTTTCCGAAAGATTGGTTGGCGCGGCGTTGGATTGAAGTGGTATCGAGGGTGGACGACAACCATAGTAATCGGTCTGGCCTGCGGAGTGCTCTTGGAACTGTTTGAACTCTTTGTGAGCCAACCGATCCTGGTGCGCCTTGTCGGAAGGAAGGCGGATCTGTCGCAATTTCGTGATCTCACCGGCAATCTGAAAGAGACGGCTCTCTACATCCTGCTTGTCTGGATCGTGGCTGCATTCGGTGAAGAGATGATTTATCGAGGTTATCTGATGAACCGCGTCGCAGACCTACTGGATCGCACACGCAAGGCATGGATCGTGAGTCTGATCGTCGTTCATATCGTGTTCGGTCTGGCTCACTCATACCAGGGATTAACCGGTGTCATCGATGAAGGCCTCATGGGAGTTCTGCTTGCCGTGATCTATCTGCGAACCGGGCGAAACTTGGCGGTGCCGATTGTTGCTCACGGAGTTCAGGACTCCATCGATTTGATATTGATCTTCAGCGGAAAGTACCCGGGAATGTAAGCCACGCAAAGTTAATACGCGCGGCCACCGACTGGCTCCATTCGACTCGATCATCACAAAAGCATCATCGGGCACGGAGGTTCCGGTTGGATTGTGGTCAATTCGGAAGTAACCCGTTTTCGAGTAATGTCCGGTTAGGCGGTGATCCAGCCGGGAACCGTCAGAGGCTAGAATGCATTTGAGAATGCGGCGGGACACTACTCGTGATTGGGAAGGAAAGACTTGATGAGAGATCGACTTTTTTGGATCCTAGCGGGAGGACTTTCATTTTGGCTTCCAGCCATCGTTGTCAATGCTGCCCTCGATCAGAAGTCAAATCTTTGGACGCTGAACGTTTTCCCTCTTGTGGGAGTGACGTTACTCGGCGTGGCCAGTTGGATAGGCACCAAGCACCTGCCTAAATGGGGTTGGGTTTTGGTGGGGATATATATCCTCGGGCCTGTCTCCATGCTGGCTCCGTCGGTATTTCTTCATGTCTCATCTTCACCGAACGTTCCGGGAGAGAATACTTGGATGTTTCTTTTCTGCTTGTTTCCTCCAATGACTCTGTGGCTGGCACTGCTGAACGGGATGATTGTTTCGGTACTAATCGCCACGGTGACACTGCCCTTTCTCGCGGCATATCTAAGAGGTCCTGATTTACAGCTCCAAGGTAAATGAGGATTCTGGACGTGTGGTGGCCTATCCGGAAATAACCCCCGTTTTGCCATTTCGGAGTTACTTCCGAATTGGCGGTTACACACCAGCAATAGTGAAATTCTCAAGTAATCACCTAGTGTCTTCGAATTGAACTTCCAGCACCTCGGTCATCTCCAGTTGGCGACATGGCGACTCCCATCTTCCAAATTGCTGTGGTAGATTCCTCGTACTCGCACCCGCAAAGTCCGCTTATCAAGCCCGGTACTTTTAGCTGCAACAGCAGACCCAAGTTCCTGCCACTTCGGCGGTGAATCCTTGCGGCCAAACGACAGGTAAATCCCTCTTCCACAAGACGAGCCTTCAAGAACCGTGGCATGTAGGTCAGCCACTATCGTCGATTCCACGAGGACCGATTTTCCATCAAAGTGCAGCAGATCGCTAACCAATTCGCAAACAGTATGTTTCTCTGCGCTCTGTTGGGCTGCGATCTTCAGCGGGGATGGAACCAGCGCAATCCACAAACACATTGCAGCCTTTGACCATTGGAACGACATAGATGGGGCGACCCTCTCGCTAACGAATGGTACGAGGTTCAACTCGGCGCGGGCAAAACAGTATTGCGGTCGAGTCGTGGGCTATCCGGAAATAACCCCCGTTTTGCCGTTTTGGAGTTACTTCCGTATTGGCGGTTAACCGCTCGTAGCCAGCGAAATAGTCGTTTGCTGCCTAGAGTCTCATCCATTCCCAAAAGGTTCGCGGTCTCTCGAAAAACACGAACTCACCGGGATTCGCTTGGAAATGGACTTTGGTGCTGCACGGGTTCTGATCGGCGATCCCGTGTTCGAGGATTTCTCTGACGGGATATTTCCGACGTGAATGTTCGTCTCTACCGTAGGGATGGCAAGAGACTTGAATGTTTGAGGCGAACGATAGCACGTCGTTGATCGTCACGGTCAGCTTGATAATGCCGCGTTCACCTGGTCGGAAGAGCTGTGAATCAGTCGCATTGTTGATGAAGACGTTCAGCTTCTCATCCGTGATTGGCTTCCCGTTCTTACCGTTAACTAGCCGAATGGAGATAGGCCATCCAAGAACGGAGTCTCCGTTCGTGATGGAGGCATCTTGCGCATGCAGCGAATTCGGACAGAGAGCACTCACCGCGACGAAAGCGACCAAGACTCGGGCTTGAGTTGTTCTGTCTAGCATCAATTCTGCTCATCCTCAGTGTATGGCGGGCGATTCGGACCAGAGGGAGGCCCAACTTTTCGAGTTCCGAGCCTATTGTGGGCTATCCGGAAATAACCCCCGTTTTGCCGTTTCGGAGTTACTTCCGAGTTTTGCATGGGTCTGCGACCCACCTATATGGATGAAACACATCTGGAGCCGCTGAGTTTCGACGGAGTTGACGGTGACTCGACCATCACGCTCAAACGGGCTCGTAGCGCCTGCACAAAGTCTGAATGCCATTCTATTTCGAGTGGAGTTAGGTCCACATCACCTGCGTTTTGGCGGCACAAAATAACAGCTTTAAGGAGTGCTGGCTAACTGCAGCCCTCGGCCGCCTCCACTTGAGTTGCGATTGCGATGAGTTGATTCGCTTGTGCGACCGTGAGTTTCTTGCCTGATTGTGCGTGAACCTCTGCAATGAAGTCGTTCAAATCGGAGCAGGCCGCGCTGCCCGGCCCCGCTGCCTCCGCTGCCTGCAATTTTGCCAGAAGACTGTTCGCCGTTCCGAAGGGTAGATTGAAGCTCTTTAATTGAACCGTGAGACCCGGTATCGTTGCAGTCTGCGACGACCCGGTCCACGTCCCCGGATCGTTCAGTACCTCCGCGGCCATGGTGGGAGAGAACGCGCCATCCGTCACGGTACAGCCGCTGCTTGTACAAATCACGGAAGGCCCGGTTCCGGTGTAGATGGAAGTCTGTCCGTTGATGAATCCCATATTCCACTCGGCGATGCTCCCGGTTGCGTCCGTGATCACCCCTACCGCGGAACTCGTCATATTGGCTTGGTTGATGGTTACCAGTCCGTCTGTAAAGCTGAATGCCGTCGGCGTGAAGTACCCATTGAAATTGGGGCCAAGCGGCGCGGCTACCGTAAAGGACCCCGTGAGCCTGCACTCAGGCGGGCAGGTCGAGGGGCCGAAAAAGGTAATGAACGCATTGCCCGTGTAGCTGTACTTCACCGAACTCCAGCTTCCAGGACTACCGACGATCGACGCATAGCTGCTGGGCGAAAACGAGCCGTCTGTGACCGTGCAATTACTTGGACACAGTGGGGAAGGTCCGGTCCCGGTGTACATAGACGTCCCCGTGTTAATGAACCCCAAATTCCAGACTGTGATTCTGCCCTGCGAGTCCGTCGTGACCCCGAAGGCGGAACTCGTCGTATTTGCTTGCGTCATGGTTACGGCGCCATCCGTGAAGCTGAACGCCGTCGGAACGAAAAACCCGCTGAAATTCGGTGCCAGCGGACTACCCACAGTAAACGAGCCTGAAATGCTGCATCGCGACGGGCACGAGGATCCGCCGCCGAATTGATTGAAAGTGTTTCCGGTGTAGGTGTAGGTTGTGTCCGCTCTGCCTTGCAAGGTAAACAATACGCAGGTAGCGACCATCAGGCTCACAGCTTTCAAGCGAGTCATCCATCCTCCAGTTCACCTGCGCGAGAGAGAGCTGGAGTGAATGGAAGTGTTTCCCTCGCTCTAATCGCAGCAGACCTACCCGGGAATTACAGCTTGTGCAATGGTGTCGGGATCATACACGCCGAAGTTCTCGCACGCTATACATTTCGCTTCGACCAAGGATTGAGCCGGGTTGATGAGGATGTTTATGAGTTCCGGTCGGTTTGTGGGCTATTCGGAAATAACCCCCGTTTTGCCGTTTCGGAGTTACTTCCGAGTTTTGCATGGGTCTGCGACCCACCTGTATGGATGAAACACATCCGGAGCCGATGAGTTTCGACGGAGTAGGCGGTTAATCGCCCGGAAACAATTTGAATTTGATTATGCAGGGTCATCGGCAGGTAGTTGTCAGCTTGACCTTTAACCGGCTTGGCGCTACGCTCGTGGTGCTCGTCCTTCAGTTCGTCTTCCTTTTCCTGAACCGACAAAAAGGACATTGCCATGAGAAGCGCAACTCTACTTGCAGTCTTGTTGTTCGTCGCCTCCACTCTAAACGCTAAGAAAATCACCACATTCGACGTCCCCAACGCACGCGAGACAATCCCCACAGCCATCTCCTCGTCCGGTGAAATCGTCGGCATCTACGTCGACGCAAAATCGGTATCCCATGGGTTTCTGCGGGACCACAATGGCAAGATCAGCACATTCGCTGTCCCGGATGAGGTCGGAACTCATCCAACCGCTGTAAACTCCGGTGTGATCGTTGGCTATTACGACGTGGCGAACCCTCCTTACCCGGGGCTTTCTGAACCAGGCTTCATTCGAAGTGTCAACGGTGCATTCACAGAGATAATTCCAACTATCGACTTCACGAATTCCGTGTTCCCTGCTGCAATCAACTCTGCCGGTGAAACTGTTGGCTATTTTGTTGACTTAACAGGCCAGGCAGCTGGCTTCGTGCGGAGTCCCGATGTTGGCTCAATCTCTGTGTTTTACCTAGGTTTTCCGACAATTATCAATGCCATCAACTCCGCAGGTGAGTACATTGGCCTTCGCAGTAATCAGTTCGGTTATTTTGACGGGTTCCTGCAACAACCGAATGAAGCGAACCCAACCTTCTTCGACGTCCCCAACGCAGACGATACGGGTCCCGAAGCCATCAACGACAAAGGACAGATCGCAGGGTCATGCCAAATCGTTAACAACGGGATTGGACACTCTCATGGATTTGTGCGAGATGTCGATGGCACGATCACATTGGTCGAGGTTCCCGGCGCGACAGACACTGGGATCGCTGGGATCGATTCGAAGGGCGAGGTCGTTGGTTACTACATAGACGGCGGTGGCAACGCCCACGGCTTTGTGCAAAAAGCGAGCGGGACAACGACAACCATCGATGTGCCTGGATCAACCCACACCAGCGTAGTTGCCATAAACCCCAGCGGCGAGATTGTCGGCATGTTCCTCGACTCGAAAGCCAACATTCACGGTTTTGTGCTGAAGGCCGATTGATTCAGGCCGCAATTCGCGCACAAAACAACGCCCACATTTGCCCCATAAGCGATCCGTGGAGCTCCAGGTGGATAGTGGGCTATCTGTACTTTACCAAAGGGTAAAGTACGTGTGGGCGGTGACTCGCTCACAAGGCGAAAATGCAGCCGGGATGGGCTACCTCTGATTTGCCCTGTTGTGTGCCGCCCTTGCGTATTGAAGCGATTCCTCAAGATGGGGCGACAGCCCAAATGACGCTGCCTTCTCAAAGAGAATCTGTAAAAACACGTCATCGGGATATCGGTTCTGTCTCGCTTCCCCGATCCCGGCGAAGTAAAAGCTGATCTGGTGGTTTAGCTCGTTTAGACCCCTGAACGCTCTGATTTGCTCTTCGCCCGATAGATCAAGGCCAAATGCACGTCCATGAATCGTGAGATGGCCTAAAACAAGCGGGAGAAAGATCAGCTTGTCGGCATCCTGTAGCTTCAGGAACCAGTCCTTGAACTCTTCAATATTGAACGCGGTCATAGCGGTTTTAACTATATCCGGTGGATGGTGGCCTACTCGGAAGTTATGTTTTCGTTAACAGTTCGCACTGGTGTTGCTCAACTAGTTATTTCCGGGTGGGCGGTGATCCACCCGGAACTCAGAATTACGCCCAGAGTATCTCGGCAAGTGCATCGGCAATTTACCTCAACTAAGATTGCGCAGGATTTCTCAAGGGTTGTCGACACCCCTACTGCCGGGTCATCGCCAGCTTCAGCCTTTCCTCCGGCTCGATGAGTTGGTCATGGCTGTCCGAACCCACGTCGATCCTCACCCAGTTCACCTTCCCGTTAAAGACGCTGCTTTCGCGGGTGTAGTCTGAGCTCACCGGCGTCGCGGTATCGCGGCCAACATCGGTCGTCTCATCTGCAGAAAACACCATCGGAACCGTGCGCTCGACGCGGCCTTCACCGACCTTCTTGCCGTCGTAATAAAGGCTGACATTCCCGCCTTTGCCAAGGCCGCCGCCATCATAGGCAAATTCCATCTTGACCTCATGTTTGCCAACTGGAATGGGCTTGCTGGCCTCGATTGTGAAGGTTTGGAGCGCGAGGAAGTTGTAGGCGAACTTCGCTTTTCCGCCCTTTGTGTAGAGACTCATGCCAGCGAACGCGCCACCCTGGTGAATGATGACGCCCTCAGCTCCCTGCGATGGCACCTCAACTTCAGCGGTGATCGAAAACGACTTGTTTTTCATAATCAGAACGCTGTTCTCGCTCAGCCTTCCCATTCTGCCAAATAGGAGTTGGGAGTTGCCTTTGACGAGCTGTGGCCGTCCCGCCAGGTCAGCATTGAAACGCTCGATTCTACGGTCGTCGAGAGGTAACACGTTGTACTTGGTCGCCTCGATCAGCCACAGCCGCTGCAACTCGCGCAGCTTCTCCGGCATGGCTTTCGCCAGATCGCGCGACTGGGTCCAGTCCGTGTTGCCGTCGTATAGCTCCCAAACGTCATCATCGAAGGCGGGGAGCTCTGCGGTTGCCACCCAAGGCGTGGAGTGCCGCGTTACCGCGCTCCATCCCCGATGATAGATTCCGCGATTGCAGAACATCTCGAAATATTGCAGCTCGTGGCGCTCCGCGGCCTTGGCGTCGTCGAATGAGTACGCCATGCTGACGCCCTCGATCGGTGACTGCTGCACGCTGTTGACGATCGTTGGATGCGGCAGACCGGCCACTTCCAGCACGGTCGGTGCGACATCGATGACATGACTAAATTGCGAGCGAATCTCCCCCTTCGCTTTGATGCCCTTAGGCCAGTGGACAATCGTCCCGTTGCGCGTGCCGCCCCAATGCGACGCCACTTGCTTCGTCCATTGGTAAGGCGTGTCAGTGGCGTGCGCCCAGCCCACGGCGTAATGGTTGTATGCCTCCGGGCTGCCAAACTTGTCGATTCGATCCATCATGAACTCGGGTGTTTCGAGGGCCGAGGCCCCGTTGACCATGATTGTCTCGTTGAACGAACCGTTCAGCGTGCCTTCGGCTGAGGCGCCATTGTCGCCAATGATGACGTAGATCAGGGTGTCGTCAAGGACGTGGAGATCCTTGAGCGTGTCGATCAACCGCCCAATATGGTGATCGGTGTGTTCCAGAAATCCAGCGAACACTTCCATCTGGCGGGCCAGCACCGGTTTCATTTTCGGGTCAATTTCATCCCACGCCGGAATCTCCTGTGGCCGACTCGTCAACTCGGCATTCTGCGGAACTACGCCCAGATTCTTCTGCCGAGCGAAGATCTCCTCGCGTAGCTTGTCCCACCCCTGATCGAACTTGCCCTTGTATTTGTCGGCCCATTCCTTGGGAACGTGATGCGGCGCATGGCACGCGCCGGGTGCGAAATAAACAAAGAACGGCTTGTCCGCCATCAGAGCTTTCTGCTGCCGCACCCAGGCAATAGCCTTATCCGTCATGTCGTCGGTAAAGTGGTATCCCTCCTCGGCACTTTTCGGCGGCTCAATCGGTATGGTGCCCTCGTAGATTCCCGGGTCATACTGGTTGGTCTCGCCACCGATGAATCCGTA
This sequence comes from uncultured Acidobacteriaceae bacterium, assembly GCA_963769345.1. Taxonomy (GTDB): domain Bacteria; phylum Acidobacteriota; class Terriglobia; order Terriglobales; family Acidobacteriaceae; genus Telmatobacter. The sequence goes on from CAVYLL010000008.1 coordinate 46,772, forward strand.
GAAATATTCGAACCCTCCTCCGCCCGTTGGCCACTGGTCGAATGGACCCATCGGGCTTGTATGCCAAACTGGCACTTCATGGCACTTCCCGAACTGTGCCGTCGAGTAGCCGTTCAGCTTTAGAGTCATCGGTAGCGGCGCTTTGTTCTTGGGTAGTACGGAGCTGTAGCCGGGTGCAGATGTGGCTAGCTCGGTAATGCCACCCATCTCCACCGAATGATGGTTGCGACCAGTAAGCATTGCTTGCCGCGTCGGCGAGCAGAGTGCAGTAGTGTGGAATCGGTTGTACTTCAATCCGTTCGAGGCAAGCTTGTCAAAATGGGGCGTCTCACACGGCCCGCCGAAGGCGCTCGATGCGCCGAAGCCCACGTCATCCAACAGAACGATCAACACGTTGGGCGCGCCCTTAGGTGGGTGAAGAGGCTCGATCGGCGGGAACTTCGAATTGGGATCCTTAGCGTCATATGTGGTTAGGCCGATGTGCGTCCGATCTGGAATGGGAAGGATGCTTCTTGAGAACTTAGTGCCTTGATCTTGCATGGGGAATCTCCTGTAGCGACCTGGAACGGGTGTGCAGGCGTTTAACGTCTCTCTGACCAGCGTTATTTACAACTGGTACTTTTGCCAGTGCGACCAACCCGCTCGAATCCATTCCCACCGTTCATGAGTGATCGGCTGATGCGGTAGCGGGCGGATCGTGGCCCATCCGGAAATAACCCCCGTTTTTGCCGTTTCAGAGTACTTCCGAATTGGCGGTGATACGCTCAGAGCGGAAAACGGACGGTGATTTGAGGAGCTCAAATGAGAACACCGCTGAACGCGTTCTATTACCCAGACATGGTTTCGAGCGACGACACGCTTAAGAAGGCGATTTTGTTCTTCGATGAGATTCATTTCATCGATCGGGCCTCATACTCTTTTGGTGGCGGTGGCCAGGGCCGGATTATAACGATAGGAAGCGCATCTCCGCTTCGTTCGTTTGAGTCATCATTTCGTGAGAATGGCGTGCCTCTTTACGTCCATGCGGCCCCAAACGGGCCGCTGCCTGACGAAATCCTTGAACAGGTTACCGCAGACATCAACGATTGGACATTCGTGTCGAGTTTTCAAAACGGCTTGAGGACTTCGACTACTTTTCGCGATATCGAAATCGTGCCTGGCAACTACGGTGAATCAGGAATGCAGGAAGACTTGGTGAAGACTCTAGTCGGAATGAATCTGGCAGAGGGCCTAAGTCAGCATCCGAACGCGAAGGCTCTATTGATAGACGGCAGCGTGCAACCATTCAGGACAAGAACCGAAGTCGAAAAGGCAAGAGTCTTAGTTCACTCAGCCGCCAGGTGCTCGGTCAATATCAATATCGCCCTGCAGGCGAGCAGCAAACACGGTATGACACCGTTCGCTGACGCCTCGCCGTTTGGCGATCTGCTCGGTTCCAAATACCAACGGGCAATTTCGGCGGCTCAAAAGGCGGTTCCTTCTGTGCAGCTGACAGATCTCAGCTTCCGTGTTTTTGATGAATTGATTCCAGCGGAACTGCTCGCGAAGATGACCATTCCCGATGTCATCCGGTATCGAAAGGAATCAACCACCGCTCGCGAGGAATTCCTGGAACATCTGTCTGTTCTCCAGGCGAAGCAGGGTGCACTAAAGCCAGATGAAGACTACAACGCAGCGGTCTCGAAGATAGTGACTACAGAGATTGTGCCAGCTGCGACTGCGTATAGGAAAAAGTTGGAAGGAATCGGCGAGACCTTTTTCGGCAATCTTGCAAAGGGCGCCTGGACTGCGGTCGGGGCTATGCCGGTCGGCGCGGTGGGGCTGACACTCTTCGGTGCACTCTCCTGGCCACATCTCATCGCGTTTGCAGGCCCCGCAGCAGTGTTAGTCGGAAATGCAGCGATCGATGCCCTGATAGCTTCTAGGAGTGCTACCAGGGAATGTGCCATCTCCTACGTCCTGTCGCTAGATTCCTAGTCAGATTGTTTAGCGATGCTCTTGCTCCGCATCAGGCTCAAGCGGCGTCTATTTCTCGGAACGACCTGCCTCGGATTCTTATCAGACCTCAGGCCGACAAACTTGATATGACGTACGTGGTTCGTGTCTGTCCATTCGAGAAATTCGAAATTTGCAACAAGTTTAGGCTTCGCCCAAACGCAGTCTTTCATCTTCGCAGCGGTGAGACCCTGTCCCCACCTGCCACTCTTCGATTCGGGCAGGTTTGAAAACGGGCACAGTTCCACAATGAGGGGCTTCACTCTCGCATACAATTCGCGGCGAGTCACGGGAACCAGACCTGCCCTGACTCTCGCCGCATACATCAGCTCATCTCCGCTATAGAAGCCAACCACAAGGGCGTCAATTCCATGACTCCCCGTAGTGAAGCCGCCGATTACGAACTCCTGTCCGATGTTGAGGCGCATCTTTGACCACGACCCGCTCCTACGATCCGGCTCATATGGCGCATCGAGCCGCTTCGCCACGATCCCCTCGCCGCCGATTTCTTTTACAGCTTCAGTGAATTTTGCAAGCGGCCCAGCAAAATGATCCGAACATTGAATACGATCGCTGGCAGCGAGAACCAGCTTGAGAATGGTCTTTCTGGCGCGAAGAGGCAGTTTCTTAACATCTTTTCCTTCGCTTTCAAGCACATCGAATGCGAAGAAAACGACATTTGCATCTGGACCGGCATTCTGGAGGGCGTTGAAGCTTGGCTGGCCCATTTCATCGAACCCGACAAGTTCTCCGTCGAGTGCCGTCCCGATGGGAAGAGCGTCTTCCAGGGCGGCAAAAACCAGCGGAAATTTCCGCGAGAAGCTTTTCCCATTTCTCGAAAGCAGGTGTACTCCATTCTTATCTCGAATCGCCTGCGCCCGGTAGCCATCAAGCTTGAGTTCATAGACCCATTCCGAGCCTTCCGGAAGTCGATTGACAGGCAAGCACTCCATGGGACGGGTGAAGGGAATTTCGAGGTTGACGTTAACTCGGGTCATTGTTCCCGATATTATCGTGACGGTATTTGTCATTGCGCCTTTCTTTGCAGGTGGTTTAGACTGGCGCATCTCCGAAGAAGCCTGAGCAACCCATTTCTGAAATGAATTGAAGAAAGCGTACTTCTCTCGCGGCCTATGAGCAAACGATTCTCTGTGTATTCATCAGTGCTTTCATCGAATTATCCGAATGAGCATGAGAAGCACTCGTGTCTCTGTAAGAGTCTTGAATTGAGATTTGACTCTGAACAATCATTTCCCCAAGGAGATGAACGCCATGATTGTCCATCAAAATATTCTCCTCAATCCTCTCCTCTATGTTGCTATAGGCTTTCTAGCTGCTTCGATCACCGCAGTGCGGCTTGGGTTCGAAGGGGAGATTAAGAAGCGTCGTGAGGCGGGGGGAGAGAGCATTTTAGTTTGGCTCTTCTATCGATTGACTGACACGGCCATGACAGCGGCAGCCTTGTTCATTCTCTTTCTGATCATCGCATTTCCAATCACCTTGGCGATGCTGTGGCCGCATGTCGAGAGCGCTTTGTCGAATCCTCTGTGGCATGCTTTGGGGTTGATCTTCCTGTTAGTTCTCGCTCTGGCAATCACCGTTGTGCGCCAGTTGTTTTTGCAGGCATACGGAGTGACTCAGATAGCTGTTGGCATGGCAATTGCTTGGGGCGCGCTAAGTTCACCGTCCGTTCAAGGAGGGAGCCTCTTACAAGGTGTGGTGCTCGCAGGATCGGTCTACGCCCTTGTAGAGGGCATGGGTAATCTTCTGGAAAAGCCGCTAAGCGGAATAAAAGGGCGAGCCTAGGGTGTGCGTCTGCATCCACTCCGCGATGCGTTGCTTGTCCCTTCGTCTGCCGTATCGTCCGCACATTCTAGAATGTCTGCCTCTCAATTCTGCTGCTCGGCAGGAAGCTCAGATGCTTCGAGAAGAGAGAGCAAATACAGACCTCTCTTCGTCGGGCGGAAACAATGCTCAGTCGGAGATTGTCTCGTGTTGTTTCGTGGAGCTTCGTAAGCAAGTCCAAATCCGCTGAGACGCGCTCCAAGGGATACAGCGTCATCTGGATCAATCTTTGCCTGTCCCAACGCTCGTTTGAAGTCGTCGAATCTACCCGAAAAGGCATCTGCCAGGTTGAGGTTTGGGGCTGTTTTAATCACTTGGATGTTTTCGCTTTTCAGCATCTTCAAGAACTGAATGTCGTCGGTTCCGAGTCTGGCCAAGTCACGGACGTAGTTTGCCAAGTCCTCTTGGCGATGCGCGTTCTCGCTAGAAGGAAAGCAACCATGGGCAGCCACCCTAGCAAGTAATCTAGCGTGGTCCTCGTTTACAGCCCGAGATGACTCTTCAATCAGAACGGTTACGGTCCTTTTGAACCAAGTACTCTCCAATTCTGACCTCAAGTCTTTCGGCCATCGGTTCCGGACTCGCATCAATTCATCGCACAAAGCACGGAGACCAGCCCTGGTTCTCTCCCACCGCTGCTGACCGTCAAGTAGGCCGTTTATCACAGCAGCAATCGCGAAGAGCGGATGGACAACTCCCGCTGCTTGCAAGAACCCACCCAGCGGGTCCTTGTCATCTTCATTGGTGATGGCCCGAATCTTATCGAGCGGCTCGTCGATTGCCATTATTCCAATTCTCCTGCCCTATCGCACGACACTATTCAGTATCGACCTCGCCAGTTGAACGCTGTCCGTAATCGTTGCCGTAATCCTCGGTGACGGTCTGCCGATGTCGTCACGCGCCAATCTGACGGCGCGATGATCGAAGCAGAGATCACGAGCGTCGAAGCGTAGCGGTCGTAGCGGTCCAGCCTCTGCCGGTCATCCCCCTCGCGAACACAGCCCGAGTCGCAGAGCTTTGCAACGAATGACTGCGTGCCCATGGAGCAACGACGCGCCTCTGCGGTCCTGAGGACCAACTGATGCGACTTTCCCCGCATCTATGTTTGGATACCGAACAAACATCATCGCTAAAGATAGAGTAGAAAGCTCAACGCACGCCCCCCCCCGCGCAACTGAGCAATAGGAGCGAAGAGTCAGTGCGTCCAAAGGCATCCGTTCGTGTAATGGTCGTTGAGGATTTCGATTCCTTCCGTCAATTCATCTGCTCAGAATTGGAACAAATGCCTGAATTGCGGATCGTTTGCGAAGTCTCCGATGGACAGGAAGCGGTACGCAAGGCTCGGGAACTAAGGCCAGACCTGATTTTGCTCGACATTGGCCTACCAACACTGAATGGCATCGAGGCCGCACGGCGAATTCTCGCACTTGTGCCGGAATCGAAGATCATTTTCTTGAGCCAGGAAACCTCTGCTGACATCGTTCAAGAAGCAATGAGGCTGGGTGGATGGGGTTACGTCTTTAAAACACATGCCGCCGTCGACCTGCTGCCGGCTATCGACGCCGTCCTGTCAGGCAAGCGTCTTGTCAGCGTCGCCTGAGCCGAGCCAATTCGGGAGCAGGTGTCATGAATGAGGAATTGCCGCAATCAAGGCAGACCAGAAGTCTCGGAAATACAAGGACCTTGGATTCGTCCACATCCCTCAGGCTCGAAAAGTGGACGGCCACCTCAGCAGAAAACTCCTTCTGATTACTGGACGTGCAAAATGAGCATGCCACGGCAACCCTCCGACATATGGACGCCAATCTACGTAGAGCGATGACGCCCTGCCGTGATCTATGTTACTCAACCGTCAACGCGGACCAGTAACTATCTTGGTTCGCGTCTCTCCTGACTTCATGCCGTTCCTTTCGGCAGTTCCCCGTCCGAGGAAGCCGTAATTCACGGTAGAGTCGTTACACTATCCAGCATGGTCGAAGACCTGTACTACCAAGCCAAACACTACAACCTGAAGTACAAGACAGGTGCTCTGCTCAACCGCGTCACCGCTCGTGACCTGTCCGGTATTCGCCCCCAGGACATCGAATGGATTTGGATCGTGGAGGAGTCGCGCAACGCGACTCCGGATGAGATTCGAGAGCTTTGCAGGCGAGAGTAGGGACCAATCCAGTTCGCCGACAATGATGTGATAGAAATTGACCCATGACTGAAAACCAATACACCGAATCGATCGGCAGTACCCGCTTATTTTACGGAACGGTCGCGATGGCGATTCCTGACAAGTCGCCGCACGTCCGCCAGGTCGAGATTGTGCTGCCTTCGTTCTCGGCTCCCCCCGCGGTAACCGCAACCGTCCAAAGCCCGGAAAGCCCCGGCGAAGCCTTCGTAATCTATAACATCACAGTTGTTCAAGATGATCCCAACCAAACGGTAATCAAGTTTTCAGCCACGAACGTGCAAACGGCGGTGCCCTCGGATCTTGGGTATTTGTGCAGCTACGTGGTGGTCGGACTGGCCTAGTTGGTGTCTTCTGCTCTCAAGGGTGCCAAAAGCCCGATCAATTCGAACTCAACCACTGTGCGAACTCATCTACAGCAAACAGCTTCACGTTGCGGGTGCATGGCATCTTTCTTGAGAGCGTGCTTCTGTCCATCGTGTCGTCGCTACCAGACGGGTCGAACACTCATCTGAGTTGCACGGAGTAAAACGGTGTAACCTTAATTCTGCATTGAGAAGGGCGACACACTTAGCTTCACGAAGTCGGATGTGGTTATGCAGATTCCGTTGGCTTGCTCAAATGAACTTGCCGCTGTTGAGTTCTTCGAGGCGCAGCGGTGGGGAGACAATCCTTGCTGTGCAAAGTGCGGAAGTGTAGAAGTCTACAAAATGGCTGACGCCAAGACAGGCGAACGAAACAAGCGCTTTCTATGGTGTTGCCGGGAATTCAAAGAGCAGTACACCGTCCGGATCGGCACAGTCTACGAGGAATCGCGTTTACCCCTGAAGCATTGGGCATATGCGTACTGGCGTGCTTGCACATCAAAGAAAGGCGTCTCCGCTCAAGAGATTCAGCGTCATTGCCAGATCAGCTACAAGTCGGCCTTATTTCTTATAGGCCGTATCAGGTTTGCAATGACTCCAGATATACCAACGCATAAAGCCTCTCCCAATCATGTCTAAGCCTGTGAGGAAAAAGCCCGTCGGGAGCGGACGAAAGCCAGACATGTTCAAGATCAAGAGCAGATGGCAGGATGCGATTAAGAAGTCTCTTGCTAAGAAGAAACCCGCGAAGGGCTGGCCCAAAGCTTAGACTCCAACGAAATAGGGTAACTTCCGCCTCGGGCACGGAAATCGACGATTATTCCGACGGCGGCCCGATCTCCACGCCCCCGAAATTGGTCTCGCCTTCCTTCGCTATGCAATCTTCGATCATCGCTGTGCCCGCGTCGAAGAAAGCTCGCAAGGAGCCGAGAGCGCCCTCAAGCGCGAACGACTGGCAGGCATCGCGGCCTTCGGCGTCCACACGGAGCTCATAGATCGCTCCCTGATGATTTAGGTAAAGACTCTGACGCCCCTGCAGATCAAGAACGATTCTCATCTGAATTCTTCCTTCCGTGGATTGTGGCGGAATCACCTACTGGACGCTGGATTTCCCAGTCCAAACCTCTAGATGGCTTCGCGCTACATGAAGACGGAAGTTAGCTGCGTACCAAGCAACATTGTCGATTGAGTTCGTGATGCGTGGCACTCTTTGCGGCATATGTTCGCCACAAAGAGAACACTTCGCCGAGATGGGAATACTGTTCTCGTCATAGCTCATTTGCAGTTCTGGCGCCCGTGGCGGCATGGGGGGATTGTATCCGTTAGTCGACCGCTCTGCTGCCGTTTTTATCTACTCGGTTTGCAAGGGAGACCGGAAGGTGCGCAACCGGGAACGGGCTGGCTTGGCGGCCTCCTGTTCAAGCTCGGTGATATACCGTTGCAATGCAGACTTGAGTTCCATTGCCAGATGAGCATCTTCCTCGCGATGAGGATACAGTTCGATCAGTTGCAGCGTGAACCTCGCGTATTCAAGCAGCTCTAGTCTAGAGCGGTGGCTCATGCGCACTCTCGGGTGATCACAATTACTCGGAACGATTTGTTGATCGTACACAACCCATCACAGCTTTGTTTTGGATGGCGGAGGCTACTCAGCCGGACGCCATTCCCGCCGTATTCGGATATGTATTACGATCCGCTGACAAAACTCTTACCTCAGGGGCATTCCCGGAGAAAGTGGCCAAGCGTCCGGAGGAATGTTTTCAAATCAACGCTGTTAGTTCTTCCAGTTGCACCCCGCTCCTGAGGGGCGGAGCATGAAGTCTGCCGTTTTCTGACCAAGGGCCCATACCGATTTCGTCGAGTTTTCGTATGTCGACCTTGATAGGGTTTCGGCCCTGCGAAAAACCTCAATAGGTTTGGGTGGACCACAGCTCACAAGGAACCCCCTCGATGAGAATTTCCTGGCTATATAGTATTCCGACCTGGGTCTCGGGCACTCTGACGGTAGTCGCGTTCGTGGGCTTTGGATTGGCCGGCCTTTATCTCACCCGCGGCTGGGTGCGACTCCCCCTAGATCCCTCTACACCTCGACCCTGATGGCCTCGACGTCGATTCGCAGAATTCTCCCATGCCTCATCGGGATGCTCGCCTCTGGCAGGCTACTGAAACGTTCGAATGTGCGTTTTCTATCTCGAAGGACACGCAAGCTAGATAGCAAGATGCTCGGGAAAGGTAATCGCGTGATCGGGGATGAGCCTGGAGCTTAGTCTTGCACGTTCGAAGTTCATCGAAGGCGGTCTCTTCTCTTGTGAAACGTACGGAGCAGTAATAACTGGCTTCTTGTGTGCTCTGCAGGGCTCTGCCTTAGCTAATCAGTCATATCCTCGAAAGGAGCAACGGCGCGTCAATGAAAGCGAAAACTTCTCTCTCATTTCAGACACCCTCCGTCACGCGGATATGCGCTTCCTCACTGTTATTGGGACTCGCTGTGTTTCTCGTTGCGATCTTTCTTCAATGGCTCGTTTACGACGACTTGATGCACAGGAACGGTCCACTCCGCCTCGTCGGAAGCCTCCTGGCGTCAGCTCTGACTTTTGCCTTTGCTTATCGTTGGAAACTTCGAACGCGCAGACAGAAAATTGAGATGTTGCAGCGGTTCGAGAAAATCAAGTGGATGAACGACCGGATCCGTAATTCACTGCAGGCCATTGAATGCATCGCATTCTGCTTCAACCCTCACGTGACCGATCCAGTCCGAGACGCTGTCGATCAGATCGAGGACATTCTTCAGGAGGTTATCGCTCATGCTCATCCTGAGGCTTCGGCTCGGGGAAACGAGTCATCGCATCCAGAGAAGACCGTGAAGGGGCCATGGTGGGCAGCTGGCTGAGAATGAGTGGGGCTATTCTCCTCTTCCATTCGACGACAATCTGGACGCCATTGAGTGCTATTTCGCTTCCTAATGACGAGTTTATGGTCGTAGCCACTGCACAGCTCAGCAGGATAGGGGCTAGGGAAATCTACTTCGCTTTGAGAGATGCCAGGACGTTCTTGATCGTGTCGTCGAGGGTTACGACGAAGGATCCGAAGAGCACTCCCGAGCAGGCGCCTAACAAGCCGCCGATGACGGCTCCTCCAGTAACGGCCATACTTCGCGAAAGGTCTGAGAGTGCGAAGCCGGTAACTCCACCAAAGACAGCACATACAAGCGCGCCGCCGATGACGGCGTTCTCTTCCGCTGAACCGGATCTTCTCGTCAGAAGCACGGCGGCGCCTTTCCCGATCGATTGAAGAGACTGGTCGACAGTTCCCCAGAGACCTAGTGTGAAGACGTTCATAGTTAACTCCCTTTCAGGTTCGATGATTGCAACCACGAAGAGGGTTGCTGTGGATTTTTAGGGCGTCGTTGCAGGGCACCCACTCGGTTGCCCGACTGTTCTGCTCATTCAGCTCGTCAGGGCCGCCGTGGGCTAACCGGACATTACCCGATTTGGGTTACTTCCGAGTTTTGCATGGGTCTGCGACCCACCTATTGCGACCCACCTATACCTATATGGATGAAACACATCTGGAGCCGCTGAGTTTCGACGGAGTAGGCGGTAATCCTACCGAAACTGCCAATCTTCTATGAGAGCATGGGATTCAATGAGAACCTTTCTCTTCGTTCTGTTGGCTACGGTCCTCGAAGCGACCGGCGACGCTGTCGTTCGGATTGCATTGCATGCGCACAACCATATCTCCATGCGGATCGCGCTATTTTTGGGCGGCGCAACTGCCCTGACACTCTACGGAACTTCTCTCAATCTCGCGCCCGTGGAGTTCGCTCAAATGACCGGAATTTACATAGCAACACTTTTCGTCGTGTTCCAGATTACAAACTATGTTTTCTTTCGCACGGCCCCCACAGCTCCGGTAATCGGTGGTGGAATTCTGATCATTGTCGGCGGCCTGTTAGTTGGTCTTTGGCAGTAGAGTCCCGAACCGGTCCCACCCACATCCAGCTAGAATTCTCTCCATGACAAGAGAACGTTGGGCTCAGATGGGAATCACCATTCAATTCCTGATTGTGGTCAGGACGCTAGGTGAAATCTTTCGGCTTAGGTACGTTCACGGCACGAACTTCCCGGGCGCAATTGCTCTGCCGTATGTCGGCGGCGATTTAATAGCCGTTTCCTCTTGCTGGCTTGGCGTGACTTTGTACTTCTTCCAACGTTACACACTGTCCGCCTGGATCACGCTCACGACCATCGTTATTCTTCTGGCATACAAAATTGCTGTGATCGGTTGGTGATGAACGGCGAAATCGATTTTCTCATCCTCCCCACAATTGACCCACGAACTTTGTCGTTTTCGAAGGCGTTCGAATTCTGCTCCTATACTTGATCTGTGACTTCCTCTTCCAGTGAGGGAGCACCGATACCAAGTTATTGGGCGGGGCTCCAAGAACTGTATGCACGTTTCTACGCGTGGCTGTTGCGCCGCATGCCCAGCGAACGCCAGCGTCTGCTGGCCGTGACCATACTGGCTGGCGGGACTTTGCGGACTGGCCGCCGTGGCCTTCCACCTGAGCATCATGGGGCTTGAGGCCGTTCTCATTGACCGTGCTAACACCGCCCCGGGCCATAGCTGGATATGGTGGACGATCGTTTCTCCCACCATCGGCGGCCTCATTGCCGGAATAGGTCTTACCTATTTTGCCCCCGCTGCTGCAGGAAGCGGCATACCTCAAGTGAAGGTTGCCTACACTCTGCGGTACGGTATGGTCACCATCCGCGAGACTGTCGGAAAGTTTGTCCTTTGCGCCCTGCAAATCGGCTCCGGCGCGTCGCTTGGGCCTTGAAGGACCGACGGTGCAGGTGTGTGCGGGCGTCAGCAGCATGCTGGCACGTCTAGCCCGGCTCGGCCCGAAGAACTCTCGCCGCATGGCTTCCGTAGGCATGGCGGCGGGCATCGCCGCTGCCTTTAATGCGCCCATCGCCGCCGTTACATTCACTCTTGAGGAACTGATCGGCGACCTCGATCAGACCATGCTCTCCGGCGTCATTGTCGCCGCCGCGCTGGCCGCTGTTGTCGAACATTCAATTCTTGGCTCCAACCCTGTCTTTCACGTGCAGGGCAACTACACGCTCGACAAGTACTCTTCGCTGGTGTGGTATGCGCTGCTGGGCCTGCTGGCTGCCATTGTCTCTGTCGCATTCACAGATTCACTACTGGGCGTTCGTGCTTGGTTCAGACGACTCACCGGCGTGCCGCGCTGGGTGCATCCGGCCATCGGCGGCGCAGCTACGGGCGGCATGGCAGTCGCGGCGCTGGCGCTCTTCCACCTCAACGGCATCGCTGGCGACCCCTACAAAACCCTCACCCTTGCGCTGACTGGCAAAATGACGGCGACCGCAATGGCCGTCTTCTGTGTCCTCAAGCTTGCTGCCACGGTCAGCTCGTACTCCAGCGGCGGTTCAGGCGGCATCTTTGCACCGTCGCTCTTCATGGGTGGGATGCTGGGCGGCGCGGTTGGCTACCTGGATGTCATCGTCTTCCACCATCCAGCCGACTCGATCGGCGCGTTTGCGGTGGTCGGCATGGGAGCCGTTTTTGCAGGAATCGTTCGTGCCCCCATGACCTCGGTGCTCATCATCTTTGAAATGACGGGCGGCTACGGCTTGGTTCTGCCTCTGATGATCGCCAACATGAGCGCCTTCGCCCTGGCCCGTCATTGGCGGCACACCCCGATCTACGAAGCGTTGCTTGCTCAGGACGGCATTTATCTTCCCCACAACGGCGGCCTGATTGACCCAGGTGACAACGAACGCCTGCCCGGCATCGACGTCGAAGCAACTCGCTGAATGATAGGCGCTTCAATCGCGCAGGAACACATTCAGCAATGACTTATGAACGCGGATGCGCGTGTTGTATTCAATGAATCCGAGCCTGCGAAAGCGACTCATGAAGGCGTTAACACGGGGGCGGGTGCTACCGATCATGTTCGCCAGTGCTTCCTGCGAGATAGGCTGAATCAGCGTACTTTCTTCTCCTGGTTGGCTATACTCCGCCAATAGCAACAGGACTCGCGCCAACCGCTTTTCGGCTCGATTAAAGAGTTGATCCACCAGGTCGGCTTGGGTTTTCAAGCCGCACGCCAGTAGAAACGAGGAAAACAGATAAGAAAAGGACTGCTCCTGCCGCATGACACGAAGAAACTCCGGTCTCGATATTCTTAGGGCGGTGCATGCCGTTATTGCAGTTGCCGAGGTCAGACGCAGTCCAGGATCGGCTGCCATTGCCTTCTCTCCGAAAAAGTCACCGGCCGAGACCAGCCGAATTGTGGCTTCCTTGCCGGCTGCGGATGCGACCGAAATTTTGGCCCGACCTTTCTGGAGATAGAAGACGCAGTCGGCCGGGTCTCCCTGGGAGAAGAAAGCTCCCGCCCGGTTCAAATGGACGATCTTTCGCCCAGGTCCCACGTTCGCTAGAAATTCGTCAACGTCAAATCGAGTCTCACTATCCCTTGCCATTGACGGAATCTACCTTCAGAGATGTCTCGCCCCATAAGGCTGTGGAAACACCCGAGTTCGTTCATTATAGAGAACCGCTCGATCGCCGGCCATCACGACAGTTCGGCGGAAGAAACTGTTCCTGTCCCCAAAGGAACATCAGTTGCCTGGGCTCTTGATCGACAATACTCTCCGTGCCGACGCCGTGAGGAGGGATAACATGAATTTCTTCTGGGCCCTGATTGGGATGCCTCTGGTGGGTCTAATATGGTTCGTCTGTCTGATTGCCCGAAGGAGAAGGACGCACGGATCTTAGAATACAAACGCCGTGGGCAGAGGGTAGCTGTATCACACGAGTCTCACTCTCGAAGCATTCTGGGAAAAAACCGCAGTTGAATATTCTCTTCGCTTCCGAGGTACTTCGATGAAGTCCAAAGCAGAGCCTCCCTTCGCATCTCAAATTCCTTCCGGCGCGACGATTTGCTTTTCTTCAATCGTCTCGGGGGCTGCCATATTCTTGGTTGCCGTCGCCCTCCAATGGTTCGTCTATGACGACTGGTTGCACAAGAACGGTCCGCTCCGCCTGATCGGGAGTGCGCTCGCATCCGCTTTGACCTTCGGGTTCGTCTATCAGTGGCAACTCGGACAGCGGAAGAGGAAGATCGAGAATCTTCGCCGGTTCGAGAGAATCAAGTGGATGAACGACAGAATCCGCAATTCACTGCAAGCAATTGAATGTGTTGTGTACGCCACCAACCGGCACGTGACGGACCCAGTTCGAGATGCTGTCGATACAATTGAGAGCGTTCTTCAAGAGGTTCTTGTCGAAACCGATACAGTTTTTTTGCTCGGGTTGAAGGGGCAATCAGAAATGCTGAGTTCAGTGAGGATCGCCAAGAAGACTGAAGGATCCTGAGAGTCGCTTGAACCGGACGAGATTGGCTGGAGTTGCATTGGATTCGATTCGAAATCGCCGCCACTCGGAACTGTTTTCGTGCCGCAGGATTCAGAGTAACAATCGCAGCCACCCCGTGGCATTTGTCCTTGACGTTTGAGGCATGGGCACCGGGACTTTCACGCTTAATCTCGCCATAAGATCATGCAAAAACACGAAGTTCTTCGACTCCATGGATATAGGCTTGAGCGCCGTCCTGTTCCAAAAGGAACACCTGTCACTCAACTTCTTGTTCCACAATGTTTAGTGTGCCAAAGTCGCTTTTGTGGTCCGGAATTAAGGCACACGGATGTGCCGACGGATTGCCTTCCCTCCTATGAAAAGAAAGTGTCGACATCAACCACAATATTTTCATGAAGGACTTGGGCCAGAACCATGCTGGCCTGTCGGCGTGTGCTTGCAGCGTGAGCATTCATGTCAGTGTGCTGGAAACAAATGGCATCGTCACGGAAATGTTCTCACATTCACTGAAGGAGAAATCTATTGGCTCGACATAATCGGATTCCGATTCCTGTTGTACTGCTTGTCGTCTTGGTTGCAACTGCGGGTTGCAAGAAGAAAACGGCTCCCCCACCGGCCGCAACCGCTCCTCCTGTGGTTGCGCCTGCACCAACAGCACAGATTGCCGCCGCTCCCACTGAGCTAAATGCCGGCCAGCAAACTGTATTGACTTGGCGAACAACCGATGCAAACGCTGCATCAATCGATGGACTGGGTGACGTGCTCACCTCAGGCGTGAAGACTGTGACCCCAACTACTTCGACTACCTATCACTTGGTCGCCAAAGGTGCAGGGGGCTCGGCCGACGCTTCGGTTCGCGTAACCGTGGCCGCTCCTCGGGCCGCGACCGCATCCGTAAACACGATGAGCGCCGAATTGGAGTTCAAGGCCAATGTGCGGGACATCTTCTTCGATTACGACAAATATGATCTGCGCAGCGATGGACAGGGCACGCTTTCGCACGACGTTTCCTATTTTGCAACGCATCCAAACGTGAAGGTTCTTATCGGTGGCTATTGCGACGAGCGCGGCTCCAACGAATACAACGTTGCACTCGGCCAGAACCGGGCCGACTCAGCGAAGAAAGCACTTATCGATGCCGGGATTGCTGCTAGCCGAATCCGTGTTATCAGCTACGGAAAGGAGAGGCCTTTCTGTGCCGAGTCAACAGAGGCTTGCTGGCAACAGAATCGCCGCGACGGTTTCGCACTTGATCGCTAGGACTTGGATTCGTATCCATCGTCCTTTTTGACGATTGTTTGCATCGCGAGCATGTCGGAAGTCGTTGGCAGTCCAACGAGGATTTGTTGGGCTGCCACAAACGCGGGCGCCAAAGCTGCAATTCATCTTCAGGTTACGCCTGCCCCGTAATCTGAAAACATGGGAGGAGGCTTACCGTGAAAGATACCCTGAAGACTCTCATCTTCGTCGGATGCATCTTGCCAATCGCTGTTACAGCGACGGCTCAAGAGGTCGTGCATGCCCTTACAGGGACGGTGCGTTCCATTGACCCTGCAAGGAAGACGATCACGATCCTCACAGACAACGGTTCCGAAGGCCTATTCAAAGATCTGACGAACCCCAAGCTGAAAATAGATTTCGATAAGAAACTCCGCACCGACGCAAGCACCATTGACACCTTCAAAGGCGCAGGGACGTACGTGATCGTCTATTATTTCGGCGACGACAACGTACGCACAGCCGTAGCATTGCGAAACCTCGGTTCCGGCCCGTTCACGAATAACATTGGCACAGTCGTGAAGCTCGAAGGTCGAGATCGTCTCCTTCTCATCAAAGACAAATCGGGGGCTGTCGAGTCTTTCAAGATTACGCCGGACACTGTTGCGGAAACTGATGTTGGGGTCGTGGACGGACTCAAATTCCAGCCCCAAAAGGACGATCAGGTAAGAGTGGTGGCAACCTTGGTGAATGGCACCGCGACGGCACTGTTTGTTAGAACGATGTGAGGCTCATATGCGGTATTGACTTCGCGGTTGCCTCGCGCGAGGTAGTGGTGCGGTTTGCAATCCACTCGCTAAGAACGCAGCCTTAACGGGCGCAGACTTGAGGCTTGATGAGCAAACCAGAATTAAAAGCAATAGGGGCGCTTCTGTATCGATGTTCCGCCTGTGGATTCGAGATCGACCTTGCCCCCTTCGAAGGGACAAGTTCCGGCGAGCGACAAAGACTCTTGAATACTGTGCTGGGCGAGCACATACGCCGTTGCAATTCCGAAGATGTGCACCAAGCCATTGTACGGATCGTGAGAGAGGCAACCGAGCAAGATTAGCTATTCCCCGCTCGTGACCGTTTTCTGCGCCATCAGCGAGCGCTTTAAGCGCTTCGCCATTTTTCCGAGTTCCGAGCGGATCGTGGCCAATCCGGAAGTGTCATTAGCGAGTCCTATGAGAGGGGATGTCAAGAGAAAAACTCTCCCTTTCTCCCTCCAGGGGGAGGAAGTCTGTCTGACTTGCATCCAGCCCAACGCTGTGGGCCAGCCGCATATTTCTTGAGCATGACGCGGGCAGTTGCAGGTTATATCTTCTCGGTTTCATGTTCCGATGCTGGTTCGACGCCCTCGGCTCGTGAAGCTACGCAAGCAGAAGTGTTGGCTCGATGTAACATGCCAACCATGATCCTATGTGAGACTCGAGGCCTACAGCTTTATTGGGTTATGCGATGGGGCATAGGATAGAAATGGAGACTTCGGTGCTGAACTAGCAGCACACAGAGGCGCCTAACTTGCTAACAGATACTCTCCCTCGACCCCGAGCGTCGCGATAACCGAAAGGCTACCATCGGCCAGGAAAACCTGGGCAACGGCCTTGATCCTCGCTTGACGCTCAAGCTGCTTGTGACTTCACATATTTTGCGTCGAAATGTTCTCCTTTTTTCCAAAGTGTCAACATAATGGCCGCGATCTTGCGCGCCAGTGTGAGGCGGGCCAACTCCGGTTTGATTCCCTTGGCCAGTAAGCCTTCATAAAAATCCTGGAATGGCCCCGCACGAAGAGTGGCACTCAGGGCCGCACTTTTGAAGATCTCCTTCATCGCGTGGTTGTGATTCTGATTAAGTCCGCGAACCTGCTGTGGCTTCTTCGACCGTTGCAGTTGTCCGTCCACGTAACGATATTGCGCGCTGTCGTGTGTCTCTACTCCCAGACCACTGTAGGTCCACAGTTGCCGCTTGCTCCGGAACCGGTGCGGCGTTTGTACAAGGGCCACCAGCTGAGCGGCCCGAAGCGGGCCGATGAAAGGAATCTGACGCAAGACCTTCACGGCCTGATGTCTTCGGCTCTCGACTAACAGTTCTCCTCGCACAGTGTGCCGCAAGACCTGCAATCCATCCAGTTGCTGATAGAACAGTTCTGCGCGGCGGTGTACCCCGGGCTCGGTAATCTTTTGCAGCCACTGCTCGCGATGGCGCCGGCCATAGACCTGCGTTCCCTTGCAGGCAATGCCCCAGCTGCGATACAGCGCCTTGATCCGGTTC
Organism: uncultured Acidobacteriaceae bacterium; assembly: GCA_963769345.1. GTDB lineage: Bacteria > Acidobacteriota > Terriglobia > Terriglobales > Acidobacteriaceae > Telmatobacter. The sequence goes on from CAVYLL010000008.1 coordinate 64,091, forward strand.
ATCACCCGCTTCAAGTCTTTGCTGATCACCTCATAGCTACGCGCCAACTCCCGCAACGTCCGCAGTCCATGCTCTCCGTGGTAGACCGCTCGCAGCAGTCCGCCGCGAAGCAGCTCGGACAGCTTGCGCGCATCCACCCTGTCGTTCTTGCTGCCCTCTTTCAACAGGGCATTGCGGCGCGGATTGCAGACCACGATCTCCCGCACGTGGGGTTTGAGTACGTCATATAACCAGGCCGCCCACGTCCCCTCTTCTAACGTCACATGCAGCTCTCCTCGCAGTCCATGCAGGAAATCGAGCAGAGTGTTGGCTTTGGTTTCGACGATCGATTCCATGACCAACTTGCCCGCGCTATTGCGAACTGCAACGGTAATCGCTTCCTTGTGAACATCCAGACCGATATACTTCGCATTGCTACTCAGCATGCTGGGTACCTCCTTGTGGGGAAGGTGATTCTTTAGCGGGACCAACTTCCCCCAAGGTTGAGTGTCATCCTTTTAAGAGCCACCGCAAAGACGCAAATCTCTTCCCGCCGCAGTAGAATCAACCCCGAACTGAGCGGAGGGTAGGGCTATGCTGGGAAGCAACCCGAGCGCGCCGACTCAGAGGCCTCGACCGATGGCAGCTGGGGGATGCTACCGCATCCCCCTTCAGCAATCAGAAGACTCACCATCGGGAGAGGCACCAAAGCGCTAAATCCTGGGGGCGCGGGGGCAAAGCCCCCGCATGCTGCGTCGCGCATAGTCTTCTGCTCAATTAAGGGCGCCCTCTCATAATGCATAGAAATGTCTGCTTTTCGCAGCAAATGAAATGTCCGGTTTTATGAATTAGTAGCCGTAGAGGCGGTAAGAAAGTGTGAATCCCGTTTTGGAGGACGGAGGCTATTCAGTCGGACGCGATTCCCGCCGTAATCGGATATGTATTACGATCCGCTGACAAAACTGTTACCTCAGCGGCATAGAAATGTCTGCTTTTCGCAGCAAATGAAATGTCCGGTTTTATGAATTAGTAGCCGTAGAGGCGGTAAGAAAGTGTGAATCCCGTTTTGGAGGACGGAGGCTATTCAGTCGGACGCGATTCCCGCCGTAATCGGATATGTATTACGATCCGCTGACAAAACTGTTACCTCAGCGGCATTCCCGGAGAAAGCGGCCAATCGTCCGGAGCAATGTTTTCAAATCAAAACTCACCGCTGTTAGTTCTTCCAGTTGCACCCCGCTCCTGAGGGGCGGAGCATATAAGTCTGCCGTTTTCCGGCCAAGGGCCCATACCGATTTCGTCGAGTTTTCGTATGTCGACCTTGATAGGGTTTCGGCCCTGCGAAAAACCTCAATAGGTTTGGGTGGACCACAGCTCACAAGGAACCCCCTCGATGAGAATTTCCTGGCTATATAGTATTCCGACCTGGGTCTCGGGCACTCTGACGGTAGTCGCGTTTGTGGGCTTTGGATTGGCCGGCCTTTATCTCACCCGCGGCTGGGTGCGACGCCTTGACAGCAAGGAGCACCACGCCTACAACCACATAGTCGGTTTCTACATGGCGGGTGTCACTGTCCTGTATGCAGTTTGTGCGGGCCTGCTTGCCATTGGAGCCTGGGCGACTTATTCCGACGTGCAGGGAAAGGTCGACCATGAGGCGACCGCCCTTGGCGCTCTTTACCGCGACATCGGTGCCTACCCCGAACCTGAGCGCACCATCCTGGAGCAAGACCTGCGCACATATACACGCCAGGTTATCGACGTGGGGTGGCCGATGCAACGACGCGGAATTGTGCCCAATAACGCGAGCTCTGTGTTGAACGACTTTCAGCAACACTTTATGTCCTACGAACCTCAGGACGAGAGACAGAAAATCGTAGCCGCAGAAGCCTATAGAGACTTCAATGACCTGACGGAAAGCCGAAGAGCTCGACTCGACAGCGTCACCAGCGAAATGCCCGGGCCTCTGTGGACCCTGGTGATCGCAGGAGCTGGGATTTGCATCGCGGTTACTTGGTTCCTCCACCCGGAAAGTTTCGCGATGCATTTCTGGATGACGATATTGTTTTCAGGTTTGTTGGCTCTGCTGATTTTTCTAATCGCTGTTCTGGATAATCCTTATAGAGGAAAGACTAGCGTTTCTCCCGAACCTCTAGAGCGCGTCTATGAACAAATCATGGTTCCACCAAAATGAAGCTGAACCCGAACCGTTCATCAAAAGCAGCGGATCGTGGGCCACTCGAAGGATAACCATGGATTACTTCGAGCTGGCGGTGATCCACCCGGAACCTCTAAGGTTCAAGCCAACTGGCTATGTCAGAGTGAATGGGCTTTGGTGCTCAGGAGTGAGACAAATCGTTCAGGTTCACAGCAGGCACGATTAAGGCGGATCAGGTCAGACCGCATTTCACGGTCTGACTTGAGTGATTTCAATACAGCGTCGAGGATTGAAGCCATCGCCTCGCCTCTAGGGTGCTCGAGACGGTAATACATCGATGTTCTTTCTCGTCGGGCGGCAACCACGCCTGCTCTTCGCAAGTATCAGAGATGGCGGGAAATCTTGGGTTGGCTTAGCCGAAGAGCCTCAACCAAATCGCAGACGCACACCTCGCGACCCTCGAGGAGATTTAGCAGGCGGAGACGCGTTCTAAGGGCAGCAAACAGGGGGACGAGATCGGAAGACTTGGACCGACTCATTAGCCTACATTATAAGCATTGACAGAAAAGTCTAGCGCCCGAACGTATCGAACAAGGTCGGATCACCGCAACGGCCGATTCCTTGCTGAGGTGCAACTCGCCTCGACGCGTGCTGTTCCTCTTCCAACGGTGCACTCGTTAGAATCGAATCGCCGGAGGCCGGCGAGTAGGCGGTGATACACCCGGAACGTCAGAATTCAACCAGAGGGTTCGATCAGTGCATTGGCGATTTCGCATAAGTTGGCATGCAGCATCCAGCTACAATTCTCCTCATGACAGGAGAACGTTGGGCTCAGATGGGAATCACGACTCAGTTCCTTATCGTTGTCAGAACGCTCGGAGAGATCTTTCGACTTCGACACGTCCATGGCATGAACTTCTCGGCTGCAATCGCTATGCCGTATGTCGGCGGCGCCTTAATAGCTGCTTGCCCTTGCTGGCTAGGCGTCACCTTGTACTTCTTCCGGCGTTACACTCTGTCCGCCTGGACCACGCCAACGACCGTAGCCATTCTAATAGCGTACAAAATTGCCGTCATCGGCTGGTAATTGGCCGAAAGCCGTGCAGGTCGCGCCGGTCAATGAGAGGCTTTTTCTGAGGGGATTGTCTACCGACTTAATCAGGAACGCGGACAAACCCGAGAAAGAGCCCGCACACGAGCAGATGGGAGTTCGCCTCTCATCTCACGTCCGAGTGCGCCATAGCCAGAAAAAAGAAAACTCTGCGACCGGGCAAAGTCAAACCCGGTTTATGATCCCACCATATGCACCTGGACCGAATGCAGATTTCCAATTGGGTGATGGAATACGGTATCAAGCCGTCTTCAATCGCCGCCTGTACTGTGATCGTCGCGCTGCTTTGGACTTTCCCCTTACAACATGTGATGGCCTACCCTTTCGTCTTTCTCTTCTTCGGGGCGATCATTTGCAGCGCCTGGTTTGGCGGGTTCGTCGCTGGGTCGCTGGCGACCGGAATGTCATATGTGCTGATCGCATTTTTCTTCATACCTCCGCTGTATTCGATAACGGTTGGGAATGAATCCCGAACCTTCGTTGCCGCATTTGTTCTATGCGCAATGGTCATCACTGCGGTAAGTTCAGCTCGTCGGCGAAGTGAGGCTGCAATTCTAATCGCGAGAGATGGGTTGGAGAAAAGAGTCCAGGAACGCACATCCGAGTTGGAGAGATCGAATGAGGAGATTCTGGCACGCGAGCGGCAGCTCAGGCTACTTACCGAAGCGATCCCCCAACAAATCTGGTCTGCGGATACAACCGCATGTATCGAGTATTGCAACGGAGGCTTGCTCGCATACCTCGGCAGAGATGCGATCGAGATACGAGGTGAAGCCTTTTTCAGCATCTTTCACCCGGAAGACGCTACACCCTTCCGCGAAAGCTGGGAAGCGGCTCGGAACTCGAGGGATAATTTTGAGCTCCATGCACGCATTCGGAATCGCAACGACACATACCGTTGGTTTCTCGTTCGTGGCTTTCCGCAGCGAGCCGCCGATGGGGAGATTGTCCGTTGGTATGGCGTTCATATTGACATTGAGGACCATCAACGAGCGCAGCAACGCCTACTTCTCGCGCAGGAGGATTTGTCGCGCCTAACCAGAACCACGAGCATGGCAGAAATGGCTGCAGCGATTGCCCATGAGCTCAATCAGCCGCTTACGGCTTTGGTTACTGATGCATCGGTATGTAAGCGTTGGCTTAGCAACGATCCCGCCAATGTAGTCCGAGCTTCAGCGGCGGCAGAAAGAATCGTCAACAATAGCACCCGGGCCAGCGCAGTCTTAAGTAGGGTACGTTCGCTTTTCAGCAAGTCGGACTACGTAAGGCAGTCTACCGATTTGAATCGGCTGATCGTAGATCTTGCTCGTCTCTTGAGGGAAGACGCGATACGCCGCGGAGTATCCATCGAGCTGAGGCTTGATCCGAGTCTTCCAAGTCTCAATGTTGACCCGGTGCAGATCCAGCAAGTCTTGCTCAATCTCGTAATCAACGGCATGGAGTCGATGGCGTTGGTTGAAAAGCCTAAGATTCTAGAGATCTCCACTGTTTTTAACGGCGGGGAGGCGATTACCGTCGCGGTGAAAGATTGGGGACTAGGATTCTCGGACCAAGATAGGGAGCGACTGTTCGAGCCATTCTTTACCACAAAGCCTGAGGGAACAGGCATTGGGCTCGCTATCTGCCGTAGCATTATTGAAGCTCATGACGGACGCATCTGGAGTACTCGGTCCGAACGCGGTTCAGTTTTCCAGTTTGTCCTGAAGGTCAAGGAATGACCAGTGCACGTATCGAAAACAACAGCACTGTGTTTATTGTGGACGACGACCCGGCAATCCGTGAGAGCCTCACGGATCTCCTGGATTCCGTTGGCGTGCGCACTCTCGTCTTCGCTTCTGCGGAAGACTTTCTCGGCGCACGGACTTCTCAAATGACCGGATGCCTGTTGCTCGACGTGCGACTTCCTGGGATGAATGGAATGGAGATGCAAGCCAAGCTCTCGGAAAGTGGCTTCGATCTACCAATTATCATCATGACGGCGCACGGAGATGTGCCGATGGTTCGGAAGGCATTAAAAGCCGGGGCGTTCGAATTCCTCATAAAGCCTTTTAAGGATGAGGAGCTCCTGGAAGCGGTGGAGCAGGCGTTCGCGCTCGACGGCGCACATCGGGTGGCAGATAACTTTGTGAATTCGATTCAAACCCGAACCTGGACGCTCAACGAGCGTGAGCGCCAGGTGATGGCACTCGTCACATCGGGACTGACCAACAAGGAGATCGCCGACAAGATGCATTTGAGTGTCGTGACGATTAAGCTTTATCGCGGACAAATGATGAGAAAAATGCAGGCCGATACGCTCGCTGATCTAGTAAAGATGTGGGAAAAGATCAAACCGTCTGACCGCCCTAGATTCCGCTCGTGAACAAGCATTCGGTCAACCGTATAAAGAACGCATGAGGAATTAGAAAAACTATACCTAAGGATAGTTGTATTACTCAGAGGAGAGCACATAGCCTCTTCACATAGCCGCTGGAGAATCAGGTGCACGCCGCGTTTGATCGGGGCCTGGTTCATCGCAGTTGCATACGGACAGTGCTCTCAAGCTCGATTCTAAAGTCCAGATAACAAGACCCATCGCAAACGAAAAAGTTCATATTGGTGGCCGTCAGAACCTGTCTCATGGAAATGTACAGGTGTATCTCACCGGAGGGATCATGGGCACGCAAGCACTATTGATCGAATCTCTTCTTTCAGGATTCTTCGCCATAGCTTGCTTTCGCGCACGGGCCGAGTCACTCAGCACTCGCGGCTTTGCTCCGGCAAGGCTATTTGTGCTGACGGATCGGCTTGAGCGATTGCGTCGCACACGCTGGCAATGGTGCGCGATGGTCCTTCTACTGGTCGTGGTGCGCTTGCAGTTCGGCACACCCCTCGTGGCAGAACTCACCGGTTTGACGCAATTCATCGTCTTTCTTGCATTGCCGTCAGGATCAACTACGACGGGAGCGTTTCATCGCCCATGAAGACCCTGGTGGATGTCGCCGAATTTGTGCGCAGAGTACACCGAAGAATGCGATTCGGACAATTCTCCCGCGAGCCGTTAAGGCTGTTGCGATTGGAGTGGAAAGGCAATGAGCTCGAGTGCGATTGGTTGATGAGGCCAGCAGATCCTTGGGACGTCGACTTGCCCGCCCGTGCGGTCGAGGAGAATCAGACTCTACAGGCATTGAGAGATGCGTTGCATCTACGCAACATTGTCTTTGCGTCGTTTCCCGCAGTGGACAACGCTGAACTGCGAATGTTTCGGATCGGCGCGGACGGATTGCCAGAACTGGTAATGTCCGGAAGCGTGGTTCGTGCTAACGAAATACTCGAGCGCGTTGCATCAATTGCCATGCGGGCAAGGCTGTGCGGCTTCCGTTTTACCCAAGATGAGGGTTCACTGGAAAGGCTGACCCCGTTGGGTTTTTCCTGATGCGGACCGGATTTGCCTGCCGCGAGAGGCGATTTTGGCTACCGCTCGCAAATTTGCCGACTAGTCTCTGTTGGAATTAGTGGGTAGTGAGTTGAAGATTCTTACTTCAAGGAGGGCAACAATGGCGGCGACAAAATCACAGGGCAGGGCATTCACGCTATTCATGGGGGGGCTGACAACGGCTACCGCAGGAATCGCATTCTTCTCATCCGGCACCGGCAAAGCGGCTTTGGTTTTCGGCGCCGTCGTCGTTGCTTTTTCATTCTTTCGCTTCCTGAAAATTAAACCAGAGGAAGGTAAGATCGCGCTCGGCGCGCAGCCTGCGGCAATGAAGCTGGTTGGCGCCGCACTCGCACTGGCAGGCTGGGCGGTGGTGCTATTCGGATTGCACCTGACGTCGAGTGTTTCCGGAAGAATGGCGACCTCGCTCATCGGCCTCGCAGTGACGCTGGTTGGAGTTCTCTACGTACTGCCGTCAGCGGCAAGCAAAAACGCCATCTGGAAGGCTTAACGGCTCAATCCCCCAACTCCCTCGGCGATGATCAACCACACCATGGAGCTGAATTGATGAGAACTGTTCGGATTGCATCCTGTATCTGCACTCTTGCGCTATCGTTAACAGCTTGCGCAGGAATCGTGGCTCGCGCGGACGCTGCCCCATCGGCGTCGGCCGCTGAGCTGAAAGACGCCGCCGCCAAAGCGCCCTCTACAGCTACTCTTGCTGCTGGAGATCCCGGTGGCTCGATCACCGGCACCGTTAGCGACGTCCCCGTCGGCGACGCCAAGGTCGGTCTCACATTGGGCGACGTCGCTAACCAGGTGGGCCAGAACAAGATCGGCATCAACTTCACTTGGACATTGATCACGGGCTTCCTGGTCATGTTCATGCAGGCCGGATTTGCCATGGTCGAATCGGGACTATGTCGCGTGAAGAACGCCAATCACACTTACATGATGAACTTCTTCGTGTATGCGTGCGGCTTATTCGCCTACTGGATCGTCGGCTTCGCCATCCAGATGGGCGGCGCGGCCGGAAATGGGAACCTGGGTGGCTTGCAGCCCCTGGCGAGCGAGCATGTACTGTCGCTGTTTGGTACCAACTGGGGCGTCTTCGGTCAGAGTGGCATGTTCCTGGCGGGTCACACGTACGACGTTGGTGTAATGGTCATCTTCCTGTTCCAGATGGTCTTCATGGATACGGCGTTGACGATCGTGACCGGCGCCGCCGCCGAGCGCTGGAAGTTCATGACCTTCGCGGTCTCATCTGTGTTAATGGGCGCATTCACCTATCCGCTCTTCGCCAATTGGGCATGGGGCGGTGGATGGCTCGCACAGATGGGAACCAATCTTGGACTTGGAAAAGGCTACTGCGACTTTGCCGGGTCGGGCGTGGTGCATGCGGTAGGCGGGATGACGGCCCTTGCGGTGGCAATGATCATCGGCCCGCGCATTGGCAAGTTCAATCGCGACGGATCTGCCAACGCCATCATCGGACACGATATATCCGCCGTCCTTATTGGCTGCTTCATTCTGGCCTTCGGGTGGTTCGGCTTCAACCCCGGAAGCACCCTGGGCGCATCGGGAGCAGGCTGTTTGCGCATCGGCTCGATTGCCGTCAACACGATGTTGGCCGGCTGCACCGGAACTTTCGGCGCATTGCTTTACATGTGGGTGCTGAAGGGGAAGCCGGATGCATCGATGAGCGGCAACGGATTGCTGGCCGGGCTGGTCGCAATCACCGCGCCCAGCGGGTTCGTAAACACAACCGGCGCCGCGATCATTGGACTCGTTGCTGGGGTGCTGGTTTGCTTCAGCGTTTCGTTTATTGAGAATTCGCTCAAAGTCGATGATCCGGTCGGCGCGATCTCAGTCCACGGAACCTGCGGCCTTTGGGGCGTGCTCTCCGTAGGTCTGTTCGCTGACGGCACCAGCAACTATGGTGGATCTTGGAACGGTGTCACCGGTTCCGTTACCGGTCTCTTCTATGGCGACTCGAGCCAACTGGTTGCTCAATTTGTTGGTATCGCTACCCTCGTTGGTTTCGTCTTCACCTTCAGCTTTGTGCTCAATTGGATTCTGGATATCTTCCTCGGCCAGCGCGTCTCCATGGCGACTGAGGTTGCCGGTCTCGATATTCCTGAGATGGGACAGCTCGGCTATCCGGAATTTGTCTTCCGTCCCGAAGCCGATGTATTGCTTGCTGCTGAGCGCGTAGCGGTGGCTTGACCCTCCTTTGTTCATTCTCCTGGTGCAGCAAGGCGCGATCTGCCAAGCCTTGCTGCCCATTTTTAGATTGACCATTCGGAGATCTCCCAATGAAAAAACTTCCACATCACGACTTTGCCCGAAGAAGAGTTGTATCGTGGCATCAAACGGACAGCAATCCGCCCTGACGTTTCCCATGGGCGATTGACACTGAAACGGCTCGTCTTTTGCAGCGGATGTTCCGCGATCCACGAGTGCTGGAACATCACGAACGCGGCGATCTGATTGCGCAGCTGCGGAAGGCGGTTGAACTGACCCCACACGTACCTGAAGTCAGAGTGCTATTGGGCATGGCACTCTGTGTCGACCTGCAGGTACAGGAAGCAATGGAAGAAATGCGAGAAGCAGTGAAGGCGGATCCGGATAGCTTTATCGCCAGGCTCAAGTTTGGCGAATTGCTGATGCGCTTGCGCGTCTGCGACCAGGCTGCCGAACACACCCAGCACGCCGCGCAACTTGCGTCGAACCTGGTGCAGTCGGAGCTGGCGCGCAGACAGGCATCCACAATTCGAACCATGCTGCGAGAAGGAGTTGAACGTGGAGGTTATGGCGGTCTGCTCCCCCGCGTTCTTCGCTTCATCCGAAAATCCAAAAAACAAGTCAGTGCACCCGTTCTGGTTGGTTCCAAGTAGGAGAGATGCCCGCAACCCTGCAATTGGCGCTGCTGATCGCCATACTCCTTCCAGCAGGCAAGATCGTGGCGTCTATATGCACGCGCTTCGGGATACCGGCCATTCTCGGCGAGCTGATGGTGGGAGTAGTCGCCGGTCCAGGCTGCTTCAACATGCTGCACATGCACCTATTCAGCGGCACTCCCGCCGCGGACGCCTTCCTGCTCCTTGCACAGATCGGCGGCTTTGTGCTGATGTTCATCGCCGGTCTCGAGACCGACATTGACCGAATGCGCGAGGCGAGCGGCACGGCTTTTCTTGTGGCGTTGTCCGGCGTCATCTGGCCGTTCTTTCTCGGTGCTGGATGCGGCGCATCTTCTTGGGCTTCCATGGAGCAGCGCCCTTTTTCTCGGCGGCGCACTGACGGCAACGAGCGTATCCATTTCCGCGCGAACCCTGATGGACGCGGGAAAGATGACCTCGCCCGAAGCATCCGTGATTCTGGTGCTGCGGTCATCGACGACGTGATGGGGCTTTTCGTTCTTGCCTTTCTTGCAGCTTCCTGCAGTACCACTGGCTCAAGCTCTTTTGGCCTTGCGCCGATGCTTTCCAAGCTGGCTTCAACAACACGTTCCAATGGCAGCCCGGCATCCCCTTATCGTCCAAATGACTCTGATCGCAATCTGTGTGACGATGTTCTTTGTGGTTTCCTACGGTGCGGCGCAACGCTGGATCGATCCGCTGATGCGTCTGTTTCGCACTCTTGATGCCAATGAGGCCGTCACAAGTTGCGTGCTGGCCTTGGTACTTTTATCGCCGTCAGCGCAGAATGGCTGGGCAGCGTGGCCGGAATCACTGGAGCCTACCTGCTGGGTTACGTCTTTGCAGGCGCGAAACTCAAGACCCTCATTGAGCGCACCTTTTACGCCATCGGCCACGGACTTCTGATTCCGCTGTTCTTTGTGTCCATCGGATTATCGAGCAATTTTCGCGCGTTGGGTGGCCACTGGTTGCTCCTTGCTGTCATCTTCTTCGTTGCTGTAGTCAGCAAACTGCTCGGTTGCGGCGTGGCGGCTCTTGCCATGGGCATGGGGCCCGTGCGAAGTTTCCGCGTTGGCTGCGGAATGATTTCCCGCGGTGAAGTCGGTTTGATTGTCACCGCGATGGGCGCCAGTACCGGCATCTTCAAAGAGCCCGAGGTCGCTGTCATGGTCACCGTGGTCCTGCTCACTACGCTGATCACACCACTCATCATGCGCGGCGCGTTCATAATCAAGTGCCCCCAGGATGACCGAAGACGGAGACGGCGGCGCTTCACCTGATTACGACTCCGTAGCAGAGTCCCGCGCTGAAGCTTGAGTGGTCCCGCTTGCGGTTCAAATTCACCGCAGGGCCAGCATCAACATCAGGCCCAAAAGAAGAAGCGGCACCAGTGCCAACCCGGCATAGAGCGCTATCTTGCGCCCGCCAAGCGGGACCCGCTTCTGCAAAACTGGCCGGTGCGCGTGATCTTCGATAGAAACCTGCTCCTGGTGTCCAAGTTCCCAGGCCATCTCGCCAGACGTGGCATAACGGTTGTGCGGGTCGCGCTCGAGCGAGCGGAAAAGTATCTCCTGCAACTGGGGCGAAATCTCAGGGTTATGTTGACGCGCAGGCGCGGCATCGGTCAAAAGCCGCTGGTTCATAATCGCTAGTGGATTGGATCCGGTGAAAGGGGGGCGCCCGGTAAGCATTTCGTAGAGCATCGCTCCAGCCGCATAGATGTCGCTGCGTTGGTCTCCGCGATGCCCCTTTACCTGCTCCGGAGATATGTATTCTGGCGTGCCTAAAATCGGCGAGGAACCGGCAAAGGTGAGACGACGCGCGTCTTCCTTCATAGCGCTTCCGAAGCCGATTATCTTGATTTGACCCTCGGCGTCCACGATCACGTTCTCCGGTTTCAAATCCCTGTGCACCACGCCATGCTTGTGCAAGTAGTCGAGAGCATTGCAAATGCCAAGCGAAAGTTTTACGGCACGTTCGATGGGCAGTTTGCCACCGTGCGTCGCACGCTCGTTAAGAATTTCCCTCAGAGCTACTCCCTTCTGCCCACTCCATGACCATATACAGGCGGCTGCGGTGCTCGCCGTCGAAGGTCTTTACGATGCCGGGGTGATGAAAATGCTGGCCAATCTCTTCCTCCCGCTTGAAACGCTCCAGAAGAACTGGGTCGGCCTCCATCTCAGCATGGGGAATCTTTAGGGCCACCTGCTTGCCGTCACGCAGGTCCGTAGCGCGGTAGAGTGTCGACATCCCGCTCTCGGCAACAGTTGCTTCAAGCCGGTAGTGGTCTAAGGTATCGCCAGCTTCGAAGATGGTCTTGAACTCCTCTTGCATGCAACGTGATTCTTTCATGAGACTCATGAGAAACTCGCAAAGAAATCGGATTGAAATTGACGCTTTCTGGGGCAACTCAGCAGGATACGGAGGTCACCTCCCGATGTTTTGGGCATCTTGAGTCTGCCTCGTGCGCTGCCTTTTTGGGGCTGTAATCTTCAAGCTTCGGCACCGGACTTTTTCTTTATGCGTTCCTGATTCGGAATTCACTCCTTCGGCATTACCATGGCTGTACTCCGCTGTTCCTTTGCTTCCAAACAGCATCCTGATTGCCATCCTCACAGCGATGCGCGTTGATCGGATTATCCTGTGTTCTGGGCACTGGCAATAAAACCGCGTGGATTGGAGTTGCATGCCGCTCTCTTGGCTGGATCATTTTGGCTCGATTGCGAGCATCCTGGGGTTGCTGATTGGAATTCCGACAATCGTGGCCGCGTTCTATCAAGCCCACAAGGCACGGCAGGAAGCTCGGCAGGTGCGCGAAGGGTCGCTGCACAGTCAGAATTGTCTTGAATTCATCGTGAGAGACGGCACAACCGTCAACGTGGTTCCGTTGGAGACATTAAACTGGTTGCCTCGTGAGGGGGACCTTATTCTTCTTCCCGGAAAAGGCGTAGATATCGAAGCTGAATTCCTGCCAGCGGCCTACCTAGTCGATTCAATTGAGCACTTTTATGCGCCCGCGACTCACAAGAGGCGGCGTCCGCAAGAGGCGCGGCTCACGAAGGTAGTGTGTGCAGTGACCACATTGAACCCAACGTTTACGAATGTGGATCTGACTGGAAGCACAATCAAAGAGGACTCAGAAGAAGTGGCCTGAGCAGCCTGAAGCTTGCCTGCTGACGATTTCTGCCAGGTACGCTGTCCGATGGGTGCCGTGGCGCGAATTGTGCGCTCCGAGATGTTGCGCCAGACAGAGACTCTTCCTGCCTTGCGCTGGCGTAAATCTGTCAGAACACCTCCTCAACTGTCCCCCACTCTATCCCCGCCATAGGGGCATAACCCTCGGCTACCAGGTTAGCGCAAATAGCCAAGGCATTCATCGACAAACAAGAAGGGTCACTTGTCTGTATAGTCGCCATTTCGCACACAAGTCGTCCTGAAGATCCCATCCGAGAGTGATGAAAAGGCAGTTGTACCGGTAGGCGATTTTTTGTCCGCTTGCCGAGAACACTGATCGAATTGAATGGTTCAATGAGCGTTTCGGCCTGATATTGGCAACCGCGATTACAGAATTTGGGTTCGTTGGAGCATACGCCGCAATCGGACTGAGCTAGCCTTTTCCGGTCCACCGTGCTGCGGGGAGAAAACGGTGCGAGGCTGCTCCAGCACGTCTCAGTAGCGCGTTCCATGGCGCGCGTGGCGACGATCAAGGGCGCTGCACAACAGTCTGTTCACATCGCGCTCCCCGACGGATTCCACCTGGATAGTGGTTCGGGTCATCACCTAATTCTGTTCGCTCAGGCGCAATATCAAGGCGCGATTGAAAGAGCAGCGACGACAGCGCTGTAGTATTCCATATACCTTCCAGCGGAATTCAGCGTGAACAGTACTGTAACTTTCGCTGCATCTACGGATCACACGTGCATCTCATACCAGGAGTATCTCTCCATGGAAGTGCCATGTTTCAGATCCCACAAGGTCCACAGGTTTGCCAGACTTCAACTCAGCAAAACGGCGCGATTTGTTCTCGCCGTTATTTGCGCTTTATCTATTGGGGCGCTGGCGTTCGCGGAAACTCCGCCGGTAGGCGCCAAGGCTCCTGACTTCACACTTTCGACCCCGACAGGCGGAGCCGTCCGGATGTCAAGGGTACAGCGAGGATACGACCTTGTTCTCGTTGTCTTGAGGGGATTTCCTGGTTATCAATGCCCCTACTGCGTGCGGCAGGTACATGACTTCATCGACCACGCCTCGGAATTCAGGGCGAAGAACGCCAGGATCCTTCTCGTCTACCCTGGGCCTCCGGCTGATCTCGATCAGCATGCGAAGGAATTCCTGGCCAAGCCGGCAGAGTTGCCATCAAACGTCTTTCTCGTGACGGATCCGGACTATACGGTAACCAATCAGTACGGGCTCCGCTGGGACGCGCCTCATGAAACGGCGTATCCCTCGACGTTCGTCCTCGACAACAAGGGCGTAATCGTCTTCGAGAAAATCAGCCGCTCGCACGGCGATCGGTTGTCTGCGCAAGAGGCGGAGGAGCACCTCTCATCCAGATAGCTGCTTGTGGGGCTGCGATGAGTCAACCCCTCGCAGCCTTTCTTTTCCTGGGGCGCACTCAGGGCACATTCACCTGGCAGGAAAGGCGCCATGCCGCGGTGAAATCGACAAAGACAGGCTTCCCCTGATTTCGAGCTGCGTCGAGCGCGGCATTGGAGAAAGGCCGCCATTGAAGGCGATCGGAATGCGATGCGGAAGATAAATTTGTCTTCGCGCAGGGTGGTTGGGAAGACCGAAAGGTTGCTAAGCTTCGCGCCGTCGAGCGAATCTGTGAGATCGCCCCATTAATGGTGGCCAATTGGCTGATCACGTCATGGAAAGAGTTCGATGGGGGCGGAACTTCGGAGCCCGTTTCGCAAAAGCCATCGACCGATGCATGCCGGTCCTGCTGAACCTGAGCAATCAAGGCGGAAGCTGGCTGGAGAACGGTGTGACTTATGAGCGCCTCGTCGGACGAGTCGGCCCAGAGATCGAGAACGGCTGTCCTGAACTCTGGACCTACATGAAGGCGAAATTGGAAGAAGCGCGCCGCAAAGGCATACCTCATCTTCGAAAATATGCGTCGCAAGAGTGATCATGTCAAACACGGCACAATCTCCTTTTGTCACCCACTGATGTCCTCACCCTAACCAAAGACTCAGATCCTGATTCAGAGCTTTTCCGCGAGGATGTCGACCATCTGAATCTGCGGCTGAGAGACGAATAGCTCTTCGGCACGAGCAAAGAGAGCTTTTGCCACCTCACCGGCTACATGTGCGTTACGTCCTTCGTCATCCTTGAAGGTGTCAAAGATGCCAAAGGTTGCCGGCCCAATCTTGAATGCGAACCAAGCCGTCGTATCAACCTCAGCTGCTACGAGAGGAGTCGCCGAACTAAGAAAGTGTTCGACATCTGCCTCCTTACCAGTACGTGCCTGCAATGTTGCCAAAATACCAACTTTATTCATCTGATTTTTCCCTCGCGATTGGTTAAGCTGCGCGCCTCGGTTTCAGCGCACACGGTCGTTAGTTAGTTCGCCATCGATCGAGCGCGACCGAAATCGAGCGGACGCGAATCCAGTCTCAACCGTTAGAGTTGAGATCCGGTAAAAGGTTACAACAACCATTCAACTGATGCGTGAAAGAGCCGCGCGCCGGGATTACTTTGTCATGAAACGCCGAGGATGTTGTTACATAGGACGATGACGTGTCCCTTATACGGAAGAGACGATATTCATCGCACTAGGCTACATCGTAATAATCCTGTGTAACCTTTACGACGCTCGTGCCTCCGTATAGAGCGGATGCAACGAACATCGCTGTGATTGCGGTGGCTCGGTTCGGGCCGCGCCACATGAACACTCCTTCGCGATGGACTGTGTAGGAGGCAGCAAAGCTGTCAGGCTGATACATATTTCTTCCTGAGGGCTGATTCGTACTGTGGAACCTGTGCGCTATAGAAATCTCAAGAGAGAGACTCGTTGAGGAGTTGCTACCCACGCGGGCGACGAGGATTACCCGCGCGGGCCGGCAAAGGACCTGAGCCCATTGGAATTACAAGGCAGCGATACCGTTGAAGCCCACCGCCGCGGTGAAGCCAGGAATCTCGTCCACTTCCGTCAGCGTTCCGTTGGACTGGATGGCAAAGACACCCACGGTACCGACCGCTGCGTTGAGCGAGTAGACGAACTTGCCATCGCCGCTGACCGTGATGTCGAGGTTTGTGGCGTGTTCCGGGTTGCTTGCGACGACAGAGGACGAGGTGAGCGCAGTCAAGGCGCCGCTCTGGCCGATCGAAAATCCGGAGATGTTTGAGCTACCGGCATTCGATGCGTAGACAAAAGCGCCGTTCGGAGTGATTGCATTCCAGCAGTTGGCGTCGCCGTTGGTCGTCAAACTCTGCGTAACAGCGGAAAGCTTTCCATCGGAAAGCACTGCGTAGGAAGAGATTGCAGAGATGGTAGAACCGGTCTCAGAAACAATCAGCTTTCCATCGGGAGCGAATCGCCCTGAGAAGGCTCCAGCCCCAGCGCTGGGATTGATAACAAGGGGGCCTAATGTACCGTTCGGATTGATGTGGAACGTATCGATATTGTTGGTGAGACGCTCCACCACGGCGAGGGTCTGACCGTCGGGGCTGATCGAAATCGATGATCCGCCGACCGCATTGGCAGAGAGAAATGCGGTGGAGTCAGCAATGGGAGCCAGTTGCCCACGGAAGCCCAATTGGAAGCCAACGACGCTGCCCGCGCCGCCCTGGTTGACGACATAAACGTGATTCTGTGACTGAGCAATGGCCACGGGATTGCCGCCACCGGATGGTTGCCTATTCAGGAAAATCAGCCGTCCTCCGATAACCTGAAAGACGGTGATATCGCCGCTTCCCGCGTTCGCGGCAAACAGGAGCGAGTGGTCTGCGCTCAACGTCAGCGAGCCCTGCGATTCAAGGGGATCGTTCACACCCCCAGTGCCCCTGCCATGCGTATCGAAGGTCTCCTTTGCGACCACGGTCCCATCGGAGTTCTGAACGAATTCGGTTACCTGGTTTTTGTCGGCATTATTCGACATGACAAAGAACGTTTCTGTTCCTCTTGTTTGCGCGCTGGCGAGAATGGCTGGGAACAAGCATCCAATCCCAATCGTGATCGTCGATACGCTACGAATTGCTTTCAACATTTGCTACTCCTTGGAAGGACGAGAATTTGCGCGCAAAAAAGCCCTAGACGCTGCCTGCGAAGGCAACGCTCATGGAATGGCCGTTCTGTGCGTAGCTATTGGAGGGGCCAAGAGAGGAAAGGTTACAGGCTCGTGCATGAATGCCGAAAAGTTAATGGTGCAGTGTTTCTGTTTCCCGTTTATAGGTTTGCTCGACAAGCATGCTCGAACGTACTGCTGATCCGCCCGGGGCGTTCTGCTTGGGACGCTCCGGCCTTTTTCGCGTGATCAGACGCTTTCACGCGCAGCGCTCGAATGGCTCGCTCCTTCTGCGGTTGTTTCGGTACACTGAGGACGCGATGGCCGATCCAGAGCTGGAAGCTAACCTTGCAGAGCCGAAGCACCGCACGGTCCGCAACCTCGCGGTTGGCCTCACCGGTTTGTTTTTTATCCTTCTGCAGAGCGCGTGTACCGCATTTTTCGCCATCAGCGGTTTACGTCTCTTGATCGGCGTGGGCGCGCTTGCGGCGGCAGCGACGGGACTCAATTTCCTCGCTTCACTGCATGGCGCAGCGCTTCGCATCCCCATGGAGACGGTTGCCATCGCGGGATCCGTCGTGAATCTGGTTGCCGTCCGGCGAGTTCGCCGGCTGCGCGCGCGCCCAGAGTCTCAGTGGAGAATGAAGCCAGCCACTAACAAGCAGGTACGCTCGGAGTCATGGCAAATAGGCTTGGCGGTCCTGACGCTGCTGCTTGTTGTAGTGGAATGGGGATTCCACATCTATCTCCACAGAACAATCTAATCCTGATCCTGGATGGGCTTCTCCAGGCCGCTGTTCGCGGCGTGGATCTCCCGCGCCAGCCGCGCATGCAGGCGTTCGCTGTAGCCGGCGGGCAGTTCGAAGACGCGATCATCCGCGGTGAGGATGAGAATGTTACGCGTCGAATCGAGAATGGCGGAGCAGATTTCGCAGTTCTCCAGGTGTTTCTGCACCAGCTCTCTTGTTTCCGGCGGCAGCGAGTCGTCGAGGAATTCGGAGATGTAGTTCCAGACGTGTTTGCATTCTAGGACCACGAGAGCCACCTCCTTTTCTTCGGAATCGCCAGCTTCAGTTTAGGCGCAAGCTCCTTTTGCAGCATGATACGGGCCCGATGCAGCCGGACCTTCACCGAAGAGATACTGATGGCCAACGCACCTGCCGTCTCCTCAACGCTGAGCTCTTCGATATCGCGCAGCACCACGACCTCCCGGTAAATCGGCGAAAGCTTTTCGACCGCCCTCTGAAGGAGCGCTCTCACTTCCTTCCGTTCCAGAGCTTCGGAAGGGATCTCCTGCCAGTCTCGCAGGAGTGCCGGCGAGACTTTGCCTCCCTCCTCGGGGAGATCGTCGAGCGACTCCATCCGAACCGTGCTCTGCCGCCGCAGGCGTCTTCGTGCCTCGTTCAGCGTGATACTGATCAGCCAGGTGCTGAACTTCGACTGTCCGCGAAAATTCGCCAGATTGCGAAACGCCTTCAGAAACGCTTCCTGCGTAACGTCCTCCGCCTCGATCTCGTCTTTCACGAAGGACTTTGCCATGCGGTAAACGGTGAGTTCATACGGCTGAATGAGGCTGTGGTACAGCTCCCAATCTCCCGCCACAATGGCGACAATCATCTGTGCCTCGTCCCGATCCGGAGAGCTGGCATTAGCTATGGTCACGTCCGCTTCCTCCAGCGCCTCTGGATTGTGGCATCCGGTAAGAAACCAGTCTGCGCAATTTGAGATTTCCAGTAGAAGCTGCACGGCCAGCAGAAACGGTGACCGCAGGAAAGCGTCGTCGCCGCAAAAAGTCTCGCACACACGCACGTGGCGCTTCCCGGCCTGGTGTATTTCCCGATATGAATCGCTGTTAAAGAGCTCATGGGATGGCTGTACGGCGGGACTTTGAGTACCATATTGGAGTAGCTAGGGCGTCAAAGGTTACAGATGCGGCATCAGTTTTCATCCGGTTCAGGGTCCGACGCTTCCGGTGATTCGTTTGCACGCCGAGACGCCATCCCCCAGCCTCTGAATCAATTCCTCGCGCCACCCTGTAGCCTTATGCCTCGCCGCGGCTCTAATAGGCGAAGTGGCGGTTACAATTCGCTTCTCGAGCTCATACCGATACGAAAGGCGGACTGTCAGCGGATCTCCTACTCGCGCAAGCTCGTGCGACCTCCCGAGAAGCGACGGCGAGCGCATACGAGAACAGATGATCCCTGTTCTCAAAAATAGGTGGATTGCCGTATTGAGTTTCCGTTCTGCGAGGTCTGTTTTGGTAACCAATGATCGTTATTTAGGAAGCTGATTGCGGCTTGCATCCAGGTTCATCTATTGAGAGCGACCGGTAAACCGGCCTCCAGAACATCCCCTTCCATCATTGTTGTGGCTTCGCCGATGTGCCTCGAACCCCTTCGCCGCCCGCTCCCGTGCGCGGAATAGATACGCGAAAGAGTCTCCAGCATTCGGGCCAAAATCGGGAATACGATTGCCTGCACCTGAGGAAAGATTATTCGACTTATGCTTACGCAGTTGCCAAGCTTCATCCCTGATCCGTCAATTAGCATTAGGCACTGGCACCGCATTAGGCTCTATTGGCTTGTTTCTCTTGGAGAGGATTGCACCCGGGGATGCGATGTTAGCCATTCTTGGGAAGGAATACCCAGCGATCTTTCGGGAATAGATGGGCCCCGGCGGCTGTGCCCAATTTTGTGCCTACCGCTTGTCCCGACCTGTTGCGACGAATTGCGATATCCTCAAGATGCCATGCGCATCACATCAGCACGCATCGCAATTCATTACTCTTCATCGCAATCGCCGTAAGTTATTGATTCTTCATTGTGTAAGTCCTCCGGAGCGTTAGGTCGGGAGTTCGAATCTCTCCGGGCGCACCATTTCCTTCCGCACACTTCCTGAAATCACTTTGAACATCATCCGGAGTTGAAGCCGGATCGCAAGGATTGCATGCATTTTGATTTTCATTTTACGGCTATCTCTATCCTATGGACGCTGACCTTCGCGTCGCTGCTGGTGCTGCTGGTTGTCCTGATGGGACGCGACCGGGCACGGCGATTCCCGTGGTTCACGACCTCCATCGTTCTTGTCGCACTGCGGCTGTTGACGAACCGGCTTCTGCACGAGAAGTTGCCGCCGCTTACGATGGGCGCCATCGCGATTTCGCTCGCGGACATTTCGGTTGTTGTCGGGCTGATCGTTCTGGTGGAGATGTCGCGGCGAGCTTTCAAGAACGCGAGCACCGGAGCACAGGCGGGATGGACGCTGGGGCTGCTGGCGATCGGCGGCGTCGTGGTTTGGAAGTGGGGCCCCTGGCCGCAGTTAAACACGATTGCCTTCGATACCACGATTGCCAAGCTCCAATTCATGCAGTTGATCGCATTGAAGATGGGATTGCTGGTTGGTGTGCTTTCGGTGGCGCTGGGGATTCTGGTTCTGGCGTGCGGGCGGCGCTACGGTGCCGGCTGGCGCAGCCATGTGCAACGCATCATGATCGGCCTTTCGACCGCGTCGATTGCGCAATTTGGGGCACAGGGAATTTGGGAGATGATTGCGCGGCACACCACTCCGCACTCACAGGCCGAATACGAACACGTGATGGCGTTACAGGGAAAGTTGCTGAACACGAACAGCGCCATCTACGTGATTGTGCTGATCTGGTGGATCGTGTGTCTTTGGATGGATGAGCCGGGAACGACGAAGAGTGCGAGTGTGCCTGTGGATGAACATGTCGATCAGGTTGTGGAAGGTGCCGACAGCTAATCCTACGCATTGGAAGGCGAATCTGGCAGCAAAGCGCCGAATCACAGCAAAGTTACGCCACTTGAAGGCCCGAAGAGCAACCGCAGATCCTTCACTGCGTTCAGGATGGCAGCGCAGCGAACTATCGAGGTTTTGCTTTGGCCTCGTTCACGGTGCGGACTACATGGCAAAGTCGATGAAGCCGCGCTGCGGATCTGTGTTGACCAGTTTGACGGTCAGCTTGTCTCCAACATCGAGCTTCGACCCGGGCTTGCCTGCGTTCATCAGCATTCCCTCGACATGGGGATTGAGCACGCGCACGAATGTGCCGCTCTGACTTACGCCGGTGACGATTGCCGGAAACGACTGGCCAATGCGCGGATGCAGGACAACGGCAGCAATCCGTTTCTGCATGATGCGCTCCACCTTGCGCGCGGCATCTTCCATCTGTGTGCAGTGCTGCGCCATGGCGTTCAGGTCGCTTTCCGAGTAGGGCTGGTTGGCCTTGGCCAGATGCGCCTTCATGATTCGCTGCGTGATGATATCGGGAAAACGGCGGTTCGGCGCCGTCGAGTGCAGGTAGTCGCGCACCGCGAGGCCAAAGTGGCCGGGCGAGGGTTCATTCGGTTTTACAAGAACGTATTCGCCGGGACCCATCAGCTTTACAACAGTTAATGAAAGATCAGGAAAATGATCGGGATCCTTCTGCTTCTGTGCCAGCAGGAAATCGTTCAGTGCCTTGGAATCCGGCTGCTCAGGTAGCTTTGTCCCGAGCCCGCTTGCAACTTCCACCATGCGATCCCAGCGTTTGGGGGTGCGCACGATGCGCCAGATCGATGGGATTCCGGCCGCCTCGAATATACGTGCAACGGTGCCGTTGGCAGCGACCATGAATTCTTCGATCAGGGATGTGGCTCGGTTTTTTTCGAGGCTGGTAATGCCGACGGCCTGATTATCGGGTGACAGCAGAGGTTGCGTTTCGATGGTTTCAAGATCAAGAGCGCCATGCTGGAAGCGGCAGCCGACCAGGCCCTGGGCGGCCTTGTCCTGAAGCTTGAGCTGGGCGGCGAGATCGGCATTGGCCGCAACCTTGGCGGGTGCCGGGCCGCGGCCTTCCAGCCATGCACCGACACTGTTGTAGGCGAGCTGCGCACGATTGCGAACAAGCGCGCGATACACCGTTCCTCCAGAGACGCAGCCGGTCGGGTCAACGGTGAACTCAACCACGTCTGCGACGCGATCCTCGTTTTCGTTCAGCGACGTAATGCCCTCGGAGAGGTCGGCCGGCAGCATCGGAAATACCTTTACGCCCGTATAGACCGAGGTCGTCTCGGATTGCGCGTGCTTATCGAGCAGGCTTCCGAGCGGCACGCGTATGTCAACATCTGCCACGCCGATGAGTACGCGAATGCGACCGTCGGGGAGCTGCTCGGCCCACTCGATCTGATCGAGATCCTTCGAAGTGTCGTTGTCGATCGACGACCAGAGAAGATTCCGCAGATCCTGCGCGCCCGGAACCGCTGGCAACGCGGGCTCTGCCTTGATCTTCGCGAGCTCGGTATCGGTACCGGCCGGAAAATCAGGCTGAAAGCCGTTTTGGATCATGTCGGTGTGCGCCGCTGCTACAAGGTCAAAATTCAGCGTCTTGGTGGAGTGCATCGTAAATGGGCCCTCGCGGTGAAGTGCCAGCCTATCACGCGCCGATCAGTCCTGTGCAAACGCACCAAGGGCAGCCGCGAAGCCGCCCCTCTTCCCCAACCGGGTGCACAACACCTTTATTGAATGCCGAGATCAGCGAGTACCTTGGGTTTACCACCCCACCGACGAAGACCTGTCGCTGGGGACCCCGCGATCGCCGTGCTTTCCCCGTACCAAGTGCACAACCTCTTATTGAATGCCGAGATCCGCTAGAACCTTGGGCTTGGCCTCGTCGACAGCAAGCAGGTTGTGACAAGCCGCGCAGTCCTGCGTGATCGACTTGCCATCCTTTGCCACATGGTCGCCGTCGTGGCATCGGAAGCAACCCGGATAACTCATGTGGCCGATGTGATTCGGGTGCGTGCCCCAGGTGACCTTCATGTCTGGAAAGCTGTTGGTGGTGAAAACAGTGACCAGCCCCTGGCCTGCCGCTTTGACGAGATCAGGATGCGCTGCGAGGACATCAGGGTGCTCGTCACGATAGAACTGCGTGAGCTGTTCGGAAATCTTGACCCGGGCTTCGGCTTCAGTAGCGTAATTGGCCTTGAGCAGTTCGAGTCCCTTCTTGTGAACCCACGGAAGTTCGGGGCTGATGGCGCCGTCCGCCATGGCGCGATTGAGTGCGTCCTCGGCGGGCTGCATGGTGTGGGCTGCGCGATTGTGGCAATCGATGCAGTCCATAAGGCGGCGCTCACCCTGGGGAACCGCACCCTTCAGGCTCGATGCACCAAATGCAGTTTTGGACCCATCGGCAAAGGTACGCTCCACCCAGGGAATTGTCGTACGCGTGGGGTCGGTATCGATGTACTCGATATGGCCCAGATGAACGCCGTGTATGCCGGAAAGGTTCGAGAGCGAGTCGATACCGCCGAGATGGAGCACGACGACGCTCTGCGTCTCGGTGTTCTTTTCGTCGTCGGCAAAGCTGGATTTCACAAGCAACTTCTCGCCGACGAACTTGGCAGGCGTGTGGCAGCCTTCGCAGATTTCGCGAGCCGGGCGCAGATTTCGCACGGGCGAAGGAATCGGCCTAGGGTAGTTGTTAAACGCGACCTCGACGAGCTGCTTGGTGCCGTTCACCTTGGCCCTGAAATAGGACGCGGCTCCTTCACCGATGTGGCATTCGACGCACGCCACGTGGGAGTGCGCGGAGACCTTGTACGCGGTGTATTCGGGATGCATCACGTGGCAGGAAGTTCCGCAGAACTGCGGCGAATCCATATATGCCGCACCGCGATAGCTTGCCATCGAGACGACCAACAAATTCACGATCGTGGCGACGAGCACGATATCGAGGCCGTGACGGAAAATGCGGTCGTTGAGATCGATCTTGGGAAACTCGGCCGGAATCTGCCCTGCCTGCTGCAGCTCTTTACGGCGGAGAAACACGCCGACCGGAATGAGCAGCAGTCCGAGCACGAACAGCGCGGGCAATATGAGGAAGAAAATAATCCCAAGATAGGGGTTATCATCGGGCCGGCCGAAGAGTTCCACCAGCCAGTATCCGATCATGGTTACGCCAGCGGCACTCGTAATGGCACCACCGGCCAGGCTTATGGGATTGTTGCCGAAGAACAGGGCCGGCCTGACCCAGTTTTCGCGGAATCGTTGCAGCATTGCTAAGTTCTCCCAGACAGTAAATGGAGCGCTTCAAGTCACCCCAGCGACGAAGACCTGTCGCTGGGGTTCTGGATTGCCATCCCAGCGTGAAGCGGCCCGGCTGGATTGCCTATTTCAAGGTGCGGAAGTAGTCGACGGCGTCTTTGATCTGGGCGTCGGTGAGCTTGGGAGAGAAGGCCTTCATCTTGTTTTTCCCGTTCTTGACTGCATCAATCTGATCCTTCTCACTGCTCTTGTACTCTGCGGCAGGCTTCACGTCCATCATCTTGGCAATGCCGGCGCTCGGTGTTCCCGTGCTGCCGTGGCAGCTCGCACAATTTGCCTTGTAAACCGCTTCGCCCGCTGATTGAGCGAAGCTCATGGAACTGGCAAGACAAACAGTGGCCGCCAGTACCGCCAGAGATCTAGTCGTATTCATCATTACGATTCTCCTTGCTGAAATAAATGGCCTGTAGTCCCCGGGGGCCAACCCGTTCAGTGGAACGTATTGCTTACTCACTAAACTCTCTCGGCGATCATTAGTCGCCGGTCCATCCGAACTGTACCGGGGAAGTCGTACAGCACACATCTGGCGTTGCCCGCTGCAGCGGGGTCGCACCGGTCAACAAAATCGTCTCTGCGCTACTTCAAAAACGTGCGGAAGTGGGCGACTGCTTCTTTGATCTGATCGTCGGTAAGTTTGCCCTTGAACGGCTGCATCTTACCCATACCATTCGTGACCGCGTCAATCATCTTTTCTTCAGACATGCCCTTCACAGAAGGGTCGGTGACCGGCAGGACCTTCATCGACTTGCCTGCAGGCGAATCTGCCATTCCCGATACACCATGGCACATCTGGCACTTGGCTTTGTAGGTGGCCTCGCCGGAAGACTGCGCAAAGCCGGCCGCACCGAATAGAGAAATCGTCATGGTGAATGCCACGAAAATCCGGAAATTCTTGATCATTCTTTTATCTCCTCGAGAATCCTTGCCGTTAGAGGTTTCAACAACTGCAGAGTTGTTCGCTCGTGCGATGAATCCCCTGAAGCGCTCTGACACTGGACGCGTGTCAAAGCAAAAGTGCGGACCCGGGGCTTCTTTGCCGAATCCATTCAACATTAGAACGCGTACTTCACACCCAACGTGTAGATATCACCATGAAACTCGCGCGGCGCCGGACCAACTCCGCCAGATTCGTTGTAGCCCTGGTGCTGCCAGTTTCCGTGCCACCACCACCCAGGAGCTACTCGTACCTGCACGTCGACGTACGGATCTACGATCGTTGAGCCCAGGCTCCCCGTCTGCATGAGGGGGTTCAGCATCTCTGCCGCGCCGCTCGTGTCCGTTACCCGTGCGGC
Source organism: uncultured Acidobacteriaceae bacterium (assembly GCA_963769345.1). Taxonomy (GTDB): domain Bacteria; phylum Acidobacteriota; class Terriglobia; order Terriglobales; family Acidobacteriaceae; genus Telmatobacter. The sequence continues at coordinate 89,294 of CAVYLL010000008.1, forward strand.
GCCATAGATGTTTAAGTATTTCGTCGGAGCCCAATTCGCTCCGCCGAGGAAGAAGTTAACGGGAGCGTCATAGTACCCATTGCCCAGGTAGAGGCTGGAGTTGCCGCCGTTGGCTGCGGTGCACGTCCCCGCATTGACCGCGCCCGGCGGGAGCGGAGCCTGCGGGTTCGGCGTGAACTGGTAGCACAGGTCCGTTCGAGAAAAGATGTCTTCGTACGCGTAGTTGAACTCCAGACTGAGCGTCTCCGTCGGGGTAACCTGTGCACCGAAGCTGAAATTGTGGTTATGCTGTACGTGATTTACAAGCGGATCATTGTTCTTTGCATCGTATCCGTTGTAGGCCACGGCAAAGTTCAGCCACTTCTCGGGCTTAACCAGCGCGCGCACCCGAATGTGCTCGATACTGTTCGGCATCTCGCGAGTGTAGGTGTTTGTCGGCGTCACGGAGTTTGCAGACGACGAAGACATTCCCTCATAGTCGATGTTGAGCCGCAAGATCTGCGCCGGCTGTATGACCGCTCCCACGAGCCCCCAGTTTTGATGCCAGACGAGCGTTGGGTCGGTGCCGAACTTGATCTGGCGGTCGTTAAAGCGCCAGCCACCGGAGATTCTGACCTGAGGAGTTACGTTAGCAACCGCGAGGATGGTGTTGCCGGTATTCTTCTGCGCGAGGTAGCCCGTATTCGTTGCCGTGGTTGTCGTCATCGGCACCTGACTGAGCGGCGTGAGCATGTTCAGATTGGGCGGATTGGTTGAACTGGTACCGGCCCATATCTGCGATGTGACAGCATTCGTTCCTGGAATCCGGAAATTCCAAAAATTGAAGGTGTCTGAGACCGAAATGTACTTGTTGATTTCGGCGTCGACGCTGTAATCGGCATTTACATTGATGCGCTTGTTCTCCGCCAGGCGACCATTCGGGAATGCGCCGGTGAAGATCTCTTGACGGGTAAAGGTGCGGGTCACCAGGCCATTGAACGTCTCGTTGAAGTGGTTCACATTGTTGACCCCGCCACTATATGTGGCCCGTCCGTTCATTCCAACGCGAGTCCAGTAATGCGAGACGAAACGAAACTGCTCAGTCGGGAAAGACGTGCGCGAAGGAGCGGTCCAGCTTTGCGTGATCGTACCACTGCAAAACGGGTTCGCAACTCCGTTGACGACGTTGATAGTCTTGAATGCGCCTGAACCGCAGGTCTGGCCGGGGCCGGTGAGAACCGTAACACCGAGCGAGACCGGCGTCTTGTCCGGAAGAACGAAAGGTGTTGGGGCCAGTTGCCAGTTGGTGTCACCTCGATAAAAGCCGAGGAACTGGTCATAGCTGAGGGTTGTGCGCTTGGCCACATTTACGTCCAAGCCGGCCACGTAAGTATCCAAAGAGTTCCGGAACCACTGCGAAAGTTGCACGTCTCCGCCGTTGTGGATGGTGGACAATGTCGGCCCCTCATGGGTTCCGTGGTTAAAGCCGACGCGCACATGGAACCTGGAGACCGGGAACAGCGTCACCAGGGTATCGGTGTTGTACCGCACAGTGTTAAATATGTGGAGCGTATTGGGCGTGGGAACCAGTGGCGGGTTTGTCGCCGTCGCCGTCGTCAGGTACGGCTGCACAATCAGGTTGTAGTCGAAGTAATTGCGATCGCGGCGGAAGCTGCCTGCGAAGTCCCACCAACGGCCCTTAGAAGCATTCAGATAACTTGCATCGTAAGGGTCGCCACCGTAACCATAGCTGTTGGAAGTCAAAACATCGAAGAATGGTGTCTTCGCCTTGTTTGTGGAGCGCATGTCCAGCGACTCCGCAAGGACTCGAAAGCCGCTTGTCTGGTTGACCATCGTGGCCCACATCGCATCGCTGCCACTCTGATTGGTGATGCGTCCGCCGAGTTCGATCATCTGATGGACCCGGTAGGCGCCTACCATCTTTCCTTCGGGCGCAGTCGTGGTCTTTGTTTCCGTAGCCTTTTTTGCAGGCGTAGCGGCTGCCGGTTGTTGTTTCGCATCTTCCGCAGCAGGCTGTTGCGCATTTGCTGCAGGAGATTGCTGCTGCCCAATGCCGGAGACTGTGCTGAACACGGCTAAGGTGGCCACGAGGGTAAGGGTGCAAAACCGGGGAATGCTAAACCCGGCCGGCGACCCACCCAGACTGAACAAAGATTTTGTCTGATTTGTCATCGCTCGTCCCTACCTACTGTGTGGCAAAGAAAACTGCGCTAATGTTTGAGCCGTGAACCTCGGTATGGCAGATGGTGCATGACTGATACTGCACAGCCTGGTTGTGCGCTGGACCCATCGGTTGGGTAGTCGTGAAGTTTGGCGACGGCGAGTGACACTGCAGGCAAATCGTGTTTACGTTGGCGCGATTCAGCAGACGCGGATTTGGCCCGCCGTGCGGAAAATGGCACGCAACGCAACCTTCGGTCTTCACCACCGCATGCTCGTATACAAACGGCCCGGCGGTCTCGGTGTGGCACTTGGTGCAGACCGCATCCTGTTGCGTCGAAGCTCTCAGGTTCTTCCTGTTGAACGTCCCGTGTGGATCGTGGCAGTCGGAACACTTGATCAGGCCTTCTTCCACCTTGTGATGAAAAGGCATGTTGAATTCCGGCTTGACATCCGTGTGGCACTGAAAGCAGAGGGTCGGCTGGGCGGCCTTCAGGAGCTGATCTTTGTCTTCTGAGTGGTGAATGCTATGGCAACTGATACAGCTCACATTGGCCTCGCCGTGCGCTGAACGTTCAAAGTTGGCATGCTGGCCCTGATGGCAGGTCAGGCACTTCTCGTCGACTTCCTTGCCCTTTGCCTTGGCAGGATTGAAGATCTTGGCGACATCGCCGCCACCATCTACGTGTGCCTTACCCGGCCCGTGACAGCCCTCGCAGGTAATGCCGGTTTTGCCATGCATCTCAGCCAGTTTGGAATGCGGGTTTGAGCTGAATCCTTTTGCGACTTCGTCGTGGCAGGTAGCGCAGGTCTCCTGGCCGACATAATCTTCCGGCGGCGGTGCAGCCTGACTGGTCTTCGCACCCATTGGAGTTGCTTCCTTTGCCTGAGCGGCCATTGCGCGGGCGGCAAAGAGAACTACACCCAGCAAGAGCACCGATGAGACGAGAAACGCCTGCGTAATTCCCGGAGTCCGAATCTCGCGCGTACGCGTTCCCGGTCCTTCTCTATGCATAAAGACCACCTTGCTGAGCGCCCGTAGCGGGCTTCGGCGCCTCGTTCGCAATTCTCTCCCGCTGGCTCCCTCAGCGTTGAGCAGTTTTGGTCACTTTGGAACACAAGGTGCGTTTTGTGTGGAGCGTCACCTTATCGGCGCAATCGTATCCTGTCGGAGAATGCGCTTTCGGTGACCTCCATCACACGGCGTCAATCGCGGTCAGCTAACTGGAAATGAAACCAAAGCCCGGAGATCAATCGTCCCACCGGAGTACGCATAACGATACGCCCAGTCAGATCTTAAATGCAATAGATTTAACATTATACGTGCGTAAAAAATGCAGTCATCTGAAGTACCTCGGAGCCGATTTAAGACGGAATCGGAGGTTCGGGCCTACCCTTCAGTGAACGCCAATACCTAGTCCTCGTCACATTTGCGACTTTCCTGTCGATCAGGAAAATAGGTCGTCGAATTTCTTTGCAGGAATGCCGATCGAGCATTCAACGGCGAGGCATGGTTTATGCGCCTGTTTTATTTGCGCCAGCCTCCCGATTGTGATGGGACACGTGAGCCCCATCACATCCCTCCACTGCTCAGATTGAGCAGACTGTATGCGGGCGGAAAAAGATGATCGAGCAGGAAATCTCGGCGGGCCAACAAAGACGGCAGAGAAGCCTGTCTCGTCCTTCTCCCGTTGGCTGTGCATCATGCTCCAATCGCCGGCCTGGCTGGTTTTGCTCGCTGGGTAGCGCGGTTCTGGCGGATCTGGAACTGGTAACAAGCACCATCAGCCTGCCGTCGCAGGCGACCCTGTTCACCCAGGGGGAAGATGCAAGGTGCCTTTACCTGATCTGTGGCGGCTATTTGAAACTGACCGCAGGCCGCGCGCAGGACCGGCAAATGATTGTGCGCGTCGCCGGTCCCGGTTCCATGCTTGGGCTCTATGCGGCGCTATCTCATGGGGTATATGAGGTTTCCGCCGAGTCGCTGACTCCGGCGCAGCTCCGCCCGGTGGAACGAGAGCGGTTTCTGGCATTCCTTCGCAATCACAAAGAAGCGCAGATGCGGGCTGTGCAATGCATCTGCCAGGAATACCGCTTCGCCTTGCAGGATGCGTGCCGTATCTCATTGGCAGAGACCGTTGCCGGAAGGCTTGGCCGCCTGCTGCTGGAGCTTGCGCACCAGATTGGCGAGCATGTGAATGGCGGGTTCCGCTTTCCGCTGCTGCTGACCCACGAGGAGATGGCCTCGATGGCATGTACAACCCGGGAGACCGTGACGCGCACCCTGGGGCAATTCCGCAAGGAAGGGTCGATTTCGATTGAAGATTCAGTAATCACACTGCATCAACCAGATCGGCTCCAAAACCTGAACTAAGAACACATCCCAGCATGGAATCACCAAAACCGCGTTCTTCCGGCTTCCGCATGACCTCTCTCTGAAGTCCAAGGGATATCATGGTATCTGGGAGTATTGGCACGCGTATGACTCGTTTTGCGGCTTGTTTTTCTGTTGTACTTCTCTCCTCTACTGCTACTGCTCTGGCACAGGTTCCAAGCCCGTCCCCGGCCCCTGTCCAGGTACCCATAACGACCACCTCGTCTCCGGAAGTTCAGCAATTCCAGAAGATTGAGAATGACTGGGCCGACGCCGTGAACCGGCGCGATCAGTATGCGCTGGAACTCGTGCTCTCTCCGCTGTTCCTCGACGTCTCGGGGTCAGGAGATATCACCACCCGCAATCAGCAATTGACTTACCTGATCACCACCGAGGACAAGACGCTGCACCTGGAGCAGAAGGTGATCACGGTTCGCATGCTGGGAGACACTGCGGTGGCGAATGGGACGTACGTCCTCCACCATCGCGGTTCGTCGGGGCAGGTGGACGAAAAGGGCGTGTTTACCCACGTATTCGAGCGCGCTCACAGCGGCTGGCTGTGCATCAATTCGCAGCGCACCGTGCTGCGCGAAGATGGCGGCAAGAACAAGAAGCAGTCGAATGCCGAATTGCCCTTCCACATCCCGATCTTTGGGAAGAGCGACAAATAGGGCGCGCAGCGAGAGCAAGGCGCTCATCCTCAGCGGTTGTATTTCTTGAGTGCCTGCTGCAGCTTGTCGTGAGGCAGCGCGATGACGGTGTGTCCGTCGATTCCGGTCATGGTTTTCGCGCCGACCATGGCATTAACGATGGCTTCTTCCGTAGCCTCGACAGTGGCTTCGAACAGCGGGCTGATGCGCTCATTTGACACGGTCTTTACGGTGTTTGGACCGGGCTCGTCATTGGCGTGCGGGTTGGCCGTGGAAAAGGCGATGAAGATGTCGCCCGAGCCGTTGCCGGAGATGGATCCGGTGCGTGCCAGGCCGAGCGAGGCTCGCCGCGCAATGCGCTTCAACTGGTGCGGCAGGAGCGGCGCATCGGTGGCGATGACGATGATGATGGAGCCAACGTCGCCTTTCAGTTCGCTGCCGGGCAGCGGGGACGGAGCCAGTTCCGCGTAAGGCTCGTTGCCGGGGATTTCCTTGCCGACAGGAACGCCGGCGATCATCAACTGGGGACGGCGACCGCAATTGCACTGGACGAGAACGCCGACGGTGTAACCACCTTGAGCCGTTGTGAGAACGCGCGAGGCGGTTCCGGTGCCACCTTTAAAGCCATAGCAGACCATGCCGGTGCCGCCACCGGTGTTGCCTTCCGCGACCGGGCCGGCTTTTGCGGAATCGAGCGCGGCAAAGACATCGTCCTTTTTCACGTGAAAGCCGTTCAGGTCGTTCAGATAGCCATCCCATGTTTCGGCAACGACGGGCAAGGCCCACGGCTGCGCAAGGGCGCCGTGCTGCAGTCCCCACGCAATCATGGAGTCGCGCACCACGCCAACGCTGTGCGTATTGGTGATGGCCACCGGACCTTCAAGAAAGCCGGATTCTTCGACCCAGGTGGTGCCGGTCATTTCGCCGTTGCCGTTAAGGCTGAACCATCCTGCATAGACGGGATCGACGTTTTTGGCGCCGCGAGGCAGGACGACAGTGACGCCGGTACGGACCGGGCCTTCGCCGACCTTCAGCGGGCCATCGCCGCGAATCAGTGTCGTTGAGCCGACCTGGACTCCCGGTACATCCGTGATGGCGTTGAATTGTCCCGGGGAGCCATCGAACGGAACGCCGAGATCGCGAGCGCGAACGGTTTTCGGCTGGTTGGTCTGGGCGTGGGAAGCCATGGCTGCGGCGAGGAACAATACAACAAAGACACGGTTACGCGTGAGCATACCCCAATCTATATCAGCTAAGAATCGGCTCTAACGGCCCTAGCCAACTTTGGCGGGCCGTGGTTTGCTGTCTTGCGCACGGTGAGCGCCTTGCACGCGAATCGAAACGTGGACCAAGCTGACCGCGGCCGGCGTGACGCCGGAAATGCGGCTAGCCTGCCCAATCGTGATGGGTCGAACGCGCTCGAGGGTTTCGCGCATCTCGCGGGACAGGCCGCTGATGATGCTGTAGTCGATCCAGTCTGGAATGGTGACGGCTTCGGCGGCTTTGAGTTTGTCGATGGCCTTGCGTTGTTGATCGAGATAGCCGGCGAACTTGATCTCTGTCTCGACGGCGCGAGCCGCACTTCGCGCTTCAGGGTTTTGGGCGAATCCTTGGCTAAAGTAAGCGAGCTGCGGATCGCCATCGAGCGCATCGGACAGTGCATTCAGGACGGGCTGAATGCCGACTTCCGGCCTCTTCAAAAGCTGTGCCCAGGTTTGTCCGGTGACGGATGCGAGTTCGCCAAGCCCCGCCACGGCGAGCTTTTCAGGATCGACCTTACGCGTGATGAGCAGGCTTTCAAGAGCGACCATGCGGGCCTGCTTCTGCTCGTACTCGCTCCAAGCCTGGTCATTAATCAGGCCGAGGCGGCGACCATGGGGTGTGAGGCGGCGGTCGGCGTTGTCGATGCGCAGATGCAGACGGAACTCCGCGCGCGAGGTGAACATTCGATATGGCTCGTTGGTGCCTTTGGAGATCAGATCGTCGATGAGGATACCGGTGTAGCCCTCGGTGCGATCCATGGTGAAGGGAGACTCACCCTTGAGCCAGAGCGCGGCATTGATGCCGGCCATGATGCCCTGGCAGGCGGCTTCTTCGTATCCGCTCGTTCCGTTGATCTGGCCGGCGAGGTAAAGGCCTTGCATGCTCTTCACGCGGAGGCTGCGATCTAGTTCAGTGGCGTCGACTGAGTCGTACTCGATGGCATAGCCGGGACGCAGCATCTCTGCCTGGTCAAGGCCGGGGATGGAGCGCACAATCTGCCATTGGACTTCCATAGGCAGCGAGGTCGACATGCCGTTGACGTAGACCTCGTGGGTATTCAGGCCTTCCGGTTCGAGGAAGAACTGGTGTTGAGTCTTGTCAGGGAACTTGACGATTTTGTCTTCGATGGACGGGCAATAGCGTGGGCCGATGCCTTCGATCTGGCCGGAATACATCGCTGAGCGATGTACGTTTTCGCGAATGATGCGCAGCGTTTCAGGAGTAGTGAAGGCAATGTGGCAGCTGATCTGCGGCTGCACGATCTTCTCTGGTGCGGAAGCTGAAAGGCGTCGGCTCGGCATCGCCAGGCTGTTCTTCGAAAACGTTCCAGCGGATGGTGCGGCCATCGAGGCGCGGGGGTGTGCCTGTTTTCAGTCTGCAGGTGCGAAGACCTAGAGCGCGCAGAGCTTCGCCCAGGAGGACCGAGGCGGGTTCGCCGCTGCGGCCAGCCGGATAGCGCTCTTCGCCGCAGTGGATCAGGCCGTTGAGGAAGGTGCCGGTGGTAATGATGGTGGCGCCGGCCAGGAGACGGCGGCCGTCGCGGAGTTTGAGGCCGAGAACCCTGCGCTTCGGATGAAACGCGTTTCGTTTCGTCCCGACCCTACGGGACGGGGTAGATCGGTCGGAAACTCCGACCCAGGGTTCCACCCTGGGCTATTTTTGAGTTCTCCCTCCGGGAGATCAGCATTCTCGATCACAAGATCGACGACTTCTGCCTGGCGGATGTGGAGGCCGGGCTGGGCTTCGAGTACTTCGCGCATCTTGACGCGATAGAGCTGTTTGTCGCACTGCGCGCGTGGGCTCCAGACGGCGGGGCCGCGCGAGGTGTTCAGCAGGCGAAACTGGATGCCGACAGCATCAGCAACCTCGCCCATGATGCCGCCAAGTGCGTCGACCTCGCGGACGAGGTGGCCCTTGGCGACGCCGCCTATGGCAGGGTTGCAGCTCATCTGCGCGATGAGATCCATGTTCATGGTGATGAGGGCCGTTTTCAGTCCCATGCGCGCGGCGGCCATGGCCGCCTCGCAGCCCGCATGGCCGGCGCCGACAACGACCACGTCGTATTGTTCGGTGAAAGCCATCCAGTCCTATTCTACGGGTCGCAGGTAATTGCGAGGTTGGCACAGGAGTAATGCCGACCAGAATCCGCCGATCCGTAACGCCTGCAATTTCTCTATAATGGCCGCATTCCTTGGATTAATGAAAAGAAAGGAGTTCATTAAATCGAATGAGCATTTGCATGTGCGGAAAATCGGCTGATACGTTTGGCGGCTTGTGTTCGCGTTGCGGCGCGCTCCAAACGCTGGGACTTGGGATGGGTGCGTCGGCGGCCGAAATTGAAAACACCTATTTGACCCTTGTGAAAGTCTGGCATCCGGATCGATTTCAGACCGACCTCAAGCTCAAGATCGCGGCAGATGAAAAGCTCAAAGAGATCAACGCTGCACATGATTTTCTGATTGCGGAACCTTCGACAACGGAATCATTTACCAGTGGGGCCGAGCCGGAGCCCCAGCGAACGAAGCGCGAGCGTCCCGCCGTAGTGCCGGATTTTGTGCCCGAAACTGCCACGAATCCCGACGCCCCTTCACGCCGAAGCTATGCTTTTTCTGCGAAGGTTCTGTTGCGAGTTCTGATCGCCGGCGGAGTCGTTGCGGCGATGGCGCTTATGTGGCTTTCTGTGGATTCTCTGCTGTCGGCCAATTCTCAAACAGCAGGTATCTGGAGCGGGTACAAGGCTGAAGTCTCGCATGAACTTCACGCGAACGGAATCCGCATCTGGACAGAAACAAAGGAAAACCTACGTCCCTCCAGAAGTGAAAATGCTTTGCCAGCAGCTGTGCCCGCTTCCCAAAGCGGACGCGCATCAGATGCTCCCGAGCATATCGAGCCTTCAGCACAGATCAAACCTCGTGAGCAGCTTCGAAGGCTCACCCCTACGTCACATCAGGACTGACTCCGCTTGAGGTCTTGGCGATCCTGGGAAAGCCAAGTTCCTCGTCGGGAGAAAAGATGTCATATGGAGGGTCGGAGATTGAATTCAAGAACGGGCAAGTGGCGGGATGGAGGATCGACTCGAAATCAGCCGATACGGGTGAAGCTCTGGCCCGATCGACCGCTCGTACCCGGGATGATGGCATTTGCTGTCGGCTCATCGAAGAGCGATGTGATTGCATTGCAGGGGACACCAACATGTGTTCTCAGACAACGAGTTCGGTTACGGCGGCTCGATAGTTTTCTTTCAAAATGACCAGGTTGTCGGGTGGAAAGAAGATCCGTCATCGGTTCGATTGCGGGTCGTAGCTCATTAGAGTCCCCGTTACCCCGGAGCGATCGGTCCCATGAATCCGCTGCTACCATGCACTGAAAGCACGACAATTTCATCCAACACAGCAGGAGGAATTGCCGCATGGGCCTATCGGAAAATCCTGGGAGCGGCAAGCCGATGCCGTCCCGGCTTCCCCTTCCTCTTCGAACGCCGAGAGCCAGCATCCGGCTCAGTCGCCTGAGGAGCTGAAGGAAGAAGGCCGCAAGATTCGCCGCCTGCAGATCATGATGAGCATGGTGACGCAGGTTATCGCGCAGGATTCGTCGCTGACCGTGGATGAGGCCTCTGAGATGGTGGCTGATACACGCAAGGCCGCACTGGCGATGTTTCCCGACAAGGAGCTTGCATTCGACCTGATTTACTGGCCGCGCTTGCAGCGGCTGATGCGCGAGCGCTATCGAATGCAGTAAAGACAGGGAATAAGGGACTGGGGAATAACAGTCGGCCTGATCGTAATAAAAATCGGCCGGTCATCGAACATCATGGAGCTAAAGGTTCAACGGCTATACTATTTGTTCTCGTTGCCGATGAGGCGGAAGGTGATGGTTCCCCAGAAGAGCCGTGCGCGCATCTGCACCGGCAGGTGGCGGTCGTCGTCGGTGTACCAGATCCAGATGTTTCCGCGGTTTTTCACTACGCCGGCGTCGGCGGTGGGCTGCACGCGGATGGTATTGAAGGTTCCCAGCGGGGTTTTGATTACTTCGCGGCCTTCGACCTTCATGGTGACCGGCACATTGTGCATGGCGTCGACAACGGGCATCACGAAGTTCGTGGCCGACCTCCAGCGGTTGCGACGAGGCGTAGAACACTCCCGTGAGCAGATCTGTCATGCAGCCGGGAATCGGGGACTCTACGTGCTTGGACTGGCCTGTGACCAGATTCTTCTCATCGAGGATCGACTTCGATTGGGCGTAGTCCATCTTGAGCGTGGAGTTGATCTTGCGGCGGCCCTCGACGGTCTGCTTGTCAAACTGATAGGTGCAGCCCTTTGCCCGATCGAAGTTCGACTGGAATTGGTCGCTGGCGTGGAAGAGCAGGTTGATGGCGCCGATGGTGTCGGCGTTGGCGGTGAGCTTCTCGCGATCGCCGGCCGCCTCAAAATGGATGACTGCGGTTCCGGCGGAGAAAACGCGCCAGTCGACCGCATAGGTGAGGGTCTGGTTCTGAGGGAAGCTGAAGCCCGGGCGAGGACTGGGAAGCTGCGGGAGCGGCGTAGTCGCGGGAGGAGTCTGCTGGGCATGCAGGAGCGAAGCGACGGCGAGAGCGCAAAAAATTGTCTTGAAAATCGTGCGCTTTCTCACCGTTGGGCTCTGCTCCTTTGAGGATTTGACTGAAATGGCAGTGAAATCGGCAGCTGGCTAACCCCTGATCGCGCCGAATCGCAGCTTAATGCGGCACATTCAGAAACAAGCCCAGCAGCTGGCCGGAGGAAGAGCAGGCTGAGGTAAAGCAGGGCGGCTCCTATAGATGCATTGTACTCGCGGTGCCTTAAATAGCGAGCAACAGAGAACTTGCCCGACGAAACTTCGGTTTGGCCGATGGGCGGAGCGGCAGGGGTAAGCCGCGGAATCAGTCGCGGGACTCGATGGCGAATACGCATCGAAATCCGGGAAATTGGTGCGCAAGAACCGCTCTTCCGATGCGATTACGGGGACATAAATGATCAGAAACATGGCCGCCAGCATCGCCGCAACGGGCCAACTGAGCAAGGCCACGGCAAATCCAGCGGCAATCAGGATCGATCCCAGGTAGAGGGGGTTGCGGGTGTAGGCATAGGGGCCGGTCTGGGTAAGCTCGCGATTCTTTTTGACGTATCCCGACGCATAAGCGCGCAGCCAAAGACCCGGGAGAACGAGCAGCAGACTCCAGGCCACGGCGGCCAGACGAGGCTCACGGCGCCAAAGTTCAAAGAGATAAAGCGCGGCGGTGAGAAAGCCGAGAGGCACGCGAATCCGTCGCGCAACCTTCTGCCAGCGCTCCGTGGTTTTGAGTTTCGGAGGAGAATCGTGCGAACTCATCGGGCCGCCTCAGAATAAAGCAGTTCATCGGCGGCCTGCAGTACATCTTCGGGCGTGATTGTGAGCAGTCCGGCCTCAGGAGCTTCGTGGCGGGTATGATCGCGGCGGCTTTCGGGGCTACGCAGTACCTTGAATCGAGTGCCATAGGGACCGTTGCGGCTGGGGTCGGTGGGGCCATAGATTCCGACGACGGGACGGCCAAGCGCGCAAGCGAGATGGAGCGGCCCGGTGTCGCCGGCAATGGCCAGCCTCACGCGGCGGGTGATGGCGATGAGTTGTTCGACCGAACAGAGGAGAGGAGTGGCGCCGCCCCCGGTCTTTTTCATGATGGTGTCGGCAAGAGATACTTCGCCCGGTCCTGCATTGACCAGCACGCGATAGCCGCGATTGAGCAGCCCACGCGCCACCTCGGCATAGCGCTCAACGGGCCAGCGCTTGGCGCCCCACCCGGCTCCGGGATTCATGAGGACGACGGGCGAACCGATCGTCCGAAGCGAGGCGCTCGTCGGCCCAGGCTTCGGCCGCGGGATCGAAGGGCAGCATCGACTGGACTGGGATGAGTGCATCTCCAGCAACGGCTGATGCCAATTCAATGTCCTGCTCAATCACGTGTGACGCGTGCGTTTCGATACGTTCAGTGAAAAGCCAGCGAGCTAACCGTTCGCGAGGATTGGATTCGCCGATAAATCGCCGGCTGGCGGCCATACGGCTGATAACCGCTGAGCGCAGTGCGCCCTGAAGGTCGAGAACAGCGTCGTAGTGTTCGAGTTTTGATATCGCGACGAAGGGCGCTTATTTCGCTGCGGGTTTCGGCCGCTAGAGGACGCTTGCGCCATTGCTTGGACGCGGCGAAATGAAGACGATCGACGAGCGGCTGAATGGGACGGCTTGCGCCGGTGTCGCGGCCGACACTTCCACCGGCTGCCAGCAGCGCGCGCCACGTTGGCTCGACGACCCATTCGATGGTCCACTCGGGGTGGGCGACGCGCAAGGCCGTTGCGGCCGGAAGGGCATGAAGAATGTCGCCCATGGCGCCGAGACGGACCACGAGCAGGCGAAAGTTGGACTGCGTTTGCAAATTTTGATTTTCTCACAGGGGCTGCAGCGTACGGTCGGCACCGAGCCTTCCAGCAAGCCAGTCAGAGACCTGCAATTCATTTTCAATCGAGAGCGAGAGGCTTGCGATTTTGAGCGGAAGTGAAGGAGGAAATGTGGACGCGAGGCTGCCCAACCGGACTTTGTCTTTCTCGGTGGTGATGAAGGATGTGGCACCCACAGAACGGGCTTTCGCGATCAACCCATGGATGTCGCGAGGCGCGTAGCGATGGTGATCCGCAAATGGGACTTGAGACGCGAGCGTCGTGCCATTGGCTGTAAGACCGGCAAAGAATTGCTCCGGTCGTGCAATGCCGCAGAAGGCGATGACTGGTCCCGTGTTCTGTGGGATTTCCATGCGTCGGCGCAGGCGCCACGTGGGGCCGATCCAGCGGGGAGCCTCACTGTTGCGATCAAACGAAATAACCTCATTCAGAAACGTCCCAACCTCAGGTTCATCCGCCAAATAGGCAAGAACTGTCGCACGATTGAACTCCCTCAATGGTTCCCTAAGATTGCCTGCTGGAAGCAAGGAGTCCTTCAAATCTGCGCTTTGCACGAGCAGGACATCGACGTCGCGAAAGAGTTGGCGATGCTGGAATCCGTCATCGAGGATGTGAAGTTGGGGTTGGCTCTGTTGCTGAGGCGCGTCCATTTCGGCGAGACGTCCGGCATCGTAGCGTTCAGCGGCGACGTAGACCGGAACTCCCGCCTCGCGCGCAATCAGCAGAGGCTCATCGCCAAATTGCTCCGCCGCTCCATCTGGCTTGACTCGAGCAGCCTCACGGCTGGTGCGGCCATAGCCGCGCGAAAGCACATCGACATGGAATCCGCGCGCGGAGAGCATGCGGGACAGAGTAATGGCGAGCGGCGTTTTTCCGGAGCCGCCGGTAGAGAGATTACCGATGCTGATGACCGGGTGGCGCAGGCGGCGAATCTGTTCCCAACCGCGGCTCAGGCGCAGTTCGCGCAACCCGAGGCCAGCGGCGTAGAGGGGGACCAGCGGGAGCAAAAGAGGACGCTTCATGCCCGTCCCCCGGCTCTTCCCTGCTGACTGACTCTTGCCGACGAGTTCAAAGGCAGATGGAGGACTTCGCGAAGCGCGTCGACAGAGCGTGCGGTCGCGCCTGCCTGCTGGTCGAAGACCTGGCGGGCGCGTTCACCTATTTTGTGTGCATCCTCGCGATTGTTGAGCAACTCGATCAACGCTTTGGCCAGTTCTTCTTTGGGCGTAATGCGGATGGCGTTGTGGGCACGTAGATCGTCAGTGATGGCGCGGAAATTCGCATAATTCGGCCCCATGACGATGGGCACGCCGAACTGTGCCGGCTCCAGCGGGTTGTGGCCGCCCGCGGAGATGAGGCTGCCGCCGACGAAGGCTACGGACGCAAGCGAATAGACGGAGGCTAGTTCGCCGATGGTATCGAGCAGAATGATCTGGCCTGCTTGAAGAGGAGGGATCAGGCTTGCAGGCTTCCCTTTCCAATCGGAGCGTCTGATCCACGGAGCACCGGAGCGAAGCAGGAGAGCCGCAACAGTTCCGAAACGTTCGGGATGGCGCGGAGCGAGCACCATGACGAGGTTGGGATCGGCAACGAGCAGGCGCGGCCAGGCTTCGAGCAGGGTAGCCTCTTCATCCTCGAGCGTGCTGCCGGCAACGAGAAATCGCAAACCGTTCCCCAAGGTTTTCAGAAGGCTCGTCGCCTCCGCCTCCTTTGCTGCCCGCACATCGAATTTGAGATTTCCAGACACGCTGACGAGTTCCGGGGGGCAGCCAAGTGCGACGAGACGCTCTGCATCGGTGCTTGTTTGCGCCAGCACCCGGCTGAGCCGACCAAGGATCGGACGCCACAGGCGCCGAAGCATCTGATAGCGCGGCCAGGAGCGGTCGGAGATGCGGGCGTTGACGACAGCCACGGGGATGTCTGCGGCGGAAGCAGCCATTGAGCAGGTTCGGCCAGAATTCAGTCTCGGCAAGAATCAGCATCCGTGGCTTGAGCGCATTGAGGTAAGCGCGCACTGCCCAGGGCAGATCGAGCGGACAGTAGAAGACACGGTCAGCGCCGAATCGCGTCCGTGCCAACTCCTGGCCGGTGCGGGTGGTGGTGGAGATCAAGAGGCGGCACCCGGGAAAAGCAGCGTCGATCTCCTGCACCAGGCGGCTGACCGCCAGCACCTCGCCGACTGAAACAGCATGAAGCCAGATGACCGGTTTGCCGTACCCGTGGACGCAGCCGCTCCCGGACCCGCCCCAGCCGCTCGCCCAGACCCTCGCGATATTTCTGCGTGGTAGCCATCCGCCATAGCCACCACGGAGCCCCGGCCACCAGGGCCGTCAGCAGCGCGAGGTTATAGAAAAAGAGAATCATGCGTGACGGAATTCTCGTTGCAGCGGTCTAACCCTCAAATGATACAGTCGAGCACGATGAAGGTTGTTCGTGGGTTGCCAGCTTCTGGTCATTGGGCTGGTGCTTCGCGGCCTGGGCCAGCAATCACGCAGCCCCGCCCGTACAGCCTGCCACCACTTATCCCGCTGTCGAAGTCCACGACAAAGAACACGTCGCCATCGCCGTCGAGCCTTACGACACGAAGGAAAAGGAATCCATTTTCCGCGTCGACTATCTTGGCCATGGCGTGATGCCGGTGCGGCTCATCGTCACCAACAACGGCGACAAGCCCATTTCGCTGCGTGACGCGCGCATCCTGTTTTACACCTCCGGCGGGGACCGGATTAATGCTGCCGAGCCCGAAGATGTGGAGCGGCTGATGACGCGCACCGAGCGCGAGGGCAAAAAGATTCCCATGCCCGGGCCGCTGCCGTCGATCAAGATGAAGCCAAAGGCCAGCAACAAGGACATCGAGGAGGATTTCGACCAGTTCGAATACCAGGCGCTGGTGGTGGAGCCGCACACCACGCGCGCGGGCTTCCTGTTCTACGATGTGTCGCAGCTCGATCATCCGCTGGAGGGCGCCAAGATGAACCTGCACAAGCTGCGCGACTCCGACGGCAACGAGCTCTTCTTCTTTGAGATTCCCTTCGACACGTATCTGAAATCGAAATCGAAAGATATGAAGTAGCGTCATTCTGCTGTTACCATGTAGACATGAAAGAAATACATCGATGCAAATGGGCCGAGAGCGATCCGCTTCTGCGTGCTTACCACGATGAGGAGTGGGGCGTGCCGGAGTTTGACAGCCGCGCGCTTTGGGAACTTCTGATGCTGGAGGGGTTTCAAGCGGGCCTGGCGTGGATCATCGTGCTTCGGAAGCGCGATGCGTTCCGAAAGGCTTTTCGGCAGTTTGATCCGGTGAAGGTGGCGAAATTCAAGGAAGCCGACGTCGCGCGCTTGATGGAGAATCCCGGCATCATCCGTGCACGCGCGAAGATCGAGGCGACGATCCAGGGGGCGCGGGTCTTCCTCGAAATGAAAGACGCAGGAGTCGATTTTTCAGACTGGGCGTGGGAACTCGCCGGAGGAAAGCCGATCCAGAACACCGGGCCTGTACCGGCGGAGTCTGCGCTGTCGGTCACCATGTCGAAGGAGCTGAAGCGGCGCGGATTTAAATTTGTTGGTCCGGTGATCGTTTATGCCTGGATGCAGGCGGCGGGAATGGTCAACGATCATTCGGCTGATTGCTTTCGACGAAAAATGTGCGCGAAGAAATCGAAGAAATGAAGCGGCTCAAAGGCCGCTTTACAGGGGTTAAAAACCCCTTGTCGTTCCGGTCCTTTTTCGGCACGACTGAAGTCGTGCCCTGATACAAACCCGGTAAATAAACACGCTATCAAACAGAGAACCGCGAGACTCAAGCACCGCTAGACTCAAGCACCGCGAAACCTAAGATTTCTCCCAAATGACTGTTTACTCGAAGTAAGTGGCCGTCGTGGTGTCGGTCTCCCAGATGGTGCAGTCTTTCACGCGCACGCGGCCTTTGGTCATTTCGGCGAGTTGCTCGTTGGTCTGGTCGTAGAAATACTTCGCGATGTTTTCGGCGGACGGATTGAGCACGGTGAACGGCTCAAGATCGTTGAGCATCTGGTGGTCGATGCGGTCGACGACGGGGCGCATCACCTGCTTCAGCAGCTTGAAGTCGAGCAGCAGGCCGGCCTCGTCCAGTTCCTTGCCGTGGAGCGTCACGCGCACCTTGTAGTTGTGCCCGTGCGGGTTCTCGCACTTGCCACGGTAGTTGCGAAGATAGTGCCCGGAGGAAAAGCCGGCCTCCACGGTGACTTCATACATCAGCGATCCGATCCTGTCGCGGGGAAAGCGTCCCCGCCTTCTTTGATTCTAGTTCATTGTCTAGAGTGCGCTTAGCGGCCGCATGTAAAGGGTTTGAAATCAATGCTGTTCGCGGGGCTGCGTCTTTCCGCTTTCGGCGGGCGGCCTGGCGCTCTTCTTCGCTGCGGCGGTCCACCTGCTCGAAGAGGTTGCTCATCACGCCGATAAGCGCGCAGGCGAGCGCGGCCAGCAGCATCAGCAGGGCGACGGTTCGCCACAGCGAGCCGTTGGCAGGCAGGCCGGGCTGAAAGCTCGACGGGATCATGCGTCATGCCGCCGAGAGCAGCGCGAAGAAGCCGAGTGCGGCGGCCAGGATGTAGAAGTTGCGGGACATTTTCGAGCGAAGGCCTGTTGCGATTTTACGGCGTGCGCGGTCAGGCGGACGAGATCGCGGTGTTCATCAGCTCAACACCGGCGGCGGCAAATTCGCGCTCGATGGCTGCGACGGAGCCGTTGAGGTCGATGGCGCGGCAGGCATCGCGGAGGATCACGGCGGGCAGACCGAGGCGGCGGGCATCGAGGGCGGAGTAGCCGACGCAGTAGTCGTAGGCGAGGCCGGCGAGGAAGACGCGGTTGAGGCCGCGTTCGCGCAGATATCCGGCGAGGCCGGTGGCGGTGGTGCGGTCGTTTTCAAAGAAGGCGGAGTAGGAGTCGATGGTCGCGGCGGAAACCTTTGCGCAGGATGAGTTCGGCGCGGGTGAGTTGAAGCGCGGGGTGGAAGTCGGCTCCGTGGGTGCCCTGGACGCAGTGATCGGGCCATAGAGTTTGCGGGCCGTAGGCGAGTTCGATCTGCTCGAAGGGCTTTTTGCCGGGATGGGCGGAGGCGAAGGAATTGTGGTCGGGGGTGTGCCAGTCCTGGGTGAGGATGATGTGCTGGAAATGCTGCGCGGCGCGATGGATGGGTTCGATGACGGCATCGCCGTCGGCAACGGCGAGTGCGCCGCCGGGGCAGAAATCATTCTGCACGTCGATGACGAGGAGGACGTCCTGGGGAGTGATCTGCATAAGGGTTCTTCGGATGCTTGATACCATTTGTATCCTATGGCGGAGGGTAGGATCGAGTGACTCGACGGCCGCGGGAGATTCTGCAGAGTATCGGCGCGCTATTTGCCGGGTTCGTTGTGAATATTGCGCTTTCGCTTGGCACCGATCTGGTGTTGCATGCGATCGGCATTACACCAGCGCTTGGCCAGCCACAGACTGATTCGCAATTATTGCTCGCGACTGCATACCGGACGGTTTACGGTGTCGTCAGTTCGTATGTTGTTGCGCGGCTGGCTCCGAACCGGCCTATGGGACATGCGTTGCTGGGCGGCGCAATCGGAATGGCACTTGCCAGCGCCGGAGCGGCAGCGACATGGAATAGGGGACTCGGCCCACACTGGTATCCGCTGGCACTCGTTGTGACTGCGCTGCCGTGCGCCTGGGTAGGAGGGAAGCTTCGGGTGGTGCAAATGCAGGGCGGAATTTAATTGATGTTCGCGAAACAAGGAGGACATCGGATGAAAACCAAAGGGGCTTTAACGACAAAGCGGTCCGGAGCCGGAAAAAGTGGATGCTTACATGAAGCGTGACTGAAGCATCCGCTGGCAGATGTTGTTGAGGCTCTGCGTAGCGATCATTCTGAGTACCGATAAGGAGATTGGCGAGGAGATCAAATGGAATGCGCCTACGTTTTTCTACGCGGGAGAAATGGCTCCATCGGATCCTAAGAAGTACAAGAGATACATCGTTGTCTTCAACCTTTTCAAGAAGGACTGCATCCGGCTTGTATTCCCAAGCGGGGCCAAAGTTGACGATGCGCTCCGGATTGCTGGAGGGCGAGTATGCCGACGGTCGGCGGCTTGCGATGTTTTCGAGCATGCAAGAAGTGAAAACGAAGAAGGCAGGATTGCAGCGGGTTATTCGAAAGTGGCTGGCGCTTTTAGAAAGGACCTGAGGCCGGATAGAGACAACCGCAGATCCTTCGGCTCCGCCTCAGGATGACAGCGTTAGGGTGCGTGGAGCGAGTGCATTCAGCTTCAGCGATCGAAGAAGGCTTCCACGTCGGTGATCGTTGCGGTCATGCGGTAGGGCGGCAGGCTCTGCAGAAACGCCTGGCCGTAGCGCTGCTTTGTTATGCGCGGGTCGAGGAGGACCAGCACGCCGCGATCTTCGAGCGAGCGGATCAGGCGGCCGAAGCCTTGCTTGAGCGTTAGCACCGCGGAGGGGACCTGGTAGTCGAAGAAGGGTTTGCCGCCGGCTTCTTCAATGGCTTTCATGCGCGCCTGCACCACGGGATCGTTGGGGACGGCGAAGGGCAGGCGGTCGATGATGACGCAGCTTAGCGCTTCGCCCTGCACGTCGACTCCCTGCCAGAAGCTGGACGTGCCGAAGAGGACGGCGTTGGGCGTGGTGCGGAATTGTTCGAGCAGCGCTTTGCGGGGCGCGGTGCCGTGGAGCAGGATCGGGTAGTCGAGCACGGGCAGCAGGCGCTCGTAGAGGTCGCGCATCTGCGCGTAGCTGGTGAAGAGGCAGAAGGCGCGGCCTTTCGACAGCTCAAGCACGCGGCGGATGCAGTTGGCGGCGGCTTCGGGAAAATCGGGATCGCGCGGGTCGGGCATGTTGGGCGGCAGATAGAGCAGCGCCTGCTCGCCGTAGCGGAAATGCGAAGGCACGACGAGTTCGCGGGCGTCGGTCATGCCGAGGCGCTTGCGGATGTGTTCGAAGCCGCCCTGCACGGTGAGCGTGGCCGAGGTGAGAATCGCGGTGGGGATGGTTTCGAAGACCAGCTCGTGGAGCAATTCCGAAACATCGATGGGCGTGGCCTGCAGAGAAGGTGCGTGCGCGCGAGCTAGGCGACTCGGGGCAATCCGGCCATGCGGCCTGGCGACTGAAGTCTGCTGATCGGTGTTTGCTGCCGCGTTGAACTGCGGCGTTCGAGCCAGTAGACCATGTTGCTGGAGTTGGATTCGAGCAGGAATTCGAGCTCGGTGCGCAGGCGGGCGACGCGCTTGCGCAGGCCGGGAGCCTCGTCGATGTCGGTGAGCAGGTCCATCTCTGACTCGAGCAGGCGGAGCGTGGTGCGCAGGGAGAGATAGAGATCGCCGGAGGTTTCGAGGAATTCTTCGCGGTTGTCGAAGGGCTGGCGGCCGTCGCCGTTGGAGGGCAGGCTTGGCGAAGAACATGCGCGCGCGATCGCGTAGCTGCTGAGTCGCGGCGGGCATTCTTTCGGCGCCGGGCTTGGCGCGGAGCAGGGCGTCGGTGTCGCGGGCCAGCTCTTCGAAGCGGATGTTGCTGACGGAAAGGCCGAAGTAGCTGGAGGCGACGTCTTCGAGTTCATGGGCCTCGTCGAAGATGACCGCGGCGGCTTCGGGAAGGATGCCGGCGTCAGGCGCTCCGCTGGCCTGCTGCTTGACGGCGAGGTCGGCGAAGAAGAGGTGGTGGTTGACGATGATGATGTCGGACTCGAGGGCGCGGCGGCGCATCTCGGTGATGAAGCAGCGGCGGTAGTCGGGACAGGTGGTGCCGAGGCAGGCGTCGCTGCGCGCGTCGAGCTTGTGCCAGAGGGCGCTCGACTCGGGGAGTTCGGAAAGCTCGGAGCGGTCGCCGGTTTCGGTGGTCTTTTCCCACTCGGCGATCTGGCGATACTGGTCGATCTCTTCGAGTCCGGACAGAATCGGCTGGTCGCGCAGGGCGACGAGCTTGTGGCGGCAGAGGTAGTTGGCGCGGCCCTTCATGTAGCAGACCTGCAGATTTCCCAGCAGAGATTCGAGAAAGGGCACGTCGCGGAAGAAGAGCTGGTCCTGCAGGGCCTTGGTTCCGGTGGAGACGATGACGCGCTGGCCGGTGCGGAGGGCGGGCAGCAGGTAGGCGAGGGTCTTGCCGGTGCCGGTGCCGGCCTCGACGATGAGGTGCCGGCGCTCGGCGAGGGCGCGCTCGACGGCTTTGGCCATCTCCAGCTGCCCGGGACGGTATTCGTAGGGCAGGGGAGACTTGGAAAGAATGCCGCCGGGCGAAAAGAACTCGTGGAGCGTGGGCAGGGTGCGGGTTGAAGTTTGGGAGGAGGCCATCGGCGGGTGCTATTCCATCATAGGTCCTATATCGACGGCGAAGGAAATACGAACAAGAGAGCTGAACCAGAAGCGGGAGCGAGCTGCCAAAATGAACGCCGAAGGTCCGCGGACGGTAGACTGGAAGAGCTGTCTTTGATTTGGAGAATGCTTTGCCTACGTATCGCAGATCGGTAATTCCCACGCGGCCCGGAGCGGAAGCGCTTCCGCTGGTGGCCATCGTGGGGCGGCCCAACGTGGGCAAGTCCACGCTATTCAACCGGTTGACGAAGAGCCGGCGCTCGATTGTCGGCGACGAGCCGGGGATTACGCGCGACCGCATCTACGGCGAATTCGAGTGGATGGGGCGGCGGTTTCGGCTGGTGGATACGGGCGGCATTGTGCCGGACGACCCGGAGCTGATTCCGACGGAGATTTACAACCAGGCGAAGGTGGCGCTGGAAGAAGCGCAGGCGCTGGTGATGGTGGTGGACGCGCGGACTGAGCTGGCCAGTCCGGACTATGACCTGGTGCGGCTGTTAGGGCGCAGCAAGAAGCCCGTGTTTCTGGCGGTGAACAAGATCGAGGGCGAGGCCATGGCCTATGCGGCGGAGAATTTCCGCCAGCTGGGCATCAAGAACGTGTATGCAATCAGCGCGGAACATGCGCTGGGCATCGGCGATTGCTGGACGCCATCGCGGAGGCGATTCCCGCCACGGAGGCGGAGAGTTGCGGCCGAGACGCGGAGGAAGTCGCCGAGGAAGCTGAGATCTCCGAGGGCGGGCCGCTCGAGCCGGGCGCGGAAGACGATGAACACAAGCAACTGATTCGCACCCACGGCGAATTTGAGCAGCGCGAAACGGCGGTGGCAATTATCGGGCGGCCGAATGTCGGCAAGTCCACGCTGCTGAACGCGCTGACGGGAACATCGCGTGCGATCGTGTCGCCGATTGCCGGAACCACGCGCGATGCCGTGGATGAGGCGATTGAGTTTGAAGGCGACACGCTGCGCTTTGTGGATACGGCGGGAATCCGGCGCAAGGGCAAGACGCACCTGATGGCCGAAAAGATGAGCGTGGTGATGGCGCGTCGCCATCTTGAAGCGGCGGATGTTGCGCTGCTGGTGATCGACGCGACCGAAGGCGTGACGGGTGCCGATGCAACCATCGGCGGCTATGCGCACGAGAGCGGCCGCAGCGTCATCATCATCGTGAACAAGTGGGACGCGGTGACGACGGCCCGCACGGATGGAAAGCCTCCGGCGGATCGCGAGATCTTCGAACAGCAGTTGCGGCGGGCGTTGAAGTACCTGGATTATGCGCCGGTGATTTTTCTTTCGGCTCTCGAAGTGAAGGGAATGCCGCGGGTTTTGAAGGAAGTGAAGTCCGTCGCGGCGGAGCGGCGCAAGCGCGTGACGACGGGGCAGATGAATCGCTTCCTCGATAAGATCGATTTCCAGCGGGCTCCGGTGCCGATGGCCAAGCGGATCGGATCTTTTACATGACGCAGGCCGCGGTGGCGCCGCCCACGTTTGTGCTGTTCACCGACCGCGACATCAAACTGCATTTCGCTTTCGAGCGCTTTCTTGAAAACCAGATCCGCGAGGCCTTCGGGTTCAAAGGCACGCCGATCTGGTTCAAGGTGAAGGCGAGAAATGTGAAGGACAGGGACTAGGGACTGGGGACTAGGGACCAGAACCAGAGAGCGCGTCGGCGCTCTCTTTTTATGCAACCAACGAGTTGCAGTTTCGAACTATGCGGCGGTGACGGGTTGGCGGATTGAGGGCTTGGTGTAGCCTTCTTCGGCCAGGTGCTTCCCCATCTGCTCGTACATGCCGGGGTCGGTTGGCTGCACGGTGCCGAGGCCATCGACGTAGCGGTTGTACATCGAGAATGCAGCGGCGATCAGGACCGTATCGTGAATCTCAAGGTCGGTCGCGCCGAGCAGTGCGCGCGGCCTCCACATCAGCCTCGGTCACCAATTTGCCGTCCTGCTGCACTTTTCCGGCGATGGTGAGGAGCGCTTTGAGCTTGGTGCTGATGGGCGCGGCAAGAAAGTTGGACTTCACCTTCTCAACGATTGACGGCATCGCCGAGATGATTCGCGGCGGCGGCGCCGTGGCTCAATGCGCAGAAGGTGGTGCAGTTGCGCGATGAGACGTAGGTGGCGATCAGTTCGCGCTCGCCAGGCGCGAGCGAGTTGGGCTGGTGGAGCAGGATGTCGGCGAGTTCGCGCATGGGCTTGGCGGTCTCGGGGCGAAAGGCGAATCCGGCGCTGATGCCGGGATAGCCTTCGGGAAGATTGATGTGGGGCATGGCAACCTCCAGTTGTCAGTTCGTTTGAGTTCATTGAGTTCAGTGCAATCCGCTCAGGTTTCGATGCTTCATTCGCAGGCAGAGTTGCTTGATCGATGGTGACTTTGAACTAACGAACTACGAACTGTGAGCTGGTTCCAAGGTATTCCTTGCTGGTGTTGACGTAGCCATTGCGGGCGACCATGCGGCCTCGTTCGCGATAGAGCGCTTCGTCGTCGGGTTGCACGGTGCCGAGGCCGTCGACGTAGCGGTTGTACATGCAAAATGCTGCGGCGATCAGGACGGTGTCGTGAATCTCGAGATCGTTCGCGCCGAGGTTGCGTGCGGCCTCTACGTCGGCAGCGGTTACAAGCTTTCCGTCCTTCAGGACTTTGCCTGCGATCACGAGCAATGCCTTGAGCTTGAGACTGATGTCAGCCTTTGTGAAGTCGGTCTTTACCTGTTTCACCAGCGCCTCGTTGCCGCCAAGGTGGGCCGCGGCGATGGCTCCGTGGATGCTGGCGCAGAAGTGCGTGCAGTTGCGGCTGGAGACGTAGGTGGCGATCAGTTCGCGTTCGCCTTTGCTGAGTGTGCTGGGCCCGGTAAGCAGGATTTCGACGAGGTCGTTCAAGGGCTTTGCTGTCTCGGGACGGAAGGCCATGGCGCCGCGGATACCGATGTGTTCGGGGGGAGGGGGATGTGGGGCATGAGGATTCTCCAGTTTTCAGTTGTCAGTGATGCGAGCGGTGGTGCAGTGAACTCAAGGTGAAATCGGAATCTGCTGCGACGGAGGACGACACTTCGCCGCGCCTTGTGAGCAGCCAGCGGACAGGAAGACCACAGAGGACGACACCCGGCGCCAAGAAGCGCCGCGCCAGGGCTATGCATGAGAAGCATGATTGCGAGCAGTCCGCTGCCGGCGATGAAAACGAATTGGAGCGAACGGATACCACCAGCGGCGAACAGGCGTGATGGAGCGGAACAGCGTTGCCGCGGTAAGCGCGAGAAATACGACGGCGGAGAAGATGATGAACGCGAGGATGCGATCGAAGGCGCCCAGCGAGAGGACGAGCAGCGCCATCCCCGTTTGCAGCAGAACTGCATTGGCCGGGGTACCAAAGCGGGGATGCAAGCGGGCGAATGTGGCGAGAGCGCCCGTTTGGTTCGAGCCACCAGCTTCTCCGAGAGCCAGCGCATAGGTCACGCGCGGCACTGCCATGCTGAGCACCATGAGACCGCCGAAGACGCAGAGCACAACGCACATCGCCAGCACGCGGCCTCCTGCGGAACCGAAGAGGGCCTGGCCAAAGAGCGCGACGAACGCGGTGTTGGACTGAATCTGCTCCATCGGAACAACGGCAACGAAGGCAAAGCTGAGCAGCAGGTAGATTGCGGTTACGATCAGCACTCCTCCGGAAAAGGCAACTGCGAGGTTGCGCGATGGATTGCGGACCTCGCCGGCGATTTTACCGGCCTCCCACCAGCCGCCGAAGCAGAAGAAGGCGCTGATGGTGGCGCCGGCAATCGCGTCGATCAACGGATCGGAGCCCGGGCGGCGCGCGGACAGCGGCACAACATTGGCCATCGTGGCGTGACCGGAGAGAAAGGCCCATCCAACGAGAGCGGCGAGCACGGGGACCTTGAGCCAGTTGAGGGCTGTCATCACGCCGCTGCTTAAGCGAGTGCCGAAGTAGTTGAGCGCGCCGAGCGTGATGAGGATGAGTGGGGGGAGGGCTTTGGCAATTGGGGAGGGAACGGAGACAAGCGCCTGGATATACGGGACAGTGCCAACTGTGAGCGCGGCTGCCACGCCCGGATACATGACGATGGCGGCCATCCAGCCGTAGAGAAAAGCGACGCGCCGGCCGAAGCCGCGACGAAGATAGAGGTATTCGCCGCCGTCGTGGGGATTGCGGACGGCGAGTTCAGTAAAGCAGAGCGCGCCGGCCAGCGTGAGGAGCGCCATTCCGCACCAGACGGCAGCGAGAAGCGCAGGCGAACCCAGCGACCGGGCCATCCCGGCTGGAGTGAGGAAGATGCCGAGGGAGATGGCTTCGCCGGTGACGACCGCCGTGGCCGCCCACACGCCCATCTGCCGCCTGCTTTGGGGATCGACCTCCATGGTTTGCCTATCCTACGGACCCGAAGTACGGCTGCGCATCAGTCTTTGGATGGAGGCGCAGAGAATGACCGAGAGCACAGATTGAACGTGTTCACTATTGGGGCGCGGTGGCTGCGGGTTCCGGTTCCGTTTGCTGGTCAAGATGCGTGATATGGACGCTCGCCTGGGTTTCGGGAATGGTTCCGTCGTTGACCTGCGCCTCAGTCGGTTTGCCTTGCACGAGTATGCGTGGCGTGACTGTTCCGCGGGCGGGAACGAAGACACGCTCGGTGGTTTTGTTTGTCGCGGAGCGCACGGTGACGGGCACCTCGGCAGCCGCATAGCCCGCATTGGAGATGGTGACGGACACGAGCCAGTTGCCGGATTGCACGGCGTTGGGGAAAACTTTGTCGATGGTGAGATCTGGGAGGCCGTGATCTGCGTCGATCCAATCGGCGAAGAGCCAATTGAGGTTCCTGGCGGGCGCGGCGGTCTTCAAGGCAGCCTCAAACGAGGGTGGTGCATTCCCGCTCGTGCCGGCTTTCTCGATATCGGCGGCGCCGTTCGATGTGCGGAGAGCGGCACCAAGCGCATCGTCGCCGACCAGGTCGCGCAGCATCCAGAGAATGTAGGTCGCCTTAGTGCGGTAATAGACGGGAGAGATGGCGCGCGTGAGAGGCTGACCTGCGCCTTCGCCGGGGGTGGGGGGCTCTGCAAGCGCCAGCGCCTGGCGGCCCGCTTCAAGGGTGCCCAAGGCCTGGTCGCGATGGTGCTGGTGGTCATCCCAGAGCGTGCCCATGAAGTTGGCCGTGCCTTCATTGAGCCAGTATGGACTGGGCGCCATCCAGGCGTGCGTCATGGCGTGAGACAGGACCGCTGAGAGCTGATCAGGGGGGCGCATCGCGCACGGGAATGACGAGCAGGGGCCCGGATTCCCAAGGGACATCTTCGGGATCAGGAAGATCGAGCACGGTGAGTTGCGTTCGCGGGTGGGGCCCAAGCCAGCGTTCAATCATGGGCGAGACATTGTCAGCGGCCGAGAAGCCAGATTTTCGCGGACGCGTCATCTTCGGGTACGGTGTAGACGGTCGAGGTGCGTTCCCTGATGGGCCGCCTCGGTGGTGACGAAAAGGCTTGGCGATTGGAAGGTGAGCGTGGTGGGGCCGCTATCGGCAGTTGCGAGGCCAGGCAGATCAGAACTCAAGCTCTTGCGGATCTGCGATTTTCAGTGGAACGGCGATGCCATTGACGACGGCGATGGTGGGGGCGTGGTCGTGAGGAAACTCTACCGTGAGGCGTAGGCGAAACGCAGTTCCGGATGAGCGAAGTTTCTGCCTGCCGATTTCGTCGAAGAGACGGGCTCCATCGCCGATGATGACCGGGATGCTCGACGACGGGATACCAGACGACATTGCCGAAGCCGCGCAGGCCAGTGAAGGCTGGACTGATCTGGTCCCAGTCGGAGTGGGATGCGGAGTCTTCAGGGGTTCCAACAGAGATTAGGCGCCGGGCGGTGGTTGTAATGGTGCCAGAATACGTCGCGTCGAGTTGAAGCGTTTGCCCTGGAGCCAGGGGAGCCTGAAGCGGGACCGCGGACTTCGTGCAACTGGCCGGTGTGGTCGGAGTCGGAGTTGATGGTGGCCACGGAAAATGTCGCGTCGCGGCCGGAGATGCGGATGCGTTCCCAGTTCAGTGACGAGGAGATTTGCAGGGGAATGCGGGAGAGTGGCGTCGTGCCTGTATTGCGGACGGTCACAATTGTCGCGTGCTGCAAGCTGTTGGGCTGCCGTGTCGAGGCGTACGTCGAGATCGAGGCCGGTGATGGCGACGGACTGGCGATCGGCGTCTTCAAATGAGGAAGCGTCGGAGGTCTGCGCAGCAGGCTTGGCGGCGGCACCGGTGGTGCTGACGGTGTTGCCGTTGGCGTCGAGCGAGCGCTGGAAGAGGACTTTGCCCTTGGGCTCGGAGGGCTGAGGGGCAGACTGGATCGGGACTGGTGCCTGACCGGATTGATGCTGGCGGGGCTGGGGTTAGCTGGAGTCTGGGCTTTGCTGGGGACAGCTGCCAGGAGTGCGGCAATGGATGCAATTGCCAGCGCCCGGGCGGGGAACAACTTCATGAACCTAGGCCTTTCTGTTTCTTCTTGGACGGTTGAGCGCCGTCGTGGCGAGCACTGGAAGGCTGTCGAGCAGTGGCGCGGCGCTGACGGGCGGCTTCGTAGAGTACGACGGCACCGGCCGTTGAGACGTTGAGGGAGCTGACACCGCCGGACATGGGGATGCGAAGTAGGTGGTCGCAGGTGCGGCGGACGAGATCGTGAAGGCCTGCGCCTTCGCGGCCAAGGACGAGGACACAGTCGCCGGTGAAGTCGAACTGGTCGTAGTCGGAGGCACCGCGTTCGTCGAGGCCGATGACCCAGATGTTCTGTTGCTTCAGGTCCTCCAATGCGCGCACGAGGTTGACGACGCGAGCGATGCGGAGGTGTTCGGAGGCTCCGGCGCTGGCTTTGACGGCGACGGGGCTCAAAGGCGCGGCGCGGCGCTCGGTGAGGACAACACCGTCGACTCCGGCTCCGTCGGCAACGCGCAAGAGCGCGCCGAGATTCTGCGGGTCTTCGACGCCATCGAGAGCGAGGAGGAGGCGCTTTTGCGATGGATCGGGAGCGGTGAAAAGATCCTCGATGGCGAGGGCTTCCTGTTGGCGCACGAGAGCGACAACGCCCTGGTGCGCGGCGGTGCCGGCAAGATGCGTGAGCTGTTCGCGCGGTTCCTGGCGAACGCGCACGCCTGCCTGTTTGCAATCGGCGACGAGGCGCGCGAGGCGTTCGTCGTGACGCTCGGCGGCGACGATGACGTGATCGAAGCGGCGTCGGCCGGCCTTGAGAGCTTCGGCAACCGGATGCACGCCGTAGAGAACTTCCATGTGATTAGTGTAGATTGCGCTACGGCTCTGATGCGACGCCGGCGCGCTACGGCGAGGCAGCTTTCGATGGCTTTGGCGGCGCGGCGTTCGCGGCCA
This sequence comes from uncultured Acidobacteriaceae bacterium, assembly GCA_963769345.1. Lineage (GTDB taxonomy): Bacteria > Acidobacteriota > Terriglobia > Terriglobales > Acidobacteriaceae > Telmatobacter. The sequence goes on from CAVYLL010000008.1 coordinate 117,906, forward strand.
TCGACGGTCTGCGAATAGAAGATGCCGAGCAGATGATTTCTGCGCTGAGTGGGCGTCATCAGATCCCAGCCGCGGCGGGCCTCAGGCTGGCGCTGAAACGCAGCGCGCAGGATCGGGAGGCGGTTCTATTTCGCCTTCCATTGCAAGCATCAGGCTCTCGGCCATGGCTTCGGCGCGCTTCTGGCGGGTGTCTTTGGACTTGGCGTCCGCGATGAAGTTGATCAAGTCCCTTGCGCATGGAAGGACTTATGGCTTCGAACCATTTCTTCAGCGCGCGGTCGGATTTGAGAATCTTAGCGAATTCGGGCGGCAGATCGATGACGAGTTCGCCGAGATCGGGGGTGAGCTTGATGAGCGCCCGCTCCCCTGCGCGGACACGGGCGCCGGTCTGCATCTTCTTATTCACGATCAGGACATGTCCCTGGCCTTTGGTGGCGGGAATGAGCGCGGTCTTGAAGGCGAATCCGTTGATCTCGCCGAGGACACGGCGGCTCTTCCACATCGGCCAGGCCTTTTTGAGGTCGATGGGAAGGCGGGCGATGACCCAACGAAGCGAGGTGCCGGTGGCTTCGAGCGGGGCGCGAAAGGATTTGGTGAGTTTGTCGTTCACGGCGCTGGAGATTCGAGTCTTGCAGATTTCGATGGTGTTTTGGCCAATTGATCACGGGTGGGCCGCAACATTGTCGATTTTCGTTTTTTTATGGCTATTTGAGCTAAATTCCTGATTCCAGGCTGGTTAGTCTTAAATGGGGGTACCGTAACTCTATGAAAGCAAAGAACTTAGATCGCAAAGTCGTCTTAAATAAGGAGTTAGCAGCCTATTTTGGCGGTTTGCACCGTTTTGGAGGCAAGATTGTTTTACATTGTGGCACGCAGCCTATTTAGACTCTTCAGCTCAGCCATGGCAAAGAACAGGTGGAAGAGATCAAACAACCTAGATTGGATGGCCTCTCAAGCCCGCCTTTATTGTAAAAAAGAGGCGGTAAATTGTCTGCAAAAGACGTTCAGTGATCTGGCATTTGTTTTCAATGATTTAGAGTGGTCGCTTTGAAAAAGCGGATTGACATTGCGGTATGGGCGCCCGATCTGCCGAACCAAGGACAGTTTTGGCCCCCATATGCCTGCTTCCAAAAGCTGCGGGCGATTTAAGCGGGGAGCGTGCCGCGTGGCGTCCCACCCTGGCTGGATGCAGGGTGATCGTCCATCAGCACCTGGACCAAATACTGACCCTCATGATTGCAGGACATCGTCGGACATTAACAGCGTGGAAGGAAAACTGTTGACGCCGCTGACCAAAAAACAAATCAAGGCCGTGGAAAAGACGTTGAGAGGAAAAGTTCCTTTCCCTCCCAACTTGCAAATCCCGCATACTGCGCGGGATTCGCACTTTTCCACCGCCTCTACGGCTACTAACTTATGAATCCGGACATTTCACTTGCTAGGAAAAGCGGACATTTTCACTTGCTAACGACACTTCCGGTTAGGCGGTTGTCCGCTCGCTACTCAAGAACACAAAGGAAAACGAGCCTACTGAATCGGCAATTCCAGATTCAGAGAGTCTCTTGTACGACGGTCACCGTGGTGGAAGCAAACTGCCTTGCCGAGCGCGTATACCGTAGATCTGCTGAGACCATACCCGGCAGATGAGAAAGCATGGAAGGTTGGGAGTCGCGTTGGAAACGTGCGGAACAACTACGGACAAAGCTGCTCGATCGTAGCCACGCCAAAGTACTTGCCCGCATTCTTCTGCAGAGAGACTCCGCCAGGCACATCGACCAGCGCCAACGCCGTCCCGATAAACGTATTTCCGCTCATCGCAACGGTGGAACTGCACTCCAGATCCACACCCACACCGGCAGGTTTAGAAACGATCATATTTCCCTTGAACGTTCCGCCGCCCGTCGAACGGAGAGCCACCCCATTGTTGAGCAGGGTGTTGTTCGTCATCACTGAGCTACCAGGGCTATACAGCCCGATGACAGAGTTGCTGACGGTGTTCCCACTCACCGTGGCGGTCGCCAAAATTTGAATGCCTGCTCCTGGGCCGTTCATCAGGTCGATCGTATTTCCGGTGACTGTGTCCGCGTTCCCTTCCACGGAAATCGCCCCGGCGCCCGGTCCGTGAAGATAGCTATTGGTCATATTAACGGTTGACGTGGTACTAGATTCGACTACCCCAGCGCTCGATTCGTTGGCCAGTGAGATCACGCTGTTCTCTATCGTGACCGTCGGACTCATAGACGCATCATCGGCCACCAGAACGCCATAGTTGAATACACTCGACGCAGGCTCCAGGAGTACGACGTGATTGATCGTACCCGGGCTGCTGTCAAACAGGATGTCTACCACGGGGTCGGGTGCATTTACCGCCGCCGTTGAGTCGATAGTCAGCCCGCTGATGTTGACGGGGCCCCCGGTGTTGAACACAGAAATCACCGGCACATACAACTGGGACGAATCAAACGCCTCTTCGAAGAAATTGCTCGGCACCGTCACCAATACCCCTGCGTTATCTCCGCTCTGCACGCCGCTGAGCGTAAGCGGCTGTCTAATCAACACCTGCTCAGGATAGGTGCCCGGGCACACGTTGATCGTTGAACTCGCGGGCACGCCATTGACCGCCGCTTGAATCGTCGTGTAGTCGGCTTTCCCCGGCTTGCACGTTCCCACGTAGTAGGTCTTCGCTGTGGTCGTTTGAGCATACGCGTGCACCGGACAGATACATGCGGGAAGAGTTGCACTTACAGAGATAACCGCAGCAAACGCTCTCCGGCGCAAAAGTCCCGCCATATTCCGAACAATTGTTCTCATTTGTTTCTCTCCTCGACCGGGGAATGCCGGCTGACCCCGAAGCTAACCGCGACTACCTCCAGTCAAGCAAGGAACGGGTGGTAAAGATGGAGGTAAAGTCTAGGTAAAGCGCCAACCCCTTTCAAATCTCGCGGTTTCCTGACACACTGAGTGGTACCTCCGCATCCAGGAGATCCCCTGCCCGCTTCCCTGTCCAATGACGTGACCGGTCCTGTCTTTGAATTCGGCGACTTCCGCCTTGATTGCGGACGCTTCGAACTCGTGCGCGGGGGCAACTCCCTGCGCGTCGAGCGCAAGCCGATGGAGTTGCTGATCCTTCTTGTCTCGCGCCAGGGCCAGCTTGTCACCCGCGCCGAGATCGCCCAGCGCCTCTGGTCCAGCGAGGTCTTCGTCGACACCGAACACGGCATCAACACCGCCATCCGCAAACTGCGCTACCTTCTGCGCGATGACTCCGAAGAGCCGAAATTCATTCAGACGGTCACCGGGATGGGCTATCGCTTTGTCGCGCGTACATTTTCAGTCGGAGAGCCAGCGACAGATTCCCCTAAGGCGCCTCCTGCCGAACCAGCCGTTTTAGACCCAGGCCTCGCAGCCGAAACTCTCTGGCCGCCTTCAACCCAGGAAGCGCCGAAGAAATCCCTCGCCGTCCAGATCTTCGTCGTTGCCCGCTTCGTTGCGCTCACCGTCGCGTTCATCGTGATGGCCATCGGCCCGCGACAGATTGCAGGCCTCCTCCATCGGGACCCCAACCCGCCCATCACCTCCCTCGCCGTCATTCCCCTCGACAACCTCTCCGGCGATCCCAACCAGGAGTATTTTGCCGACGGCATCACCGACGAGCTGATCACCATGCTCGCCAAGGACTCCACTCTCCGCATCACTTCCCGCACCTCCGTGATGCAGTACAAAGGCGCACGAAAGCCTCTGCCGGACATAGCGCGCGCCCTTAACGTCGACGCGATCCTCGAGGGTTCAGTGTCGCGCTCAAACAATCAAGTCCACATGACCCTCCAACTCATCCGCGCCGACACTGACGCCCACCTCTGGGCCGAAAGCTATGACCGGAGTACCAACGACGTTGCCGCACTGCCGGATGAAGCCGCCCGCTCGATTGCAGATCGTCTTCGCAGCCCGGCCACTTCGGCCAAACCAGCTCGCTACGTTAGCCCCGAGGCCCATGACGCCTACTTGCGCGGCCGCTATTATTGGTTTGGCGACAACTACGAACAGTGCAAGGCGTATATGGAGAAGGCCATCCAATTGCAGCCGGACTACGCCATGGCCTGGAGCGGACTTTCAGAAGCTTATGATGCAAGTGCCATCGGGGAGATGCCGCCGAAAGAGGCTTTCGAGAAGGCGCATGACGCCGCAAACCGGGCTCTGCAGCTCGATGACTCGCTGGACGAGGCACACGATGCCCTCGCAGCCTATTATTTTTTCGATGCGTGGGATTGGCGTCGCGCTGAAGCCGAATCGCAACGAGCAGTTGCGCTGAACTCCAACAACGCCGAGATTCACCACCTTCGCTCCTACATCCTCAGGTCTCAGAACCGCGATCAGGAGGCCTTGGAAGAACAAAAGCGGGCCACCCAGATTGATCCCTTCGGAAGACCCTGGGCCCTGGGATCTGCTTACATCTACCTGCATCAATATGACGCGGCAATCGATGAACTGCAGGCGCGCGCATCTTCGCGCCAGCAGGACTTCTGGGTACAAGAAGAACTAGCAAAGGCGTACTGGTTCAAGGGGAAGAAGAATGCGTGGGCCATGCACCTGGAGCAAGGCTATCTGGTGATCAGCGATAAAAAATCGGCCGACGCCATCCAACACAATTTCGAGAAGGGCGGCGCGACGGCAGTTGCGCAGTGGGCTTTGGATGCCGACCTGAAGAAAGCGCGAACCGCATACGTTTCGCCCATGAATCTCGCCTTTGACTACGCTCAGCTCGGACGCAAGGAGGATACATTGCGTTCTCTTGAGGATGCGGTTCAGGAACGTTCGCCCTGGCTGGTGTTCATCCAAAAGGAACCGGCCTTCGACTTCCTCCACGCCGACCCGCGCTTCCGCTCCTTCGTTCAGCGCATCGGCCTCCCACCGGCCTATTGAGAAGGCAATCCGTTTGATGGACAGCGACATGCAGGAAGCTTCCGCGAGCTCGACTGACGCTAGCAGCAGATACACTTATCGATCACTTCACACTGGTTTCGAAGTTCGGAGTGGGTTGATGGGCGAACTGCAGGCATGAGATGCATCGCCGTGACAGCTTTTCGCAAGGCCAGATGAACAAAGATCGCCTTCCTGATTTCGCATGAGGTCTTTTAACGTCTTCAGCCGGTCCCATGTCATTGCGGCAAGTTCGTTGTAATAGCAGAGCGGATGAACGGAGCCATAAAGGACATTGGGGTTCTCTCCTGCTGGCACTGGCCACTCTGCTGCGAGTTCGGCATCTCGAAAGACGATCCATGATTTCTCAGCGGCAACGACTCGCTCGGTTGCGGTTTTGTCATCCTTGATCTGGTTGAGCAACTCTCGATATGTCGAATTCAATACCTCATCTGCTTTATGTGCTTCTCTTGCAGCGCAGGCGTTCATTTCCGACTGAGTGTCGTAGTTTCCGCAATTCTCATGAGGTGTTTTGGACTTCTAAGCCTGGCTTGGTGACGCCGATCCTAGTACGAGGAGAGCAGAGAAAATCGTCGGCCACACACGAGCGCGAAGACAGAAATGTGACACCGGAACCTCCAGTTCGACTTAGTTTTTATACAGGGTCCCGTGTACTTTCTGGATTGTGGTCAATCCGGAAATAACCCCCGTTTTGCCGTTTCGGAGTTACTTCCGTATTGGCGGTGATAGTCCAGCGATCACCCGCGCGGTCGCGTGGCCCGCTCACTTTTGTGAGTCGCGCACGCAGAGGGCGCGTTTGTTTGTGTGGAACGTGACTTCATCGCCGTCGAATGACTGTCCTTCGTTGAAGTCGAAGCGCCAAGCCCAGCCCGAAGGGTAGCCTCGATCATCATTTTTCTGGGTGCTGCTCCATTGATTGCCGGTCAAGAACAGGTTGCCTTTCACATGCCATGTGGCAGAGGTGCCTTTGCCCGAAGGCCCCATGAGTCCGGGAGCATTGGCGTCTCTATCGTAGATGCCTTCCAGTTCTCCGATGGACGCAAGCCGCCAGTCAGAGTACCCGGCCAACCGCAGATCACGGCAGTACTTCACTGCCTGCTTCCAAGTCAGGTCTTTACCGTTATCCTTACCCTCCCACATGAATCCAGTGGCAGGATCGGTCCAATACCCACGGACCTGAGTCTCCTGCGCCAACATGTTATCTGGGAAGGATTGAGCCCCGCAGATTGCGGCGACGACAGATAGAAGAATCGCGGCTTTCATCCTGATAACGATATTCCAAATCCGCGACCAGATCAGCGTAGATGTGACAGTTCTGAGGCTGTACCAACGAGCATTCATTCATTCTGAGTCTATGGTGGACAAACAGGAAGTAACCCCAAAATCGGGTTATGTCCGGGTTGACGGTTAACCGCTCGCGACCCGCGTTCGGTGCCCATTCCTCAGCTCATGATTAGAATGGGACCAATGCGAGAGGGATGGAACAACAACGACTACTTGATCCTCTTTGATGAAGACGAGATTCGGGAGGCATCGGAGAAATATTCAATCTCCGCACTGCTGCCCGGCCACGAAGTAGTGGGCCTACGGGGATGGGACGACTTCATCGTCCGGGACCGGGAGGGACAAACTTCCACCGTTCCCACCATCCCAGTTGATGCAAAATACCTCGCGCCTTTTCAACTACCGGATCCGAGCCGGGAACTACAAACTGACGAGCGATTCCTTGGCAAGATCAAGTGGTATGTGAAGCCAACTGTCTTCGGTGGAGATCAATCCCATGGTGAGAACCTGATTTGGGTGAGTCACGAGCAGCATGCACAATTGGTGCACTACTGGAACAATACCTATCGCTCTATCGCGCAACCAAGAACGTGACCCGGCACAAACAGTTGCACAGAATTGAGGTCGCGGATGTGTAGTGGCCGATCCGGAAGTTATGTTTTCGTTGACAGTCCGCCACTAGGACGGGCTGTCCCCCAGTCTATGCGGGGGACAACCCTCTTGACCGAGAAAGAAACGTGGCCGCGCAGGTGGTCAGGCGGCTCTCGATGCCAGTAATGCGATGTAAAGGCCGGAGGCGACGATGAGCGATCCGCCGAGGACCATCCACTGAGTGGGCAGCTCGTGGAATACGAGGAAGGATACGACGGCTCCGGTGACCAACTGGGTGTAGTGGTACTGGGAGACGTTGGAGGCGGCGGTGTGGCGGAGGGCGATGAAAAAGCAGATGCTTCCCGTTGCGCAGAAGGCACCCGTCAGGAGAAGGGCCAGGAGCAATCGCAGAGTGAGCGGCTCGGCGTGCCAGAGCATGCAGGCGAAGCCGGCCACGGCCATCACGATTCCGGAAAAGACGGTGAGGCTTTCCGGCGTTTCCGTCTGGGTGAGGACGCGCGACCACACCATGTTCACGGAGAAGCATGCGACACAGACCATGCATGCGGCGTAGCCCATCCAATCGCCCTGCCGTGAGGAGCTGAAGGGATTGACAGCGATGACGACGCCTGCGAATCCGATGGCGATGGCGAGCGATTTGCGCACGCCCGGGTGTTCATGCAGGAAGAAGGCCGCGAGGATGGTGATGACCGCGGGCGATAAGAAGACGAGGATGTAAAAGAGTGTCAACGGCACGTGGCGGAGGGCGACAACGACGCAGATGTTGTTGGCAAGGTCGAGGCAGGAGCGGAGGAGCTGACGGCGCGGCCGGGTAGGCAAGAGAGAAGAGAGTTCGCGGCGCGCGCCTGCGTAGGCGACGAGGAAGCTGGTGACAAAGAGGCCCAGAACGCCGATGACTTCGTAGGCGGGGAGGCGGGACCTGCCGACGAACTTGATCATGCTGTCGGCAAAGACCCAGCAGGTAAAGCCGCTGACGGCGAGAAGGATCGCGCCGAGGTCGGAGTGGCGAGGACGCGCTTCGGTCTGAAAGAGATCGGGTTGGGGATTGGTGGTCAGGACGGAACGACCGGAGTTGGACCTGAGATCAGGGTAACAGCGGGGTTAGCGATCGGTATCTTATCCAACGTTGCTGTGAGTTCCCTGCACTCGGCGTGCGAGCATGCCCATATATGGGGCGAAGTGTATTGGCGGTTGTGCGTTTCCGGAGTTCCTTCCGTCTGCTTAGAAACTCTGTATCCTTACTAGTGAAAACCGAAGTGGGAATCGCGGTGACTCTCACGTTTGCAGCATTCATCGCGAGCGGCTCCAGGCACAGCATCCGCAGTGAGCCTGGGGGTATAGTTCACTTCGCAATCGCGTGGGCCCCGACCACTTCTGCTGAATTTTCATCTCGAGAGGAGAACGATCCGATGAGAGAGGAAAGAGCGGGAACGTTGATGGCGATGTTTTTGTTGCTCGGTTCCTCAACATGCCTCGCACAGAGCCAACCGATCGAATCGGCCGCGCGCCGGCAGATCGATGCAGGAAACCAGGCCTGGATCGATGGCATGAAGCAAGGCAATGTCGACTTGATTACGGCGACATATACACCGGACGCCGTCGATTGCAGCCCGGAGGGCGACTGCATTCGAGGTCGTTCTGCCATTGAGGAGCATATGAAGGCGGAGATGGCAAAGCGCGGAAAGGCGGAATCGGCTTCCGTGACGAGCATCGGTTCAGTTCAGCAGGGGCATTTTGTTTATGAATGGGGGCAAGCTGCGGCCCACTTTTCAAACGGGAGCAAGGTCGTTGATCGGTATCTGACCGCGTGGCGGGAAGAGCCGAACGGGACGTGGAAGATTTTCCGGAATCTGGTGATTCCCGATCGTGATCCTCCTGCAAAAGGCACCAATGGGGTCCCGCTCAACTAATCAGTCAGGGCGAGGAAATGTCTCCGCCGAAGCGCTCACCGACAACAAATTGCTCGCTCTATTTCGTGTGGACGTAAACCGGCTAGCCGGAAGGGTGATTGCTGCCAATCGACTCGCAATTGCGAATCGTCGGAGTTTCGGAGATGACGGCGTCCGTTGCCGGTCAGCAGACGTTGAGCTGAAATGCCCGCTCTTGAATCGGGATCAGCCTGGTCAGGGATGAAATCCGTTGACTAGAATTTGGACCAACAATAGACTTCGCGAATGATGCGATCGGTTGCCGCCATACTGATTAGCTTCCCTTTGCTGCTGATAGGCTCGCCGTCGCTGGCCCAAGCTCCCACGTCCAATTCTGCGGTTAAACCTCCGTTGCTGGTGGGCACTCTGCGGCCTCTCCTCGACATCACCACTTTGAAAGGAGACCGTCATCCAACATGGCCAGAATTGAGCGGAAAAGTGGTTGTGGTGGACTTCTGGGCAACGTGGTGTGCACCCTGTATCGCATCTTTCCCGAAGTTCAATGCGCTGAAATCTCAAACTTCCGGGATGCCCGTGGAGTTCTTCTCGGTTAGTTATGAAACGCGGGGACAGGTTTACCCGGTGCTGCACAAGTTCCCCCTTCAAACTACTGTGAGTCTCGACAATGACTTCAGGACCTTTAAAGCGTTCAACGCCTGGGGAATCCCGAGCGTTTTTGTATTCGATGCAAAGGGAAGGTTGGCAGCCGTTGTATATCCAGAAGACCTGAGTTTGGCGCTTATCCAAACTGTGCTCAACGGAGGCGTCCCGAGAGTGGAACAGGAAAAGGCCTGGCATGATCCCGCAGGGGCAGAGGCATACTTCCGCTCTCTACGTGCCAAGGCTGTCGAAGCGGAACATCAACACTAGTCTTCTTCGATATTTGGTCAGCAATCCGGCACAGCTAATCTCGCTCCAGTGTTCAGGCGGGTCGCCCGCACTCTTGAATGTTTGCATCCTGGATGAGCGTCAGCCACGCGTCTCATCTTCGTTCCCAACGAGCGGAACTCCCATTGAGTAATTTGTCCAGACGCTTCGCTTCTTGCTGAAGCTTCTTTCCGTCGATCTCCGGCGCCGGTGCCTGGGAGCCGTGTCTTTCGGCATACGCCACTTCACCGTGAGCACCGTAATAGATGTGGCTTTCCCAGGCTGGAAGTCCCATGAAGTTGTGCCACGCATCACGTGGTGCAGACTCGACAAAAAAGGAGAAAGTCTCATAAACCATAAGCAACTTGTTGCCAACACGGTAAAACTCGATCGAACACTTCCCCCGCTGCGTCCAGACCGTACCGACAATGCGACCCGCTGAGCCGTCGATGATCGAGGCCGAAAGCTCTGTACCCATTGCGTTTTTCAACTGAAGAGGGTTGTCTCTGGTGAGCAGCTCGATTTGCACGCCCGGGCCAGCTGTACGTTCGTATATCCTCTTGAGCTGAGCGTCCACGGCAGTTCAAACGGAAGGGTCGCCATATGTGCACAATTCTGAGTTCGGCTAGAGCCGACGATGATGTTATGACTGATTACGACACGACTAAACAGTTGGTGAAAAAGTCCGTATGGGCCGAGCCAGCATCCCCCAGGGGCTAAAGCCCGAACTCATTTTGTCGCTTTTGCGGCCTGGCTGAAGCCATGCCCTTGTTACAAAACAGCGGGTACGCTGAGTTTTTCACCAACTTGTGACGTCGTGCTGTTTCAAAACGGCGTCTCCGATCGAGCTTTTTCCGCAGCCTGTAAAGGCGCACTAGCGATTTGCGGTTGATTTCAGCAGCCTGAAGGCTGCTGCTCCCTCCGTATTCCCAACCCCAAGCAATTCGCAGCCCGATGGAATTTTCAGGGCAGATCGCTCCACCGGAGTTACGTTGTCGCAAACAGTTCAGCTTATGCCGGAGTATTCGACGCTAGTGCGAAGAATGGCGGAGTCATCAGAGTCCGCCATTCAAGTCTGGGATCAATCGGGGGATCGAGGCCAGGAATGTGATTCATCCTTTGATGGAGTGGGGTCTCGCTCGGCTCTCAGTTTTCAACCTTCACGCCGATGGCAGTAACGGCATTCGAGTCTACGACCTGGTGGATCTCCTTACCTTCCCTGACGATCACGAAGTGCACCCCGAGAGGCGGGTTGTCACCGGAGTTGATCACTGCGGTTCCGGTGCAATCGGGATTGACGTTGTAAGTGCCGTTGCCGGGGGTCCAATCTTCGGTTGCCGGCTCGAAAGCGACGACGGTGTGGTCTACCTGCGTAAAGTTGCCTCTGCCATCGTAGTGAGCCATGGCAAGGCCGCGGAGCGTGAGTCCGAGACCGGGGGGAAGCTGGGCGCCTGGAACAGCGAGAATCCCCTCAATGGTGAACCCGTAATCGCCTTTCAAGGTTCTGTTCGAGCACGGTTGGTTTCCTGAGTCTGCCAGAGCCGGGGATGGCAGGCCGCAGACGATCATGGTGAGAGGGGCGATCATGATCAGCTTCGAGATCGATTTGCTTTGCATGGGGACCTCCTTATAGATCCAAGCGGAATATAGCTTTAAGGCGGGCGGTCCTCAATGCCCTGCGTGTTCTCGTTTTGTTCCGAATTTATCCCTGAGCAGGTGCGTCTTAATGAGCGGGTTACGGGTAATCTGAACGTGCAACTGAATTCGGGTTGTTATAGGATCACGTCTCTCTCATGCCCTCATCCTCCGGACCGCGAATCCGCTTTGGACCCTTCGAGGTCGATCCCCAAGCGGGAGAACTGCGCCGACTGGGTTCCAAAGTCAACTTGCAGGGGCAGCCATTTCAAGTACTCGCGCTGTTGCTGGAGCGTCCGGGTGAGATGGTGACACGGGACGAACTATGCGCCAGACTGTGGCCGGCTGATACGTTTGTCGATTTTGAACGGGGGTTGAACAAAGCAATCAACAAGCTGCGCGAAGCGCTCAAGGACAACGCGGAAAAGCCTCGCTTCATCGAGACTCTGCCGTTGCGCGGGTATCGCTTTATCGCCGCTGTCGAGGGTCTTCAAGAAACTCAGCCGAGACACACGCCACAGATCGACTCTCTGGCGGTGCTCCCGCTTGAGAATCTTTCCGGCGATCCCGCGCAGGAGTTTTTCTCGGACGGTCTGACCGAGGAGTTGATTTGCGCCATCGCAAACACTTCCTCTCTACGTGTGATCTCGCGGACGTCTACGGCCGCCTTCAAGGGATCGCGAAAGTCGCTCCCACAGATCGCGAAGGAACTGGGTGTGGCAGCGGTGGTGGAAGGCACTGTCGCGCGGTCTGGCCAATCAGTCCGGGTCACAGTGCAGCTTATCCTCGCCGCCGATGACAGCCACATCTGGGCGGGGAGATACGAGCGCGATCTTAGCGACATTCTGCAGCTGCAGACGGAGATTGCGCAGTGCATTGCCAGAAAGATTCACAAGCTGGTTGAGCCGGCGGAGCCTTCAGCGCCGAGGCCGCGACGGGTCCACCCAGAAGCGTATGAGGCCTGCCTGATGGGAAGCTTCCTTCGGGACAAGTTGACCCCATTCGACCTGGAGCAAGGCGTACGGTGCTTTACCCGGGCGATTCAGTTGGATCCTGAGTACGCTCGAGCCTACGGAGAGTTGTCCCTGACGTATTTTTATCTCGGACTCTTCGGGATGGGCTCTCCCGGAGAGCTGTTTCCAAAAGCGAAAGCAAATGCGATTCGGGCTCTTGAACTGGATGAAACTGTTGCCTGCGCTCACATCGGCCTGGCTGTCGTTCACATCTTCTACGACTGGGACTGGGGCGCAGCAGAGTTGGAAATCAAGCAGGCGATGGAATTCCGATCAAACGAGTCCATCACGCACTCCCATTACGCGGACTTTCTGTCCATACGAGGACGCCACACGGAAGCCATCGCGGCCTACGCCCGAGTATTGGAGCTTGACCCAATTTCACGTGTGCGCATCGGCCACTTCGGATTGATTCTTCACCGGGCGCGACGGTACGTCGAATCGATTGAGCAATGCCAGAAGGCACTGACGATAGATCCACACTACGCGAATGCTTTATGGTTCATGGCCCTCTCATTGGAGCAGATTGGGGACCTTGCCGGAGCGATAGAAAGACTGGAACGGGTTGCAAGTTTCGCGAGAGGATCGCACTTCAGCGCTCTTTTGGGCAGAGCGTATGCGATGGCCGGCGAAAAGGGCAAGGCGGTCGCGATTCTGGAAGAGCTAATGGATCTGTCGCGGCAGAGATATGTCTCGCCCTTCGATATAGCCGTGGTCCACGCCGGGCTTGGAGACCGGGATGCGGCATTTGAATGCCTTGAGGATGCCTATCAGCAACGGGTATTTCGAATCATCGAACTAACGTTGCCCATGTTTGACGATCTCCGGTCGGAGCCACGCTGGGTAGATCTTGTGCAACGCGTCGGTCTTTCACGACACTTATGATTCGTGGCTGTCCGCAACGAAGTGGTCGGCGGCGAATTGCTCTTTGGAGCCTGGTCTAGCGCGCGACCTTCTCTTTGGCTGGGGGGATGTAGTGGAAGCGGACAAGGTATATCTTTTCGCCGCCACCGTGTTTGGCTACTTTCAGCAGGTCGAGGACGCCGAGGAATCCGGATTCGCGCGCGAGTTCGGGTGTGATGTCAGGGAAACCGATGGGCTCGATGGAATCGATTTGGATTTCGCCTTCTTCCATGCGGTAGCGTCCGCCTATTTTGACGCGAGGAGTCTTCCAGATTCGGACGCTGCAGGTGATGTCTCCGCGACGAACGCCATCGCGGAGCCGCTTTGTAAACATCATGGGAGAGAGTCTACGCGCGCTCGAGAGAAGAACAGAAATGCGTCCCTATGCAGCGCACTGGGCGGTTGCCCCAAGCGCGCAGGTGTGCTCGGAACCGGTGTGACTTGAGAACTTCCCTTCGCGGCGGCAAGGGGGGCGGAAGGAGGATGTCGGACTACAATTCGGAAGAGATGAATCGTCAGGAGGAGTCCGTTTTGAGGGCGAAATGTTCGACACAGCGGGTCTCTGCTTTGGCGATCAACTCTCTTGCGTTCGTCCTTTTCCTGCTTGTTGCGGTTGCTCCGAGTTACTCACAGACCAAGGCGGAGAAGAAGGAGTTAGCGGCTCTATATCAGAAGGCCTCGGATGGGGACGTCAACTCGCAGCTTGAACTTGGAACCCGCTATCTGCTTGGCCGCGGTGTTGCAATCGAAGACGCAGTGCAGGCGCGTGACTGGTTTACGAAAGCTGCCGACAAGGGGAATGCTACCGCCCAATTCTGGCTTGGGGAGATGTACTCGACCGGGTGGGGCATTCCGGAAGACAAGGCACGGGCAGCGATTTGGTATCGCAAGGCTGCTGACCAGGGACTCGCGACCGCGCAATACGCTCTCGGCAACATGTATGAGACGGGGAGGGGAGCTCCGCTAAACCACGAGGAAGCGGTGACCTTGATGCGAAAAGCGGCCAATCAAGATTTTGCTCCCGCGAAGTCGTGGATGAAGACGCACGCCATGGACTCACAAGGTGCAGGGACGAGCAGTGCCGAGCACGAGCCGCCTCAAGATCCCGCTGCCCAAGCCGCCGTTCCTGTCTCTCCTGAAGAATCTGGGGCGCAGATTGACATCCGGTTTCTCCCTGGTGATTCCCGTGCGGTGACTGACGTGGAGATGCGCGAGATTCGCAATTCTCTTCGCTGGGATCCGGAATTGGTGGCGCTGGCGCAAGGCGGGACCGCCCGATCCAATCTTATGGACGGCAAAGGGCAGAAGCTGGGGTCGGTGCTGATTCGTTGGGATAAGACGACCGTACCTGATAAGGGCTCAGCTCACCCGGATCAATGGCAGGGGCACTTTTCGATCCAGATCGAGAACGCCACGTCATGCCACTTTACAAGTTCCGCAGAACTCGACGACGATCAAGGATTCGTGGTGGTCACCGGAGCGACGTGGGGCACCTGGATGGCCCAGCACCAGCCTGATGGCGGACAGACGAGCCAGACCCGCGTTGATGCAGCCTGGACGCAGGAGTTTCGCTCTCTGGCTTTGAAACCGCTAATGGCGTATTCCGCTCTGAGTGGGTGCTTGGCGCCTCGAAACTAGGGTGCGAGACTAATCCAGGCCGGTAAATCGCTGTATTTTTGGTGCAGAGGCGATTTTTTTGCGGCCTCGCGTGGCTCATTGTCGTCTAATTGAACGAGATGAGTACAGTTGCATCCATTCGTTCGCTGTTTGGCCCAGGCGCTGTCTCGGCTGCCGAGGAATTGGTTCGGCAGGAGAATCTTGCTGTTGCAGCAGGACTTAAGCGGCAGGATCCGGGGATACTGGACCAGCTGATTGTGCGTTTTCAGCACCGGCTGCTGCGGTATCTGCTGTTTTTGACAGGGAATCGGGAGATGGCAGAGGACCTTTTCCAAGAGGTCTGGATGCGGGTGTTGACTCGGGGCGGGCAGTTCAACGGCAAGGCACGGTTTGAGACGTGGCTGTTTACGATTGCGCGCAACCTGGTGATCGATCAGCGGCGGAAGCGGACGATGAGCAGCCTGGACGAGTTGTTTGAGGCAGGCGGCGACGACGACCGGCCGATGACCTTTGAAGTTGCCGACCACGGGCCAGGACCGTTTGACCGCATGTCGAACGTGGAGGACCGGGAGCAGATTGGCACCGCGCTGCTGCAATTGGATACGCTCTATCGCGAAGTGCTGGTCCTGAGATTCCACGAGGATCTTTCGCTGGAAGAGATTGCGAAGGTGACGCGGGCACCGTTGTCGACGGTGAAATCGCGACTATACCGCGGGATGGCGTCGATCAAGCCTTATTTGGAACGCGCACAGGCGCATCGCCGGGAGGCCGTGTGACCCAGCCAGCGCCGGCCATTGGATCGGTGCGGGACCAAAGGGGATCCACGCGCGGTGACCTGGTAGAAGCCATGGCAGGATTCAGCGGTGATCGTGATCGGGCAACGGCGGACAAGACGCGGCGCGTGGTAATGGCTTCAGCAGGAGTGATGCAGGAACAGCGCGCGGGCCGGAAACGGATTCGCGCGATGGCGCTTGCGGCAACGCTGGTGGTGTTCTTTGTGGTGGGTCCGCCGGTGTGGTGGGTGGCGGATACCCTGATCGAAGAAGAGCACCTGACGAGCGTGGTGAGCGAACTGGCCGTGTGGGGATTTTTCTCGGTGACTGCCCTGTTGGGATCGGCGTTGCTGGCGGGATGGTTGCGGCGGAAATCGTAAAGCTTTTGAAGTGAAACGGAACTCCGGGGCTAAAGAGGCTGGGGAAAAACACCTGATTACGGGTACCTTCATGGAAAGCATCCCCCGGCGGCTAAAAGCCGACTTTGATTTGATTGGTTTTATCGGCACGCGACCCAGAGGGTACCCCGAGTCGTGCCCTTTCAAAACGGCGTCTCCGATTGAGTTTTTCCGCAGCCTGTAAAGCCCATTGGTTCGCAGAACGTGATGCGTGGGGCTGGAAGCCCCACGCTCCCTCCCCCACGTTCATTCCCCCAAGCTCTCTCTCCCTCCGTCGCGCATCTTCGTAACGTGTGTAAGCCACGGAACATTCACGGCCAAGATGCATTTCCTCTATACTGAGTCGCAACTTCGCTGCGATCATGGACGTCCATTGAATAGCATTCGGCAGAGCTGAATTGCTGCGGTACCCCTCGGGGCGAGGGTCAGAGCTTTATGCGTGAACCTGAATTGATCAATCCGAACGAAGATACGCGGCTGGTGCCGATGTGGTCGATTGTGATCGCAGCGGCGGTGTTTGTCCTGGTTGAGTACTACTTTTGGATCGTATTTCCGCAGACGCCGCATCATCTTCCGCCGCTGGGACTGCGGATTTATCTGAACGTTTCGTGGGGGCTGTTGGCGTCGCTCTACTTTTTGATGGTGGGATACGTGAGTAAGGATGCGCCGCGGCGGGCGATGAGCTCACGGTTCTGGATGCTGATCTGCTTTGTGATGCCGGGCGGGATCGGCGCGGTGCTGTACTTCCTGCTGCGGGCACCGCTGGCTTCGAAGTGCCAGGCGTGCGGAACGCATGTGCAGGGCGATTTCCATTTCTGCCCGCAATGCAACTATCAACTGACGGCGAGTTGCGGAAACTGTTTCAGAACGGTACGCGGGACGGATCAGTACTGCACGCGGTGCGGGCACGAGCTGGAGAATGACCAAATGCCGGCGCGGCTGCGACTACAGGGAGTTGGGACTAGGGACTAGGGACTAAAAGAGAGTGACTCGCTTTCCGGCTTAATCACTTCCGCAAGACATTTCACAACTTTCTCGGCATGTTCTTTGAATGTTGGCTGCCCGTCATGCATTGACCGGGATGGCTGCGCTTCCTACAATCTAGCTTCGGCTTGTATGACGATTTCCGCGCTGATCATCGACGACGAACAATTGGCTCGGGACGAGCTCGCCTACCTGCTTGAGGCGGCGACCGATGTGGATGTGGTGGCGCAGGCAGCGAACGGCATCGAGGCCGTGGAGCTGATTGAAGAACATCATCCGGATCTCGTTTTTCTGGATGTGCAGATGCCGGGGCTGGATGGATTCGCGGTGATTCAGCGGGTGATGGAAAGGCATCGCAAGCAGAAGAACGGCAGCGCGTGGAGCCTGCCGCAGTTTGTGTTTGCGACTGCGTATGACCAGTATGCAGTGCGCGCATTTGATGTGAATGCGGTGGACTACCTGCTGAAGCCGTTTGATCGCGTGCGGGTGGACAAGGCGCTCGAGAGAGTACGCGGACGCATGACGAACGGCGCGGTGGCGGTGAGTGCGGGGGGCGAGTCGCCGATCGAATCGCAACTGGATGCGCTGCTGAGTTTGCTGAAGAGTCCGCAGGGCTCGGCGCGGGCGGCGAAGCTGATTGTGCAGGCGGGTAGCAGGCTGCTGCTGGTGGACCAGGCGGAGATTTGCTTTGCCGAGATTGAAGAAGGCGTGATTCGCGTGGTGACGCAGCAGTTCGAAGGGCAGTCGAAGTGCAGGACAATTGAGGAGCTGTTGGACCAACTGGATCCTACCGTTTTCTGGCGTGCGCATCGCAGCTTTGTGGTGAACATCAACCAGATTCGCGAAGTTGTGCCGTGGTTCAAGTCGACGTATCAGCTGCGGATGAATGACAAGAAGCAGACGGAGATTCCGGTGAGCCGGGCACAGACGAAGCGGTTGCGGGAGTTGTTTAATCTGTAGGGCTGGGACTTGCTGGGTACGAATGCGCTCCTCAGTGGTCCTGGAGTGTCCTGGCCTAAAGAGGCTGCGGAAAAACGCGTGATTGCGGTTAGGTGTATGGAAAAGCATGCCTCAGCGGCTAAAGCCGACTTTGATTTGATTGGTTTTATCGGCACGACTGAAAGTCGTGCCCTTTCAAAACGGCGTCTCCGATTGAGTTTTTCCGCAGCCTGTAAAGGCCCCCATGGGTTATTTGCGGTTGATTTCAGCAGCCTGAAGGCTGCTGCTCCCTCCGTATTCCCAACCCATCAGTCGTAGCGTTCGAAGATGATTTGCTTGCGGTGCCAGCCGTAGCTCGCTAACTTTTCGCGGACGCCGGCGACCATGTTGTTGAGGCCGCAGATGTAGGCGTAGATGTCGAACTTTAGTTCAGACGGAAGCACGGACGGATCGGGCGGAGGCACGGGAAGCGGCTGGCCGAGGCGTGCGGCGCGCTCTTCGACGATGCGGGCGACGTGCTCCTGAACGTAACCGCGGAGGCCTTTCCAGCTTTCGTCGGCGCGGCTGAGCGTGGGCAGGTAGTGGAAGTTGGGCTTGCGGGCGGCGAGGGCTTCGAACTCCTCGCGGTAGTAGAGCTCGCTCTCGTGGCGGGTGCCGTAGACCATCCAAATCTCTTTGCCTTCGCTGCGATCGATGCCGGCGTCGGGGCCGCGTCTCAGGGAAGAGCCACTGCGCGAAGCCGCGCATGGGAGCGATGCCGGTGCCGGTGGAGATGAAGATGGAGTCGGTGACGGGCTGCTTGAGAATGAAATGGCCGTGGGGGCCGTGGACCTGAATGAAGCCGCCGGGAGGGAGATCGGTGAGATCGGCGAGGTGGTTCGAGAAGAATCCATCGGGCACGCGGTTGACGCAGAGGTCGAAGTGATTGGCGTTGGCAGCGGAGGCGATGGAGTAGGCGCGGGTCTGCTGCTTGCCGTTGGGATCCGTGGCGACGGCAGAGATGAACTGGCCGGAGATGAACGGGAAGGAATGCAGTTCATCGAGAACGAAATCGAAGTGGTAACACTGGGCCGATTCAGAGATCAACGTCTTGCTTGCCAGACGTGCCGTATAGAGTTCACGCGCCAAGGTGGATTCTCGCTTGCAAATGGAAATGAGGCCTGGCAACTGTGACAAAAGTCGAAGTTTCGAAAATCCGATCCCTCAGGGGCTAAAGCCCGATGATTCCTGAGTCTCTACGGCACGACCAAAGTCGTGCACTTTCAAAACGAACTTCCGTCACATGCTGCTAAAAAGGCATTAATGGCAGTATATCGCCCGGCGCGCGCAGAGCCGGACAGGCATTTTGCGCACATAGATACGGAAGTTTATGGAATGGAACCGCAATGGCCGCAGTGGTTTCGTTCTACGCCAGCGCGTGCCAGCAGAGTTGGAGGCCCATGACGAAGAGCCAGAGGGAGAGTGCGAGGCGCATGGTGCGGACGGGGATGCGGGAGGCGAGGCCGGTGCCGACCAGCGCGCCGAGGACGCCGCCGACGATGAGGTTGATGAGCAGAGCCGAATTGAGGCCGGCGCTGTTGAGGTGAAGCGTGCCGCCGATGAGGGAGAGGCAGAGGCCAAAAGCGAGGTCGGTGCCGACAATGCGGCGCGCGTCGAGGGGCGTGAGGCCAAGAAGCGCGAGGGTGCCGAGTGCCCCGGCGCCGGAGGAGGAGAAGCCAACTTCTGCGCCGATGGGCAGCATGACGAAGGCGAGCCACTTTGGGGAGTTGGTGCGCTGCGCGGGTTCGGACGCAGGACGGAAGTGGCGGAAGATGTGCCATGCGGAGGAGACGGCGATCATGATGCCGAGCGCGAGAAAGAGCCAGAGATTGTTGGCCGCGTTGTGCGCGACGCGCTGAAAGATGAGCGAACCAATGGCAACGCCGGGGATTCCGGTGGCGAGGATGATGGCGAGGGTGCGCCACTCGACCTGGCGGCGCCAGATCTGCACGGGAACGACGACGAGCTTGACGGCGGCGGAATAGGCGAGGGCCGTGCCGACGGCTTCGGCGACGGGCACATGGAGAAACAGGATCAGCAATGGCGCGATGAGCGTGCCTGCGCCTACGCCGGTGATGGCGATGAGCGTTGCGATTGCGAATCCGAGGAGGAGTTCCATAACGATCTCCGGTGGTCAGCGAAACTGCATCAGTGAAACTGCATCAGTGAAGCTGCATCAGTGGGCCTGCAGGTGGATGCCGCACTCGAGTTTTTGGCCGGACCAGCGGCCCGAGCGCGGGTCATTGGCGTCGAAGGGCAGGCTGGTACATGGAGCGCAACCGATGGAGGTGTATCCCTTTTCGTAGAGCGGGAGCAGCGGGATGGAGTGCTGCTCGGCGTATTGCCAGACATCGCGGGTTGTCCACTCGGCGAGCGGGCTGAGTTTGGCGAGGATCTTGCCTGTGGGGAGGGTGAAGAACTCGTGGGGCTGCAGGTTGGCGCGCGATTTGGACTGCTGACGGCGCAGGCCGGTGACCCAGGTGGTGTAGGAGCCGAGGGCGCGGAAGAGCGGCTCGACTTTGCGCAGGCCGCAGCAACGATCGGGCGCGGTCTGGTTGAGGATGCCGAATTGCGACTTCCTGATCGGCCACGGACTGTTCGGCCTCAACATTGATGAGGTTCAGGTTCCATTCGGAGGCGATGCGGTCGCGATACGTGAGTGTCTCGGGAAAGTGGTAGCCGGTTTCGAGGAAGATGACCGGGATTTGCGGTTGGAGTTGGAGCACCATGTGGAGCACGGCGACGTCTTCGGCCTGGAAGCTCGAGGTGATGCAGGCGCGCTGCGCGTGCTCGAGGTGCTCGCGGAGGAAGCTCGAAGCGGTGAGGGCGAGTGCGTCAGATGCCGAGGCCGTTGTCATTGTCGTCTTCTCCTGTGGGGATTGAAGCGAGGCGTTGGATTTCGGTCGAGAGATCTCTTCGGGTATCGGATCCGGATTCACCGGCGAGAGGCAGTGGCGGTAGTGCCGTCGGCGCGGGTGAAAGTAATGGGATCGGAGTTTTCAGACTCGACGATGATGAATGCGCCGAGGCGGGCGAGGGTAGCGAGCTGAGCGGACGCCGGGACCCGAGTGCGGAGGACGATCGCGCCGTCGGCGAGAAGCGACTGTTCGATCTGGGTGGCGATGGCTGCGCGATTGCCGACGTTGAGCAACCCTGTGGTTGCATGTTTGTGTTCTGACTCGGAGGCATCGTAGATAACGCGGATCATGCCGGCGCCAGCGGTGGTGTTGTCAGCCGGGTCGATGAGGATGAGGCTGCCGGTGGCGCGGCTATCGCGGTAGAGATCGGCGAGAAGAGGGCGGCTGGTCTCGATGACTACTTGACCGATGTCATTGAGGGCGAGTTGCGAAGCTGAGTTCTCGGCGAGGTGTTCGACGTCGATGCGGGAGCGGAGTTCGGTGATGGTGGCGCGGACGGTCTGGCTGGTGTGCTTGAGAAGGTAGGTGGCGCCGGGACGGAGTGGCTTGGAGTGCATCCATACTACGGTGGCTTCGACGCGTGCGGTTTTGCGGGGTGGCGCGGCAACGGAGGCGATCATGTCACCACGGCTGAGGTCGATTTCGTCTTCGAGGGTGAGAACGATGGATTGAGGGGCGCGGGCGCGGGCTAAGTCGCCGTCGAAGGTAGAGATTGTGCGGACGCGGGTGCGGCGGCCGGATGGAAGGGTCAAGACTTCGTCGCCGGGTTGGACTGCACCGGCTGTGATCTGGCCGGCAAAACCGCGGAAATCCTGATGAGGACGGACAACGCGCTGGATGGGCAACCGGAAGGTTGCCTGTGTGTGTTCAATGGCGAGGGGGAGGGTTTCGAGCAGTTCGAGGATGCTGGGGCCGGTGTAGAAAGGCATGCGGGCACTGCGATGAACGACGTTGTCGCCGTCGAGAGCGCTGACAGGGACGGGGATGAGCAGCGGAATTTCCAGCTGACGGGCGAGGCCCTGCAGGCCGGCGCTGTGGCGGTTGAAGACTTCTTCAGAGAAGTCGACCAGATCCATCTTGTTGATGGCGGCGATAACGATGGGGATGCCGAGAAGGCCTGCGATGCAGGCATGACGGCGGGTCTGGGCGAGTATACCCTTGCGGGCGTCGACGAGAACGATGGCGACGTCAGCGGTGGAGGCGCCGGTGGCCATGTTGCGCGTGTACTGCTCGTGGCCGGGAGTGTCGGCGATGATGAATTTTCGTTTTAGGAGTCGAGAAGTAGCGATAGGCGACGTCGATCGTGATTCCCTGCTCACGCTCGGCGCGAAGACCGTCAGTGAGCTGGGCGAAGTCGATGGCGGCGTTGCGGGTGACGGAGCGGATGTGGTCGTCGTAGACGTTGTGCGAGTCGTAGAGAAGGCGGCCGATGAGGGTGGACTTGCCGTCGTCAACGCTGCCGGCGGTTGAGAAGCGGAGCAGGTCTTTGGCGAGTTCGGCTTCCAGGCGCTGTTCGATGGGAAGTTGCGGATCGGATGCGGGAGAGTGTTCTGAGTTGGCTGCCAGAATTCCCTCAGGGGCTAAAGCCCGAGTTGATTCTGGATGGCCTACGGCACGACTAAAGTCGTGCCCTTTCAAAACACTGATTTTCCCGCAAACTGTGGAGCCATGCTCATTCAAAGCCGGGACCCGGGCAGAGTCGTGCCCGTTTAAAGCGGGAGCTTGTTCAGAATTTCCCTCGAGTATGCGTTGTTCGACGGTGGCCATCAGAAGTAGCCCTCGCGCTTTTTCAGTTCCATGGAGCCGTCCTGATCGTGGTCGATGATGCGGTTGGCGCGCTCGGAGTTGCGAACGGCCATCAGTTCCTCGATGATCTTGGGAACCGTGTCGGCCTCGGAGCGGATGGCTCCGGTGCAGGGGCTGCAGCCGAGAGAACGGAGGCGGCAGGTGACCCACTGCTCTTCTCCGGGCAGGCCCTGGATGAAGGGCTGTTCGAGGGGGATGAGAGAGTCGTTGCGGACTAGCATTTTTCGGGGCTTGGCGAAGTAGAGCGGGACGATGGGGATTTTTTCGAGATGGATATAGTGCCAGATGTCGAGTTCGGTCCAGTTGGAGAGCGGGAAGACGCGGATGCTTTCGCCGGGGCCGATGCGGCCGTTGAAGAGGCTCCAGAGTTCGGGGCGCTGGTTCTTCGGGTCCCATTGGCCGGCGGCGTCGCGGAAGGAGAATATGCGTTCCTTGGCGCGGGACTTCTCTTCGTCGCGACGTGCGCCGCCGAAGGCTGCGTCGAAGCCATGGGCGCGGAGGCCGTCGAGGAGGGCCTGGGTTTTGAGGTAGCCGCAGCAGCGCTGGGTGCCGAGCTTGATGGGATTGGCGCCGTCGGCGAGGGCTTCTTCGTTGCGCCAGACGATGAGCTTGAGACCGAGCTCGGCGGTGTAGCGGTCGCGGAATTCGAGCATCTCGCGGAATTTGTATCCAGTGTCGACGTGGAGGAGCGGGAACGGGATGGGGGAGGGATAAAAGGCCTTTTGCGCGAGGCGGAGCATGACGGAGGAGTCTTTGCCTATGGAGTAGAGCATCACCGGGTTCTGGAACTCGGAGGCGACTTCGCGGAAGATGTGGATGCTCTCCGCCTCGAGGAGCTGGATGTGGCTCAGGCGATCATCATGCCGATCAGGCGAGAGTTGCACAGAGCGGCTTTCGGAGGTGATTGCGTTCAGCTCGGCGGCGGTGGTTGTCATGTTTCTCCGGATCGATGATTGGGGAGCAATAAAAAACCCGCGGCTGCAGGAAGGCTGCGGCGCGGGGTATGGGGAATTCCGGTGAGTCTAGAGGTGGCTTATCCCATAGTCCGGCGCGGCGCACAACAACATGCGCAACAAGCGACCGGCATGGAACAGCGACTCATTGGATCTACTATACGGTTCTCCGGATGTGAGGTCAATCACATACGGCGAAGAGCGGGCGAATCTTAATCCTCGTGGAGCACCTTCAGCGGGTCCACGCGCGTGGCGCGCAGCGCGGGTATGAGGCTCGCCAGAAAGGAGATGACGACAATGAGCAGGGTTGCGGAGGCGAAGGTAGCAAAATCGCGGGCGCTCACGCCGTAAATGACGCTCGAAGCGATGCGACCGAGAGCGAAGGCGGCAACGAGCCCGATCCCTATGCCGATCAGGGTGGGCTTCATGCCCTGCGCGACAACAAGGGTTGCCACGTCGCGCAGGGATGCGCCGAAAGCGAGGCGAAGGCCGATCTCGCGCATGCGCCTTTTTACGGCGTAAGCGAGCACGCTGTAGATGCCGATGGTGCAGAGTATCAGTGCAAGCATTCCGAAGATGGCTAACAGCTGCATGTTGAAGCTGTGCTGCGTGAGCGTGCTGCCGATGAAGTCGTCGAGGGTGATGACGTTGTCGATGGGGATGGCGCTGTTGACCTGTGCCACGGCGTTTGTGACCGAAGGCGCCATGCTTTGCGGAGCCTTGGTGGTGCGGACGACCACGGACAAACCGTATGGCCGCCATGGTGCGGTCGATGAATCGCCCTGCTGGGCGAGGGGCCAGTAGAGGGTGGCGATTCCGGCGGTGCTGTCGAGGCCTTGCTGTTTCACATCGCCGGCGACGCCGACAACGGTGCGTTCCTTATCCGGAAAGAACGTGAGTTTCAAATGGCGGCCAACGGCGCTCTGGTTGGGCCAGAACTGATTTGCCATCGTCTTGCTGATGATCACGACTCCGGTGGAGGCGGCGGTGTCGCTTTCCTGAATATCGCGACCTTCGAGCATGGGGATGCGCATGGTTTGGAGATAGCCCGGGGTGACGACGCGGACGGAGACTTCGGGTTGCTCGGACATGGGAACATCGGGGCGGCCTTCGACGGCGACTGGCTGATTCGATCCGCCGGTGAGCGGGAGATTGTCGATGGCACCGGCCGACTCGACACCAGGCAAAGCGCGCACACGTTGCAGTGCCTGGTCGAAGAACTGAGACTCCTGGGTGGGGGTTGTGAATTGGTGATGCGAAACCTCAAGCGCGAGGGTTAGCACGTTGTGCGCATCGAATCCGGGATTGATGGCCTGAAGATTCCAGAGGCTGCGCAGCATGAGTCCCGCGCCGATAAGCAGGACGATGGAAAGCGCTACTTCAACGGAAACCAGCGCCGAGCGGGTAAAGCTGCTGCCGGAGTCGGAGTCCAGACGGCCCATTCCCTGCTTGAGAGACTCATTGACATCGCCTTTGATCATGCCCAACGCAGGCAATAGACCGGAGAGAAGACCGGTGAGAACGGAGAGTCCGAGCGTGAAGAGAAGGACCGGAGTGCTGAGGTCGATTTCGCCCATGCGCGGCAACTTGTCGGCGAAGAACTTGAGGAGAAGATCGATGCCGAAGTGGGCAAGAACGAGGCCGAGGGCTCCTCCGCAGACCGCAATGATGACGGATTCAATAAGGAGGGGCTGCACGATCCTGCTGCGACTCGCGCCAAGTGCGGAGCGAATCGCGACTTCCTTACGGCGGCTGAATGCGCGCGCGAAGATGAGATTGGCGACGTTGGCGCAGGCGATGAGCAATACAAACACGACCGCTCCAAGCATCATGAGCAGTGCGGGGCGGACATCGCCGACGACGTCGTCGCGCAGAGAGATGACGGTTGCACCCCATCCCTTGTCGTCGGCGGGATAGGCCTGCTCGAGGCGCTGGGAGATCGTGTTCATCTCGGCTTGTGCCTGCTGGAGAGTGACGCCGGGCTTGAGACGGGCGACGGACATAAAGTGATGTTCTCCGCGAACGGCGGCCTCTTGAGCGCTGAGACCGAGCGGCGTCCACGCCTGCGCGAAGTCGGGCTTCGTCATCTTGGGGCCCATAACGCCGACGATGATGTATGGGGTGCCGTCGAGCGTTACGGTTCGGCCGACGACGTTGGGGTCGGAACCGTAGCGGGATTGCCAGAGCTTGTAAGTGAGGATGATTTCCTTGTTTTTGCCGGGCTGATCCTCTTCAGGGAGAAAGACGCGGCCATGGACGGGCTGAACGCCGAGCACCGAAAAGAAGTTGGACGTGACGGTGCTGGCGACAATCGTCCCCGGCTTTCCCTGGCCGGTGATGTCGTAGGAGGCTCCGGTGTAGAGGGCCATCTCGCTGAAGACGTCGTTCTGCTTTTGCCAATCGAGGAAGTTGGCGGCGGAGACGGCGAACTGGGTCATGCCGGGAAAGCTTGACTGCGGAGGAATGTGCCAGATCTGGACGAGACGGTCGGGATCGCTGAAGGGCAAGGGCTCAAGCAGGACGGCGTGGACAACGCTGAATATGGCGCTGTTTGCACCGATGCCCAAGGCCATGATGAGGATGGCAACGGAGGTGAAGCCGGGGCTCTTGAGCAGATGCCTGCACGCAATTTTCAGATCCTGTAGGAATCTCAACATGGCGCGACCCTCCCGAGGCAGTGGGAGGAGCAAGTGGGAGGCCAATCTGGCGCTTCAGCAAGCCTAGCCATTTCAAACGAAAGTGCCGGGAAAAGAGACTACATGGCGTTCGAAGTAGAGACGCCGTGTTCGCGAATGGACAGGACACGGGGTCGCGTCTCTTCATCACGGAAATCGGAGTCCCCAACCACAGTCATTCACGGCTGGTTGCGGCACACGGGTGGGAACGTGAGCATGCCTAGGCCTCGAGTGTCCGCGCCTAAAGAGGCTGCGGAAAAACGCGTGATTGCGGTTAGGTTCATGGAAAAGCATGCCTCAGCGGCTAAAGCCGACTTTGATTTGATTGGTTTTATCGGCACGACTGAAAGTCGTGCCCTTTCAAAACGGCGTCTCCGATTGAGTTTTGCCGCAGCCTGTAAAGGCCTAGTAGCTCTCTCATCATGATTTCAGCAGCCTGAAGGCTGCTGCTGCCTCCGTTTTCCAAGCTCCGATTCCCCTTGGAATTTTGAGAGGCGGGCCCTTCGACTGCAGTCGGCGCAAAATAAACGCGCCAAATTTCGCTCAGGATGACGATGTAGTCTTACTGCGGACTTGGGACGAATGACGCTGCAGGTTTGATTGCAGTGGCCTGTTCGGATTTGGCGGAGACTCTTGCGGTCGATTTCCGGGGTGCGGATGCTGTCTTGGTTGCGTGTTCCGGTAATGCATAGCTGAGGGCCATGGCGGCCCAGTTTGTGCCGGCGGCAGATATCCATTGATCGTGGCCGTGCGGGAAGCCGGCATCGAACCAGGGCTGGAATCCGAGGGCGCGGGTTTGCACATACCAGGAACCGTCTTCCTGCTGAGTGTTCAGGAGCCACTGGACGCCACGATGATAGGCGGGACTGGAAGCAGGAACACCGGCGATATGGAGGGCGACCAGACTTTTGCCGGTGGCGTAGGCGGTGCTCGGCGATGTGGGCAGATCAGACCATCCTCCATCCGGGTGTTGGGCTGCGAGCAGTTCTTTCACGGCTTGCTGAGTTGCAGTTTTGTTTGTCCCTGCCCAGGCGAGGCCAGCGACGCGCCAACTGCGATCTTCGTTGTTGTAGGAACGCGCGTTGGCGATCCAGTTTGCGGCGAAGCGAATGGACCTGCGGTATTCCTCGGCGTTGGCCTTTGGCGTGTAGAGCTGAAGAGCGCGCATGGCTCGTGCGGTCTGGCCGATGTAATCGAGGCAGATAGGCGGCCGGGCGTCTGCATGCTGTGCGGGCCATTCGCCATTGGGGTGCTGGCGCTGAAGGATATAGAGAGCTGCCGTGTCGGTGTTGAGGTCGGGCTTGTAGCCTTCGGCAGCCAGGCCCATTAACTGATAGGCGAGGATGCCTTCGCTGAAGACATCTTCAGTTGGAACGATGAAGCCCTGGTGCATGCGGTCGCGGATCTTGACCAATACATCGGCGTTGGCCTGTACCTGCGCGGTGTCGATTTTTTCATCGATCTGGAAGCCGTGCTTGCGGGATAGGCCCATGGTCATGGCGGTAAGGCTGTTGTCGTGACAGGAGACGCAGCCGGATTGGGTGATGAAGTTGACATCGGCGCGCTGCAAGTGAGGAATGGTGTCCTGGACGGCGCGTTGAAGTGTGTTTTCGCGCCGCACGTGGAGAGAGACCGGAGTGAACGGGCTGGGTTTCGCGCCGGCTTTGAGGAGCAGCTTAACGACTGGCGTTTCTCCGTTGTGACGTGCGATATCGAGCGGAGTAAGGCCTTCGTCGCCGGTCTTCTCATGCTTGTCGACGGCGTTTACGTCGGCGCCGTGAGCGATGAGGAGTTGCACGGTCTCGACGGGGAGCATATCTGAGATCGCGGCATACATAAGGGGTGTGCGGCCAAGCGGGTCGTAGCCGTTGGCATCCGCGCCGTGATCGAGAAGGGTGCGCACATCGTGCAGATCAGCGAATACCACGGTGTCGTCGAGTGAAGCGGTAAGAACGTTTTTGTTATCGATCTGCTGGATGACGCGATCGACGCAACTGGGGCAATGAGCGGTGATGGCCATGGTGAGGCCGGTTTCACCGGCCATTTTTGCGTCGGCTCCGTGATCGAGCAGCAGGTTGACGACCTGGGGATCGCCTGAGGAGAGGCCCTCGATGAGCGGAGAGGATTCATTCTCGGGACGGTAATTGGGATTGGGTTTCGCGCCGCGATCGAGGAGAAGTTTCACGGTTGGCGCGCCGCCGGGACGCCGCGCGGCAATCATCAAGGGCGTGCGCATGTCGTCGGACCGGGCGTTTACATTGGCACCATGATCGAGAAGCAAGCGGGTTTTCTCGAGATCGGTGGCGGCCCACATGAGGGCGGTGGCGTTGGCGTCGTTGCGTTTGTTGGGGTCGGCTCCCATCTTCAGCAACTGCGCGACTGTCGGCACATTGGTGTAGAGCACCGCATACATGAACGGAGTGGAACCTTCAGGTCCGCGGGCATTCAGCAGAGACGGATCAGCTGTTGCGGACTTCATAAAAGAAGGCAGATCGGCAGCGCGGAGTGCATCGACCAGCGCGATTGCTTTTGGATCGAGCGGGGGCAGATCGACCTCGTTGGCGAGGGCGTCGGGCCATTCTGCTCCCTGATCGATCCAGGCTTTGATGGTTGCAATCTGTTCCGGGCGCAACGCACCGGTGGGTGGCATCTGGGGGCCGTATTCCCCGATCAGTCGGTAGTAGACGAAGCTATTGCTGCTGCTGCCGGGCACGACGCGACGGGAGAACGCCTTCATGACGGAACTTTTGCGATCGAGCCGCATACCCGCACGTTGCTTCGCTGGGCCATGGCAGTCGCCACACTGTTCGCGGAAGATGGGCAGAACGTCGCGACCGAAGTCGATCTTTTCGGAAGCCGGAGCCTGGGCTGACGCAATTCCGGTGACGATGGCTAAGCAGAGAGAGACTGATGCAAGTCCTAAACGTGTCAAGGAGGCCTCCGCTTGAATTGGTCGCCGGGTTTTCCCCAGGAACCTCACCTTGAAAGTGATCTGAGAAAGCTACGCGTATCCAAATATTTCGAAGAAGGTTGGCAGGTTCGTGCCGGAACGAAGTGAGGGAAGGTGCAAACGCTTCTAACTCACGTCGAATGCTATCTGCGAGTTGACTCGAAGTAAAGAAGTTTCTCGACAGCAGGAGACCGGCATCGCACGGGTTCAGACGCGTTAGCAGAGGTTGTCGGCGGCAGAGGCGAGGTCGAAGTCTTTTTGCGTGATGCCGCCGGCGTCGTGGGTGACGAGAGCGAGGCGGACTTTGTTATAGCGGATATCGATGTCGGGGTGATGGCCGGCGTTCTCGGCGAGGTCGCCAACCTTGTTGACGAAGGCGAGAGAGGCACGGAAGTCCTTGAAGAGGAAGGTGCGGACGAGCTCGCCTGATTCGATCTGCCAATCGGGCACATTGACAAGACGAGTTTTGATCTCGGAGTCGGAGAGAGGGGGCATGGGAGTCCTCCTGTTGAAGCCGGTGCCGGGGGCGGTGCCGACGAGACCTCATCAATATAAGTTGAGATGCCGGGAGCGGAGTTGAAAAATGTTGGGTAAACGTGGTAACTAATCCTTTAGTTGTTCGTCTATCAGGGTGTTGTAGCCGTGCACTCGCCGGAGCAGATAAATGGAATCAGCAGGTTAGAGGATGCCTCCAAAGAAATCAAACACGCTGACGGAAGCCGAGTTGAGGCTGATGAAGATTCTGTGGCGCCGCGGAGAGTCAGCGGTGACCGACCTGGTGGCAGCGATGCCAGAGGGCGAGGGACTGGCCTATA
Source organism: uncultured Acidobacteriaceae bacterium (assembly GCA_963769345.1). GTDB lineage: Bacteria > Acidobacteriota > Terriglobia > Terriglobales > Acidobacteriaceae > Telmatobacter. Next base: position 147,953 of record CAVYLL010000008.1, read on the forward strand.
ACTCGGTGCTGACGACGGTGCGGATCCTGGAACAGAAGGGGTATGTCGAACATCGGCAGGAGGGGCGGGCGTTTATCTACTGGGCTGTAGTGGCGGAGTACGATGCGAGCCGCAGCGAAGTGAGGCATGTGCTGAGCCGGTTCTTTGGCAACTCCAGGGAGCAACTGTTGTTAGCAATGCTGGGCGACGGCGATATCTCTCGGGATGAACTGGAGCGCCTTAAGAAGGCGATTCGCGAGGCGACTCCGGATGGAGTGAAAGAGGTTTAGTCGATGTTTCTGGCTACACTTTTCGGCGTTATCGGGATGATGGAACCGTCTGCGTTGGCGGCTGGATTTGCGTCGGCGTGTGAGGTGTTTGCGCGCACGGCTGGAACGGCGCTCGTGACCTCGATCTGGCAGGGTGTTGTGATTGTGTGTGGACTGGAGATATGTCTTCGGATTGTGCCGCGGATTTCGGCAGCGCATCGGTTTGCAATTTGGGCGGCGGGCTTTGGGGTGGCGGCGGTACTTCCGCTGTTGGCGTTCGCGCATTTTGGAACGGGCGGGGTTGCAACTGGCGTTGTGGATTCGGCAGGGACGGGGAGTTCGGTTGGGCTGTTGCTGCAAGTGGATGCACGGTGGGGTTTGGCGATTGCGGGACTCTGGGTGGCGGCTTCGTTGATTCGTGCAGCGAGCCTGACCGTGCATACGATTCGGCTGCGGCGGCTGTGGAAGGCCGCGCGGCCGATGGACGTGAGTGCAACGCTGGCAGCCACGCTCGAAGATGTGCGCGGCGGACGCGTGACGATTTGCACGACGGAGATGCTGGACCGGCCGAGCGTAATTGGATTTCTGGCGCCGCGGATTCTGATTCCTGCATGGCTGATGGCGCGGCTGACTCCTGGTGAGTTGGAACAGATTGTGCTGCACGAGGCGGAACATCTGCGCCGCGGCGACGACTGGACGAACCTGATGCAGAAATTGGCGCTGGTCGCATTTCCGCTGAATCCGGCGCTGGCGTGGATCGAGCATCGGCTGGGGCGTGAGCGCGAGATGGCTTGCGACGAGGGAGTGGTGCGGATTACGAATGCGCCGCGCGCGTATGCCGCATGCCTTGCGAGCCTGGCCGAGCGCGGGATGGAGCGGCGAGCCGAGGCTCTGACACTGGGCGCGTGGCATCGGCGCTCGGAGCTGGTGCATCGCGTTCATGGGATTCTGCTGCGAAAGCGGGGATTAAGCAGAGCGGCAGCGGGTGCGCTGCTGGGTGCGGTGGGATGTGCGCTGGCGGCTGGGTCAGTAGAAATGGCGCGAGCGCCACAGCTGGTGGCGTTTGTCGCGGACCAGAAGAGCCTGGCGATGACGCCGGCGCGGCAGCAGGAGATGGCGGCTATGCTGGCGCGAGAGAATGCTGAATCGAAAATCAATTGGCCGGCAGGATTCCATGCGGTGCGGGCGAAGGCTGTGGTGCCGGAATTTGGACGTGTAAACGTGGTGAACACGCCGAAAGATCACGGCCAGAAGAGCGCGGCAGCCGTTCGAGTGAAGACGGCTGCGAATGAAGATGCGCAACAGATCGCAACCGCCGCTGTGGCCAGTGATCGCGCGAATGCGGAATCGGAGCAGCAATGGGTCGTGCTATCTGCATGGGAGGAAGTACGGACGGTGAGCCGTGCGTCGAGCACAATAACGGATTATTCCGCGAGCACCCAGACTAGCGATGGTGCGGGCGATGGGACAGGGAAAGTACAAGATAACGACAGCGGGACAGAGGGACATGCAACCAACAGGTTGCCGAATCAGGTGAGCAGCAGATACACGTTTACGCAGCTGATTTTGAGAGTGGTTCCTGCAAATTCGAATTCCACTACTACTCAGCCGGCGATGTCGGTTCGCGGCGGCTGGTTCGTGATTCAACTGTAAGTTCAACTTCAAAAACGCAACGGAGAACAGGCATGACTGTAACAACTAATTCATTAGTGGCAAAGTTGAAGAAGTTTGGTGCGCCTGCCGGAGCCGCAGCAGCGGTTCTGCTGGGTGGCGCATTTCTGATTGGGCACACAGCCCATGCGGCAAGCAATGGCTCTGCGCCCAGCGGGGCAGCAGCACTGAGCGGCGGAGCAGCGATGGAAGACAGCAGTGTTTCGTCGCTGGTTGCGCTGGACAATGCGGTGGAAGCCGTCGCTGCACGCGTGACCCCGGCGGTGGTGAACGTGGCGGTGACATCGCGTGTGTCGGCGCAGGATGCCGATGGCGACGACGGTGGACAGGATTCCGGCGGACAGATTCCGCAGGGAGCGATTCCGCCAGAGTTCCGGCGATTCTTCGGTCCGATGGGACGTGGGCAGAATCCTCAATCGCAGATCGAGCACGGGATCGGCAGCGGGATCATCATTTCTCCGGACGGCTACATTGTGACCAACAATCACGTTGTGGACGGAGCGACGCAGGTGCGGGTGACGCTGAATGACCGGCGCGTGTTCACTGCGAAGGTAGTCGGCGTGGATAAGCTGAACGATCTCGCCGTAATCAAGATCAACGCGAACAATTTGACGACGGTTGCGTGGGGTGACTCGACGAAGCTGCATCCGGGACAGACGGTGCTGGCATTCGGCAGCCCGTTTGGATACTTCCAGTTTTCAGTGACGCGCGGGATCGTGAGCGCGCTGGATCGGCCGAATCCCTACTCGGATGATGCGCGCAAACCCGGCGATTACATTCAGACAGATGCGGCGATCAATCCGGGCAACTCGGGTGGGCCGCTGGTGGATGCGCGTGGCGAACTGGTGGGCATCAATACGTTCATCATCACGAACAACGGAGCGTTTGCGGGCGCGGGTTTTGCAATTCCCTCACAGATCGTGCGCGCTTCGGCGGAATCGATTATCAAGGACGGAACCGTGCATCACGGGTACCTCGGCATCAGCATGAACGATGTGACGCCTGATAATTCCAGCTTCTTCAATTTGCCGGATGCGATGGGCGCGATCGTGAGCCAGGTAACTCCTGACTCGCCGGCCAGCCGCGCTGGATTGAAGAGTGGCGACGTGTTGCGCGAGTTGAATGGAAGCAAGATCAGAAACGGCAGCCAGTTGCAGGTTGTGGTGAGCCAGACTGCTCCGGGAAGCGAAATCAAGCTGGGTATTCTGCGGGACGGCAAGCCGGAGGCGCTGACGGTGAAAGTCGGCGAGTTCAAAGGTGAAAAGCAAGTTGCAGAGAACGAAGGCGATGGATCGCAGCAGCGCGGAAAGCTGGGCGTGGGTGTTGGCGATTTGACGCCGGATATCCGCCAGCAGATGAATATCCCTTCGCAGGTGAAGGGCGCGGCGGTACAGAGTGTTCGGCCTGCGAGCCCGGCGGAAGATGCCGGTCTGACGCCTGGGGATGTGATCCAGGAAGTGAATCGCAAACCCGTGACGAATGCGGAAGAGTTTGCGAATGACGTGCGCGCGGTTCCAGCGGGCAAGGACATCCTGCTGCTGATCTGGTCGCACGGGGGTGCGAGCTACCGTGTGGTGCATCCGGCGGAAAGCAAGCAGAGCGGCGAGTAAGAAGCTGTTCGAAGCAAGGTGTTGCAAGAATTACGGCCGCCGCATCTCCTCGAAGTGCGGCGGCCTTTTTTTGTGCCTAAGAATAGCTGCAAAGATCATCGATGCACTGGGCGAATGTCATGCGGTGGGCTCGAGGAGCACTGCACGGAGCGAAACGGCACAATGACGACAATCTGCCAATTCTTACTGTTTCCCGGAAGCGCGATCAGCCGCGCCAGACCGAGATGACTTACTGACCCTGCGATTCGTGCGCAGTGACCAGTTTCTTATTCGATGCCTTGTCGAGCCGTTGAGTGATCATCGGCCCGAATTGAATTGACTGAAGGACATGGGTATTGGCTTCGTCGTCAAACCTCAGCACGATCTTGCTGTCGGTTGGTTGCGCCTGGCCAGGGCACAAAACCCAGGTAAGGCTTCGCGAAGCGTCGATGGCTTCGAGCGTCACAAAGCTACCGGTTGAATCGTGAGTGACGAGATATTTGCCGGCGGGGAGAGTTTTTCCGGCAGCCGTGAAGTTGAAGGGTACGTTGACTGTTGATGCCGCCATTGCCGAGTTTGTCGCAAGTGCGGTTGTGGCGATTGCGGACGCCAAGATGACATTCTGAAGGATCGAGCGCATAGGATGAACCTCCTGCCTTCGCTCATACGCTAACGATCTTCGAGAAAATAGTCGTCAAGTCCTCATCCAAAAAACGTCAAATCTTCAGCTCGCTTTCTGTTGCGCCGCTGTTCCCGCAGTTATTTCGCGCAGCATCTCCAATTCATCTTCTATCTCTCTTACGAGGGCGGAGCAATCTGCGTCAGCAATGTTCTCTGCGATGCGCGAAGCGCGCTCCAGCAATTCAGCAGACTGCCGATATGCACGTCTCTGATGCGCGTGGCGCGCAGCGGCGCGCAGAGTGCGGGCAGCCTGCTCCCAGTTGCCGGCCGCCTCGAAGTGCATCGCCATTTCCTGCGCTACATTGGTTTCGCGACCGGCGAACAGGCTGCGGAGCCGCTCCGCAATACGGATATGTCTCTTTGCACGGCGCCCTGTCGTCTGCCTCTCGTACAAGACTTCGCGATAGAATTCGTGGGCGAACGAGTAAAAATCGGATCGCGTTCCATCGGGAAGATCATCATGACCGGCGCGGTTCACCAAACCTGTTCGGCGCTCCAGATCTTCACATGTCACCTCGATAGATTCGGGATCATCTCCCAACGCTGCTGCCACAGCCCAAACCGGAAATGCAATACGCATGAGACTTCCCGCTTCCAGAATTCCCTGTTCCCTGGGGCTCAAGCGATCGATTTCCAATTCGATCAGCTTTGCCAGTTCGCCCGGCACGCTGAGTTCCATCTCGGCAATGGAGGAAGCCCGCGCCCACTTCCCTTCATTGTTTGCGCACTCGCGCACCAAGAATCGCTCCGCAATCATATGGTCCAGAAGCGCGAGCACAAGAAGCGGGTTTCCTCCAGACCGCTGGTAGAAGAAGCTGTCAAGTTCTGCCGGCAATTCTTCCTGTTCCAGCCGGTGGCAAAGGAGTTGTTTCAAGGCCGGCTTTGACAATGGCGCGAGCGCGAATTCAGTGCACAGATGGCGCACGACCAAGTCTTGCTTCATTGACTTCAAATAGTGTCCGGTCGATCGATCCTGCGATCGATATGTTGCAATCACCATCAGTTTCACCGGTGTCGAGCGGCGGGCAAGGACTGAGATGAGTTCGAGGGTAGATTCATGCGCCCACTGAATATCTTCAATTACGAGAATGAGGACGTTATCCTGCGCGAACTTTTCAAGTGCCTCGCAAAGTTCACCCGCCCCATTCTGATAGGTGAGCCGCAGCGACGATCCGGGGACAATTCCACTCACTTGACTCGATGACGCAAGGAACTGACCGAACGCTTCCAAAATGGGGTAGTAGTTTTCTTTTTCGCTCAGTCCTTCAACGCAGTGACCGAAGACCATGCGTGTTTGCGTCGAGGTTGTGTTTAGCGTTTTGCGCAGCGCGTTAATGAGCGCGGTCTTTCCAATTCCAGCTGGACCGGTTATGAAGACGAGTTGCCGTTGCCCATTCGCCGCGACTTGAGCCATTTTCTGCAGGTGATCCAAATCTTCATTCCGACCTACCAATGTGGCAGAACTCACCTTTTGCGTCGAGATTCCGGTAGCATCGGTAACCTCAATCGCCGCATCATTATTTTCTGTCACTGTCGCAACGAATTTGTAACCACGCTTGGGTAAGGTCTGAATGAACTTTGGATGTTTTGCGTCGTCACCCAGAATCTTTCGGAGTTCCAGCATGTAAGTTCTCAATACCTGTGGCTGCACGTAAGTTGTCGGCCAAAGAGCATCCAACAGCTCATCGTGCGTAATCAAACGGCCAGGATTCTCCACCAGATAACGCAGAACGGAGAACAGCTTATTGGCTAGAGCAATATGTACGCTCGCGTGCCAGAGACACTCGTTCGAAGTGTCCAGCACAAACGACTCAAATTGCTTCATCCAACGGAACCCCCGGGGGAAATGGGCTTCACGTCCACTGCAGCATTTGACCTTCCAGAATGAGAAAGGGCAGCTTTCCGCGTAAGTGGAGCAGTCTTTTAACAATTGGAATTCAGGGCGATCGTAAGTGCAGTGCGGAATCGTTCATTTTCGGACACAGATGTTCCGGTGCGAACAGTGAAGGAGTGGGATCTCGAAACGGCCATGAGACTTCCAGCGATTTCGATCGGTCAACCTTCACCCGCTTTCGCGTCCTTGCATTCCAGCGGGAAATGGAATGGGCGAGATCCTCTCGCCCAACCGGGCATTGCACTGCTCCGCCGACTGTGTAACAAAAGCACGTTATTCCACGGTGACGGATTTGGCGAGGTTGCGGGGTTGGTCTACGTCGCAGCCGCGGCGGACCGCGATGTAGTAGGCGAGCAACTGCAGGGGCACGATCTCGATGAGCGGGGAGAGTAACTCGAAAGCGGGCGGGATAAGTATGACGTGCTCGACGAGGCCGGCAAGTGTGGTGTCGCCTTCGGTGGCGATGGCGATGACGCGGCCGGAACGAGCAGTGACTTCCTGAATGTTGGAGAGGGTTTTCTCGTAGCGCAGTTTTGATGCGGGATCAGACTCGTCGCGTGTGGCGAGGACGACGACGGGGAGTGTTTCGTCGATGAGGGCGTTGGGGCCGTGTTTCATTTCGCCGGCCGGATAGCCCTCGGCGTGGATGTACGAAATTTCCTTGAGCTTGAGTGCACCTTCAAGCGCGATGGGGAAATGAATGCCGCGGCCGAGGTAGAGAAAGTCGCGCGCGTTGGAAAAGCTTGTCGCGAGTTGCTCGCATTGCGCAGAACGAGATTTTAGGACTTCTTCAATTTTGGCAGGAATGCGGCTGAGTTCTTCGATGAGCTGAACGGAGCGCTCAGTGTTGAGGCGACCGCGAAGCTGGCCCAGCTTGAGCGCCAGCAGAAAAAGCGCGGTGAGCTGTGCGGTGAAAGCCTTTGTAGATGCCACGCCTATTTCGGGGCCGGCATGGGTGTAGATAGCGCCGTGAGCTTCGCGAGCAACCATGGCTCCGACAACATTGCAGATGGCGACGGTCTTCGAACCGAGGGAGATCATCTCGCGTTGGGCAGCGAGCGTGTCGGCGGTTTCGCCGGACTGGGTGATGAGCAGGCCGAGGGCGTTGCGGTCGGGGATGGGATTTCGATAGCGATATTCGCTGGCGTAGTCGACATCGACGGGGAGGCGTGCGAGGCGCTCGATCATGTACTTGCCGGCGAGTGCGGCGTGCCAACTGGTGCCGCAAGCGGCGATGTTTATGCTGGAGGCACCTGCAAGTTCATCGTCATCGATTTCCATTTCGCCGAGGAAGATGCTGCCGGAATCGAGGGAGACGCGGCCCAAGGTGGTGTCTCGAATAGCGCGCGGCTGCTCCCAGATTTCCTTGAGCATGAAGTGCTTGTATCCGCCCTTCTCTGCCTGGATGGGGTCCCACTGGATGCGCTGCAATTCGCGCTCGATGGGCTTGCCGTTGAAGTCAGTGAGCCTGACGCCATCGAGAGTGAGGATAGCCATGTCGCCATCGGCGAGGAAGTAGATATTGCGCGTGTGGTGGAGGATGCCGGGGACGTCGGAGGCGACGAAGTACTCGCCTTCTCCTACGCCGATGACGACGGGAGGTCCGGAGCGCGCGGCGATGATCTTGTCGGGTTCTGCGGAGGAGAGGATGCCGAGAGCGAAGGCACCGGTGAGGCGTTTGACGGCGTGGCGGATGGCGTCTTCAAGAAGGATCGGAGCGCCGCCAGAGGCCGCGTCGTTCTGGATCTGTTCGATGAGGTGGGCAATGACTTCAGTGTCGGTTTCGGTGACGAACTTGTGTCCCTGTGCGGTGAGTTCGCGCTTGAGGTCTAGGTAGTTTTCGACGATACCGTTGTGGACGACGACGATGCGGCCGGTGCAGTCGCGATGCGGGTGGGCGTTTTCTTCAGTGGGGCGGCCGTGCGTAGCCCAGCGAGTGTGTCCGATCCCGAAGGTGCCGTCGAGGGGGTGTTCGCGCAGGACCTCTTCGAGGTTTCCGAGTTTGCCGGGAGCGCGGCACACTTCGAGAACAGCAGTGTTGGGGCTGCCAACGGCGATTCCAGCTGAGTCGTAGCCGCGATATTCGAGGCGACGCAGGCCTTCAATGATGACAGGGACAACCTTCTTACGGCCGACGTAACCGACGATTCCGCACATGATTGAATTTTATGCGAGGGGGCAGGATTGGATTTGGACTCCCCGCCTGAGCGTTTGAGAAGAGTGATACGGTGGCCCAGAGTCGACTATTCCTCTATGCGGTATGTGAATTCTTCGATGACGGGGTTGGTGAGGACTTCGCGGGCGATGCGCTCGACCTGGGTGCGTGCGGCTTGCGGCTCGAGGCCATCTGCAAGCGACAAAGCGAAATACTTTCCCTGGCGAACGGCGGAAACGTCGCTGAATCCGATCTTGCGCAAGGCATTGTGGATGGTTTGGCCCTGAGGGTCGAGGACCGATGTCTTTAACGTAACGTAGACATGCGCCTTCATTATCCGCGATTATAGTAGTTCAGGCGGATGGCTGGTAAGTGCCTCGGTTAGAGATCAGTGGAAGAAGCTCCGAGGATTGCGGGCGTTGTTCTGGTCTTTCCCCTTAAGCAGGCGCAGCGGAGGATTCGCGGACGCATTGTGCGATGCGCATCTAAAGAGAATCCGGCTCTCCTGAGCATGCCGGACATAACCCCGAGAGGACGTCGAGAAGAATGGTTAATTATTTGGAGTTGCCGATTGGCGATCGCTCACCCGAAGTGTTTCGAGCGGTGATCGAGATCCCTAAAGACGGAACCAACAAGTTTGAATATGACAAGGAATTGCACGTCTTCAAGCTGGACCGCAACCTGCATTCTCCGGTGCACTATCCGGGGGACTATGGATTCATTCCGTCGACTCACAGCGATGACGGCGATCCGCTGGACGTGCTGGTGCTGGTGCCGGGGCCGAGTTTCCCCGGATGCGTGCAGGAAGTTCGTCCGATTGGACTGCTGGAGATGATGGACCAAGGCGTGCTGGACGAGAAGGTGCTGGCGGTGGGCAAAAACAATCCGCGCTACACTAATGTTTGGAACTACACGGATATCTATCCGCACATGCTGAAGGAGATTACGCACTTCTTCTCTATATATAAGGATCTGGAAGGCAAGCGGGTCGAGATCAAGGGATGGCATGATGCGGCGTATGCGCGCGATCGCGTGCTGCGGGCAACGAAGCTCTTCGAAGACGGAAAACCCAAGCCAGCCGCGCTGAGGCAGAAGGTGGCGAAGTAAGCTTGTTTCAGGAGAGACCTGAGATGGAGGGGCCGCGCACATGATGGCGCGGCCTTTGTATTTCTCAAGGGGCAGAACTAGTCGGTGGCGGAAGCCGCAGCCAGCCGGCGTCGCGCGAGCCTACCAGCGATGAGCCAATAGAGGACAGGACCCAGCAGACCGATAGCTATGGAGAATACGAGTGAGGAGATCGTGTTATGGACAACGGTAATCTCTTCCGCCCGGGACGCGTAGAGAGCGTAACCGATGAGTACAGCAGGACCTATTCCGAGTGAAATGGCGAAGGCCAGGTTGCCAGCTTTGAATGGCCGGGCAAGATTGGGCTCGCGGATGCGAAGCACTACGAGCGCAACGAACTCGAGCAGCAAGCTTGAGCCGTAGAGGATGAGATCGATGGAGATGAGGCGCTCGAACTTCAGATTGAGTGCAAGCGCCCATCCCAACCCGCAAAGCAATACGCTGACCCAGGGTACTCCGCGATTGTTGCGGCGAGCGACGAACCGGGGCAGCATTCCATCTTCGGCCATGGCCATGGGCAGGCGCGTGTAGCTCATCATGAGCGCATTGAACATTCCGATGCCGCAGATCGCGCCTCCGGCAACGACCGCCAAACCGAGTAGCGGGCCTCCGACCGCATTGGCTGCCGTCATCCAATCTCCAGTTGAAAAGCTGTCGACAGAAAGGCCGGCAAGCGCCATGGCCAGAAGCGGCAGGATGTAGGTGACCGCTGCCAACATGGCCGCGATGATCATGGCTCTTGGATAATTGCGCTGCGGATTCTCCACTTCCTGGGCGACAGTCGAAGCATTGTCCCACCCCATGTAATTCCACATCGCGACCAAAACCGCGGTGGAGAGTGCGGCCTGCGAGCCGGTGTGACTCCAGTGCACCGCGGGATGGAGTGTGAATCCACGCCATACGGCGAGCGCCAGAAAGACAGCAAACGGCGACAGCAGGAGAGCAAACAGGCCGATGGATCCCTCTCCGACAGCCGGCGCCCCACGGAGATTCCACAAACAGCAGAAGACCACTACTGCCAGTGACCAAGCGTAGCCGTGCCAACCGGAGGTAAGTCCAGGGTTGAATTTGCCGAGATAGAGAACAAAGATGGCGGGGTAAATAGCCATGTCGAAGACGCTGGCCGAAAGCGAGAGCCAGCCTTCCTGATATCCCCAGAACGGACCAAGGGCTCGACGCACCCAGACATAGAAGCCGCCGTCGGCAGGAATGGCGCTGGCAAGTTCGCCGATCATGAGCGCGGTAGGCAAAGACCACAAGATCGGCAGGACAAGAAGGATGATAATCGCGCGTGCGAATCCGGCTCCGCCGAGGATGTCCTCAATTCCGTAGGGTCCGCCCGAAACCATGAAGTACGTGGCAGCAATGAGCGGCAGCAAACGCATCTTGCGCCGGGCGGGTCTGAGCGACACGTGCATTGATGTGAATGTAACAAAAGTAAACCTGGGTTGAGCAGTCAGCCGTAAATATTGGCGCGGCAGTAGTGACCGGAAAAAGCTAGACGCCTGTCACGTTCAAACCTCCGCCTCGGACGCGGCGACGAGCGACTCAGAGCGTGCCTCCCTCCGCGCATCGCGACTGCGAGATCGGCAGCGAAGAGCGCATACGCGAAGAGAGTGGTGCGACTCCCAACCTCGCATTTACGGAGACCGGCGTCATGCCGACACGCGCCAATGCTTTCCTCGAACGAGACTGAAGATCTATATCTAAGGGCGAAGAATGGGCCTCCAAACCCTCGAGGAGCGCAAATTCCGCTATAATCCGGAGTGAGCAACGGAGAGATGGCCGAGTGGCTGAAGGCGGCGGTTTGCTAAACCGTTATAGGGTCAAAAGCTCTATCGGGGGTTCGAATCCCCCTCTCTCCGCCAGCGTGTCAACTTATTTATAATCAGCAAATTAAATATCCGCAATCTCCCCGATTTCCGGGTTATTTCCGCATTAATCTTCCACCAGAGAATCTCTCGGGGAAATGCCCCCCCTTTGATTGGCCCTTTTCTCTGATCGACTAGAGAGCAGTGGAACTTTCGATTCACCCCTCGGGCCATTCCAGGGATAGACCGCTGTCGTGGTCCAGACTCTGTAAGGGAGACTTCATCGATTCTGGACTACGCCCAGGGAAAGAAGCATAATGTCCGGGTCAAGAAGCCAGGCACAAACGACCCTGTTGAAGCTGGTGCGGTTGAGATGGCGGACGGATCCGAATCGATTCTTTGGAGAAGGCTCGTTCGCAGACGCGACGCTGAGGGTCTTCGGGACAATCAGCAATGCGAAACGGCAGAGAAATCCGGACTTGGAGGGAAGGCCATGAGATATGAGGTCAAGCGCATTTCGACGGCAGGGATCGCCGAGGCTATTCCGAAGGCGGAACTGTATCGCTCGCTCAATGAACCGGAAGAGGCAGAGTCGATCTGTCGCGATATTTTGACAATCGATCCGCGGCATCAGCTCGCATTGCGTTTACTTGGGCTCTCCCTGACGGATCAGTTCACCGGCCATGGATCCGATCGATACCGGGAAGCCGAAGAAGTCTTCCGGCAGCTCGAGGATCCATACGAGCGACTCTACTACACCGGGATTCTGCACGAGCGACGCGCAAAAGCCCAGCTCAACGCCGGGCAACTACCTCGCTCATTGGTAGCGCTCTTCGACCATGCTCTACACCATTTCGCGGAGGCTGAGAAAATCCGCCCGACAGGGAACGATGATGCGATCCTTCGCTGGAATCGGTGCGTGAGGCTGCTTCAAAGTCCAGCCTATGAATGGGGAGAATTGGAACAGGAATTAGTTCCCTTCGATGTTCAGGACATCGGGCCGAGATAGCAAATCGGACGATTTGGAGATCTGCCGTCAGAGGATGCGGAACAGTCGCTTCAGGGGATCGAAGTAGCGGTCCACCACGCGCTCTTTGAGCGGAATAATCGCATTCTCTGTAATCGTGATCGACTCAGGGCACACCTGCCGGCAACAAGTCGTGATATTGCAGTAACCGATGTTGTGCTTGTGCCTCAAATCGGCGACCCGATCTTCGATGTCAAGCGGATGCATTTCGAGCGCAGCGGCATAGACGAGTAGACGCGGACCGATAAATTCCTCCTGCTTGTGGTGTTCTCTTAGAACGTGGCACACGTCCTGGCAGAGAAAACACTCGATACACTTGCGAAACTCCTGCACGCGCTCGACGTCGGCTTGTTGGATGCGCCATGTGCCATCGGCCGCATCGGGTGGGCGGGGCTTGAATTGCTTGATCGTTTTCTTGGCCCGGAAATTCCACGAAACATCTGTGACCAGATCGCGTATGACCGGAAACGCATGCATTGGCTCCACGATGACAGGCATATTCAGGTCGATGGCACTTAGCCGGGTCATGCACATGAGCCTGGGCATGCCGTTGATTTCGGCAGAGCACGATCCACACTTGCCTGCCTTGCAGTTCCATCTCACCGCCAGGTCGGGTGCTTGCTGCGCCTGGATGCGGTGCACCGCGTCGAGAACGACCATGCCCTCCTCAACGGGTGTTGTGTAGTCCTGGAATGCGCCGCCCGCGGGGTCTCCGCGCCAGATGCGAAATGTCGCTGGTGTGGCCATCTCTTTCGTCTCCCGGCTATTTGTTGTTACTACGTTGCTGCTGGGGCGGAAAGACATTCCCTCAGGGCTAAAGCCCGCGCGCTTTTGCAACGCTTGCGGCACGACTAAACAGCTTGGTGAAAAAGTCCGTATGGGCCGAGCCAGCATCCCACAGGGGCTAAAGCCCGACACTCATTGTGTTGCATTTGCGGCCTGGCTGAAGCCATGCCCTTGTTACAAAACAACGGGTTCGTTGAGTTTTTCACCAAGCTGTTTAGTCGTGCCTGTTACAAAGCCTTCACTCATGCCCCGACACAAAGCCCCAGCCTAACTCATTCCCTGACATAAAGCCTTCGCTCCGACACTGATGCCTGAGCAAGATTGATGTTCGCCTCCCGGCTATTTCATTTCTTCGATTACCTTCTTCAACTCATCCGGCATCGACGCAAGTGCGCGCCTTTCGACTTGCATCTCACCGTCTTTGCGGCGACTGATGACGATGTTGTAGTTTCCCCATTCCGGGTCCTTGTCGGGGAAGTCTTCGCGGAACTGCGCGCCGCGGCTTTCTTTTCGCAGCAGCGCAGCACGAGTAATTGCTTCAGACACGATCATCATGTTTCCGACATCAATCGTCGTATGCCAGCCGTTGTTGTACTCGCGATTGCCTGCTATGCCTGTTCGCTCTGCCCGCGTGCGTAATCGTCCGATCGCATCGAGCGCCTCTTGCATTTCACTCTCGACGCGCACGATCCCGACGAGGTCCTGCATAGTTTCCTGCAGATCGTATTGAATCTGATATGGATTCTCACCGGCATGGCCGCGATCAAAGGGAGCGAGGGCTGCTCTTGCCGTGGTCTGAAGCTCCGCCTCGTTGATCGTTACCGGGCCGTTGGCCTTGGCGAATTCTGCGGCAAAGCGCCCCGCGCGCCTTCCGAATACAACAAGATCAGACAGGGAATTCCCGCCCAGCCGATTCGCGCCATGCAATCCTGCTGCTGCCTCCCCCGCGGCGAAAAGCCCGGGCACATTGGACATCTGTGAATCGCCATCGACACGAATTCCGCCCATCATGTAGTGAGTCGTGGGACCGACTTCCATCGGCTCTTTCGTGATGTCAAGATCGGCGAGTTGCTTGAATTGGTGATACATGCTGGGGAGCTTGCGCTTGATATGCTCCTCTGATTTCGGCATGCGCTCCTTGATCCAGGAAATATCGAGAAAGACTCCGCCGTGCGGCGAGCCTCGGCCTGCCTTGACTTCGCGATTGATGCATCGGGCAACATGATCCCTGGTGAGCAGTTCAGGCGGACGCCGCGCATTCTTATCGCCTTGGGTATACCGCCAGCCTTCTTCTTCAGAGTCCGCAGTCTGCTCTTTGTACAGGTCAGGGATGTCGTCGAACATGAATCGGCGGCCTTCGCTGTTGCGCAAGACCCCGCCTTCGCCGCGGACACCTTCGGTTACGAGAATGCCGCTCACGCTGATCGGCCAGACCATGCCGGTGGGGTGAAACTGAACGAATTCCATGTCCTGGAGTTCAGCTCCGGCGCGATACGCCAATGCAAGGCCGTCGCCTGTATATTCCCAACTGTTGCTGGATACCTTGAAGGCACGCCCGATTCCGCCGGTGGCCAGCACCACTGCCTTCGCCTCCCACAACTGGAAGCGGCCCTTCTCGCGGTCGTATCCGCAAGCTCCAGCAATTCGATTTCCGTCGCGCAGCAGGCTGAGTACCGTGCACTCCATGTGGACTTCCATCCCAGTGTGGATGCCATGGTCCTGGAGTGTGCGTATCATCTCCAGGCCAGTGCGATCGCCGACATGCGCCAGCCGGGGGTATCGGTGTCCGCCGAAGTTTCGTTGAAGGATCTTGCCATCAGTAGTGCGATCAAAAAGCGCGCCCCACGCTTCGAGTTCGCGTACGCATTCTGGCGCTTCTTTGGCGTGTAATTCGGCCATACGCCAATTGTTGAGATATTGACCGCCGCGCATCGTGTCTGCGAAGTGGACCCGCCAGCTATCGCGATCGTCGACATTGGCCAGTGCTGCTGCAATGCCTCCTTCGGCCATCACAGTATGCGCTTTGCCGAGCAGCGATTTGCAGACTACTCCCACCTTTGCACCGGCGGCTCCGGCCTCGATCGCTGCGCGCAGGCCTGCTCCGCCTGCTCCAATCACGAGTACGTCGTAGGAGAACCGCTGGAATTCCGGCATCTAGAGAATTCTCCAGTCATGCCAGATGCCCATCGAACAGAGACGGACGTAGATATCGGAAAAAGCAACCCAAAGAAGACTCGCCCATGCCCACTTCTTATGTCCCGCATTCAGTTGGCTCACGAAGTTGTAGATCTTGTGCCGGACGGGATGATCCGAGATCTGGTCAAATGTTCCTCCGATCAGGTGCCGGAATGCATGACACCCAAATATGTATCCGGCCAGGAGAACGACATTCACCACCAAAACGAGGCTTCCGATCCCGATGCCAAATCCGTCGGGAAAAAAGAATGACTTCAACGCGTCGTACACCAAAAAGCCCCACACAACGTAGGAGAGCCTCAGAAAGTAGCGATGAAAATTCTGCATAATGAGGGGAAAGGTTCGCTCTCCGAGGTAGGTTTTACGGGGTTCGCTCACTGCACATGCCGGAGGATCGGCCCAGAACGATTTGTAATAGGCACCGCGGTAGTAGTAGCAGGTCAGACGGAACAGACCTGGAATCCAAAGAATGAACAGCGCTGGGGAAAAGGGCAGAAAGCTCGGGTACCATGTCGGTTTCGGGCCAAACAAGGCGTGCGGGGAGCTGCCGAAAAGCTCGGGGGAATAAAACGGCGAGATATATGGACCATAGGTGTAATGGCTGTTCTGGAACGCTGCCCAGTTGGCATAGACCAGAAACGCACCGAAACCAAAGAGGACTGCCGTCGGGGAAAGCCACCAGGCGTCGCGCCGGGATGTCTGGCCAAATTTACCGTCTTTCCAGACGATATCGGGAGCTGACACAAGTCCCTCCAAGGCGGAGGGATTAGCGGACGGTACCCTTCCCCCCCGATGGCATCGGATTGTATAGCAAAAACTCTGCCGTCAACCACCTGCATGGGAGTCAATTGAAATCCAGACCGATAGTCATGGAGCCGCTTCGCTACTTCTGGTTCACCAAAGAGCAGGGGAACTCTCGATCTACGCGTGAGCTACTTCATGGGATAGACCGACCTCAATGGACCGGGAGTCCGCGACGAAGACTTCGCCGAAGCTCCCTCGCAGAGAATCGTTATGTCTCTGAACCTTTTTGAATTCAAATGCTATGCAAAACGTCTATCGAGAGTTCGAACGACTTTTCCCGTCATGGAGTCAAGTGGTTGTTTTATCAACGGTTTAAAGATGACAACTATCCAAATGGGGACTATTTCCGCGCAAACCTTCCACCAGAGAATTCTCTCCGCGTAGTTAACTTCCCTTGAGCCGTCCTCCCTCTTTCAGGCCACCCATCGACGATAAGAGTGCTGACAGATGGGACAGTCAATTCATTGGCTCAGAATGGATGCGAACACGGCTGCGAAAACGGTGAGTATACTGGCTCCTAATCCTGAACCCGCGGTAAAGTCCCTGGGATGAATCAATATATCGGCTAGTCATCTTCACGACCTTGCCTTCATACTTTGAACGGTTATCTAAGACTACGAAGTTTCGTTTTGTCTTTCGCTCACTTCAGCTGAATTGAGGCGGAGGGAAGAGGGAAGGTATGTCAGTCCAGAACGCCCTGAACTGTCTGTTAATTGGAACTGTCGTTGCGTGCGGGATGTCTATGCCCCTCGCAGCGCAATCAGACCCATCTTTGTTGAACGCGACTTCGGCGGCGGCGCCTGCGACTGATGCCGGATCTGGATATAACGTACCGCCGAAGAACATTCTGGATGTGATGCGCGCGCCCTCGCCGCCCTATCCCCTTGTGAGCCCTACACACGACACGATTCTTCTGTTGACGTTGCAGAACTATCCCTCGATTTCACGGGTGGCGACCCCTTTCCTGCGCCTTGCGGGCGTGCGTGTAGAGCCAAGGAATCACAGCAAGCACGACACCCCAGGCGGTTACGGGATTACGCAGTGCGCCGAGAGCTACGATCTGGTGCACATCGCCGATCGGGCGCAGATGCATGTGGCGCTGCCTGAGGGAGCATGCCCGGGCATACCGGTCTGGGCCGCGGATGGAAAACGATTCGCATTCGTGAATCTTGCCCCGGATTCGGTTGAACTTTGGATCGGCGATGGAAAGACGGGCGAAGTGCATCGGGTGCCGGGAGCCCGCTTGAACCCGATGTTCGACGACGCGGTGCAATGGATGGCTGATCAGAAGAGGCTCCTGGTAAAGCTGGTGCCCGAGGGAATGGGCGCACCACCGGCGGAGCCTGTCGTGCCGGCTGGCCCGAGCATCCAGGAGACGGGAGGTGAAAAGGGACAGAGCAGCACCTACGAAAACCGCGACACGCTCAACAACAGGCATGACGAAGATCTCTTCGACTACTACGCGGCGTCGCAACTGGCTCTTGTCGATGCGTCAACCGGGGCAATTACGCCAGTGGGTAAGCCGGGGAACTATGAAGCTCTCAGCGCCGCGCCGGACGGACAGCATGTCCTCGTGGCCGCGATCCACAAGCCCTATTCGTACGTGACCACCTATGATCGCTTCCCGAAGGAAGTTGAAGTATGGAACGTGTCGGAGCCTGCGCAGGTCTCCGTCAGGACCATTGCGTCTCTTCCCCTGGCGGACCGCGTTCCCATTCAGGGCGTTCCCGTAGGACCGCGGGAGTTTTCCTGGCGTGCGACGGAGCCCGCGACATTGGTGTGGGCAGAGGCGCTGGATGGCGGCGACTGGAATGTCAATGTTCCTGCGCGAGACAAGATCATGCTGCAGAAGGCGCCATTTGAAGTGCCAGCTCAAGAAATTGTGCGGATCGAGCAACGATACGATGGCTTCGGCTGGGCCGATTCGCCGAGTGTCGCACTCTTGAATGAGTACGACGAGAACCGGCATTGGAAACGGACCTTCATCGTCGATGTCGATGATCACAAGGAAAAACCTCGTCCGCTTTGGGATCTTTCTACGGACGAGCACTATGCGAACCCCGGCCGTCCAGTGGAACACCAGCTCGCGAATGGAGCCTGGGTGATTCGCCAGGATGGAGATTCGATCTATCTATCGGGAACCGGCTCTTCGCCGGATGGGGATCGGCCGTTTCTCGATCGGCTGGATCTTGAAACGCAGAAATCGGAGCGACTGTTTCGCAGCGACAAGACATCCTACGAACGATTTCTCTCGTTTGTCGGACCCAACTCAGGGATTTCTTTTCTCACCTGGGACCAGTCGCCGCTCTACCCGCCAAATGCGTTTGAACGAACGCTTGTAAAGCCGCTCGCGGCTCCTGCTGGAGAACCGGTCTTTGCTTCCACGAGCGTCGCGATCACCCACATTCCAGATCCGACACCTGAGGTCCGCGCCATCAAGAAGAGGCTGGTGAAGTACAAGCGTGCCGACGGGCTGGACCTTTCATTCACGCTTTACACGCCGCCTGGCTATCAGGAGGGCACGCGCGTCCCAACGATTCTGTACGCATATCCGCTGGACTATGCCGACCCTTCAAAAGCCGGTCAGGTCGTGGGCTCCCAGGAGACATTCACGCGACTGTATCAATACAGGCTGCTGCTCCTTGGGGGTTACGCGATCATCGACGACGCTTCGTTTCCCATCGTGGGCGATCCGAAGAAAGCGTACGACACGTATCTTGAACAGCTTGTCGCCGATGCGAAAGCAGCTGTTGATAAGGCAGTAAGCCTCGGCGTTGCCGACCCCGACCGGATCGGAGTCACAGGGCATAGCCACGGCGCCTTGATGACCGTAAACCTGGTGACGCACTCCGATTTGTTCCGAGCCGGTGTTGCCACCAGCGGCTCCTATAACAAGACACTCACGCCGTTCGGTTTTCAGAACGAGAGGCGATCGGTTTGGGAGTCGCCGGATGTCTATATGAAAGTGTCGCCGTTTTTCTCCGCTGACAAATTGAAGACTCCGCTGCTGATCGTGCACGGCGGAGAAGACGCGAATCCCGGTACGACTCCGCTGCAATCGCAAAAGCTTTACGAAGCGATTCGAGGGAATGGCGGTACGGCTCGACTGGTGATTTTGCCGCACGAGCCGCATTGGTATAGCGCAATGGAGTCGAACGAACAGCTTGTTTTCGAAATGCTTCGCTGGTTCGACAAATATGTAAAAAACGCTCCGCCGCGGTGAATCGCCTGATAGTTTGTCGATGAGAAGAGCGGCACGCAGACGTAACGCGTACAACACTTTGTTCCTTAGACCACTCCAGCGATAGACCGCTCTCGATGGTTCAGGCAGGCAATGGAGACCTAGCTGGAAACTGGATGCGAGCTGCCTCTATTCGTCAGCGGGATCGAACGGGGGAGGGAACTTCGCCCTCAGATCAGCGATCTCACCGTCAGTTGCGGTCCCTCGCCACGCGACCGTCACCGAGCGAAATCGGGTCGAAGCATCTGAGACATGGTCAGTTCGGTGCGTCAGAGTGAGCACCCGGTCGACGGGAGCGGGTTTGGTCAGGTTCACGTCGCCGACCATACACCGAATGTCGCCCATTACCCAGCCGTTAAGCGTCAGGTGAAAATCGAGTTCGATGTAGTCGTATTTTGTGTAGTCGTGAGGAATCTCCAGCGCAGGTAGCGTTGTGGACTGGTCAGTTCCGTCTTGGAGATCACGCTGCATATTCATGCTAAGGGCAATTACATCGCGGCTACGAAATCAGGGATCATCACGGAAGCGTTCTGTTGCATAAGTTGCGCCATGCGGGAAGCCGTCCCTGTGTACATCGAACCAATTTGGAAAGCATCGATCTTGACAGTCTCACTGGCAAACCTGCGAGTGGGAGGAGATGCGGGAATCATCTTGAACGGCTACAAACGACTGATCGCGTCCATCACCAATATCGAACAAGGCAGGAGTTGAGAAAATAGTACTTCTGGTGGTCAAAATGGCCCTTTTGGGTGTGAGTACAGGAGCTTAACTCTATTAAAGCTCGCCTTTTGTTGGAAGTAGGGTATTACGAAGGTGCGAGTGCTCAGTGCGAAAATTCGGGTGATCGGTGGCGAATCGTTTGCCCTGAATCGATGCGGAGAAAGTGCCGTTTCTGCTCTAAACATCATAGATTCAAATATTTGCAAGACCTCTATCGAGAGACGAATTCTACTCCCCCGTCAGCGAGGCAACGGCAATCGGGCTACCTTGCGGTGGCCATGAAGATGGTTACGTGGATGCTCGGAGAGACGCAACGCAGACTTCATGCCTACCGGCGAGGTTCAAGCGAACTGCGTCAGCGCAATAAACCCTTCCTGGAGAAGGGAAAAACGACATGATCTATCGATGCGCAGGCTGCCAGGTACGCAGGTCACCGCCTGGGCGAGGGAGACTTAAGGCAATTGAGGATCGGAACCGTGACGGCGGTGGTCACCAATGCCATTACCACCAACATGGTGAAAAGCCGTTGGCGAAAAAACGTGCGCGTTGTAGGCAATGTTGAGGACGATCAATTCGACAAGACCACGGGTGTTGAGAAGTGCGCCCAAGAGCCAGCGAGAAACGCCAGTCCTGCCCAGTCATGCGCGCCCCGATAATCGCGCCACCTATCTTTGCCGATAACGGCGAGAATCAGTATGAATCCTGTCCACAGCCAGATGGCAGGATCGTTGAGGAGATCCAGCCGCGTCCTCAGGCCCGTGAGCGCAAAAAACAGCGGCAACAGGATGAGCGAAAGGATGGACTTCAAGGCGGCTCCGGAGCGTCTGCTGCCAGGATGGAACACGCGGGAAGCATAAACCTGCCAGGAAGGCACCGAAGAGCGGATGCACGCCGATAGCGTCGGTAACTGCGGACGATGCGAGGGCGACAGCGATCATCACGCCAAGCAATTCGTACGAGAGCGGATCTCTTGATCGCCGCGCAGCCAGCCAGCGGCCAAGCGGCCTTACGACGAAGAACATGACGGCGAGGTAAGCGGCGAGCCAGACAAATCTCACAGAGAGCGATGCGCCGCTGCGCTCGATGAGACAAACGTCAGCGCCACGGCGAGAAGAATCCAGGCTGTCACGTCATCAACGGCGGCACATAGCAGTGCGGTTGCGCCGAGGGAGCTTGTTTGCAGATTTCGCTCCTCCAGAATCCGCGCGAGCACGGGGAAGCGGTGATGCTCATCGAGACGCCGAGAAGAAGCGCAAATGGGATCCTGCCAATTCCATTCGGCGAAAATCTGTGCATGGAGAAACGGCGCGGCGAGAAAGCGCTATTCCGAATGGAAGCAGGATGCTGGTCAAGCTGGCGAGCGTTGCGGTGGCCTTCTGCTGGCGAAGATGCTCGTAATCCAATTCGCTTCCGATCAGGAACAGGAACAGAATGAGCCCGACGGTACTGAGCGATTCCAACGAACCGAGCGATGCCGGGGGAAACAGACGTGCGAAGAGGTTCGGAGCAATGCGCCCGAAGAGAGAAGGTCCGATGAGAATACCGCCGAAGATTTCTCCAATCACCTGAGTCTGTCCGAGCATGCGAGCGAGACGGCCAAAGCCCAGGCTAATGAGCAGTACGAGGGACATCTGAAAGATGAGAAGGCTCATGGGATCTACCGATTGCTCAAGTGTTCTGATTATGAAAGGCGCGCCTGAAGTACGGTATCGCGGTCGACACTGCAACCGGAATCAGACCGCTGTGGGTGCACCTAGCCGGACGGATGAATCTGACTGAAGGCCTGGTCACGATGATTGTGCCGCAGGAAACGGAACCAAACTGACCCGCGGACCGGTGCTGTTCGAATGGTCGGCCACTCTCGCGGCTTGATGACGAGGAGTGCTGATCTGCCGCAACCTCAACGCCGGGTGACCTGAAGTATGCTACGAGGTTTTGTGAAACTTCGCGCCGCCTGTTCAAGCGGGATAAAGTGACCTGAGTCGAGGGTAACCATCCGCGAATGTGCAATCAGCTCGACCGCCCGGAAAGCAAATGACTCCGGCAGAACATCGCGAGAACCGTGAATGACGAGCGTGGGGCAATCCAGCGAACTTGAGGATCGAGGGGAAGTGCCGAAGAACAACCTCGGGCCTGCCCCAGCGCACGAGGCGCATGAGTTTCCAGGGACCGGCAATGCCTGAGAAGGTTCTTGTAAAAACTGGCGCGCTGCGATGTGTTATGCGCATGCGGTATGGCCCGGCGCATGGCTACTTGCCAGAAAAGCGCGTGCACCAGCGGAGCCGTGAGTTCGCCGAAAATGGGCTTGCGGAGAAGTTCGAGCAGGAAGAAAGGTTTCAGATCAGGGAATATGGCCGGCGAAAGCAGCGCCATGCAGCCAACCCGCTTGGGAAACTGGTGAGCGTACTGAACGGCGATGGCGCAGCCGCCATCGTGACCGACGACATGCCAGCGCTGAACGCGATAGCGCATTCGCAGTTGCTCGATCTGTGCAGCTACCTGCTCGAAGTAAGAGGGGCTATATGGCAAAAACGGAGTTCCGCCCATTCCGGGCAAATCGATGACAATGCACCGGAAATGACGCGAGAGATCGCGCACCACGTCATCCCAGAGATGCCCGTTCGTCGGCATGCCGTGAATGAGAAGGACAGCTTCACCTTTGCCGCGCGAGTTACACCGCATAGATATTCTCCGCGCTGTCCATCGTTTCCCGATACGCCAGGCGGCCGGGCGCCGATAGAGAATCACTGCGACTTGATAGGCTGCCCATGTGATCATGCGGATCGCGGCCATGATGGAAGAGATCGCCAAGGTTCGAACGAGTGAGCCGCGAGGACGAGTGCGCGTATAAATCAGATTCATCAACCACGCCGGCAATGTGTAAATGCGCGCCGTACCGAACAGTCCAAGACGATCGCGCAGCATTGGTTGATAAAAGAGCTTCTCGATCAGGCTGTTGAAATAGAGGCCGACCGCTGAGACGCGCAGATTGTAAACAGTCCGCGCCAATGCCGGGATTGTGCCTCGATGGCGGTACCTGCGGATTAATGCAGTCGCTTCATCGGCGTGTCGAAGAGCGGCGGTTACACCGTTTCCTGTGATGGGGTCCGACTGAGAGGCAGCTTCGCCAATGATGACCCAGTTCGTTCCGCATACCCCTTCGTAAGTGCGACAAAGAAATGTCGTCGTTGCGACTTCGTGCACCACAGCCCGATCAACGATTTCTTGCAGACGCGGGAAAGTGCGGCACTGGCTGTATCCAAAATATCCTGTGTCCTGAGTCCCGCCCCGCGCTGTGTTTTCACACTTGAGCCGGGAGCGATGTAACCAATGCTGCTGATGCCCGGTCGAATCGGGATCTCCCAGATCCACTCCATGTATTCGCCCGGCGGACTGATCATGTAGAGCGTGGTTCCTTCAACCCACTCTTCGAGTTGGCAGGTGCGACCAGATGGCGACCTTGCGCGGCCCATACGCGACAGATCTGAGATCGAAGCGCTTCCCAGCAAACTTGCATCGCCGCCGGATGCGTCAATGAACCACGAAGCGCGAACGAACGTGCCTTGCGCCGTCCGAAGCCCGAGGATACGGCGGGTTCTGGGGTTTTGCTCGTCCAGGATGGCGAAGTCCGCCACCCGCTCATGCAGCGTGGTGACGCCGAGTCTGACGGGCGGTTTCGCGCAGGCGCGCATCCGTCCGATCCCGATCCAGATGCAGCGTGCGTACTTCTACGTTCCAGGGTGACTCCGCTAGCCACGCTCCCGGCAGGAACTCTTTCTTGCCAGAATCGGTGCGCATCACCGTGATGTGGCGCTTCCAGGTCGCAGCCTCAGTCGAGATCAACTCTTCCATGGGCAAACCGAGATTCGCAAACAGCTCCGGGGCCGACCAGTCGAGCGATTCACCAACGATGTTGTAGATTTCCTTCCGCTGCTCGATGCAGGTGACGCGAAACCCGCTGCGAGCGAGATGGATGGCGGCCGCAATGCCGGAAAGACCCGCTCCGATGACAACCGCGTCGGTCTCGATTACGAGAGGTTTTCCTGCAGCGACTCTGGCATAGCGACTCGTCAGAATGAGATGAACTGCAGACAGCCGAGTAATTTGCGGCGAGCCGCATGGCCCGAGATAAAGGTATCGGCAACTCTAACGAAAGTTGGAAGAAGGAGCATCGATCAAAGGGTGGAGGTCCAAGGGACCGGGCAACCAAGGTGCTCGGCAGACCGTGTACGGACTATTCCTTCGCTGCAGGCTCCAGTGCCGGCGCGGGATGTACTCCTGGACCCGGCTCATAAACCAATCCAGGAAGCCGCAAACCAGGAGGGTACCGACGGATGCGAGAAGCACGGCACGGAGAACGGCACGAGCACAATCGTGCTGACAAACTCGAGGGCGATGAGGACTAGGAGGAGATTTACGATCGATCGACGAGTCATATAGGAGCAGATGAGGGCTCCGCAAGGGGAGCGCCGACGGCAACAATCGGCACGGCCGCGAGCCAATATCCCATGACCGTCGGCGAGAAGTCCTTTAACCAGAAGAGATGGACGAGGAAGCCTGGGATCGTTGCCATCGTCATCAGGATCACCGTGGTGGGCGTCACGATCTTTTCATTGATCCGGAAAAGCAGCACCATGACCATGAAAGCGACCGAGTTTTCCCCGGTTCCGACAAGCGCGCTGACAATCCCACCCAGGAAGCCGGCAGCAATCAGGATGATGCGCTCCTGGCCGCCAAACCACGGCAATTTCGAATTTCGGGTTGCTCCGCCTTCCCGATTCAAAAGAAGCAGCGCGATGCCAAGGCTGGTGACGAGGACCGTAAAGGAGGTCCGGACAATTACGGGCGGAATAAATGGAGCAATCCATCTGGCACCAAAGATCACGCCGGCAATGCCTGGAACGCCGGCATAGAGCAAGGCACGCCGTTCGATCGGAACGCGCAGGTAGAGAATGCTCAGCGATGCCGCTCCCATCCCAACGCTCTGAATTGCCAGCGAGAAATTCCGCGCATCGTAGGGCGCGATGTGAAGCAGTTTGGTGAAGATGGGGAACGCGATCGCCCCGCCGCCTTCGCTGGTCCCACCTCCGACCATTGAGCCGAAGACCATGGTCAGCGCGACCTTCCAGTCGATCAGCAGATGATGGAGCGCGTTTCCACCGCCAAAGAACAGCCACACGAATCCAGATGACGAGGGCCAGCAATAAATTGAACCGCAGCGCGCGTAGCGCCGATCGCGATTTGTCTTTGGGCGCGAGCTGAGGTGGGACGTCAGGCTGGACATCGGCAATCGTAATCCTCGGAAGGGGTGAGCGGGGATATCAGACGAGCCTGAGACCCGTTGATGCATGATCACGAGGAGATGGGCTGGCCTGGCATCCACCGAAGGATTGAGGCTTGCCTAGTATTGTCGGGCTGCTGCGGGATAGGCAGGGATTCGACAGAAACTCGATTCTCGTTAGTCCTCCACCATTCGGTGGAGGCAGTGCACAACCGGCGTCCAGCGAATATGGTTCTTGCACGCGCCTACAGTGGCTGAGCCCAACCCCATCGTCGTCAGCGGCAATGTTCGAGGTCGAATGATGAATCGGCGAAATTTTTTGCGAACGAATGGATCCATCTGTGCTGGTTGGGCTCTTACCAAAGCGTTGCCTGTTCTGGCGGATACTCCACCGGCAAGCGGATGGCGAACGTTCGAGGTCGTCACCAGGGTCGAATTGCTGAAGCCAGACGGCGTAAGCCACATCTGGCTGCCGGCGCCGCTGATTCGCGACACGCCTTATCAAAAGACAATCTCGACCCGGTTTACGGCAGAGGGTGGAACGGCAAGGCTGAGCAAGGACAAGCAAAGCGCTCTCGGGATGGTGTCCGCGACGTATCCTGCAAACGCCAAGCCGGCGCTGACGTTGACCAGCCGTGTCTCGCTGAAGAACTACACGGTGGATTTGTCTTCTCGTGGAACAGCGCCGCCCGTTTCACGCGCTGAACTGGACTACTTCCTTCAGCCCAGCCAATATGTGCCGACAGACGGCATCGTCAAACAGACTGCGCTGAAGGCGACCGCTGGCGCGAACACCGACATGGAGAAGGCGCGGGCTATTTATGAGTGGGTCGTGGAAAATACGTTTCGCGATCCAAAAGTCCGTGGGTGTGGTCGTGGCGACATCCGCTTCATGCTGGAGTCAGGCGATATGGGCGGCAAATGCGCCGACTTGAACGCTCTGTATGTCGGCTTGGCGCGCTCGGTGGGTTTGCCGGCGCGGCATGTCTATGGTCTGCGGATCGCGAAATCAGAGCTAGGCTACAAGAGCCTTGGAGTGCCCACGGATAAAGCAACGAAAGGACAGCACTGTCGCGTGGAAGTCTACCTGCGCGAGCATGGATGGGTGCCTGTGGATCCGGCCGATGTCCGGAAAGTGGCTTTGGAAGAACCACCCGGGAATCGTCCATTGAGCGATGCAAATCGTGTCGCGGGCCCGCGATCATTTGTTCGGTTCATGGGAGATGAATTGGATGGCATACAACTACGCTCATGACGTGGAGCTACCGGGATCGGCCAACAAACCGGTGGTGTACTTCATGTATCCGCAAGCCGAAACCTCGGAAGGACGGGTCGATCCGTTCGATCCGGATAACTTTAAATATGAAATCACGGTGAAAGAAATCAGCTAGTCGTTGTGTGTCGACGCGCTGAAGAAGAATTCAGGCCCCCCGCATCACAATCCTTCTTACACTGGCCTTGGAGATCGGAGGAAATTCAGCGTGGTCCATCTAAAGGATGATTCTGGAGAGTGGTGAGGGACCGGTAGACTCCCTCTCGATGATCACCTTTCGTCAAAGCCACGCTGCCAATGGCTCGGCCAGGTTAGGCGCCGCATTTTCCTTTTTCTAGCTAGCCTTGTGGTTCTCGCGCTGGCGGCCTATCCGATTTACGTGATTCGCCCTTTTCGGGAGCAAGACCCTGCGGCCCTGCAGCGTGCTCTCTGGGTGCTGTTGCACAACAAGCCAATTCTGTTCGGGATGTTCTGCTTGATTGCAACGCCCGCGATTCTTGTGTGGCGACGCTCGGGATGGGCAGCGAAGATCGTGCTGGCGGCAACTGTCGGCGTTTCCATGCTCGCGGACGATTTCCGCATGGATCAATCCGTACGAACACATGTTCCATCCGTTTGGGGCACCGCAATACACCACAATTGAGCATGCCAGTCTGGACCCAAACGACATGGTTATTGCAGTCACCTTGGGTGGAGAGAGTCGCGCGTACGGAATCCGCGAGATGGGCTATCACCATATCGTCAACGACCGGCTACACCAGTTGCCGATTGTCGTCACCTATTGAACGCTTTGCCATACGGGTCTGGTCTGGACCCGCAGCATCGACGGACGCGAGCTGCATTTTCACCTTGCGGGCATCAATAATCAGAATTTTCTGATGCGCGATGAGGAGACGGGCAGCTATTGGCAGCAAATCACCGGAACCGCAATCGCCGGCCGTTTAAAGGGTAGGAAGCTTACTTTGGTTCCGCAAGACGAGCTCACGTTTGCGCTCTGGAAGAAGGAACAACCGAAGGGCACGGTCTTGGCGCCTTTGCCGCGCTATGCAGCAAAGTACGAAAAGGCGACATGGGAGACCGAGTACGCAAAACTGCCGACTGTGATTCATGGACCGAAGGGAACGCTTCCTGACAGGGAAACGATCATCGGCATCGTGAACAATGGCGAGGCGAAAGCATATCCAATCGCGAATCTGACAGCTCAATCGCCGGTGCTGCTCGACGTTGTCGGCAACCAACCGTTGATGCTCGTGGTCGGTCCTGATGGAAAATCTGTGCGTGTGTTTTCGCGCGAACTGGCTGGGCGATCACTTGATTTCTACAGCAGCGGGAGCTCAGGAGATTCCTGGACACTGCTCGACTCGGCGACTTTAGGCGAGTGGGGATTTGATGGCTGCGCTCTTTCAGGCGATATGAAGGGTCAGTGTCTCAACCGGATCGATGCCCTGAAGGATTACTGGTTCGATTGGCAGAACTATCATCCACATACGAGTATCTTCCGGCACTAAACTTGGCATTGCGTTCGGCCCCTTTTGCGGAAAACCTCGGCCCTTGATATCAATGTCAACCTATTGGAGGAAGACAGGGACGATCGAGAGAGCGAAAATCGGGAACCGTAGGTCTTCCCTTTCGTGCGAGGTCTCTGTTTGATTCATTCCTTTGGGTCCCGGGCATGCCATTGCTCATTTTCGGCCAAGGCTTTTCTTTTAATCGCAGCCTGTTGTGGATGCGTCCCCATGGTGGGACAGTCCCCGTCGCAACCTCCGCTCTATGGCGGCAGTTCCGCTTCCGCTGCGCCGCAAACACAGAGCGGATCATCAACCGGCGGCATCTTTGCGCCCGTCCTCGATTCAGAAAAGCGGCCGATCACCGCCGGGGGGTTTGTCAAAACAGGCCCCGTCATCTTTCAGGACATCTCAAAGAAGGCTGGACTGACCGGGATGGCAGCACAAGATGGGTACGCCGCAGAAGCCGTACATCCTCGAGACGATCGGCTCCGGTGTAGCACTGCTGGATTACGACAATGATGGCTGGCTCGATATCTATCTCGTCAATGGCTCAACATACGACGCACTGGATGGGAAGGCAGAGCCACCGCATGCCGCACTCTTCCATAACAATCACGACGGTACATTCACCAACGTTGCCGAAAAGGCTGGCGTGACCAACGGCCGATGGGGTTTTGGCGTGGCCGTGGGCGACTTCGACAACGATGGCTGGCCGGATCTTTACGTTGCCAATTTCGGCAAAAACCGCTTGTACCACAACAACCACGACGGCACATTTACTGATATTGCGGAAACTGCCGGCGTGACGCTAGGCAACTGGTCCACAGGGCCAAGCTTTGGTGACTACGACGGGGACGGGCGGCTCGATATCTTCGTTCCCGGCTATATTCACTGGGACATGAACAATCTGCCGATATCGGGAAACAAGGCCATGGGCTTTGCAAACTGCTCGTTTCGCGGCGCTCAGACGATGTGTGGCCCGCGCGGCCTGCCGGGCGAACCCGATCACCTGTTCCACAACAATGGCGACGGCACCTTTACCGACGTGAGCGAGAAAGCCGGCGTGAGCGACAAGCGTCGCTACTACGGTTTCTCCTCGACATTTGTCGACATCAACAACGACGGTAAGGTGGACCTGCTTGGTAACGGATGACTCTTCGCCCAACTATCTCTACCTGAACAAGGGGGATGGAACATTTCAGGACGCGAGTTTCTACTCCGGTTTCGCCCTCAACCAGGATGCACGTGAGACTGCCTCGATGGGGATTGCGGTTGGCGACTACGCGAATAATGGACAACCTCGATCTCTACACCACCACTTTTTCAGACGATTACAAGACCTTATATCGCAATGAAGGCGAAGGTAACTTTGTCGACATCACACCACAGATGGGTATTGCCGAGCCGACGTATCCCTTTCTCAGTTGGGGTACACAGTTTTTCGACTATGACAATGACGGCTGGAAGGACCTGATGTTCGTCAGCGGTCACGTCTATCCGCAGGTGGACACGCACAACTGGGGGACATCGTTCGCTGAGCGCCCGCTGCTTTTCCATAACCTGGACGCACGGCAAGAAATTCGAAGTCATGCCCGCGGTGGAGGGCACGGGGCTGGCCGATGTGATTCCAGCTCGCGGCGCAGCGTTCGGCGACCTGTTCAACGACGGCAAGATCGACGTGGTGATTAACTGCCTTGATCACGCGCCGGTTCTGCTTGACGGAATGTGAACGACGATCACAACCACTGGGTTGGGTTGCTTTTGATCGGAGGCGCCAAGAGCCCTCGTGATGCGGTTGGATCAACGGTGTATTTGACGGCGGGCGGTCAGCGCCAGCGCGGCGATGTGATGAGCGGCGGCAGCTTCGAATCATCGAATGACATGCGCATGCACTTCGGCCTGGGCGAGACCGCGACAGTGGACAAGGTGGAGATACGCTGGCCGGATGGCGAAACAGGAGACCGTCACCTTGCCCGGTGTGGACCGTTACTTCGCGATTGAAGAAGGCAAAGGCCTGGTGCCCAGCGTCTATGATGCAATTGCCGCAGAACGCGGTGCTGCGAGCAGTGCCAGCACGCACGCCGGCAAAGTAAACAGACACCATCAGCGTGAACTGTTGAATCGATTCAAGCTAATCGTGGCAGGAGTTTCGATGAAGATCAGTGCAAGCGGAGTCTTCATCGCTTCGGGAGTGTTGCTGGTCGGCTATTGGATGGCTCCCGTGCGCGCGCAGCAAGCCGGGACGCAGCCGACTAGCTCGCATGGAGACGCACAGAGTCTGACTCCCCCGCCGGCCTATACGCCTCTACCCAAGGGCAGTCTCGCCCGCTGAGGATACGCCGGCGCAGCGCGAGGCATTGGCGAAATGGAAGGCAAGGGCTGAGCAGCGGACGGAAGCGGATCGCAAAGCTTACAACGCGTCAAGTGACTCCGAGCTATAACTTCCACTACGGAGCGAAGAATCCATTTACGCCCGGCAATGTGCAGGTGCAGGGTGAGGGCTTTCTTCAACCTGGAGCGTTTCCCACTGCGGAGTACTGCGGCACGTGCCACCAGGAGGCATACAGCCAGTGGCGTCAGGCGCTGCACTCGAATGCTTTTCGCACGCCGTTCTACCGCACCAGCGTCAACCTTCTTCATCCGCGACAAGACGCGCGGAATCGCTTTCGCTCGCCACTGCGACAGCTGCCACAATCCCATCGGAGTTCTGGGCGCGGCGCTGACCGAGGACTCGAAGGTCGATCGCGCAAGATTCGATTCCGACGGGTTGACCTGCACGACTTGCCACTCTGTTGTAGGTCTGGACTCGACCAACGGCAATGCCAGCGTCAAGATGGGCGTGCCCGCGGTGATCGTGGACGAGAATGGAAACCGCATTCCTGGCGAAGTCCCCTTCGCCATGATTCTCCGCCATCCTGAGCGACACTCGAAGGCGGTGATGCACGACTTCCTTCACACGCCGGAGTTCTGCGCCGCCTGCCACAAGGCCAATCTGCCCAGCCCGTTGAACGACTACAAATTCGTTCGCGCCTTCACGGCCTACGACGAATGGCAGCAATCCAAGTTCTCTCAGCGCAATCCGCTCACCTTTTACACCGCGGACTTCACCACCTGCCAGGGCTGCCACATGAAGCGCAACCCCATCACACTTCCCGAGTACGGCGCGAAAAACGGAACATTCGTCTCGCACCGGTGGCTGGCCGGAAACACCGCTGTGCCTTTCTACTACGGATTCGATCAGCAATTGAACAAGACGATTGAGTTCCTGCGCTCGGGCAACTACCTGAACGTCGATATATTTGGGCTTGAAGAAGGCTGGCAGCGACGATCTGATCGCGCCGCTTGGCAAAGCCTCCTATAGCCTGGCGCCCAACGACCTGGTCGAAGCCTTAGTCGTGATCCAGAACAAGAACATCGGCCACTCGCTGATTCCCGAGGTACGCGATCTCTACGAGGCGTGGGTCGAGTTCACGGTTAAGGATGCCGGCGGCAAGGAGATTTATCACAGCGGCTTCCTCAAGCCCGATGGCATGCTGGACCCGCGCGCGCACAGCTTCACCAACCGGCCCGTCACCGACGAGGGAGAGTTTGTTGACAACCACAAAGTGTGGACGATTCACTCCGTCGCCTACGACAACACCGTGCCGGCCGGCCGTTCGGTGCTGGTTCGCTATCAGTTCCGCATTCCAGCGGACGTGACTGGTGCCGTCACAGTCACGGCAAAGGTGAACTACCGCCATCTGCGCCAGAGTTATCTCAACAACATCTTCGGCAAAGATCATCCGGCTTATCCGATCGTTGAGATTGCCTCGCGCACCCGCGTCTTGAAGATCGGCGAGAATGAGCCGGAATCGCCAGATCCTGCCGACAATCCCGATTGGATGCGTTGGAACAATCTCGGCATCGCGCTGCTCGATCAATTCCAATACGCGGAGGCTGTCGCAGGCCTTCACCGAGGTGATCAAGCTGCGCCCTCACTACGTCGACGGCTACACAAACGTCGGCCTTACCGAGATCTCGTGGGAGAAGTATGGCTCGGCTCGCACGGCCATTCGCCGAGCGCTTTCCCTTGATCCCAACAATGCGCGAGCGCTTTACTACGATGGCCTGCTGCAGCGACGCGCCGGCAATACAGAACAGGAGATTGCTGACTTCCGTAAGGTAGTCGAGATGTTCCCGCAGTCGCGCGATGCCCGGCGCGAACTGGGCATCACCTATTATCAGCAGCACAACAACGTAGCTGCGCTGGAGCAGTTCAGGCGCTGCAGCAGATCGATCCTGACGATCTGGCCGCGCACTATAACCTTTCCATCCTCTATCGCCGCATGGGCAAGCCCGAGAGGCAGCCGATCAGCAGGCGGCGTTTGTCGACAAGAAAGTCGATCCTGGCGCGCCGACTTACTCCCTCAATTTTCTGCGCCTGCATCCGGAGATATCCAATGAAAGCGTCCCGTGGCACATGCATTCCGATTTGCCAACCGAGGGAGGAGCAGCCGCGAATGGCAAGTAGGCTCATTGCGAATCATCGACTTCTGCGCGTCGCGGGACAACTTGCCGTTGCGCTCTGCATTTTTGTACTTCCGGGGTCTCGCGCACGCCACCAATAACTGCCCCTGGATCAATGAGGCTACAGTATCCGGATTGCTCGACGGCCAGGCAGTCGGCTCTTTTATTCAGGGATCCGTGGGTCAGGCTTCGACATGCAACTTCGTATTCAAGACAGCCGGCGGAGTTCGCACGTTTACGATCAATGTTGAAACGGTACAGGATGCGCACACCCAGGTGATGAACATGGCAAAAGGCTGCAAGGAGCCTCAGGAAGTTCTTCCGGCCATCGGAAATGAGGCTTATGTCTGCACGACAGCGCATGGCAAAGAGGCTGTCGCGGAGCTTGTGGTAGGTCGAGTGCGCGACCAGGTATTTACGATTTCGATCAGTACGACCGGAAAAAGCGACTCGATCCTCAGCACTCAAGATCTAAAATCGCGAATCTCAATCGCATCCGAGCAGGTTTCGGGCAACCTGTTTTAAGCGCGGCTTGCAGTTGTGCTCTGCACCGGATGCAGCTTCGACATCGCTCTTCTCGATCGGCTCGAAGACGCCCAGACTATGCTGAGTTCGGTTTGACTCAACCTAAGGATTGAGTTAGCTACCCATCGACCGATGCAAGACAGCGCATCGACTTACCTACTACCGTTCATTCGTGCAGCCCTCCGCGCGATTTCTGCCGCTGAACTTGGGCGGAGCCCTGCTCCTGGTGATCCCCGCCAGCATTCTCTAACTCATGGAGCCTTTGACGATGCGGCACGTTTTGTGGCGCATACGTCATGGCCATCAATGTCGACAGGTTCCACGCGAACCACGACGTCACTCTGTTTGTAGTGCTAAGTCTTCTGGGAGAGGCCGAAAACAACATGAACATGGTTCGCAATGTGCTGGCATTTGTAATGCTTTCTTGCATCAGTTTGTCTGCTCAGCAGATCACGGGAAACATTCGCGGAACCGTTACAGACCCAAGCGGCGCTGTGATTCGGGGCGCCGCGGTTACTGCCCGGCAGGCGGAAACGGGCCTATCGCGCGAAGACGACCACCGATCGCGACGGTAACTATCGTTCTTTTGGAACTCCCGGTCGGACACTACCACCTGCAGGTCGCAGCGAGCGGTTTCCAGGAATACATGCAGGATGGCATCACGCTCAACGTGAACGAGACGGCTTCGGTCTCGCCTCATCTCGCGGTCGGATCGGAAAAGCAGCAGGTGGTGGTGAGCGCCGATGCCGAGCTGATTGAGCCCACCGTCACCAGCATGGGCAAGGTAGTGCAACAGCAGGAGCTGGAGGATCTGCCCCTGAACGGTCGCAACTTCTCGCAACTTGGCCTGTTGCAGCCTGGAGTCGTTCCCTTGACGCCTGGCATAGCTGAAGCGGGCGGGTCGCTGCGCAACGGACAGGCTTATGCGGTCAATGGCCAGCGACCTGAATCAAACAACTTTCTCATCGACGGCGCGAACAACTTCAACGGCGTTGACGGCGGATTCGTCCTTAAGCCGCCGGTGGACGCGATCAGCGAGTTCCGCATCATCACGCACAGCGCGAATGCCGAGTTCGGAGGCTCGCTAGGATCGACGACGAATGTCATCACTCGGTCGGGCACGAACCAGCTTCACGGGACATTATGGGAGTTCCTGCGCAACGACGCATTCGATGCGACCAACTATTTCGCGCAGACGCAGGAGCCGTTGAAGCAAAACCAGTTTGGCGCAGCCGCCGGCGGGCCGATCAAAAAGGATAAAGCATTCATTTTTGGATTCTATGAAGGCTTTCGCAATAGCCAGGGCGTGTCAGCGCTCACTACAGTGCCATCGGTGAAAGAGCGTGGCGGCGACTTCTCGGAACTCTGCCCTGAGGGATTCTCCGAAGGCTTCTGCAACAACCCGCAGAACCAGCTTTTCAACGTCTTCGCCAATGCGCCGTACCCGAATAACCAGGTGCCGTCGGGCCAGTTCAACCCGGTTTCGCTAAACTTGCTGCCCTTCTTCCCGCTTCCGAACGCCGGTACGAATCTGTTCGCCACAACGCAAACATTAACCAATGATACGAATCAGTTCGGCATCAAGGTCGACGATTACCTCGATCCTCGCGACACACTGAATTTCAGTTACATGTTTTACCAGCTCTCCCAGCTCAGTCCGTTATCACCGGGCGGCGCCAGCGTGCCGGGCTTCCCCGTGGCCGAAAACCAGCGCGCGCAGAGCTTTGTCGCACAGGATACGCACGCTTTTTCGCCAAGCCTCATCGCTGTGGGACGATTCTCGTTTCTGCGCAACAAGTTCCTCTTCGGCGAGTCTCAGAACCATGAGCCACCCTCAAGCCTTGGATTCCAATACACGCCGAGTCTCGATGTTGCCACTGGACCGCCGTTCATCCAGGTGAGTGGCTATACCCTGGTTGGTAATCCGATTACCGGCCCGCGCGACACCTACGAAAACGTCTACGATTTCTCTGGATCGCTGAGTTGGGTGCGTGGTAAGCACGCGCTGAAATTTGGCGGCGGATACCAATATCAGCAAATCAACGTGCTGCAAGGGATCGCAACCAACGGCTTTTTCGTATTCGCGCCATTCCCGGTAACGGACGCGTTCGCCAGCTTCCTCACCGGACAGCCGGTCGTCTTCCTGCAAGGCATCGGCGATTTCTCGCGCAATATTCGCGGCAACAATGCGAATGGGTACGTGCAGGATACGTATAAGGTC
Source organism: uncultured Acidobacteriaceae bacterium (assembly GCA_963769345.1). GTDB lineage: Bacteria > Acidobacteriota > Terriglobia > Terriglobales > Acidobacteriaceae > Telmatobacter. The sequence goes on from CAVYLL010000008.1 coordinate 183,215, forward strand.
GCCCCGCGATTCACGATCAATGCCGGACTGCGCTACGAGTTGCCCGTGCCGTCCACCGAACTTCGAAATCGGGTATCGCTGTTTGAGCCGGGGAAGAAGTCCACGGTCATGCCGGATGCTCCGGTGGGACTGCTGTATCCGGGCGATTCCGGAGTTCCTGCGGGCCTGATCCCCACCGACTATAAGGCGTTTGCGCCGCGCGTTGGCATCGCCTGGGATCCGAGTAGTGATGGCAAAACGCTGGTGACCGCGGCGTACGGCATCTTCTATGAGCCTTATTACACCGGACAGGGTGGCCCTTTGCAGGCGCCGATCAGTGCGCCTCCGTACCTGGGGACGCCGCAGGTGAGCCTGCCGAACTTCGCGGATCCGTTCAACGGCAATCCCCCGGCCCCAGGGACATTCTCCAATCCACTCACGAACCTGACTCTGTCGCCGACGTTGACTCTTCCTTATACGCAGGACTGGGACTTGAACTTGCAGCAGTCGTTCGCGAATGATTGGCTGTTCGAGGTCGGATACGTCGGCACCAAGGGGACGCGCCTGCCCCGCTTTATCGAAGCGAACCCAGCCGTGTTCGTCCCCGGAACCGTGGACGGCCAGCCAATTTCGAATTCCAGCAATGCCGATCAACGGCGGCTTTATTCCGGCTGCACGCTCGCCGATCAGCCGAGCAGTTGCCAGTATTCATCTACCGGCGAGATCGCGGGCATCGCCAATTCGTCGTACAACGCGTTGGAAACGTCGCTGCGCAAGCGGTTCAGCCACGGGCTGTCATTCCTCCTGTCGTACACATGGTCTAAGGCGATCGACGATGTTTCGTCATTCAACATAACCGGATCGGCGGCAAAGCCAGTCGCAGGCGAAAACGATCTCGCCCAGAATCCATTCGATCTTGCGGCAGAGCGTGGGCCGTCGCTCTTCGACGCGCGCAACCGATTCGTTGGGAGCTATGTATGGGCGCTCCCGTTCTGGAACCATCCTCAGAACTGGTACCAGTCAGCGTTAGGCGGATGGCAGTTGGATGGCATCGCCACGTTGATGAGCGGCACGCCGTTCACCGTCTTCGACTCGAATGATGTTGCGGCGCAAGGCAGCGCGCCGGAGATCACCGGTTTCTCCGCCCAGCGGCCTAATCTCGTCGGCAATCCCAATAACGGGCCCCGTACGGTTAACGAGTGGCTTAACGCCGGCGCTTTACAGCGCCTTGATCCCACAGCCAACGCGGGACAGTTTGGTACGGAAGGCCGCAACGTGAATATCGGTCCGGCTTATGCCAACTGGGACTTCGCCACACTTAAGAACTTCAAAATTACCGAATCTACGCATCTCCAGTTCCGCGCGGAGCTGTTTAACATCCTGAACCGCACGAACTTCTTTTTGCCCGACTGCGACATCAGTTCGCCGACATACAACCATATCCTTGAGGCGGGAACTCCGCGCCAGGTGCAGTTTGCATTGAAGTTCATGTTTTAGCAGGTGGTCCAGAGCGTGCGCGAGTAGAGATTTCGCAATGCCGAGAACGATTGGCCGAACCGATCTTTCCGGTATCTTGCTGTGCTTCGCCACGAGCCCTGCGCTTCTCAAAAGGCACGATACAGATTGCTGAGGGACTCTTCTTCGGTGATAGCCTTTTGAGCCGGCGATAGCAAGGAAAATGATTTGGGCTCTGCACGGTGATCTCAATGCGGCGGTGTTCAGCTCGCCGGGAGGGATGCCTTGATGGCTTGTGCCAGATCGTCCGGATGAAAGCCGAAGGGGCCAGGCTTGCTCTTGTAGAGAACCCGGCCGTCTTTGCCGATCAGGTATAACCGGTCGGGCCAGCCGGTATAAGCAGATTCGACTCGATTATCAAAGCCATCTACCAGCGCGGGGAACTTGATGCCCAGCTTGCGCACGCACGCACCGGCAACAAATGCGCGCTCAACCTCATCCTTCGGACTGCTGAAGAGAACGTTGTCACGCACATTGGACCGCATCTGCCATACATCCGTGGGATGAGCCTCAAGAATGTAAACGGCGTAGAACCCGATCTTGTCGCGGTACTGATCGGCCAGCTTGTTCAGGGCGGGAACCTCCCGCCGAAAAGGCGGTCATGTATAGCTGCCGAAGACCAGGACGACCGGCTTGTCAGCCCAGAGAGACGATAAGTCAGTCGGAGTGTGGTCTTCAAGCTTCTTGACCGTCAGGCTTGGAGCGGAGTCTCCGACGTTGAGCTGCCCTTTCCGCGCACGCATCCAGAGAGTCTCAAACGGAAGGACGAAGTAGGCGGGCATGGGCATCCTCGCCATGACATGGCCGAAGACCTCAGGAGCCTGATGCATGGCCCAATTCACGTAGCCAACCAGGCATAGCCAGCCGGCAAAACAGACGGCCGCGAGGCTTATGGCCCACCTGCCCACGCGCTTCTTCGTTGTGCCGTTCATGTCTCTCCTATTTCGTCATCGCATTCATCTCGAGGTAACCCTGCGGAGCAATCCCGAATGCGTCCGCAACTCGATTGAAGAAAGCGAACATCGCGGTGATGTATACAGCTTCAGCGATCTGGGGTTCGGTCCAGCCATGATCCCGCAGATTCTGCACATCCTCGTTCGTAGTGCGATATGCGGCTTCCGTCACCTTGGTTACATAATCAAGCAATGCGCGTTCTGCCGGACTCAAGCCCGCGTCTTCCAGGTTTCCTCTTGCTATCGCTTGTACTGTATCTTCTTCGGCTCCCTGAACACGCAGGAAGTAAGCATGCGAGTCCAGTCAATATGGACAGCGATTGAGCCACGATACCCAGCTCGCAATCGCTTCCTTGGTCTTGCGGTCGAGATGGCCCTGGGAAAAATGAACCGTGTCGCTGAATTTCATTACCTCGCGCAAGAAATCAGGGCGATGGCTGAAGCACTTCAAAATGCCAGGCACCTGCTGGCGGCCTGACTTAGCACGCCATTCGTCGTAGACCTTGGCAGCTTCTCCTGTCGCGTCGCGGTCTTCGATGAGCTTGATCTTGGTTTCGTGGTCAGGCATGTTCACGCATCTCACTGTGAATTCACTCGGAATATACCACGGCTAAGTCATAAAGGCATCCATCGCGAGGTGGAGCGGAATCTAGAGGACCAAGCGCTCATCACCCTGTTTACGAGTGACGCGTTGTCGGTCAAGATATTCGAGCAATGGGATCGCATATTTGCGGGAGAGCCCCGTGAGCTGCTTGAAGTGACCAACATCCATCAGGCTCCCGCGAAGCGAAACGACTTGCTCAATAAGTCGTTGGAGTGCCACTGAATGAATGAACAGATCATCGTTGCCCATGCGCACAATGGTTTTCTTGCGCTGCAAATCCGCGACGAATCGGCGAATCTCGACTTCCTGGAGGTTGAGCCTTTGCGCGAGTTCCACGACAGAGGGAGCAGCAAGACCGGCCATTTCGTAGGCTTGAGCGATGGCCGCGAGTTGCCCGTTTTCAGAATCCGACGACGGCACCGCGTTGTAGATCGAGACCGTCTCGTCGTGGGTTTTGACTTTTCGACTCGCGTTCAAGAGTGCCAATCGCAAAGTCGAACACCGCCGAACTGAGGGCCGTCTGGCTGCGCAACTCGGATCTTTTCATTGTCCGCTTCGCGTCTAGAAGAAGGGCCATCAGAGCTTCGGTGACACCGTGGAAGACTTTACCGTCGAGAAGCAGATCGCCGGCGATGAGCAGAAGGCCTCCGCGTTGCAATGCGGAACCAGCGAGAAGGCGAATCGCATCAATGGTCATGCCCGTTTCGGCCGAAAGCGCGGCCAGAGTAATCCCGCTGGTTTTGCGCCGGCCAACCCGTAGCTCAATTTGTTGTGCCGGAGAGCAGTCCTTCGATTGCTCGAGCCATGTATAAGTTGCAGCCTTACGCAGGCGAGGCTCCGGATGCGCATCGAGCACACGGCCGCCGCCGATGGTACCGACTGGCGACGACAGGCGGAGAACGAATCGATCACCCGGGATGAGCATGATCGGTTCCGAGAGCTTTAATCGCGCGAGTCGAATAGTTCCTGGTTGAACCGGTTCATATTCGTACAGAGAGACTTTTGCCATGGTCTCGGACGTGAAGGCGTGAAAGTGAACAGTCGCACGATGTTTCAGCGGAGGTGCACTTTCAAGAAGCGTGACCTCCACGTCAATCATATCGACGGCCGAAATTGTCTTGGGCGTAACCAGCGTTTGGCCGCGACGGATGTCAACTGCATCCACACCGGAGAGATTCACGGCAACGCGTGAACCGGGCTGCACGGACTTCCGGGCCTGACCATGCGTTTGCAAACCGCGAACCCGCACCGCACGGCCGCCCGGTTCCAATTGGAGAGTTTGGCCTTCGTGGATCGCTCCAGACAGAAGTGTTCCAGTTACAACAGTGCCGAATCCCTTCATGACAAAGGACCGGTCTAGCGGCAGACGCAATAAGGCATCCACAGTCCGGGGCTGAGTCCGCATGGCGAGCTTCAACAGGCTTGCGCGCAGATCTTCAATTCCCTCACCTGTTGCAGCACTTACCGGCACAACCGAGGAGCGGCGCTTATCCAGGAATGTCTCTTGCAGAAATTTCTCGGTGGCATGAGTCACGTTGAGCAGTTGCGAGGCGTTCACTGTGTCGGCCTTCGTGACGACCGTAATGCCTTGCGAGATGCCGAGAAGCTGACAGATAGCGACATGCTCCACGGTCTGCGGCATGATCCCCTCATCGGCCGCAACCACCAGCACGACGGCAGAAACACAGCCGGCGCCCGCGAGCATATTGCGAATGAAATCACTGTGGCCAGGAACGTCGACAAAGCTGATACTCAACGGGGATCCGTCAGGTGATGTGGACTGGAATGAAGCGAATCCGAGATCGATGGTGATACCGCGGCTTTTCTCTTCGGGAAGCCGATCCGCGTCAATGCCGGTGAGGGCGCGCACAAGCATGGTCTTGCCATGATCGATGTGACCGGCTGTCCCGATAACGACGGATCTGGGAATGTTTGCCATGGAGATCAGGGTTGGCGAGTTCAGAGACCGCTCAAAAGCGAGGCAAGATCGGCGTCAAAGCGGGGATGTACGGTGCGCAAATCCAGCAGGACCGTGTCTTCGGCAATGCGACCGATGACTGGCGGATCGAGTTTGCGGAACGCTGCGAGCAGTTCCGTAGCCGCGAGTGAGCGATGCCGCACCGATATGGCACAGCTTTGCAACGTAGCCTTGGGTGCAGTTCCTCCTCCAACGAGACTCGCGACTGGAACGACGTCGAGCGTCAAATGCGGAGATGTATTCTGCTCTACGATCTGGCTGCATCTGTACATAAGCTCTTCGGGCGGGATGCTCAGCATGCGCTCCACGGGGATGGATGCTGGATTTCCGGACAGGTGCTCAAGGAGCGTTGCCTCAAGCGCAGCGTACGTGAGCTTGTCCACGCGGAGGGCTCTGAGAAGGGGATTCTTCCGGATGCGTTCAATCAGATCCTTTCTGCCAATCAAGGATGCCGCATTGCGGTCCGCCGAGCAGTTTATCTCCACTGGCAGCGATGAGGTCTACGCCGCACGCGAACGACTGGAGCAAGCTGGGTTCCCCGTTGATTCCGAAACGCTCGAGTGAGGAGACAAGACCGGTCCCCTGGTCCTCAAACAGTGGTACGGCTGCGCGTTTTGATAGCGCGACCAAATCCACCAGCGAGGGCCGTTCGGCAAACCCTTCAATGCTGAAATTTGATTGATGCACGCGCAACAGCAAGCGGGTTCCAGGCCCGAGCGCTTGCTCATAATCGTCGAGCCGTGTGCGATTGGTGGTACCAATTTCCTTTAGGATCGCGCCGGACTTCTCCATGATTTCCGGTATGCGGAACCCGCCGCCGATCTCTACGAGTTCTCCTCGCGAGACAATCACTTCGGACTTTTCGGCGAGAGAGTTGAGCGCGAGGATCGTGGCGGCCGCGCAATTGTTGACGATGATGACACCGTGCCGATTGGAATCCGCGGTGCCCTCGCTCAGCACACGTAGCACCAGCGATTCGGCGTGCGCGTCTCGGCGGCCTCGCGCTCCTGTTTCAATGTCGAGTTCGAGGTTGCAATAGTCCTGGGCAACTTCGACGAGATGATTGAGAGCGGCATCGCTTAAAGGAGCGCGTCCAAGATTGGTGTGAAGAATGACGCCCGTCGCATTGATCACTGGCCGGAGGGAATAAAGCCTCATAGCATCGATGTGCCTGGCAATTTCATCAGGTAGCTGAACGATGCTCTGCTGCAAAGTGTCTTCGGTATGTTTCCCGGATGAGATATCGAGGCGCAACTCGCCGAGGACTCTGCGGATGGCACCCAGCAGGACGCTGCGTGGATGGGCATTGAGAAGCGTCTGGCATGAAGGCATCAACGAGACATCATTCACAGACGGCAGCAGGCGAAAGAGCTCATGATGCGTTTCGTGGTGGTGTTGCAGGTCGTGAATCGTCATAGCGAAAGCAGTACCGGGTCAGAGTACTTCATCATCTCAGAATGATGGCCGGTCTGCCAGCATCCGCGGCAGAGGGGCCCAGGACCCTGCCGATAACGGCAGCTGGTTGTCCAGTGGCTTCAAGAGAGCCGAGTAGCCCCGATGCGCTTTCAGAGGCGACAGAGATGAGCAGTCCACCTGAGGTCTGAGGATCGTAAAGCAATGCACGAAGGTCGTCGGAAATGTGGCCATCTTCAGAATCCTCTACCAGGCACTCTGCAAATTCGCGATTGGCGAGCAGTCCTCCGGGGATTGCGCCGGCGCGAACTGCATCCAGTGCGCCCTCAATCAAGGGCACGCGCGCAGTTTCTATCTCCAGTGTGACTCCGCTACCAAGCGCCATTTCACGACCGTGGCCCATCAGTCCGAAGCCGGTGATGTCGGTTATTGCATGGACGCCGTTGCAATTAATGGCAATGGCCGAGGAAGTGCTGTTCAGCGTTGTCATTGAGCGGATCGCGGCTTCCACCGAAGATGGACTCGACTTGCCTTGCTTAAGCGCGGTCGTAATCACGCCTGTGCCGATTGGCTTGGTAAGAATGAGGGTGTCTCCGGCAACAGCTCCGGCGTTCGTATACACACGCGCCGGATCGATGAGGCCCGTGACCGCATAGCCGAACTTCATCTCGGCATCACGAACCGAGTGACCGCCGACAACAGTACATTGTGCCTCTACCATTTTTGACAGACCACCGCGCATGATCTGCTCGAGAATGCCAAGGCTGGCTTCCGGGGGGAAGCAGACGACAGCCAGTGCGGTCAATGGGTGGCCACCCATCGCATACACATCACTCAGCGCATTGGTCGCGGCTATCTGACCAAATGTGAAGGGGTCATCGACAAGAGGGGTAAAGAAGTCAATGGTTTGCACTAACGCCTGGTTCGGGCCGATGCGGAAGATGCCGGCGTCGTCGGAAGTTTCAAACCCGACCAGCAGATCTGGATGGGTCTGCACTGGAAGTGCGGAAAGAACCTGCCGCAGAGAGCCCGCCGGAAGTTTGCTGGCGCAACCGCCGGCCTTCACGTGTTGCGTCAACCTAATTGATTGAGGATGATCCAATGTCATTCGCTATATCCCAGGCACAAAAATCGTGGCAGCATGGGCAACGTCGCATGTGAGAAAGTCATAAGACGGAAGCGCTTAGGCTCCGGTGATCCTCCCGGTCTTCAAAACCGGCGGTCGTCCTTAACGGGCGACGGTGTGTTCGACTCACACGCGCTTCCGCCAGCTTACACGCTTTGTTCTGAGATCGTTGCTGTCCCACGCAATCAGCCAGCGAATGGAGATTCCCTGATATACGAGTGATCATTCCCCGTTCGCTGCAGGGAGAACTCGGGGATTGGGATATAACTCGCAACATTGTTCAACACACGGGGGTGAGCGGCCAGATTTTTGGGCCCAGTTTGGCATTTTCCCTGTTAGCAGGAAAATCCAAATCCCGGAGACGGGTTCGCAGTCGACTCCACCCAACGCCAGCACACTTCCGCCTGCGATTTCAAGATCCACTAGCCATCTAAGGTCAATAAATACAGGTATCTAAGCGGCGTTCGCTTCTCGGATGATCGAGCGCTTCAGCAGCGGTATGCGGATAGCGCGTCTTTGAGGGCTGGCAAGTTCGGGGCGCGTCGGGGGTTAGACCTCTCTCGTGATGCGGATCCACCGGGGCGCCACCGCGGTCAGAGGCTGGGCCGGATCGCCCGAAATCGCCGCCTATCGACAACCAACCGTTTCGCCGGAACCTCAGACAGGCTGAACCAGTTGTTCCAAGAGGACCTGCAAATGCAATCTACAAACCACACAAAACAAACAGCCGGATCTCACAGATCGGGGTGCTCTATAAAGGTGCGGGTTCGGAGACGGAACCTCAGACTCGCATCGAGCACTCGAAAGCCCGCGCCTCAAAACGGCCGCAAAATCAATCGAAATTGAAACCAAGTGATCAGAGACCGGAACATCGAAAGCTAAATCCCCAAGAATGAATATTCTGAACTACACTATCTTCATTCACCCGTGCGTGGTCTTTGAAGTTCACCTCAACAATGTCTGACCAAAAGCGAATCTGGCGTGTAGTAGTCCCCCTCGTACTCCTGGTGTTATTGCTGGGAGCTACGCTCGGCGCGGTCTGGCATCACCACGCCAATTCTGCTTCCGACACCTGTTCGCTGTGCCACCTGGTTATCGCACCAATGGTGGCGGGCATTCGCGCATACGCGCTGGTCCCCGTCGGCGCCGGACCCCTTCCGCATTACGTAAATTTCATTGCTCAAACTGCTCCCTCGCAGATTCCCGCAAGAGCCCCTCCCGCATAGCGCGTCTCCATTCCTTCCGTGTCTATCAGGCACGACGAATCAGCGCACGTCTCTCGTTAAGGAGGCTGATTGCCTATGCGTTCTCAGGATTTCTGCATTTCATTGATATTTGTTTGCGTATCTCTTTTCGAGGCCGCTGGCTCTCAATCACCTCCGGGCCAAAGCCCGCCACAGGCCGCCCCGCAGCCAAGCACCCTCTCGCAGAAGCCAGGTGCAAAGACGGTTTCGCTTGAGGATGCCATTCAAATGGCGCTTCAACACAATCACAATCTGCTCGCTGCCCGGACCACGATCGACCAGAGCAAGGCGGAAGAGACAACGGCGAATCTGCGACCAAACCCTGTGCTGCTGGGAGACGCGCAGTTTTTGCCGATCTTTCAACCAAGTCAATTCAGCGCGGACTATATCGACAATACTGCACAGTTTGATCTTGGGGTCAGCTATCTGTTCGAACGCGGTAAGAAGCGGCAACATCGCCTGCAGGCGGCCAAAGATCAGACGGCTGTAACGCGGTCGCAGGTGACAGACAACGAGCGCAGCCTGACCTTCAACGTTGCATCGCTGTTCGTCAGCGTGGAGCTTGCTGAGTCAACGCTTGAACTGGCGAATGAGGATTTGAAGAGTTTTCAGAACACGGTGGACATTGGCGAGGCGCGTTATAAAGCGGGCGACATCGGTCTTGACGACCTGCTGAAGCTGAAGCTGCAGATGCTTCAGTTTCAAACGGACGTCTCTGCGGCACAGCTCTCAAGAGTGCAGGGGCTCTCGGATTTGCGTCAATTGCTTGGATATGAATCGATAGACGCCAACTACGACGTTGCAGGGTCATTCGACTACCAGCCTGCCAAGGGGAATCTCGAAGACTTTCAAGCAAAGGCGCTGCAGTTCAGGCCCGACCTGCAGGCAGCGCGGTTGGGAGTGACCGCCGCGAACAGCCAGCACGCGCTGCAGCAGTCCATCGGCAAGAGAGATGTTACAGGGCAAGCGAGCTACACCCACATTAGTTCCAGCAACGATATTTCGCTATTTGGACAAATCCAAATACCTATCTTCGATCGCAACCAGGGGGAGATCGCGCGCACCGCTCTCGCGATTACGCAAGCGCAGGAACAAGAGAAGTATGCAAGCGGCCAGGTGCTGACCGACGTAAGAGATGCATACGAGAGCGTCCGCGCCAACGACCAGATCGTCTCTCTCTACCGGTCTGGCTATCTTGACGAAGCGCAGCAATCCCGCGACATCAGTGAGTACGCTTACAAGCATGGAGCTGCAAGCCTGCTTGATTTTCTCGATGCCGAGCGAAGCAATCGAGCTATTCAACTCGGCTACCGACAGTCGCTCGCGACATACTTGCTCGCGCTCGAACAACTTCGCGAGGCCGTCGGAACCAGGAGCTTGCCATGAAGAATCTATTTATAACTCGTCATAGGGTCCCATGCGCATTGGCGATCACCTGCCTTGCTGCTCTCACGGCCTGTCGCTCGAACGACAGCGATCAGGCGAGCCAGATGACATCCTTCTCCGCGAAGGCTTCGAAGTCCGCAACCCCGCAGCTCTTTATCATTCCGCAAGAACAGATGTCGCACGTGCAGGTTGTTACGGTTGAGCCATCCACTCTGAGGCGGACGCTGCGACTAACAGGGGCGGTGGCGTACAACGCGTTCAATACAACCCCGGTAATCAGCCAGGTGGGAGGGCCAGTCAGCAGGATTCTGGTGGTTCCCGGGCGAGCATGTGAAACAGGGCCAGTCAATGCTCGATGTAAGCAGCCCCGACTATTCACAGTTACTTGACTCCTATCTGAAGGCTGCAGATTCGTTTCGCCTGTCGTCGAAGAACTACACCCGTGCGCAGGATCTGTATGCACACCATGCGATCGCGGAGCGTGATCTAGAGCAGGCTGAGTCCGATCGCAACCAGGCACAGGCCGATCTGAATGCGGCCGAGCAGGGGATGAAAATCCTCGGCATCAAGAATCCAGCGAATCTGGCAAATGCTCCTTCGTCTGCGCAAATTCCGCTCCTGGCGCCGATGGGCGGCGAAGTGGTGGAACGTCTCGTCTCGCCGGGACAGGTGCTCCAGGCAGGCCAAACGCAGGCTTTCACTATCTCTGATCTCAGCACGGTCTGGGTTCTTGCGAACGTGTACCAGGCGGACCTCGCATATGTTCGAAGCGGCGACGATGTCGTGGTGCAGACGGACGCGTATCCCGGTGACTTCCATGGAAAGATCTCCTACGTCTCACCGGCGTTGGATCCGAATACCAGAACTCTGCAGGCACGAATTGTCGTCGACAATCCGGGCGAGAAACTGAAGAGGGACATGTATTGCACGGTGACGGTATCGGCCGGTTCAATCCCCAATGTGGTGGCAGTGCCCGACTCGTCCGTTCTGCGAGATGACAATAACCAACCGTTTGTTTATGTAGAAGCGGGTCCGAATCAATTCGGCAGGCGTGACGTTGATTTGGGCGAGCGGCAGAATGGCCAGTCGCAGATTCTTAAGGGGATTACCGTTGGAGAGAAGGTTGTCGGAGACGGCAGCCTGTTTCTTCAGTTTGCTAATTCGCTGCAACACTGAGGAGGCAGGTCTTCAATGATTCATCGCATCGTTCGGTTCGCTTTGCGGCAACAGGTGTTTGTCCTCTTGCTGGTTGCCCTTATCACCGTCGGGGGTGTCATCTCATTCGTCCACATGCCGGTGGACGCCTATCCGGATTTGTCGCCACCGATGGTCGAGATCATCACACAGTGGCCGGGACATGCCTCGGAAGAAATCGAACGCCTGGTTACTGTCCCGACAGAAGTGGAGATGAATGGCGTTCCGAAGATGGCCGTGATGCGTTCGATCTCGCTGTACGGACTTTCTGACGTCATTCTGACCTTTGACGAGGGCACGGACGATTATTTCGCTCGCCAGGTGGTTTTTCAGCGACTGAGCGAAGTCACTTATCCGTCGGGAGTCGCTCCGACGCTTGCCCCGCTCGCAAGCCCCTCAGGACTCGTTTATCGATATGTTCTGGAGAGCCCCGATCGCACGCCACAGGAGCTAAAGACATTTGAAGACTGGGTGATCGAACGCCAATACAAGCAAGTGGCCGGCGTGGCTGACGATTCGGGATTTGGTGGCACCGTCATGCAATACCAGGTCGTTCTCGACCCAGCGAGGCTTTACGCTTTTCACCTAACCGTCCCAGCAGTGATCCAGCAGTTGTCTGTCAACAATTCGAATGCAGGCGGCGGATTCTATGAGCAGGGCGGTCAGATCTATTATGTGCGCGGGCTCGGCCTCATCCGCGACACCTCCGACATTGGCAATGTGGTCGTGGGTTCACAAAACGGGGTTCCGATTCGCGTGCGGGACATCGGTGAAGTTGTAATTGGAAACGCCCCACGCCTTGGCGAATTCGGCTTCAATAAGACCGATGACGCCGTAGAGGGCGTGATCATGATGCGGCGCGGCGAACAAACGCAGGATGTGCTGAAGGGCGTTGAGGCGAAAACGCAGCAGCTGAACGAAAGCATCTTGCCTCCCGACGTAAAAGTGCGGCCGTACTATGACCGCAGCGATCTTGTTGAACTGACAATCTCCACGGTCGAACACAACATGCTACTGGGGATGGCCCTGGTTCTTCTTGTGCTGATGGCATTTCTTGTGAGCATGCGGGCCGCCGTGATTGTTGCGCTCACAATTCCGCTTTCCTTGTTGTTTTCCTTCATTTTCCTCCATGCACAGGGAATCCCAGCAAATCTACTTTCCATCGGAGCTATCGACTTCGGAATTCTGATTGACGGAACCCTGGTGATGGTGGAGAACATCTTCCGCGAGTTAGGCGCGCGCGAGGGAACAGACTACGATCTCCACGAAGTGATCATGGAGGCGGCAAAGGATGTCGATCGACCAATCTTCTACTCCGTTGCGGTCATCATCGCCGGGTACCTGCCGATCTACGCGCTCACCGGCCCATCGGGAAAACTTTTCAAGCCGATGGCTAACACCGTGGCAATCGCGCTCGTAGGCGCGCTGATTCTGACGCTAACGCTTGTCCCGGTCTTGTGCGCCTGGTGGTTTAAGAGGGGAGTTCACGAGCGCGTGAACAAGCCCTTCGAGTCGATTCGCGATCGATATGCAGTGCAGCTTGAGTGGTGCCTTGACCGCCCCAAGACGACCATGATCGTTGCCACGTTGATCTTCGCAGCCACTCTCCTGCTGATCCCATTTATCGGCGGTGAGTTCATGCCGCATCTAGACGAAGGGGCGCTTTGGGTCAGAGCGACCTTGCCGTATACAGTCTCTTTCGAGACGGCAAGCAACTTCTCGCCGCAGATTCGGAACATGCTGTTGAAGTATCCGATGGTTACAGATGTTGGTTCCGAGCTTGGACGTCCAGACGATGGCACAGATCCAACGGGGTTTTTCAACGACGAGTTCTATGTGGGCTTGAAGCCATATGGCGATGCCTCCTGGAAGATCGGAAAGATCCACAATAAGGCTGAACTGACCGAAGATATACAAAACCAGCTCAAGGCTTTTCCCGGAGTCATCTTCAATTACACACAGCCTGCCGAAGATGCTGTAGACGAAGCGTTGACGGGGCTAAAGAGTGCACTTGCCGTGAAGATTTACGGTTCTGACCTGGATGTTCTGCAGAGCCAGGCGCTCGAGATCAAACGCAGGCTCTCGCAGGTGCCGGGATTTACCGAACTGACGGTCGTGCGCGAACTTGGCCAGCCCAGCCTTTTGATCGATGTTGATCGCGACAAGATAGCGCGCTACGGCATCAACGTAGCGGATGTTGAGGCAATCGTTCAAGCTGCCGTAGGGGGGCAGGCGGCTACGCAGGTAATTCAAGGCGAAAAGCTGTTTGATCTTGTTGTGCGTATGAAGCCTGAATTTCGTGAGAACGCACAACAGATCGGTAATCTTCTCGTTGGGACACCCACGGGCCAGCAGATTCCTTTAAGAGAGCTTTCTGATATTCACGAAGCTGGCGGCGCGTCATTTATTTATCGCGAAAATAATTCGCGGTACATCGGGGTGCAATACAGCGTCGAGGGACGCGACTTGCAGAGCGCCGTAGTCGCCGGTCAGAAGTCCATTGCGGATATAGCAAAGTCACTGCCTGCGGGTTATCGACTCGAGTGGGGTGGCGAGTATGGCGAATTGCTCCAAGCAAAACACCAGATGGAGTTCATTGGGCCGCTGGCGGTGCTGATCATCTTCATGATTTTGTTCGCGCTTTACGGGAATCTCAAGTTTCCGATTACCATCGCTCTCGGCGTGATACTCACAGAGCCTGTTGGCGCACTGATTGCACTCAAGTTGAGCAACACACCATTCAGCGTGTCGTCAGCGCTCGGGCTGCTTGCGCTGATGGGTGTTTCGGTTGAAACCGCCGTCATCCTCGTCTCCTACATCAATAAACTTCGTCTCGAAGGTAAAGACATTCGGACCGCAACTCGCGAAGCTTCCCTATTGCGTCTTCGACCGATTATGATGACTGCCCTCGTCGCTTGCCTCGGGCTTTTACCAGCTGCACTCTCTACGGGGATCGGTTCGGACACACAAAAGCCCTTCGCCATCGTCATCGTTGCGGGATTGGTCTCGAGGCTTTTCCTGGGCTTCTTTGTGAATCCCGTCTTGTACGAGATGGTTGCTCGCGATGGCGATATTTTGCAAGTCTGAAGACCTGGCCGCGAGGATTCAAATGGCGTGGCTGCCGGGCGGTTGCTGCCCGAACTTGCCCTCGATACAGAATTCCACTCTATCGGTCGCGCTTCGCGCACCTGGAAGATCTTTATCTCGACTTGGCTATCGGCGCTCCAGCGGGATGCATCACATCTACTGGAATCGATCAGTTCCGGCCACATTCTCAGTTCTGTAAAACGGAAAGTCTGCGAACGAACAAATAACACCCTAGAATTTCGCCGAGATTTGCCGATGAATCAGGTAAGTTTCGAGAGGGTTCAGGTGAATTGTGGACCTCAGATTTCCTGCCACCGCATTCGCGTCATGGTTCCTCCTGTTTGGTCTTACGATCAAGGCCGCAGGCGCAACAGCTGCCAGCACTTCATTCGGCGTCTCAGCTGTCGTTCAGGCTTCATGCCAGGCTTCGCCTACCCGCGCGAAATTCCGAAACTACACAGCCGCGTTGGCGAGCGCGGCATCCTCGGTTTCAGTCAGCTGCACCAACTCGACGCCCTACAGCATCAGCCTTAGTACGGACTTTTTGATCGCGCCCGGCATGCGGATATTCGAATTGCCCTTGTCAAATCCGGCAGGAGGTCTTGGGATCCAAGGCGCCGCCCTTAAGCAGGGCTTCAAATCGAGATCGCGGGCGAACGCCAACCTCGGATTGGAAGAAGCCAATCGCCCATACGCCATCGACGATGTAAGAGAATTCCCCCCCACTATCACCGTCATCATTACCTACTAAACCAAGCACGCATACCTGGGGACGCCGGTCACGTGGAAATTGGTCGGGGAGAGCCTTTCGCATTTTAGTTCAGCTCGACGTCTTCAATGGCAATTTTCGGATGCCATATGCAGGTCTGCCTGCGCTATGTAGTACTAAGGTACCGATACCAATGCCATCTTTATTCGAAAGTACTGTAGGGACTTGGGTTGCGCTAGATTAGAGTTTGAAAACTAACAAATCCACGGGTTCTCAGCACGGCAATGTAACTGTCCTGAGAATAAATTACGGCGTATTGCCGGTGTGCATTACGCCCTTGGGATCGCTATGCCTGAGTGGCACAATTGACCACAGGATTGTGCATTTGACGGCGTTTCTCTGGTCTGGAATTGCTTGATTTAGCCGAAAGCTGATCTGTTCGACGTCGGTCGGACCGCCAACATTCAACCCCCCAACCCAACCAAGTAAGAGGAATAGCACTGATGAACGTCTCTGCAACTGTTAAGTCGACAATCGCAACCGCCCTTCTTGGGATCGTGACCGTTGGTCTCGCTCCTTCGTCTGCTTCTGCAGCAACCGCCACTACAACATTTGCTGTTAGCGCGACCGTGCAAGCCACCTGCACAGTCACTGCCACGGCAATGGCATTTGGAACCTATGTGAGCACGGCAGCGTCGGCCTCGACATCCACCGTTTCGGTCACATGCACCAACAGCACCCCATATTCTGTGGGACTCGATGCAGGTGCGACGACCGGCGCAACTGTAACCACCCGGCAGATGAAGAATGGTGCAGCCCTGCTGAACTATGCGCTGTTCTCCGACACTGCGCGCACCATCAACTGGGGCAATAGCACGGGCAGCTGGGTGTCCGGCACAGGCGCCGGCACCGCACAGGCACTAACTGTATACGGTCAGGTGGCAGCGGGACAGTTTGTAACTCCCGGTGCTTACGCCGATACAATCACGGCGACGGTCACCTATTAAGCGTCAGTTGCGTGCCAAATAGGGGACTTATGATCCAGCGTCGCCAAAATGCAACAGCCTTCGCTCTCGCCGCCATTCTCGGGTTGTTTTTTACGAGTTTGGCGGCAGAGGCGCAGGCGTTGTCGGTCCTTCCAGTCAATATCTTCCTTCAGCCCGGCCAAGCGGCTACGGCCCTGACTGTGACTAACCAGGGGAGCGGCACGACCGCTATCCAGATTCGTGCCTACGCCTGGGATGAGCACAATGGTGACGATGAGTTAACGCCTTCGGGAGAAGTTGTGATCAGCCCGCCCATTGCCTCGATTGCTCCAGGCGGCAACCAGGTCGTGCGAATTATTCTGCGACTGCCGCCACGAAGCCGAGACAAGGAGTCTACATATCGGATTCTTGTCGACCAGATTCCACCTCCTGCTGAGCCGGGGATCGTACACGTCGTCCTGCGTCTCTCCATTCCGATCTTTGCAGAACCGTCAAAACGAGCGGTTCCGAATTTGCAATTTCACATTGAAACGAATGCCGGACAGATATTTCTTGTAGGCAATAACAATGGCCTACGCCACGATGTCGTCCGCGACATCGAGCTCTCGACAAGTGATGGCCGCAAGTTGAAACCCGTTTCCGGATCGTCCCCGTATATTCTCGCCGGAGCCACCCGGCGCTGGAACATTGCCGCGCAGGGCCCCGTTCCTCTGCCAAGTGACGCCTTGACCTTGACAGGACACTCGGATACCGGCGCGATCGAACAGCAGGTACGCGTTGTCTCGACGCCATGATCGACGGAGGGCTGCCGGCTGGCTCGTGTTTGCGGGGGTCTTACTTTTTGGAGTCCTGACCATCCCCCAAAAGAACTTTGCCACCGAGCTCGACAAGGACGCGCCAGCGGAGAGCGATCCGGCATCCAACGCCGACGTGACTCTCCTGTTGGAGGTGTTGATCAATGGCCACTCCACGGGTAAAGTCGGAGAATTTACGATGCATCGCGGCTCGTTGATGGCGCGTCCCGCGGAGCTGAATGATCTTGGATTCCGTCTTCCTGAATCAATTTCCACAACGTCAAACGGCCTCATCGCGTTATCCGACCTGCCTGGACTGACATTCAAACTTGATATGAAGAAGCTCGAGCTGAATGTGACGGCGATTGACGGTCGGCTTCTGCCAACGGTGCTGAGGCCGATGGCAAGAGACATCGCGTCGGACCATCGCGTGATCGAAAGCGGCACAGGCGTGACGCTCAATTACGATACCGTAGGATCATTCGCCGCCGGCGCTGCCGGGGGTTCGAGTTCCTTCGATCTAAGAGCATTCTCTCCGTGGGGAGTAGTCAGTTCAGATTGGCTTGCGTACGCAGGTTCGACTTCGACTGGCGCCAGCTCAAACAGAGCGGTCCGTCTTGATGCGACTTACACCTATGCTGACGTCAATTCCCTTCGCCGCTATAGCCTGGGGGACTTCATCAATGGCGGTCTGTCGTGGACGCGTCCTATTCATCTTGAAGGTGCGCAGATTCGCTCCGATTTCAGCATGCGCCCAGATCTCGTTACGTTTCCTCTGCCAACTGTCAGCGGCTCGACGGCGGTCGCTTCGTCTGTGAGCGTGCTGGCCGACGGCAACCTGATTGCCGCGGGCCAGGTTGGATCGGGACCATTTGAAGTACCCCAACTCCCAGTCGTATCCGGAGCGGGCACGATCTCAATGACCGTGACCAACGCGCTTGGCCAGCAGGTGACGATATCTCAGCCTTTTTATGCCAGTTCCTCGCTGTTGGATCCGGGCCTGCACACCTTTGCTGCGCAAGCGGGCATGGTCAGGCGCAACTGGGGTACCGTCAGCAACGACTACGGAAAGCTCGCTGGTAGTGGCGTCTACCGTCGCGGTTTGACTCGGAAATTCACAATAGAAGGAACCGCAGAGGGCACTCCGGGCGCCGCGCTGGCGGGGGCCGGCGGAGTGGCCCAAATCGCGAATCTTGGAGTCATCAACTTCGCGGCAGCTTTAAGCGGGGGTTCAGGGCACACTGGAGCTCAGTTTTCTCTAGGGGCGCAGCGCATCGGGAGAGTCTTCAGCATTGGCGGCTCAGCGATTATAGCAAGCCGCGATTACCGGGATATCGCCGCAGTGAACGGGGATGGGGTTCAACGCAAGCAACTTAGCGGATTCGCGAGCGTGTATTTCAAGCGACTTGGCTCCTTTGGGGCTGCATATGGCGGTATCGATCAGGATGCTACCCCAACCCCAATTCAATTCGCGGCAGCGAATGCCGAACATTCTCACGTTGCATCTGGGAACTATTCGCTCCAATTCCGCCACCTGTCGGTGTACGTCTCCGGCTTCAAGGACTTTGCGACTGGCGGAAGCAGTGGGGCACAGGTGGGGCTCACCATTCCCTTT
This sequence comes from uncultured Acidobacteriaceae bacterium, assembly GCA_963769345.1. GTDB lineage: Bacteria > Acidobacteriota > Terriglobia > Terriglobales > Acidobacteriaceae > Telmatobacter. Next base: position 201,798 of record CAVYLL010000008.1, read on the forward strand.
GGAAAGCGAAGTTCGATCACTGTGAGTGGAACATCTGACGGCGACGTTCAATTGCAGGTGCAAAAGTCCGCGGCACTCGTGGGTGAGTGGGGGTACAACGCTTATGTCTCCGCAGGCAGCAACTCCCCACACGGGTTTGGCCAGGTGCAATACAAGTCGCGGATCGGGCTGTTCACGGCAGGACTTGACCAGAGCGGCGGCGAGACCACCGGCCGACTCGAAACCCAGGGAGCAATCTCGTTCGTCGATGGGAGCGTTTTTGCCTCCAACGAGATTTACGACAGCTTCGCAATTGTGGACACGAGTCCGATGCCGCACGTGCGCGTCTACCAGGAAAATAGAGATGTCGGCCGAACAGACTCGTCGGGGCGCTTGCTGGTGCCGGATATGCGCTCGTTCGATTTGAACCATATCGATATCGAGCCCACCGATATTCCCCCGGATGTGACTGTTAATACCGACTCACGCGTAATGCGACCCCAAGATCATTCGGGGGTTGTCGTAAAGTTCCCCATCAAATTCAGCAGCGGCGCGCTGCTCCATCTGGTGGATGAAGCCGGAGCTCCGATTTCTCTGGGAAGCAGCGCTACGCTGCATGCAACCGGCACCGTCGTTCCGGTTGGATATGACGGCGAGGCATATGTTGAAGGCCTCAGCATGCACAATGAAGTCGCAGTCGAACGCATAGACGGCCGGCTCTGCACGGTAACATTCGATTATCACCCTGTGCCCGGAGGAATTCCGTCAATCGGCCCATTGAAATGCAAAGAGGCTCGACAGTGATGCGTTCGTTTGCGCTGACAGTTCTCTTCGTCCTCGGCTGTGCCTGGACAGCAGAGGGACAGACCTGCACACTTTCCGTCACCAGCTTGAGCTTTGGGACCTATGCCGGCAGCTTGCTCAACGGTTCAGCGGCCGGAAAAGTCACATGTGCAGGAGGATGGGACATCCCCCTCAACGCAGGCACGGGCGCCGGGGCAACCGAGACCGTTCGAAAAATGACAGGCCCGGGAGGTGCAACGCTGAGTTACCAGGTGTTTCAGGATGCTGCGCGCAGCATCAACTGGGGCAATACGGCGGCCGACGAAGTGAGCGGAACAGGAACCACGAATGTTACTTTCTATGGTCAGATTCCAGCCGGGCAGGTAGTCGCACCGGGGACATACACTGACACTCTGAGTACCGCCACCACGTCTTTTCAGGTGACTGCCGTCATTCAGGCCACGTGCACGATCGTCGCCAACCCGCTCGCCTTCGGCAACTACACGGGTGTGATCCTCAACTCCACCACGACAATATTCGTCACCTGCAGCAAGCTTGCTGCTTATAGCGTCGGTCTGAACGCGGGAACATCGACAGGCGCGACGGTGACCAACCGAAGAATGACTGGTCCCGCTGCAGCGATATTGAATTACAAGCTTTTCAGCAACTCCGGACTCACGACCAATTGGGGAAACACGGTTGGCACCGATACCGTGGCCGGCACTGGGAATGGCGCAGCACAGTCTCTGACGGTCTATGGCCAAATTCCGGCCGGCCAACTGGTCCGACCCGGTAGCTACACTGATACGATCACGGCCACCATCACCTACTAGGTGACGATATAAGCTCGCCTGCAGCCCGTAGTCTCTCAACCAATCGAACTACGTCAGCAAGTGAGCTGGCTCCAAGCTTTTGCATCACACGGGCGCGTTGAGCCTTGACTGTTTTTTCGGTAGTGCCGAGCTCGAATCCAACTTGCTTGTTCAACAAACCTTGGGCAATCCCAAGACAAACCTCTCGCTCTCTTGATGTGAGCGTGGCAAATGCATTTCGATCCCCATTGAGCAGGCGACGTGCCTCCTGTACCTGTCGCGAGCGATCCAACGCGTTCTGAACCGCTGAAATCAGGTCGATACCGTTAAATGGCTTTGTGAGGAAATCAATTGCACCCGCCTTCATCGCTTGAACCGAGCTGGCGATATCCGCATCGCCGCTCACAAAGATGATCGGCAGGCATGAATCTCCCTTGTTAAGCACGTCCTGTAACTCCAATCCTCCTATTTCGGGCATCTTCAAATCGAGAACGAGGCATGCGGTCGTCGACGGTGCTTCCCGTTCAAGGAATTTCTCAGCCGATGTATAGGCCAGAACCTGATAGTGATATGACCGTAACTGGCGGCTGATCGCACGCAGCATTCGCGGATCGTCGTCGATCACGTGAACGGTAGCATCGGGCATGGCGCCCTACCTCCAGGAAGGACGGCATTATATGCCAATTGGAGGTTTTGGAAAGCTGGAATTGTTGACAGTTGATTCCGGACCGGATGTTCTTCAAACCTCGATCAAGGCCAGTCGGCAACTGATTTCTCGATTAGTGCAATCAGTTGGCTCTCTTCAAAGGGTTTCATGATCACGATGCAGTTGCCTGCCGGGACAGGCCACGCGGATGGGCCGTATTCTTTGTGCGCGGTGATGAAGAAATGCGGAATCGGAAAACCGAGCGCAGTGAGTCTGTCAAAGAATTCAAATCCGCTCATTCCACTTAGGTGAATATCGATGACCAAGCAATCCATCTGCTGGATTTCCGGATCGGCCAAAGCTGACTCACCGGAGTCATAGGCAGAACATAAATAGCCGCAACTCCGAAGCATGCGGCTCACGGCCCTCCGCACGGAATAATCGTCGTCTACCAGGGCGATTCGCATCTCGGCTGCCGAGTCGCGAGAAGCGAGTTACAACTCAAGTCTGCGACTCTCGGAAATAGATTAGGCCGAACTTACCCTCGGACCAATGGGACCTTGGGAGTAGCGAGGGGCACGTTCTTCCGGCGGAGAGTCATGAACCCCAGGTAGATTCAACCGGCCGGGCAAGCTTTTGTGAGTTTTAAAGCCGGGGAAACTCTAAGGTTTGCCGCTGTTTTGTCCCAACTGGAACTTGACACGACCTTTTGGCGGCATCAAAATACTCATCCTGAGCAGCTGCCAGCGTATCGATTCTGTCGATTGAACTTCGAGACGGAGTTGCCGCCAGGAACCATGATCGTGAACCGGAAGCCTAACATTTGGCAGAGGTATAACGAGTATGTACTCGCCTCCCTACTCATTGCTGGCGCTGCAGATGATCCTGATCGTGATCCTTCTTGTTGAACTCTGGCGAAGGCGCAAATCGCAGGACCAGTTGGCAGAGCGTTTAAGGTTTGAAACGGTGTTGGCACACATTGCCGCTACGTTTTCGATCGCTGAAGACGACAACGTCGATACTCCAATCACAAACTGTTTGCGCGATGTGTGCGAATTGTTTTGCGTCAATTGGGCCAGCGTATGGCAATTTGAGCAAGAGTCTGGCTTGCTGCTTCAAACTCACGTAGGGCCTGTGGAGGTGGCCAACCCTATCGCGATCACTCCTGAACGCTTCCCAGGCACCTTTCAGTGCATGGCACGCGGCGAGGTTGTGATATTCGCCGACGAAACCGAGAGAAATCATCTCAAAGATTCCGATGCATTTCGTGAGGCCGGAATCAAGTCATTCCTCGCAATCCCACTTCGCAGTGATCAAGCAATTATCCGAGTTCTGACTTTGATCGGCATGTCGAAAAGCACATCATGGCCATCAGACATTGTGACGCGGCTTTGTACGATCGCGGATATTCTGGGCCATGTCCTAGCCCGACAGCGTGCTGCAAATGCGTTACGCGAGAGCGAACTGCTCAAAGGTTCCATACTGGAGTCTTTGCGAAGCAACGCCTGTGTCATCGATAACGCGGGGTTTATCGTGGAAGTTAACCGGTCATGGAGTGACTTCGCAACCGAGAATTTATTGCAAGCGAATCAAAAGGGCGGGGTCGGCATCAACTACCTTGAGACGTACCGGAACAGCAGCAAGAGCGACGATACTGTCAAGGCAATGGCTGGGATGCAATCTGTGCTGGCCGGCTCACAGCCGGACTTTGAGATGGAATATGCGTGCGATCCTCCGAACAAGCACCGATGGCTACGCATGACGGTGATGAGGCTGATCAGGCCAGAAGGAGGGGCGGTCATTAGCCATGTCGACATTACGAGCCAGAAGCTTGCGGAACTCGAGCGACAGAAGATAAAGGAAGACGTGACTCAGATGAATCGGGCCACGGAGATGGGACAGTTGGCGGCATCCCTTGCTCACGAACTGGCCCAACCGCTGGCGGCAGTTCTCAGTAACGCCCAGGCAGCATCGAGATTGGCAACAAACAGTCCTGTCGATCTGGATGAAATCAAGAGTGCACTCGCCGATATCATCGAAGACGATCAACGAGCTTGTGCGGTTTTGAACCATGTACGGAGTATCCTCGGGAAGCACACCATAGCCCCTCATCAAGTGAATCTCAATGAGATCGTCGAAGACGTAATCCTGATTGTAAAGAGCAGCGCGCTGATGCGTGGTATCCACCTTGAACTAGTGCTTAGTGACAAGCCGGTACTCGTGCAGGGGGACGAAATCCCGCTCCAACAGGTACTGCTCAACCTGATCATCAACGCGATGGATGCTATGGCCCCATCGTCTGCCGCGAGGAAAGTGCTCACGGTGAGAACGTCCATCCAAAACGGAGACGCCTGCGGCCTGCTTGTGGTGGAAGATGAAGGTCCGGGCGTCCCAGAGGAATTACGAGCGAGGCTTTTTACACCCTTTTTCACGACCAAGAAGGAGGGCCTCGGCATGGGCTTGGCGATCTGCTCCACGATTCTCACGCGTCTCGGTGGCACTATCGTTTTTCAAGACCGCTCAGATCGGGGAGCAGCATTCCAAGTGGGACTTCCGCTCGCCTCGGGGGAGCCCGCGGCTTCAAAGTCATGCGACGGCAATATGTGGGTCACGAATGAAGTGCGATGAGGATAATTACCAAGTTGGCGATTACCATTCCGCAAATTAGATAGAGGCGCTTCATCGTCTCTTCCATCGACCCTCGGTTGTAAAGACGCTGTCAGGCCGTTCATGCCTGAATACTCTACCCTCGACTCATCTCCGCTTCGGTGTCTCCCAACTGCGCGTCGACAGACAACAACAATTCCTCTAGTTGGGTTCTGCAATCCGCAGGAGCGGCCGATGCCAACCACATTTCGACAACGTCTCTTTGGCGGCGCAATTCCATGAGCCGCACTGCGCATGTTCGTTGATTCACCAACTGCTCAATACTCATATATTTCGGACGTTGGATAAAGTGAGAGATGACTTTTCATCGAGCGAGTGCCACCGCAGGAACGGATACGTCCGCGCCAAGCTCTGGAACCACTCTTGCGGGCATGATAGAGAGACCAGTGCGTGGGCACAATTGGACTTTGGTCTCGTAAGAAGGCAGGCAACGCATCGATCGCATCTTGCCCTTTGCTTGATGTGTGTTCTTGAGCGGACTCTGACTCAGACTCGGCAACGAGCGGAACAAATACCACATAGCGTTACTAAAGGTGCAATTGGACCAAAGTCCAATTGCACCTTATTCCTTACAATTTCATATTGTAGGAGACCGAATATCACGGTCTGCGATGCGGCAGCGCCTCGACTGCGAGGTCGACACGAGGATGCAGCAACGCGGGAAAACATTGCTTTTGGAGCACGCGGATCAAAAGGAACTGGTATGAACCTGCCTGGCGTCACGCCCCACGCTCCATCATCCAAACCTGCTCTTGAGTTGATTGCGCTCGCGCGTCTTTCGCCCGCCCTCGCTTGCCAAAGGCTCAGGGCGCTACTTCTGGTGAACCCGCACTATTTTGGAAACGTGCCTTCCAGTTCATTCAAAACCGTCCTCAACATACAGGAAGACACAACCTATGAAAGCCTCTCGCGCGTGAGCTACGATCCACTGCGCCAACAGCTCTGCGCCGCGATCACGATCAGGCAGCCCAACGGCTACTCTGACAACGTTCTCAACAACGGTTCAGAAGAGTTTGTGCGTTTTTATGTTTCCTATGACGAGGGTTTGAGGTGGCTCGATCAGGGAATGCTACTCGTGAACGTCTTCGACGCTTCAACATCAAAACCGCGCAGTTATGAGGTAACTCAGCTGATCATCCCCTTGGAGGATGTCCCTTCTGGAATTGTTCCGAGAGTGCGCGCCATTCTCTCGTGGAATCTGCCACCACCCACGCTTGCCCCAGACTGGAAACCCGTTTGGGGAAATGTTGTTGAGTCCTCCATTCGAATGCAAGACTCGCGAGTAATTTTCTCTGGTAGATTGCGATCGCTCGCTTACGTTGAACTGCGGGGCGGATCGCAGCCAACGAAACGGATCGAATCGCGAAGCCTGTTTCAATCGAGCTCGACTGGTTTATCCCAAATGAGCCAGGCGAATCCCTTTGCAGCAACTGTTCGCCAAGCGTTTAAGACTCTCAAGTCCCTAGTGAAGACCAGTTCCGTCGCAACCTGAGTGGATCTTTGCGGCTTTTTTTTGACGTGCTTTAAGTTGTCGACATAACCCGAAGCCCTCCCCCAGAGGCAGGCATGTCACAGATGTGTACGACTTCACATTGATTCCCGGTTTTCTCTGTGGCCGGGAACCCGCATTGGCGCGCTGTCATCCACCGATCAATTGGACCTTGGTCCATTTGCCCGGTTTGCTGATTGCCAAATAACCAGAGCGCCGCAGATCACGCGCCGATTTGAAAATCTCTTTGGCCGGGAGATAGACAATGGCGATAAACCTTCTCGACGCGTGTAGAAACCTGATTACACCTGACGTTGTTTCCAAGATCTCCTCCCTCATTGGAGAGACACCAGCAAAGACCCAACAGGCACTTGGAACGGCTGTTCCCACTATTGCGGGAGTGGCATGTAATGCGGCTTCCACTCCGGGCGGCGCTTCCAAGCTCTTCGACCTGATTCGTAACACGCAAATACCTGCGGACGCCATGACAAACGCCGCTGGCCTGCTTGCAGGCGGAGCCGCGACGCAGGGTCTGATGAGAACGGGCTCCGGATTGATCTCGAACTTATTGGGCGACCGAGCAGGCGCGGTGGCGAGCCTGATAGCGAATGCATCCGGGATACAGCAGTCTTCGGCCTCAACTCTCTTAAGCCTGGCGGCTCCGTTGTTTTTTGCCGTAATTGGACGTCACGTGATTAGTTCCGGCATGGGAGCCTCAAGCCTCTCGTCGATTCTTTCAAGCCATCGCGACGGCATTATGTCAGCAGTTCCTGGCGAGCTTGGCAATGCACTTGGTCTCAATGACAATAGCAACCTATGTGGCCCCGCACCGGCACCAGCTGCGCGCCCAGTGGCATTCGAAGAGAGCGAAAAGAAGGGTTTTCCAATCTGGGGTTGGCTTCTGCCACTTGTGCTGATTGGTATCGGCCTTCTGGCTTGGCGTTCGTGCAGTGGCCCCCAGGGTCTCAAGATGGCCAGCATCTCGCTTCCGTGCGGCACCGTGTTGTCGGTTCAGGAAGGAATGTTCACCTATAACGTTGCCAATTTCATGATGAAGGGGGCACCTTCTGACTTACCCAAGCAATTTGTATTCGACCATCTGAATTTCGATTCGGGGACGACGCGGCTCACGCCCGATTCAAATCAAACAGTTACCGACTTGACTGCAATCATGAAGTGCTTCCCCAACATGGCTATACAACTCGAGGGACACACGGACAGTACGGGCGATCCAGAGGCCAACAAAAAACTGTCGGTGGACCGAGCTGAAGCGGTCAAGGCGCTGATGGTGTCAGGCGGCGTTAATGGTGACCGGATCAGCACATCCGGCTGGGGAGACGAAAAGCCGATTGCGCCGAACGACAGCGAGGAAGGCAAAGCAAAAAACCGTCGCACGGAGTTGATCGTAACCAAAAAATAGTTCGATACATGAAATCTCAGCCCGCCATGCGCACCGAGATCGGGTTGACGGCAGAATCGTAGCGAATCAAAGACGGTCCTGATTTGTTGGTTAGTGCGGCAGTTCACCGGGCCTGGATGCAAAGAGCGCGAACAGGTTATGGACCGCTGCAAACGCCGTAATTTGTCCGGCAAACACCTGCTCCTCCAACTCCGCGAGGAGCGTCTGTACCTTCGGGTCGGAGCGGAACAACTGCATCAATGCCAGTTCGAGGTTTTCGCGCATCGAGCGACGAGCTTGTTCCCGGCGACGGAGTTGAAACCAACCATTCGCTCTGGTAGATGCCGCGAATTCGAGCACGGTGGACCAGAGATCCGCTACACCGTGACCCGTGTGTGCGGAACAGGCCATCGCACGCGGGACCCAGCCGGAAGGCGATGACGGCAAGAAATGCAATGCATTCTCGACCTCGATACGCGCCCGCTCGGCCGCCCGAATATTGTCGCCGTCAGCTTTGTTGACCGCAACAATGTCGGCGAGTTCCATGACGCCGCGCTTGATTCCCTGCAATTCGTCTCCCGCGCCGGCAAGCGTGACCAGCAGAAAGAAGTCCACCATCTCGCGCACAGCGGTCTCAGACTGACCGACGCCGACCGTTTCGACAAGGATGTTCTGGTAGCCTGCGGCTTCGCACAACAGGATTGCCTCGCGGGTATGCTGCGCCACGCCGCCGGGCGCACCGCGCGATGGCGCGGGGCGAATAAAGGCACTGTCGTTTGCAGCGATAAATGTCATGCGTGTTTTGTCACCGAGGATGCTGCCTCCGCTGAGCTGGCTGCTGGGATCGATCGCAAGCACGGCGACCGTCTCCCCGCGCTCCGCGATCAGATGTTTACCGAGTGCTTCGATCAGGCTGCTTTTGCCGGCGCCGGGTACGCCGGTTATTCCAACGCGGATCGAAGGTTCGCTCGCGGGCAGGCACTTCTCCACGATCTGATCGGCGAGCTCGCGGTCTGCCGGGCGCGAGCTTTCAATCAGAGTGATGGCTTGGGCGAGTACAGAACGATCGCCCCGTTGGATGCCTTCAACGAAGTGCGCCGGAGAGACATTTCGAGGACGTTTTGCGATGCGCCCAGTTCCATCAGGCAAGGCTGGCATTGCGCAACCAGGCTTGACGCGCAGCGTGGTCTGGTCGACATCGGGCAAATCATTCAATTAGCAATGCTCTCCAACGCGGTTGCCGCTCAGAACCTGCAGCATGTGCTGCGCCGCGGAAGGAATCACGGTTCCTGGACCGTAAATACCTGTGACTCCAGCGTTATACAGGAACTCATAGTCCTGCGGGGGAATCACGCCTCCCACGACAACGGCGATATGTTCATGGCCGAGCCGGTGCAGTTCGTCAATCAGTTCGGGGACGAGGGTCTTGTGCCCCGCGGCGAGCGAAGATACGCCGACGACGTGCACGTCGCTCTCAATCGCGAACCGCGCCACTTCGCGCGGGGTTTGGAAGAGCGGACCGATATCGACGTCAAATCCGATGTCGGCCAGCGCGGTGGCGATCACCTTTGCGCCGCGATCGTGACCGTCCTGTCCCATCTTGGCGACAAGGATGCGTGGCCTGCGTCCCTCTTCCCGCTCAAATTCGACGACCATCTCGCGCGCTTTTCTGAATTCCGCTGCATCGGCAGCGCCGGCAGAGTATACGCCTGAGATGGTGTGGGTGACTGCTTCGTAACGACCCCAGACCTTTTCGAGAGCAAACGAAATTTCGCCGAGCGTGGCTCGCGCGCGTGCCGCATCTACGGCACACTCCAGCAAATTGCCGTTCTCTGAAATGGCGCAGTTCTCAAGCCGGGACAACGCTCGCTCGACGACTTGCGGGTCGCGGTCGTGCTTCAATTGCTGCAGCCGGACTATCTGCGCCGCACGAACTGCTGCATCATCGATGTCGAGAACGGGAATTTGCGGTTCTTCCGAGGCGCGATATGCATTTACGCCAACGATCACGTCTTTTCCGGAGTCAATGTTTGCCTGCCTTCGCGCGGCTGCCTCTTCAATTCTCATCTTGGGAATGCCGGCTTCGATTGCCTTGGTCATTCCTCCGAGTTCTTCGACCTCTTCAATCAGTTTCCATGCGCCGTGCATCAGCTCGTGCGTGAGCCGCTCAAGGTAATACGAACCTGCCCACGGATCGATGACGCGCGTGATGCCGGTTTCCTGCTGCAGGTAGATCTGCGTATTGCGGGCAACGCGGGCGGAAAACTCTGTCGGCAACGCGAGGGCTTCATCGAGAGCATTGGTATGAAGAGACTGCGTATGTCCGAGTGCCGCGGCAAGCGCCTCAACACAGGTTCGCACGACATTGTTGTAGGGATCTTGCGCGGCGAGGCTCCAGCCGGAGGTCTGGCTGTGCGCGCGAAGAGCAAGGGATTTCGGATTCTTTGGTTGGAATTTCTGAACGATCTTGGCCCAGAGGACACGAGCAGCGCGGAGCTTGGCAATCTCCATGAAGTGGTTCATGCCGATGCCCCAGAAGAAGGAGATGCGTGGCGCAAACTCGTCGACGCTGAGGCCCGCTTTCACCCCTGTGCGGAGATATTCAAGGCCGTCGGCAAGCGTGTAGGCCAGTTCGAGATCCGCGGTCGCCCCGGCCTCCTGCATATGGTATCCGCTGACGCTGATGCAGTTGAATTTGGGCATCCGAGCAGCGCAGTAGCGGAAGATATCGCCAACGATGCGCATGGATTGCGCTGGTGGATAGATATAGGTGTTCCGCACCATGAATTCCTTGAGGATGTCGTTCTGGATTGTTCCGCTGAGCTTCTCGATCGCGACGCCCTGCTCTTCGGCCGTAACAATATAGAAAGCCATGATGGGCAGGACCGCGCCGTTCATGGTCATCGAGACCGACATGCGATCGAGCGGTATCTGATCGAAGAGGGTTTTCATGTCGAGGATGGAATCGATGGCTACGCCTGCCTTGCCGACATCGCCCTTCACTCGCTCGTGGTCTGAGTCGTAGCCACGGTGTGTGGCAAGGTCGAACGCGACCGAGAGGCCCTTTTTGTCCGGCAGCGAGGTTGCGGCGATAGAACGCATTCGACTCTTCGGCGGTTGGAGAATCCCGCATATTGCCGGATGGTCCATGGCTGCGTTACGTACATCGTGCTGTAAGGCCCACGCAGGTAGGGCGGAATACCGGCGGCATAATCGAGGTGCGCGATGCCGGCAAGATCTTCGCGCGTGTACCACGGCTTGATGGCGATGTGCTCCGGAGAAAGCCAGCCCTCGGCCGGCGCGGCGGGCCCGTGCACGACGGGTTCGTACGCGAGAGCTCGCTTTGTAAGCGATCTTTGAAAAGTCCGGACGCATATCTAGTCCCTGATTCCCATAAGTTGCTGGAGGTCTGCGAGAACCTCGACGGCATTGCTTCGGAGGTGAATGAAGTCGGCGACGCCGAGGATTCGGAGTTGCTCTGCGGTATCGGGGTTGCCGGCGATGACGGTGTTGGCGCGGCTGCCGCGCTCTCTCAAAATCGGGATTAACTTTTCGGTTATCGGAAGGTACTCCGCATCTGAGCTGCAGAGCACGATCAAGGCGGCGTCGCTTTCGGCGATTTGCTTTGCTTGTTCGAACTGTTGAATGCTTGTGGCAAGCCCGGCGCATGCAAGGAAGTCGGCTGCGAACTGCGAGCGGGCAGCTACGCATCCTGACGTCGCCGATTTCCGCGAGAAGAATTCGCGGCTGGCCGCCGGTGCGCTGGTTGAACTGCTCCGTGCGGAGGCGTAGGGCCTCAAATGCCTGCGCTGCTCGCGGCACTGAGTCTGATGCGTGCTTCGTTAATTCGTTCCAGGGCCTTCTCCGACGTATCTGCAAAGCGATTTGTGCCGGTAAGGACACGGCGCCGGGAGTTCACAGCCTGCTCGCATGAACTTGTCCGTCTATCGAGCACCGATGCGATTACTCCTGCTGTCTGCGACTTTTGATAGCCCCCCGCCGTTTCGAGCTCCTGAAACAATTTCCACGCCTTCGACGCGATCGAAGTGGTCAGCGCCTCAACCAGGTACGCGCCGCCTAGCGGGTCGGCGACACGGGAGAGAAGGGCCTCCTGTTTCAAAACGATCTGCGTATTGCGAGCCAATCGACGACTGCTCTCGTCTGGCTGCTTGTAGCACTCGTCGAAGGGTGCGCATGAGATGGAGTCTGCGCCCCCGAGTATGGCCGAGATCACTTCTGTCGTCGCCCGCAGGATGTTGACGTGCGGATCATAGATGGTTTTGTTCCAATGCGCAGTGCGGGCATGGATCGACGCTATTCCGGTTGTAGGTGTCCCGGCAAAGCTCTCGACAGCTTTCGCCCATACCATGCGGAAGGCACGGAATTTCGCAATCTGGACGAAGAACTCAGGGCCTGTCGTGAAAGAGAAGGAAAGCGAGCCTACGATGCGATCGACATCCAGGCCCCGTTCCTGCATCTCTGCGATGAAGTCAACCGCTGCGGACAGCGCGAAGCCAACCTCTTCGATGGCACCTGCTGCGCGTTCATGAAATTCATCCGCACGAATCAGGAAGGGCATGAAGCCGTCTGGGGCGTTGCGTAGCATCTCGGCAGAGTGGTCGAGGCCGGCAAGCGGATCCAGATCTGTTGAGACGGCTGCTCCGCGTGGTCGCTTTCCAAATCGGTCGACTAACAACTCTGCACGCGCCCAGCTGACACCGGCGAAGTGCAAGGGAATCTCATTAAGATTTGCAAGAAGGAGCGTCAGGTCGGAAGGGCTTTCCAGCCTCGTGTGATGGAATGCAATTTCTTCAGCCCCGGCGGCGATTGCGCTGCACGCGGCGCGATTCGCCTCTTCAGGATCGGGAATCTCCAACTCTTCTCGGATCCGCCAGTCACCGGTCGAGCGAGCGCCGCGCACGTAAGGGAAGTCCCCGGGGGCGGCATCGAGGAAATGAAGGTCTGCCAGATCTTCGGCGCGGTAGTACGGCTTTACCGCGAGTCCTTCTTCCGGATGCCAGATCATTCGGGACGCATATTCCGCGCCTTTCACGTTCTCGCGGATGGTGCGTTCCCACTGCTCCGTACTTACTGGCGGGAACTCCGATAGAAGACTTTCGGTAGGCATTTTTACTTGTTCTCCGGGGCCTCGACGATTTCGATCAGGATGCCGAATGGGCTATCCTCTTTTGACTTGGGATGAACGAAGAACACCGTGGTGCCACGCGAGCCTTTGCGCGGAGCAGAATCGATAATCCTGAAACCCTTCGCTCGTATTGATTCGAAGGCGTGCTGCGCATCTTTTACTCGGAAGGCAACATGCGCTAACCCGCCGCGGCCACCATTCTTTTCGATTGTCTTCTGCACCGGTGAATCCGCATTGAGGGGCTCGAGCAACTGGATCAGGTTGGGACCGTCGCCGATCTGGAGCAGAGCTTCGCGTACCTGGTCTGAGCCCAATACTTCTTCGCGATGAATCTCGCGGAATCCGAGCATCTCGTACGCTTTTACCTGGCCATTCAACTCCCCCTGCCGCACGGCGATCGCTACGTGATCGACAAACAGGATTCCGGGAATGTCGCTGAGCGAAGAATTTGCTGCGATCTTACCCGGCTTTACTTCTATTTCGACTTCATGTGTTGTGACTGCGTCCATCATTCGAACTCCACCAGCAACTGGTTTACCTTTACCGATGATCCCGGAATCACCAGCACGTTCTTGACTTGAGCAGCTTGCGGCGCGGTGATTTGCATTTCCATCTTCATGGACTCCAGGACCATGACAACCTGGTTCACCTCCACTGCTTGGCCCGGAGTGGCTTCGACGCTGATCACCATGCCTGTGACGGGACTACGGCATTCCTTCTGGCTGTTGTGCGTCTCCGCAGTTTGCGAGGCAAGCGGCACAGGAATCTCGGCTGCGACATACGCAGCAGGAGCGGGCGGATACGGCGGATATTCCGGTGCGCTCTCAGCGGCCTCCAGAATTTCCACATCGGCCTCATATGCTTTGCCGTCGATTGTGATTCGAAGCTTCAATGCGCTCTCCTGTGGTTTCTAACTTGCGAATCACCGTCCTGCGCGAGCATTGTGCGACCCCTGCACTAGCACGCGACCCTGCTGCGACCATGGGCTCGCGACCGACTTGACCGATCGAACATGTGCATCCTGCCCAAGGGCTGCAACCGTTGCCGCTGCAATGACCGCTTGAATTTCGGGAGCAATTGCCTCGGATCCTCCTGCGGTCTGCGTTTCTTCAGACTCACGATTCTGAGCTGTGCTCGCCGCGCTTAGCTCTGACGCCGCTAAAGGGGCATGACGCTCAGCAACGATTTCTTTGAGCCTGCGCAGAAGCAACAGGTAGCCCGCCGCACATCCCGCGGCGACAAACGCCAGAACTACAATCAAGTCTGTAAAGTGCAACGTCACAACCGGGTCCTCATAACGGAATCAATCCATGTTTCTTCTGTGGGCGCAGTTCTCGCTTACCATGCAGCGATTCCAGAGCGTGCGACAGGTACCTGCGGGTCTCTGCGGGCTCAATGATTTCGTCAACCAGACGCCGGCCGGCGGCGACATAGGGGTTGGCGAACGTCTCGCGATACTCTTCGACCAGTTCCTGCCGGCGCGTGACCTGGTCGTGCGACGCCTCGATTTCGTGCCGAAAGACGATCTCCGCAGCGCCTTCCGCGCCCATTACGGCGATCTCGGCGGTGGGCCACGCCACAACGCGATCGGCACCCAGCCCTTTGGAGCACATGGCAATGTATGCGCCGCCGTAAGCCTTGCGCAGGACAACTGTGATCTTGGGAACGGTCGCCGCCGAATACGCGAACAACAGTTTGGCTCCGTGACGGATGATGCCGCCACGCTCCTGTTCCACACCCGGCAAAAAACCGGGCACGTCGACAAAGGTAAGCAGAGGAATGTTGAAGGCGTTGCAGAAGCGGACAAAGCGCGCGGCCTTGTCGGAGGCGTTGATATCGAGCACGCCTGCCATAGCGCTCGGCTGGTTGGCAACAATTCCGACCGGACGGCCTTGCAAGCGTCCAAAGCCGATGACGATGTTTGGCGCGAAGCCCGGCTGGATCTCAAGGAAGTCGTTGTAGTCGACAACGCGCGTGAGGATGGCGCGTACGTCGTAGGCAATCTTGGGATCGACCGGCACAATTGAATTCATTTCCGAGTCGGACTTGATGCGCGAGTTAAATGGCATGCGCGGCGGGTCTTCAAGATTGTTCGAAGGCATGAAGCTGAGGAGGCGCCGGCAAAGCTGCAACGCTTCTTTGTCATCCTCTGCGATCAGGTGCACCACACCCGATCGATTCATCTGCGATTGCGGGCCGCCGAGGTCCTCGGAACTTACATCTTCACCGGTGACCTGCTTAATGACCTGGGGCCCGGTGATAAACATGCGGGCTTGTCGCGTCTGAATCACGAAGTCAGTCAGCGCGGGGCTATAGGCCGCTCCGCCGGCGCATGGGCCGCAGATGACGGCGATCTGCGGAACGGTTCCCGAGAGCTGCACGTTCCGGTAGAAGACGCGCGCATACCCATCGAGGCTGTCGATGCCCTCCTGAACGCGTGCACCACCAGAGTCGTTGATGAAGACGAACGGGGTGCCGGTCTTGAGCGACATGATCATCATCTCGACGATCTTGCTGCAATGGACCTCCCCGGCAGCGCCACCGAGAACGGTGAAGTCCTGGCTGGCAAGGTGAATGAGGCGGCCGTCGACTGAAGCTGCGCCGGCGACTACACCGTCGGCAGCCAATTGTTTGCCGGCCATGCCAAATAAGGAAGCGCGATGAAGGGCAAACGCACCGACCTCTTCGAAGCTGGACTTATCGACCAAGGCTGCAATGCGTTCGCGGGCGGTGAGCTTGCCGGATGCGTGCTGCTTCTCGATTCGATCCCGGCCGCCGCCAAGCTCCAATTCGGCGCGGCGGGCTCGCAGGTCGGCGATCCTCTCCTGCATCGTCTTTGCCTTTACACGTTCTTCCAGCCTTGCCATTTCTGCTCCAGATTCGTGTTTCGGGTGCGAGGTTTCGCCCTCGGCGGGTCCGCCAACCATCACATTCGAGGCAGGATCTCCTTTGAGCGCGATCCTTGGAAGCGTTATTCATCGGCCCGCAACCTTCGCAATTCTAAGCGTGGACAAGGGAAGGCGATGTGACCTAGTTCACGTCGCCGACAGCCAGGTTTGGATTCTGCGATCGGTGTCATCCCAGGGTTGCGAGCGCGGGTTGAAACAGGCGGGCAAGGACGTAGCGGGCAGGCTTAAGCGTTCAGAGCCAAATATCCAACGCGACGAGAGAGCGAACAGATCCTATCCCGCGGCGGACCTAATTTCCGATCACGAGGACCTGGAAACTACTGTCGACGGCGCTTATCTTCAAAGGCGCGCCATTGATTGGAGGATTATTGAGCGCGGCGCCGTAGATGACGCTGGCGAGATAGACCTCTCCATTTGAAGGATTGACGGCCAGGGTTCGCGCATTCTGACGGGTGGGCAGAGTCTGGATTACGTTATAGGTATCGGTCACGTCCTGGCGAATAATGGTGACGCTTCCGTCGCTGCCTCCATTTGCCGTAAAAATCAGACCGCGATCGGGATCGTAGCCGATGGCGTCGGTTCCATAGCCGATGGGGAGCGTTGCTACAGTCTGGCCAGTGGTTGCATTCAAGGCGACCATACGCATATTGGTGCAGGCGACAAAGAGCCGGCTATGGGCGGTGTCAACGGCGAGCGCGCGCGGACGCTGGCAGTTCGCATCGAGCCTGAGTGGGACGGGATACGCGCTTGCGGGTGGGGCGGGGTTTGCGCCGGGTGTCCAGTCGAGCAGGAGAGGCTTCTCAGTCACTCCGGGTGCTGCCGGATCGGCAGGGATTGTTGTGGGCCGCGCGGCTGGTTGTGCACGAGCGGCTGGCTGCGCCCCGATGATTCTTTGCACTTCATAACCCATGGCCTGGGCATCGAGCCGCAGAATCTGGCTGCGATCGGAAACCGTGATGTAGATTCTGCCGTTGCCATCTGCCTGCGCGAAACCGAGGCTTCCGGGAAGCAATATCTGCGCCAGAGCGATTCTTCGCTCCGTATCGATTACCGTCACTGTGGATTCCGGGCCACCCTGGGGGGCATTGCGCGCGTCGGGAGGGCGCGGTGGCTGAGTTTGCCTCGAAGATGCGGACTGCGCTCCGCCGGGGGCTTGGCTTTCTCTACCGGATGCCTGGGCGCCCACCACGAACAGCAAGCCGCTGGCTGGATCAAGGGCCATAGACCGGGGGGTGGGGCCAGTCGGAATGCTTGCAACCACTAGAAAACTGCGCCGGTCGAAGACCCGCACCATATCTGCCGGGCCATCGCTGATGTATCCGTAGCCCCCTTCCTGATCGAGAACGACGGTATGTGCCTGACGCAACCCCCGGACGACTCCTGCGAGCGCGCCGCTCTCAACATCGACGACCTGCACCGAGGGGCCGTGCGCGATGAACAGTTGATTAGCGGAAGGGTCCATTGTCATATAGTCCCAGTCGCCAACACCGCCAACGATCCATGCCTTTGTGATGAAGAAAGGGTGACCTGGCAGCGCAGTGGATGGGGGCGGAACAGGGGAAAGCTGTGCAGATGCAACACCGCACACTGCCATCCAGAGGCATAAGAACATCCTCATCGCGCGATCGCTCCTGATAGGATTTGACGCTCCAAGCTATTTTGGCGCTCAAGCTTTTTTGACGCCGAGGTGAAATCCGCTTCTTGTGTCACGAAACAAAAGCACAACCCGGGATGGTCTGCGGCATCAGAATCGGTGTAGCAACTTTCGACCAGTCAAGCGTATACCTATTTCACAATTCCCCGGATTCGGAAAGATCGACGGAAAGGACGCGTCAAGATGGATGCTCGCCAGTTGAACGATACGGCAAAAGCCATGGTTGCCGGCGACAAAGGGTTGCTGGCCATGGATGAGAGTACACCTACCGCCAACAAGCGTTTTGCTGCGACGGGCATTCCGCAGACCGAGGAGATGCGGCGCGCTTATCGCGACATGATCGTGACGGCGCCCGGGTTGGGGGGCTGCCTGAATGGCGCCATACTGGTGGACGAAACCATTCGCCAGCAGACGAGAGCAGGCGTTCCGTTCGCGAAGGCACTGGAAAAGGTTGGGATTATTCCCGGCATCAAGGTGGACGCCGGAGCCAGGCCGATGGCTGCGCATCCCGGCGAGAAGATCACGGAGGGACTGGACGGGTTGCGCGAGCGGCTGGCCGAGTACGTGAAAATGGGGGCTCGATTCGCCAAGTGGCGAGCGGTCATCACCATCGGCGATGGCATTCCCAGCGACGGCTGTCTTGAAGCGAATGCGCTCATCCTTGCTCTGTATGCCGCGCTGTGCCAGGAGGCAGGGCTGGTTCCGATCGTCGAACCAGAAGTGCTGATGGATGGCGACCATACCATGGAGCGTTGCGCGGAGGTTACGGAACGAACCCTGCACTGCGTTTTTGCCGCGCTCGTTGCCCAGGGGGTTGCGCTCGAGGGAATGATTTTGAAACCCAATATGGTGGTGCCCGGACTGAAGTGTCCGAAACAGAACACGAACGAGGAGATTGCCGATGCCACCATGCGGTGCCTTCTACGCACTGTTCCCGCCGCTGTGCCGGGCGTTGCATTTCTGTCTGGCGGCCAATCTGGCGAGCTTGCATCGGCCCGGCTCAGCGCGATGAATGCGCGGTTCAAGGGGCGGATGCCGTGGGGGTTGGCGTTCTCGTTCGCTCGTGCCATCCAGGAGCCGGCCATGCAGATCTGGCATGGCGAAGACGCCAACGTGCCGGCAGCGCAAAAAGCTCTTGTGCATCGAGCCCGCTGTAACGTTGCTGCGCGGCGCGGGGAGTATACGCCCGCGATGGAAAAGCAATGACGGGCAAACACTTCATCGAGGACTTTCGCGTCCCGCCCGGAAAACGAGTTCGGCTCACTGACTTCGACCCCGCATTCAAAGGCAACACAGCAAGAGCCATGCGCTGCGTAGAGACCCAGGAACTCTGCGTAACGATGAGCGAACTGCAGCAGAAGCTTTTTGCGGAGCGTAAGCGCTCACTGCTGGTCTGCCTGCAGGCACTCGATGCCGGGGGAAAGGACGGCGTGGTCAAACACGTGATCGGGTCAATGAATCCGGATGGGTGCGACGTGGCAAATTTCAAAGAGCCTACTCCGGAAGAACTGGCGCACGATTTTCTATGGCGCGTTGAAGCGAAAACGCCGAAGCGGGGCGAAATTGCGATCTTCAATCGCTCGCACTACGAAGATGTGCTGGTTGTGCGCGTGCACAACCTGGTGCCGAAAGAGGTCTGGTCGAAGCGCTACGATCAGATCAACGACTTCGAACGCCGGCTGGCTGCGAACGGTACGCACATTCTCAAGTTCTTTCTCCATATCAGCAAAGAAGAGCAGTTGAAGCGCTTCGAGCAGCGGCTCGACGACCCCACCAAGCGCTGGAAGATCAGCGAATCGGATTACACGGAGCGCGAGTACTGGGACGAGTATAGGCAAGCGTATGAAGATGCGCTCGCCAAGTGCAACACCGGGGATGCGCCCTGGTTTGTGATTCCGGCGGACCATAAGTGGTTCCGGGACCTGGCGATTTCGGAGATTATCGTGGCGACGTTAGAGTCAATGAATATCCAGATGCCAAAACCAACCGTGAATATTGAAGATATCCGCCAGAAGTACCACTCGGCGGCAAAGGCGGAGAAGCAAAGTAAAGCGGGTCGCAAACATCGCGCCCGCGCCTGATGTAGAGCGGACTGACGACTCAACATTCGCTATTCAATTGCGCTATGCTTAAGCGGGTGCCGGCCTGATCCGCGGCCGCTGGGGAGCCTCGCAATGGGCGAACTGGTTCTGAACGTCAATGGAAAATCTTATAAGGTAAACGCGCCAGAAGAGGAGACGCTGCTCTCCGTCCTGCGCAACCGGCTCAACCTGACAGGCACGAAATATGGTTGTGGCGAAGGACAGTGCGGTGCATGCACTGTGCTGATGGATGGCGCCGCAACGCGATCATGCTCGATCCCGGCAGCGGCCGCGGCGGGCGCAAAGATCACGACCATCGAAGGACTTGAAGTGAACGGCAGGCTCAGTGAGGTTCAGCAGGCCTTTCTGGATGAAGGCGCTTTTCAATGTGGCTACTGCACCGCTGGGATGATCATGAGTGCAACGGCCCTACTGCGTGAGATCAAAGTGCCGAATGACGAGCAGATCCTCGGCTCGATGAATGGGAATGTGTGCCGTTGCGGAACCTACCCGCGTATTCTCGAGGCGATCAAACGCGCATCGGGCCATATAACGGCCGGAGGTGGGCGATGAACCTTCGTGAGTTAGAAACAATGGTGCGGGAAGAAAGTCACGACGCGATAAGCCGGGGATCACGAAGAAGCAAGATCGAAATCGATCGACGCGATTTCCTGAAAGTCCTCGGTGGCGGCTTGCTCGTCTGCCTCACTCCAATCCCTTCGTTGACGCAGGAGTCTGGCCGGGGCTTTGGCGGACATGAGTTGCCCAAGGACATCAGCGCGTGGATCCATATTGATGCCGATGGACGCGTCAAGGTCTTCACCGGCAAAGTTGAAGTCGGACAGAACATCCGCACATCACTCGCGCAGGCCGTCGCCGAAGAACTGCGTGTCCCGTTCGACTCCATCACGATGATCATGGGCGACACCGATCTTGTTCCGTGGGACATGGGAACGTTTGGCAGCCGCACAACGCCGACGATGGCGCCGCAACTACGCAACATGGCAGTCGCAGGACGTGAACTTCTGGTGGAGATGGCGGCACAACGATGGAACACCGATGCTTCAAAGCTTATTGCCGCATCGGGGAAGGTGACGACGCCTGATGGTTCAAAGTCGCTAACCTACGGCGAGCTGACCCGCGGCGAGGCTCTGGTGAAGAGCGTTGCAGGTGACCCGCCCTTCACTCCAGCGAACGAATGGAGGATTGCTGGAACACCGGTCCCAAAAGCCAACGGACGCGACTTCGTTACCGGGAAGCATCAGTTCCCCTCTGACATCGTGCGGCCCGGGATGCTGTTTGGCGCGGTGCTGAGGCCGGAAGGATACAACGCGACGTTGCAGTCGCTCGACACCAGCGCCGCGGAAAAGATGGCGGGCGTGAAAATGGTGCGCGATGGCGATTTCACTGGAGTAGTGGCGAGTGATCCATTCATGGCGCAAAAGGCGCTTGCGGCCATCCAGGCCAAGTGGCAGATTCCCAATCAACAAGGCAACCAGGGCCTCTTCGAATACCTCAAGAGCAATCCGGACGGACAGGCGGAACGCCCCGAACATGTGGTTGGCTCGGTTCCAGATGCGCTTTCTGGCGCCGATGTGCGACTTGAATCTCAATACACGGTCGAGTACATCGCGCACGCTCCGCTGGAACCGCGCGCAGCGGTTGCCGAATGGAACAACGGCAAACTTACCGTCTGGACTGGGACGCAGCGACCTTTCGGCGTGCGTGACGAGTTGATGCAGGCTTTTCAACTGCCCACTGAAAAGGTACGCGTGATCCAACCCGACATGGGAAGTGGGTATGGCGGCAAGCACACGGGCGAGGCGGCCATTGAAGCGGCGCGGCTATCCAAAGCTGCGGGCAAGCCGGTGAAGGTGGTGTGGACGCGGGAAGAAGAGTTCACCTGGGCCTACTTCCGCCCTGCTGGATTGATCGAAATCAAAGCAGGCGCCCGGCACGATGGAACACTCGTCGCCTGGGAATACCACAATTACAACTCTGGCCCCGCTGCCATCGGCACGCCTTACGATGTTGCGAACCAGCTCATCCAGTACCATCCGTCGAAGTCACCGTTGCGGCAGGGCTCTTATCGCGGACTTGCGGCTACCGCGAATCACTTTGCACGCGAGTCGCATATGGACGCGATGGCGCATGCCACGCAGATGGATCCGCTCGCATTCCGCCTGAAGAACATCAGCAATCCTCGGCTAAAGGCCGTGCTTCAGGCGGCGACAGACAAGTTTGGATGGGGCGTCGCAAAATCCACCCCGGAGCGTGGCTACGGCATTGCCTGCGGGACGGACAAAGGCGGATTCGTTGCCACGTGTGCCGAGGTCGGCATCGATCCCGGATCAAAGCAGGTGAAGATTCGTCGGGTAGTTGAAGCCTGGGAGTCGGGCGCAATCGTGAATCCCGATGGACTGCGCAACCAGATGCAGGGCGCCATTGTGCAGGCGATCGGCGGCGCGTTGTTCGAGAGGATTCTCTTCGGAAACGGACGCATCCAGAATCCGGTCTTCTCAAAGTACCGGCTGCCTCGATTCAGCGACACACCACAGGTGGAGATCGTGCTGCTCGACCGCAAAGATCTTCCCTCGGCCGGCGCGGGTGAGACTGGCCTCGTGGGCCTTGCGCCGGCGGTCGGCAACGCAATCTTCGCTGCGACGGGCGTACGCCTGCGCAGCATGCCGATGACGCCGGACAACAACATCATCCACGCTTAGCTCACTTCATTTTTCAGCGGGTGGTTCGGGTATCCACGTTCTTCCGTCGTAGCTGGTCCAAGTTTGCAGTTTATCGTTCACGAGTTCAAACCGCATTGTTTGCGGAGTCTGCAAGGCAGGCGCTTGTGTCCCCGCCGGCTGTGTACGCACGAGAAGAGCGCGTCCAGTCCACTGGGCCTGAATCGGCTGCCAGTGTTTGCCTCCGTCTTCGCTCAGGAACATTGTTCCGGCAGCGTCGAGAGCGATGCTACGAGCCGCTCCGGATGCCATGGAAAGCGTTCCAAGCCCGCTGGGCAGCGTTATCTTCTTCGCCTTACTGAGCCCTGCGACGTTCGCGGATGAAACTTCGTAGTTTTGGTCAGTCAGCAGAATCGAGGAGACCTGTGGTGGCGGAGGCGGGGCCGCTGGCTTTTCTACCTTGTCTGCCTGCACCGTGACGGATTGCGATGCCGGCGCAGGAGCTGCGCCTGCCATCACTGGCTTGTTTGCTGCTTCGGTTGCAACGTTCTGCGATTCCCTTAAGGTCTTCTGCTGTGGAACATTCTGCTGCGCCAGATTCTGTTGCTGTAGTTGATTCGCGGCAGAGGGGCCATCGAACGGCGAAGATTGCGCTCGTGCAGCCGCCGTTCCGTGAACAGATCCCCCCGAAACGCCTGGAGGTATGACGACCGAAGCGCCGGCGGATCCTGTGGCAAGCTCTCTTCGTTCGATTGACTTCTTCTCGTCCAGTTGCTTTGCCTCATCCTTTGCTGCTGAAAGTGAAGCACTGTCCCGCGCTTTGTCTCGCGTTTCGGAAGGATTCGCCGTCCGCGCTTTCTGCAACCCCGCGGTCGGAGGAATCGACTGGGGACTCGCCGGCGAGACCTTTGCAGGTTGAGACTTGCTCAAATCATCCGTCTGCGACAGCTTCGCAGTCATCTGCGTCTCTGGCGCCGCCTGGCGAAAGTGCTGTACAACGGCAACTCCGATGAGTCCCGCAAATGCGGTCGCAGGAATCCAGGTCCACCGCCAACCGCTGAACCATGCGGCGCGATGCCTCCTCGGCGCGGACGCCGGAATGGCGATCAAGTCCGGCTGATCTTCCGACGCTGCATGTTGCGCCAGGAAGACGACTTCGCGACAGCGGCCGCACGTGGACATGTGCGCAAGTATCTGATCGCGCTCCGTGGCGGGCAGCAGTTGCTCCGCGAAGGCCGTCAGGCTCTCGGCGTCGGGATGCATTCCGGATTGGGCGGTCGGGTTCATCGTGTGGTCTTCGCCTCGTCAGAGAGCGGCGCTCTGGCAATGGTTTCTTGTGCGGTAGCCGGATTTGTAATCTCCTGCACTGTGAACGGCTCCGGCTCAGAACTTTGCAGTAGTTTTCTCAGGTCCATTTTCAAATCGAGATCGCGCGGATCGGTTCCAAGCGCTTCTTCCGCGGCTCTGCGGGTCATCCCGTTTGCTTCAAGATTGTGGATAAGCTGCTTGCGAACAGCGTCTGTGGCGCGCCGCAGCCTGCGGCTTATTGTCGCTTCATGCACGTGCAAGATCTGGCCGATCTCGGCCAGGGTTTTGTCGTCAACATAATAGGATGCGAGCAGGAATCGTTCTTCCGCAGGCTGCTGGTGCAAGGCTGCATGGACGGCCCTGCGAAGCGCCGCAAGAATGGCAGGCTCGGGATCTGGGACTGGGTTGGGCACAGGAACATCGTGCACTTGATCATCGAAGGCCAGTTCGCGATATGTACGCCGATAGTGATCGACGAACCGCTGCGCCAACGTGGTCCGCAGCCATCCCAGGAGCGAGCCGCGCCCGCGATACGAATCGAGCGGACAGCGGCGCTCACCGTCGCGTGTGTTGAGCCCGTAAAGTTCCGCATAAAATGCATCGGCCAGGTCACGCCCGACGGTTTCACTGCCGCTGATGGCGATGGCTGCGCGTGTAAGCGGCTGACCGTAGATCGCCATGAAATGCTCCCATGCCCGTTCATTTCCGGCGGCACACGCCTTCGCCAACAGAAGGTCGGCCAACTTGAGACTGCGAAAAAACGCTGCCTGTTCTTCCTTTTGGGCCACAATTCCGGAGGCCAGTCCGAAGTTCTGCGCCGTTGAGACAAGGAGAATGATGCGATCGAACTCGCCCCGCTGCAGGCCCCAGGTCTGCGCGCAGCATTCCCTCCAAAGTTCATCCAGTAACGCCAGATGGACTGCTACGGGAGCGGAAGAAATCTCCCCGGCGGGCACACCTTCGGCAGGCTGGAGCGGTGCAGCGTCCACGACATGAAGATACGCCAAAAAATCCCTGCAAGAAACCGCCAGGGACTCGTTCTCAGCCCAGAGCCGGAGCCGCTGCTGCCGGCGGAGGGTACGCATGAGCAATCCAGCCAGGTTGAGTTTTCTCGGATCTACGCTTCTGGTTACCGCGCTGATCGCGGGTTTTGCGCTCCACGTAAAAGATGTTCGTGCGGCCGCAGGGCCGATGGAACAGCCGCACAGTTCCTATCGTGTGCTGGCGCCGATTGAGAGCGGGAATCTGCTTCTCTTCCCCGTTGTGCAATCCGGCAAGACGCCGGCGTCTCCATTTCTGACGCTTGATGAAGGCATCAAGAGCGGCCAGGTGGAAGTAACCGAGGCCGGCAAGGTCCGCGGACTGGTGCGTCCGCGACCTGCGCAGGGCAGAATCGACGACGGTGTGCTCCGGCCTATTCCCAATCCGCCCCAGTACCGGGGCGACCAGGTCAACACGCTGGTGCTGGTGAATAACTCGGACAAGCCGCTGCTTCTGCTGGCGGGCGAGATTGTGACCGGTGGCAAGCAGGATCGCGTGATTGCCAAGGACCGCATCGTGCCCGCGGGCAACGATCCCATCGATCTGGGCGTCTTCTGCATCGAACCCGGACGCTGGACGGAAGACACTGCGACTTTTCGCGGCTCGGCAAAGGCGCCGACTCAGAGCATGATGGTGCAACCCTCGGTGCGCGCCAAGGCGATGGTGGAAAAGGATCAGCAGGAGGTTTGGAACTCAGTGCACGGCAGCATTGCAGCGGCGCTTGCTGCACCGGTTTCGCCGCCTCCAGGAGTTGCCGTGGCCCAACAGCCGCACGCTGTCCCCGATGCCAATAGCCTTGGAACGACCAGCTATGCCCGCGCCATGCAAAGCATTGCTGTGAGCGAGAAGGTGGACGAAGCCGCCGCTCCGGTGATGAAGTCGCGCGAGCAAGTACTTGAAAAGCTCCGTGCAGAGCATGCTGTCGGGGTGGTGGTCGCTGTGCGCGGCGAGATTGTGTGGGCCGATATCTTCTCTGATAGCGACCTGCTGGCGCGCTACTGGACCAAGCTGGTTCGGTCGTATGCCGCCGAGAGCCTGCTTGGCGGCGAAACGCGCGCAGTGCCAGGCGTTGCCGATGCGCAGCGCTTCCTGGATGCTCCCCGAGGCGGCACCGAAACCAGCATCGGTGACGTGGGCGTCTATCGATACAAGGAGCTTCGCTCCGGCGGTACGGAAACGTTTGTGCTGGAGTCGCTGTTGCCGGGAACGGATTATGACGTACACATCAGCAAGCTCAAATTGCGCGGTGAGGTGCGGCGGGTCGGGACGCCGATGGGCTTGCACTGAGCAAATGCCTCTCCCATGTCTTGTCGGCAGCGATCCAGCGCCAGACGGGCAGCGTCGGAGTTCGAGACGATACGATTGGATGGGAGACGTTGATGGCTAAAGTTCTGGATGGGGCGGGGATTGCGGCGGCGATCAAGAAGGAAGTAGCGGAAGAAGTGCGGGCACTCGCGGCGCAAGGGATTCGTCCCGGGCTGGCCGCAGTGTTGGTGGGCCATGTGCCGGCTTCGGAGATTTATGTCCGCAGCAAGGTACAGACGTGCGCAGAGCTGGGGCTCTTCAGCGACCTGATCACCCCGCCCGATACTGTCACGACCGAAGAGATGCTGGATCTGGTCCGTGCTCTGAACGACCGGGACGACATCGACGGCATCCTGATCCAGCTTCCGCTGCCGAAGCAGGTTGATACCAAGTTTCTGCTCGATTCCGTGGTACCGGAGAAGGATGTGGATGGCTTTCACCCCGTAAATGCCGGCAAGCTGCAGGCAGGGCGGCCTGCGCTGGCCCCGTGTACACCAGCGGGCGTCATCGAAATTCTCAAGCGCAGCAATCTGCCCATCAGCGGGCAGCATGCGGTGATTGTGGGACGGAGCGACATTGTGGGCAAGCCGGTCGCGATGTTGCTGCTGCACGAGAATGCCACGGTGACGATTTGCCACTCGAAGACGCGCGATCTTGCAGCGGTGACGAAAGAGGCAGACATCCTGGTTGCGGCGATCGGCAGGCCGGGATTCATCACGCCGGAGATGGTGAAGCCGGGCGCCACCATTATTGATGTGGGCATTAACCGCATCACCACGTTGGAGGACTTTGACCGCTTTTTTGCAGGCAATGCCAAGCGCCAAGCCGCCTTCGACAAACGCGGCTCGACGATTGTAGGTGACGTGCATCCCAAAGCGTTTGAACTTGCCGGTGCATACACGCCGGTGCCGGGCGGCGTGGGACCGCTGACCATTGCCATGCTGATGTCGAACACCGTGCGCGCGGCGAAAATGCGGCGGGGACTCTAGCCGATGCTTCGGGTTGGGCTGACAGGCGGCCTCGGCAGCGGCAAGAGCACAGTCGCTGCGATGCTGCGCGAGTTGGGCGCCGAGGTTATCGAGTCGGACGAATTGGGCCGTGCGCTGATGGAGCCGGGACAGGCGGCCTTCAAGGAGATCGTTCGTGTCTTCGGGCCTGATGTCGTCGCGGCAGATGGCAGGCTCAACCGCGCACGGCTTGCTGAACTTGCGTTTAAAGGCGGCCGCGTGAAGGAGCTGAACGCGATCATCCATCCGGAAGTTATCGAAGCGCAGCGCCTGTGGATGAGCGAGGTTTTCGCGCGCGATCCGGCCGCCGTCGCGGTCGTTGTCTCGGCGCTCATCTTCGAAGTGGAGCGCGACGCTCGCGCGAGTGGCGAAGCCAACGCCGTCTTCACCGAGTTGCGCAAACGCATTGACCGTGTCGTACTGATCACCGCTCCCGACGAGGCGAAGATCGCCCGCTATGTCGACCGAATTTCTCCGTCTGCCGCAAACCGCGAGGCAGCCGAGGCAGACGCCCGGTCGCGGCTCGCCCACCAGATTCCCGACCGCGAGAAAGCCGATCGCGCTGACTACGTGCTTGAAAACACCGGTGATATCGAAGCGCTCCGCGCCCAGGTAGAGGTGCTATGGCCCCAGCTGAGGCAGGAGAGCAACTCAGACCTCAAAAGGTAGTTATTTAAGATAGAAGCAGCAGACTGGGTGCGAACCCTCTGGTTCTTCTGGAACTGCTCTGTATCTAATTCGTATGTGTATGGAAGGGTTGCAAGGTTTAAGAGAGCTATGAAACTGCGCCAGTTTGTTTTGGTCCTTCTTCTGGTTGGTGGATTCTGGTTTGTCACCACCCATTTCCAGAGAGGTTTGAATCCTCTGACACTCACAAACACCCGAGCGTCGGGCTCCCCGCTGGAGCTGACGCAGGCGCAGGCTGCGCCTGAATTCGATGCGGAAGAACAGAACAACATCGCAGTCTACCGGCGGGTGCTGCCATCCGTAGTGAACATCACATCGCGTGCGGTGATCTTCAACTTCTTCTATGGAACGGTGCCGCAGGAAGGCCAGGGTTCGGGATTCATCCTCGACAAGGCTGGGCACGTGCTGACGAACTATCACGTGGTGGAGGGCGCCAATCGCGGTATTGAAGTGAAACTGAGCAACAAACGCAGCTACAAGGCTACCGTGATCGGCAGCGACAAGGTGCACGACCTGGCATTGCTCAAGATTGAGGCGCCCGAATTGCAACCGGTGATTCTGGCTGACTCCAGCCAGCTTGCTGTCGGCGAAAAAGTATATGCCATCGGGAATCCCTTCGGGCTTAGCGGAACGATGACGCGGGGCATCATCAGTTCGATCCGTTCGATTCGCAACGGCGACGGCGCGCCGATTGAAGACGCCATTCAGACCGATGCTGCGATCAATCCAGGCAACTCCGGCGGACCGCTGCTGAACTCGCGCGGTGAAGTGATCGGCATCAACACCATGATCGCTTCGAACGGAGCGGAACAGAGCTCGGGAATCGGATTTGCGATTCCGATCAACACCGCAAAGGCCGTGCTTTCAGATCTGACTCGTTATGGGCAGGTGCGCCGGCCGTCGCTGGGCATCGTGTCGTATGCAATCGGGCCGGAAGTTGCCGAGCAGATGGGTTTCACGGCGGATTCCGGCGTGCTTATCCAGAAGGTGGTTCCCGGTGGGGCTGCGGAGCGTGCCGGCCTGCGCGGCGGCAACGAGCAGGCGTACGTCGGCAACCAGCCGGTGATGCTGGGCGGCGATTTGATTGTGGCGATTGACGGCCAGCAGATCACTGATCCGCAGGACATCAGCGTAATCATGGACAAGCACCAGGCTGGCGACACGGTGAGCGTGACGGTGCTGCGCGGGCGCCGACAGATGACGGTGAAGGTGGTGCTCGGCGAGACGCGGTCGGTTAATACGTAGGTGCCTGAGTATTTAGAAGGAGAAAGGCCGCTCCGGATCGGGGCGGCTTTTTTCTAGTCCGTCAATAGAACGGAGCCAACGGCAACTTTGTTGCAACCGCAGAGATCATCGCAGCGTCCAATCGCTTCCAGGTATGCGTTGATTCGGTTGTTCGGCTGCGCAGAGAGTTCCTGGAGGAGGAGATGCATGTTACCAGGGTTACAAGATTTACTTGAAAACGTAAAAGAGCTGGAAGACCACTTCAAAGCGAACCGGTCAGGGGAGGCCAGAAGAATCTTTCCAATCACGTTGGAAGAAGAGGAAGTCATTCGGTCGTTCCGCCGCTTCATGGCTCAAGACAGCGATTAAAGTAGCCAGCGAGAAGAACTCACGTCGTGTCCACCGGCGATTTGGACTGGATTCTCGTCCTGGATGTCAGGCAAGCGTTGCTGCGTTTCGGTCAAAGGCATCGCTGGACGTTGCCGATAGGCCATGCGGTCCTGCCGGGAAATGCTCCATATTGCCAGAGGCAAAACCCGGCACTGCCTCGCCGCATCCAACCGAGTTAAGGCTTTGAAGAGAGTCTTTCATTCAACCTGCGATGCGGTTGCCACTCGTTTGCCAACAAAGGGCCTCTAAGAGACAAGCTGTAAACCGCGAGATGAGGACTATGCCAATACTGACGAAGCCGTGCAAGGGAAAACTTAGCGAACCAACGAAGCTTTTGCTTCGCACCCGCCTGAACAGGGCTGACTGGGGAGTATACCCCTGTGAGGTCTGCGGCCAGAGTGTCGGGGTCCTGGAGACAGATGGTGACTGGAGCCTCGAGAGGCACTGGCCTTCAGTCGTATACAGTCCCCGCAAGCCCAGTGTCAGTCGCTACCAAGCGAAAAAGCCGCAGGCTATCCATTAAGCTTTGCATGCCGTCCGTTTGAGAAGGAATGCCAATGTCGAAGCCACCCCTGGAAGTTCAGTCGCGCACGACGAATGATGCATTCGGGAGGTTTGCCGCCTTCGCTTCAGGATGGTTGGGATCGAAGTGGGCGTTTGCTGGAGCGGGCGCTGTGATTGTCATCTGGGCGGCCGTTGGCCCAATCTTCCACTTCTCTGATACCTGGCAACTGGTAATAAACACGGGCACGACCATCGTCACGTTTCTCATGGTCTTTTTGATCCAGAACACGCAGAACCGGGACGCTCGAGCGATCAACCTGAAACTGAATGAGCTTATTCGCGCAGTCGATAAAGCGCGTGATCAGATGATCGACATTGAAAACCTGAGCGATCTTGAACTCGACGAGTTGCACACCAAATATGAAAACTTTAAAGCCGCATATATCAAGCGGCAGGCCGCCGACCGCTCGCTTGAGCAAGAACTGGCTGGCGGCTCAGAAACAGCCGCGAGCGGGTAACAGGCCAGTCAACACGCAAGCGTGACGATGTAGCGCGAGCGCCGGCAGATGACAGCTGGTGGGCGAGGCGACTGGAATTTGAGAACTTTAGGGAGCAGGGATGGCGGCGGATTGGTTTTGGCTTTCGATTTGAGCCAGTTGGTCGTGCAGGTGCGCTGCTTCCACGCGGGAGTTTTCAGCTTCGGCTCGGTGCTGGACGGCGGCAACGCTTCCCATTGTGTTGAAGACTTTGGTCATGGCGTCGCTTTTGCCATGGCCGATGTGTTCCAGCTGGTCGGCGAACCCGTCCTCATTCAGGGCGACGGCCTCGGCGTGGTCAATGCGACGTTGAAGATCTCGGATTTTCGCCCAGCGTTGCGCCTGCGCAATGGCGGCATCGCTGACCGGTATGGTCGCGTTTTGCCATTCCCCGCCGTCATCCTGCAGATCGTCGGTGAGACTTTGGAGGTTATTTTTGCCCTGGATGTTTCCCCGGTCGGCAGAAAGACCGTACCAGGTCAATGCCCTGGCATTGTCGGTCTGAACGCCCTGCCCGAATTGATACATCCAGCCTAGCTGATTCTCCGCGTCGGCGTTGCCTTGCGCCGCGGCTTTGCTGAACCACGACAACGCCTGCGCGTAGTCTGTTCGCACGCCGGTGCCGTGCTGAAAGATGTAACCGATGTTCTCCTCAGCCTGGTTGCTGCCGTGTTCCGCGGCTTTGTAATACCAGGAAAGAGCCACGGTGTAGTCTTGCGGCTGGCCCCATCCTTCTCCGGCCATGTACCCCAGCTGATTTTCGGCGTCGGCATTCCCGTGGTCGGCGGCGCGTCGATACCAGGCCGTCGCCTGGGCAAAATCTCGCTTGACGCCAAATCCGCACTGGTAGAAGTAGCCGATTTGCTTTTCGGCGCTGGAGAGATTCTGATCGGCCGCTTTGCGATAAGAGGCGAGGGCTTGCTTATAGTCACGGTGGACACCGCGGCCATCCTCAAACATGGCCGCCAGATTGTACTGCGCGAGCGCGTAGCCCTGGTCCGCGGCCAAGCGGTAGTAGCTTACGGCCCGCTTGTCATTCTGTGGCAGGCCAGTGTTGTTTTCATACATGCTGCCAAGTTGATTCTGCGCGGGAGCATAGCCCTGGGCGGCGGATTTACGATACCAGATCAGAGCCTGCGCGTAATCCAGCGTCAAGTAGCGAATGCCAAAGTAGTAATCGCCGAGGGCGAATTGCGCCTTGGCGTCTCCGGCAGCGGCGGCTGCATGAAGATCAGAAGCCGGCATTTGTGCATGGAGCAGCGAGGAAACAACACAGAGGACAAGCGTCGGGAGGGCAGCAAACCGCGCTCGCCCGGGACATAGGTTCTTTGCCCGAATTCTCATACCTATCTTCACTTCTTGCCGATCGGTTGACAGTAATTCTGGACTCGTCGGGATGGGCCGGAAAGATCACGGAAGTTTTGAGCCGATATCAGGATCCCCACGGACAACGTGTCCGTGGGGTTGGCTGAGCGACGAATGTGCTTCGCCGGTTCAGAATTTCACTCCCAGAGTGGCGAGAAATGCTTTCACTTCGGGCCAGGCGGCCTTCAGGTCGGTGGCGGTTTGAATATCCAGAGCGATATTCAGGGGGTTGGAGGCGGCGCCGGCAAGTTCGGCGATCGGCTTCTCAACGGCGGTGATGAGTGTGGCGAGCGCAGCGACGACCTGCGGTGCGGCTTTGAGTGCCTTGTTTGCGCCGGTGAGCCACTTGAGAGCGTCCTCGGCTCCGATTTCAATTCCCTTTTCGATATTTACCAGAATGTTTGCCATCGCGATGATTCTCTTTTCTGGCCGGCAGACCGGTCGGATTGCGACGGGCCGCCGACGGGATGTTTGCGGCGACACCATTGACGGAGGGGGCCGTGGTTGCGGCTGCGACCGAGAGCGGAATCGCCTGGCGCAGACGAGCGCGGTCGCGCGGCTAATAGGTCCGCGTGAGGTTCCGCTGGATTGTCAGGCTATGGTTCCAATCTTAGAGAGTCTGCGGAAATAATCTGCAAAAAAGCGGAGAGACTTTTCATTGCGGAATCAGTAACTTGCAAGCCGCGCCGCTAAAAGGGAGCTTGACATCTGTTCTCCCGAGGCGCGATCAGTTCGTTTGTGTGAACATCCCTATAGATTTTTTTGGACGGACCCTGGGCGTAAAATACTCTATCTACACGAGTTGCAGATTCCCTCTTCCCGCAAAATCCTCTTACATAATGACTTATCTGCAAAATACTCTTATGAAATAACTTAAGGCCTTCCAGTTTTGGCGTTCGGATTGACGACCTGGATCGAACCCTGAATCCATTGTGCACATGGAAGGTGAAATTACCTGCAAATGGAGGAGGAGAATCTTCCTCGCAGAATCAATGGGTTGCGCTTCGACTACCCCGAGGGGGAGTTGACACGACCTGAGGTGCACTCCTTGACGCCGACCGGCACTGGCAATTTTGCCAGTGTTGAAGAGCAGAATGGCAACCTAGACTTCTTATGATCGGCATTTCCAAATGCCGCAGGAGTTAATTGCCTGATGAGTTCTCGCATGAGAAACCTGCAAATCCTGTTGATGGTGACGGCGTTGTCCACTTGCTGCGGCTTGGCGCAGAAGGTCAAAGTGGGATACAACAAGAGCGTCGACTTCTCAAAGTTCAAAACTTATACGTTAAAGCTGCCGCCTGCTCCCACGAGCAGGCCGCTTTTGTATGCGTCGGTGGTGGGTTCGATCAGACACGGGATCGAATCAAAGGGGCTGGTGAGCGTGGAGAAGGGCGGCGACCTCACGGTGATTGCCGGTGGCAGCCTGGACTACGGGCTGGATTCCGACAATCCGCTGGCCGATACTTGCGACAATTGCCAGGCACCGCAAGTGGACGTGCTGCTATGGGCTGGTTTCGAGCCTCCGCCTGGATCCGCGGGGAAACCACAGCCGAAGGGCGTTCTGCGGGTAGACATGGTTGACCCGGCAAGTAACAAAGAGGTCTGGGTGGGAACGGTAGAGCAGAAGCTCGACCCGCAGAAACCAAATGAGTCGCTGCAGAAGGTTGGCGCGGCAATCGAAAAGTTATTCTCGGAGTTTCCGCCTAAAGCCAAGTAAGGGCACGCTGAGTTTCGGCATGCTTTGAAAGTCTTCTATTCGATTAACGAAAGCGAGAGACCGGCGCAGCGAAGATTGGCGATGGGCTCGAGCTGGCGAGCGATGTGCGGATGGCGTTGAGCAGGAAATAACGTCTCTCCGTTGTCAGCATGGACCCAAAGGCAATGGCGGTTTTGCCTTCGAGCCGGATGACTTTCCCCTGACGATTCCAATTGTTGGACGAGTTGAAAGAGAAGTCCTCAGACGCGCGATTGAAATCGGAGAAGTTGCAACTGCGACTCCACCCGATGGAGCCGACTCCGGTGAAGATGGTGAGTTGATCGGCGTGACGAGTGATCGATACCTTGCCGGCGACACTCATGGCGCACCATGAGATCAAAAAGATGGAGCCGAGGACGAAAGGGATTCCGAA
The DNA here is from genome assembly GCA_963769345.1 of uncultured Acidobacteriaceae bacterium. Taxonomy (GTDB): domain Bacteria; phylum Acidobacteriota; class Terriglobia; order Terriglobales; family Acidobacteriaceae; genus Telmatobacter. Next base: position 235,540 of record CAVYLL010000008.1, read on the forward strand.
GAGCGAAGAGGGCAGGCTGAAGTGTCCCTTGATGAGCTGAGTTCCATAAATTCCGAACATCGATCCGCCGGACCAGATACAGGTAAAGGGCACAATAAAGAGCGCACCCCAGGTGCGGGTTGTGGCTCCCGCGGTGAAGCCGTCAGGCAGCGGCTGGTACCAGGCACCTTGCGGAGGAGAGTTCAGATCGATGGAAGCAGAAGCTGCGCCCAAGGAGACTCCGCCGACGATCTCGGAGAGGCGGAACGTGTTTCCGCAGGCGCGACAAAGGGCGACGTCCGTCGAGACGTTGATGTCGTTAGTCGCGATCTTCGAGCGGCAGGACGGACAGGTGATCTGCATGAATGCGGCAATTATGCCATGAAAAGAAACGGACAGGCCGCAACACGAACTGCGGCGTTACATCGCAATGGTGACTAAAGTTGCCGCTTGACGTAGCGGCGACCCTGGATTTCGTACTCGCCGCCGGCGACGCGGGCGATGGCTTCGGAGTAGGCGATGTGCTCTTCGAAGAGGATGCGCTCGGCGAGGGAGTGGGCTTCGTCGGTGTCGAAGACGGGGACGGTGCGCTGGAGGATGATGGCGCCGTGGTCGAGGTGTTCGTCGACGAAGTGGACGGTGCAGCCGGCGACTTTTACGCCGTAGTCGAAGGCCTGCTGCTGTGCGTCGAGTCCCGGGAAGGCGGGAAGCAGCGAAGGATGAATGTTGAGGATGCGGTTGGGAAAAGCGGCGATGAAGCCGGGGGAGAGCAGGCGCATGTAGCCGGCGAGGCAGACGAGGTTGACGTTGTGATCGCGGAGGCATGCGATGAGGTCGGCATCGTGATCGGCGCGAGAGCGGCCTTTGGAGACGTAGACGGCGGTGGGGAGGTTGAGGTCGCTTGCTGCCTGAATGCCGGGGGCTTCGGCGACGTTGGAGACGACGATGGCGATTTCGACGTTGGGCAGGCGGTCTTCTCGGATGTTTCGGGCGATGGCGAGGAAGTTGGAGCCGCGTCCGGAGAGAAGCACTCCGAGGCGGATGGGCGAACTTGCGCTTTGCGCGCCTTCATCTTGCGGGTTGACTGCAGGGCTTTCCATCGGCGTTTTTTGGAGTCCTATTCGTTCCGGCCCTGCGGGACGGAGGCCTATGGCTGGGTTGTGATCCCAGGGTTTCACCCTGAGCTATTTTCGTCTCCTCCCTACGGGAGGACTGATCCCTGGCCATCATAGGTTGTGATTGGAAGCGGTGCCAGGAGCAACCGCAGCTTCTTCGACTTCGGTCGCGTAGCGATCTTCGCTCAGAATGACAACGCTGATTTCAGAAAGACAAGACTGGTTGAGGTTTTTGTTTTCCCAGGTCTGAAGATCCAGACCTGGGGCACCCGGCACCCGGCTGATTAATGTTCTTGTTTTTCCAGTTCCGAAAATCCAGAGCTGGGGACTCCCATTGTTGTGTGAATCGATCGGGCGAATGGGAAGGCTCATGTGTACTGGACGCGGTGGTCGCCTTTGACTACGCGGCCGATTACGTAGAATTTTTCTTCGGCCCGGTCGAGGAGGGTTTTGGCGCGGGTGAACTTGGCAGCGGGAATGACGGCGATGAGGCCGACTCCCATGTTGAAGGTGCGCATCATCTCATCCTGCGAAACCTGGCCGAGGTCGCGAAGGTGGTCGAAGATGGGCAGGACGGGCCAGGAGCCCAGTTCAACTTGCGCGGCCAGACCCTTGGGCAGGATGCGGGGTAGATTCTCGGTAATGCCGCCACCGGTGATGTGGGCCATGCCGGCGGTCATGCCCGCGGCGACGAGCTTTTGAATGACGTGGAGGTAGCTGCGATGCGTCTTCATGAGCGCGGCGCCGGCTTTCTCCTTGATGGCGGTGACGTACTGGCTCGTCTTGTAACCGGCTACGTCGAACATGAGCTTGCGAGCGAGCGAGTAGCCGTTGGTGTGGAGGCCAGTGGAAGGGAATCCGACGAGGACGTCGCCGGCCTTGATCTCGGCTCCCGTGACGAGCTTGTCGCGATCGACCGCGCCGACGATGAAGCCGGCAAGGTCGTATTCCCCTTCGGCGTAGAAGCCGGGCATCTGGGCGGTTTCGCCGCCGATGAGGGCGCAGCCGTTGGCTTTGCAGGCGTCAGCGAGGCCGGAGACAACGGTCTCGGTGACCTCGGGGTCTAGCTTGCCGCTGGCGAAGTAGTCGAGGAAAAAGAGCGGGGTGGCGCCCTGGACGGCTATGTCGTTGACGCAGTGGTTGACAAGGTCGCCGCCGACGCTGGAGTGGAGGCCCATTTCGAAGGCAATTTTGAGCTTCGTGCCGACGCCGTCGGCGGAGCTGACCAGGATGGGACTTTTGAACTTCTGAAGGTCCAGCCGGAAGAGGGCCCCGAAACCGCCAATGCCGCCTAACACGTTGCGATTAAAGGTCTTTTGCGCAAGGTATTTGATGCGTTCCTTGGCGCGGTCGCCCCGGGAGATGTCAACCCCCGCGTCGGCGTAGGTGATGGACTGCGTCGTGGTGGACTTCGCCGTGGCGGGCTTCGGCGGGATGGGCTTTGATTTGGATTCTTCGGGCACTTTTCGGCCTTCTACGGTTGGAGTTTGGAGCAGGCGCTGCGGACCGGAAAGGTCGATTCTAGCAGGATTCACGCAATGGCCCCGTGAAGGCCGGAATCGATTCGGTGTTCAAAATGTGGAGAACGGCGGAAGGCGCGGGGGGAACAGGGCTCCAATAGCCAGGGCGAATTCTATACTGAAGCCACGATGAGCACGAAAACTCCGGCCCCGACGCATACACGTTCCCATGAATTGCAGCAGCGCGCAGAGCGCTTTTTCCCGGGCGGCGTAAATTCGCCGGTCCGAGCGTTTCATGCGGTGGGCGGAGCTCCACCGTTTGTGGAGCGGGCCGAGGGAGCTTACGTGGTGGATGCGGACGGCAACCGCTACATCGATTACGTAGGTTCCTGGGGACCGATGATCCTGGGGCATGCGTTTCCGCCGGTGGTGGAGGCGATTGAACGCGCGGCGCGGAACTCGGCGAGCTTTGGCGCGTCGACGGCGAGCGAGGCTGATCTTGCGGAGCGGATTGTTGCGTGCTATCCGGCGATTGAGAAGATGCGGTTTGTTAGCTCAGGAACCGAGGCGACGATGTCCGCGATCCGGCTGGCACGCGCAGCGACCGGGCGCAAGGTCATTATTAAATTTGAAGGCTGCTATCACGGGCATGCGGACGGGCTGCTGGTGAAGGCTGGTTCGGGAGTGGCCACGTTTGGGATTCCAGGGTCGGCGGGAGTGCCGGAGGAGATTGCCGCGCTGACACATGCGCTGCCTTATAACGACACGGCCGCCGTGGAGTCGGCGTTTGATGCGCATCCGGATGAGATTGCGGCGGTGATTCTGGAGCCGGTGGTGGGCAATGCGGGATGCATTGCACCGATGCCCGGTTATTTGCAGGCTCTTCGTGAACTGACCAGGCGAGAGGGCGCGCTGCTGATTGTGGACGAAGTGATGACCGGGTTCCGCGTGGCGCTGGGCGGGGCATGCAAGTTGTATTCGCTCGATCCTGACCTGGTGACGCTGGGCAAGATTGTGGGCGGTGGTTTGCCAGTGGGCGTGTTTGGCGGCAAGCAGAGGTATATGGATTTGCTGGCGCCGCTGGGACCGGTTTACCAAGCCGGGACTTTGAGCGGGAATCCGCTGGCGATGGCTGCGGGGATTGCGACGATTAGATTTCTGCAGGAATACGGAGCGGAAGTTTATGTACGGCTCGAGTCGACGGCGAAGGCAGTGGCCGAAGGTGTTGCCGCGGAAGCGGAGAAGGCCGGTGTGGCGGTTACGACGAATCGCGTGGGAGCGATGTGGACGTGGTTCTTCAACGAAGGGCCGGTGACGGATTACGACGAGGCCGCAAAGTCGGATACGGCGATGTTCGGGAAGTTTCATCGAGCGATGCTGGATCGCGGCGTGTGGCTGCCACCTTCGCAGTTTGAGGCTGCGTTTCTGGGGACGGCGCATGGGGATGCGGAGGTTTTCGCGACGATTGAGGCGGCGCGCGAGGCGTTTCGCGTCTGATTGTTGAGAAGAGCAGGAGCAGTCGTCCGGGCCCAAAGGCCATGTAGCTTTGTACGCATGATTCAGCAGCCTGAAGGCTGCTGCTCCCTCCGGATTGAAATCTTGCTTTCCCACCCTAGCCGAAAAGCACGGCCAGGATGGGGCACCCTCGATGATGCTGATTGATGCCTTTGAAAACGGGAGATTCTTGCGGAGTTATTCACTCCATGCGTCGAGGGTGACGAAGGTGTGGGTGCGGTGATAGCGCTCGAGGAGTTGGGCGGCAGCGGCGATGGATGGGCCGCGATCGGCGTTCTGGCCACGATGGCTGCCGTCGTGAAGGACGATGTTGCTGGCCCAACCTGAACGCTGGTAGCTTTCGATTTTCGCGATCAGATTCTGTGCGATTTTGTCGGCGGAGGTCTCCTTCCAATCCGTCGTCATGGCGTTCCATGTGACGGGAATGAGGCCGAGCTGGCGTGCGAGCCTGAGCACGTAAGGGCGGCGCGCGCCGAAGGGCGGACGGAAGTGGATGACTGGTTTGCCTAAGGTGTTGGCGAGGATGTCGCTGGTGCGGGTGAGCTCATCGAGAATATTGGGAGGCGGGGTGCGGGAGAGATCGGGGTGGCTCCAGGTGTGATTGCCGATGAGATGGCCGGCGTCGGCAACTCGGCGGGCGAGTTCTCGTTCATCCTTCACAAATTTGCCGACCATGAAGAAGGTGGCGCGTACGTTGTGCTCAGCGAGAATGTCGAGGAGACGCGGGGTCCATGCGGGATTGGGGCCGTCATCGAAGGTGAGAGCGAGCTGTCCGGGATTGCGAGGCGCGATGAGGGTGCGGCCGAAAAGCTGTGACGTGGGCCAGCGGGAGGCATAGGCAAATCCGCCGACGCCAAGCCCGCTTGTACCGGCGAGACCGATAACTCCGTAAATACTCGCAGCTAAAGGAGAAAGCATTGCTGCCAATAGTGTGCGGCGAATGGGGGACGAACGGCAAGCAGAGTGTGACGAGCGGTAACAGCTCACCGGCTCCGGACCTTGAAAAGAAAGCTTAAGCGAAGATCAAAGGTCCGAGTAGCCGGTTACTCGCCAACAACCTCGATCAATGCCACAAATCGGCATAAAGGTCGGCTAGCTCATTCATGTGTTTCGACGTGAGTTTAACGCGACAATCCGCATACGCTACAGCGGATTGGCTTCCCACCCATTGCGTAGACATCGATTCGCAGCTTGCATCGCGATACTTGAGCCACGCATCTTCGGCTGAGTCGAATGGAAGCCTCTTGGGAGTTCCAGGGGCAGAATTGTCAGGGAGCGATAAGCGAAGTAATGCTCCAATTGAGCGGATGTACGCGAGATAGTTCTGCTCAGTGATCTTGAACTGTCTGTTTAGGCACGCCCCAATTTCGGCATTACCGCCTTTTTCTGCCTTCGAACACAGCTCTTGCTTGCTTCGTGCTTGCTCTCTCGAAAGGGCTTCCGAACCTGGTTGCCTCAACGTGGATTCGTTGTTTTGAGCGAGCGCCCCCGTCGCCAACAGCAACACAAAGAGAGTTCTTCTCATGATTTGAGCAGTGTAACAATCGTCTCTCCCGGATTGTCGGCTATTCGGAAATTGAGAATTTTTGGGCCTACGAAGAGAAGAGCAACTGCAGGTTCCTCCACTCAGCTGCGCTCCGGTCGGAATGACAATCTGTATTTAGTGCGAAGGAGTTTGGCGCATCGCGGGCGGTTCGTCGGCTACTCTTCTCTTTGCTGAATATTCGCCCATGTTCGCAGTCGGTTCCTGGGGTTCGATGACTACGGGCGGTGATGGGGCGGACGGGAGAATTTGGGGACGCTCGGCATGGGCGGGGCCCTGGGGTGTTCGAGCTGCATTCTGGCTCCCCCGGGCGTATACTTGTGTTTGTTCGGGTCGCATCTTGTGTAGACGGAGCGGCACTGGAGACAACATGAGCATTACGAACTTCCCCGGAAGCGCGAATTCTTCGCCGCTTGATTCCTCCATCACAAAAGTCACGATTCCTGCACTGGCCGAGATGAAACGGCAGGGCAAGCCCATCTCTGCGCTCACCGCGTACGACTATGCGACTTCGCGCCTTGTGGATGAGGCCGGCATCGACCTGGTGCTGGTGGGCGACTCGCTGGCGATGGTGGTGATGGGTCACGACAACACACTGGCCGTAACGGTCGACGAGATGCTGCATCACACGCGTGCTGTGCGGCGCGCTGTGCGGCGCGCACTGGTGGTGGCGGATATGCCGTTCGGCAGCTACCACGGAACGGTGACGGAAGGCGTGGCCAACGCGGTGCGATTTATCAAAGAGGCGGGAGCAGAGGCGGTAAAGATTGAAGGGCCGCGCGTGGCGCTGGTGCAAGCGCTGACGGATGCGGAGATTCCTGTGATTGGTCACCTGGGGCTGACTCCGCAAAGCGTGCATCGCATGGGCGGGTATCGCGTGCAGGCCAAGACAACGGACTCGATAGAGCAGATCAAGACCGATGCGAAGGCGTTGGAAGAGGCGGGCGCGGGAGTGCTGGTGCTGGAAGGAATTCCGCGAGAAGTGGCGACTGAGATTACGGCGGAGCTGACGATCCCGACAATCGGGATCGGCGCGGGACCGGACTGCGACGGACAGATTCTTGTATTTCACGACATGGTGAACCTGAGCTTTGCGCCCAAGGCGAAGTTTGCGCGCCGGTATGCGGACGCGGCGGGGCTGTTCCGCGCAGCGATTGAGCACTATCGCGAAGACGTGGAGCATCGCGCGTTTCCTTCGGACGAAGAGAGCTATCATCTATCTTCGGCAGTGAAGAAGGAACTGGGAACAGAGCGCGGTAGCGCCGAGCCGGTGAAACAACTGCGCAAGGCCTGATGCAAATTCTAAAAACAGTGGAAGAACTGCGAGCAGTGGAGTCGCGCGCTGCGTTGCGATGCTGGCGGCGGAATTGCGCTGGTGCCGACGATGGGCGCGCTGCATGCGGGGCACGCCTCGCTGATTCGGGCTGCGGCTGACGCGCGGCCGGGACGAGTAGCTGCAAGCATCTTTGTAAACCCGACGCAGTTTGGACCAAACGAGGATTTCGCAAAGTATCCGCGAACGTTCAAGGCGGACTGCGAGCTGGCGGAACGGGAAGGTGCTTCGGTGATTTTTGCGCCAAGCGTGGACGAAATGTATCCCATCGGTGCGGCAACATTCGTTGACGTAGAAGGCTTGAGCGATCGGCTGGACGGCGCGTCGCGGCCGGGACACTTTCGCGGTGTGGCGACAGTGGTGGCGAAGCTGATGATTGCTGCAGAGGCGGATCTCGCGTTCTTTGGACAAAAAGATGCGGCACAGGTGGCGGTCCTCCGGCGGATGGTTCGCGATCTTCGACTGGGCACGAAGATTGTGGTGTGCCCGATTGTGCGCGAGGCGGATGGGCTGGCGTTGAGTTCGCGCAATGTGTATTTGAGCGATGTGGAGCGGAAGCAGGCGCTGGTATTGAGCAGGGCGGTTCGGCGTGTCGAAGAATTGGTTGCGGGCGGCGACCGGCAGAGCGCGGCATTGATCGAAGCGGCGCGCGGAGTGTTTGCCGAAGAGCCGGCGGTGCGCGTGGATTACATCGAACTGGTGGACTGGGGAACGCTGTGGCCGGTGCTCAACGCCGCACCGGGTACTCTGTTTGCGGTGGCGGCGTGGGTGGGGAAGACACGGCTGATTGATAACGCGATCATTGGTTGAGCAGCGACCTGAGTGATCCCGAAACAATCGCGGTTATTCATGACGCGATGCGCCGCCCGGCGAACGCGAAGGAAGTGCCTGGAGCTGTCCGGGTCCTGAAGGCCCTGTGGCGCTCTTCGCGTGACTTCAGCAGCCTAAAGGCTGCTGCTCCCTGCCGTATTCGCAACCTTCAAGTTGCCTATTGCATAGCGGATGACGTTTGTTACTCATTCGTGCGGCAGGTATTGATCGAGCCACTCGATCCAGCGGCGGTAGACGTCGCGCATGCGGACGGGATCGTTGGGGCTGTGGCCGCCGATGGGGTATGCGTAGAACCACGTCTTGATGCCGCGATCTTTGAGTGCGTGGTAGAGCTGATATCCCTGCGTGATGGTCACGCGGTAATCGCCGACATCCTGCAGGACCAGCGTGGGTGTGGTCATTTTGTCGTAGTAGGTGATCGGCGACTGCTCGACCCAGTGTTTCATCCAGTCGGCCGTGTAAGGCGAGCCGCCGATGGCAGTGGCGCGGCTGACATTGCTATCGGAGAGCGTGTATTGATCGAGCAGGTTGGTGACGGGTGCGCCGGCGATGGCTGCTTTCCAGAATTGCGCGTGGCCGATGAGCCAGCTGGTCATGTAGCCGCCGTAGCTCCAGCCGGTGACGGCGATGTTGGACTCGTCGACGATGCCGCGCTTCTTGAGCATTTCGAGGCCGGCAAAGACATCGCGGCCGGGACCGTCGCCGGAATCGTCAACGATGGCGCGGCTGAAGTCGTTGCCAAAGTTGTCGCTGCCGCGGTAGTTGGGCTCGAAGACGAGCCAACCCTGGGCCGCGATGATTTGCGCGAAGAGCGAGAAGGTGTCCTTCGACGACGATGTTGGGCCGCCGTGAATGTAGAGCACGAGCGGGAGTTTTTTGCCGGGCGTGTAGTCGGGCGGATAGGTGAGGATGCCGTTCTCGGTCCAGTTCTTTGGAGCCTTGTCGGGACTTTGCCAGGTTACGACTTCGCTCTTGCCGAGGTTGAGCGAGTCGAAGGCGGCGTGGAATGTGGTGAGGCGGCGAGGCTTGGATTGAGGTGTGTCGAGGATGTAGATCTCTGACGGGCGGTGCGGCTCGGTCCCGACGAAAGCGATCTGTCCCTGGTTGCCGACGGTAGCGTCGAGCCAGAAGCCGGTGGTCGGAGTGACGCCGCCGAGGTCGAGCTTGCTGGCGTTACCGGTGAGCGGCTGAATCCACATGCTTGCCGTGGCGCCGTCATTCGCGCCTGTGAGGATCGCTTTACTGTCGGGCATCCAGAGAGCGCGGAAGAAATTGCGATCGATGGCGTGGGTGAGGTTGTCGCCGTCGCCCTTGAGGCCGTCGACGACGTAGATGTCCTGGTAGTTGCGATCGGTGCCGTCACGGGGATAGACGTAGGCGAGGCGCGATCCGTCGGGTGAAGGCACGGGCTGCGTTGAATACGTGGTGTGAGTCGTGATCGGCTCGGATTTGCCGCTGGCGAGATCGAGCACCTGCGGTGAAGAGTAGCGGCGATCGCCGGAGTAGGTGTTTTCAAGACGCACGTAGACGAGCTTGTTGCCGTCGGGCGTGAACGCGATGGGCGAGGCCGGCGGTCCTGGAGGAAAAGCGACGGGCAAAGTCCACGTGCCGGAGGTCAGGCGTTTGGCTTCGCCACCCGTGGCGGGAATGAGCCACAGGTGCGTGGGCAGAGCCTTGTCCTTGTCGAGGAAGCTGCCGTTGCCTACTTCGAAGGCGTCGTCGAATTTGTCGGCACCGGTCTTCTTGGGAGGCGCATCGGCGGCGGCGAAGGCGATGGCGCTGCCGTCGGGCTTCCAGGCAAATTGCTGGATCGACGTCTGGCTTTTGGTCAGTTGCTGCGATTCGCCACCGGCCATGTCGAGCATGAAGATCTGGTTGTGCTTGTCGGCGTCCTCAACGAGGAATGCGATGCGATCACCGGTGGGGGACCAGCGCGGGAACGAGACGTGCTTGCGATCGTGCGTGAGGTAGCGCGTCTTGCCGGTTGCGATGTCGACCAGCACCAGGTCGGATGCGTAGATGTCCTCTTCGTAGTCAGGATGCGCTACGACGACGGCGAGAAATTTGCCGTCGGGTGCAATTTTGGGGTCGGAGATGCGGAGGATCTTTCCTACCCAGGCGAGGTCGAAGACTTTTCCAGGCGTAGTGGGGATGGGCAGACGCGACGTGGCCGTTGCGGTGGGCGGGCTCTGGCCGAAGAGGGCCGCGTTGAACACGAAGAACACCGCAAGAAGAGAAGGCAGAAGACGCTTCATGGTTTTCGCACCTTGGATTGAAAAGGTCAGCAACAAGGGAAGGCGTGGGTCAAATATACAAGATGTTGCTCTTGCGTCAACCTCGCGCCAGCACGCAAGCTTGTACACATGCCCGAGTTGCCGGACATTTCTGCGTACATCACTGCGCTGGAAGAGCGCATCGTGGGGCAGACGCTGGAGCGTGTGCGACTGGGGTCGGTGTTCTTGTTGCGGACGGTGGACCCGCCATTGAGTGCTGTTGATGGGCGCACCGTGCGCGAACTGCGTCGCATCGGGAAGCGGATTGCGATAGGTAGAAGTAGATGGAGATCTTTGGCTCGTGCTGCACCTGATGATCGCGGGGCGGCTGCACTGGAAGGCTCCGCAGGCAAAGCTGGCCGGCAGGAATGGGCTGGCGGCATTTGATTTTCCGAATGGATCGCTGGTGTTGACGGAGGCGGGCTCGAAGCGACGAGCATCATTGTATGTGGTATGTGGTGAGGGAGCGCTCCGGGCGATGGATCCCGGGGGAGTGGAGATTTTTGAGACGGACCTGGATGGGTTTCGTACCGCATTAAGCTTTGAGAATCGCACGTTGAAGCGCGCGCTGACCGATCCGCGGCTGATCAGCGGGGTGGGCAATGCGTATTCCGATGAGATTCTGCATGCCGCGCAGCTTTCGCCGATTGCGCTGACGCACAAGCTGAAGCCGGAGGAGTGGTCAAGGCTGTTCGCGGCGACGCGAGCCACGATGGAGACGTGGATGGATCGGCTGGGGGCGGAGGCGCGAAAGAGCTTTCCGGAGAAGGTGACGGCGTTTCGGCCGGAGATGGCGGTGCATGGGCGGTTCGGTTTGCCGTGTCCGCGATGCGGGGAGAAGGTGCAGCGGATTCGCTACGCGGACAACGAGACGAACTACTGCGCGAAGTGCCAGACCGGGGGAAAGGTGCTGGCGGACCGGAGCCTCTCGCGGCTGCTGGGCTCGGACTGGCCGCGGACGCTGGATGAACTGGAGGCACTGAAGCGGAAGTGACGAGGGTTGTGGAGGATGCGGTGGGATTTGACACAGCAGGCTCGTTTTGCGAGACTCAAAGTTGCTGCCGATCCGGCGGAAACTGCTGGATTTGTGTCTCGTGCCGAAGTGGCGGAATTGGCAGACGCGCGTGGTTCAGGTCCACGTACTCGCAAGGGTGTGGGGGTTCGAGTCCCTTCTTCGGCACCAGTAGAACCTCTTCAATAGAACAACATCCCAAACACAAGCCAATGGGGGAACTTAGCCGCTTTCGGGATCATTCCCATAGTCAGGCTGATACGCCTGAATAAGCCTCTGGCGTCCCTTTTACTAACAGAAAGCACATTACCAACACTCTATGGACACATTTGCCACCCGTCCCTATGCGCGCCATACTGGTGAATCGAAATCGACTTACAGAGGAGTTCAATGGAAGGGTGGGAATCGGAATACCCGACGGATGAACAGATCGAAGAGATGTTCATGGCATGGGAGAAGGACGGGGAGGCGGGAATTTTGGGGATCTTGCGAAAGCGTCGGCAGGAGAGAGAGGAAAGCGAAGCGACGGGTAAGGACAGTGCGGCGCGCGGGTAGCGCGGCGACCTGTTCGGTGAGAGTATCCCCGTTACTCTTAGGAATTGCTCAACGAGCGTTGAAAACAAAAGAAGATAGGTCTTTTCATCGAGTGAACAGAGGACGTGATGAGATCACGAGCGCTTCTCCAACGATCTTGACTTTGCGAAATCGGACGATTACGGTCTAGTTACGCGCTACCCCATCCACTGATTCAGGCCTCTCGGAAACGAGAGGCCTTCGAGTTTCTAGGGGAAAAAACTTTCCGCGAAGCGCCGCCCGGGACGATTTCCGCGGGCTCAGCCAATCGCCTCTGAACTTCGTGGGAAATCGTTGCATCGCCCCTGCATCGATCCCACTTTTGAGACGCCGCGTTTCGCTCTGAGGCCAGAACGGGTAAACTTCGGACGAATCGGTTTCGACCCTGGAGATTCTCAATGAAGGCATTGGTGAAGAGCAAAGGTGAGCGAGGCCTTTGGCTGGAAGATATTCCCGAGCCGGTGATCGGCGTCAACGATGTGCTGATTCGCGTGCGCTACACGGGAATCTGCGGAACCGATGTTCACATTTACGAATGGGACGAATGGGCGCAAAAGACCATCCCGGTTCCGATGGCCATCGGCCATGAGTTCGTTGGCGAAATTGTGGAAGTGGGGTCGAACGTCAGCGATTTTTTCCCCGGCGACCTTGTAAGCGGAGAGGGGCATGTTGTATGTGGCAGGTGCCGGAACTGCCTGGCGGGAAGACGTCATCTTTGCGCCGCGACCAAAGGCGTGGGAGTCAATCGGCCGGGAGCGTTTGCCGAGTTGATCTCGCTGCCGATGACCAACATCTGGAGGCACCATCCGGGCATTGATCAGGAAGTTGCTGCCATCTTCGACCCTTTCGGAAATGCCGTTCACACGGCGCTTTCTTTTCCGGTTCTGGGTGAAGACGTGCTGATAACAGGAGCGGGTCCGATCGGCATCATGGCTATTCCAGTCGTACAACGTGCAGGTGCAAGGCATGTCGTGATCACTGACCTGAATCCATTTCGTCTTGAGCTGGCCAGGAAAATGGGGGCCACTCTCGCGGTGGATTCGACGAAGACGCCGCTCGTTGAGGTGCAGAAACAGCTCAACATGGCGGAAGGGTTCGACGTGGGTCTGGAAATGTCGGGGAACGACCAGGCACTGCAGGACATGATTGCGAATATGAGCCACGGGGGCAAGATTGCCATACTCGGGATTCCAGCAAAAAGGTCTCCTGTCGACTTGCGAGCGGTCATTTTCAACATGCTCACGTTGAAAGGGATCTACGGGCGCGAGATGTACGAGACGTGGTACAAGATGTCGGTGATGCTGGAAATGGGTCTCGACATCTCGCCGGTCATCACTCACCGGTTCCCTTACTTCGAATATGAGCGGGGCTTTCAGGCGATGACCTCCGGCCAGGCTGGGAAGGTTGTGCTGGACTGGACCAACGTGGAATAAGTCCTCGTGCAGTGGGCCCGCCGCGCTTCCGCGATGTGGCTTCGATTAACAAGACAGATCATGTTCTCTCCGCGACGGAACCCAATCGGAGACGTTCGCGCCCGGTTTCGCGGCGGCTCAAGCCCTGCGGATCGGTTGGCGGCAAATCGGGCCGACGGTTACACTTGCTCGTTCAGCTGAATGACCTATCTCCTCGCGCCAGGACTGACGATCTCTTGCGAAAGGTATGGATGGCGTCTACGGAGTGAATCATGAGACAGCTCACCCTTTTTCTTGCCTTGGCCTTGTCGACGGTGTACGCGCAAAACTACACGCGTGGGATTGGAGTGTACCCCGGAGATCCAAAAGAATACACGGGGCCCGCGCTGGTTACGGATGCGAACACCTATCGCAACCTGGCTCTTCATCGGCCCGCGTATCAGTCGAGCGCATATGACTATAACCTGACGGCACAATTGATCACGGATGGCATCAAGGAGTCTTCGATGCCGCAGTGGATTGAGACCTCGACCAGCAAAGCCGGACTTTTGCCGAAGAATGAACGCGAGCTCTTTCTGGATGGCAATGTCACATCTTCAGTAAATGTGTCGGGCGATTCGCCATGGGTTGAATTTGACTTGAAAGGCGGAGGCGAGGCGCCGGAGATCGACCGCATCGATCTTTATCTGCGCAGGATTTATGGCAGATCGTTATCGGGGATGTGGACCTACACCGTCTCCGGTTCTGACGATCGCGTGACGTGGAAGGAAGTGGGACGAGCCACGGGCTCAGAGTGGCCAGACATGCGGGAGCCTGGCCCGAGTTTCCCGGAGACGATTGCATTTAACGCACCTGCGCGGTTCAGTTCGTATCGAGTGCAACTGGCTGCAGCGAATGTGCACACGTGGGGAGTGGCGGAACTTGCGCTCTCAGACAAGGGGCAGCCGGTTCGCGTGGCAGGGCCGGATATATTCGCGAGCGCATGGATGAGCGCGGGAAGTGGAGAGGAATGGGTCTACGTTGACCTGGGCGCGGTCTGCACCTTCGATCGCATTGGGCTTGCGTGGATTCGCGCGGGCGGCGGAAGGCTCCATCCAGACGTCGGATGATGCGAGCCAATGGAAGACGTTGCAGGCGATTGCCCTCAGGAACTGGTCCGAACGATGACATTCACCTGGCGCAGCCGGCCCGCGCGCGCTATGTGCGCGTGCTGATGACGAAGCCGGTTAATGCGGGGGATCGCTACATCCTCAGCGAGCTTGAGGTCTACGGTCGCGGCGGACCGGTGGCGACGCCTCACGCTGCGGCACAGGCGCTGGCCGATGGAACGCTGCCTCTTGCAGGCGGAAACTGGCGTGTGCAGCGCGCATCGCTCGTGCCGGTTGGAGGAGAGGAACTTTCGACGGCCGGTTTTGCGGACAAGGATTGGATGGTCGCGACGGTTCCGGGAACGGTGCTGACCAGTTACCTGAATGACGGTGCGATTCCTGATCCTGATTTTGGCGATAACCAATATGCGATCTCCGACTCGTTCTTTTGCGCGGACTTCTGGTATCGCGATGAGTTCAACGTGGCCGCGGAGCAGCATCCGGGTGAGCACACCTGGCTTAACTTCGACGGCATCAATTGGAAGGCCGAGATTTTTCTGAACGGACATCGCGTGGGGAAGATCGACGGCGGATTCATGCGCGGCCGCTTTGATGTGACGGACTTTGTGCATTACGGGAGAGCGAATGCTCTGGCGGTGCACATAATTCGGGTGGCGAATCCCGGCAGCACGAAAGACAAGGCTGGGCCGACGGTGAACGGGGGTGCGCTTGGTCGCGACAATCCGACGTACCATGCTTCGGCGGGATGGGACTGGATTTCGACGATTCGCGGGCGGGATACGGGGATCTGGAGCAATGTATCGCTGACTTCGAGCGGGCCAGTGAAGATTGAGGACCCGCTGGTGAGCGACTACACTGCCGCTGCCGGATACGACGCACGCGGATGTGACGATCCAGGCTACGCTGCGGAATCTCGATACAAAGGCGGTTAGCGGTACGTTGCGAGGTGCGCTTTGGTGATGTGGCGGTCGAGATGGCAGCGACTGTCGATGCGGCTTCGACGAAGAGGATCGAGCTTTCGCCTGCGACACAGGCGGCGCTCAGGCTCGTGAATCCGAAGCTCTGGTGGCCGGTGGGTTATGGCGATCCCAATCTCTATCCGGTTTCGATCAGCTTTGTTGTCGACGGCGTGGAGTCGGACAAGACTTCATTTCAGGCGGGAGTGCGGCAGTTCACCTACTCGGAAGACGGCGGGGTGCTGAAGATCTGGATCAACGGACGGCGGTTCATCGCGCGCGGAGGAAACTGGGGATTTCCCGAGTCGATGCTCCGATATCGCGCGCGCGAGTATGACACGGCACTTCGCTATCATCGCGACGAGCACTTCAACATGATTCGGAACTGGGTCGGGCAGACCGGCGATGAGGCGTTCTACGAAGCAGCCGATCGCAATGGCGTGGTGGTATGGCAGGATTTCTGGCTGGCAAATCCGTGGGATGGACCCGATCCGGACGACAACGATTTGTTTCTCGCGAATGCGAGCGACTATCTGCTGCGCATTCGCAATCATGCGTCGCTGGGAATCTTCTGCGGTCGCAATGAAGGACTTCCGCCGCAGCCGATCGACGATGGATTGCGTGACCTGGTGGCGACGCTGGAGCCGGGGTCGCATTACATTTCGAGTTCGGCTGACGGGCCGGTGAGCGGGCATGGGCCTTATCGCGTAGAGCCGCTGCGTTACTACTTTGAAAATGCGCCGACAAAGCTGCATAGCGAAATGGGTTCGCCCAACGTGGTCGAGATGGATGTTTTGCGGCGGACGATGCCGGAATCGGCAATGTGGCCCCAGGGCTATCAATGGCCGCTGCATGATTATCACGAACAGAATCCCTTCACTACGGCGGTCGATAAGCAGTATGGCGGTGCGACGAATGTTGCTGATTGGTTGAGCTTCGCGCAGTTCGTGGACTATGACGCGTATCGCGGAATGTTCGAAGGGCAGAGCAAGAATCGGCTTGGGCTGCTGATCTGGATGAGTCATCCTGCGTGGCCGTCTCTGCTGTGGCAGACCTACGACTACTTCTTCGATACCGACGCGGGCTACTACGGGGCGAAGAAGGCTGCAGAGCCGCTGCATATCCAATGGAACGCTGCGACGGATGCGGTTGAAGTAGTGAACTACAACGCCGGCGAGCAGACGGGGCTTATGGCTCACGCGCAGGTGATCAACATCGATGGGACGGTGAAGTGGGAGAAGATCGCGGCGCTCGACAGCCATGAGGACAGCACACAATCGCCGATGCAACTGGAGTTCCCTGCCGGGCTTGCGCGCACACATTTCATCCGCTTGACACTGACGCGGGACAAAGATGTTGTCTCGTCCAATTTCTATCTGCACGGGCTCGCGGAGGGCGATTACCAAGGGATTCGCGATCTGGCAGGCGCAAAGGTGACTGCAAAAACGCATGTCCGGCGCACTGGCACGGAATGGAAGATCACAACGGAACTGCGCAATGTTTCGAAGACGCCGGCGTTGATGGTGCGTGTGAAGGCAGTGCGCAGCAAGAGCGGCGATCTGATTGTGCCGGCGCTCTACGACGATAATTACATCGCACTGATGCCGGGCGAGAAAAGAACTATTTCGATTTCGCTGGAGGATGCGGATACACGGGGAGAAAAACCACGCGTGCGGATGAGCGGCTACAACCTTGCGGGAGCGAAATAGCGCAGGGCTGGTTCAACAAATCATGCGTGAGCCGGCTGGTGACATCCCTCAGAAATTGAGAAGGCTGCCAACATAAACGGTGAAGAACGGGCGAATCATCGAAAAGAAGATCTTCAGCGGCTAAAGCCGAGGATAATTTTGGCCATTTACGGCACGGCTGAAGCCGTGCCCTTTCAAAACTTCTTACGCAACCGATGCTAGATCCTGCGCTTCGATCAAGTTGCTTCGGTGCGTTCGAGGCTGTCGCGGTCCCATTTTGCCGCCTGCGCGCCGGCTTCGTAGGTGCTTTGGCAGAAGGCGAGCAGCGCATCGCTTGGGGATGCGGCTGCGCGGATGTCGTCGTACATAACGATGAATTCGCCGAGGGCCTGGTCATAATAAGCGGCCGCGGGCTGGACCTGCACGGCGCGAAACCCTTGCGGCTCGGGCGCCATGTATGAATAGAAAGCCGGCCCTGCAAAGCCGGCGCCTGGCCAGAATCCGACGCTGCTGACTTCGTGGGAATATGCCTCGCGCGTGATGGCGTCTGCGCCATCGCGCGGTGGAGCTTTGCGGCCTGAGAATCGGGTGACGGCAAGATCGAAGCTTCCCCAGAAGAAATGCACCGGGCTGCTCTTGCCGATGAATTGCGAACGGAATTGCTGGAATACGACATCGACTGAGAGCAGAATTCGCCAGAATTTCGCAACGGATTCAGGATCGTAGGAGCCGTGCTGTCGGTCCTGATCGAACCGGATAGGATTGGGAATCTCGACCGGCATCGGCCAGATCTTGATGTCGATGCCTGCTGACCGCAGCATGGCGAAACATTCCTCATAGAAATCCGCCACGGTGCGAGGCTCAAGAGCAAGTTTCTTCACGATGGCGTCGCTGGTTTCGAGAACGAGCTGGTGTTGGATGAAATCGAAACGGAGCTCGAACGACCTGTCTCCGTAGGGAATGCAGGAGGTGGTCAATCCGCGGGCTGTCACGTAGAGAGGAACGTTCCACCAATGATTGACGAGCGGTGTGAGACGGAGGCGAATCTTGCCGACAATCTGCGTCCACATGTGCAGAGTTGTGTACGTGTCCTGCCAGGAATCAAGCGGGAGGGACGGCCAGCATTCTGGGCGATCGGTGGTGTTGTTCACTGTCACTTGACCTCGGAGGCATTGGCAAACGCGGAAGCAGATGCCGTGAAGAGATTATGCTCCTTCCGCGGCAGTCGTAGCGAATTCCTTAACCTGGAGTGCGCTGAACTTTTGCCTCTAAAGAGCCCTTCTTCACGCGGAATTCCCGAACGACATCAGCAGGGTCACGGTGCTGGCCGTCGACGGCCTCGTTCATTGCGCGCATGTCGTCTGCGCTGATTTTTCCGGCGAGCGCATGGAGAGCGACCGCGATCTGCGGCCAGCGGCGGAGGGCGTCGTCGCGCACCAGCGGGACTGCGTCGTAGGGCGGAAAGTAGTGACGGTCGTCCTGCAGAGCAACGAGGCCGAAGGCTTGGATCGGACCGTCGGTTGAGTTTGCGGCGATCATGTCGACCTGGTGGGCATTGAGAGCGCGATAGAGCAGGCCG
Organism: uncultured Acidobacteriaceae bacterium; assembly: GCA_963769345.1. Classification (GTDB taxonomy): domain Bacteria; phylum Acidobacteriota; class Terriglobia; order Terriglobales; family Acidobacteriaceae; genus Telmatobacter. The sequence goes on from CAVYLL010000008.1 coordinate 253,918, forward strand.
AGATCCATGGTTCGCGGCGATCCATCGAAGTGCAGGTCGTAGGCGGAACTCAGTCCGGGCAGACCGTCGGGGCGTTGTTCGAATTCGTAACCAACGCCGAGACGCCACTGCGGTGCGTGTCGAGCGGCCTGACTCAAGGTTGAGAGATGAAGACGCTGCGCGTCGTCACCGCGAATCACCATGGCAAATGTGTTTTCAAATCCCAGCGGCTCGGCGACGGTGACGTTATCGCGCGATGCATAGAGGCGGCGTACGGTATTTAGAACTGACTTGGGATTGCGATCGACTGGCTGCTTGAGAATTGCGGTGAGCGCAGTTCCGGTGTATTCCACATAGGCATCAATGCGGCCCGCAGTTAAGCGCCTGGTTGCAGATATAGCTGCCGGCGAGGTAGAAGCGGCGCTCGACCTTGAGATTGGATTTGCTCTCGATCTCCTGCGCAAGCAGTTCGCCGAGGATGACTTGTTCGGTGAAATTCTTCGCGCCGATGATGGGGTGGTCAGGGCGCGGCGGCGAACAGCTGACGAGAGGCAGACAAAGAACCGTGGCCCACGCGAGAAAAGATGTCCGGCTCATTGGGTTGGACCTTGAGAATCCGGAACTCTGAATCGGCGTTCGAGAAGTCCGAGCGCGGCGTCGGCGGCGAGCGCGAGGAGAGCGGCCGGAATGGCTCCGGCGAGAACCAGGCGATTGTCCACCGAGGCGACGCCGCGAAAGATCAGTTCGCCGAGGCCGCCGGCTCCGACTGCGGCCGCGATGGTCGCGATGCCGATGCAGGTCACGGTAGCGGTGCGCAGTCCGGCGAAGATGAAAGATGCGGCGAGCGGCAGCTCAATCTTGAACAAGCGTTGCGCATCGGTCAGGCCGATGGCGCGTGCAACTTCGATCAATGTCGGATCGATGCCTCGGATTCCAGCATAGGTGTTGCGCAGGATGGGAAGAAGCGCGTAGGCAGTGAGCGCCACGATGGCGATGCGCGCGGCGCGCTCCCCGAGCCACGGCAGCGGGAGCAGGAATCCAAACATGGCCAGCGAGGGAATGGTTTGAAGCACATTGGCCACGCCGATTACGGGTTTGGCCCAGCGCGGCGAGCGCGTGAGCCAGATGCCTGAGGGAACGGCAATGACGGTCGCAAACAGCATGGCGGCTCCGGTGAGCCAGAGGTGCTCGATCGTGAGCGTTGCGATTTCGCCCCCGTATTGCGACAGAAACGAAGTGCTCATGCGGCACCGTCCTTCGAATTCGCATCATGTGCTGCGTTCGAGTTGCCGCGATGGAATGCCCGGGCGTATGCAACGATTTCAGGCTGTTCGGACTGGAGGAATTGATCGCGGGCAAAATTGGCAAGAACCTTGCCTTCGCCGAGCAAGACGATGCGGTCGGCGAGATAGAGCGCTTCATCTAGATCGTGGGTCACAAGCAGGACGGTGGTGCGCACCCGGTGCAGGAGGCCGCGGAGCATGTCCTGCATCTCTGCCCGAGTGAGCGGATCGAGTGCGCCAAAGGGCTCATCCATGAGCAGGATCTTCGGCTCAGCAGCCAACGCACGAGCCAGCCCAACGCGCTGACGCTGCCCGCCGGAGAGCTGATGCGGGAAGCGGTGGGAAAACGCCGCGGGATCTAGGCCGACCAGTTGCAGCAGTTCGTTGCTGCGGGCGACTCGCTCCTCCCGCGCCTTTCCTTCCGCTTCAAGAACGATGCCGATGTTGCGTTCCGCATTGAAATGCGGAAAGAGGCCGGTCTCCTGAATGACGTAGCCCATTTTTCTGCGCAGTTGAACAAGGCTGACGTCGTTGATGGTCGTGCCGGCTACATAGACCTGGCCGCGCGTGGGCTCAATTATCCGATTTGCTGTACGTAGTAGCGTAGTTTTCCCGGAGCCGCTGCGGCCGAGAATCGCAGTGACAGTGCCCTCTTCGAGCGCGAGCGAGACGTCGTCGAGCAGCAGACGGCCGCTTTCTATTTCGACGGAAACATTTCGGAATTCCAGTGCTGCGCTCATCGCGATTACTTGTTGGGCAGCTTACCACGGCGGTCTATTCTTACTGCTTCGTCACGTCTGTCTCGTTGTCGTCAGCATCGCGATCGATAAGTTTGTTGAGTGGGTCGATTCCGGCGCGGGCCGGCATCTTGTCCACAATAATTTCAAATGTCTGTTTGCCGTCGTGTACCCACTGCTTCTGAAGGTATAGGGGCTTCTCGCTATCGCGCGGACCGGTGAAGACTCCGATGTCAATCAAGTCGTTCAATTTTTCTGGTGTCTCATTTCCGCTTCCGTCTGACTTTACCTTGTGTGCCTCCACTACCAGGGTGACCTTGTATTTGTGATCCGGCGTCTCCGTTACCGTTGCTGACTCAGCGCGGTTGTTGTAGAGAACAATGTTTTCGAAGGAATCGTCAATGAAGTACTGCAGGTTGGCGGGGGTCTGTTCGCGCAGGGCGGCGATGAGCTGGCGCGTATCGGGATATGGCCCGGATTGGGCGTTTCCAGCGTTGGAGTAACGATACTGCATCAGAAAATTATGCAGGGCCAGGTTTACCTTGTCTTCGCCGATGTAGTCGGAGAGCGCATACATGATCTGGCCGCCCTTCTGGTACCAGACGTACGCCTCCTGTTGGACCTGGGCCAGAGGTTCTTCTCTACGAATCTCTGTGCCGCGGCCACGAAGATATCGATCGAGCTCGTACTTGAGAAACTTATGCATGTTGTCATCGCCATAACGGTGGCGCATCGTCATCAGGGCGGAATATTCGGCCAGGGTCTCTGACATCATGTTCGATCCGGCGACGCGGCCGCCGATCAACTGATGTCCCCACCACTGGTGTCCGAGCTCGTGTGCAGTGACGAAGTATGTGAAATCGATGTCAGTGGGTTTCTCTACTCGCTCGATGAATCCGATGCTTTCAGAGTAGGGAACGGTGTTGGGGAAAGACTGGGCAAAACTGCGGTAGCGCGGAAATTCGATAACTCGATACTGCTTAAACTGATAGGGGCTGAAATCCTTTTCGTAAAATGCGAGCCCGGCCTTCGATGCGGCGATCATATCGGGGACGTTGAATTTGTGCGACGGCAGATGGTAAACCTCAATCGCGATGGGGCCGTCGGTACCCTGGAATGTGTCGCGCGTAACTTCGTATTTGCCGGAGAGGAAGGAGAAAAAGTCGGCAGTCTGCACATCACCCATGTCGTAGGTGAAGTAGTGGCGGCCGTTCGCAATCCAATCCTTTTGCAGATATCCCGGGGAGATGGCGATCTGATCGGCCGAGGTGCTTACGGTGGTGCGATAGTGTATCCAATCGGATTGTGGCGAGAAGAGGTTGGTAGTGCTGCCCGCCGGATCTCCGCGATTGGGGAGCAACTCGAGTTCTCCGAGATGCTCTTCGCGACGACGGCGGGGATCAGCGAGTTCGTTATCTGCACTGTAGCCGATGGTCGGGAAATATCCCGAATCGAAGAAGGTGCCGTTGTAGGCCAGCTCGGCCCGCTCGTGGCCGTCGAGAAATCCGCGAGTTTCTCGACTCATGTTGAAGGTCATGTTTATTGTTTCGCCCGGACCAAGTGGCTTGTCGAGGGCATAGATGACGTAGAGATTTCGTGGGCTGGCTGAGACGATGTGGAACGGCCGATCGAAGGCCACGTTCTCAACCGACTGCTGCTGATTGGTAACGTGAATCTGCGCGATCGGCTGGGGCGTCTTGTTCTGGAGCACGAAGTGTCCGGTTCCACTGAAGGAGCGGCGCTCAGGAAAGATGTCGATTTGCGTATCGACGGATATGACTTTCGGTTGCGGCAGGTGCTCGTATTTTTTGAAATCCTTTTCGTATTTCGCCTGAATCACGCGCAGGTCTTTGTTGTTGAAGTATTCATTCAAGACGTGGGTGTTGTAGTAGAACCAGCCTCCGCTGCCGACTGCCAGCAATAGAAAAACCCCGGCTGCCGGAGCGAGCCCGAGGGCGTTCTGGCGGAGAAGGTGAAGCCGGGCGCGAAGGGAGTCTTCTGCTCCGCGACGCGCGAGTCCGATTGAGAGGACTCCGAGAAAAGCGGCCACCGAAAGCCAGTATGTAATCGACCAGAACAGCGGCTGGACGAAGTGTCCATAGCCGTTCATATCGGAGTAGGTATAGGGTGGAGTTGCGCCGAATAGGTAAAGCGTATTCTCCCAGCCGAAGTTAAAAAGAAGTATCTGCATTAGAAAGACGCCGATGACGATGCCGTGTCCGATGAATTTGTTGGACACGATGGTCTGCACGAACATTGCGAAGAGCGCAAAAATGAGAACCTGAGGGAACGTAACGACGTACAGTTCCTTGGCATACTGAAGCAACTCGTAGTGATAGTAGCCGGCGATCGTCTGCATGAGGATGCCGCACAGGCCGGCGATTGTAAGGAGTGCAAGTTCCACCACGCAAAGAGCCGTAAGCTTCGAGAGCCAGTCAGTCGACTCCTTCATCGGCAGCGCGTCGTGAATACCCTCGAAGTGGGTGTCGCGTTCGCGCCAGATGAGTTCCGCCGCATAGAACGTGGCCACGATGTAAAGAAAGAGAACAGCGCCACCCTCAACGGACTGCAGCATGAGGTAGGTGACTGGCCAGACGTTTCTCCCTTCCACTCGCCCGGCATAATGCCCGTTGTTGAGCGCCACCGCAGCCATCAACACAAGCAATACCCAGAAGGGGACGTCACGTACGACGTTGCGAACGCGCATGCGTGTGAGTGAGACATACTGCTCGATCGATGTGCCGAGTCCGAAAAATTGGTGCACGAGTGGAATCCGCGCGACTGCCCGCGTGCGTATCGGCTGAAGCTCTTCGTCCTGCTCAAGCGCGATGCGCGCACGCCGACTGCTGGTTCGCGCGGTGAGCGCCTCGAGCGACATCGGGAAGAATTTCCAAAGCAAGCCCAGGCAGAGGAAGCCGATGCCGACCCAGAGAAGACGGTTATAGAAGAACACGCCGCCAGCCGAATGAAGTGACCAGGAGTAGAGCAGGGTATTCTTTTCAACCACGGTCCAGTAGCGGGTAATGGAGTCGTTCAGAATGACGCCAACCGGGTCAAATACGCCCGGCCAGAAAAGGGCCGTGGCGCGGGTCGTCTGAAACGCGCCGAGACCGATCAGATACAGAATCAGAAAGGCAGCGCCCTGCACGTAGACGATGAAGATGCGACGCGTCAGCGCGGCGACCATGAAGAAAATGGAACCAATGAAGAAGATCTGCACAAGGACGATGCAGAGGAACGGCTGCACATACCACCACAGGTGCGTTGGCGCGATGCGGGTATGGTCTGCCCATGGAGCCAGCGTGCCCAGAAGCTCCCCGAAAATTAATCCAGAAAACGCGAATACGGTTGCCACGAATGACCCGGCCCATCGCCCGCCCAGATAGCCAAACTTTGAGATTGGCTTGGTAAACAGGATCTGCGTGGTGTCGCGCTGGAAGTCGCGAAGTATCGAGGTGCCGAAGATGGCCCCGATGATGATCAGTCCGAAGAATGTGGAGAAGACATCGTTGTAGATGTTCGCGTACGGCCCGTTCAGGAGCACCTTGCCATTGCCGAACGCAATAGGGCCAAAGTTTTCAGATGCAATGCACAGGAAGCTGAAGGCGAACCAGATGGCGAAGTAGATATAGGTGGAGATCGTTTTGAAACGAAACTTCAACTCGAAGATGAAGAATTCCAGAAACAATCGCATAGGGCTCTCCGCGGTCTAGTTCTTCGCATGACGAGCAAGGCTGAGGAAGTAGACGTCTTCCAAATCCGACTCAGAAGGCTTGAATCCCTCTCCAGGATCGGAATCGGCGAACACGCGCACCTCGTGCTGGCCAGCGATCAAGTGCGTCGAAATCACCTGCAGGTTGGTTTCGAGCGCCTTCAGTTCGTCATCGCTGCTGGCGACCTTGGACCAGATCTTTCCATGCAATGCATCGAGAGTCTCAGTCGGTGAACCTTCCAGCAGAACCGTGCCGTTGGCGATGATGGCCATGCGTGGACATAATTCGCGGACGTCGTCGACTATGTGGGTGGACAGGATCACGATGACATCGCGGCCGATGGAACTGAGCAGATTGAGAAAGCGGTTGCGCTCAGCAGGGTCTAGCCCCGCGGTCGGCTCATCGACAATGATCAGCTTGGGCTTTCCCAGCAATGCCTGCGCGATTCCGAAGCGCTGCTTCATCCCGCCAGAGTAGGTGCCAAGCGATTTTTTGCGGACATCCCATAGATTTGTTTGCTGCAGGAGGGCATTCACGATCTCGTTGCGTTCGCCCTTATTGGTGATGCCCTTCATTACGGCGAGATGATGCAGCATATCGAGCGCGGAGACCTTGGGATAAACGCCGAATTCCTGCGGCAGATATCCGAGAACTTTGCGAACTTCAGTCTTGTTCGCGAGAACGTCGAGTCCATCGAGATTCACGGTGCCGGCATCGGGAGCCTGGAGGGTGGCCACTGTGCGCATCAACGTGCTTTTTCCGGCACCGTTGGGGCCGAGCAGCCCAAACATGTGATTTCCGATCGTCAGCGAGACGTTCTGGAGTGCCTTAACACCGTTGGGATAGGTTTTTGAAAGACCCGAGATGGTGAGAGCCAAGGCTGTGGTCCTCCTGGTTGTTCCTGGTTTTGGGCGTGGGACGGGGACTAAGCGGCCATGCTATCACACTGATAGGTCAACCAGATACCGACTTTACTGAATTTGTCCGGAAGAGTTGGCTAGTGGAGAATTGATGTTTCTGCCGTCTGCATCTTTTGCCAGAGAAATGAGTAGATGGCGATAACGCAGTAGCAGATGAGCGGCACCGCGTAGGCCAGGGAGATGCGATGCGTGACCTGCGAGATCCAGCCCATCAGCGGTGTTAGAACTGCTCCGCCGACGATAGACATGACGATCAGCGAACCACCGATCTTGGTGTTCCGGCCGAGCCCCTCAATGCCGAGCGCAAAGATTGTGGGGAACATGACGGACATGAAGAAGCTGGTAAAGAAAATCGCCCAGAGGCCGACCCATCCCGGGAAGATTACGCCGATGGCAACAAGGATGATGTTGATCACGCTGTAGAGCGCCATGAGCCTATGGGGACGGACGTAGCGCATGATCGCAGCCGATCCAAAGCGTCCGACACCAAAGGCGCCCAGGGTTCCCGTGAGCAAGTAACCGGCGATCTTCTCATGCTGCTGGGTTGAGTCCTGTACGTACTGGATGAAATAGCTCCAGGTGCCCACTTGCGCACCGACGTACATGAACTGAGCGACAACGGCAAACAGAAATGTGGGATAGCCGAGAAGATCACGGAACCTTCCGTGGCTTTCCCCTTCGGCCTGGTGTTCGCCGGCGATGACGGGAAAACGCGTCAAGGCGATCAGAACGGCCCAAATGATCGTGACAGCACCCAGAACCATGTACGGCGCAACTACGCGCATGGTCTCTGCGCGCAGATAGGTTGTGTAAGTATTGGCCGCCTGCATTGCGGCCACTTGCGATCCGCTGAGTTCGATTCCGGAAAAGATGAACACGGTGCCCATCAGCGCGCCGGTGATGGAGCCGAGCGGATTGAAGGCCTGGGCAAAGTTAAGGCGGCGCGCGGCGGATTCGGGGTCTCCAATCTGGGCAACAAAGGGATTGGACGCAGTCTCGAGAAAAGCAAGTCCACTGGCAATCACAAACAGCGCGGCGAGGAAGTACGGGTAGCGACCGATGATGGCAGCGGGCCAGAAGAGGAAGGCACCGGTGCCGAACAGAAGCAGTCCTACGACGAAGCCGGATTTATATCCGAATCGGCGCATCAGCAGAGCTGCCGGAGTGGCCAGGAGAAAGTAACCCATATAGAAGGCGGACTGCACCAGGCCGGCCTGGAAGCGGGACAGGGCGAATGACTTCATGAACTGCCGGATCAAAACGTCGTTCAGATTATTCGGAATACCCCATAGAAAGAAGAGCGCAGTCACCAGGACGAAGGGGATAAGCACGCCATGGGGAATCAGTCGGGAGTAGCCGCGGATTGGTACCGGTCAGCTTACTTTCAGTGGAACCAACGGACATCGGAATCCCCTTCCCCGGTTAACTCTCGTTGAAGACCGCTGAACGCGAAAGCTTAGAATTCCCCGAGCAACAAATGAATGCGAAACATCAACTGTGCCACTTGGACGGCACGAACGGCAAGGACGTTTGCGCGTTGGCCTGGAAGGAATGCTTATGGAGTTGGGCGTCGGGGCACTTTTGCGGAATTGTTTTTTATCGATGATGGCGGGGAGCGTTCACTCAGGCGGCGCACACGTAGACCGCCAGCCACCCTTGCATTCAAAGGATGCCGTGGACTTTGCCTGCTACATCAAGCTTATGGAAAAGGGGAATCGCCTCGAGGCTACGGCGGATCGCGCAAAGGGGTGGGCATGATCAGATCGTTGCGATTGAAGCCGGAAACGCATGACAGATCGCCCGGCACCTGCGCAGTCAACGAGCGGCTACACACCGCTTTTGATCATCTGCCCAGAGATCGACCGACAAATAGGAGGCCAATCAGCTCGCGCATCTCATCCCGCACGACTAAACAAGTCGCTGATGCGGGCATGGTAACTACGGCTCATGGCAAGCTTCTGTCCGTTGACCAGATGAACCATGAAGTCACCGCGGGTTTCGGTGCGGACCTCTTTGACAAAGCGCAAATTGACAATGGCTGAGCGATGGACACGCAAGAATATCTCCGGATCCAAACGCTGCTCCATCGAACTCATGGTCTCTCGCAGCAGATGCGTCTCTGTCCCTGTGCAGATGCGTACATAGTTCTCCTCCGCACTTATCCAACGAATATCGGAGACCGGAAGAAACAGAATGCGACCACGCGACTTGAAGATGATGCGGGCGGTGTACTGCCCCGCTGCTCCGTCCTTGGGGTGGGATTGATCTTCATGTCGCTCGCCAGCCCGCAGTTGATCTCTCGCGCGAACGACAGCCGAGTGCAAGCGCTCCGCGCTGAACGGCTTCAGGAGATAATCGGTCGCATTCAATTCGAAAGCCCGCAAGGCGTAGTGATCATATGCCGTGGTGAGGATCACGCGAGGCACCTTGATTCCGGTCGAAAGTGAAAGCTCTGCGATGAGGTCCAACCCATCCATACCGGGCATGCGCACATCGAGAAACAAGAGCTGTGGAGTTGTGGCGCGCACCAGTTCGTAAACCTCGCGCGCCGAGGAAGCTTCACCTGTGATCTCAATATCCGGTTCGTCGCGAAGAAGCTGCCGCAGCTTCTGACGGGCAAGCAACTCATCATCAGCAATCAATGTCTTGATAGCCATAGCCTCTCCCATTCAAGCGCTCCTGATTTTGTTCCTCGAATCAGAAAGTGATGCAGATGTCCAATCCAGACAGTGGCCCACTTGCTTCACGGCAAGTCTGATGCCATCTTCTCGGCCTCAATTTCCGCCTTGAATTCAATTACTTAGCGAAAGCGCCGCATCCCCTGCTCCGATCCGCTTGTTCACTTTTGCGACGACTTGTCCGATTCTGGACAGTATCGGAGCGCCTGAACTCCCTTCTGATCTGAGCGAGTCAACCTCGGAAGGGTAAGCGCTCGCAATGTCCGTTGGCACACGAGCTGACTGAATTGGGGGAGAGGAATGTTCCCGAGAGAAACGCAACATTGGGCAGGAATGGAATTTAGTTGGCAGCTTGCGCCCAAGTGAAGCAAGGATCACCAATTTTCTACCCATCGCTGCGACGAGCCTCTTCGTCACGATCCGACGACTCGTTGACGCGCCTTAGCTCGGTTTGGAACGGGCGCGGTTTTAGTATCTCGTTGGAAATAGATAAGGGGCTGGGGGAGGAGAGCAGGTCTAAAACGGAGGCCGATTTTGATCGGCCTCCGCACCAGAATGAGCAATTTAGAAGACGATCCTGACCGCAAGTTGTGTGGCTCGGCCCGGCTGAGGATCTCCTGCTGAGATTCCGAAACTCGCCGGCTGAATTACGGCTGCAATCTGTCCGAATGTGGTATCGCCGAAGTTTCCGTCGGGCTCGGAGAAGTTTGTGTGATTGAAGACGTTGTAGGATTCGAGCCGCACCTGAATGAAGGCCTTGTTGTCCTTCAAGATCGGAAAATCCTTGTAGAGTTGGAGATTTGTGTAGTTGTATCCTGGGCCGCTGAAGAAGTTACGCCCCACGTTCCCGAAAGTGCCAACGGGCTCAGAAGAAAAGTTCGATGTGTCGAAGTACTGATGACCGGGGGCACGGGGATTGAGTTTCTGAATACGGAAATTGCTCAGGTTCGGATTGTCCGCGCATCCGTAATAACTGAAAGCGTCGCACCACCCGGATTGATAGGCACCGGCTTGGGAAATCGTTATCGGAAAACCGGTTTGCAAAGCGGTCGTGCCGCTGACATGCCAATTCCCAAGTATTTCGTTGACTAGGAAGTGGTCTTTCATCGAGCTGAGCAGGGGGATTTCGTAGATGTAAGTAGCTACGAACCTATTGCGTGCGTCATAGTCGGAGTTGCCATAGTTCAAATGCTCGAAGCCCGGCGTGAAGTTGATAGCGCGCCCATTCAGGAAACCTACCCCGTTGGGAGTTCCATTTCCATACGAGGATTCATAGCCGGAATAGTCATCGAGCGCATGAGAATAGGTGTAGGCGAGGGTGAAATACAGTCCATGCGAAAACTGCTGCTGCAGACTGACTTGCAGCGAGTGATAGCTCGAAGCACCGGTGGATGCTTGTTGCGCCACACTCAGATACCAGGGGATACCGGTTGAGGTAGTGGCAGGTTGAGCCGTGTATTGCGGGTAGAAAAGGTGAATGAACGGCAGAGCGGTTGCGCAGCCAGAGGAATCAGCAAGGCATGCGTCATGTCCCGCCGCAGTTATCGGATCGCCTTCGTAGGTTCGAGGCAACTTTCGTCCGATCGAACCAACATACCCCACCTGCATAACCATCTTCCTGCTGAGAGATCTCTGCACGTTCAGGTTGAAGTTGTAAGCGTACGGCGGGAGGAACTGCTTGCTTGGCTGGCTAAGTTCCAATTCAGCATAGTTATTCTCCCAGTCCAGAGTGGCGCCAGGCTCAGGTCTCTGATATGGGAATGGATTTGTCTGAGTTAATCCGGGCCTGCCGGCGACATCAGCGAAGGGATCCTGAAATCCGGGACTGCCACCCAAATCTGCTGCGCCGCGAGAGGCAAACAGGAACGGCGGCGACGAAAGGTTTTGCAGCGCTTCTTCTTCCTGATCACGGTTGAAATACACCCCGAACCCCGCGCGCACCGCGAGATTATGACTGCCAGAAGCGCCCAACAGAGCAGATGGTCCTGAACTGGGAGACCATGCAATGCCGATGCGCGGTCCAAAGTGGTTCCATTTCACCGTGGCTGCACCGTAGTTTGTGCAGCCGGGATCGCCAGGATAGAACAGTCCGGGTGCGTCTGCCGGGAAAACCTTCGACGTCTCGTTCGTGTTCTGCCAGCAGGTAATGGCAACGCCATTGAACTGATGATTTGCCCAAGGTGTCTCGACGTCCCATGACATGCCATAGTTAATGGTCAGGTCGGAGGTAGTTTTCCAACTGTCTTGCGCAAACGCGTAGTACTCGCGAGAAGTAGCGGCAACGAGGCTTCCTGATGTCTGGCTATATGTGCTGGGAATGCCCATGAGAAAATCGATGGCCGGATCACCCGAGGAGAATTGCCCGTTTCCATTGATTGTGTAGATCCCACTGTTATCTGCGTAATAGGGATTGTTGACGCCGAACTGTTCAAACGTAGCGCCGAATTTCAAGCTGTGATTTCCAGCAATCCTCGTAAAGACGTCCTGCCCGAGCAGGTTGGTGTCCAGACGAGGCTGAGGGCCTTCATTGCTGAATCCAAGATTGAAGTATCCGAGAATGTTGACGACGGGCAGGCCGGCTGCAGAGGATTGCGGCGTAATGTTGAAGCCGACGGAACTCGGATCCGTGATCACCGCCGGTTCGACCGCAGCGTAGTTAAATCGATAGTAGCCTCCACGCAGTTCATTGATCGTTCGCGAGCTGAAGATGTGACTGTAATCTGCGTCGAATACCTTGATGTGTGACGCATTGACCTGCGAGAAGCCTGGCACGGTGGCGCCGCCGAAGGGCAGCAAATTGAAGGTTGGTTCCGACTCGAAGACGCTTGACCCCCAAATCGCATCGTTCGATGTGGGATGGTAGTCGATGCGAATGATTCCCTGATCGTCCTTGAGAGTGCCACTGTTGTTGAAATTGTAGAAATACGATGTTGCTCCGTTCCCGCTTTGCTGGGCGACATTCGACGGAGGCACATACGTCTGGAAAAGCGTCGAAGCAACCGAATTCCAGTTCGAGGAGGGCACGCTTGCACTCGCAAGCCCGGGGCATGCGTTCCAGGGCGTACCGGCACTGCAGCCGCCAAGAGCGAATGGCAGGGGATTGCTCGAAAGGCCGTTCAGTGTGCCGGGAGCCGAGCCCGCTGGGACCTGCGAGTTTGGCACACCCGTCATCCGATTTACATCCGCGCTGAAATCGCCGTTTCGTTGGCTGGGACTAAACACCTGGGTGTTCTGCGTTGTGGCCAAGCCGCTCGAGATGCCCTGGTATGCAAGAAAGAAGAACAGCTTATTCTTGAAAATCGGGCCGCCCAGAGTTCCTCCATAAATATTCTGATGAATGGGCGGCGTTTGTCCCGGTAACGCAAAGTAGTCCCTCGTATTCAGGAATGTGTCCCGATAGAACTCGAAACCATCGCCGTGGAAGGAATTGGTTCCTGCCTTGAGAGTCTGATTGAGGATGGCCCCGGAGTTGCGGCTGTATTCCGGGTTGATCGTGCTGGAAACAATCGCGAGCTCGCCGATCGCATCGGGGTTCACTATCAATCCCTCGGTCTGGATGGCCGAGTCGTTCACGTCTGCACCGTCAAGCAGATAACTATTCTGTTCGATCTGCGCACCATTCGAGGAGAAGCCACCGAAGCGGTCAGCGGCCTCCACGACACCAGGTGCAGACTTCTGCAAGGCCGTGGCGTCCCGTCCCAACAACGGTAGTTGCGTGACAACATCAGAGAGAATATCTGTCTTCAACTGCGTTTCGGCAGTTTCCACCTGGACGCCTGCACCAGTAACTTCAACTGTCTGGGAAGCAGCGCCGACAGAGAGCTTTGCGTTGACTTCGCGGTCGTCGTTGACGTTGAGATGAATACCGGTCGCCGAGAACTTTGCGAAACCCTGGGAAGTTACCGAAATTGTGTAAGGGCCGCCAGTTTGCAGTTGCGCGATTTTGTAGTATCCAGACCCATCCGACTTGGCGGTAAGCACAATTCCATTGCTCGTATTCAGCACCGTAATGCCGGCATTGGGGACCACGGCCCCCTCTGGATCCGTAACGTTGCCATGAATCGCGGCTGTCGTAACCTGCCCGAATGAGCTTTTTACGAGCCCTGTAACTCCCACTAACAAGATTGCAATCGTTAACGCCACCCTGACTTTCATTGAGTCCTCCTCCAAATGTGTATGCAAGTTGACACGCTCCGGGATTAACTGCCTTGCTCTGTGACTAAAGTGCGCCTGCTCCCGGTAAGTGCACCTAACTAGGGAAAGCACCACATTTGACCATGTAAATCAGTCGAGGTTTCACGAATGTGACGAAGAGCCGCTTTTAGGGACGAACTGCACCGAAAATTCTTCTTTTGCATTCGGAAATAAAATAATGAGCCGCCACTCTTTAGTGACGAGTTGCGCCTTCGCGATGACGAAGTGAAGTCTGCAGACGGCCATCGTGAGCGTGGAAGAGACGAATCGCTTCTTTCACGCTGATTACAATTGGCCCATTGGCGAGTCTAGAGATCGTCAGGAGACAGACAAGTTTTCAGGTCGCACTAGCGGTACGAGAAACGGTAGACGGTTCTCATCTGCGGTGAAGCGATTTGAACGCAGGATCTGCGCAGCTTGCTCGGTCAATTTGAGGAACGACGGTGTTTATGAATAGCAAGGCCGACCCAATCGGACGCGACGTAAGGTAGCGGGTTGACCTTGAAATGCGAGTAAGTCGTGACAATTGACTTATAACGTCATGACAGCTCGCTTTCGGCGAATCGGTAACTTGGGCGCATTCGGGATCTGGATTCATTGGACGTGATCCCGGAGTTGTTTCTGGGTCGATGCGCCTTCGCGCAACATTCATAGTTCACAGTTTCTCAATAAACCGGAGGCATCTATGGCTGGCTACCGCAGTGAGCGTACCGTCTCAATCGTCCTTTTTGTGATCGCACCGATGTTTCTCGCAATCGCGCAGTCGCGAATTGCGCGCGCGATGGAGCCGGACATCCCGCGAATCCAGGCTGGCGCCGAGAGAGGCTCGGTTCAGCAGCAGATCGAACTCGGAGCCGCATATCTCGCGGGCCGCGGTGTACCGCGCGATGAAAAGCAGGCTGCATATTGGTACGAGAAGGCCGCGAATGGCGGGGATCCCGGTGCACAGCAACAGATCGGCTACTTTTACCAGGCTGGTTTGGGTGTGGAACGAGATCCCGCTCGAGCCGTTCAATGGTTCGAGCGCGCTGTGGCCGGGGGACTCGTCAGCGCAAAAGTCAATCTTGGCGTTGCATACGTGTGGGGTCTCGGAGTACGGAAGGACCCCGTCTTCGCGACTCAGTTGTTTCGCGAGGCGGCACAGAAAGGCAGTGGTTTGGGAGCCTGCTATCTGGGACTCACGTACTACTTCGGCATGGGTGTTCCGAAGGACGGCTCGCAGGCCAAGTACTGGCTTGAACTTGGAGCCAAGATGCACAACGTCTCAGCAAAATACAATCTTGCTCTTATCCTCTTGAAAGAACCGGACTCAACAAGCCGGGATCGTGCACTCCGACTGTTACGTGAATCCGCGGCGGCCGGTGTGGTGGCCGCAAAGCACCAACTCGGACTCGAGATCATCCACAGTCCCGGTCTTGGTCGCACACCCAATGAGGCCGTCACGCTGCTCGAAGAGGCAGCATCTGACGGTTTCTGGAAATCGTCTGTTGTGCTCGGAGTTCTTTCGCGCGATGGGCGTGAGATGGCTAGAGACCGTAAGGCAGCCTACTATCACTTCCGGATCGCGGCCCTCCAGGGTGGTGAAAATGCGACCACGTTGACCGCAAATGACCTCAGAGCGCTCTCCTCGGAGCTAGGCCAGACACAAATTCAGGCAATCAATCAGGAAGCCGCTGCGTGGGTGCAGAAGCACAACCGTCCCCTCGAATTTGTGAACTCGCACGGCGAGAGCCCGAGCATGTTCCCCATATATGCATTGCAATACCCCGAAAAGGGCATGCACGCCGGAGTGCTGGTGGGCACTCCCGATGCTGACCGAGCTGACGACACGCCAGACCTTGGCAACGCTCTCCGTTGATACGGTTTCGAAAATGACGGACGAAAGTGAGGTCTGGTTCATTGCCAGGTTTAGTACGCGATGATTCGTACAGTTCTTGCAGACGATGAAGTGTTGGCTCGCCAGAAGCTTCGCCAGCTCCTGAAGAAAATTGAAGACGTCGACATCGTCGGCGAATGCGCGACTGCGCGTGAAACCGTTGAACTGGTAAAACTCGTGTCTCCCGAACTTCTGTTTCTCGACATTTGCATGCCTGATATGGATGGATTCGACGCTCTCAATGCGCTTTCGTTCAATAAATGTGGTGGGTTGCCGCAAATTGTCTTTGTGACTGCAAATGATCGATGGGCAGTTCGCGCCTTCGAGTTCCATGCACTCGATTATCTGCTCAAGCCGTTCACGATCGAAAGATTAAATGCGGCCGTTCAGCGCGCTCGGGAGCGGCTAGCGTCGAGCAACGCAACCGACTACGGCGATCTGCAGGATGCCGGACAAATGCGCTACACAGCGCGGATGGTGTTCAAATCTCGCGGTCGAGTGCTGTTTCTTTCCATCGAAGATATCCGCTGGGTTGAAGCGGAGGAAAACTACGTACGGATACACACAGCAAATGAGTCACATCTTCTTCGAGAGACGATCGGGCGGCTGGAGAGCCGATTAGATCCACGCTCTTTTATCCGAATTCACCGCTCTTCGATCGTAAATCTGCAGTATGTGAAGGAGGTTAAGCACGAGCCGAACGGCGATGCCAATGTTGTGCTGATGAGCGGAGAGAAGATAGCTCTAAGTCGCAGTTACCGATCCCGGATTCAAAGACTGCTCAAAGGATAACCGGATTCCAGAAATTGCATTCTGCGAGAACTGTCTGAGCGTAGAGCAGGGAGATAAGCCGCTCACTCGTCACGCCTACTCGGTTATTTGTCCCAATTATCCGCAGATCGTCCCGGCTTCCATAAATCTGTAACTCGAGCGCGGTAAATATTGTTACGAGGATGTTTCTCCTATTCTGCTTGCGAAGTTTGATTTGAAACTGATGCAGCCGATGTAACTTTCTGCGGAGATCGTCCCACCAATCCTCACCTCGTCACAAAGAGCTTGATCGGCACTCCTAAGGCAGTGAACATGCAGGCACTGATGTTGAGGTCATTTATGAGCACACATACATTCCCAGGAATTCCTGCTGGCGCCATACGTGAGTGGAAGCGGTACTCGCCAACCGTACTGCCTCTCAGCATCTCGGTAGTGGCAAGTGTGAATGCCGATCGCCACAGAATATTTCAAGCGTTGACCGTCCCGGAGTACATCGAAGCATGGTTTTCAGCGCCCGGCGCAATCGAAGGCCGCACGGAAGTATTTGCGATTGCGGATTTTCTTTCGATCAGCTACTCGTGCCCGCGGGGAGAACGATTCACGATTCTCTGTTCATACAAGGTCTGCAGGAGAAATAAGCTGCTCCTCACCTGGGAGCGGGTCTCCCTTTCCGGAGCAGAGCCCAGCATGGTGAAGATCCGATTGCTCGGCGATTTCGGACGCACGACCGTGCATGTAACGCATGTCGGGGTGACCCCGTCTGATCAACAATGGCATCGGGACTTGTGGGAATCATCTCTCAGGAAGCTCGGCAAGCTGTTCTAAGACTGTTCGAAATTCCAGGGCTGTCGGGTACTGATTGATCTTGGCAAGGATTGCGCGGCCACTATGATAGAGGCATGACAGCGGTCGCTCTCGAGAGGATCCCGCGCTGGACGATGGAGTATGGCATCAAGCCAGTCTCCATTGCCACTTGCTTCGTGCTGGTGGCTCTGCTGTGGACCTTTCCGCTGCAGCATGTGATTGCATACCCCTTCGTGTTTCTGTTTTTCGGCGCTATCATGGGCAGCGCCTGGTTTGGCGGGGCAGTGGCAGGCTTTATCGCCGTGGTCGAGTCTTCGGTCCTCATCACATATTTCTTCATTCCACCGTTGTTCTCGATTACCGTCGCCAAGGAATCCCAGAGCTTTCTCGCCGCTTTCATCTTATGTGCATTTACGATTTCGATTGTCAGCTCGGCGCGAAAACGCGCGGAGAGCGCGGTGAGGACCGCGAAAGATGAACTTGAGAACAAAGTGCGGGAACGAACCGCCGAGCTGGAGCGCTCCAATCTCGAAATCCAGGAAAGTGAGCGTCAGCTCCGCATATTGACTGAAGCTATTCCGCAGCAAATTTGGCGTGCCGATTCTTCTGGCCGAATTGAATATTGCAATCAACATCTGCGCGATTATGTTGGGGCGAGAGACAATTCGATCACCGGAGACTCCTTTTTCAATATCGTCCACGCCGAAGATGCAGTGCTCTTTCGGCAGGGCTGGGAATCGGCTTTGGTTGAGGGCGTCCCCTTCGAGGTGAACGTGCGCGTGCGTGGCGCGGATGGAGCGTTCCGCTGGTTCCTGGTTCGCAGTATTCCCCAGCGATCAGAAGACGGAAGGATCGCGCGATGGTACGGCATCCACATCGACATTGAAGATCAGCACCGGGCACAGCAGAGCCTTGCCCTGGCGCAGGAAAATCTGTCCCGCCTGTCGCGAACACTAAGCATGGCTGAAATGGCAGCTTCGATTGCGCATGAACTGAACCAGCCGTTGACCGCCGTGGTTACGCATGCCTATGCCTGCAGAGAGTGGCTCGGCAGCAATCCAGCAAACCTGGAGAAGGCCTCGGCCACTGCGGACAAAATCGTGCAGGAGAGCACGCGTGCCAGTGCGGTGGTCAAGCGAGTGCGGGCACTGTTCCGTAAGGAAGTCACGGAGAGGCAGCTCATTGATGTAAATGCACTGGTACAGGAACTCAACCGACTCCTGCGCGACGAGGCTATTCGGCGCGGCGATTGCCGATTCGCGTGCTACTGGATCGCAATCTGCCTGAGAATTGAGGCGGATCCGGTACAGATGCAGCAGGTGTTGCTCAACCTGGCAGCCAACGCGATGGACGCGATGGCATGGTGACGGGTCGCGAGAGCTGACGATTCGCTCTGAAAAACACGGCGCTGATGAGATCGCCATCAGTCCATTGAGGACAACGGTCCCGGTATCGCACCGGAGTCGCAGCAGAATATTCGAGCCGTTTTTCAGTACCAAAGCGCAAGGGACTGGCATGGGACTCGCGATATGCCGCAGCATCGTTGAAGCACACGATGGACGCATCTGGGCGGAGAACCTCGGTCCCGTGGGCGCGCGATTCAGATTTACTCTAAGGGTGAAGGCATGACGCACAAAGAGACTGTATTCATCGTCGATGATGACGCTGCTATCTGCGAGGGGCTCTCGAATCTGCTCGATTCGGTTGGCATAGTGACCGAGCAATACGCCTCCGCTGAAGCGTTTTGGGAGAGCTGGAGTGATTCGCGCGCAGGCTGCATGCTGCTGGACGCGCGACTTGCCCGGGGCCAGCGGGGTTGAATTCCAGGAGCAGCTGCGAAAGGCGGGAATAGGACTGCCGATCATCTTCATGACCGCGCATGGCGACATTCCGATGGTGCGCAAGGTGATGAAGGCGGGCGCAATCGAATTCCTGACCAAGCCGTTCCAAAAGCAGGAACTGCTGCATGCGGTCGAACAGGCATTCGAGCAGGATCGGGCTCGCCGCAAGGAGGATTCAATCGTCAGCGCGATCAAGTGCGCGAATCAACTCGCTCACTGATCGCGAGCGCGAAGTGATGGCCATGGTGACTGCGGGCCTTCTAAACAAACAGATTGCAGCGGAACTGAGCCTGAGCGAGATCACGGTGAAGATCCATCGCCGGCAAGTGATGGATGGGATGCAAGCCGGTTCTCTTGCGGAGTTAGTGAAGATGTGCGAACGCGCCAAGTTTCCTTCCTGGACTGCTCCTGCCTAATCGCCAAATCCAAATGTCTCTTCCCGCGATAGCGCGCAGAGTAGATCGTTCTCAAGGCAGAAGCGTAATCCCACAAGCTTGGCCCGCATGGCGAGCGAATGGGTGCCGCGAAACGGGCTGTCTTGACGCCGAACATTGCCGACGATGATTAGTTCGCGGGCATGAGCGGGCGACTCACGATAGACTCGTATCCGCGCCATAACAAGATCGGGCATCGCGACAAACAACAATGAACGGATGTCGATGGCGTCTTTGAGCGCCTGGAGCGAGGCGTGGCGTCTGCCGATATCGCGTGAGAGGTCCGCATCCCAGCGAATCGGGATCGCGTGCGATCCAGTCACACTCGGCTGAAGTCTCTTTGATCTCAAATCGGATGAGTCGCAGGGGTGCGCGCGAAAGAGCGCCGAAGCGCAATTGAGTACGAAGATCGCGAAGAAAGCGGCCGACACAGCTGATTTGCTGCGTCAGCCCTGAACTACCCTTGGACCACCAATCTTGCCCATCGGGATCAAAGGGGGAAATAGGAGAACCGAATGACATAAGAAAATCTCCGCTCAACATGAGCTTCCACAAGGCTTGCTCGCATCGATCTTTTGTCTCCATGGCGCTTCGCCGCGAAGATCGCCACGGAGACAAATCGACTTTTGTCATCAGCTTCGTGAAACAGATCTGATGCGGAAATGGTTAGATAGCCGCTTGATCCCGCTCCTTGCTGCGGATGCGGACAGCGCCGGCAACGGTGTACAGAAAGATTTTGCCATCGCCGATTTTGCCCGTATATGCAGCGTTGGAGATGGCTTCAATGCCGTCTCGACGGATTCGTCCACGAGAACCAGTTCTACCTTGATCTTGGGAAGAGATCGACGTCGTACTCTCTTCCCCGGAAGACTTCGGTGTGGCCTTTCTGCCGTCCGTGCCCCCGAACCTCCGAGACCGTCATTCCTTCCACGCCCATCTCGATCAAGGCGGCTTTCACCGCCTCGAATTTGTTGGGCCGAACGATTGCTTCGATCTTCGTCATAATTTCCTCGTTCTTTCGTCGATCAATCGCCGGTTGTGGAGAGCGCTGCGCAGTGAAGCTCATCTCGTGCGCTGGCGAGTGGCCAGTGACATCCTTCGGCATGCCGGCCGGCGCAGCCAGAGACGAGATGACGTACTCCGGATAAGCGGAGATTCCGTGCTCGTGAAGGTCGAGGCCATAGAGTTCGCCCTCTTCCGATACGCGGAGCGTGCCGGTCAGATTCACCAGGTACATCAGCACCATTGCGACGCTAAAGGTAGCCGTGGTGACAATGGCGCTCCCGATGAACTGCGCTTTCAGCAGCGTGAACCCGCCGTGATAGAAGAGGCCGGCGAGTGGAGCGGAATTGTCGGGCCCGGTTGGACCCGTCGCTCCGAATTGGCCGGACGCAAACAGGCCGAGAGAAAGCGTGCCCCAGATGCCGCACAGGCCGTGAACCGGTACCGCGCCGATGGGATCATCGATGCGCAGCCACTCGAGCAACTCCACGCCCAGGCAGACAACGACGCCGGCAATGCCGCCGAGAAGAATGGCGCCCGTCGGGCTGACCCAGTAGCACGGGCAGGTAATCGCCACCAATCCAGCGAGGAATCCGTTGACCGTAAACCCGATATCCCATTTCTTGCTTTGGAAGTAGGCGTACACCATGGCCGTGAGCCCAGCTGCGCAAGCCGCCAGCGTCGTGTTGGCAGAGACGCGGCCAATGCCGGCGAAATCCATGGCCGAGAGGGTGGAGCCGGGATTGAAGCCGTACCAGCCGAACCACAGGATCAGGCCGCCGGATGCGGCGATGGTGAGATCGTGGGGGAGCATCGGGGCGCCGCCGTCGCGCTTGAATTTGCGGCCAAGCCGCGGTCCGAGAACGATGGATCCGGCCAGGGCGATGAATCCGCCGATGGTGTGCACGACCGTGGACCCGGCGAAGTCGTGGAAGCCGGTGCCGAGGGTGGGGAGGAAAGTAGCCGGTTGAGCCCATGGTGGCGAGGAAGCCGTCCGGTCCCCATGCCCAGTGGCCGACGATCGGATAGATGAAGCCGGAGACGCCGACCGAGTAGAGCAGATCGCCGACAAAACCGGTGCGGCCGATCATTGCGCCGGAGGTGATGGTGGAGCAGGTATCGGCGAATGCGAACTGGAAGATCCAGACAGCAAGGAATGCCACGCCGGTGGACTCATACGTTTCGGGCGCGCCCTGGAGGAAGAACCAGTGATAGCCGATGAAGCCGTTGCCATGGCTGAACATGAAGGCGAAGCCAATGGCATAGAAGAGAATGCCGCAGAGACACGTATCTACGATGCACTCCATCAACACGTTGACGGTTTCACGCGAGCGGCAGAAACCCGCCTCCAGCATGGTGAAGCCGACCTGCATACCGAAGACGAGGAACGCCGCGATCAATGTCCATGCGGTGTTGACGGGGTTGACGATGTCTGCGGCTTTCATCGGAGTATCGGCCGCGTACACCTTCGCAAAGAACACGCTGGCGACTCCAGCCATAATCAGCAGGGTCAGACCTACTCCCGCCAGTTTGCCCACCAGGACGGTGGCACCGTACCGCTGCCAGTTCGGCTGCCGGAGACGCTCTCCAAGCCGCGATAGCTTTTGCGAAAAAGACAAGGATATCCCTCGCCGCACAATGGATTTCATCGTGTAGCTCCTCCATTCGATTTTTGAATTCTTCTGACTGCCGAACTGCGCGAGATGCTGCGGAGTACACTTCACCGCCGGCCCGGAAAGGTCTTATGCGGTGAATTCTGTTGCGACCTGGTTTACAGATGAAACAAGAAGGGAAAACTGTACCCGTTTTGCCAAGTGGATATACGGGTGCGTTTCTGAAATGTAGCGCGTTGAGAACGGCGGCACAACTATACCTTGGTATAGCTAGTGCCAACCGCTCGCCCCTCCCTATACTTCACCTGATTCGAATAGACGTGTTGCACCTTTGACATGTTCCGGAAAGGCTCTAGTTGCCTCATACAACGAGCCTATTCACTGATGGTTCTGGCGATGCGCCTCGTCGAAATATTGTTCTTCACGGGGCTTATCGGTTGCGCATTTGTCGTGGTTGTCAGCTGGATTTCCATTTTTAAAGAAGGATTCTCCGATCCCGGAAATACAAAAGCCGATTATCAATAACCCGTGCGACGATCCTGTGAGTCGTTTGCCGCTACTCCCCTCTTCGAAATGGCATAGACGGAAAGCTCAAAAATCCGTAATTCAACAGGATTCCGTTTTGTGAGTCGGGTTGAGATTTCGATTTCCTGACTCCGGTCGTCTGCTCGCCCCATTCCCCTGCGCTTCTAACCGCGAAGAACTGCCATTCGTCACACACCTGATCGTCCAGGCTCAGGTGGGACCCCAGATTGCACTCTCCAGCACATAGCGGCGATAGCAGACACGATTTGCTTTCGGGCGGTCGCACTATCCAGATTGTCCTCAGAGAACGAGATTCCAACTGTCTTGAACGGATTGCTGCCACAGGAGTTCCAGAACGCATTTTCGCTCCCCGCGGGAGCGTGGACTGAGAGGCATATCCATGAAGAATTCCCTGAAGATTCTCGCCCTCGGAGTTTTGGCTGCCCTTTTCGGCGCAACCGGGTTGTCAGCGCAGGTTGAGACCGGCCAACTGGCTGGAACTGTTACAGACCCTCTGGGCGCTGTAATCGCCGGTGCGAAGGTGACGGTAAAGAACATCGGCACCAACGCCATCCGCAATGAGACGACCTCAGATAGCGGGGCCTATAAAGTGACGGGCCTCGAGCCGGCCACTTATGAAGTCACGATTCAATCTGCAAATTTTCAGCCATACACGGCCAAGGTGCAGATAACCGTGGGAGGACACGTAACGCTCGACGCCAAACTCTCAGTGAGTACTAGCACGACACAGGTGGAAGTAGTGGGCGAGGGCGGCTCACAAGTCAATACGCAGACACAGGAACTATCGCAAATCGTGAATGAAGAGCAGATAGCGCGCCTGCCCAGCCTCACGCGCAATCCTTATGATTTCGTTGCCCTCTCCGGCAACATCTCGTCCGGTGACAGCACCTCAAGCGGCGATTCGCGATCAAACAATACGTATCAGAACGGACCTAGCTCGACGCGGACGGTCGGGTTCAGCATCAACGGTCAGCGAGCGAGCGGCACAGAAGTTCTGCTCGACGGTGTAGAAAACATATCCGTCTTCGCCGACTCTATCGGCGTGTACGTTCCGGTCGATGCCGTGCATGAATTTCGCGTAACCACCAGCAACTTCGAAGCGCAGTACGGCCGGGCATCCGGCGGCATCGTGAATGTCTCAACCAAAGCCGGATCGAATGCGTTTCACGGCGGCGTGTGGGAGTTCAACCGCCTGGCAGCATATACGGCGAACACCGAAACAAACGACCAGATCAATTCCGCATTCCTGGCTCAGGGTGGAACAGGTGCACTTCCGGCGCCCAAAGGCCAGTACACGCGCAATCAATTCGGCTTTGCGGTTGGAGGCCCGGTTCTCAAGAACAAGCTCTTCTTCTTCGGCAGCACCGAATGGACACGCGTACGCAGCGGCGCGACTCTCACCGCTGCTGTGCCGACTCCAGAATTTCTGACGCTCACCGCGCCCAACAGCCAGGACTTCTTTAATACCTACGGCGGTGGGAAGCAATTCACGTTTACCAGGACCTATCTGTCCGGCCCTGCGGGGATTGGTTCATTCAATGGCGTTCCAGACGGCACGCCGGTATTTGGACAGGTGTCGTTCACCGCGCCAGCCAACGCCGGCGGCGGCGTACCGCAGAATACATACAACATTGTCGCCCGCGGCGACTATATTCTCAGCGATAAGACCCAGATGTTTTTCCGTTACGTGAATTACGACGAGATCGATGAATCGGGCGGCATCTTCGCCTCACCCTATCCGCAATACAACGTGGGTCAGACGTTTCAAAACACTGCATATCTCCTCAGTGCTTCTCATGTTTTCAATCCGAGCCTCATCACCAGCACTAAGCTGAGCTTCAGCCGCCTGAACACATTCCAGACCTACGACACCAGCCTGCAGAACTCTCCGGTTCTCATCACGTCTGTGAACGCGCAAGTTCCCGGAACGTCGACCTTCATCCAGTTACCCGGCTTCTTTGATGAGAATCCGGCTGTCGGCGGACTGCCATTTGGCGGCCCGCAGAACACGATCCAGTGGAACCAGGACCTGAATTGGACAAAGGGGAAGCACTCGATGCAGTTTGGCGGCCAGCTTCTTTACATCCAGGACAATCAGGCCTATGGTGCCTTTGCGCAAGCTACCGAGCAATTGGGAAGCACTGCTGCGAGTGGCATACAGAATCTTGTCGACGGCGTTCTAACCAACTTTCAAGCTGCGGTGAATGCGGCCGGCAGCCTTCCGTGCGTCAGAAATCCCTATACCGGCGCGCTGACCCAGACAGACGCATGCTCGATCAATCTGCCGGCGACTGCACCCTCCTTCGCGCGCAGCGATCGGTTTCATGACTGGGCGGCTTACGGCCAGGATTCGTACAGAGTGATGCCAAAACTCACGCTTAACCTGGGGGTGCGCTACGAGTACTACGGCGTGCAGCACAACAACAATCGAAACCTTGACTCCAACTATTACTACGGATCAGGTTCGGACTATTACCAGCAGATTCGCAGCGGCCAGGTATTCACGAGTCCGAATAGTCCAATTGATGGACTATGGAAGCCACAGTACGGGACGGTGTCGCCCCGCGTCGGGTTCGCCTATGATGTCTTCGGAAATGGCAGGACGTCTCTTCGAGGCGGCTATGGCATCAGCTATGAACGCAACTTTGGGAATGTCACTTTCAATGTGATTCAAAATCCTCCGAGCTATGCCGTCGTTGTGCTGAATGGAACTCCTGTGACCAGTTCCAATACCGGTCCGCTGGCTGGTTCCTCAGGCAGCGTACCGCTACCACCGACTAGCCTGCGCAACGTAGACGAGAATATCCGTACCGCGCAGACGCAGTTTTACAGCATGGCGTTGGAGCATCAGTTGGCCACGAACACAATGCTTTCGATTCAATATGCCGGTGCACGCGGCATTCATCTTTATGACGTAAAGAATATCAACGGGCTGGGGAGCGGCAACGTCTTCGCCGGTGACCCGCTGAGCGATGGAAATGGCAATGTGGCTCTGACCCGCCTGAACAACCAGTACTCGAACATCAACAATCGCGGTTCAAACGGCGACTCCTACTACCAGGCGATGAATATTCAGTTCCAGGCTACCAACCTGTATCACTCCTCCTTCAGTGTGGTGGCCAATTACACGCTCGCCCATGCAACTGATGAATTGAGCACCGCATTCTCTGAGACCAACAACGCGTTCTTCCTTCTTGGCTACATGAATCCTTTCAAGCCCTCCCTCGATTACGGCAACGGCGATCTAGACATCCGGCACAGGCTCGTGATCGCGCCCATCTACACCACTCCATTCTTCGCAAACGGCCACGGTGCACTGAAGCAGGCACTCTTCGGCTGGCAGATATCAGGCATCTACTCGGTCCGCACCGGAACGCCATTCCCGTATTTCGACAGCACCAACGATTCTCAAGCAGGTGCAGGTTATAACGTTCCCCGCTACACGCCTTCCTCGCCCATCAGCAACCATACGTTCAAGTCAACAAATGGAGCAGACGGAGGAGGGCAAAATGCCTACGTTATCGGCAACCTCCCGGCAGCGGTTTCTTTCACGAATCCGAATCTCGTGATACCGGGGTTTCCCGACGGCATTTCTGACTGGGGGCCGTATCCGGCAGCAATGACGGCGCGCAACTCATTCCGCGGCCCGGGTGCATGGAATCTGGATGCGGCGCTCAGCAAGACGTTTCCGATTCACGAGCGCATGAATCTCGTCTTCCGCGCTGAAGGATTCGACGTGTTCAATCATCACAATCTCTACATTCAGGAAAGCCTGGATGACGTCGCGAATACGGGCTATGGTGCTCCGCTTCCAATCACAGCATCGAAAGGCGGCATTGGGAATAACGGCGGCGCCAATGACGAACGCCGCTTCGGTCAGTTCTCCCTGGCAATCAACTTCTAATGAGATTGAACGGAAGCAGGGTGCCGTCCTCAGGCCGCACTGTGCTTTCGATTTACCACTCAGCCGTTGTCAGGGCTGCCTATCGACTGATTCGAATGGCGAGCTGCATCACTCTTGGATCGGTGAACGTGCTGGTGATGCTGCCGAACGCAGCTGAGCCGAAACTGCCGTTCGGCTGAGCGAAAGCGGGCGTGTTTGTCACGTTGAAAAACTCGGCTCTGAATTCGAGGGCAGTCTCGTGGTAGATCGTAGTGTGCTTCACCAGGGCCAAATCGAGATCGCGATAGGCGGGGCCGCGTACCGGGTTTCTCGATGCACTGCCGATAGTGAATTGAGGCGCAGTTGCGAAAGCGTTCGTGTTGAAGAAACGTGCCGGTGTTCTTTCGTCGGGAGATAGTGAAGGCTTGGCAACCAGATTCGGCCGCTGGAGAGCAAAGCCAGCGAAGGAATTGTTGTTCGTGGCCTGAGTTACAGTGACGGGCATGCCCGATTGAAGCAAGAAAATGGTGTTCACTGACCAGCCGCCGACTACGGCATTTGCGATTCCGCTCGACGCGAAGCTGTGCCCACGTCCTGCCGGCAGATCGTAGATGGCGCTGAACGAGGTCACGTTGGGCATGTCGCCGCTGGACGAGTCACGCTCAAGCCAGGGGCGAAATGTGTCTGCCGCAATCAAGCTGCTCGAATTCGGCGAAGAAAGCACGGTGGTTGAGAAGACCGAGGAAGCATCGTCGATCAGCTTTGAATGCGTGTAGGCAAACAGGAAGACGAGGCCGCGAGAAAATCGTTGCTCTACCTTAGCTTGAACGGCGTTGTAATTGGTAGTCCCACTGTTGTGTCGATACGTTGCCACATTCAGGAATCTCGGGTAGGGCTTAGTGAGCTGCGCTTCGGTGATCGTCTTACCACCGATTGAACTCGATATAGGAATCTCGCCGTAATAAGGATTCGGTACCGTTTTGAGGAGTGGCGCGCCCTCTGAGAGCTGTGCCGTCGTGAGCTGGTTCAGGTTCGAATCCGGTATGCCGACGTGGACGATGTGCGAACCGACGTATGCAACTTCGGCGGACATATTGTTGGTGATTGCTCTCTGTACGCCCAGGTTCCATTGCTCAACGTAGCCCGAACCCGCAGTTCTATCGGCTGTATAAACGCTCTGACCGAGACCCGCATCGGGCGTAAACGGAATGGGAGCAACGGAGGGCCCCTGTGCCAGAGACAAATGCCGGCCGCAAGCCGTCTTGCGTCTTCTGTTGCACATTTTGAATAAACGGGAACTGCGGGGTTGTAAACGGCGTGGTGATGCCGGACTGATCGATAAACACGATCCCAAAGCCGGAACGAATGACGGTCTTTGGAGTAAGAAGGTATGCCAATCCCACGCGAGGCGCGACGTTATCGACGTGAAGTTCACGGGCACTGCGGGAAAACCCGTTCTGGCCGAGATAGTCGAGTTGTTGCGTGTCGAGATTGAACACGGCGCCCTGGTTAGTCTTTTCGGTCGATGGGAAATGGAGGGTGTAACGTGCTCCGAGGTTGAACGTCAGGCGGCCTGTTGCCTTCCAATCATCCTGCGCAAAATACTCCTCAATGTGGTCACGAGGGCGAATCTTGCTCTGCTGCAGATCGATCTGGAAAGTATCGACCTGGCCCAGCAGGAAGCTCGCGATCGCGTTCCCGCTATTGGTGACGCCCTGCTGGTCGGTGCCGGTGGTGGTGAAGGCAAATGATCCCGTTGGATTGGGTGGCGCAACGGCGTTGAGCTGATACCAGCGGAGATCCATGCCGAACTTGAAGGCGTGGGATCCCTTCGTGTATGCAACTGTATCGACGAGCTGCCAGACTGAGGTCTGATAGGCAGAGAATGTGCTGGAAGATGGCCCAAGCTGCTGAAATCCAGTGAATGTGAACAAGGGCAACGCGTTGTTGAATGCGGCGTTCGTCGGGATACCGGGAATACCCAGGGCAGTCGAAGCCGTGTTCTCCAGGGTTGTTCCGGTGATTGTGTTTCCGCGGCGCGTGTAGCCCGCCCGCAAGTCGTTCAGAAGATGCGGAGTGAAGATGTGGGTCTCATTCGCGACCGCCTGCTGACCCAGGACACTGGACAATCCGGCAACTCCTCCCGTGCCCAGAACAGTTCCGGTAATCGCGCCGCTGCCATCGGGTAAGGGCGTCACCGGCTCTTCCACTTCGTTGTAATAGGAGTAGCGTCCGAAGGCCAGGTCGTGGCTTCCCTTCGTGCCGTCGACCCTAAAGTCGAATTGATTCTGGTGATCGGAATCGTTCGCAGTTCGAGTGTAGTTATTCGCCTTGGCGGTGAGATTCGTGGGTGTCGGGAAGCGCGCCATCAGTCCGACGGCCGCGGGATCGAATGGGATATTGATTATATCTTTGGGAAATTCATTGCGAACGGTTACGCCATTGACGATGGTTGTGCTGGTCGGGTCGTAGATATGCGAAATGCCGGTAAAGATGCCTTGCCGTTCCGCCAAGCGTCGGAATCGTAGAAATTCTTGTGACGCCGATGAGTTGCTTGACTCCCTGGTAGTCCCCAAAATAGAAGAGATGATTCGGCCAGAACGGGCCGCCGATTGATCCTCCGTACAGGTTCCGCCTGTACTCCGGCTTTGGCGCTCCAGGCGTGGCGAAGTAGTTGCGGGCGTTCAGGTCTTCGTTGCGGAAGAACTCAAAAAGGCTGCCGTGAAAGGCATTCGATCCCGTTCGTGTCGCGACGTTCACAACTCCGCCGTTGAATCGTCCGAACTGGGCTCCAACGTTGTTGGCTTCTACGGTGAACTCCTGGATGTCGTCGATGATCGGGAAGTAGGCGACCTGGCCGGGTTCTGGCTGCAGTGCAGAGATTCCGTCAAATAGGTACTCATTTGTTCTCGGACGGCCTCCGTTGATGCGGGGCAGCAGCGTGCCGGGGGGCAACTCGACACCGGGCGCGAGTGTCGCAAGCTGAACGAAGTTGCGCGTGTTGAGTGGCATTGCGATGACGATTGACCCTGGGATGTTGGTCTCGACGTTGCTGGTCTCCGATTGGAGCAAGGGCGCATCTGCCGTGACCTTGATTGTCTGCTGGCTCCTGCCCACGCTCAGAACCAGATCAACACTGACGGTCTGCCCCACAATGGCCGTTATGCCAGCTCGAGTGAGATGTTCGAAGCCAGATGCAGTAACGTCCAACTGGTACGCGCCCGGAGTGAGGCTGGTGAAGAAATAGTCGCCGGAACCTGAGCTTGTCGTGATCAGGTGCGCTTTTGTGCCGGACTGGGTCAGCTCAACCGTTGCATTTGGAATGATGGCGCTCGATGAATCGAGCACGCGGCCCCGAATGTCTGCCGCAATCTGTGCCTCCGCAATCGACTGACTCAAAAACAACAAGAAAAACGCACAGAGGACTCTTTGAAGCCTCATGATCAGTTCTCCATGGGAAATGGACTGCAACCTGGTGCGACCCGGTGACGCTCTCAACGAGATTTGCGAGTTGGCATGGGGGAGGGCTGTCTTCGCCCGCAGTCACCGGGTATATCGAATTTATACGTATCAAATCGTATCGTCAATATAGGGTGACGAATAGCATCTTCACCCTTCAGTCCGCTTCGTCCTCGAGACGCTCGATCATAACGTCAGTAGATTTAATTAGAGCTGCCGCCGTGTCGCCTTTCTTTAGCCTCAGTTCCTTGACGGCCTCGGCCGTGATGATCGCGGTCACGTTCGCGTCTCCTATTGCGAGGACAACTTCGGCCAGGAATCCCTGGATGCGAACGCTGACCACCTTCCCCGCCAGTTGGTTGCGACCGCTTACTCGTCGATAGCGCTCCCGCGACTGTGTTTCGGGTCGAGCGTCGTCGAGCTTCAGGAACGGTCTCAGACTTGCCAAGGCCAGGCGATGATGGCCTCCCGGAGTCTTAGCCGTTTTGAGTTTCCCCTCCAGAATCCATTTTTTGACGGTCGGATAGCTGATCCCCAGCATCCGGGAAGCTTCGCGAGGTGTTAGAAGTTGGCGTTGAGCACTCATGCACTAATCTTCTAGCACCACGGGATCATTTGTGCTTGAAAAATCTGAGCCATGGGCGTGTTTCCGCCCGCGTTGGCTCTGTTTCCGCAAGAACCAGACAACCTGCGGCGTCACGAAACTAATCCTTGCGACGTCCCTTTCCAGAACTCGTCAAAGAGTGACCTGGATCGCATCGAATCTCTACTGAATTTCAGAGTGTATGATGGCCTTCCAGGAGACGAACGCGTAAGAAACTACGCTGTTGCGGCGCCGTTCTATACTGTTGTTGCTCACACCAAGGCCCGATCCCCACGGGTCGCTACGCCGGACGCAGAAAAAGCGCGCATTCCCATTCCGCCCTGGTGTCCGTCTCGATTCGGAAGACGTTTCAACGCGCGTAGCCAGGCGACGTATCTAGA
The DNA here is from genome assembly GCA_963769345.1 of uncultured Acidobacteriaceae bacterium. Taxonomy (GTDB): domain Bacteria; phylum Acidobacteriota; class Terriglobia; order Terriglobales; family Acidobacteriaceae; genus Telmatobacter. Next base: position 284,635 of record CAVYLL010000008.1, read on the forward strand.
ATTTGATTTTGAATTTGATCGGCGGCTTTTATGTTGGGAGGTCTCCCTGGAATCATGGGGAAGCGATTCTCGCCAAATCTCGGAACGGGGCTAAGATTCTCGTTTTGGCCGACGGCTCTGATCGGAATTGTAGTCATCAAAGCCGTACTTTCACTCGACGTGAAGCCGGGATCTTTTGTGCTTTCATATAGCGGGATCAGTTATTTACTTCTACTGTTTTTGGCAGCCAGCTTCGCCTTCCGCAACGCAACACAGAACACGCTGGGGAGGCGACCCTTCTGGGTATGCCTCGCAATCGCTTACGGCCTCTGGGCGCTGCACCAGTGCGTTACTCTCTACTACCAGCTTGGTCTGCACATCGACGCGCCCGACAGTTCGATCGCCGATCCGGCGCTGTTTCTTCACATCGTGCCGCTGATGGCCGCCATGGCAACCCTCCCGCACCGGAACGTATCCGATCGGAAGCCATACAGAGCGGTATTGAACTCTCTCCTCTTGTTGTTTTTCTGGAGCTTTCTTTATGGTTACATTGTTTTTCCATACCAGTACTTCCCCAACGCCGCCAGCTACGCCCAGCGCTTTGACATTCTCTACCTGCTGGAGAATGTGGCGCTGTGCTGGTTGTGGGAGTTTTGACTCTTCGCGCTCAGGCTCCGTGGAGGTCGATCTATCTTCATCTGTTGGGCGCGTCGACCCTTTACGCGTTAAGTTCCGCAGTGGCCAACCTTGCAGCTGACTCGGGAGGCTACGTCAACGGCAAGCTGTATGGTCTGGGACTGACCGCTTCTGTTTGCTGGTTTGTGTGGATACCGCTGCACGCACGGCAGGTCAAGGGGGAAGTAACAATCGTGCGAACCGATAGAAGCCACGGCTCACGAGGCTCCGCATGGGCGATGCTCGTTGTTGTGATGGTTTCTATCCCGATTATCTGGGAGCTGGTCCAACGGAATGAGAGCATCGGTCTCGGCACCCTTCGCCTTCTCGTCGCAATTGTGGCAATTCTGTGTCTGGCGAGCGCTGCCTATATAAAGGAGTACCTCACCAGACGTGAACTCGATTTTGATTTTGGTTTAGCCAACGACAGGCTACGCATGGCAATGGAAGCGAGCGCATCGGTGGGATGGGACTTTGACGTAAAGAGCGGGCGTGATGTCTTGTTCGGCGACCTGCAAACTATCTTTGGAATACCTTCTGATACGCTACGTAATAACCACGGAAGATTTCTTTCGTTACGTGCATCCGGATGACCGAACGAGAGTCTCTGAAGCGATCGACGGATGCAAGGCAAAACCAGAAACTGTACGCGGAAGAGTTTCGGATTGTACAGCCCGACGGAACAGCTCACTGGCTGTCAGCGCGAGGCAAATTCTACTATGCAAGGGACGGCAGCCCCGAGCGAATGATCGGCGTGTCAATGGATATCACGGAGCGCAAGTTGGCGGAAGAAGCCCTTTCCGGCATGAACCGCAGAGTGATTGAGGCGGAAGAAAGGGAACGTGACCGGATCGCCAGGGATCTTCACGAGAATGTCGGTCAGCGACTTGCATTATTGGCAATTGCGATCGAACAGCTCAAGAACGACTTTCCCCATCAGGCGGTTGAACTTCTGGATCGCATGGATGCGGTATGGAGGAAAACCCTGGAAATATTGACCGATGTGAAAGCTTCGGCGCACGAGTTGTATTCTCCGAGACTAGAGTATCTGGGCATTCCTGCGGTCATGAGAACCTTCTGCGGAGAGTTCGGGGAGAGGAAGAGAGTAAAGATTGACTTCAGTAGCCATGATTTCCCTGGCCCCGTGCCACCGGACGTCTCAATTTGCCTATTCCGGGTTCTACAGGAAGCGCTGCACAATGGGGTGATGCACAGCGGGGTGCAGAAGTTCAGCGTGCAACTGTGGGGTGAGTCGGATGACGTTCATCTTGAAGTAACCGACTCAGGCGTCGGCTTTGACCTAAGAGCAGCAAGGAAAGGCCGAGGGCTTGGCCTGGTCAGAATAGAGCAACGAGTAAAACTAGTGAATGGGACGTCTTCGATCGATTCGCAACCCGGAGAAGGTACCGTGGTCCAGGTTAGCGTTCCTTTGCGGTCTGGGCACCATTCCATGCGTGCGGCCGGCTGAAGCGTCCGAATTTCGCCCGCTCATCACTGGGAAGCAGCAGTGGAGTGCTTTGCGCACATTTTCGCATAGATTTCTCTTTCCTGTTCACGCTGAGAACTGTTCAATACAAACCCACAGAGAATATCTACATTACCGCGCCTGGCGACTTCGTCGCATAAGTGTTCGACCTCAAACGCCGCATCCGCTTTCCCTTGCTCCCACAAGGCAGCGGCACATTCACCATAAATTGCGACACGACGGCTATCCCCCCCCGACGCTTTTGCGGCTGTGGCGACCAGATTGTCTACGACTGTCCGAAATCGAGCCGGGTCTGGCCGATCATTGACCATGAAAGTCGAGAGCGTCTTGACCACATCCACGGAAACATAGCGCCCCTGATCAACGGCAGCGGCAATATCCACGTCATGTTCCCGCAAACACTGAAGAAGACTCTTTCGATGCGAATCGGTCGCGACCAGGATAACGGCCGTCCCGGACTCCAGAGCGGCCTCGATGAGACGAGTGAAGCCAACGACAAACGCTGCATCATCAGAATAGAATTCGACCTCGTGGTTGCGCGTGATCTCCATTCTTCCCAATGCAAGCGGTTGGAAAGAATCATTGGGGCGGTCGAGGGTTTTCGCATCGGGCAGAGGAGTGAAATAGGGGCCCGATAACCCCTCACTGACAAACTGCCTGCCTTGAAGAACCGCCTCCACAGCTGGCAGCAGTTCGCCTCCGGCATGAGATTTGACTACGTAGCCCAGTGCCCCAAGGGCGAGAGCTTGCTGCACCACATCGGCAGAAGATTCCTGGCTCATGAAGAGTATTTTGCTTTTAGGAGACAGCTGGCGAATTTGTCGAGCCGCATCGATTCCGTTCAGCAAGGGAAGCCCGATGTCGAGCACAATCAAGTCCGGTTGGAGTTCTTCGGCCTTCTGAACTGCTGCCAATCCATCCGCGACCTCTTCGACGATCTGGAATTCCGGTCTTTTCCGCAGTGTCGAACAAATGAAGCGCCGAAAAGGCTCAAAATCTTCGACCACAAGAACCCGGCTTGATGGCTTATCCAATTTGCCCCCTTACAAGCTCTAAACCCGACTCTAAGAATCTAGTTGCTGGTTGGATGCATGATTCATGCTCCGCAAATTCAGATTGCCTGCCGATGAAAATGGACAAGCGACAATTCCGGTCGCTGGATCGTTGCGTAAAGAGTGATTTAATACTACAACTCTTCATCCTCACGGCACCGCTATGCCTGTGCATATCGTTTTCCAGAAATATGTGCGTTACGCTATTCCGCGCTCCCGTTCCCTTAGAGTGCGCCGTGAAAAGCGCTGGTCCACAGTCGGCGCGAATCCCACTTCTCTCGATTGCCTTTCGCACAAACTCAAAAAAGCGAGGACCCGCCACCGTGCTACGGTGGTATCAGCGTGAGCAGAAAAGGACTTAGCCCGGGACGTCTGGAGGCGTTCTCCGACGGCGTCATCGCGGTCATCATTACTGTCATGGTGCTGGAATTGAAAGTACCAGGGCCGGACGGCGTTGCCGGTCTGCGTGCGGTACTGCCTACCATCTTTCTTTATTTGCTGACCTTCGTTCAGATCGGGATTTACTGGGTGAACCATCACTATCTCGTCGACGAGGTGGAGACTGTCAGCCACGGTATTTTGTGGTCGAACCTGTTGTTTCTCTTCTGCCTGTCGCTGTTTCCATTCGCAACAGATTGGATCGGCGTCAAGGGGCTTTCATCGTTCAACACGGCGCTCTATGCTGCGGTCAGTATTTTCCCGGGGCTCGGATATATGGTGCTGTGGACGCAGATACGGGCTCAGAGTTCGGCACCCCCGGACGCAAGCTGGGGCAAGCAGATCGCTTCCGTTTCGCTTTATCTCTCTGCGATTCCCGCGGCTTATTACCGGCCCTCTGCCTCTCTGGCGCTGATCGGAATCGTTGCCTTCCTTTGGCTGCTGCCACCGAAGGCCGAGAGCTCCGCGGAATGAGGTCACTACGACTCTTCGACGGACGAAATGCGCGGTCCAATGGCGGGTGGATGAATTGCGGTGGATTTTCTTCACGAGCCGATCAGGTCTCGCTTGATTTGAGGCACGAGACGCTCCAACGTGCTTCCTCAATCAAGGCGGAGCCGATTCAGATCGTGTCCCGATCGTGCAGCAGCCATCTTCAACACTCCAGCAAGTCATTGCCCCTGGTCGGAATCCATGGTTCCTCGAAACTGGATCGCCGAACCTCCGGGCCTGCCATGTGCTTAATGAGAAGCACTTCGTTTCCGACTTCGCTATAGATCAATTCATCCACGATTCCGCTCGCCAGCAGAATTCCGTAGCCACCAAGGCGCATTCCTAATTTATTGCGAACCTCGATATGGCGCGTCGGGTCATCCGGCGAGTATGAGATCGCGGCGTGCGGAATTGCATCCGGTCGAAATCCCTTACCCGGATCCGAGATATAAAAAACGAATGCGCGCGCCGTGCGCACAGCGGCAACTTCCATCAGCTTTGAGGGGTCATTCCCAGCACCATGCTCGATGGCATTGTTCAGTATTTCCTCAAACGCTACCAACATCTCCTCAGGTGGGCGCTCCGGCAGCGTCATCTGGAACTGTTTGAAGAATGCAGTCAGGCGATCCGCATTCAACAGGTCGCAGTTCATCCGAACCGAGATCCAATCGCGCTCAGCGGAGAGCACCTCGATGCCGGGGGAGGAACTATCCGCCTCAATCGCACTCACCGTATACCTTGCAATCTCTTTCGCGTCAAAAGGTGCACACTGGCAGAGAAACACTCGCCGGCGCAATGCCTCAATGAGGTCCTCCGGCGTACCGCTTGGAGCGAGGACGATCACACGCACGCCGGGCCTCAAGTGTCGGATTTCATCCACCAGCGCAAGATCCTCCTGAATGCTGGTATCAGGGTCGGTGAGCACGACAGCGTACGGATTGAGGCGGAGTTTGTCGAAGGGCGTCGGCACTCCCAGCCGCGTAAGCAAATGAGCAGTGAAGGCTCGTCAATTGCCTTTCAAGCCCCTCTTCAGAAAGCCGATCGTGGCCGATGAGCAGCACGCGGGATTCGGAGGAACGATCTCGACTCTCACTCAGTTCCGATTTCACGGAAAGATCCATCTGCAGGCACCTCCAATGGATTTCTTTCGAGTACCGTGCACTCGCGGTTAATCTACATCCTAGAATGTCCTGTTCGCGAAGGGAATCGGCAGCCGGTTGAAGGCGAGGGAAGCAAGTGGTGCGCGAACCATGCGTTCCGGAGCGTGAATGCGACCGTAATAAATGAAATCGGCGCGGCAATCAAGCCAAAAGGGGCGCGGGCCCGGGGACGCGCGGATTCAAAACTACATGACTCTCTGCATAGCAGACGGGCCAAGCCCAACAGAGTCAGAGAATTAGCTTTCCTGATCCAGCGAGCCGCTCCGATTCGGGTTCCGAGCTCTGGGAAGCACTTGCGAACTCTGGTTATGAAACCAGAGCTGGAAATGGTGCCGGACTCGAGGAATCGGAAGGATTAATGGAACGAATCTGAATGCACTCCATCGGCTTCCCGATAAGCCGTAGGATAGTAATTTGGAGATCGGGGATAAATGAACGAGAAGCGATGGGTGTTGTTGATTGCCAGTGAGGTCGGGCGCACCGACTCAGTTTCTGACCGTGCCATGGAGCGCCTCGTCGACGCCATTGGCGATGAGGGCTATACGGTCGTCCGTACCACCTCGACTGAAGATGGTCTCTCCCTCGTAACTTCCGACCCCAGCTACTCCGCCGTCCTGCTCGACTGGGACCTCGAGGGCGACTCACAGTTTGAAGAACGCGCCGCGCTCGACATTATTCGCGGCATACGTCACCGCAACAAGAAGGTGCCGATCTTTCTCATCGCCGACCGCACCCTGGTTTCCGAACTGCCCCTGGAAGTTATCAAGCAAGTCCACGAATATATCCATCTCTTCGGCGACACCCCCGCTTTTATCTCTTCGCGCCTCGACACCGCGATCGAGCGTTATCACGATCAACTGTTGCCGCCTTATTTTCGGGAGCTCCTCAAATACAACGACCAGTCCGCCTACTCGTGGGACGCGCCCGGCCATATGGGCGGCGTAGCCTTCCTGAAGCATCCGGTCGGGCAGGAGTTCCACCGCTTCTTTGGCGAAAACCTCCTCCGCTCTGACCTTGGCATCTCGTCGGCGCCGCTCGGCTCGTGGCTCGATCACCTCGGCCCTCCGGGGGAGTCTGAGCGCAACGCGGCCCGCATCTTCGGAGCCGACTGGACGTTTTACGTGCTCGGCGGCTCCAGCACCTCCAATCAAATTGTCGGCCACGGCGTCATCGCACAGGACGATATCGTTCTGGCAGATGCCAACTGCCACAAGTCCATTTGCCACTCACTCACAGTCACTGGCGCCCGGCCTGTCTACTTCAAACCCATGCGAAACGGATATGGCATGATCGGCCTCGTTCCACTGAAACGATTCTCACCGGATTCCGTGCGCGAACTCATCGCACGCAGCCCATTCTGCGCAGGCGCTCGCTCGCAGCGGCCCACCTACGCCGTGGTCACCAATTCCACTTACGACGGCCTCTGCTACAACGTGGACCAGGTCGTTGAGCAGCTTGCCGGCTCTGTTGCCCGCGTCCACTTCGACGAAGCATGGTATGCCTATGCCAAGTTCCATCCCATATACCGTGGACGGTACGCGATGGGTGTCCCTGACGAGATGGCAAACCGCCCCGCCATCTTTTCCGTGCAGTCGACGCACAAAATGCTGGCCGCGTTCTCCATGGGTTCCATGATCCACATCAAACTGTCCGACCGTGCCCCGCTCGACTTCGACCAGTTCAACGAAGCCTTCATGATGCACGGCACTACCTCGCCTTTTTATCCGCTCATCGCTTCGCTCGATGTCGCTGCCGCCATGATGGACGAGCCAGCCGGCCCCACTCTGATGGATGAGACCCTCGTAGACGCGATCAGCTTCCGCCAGGCGATGAGCTCTATTGCCCATCGCCTTCGTATGACTTCAGAGAACGGCCATAGCTGGTTCTTTGGCATCTATCAGCCCGAACGCGTTACCGATCCCGCCACCGGCGAAACGATTTTATTCGAAGATGCCGAGGACGAACTCCTCACCACCGAACCCAGCTGCTGGACCCTCAAGCGTGGCGAAGACTGGCACGGCTACCAGGACGACGACTCGCCCGATGACTACTGCATGCTCGATCCCACCAAGGTGACGATCCTCACTCCCGGCGTCAACGCCCAGGGAGTCATGGCCGAGACGGGTATCCCCGGCGCTATCCTCACCGAGTTCCTCGACTCGCGTCGCGTCGAAATCGCCCGTACCGGTGACTACACCGTCCTGGTGCTCTTTTCCGTAGGAACCTCCAAAGGCAAGTGGGGCAGCCTGCTTGAGAATCTCTTCGAGTTCAAGCGCCTTTACGACTCCGATGCATCGCTCGAAGAAGCGCTGCCCGAGCTGGTACAGCGCTTTCCAGCGCGTTATCGCAACTTCTCGCTCAAAGAGCTCTCTGACGAGATGCACAAGGCGATGATCGAACTCGACCTCGCTGGTCTCGTCAACGCCGCTTGCGATGAGGACTTTGATCCCGTGCTCACACCCGCGCAGACCTACCAGAAGCTCGTACGCCACGAGACCGAGCGCATCCCATTCAAGGACATGCCGGGCCGAATTGCCGCTGTCATGCTTGTTCCCTACCCCCCAGGCATTCCCATGTCCATGCCTGGCGAGCGCCTTGGCGGCCCCGAGTCACCGGTGATCAAACTGATTCTCGCGATGGAGCAATTCGGCAAGCGCTTCCCGGGCTTCGAGCGGGAGGTCCACGGGATCGAGGTAGACGGCGACGCGAACTACTGGATGCGAGCCGTCATCGAGGAATCAGAAACGAAGAAGAGTTGATCTAATCGTCCCACGTCAGAAATTGAAGAATTCTTGCCGCAGGGCGGCCTCGTATGCCGCCTTCGCAGCCTTTGCCTTGCTTCTTGCTTGCTCTTCCCGATTGGCCGCTTCCTCCCATTTGTCGACTTCAGCTAGTTCGTGGATCTCTGAAGCCAACGCTTCCTCTCTCTGAATGGCGTCAATCCACTCACTCACTGCTACTTTGTAGTCGCTTTGCATTTTGTCGAGTTCAGTTCTGTCAATAGCCATTCCTTTGCTGTCCTCCATCTGGCAAGCATAGAAACAGAATGTGAATTGAAGATGTAAAAGGGACTTGAACGCCCGACCACAATGATGCCAACGCGGCTTACGGCATAGTGGTCCTTGATTTGCCCAGATCCTGGCGCTGAAATGCGGCATCGGCTAAAAGGCCAGTCGCTTGCTGCGACTGGCCTTCATTTTGAATCGAGTGGTAGTTAGAACGTGAAGCGCCCACCAAACTGGAACTGGCGCGGCGTATTCACGGTATTGGTAATCTGGCCGAAGACTGATGCGACATCGGGTTGCGTGTTCACAGCGAATATGCTCGGCACACCCGGCATTCCCAGTTGCGCCTTGTTCGAAATGTTGTAGGAAGAGATTTCGAGGCGGAGAGCCCTATCGGCGCCAAGCGAGAAGTTCTTGTAAATAGACAGATCGAAGTCCTGCGCCCCCATTGTGCGGACATGGTCGAGATACGCAGGTGCACTCCCGGCTACGAACGGATTGGTGGTGGAAAGGTCCGTTGACCCCTGCGCCACTCCCGGTATCGTGAAGCAGGAATAGTTGAACCACGTCGTTGCTGTGCGAGGCGCTCCTTTGCTCGGGTCGCAGACCATATCGGCTCGTTGGTTGAAGTAGGACGGTGACGTCCCTGAAACGGGCGAGGCGACCGGGATACCGGTACTCAGATACGCGATGATGTTCGTGGTCCATCCGCCAAGAATGGCATCTCCAACGCCGTTCAGGTTGATGGCTCGTCCCCTTCCTATCGGCAGGTCATAGGATGCCTGTCCAGTGAACTGATACTTGACGTCCTGCGGGCTGACGGAGTGTTCGAAACTGAGATTTTTCCAATCTTGCGCAGCTCCCGCATGCGATCCAACGAATCCCAGCGGAGGATTGCCGTCGTCGGTCATTAACTTGGCCCAGGTAAAGCTCGCAAGGGCGGTGAAGTGGTGAGTCAATCTCTTTTGCACCTTGGCCTGGAGGGAGTTGTAACTTGAGTCACCGCCTGGATAGGCACTCACGTTGACACCATTCCCACCGCCATAGCTGCCATTTCCGAATTGAGGAAATTCCTGGAGCGAAACCCATAGTGGAACGGCGGCTGCACCGTAATTCGAATTTGTTTGTGGCAGGATTCCTGTCCAGGTGTTGGGAACCATCTCGCAAGCTGGATTTGAAGCATCGACGCAAAGAGCGGCACGGTATCTCGCTATCGTCTGAAGATCAAGCTGATTCAAATCAGCGCCGCCGAGCGGCAGGTAGAGTCCGCGGCTACCCACATATCCAGCGCTCGCGATGATCTCATGAGGGAACTGATATTCCAGGCCAAAATTGTAGTTGTAAGTCGTGGCTGTGCGCTGTGAATGGAGCATGGTGGCGAGCGAAATGCCAAGATTGTTTGCCAACCCCGACGGAGGGCTGCTGAAGGTGGGAACAACGCCCTGCGGAAATGGATTGCTCAGGGAATAAATTCCAGTTTCGCTCGGCGCCGGATCGCCGGGAGAAGCATTCGCACAGGATGACGTGCCGTTATACACGGTATTGCCGTCAGCGTTGTAGCAGGTAGCATCCCAGTTCGTTACCGACGAGAAACCATCGCTGGCCTGCGATGCACCACCAACCATCTGCGCGCTCGGGCCGTAGTAGAAGCCGCCACCTCCGCGCACAACAAAGCGATCAATGGGCTGCCATGAGAAGCCCAGTCGAGGTCCGAAGTCCTTAAAGTTGGTCTCAAAGGGAGAGCGGTTCTTGCTGTCGACGTAGACCTCCGCACCCGTATAGGAAACACCGTCGACCGAATTCGTCACGGTCGGATCAAAATATTCCAGACGGTTGTGCCGCTCATTCCGACCTACAAAGATGTCCCAGCGCAGGCCCGCGGTGACAGTCAACGATCTGGTGGGCCGAAACGTGTCTTCGACAAAGGACGCGTAGTAGGGATTGGACTCGGCGACAAACAGGTCTTTGGTGAAGTTGTAGCTTTCGCTCCCCGGCGTGGATCCCATTCCGATCAGGAAGGACGCAAAGTCACTGCCGCCGCCTCCGCCGGAGACTGTCTGGTCGGTCGCCGAAAGGTCAAAAGCGTAGGCACCGGAAGAAGCGGGCGGCTGGCCGACGTTCAAGAATCGCTTCATGAACTCGAATCCGGCACTGATTTCGTGCCTGCCCAGAAGCTTGGTGATCGTCGCGCTCACGTCATTGTTTTCGCTGGCATATTGGAACGTATTCCAATTGGCCGTGCCGCCGATGCCGCCGCCCGCATCCCAGAAGTTGACGTATGGCAGGGTCTTGTAAACCTGCTCTGCCGCCAAAGATGCCGGGAACCCAAGCTTAGTGATGTCGTACCCGTTCTGGCGCGGATCGCCGCCCTGGTTTTCGTAGTGGCGTGTGAACGAGTATCGCAACTGCAAAGCCGTTGAAGAATTGACCGAGAGATCATCGGCAAGGATGATGTTCCGTCCGTTCGTCACGTTCTGTGCGTAATTCAAGTCCCACATATTGTCGAATGCATTCACCAAAGACGAGAACAGGCGGTCGAAGGAAAACCGCCCGAAAATGCGCTGCTTCTCGCTCTGGGTCCAATCCAGGCGGATATCAAACTTCTGGGCAGTCATGGGGTCAAGACCGGGGACGCGCAAGTTGTTGAACGCACCGGTCGGTATCCGAATCGCAAGTGCTGGCGCTTGGATAATTGCACTTCGGAAACTCAGCGAGAAACTGCAACGCAGTCGGATTGGGGTTGGAGATCACGTTGTTCTGGAACGGCTGACGCGTGCCATCCGCGTTGTCGGGAAGCAGCGGATCATAGATCGTAAAATTGTCGGCTGAAAAGTCCCCGGTTCTTTCCGCGCTGGTCGGAACGGTGAAAATGTTCGAACCATCGAACTGCTCCTGCTGCGTCGCTTCGTAGTCAGCGAAAAAGAAGAGCTTACCCCGCTTGATGGGACCGCCAATGGAGCCGCCTTCCTGGTAGCGATGGAACGCGGGGGCTTCGTTTGGCGATTCGCCCGCCAACTGCGTCTGCTTGTTGAAGTACTCGTTGGCCGCCATCACATTGGGTCTGAAAACACCAAACAGATCTCCGCGAAACTGGTTGGCGCCGGACTTTGAAACTATGCTGATAACTCCAGCGCCGCCACTCTGATACGAAGCCGGGGTGTTCTGGGTCTCAACCCGGGTCTCTTGTACGCCATCTTCCGGAACGTCGAGCGCGGGAATGATGGCGCCGGCATTGTTCTCGGCGATACCCAGCGGACTGCCATCAACCATGTAATAAACCGAACCGATGATGGCGCCGTTGATGGTGTAGGAAGAAACATCCACTCCCGGGCGACCGCTCGTAATGCTGGAGATCTGCTGAGAACTGGAGGAATTTGGCGTGCCATTGGCCGGGGTAACACCGGCACTGAGTTGCACCAGATCGAAGACATTGCGCGTAAGCAGCGGAACCCGGTCAATGGTATCGGCTGAAATCAGTTGACCGACTGTCGAGTTACTCGACTCAACCAACGCAGTTGCCGCGTTGACCGTGACAATCTCGCTTACGCCGCCAATCTTGAGCGAGACGTTCACGGTGGAAACCTGGTCAACCGAAACGCTGACATTCTTCATAACCAGCATTTCAAAGTTTGTTGCACTTGCTGTCACCTGGTAGTTGCCGGGAGCAAGCGAAACAAAGCTGTACAAGCCAGCCGCAGTGGATACGGTGGAGAGTTTCGCCCCGTTCGTCTGGCTTTGCGCCACGACCTTCGCGCCGGGAATGATCGCTCCCGTTGGGTCAGTGACCAGTCCGCTGATTGAGCCTCTGCCGGCTTGGGCTACGGCTGCCGCAGCAACTCCTGCAAGCATACAAATGACGAAAATGGACCGCGTATTCGCAGCCCTCGTACACAGGACATCCATGGCCACCTCCGGGAAAAACGGCTTATTCAAACGTTTGAAATCTCTTGACAGCAGAATGTAGAATCGTTTCTCCTGCATGTCAAGCGGAAAGTGTTCCACCGGATTCAAATCGCGCGCCAGCACTCGCTTCTCGAGACCAGAAGACCGGCGTCAGTGGCACAATGACGCTGAATTGCCCAACACGACACGCAAAAGGGAGGCAAGACGGTGCAACGCAAGTCCGGTCACGTGACGCTCCTCGATATTGCACAGGCCTGTGGATACTCTGTCTCCACTGTCTCCATCGTGTTGAGCGAAGCTCCGCTTTCGCTAAACGTGGCCGCATCTACTCGCGACCGGATCCGGAAAATGGCGATTCAGCTCGGTTATCATCCCGACGCTTATGCCCGCTCCCTTCGTCGCCGTCGCAGCCAGACAATCGCCGTCCTTGCGTACGACCTATCTGATCCGTTTTGTATCCCCATCGTTCATGGAATTCAGGCGGGCCTTCACCCGGCAGACTACCTGCCGCTCCTGGTAGACGCTCAAACGCAGCGCAAACTCTTTGACAGCTATCTGAAGATGATTCTTGAACGAAGGGCAGAAGGCGTCATCGTGATCGCCAGTTGGATCTTCCAGGAAACAAACCTGCTCGAAGACATAGAAAAGAACAAGGTCCCGATCGTGATTGTCGGCCGCGACCTGACCCACAAAAAAGTCAGTTCACTGCTGGTGGACAACGAAGCCGGCGGCGCACTTGCCATGCGCCATTTAATTGAACTCGGACACCGCCATATCGCGGTGGTTCGAGGTCCCGAAGAACTGTTCGACACTGAGCCACGCTGGGCTGGAATGGAAGGCGCCGCAGCGGAAGCTGGCGTCAAGATTGATAGGAAGCTGGTGTTTCAATTGCCCAACCTGATGGATTCGACCTCGGGCTTTGAAGGAGGATTGAACATCTCAAAAGAAATGCTGGCATCAGGACGACCGTTCACCGCGGTGCTCGCGTTCGACGACCTCACGGCGCTGGGAATCGTGCGCGGACTGGCCGACGCCGGCCTGAAGGTCCCCGACGACTGTTCCGTGGTGGGATTCGATGACGTTCTGCCCGCAGCGGTATCGACTCCGGGCATCACCACCATACGCCAGCCGCTGAAAGAGATGGGTCTTCTCGCTTCGGAGTGGACATTGCAGGCAATCAACTCCCGCGATCAAAGCGACGAAAAGCCGGTGAAGTTGTACAAAGCACCGCCCGAACTTGTCGTCCGCAAGTCCACCGCACACCGAGCTCCGGCATCGCGCCGAATCAATCCAGCAAAATCGCGCTTGACAATCTAGTCATCGCGAGAGATATTCCTTGATTCAAACGATTGAATCCATTTGATCGACAGCGAATTTCAGGACCGGATCGCTCTCGCGCAAAAAATTGCCAGGTGCCAATGAATCCTAAAGCGTCCATTTTCCTCTTTGCCTTTTTCCTCTTGCCCGCTTTGTTGGCGGGGGAAAAAACAACTCCTCTGCGCGACGATTGGCAACTGCAGTCGGCGTGCAAGATAACTGCTGCGGGCGAAGCGATCTCGACTGCGCAATACCAGGCCGACGGTTGGCTTCAGACTTCGGTTCCAAGCACGGTACTTGCCGCGCAGGTCAAGGCCGGGGTCTTTCCTGATCCGTACTTTGGCGACAACCTTCGACAGATTCCCGGGACAAGCTATCCCGCCGGCCATAACTTTTCCAATTTGCCCATGCCAGCAGACAGCCCCTACGCCTGCGGCTGGTGGTACCGTAAAGAATTCACCGCGCCTGCACTTGCAGCGAAAGACAACCGCCTCTGGCTGCACTTCGGCGGTATCAACTATCGGGGCGAGGTCTGGGTCAACGGCCACAGGATCGCCGACTCTTCGTCGGTGGCGGGCGCATATCGCACCTATGATTTCGATGTCACCGACGTTGTCACTTCGGGCAAAACGAATATCCTCGCCATCAAAACCACCGCACCAACAGAAAAGGATCTCGGCATCAACTGGGTCGATTGGAATCCGTGTCCCCCGGATAAAGATATGGGGCTCTGGGGAGCGGTGGACATCGTTGAAACCGGCCCCGTGACGGTGCGCTCGCCAATGGTCGTGACACACTTCCCGGATGTATCTCTCCACACAGCGGATCTCACGGTCTATGCAGAACTGCATAACTCCACCGGCAACCCGGTGAAGGGAGTGCTCGCAGGAACCGCTGTTCGGCGTGCACTTCGAAAAACCTGTGGAATTAGCCGCGCACGAAGATCAGACCGCAGTCTTCAGCGCGGAACAATTTCCTGCACTTCACCTGCAGAATCCAAAACCATGGTGGCCACGCCAGATGGGCGAACCTCACCTCGAACGCCTCACCGTCAGCTTCAGCACGCGGGGCCGCATAACGGACGAGCAAAGCCTGAATTTCGGCATTCGCGAGATTACATCGGAGCTGACCACCAACGGCAGCCGCCTCTTCCGCGTGAATGGCAAGCCGATTCTGATCCGCGGTGCAGGCTGGTCGCAGGATATGCTGCTGCGCACCGATGACAAGCGGCTTCGCCAGCAGTTGCAACTCGTCCAGGACATGAACCTCAACACGATCCGCCTCGAGGGCAAGCTCGAGACAGACGAGTTCTTTCAGCTTGCCGACGAACGCGGCATCCTGGTGATGCTTGGTTGGTGCTGCTGCGATCACTGGGAACACTGGAAAGACTGGAAGCCCGAAGATCTGACGATTGCGACCGCTTCCCTGCGCTCGCAGATGCTACGCCTGCGCCATCATGCCAGCTTGCTCGTCTGGCTGAACGGAAGCGATAATCCTCCGCCCGCCGATGTCGAGAAGGCGTATCTGCAGGTCGAGTCGGAAACGCACTGGCCGAATCCGATTCTTTCTTCTGCTTCTCAGACCCCAACAACCGTGACCGGAGAGAGCGGCGTAAAGATGACCGGCCCGTACGATTACGTCGCTCCGAGTTATTGGTACACCGCTCTCAAGTTCGGTGGTGCCATCGGCTACATCACCGAGACCAGCCCCGGGCCAGCCATCCCTTCCCTCGCAAGCCGCAAGCTGTTTCTCTCCGACCCCGACGCATGGCCACCGACGGCCAACTGGAGCCTCCACTACGGCGGCGGAGAATTTGTGAACCTGAAGGTCTTCGACTCGGCCATGGCAGCCGTCTACGCCAAGCCCAACTCCGCTGCCGACTATGAGCGCATCGCGCAGACCATGGAGTACGACTCAGAGCGCGCGATGTTCGAAGCCTACAGCAGAAACAAGTACACCTCCACAGGCGTCATCCAGTGGATGCTGAACAATGCTTGGCCTTCCATGATCTGGCATCTTTACGACTACTACCTCGACGCGGGTGGCGGATACTTTGGCACCAAGAAGGCTTGTGAGCCGCTGCATATTCAGTATGGCTACGACGATCATTCCATCGATGTTGTCAACAGCACCTATGCGGATTCGGCGAGTCTTCGCGCCAGTGTCCATGTATACGGCCTCGCGTGGAACGAACTCTACTCTGCCCAGTCCGCCGTGGATTCAAATGCCGACAGCGCACAGCGAGTATTCACTATTCCTGCGAGTCTCTACTCCGGACCCGAACGAATCTTCTTCATAGACCTGTCGCTTACCGACTCAAGCAATCACGTAGTGAGCCGCAACTTCTACTGGGTGCCGGGAACACTCACTGCCTTCGATTGGGAAAATACTGACTACACCCATACGCCCGCCGCACGACATGAAGACCTGACCGCCCTCGCTCATCTGCCCCCGGTACAGGTTGTGGCACACGCTGATATCGCGAACACTTCCCACGGAGGCGAAATCCACGTGCATCTTGCAAACCAGTCCAACGCGCTGGCGTTCCAGGTGCGTGCCGCAGTCCGCACAGACTCCGGCGGACTGATTGCCCCTGTATTCTGGTCCGATAATTGGATCGAGCTGAGGCCGGGAGAATCCGTCACATTGACCGCGCAATTACCGGAAGGCGAAACCGCGGTGCCCACCGTCCAGGTCGAGGGCTGGAATGTAGCGCCCATCACGCTGACGCCCACAACTGCTGTAGCAGCACGCTGAGAGACTGAATGGCGGCCACTTCCGGCACACAATCCGAAACCATCGGACTCAAACGCACCCTGCGTTTCCGGGACTTGGTCCTTTACGGAATCATTCTGATCCAGCCGACGGCGCCAATGCCCGTCTTCGGCGTGCTCTACCAGGAGTCGCGCGGCCATGTCGTCGCCGTGATTCTGCTGGCCATGGTGGCCATGCTGTTCACTTCCGTCAGCTATGGCCGCATGGCCCGCGTCTACCCGCATGGCGGTTCAGCCTTTCTGTACGTTGGCAAGGAGATTCACCCCAGTCTCGGCTACATCACCGGATGGTGTCTCGTTCTCGACTACGTCATCAACCCGCTGATCTGCGTGATCTGGTGCAGCCGTGCGGCAATGAACTTCGCGCCTGAAGTTCCGTACATTGTCTGGGCGATATTTTTCGCGCTTCTCTTCACTGTTTTGAATTGCAACGGCGTTGAGACTTCAGCACGAATCAACGCCGGGATGGCCGCTGCGCTCGGCGTCGTCATCGTCCTCGTACTCATTGCTTCCGTTCGCTGGATTCTTCATATCGCTCATCCCACTGCCGCCATCTTTCTCGATCCGCTTTACAACCGCGCCAGCTTCAATTCAAGTGCGCTGCTGCATGGCACATCCATCGCCGTCCTTACCTACATCGGTTTCGACGGCATATCTACGCTCACTGACGAAGCAAAGGACCCGGCCCGCAGCGTTCCGCGCGCCATCATACTCACCTGCCTGATCACGGGAATTCTGGCCAGCATTGAAGTCTATTTCGCGCAGCTCGTGTGGCCGCGCGGCGCGGCTTTCCCCGATATAACCACTGCCTACGTTCACGTCTCCGGCCGCATGGGTGGACCGATTCTGCTGGCGATCGTGAATGCCTCGCTCCTGCTGGCCAACATGGGCTCGGGGATGGCCTCGCAACTGGGTGCGGCTCGTCTGCTTTACGCCATGGGGCAGGACGGCGCAATCCCAAAACGCTTCTTCGGCACCGTAAGTCTGAAAAACCGCATCCCCAGAAACAATGTTCTTCTGATTGGAGCCGTCTGCCTCGCCGGGGCCCTCATTTTCAACTACGACCTCGGCGCGGAGCTCCTGAACTACGGTGCGCTGCTGGCTTTTATCGGAGTCAATCTCGCGTCCATGCTGCGCGGCTGGCGCCATGGCCGCTGGTCACAGACGATGCCCATGCTCGTTTCACTGGCTGGCATGGCTACTTGCGCAGTGTTGTGGTGGAATCTCAGCCCGAAGGCAAAAACGGTGGGCACATGCTGGGCTCTCGCTGGAATTCTGCTCTGGATCGCTCGCCGCCGCTTCACGGTTCTTCCCGGAGAAGCCGCATGACTGATCCCATAGTTAATGGGCCAGATCAAGATCGAACCACGCGCCGCTTCGACGTCACTCTCGTTGGCGATACAAATCTTGATCTCTTGCTCTACGGACTTCCCGAAGAGCTGCCCTGCGAAGATGAATTGCTGGCCAATGAAATGGCGATCCGCGTCGGCGGATCCGGTGCGATCACTGCGCACAATTTAGCTTCACTGGGCAACAGGGTTGGATTTGTAACCACCGTCCCCGACGACGAGTTCGGCCAGTTCTGCCAGGCGGAACTGCACCGGGCGGGAGTCGACCTGTCCAGTTCGGTACCGCTCCAGGATTCACGAACGGGCGTTACGGTACACCTGCAGCACAAGGCGCTGCGACACATGTTCACCTATGCCGGCGCAACTTTTCAGCTCGCATTCGACCATCTGGACATGGGGTATCTCTCCAATTCACGCCACTTCCACATGTCGTCGTATTACCTCCAGCGCGCGCTGACGCCGCGCATACCCGAGCTCTTTCGACAGCTCAAAGCTGTCGGCCTCACGATCTCCCTTGATCCGAACGATGACCCGGCACACACGTGGGATCGCGGCATCATGGAGTCGTTGGAGCTTGTCGATGTGCTGATGCCCAACGAGCGCGAAGCGCGCCTGATTGCCGGCGAGTCAACCCCCGAACGTGCGATCGCTGCTTTGCGCGAGATGGTGCCGCTGCTCATCCTCAAGCGCGGCGCAAAAGGTGCTTCTGCCTTCACCAGATACGATGAGTGGCACGCGCCGGCAGAACCCGTAAAAACGGTTGACGCCGTTGGAGCCGGCGATAGCTTTAATGCAGGCTTTCTGCACGCATGGATTCGCGGGTGGGGCATGGATCGCGCCCTCACTCTGGGAAATCTTGCCGGCGCGGCATCGACTTCGATGAGTGGCGGCACTGCCGCATTTTGCAATCGAGAATCGTTGCAGGTTCTCAGAAATGCCTCCGAAACCGTTCTGCCACATCCCGTTATGTCCGTTGGCGAACTGGATCAATAGAGATTGCCGACCACCTGCTCCGCTACACGTTCAAGAATGGATGCACTGTATGGATCTTGTGGTCGCCCATCGGTTGCGGGTGTCGCAACTGCCTCTGGAACATTATTCGTGGTTACGACGAAGAAAACATCTCTCATCCGCCCGGCTATTACATCCCAGGGGTGTCCCTGCGCATCCGGGCGCCGGCACTGTACTGCTTCATTTCCGAGCGTCTTGAGTTGCGTGCTTTCCGGGGGACAGACGTGCTTGTCGACCTTGCCGACGAGAATGCGCAGCATTCTCGCGCCTTCGCCGGATTGAGAGGTAAATTCGCAGAGACCCTGCCCATTTCCTTCGGCCTGAAAATGAAACGACACTGGGCCGCCGAGTACAGCTTGCGCGCTTCCGGAGGAAAACCATGGGCAGGTCGCAGATTGCTGCGCCAATACGCTTGTCGCGGAGACAAAAAGGAGAATGTAGGCGGCAGAGCAAATAATCGGACGCATACTTACACCTTCGGCTTCGCTGGAACCAGCTGTTCCGACTTCAGGATCTTGCCGCCTTCTTCGAGAACGTAGAGGCGGTTGGAATCGAGATTGTGGAATTGATCGACTTGTCCGCTTAACCAGCGTATCTCCACGGTATCCACTTGTTTGGCCTGGTCCAATCCAAAATGAAGACGCAGATCGTTCTGCGAGAAGTAGCTGCCGCCGCTTCGCAGTTCCTCAATCTGAACCAGAGGATGCTCGGCGGTGGGTGATGTTTTGGCGGTCACGATCACGCGGCTGCCTATGCCCGAGCGATTGGATTTGGTGCCAACCAGTTTGATCTTGATCCAGTTTCGATTCAGGGTTGAGTCGCATCGCAAAAGCTGCGGTCCAGCGTTAATGCAATTCACAACGATATCGATATCGCCATCGTTGTCATAATCGCCGAATGCACAGCCGCGGGCGGGTGCGTTTTCCAGGATTCCCGGGCCGCCGGCGTCGGTCACTTCTTCAAAGCGTCCATTGCGAAGATTGCGGTAGAGATATTTGTGCTCAGCGTATTTCAGGTCGGCCTTTGAATTGTCGACTTCAGGATAGACATGCCCATTCGACATGAGAATGTCGAGCCAACCGTCGTTATCCATATCGAAGAAACCCACGCCCCAGCCCAGCAAGCGGGTGTTGACGCCCAGGCCGCCGGGGTAGGTGCGATCCTCGAAGTTGCCGTCGCCAATGTTCGTGTAGAGCGAATCGGTGTCGCCGGCGAAGTTGGTCTTGACGACGTCAAACTTGCCATCACGGTTGTAGTCGCCGATAGACACGCCCATGCCTGCCTGCGGTTTTGCTTCGGCCGAAAGGGCCGCTCCAGCCTCGATCGCGATGTCGCGGAATGTGCCGTCTTTCTGGTTCAGGTAGAGCGTTGCAGGTGCGGAATCGTTGGCGACGTAGATATCGGGCCAGCCATCATTGTCGAGATCTGAGGCAGCAACACTCAGCCCATAGGTGCCAACTGCAGTCCACATTCCGCTCTTCTCGCTGACGTCTTCAAACGTGCCATCGCCCTTGTTGTGATAGAGAATGTTCTTTCCGCCCGGGAGACCCGGAGGGCCACAAGCAACCAGGATGCCCTTGTACGTACATGGGCCATCCTGCGGCAGAGGAGCGGTTTTCAAATCAAAGTCGACATAGTTTGCGACGAAGAGATCGAGATGCCCGTCCCTGTCATAGTCAACAAACGTGCATCCACTGTTCCAGCGAATCTTCGGCCCGGGCTGGATCAATCCCGCCTGGCTTGTAACGTCGGTGAATGTGCCGTTGCCATTGTTGCGATAGAGCGCATTCTGCCCGTAGTAGGTGACGAAGAGATCATCGAGGCCATCATTGTTGTAGTCGCCTACGCAGCATGCCTGGCCCCAGCCTGTCTTGTGCTCGAGGCCAGATCCGATTGAAACGTCGGTGAAAGTGCCGTCGCGATTGTTCTTGAAGAGGCGGCAATGCGGTTCCTGGCCCGCGGGAAATCCCTCCAACCGCCATCCGTTCACAAGAAAGAGATCGGGCCAGCCGTCGTGGTCGTAGTCATAGAACGCCAATCCGCACCCTGTTGTCTCCAGCAGATACTTGTTGTGGAACTCGCCTCCGTAAACTGTCTTGCCAGTCAAGCCTGCTTGTGAAGCGACCTCGACGAAGCTGACGCCGAGCGGCGTGCCCTCAATGGGAGACTTCGGGCCCGGAGGTGGAGGAGCGGGCCTCGCATCGTAGCTGCGCTCCTGCGGTCCGAGCTTCGGAGCTTGCTTCGTCTGCGGCTCCTGCAAGCCTGACGCGAGGGCGACAATGTCGGCGAACGGCAATACTAACGCGGTGCGGCTGAGAGAACGAAGAAATGTTCGGCGATTCAGATCGCGATTACCCACTCGTAGCTTCCTCTTTAAGGTGTTCCTCCGCCCGTAGATGGAGGCGGGGTGTGCACATTGCTATGCACATGCCATGGAACGCTTTCGGTTGAAATCTCTGGATGTTTGCGCAAATAGTTCAGCGAATACGTTGGAGCGCCTGGATCAATTCTCTTGATCGTATACAGTGAGGCCTCGACTTCAGCCTCGTGCTTCATGCCTTTACGGCGGTACAGAATCGCCAGGTTGTAATGAGCCGCGAGATCGTCGGGGTCGATTGCCTGCAATGCCTTGAACTGCGCCATCGCGTCGTCGGCGCGATGCTGTTGGTAGTAGGAGATTCCGAGCTCGCGCCGTGCATCGCGGCAATCCGGATACTGCATAACCACTTGCTCGAGATCGGCGATCTCGGCTTCGGTGTGCCGGGCACGGCGTTCAACGAGAGCCATGTAATAAAGCGCCCGCGCATCGTTTGGCTTTAATGCCAGCGCCTTTTCGAGCGGCTGCCGTGCCTCGTCGTATTTTTCCCAGTCGATATAGGTCAGGCCGAGATTGATATAGCCGTCCTTGTAATCCGGACGAAGCCGTGTCACCTGCTCGAAGGCGTCAATCGCGTCTGAATGCTGCAGCTGATCGAGATAACCGATACCGAGATTGTTCCAGCGCATCCAGTCCTGGTTATCGGTGGGCAGTGGCGCAGTGGTTTGATTGTCACCGATATTAACAACGCGGCTGCGTGATGCAATTTCAACGACCGGATAGGCGGGATGATTGGAGCCGAGAACATTATTGAGATAAGTCTGCCGAAGATGGCGATAGTTCACCTGCGCCTGCAGCGTGAATGGTCCCTTTGCCTGCGCCGGCAATCGGAACTGATATCGGATCAGCGCGGAGCGCCCAGACTGAATGGTGTTATCGTAAGCGACGGAATGAATCGAGGAGACAACGTGGTTGTCGACAAACTCGCCTACTACATTCACGGGCCTGTTGGTGAAACTGTGTGCGCCTGGTTCCAGCGTTCCATCGGGCCTCAGGAAGCCGCTTTCGTAGATCTTCACTCCATTGGCATCGGTCACCGTGAACTTGGTCCAAGCCTCATATAGGTCGCGAACTTCAGGGATAAGCGAATGACCGATCATTTTGTTTTGGACGACGACATAGGCCTCGAGCAAGTCGCCCGCATTCACATGAAAAGGAGCGGTACCAAGCGGAGCCGCTAGCTTTCCGTCTTCGCCGACCCTCAGGCCAAAGATGTCAACGTTGAGATAATTGCCGGTTCGCAGGAACTCGATTGTCTTATCCAGTTGTTCGTCGAACCCGTAGTAAAAGGGAACCGCGGTATTGCCCGCAAGCCAGCGATGCGAAACGAACGTGCCATTCTTGGCGCCGGGCTCAGGCAAAACGTTGGGGGAGCGTTTCATGTGGCAATTCTGGCATGTCGTGAAATCCGCCGTATAAAAGGTAAGCGGATTGCGATTGGAGAACTTGGAATTCTGCCACTCGTCGTAGGCGGTAAAGGCGCGAATCCATTTGTACTCGTTCAATGTTGGCGGAAGGTTCGCCTTGTGGCAGGCCTCGCAGAATTCCGGCGTGTGATAAATGTCCTGCATCACGGCTTTGGAATGCCTATCGAGGTGCGCGAGGATCTCGGAATCGGGCACCATGCCGGGAATGCGGTTTCCCTTCTCATCGACAAGCGCCGAAGGGACGGCCATGACGAATCCGCCGTTCCCGACTTTTGACGCCACACTCTGAATGGAATGGCACGTGGTGCAGGTCAGGCCGTCGCGATCAAAAAGCCGATCGACGGGCGAATTCGGGTTCATGGCTCCCCCCAGCACCGCGATGGGGTTGTGGCAACTGTCACAGTGTCGCGCAAATTCGATTCCCTTGGTTCGAATCAAGATATTCACGCTCGTCCGGTAAAAAGGCGTTCGGAACGAGTTGGAGTGCAGAGCCTGGCGCCATTGATGGTAGGCCTCCTGGTGGCAATGGCCACAATACTGCGCATCCAGGAAGGCGCTCGGTTCAAGGAAATCGTCCCCGGCCGCAGCAGCGTTTCCCGGAACTGAAATCTTTCCCTTTACGAATGGGAAGTTATAGGTTTCGCGCAACCTATCGGCGTAGGCTTTGCGAAGACTCGCCTCATTGGCACGCGCATCCTGCTCGGCTCCGTGCGTCGCACGAAGCGATACGAGCGACGCAGCACACGCCACGGCCAGCAGGGCGAAGATACGGGGTGCAGACTTGCTTAGCATGCAGGTAGCCAAGGCAATTCACGGCGGGTCCTGGCAATGTCTTTGGTTCAAGCAAACATCAACGCGAACGAGCGGACGATGGCGATGCAATCGGGGAAGACGGACGCCGTGAGTGCCAGTGGAAGTATAGGCCAGCGCTACGTGAGATGTACATCCATCCACGGTTTGATCGCCCTTGAGGCGATTTACTGTGCCGGCTTGCTGGGCTTATCTGCCTGTGCCCGCTCGGCAGCAGCTTCGGCCGCTTTGCCCTGCTTGCCCAGCGCTTCAGCCAGCCCTGAGTGCGCCTCAGCGTAGCCAGGATCAAATGAGAGCGCATCACGAAACTGAACGATCGCGTCATCGAGTTTTCCACTTGCGAGGAGTGACTTGCCGGAGTTCGTAGCCACTTCAGCGCGTTGCAGATTCATGTGATTACGCATCAAGCCGGCCGCAACCTTGCGCTCCGCTGCGGCTCCGGCGGTGTCGTTCTGCTTCACCAGCACCGATGCTAGAAGCAGATGTGAATCCGACTGGTCAGGCATCTGCTCAATCGCTTTGCGCAGCGCCGAAGCCGCCTCAGGCAAGCGGTCGAGCTTGCTGTAAACGCTTCCCAGCGTTGCCCACCCGTCGGCATTTTGCGGATGCAGCTTGAGCGACACTTCGAGTTGCCCGGCGGCCTCCGGGTAGCGACCCACTTGCATGTAAAGCAAGCCAAGAACATAGGGCGCCTCATATCCCGCGGGGTTCAATTTGGCAGCCGTCTCCAGTTCTGGAATTGCATCCGTTGCATTGTCCTGAAGCTTGTAGGCCGTGCCCAGGTCGTAGTGGAGTTGTGGCGAATTGGGCGACAGCTTGATCGCTGCCTTCAACTCCACCACGGCGTCGTCGATCTGATTTATCTGGATGTACGCGGCTGCCAGATCCTGATGGGCTGCTGGGTCGGCCGGATTGATCGTTACAGCCCTCTTCAGAAACGGAATGCCCTCGGTAGCCTTGTGCATCTGCGCAAGTGCCATCCCCAGGTTGGTGAGCGCTGCTGCGTTCGCGGGCTCGGAACGAACAACCTTTCTCAGCAATTCGATGGCTTCCGGAACCCGATCCACACGCTGCAGAACAATTGCGAGCGCGTATGCGGCCTCACTCGATTTGGGCTGTAGTTCGACGGCGTGCTCAAGGACAGGAACTGCTTCAGAATCGCGTCCGGCGTCGGCGAGGGCCTTGCCCATGGCCAGCGCGATAACTGGGTCGCCGGGAGCCAGAGAGTACGCGTTCTCACATTCCTCTACTCCCCCGGGTTTATGTTCGGCTTCCAGCACCAGCCCCAGGTGCAGATGCGCGCTGGCAAGATCACCTTTCAGGTGGACCGCCTCTGAGAATTCCTGTTCAGCCGGCGCCCAGTTTTCTTCAATCGCATAGAGCGATCCGAGCTCGTCGTGCAACGCGGCATTGTGGCCGTCTTGCGCCACGGCCTGCTTCATTTGCACAAGAGCCCGGTGCGTTTGTCCTGTAGCTTGCAATGATCGTGCGTATGCTTCCAGGACCGTTGCGCTGAGCGGATGTTGGTCCAACCGCGAAGCAGCCTCGAGCTTCTCGAAAAGCGGAATTGCCTTTGCATGCGCGCCCGTCTGCGCGTACACCATTGCAAGGTTCAGTTGCGCCCCACCATCATTTGGCTTTATCGCCAATGCCTTCTCGAGCTCACGGGTGCCCGCGGCCCACTGGCCCTGACGCACGAGGATGGCGCCAAGCGCGCTATGCCCTTGCTCCGCCATGGGAGCAAGCTGTGTGACTGCCTCAAACTTCGCCCGAGCTGTCTCCAGATCGCCCCGGTTGAGGGCTGCCACGCCTTCGCGATAATCGGCGTCTGCCTGCCGCAGACCCGCAGACGGTTCCTGGGCTTGTGCCGCTCCAATCAGCGCCACAAAGAGGAATGAGAGCCAAAAGGGAAGAGTCGGACGCATAGAGGCTACCGCGATGATGTTTATCCTATCTTGTTCTTATCGGTCGCACTCGAATGGACCGCTCGAAGAACTGTGCGTTGCCTTTCTGGCCCCCTGACCGTCAAGGCAGGTTCGAGGGTCGATACGCAGGGTCTCCAGCCATTCGTTGCGCAACGGTGGGGTGGATCGACGAACCTGGCGCGATGTACCGAGGAGAGGCTAGCGGTAATTCCCATTTCCATGCAGGAGGAGTGAGCCGCGTATCGAAATGTTTTCGGGGAAATATCTCCAGGATCCACCACCAACCCGTCAAGGAGTTGTGCATGGTTGCCAGGCAGTCTGGTTTGGACATGTCTGGATCGGTGATACCGAGAACCTGATCCCTGAGCGTGTGATCAACAGAGAGGCCTTGCGCCTCCGCTTGCTCCAGCATCCATTGAAGCGTGATCTTTGCCAGTCCGCTTTCAGCTTCTGGATATCCCCCACCGACGTCGGAATGCACACCTGCAAACCAGATCTGCTGGATGTCCTGGGGGTACCTTGGATCCAGCGCCCACAGATTCTGCCGAAATGCAGCTCGCCTTTCATCGATGGAGATTGCCTGGCGACCAACTTCGATGTCCGGATTCGTTCTCGTGAAAGGTAGCGACAACGGATCGTACAGCCAACCGATTGAGCTCACCGTGTCCCACACCCCCACGAAATGCATTTTGCACTGGCGGGAGAAAGTGGCCTTGAATTGGGCAGCCAATTGGAAATCCGCATCTGTCCTTTTTTTCTTCTTGAACATCTTCAGGACATATCGGATCAACGGCTCATTCCCCCTCTGCATGAGGCCGTACATGTGCACCATGGCGGCAAGCGCGCGTGCGATATATGCGCCACGACTAAACCCGAAGATGAAAATCGTATCGTTCTCTTCGAACTTCTCCATCAAATATGTGTAGGAATCTTCGAGGGCATCGCTGAGGCCATATCCGAATGCAAGACCGCACGTCCTGGTCCACCATTGTTGGAAGGCGCTCACCGCATTTGGAGAGCCCATGGTGCCGAGCCCTGGATGATAGAAGGCGATTTGTGATTGGTCATCTCGTTTGAGCACGGAAAACAGCTTTACCACGTTCGAGTTGCTTACTCCGAACTCGTTCCCGGTTCCGTCGATGCAGATGACGATGTTTTTGGCCATTGCTGTCCTCGATCCCGTTCGAACAAGCGAGGTCCATTAGAGCTTTACTTCGACGTTGCAAGACAGTCAATGGGCGTGCGATCTTTCGGCGGATTGTCCTCTTTGATTTTCAAGTACTCGATGATGTCCATTCGCTCAGCAGGGGTGAGTGCCGGACCGATGACGCCGGGAGGCGATTTAGGCCCATTTGGATTAGTGGGATCGTAGGGAACGTAGCGTGGATCAAATTCATGCCCCGTATTCCGATTTCCGGCAAGGGTGGTGTCGAACCAGAATCCACTTTTTGTTCCCTTCTCTGGCTCGGTGACGTATCCAACTTTTACTGGATCGAATTCGCGGCGACCGATGAAGAATCGCTTTGATCGCTCGGCGACGGGTGACAGCAGTTCATAAAGGTTCGGCACCGATCCGTTGTGGAGGAACGGTGGAGTAGACCACACTCCCGCGAGCGGGCGCGGTTTGTATCCTTCCACCACCTGGGGGAGATCAATGGTGTCAAATCCGGCGTAGCAGCCTTGCAAAGCTTTGGACATGTGATTGTCGGTGTAATATCTGTTGCGAATAATCAGCCCGAGCATATTGAGGGCGTCGCCTTCATCCACTGCTCGAAGGTCGATGCCATCGAGTTTCTGTTCGATGTACTGGTCGGTGACCGGACTGGCCTCCTGCAGCTCTTGTTGGTATTCGCTGAGCGTAGCGGCATCGGCGCCGGGGCGGGCGGCTTTCGTGATTTCCTGCCGCAATGCGGGAATCATCGCGGCATCTCGAGCCTTCTGGGTCTCGTATTCGACCTTGAGCAACTGCTTGACTTCATCGAAAGTGATGCCCGTGCGCGTGAGGTCGACGGTGTTATTGACGAAGTTGTTGGCCGCTGCGGGATCGGTGCCTACCACTTGAATGGGCTTATAGCGAATGACCCACATGGGATCGCTGGGCAAGCGTCCAGGGGAAACATCCTGCTTCAAGGCATCGGAGGCCACGTTCGGACCGTGACAGCGAATGCAATGCTGTTCGAACAGAGCTTTGCCGCGCTCCGCCGATGGTATTCCCGGATCGGTCGATGTCCTATTGACTTTCCCCAGCAGGTCTTCGGGCCATGGCGGCGGGGCAAGCTTCTGAATCGTCGATTCGATACGCAGCAGGTTGTCAAAGGAAACTGAGGTGCGATATCTGTCGCTCAACGGAATCGGACGTCCGTAGTCGTCGACCAGGTTGAAGTCGGCGCCCACGCCAAGCGCTTCGCCGACGTTGCGTGCCATGGGTTGGCTGACGGATGCGCCGTATTGCTCCCAGTTGAATTTCCAGATGTTCCACATGTAGGGGTAACTGACCGGACCGTCTCCCGGGTGAAGGTTAGCCCGCGAGATGTGATCGCCGAATACAACGTTGGCGATTCGTGCCAATGCGTCCGTGCGACCGTATCCTTCCTGCACCGGGTAAAGATGCGGGTTGGAGGAACTGAAAACAACTCTGACGAGTTGCCCCATGACCGAGGTCATATTCCGCCACAGCGCTAACTTGTTTTTAATGGTGTTGGAGTTTGGCCCGAGAATGTGCGCTGAGAAGCGATTGAACTTGAGCGGATTAACCAGCGTCTCCGCGATGGACAACATGAGATCTACCTGGAAGCTGCCTGGCTTGACGTCAGTGAACGCCGTCATGGCGGCGCCGCCGTCGATGCGGATGGCGGTCGTCCTGCCGTTTTGGGTTACGTTGAGCTGGCCAGTGTGGCAGGCGGAGCACGTAATATCGACGACGTTGTCATGAATCTTTTCGTCGAAACGGCGCGCAAATCCGATGGGAAGCAGATCAGGGTTCGCAGGAGTGGGCACGGGATCGACGACAAAGTCGAGTGCGCGCATGTGGTCAGGATCAGTGAGCCGGACACGACTGAAAGGCTGTTCAAGGTTGACGAACCAGCCGTAACGCACCCCGTGCATCTCAGTACCTTGCGGGGTGTAGTAGAAGGTCTCGCGGGCAGTCGAATCGCGGTCCAGACCCCATCCCTGATTCAGATAGCGATAGTCATCAATGTGCTGCGGCGCAGGAATATTTCGCGCGGCGAGCCGATGGTACACGAAGCCCGCAATGAAATAGAGCGCGAAAATCGCAAGTGGCGACATCAAGGCCAATTTGGTCAACCCTCTGAAACGAGGCCGCGGAGCAGGCGGAGCTATGGGCAGTTCTTCGAGGACAGAGTCTACGCTGGCTTCGCCAAGACGTACTTTGCGGCTGGCAAGCTCCGCCGCGAGGCGAGCGCGGTTGATGCTGCCAAGCGGCTGGGTGTCAGGCGTGGAGTGTTCTGTAACGTCGATGAATCTCGGCTCGCAATCCTCTGGTTGGAGAACCGACTTCGGCAGGAGCGTCAGCCGGCCAATCACGTAGAAGGGCGCCTGGCTTTCCTTCCACTCGACACTTGCATTTTCAACCCAGAAACTCGCGCTTCGGCGAAATCCCCAGCGCGTCATGTGCTCGGTGTCGAGAAGTTGCAGCGCGAAGTCGAATGAACTCATCTGCGCGTCTTCGTTCAAGTGGCGAATGAGTTCATCCTGTAAGTCATTTGGACCTTCTCCCAATTCATGAGCAGGATTGTCGGCAGAGGGAATCGCCGTGTACTTCACGGCTTCAAACGGTCCGTTGCGGAACGGCACCGTGCTCCAATAGCGCATCTGCTGGTATGCGCGGGTCTTGCCATGTTGCTGAATGGCGCCGCGAACGGCAGCCCCGAGGAAACCGAAGAGATCTGGAATCGATAACGACCAGATTGCTTTGAGCTGATCTGCTCCTTTGGCGGCGCTCAGAACTTTCATCAGCACCGCGAAGGTGTGCGCATCATTGATCGGAAAAGTCGTAGCACTCTGCAGCGAATAATCCTGAAAAGTAGAGCCCGTGGTCGCGCCAGGCGTCATATCCACAGAGAAGGACAGCGCGCGGAGATCAGGTTTGCGGTCGGAGGCAATGGTGGAGGCCGCGTTTGCAAATCGGACGGTTGCGGGATAGACACCGGGCTTGGCATAGATACCCTGGGCCAGGCGGCCGGCCAGAGCGGGCATCTCCAATTTTGCGGGCGATGTCGAAAACTTCAAACGTTGCTCGTGCGCAGATGCCCTTGGTGTGGGTTCCTCTGCCGAGCGGCCTGTTTTGGGCAGCGGCGAAGGCAGCTTGCACCTTCAAAATGCCGCGCACGATATTCGCAGCATCGAGTTCTTCGGTGGGAAGTTTCCGGTCGAAGTTTACCAAGGCAAGTTCATCCGATCTCGGACAGGACTGTCCGGGCGTTCACCAGATCCGTAGTACTGTGGCCTTCCGTGAACCAGTTGTAGACAGGGGTGAGGATTCCACGCGCCTCGTCTCGTCTGCCTTGTGCGAGCAGGAGCTTGGCTAACGCTGTTGCTGTGCGAATTTCGAACGACTTGGTTTGCTGTCTGGCAGCGTATTCCAGCGCCTCGCGCAAACTCGCCTCGGCCGCCTCCGCGTCGCCTCTAACCAGCAGCAACTCGCCTCGAACTCTTTGCAGCTCGGCTATGTAACCACCCTCAGAATTTAGCTCTGCATGGGCCAATCCCTCTTGGATCGCCTGCAATCCCTCTTCGACCTGGCCCGACTGACGATGTGCATCCGCAAGGAGAGCAAGAAATGCTGAACGGACTAACCCGGCCGAGATGGCCTTCTGCTCTGCCAGACTTTCCTTCAAAACATCGATGCCTTCGTCGTGTCGTCCGAGAAGATACAAAGCATATCCCTGGAAACCCTTGCTCCATGCAGCTTCTTGCGGCAACTCATACTCGCGACAGAGGGCCTTGAGTTCCTCGCCAACTGCGAGCGCCTCGGCCGCTTCGCCGCGATAAAGATGAATGCCATGAATCACAACCAGAGCGAATGCGATCACCGTTGGCATTTTCTGCGCCCGCGCGATGGCGAGCGTCTCGGTCGCACGCTCGTATCGCGCGATCGGGATAGCCAAGCGCCCAGAGAGGCCGGGCAGACATGGCGCGCCCAAGCGTACCCGGATCCTGCCCGTACGTTGCGGCGTTGATGCGACCTTCTGACGGATTGTGCAGTTCCCGGCATCGCTCGAGCAGGCGGCTCGACTCCACCATGTCGCCGATGAACTCGCGGACCACACCGGCAAGATGATTGGCTGCCATCCTGTATGACTGGACCCCTGAGCGCTCGGCCTGCCGCATCAATTCATCTCCGCGCTCGCGGCACGCGATCAGGTCCCCTCGAATGAGAAGGAAGAGAGTCGTCGCCCAGAGCACGGGAATAAGTTCCGGCGGATCAGCCATCTCCTGGCATAGTTGCCGCGCTCTCGTGAAGACTCCCTCGATCTGAGGTGTCGCCCATCCGCTCGTCGAGCGAAGCGCGATTCCCTTCATCATCTGCAGGACGACTTCCTGCTGCTTTCGCGCCGGCCCCTCTGGAAGGGCGCTTACCGCGTCCAGGCCGCGTTCGGCCAGGGACAGCGCTTCGCGGAAGGCGAATAATTCAGCCGAACGAGCTGACGCGATATAGAAATACTGTGCGCAGGCTGAGAAATCGCGCGCTGCCTCGAACAGAACGGCCACGCGCGCAGCCACGCTCGCGACCTGGTTGCCGTGCCGAGCAACAAGTACGCGTGCCACGCGCCCGCTGAGCGCCGCGCGCCGCGTTGGCTGCAATGAATCGAACAGCGCGTTCTGATACAGCACATGCACAAACTGGTAGTTCAACGTCAGCGAACGATCTGGAAACTCGCTTTCCTCACCGCGTCGAACGAATACATGCACTCTCTCAAGAATGTCCAGACGCTCCTCGACCTCGGCCGGATCCATCTCGATTGCTTCTGCGATCACTGCCGAATCGAATTCATGTCCTTGAATGCTTGCCACCACCAGCAACTTGCGATCGCGTTCTTCGACTTGCTCGATCTTGCGCTGAATCATCCCGCGGACCGAGGCCGGCAGATCGCGAGGGTTCTCAGGCAGATCGCGGGCGGTCGCCCATGTGCCATCCACCTCGACAATTCCGCCGGTATCGCGGAGATAGCGCACCAGGTCAGCCATGAATAGCGGGCTTCCCTCGGTTTTGGAGTGAATCACCGAAGCAAAATCAGGTGGGAAATGATGGTGCGGAAACTCCAGGGCCAGGTAGCGTTCCACGTCTTTCGTCGCAAGAAAGGGCAGCGCGATTTCCTGAAAGAGCCCGCGCGATTCCAAATCGTTTCGGATTCCCAGAAACGGATTTCCACGCAACGCCATGTCGGACGGACGATAGCTCCCGAGCACAAGCACGCGCGTATTTGAAAACCGGCCGGCAACATAATTCAGCATGTCGATCGTCGAGATATCCGCCCAGTGGAGATCGTCAATAAAGAGAATGAGCGGCTGGGTGCGCGAAAGCTCCTGGCAGAGCGCGCTGAATTCGCGTTTCATGCGCTCCTGCGAGGTTGCTGGAGCGGCCTCACGCGGTTCACCGCTCGACGAAGTGATTGCCGAGTCCTGCGCGACCAACCCGTACCATGTCGGCGCGGCGGCCTTCATCACACTCGCGTACCCAGGGCCCGCGTGCGGATGAAGCAGGCTTTCGAGGGCCTCCAGGATCGGCAGATAAGGCTCATCGCCCGCCAAGCCGCTGCGAACAGCGCCCACGCCCAATTACTGGACGCTCGCCCCGGCCCGGCAATTCCGCGAGAAAGTCCTCCAACACGCTGGTCTTGCCGATACCGGCCTCGCCCGTGACGGCCAGAATCAGTCCGCGACCATCTTTCACGCGGGTATATCCCCGCCAGAGCAGTCCACGCTGCTCTTCACGTCCAACGGTGATCCGGCCTGCGACTGCCGGCGAATGAATGACCGTGGATGGTGGTCTCTCCAAAAGCAGGCCAGAGATCTGCTCGAGTGCAACTCGAAGTTCAATGATGCTCTGAAAACGATCTCGCGGGTTCTTCGCCAGGCACTTCGAAACGATTTCCTGAAGTTCGACCGGCTCATCTGAGCGGCGGAGGGGAATCACGAAGGATGGCGCTGAGCACCGATGCCACCGAATCTCCGGGAAATGCGCGTTTGCCCGAGAGCATTTCATACAGAACAGCACCAAATCCGAATATATCCGAACGTTCGTCGACCGGCTTTCCTTCAGCCTGTTCTGGTGCCATGTAAGCAACGGTACCCATCACCGTGCCTGCGAATGTCCTGGTTATATCCGGATCGACTTCGGTCGTGCGTTTGGCTAATCCGAAATCCAGTAGTTTGGCCACACCCTTCGCGTTGACCAGAATATTGGCCGGTTTCAAGTCCCGATGCAATATGCCTCGGCCGTGTGCCTCTTCGATTGCGCTCGCGATTTGGAGAGCCAGTCTGACGGCCTCTTGCACGCTTAAGGGACCCGATACAGGTTTGCCCTCTATATATTCCAGAACCAGAAAATCCGGACCAATATCGTAGATCTGGCAGATGTGAGGATGATTCAGCGCTGCGATGGCCCTGGCTTCCTTCTCGAATCGGGCACTGAAATGTTGGGTGGAAACCTTGATGGCTACATCGCGGTCCAAACGAGAATCGCGCGCGCGAAACACCGCCCCCATCCCCCCCAGACCGATAGGAGCGAGAATTTCGTAGGGACCGAGTTTATCGCCGACAGCAAGCGCCATGGGGAAGCTAAGCCAAGTCTAACCGACAGGATGGCAGACCGTGCAGGGAAGACGCTAACCGTCTTGTCGGATACCGAGTAATTACAGACGCGGCTACTGGCGCCGTGGAATATGTATGCTCTACCACCAGACCTGAATTCAACCTGCACGACTCCTCTATTGTCGTGGCAACGATTGCGCGTTCGTTCCGTGATGCAGAAAAGAAGTCGGACGCATCGCGCGAAGATCGGCAAGGACTAGGCATACCCCGTCGGACCATTTCTGAAGCACGTAAGCCTTTGTAACCGGGTGGAAAGGTATTCTCTAGCGAGGGACTTGCTTCAAAATCCAGCGAACCAATTCCTCCCCACCCGCATAGTTGTCATACTCGGTGGGTAGTTTGCGGCCATCGGTGTACTCGTTGTAGAGCCAGGGGTCCACCATGGCGAAGACGGTCCCTTTTCCGAATTTCGCCGTCGCCATCAGGACGTCTCCGCGGTCGGTGAGCACGGAGGCAGCCGGCGCCTTCGGTGAGATGGTACAGATTTCCTTCATATAGAACGTATGCGGTTCATGAAAGATCGGGCCGCCCGCGCTAACGACAATTTTTCCCTGCTCAAACTTGCGTCCTTCCACCCGATTGCGTACGACATCGTTGAAATGTACTCCAAACCGCTCGGCCAGGAGATTGAGGTGCGTTAAATCGGCGTTTTCCGGATCATTCTCCATGATCATCAACACGCCGCCGGCTTTCACCCAATCGGCGATTTGTGTTGCGTCCTCCGATTGGATGTAGTGCGGATTCGGATTCTTTGCGGGAATATCAGGAGAGACAATGATGTAAACCTGTGCCTGCCGCAGCGCCGCCTGGGTTGGCGCCGAATACAATGTCTCGGTCTGCGCACCAAGAGTTCTGAAGATGTGCCCGAACAGGGAGTATCCGCTGTTGCTCCGGTCGTTCCATTTGTAATGGAAGTAGACCTGTTGACCGAAGGCGTCGGGCCGCTTCTGGCTGTTGAACCATGCATCCAGCAGAACCGTGTCGCCACGCCCCAGCTTCGCGTTGCCAGAAATCTCCATTTCTGTGCTGGCCATCAGAAACGCGCCAATGCCCTTGGGGTCGTTAGTGCCGACCTTTTCGCTGATGTAGTAGGCGTAGCTTCCGTCCCTGTAGGGATCACCGCCAAGGCCCGCCCCTTTCACCGTCCTGGTCAATGACACGTCATTCTCAGGCCCCGTCTGAATGAATTGACTCAGAATCCCGCGATACCCGCGGTCAGCGTTCGTCAGATAGCGAGCGGGAAGATAGCCCATTCGCACTCCCTTCGCGAGAGCGTAAACGAACATGCAGGAGGCTGACGACTCGAAGTAGTTTCCTTTCGCATTAGGCTTATCGAGCACCTGGGACCACAAGCCGGATGCAGCATCCTGGTACCGCACCACTGCCGCAGCGTCGCGTTCGAGTAGGGCTATCAGTTCTTTTCGGCCTGGGTCGTCGGCTGGATAGTAGGACAGCGTGTCGACGAGTGCCATCATGTACCATCCCATGGCGCGCGCCCACAACTGCGAGGACAGGCCGGTTTGCTTGTCTGCCCAGCGCTCCTGCTTCGATTCGTCCCATCCGTGATAGAGCAAACCGGTCTTCGGATCGCGCGCATGTGCATCCATCAGCACGAACTGGCGAGTGATGTCGGCGAAGGCCTCGGGATGATGAAACGTTGTGGCATATTCGGCATAGAAGGGTTCGGCCATGTACAACCCGTCGAGCCACATCTGATTGGGATATCGCTGCTTGTGCCAGAAGCCACCGGAGGGAGTGCGCGGCTGGTGCATGAGCTGCTGGTAGAGCAACTCGGCGGCTTTGGCGTAGCGCGGTTCCTGGGTAACGCCGTAGAGCAGGAGAAGCTGGCGTCCGAGGAGAATATTGTCTAGCTGGTATTCTTCGACTTTCCATGTAGGAATGGATCCGTCAGAGTCCACAAACTGATCGACTGCGCCCTTGACGTAATTGAAGTAGCGCGGGTCCGCGGTATTCAGCCACACAGAATCCATGCCTTCCAGTAATGTGCCCAGCTCGTAATTCCACGCCCATTTCTGGCCAGCGGGCACAAAACGGCCATCCGGCCAGCGCTCAATTGCGGCATTTGCTGCGCGTTCCGACAACGGTAACTCCCCAGCACGCGCATTCGACCACGGTCTTGCAACCGCCAAGGTTAGAAGCGTCATCACGAGAATGCGGCAATTTCTCTTCATTTGGTTTCGGGGTGCTCCTGGCTCCATTTTTCGAATCGTGCGAGTGCGGATTGCGGATCTGAACCGTACCATTTGTATCCGTTCTGACGCTCCTTCGAGAGTTCATTCACTTTGTCATGGATCGACTTGTCGCGGTCTCCAAAAACCGGCAATTCCGTGCCGGTCTGATAGAAACGGGACCAGATGGGTCCAGCACCGGAAGTGGGGACAAGCCCCTCTGTGCGATGCCATGTTTGGCCATAGATCGCCGTTCGTTTGAACCAGGCCGCGGCAGATCGAATTGAGCGCTCCTCCGCCGCAGTAGGGTTATGCAAGTCATTCATGAGTAACAGCAGCACCTCCGCGCTCTCGCTGCTGCACTCTGCCGGAGGTTCAAAGTTGCGCCCGGACACGGGCTTCAGGGTAAGCGGATCATCCTGCTGCGGCCACACAGTGAGAATACCGTTGCTTACGATCTGCGTTGCCAGGATGCATAAGATTGCCCGCGCGAAACTTGCCGCAGCGCGGCTGCGCATATCTCGCGCAACAAACGAAAACTCTCCGTTGCCGTCGGCGACGCTTCGCATCAGCTCCGCGACGTGAATCATCGCGTCGTCGTTGTATGTAATGGCGTCGTGGTAACCGCCTTCGAGCGGCCAGACCTGCGGCCAGCCCCCATTGGGAAATTGTGCGGCGAATAGATACTTAATTCCACGCTGAAAGGATGCTCGATATGGCTTTCCGTTTTCGACGCTCACCGCCGAAATGACCTTCGCCAGGAAAATGATTTGAGTCGTAGTCGCGTCGTTGTCGATCGTGCCCACGTAATTCCAGCCGGGATCAAGAGGCGTATCAAAATCGCCGGGAGAAAGGAACTTCGATCGATTGTCAGGAGCAAAATTCTCGCCGGGAGTGCGAGCGTTGCGGCTCATGTCGAGGTTCTTGCTCCATCCTCCCGCCGGTGTCTGAAAAGAGAGAATGATGTCCGCGATGCGGTGCGCTTCGGGACTCGCGTACCAGGAGGAATCACGATGCAGGGGGATGCTGCGAGCGGAATTGTCGTGAAGCGGCTCGATCGGCGCTGTGACTTCTGCGCGCTTCATCTCCGCACGAAACGCGTCCTTGTCCGCCTGGCGTTGCCTCTCGGAATGTCGCAGATATTCGAGCCAACTGCTGCGCTCGGCTCGGGGAAGGTGTGCGATACGGGCGCGCGTGATGGACTCCGAAGGCGGATTCGTTCCAATTACGGCAGTATAGGCCGGGACGGCTCCGGCGAGCAGAATCAAGGCAAGCGTCCGCAATCCGATCGAACTCCAGAACTCGAGAAACCAATCCCGGCGGTGTGCATTCCGACAACAAGACGAAGCCCTTATTAAGAGCTTCGTCTCTTAGATCAGTCCTAGAACTCGATACGCGCCGAGAACTGCGCTGCCTTTCGGTCGTAGATCGGACTCTGTGTGACTTGTCCGAAGCTTGAGTTGCCAACTTGTGCACTGGCAACTGCAAACAAGGTGTGGTTGGTGATGTTGTACCACTCGGCACGGAAATTCAACCTTGTCGATTCCCCGAGGTGCAGCGGGAAACTGCGCACCAGGGCGAGATTGAGTTCGTAATTGCCGGGGCCGTAGATGTTGTACGGTGCGGTTCGCGGCGAGTTTCCAAATGTGTATGCGGGCGCAATCGCCGAATTGAGAAGTGTCGTCTGTCCAGATGGAGGAACCGGCGCAATGAATGGCCCGGTTGGTGAAGTCGTCGTGCTACCAACACTCGGGGTAATAAAATATGAGCCGGGATTCGACGGCTGGTTGTAATTTGTCCAGTTCACTCCGTGACCCCATTTGCCATTCTGGCGCGCAGACGACTTTGAGTAGTTAGGATTGAGCGTGGGTTCGCATGTGATCTGAGCGGGATTTGTCTGGCACGCTGTCGCAGTAATTGCCAATGGTGAGCCGGAGTATGCCTGGTAGACCCCGGAGAACGTGAAGCCTCCAAGAATCGCGCGCTCCACGGATCTTCCAACGAGAATGGACTTACCGAAGGGCAATTGCCAAACGCCGGTCAAGACGAAATGCTGTGGCTGATTGGAGGTGGAAGCACCCCATTCCATCCGGTCCGCGGGAAACGAAGCGTTGGGCTCATTCGCGAGGGTGCCCGCCGGAATAGCATAGCCGGTTCGGAAGGTGCCTCCATCGTCAAGGGCTCGTGAAAATGTGTAGTTCGTGTTCAGAGTAAATCCATGCCACGCTCGCATGTTCAGGAGCACTTGCAGGCCGTTGTAGCTGGCGTTCCCCACGTATCCGAAAGAGTCACTGACCGTTTGGGATGGGAACGGCTTCAATGCTTGACTCAACGGCTGAGTCGTATTGAAGTTCGTCGGGCAACTAAGCCCATTGGCCGCACAGGCGGTGGCAATATTCGCACCTGTAGAAGCCAGCGTCGTTCCCAGGTACAGGTACTTCGGATCAAGTTGATCAGACCAATATCCACGAGCATTTCCGCCGTCGGTCTGCAGGAAGTGACCTGCTGATCCGACGTAGGTTATCGTCGCGGTCATCGCATTGGTCAGCTGTCGTTGCAGGCCAAAGCTCCAGTTTATGTACTCCGGTGCGCGACCCCCTATGTACGGGTCGACGTATCCCATTGCTGACGGCGTGCCCGTAAAGCCGGAGGTCGTGGTATAGCCGGTGCCGTATGCCGGACCCGAGGCTACGCCCGTCGCAGGCTGGAATGCTGGAATCGCTCCATTGCTTCCGGTGAGCGGCATGGTGCTCAACAAAGATCCGTTCGCCGAGAACGAAGGCGCAGCCGAGAAGCCTAGGGTTCCGAGGCTTGTGGCAAGACCGCCGACCGCGTTTCCATGTGTAAACATGATTCCGTAGCTGGTGCGAAGGACAGTTTTGGAATCGATCTGATAGGCCACGCCGATGCGGGGTCCAAAGTTTTTGTAATAGTTATCCACTGGCGTGGAGCAGTTGCATGTGCCGGCTCCATGACCCGTGAACTGCAGTGCTCCAGTTGTTCCCGTGATCGGGTTCGCAAGTGTGGGGCTGAAGAAACTGCCCGCATTGTGCACTTCGGTGACCGACGGGAAGTAGTCATAGCGGAGGCCAAGATCAAGGGTAAGCTTCGGGGTTACCTTCCAGTTGTCCTGGATATAGGGTGAGATGGCGCGGAAGCGCGCACCAAACTCATTTTGCAAATACTGCGTGAAACTTCCCTTGTCGATTTCGCCGACGAGGAAGCTCGCGTAAGCCAAACCCGTGCTGGGCGTAGCTATAAACTTCGGAGACGAATTGCTGGAGGGATTGATTCCCGAGGTCTCAGTAACCGCGTTGGCGAGAGTAATCGGGGTTGATCCGTCTGTAGCGTTGATCACGTCGTACTGGAGCCATGCCACCTGCCCGCCAAAGGTGAATGAATGATTGCCTACCGTCCACTGGAGGTTGTCGAGCACCGTATAGTTCTGAGCGATGGTCACGTTGGCGGTAGTGCCACCCCAGTTGGTTGGCGCATCCGACCCCGCAAACGTCATGATTGGGAACGTCTGTTGCGCTTGCCCTGCCGGCAATCCTGACATGCCCATGGTTGTGGCGGCGTAAGTTGGCTGCTGGTTGGGATTGAAAGTCGGCCCGTTGTACCGGGCGTACCCCCACTTGAACTGGTTAAGAAGATGTGGCGAGAAGATATGCGTCTCCTGGATGAGACCAACCGCCGTTTTTGGGGCGTAGGCCTGCCCGTAGTTATAAGGAACCGGCCCAACATTGCGGCCCGCGGTGGTCTGGCCGACCGGAACTGAACTCGCCTGTCTGCCTATTGCCGCCTCAAGCGTGAGCGTGTCACGTGAATTGATGGTGTAATCGATGCGCTCCGTGGTGGACCAATTGACGAGTCCAGTTGCATTGGGGGCAACGTAGTTGTTTTGCAGGGCCTGGCTCGATAAAGTCGGAAGGAAGCTCTGCATGTTCACTGCAACTGCGGAGAATTCGCTGGCCGGAATAACGTTAACTGGTGCACCGGTCGTAACGGGATTGCCGGCGGGGCCAGTGCCCGCGCCCGGTCCATAGCCATACTGATACCTGCAAGGGCCATTGGTGCTGTGCGCCGTACAGGTGGCTTGGGATAATGGATCGTAGATCTTGATCCCCGTCGCGCTAAAGTCCCCGTTCTCCTGTGCCGTTGTAGGGAAAGTCATCGGCGTCGGGGTAGCGCTGCTGTAACGGAATCCGTTGTAGTTGCCGTAAAAGAAGAGCTTTTGCTTCCACCCGCCAAACGGAATTAGCGGACCGCCAAGATTGACGCCGTACTCGTTGCTGTGCTCGACAGGCTTGACTGGTACTCCAGTCGCCGGATTGGGAATCTTTCCAAACCAACCCCAGGTGTCGAGAGCCGTATTCCTGAAGAATTCGTACACAGAACCATGCAGCTTTGAACCACCTTGCTTGATTGTGTAGTTCATCACCCCCTGGCCTTCGTAGACCGCCGAGTAGCCAGTCGTCTGGACCTGGAACTGGTCTACCGCATCAACTGAAATTGCAGTCCACACATAGCGCGGGTCACCGTTGCCGCCGGCGCGCACGAAGGGAACTCCGTCCACATATACCGCTGAAGCGGCGCCTCGGCTACCGGAACCGTTCACTACGCCGGTGTTGGTTGTCGCATTGCCGTTGGTTACGTTTCCCTGTACGCCGGGCATGAGGTACACAAAGTCAGTCGCACGTCTCTGATCGGCACTGCCATATGCGCCCATCTCGATCGGCAGCTGAGAATAGGTCTCATTCTCCATCGTCGCGCCAAGTGTGGCGTTGCTGGTTTCGAGTTGCGGTGGTTCGGCGGTTACCGTGATCTCGGTTTCGGGGCGTCCAACCGTCATCGCCGGATTGTATGCCTGCGACTCTGTCGCATTCACATGGATGTTTCGCTGCACTAGCCGCTCGAAGCCTTTCGCAGTTGTGGTTACGGAATAAATGCCCGGATCGAGATTTACGAAGTTGTACAAGCCTGCACCGGTCGTCGTGGTGGACACGGTAATCTTCGTAGATTCGTTGGTGGCGGCCACTGTGGCATTTGGGATGACTGCGCCGCTCGAGTCAGTAACGGTTCCGGTTATGGCGCCTTTTCCAGTAAGTTGTGCCGTCGCGGAAGCAGTACAGAAGAAGATGCAGAACACGACCAGGCATCCAAGCCACGACGTGCGGCCGAGTGTCCTGAGGTCGAGTCTGAAGGCTCTTTGACTTTTGCAAGATGAGGGCGTGCTGCTCATGTTCAACTGCCTCCTAAGAAAATCGTTCGTGTCCGTCAAGCAACCGGATCCGACCCTTTATGGTTGCGCTTAGGTTCTTCCCGGCAAGTGGTCTGACCACATTTTCAAAGCGACATTAGTCTCTTGGATTCCGATATCTGTTGTCAACAGAGAAAAGCACGCATTTGTGACGAATTGACAGGTGGTGTTTAAATGTCAGAGTTCAGCGAAGTTGCAGCTGCTTGGTCAGACCTTAAGCTATGACGGCATGCAAACCATCGCCGAATCGAGATCAATTGTGGAGATGAACCGGCGCGACATCCTGAAGGCAGGTGTTTGTACAGCTGGAACCGCCATCTCTCGACTTGCATTCGGACGCACAGTGGCATTCGCTGTTCCCCTCTCGCCCGAGGCAGAAGTCTCTGGTGGGCGCCTGCGCGGTTACATCGATCGCGGCATAAACATCTTCAAGGGAATTCCTTATGGGGCAGACACAGCGCAGCGCCGATTCATGGCTCCGGTCGCTCCTGCGTCGTGGATTGGCATTCGGGATGCGACCACTTTCGGCCCAAGAGCCCCACAGTTGCCCAACCATAGTGATCGCAAAGGTGGCTATCACCTTCCGCCCGAACAGGGGTCAGTGAGTGAAGACTGCCTGTATTTGAACGTCTGGACCCCCGGGCTGCGAGACGGCCGGAAGAGACCGGTCATGGTGTACATCCACGGTGGCGCATATAGCAGTGGTTCCGCAAACAACGCGCTCTACGATGGCGTCAACCTTTGCCGGCGCGGCGACGTGGTAGTGGTGACGCTGAATCACCGGCTTAATCTGTTTGGCTTTCTCTACCTGGCGGAGCTTGGTCCAGGCTTCGAAGATTCAGGCAATGCAGGAATGCTTGACCTCGTCCTTGCTCTCCGTTGGGTACGAGAGAACATCGAGCAGTTTGGCGGAGATCCTAAGCGAGTACTCATCTTCGGTCAGTCGGGCGGTGGTGCCAAATGCGCGACACTCATGAGCATGCCGGCCGCGCGGGGACTCTTCCAAAGAGTGATTACGATGAGCGGTCAGCAGATCACTGCTTCGCGTCGGGAGACGGCAACGGCGCGCAGTCTGGCCGTTCTGGCGGCACTGAATCTTCCCCAAAGCGGCATCGATCAATTACGGAATATGCCGATGGAGCAGCTGATTCAGGCATCGCGTGCCGCCGGCTATTACGGCCCGGTCAAGGATGGCCGCACTGTTGTGCGAGATCCGTTCGACCCGGATGCTCCGCCACTTTCCGCCGACATTCCGATGATTCTGGGAAACACTCACGATGAGACCCGCTTGCTGATTGGCGGATCCGACCCCTCTACATTCGCGTTGACCTGGGAGACGTTGCCCGCCAAGCTCGCTCAGCATGCGCAGTTTCTTGGCGACTTGAATCTTGACGATGTGATTCGCGAATATCGCCGCATGTATCCTGCCTATTCACCATCGGATGTCTTTTTCGCCGCGACTACAGCCTCGCGCTCCTGGCGTGGCCAATTGATGGAGGCAGAACGGCGCGCAGTGCAGAAAGCTGCAGCAGCCCATACATGGGTTTATGAACTCGACTGGCGCACGCCCATCGACGACGGGAAATGGAGAGCGCCGCATACACTGGACATTCCCCTGGTCTTTGACAATGTAGTGGTTGCAGACGGGATGAGCGGAGATGGAGCGGAGGCGACTGGCCTGGCAACAGTGATGAGCGAAGCCTGGCTGGCCTTTGCGCGGACCGGCGATCCAAATCATGCCGGGTTACCGGCGTGGACGGCATACAACCTGGAAAGCAGGCCGACCATGAGTTTTGACATTCCCGCGCGACTTGTAAAGGACCCTCGTGGGAAGGAGCGCCGGTTAATCGAACAGGTTCCCTATACACAACCGGGAACCTGAGCCGAACAATCAAAGCTTTTTCCAGATATTTCTGCCACCACGAAACCCGCTTTCCCGTCAGGAAGAGGTTAACTTCAAGCGTGCCTTTCTTGTTTTCGAG
The DNA here is from genome assembly GCA_963769345.1 of uncultured Acidobacteriaceae bacterium. Classification (GTDB taxonomy): domain Bacteria; phylum Acidobacteriota; class Terriglobia; order Terriglobales; family Acidobacteriaceae; genus Telmatobacter. The sequence goes on from CAVYLL010000008.1 coordinate 327,082, forward strand.
GCCACGGCAGCTAGTTTTCGCTCGGAGGGGCGTTCCATTCCCTGCGCAGCTTGCGCCATACGCAGATGCTGCTCCATGAGTTTCCGCGCTTCCAGGGGCTTTCGGCCGCGAATAGCTCGATAGATTTCGCGATGCATTTCCGCTGATTCTCTCAGATCGGTGGCACGTTCAACGGTCTTGCGGCGCTTGTCATACATCGAGGATGTCACCGTCTCCATGATCGCCGCAAGAATCGGATTTCCCGAGGCCTGCGCAATGACCCGGTGAAAAAGCACGTCATGAATGAGGTAGTCCGTGGGATTGGCCAACGCGCCGAACATCTCCGCTACCTCTTCGGCCATCAGCGCGTAGTGTTCTTCCCTTCCGCGCTCGGCCGCGAGACTGGCGAGGTTGCTTTCAAGAATGATGCGAGCCTCAAACATCTGCCACGACTGAAAGCCGTGCAGGGCACCCATGATTCCGAGAGACGCCTTGCCGAATTCGGGCGGACCATCCGCGACGAAGGTACCTACACCATGGCGGACTTTCATGACGCCCATCGCAGCCAGGTAGCCGATGCCAGAGCGCAGGCTCGCTCGACTGATCTTCAGCGAGTCGGCGAATTCGCGCTCGGGCGGAATTTTATCTCCCGGTTGCAAGGTGCCGTTCTCAATCAATGCACGTATGTGGTTGACCACGTGCATCGTCCGATGAGTCTCCGGCAATTCCTGACGTATCCGCTGCATAAGTAAACATCTTCTTTCTGAGCAGTTTCAAAGCGAGATTAGCACTTGCCGTGGCTGCTGCGCTCAAAAAACTTCTCTCGGAGCTTCATGACGCTCGGCAGAACCATATGTATACTGTGGTCTGACCTCATAGCTGGTCAGACCACGGTAAGTGAATATGTTGCCGCCGGCGGGCAGCATTTGTGCGACGCAGGAGTGAATATGGCAGGCATGAAGCTGAGCAAGTACTCCGTTGGAACCGGAGACAGATTCGCACACCAGGCCAAGCCGCAGTTGCAAGCCTGTATCCAGGCGCTCGGGACCGGGATCGAGGTTGTTCCCGTATGGAACAAGTCGAACCGCGAGCATACAATCATCGGCTCTGAGCCGCTTTCGGTGCGGCGATCTGTCGATGCAGCGGTCAAGGCGCTGGGTTGGAAACTCCCGTACTTCTGTGATGCTGACCACATTACATCGCAAACCGTCGGTCGATTCCTGAACGCGTGTGACTTCTTCACCATTGACGTGGCCGACTATATCGGCCTGGCCGCCGCTGAGGGTGACATCGATGAGTTTGTAAAGCGGCGTTCCGCGCTTCCAGGACGCATCCAGCTCCAGAGCACAAGCGAATCATTCGAGATTACGCCCGATATTCTGCGAAGCACCGCGCAGAAGTACCTCGCCGCGGTGAAAAAAGCCGGCGAGGTCTACCGTGTCATTCTGAGCGCCAAGGGCCAGGGAAATTTCATCCCTGAGGTTTCGATGGATGAGACGGACATGGCACAGAGCCCGGTCGAGTTGCTTATTATCCTGGCGGCGATTGCCGACGAGGGCATTCCCATCCAGACGATCGCCCCAAAATTCAGTGGCCGCTTCAACAAGGGTGTCGACTACGTGGGAGATGTGGCGCAGTTTGAGCGTGAATTCGCACTCGACGTTGCGGCTATCACATACGCGACGTCCCACTTTGGACTTCCGGAGAATCTCAAGCTGAGCGTGCACTCTGGAAGTGACAAGTTTTCGATCTACCCTGCGATTCACTCAACCATGAAGCGTTTTGACGCTGGGGTACACCTGAAGACGGCCGGAACAACATGGCTGGAGGAGTTGATTGGCCTCGCTGAGTCCGATGGCGAGGGGTTGAAGTTGGCCAAAGAGATCTACGCAGAAGCCTTTGCCCACCGGGAGGAACTCTGCGCGCCCTACGCTACCGTCATCGACATCAACACCTCAGAGTTGCCATCGCCTGGCGATGTTGGCAGCTGGACGTCGGAGCAGTACACATCTGCGCTGCGACATGAGCCTGGAGCAGCAGGCTACAACAGCAGCCTCCGTCAATTACTGCACGTCGGCTTCAAGGTTGCGGCAAAAATGGGTCCACGATACCTTGATCTGCTTGAGGCCAATGAGGAAGTGATCGCCAGGAACGTAACGAAGAACCTCTTTGATCGTCACATCGCGCCTGTTTTTCTGGGGCGGGGTGCTGCGCCACACGCTTCCGGCGAGGCCATTGCGAGTATGTCAAATCGCTGAGCGGCCTGAGGTCAATTCCGGATGCTGCCTGGCACCGCGCACAGTGAGTAGTCCCGCTCAGTGCAATGAGACCTCCGCGCCTGTCATCTTGACGATCGACTGCCCATCTTCAGCTTGTACGATTACGTCTTTTCCTGAGACATCCGCATAGCCGATTGTCAGGCCTTTGCGAGCGCTGATCTTCACATTGCGAAATACTACGCTCGCGATTGGCGCCTCTGGCAGCCCAACGATTACGCCTGCCAATTCACTTCCGCTGGCAGTGACATTTTCGAGCGTGATGTCGTGGAAATGCGGAGTCAGCCGGGTGATGGGTTGCCCTGCATCTCCATCCGGCGGAAGAACCTTCGGATAATATTCGCTGATGATCAGCGCGTTCTTTACGCCTTTCATCTCGATATCGCGAAAGCTCAGATGCCCCACGTCGTTGCCGCGATCCCTGTTTGACTTGATGCGAATCCCATTGTCGGTGCCTTCAAAGTGAATCCGCTCCGCCCGAATGTTCTGGACGCCTCCCGCGATCTCGCTACCCACTGAAAGTCCGTGTCCATGCAGAAAAGTGCAATCAGTAATCGTGATATCGCGACTTGGATCGTCCGGCCCCGGGGAATTGATGGGGCCGGACTTGATGGCGATATCGTCGTCCCCCACATCCGCATAAAGATGGTCGATGAGAACATTCGATGAGGAAAATGGATCGACTGCATCGGTGTTCGGCGAGTTTGATGGCGCGAGAACACGGATGTTTCGTATGGTTACGTCATCTGAGTAATACGGAACCACCTGCCACATCGGCGAGTTTTGGACGGTAATGCCCTCCAGCAGAACATGCTTGCAATGATCAAAAACAATGAGCTTTGGTCTCGGATGGCCATTTCCAAGAACGCCGTGATCCTTCATGCTCCGTATCTCCTGCCACCAACTCTCCCCGGCCCCATCGATAACTCCTTCGCCCGTGATCGCAACGTTGACCGCATTCTTTGCGCTGACCAGAGGTTGCAGATCGGGAAGACGAAACTCGGCCATGGCAGGGTAGTCTCCATGGTCCGACGAGCCGAGCAAGGTTGCGCCTTTTTCGAGATGCAAGGTGATGTTGCTCTTCAGCACGATGGGAGCGCTCAGATAAGTGCCAGACGCAAGCCGAACCGTGCCACCTCCTTGCCGTTCGCATGCGTCAATAGCCGCCTGAATCGCGGTCGTATCCTTGGCTACTCCGTCGCCCTTGGCTCCGTAGGAATGCGGGTCACACATTGGGGTTACAGCCAGCGCGATGGCCGGAATCGAAACGAAAACAGCGGCAAAGGTCATCACTTTCAGTTTCGTGATTTGCTGAAGTGTGAAGTTCTTGCAGTGCATCGAAGCTCCTCGGGATCAAATGACCACCTACCCATGGAACAAGTGGTCGTACCACACAGGAAGCTTACGACAATCCACAGCCCCGCGGCCAAGTTAATCGCTCCGCAGAGCGCGAAGCGATCGGAAGTTCGTGATCTCTAAACAGTGCGCGTCTAGGCCAGGAGTCATTCGAGCATGGCTAAAGGCTCGAATGCGTTCTTGACGACCGGGGTTATCTCTCCTATACATTGGTTGCTGCGAGTGGTCAGTCCTCTCAATTGTGCAGATGGCCATTTGCATACATGTGCCGCCATCCCGTTCGGAGATCCAAATGCGCTTTCTCTTGACCTGTTCGCTTTCAGCGATGCTGTCACTCTCGGTGGTCTCGGCCTTGTCCGCCCAGGACACGAGGAATGTGACCGAGCCGCACATCCCCGCAGCCTGCGTCACTCTGAAGGCGTCGATCGAAGCGAAACAAGGGATCATTGCGGCTGAAGATGAACGGAAACTCGATACCCCTCGTATTCAGGACGCAATGGATCACTGTTCACAGGGCAACGCGGTTGTTTTGCGTTCTGACGCTCGGAAGAACGTTTTTATCTCGGGTCCGCTCACCTTGCGGTCTGGCGTAACGCTCGTGATCGCCGCCAATACTTCGCTCGTCGCCTCTCGAGATCCTCGAGTCTACGATCTAAGTCCCGGCGACCTGCGGAATTGTTGCCGAGAAAGGGCACGGCTGCAAGCCGTTCATCGCCGGCGATAACGTCGAGAACAGCGGGATCATGGGCGAGGGATCCATTGATGGCCGTGGCGGCGCCAAGTTGCTTGGGCAGGATGTAACCTGGTGGGATCTGGCTCACGAGGCCAAAGTTACTGACAAGCAGCAGAGCGTTCCCTGGCTCATGGTTCTGCGCCATGCCAATGGATTCACCCTGTACAACATCACGTTGCGCAACTCGCCAGGCTTCCATGTCGGGGTCAACCAGACTGACGGCTTCACCGCGTGGGGCGTCAAGATCATGACGCCAAAGACCGCCCGCAACACGGACGGCATCGATCCCGGCTCTTCACGAAATGTCACGATTGCCCACTGTTTCATCCATACCGGAGACGACAATGTCGCTGTGAAGTCGAGCGAAATGGCCCCTCATCGAACATCTCTGTGCTGCACAACCATTTCTATACGGGCCACGGCATGTCCATTGGCAGCGGAACGGATGGCGGCGTGGATCACATGCTCGTGGATGATCTGACGATCGACGGAGCCGACAACGGCATTCGCATCAAGTCCGATCGCAGCCGCGGAGGGCTTGTGCACGATTTGCTCTATCGCGACGTTTGCATGCGGGATGTGAAGAACCCTCTCGTGTTCACACCGCTCTACACCACGTTCACCGGAGATCTGCTTCCTGTCTATCGAGACATCACGCTGAAAATGTACACATCCTCACGGCCGGCAGCTACACATTCCTCGGACTGGACAGTGAACACAAACTCGAGATTGACCCTGGACAACGTATTCGCCGACGAGCAGCCGCACTCGACAATGCTGAATAAGGATGCGGTCATCACAATTGGGAAGCAGCTCGGCAATCTGGAACCGGCGGGAGAAAATGTAGCCTTAAATCGAACCCCCGATTCCACAGCGGGGAAGCCCTTGGCCTGCGACGCACGCTTCGTTCCTTTCCCGGCGGACGACAAGGCTCCAGAGATGGCCGGCACCATTCCGCCGGAGGACAAGACCTACTATGTCGCGGCCGACGGCACCGGCGACTACTACTCGATCCAGCGCGCCATTGATACGATTCCCGCCAGCGGGGACGCGATGATCCTCATCGCCCCCGGCACCTATCGAGAAGTGCTGACGATTAACAAGCCGAGTATCCAGCTTCGCAGCGCAAATCCTGACGCAAGCAAGACGGTTGTGGTCAACGATCAGGAGTGCCGGCGCGAACGGAGGCACCCTGCACTCAGCCACCGTGAATGTGACGTCCGACAACTTCTTCGCAGAGAACATCACCTTCGAGAACGACTTCAATCGAACGCATCCGCAACTTCCCGCAGGTTCCCAGGCTCTGGCCCTGCTGGTCACCGGCGATCGCGCCATCTTCCACAACGTGCGCCTGCTCGGCAACCAGGACACCGTATATGCCGGCAGCCGCAACTGTTCTCCCGATGGTTCAGACTGCATATCCACCCGGCAGTATTTCTCCGATTGCTTCATCGCCGGCAACGTCGATTTCATCTTCGGCGATGGCAAAGCCGTCTTTGATCATTGCGAGATTCACACCACACCGCACAAAGGCGGCTTCATCACGGCGCAGGCCAAGCATTACCCGGAGGAGGACTCCGGCTTTGTCATCAATCGCTGCAAGCTCACCGCCGACAAGGACGTGATTGGCAAGGTTTTTCTTGGCCGTCCGTGGCGCCCCTATGCAACCGTGATCTATCTCAATACCGAGATGGGCGACCACGATCGACCCTGCCGGTTGGCGCGAATGGCATCCCGGCGAAACCCACTCACTCGACACTGCCTTCTACGCCGAATACGGCTCCACTGGCGCAGGTGCGCATCCCACCGAGCGCGATCCGCATACAAAATTCTTGACACCCGAACAGGCCCGGCAATTTGAACCTTCGATTTTTCTCCGGGGAAGTGATAATTGGAATCCGCTGGTGCTTCCCAAGACGCCAAAATGACAACGCCAGGAAGTCATTCGGAGTGGAGTGTCGTGATTGGATCGAGGCGCATGGCGCGCAGCGCCGGGATATAGCTGGCGGCAAGCGCGACAGTGGTAAGTACAAGGGTGACGCCAGCGAAGGTGGGCAGGTCGTTAGGCGACACGCCGTAGAGCAGTCCGGCCATGAGGTGAGAGACGATGAGCGCACCGGCCACACCCAGCCCGGCGCCAGCGGCGGCCAGACCGAGTCCCCGGCGCAGGACCATCTTGAGGATAGTGCCTCTTTGCGCTCCCAGCGCGAGGCGAATGGCGATCTCGCGTCTTTGTTCATTCACAACATAGGAAATGGTCCCGTAGATTCCAAGCCCGGCGAGCAGCAAGGCAGTGGCCGCAAAAAACGCCACCATCTCCATCGAGAATCGCCTGACCGAAAGCGAGGTGGAGAGCACCTCATCCAGGGTCTCGGCATGGAAGACGGGAAGTGTCGCATCGACGGCCTGGACCTGCTCCCGCACTTGTGCGGAGATGGCGCTGGGATCGAGTTGTCCGCGAAGAAAGATGGCCAGGTCTTTGGCGGGGCGCTGGTACACGCTGCGATAGATTTGCGGAATTGCCGCGTCCGCCAACGATTCCGTGCGGGCATCCGCAATGACGCCGATGATCGTGGTCCAGGCCGGCTTGGCAGAGCTCGGCAGCCCGCGGGTATCCAGGTGCAAACGGACGCGTTTGCCAAGCGGGTCCTGATTTGGCCAGTAGGTGCGAGCGGCGGCCTGATTGATGACCGCAACCTGGGGCGTAGTTTCAATATCTTGCTCGCTGAAAATGCGTCCGCGCTCGAGCGGCATGCCCAACAGGTGGAAGTATTCGGGCGAAACGATGGGACTCTCGATCACAGGAGCCTGATTGTCCATCGTCTCGATACCTTCGCGGATCAATGGCAGTCGGCTGGGCTGGCTGTGGCCCAGGGGAAGAGCGTCCTCGTCGCCGACCGCCGCTTCTTCCACGCCCGGCAGGGTTCGGCTGCGGCGAAGAATCTCGCGCAGCAGGACCGCTTCCTGCGTGGCGGTTTGATAGGGATCCGTCGTGGGATCGTTGGGCCCCGGCAGCCAGGTCTCAATGGCCATGACCCGGTCAGGATTGAAGCCGGGCTGCACCTGCAAACAGGTCCCAGAAACTGCGCAGCAGAAGGCCTGCGGCGACCATCAGCACCAGGGAGAGCGCCAATTCACTGACGACCAGAATCTGGCGGGCGCGTGAGCGTTCCCGTGAACCGCTGGCTCCGCGTCCTTCCTGCCTGAGCGTACCGATCAAATCGAACCGGCTCATGAGCCACGCGGGAGCAAGGCCAAAGACGGTTCCGGCTGCCACCGAGACGGCCAGAGCGAACGCCAGCACGCCCCAGCTGATCGATATGTCATTGAGGTGCGGGAGACTCTCGGGAACAAGCCGCAGCAGGAAATGCCGGGTGCAGAAGAGAAGGGCAAAACCAGCAATTCCGCCAAGCAGGAAGAGCAGCAGACTCTCGGTCAGAAGCTGGCGGATGAGGCGCGTTCTTTGCGCTCCCATAGCCTGGCGAACCGCGATCTCACGACTCCGCACACTGGTCCTGGCGAGCAGGAGATTGGCGACATTGACGCAACTGATCAGGAGGACCAATCCTACCGCGCCGAACAGGAGAATGAGGGATTGGCGAACGCTGCCAACCACGGTTTCGCTGAGCGGAATCAGGCGCACGGTCCATGCGGTCTGTGCCGGATACTCCGCCGGATATTGCTTTTTCAGCGATTCCACCAGCGCATCCAGATGCCCCTGCGCTGCCGCAATCGAGAGTCCCGGCTTCAGGCGCGCGATGACCACACGACTGCGCAGACGTGAATCGCGCTGCGGAGGAGGAAACGGCACACCGGCAAAGCCGGCGCCCAGCCACAGCTCCACATTCTGCTCGTCGCTGGTTGAGCCCTGATCGCGAAAGCCGCGCGGCATGACGCCCACGACGTGATAAACGTCGTTGTCCAGGCGCAGAGCTTTGCCGAGTAATGTGCGGGTCGGCTCCGAATTCTCTCCTCCACAGCCCGTCGCTGATCACGACCTCCAGGTTGTAGCCGGGAGTGGCGTCGTGCGGATCGAACGTGCGGCCCAACTGCGCGTCTACACCGAGGACTGCGAAGTAATTCGGCGTAACTTGCTTGAAGCTGAGACGCAGGGGCTGTGCACTGCCGGTGAGATTCACGTTTGCGCCGGTGCCCGTAATCGACGCGGACTGAAATATCCCGGAGCTCTCGAGGTCTCTCCACTCAGGGACGGAGATGCCAACGCCCTGCGCGCCTACGCCGGGAAGGTCGTCCACAACGCGCACCAACTCGGCAGGATTTGGGTACGGCAAAGGGTGCAGCAGCGTGGCGTCGATCACGCTATAGATCGCGGTGGTGGCTCCGATGCCCAGCGCCATTGTGGCGATCGCTATGAAAGAGAATCCAGGCGATCTCAGAAGCATGCGAACCGCATAGCGCAGGTCTGAAAGCAGATTCTCGATGAAAGGAAGGCTTTGCTCGGCGTGGTGGCGCTCCCGGATCATTTCAGTCGCCCCTAACTTGAGCGCGGCCTGCCGCCGCGCCTCGGCAGGCGACATGCCGGCGCGCAGGTTTTCCTCTGTCTGAAACGCGAGATGTTCGGCGATCTCTTCCTGCAGGCGCTGGTCTGCGCTTTGCCTTGTCGCGAAGTTAGAAAAGCGGATCAGGAAGCGTCGCAGAAATCTCATGGCAGGTCCTCCGCTTTGACTTTGAAGAAGCGCGAGATGATGGCCGCGGTTTGCTCCCAATCGCGGGTCTCCGCCTGGAGTTGCTTGCGGCCGGCCGCCGTAAGGCGATAGAAGCGTGCCCTGCGGTTGTTTTCCGATGCGCCCCATTGCGAAGCGATCGAGCCCTCATGCTCCAGCTTCAACAGCAAGGGATAGAGCGTGCCCTGATTCACATCCAGAGGGTCTCCGCTGATCTGCTCGATGCGCCGGGCAATTCCCCAGCCGTGCTGAGGTCCCAGGACATCGAGTGTCTTGAGGACCATCAGGGCAAGCGTTCCTTGCAAAACGTCCGGCTTTTCTTTCATCGGGAGCTATACCTTTTGGTTTCCAACAGGATAATGACATGCTTCCTTTTGGAAAACAACAGGAAGTTTGAGAAAAATTTGACGGCCAATCCAGAGGAGTTGTCGGCAAGGAATGAAAGATATGCGTCCCGGCGGCTTTACCCGGGAGCACGCCCCGGTGAAGGAGGCTGTATGAATTCGATCCGGCTCGTGACGATTCGTTTCCATTCCCATTGTCATGGGACTTTATTGACTCGTTTGCAACCAGGCCGCCGTCCGCGTGCGCGAAGTGCAAGCAGCGCGTCGGCGTTGCCGCGCTGCAAGACCAAGGTGTCGCGCCAAAGATCGGGCTGATAAAGGGCAGCGTTTCGGCTGATGGCGCTGAAGTCGCAGATGCGGCGGCGGTGGCAGCCGAAGGCGTGGGTTGAGAATACGCAAGGCTCAAGGAGACAGCAAAAAAGATAAGCGTAGCGTTTCGTTCACGAGTGAAACTGGTCGTCATGCGGTCAGGCCTACTCATTGAAGACGTACCTTCTATTTCAACGAAGACGGTTTTTCGATTCCGTTAGATGGCCAGTGACAAGACTGAATACGACCGTGCTGGCAGCTGAAGCGTCATGCGCGATCCAACTGTCGGTTTTTCCAACGCCTGCGGCATCACCCGCTTGGGATCTGCAAACGTGTTGCCCGCTTTCAGATCCGGCCCCGTCATGGTCAAAAACGCGTTCACCGCGCTTGGCGTCACGTCGCGCCACACCACTTCCACATCCTGCGGCTTATCCAGATTCCGATTGAACAGGAACAACGCGGCCGTTTTGTTCCTGGCATCGATGGTTGCCGCGATGTCGACCCAGGGCACTGCGCCAAATCCCGGAAGCGGCAACCCGGTGCTCTCAATCGGCCGGCCGAGAGCAGGCACTTCGTAGCCTGGACCCTCCAGCTGAATGCTCAAGGCGCGCCCGCGCGCATATTTCAGAGCCCATGCGTACGGGTAGTAGATGGTGTGCCGCAATATCCCGCTCTCATTCGTCGAAATCGGTGCGATCACATTGACAAGTTGCGCGAGGCACGCGACCTTCACGCGATCCGAGTTGCGAATCAGCGAATTCGCCAGCCCACCCACGAGCAGGGCGTCTTCCAGGTTGTACGGTTCTTCCAATAGATGCGGATGGGGGGTGCGATGACCATCCGCGAAATCCCCACCTCGGGCGCGATACCAGACATTCCATTCGTCGAAGGACAACCACAGCTGTTTGCCCGAACGTTTCTGGGCGCGAACCGTATCGCACACCGCAGCGATCTCGCGGATCTGCCGGTCCATCGCCAGATTCATGGCCATATAGGTCTGGCTGTCGCGATTCGTCTCTTCCGCGTTGCCCCAGTAATGATGCAGAGAGATTCCATCCACTACGTCATAGCACTCTTCCAGCACAGAGCGGTCCCAGTCAATGTAAGTGGGCATAAAAGGCCCACTCGACCCGCAGGCAATGAGCTTGATCGTTGGATCAACTGCGCGCATTTGCCGTGCAGCGTCCGTCGCCTTCAGTCCATAGTCGCGCGCTGCCATGTGCCCGATCTGCCAGGGACCGTCCATCTCGTTGCCCACGCACCAGAACTGCACGCCGTGCGGTTGAGTGTACCCGTGGGCGCGACGCAGATCGCTCCACTTCGTTCCTCCGGATACGTTGCAATACTCCACCAATGCCGCAGCATCCTCAGCGGATCCCGTACCGAAGTTCAACCCCATCAGCGGCTCTGTTCCGACGAGCCGTGCCCACGCGATGAACTCATTGGTCCCGAACTGATTCGTCTCCAGCGTGTCCCACGCGCGATCGAGCACAGCCGGGCGCTTCTCCTTCGGGCCCACGCCATCCAGCCAGTGATACCCCGACACAAAGTTTCCGCCCGGCCATCGCACTATCGGCACGCCCAGCTCGCGCACTTCCTTCGCCACGTCGGTTCTGAATCCGTGCTCGTCTGCAAGGTTCGAGCCCGGATCATAGACTCCCTGATAAATCGCGCGCCCCAGTTGCTCAAGAAATGATCCGAACAGTTCATGGCTGACCGAAGCAATCTGGCGGTCGGTATCGATCACCACGCGCGAGAGCGCATTTTGCGCCATGCTGGAACGCCCAGCCGCGGCACCGGCAACGACCGCCAGTCCCGTCCGCGAAGCTGTCTTCAAAAATTCCCTGCGCGAAACGCTTCTCATCGACAAGACCCTTCAGTTGAAACGTTATCCGGATGGTTTTGCATCAGTCGGGAAGGCCAGCCGATTCGAACGAGAAGGCCGTCTGGGCCACATACTCCTACCTCGTAGAGACCCCACTCCCGGTGCCGCAGGACTCCTCCGGGTCGGATGATGAGGTCGTCCACTCTGGCAGCAATTGCATCGACGTCGGGCGTTCGGATGAAGACTCCGAATGGATTGCTCTGCTCTGGCACGCTCCAGGGGCCCTCTCCCGCTTGCGTGAGATGCACCTCGCAACCCCAGCCCGTCATGATGAAGTAGTTGGAATCTCCGCCGGTCCTCGCGAATCCAAGGCGCTCCCAGAACGGCACTGCGCCGAGCAGATCGTTACTTGGAATAATGGCGAAGGCACCTACAGTGTGGGGAATAGTCATGAGCAAACTCCGATTTGGGCGATACCTTTCATCCGTTCTTCAGCTTATTAGGGATCAGGTCAGGATGATCTTGCGAGCTTCTCCCTCTGGGTCACTTGCCATGCGGCACTCGTTATCCCAGATCATCGTCTTGTTCGTTTCCGGATCGGTAGGTGACCATCTCAAGCCCGGTATGCTCGGATTCCCGGTTGCGGCAAATGCGGCCCAGGATGCTGCCATCTTCCTGGCTAGCGCCTGCGCCTCGGGGGTGTTTCCAGTCCCTTGCTCGCACCTCTTGGTGTTGTCGAAGCAGAACTGGAGCTCGGCAGTGTGCCACGCTCCAGCCACGCCATCCAGAATCTGCGTCTGCCACGTGAAGTAGTAAGCATACGCCGGCGCCGCGTTCAGTTCGTGCTTCAACCGCGCCATCTTCACTACGTTGTTGCGCATGCCAAGTCCATTCAGACCGGGAGTACCGCTGCAGATGTACGACAAGGTTTGGATCTTCTTCTCGGGATAGGCCTTCTTCAAGGCGGCGGCGATGGCTGTTGCTTTCTCCGCGCCATACATCTTGGAAAGGCTCGCATGCCATTCTTCTTCGGTGGGGCGCGACGACATTCGATTGCCCTCTTCGCTCACCGAGCCGACGAGCATCGGCACATTCTTCGAGATCTCTGGAGCTGCGTCGAAGAATGAGCGCATGTTGATTATCTTCCCATCAACGCAAGGCGACCACCCCACCCGCGGCGTGCCGGGCGCTCCCGGTCCCGCCATTGGCGGCCCCGCCGGATTGATCTTCGCCGCTGCCGCATTGCCGGCCGCAAACAGCTTCGCCCATTCCATCTTCTGCAGGGCTCCGATGTCATTCGCCGCAAGCCCGAGCTCTTTCATTACCTGCCGGGCCAGTTCCTTCTGCTGATCCCTGCTGGGAATATTTCCCCCGCCGCCCGATTGCGCCGAAGCACGATGGAATAGCCCCACCGCCGAGGGCATGCCCATCAGGGTAGTCACCTTCGATCCGCCACCCGACTGCCCATAGATCATCACGCGATCAGGGTCACCGCCGAAATTCTCGATATTTTCGTGAACCCATTTCAGCGCCGCCACCAGGTCGGTCATACCCACGTTCGCGGAGTCCTCGTATGCCGAGCCCCCAATCTCGCTGGCATCGAAGAATCCAAGAATGTTCAGGCGATGATTCACTGACACCTGCACCACATCATGGTGACGCGCCATCTGTGCGCCCTCGTGCGATGGCAACTCGTACGACGATCCGAAACTGAACCCGCCCCCATGCATGTAAAACATCACCGGACGCTTCCCTGTGAGACTCGGCGTCCAGATGTTCAGCTTCAGCATGTCCTCGCTTTGCCACCCGTCGTCCCAGTCAAAGAGAAACGTCTGCTCGATTCCGGTCCAGGTATGCAGATTCTGCGGACAGTTCGCTCCGTACACCAGGGCTGGATACTCATCCGTCCACGGCGTGGGCGGCTTGGCTGGAAGCCAGCGATTCTCTCCGGCCGCAGTTGCACCATACGGAACACCTTTGAACGTCAAGACACCGCCATCCAAAAATCCGCGCACCTTGCCGTATTGCGTCTTCGCAATCGCTGAGCGCGGCGTTGAGACATTGCCGGGCTCCTGGTGAGCGGCGGTCTTGATGCTGTCCGATGCGAGTGCGGGTTGACCCGCCGCCATGCCCACTCCCGCGGTGGCCGAAAGAAGCAATGCCTCGCGGCGAGTGAGGACGCGTCTTGAAAATTCAGACATGAATTTCTCTCCTTTGCTTATTCGGGCAATGCATATTGGCCGTCAATGTGGAAGTGGCCGGTCGCAACGGGCGCCGCCGTGTCTGGCTGGCCACCGCCGATGCTGACGGTGTAATCGCCTTGAGCAATGATGGGATTGCCCTCCTCCGTCACCATCTCAAGATCGCGCGGCTTCAAATCAAAGTGCACTTTCTGGTTTGCGCCCGGTTCGAGATGAATACGTGTAAATCCACGCAGGGCTACGTTGGGGGCACCTTTGACGGATGGAAACTTGAGATAGAGTTGCACCACCTCATCACCCGCGGCCTTGCCAACATTGGTGACCGTGACATCAGCGCCGAGCGGCTGTCCGGCAGCAATCGCCGCAGTAGGAAGACTCAGGTCGCTATAGCTAAACTTCGTGTAACTCAGCCCATAGCCGAAGGGATAGAGCGGCTTGCCGTTGAAATAGCGGTAGGTGCGGTTTGCCATCCCGTAGTCTTCGAAGTTGGGCAACTGATCGACACCCTTGTAGAAGGTGACGGGCAACCGGCCGGCAGGATTGTTCTTGCCGCTCAGCGTCTCGGCGACTGCGGCACCGCCTTCTTCGCCCGGATACCACGCCTCGAGAACGGCATTTGCATGTTCGTCGATCCAGTTCACGGCCAGAGCACTGCCATTCATCAGAACGACAGCGAGCGGTTTGCCAGTCGAAGCAACTGCTTCCACCAGATCCTCTTCCGGTTGGGGAAGGTCGATGCTGGTGCGGTCACCGCCGAGGAAGCCCGGTTCGGTCACAGGCATCTCTTCGCCCTCGAGCTGACTCGTGATTCCAACTACGGCAATGACGACATCGGCATTCTTTGCAGCGGTGACGGCTTCCTGCGATGGAGCGCCGTTGAACTTGGCCCAAATCAGCTCGGCATGCGGTTTGCTGTTTCGCATTCCATACGAGATTTCAATCGCAACCTTGCGGCCCTTCTCAAGGTGAACGCGGCCCACCGCCGATGAGAGCCCTCGCGTGCCGCCGCCGAAGGCCATTGCAACCTGCTTATCATCGACTGCAACTCTGCCGAACCCCTCGCACCGAACTCCAATCAAAAACTCGCCCGATTCGGACGGCGTTAGGAAACCGGACCACTGCGCGCCAAATGTCTTCTTCCCGGCGACTTCTTTTGGTAGATTTTCCTCGGTCAGCTTGACATTCGCTTCGGTGCGACTCACGAGCGTAGGACTGTCCGCGCTGCCGGGACCTCTGCGCATTCCTTCCTTGTAGTCGGCTTTCAGACCTGGTTTGCCGTCGGGAGTCGTCAAGAGAACGTCGGGTACTGGGTCGCCGTCAGTCCGGAGAAATTGCGTTCCGGGGACGAAGGTGATGGTTGCGTTAGGGAACTCCGCCTTGAGTCCATCGATGATCGAAATGATATGCGTGGGCTGACCGGCATAGTTGCCGATGAGCGGACGAGTCTGGTCGGCTAGCGGTCCCACAACGGCGATCTTTTTGATTCCAGATTTCAGAGGAAGAAGACCGTCATTCTTCAATAGGACCATCGATTCATTTGCGAGCTTGCGGGCGTGCTGACGGTGTTCGGCACTGTCTAGCTCTTTCTCATCGATCTTCGTGTAAGGGACCATATCCGGCGGATCGAACATGCCGAGCTTGATCCGCGCGGTGAAGAGGCGAATAAGGGCGGTGTCAAGAACGCTCTCGGGAAGATAACCTTGCTGGACCGCATCGATATATGCCTTCTCCACTGGGTCGCCGAAGCGCGATGTGAACGTAACGCACTCGTTGTCCATGCCGCGGATGACCGAGATCGCCGCGCCTTGCGCCTGCGTCGGACGGTAGCGATGATTCGCCGCAACATCTCTTACCGCGTCGCAGTCGGAGACGACGTACCCCTGAAATCCCCACTTACCGCGCAACTGATCCTGCAGCAGATATTGATTCGCACACGCAGGCTGGCCATTGATCGCGTTATAGGCGCACATCACCGATCCCGCCTTACCCTCCACAATAGCGGCGCGGAACGCAGGTTCATAAGTGTCCACTTCATCGTGTTTGCTCACGTCTACATCCGCGAAGTGGCGCGTGGGTTCCGGTCCACTATGCACGGCATAGTGCTTTGGGGTTGCGATCGCGAGGTAGTATTTCGGGTCCTCGCCCTGCAAACCGGTTACGTAAGCAACACCCATGCGGCCGGTGAGGAATGGATCCTCGCCATAGGTCTCTTGTCCCCGGCCCCAGCGCGGATCGCGGAAGATATTGAGATTCGGCGACCAGAAGTCGAGGCCACCCATGATGCCGGTGTGCCCCTCGCGCAAATTCTGCACGTGCTTGATGCGGCCCTCAATGCCGATCTGCGCCGCCATGGTGTGAATGCCCGGCGCATCGAAAGTCGCCGCCAGGCCAACAGGCTCAGGATATTCGGTGACGCCGTCGTTGATAACGCCGTGCAGAGCTTCGCTCCACCATTGATAGGCCGGAATCTTCAGCCTTGGAACCTCCGCGGAATTGTTCTGCATCTGCGTGGCCTTTTCCGCCAACGTCATGCGGTGCACCAGGTCCGTCGCTCGCTGCTCGGGCGATAGCTGCGGATTCATGTAGGGCAGATTCGCTGAGTCCTGCGCCAGTCCATCCTTCGCGGCGACAGCGAAGAACAGCGTTCCCAGGCAAGTAACAATGCACTCCAATACTCGTTTCACGCGGTGCTTCATAGAGGTCTCCAGATTCGTCTCGACTGCGAGCCGAAGACGTGCCTTTTTTGAAAGACAGCTCTTGATCGTGCATCCTATTGCGCACTGCTCTTCTTGAAAAGCAGCGGTGCAAACTGATTCAGATAGTCTCGCCAGTTGTTCCACGCGTGGAAGCCGGCGCTTTGATGTTGCTCCAAGTCGATTCCGGCTTTTTTGAGGATGGCAACCGTGGCATCGCTGTTCTGCAACGCGATATCGTATTGGCCTGCATTTACCCAGAAGAGATGGAAGGGTTTCCCCGAGGTGCGGTATTGTGCCACATCGGTATCCTCTTCTTCTTTCTGTGCATTCGGAAACCAGCCTGAACTGAAGATGCCCACGTAGGCAAAGTCCGCCGAGTCGTCGAGCGCAATGTCCAGTGCTTGCAGGCCGCCCATGGAGAGGCCGGCGATGGCCCGATGATCGCGGTCGGCGACGGTGCGGTAGTGCGCATCAATGAACGGCAGAACCACCTTCGTCAGATCGTCGTTGAAGGCATCATGTCCCATGCGAACACCGGGCGTGAGCCGGAAGTCGGTTGAGATGTGGCCCGCCGGCATCACGATCATCATGGGAGCAGCCTTGCCAGCGGCAATCAGATTGTCAAGAATGGCTCCCGCTCGCCCCACGGTGCCCCAGGAATCATCCGAGTCGCCTCCACCATGGAGCAGATAAAGCACCGGCAGTCGCGCGATTCCGCTTTCATACCCGGGCGGCGTGTAGACGTGCATTCGGCGCTGGCCGCCGGTCGCCGAGGAGTCATAATAAACCGCCGAAATCGCGCCGTGCGGCACTCCGGCCTTCAACTCCATGAACTCCGCGCCCGGAACTTCGTACATGCTTGAAGAGTGAGTCAGCGATTGCGACGTGAGCGGATTGCGTGGATCTGTAGTGCTTACGCCATCGACGGTGAACGTATAGCGATAGGTCCCAGGTTCGATGGGACCGATGACGACTTCCCAAATGCCCTGATCCCCCTTCACCATCGCCACTCCACCCTGGTACTTGTTCGCCTCCTCAGGAGTCATGCCGGGCGTGGCCTCGGGACCCTCGGCATGCAGTCTCACGTCGGTCGCGCTGGGTGCCCAGAGGCGAAAGTGAACATGACGATCGGGCATTACTTCGACGGACTTGAGAGTGTCATTGGGCGTGGGGGCGGGCATCTGCATTGCAGGTCGGTTGGGCACCTGCTGTGCCGCTTGACCGGACGCCACGAGGGATACACATAGTCCGGCGAAGACTGCAAACTTGCCGGCAATTCGTTTACCCATTCTCATTTTCCATCTCCTGCTTGAGCCAGCCCGAAATTCGCAGTCCTGACCTCGGCCGCACGCTAATGGCAGCCATCGGTAAAGCAGAGATTTCTGCTGAAGAACGGCATCACATGGTTTTGGAAGCGATCGGCTACTGCGCTGGTGTGCGTGCCGGAATAGATCTCGAAACCGTTTGCGATTCCATATCTATCGAGGATTTCGTGCAGCTTCGTGGCATCGAAGCGAAGGCCATCCTGATCGCCCACGTCCATTGCGATGGCGCGGTACTGCTTGAGATTGCCAATGTACTGGTCGACAAATGCCAGTGGTGAGTTGGCTGCGAATTTCGCCACGATCTCCGGCACGGGTTTTCCATCCTTAGTCGGCAGATCGAAGTAGAGCGGCGGGTTCTTGGGATCGGGAGCCCAGGCCGCTGCCGTTGCGTATTGCGCCGATTGAAAACCGGGCGATTGCGCTGCGAGGTCGCCTGGAGATTTGGCCGCCGCAACTTTCTTCTCGCTGGCAACCGCCCGTTCTTTGATTTGATCCGCGGTTCCTGGTCCGCCGCCAGCCATGGAAGAGAGGCAGCAGGGGCTCATGATGTAGAGAGCACCGAAAACATCAGGGTGCTTCATGCCGATGCGCGACGCACCATATCCACCCATTGAGTGACCGACCAATCCTCTGCTCTGCCTATTCGGTATGGTGCGGTAGTGCGCGTCAATGTAGGCAACAACATCGCGCGCGACATAGTTCTCAAAATCGCCTGTCGTCGCAGAGCTTGAATACATGGAGCCGTTATAGATCGTCTTGGAATCGGGCAGGACGACGATCATCTCGCGCGCTCCCTGCGCGAACGCTCCTTCAGCGGTCTGTGGCACGTGGATTTCGTGCGTCCACTGCTCCGCTCCAATGAAAAAGCCGTGCAGTGCATATACCACTGGGTAACGGCGCTTCATGTCTTTCTCATAACTCGGCGGCAGAAAGACAATGGCATCGCGATCGACAACCTCGCCTTCGAGATTTCCCTCCAATGCCGCACCGTGGATCTTGATGTGTTCCACAGCGACGGGCTTTGCGCCCGGCACCGGCTCGGGAACTATGGTCTGCACCTGCGCGTGAAGCTGAGCGATGGGTACAATCGCCATTGCGATTGCACAGGCAAGGATCAATTTCGTTGTTCTCATCTCTGTCTCTTTCGAAGCACGCCGGGCTATTGCACCGCGTAGGAGTAAATGTTCACGCTGAAGGGGCGAACGGAAATAGTTTCGGGGAGCGCTCCGAGCGACTGCTCCTCTACCTTTACCTCGGGCGCCTTGTCCACCTGCACAGTCGCGTCGATCTTATCCGGAGCCATCCGCCACAATTTCCCGGAACTTGTAAGTTTCGTTCCGTTGATTTTGAGCTGGATGCTCTGCTCGGAGTCCGAAGGGTTAAGCACTGCAATGGAGAGAGATTTTCGATCTTCACTGAAAGCCGCAACTACATCGAGCGGATAGGTCGGACTGCCAGGATTGACCGCCGGCTGGTCGCCGCCGGCCGGGAAGGCAGGCTTCGGTTGTGGCGAGTCGCCCGTCACCTCAACGGGGATGGTGCCGAAGTGATCGCGGTACATCTTGAAAAGCATGCCCGTGGGGTTGAGGATTGCCTCGGTGCGGTTGGAACTCATCGTTGCAGTCGCAAAGGTCAAGGCGCCCATCTGGAAGATATCGGAGTGGCGGAACATCTCGTGGAACGCCCACGCGTAGGCCGGCACCGTCTTGTACGAGTTGGGGCCGCCGCCGAAGTAGGCCCACTCATCAATGGCAATCGGGACCGGCTTGGCGCGCAGCGCAGGGATTCGCTTCAGATACTCCTGGTAGTGTTCATACTTCGCTCGGACTTGCACAGCCGGTGCGCGCTGCCACTCGATGAACGAAAGCGGCGGCTCGATGGGCATCTTCTTTTGCAGCTTCATATCAGTGTGCTGTGTGCCCGATGCATAGTAGTGCTCGCTGACCATATCGATGTTGTCGAGACAATTAAGCAGCAACTGGCCGGTCCAGTCGGCCGAGGATAGATAGTCAGGCACATACTGGCCGTTGATGCGGCACGCTTGATCTGCGCCCTCCATCACATCGGGCATTGCGCCGCCCGCAATAAGTTTGATGGAAGGATCCACTTTGCGCATCTCTTTTACGAAGAGATTATGTTTGAGCTCGAATTGCGGCAGCGACATGGACCCCATCTGGTAGTCGCCCCACGGTTCATTGCCTACGCCCCAGAACTTCACGCCGTACGGCTGAGGATGTCCATTCTCGGCTCGCCATTTTCCCATGGGAGTTGTAGCCAGACCATTCGTGTATTCAACCAGTTCGCGCGCCGACCATGCATCGCCGAAGCCCGCGTTCACCGTTATGTAGGGATCGACGCTAAGCAAGCGGCAAAGCGTGAGAAATTCGTCGGTGCCTACGTCATTCGGCTGCACTGCCGACCAGACCGGATCGAAGATCGGCGGCCGCTTGTCGATGTCTCCTACTCCATAGCGCCATTCGTACGAGGAAACGAAATTCCCGCCCGGAAACCGCAGCACGCCGAAGCGCAACTGTCTGAGCGCGGCAATCACCTCGGCGCGGAATCCGTCCATATTGTCCGCAGGCATCAATGAAACTGTCCCCACGTGGAATGAGCCCGTGCCCGTGCCCGTAATCTCAAGCGTCGCGTCATCGCTGTCTGTCAATGCAGTGAAGTGCAGCGGAAACTTCCGGTAGACGGAGCCGAGTTGCCGGATGGTGATGACCTGGCGATCAGCAGTTTCCCTTCCCCAGATGAGCGCAACCTTGACGACCGCGCCGGGACTGCTGGCCAGAATGATGCGTCCTGTGTAGGCCCTGCCTTTTCGAACAGCGATACCTGACTCGCTCAGCCCATGCGCTTCCTTCGCGTCCAGCTTGACGAGTGGAGTGTGCTCACCGGTGTATGGAGAGTTTGTATCCATCGTGACGACGCTATCGCCGCCGACGGGCGCCCACCAGCGCGTAGGAGTCCGCCTAAACCTCGGATTGCCTCCAGCATTGGCAATCACCGGCGGCGGTGTGGGCGCACTGGAGGCAACCGGGTAGAAATACTTGCGATCTGCCAGCATCTCAGCCCACACGCCGGTGTTCACGATATCTCCACCGTGCTCCAGAAACTGCCCATAGATGTTCCTGGAGATAGGTGCGCCCGTCTTCGACGCGTCGATCGTCGCGCCGATCGAGTGCGGCTGAGAGAACGCCACCGATGACACTAACGCTGCAGTCAGCAGCAACAACTTCGAAGGGGCGCCCGCGCGTAAAACACGGTCAACCTTCCGGAGAGCTCCGGCATTCCATCGGCTCGTTGCAGAAACAGACCCTTGTAAATCGTGAACCCAGAAATCCAAGCGAAGCATTTATCCCCCGATGCACCTCTAAGCAAACGTTTACTTCCTCTTGCCGGAACTGCCACATTCCAAATCGTCGCTGATCCAACAAAACGGAACCAAGCGACTATATAAAGGGAACGGCAAGGAAAACAAGCTAAAAAATCGCTTTATTCAAGCATGTCCACTGGTATAGGATTCCGTCGCTTCAATTTCCGCCGGTTGAGGAGCGGTGAAAATTTTCCCGGACTGAGGTGCATGATGCGAAGCATCGGAATTGTCTTGTTGTTGAGTGCCAGCCTTTGCTTTGCCCAGGGCTCAAGTGACTTCAAACCCGCATCGTCCAACGTTCTCGACGCCCAATATCCGCAGGTCGATAGCAACTCGCGGGTCCAGATTCGTTTCAAGGCACCGGATGCCAGCAAGGTGCGGGTTAATTTCTGGAGCGGCCCCAAAGCCGACATGGAAAAGCAGGCGGATGGTTTGTGGACGTTCACTACGCCTCAACTAGCTCCTGGCCTTCACTACTACACCATCATCGTGGATGGCGCTGAGGTCAGCGATCCTGGAAGCACGGCTTACTTCGGCGGCAGCAAATGGGCGAGCGCTGTCGAGGTGCCCGAGGCCGGTGCTGATTATTACCTGCCCAAAGATGTCCCGCACGGCCAGGTCCGGCAGATTTGGTATCACTCCAGCGTGACCGGGACTTGGCGAGATGCGTTTGTCTACTTACCGCCTGACTATGACAGCTCCAAGGCACGTTATCCGGTTCTCTACCTACAACACGGTGGAGGCGAAGATGAGACGGGCTGGATCCGCCAAGGCAAGGCTAATTTCATCCTCGACAACCTGATTGCCAGCGGCAACGCCAAGCCGATGATCGTCGTCATGGCCAATGGCTATGCGACTCGCGCCGGGTATGTGGTGCCTGACCTTACAGGCAAACCGTTTCTAGGGCCTGACTTCATCAAAGTCATGCAGGAGAGGATGGGCGCGTTCGAAGATGACATGACCCAGGCGCTGATCCCGTTTGTCGATAAGACATTTCGCACCATTGCCGATCGCGATCACCGCGCCATGGCTGGACTTTCCATGGGCGGCATGGAGACGTTCCAGGTGACCTTCAATCATCTGGATCTCTTCTCCTACATTGGCGGATTCAGCGGCGCGGGCAATCCATTCCTGACGGGTGCCAACTTCGATGTCAAGACCGCGTACAACGGAGCTCTGGCCGATCCGTCCGCATTCGCAAAGCGCGTGCACCTGCTGTGGATCGGCGTGGGCACGAACGAGCCTGAGCGTATGAGGTCCGGATTGGAGAGCCTGCACACTTCGCTTGCGTCCGGAGATGTGAAGCATGTCTTTTATGAATCGCCTGGGACCGATCACGAATGGCAGACCTGGCGGCGCGACCTGAAAGACTTCGCGCCGCGGCTGTTTCAGTCTACGACCGCCTCCCAATAACGAAAGACCGGGGACAGCCTCCGAAGGATGCGGTCCCATACAAGAGCCGGCAGATGGCCGCGCCGATCAGGATCGCGAGGAGCGAAACCCGAGCTTATGGAGCGTAGGAGTTTCTGCAAATCTCTTGCCATGACAGCCGCATCCGCGGGGATTCCTTCGTATGCCCAAAGCTTGTCCAGTGATCATTCGGAATTGCCTGAAGATTTCAACCGGTTCACCAAGAACTACGCAGAGTTCTGCGCTTTGCCTCCGGAAAAACGAGTCTTCTACAAGGTGAGCGATGGCAGGATCGTCTCGACAAAGCTGGATGAATCCAACTGGCAGCAGCCAGCCTGGAATTACAGCCCGGCTCCATCGCAGATCGCTGGGGGCATGTGGGACGACGTGCCGCTGGCTTCGCCGATTCCCAATCTTGCCGGAGACGGTCCCTTCAAACCCACATGGGATTCGTTGCTCGAATACGAAGCGCCGGACTGGTACCGCGACGCTAAATTCGGGATCTGGGCTCATTGGAGCCCGCAGTGCGTGGCCGAAGCCGGAGACTGGTACGCACGCAATATCTACGTTGAGGGTCAGCGTCAGTACAAGTATCACCTCGATCATTACGGGCCGGCATCGCGCTTCGGATACAAAGAGCTCTGCGCGCAATGGACGCTGCTTAACTGGGATCCCGACGAGTTGATCACGCGCTACAAAAGGGCAGGCGCGAGAATCTTCGTGGCACTGGCGAATCATCATTGCAACTTCGACGCCTGGGATTCGAAGCACCACCCTTGGAACTCCTCGGCCGTCGGTCCACACCGGGATGTCGTCGGCGCATGGGCTGCCGCAGCTCGAAAGCAGGGACTGCGCTTCGGGGTCACTGTACATCAGGCCCGCAATTGGTGGTGGTTTCAGCCCTCTCATGGTGCGGACAAATCGGGGCCGCTGGCCGGCGTTCCATACGATGGCGCTCTTACCGAGGCACAGGGCAAGGGACAGTGGTGGGAAGGGTTCGATCCACAACGCCTCTACTGCGTGCAGCATCCAGGCGACGCGCTACCCGATGTTTCCTACGTTAAGAACTTCTACGATAGAACCCGCGATCTGATTGATCAGCACAATCCCGACCTTCTCTACTTCGACGACTCGCTCCTTCCCCTCGGCTGGGCCGGCATGAACATCGGCGCGTACTTCTACAACAACAGCCTGAA
The DNA here is from genome assembly GCA_963769345.1 of uncultured Acidobacteriaceae bacterium. Taxonomy (GTDB): domain Bacteria; phylum Acidobacteriota; class Terriglobia; order Terriglobales; family Acidobacteriaceae; genus Telmatobacter. The sequence continues at coordinate 350,796 of CAVYLL010000008.1, forward strand.
GAGGAACGGCGGCAAGATCGACGCGGTCCTGAACGTCAAAGACGTTCCTGACCGGCTTGTGAAAGCAGTGGTTGCCGACTATGAGCGCGGCTTGACCGCCGACATCATGAAGTATCCGTGGCAGTCGGAAACCTGCATCGGCGCCTGGCACTACCTGCGTTTCCTGTATGAGAAGCCGGGCGAATACGGCGGCTATCAAAATCCAAGAGAAGTGATTCACTGGCTCATTGATACCGTGAGCAAGAACGGCACGTTCATTCTCAACGTACCTGGAAGGCCAGACGGAACCATCGACAGCAAAGAGATCGCAGTGCTCGATGGCATAACCTCCTGGATGGAGGTCAACGGCGAAGCCATCTACGAGACGCGGCCGTGGAAGATCTCCGGCGAAGGGCCCAACATGGTCAAGGCCGGCTCCTTCCAGGGCGAAAGCGTAAAGAAGCTCGGTGAAAAGGACATTCGCTTTACTCGCAACAAGGCGAACAGCGTTGTCTACGCCATCGTGCTCGGCTGGCCCGCAGAGCCGTTTCTAGTCAGTTCGCTGGGATTGTCGGCAGCGACCAGCCCGGGCAAGATTACCCGCGTCGAACTCCTGGGAACCGGCGCAAGTATTGATTGGAAACAGCGGGCAGACGCTCTTCGCGTAGAACTGCCTAGGAACTATCGCCCGAAGACGGACTACGCAGCCGCTCTCAAACTGAGTCTGTCGTGAGAGCATACGAATCTCCGTCTCTCCTGAACGGATGAACTCATGAATCGTCGCACGTTTCTTATTTCGTCGGGTGCCGCGAGTGTCGGAACCCTGCTCCCGGCGCCTGCAATTGGCAATACTGCGGAGACGGACTCTGCGGAAAGGTTCTCCTGGAATACCGGCAAACTTCAGTTTGAGTTTTCCATTGCGGAAGGGCGGCTCCGACAGCATCTGATTCTGCCCGTTGGTGTCGAGTCTCCTCGCGAATCGCTGCAGTGGGCGGGCGTAGAGTCGGCCCTTCTGTGCACCGGCGAAGATTCGCCAGATTCCGGAATGAAGCAGTCTGCCGGATCTCCCGGGCAGCGCCTGAAGTTTGTCGCAAAGGATGAGCGCCGAAGCGATCGAGGAAACACTCTGACCCTGCGGTATACAGATGCCGACCTGCATCTGGATCTTGAGTCCCACTACGAAGCATTCGATGGCCTGCCCGTCGTTCGACGGCATGTGGAGATTGTCAATACGGGTGCGGAGCCGGTCGGAATCGAGTATCTCAGTTCGGCTATGCTCCACGCTCTGGCTGATCCAGTCCACTATGATCGCGAACTGAAAATCTGGCTCGCTTACAACAGCTGGATGGCAGAAGGCCAGTGGCACAGCTTTCGCCCATCGGAGCTAGGATTCGTCGAGAACCTGCGCACAAGTTGGTCCCAGGCATCAGCCGCGAGTGTCGGAAGCTGGTCCACGGAAAAATATCTTCCTATGGCAGTCGTCGAGAACACCAACCTCGGTGTCGCGTGGTTTTGGCAGATCGAACATAACGGCTCATGGTATTGGGAAGTCTCAAACCTCGCGGAGAGAGGCATCCGAGCCTCCGACGTTTATGCCTATCTCGGCGGACCAGATCAACTCCACTCCCAGGCATGGAAGAATCTGGCGCCCGGCAAGAACTACTCCACGGTGCCTGTCGCGATCGGCTGCGTTCGCGGCGGATTTCAGGAGGCGGTGCAGGCGCTGACGAGTTACCGAGAGCAGATTTGCGTTCGAAAGCGGCCCGCACAGCATATCGCATGCCCGGTCATTTTCAACGACTACATGAATTGCCTCTGGGGCGATCCGACCGAAGAGAAAGAGCTTCCTCTCATCGATGCTGCCGCTGAAGCCGGATGCGAGTACTTCGTGATCGATGCCGGCTGGTACGCGGAGCGAAACGAGGACTGGTCGTCGACAGTCGGGGCTTGGCAGCCATCGAAGACGCGGTGGCCGCGCGGCATCCGCTTCGTCCTTGATCGGATTCGCGAAAAGGGAATGGTCTCCGGGCCTTTGGCTCGAGCCGGAGGTGGCGGGAAAACACTCTACGCTTGCGGAGAAGCCTGATAGCTGGTTCTTCCTGCGGCATGGCCAGCGGGTCATTAAGAACTCCCGCCTTCTCCTCGACTTTCGCAATCCCGAAGTGCGCAGCTATCTCGATGGAGTCGTCCAACGACTGGTGACCGAATACGGCGTCGGCTACATCAAGATGGACTACAACACCGATACGCTCGAAGGCACCAGCCAGAATGCCGACAGCTTAGGCCAAGGGCTGCTCGAACATAACCGCGCCGTTCTCAACTGGCTCGATGGTCTTCTTGATCGCTACCCCGAACTCGTCATCGAAAACTGCGGAAGCGGTGGCGGACGCATGGATTACGGCATGCTCTCGCACACACAGCTTCAGTCCTGCACCGACCAGGAGGAGTATCTACGCCTTCCGGCGATTGCGACAGGTGCATCTGCAGGAGTTGTTCCCTCCCAGCTCGCCCTTTGGTCCTATCCTCGTCAGGGTGCTGATGCCGACCAGGCCAGCTTCAATATGGTGACCGCCATGCTGCTGCGCATCCATCAGAGTGGGCATCTGGCCCATCTCGATGCGCCTGCCGCGGCTCAGGTGAAAGAAGGCATTCGTATCTATAAGGAGATCATCCGCGAACACATCCCGGATGCGGTGCCGTTTTATCCACTCGGCATGCCCGATGTCACAAACCCCATGAAGCCCATCGCTCTCGGCATTCGATCGCCGAATCGCACTTTTCTCGCGGTCTGGCGCATTGACGGCGATGAGGAGGTTCGAGTGCCCCTAGCGGCGGCTGCAGAAATTCTTTACCCCAAGGGTCTCGGAATTGTTATCCATTCATCTGGTGAGGAGTGCGCAGTGACTTTTCCCCGATCGCGGATGGGATGCATTCTCTCTTCATCATCAAAGCCAGCCGCGACTCGGGATCGATGACGTTCTGTAGTCCATCATGGAGCGGACCAGTTGAGGCGATTCACGCGTTAGGCGGCGCTTAAGGCTGTTTCTCAATCCGCCTCATCGAGACCAGTGAAGAGTTTGACGAGGACCCTCACGCGCTCTTTCTGACGGCTGGGCGGCAGTCGCTTGGTTCTCGTAAGGTCAGCAATACCATGAAGGCTCGCCCATAACAGTTCGGTTAGAATTACGGACTTCGAGCCCTGCCCCGGAAACAACTCGGCAAGTTGGGAGAACGCGAAACGCAACTCCGGAGGAGTCGACGGATGGTCGAATCTTAGGCTCAAGCCGAGCGAAAACATCACTTCATAGAGTGCCGGTGAAGACGCGGCGAACTCCAGGTAGGCATTCGCCACGGCTTCGACCGTACTTCCACGCCTCCCTTTTTTGCGTGCCTTCTCGATAGCCAGGCCCATCTCCCCAAAGCCCTCGATGGCAATTGCGGCAAGGATCCCTTCGCGGCTCCCGAAGTGAGCGTACAAGACGGGTTGGCTGTAGGAGATCTCGTCGGACAGACGCCGGACGGTTACGCTCGGCCATCCTTCGAGCCTCTGCGATCCGGCGCGCGGCGCTGATGATCTGTGCCCGCCGAGCCTGCCTGTCGCGCAGTTTTCTTTCCCCAATCCGGTTTGCGGCCTTCTTCGGTTCCATCGATACCAATTATAGCGCTGCTAGAAAATATTCCACCTTCCTGAATCCTTCAGTGGCTGGTTCCCATCTTTATAGCGTTGCTAGATTTTCTAAAGGAGCTACAACATGCACACCACTATCCCTCTTTCGATTGCCGCTCTGCTCGCGGTTGGGATCATTCTCATTGGCAGTCTCTACATCGCATCGCCCGAAAAGATGATAGGATCCTTCGGCCTCAAGCTACCCTCGCCTGACGCTGACACGCGGGCCTGGCTACGCCTCAAAGGCATCCGGGACATCGTTTCGGGTTTGGTTGTCCTGACCATGATGCTTACGACGAACCCGCGGACTGTAGGAATAGCGCTTCTCGTTGAGTCCCTCACCGCGTTCGGTGACATGTCGAACGTGCTTGGTTCAGGCGGTTCGAAGCAGGCAGCCTTCTCGATCCATGGCGTGACCTTCGCGGTCATGGTGGTCACGGGCCTGTTACTGATTCAAGTCTTCTGAACCAACGCCTCCACCGTCGTCGTCCAGCAAGTCAGTAAATTCTCAACCCGAGTTTTGAAGCAGGAGCCGTCCATGAAAACGTTTGAACTTCGCGAATACACCTTGCGCAGCAAAGAGGCGCTCGACATCTACCTGAACCAGGTATATCCCCGCCATCTCCACAGCTTTCCGTTATTTGGGATTGAGCCTCACGGCGTCTGGGCCGCGAAGGACAGTGCTGACCCACAGGCTTTCGTGCTGGTCTCTTATCAGGCGGGCGAAGATCCCGGTGAGGTCGTTCGCCGATACATCGGTAGTTCGGAGTTTGCCGACGAGACCAGGGACTGGGATAGATCCAGTATCGTTGCCGTTCAATCCACAATTCTCACGCCTTCAGCGAGTTCTCCTCTCAAGTGAGGAATGCCGGTTATCAATACCCAATCCTGAACCCTTCGCGGCGGTGCTGAGATCGCTCCAATTCGCCAACCGCTACGATTAGTTTTCTATCAAAACCCGACTGTCACCGCCACCATCAGCAGTCAGGTCTCCTTGCCAAGGTGGAATTTCCCGGTCCTCTCACCTTGCTCAAAGATCCCGGCCGTAGATCCGCCGGTAGCAATGATGAAATGTGGGATCGGTGTCGACCGGTCAAGCCCTGGGGTTCTCGTCCATCTCGGAGGCCCGCGCCAGTGCTTGCGTGTCGATGTACTCCTGGATCCTCGTCAGCTTGCCGTCTCGAACGGTGATGTCGAAGACCCACTCATCCTTGAACGCCTTGTTCGTGGCTTTGATTTTCCCCGTAGCGACGCCGATGACCAGAACCCGGTCTCCCTGCGCCACGTATTCGGGAGGCTTTGAGTATGTCATTTCCACCTCTTCGGACGCCTTCTGAATCACAGCCGACAATCCATCGTGCCCGCGGTGCGTGCCGGCCAGCGGCCAATCCTCGCCTGGAATGATCCACTCAATATCTTCGGCAACCAACGCCAACACACGTTGCTTATCGCCGCTGCCTATTGCTGCAAAAAACTCCTTCACAATCTGGACATTCTTTTCGATGCTCATCGAAATCACTCCTTTTCCTTTCAAGCATGTCCGATCCAATCGGACGTTTCGGAATCGTCGTTCTCGGGCAAATTCACCCGGTCGCAGAGCTATCACTGCTGCTTCTTGAACAAATCCTGAAAGATGAGCTGACCCCAGGTGTGGCCGTGTGCATGCACCAGCGCGCCACCCTCGTTGAACCTTCCCAGCTTGACGGGCGCGAACCCTAGTTGTTTGGCCAAATCCTCAACGGGAGCAAATGCGCCCTCGTCGTCGCTCGACAGAAACACGACCCGATGGCCGCCCTCGACGATCGGATCGGTAGCCAGTTTGGCCGCACCCAAGTGGTTAAAACCTTTCACCAACTTAGCGCCAGTGAACGACTTCGCAACGAATGCGGAGGACGGAAGACCGTCCAGTTCCTCAGGCGCGATCGGAAACGAATTCATCGCGTCGATGACCGTCTTGCCTTTCCAACTCGGCAGGGCCTTCGCAACCGCGCGATGCTCCCCGAACGGAACCGCCAGGATGATTGTGTCGGCCTCGAGAGCATCCTGCAGCGACTTGGCAACAACCGTGGGTCCAATTGCCCGAGCCTCAGGTCTCAAGGCCTCGGACGGCCGACGACTCGCGACGGTGACTTGGATGTTCTTTCGGGCAAAGGCGTGGGCGAGTGCCTGGCCGATCTTACCGAATCCTACAATTGCATAGCTCATAATGTTTCTCCAATCTCGTGTTAGAACTAAAGTTCGAGAAGCGACCGCGCCGGGGTCAGACCTGCGCCATGCCACCATCGACGGCGAGATCCACGCCGGTGATGAAAGAACTTTCATCGGAGGCGAGGAACACGACTGCTGCCGCAATTTCCTCGGGCATGCCTCTGCGACCCATTGGGATCTGCGTGGCGAACTGTGCGGCTGCTTGCTCGGCCTGTTCAGCGGTGAGGCCCGTCGTCGTCGCTAAGGCCGGCGTATTGATTGGTCCGGGGCTCATCGAATTCACGCGGATCTTGCGGTCTTTCAGCTCCAAAGTCCAGGCGCGCGCAAAGTTGCGCACAGCCGCCTTACTCGCGGCATAGGCGCTAAACCCTGGCAGCCCCAACACGTTCGACACCGAAGACGTCAGGATAATCGAGCCCCCGTCTTTGAAGAGTGGCAGGGCCTTCTGCACCGTAAAGAACAGCCCCTTCACATTCACGTCGAAGGTTTGGTCAAAATGTGCCTCAGTCGCCGCCGCGAGCGGTGCGATTGTGCCTGCGCCCGCATTCGCGAACAGCACGTCGATGTGACCATGTTTCTCTTTCACCACGGCATAGAGCCGGTCCAGATCTTCCAGGCGCGACACGTCGCCCACGACCGTCGTAACATTTCTCTGGATGAAGGCTGCGGCCTCCTTCAGTTCTTTCTCTCGTCGCCCAGTGATCACCACGTGCGCACCCTCTTCCACAAAGCGCTTGGCCGTGGCCAAGCCAATCCCGCTGCTGCCGCCTGTGATAACCGCAACTTTGCCCGCCAATTTTTGCCCAAGATTGTTACTCATATGAGTTCTCCTTTTTGTGTGCCGTTGTTTTTTCTGTTCAATTTGCTGCCCGGCGTAGTGCGTCAGATTTGCGCCAGGCCGCCATCGACGGCGAGCTCGCTGCCGGTCATGAAGCTGCTGTCGTCCGACGCGAGAAAGGCCGCCGCCGCCCCAATCTCCGCCGGATCGGCCATGCGTTGGAGCGGAGTCATCGAGGCGTAGACCTTCTGCCCCTCTTCGCCTAGCGATGCCTTCGCGAGTTCGGTCGCCGTCGGCCCGGGCGACAGTACATTTACGCGGATGCCGGTGCCCTTCAGGTCCTCCGCCCAGGTCCGCGCCAGGTTGCGCACTGCCGCCTTGCTCGCGCTGTAGACGCTCATTGTCGGGGCGCCCGTGGTGCCGGCGCTCGAGCCGGTCAGGATGATCGAACCGCCCTTGCCCATCAGCGGCAGCGCCTTCTGGACCGTGAAGATCGAACCCTTCACATTGGTGTCAAAGGTTTCGTCAATGTGCTCGGCGGTGATCTTGCCGAGCGGAAGCGGGCTTCCCGCCCCGGCATTGGCGAAGACGATGTCGAGGGTTCCGCGTTCGGCCTTCACCGCCGCGTAAAGTCTGTCGAGGTCCGCCAGATCGGAGACCGAGCCCTTCACCGCTCTGGCATTGGGCCCGAGGTCGGCCACAGCGGCGTCGAGCTCTTGCTGCCGGCGGCCGAAGATGAAGACGAAGGCGCCCTCCTCGATGAAGCGCTTTGCTGCGGCGCGGCCGATGCCGGTAGCCCCACCCGTAATGACTGCAACTTTTCCTTCAAGCTTTCCCATAATCACTCCCTTCGGAATGCGTGTAGCATTCGGTACAGTAGAGTAGAGTCTTTTGGATATGGACGAGAACTGCTCAGGAGTCCTGATATTTTGTCTATTCGTCCAAAATAGTGAGGCGATGTTGGACCCAGTCACAGACATCTTCAGAACGATGCACGTAACCGCGTTCGGTCTGCACCGGCTCGAAGCCACAGCTCCTTGGGGCGTGAAACAGGAAAATCAAGCCGAAGAAAAAGTCACGCCTTTAGGAGAAAAGACTTCCCCGACAGATTTGGCGCACTTCGCCATGCTTTCGCGCGGCAACTGCTGGCTGAGTGTTGAAGGGATTCCGGAGCCGATTCCCCTCACCGGTGGCGATTGTTTTTTGCTGGCCAAGGGGACTTCGATTATTTTGCGCGACAGCCCGCGAACACGTCCAAGGTCAACCTTCCGCGAGATTGGGGCCAAAGCCAACGGCAATGTCGTTCTTTATGGAGGCGGTGGCGTACCGACGACAATCGTCTGTGGTTCTTTGAGTTTCGATCGCGCCAGCCTGAAGCCAATCACTCAGTTATTGCCGAGCTTCATTCTGATGAAGGCCGATGGGGCACGCACCCTTGCTCTTCACAACACAGTGCAGGCGCTTGCTTCGGAAATGGCAGAACAGGCGCCGGGATCTGAAGTAGTCGCGTCTCGGCTGGCCGAGGTTCTGTTTATCCAGGTACTCCGGGCGCATATCGCGTCGGGACCAGAACATAACAAAGGATGGCTTCGTGCGGTTTTTGATCCTCAGATGGGCACTGCCTTGAGTGCCATTCACGACAGTGTGAAGACACCCTGGACGGTCGAATCCCTGGCCGAAGCGGCGGGCATGTCTCGCTCCGCATTCGCAGCGCGTTTCAAAGAGCTACTCGGACAAACACCGCTGGAATACGTAACCGAGTGGAGGATGCAGAAGGCGATGCAGTTACTCGAACAGCGTGACAAAAAGCTCATAGACGTCGCTCGGTCGGTCGGTTACGAGTCCGACGCTGCGTTCAGCAAGGCGTTCAAGCGAGTTGTCGGGGCCAACCCTGGTGAATACCTCAAACGTGATTTTGAAGGCCACGGTCATGCCGGAATGGCGGACCGCGATCAATCTCGGTGAACGCACCCAGTGTCCCTTAGCATTTCTGGATTTACGCAACATCGCCAATGCACTCGTCGAGATCGATTTGCATCGGGAAATTGGCTAGTCTTTAGCTTCCGTCTGAGAAAGAGCGTTCTCAGATCTATTCGCGCGACAGACGTTGCCATAGCAGAGCTGCTTCGGCCTGGTTCTCGGCACTTGGCCAGCAGTTCCTTATCCTATATAGTTCGCCTTCCCTCCATACAGACAGCCAAGAACGGAGTACCCGATCAACAGATCATGAAGCAGACAGGCCACAAGTTCGTCGCCATGTTGCAACGCTCATGATTACGTCTTCGGTACTGCTGGCAGCGGCTCGCCCGCCAGTCCTTTGCTGACGAGGCCGGACAGGAAATCCGCAAAGGGAGCAATATCCTCGTCTACACTGGCCTTTTCGAGAGCCTCCATGTAAATCTTGCGGTCACCGACAGGTAGCACCGTCCACGGATATCCGCCGGATGCCATCATGAGATTCATTAGGAAGCGTCCCATGCGGCCGTTCCCATCCATATAAGGATGGATGTACACGAATATGAAGTGACCGAGCACGGCCCGCACTGCCGGTTCCTTTTCCTCGCGAAGAAGATCGAAGAGAGCAGGCATCGCATCCACGATTGCAGCGCGGTTCAGAGGCACGTGCATGGAGCGGCGAATGTAGACCTGGCCGTTGCGATAGCCGGCAAGGTCGGAGGGTTTTACCAAACCGACGGTCACGCTCGGGCCGAACATCTCCCGATACCACGTTCCGTGATCTTCATCCGCGACCAGGCCGGGATCTTCGCCGTTCAGAACCGTTGCCATGCTTTTTTGAACGGCCTGATAGGCCTGCCAGTACCCGAGCGCGGCCATGGCATCCCACTGTCCTCGGTCCTGTTCATTCGCCTCCGGATTCCACGTGTTGCTCCGGACGCGTTCGATCAGTTCACGGCTGACGCGATAGCCTTCGATCGACAGTGAATGATAGGCATCGGTCACGTAAGCATCGCCGACGCGTTTCATGTAGGCGCTGATATCACGCGGCAACCCCGGCGCCTTCGGAAACCGTTCGATGACGGGTTCACGCATTTTCTGCCACAGCAGCCGTATGCGGTTCACATACGGAGAGGTTTCGCGGGCGGGCAAAGCGAGTGTCGGCTTGTCCGTAAAGGGATCTGTCTCACGCACGTCGTACCCCGCAGCAATCATGGTCTTCGTAATGTCATCCGCGATGCGGTCGCGTCCGCTGTTGCGGAAGGCGCCGGCAAGGCGGCCCGCAATTGTGCTGTGACCGCCTTCGAGCAATTTCGCCAGCACGCCGGATGCATCGCGGACCGTTGCCATGGCCGCGCGCGCGTCGGTCGCATGACTCGAAAAATATTGCGGCGAGCACTCGATAAGCGCGGATTCGAGCGAGAAAAGGCGCAGCCCATCTTTTTCGTTCCGGTCAGCCGGTTTTGGCAGGGCGGCCCGCAGGTCCAGCAGGGATGTTCCGTGTGGCAGTTTGGTCAGGTTGTTTTTGGCTCGGGAGGACCGGACGACGAGTTGCCGGGGGACCGTCCAGTTTCCGCCGTGCAGGGAGAGCGACTGCTCCGGCGACAGGGACCAGTTCCTTGCAAAGCGGGTTTCCAGATAGACCGCAGCGAAGCGCCAGAATGATGCGTACCATGCGGTGCTCTCCCCCTTGACCTCATCCGGGCGGCTGGGGATGTACCATCCTTTTATTACCTCCTGCAGAAAACCGTTCGCCATGAGGCGCTCCCGGTGGGTGCGTGTCATGTCTTTCGCCCGGATGGCGGCGCGGCCGTTGACGTTCTGAAGCCCGTGGAGGATCTCCAGGGACTGGGCCAGTTTTTCCGAAGGTGAAGCCATAGGGGGTTATCCTCGTTAGTTTTTGCTGTCTTGTGGTTATTAGTTTAATGTGTTGTGTACTAATTAGTCTATTAAGATGTGCAATAATTAGTCTATTATGTCGATTTATTATTAGTTTTTCCTGCCATAACCCTTCCCGGCCTTTCATCGGCCCCTCGACCGGTTCGGATTTGCAGTCCGCACACCGCGCAGATGGCGGCCCCCTTCCCCTCGGCTTTCGTCCTTTCATTTCAATGGTCCACGCATGTTGGGGATGGACAAACCACAATAAGACGGTCCGGCCGTGCCCGGCGTTTTCGACGGCCGGCTCTACTCGCCCTAGCGGGACTTCACCGAGCCTCGCATCTCGGCCGTGCGATAACGATCCCTCACGCAGCAAAGAGATGCTGCGGCCCGATCCTCTGGGTACTGTCCAGCAGTTTCTCTCTACGCCTCCCCCTTCCTTCTAATTCACCTCTCCTCTTCCATCTGTGCCTAGGCACCAGCGGCTGGAGTATTTACATGTCTAGAAAGCAAAACAAGCACACCTCTCCTCTACTCAGCGTAAAAGAGCTTACCGAGAAGGCCAGACTGTATGCGAAATCCGCAAAAGCGCCTTCGACTTTGCGAGCGTACAGGTCCGACTGGTTCCACTTCGAGAACTGGTACAGATTGCATCGACTTCAACCGCTTGCCAAGAGGAACAAGCTGGACAACGTTGGCTGGCACACGTTCCGTCACACCTACCGGTCGTGGCTGGACGACACCGGGGCTCCCATGGGCGTGCAGCAGAAACTGATGCGGCACGCCGATATCTCCACCACGGCCAAGTACGGCGACGCGCTTATGGAATCCAAGCGCAAGCACAACTCGATCGTGGTTCGCAGGGCTTTAGGGAATGAATAATTTGAAGGGAACTCGCAGCCTGACCCCGGCTCCCAAGAGAGCTTCTAAAGCTCTAAAACACCGCTTAAAGTGGGTTATCTTGGGTTGGCCGGTTGGCTAAATGGTTGCGGGGGCTGGATTTGAACCAGCGACCTTTGGGTTATGAGCCCAACGAGCTACCGGGCTGCTCCACCCCGCATTGTTAGTTTAGCAACCTGCCTTGGGTGGGTCAAATGCCATCGGGTCCCGCCATGCGACCCGGCTCCGTTCTATCCGTTACACTTCTGGCAGCCTTAGAGACATGGCCAGCAATTTGCGCTAAATCCGGCGTTTACGTTCCTCCGGGCGCCCTGCGGGAGCGGCGACTACCGGCCGACACAACCAAAGAAGCCAAGCAGACTCCCCAGGAGCCCATCGGATGTCTCAACTCTATGTCGCAGTCCTGGCCATCATCGTGGTCGTTCTTCTCTCCGTGGCCATTTTCCGGACGACGCGCGTCAAAACCAAAGCCGACTACCTGGTTGCCGGTCGCTCCCTCCCCGCTTTCGTTCTCGTTCTCACTCTTCTCACCTCGTGGATTGGAGCCGGCTCTCTCTTCGCCGGGGCTGAGAATGCGTACAAGAATGGCTTCGCCGCGCTATGGCAGCCGGCGGGCGGATGGCTCGGCCTGCTGCTCATCTACTTCATCGCTCCGCGCGCGCGCAAATTCGCGCAGTTCACCTTGCCCGATCTGCTCGAAGCCCGCTACAACCAGACCGCCCGCGTGCTCGGCACCTTCGCCATCCTCTTTGCCTACGTTGGAATCACCAGTTATCAATTCAAGGGTGGCGGCGACGTACTCCACTTGATTTTTCCCGACACGGTTTCTTCGCAACTGGGCACCTACATCATTGCGGTTTTCGTCATCGTCACCACCGCCCTGGCCGGCATGTCTTCGGTGGCGTACATGGATGTAGCCATCGGCTCACTGGTCACCGTCATCTGCGTCATCGCTGCACCTTATTTATTTCTTCAGGCCGGCGGCTGGGCAGGTCTGCATTCCGTGCTTCCTCCGCAATATTTTGAGGTGCTCGGAAACTATCGGCTTTCCGCAACGGCGTTCAACAACCCGTTGCGATGGGTCTGGTCCGCGCTCTCGAATTCCTCGTTCCGACCATGCTGCTGATGTTGGGAAACCAGGTGATGTATCAGAAATTCTTCTCCGCAAAGAGCGAAAAAGATGCGCGATTCTCCGTGGTCGGCTGGATCATCGGCACGCTTGTTCTCGAAACATTGATCGTCGCCATCGCCGTCTTCGGACGCGCGCTTTATCCCACCGGCGAAGTCGCAATGCATCCGCGCGAAATCATCCCCTACACTGCTCGTCACGGCTTGCCCGCAGTGCTCGGTGCAATCCTGCTGGGCGCAGTCTTTGCCAAGGTCATCTCCACTGCATCGAATTATCTTTTCTCGCCCGCTACCAATCTTGTGAACGATGTCTTCGTCCGCTACATCGCGCCCGACGCTTCAAACAAGCGCGTGCTCATCATTTCGCGTCTCGCTGTTGTGTTGCTTGGCTGCTGGGCTCTGTATCAGGCCGTCTATGCCGAAAGCATTCTGCAGAAGATGCTCTGGGCCTACACCATCTACTCCGCCGCACTCACTCCCGTTGTTCTGGCTGCGTTCTATTCGAAACGCGTCACAGCCTGGGGCGCAGTCGCTGCCATCGCCGGCGGCACCGTGGTCACGCTGGCTTGGGATTTGCCCGTGGTCAAGGCTCTCTTCCCGCACATCATCGCTGATCGCGACGCCATCTTTCCCGCGCTCTTTGTCGCCGTCGCCGCGCTCATCATCGTAAGTCTGTTCACTGCGCCTCCCAGGGAGTCCCAACTGGCGCAATTCGCTGAATAGTGAATCCGTTTCGTCAATCCCGCAGGGCGCAACAACAGCCGCATCCATGGCCTAGACTGTTGATTGGACGGTCTGATGCATACGCGCCCCTGCTGGGTTGAAATTTCTACCCGCGCCCTCGAAGACAACTATCGTTTTCTCGCCAACCTCGCTGGCCCGCAGGTTGAACTCCTCGCAATTGTCAAGGCCGATGCCTACGGTCATGCGCTCAAGCTGTGCGCGCCAGCCGTGGTCAGTGCGGGAGCCCGCTGGCTCGGCGTCACCAGCGTTGAAGAAGGAATCGATGCGCGCCGACTTTGCCCAGATGCGCGCATTCTCGTCATCGGCGGCGCTTTCCCTGGCCAGGGTCGCGATATCGTTCGCCACAAACTGACTCCTATCGTCTGGGATCTTCGGCAGTTCGATGAACTTGAATCAGCCGTGCGCGTCGGCAGATGTTCGATCCTTCTCGGTTCATCTTGAAATCGACACCGGCATGAGCCGCCAGGGAGTGGATCCCGAATCTCTGGCTCCGCTTCTCGCGCGCTTTCATCGCGAGTCTCCCCTGCGCCTCGAAGGCTGTAATGACCCATCTCTTTGCCGCCGACGAAGCCGACGAGACGTGTCACCGACGATCAACTCGAACGGATGGAAGCCGCACTCAGCCAGTATCCGCTCAGCCGGCATTCACGCCGGCATACTCAACGTCGGCAACACGGCTGCGCTGCTCGCCGGCCAGGCCCACAAGATCTCTGCGCTCGCATCGCGCTACGAAATGAAAGCTCTGATGCGTCCCGGCCTTGCGCTCTACGGGCTTGTCCCCGAGTACGATCCGGCATTCGCGGCTGCAGAGCCCATTTCACTCGCCCAGGCCCGCCGCGAACTACGACCGGTGCTCAGTTGGAAATCGCAGGTCGTCAGCGTGCGGTCCGTCGCACCGGGCGCAGTCGTCGGCTACAACGGAACCTTCGTCGCCACCGAGCCGATGCGTCTCGCACTCGTTGCCGCCGGATACGCCGACGGCCTCGATCGCAAGCTCGGCAATCATTTCAGTCTTCTTGTCCGTGGCCAGCGTGCGCCCGTCGTCGGACGCATCAGCATGGATCAGTCCGTCATCGACGTCACCGAAATTCCCGACGTGGTCGCCGGCGACGAAGTCGTCATCCTCGGTCGCCAAGGCGACGAATCGATCTCAGCTTTCGATCATGCGAAAGCGGCCGGCACCATCCCCTGGGAAATCTTCACGCGCATCGGCGCCCGCGTTCCCCGAGTTACAACTTAGATTAGAGTCGCGATTTAGCAGGGCGCGCCCGTAGGCCCGATCGAACTGCCAGCCGCTACCGGTTGCGCGATCTCAAGCTCAGCCGCTCCGCTCACCGCCGCAATCATCGCTTCCGTTCCCATCGCCGAGTTCAGCAGCATATGGTAGAGCCCGCGCGAACACCACTCCTGTTGATAGAACTTGCGAATCACCGCGGCTCGCCGCTTGTCGTACGCTGCCAGCGCCTGCTCCGCGTTCTGCGCCTGCTTGGGAAATGCCTGCGTGAACCAGTCGCGCTTCGCCTTCATCGTGGCATACACAAAAATGTGAAAACATCCGGGCTGACACGCCAGCGCGCATGCCGCTCCTCGACCCACCAGCACGCAGTTGCCATGCTTCGCCGCCGTCACAATCTCTTCGCGAATCAGCGTCAGCATGCGTTCGGAATCAAAGACCTGCTCTTCCGAGAGGCCGGTCATCTGGTACGCCGTGTCGTGCCAGAACACTTTGCCGTAGCGGTAATACCAGGGATCGAGCCGATCATCGAATTTCGCGGCGAGTTCCGGCGCAACACCCGCGCGTCTTGCCGCCGCGCTCACCAGTTCAGAATCCAGCAACCGCCATCCCAACCGCTCGGCAAGATCGTGCGCAAACTCTCCGCCCCGCGACCCATACTCCCGCTCAACCGTGATTACCCTGATCGGCGCATGCATCATCGACCACTCCCCTTGCCACTGGAGCATACAACGAAACAGCATTTACCCCGCAAGGGAATAGACACGCAGAAAACGTCTTCGGTTGCACGCCTGTCACCAATACCTTGACTATCTACAATGACTGTTGTAGATAATCTAGGCATGGGTAAACCAAGCGATCTCGTCCAGGGCACCCTCGACCTTCTCATCCTTAAAACCCTCTTGCCCGAGCAGATGCACGGCTGGGCTATCGCCAAGCGAATTCAACAACTTTCAGGCGAAGTTCTCCAGGTCCAGCAGGGCTCGCTCTACCCCGCGCTCCACCGGCTCGAACAGCAGGGTTGGATCAAGGCAAAGTGGGCCGAAAGCGAAACCGGACGCCAGGCCAAGTTCTATTCGCTCACCACCGCTGGCCGGGCTCAGCTTGAAAAGGAAACCGCCAATTGGAACCGGCTTTCCGCCGCCATCAACCTGGTCGTAAGCGAAGCCTGAGCGACCAAGCTTTCCCCTCCCCAGGAAGGAATCCATGCGCTGGCTTGATCAACTTCGAATGCGAATCCTGATGCTCTTCCGTCGCAACCGCGCCGCCACACGCCTCGATGATGAACTGGCATTCCACCTCGATCGCCAGATCGCCGAAAATATCGCCGCCGGCATGACGCCGGACGAAGCCCGCTACTCCGCACTTCGCACCTTCGGCAATCCCGCACTGCTTCGCGAACAAACCCGCGCCAACTGGAGCTGGAACTGGCTCGAATCCATCCTTCGCGATGTGCGTCGCAGCATTCGAACACTGCTCCGCACGCCCGGTTTTGCGCTGATCGCAATCACCGTGATGGCACTGTGCATCGGCGCCGCGACGTCGCTCTTCACCATCGTGCGTTCGGTCCTGCTCAGGCCGCTTCCTTTCCGCGATCCCAGCCAGCTCGTCATGGTCTACGAACACTTCCGCGGTGACTGGGCGAACCAGGACTCATATAACTACAACGTCGCTGCCCCCGCCGACTACTACGACTGGCGCGCGCAGACCCACGGTTTTCAAGACATGGCTGCATGGCGCTGGTGGCAATTCAACCTCACCGGCGAGCGAAGTGAGCTGCCGGAGGTGGTTACAGCAGCCTCCGGTACCTGGAACTTGTTCCCGCTTCTCGGCGTTCAGCCGGCCTTGGGGCGCGCTTTCACTGAATCCGAAGATCATCCAGACTCGAACGTCGTCATGCTCACCTGGAGCACCTTTGAGCGCCGCTTCTCGGGCGATCGCTCCATCGTCGGTCGCCAGATCCATCTCGACGGCAAGCCCTACACGGTCGTCGGAGTCCTGCCGAAAGATTTTGCTTATCCTTACGCCACGGTCCAGGTGTGGGTTCCCTATCAGGCCACAGTTACGCCTGAAGAGTTGCGCCACCACGACTGGCATCAGAGCCACGTTATCGCTCGCCTGCGTCCCGATGTCAGCCTCGCCAGCGCCGTCAGCCAGGTTGAAGCCGTGCAGTACCACCTCCACATGCAGTACCTCAATGATCCGGTTGCCGAAGATGCCGTGCCGCGCAGCGTGATCGACGACCTCGCGAAGGATGTGAAGAAGCCGCTTCTTCTCCTTATGTGCGCCGTCGCGTGCGTGCTTTTCATCGGCTGCCTCAATGTGGCCAATCTGCTCGTGGCCCGCGGCGCGGCGCGGCAAAAGGAAGTCGCCATCCGCGGCGCGCTCGGTGCGCAGCGATTGACGCTCATTCGCGAGCAGTTGACCGAAAGCATCCTGATTTGTTGCGCCGGTGGCGCCGCTGGGGTGCTGCTCTCGCTTGCCGCCACCCAGTGGCTTGCCCATGCGTGGAAAGACCTGCCGACCGCCCAAAACATCCACGTGGACGGTGTCGTGCTGGGCTTTGCCTGCGCGCTGGTATTTGTCGCCGCTTTGTTGGCAGGCGTGTTGCCCGCTGTCTCCGCAACCGACAAGGCGGTCTTTGCCGCGTTGCAGGCATCGTCACGCACCACCGGTGGCAGCCTCTCGCGCACCGCACTGCGCAAGACACTGCTCACCGTGGAGATCGGGGTCACGGTGGTGCTTCTCATCGCCGCCGGTCTGCTTCTGAAGAGTTTTGTCCGTCTCCGAACGACTGACCTGGGCTGCGCAACCTCCAACGTGCTCACCATGAGCTACACTCTGCCCCACCAGAAATACGACACACCAGCAAAAATCAACGCATTCAATGAAGGGCTGCTCGCGCGTGTGCGGACTATGCCCGGAGTCCGCGCCGTGGCGCTAGGTTCCACATTGCCCGGTAATAGCTGGGGTGGCGACGATGTCTTCACGATTCCCGAGCATCCGCCCATCAAGCCCGGTGCAGAATTGCCCGACGCTCTCAACCGGGTGGCCGATCCCGGCTATTTCACCGCCTTGGAAATTCCGCTGCTGCAGGGGCGATTCTTCACCAACCAGGATCGAGATGACCACGCCAACCAGGTCATCATCAGCCGCCAGCTCGCGAAGCAATACTTCCCCGGCGAGAATCCCATCGGCAGGCACCTCGTTGTTTCTGCAAGGGACAAGGTCGGGTTCGAGATCGTGGGCGTTGTCGGCGATACCCTCTGGCAGGTAGGCCAGCCGACCAAAGCAACAATGTACTTCCCACTATTTTCCGGGAATTCCAGGAACAACTTCGGTTTCTCCCTGGCCGTGCGCACCGACTCTGATCCACTGGCAATGTCGATTCCGATCCAGAAACAAATCGCTGCACTCGATCCGGAATTGCCGGTCTCCGATGTGCTCACGATGGATCAGATGATTGGACAGTCACTGGGAAACAGCAGCTTCAGCGCAACCCTCGTTCTTGCGTTCGCAGTTCTTTCCCTGCTGCTGGCGTCGGTCGGCCTCTACGGCGTGCTCTCGTATCTCGTGACCCAGCGCATGACCGAAATCGGCATTCGTATCGCACTCGGCGCGCAGCGCGAGCAAGTACTCCGCCTCGCCCTCTTCGATGGCCTGCGGCCTGCATTTCTGGGATTGGTCTTCGGACTCGCTGCGAGCGCCGCCGCCGTTCGCCTTATTCAATCGATGCTCTACAAAACCGAGGCGCTCGATCCCGCAGTCTTCGCAGGCGTCGCAGCGACCCTGCTCACCGTCGCTGCCGTCGCCTGTCTCGTCCCCGCGTGGCGCGCATCGCGTCTCGACCCCATGCAAGCCCTCAGAACGGATTAGAAGGAGAATCGTCATGCGCTGGCTTGCACAACTCCAAATGCGAATTCAGATGCTGCTCGGTCGCAACCGCGCCGCTACCCGCCTCGACGATGAACTGACATTCCACCTTGATCGCCAGGTCGCCGAGAACATCGCCGCCGGCATGACGCCGGACGAAGCCCGTTACTCCGCCCTTCGCACCTTCGGCAACCCCGCATTACTGCGTGAGCAATCCCGCGCCACATGGAGCTGGAACTGGCTGGAGTCCCTTCTCCGCGATCTGCGCTATATTGTGCGCACTCTGGCACACTCACCGGGATTCGCCGCTGTCGCCATCTTCATCATCGCTCTCGGCATTGGCGCGAATGTTGCCCTGTTTAGCCTGGTCTATCGCATCATTCTCAACCCGTTGCCCTATCGGGATCCCGGCCAGTTGGTGACCATCTACGAGCATGAATCCAGCGGGAGTAATCCCCATGGCTATCTTCCGGTTGCGATGGGCACCTTCTTCGAGTGGAAGCAGGCATCGCAAGGAGCAGCGGAGATGGCAGTGATTTCACCGTTTCAGGATTACAACGTTTCCGCTGAAGGTGGAAGGCTGCCCGAAAAGATCGACGCGGGGATGTGTTCATGGAACTTCTTCTCTGTTCTCGGCGTCGCTCCCTCCATTGGCCGCTCCTTCGGTCCTTCCGACGATCGTCAAAACTCCGAGGCCACCGTGATCCTCTCGGCAGCTTTCTGGCATCGCCGCTACAACGGCGACCCGGCGATCGTCGGCAAGAAGATCTGGCTTGATGCGAAGCCGTACGCAGTCATCGGCGTCTTGCCTCCTTCGTTTGTCTACTCTGGCGCATTTGGCGGCAGCACAGTCCAAGTTTGGACTCCCATCGCACACGAAATGCCTCCCATGGTGATGGAGACCTTCGAGGATCATGAAGCTCTCGCCATTGCCCGCCTGCAGCCCGGCACGACTCTCCCGGTTTTGATTAGCCGGCTCGACGCGGTCCAGAAGCGGATCAAGAGCGAGCATCCCGGCCCCGCCGTTCACGATTCGGTCATCGGACGCACCCTGCTCGATGACGCCGTTCACGATTACAAGACGCCACTCTACGTCCTGCTCGCCGCAACCGGATGCGTCCTCTTCATTGCTTCTATCAACGTTGCCAGTCTTTTGGTCGCTCGAATTGCCGCTCGGCGCAAAGAGCTGGCAATTCGCATCGCACTCGGAGGCGGGTGGCTTCGCCTCATGCGCGAACGCATTCTGGAAAGCCTGCTCCTCTCCGTGTTTGGCGGCACACTTGGCTTGCTGCTTGCTGCGGGCGCGCTCCAATGGCTGGTCCACACCCGCCCCGACATGAATCGCAGTGAGGATATCCGCATCGGGGGCGCGGAACTCTGCTTCACCCTCATCGCCATTCTGGCCACCGCGCTCTTCGCCGGCCTCATCAGCGCCTTCAGTTCCAGCACTATGAATGTGCTTGGCTCTCTGCACGAAACATCGCGCGCGCATAGCGGTGGTCGTGCTCGAGCCGGTCTGCGCAAGGCGTTGCTTGTCATCGAGGTCTCACTCACCGTCGTTCTGCTGGTTGGAGCCGGCCTTCTGATCAAGAGCTATCAACGCTTGCGCTCAACCGACCTGGGCGTGCCGATTGATAACGTTCTCACCATGCACGTCAGCCTGCCCGGCGTTCGATACGCCGAGCCAGTGCAACAGGTTCAGTTCTTTGAGAGTCTCATCACGCGCGTTCGCGCGTTACCAGGCTTGCAATCCGCCGGGCTGGTAAGCGCAGCTCCCGGTCAGGGCTGGGGCGGCGACAATCTTGTAACCGTAATTGGGCATCCTCCCCTCCCCAAAGGCAAAGGGCTTGACCTGCAGATGCGCGGGGCTGATCCGGGCTATTTCGAAGCCATCCAGATTCCGCTCGTGCGCGGCCGCTTATTCACCGCAGACGAACGATTGAAGCGCGCCAACGTCGCAGTCATCTCTCAGGGAGCGGCCGGACTGTGTTTCCCCGGCGAAGATCCCATCGGCAGGCATCTCAAAATCGATTTTGACGGCCACGTTGCGGAGATCGTTGGCGTGGTGGGCGACACGCGCTGGGAAGTTTCTCAACCTCCCATGCCGACGTTGTACTGGCCGATTTACGGCAACTATTCCAACGCCACCATCGTCGTTCGTTCTGCCTCGAATGTCGCAACGCTCGCCATGCCTGTGCAAAAGATCATTAGCAGCCTTGATCCCGATCTGCCCGTATCGAATGTAAGGACTCTCCGCGAAACCATCAGCAAGTCCACCGTCGATTCGCAGTTCGATTCGCTTCTCATCCTGGCGTTTGCCATCGTCGCGCTGGTGCTGGCTGCGGCCGGTCTTTACGGAGTGCTCACTTACCTGGTTACGCAGCGGACATCCGAATTCGGCATCCGCATCGCTTTAGGCGCCAGGCGTGAGCAGTTGCTGAGCACGGTTCTGTTCGATGGCTTGCGGCCAGCCCTGCTGGGCCTTCTCATCGGACTCAGTGGGGGCGCGTTCGCCGCGCGTCTCATCAAATCAATGCTGTATCAGACTGAGCCGCTCGATCCCGTCGTGTTCGCAGCGGTGACTGCGGTTCTGCTTGCAGTCGCATCTATCGCCTGCCTGGTTCCCGCATGGCGAGCCTCGCGCCTCGATCCCATGCAGGCGCTGAGAATAGAATAGGCGCGGAGTTTGCACCCCGCGCCCGCTATTCCTCTACATTTTCGATTTGTACTCCCTATTCCCTACTCCCTGTCTTCACTGCGTTACCGGCGGGGCTGCTGGCGCTTTCGGCGCTTTCAGATGCGGCGCGTTCGGCGAAGCAGGTCCGGCAACCGTCGGCGGCAGAGGCGGCACTTCGTCCCCCCGCTTGATGTGAATGTCGCCATTCTCCGCAGTCAGCGAAACCCTCGGCCCACCGGCACCGATCTTGCCGCTTACCGATCTTGCTTTCGTCTCCGCTGACTGCCAGCGGAAAATCGGTGACGATATCGCCGTTGCGCGTATTGCCCGTGACGGTAGCTGCCGCGTTGGGCGGAAGCGTGAGTTCCACATCACCCTTCATGTTCCTCGCGTCAACTGCGTAGTTGCCCGCGGTCTCCACCGCGATGCGGCCATCGCGATCTTCGACATAGCTGTCGCCGTACACCTGGCTCAAGTCCACGTCCTTTGAGTGAGTCTTGACGCGTACCTGTCCCTTGACCTGTGTTACCCGCAGATTATCGGAATTCAGCGTCAAGTCACCCGGAAGGGCAGCCACATCCATGTCTGTCACCGAAGTGTGGACATGAAGCGGCCCGGTCACATTTTCCATGTGCACGTCGCCGAACAGTTCACCGTTGACCGTGACCTTGCCGGTGATCTCCGACAGCGTGAGATCATTGCAGTTTCCTTCGGCAGTAATGTCGCCATCCACCTGGTGTGCAGAGAAGTCGCCCTTGTCCGTAGAGAAATGCACCTGCACAGATCCCTTGATCACACTCAGGTGCACATCCCCATGATTCGAGTTGATATTCAGCCCGCCATCCAGGTTGGCCGCGGTCACGTCGCCATGGCCGGAATGCACCGTAACGTGCGCGCTCTTAGGCACGGTAATCGTCAGGTTCAGCCGGCCATTGTTGTTGCTGTCAGACTTCACCAGCACCGCATTGCCGCTCACCGTCACATGCGCCTGCTCTGCATCGAAGATCTTTTTAGCATCTTCGTCCGAATGGGCATACGCCACCTCGTGCGCCTGCACCTGGATATTCGGCGAGTCTCCGGCAGTCACGCTCACATCGCCGCGCGGGTTCTCGATATGAATCGCCGCATCCGATGGGATCTGCACGTTCAATACCTGCTGATCGAAATCGTGCTCAGGCAGGCCGAACATGTTGAAGAAGTTATTGTCGTCGTGGTCGCCCCAATTGTTGCCCACGGTCCCCACATTCCGCGCGTCGTTCCCGATGCGAAGAATCCGATCACAGCCAGCAGGATCAGGATGCCCACAAATCCGGTTCCGCGCCGCACCGGAGCTTCGCGCCGTAAATCCAGCGCCCACTCCGCCAGCATCGCCAGTCCGGCCGCGATCAGCAACAGTGGCCACCAGTTGCCGTACCAGCTCCAGAAATTCTCCGGAGCAATACGGCCGGCGTAGATCAGCAGCCACACAATGCCGATCGCCACCAGGATGAGCGGTCCAACAACCGAAGGAACGCGCGGTCCATACGCATGCTGATACTTCGCCTTGTACGCGTACTGCTGCGCCTTCCAGGCATCGCGCTGGGCGCGCCAGGCAGCACGTTGCTGCTCGCGATACACCCGCCACTGCGTGCGCGGATCGTAACCGCCGGGTGGCATATTCGGGGGCACGCTGCTCATGACTGTCCTCCCTCAGGACCCTTCCCGTAGTCCTGCGTCGCAGGAACAATGGATGTGCCGGGCTGCGGCTGTGCAACTGCGCCTGCCCCTGGATTTGCGGACGCGCCGTACGGGATACGGAGAGCCCGGATACGGCGTCTCGTCTCCTGCTGCGGCCAGCGCCGCGCGCTCAGCCAGCTTCAGCACGCCGATCAGAATCAGAAGGAGCGGAAAGAACAGGCTCCAGAAACTCAACAAGTCCCGGCTTGATGCATCAGCAGAATTGTCCCGAGCAGCAGCAGAATCGCCGGTCCCCTCAATCGGCGGATCAAGATGTAGCGGTTCATTGCTGGCCCCCTTTCGTATCTTCAAAGCGACGCACAATCAGCCATACGCCGAGCGCGATAAAGATCAGCGGCCACAGAAACTTGAAAACGTGTTCGGCCAGAAAGCCCAGCTGGTTCAGCAGCAACATCAATCCGAATCCGATCAGGATGAGCGCGCCGATCGGCTCCTTGCGCCGCCAGAAAACTGGCGGCACCGGGGGCACTGGCGGAACAGCCGGATCCACAAACCCTGGAGGCGGGGGCGGTGTGTAAGGCGCCTGGTACTGCGTGATACGGAACCTGCTGATAGTCCCACCCGCACTTGCGCCAGGATTCGATGCCGCTGGCCCCGGCCCCGGTGGAACCGAGCTGATCGGCATGCCCGGCCGATGCTGCGGTCCGCCCAGGTTGAGCCAGTTGCCCACCTCGTTCAGACCCAGCGGATCCGGAATTGGCTGCCCATCGCGAATCGCCTTCGCCGTGTGGAACGCCTCAAACGCTTGATACAGAATCCATGCCGGAATAAACAGGCCAAACAGCCCGTAGTGCGTCGTGATGCTGATGATCACGACAAAAATCACCACGTGAATCAGTCCTTTGAAATACTGCCCGTTGTACATCGCGCCCACGCCGGGAATGATTCCCAGCACCGCCGCGACCGACGGATTCGGACCGCCCGCGCCGGGCGCTGCAAACGGCTGCTGCATGCTCTGCCACGCCACGAAGCAAGGCTCGCAAAGAATCTGTCCGTTTCCCGCATTGCGAACGCAGGCCGCGCAAAGCGCCTTGCCGCAGTTCTGGCAATAGGCCGTCGCACTAACTCCGCTGTGATTTACGCAGTCCATACTCGTGCTCCCTTCCCGTATTGCTATGTCGAACTCGGGTTCCTCAAGAACACTTCTCAGCGCCTGAGGCGGATTGCCGGGTTCCGAAGAGCCCTCGGAATGCACGGGCCGGTCGTGAAGCGTAACGGATGATTCCAGATAATCGGAGTCTTTCAGCGATGGTGCCCCGGACTGTTGGGGAGGATCGACGCGAGACCCGCCATCCTTCCGGTTAGGGTTTTGTTTTGACTCCCCCGGTGTTGCCGGCTGAGTCTCTGTTGCTGCTGCTTGCCCTGGTTGTTCTGGCGTATCTCCCGCATGCGGGATTCCACTTCGTACACCAGCCGCAGATGATCGTAGTAGCGAATGATCGGCGTCGAAGCCATCGTCAGCCGGCGCTCCATGAAAGAACGCACCGCTGTCGGCCGCAGATTCGAAAGCCGGAAGTCCGTCAGCTTGACGCCCGTCATATTCAGCGTCAGCGCGATCGAGAAGAACGCCATCGCCGCTGTCATCAGAAGCCGCGGCTCGGCAAAGCGGCGAATCCGTCCCATCATGCCCGGCCGCTGCCACGCTGGAATCGCCATGGGAATAACATTGCCTGCCGTCGCCAGCTTGTACTCGGAGGTATGTCCCGGACCGGTCTGCGCCAGGATCTTATCCAGCAGACCCTCCGGGACCTCTGGTTCCGGGCTTAAGAACTCCAGCCACTCGCGCCCTCGCCGCGCTTCCTCAAACAGGGCGGTGCATGACGGGCAGACAGCCATATGGGAGGAGAAAGTCGCCTCATCCTCAGGCCGCAACAACCCGTCCAGTGCGTCGGCCAGGAGCGTTTCCCAAAGCCCGCAAGCTGGAGAGTTCGGAATGTTTCCGCGGTCTGCCATCACATCACCTCCCGCTTATTACGTTCCAGAAGGCGCGCTAGTTCCGCACGGCCCCTGCTGATGCGGGACTTTAACCGTCCCTTCGGGGATGCCCAGCACCTGGGCGATCTCTTTGTAATCCATATCTTGTAAGTCCCTTAGAATGACGGCTTCGCGCAGCTCAACGGATACCTTGGCCAGCGCCCCCTGCACCATCTTGGCCAGTTCCTTCTGTGCCGCCTTTTCATGGGGTGAAGGTCCGCTTGCCGTAAGCCGGTCGATCGGCCGCAGCTCGTCGGTTTCGTCCCATCCCGCGTCGAGCGAGTCCGTGGACCGTTGATTCCTTGTGCGGCGGAAATTGTCCACCAGCAGGTTGCGGGTCATGGTCGTGATCCACACCTGCAGGCTGCCCCTGGCGGTATCAAAGCTGGATAGATTGGAATAAATCTTTAGGAAAACGTCCTGCGTAAGGTCTTCAGCATCAGCGCGGATTATTCGTAAAGCGATAGCAGAGCCCATAGACACGCCGATGGTGGGTACGAACCAGTTCGGCCCATGCTCCAGAATCCCCGTCCATGCAGCGGCGGACAACTTGGGACCAGTCGATCTCCAGCGGTCTTACCTCCGCGCTCATCAGGCGGGCGTCCGGCGTCATTGGTTTGGCATCCTGGCCGGGGCCCTGAACAGGCTTGCGTGGCGCACCCGGTTCACGGGGCTCCAGCTTCCGCCGGATAGGCGCCTTCGGCGCCACCAGTCCTGCCACGCTCCAGCTTAATGTACCCGCACAAGCCATGGAGGCCTATACGCATGATTTTGTTGAGCAGTTCCCGCATCGGCACCTGCCTGCGGAAAAACTGTGGGATTGCGACCCCCCTCGCAAACGGCTCCTCCGTTGAATCTCCCCAGAAAGTCACAAAATCGCGATTACTTTTCCGGCTCTCCGAGGTGCCAACCGCGTCTCATTTCACCCTTTTTCAATTGCTTGCAGAAATACAAATGAATAGCTTGAAGCGATCACCCGAATCAAGGATCGAGGTCACGCAAATGAACGACATGATGCTCAAGATGTACGCTACACTCCAGAACCTGACGCAACGCCAAGAAGGTCAGGACGTGGTCGAGTATTCCCTCACCTTCGCCATGGTGGCCTTCGGATGCGTAGCATCCATGAGTGCCTTGGCAACCGGCATCGAAAGCGTATTCAGCCAGGTGGGCACAACCTTGACCGCCAGCATTACCTAATCACTGAGCCGTCTCCGTCACTGGCCTGACTCCGTTCTCCCACCGGAGTCAGGATCGTTCATCCTTTTGCCCAATATGGGTGAATCCGCACGCAAGCATGGCGAACTCGAATACCCAATTTCTCACTTGACGAGTCGATATATCCTCAATCAGAAAGCCGCACGCGCTTTCTTCGCCAATGCCGATCCCCTTGGCAAGCGCCTGCACGATCAGAAGAAGAATATCTGGACCTGTCGCGGTATGCCGTGCGCTCGGCATTGCGTACTTTCGGTTGCATCGGCCTTTTCGGGTCGAGAGAAGTATCCGAAACAAACGACGGAGACTCTTCCGTCTGGATTCTCAAGTTTGAAATTGAATTCCCCTGACAGCCTTGACGCGTTGCCGAAGTCCGGTATCTGGCCTTACCGCTTTTAGCTCTCTCATCATCTCTTCAGCACCAACTTCCGCGAAGCTCAACTTCCGCTTTGGGAAAGAATTGCCTTGATCGATCGCGCAATTTCGAGTTTGTAACCGCAATGCAACAACACAGCAATCAGATCTTCACATTTGATTGTTACGGTTCAGACATTCCCCGGTGTTACAGCAGGTAGTTCAACTTCTACGGGAGGTGGCCCTCCCGAGTCTGTGTCTGACACTCATTTTGTTCCAACTTTGGAGGAATTCTGATGCACTCTTCGCCGAGCGGACGGAAACGTCTGCTTCAACTCACTTTGTCCGTTCTCGCACTGTTCTTTGGCACCTTGGCGTACGCGCAAAGCGCAGGTTCCAAACTCAGTGGGACGGTTGTCGACACCCAAGGAAAAGCTATCGCCAACGCTCTCGTAGCGGCGAAAGGCGCGGGAACAACGAAAACCACCCGAGCAGACGCCAATGGTGCTTATTCTTTTGATGGGCTTCCAGCCGGGACCTATATCGTGGAAGCGAGCGCTTCAGACTTCTCATCGGCTTCAAAGACGGGCGTAACGCTCGCTGCCGGCCAGACGTTGCAACTTGATCCGCTGGCCCTGGCCATCGCATCGGTTGCGGAACAGATCACCGTCAACTCCGGCATCGAATCCATCGCTGCGGAAACGGCGCCCAGCGGTGGCTTTGTCGAGGAGCGCTCGGCGCAATCGCTGGTCTCTGATGCCTATGTTGAGAACTTCACATCGCCTGTAGCCGACTACGGCGAGATCGTGCAGATCGTTCCCGGCACGTTCACGCTCAGCAGCGACGGCGTCGGCCTCGGCCAAAGCAAGACTTACTTCCGCGGTTTCCCCGACGGCTACTTCGACATCGATTTCGACGGCATTCCGTTCTACGACACAAATTCGCCGACGCATCACTCGTGGGCATTCTTCCCAGCGCAGTGGATCGGCGGCGTGGACTTCGACCGTAGCCCCGGATCAGCTTCAACCACCGGCCCTACGCCTTTCGGCGGCTCGATTCACCTGCTCTCGAAACCCATGGGCAATCAGCAGGACATTCGCGGCACAGCCTCCTACGGGACATGGAATACCAAGCTGTTCGACGGCGCCTATAACTCAGGCAGCTTCGGATTCTTTGGCGGACCGAAAAAGTCGAATCTGTTTATCGACGTTCACCACATGTCCTCTGACGGATACCAGACTTTCAACTGGAACACCCGCAACGCCGGTTCCCTTCTTTACCAGTATTCTTTCTCGCCCAAGACAGTCCTCACCGGTTTCAGCGGCATCATCTGGCTCGATGCCAACACCTACGGCTTGAATCCAACCCGTTGCCAGACACTGGGACTGTCCAAAGCCACTCCGGCGGCCTATACCTGCACCGGCTCCAACTCCGCCTTCATCGGCTCGGGTTACAAATTCATGATGACCGACAACAGTGATCCAGTGAACTGGCTCGACTACCAGTACAACAACTACCACGTACCAACAGACTTCGAATATGTGGGCCTGAAGACCGAGTTTGGCCACGGCTGGTACATGGAAGTGAAGCCCTATACCTACGACTACGACAACGCGGAACTATTCACAAACGCCACCCCGATCACCCATGACACCACCGTCAACGGATCAAAAACCTACAACGGCGTGGCAATTGCTCCCTGTAACATCCCAGTCGTGAAGAAGGGAATATCGGCGCTTCCCTGCGGCGTGGACAAGTACAACAGCTATCGCAAGTATGGCGAGACCTCCGTGTTGACGCAGACTTCGCACCTCGGCGTCTTCCGCGCCGGCCTCTGGTATGAGTGGGCGCGCACCGACCGGCACCAGTACCCCAGCGATCCCTTGAGCAACTGGGCCGACCAGGCACTGCCAAACTTCGCCGAGCAGTTCTGGACCAACTCGTATCAGCCCTATGCGGAGTTCGAGTATCACGCGACGCCGAAGCTCAATGTCACGGGCGGGGTGAAGGCAGCGGTCTACGGCATCGACGTTCTGCATCACGCCGATAACGGCAAGACCGTGGGCAACCTCTGCCCCATCGGACAGACCACCGGATGCCCGACGACCGTCACCGACACCGGTACCTTTACCGCGTGGTTGCCGTCCGTGGATGTCAACTATCGCATCCAGCCCAATTTCTCAGTTTACGGACAGGTCGCAACCGGCAGCATCGTCCCGCCCAGCAACGTCTACGACTACAACCACACGCCGAGCGCGGCAAATCCGACGCCCGGCCTCCAGACCCCTCCAAAGCAGCAAAAATCCATCACCTACCAGGGTGGTCTGGTGATGAAACTACAACGGTTCACGCTTGACGCGGACGCATATCGCGTGAACTTCCAGAACAGCTACAGCAGCGTGATTGACCCCACGACGACGGAGACCGTCTACTTCCTGCAGCCGAGTTCCATCACGCAAGGGCTCGAATTCGAGACCACCGCTGTCGTGGCGAAGGGACTCAATCTTTATGTGAACGCAACTGCAGCCAACGCCTACTACTTTGGCAAACAGAACGTCGGCACGCCAGAGGCCCCGTACAACGTGGAAGCTCCGAGCGGCCTCTGGGTGCAGCAAACGCCGGCCAATACTGAGATGGTAGGTGTCACCTATCAGAGCCGCGCCTTCGACCTTGGTTTCTTCAACAAGCGCATTGGCGAGCAGCGTATAGACGCCGGTTCCTATCACAACCAGGCCATCGTGAGCCCGTTCAGCTCAAGCAATGTCTACGCCAATTACACGGTGCGCGGCCACTCCATCTTCGACCAGACAAAGATCAGGATGAGCGCCAACAACCTGTTCGACCAGCACAACACCACGGCTCTTACACTCGCAGGGACGTCGACCTCGAACCTTATTCCGGGGACGAATTACGTGGATCCATTCAACCAGACGACAGCCATCAACGGGAGTGACAACCCGACCTTCATCCCGGGTCGCAACTTCATGCTCTCGGTAACATTTGGCTTCGCGCCGGGAGAACACAAGTAAACTGCACGGCTCCGCATCGAAACTTAGGCCGCGCCTGTCACAGGCGCGGCCTTTTTGTAGACATCGGTATTCGTGCTGCCCCTTCACGGCAACCGCGGTTCAGTAGCGATCCCCGAATTCCGGCTCCACCGGGTTCTCGAACAGCGAAGCGTCGCGCGTCACAATGGTCAATCCCGACGGCGTAACGAAATAGCGGCGCTTGTCTTCGACCGGATCGTACCCGATCACGGTTCCCTCGGGAATGTGCACGTCGCGATCGATAATGGCGCGGCGGATGCGGCAATGCCGGCCGATCTGCACGTGCGAAAAGATGACGCTCGAGTCGACTTCAGAATAGGAATTGACGCGCACATCCTGCGACAGCACGGAATTCGATACCGAAGCGCCCGAAATGATAACGCCGGCGGTGATCACCGAATTTACGGCCATGCCCGTTCTACCCGGCTCGCCAAACACGAATTTCGCCGGCGGATATTGCCGCACACGTGTGCGCATCGGCCAGTTCTTGTCATACAGGTTGAATACCGGCGATACCGAGCACAGGTCCATGTTGGCTTCGTAGTAGGAGTCCAGGGTGCCCACGTCGCGCCAATAAAGCGCCGTCTGCTTGTTCTCATCCACGAAGCTGTAGGCCATCATCTTTTTCTTGCCCAGCATATTGGGCAGGATGTTGTGCCCGAAGTCGTGCTTTGAATTGGGGTCTTCGGCATCGGCAATCAGGGCCTTCAACAGGATCTCTGTGTTAAAGATGTATATGCCCATAGAGGCCTCGACCTTGTCTGGGTTGAAGGGCGACCTGAACGTCGTGGTCGTCGGCTTTTCGAGGAAGCCCTGCAACTCTCCGTTCTTACCTACGTCGACTACGCCAAAGCGCGCTACTTCATCGGGTGCGATGGGCAGGGTAGCCAGTGTGACGTCGGCGTGGGTTTCCCGGTGATACTCCAGCATCCGGCTGTAATCCATCTTGTAGATGTGATCGCCGCTGAGGATGATCATGTGCTTGGGCTGCTCGCTGCCGATGGAATAGATGTTCTGATACACGGCGTCCGCTGTCCCCATGTACCAGTTGGTGCCGGTGCGCTGCATGGGCGGCAACAACTCAAAGAACTCCCCCAGTTCCTGCGCGACAATGCCGGTCCATCCCTCGCGGATGTGCCGGTTGAGAGACAGGGCCTTGTACTGGGTGAGGATGAAGACCCGGCGTAAACCGGAATTGATGCAATTCGAAAGCGTAATGTCGATGATCCGGTAGTGTCCGCCGAACGGCACGGCCGGTTTGGCGCGGTCGCGGGTAAGCGGAAAGAGCCGTTCCCCGGCTCCGCCCGCAAGCAAAACCCCCAAAGTGTCTTTCATGTCCGTATGAGCCTGCCTCGTCGCGTTGTCTTTCCGGAGCTTTCTCAGCGCGAAACTAATGTGCCGTTATCCGGTACGGCATGTCTCAGAGAAGAACCTTTTCCAATCGGCTCTGAACGGCGAAGAATACCACACGGAGATAACACGCGCAGCATCTCCGCGTTACACGTAATTAACGGAACCGAAAAACAGCAAAAGCCGGAGCCCTGCGGTAACAGCCCCGCTTAGGAAACTCCGGCCTTGAATCGCTCCGGTCAGTCTTGGCTTACTTGCGCTTCGGTTTGAATCGGTACTCAACACCCACTGAGATGGCAAAGTTCACATCGGTCTGGGTGTACTTGGCGCCGTAGTCGATCCCGTAGCGGGTAATGATCGCATCAGGAGTGACGCGGAATACCCAGCGAGCTGAGCGATTCAGGTCAATATGTCCGCCGACGATGGCTGCCAGCGCAAGCTGGTTGGGGTAGAAGGCGACCGCTGACGGAGGCAATCCGCGCAGGTCATGCTCGAAGTCACCGTAAACGCCGCCGATCAAGGCATGCGCGATCAGCGCGCCGTGCTTATTATGCGGTCCCAGCCACTCGGGGCCACCAACAAAGAAGTACTCCTGGACGAACGGCCCTGAAATCGACTGCGTCGTGACGTTGTCACCGAGTCCTGCGCCGCTTGTGGCCAGATAGCCGCGAACACTGCCTTCGACCGCCCAATGCCTGCTGTACCAATAGGACCCGGACAGGTCAAGGCCACCCAGGTTCGACCCCTCGAGAATCGTCGGGCCGGCCTTCATGTGGCGGTATGCCATGCCCAGGGAAATATCGTACTTGTTGTCGTACTTCACATTTGCCAGCGGGTCGACGACGATGTACGTGCCGTTTCCGGTGGTGCGCGAAGAGGTGCTCTGCACCGCGGGCTCCACCTGGCTATGGGCGAGCGGAACTGAGGCATGCAGACCGAGGACAAGGACCGCCGAAAACAATGAAAACTTTACTGGAAGACGCATCAACACAAAGCTTACAGGACCATACCTTTGAGGGACAATGAGCGGAACTGGGTGTTAGACGCCGGCGAGGCCCCATTGGCTAGCGACTCTCTTTATTCGATTGCACTAAGGCTCGCAAGGCTCGGCCCAGCTCGCGTACACCAGATACCGCATCGTCTTGAGGGTTTCGAGCGCCGAATCCGTTCCAGAGCCTGCTGAGCCAGGCTGTAGCGAGGGTGCCGAGTGGGTCCGCCAATCGAGCGATGTGTGGCCAAAGATCATTGCCGCGCGCGGAAGATGGTAAGCGCTGGAGATGATCTCGGCCGAATGCCATCCATGAGCCCGCATGATCCGCTCTGAGTAACACGCGTTCTGAATGGTGTCGTTCGACCGGGTCTCAACGAAGATCGCAGAGGGCGGAATGCCTTGCGCAGCGGCTGCGGCAGCCATCACGTCGGCCTCCACAAATTTGTTGTGTGCGGCACCACCGGTAAAGAGCAGACGCGGAGCTACTCCGCGTTCGTACTCCCGCACTGCTTCGGAGACGCGAGCGATCTCCTCAGGCGTGGGATTGCCGTCTGAGTCGGCCCGATAGCCGAGCACGAGAATAGTGTCGAAATGATCGCGGCTCGTATTTGCAGCAGGGGCCAGCCGGCGCGCCACGACTGCCCAACCGATGAGAAGGACGGCGAGCAAAATGGCTCCCAGGGATGCGCGCACAATCCAGCGCTTCTTGCCGAGGTCGATAGGCTCGTAACGATGACGGGGCCGGCGAGTGGATGCGCGCCGGCGCGTCGGGCGGGATGAAGAGGCAACTGCCACACCGGGCTCCTACACTCACTTTAGAAGCGAAAGCATCGATGCAGCGGCACGAAGGTATTAACTGAATTGGGGCGGCAGCCCGGTCTGCAGCACCTCAACCAAGGTCAGCAGGATGGTCCCAGCTCGACAAAACAATCTCGCTCAATGGTTTACGGCTGCGCGGCGATTGCTCCTGCCCCTGGTAGCGCTCGCCAAGGGTCGAGGGATCGCCCTGGTAGCCGAGTGCCATTACCGACCCGATTGCGTAAGTCTCTGGAATCGCAAACGCCTCGCGCGCCTTGGCCTGATCAAAGCCCGCCATCTGATGCGTGGCGATCCCCATGGACGCAGCTTGCAGGGTTATGAAACCGTCGGCGGCGCCAAGATCGTGGACAGCATAGTTATTGGGCGAGTCGTTGTTGCTGAACCGGGTTTTGGCGACGCTGAGGATCAGCACCGGAGCGCCCTGCGCCCATGCCTGGTTAGCGGGAACCAGCGCGTCGGCGATCTTCTTGTAGGTCTCGGAGTTGCGGCGGCCGACGATAAAGCGCCACGGCTGTTCGTTGAACGAAGAAGGAGCCCAGCGTGCAGCCTCAAAAATCTTCTTCAGATCGCTATGGCTCACATCGCGATCAGCAAATGCGCGGGGACTCCAGCGCTCGAGAATGACTGGCAGCACTCCTTCTGTTGAGGGCTGCGCAAATTTCATTTGGTGGACTTCGCTTGCGGTAAGCGTCATCGATTTCCGCTCCGGGGGAAAATCCTGTAGTAACTCGGATGCGTACAACCGGCGAAGGATGTGCTTCTCCCTCCGGAACATGATAAGAACGGCCTTAGCCTTGCGATTTCGGGTATTCGACCGCGGATCTGCCCGGATGACGCCGACTATTGGCTTCGTGGTTTCTGGCCCCTGACGCGATCACGATAGCGCGAATGGACACGCAAGCGATAGCCATGCCATGAGCGCGGCGAGCTTTTCATCCTGCGTCCAGGGCGGACCAAGTCCTGTACCAAGGTCTGCCAGCCGACGCTTGATTTCTACCGGTTTCATGCGAAGAGACCCAGCGGACTTGTCAATCACGTCTCTCTCTTTCACGCCGAATGTATCCAGCCCACATCGCCTGCTCGCATGAAGCAGCGCATCGCGGAATAGCTCTCCGTCAGCGGTGTGGATAAGCGCATGAGACTCCAGAATTTGCGGAAGGCTCGGAAGCGGCCGGGCTGAAGCAAGCAGCAGCCCGCAACTCCGAAGCTCATAGCCCTGCGTCGACAAACTTTTCTGGCTTGAACGGATGGCCTTGTAGGCAAGGCTTCGTGCCTCCGTTCGAATGCGCGAGATAATCCCTCGTGATTCGGACCTCGGTACCTTCTCAGCGGTGTGATACGGCTGGCGAAACTCGAAAGTGAAAGTTTTAACCAGGTGAGGACGCTGTCGCAAAAGAACCATGGGAGAGCCCTCTTCGAGCGCGATCGCAACAAGCGAAGTCCAGCCGGAGTGAGCGCGAAATCCAAGTGCCGCCTGGTTCATAAGGGCTCCCGCCGTTAAATTCAAATCCTCCGCGGCGAGCGTAGCACCCGATTAACGAATCAGCCAATAACGATCTTGCGGACGGCAATCCTCTTACGGATAAATGCGGTGCAAAGTGCGCGCAAACGGAATCGTTTCCCGCACATGATCGAGCGCGCAAACCCAGGCCACCACTCGCTCAATGCCCATGCCAAATCCGGCGTGCGGCACCGATCCGTAGCGCCGCAGATCGAGATACCACTGGAACGCTTCAAGCGGTAGCTGGTGATGCTCGATGCGACTCTTGAGCAACTCGTAACTCGAAACGCGCTGCGACCCACCAATGACTTCGCCATAACCCTCTGGTGCCAGTACATCCACGCACAGTGCGAAATTTGCGTCCTTCGGGTCGGGTTCCATGTAAAAAGCCTTCACTGCCGCCGGATAGCGATGCACCATCACCGGGCGATCAAATTGCGAGCTAAGCCAGGTTTCGTCCGGCGATCCGAAATCGTTGCCGTATTCGAAAGGCTGCTCGAGAATTCCTTTGGCATGCGCCTCGTTCAGCATCTTCGCCGCTTCGTCATAACGGAGACGCGGAAACGGCGGAACAATGTTTTTCAGCTTCTCCGGATCGCGTCCGATCACCTGCAACTCGGGGGCGCGGTTCTTCACCACGCTCTGAACGATATGCGACAGGAAGTTCTCCGCCAGTTCCATCAGCCCATCGAGATCGCAATAGGCAACCTCCGGCTCCACCATCCAGAACTCCGTCAGATGCCGCCGCGTCTTTGATTTCTCCGCGCGGAACGTAGGCCCGAAGCTGTATACCTTGCCCAGCGCCAGCGCCGTCGACTCGATATAAAGCTGGCCACTCTGCGTCAGAAACGCAGGATCGCCAAAATAGTCCACCGGAAACAACGTCGACGTCCCTTCACACGCCGCCGGCGTCAGAATCGGCGGATCGGTGCGGATGAATCCGTTGTTGTCGAAGTACTCAGCCGCAGCCCGCATGATCTCCGCCCGGATACGCAGAATCGCTGACTGCCTTGGCGAGCGAACCCACAGATGCCGATGCTCCATCAGAAAATCAACGCCGTGTTCCTTAAGCGTGATGGGATACGGATCCGACTCCGGCACGCGTTGGATCACCTGGATGTCTTCAACATCGAGCTCGAACCCACCAGGCGCGCGCTTGTCGGCCCTCACCTTGCCGGTAACGATGACACTGGATTCCTGCGTCAGCCCCTTGAGCGACTCGAAGACTTCAGCCGGAACGCTCTTCACGTGGGCCACGCCCTGCACCGTCCCAGTCCCGTCGCGAAAGATGGGAAACAGCAACTTTCCCGATTCGCGGGAGTTGTAGAGCCATCCGCGAATCTGCACGGACTGGCCTTCATACTTGCCCAGGGTCGCAATGGTCGCAACAGGCGCGGCGGGCTTGGCGGTTTCAGCGGAGACTGCGGTGGAGACGGTTTCTTCAGACATGGCTCAACTCTCTCGGGTGCCCCATCCATTTCGCGCTTCTCGCAAAATGGGTGGGAAAGTTACTCCGGCGCACCAACTCGTCTCTTGTCTGGAGCGAGCGGCACCGGACCTACTAGGATAACGCGCGGCCTCACAGCTCCATGTGACTGACATGACATTGCTCTCGCCGCATCCTACCCGCCTGATTTATCGTCCATAGCGTATGGCTACCAATCCCAAGCCCCAGCCCCAGCCCCAGCCTGTTGCAAACAATCAGCCCCGCCCCACCCCCGAGGCCGAAGAGGTCTTCCGCCGCTGGATCCGCTTTCTCGACGAGGAGTTTTACCGGCACCGCTCCCCCGAACGCCGCGCAGAAATCGTTCGCGACCAGCTCTACCAGCTTTATCTGGGCCGGCCACACGGCGGCAAACCCAACGTCACGCTTTCCAGCGAACTGCCGGGAAACGTCCTGAGCATGTCGCTAGACCCGGAGAACGTGACCCTCGAAGCAGAGTACTTTGGCGACGCCGACCCCGCCGAGTTTGCAATCCGCAAGCCGCTGATCTGGTTCTGGAAGATGTTCGATCGCTCGCCGATTGGTCTGAACCTGTGGCTGGGTCTGCGCTTCCGCTGCATGCTGGGTCGCCACATCTTCGACCACATGGGATCGGGTGTAAAGATCCACCATGGCGTCGACCTGACCTATGGGTACAAGCTCTCCATCGGTGACGGTGCCGTGATTCACCAGGGAGTGCTGCTGCATGATCGCGGCGGCATCAAGATCGGCAAGGATGTTGTCATCGGCTCCTTTGCACGCATCTTCTCGCATAGCTACTCCAACAAGGGCGCAGAAGAAGACGTGAAACTGCAGCCCACCGTCATTGGAGACGGAGCACGCATCGGCAGCCACGAAATCATCATGGGCGGCACTAACATCGGCGCAAACGAAGTTGTCGGCCACTACCCGACGTACAAGGTCTAGCGGCGAAGTTTCAACCCGCTGTTTACCATTGAGCTGTTTTTGAAAGGGCACGGCTTCAGCCGTGCCGCAAGTGGCACATTATTCATCGTCGGCTTTAGCCGCTGCGGGATGTCATTCGAGATTGCCAGTTCTACCACAGGCTGCTAGCCGCGGTTGAAACGACGGCGCGGCGCACCATGCTAACCTGAGCTTTCTAAATCAGGGGAGCGTCTGGTGCAGTCTGCCCAATTTGCAATTGCGGTCTTTGAATTTGTCTTGCTCATCTTCTCGTTGAGTGTTCACGAATGCGCGCACGCATGGATGGCGTCGCGCCTTGGCGATCAGACCGCACGGATGCAGGGCCGCGTGACCCTGAACCCCATCCACCACATTGACCCGGTGGGCACCCTCATCATGCCCGCCATCATCATCTTTGGCCCGTTCATCGGCTTCACTCTTTTCAGCGGAATCCTGATCGGCTGGGCCAAACCGACGCCCGTCATCAGCCGCAATTTCGCCAAAATTCGCCGCGACGAGAACATGGTCACACTGGCCGGCCCA
The DNA here is from genome assembly GCA_963769345.1 of uncultured Acidobacteriaceae bacterium. GTDB lineage: Bacteria > Acidobacteriota > Terriglobia > Terriglobales > Acidobacteriaceae > Telmatobacter. Next base: position 387,759 of record CAVYLL010000008.1, read on the forward strand.
GTTTCAAACCTCCTGCTTGCCGTGCTTGCCACCATCGTGCTTCTGGTCGTCATCCACGCCGTTCCGGGTGGCCGCCAGATCGTGAACTTCACAGCACAAGGCATGCTCCTGCCCGGCATCAATTCCTCAGTTCAGGCAGTTGTCTTGCTTGGCATCGCCGCCGTGCAGATCAACCTGGCGCTCTTGTTCTTCAACCTGCTCCCCATTCCGCCGCTCGATGGCAGTCAGCTCCTGCGCAATATCCTGCCGTACAACGCCGTTCAGTCCTACGATCGCATTCCAATGTGGATCAGCTGGATGCTGATGATCTTCGTCGGCGGTTACATCATGCGCCTGCTGCTGGCCCCGGCTTTTGCAATAGTCGGTATCGTGCTGACCAAGGGGTAGAGCGGAGCCTGCGGCTACAATGAAACGAGCCTCGCTTTGACTTTTCTGATCAAAAACGGCTGAGCAATCCCGGCCTTATCCCGGAATCGAAAACAGAATGTCTGAAATTGCAACCTCATCTTCTCGCCCGCGCGTTTTGAGCGGCATGCGACCCACCGGCAAGCTTCACCTGGGCAACTACATGGGTGCGCTCGCCAATTGGGTCAAGCTGCAGGACAGCGGCCAGTACGAGTGCTATTTCTTCATCGCCGACTGGCACGCGCTGACAACTGATTACGCCGACACTTCCAATTTTTTAAGCAACACGAACGAGGTGATCCTCGATTACCTCGCCGCGGGGCTCGACCCGGCGCGCTCGGTGCTCTTCGTCCAGAGCCATGTACCCGTGCATGCCGAATTGCATCTGCTGCTGAGCATGATCACCTCCGTGGGATGGTTGGAGCGCGTGCCCAGCTACAAGGAGCAGCAGGAGAATCTCGTCGGCAAGGACCTCAGCACCTACGGCTTCCTTGGCTATCCGCTGCTGCAGGCCGCCGATATCCTCATGTACCAGCCGAAGTATGTGCCCGTGGGCCAGGACCAGGTGGCACATGTGGAACTCACCCGCGAAGTCGCCCGCCGCTTCAATAATCTCTATAAGCTCGATGGCCGCGAAGTGCTCCCCGAACCCGATGCTCTTCTCACCCCCTCCCCCAAGCTCCCCGGTACCGACGGCCGGAAAATGTCGAAGAGCTACGGCAACACGATCATGCTCACTGACCCAGAGCCCGAAGTTCGCCAGAAGCTGAAGACAATGGTCACCGACCCCGCCCGCATTCGCCGCAAAGATCCGGGCGACCCGGACAAGTGTCCCGTCGGCGATCTGCACAAAGTCTTTTCCTCACCGGAGACGCTGGCCAAGGTATACGAAGGCTGCCGTTCCGCAGGCATAGGATGCATCGAGTGCAAAGGATGGGCCGCGGACGCGCTGGTACAGATCTTGAATCCCATCCAGGAGCGCCGAGCCCGCTTCACCCCGCCCGAGGTTGAAGATATCCTCAGGGATGGTGCCAATCGGGCACACACACGAGCGGAACAAACCATGACCGAAGTCCGGGCTGCAATGCAACTCACGGCCAGACAGTAGCGAACCAGAACACCATCCCCCGAAACAGAGATGTCTTTGAGCCAAGTCGACAAAAATCCGGAGATCGAGCCTCCCAACGATCCGCAGAAAGATCCAGTCAAGGAACCCGTGCCTGCTCCCCAGCCTGTTCAGGATCCAGAACCCGGCCATCGCGGTCCCATCAACGATCCTGAGCCCGGTCCCGAGCCAGAGCCCGACGCGCCCGAGCCTTCGCCTGAGTCGCCGCACGGCGATCCGCCATTGAAGGAGCCAGGCATCAACACCGCTCCGCCTCTTGTGCTGACTTCCAAGCCTGTTCTGGAAGACAAGCCGGCGTCAAAATCCGCGCCTGCCGCGAAGCCGAAGAGGCAGGAAGAGCAGCAGGAGCAGTCGCCCTTTTCCGTCACGGTTGGCCAGGTCTACGACGGGCCCCTCGACCTGCTGCTTGATCTGATTCGCAAGCAGGACATTGATATCTACGACATTCCGATTGCGAAGATCACGGCGCAGTTCCTGGCCTACGTCGACAAGCTCAAGGCAACCGATATGGATGTGGCAGGCGACTTCATCTACACCGCGTCCCTGCTCATCCACATCAAGAGCAAGATGCTGCTGCCTCGCTCGCCTGCTGGCCCCGACGACGCGGCCGACGACCCGCGCCGCGAGTTGGTCGAACGTCTCCTCGAGCACGAGCGTTTCAAAAACGCCGCCCAGATGCTTCAGCAGAAACAGATGCTCGAAGCGGCCACGTGGTCCAACCCTGGCGTCCGCGAGTTCAAAGACGATGCCGCGGCTGAACCGGAGATCGCCGCCGACACCGTCGACCTGGTGCGAGTCTTCCGCGACATCCTCGAGCGCGCACGCAAGCGCCCCACCTTCAACCTGCAGGACGACTCCATCACCGTCGGCCAGATGATCCAGTACCTCACCCGTCGCCTCTCCATGGAAGATCGCCCGCTGGCACTGCGCAAGTTGCTGAGCCACACCAAGTCTTCGCGCGCCCTCGTCGCCATGTTCCTCGCGCTTCTGGAATTGGTCCGCCTCCAGGCCATCCTCCTCCGCCAGGACCGCGCCTTCTCAGAAATCTTCATAAAGAAGAGCACCGGCTTCGACACCGTCGTCAATGAAGGCCTCACCAACTCCACCGATGAGTGGCGCTGAAACCCAGGTAGAGCGTCTTTCCTGGAGTTATAACATATGTTATAATGCAGCGGAGAGGTTAAAAATGACCACCGCTATCAAGATCATCTCAATCGGAAATTCCAACGGCGTCATCCTGCCCAAGGAAACCCTTGCCCGGATGAACGTGCAGAAAGGCGATACGCTTTACCTCACGGAAGGCCCACAAGGCATTCGACTGGTGCCTTTTGATGAGGAATTTGCGGCGCAGATGGAGGCTGCTCGTGAAGTGATGCGCGAGAACCGCGACGTCCTTCAGAGACTTGCCGAGTGAAAGAACCCATCTGGATCCGGCAAGACGTCGTTCTTGCCATGCATGAAGAAGTCCTGATGCTATTTGGCGGACCGGAGGGCGTCCGCGACATGGGCCTCCTCGAGTCTGCACTGGCTCGGCCAAAAAATCTCTTTGCGCATTCGGAGCAAACACCTTCTCTCGCGCAGATGGCGGCCAACTATGCAAAAGGAATCGTCGCGAATCATCCATTTGTGGACGGGAATAAGCGAACAGCCTTCATAATATCTGTGACTTTCCTTAGACTGAATGGACTTCAATTGATCGCGCCCAAAGAAGAGAGTGTCTTGAAATTTTGGGCACTGGCCGCAGGCGAGGTCTCAGAAGAACATCTAGCCGACTGGTTCGCTCGCAACACCCACTTGCCAACGGGACGCTAAAAATCCCAGTCCGATTCGTCTCATCCGAAACCTCGTCCGGTCCTGGCGGTCCCTCTCTGACATCAAAATTGATCGTTGCGCTAAATGCTACCGATTGGTTGCCTTACCGAGGGATATGAATTTTGTGCAACTTTTTGGTTGCAGTTTTTATTCCCCTCCCCGACGCGATTTCCTGCGCCGCGGGCGAGAATCCCAAGCATTCGCGGAACTGGTGAAAAAACGGTGCAAAACCCATGTGAGTGAACTTCGCATTTTCCAAATTTTAGAAATCACTTAAATGAATGATGGTAATGGATTTATGATCAGTTCCGCACGGGCGCTTTACCCCCGATTAACCCGCCTACCTCCGTTAACTCATGTAAAATCAATAGTGCGGAACCTGACAAAAGGCAACGCGCATCAAACAACTGTGGCACGCATTCAGTTGTTGGGGTTTTATGCAATCCTTTTTTGATTGTCCCTCCTGCTGCGATCTTGGATCGTTCCATTCCCATTTCAATGAGAAATTGTTAACCGATTCCGCGTTGGGCCGTTCCCGAACGCGCCGGAAATCGTTTGTCGCAATCGGAGAGATCTGATGGCGGCAACGACGGCAACTGCTTTACCCAGACCCTCACTCCTCGACCGCAAGCTCAAGAGCACGCCGAGCAAAACCGGCATTCTTGCGTTCCTTGCAGTACTCGCTGCCGGAATCACCTACATCGTCTTCCACGTAGCTCACGATCTCGACGCCGCATCCATCACCAGCTACGCGCCGTACGGCCTGCTCGGCCTGGCGCTCCTGATCGCACTCGGCTTTGAATTCGTCAACGGCTTCCACGACACGGCCAATGCCGTCGCCACCGTCATCTACACCCACTCGCTCGAGCCGAATATTGCCGTTGTGTGGTCGGGCATCTGCAATCTTGCCGGTGTGCTTCTCTCCTCCGGCACCGTGGCATTCGCCGTTATCACGCTTCTGCCCGTTGAGTTGATTCTCCAGGTAAGTTCGGGCGCAGGATTCGCCATGGTGTTCGCGCTGCTCATTGCCGCGATCCTCTGGAACCTGGGTACTTGGTGGCTCGGTCTGCCTGCCTCGAGCTCGCACACCATGGTGGGCTCCATTATCGGCGTCGGCATCGCCAACCAGTTAATGAACATGCGCAGCGGAACTTCAGGCGTGGATTGGGAACAGGCCATGAAGGTCCTGAAAGCCCTGCTCATTTCGCCCGTCATCGGATTCGTGTTCGCCGGCATGCTCATCCTGCTCGCCAAGCAGGTGGCCAAGTTCCCGGAACTCTACGAAGCGCCGAAAGACAATGTGCCGCCCCCGCTTCCGATTCGTGCGCTCATGGTGCTCACCTGCACCGGCGTCAGCTTCTTCCACGGATCGAATGATGGGCAAAAGGGCATGGGCCTAATCATGCTCATCCTCATCGGCACCGTGCCCACAGCCTATGCGCTGAACCATGCCGTAAGTCCGGCTCAGGTGCGGGACTTCATCGTGGCATCCCAGCAGGCCGGCCAGATTCTCGATCGCCATGTCGACCCGAAGGGCATTCTCGGCCCCGACGCGCGCACCACTGTCACTGACTACATCCGCACCAGGCAGATCCAGCCCGATACAATCCTGGCGCTGCGCGAACTCGTCGAAGACCTCAATCACGAAGTCGCGCTTTATAAAGAATTCAAAGCCGTTCCGCCGCAGGAACAAGCCAATGTCCGCAATGACATGTACGTGGCCAGTGAAGCCCTGCGGCTGATGATCAAGGCCAACAACCCTGCCTTCAACGCGGATGAAAAGGCGGCCCTGAACAGCTACAAGGACAATGTGGATCATGCCACCAAGTTCATCCCTTCGTGGGTCAAGGTCGCGGTGGCACTTGCGCTCGGGCTGGGCACGATGGTTGGCTGGAAGCGCGTCGTCGTCACCGTGGGCGAGCGCATCGGCAAAGATCACCTCACCTACGCGCAGGGTGCCAGCGCCGGCCTGGTTGCCATGGGAACTATCTTCGCCGCCGACAAATTTGGCCTCCCGGTCAGCACGACGCACATCCTCAGTTCCGGCGTCGCGGGAACGATGTGTGCAAACGGAAACGGGCTCCGCTTCTCCACGGTCAGGAACATCGCAGCGGGCTGGCTGCTTACCCTGCCGGCCGCGGCGCTGCTCTCCGGTTCGCTCTACTGGGCGTTTCGTCATCTGTCTTAGCGTGGATCCGGTCTTTTGTTCACGGCTGCACTTCGGTGCGGCCGTTTTTCGTTTTCCTGGGGCCGTTCCCGCCCCGCAAATTCATCTCCGATTCATCTCGCGTTCACACGCCTCGGATATTCCTTGCTCTATCTGGAGAGCCCTCTCCCAGCGTCCAGAATAATTTCACCTCAAAATCCGGAGTTCGCCCATGTCCGAAGCGGCCACCGCTGTCGCAGCCCGTCCATCGGCTGCTGCATTGCTCGAAAAGAAGATGCATCCGACCCACGCCATGATCAGCGGAGGCGTCGTTCTCATCGCCCTCATCATTGGAATCTGGTTCATCGGCACCCACATCTCTCAGGATTTCAGCGGCGTAACGCTGGGCAGCGCCTGGCCTTATGTGCTGTTGGTCATCGCGCTGCTGATCGCACTCGGGTTTGAGTTCGTCAATGGCTTCCACGACACCGCAAACGCCGTGGCGACTGTCATATATACCCACTCGCTCGAGCCAAACATCGCCGTGGTATGGTCCGGGATGTGCAACCTTGCCGGTGTGCTCACCTCCAGTGGCCTGGTCGCCTTCACCGTCATTACTCTGCTGCCCGTCGAATTGATTTTGCAGGTAAGTTCCGGCGCCGGATTCGCCATGGTCTTCGCGTTGCTCATCGCCGCCATCCTCTGGAATCTGAGCACATGGTGGTTTGGGCTTCCCGCGTCCAGCTCGCACACCATGGTCGGTTCCATTATTGGCGTGGGCGTCGCCAACCAGTTGATGAGTGTGCACTCCGGCACCTCCGGCGTTGATTGGGAGCAAGCCACCAAGGTCTTCAAAGTGCTGCTGATCTCGCCGATCGTCGGCTTTGGCGCAGCAGCCTTGTTGTTCCTGCTGGCCAAGGCGACCATCAAGTACCCCGGTCTCTATGAGGCTCCGAAAGGCAGCGCGCCTCCGCCGTGGCCAATTCGCGCGCTTCTCGTGCTCACATGCACCGGCGTCAGCTTCTTCCACGGTTCGAACGACGGGCAAAAGGGTATGGGACTGATCATGCTGATCTTGATCGGCACGGTGCCCACTGCCTACGCGTTGAACCACGCCGTAACCCCCGCCGACGTGCAGCAATTCATTACGGCATCGAACAATGCCGGGAAAGTTCTCGATGCCCATGTCGACAAGACCGGCCTGCTCGGCGCAGATGCGCGCACCACGGTGACCGACTACATCCGCACCAAGCAGCTCCAGCCCGACACCATCCTCGCCCTCCGCGAACTGGTTGAAGACCTCAGCCATGAAGTAGCGCTCTACAAGGAGTTCAAAGCCGTCCCTGCAAGCCAGCAAACCAACGTGCGCAATGACATGTATGTTGCCAGCGAAGCCATCCGCCTCATGCAGAAAAACCATAACCCGGCCTTCACCCCCGCCGAAAACACCGTCTTGACGGCCTACAAGGGCAAGGTCGACAAGGCCACCAAGTTCATTCCCACCTGGGTAAAAGTGGCCGTTGCCCTCGCCCTCGGGATGGGCACGATGGTCGGCTGGAAGCGCATCGTCGTGACAGTCGGCGAAAAAATTGGCAAGGAACATCTCACCTACGCCCAGGGCGCCACCGCCGAATTAGTTGCCATGGCCACCATCTTTGCCGCCGATAACTTCGGCCTCCCAGTCAGTACCACCCACGTGCTCAGCTCAGGTGTAGCCGGAACAATGGCTGCTAACCGGAGCGGGCTCCAAATGTCGACCATCCGAAACATCGCTGCGGCCTGGGTCTTCACGCTCCCCGCGGCTGCGTTGCTCTCAGGTACGTTGTTCTGGATCTTCCGTCAAATCGCGTAGAGCTCCTCCACAGCTGCCTTGGTTTCATTCGTGAGCGGAGGGCGTTCGGTGCTCACCGAACGCCCTCTCTTTCAACAATTCCTCTCATCCGGCATCTGTGGACGCATCCACGCCTTCCGTCCAGTACCATACAGAAGGTACTGATTGCTGCATGAGCCTTAAATCCAAGCTGGAAGCCGTTATTTACGCCTCTGAAGAGCCGGTCACCCTGACCCAGCTCGCAACCTTGTTTGGCGCTGAAGCGCTGGAATGGAAGGCGGCCCAGGAGGCCGCTGCCCAAAGAGCCGCCGCCGAAACCGCGGTCGACTCATCGCAACCGATGATTGACGAAGGGCTGGAATACCTCGAACTGCGCACCGAAGACGGCCGCCTGCTGCAAGGCCAGGAATCTGGTGAGCCGGCATCTGCGGATCCAGGCCTCGCCGCGTCGGTTGAAGCCTCGCCCGAGTCGCCGGCCGATGCCAACTCAGAAGACGGCGAGCTATCCACCTCTGACACCACACCGCCCGACACAAGCGAGCCCGCTGCCGAGTCGGTACAGCGCGAATCCGCCGCGCTCGACCCCGAAGCCGAAGCCAAGCGTGCCGCACGTCAGCGCGATCGCGAAGTCAAAACCATTCTGCGCCAATTGATCGACGAATTGATTGCTTTCTACGCCTCCGACGACCGCGGCGTCGAGATTCGCGAGATCGCGGGCGGCTATCGCATGGCCACCAAGCCCGAATGCCACGACGCGGTGCGCATGTTCATCAAGAGCCTCAAGCCGGCGATGAAGCTCTCACTGCCTGCACTCGAGACGCTGGCCGTCATCGCCTACAAGCAGCCTGTAACCGCTCCCGAAGTCAACGAAATTCGCGGAGTGGATTCCTCGGGCGTCTTCGGCTCTCTGTTGGCACGCAAGCTCATTACCACTGCTGGCCGTAAACAGGTCATCGGGCGTCCAATCCTCTACAAGACCACCAAAGAATTCCTGATGCGTTTTGGGCTGAAGGACGTCGCCGAACTGCCATCGATGGATGAGTTCGAGAAGATGGCCAGCGAACTGGAAGAGACCGAAACGACGACGGTGGACGAAGGTGACGCCGCAACCGCCGCCTACGAGGCCGAGGGCAGCGGACCTGAACTGGATGAGAACGCACCGGAAGAGCCGGATAACGATTCGCCATCGCCAGCTGAAAATGCCCCACAAACTCCGGCACTCATGAGCGAAACCAACGAGAAAACAGAACCGGCTGAATAGTCGACGCTTCTCCGCACAGCCCGCGCCTGCCGAGCCTGACCGAAACGCAGCAGGCAGAACCGAGATCTCCTCATGAGCGACGATGTGCGCCCCGATGCCAACCAGCCTGAGCTCGACGGCTCCGAAAACGATGCGGCTACTGCCGATGCAGCTGCGGCCGAAGAAGAAACAGCCGCTGCGGCAAGCGACACATTTGAGCAAGCGAGTGACTCCGAGCCGGACTCCATTGCCGACGACGCCGATGCAGAGCCCGCGCCCCCAGGCAAGCTCGAGCGCCTGCAGAAAATCCTCGCCCAGGCCGGGGTTGCCAGCCGCCGCGCCGCGGAAAATCTCATCACCGCGGGCCGCGTCCAGGTAAACGGAAAAGTCGTTACCGAACTTGGCACCAAGGCCGATTCCGCCCGCGACCACATCCGCGTTGACGGCAAATTGCTGCAGGGCTCAGAGCGCCTCCGCTACTTCATGCTCAACAAGCCCAGGGGCTTCGTAACCACGGTGCGCGATCCAGAAGGGCGGGCAACCGTGATGGAGTTCTTCGCGAAATTGCGCGAGCGGCTCTACCCCGTCGGACGGCTGGACTACCTGAGCGAAGGCCTTCTGCTTGTAACCAACGATGGCGACCTGGCCAACAAGCTCACCCGCGCCGCCGCCGGCGTGGAGAAGACCTACCTGGTAAAGGTGAGCGGCGAGCCTACTGAAGAAGAGTTGGACCGCCTGCGTTCCGGCGTGGGAATCGAGCGTGGCAAGCCGGGTTCAGGCCGCGTGCAGACTGCACCTGCCCAGATTCGCAAGGTCCGTCAGGGCGACAATCCCTGGTATGAAGTCATCCTGATTGAGGGCCGCAACCGCGAATTGCGCAAGATGTTCGAGGAGATCGGTCACCATGTCGAGAAGATTCGCCGCGTGGGCTACGGCCCCCTGGTGCTCGACGTTGAGCCGGGCAAAATGCGCGAGCTGGAAGCAGAAGAGCTCGAAGACCTCCGCAAGACTGCGGATGGCAAGCTGCGTAAGCCGAAACTGAAAGATATCCGCCGGCGCAAAGCGATGGACGCGCAGTTGCCCACCATCAAACCGCGAGCCCCGCGCTCGCTCGTGGCTCCGCCAGCACCCCCGCCAACATCGGATCGGCCCACGTTTCCACCTCGTCGAGAGTTTCCGCCAAAGAGACAATTTGGAACTGATCGGCCTTCGCGCTCGGCGCGCACGGAGGGCGAAGGATTCCGCCCCAGGCCGGAACGTGCTGGAACCGGCCCCGTCCGTTTCGGCTCTTCGCGACCAGGTCCGCAAAGATCCGGTCCGCCACGTCCCGGCGCGCCCTTGCGTTCAGACTCGCCACGCTCCGGCACTGGCCGCCCGGCATGGAAGAAGGACGACCGCACCGCCCGTCCTCCCGCTCGGTTTGGCGAACGCCCGCCGCGCTCCGAACAGCGTCCGGCACAGTTTGGATCCGTACCTCCGCGTCAAGGTCGGCCAACGGGTGGATTTGCCGGAAGTCGCCGACCTGACGCCGGCCGTCCGTTCGAAAAGAAGCCATGGAAGAAGCCCGATTCCGATCGCCCCGCGTTCAAACCCCACGCCGCACCGCGTCGCGATGCTGACGCGGATCGTGAAGAAGTCAAAACGCCCAGACCGTCCAGATTGCAGATTGAAGCAGTGGAACCGGAACGCGAATCTCCTACCCGCCCCAGTTCAAGCCGCCCCCCGACGGGCCGTCCCGCGACGGGCCGTCCGCCCTTTCGTAGTGCCGGTTCTGACAGACCAGCCGCGGGGCGTGCGGGCCAAAACCGTCCAGCCCAGTTCCGGCCGCGAACGGCCCGGCCCGGTTCTGATCGACCAGAACGTCCACGACCTGACCGCCCTCGTTTTGATCGCCCATCCTCTGGTCGCCCGTCGTCGGACCGCCCCAGCGGTGCACGCCCAACGGGCGGCGGCCCTGGTCGCACCGGCGCTCGCGAATTCGGCGCAGGTCGGCCCCCTCGGGCCGAAGGCGACCGCTCGCGCCCCTTTACCACCAGCACCGGCAAACCCCGCGCAGGCGGAGCTCGACCCAGCAACAAACGCTCCGGACCATCCTCCACAGGGAAGCCCGCGTGGAAGCCTAAAACAGGTGGTGCCGGCAGACCCGCTTCCGCAGGCCGCTCCAAACCGGCCTTCGGTTCCAAGCCCGGCGGATTTTCGAAGTCCGGTCCCGGCTTCAAGGGCAAAACCGGCGGCGGACGAAAGCCGTCGGCAGGACGTCCTGCCGGCAAACGCTCCGGCGGCAAGCCCGGAGGGAACAAGCGAGGCTAACGGGAATCCGCCCGGATGCCACACCCGCGCATCGCGTGCTAGATTGAGTGCCGAACCTATCGCGCTCATTCGTCCGCAGCAATCTTCGCGGCGGCAAGGAAGCCTCCATGGCCAACACCTTCAGTCGTGACGTCCTGATCCAGGCGCAGGATCCCAAGAGCGCCGCCGCCTTTTATGTCGAAAACCTTGGTTTTGAAGTAACCAGTGAAGAGCCCGACATGATCAGCCTTCACGGCAAATACATCACCCTCTTCATCGAGCAGGGGTCCCCGATTGGTCCAGTCCTCGAAGTAACCGTGGACAGCGTTGAGGCTGCCAAGCACCGCCTCCTGGCCAATGGATGCACGGTCGTCAAGGACGAGCCCGATGTCCCGCGCTGCTATATCCGCGACTGCTACGGCCTTCTCTATAACATCACCAATCATGCCCAGGAATAATACGCAACTGTTGAGTTGCACATTCCAGCAGATCGGCCTATTATGCAGCCCTGAGGTTGCCGAACAGATGAAGAACATCGAGAGCTATGTCACACAAAATCCGTAAGCGTATCACCGCCAAGCCGAAGGCACGGGCGCGCGTTTTTGCGGCGCTCGGCGACAAAACCCGTCTGGCCCTGGTGGCCAGGCTCTGCTCCGGCGAGCCCTGCTCCATTGCCCAGCTCTCCGAGGAGTCCAAGCTCACGCGCCAGGCCATCACCAAACACCTCGGCGTCCTCGAACGCGCTGGCATCGTCCGCAGCTCCCACGCTGGCCGCGAGCGCATCTTCCAGTTCGATCCCGAGCCCCTTGATGGCCTCCAGGAGTATTTGACCTCCGTCTCAAAGCAATGGGACCAGACGCTGGCTCGCCTCAAATCGCACGTGGAAAAATGAGTTCAGCCGATACCCACTCAAGAGAGGGCGTGATCGTGTGAAGAAGATTCGCCCCAACATCAAGTTCCGCGATGCCTGGGAAGCCTACGACCGTAGATGGGCACTGGCATGGGCTGGCACTGCGCTCTTTGCGCTGGCCTTGATATTCACCATGGCCGGTCCTCGAGGCGAAACCAGCCCTCTTCCCCTGATCGGCGCTATCCTTCTGTTCTTTGTGCTGTATCTGCGCTTTATGCTGTGGCGCTGTCCCCGCTGCGGACACATCTTCTCCATCCCGGGCCTCCGCAGTCTTGCTCGCGGAAGCGAATGCCAGAGCTGCCATCTTCTCCGGTCAAAGGTCTGACAACACGGTCCGAAACAAATTCCAGGCCTGGAGCATCTGATAGATATGAGTATCGAAAAAGCGACATTTGGAGCAGGTTGTTTCTGGGGAGTTGAAGCAGCCTTTGCCGCCATCCCCGGAGTGACCGCCACCGCCGTTGGCTATGAGGGCGGCAAGCTCGATAAGCCGACTTACAAAGACGTATGTACTGATCAAACCGGCCACGCCGAAGTGGTCGAGTTGGATTTTGATCCCGAAAAAGTCAGCTACGAGAAGATCCTGGACGCGTTTTTCAGCCTCCACGATCCCACCACGCCGAATCGCCAGGGACCAGACTGGGGAACGCAGTATCGCTCCGCCATCTTCTTCCACTCCCCCGAGCAGGAAAAACAGGCCAACGCCAAAATTGAGCAGCTAACGCTTCCGGTCAGTTTGCGCCCAGGCGCATCGTCACCAAGGTCGAGCCCGCGCAAACCTTCTGGCGCGCCGAAGAGTACCACCAGAAGTATTTGGAAAAGCGCGGCCAGGCCAGCTGCCACATCTAGAGCAGTTGAAACAGTTCGCAGTTATGAGTTCACAGTTCAGGGCTTGGCGCGCGTGCCAAACAACTGTGAACCAAGAACTACAAACTTAGAACTCCGTTATTCCTTCCCCTGTCCCAGCCGCCACGCCTTGATGTACTTCCAGTGGATGTACACCGAGTGATTGATATGCAGAATCAACCCTTCCCGCCCATCCAGAAATCCCATCCGGAAAAAGTAGTTATAGACAAACGTCGCTGCCGGGTTCAGCACCGCGTTCCATATGAACGGAAGCAAAGCCCGGCTGTCTTTGCCGCGCTTATGAAGCAGCCGCGCGATCTCCGAACTGTAGCGGTTCATATGCTCGAGATAAACGCCCATCGTGGGATACGCATAGTGCAGCATGTCTCCGCGCAGCTTCCCCCGCGGCCCGCTGAATTGCGGCGTTGAATGCGGCCCCACGCCCTCGCTCAACCGCGCCGCGCCGCGCTTAAAGAGCCTTAGCTTGTGGTCGGGATAAAACCCGCCGTGCCTGATCCATTTGCCGAAATACAAGTTCAGCCGCGGAATCCAGTAGGCATCGAATTTCGGTTCACCTGCCAGCAGATTGCGAATCTCCTGCTGTAGCTCCGGCGTCACCACCTCGTCCGCATCCAGCAGCAGTGTCCAGTCGCTCGTGCACAAATCCAGCGCAACGTTCTTCTGCTCGCCGTGTCCGTCGAAGGCGTGGTAGCTGGTCTTTGCTCCAAATGATTTTGCAATTTCGATGGTGCGATCGCGCGAGCCCGAGTCCACCACCACGATCTCATCGGCCCACTTCACGCTCTCCAGCGTGCGAGGCAGATTTGCCTCCTCGTTCATGGCGATCATGGCGATCGAGAGAGTCTTGCGCTGCGGCGGCATCTCACCGAAGGATAAATCAGCCACACTCTGCGACGGTGTTCATCCACCAGTCCATCCCGAACGAACGTAGCGCGGCGCGGTCGTCGGTCAGCAGCGCTTGGAGTTGCGAATACGGAGGGAGCATCAGCCCTCAGGCTGCTGAATCATGCGCACAGACCCACATGCCTTTAGGCACGGACACTCCCGTCATCCCGCATATTCATGGTTTTTGGGTGGCGCTTTGCGCCATGAGCGACCGCTGTTGTTCTCTCGGTGCTTTTAGAACCTGATCGTCACACCCTGTTCGCACATATCCGTCAGCACCGACAACAGATTCGTGATGCCCAGCAGCTGTCGAATGCGCGGAGCCATGTTCACCAGCACCACGCAGCTTCCTCCCGCTTTGGCCGAGACGTAGAGCCGCACAATCGTGCCCAGCCCGATGCTATCCATGTGTTTCAGGTCGGTCAGATCCAGCACAATGCGCTTTGTGTGCGGAATCAGTGCGCGAACCTCGCAGGCCAGAACATCGCACACGCCCAGGACCAGTTTGCCGTGGCACTTCACGGTAGCTACATCGCCATTGCGTTCAATATCAAGGGTCAACGAGGGGACTGCCGCGATCTCTGGCATTCGGTTTTCCTTCGGGAAAGCTGTGAGCGTGGAACCCGGGAATGCTGGATTCTCTCACAATCCGGAATCAACCTGGAACCGAAAATCACAGGAAACGAAAACCACAGCCTGGTAGAAAATCTCTCTTTCCGGAAAGACCTGGGCACTATCAGCGAGGCCACGCCAGAGGTCGCAGCGGAAGGTGATATCGGGGATCAAGGGGAATCCGCTCTATGCAGTGACCCGACACGCACGTCAACTCATCCCACAGCCACTCCGCTGCCTCCGATTCTCCTGCCGACGTGTCACCTTCAAGCCTTACAAACAACGGAACCCGCGAAGGACACGTCGGCTCAACGCATTGCAGCCAGTACAACAGAGCCGTCTCACCCGTGTTTGGCGCGTGCATGATCTTGTGGCGAGTGTCGAAACCGCGACATGAACGAAACATGGAGTAGCTGCCAATATGCTTGCAACTCTGGCAAACCGTCGCAATGGAACGAACATCGATCTTCCGTGCATCGGGATTGCCGAAAGGAGACCCGATGCGGTCATGGGGCAACAGAATCGGCTGCCCGCACCACGCGCAGTAAAAGCAGCAATGTGGAACGGAACAGTTAATGTTCCCAGCTGCACTTATCGCCTGGACCGGAGCAGGAGAGGTCTTGTCGGCCTCGGCGGCATTGCCGCCCGGTAAAACTTGTAATCCCCTGAGCACGAGTACATAGCCGCTCTCGTCGCGCAAAACTTTCATAGCTTTCACCTTTAACAGCTGTCGAACAAGAGAACTCCGGATCAGGGGATTCCAGAGCGTCTAACACTGAAATAACTCGACTTAAGTGTGATTGGGAATTCCACTTATGAACTAATTACGGCAAGTTACCTATTCCAGTTACTAACCTTCAATCCGCAAATCGAATTTATAG
The DNA here is from genome assembly GCA_963769345.1 of uncultured Acidobacteriaceae bacterium. Lineage (GTDB taxonomy): Bacteria > Acidobacteriota > Terriglobia > Terriglobales > Acidobacteriaceae > Telmatobacter. Next base: position 402,763 of record CAVYLL010000008.1, read on the forward strand.
TTACTTTTAAAGAATAAGTAACCAGTTACTTGATGTTTTGTGGATCGTTTTGGTCTCGGAAACAGGATTCTGCAAAACGAGAACTACCCAGCATCAAGCATCCATGCGGACAGAGGCTCGACTCATTCCCAAACTCAGGCAGGAGAAGGTGAAAGCACCGGCGGTGCGATTTCCGCCGTTGACTGGTGGGGTGGCAACACGCGGCTCAGGGTGAGCACTGTGATGTCGTCTTCCTGGCCAAAGTCCCGCGCGGCCTGGGCAATTGCTTCCGCTGAACCCGTTGCAATCGCCTCGGTGCGCAGGAACCCGTAGAGTTCTCCGGTTCGATCGCGCGCCTCCACGACCCCGTCGGTGAGCAGGGTGAGTTGCTCGCTGGCGCCCAGCTTGAACGTCGATTCCGCGTAAGTGGTCTTTGCCTCCAGCCCCAGCGGCAGGCCGTTCTTCAAAGGCAGTTCGCGGCCGCCCACATAAGGCGCGAGATGGCCCGCATTCGCAACCGTAAGTGTGCCGTCTGCATCGACGCGCACCACCAGGCAGGTGGTGAAACCGCCGGCGCTGCGACTCAGCATCCGGTAATTCATCGCGGTCAAGATCTCGCCCGGGCTCTGGGTGTAATGCGCTAGCGTCCGCATGGTTCCCACCAGCAACGAAACCGTCATCGCTGCAGGCATCCCCTTGCCGCTTACGTCGCCAATCACGATCAGCGCGCCGCCTTCGCCTGTCGGAAGTATCTGAAAGAAGTCGCCCCCCACTTCACGCGCCGGCTTGTATGCGCTGGTCAGGTTGAAGCCGGGAATGGACGGCAGAGCCTCCGGCACAAGCACCTGTTGTACTTCACGCGCGTTCTGGAATTCGCGCTCCATGTCAGCCTGGCGATGGCGGTAATCTGCCGCATACCTCAGAACCGCATAGACAATCGCAAGAAAGAGGGCAGTACGCAAGGCCGCCTGAAACGCGATTACACTTCCGAAGATTGTCAGATGAAGACCATTCAACCAGGCCGCGAGCGGCCAGTGAGTAAATCGAACGCCCTGCTGCGAGATGTTCGAAACTGCGTACATCAAATCGTTAGCAAGGGCGATGCTGGCCACGAGCCATCGCGCAGAGTCCAGTCGACGCCGGCGCACCACGGCGTAAACCACCAGGAAAATGGGAATGCTTTCACCGGGAAGAATGAAGAGAGTAAGCACCGCATCGGCGATTTGGAACGTAGACTTCGACAGCGCCCCATAGAAGAAACCGAGAGCGCCATCGAGAGAACCCGCGATCAGCGACCCAATGGCGAAGATCTTGATCGCGCGCATGAGTCGCGGCGCATCTTCCAGTTGTAGCAGGTAGATCAGAACGTACCATTGCGCGACCTCTCGAAGCTGGATCGCGGTTTGCACAAAAAGCGTAATCCAGATACCGGAATACTGCAGGCGCAAGCCATTCAACATCAACTCCAGCGTCGGCATGAACGTGTAGGCCATCATCCAGAAGAGAAGCCACTGCCGCCGATCGCGCAGCCATGCCAACAGGCTCAAGAGGCCCACAAGAGCGTAAAGTCCGGTGAGGGCGAAGCGGAATTGCTGTCCGCGAAGCCACTTGTAATCGAGCGAGTCTTTCAGTGAAGCAATCGCATCGGGACTGCCAAGAACCGGCGGACCCTCAAAACCGCCGGCAGTGCCGTCATCGTTAGACGCGAAGGGTACCTTCAACACGCGAACAGCGAGAACACCATCGCGAATCGCGCCCAGCCCATAAGTCTGTGCAGGTACGAAGCTCTGATAATCCACCTCGGGCGGAAACGAACCGAGATGGCCTACCTGCTGCCCATTCCAATAGAGCTCGTAGATATCGTCGATTGCCGGAATCAGCAGCGCAACGTCAGCCGGTGCGCCAGGAGCCGTGCTCAGATCGATGCGGCGACGGTACCACCCGGGGCCGTCATAATTCGGATGGCGTTGCGTTCCCCAGGGGCCATCGGCCGTGAGCTGCTCCCACCCATCGTGGCCGGTGGCGTCATCAATCTCCGGCTTCGCCCACGCCAGGTTGTCGCCAGTGTGAAACTGCCACGCCCCATCCAGCGGCACCGTGCCCTTGCCCAAAGCTTCAATCCTGAGAGAAGCCGATGTCGTCGATTTCGTGCTGTTCGACTCTGCCGACACAGGCAATGCTGCGCATGCGGTTAAGTACACAACTGCGATTGCCAGAATCGCGGAGACGATGCCCTTTGAACCACGAGCCACCCACTGAACTGGTAGCGATTTATCGAGTTGCATGAAAAAAAGCATATCCCGCGAATGCGGGTTTGGGCAGCAAAAACTCCCAGCACCAGGAAAGCGCATTACCAACGAATCAAACACGCCACCTTCCGATAAAACATCAAGGCCGCCGGATTTCACCTTTCCGGCGGCCCCTCTGAAAATCGAACATCGCCGGTTTAGCGGGCGACGACGACTGTGTGGATCTCGAAGTTCGAAGTATTGACGAGCACATAATTACCGTCAATCAAGCGCCACTCATATCCACGCGGCGGCGCGTTCAGGTGATACTGCTTGTACTCCACGCGCTCGCCCCGGTTCCAGTCTTCGTGCCGGATTTCCTGGCCTTTCTTCCAATCCTTATGCTCAACGTAATGATGGTTATCGTTGTCATGGTGATCCCGGTCTTGTGCGTAGGCCGATCCACCCAGAAGGCTGGCCGACAATACAGTTAATGCTGCTGCGGTGACAAATCTATTCATAAATAAATTTCCTCTCCGTATTTTGATTTCTTGCGATCTAGATTGCTTTGGATTCTTGCGACACAGATACCGTTGTTTCGATTGCGCCAAAAAAGTCGGCGAGCGGCGCAAAGGTTATGATGATGCAGGGGATAGGGGCCAAGGCAAAATGAAGGTTCTGATCTTCGGCGCAAGTGGAATGGTCGGCCGCGGCGTGCTGCTTGAGTGCCTGCGCGATCCCGATGTCGAGTTGGTCATCACGCTGGGCCGCACCGTCACCGGCATTCGCGATGGCAAACTGCGCGAGATCGAGCACCGCGATCTTTTGAATTACGCCGGCATGGAAGAAAGCCTGACCGGATTCGACGCCTGTTTCTTCTGCCTCGGCATCGCATCGGCAGGAATGAAGGAAGCCGACTACGAGCGCGTCACGTACGGATTCACGGTAGCAGCCGCCGAAATGCTGAGCCGCCTCAATCCCGGCATGACCTTCATCTTCGTCTCCGGCTCCGGCACCGACAGCTCTGAGAAGGGCCGCGCCATGTGGGCCCGCGTCAAAGGACGCACCGAAAACGCTCTGCTCAAATTGCCGATCCAGGCCTACATGTTCCGCCCCGGCTTCATCGAGCCAATGGACGGTATCCAATCGAAGACGCCGATGTACCGGAAGTTCTACAGCGTCCTCGGCCCACTGTTTCCGCTTCTCCGAAGAATGTTTCCGAACCAGGTGCTCTCTACCCGCCAGCTCGGCCGGGCCATGCTCAACGTGGCCCGGCGCCCGTATCCCAAGCACGTACTTGAGGCGAAGGATATCCGCGCAGCAGCGTCCAGCTGGATTTCAAGGTAACCGGCTCGCACTTTCAGGCGGGTACCTTCGGATAGGCCGATCATTCCGCTTCGTAACCTGGTGGCTCCAAATGGACCTTCTTGAATTCCGGCGGATGAGATAAAACCCATTAACAGAAAGCTATCGACGGCCCCACCAGTCGCCGTGATAAATTGAGATTCCCCGCAAGTGTAGGTCGACTTATGGCAGCTGGCATCCATTTGCCCCACAATAACGAGACCATCGATCTGCAGCAGCAGGTAGCCCGCCTTCAGGCACTCCTTGAGGCCTCCCGCCAGGTCCATTCCACCATCCGCGAAGAAGCTGTCCTCGGTGCAGTTCTCCGCATCGTGGTGCGCGAGCTTGAGATGGCGGGCGCCGCCTTCCCGGGCACCGGCCTCAGTTACGGCGAGATGCCCGATCCTCCTTCGCAGTCTGACGAAGCCCACGCGCTCCCCATCTATCTCCTGCAGGACCGCGAGGGCAAGCGTATGGCCGAGTTGGTCGTTGCCCCACCCGAGGGCCGCGAACTGACCATCTACGAAGCCGATTTCATCGAGGGCCTGGTGCTGCAGGCCGCCGTCGCTCTTGAAAACGCGCGCAACCACGAGCGCAACCTGCAATGGGCCCGTGTACAGCAAGACCTTGACGCCGCGCGGAACATCCAGCGCTCCCTGCTCCCGCAAGAGCTGCCAGACATTGCCGGTTACTCACTGGCCTTCCGCTCCGTCACCTGCTACGAAGTAGGCGGCGACTACCTCGACATCGTTGAGCAGCCCGACGGCAGCCTCCTGATCGCCGTCGCCGACGTCGCCGGCAAAGGCCTCGCCTCGGCCATGATGTCCACCAGCTTCCGCGCGGCTTTCCGCGCCATGGCCATCACCGGGCCGCCCCTCGACGAGCTGGCCACGCGTATGAATGAGCACCACTGGCGGGAGGGAGAGGAGGCGCGCCGGCGCTATGTCACAGCCATCTTCCTTCGTCTCCATCCCGAATTGGGCAAAATCGAAGTGGTCAACGCCGGCCACAACCCCGGCTTCCTCGTTTCGGCCGACGGCACCGCCCGCCAATTCGAAGCTGCCGGAACGCCTTTGGGGCTTCTGCCGGGCATGCGCTACTCCAGCGAGCAAGCCGTGTTTACACCGGGGACGAGGCTGCTGTTCTACACCGACGGTCTCACGGAGGTATTCCGGGGAGAAGAAGAATTTGGCCCGGAAAGACTTATGGATGAATTTTGCAAGTACCCAGGCGAACGGGCCGATGTTATCCTCGATGCATTGTGGGCAACAATTGATGACTTTGCCGACGGCGGCCCGCAAAGTGACGACATGACCGCACTTGCGTTGTGCAGGTGTGCGCAGGGTACGGAGATACCGGCATGAGCAAGGTGAAGTCCACTTCAGTGGAGGTGCGGTTGCCTTCGCAGCTCGGCTACGAAAAAGTGGCGATGAGCACCGCGGCCGCTGTGGCCAAGCTGATGGGTTTTCGCGAAGATCGTGTTGAGGATCTGAAAACGGCCGTGGCTGAGGCCTGCATCAACGCCATCGAACACGGCAATAAATTGAACGACGACCTCTCCGTTGGCGTAGTGCTTTCAGCAGGTATTAACGCCCTTGAGGTTAAAGTTATAGATGACGGCAAGGGGTTGAAGACCGTTCCCCCCAAGCCTGACATCGATAAGAAGATTCACGGTGAAGAAGATCCCCGCGGCATGGGCATGTTCTTAATCCAGGCGCTGGTTGACGAGGCCGAATGGGTCAAAGGCTCGAATGGCAAAAGCAGCTACGTCAGGCTCGTCATTCGTCTGGATGCAGTAGCGGATTAACCGATTAACACGGAGACACGAGATCGTGCAGAGTGAAACAAAAGCGCGCGTTGACCAATTGACTTCCCCGGCAGGCCACAACGTCACAGCCCTCCGTTTTGAGGGCGACATTGCCAGCACGTCGAAAGATGCGGTCCTCGGCAGCTACCAGTCGCTGCCCAAGGAGACCGCAAAGCTCGTGCTGCTCGATTTCACCAAGGTCGACTACATCAACTCCAGCGGCATAGCCCTTGTGATCCAGATGCTCATCGAAGCCGCGAACTCCGGCCAGAAGGTCTACGCATTCGGCCTCTCGCCGCACTTCACCAAGGTCTTCACCATGGTAGGAATCACCAAGTACGCCGGCCTCTTCCCCAGCCAGGCCGATGCTCTAGCGGCGCTGTAATCCCAGCGCCGCGCCTCGCTCCCCCCTATATCAGATTTGTCATCCCGGGCGCAGCCGAGGGATCTGCGGTTGCTCTTCCTGTGCCGTCCACAAATGCCGGGTTCCCCATCCAAGCCGGGTGCCCCATCCATGACGCGGTCCTTTTCGCGGCATGGGTGGGAAACCACGGACTCAACGAGCCGGGAGCTACAGAGCCGGGTGCCCCGGGTCTCGATTTTGAGACCTGGGAGAGCACAGACGGAGCATGTCGTGAGCCTCAATTGGGTCGAAGTTTTGACCGAAGATTGAAAGCCGGGCGCCCCATCCATGAGGCGATCTTTCACGGCATGGGTGGGAAGCCACAAACCTCGACCACCCGCGCGAACTACTCCCGCCCAACAGACTTGTGCAATATTGTGATGAGCTGGATTCCGACCACCTTCGAGTCGTGCTCACTTCCGGCGCTGTAGTGCTCGAACTCGTATCCGACCTTCAAAAGCTCCCACCGCGCGACCCGGTAGCCCCCTGCCACCTCGATCGAGTTCGTTCTACCGGTCGCGTTGCTGCTGGCGAGCCCGTAGCGACCCGCCGCGTACCATCGTGGACTGAACACCTGCTTGACCTCCAGGTATCCCGCTGATTCACGGAAGTCCGGAATCTTGGTATAAGGCATTACGAATCTCTGCACTTCCGCAAACGCGGTTGTATGGCCATGCGCCCAGTTGGCGTCCAGCCCGATCGCGTGCGCCTGCAATTTGCTCGGATTTACTTCCCCAGGGAAGTAGTAAGCGTATTTTCTGTCCAGGTAGGGTCCCCGGTAACCCGACGCCCCGACGCGCAGTCCCTGACGAATCGTGAAGCCCCCGCCGCCGGCCCAATTCCCGTACTGATCGTTCGCCGACAAGCTGCGCGGATTCGCCGGCGATGAATTCGCAAACTGAATCCTGCCGTCAAATTTGCCGCGCGTGGCATCCATCTCCGCGCCGGCAACTCCAAGAATGGTCACCGGAGCATAGTAGTACCCATATGCCTGCGGAAGGTCCACCAGCGGATTATCAGCATCGTCGTAGCGCAGTACAAACGAACCAAATGCGGTCGGCATTTGCCCGGCCCGCAGCAGCACGGAGCCCTTCTGCGAGACACGCGCATAGTTCAGCGTGGCCTGCAAAACGCTCCCTTTCGCGCTGTAACCGGTCGTGGAAAGATCCGAGTAGTAGTAGGGACGCGTGACTAGTTGCCACGCACCGGTGAGAAACCAGTGCTCACTGAATTTGATCGTTGGATAAATTACGGAACGCGAACCGGCTATCATCGGCGATCCAGAGCGCGGTGGGTCGGTCAATTCCTCCGAAGCGACGCCCTGTGCAGTGAGGGTCGCTCGAAGGTCCACGCCGGAGTTCGCCTCCTGCGCAATCGCGAGGGGCGCGCTCAGCAGCCAGAAGACCAGGCCGAAATGGCACGGCTTCCTCATCCCGCCTCTACCTCGGCCAAATCCTCCGCTTCCGTCCGAGCTTCCTCAAGAGAGGATTTGCCCGTCAAGACCTCGCGTGGGAGTTTCACGAAGGCTGCAACGATCTCCGGATCAAACTGAATCCCGGAATACTTCATCAATTCGGCAATCGCCGCTTCATGCGTCATTCCGCTGCGATACGAACGATTGGTCGTCATCGCATCGTATGCATCCGCCACGTGAATAACACGCGCATCCATGGGCGTCTCGGCGCCGCGCAGGCCCTTCGGATAGCCCGTGCCGTCCCAGTTTTCGTGATGCAGCTCAACCGCCGGCAGATAATCCGCGAATCCTCCCACCCCTTCTAGAATTTTGCGACCGATAACGGGATGCTCCTTGACCTGCGCAAACTCCTCGGCTGTAAGGCGGCCAGGCTTTTGCAGAACGCTGTCTGCAACACCAATTTTCCCAATATCGTGCAAGAGCGCGCCAACCCTGATCTGCTCCACATTCTGCTCCGGCATTTGCAGTGCGGAAGCCACTGCGCAGGAAAGTTCACTCACGCGCCGGCTGTGGCCCGCAGTGTACTGGTCGCGAGCATCGAGGGCGCTTGCCAATGAGCCGACAAATTGAAGATAGGCAGATTCGAGCCGCTCTCCTGCAGCCCGCACCGAGATCGCAGCGCGGTTGTAGATTTCGGCTAGCTCCTGAATTTCAACAATCGTCGACGATTGAGGTTCAAGCTCTCTCAGTTTGCCTGTGCGAGCCGCATTGCGCAGATGCGAAACTACCGCCGCAATCGGATTCACAATCGAACTCGACGACCCAACACTGCACAAGAACGCCACAAGCACACAGGCAACGGCAAGCTCCATAAAGAGCTTCCGCAGTTTCGACTGGATGGGTGCCGTAGCATCATCGACGTTCTCGAAGCTCAGCAGCGAATATCCGCCACCATAGGACTCCATCGGCAGCGAAATCCAGTTTTTTCCCTGCAGCTTCAGGTCGCATTCCGACTGCGCCGTGCACGTTGTCAAAGCGCCTTCCAATTCCTCAGATGACACGTGCGAAATGTTCGACTCGATCACTTTGCCGTCATGCACCAGTACGACCAGCGTCGAAAGATCGGAGAAGTCAAAGAATTCTCCGACTGACAAAACGCCTATGTTCTCGTCGTTTTCATCGACTGGAACCGATGCCACCTGGAAAGTGCGTCCATCCAGAAGCAGAAAGCCGGTGCTGCTGCGATCAAGAGAAGCGGGGTTAAGAGGAACGAGCTGGCCTTTGTGGGTCTTCGGCGCGCCCTGCCGCACCACCCCGGCGAGCGGCGCACCGTTCGGTGCGGAAATCAGCATGAAATCGAAACCCATGCGCTCGCCCAGTTCGCGAAGCTGATCTTCAACCGTCCCACGAGCATCGGCGCTCCGCGGATTGGCAAGCAGAAGCTGCATGCCGGCTTTCAAAGCCGAGTTCTCACCCGCAACTCTCAGAAATCGGCTGTTTTGCAGATCGCCCTTCGCATGAATATTCGCAATCGCAACCTGGCTTTCGCGCAGCGAGGTATGCAATCCATCGCGCACCGTTGACTGTACAAATCGCTGGATCATCCAGAAACTGCTGGTGAGAAGAACTGCGAAAGGCAGGAAGCACAACAGCAGCGCGCGCGTTCGTAAGCGTGTTCTCAACGGGATCCTCCCGCGTGGGCCGGATCGTGATCCTTCTCCGCTTCCTGTTTGGGGTCTACATCGACTGGAATGAAGAAGTCGGCGGCAACATCGCGTCCATCTCCGATGACCACGGTCTTGCGAAAGAATCCACCGGTCTTGTGCCATGCCACGACCGTGTACTGTCCGGGAGGAACATTCGGAATTCGATATTGTCCGCTGCTGTCAGGACGCGCGTACCAGCGATTCGGTGTCACCACAACGGTGGCCGCCATGTTCGGGTGCAGGTGACAGTAGACCTCGACGATGCCCGGCTTTGTGAAAGTGACCTTGCGCGTCTCCCCCTTGTCGTAGCTCCCGAGATCAAATGACTTGGGCTTCGACAACGAGTAGATGTTGTGAAAGATCGGATCCATGTTAGGGAATGAGACGGTAGACCCAACCGGCACCACAACCATATCCGGCACGAAGCGGCGATCAAGTTGCTGTATCTGCTGTGTCGCCGGCGCGCCTGAATTTTGGTCCGCGGATACCGGACCTTCCAGATAAATCACAACGCGTGTACGTTCATAAGCGATGGGATCCTGTTCAACATCCTTACCGAGCTTTACCGCTGTCCCTCGCTGATAGACAGAAACGGACGCGGTTACGCTTGGCTTGGTCAGTTTCTTCTTGATCAGAATCGTCCCCGTGATCGTCTGCGCTCCAAGGCCAAGAGCCGCGGCGGATAGAACACAAAGCGGAAGGAAGCTTTTTAGTCGCATACAGTGATTACCTCGAGACGGAAACCACAGATATCCCATGACTGCTCTGAACCTGCGAAGGGGAAGCGCTGGGCTACGAGTCAGCGATCAGTCTAGGGCGGCAGAAATCACACAGGGAATACCACTTAGCGCGAAGGTAATGACCCAAAAAGGGAACAAGACCACCACTTTGGGGGTCGTGATGCCCTCCCGGGCGTAAGCGAGGAATCTGTCCTGAAAATTGCAAGGGGCAGCTTGGAGGTTGCGAATACGGAGGGAGCAGCAGCCTTCAGGCTGCTGAAATCACGCGCACAGAGCTACGGGCCTTCAGGCCCGGACACAACCGGGTCATTGGCCATTTTCTGTTGTTCAAGTGGCGCAACTCGCCGGGTGCCCCAGGTCTCGCTTTTGAGACCTGGGAGAGCACCGCAGCGGCCCCGCTATGCGGATTCGGCGGTGTCAACCCCTCCATCCACCCATCCCGGTCTAACCCTTTGAAACTGCACGCCAAAGATGCCTGTTTTCTGATCCCTTATCACCAACCCCTGACCTGACCGCTGACCCCTGACCACCGTCCACTAGAATGCCCCTATGAACCTGGATGCGATTCAATCGGCCCTGCGTGACGCCGGCCACGATGGCTGGCTCTTTTACGACCATCACCACCGCGATCCCATCGGTGAGCGCATTCTCGGCCTCGACCCCAAGGCCCACATCACCCGCCGCTGGTACTACTACATCCCCGCCACCGGCGAGCCGCGCAAACTCATGCACCGCATCGAGCAGGGCCGCCTCGACTCGTTACCCGGATCGAAGGGGCTCTATTCAAGCTGGCAGGAACTCGCCGCCGGTCTCGAAGCCATGTTGGCCAACTCGAAGAGAATCGCGATGCAGTACTCGCCCAACAACGCCATCATGTACGTCTCCATGGTTGACGCCGGCACCGTCGAATTCCTCCGCAGCATCGGCAAACACATCGTCAGCTCCGCCGACCTCGTCAGCCAGTTCGAAGCTGTGCTCACTGAGAAGCAGATCATCAGCCACTCCGTCGCCCAGATGGCCATCGACGAAATTCTCGAGGAAGGCTGGAAGGAAATCGGACGACGCCTGCGCCCCGCCAAAGGCAAACCCGGCAAGGTCACTGAATTCGACATGGTGCAGTGGTTGAGCGAAGGCATGAAGCGTTCAAATCTCGTCTGGGAAAACGGCCCCAACGTCAGCGTCAACGCCAACTGCTCCGATTCGCACTACGAGCCCACCGCCGAGCACACCGCCGACATCAAGGAAGGCGACTTCCTCCTCATCGACATCTGGGGCCGCGTCGACGATGCTGACAGCATCTTCTACGACATCACATGGACCGGCGTCGTCGGCCGCGAACCATCCGAGCGCGAGCAACTCGTCTTCGAAACCGTCCGCAATGCGCGTGACGCCGCCATCAGCGCCGTCGAGCAGGCCTTCGCCACGGGCCGCCCAATCCGCGGCTTCGAGGCCGACGACGCGTCCCGAGCCGTCGTCCGCGCCGCCGGATTCGGCGACTACTTCACCCATCGCACCGGCCACAATATCGCCCATGAAATCCACGGCCCCGGCGCGCATCTCGACAATCTCGAAACCCACGACGTCCGCCAGATCCTGCCCAACACCTGCTTCTCCGTCGAGCCCGGCATCTACCTCCCCGAGTTCGGAGTCCGAAGCGAAATCGACATGCTCACCGCCCCCAGCAAAGCCTGGGTCACCGGCAAAATCCAGCGCGAACTCGTCAGAATTTAGGACCGGATGGCGGCACCAGTGCACAACGTCGGTCATGAAAGGGCTCGGCTTCAGTCGTGCCGAAAGAAGTGAATAAAGACCGGGGCTTTACAGGCTTCGGAAAAACTCAATCGGAGACGCCGTTTTGAAAGGGCACGACTTTCAGTCGTGCCGATAAAACCAATCAAGTCAAAGTCGGCTTTAGCCGCTGAGGCATGCTTTTCCATGAACCTAACCGCAATCACGCGTTTTCCGCACTTTAGCCGCTGAGGGAGTTCTTACTCGCCTCATCGCATGAAGAGTTCAAAACAATTCGTGATCGATCGCGTACTCGATCAGGCAAGGGTCGACGGCGTTCAACTGACAGACATTGAAATCCGCATGCTGGGGTTCACAGAAGCCACCGCGAGCAAGCGAGATCTCGAAGCCGCGCAAGCATTCGAGCGCGACTTTGATGACCGCGAGTACGAGAAGAAGATCTCCAGGCTGATTCGCCGCGCACACGAACGCGACAAGCAGAACGGCAACCTCGAACCGTGGAACCATGCGCTTGCTCAGATTGCAGGCCGCGACCTCTATCTCCACGTAATGCTCGAAGGCGCCGGCATCGAAAGAGGCGCTTTCTTTCCGCTCTTCTCAGACTGGCGCTTTTTGGTTTATGGATTACTTCCACCGATCCTGTGCCTCGTAGGCGCCGTCGTGATCGGGTTGAGCCCGTTTGGGGCAAGGTTGATCCGGAACGACATTCTTCGTTTCTTAGTAGCGATACTCCTACTTTCAGCGCCCTTCGCTTTCAGACGGATCTCCAGACGAGAATCCATTCGCAAGATCTGAATTCGTTGCTTTGCCTCCCGAACCTCAAAGCACGTATCCTGCGCACAAGGAGTGGTCTATGCCGGACCCAGCCGCCTTCCCCTATGAAACTCGCCTCAACATCCTGCACAACCCACTCGAAGTCATCGACCTCAACGCGATCGAAGACGCAAAGAACTACAAGTGGTTCAATCAAACCCTCTGCAAGGTAAACGACTCGGTAGTCCGCGTCGGCATCATCGAAGGCGAGTACCACTGGCACAAGCACGACAACGACGACGAGTTCTTCTACACCGTCGAAGGCCTGCTGCTGATCGATCTGGAAGGAAAAACGATCGAGCTGAAACCCGGCCAGGGTTTCGTCGTCCCGCGAGGGGTAGTTCACCGGACCCGCGCGCCACACCGCACCACAATCCTCATGGTCGAGAACGCCGGCATCATCCCTACAGGGAATAGGGCGTAGGGAGTAAAGCTATTGTCTGGTTGTGTCCGGTATCCAATGTCACATGCGTGACCGGCGGCTTGCTCTATCGTTCAGCAATGCAACGGTCGAATCCGGATCTGGAGACAGCGAAAGGCTCATTTAAGAATCTCCTGGTTTGGCAGCGAGCGATCGAGCTGAGCCTCGCTGTATATAGGCTGACCGAATCTTTTCCGGCAACGGAGAGATTCGGCCTCACAAGTCAGCTTCGCCGTGCATCCGTATCTGTGGCCAGCAATATCGCAGAAGGATACAGAAGATCGACAAGAGGCGAGTATCTGCAGTTTCTTGGCCATTCCAGAGGATCGAACTGCGAAGTGCAGACGCAGCTTGTAATCGCTGGGGGTCGGAACATGGGGTCCGCACAGGAACGAGAAATAGCCGAACGCCTGTCTGAGGAAGTTGGCCGCATGCTGGTCGCTCTGATGAAACGGCTTCGAATTCAATAGGCTCACGTTCGTTACTCCCTATTCCCTGTTCCCTTGTCCCTCGCTTTCATGCGATATAGTCAAAAGGGAATGGCAGAAGCTGAAAACAAGAACGCCGTCGCGCCCAAGAGTGCGCAAAGCGGGTTCGTATTTCTCCCTCTCATCGTTGGCTGGCTTATCCCGGGCGCGGGACATTTCCTATTGCGCAAATGGGGCCGCGGCGCGCTGCTGGCGATCTCCATCGTCTGCATGTTCGCCCTCGGCCTTGCTATGCAGGGCCGCCTCTACGCCAACGCCCACGACATTCTCGAAATGCTCGGTCTGGCCGGCGATCTGGGCAGCGGGCTGCTCTACATCGTTGGCCGCGCATTGGGCCTCGGCGCTGACTCGGTCCAACTCACAGTTGCCGACTGGGGCACGCGCTTCATCGTCGTGGCTGGCCTTCTGAACATCATCGCTGCCGTCGACGCGCACAACATCCGCACCGGGAGGAAGCTTTAGTGTTCAGCCCCTCCCACTTCGCTGCGGTCCTGCTCTTCGCCACGTTTGCATCGACCGTCTTCGGCATCACCCAGCGCGAAACCCCGCAGAAGATGTTTCGCTACGGACTTTATTGCTGGGTCCTGTTCGTAGGTTCTGCCATCGTGCTCAGCTGGGTCATGTACCTGATCGCGCGGTAAAATCTTTACCTTTCTCGTTTGTTCATCCTGCGCTTCACAGCTTCTTTGTGAAGTAGATCAATCGAGTCGAATGCCCGTCCAAATCCATCCCCGGGACCGTTGACAGCCTTGCCATAGAAGACGTCCGGCTTGTTTTCGCAGGCCCACAAAAGCCATTCTTTCACCGCCTCAAACTCATCATCGGTGAGTTCGAAGTAGCGATAACTGGATGGACTCAGATTCTCAACGCCAGGACTCGAATCCAATTGCCAAACGAAGGAATCGACTGCAAGACCGGGAGAATTTCGCGGGTCCCGAACCGTGAGAATGAGGATGCTTGGAAGATAATAAGCAAACGCCTCGGCCGACAGATACGACAGCCCGCAATAACGTTGTTCCCAATCCTCTTTCGAGATTTCACGCCAATCCTTGCCTTGAAACCACAGACCATCTTCAACGTCCGAATCGATCTGCAGCCGTCCTTCCATCACGACGGCTTCGGCAGGAATTTTGCGATACGCAAATGACTGTTCAATTTTCCTGATGAGTTCTGTCGCACTGGGGCTCTCGCTCATAGAACGTTAGGCCGCGCTGTCCCGCTCCCAGACAGCCGCGTCGAACACGTGCGTGCAGTCGTAGCCCTCGCTCTTGTATAGCTCGATCGCATTGCCATTCGCTTCCGTAACCGTAAGCGAAATCTCGCTTACCCCCTGCCGCACAAAGTGCGCCGCCGCCACCGAAAGCAGCATGCGCGCGAGCCCAAGTCGGCGATAGCTCGGATGCACGCAGAGCTGCGTGATATGCCCGCTTTGCGGGCTGACCCGCGAGCCCAGCACCAGCGCCGCCAGTTCGTGGCTGCTGCGCTCCACCACCACGTGCGATGCCTGTGCGGAAAATACGCCGCACCCCGAGTAGCGCACGATGTTGTGCAGGAATCGCATCGATCCATGGACCGACCGGTATTGGTCGTTGATCAGGCTGTCAGGGTGCCCACTATACGCCGACGCAATCAGGCGAGCCGCTGCATTGAGATCGTCATCCCGCCACGGCCGCAACTCAAATTCGGGCGGCAGGTCGACACGCGGGGGGCTCCAGTGTCCGGCAAGCTGCTGCACCATAAAGTGCCGGCGATATATCTCGAAACCTGACTCGCGAAAAATCGCGGAGTGCGTGCCAGAGGGATGCAGCAGCAGTTGCGATTCGATCCGGTCTACATTGGGCGAATTCAGCAGCGTCTCAAAAAGATGCCGCAGCAGCGTGCTCTCAATCTCCCGCTCGGGTTCCGGCGTTCCATCCGCCGCGGCGGCCGTTTCGGGATTCTGTCCGGGCAGCGCAAACACGTCGCCGATCACGGCTTTCGTCTCTTCATATACGCAGAAGGCGTAGCCGGTCACTTGTCCTGACTCGAGGGCGGCGTATCCCGGCAGCAGGTGGTTGTCGAGATACTGCATCAGCAGGCGCGCCGAAGCGCGATAGTCCCAGTGCAGCCGCGTGCTCCACAGCTCACCTTCAGCGTCGAGCACGGGACGCAGCACCGGCGCAGCGAAATGCCGAAGATCCAGGATCTCGATAGTCACGCCAGCTGCCATGGTTCCCTTGTTCGATGCGGCCAACTCTAGGCCGGCGTCATCCATGCAAGTCAGGTCTGCAACGTGCCACACAACCGCGCACGCCGCCAACGGGCCTTCCGGTCACTGTGCCACGATTGACCGCTCCACTGCAAGTTACTCAACACTCGAATGTTGTTTCAGGAAGCCAGATTCTACCGGGCGCCCACGAGATAGACTTCAAGCCCCTGCTCGGGCCAGCTCAGGATTTCCTCGTAGTGGCGGCCTTCCAGGTACTCCTGCAGCGCTGCCGGCGTATGCAGGTCCATGCCACGGCGCCCCGTGATACGCGCGACCAGCAGATGCTCCTGCTCCGGCACGCCCGTATCTTCATAGTTCACCACTTCGCGATTGCGGTAGAAGGCCAGGCCATACTCCACGTCGCGCCGAACACGGAAGACGGCGACCGTCTCATCCAGTGGCGCCAGGAGAGCCAGGCGATCTGCCAAGGGCCTCGCCGAATAGGACTTGTCGAGCAAGTGAATCGCACCCTTGGTCGAAGCCAATGCCGGAATGCCGACAAACGGCCCCACCCCGTAAAGAAAGAACATCAGCACCACCAGCACGCCCGTGGTCGCCAATCGCAGCCGGGCAACGCCGTAGCCTTTCACCACCACAACGATCAGCAGCGCTGCTCCCGCCGATGCCAGCAAAGCCGCCGTCAGGGCGCGCGTCGGCGGCAGCTCCGGTCCATGATTTACAAACCACGGCAATAGGAAGGCAAACATCGTCATCACCCCGCATAGCGCGGCGTGGCCCGCCAGTTCCCAGCGGTTCAAGCCCTGCTGCCGGCGCCGGAAAAGATAGTCGCCCGTCAGAATTGTGATCGGCGGAATCGAAGGCAAAATGTATCCTGGCAGCTTCGATTGTGAAAACGAGAAGAAGACAATAGGGATAATCGCCCATAGCACCAGAAACTCGGGGAATGCATCGCCTGGGCGATTCGGAGCGCGCCTCTTGGGATTCAGACGCCGCAGCCGCCACTCCGCCACCGAGGTTTGCATGCCGTCGATCAGCGCCCGCAACGCGATCACCGTCCACGGCATCACGGCGAGCAGCACCACAACGAAGTAGTACCAGAAGGGCTGCGAGTGCTGGTAGCGGTTGGTGGCAAAGCGCTGAAGGTTATGTTCTAGAAAGAACTCACGAAAGAACGTCGGATTCTGATGCTGCACGGCGATGAACCATGGCAGCGTGATGGCAAAATAAAGCGCAATCCCCGGCCACCACACCGAACGCTGCACGATGGACCACTCTTTGCGCAAAAATGCGAACGCCGCGACGATAACGATGGCCAGCAGCGGCGCCACCGGCCCTTTGGCCAGCGTGGCCACGCCCGTAAAGAAATAGATATCGAATAGCCAGAACTTCGAGTCGGTCTCGTACCACGCATACCAGCCGAGCAGCCCGATCGAAAGCGGCGCAGCCATCTGCATATCTGTGGATGCACCGCGAGAAAAGCCGATGATCCCGGCGCAGGCTACGGTGATCAGAGCCGCATCCAGGTGCCCGCCGGGCCGGAATCGCTTCATATGCAGATAAATGAGCGCCACCATGATGAAGGCGAAACTCGCCGAGGGCAGCCGCGCGCTCCAGTCATGCACTCCAAATTCCTGAAAGACAAACATCGCCCGCCAGTAGTAGAGCGCCGGCTTTTCCAGCCAGGGATGCCCGTAGAGATAAGGAGTTACGCAGGCACTCAGCCGGTCTTTGATGGCATGCGCCTGGTCAAAGCGCACCAGCATCTCATGAGCAATCTGCGCATAGCGCGGTTCGTCCGCGCCTACAAGGCCAAGTCCATCCCCTCCCAGCAGGGGCACAACTCCATAAAGGATGAAGAATGCACTGAAGACCACGAAGACAGAGGCCTCGCAAAACGTCGCCCAGGTAGGCAGGCGCATACGTCGGCTTTCGGGCGAATCCGGGGCAACTGGTTCCAGTTGAGTCTCCACTTCCAGCGATTCTCCAGGCCGGAGCTACCGCGGCTCCAATGTTGCTCGTCCCGGCACCGCCGCGAACCGGCCTCTCGGCCTGCTTCCGGGATTTGGGGGATCCCTACTGGCCAGGGCAAATTGATGCACGCCTCGAATCAAGGCAAAAACGCAGAAATCACCCGCGTTTCAGACAAAAGCTAGGCTAACAGATTCGCACCCGTTCTCAACCGGGCCCACTGGCCGTTACCGCCAGGGCAGAGCGCAATTCCCCCACAATCTGCTCCTGCGCCCGGGCCAGAGGACCGGCCAGCGTACAACCCGATGCATTCTCATGTCCTCCGCCGTCCAGCCGCTCTGCAATTGCAGCCACATTGATCCTGCCCTTGCTGCGCAGGCTTACACGAATCCCACTCTCCGTCGTTTCGCGCAGGAATGCGGCTGCCTCTACCTCCGCAATCGAAAGCGCGTAGTTCGCAATCCCCTCGCAGTCTTCTTCAACGGCGCAGCTCCTCGCCATGTCCTCATGGGTGATCCACAGCCACGCCACGCGCCCTTCTCGGTGCAAGTTTCTGAGCGCAGCGCCCAGCAGGAGTAGCTTCGCCATCGACGTTGAAAAATACACCTGTTGCGCGATGCGGATCGGATCTGCACCCGCCAGCGTCAGATCGCGCGCCAGCCCGAATGTCGCTGCCCGCGTCCCGCCATAGATGAAACCGCCCGTGTCCGTCAGCACAGTGGTGTAAATGCAGCTGGCAACCTCCGGAGTGACCTCGACCTCGGCCGCTTGAAAAAGCCGATACACCATCTCGCCGACACAGGCCGCCTGGTTGTCGATCCAGTTGATGTGGGCAAACTCCAGCCCGGTAGCGTGGTGATCGATGTTGATGAGAAAGAACTTGTCCAACCCCTGGAGCCGTGTGCGCTCCACCCCGTCGCACTCCAGCAGGATCGCCGCATCGTATGGTCCATGTACCCGCAGCGCGGTTCGGATGTCGTCCGCCCCTGGCAGACCACGGTACACAATCTGAACGCGATCGGCCGAAACCAGGTCCGCCCGCTTCCCCATCGCCTGCAGCAGCTTCCCCATCGCCAGCATGCTGCCCACAGCATCGCCATCCGGCCGGGAGTGCGAGCAGACCAGGAAGCGTTCGCCCTCGCGGATCACGTTGAGAATGGCGGCAATCGAATCGTCAGAGGTCCCGCCGGGATCGACGTCGCTTGCCATGGTTCGGGGGAGATCCATTGCCTACTCCACCGGAGCTTTCTGGCGTTTTCGCGAGCGGTCCATCAACTCTTCTATACGAGCCTGAAAGCGCCCCGATCGATCGGCCAAAAACGACAATTCCGGCACGTGCCGCACTCCCATCCGCTCCTTCAACTCATAGCGAATGTATCCCTTGGCCGCCTCAAGCCCGGCAACCGTATCGAGCTCTGCCTTGGCAATATCCGGCACAGCGTTATCGACGGCCACGTATACCCGCGCCGACTTGGCGCCCGGATTCAGCACGACCTCGGTTACGTAGCAAAATGCAATGCGCGGATCAGAAAGCTCACCCTCGATCATCGCGCCAATCTCTTCCCGCAGCGTCTCAGCCACCCGGTCCTGATGATGCTTTCTCGCCCTGTGTTCCGGCATGTATGCGCCTCCTCGAGCGGCTTCAAGTAAACCCATCAGGATAGCAGAGGCGGGGACACAGGATCGGCTTGGGGTAGTGACTGAATTGTGCGTTGGCCGGTGCCCCCGGTCCCTCAACTGGATAGCGCCTCGACATCGGGGCCACCCGCCAACCACTACCATTGCAGGCGCAACAACGATGTAGCCTGTCGCGGCAACTCCGTTTCGATGGTCACTGTGCCCCCATCCACGTCGAGCCACCGCGGAGACGTTAGCAACTCCAGCTGCCCGGCCCGGCGCAGCCGTGCATATTGCTCGTCCGTAGGCGCCTGCGGTGAACCCATCTGCTTCCACACGGTGTACGAGTTGCTGTGATCCTCATCGATCCGATAGTGCTCCAGCAGCACGCGCTTCACTCCTGCTGGGATTCCCGCAATCGTCACCTGCACAGTTGCCGCCGCCGCAGGCCTGTCATCATCATGGTAGTTCCACACCATCACGGCTGCCTGACGCAACCCTTTGGTTGCAAAAGCATCCACGTCTGGCACCTGCCTGACGCCGGATTTCAGGATGTCGCCGAGCGGAATCTTCCCCGTGCTCTCGGTCTCCACTCGATCGCCCGACATCAGTCCCGCCATGCGAAAGACATTCAGAATCGGCTTGTCGATTCCATTGGTCGCAAGCGTGCGAAACCCCTCAAAATAGTCCTTGCCTTCAAATTCGAACGACCACGACAGCATCCCTGCCAGATTCACTCCCCGCTGCTCCCCGAGATCCAGAAGCGACTTCATTGCCACCGCCGTATAGGTGGCGTAGAGCGGTCCGTTGCGGTAGGCATTCGCTGGATTGGTCTTCGTCGAGCACGCGGCGCAGCCTTCCGGATCGGCCTCGCTCAGGATGATGGGGAGCCGCTTGAATCGCGGATATCTCGACAGAATCTCAAATCCTGTTCGAGCCGCATTCAATTCATCGCCAAGACCCATGCGCACGTGTCCGTCCACCGTTTCCGGGCGTCCCTTGGGATGAAACGAGATGAAATCCAGCGGCACCGCCTCGCCGTCCACCGCGCTGCGGTCGCTGAGGCAATGTTTCAGAAATGCCTCCAGAAACCCAACAGACTTCTCCGAACCTGGCCCCGTCGTAGCCGGTCCTCCCACCTTCGCATCCGGCAACGCCGCGCGAACGCCGGCCACCGCATAGTCATAGAGCCTGAAGTACTCCTCCTGCGTGCCGTGCCAATACACAATGTCCGGCTCATTCCACACTTCGAAGTACCACGTGCTTACCTTGTCACGACCGTAGCGCTCCACCAGGTGCTCGGTGAATTTCCTCACCAGTTCGCCCCACAGCGCGTAATCCTTTGGCGGATTGTTCGACGCTCCCGCCATCGTTGGCCGCGGGAAATGAACCTGGTATTCATTCACCCCGGGCACATTCGATGCGAGATCCTTCGGCATAAATCCCAGTTCGACAAACGGCCGCACCCCGGCCCGCTGATATTCGTCAAAGGTCTGGTCGGTGATCGTGAAGTCGTAGACGGGCTTTCCATCCACCCCGAGCGAGAAGACGTTCGATGAGGACCACTTCAGCTCCGCGACGCCGTCCCCTGAAGTAAGCAGATGATGTGCACGGATGTACACCGGTTCCGGCGTCAGGTCGTGCAGTTCCCGCAATAGCAGCTTCCCGTATTTCATGGTCGTGTAGTTCGACTCGTCGTAGCCAAACCACCGGTAGATCGGCGCATATGGCCCGAGCGATTTCGCAAGATCAACGCGAATGCTCACCGAATCAGAAGCTGGCTGTGAGAAGCCCGGCAGACAGGCGATGCACACTAGAAGAAAAGCTCCAATCGTCTTTCCATCAAGCCGTCTCTGCATCAACACTCCCTCGGACGCGACGATGGGTTCTATTTCGCGAAAACACCCCGCCGCGAAGAACTCGCGCTGTGTCTGCCCAGCCTCAGCTCTCCAGGTACTCCCAGA
Source organism: uncultured Acidobacteriaceae bacterium (assembly GCA_963769345.1). Taxonomy (GTDB): domain Bacteria; phylum Acidobacteriota; class Terriglobia; order Terriglobales; family Acidobacteriaceae; genus Telmatobacter. The sequence goes on from CAVYLL010000008.1 coordinate 423,613, forward strand.
ATGAGTCCGTCAACTCTGCGCCAAGTTCGTTCGACATCCGCCGCGCCGCGCGCTCCACTTCTTCAATAAGCTGATGCAGATAGCTGCGCGATCCGGAAATCGCCACCACGCCCAGCGTCGCCGACTGCCACGTCACCGCCTCATCCATCTCGGCGACGGAGATATTGAACCCCTGCCGCAGCTGGTCTTTCATTGACCGAACCACCTGCCGCCGGTCTTTCAGCGATTGCGCGTGTTCAATGCGGAGTTCGAGGGTAAGCTGGGCTACGGGCATAGCGTAACGCGGCCTCTTTGGATTGACTCTCCGGGGTGCCTCATTCTAACCCCACTCAGACCCGACATAAACAAGGAGTTTCCGGAACGATCCCGCTACTTGCTAACCTGCTTGGCGCGCGGCGCCGCTGACACGCTAAATCTTGCTGCAAAGGGCAAACGCCACCACCGTCTCGCCCGCATCGCCCGTCTCCTTCACCAGTCGCTCCTCCAGCTCAAGCGGAACCTGCATCTCGCATGCGGCAATCTGCTCCTCGCCAGCTCCCACGAAACACAGCTCGCAACATCCCAACGCCTCTCCCTCGCCCATTCTCACCGGCGGCCCAAAAACCCTGCACGTCATCGGACGCCACGTATACACATCGCAAAGCCCTGTCGCTAAATCCAGCGCGGGACAAGCAGCATCATTGGCAAACTCCTCAAACCGCGCCTGCTCCTCATCCGAAGTACCCAGCACCCCCGTCGTCGCATCCCCCGGAAACCCCGGCCCAAACTCCGCAATCCACGCCTTCGCGCGTTGCTCGATTGCCTTGGCCTTTTCGAAATCATCCGCATGCAATGCCCGCATGCCGGCCTGCAGCCGTGCTACGTCCAGCGCATTGATTGCAAACGCTCCATGGCAACACTGCGTACATCCCGGCCGGCAAGCCAGCCACGTCCCCGCCCGGCGGGCCGCGTCGGCCAGCGCCGCATCCATAATCTGCACGAGTTCGGTATCGCCCGCAGGCAGTCGCATGGGCCAAGCATAATCGAGATCGCCCTCGCGCCGCCGCAGCTCCGATTCCATCTCCGCCGCGCAACGTGCTATAACGGCCTCGAGACATCCACGCGACAAAGACCTGTCGCTGGGGACCCGTCCGAGGCCACCATGCTTTATCTGGAGCGCATCCCCGCCGCCCCGCTCAACCTGTGCATTCGTTCCCTCTGGTATGCACAAGCTGGCGACGTCGCTCACCGCCGCGAACGCGTCCTTCCCACCGGCTGCACCCAGGTTATCCTCAATCTCGCTCGCGATTTCCTGCTTGATTGCCCCGAAGGCCAATGCGATCGCCGTATGCCTCCCGCACTCGTCATCGGCGCACGCTCCGTTTATGAGATCGTCGACACCAGCGATATGGCCGACCTCATCGGCATCGTCTTTGCACCCGGCGGATTTGTGTCCTTCGCCTCAGATGCGGCCCACCATTTCAGCAACCAGACGGTTGCACTTGAGTCGATTTGGGGAAGCAGCACGCAACCCTTGCGCGATCGCCTGCGCGAACTAGACTCTCCGCAAGCCCGCCTGCAGTGCCTCGAGCAATTTCTTTGCACACGCTTCACATCGCGGCTCGAACGCCGGCAGCGCCCCCCGCAGATTCAGTTTGCGCTGCGCTACTTCGCGCACAATCCCCACGTCGCCAGCGTCCGCGAAACCGCCCGCCAGATGGGCTGGAGCGAGCGCCGCTTCTCGCAGATCTTCCGTGAAGAGGTGGGACTCACACCCAAGGTCTGGTGCCGCATCCAGCGTTTCCAGCACGCCGTCCGCCAGCTGCACTCCGGCGCAGACATCCGCTGGGCCGAGCTTGCCCTTGATTGCGGCTATTACGATCAGTCCCACTTCGCCAACGAGTTCCGCGCCTTCTCCGGCGTCGACGCCACCACCTACTCTGCAAACCGCACCCGCTGGGCCAACCACATCGGCGCCGACTGATTTTCTTTCCGCATTTCCGATTCTTCCAAGATCAATGCCAACATCGCTGCCATTCTGAGTCGGTAGTCTGAAATTCCACGGAGGTTCCCATGCCAGTATCAGCGCCTACTTCAACATCCACCATCATGCCCGCCATGCGCTACCGCGACGCCAACGCCGCTATCGAGTGGCTCTGCAATGTCTTCGGCTTTGAGCGTCACGCCGTCTATCCCGGCCCCAACAACACCATCGGCCACGCCGAACTCACCCTCGGCGGCGGCATGATCATGCTCGGTTCCGGCAAGGACGACGAATACGGCCGCGGCTTCAAGACACCGCTGGAACTCGGCGACTTCGAAACCCGCAGCGCCTACATCATCGTCCCTGATGCCGACGCAGTCTATGCCCGTGCCAAAGCCGCCGGCGGCAAGATCGTCCGCGAACTCCAGAACACCGACTACGGCAGCCGCGAATTCTCAGTCAAGGATCCCGAAGGGCACAGCTGGAGCGTCGGCACATACGACCCATGGGCCGGCCACTCCTGAACTCATACTGTCATTCCGAGCGAAGTCGAGGAACCTGCAGTTGCTTTCGGGCAGCTGGCCCTTGCAAGACCCTTGGGTGCCCCATGTCTCGATTCTGAGACATGGGAAAACTGAATCCCAGCCCGGCCTCCCACTCGCGTAAGATTCAATGCGTAGTCAGGAGGCCGTCTTGTATTTCCTTCTTCGTGCCGCATGCCCGGCACTCGTCTGCCTTGCAATCCCCGCGTGTCTCGCGCAACAGCCTAGACTCCTCGTCGCCGAGAAAGGCGCGCAAAGCCTGGCGATCATCGACCCCGCAACCGGCAGCGTCCTCGCATCCGTACCCGAGGGCGGCATCACCGGCCATGAAGTCATCGCTTCGTCCGATGGCAAACTCGCCTTTGTCCCCATCTACGGCAACTCCGGCGTAGGCAAGCCCGGCACCGATGGCCGGAACATCACTGTCATCGACATCGCCTCACACAGAGTTGTCGGCAACATCGCCTTCGATCACGGGATCCGCCCGCATTGCCCCATGATCGGCCCGAAAGACGGCCTGCTCTACGTCACCACCGAGATCGATAAAACCATCACCATCATCGATCCCAAAACGCTGAAGATCATCGGCGCAATCCCAACCGGCCAGCCCGAGAGCCACATGCTCATCCTCTCGCACGATGGCCGCCGCGCCTACACGGCCAACGTCGGACCGGGCACGGTTTCCGTCATCGACCTGAAGACCCGCAAGGTGCTCAAAGTTGTTCCCGTATCGGCAAACACCCAGCGCATCTCCATCTCGCCCGACGACAAGTGGGTCTTCACCGCCGACCAGACCAAGCCGCAAATGGCTGTTGTCGATACCGCCGCCGGCACAGTCGCCAAGTGGATTCCGATGGAAGGCATCGGCTACGGCTCGGCTCCCACACCCGACGGCCATTGGCTCCTCGTTGCGCTGCCCGACCAGAACAAGGTCGCCGTAATCGACTTGAAATCGATGCAGGTCGCGCGCACCGTAGCCGTCAGCGCATACCCGCAGGAAGTGCTGGTTCGCCCCGACGGCAAATCCGCCTATGTCTCCTGCGAACACGCCAACCAGGTCGCCGAAATCGACACAACGAACTGGACCGTCACCCGCACCATTTCCACAGGCAAGTTAACCGACGGCCTCGCCTGGGCAGGACGCTGATCTCGCAGCGAACGACCCGCACGAACCAAGGGTGCCCCATCCATGCCGCGAGGCATGGGTGGGAAAGCAAAGATTCTTTTTGCAGCTTTGTCTGTCGAGCCGCTGAGCAACCTAGGAATTCAAGCAACAACCGGCATTTACCCAATCGCCCGATCCCAAGTCTCCAGCGTCCGCTTGAATTCGCTCATGAACTTCCCCGCATCCGCCCCATCGATCAGGCGATGATCGAAGCCCAGGCAGTAATACTGCATCGAGCGAATCGCAATCGTGTCGTTGCCCTCGGCATCGGTCAGCACCACCGGCTCTTTCTTCAGCGCCCCAATCGCCAGGATCGCCGCCTCCGGCTGATTGATAATCGGCATCCCAAACTCATCGCCGAAGATGCCCGGATTGGTCAGCGTAAATGTTGATCCGCCCACCTCATCCGGCAGCAGCTTCTTCGCGCGCGCACGACCTGCGAGATCCGCAATCGCACGCGCGATACTTGCAAAATCCCGCTTCTCCGCCTCGCGCACCGTGGGCACAATCAGCCCCCACTCCAGCGCCACCGCAATGCCGAGATTGATGTTCGCGTGATAGTGAATCTCGTTCTCGATCAGCGACGCATTCACGATCGGAAACCGCCGCAGAGCCTCAACCGCCGCCACCGCGATAAAGGGCATATACGTCAGCTTCACTCCATGCCGCTGCTCAAATCCAGCCTTTTCCCGTTCGCGTAGCCTCGCAATCCGCGTCATGTCCACCTTGTAGACCGAGTGCACATGCGGACTCGTGCGCTTGCTCTCAAGCATGCGTTGGGCAATAATCGAGCGCATCTTCGTCAGTGGCACCACATCGGCGGTGAGCGCCTTCGGCTCGGGCACCCGCGGCGCGGCCATCGGCGCCTTCGGCGCGCCTGCGGCTTTAGCACCACCTTGACTCACATAGCGCAGAATGTCGTCCTTGTTGATGCGTCCGTTTGAACCCGTTCCCGGCACAAGCCTCAGATCGATGCTGTGCTCTCTCGCAATCTTTCGCACCAGCGGCGACGACTTGATGAGCCGATCGTCCTGCAACGGTGAAACCTCGATTGCGGGCTCTGCTTTGGTGGCTGTCGCAACCATCGGTTCCGCCACGGTTGTGCCGATGGCGCGATCACTCGCACTGGAGGTGCCGCCGCCGCCAATCACCGCCACCACCACATTAATCTGAACCGTCTCGCCCTCGGCCGCCCTGATCTCGGTCAGAACCCCGGCCACCTGCGAGGGAATCTCCGCATCCACCTTGTCTGTCGAAATCTCAAACAGCGGCTCGTCTTTCTCAACCGTATCGCCGACTTTCTTCAGCCACTTCGTTATCGTCCCCTCGAAAATCGACTCACCCATCTGCGGCATCACGATCTCGACGCCACTACCCGTGGCTCTCGCCGCTGCCGCAGACGCCTTCGTTTCCTCGGCGGGCTGCGGCTCGGCTTTCGCCTGCGGAGCAACAGATGCAATTGGCTCTGACTTTGCCGCCGGAGGATTCGCCCCAGACTTTTTCTGGACGGGAGCGGTCTTGGCAGCGGCGCCCGGCTCACCCAATACGGCAACTACCGTGTTGATCTCGACCGTGGCCCCCTCTGGGAACTTGATCTCCATCAAGACGCCGGCCACCTGCGCAGGAATCTCCGCATCCACCTTATCTGTCGAAATCTCGAAGAGGGGCTCGTCCTTCTCCACCGGCTCGCCGACTTTCTTGAGCCACTTGGTTATGGTGCCTTCAACGATCGACTCGCCCATCTGGGGCATGATCACGTCGGTTGGCATGAATCGTTCACTCCGCCATGCGGGATAAGCTGCGCCCGCCCGGTTCCTGCCGGATTATAAATTGCGGCCCGCACCCGCTGGTCCGCGCCATCCAGCTTGCCTGGCCTCAGTCACGCCCGCACTGGCCGCTCCGGGTCGCCGTGCAGCCGCTCTACCTCGGCGGGAATCTGCAGCGGAGTATCTTCCGCCGGCATCTCCCTCTTCGCAGCCGCCTGGGCGCGCAGTGCATCCAGACTCTCCACCGCCAGCACCTGCTGCCCGAAGACCTGCCCGAACTGCCGCGCCGCCTGGTGGGCGATCTCCTCAAGCCCCGGCAAGCGCACACCCTCCGGAATCTCCCGCTCCAGGCTCGTCACGGGCTTATCCGTAATGCCGCAAGGATTGATCAATTGAAAATCACGCAGGTCCGTCATCACATTAAACGCAAATCCGTGCGAAGTAATGCCTCGCGAAACATGAATTCCAATCGCCCCAATCTTCCGGTCTTTGCTTCCAGGGGCTTCCCCGTCTAAAAGACCACCGCACCACACACCCGTTAGCCCAGCGATCCGTCCCGCGCGTACGCCATACCCCCCGCACAGCCGGATCAGAGCCTCTTCCATCATCCGCACAAAATCCACCGGCCCCAGCCGCCCGCCCTTTGCGTTCTGCAAACTCCGCAAATCGAAAATCGGATACCCAACCAGCTGCCCCGGCCCGTGGTATGTTACATCGCCGCCACGATTGATCTCGTGCAACGTCACCCCGCGCTGCGCCAGCAACTCATCCGAAGCCAGCACATTCTCGCGCCGCGCATTCCGCCCCAGCGTCAGCACCGGCGGATGGTCCAGCAGCAGCAACACGTTATCAACGCGTCCCTGCAAGCCGCAGCGCTGCAATCTCGGCCTGCAATCGCAGCCCCTCGTCGTATGCCACACGCCCCAGGTAGAGATACTCGATCATCGCTACCCTGATTGTAGCCAGCCGTCCGGCTGTTCATCGAGGCAGCTTTCATTCCTCAAGCCGTGCGGCGAATAGCCTCGCAAACACCACGCGATGCTCCCAGGCAACCAGCAGCCACAGCAGCGTCGCAAGCGCTCCCGCACCAATGCCGCTCGGGTTCATCAGCAGGTGATAGGTAAGAATGTTGAACAACACGGGACCCAGCAAAGTCAGACCAAGCCCCACAAACCGGTTCGCCAGCAACAGGATCCCTGAGATCACCATGATTGCGCCCACCACGTAAAAGTAGTGCGCAGCAAACAGGGCAGCCGTAAACTGTCCGGCCACCCCTGTCGGCATCTGACCCATCGGAATGAAATTCAGGAACATATTGGAGCCGAATACCAGGAACATCAGCCCCAGCAGATAGCGGGCAATTGTTGTAACAATTTTCACGGGAAGCTCCTTGGATTGATACGGATCGCGAGAAATCGTGGGGGAATCGCCTGCAGAATGGATGCTGCTTGGTCAGCGCCCGATTCACAAGGACTTTCCGGCGCCATCGGCGGTCGATGAAGTTGGGGCGGACGTTGCGCTGGCCCGTCACCAGGAAGCAAGCCGCTTGAACCTGAAAATGATGATCAGCCCTGAAGGGTCTTCATAATGCGGGCAGCGGCACCCTTGCGGATGCCGCGACTCGCATCGCCTGCTGCCGGCAGGGATGCCTGCAGCTGGCAAGTGCGGGTTGGATTCGCCTTCCCCGGGCGTCCCCAACCCTCTTGGACTAGTTCCATTGGAGGTCTGGCTCCTAGTCCATTGGGTTCCCCCAGGCAAGAACGTGAGGGATCCCAAGCTCGTTATCGCCAACCACACACACGATGTGCCAATGGAATTCTTTGGCGGACTCGTCGGGCATGGCCGGCGTTGATTACTCAAATCAAAGTGGAGTCTGAGTCGGTTTCGCAGTCACTATGCCGAGGCCAAGGGCATCTCTCTCTCTGAGAAAATGCCGCCCTCTGACCAAGCCGGAAACTGCAATGTCAACTGGAGAGTAGTTCGAAAAGACGATACGGCGAACCCACCGTATGGAGTTCAAACTGGCTCTTGCCCGCTCTAGCAGGAGAGCTGCGAAGGGGGCCCGCGGGACGGATTGGGGCCATCCATATCTTGCTGATCAATGCACGCGTCTGAGATGAGGATATGCGTCGGAGCGCAGCGTCCGGGCGTCAGAACCAGACCCGTCTGCGCGCTGATCTTCTTGCCGCGAATCCGATGCAGCCGCGCCGCCGGCGCATGAGGGTGTTGCCTCGAAGCCAGGAACTGATCCATTGCCCAGCCGGTCTGCCCACCACCATGGCTCACCCGAAGTTGCGGCTTCGCAACCCGGCATGAAAGCGCGCCAAGCGGCCTGGCTGACAACCGCATCGCGGTCGGCGCCAATAGCAACGCGAAGAGCAGAGCTCTGACGATGAAACTGCGTGCCTTCATGACTGGGAGCCTTGAGTATAACCACCAACAAATCGATTCCGCAATCATTTCCGGCTTGTCCCGTTGCTCCAGGCGAAAGAAGTAGAACATAACAGATCAAAAATGAGGCCGGCAGTCGGTCATGATTCCGGACCACCGCGAAGAACGTTTCTGCGCGTTTTCGTATGCGGACCTGCCCGCGCAGCCCGTCCACCGCGCAAACGATAGCTGGGACAGAGGCCATCCATAAGAAGTCAGGAAGCGGGGATTACGAAGTCAGGAATCGGGGTTTGGTGGAGGTGTCACGACGCGGATCACGCGCCGTGACGCCATGCAAATTCGGCAAAAGGACCTGTAAGCCGAATTCTGTCGTGTGCGGTCATTCCTCTAGGCGCCGCGTTGCCGCGGACACTCATCAGCGACCTACCCGGAGGTTTCGGCAATTGCTCGAGCCGCCTCAGCGCATCGGGCCGATACGCAGCGCCGCCTGGCTCTTGGCGGCTGCTTCCCTCCCTATTTGGTCTTGCTCCGTGTGGGGTTTACCCTGCCTCCGGCTTCACAGCCGGAGCGGTGCGCTCTTACCGCACCTTTTCACCCTTACCCCGGCGCGGACCGGCTCTCCAGGCGAACCCTTCGAGTCTTTCCGGGAATCCCTCCGAAGAGGGGTAGCCGAGGCGGTATCTTTTCTGTGGCACTGGCCGTATGCGAGCCTTGACGCTCACATCCCGGACGTTATCCGGCACACTGCCCTGCGGAGTTCGGACTTTCCTCCCCCGGCATCCGCGGTAAACGAATCCCGGCAGCGACCGCCCGGTCCTCCTGCCAGCGTCCAGTGTATCGCGAATCCACAGCAAGCCCCCCCGCCTCCGCAGATACTTCCGCATCGGCGGTTACACGTCCGGAACTCGGAAATTGGGGCTTCTCAAGCGGCATCAACCAAACGCAGTTATCTGTCACTTTTACCAGTAGTCTGACACCTCCCGATTGCATATAAGCAGCGTCAATGGCAGGGAAATGATCCTGCAATTCGAGGAAGTTGCTCACACGCAGGCTTACTCCGAGCCAGTCCCCAAGTTTGAATCATTCTGTGTCTTCCCTTTGAGTTGACGAAGGCCCCGCGCAAGGAGCCGTGCCGTCCGCGGCGATTCGCGGTCAAAACTAATCGACCAGGAGAATTTGATGACGCGCCTGTTCACTCAAGTATCGAATGGCCTGCTGGGGGTGACCCGTGGCTAATCAGTCAGAGGCTCAAAGCAACGCGCTCAACGGAGCTTCATCCACGCATCGCAAGGTCCTGCCCGTGCCCGAGCCGCAGTATCCCCCCATCACCGAGCTTGATGTGCAGAATGCAACAGCTCCGCCCCGGTTTCAGGTGAAGGCGCCGAAAGGCGCACCCAACGTGGTGGTCATCCTTCTCGACAACTTCGGCTTCGGAGACTCGTCTACCTTTGGCGGCCCTATCGACATGCCAACGTTGGAACGACTGGCCGAGGACGGGCTTCGCTACAACAACTTCAAGGTGCCCCCGCTGTGTTCGCCAAGCCGCATGGCCTTGCTCACTGGGCGCAACAGCCATAGCACAAACTTCGGCGTGATCTCGGAAATTGCCACTGCTTTCCCGGGGTATACCGCGATGCGTCCCGACAGCGTCACGATGCTGCCCGAGATCCTGCGGCTCAACGGTTTCAGCACCGCCATGTTTGGCAAATGCCACGAACTTGGGCCCTGGGAAGCCAGCGTTGTCGGACCATTCGACCGCTGGCCTATGAATAGCGGCTTTGAGCGCTTCTACGGCTTCATGGCTGGCGAAGCTGACCTGTTCCATCCGGTCATTTACGACAACATGAACAGAATAGATGTGCACCCCGATGCCGATTACTATGCCAGCTCCGACATCACCGACAAAGGCATCGAGTGGGTGCGTTCCCAGCATTCGCTGGCTCCCGACAAGCCGTTTTTCGTCTACTACTCCGCCATCGGCACGCACGGTCCATTCCAGGTACCCGAAAAGTGGCGCGACAAGTACAAGGGCAAGTTCGACCAGGGCTGGGACCAGGTGCGAAAAGAAACACTGGCGCGGCAGATCAAGCTCGGCGTCGTGCCTCCGGGTACTGAACTCGCGCCCAAGCCGCCGGGAATCCAGGAATGGGACGATCTGACCGCCGATGAGAAAAAGGTTTTCGCCAGGTACATGGAAATCTATGCCGCCTTCGCCGAGGTGACGGACTACGAAATCGGGCGCTTCCTCGACGCAATCGAAGAGCTGGGCCAAATGGACAACACAATGGTCATCTACATCACCGGCGACAATGGCCCTGTCTTTCAGGGAGGCCCCATCGGCGCCTTCAATGAATTATCTGTGTTCAACGGGCTGCCGGAGCCTCTCGATGTTGCATTAGAGAATCTGGACAAATTCGGCGGCCCGCATTCCCACATCTTGTATCCCAACGGATGGGCCTTTGCTGGCGCCACGCCCTTTTCCTGGGGCCACCAGGTGGCCTCCTATGGAGGCGTCTGCCAGCCCATTGTGATTCATTGGCCGAAAGGCATCGAAGAGAAAGGCGGCCTGCGCACGCAGTGGTACCACATGATCGACATCGCTCCAACTGTGTTGGAGGCAGTCGGAGTGACCGAGCCAGAGGTCGTCCATGGGGTCAAGCAGAAGCCAATCGAAGGCGTGAGCATGCTCGACACTCTGAATAACGCCGAGGCGAAGTCGCGCCGCACCAAGCAATACTTCGAGATGGCAGGCAACCGCGGCATCTATCAGGACGGCTGGTTTGCCACCACCGTACACCGTCCGCCGTGGGAGGCTAAGGCGCGCGCTACGTATGCCAACGACAGATGGGAGCTTTACAACGTAGAAGAAGACTTCAGTTGCGCGCACGACCTTGCCGCGAAATATCCCGACAAGCTCGAAAAGCTGAAGGGAGTCTTCCTTGAAGAGGCCGTTAAGTACAACGTGCTGCCGCTCGACGACCGCGCGTGGGAACGCTTTAACGCTGCCCTCGCTGGCCGTCCGGATTTGTTGGAAGGTCGCACTGAGATGACGGTCTACGAAGGAATGAAAGGAATTCCCGAGAACGGTTTCATCAACGTCAAGAACCGCTCCTTCGTGGTTACAGCCGACATCGAAATCCCTAAGGGAGGCGCCGAGGGCGTGGTCATCGCACAGGGCGGAGAAATGGGCGGCTGGAGCCTCTACGTCAAGAACGGCGCACCCAGGTTCGCCTACAACTTCCTCGGTCGCGAGATTTCGAAGATCGTTGGCCCCGATCGCCTGCCATCCGGAAAGGTGATACTCCGCTTCGAGTTTGCTTATGATGGCGGTCGCCCTGGCGCGCGGAGGGAATGGCTCACTCTTCGTCAACGATCAAAAGGTCGCCACAGGGCGCATCGAGCACACCCATCCAAACGCCTTCGGCGCAGAAACAACGGACGTGGGCGAGAACCTCTATACGGCTGTCAGCGACGACTACAAGGTGGGTGATAACAAGTTCACCGGCAAGATTCGCAAGGTCACCATCCAGATCGGCAAATCCAATCTCAGCGAGGAGGGACGGATAGCTGTTGAAGAATTGCGTATGAAGAGAGCACTGATCGGCTAATCGCGCCGTTGAACAGGCAAATTGCGAGTTTCGGGCGAGTCGTGGCCAACTCGGCACCTACCATTCGGTCAACCACTTTCATTCCAATTTCCGCTGTAGTTGGATTCCAATGAATCCACAGCCTCCACCACTTCATCCCGGTACCATGAGCACATGCTCCGCGTGAAACTCCTCGAACCCGGCGCCCGCCTTCCGGTCGTCGCTCATCCCGGCGAAGATCTCGGCTACGATGTTTTCTCTCTCGAATCCGTCGTGCTCGAGCCCCGCAAAACCATTCGTGTCCGTACCGGTATCTCCGTCGAAGCGCGCCACCCCGAGACCGGCGTCCCCCTCGGCCTGCTCGTCCGCGACCGCTCGTCAATGGCTTCGAAAGGCATCGCCACCACCGCCGGCGTTATCGATGCCGGCTATCGTGGCGAAGTCCAGATCGTGATGACCAATCTCGGCGACAGCGCGATCGAACTCAAGGCGGCCGAGAAAATTGCGCAGATGATCCCGGTTCCGGTCCTGACAGGCGCGGTCCAGCAAGTGGACACCCTCGAAGAGTCGGCCCGTCTCGCCAAAGGCTTCGGCAGCTCCGGCCGCTGAACCAAGGGGACACTCTAACCCAGTGTCAATCCTCGCCCTCGTCGGAATCCCCCTATGCCGCTCATTCCGCTGCCAAAATAAACTCCCCGGACTTTGCAGTTTATTTCTCTCAATTCCCTAGACTTATCTTTAGGCTGTATCCCGAAAACCGCAATTTTCTTGAAAGAGCCAAATTACAGCGCGGCAAAGTGCTCAACTGACGACGGTTTTCGGTGTACGGGCTTTACAGGTTGCGGGAAAAACTCGTTGCTTTGAAAGGGCGCGGCTTCACAGCTTGCTGAGAAACTTGACCAACCCATTGTTTTGTAACAAGGGCATGGCTTCAGCTAGGCCGCAAACGCAACCAAAGGAGTGTCGGGCTTTAGCCCCTGTGCGATGCTTCGTGTAGGATTTTAACTTTTTCACCAAGCTGTTCAGCCGTGCCGAAAGCCGCGCAGTATTGTCGTCGGCTTCAACCGCCGAGGGTTGCTTTCCATCAAGCCGGCCGTAATCACGCGTTTTTCCGCATACGTAGTCGACCGTTTGCACCAAAATTGGTGCAGATACCTTGAAATCAACCCTTAAGTCCTTTCGAATGACGATTTTAGATCTTAAGTAATTTGTTTCCAGACACTTACGAGACCCCCATCCGGAGCTAAGTCGCATGGATTGACGAACTTGTCCAAAAAACAGAAATTTTTTATAACGCGTAACGTGCAACCATCTGGTTGCATAATTCCCTGGGCCGCAAACCCCTCCCAGGTCGCACATCGGAAGGGTGACCGCATCAATCGCCTCCGTGCTGCTCCTGGGCGCCGCTGGTCATCAACCACGACTTCATTCGTTCTAGGTAAGGGATCCAGCGATGCAAACCGACGGTGGGCTCCTTGGGAAGGTACACTCGTGTTGAATCAAGAGCCCGGGCTGCCTTTCCTCCACGAAGCAGCCAGCCCGCAAATTATCAAGCAAGAGCCAGTCTTCCTTCCTGCCGCGAGGTTCCGCATGCCTGTGATTTCAGTTACCCGCCTGCGGGTGCGGTCATGGCGTTTCATCCCGGGTTTCCTTTTCACAACCTTTCGCGCCGGAAGGCAGGCTCGCAAAGCGGAAGGGAATCTGGCTGTGAAGATATTCCGCGACGCTCGCAACGCCTTCTGGACGTGCACCAGCTGGGACTCGGAGGCTTCCATGAGAGCCTTCATGCTGGCGCAGCCTCACGGCCCGGCGATGCGCAAGTTGCTGGAGTGGTGCGACGAAGCCGCGCTGGTGCATTGGACACAGGAGGGCGATGAACTGCCCCCCTGGGAGGATGCTCATCGCATCATGCTGCGGCGGGGCCGTCCGTCAAAAGTGAACCATCCCTCCGACGCGCAGAAAGGATATCGGATCGACGCGCCAGGCATATCCACGAAAACAGAAATCCGGCTGAAATAGTCGCCGCTGTTTCGAGGAAAATCCCCGTGCGCATCGCAAACCCAATGCATCACCGCGATATGTCTAGTCGGTGGCGCGATGCGGCAGTGGGGGGCGGCGCGGGTAGTTGGAAGATTTGGATGGCCCCGGCGTTAAGGATTGCTACGCGCTGGCCCGACGGCGAGATTGCGACATTGCCGCCGGCATCAAGGATGGGAGTGAGCGGCGCCTCCAGCACCACTTTGCCATTGGCTGTGTCAAAGACCCTGACCATCTGGCCCTGAAAGTCCACAGCGCTAAGCATGTGCTTATAGCTCTTTGCCTGGTGCTTGAGGAGCATCGTTTGTCGCGCAAAGCGCAAACCGTTTGGCGCGGTCACCAGTAATGGCCACATCGCATTCGATGAGGCCTGCACCTCCCACAGTGCCTCGCCACGCGTTGAGATGGCTCCCAGCCTGTCGCCTTTATCCGGATCGCATCTGGTCAGCAACAATTCTGTCTCGGACAGAAAGTTGTATTGGGGTAAGCAGGTCGAATCCATGTGAACGACTGGCCGGTGTGAACCGGCGAATTCGTAGAGCTCCAGGTGCCAGTGGTCAGTATCGTCATGCAGCCTCTCCACATACCCATCGGAGTTCATGGGCCAGTTCGAATCCTGACGGGTCCACGGCACGCGGCTGACACGGGTCACGTCGCCCGACGCGCGGTTCAGGGTGCGGGTCACGAGGACGCTCTGCTCGCCGGGCTTCTGCGGGTCGGGGCTGGCAACAGGCTGAGTTGTCGGGGAACTGTCGGGCTTCTGCGACGCGCTCGCGGACTCAAGGGAGTTGGCCATAATGAACTGCTCTTTCGGATCCATTTGGATCCAGAGCAGTGTGCCTGGAAAACGCAGAAAGGAAGTCGTCTTCAGCGTAGAGTCGCCCTGCTCGAGACCGTCGCGCACGCGCAGCAGAAAGTGCCCATCGTTGAGCATCCAAAGATAGCGCGAGCGGTCGGGCACGATCCACGCGGCTTCAGACTCGACCTTACCGGTGGAAACGACCACCACCTTCGCCCGGATCTGCTGCTGCGTGCCTTTCAGGTCGTCGCCGGCATCGCGCTCCATCAGTCCTGACACGCGGAAGGTGAACAGCAGCCGGTCTTCATCGAGGAAGTCAAGGCTCATCAGAGTCTGGTGGCGCAAAAGATAGTTGTCGCCAGGAACGGAGAAGCCGAGCGGAGCGACGGGAATGGTGAAAGCGAGGTGGAAGGCTGGGCTGCTGAGGATAGCTGTCGACAATCGCTCGCAGTTTGATTCGCTTCGGGATGTCCTTGGTAGGCAGCGGCGGAACCTCAATGCCATACTGCGCCCGCATCAGCGGCGGCCGCCGCAAGAAGGAGGTATAAACCTGTCAATGTTAGCGAAATGTTGAGCCGTCTCACGGTTGCATCTCAATTCTCGCCGATGTAAACAAAGATGAGAGAACCTGCAATGCCCCTTATACGCCCAAAGGGTAGCATCGTCTGCGCGGTGAAGCGAAAATCCTCGTCACTTTAGTTTCGGGGAAAACGCTATGCGCGGCGGCTGGTAATTTCGCGGATTTGTGCACGCGGCGGCGCGAGCACCTGTTTGGCGGCTCGGATGCCTGATCGCATGGCGGCGTGCACGGTGCCCCAGTGCCCGGTCACGTCGGTATGCTCGCCGGCAAAATACAGTGTCCGCTGTATCGGCGTCGCCATCTTGAGAACTGCGTCCAGCGCGCCTGCCGGCACATAGCTGTAGGCGCCGCAACTGTGGGGATCGGTCTGCCAGTCATGGGTCGCGCAACCAATCAGTTGCCCTCGCAACATCTCTACCGGCAGCGCAAAGATCTTTGCCAGTTCCTTGCAGGCAGCGTCGCCGACCTGTTCGCGAGTGAACTGGTCGAATGCAGCTCGAGCGCGGTCCGCCGATCCATCCTGTCAGCGTGCGCGTCTCCCAGGGATGCGCCGTCCACCATACCGGCGGCATCGCGTCCTGAGCGAACAGGAAACTCAGCTTTGGCAGCTTCACTTTTTCGTGCGCAGCCCACCAGCGCTCGCGAAACAGCAGCGTAAAGCGCCGAGCAGGCCCCATCGCCAACTGGTTTGCGGCAATCAAGGCTGCCGGCACCGGATCGAACACCACTCCCAGGTGTTGCAACACCCCTAGCGGCAAGGCGATGACCGCCTGCGCCGCTGAGTATTGCGCCAGTTCACCGGCATCGCGCACATACACTCGCACATTGCCGCGTTCCCACTCAATCTTCTCCACCGTCCGCGACAGCTCGATTCGTCCGCCGGCCTCGCGCACCTTGTTGGCGACGAACTCCGGCACCCGGTCATAGCCCTCGCGGACTCGAAACGCCTCGTCGCTCGCGATCTCTTTCTCCGCGCTTTGCTGCACCGCCAGGGCATGAACGCCGATCCGCCGATAATCGGCTGCGTTAAAGCTTTGTACGTAATTGATGACTTCGTCCCGCTTCTCGGGCGACAGCTTTTCCAGCGGCGGATAGTCCGCGAACGACAGGTCCGTACCCTTCCACTTCTCGAGGCCATTGAGAAATTTGAAAACCTCGCCGATCTCGTCGCACTTCTTCAGCTTTCCACTCTTGTGGCACACGTTTGTACCATCGAGCGCATACGTCTCCAGTCCTGCCTCGTGGATCAGCTCCCATAATTCCGGCGGGCGCCCATGGATGAACTCCGCTCCCAACTCGAGGATCTCGCCATCGTCGCGCAGCGTGAGGATTCTTCCGCCCACACGATCGCGCGCCTCCAGCACCAGCACCTTCCGGCCGGCCTCAGCCAGCTGCCGCGCCGCGGTGAGCCCGGCCATCCCCGCACCGATCACCAGGATGCGCCTCGACCTGTCTTTCATAACAATCGTTAGATGCCCCGTCCCCCAAATTCAGCGCAAGTCTATTGACCGGCTCAGAGCCTCGGCGGAACCGCCGAGTGCCTTTGCGCGTAGATAATGGTGTCGCGGATCAGATTCATCCCGGTCGAATCCGCTGAATCGAAGGAGAACGCAATGCGCAAGTTGGTCTTTGTCCTGGCAGGGTGTGCGGCGATGCTTGTGGGGATCGTCTCGGTACAGGCCCAAAACCATGCAAGCAAGAACAATTCAGGCCAACTGGTCATCGTCTTCAAAGACGGCCACCGTCAGACCTTCAACTTCGCCGATGTAGCGCGCATCGAGTTTGCGGGAACCGGCGGCGTCCCCCTTGCCGATGCTGGCTCGACACCGGCCGGGGCACCACCTCGCGGACACTTCCTCGGCAAGTGGGAAGTGGGAGACGGTGCAGGCAGCACCTTCTATATCACTCTTGAAGACGATGGAAACGCGTGGCGTTCCCTTCACAGGGTCCACGGAAAATGGGCCTATGTTAATGGTGAAGCAAGGGTTACATGGGATGACGGAGCCATGGACGCAATCCGCCGAATCGACGGGAGAGATCAGAAATTTGCTTATCACGCCGGCAAGTCGTTTGCCGATACGCCGGACAATGTGACAGACGCCAAGAACACCAGCCGAGGGCCTGTCTAACTTCTGGCTAGACCGCCTGCTTTTTTGGGAAGGGCAGACTGGTCTCCAGTGTGGACGGAGGATCCGAGCCTGCGTGGGGCCGGAACTTGTGGGTTGCGTGTTGCGTACCGCTTAAGGAGAGGGGTGCCGGTTCGCGGAGATCTGCGGCCCGGAAGTCGTCTTAGCCGTCAATGAAATATCGGGCGAATCCTGACTATCAGTTACCTCCTTCAATCGGGTGTGGCGGGAGCCGTTTCGTCACTTGTCGCAGAAGAATGATCCTATCGTTGCGTAAACTGGACTAGCAGCGCCAGGAATCTGCCGGGGCAATCAGAAAGTGATTTCATGAGCATCGTCGAAGCAATCAAACTCGCCCTTCAATCCCTCTGGGGCAATAAGATGCGCTCCATCCTCACGCTCATCGGCGTAGTCATGGGTGTGGCATCCGTCATCATGGTGCTGACCCTGGTGCAGGGCGCAAAGCGTTTCATCTCCACCAAGCTGTCCGGCTATGGAGCCGACGTCTTCACCGTGAACCGCATGTCGAGCGTGATTCTTTCCGCCGACCAGTACTTCAGCTATCAGAAGCGCAAGATCATTCGCATCGAGGATTACGAAGCCATCAAGGATGGTTGCGACAACTGCAGCGAAGTGGGCGCGTCGCTGTTCAAGAACACCAACGTCGTCTACAACGGCCACTCCAGCAATAACACCGGTATCCGCGGCTACACGGCTTCGATGATGTCGCTGAACAATATCGACATCGCCATTGGCCGCGGCTTCACACCCGCTGACGAAGAGCACGCATTCCACAACGCCATCGTCGGATACGATATTGTCGACAACCTTATCGGCGACGGCGACCCGCTGGGCAAGGAAATCCGCGTCGACGGAATTCCGTTCACCATCATCGGCGTCGGTGACCGGGAAGGCAAGACGCTGGGCCAGTCGCAGGACAACTGGGTCGCCATCCCCATCAGCACCTACCAGCAGATCTACGGCTATAACGATTCCGTGGACATCTATGCGCGCGTCTCCGGCGGCTCCCAAGTCATGGTTCAAGCGGAAGACCAGGCTCGCGTGATCATGCGTGCACGGCGGCACAACGCCCCCGGCCAGCCCGACGACTTTGAAATTCAGACCAACGATACCTTCCTCGATATCGCCAACCAGCTGCTAGGGGTCTTCGCCTGGGTGGTGCTTG
The DNA here is from genome assembly GCA_963769345.1 of uncultured Acidobacteriaceae bacterium. Classification (GTDB taxonomy): domain Bacteria; phylum Acidobacteriota; class Terriglobia; order Terriglobales; family Acidobacteriaceae; genus Telmatobacter. The sequence continues at coordinate 441,755 of CAVYLL010000008.1, forward strand.
GACTCGGCTCCATTGCGCTAGTTGTGGGCGGGGTGGTGATTATGAACATCATGCTGGTGAGCGTCACCGAGCGCACCCGCGAAATCGGCGTGCGCAAGGCTCTCGGCGCCAAGCAGCGCGATGTGCTGATGCAATTCCTCATTGAGAGTGCATCGCTCTCTTCGGTCGGGGGCATCTTCGGAGTCCTTTTAGGCGTTCTGGTTGGAAAGCTGATCACTGTCTTCGTAGGCTTCCCAACCGCCGTACCCATCTGGGCAATTTTTCTGGGCCTCTTCCTCGCCAGCGCCGTCGGGATTTTCTTCGGCGTCTACCCGGCCAGCAAAGCGGCAAGACTGGACCCGGTGGTGGCGTTGAGGGCAGAGATGTAAGAAGACAGTTCGCAGTTCAGAGTTTTGATCTTCAGTTTGCAGTTGTCAGTCTATGGCGGTAGGTGGGGTCGAGAAAAAGAGAATGGAATGTCGAATGGTTTTCGGGACTTGGTGGTTTGGCAGAAATCCATGCAATTGGCAGTTGAGATTTACGAATTAACCAAAGAGTTTCCGCGGGAGGAAATCTACGGACTCACCAGTCAAATGCGGCGATCAGCAGTCTCCATTCCCAGCAACATTGCGGAGGGACAAGGCAGAGTCAATCCAGCTGAGTTTCGCCAATTCGTATCAATCGCGAGAGGCTCCAACTGCGAACTTCAAACACAATTGGAGCTTGCCCTGGCCCTGAAGTTCGGAAATCCGGCGACGCTTGACTTGGCCCAGCAGTTGTCGGAGGAAGTCAGGAAGATGCTGTATGGTCTCCTTTCATCTTTGAAACAACCGTCGAAGCGAACGAACATGGAACTACAAACCCTGAACTAAGAACTCTCTCGAACTTTTGCGGAGCAACCCATGCGAGGACAACAAGCCGGCGAATCCGTCAAGATGGCTCTTCAAACCATTCGCACGAACAAGCTGCGTTCGGGCCTGACCATTCTAGGCATCGTCATCGGTGTCACCACTGTCATCACCATCTCTTCGGTCATCAGCGGCCTGAACAACCGCGTCCAGACATGGGTCTCCTCGCTGGGCAGCAATGTGTTCTGGGTTTTCCATATGCCTGTCATCGGTGTGCGTCCCACCACTGAGATGCTGGCCCGCAGGAAACTCAATATCGATGACGTCATCGCTCTCCGCACACTGCCCCACGTTGTGGCGGCTGATGGCGGCTACCAGCACGTCAAGTCGCAGTTCCGCGTTGGCGACGTCAGCGTGAAGTACAACGGCAAGAAGATCGCCGGGACCATCCTGCAAGGTTCCACTTCCCAAGTTGGACTCGTCACCGACCTAGTCTTTCTCCAGGGTCGCCTCTGGAACGACGCTGAAGATCAGAGAGCCGAACACGTCATCGTCCTCGGACACGACGTTTGGGAAGAGCTCTTCGGCGAACAATACGCCATCGGCAAGGAGGTCAACGTCGAGTCAGGTTTGTATACCGTCATCGGCGTTCTCGACAAGCAGAAGCAGCCCTTCGGCGGCGGCAAGAATCCCGCCGACAACATGGCCTACTTCCCGCTCGGCACCTACCATAATCTTCATCCCGAAGACAAAGACATGTGGGTCAGCGTCAAGTACGACGACCCCAAGAATAAGGCTCTCGTCGAAGAGGAAATTCGCGAGTTGCTCCGTATCCATCGTAAGGTCAAGGTCGATAAGCCCGATGATTTCGAAATCTTCGGCCCCGACTCGCTTTCCAAGTTGTGGAACCAACTCACTGGCGGACTGGTTCTCTTCATGATCGCCGTCTCGAGCGTCGGTCTCATGGTCGGCGGCGTCGGCGTCATGAATATCATGCTGGTCTCGGTCACCGAGCGCACGCGCGAAATCGGAGTCCGCAAAGCGATTGGCGCCACCAAGCGCACACTCCTGGTTCAATTCACCACCGAGGCGGTGACCCTCTGCGCCGTGGGTGGCGTCATCGGTATTCTCATCGGCGCCGTGCTCACGTGGATCATCTATTTCCTCCCCATCGGCCTGCCCGCCACCATGTCCACCATGTGGGTAATCACGGGCTTCACGGTTTCCTGCGCCATAGGGTTAATCTTCGGCATCTACCCCGCGTGGAAAGCCGCCAACCTCGACCCAATCGAAGCGCTGCGGTACGAGTAAAAACAGTTCGTAGTTAGAAGTTCATTCGCTACACTATCCGTTGTGAACACGCACATCCTCGCTCTGGTCGTTGAGGCATTGACCACGGTTCTGGCCGTAGCAGGGATGGCTTACTTCCTCTTCGCCATCGTCGCAGCGCATGTGTTTCTCTCTTCTCGCCGCGCTTCACTCACAGCCTTCGCGCCCGGCGTGTCCGTGCTCAAATCGCTTAAAGGCCTCGACCCCGGTATGCTCGATGCCTTTCGTTCTCACTGCCACCAAAACTATCTGGGCGAATTCGAACTCCTCTTCGGAGTTTCCTCGCTCGACGATCCCGCTGTTTCGGCTGTCCATCAACTCCAGGGCGAATTTCCCGCTCAAGCAATCCGCCTGATTGAGTGCCCCGCGCGCCTGGGCGCCAACGGCAAAGTCAGCACACTTGTGCAGCTTGCGCTCCAGGCGCGCTACGAGTTTCTCCTCGTCAACGACTCCGACATCACCGTAAGCCCGCACTACCTCGAACGCGTGATTGCCCACTTTGCGCAGTTGAAGGGTGAGGGCTTCAGCCCGTACGTCAGACAGCCTGAGAGCGAAGAGGCTTTAGCCTCTGAGGCCCATCCCCCCTTATCCACTTCTGCCACCAGAAGCCAGCCCGTAGGCCTTGTTACAGCGCTGTACCGCGGTCGCATGCACGGCACGCTCGGGTCGCGTCTCGAGTCGCTCGGTATCGCGACCGACTTTATGCCCAGTGTTCTCGTTGCGCGTATGCTCGAGGGAGACCTTCGCTACGGCCTCGGCTCAACGCTCGCCGTCAACCGTGAAGCACTTCATAAAATCGGCGGATTTGAAGCACTGGTCGATCATCTCGCTGACGACTATGAACTCGGCGAACGCATTTACAAGGCGGGCTACCGCGTAGCGCTCTCAGCTGAAGTCGTCGAAACCAGCGTCCCTGCATACGCCTGGAGCGGCTTCTGTGACCATCAGCTCCGCTGGTTGCGCACTGTGCGCGACGCACGTCCCGGCGGCTACGCAGGCCTGCTCTTCACCCACGGATTCACCCTTGCTCTCATCAACGTCATCGCCAGCGGCATCAGCCCTGTCAGTCTTTGGATTCTCGCCTTGAGTTTCTTCCTGCGCCTCTCGCTCGCGATGACCGTCGGGGCCGAGGTTCTGGGAGACCACCAGGTGCTTGCGAACCTATGGCTGCTGCCTCTCCGGGATCTCGTCGCCACTGGACTCTGGATTGTGGGCTTTTCCGGCAACACCATCATCTGGCGCGGCGAACGTTTCACCGTCCGCCAAGGAAAACTTCACCATTCGTCCTAACCGATGTCCGCTTCACACCAGAATCTGCGCATTCCGCAACAGATTCACACTACTCGTCTATCTGGACTTGACGTTCGTCTGCTAGATTTGCCTTCACGCGGCCTGAACCTCTTGCCTCATCATTGAAAACGGAACAGCCGCGAAAGGAGAGATTCAATGCACATCCCCACACGATTTGCCGGACGCATCCTGCTCTGTTGCGCAGTCGCTGCTGCACCTGCATTTGCTTTCGCGCAAGACGCCGCGCCCGCCAAGCCGGCGAAGCCTGCCGTCGGTACGGCAATGTCGCCCTCAGAGACCTACGGAAAGCTCCTAGGTTTGATGGAGAAGGAATTCGTCGATGCCGCGGATGCCATGCCCGAAGACAAGTTCAATTTTGCACCCGCGGCAACCGCGGGCGATTTCAAGGGCGTGCGCAGCTTCGGCGCCCAGGTCAAGCACGTTGCAGAGTCCAATTACTACTTCTTTGGCGGCAGCATGTCAGAGGCTGACTTGAAGACGAAGTCAGATGCTATTGAGAAACTGACCTCCAAGGCCGACATCATCCAGGCGCTGAAGGATTCGTTGACGCAGGCTCACACCTACGTCAACGGAATCACCCCTGAGAATGTCTTCGTGATGACAGACCACGGCACACGCGGAGGCATGTCCTCTTTCGGCCTCGCCCACATGATGGATCACTACGGCCAGATGGTCGTCTACCTGCGCATGAACGGGATTGTTCCTCCCGCCAGCCGCGGGGGCGGCATGTAAGAACGAGACTCGCACTTTCGCGCAAGAGAGGCCCAGGTCTTTGTCGGTAGACGAGATCCGGGCCTTTTTTGTTACTGCTCGCGGATGGCTGACACCGGGTTCACTTGCATGGCGCGATGCGCCGGCAGATAGCACGCCAGCACTGCCATAACCCCCAGCAGCACAACCACGCCGATCACCGTCGTCGGGTCCGTCGCGCTGACGCCGTAGAGCGATCCGGCAATGAAGCGTGTCAATCCGAACGCAAGGGCCAGCCCGAGAACAAGCCCGACGACTGTCAGTCGTATTCCCTGCATCAGCACCAGCCGCAGCACATCCGCTCGCGACGCACCTAGCGCCACGCGGATTCCAATTTCATGAGTGCGCAGTTGCGTTCGGTACGCCACCACTCCATAGATTCCCGTCGCCGCAAGAATCAGCGCGATCATCGCGAACATCCCGGCAAACGTACTCTGCATGACCGCAAACATGCTCGACATCTGTGCGGTCTCGTGCAATGTGCGCACATCAAACACCGGCAGCCGCCTATCGACCTGGTGGATCGCCTGCTCCACGAGCGGTGCCATATCGGCGGGATTTCCTCTCGTTTTCACTTGTACCGTCAACTCTTTGTCGGGCTCCTGAAAGTAGCTCATGTAGATCATGGGCTCAGGCAGTTCGTTCATGAGATTGTGCTTCGAGTTTTTCACCAGACCGACCACCGTGAACGGGTGGCCCCAGATCTCCAGCCTCTTCCCCAACGGATCCTGCCCTGGCCAATACCGGTTGGCTGCGGTTTGATCCGCGATCACAACCCGCGGCGCCGACTCGTTGTCATCCTGTGTGAAATCGCGCCCCTCGAGAACCGGTATTCCCAAGGTCTCGAAATACCTCGGCGTAACATCGGCCCTGCGCAATTCGAGAGACTCGTGCGGTCGCGGGACATACCCCTCGGGATACGCATCCACCGTCTTGCGATTAAAGTTGAATGGAACCCAGTCCGTAAGGGATGCAACCGTAACCCCCGGCAGCGCTGCCACCCGATCGAGAATCTTGCGGCGGATCGCGGGAACTTCCTCGTCTGGATAGCCCGCTATATTCAAGCCCACCGAGGCGGTGAGAATATGATCCTCCTCAAACCCGGGATTGGCGGAGCTGATGTTTCTGAGCGTACGCAGAAAAAGCCCCGAGGTCACAAGGAGCGCCAAGGAAAGGGCAATCTGCGCCACCACCAGGCCGCTGAGCAGCCGGCGATTGTGCGACCCGCCCGATACGCTCGCCGACTCTTCCTTCAGCGCTTCTGCGGCCGGCACGCAGGAAGAGCGCAATGCAGGGAATGCCCCGCAGATAATGCTCGCCAACACCGAAAGCAGCACAATGACAGCCACGACGTTGTGATCCACAGTGCCGTTCAGGACAACCGGATTTGCGCTTGGCGGAATGAATCGCGCAAAGCTTTTTGACGTCCACGAGGTCATCAGCAGAGCCAAGAGCCCTCCGCCGACAGACAGGAAGAGCCCCTCGAGCACCATCTGCCGGACCAACTGAATACGTCCCGCACCCAGCGATTGCCTTATTGCAATTTCGCGGCGGCGGGCGACGAAGCGTACCAATGCCAGCGTGGCCACGTTGGCACACGTCAGCAGCAGCACGACAGCAGGCAATTGCCAGCAGGATCGGCAGCGTGGAGGACATATAGATGTTGGCGCCGAAAGGTGACCGCCACATGGGATCCAGCGTGATGGTATTTACTCCCAGATGATCGTTCGGATACGCGGCAACGATCCTCCGCATGATCGTCTCAAGATCCTGCGTAGCCTGATCGCGCGTTACACCCGGCCGCAACCTTCCAAGAACGTTCAGCCACGTCGCACTTCGGTGCGTCATGCGCCATGCATTTGAGCCGATCGGGTTCAGCGTAACCCACAAATCTTCCCGAATTCCCGGCATCGCTCCGGTGAACCCCTGCGGCGCAACACCGATCACGGTTACGGGGTGCCGGGCGATCTCTATCGTCTTTCCCACGATTGCCGGGTCTTGTGCATACCGTGTCTTCCACAACGAGTGACTCAACACTACGTAGGGAACGGCGTCTGGGCGCGTCTCTTCTTCCGGCAGGAAAAAGCGCCCCAGCATAGGTTGGATACCCAGCAGATCAAAGTAGTTCGAAGTTACGTTGCCAACATAAATCCGCTCCGGCGTTGCGCCGCCCGTCAGCGTGAGCCAGTCGTGGTTGTAAGCGAGTATTCCAACGAAGCTGTGATTCTGCTCCCGAAGGTCGCGGTAATCGGGATAAGAAAGCGGCGGCGAAGGCGAAATATTCCACTGGCCGCGCATTACGCTAATCAGGCTGCCGGTATCGTGAGCCCCAGGTATTGGGTGCAGCATCGTACCGTCGATCCAGCTGAAGACCGTGCTGTTGGCGCAGATGGCCAGTGCCAGCATCAACCCTGCGGTAATTGTGAATCCCGGGCTCTTGCGCAGTTGCCGCAAGGCAAAGCGAACGTCCTGGAGCAGTCCACTCATGGACGCCTCCTTAAGGAACTTTGCTCTCGGGGAATAAGAGTATTGCTATTGATGATTGCATGCTGTGTGCCAAAGCACGTAGCAAGGTACCTTATGTATTTTCAATAGAATACGGCTCATTATGTCGGTTCGTGGGAGTGTGGGTTTGTCCGCTGGCGCACGAAATGTGCGGTTATGAACACACCGCAAAGCCCAGTTGAGAAACGCATTGGCGGGTCGTTCGGCGGATCATCCCGAATCTTCGACCGGCTTTTTGCAGGAATCGGAAAGCGGCAAACAGAATACCCCGTCCTGATGAGGCTAGGACGGGGTGTGAGTTCGTACCAGCCAGGATCACATCAAGCTGGGGAAGGAGGTTGAGGTGGTGATGCGCGTTGCGGCGACGACACCGGTAAATGTGACAGCCTTGGTTCCATCGAGGTTATAGGCCACCAGTGTAAAGTTGCCGGTGTAGCTTTTGCCATCTTCGCTGACGGTCACATGTTCCGTAATTTGCGCGCCCCCCGTGGGATTGCCGATGCCACTGGGCGCATTTGTCGTGTCGTTGCCGAGCCAGGGCAGGTGGTTGAGATAGTAGGAGCGGGCTCCCGTCTTCTCCCAGACGCCCAGGCAGAAGTTTCCATCCTGCGGCGGTCGAGCCGACTCCATGATCTCAGTCTTGTCGCTGTGGAAGACGACGAACGCGTTGTCGATCATGGGATAAGCATCGGGTGGGATCGCCGTCCCGTTGACCGTGTGGGCTGTGAAGATCACGTGCCACATGCCGACGATCGATGGGCCGTCGCGGTCGTCGTCGTCAAACAGGGCGGCATGCATGAAGTGCGCCGAGCCAGACTGGGGGTGCATGGCGGCCGGTTTCACGTAGTTCTTGTTGAGGCCGCACTGCGCCAGGGCACCCGGCACCATGATTACTGCAAGCACCGCCGCGCCCATTGCCGACATCAAACTGCAATTTCTTGTCCTCATTTGAATCTCTCCTCGGCCGGGGAATCGCCGGCGTGCTACCGAGATAACTCCGGGCAGCCCCGTCGAGGCAATGAAGAGGTGGTAAAGGCAGAGGTGAAGTTTAGGTGAAGCAATATCTACTTAAAAACGAATGCGGTACGCGTTATGCTTAGATTCCCGTCGTTCTTATTGAGCAAGCGGAGGGTTTCTCCTGCCCCCCTTAGCCGGCTGCATCTATCAATTCGGCGACTTCCAGCTCGACTGCGGGCGGTTTGAGCTACTCCGCAATGACCGATCCCTGCGCCTGGAGCGCAAGCCAATGGAACTGCTGATCCTGCTCGTATCCAGGCAGGGGCAATTGGTGAGTCGCACGGAGATCGCACAGCGGCTTTGGTCGAGCGAGGTGTTTGTCGACACCGAACACGGCATCAACACTGCAATTCGCAAACTACGACACCTGTTGCGCGACGATCCGGACAGCCCGCAATTCATTCAGACAGTGACGGGGATGGGTTATCGCTTTATCGCGCCGACGGCCGTAATCGCAGAATCAGCCACAGAAGTCTCCTGAGGCAGCCACCATTGAACCTGCTCTTGCAGACCGTGCCGCTGCGCCTAAAACTGTGACGCCGCCGTCCCAGGAATCGCCGAAGGGATCTAGCGCCAACCAGGTCGCTTCCGTTGCAGGCTTTGTCGCGCTTACCGTTTTGTTGATCGTGATGGCCATCGGCCCCCGACAGATCGCAGGCCTTCTGCATCGGGATCCGAACCCGCCCATCGCGTCCCTCGCCGTCATCCCCCTCGACAACCTCTCCGGCGATCCGAACCAGGATTACTTCGCCGACGGCATGACCGACGAGCTCATCACCATGCTGGCCAAGGACTCTACCCTCCGCATCACTTCGCGCACCTCCGTGATGCAGTACAAGGGCGCCCACAAGCCGCTCGGCGACATCGCCCGCGCTCTCAACGTCGATGGCATTCTCGAAGGCTCGGTCTCCCGCACCAACGGGCTGGTTCATATGAACCTGCAGCTCATTCGGGCAGACACCGACGCCCACCTCTGGGCTGAAAGCTACGACCGCAATCCGACCGACGTCGCCGCACTACCCAATGAAGCCGCGCAGGCCATCGCTCGCCGGCTCCACAGCGCCGCCCCTTCGCCTGGGACTGCCCACGCGGTGAGCCCCGAGGCCCACGACGCCTACCTGCGCGGCCGCTATTTTCTCCAAAAGCGCGAAGCAGACAAAGGCGTCACTTACTTTCAGCAGGCCATCTCCATCGATCCTTCTTGGTCCCTGGCATACTCCGGTCTTGCCTCCGCTTTTCACTCCGAAGGTGTTCTCAGCATGATGCCGGAGCGGGATGCGATGACCAGGAGCGAAGCCGGCGCACGACGAGCGATTGAACTCGATCCCGAGAATGGCGAAGCGTATTCGACCCTGGGGATTACGCAGGCGGTCTTTGAATGGAATTGGTCGGACGCGGAAGAGAATCTGAAGCGAGGAATTGCACTCAGCCCAAACAGCTCGGACGCCGAACTATATTATGCGATTTACCTTGACGCAGTGAACCGTCCCGAAGAGGCGGTTACCCACATGCGAAAAGCGTTGGAGATGGACCCGGCCTCGTTCCTGATGAACCGGCATCTTGGATCGACGCTCTTCTTTGCCCGACACTATGACGAAGCGCTCGTACATCTGCAGCAGGCCCTCGAGATGGAGCCCGGCAAACAGAACTTGGTTGCTGGATGGGCAAGCCAGATCTATGAGATGAAAGGAATGCGGGATAAGGCAGTGGAATCGGATGCAGCGGGGGCTGGGTTCGAAACATCGGACGCCAACGTTAGGAGCATGCTTGCAATCTACAAGCGCGATGGGTGGAACGCCTACTGGGAAGCTCGAATGAAGCTGATTCTCGCCAGTCCGAATTACCCGTGCGTTCCCTACTATATTGGTGTCGATTACATTCGCCTCGGAAAACCGGATCTCGCTTTTCCGCAAATCAGCTCTGCAATTGACCAGAAGTGCTCGGAGTTGACCTGGTTCATGGTGGACCCGACTCTGGACAGCATCCGATCCGACAGTCGATATAAGGATCTTCTTAAACGGATGAACCTGCCGCATTGAACAGGTTTCCGTCCTGCGATGTCCTTCAACGACTTTCGACACTTAGTCTTTGCCGACCCACCCTGCGACGTCCCCACCCCATCTTTGGCCGCCCGCCGGCCCGCTAAATCTCTTCATCCTTTCTCCATCTTTCTTTGCTATTGTGTAGTCGAGGATGGGCTCCCCCTTCGAATGAAAATCCTCCCCGAGTTCGAGTGAGAATTCTGCCTGCCGCCCCCCATTCCGGGCTGGTCGCATTCGTGTGCGTCATGGGAACCACCGCGGCGGCTTTTGGCTGCGATCGGATACCGGCAGGTCAACCACTCTGGATCCGACTCGCCGCTCCTGTTTCCACTTACACCGCAAAAGTGGGCGATCCTGTTCACGCAGTCCTGACCCAGGATCTGGTTTGCGACGACGAGATCGTGCTCCCCATGGGCACGACCGTTGAGGGTATGGTTCGCAGCAAGCGCAAGGTCGGTTGGGGAATTCGACACGAAACTGCCGCTCTCGAACTTGAATTCAATCGTGCCACAGCCAAATCCGGTGTATCCCTGGTGCTCACCGCCCGGGTGGAAGAAGTAGAGAACGCCCGCGAACTGGTTCGCAAGGGCGTGATTCAAGGCATACGCAGTTCTGACACCTTTCAGGGGAGCGTCAACAGCCGCCTCATTCACCTGCCAACATGGAATCCATACTCCGATACTGTCCTGATTGCATTCAAGGCTACCTTCCCGATCTTTCCCGAACCGGAGATCTACTATCCGACTGGTACGGATATTCGTCTGAGGACCACCAAGGATATTTCATCCCCGCCAGGGATGGACCTCGTCACGCATGAATCCGATCAGGACACCAGTGCCGACGGCAGATCAAATCGAGCAGCTAATCCTGCAGCTTCCATGGCGCGTTACTACCAAGAAGAACGTTGATGCCGACGTTCTGAACATCGTGCTCCTCGGATCCGAGTGAACAGGTCGAGTCAGCGTTTCGCGAAGCGGGGTGGAATAACGCCGATCCCGTATCCCGGCACGCATGGCTAGAAAACCTGTACGCGCTGTTGAATAACAGTGGCTACGCGCAACAGCCGATGATGACCTTCCTCTTGAACGGCAAGCCGGAGGACATGAACTGGCAAAAGAGTCTCAACAGCTACGGCCGGCGCGACCATCTTCGCATCTGGCATGGGACGTCGCCCGAAGCCTCTGAGACTGTTTGGGTGGCTTCGTCGACTCACGACACTGGCGCCGCGCTCGCGCTGAAGTATCGGGGCTTTGTTCACCACATCGCTCGCAATATCGACGATGAGCGCTCGACCGTGATTCGCGACTTGAATTTTGCCGGCTGTGTGAGATCAATCAGTTTTGTTTCGCGCCCGGGGATGCCCAGGGACACGCATAATGCGACGGGACAGGCAATGCATACCGACGGCTCAGTGGCCGTCATAGCTTTGCAGGACTGCCAGCCGGCCAACCCGGAACTCGATCACAAGGCGAGCGCGAGCTTCAAGCCTGGCAACCACGTTTTTCGTTACATCCGGCGCTCAATCCTCACGGCGCGGAACGACTACTTTCGCGCCAACATCATCTATGGCGCTTACGACGTTGGACGGAGGACGGTGATGGCGTTGCGCAGACCGGCCAGCTATCCGGCGATAACGTCGAATACCGGATCGAGCGAGGTTCTCTCTGGTTTGACGAACAAGCCTGCTGCCAAACCAGGCACTCCCGCCTCCGTTGCTACGCGCTGAAGTGCTGTCTCGCTGAATGCCGGACGCATGGCGATTGAAGGCGGAGGGAGCGTCTACGCCGACCGGCGGCCTCGAGTTCTGAAGCCTTTGCTCCAGACTGCTATCCTTTCTCCCACATGCCGCTGGTGACCACAACCGAAGCTGGAGTGCCTATTCAGGGACCCGGCGCCACCCTGATCTATGACGACTGGTATCCGGCGCTGCGCACCGACACCCTCCGCCAAGGCAAGTTGGCGACGACCATGCTTCTCGGTATTCCGCTCGTCCTGGGTCGACGTGCTGACGGCCGCGTCTTTGCCATGCGCGACAGCTGTCCCCACCGCGGTATCCCACTCAGCGTGGGCTGGTTCGACGGCACACGCGTCACCTGCCGCTACCATGGCTGGGAGTTTGAGCCGTGTAGCGGGCGATGTGAGCTGATCCCTTCGCTCTCAAGCCACGACCATCTGGATGCGACGCGCATCTACGCGACGGCGTTTCCATGTGAAGAGCGAGACGGGCATGCGTGGGTTTTCGTACCCGGCTTAGGAACCGGAAAGCGTTCGCTGGGCGCGCAGCCCCGCGAAGTGCCCGAACTGTCAAAGTTTGGACCGCGCTTTCGCACCGCTCACCTTGCCGCCGATTTGCCCTGCAACGTGGATCACGGCATCATCGGCCTGATGGACCCGGCCCACGGACCCTTCGTACACCAGGCATGGTGGTGGCGCTCGCGGGCTAGCATTCGCGAAAAAACCAAGCGCTTCGAGCCCATCCCTGAAGGTTTCCGCATGAGCGCCCACGCTCCCAGCGGTAACTCTGCTCCCTACAAACTACTCGGCGTCTACGGCCAGCCTGTCGAAACCACGATCGACTTCGTTTTGCCTAACCGCCGCACTGAAATCATCCGCTGCGGCGACAAGTGGTTTTCCTCGCTCACGACCGTCACTCCCGTAACGGCATCTACCTGCCGCATCGATGTGATCGCTGCATGGAACGTCTTCTACTACGTCCCGTTCCTCACGCCGATTGCGAAATTCTTTGGTGCGAAATTTGTTCGCCAGGATCAGGAGACGATGATCCAGCAGGCCGAAGGCTTGAAGCACAACCCCAGCCTGATGCTGATTGACGACGCGGACAAGCCGGCGAAGTGGTACTTCGCGCTTAAGCAGGCGCGCCTTGACGGCAGCGGCAAACACCCACTCGACGCCCCCGTAGAACTTCACTGGCGGAGCTAGCTTTACCCTTTTCGCCGCCCTTGCTTGATGCGACAACAAATCACTGGCGGTCTGTCGTGCATGTGCAATACACTCAGTGCCCGTGTCCACATAGGACCCACGCCAGCATGAGCGCCATGGCGCGGCACCGACAACCAATCGAAAGAGGTGAGGTATGGCCCAATCATACGACTTGATAACCGTGGGTGGAGGTTTGGGTGCGACGGCGCTGGCGAAATCGCTTGCGGAGAAGGGCGCGCGAGTACTGGTGATTGAGCGCGATGAGAAATTTAAGGATCGAGTTCGCGGGGAGATGCTTGTCCCCTGGGGCGTCGCCGAAGCCGAAGAACTTGGAATTGCAGCTCTGCTGCGGGGCGGTTGCGGCCACGATTTGCCGTGGGTGGATTTCTTTTCTGGCAGTCATCTTATGGCTCATCGCAACACCGTAGAGACCACGCCGCAGCAATTGCCGGGTCTCGCGTTCTATCACCCGGCAATGCAGGAGGCGCTGCTTGGGGCCGCGGCGAAGGCCGGTGCCGAGGTAAGACGAGGCGCGAGCGTCAAGGAGGTGCGTCCCGGCTCGAGCCGAGGCGTCGTGATGCAGAGTAATGGGCACACGGAGGAGATTCGTGCGCGCATGGTTGTGGGCGCAGACGGACGGTCATCGATCGCTTGCAGGTCCGCGGCTTTCAAACCAAACGGGATCCAGATCGAATGATGCTGGCGGGCGTGCTGCTGGAAAATTGCCCTGCAGCGGAAGACACGGGAAAAATCGTGATCGATTCGAACAACTGGGTCTTGTGCCGTAGTGTTCCCGCAAGGCGGAGGGCGAGCGCGAGCCTATTTTGGCTATACCACAAGGATTCGCGGCCTCGCATCCAAGGCGATGCGGCCTTTTCCGACTTCATTGAGGCTTGCAAGCGTACGGGTGCCGAACCCGGTTGGTATGACGGCGCGAAGGCGGCGGGCCCGCTGGCGAGTTTCGACGGGGCTGACACCGACACGCCGCATCCCTATCGCAACGGAGTTGCGCTGGTAGGCGACGCGGCGGCAACCAGCGATCCGAACTGGGGCCAGGGATTGTCGACAACACTGCGGGATGCACGGCTGCTGCGCGACAAGCTGCTCGCAAACGACGATTGGGACTCGGCAGGACATGCGTATGCCGAAGAGCACGACCGATTTTGCAAGACCGTTCACGATGTCGTGGGATGGTATACAGACTTTTTTCTCGAGACTGGGCCGGAAGCCGACGCTCGCCGGGCACGGGCGTTTCCGCTCATTGCACAAGACCCGATGCGCCAACCCGACTTGCTGTTTTCAGGACCAGACATGCCCGTCAATGATGGAACCCGCCGCAGATTCTTCGGAGAGGACTGAGCGCTCGTTCGACGCCTCAGCCCGCCTGGGTCTCGTCTTCGCCTTGGGTAGTTCGTCGTTATCTTCGCCTTCGATGGAGATGCGCAGCGAGCGCAGGAAGTTCACATCGTTCTTGGTAAAGGTGCCGCCGGCAGCTTCGGCAGCTGCATCCGCTTCCCCGGTTTCCTTCGAGACTTCATTCAGACCGATGGTGGCCTCAAGCATCAAGAGCACGTCGAAACCGTGCTTGCGGATGTCCTGGACGACGCCGGCGATCTGCTCGCTCTCAATTACGGACTCATGGATTGCCTCTCCGAGTTGCTGGATCAGTTCGCGCAGGCGTGATGTCAAGGGTTTACCTCCGGCGGCGGCCAGCGCGGCAAATTGCGCAGGGAGCGGCGATTGATTTCTTTACCTTACTTCTCTGACGGCCATCCGGCAAATGACACCTGTGTTCGATTCGACAGGTCGCCCCGCAGGTCTGGCGCTGCTACCATCATATCGAAGTGAGACCTGAATCCATTGGCCGTGTGTTGGGTGTTGGTGTGCGCGTGGCGGGTCGCCTCGCCGGCCAAGCCATCATGGGCGAAGGCCAGCAGACCAATGCGGCCACACCCAACACCCAACCGGGCGCGCCGCCAGCCAATGCCGCTGACCGCGGACGCATCGCAGGACAAACTACCCGCGGCGTTGCTCGCGGACTCAGCGGCTTTTTCAAGCCATTCCGCAGCGTCGGCGGAAAAATCTGGCTCGAGGTTACCGGCGTCTTCTTCCTGCTCCCGGTGCTGGTCTTTAGCCCGGTGCTATGGAGGACAAGAGCAAGCTGGCAGCAAGGTCCTGATCATCGTACCTTTGTCGCAGCCGCGGTAATTATCGTGATTTTTCTTTACCTCGGCGTCAGCAGCTTCTGGCGGGCGGGAAGAAGGCGATAGCTACTTATTTCCGCGGCAGAGCCGCGGTGAGGATTCCACGAAGTTCCGCGCGTTGCGTTTCCGACAGGCCACTCAATCCAAGAATGAAGTAAGTTCCGGAACGAAACACAAGGATAATGACATCCCGACCCTCGCGCCAATAGTCATAGATATTCCAGGCACACGTTGAAGAACTTCCGGCACTGTTTTCAGTCGAAATGGACTGGGAATTCACGTTCACTTTGAATTGGCCCTGCATTTGGGGATCATCGCGATAAAGCCGACGCGCGCGACGTCCCGGAGCCAGCCGAAGCAATGTAAATACGACTATCCAAACACCTGCGAACAAAGCGACGTTGGTCGTGAGATGCGAGGTGCTTTGGGTTGCGGCCGGTTCGGTTTGGGCGTCATCCGTCTGCGCTGTTGAAGACTCGCGAGCCATGTTGTCGATGCGCGAGGTCTTCTGGACAATCGACAATAAAAGCATCAGGCAGATGAGAACGAAGACCCAGAAAACTACCGTCTTGACGACTCTTGACCTTCCCGCACTTATTCGGAGCTTCAATGCGTTGAGGTACTCTGACTCAGTGACTTTGTAACTGAATTCCATAGTCTGGATCCCACTTGTGCCGCGAATTCCGAACTTCGGTCAATTCGGGGTGGCCATCGTTGTTGTGCGGCCCTCTTCTCGCGTTGTTGAATTCTACGGTGACGGCTGTGTCGTCAGCTTCGCAGAGCGCAGGGCTACTGCTCCCAGAAGCAGTATGACAATTGCCAGGGCCACCCATAGAAGCACCGGGTGCCTCTCGGTAAATGGTCGGCCGTCGGGCCGGTCCTGATAATCCGGATTTGTGCTCTCAGGTCCGACAGTTCCCTCCGCTGCGTTGGATTGCAGCGCAAACAACGAGGCGTAGTCGTAGTGGGGAGCTGCCAACGCTGGATCTCCGTAATGGAGGGTGTACCCGACCGCCTCAGAAGCATCAAAGCAAACGCTTCTTTCCAGCATCTCCAGCCGCACTGAAGAAATCTGGATCGGTGCATCATCCCGGTTTTGGATCGTGACTGTCCAGGTTGCCGGAGTGTCGAATTCTACCTCCGGAGCAAGCACATTGAGGCGCTCTTCATCGAGACGATGGCCATCCTGGAGACGGTGAACGCGCAAGAAACTGCCGTAGGCGGCAACCTGCCGGGACGTCCCTGCCGGGACGTCACTTTGCTTTTGGACGATTGGCGAGATGCTTACGCGCACATCGCGGCTGAAGCTGGTGGGTACGCCCCCCGGAACGAGAACGATGCGATCAACGGGCGTATGACTCGGCACATTGAATTCGATAACCGTGTCGCGTCCCTTGATGGCAACTTGCGATGCTTGAGCCACGGTTTGGTATTTCGCTTCCGTCGCCGGCATGCGCTCGACTGAGAGTCCTGAAACATTTTCAGGCGCGATGGGCCCCACGACGCTGAAGTGAAGAAATCGAAAATCGGAATCGGGAAGGTGAAGAACGGTGCTCCGTCCAAGCCGCTGCCGCGTGAGGTCGAAGATAGTGAACGAGCCGATCCTCGTCTGCGCGGAAGCCTGTTCCTGGCTCCCTGAGACAGTCACCGTGGCGATGAAGTCGTGTCCGCTAATCGCAAGCTCCACGTCGCGGTATCGTCCCGCAGGCATGGCCAGGTCAAAGACGGTTTGGCCGGCGCGACGGCCCAGATTCAAAGGCGCAATCAGCTCCTGAGGTGGCGCCACTGGAGCAGATCTCAGAATGACGTAAGGCGTTTCCACGCCGCCGCGATAGAGGCGAACATCAGAGAGTTGAGACGCGGCATGACTGAAGATCGCCGGGGTCAAAACAACGCATGCTTGTCCCGAGTTTTGTGGCGCGGTTTCGATGGAACGTTCGTAGCGAAAGTATCGAAGCTCGGGCGACGGAGCAGCAAGACCAAGCAGCAGAACGGTCGCAAACAGCTTCATGAAGTCTGATCTCCCTGGCCACGCAGATTAAGCCAGTCGCGCTGATATACGAAGCTGACCCCGAGCAGCAGCGCGCCCAGGCCGAGAAAGCTGAATATCCGGAATCCCTGGCTCAATTCGCTTATGTCTGACAGGAAGACTTTTGCGATGGTCAGCGCCAGCAGCACCAGCGCCTGCCAGCGCAGAAACGCCGAGCGCTTCCAGAACCCTACGCCGAGCAGCAACGCGCCAAAGGCCATGAAGAAAGCGGAATAAGTGAAATGCGCGTACATGCGGTAGTTGTGCTCAAGGGCCCAGTCACCGCGCCAGCTCAGCGACGACCAATAGCTGTGAATCTCGCTGCTAATCGAAATCAGGATCAGAGCATTTACCGCAAGCACAGAAGCCGCCGCAAGAAAAGGCCAGCGCAGAATCGGCTCAACAGCTTCTTCTTCCTGCGCGGAATTCCGGGCAAGCCACGCCACGAAAGCAAAAACAGCGATGCCCACGCAAAAAGTCCCAAAGCGCTCATTGAACAGCGGCGCGTTCGACGCCGAAGGGTTGACCACCAGCAGCGCGAAGAGCCCGAGAGCCAGGCATAGCAACGCGAAAGTCCGCATGAGCAACTGCCCTGATCTTTTCGCGACCCACAGCAATGCTGCTCCCTCCACCAACCAGCCGATCGTCATCCATCGCCCATGCGTCTTCAATGGAATGGCAATGGTGAGAAAGACAACCGCGGCGGCCAGATGAAGTCCCGAGAGAACCGCCGAGCCAGGCAGCAGCACGCCCCGCGCCGGCAGCCGCAGAAGCAGCAGGTAGAAAGCGGCGAAAGCCACCGCGATCCATGGGCCGGCCCAATCCTGCGTGGTCGGGGAGGGCAGGGAATAGAACGCCAGAAATCCGAGAGCTGCATTCAGAACGGGCAAAAGAACCAGCGCCAGCTTATCCCACGCCGAGGAGGGTCCGTGCTCGTCCAGCTTGGCCCGCACGAGTCGCGGTGCGAAGGCGAAAATCAGAAAGAAGCAGGCAAGAAAGAATGCAGTGCGGCCCTCTTGCTCCTGCGAGTAGAAAGAGAACCACCATCCGGCGATAAACACAGCTGTCCCTGTAAAGGCCGCGAAGAGCAGACGCGACCACGGCCTCAGAGTGGCCAAAACCAGCACCGCGATATCCAGAATCAGCAGATACGAAAACAACGTGACTTCGATGGTTGCCGCCGGTAGACACCAGCAGGGGCGTCGTCAGGCCGCCGGCGATGGCATACAGTGCGAGCAACTCCGCATTTCGCGCCCACGAGATGTATCCGTTGAACGCGGTAACCAGGATCATCGCTCCGAAAGCGGCCCATGCCGGCATCAGCGCGTAAACTGAGAAGGCAGCCCACAACGAGAGATAGAGAGTGCCGCTTCCAACGGCTTTGAGGGAATAGGCGAAAGCCGCAAATCCGCGTTTTTCAAAGCGCTCAGACCAGGCAATGAGCGCGGCGCCGGCAACTAATCCGATGAACACCCTGCCCAGCGGGCCGATCCAATGATTATCGAAAGCCAGCTTGAGGAACCACGCCACGCCGATGAGCATCGCCAGGATGCCGACGCGATTAAACCACTGCGATCCGATGCGGCTCTCAAGCGAACGCGTATCTTCTCTGGCGGCCTTATCGAAGGTACGAAATGCCGGCGGGGCGACGGGCGTCTGCGCTGGCCACCCCTGCTGCGGTTGGAGTACCCCCGCCGACGGTATTGCTGGCGACGTGACGGCGGGAGCACTCGTCGAAATCGATGCCTCTACGGATGCCGGCGCTGCGGGCATGGGCGCTTCCGCCTCAACCACGATGCCGCGGGCCTGCAGTAGCCTGTTCCAGCCGTAACAGGCGAGAACGCAGCTCACCGACCTGATCTTCAAGGCTGCCGGATAAATTCGGATTCATCGCCATTCACTGTACAGCACAAGCAGACGGCGATTCCAGCTAATGACCGGCGGCGCAGTATGACTCAGATTGCGCGACCGGGGTGGCGCCGTGCACGGAAGTGCCACACGGCCAGCGCCAGCGCCAGGACGCCCAGTCCGTAGGCCATCCATGCGTAGTGGCCGTGATGAATCTGCCAGCCACGCCAGAAGGCGAACGCTGCAGCCACGATCATCAGAATTCCGCGAACTGGATTCAAGGCCATCCCCCTTCCATGGCTGAACAGATCATCTTAAGCCGTGAACCGCCGGCGTTTGACCCGCGCCGGGCTGATGCCTATCGTTGGAAGGGTAGATTCGCCCGCTGAAAGGATCCTATTCATGTCCACCCCCACCGCACCTGTCGCCCCCGCTCTGAAGAAGACCGCCCTTAACGCCACGCATCGCGCCCTCAAGGCCAAGATGGTCGACTTCGGCGGCTGGGACATGCCGGTTGAATATCCCGGACCAGGAGGCGGCCTGATCGCCGAGCACATGGCGGTGCGCACCGGCGTCGGGACTGTTTGACGTGAGCCACATGGGCGAGATCCAGTTTCGCGGGCCCGGCTCGCTGGACGCCGTGCAGCACATCACCATGAACGATGCGTCGCGCCTCAAGGATGGGCAGGCGCATTACTCCGCGCTGCTGACGCCGCAGGGTACGTTTGTCGACGACATCCTCGTGCACCGGCTCGGCGACAACGACTATCTGCTGGTGGTGAACGCCGGGACCAAGGACAAGGATTACGCGTGGATTCGCCAGCAGGTCGGCAGCAGGCCCGGCATCCACCTCAGCGACTACTCGAGCTACTACTCGCAGCTTGCGTTGCAGGGGCCGCGCGCGCTGGAGACGCTGCAGAAGCTGACGAAGGTGGATCTAAGCGCAATCAAGAACTACTGGTTCACCTGGGGACAGGTTGCCGGGATTCATAACGTCTTGATTGCGCGCACTGGCTACAGCGGCGAAGACGGATTCGAAGTGTACATTCCTTCGGACGAAGCGACGACGGTGAAGATGTGGGATGCGCTGATGGATGCGGGCGCGGAGTTCGGCATTCGGCCGTGCGGACTTGGCGCGCGCAACACGCTGCGGCTCGAAGCGGGCATGAGCCTGTATGGCCACGAGATTTCAGAGGAGATCAACGCGCTCGAAGCGGGCCTCGACCGCTTTCTCAAGCTCGACAAGGGCGAGTTCATCGGCCGCGATGCGTTGCTCGCCGTACAAGGCAGTGGCGGGCCGAAACGCAAGATCATCGGCCTCGAGATGGTGGAGCGCGGCATCGGGCGCGACGGATACACCGTGCACGATCTCGACGGCAAGCAGATCGGCGTCGTCACTTCCGGCTCGCCCGCGCCGTTTCTCAAGACCAACATTGCGATGGCGCTGGTTCCAGCAAGCGTCGCCGCCAGCGGAGCGGATGTGCTGGTCCAGTGCAGGGCGAATTCGGTGAGGGCGAAGCAGGTGCCGATTCCGTTCTACAAGCGGCCGAAGAAGTAGGATGCTTCGCGTCAAGCAGACCGTTCCAGGTTCGGAGTTGACATGGCTGTTTAGTTGGGCGACGGCTTCTCCGCGTGATCTATAACAATGGTTGCGACGAGAGCTTTTGCGGGCGTCAACCTGAGTCCGATGCCGCGCACCGAAGTGATGATCGAAGAGATGACATCGTCACGCGTAGCGTCGTCGTTCGGATCGCTTTCGTTCTTGAAGTTGAAATCGAACGATCCAGTAATCCCCGTCTTGTCGATGACCGGTCGCTCCACATAACGGCTCAGTCGTTGAGCCATCAGGGGCATGGAGATGGTCATGCCGGCGATGCCCGTCGGCTCACTTATCGCTCCTCCCTCAAGTCCGCCCATCCACGGAAACGCATTCGGGTCTTTCGGCGGGTTTAGCTTGAGTCCGCCGCTTCCGCGCTCCAACAGATAAACTGGCCCTTCTTTCTCTTCAACGTGGAACTTCAATTGAAATCGATCGATGAGGAGCGCCAGAAGCATCTGGCGTTCTTCTTCACTGGGCGGGAGCCTCGGGTCTGCCGGGTTCAGCCTGGGGGCTTGCGACGATTCTGGTGGTTTTGCTTCGATATTGAAGAAATCGGCATCAACCCAGGTTGATCCACCAACTACCTGAAACATTTGTACGCCGCACGCCGACATCAGCAGCATGCGAAGATTCATGTGTCCCATGGCGACCCGGCCACCGGGATAGGTGAGAGGCCCCGCATGGGCGATAGCGCCAAACGGCTTGACAGTGGCGACTTCGAATGCGGGTAGTTTTGGGCCACCCGGCAGGGGCTGTCGGCATGGCCCAACATCGCTCGATTGGCAGGCGCCTGCGCACGTAGAACCAGCCAGCAAGACTGCAAGGAGCAAACGCAACATCCAATTTCCACCGGGAGAATGGACCATATCTCAGGAGTCTCCTAAAACTCCATCGAATCGCGCAACCCTTCGATTGTCTATCCGCCGTGGCCATCGCATTTCAGCACGCCCAGAAATGCGACGAAGGGGCCGACCTCGTCGCGGTATTGATGCGCCATGATACGTGAGATCTGGTGCAGATGCGTCAAATCATGCGCAGCCCAGGTGGCCAGCAGATCGGAAAGCGTGACGGGGCCGAGCGAGGGATGGCGGCCGCGGAGTTGAAACTGCTGAGACTGAAGATTCAACTCGCGCAAATCATCGAGACACGTGGCACGCACGCGTCGAAACTCGTCGAGTAGCTGGGGAAGAGTTCTGCCGCGGCACTCTTCTACATGTCCACGGCGATCGAACGGATCGAACGGTTTGTTCTCACCGTGCTCAAGGATCATGCGTGCCCGCGGTATCCAGTCAACACGATCGGCGTAGATGAGATGGCCGACGACATCGACGACCGTGAAGGTTTCGCCGCCTTCGTTGTGGTGCGTCCACGTTTCGGGCAGGCCGCGCAGCAAAGCGTCCAGCGCACCCGGCGTGCGCTCAAGCAGAGCCATCGTATCTTGCAGGTTGTGAGCCATAACCTCTCGATGCGGAACCGATTGGGAGAGATGCAAACAAAAGACCGCAACACCGGTTGCATCGGGTATTGCGGTCTTTCTGCTTTTCGTTGAACCCAGCTCAGTGATGCGCCAGTCAGACCTGCATTACTTCGGCTTCCTTCTTGCGCGAGAGTTCTTCCATGCGGCGAATCTCTTCGTCGGTCATCTTCTGGACCTCTTCGAGGGCGCGCTTCTCGTCGTCTTCGCTGATCTTCTTGTCCTTAGCGAGCTTCTTCAGCGCGTCGTTGCCATCGCGGCGCACGTTGCGGATCGCGGTACGATGCTCTTCGAGAACCTTGTTGAGATGCTTGACCACGTCGCGGCGGCGCTCTTCGGTCATGGGCGGAACCGGGACACGGATCACCTTGCCGTCGGAGATTGGATTGAAGCCGAGATCGGAAGCCTGGATGGCCTTCTCGATCTCCTTGATGATCGAGGGATCCCAGGGCTGGATGAGAATGGTCTGCGGTTCGGGGGCGCCCACCTGCGCCATCTGGTTGATCGGCGTCATGGTGCCGTAATAGTCCACCTTGATCTGGTCGAGCATGTGCGCGCTGGCGCGGCCGGTGCGTGTTGAAGCCAGGCTGGCCTGGAAGGTTGCTACGGCCGCATCCATCCGCCGCTTCAGATCGCCTGAGAGTCCTTTAAGTGCTGGATTGCCATCCATAAACGATGCCATGGTCATTTCCTCGCTAAGCCAATTGCCAACGGCTATTCTACAACCCGGCGCGGCAGCCCGGAGCCTGCGCACTTCAGCAGTGCCCACGCCACTTCGCTAATCTTGCAGCGTTACCCGTTTCGCGGCGAGTTGTGCCTTGATGACTAGCTCCGCGGCGAGCAGGCACTCCGCCTGGTCTTGCGCGACGTGTGTACGGTTGACAACATCCCCCACAAACTGCGGGCCGAACGGCAACGGCATATTGTTGCAGTCGATGTAACGCGCCTGCTTGCCGTCGACAATGAACAGGTTGTTGCCCTGCGGTTTCACGGCCACATCGGTGTATTTGCGAA
The DNA here is from genome assembly GCA_963769345.1 of uncultured Acidobacteriaceae bacterium. Lineage (GTDB taxonomy): Bacteria > Acidobacteriota > Terriglobia > Terriglobales > Acidobacteriaceae > Telmatobacter. The sequence goes on from CAVYLL010000008.1 coordinate 464,645, forward strand.
TCTCGATATAGCCATCGGTTCCGAGAATGAAGAGGCGTCCGTCGCCCCATGTGCCGAGGCCGTCGGGGGTGAACCAGTCGAGGCGGACGTAACCGAGGCCGCGGTTTCCCCGCAACACCATGTCGCCAAAGTCCTGGAAGCGAGGATGATCGGGATGCCGCACATTGGCGACCTGCGATTCCACTACTTCGGCCTCGGTTGATCCCGTGTAGTACAGAAACTGGTCCACCTGGTGAGAACCGATGTCGCAGAGAATCCCGCCATACTGTTCAGGGTTCCAGAACCAGTCAGGCCTTCCCGTGCCGCCCCCTGCCACGCCTCCACGCTGGAAGATCTGGTGCGGCGCGATGTTGATCGTCTGGATCACTTTGCCAATCGCGCCTTGCTGGACGAGCGTACCCGCGTAGACGGCGGCCTTCACTTCTAGTCGCTCGCTGTACATGATGCCGTAGATGCGTTTCGTTTCCGCAATCGTCTTGCGCACTTCCGCCAGCTGTTCGAGCGTTGTGATGCCGGGCTTGTCAGAGAGAAAGTCCTTGCCTTGTTTCATCGCCCGTACGCCGAGCGGGGCCCGCTCACTCGCGATCTGCGAACTCAATACAAGTTGAATTGACGGATCGTTCAGAATTTCGTCCTGCGTCTTCACCATCTTTGCGTTTGGAAATCGCTTGGTAAAGTTGGCAATTTTATCCTCTTCGCCACCCCATGCCGCAACCAGTTCGCCGCCGCCGCGCTGGATCGCTCCCACCATCCCGTAGATGTGGTCGTGGCTCATGCCGCACACTGCAAACTTGATGTGGTATTTGGGAGTCTCCTCGGCCTGCATTGACAAGGAGCTCTCAATAACGCTGGACAATCCGCTGCCAGGCGCGAGAGCTCCCGCAGGAGGACCGCCAGCCAACATTGCGATCGATCCCATCAGTCCTGCTTGCTTCAAAAAATCGCGCCGGTCCGTTGACATGCAGTTCATCTCCTTCGAATGGTCAATGGTTTCGATTTGAAATCAGTTCGCTGGTTCGGGCAAGCCGATGCCCCCCAAGGTTTGATGACGACTTTTGAAGGTCAATCCGAACAACGCCGCATCCGGCCCCTTAATCGAGAATGGCAAAAATTGAGCGGGCTGGACAACCGGTTGCTTTGAGTGCGCAAACCACCCATACGTCACCGGTGGCTAATTACTTTTGAGCAGGTCGATTACGACTTTGGAGTGAGGCCGAGGAGCCGAACTTTAGCATAAAGTGGCATTATCAGCACCTTTAGAGGTCACCCTGGAGAAGAATCAGGTTCTCCCACACAGGCAAAAAACTGGCGATTGAAGGAGTGCGGTTAAACCACCAAGTCTGAGAGATGGAAGTGGAGCGCACATCTGTTCTGTCGGAGTTCTCTGGCCGGCTTGCGCTACGGAGATTGTTGTATTGAACGCATATGGGCCAGAATCAGATTGTTGATCCCAAAAGAAAGTATTTGCCTTCCCTCGAAGGAGTTCGCGGATACGGATTCCTCCTGGTCTTTTGTGGTCACTACTTCAAGGCAGAGCTGTTGGCGCAGCCTGACACAGTCCGGCTCAAACTGCTCACCGCGTTCTCGTCTCTTGGGCTTTTTGCAGTTCCGGCGTTCTTTGTTCTTTCTGGGTATTTGATCGGTGGGATTCTTTTCCATACGCGGAATCGCGAGGGATTCTTCAGGGTCTTCTATTCGCGCCGAATTCTGCGAGTGTTCCCGGTTTACTACCTGACCCTCCTGGCGATCGCCATCGTCTACAAGGTTCAGCACTTCCCAACCGACTCCCAATTCTGGTCTCACTTCCTATATATCCAAAATCTTCTTCCCGGTTACAGCACCAAGCCGACTGGTGCAGTGTCGATGGTTCACTTTTGGTCACTCGCAGTGGAAGAACAGTTTTATCTGATTTGGCCACTCGTGGTATGGCGTTTTCGGGAGAGAAGGAAGCTCATCGCAATCGCGACTGTGCTCGTCGTGGCGTGCTGTGCAATTCGTCTAGCCGCACCGCTCCTTTCGATCTCAGCACTCAGCATGAGCTTCTTCACCTTGACGCGCGTAGATGCCATCCTGTTGGGTGTTTTGCTCAACCTCACGGCTGAGACAGCAATGTTCCGAAGATGGATGCCCCTGGCGAAATGGGTGACTCTATGTGGTGTCGTGACTCTGGCACTGCTTGGTTATTTCGAAGGGATACCGTGGTCACAGACGTATTGGGGCAAGGAAGTCTGGATTCCGTTATGTAACCTGACCGCAGTCGCAATTGTCGTTGCCGTTATTGAAGAGGGCAGTGCTCTCAATCGAATGTGCAGCCAACGGTGGGCATGCCGGTTGGGGGCTTTGAGTTACAGTGCCTACGTGTTCCACCTTACGTTCTTCCACTTCTTCATCTACGACATCGGAGCCCATCTCGATCCGTACATGCGGCGGTCCTTCGCCATTTTGACTTCCGGCGCACTGGCCTTTTGCACTACCTTGGCACTGTCACTGCTGAGCTATCGCTTCCTCGAACGGCCGCTGATGAGTCTGAAGCGCCACATGCAGTATGGCGTCGTCAACGGACTGAATGTAATGGCCGTGACTGAAAAGCACGCCAGCAATCATCTTCAGCCGGTTGCGACGACCCTATCTTCCTCAACTCAGGGCTGAGGGGATCTCATCGAAAGCGCAAGCTATCTTCGCTTGCTATGCCAACATCGTCGTCGTAGCCCGCTTCATCCCGGTCGCCGCGGCCTGTTCGTGTGCGTGGTAGCTCGAACGGACCAGCGGCCCGGATTCGACATGGCGGAAGCCCATTTTCAGAGCTTCGCTCTTTAATTCCTGAAACTCCCCAGGAGTATACAAACGCGCCATGGGCAGGTGATCGCGCGAGGGGCGCAAATATTGCCCGATCGTCAGAATGTCGCAGCCCACTGCAGCCAGGTCGCGAAACACATCAAGCAACTCATGCGTCTCTTCGCCCAGCCCAACCATCACGCCCGACTTCGTAAGCCCTCCGGGCCTTAATTCTTTGGAATGGCGTAACAACTCAAGAGAGCGCTCATACCGCGCGCCCGACCGCACCACGCGATAGAGCCGCGGCACCGTCTCGGTGTTGTGATTCACCACTTCAGGTTTAGCCTCGACGACGATGCCGATCGCCTCGCGGTTGCCCTGAAAATCAGGAATGAGCACCTCGACGCGGCATCCTGGCGCCTGACGCCGAATCTCCTCAATCACCATGGCGAATACGCGTGCGCCGCCGACAAGATCATCGTCGCGATTCACGCTCGTGATGACCGCGTGTTCCAGGCCAAGCTTCGCTACCGCTTCGGCCACGCGTCGCGGCTCATCCAAATCGATGGGCTCGGGACGGCCCTTCGGCACGGCGCAGAATCCGCATCGGCGCGTGCACAGGTTGCCCAGCATCATGAAGGTCGCCGTCTTGTGATGCCAGCACTCTCCGATGTTGGGGCAATGCGCGCTCTCACACACCGTGTGCAGTCCCAGCGAACGCGCGAGCCGCTTCAAATCATGGTAGTTTTCGCCCACCGGCGCACGCGCTTTCAGCCACTCGGGTTTCGGAGCGGGCGTTTTGCGCGCGACCTCAATCTGCACCAGTTCCATCAACTCAATTGTACCGGGCGTGCATCGAACCTGAGCGCGGGGTAAAATCCTGTGCTGGAGGCTCACGTGAAGGGCGTCTTGGTGGTTGCTGTCGCTTGCCTGGCTGCTGGTCTGTTCGTCATCTTCTATTTTTGCCACGGAACAACCGGCTTGCAATTCGGCTGGCCTCTCTCCGCATGTTCGATTCACATCGACCTAACCACATCCGGCCCTGGCGTGCCTGTCGCCGTTGCGCTCACGATGATCGGTTGCTTTCTGCTGATCGTCGCCACCACCATCGCGCTCATCGGGATGTTCCGTCGCAAAAAAGACCTCGAGCCGACCAAGCGCCGCGAAGCCGCATTCGAAGAATAAGAATCCCGCAGGCAGCCTGGAGAGCCTTCCTTCCACTCCACCCGCGGGATCGTGATTTTAGGCTTCTATTTATTCCGCCTGCTTGTTTGGTGGCGCCGCTGGAGCTGGAGTCCCAGGCTTCAGATACTTGTCCCACCAGGCCAGCCAGCGCTCATAGCGGTCGCGAACAAAGCTCGGCCGCGTGAATCCGTGGAACTGCCCCGGATACACCACCAGTTCCGTCGGACGCCCCAGCGATTTCAGAGCCTCATACATCTGCTCGCCGCCCAGCAGCGGCACATTCATGTCTGACGTGCCGCCCATGAAGAGCATCGGCGTGTGCACACGCTTGTCGATCTCGAGGAAGGGATAGCTCATCTTGATGTAGAGCGGCAGATTCTTCCATGGCGGCCCCAGTTCGTTGTCGTATTGCAGAATGTACTGGTCCACCCCATAGAACGACATCGGCGCCGCCACACCCGCTCCGCTGATGCCGGCCTTGAAGCGATCGGTGCTGGCCACCGTGTAGTCAGTCAGAATTCCGCCATAGCTCCAACCCGTCACAGCGAGCCGATTCGGATCGGCAACGCCCATCTCCACAGCCTTGTCTACGCAAGCCAGCAGATCTTCAACTTCGAAGTGGCCCCAGTCGGCCTTAATGGCCTTGGCGTAGTCCTGTCCCCGGCCCGAGCTCCCACGGTAGTTCACGTTGAGCTCGGCGTAGCCCTTGGTTGCGAGCCACTGGCGCATAAAGTCGAAGCTGTGGACGTCCTGCCCGTTCGGGCCGCCGTGAATGTAGAGGATCATCGGCACCGGCGAGCCCGCCTTGAAATCCACGGGCCTGGTCAGCAACCCATGCACCGCAACGCCTTCCTTGTCCGTGGCCTCGATGTCCTCTGTGGGAACCAGGTTCAGCTCTGCCATCAGCGCATCGTTGTGCGTGGTGAGCTTACGCAGAGCGCCGTTCTCGAGCGCATAGACCTCCGCCGGCGAAGTGTCGTTCGTATACAAAACCGCCGTATGCCCGCCAGCCTGGTCCCATGCCATCACCGCGCCCTGTTGCGCGAGGCTCCGCTTTACGCCATTGCCCGCCAACTCCACCTCTGCCGGGTATTCATTGCGATCGTCGGCGACCAGGTAACTCAGCTGCCCATCGGCAGAGAAGAATGGCTGGCTCACGCCGCGATCAAAGGTCGCTGCCGGATAGCTGACCTTGCCGTCAAGCGTCACCACTGCGGGCTTGGACTGCGAGTACTCCAGCAACTCCAGCTTCGCGCCTTGCGTGTACGCGATCGACTTTGAATCCGGCGACCACGCGAGATGTCCACCGTCCGGTCCCGTCCACGTCGTCAGCTTCTTCGGCGTCGATGCTGCCTTTGCCTCCACCACAAACACATCGGAATTGTTGCTGCGGTCCGGGTCCGGGTCCACATTGCTCTCGAACGCAATCCAATTTCCGTCCGGCGACCACTCGGCCTCACTTTCATTCTGGTTCTTGCTTGCAGTGAGCTTCTGGGCTTTCTTGGTCGTGAGATCCCAAATGTAAAGCACGTTGAAGGCGTCGTTGCGCAAATAACCCTGGACGTCCTGTTTGAAATGGTAGCGATCGATCACAATCGGCTTGGGCGGCGCAGGCGGCTTGCCCTCTTCAGGATCGGGCTCCGCTTTCGGATGCAATGTGAGGAGCAGCTTCTTCGAGTCTGGAGACCAGCTATATCCCTGGATGTTCTGGTCCGTAATGTTGGTGAGTTGTTCGGCCTCGCCGCCGCGCCGGTCCATCACCCATACCTGGTCGCCCTTCACCGGCCCCGGTCGCCCCGACATGAAGCTGATGTATCGTCCGTCGGGGCTGAACCTCGGCGACGAGGCGCCTTCTTTCCCGTAGGTCAACTGCAGATGAACAGACCCATCCCACTTCACCATCCAGAGATGCGACTGCGACTTGTCTTCCTTGGTATCGATCTGGCTGACAGAGTAGACGATCCACTCGCCATCTGGCGAGACGGCAGGCCCACCCACGCGCTGCAATTTCGCTAGATCATCGAGATTGATGTCCCGCTTTTTCGGGGCATCGGCGGGATGTGCGGCAATTGAGGCAAACGTCAGGGATAGACAGGCAGCAAGCTTCAGTATTTTCGGCGGCATGGGCAAGAGATTACCATCCCGGCTCGCAAGGATTCCATGAGAATTTGGTGATTTACCGCAGCTTTTCCCGAACCTCGGTTCGCACCAGATAGAAGAAGAAAACCAGGTTGAGCAATCCCTGGATCAGTGCCGGAAACATGTGCATGTATGCAAAGATCCACAGGTTGTAGCCACCGAGCATCAACACGGCGGCCAACGCCATGGCCCATGCCCAGCGAAACAGCATCAGCAATCCGCCGCATGCCGCGAAAAGAAACACCGATAGAAGCAAAAAAGGCGCCGGATAGTGTCCGCCCGCCACCCCGATGATGATGACGACCGACAGCAACAGCAGATAAAACGAAATGGCTGCGAGACCCGGCAACGGAAGCAGCTCCCGCTTCGGCGCGAGATGGCTCTTCGACTCCTCAGCAGCTTTGATCGAAGAATCGTTTTCTGCCTCAGGCTCGATGTTGCTGGAGTGTTTTTCGTCGCTCATAGCGTATGCAGATACGCCAGCAGATCGTGCAATTGCTGATCGTCGAGCGCGGTGCCGGGCATAGTCCCGTGGCCGTGCAGAATCACCGCCGTCAGGCGCTCATCGGTGGGCGGTGCCCCAGAGGGCATCGCTTGCGCCTTCGTAATGGCCTGCAACCCCGGTCCATGCAGACCGTGGGTCGACGTTGGATAGTGGCACTTCGCGCACGCCTGGTGAAACACGTCCGCGCCCCGCGCCTCTACCGGTGTCCACTCCGACTCGGGCTTCGAGGGAGGCAGCGACTTGCATCCCGCGATGGCGGTAAGTGCCGCAGCGCACGCAATCAAACCCAGCAACCAACTGCAAATACGAGTCTGCATTTCTCCTTGATGATACAGGCCTTGGGTCTACCTCAACCCAATGTGCTCCAGCTCGCAGCAACCCCTGAAATCCCACGCCAGGCTGAAGGTGCGGAGAGGAATCACTTGAAGCGCCGCCTCATCATCGCCGGAGTCGCCACGGCAGTGCTCATCGCTGCCATCTGCCGCCAGGGCAGCAGTCGCCTCATCTCCGCGACCTATTACATTCAGATCCTGACGGGCATCATCCTGCGCGGCGCAGGCCCCTCCGAGTTGCGTCTCCCGGCAATGCTCCTCACATTGATAAGCTGCGGCAGCACTCTGCTCGCGACAAGGCTATTCGTCAAGGAGGGCACGCGCTAGCAATTCCCTCACTCGCTCGCCGCAATCGCCTCACAGATCTTCTCCATCGCGGGAATCTCCGCCTGGCTCCCGGGCCGATGCCCATTCACCAGAATTGAAAACGCCAGCGTCTTTCCGCTCACCGTCGTCAAATATCCCGACAGCGCATTCGTTTCATTCAGCGTCCCCGTCTTCGCCCACAGCTTCCCTTTCAGCGGAGAATTCCTGAATCGCCCGGCCAGTGATCCATCCACGCCCGCCACCGGAAACGTATCGCGCCATGGTTTGCCCCACGCCTGCCGTGAGGCATACGCCAGCAACTGTGTATATGCTCGCGGCGCAACGCGGTCGTCCATGCTCATGCCTGATCCGTCATAGAAAAAGAAATCAGAATCGCTCACGCCCGCGTCCACCAGGAACTGCCGAACGACGCGCGTGCCCTGTGCCAGGCTGCCATCTTTTGCGAAAGCTTTACCCAGCATTCGCAGAATCAACTCGGCATGCAGGTTCTGGCTCACCTTGTTCGTCACTGTGATGTCCTGCGCCACCGGCACGGATACGTGCCTTGCCAGCACTCTGTGGTCCTGCACCGGAGCCTCCATCGTCACCACCGCTCGGGGTGCCAGCTTCAATGGCTCAGCCCGTTCGGCATTGAATTCGCCGGTCCCATCCGGGACCCGATGTGCCGAAGTCGCATCTCCCTTCACCGTCACTCCCCGATGCAGCAATGCATCCTTGAAAGCCGCCGCAGTGAACTCCGCCGGATCTTCAACGGCCAGCGGCGCATGCAGACCCTGCACAGGAGCGGTTCCCCACGCGCGCACCATCATGCTGCCTGGCCGCCGCTCCAGGCCCGGATGCGGCACCTCGCCCGGCTGTGCCATCGTCATTGAATTCTCAAGGGTGTAGTACTCCACATTGGGCGTCCACTGTTCCAGCGTTGCGTTGGGTTTCGCCGGATCGGCAGCCACCATAAGCTCTATCGAGTTGTCGGCAAACGACAGCGCCGATATGGGCGCGCCATAACCCCACTGCAGGTCGTCCCACGCCCAGGCTGTTCCGTAAGGTTCGCTCAGGTAGTAGCTGTCATCGCCCACCACATTGCCTTCCACCGTCCGCACCCCTGCCTGCTCCACCTGCTCCGCCAATAGATCCAGCACCTCCATGGCGCGTGGCTCCGCCTTTACCTCCTGCGGCGTTGGAGTGGCTTCAGGCTTCCCGGTGGGCGACTTCGCCGGCGAATTCATGGGACTCGCCGGAGTTGGAGCCGCCGGAGGCTGGGCCGGCGGCTCGTACGGGTACCGTCGCGCGCTCATCGTAGGATCGCCCGATCCTAGAATCACAATGTCCCCACGCAGAACACCGCTTGCGTCGATCTCTCCGTTTGCAACCACGCTCGTAGTCCACGTCAGGCTCTCCACGGGAAGTAGCGCGTATGCCGCAGCGGTGGTTGCAAGCTTAGCGTTTGACGCCGGCGTAAATAGCTTTCCCTCGTTCAGCCCGTAAAGGATCTGCCCATCGAGCGTGGCCACACTGATGCCGAACTCCGTGTGGCTAAGGGCAGGATCGGAAAGAATTGCCTGGATGCGTTCGGCAATCGCGCCCTTCGCCGGAGCGGCATGTACCGGCTGGCGGGCGGCGTTATTGACAGGATGAGCCTGGGAGAAAACGCACGTGGCAGAGAATAGAAGAATCGCCGGGCAAAGCGCCAGCATTCGCCGGATGGGGAGCATGCAGGGAGTGTAGCAGGGCATGATCGCTGCACGCCTTCCTCCCTGGAGCGCCGCCGTGCTCATAGAATCGAAACTGGCTCCCGATCGCACGAGTTGCAGACCGGCTCTTTTTTCGGATGAATCCGATGACTTCTTTGACGCGCACAATTTTGCCGTGGAGGCTGCGCACGCGCACGCTCGAACTGGGCAGGCGAACGCTGGTCATGGGCATCATCAACATCACGCCCGACTCTTTCAGCGATGGCGGCCTCTTTCTCGAAACCGGAGCAGCACTGGCCCGAGCGTTGCAGCTTCTCGACGAAGGCGCGGACCTGCTCGACCTCGGCGCCGAAAGCACACGCCCCGGCTCGCAGGCCGGCAATGCAGTCGGCTCCCCCGCCAGCGCCGTCCCCACGGTGAGCGCAAACGAGGAACAGGCCCGCCTCCTGCCGGTCATCGGAGCAATCCTTGCAGTCAGGCCCGATGCAATCCTCTCTGCCGACACCTACAAGTCCGCAACTGCGCGTGCCGCACTCGCTGCCGGCGCCGAGATCATCAACGACGTCAGCGGATTTTGCTGGGATTCCGGACTCGCTCCAACTTGCGCGGAAAACGGCTGCGGGATCGTGTTGATGCACACCCGCGGCCGACCGGATGAATGGCGTGAACAGCAAAAACTCCAGCCCGAAACACTGATGAATCTTGTGCGTGCTGGTCTCGCCGCCGGCATGGAATCCTCAACTCGCTTGGGCATCTCGCCGCAAGCAATTGTCCTTGATCCCGGGTACGGCTTCGGCAAGAAGTTCGACGAGAACTATACCCTGCTCGCACGTCAGTCCGAACTACTCACTCTAGGCCGGCCGCTTCTCGCCGGAGTTTCGCGCAAATCGTTCCTGGGCCACACGCTCGCCCCTCTCCATGGGGGAAAACTGGCGCCTGTTGATGCCCGCGAAACCGCCGGCATCGCTGCTCTCGTCGCAGCCATTCTGCACGGGGCTTCGATCGTGCGCGTGCATGACGTGCGCCCAGCCGTGGAAGCTGCTCGCATCGCCGACGCAATCCTCGCAGCGCGCTAAGCGCTAAATGATCCTCTCTCTCACCCGCCCTGCCCCGGCTCGATTAGACAAATTGTGTGTTCCAGATCACTGTTTATTACCTCAGAAACGAATGGCAGGACCTTTTGGGTCAATTACATAGCCGCAAGTTGTATTCCGGAAAACAGGGAGACGGGAGATGATTCATACAGGAATAATTCATACTTGGAAGGCATTATTGAACATGCTCTTACTTCGGGTTAAGTTTTACCTGCGCGCATTAGTCGCAGATGAACAGGGACAGGATTTAGTTGAGTATGCTTTGGTGGTCGCACTCATCGCCTTTGGAGCAATCAGCGGCATGCGCTTTCTGTCCACGGGGTTGAATCACGCGTTTTCCCAAATCGCTACGGTTCTGACATCGAACATTACTTAACAACACCTCCAGCGGATCGCGCTACAGAACCCATGACGACGCGCTTCGCTTCGACATTGCGTGCAGCTTTAGCACCGTGTTCCAGTTTCGGCCGGTTCCCATCACGCCTATCGCCTTGTCCAGCGTCTTGCCGCTGAACTTTGTCTCCGCCGCACCATCGGGCAGATGAAGATAGATGTGATCGCCGGCCAGGTGATACCGGTCGCGCCGCTTCGGATATTGCGCCACGATGCGATCGAGGCACACCCCTGCTCCAGGACCGCAGGGCCCAGCCAGAAACGCAACGTGCACCTTCGACCCATCCGCCGCTTCGGCCCCAAAAGGGTTTTCACGAATCAGCCGATCCAGTTGCTCATGCGTCCGCACCACCACTCCGGCGGGCGAGCCCATCAGCTTTTCAAGCCCAGCCGCAACTGCCTTGGCCACTGACGCCGCTGATCCTTTTGCGTCGATTACCGCATTCCCGCTCTGGATATAAGTCTCAACCTTCTCAAATCCAAGTGCAGTCAGCAGCTTTCTGAAGTCGGCCATGGGCAGCTTTCCATGCCCGGCCAGGTTTACCGCCCGAAGAAGAATTACATAAGTTGTCACGGCGATACCTTCTTTCGCCTCAACAGGAGCATCCTACAATGGTTACGCTTATGGCGCAGATTCACGACCCTGTCATTGCCCCCGTAGTTGATGCGAGTGTAGCGCGAGCCTCGCAAAGCGAAGAAGAGCCCACACTAAAGCTCACCATGAAGCCAACCGCCCCGGCACGTGCGAAGACTCTCGACGAACTGGAAGCCCAATTCGTCGCAATGGGCGCGGCGGCACAATCGCTGGTCAACGCGGCTGGCGCGGGGCTGTGCGCACAGCGTCCATCGCCCGGATCCTGGTCCGTTGCCGAATGCCTTCAGCACCTCAACATTAGTGTTGATGCCTATTTCCCAATCTGGCAGCAGGTAGTCGCCAACGCAGGCCCACGCAAGACAGAAGTGAACGCGCCCTATCGCACCGATTTCTGGGGCCGGCTCCTCTCATGGATCCTCGAACCGCCAGCGCGAATCCGTTCCAGGACTCCTTTTTCGTTCGAACCCGTGGATGTCAACTCGATCGAAACCGTGCTCTCTGGCTTTCTCGAACGGCAACAGCGCATCTTAGCCACACTGCGCAGGTGCCGCGGGCGCTCAATCGATCGCATCAGGATGGCCTCGCCCGTTGATCGGCGCATCCGCTACACCATCTGGTCAAGCTTTCTGATTATTGCCGCGCACCAGCGCCGCCACCTGTGGCAAGGCGAGCAGGCCCTTCAGAAGCTGCGCAGCGTAAATCCGCTATCCGCGTGAACCAAAAAATATGTGACCGGACGTTCCACGATCCCCGTTTCCAGCCATAGCGAGAAAGTAAATCCCGCCTAAGCCTCCTGTTGCCTGGAACTCACAATTGAAGATCGAGATGTCAAACGCGTTGAAAATTGCTTTCTAACGCATCGGCGGCTCGCAGGTAACGATCTGGTTACGTGCGGGGACGCAAGTTAAGCCGGAGATCATTGCCGGTTGTCAACCCATCCGCGTACACTCTTCCTCAATAACCACTCCATCTGGCAATCGGGCCCCTCACCGGGTCGCGTGGCGACTTGTATTCCGCGCGCGACAACCAATGCGGGAACGCGAAGAGCAACCGCATTCACTTCGAACGTGAAACGGAAAGCACGATGCCCCTGTTATACGAAAGAACAAGACAACGCAGAAGCCAGGTACGCATCCTTTGGATAACTGCCGTAGTGATTGGTTTGATCATGATTTTTGGAGCGATACTGATTGCATCAATCGATGACTATAGCTGGATGCTTTCGTAATTCAGCTTTCCCTGTTACTCCACACGCATGATTTCTTCCTGCGGGTCGCGATACGCATAGCCCGCGCAATTGAATATGCAACCGGATTATTGCTTTTCCGTGGCCAGGTAAACCACCACGCCGCTCAGCAGTGCGACGGTCGCGAGCGCCGGAAGCACAATCGACGCCATTCCGCCCTGCTGGGATAGCGCCGCCGGAACCAGCGCATCCAGGTGCAGCGCCCGCGGGAGATTCTGCATCCACACTTTTAGTGTGCCGCCCTGCCAGGCCAGCACTGCTGCAACAACGACGACCGAGATTACCAGCGCAAAAATCTGTGCACCCAGAATGGGCCTGCCAACCTTCTCAATCGCGGCGTTGCGGCGCCGCAGTTGGGCACGCCACCAGAGGGCGCCGGCAGATTCCAAATGTGGCAACGGCTTGGTCTGCTTGTGGGCAGCCTGAAATGCCTGGCTTACCAACACAAGATCAGAACAAATGCGGCAGGACTCAACGTGCGTGCGCAAATCGGCAGGACATGCGCCCGGCCAGCAGCCGCGCTCAAGCAACTCCGCTACCTCTCGCTCGCGCGCGCATGCAAGAGGACTCATGCATCACCTCCATGCCGCAGCAACCGCGCCATCTTGCGCCGTGCGCGAAACAGCAGCAACCGAATGCTCGCTGACCCCAGTCCCGTCACCTCTGCGATTTCGTGATGCGAATAGCCCTCGGCGTACGCCAGCCACAACAACTGCCGGTCACGTGGGCGCATCTGCGCCATCGCCGGCTCCAGCATGACCTGTGAGTCCGACTGCGCCACACCACACTTCGCCTTGAACATTTCCTCCGGCATCTCTTCGATCGAAGAAGACCGCGGCCGTCGCCAGTGATCGCGCAACAAATTGGTTGCAATTCGAAAAAGATACCGCCTTGCTGCTACCTCCCCGTCTTTGGGATGATCGGCGCACAGGAAGCGCACATAGCTTTCCTGCGTCAGATCATCCGCGAGCGCAGGATCGCGGCTCACGCGCGCCAGATAGGCCCAGAGAGAGCGAGCGGATCGCGCGTAAAACGCGGCGAATTGCTCGTTATCCATCGCCGAGGCATTGGCGCCGGCGGCAAGCGCAGGTCCCTCGCCTGCCAGCACGTTCGGAATGATCGACTCCCAGGACATCGGCCTCTGCTTCCTCACCTTCACCGCGCTCTCCGCGACTCACTGCCTGTCCTTGAACACGGAAGAAGCGCCGAGAGACGAATCGAACCGGTTTTGCGCTGCTGTTTCGGCGGGCATCAATCCCAGCTTCGCCGCCAGCAGCCACGAAACGCCTGCTGAGATGATAAAGCCGATTCCCGGCATCAACACGACAGTTCCAAAGAAGAGCATCGGCGTATCCATGTCCGGCCCGGCATGGCGCAGCGACAGCAGCCCGATTCCCAGCAACACCATCACAATCCCTGCCTGCAGCGGCGTCAGCACGCGCGCCACGGCGCTCGGCATACGGCGGCCCTGTTCGATGCCAATGGGAATCGGCGCCGCCTCAAGAAACTTCCTGCCGGCTTCGGTCTCCATGTACGCCGCGAGTTCCTGGTTGCTGGTGAACTTGTCGATAAGCTTGCCATGCACATCGCTCTGCAGCTTGAAGATGCGACTCCAGCGGCGATTCTCAACAAACATCCGGGCAAGGACGAAGATCGCCGTCAGGCCAAACGCGAATGCAATCAGCGGCACCGCATCGCTCCAGATGCGGTCGAACGATGTGGGCTGCCCTTGCGAGCGGTAAACATCCGGCCATACTGCCCGCTCCAAAGCCTCATCCGGCTGTCCGTCTTCGTGCTTCAGATGCGAAAACAGGTAAAACTCGGGATTTCGCGCCACCTCGGGATGCGCCGTCAGGAACGCAGCCAGTTGCGGGTTGTTGTGTGCTACGTAGTCCGTGTTCGAAAGCAATGAAGGATCGTGCGAGACCACGGTGGTGAGCGTCGGGCTCAGACGCAGCAGGCGGATAAGTTCAGTCTGCGTCGCCGCCACGTCGCGCTCGTTTGGAGCAGGTGCAGTGCTCGATTGCGATGAGGGGGCGGGCGCCGGAGTTGCTGCACGTGGCTGCGCCACTCCCAGAGTGGCCATAGGCAAAACCAAAAGTGCGCTTGCAGAAAGAATCCGATAAACCAGGGGGCGCTTGTACATGTTGTCTTCCCTCGAATCGAAGTGGCCTTCTTGAGCCCTTCTATCGACAACAACGAACGAACCAGCAAATTGGTTAACAAGCTCTTTCCTGGACCAAACGCCTCCAAAATTCCCCGTTGGAGAGATCCGGTGCCCCTTTAGCAGTATTTAAGTACCCAAGATCTTGGGGTACTTTCGAACTATCCCCAGGCTGTACTTTTGGGTTTCAACAATTGGTTTGTGTATTCCGGGTATCTCCCAAAGAGTGTCGAAACAGAGGAGACAAGAGACGCAATGGACGAGCACCATCAGGGCGGGAGGCTTCTCGCCAAACTCAAACAGAGTTATGCAGATCGACGCAATACCCTTACCTGGGCCCTGCTGATCTGGTCCTTCACCGCCGTTGGATTCGCTCTCTTTCTGCCTTTTGGGGCCACCATGCTCCGATCCGTCGGCGTCACCGCGGGCTGGTCCGCGATCCACCTCATCCGCAGAATGTAGCTTCGGTCGTTGAATTCGTCCGCTGTGAATGACCGGCCGTCGCAACCTTCCTCACCCATAGACCGTCATCAGTCTCAGAGCCAGTGCAATGAATACTCGCCTGACCGTGGCGCACCTCATCTTCCTCGCTGTTCCTGTGCTTCTCTGTGGCGCAATCGCCGCTGGCGCTGAGCAGCTCAAATCGCCCTGGGATGGGCACCCGGTTGCATTCACGGATTCTCCCTACACCTGCCCAGACCCGCCGCCATTCTCCAAATCGCTCGACGCTGAGGGATACTACATCGACGCGCACCACTCCGTCATCGACCCCGTAAAAAAGGCGGTCTACGAAAAAGCCGCCGAGGCGCCCGACCACCTCGGTGAGTGGACCACCCAGGCAGCAGACGCCTACCTTCGCCATGGCAGCCGCGCCGGGGCGCAATGTGTCTACACGCTGCTTTCCGCCGCCGCTGCCGCGAAGGCCTGGTCGGCCACCATGGCGAGCGGACAGGCCCATTACGTGCAGAAGTGGCTGCTGGCCGCAACCGCGATGGCTTATCTCAAGGTTCGCAACACTGGCGTCGGCACTCTGGAGCAGGACAAGGAGATCCAGAAGTGGTTTGGGCTTCTCGCCGACCAGGTTCGCGACTATGTTGACGACAAAATGACGAATCCAAATAGCGATGCGTGGAACAACCACCGCTACTGGGCCGGACTCGCCGTCTGTGCCGCAGGCATCGCCCGCAACGACTCTCGCGAATTCCACTTCGGCATCGAAGCCTTCAAAGCCGGCGTCGATGAGATCGGCCCCAGCGGCGCACTTCCCCGCGAACTTCAGCGCGCAGGCATGGCGCTTCACTATCACCTCTACGCGCTTGCACCACTCATCATGCTGGCCGAGTTAGGCGAAGCCAACGGCATCGACATGTACTCCCAGAACCACAACGCCCTTGACCGGCTCGTCAACCTCTGCGAGCAAGGTCTGCAGCACCCCGAGATCTTCGAGAAAGCCACCGGAGTCGAGCAGAACATGCCCGACAAGATCTCCGGCGCGGTTATCGGATGGGCCGTCCCCTACGTCAAGCGACACCCCGACGCGCAGCTATCGGCCTGGATCGCGCAGGCGGGAAGCACCGCCTTCTGGCAATGGGGCGGTCTCCCGCCCGCTTGATTTCCAAGCCGATCTACTCGCTTCGCGGTTAACTTTTGCCACCACCCGCCGAGGCGAAGACAAGACGAAAGTCCTGTCGTTTACTAGATATACACTTCTCCGACGTTTACAAAATGCGCTAAACTCCTCAGTCTGCGGGTCTGCGCTTCCTGTCCTCTTTCCGGCCCGCCTTTATCGGAGGTCTCATGGCACGTCCTTATTGGTCGGGCAACGTCCAAATCTCGCTCGTGGCGTTTGGAGTAAGCCTCTACGTCGCCACGGAGAGCAAAGGGCAGATCACCTTTCACCAGATCAGCCGCCGCACCGGCGAGCGTATCCGCCACCAGAAAGTGCTCGAGAGCGCAGCCGAAAGCAGAGAAGCCACCACAGCCGTTGAGAACGACGAGATCGTCAAAGGCTACGAATACAGCAAGGGCAAATACGTCATCATCGAGCCCAGCGAACTCGAAAATCTGCGCGTTCCCTCCAAGCACACCATCGCGGTATCGCAGTTTGTCGACGTTGCCGACCTCCACCCCGAATACATCGAAAAGCCCTACTTCGTCACGCCCGAAAACGACATGTCGGCTGAGGCCTTCAATGTGGTTCGGGAGGCGCTGGTAAAAAGCGGCAAAGCCGCCATCGGCAAGGTTTCCTTCTCCGGCCGCGAAAACATCATCGCCCTCCTGCCGGCGGGCGCCGACAGTCCCGGCATGGTGGCCTACACTCTCCGCTACCAATACGAACTGCGCAACCGCGCCGACTATTTCCGCGATATCAAGCAGCCGGCCATCGACCCTGACTCTCTTCAGCTCGCCGAGACGCTGATCTCGCGAATGTCCACCAAACTCGACATCAACAAGTTTGAAGATGGCTACGAAACAGCCGTCAAGGCTCTCGTCGAAGCGAAGGTCAACAATCAGCCCGTTCCCATTGACGAAGCGCCGCAGCAGAGACCAAGCAACGTGGTCAACCTCATGGATGCCCTGCGCAAGAGCATTGGGGCGGACAAGGTCTCCGCAAAAAAGCCTCCAAAGAGCGTGAAGGAAGCGCCCGCCAAAGGCATTGGCATTGTAAAGACGCCCGCCAAGCCAGCCAAGCGCAAATCCGCCTGATCAACGGCACTCCGGCACAGAGCCATGTAGGGGCCAGCTTGGAGCGCGATATAGCCGGATAGCATCGGTGTGCTTTCGCCTGACCTCGCACATGCCTCTGCATTCTTGAATTGGCGTCTTTTGTCGCGGCGAGCGATTTCGGTCGCCGGAATCGATCACCGGGAGGGGCACGATGACGCAAATTCGTTATCCTCGGCTCACCGCCGCATCGATGATCGCGGTCTTCTTTCTGCTACCTGCGAACGCCCAATCCGCTCGCGACAAGGAACCAGCCCCTGCGCAGACCCCGGCCCTCGTGAACACCTGCCTGATCACAAAAAACGTGAAGGCATTAGTGAAGTTCTACGCCACCATTCTGAAACGAGACGCGCAAATGTCGGGTGAAGAATACGCCGAGTTCCACACCGGTGTCGGAGTTCTGGCTATCTTTTCGGCGGAAGCGCAGGAACGATATATTCCCGGTTCGGCAATGGCGGCGAACAACAAGAGTGTCGTCCTCGAGTTCAGAGTTGGCGACGTTGATCTTGAATACCGGCGGCTCCACGACGTCTTGAAAGTCTGGGTCAAGGCTCCCGCGACGCAGCCCTGGGGAACTCGATCCATTTACTTCCGCGACCCGGACGGGAATCTGATCGACTTCTACTCTCGTCCCGCCGCGCAGTAGTTCGTTCGCGCCAACTGAAACGCAACGGCGCTCATCGCAATTTCTTGAATTCCGCCTCGGCCTGTTTGAGGATGGGTGCACCCGGATCGGCGTCTTTCCAAAGCGTTAGAAAAGCCCTATACGCCGCGCGCGCTTTCACTTGATCACCTTGCAGCGCGAAGGCACGGGCGAGCCCAAGATGTGCGAGCGGTCCAATCGGCTCGTTTACGACCACTCCTCGATAATCGATTATCTTCTGAAACTCGGCGGCGGCCTCGGCGCCCTTTCGAGCGTCAAGATAAGCCTGGCCGCGCACATAGACCGGGAACAGCGCGTTCCATCCGTAGCTGCCTCCGGTCGTCCCTCCCAGCTCGTATCGCTCAGCGATCTCCAGGCTTTGAATCGCCTCAGGGACTTTGCCCCTGTTGAGATAGAGTCTCGCGCGGAGTGTCGGAAGATAGTTGAACTGAACAATGGTGTCTTCAGGGAAGCGCCTGGCTAAATTGTCGGTTAGTGACTGCGCCCGCTCGCCGTTGCCTGCATATGCAAAGGCCAATGCAGCGCCATATTGCACATCGCGGCCCGCCGAATGCTGCATCGCCAACACCGCCCGCCGTCGCGCCTCGTCTGCGTTCCCGAAAAAGCCTTCCCGCACACTCGACTGGGCAATGTAACTTCCAACCGCTTCCTTTTCGCCAGATCGTTCGGCCGAATCAATGGCCTGCTGCGAAATCTCGCTGGCTTCACGCAGGTGTCCCGAATAGGCCGCAGTCTCGGCTTTCAGAATGAGCAGGACCTCCCCTCCAGGCTTTCCGGCAGAACTCTTTACCTGACGCTCCATCTCAGGCACGTTGTTTTCCAGGAAGGCGATCTGATAGAGACCTTGTTGAAAGAAGGGGCTACTCAGCTTACGTTCTGCAGCCCGTTGATAGGTGGCCTTTGCTTCATCGAAGCGGTTCATCTCGATCTGCGCAAACATGAGGAACGCGTAAGGGACTGGAGTCTCCGGACTCAGGCGGACTGCTTCTTTGCCTGCTTCCACGGCTTTGTCATATTCCCCCATCTCCGGATAAATTGCGCCCGATAAATAAACATGCGGTTTCTCGGATCGCGGGTAAGCCTGGATCCAAAGCTGGCAGGTTTGTTCGGCCGTCTTCAGATTTCCCGTGACCTCCTTGAAATAGGTGGCCGTGATGAAGTATCGCTCCGGCTCACTCGTGCGCTTGCTCAGTTCGTAGGCCTTTCGCGTGTACGCGGCACCGAGGTCAGGCTCTCCAATCGTGGTATGTGTAATGCCCAGATGTGCGTAAGCGAGCGCAAAATCCGGATCCAGTTCGACGGCATGCTTGTAAAACGGGATCGCGGCTGCGTCGCCTTCTTTGTTCAGCACCCTGTCGCCCTCGGTAAACGCTTTGAGAGCTTCCAGGGAAGAGGTCGTTGCATCCTCGATTGGGGTATCAAGCTTTTGCACCGTGCTGAGCGACTCGCCCAGGTTCTGCCGAATCTCTGAAGCTGTCTTTCCAAGGGCTTCAAGCACCTGGTTCTTGTCCTTTGCCTGTGCCTCTGCGCTCGCCAGGGTCTCTCCGTTCGAACAATTGACTGCTTTTAGCGTCAGCAAAAATTGCGTTCCAATTTGCGCAATCGCGCCGTCCAGTACCGCGGTGCTACCCGTTCGCTCGCAGACTTCCCGGGCGATCGCCGGTGTAAGCCGGGCATCGCTCGGCTTGCCCATCATCTGGACAGCTTGCTGGATTCGATCGTCCGAGACGAGGCTCAGGAAGGGTGATTGATCCAGTTGAACAGCTAGAGCTTGCCTCAGAGTGTCGTCGAAAACCGCGTCGTTAGTCTTGTTATCGAATTCCGAAAGTACGACCAGGTCCTTCTCTGTCAGCTTTCTCTTTCGGTGGATCACAGTAAAATAGGCAATGGCCGCGACGGTGACAAGCAGCAAAACGCCCGTCGCTGAAATCCAGCGATACGACCTGGCGCTTCTCTTCGAAATCGCGCTTGCCGGATCTAGCTCCGTCAGCGATTCGCGTTCGTCAGCTTTGCCCGGAGTTGAAACGACGCCCAGGAACCGGTATCCCCGCTTGGGAATTGACTCAATGTAGTGCGGGCTTCCGGCATCGTCTTCAAGCGCCTCTCGGAGTTTGCCGACCGCGACCCTCAGGCTGCTGTCGAAATCGACAAACGTGTTTCCTTCCCAGATCTTCTTCTGGATATCCGCCTTTGAGACGACTTCACCGGCGTTTTCAAGAAGGATGATGAGAAGCCGAAACGGCTGCTCCTGAAGTCGGACTTTCTTGCCCTGCTTCAGCAATTCACCGGTCGCGGGATCCGCCTCAAATGGGCCAAATCGAAAGACCGTCCTTGCAGGCGTCTGCACAGGTTCGACCTCAAATGGGAATTGAAAGCAGTTCCGGTGTGTCCTCAGGGCGGGTTGCCAAGAGCGGAATCCGCCCTCTTCTTCGCGCCCGCTGCGGGACTTCGTTTAGCGCCCGAGTCTACCACGCACTTCGGCTGTTTACAACGGAGCTGAACCAATTCATTTTCATGCACATGCGTGTTTACTGAGGATTTACGCCGAGTTTCTTTGACCCCCGATCCTTCCTGGGCTCTTCTGCAGTCACAGGGCGCGGAAGTCCGCACCCATCGCAACCCGCACCAGGAATGGAGAACATATGAAACTCAACATGCTCAACGCGAAGTTAACCATATTCGCGGC
Source organism: uncultured Acidobacteriaceae bacterium (assembly GCA_963769345.1). GTDB lineage: Bacteria > Acidobacteriota > Terriglobia > Terriglobales > Acidobacteriaceae > Telmatobacter. Next base: position 485,165 of record CAVYLL010000008.1, read on the forward strand.
GCTCACTCTGGCAACGCCGCATCTGGTGGTTTCTCAATCTCCCACTCGTTACCGCATCAAGGACCTCGGAGTCGTGGGCTCCTCGCCGGGGCAACCAATCCAAATCACGAACAATGGGCTCATTGTTGGTTCAGTCGTATCCGGTGGAGCGGCACGTGCCACGCTCTGGTACCAACGAATCAAGTTGACCATTGGCAAACCCGGGCTCGGCGGTGCGAACAGCATCGCATTCGGCGCCAACGATCGGCTTCAAGTAGTAGGTGAAGCAGAGACGTCCACTCCGGACCCCAATCATGAGGACTTCTGCGGCTTCAGGGCATCAGGTCTCACCGCTTCCGGAAGCTGTCTTCCATTCATCTCGTGGGGTGACGGATTCGTGGCATTGCCAACGCTGGGCGGGCCGAACGGTGCGGCCAATCAGATCAATAACTCCGGCGAGGTGGTCGGTACCGCTGAGAATTCTTCCCCGGACTACAGTTGCCCGTCTCCACAGGTCTTGCAGTTCAAGCCGGTCGTCTGGAATAACGGTCACGTCCAGCAACTTCCCACGGTTGCAGGTGATCCGGACGGAATCGCTTTCGCCGTTAACCAGAGAGGCCAGACTGTTGGCGGGTCCGGCCTCTGCACAAATTTCTTACTCACAACGCTGACAAATCTGTTCCCGCTGCATGCTCTGCTCTGGGAAAAGGGGAAGGTTACCGATCTTGGCAGTTTGGGCGGGACTGGATTTGGCGGCGGCAACCTTGCCCTCGGGATCAACAACCTTGGTCAGGTCGTCGGCAACGCCGACCTGCCGGGCGACAAAGCCAATCATGCCTTCCTGTGGGCGAGAGGCAAAGGCATGCAGGACCTCGGCACGCTCCAAGGGGATGCGTTAAGTGCCGGCATCGCTATCAACGATGCAGGCAAAGTGGTAGGCATTTCGCTCGATGCCAATTTCAATCCCAGGGCCTTTGTATGGCACAAGGGCGTGATGAGCGATCTCAACACACTGATCCCAACGAATTCCACTCTATATCTGCTCATCGCCTGCTCCATCAATGCGGAAGGCCAGATCACGGGCTTTGGCGTCGACACTATCACCGGTGAAACTCACGGCTATCTCGCGATTCCGGAGAAGTAGAGCGAACCGGACGGCACTGCGCCTGCCTGCAGGGGTGGGCGCAGGATCTTAATCCCGAATTGGTAGACCTCTGAATCGCTTAGACACGATCAGGTCTGTGGAAGTCGGAGCAAGCGAGTACGGGAGCGCCTTTACGACGGAGGCTGATACCACGCCGGCGATGGCCCTGCCGCCTGCTCGATTGCAGAAACAAAAGTTCGGTCCAGCTCCCGCACCATCGCAGCAAGATTCTCCACGATCTTCTGCCACTGGGCTGCATCCCCGATTGGATATTGTCCGTAACCCTCGACGGCCACGGGAATTCCAAGGGACGCCTTGAATCCTGCCCCCTGCACCATAAAGATCGTGGTCACGGAATGGCTCCAGGTTCCGACGTCGAGGTAGACTTCCACCATGTGATTTCCGCCGGTTCGCCGCGTCAGATGAAACACACCCGTTCCGCCCGTGCAGTCGTATCCCATCGGCTTGAACGCCGCGAGCAGCGCAGGCTTGCGCGGACCGGCTGTCACTCTCAGATTTTGCATTCGTATTTCCGCCGCCGGCGGTAGATTATGCGGCAGACCAGCCGCGGCCACCACCTCCTTGATGCGCGCACGGTAATCCGCGACAACCGCTTTCACTGCCTCCTGGTTCGCCGGCGGAATCGAAACCGTAAGCCCGCCTCCCTGCGCGAGAATCGGCACTTGCACCGTCTTCTTGGCTTTTCCGCAAGCCTTTATCACCGCGTCTACCGCAGCCGGATTGGGCGGAAGTTTTTTGTCCATTTCCTCCGCCTCCGCTACCGTGTAAACCGAAAGCGCTCTCTGCCTCCCGTTGATCCACCAGTTGTCAGTGATCACAACACCGGGCAGCGAGTGCCCCATCGCAGGCAGCCCGATCAGCCGTTCGCCGAATTCCGGCGCGTAAAAATGCAGTGCCGCGCTGCCGAACGGGTACGAACGCGGAACGCCTGCCGCGATCGCCTCGAGTGTGGAGTACTCGACCGCCTCACCGGTCGCGACATTTGAAAGCACTCGCACTTCTGGCGCTTGCCCAAAAAGCTGTCGGTGGCCAAGAAATCGCTCCATTTCGGGATGACGCTTCAGAACCCTGTCGATCGCCGAAACACTCTTGGCCGCGGATGTATCCATCAAAGTGAATCGGATTGCAGGTTCTCCAAGCCTGGCGTTGAGAAACGCCTGCCGAACCCGCCCTGCCATTTCGGCAAGCGGTTCTTTTTTGCTGGCGGCGAACGGAGTGTGCAGTGCAATGCGCATCGACTAACCGGGCCACGAAGGAAAATAGGATTGACTCTTGATAACATCGAACCACTGCCGTTGGCTAGCTTCCCCAGTAGGAAAGACGAGAGACCGAACATTTCCACCGAGACGTGAGTGTTTTAGCGAATCTCCGCGAGCATCGCAGGAATCTATGCGCTAATGGGGTACGAACGAGCTTTTGTCGATTTTTGGGTAAGTCGCGCGCTGGATTCCAAGCCTATTCTGCGAAAAAAACAGGAGCTTCTATGCGAGACCACAGAACGGTGATTGTAACCGGCGCCTCGCAGGGCATCGGAGCAGCCATCGTCGAGGCATTTCTGAATCGAGCATACAGCGTCGTTGCCACCGCGCGGAACATTTCCAAGGCGGGCTTCGCGCCATCGGAAAGCTTCGTGGCCGTCGATGGCGACATCACTCAGGCATCGACGGCTGAGAGGGTCGTTCAAATAGCGATCGCCCGGTTCGGCTCTGTCGATCATGTGGTCAATAATGCGGGCATCTTTACATCAAAGCCCTTCACGGATTACACAGCCGACGAATTTCGCTCTTTCGTTTCCATCAACCTTGAAGGATTCGTCTTCATGACCCAGCGCGCGGTGAAGCAGATGCTGGTGCAAGGTACCGGCGGCAGCGTGACAACCATTACGGCGGCCTTGGCTGACAACCCCATTGCGGGGAGTCCAGCGTCTATTCCGATGATGACCAAGGGCGGACTTCAGGCAATCACACTCAGTCTCGCGAGCGAATACGCGAAGAACAATATTCGCTTCAATGCAGTCGCGCCTGGCACCGTCGACACCCCTCTTCACCAGAACAACTCGAAAGATTACCTGAAGACCCTTTCGCCCATGGGTACAATCACCGAGGCAAAGGATATTGCCGAGGCAGTCGTTTACCTGACGGAAGCTCATCAAGTGACCGGGGAGGTGCTGCACGTGGACGGCGGTGCGCACGCTGGCCGATGGTAAGCGGTGGAGGTTCGCAGATGAGTAGTGCCGATCGCAGGCTGCGAGAGCTTGGCATTGAGCTTCCGGCAGCGCCAACACCGTTTGGCAGTTATTTGGAGACGGTGCAGACGGGCAACCTGCTCTTCTTTAGCGGGATGCTCCCGGTCGTAGACCACAAGCCGAAGTATCTTGGCCGGCTGGGGAAAGAGCTGGATGCCGAGGCAGGACGCGATGCCGTCTATACCGCTGCGTTGAGCGTTCTGGCCGCGGCAAAAAAGCATCTCGGCACGCTCGACCGAGTGACGCGGGTGGTAAGGCTCGGCGTATTCATGGCGACTTCCGGAGACTTCTTTGATCAGCCCAGGGTCGCTGACGCAGCCTCGGATCTGTTTCGCGATGTCTTCGGCGAAGACAAAATGGCGGTTCGGCTGGTGATCGGCGTTGCCAGTCTTCCTCTCGGCATGCCGGTAGAGCTCGAAGTCATCTTCGAAGTCGCAGAGTAGATCAGAGGATCGATGAACACAACGAGATTGATGCTGCGGAGCCTGGCGATCGCCGCGGTCATGCTCGCCAGCACCGTTGGCATGGATGCTCAGAGAAAGGAGAAATCCTTGGAGCCGCAGGTTTTTTATCGGACGATAAAAGTCAATGGGCTTTCAATTTTCTATCGAGAAGCGGGGCCGAAGAACGCTCCCGTCATTCTCCTGTTGCACGGTCTCCCGTCATCGTCGCGCATGTTTCAGCCACTTCTGACGCGGCTTGCGGACAACTACCACCTGGTTGCGCCCGATTATCCGGGTTTCGGACACAGCGACTGGCCCGACCCGAAGCAGTTTGATTACACGTTCGACCATATTGCCCAGGTGATGGACGGCTTTACGCAGGTGCTGGGCTTGTCGCGCTACACGCTCTACATGCAGGACTACGGTGGGCCGGTAGGTTTTCGCATGGCATCGGCTCACCCGGAGCGGGTGCAGGCCCTCATCGTCCAGGATGCGGTCGCGCACAACGAGGGCCTGGGTGCGAACTGGGAAACTCGGCGAGCCTTCTGGGAAGACCGGCCCGCTCACGAAGAAGCGTTGCGTACAAATCTGCTGTCGCTTGCAACCACGAAGACGCGCCATGTCGGCGATGACCCGAACGTCGAACTGTATGACCCGGATCTTTGGACCGATGAATACGCCTTCCTGAACGCGCCGGGACAGGCGCAGATTCAGAGCGATCTCTTCTATGACTACAGGACGAACGTCGAAGGCTATCCAAAATGGCAGGCATGGATGCAGAGGACGCAGCCAAGGCTGCTGGTCTTGTGGGGCAAGCACGATCTCTCATTCGATCCCGGCGAGCCGGAGCGCTACCGGAGGGACGTGCCGGGCGCCGAGGTCCACGTGTTCGATGCCGGTCACTTCGCGCTTGATACCAAGGCAGATGAGATCGCCGCGCTGGTTCGCGCGTTCATGAACACACAGAAGTAAGCGTAGCGGTTCGCTCAACGAGCGAATTGATCTCCCGAGCCGGTCAGGCTTCTTCTGAGGATTCGTGCCAAAGGATCAGTTAGATCGAATCCTGGCAGTACTCGTCCTATTCATGCAGTGATGGTGTACATCGGATCAAAGGCGGGCAATCCTACCGTTTGGCCAGCGATCCATCGGAGTACATAGACTTCTCTGGGGTCTGTGAGCGTGTGGGTTAGTGCGTTTGGAATAACCTCGAAAATCGCGTGGGCGCCAAGATCTTTGTAGTAGTCGACATCGGGTTCAACCATGACACAATCGATTCCGTCGATCGTAGTCTTATCGTTTTCGTGGAATGTCAGTTGAACGTTTGCTTCGCCGAACTGAATCTGCTTCCAACTTGAAGTGGCGCCCGGGTGAAAAAGGCCAGGATTGTTTTCGACGGCAAAATTCCCGGCTGCTGCTGCAACCTTGACCTGGTCAATAAGACGGCGGTCGCACCATGCGTAGATTCGGTCACGAGCTGGAGCGTATGGGGCGTCCCACCGGAGCTGTTTGATGTAATCCAGGGGTGTGCCCTGCGGAAGAAATATCTGACTCATTGCCTCACAGAGATTAAGTAAGCAGGCAAGAGATTCTTCCGCCTGATCAAGCAGGTCATCGTATCTCGTTACACCTGCCACAGGATCTACGCCACTCCCGAGAAACGCGTAACGCGCGTTCACCGCATCCCACCGGGCCTCGACGAAACTGAACCCGGAATCATCTGGAATAAGCATGATATCGAGCGTTTTTAAATACTGATTGGAGAGGATAACCGGGAAGAAGCCTGCCTGCTTGAAACCCTTCGTCGAAACCACGACCGACAACTTATCTCTGGTGTCTCCGAACAGCGGGAGATCAAAAGTGACCTCGTTTTGGGAGTAATCTTTTCGAATCAGCTGGCTTTGGTTGCCATCGACTATGGTCACTAGAAAATCGGCGGGGGCGGAAAATAACTGCCGCGTTCCGTCGAAGATGCGGAGCTGCAACTTGCTCAAGGTGGGCACCTCGGAGAAGGAGAAGACTGGCAGTTGTAAAGGTGACATGACGTGCGGTCGGGGCGCAAGGCGCCGAATGAGGTTCACCAAATAAAGGTGGTCTTCTGGGGCCATCGCGGCTTCTGAAACGCAATCCCGTTGACGCGCACTATCTGTGCGGGTAGACTTCGGGCCAGTCAGTCGGCCCGTTGCTGGTTGTCCTACTTGCCGCAGACCCACCCGGAGGATTCACAAACATGCTTCCCCTTTCAAAGCGCTTTGCGCTCCTGCTTGTCGTCGCTCTGGCCATCCCTTCTTCGCTGTATGCCGCTGACTATACCTACCAGCAAACCACACAGCTGACCGGCGGATCCCTCCTGCACATGATGAAGTCGGTAGGCTTTATGAGCTCACAAGTGCGCCACATGGGCGACCCCATCGTCTCCACCATCTACCTCAAAGACAACCGACTAGCCAATGTATCTCCCGAAAGCATTGAGATCATCGATCTCGACAAGGAGACCATCACCCACATCGACGTCCAGAAAAAGACCTACACCGTGATGACCTTTGACCAGATGAAGCAGGCCATGGCGAACGCCCGCCAACAGTTGGAGAAGCAGCCGCCCCCTCAGCCGGCTGCGCAGCCCACTCCCGATCCAAAAGCGCAGGACGTGAAGATGAGCTTCGACGTGAAGGTGCGCAAGACCGGCGCGCAAAAAGAGATCAGTGGCCTCCAGAGCAACGAGGCCATCCTAACCATGACCATGACGGCAACCGACACGCAGAGCCAGCAGTCCGGCAACATCGCCATCACCAACGACATGTGGATGGTGCCCGAGATTCCCGGCTACGACCAGGTGCGCGATTTTTACAAACGCATGGCTCTGAAGATGGTCGATGCCAACACCATCGGACTGGGCTACGACTTCAGCAAGATGCTGGCGCAGAATCCCGGCGCCGGCATAGCTCTTGGCGATATGGCCAAGGAAATGCAGAAGCTCGACGGCGTGCCGATCATGCAGGTGATGCGGATGGGAACAACTGCCAACGGCCAACCGCTGCCGGCAGCCTCAGAAGCGCCCACGCCTGCGCCGCCCCCAGGACCAAGCGCTGGTGATGTCGCAAAACAAGGTCTTTCTTCCGCGCTGACCAGCCACTTCGGTCTTGGCGGATTCGGCAAGAAGAAACAGGACCCGCCGCCCGATCAGAATCAGAATGCCCAGGCGCAGCCAACCAGCGCCATCCTGATGGAAACCCAGATCACCACCTCAAACTTCTCATCAGCTCCGGTCGATCCCTCGCACTTCGACGTGCCCGCGGGATACAAGCTGATCCAGCCGCAGGTCCAGCCCCCGCCCGTGGCCACTCAATAGTCAAAGCATCCCCCGGGCCGATTGCAGACCGCGCGGCATCACATCCGAACCGCTACAGTCCCCCGCGAGGCCGTCGCTATTCAACCCCTTTGAAAACAGTCTCGCGTTCGTCGTTTATTTGCAGTCGTTTCGCAATACGGGCGCGCCAGCGATGTCAGTGTCGATGCAGGGAATGGCGCTTAGATACTCGTAGATGGCGCGGATGTCATGGTCCGTCATGTTTTGATGAACGGGCCAGGGCATCACTTGCAGCAGTTCCCCGTTGAACGGAGGCAAAAGGCATGTGCCATCGGGAGCTCCCGTGCAGTTTAGATGAACTTGATCGTAGTCTTTCCCTGTACGCAGAATGGTGAGGAACTCCTCAAACGTGTGGCCTCCTTCGGGCCGCCCAGTCTTGTCTGGAGTCAAATTGCGGGAGTAAAGGTGCAGCAGCTCCAATTTGCTGCCGAACGGACCGAAGTCCCGGCCCCCACCCAGGTAGGTGGCTGGATTGACATGCTGGGTCCCGGTGAATGGGCCATTGGGAGGAGCCAGAAGGTAGGGGTTCCCCGGACCGAGATACTCCGTCTGCGGGCCCTGGCTATGGCACCCGTTGCAGTCGGATTGTGCGTTGACGATGTAACTGCCCAATCCAACCAATTTTCGATCCTTTCGTTCGAAGTTGAGGGGAACCGGTGCGATTTCCAAACCTATCTCGACCTTCCTCTCATCCTGGTCGCGGTCAGATTCTGGCTTCGCGCTAACCCGGGGAGTCTTGAACGAAACTGACAAAACGGTGATTGCGATGAGTGCCGCAGAAGCTCCCAGGAGTTTGAAAATTGGTTTCGACTTCGTTAACAGATCTGGAACTCCAAGTAATCTCGCTAGCTTGTTCATACGAATCTCCTGCAGGCCGAGGGCCTGAGCCCGGTTAGGCGCGACTTGTCCGAGTTGCTGTCCGGCTTGGTTCCGACAGCCAACGGCATTTGAACCCACTCGTAAATAACAGGGGGAAGTCCGGAAACGACTTGTGCGCCGGATGGTAGGACTCATTGGACGACGATGTCAACAGGATTGTTCAGGGATTCGTATCGCAAACACTGATCTCTGCTCATCGCCTCTAAGCCATTGTTGTGGCTAAGTTTCACCGCAGGAGAATCTTCCAGCCAAACCCTCTCACATCCCTCTGAAAACGGCGACCTTCTTCACAGAAGTATGGGTGTACACGCCCCCGCACGGCGGAACGGCGGCTCCTACGATCTGAACACGATAAGTGCTGACTGCCATCCCAACGCCCCCTCACTAAAACCCGCAGATCAAAAGAACAGAAATCTCGCGTCCATTTTGCGATGGATTCACATCCTCTCCCGCTCGTCCGACTTACAAACGCGCAACCGATCCTTGCCTCACAGTTTCCTTCAGACCGAGGGTTTAGAATCGTTCGTGGCGCGGAGACGTTTTGCGCCACCTATTTTGCCCGCACAGCGCATGCTGCGGCGGGCCGATGTGTGTGACTTTTTGAGGAAGCGGGCAGGGATGCGAGCGAAGACGGCAGTAGTATTGGGTGCCCAGTGGGGCGACGAGGGCAAGGGCAAGATCGTTGACGTGCTGAGCGAGCGCTTCAGCGCCGTGGCGCGGTATGCCGGCGGCCACAACGCCGGACACACGGTCATCCACGGCAGCCAGAAGTTCGTGCTTCAGCTCATCCCATGCGGCGTGTTGCGTCCGGGCTGCAAGGGCGTAATCGGTAATGGCGTTGTCCTCGACCCGATCGCCTTCCTCAAGGAAGTGGCCAAGCTGCGCGGCCTTGGAGTTGAAGTCGATGGTCAGCTCTTTATCTCTAACCGCGCGCAGGTGATTCTGCCCTACCACCGCATGATCGAACTGGCGGCGGAGAGTGCACCCGGCCGCAAGCGCATCGGCACCACGAGCCGTGGCATAGGCCCCGCCTACGAAGACAAGATGGCGCGCAGCGGTTTGCGCATAGTCGATCTTCTGAACACGTCGCTGCTGCGGCAGCATATTGAGGCAGCCTGCGGCGAAAAGAACGCGATTGCGCATGCGCTGTTCGGCACCGATCCTTTGGATCCGGAAAAGATGTACGAAGAGTATGCGGCCGCCGCTGAAGAAGTGCGTCCCTTTGTCGCCGACACCGGCCGCATGCTGCACCAGATTATCGGTAGCGGCGGATCGGTGATGTTCGAGGGTGCGCAGGGCACGATGCTCGACATCGATCACGGCACTTATCCATTTGTAACGTCGTCATCCGCAACAGCGGGCGGTGCGGCAACCGGCACAGGTGTGGGCCCGACAGCAATTGGCACGGTAATCTCGGTGACCAAGGCCTACGTCACGCGCGTCGGTGAAGGTCCGTTCCCGACGGAAATCCATGACGCAGTCGGAGACCAGCTTCGCGCGCGCGGTAATGAATATGGCGCGGTAACAGGCCGGCCGCGTCGCTGCGGATGGCTCGACATTCCCCTGCTACGCTACTCCAACCAGGTGAACGGCGCCGAGTGGCTGGTGGTGACGAAGATGGATGTGCTCGACGAGCTCGAGGAGATTCCCATTTGCGTTGGCTACGAGGTTGACGGCAAAGTCAGCGACGAGATCCCCGCAGACGTGCAGGGACTGGAACGCATCAAGCCCGTGTACACCGCGCTCAAGGGTTGGCGATCATCCACGGAAGGCATCACCGAATTTGATAAGCTGCCCAAAGCCGCGCAGGAGTATCTCCGTTTTCAGGAACGCGAGAGCGGCGCGAAAATCGGTATGGTATCCACGGGCCCCGACCGCGAACAGACGATGGTGCTTCCGGAATTTGCCGCTGCACTCGACGAGATTCACGCATAGACTGAACTGACTGTCCGAGGAATTCACCTCGGGTTGAGGAAGTGCCCCCATGATCAGCTTCACTGTCCGGATGAGATTTACCCAGGAAGATCGAGCCGAGATTGCCGATATTCTTCACGAACTCACCGCGGCATCGCGCCAGGAACCCGGATGCGTGAGTTATATTCCGCACTGGGTGCAGGGTGAGCCATGCACCGCGCTTATCTACGAGCAGTACCAGGACCAGAAAGCCGAAGAGGCGCATCGCCAGTCACCCCACTTCAAGAAGTACGCGGTCGCAGGCCTCTATCAGAAAATGCTGGAGCGCAGCCGTGAAGACCTGGCGGCGCTGGCGTAGCAACAAGTTCGTTTTGCTCGCGATTCAGATCCGAACCACGTATTCGTCGTCATCGAAATCAACGAAATTGTGAGTGAGCATTCCTTTGGTCACAGCATCCAATGACCTAAGGAATCCATGTGTGCGTACATTTACAGGCAGCCGATTGACCCAGACCGCGGTTCGGCGCTACTATCCGTTACGCCTATGGGAACGCTGAAGGCAAGCTCGCTTGCGGGCAGGGATCGTTGTCTTGCGATGAGCTTTGCCGCTTTTGTGATGCTGGCTGTTGCCGCATCTCTGCCTGCAATGCCGCGGGCTGAGAAGCATGAGACACGGCACCAGATCGAACAGCTTGAAGATACCTGGAGCAACGCCCTCCTGCGCGGAAACGTCGCAGCGATGGATACGCTGCTCGCTGATGACTACATGGCCATCACACCCACCGGCATCCTGCAATCGAAGGAACAGGCGCTCGCCAACCTGCGCGCCGGCACCGTTCATTTCAAATCGATTGACCTCAGCGATCGCAAGATTCGCTTCTATGGAACCACCGCCCTCGTTACCTCGCGCGCCGAGGTGACCGCCACGAGCCCTGAAGGCAACATATCTGGAAGCTATCGCTACACGCGCGTGTACGTGAAAGACGCGCACGGCGTGTGGCGCATCGTGAGTTTTGAAGCCAGCAAGATCAGGGAACCCGACGGACACCGCTAGGGCTGATTCTCGATTCATTTCACGAATTGTTTTCCAGATGTTTCGCTCTCACACGACATCTTCCTTCCGGGATGCGACCAGCCGCCTTTCCGGCGTACGGCGATCCCTCTAAAATAAGCCGATGCCTGAACTGCCTGAGGTGGAGACAATCGCACGCGGCGTGGATGCGCGTGTGCGCGGAGACAGGATCGTGGATCTATGGTTCGGCTCGCATCGCGAACCGTTCAAGACGCCGCCTGCCGCGCAAGCCCGCGGATTGCGGGATCGACAGATCGTAGCCGTCCACCGCACCGGCAAGCACATCGTGGTAGAGCTTGGCCGCCTGCCCAGCGACGGCATCGAGGCGGGCTCTTCGCAGGAGAAAACGGCCGAGATCTCCGCGCAGTGGATCGTACATCTGGGAATGACAGGGCGCCTGCTGGTGACGACGCCCGAAGCTCCCCCGGCAAAGCACACCCATGCACGCCTGACGCTAGCGAGTGGACGTGAGTTGCGGTTTGTCGATCCACGGCGGTTTGGCAGGCTGGAGTTTCGCGACTTGCGCAAGGGGCTCGGATTCGCCGGTCCGGGAGCGGAACCCCTGACAATCGGAACGGAAGCGTTTGCGCGTCTGTTCCACGGCCGAAAGCTGGCCATCAAAGCTGCGCTGCTGAACCAGACGCTGCTTGCCGGCGTCGGCAATATCTATGCGGATGAGAGCCTGTTTCGCGCCGGAATTCGTCCGCGACGCAGGGCGGGAGGGCTGACTCACGCGGAGTTGGAAAAACTGCGAAGGGCATTACGCAAGGTGCTGGAGCACGCGATCAAGCTGGGCGGGTCGTCAGTCTCAGACTATGTGGATGCAGAAGGCGTTCGAGGTTTTTTCCAATTGGAACACTGTGTGTATCAGCGCACTGGGGAACCTTGCCGCGAATGTGGAACCGCAATTAAGCGCATCGTGGTATCAGGACGGAGCACGCACTACTGCGTACACTGCCAGAAATAGAAGCGGCATTCGCAAGGGCAATCTACTATTTTTTGAAGTCAGACGCAGCAGGTTTACCATAATCCAAACGGTTCACCAATTTCCGACGATGCAACTAGCTGAAATCAAACAGAATTGAAAACGGCATTCCGATTGCTAATTAGTAGGGTGCCAGTGATGTACCGGCTGCTGGGGAAGTTCCGGTGAGCCCGCAAAACTAGCAGACGCTCGGCAAGAGCAGCCGCCAACGAAGCGGCAGTCCGGCCGGGAGAGCCTGTAGAAGGCGCGGTGGATATAACCACCGCCCATAATTTGCTGGGAGGCCAGTGACCAGCGCAGGGACACGAAACGCCACTCGAACGGGTGGCGTTTCGTGCGTCATAGTGAAAAACCTCGCAGTACGACCAGCACCGCGGAGTTCTTGCGGGTTACGCGTGTACCGAAGAAGTTGCAGGGGGCGCTACTTGCGCTGCCCGGCAGGAGCCTGTACTATCGAACTTGCCTATCAAGCGGCTGAAGCGAATCACCTCGATCAAGGGTAGAGCTGGCTCGCCGCTGACAAAAGAAACTTCGCAAACAGGACCGGCTTATCAAGCGGAGCAGCGAAGAATCCTATAGGACAGGCATCACCCCAGGAAACGCTGGCCGAATCGTACCGATCCAGACAACCGGAGAGTGCTGTTGCAGGTAAGTCGGACAGAAGGCTTAAGCGTTTTAAATAGATGTTTGGCCCTGGAGTCGCATCGAAGAAGTAGCGGTCATTCTCCGCAGGGATCCTGACGACAAGCAATTGTCGAGGGGCAGGCCAAAATGCCGCGATGCACCGGGCGGGAAAGGTTCATTCACTGTTAACGCGTCATGGGTACGCAGGTGTCGGGTTAGATTGCGTTCGGGACCTCTGTCCTGCCCGTAAATTCTGCGGCTCCATCGGCCAGCGAGCAGTCAACCTCCGCGGAATGGCGTGCGACAGCGGGCCGAGCGGTGGGAATGGAAACATAGCAGCGCCAGTGATGGAAGAGCTGAACCAAGAGATTTAATGCAATCCACAACAATGTGCCAGGAAGTGCACGCATGACAACAGAACCGACGGTGCCCCAGCAAGAGCTGGGGTCAGCCCCGACGAATGGTCAGGGACAGTCGCAAGGACATCGGCGCCGCAGGCGTCGTCGCAAAAACAAGCCCAGCCAGCCAGGCGGGCAGCCACAGGCACAGCAGCAGAATCCGCCCCCGCAGGTTCAGCCGCAGATGCAGGCTCCGCCGCAGCCGCAGCAGCAGGGTGGGCCGCCCAAGCAAGGTTCCGGCCGTCACCGGAAGAAGAAGAAGTTCTTCCAGCAGAAGACCGGCGGCGCACCGCAGCCAGGGCCCGGTAACAGCATCGCCCCGCAGCACAACGGCCGGCGCAAGGACAAGCAGCGAGGGCCGCGAATGTTTGTGGGTCCGATGGACCACAGCTATCGCATCGTAAACGGCAATGTCGCCGATGGCCCGCCTTCGACAATTCCTACATCAAGCAATGGGCATCACGGCGGATACTACAACGATGCGAACGTGGGATCGCCGACGGTTCCAGTGAAGGCGGATGCGCCCACTCGAATATTTTGCTTCATTGATGATCTGTTCTTCCAGGCCAAGATCCAGGAGAGCGCGAAGAAGCTGGGCGTGAAGGTGGAATTTGTGAAGGGCGAGAAGGAAACGATCTCGCGCATCATCGATTCTCCCGAGGCCGAGAAGCCGACGCTGGTGGTCTTTGACCTGAACAATCTCAATGCAAAACCGATGACGCTGATTCCGAAGTTCAAAACGAAATTCAAGAAGGCGACGTCGATTATCGGTTTCCTCAACCATCTCCAGGGTGATCTGAAGATGAAGGCCATCGAAGCAGGCTGCGATACGGTCATGCCACGTTCGGCGTTCTCGCAGAGCCTTCCCAATCTCCTGCGCAGGTACGGCCTTGAAGAGGAAGACGACAACGTTCCGCAGCCTATTTAAAAGGACAGGAACAGGGAACGAACAGCGGGGTGCCGACATCGATTGTTGGCGTTCCGTTTTTGTTTGGCGATGAAAATCACGGCCGGATGGGCGCCGTTTTAGTCGGCTCATCGCTCTTCCCGATTCGACGCCTTTATCCCGGCGGCCAAGTCATCGGGCGGCCACCGAGCAGATGGACATGAATGTGGTCCACGGTCTGCCCGCCGTCTTCGCCGGTGTTGATCACGGTGCGAAAGCCCCGCGTCAGTCCTTTGGAGCGAGCGATCTCAGCGGCTGCCCAATGAAGGTGACCGATCAGGTCATTGTGTTCCTTGCCTGCGTCGGCAATTGACGCAATGTGTTCGCGCGGAACAATCAGGACATGCACTGGCGCCTGAGGATTGATGTCGGCGAACGCGTAGCACTGGTCGTCCTGGTAGACGGCTTTTGAAGAAATACTTCCATCGATGATCCGGCAGAAGAGGCAACTCATGATTAATCGAGAGTCTACAGTTCAAGCTCCGGGTTGCCAGTGAACACTCAACAGGAAGACCTCGTCCGCGCGACGCCACGGTAGCTGCGGCTGTCCTCATTTGATGTACCGGTTATCTGCTGATTTGGAGCGCCACGCTCCCTTTCTTGTGCTTCTTCTCTGGCATCTAGAAAGCGGTGGATCTCCTGCGCCAGTGAGCGATTGAACGTGCGCAAGGAAACAAAAGGCACGTCGACAAGCCGATGCTTGCCGCCTCTTTCCATCAGTTGGGCAACGCGGCGATCGGGATCGACATGCATGACGACGAATAAACCGTCCTTCTCGGCAACTCGAACAACTTCGCCCGATAACGGCGATTTTTTTTGAACGACGATCCGATTTAATAACAATGCAGGAAATATCGGAACTCACCGAACACCTCGGCAAATGAGTGACTTCCGGCGACCCTCCTTTCAAGTGCGATCGCACCAATTGAGAGATGCCCGGAGTGAAAAACGGGTTGTTTCCGACAAATTGCGTATCTGATTGATTTCGTTAGTGAAATTGCATGGCTGATACAGCCATTTGTCTTTCTTTTGAAATGCCGGATTGCATCCAATTCGGATGATGCGTTTTGCGTGGTCTTTCGCGACTGAACGAGGTAGACCTATGACAACGGAATCGGACGACACCATCGTCCTGGTGATCGACGATGACAGAGTGCTTGCCGACACCCTTGCGGAGATTCTTAAGAGACACGGATACAGGCCCATAGCCCTCTATAGCGGCGAAGAAGCGCTTGAACTGGCTCAGAGGTTTCGCCCTGACGTAATCCTAAGCGACATCCGTATGAGTCGGCTTGATGGAGTTGAGACGGCCCGGCGCATTCGGCTGCTGCACCCAGACTGCAGGGTGATTCTGTTTACGGCTCAAACTGTATCTACCGCGATGGGGCAGACGATTCGCCGGCTTGGATTCGAGCTCTTGCAACGGCCACTCCGGCCCGAAGATGTACTGACTGCTCTTCGAACTAAGCCCTCTGAAGAAGGGACTATGGACCCTCAGGCAACGAGGCGCACCTGATGTGTCTGTGTTCGCCCCAGGGGACTGAAACATAACTTTCGTATGGATACCAAAGTGTCATAACTTCCACCCCATCAGTGGATTGACTCTCAGGAAAAGGAATCGTAAGTTCAGTGTAGAGTGCAGCAGCCTGAGCAGGTGTTCGCTGCGCTTTTACGCAAAGAGCCCGCCGCAAGGCGGGCTTTTTGCGCCCACCCGACAATAAAACATGCTCTCCGGGATCGTTGGATACGCTGAATACCCCCGAGAGAGGAAAATGGCGACTTTGAAAGCTGATTTGAATCGTGCGCAAAAGGAGATCCTTCATTGTGGGACTACCGGCATGGGGAAACATGAAGTTGCGAACAGTGCCGCTGAGGCATGCCAAATGCGGATACAATAGACTCAGTTCCCGAACCGCTCAGCGCTGTTGCACGAGATACGACCCTTGCATCGTTGAATTTTGAACGTGCGGAATCGGTATTTCAGTGATGCAGCGCGCGCGCCGCGTTTGCATATTGCGCATCGAGGGTTCCACGAGTGGCAACTTCAGAACTTTTTCCCACCTACACCAAACTCAGCCGGAAGGTCCTGCGCAAAGCTGCGCGGCCGGCGTGAGGCAACAATCGGCTACAGCGAGACAGGCGTCTACCGTGTTGCGGCGGGACTCGACCTTTTTTGGCTGACCCTCCGCTGCCCGACGCATGCATGGAGTTGGCCGCGCACCAACAAGGATGAGGAGTGCGTCGAAGGCTTCGATGCGCACCAGACCTGCCACAAGTGCATGTCTCTGCGAATGTTTGATTCGCATAAGTGGCACGCCGGGCTCGTATACCGGCATCAGATACGACCGGAGGCAGATCGTCAACGTTCCGCCAACTTTGGAAAGAAGGCGGAGCCCTCGCTCTCATCTGGCTACCCGGTTGACTGGATCAGATCCCGGGCCACGTAGAGCTCCGACATTGATTCCGAATTCCACAGCGCTCACGCAGACGAGAGCTTGTTCCGTGTAATCGGAACGTTTCAAGAAGTGGCCACTCCGCGGTCTCACGCAAGACAATTCGAATGCGCGTGCGAATGCGTCTAGCTGGTGTGGTCGAGGATGATCTTCCAGCCGTGGGGGCCTTTGCGCCAGACCAGCGAAAAGATGCCGTCGTCCTTCTTGGCTTCGCCGTGGGCGGTGCGATCGAGGTGGAACTTGCCGGTGACGAGGGCGATTTCAGATTTGCCGCAGCCTGAGGGAAGCAGGCGGATGTCGAGGTCGTTGAAAGTGAGTTTGCCCATCTGCTCGGGGGTGGTGTAGTTCAGCATGTAACGCTCGCGGATGGGCTGGAAGCCCTTGCGCAGCGTCATGCCGATGAACGTGGTGTCGGGCGAGTCTTCATAGGCCTCCATGAAGGCTGGGATGTCGGCGCGGTTCCAGGCGTCAGACTGAGCTTTGATGGCGGCGCGGATCTCGACTTCATCGGCACCGGTAGCAGCCGCGGCCGTCGTGGGCTGTTTGCGCTGGAGATGCGGGCGCGATGGCGACGAGGAGCAAGGCAAGGAACGGCAGGGCGTCGTTTCATTGGGTGGCCTCCGAGGATGTGGTGTACGAGGAAAGATTACAACGTGCGAACCGCTTTGCCTTTCCATCTTTCTTCGCAAAGATAGGGCACTATGGTCGTGTGGCCTTGGAAATTTGATTGAGCGAGGTT
The DNA here is from genome assembly GCA_963769345.1 of uncultured Acidobacteriaceae bacterium. Taxonomy (GTDB): domain Bacteria; phylum Acidobacteriota; class Terriglobia; order Terriglobales; family Acidobacteriaceae; genus Telmatobacter. The sequence continues at coordinate 502,371 of CAVYLL010000008.1, forward strand.
GGCCTACAATCTAGGTATGACGGCAGCGACTGAGACTTCCCCTTTTCGCGTGGTGCATACGGTGTGTTCGCATGACTGCCCGGACAGCTGCGCGGTGCTGGTGACGGTGGATGCGAGTGGGCGGGCGGTCAAGGTGCAGGGCGATCCATCGCAGCCGGTGACGCAGGGGTTCCTGTGCGGCAAGGTGGCGAAGTATCTGGACCGGGTGTACTCGCCGCAGCGGATTCTCTATCCGCTGAGACGGAAAGCGGGCGTCGCCAAAGGGCCGCTGAGCGGGGCGAAGAGCACGAAGCCTTTGAGCGCGTGAGCTGGGATGAGGCGCTGAGCTCGATTGCGGCGCGGCTGCAGCAGATCAGCGATGAGTTACGGGCCGGAGTCGATACTGCCTTACAGCTACGCGGGGACGATCGGCGTGCTCGGGTTCGGGTCGATGGACCGGCGCTTCTTTCACCGGCTGGGCGGGAGCCAGCTGGACCGCACGATCTGCTCCGAGGCTGGCGGAGTGGCGTGGAACCTGGTGTATGGGAAGAAAGCTGGGAACGCCCACCGAAGACTACAAGCTGGCCAAGCTGATCATGGCGTGGGGCGCGAACATCCACGGCAACAACGTTCATCTGTGGCCGATGGTGGAGCAGGCGCGGCGCAATGGCGCGCGGCTGATCGTGATCGATCCATACAAGACGCGCACTGCGGCGCTGGCGGATTGGCATATTGCGATCCGGCCGGGAACGGATGCGGCGCTGGCGCTGGGCATGATGCACGTGATCTTGCGTGAGGGCCTCGAAGATCGCGCCTACATTGCCGAGATGACGCATGGATTTGACAGGCTTGCCGAGCGAGTGCGCGAGTATACGCCGGAGCGCGTGGCAGCTGGACAGGAATGACGCCGGCGAGATTGAGCAGCTGGCGCGCGAGTATGCGACGACGCGGCCTGCGGCGCTTGCGCATGAACTATGGCGTGCAGCGGAGCGAGAACGGCGGCACGGCGGTGCGCGCGATTGCGATGCTGCCGGCGCTGACAGGCGCGTGGAAGTATCGCGGCGGCGGCGGGTCGCTGTCGACTTCGGGCGCGTTCGCATGGAACAAGCGGGAGCTGGAGCGGCTGGATCTGGCGCTCGATTCGCCGCTTGGCCGCCAGGCGCGGATCGTGAATATGTCGACACTGGGACAGGCGCTGACCGGGACTCGGGACAGGGGCACGAATGAAGCGATGCAGAAACCGATGCCGATGTATTGATGGTGGCCGCCGGTTCATGCGCTGTTTGTGTACAACTCGAATCCGGGAGCGGTGGCGCCGAATCAGAACGCGGTGCGGCGCGGGCTGGCGCGGACAGATCTGTTTACGGTGGTGCATGAGCAGTTCTTCAACGACACGACGGATTACGCGGACTACGTTTTGCCGGCGACGACGTTTCTGGAGCACACCGACATCCAGGGCGCGTACGGACACTACTTTGTGCAGCTGTCGAACCAGGCGATTGAGCCGCCCGGCGAGGCGCGGTCAAACGTGTGGCTGTTCGGCCAACTGGCGCAGCACATGGGATTCACGGAGGCACTGCTTCCGCGACACGCGAAGAGCAGCTGATTCGTCAGGCGCTGGCGGTAGGGCTCGATGGCCGCTCGAAGAATGCGGGGATGGAGCACATCACGCTTCGAGGATCTGCGAGAGCAGGGGCATATTCCGCTGGCGTTTCATCGCGATCCTGAGAGCGCGCCTTTTATGCCGTTCACGTCGGGACCGGTGCCGACGCCGTCGGGCAAGATCGAGTTTTACTCGGAGGCGCTGGCCGCGCAAGGGCAGGATCCGCTGCCCGGCTTTTAGCCTCCGCTCGAATCGCGCTGGGGCGAGGGCGCGAAGCGCTTTCCGCTGGAGTTCCTGGGCCGGAAAGCCGACAACTACATGAACTCGACCTTTGCGAATCTCGAGGGCCACCGCAAGATGGAAGCGCGCACAAGCCAGCGGCTGGAGATGCATCCTACAGATGCGAAGGCGCGCGGGATTGCGGACGGCGACAAGGTGCGTGTCTGGAATGATCGCGGCGAGAGTTCTGCTGACGGCGCTGGTGAATGGCAGTGTTCCGGAGGGCGTGGTGGCGGGACGGATGGACTGGGCCAAGTTCAATGAAGGCGGCGCGAACGTGAATGCGCTGACGAGCGAGCGTCTGACCGATATTGGCGCAGGGGCAACGTTCTACTCCGTGCTGGTGGAAGTGGCGAAGGCCTGACGCTTCCGCGCGCAATGCGCAAATGATCTCATCAAGAAAAACCAGGATTCCCTGGCATGAGACGCATGAGGAGCGCTGTGCGACTGATCCAAGGGTCTGATAAAAGGCGGTAGACTGAAGACTATGACGTGGATACCATTTTTAGTCGTTCTCGTTCTGGCCGTCGGCTACATGTCGATGAAGCGTTCTGGACAGATTTCGTCGAAAGAAGCCGCGGAGTACCTGAGGAATGGAGCGATGGTGATCGACGTGCGGAGCGCGGGCGAATTTGATTCCGGTCACATCATTCACGCGCAGAACATTCCGTTGGATCGAATTGAAATGATGGCAGTATCGGTTGTGCGGGACAGGAACAAGGTCCTGTTACTGCATTGCTCGTCGGGAGCCCGCAGTAACGTGGCCAAAAAGAAGCTCGTGCAGCTTGGCTTCAAAAACGTCTTCAACCTGGGATCATACGCGCGCGCCGCAAAAATCATCACCAACCAATAATCCCCAAATGCTCGCAGAATAGAAGAATGGAAATTGCGTTTCAGTTGCGTCTTGCAACGGAGGAGGACGTTCCTGCGCTTCACGCGCTGATCGAGGCCTCGGTGCGCGGATTGTGCGCGGGGTCCCCAACGACGGGTCCAGGTCGTTGGGGTGCAGAGGCGGATGACTATACTCCGGCGCAAATTGAAGGCGCATTGGGCACGGTGCTGGGGCTCGATACACAGTTGATTCGGGACCGCACGTATTTCATCGCTGAGGATCGACGAAAATACGGAAGCAGGGACGCGTCTGGCGGGGTGCGGCGGCTGGTCGAAGCGGAAGACGCTATTCGGCGCCGACCGCGGCCCTGGGCGCGAGCCGGAGCTGCTCGATCCGCTTATCGATGCGGCGAAGGTGCGCGCCATCTTTGTGCATCCGGAATTTGCGCGCCGAGGGTTGGGTTCGTTGATTCTGGCGACGGTAGAGGATGCCGCTCGGGCAGCTGGATTCACGCGGTTTGAGATGGGATCGACACTGACAGGAGTGTCCGCTGTACCGCCTGAAAGGATACGTGGAGATAGAGCGGATCGCTGTGCCGCTTAAGAATGGCGAGGCGCTCCCGGTGGTGAAGATGGTGAAATCCGCGGAGGCTGATTGACGCGTTTGAATGAGCTCATGAAAGAATGCCTTTGTGATCTGGCTAGGATCTGAATCAGGCTATTTGACCGATTGGGTAACCCAGCAATGGGTTCGCGTAACGGGCCGCAGAGTACTTCTTGCTGACCACAACTGGTTGGATGGCCCGATAGGAAATACAAGAATCATTGGAAAAGGGTTCTTCGCGGAATACGCGCGCGAGCACGGCCTTGAGATTGTTGAAGGCGTGCATCGCGGGCTCATGAACAATTTTTCTGTCCTCTTTGAGGATTCGAACGCCCCGGACGTTGTTGCCCCGGCCGTCCGAGACTTCTACGAACACACGTCGGACTATAGCCTCGATGCCTGGTCGGAATGGCATGGCTTTTTCAAACCTTTTGGATTGGTTCTTGCTGTGTTATTCAGCAGAAGGCTGCAGCAGCTCAATATTCCTTTGTCTTCTCTGGACAGCAGCAAGGGGATGACAAGCAGTGTGATTCAGATGCGCGATCCAGAAGCGGGTGAGCTGGTTCAAACAGCCTGGGTACGCGAACTCCATGCGACTAAAAACGTCCTTTACGCCGGCAGCTATTCAATTTGCAGAGTCCCGGGATACGCAAAGCCGTGCGTAAGAGTGGTCTTCCCATTGCCAAATGGGAGCGCGATCGTTGTGATGAAGCCCGAACGCCACGCCGATGGATCCATCTCGCTCACTTCCGCAGGGAATGGATTTGGCGACCCGGGATTCTACTTCACTGTCCGCAATCGTGATGGCAAGACGTGGGCACGTTATGTAAAAGCAATGCAAGAGAAAATAACGGTCTACCCCGCTGAACAGAATGCGGCACGTGCAGATCACGTTCTCTGGATATGGGGGATGCAGTTTCTTCGCCTTCATTACCGCATGGTCCTGAAGTCGGTAACCGTTTAGAGCGGCATTGCCTCTGCGCAAGACTCAGATCACGTTGGCGAAGGGGTCTTCCAGCGAGGGGCATTGCGGGGTGAGGAGTTCGGCGCCATCTTGCGTAATGAGCAGGTCATCTTCGAGACGGATGCCGAACTGGCCGGGGATGTAGATGCCGGGCTCGTCACTGAAGGTCATGCCGGCTTGCAGTTTCGGAGCAAGATCCCAACCGAACATATTGTTGCGCACGAAGTAGGGCCACTCGTGCACGTCCATGCCGATGCCGTGGCCGACACGGTGGGTGAAGTACTTGAAGCCGGGACCATAGCCACCGTCGACGATGACTTTGCGTGCGGCGGCGTCAACATCGGCCGCCGGGACGCCCGGGCGAGCGGTTTTGAGCGCGGCGGACTGCGCGCGTTGGACGAGATCGAAGACGGACTTCATCTTGTCGGTCGGTTTGCCAAGGACAAAGGTGCGGGTGATGTCGGAGGTGATAGCCCTCGACTTGAGCAGCCATCATCGAGCATCAGGATGGAACCCTCGCGGAGAGTTTGCGGCTTGGCCGAGCCGTGAGGTACTGCGGTGAATTCGTCGACGTTGAGGCTGGCTTCGCCTTCGAATCCGACGCGATGGTATGCGGCGGCAATGAGGCAGTGGACGTCGGATGTGGTCATCCCGACCTGAAGCGATTGCGCGACGGCGCGGTAGACAAGCAACGTGGCGCGGCAGGCGAGGCGCATGCATTCGATTTCATGCGCGTCTTTGATCATGCGGCAGCCGGCGGTGATGGGCGTGGCCGAAACGATTTTGAGATGGGGGCTTGCGGCGCGAATGCCCTCAGCAAAGACAAAGGCCATGTGCTCATCGAGGCCGACGGTGGCTGACGTGAGACCGCGATCGCTGCAGACCTTTGCCAAGCGCGACGTAGGGGCTTTCATTTTCCTGCCAGGTGAGGATTTCGACACTGCCGGCAAGCGGGCCGGCGGCGAGCAGCTCGTCGGCGCGGCCCTCTTCAAATGCCGGACAAACGAGGAATGGTTTGGTGCGCGCGGGAAGAACGAGAGCCCAAAGGCGTTCGCCGCCGTAGAGGCGCAGATCGGCGAAGTAGACCGAAGAGCTTGTTGAGTTGGCGAGGACGATGGCGTCGATCTTCGCGGAGGTCATAAGCTGGCGGGCGCGCTCGATACGGGCCTGGCGTTCGGCGTTGGTAAAGGGGCGGGCCTGGCCGGAAAGATTGGGGAGCGCGGCAATCGCCGGCGGTGCGGCAGACTGTGCTTGTGCGGCCCGGGTTGGGAGGGCGGTGGCCGCGACAGCCGCGGTGCCGACGCCAAGAAAGTTGCGACGAGTAAGCGCGAGATTGCGGGACATGGGCCTCCGGGGAATATCGGACAGGGTTTATTTAGACTAATGCGTCCTGATGCAGCGGAGAGCGCCCATTTTCGAATTCCAATTGACAGGAATTGCAGTTGAATTTTTCCCGCCCTCCCGACGAAACATTCCGCGAGGATCGGGCCACCCAGCATCCCGCCAGTTTTCAGATTCCAATAACGAGCGCAACCTTTAGATGGCGCTTGTCATTGTGGGCCGGTGATCGCCAAGGTCATGCAATGCTGCTGGGTGACTTCGCACTGGAGCATGTCTTCGGCCAGCAGGTTCCAGCCAACGAAGCCTGCGAATTTGCCGCCGGGAGACTGCGCAACCGTGGGCGCAAGGCCGTCGCCGGTTTCGGCGTTGTAGTCCTCGTGCATGGATCCCCATTTTGCGATGTCGCCATGGATATCCGTGGCGAGAGTGACCGCGAGCCAGTGCGCTTCGTCATTGAATCCGTAACGGCGCAGCGCGATCCAATCGAGGAAGTTGGCGTTAATCCAGATGGGGCCGCGCCAGTTGGAGTAGGGATTGATGATGGCCTGGTTGTTGTAGGCGGGGTCGAATCGCGAGAGGCTGCGGAATCCGTGGTCGGAGCGCATCTGCGTTGGAGTTGAGCAGGTAGAGCGAGATCATGCGGCGGCCTTCGTCGCGCGGGAGCAGGCCATCGACAAGCGGAAGGAAGTTGGACCATGCGATGACGCGGATGATGGCGCCGCGTGTCGCGACGACGATTCCAGAACATGGCATCGCGCGGAGACCAGAGCTGGCGCAGGATGGCGTGGCGCGTGGCGAGGGCTTCGGCGTCGATAGAGCTTCGCATCAGGCAGGATCGCCAAGATGAGTCGGCGATTGCGGCCATCGCTAGGTACTCACGCATGGCGTAGACCGAGGCGTCGACGGCGAGGATGGCGCTGCGGTCGTTGGCATCGTTGGTGAGGGCGGCGTTGTTGTCGGCGCCGGACTGCATGGCGTTGTCCCAGAACCAGAGCTTCCATTTTTCGTCGTACTGCGTGCGGCGGCGATAGTCGAGGACGCGCTTCATCGCGGGCCAGACGGGGCGGATCCATTCGTAGTCGTGCAGGTCTTCGGCGGCGATGACGGCGCCTTGCGCGAGGAAGGGCTTCATGGCGAATTTGCCGAAGAGCGGACGCGGGCCCTTAGGAGTGATGCAGCCGGCGACGTAGCCTTCTGCATCGGCAGAGCCAGCGAAACCGAGTACCCAGTCGCGAAGATATTTGGCGTTGGCGGGATCCTGGTTGGCCCAGTGGAGGCCGATGAAGAATCCGTCCCAATCCCACATCTGGTTGTAGTAGCCGGCGGGGATGAGGTAGGGGTACTTGATGTATCCGTCGGCGGGGCGGATGGTTTGAGGGGCGAGGCGATCGAAGTCGGCGGTGAGGTCGTGGAGGAGCGGCTGGTCGGGCGTCGGGTTGGGCGGGAGGGGATTGGGCCGAAGAGAGAGTGATAGCGCAGATGAGGATGGCGGCGAACGGAAATGGAGCGCGAATTTCACGGAGGAATGATAGCGCGGGGATGCGTTCATTCTCTGTGCTAGCGAGTCTGTATATTGCTGCTATGCCGAGGAGAGAAACAACTGCAGGTTTCTCCGCTGCGCTGCGACCACCCCACGAACGAAGACCCGTTCGTGGGGACCCGGCTGCGCTCCGGTCGAAATGACAGAGCTTGAATGAGAAGGCTCATCACACGGGAACGACTTCGCTGACCTGGACGACGGATTCGCCGCTGTAGTATTTGCGCTGGTCGGCGATCGAGTCAGGTGCGGTGGCGGCGAGGGCGGTGTCGAGTTGCAGCATCGTTTCGAAATAGAGGTGGCCGATGGCGTGGTAGTGCGAGGGCGTGCCCGGAGGAAATGCGGCGATGCCGCGATCGACCTCGATGCGGACGAGGCCGTGGGGCAGGAGAAGCTGACGCGCCAGCACGAGGTGCGGACCGAGGTAGTAGTTCCAGTCGAAGGTGGACTCCGGGGTTGCGGGGTACAGCACACTGAGGCGAATCATGAGTTGGGAATACAGGGCGGGTGGAGGGGATGTCAATGGATTCTACGGCGCTGGCGATGCCGGAAGAATTTCGATGTAGTCGAGCGCGGCGGGATCGTGGCCGTCGGGCGTGCCCTCGATGCGAATGGTGTCGCCGGGTTTGAGTGCGACGTTGTGGACGATGTGGCGCGTGGAGTTGTCGCCGTGAGGATGCGGCGTGGGGAGAGTGGCGTCGGCGGACCATGAGGCTTCTGAGTTGGGTGGCTGGCCGTTGATGGTGAGTGCGAATTTGGCGGCGCCGCCCTGCAGGTCGAAGTACTGGACGGCGATGTTGAAGCGGCCGCGCCGGCCGTTGTAGGTCAATTCGGCGGAGCAGCTGCTGGCTTCGATCGCAGCGCGACGGCTTTGCCGCCGGAGGCGTCTTCCCACGGATTGACGTCGATGATCTTGTAGCCGGTGAGGCGGGCGTCTTCGGCTTCGAGGCGGTTGGGATAGTGGCCGGCGCGGCCTTGCGTCGTCGGGGATGCCGCTGAGTTTGAGGAAGTACTGCACGATGGCGTCGCGCCAGACGATGGCGTGGCCGGCCTGGTACTGGAGGCGCGGCGAGCATGTCGGCGTAGAGTGCGGGATCGATGCGGCCCTTCGAGCGACTGCCCAGTCCGTGACGAATTGCGCGGCTTGCGCCGCGCCCTCGTAGTGGCAGTCGTAGAGGTACTGGATGACGGTTTTGCCGTCGTGGAGCTTGTAGGTGTAGGGCACGTGATGGAAGAAGAGGAGCAGGTCGTCGGGCGTGGTGGCGGCGGACTCGTAGATCTTTGCGACTTCGGGTGGGTATTGGCCGACGAAGCCCGTGCCTGTGGCCACGGTGCGATCCATGCCGACGCCCTCGTGGTCGGCGCGGTGCCACTGGCCCCAGCCGTTGTTTTCGCTGGACTCGATGTTGGGGCCGTAGTGGCTGCCGGTGATGTCGGTGAGGGTCTGCAGGCCGAGCGGGCCGGTGTAGCTTTCATAGGCGGGCCAGCGACTGCATCAGCATTTTTGTCGACGGTGCGGACGACTGCGGGATCGTTGCGAGATGGTCTGGCGCGTCCACTCATCGGCGATCTGCTCGGGGGTGAGGTTGGGATTCCAGGCGAGGCGGCCGAAGGCGTAGAGGTTGGCGAGGGCGAGCGGCGAGCCGAGCCATGCCTGCTGGCCGATGCCGGAGACGCCGACCATTCCGCCCAGCGGACGATGAAACGACTGGCCCGCGAGGATTTGCTTGACAGGCGTTGAGCGCACCGCCGACGCGCATGTCGAAGTCGAGGACCTGCTTCCACATGGGCGCGAGGTAGACGAGGTGGCGCTGCTGGCCGGTGTACTCCTGCGTGATCTGGAGTTCCATGGCCTGGCTGGTTTGAGTGAGTCCGCCGAAGAGGGGCGAGACGGGCTCGCGCGCCTGGAAGTCGATGGGGCCTTCCTTGGTCTGGATGATGACGTTGGGCGCGAACTTGCCATCGAGGGGATGGAAGATGTCGTAGGCGGCGCGGGCGCGGTCGGCCTTGGGGTCGCGCCAGTCGGCGTGATGGTTGTAGACGAAGGCGCGGTAGAGGACGACGCCGCCGTGGGGAGCGAGCGCGGCGGCGAGGGTGTTGGCGGCGTCGGCGGGCGTGCGGCCAAAGCTGGCGGGGCCGGGCTGGCCTTCGGAGTCGGCCTTGACGGTGAAGCCGGCGAAGTCGGGGATGAGCGAGTAGATCTCGTTGACCTTGGCGGCCCACCAGGTTTTCACGGCGGGGTCGAGGGGATCGTAGGTGGTGAGGCCGCCGATCTTTTGCGGGCTGGCGATATCGACGGAGAGGCGACGCGGACGCCGTAGGGGCGCATCGTCTCGGCGATTCGCGCAATTCCCTGGAGCATTTCCGGGGTGAGAAACGGCGAGGCGTCGTTGACGTTGTTGAGATTGCAGCCGTTGATGCCGATGGAGGCGAGCAGGCGCGCGTATTCGGCGACCGGGGCAAGGTCGTCGCGGACGTGGCCGTCGTCGAAGAAGATGCTGCGGCCGGCATAGCCGCGCTCGATGGAGCCGTCGGCGTTGTCCCACTCGTCGACCCAGCGGATGGGCATGGCGGGGTGCTCGCGCAGGTTCGCCTTGCTCATGTCGGCGCCCTGCGCGAGGTTGCGCAGAAATGCGAAAGCGCCGTAGAGGATGGCGCGGTCGCTGCCGCCGATGATGTCGATTTCGCGGATGAGATCGCCGCGACTGTGCGGAGATGAGGAATTCGTCGGCGTCGAGGGAAGGCGCGGTGGTCTTCGGGTTGCTGCGCGCGCATCTCCTGCGCGGTGCCGAGGACGATCGTGTTGGGGCCGCTTCGAGGGGCGCGCCACCGGAGAGCGAGAGCAGGCCGCGGCGGAGTTCGATGGCGGCGGTCTGCTCGAGCAGGCTCTGGCCAAGAGTGCTGACGCGGGTGGGCACGGTGAGCGGCTTGCCGAGCGGACGGTATTTGAGCCACGCCTGGGAGGCGGTTTGGGCAACGACGGAGTCCGCACAGACGATCACCGTGATGATGCAAACGACGTGCGAAAGATATCGGCCGGATCCCAGGTCTCAAAATCGAGACATGGGGCACCCAGATTTGAGGAAGAGTCGGCAGGCGACCGCTGCTCCGCATGCAACCGTTCTATCATGCTCGGCGGCGTACCCTCTAGTTCCCTAGCCCTTGATTCCCTACTTTGTTGACACGCCTAGCTCTCTAGGCATAGAGTTCTCTGTACCAAGAGTTCTAGGGGTAGAGAATGGCGAAGAACGACCTTCAGGGAACAATCGATCTGCTTGTATTGAAGACGCTGGATCAGAACGGCGCACTGCACGGCTACGGCATCGTGCTGCACATTCAAAGCGCTTCCAACGACATGCTCCGCGTGGAAGAGGGATCGCTGTATCCGGCGCTTCATCGCATGGAGCAGAGCGGCTGGATCGCCTCAGAGTGGGCCATGACGGAAACCAACCGCCGCGCCAAGTACTACAAGCTCACCCTTGCCGGCCGGCGCCAATTGCAGCAGGCCGAGGAAAGTTTCGATCAACTTGTGAAAGGTGTGCGCGCGGTTCTCCGTTACGCGTAGCAACTGATATCGGTCCTGTAAGGAGGGCTCCGGATGGCCACATTTCGCCGTTTGATGAATTTATTCCGTCATTCTGAAGTCGACCGCGAAATTGACGCTGAGTTGCAGGCGCACATCGACCTGCGCATGGATGCGAATATCGCGGCAGGCATGTCGCCGGAGGAGGCGCGTCGCCAGGCGCTGCTGCAGTTCGGCAATCCGACTTCTACGCGCGAGCGCGTAGCCTCAGCCGACGCTGTCCTGAGTCTGGCTTCAATCTGGTCTGACGTGCGTTACGCCGGGCGACAGTTGGTGAAGTCGCCGGGGTTTGCCATCACCGCGGTGTTGACGCTCGCGATTGGTATAGGGGCAAACACGGCAATCTTCAGCAGCATGGACGCCGTGGTATTGCATCCGATATCCGTGCCCGATCTGAATCGAGTGATGACATTGGCCGAAGAGCAGGGCAGCGGCAACTACCATTCGGTCGCGCTGGCGAACTATTACGACTGGAACCGGCAAAACCGTTCGTTTGAGCAACTGGCAGTGCGCACGTATGCCGACATGAGCCTGACCGGTGCGGGCGATGCAGCGCAGGTGCAGGCGGCCCTGACGTCGGCGAATTTCTTTAGCGTGCTGCGCGCGCAACCCCTGCTGGGCAGGGTCTTCGCCGACAGCGAGTGCCAGCCAGGCCACGATGCCGTGGCGGTTCTGAATTACGGTTTCTGGCAGCGGAGCTTTGCCGGCGATCCTTCGATCCTGGGCCGCCAGATCGAGCTCGATCAACGCGTATACACCATCGTTGGCGTCATGCCCAAGACCATGCAGTATCCGTCGATGGCTGACCTTTTTCTGCCATTGGCGCCAACGCCGCAGCAGGTTGCAAACCGCAGCGCTCATGACTACCTCGTGATTGGCCGACTGCGCAGCGGCGTCACCGTCAAGCAGGCGCAGGCTGATATGCGCATCGATGCCGAGCGGTTGGCGAAGGACTATCCGGCAACCAACCTTGGCTGGTCAGTGAAGGTTGAGCCGCTGCTCGATGGCATCAATGGCGACTCCACTCCGCTCTATTACCGGATGCTGATGGGCGCCACTCTCTTTGTCCTGCTGGTGGTTTGCGCCAACGTAGCCAACCTCCAGTTCGCCCGCGGCATTGCGCGACGCCCTGAAATCGCCATGCGCTCTGCTCTCGGCGCCAGCCGCTTGAGGATCATGCGCCAGTTGCTGACGGAAAATGTTTTGCTGGGACTGGTGGGTGCCGGCGGGGGTCTGCTCCTGGGCGGCATCTACCTCCATTTCCTCATCATCAACATGCCTCCGCGCATCGCGCGCTATATGGCGGGATGGTCCAATACTTCGTTGAATGGCCGGGTCATGGCTTTCTCTCTGCTCATCGCCTTGGGCGCGGGAGTCATCTCAGGCATTGCGCCCGCCATTGAGGCGATGCGCATGAACCTCGTGGACCAGCTGAAGTCCGGATCCCGCGGCACCACAGGATCAGGGCGTCATCGCCGTCTCAGGAACGTCTTCGCCGTCTCGCAGATCGCTCTCGCCGTTGCTCTCGTGATCGGCGCGGCGCTGATGTCGAAAGGCATGTTGCACCTGCTGCATCTGGGGGACGTATTACGAACCCGAGAAGGTGCTCACCTTCAACGTGACACTGCCCGCGGCCCGCTATGACACGCCGCAGAAACTTGCCGCCTGGTATTCCGACAGCCTTGAACGGCTGCGCGCTCTTCCCGGCGTCACCCACGCTGACGTAACCACTGCACTGCCCTACAGCGATAACGCGTGGATGCAGGACATGGCCATCGAAAACCGTCCCGCCGTGCCCGGGAAATTTCAAAGTGCGCTCCGCATCCCAGTCAGCGAAGGATACTTCACCGCCTTCCATCTTCCCGTGATTGCAGGCCGTGAATTGAAGAGAAGCGATGTAGTGAACTCCCAACCAGTGGCCGTGGTAAGCAGAAAGTTTGTGGCGCAGTATTTCGGCGGCGAGAACCCGCTCGGCCATCGCATTCATATGGGCAGCGCAAACGACAAGCAGGAACCATGGCTCACCATCGTCGGCATCGCGGAAGACACCAGCTACTCCATGTGGGATCAGTCGATTCAGCCGGTCGTCTACATGAACGCGGCGCAGATGCCCCCGCCCGGCGCGACGTATGCGGTCATCACGGATGGTGATCCGCTGGCACTTGCTCTATCTGCCCGCAGGGCGCTCGCCTCGCTCGATCCCGCGTTGCCGCTTGATGCGGTCATGACCTACAAACAGTCTCTGCGTGAATCGATGACTGGGCTTGTCGACGCCTCGGTGATGCTGGGAATCGATGCGGTCATCGCTCTTTTCCTTGCTGCCATCGGCATCTTCGGCGTGATGGCCAACCTCGTCGGCGAACAAACGCGCGAGATTGGCGTTCGCCTTGCCATGGGCGCACCGCGGGAGCGCGTGCTGGCGATGATTCTGCGCCGGGCTTCGTGGCTCACGGCTGTCGGGCTCGGCTGCGGTCTGTTGCTGGCTTTTGGTCTTGCCCAGCTAGTTGCCAACCTTCTCCGTGGCGTCAGTCCGCATGACCCCGTCATCTTCGTCGGAGTATCCACTGCCATTGCTGCGATCGCGCTTGCGTCAAGCTGGATTCCTGCCCGTCATGCCGCAAGAGTCGATCCAATGCAAGCCCTGCGAGGCGAATAACCAAAGACAGGAGACTTTCCCATGGCCGTTTTGCGTCGCTTCACCAATTTGTTTCGCCGCTCACGGATCGATCACGATATTGACGCCGAATTGCGGGCGCACATCGACCTGCGCATCGACGCGAATGTGGCGGCGGGCATGTCGCCGGAAGATGCACGCCGCGATGCGTTGTTGCGATTCGGCAACCCCGTGGCGACGAAGGAACGGGTTGCGGCTTCGGACACGACGCTCAGCCTCGCGGATCTGGGCCGCGACATTCGCTATGCAGGTCGCCAGTTGCGGCGTTCGCCGGGGTTTGCGTTGACAGCGATTCTTACGCTCGCGCTCGGCATCGGCGCAAATGTTGTGGTGTTCGGCGTACTGAATGCAATGATTCTGCGGCCGCTGAATGTTGCGGGAGCGGATCGTCTGCTTGAGCTGGCAAACGAGAGACCGGGCGACGACAACCAGTCCTACCCGGACTTTGTGGACTTCAAGGCACGTAACTCTGCATTTGTCGATATGGCGACATATCGGCTTGGTTATGCGGGTATGAGCTCCGGTGGGAATGCCGTGAAGACGTGGGAGTACGAGGTATCCGGCAACTACTTCGACATGCTGGGCGTGCAGCCGCAGCTTGGAAGGTTCTTTCACTCGAGCGACGAACACGGTCCCAACTCGGCGCCCTACATCGTACTGAGTGATGCGTTGTGGCGGACGCGATTCAATGCTGATCCACGCGTCGTGGGCACGACGGTCGATCTGAATAAGCATCCTTTCACCATTCTCGGAGTTGCACCCAGGGACTTTCACGGGACCGAGATCTTTTTCTGGCCGGAACTCTGGATGCCCATGGTCAACGAAGCGCAGATAGAGGGCTATAGTTTCCTGACCAAGCGCGGAAACCACGGGCTCTTCGTGATCGGTCAGCTGAAGCCGGGCGTTACGCCGCGGCAGGCCGAGGATAATCTCAGCGCCGTTGCGCATCAGATGACGCGAGAGAATCCGATCGAAGATGACGGACTCACGGTGCGCCTGGTCAAGCCGGGTCTTCTGGGAGACACGCTTGGCGGTCCGGCGAAACCTTTTCTGGCTGCAATCATGGGGCTGGCTCTGCTGGTGCTGGTGGCGGCTTGCGTCAACCTTGCGGGCATCTTTGCTGCACGCGCGGCAGACCGCAGCCGCGAACTGGCAATTCGCCTCTCCATCGGTTCGACGCGGTGGCGCATCCTGCGGCAACTCCTTACCGAGGCTGTGCTGGTTTCATTGGCGGGGGGCGCGCTGGGTACGTTGATTGCCACCGCGATGCTCAAAGTCCTCAGCCAGTGGCAACCGATCAGCGAATACCCAATCCACGTCACCGTTGTTGCGGATGGGCGGACTTATCTGATTGCGGCGCTGCTTTCAATTGCCGCCGGAATTCTTCCCGGCCTGTTGCCGGCGCGGCAGGTGTGGCGTACTGACGCTACGGATGCGTTAAAGAGCGGGACGACGTCGGCAAGAATTCTGAAGCGCCTTACGTTGCGCGATCTGCTACTCGGGATACAGATCGCCCTGTGCGCGTTGCTGTTGACGTCGTCGATGGTGGCCTTGCGCGGCATGGAGCGCTCTCTGCACGCGCCAATGGGTTTTGTTGCGGAGGGAGCGATGGTGGTGGATACGGATATGCAGATGGGGGGATACTCCGATAACTCCGCATTTCCTGTCCAGCGACGCATCATCGATGCGGCCGCGGCAATTCCGGGCGTCAAAGGTGCGGGCACCATCGACTCATTGCCGCTGGGTGGGGGTGGCAGCAACTGGTCAGTCTATCGCGAGGGAACTACCGATCTGCGCAGTTCAAACAGCGTGATGGCTCCACGGAGCTACGGAATCTCACCTGGATATTTGAAGGCCGCCGGCACCACGCTACTCGCAGGCCGCGATTTCACTTGGGATGATGGGCCGAAAACGCCGAAGGTCGCGATCGTGAACGAGACCTTCGCCCATAAGATGTTTGGCGATCAGTCTGCGATCGGCCGTCACTTCCTTGGCGGTGACAAGACGAGTTATCAGATCGTAGGCGTTATCGAGAACGGAAAATACGAGATGCTTACGGAAGATCCCGCTCCGGCGATGTTCTTTCCGCTGGATCAGGACCATGAGGCGAATACGATTTTGATTGTGCGATCGGACCTGCCGCCTGCGGAGATCGCCGGGGCACTGAATCGCGTGATTACAAGTATCGATCCCGGTCTGCCTTTCAGCCTTCGCAGCTGGCCCGACAGGCTCTCTTTCCCTCTTTTTCCGCCACGGATTGCAACGGCAGCCCTGGGCGTGATGGGAATTCTGGCGGCGATGCTGGCCATCACCGGGGTATTCGGAATGGCGACTTACACGGTGTCGAAGCGGCTGCGGGAACTTGGCATTCGCGTCGCCCTTGGAGCGCATCGCACTCAGCTGATGAAAGCGGCCCTGGGCCGTCCGCTGATTGTGCTGCTTGCTGGATCTCTTTCTGGCCTGATGCTGGGCGTGCTTGCGAGCCGGCTGCTGGCAGCGCTGGTGTATGAGGCGACCCCACGAGATCCTCTGGTTCTGATTGGCGCCGTGGCCGCCATGACGTTGATCGGTTTGATTGCCACCTGGATACCGGCGCGACGGGCGCTGGCCATCAACCCGGCGCAATTGCTGCGACAGGAGTAAGTGACGGGACCGAGGCGAGCCGTTGCCCTCTTAGCGACTTTCCTATTGCCGGTTTGTCCGTCCAACCCTTGTACCCGGGGTAATTTGAAAGACTCGCTGGTCGCATGCCGCCACCCCAGCCGGATACAATGGGGGTACGCGCGAAAACCGGGCGATTATCAACTTTTCTTTCAATCTGGAGCAGTGCACGTGATATGTATGTTCCGCCGCGGTCTGCGGCTTCATTGGGTCGCCGCACTCGGCGTCGCTGTCGCGATTCCGGCGCTGGGAGCCCCTGCCGCAAGCAAGCAACAAGCCACGCAAACCACACTCGCTGTGGGCACGCGTGACCTGAATGGCAGGACTCAAGCCACACTTTCCATGATGGTTATCGGCGCGGATGGACAGCCGGCGACAGGTGCGATTGCCCTTGCCGACCACGGCAAACCGCTGGCCGGCTTCGCTCTGGACGCCGAGGGACGCTTGACAGCGACGGTCGATCTGGCTCCGGGGGACCACAGCCTTTCCGCCAGCTACGTGGGCGATCAAACGCATCTGACTTCGAACTCCGAGATTGCGCCGGTCCGCGCAATCGCCGGCACGACACCCGATTTCTCCGTCTCAGTCGCGCCTGCCACGGTTTCGCTCAAGCAGGGGCAGTCAGGCTCGGCAACTGTCTCCGTCACACCCATCAATGCGGCCTCGCTGACGGGTCCGATGTTCGTCACAATATCCTGCTCGGGCCTGCCTGACCAAAGCGCCTGCACCTTCACTCCGACCAATATTGAAATCCCGGTAGGGGCGGCGGCCGCCATCAACAGCTCGTTGGTGATTGCCACGCAGGCCACATCTCTCGCCAGGGCTGAGCCCGTCTTGAACCGCGGATCCCGGCCTGTTGCATGGGCGGTGTTGCTACCCGGCGCATTGCTTCTGGGCGGATTCGTGTTTGGAGCCAGACGCCGCCGCATCCTCGGTCGCATGGTGCTGCTCACTCTGATTGGCTTTGTTGCGGTTCTGGGAACCACGGCCTGCTCGCCGCTCTACAACTACTACAATCATGGTCCGACGAAGAACCTGCCCACACCCGCGGGTACTTACACCGTCACTGTCGCAGCGCAATCCAGCAACGGCGTTGCCGCAACCACACACAATACAACCTTCGCGCTGACAGTCACTCAATAACGCGCAAGCGAGCGGATGCATGAAGACATGGCATCCCATTCCGAGAGCGCTTTACTCCTTTGCAGAGCAAACGCCCGGCACTCTCCTGCTGGAGAATTCGCGACCCGGCGCATCCACCTTAAGTCGCGTCTTCACGGATCCGGTTCGCATTTTGGCGGCGCGCACGCTGGCCGATGTCGCACACCTTTTCCCGCAGATTGAAGAGGCGGTGCGTCAAGGGCATTTTGCCGCCGGCTTTTTCGCCTACGAGTGTGGAGCATTCTTCGAGCCGAGTTCCGCTCTCCGACAGGTCCGCGACAACGAACTTCTCGCGTGGTTCGGCATCTACGAGAGCTGCTATCGCTTCGATCACACGGCGGGCAAATTTCTCGATGGTAAACCAACGGATCTTCACGCCGGGCTTGAGTTTTCGCCTGTCTCGCCACCACTGGTATCGCTGGCTCTTGATGAACAGCAATTCACCTCACGCGTCGAGCAGATCCACGAGTGGATACGCGCAGGTGATGTGTATCAGCTTAATTTCACATTCCCCGTGCATGTAAAAAACAAATTGCGGCCCGCGGCACTTTACGCGCGGCTTCGCGCAGCGCAACCCGTCGACTACGGCGCATTCCTGCACTGCGAGGAAGGTCGGCACATCCTGTCGCTTTCGCCTGAGCTCTTCTTCCACATGCGGCAGGAAGGCGGCAAGCGCATCATCACCACGAAGCCCATGAAGGGAACAGCTCGTCGCGGGCGAACCACGAGCGAAGATCGCGAGATCGCCGACCGGCTCGTCAGCGACCCCAAGAATCGCGCCGAGAACGTGATGATCGTCGATCTCATTCGAAACGATCTTGGCCGGATTTGCGCGTTCGGCAGCGTACGCGTGGAGAAACTGTTCGACCTTGAGCGCTACCCAACACTCTGGCAGATGACGTCAACTGTCACGGGCGAACTTCGACCGGACATCGGCTATGAGCCCATCTTCCGGGCCCTCTTCCCCTGCGGTTCCATCACCGGCGCACCCAAGATTCGGGCTATGCAACTACTCGCACAAATCGAAGACAATGCGCGCGGAATCTATACCGGCGCCATTGGTTTCTTCTCGCGAGAAAAAACGGTCTTCAATGTTGCCATCCGCACCCTTGTGCTCGAGAACGGCAACGCAATCATGGGTGTCGGGGGGGGCATTGTCATCGATTCCGAGCCGAAAGCGGAGTTTCGCGAATGCGAGCTCAAAGCTGCGTTTCTTGCGCGCCCGAACGAGCAGTTTTCCCTGATCGAGACCATGCTCTGGAATGGTAGCTACCCGTTGATCGATCTCCATCTTGATCGCCTTACGGATTCCGCCGACTTCTTTGGGTTCTCATGTGATCGAGCCGCAATTCATTCCGCACTGCTCGATGAAGCGACTCTGTTTCCCGACCAGCAACCGCGCAAAGTGCGCCTTCTTCTGGATTTCGATGGCGCGGTTCGCATCGGAACTGAGACCATCGCCGATCTCTCCAGCCCCGGACCCGCGCGCGTCTCGATTGCCGCCGAACGAACCGATCCAGACGATCGATTTCTTTTTCACAAAACTACGAATCGCAGGATCTATGACTCCGCTTTCGCATCGGCATCCAGCGCGGGTTTCCACGATACTCTTTTCGTGAATACGCGCGGCGAGGTGACGGAAGGCTCCATCAACAACGTGCTGATTGAGAAGGGCGGTCGCTGGTATACGCCGCCGGTCGTCTGCGGCCTGCTGCCGGGCGTTTACCGCCGCTTTTTGCTCCAAACGCGAGTCGACCTGGAGGAGAAGATCCTCACGCTCGACGATGTAAGGAACGCGGACGCCGTTTATATCTGCAATGCCGTTCGAAGCCTGCGTCGAGTCAATGTGTTCGAAAATTGAGGTGAAAGGACCCGCGAAATACCGCGCCCCCCTATTAGGGATGCGGCCGGATTCGCCCTTTTCCGCTATCCTTTCTGGTTGAGGTGGAATGCCATGACGGAGACGACTACTCGTCCGCAGACGACTACGCGCCCACAACTTGCTTATTTGACAGCGGTGCTGGACGAATTACGCGCGAAGGGAACGCATTTCAAATTGCGTGTCCTCGATGACCAGCAGGCCCCTGTGTGCCACTACGACGGGCGCGAGGTGATCAACCTTGCCAGCAACAATTACCTCGGCCTGGCGAACCATCCCAAACTGATTGAGGCATCGCTTAAAGCCACGAAAGAGCTTGGCGTAGGCTCCGGCGCCGTGCGCACCATCGCCGGAACGATGCGAATCCACATGGAGCTCGAGGAGAAGATTGCGCGCTTCAAGAACGTGGAGGCGTGCGTCGTCTTCCAGAGCGGCTTCGCGGCGAATGCGGGCACGGTGAGCGCCATCCTGGGCAAAGAAGACTTCATCCTCTCGGACGAGCTGAACCATGCCAGCATTATTGATGGCGCGCGACTGTCGCGGGCGAAGATCAGGGTCTTCCGGCACAAGGACGTCGATCACTGCGAGGAGTTGCTGAAGGAAATCGCCAACGAACCGGGGCACAAGCTGGTAATTACGGATGGCGTGTTTTCAATGGACGGTGACATCGGGCCGGTAAACAAGCTGGCGGCGCTGGCAGAGAAGTATGGCGCCATCATGATGGTGGACGATGCGCACGCGTCGGGCGTGCTGGGACGCAATGGCCGCGGCAGCATCGATCATTTTGGCATGCACGGGCGTGTGGATGTGCAGGTGGGTACGCTTTCAAAGGCCATCGGCTCGCTGGGTGGGTACGTTTGCGGTTCAAAGGATCTGATCGATTTCCTCTATCATCGCGCGCGGCCGTTCCTGTTTTCGACTTCGCATCCTCCGTCGGTGGCGGCGAGTTGCATTGCGGCATTCGACATTCTTGAGACGGAGCCGGAGCGCATCGATCGGTTGTGGAAGAACACGAGGTATTTCCAAGGCGAACTGAAACGCGTCGGATTCAACATTGGCGGCATGAATACCCCCGCAACCGAGACGCCGATTACGCCAGTGATAGTGGGCGAAGGCCGCGCGGCAATGGACTTCTCGCGGGCGCTCTTCGACGAAGGCGTGATGGGAACGGGAATCGCGTTTCCGACGGTGCCAGAAGGCAAGGCACGCATTCGGCTGATCCTGACCAGCGAGCACACGAAGGCGCAACTTGATCAAGCGCTGGAGACTCTGGAACGAGTCGCGAAGCGGATGGGGCTTCTACAATAAGACACGATGATCGCGCATCTGCGGGGTAAGCTGATCCACAAAGAACCTGGCCAGGCCATTGTCGAGGCAGCTGGAGTGGGATACGACGTCGTCATCTCAGTGCCGACGTTTACCGCGCTGCCGAGCGTGGGCGCGGAGACGTCGCTGCACATCCACACACAGGTGAGCGAGGACCAGATTGCGTTATTCGGATTTCTCGATCGCGAAGAGAAGCGGCTCTTTGAGCGGCTGATCACGGTGAGCGGAGTGGGACCGAAGCTGGCCATCAAGATTCTCAGCGGGCTTTCGCCGGAGCGCACGGTCCAAGCCATTCGCGCTCAGGACCATGCGCAGTTGACGCGAATTCCCGGCGTAGGCAAAAAGCTGGCCGAGCGGCTTGTAGTGGAGTTGAAGGACAAGCTGGAAGACTTCGCCGTTGCTCCAACGCCGAGCTCGGTTGCGGGACCGGCTGTGGACGACGTACTGTCGGCGCTGACGAATCTCGGCTATCAGCGCCCCGCGGCGGAGAAGGCGATTGAGCAGTCGGTGGCGAAAGAGAAAGCGCTTGCTGGGGATTTCGATGGTCTCTTCCGCGCGGCGCTAAAGGTCATCCGATAAAATGGACAGGTAGCAACAAATAGATAGAATCCGGTTTCATTATGGTGGCGCGGCCTTAGACGCCGCACTAATTCCACTGAAAGCTGTAACCCTCGATTCAATTAATTCGGTCTAACTCCAAAGAGCCTTCAGAGCCCGATTTCAGAGCGTCAGGCATTCTGCACGGCAAGGAAGGTGTTTTTGCGTCTGCTTGTCGCTCTCGTAGTTCTGGGGACTGCCACCGTTGTGAATGCGCAGCAGGAGCAGATTCCAGACGCGCCCCAGCCCTCGATCAGCGGCATGGCAGATGGCACCGGTGCGCCTGTTTCAAGCGAATCGTCTTCCTCGCACGATCTCACGGATCTGGCTCTTTCTTCAGCCCAGGTGCAAAGCAGTCAGTCCGGGCAAAGCGCCCGTCCGGACGATGCAAAATCCCGTAAAAGTCCCAGCGTTCCGGTCGACGCCAATGGCAATCCGATCCCGCTTGACCGTCGACAGCCACAGCGCATCCTCGGCTTCATGCCGAACTTCCGCTCGGTATCCGGCGGAGCCAAACCCCCTCCTCCAGGCTGGAAGGAAAATTTCATCGTAGCGACGCGCCAGGCTACCGATTACTCCAGTTTCATCTTTCTTGGCCTGACTTCGATTACGGCCGAGGGCATGAACATGCACCCTGCACTCGGCAAGGGCATTGGCGGCTTCTACGCCTATACCTGGCGCGGGTTTCTCGACAAGACTGACGGCACCTATCTTTCCGCATGGCTGCTGCCCAGCCTGCTGCACGAGGACACACGTTATTACGCGCTGGGGGACGAACACAGCATCGTCGTCCGCGAACTCTATGTCATCAGCCGGCAGGCTGTTACCCGAACATATGGTGGCAGACAGACGCCTAATATTGCCGGGCTCGGCGGCAAAGTCCTCACGCAAGTCGTTTCTCGGAATTACTACCCACCCAGCGCAACGAGCTTCGACGTCCTGGCCAGCAAATTCGGCTATTCCGTTATGCGCGACGTGATATTTACCTCGATTCGCGAATTCTATCCTGACATTGCCGCACACTATATCCGCAAGCATCGAGAGAAAATCGCTCGTCAAGCTGCTGTTGGACGCGGCACCTGACCGCAAGTGATTTGCGCGAGCGGATCGTCGTTTTCCTCAGGAAATACCCGGTTGTGCGTGCACAGCGCGTCGCTGCTCGCCTACACTTTCAAACGTATGCCACGCGCAGCCAAGTCTGCCCTGCAACGCCGGTGCCGTATCTTCGACCTGAAGCAATAACGTTTCTGCGCAACCTGGCCAAGCATAACGATCGCGAATGGTTTAAGCCGCGCAAGGCGCAGTTTGAAGCTGAGTTGAAAGAGCCGATGCTGGCCATCGTCCGCAAGATCACCGATGCGATGATCGACTTCGCGCCAAACCACGTGCGGCCGGCTGAGAAGAGCCTGTTCCGCATCTATCGCGACACGCGCTTTAGCCACGACAAGCGGCCTTACAAAACGCACGTGGCTGCATGGTGGTCGCACCAGGGCCTGGAGAAAACCTCCGGCGCGGGGTACTACTTCCAGGTGAGCCCTAAGGGCGTGGTGATTGCCGCCGGTGCGTACATGCCGGAGAAGGAGCAGCTTGCGGCGATTCGCCACTGGCTGCTCGACAATCACGAAGAATTCCGGAAGATCCTCAAGAAGCCCGCAGTGCGCAAAACCTTCAGCGAGTTTGAAGGCGAGGCGCTGACGCGGCCGCCCAAGGGCTTTCCGCCGGATCATCCCGGCGATGGATCTGATTCGATGCAAGCAGTGGGGGCTCAGCACGACGCTTCCGGTGGGATCGGCACAGCGCAAGGACTTTGCGCAAAGTGCTGGTGAAGCATTTCAAGCTGCTGGCGCCCATGGTGGACGCGCTGAATACGCCCATCGCAGCGGCCGCCGAACCGAAGCGGAAGGTGCTTTTCGGGCTGCATTGAGCGACAGGTGATCGCTCGGCTCGCCCATGCGTATTTGCCGGTATTCCGAAGGTTTCCGGAGCCTGCAAAAACACCAAAAACCCGCTAAAACCGGCAATTTCAGGCAAAATAGGCACAAAAACCCAAGAAAATTGTGGAAAACCGACGTTTTCCCATTGACTTTAGGCCCTCCCAAGCCGCATTGTTACGAACGACAGGGTTCTCGAGAACCCGCATGAATACAGGGGTTTCGTGCAATAGTTGCCTTAAAGCGTTTCGCCGCAGGCAAAGAAACGCAACAGGTCGCACTCCCCCATGCGGTTCGCTTTAAGGCTTCTTGATGGTATCCGTCGAGCAAGCTGAGCGGCGGGATACCAGGCAACAACAACCTAAGGAGAACATCACATGGCAACTGGAATGACCAAGACTGCACTTACCCGGCATATGGCCGAGAAGCTCGAACTGACCAACAAGCAATCGGCCGCCTTCCTTGATCTGCTGGCTGAGACCGCCATCAAGGAAACCAAGAAGAACGGCGTATTCGTAATCCCCGGCATCGGCCGCCTGGTGAAGGCAGAGCGCAAAGCGCGCATGGGCCGCAACCCGCAGACCGGCGAGGCAATCAAGATCAAGGCGAAGACCGTGGTGAAGTTCCGCGTGGCCAAGGCTGCCAAGGACACCATCGCGCCGCCGAAGAAGTAGCTCCATTTCCTGAGGGGTGCTGTACAAGAAGGGGAAGAGCGCTCGCTCTTCCCCTTCTTTATTTGCCCATATTCTTCCGGCCCCGGCTGCCGCGAATAATTTGCCGACTCCTTTGCGGGGCAGAGACATCAAAGAGCCATGACAGGCCAGGTAACAGAAACTTCGCGAATCACCGGCACCGTCACCGGCTCGGTGCTTGCTCTGTTGCGACTTGAAGGGCTGGCCGTGGCCGCGGTGACAGTGGTGCTGTATGCGCGTACAGGCGCAGGCTGGTGGCTTTTTGCCGCGCTTTGGCTTGCCCCCGATTTGTCGATGCTGGGCTATCTTGCCGGCTCGTGCTGGGGAGCGCGCTGCTACAACGCCGTGCACACTTACGTGGTGCCTGCAGCACTGGCGCTGAGTGCGTTGCTGTTGAATGCGCCTGCGCTGCTGCCGTTTGCGCTCATCTGGGTGAATCACATCGGCGTAGACCGGCTGATGGGGTATGGGCTGAAATATTCCGATGGCTTCGGTTGGACGCACCTTGGCCGCCTCGGCAAGCACAGCCTTATTCTGCGGGCTCATAGTTAACCGGCAAGCGCGGCAGAAACGCGCGCGCCACAAGCGACGCTCCGAAAAAGACGAGAATGATGCGGCCGGTAAGATTCGGATCATAGTTGCGCGCATAGACCACGATAGCGACAAAGATGCCAATCGGAGTGAGTTCAGTCAGCAGGGCGCGGATCCATCTAGCCTTTACGCCGGCGGGTGCGGGTGCGCCACGAAGACGCGGGATGAAGCGAGGCACCGCTCGCAGGTATGCCACGTAGGGCTCGCCTATCTTCTCGGCGAGAAATGCTTCTTCGCCAAGGGTCAGGCGAACGGCGAAGACGCCAATGAGAATCACGGCAAACGCTGCTCCGCGTGGCCGGCATGAAGAATGCCAGTGCAATGACCATGCACCAGAGGCCGATGTAGAGCGGGTTGCGCATGTAGCGGTAGGGTCCGTCGGCCATGACTCTGCCGGCCGCCATGCTCATGCTGCTCACGGTGTTCGGCCCGAGGTAGGCCGCGCCCCACACGCGAAACAGCACTGCTTTGGCGGCGATCAGCGCGGCGATGACCAAGAGCGCAGAAGTCGCAACGGCGAACGACACGAGGCCCGTGCGACTGACTTCGAGGGCGAGCCACTCCAGCAACGACATGCGGCGCCCGACATGCCACGCCTCGATCCATGGCGCCCAGAATCCAAGGATGATAATGATTGCGTTGATCGGCATCCGCAGTCGGAACTCAATTGCGCTTACTCCCATTCCATGCCCTCGCGCCGGAGTGTATCACCCGGTACTCTGGCGCGGTCGCGCGCTACTCCCAGCGCAGCGCAGTCATAGGATCGGTCTTCATTGCGGAGCGTGCTGGAATGAGAACGGCCGCAAGTGCCACGAGCGCCAACAACGCCGTAACGGCAGCAAAGCTGATGGGGTCGTGCGGGCTGACGCCAAAGAGCACACTCTGCAGAGAACGCGAGAGTACAAGCGCCGCTATGAGACCAATTGCGCCCCCGATGATGATCAAGCGAACGCCTTCGCCCAGGATGAGACGCAACACGTCGGCGCGGGTAGCGCCCAGGGCCATGCGGATGCCGATCTCCTGCGTTCGCTGCTGGGCCATGAACGTCACCACGCCGTAGAGCCCAATGATGGCCATGGCAAGGCCGGTGAAAGCAAAGAAGGTAAGCAAGGCTGTTTCGAAGCGCGGGCGGTCGGCAAGCGTACTGACTGTCTGGCTAAGGGTGTTGATTTCCGCCGGGGCAATCGCGTCGAGTTGAGCCACCTGCGTGCGAATCCACGGAGCGACAACCGACGACGGAAGAGTCGTCTCGATAAGAAACAAGTGATGCTGATCCCACGTTTCAGGGTGAAGATTGGTCCTGAGTTCGTAAAGCTCAGGATCGTCCTGGCCGGTGAGGCCTCCATTCTTCACATTCGCAGCGACGCCAACCACCGTGTACACCGGCCCGGCAACACGATAAGGTCTGAATTCCGAGTGCTCGATGCGTCTGCCGATTGGGTTTTCACGCGCAAACAGGCGCGCCGCAAGGTCCGTGCTCAGGATCACGAAATTGTCTTTCGAAGTTCTTTCCGCTTCGGTAAAATTGCGCCCCTGAAGGATGGGGATCTGCAACGCGCGGAAGTAATCCGGTGTGACCATGCGAGAGACGACCGACCCGCCGACACCAGAAGGTGCGGGCGACTTGCCAGGAACCATAAGCTCCGAGAATCGAAATCCACCATGCCAACTATCCGCGTCCGGGGGCACCGAGTTGCTCATTCCGACGGCCGTCACTCCTGGAATCTGGCGAAAGGCCGCTTCTGCACGAAGATAAAAATCCTGGTATCCGGAGGGATAGCGTTCCCAACTGAGAGGAACATGTACGGTGAGCACATTCCGCGTCTCCATGCCAAGGTTCACTCGCTGAAGATTCCTGAAGCTCTTCACCAGCAAGCCTGCACCTGAGAGCAACACCATGCTGAGGCCAATCTGCACAACTACCAACGTGCGTCGCAGCCGTGCATGTTCTCCGGATTTCATTTGCCTGCCGACAAGCGCCATCACCCGTGGTTTCTCGAGTGCGGGCAGAATGCCAGACACGGCCGCGCACGCCAGCGAAGTGGCGACCGTGAACACGACGATGCGCAAATCGAGCCGCGCCTCAGCGAGAAAGGGAACACCAGCAGGAGCAAGCCGGATGAAGATGAGCAGCAGCGTCTCAGCCAGTGCGCAACCGACAGCAGCGCCGGCGACAGAGATCAAGAACGCCTCCGCGAGAGTCTGCCGGATCAGCCTTCCGCGGCTGGCACCTAACGCCGCGCGCACCGCCAGTTCCCGCTCCCGCGCTGCCGCGCGTGCCGAGAACAAACCGGCCACGTTGGCGCAGGCAATCAGCAACACGGAAAGCACAGCGCCTAGAAGTACCAAGGCTGCCGTGTATGCATTCTGCATCTGGCGATCGCGAATAGAACGGACCTGCAGATGAAAGTCCTTGCGGATCTCAGGCGGAATCCACTGCTGCGTATGCAGAAAGAGCGGCTGCATCTCGGCCCTGGCCTGCTCGACGCTGACGCGGGGCTTCAGGCGTGCGAATGCCCACACCGGAAAGCCAAGGCCGACATTGGCCGTGCGCTGCGATGCTTCGTCCATCTGGGCTGGGCGAACGATGTCGGCGTGCTGCAGTCGCGGCATCTCAAAGTCTCCCGGAAGCACTCCAACGATGCGAACCGCGTGACCGTCAATATCGATCGTCTTGTTGAGGACATCACGATCGCGGTTGTAGCGGATTCGCCACAGTACGTCGGAGATCATGGCCGCCTTCGGTCCGTTGGGGAGATCTTCTTCCGCAAGAAAATTCCGACCGAGAATCGGCGAAATGCCGAGTGTGGGCAGAAAATTTTCGGCAACATCCGCGCATTGCAAGGGGACCGGGTTGGCTTCAGTCAAATTGCATTCGCTGGTGCCGTGCTCGAATGTGACCGAAGCAAATGGCGTTTGATTTCGCTTCCACTCGTAGAAGAAGCCACCGAGTTGGAATTCCTGGCGCTCGAGCGATTGCACAAGTCCAAAAGAAACCAGGCGATCGTCGTGTGCGTAGGGAAGGCTGCGAAAGAGAATGCGATCGACAACGCTGAATACCGCCGTTGTTGCGCCGATTCCGAGAGCCAGCGTAAGAATCGCCGTCATCGCGAAAACCGGATTCCGCCGAAAGCCGCGCAACGCATAGCGAACATCGCGCGCAATGCTTTCAAGCCACGGCAGCGTGGCGCGATCCCGATACGCCTGGCGTACCTGCTCCATGCCTCCGATGCGCAACAGCGCCTGCCGTCGGGCCTCTGCCTCGCTCAGTCCATATCGCACGCCCTCATTGATGTGCTCCGAGAGATGCGCCTCAAGCTCCGCGTCAAGCTCATCCCCGATCCGCCGCGCGGTGAAGATCGCGCGGAACCTCAACCATAACGCTCGCAGTTTTCGCATCTGGTCTCCTAGTCGGCACGCAGTGCTTTCATGGGATCAACGGCGGCGGCACGGCGCGCCGGGACCCACGCGGCGACGAGCGCGACGATTGCCATCAACAAGGGAACAAGGCAGAACGTCACGGGATCGAGCGCGCTCACCTCGAAGAGAAAGCTGCGCAGCAGACTGCTGAGGCCGATGGCGCCGATCAAGCCCGCGAGGCATCCGCCGCCGGCCAGCAGCAGGCTCTGCCGCACAACCGTCATCACAATCTGCCAGCGCTGTGCACCGAGCGCCAGTCGCAGCCCGATCTCGCTGGTACGCCAGCTTACGATATACGAGATGAGGCTGTAGACGCCCACCGCACCAATGACCACCGCAAGGCCGCCGAAGCCGAGCAGCAGAACCGCAAGCGCGCGTGCGCCGGCTACGGAGGATGCGACAACTTCATTCAATGTCCGGACGCGGGTGACCGGGACGAGCGAGTCAATGCTGGAGACGGCGCGGCGCAGGCCTGCTGCGGCTTCGGCGGGCGTTGCGGGGCCGCGCAGCAGCGCAAAGAGAACCGGTTGAGCATTGTTTGGCGTGATGGGCAGGTAGATCTGGTTGCTGTAATCATCCCCGAGGCTACCGTCGCGCGTGTTGCGGACAACGCCGACGACCTCGACGGCCTTCTCGGGGTACCAAACGGCAGGAACATTTTCGTCAACGACGTTGAGCAAGTGTTTGCCGAGGGGATTCTCATTTGGCCAGAGGTACTTGGCCATTCGTTCATTGATAACCGCGGCGCGCGTCGACCCGGATGAATCCTGCGCATTGAGCAGGCGGCCGTCCACAAGCTTCAGGTTGAGCACGTCGAAGTATGAAGGAGTTACGGTGCGGCCCGTAGCAAACATTGCGCTCGTTTGCGCGTCGCGCGGATGATCTTCCGCGTCGAAGGCGTAATTACCGTCGTGTCCATTGAGCGGCAGCGCGTCGGTGAGGGTGGCCTTTTCGACCCCAGGGATGCCCTTCATGTCTGCGGCAAGCGCGGTGAAGAAGGCGCTGCATGGGCCTCTGGTTGAGAATGTTGTCGAGCCGCCGACCCAGATCTGAGGCGTGCCCGGCCTTGTGCAGCCAGCAGAGTCAAGCGAGATTTCTGCGGAGACTATGCGCTCGGTGTGAAAGCCGGGATCAACCTGCGAGAGTTTGAAGAGGCTGCGGAGGATGAGGCCTGCGGCGCTGACGACCATGACGGAGAGGGCGATTTGCGCGATGACAAGTATAGTGGAGGTTCCGAAGCGGGCGCGTTTGCCGACGAGGCCGTGGCCGCCGGCGCGAAGAGTGAGCAGCAGGTTGGTAGAGGCCATGCGGATCGCCGGAATAAGACCGAACATCAGCCCTGCGAGCAGGGATGCGCCGATGGTAAAGAGAATGTCAGAGGGCCCCAGGGAAATCGAATCGATGCGCGGCGTGCCAGTGGGCAGCAGGCGCACAAAAAGGCGCAGGCTAAAGAACGCGGCAAGAAGGCCTGCGATGCCGGCGGTGAGGCCGAGGACGATGCTTTCAGAGAGCAGTTGCTGCACGAGGCGGCGGCTGGATGCGCCAAGCGCTCCGCGAATGGCGATTTCGCGCTCGCGTCCAGTGGCGCGGGCCAGCATCATGTTGGCGACGTTGGCGCAGGCAATGAGCAGAATGAGTCCCACGGCGCCGAAAAGAAGCAGCAGGCGCGGACGCATGGCTCCCGTTTCGGATTCAAGGAGCGGGACGACGGTCATGTCGGAGGCCCAAATGTCAGGCATCTGCCATGGGAACTGACGCACGAGGGTGCGGCGAAGGTTGCGCAGCTCAGCCTGCGCCTGTCCGGGACCTAAGCCCGGCGAAAGGCGGCCGAAGATATGAAGGCTGAAAGAATTCCAGGGATCGTAAACATCTGCGCGGTTATAGGAGACGGGGATCAGAAATTCGGTGTCTGCGTATGGAAAACGTACCCCGGCGGGGAGTACGCCGATGATGCGGCGCCAGACGCCGTCGATGCGCAGAGTGCGGCCGATTGCGGAAGGCCCGCCCGCGAAGTGCCGCTGCCAGTAGCCGTAACTGAGAATGACGTCGTGATCCTGGCCGAGGATTTCATCGTCTTTTGAGAAGAACTGGCCGAGTGCAGGATGCAGCCCGAGAGTATCGAGAGCGTTGACGGTAACAGTTGCGCCGAGGACTCGTTCGGGTGCGTCGGAACCGGTGATATTGGACTCGATGTCGTCGCCGAAGCCGGCGATCGAGGAGAATGCGCGGGATTGTTCGCCGAGCGCGCGAATAAAGCCCTTGGGCAAAACCACGAAAGTGGTTCCCGTCATACGCATGAGGCGATCCTGCTGCATGTAGGGCAGAGGCCGCAACAGAATCGAGTCCACCAGCGTATAGATGACAGCGTTGGCTCCGATTCCAAGAGCCAGCGTCAGTACCGCCGTGATCGCGAATCCCGGAGCTCTGCGCATCTGTCGCACTGCGAATCGCACATCCTGCAGAACGCTTTCGACCGGCGGCAGCGTGGCGCGATCTCGAAACGCCTGCCGGGTCTGCTCCGCGCCGCCGAGTCGAAGCACGGCCTGGCGATGCGCCTCTTCTTTGCTGAGGCCGCCGGCCATCGCATCGTCGGCATCCATGGCGATGTGGCTTTCCAGCTCCGCGTCAAATTCAATGGCTTTGCTGCGCACGAAGACACCACGGAATCGCAACCACAACGCTTTGATTGATCTCATCATTTCAACTCCTATTCCGTGCGCAAGGCCGTCACGGGATCAATGGAAGCTGCGCGCCGCGCGGGAAGCCAGCAGGCAACCAGCGCAATGCCAGCGAGAAACAAGGGCACGACCGTGAAGGTCAGCAAATCGTGCGGTTGAATGCCATAAAGAAAACTCGACGCCAGCTTCGAAAGCATCCACGCGGCGGGCCAGCCAAGCACCATGGCGATGACAGCAAGCACCATCCCCTGGCGGACAATGAGACCAGCGACTGCACCCCCGTGCGCACCAAGGGCCATGCGGATGCCGATCTCGCGCGTGCGACGGCTGACCGCATAGCTCATGACACCATAAAGGCCGACTGCTGCCAGAACCAGCCCAATGATGCCGAAAACTCCGAAGAGCGTTGCGGCCAGACGGGGCAGAAAGAATGCCGTGCGCACGTGCTCCTCCATGGTTTCCTCGTTGTAGATGGCGATGTTCGGGTCGAGCGCGTAGACTTGGCGGCGCACAGATTCGCTAAGAGCTGCTGGGTTGCCGGCGGTATGGACGACGAGCGTGTAGCCCATCACCGATGGATCATCCGTGATGCTCTGATCGAGTGACCGATAGAGGATGGGCCGCGTGTCCTCCCCGAGTGTGCGCGACTTGGCGTTGCCGACGACGCCGATGATCTCGTAGGTCCAGTGGCCGCCGCTCACATGCTGGCCAATGGGATTTGCGCCCGGGAAGAGCCGGTCAGCGAAGGCTTTGTTGATGACTGCGACCCTGGGGCCGTCGGCAACTTCATTGCCGAAGTCGCGACCGGAAAGGCGCGGCGTTCCCAATGCATCGAAATAGCCAGGCGTGGTCATGTAGAGGTCGGCGTTGGTGAATGTCGCATCTTTGCCTGAATGGCCTTCAACCGCAAAGCCATCGCTGCGATTGCCTCCGGAGAGCAGTGCGACGTCTGTCGTTACAGCCGAATCGACACCTGGCAAAGCGGCAACGCGGCGTCGTAGCTCTGACGAGAAATTGGCTGATCCGTTGCGGTGAATAGCCGTTCAGGCGCGGATCGACGGAGAGCAACAATAACCCCTGCGGGCGGAAACCGATGTCGATGCTGGACGCGCTCTGCAGGCTGCGGAGAAACAAACCGGTGACCAGCAGAAGCACGAGAGACATCGCGACTTGCGCCACGACGAGTATGTTGCGCAGGCTGAATCGCCGGCCCGGACGCGTCAGAGCCTCTTCGCCTTTGAGCGCGCTGGAGAAAGCGGGCCGGGCGGCAGCCCATGCTGGCGCAAGACCAAGAAGAACGCCGCAGAAGGCGCTGATCCCGAAAGCATAAACCAGGGTGCGCCAATCGATTGCGACGTGGACATCAAGGGGCACTGGCGCGGGAAGACGAACAGCGGAGAGCGATTGAGTAGAGATGAACGAGAAGAATGCGCCGAGTAGTCCGCCGCCCAGTCCCAGCAGCGTGCTTTCGATGAGCAATTGGCGGCGCAGTCGGGCGCGTGTGGCGCCGAGCGCGAGGCGCACTGCCATTTCGCGCTGCCGGGCGGCAGCCTGGGCGAAAAGCAGGTTGGCAACGTTCGCGCCGGCGATTGCGAGCAGGAGCAGGACAACAATAGACAGCGCCGCGAGAAACGTGAGAACGGCCGTCTTTTCACGCGGTGGCAGTGAGCCGGCCTGTTCAAAGACGAATGAATTGCCCTTGTCTGTTTTCGGATAGGCAAGCGCGAGCCGCTTTCCGAGCGTGTCCAACTCGGCTGCCGCCTGTACGCGAGAGACACCGGGTCGGAGGCGTGCAATCACCGCCAGCCAATGGAACTCGCGCGAGTCCGCCGGAGGCAGGTTAGGCACAAGCTGCGTTGCGATGCCGAGCGGAACCCAGAATTGGGTGTCGAGGATTTGATCGACGCTATGAAACGATGCGGGTGCAACGCCGGAGATCACGAATGAACGCCCTGAGAGCGTGATCGTTTTGCCGATGATCTGGAAATCGCTCGCAAAGCGCCGTTGCCACAGCCGAGCACTGATGACGACGGCAGGAAGCCGATTGTCGACGCTCGAAAAGCCGCGGCCGAGTACCATGGGGAGTTCGAGTACATCGAAAAAATTCGGCGTTACAGCTTGCCCCCAGACCCGCTCGGGCTCACTTCCACCGCCGATGGACGCAGGAATAAGCTCATAGAACGCGGCGACACCTGAGAACGATTTCGATTGATCGCGAAGATCGTTAAAGAGCGGCATAGGAAATGCGTTGCAGCACTGCTCGCCCTGCTGCGCAACGTGGAGCGATAAAAGCGTGGCAGGATCGCCGACCGGCGCAGGGCGAAGAACAAATCGGCTCACCATCGAAAAGATGGTGGCGTTGGCGCCAATTCCGAGGCCGATGGAAAAAATGGCGATGGCTGTGACCGCCGGATGCTTGGCGAACCTGCGAAGGCTGTAGCGAAAGTCGCGCATGAGAGATTCGAGCCAGGGCAAGCTGTGGCGTTCGCGTTGTGTTTGCATGACTTGTTCTTTGCCGCCGAGTTGGATAATGGCGCGCCGGCGCGCTTCATCGGGGGTCAGTCCAGAACGAACGCCGTCGTCAACGTGCATGGCAATGTGCGACTCGAGTTCCGCGGAGAAGTCCGGATCGCCGCTGCCGGCGTGCAGCAGGCCAGGGAGACGCATCCAAAGTGCGCGAAGCTTTCGCATTTGTTCTCCTATTCGTTACGCAGTGCTTCCATGGGATCAATTGACGCGGCGCGGCGCGCGGGGATCAGGCATGCGATTCCCGACACAGCAAACAGCAGAACGATTGCACCCAGGTAGGTAAAGCGGTCAAGCCATGTGATTCCGAAGAGCATGGTGTCGAGTGCGCGGCCTGCTGCCAGCGCCCCGCATAATCCGATGGCCGTGCCAATCACCGTCATGGTCATCCCCTGGCGCAGTACCAGGGAAAGAATGTCGGCTCGGGTTGCACCAAGGGCTGCGCGCACGCCGATTTCGCGGATGCGCTCCGTAACGCTGCCGGCCAGAATGCCGTAGATGCCGATTGCGGCCAGCACCATAGCGACAAGACCGAACGCCTCAAAGAGAACGAGCACGAAGCGACGTTCAAGAGCCGTGGCAGCGAGCAGTTCGTTCATGGTTGCGACACGCGTGATGGGCCGCGTCTTGTCTACAGACCAGATGGCTTCCTGGATAGCCGGAGCAAGCGTGGCAGGATTTATCTCGGCGCGGGTCCGCGCCACAACGGACTGCACTTCATCTCCCCATGCCCACTGCGCGGTGGTGATATAGAAAGCATCTTCCTCGTCGAGCGCCAGCGATTCCTGCTTAACGTTGCCAACAACGCCAACGATGGTGGCCCAGGGTCGGTTCGCCTGGCCGGCATCGGGACCCAGGCGAACGCGCTGTCCAATCGGGTCTTGCCCGGCGAACTCCCTGCGCGCAAGCGACTCCGTGATGAGGACAGCCACGGGAGCGCCCGCACCGTCATGCTCGTTCAACATGCGGCCGCGACGAAGCGGAATATGCATCGTCTCAAGGTATCCAGGACTTACTGCGTAACGAAATGCGGCCTCGCCCAGGGGGTTGTGATCTTTTTCAAATTCGATGCCGTAGATATCCTGGTCGCCACTGAGCGGTAGTTGGCTGGTGAGTCCCGCGGAGACCACTCCAGGAACATGTCGAACATTGCCCAGAGCTTGTTGAAAGAGTTGCAGGCGCGCAGCATCGCTGTCGTTCCGATGCCCGGATTCCTGCACCTGCATGGTGATCAGGTGAGTAGCTTCGAAGCCGGGATCGACGGCCAGTAGACGCTGCATACTACGCAGCAAAAGGCCTGCGCTTACAAGTAGTACCACGGCAAGAGAGACCTCCGTGACAACTAGTATGTGGCGCATGCGATGGCGGCCATCGGTCGTGCGGCCGGAGTTCTGACGCATCCCGGTGTGCAGGTCCATGCCTGACGCCTGGAAGGCGGCGATAAGGCCAACAGCGATACCGATCAACGTTGTGAGAGCAAGCGCAAAGAGGAAAACCCAGCCGTCGAGCGCGATGGAGTTAAGCCTTGGCAAACCGGGCGGACTCAGAACCAGCAAAGCGCGCACTCCCGCTTCTGCAACCGCCATTCCCAAGACGCAGCCAACAGCGGCAAGCAACAAGGACTCGGTCAGAAGTTGCCGTGCGAGACGGCTGCGTGGCGCCCCAAGCGCAGCGCGCATGGCAAACTCAGCACGGCGCTGGACGCCGCGAGCAAGCTGGAGGTTGGCTACATTCACGCAGGCGATCAGTAGAACCAGCAACACCGCGCCCAGCACCGCCAGCAGCGCGGGCCGCACACCCTGGGTAAGATCACCTTGCAGCGGGTGCACTGCGATCCCATTCGGGGCGCCGCCGGAGCTGTCATATCCCTTTGCATATATCTGTGCGAGAGAGCGCAGCACTATGCTCATCTCATTGGCGGCCTGTTGGCTGCTTGTGCCTGCCTTGACACGGCCAATCATATGCAGGTGATGACCCCACTCGCGGCCGTCCCACGGAAGGGCTGAATCATATTGCAAAGGAGCCCAAAGTTCGGCGGAAGTATTCACCACGTTTTCAAATTCGCCGGGCATCACGCCGATGACCGTGTACAGTGCGTCGTCGAGCCGGATCTGTTTTCCAACGATTGCTGCGTCTGAAGCAAAGCGGCTGCGCCAGATTCTATCGCTGAGGATCACTACATTGGGGCCGCGGAATCGATCGTCAGTCGCCTGGAAATCCCGCCCACGGAGCGGAGAGATCCCCAAGGTGCGAAAGTAGTCCGCGCTCACGCGTTGTCCGTCGAGCCGCTCCGGCCGATCTGTCTGGCTTGTGGGAGAAGATGCCGGCTGCCACGGCTTGAAGACTGCAAGCGAATCGAAGGAACGATTCCGCTGGTTAAGTCCCTGAAACGTGCCAAATGTTACTGGACTTGGTGTGCCGCTCTTTCCCGTTTCCCACAACATCATGAGCCGGCTTGCGTGCGGATACGGCAGCGGGTCAATGAGAATGGGCTTGATGGCGCTGAAAATTGCCGTGCTTGCTCCAATCCCGATAGCGAGAGTAAGCACGGCAACTGCAGTCGCGGCCTTTTGTCGAGCCAGGATACGGACACCAAAATGCAAATCGCGCCTCATGCTTTCGATTCCGGGCAGACCATGGCGCTCGCGCTGCGCCTGCTTCGTTTGCTCGACGCCGCCGAGTTGGATGAGTGCACTGCGACGCGCTTCTTCGACGCTCAATCCGGAACGGACGCCATCTTCAACCTGCATGGCGATGTGCGCCTCGAGTTCGTCGGAAAAGTCGTGGTCCGCATAGCCGGGGCGGAGCAGGCTTGCAAGTCGTATCCAAAATGCACGAAGTTTTCGCATTCGCTCTCCTATTCGGTACGCAAAGCCTGCATCGGGTCGATGGACGCGGCACGGCGCGCAGGAACAAAGGCTGCGATCAGACCGCAGCCAATCAGCAATAGAGATACGGAAATCACGGTGAGCGGATCGTGTTCGCTCACACCGAAAAGAAATGACTTGAGCACACGCGTCACGATCCACGCGCAGACCAATCCCGCAACGAGGCCGCTGGCAACCAGCACCGAAGCGTTCTTGAGAATGAGAAGCAAGACATCGCGGCGCTCCGCGCCAAGAGCCATGCGGATGCCCACTTCGCGGGTGCGACGATTGACGGAAAATGCCATGAGCCCATACAGTCCAACGAGCGCCAGCAGCAGCGCGATGGCGGCGAATGCGGCCAGTAGTGATGTCTGGAACCGGCGCCGCGCAGTGGCGATGGAAACCCAATCGCCCATGGTGCGAATGTCGGTGACGGCCAGATTTGGATCGATGGCTTTCAGCGTTGCTCGGATCTCATTAATGACCGACGCGGGTGGAATGATGGCACGCACCGCAATATTCGCATCTGCTGAATCGAACCCCCCGTTATATGTCTGCGGCTGGGGCTGCTCTTCGAGGCTCATGTGCCGAACATCTGCCACTACGCCGATTACCGTCCCCCAGTTTTCCAACTTTGCTCTGGAGTCGCCACTGATACGGCCCCCAATCGGATTCCGGTTTGGAAAATAGATCTTCGCAAACGTCTGGTTGATAATCGTGTTCCCACCTTGTGCCGCATCTCCTTCGTTGAAGGTCCGCCCCGCAATTAACGGGATGCCCATTGCTGCGAAGTAGCCCGGCGTAATCTTTCGGAATTCAGTCTGTTGAAAACTGTTGTTCGGGTACCCATCGACCAGGATCATGCCGATGCTCTCCGAATTGCTGAGCGGCAGCACATTGACCGCGCCGGCTGCCTGGACTCCAGGAAGCGCCTCCAGCTTCGACATCAAATTTCGATAGAAATCGGCCGCCTGCTGTGGCTTATAGTGTCCATCGAGGGTCAGATGAAACGTGACCGTCGAGTGCGAGAAACCGGCGTCTACGGTTTCGACCTTGATGTAGCTTCGGATGAGCAGACCGGCTGCGGCAAGCAACACCACAACCATTGCCGTCTGCACGACGATGAGCGCACCCTGCATTCGGCCGTGACCGGCCGTGGTTCCGCGCGTTGCATGGGACGTCAAAAAATCGGTAAGCCGCATGCGCAAAGCGCCTATTGCGGGCAACAGTCCCGCAAGCACGCTGGTCAGGATCGATGCGCTGACGGCCACCAGCATCACGCCCACGTCGAGTGAAGCCTCATTCAAGCGCGGAATGTTACCGGGATCGAGCCTCGGCAGGAGGCGAAGAAACAGATACGCGAGAACAAGCCCCACCGCGCAGCCGCCGATCCCAATCAAGAGCGATTCCGTCAGCAGATGCCTTATCATCCTGCCTTTGCCCGCACCCAGCGCGGCGCGCACACCGAGTTCACGGCTTCGCTCTGTCGACCGCGCCAGCAGCAGATTCGCAGCATTGCCGCAGGCAATCAGCAACACCAGCCCCACAGCGGCAAGCAACAAACGCATCAGCGGTATTACCGGCCCAATCGAAATGTCAGTAAAGCGCTCGATCAACGCGCCCCACTGGCGCATCGATCCAAACTCACTGTTCGGATCGCCAGGATATTGCTTGTTCAATCGAGCCATGATCCCGGCCATCTCCGCCTGCGCCTCTCGAATCGTCACTCCTGGTCGGAGGCGCGCGATCGTGTCATTGTCGTCAGGTTCACGCGCGGATTTCTCCTTTGCGCTCAAGACCAGCGGTATCCAAATCTGTGTAAAGTTGATATGCGAATTTCCATACGGAAGATCCGAACCGAAGGGATACTCGAATTCAGAAGGCATCACGCCGACGATCCGATAACTCGTCTTATCGAGCACCAGCGATTGCTGCAAGACGTCGGCGCGGCCTCCAAAGAGGGAGATCCACAAAGAATGACTGATGACCGCGACCTTATCGTGTCCGGCCTCGACATCTTCCTCGCTGATTGTTCTACCGATCTCCGGCTGCGATTGCAGGGTCTTGAAGAAGTCCTCATCGACGCGTGCCGAGCCAATCTGGCGAAGTGTGCCTCGCTCATCAAGGTTCAGCATCACCTGCACAAAGTTGCTCATCGACTCAAATGAGCGGCTCTCTCGCCGGATATCGTAGTAATCGCCGTAGCCGGGACAGAGGACCTCCGGCGGAATCTTCAGATTTGGGTTGGGCGTAAACAGGTAGACGAGGCGGTCGGGATCGCCGTACGGCAGGGAGCGGATAAGCACGGCATTGACGAGGCTGAAGATTGCAGTGCAGGCGCCGATGCCGAGGCCCACGGTGAGAATGGCAGTGACAGTAAAGCCGGGCGCGCGGCGCAGCGTACGGAAACCGTAACGAATATCCTGGATGAGTTGCTCGAGCCATAGGTAGCCGCGCCGTTCGCGGTGGGCTTGTCTGGCCTGCTCCGCGCCACCGAGACGCAGCAGCGCCTGGCGACGAGCCTCTGTCGGATCCAAGCCGGCCTTGATGCCTGCTTCCGTATCCATTGCAACATGCGCATCGAGTTCAGCATCGAAGTCGTGTTCGGCGTGATCGCGGTGAAGCGTGCCGAAGAGGCGCCGCCAGAGTGCTCGGATTGTTGACGTCGAATTCATGCGCACTCCGCCTATGCGCCTTCAGCCGGTGTTAGAAACCGGGAGAGGATTTCAGTCGCCTGCTCCCACTCGGCGGCGGCCTTCCGAACCTGCTTGTGCCCGGCCTTGGTGAGCTCATAGAACTTGGCGCGACGATTGTTGTCGGAAGTGCCCCACTCAGAGCGGACGTATCCTTCCTGCTCGAGCTTGAGCAGCGCCGGATACAACGTGCCGTAGTTGAGTTGCAGCAGATCGCCGCTGGTCTGCTCGATGCGCCGGGCAAGTCCGTATCCGTGCTGCGGGCCCATGCTCTCGAGTGTTTTCAGAATCATCAGGGCCAGCGTGCCCTGCCATACATCGGTTTTGTCGCCCATTTAGCTGCTCCTCTGGCTAAGCAATAGGAGCACTTTACTCTTGTTTCTATGGGAATGCAATAGGACCATTCGAACGATCTGAGCCGGGCTGCGAGGCGAGCCAATTCAACGTGTTAGGCTGGCGCAATACTCCATGGAGGCTTGAACGGATGAACCGAGGTTCTCTCACCCTTGTTGTGCTTATGCTTGCGGCGTGTCCGGCAATCGCACAGAATGCCGGTCCCGCTGCATCCGGACTGGCCGCCTCAGCCCAGCGGCAGTTGCCCGCGCTGACAGAGACCTACAAGCATTTGCATCGCAACCCCGAGCTCTCTCACCATGAAGAGAAGACTTCGGCATTCCTCGCAGGTGAACTGCGCAAGCTGGGA
This sequence comes from uncultured Acidobacteriaceae bacterium, assembly GCA_963769345.1. Classification (GTDB taxonomy): domain Bacteria; phylum Acidobacteriota; class Terriglobia; order Terriglobales; family Acidobacteriaceae; genus Telmatobacter. Next base: position 541,491 of record CAVYLL010000008.1, read on the forward strand.
TACACGGTGACTGAGCGCGTGGGCAAATATCAGGATGGCTCCCAGGCGTATGGTGTCGTTGCCATTTTGGAGAATGGGGCTGGACCACGCGTGCTGATTCGCACGGATATGGACGCGTTGCCGGTGGAAGAGAAGACCGGCCTCGAATATGCATCCACGGTGCGATCGATCAATGCCCAGGGCCAGGACGTAGGCGTGATGCACGCATGCGGACACGACATCCATATGACGGTGCTGCTGGGCGTGGCCCGTGAGATGGTGGAGCGCAAAAATCAGTGGCGTGGGACGCTGATGCTCATCGGGCAACCTTCAGAAGAAACGATCGACGGGTCGCGGGCGATGCTGGCCGACGGCTTGTACGAGCGGTTTGGCAAGCCTGATTTTGTGCTTGCGGAGCATGATTCAAACGATGTGGCAGCGGGCTCCATCTCTATCAAAGGCGGTCCGCTGTTGGCGAGTTCGACCGGAATTTACATAACGATGCGCGGAGTGGGCGGCCACGGCTCACGGCCCGAAGCTGGAAAAGATCCGATTGTGCTTGCCTCGGAATTCGTGTTGGTGGCGCAGACCATCGTGAGCCGGCAGATCGATCCACAGCAGCCCGCAGTATTGACGGTGGGCACCATTCATGGCGGAACGAAGAACAACATCATTCCCGACGAGGTGCAACTCGGGATCTCGCTCCGGACTTATTCGCCGGCCGTACGCGACGCGATTGTGGCGGACATTCGACGCACCGCAAAGGGGCTCGCGGAGTCGTACGGCGTTCCTGAGGACCGCATGCCTGTGGTCACACTGGGCGAGAGCACGCCGGAGACCTATAACGATCCCGCACTTGCTGAACGGTTGAAAACATCGGCCGTGGCGGCGCTGGGAAAGGATCGAGTTGAAGATGCCAAGGCCGTGATGGGCAGCGAGGACGTGGGATTATTCACGCTCGACGGCAAAATTCCCGGCGTTGATGTTTTGGCTGGGCGCGGCCGATCCAGGAAAACTTGCGGAAAGCACGAAAGACGGGTGTACCGCTGCCGAGCCCGCATTCGGCTTTGTTCGCTCCGGTCTACGCGCCCGCGATCGAGACGGGCGTTACCTCGATGACGGCTATGGCACTCGGCCTGCTGAAGCAGTAAGTTCGACCACGGACGATCGCCTATGCGCTCTATTTTGACGGATCGACGAGAGCCTGGTCGACGACCGCGTGAGCGCGGTACTGCAGTCTTCCGTTGTCCGGGCTCATCATGCGCTGGATCATGCCGACAAAAACAATATCGTTGGTCGGATCGACCCAGAACCATGTGCCGGCGGCCCCGTCCCAGAAGAACGTTCCCTTGCCGTCGGAGAGATTGGCCTCAGGCGGATCGAAGACAACCGCGAGGTCATACCCGTAGCCAAACCCCGGCCTCATGATCTGGGAACCGATGCCGAACTTACCGGTAAGCAACTCGCTGGGAACATGGTTCGAGGTCATCAGTTTTACCGTTGAAGGCGCGAGGATGCGTTTTCCATCAAGCTCGCCGTGGTTCAACAGCATCGTTGCGAACCGGTAGTAATCCTCGGCAGTGGAAACCATTCCGCCTCCGCCGGATGGCATCGGTGGCTGCACGTCGTAGTCGCCGGATCGCCGGCTGGCGCTGGGATCAGCAGTCAATTCACCATTCGGGTTGGCGCGATAGAGCACAGAGAACCGCTCGCGCTTGTCCGCGGGAACATAGAAGCCCGCATCGCGCATTCCCAGCGGCGTGTAAATGTTGTCGCGGAAAAAATCGGGCAGCGACTTGCCGGATAGTTTCTCGACAATATATCCCTGAATGTCCATCGACATGCTGTAGGTCCAGCCCTGGCCCGGCTGATAGAGAAGTGGAATCTTCGCCAGCTTCTCGATGAAGTCCTGCAGGTTGGCCGAGGCCAGCAGATTTCCGTCGCGGTACATCTTGTCGACGGGCGTGTCGCCGAAGAATCCGTAGGTGAATCCCGCCGTATGGGTCATCAACTCACGCATAGTAGGCGGATGGTCAGGGTCGGTGAGGACCAGGTTCCCGCTTGAGTCCACGCCTTTGTAGACCTTGAGGTGCGCGAACTCAGGAATGAATTTCGCGATCGGATCAGATGGCAGCCACTTGCCCTGCTCATAGAGCATCATCATGGCAACGCCAGTGATGGGCTTGGTCATTGAGAAGTCGCGGAAGATCACATCCTTCGTCATCGGCGCGCTGGCAGCCATGTCACGAGATCCGTAAGTCTGGTAGTCGATAACCTTGCCGTGGCGTGCAAGGATGGTGACAACGCCGGCGAGGTGCTTCTGATCGACCTCCTGCTGCATCATTGCGTGCAGGCGCTCAAGCCGCTCTGAAGAAAAGCCGACGGTCTCCGGCTTCGCCACGGTCAGATCAAGCGGATAGTTCGTTACAGGCTTAACGCTCTGCTGCGCGATCGACAGGCATGCGCTGAACGCGAGCGCAGACGCAACTGAGACAACTCGAACTGCGGATAGGGACCAGGCGTTTGTCATGAGTTCTCCCGCGGCCCGCATTACTGTTGCGACAACGCGAACGCAGGTTCGCGGCACGACGGATGCTGGCCGGAAATGCCAGTCCTTTATAGCAGAGCGGCGCCGGGCGCCTATAGAAGAGCAGCAGCGGGCGATCCTCGAGGACCGCCACACTGTTTGTCGCTAATAGATCAGTTTCAGTGAGAACTGAATCTGCCGCGAGTTACCGGCAGTCTTGCTGATCTGGCCAAAGCCATTCGTGCGGCTGACGACAGCGGAGGACACACCGCCTGTCGTGTTTGTGGAAACACCCAGAATGTTTGCCGGCAGGCCCATATTCACAATGTTGAAGAGGTTGAAGAACTCGGCCCGGAATTGCAGGCCCATGCGCTCGGCTCCGCTGGCTCGATGCCCGAGCGGCGTGTCCTTGATGAATGCGAAGTCGTAGTTGTAGAAGGCTGGACCGCGGAAGGAGTTACGGCCGAGTGTGCCGAACAAACCCTGGTTCGGTCCTGTGCCGCCCGGCTGGAACACGGGAATGCTGAAGAAGTCAGGACCATTGCCCCCGCCATGACCGAAGTAGTCTGTGCGGTCTTTACGGGCTGTGGAGAGCTGAGGCTTCGCAATCTGGTCTGGGCGATCGACGCCGTTCGACCCGGCTCCGGTCTGCTGAATCCCGGAGTAGACGGTGAAAGGAGATCCGGAGTTGATGCTCGACATCACCAGCATCTCCCAGCCGCCGGTGATCACCTTCGGAACGAAGTCGAGGAAATTGACGCTGGCCAGATGGAGGTCCTGCGCTGCACTCACGCTGAACCCGTGCGTGACATCAAAATTCGATACCGCCTTTTCAGCGTGCGTGTTCAGCGGATTCTGGGAGAAGCCCGACGTTACTGCTCCGGTTGACCCGGTTCCGCCAATCACGAGGCTCGTGTTATCGATGGACTTGCTCCAGGTGTAGCCTGCCTGGATTCCCGGACCGCCGTGACCCACAGTGCCCGAAAGCGACGTTTGCAGCGAGTTATACGAGGAATGCGAATCGTTGGTGATTACGTTCTCCACTCCAAAACCGCCGATCACGTTTCCCGCGCTATCGAATCTCGTATCTTTGGCGAATTCCGCGGTGGCTCCGGGATAGGCGTTGGGAAAACTGTAGCGAGGCAAGTGCTGCGCCGTCGGTTCCCACGTAGGCCGCATCGGCAGTCAGATTGCCGAATTTCCGCTCCAGGCCGAGTGTCCAGGTGAAGAGCCTGCCGATTCCAAACTGCGGATTGATGCCGGATAAATTGAGAGGTGTGATCGCGCTAGAGTCAGTCAGTACGGCGAGGTCCCGCTGGTAGCGGTCCACATCCATCACCGTGTTCGACGGAACAGCCTTCGGATTATTCGTTGCGAAGATATTTGTGCCGTCTGGAGTGTAGACATTGGGTAACTGCGATGGCGAGATCTGGTACCCGTAACTGAACGGCGCGGGTGCCGAAGAAACGCGTCGTGGGTAGATCACGTACGGCGTGGAACCAGTGAGGAAGTTATCCTGCCAGATGTTCGGCGGAATCACCGTGACTGCACCGCCGGCGTGTGCCGTGATTTTCTGGGTTGCCTGCCAGGCCACTTGAACGCGCGGCCCCCAGCCATTCCAATCGGTTTTGTAGCCAGGCTGAGGATTTACGAGATACTCTGTCTGCCCATGCAACTGATCTGAAGCGGCCGGTGCGATGAGCACGCTCGGAGATGGGAGTGTAGATCTCCCAGCGAACACCATAATCAAGCGTCAGCCTGGGAGTGATCTTCCACGTGTCCTGTATCCATGCGTTATAGTCTTCCCGGTTGATCGCGGCCGGACCGATGTGCTGCCCGCCGGATGAAAAAGTAGGGGCGAGAGCGACGGTGTAGACAAACGGGCTTCCAATAATGAAGCTCGAGAACGTATCGGGCAATGGATCACCAACGTGGATATCGTGGGTCCCGCTAGCCGAATTTATGTTCGTCGTGGCGTACGCGGTTCCGCCGCCGAAATCATACTCGCCGTTCGGGCTGATGCCGAAGTAGGTTGTGTCGCGATTGATCCGCGCCTCGAATCCTGCGCGGATGGAGTGGCTGCCAACCGAATACGCCACCGATTGATAGCCCTGGAAGAGGTTGCCGTACGCCTGCATCACCGAACCAGCGGCACTGTTGAACGCTTCAAATAGCCCGTCATTGAATTTAACCCCGGGATCGGCGTAGTCGGTTGTCGGGAAGCCCGGAGTGGTGCGGATAATATTGATCATCGATTCGAGGACCAGGCGCGGCGAGATCGTGCGTGTGTACGTACCCACAACGTTGCGTTGGTGATCGACGTACTGGACTCCGAACTGCGGATCAATCGCCGTCTGATCGGGATTTGTCGTCGGGCCCGTCAGGTTGTTGTAGTTGAACCGGGCAAAGAACTTGTCCTTCGCCGTGAAGTTGTGATCGACCCGGATTGAGAATTGATCGGCATTGGTGTCGACTTTCGATGCCGTCGCATAGGTGTTGAGGCCGAACGAGCCGGTCGGCAGGTTGGGCAGCGGGTACCGCGCAAGTATCGCGGCGATGGACGGATCGAGGGGCAGGGCGAGCGTGTCGACGGTCTTATCGGGATAAACGATCACATGGTTGACATAGTTGCTTCCCGCCTGCGGACGCTCCGCTAGCGACGGCACCGGCATTACCTGCGTCGTGCCAAGCACCTGCCGAAAACCCTGGTATTGAGTGAAATAAAAGGTACGCTTGCGGCCGTCGTACACGTGCGGAATGTATACAGGTCCGCCATTGGTGAAGCCGAATTCGTTGCGCCGGAAGGGCGGGATGCGCCCCGGATAGGCAGGAGTGGCGTGATCGAAATAGTTGCGAGCGTCGAAGGCGGAGTTACGGACGAACTCGAAAAACGAGCCGTGGAATCCGCTGGCGCCCGAGCGCGTATGGATGTTGGTAAACCCCGCGGCGCCTCGTCCGATTTCTGCCGGCATCCAGCCGGAACTCGAATCGATGCCTTCGACTGCGTCCACGTTGAAGTTGGAGAAAGTGGCGCCGCCCATCTCTGGATCGCTGATATCCGCCCCATCCATGGCAAAGGTCGCCTCAACGCCGCGCTGGCCGTTGATGGCAAACTGTGCGGTAAAGTTGGTGGCGCCATTCGTATCGGTCATGGTGCCGGCCGCCAGCAGCAACAGCGAGCTGAAATCACGCTTGTTCAAAGGCAGTTCGCTCACAGACTGGCCGGAGAGCTCCTCGCCGCCTGTGGCCGCCTGCCCCTTGCTCTGCACTGCGGTAACCGTCAGTTCGCCGCGCCCTGAAAGCGTAAGGAGCGCCTCCGGAGCGCTCGCGGTCAAGACGACCGGCGGGGTATACTCCGCCGTTCCGGCTTTCGTTGCAACGCTGAGGTGATAATTTCCCGCCGGCAGCATGGCCAACAGGAATCTTCCGTCGGAGCCGGTCTTGCCTTCGGCTTCTAGAGATCCTGAAGAGAGCTTGACCGTAGCACTCGCGATCGGCGCGCCACCCGCGTTGCGCAGCATGCCGTTCCACGCCGCCTGAGGCGCCATTTGACCGGCCGCCATGCCCGGTGCAGCCAGAACGATGAAAGCAAGAGAGCAAAAATACTTCAGAATCGCGGCCCAACGCGTAAGGGCGACTGGGTATGACAGATTTGGATTCACTGGACTACCTTTTATGCAAACAATTCGTTCCACGCGACAGCTTCGTTCCAGTTCTGTCCCGCGCAGAATCTCGCAAGAATTATATCTCCAAACCATCTACTAAAACCTTTTTGTAGAGGCTTTGACCCATATTCCGACGTGCAGGCCTCCCATACCTACGCACTGGGGAACACCCGAAAATTCGAAGATAACGCGATGCGGGGAACACGTTGCGCAAACCCCCGGATCACCGGGTACCCATGACACCCGCGTGAATCCTGACGTGCATTATCTTGTTGGATCACTTGCCGGCTCACTTGGGTCGCCATTCTTGCGCAGATCGCTCCCGCGCGGCATGACCCTCTCTGTCGAAGAATCCGCTCTTTGCACTTCCAGACTTATGCCCATAACTTCTGGGACAACACATTAGTTCTCAATTGCGGCAAACCCTATCCAGTCAATACCCTTTTTCCACGCACTACCCGCTAAGTCACTCATTCAAAAAACGGAAGATTCCTGGGACCGTTGGTTGATCCGGTCCGCGGCAAGTGGGTGCTCGTTTTCAGAGTTGTCGCATGCCTTGCAGTGGTGCCATTGGCCCTGATCGCAGGACCTATTTGTGAAATTACTTTTTACTGGCGGCTCATTGATTGCAGCTTTGGCGTCATTGGCGTCCTCCTCCCCTTGCTGATCTGCCTGCGCTACGTGCGCCAAATTGAGCAAGCGACGTAAATGGCTCTTGCAACCACCCCCGTTCCCTACAATTGAACGGAGCCATGGCCACGGAATCAAAAGCGCTGGAAATAACCACTGCGATCGTCGACACGATTGCTGCAATCTCCACCCCGCCGGGTCGCGGCGGCATTGGAATCGTGCGCGTCAGCGGCCCGCAGTCCGCCTCGATCGCCGCCCAGCTCGTGCGCTTGCGCCAGCCGCTGGAACATGCGCGCGCCCGCTTGGCCGAGGTGATCGATGAGGAGTCGTGCGACGACCGCATCGACGAGGCGATGGTCACCTGGTTCGCCGCACCTAATTCTTATACCGGCGATGAACTCGTAGAGATCGCCGCGCATGGATCGCCCGTGGTCCTAGACTTGCTGCTGCGGCGCGCTCTTGCGCTTGGCGCGCGGCTGGCAAACCCCGGCGAATTCACCGAGCGCGCATTCCTCGCCGGCAAGCTCGATCTGACGCAGGCTGAGGCAGTGCGAGACCTCATCGACGCGCAAACACTCACCCAGGCACGACAGGCCGCACGCCAAATGGGCGGCGCGCTCAGCCGCCGTGTCGCTCCCACTAAACAAGCCCTTGTCGAACTGATCGCTCTGCTCGAGGCCGGCATCGACTTCGCCGAAGATGACATTGACGTAGCTCCGCAGCCCGAGATTGCCCGCCGCATCGCCGATCTCCTGCCGCCTCTTGCCGCGCTTGAAGCTTCGTTCGCACGCGGTCGCATTGTGCACGACGGACTGACAATGGCGATCGTGGGCCGGCCCAACGCCGGCAAGAGTTCGCTGTTTAACCGCCTCGTGGAACGCGATCGCGCCATCGTGACCGCGACACCGGGAACGACTCGCGACCTGGTGACAGAGCGCATTTCGCTTGATGGGATTCCGCTGGAGCTGGTTGACACCGCCGGCCTGCGCGAAGCCTTCGAGGAGGTAGAGCAGCTCGGGATCGCGCGCAGTCGCGAAGCACTCGCCGATGCGGCAATCGTATTGGTCGTGCTGGACGCCACGCAGCCGCTGAACCAGGAAGAACGCGGCGTGCTGGCCGCAGTGCAAGACCGTCCTGCGCTGGTGGCCATCAACAAAAACGATCTCGCCGACGGCGAACGAGATGTGTTGATGGCAGACCAATTGGCTGCAAATGAAATGGCTATTCCCGCGGTGGCGACATCGGCGCTGACAGGAGACGGCATTAGCGCATTGCGTGAAAAAATCGTGGAGCTTGCGACCGGTGGAGCTGCAGTTGAACCTGGCCCGCTGACCAATCTCCGTCAACAGCAGGCCATTGCCTCCGCGCGAAGCGCACTTGAGGACGCGGCCCGCGCAAACGAGACTGCGATCCCCCACGAAATGATCCTCCTCGATCTTTATCGCGCGCTGTGGGCCCTCGATTCTCTAACCGGCCAAACCACCTCCGACGACATCCTGAATCTAATCTTCTCAACCTTCTGCATCGGAAAATAACCCCTCGTTCGCCGAACTCAACAAGTAGAAGGTGCGCAGAACGGCACTAAAATGTGAGCCGTCCTGCGAACTGCATCACGCGAGGAGAATATCCAGCGGTGATCGTACCGAATTGCTTTCCCGCAGCCATATTGCTTATGGGGTTGTCGTAATGAGCTGTATTCAGCAGATTGAATGCCTCAATCCTAATCTGGAACTTCATTTCTCGCGGCAAACTCAATACCTTGAAGAGCGACAGGTCCTCATTGGTATAGCCGGGCCCATAGAGAATATTGCGTCCAGCATCGCCAACGATCAACGTCATGCCTGCAGCGGTCGAACTCCCCTGACCTGGCGGAACAGAGAAAGCCGCGGTGTCGAACCATCGTGTAATCGAATGGTGCGTTATGTACGGGCTACCCACAAGATTGGGACGCAGGCCTGGATAGTTCGGATCATTTCCGTTGCTCACAACGTTGAACGGCTTACCGGTCTGGAGCGTAGTGATACTGTTCAGTTGCCATCCCCCAAGGAGAAACTGCGCGACGCCGCCCGCATCTGACAAGAATCGCTTTCCATGACCGAATGGCAGTTCGATGATCTGGCTTGCAACGAAGTGATGCCGCAAATCGGTATCTGAATTGGCGTACTCGGCGCCAAGATTGAACGGATCTTGCGGGTAATTGCCGCCGATTCCAAGGTCGAACGGTGCCGGGCCGTTATCTCTTCCGTGAGCCCATGTGTACGAGGCCAGAAGGCTATATCCTCGCGTGAAGCTCCGATTGACTTTCGCCTGCAGTGAATCGTAATTGCTGATCCCACTTGGAAAAAGTGCGTCAACTTTGCCAAGTGCCGAGGACAAATGCGCGTTGACGTTGTAGTTGCCCACCGCATCGGACAGGTCGCGCGTGTTCGCGCCAACATAGGCAAGTTCGATCGACGTTGAAGCTCCCAATTGCTTCTCGAGAGTCACGTTGTAATTTCTGGAATAGGCTGTCGGAAACTCTCTCGGTTCAGAATAGATGGATTGGGTATTTCCGCCAGGGACGGTTGTCAGGTCGATCGTAGAAGCACCGCTGGGAATGTTAATCGACGTCGAACGCGGCACTCCTGTATCCAGATCGTAGGGCAGATCGAAGCAGTAACAACTGAAATCAAAGGTATTGATGAATTGCTGTTGCGTAAAGAACGGGTAATTCTTGGTCAGAATATCTTCGCGAGCGTCGTTCTCGGGCGAGTAGAACACTCCGAAACCTCCGCGAATGACCATAGTCGGGTCCAGTTGATAGGCGATCCCCACGCGTGGCATAAAGTCAGTTTTATTTGAGTTGACGAGCGATCGAGAATTTCCGCCTCGGCCGGAAAGGTCGATGAGTAAAGTGGAGACATCGAAGTTCGCTTGGTTGTCATTGGCTTCCACGTACGGTTGCTGATATTCGTAGCGAAGTCCATAGGTGAGATTCAGCTTTGGAGTGATCTGCCAGTAGTCCTGTAGATAGAAGGTGTGTTCATTGGCGAGCGTGCTTGCAGAGGTGAGTTGCAATCCCTGGTCGACAACATACGGTAGTCCGAGCAACAGATCTGCGATTTCGCTGCCTCCGTTGTAGTAGTAAGAACTCGGATCGTAGAAAGAGTAGGTCGGGTCGCTCGTGAGAGCGTCACCGGCTCCCCCAATGTACTCGTAGGGTACGGGGAAGAGCGAAAAGTTTGGATGCGAATTGAGATGCCTGTATTCGTACCCGAACTTCGCGTTATGACGGCCATGCGTCCAGCTCAGAGCATCGACGGCACCAATATTCTTGTCGCGGAAAGAGAGCGGTTTGTACGTGGAACCCCCTACCGTTGGACCGCTTTGAAATTGAATCTGCGGAATGTTATTTGTCGATGGAAAACCTGGGATGACGACATTTTGAATGCCCCACTTGGTCGCGAGATCAGTACCGGCGAGCGGGCTATTCTGCGACACAGTAGAAAGGAAATAGCTGCCGCCCAGTTCATTGAGTAAGGTCGGCGAAAAGACGTGATCATACCTGAACGAGATCACGTTGTTTTCGAATCCGGTCAGATCGCCGCTATCGCCGCTCCCGCCACCGATTATTGGAATGTGGCCGGCATACGGATCTCCCGTGACCGTATCTCCCTGTTCCGCGTCATAAGTTAGATAGATGCGGTTCTTCTGCGAGATTGTATAGTCAGTTCGCAGATTGGCGCTGTTGCTGTCATAGGAATAGGGCTGCTGGACTGCGAAGTTTGTAAAGAAGCTGTTGTTTTCAGGCATCGGATACAGATTCTGCAATATTTGCCTTCCGGCGGGGCTCACCCGGTTCGCAGGTATCACATTGCCTGAAAACTGCGCAGAGTAGTAATTGCTGTTGAAGAACAAAGGGTCGAAGATAGGAACTTGGTTGCCACTGTAGGGATCCGTCAAACCGGAGAGGTCGGCGTCTCCGGCCGAGTCAAAGCTGACCTGATTGACCGGTGGAGTGTTTCCCAGGTACGAATAGGCGTTCTGCAGTCGGCTGCCCTCGTATGCGAGGAAAAAAAACGCCTTGTCTTTCTTGATGGCGCCGCCAATGGTTGCTCCGTAGATCTTTTGCTGCATTGCCGGTCTTGTACCCACCGCTGAAAACGGGTTGTTCGCCGCTGTAACCGTCGGCCTATAGAAAAAGTACGCGCTGCCATGGTAGTCATTGGAGCCGGATTTGGTTTGAATCAGGACCGCCCCCCCCGATGCTCGACCAAACTCCGGCGCATAGGTCGACGTCACCATCTTGAACTCCTGCAGCGCGTCGGGGCTGGGAACAACGTTCGTGTCATTATTGCGATTGCCCGTGACCTCAACACCATTCACTTGGACCGAATTTGAAAACTCGCGCTGGCCGTTGACAGACAGGTTGAGATTATTGCCGCCGCCGCCAGTTCCCACACCTGGAACAAGAAGGATCAAGCCTGTAAAGCCGCGACCCTCAAGTGGAAGATCCGTGATTTCCCGTGTGCCGATAACTTGACCCGTTTCCGCGCCTTGCATCTGAAGAATCGGAACGGAGTCAGTGACCTGGACATCGGTGCTGGCGGCGCCTACCTTCATCGCAATGTTGAATCGCGCCTTCTGGTCGATGTCCAAGGCGAATGCGGGGACTGACCCTTTTTCAAATCCACTCGCTTCCACGCTGATCGTGTAATGATTCGGCGGCAGAGATGTCTGCGTAAATTCGCCGGCATCGTTGGTTGTTGTAGCCGTAACAACCCCAGTTTCTGCGTCACGGATGGAGACGGTCGCTCCCCTGATTGCTTTTCCAGATGGATCCGAGATATGGCCCGAGATTGTGCCTGCGGTGGCTTGCGACCAAACTATCGTTCCCGCTGTAAGAACTGCGATTGAAAAGATAAGCCAGAAACTACGCCGCAACCTCATGAGCCTCCCAAAAACTTTACCAGCCGAGTCGATTCGCTTACAGCGCATTCACCTGATGCAGATCGCGTGTGCTCGACATCGCTGCAAGTTGGTAGGCAGGGGCACTGGCGAATGCAGCGGCTGGAATGAACCAGATATACCAACTCAATACCGTCAGCGACTCGGGCCAAAAGCTTTGACTGTTTGCCCAGATCGCGGCGTCTCCCAGTGACGTTGTCACGATCGCAACGACGAACATGCCCCAGCATTTTGCGAGGAGGCCTTGACCAATGCGAATGACTGAACGTCGCACCAGAACCGCCTGGACCAACAACAAGGCAAGAAGCGGATCGCTCATCCACAGCAAGATTGTTCCGAGCGGATTTTTCCATCGCAATAGCGGAAGATTGATCGCAAGCTGGCTTAGGGAAAAGGCGAGAATCAGCGCTATTAAAGCCTTGTCTCCACGTGTGAGCGAACCCGGAAGTTGGAATCTGCGCTGAATACTCAGCACTCGGCCCAGTCCGAAAGCTAAAAACGCCATGGATAAGGGACCACCGACGACCGCCCCCAATTGACCCAGATTTGCAAACAGTCCGCCATGGTACTGGACAAGCCATTGAGGGGAACCCCAAGGCAAGTGACCATCTGCGCTTTCTCGGATGCCCGTGCCAGCCAGTCGTGCCAGCCCTGCAAGCGCGATCATGCTCCATGCGAGCCGCATCGGTTCGTCGGCGTCGAACCAGGATCGACAAATGAGTGCAAGGGTGAATTCGGCGGCCGTCATCAGCAGAAAGAACAAGGAACCAAGAACTTCAAAATACCGCGTAATGACCTCATATCTCCCGGAGATCAGGAAATGCGCGTAAGCGGCCGTACCGACAGCTAGATGGATAGCGGTCACAATCCATATTGATCGAACATAGCGCGGCATGATCCCTTCAAATATCCTGCAACACACGCCGGGAGAGTTCCCTCGTCGCGCGCCGGCCCAGGAAGGCGGTCAGGATCGGCATGGACGATGACAGGGAGACCGGTTCGCCGTTTCCATGAAGCGAAGTCGGCATTCGCTCGCCGAAACAAAATCTCATCCAGTGGGTCAGCCGTTTCGTTATCAGTTCCTGTGCGCTTGTATCCGCGTTCTCTCTCCCCGCAGACCACAGTTGTCCCCAGCGGTCCAAACGCTCGTTCAAGTCATTGAGCCCTGAAGCCGAAGCCGGCTCCAGCAGCATAGCTTCGGCAGGTATAAGAGGATCGGGCCGCCGACGGAGTCCTGGATTCAACTTAGAAAAAAGACTCATTCCGGTCTCTCTCTCTGCCGCAACCGTTTGCGGAGCTTTTCGGTTGCTCGATGCAGCAAAGCTCCTACTGTGCCGGGTCGAATCGCTAATTCCGCAGCAATCTCGGTGTAGTCGAACCCTTCTGCTCGCAAGTGAACGCACTCCCATTCACGCGGAGCAAGCAGCATCCGCGCAGATTCTACCCACTCGCTGATTCGATCTGATCCGGGACTGGCCCGATCATCTCTCAACCGATCCTCCGCCGCATCGTCTAAAGAAACTGCTTTTCGAACTGTTGTGGACTTCAGGGTTTCACAGACGTAGTTATGCGCTACTCGATGAAGCCACGCACCGGTGTTCTTGATATCTTCTGCCTGCATGAGAGCAAGGAACAGGCGAAGGAACGTTTCCTGCACCGCATCCTGCGCCAAACCCTCATTTCGCGTCAATCGATGCACGTATGCCGACAACGCGGAAGCGTGCAACTGATAAGCCTGAATTGTCGCTTCACGCGCCCGCGAGGCATCCATAGAATGCATCTCACCCAATGTTGATGCTGAGCAGTGATGTTAGTCCATCACGCAGGCTCCGGTCTACTCGGACTTGCGCGTGTTCGGTGCAAATAGGGGGGTGACGCCCGGCAGACAACCTCCAGAAAGCTTTTGGTTTAGATGCGTCCGGAAAGGGTCATCCTCATTCTGCGTGTTGGTTGCAACGTGCAATTTCCGGGTTGGCAGTGACTCCCTCTGTAGCGTCTGCTTCCTCTCGAGTTCACGATGGTCGTCGGGAGCACGTCGCATCCGTGAGCATGATCATCGGCGCTCCCTTCGACAAGGGTACTTGCAGCGGAGCGCAGGACGCTTTGACGAGCTTCAACAAATCAGCTTGCATCGCCTTGTCTTTTTCGAAAGCGGCTAGGACTATCTTTAGAATCTGTGCCCCTAAAGGATCCCTGGGCGAGGTGAGTCGGTATTGCATCCAGTCACCTTGGCGTTGCGCCGTCACCATGCCTACCTCGCGCAGATGTTCCAGGTGATGCGAGATTTGAGCTTGGTCCGTCTCCAGAACTTCAGCGAGGTAACAGATACAGACCTCGCGCCCATTTAATAGATTGAGAAGTCGAAGCCGCGTGCGATCGGCTAATGCTGCACACAAAGATGGAACGTATTGCCTTTCAACGACCCGCTGCATGAGCGACGACTCTATCAAAAACTCTGGGAGATGCGATTTTAGGAGGGGTCCTGTGTCGCATTTTTTGGCACTTGTCGCGAGCCGTTGCTGGTTTTTTGTTTTCACTACCGCCCCCGCTAGGTAAAGATAACAAGAGGTTTACATAATTGAAAGCGAAAATGAAAATTTATTTTTATCCATGTAAAGAAAACCGTGCCGCGAACTCACTTTGATCGATAACCGCAGGCATCCTCTTTACCGTCAATCTGTCGATGATTTTTCGCCTTAGATTCGCCTGCCATTTGTGGTTATGGGCTCGGAAGCGGGCGCGACCCCGCGAGAACGAACTGGTCTAGGCTAGGGGCCTTCCGGATCGACCACCTCTGCATTCTAAGTGCGGCTTACTCGTTGGCCCTCATCGGCCTGCGAACACGACGCAATTCGAGGAGATCCTGGATCGTGGCCATCCGGTCAGTACCTGCTTGATGACTAGTGTGCGGGGAAACTCATCCGATTGGGTTTAGCTTGTACGTGGATGGCGCTGCTGCTCGCTGGGTCGCAACGACGTATCGGTTCTCTGCAGACGTGGATGAGGCGGGCACGGTCTGATTGCATCTCCGGATTCAACTGAAGGGATTCAAGGACACTGTCCAGGATGGCGGCCTTCGCTTTGTCATCCGGACGTTGAAGACAGTAGTGCATCCAGTTCCCTTCGCGTCGTGCGGACACCATTCCCGCCTTTCTAAGATAGGCGAGGTGGCGCGAAATCTTAGGCTGGCTCAGCCGCAGAACTTCGGCCAGATAACAAACGCAGACTTCGCGACCCGCAACGAGATTCACCAGGCGAAGGCGTGTTTTGTCGCTGAGAGCTGCAAACAGCGGCAGGAGATCGCGAGACGCTGACGGGACCATGCCGAGATGATAAAGCGTTGACGGTTTCTTTAGGTCAAATATTATTTGCATTGGCGCATATGAAGAACTTGTCCAATGACCGCACACTATAACTTTCTGTTTCTGTAGACTGGCAGAATCGGTTGAACCCGCATAAACATTGGGACCGGTATTCTCACCTTTTGCATCGGTACTAGCTTTGGTTGGTCGGCAATGCGTGACCTCCATGTGTTTTTTTCGCCCAATGTGTTGCCGTGCTGGGCTGTCCGCATTTGAACAGTGCATTTCAGTTCTGTACACTCCTGAAATCCACCGCAGGAACTCCACATCAATTCGACTGCAGTTTGGCACAGTAGAAGTGGAATACGAATTGCGTTGTTTAACCGGTTGATCCCCGAGCATGGAGGTATCTCCCGTGACGATTCTCCAAGATCTGTCCTTTGCTCTGAGGCAGCTTTTCAGACACCGAATTTACGCATTCACGGCAGTCTCTTCGATGGCGCTTGGCATCGGCGCCACTGCCGCTGTCTACAGCGTTCTATATGGCGTCCTGATTGATCCCTACCCCTACCGCGACGCCAAGCGGCTGGCTTTTGTCACCATCCACTACAAACAGGGGAACGGCGAGATCTTCTTCACCCTGCCTGAACTCGACCAGCTCCGGCATGCCAAATCGGTAGAAGACGTCCTCGCGCAGAACGATCAGAGTATGGTGGCGACCGACAGCGCGATTCCGCAGTCGGTGAAGGTGTTGGAAATCTCCGGCAACGGCTTTCAAGTGCTTGGCGCGCCTCCCCTCATGGGCCGGCTATTTACCGCGTCTGAGGCGGCGGAAGGCGTCGCACCTCCGCCTGTCGCCGTCATCAGTTACCTGTTTTGGAAGTCTCACTTTGCTTCCACTCCAGATGTAGTCGGGAAAACAATTGACCTCAATCAGCACAAGTACACCGTGATCGGCGTTGTCGGTCCGCGTTTCACCTGGCATGACTCTGAGGTTTACTTGCCGATGCCGGCTGGCACAGATATCAAGCACCGTTACGAGACGCTGGTGCGCCTGCAACCCGGCGTCTCTATCGATACTGCGGCGGGCGAGCTCACCAGCATGGTCAAGCAGTTCGCACATGCGGAACCCACGATGGTTCGGCAGAGTGACTATACGATCAAGGTCGAGACACTGAACGACTGGCTCCTCGGTCAATTCAAAGGCACTCTCCTATTGCTTTTTGCCGCTGTGGCTCTTTTGCTTCTGATCGGCTGCGGTAATGTTTCAATTCTGATGCTGGCTCGGGGAACTGCGCGGTTGCAGGAGCTGGCAACGCGACTCGCCATCGGCGCCTCTCGAATACGTATTGTGCGACAGTTGCTGACCGAGTCGGTGATTTTGTCTGTCGCTGGCGGAGTGCTCGGCATGGCTCTCGCTTACGAAGCCATCCACCTGATTGTCGGCCTGTTGCCCGAGTATTCAATTCCCCACGAAGTGGTTATCAGCCTCAATGTGCCTGTCCTGATCTTCAGCACTGCTATCTCTATTGTCGTGGGCATCCTTGCGGGCGTGTCGCCTGCACTGCAGTTTTCGAGCCCTCATATCAGCCAAATAATTCAATCTTCTGGAACGCGCAGCACGACATCGCATGGCGCACGCACCCGCTCGGCGCTCATCGTGGGACAAATTGCCCTGACGGTCCTGATGCTGGCGGGAGCAGGTGCCGCGATGCGCAACTTTCTGCAGGCCTACACTGCCTCGCTTGGATTCGATACGCACCACATCCTGATGCTGGACCTGGCGTTTCCTGACAAAACCTTCACCACCTGGCAGGCCGGAGTGACGTATCACGATACTCTGCTCGAGAGAATCAAGACCACGCCCGGTGTGAGTTCGGTTGCAAGCTCGGTCACTGGAACTCCGCCGAACAATCGCTGGCTGCAACCCGTGCAGGTGATTGGCAGCGCGCTCGACAACGGGCTGCAGAGCAACGTCGCCATGGTTAGCGCGGATTACTTCACTGTATTGCGCATCCCAATCCTGGAGGGACGGACTCCAACCCGCGAAGAGATTCTGCACGGAACACATGTTGCTAGTGTCAGCAAGGCCTTCGTCGCTCGCTACTTCGGGGGAGCCAGTCCAATTGGAAAACTGATTCAGCCTACCCGCTTCTCTGAGGTGCCCGAAGAACTTCTTGCGGCTCCGAATCTGAAAGAGCCGTTCCAGATTGTAGGAGTCGTGGGCGATGTGCGGAACGATGGCCTGCACCGTCCCATCTTGCCCGAAGTCTATCTTCCATCGTCGATGCTTGCCGTGCCGGGAGATACTTTTCTTGTTCGCACCCCAGGCAATCCGGATGCGCTCATCCACGAGATAAGTGTGAATATCCGGGCTCTGAATCAAAACCAGGCCGTTTACAGGGCCACCAGCTTCGACGAGTTTTTCTCGATGTTCGTTTGGTCCCACGAGCGCTTTATCGCCGCTCTCTTCGGAGTGTTTTCGTTCGTCGCTCTGGGTTTGGCTACAATTGGGATCTCGAGCGTCGTTGCATACTCGGTAGAGCAGCGCACCCGCGAATTTGGCATCCGAATGGCACTGGGCGCGCCCCGATGGAACGTTCTATTGCTAACGCTTGCGGCGACGGCACGCATCACCGGAATCGGAATAGCCCTTGGGATAGTGCTCAGCATCGGGCTCAGCAACTCAGTGCAACGCTGGACCGAGAGCAGCATGCGCGATGCTTCTGTGCTGGGTATCATCGCGGCTATCTTCCTTCTGGCCTCCAGCGCCGCATGTCTATTGCCCGCACGTAGGGCCACGCGTCTTGATCCGATGATCGCCCTCAGGGACAACTGACATGTAGGCGCAGTCGGCGTGGGGACTAGTGATGTCGCCCGCGCACAACGGATGACTACCATCCGTGTCCGTTTCACATGGAAACTAGACTTGCTCGCCCGGTGCGGAAAGCAAGTTTATTTCGACTTTCTGCATACCGAGTCGTGGATGTTTCGCTGTGAGTCGTAGAACACCTGGCTCCTCGCCGGCGCGAACCCATACGGCGCCCGTTCCGCCGATGAGCGAGAACGGGTTGTCGCCGATCAGCTTTCCTGGACCCTCCAAAGTAAACGTGATCGGATCATTCGCGTAGGTGCGCATCGCGCCGAACTCGTCGGTTACGCGAAAGACGACTCGGGTTGTATCGGCACCGTCTGCGTGCAGTTCACGGTCGTCGGGAACCAGTGCGAACTTTTCGTCGACGCCCCTGCCTGAGAGCGACTTGGAGATGACCTGCTTGCCGTTGATGAAACCGTCTGCCCGCAAGTCTCCCCACGGTGCACCAAGCTTCTTCATGTCGATTTTGTTCACTTCGAGGACAAAAGGCGGGTACTTGAGGTGTTCGAACTCCGCGCGATCCGGATCGATTTCGGCAACGAGAACCCAGGGATTTGCTGCGTCGGAGTTCGCTCGGGCGAAGATTTTGATGTGATCGCAATTCGAGCAGAAGACAGCCTTGGTGAAGCCGACCGACTCATCACCACGCGCCCAGTGGAATGCAGGCTCCAGCACAACCTCTTCTGCCGGATCGCATTGCGACTTGTAGAAACCGGCAGCGGGCTTCGGCTCGCGGAAAATGTCGGTGACTCCGTGATAGCAGATGCGGTCGCCTGCGCCAAAGTTGGAGTGGGTGTTGTAGTCGAAGGCGCACCAGCCAATCCCGCCTGCGTATTGAGGGTTTGAGGCGAGCTGATTGTGAATGCGAGCATGGCGCAGCGTGTGCTCTCGCTGGCGCTCATCATCATCGGTGGTCTTGGTTGGGAACGTGTGTCCGACAAACTCGGTATTCAAATACCTGGGATGATTTGGTGGCTTAAGGGGAAAGCCGAAGTCGTTCATCGTGAAGACGTCTTCGAGAAATTCGGATCCCTGGAAGTAGCGGATGCCGCCTGTTTGGCGCGAATCGTCGAGGGCGTGCGCGAGTGCGTTGGTGCGCGTATAGAAGTCGTGGTCGTCGAGAGACTCGTTGATTCGAACTCCCCAGAGGACGATGGAGGGATGGTTCCAGTCGCGGCGAATCATGCGTCCAACGTTGTCGATGGCCACCTCCTTCCATTTCTCATCACCGATATGCTGCCAGCCTGGAATCTCTTCGAGCACGAGCAGCCCGATTTCGTCGCAACGATCGAGGAAGTGTCGGGACTGGGGATAGTGCGAGGTGCGAACGATGTTGCAATGAAGCTGCTTGCGCAGGATGTCGGCGTCCTGGCGCTGGACGCGACCGGGCATGGCCTGACCGACAAACGGAAACGTCTGATGGCGGTCGAGACCGCGCAGCTTGATGACTTTGCCGTTGAGCGAGAATCCGTGATCAGTGAACGTGGCTTCGCGGAAGCCTACGCGCCGCGCGTCCTGATCGATAACCTGTCCGGCCTTGGATAGACGCACGTGGACCGTGTAGAGGTGGGGCTGGTCGAGATTCCAGAGTTGTATATCCACGAGATGTGTGAGCGACAAAGTGTGGCGGGCGGGATCTTTGGTCGTTTCGACAGTGGTGTACGCGGGAGCGTCCGTATAGGGATCAAGCGGGGTCGGGGGATTGGAAGCGTCGACCGCGGAGGATGGCCGCTCAATCGTGCGGTTTGCTTTCGCGATGATCTTCTCTCCGTCTCGAAGCTCTGCCTCGAGCGAGATTGAGCCGCCTGCTGCGAGATCGCCTGCGAGGAAGCAATTGACGTCGAGCGACGGATTTGCGCTCATGACATCTTTGGGTTGAGCAAAGATGTTGTCGATGTAGAACTGGGGAACGACCCGGAGAGAAACTTCGCGATAGATTCCGCCGAAGGTCATGTAATCGATTTCGTATCCAAAGGGAGGGATATCGCTGCGTTCGCTCGAGTCCAATTGCACAGTTAAAACGTTTTCATTTTGAGGACGCAGGTGCTTGGTTAGTTCGAAGGAGAAGGGTGTAAAGCCACCCTTGTACTCGCCGAGAAGAACGCCGTTGATCCAGACGGTCGAAGCTGTCATGGCGCCTTCAAAATCTACGAAGACGCGCTTGCCTGCCGCACCTTGAGGCAGTTTGAACCGTCGCCGGTAGGTAGAGACGAATTCATAGTCCTTGTCGTCGAAGCTGTGCCACGGTAATGGAATGTTTGTATGAGGGATGATGACTCGCTCGAATTTCGAGTCGTCGAATTCGACTACTTCGGCGCCGGCGACTTTTGAGGGGCTGTAGCGCCAGTTCCGGTTCATGGGGAGAATCATCCTTCCCGGCGAGATCTGCTCTTCGGCAAGTGCGTGAGAACCGGACAACGCGGTAGAGGCCAGCACTGCGCCTGCAGTCTTGATAAAGTCGCGTCTGATCAATGAATGACTCCTTTCGAGATGACACACTTGGCAATGAGAAAAACCCCATTACAACCCATCGGAAATATACCAGCGGGAAACGGGACTACGAATGCAGACAATACCGAAGTCTCGCCGGTTAACTGACAGCTAGTGCCAGGAGCTGGCCAAGGTCCAGAGACGAGCTCGATTGCGTTCCCCGCGGTAAGGTAGGAGCGATCACGAGTGCCTGGCTGTGGCCTTCGAACCAGACCAGGAATACTGATTTGTCGTATCCCTGAAGCCGCTGCTGATTGATCCAGTGATAGTAGGCGCCCATGTCTGCATCGACGAGCGAGCCCGTTGGGTCTAGCTCGGGGTTTCCGCCGGCATTCGAGAGCAGTTCATTCATGGGGCGTTGCCGCTGCCGTGGCGCGTAGCGGACCAACAATGTGAGTGGCTCGGCGCGGCGCAGGGATTCGCGGGTTGCCCACTGGGCAAACGTCGTGGCAAAGATCTGTGTCCCCGAGCCTTCTGTGAGGATTTTTAACTTAAAGCGTTCGAGAACAGCGCCGCCCGCATCGCCCGCTCCCAGATCGGAAGGATTCATCCGAGCAAGATGCGTGCGCAACTCTTCAGGGCCCATGCCCGGGCGTTCAATCTGCGACTGAATGTTTTTCAGAAGGGCCGCACGCATAGCCTGCATCCCCTGATACGAGACGCAGGTCAGAAGCGGACTGTGGTTTGCCTCAGATCCTCCATCTACATACCAGTGACCAAATGGAACGGGATGCG
Organism: uncultured Acidobacteriaceae bacterium; assembly: GCA_963769345.1. GTDB lineage: Bacteria > Acidobacteriota > Terriglobia > Terriglobales > Acidobacteriaceae > Telmatobacter. The sequence goes on from CAVYLL010000008.1 coordinate 562,641, forward strand.
CCTCAGCGCGCGCTGCTGCTGCCGCAAGAAGGAGTTGCAGGCCGTTCTCGGATTTGATCTGGTTGAAGTAGGTTCCGTGTGCGCGCAGATTGCGAAACAACGGCTCGTCGTAGGTGGAAACACCCTGGCCAATGATTGCGACCCCGAGTCTCCGTGTGGGCAGCGGCTGCTGCTTGATGGCTGCTTGCAAGCGCGCGCCGTAATCGATCGCAGCCTTACGAAAGGCATCGAGTTGGTGGGTGCTCCAGAGATAGGCGGATTGTTGCTCAATGAATTGCGCGGGTGAATTGATCCAGTCGAAGTTTTCGAGTTTTGAAGAAATTGAGATGGACTGGAACGGCTGAAACCATTCCCTGGCTTGCGACGGAGAGAGCGCCGCGATTGTGGAAAGCTCCTCATCGATTGCACCGCGTTCCGCCGGGAATTTGAAGTCGTACTCAATGACCTCGCGCAATAGGCTGGGCAGGAAGGTGACGGGAAGTTGCCGGATAGCCTCGATATGATCGAGGACAACTTTTCTGGCCTCGGGCGGATACGCCGTGAAATTCTCGGGTTGGAGATTGCGCGGCAACATGACTACAAGAGTTCCTTGATTGGTTTGCCCTGCGACTGGGCAGGTGAAAAGCCCATGATTGCGCCGAGGCTCGGCACCAGATCGATGGACTGCATTGGTTCATTGAAGATGACGCCCTCGCGTACTCCTGCTCCGAGCGCCATCATCCACGTTGTGCGGCTGCTGACGTCGCCGGTGCGATGGTGCTGGAATCCGTTACCGCCGGCGTCGTAGTCAGAGTCGCGCCCGAAATCGGGAAGGATGAAGAGAGTCGTGTTTCCGGCGTATTCGGGATTCTCCTGAACTGCCTTCCACAGTTCTGCGCAGAGCCGATCTGTACGCCGAATGCCTTCAATGTAAAGCGAGTATGCGCCGGAGTGGGCCACGTCGATGTCGTGCATCGTGATCCACAGAAGGCTTGGCGCCTCCTGCTGCATGAGGCGCTTGGCAATATAAACGGAAAGTTCGTCTGGACTGGAGAGCGTTCGTGCATGCGCCATAAAGTCTGCGACGGAGAGCCGAAGGATGCCGTCGAGTTGCTGCAGTTCGAACTCGCCGCCGCCGAGTTGGGGTGTGTAGAGCGGGTTTTCATAATTGTCGCGGAGCAGGTGGTCAAAGTCCGCGGCGTGGCTGGAGGTTGCAGCGCTGAGCAGATGCTTTGGAAGGATGACGGTGGCGCCCGTTCCGGGACCGTAAGAACGGCAATCGCTTTCGCCGATCCGGTTGAAACCGTTGCTGGGTGCGACGACCCATGTATCGGAAGCCGGACGTTTGAGGTCCTTGCGGAAGTATTCGAAGACGGTGGGATGCTCGGGAGCAACCGCCGAGAAATTGTTGAGGGTTTCGTAGACTCCGGTTGTAAGGCTGGCCGTAGCAACATAGTGGCCGAGGATTCCGTCATTGGTGACGTGAGTGAAAAAGCTCGATTGAGGAACCAGCTCGTTGAGCAGGTGAGGAATGTTTTCCTGGCCCTCGGGCGCAAAAGTCTCCTGGTCCCTGGCTCCCCCGCCGAACGTAACGACGATGACCTTGCGCTTTTTTCGGGCGGCCTCTCCATGCAGAAAGGGACTTGCGCCGGCGAGCGTCGCTCCTAAAGCAAGGCCGGTCGTATTGCGCAGGAATTCGCGGCGGTTCCAGCTCAAGCCGGAGGCGATCTGCGTGGGACTTAATCCCGCACCGGCGGGGAACTGCGCAGCGAGTGTTTTTGTGAGTGCCGGCTTGATCATCAGCTCAACTTATCCAATCTTCTGTGCGTCTGTGATGCAACGAACACTGGGAGACCCGTTTGTGATGCCAAGGAGATTTCGAATTATTGCTTAGCGGAAGATTCTGACTTTTCCGAATAGACGAATTGCTGAACTTCTGCCCTCTCTTTGTCGGTCTCTGCCAGGTGTTCCGCACGGAGTTTTTGATAGACGGCAAATTCTCTCTGGGCCTGGTCTTTTTGCCCTACGTGCACGTAGTCGGTGCCGAGGCGGTAATGCGCATCCGACAGGTTCGGATTGAGCTGAAGGGCCCTCACATACTCCGGGATAGACTTGTCGTATTGGTGCTGGCCCGCATAGAGATCGCCGAGTTGCACGTGCGCCTCAGGAAGATTGTCGTCGAGCGAGATTGACTTTTGCAGCAGGCTCTGAACAGTTTGGAGATCGACGTTGGTGTCTCCGGCACGCTTTCCTTTCCAGAGGCTCATTGCATAGTAGTACTGCGCCCGGGCGTCGGTGGGGCTCAGCTCCGCATAACGATGAAAATGCTGAATGACGTCGTCGGCCTGTTTGGGAGAGCTGTCGTAGGCCTTGGACAAAAAGACATAGCAGCGAGGATCGGAGGGATCCAAGTCTGCGGCAGTGAGAAGGGCCTGTACAGCCTCGTCATATTTGCCGCGTGAATAGAGCGCCAGGCCGAGACCGATGTAGAGTCGAGGTGACTTGGGGAATCGGGCTGTTGCCTGCTGGAAGATGGCGATTGCAGGCTCGTAGGTCCGGTGAAGAAGCATCTCGCTTCCCCAATCGAACAGGTTGTCCTCAGTGGGGTCGAGGTGCGCGGCGGTCTCGAAGTCGTTGGTGGCCTCGACAAATTTGCCGTCTTTCTCGTCGATCTGGCCGAGCAAATTGTGCAGTTCGCCAGTGTCGTGCGTCTTCAAGATATGTTGTGCCACTTGCCTCGCTTCGGAAAGCCGCCCCAGGAGAAGGTCCGCCATCGCCAGGTCGTAGCCATTTTCATAGGAATCAGGCTTTGATTCTGCTGTGCCTGCTCGAAAAGCGGCTGCGCTTCAGCAATCTTTCCGACCTGAATGTAGTACTGACCCAGGTTTCTGTTCGTGTCGAAGCTTTCTGGTTCCAGTTGCAGTGCCTTGAGGAACTGTTCTCCCGCCAAACGCGGTCTTTCCCGCATGAAGAAGGCTTGTTCCAAGGTTCGTTCGTGCGACTGCGGAGTCGGGGTTCAACTGGACGGCTATTTTAAGATGCTCTTCTGCCTTCGCATCCTGCGAGAGCGAAGCGTAGACGAGTCCGAGAAGCTCGTGGATCTCGAAGCTGTTTGGCGCATAGGGGAGAAGGCGTTCCAACTGCTCTGCCGCCGCCGCATATCGCCCCGCATCATAATCGGATACCGCGGATTGATATTCGCGATCGAGCTTCTGCTTCTGCGGATCCTCGGCCGAGGAAAGCATAGCGCAGGTCAGGATCGTCCCGATCAGCGCCAGCCGGTATCGAGACCTCTTGCTCACCGCCCGCCTCCGTGATTGCCGCGTGAGCATTGTGCTACGCAGAAGAAAACCCCGGGAAGGCACCGAGTAGGCGTGCCGTCCCGGGGCGATTTCATTCTAGCCTAGTAGTACAGCTTCAGAGCAAATTGAATCTGCCTTGGATCATATGGAGCATCGCGCGTGGATCCAATTGCGCCAAATGTGCTGCTGGTGTAGGTACCGGAACCGCCAACGGAAACAACACCGTTGCCGCCAAAGTTAGGAGCGTTGAAGTTCGGGTGATTGAGAATGTTGAAGAACTCCGACCGGAACTGCATTGAGAACCGCTCGTTGATTTGGAATGCCTTGAACAGGGAGAAGTCGAAGCGCTTGAATCCGGGCCCATCGATTTGGCCAGGCTGTGCTGCCCAAAGCACCTGCTCCGCCAGCAGCCACGCAGCCGCTGGGGTTATCCGCGATCGGTGTAATGACACCGCCCACGAGGCCTAACTGACAGGTTGGCTAAAGGCTGACGGGTTTCCGATCCAGAACGGACCGTGGTACCCACCCTTGGTCCCGATCTTGACACCAAGTTGCGGGCTCTTCCCGGGAAGGAGGATATCGTTGCAATTCGTTCCAGAGGTCGTGCCGGTTGGGCAGGCGAAGTTAACGGGCTGGCCGCCTTGCAGAGTCACGATCCAGTTGGTGGACCATCCACCAAGTACTGCATTGGTGAACCCGCCCTGATTCATGTATTTCTTGCCTTTGCCGAACGGCAGTTCATACCGCCACTGAAGTGGAACACGTTGCGGAGATCGAAATCTGCCCGCGCATAATCGAACTTGGGGCCAAGACCGGGCACCGAGTAGGCACGCAGCGTGCCTGTGCTGCCGCCGTTGAGCAAGTCGCCGGCATCCGACAGCGTCTTCGACCAGGTGTAGGTAAGCAGGAACGTCAGACCGTTTGCATACTGCTGTTCGAGCTTGGTTTGTAAGCCGTGGTAGGAGCTTACGCCGTAAGTTGCCTGGTAGCTGCCGCCGCCGAAATCCGCGAACGGAATGCAGCTATTCTCAGCAAAGGTCGCGTATGGGCAACCCTTCCCGGTGCTGACGCCAGCAGGCAGAATTTGGGTTACGTTCTGATAGCCGACGCCGCCCTGCAGGTCCTTGCCGTGTGTGTACACATAGGATGCCTGTCGCCGACAATGGAGTGCGTGACCGAGTATTGGAACGTGCCGTTGGCGCTGTAGAGTGCGCGGGGTGTCGTAGTCGAACTGGAGACCCTGGAGACCCAGCCCCAAGGCGTTGACCGCTGTCGGCGTAAGCGGAATGCACGAGAACCCGGACTCGAACGACGCGGTGCCGCCCGGACCTGCTGTCGGACACCCGCTGAACGGCGTGTTGTAGCTGAGCGGCGCAACCTGAGACGCAGCCGCCGGATCAGCAGGGTTAGCGTGAATGGTAGGAGTAATGTTGAACACAAAAGGATAGTTCTCGCCGATATTCGGTCCGTATCCCTGGTTCTCAAACGAGTTGTAGAACAGCCCAAATCCGCCGCGCGCTACCAGTTTCGGAGTGATTTGATAGGCGAATCCGACGCGAGGAGCAAAGTTCGTTTTCTGTGTTTGCAAGAGCCCTTGCCCATACTTGTTGGTCTCGAGCAGGGTGATGCCATCCTGCGCCAGGAGATCGACGAAACCTGCGCAATTGATGCCTGAGCAGGTGGAGTTTGTCGAAAGGGTCCGGTTGTCTTTTCCGGTGGCCGGCACGATGAATGTCGGACCGCCGATTCCCTTTTCGGGCAGACGCGCTCGGAACGAAGTTGGCCTGCCCGCCATTCTGTCTCGTTGATCGGGTCCGAAGTAATCCCAGCGAAGGCCGAGATTGAGGGTCAGCTTCGGAGTCATCTTCCAGTCGTCCTGGAAGTACGAGGCGAAGTACATCTTCTCGTCGTAGGTCTTGTTGATGTTCGAGGCGTTGACGGCGTCTGAGCCGCCCGAGTAGCTAAAGCCGTTCGGATTCGGATTGCCATTGATAGTTGCCGGGGCCGCAACAGGCGGCAGCAACATCTGAGCGATGCCCCCGTTGGTGCTGCCCTGGTTCGGGATATCGGTGAAGTTGCCGTTGTAGTCGAAATGAGCCGCGCGACCACGCCGGCTGCAGGGTCGAGAACTTCACGTGCTGATACTCAATGCCCATCTTGAAGCTGTGCTTGCCGTAGATCTTGGTGAAGTCGTCGGTGACCTGGATGGTCTGCGCTGACTTCGTCCGAGGGCAGGAAGTTGTTGCTGCCCAGGTTCTGCAGGTTGCTGATATAGAAGTTGGGAAGGCCGCCGTTTTCTGGAACCTGTGGAATTCCCTGAATTCCGTATTGCGCCGGAATTCCCATCTGGTTGCCGACCGGTCCGAAGCGCGTGGTGTGCAGATGGGCGAACCCGCCGCGCACCTGGTTGATCGTGTTCGGGTTGAAGACATGGGTGTAGGCTGCCACCATCTGAGCCGATTTCGCGGTCTGGATGCCCTGCTGGAAGGCGCCGCCATCGGCTACGCCTGCAAACGGTCCAGGAATGAACTGCGGATCATCCGCGTAGCTGAAGCGTCCAAAGATCTGGTTCTTCTCGTTGGGGTTGAAATCTTCGCGCGTATCGAAAGTATTGGAATGCTCATAGAGAGCCGGGCTGATCTTGATACGTGCCCAGACCGGCATTCGGTGCGGGATACAGATTCAGCAGCTTGACTGCATTGGATCGATGCGGCCGGCGGGAAGCATATTGAGATCGGGGCACGCGCCGCACTGTGAATGACTGGGTCCCTGGTCCGCATGCGGTGCTGAACGGATCGCGCACATACCCGTCCGCCCCGGAATTGTTCGCCAAACCTGAGACCGGGATCGCTGTGTCCCATTGGCGACGAATCGCGTTGTGCCCGGATCAAGGATCGTGCCGCGCTGAATCGAACGTCCAAGGATGTCGGTCCTGGCCGCTCCAGCCTGTTGCGTAAGGATGTCGGTCAGGTTCGTGTAGTCGCTGCTGCGCTCAGGCAGTCGGGACTGAATTGCGCTGACTGACGTTCCCTGCACGCGCCGCTTGCCTTCGTAGTCGCCGAAGAAGAAGAGCTTGTTCTTGATGATCGGGCCGCCGATCGATGGCGCCGAACTGGTTGAGACGAAGTTCGCCCTTGACGGGGTTGGCGTGTTGTCTTCAAACCAATCGGCCGCATCGAGTACGTCGTTGCGGAAGAACTCCCACGCCGCGCCATGAATGCTGTTGGTGCCGGACTTGATGGTGGCGTTGAGCACGGCGCCCGCCGCGCGACCGAGTTCTGCGCTGAAGTCGCTGTCTGCACCTTGAATTCCTGAGATGGCGTCTACCGGAGGCAGAATGACGAAGTTGGTTCCGTTGAGGAAGTCGACGGCGTTGGAGTTGTTGTCGATGCCGTCGAGCAGGTAGTTGTTCTGTGCGGGACGAAGGCCATTGGCCGAGAATGCGCCGGAGGCAGCGTTGCCGCGCGTATCGGCCTGCGGCGTCTGCATGCCTGCGCCCAGCTGGGCCAGGAACGTGAAGTTGCGCCCGTTGAGAGGAAGAGCATTCACTTCCTGCCCGCCGATCACCTGGCCTACCGAAGCTTCTTCGGTTTGAAGCTGTGGCGGCGCTGTGTTGACTTCAACGGTCTCAGTGGCTGCGCCGAGCTTAAGCGAAACGTTGACCTGCAGCGCCTGGGCAACGTTCACGGTGATGTTCTTCTGGGTTGTCTGTGGCAAACCCTTTCGCCGTCACCGTGATCTGGTAGTGTCCAGCCCTGACCGGCGAAAAAGTATAGCCTCCGTCGCCGCCCGATTTGGTTTCGAGAGTGATGCCCTGATCGGTGTTCAACAGGGTCACCTGTGCATTGGGTATGACCGCACCGGTGGAGTCCGCGACGTGCCCGTGATTGATCCTTCGTCCACCTGGCCGAATGCGGATCCGGCCTTGGACTAAAGAGAGGCAAAAGCAGGCGAGAGTTATGTAAACGCTTACTCGCAACTGTTTCGAAGTTCTACGCTCACGGCCCATCCGAATGTCCTCCGTCCTTTCTATTCGCAGCTTCTGCGCGTCGATCTGCAGGGAAGTCGAAACTGCTCGCCTTCAACCGTTTTGTAAACGGTTTCATCGGCGTGCGAGGAAGCGTAGGATATTCGCACAAACTTTGTCAACCAAAAGTTGTAGACGCCTGTTGCCAGTAGGTCGCCAATTTCGACAGGACGGGTGCATTGAGAATAAACGGTAGGCAATATATTGTTTAGAATCAATACTATAAGTCGGATGAGAACTTCGCGATGCAAAGAGTTGATTGTCCCCGGCCAGATGCCTGGTCAAGGTCGAACTCGGCAAACAATTGCACAGGGGTGAGGGTTTCGTGTGGAAAAACAGCTCCCGTTGACCACGCAACCGGCTTTGATGGTGAGCGAGCGCCGAGTGCTGAATAGAGATCCCGACGCGTCTTGAACCAGATGCTATTATCCCGTCATATTGTCCCGACTACAGACGGCAGAATGAAGTCACCTCCCCTCAACGTGAGCCCGCGCATTTCTCGCCGAAAGCTTCTTAAAAGTATGGGGTTCGCGCCTTTACTACTTCGTCCGGCGCCTTTGTTTGGAGCTTCGCATCTATTCGGTCCGCCAGACATTCCGACGAATCCGCAGGCGGCATTTCCATTTGCAGACAATCGCTTGTTCCCGCATTATCCGGTTCAATCTCCTCTGGCAGATGTGCTCAAACTCGTGGCGCCCGGGTCCGATCAATACATCACCGAGAAGTATGCGTTCGAAATTGAATCTGCGTTCAAGCGATGGAGCGAAAGCCTGAAGAGCTCGCCGCGCGATCACTCGGTGCTGGCCGAATTTACTTGACGAAGCAATTCAAGCTGTGCCGCTTTCTGAAAGTCAAAGAAACGAAGGTGCGGTCTTCCTTCGGGATTGATGTGGTGAGAAGAGAGTTTGATACCACGCCGGTGACGGGGCGCAAAAATTTGCTGAAGGAGATCGACGCCTGGCTTGGACCACTGACGAAGGTGGACACCGCGGAGTTTGAGATTTTCGGGATCGAAGAGACCGCCAGTGCGCCGCTCACGGTTCGCGTCGACGTGCGCTACGACCTCGTTGCGCAGCGAAGCGATGACAGCCGCGAGGAGCGAGTTGGATCGTGGCGCATGGTTTGGTCGCGCGATGCATCCCAACCATGGAAGGTGCTGCGATGGGAGGCCGGCGAAGAGACGCTTAGCGTGGTGCGCGGATCCGCGTTCATCGATGTGACGACCCAGGCGATGGGCCAGACGGAGTCTTACACGAAGCAATTGGCGCACGGAGCCGACTACTGGCGCACGGTTCTGGATGGAGCGATCGGCGTTGACGTTTACGGTAATAATGGCGTGGCGGCTGGCGATTTCGACAACGATGGCTTCGACGATTTTTATGTTTGCCAGCCTGCCGGACTGCCAAACCGCCTGTACAGAAACCGCGGCGACGGCACGTTTGAAGACGTTACGGAAAAGGCTGGCGTAGGCGTACTCGACAACACGGCCTGCGCGCTCTTTGCCGACTTCGATAACAAGGGGCGGCAGGATCTTCTTGTGGTTTGCGGGACGGGGCCGCTTCTGTTTATGAATCAGGGCGACGGCACCTTCGTGTTGAAGCGCGATGCGTTCAAGTTTGCGCGCGAGCCGCAGGGAACCTTCACGCATGCGGCGATTGCGGACTACGACCGCGACGGGCGACTCGATATTTATTTCTGCATGTACATGTACTACCTGGGCCTCGATCAATATCACTACCCGATTCCCTACTACGACGCGCGCAATGGTCCGCCAAACTGCCTCTTCCACAACGAGGGCAATGGGAATTTCGTGGAGACCACCGAAGCTGCCGGCTTGAATGCAGACAATGACCGCTATAGTTTTGCGTGCGCGTGGGGCGACTCCAATTCGAACGGACAGCAAGACCTCTTCGTTGCCAACGATTTTGGCAGCTCGCAACTCTACCGCAACAATGGCGATGGGACGTTCACCGTTGTGTCGTCGCAGGCACACGTTGAAGGCGTAGGCGCAGGCATGAGTTGCTGCTGGGCCGATTTCGACAACGACGGCCGGCAAGATATTTATGTACCCAGCATGTGGGAGGCCGCGGGGCAACGGGTTTCAGAGCAGAAGCAGTTTCACGAAAATGCGCCAGAACGCATTCGCGAACTCTATCAGCGGCATGCGCGCGGCAATGCCCTTTATCGCAACCGCGGCGACGGGACATTTGAGAACCAGGGAAGGCCGGCTGCGGTTGAGATGGGACGATGGTCCTGGTCATCTGATTTTTGGGACATCGACCATGATGGCTATGCGCGATCTCTACGTCGCGAACGGCTATCTCTCTGGGAGCGAACGAAACGATCTTGCCAGTTTTTTCTGGCGGCAGGTGGTCGCCAAATCCTCTGAGGACTCAACGCCAGCGCCAGCCTATGAGCGCGGATGGCAAGCGATCAATGAGTTGGTTCGATCGGACAATACGTGGCATGGTTATGCGCGCAACGTGATGTTCGCGAACAATCGCGACGGCACATTCACTGAGGTTTCCGGGGCCGTCGGCCTGGATTTCCTTGAGGACAGCCGTGCTTTTGCACTTGCGGACATCGATCACGACGGACGATTGGAAGTCATTCTCAAAAATCGCAACGCTCCGCAAGTCCGCATACTTCACAATGCGATGACAGGAGATTGGCGACTCGATCTCGTTCCGACTGCGAGGATACAAAAGCAACCGCGATGCGATCGGAGCGGCGGTCACGGTCGAGACCGGAAAGCTGCGCCAGACCAAATATCTGCAGGCTGGATCTGGGTTTCTGTCGCAGCACTCGAAGGAGCTTTTCTTCGGCGTCGGAAAGCCAGACGGTACCATCCGTGCGACGGTTCGATGGCCCAACGGAGACGTCGCAGCAATTTGAGAATATGCCGCTCAACCATCGCATCGAAATTGGCGAGGGTCGGAGCACATTTGAGGCAAAGCCCTTCAGCAAGCCGCCGGCAAGCTATGCGCGCAGCGGAGAAGCGACTCCGACCTGAGTTGTTGCCCTCACAAGTGGAGACATGGCTCATAGATCCCCTGAAGGCTCCTGGTTTTTCGTTGCCCGATCTCGCAGGAAAAGCGCTCAATCTCAATTCTCTCCAAGGTGGCTTTGTATTGCTGGTCTTCTGGGCAACAACGGCGCCCGCGAGCCTCGAACAGCTGAAGCAGCTTCATGAGCATCCTGCCGCGCTTGGCGCGGCGCGCATTTCGATCGTAGGGTTAAACGTCGACAGTGCGGTCCATATGGAAAACGCGCACGATTTTGCAAAACAAGGAGAATTCACATTCCCTTTGCTGTTTGCCAGCGATGAGGTTGCCGGAATCTATAACATCATTTACCGCCATCTCTTTGACCGGCGCAGAGACCTGCCGATTCCCATCGCATTCCTGCTTGATCGGCAAGGCATGATTGTGAAGGTCTATCAAGGGCCGTTCAACCTCGAACACCTGCAGACAGATCTGAACTCCGTGCCGACCACCGCCATCAGCCGCATGGAAAAAGCACTCCCTTTCAAAGGACTTCTCGTGCAGGATGCTTTTCAGCGCAACGACTTTACCTACGGCGTCGCCATGTATCAGCACGGATATCTTGAGCAGGCGGCGGAGTCGTTTCGGCAGGTCCTGCTGACAAAGCCGGACAATGCCGACGCCAATTACAACCTGGGTACGCTCAATCTGCGGAAAAACGATTTCCAGCAGGCCCGCCAGTATCTCGAGAAGACGATCCAATTGCGGCCCGATTACCCGGAAGCGTGGAACAATCTTGGCATGATGGCCGCTCAGCAAGGACAACTTGACGAAGCGATTCAGGATTTTGAGAAGTCGCTTCAAACTCAGACCGGGATTTGCCATCGCGCTGCTGAATCTTGGAAACGTCTACCGGCGTCAGCGTTCGTTTGAAAAAGCGCAGGAATGTTTAGGCCGCGCACTTCAACTACAGCCTGACGATCCGGAGACGAACTACAGCATCGGCATGCTGTACGCGCAGCAAGGCGACGTTCCGCACGCAACCGAATCTTTGCGGAAGGCGCTTGAACTCCGCCCTGTTTATCCTGAAGCGCTGAACAATCTCGGCGTACTCTTTGTGCGCACCGAGAAGTACGCAGAGGCAGAAGACGAATTCAAGACCGGAATCCGCGTGGCGCCAGACTTTTGATCAGTCCTACCTGAATCTCGCGCGGCTTTATGCGCTGCGCAATGATAAGGAGCAGGCAAGAACCGTGCTGCTCGATTTGCTGCGCGTGCAGCCGGAGAACGCAACCGCAAAGCAAGCGTTGGAAACGCTACAATGACGCGCCTGGAAACGCACATCTACGGCCTCTTTTGAAGACAGCGAAAGCCGCCGCGTCTGCGCAGATCAGCGCCGTCGCCAGGCCGGATGCCGGGCTTGCCTCTTTTCTTGTTCTGACGCTTGCGCTGAATATCTGCGTCGTCAGCGTCGCGCAACAGGTCCCAGCTAAGCCTTCTGATGACTTCGCGGAAGCCGCAACGCTGGCGCAACAGGGACGGGTTGCGGAGGCAAAGACGGCAACACTGGAAGCTCTCGAGCACCATCCTTCCAGCGTTGAGGGCTATAACTTGCTGGGCATCATCGAGACGAATCAGCAGCGATTACGCAGGCGCGCTTGAGGCGTTCAAGAAGGCCCTCAAGATTGCTCCCAATTCCGTGAAGACGTACAACAACATCGGCAACGCCTATGTCGCCATGAAGGATCTCGATTCGGCAGAGAAGGCGTTCCGCATGGGGTTGCATCTGGATCCGGCGAACCAGGACGGCAACTACAACCTGGGCGTTCTGCTGATGATGGAGGGCAAGACCGGCCGAGGCCATACCTCACTTTCAGAAAGTGCCGACGCAGAATCTTGCCGCACGCTTCAACCTGATTCGCGCTTACTTCGAAAGCAAGCGAGTTCAAGATGCGCTTCGCGTGGCAACCGACGTCTCGACGCAAGGCAAGAACGATGTGCAAGTGCATTTTTCTCTCGGCGTGTTGCTGGCCTCAGAGAAGCAGTACAAACCCGCCCAGCTTGAGTTGGAGAAAGCGGATGCGCTTCAGCCGGAGACGTTCGAGATTGTCTACAACCTCGGACAGGTCTATCTTCGCGATGGGCAGAATCCCAAGTCGGAGCTTGCGCTTAACCGCGCGCTGAAGCTTAAGCCCGATTCGGTTGAGGCGATGTACCTGCTCGCGCAAGCGTACACAAATGAAGGTCGCCCACTGGACGCGCTGGACCTGCTGCTGCATGCGCACAAGCTGGCGCCCGAGAATGTCGATGTCATCTTCCTGATGGCGCAGATCAGCATGTCGCAGAATTATTTTGAAGACGCGATCCCGCTACTCGAATCCGGCGTCCAGATCGCTCCTCAACGCGCGGATTTGATTGCCGCGCTCGGCGAAAGCTATTTCATGGCGGGCAAGGTCGACAAGGCGATCGACCAGTTCACAAAATTGCTGAAGATTGAAAACTCTGCGCGCTCCTATTCGTTTCTTGGGCTTTCCTACAGAAATCTCGGAAGGTTCGACGAGGCGAAGAAATACTTTGAGGAAGGCATCAAGCTCGACCCGCATAATTCGTCGTGCCTTTTCAATCTCGGATTCATCGCCGAGCGGCAGGGAGACGCGGCTGGTGCGGAGAATTATTTCCAGCAGGCGCTTCGCTTCAATCCGGATTTTCCTGACGCACTGCTCGAACTCGCCAATCTTCGCATGGCCGCAAAGAAGTTTCCGGAGGCGGAGGAACTGCTGAGGCGATACGTCCGCGTTAGCCGCGATCCGGCCAACGGCTATTACAAGCTGGCCATGGCGGAGCGCAGCCTGCACGAGACTGCGGCTGCGGATCGGGATTTGAATTCGTTCAAGACCCTGTCAAAGAATTCCGCGAGTGGTCCGCTTCCTTTTGAGAACCTGTTCGACTATCTCAACAATCGCTCCAATCTTGCCCCCGGCGCGCGCAATCAGCTCGACTTGGCAGAGTTGACGAATGAAGCGAAGAAGCATCCAGATCAACCTCAGAATCTGTATCTGTTGGCCGAGGCATACTTGAAAGCTGGAGACGTGGAAAATGCGAGGAGCACAATCGCCCAACTTGATCAGCTTGCGGCAGGAGACTTTCGCACGATGGCCGGCATCGGTGTTTTGCTCGCTCGTTTTCATTTGTACGATGACGCTATCCAACATTTTCAGCAGGCGCTCGAGGTCAACCCGAATTCGGACGACGTGAAATTCGATCTGGCAAATGCATATTTTCGAAAGCGCGAGTATTCGCAGGCACTCGAAGTTGCCCAACAGGTTTCGCCCGATGAGCAGAAAGACGATGCGTATATGGCTTTGCTGGGCGACATCTACGCGCACATGGGAAACGCAGAACCGGCACGCAAGATATTCCAGGATGAGATTGTCCGCAACCCAGACAATGACCAAGCCTATCTTTCCCTTGCGCTGCTGGATTTGCGCGGTGGGGACATTGCGGAAGCGAGGCGGATTCTGTTGAAGGGGCAGGCGCGCATTCCAGGCTCAGGCAAGCTCTATTGGGGGCTGGGGCTTACCGCGGCAATGCAGGGAAATTCCAATGACGCAGCGTCAAATCTCGAACGCGCCGTCGATTTGCTGCCTGAGTGGTCGGGAGGTTATTCGACTCTTGGCGTCTACTACTTTCAAACGGGACAGGTCGCCAAGGCCAGAGATGTGCTGAATCGCTTCAAAAACAGCAGCGCAAATGCGAGCCTGGATATCGACAGGATTGCGCAGGTACTGGACCAGGCCGCACCGGCGAATGCGGCAGAGAGTGGGCCCACGGCGTTGGCTGACAAGGCGCAATTTCTACAGTTGGCGTTGTCGCTGGCAGACAGAACACTATGAAATCGATTCGGCACCTTCCCCGCGATCAAGGAACAGGGCGAACCGGTTGGAGCGCGAAGCCTGCGCGACGATTCGCCAGTCTTCACGATGCTCGTGGGCTGCATTTCTGCTTTGTTCATCGCAATGGCTGGCCAGACCTGCTCTGCGAAGGCCGGCGCGCAGCAACCACCTAAGCCGCAGAGCGCTCCCGTCAGTGTTCGCTTCACCGACATTCGCAAATCTGCGGGCATCACTTTCGTACAGGATTCCACGGAAACGGATGAGAAGTACTACCTGGAAACCATGGGCACCGGCGTGGCGTGGATCGACTACGACCAGGACGGGCTGATGGATTTGTACTTCGTGCAGGCAGGCGCGACTGACGCTTACAAACCCGCAAAGCCGCTGCACTCGGCTCTCTATCACAACAATGGCGACGGGACATTTACCGACGTGACGGAGAAGGCGGGCGTGGGGGGTGAGGGTCACTATGGGCAAGGAGTCGCGGTTGGCGATTTCGATAATGACGGGTATCCCGATCTGTACGTCACCGGCTATGGGCGCGCCATTCTTTATCACAACAATGGCAACGGGACCTTTACCGATGTGACTGCGAAAGCCGGAGTGGCGGATGAGGGCAAGTGGTCGACGAGCGCGGCATGGGTCGACTTCGATAAGGATGGATGGCTTGACCTGGTGGTGACCAACTATCTTGACTGGTCGCCGCAAGAATAACGAATGGTGCGGCGAGCGCGCTCCGGGCTATCGCTCCTACTGCAGTCCGAATAACTATCACGGCCAGAAAACGAAGCTCTACCGCAACAATCATGATGGAACGTTCACGGATGTGAGCGAGAAGTCGGGAATCGGCGCAGCCCGAGTCGAAGGGCATGGGCGTGGTCGCGGCTGACTTTAACAACGATGGCTGGCCCGACATTGCGATTGCGAACGACACGTGGCCAAACTTCCTTTTTGAAAACAAGCACGACGGGACGTTTTCAGACGAATCGCTGATCTCAGGTTTGGCGGCAAGCGAGGATGGCCGCTACGAAGCGGGAATGGGCATCGACGCCGCCGATGTGGATGGGGACGGGTTTCTCGATGTCTACATTACGCATCTTGATTTCGAGTTGAATCGCCTCTATCACAACAACGGAGACGGCACATTCACCGATGTCACGTACAGTTCCGGAATCGGCAACAAGGCGATCACGCTGAGCGGCGTTGCCGCGAAGTTCATCGACTACGACAATGACGGCTGGCCGGATATCGTGCAGGCGAACGGGGCCATGGTGGACAATGTAAAGCTCTACCACAGCGAGGTCTCCTATAAAGAGCCGCTGCTCATGTTCCATAACCTGGGCGGAGGCCACTTCGAAAAGGTTTCCGACTCGCTTGGCCCGGACTTCAATCAGCCGGTGGCGGGGCGTGGCCTGGCGACTGCCGACTTCTTCAACGACGGTGCAGTCGGCCTCGCGGTAGTTTGCAGGGGCGACTTTCCTGAGCTGCTGCGCAACGATGGAGGCAATGCCAACCACTGGCTCGAAGTTCTTCTGATCGGCACAAAGTCCAATCGCGATGGAATTGGTTCAGTGCTAAAACTGACTTCGGAGGGGTTCGTTCATGTAGAGCAGTCAAAGGGTGGAACGAGCTACATGTCTGCCAGCGATCCTCGCATACATTTTGGACTTGGCAAGCGAAGCAAGATTGAATCACTGGTGATCACATGGCCAAGCGGGCAGGTGGACAAGCTGACGAACGTTCCCATCGATCAGATCATCGCAGTGAAAGAAGGGGTTGGGATTGTGCCGCATCCTTTTCCAAAGGTTCAGCGCAAATGAGGAGAGACGCACGAGCACTGAAAAGGCTAGTCCATTTGTCCCGAGTCAATTCATGGGTAACCTATAATCATACGCAATTCTATGATCATTCCGCGGCGCCGCTTTCTTGGTTCATCCCTTTTCGTGCTCGGCAGTTCCCTGCTCGACAGGCTGACAACTCCGCTCTGGGCATGGAGCGGAAGATCGCGCGTTGAAGCCGCGGTGGCGACTTCTCCTGCCTCTCCCGTTCAATTCATCGACGTTGCAGAGAAGGCAGGCTTGAATATTCCCAATGTCTGGGGAGGCGTCGACAAGAAGCGCGTCATCATCGAGACGAAAGGCAGCGGCATCGCCTTCTTCGACTATGACAATGACGGATGGCTCGACATCTATCTGACCAATGGAAACCGGCTCGACGCGCACTGGGCCGCAGGGAAACAGCCCACCACGCATCTTTTCAAGAACAATCGCGACGGCACCTTCACCGACGTGACCGAGAAGTCCGGACTTGGGCGGTCCGGATGGCAGACCGGCGTGTGCGTGGGCGACTACGACAACGATGGCTGGGACGACCTGTTCTGCACGTTCTGGGGTCGCAACATTCTCTTCCATAACAACGGAAACGGAACCTTTACCGATGTGACGCGCAAGGCTGGCCTCTACCAGGAGCACGGACGGTGGGGCACAGGCTGCACTTTTTTCGATTACGACCGGGACGGCCATCTCGATCTCTTCGTGTGTAACTTCGTCAAGCTTGATCCCGATAAGCCGCTGACCATCGATCAGGCAGAGTTTCTGCCAGTGGAAGGGTGTACCCACCATGTGCGGCCCGCGCGGACTTCCCGGCGATACGAACATCCTGTACCACAACAATGGAGACGGCACATTTACGGATGTATCGGAGAAGGCTGGAATCCTGAAGCCGGGGCCGCGCTATTCCATCACGTCGGTCTCTTACGACTTTGACAACGATGGATGGCCCGACATCTATGTCGCGGTCGATTCCGAGCCGAGCATTCTGTTCAAGAACAACCACGACGGCACATTCACCGATGTCGCCGTGATGGCGGGATGCGCATATAACGATGACGGCCATGAGCAGGCGGGCATGGGGCTCGGCGTTGCAGACTACGACTGCGATGGCTGGCTCGACATCTTCAAAACAAACTTCGCCGACGATACGTGCAACCTGTACCACAACAATGGCGACGGTACATTCAGCGACCTGTCATTCGATTCCGGCGTCGGCATCAATAACAGCTATCGTGGCATGGGGGTGCGGCTTTATTGACTACGACAATGACGGCTGGTCTGACATTGTGCAAGTGAATGGGCACGTCTATCCGGAGATCGACCACTATAACTTCGGCGAGACGTTCAAGAATCCGAGGCTGGTCTACAAGAATCTTGGCAACGGCCACTTCAAAGATGTTTCGGCAACAATGGGACCCGGCATGACCGCGAAATATTCCAGCCGAGGCGCGGCATTCGGCGACTTCGATAACGACGGCGGCATGGATGTGTTGATCCTGAACATGAATGAGTTGCCGTCTCTGCTCAAGAATGTCGGGGGCAACAAGCAGAACTGGATCAAGATCAAACTGGTGGGCACGAAGTGCAATCGAACAGCGATCGGCGCACGCGTCCGCGTCGTGGCTGGAAAACATATCCAGATGGATGAAGTGAGCAGCGGCACCAGTGTCATGTCGCAGAACGATCTGCGCCTTCATTTCGGACTCGGAACCGTGGACACGGTGGACCTGATCGAGGTGAAGTGGCCTACGACGCAGAAACTGGAAAAGTTCACGCAGGTAAAGGCCAACCAGATCATCACGATTCGCGAAGGCGACGGCATCGTGTCGACGATGAAGCCGCATACGAGCTAAGAAAGCGGCCGTGCGCCGCGTCAGTTGGCATGCGGAGACGGAGGGTTGGCGGGAAGAGCGATGACGAATTGCTTGACGTCTTTGCGCTGGCGCTGAATTTCAGCGGCCGTTTGTTTTTCGATCTCGTCATGCTTCTGAAATTCGAGCTTGGCCTTATCTTTTTCGCCGATCCGCTCATATGCGATTCCGAGGCGATAGTGGGCATCGCTCAATTGCGGATTGACTTCGATTGCCTTTGAATAGAAGCTAATCGCCTTTTGATATTCGTGCCGCGACGCTGCAAGATTGCCTAGTTGCAGGTAGGCATCGGCGCATTTCGGATCGATAGTGATTGCCTTGGTCAGCATGGTCTCGATCTGGTTAAGAGTCTGTTGGTCGGTCAACCGGCCATTCTCTTTCCAAAGAGCCATCGCATAAAAATAATTCGCGAGCGCATTATCGGGTTGCAGTCGAACAAACCGCTCCAGCTTCTGGCTCACGCAGGCCAGAGGGCTTGGGGCAGCAATCTCGATCTTGCCCATGAACATGTAGGGCTCAGGGTCCGCCGGATTGAGATCGGAAGCTTCGCAGAGACGATGCGCCGCCTCGTCGTAAAGTGCACCCGCGAACAAGGCTGCGCCGAGAGCGGTGAGCATCCGGGCGGACTTCGGGTAGGCCTTCACTCCCTGCTCGAAAACCGCCTGCGCCTGCCAAACTGCCCGGTGATAAAGCAACTCGGAGCCCCACTCAAAGTAATTCTGTTCGCTCGGATCGATGCGCACCGCCTGTTCGTATTCGTGAACCGCGGTCAATGGGTCGCCAAGTTTTTCATCGATTGAGCCAGCGAGACGGTGCAGCGTCCGCTCCAGCGTGATTTGCGAGCAAATGCTGCACATGATTGCGCGCCTGCGACAGGTCGCCAACTTCCTCGCAGGCCTGCGCCAGGTCGTATTCATTGTCAAAGTCATCGGGCTTGATCTCCTACGCGGCCTTCAGCTACGTAGCCGACTTCGGCATACCTGCCCTGGCGAAGATAGAACTCTCCCAACCGATGGTTGGCTTCAAAGTCCCCGGGCGCGGCACTCAGAGCTGCGCGGAGCTTTTCTTCCGTGGCTCTGGCGATAGCCGCGTCTGCGGGTGTGGCTGCCGGGCGCGGGACGACAGAACCGGGCTTGAGCGTGAGAGTCTCTCGCGTGAGCGCCTCGCTTGTGCGCAGACTGGTGTCTGACCCATGGCCGCCCGCCGCAGTCCAATCCGTGACGCCGGCAACCGCGAAGTTCGGATTGTCTGCGAATTCCATGGCGTCCGCCGGGGCTGTCGACCCCATGTCCGATTTGCCGCCGGCGGTCGCGAGGCCTTCGAATTGAAGATCTACCTGAAGCTGATCGGGGAGCAGAGAGATTGTGAGTGTGGCCGCATGGCTGCGGACACCGGCCTTCTCGGCAATCAGCACATAGGTGCCGGCTGCGAGCCCAGAGAATCTGAATTCGCCTTTTGCGTCTACAACGGTTTCAGCCCGCGAAGCGCCGTCCTGCTCAAGATGGACGGTTGCGCCGGCAACAAAATGGCCCGCTGAATTCAATACTCTGCCGTGAATTGCTGCAGTTGTTGAGGCGCCGGACAAGGCGACTTGCGCCAAAACATTTGGGATGAATGCGCCGCCCACCGCCCCTAAACCAAGCAGGGTGCCGATAAGAATCTTCCGACCTGCAACTTCAAATGGAAGGTCAATATTATGCGAATTCACCACATCACCTTAACTGCAAAGAAGCTTCGAGAAACTGGAGGACACTTGAGTGGCGCTCTCCGGCCTAAGAATACAACGAATGGTTGGTAGCCGAAGCTCAACCGAGTTTCTTCAACTCCGGATAACGTTTATAAATGAGCCGCTGATATTCCGAAGGCAGTTGCCCCAACCGAACCGGCTTGTCCTGCGAACGTGTTCCTTTCTGGTTCAGCACGTTCATCAGGCTCCATTCGCGCTGAAGGCCCTGCGGTTCTTGCGCGGGCATATCGTAGCGGGTGAAGTCGATGACCATCTCGGGACTCTCCGTTTTCCAATTGCGGAGTAACGCCAGCCGGAACTCCTGGTTCATGAACCACTGGATTTCCAATTCCTTCTCTGAGCCGGGCGCACCGGTTCCTTTAGCATCGAAGCGGTAATTGAGCGACGCATTATTGGGCGTGTGTTTGCGCCACTCCATGCCGAATGCCCCCTCGGTAAGCACCTGCGTATCGGGCCATCGACTGTTGACGGCCTGGAGCCACCACGCGAGATCTTTGTCATGGTGGACCGATACCTCCCAGATTCCAGTAACCCAACCGAATCCATTCAGAGCGCACCCTTGATCAAAGTGCATGGCGGTGGTTGCCATCATCTCGTTGCGACCGTTTTGCTCACCCAGGTTTCCAACAGTCTCGATGGGCCCCACGCCCATGCGGCTGTTGAATCCTCCCTCAAAGCCGTTGCGACGCGCGGCAAGAAAATCGCACGTCCAACCGTCAAGGCATACGCAATCAATAAAGTCTCCTGGACCCTGCGCCGGCTTCAGGTAGTGCTCGCGACTGGGGTAGTAGGGATAGCAGATGCCGCCGTCGCCATCGCCGTTGTCGATGCCGTGCTGGCTCCAGATCTGGCCCTGGCAAACATGAATGTCCTCATCAGCTGCGAGGAAGCGCTGGTTTTCGGCGTCCATAAAGCCGGCGACCAGGCACTCCGGACGATATCGGCTTCCCACCATCTCTGAGATCAGTTGAAGGGACTTGTGGATGGTCACCCTGATGTTTTCTCGGTTGTCATACATCGGTGCGAAGTAACCGCCCGGAATGAAGGTAATCTCATCGCCATATCGGTCGTGATAGGACGCGAGGAGACGGCGGGCATCTTTGTATTGTTGGCGAGTGTCGTTGAGTGCTAGCCAGCTGATAGCCCAGGTCATTTTGCCTTCGGGGCATCCGCGCAAAAAGGCCTCGCGTCGCGAGCGAATCTGTTCAAGGCTATTGTCCGATACTTCGTCTTCGCCAATGGAATGGCTGGGAGTGACCTCAATCTGATTTACGCGCACGACGGAGACATGGGTCAGAAATCGACCTTGAAGAGCCCTTCTGCCCGTGCTGTAGGCCACCGCGTTTTTGCCCAGCGGCGCGAATGCCAGGGAGGCTCCCGATGCTGCTGCACGGTTCATGAATTTTCGGCGGGTCCAGTGGCGGCTCATTGTCATGGATTTCTATTCGGCCTCGCTCGCAGCAACATAATCAGAATTCGTATTATGGTTCCTTATACACCGTGATAGCAGCGGGCAATGTAAGAGTCTTTGCGATTTGATCGAGGTCTCGCGTTCAGTTTTGCTGGTCGCGGAACACGGTACGCTGGGTTGGACGTCTCCACGGTGGCCAGGTCGCTTTTACTGGCACTTATCTCGCAATGTAGCGTAAAGCCGCGAGCGGCTGGAAACTCCGGCCGGGGCTGTTGTTTCGCTGGAATGCAAGGATCCCGTCACCAGCGAAAGCTATCGCTTACGGTATGGAGCGACGCCTGCAAGTCCTGAGCAATCAGGCAATGACGTCTGGCGAACGCTTCTATACCGCATGAACCGGTACCAGCGGCAATGACAGCGCAATCCACGCACCACCGCCTTCGCGATTCGTCGCCGTGATTGTTCCCCCATGCGCCCGAACCACTGCATCCACGAACGCCAGCCCGAGTCCGTGCCCATTCGATTCTTTGCCCTTCACCCGCAGCTCGAACAAATGCTGGCTCACCTCTGGCGAAAATCCTGGCCCATCATCCTCGAGAGACAACAGCGCAACCCCATCCCCCGACTCCAGTTGCACCGTCACCGTGCACGACGCAGGCAGATGCTTCAGTTCGTTATCGAAAAGGTTGGCGATCATGCGATGCACCAGCGCCGCATCCGCATCAATGGTCACAGGCCCCGCGCTGCGCAGTTGAATTCGCAACCCCTTCTCTGTCATCGAGGGCTCGTAGAGATCGATCATGATCCTCAGCAGCTCGTCCAGGTTGATCTCGCTCCGCGATAACCGTAACGCATCCGCTCTTGCTTCAGCCACATCCAGTGACGCATTCAGAAACTCCGTGAGCCGGTCCAGTTCTTCGATTGCCGAAACAATCGGCTCTGTTTGTTCTGGATCTGTTGCCGCCGAGAGCGACATCTCCAGTTTCCCGCGGATGGCCGTCAGCGGGCTGCGCAGGTCATGCGCCAGCGAATCGGTGATCGTGTGCAACT
The DNA here is from genome assembly GCA_963769345.1 of uncultured Acidobacteriaceae bacterium. Classification (GTDB taxonomy): domain Bacteria; phylum Acidobacteriota; class Terriglobia; order Terriglobales; family Acidobacteriaceae; genus Telmatobacter. Next base: position 584,737 of record CAVYLL010000008.1, read on the forward strand.
GGTGCATCGAATTCTCAATCCGGTCCAGCATCCGGTTCAGCGTGCGGGCCAACTGTCCCACTTCGTCATTACGCCCACTGGTCGGAACGCGCGCATTCAGCTCCGAGTGTCCAATGCGCGAAGCTGCCTCGGTAATCCGTCGCACGTGGCTCAGCATTCGCCGCGTCGTGTAAAACACAATCCCAAATCCCAGCAGTACCAGCAGCAGCCACCACGAGATGAACCGCAACCGCAGCTTCTGCAGCACGCGCAGTTCATCGCGCTCCGAGAGGCCAAGGTACACGCGGCTTCCATCGTCGATGCGAAGCGTCGCCACGCGAAAAGGAATCGCCGTTCCCGGAACGTTCACATCCGTAGGTCGGTCAGGTTGAATCGTCGTCTTCTGAATGGCCTCGACAAAAGCCTCGCTACTTCCCGGTCCCGCCCAAAGCCGCGTTGCGCCGTTGGTGCCCATCTGCAGAAAGAACACCGAATCATTGGCGGCACTCTCTCCACGCACGCGGTTCGGCACTTCCTTGCTGGCAAGCTCGGCGACCTCGCCCATCACGCGTCCGTAAAGTGCATCCTTCGGTGTGTGTTCGGCCACATCGCCCAGCACCTCTACTTCGCCCGAGAGCCACGCGTCACTGCGCCGCTGAATATCCGCTGCAACAAATCGATGCGAGAAACACAAAGACCAGCATCGTACCCAGTGCATACGCCAGGGTGGCCCAAAGCGAAATACGCCACGCCGCGCTGTGCATCACCGGCTTGTGCGGCGATGTTGCTTCGACACTAGCGGTCTTTGAGGACATACCCCACTCCCCTTAGCGTGCGAATCATTGGCTGCTGGCCTTTGCCGTCCACCTTCCCGCGCAGGCGATAGATGTGCACATCGACCACGTTCGTGTCCGGTTGTATGCGCATTCCCCAGACCTTGTCCAGAATCATCGACCGTGTCACAACTCGTCCGGCATTCCTGCAAAGATACTCCAGCAGCACAAACTCCTGCGGCGTCAGTTGCAGCACCTCGCCCGAGCGCGTTGCCTCGCGTCGCAGAAGATCCAGCTCAAGATCCAGCACCCGCAACCGCGTAGACTCGCTGCCGGCCGGGATGTTGCGCTTCAGCAGATTCCGCAGCCGCGCCAGCAATTCCGCCAGCGCGAACGGTTTGGTTAGGTAGTCATCGCCGCCCTGCTCAAGCCCGCGCACTCGATCGTCCACCGAGCGTCGCGCCGACAAAATCAGCACAGGCGCCTTCACCCCGATTTGCCGCAAACGCAGAATCAGGCTGATTCCATCGCAGTCCGGCAGGCCCAGGTCCACCACCAGGATGTCGTATGCACTCTCCGCGGCAAGTCGCTCCGCAGTGCGGCCGTCCGATGCTGAGTCGACCTGGTAAGCCGCCTCTTCCAGTGAGTGCCGCAGAAACACCTGAATGTCACGCTCGTCTTCAACTAACAGAAGCCGCATGCAAGAAATCTTAGTCCATCGGTTTGGATGCGGTTCTCACTTTTACCGCACCGAAAGTTTGAGCGAACCCATGGCGGATTCATCCAGATGAGTGCACTCTATGAACAACTCGTCATGTCGGTGTCATCTCACGCAAATCCCGAGTTCTGAATTCAGGAGCTCCATTCTTCTGGCCAGACAGCCTGCGTCTGTCTGGCAGGATGGATGTTTAGGCTGGTTTGCTACGGAATCGTCACGCTTGTCGCGTTCGAAGCCGGACTCTCGACTCCTGAAGCGTCCACACTCTTGACGTAATAGACGTAACTCGTTGCGTGCACCACGACCGTGTCAGAGTAAGTAGATTGGGAATCCTCAGCGGTGTTTATCAGCTGATAACTCGAGCTTCCCCCAACAGCGCGGTAGATGTTATACCCCACGACCGGATCGGTTGCGCCGCCGGGCGGGGCCCAGGAAAGTTGAACCTGGTGCGGATAGCCTGTTCCGCTCAGACCAACGCTGATATTTCCCCCGGCGCAGTTGCTCGAGATCGTTAATTGTCCGGTGTATGAGCCCGCTGTTAACGGAGCGAACTGGATGTTCAAAATTGCTTTCTGCCCCGGATTCAACGTCGCGGGAAAGGTCATTCCTGAAACCGAGAAGCCCGTCCCAGTGATTGATGCAGCGCTTACCGTGACCGGAGAGCTACCCGTCGCAGTCAGCGTGACGGACTGTGCGGCGGTGGAATTGGCGACGATACCGCCAAACGGAACGCTGGTGGCGTTGACACTGAGCGCGCCTGCAGCAGTACCCAGTTGTATGGCAAACGTCCGCGAGAGGCCACTGGCTGCTGCTGTAATTGTGGCCGACTGAGACGTAGTTACCGCAGAAACTGTGGCAGAGAAGGCCGCGCTGGTCGCCCCTGACGCCATTGTCACAGAAGCCGGAACCGTGACAGCCGAATTGTTGCTGGATAGTGCAACCGCAAATCCTCCGCTTGGTGCTGCGCCGCTCAACGTTACCGTGCACGCATCCGTTCCAGCTCCTGTGTAGGAAGCGGTGCTGCAGGAAAGAGCGCTCAGCGTCGTTGCCGCAGTTCCGGCTCCGCTCATGTTTACCACTGCACTCGGGCTCGTGGAAGAGTTGCTGGCGATCGTGATCACCCCTGTGTAGTTGTAAGGTTCTGCTATTTGGGGACTGAAAGTCGTAGTTAACTTGGCTGTCTGTCCGGGATTCAGCGTGAAGGGGGTGGTTACTCCACTGGCGCCGAAAAGCGATCCAACGACCGAGATAGACGAGATTGTCACTGGCATTGTACCTGTCGAAGACAGCGTTACAGCCTGCGTTGCAGTCTGTCCCACATTCACATTGCCGAATGTAATGGTTGTCGTATTGACGCTGAGAGTCGGAGTCGCGGCATGGAGTTGAATATTGAAGGTCTGAGCAGCACTGCCCAGCGCAGCAGTCAAGGCCACCGCTTCAGACGTCGAAACGGACGAGACTGCAGCGGTGAATCCTGCACCTGTTGAACCTGCCGGCACCATCACCGAAGAGGGAACGGTTATCGCCGACTGATTGCTCGAGAGACTCACAACCGTTCCGCCCACTGGTGCGGCTGCATTGAGATTTACAGTGCATGCATCTGACCCTGCACCTGTGTAGCTCGCCGTGCCGCAAGTGACAGCGGACAATACCGGCGTTGCAGTTCCACTAAGCCCGATGGCCATTGCGCTCCCAGTGGATGAATTGCTGGTAAGCACCACTTGACCGGATGAGATACCTGCGGCAGCAGGGTTGAATTGCAACACCAGAGAAGCGCTCTGCCCAGGATTCAGAGTCATGGGGAAGCTGGCGCCGATCAGCGCGAATCCCGATCCTGTTGCGTTGCCGGCGCTGATCGTGACGGCAGCATTCCCCGTTGAACTTAGCGTCACAGATTGTGTCACCACCGTTCCGACGGCGACCGTTCCAAAATTCACGCTCGAACTGCTGACACTGAGGGCAGGTTGAACGGGATTCAACTTGATCGAGAAGGTCTGGTGGTTCTTGCCTACTGACGCCACCAGGCCAGCTGTCTGAGCTGAGGTCACCGCCTGGACTGTGGCAGTAAATTGGGCCGCGGTCGTCTTAGCGGGAACCGTAACACCGGAAGGAACAGTTACCGCGGCATTGTTGCTGGATAAGTTTACGACCTGGCCACCGCTGGGAGCAGGCGAACTCAAGGTCGCCGTGCAAGCTTCCGTCCCCGTTCCTGTCATCGAAGCGCTGGTGCATGAAAGCGATGCCAGCGAACTGGTGCCATTCCCATGCAGCCGCACCATCGCTGAGGGCGCAGACGAATTGCTGGCCACCGTTAATTGGCCGTCCGATGAACCTGCTGAAGACGGATCGAACTTAAGACTCACGCCAACGGAGCCGCCGCTTGGAACACGAACAGGCAGCGCCACTTCGCCGTCGAGCGTAAACGATCCACCTGAAACCTGCAGTTGAGAGAGTTCGACCGCTGCTGCTCCCTGATTCACAAGAGAAACAGCGCTGCTGACGGGCTGACCTATGGGAACGTCACCGAAAGACAGGTCCGTGGTGGATGGCGTCAGAGCGTCGACCTGCGCTGAATTTGACTTGGTAACTGCGCCGCCGCACCCTGCCAGACCCGCGCAAGCGACAAGCGCAACCAAGGCTGCAAATCGCATATTCGTGCGCGTGCATCGTGACGAACCGTTGAACAAAATGGAGGGTATACTGCTGCTGTAAAAGTCTCTAGGTAAGAAAAACAATAGCGTCACCTCAACGAGCAGTGCCGCACTTTCGCTTTATGGGGTGACAGTTTTTTCAAAACCGCCAGATCGCCATCTTGCTTGGCTTGGCCTGGTGGCAGAATCTGGCTCAAGCTCTGATTGGTAATGTGATTGTGGTCACTAAGGTGGTATGAATATGTTACTTTCGAGTTAGTGGAGGGATGCTAATCTTCCTTGGCCAGGAAATAAAAATCAGGATGTAAATGCATTTAAACTGCTTAAATATAATTATTTACATGGATCGCTTAGCAGCGGCTGCGAGGAGACTAAAGGCAGCACCTTACCAGAATGGAATTCGCCAAGTTGTTTCAGTCTGGTTACCTCGCGGTTACTCCGACGGTCAGCCCTCAAGCAGCAGCAATCGCGCAGGGTCGAGCGAAATGCGCCACGGTTGAGGCTGATTTGAGAGGTCGCGCCAGACATCCTTTGAGATATCCGCTTGCAAGTGCGGCGCCTGCCCCGGCGACGGCTCGGAGTGCAGCCTGAGATAGAGCGTCATTTCATGCGGCGCCTCGCTCGTCGTCACCAGCCAGCATGGAAAAGTGTTCTCTGTCCCCGTTGGCTTCTGAAAAGCGAGCTGGTGCGAGCGGAATCCCACATGGGTCAAGGCTCGTGGTATCTCCGAAGCTGTTTGCAGCCGGCACTCCCACGCATCGACCTCGACGCAGTCATCGCCTGCACGGCGTGCCGGAACAATATTCTTGCAGCCGGTGAGCCGTGCCGCGGCCACAGTGCGCGGATGTTCGAAGAGTTCGTGCTTCGGCCCGCTTGCAATCACGCGGCCGCAATCCAGGACCTGCAACTCAGAGCAGAATCGGAATGCCTCCTCCATATCGTGCGTAACAAAGACCACCGGTCCGCTGAAACGAGAGAGGGTCGCACGAAGCTGCTCTTCTGTTCGTCGACGCAAGTGCGGATCGAGCGCAGCAAAGGGTTCATCGAGCAATAGCGCATCGGGCTCCATGACCATGCACCGCGCGATCGCGACACGCTGGCGCTGACCTCCCGAAATCTGTCGCGGGTACCGATTGGCGAGCTCGGAAATGCCCATCGACTCAAGCTGCCTCAAGATGCGTGCCCGTCCCTCGTTTTTGGGCATTGGGGCGAGCCCAAAGCCGACGTTCTCGGCTACGGTGAGATGAGGAAACAAGGCGTAGTCCTGAAAGACGACGCCGATCCGCCTGCGTGCTGCCGGAATATTACAACCCGCCGCGCTGTCGAAGAGGACACGCCCATTGAGAACTATGCGGCCGCGGTCAGGTCTCGAGACACCGGCAATCATTCGCAACGTCATCGATTTTCCTGAGCCAGATGGACCCAGCAGTCCAACTGTGCCATTACGCGCGTCAAGTGCAATGCGGAGCGTAAAGCTTTCCAGCGTCCGCTCCAGCTCAACTTCAAGCGTGGCGGCGGATGCGTTGTGAAGGTATGCAACTGATATTGGCAATTGCTCAGGAAATTCTGTCCTCGACGAATCCGGCTCGGCCCGCGGGATAATATTGGTCTTCTTCTCAACATTCAGAAGCCGGATAATCGCCAGCGAGACGATCACAATCAAGACGACCCACAGCAGCGCCGCGTTCATGTCGCCGCCTTCTGCCGCGGAGAAGATTGCGATTGGCATGGTTTGCGTGCGCCCTGGAATGTTTCCAGCCAGCATCAATGTCGCTCCGAACTCCCCTAGCGAACGCGCAAAAGCCAGCACGGTTCCGGCAATCACACCGGGGCCGGCCAGTGGCAGTAGCACACGGCGAAATACGACCCACTCACTTGCACCCAATGTGCGCGCCGCTTCCAGCAGCGTGGGGTTCACCTGCTCAAATGCTCCAAGCGTGGTGCGGTACATCAGTGGAAATGCAATCACGGTGGCCGCAATCACCGTCGCAGGCCACGAGAACGCAATGGTTACGCCAACGTGCTCAAGTGCGCGCCCGATGAAGCTTCGGCGTCCGAAGATCAGGAGAAGAAAGAAACCGACAACCGTCGGTGGAAGCACCAGGGGGAGCGTGAGAATGCCGTCGATCCAGGCGCGAAAACCACCGCGCACGTCGTACATCATTCGCGCCGCAATCATCCCCAGAAAAAACGTTGCCACAGTGGCGGCGCATGTGGTGGCAACGGAGATGATGAGCGGCGATGCGTCGGTGGGCAGTATCACTGTGAAGCCAGTGTATATCCGTGCTTCGTGAAGATATTCTTTGCCACAGAAGTGCCTAGAAACCCTACGAAGCGTCGCGCCTCTTCCGGGTTCTCACTCGTCTTCACGACGGCCGCTGGGTAGACAATCGGATCATGCGCGGACTCCGGCACGACTGCGATCACCCGGACCCTGCGCGAAACTTGTGCGTCGGTAGCGTATACAAAGCCCGCATCGGCATTCCCTGTTTCGATGTACGTAAGCACCTGGCGGACATCCTTGCCAAGGACGAGTTTACCTTTCACCGTGTCATATAAATGAAGAGCAATCAACGTTTGTTGCGCGTATTGACCGGCAGGCACACTCACCGGATCTCCGACTGCAATCAGACGAATCGACCGATCGCCGAGTTCCGCAAACCCCTGCAACTTCGAGTCGAGAGGCGCAATCAGAACCAGCGAGTTGTGCAGGAGATTCGCTCGTGTTCCGGCGACGATCAATCCTCTTGCTTCCAGGTCATCCATCGGTTTGGCGGCGGCCGAAATGAATAAGTCGACCGGTGCACCTTGTTCAATCTCTCGCGCCAGCGTTCCCGACGATCCAAAGTTGTTGCGAAAATCCACTGTTGCATGGCCAGACAGGTACGCTGTTTCGACCTCGCCGAGCGTCTCCTGAAGACTCGCTGCGGCGGAGATTGTGAGGCTGACACGTCTGTTTTCCCGGCAACTACTGAGCGGGAGAATCAAGAGAACGAGAGATGCGCAGATACGGCCGCCAGCGACACGCCGTATTCCCGCCCTCCGCATTGACTCAGATCTTCTCATTCGCTGATCTCATTGATCTTCCCATTCACCCGCTTTCGCTTGCAAATGTTGTATCGTTAGCTGCAAGCAAATTCCCCGAAGGCGAGTGTGATCGCCACGATGTCGTCCACGTTCCCCGACCGGCAAATCTTCTCATTTCCAAAGCGCATCGTCTGCCTCTCAGACGAAGTGGCGGAGCTCATCTACCTGCTGGGCGAGCAGCATCGAATTGTCGGGGTCTCGGGCTTCTCAACGCGCCCGCCGAAAGTGCGGTTGAAGCCACGAGTCTCCACCTTTCGCGACGCCGACTTCGATGCGATTGCTCAGCTCAAACCAGACCTGATCATCACCTATTCCGATGTACAGGCGAACATCACACGAGATGCCTCTCTGCGTGGACTGACGGTATTGAATTGCAATCAGCGGAGCATTGCGGAAATCTTCGACACCATTGCAATGATCTCCCGGTTACTGGGGAAGCAGGCCGAAGGGGCGGAATTGATCGCTTCGTATACAAACGGCCTCAAGCGCATCGCGGCGTTGGCCCGCGCATTCGCCTATCGGCCAAGAGTGTTCTTCGAAGAATGGAACGACCCGATCATCAGCGGCATTGAATGGGTCGAGGAGCTTATCGAGATCGCCGGCGGTGAACCGATTTGCCCCGAACTTCGCAAATGCCGTAAGGCCCAGGAGCGCGTCGTCAAATGGGAATCAGTAGCAGAGCGCAATCCCGATGTGATCTTCGCATCCTGGTGCGGGATGAAGGTGAACATTGAGGCGATTAAATCCAGGCCGCGTGCAAATGAAATTACCGCTGTTCGCCTGGGCCGAATCTACGAGATTCCTTCTTCGCTGATTCTGCAGCCCGGTCCCGCGGCACTGACTGAAGGCGTGAGCCAGTTACATGCGCTCCTCTCACAGATTACAAGAGGAGATGCTTAGAACCCCAGAATCTACAGCTCGGTGCGGTTACACATCCTGCACGCTGAGGGTTTGTGGATCTCGCACTCGCTGCATCAGGGCCGCTGCGATGAGCATGAAGACTCCTCCGGCAATGATGGCGTAGATGCGATTGTTATGCAGAAGGTGAATCATGAACCAGCCGAAAAACAGTGACGCCAGAATCTCAGGCGTAACGATGAAGAAGTTGAATATGCCCATGTACACGCCGGTTCGCTCCGGCGGCAACGATGCTGCCAGCACCGCATAAGGCATAGACAGAGTGCTCGCCCACGCAATTCCAACTCCCACCATGGTCAGCAGCAGGATGTACTTGTTGTGGATGAGAGCTACCGACATCAAACCGAGCGCTCCGCAAATCAGGCAAATGGTGTGCGTGTTTTTGCGTCCGAGCTTGCGGGCCAAACCAGGCAGCGCAAAGGAGAAGGCGAAACAGACGATAGAATAAATTGCGAAGCAATTGCCACCCCATTCAACGCCCTGCTGGTAGAGCGGCGAACCAGTGTCGTTCGCACCGAAGACGTTGTGCGCAACGGCAACGGGGAAATACAGCCACATACAGAACAGCCCGAGCCACGTGCACAACTGGACGGGTCCGAGCTTGCGCATGGTGTCGGGCATCTCGGCGATGGCCGCAAATATTTCGCGCGCACTCGCGGAAAGACTGGTCTTTTCAGCTTTCGAGCGCCGAAAGGCTTCCATATCCTGCGGGGGATATTCCTTGGTCGTCACAATTGTCCAGAGAACCGCACCGATGAAAGCCACAGCGCCGACGTAGAACGAGATGCGGACGACGGTCGGAACGGCTCGCGTGTCGCCGACCTTCTGCTGCATGTGGAAGAAGTTCGTAAGGATGTACGGGAGTGCCGAGGAAAATGACGCGCCCAAACCGATGAACAGGCTCTGCATGGCAAAGCCCGAAGTGCGCTGGCCTTCCGGGAGAATGTCGGCCACAAAGGCTCGGAATGGCTCCATGCTCACATTGATCGAAGCATCGAGAATCCACAACATTCCTGCAGCCATCCAGAGCGCCGATGCATTCGGCATGAAGAGCAGCATGAGCGAGCTGAGAATTGCGCCAGCCAGAAAATACGGGCGGCGCCGACCAAGTCGGCCCCACGTATGGTCGCTCGCATGGCCGATGAGCGGCTGAATCAGCAACCCGGTCAACGGAGCGGCGAGCCAGAGAATGGGGATCTGGTCGGCGCGCGCTCCGAGGTATTCGTAGATGGCGCTCATATTGGCCATCTGCAGGCCCCAGCCAAACTGGATGCCGAGGAAGCCGAAGCTCATGTTCCAGATCTGCCAGAAGCTGCGCTCTGGTTTGCGGGAGTATGTGACAGCCTTGGAGCCAACCTGTTCGGTCTGCGATGTACTCATGAGCTTTTCCTACTGGGGCGCGCCTGTGAAAGCCTCGACTTCATAGCGCGAAAGCATAGCACTCCAGAGGGTTATGCTGCCATACCGACCAGTACATGCCTCGAGCTATCTGTGTTTCTTTGGTTTCGATGAGTGACCATGCTTTTTCGTCGGCATGGCTGCTGCCTGAGACATGGGCGCCATCCCTACGTCGAGGCGCTTTGAAATGTGATCCTGAATCCAATGCGGATCCCACCATTCCTTGGGGTCGATCTGCACGCCGTCGAGCTGCATGGCGAAGTGGATGTGGTCGCCGCCGGCCATGCCGGTCATGCCGCTCTGGCCCATGATCTGGCCGCGCTTGACCAGGTCGCCTTCGTGAACGTCGAAGTGGCTCATATGGCCGTAAATCGTCTGCAGTCCGTAACCGTGGTCGACGACAATGCAGTTGCCGTAGATGCCCAGCGGCGCGGCCCAGACGATGCGGCCGTCATTCGAAACCTCGACGCCAACGTGTTGCGTTACCGCGAGGTCGTAGCCAAGGTGCACCTGCTGATCGATTTTCTTGCCCTGGTAAATGTAGTTGCGCAGGTCGGCGAAGGTGGCTTCTGCCTGGGAGTGCGACTGGCGCGCGAAGGGCTGCGTGAACAGGAAGTGATCGGCGGTCTTGAGGCGCAGATCAGAGAGCGTCTTGTTGTTGGACTTGCGCATCTCGTTGTTGATTTTGACGAACCGCGCAACCATGTCGCCGGAGCCGTTCGGATCGAGTTCGCCAACCACCTTCTGCAGGAAGGCGTCGCTCACCTGCAGGTCGTGGACTGTGTAATGCGGCTGTTCTTTTTTCGGGAAGATGACGGTGATTGGACTGGTTACGTCATTGCCTGCGCCGTTGGAGGCAAAGACCAGTGGAATCGTGCTCTGCGGCATGTTCCACGCGAAAGCAAATAGCGAGAACAGACCGGGCTTGCCGCCTGGCATCGGCCACGCGCGGTAGGACTGGTCGCCGACGCGTACTCCCGCAGCAGTATAAGCGCCTGAAACGTTGAAGGTCGCAACGTCGGCCATGCCGATGTAGATGTAGTGCTGCTCCGAGTCGACGCTTACACTCGGGGGCTGCGTCACAATCGTCACATCCTGCTCGATGCGGGTCGACTTGTGCGACAGACCGTTCGACGTCGCCTCGACGGTCAGCTTTGCCTTGCCGTCTTTCAACTGCGGCGTGGTCTTGACGCCGGCAGTGAAATTCCACGTCGCTTCCTTTGCTTTTGACGGCTGAGCCATTTGCCAGACAGGATAGCTGGCGCCGTTCTGCTCGATGGTCGCAGAGGCACTGCGGATCCCGTGCGGATCTGTCGCGTGAACGGTGATTGGCGTGGCCTGCCCGATGGTGCTGACCGCTGTTGGCAGGTCAATCACGGGTGCGGCGGAACAACCCATCAGCATGGCAATGGGAATAAGGATGAAGAGCGGAAGGATAAAAACCAGGACTCTGCGCACACTCTCATTCTAGGTTGGCAAGGTTGTGGATAGTGAACGGGGGTGTTTCCGAAAGAGTGACATTTCCCATTGGATTCGCGATCCGGGCACTGTCCCCTGCGGCCGCGGTAGTCAAGCTCCTTTGCACTCATTTCATCGCTAAGTTCCTGAATCCACTCACGCGATTCTTGCTGACGATTTGCAGGTAATTTATGGCTTTCGTAGCACAATACCATCATGGCGAGAAATGGGATCTCTTCCCGAAGTCTCATGAATCACCGATCTCTCTACTCCGCCAGTTCGCCGCCTAACTCCTTTGCTGAGAGGATTTTGGACGTAAGCCCTTTCGGTAGAGTATTTTACAGCTGCTTGCGTATTGTAAGTTCATATTTAAGAGTATTTTGCATCCAGAGTCCGCAAAAAAATAACGAGCAACCAAACAGTTGCATGTCGTGCTTTGTCATTCTGCCGCGTGGCTGCGGCAAGTGGTCCGCAGCGTCACCAGATGCGCTACCTTTTGCAAGGCACAATTGTCGCTGGATCTTTTCGAAGTTCCGGGGTCATCAATCTCGTGAACGCTGCAACTCATCCCTCGAAACATCCGGCGGTCACGAACAGCTTGCAACTATTCCGCCTCTGCTCTAGCCTCGGGGCGATTACAGGAGCCTCGATTCGAGCGGAGACCTTAATGAAAAAGCACGTTCTCTCTTTGATTTGTCTTGCATGCATCTTGAATTCGGGTGCTGTCGCAGTGCGAGCGCAAACCCCCGATAACGCCACTGACAGCACTGCACCCAGTTATGACATGAAAGCCCAGGCGCTTCTTGACCTGCAGGGCGTAAACAAAAAGTGTGTCGATCTCGCGGAGGCTCTTCCGAGCGACAAGCTGACCTGGCGACCTTCACCTGACACTCGATCCTTTGCTGAAGTGTTTCTGCACGTTGCTGGAGAGCGCTACGGATTCCTCAGCATGCTTGGCGCAATTCCTCCGGCAGGGTTTAAGGCCGGGCAATTCGATAAATCCACGACCGACAGGGATCGCATCGTCGAGGCTCTGAATCAGTCCTGGGATTTCACCAACAAAACAATCAATGGCATGAGCAACGCGGATTTCGCAAAGCTGCTGCCAAAGCTCGGCCCGCAGGCGAACGAGGGCGACGTGGTCTATCTCCTTGTTGCCGATGCGCACGAACACCTCGGGCAGCTCGTCGCCTATGCGCGACAGAATGGCATCGTGCCCCCATGGACCGTGGAACAACAGAAAAAGAAGGCGGCCGCCGCTGCCGGCAAATAGAGGCGCGTGACTGGATCTTCGCTCTGACTAAGGCCTGTATCGGGAAAGCCGGTGGTCTTTCCAACGCCGGCCTGACCTCCGTGCGAGAAACGGCGGAATTCTATGACCGGGGGTCAGCAGGTTAGGGTAGATTGATTTGCAAAGCTTCTATTCTCGAAAAGGTGAATCGGGCATGCGTACGTTTTGTGTTGTCCTTTTCTTGTTCCTGTTTCTTTTGCCTTGCAGTCATGCACTACAAGATAGCCCCTCGGCCGATACCCCTTCTTCTGCAGCAACCGTCGCCAAGCAAAAGCCCATCTTTCTGGACGTGCTGGTAACGGACAATTCCGGAAAACCGGTTGCAGGCCTCGAACCATTTGATTTCTCGCTTCTGGATGAGAATCAACCGCGCAAGATCCTTGGATTTCGGCGCACAGATGGGGCAACCGGTTCGAAACTGGATCCTCCAGTAGAAGTGATCATCGTGCTTGATGCCCTGAATATGCCGTACCAGGTTGCGGCCAGATTTCGGTTGGAGATCGGGAAGTTTCTGCGCGAGAACGGTGGACACCTGTCGCAACCGGTCTCAATTTATATGCTCACCAGCGGCGGACTGAGGGTGCAGCCTGCCCCGTCAAGAGACGGGAATGCTTTGGCGACGATGCTGGATCAATCGACCGGCACGGTGCGGGCAAGAGATCTGACCGGCGGAGTATACGCACTCGAAGAACAGTTCAAGACTTCATATCAGACGATCAGCGGAATGGCGGAGAATCTCTCGCGCAAGCCGGGGCGGAAGGTCGTCATCTGGCTGGGACCAGGGTGGCCGCTGCTTACGGAGCGATTCTTCATCCAAACAAACGTTTCGCGCGGGACATATTTTCGCCAGATTGCGACGCTCCAGAACAAACTACGCGATGCGCGTGTCACTCTGTACAGCCTGTTTGCGACGGCGGGCTTGACGAACGTTTTATACCAGGGCTACCTGAAACCTGTGCGAGAGGAGCGGAAGATGGAAATCGGCAACATGGCTTTGCAGGTTCTCGCGCTGCACACGGGGGGACGCGTGATGGAGCCCAGCAATGATGTGAAAGGACAAATTGACGCGTGTGTCGCCGAGATCGGAGAGTATTACACTCTCGCATTCATGCCTCCACCTGCTGCAAAACCGGATGAGTACCACGACGTAAAGGTGCAGGTGAACAAGCCGGCAATGAATGTGCGCACGATCACGGGAATACTACAACGAACCATCTGGGAATTAATGAAGAATGGCAGAGGTCTAACAATGTCAACGATCTTAAGCGCCCCAATTGCAACCTCTTAGCGGTCCACAGATTTGGATGGCATGGTTGCGATGAGTCTTTGTCCGTAACTGTGGTCAGTCAGAGGGAATGAAGATGTGGAGAGAAGGCTATGCGTGCCTGCGATGCTTGCCGCACATAAGAATGATCATAACGCGACAGGTGTGGCAGCATTCCCTCAGGGGCTAAAGCCCAACAAATTTTGGCATTGCTTACGGCACGACTAAAGTCCTGCCCTTTCAAAACGCCATCTTTTCGCACTCTCTCACGTTACGCGGCCAGCGTGTTGATTGCCCGCACCAGCTTGTCGAGATCGGGAATTGTCGTGTAGACGTGGGGCGTTACGCGGACGCAGCTGATGTTCTCCCAGACGATGCCGACGGTGTGGATCTTGTACTGGTTGAAGAGGGCACTGTCGAGATCGGCGGGCGTCATGCCGTCGATGCTGACGCCGCAGATGGCGCAGGAGTATTTCGCGTCGAGCGAGGTGTGAAGTTTGACCTTCCTGGTCTGCTGGACGCGCGTGGCCCAGTAGTTTTTCAGATAGCGGATGCGCTCCTCTTTGCGCTTCGAGCCGATGCCCTCGTGGAAGTTGATGGCTTCTCCGATGCCCTGCTCGATGGGAAAGCTGCGCGTGCCGAGGGTTTCGAACTTGCGGATGTCGGCGCTATGCGGAGTGGAGTTGCAGGTCAGCGGCCAGAGCTTTTCAATCTTGTCCTGCCGCACCCACATCATGCCGGTGCCGATGGGCGCGGATAGAAACTTGTGCAGGCTGGTGCCGAAGTAGTCGCAGTGCAGGTCGGTGACCTTGAAGTCGATCAGCCCGAAGGAATGCGCGCCGTCGGCCAGCACCTCGATGCCGTGTGAGTGGGCCATGTCGGCGATTTTCGCGACGGGCATGGTCTGGCCGACCCAGTTGATCATGTGGGTGACGTGGATGAGCTTTGTTCGCGGCGTGATGGCCTGCTCGTATGCCTTGACGATCTGGTCGTCGTCTTCGATGGGGAAGTCGAAGCTGAGTTGCTTATAGACGATGCCCTCGCGCATGGCGCGCTGGCGGTAGGCCTGGATCATGTTGGGGTAGTCCTGCTTGGTGCCGATGACCTCGTCGCCGGCCTTCAAGTCGAGGCCATAGATGATGGTGTTGAGCGCCTCTGTGGAGTTGCGGTTGATGGCGATTTCGTCGGGTTTGGTTCCGGCCAGCTTTGCGAGCTTCTCGCGCAACGGCTCACGGCCCTGGTCGAGGATGCGCCACATGTAATAGGACGGTCCCTCGTTGGAGAGCTGGTTGTAGCGCTCGACCGCCTGCTGCACGACGATGGGCGAAGGGGAGACACCGCCGTTGTTGAGATTGATGAGATTTGGATTGACCGAGTATCCACGCTGGATCACGGCCCAGTAGTCCTCGTCTTGCGCGGCCACGTCAGGGTTGAGGTGCGCGATGCGCGCTCTTGCGGCGGCGAACTCCGCGGCATGCGCCTGCTGAAAGAAGCTATTCGCGGAGAATGCGCCGGCAAGCGTTGCGGCCTGCTTGAGGAAGGAGCGGCGGCTGTTGAGATCCATACCCAGCAATGTAGGGTCAGCGTGGCACCGGAGACAACAGGAAAATTGCCTATTTCGCGCTGGTCTCGGCTTTCGTCAGGCTGCGGATGATTTCTACCTCGCGCTCGCGGTAGGGCTTGCCGTCGGGATGGAATACGTCGTGCTGCCAAACGGCCGGCTGATCCTTAACATAGGGCCGCTGCCAGGAATCCCAGGGAATCCACGTCTGGCTCTTGCCGGCCACCAGGCCCCAGTTGATAGCTCCGACGTGATACTGCTTCGCCAGGGGGAGAACGGTGTCGAATGTGCTGCCGATGTTGCGGGCCATGTATTCAGTGCAGATGATGGGGCGGTGATATGGCTCGAGCAGCTTCACGTGCGCTTCAAAGTCTTCGGGCCATCCGTAGTTGTGAAAGCTGATCACGTCAGACTGTTCAACCTGGATTTTGGAGACCGGAGTCATCGTGCTGACCGACGTCCAATCGCCATGCCACAGGCCGCTGGTTAATGGCTGCGTGGGATGGGCAGAACGCGCCCACGTGAAAACCTGGGGCAGAAGTCCCGCGATAATCTCATTTTTGTTTTTGGGTTCTCCGTGGAGGTAGGAGGAATCGTTGCCGTTGTCGGGCTCGTTCCATAGATCCCAGGCAAGGATGCGGGGGTCGCTGGCGAATGCACCTACGACTCCTTCGACGTAATTTTTGAGAAGCGGATACTTGGCTGGGTCGGCGAGAATCTCCGCTCCGGGGGCCTGCACCCAGCCGGAGTTGTGCACGCCAGCGACAGGCGGATGCTGCGGCCCTAGCTTTGGGTTTGGGTCCCAGCAGGAATCGAATAGCACAAACACAGGGCGGATGTGGTGGCGCGACGCGATGGTGAGAAATGTGTCGATGCGCTGCTGGAAGCCCTTCGGATCCTGCTGCCAGAGGAGGTTGTGAAGGAAGACGCGCATGGTGTTCATGCCGATGCTTTCGGCCCAGCCCAGCTCGCGGTCGATGGTGGTTGGATCGAACGTGTCGGCTTGCCACATTTCGAGTTCGTTGATTGCTGTGGATGGCAGAAAATCTGCACCCACGGGCCACGACTGGCTGGCATACCATTTGTTGGCCTGTGCTTCGGTCCAGCGCTGCTGCGCGTCGAGCGTGGGGAGAACAACCATCGCCATCAAAAGCAACAATGACCAGCAGAAGGAACGTGTACGAGTGATCACGGCGCCGATGCAGAGCGGAGACTGTCTGTGTTGCATTGGGGCTCCTAGAATAGCAAAAAACATGAAGGAGTATTCTACTGTGCCTTGCCGAGGTCTGCGGCCTTGGTGCGCTCGGCGGCGGCTTCGTCGGCGCGGCCCTGGCGTTCATAGGCGATGGCGAGCTGGGCATGTGCTTCGGCGAAGGTGGGATCGGCAGAGACCGACTCCTGGTAGCGCGCAATGGCATCGGCGATCTGGCCGCGCAGCATGAGTTGATTGCCCGCATTGAGTGAGAAGTTGGCGCGCTGCCGGCTGACCGCGCCCTGCGCGAGTGCCGCTGCCTCTTTGCGGTAATCGGCCGCCTGGCTGCGGAGCTGCTTCATTTCGGAGCGCAACGCATCGGCCTTCTTCTGGTCGCCGGCGGCTTCAGCGGTGTCGATCTGGGCGCTGAGATTGCCGGCCTGTTCCGCGAGAACCGCGGCGAGCGTGACACGCGGACCTGGCTGGCCGGGCAGGAGCGGAATGGCTTTCTCGAGCGCTTCGGCAGCCTCAGGAAGACGCGAATCCTGCTTGAGCGTACTGCCCAGAATGGCCCATGCGTCGCCGTTCTCAGGCCGGAGCGCAACGGCCTTGCGCAGCTGTACAACTGCGTCGTCGAGCTTGCCGAGTTGCATGTAGAGGATGCCGAGGGTGTAAGGAGGGTCTTGCAGGTTGGGGTCCATCTGCCCGGCACGGCTCAGCTCGGCAATCGCATCGTCTGGCCGGTCTTTGAACTTATAGGCGAGGCCGAGATCATAATGAAGCTGCGGATCGTTAGGATCGAGCGCAATCGCTTTCTGGAAATCGGCGATCGCTTCGTCGAAGGCGGAGAGCTGGATATGGCAAACACCCAGGTCCTTGTAAATGGTGGGGTCGTTTGCGCTCTCTGCAAGAGCTCGCTTGAAGTAGTCGAGGGCCTCCTTGCCTTTGCCGGTCAAGGTGAGCGCCAAGCCGAGATTCGCGAGCGCTGAAGGATTGCGAGGCTCGCTTTCGATGGCTTTCTGAAACCACGGAATCGCGTCCTGCTGGCGGCCAAGCCGCTGCAAGGCCATGGCCATTTCGAGAGGGACGCCGGGGAGATTCGACTCGGCCCGGATGGCTGCGTTGAACTGCTGAATCGCGTCTTCATCTTTGCCGGCAGCTGCGAGAGCGCGTCCATACTGCTTCAGAGCTTCGGCGTTCGGCGGGTTCATTGCTGCTGCCGTCGACAGCGTGTGCAAGGCATCTGCGATGTTCTTCTGCGCGAGAAAGAGCAGCCCGAGGTGAATTCGTGCGCCAATGTTGGAATTGTAGAGGGAGATGGCGTACTCGAACCGCTGTTGCGCTTCCTGCCAATTTCCCTGCTGCGCGGCGAGAGTTCCGATCGCGTCTTCGAGATCTGAGCGGGGACCGGCGAGTGCTTCTTCCGCAACGAACTGCACGATTGCCTGGTCCGGCCTGCCGGCTGCGGCGAGTGCGTGGCCATAGGCGTCGTAGAAAGTCGCGTCGAGCGCTGCGTTCCCGGCTTGCTGCGAGAGACTGGCTGCGGACTCAAAGTGCGGAATTGCCTTTGCCGCTTCGTCCGCCTGGGAATACGCCAAGGCAAGATTGGTTTCGATTCCGATATCGCCCGGCTTGATTTGCGCCGCGGCCTCGAATTCCCTGGCACCTTCCATCGGTCTTCCCAACTCCACGAAAACCGCGCCGAGAGCTTCGTGTCCTTCGGCGATTCCGGGCTCCAGGCGAACTACCTCGGCAAATTTGGTCCGGGCAAGTTCCAGATTCCCGGCCTGGCGAGCTGCAAACCCCTCATGGAAGGCTGTGTCTGCTCTTTTGAGCAGATCAACGTCGGGCTCCTTCGCTGCCTGTGCAACGGCGCCAAAAGCGACACCGATGAGCGCACAGAGGGTGAATGTGATTCGGAGCGCGCGGCAGGACATCGTCTACTTCCCCGCAGGCTTAGGATCGTTCCGATGCTGGAGGTCGACCACCATTTTGAATTCGCGATTCGCCTCGTTAAGTTGGCCTGTCGCTTTGTATGCCTGCCCCAACAGATTATGAGTGATGTAGTTGGAGGGATCCATTTTCTCTGCGTGGTCGAGATAGTGGAGTGCCTGGATGGGTTGTTTGAGCTTGAGGAATGTCTCTCCCAGGAGAATGTAGGGGCCGGTGGCTTGCGGTTCAAGCAGCACGGCCCGGTTCAACGCCAATAGTGCATCTGTGTATTGCCCGCTGCGAAGGTACGCATCTCCCAGGCGATCGTAGAGGTCAGGGTTGAGTGGGTTGATTTTGCGTTCAGCCTCGAACTCGCGAATCGCGCCCGCAGTATCCGCAGTCGACAGTGCGACCTCGCCGAGGAGTTCATGAGCGAGCGGAAGAGAGGGATTGAGTGTGAGCGCTTTGCCGGCTTCGACTCCGGCTTCATCACGCAACTCTCTCCGTAGAAACAGGCGCGCCGCCAACAGATATGCTTCGGCGGAATCAGGTGGAAACTCATATTGCGCCGCGAATGCATGGCGGGCGTCATCATAGCGCTGCACGTCTGCATAGCAGAGCGCGAGCACGTAGTTCGGATCAACGTTGGCTCCCTGCACCCCGATTCGCGCTTTCTCAAGAAGCGGAATTGCTTCTTGAATGTGGCCCAGGCGGAAGAGGCTCACGCCATGCATTTCAATCGACTCGCGGTCGTTGGGATCCTGGTCGGCGGCCTTCGTGAAGGCATCAATAGCCTGCGCAAATTGCTCTCGCTGGTAGAAGATCATGCCTCGCAGACGTTCGACGCCCGCCGGTTCGGGAGTTTGCGCGGCGAGTTGATCCAGCTGCGTCATTGCCGCGTCTAGACGGCCTTTGCCCGCAAGTTCCCGCGCGGTCTCAAACGTGGCTGCGGAAGCCGCGGTATCCGCAGGAGAAGATGTGCCTTGCTGGATTTGTCCCAAGACGGCGCCTTGCGAAACGGCGAGAAGAGCTGCAATAGCGGTAACACGAAACATGATTGTCCTGATGAATCCAGTGTAACTCTACGCAGTCTGCGCTATTGGGGATAGCCAAGATGTCGACCGCAAATCCAGCCGGTCGTATTCTCGGCGGCGGCATTGCCTCACCGCCCAGTTAGCAGACGGGTTACGCCACGACACTCTCGCAACTCTACCTCACCGGCGGCATACCATTGTGCCCATCGATGGAACGCTTATGCGGATGAGATCGGGCCTATCATTTGCGATTCTTCTTGTTGCCGCCGCCGGGGCCCCCGGGTGAATTTCCATATTAAAATGAATTTTCAGTGTCCAAGCGCCGAGCCAAGCCCGGAGCCAAGCCGCCCGCGCCACCGCAAAATTCACCCGTGCTTGCGGGCGCGCGTCTCGATCTGCTGATTTATCTAACGGTGCTCCTGGCGACTTTCGCGGTCTACGCCCAAGTCCGCGACTTCGACTTCGTCAACTACGACGATGCCCTTTACACCACCGAAAACTTGAACGTCCGGCAGGGGGTCACCGCCAAGGGGCTGGAGTGGGCTCTGACCTCACGCTTAACCGGCAACTGGTACCCGCTCACCTGGATTTCTCACATGCTGGACTGCCAGTTCTTTGGCCTGGATAGCGGCTGGCATCACCTGCACAACGTCCTGCTGCACGCGCTGGCGGCCGTCATGTTGTGCATTTTTCTGCAGCGGGCGACGGGCGCACGCTGGCGCAGTGCGTTGGCGGCGTTTTTATTTGCATTGCATCCGCTGCATGTGGAGTCCGTGGCTTGGGTGGCCGAGCGCAAAGACGTGCTCAGCGCCTGCTTCTGGTTCCTCACACTGTGGCTGTATGTTCGATATACGGAGCGCCCCGGCACGGGCCGATATCTTGTGGTTGCTTTGGGCTTTTGCCTTGGATTGATGGCCAAGCCAATGGTGGTCACGCTGCCATTCGTCCTGTTGCTCCTGGATTACTGGCCGTTGGCGCGTTTAGGTCAGCGGGGTCGCAAAGCCGTTTGGGAGAAACTCCCGTTGCTGGGGCTTACTGGCGCCGCCGCCGCCATCGCCTACTTGGCGCAGAAACACGCCGGCGCGGTGAACGGCGCGGTGAAAGCTCTGCCGCTCGAAGCCCGCCTGGCAAACGCGACACATTCCTACACGCTCTATATCTTCAAAACATTCTGGCCGGCGCGGCTGGCGGTTTTCTATCCGTATCCGCGCGACTTCGCCTTCTTACCGTTTCTCGCCGAGGGGTTTCTGTTAGCCGTCGTCACGACCGGTGTAATCGTGCTGCGCCGCCGCGCGCCGTACCTGTTGATGGGTTGGGGCTGGTTCGTGGTCACGCTGGTTCCGGTCATAGGGCTAGTGCAGGTTGGCGCCCAGGCCCGCGCCGACCGCTATATGTACATCCCCATGGTGGGTCTTTTGGTCATGGTGATATGGGGTGCGACTGAAATACTGGAAAAGCTGGGGGCTAAGACGCTGGCAATTCCCCTAGCCGCTGCTGCCTGCGTGGCCTCCGCCGTGCTGAGCTGGGTCCAGGCCGGATATTGGCGCAACAGTGAGACGCTGTTCCGGCACGCGCTCGCAGTCACAGCAGACAATCCCGTGGCCAATCACAACCTGGGCAGCTACCTCATGGCCTCGCCGGGGCGCCTGTCGGAGGCTCTCCCATATCTTGAAACTGCGACGCGCATCAATCCCGACTCGGCACCTGCGCGGACAGACCTGGGAACCGCGCTGGGCGAGTTGGGCCGAGTGCCCGACGCCATCGCACAATTGCAGATCGCCGTACGCCTGGAGCCGGATGCGCCTAAACCCCACATCAGTTTGGGCACCGCTCTGGCCATTGCCGGACGTTTGCCCGAAGCCGCCGCCGAATTTGAATCCGCGTTGCGCATCGACCCCAACGATGCGGCAGTGCAGAGCAACCTAGGCATTGCGCTCTCCGGCATCCCCGGCCGCCTCCCCGACGCGCTCCGTCACCTCGAAGAAGCCGACCGCCTGAGGCCCGACCCGGAGCTGGAGCAGGCGATCGCGCATCTGCGGGCAGAGCAGCAGTGAGGTGACACCGGACAACCCCAGAAGCCAAGGTGTCTTACATCCCCATGGCGAGGAGCTTCGTCTTCCCGGCAGCGGTGTATCACGACTGCTGGATGTTTCCAATGGAGCGTTGATGGCCCGGTGAGGGCAAAGAAAGAGGGGAGCCGAAGCTCCCCTCCAGGTTTGTTGCAGTTTCGCGCGCGTTAGAACTGTACGCGTGCGGAGAACACAAGCTGGCGAGGCCCAGGTCCGGGCGCCAAGCCAGTAATGTGCCCGGTTCCGAAGATGTTGCCATCGGGACCGCCTGCGTTGATATGGTTGAAGGCGTTGAAAGCATCGAAACGGAACTTCGCAACGATGCTCTCATGGATGGTGAACGACTTCACAAGATTCATGTCGGTATTGAAGAACGAGGGGCCACGATAGGTATTAGCGCCCGCGTTTCCAATCACGTCAAGCCCTGGGAACGAGAACAACTGGGGCTGTGAGGTAAAGAAGTTCTTGCTGATTGTCCCGCTGGATCCATTATTCGCGGGGTTACTCAATCCCGTTTTCATGTGTCCACTGGTATTTGGACGGCAGGGAGCACCCGATCCGCCCGTGTTGTGATTGCAGTCCTGGTTGGCGCCGAATCCGCCGCCCATATTCACGCTGAACGGAAGCCCACCGGACCAGTTCAGCGAATAGGCCAGTTGCCATCCACCGATAATCATATCGGTAACTCGGTTAACATTTTGTGCGAATTGTTTGCCACGACCGAATGGGAGATCATAGCTGCCGTAGCTGGTGAACGCTTGCGCACGGACGTTGGAATCACGCAGGTGAGTGATATGGTGATCCCAGGTCCAATATTGGGTCTGGTCTCCCCACGCGCTCGCCCACTGGTAGTTGGCATTCAAAGCAAGACCCTTTGTGAAGGTCTTTGCCACCGTCACCTGCAGGGCGTTGAATTCGGTGTTTTGATCGTCACCATAGTAGCTGATGCCGTTTGTCCAGCCGCACATGCCCGGGAACGACGTTCGGATAGTTGGGTCCGGTCGGTGTGGCGTAGTTGGTGTCTCTGCAGCGCGGCCAGAGTTCCGCCGTAGTACCGCTTGAGGAAGTTGCCGTTGGCAACGCCGCCTGAGTACCCTGCTGGGAGTGGCGTAGTAACGCCATTCACAGTCTGGCCGGCGCCGTTGGGATCCCAATTCAAAGTCTGACCAGTCGGGCTGAAGTTACCCGGCAGGGAGAGAGCGCCTTCATTGGGGTTGGTGTTGTTCTGGTCAGTATCGCCCAAGGTGTGGGTTCCCTTGTTGGCGACGTAGGCTGCAGTGAGGCTGAGCGTCGGTGTGATTGCACGCTGCACGCTCAGGTTCCAGGCATCGATCGTCGGGAAGTTAAGCGGATTGGGCCGAGCCTTCGGACTGACAGCATAGCCCTGCGCCGGCAGCAGACCGTTGGACGGTACTGTCGGGAATACAAATGCCGGCGGACCTTGAGCCATCGTAAATGCCGCAGCCTGTCGATGGAGGTCCGTTGATGCTCTGGTTGGCCAGAACGGGGAGGTTTTGGGTCACGACGTGACCGAAGATGGAGCCGAAGACGCCCGTATCGAAGCTGCGGCCGTAGCCGGCACGAATGACCGTCTTTTCATCCACCTGGTACATCAGGCCGATGCGAGGATCGAATCCCTTGGCCAAACTGATCGTCCAGCCCATGTCGGACGGAACCTGTCCGTACCCGGCAACGTGCATGTAGCCATCAGCAAGGTTCATGAGCGATCCGTTGCCCTTGGCATTGACCGACTCTGGGAAGTACAGCTCCCAGCGGAGACCAAGGTTCAGGGTCAGGTTCTTGGTTACGCGCCAGGTGTCCTGACCATAGTAGAAGGTGCGGTTCTGGTGCTCCTTGGCGTTGGTTGACACGGAAACATAGCGACCGAAGCAGAGTTCGTGCCGTTGCCCACGTCGCCCAGCGCGAAATGTCGCCCAGCCGAGACCGTTGGTTCCGTTGTTCGAAGTCGGACCTGCAGAAGGTCATCAGTCCTGCGCGATCCGTATCGGAAGGAACACGCAGGTTGGTGGCAAAGCGCAGGTCGACACCCACCTTGATGGTGTGATTGCCATGGATCATGGTCCAGTTATTGACGACCTGGTACTGATCTTCTTTTTCGGTCAGCGGGCAGTTGCAGCGATTGATGTTAAGGCCGCCGCCAATGAGCGCGTTGTTGCCGCCGAGACCATTGATTTGCCATCCAGGCGCACCGGACGTAAAGCTGTCGCCCAGTGTTGATGCCGGGGATGCCAATGGTGTTCGCGAATTCGACACCCTGGTCATACTTGGTATCGATGACGTTGTAGCGGTAGTAGCCGAAGCGGAAGTCGGTCAGCAGCTTCGGGCTGATGGCGATATCCACGCCGGACGCAAGGCTGTCGTTGGCTCCGTTGGAGTTGCCGCCGTAGCCGCCGAGGCCAAAGCCCGGACCGCCGGCATCGCCGAAGAGCACCTTGCCGGAGAGGGTATCCCAGAACCGGGAGAAGCGGCCGAATGCATGCATCTTCTCGTTGAAGGTCCAGTCGCCGCGCACGGTAAACGAGTTGCTGTTGAACAATCCCGTGCCGCCCGCCGAGTAGTTGTTTTCGATGCGGTTGCAGATTCTGCGCTGCCCTGATTCGGCGAATAGTTCTTGAAGTACGCCAGGAGATTAAGAGCCTGCGGAGAAAGCAGCGCCGTCGGAATCACATTGGCTGCGAATGCGGCATCATACGCCGCATTGCCAGTGTTGTTCGTCAGCATCTGGCCGGCCGCGAGATTGCCGTTGGCGCGGTAGATGGTGTTGTACTCGCTGAAGTCGCAGCCCGGAATTCCCGAGGGACCGACCGTTACGCCGAGGCAAGAGTCCCGCAGAAGGGTTGTCGGCACTGAGCCGGTGGCAGTGGTACCCACCTTTTGCCGCTGAGATTCCCAGTTAAAGAAGAAGAATCCCTTGTCGCGAACGACAGGTCCGCCGATCGATCCACCAAAGCGGTTTTTCAATCCCGGCGGAATTGCGTTGTGACCGGGCGCCTGATTGTAGGGGTTGCGGGCAAGGTTGGCATTGCCGGTGCGGAAATCATAAGCACTGCCATGGAACTGGTTGGTGCCCGAACGGGTTTGCGCAGTCACGACGGCCGAAACGGCCTTGCCCAGCTCAGCGTCGTAGTTCTGGGTGGTGATCTTGGTCTCGGTTACAGCGTCCATCGGTGGATTGATGACGATGATTCCGAGGATCGGATCCTGGTTATCAGTTCCATCCAGTTCGAAAGCGGTTCCGCCGAATGCCTGGCCGTTGACCTGGATCTGTTGTGACGCCTGCGGGTTTTCATCGGCAGCGTGAGACCAGCCAAGAACCTGGGCGCCCGGTAGCAGAAGCTGGAGGTTGGTGAAGTTCTGGTCGCCGACTGGAAGGCTCGATACCTGCTGCTGATCGAAAACGGTCGCCACGTCGGCTTTTTCCGTCTTCAACAGCGGCACAGCGTCCGCACTCACAGTAACGGTGGTGCCGGTATCCGAACCGATGGTCATGGTCGGGTCAACGCGAGGTGCCGTATCGGCCTGGACCGTGATGCCCTGGGTCTCGAAAGGTTTGAAGCCCTTGGCAACAACCTTCAGGTTGTAAACGTCTGGGATAAGGTGCGGTACGCTGTAGTCGCCGGAGGCGTTCGATGAAACCGTAACCACGGTGCCTTTTGACACGTCGGTCACGGTAACCAGAGCGTTCGGAATGACAGCGCCACTCGCGTCAGACACAGTGCCAAAAATCGATCCGTAAACCGACTGTGCACTGGCCGTCATAACGAAGAGCGAACTCGCGCAGGCAAAAATCGCCAGCACAAGTGCTGTACGTAGAAATTTGTTCATGCGGTCTCCTGAAAAGAATGCCGTTGTTCTGATCTCTTAACTTGTAATAATTCTGCCGGCAGGTTCTTCGACTTCGACCGGTCGGCTTACAGGGCTCACCTGCCGCGATGGCAGGATCGCTCATTTCCCGGTGCCACTACTCCCGAACACAAATAGAGAGCGATAAATTTAGAGACTCCGGAGCAAATGGAAACCTTACTGAAATTGAGACCCCTCTGTCAACGTGAAAAGCCAAAACCGAAGACAGTTTGATGCGAAATGGACATGTCATTGGCAGAAAAGCTTTACCCGGGCGGAGCGCATAAAAGTGCGCCAAGATGGTGCTTCTCATTCATTCCACTAAAGCGAGCATATAAAGCGATTTACTGAGATAGTGCCAGAAATGTCACTGTTCGGCTTCGCACAGTTCAATACTGGTCGCGTCGTTGTATTTATATCTTCACAGGTAGACAAATAATTGAAACTGTTTGTCGTTTGATATGGCAATTATCCAAGCGCACGGGGATTCGGTCCCGCGGTCAGATTGATCGAGTAAACCGCTCACCCCCTCCGCTTTGAGGATGTCTTTTATCTCCACCAAATGGTTGATTCTGAAGGCCGTTTTTCATTCGAGTTGCCACCGGCAGGGCCGAAACCCCGTTCACACGGGGATTCGAAAAGCTCTGCATAATGTTCGTTCCAGCTTTTCTTTATCCGCTGCTTCTAAAGAAGTTTAGCCAGGCGAAATTAATTTAGGCATAACATTCCCTGCTCTGCCGAGGTTATCTGCGCCACGTATCTGTTGACTGACTGGATGCCTCCCGGAAGCACTCGGTTCACTGAGCCGCGCATTTATGGGCACCCGAGCTAATTTCCCGAGCCAAGGCTTTCGCTTTCTGATTATCGGGAGCAAATTCCAGCAGGCGAGCCAGGGTCGCCATCGCGGCGGCGCGCTGTCCCAGCCCGCACTCGATCACGGCTAGGTTCATCCCTGCACCTAATTGCGCCGGATCGTGATCAAAGACCACCCTCCATAACCTGGCGGCGTCGGCATACTGATGCTGACCGGCCCTGATCAAAGCCAGGTCCCCGGCAGCGAGAGAACTGTTTGGATCGCTCTCGAGCGCCATTTGATATTCCTCGATGGCCGTGTCCGGCTTTCCGCTCATCTGGTAAAGAAACCCGAGTTGTGCATGCAATTCATGATCGCGTTTGGCTCCGCTCTCAGTGTGTTCGGCCCGAGCGAGGAGCGTCATCGCCCGTTCGGCCGCAGCCTGGTTTCCACGAGCCGCCATTTGGGCATAAGCCAATCCAAGGTCGCGATCATCGGCAACGATACCGCCAACCGTCTGCAATTCTCCGCTGACGGCCAGGGGCAATCGTGCATTGTTGACGCGTTTCTTGATCCAGTGGTCGGTCACCTGTTCGTGCGCAATGTCGTTGGAAGGCGGCCGCGCCATGTGACAAGCGGTGCAATCCTGATTTTCGGGATGATGGTTCTCTGCAAATCCGGTTGCATTGTGACACTGCAGGCACTTTTGCCGATAGAAGGCGATCTTCTCGTCAGGCGCCGGGGAGCCGTGCGGATCGTGACACGTGGTGCATGTGAGGCGATCGCCAGACTTCTTCTTGCATTCGCTGTGCAGGAGCGCTTCCCACTGGCTGGTCGCGCGGCCGCCCGACCCGTTTTCGCCGCTGTACACGAAGTACAGCGCAAAGTCGAACAGGTCGTCGCCGGGAAAGAAATTTTCCATCTCCCTGCCATTGCGAACGACGGCGGCCTGGCCTTCGAGGTGACAGTCAAGGCAAACCGAATCGCGCCGCACGGGTTGCAGCGCGTCGATGTCGAACATATGCGCTTTACCCTTCGTGGCAATATGCGCATCGCCGTCGCCATGGCATTCTGTACATGTAATGCCTCCATGCGCAAACGGCTCGCCGGCGTACAAATTTCGCGCCTCAGGCAACGAGTGCGCCACGTTGGACGCGTGGCAGTGCAGGCATCCCGGATCTACCTGAAGGGTCAACGGCATCTCTTGCGCTCCCAGGTAATTCGGCGCCATGTCCCACATCTGTTTTTTGGCGTACCAGTTGATCGGGGACTCGAACCAGTATCCTGACTGCTCAAAGAGGTAGGTGCGGCCACGCTTGCCCGACCCGATGAAATAGCGCAACTCCTGCCGCCCCTTGAATGCCTTGCCGGGCGATGGGCTATCGCGTTCGTAGCTCAGCCAGATGCGGCCGGAGTCGTCGGATACGCTGTAGCGTACGCCCGACGCGGCGTGAACAAAGTCGCCAGCAAGAAAGCCGTCTGTCGCGGGCCCGCTTGCATTTGCCATTGGGGTGGTGCGGTAGCGTCGGTAGATGTCGCGATGACAGGGCGCACAAGCAGCATTCGGGTCGCGCGCGTCACTATCCGGGTGAGCTTGCACTCTCCGGGGAGACCAGCACAACCCCAACACAGTGAGAGAATAGATTCCTGCCAAACAAACCGAATGTAGGCGGGACAGGCTCGGCGCTCCAACAGCTCTCGCTGCCGTTCTCGGTCTTACCTATCCTGTTGACGGGAAATCAGCTGTCCGGTTGACATCGCGCGCGCGCCTCTTTGTAACAAAACTGTTGAGTATTGTGGAACATTGCGGATTTGAACCGATTGTCTTGACCGCGCTAACATGACTGATCTTTTTGGCGTTGATATTGCGCGGTTGAACACCGGAGAGAAGTTTCCTCTCCGGAAAGCAGATCTCGACCTAATCGGAAAAGATTGTTGGGAAATTGATATGGATCAAGTTCTTCGATGTTGGATGGATCGCGTGGCTACACCGATCGGCAGTTTGATGATTGCCGCTGATGCAGACGGCAAACTGCGCGTGGCTTTGTTCACCGAAGATGTGGAAGCAATACATCGATATCTGCGCCTTCAAGTTGGCTCGAAGAAATTCGCTCTCGAACCGGCCGGGAAGCCGCATGTCCTGACGAAAGCGATCTCAGACTACTTTGCGGGAGACCTGGGGGCAATCGATGCGCTGCCGGTCGTGGCCGGCGGGACGCCCTTTCAGCAGGAGGTCTGGCGTGCTCTGCGCGAGATCCCCTGCGGGTCGACAACGACGTACGGAAGACTGGCTGAAGTCATCGGCCGACCCGCCGCGGTGCGGGCGGTGGGGCTGGCAAATGGAGCGAACCCGGTGGCCGTTGTGGTTCCATGCCACCGCGTAATTGGGGCTAACGGCTCACTGACGGGATACGGCGGCGGCATCGAACGCAAGCGCTGGCTACTGGATCACGAGAAGAACCCTGGGCTGTTCTGATCTCTGGCGTGTGACTCGCGCACCAACGGAAGTAACCGAAATTTGATTTTGGGTTCCTGCGAATCAGCTGATACGCTCCGCCATTGAATTGCACTATTGAAGAAAAGCACGGAGGGATCCCATGGCTAGCGTGACTGCTACGAATCCCAAAAACGGATTTACGGTGAAGGCCTACGCAGGCGACAACAAGACTCTTCTGGCCTTTAACTTCGATAACAAACAACGCGCCGTCAACCTGGCGGGCTTTTCGATCCAGGCGCAGCCGCCCGGCAAAGCAGCGTATTTTCTGTTCAACGATCTGCATTTCCCCACGCCCAATCAGCATGCTGTGAACAAGAGCGAGCCGCCGGCCTCAAGCGCCAACACGCCGTTCCAGAAGTACCGCTGGACGCATTTCACGGGGCAGTACCACCAGGGTCTCAACCCGGCGGTTGGACCCTACAAATACACCATCACGCCACGCTACTTCGACAACAACGGTGACATGCTGGCACTCGATGGATCGCTCAGCGCATCGCTAACGATCGCGGTTGGTCCGTTCAAGAAAGGCCCGATCGGCCTCGGATTCACGCGTGGCTACATGCAGTCGCAGGCGTTTGCGCACCACTTCGGTATACATGCGCAGATGCTGCCTTCCAACAAGGCGCTACAGTTCGACACCTCGGCCGCGGCCGGTACCGACTCAACCGGCAAGTCATACACCTTTATCGACGAATATGAATGGATGGGCGAGACTGCGCGCGTGCTGGTCTTCGACATCCTCAACCAGGTGCTGAATGATTCGACGCTATCGTTGAAGGTGTTCGCATACGACCTGAATGAGCCGGATGGGATCGGCATCTTTCTGAAGCTCGCCGCCGCGGGCCGCATCCGTGTCATCCTGGACAACGCTTCGCTCCATACGAACAAGGCCGGCACAAAACCCGAAGATCAGTTCACGGTGCTGTTCAACAAGCAGAAGAAAGGCAAAGCCGATATTTTGCGCGGTCACTTCGCGCGCTTCTCGCACGACAAGATTTTCATCGTCAGCAAGAACGGTTCGCCGATTCAAGTCCTGACGGGATCGACAAATTTCTCGATCACCGGCCTGTACGTGAATGCGAATCACGTTCTGGTTTTTGACGATGCTACGGTGGCCGGCAAGTACTCGGATGTTTTTGAGGAGAGCTGGAAAGACCTGTCCAAGACAAACTCTGCGGCGGCATTCGGTGCGTCTGCTTTGGCCACAACGCCGTTTAGTCCGCCGGTGGCCGGGATCTCCAAAACGGTGATCAATTTCTCTCCACACACCGCGGCCGATGCTTCGAAGATCCTGAATGGGCTCGTGACGCGCGTAAGCCAGGAGACCGGAGCCGGCGTTGTAAACGGCAACGTGATGTTCGCGGTGATGCAACTGACGGGCGGCAACAACAACCCTGTGTACGATGCGCTCAACGCGATTCATGAGAGTGCGTCTGTCTACAGCTATGGCATCTCGGACGCGCCTGCGGGAACTTTCCTGTATCAACCTTCGAGTCCTCAGGGTGTTCTGGTGACTGGCAAACCCAGCCAGGTCACGCTCCCGCCGCCTTTCGACCAGGTACCGAGTCTTCCAGGGCACGAAATTCACGACAAGTTTGTGGTGTGTGGCCTGAATGGAAAAGACCCGGTGGTCTACTGCGGCTCTTCCAATCTTGCTCTTGGCGGCGAGAAGAGCAACGGCGACAATCTGCTCGAAATTCACGACGAGGATGTGGCGACTGCATTTGCGATCGAGGCGCTGGGCCTAATCGACCACTACAACTTCCTCGACCGTTATGCAAAGGCGAAAGCAGCCAAGACCGCCAAACAAAGTGCAGCGACAGGCAAGGCACCAAAACCGGCTGTCGCTAAAACCAGCGTGACAAAGACGAAAGCGGTTGCGAAAACAGCGCCGGCCAAGAAGGCTGTGAAGAATCCGCCCGCCGCCAGGAAAACGGCGAAGAAGTCTGCAGCGAAGGCCGGTTCTCGCACGCGGACGGTCGCTGCGGGCCGGGCTTCACGCTGATGTCAGCGCGGCGATGAGTCCTCGCTGCAGGCATTCACCGATTTGCTCAATGGAGAAATTGCGATGGCAAACAAAAAAGCAACAACAACAAAGAAGCCCGCCGAGCCGCTGGTTGACGTACAGCCACAATCGAACCAGGTGGCCGCGCAGGATGCCGGCGTGTTTCTGAAAACCGACGATTCCTGGTCAAACGCCTACTGGAATGCTGGTGATTTGCACTTCAAGGAACGGGAACTCTTCGGCTAGGCCAAGCAACCAACAAGGATCTTCCTGCGAAGCGCGATCCCCGGGTTCCCGAAAGTCCGTTGGCATGTACCCCGGCTCTGTGGCACTCGGTTTTTAGTTATCGTTACTGTAGCTAAGGAGCCTGCCCGATTGGAACGATTCCTTATCCGGTGTCTGATACTCAACTTGACCGTGCTGTTGGTCTGCGCCGCCCTGATTCGGTGGTATCCACGGCAAAGCGGTTTCACGATCACCACAGCAGCGCAGACTAGCTACTTTCCCGAGGGGCTATTCCTCAGTTATGTTCTGGTTTGCCTTTTTGATCTTGCAATTGGACTGGCCTTGGGCTGGCGAATCTGGCATCCACACTAAAATCGATCATTCCAATGCGGTCAAAGAGGCCGCCATTGACTACTTCTTCTTCGCGGGGACCAGCGCTTCGTTCTTGAGGACCTTTCCGCCTTCCTCCACGACGTAGAGGCGATTCACATCGAGGTCTTTGAGCGTGTCTACCTGGCCAGAGGGCCAGCGAATCTCAACCAGGTCCACCTTCTTTGCATCATTCAGGCCGAAGTGAATGCGCAGATCGCTGGCTGAGTAGTAGCCGTTGCAGGACTTCACATCTTCAATTTGCGTGAGATTGGCGCCGGGTTTGACCGCGAGCACAGGCGAGCCTGTTTGGGCTACAACCTTGATGCGCGCGCCGATGCCGGTCTTGTTTGACTTCGTTCCGACGAGGCGAATCTTTATCCAGCTTCGGTTGAGCGTGGAGTCGCAACGCAACAGTTGCGGAACCGCATTGACGCAGTTCACAACTGCATCGAGATCGCCGTCGTTGTCGTAGTCGCCCACGGCAAAGCCGCGCGCCTTTGCGTTCGCTGTGATTCCCGATCCGCCGGTCAGGCTTATGTCTTCGAACTGGCCGTTGCGCAGATTGCGGTAGAGGTATTTCCGTTCTGCGTATGCCGCGTCTACTTGTGTGCCGTCGACTTCGGGATACACGTGGCCGTTGGCGACGAGGATGTCGAGCCAGCCGTCGTTGTCGATGTCGATGAAGCTGACGCCCCAGCCAAGCAGGCGCGTATTGATGCCGAGGCCGGCCTGGTAGGTGCGATCGTCGAAGGAGCCTTCGCCGAGATTCATGTAGAGCGAATCGGTGTCGCCGGCGAAATTGGTCTTGACGATATCGAGCATGCCCGTCGCGGTTGTAGTCGCCAATGGAAACGCCCATGCCAGCCTGCGGCTTGCCGTCGGGCGAGTAGGCAACACCTGCTTCGATTGCCTGGTCCTTGAACGTTCCATCTTTCTGATTCACGTAGTACGTTGCGGACGTCGAATCGTTGGCGACGTAGATATTGGGCCAGCCCGTATTGTCGAGATCGGCGACGCCGCAACTGAGCGCATAGGTGCCTAGCGTTCCCCACATGCCGGCTTTCTCGCTTACGTCTTCAAATGTGCCGTCGCCCTTGTTGTGATAGAGCAGGTTCTTGCCGCCCTCGAGTCCCGGCGGGCCGCATGCGACCACGATTCCCTTGTAGGTGCAGTTCGCATCTTCCGGCAGCGGAGTCGTCTTAAGATCGAGGTCGATGTAGTTGCCGACGAAGAGATCGAGATGGCCGTCCTTGTCGTAGTCGAGGAAGGAGCAGCCTGAGTTCCAGCGCAGACGATCCTGCAGGAGGCCGGCTTCTTTTGTGACATCAGTAAACGTGCCGTTGCCGTTATTGCGGAACAGCGCGTTCTGGCCGTAGTAGCTGACAAAGAGATCGTTCCAGCCATCGTTGTTGTAGTCGCCCACGCAGCAGGCCTGACCCCAGCCGGAGCGCGCGAGACCGGACTTGATGGTGACGTCGGTGAATGTGCCGTCGCGATTGTTTTTGAAGAGACGGTTGACTGGCTCGTGGCCTTTCGGGAACCCTTCGAGCCGCCAGCCGTTCACAAGGAAAATGTCGAGCCAGTCGTCCTGGTCGTAGTCAAAGAAGGCGGCGCCGCAGCCGGTGGTTTCGAGAAGATACTTGTTGCGGTGTTCGCCGCCGAAAATCATCTCAACGTTCAGGCCGGCCTCTTTGGCGACGTCGACGAACTGGACGCCAAGCGGCGTGCCTGCGACCGGCGATGGCGTGCCTTTAGGCGCGGGTCTTGCGGGGGCTTCATACGATTGACGGGAACTGCCTTTGGGCGCCTGTGGGGATTGCCCGCCGAAAGCAGGTCGCGCCAACGTCAGGACGTCTTCGAGCGATAAAACCAGTGCGGTCCTCGACAGAGACTTCAAAAATCCGCGGCGGGTAAAGGACAAAACAGCGTTCTCCGTCGAGCGCAGCCGGCCTCAGTAGGCGCTTGCACTCTAAAAGGTGAGTATATCGGCAGGATCCCGGAGTCGCCCGATCGACGCATCGCGATCAGCGGGAAAACCCTTATGCGATTGCGGGCAACCGGCTGAGCCGTCTTCCCCTAGGAAGCCGCGGAACCGTTCGGTTTTGCAAACATTGATTTGAAATGCCGCCGGCATTTCTGGTGAAGCTTCTCCAATATTGTGGCGCGCTGGAAAACGTCGCGATACTCTTCGTCTCTGAGCCCAAACATATTGCGGTAGAGATTTTCGGAACCGCGGGTTGTGACTCCATCGGTGTCAAAGATGAGGTTCATGGCCTGGGCATCTTCCATCGCCCTGAGGGCCAGGAGCTTGGTCGCGTCCGGATGGGGCTTTGTATACGAATTGTCTGCGAAAGGCATGCGGGATGTTGACAGCCAGTAATAGCAACGATTGGTGTCCCAGACATAGACGATAGCCGCATCGTAAGCGGTTGTTCCGTCGGCATGCCCGTGCGGAATTCGAGAACTCGGAATCGCGGCAATGGCGCGCGCCTGTCCTCGGGATATCGCCTCTTCAATCAGGCAGGATAGCGTGCCCAATGGTGAGTAGCTCGTTTTTCCCCTGGCTTTCAGATTTGTTTCGAAGAACCGGACGAGTTCCTTTGCGGTGATGTCCACGCAATCCAGCTCTTTCGCAGCTCTTCTGAAGTGTCCTCGGTGTTTACTCTTACGAGTATTCAACACATCTCCCTCGGAGGGAGGACGCAGATAGGTCACTTGGGTCGTGCGGTGAAAGCCTGATTCCCAAAAGGCGCTCCTCACCAGGTCGGCATAACTCAAATCAGGATTGCAGACGAAATGATAAGAGACCGATCGCGGCAGTTGCTTGAGCAGTGAGTGGATCACCCTGGCCTGTTCCGTGCGGCTCAACTTCTCGTCGACAATCGGGCCACCAAGGTGCGACCAGTGAGGATCGTGGCCCTGAACAAGGCCTATCCGATTTTTCGACAAGACAAAGGGAAGTCGACCAATGACGACGTCTCCCTGGAGGACTTTCAGTTCACGATACTCCGAAGATCCGCGCGCAGCATCAATCCACCAATCCTGGCTGAAAATGGGGAGTTTGGATTGATCGATTCCTGAATCCTGCGCGGGCCACTGGTCGACTCCGACCAGATAGGATGTATCGCGCAATTCAGAACTCAGACTGTTTTCCATGTTGCACCCGGATATTTCCAATACCGGCGACCGAGACGTTGATTCGAAGCGCCTGTCTTTATAGAAATTCAACCAACCAACTCAAGCCGAAATGCAACATTCAAATGCTCACATGGAGAAATGCTCCACGGAGGGCATAGGGGATTTTGTCGAGCATCCAGTCGACACCTGGTCCAGAGCCGCCTGCCTGAACAAAAACATCGGCGGGAGGGTTCATCTCATTCGATGACCCCTGATGGTCTGTGACTAAGCGTGAAGCTCCATTAGAGTTCACTACGCAGTGGAATTGAACGCCACCTAAGTGGCATGAGGGGAGCGGAAGTTGCAAGGCTGGCACAGCCACTTGTAAGGCAAAGACCGCAGACGAGAACTGCACGACCATCCGATACGAAGAGCGGATAAGTTGTTGCCCTTGTACCCCTTTGGTCACCGCATCAAAAGTTACATTCGTCCGGGGTTGACCACATCGGGTGATTGCCCCACCCCCGACGACCAGTGCTACGCTTCGTCCATCACATCGCAGGCCTCCGCATAACGACAGAAGAGGTTCTCCCACATGCTTGAAGCGACGAAGACACTGGACTACTACGAGTTTCTCCAAATCAGTCCCCACGCGGACAACGAGACGATCCACCGCGTTTACCGGTACCTGGCTGCCCGCTTCCATCCGGATAATCCGGAGACGGGAGACCCGGAAAAATTCTTCCTTCTGAAATCGGCTTACGACGTTCTCTCGAGCCCCGAACGCCGGTCAGAATACGACCGCGACTATGAAACCGAGAGCGGACCCGTGCACAACCCGCTTTCTGATTCCGTGGACTTCATGGACCAGGTGCAAGGCGAGCTGAACCGCCGCCTGGCGGTTCTGGCAGTTCTTTACTATCGCCGTCGTGCGAATCCGTTCGATCCCAGAGTGAGCCTGGCCGAGATCGAAAAGCGTATGGGCTTTCCGCGGGACTACCTGGACTTCACCACGTGGTATCTCGGGAAGAAGGGGTACATCACAAGGGCCGACAACTCCGACTTTTCGCTGACGGCCGAAGGTGTGGACTTCATTGAGACCCAAAGGGTGAATATTCCGGTCCTGAACCGGTTGCTGACCAACGGCAACGTAGCCTGCAATGTCGAGATGGATGAAGACACCATGCGCCTGGAGTCGAACACCCCACCGATGGTTGTGTTGCCTGATATGACGCGCATTCCGGAACGTCGCGCGAACGCGCGCGAACGCCGCACAGGCGCCCCTGACTTACGCGCTGACAAGGTGGAGCGCCGCAAGGCTCCCCGCCGTACCACCGAATAGTCCCGCTGGTGACTTGCGGCGTCAATGATAGAGAGCGAGTTTCGGTTCGCTCGCTCTCTACCTTTCAGGCAGAAGCTTCTGCCGGTCTTTTTTCTTCCTCGGCTGCCAGTCAGACATCCGCCGCATACTTTTTCTTCCTTGCCCCCAGCTCAACCGGGTAGCATGGCTGCGCGGCAAAAGTCGGCGCCGGAATGACTCCCGATCTTTCCGCATCTGAAGATAAAGGGAAATTAGGAGAGACCCATGCGATTTGGTCGTTTCACTTCAGCAATTCTGGGGTTGGCCGCCTGCTCTTTGCTTAGTATCCTCCCCACAACCTTTGC
Organism: uncultured Acidobacteriaceae bacterium; assembly: GCA_963769345.1. GTDB lineage: Bacteria > Acidobacteriota > Terriglobia > Terriglobales > Acidobacteriaceae > Telmatobacter. The sequence goes on from CAVYLL010000008.1 coordinate 620,600, forward strand.
GCAATCCACCGCAAAAAAGCCGCCGACCGCAGCGTCGGTCCCGGCAAACCCAGCCGGTGGTCTTGTAGACATCAACTCGGCCACGGCCGATCAGCTTAAGGCGCTTCCGGGCGTCGGCGACGCCTATTCGCAGAAGATCATCGCCGGCCGTCCTTACGCCAACAAGTCCCAACTTAAGAGCAAGGGAATCGTCCCGGGGGCGACGTACGACAAGATTTCCAGCCTGATCGTTGCCACGCAGCCGGCGAAGAAGAAGTAAGACTCTTCCACACGAGGTCTCGCAAATCAAGAAGGGGCGCATTCCCGTCCCTTTTTGATTTGAGTGGGCTTTGACTTAGCGAACGAGGCGAATCAAATCAGACAGCTTTGAGATCCTCAGCCACTGCCCGCTTCAATGCGGCCCACGCGAGCAACCGGGTCGAGTCCAGCGTTGGCAGCGGCGAGTTCTTGTTGCTGATGATGAGAGGGATCTCGGTGCAGCCAAGTACCACTGCATCGCAGCCCTCGTCTTTCATGCGGCGGATTGCGAGTTGGTAACAGGTCACGGATTCCGGCCGGAAGACACCGTATACCAGCTCATCCATGATGATGCGATTGATCTCATTGCGCTCGTCGTCGGTTGGGCGCAGCCAGGCGATGCCGCGCGCCGCCAGTTTCTGCGGATAGACTTCGCTCTCGACGAGCCAGCGCGTGCCGAGAAGTCCCAGACGCTTGTAGCCGTGCTCAACGGCTTCATCGGCAACCACTTCGGCAATGTGCAGCCAGGGCAGCGGCAATCGCGGCTCAACCATATTCATTGCCCGGTGAATCGTATTGTCTGGGCAGATAAGGAAATTCGCGCCGGCGCTCTTGAGCTTGCTGGCAGAGTCAAGCATCAGGTCGGCCACGCCTTCCCAATCGTTGCGATTGATGCATTCGACATAAGCCGCCAGCGAATGGGTGTGCATCGTGATTTGAGGATGCGCGTGCGGGCCAAGCAATTGCGCGCCTTTGGCGCAGATGGTGCGATAACAGAGCGCCGCACCTTCGGCGGAGCAACCCACAATCCCGATGTGCAGCGGCGATGGCATCCCATGATTTTACTGAGGAAGCTAAATGCGCAGATCCTCTGGAGGTTCCAAACCGTCTGTGCCTGCAGGCGGGACACGACAACGGGCCGCCCGAAGAGCACGGTTTAGCATGTTCAATGCGCGACCGACACCGCCCGGCGGGACATTGAACGCGGGCGAAGACAATGGGGTTCCGCCTCAAAGGAGACAGAATGGTCACCAGACGTGAATTCCTTGACACGCTTGCCGTGGGGGCGGCCGGGCTTGCCCTTAGCTCGACAGCCAGGAGCTACAGCCAGATCATGGGCTCCAACGAACGGCTCAACTTCGCGGTAATCGGACTGAACAGCCGCGCGTATGCGCATCTTTCCTCACTCAAGGCCAACCAGGATGCGGCGCGTATCGCGTATGTCTGCGACGTGGAAAGCACCATTCTGGCCAAATTCGCCGCAGCTACCCGGCAAATGATGGGCTATGACCCGGCGACGGAGAAGGATTTTCGCAAAATTCTCGAGCGCAAGGATATCGATGCCATCACCATTGCCACGCCGGATCACTGGCACACGCCGATGGCGATCCTCGCTCTGCAGGCGGGAAAGAATGTGTATGTCGAGAAGCCCTGCAGCCACAACCCCGGCGAGGGTGCGCTGCTGGTTGAGGCGCAAAAGAAATACGGCAAGCTGGTGCAGATGGGAACGCAGCAGCGTTCGTCGCCGCACACAATTGAGATGGTCAACAAGATCCGTGGCGGGCTCATTGGCCGTCCGTATTTTGCGAAATGCTGGTATGACAACACCCGCAAATCCATCGGCGTGGGAAAGCCTGTTCCGGTTCCCGCCACACTCGACTGGGATCTCTGGCAGGGCCCGGCGCCGCGCCAGCCCTACAAGGACAACGTGCAGCCTTATAACTGGCACTGGTTCCGAATCTGGGGAACCGGCGAGACCCTCAATAACGGGACCCATGAAGTGGATGTCTGCCGCTGGGCGCTCGGCGTCGACTATCCCAATCGCGTGACTGCCTCGGGCGGACGCTACGCCTTCAAAGACGACTGGCAGTTCTACGACACACTTGTGACCAGCTTCGAGTATGACGACAAGATGATTTCGTGGACGAGTGCCAGTTCCAACGGAATGCACACCTATAATCGCGGCCGCGGGTCGGTAATCGAAGGGACAGAAGGCAGCGTGCTCGTCGATCGGGATGGCTACGAGGTCTACGACCTGAAAGGCAAGAAGACCGGCGAATTCAAGGTCGGCAAGCAGACCTCGACCGCGGACCTGATCGGCGCGGACTCCATGACCGATGCGCATTTCGCCAACTTTATCGCCGGCATCCGCAAGGGCGAGAAGCTCAACGCGCCGGTATCAGTCGGCAACGTGGCCGTGACCATGCTGCAGCTTTCGAATATTGCATGGTTTGTGCACCGCAATCTGGAGTCTGGACCCTGCTAACGGCAAAATCAAAAACGACTCCGAAGCCATGACGTACTGGAACCGCGAATACGAGAAAGGATGGGAGCCGCGCATATGATGGCCCGCGCGTGCTCGGGCGATCGAGCTCTTCGGGAATCCTGCACGGCATACCGCATATGAGGAAATCACAGATATGAAGAATATCTCCCGCCGCACGTTTGTTCGCTCTTCAGCCTTGCTGGCTGCCGCTTCCACGTTGCCCGTCGCACGCGCAGCACTCGCCGAACTCACCGAGGCTGGCGGCGCGCCTTCGCCAATCAGGCTGGGCCTCGCCAGCTATACCTTCCGCAATTTCCCGCGTGCGCAGATGATCACGTGGATGAAGCAATTGAACATCACAGGCCTGAATGCCAAGGACACGAAGGACCATCTGCCGATGGATCCGACGGCAGAGGCGCAGGCGGTCTCGGACTATGAGGCGAACGGCATTCATCTGCACGCCGTCGGCGCCATTTACTTCCAGAAGGACGATGACGACGATATCCGCGCCAAGTTCGAGTACTGCAAGCGCGCCGGCGTCAAGGTGATCGTCGCGGGCGATCCAGCACCGGCAACGCTGCCGCGCGTGGAAAAGTTCGTGAAGGAATACGACATCAAGATCGCGATTCACAATCACGGGCCGGAGGACAAGATCTTTCCGTCACCGCTCGACGTGCTTAAGTTTGTGAAGAACATGGACCCGCGCATGGGGTGCTGCATCGATGTGGGTCACTGCGTACGGGCGGGCACCGATGTGATCGAGGCGATCAAGGCCGCTGGGCCGCGCCTTTTCAACATGCACATGAAGGACCTGACCAACTTCACTTCGAAGGAAAGCCAGGTCGCTGTTGGCGAGGGCATCATGCCGATCCGCCAGATCTTCGAAGCGCTGATCAAGATCAAGTACCCCGGCTGGGTCGATCTCGAATACGAGGTGCACGCCGACGACCCCATGCCCGGCGTAACGGAGAGCTTCGGATACATGCGTGGCGTTCTCGCGGGCATGGGCTACAACCCTCGCGGCTAGCGCCTCTCGAAGGCGGCGCGATCTTCACTTGATCGCGCCGCTCCCGCGCGGAAAGACTTCGTGGTTCCACCGTATTCTCTATCTTGAGACCTCTTCCGTTCTTGTTCGAGTTTTCCGGACCGTTACTCGTCTACACTGGTTAGGCCATGAATGCTGTTTCGATTCGCGGCGACTGGGTTGGCCGGGTCATCGACAGGAGGTTTTCGCTCCTCGAGTGGCTGGGTGGATCCGGCACCAGCAGCACTTTCGTCACTGAGCTTGACGGCCCCCGATCCCGGCGAGCTGCCATTAAGCTGTTCTCCGCCCCGGCCCAGGCTGAGGACCGACTCTCCACCTGGACAACCACAACAACCCTGTCGCACGTGCACCTCGTGCGGGTCCTGCACTTCGGCCGCGCTGAGGTCGATGGCGTTCCCCTGGTCTACGTGGTTACCGAGCTGGCCGAGGAGGTGTTGTCGCAGATCATCCCCGAGCGGCCGCTGACTGCGGATGAAGCTCGAGAGATGCTTGCGCCGATTCTCGATGCGCTTTCGTACCTCCATGCGAATGGGTGCGTGCACGCACACCTCAAGCCATCTAACATCCTGGTGGTTGAAAACGAGGTGAAGTTGTCGGCAGATGGAATCGTGGCCGAAGGCAAGCCGGCCTTCGAACTGAAGAACAGCAATGTTCACAACGCGCCCGAGGCGGCAACGGACCCAATGGCGCCGGCGGTAGACATGTGGTCGCTGGGCGTGACCGTAGTGGAAGCTCTGACCCAGCAGCTGCCTCTGTGGGATTCGGAAAGCAAAACCGCGCCGGTAGTGCCGGATTCACTGCCAGAGCCATTTGACGAGATCGCGTGGGAATGTCTGCGCATCGATCCTGAGCGCCGATGCACACTGAGCGATGTCCGAGCGCTGCTCGAGGGCAAGTCCAAGCAGGCTCCACAGGCTCCGCAGCAGGTGCTGCCGGAGGCCCGGACTGCACTCAGGATCGCCGAGAAATCTCCGCGGACACGGATGCCGCTGGTGCCGCTGATTGTTGGAATTGTTCTGCTGGTGGCCATCATGATCGGGCTCGCCATGCGCAACCACAAAACAGAAACAATGCCGTTGCAGAGCGAGACGATCAAACAGGCGCCGCCCGCAGAGCCGGAAGCACAGGCGCCAGCACAACCGTCGCCTGCGACGACGAGGACCGCCAAGGGCGAAGTGCTCGATCGCGTAGTGCCGGATGTCTCACGTCAGGCGAGCGGCACGATCCACGGTACAGTCACCGTTGCCGTTCGCGTCACCGCGGATCCGTCCGGCACCGTGACAGACGCTGAATTTGCGTCGCACGGGCCCAGCGCTTACTTCGCACGCATTGCGATGAAATCAGCGCGCAACTGGAAGTTCAAAGCGCCCTTGCAGAACGGGCAAGCGGTGGCCAGCGCATGGCTGCTGCACTACAAATTTAGGCGGGATGGCGTGGATGTCACTCCGTTGGAGACGCGTCCATAAAAGAGGGGGCTTGATTGATGCGCAACCGATTGGTTGCACGTTTCAAGTCAAGCCGCACGCCGCCGCGCAGACTGAATCCGCTTAAGTTGCGATCGCGATGATCTAGTCACTCGCTAACTGTTTCAGGAGTCCGTCGAAGTCGGCCAGGTCGGAATATTCGATGATGACGCGGCCGCGGCCATTCTTATCCTCGATGTGGACTTTGAGACCGAGTGCACGCTGCAGCTGCTCTTCTACTTCCTTCACGTTCGGATCGACGGGCGTCTCGGGCTTGGGTTCCTTTTTGTTCTTTTCGGGGAATAGGATCCCCTGAACGAGACTCTCTGTCTGGCGAACAGAAAGCGAAAGATTGGCCACCCGTTGGGCTGTCTTATCAAAGTCTGGATGTAACTTCAATCCTAACAAAACTTTAGCGTGACCAAAAGTTAAAGCGCTGGATTCCACGAGCTTCTGGACTCCTTCGGGCATGCTGAGCAAACGCATGAAATTGGAGACTGAAACCCGGTCTTTGCCGGTGCGTGTGGCGATCTGCTCCTGAGTCATGTGGAACTCGCGAGAGAGCCGCTCAAAGGCGCGCGCCTGCTCCATCGGGTTCAGGTCAGCTCGCTGCAGGTTTTCGACAATCGTGATTTCGAGTGCCTGTTCGTCGGAGACCTGGCGCAGGATGGCTGGGATGGTTTTCTTGCCCGCGAGCTGGGACGCACGCCAGCGCCGTTCGCCGGCGATGAGCTGGAATCGCCCGCTGGCGAGTGGCCGGACGAGGATGGGCTGCACGACACCATTAGCCGTGATCGACGCGGCGAGTTCGGCAAGTTCCCCTTCGTCCACATGAGTGCGGGTTTGGAAGGGATTGAGATCGATCTCTTCGACTGATATTTCGCGAGGCTTGCCGCCTTCGGTTTCGACGGGCGGTGGCACATGGATCGGGGCGGGAGCAAGCTGTGAGTTTGCGCGAGGGAGCAAGGAGTCGAGGCCTTTACCCAGAGCGCGACGTTTGTTATCGGTGGTGGCGATGCTCATCTTCAAGTCCTCAAACCGGGCCGATTTGCCGGTGAATTTCTTCAACGATCTATAATTTTCCGCATCTTTAGTCGGATCCAGGGTTGAAGTTGCGCTCAGGAGTACGGCCAGAAACGGACCTCGGCCTTGGGTTTTGAATTTGCGGCAACTTTGCGCTCGATACTCTTCGGGCTCTCGATGCGGTTGCGAGCCAGGTATTCTCCTGCGAGCTCAAAGTAAGCCTCGGTCCCGCGGGACCGAGAATCGTAGACAGCTACGGGTTTGCCGTGGCTGGGAGCCTCAGCAAGGCGGATATTCCGGGGGATGACGGTGATAAAGAGCCGATCGCGGAAGTGTTCGCGCAGCGTGTCGCGGACTTGCTGCGCCAAGTTCGTGCGGTCGTCGTACATGGTTAGCAGGACGCCCTCGATCTCCACGTTGTGATTGAAGGCAGCGCGGACCCTTTCGAGGGTGGAAATGAGCTCGGTAATGCCTTCCAGGGCGAAGTATTCGGCCTGCATGGGCACAATGAGCGAGTCGGACGCGACGAGAACGTTGAGAGTCAGCAGATCGAGCGCCGGGGGGCAGTCGAGAATGACGATGTCGTACTTATCTTTTACCGGGGCGAGAGCTTGACGGAGGCGCACGGCACGATCTTCGGCGCCGGTGAGTTCGATATTCGCGCCGGTCAGGTTTTTGGACCCCGGCAAGATCCAGAGATTATCAACTCCGCTGGGAAGGATGACCTGTTCGGCCTCGGAATCGCCAACCAGCACATCGTAGATAGAATGCCGGTTGTCGTCTCGGGCAACGCCGAGGCCGGAAGAGGCATTGGCTTGGGGGTCGCAGTCGACCAGGAGGATTTTCAGGCCTTCGAGCGCCAGGCATGCGGAAAGATTGATGGCGGTAGTCGTTTTGCCCACTCCACCCTTTTGGTTCACGACGCCGAGAATCTTTCCCATAGCGTTTCAGGTTAAAGGAAGGGAGCCGAGGCGTGCGTAAGTGATTCTGTGGAGAACGTGTACCGGCTGTGGAAAGTTCCAAATGGCAGCTCTGAAGTGTCCGCACAACGTTTTATAAATCATTTATTTACGTGATTTAAGGAGTTTGGAATAATTTCAATACACATCAAAGCAACCCGGTGGAAAACTGTGGCTGTCTGCTTGCCAGCATTTGATAATTCATGCTCGAAGATAGAACGTTCCACGTGGAACATCCGAGGTCTGAAAAAGGCTTTGGCAGCTTTTTCCACGTGGAACACCGACTCAAACTGCCGCCCAAATCGTTCAGGTTTGCTTTGACGCGAGAGCCAGGACGCGTCGTTCTGAGCTTGGCAGCCGTGATGCTTCCTCCCAGATTAATGTGGGATCGGCCGATTTCTGGACGAGAGGAAGCTGCACCGTGGTCGTCAGAACTGCCAGCCAGCCTCCGGGTTTGACCAAGCCTGAGGCCGCGCCAATTGCCTGGTCCATTCGATCCACTGCACGGAGTGTCACGCAATCGAATTGTTGAGTCAGCTGCTCGGCGCGCTTGGCAAAGACGCTTGCATTTAACGCGAGGACGCGAACGGCTTCCTGCAGAAATGCCGCCTTCTTGCTTTGCGATTCCGCCAAGGTGACTGCGATCTCTGGCCGACAAAGAGCAATGGGAATCCCGGGAAAGCCCGCGCCCGATCCGAAGTCGAGTAAAGTACCGATACCTTCAGGCAAACGACGCGCGCAGGCGACTGATTCAACGAAGTGGCGGCTCAGAATCTCCTTCGGGGCCCGAATCGCTGTCAGGTTCATGCGGGAATTCCAGCGAAGAATCAAGGCCAGATATTCATCAAACTTCGTCGCAGTGTCTGGGTCGAGCGGTTGCAATCCTACTGCCGATAGCAGGTAATTCAGGCTGGAGCCCGTTTCCGCGCCGATTCGATCTCGATTCATGCCGATGCGACAGAGGTTTCAATGGGACGAGGCCGCCAAGCCTCGGCGGCATGAGCGAAAGCTGCGAAGAGGGCACGAGAGAGGGGGCTAGCCGTATAGGTGCGCTCGGGATGCCACTGCACACCAACTGCAAAGTGTTCGGCGGAATCGAGCTCGACGGCTTCGATGACACCGTCCAGCGGACAAACAGCGGTCATGCGGAGATTGTCGCCGACGCGCCCAATCGCCTGGTGATGGCTGGAATTGCATTCCGCCTCAAGAATGCCGCCTGACGCTGACGCCAGCCGCGACCCGCCGACGATATGAAGGGGGTGGGCATTCAAGACGCCGCGACCGGGTGCGTGATCGACCTGCGTATTTAATACGGTTTTCAGATCCTGTATAAGGGTGCCGTTCAGCCAGATGTTCAGCGTTTGAACGCCGTGGCAGATTGCCAGAATGGGCTTGTGAAGATTGAAGGCGTCCTGCAACAACAGTTCGTCGACCGCAGTGCGGCCGGGGTCGGCCGGGCCGCAGGCTGGGATCCGCTCTTCGCCATAGCGTTCCGGATCTACGTCAAAGCCGCTTCCCGGGAGAAGGACGCCCTGGGCTCCCGTGAGAAGCCGCGCAACGCGGTCCTGACGTTCATGGAGCGGGATAACAACCGGCGTCATGCCGGCAGATTGGAGAGCAGCGAGGTAGGGGGGAAGAGAACGCGCGTTGTAAGCAGCGTCACTGGTTGTCGGTTCAGGAATGGCAATGCGGGTCGACATATGCGTTTTTAAGTGTATTCGAGATCGCGTCTTCGAGGACTTAATATGTATATATTACTGATTATAAACATGTTATGTAATATAAGCTTCGTTAAGAGCATCAAGTATTTATTTTTCTATAGTTTAGCCACGGAAGATCCGAAATTTAAGCTGCTCAGTAACCAAACTGAATATCGTTCGCGCGCGTCCATTCAGGGACTGCTGAATTGGTGATATCCTTGCCGCTTTCGGGGGAAGAGTTGTGATCAAGCGGGCTATCTGCGTTGCGATGGTGCTCCTCATGACCGTCTGGGCTGGATGCGCCTTTGGGCAGGACAAGTCTGCGGCCAATAACGGAGCGGAATCGACGCTACGTGTGAACAGCCGCGCAGTCCTTGTGGATGTGCTGGTGACCGACAAGAAGGGCGCGGCTGTGAAGGGCTTGCCGCAGAGCGCGTTCTCTGTGAAGGAGCAGGGAAAGCCGCAGGCCATCACTTTCTTTGAAGAGCACCAGGGCATTGAGCCGGTTGAACAGGAGACCATCGCGCTGCCGCCGAACGTATTCAGCAATCACCCGGATGAACAACAGCCTGCGGCCGTGATTGTTTTGCTGCTCGACGCATTGAATGCGCCGGTAGGGGACCAGGCGTTTGTGCACCAGCAGGCGTTGCAATTTCTGAGGACAGCGCGACCGGGCACCCAGATAGCAATCTTCACCATGTCTTCGGGATTGCATTTTGTGCAGGGATTCACTGGTGATCCGGCGGTGCTGGTTGCAGCGCTGAATTCGAAGAAGGGCAATGGCGTGGAGCAGTCGTCGAACCTGACTACGGCCGCGGAGGCGAACGCAGGGCAGGGGCTGGTAAACATGATGTCGGAGACGGCTCCGACACAGGCAACGCCGAACGGGCCTTCGCCAACCGTGTCAGCAGCGTCGCCTTCGATGATTGCGGGGCTTGAAGGCTTTCTGCACGAGATGGGAAATGCGGAGTGGAGTGATCGGGAGTATCGGACCCTCGCGAACCTCCAACAGCTCGCCAGATTTCTCGGGGCTTTTCCGGGACGCAAGAACCTGATCTGGTTTTCTACTTCGTTTCCCGCGTCAGTGTTCGGAATGACGGATCCTCGCTTCGAAGGCGATGTGAAGAAGACCGTGAACCTGCTGACAGCAGCGCGCGTGGCGTTATATCCCGTGGATGCGCGCGGAGTCAGCGAACACGAATTCTTTACCGCCGGAAATGGGCAGACGAATGACGCGCATGTGCCGACGGAGATGAGTGGCGCCAGTGCCGTGCCACCGGGACCGGGGGGCAGCAACAATTCGATGACGGCGAGCGCCCTTGGCGGGCCTGATACGGGAAATTCGAATGGCGAGCATCCGCTGGCGACGGAGGATTCGCAAACGAACAGCAAGCACGCGACGATGGATATACTGGCGCACGACTCCGGAGGTCGCGCATTCTATAACACGAACAGTCTGTCGAACGTGATTGCGGAGATCGGGAAGTCAGGCGCGGATTTCTACACGCTGTCGTATGTTCCGGACAACGCGAAGATGGATGGCGGATTTCGGAACATCTCGGTCGGGATAGCGGGACAGTCGTACAACCTCAGCTATCGACGTGGCTACTTTGCTACGGATACGGATCGACCGGGAGCTGCGGAGACCGCATCCGCAGGAGGGGCGACGGAGGGCGGAAAACCGGTAAATCCGCTGGCGCCGTTTATGGCCTTGGGCATGCCGGAGAGCGAGCAGATCGGGTACCGCGTGGCCATCAAGCCTGCGGGAGAGGCAGCAGCGGGCGCGAAGACAAGCAGCTACGAAGCGGAGTTCACGTTGACGGTGGACGATCTAAAGCTGAGTGTGGACGCCGACGGCACGCGCACCGGAACACTCGTGGTTGGCTTGACGGTGTTCGACCGCTACGGACAGGTGGTGAATCAGCAGGCGCGCCGTGCAGCATTGACGCTGAAGCCAGATGTCTACGCCGCAGTGAAGACGATGGGGCTGAAGATGAAAGCGAAGTTCGAGGCGCCCGCAGGACAGTACTGGCTACGCACGGGCGTATACGACGAGGGCAGCACAAAGGTGGGAACGCTGGAAATTCCTCTGGCTGCGGTGAAACCGGTGGTCGCGCAGGGTGGGAATTGAAGAGACCTCCGAGCTACAGTCTCATACACGCTGAGCAGTCGCGGCACGTCTCATCAGAGACGGCGCACAATTGGAGTATTTGAATCTAGAATCCCCCAGCGACTCTTTCAAAAAAAATGGGGTTCGCCTCAATATGAGGATTTCTTGTGCTTGACGACGGCTCCGCGTCACGCTCTCAGGAAAAATTGATGCAGCCTTGTCCGCTCGAGATTACGTCAGATGAGCAGGTTCACCTCTGATTTGGCATCCGCGGCGAGGATTCAGCGTAGAATGCGGTGTTGAATCCTGGACTTAAATAAAGTTGATCCAACGGTTGTCGTGTGTCAATGCAACAAACGGTTGCTGGAGATAAGGTTATGTGCCGGTTTCCCATTGTTGTTGTAGCAGCGGCAGTGAGCGTAATTGCTTCCATCTCTGCGCCGATGCGAGGCTTGTCGCAGACGCAAACACCTTCAGACAAGAAGAGCGGGCAGGCACAGGCCGAATATGTGTTTCGAACGAGTGTTCGGCGTGTTCCTTTGGACGTGGTGGTGCTCGACAAGAGCGGCAACCCGGTACGCGGGTTGACCAGGAATGATTTCGTGGTCGAGGAAGATCGAAAGCCGCAAAATGTGCTTTCGTTTGAGTTTTTCGACGGTAGCTGCTCCGACTTTCGTGCCTCCAAAGGATTCCACCTCTGCCATCGAACACGTATGTCAACCTGCCTCCAGCGCCAGAGCGAGGACCGCTTTACGTCCTCTACTACGACATGGTGAACACCCCGCTCACCAGGCAGATGGAAGCTCAGAAACAGCTGCTGGATTTTGTGGACCATGCCCAGCCGGGAACCCGGTTTGCCCTTTTCGCGAACATGGCTGGAATGCACCTGGTGCAGGGATTCACGAGCGACCATACGCTGCTGCGCGCGGCGATTCTCTCGAAGGGGCCCGGCCCGCATCTGCCGAATGTTTTCCTTTATGGGGACAACTACGGATATGAAGATGCCGGCGCGGTGCTTTCCAACCTGAAGTTTCTTGCGGAGTACCTGAACGGGATATCCGGGCAAAAAGAACCTGCTGTGGCTCTCGAGCGTGTTCCCCATTCCGGTCGGCGCGACGATGACGGGCCACAACTCGAACACAGGTGTGGGCGGGGGATTTTCCAGTTCCACCATGCAGATCAATGACCTGGGCTATCTCCAAAGCCAGGGGATCAAGGAAACGTACGCAGCCTTGGCGAGCAGCCAGGTGGCTCTTTATCCCGTGGATCTAAACGGAGTGCAAGGTGGTGGAGACGTAGTTACCAACTACCAGCATGAGGATGACATTGCCGAGGCAACCGGTGGCCATGCGTACTACGCCAACAACAGGGTTGCCGAACTGCTCGACAAGGCCGTCGATAACGGCGAGAGCTATTACTCGCTGACCTATTCGCCCACAAATACGAAATACGATGGCTCGGAACGGCACATCCGCGTGACATTAGCGGACAAGAACAAGAATTATGTGCTGACTTATCGGACCCTCTACTACGGGGTGTCGGACGATGAGGTCCAGGAGTCGCATGCCAAGCAGGTAATGCAGCAGCGATTCCTCGCGGCGAAGAAGACCGATACGTTGTATGCCACGGTCGAGCACGGCGCGCCGCTGATGCACGATCTGCTGTTTGTCGCGCACATGTCCACCAACGGCGAGCCGCGCATGGCGAGTGCAGAAGAGATGAAGCAGCTGGAAGATTCGCCAGCTTACTTTCGCACGCGCAAGAAGAACCAGAATCCGAAGCCGCTGACGCCCGTAAATCTGCAGCAGTATGTGATCAACTACGACGTGATCGATCCGCAGTTGAGGGCCGAGGCCGCACAACAGAAATCGCCGGTCCTGGAGTTCGCCGCGGCCGCATACAACAACGATGGCACCCTACTTGAACAGCATCCTCAACACGGGCGCGATTGCCAGCGAGCGGCGGCCCGACGGCAAGGTGGATACACGCTTCCTTGCGGTTCAGCAACTCGAAGTGCCTCCCGGCGCTGCATACATTCGCGTAGTCGTGCGCAATCCTCAGAACGATCGCACGGGCGCGCTGGAAGTGAGATTGCCCTTGAAGCAGGAGACGCAGACAGCCCAGACAGGTGCAGAGAAGAAAACGGGCGAGAGCAACTGAAAGCTCGATCTCCGCAGCAACAGCAGAGTGCATCGGCGTCATCGTACGAATGGGAGGGATTCGATGCGAGTGCCTTTGGCTTGTGCATTCATGTTGGGTGTGGCGGGCGGTGCGCGAACGATGCTTCCGGCGGCTACGGTGAGCCGGGCAGTTCGAGGGGGAACGTTGTGCGTGAAGGGTACGCCGCTGGCGTTCGCCGAAGGGCTAAATCTGAATCGGATTCTGGCTGGGCTGGCGTTGGCGGAGATTGTGGCCGACAAGCTGCCGATGACGCCAAGCCGGAAGGCGACCGCAGCTTTCGCGGCACGCGTACTCAGCGGCGCACTCGCCGGGGCGGCGGTGGGCGTTGTTGCACGTCGACCGACGCTGGGTGCGTTGCTTGGCATGTGCTGGTGCGATCGTCGGCACGGAGGGCGGCGCGGCATTCCGGTCAGGTGGCTGGCGTCTCTCTTCGATCGGGATCTGCCGGCGGCAGTGATCGAAGATCTCGTCGCACTTGCACTGATCGGCTTCGTCTCCAGCAAGCTCAAAGATTGCGCAGTGCCAGGTGAAGTGAGTCTGGCTTAGCGCTCGCCGCTGGCTAGACGAGGCGGCCCGTAGTCCGCATGGTCAGTGGTCGTCAGGGATTCCGCGGCGGTACCGTTGAGATCGAAGAGGATGATGCTGTTGTCGCCGGGATGGAGCCACGGACCGGGGGTATAGAGAGTGAATTCAGGACCGACGGACCAGAAGCGCCCGAGCGGCTGCGCATTCAGGAATGCGATGCCTTTCGCTATCTTGTGCGTGTTGAGGAAGGTGTCGGGAAAGCTAGTGTTTGCAGGCGTTGATGGGACTCTCATTGTGAAGCGGTAGAAACAAGGACCCTCGCAGGGATCTGATGTGAAGTGCAGATCGCTCAGATTGGTCAGCGGGAGCGAATAGATCTGCCAGTGCTGCGGCTGGCGGCCGGCAACAGTCACTGAGCCGGTGATGCCTTTTCGCTCGGTGCGGATCACTTTGGTGAAGTTCACGCGGCCGGAGTTCTCGACGAGGATGTCGAGCGTTGCGGGGGCGGAGATGGCGGGTATTGCCAGCCGCGACTCACCGAGGCGGCGATCGAGGGAGCCGATGAGTTTGCGGTCTATAAAGATTTGCGCATAGTCGTGAAGGCCATCGATGGCAAGTTCCCCGCCCGGGCCCGCGGCGATTTGTGTGCGGTAGAGGATGTAGCCGTAGGACTGGTCCAGATCTTCCATCGTGAGCAGCCTGTCGGACTCGACGGGCTTGGGCAGATTGCTCCAGAGCGAGGCCGACTCGGGGTGGGGATCGATCGGGTACGCGACGGCCGGAATCGAGGGCGGGATGGGCGGCGGAGTTTTGCCGGTAACGCGGGCAATGGCATCGCGAAATGCCATGTACTTGGGCGTCGGCTGGCCGCTTTCATTCAGGGGGGCGTCGTAGTCGTAGCTGGTGGTATCGGGCTCGTAGTTAGTGCCGTTGCTGTTGGCGCCGTTCATCCATCCGAAGCTGGTGCCGCCGTGAAACATGTACATGCTGACGGAATAGCCCTGGCGGAGCATCCATTCGTATTCTGCGGCGTTGGTGGCGACGTCGGTGGTGTGGTGATGCTCGCCCCAGTGATTGAACCAGCCGGCCCAATATTCACCGGACATGAATGGGCCTTCGGGGCGGAGTTTCTTGAGCATGGCGAAATTCCCGCCTGGCATCGCCGGTGCCAAAGTTGATGACTGCTGGAAGTTCTGGAAGGGAGCCGTTCGGGACCTGATTGGCACCGTCTGCTGTGTAGAGCAGGGTGCCAGGAACGGCGAGTCCACTTTTCAGGAGCGCGGATTTCACGGCTTGCATGTAGGCGTGGTCATTGCCGAAGGAGCCATACTCGTTTTCGACCTGAATGGCGATGATGGGGCCGCCATTCTTGATCAAGCAGCGGCGAGACTTCGCGGGCGAGCCGCTCGAACCATTCGTTCATTGCGGCGATGTATTTGGGGTCAGAGGAACGCAGTACGAGCGAGCGGTCCTTGAGTAGCCAGCTGGGATAGCCGCCGAGGTCCCACTCCGCGCAGACATAGGGTCCGGGGCGGAGGATGACGTTCAGGCCCTCCTGCTGGGCTTCGTGGATGTACTCGGCAACATCGTTCTGGCCGGAGAAGTCGTAAACGCCGGGACGCGGCTCGTGGATGTTCCAGAAGACATAGGTGGTGATGGTATTGAGGCCCATGGCGCGGGCCTTGCGGAATCGGTCGCGCCAGTACGCGCGAGGCACGCGGGGGTAGTGCATCTCGCCAGAGAGGATCTGGTAGGGATGGCCATCAAGCTGGAACTGACCGTTGGCGACCGTGAAGGTGTGGGGTGCTTGTGATGAAGCGGTAAGAGCAGCAGCGAGTATCAGCGCAGCGATAGCGGGTGTACGTTTCATTCCAGAAACGAGTGTAGCGCGGTGAGCGGCTCGCTAACGCGCTTCGATTTTGCCGGCGATGCGATTGTATTCGGCACGCGTGATGATATGGCGCTTCACCAGATCTTCAGAGTCGGTGTAAGGGCGATGGTCGATGATATGACCGGCGGTCTTCATCATCAATGCCGGGGAGACTTTTGAGGTCGTCAGCAGACGCGCGATTGATGTTAATCGTTCGCTGCTGCTTCACGCCTTCAACCACGCCCTGGGTTACGGCCTTGGCGTCGCGAACTGCGGTTGATGTCGCGCGCGCGGTCTGCTCACGGATTTCATCGGGGCTGCGGTCGTGGGGCGTGCAGGCGGTAAGAGCAATAAGGGCGAAAAGGAGAAACGCGGAAAACCTCATGCATGGTTGGATGCATTCGTGGTGGAGCGGGTGGTCGGGCCGGTTTCCTTTCGCTCGCCTCTGCAATCCGCGCACAAACTGCCGCTTCAACGAAGGAGAGCAGCTTCTCACTCTATAGGCTCGTTGGATGGAGAGAAATCAACAGCGAAAACCGTCCGGGAAGAATGGACTGTTGGCAGTCTAGCGCGAAAGATCGAAGGCGCAGGAGTTGCCGATAACGTCGCAGATCCTGCCTGCCTGTCTCGGCGCCGGTCCTCCCTCCTTCTGCAATTCATCGGTAGACTCAATTCAATAGCTGGAGTAGACTTCACAATCTACGCGTACGACCTCCATTATTTGGCTGGATTCATTCGATTCTGCGGGCGACTGAAAGTTGAGCCGATTGCCGCGAATCCAGCGGGCCATCTACGGGCCACGTCGCCAAATTCCTATCTTGATGGAGATTTCAGACATGCGAATCGCGCAAGAAAACACACCAATCGGCTTCGAAGTGATCGAGTCGGAGTCCGTTGTATCAGCCAGTTCAACCAAAGTTCCCAACCATCGGCCTCGGATCGGCCTTGGTCTTCTCTCCGCGCTTCTGCTGATCTTCACCACAAATGCGGCCTATGGCCAGACTGGACCGCCAACCCCTGAATTCACCAGGATCATTGTCTTCGGCGACTCGCTCTCCGATACGGGGAACGTCGCCCACTTGACGTATGACAAGTACGGAATCCGAGTTCCGGGCCCTATCGCCGACTATACCGACGGCCGCTTCACAGACGGATTCGACACGGCACCGCCTGCTGAGCTTTATTCCGGCGTGTGGGTCGAGCAGTTGGCGGACTCGATGCCATCGAAGCCAGAGGTGAAGAATTCGCTCGATGGTGGCACGGACTACGCGTATGGATTCGCCACCACTGGCCGGGGAACCAGTGCGTTCACCTTTGGTCCGGAAAACTCCCTCTCGGTGAAAGTCGAAAACATCGGCCAGCAAATCACGGACTACCTGGCGACGCATCCCAAGATCACGCCGAAGACTCTTTTCGTCGTCTGGGGAGGCGCGAACGATCTGATCAATGCCACTTCGGAAAATGACATTATCGATGCGGGTATCAATCAGACCCTGAACATCCAGCGGCTCATCGATGCCGGAGCCACACAGTTCATCGTCCCGAATCTGCCTCCGCTGGGATTGGTTCCGCGGCTCAACGGGTCTCCTGCAACTTCAATTCCTGCAACCGCGGCGAGCGCTCTCTACAACGCAGTGCTTGGAAGCGGCGTTTCACTGATTCTGGATTTCAATCGAACCAAGCGACTGCACATCGCACAGCTGGATGTATTCCGGTTGTTCAGCAGCATCGTGGCCGCGCCGGCCGCGTACTCGCTAGTCAACGTCAAAAACAGCTCGCAGGGTATGGCGGTCGATCCGGACACTTTTCTTTTCTGGGATGACCTGCACCCGACGACGCATGGGCACAACATTCTCGCGGTCACGGCCGCGAGCATTCTGGCCCGCAGCAATTGCATGAACAACTCAGCCAATTTCGGAGCCGAGGTTTGCGGCGGAGTCACACACTGATTCAAGAAAGCCGGGGAGATTGAACCTCAGCTGGAGCGCGGTGAAAGCCGCGCTCTTCTTTCAGTGGCGACGAAGCCTCACTTCGTCGCCAGAGGCTGAGGCGCGATGTCGGGCTTGGCGAGCTTCTCGATCGTTGCCGCCGGAGTTCCGGGGCCAAGGATCTGGCGAATCGCCGTCTCAAGCGCCTCATCGCGGCCAGCCTGGATGCCGGCGACTGACGGCTTAGCTTCGATATCGGGAATGATGCCGATGCGCTGGGTGGGACGGCGGTCGGGATAGAAGACGCCGATGCCGCTGATCATGGTGTTGAGGCCTCCCGGTAAAGGAATTGCGGAGACATTCCCGTCCGCGCCGGCCGTGGTGCTGCCTACGACGATTGCGTTGGGAGCTGCGCGCAGGGCCATGGCGGTGTATTCGGCCTGGCTTATCGAGGTTTCATCGACGAGGATCACTACCTTGCCGTTGTAATGACCCGGAGCTGGATCGATGGCTTCAGTTTCGCGGAAGCTGAACGCCCCGGGATTGGCCACGTCGCCGACGGTGAAGGTGGCGAAGGATGTATGGTCCTTCACGAGATGGGAGCCAAGAGCGAAGGGCATGAACTCCGACGGGTAGTTCCGGATATCGATGACGAGGCCTTTGGTGTTTGCGGCCCGATCGATGTAGCCGGGAACATCGGCCGCCTTGATGCTGGAGAGCTTGAGGTAGGCGACATCAGAAGATAACAAGCGGAAGGTATCGCCGGGAAGATCATGCCACCTGGGATTTCCTGATTCCTGCTCAGGCTGGCGCTTGGCCCGTAGCTCAACCAGCTTTCCGTCGCGCTTCGCTTGGATAGCGACCGGCTTGCACTCGCCGCTGGTAAGATAGCGGGCCATATCGCGACGTCGGGCAGCGACGTTGGAGTCGGCATAGAACGGAGTCCACTGTTCGGTCAGCTTTGAAACCGGAGTGCCGTCAAATGACTCGAGAATGTCGCCAATGCGGAGAGTCGAATTCGCTGCAGTTTCCTTGCCCGCAAATCCGGTCACGATCGATTGGCCGTCGATGAAGCGCACGATCGACAGGGAGCGCACATTTGCCGACTGGCGGCCGCACGTCGAGCGAACTCCACAAATTCGCATGCGTGTCGTTAGCCTTGGCGACAGCTCGAACATCGCGAGCTGATAGGCGGTGCGATCTTTGGCGAGCGCAAGCTTCGGGATGAATTCGGTCAGGACTGCGGCCCAGTTCTGCCCGGAATCGATGCGGTACGGCGACCAGTACTGCATGATGTTCCACCAACGGAAGAGCGCCAGAAGCTGGAAGCCGGAATCGGGAAAAGTGACTGCCGACGTAGGGGAGTTCGTGATTGAACGACGGATTTCCCGGACGAGGAGGGAGGGGAATGGCGACGTAGAACTGGGTGACGCGCGGGCGATTCTGGTAGATGCGCTGCAGGCGAAGACTGAGCGCTGAGCTAAGCGTCGTGCTGTCGCGAATCCAGTCGAGATCGGGCTTCAGATACGCATCGGCGGAAGGCGCTGGGGCACATTTCTCGGCCCCGCACGCGGGAATCTCGCCGAGGCTATCGATCCAGTGCACGAGAATGCCGTTCGCATGTGAGCGGTCAGACGCGGCGAGAATTGCGGGAAGGATGCGGAAGAGATCGTAATCCCAGTGGCGCTGGCCGGCGGTCACGACGGGGTGGTGGTACTTGAGAAATCCCCACACGCGGCCGAGCGTGAACAGGTTGTCGATCTGGTTTGGCGTGAGCGAAGAAAGGGTAGTCTGCGATCCCTTGTCGAATTGGTGATCGGTATCGAGAATGGTCAGGGCGCGCTCTATCGGCTTTGCTTCCGCGATGGGTTTGCCGTCTACCAGGAGGCGAAGATCGTCGACCCAAAGTGTTCCGGTGCCGGCGAGGAGAACTCCAAAGAAAAGCTGGTGAGCGTTTGTATCGATGGGGAGCTTGATCGTGTACTCGGTCCAGTCCCGTGTTCCGTCGACGTGCTGGCTGGCCATGTTTTCGAGCGCAAGCATCTGGCCCTCGCCGTCTTCACGCATCCAGAGGCCCGCATACCCAGCCACGCCTTTGATCCGGAAATAACCCCGCAGTTCGACCTCGCCGCCCGCGAAATCTACCGGGATGCTTTTGGTAAGAACGGAGAAGCCGCCCTCGCTGGCTGAGTTGCGATCGAAGCGAGCCGACCAGCGACCCGAGTGCACGACCTGGTTGTCTACATTCACCGTGGCCGGGGGATTGATGAACCATCCGCTGAGCTTTGTGCTATCAGCCTCAGGTGCGAACGCGAGCGATTGCTGAACGGCAAACCTCGGCGAGGGTGCAGACTGGCTCGAATCGCTTTGACCGGCCAAAGGAAGACTGAACGCAAAGAAGAGGACAAACAACGAGCAGCGGTTCATGGCGAGCATCGTACTCCTTCAGAGATTTGAGGAGCTGTGAGCAACCGGGGATTGTCGCCTTGGTTCCTGCAAGTTGGACTTATAGGGAGAGCGTTGGTCAGCGGCGAAGATCGGCGTTTGCTAAATCAACCGACTCGGTCACGGTGTGTTCACGACGCCAAGCCGGGGCTCTTAACCTCGAGTGAACGATCGGCGGACGACTCGGCACGCATTCTTTCAATGGCTGCGCGGAGCCGGGTGTTCAGCTCTTCGACCTGGCGGAGAGTCATGCCCGCAGTAGAAATCGGTTCGCCGACCGTCAGCGTGATTTCACCGGGATAGAAGTGGCGTGTGTGCATCGGGAGCAGATCGTAGACGCCTGTCAGCGCGATCGGCACGAGCGGGACCTGTGCGCGGATGGCGAGGAAGGCCGCTCCGGCGAGGAAGGGCTGTGTAGTTCCGTCGGGGGTACGGGCGCCCTCAGGAAAAACGAAGAGGGGCATCCCCGCGCGGAGGGCGCGGACTGCGGAGCCGAGGCTGGAGACGGTGGAGTTGGGGCTGACGGTATCGACCGGAATTTGGCCGGAGCGGTTCAGATGCCAGCCGATGAAGGGCATCGTCCACAGCTCCTTTTTGGCAAGGATGCGGAACTGGAAGGGCAGCGAAGAGAAGATGACGGGGGTATCCATGTACGACGTGTGATTGGCGGCGTAGACAGCGACGGGGTGTTTGCGGAGATTTTCAGCTCCGTGCACGACAAGACGTGCTCCCGAGATCTTGACGCCGCCGCGAGCCCAGATCCGCGCGATACGGTGCTGGAGGCGGCCGCTCTTGTCCCATAGGGAAGCCAGCAGCGAGAGGCTCCCGCATGCAGCCGTATAGATAAAGAAGAGCGGGGCCTGAAGAATATTGGTGCGCCAGCGGTAGAGACGAGGCAATGGATCAGGCGGACGGAGACGGTTCACGGAAGCTGACCTACGCGTTCGGGAGTCTGACTTGGAGCAGCGGCCGGAGCGGTTCTGGCCAGCAAGCGTGTGCGGACGTCGCCAACCAGGTAGACAGACCCGGAGACAACGATGGGGCTGGAGGGATGAGCAGCGGCGTGCTCGAGAGCAAGTTCGACGGCCTGGTCGACTGAGGACGCGGCATAGGCCGGGGTCCCCGTAGAGGCAGCGGCCGCGAGCAGGTCACGCGTTGGGGTGGCGCGCACACTGTTGATGGGCGCGAAGATCACCTGGTCGAAGATCGGGAAGAGGATGTGGGCCATTTCGAGAACTGGCTTGTCGCGCAGGCAACTAAAGACGAGGGTACCGAGATGTTCGTGACTCGGCAAAAGATCGCGCAACCCGGCGCGCAGAGCCCACGCACCAGCGGGATTATGCGCCACGTCGAGAATCCACTCTGTGATTTTGTGATCCTGTGGGCTCTCAACGCGGATGGGCTCGAGACGGGCAGGCCACTGTGTGTTGCGAATACCTTCGACAATAGACATTGGGGTGATGGGATATCCATGACTGATGGCAAGCTCGACGGCAGCAGCGATGGCCAGAGCGGTGTTGCGATGCTGGTGAGCGCCCCGCAGTGGCGAACCGATCTCGACGGGCTGACCCAGGACCTCAACTCGATAGCGATATTGCCGATCGCCTTCGCGCGCCGCCGCCAATGTCTCCCGGGAAGCGACCTGTGGATCGGTTCGCAGCTTCACGTCGGCGGCCGGCATGTAGGGCACGGCGCTGACCCCAAGCACAGAGAGAGCCGTGGCGACTTCGCCGAGCACCTGGTTCGCTTCAGGGTGCTGGGGCAGAGTAACGAGTGTGCCGCCAGTGCGGAGAATGCCTGCTTTTTCACGAGCGATTTCGCTGATGGTGTTGCCGAGCCACTCCATGTGATCGAGGGAGATGTCGGTGATGATCGAAATCAGCGGCTCGACGACATTGGTGGCATCGAGCCTTCCGCCCAGCCCTACTTCGAGGACCGCGATTTCAATGGCCGGTTCGGCGAAGTGCAGGAACGCCATGGCGGTGAGGGTCTCGAAGAAACTTGGCATCTGCGCCAATTTCTTTTCTTCCACCAGCTTTTGCCCGGCGGTTCGAACGCGGAAGAAATCCTTGGCGAATTCGTCGTCGGAGATTTCAACTCCGTCGATGCGGATGCGCTCGTTGGGGCGCGAGAGGTGCGGCGAAGTGTAGAGGCCGGTGCGCAGGCCGGAGGCAGTAAGGATTGATGCGAGCGTGGCAGCTGTCGAACCCTTGCCGTTGGTTCCGGCGATGAGAACAGAGGGAAAGGTGCGGTGTGGATTGCCCAGGGCGGAGAGAAGGGTGGCGACTTCGTCGATCGAGAATTTGCGACGAGTCTGGCCTGTTTGCGTGGCGAGTTCCGGCGCCATGGCTGCGAGGTGATCGATAGCGGACTGGTAGGACATGGAAGCTTCAGTATAGAAGGCGCAAGCTCCCGGCTTCTAGCGCCTAGCTTGGTACATGAGGGGCTCGTCGCGTTAGAGGCTTTCGAGAAAACCGCGAACAACGGTGTTGAAAGCACCGGGGTTGTCGGTGTGCAGGACGTGGCCGCCGTCGAGGACGAGGAGATGTGTATGGGGGCGGCGTTCTGCCATTTCTTCCAGGTGCTCCTCTGAGGTAACCCTGCTTTCGCGGCCGCGGAGGATGAGCGCGCGGCAGTCGGAAGCAAGCCAGTCGGACCAGTGGTCGCCGACAAGGTTTTGCTGCGACCGCACCATATCTTGCGGATCGAATGCGAGATGCCATCCAGCGTTGGACTGGCGGAACGAGTCGCTTAAATAGGGCACGAAGCGCGCACTGACCTTTTCTTCAAGTTCCTCGCGCGTGGGGAACAGACCCTGCCAGGGAAGAATGAAGCTGATGTCGTCGCTGACCACGGCGCCGATGTCCTCGATGATGAGGGCCCGGACACGATCGGAGTAACGCGCAGCAAACTGGTAAGCGTTGACGCCGCCGAGCGAGTTGCCGAGGAGAACGACCTGCGGCAAGTCGAGTAGCGCGAGGAGGGCTTCGATATCGCCGAGGTACTCTGCGCGGGTATAGGTAGCTGCGTGGCTGGAGTCGCCATGGCCGCGCTGGTCGAGAGCGATGACGCGGTAATCTGGCGCGAGAGCTTCCGCCAATCCGGTATACGTCGCTCCCTGTAGCAGGTGCGCGTGGAGGCAGACCAGCGGCGGGCGGGCGATGGAAGCCGGCGATGATCCGGTGTCGAGATAGGACAGGGTCAGATTGTCGTGGTTGAACGTGTGCCGTTGAAAACTCATCACAGTTTGAATTGATGGTACATGCCGCTGGTGGTAGGGGCCGCGGATCCCGCAGTCCCTTGCATAGATGCAGCCGGGAACAGCCTAAAGCCGCTCTGATTCTGTGCGATTTTTCCCCCGCAGTTTATGGTCCTGTGAAGGTTGTGGAAGACACGTCAGGTGTGGAGGATGTGTCGTGCGGAAGTGCTGGATTGATGCGGGTGGAGACGCATATTACAGATAAAGCACAAGGTTTTCACAGGGGCTTTTGCGAGGTCTGTGGGAGTAGTGGGAAATGAGGGCGGTCACAGAGGTGTGGCGAGCTTGTTTTCCAAATGTCCGGAGATGCACAAGCAGGTTTTAGAAAATCCGGCCGATAGTGAAGCGGCGAAACATCAACTAGATGAGCCAGCTTTCCACTTTTCCGAAGTGAACTACGGTGACTACGGGTTCTTTTATTAATTCAACATAGGAAATACCTAATAATCGTCAGCAGCCGTCCTCGTGGCCAGGGAAGAGCGAATATTGCTGCTCTCCGGAACGGTTCGGTAGACTGAGGCTCCGATTCGAGCTGAGTTCCGAAGTCACCCGGGAATTGGAGGTTAGTCAACGCTGTGCTGAAACGTACCCGGAGGTGCGACGAGCGGTGCATCAGCGCAGCACTGGTCATGTTGCGCCTGGCGGTGTGTCTCTCGCTGGCTCCAACCGGGAGGGCGCAGGCAGTGAATGCTACCCAATGGCACTCGGGGACGGTGACTCTCAACGAGGGCTGGGGCATGCATGAAGGTGACGACCTGGTCTGGGCGCAGCCCGGATTCGACGACAGTGGATGGAAGAAGGTCGACTTTGATGACCTGGGTGGGGCAGAGCCGGGTTGGCGTTGGTATCGGCTGCACGTCAAGCTCGAGCCGGGGCATGATCATGTGCACATCCTGATCGCCGGCGGAGCTGGTACCTACGAGCTCTACCTGAATGGGCAGAAACAGGACGACGCAGAACTGAAGTCGATGTGGAGTGTGACCCGGCCGACGGAAGAAATCTTCATGCTGCGCGATGAGGACAGTGACGTCACCATCTCTTTGCGGACACATGCGCCAACGATGTATACGCTGTGGCACCTGCCGCTATTCCTCACGGTGGCTCTGGGGACGCCGGGTGCGATCGAGAATGAACGGCTCGCCATGGAGAGCCAGCGGCTTTACACGGCCATTCCGTCAATCGCGATCAATCTGCTGCTGATACTGGCGAGCATCGCGGCATTTGCGCTCCACAGGAGCCAACGCGACCGCAAGGAATACCTGTGGTTAGGCGGCTATCTTTTTCTTCTTGGATTGTCGAACGGCTTGCTGTTCTGTGCTGTTGCCGGCTTGGCTCCCATTTCAATCAACACTCTGCTTGCTGACCCGCTGATCTACTTTTTTACGATCTTGCAGATCGAGTTTACGTTCAGCTTCGCGGGGCAGCGGGTGGGTCGAATCTGGCGAGGATATGAGATTGCACTGCTGCCGATGCCAATCCTCGCCGTTCTGCAGGTTACCGGTACGCTTTCGAATCAGCTCTACGTCTCCCTGGAGGCGCTGATGATATTGCCGGCGGCGCTGATGCTGCCGGTGTTGCTCCTGGTCTGGTATCGCCGAGGAAACCACGAAGCCGGTTGGCTGATTCTTCCCAGCTTGTTTCCGGCGGCGGCTACGGCGCTCTTTGATGTCGGAACCGCATCCCTCGACACAGGTTGGGGACGCGCAGACTTTCTCGCCAACCCCATCCAGCTTGGACCTATCCCATTGCAAATCTCTGATCTGGGAGATCTCCTGTTCGTGGTGGCCATCGGCGTTGTCATGTTCTTCCGCTTTACCCGGGTGAGCCGCGAGCAGACGCGGGTTGCGGCGGAACTGGAAGCGGCACGCGAGATCCAGCAGCGGCTGGTGCCGGCCGTGTTGCCACAGGTGAAGGGGTACACGATCGAAGCCGCCTACTTTCCAGCTCAGGAGGTCGGAGGCGATTTCTATCAGGTTTTTGCGCAGGGTGATGGCGCCCAGCTGGTGGTGGTTGGAGATGTCAGCGGTAAAGGGTTAAAAGCTGCGATGACGGGCACGCTGGCGCTGGGAGCATTGCGCGCTTTGGCGCAGGAGGGGCTGGGGCCAGGCGTTGTGCTGACCCGGCTAAATCGCCAGATGGTGGAGACAGGCGATGGAGGATTCATCACCTGCGTTTGTGCGCGGGTGACGGAACGGGGAGAAGTAACGGTGGCGAATGCGGGGCATCTGCCGCCATATCGGAATGGCGAGGAGTTGCTGGTGAGTTCAGACCTGCCGCTGGGAATCTCGCCAAAGGAAATATACGAAGAACGCACATTCCAGATCGACACTGGCGACCGGTTGACCCTGCTCTCCGATGGGGTGCTGGAGGCGACCAATGCGAAGGGGGAGTTGTTCGGTTTTGAGCGCATGCGGGCGATCAGCGCGCAGACGGCGGAGTCGATTGCGGGAGCCGCGCTGAAGTTCGGGCAAGAAGATGACATTACGGTGTTGACTCTTGCGCGGCTGGACACTTTGAGCAGGGGACAGGTTCAAGCCGTGACGATTCCGGAATGATGGGTTTTTCATCCCGCTTTGATTCAAACACACCTGGAATCCAGAGATGTGCACCGGTTTTCCACGCACCAGTTTTTGTGAAGATGCATACAATCAAAGGCAACAAACAGCAGTCGGTTTCTCGTCGTAACGCCCGTAGTGTAGGCTTGGGCCAAGCGGGAAAGTGGCGGAGATTACGCGGGGTGGCTGTAAATTGGGGCCCGGTTTGCCGGGGCCGGGTGCGACGGCAACCGAGATGGAGTGGGAACTATGCCGATTGTGGAAACTGAAGTAGAGAAGCCGGCAGCACAGGGGGCAGCGATGGAGATAACCGTAAGCCGCCAGGAACTGGTCAAGGAACTCACCGCCACGCAAAGCGTGGTCGAGCGCAAGACGACGATCCCCATCCTGTCGAATTTCCTGATCGAAGCCGATGGAGACCGGCTGAACATCACGGCGACAGACCTTGACCAGGCGATCAGGACCAGCGCCGCGGTGAAGGTGAAGAAGTCCGGCTCGTGCACCATTCCCGCGCGCAAGCTCTACGACTACATCAAGCTGCTTCCCGATGGCGACATTTCCATCAAGCTGCTTGAGAATCACTGGGTCCAGATTCGCTCCGGCCGCTCCAACACCAAGATGGTCGGCATGGCGCGCGCCAATTATCCGCAGGTTCCCGAGTTCCCTGCCGTCTCCGTGACCAGCATTCCAGCCGTGGCATTGAAGACGCTGATTGCGCGGACCATCTTCGCGATTTCAAACGAAGAGTCGCGCTACACCCTGAATGGCGCTTTACTGGTGCTCAAAGCCGAATCGATTGCCATGGTGGCGACGGATGGGCACAGGTTGTCGTTTGTTGAGAAGCCGGGTGAAGCCATGGAAGGCATCAGCGGCGAGAAGCGCGTGCTGATTCCGCGCAAGGCGCTGCAGGAGCTGCAGGGTTTGCTCTCGAGCACCGACGTCGAAAAGGTGGAGTTCGCCGACGATGAGCACACACTGTTCTTCAAGGTTGGGCATCGTACACTCAGCACGCGGAGGTTGTCGGGGCAGTTCCCGAACTATGAAGCGGTGATGCCACGCGACAATACGAAGTTCGCGGTCGTTCGCTCGAGCGAGTTGTCGAGCGCCATCCAACGCGTGGCGCAGTTTGCCGATGAGCGATCGGGCGCGATCCGGCTGCGGCTTGAGGGAAATGAATTGAAGATCAGCTCGCAGTCGACAGAGAGCGGTGAGAGCGAAGACACGATCGACACGCCGTACTCGGGCGATCCCATCGTGGTGGGCTTCAACTCGACCTACATCATCGATTTCCTGAAGGCGCTGGGGAATGAGGGCGAGGTCCGGCTGGAATTCAAGGACTCGCAAAGCGCTGGCCAGATGCGCCCCGAGGATCCCGACGCGGAGTACCGCTCCCGCTACGTGCTGATGCCGATGCGAATCTGAACCGAGAGACAGGAATCGCGGCGGCGGCGGCGGCGGCGACGAAAAAGAAGAAGTAAAAATACTGCGGCCTGGCAGCGATGTCAGGCCGTTTTGTTTTTAGCTAACCGTTTTTCAGTTTGCTTCGAATTGGCGGCAACCTGCTCGCGATTCCAAACTAGCTCTCAATCACTACGCCAGGAACGGAGGGATCGTCACTCCGGGATCCTGAAGTCGTAGACTCTTCCCGAAGCGGCGCCTCCTGATCTGGCTCCTCCTGAGGAGCCGCCGGCCATGGTTGACTGCTGGCCGGTACCCATGAAGAAGGCGTATTCTCCCGGCTTCATTTCCGCCGCGAGTTTGAGCTTGTAGACCCTGATTCCAGCGTGTTCGGCGGTGAAGGCTACCTCTTTGTCGCGTTTGACGCCCGACTTGCCGCCGGTGATGCCACCGAAGCTTCCTATCTGGAACTCCCTCCGGTTGCCTTTCTTTTCAAGGCTGATCAGTGTGAAGTCGGAGGCGCTCCCGCCGTCGGGGACGTAAATGTAGAAGACGGGCTGACGGTCGCTGACGACGTTTTTGGATTGTGGGCCGTCCAGATACGCGTCCCAGTGTTCGTTTCGCAGGCCGTAGGTGAACATGCTGCCGGCCTTCCCACCGACCTTGGCCTGACTGATCACCTGTCCCTCGACGCGGGTAAAGGCGAAGCCATTCTTCCAGTAGACGCCGACCTCAGGTGGCGGGAGGTTTGGGTCGTTGGATACTGGCGCGGCCGCCACGACGACGGGGCCTGCGGGCGGAGCAGGATTGATCATCACCTTGATAACTTCATCGGAAACCTTGGCCGCCTTGAGCTCCTTGAGACCTTTGACGCTGGTGTCGAACTGCAGAGTTCCTCCTGCGCTGGCGGCGCGGATTTTGGCGACGATGACCTCGTCGGAGAGGCCGAGGCCCACCATGTCGATGACGTCCTGGTTGTTGATTCTCGTGGAGAGTTGCTGGCCCCAATTGGCGGAAGAGAGAAAGAGGAACAGAAATGTACCCAGAAAGGCCTGCCGTGTCATGAAACCTCCTCACGTAGCCTGAAGTTGCGGACTGCCCGCGCCCTCTGAATGTGGACGTTAGAAATTTAGCACGACAATTCGGATGCGTTCCATCTGCGAATTGCGAAGTTCTGAGCGGTCGGTGGCCGACTCGTCTTGTTACCGCTCGCCAACACCCGATGCTCGCGGAGAATATTAAAACCGGCCAGGTCTCAAACCTTGATTAGATACTGATAGGCCTGCCGGACGGCGCCTACTTCGTCTCCGCTCGCTGTTCCATCCTGCTCGATGAAGATTTGCTTCACGCCAGCCTTATTTAACGCACCCAGCATCCTCTTCCAATCCGTGGTTCCCTGGCCGAACGGCGCGTACTTCGGCCAGTTGATCGTGACGGTCGGGGTAAACGGCGAGGCCCATTCTTTTACATGGGCAAGTTCAAATCGATGCGGGTACTTTGCCAGATAAGGATAGGGATCACCGCCACCGGCCATGAAATTGCCGACGTCAAATTCCATGTCCACCACCTTAGGATCGGTCAGGCGCAGTATCTCATCAAACGCTACGATGTCGCCGTACTTCTGCGCTTCGATGTTGTGGTTGTGATAGGCAAACCGCATTCCCGCATCGCGCACGCGGGCGCCGATCACATTGAATCGCTCCGCGCTCCATCGAAAATCCTCAAGCTCAATATGCTCGAACGGATTGCCGGAGGCCGACAAAGTGCCGGGTTTGATCGACGGGATGGCGGCAATCATGTACGGCATGCCGACTTCGTGGCAGAAATCGATCATGCGACCGACTTCGTCGTCAGACATGGAGGCTAGGAGGCAATGAGCGCCGCTTGCCGTAAGCCCGGCGTTCGCAAGGCTGGCGCGAACTTCTTTTGCCGTGCGCCCATAAAAACCCGCGAATTCAACATTCTTGATGCCGATCGCGGCGACCTGGGCCAGTGTGCTGTCGAAATCCTTGGCCAGAAGTGCACGAAGAACGTAAAGCTGAACGCCAAAGCCATTCGGACTGTAGTCGGCTCCCTTCGCGAATCCCGATGATGCCGTGACGAGTGCTCCCATTGCGCCTGTTGCGAGGAAATCGCGTCGCGAGACCAATTGTCGCCCCTCCAGAAAACAACCACGTCCGAATGATACGATGACGACCGCCGAATTGCGCCAGACCGGAGAGCGATCGCAGTCAATTCTGTCCACAGATGCCTTTCGCTCGCAGCGACGATAATGGGTCGTGCTGAATTGAATTTTCAAACGGCACCGAAAATCGGGCATCCGAAGAAATGAGTGGGTTGTGTGAGTTTGCGCCACTTGATCGGGCGGTAACGGACGTCTCTTCGCAAATCCGCAAATTGGAGGATAAAGATGGCAAAGGCTGAAAGAAGCCGCAAGTTTGATATCAAGGTAAAACCCCTGACGAGTCTGAAGGCGTGGAAAGAGTTGAAGTCTCACGCGCGTGAAGTCGCCAAGGTGCATCTGCGAACGCTTTTCGCTGACGACCCGAAGCGCGGTGAGCGAATGACCGCCGAAGGTGCCGGGCTATCTCTTGATTACTCGAAGAATCGCATCACGGACGAGACGGTGAAGCTGCTCCTCGCACTGGCGGAAGAATCGAAGCTGCGCGAGCATACCGACGCAATGTTCAGCGGCCAAAAAATCAACATCACTGAGAAGCGAGCAGTGCTGCACGTGGCATTGCGCGCGCCGCAAGGCGAGTCCATCGTTGTCGACGGTGAAGATGTGGTGCCCAGGGTGCACGAGGTGCTGTATCGAATGGCAGGCTTCGCGCAGCGCGTGCGAAGCGGGGAGTGGAAGGGGCACACCGGCAAGCGCATCAAGAATGTGATCAATATTGGTATCGGCGGATCCGATCTCGGGCCGGTTATGGCCTACGAGGCGCTAAAGCATTACAGCGACAGGACCATGACGTTCCGCTTCGTCTCGAATGTCGATAGCACCGACTTCGCGGAAGCGGTTCAGGACCTCGATGCGGCGGAGACGCTGTTCATCGTGTCGTCGAAGACCTTCACCACGCTGGAGACCATGACCAATGCACACACAGCACGGGCCTGGCTGCTCGAGAAGCTTGGTGGTGATGAATCGTCAATCGCGAAGCATTTCGTTGCCGTTTCGACGAACGCCGGCGAAGTGACGAAGTTCGGTATCGATACCGCCAATATGTTCGGATTCTGGGACTGGGTTGGCGGACGCTATTCGATGGATTCTGCCATCGGTCTTTCGACCATGCTGGCGATCGGCTCCGAGAACTTCCGCGCCATGCTCGATGGCTTCCACCAGATGGACGAACACTTCCGCACCGCACCGTATGGGAAAAATCTCCCCGTCCTGCTGGCGCTGCTCTCGGTCTGGTACACGGATTTCTTCGATGCGCAGACCATCGCCATCCTGCCCTACGAGCAATACCTGAAGCGCTTCCCAGCCTACCTGCAGCAGTTGACGATGGAGAGCAACGGCAAGCATGTCACCCTCAAGGGCAGAGAAGTCCGCTACAACACCGGACCGATCTACTGGGGAGAGCCCGGCACCAATGGCCAGCACTCGTTCTATCAACTAATCCATCAGGGAACGCGGTTGATCCCATGTGACTTCATAGCGTTCTACAAGACGCTCAATCCGCTTGGCGCGCATCACGACATTCTGATCGCGAATGTTTTTGCGCAGGCGGAAGCGCTGGCGTTCGGCAAGACGGCCGAGCAGGTGAAGGCCGAGGGAACGCCAGACTGGCTGGTCCCGCATCGTGTCTTCGAGGGCAACCGGCCGTCAAACACGATTCTCGCGGAGGAATTGACGCCGGCGGTGTTGGGTAAACTGGTCGCGCTTTACGAGCACTGCGTCTTTACGCAGGGCGTTATCTGGCAGGTCAACTCATTCGACCAGTGGGGAGTGGAATTGGGCAAGGCGCTCGCCCAGCGGATCATTCCGGAACTCGAGAGCCCGTCGGCTCCGCAACTTGCCCATGACAGTTCAACCAACAACCTAATCACCCTCTATCGGAAGCACAAGAAGTAGATTCCTGGCAATCACGAGAAGCTGTGACGGAACGCCTCTGAAAACCTGCCACAGATAGGTCCACGTGGGCTACAATTCTGTCACCTGTTGTACTGGGATTCTATGAAAATCTTCCGCTTCGAGCGGCCATGCAAGCGTGCACTGGCCGCTCTTGTTCTTTGCCTGGGTTTCTCGTCGTTACAGCATGGCGTTGCGCAGTCGCCGACCGCAGTCCGCATCACGCAGAAGATCAATGAATCTTCGTTGATCAGGCTTCAGGGCAACACGCCTCCTCTGGCACAGCAAAAATACGACACCGGAGTAGCTCCTGGGGCTAAAGTCGCCAGCCGGTTGATTCTTGTGCTTGCGCGCAGCGCGGCGCAGGAAGCGTCTCTGCAAACCTGGCTCGATTCCGTTCAGGATGTGAACTCGGCCAACTATCGCCATTGGCTCACGCCCGATGAATTCGGCAAGCGATTCGGTGTCTCCGATGCCGATTTGGCCACGATTGAAAGCTGGCTATCGAGTCATGGATTCGCAGTGAACAAGGCTTCGCCGGGAAAGATGTCGATCGAGTTTTCGGGCACAACGGCGCAGGTTGACGCCGCTTTTCATACGTCGGTGCACAGCTACGTTGTCAATGGAGCGCAGCACTGGGCCAATGCCGCAGATCCTGAGATTCCCGCGGCCCTCGCTCCTGTTGTGGCAGGAGTGGCCAAATTGAATGACTTCAACCCGAGATCCACAGCTGTTCGCGGACCCGGTGGGGTGTATAACCCCGAGTCGAAACGCGTCGAACCAACCTACACGCTCGGCAATGCAACGAATGGCTACACCGTCTTTCTCGGTCCTGCCGATGTGGCCACAATTTACAACACTCCCACAGCTCTAAACGCAAATCATAGCGGCACTCTCTACGACGGCACCGGCGTCACCATTGGCGTTGCCGGCGATTCAAACATCGATGTAACGCAAAACGCAAATTATCGTGCAACCTTCGGGTTGCCTGTCAAAGCGACTACGGTAATTGTCGATGGCGCGGATCCGGGCGAAAACGGTGACGCGGTCGAGGCGTATCTCGACACGCAGGTCGCTGGGGGAATTGCTCCCAATGCCAATGTGATTCTCTACACCGCGGCAAATACGTACTTGAATTCCGGCCTGTTTCTAGCCATCTCAAGAGCGGTCGATGACAACCAGGTCGATATTCTCAACATCAGCTTCGGCGGTTGCGAGGCCAACCAGGGCGCTTCGGGCAATCAGTACATCTATAACCTGTGGCAGCAGGCAGCGGCACAGGGGATCTCGCTCACTGTCTCCACCGGCGACAGCGGCTCGGCGGGTTGTGACAACGAGAACACTGAGACGGTGGCATCCCTCGGCCTTGCCGTAAACGCGCTTTCATCCACGCCCTACAATATCGCGGTCGGAGGCACGGACTTCGATACGCTCTACAGCAACTTCCCGTCCAGCTTTACCCAGTACATCGACATCACCAATACCCTGGCCAATCATCGCAGCGCACTCAAATACATCCCAGAGCGACCGTGGAACAATTCCACATTTCAGGACGACAACACCACGATCAGCGCGAATGTGCCGTGGTCGGCGACGCAATTCGCCAACAACGCGAACATCGTGGCGGCAGGCGGCGGCTTCAGTGCCTGCGTACAGCAGAGTTCAGGAGCGTGCACGGCCGGCTATCCGGTTCCCAACTGGCAGTCGGGGTACGCAACCACCAACTCGGGGAGAAATCTGCCCGACGTCTCCTTAGTTGCCGGCAATGGACTCTATGGAGCGGTGTGGGGTTTGTGCACCGATCAGGAGTATGACTCATCGGGAGACCTGATCGCGGACTGCGCCGGCAACCCAACGACAGGCACGAATTTCTACTTGACTGGTGTTGGCGGCACCTCCGCGGCCGCACCGGCGTTCGCGGGAATGCTTGCGCTGCTGAAGCAGAAGACCGGCAGCCGGCTCGGGCAGGCGGACTACGTTCTGTACGATCTGGCCAAAACGCACTACGCCACGGTGTTTCACGACGTTCAAACAGGCAACAATTCAGTTGCATGTACAAGTGGCACTCCCGATTGCGCGGCGAATGCGGGAAGTTACGACTTCATGACTGGTTACGACGCTGCTTCCGGCTTTGATGAGGCTTCAGGTCTTGGCAGTGTTGACGCGTCGCAAATGCTAAGCAACTGGGCCGGTGCCGGGCTCATTGCCACCAATTCGTCGCTAACGTTGAACGGTACGACGGCAGTCTTGAACATTACTCACGGCACAGGCGTCGCGGTAAATGTGGGCGTAACGGGTAGCGGCGGTACGCCGGACGGCAACGTTGCACTGGTCGACAGCATCAATCCAGCCACTGTGCCAAACAGCGGAAGCATCAGTTCGTTCACCCTCTCCAGCGGTACGGCAACGGTAACAACGAACAGCCTGCCCGGCGGCACCTACAACGTCTCTGCGCACTACGGCGGCAGTCAGGCCTTCGCCTCGAGCGACTCCAACGCCATTCCCGTTACCGTGAGCGCTGAAAACAGCACCACGAGTCTTACGGTTCGTGGTTACTTTGAACCCTCTTCAGGATCTCCGGTATCGACACCGTATTACGGCTATATCTACCTGATCGATGCGCAGCCTTATGGCAACAGCGCCTCGGCATCAAACCCGAACGGCGCGGCCACCGGCACTATCTCCTTCAAGAGCGGCACCGTGTCGATAGGTACGGCTGCTCTGGACAGCAGCGGCGTTGCAGAACTGCAGACTTCCACCATTCCAACTGGCGCAGACTCTCTTACCGCCATTTTTCCCGGTGACGCCAGCTTCCAGGCCAACACGAGTGCCCCGGTCAGCCTGATCGTGCAGCCGATGCAGACCGAGGTTGCACTGACCAACAGCACCCAGAATGTTGGCGGAAGCGCGAATCTGGGCGCCTCCGTGACCATCAACGCGAAACTCGTCAACTTCTTTAACCTGCAAACGCTGGACAGCATGGGAGTGGCCCCGACGGGCACGATCACGTTGACGGATCAGGCAGTCTCAACCAACACCACAACAACATTGGCGACTCTTCCAATTACGGGTACTGCAGGCAGCGCAAACGCCCTGGCGACGGGAACAGCGGTCTACGCCACGTCAAGCCTTGGCGCCGGCTCGCACCTTATTAACGCCTCCTACAGTGGTGACGGAAACTATGCCGCATCGCAGCCATCGTCCGGCAACTTTATCCTCATCAATGGATTCACCGCGGCGATGACGTTGACGCCCGCATCAAACCCGGCCAAGAATGACCAGCCATTACCGGTTACGGTAGCCCTCGCGCAATCCGGCAACAACCCGGTACCGACTGGGACCGTCACGCTCGTTGTATATAACGGGTCGGCGATTCTCTTCAATTCGTCTGCTGCGTCGCTCGTGAATGGCGCTGTCTCCATCACAATTCCGGCGAACACGTTGCCGATCACTACCCTGGAATTACATGCAATTTATAACGGCGACAAGAGCTACAACAGCAATACCGCGTCCGCAAATATTCAAATAATCTCTTCCGGCACAATCGCACCCACCGTGACGATGGCTCCTCCCACAGGAGTACAGGCGAGTTATCCGTTCTCAATTCCAGTGAAGGTTACCGGGCCCAGCGGCGATGCAACTCCAACGGGCAGCGTTACGCTGAGCCTTGGGACCAACGTTTTGAGCACGCAAACCCTCGGCAACGGCTCCACGACCTTCGTGATTTATCAAAACGGTCTTCCGGCCGGAGCCAACTCGCTCACTGCGAGTTTTACGGGCGACGCTACTTACACCAGCGGGACCGGTACCGGCGTCGTAAGTGTGATCGCTTCGCCGTGGATCAACTTTGTTCCATATGGGCAGTACGTCGCGGTGAATCAACCGCTGGCTTTTTCCGTCACAGTGAGCGCGAATACCACTAATCCCATTCCCGCTGCTACGGGTAACGTCACAATTTCGAGCGGAACTTATAAATCTGCCGCGACACCGCTCACTAACGGATCGGCCTCATTCACGATTTCAACAAACTCGCTCACTGTGGGGACCGATGATGTCACGGCCACATACAGTGGTGATGCGAATTACCTTCCGGGCAACGGCGACGAGTTTGTCAATGTATCTGTCGCTATCGCGCCTGGTATCACCCTCAGCGGCAGCAACGTGGCTGTTGCTCCCGGCGCGGTCGTCGGAAATACCTCAACCCTTACCGTGGTTCCGACCGCAGGTTTTACAGGGAGTGTGACTTTAGCGGCGCTGGTTACGACTTCACCCGCGGGCGCCGTGGACCCGCCCGCGTTTAGTTTTGGAGCCACGTCTCCGGTCTCGATCACAGACGCCGGCGGCCAAACTGCCACCCTCACCATCTCAACCACAGCGGCGACTACCGCATCATTCGCGCCTCCAGCAAGCCCCGGTGGCGCGCTATGGCGGCAGGGCGAAGTTGCTTTTGCCTGTGTGTTGTTGTTCGGCGTCAGTGCGATTCGCCGTCGAGGCAAACGCGCGTTGTTCATGCTGCTGTTGCTTGCAGTAGCCGCAGGTGGCGCGATCAGTTGCGGCGGAGGCGGCGG
Organism: uncultured Acidobacteriaceae bacterium; assembly: GCA_963769345.1. Lineage (GTDB taxonomy): Bacteria > Acidobacteriota > Terriglobia > Terriglobales > Acidobacteriaceae > Telmatobacter. Next base: position 656,204 of record CAVYLL010000008.1, read on the forward strand.
ATCGAGTGGCAGCGGTGGTGGGGGCGGCAAAGGCAACAGTAATCCGGGCACGACACCCGGTTCCTACGTTGTGACGGTGACAGCCACATCCGGAACGATCAGCGCGACCACCACGATCAACCTCATCGTGAACTGAGTGAATGGGGCCGAGTGCCCATGGTTACCAGGTGAGTATGACGGTAACGGTCTTCCAGCCCTCGCCCGCGGGGAAGTTGACTGTCGCTAGCTGCCGGGCGGATGTTGCATCCGGGCCGCCTGGCTCCCCAGATTCAACCAGTTCTGCTCCATTGGCGCGAAGGGTGGTCCTCGGCGGGTGAATGAAGACCTGAAACTGACCTTGCGTGCTTGCAGGGCCTTCGACAATAAGAGTCAGCTTTCGCTCGCTGTATTCCTCGCTGAGCACGCGCATGGATCGGGGGCGATCCCCCGGGATCGGCTCTCGGAAGAACGGGCCAATCTCGACGGAATGCAGCGGAATGCTCAGCCCATCGTCGGACAGTGGTCTTGTTCCTGAGTGCGCGCTCCGCAATTTAATTCCCGAGTGGGCTGACGGCTTTTTGTGGACCAAGACCTCACCGTTTATCTGAACAAACGACAAATCCACGCTTTCATCGCCGACGCGAAGGCCTCTCACATCTGCTTCATTCCAACCGGCCGGCAGATGCGGATTGACCATGATGGTCTTTGTCTGTGCATCAATATCAATTCCGAACAGCCCGCGCAGTGTCGGAATGATCACCATGGCGGACGACCAGAGTTGATGGCTCGTGCTGCGACCGAAGGGCACAAAAAAGTCGCCGGACAATAACTCCGTTACTGCGCCTAGATCCTGCGCAGTCGTCAAATTCACATTCTCCTTCAATAATTGATAGCCCGCGAGCGGCTGGTTGCCGCGGTACTCTGCCAGTGCGGCCCAGCCAGTGAAAAGGGGCCACACCGATCCTTGGTGGTAACTCATGCCGTCGTAAATCCTTTCGTCATTCGCCACATCGCGCAGCCCCCAGTCGGTGTTGAGCGTGTGTCCGGCAAGCTGTTGCAGGCACGTGCCGGGCTGCGCGGGAATCGAAACATCGCCAGCCAGTCCCTTGCCGCTCCACCACGCGAGCGCGGGATAAACAGTGCTGGTGCGGTCAAGCGAGCCATCAAGATTCCGGCTGAATGCGTAGCAGGATTTCTGGCTGTCGTAGAACTGGGTCTGGATCGTCTTCGCAATCGCCTCTGCGCGCGACCGTCCGGCCTGCGCCTTCGCTGAGTCGTGCAACAGGTCTTCCAACAGCGCCATCGCGCCGGAGGCCTGCTGATCGAGGAAAGCGAGGTAGACTTCCTGATGCGGCATGCCGCCGGGCCAGCTTTCTACCCAGCCCGTCCCCTGCGCGTTCGAGTAAATTCCGTTGGAATCAGCATGGCCAGTCTCAAACTCCCAGGCTCTCTCAATAGCATCTCGGTGCGCGCTCAGGAACGCGACATCGCCGCTCGAGCGCACATAGTCAGCCACAGCGAGGAGGAACAACGGCGTCGAGTCGGCCGCTGCATACATATAAGGAAAGGCCTGCCAGTCGATGGCCGCGGCAGTCTGCGAGTACTCGTGCATGATCTTTCCGTCAGCGCGCTGACGCTGAATGAGGAACTCCAACTCAGATTTGGAGAGAGCAAAGTCACCGAAGCCATTGACGGCGAAGAGAGTGTAGAGAGAGTCACGGCCGAAGAACCACCCGAAGCCGGGGCGTGCGGAGTCGCCCGAAGCATAGTAGCCGGCCACAAGTGCGGTTTCCGGCGTTGGCACGGAGTGGGCGTCGACCGGATGTGCACGCAGTTGCTCGATGGAGACAACGGCCCACTGAAAAGCTTCATTGAGCGACTTGTCCGGGGTTTCGATGGATACTGAGTTAGCAAGCAGTTTCCGGTAGCCGTCGGCATGGGTCTTGTAGTCGGCTGCGATGGAGGCATTCAGTTGGGCGAGCGCATCGCCGAGGGCCTTGTTGGTGGCAGAGGAGGCTGTCATACCGGCTGCCATCAATAAAGGAAAGAGGCGGCCGTTGTCCCGGGCCGGGTCAATGTGAAGTTTGAGTTCGACTGGGTGGACCTTTGGGCGTTCCTGATAGGGAGCAAGAATCCCCGGTTGTGCGCCGGGAATAGTGACGGCCCCGGCTAGATCGGGGTAGTCGGCGTGCAGTACGTAATACCCGCGGTTTGGCAGTGGCGATCCTGAGATCGCTCCGGAGGGACCGGGTTCCTTGGCAGTCTGAGCGGCATTGGGACCCGCCACCCACTCCATCCCCGGGACGCCTTCGTTGCGCTCGGGCCACATCCAGCGCAACTCCGGAGTGAAACGAAAAATGAAGTCCGTCGGATGCAGACAGTCGAATTCATACAGCACGACAGGCCCCGTACCTTGGGACACCTCATTCGGCGAAAACATGATCTGTCGCACAGTGAAGCCGATATGGCTGTACGTAATCACGGTGCGATCGGGGCGCACTTCCACCTCGGCGGCCTGCTCATTCACGTCGATCGGTACGGTGTAACCCTCAATTTCTGCCTCGATGGTGAGGTGCGAAAGCAGCTTGACGGGAAGTACCCAGGCTTCAAATGTGCCGTTCTGTTGCCCCAAAACCACGCCGCGTTCTCCCGCCACGGTAAATGGCTTCTCGGTTTCAGAGTGGGCGCGAATCACCGGGGCGTCGTCGTCGAATGCAATGGCCGGAAGGGAGTTGAAAGTGGGCGTCTGGGCCAGTGTGGTTGCGGCAACGAAAGGCAGGGCAATTCGGCAGAATGCGCGAAGGCACATCGTTCTTGATCCTCTGTGCGTTTTCCAAAGGAACCAGTCTACGTCGTTGTAGCAAATGGCGGCAAAAGCCAAGGGGTTTAGTCAGCCTCCAGATTCCCAGCAGAGCACACAACCGGACAAATCCCTGATATTGAAGGAAAGGTTATGGTTATACCGTTTTGCGTATAGTATTCGCTGAAAAGCGGATTGAATTCGGGACGGGGTTAGCCACCGTGCGGGAACGTTCGTGTTAAGTCCCTGTAAATAAACGAAAAAATGAGCCGGACCCTTTATCTAAAACTTTGGCACGCCAATTGCAGAAAGCGATACTAGTCACATTTAATTGTTCCCCTCATTCTTCTGTCCTTTTTGCTTTTAAGGCCATTTGCAAAAAGCGTATTCGGCTTATCCGCCTTCCCCCCATGGCGGGTGCAGTTGCTTACTGATCCACAGTAGCTATCAGATTTCATCCCAAATGCGGTCTGAACATGAACACAGAAGAGCCGGCCAGATTGGGTGCCGTTAGCGAAAACCAGGAAGTAACCACTGGCGCCGACCCCTTGAATCAAAAACTTCAACTTCGAGGAACAATGGGTATGCGAATTCTTTCAAAGATGAACGTACTGGCTCTTTGCCTGATCCTTGTCGGAGCGATGGGTATGGCCTACGCTGCTGACGTCAACGCTCGCATCAAGGGCACCATCTCGGACCCGCAGGGCGCCGTAATGGCAGGCGTCAAGGTCACGGCCACCAACGAAGCAACGGGCGTGAAGTTCGAGACAGTGTCAGGATCAGATGGTGGTTACCTCTTCCAGCAGCTGCCTGTTGGAACTTACACCGTTTCGGTCGCGGCGACGGGTTTCAAGTCGTATACGGCGAAGGGTATCGTTCTCAACATCGACCAGGATTATGTTGCTCCCATCAAGCTTGCGGTCGGTTCGACCGCAGAGGTTGTGGAAGTTGCAGCTTCCCCGGTCCAGGTGGATACGACGGATTCGCAATTGAGCAACGTCGTCAATGCCGATCAGATGGTGGAGTTACCGTTGATCGGCCGTAACTTCACCGGCCTGGAATTGTCTCTGCCGGGCGTTCAGGCCTCGAGTGATCGTTTCGGCACCTTTTCTGTGAGCGGTGCACAGACGCAACAGTCAAGCTTCCTCATCAACGGGGCTGACTCAAATGACATAGCTTTGAACACGCTAGTGGTCGTGCCGAACCTCGATGCCATCGATCAGTTCAACCTGATCGACGGCCCACTGAATGCTGAGTACGACCGCAACTCGGGCGGTATCGTAAGCGCCACAATCAAAGCGGGCACGAATCATTTCCATGGGGATGGCTTCGAGTTCTATCGCGACACGTTCCTCAACACGGCGAACTTTTACCAGCACAGCATCACAACAGGAGATCCCGTAGTTGCCACCTTCCACCAGAATATCTTTGGCGGCACGGTAGGCGGCCCCATCCTGCGTGACAAGCTCTTCTTCTTCGGCGCGTATCAGGGAACCAGGCAGGTCGTTCCTGAGGCCGGCGGCAGCGTGGGTGTCTATTTCGGCAATATGCTCCAGGGCGACTTCTCGTTGGATAACGGAAGCTTCTCATCCAACCCGATTCCCGCGAGCGTGACAATTCCCGGTTGCACAGCTGCAGGGGAGACCTTTGCACAGTGCGCCGCTTCGAACGGCGGTGTATTCCCCACCTCCTCATTCAACACGGTTGCGACGAACCTTGTATCCAAATACGTTCCCGCACCCAATAGCGGCACCAGCTACATCTTCAAGCCGGTGGTGACGACTACCAATAATCAGTACATTGGGCGAGTCGACTTCTCGCTGAACCCCTCCAACCAGATCTACGGCCTTTGGATTAACTTCAAACAGAAGGCACCTGAGACACTGCCGTTTACGGGTGCCAACCTACCCGGTTTTGGCGATGTGAGCAGCCAGTCGACGAATCAGGTTACGGTCGAATTTACCCATCAATTCAGCTCCACCGCCGTGAACGACTTCGCCGCCCACTACACGCGATTCAACTTTGACGCCGTAGAACCGCAAACACCGATGTTGCCTTCCTCCGCCGGATTCGCCATTAGCCCGCAGAACACGGCGGGCGCTGGTTTGCCACTGATGAGCATCACCGGCAACAACGGGATCAACTTTGTGCTGGGATTCAGCAACAATGGACCTCAGCCCCGCATCGACCAAGTCTATCAGCTCGACGATGGCTTCTCCAAAATCATCGGCCGGCACAATCTGAAGATTGGCTATGATGGACGTCGCTTCAACGTGTCTAACCCCTTTTCCGCCAACAATAACGGTAACTTCGGCTTCAATCCAGCCAGCAGCAGCGGTGTCACCTCAGGAGACGGCGCGCTCGACTTCCTGCTCGGTATTCCCAGCTCATATGGACAGGGCAGCGGAGCCGTGATTCAGGCAGACGCGTTCCTGAATTACATATACGGCCAGGATTCGTGGAGGGCAACCGATACGTTAACCATCAACTACGGGCTCTCCTACTCGATCGACACGCCTCTGCACAACAATCAGTATGGCGGAGAAGGCATCTCCTGCCTGAATCCCGGCATACAATCGAACGTGTTCAAAACGGCCCCGCTGGGCGTTGCGTATCCCGGGGATGGGGCTTGCAACAATGCCGGCCTTGCCACGACTCGCTACAACGAGTTGGGACCTCGCCTTGGTTGGGCGTGGGCTCCTGATCTCGGAGCAATTTCGGGCAAGCCAGGGCAGTTCTCGATTCGCGGCGGCTTCGGCATCTACTACAACCGCACAGAAGAAGAATCGTCCCTGCAGACCCTTGAAACCCCGCCATTCGGCCAAAGCTCCGTCGGTGCGGCGGACTTCGGAGGTTCTCCGCAGTTTGCCAACCCGTACGCTGATATCAACGCATCTGGCACAGAAGCCAACAAGTTCCCCTACAAGTTCCCCACTGCGGGAGAGGTTATTCCTCCCTCAACCTGGGCTGCTCTGGAGCCCCTCGACGTCAGCACCTACGGCGCCAGCTTCAGAGCGCCGTATGCAGAGAACTTCCAGCTTAGCGTGGAGCGCGAGTTTCCGGCGCGCGTGGTTGCTCGCGCGAGCTACGTCGGCTCACTGGCGCGGCACAACCAGGTGACCTTGGAGGGTAATGCCGAAACTCCGGCGGGCCACGCTGCCTGCCTGGCGGGCACGGAGTTCTCTCCGTACCTGGCCTTTAACGGGGCGGGACCAACTGCCAGTTGCACGGCAAATCGTAACAACCAGGTTCTTTACTTCTCGCAGAACCAGGTCGTCGGTGCAGCGGACGCGGCCCACATGGGCGTCGACCCCAACACAGGCGTTACCGGCCTTGCGAGCTCCGGCACCGTCGGTTCGTATGCTTCTTCGAGCTACCACTCGTTGCAGGCTTCGGTAGAAAAGGCTGCCACGCACGGCCTGGTCTTCCAGCTCAGCTATACGTACGCACATGCTCTTGACAACGGCTCCAGCTTTGAGAACTCCGGGTTCGGATCGAACGGCGCGCGCGGGTACAACCAATTCAATCAGGCCCTGAACTACGGCGACTCGCAGTTCGATGTGCGTCACCGTCTGGTGTTCGCACCGATCTATCGCATCCCCTCGTTCGCGGGCAGCGGGTATTCCTTTAAGAACGTGGCGCTCGCAGGCTGGGAGATTTCTGGAATCGTCTCCGTCGCCACGGGTTTCCCGTATGACATCTCGTACGCTGGCGCCACATCGCTGTCTCTCTGGTGCTCGGCAAACTGGAATTTCTATGCTTGCCCCGATGTTCCGAACCAGACCGGGCCGGCAACTTTCGGCAATCCGCGCATCCGTCAGAAAAGCGGAAACAGCGTTTACTTGACGAACGCGCAGTCAAATTCTGGTGGCACAAAACCCGGCTTCAGTTCTGGCGCAGCAGCTTTCCAGGCGGAAACCCTCGGCTCTTTCGGTAACGTTCACCGCAACCCGTATCACGGTCCCGGAATCAACAACACGAACATCATTGTTGCCAAGAACTTCATGTTGGTACCGGAGCGCAACGTCAGCCTCCAAATGCGTTTGGAAAGCGACAACGTGTTCAATCACACGCAGTTCAGCAACCCCACGTCCAGTTTCACCAGCAGCAACTTTGGAGTAATCACTTCGGCGGCAGCAGCACGCCAAACCCAGCTTGCCGTCAAGGTTTACTTCTAAAGTATTCGGCAATCAACAAACGCAAGAGGCGCCTTCGGGCGCCTCTTGTGTTATGCAACGAGATATTTTGTGAAACTGTGACCAGCCGAACGCAGACTACAGCGCGGCTGCCTTGGCCTGCTCCGGAACCTTTCAGGAAGTCCAGCGCACGGATCAGATAAGCCTTCATCTGGTGACGGTGCACCACCGCATCCAGAAAACCTTTGTCGAGCAGAAACTCGGAGCGCTGAAAGCCTTCGGGAAGCTTCTGGCGAATTGTCTGTTCGATCACGCGCGGCCCCGCAAATCCGATCAGTGCGCCCGGCTCGGCTATATTGAGATCGCCCAGCATGGCGAAGCTCGCAGTCACTCCGCCAGTTGTCGGGTCGGTCAACACGCAGATATAGGGAACCCGTGCATCGTCAAGTTGTGCGAGCGCCGTCGAGATTTTCGCCATCTGCATCAGGCTCACGACGCCCTCCATCATGCGCGCTCCGCCCGAAGCGGCCACCACGATGAGAGGTTTCTCTTCGAGTACGCGCGCGATCCACAGCGCGGGCGATTGTCTCGCCCACCACCGCACCCATCGAGCCCCCAATAAAGCCATACTCCATGGCGCTGACGACAACCGTATGCGGCCCCATCTGGCCTTTCGCGTTGAGGATCGCGTCATCGAGGCCGGTGTCTTGCTGTGCTTTGCGCAGGCGCTGTTTGTAGGGTTTGACATCGGTGAAATTGAGCGGATCGGTCGAACGAAGACCGGCGTCGACCACCTCATAGCCCGGTTCGAGCAGCAGATCCAACCGCTGCCGCGCGCCAATCTTGAAATGGTACTGGCATTTGGGGCAGACGTTCATGTTGGCCTCAAGGTCAGCCTTCCAGATGGTCTGCCGGCAACCCGGGCACTTTACCCATAACCCCTCGGTGCGCACACTCTTCTCTTCGTCGCCGTTGCCGCCGGGACCGTCGAACTCGCCGTTCTCGCGCTTAAACCAGGACATATAGGCCTCAGCCATTATAGCGAGCCGGAGAGCAGTTCCAAGTTCAGAGTTCTTGGCCCGACTTCGCAGTCTTAGTCGCCCGAAAATGAGGGGATGACCAGTGAATCGGCATGTCCCCACCTGCGAACTCAGAACTATGAACTGCGAACTGCAGTTCTACCAGGTGTAATGGACGGTGTAAGTGAGTGTAGCCTCGCCTTTCGCCGGGACCCGCATTGGAAACTCAAGCATGTGGCTGTCGCGCTTCTTGAAGGTTGACGACTTATCCGTAATTTCCCAGTTCTCGCCGCGATACATGTGCTCGATCACTGCAACGTTGACGGACTCTTGCTTCTGGTTTGTCAGCTTGATCTCGAATGTCTCATCGAGCATGTGCTTGTTGTAGTCCACATGGAAATCGGTCTGACGGCGTGAGCCTTTCACGTCGAATGCCGATCCGGTCGGGATTTTCACGGTCTCCTCGCCCGGGGTGTGATCGATCAGGCTCTCTCCCACAAACTCCACTTGCCCGTCGGCGTCACTGCGATAAAGCCGAACACGCCCCGCAGGCAGCGGCATGCCCAGATGGTTCGCCTCGCTGTTCTTGATCTCTTCCACGATCAGGACTTTTCTGTTCCCATTGTCCAGACCGTAGCCCTGGTTCTGATTCACATTGCCGGCATAGATCGGCTGCAACTGCGCACCGAGCCCGTCGTAAATGTAGCTGCGGCGCAATGTCACACCTGAGGCATCGATAAACTGCAACTGCTTGGTTTCGCCGTCGCGCAGCGTGACTGTGCGGTTGAGATCGTATAGATGAAAGTCATCGAATGCTTTTTGGGTCACGCCAGGCTCCTGCAGCGAATCCATAGCCTTCGCCATTGCCATCGGAGCATTGCGTGCATAGCCCCCTTGTTGCGCCTGGAGCTTTGCGACGTCGCCGGCCATCAGCTTGATGCGAGCCTGCGGAAACTCCGTGCCCGATTGATTGTGGATCGTGACCCATCCGAGAAAGCTGGCCTTCTCGTCACCCGTCACATCGAAGGCGCTGGGTGCAACTACGTTATAGGTGGCCGCCCAATCAAATCCGCCGGTGATATAGGCCAGCTCCGCAGAGAAGCGGGCATTAGTGTCGGAGTTGATCTGCCAACGCAGAGTAGGCTTTAAAAGCAACCCATCGGTTGCAGATGGGAAGAGCGGCGTTCCCGGGAGCTGGAATTGCATTCTGCCGTCGACTTCAATCAGGGGTTGAGCCGTTTGACCGCCTAGCATCTGGCCGTCAAAGGTGTATTCAGGCTGTCGAAAAAAACCCGCGCGGATGATCCTGCCCGAAACGATCTTTGTTCCCTGCGGTGTTGCGACCTGAAAATCGATGGTCTTGCCTTCGTATTTCTGCAAAAGCCACTCCTGGCTTACAATGGCTGCGTCGTAGTTCTGCTCAACAACATGAATCGTCCGCTTGCCGGAAGGATCACGCAGAACAACCGAATCGGGTTCGAGCCGACTGGTGACGTCGTTCGATGTGATCTCGTTGATCCCGGCATGCAGATCGAGATCGATAAACGTCCTGGCAACCGCAAAATTCTGGTTGTAGATAGTGAGCGCTACCGGCTGGGGCTGCTGCGCAGGCGCGCTCAAAATAGGGATGAGAACCGCAACAACAAGCGAAGTGATCCGCACAATCTTCCTCCTGAACTGACCTTTGATCGAACAGGGGGGATTAACTTGCAGTCCGGATAACGAAAAAATGCAGAACGAAAGTGCAGAGGGTCAGAACTCGATGCCCTTCTGCGCAAGAATGCCTTTCTGGTAGGCGTGTTTCACTTCACGCATTTCGGTGACGGTGTCCGCGATCTCGACCAGCGTGGGGTGTGCGTTGCGCCCCGTAAGAATCACGTGGACCATCTCCGGACGGTTGCGCAGGGTCTCGGCGACCTCCGCCGGGTCGAGCATGCCGTAACCGATGGCATAGTTGATCTCGTCGAGCACCACCATGTCCCATTCACCGGAGAGAATTGCTTCGCGCGCCTCGGCCCACGCGGCCTGCACCATGCGGATGTCTTCAGGATCCGTCTCGGCTCCGCCCACCTTCACGAACCCCCGACCCATCTGCTTGAGCACGAAGTTCTGTCCGAATGCCTGCGTGGAATCAAGCTCGCCGTAGTGCCACGAGCCTTTGAGGAATTGCAGCATCAGCACGCGCATGCCGTTGCCGACTGCGCGCAGAGCCGTGCCCATCGCGGCTGTGGTCTTGCCTTTGCCGGGGCCAGTGTTGATGAGAATAAGTCCGCGTCGGGAAGATAGTTCTGAGTTCATTGTTCGAGGTTCTCAATTTCGGGCGTAGTGAACGCGTAGGAGTCCGGATTGGCCATCGAGAACGTTGCCTGGACGGCTAGTCCTCAGTGGCCGGAGTGATATGGGTGGCCTGTGAGGATTGTAAATGCGCGATAGAGTTGCTCGGCCAAGACGACGCGTGCCAGCGCGTGCGCCAGCGTGAAAGACCCAAGCGAAAGCAGCAGCGTCGCACGTTTTTGCGAAGACTCTGACCAGCCGTCCGCGGGGCCGACGGCGAAGACAATCTGCTGGGCGCCATTGTCGCGGTGACGGCCAAGCCACTCCGCAAACTTCTCTGAAGTCATCTGCTTTCCGCGGCTGTCGAGCAGCACAATAATCACTGGAACACGGCGTTGTTGCCGGTCAATCCACTCAAACAGCGCGTCTTCGCTTCGAAACGAGTCCGCCTTGCAGCGCGCTTGAGCAGCGCAGCGCTCGAGATACATTGACGCGAGACCCTCGAATGGATCCTTGGACGGAGGTCGTGGGCCAATGTGCGTCAGGGCAATCTGCATGGAGCGACGATACACGATCGGCAACGGGCAACTGGATAAGACAAGGCTGCAAGAAAATGTTTTGTGAAATAACCGAGAATCGCTCTACAACTTCCCATATACGCATGTGATCTATGTCACTCATTTTATTGTGCTAATCCTTTAGACTGCAAAATGAGACTGCGATCGACATTTGGCATGTCGCTTGCACATAAGAGTCTCAGGAACCCTGTTCATCTTGGATGGTTTTCGTCACTTACAGGAAATCTGACGATACCCGACCTTTTTCTACTTGTTGTCGGCCCTTTTGATTACTTAACCGCGGAACGGACCTAACCCTCCCCAGCTAGACCCGAGACGCCGAGCGCGATACGCGGATCGGGAAATCTGCATTTGCAAAGAGTCTTCCCGATCCAGAGTCGATCTGGAGGATTTCAATGCGTTTCTTTCGGTTACAGCATGCTGCTTTGGCGCTGAGCCTTCTGGTGTTCGTGGGCCTTTTGGCGAACTCCTCAGCTCCTTCGCTTTACGCCCAATCCAACATCTCCGGAGACATTACCGGAACCGTGACGGACGCATCCGGCGCCGCACTGCCAAACGCTCAGGTGACCGTAACCAGCCTTGAAAAGGGCCAGGCAAAAGTGGTCCTCTCCGATCGCGTGGGCGACTACCGTGTTCCGCTGCTCTCACCAGGTCGATATCAGGTCAAGGCAACGGCAAAAGGATTTGAGACATCGACAGTGCAAGTGACGGTGTCGGCCGGTTCCATTACACCGGTGAATATTGCACTCACTGTTGGTCAGGCGTCGACCACCATCGAAGTGAACAGCGGCGATATCGCCGTGCTGCACCTTGATGACGCGCAGATTTCGACCAGCTTCGATCTGCAGCAACTCCAGAACCTGCCGAACCCCGGCGGCGACCTGACCTTCGTAGCGCAGACCACTCCCGGCGCAGTGATGAACACGCAGGGCGGCTACGGAAACTTCTCGACAAACGGTCTGCCGGGCACTTCGAACACATTCACCATGAACGGTGGATACCAGGGCGATCCGTACCTGAACCTGAACAACTCCGGAGCGAGCAATCTCCTGTTGGGCGCCAACGACGTCGAAACAGTCACGGTCACGACAAACAGTTATGACGCGGCCTTTGGCGGTCTGGGCGGCGCGCAGGTAAACCAGGTTTCGCGCTCGGGCGGCAACCAGTGGCACGGGAATGCGTCCTACCTTTGGAACGGGCGCGCGATGAACGCGAACAGCTGGTTCAACAAGTACTATGGTTCGCCGCGGAACTTTGACAACGCCAACCAATGGTCAGCCGCAGCCGGTGGACCTCTCAAAAAAGACAAGATCTTCGTATTCGTCGACCAGGAAGGCCTTCGAGTGATCATTCCGATCATCGGCGCAGTCTATGCGCCGAGCCCGCAGTTTCAAGCGGCAATTCTTGGACCTTCCCAAACTGATCCTGCCCTCGATTACCAAAATCCCAATGGCCTGGTCCCTTACGGAAACCTGGCAGCCAATGGCCTCTCTGCGGAGGCTCCGATGTATCAGTCGATCTTCAACTACTACAACAATGCCCGGAATTTCACCTCAGGCGCGCAGGATCCAAGCGATCCCGACACCTGGGTCTTCAATGGCCAGGCAAACAACCTCGCCACGGAATGGCTGATCAACAGCCGCGTGGATTTCAATCTGGGCACAAACGATCACCTTTACATCCACGGAAAGGTCGATCAGGGAGTGCAGCCGACGCAAACCAGCTTCCTCAATCCAATCTTTGACGCGCAGAGTCCGCAGCCTTCTTATGATGGACAGCTGAGCGAGACCCACACCTTCACCCCGAACATAACCAACCAGTTCCTCTTCGCTGCCAGCTACAGTCGGGCGATCTTCACCAATACCCATGGCGTCACCATCGGAAAATCAAACCTTCCTTTTACATTGATTCCCGAAGGATTCGCGTCGGGTTGCGTGACGGACCAGAGCGGGAACAACTGCGTTCGCACCTTCGACTGGGATAATGCAGGCAATCCATCCAACTGGATCGGTGGCGTGGACTATGCTTTCCCGCAGGGCCGCAACGTAACCGGCTACCAGTTCGTCGACGATCTGAGCTGGACGAAAGGCAAGCATAACCTGAAGTTCGGCTATACGTTCCGCCGCGACGACATCACCGACTACACTTCGAGCGAACATAACATCACCTATGGCGGCGGCGAGAACTTCGTCCTCGATCAGAGCGATTTTGCCGCAGGCTATTCGGATGAATGGGCAGAACGCTTCCCGCAGCGCCTTTCCCAGCCCGTTGCTCTCTATGTGGAGGGTTTCTATGGGCAGGATCAATGGAAGGTGGCACCAAACCTGACGCTGACCTTTGGGCTCCGCATGGAGCACAACTCGAACCCGCTCTGCCGCACCAACTGCGTCTCCAATTTCTCGCAGGATTTCAACTCGCTGCCCACCTCACGAGCGACTCCTTATAACCAGCTGATCTCCGCCAATATGGAGAAGGCCTTCTTCAAGCAGCAGGAACTGGCCTATGAGCCGCGCTTCGGGTTCTCGTTCCTGCCCGGAGGAGCCGGCTCCAAGACCACGATCCGCGGCGGTTTCGGCATGTTCGCCGATTACTTCCCGGCGCAGATCATGGGCGACCTGGTTGCCAACATTCCTGACGTGAACCGGTTTACCGTTCTTGGCGCGGCTTATGGCAACGCAATCACGATGGATGCCAGCCGGCCTGACAGCGGCCATGCCCAGGCAGTCGCATCAAACGATGCGTTGAATGCACTGTTTCCCAAGGGCGGTTATTACAGAAACGTCGCCGGCACATGCCCTGATGCGATGAGCCTGTACTGCGTTACGGCAGGAGTCTTCACCCGGCCAACGTTCACATCGGTTGCGCACAGTGTCAAGCTCCCCACCTATGAGGAGTGGAGCCTGGCCATAGAGCACCAGATCGCCCGAAACACGGCGATCTCGGTGTCCTACATTGGCAACCGCTCTTATCACCAGCCAACCCAGCGGTTGCCCAATGCGTATGACGCCTCCGGCAGCATCGCGTCGCTGCCCACAGCCCGTCCCAATGGGTCCCTCGGCTTAGTTACCGAGTTCTACAGCGCCGGCATTTCCAATTTCAATGGCCTGCAGGCCACGGCCACCAGCCGCTTGAGCTGGGTCACCCTTCAACTCAACTACGCCTACGGCCATGCGCTCGACACCAGTTCCAATGGCGGCTTCAATGCCTTCGGCGTAAACGGAGTCGGCCAGATCAACCCCTATAACCTCTGGCAAAACTATGGCAACGCGGATTACGACACGCGGCATTACATCAGCGCCAACTATGCGATCAGCGTTCCGCATTTTGGTGGTCCCAAGGTTCTGACAGACGGTTGGCAGATCGCCGGTACCATCTTCCACAATTCCGGTTATCCCTTCTCGGTCACGGATGCATCGGGTGCAGTCACCTACGGCAGCACTCCTCTGGCCAAGCAGATCGATAACAACTTCAACCATCACTGCGGCGGCGGCGCACATGCCACCACGCCGTGTGCCTTTGCCTCTCACTTCGCAAGCGCAACCGACTTCGGACAGCAGCGCCGCAATCAGTTGTATGGACCGAACTACACAGACTTCGACGTTGATCTCTCCAAGAGTTTCCAGGTCGTGCCCAAGTGGGAGTCGGCCAGGCTGAAGGTCGCGGCGCAACTCTTCAATACGTTCAACCACGCGAACTTCCAGATTCCGAGCGCGGATGTGAATAACTCCAACATCGGAATCATCACCTCCGCGGCGAGCACCCCCACTTCAGTTCTGGGCGCCTTCCTCGGCGGCGATGCTTCGCCAAGGTTGATCCAGTTGAAGGCCAGCTTCGTGTTCTAACTCCAACCTGTCAACTTTTACAGAAGGGCATTCTTCCCGAGTGCCCTTCTTCTTTCGCTTGGATTGCGCTCGAACGCCACCAAAGCAAGTGAGCCGGGTTGCAGCTTGGCATCACCCTCCCCAGGACCTCCAGACGTCCTATCTTAGAAATTGAATTGTGGACTGGGATTATCCAATTATCTGTAGATAGGATCATCTTGGGAGCAATTGTGAATATCCAGTAATTCCTTCTCCCTCAGTCGGTTGATGCAATCAGGTTCTCGCCCCGCCGGAATGGCATCCGTCGTGCATACCCTTAGCTGTTCGTCTGTCCCTTGAACTTCCCCAAGCACGCCGGGACAAAGCAAGAACAGAATTCATGATTCATGAGGGTGAAGCGCGATTCTGCGCGTAAACCTG
This sequence comes from uncultured Acidobacteriaceae bacterium, assembly GCA_963769345.1. Lineage (GTDB taxonomy): Bacteria > Acidobacteriota > Terriglobia > Terriglobales > Acidobacteriaceae > Telmatobacter. The sequence continues at coordinate 671,231 of CAVYLL010000008.1, forward strand.
CCTTCTGGTGCTCAGAAATGGGCAAACAGGAGTGCAATTCTACGCAATATTCGGATCGCGCAGATTCCGTGCGTGCAAGGGCATTTCGATTTTTGTAACGAATTTGGAGGAGCAGTATGCGTTTTATGCGTTCAAACAAGACGGTGTTGGCGTTCGCGCTGATGATCCCAGTTGCCTTGGCGTTCATGGCTCTGCCACACCAGGTAAACGCCCAATCCAACATCTCCGGAGACATTTCCGGAGCCGTGACGGACGCATCGGGCGCCGCACTGCCGAATGCCCAGATAACCGTCACCAGTGTTGAAAAGGGCCAGGCAAAAGTGGTCCTCACCGATCGCGTGGGCGACTATCGCGTTCCCTTGCTCTCGCCAGGCACCTATGAGGTAAAGGCATCAGCAAAGGGGTTTGCGACCGCGACTATGAAAGTGACGGTAACAGCCGGCACGATCTCGTCTGCGAACATGGCCCTGAGCGTCGGCCAGGCATCGACCACGGTGGAAGTGAGCGGCGAGATCGCGGTACTGCACACTGACGATGCACAGATGTCGACAAGCTTCGATCTGAATCAGCTCCAGAACCTCCCGAACCCCGGCGGCGATCTGACGTGGGTCGCTCAGACCACTCCCGGCGCGGTGATGAACACGCAGGGTGGCTACGGAAACTTCTCGACAAACGGTCTGCCGGGAACTTCGAACACCTTCACCATGAACGGTGGATACGAGGGCGATCCGTACCTGAACCTGAACAACTCCGGCGCGACCAACCTTCTTCTGGGTTCGAACGACGTCGAAACGGTTACGGTCACGACAAACAGTTATGACGCTGCGTTTGGCGGCCTTGGCGGCGCGCAGGTAAACCAGGTTTCACGCTCTGGCGGCAACCAGTTCCACGGTAACGCGACCTACCTCTGGAACGGGCGCGCGATGAATGCGAACAGCTGGTTCAACAAGTACTACGGTTCGCCGCGCAACTTTGACAATGCCAACCAATGGGCAGCCGCGATCGGCGGGCCTATCAAGAAAGACAAGATATTCTTCTTCGCCGACTATGAGGGCCTTCACGTCGTCATCCCCGTCATCGGACCTGTTTACGCGCCCAGCCCGCAATACCAGGCGGCGATTCTTGGACCTTCCCAGAACCGATGCTCCGCTCGATTACAACAACCCCAACGGCCTGGTCCCTTACGGAAACCTGGCAGCCAACGGCCTCTCGGCTGAGGCGCCGATGTACCAGTCGATCTTCAATTACTACAACAACGCCCGGAACTTCACCTCAGGTTCGCAGGATTCCAGCGATCCTGACACCTGGATCTTCAATGGCCAGGCGACCAACCTCGCCACGGAATATCTGATCAACGGTCGAGTCGACTTCAACCTGAGCACAAACGATCACCTTTACATTCACTCCAAGGTGGATCAGGGTGTTCAGCCGACGCAAACCAGCTTCCTCAATCCGATCTTCGACGCGCAGAGCCCGCAGCCTTCCTATGAAGGTCAGTTGAGCGAAACCCACACCTTCACCCCGAACATCACCAACCAGTTCTTGTTTGCGGCCAGCTACTATCGGGCGATCTTCACCAATACGCACGGTACTACCCTGGGGGCCTCCAATATCCCCTATACTCTGATCCCTGAAGGGTTCGCGATAGGTTGCGTGCCAGACCAGAGCGGCAACGGTTGCGCTCGCACATTCGACTGGGATAATTCTGGCAACAATCAAAACTGGATCGGTGGTGCGGACTATGCCTTCCCGCAGGGCCGCAACGTAACCGGTTACCAGTTCGGCGACGATCTTAGCTGGACGAAGGGCAAGCACAACTTGAAGTTCGGTTATGCATTCCGCCGCGACGACATCACGGATTACACCTCGAGCGAACACAACATCAACTACGGCGGCGGCGAGAACTTCGTCCTCGATCAGAGCGACTTTGCCGCAGGCTATTCGGATGAATGGTCGGAGCGCTTCCCGCAGCGCCTTTCCCAGCCCGTTGCCCTCTATGTAGAGGGATTCTATGGGCAGGATCAATGGAAGGTAGCGCCCGGCCTGACGATGACGTTTGGACTCCGCCTGGAGCACAACTCGAACCCGCTCTGCCGCACCAACTGCGTCTCGAATTTCTCTGAGGATTTCAACTCGCTGCCTACCTCACAATCGACTCCGTATAACCAGTTGATCTCCTCCGGCATGGAGAAGGCCTTCTTCAACCAGCAGGAAGTGGCGTATGAACCCCGCGTCGGGTTCGCGTTCCAGCCCGGAGGCGCAGGCTCCAAGACCACGGTCCGCGCGGGCTTCGGCATGTTCGCCGATTACTTCCCGGCGCAGATCATGGGCGACCTGGTTTCCAACATCCCCGAAGTGAACCGGTTCACGGTTCTCGGCGCGGCTTACGGCAACCCAATCACGGTGGATGCCAGCCGGCCTGACAGCGGCCATGCCCAGGCAGTCACGCTCAAACGATGCGTTGAATGCAGCTTTTTCCCCAGGGTGGCTACTACCGGAACGCCGCCGGCACATGCCCCGATCCGATGAGCCTGTATTGCGCCACGGCGGGAATCTTCACCCGGCCGACATTTATATCGGTCGCGCATAGTGTCAAGCTGCCCACCTACGAGGAGTGGAGCCTGGCCGTCGAGCGCCAGGTCGCCAGAAACACGGTGGTCTCCGTGTCCTACATTGGCAACCGCTCTTACCACCAGCCAACCCAACGGCTGCCCAATGCGTACGACGGCCTCCGGCACCAATCGCTTCGCTTCCGATGCCCGTCCCAACGCGGCGCTCGGATCCGTCACGGAGTTCTACAGTGGCAGCATCTCCAACTTCAACGGTCTGCAGGCTACGGCCACCAGCCGCCTGAACTGGCTCACCCTGCAGTTCAACTACGCCTACGGCCATGCGCTCGACACCAGCTCCAACGGCGGATTCAATGCCTTCGGTGTAAACGCCATCGGCCAGATCAACCCCTACGACCTCCAGCAGAACTATGGCAACGCGGATTACGATACGCGGCATTACATCAGCGCCAACTACGCGATCAGCATTCCGCACTTTGGTGGTCCCAGGTTCTTGACTGACGGTTGGCAGATCGCCGGCACCATCTTCCACAACTCCGGCTATCCCTTCTCGGTCACGGACAATTCTGGTGCAGTCACCTACGGCTCCGTTCCCCTGGCCATGCAGCTCGACAACAACTTCAACCATCATTGCGGCGGCGGCTCACATGCCACCACTCCCTGTGCCTTCGCCTCACACTACGCAAGCGCAACCGACTTCGGACAGCAGCGTCGCAATCAGCTGTTTGGACCGAACTACACCGACTTCGACCTCGATCTCTCCAAGAGCTTCCGGGTCGTGCCGGGCTGGGAATCGGCCAAGCTGAAGGTCGCGGCGCAGTTCTTCAACACGTTCAACCACACGAACTTCCAGATCCCGTTCGCGGACGTGAATAACTCCAGCAGCGGACTCATCTACGCAGCGGCGAGCACGCCCACTTCAGTTCTGGGCGCCTTCCTCGGCGGCGATGCTTCGCCAAGGTTGATCCAGTTGAAGGCCAGCTTCGTGTTCTAACTCCAACCACTTGACTTCGAAGAGTCGGGTAAACACAGAAGACCGGAAGCCATCATCTATGGCTTCCGGTCTTTTCATTTCCCGAATGTACCCTCAGGCGCGCGGCGCTGATTTCTTGCTTTGCTTTCTTCGCGCTCGATTTCCTGGCGGCCGGTTTCTTCGCAGCAGGCTCTGCTGCGATGTTCTTGCCGGCAGCTTTTGTGGGACTCTTCTTCGGCTTTGAATTCGCAGACTTCTTTCCACGGGCCGCTCGCGTCTTTGCTGCCAGGGCTTCCTTGAGTTCCGCGTCGAACTCGATGGGCGTAAGCGGGCGCGCCGATTTGCGCAGCCGCTCGATATCGTAGAAAGCGCGCTTCTCAGTGAGAAACACATGCGCGACGAAATCAACATAATCCAGCAGAATCCAGTCGCCATGGCGACGTCCCTCAACAGAGTGAGGCATCACGCCAAAGTCCTTTTTCAAGCGATGCTCAATCTCATCAGCGATGGCGATAGCCTGGCGGTCATTGGTGGCCGAGGTAATCAGGAAAAAGTCAGACAGTCCTGAATCGATCGGGTCGAGTTCAAGAATGCGGGTATCTTCGCCCTTTTTGTCTTCACAGGCCGCGGCTGCGGCTTGTACGAGAATGCGAGTCTCTTCGTGCGCCTGGGTTGTGCTCATGCAGCGGAAATTCTCTCCTCGCTCATCGTAGTCTCTGGATTCCGCACCGGCAAGCCGGGGTTGCCTTTGGCGTCGTGGGAAACCGCGCCGGGTTAATCCCGGCGATAGAGCCCATGGCTCGCGATGTACTCGCAGACTGCGTCCGGTAGCAGCTCGTGGCCGGCACAAAGGCGGTCGAGTGCTGCGCTCACCTGGCTACGGATACCCGAAGCGCTGATCTCGATTTCCAGTTCCGGCAGCAGATAGAACGGCGTCGAGACTCCCGCTGCGCTTCGCAGCGTAAATATTCGCAATGGCACCTCTGCTGAGTCATCAGCCTCTGGCGTTTTCTCCGTGATCGTCAGGCCGTCAGGCAGGATTGCAGCCAGATCTTCAAGGCGCTGTCCGGGCCTCGATGCAACGATCAACGGGGCCACGAAGGGAACCTCCCCGCCGCGATACCAGTGGCGAAGGCCAACGAGGGAGTCGGCCCCCATCAGCGTAAAAAGGCTTGCCGCAGGAAACTGCCGACGCAGCCGCAGAAGTGTATCGAAGGTATAGTTGGGCGCGCCGCTCGGGTCAGGCGCATCTGCAAAAGAGATGGCAAATTGCGGGAGCCCCTTGATAGCCAGCTCGGTCATGGCGACACGGTCTTCAAAGCTGGCCGTTGAGCCAAATGGCTTCAGGGGTTGAACACCCACCGGAGCAAACAAGACGGTATCCAGATGCAACGCCACTTGTGCCGCCCGTGCCACACCAATGTGACCCAAATGAGGAGGGTCGAAGCTCCCCCCAAAGTAGGCAATGCGCGGTCGGCCATCCGATGGCTCAAGCATGGGTTCATGGTACGGCATCTCCTGCCCCTGCCTGTACTTGAGTTACAGGGAAACCGGGCACTCCGGACGTCCGTATCTAACTAACTCCATTGGTGTCGGCACAGGTCTGCTTCGAAATTGCAATCGCCAGAATGTCTGCTAGCATCGTTCTCACGATGCGATATGTGATTGCGGTTCTTGCCCTGGTCGGCGCCGTGGTATCGGGCCTGGCGCTTCAGGTACATTACACGGTGGCCACCTCGCCATGCTCGATCAACGAGAAATGGGACTGCGGCATCGTAAACCATAGCTCCTACTCGTTGGTTCAAGGCATTCCGGTGGCGATTATCGGGATGGCAGGGTATCTCGGCATTGTGTGGCTCAGCTTTGCACGCCAGCGTGCGGTGCTCACGGCGGCGGCTGTCATCGGGCTGGCATTCTCCCTCTATCTGGCGCACGTTGAGCGCGACATACTGGGGGTGTGGTGTCTCTACTGCGTTATCTCGCTCGCCGATATAGCGTTGATCATGTTACTGGGCTTCATCTGGCTTCTCGTCGATGCCATCCAGCGGCAGCGCAGGCGCTGGTAGACTTGAAACTAAGGACATGTTCAAGGAAAAATACGCGCGCTGGATGTACGAATGGGAGACTCGGCTCACGACGCGCGATGAAAACCGTGTAGTCCGGCCGTTGGAGTGGGGATTCGAGTGGATCGAGCCCTTCCTCGAGGCCCATGGATTCAGCGCAGCGATCCCGACTTCCGAAGCCAGGCGCGATGAAGGCGCCGCCGAAACCGCGATGGCGCGCATCAATCAACTCCTTATCCGCCACAGCGACGCGTTTTTCGGCTACGAGAAGCCCACTGACTTCCGTCTCGAAGACCGCCACCCGGAACTGTTTCCGACCAATGTAAGGCCCGAAACTTTGGCCATGGACGCGGAGATCAAGCGCCTCGCTACCGAGGGAAAAACCCCAAAGGCACAGTTTCTCCGCTTTACTTCGCCGGAGCGAACTGGGTATCCCGAAAACGATGTTGCGAATGCGCGATGGTATCCCGCCCCTGCACATAAAGACCCGAAGCGGGCCAAGCAAGCCATTGTGGTAATGCCGCAGTGGAACGCCGACGCCTTCAGCCACAACTCGCTCTGCACCATCTTCAACCGCATGGGCATCTCAGCGCTGCGGCTGTCCAAGCCCTACCACGACATTCGCCGGCCCGTGGAACTGGAGCGGTCAGATTACGCCGTCAGCGCGAATATCGGCCGCACGCTCTCCGCATGCCGTCAGGCTGTCGTCGACATCCGCTGCTGCATCGACTGGCTTGAAGAGCAGGGCTACGAACACTTCGGAGTGCTGGGCACCAGCCTCGGTTCATGCTATGGATTTTTGGCGAGCGCGCACGATCCCCGCATTCGTGTGAATGCATTCAACCACGCGTCGACGGCGTTTGGCGACGTGGTGTGGGCCGGCCAGAGCACCCGCCATGTAAAGCAGGCGCTCGACGACGTGGGAATGACACAGGACCGGGTGCGGGAATTATGGGCGGCTATTAGTCCGATCAGCTACTACGATCGCATCGCAAGCGCGAAAGCCGGTGGTCCCGACAAGAGAGTCCTGCTCGTCTACGCCAGCTACGACCTGACATTTCCTCTGAAGTATTCCCTGCAAGTGGTGGAGGCATTCAAGCGAGTGGGTCTCAACTTTGAGAAGCGCGTTCTTCCATGCGGACACTACACCACCGGCGAAACACCCTTTCAATACATCGACGGCTGGTACATGGGCTCGTTCGTACATCGCGCCTTCAAGGAACTGCGCAGGGAGAAAGCCCGCGCCGCCGGAGCTGCTTCTCAGGCAGTGGCGGAAACGGAGAGAAGGGGACCTGGTTTCCGCGTTAGCCTTCAATCGCTATCGAATCGCATTCAAATTCAGCTTGAGCAGCTTCGCTGGATCAAGATAAGCGCCTTCCCAGCGAACGGCCCAATGCAGATGCGGCCCGGTCACGCGGCCGGTTGCGCCACTAAGTCCCAACTTGTCGCCCGTCGAAACACGCTGCCCCTCGTGCACGTCGATGCGGCTGAAGTGCATCGACACCGTGTACAGCCCCAGTCCGTGGTCGACGATCACGCAGTTGCCCTCATAGTAGAGATGTTGAGCCAGGACCACGACCCCGCTGTTTGAAGCGCGTACCACCGTGCTCATTGGTGCGCGAAAATCCATGCCCTTGTGAATGCTGGCCAGCTTCCCATTGAACATGCGGCGCGTGCCAAAGCTGTCGGTCGGCGGCGAGAGCACTGGTGCCCGAAAACTGGCGCGCCACAACGGCTCATCCGCGCTCGACGCAAACACCTTCGCCTTGATGGCGGCATCGTCGGCAATTTCTTTTTGTTCCTCTGGTCCGGGTTCAACAAACTTCGGCGGCACGGTGAGCGCGCCGGTCCTGTAGTGTGCGGGATGAATCTCAATGGTCTCGCTCAGATCGCGCGCGGCGCCGTTATCGAGCTGTGCAATGATCCGAAGTGTAGAAGGGCCCACGGCTCCTTCCACGTCGACTCCGGCGAGTGCGACCCACTTTTCTCCGCGTTGAAAGAACTCAATCTTATGTCCCAGCCACTCGCCGCTCATGCTCTTCACATTCGGCACTGAAATCACAATCAATTCGGGAGAACCAGCCTCAACGACTGCTGGTGCCAGCGATACAACAGGTTTCACGGCCGTATGCTGCGGCTGCGCGCTGGTAGCGGTGAGTGCAAGCAAGCACGCAAGCTCAAAAAAACGAGAGCCGGTCATGCGTTCAGCATAACCGGCTCCGTTGTTCCATAGGGGAAGGGCCTTGATTTATTTAGGCGCAACCTTGTTGTTGTGCTTCTGGCGATAGATCTGGCGGCTGGCGCCATTCTGCTCGTGATTGATCTGCTTCCTCTCCTGGCCCGTCAGCTTGCCACCGTTGGCTTGCCGATCCGCATGAACCTGCTGGTTGATTCCCTGCTCGCGGTTCTCGGTCTTGGCAGCTTCACCGGCAGTCATCTGGCCGCTCTTAATTCCCTGCGCAATGCGGTCCTGCTGGTTTTCGCGGCGCTGTCCCACTTCGTTGTTGCCATAATGCGCAGTGTTGGCATTGTGCTTGTCGTCGTAGATCGATTTGCTCATGTTGTTCTGCTGCTTGTTCACCTGCTGGCGTTCCTGCGTGGTGAGCTTGCCGCCGTTGGCCTGGCGGTCGTCTTTGATCTCGCGATTTACATTCGCCTCGCGAGACTCCAGATTCTTGGTCTCGCCTGCAGTCAACTGGCCAGACTGCACTCCATTGGCGATGCGGTCCTGTTGGTCCTGTCGGCGATCGTTGACCGAGCCTTCCTTCGGCTGGGTCGTTGCGGGTTGTGTCGTGGGGGTCTGCTGGGCAAATAGTGGTGCCGAGGCGAACAGGGTAGCCAGGGCAAGTACGGGCAGCGTGCGTCGCATGGTTTCCTCCAGGGCCTCGATTACGAATCTCTGGCCCGATAATGGTCGGAACCCATGCTTACTGAAAAAGTTTTCGCACGTCTAAGATTATTCGCTCAGCAGGACACTAAAGTCACCAGCAAGGTACTCTTGCAACCCGGCTCGCACCATGAATATGGAAAGTTGTGTAACCCGCGGAAACAATGGTCAATCAAAGGGTTGTATGGCTTCCCCAACTGCCTCTTCCGTCGGTCGCCTGTATACCTTACTGCTTGTCGTCGCGCTGGCGAATGTACCCGTACTAACACTCTCCGGTCAGGCGACACCGCCGGCCGAGGCCGCGCATCGGGTTCCGGTGCTGGTTGAGTTATTCACTTCGGAGGGTTGTTCTGATTGTCCTCCAGCCGACGCACTGCTGGCCAAGGTCGATGCCAAGCAGCAGATCTCCGGTGCGCAAGCAATCGTCCTCAGCGAACACGTGACGTATTGGAATCACCAGGGCTGGAGCGATCCCTTCTCGCTCGATGCCATGACCGAGCGGCAGGAGCAGTACGTCCGCCAATTCGATCTCGACTCCAGTTACACGCCCCAGATGGTGGTCGATGGAACCGAACAGTTTGTCGGCAGCGATGGGCGAGCTCTCGTCGCTGCGATTACAAAAGAAGCAAAGGCGCCGAAGCAAAGCCTCGCAATCGAAGGTGCACGCTGGCAGCAAGGGACCGCGCAGTTCTCAATCCACGCAGATGTACCTTCCGGCGCGAAACTCGTTGCAGTTCTTGCCGCCGATGCAACGCACCGGCAAGTGTCCGGGGGAGAAAACTCCGGCCGCACACTACACCACACGGCGGTCGTCCGCGTAATGAAAGAGTTTGGTGCCGACGTCGCCGATGGCCGCGAACTCAACTTGTCTGGCGGCCCGCTGACACTAAAGAACGAAGCCAGCGGCCCTGTGCGTCTCGTCGTCTTTCTCGTAGATCGCAAAACTGGCCGCGTGCTCGCCGCCGCGGAGCAAACGCTGCAGCGCTGAGTAGAACCCCACGCAGCGAAAAACCCGACTCTATTCCATTCTTAGTGCGCGCATCGGGTCAGTGGATGCTGCTCGGCGGGCTGGAACAATCGCTGCGATTGTGGCTGCCACCAAAAGCAGCAGCACGCTGCCGCCCACTGCGAGTGGATCCATCACAGGCGTCTGATAGAGCAGACCGCGCACCCACCGCAAAGCGATCAGCGCCATGACAAGTCCGACCCCCGTGCCGAGAAGAACGGGCCGCGCAGCCTGGAGCAGCACGAGCCCGATGAGCGCGCTCTTGCCCGAGCCCAATGCGATGCGGATGCCGAATTCCTGCCGGCGCAGCGACACCGAATACATAAGAACGCCGTAAACACCCAGTAGAGCCAATAGCAGCGCGGCCGCACCGAACCCGCCGAGAACCATCGCCTGGAAACGATCGGTCGCAACAGAATCGCTGACGAGATCGTCCATCGATTTGAGCGTTGGAATGGCGACCTGCGGATCAATCTGCCAAAGAGCGCGCCGTATCTCGGGAATGAGCGCATCGCTTGGTTGAGAGCCGCGCACCAGGAACGACAGCGTCCATGGCGTGTAGGCCCAATAAGGCATGTACACCATAGCCGCTGTGTCTTTCAGACCGTTGATGCGCGTGTCCGCCACTACGCCAATCACGGTAATGTTGTGCTTGTCGTCGGGAACGATGTCGACGATCTGTCGTCCCACGGGATTCTCGCCGGGGAATCCTTCGCGCGCGGTCCGTTCAGAGATAAGTGCAACGTACGGGTTGGCACGGTCTGAGGCAGTGAAATTGCGGCCTGCAATCACTGGAATCTGCATGGTGCCGAGATAGTTGTTGTCAATCCAGCGCACATTGATAGGCAGCTGTTGCGCGGGCGGAAGAGGGTGATCGGGGCGAGTCAGATCATCTACCCATGTCTCTCCGGTGAGAGGCGCGACGCTGGTGAGTGCTACTGATTGAACACCGGGAAGTTGCTGCAGCTGGCCGAGTGCACGATCGGCAAACTCCAGTTTCACTGACTTGACATTAGGCTGAGAGTCGCCATACTGCGGTGCGAACAGATCGACCTGAGCGAGTGTGACGTGACTTGAGTCGAAGCCGCGATCCTGGCGCAGCAGATGCGAGAAACTGCGCAGTACCAGCGTCGTAACAATCAGAAGGACAACCGTGCAAGCCACCTGGGCCACGACCAGAAGGTTGCGTGTTTGGCGGCCTTCCCGAGAGTTGACGGTACGTGTTGAATTTGCCTGCAGCGCAGTGTGGGGATGAACTCTCAGTGAGCGGATCGCAGGCAGGATGCCGAACGAAAGCGCCGCCAGAATCGAAAGACAGGCAGCAAACAGGAGCACGGGAATGTTGACGCCTACTTCGTTCAATCGCGGAACGCTGGCCGGCACAAGAGCAATGAAAACATGCACTCCGCCATATGCCAGGGCCACTCCAGCCGCGCCTCCGGCGAACGCGAGCAGAAGGGTCTCGGCAAGGCGGGCCATTATCAGTTGCGCCTTGCTGGCGCCCAGCGCCGCGCAGACAGCAGTCTCGCGTTCACTTGAGACTGCCCGGGCCAGTTGCAGATTGGCCAGGTTGACGCAGGCGATGAGCAGTACGCCGAAGACAGCCGCAAACATCAGCCAGAGCGCTCCACTAATATTCGACGTGACATCTTTTGCCAAAGGCGTGAGTGAGATGCCCAGTTGAATCGGGAGATGCGCGGATAGAGAATAGGCTTGTTGTAGTGCCTCCAGTTCGGCACTGGCTTGCGCGAGTGTTACCCCAGGCTTGAGCCGCGCGATTACCTTGTAGTTGAAGTTGCCCCTGTCGATCTTGAGATCACGGTCGGTGGGAATCATAGGTTCAAAGATAAGGATCTCGCGCTCTGCAGCCATGTCCTGAAACGCGATCTTTGGCGCCAGGGCGAAATGGGGAAGGCGCACGCCCGGCGGTAAAACACCAACAACAGTGGTCGGGTCGCCGCCCAGCCTCAATGTCTGTCCAACGACTTTTGGATCACCTCCAAAAAACGCCTGCCAGCCTGCGTAGCTCAATATCGCTATACGCCCCGCACCTTTCATAGCATCAGCGTCTACAAGATCTCTTCCCAGCATGGGCTGCACTCCGAGCACGCGGAAGAGATTCGGCGAAGCGGCGACCGCGCCCACGATGCGGGGATGATCGCCAGTGGGCGAGACGCTGACTCCAAACTGACCAAAGATCGCCGCATCTTCGAGGGTCTTTGAGCCCCCCTTCAAGCGCAGGAAATGGCGGTAGTTGTCGGGAATGGCGGTCATCTGGCTGCTGACCTGTTTTTCAACCTCGCGCATCACGACGAGCCGATCAGGATCGCGAAAGACAAACGGTTTCAGTAGAACCGCATCGACCACGCTAAAGACTGACGTAACCGCGCCGATTCCCAGCGCCAGCGTGAAGATCACGGTCAGTGCGAAACCGGGGGACCTGCGCAATTGCCGAAGAGCGAAGCGGAGGTCGCGTCCAAGCTGCTGAAGCACGGGAAACCCCCGGCCTTCGCGGTAACTTTCACGGGTTTGTGCAACTCCGCCAAAAGCGCGCAGCGCTGCGGTGCGGGCGTTCTCTGGCGACAGACCGCGTTTGAGGTTCTCGGCAATCGCAAGCTCTATATGTGCGCGCAGTTCGTCATCGAGATCGGCGTCGAGCCGGCGATGGCGCAGAAGGGCGCTGCAACGGCTGAGAAGAATGCGGATCCAGTCCATCTTCGCCTCCTATTCCGTTCGCAGTGCGCGCATGGGTTCGATGGAAGCTGCGCGCGCCGCGGGAATATAAGCCGACAGCAGCCCCGCCAGCGCTGTCACCGCGGTAACGGCCATAAGCACGGCTGGATTGCGCGGCCCGGTGCCATACAACATCTTCGTGAGAATCGGGCCGAAAACAAGCGTCGCCGCGATGCCGATCGCGATCCCGGCGCCGAGCAAGCCCGCAGCGGCGCGCAGAATCATTCCGAGCACCGCGCCACGCTCCGCGCCAAGCGCAAAACGAAGGCCTATCTCCCGTGTGCGTTGTGAAACCGAGTAGGCCATCACGCCGTACAAGCCAACCACGGTGAGAATCAGGGAGAGGATTGCGAATGTTCCAAAAAGCACCGTGGCAAACCGTGGCTGCGCCAGTCGCAGTGAAATCAGGTCCGGCATGGTGCGCACATCCGTGACGGGGATGTCGGGATCCATCGAAGCCACCAGCTTGCGTACTTCAGGTTCAAGACTCATCGGGTCAACCGACGCCCTGACCACCGAACTTAAGCAGCACCACGTGGGTAGCTGGCTTGCGGGCAAGTACATCGCAGGTTGCATTTCACGTTGCGTGGCCGAGTGGCGTACGTTCGCCACCACACCCACGATCTGTCGCCACGGTGGTCCGTCCGCCGATCCGTTTCCTGCACCCGGCTTCAGCTTTTTGCCAATTGGATCCTCGCCGGGAAAGTAGGTCTTTGCAAAAGCCTGGTTCACCATCATCACCTGCGGTGCCTGCATGTTGTCCGCCTCGGTGAAGTCTCGACCTGCTACCAGGGGAATCTGCATAGTCCTGAAGAAGCCCGGCGTAACCGGCTCTAACTCCGCGCCAGGTCTCAGCCCTTTAGCCACCGGCCTCTCGGGGTTTTCAAAGCTTATGTGGGCATCGTCATCGGTCATGGGCAAGATCATGGAACCTGCCACCGACTCCACGCCCGGAAGCGCACGCAGCCGATCGAAATACTGCCGATAGAATTGCGGGCGCCTGTCTTTGTAGGTGGAATCGGGCGTATCGAAACTGAAGGTGAGAACATGGTCGGGGTTGAAGCCCTCATCCGTGTGAATCAGCTTCACAAAGCTCGTGGTGAGAAGGCCGGCTCCGGCGGTTAACACCACCCCCAATGCTACCTGTGCCACAATTACCGCCATGCGAAGTCGATCATGCCCGTAGATGCGCGCCTGTCCCCCCTGTTGCAGTGTTTTAACCAGGTCGGTTCTCGAGGCGGCTGTTGCAGGGACAACGCCGAAAATCAGACCCGACAGAAGTGAAGCAACCAGCGCAAAAGCAAGCACAGGCAGATCGACGCCTGCATCCGCCGCGCGAGGAATGCTCGTGCCAATCAGTGAAAGCACGGCAGGAACAGAGACGAAAGCGACTGCGCATCCTGCGAGTCCCCCTGCGACACTCAGCACAAGGCTCTCCGTCATCAGCTGGCGGATCACGCTCCCGCGGCCCGCGCCCAGGGCGCACCGCACCGCAATTTCCCGTTGCCTGTCGCGGACCCGTGCAAGTTGCAGATTGGCGATGTTGCCGCAGGCGATAAGCAGCACGAACGCGACCGCTCCCAGTACCACCAGCAAGAGAGTGCGAGTCTCACCCAGCAGGGCATGCAACTCGAGCTGAACCTTCGCGGAATTATTGTGCGTATTTGTGTCCGGGTATTGTTTAGCCAATTGTGCGGCGATCGACTTCATCTCCTGACCCGCCTGTGCCACGGTCACTCCAGGCCGCAACCTGCCCATGACAGACATAGAGTGCGATCCGCGATTCTTAAGGGAGTCGCTGTCCACGGCGAGGGTGGTCCAAAGGGAGTTCTGAGGCTTGTCGACAGGGAAGCGGAACGACGCCGGCATGACGCCGATGACCGTGAAAGTTTCCCCGTTCAGATGTATTGCACGGCCGACGATCGCTCTATCGCCGCCGAACTGCGACGTCCATAGGGAACGGCTGATAAGAACGACGCGGGATCCCACCTTCTCCTCGCCCGCGACAAACCCGCGACCCAGTTCTGGCTCGGTGCCGAGCATCGGCAACAAGTCCCAGGCAACAGCCTCACCGTCCAGATGTACCGCGCGAGATGTGCCCGTAAGCGTATAGGCAGCGTCATCGTACGAAACCAGGTGTTCGAAACTGTGATTCTGCTCCCGCCAATCGAAGAAGTCAGGATAAGACACGTTGCGCGCCACCGGACTGCTTGCATCGGCGGAGGCAACTTCGACCAGCCGTTGCGGCTGGGCATAGGGAAGAGGTCGCAGCATCACTGCATCCACTACGCTGAAAACGGTGGTGTTCGCTCCGACGCCGAGCGCCAGCGTAATGATGACTACGCTTGAATAGCCAGGCGATTTACGCAGTTGGCGAAGCGCAAAACGCAGGTCGCGTCCCAGTTGCTGAAATAGCGGAAAGTTGCGCTGTTCGCGGTATGCCTCTCGGGTTTGCGTGACGCCGCCAAAGGCCCTCAGGGCCGCGGTGCGTGCCTCTTCAGGCGACATGCCACGTTGCAAGTTCTCTTGAATGGCCAGATCGATGTGAGCATGTAGCTCCTCGTCGAGATCCGCATCGAGTTTGCCGCGGCGAAAGAGTGCTGCTACAGCGAGTGAAGAGAATGCGAAGCAGATCCATCGGCCCCTCCTAATTCGACGGCGCCAGAAAACGCGCCATGGTCGCGGCGATGCGCTCCCAGTTCTCTGTTTCTTCTTCGATCTTTTTCCGGCCGATGCGGCTAAGCGAATAGAACTTCGCGCGGCGATTGGTTTCCGATGTCCCCCACTCAGATTTGATCCAGCCGCGTTGCTCGAGACGGAGAAGAGCAGGATAGATCGTGCCCTGATTCAGGTTGAGCGAATCGCCGCTGACCAGCTCGATGCGGCGCGCGATCCCGTAGCCGTGGAGAGGTACCCATCGATTCCAGCGTCTTCAGCACCATCAGGTCCAGGGTGCCTTGCAAAACGTCCGACTTATCGCCCATAGCGTCTCCTGTTGAGATTCGACATATACGCCGCTCATAGTCAGAATGTCAACAGGAGAATGAGGAGGCGCGGACCAACAGCAAGAGCAGATAGGCAGGCTGCCGACGATCGGTTCCCGAGTTACGATGTACAAGGCCATTTCGAAGAGATCTCCTCCGAGGGATGGATTAGGGCGGACCAATTGTGCGAATCGTGAAAGAATAGGCGGCGACCAGTCGGAGCGCTGCTCGTGGTGATGGGCGGAATCTGGATTCTGCAGGGACTAAATCTGGCGTGGGGCCCACTCGCCCGAAGCTTTATGCAGAATGACCGCCACTGGGCCGTGTATGGAGCGATTCTGGCCGTAGCCGGCCTGGGTTTGATCGCATGGGCTTATTCGAACCGCCCAGGGACGACGCAAGGGCGACGATTCCTGATTTGCAGACGATTTCTGGTTTGCACAAGAAGCAGGCGGATCTTGCCGTAAAATTGACGCTATGACTGATCGCATGGCCCTTTCCCTGGCCCAGGCCGACCCCGAAGTTGCCGCCGCCGTTGACCACGAAACCCTTCGCCAGCACGAAGGCCTGGAGATGATCGCCAGCGAAAACTTCGTATCTGAAGCGGTGCTCGAAGCCGCTGGCTCAGTCTTTACGAACAAATATGCTGAGGGCTATCCCGGCCGCCGCTACTATGGCGGATGCGAATACGCCGACGTCGTCGAAAACCTCGCCCGCGATCGTGCCAAGCAAATATTCGATGCGGAGTTTGCCAACGTCCAGCCGCACTCCGGCTCGCAGGCCAATGCTTCTGCGTATATGGCGGTTCTGCAGGCCGGCGACACGATTCTCGGTCTCGACCTCGCACATGGCGGTCATCTAACCCACGGACACAAGCTGAGCTTCAGCGGCAAGCTCTACCACACGACGTTTTACACCGTGCGTCGCGACACTGAAGTCATCGATTACGACGAACTCGAAGCAATCGCCGAGCGCGAAAAGCCCAAGGTCATCATCGGTGGCGCCAGCGCTTACCCGCGTCTGTGGGATTTCGCGCGTATGCGGCAGATCGCTGACAAAGTCGGCGCGAAGTACATCTTCGACATGGCCCACATCGCCGGGCTTGTCGCCGGCGGAGCGCATCCTTCGCCAGTGCCGCACGCGCACATCACCACCACCACCACGCATAAGACGCTACGTGGACCGCGTGCCGGTTTGATTCTCTGCGGCAAAGACTTTCAAGTCGGCCAGAAGCCGGAGCAGACGCTGGGAAAGGCCATCGACATGGCGGTATTCCCAGGCCAGCAGGGCGGACCGCTGGTGCACATCATCGCCGCCAAGGCCGTTGCATTTGGAGAGGTGTTGCGGCCGGAGTTCAAAACTTACGCAACGCAGATTGTTGCCAATGCAAAAGCGCTGGCGGCGGCAATGCAGGAGGCAGGCTATCGCCTCGTTTCCGGCGGCACAGACAATCACCTGCTGCTGGTGGATGTTTTCGAAAAGGGAATCCTGGGATCGGAAGCAGAGCTTGCCCTGGGCAAGGCTGGCATTACAGTCAACAAGAACGCCATTCCTTACGACACCAATCCACCGCTCAAGCCATCAGGGATACGCATCGGCACTCCGGCACTTACTACCCGCGGCATGAAGGAGCCGGAGATGCGCATCATCGCAGCGTGGATTGCCAAGGCTCTTGAAATGCGCAACGAAGATGCGGCGCTTGAGCGTATCCGGGGCGAAGTTGCGGAACTTGCGAACACGTTCCCGCTTTACGCCTGGCGGCGCCAGGGAGTTGCGGTCAGCGCCTAAATCGCTGTAAAGCCTCACTTAGCAGGAACACCTGCAACTTGCCAACTTGGGCAGGGTTTCATGTAGTGTGTTTGCAATCACCTTATCGGGATTTCCCAAACGCGGCGACGCTGTTTGCCCGTAGGCGTGTGGAGGAACATCATGCGTGCAGCAAATCTAATAATGACCGCATTGTTGGCCATGTCGTTGCCGGCAATTGCTCAACAATTCCCAGAGGCCCACGGAAAGCCGGTGCCGCCGCCGGCGCACGGACCGGCCCCGTATAAGGCGCCCAAGGCAGCGCCGGCACACAAGACAAACGACATCAAAGCGCCGCCGCAGCAACTGCAGCAGCCTCAGCAACGGAATTACAGCGACAAGCCCGGTCATCCCAATGCGCCACATGTCGATCCCACCAATCATTGGGTCGGACATGATACAGGCCGCGACGACGCCAACTACCATGTCGAGCATCCATGGGAACATGGTCACTTCAGCGGTGGATTCGGCCCATCCCACAGATGGCATCTTGCAGGCGGCGGACCGAGCCGGTTCTGGTTCAACGGATGGTACTGGAGCGTTGCTCCCGTCGACTTCGCCTTCTGTGGTGATTGGGACTGGGCCGGTGACGACATCGTCATTTATGAAGATCCGGACCACGATGGCTGGTATCTGGCCTACAACGCGCGCCTCGGAACCTACATTCACGTTATGTATCTCGGTCCCCAATAACTAGTCGCATAAGTTGAGCTTGATACGAGAGGGCGGGCCAATCGGCCTGCCCTTCTTTTTTGGCCGCTTCGAGCATGCTCGCATCATGCATGTACATCTCGCGACGCAAGGCGGTAATATGGTCAGTCCGTTGAGAACCGGCGCGCGTCTGTCGTGAATCACCAGGCCTTCTCAAATCAATCTGCTATCTCAAAAGGATCGGCATGACCACTCTCGTTGCCCGCACTGTTGCGCCCCGCATGTGTTCCAGCTTTCACTTTTTCATCCTCCTTCTTGCTGCGATCTCTATCTCCGCTTCGTGTGGTTTCGCAGCGCCAGCTCCCATCGTGCTTACAGGCGCCGACAACCGTCCCTCGACCTCGCTCAATGGCGAGTGGGCTTCCATCGTCGATCCATATTTTTCTGGCTTGTTCAGCTTCCATCATGAAGAGAAGAAGAACGGCTACTTCATGAACTACAAGGCAAAGCCCGGTGATCCTTTCCCCACCGAGTACGACTTCTCGAAGGCGCCAAAGCTCACGGTCCCAGGCGACTGGAATACGCAGCGCGAGTCCCTGATCTTCTACGAAGGGCCGATTTGGTACGAGAGAGACTTCGCTTACGAGCCCAAACCGCATACACACATATTCCTTCACGTCGGCGCAGCCAACTATCACTCGTGGTTCTGGGTAAATGGACAAAAAGTCTGCGAACACGAAGGCGGATACACAGCATTCAATTGTGAAGTCACGCAGGCGATCCATAGCGGCAATAACTTCGTCGTCGCTGCCGTCGATAACACCCGTCACGAAGACAACGTGCCGACTCTCGAAACAGATTGGTGGAACTACGGCGGTCTTACACGCGAGGTGTCTCTCATTGAATTGCCGGAATCGTACATCGATCAATACGATCTGCACCTGAGCCGCACCGAAGACGGCGTGGTCGAAGGCTGGGTGCATGTCGTCGGGGCGCAGTCCGGCGAAAAAGCGGAAGTCGAAATTCCAGATCTGAACGCGAAAACGTCAGTGGACGTTGGCGCAGACCGTCGCGCTTCTCTTCATTTCAACGTGCAGGGACTTGAGCGCTGGACACCTGAGTCACCCAGGCTGTACAAGGTCGCGATCCGCGCGGGCAGTGACTCCATCGAGGAGTTGATGGGCTTTCGCACCATCGAGACGCGAGGCACCTCGATTCTGCTCAATGGCAAGCCAATCTTTCTGCGGGGCGTCTCCATCCATGCTGAAGCGCCCTATCGCACCGGCCGGGCTTACTCCGACAAGGATGCGGAAACACTGTTAGGTTGGGCGAAGGAACTCGGTTGCAATTATGTGCGCCTCGCTCACTATCCGCATGATGAAACCATGCTGCGCGCAGCCGATCGCATGGGCCTGCTGGTGTGGTCAGAAAATCCGGTGTACTGGGCGCTCCAGTTCGACAACCCCAAAGTGCTGGCCAAGGCCGAGCAGCAATTGGATGAGGAGATCAATACCTCGCGAAATCATGCCGCAATCATCCTCTGGTCAATGGCGAATGAAACCCCGATCACCCCTGCGCGCACTCAATTTATTGAGACGCTGGCGACCCGCGCTCGTGGCCTCGATCCAACACGATTGATAACGGCCGCATTGCTGGTCCGTGCACAAGGCAATACAAAAATCGTTGACGACCCGCTGGGACAAGCTCTCGACGTGATCGGCATCAACGAATACATAGGTTGGTATGAAGGCCATCCTGAGAGCGCCGACATAACTCAGTGGCAGATCGCTTATCAGAAGCCGGTGATCCTCAGCGAGTTTGGTGCGGATGCGAAGGCCGGCCTCCATGGCGGAGAAAACGACCGCTGGACTGAGGAGTACCAGGCAAACGTCTTTCATCATCAATTGCCGATGCTGAACAAGATTCCGCAACTCAGGGGAATGAGCCCGTGGTTGCTGATGGATTTTCGCTCTCCGAATCGGCCCCTGGTCGGCATTCAGGACGAGTTCAACCGCAAAGGACTAATCTCCGATCAGGGTGAGAAAAAAGCGGCATTTTATATTCTGCAAAAGGCCTACAAGGATAAGACCGTTGGAAAGGCCGATTAAGTGGATGAGAATTCACGCATGTAAGTCATAAGTGGATCGGCGCTAGCATCTCGGCGATGATATATCCTCTTTTTATGTCGATTGAAAGCATCCTTGCTGAAATAGACGCGGAGATTGCGAGACTTACTCAAGTCCGTTCTCTGCTTGCAGGTTCTCGAGCCGTCACTCCATCGGGATCCAAGAGTAAGACCAGCAGAGGTCCAGGCAAGAGAAAGAAGCGTGTACTGAGTGCCGACGCGCGCAAGCGAATCGCCGATGCGCAACGCAAGCGCTGGGCAGCACAGAAGGCAAAGAAGTAGACCGCGCTCTTTCTCACAACCGTTCGATGCCGCGGTTAAGAAAACACGGCTACCAGGTTTCGACGGCGAGAATATTAGGCGGCCCAGGATGGCCCTCGATGACCTGCGTCTCAATCACGGCTTCCATATTCATCTTTTCCCAGTTGTCGGGAGCCTTGGCCAGCAGCGAATTCAGATAGACGGGGTTATAGAGAATCTCTCCGGCTGCCTCGGTTCCCTCTTCTGAAATACCGGCCGCGATGATCACGGGCTGGCCGGTGGTGCTGTCGTGTATGCGCGCGACAATGGCATAGTCGCGCGAGAGCTTTTGATACGGCAGATCCCATGCCGTCGCCCAGGTCGTTTTAGTCTGGCTCTTGCGGTCGACAATCAAGGCGACACCATCTTTTGACTCGAAGCCGAAACGCAGTTTTTGCGTTACGCGCAGGGTCCAGATATTGTCGAACGCGCCAATTAGCACAATCGGACCTTCGCGCAGCTGGGCGAAAGTCGCCTCAGACGCAGGGACAACACGAAAGGATTTGTGGCGCGCTTCGAGCGCTGCAGCTGTGCGCGTCAGCGTAATCACGTCAGCCAGCGCCAGGTTACCTGAGAGATGAAGCCGCACGTAAAGCTTCTGCGGTTCCACAGGGGCGCTGACAGGTGCCTCGAAAGAGTTGATCGCGTCCATGTCGATGTTCTTCGCAGGCTCGCCCAGGCAGAAGGTCGTCGGATTCAAGCCGGAAGTGAATGGCTCCCAGAACCGATCGATGTTTGAAAGCGGCTCCGGCGGCGGCGCTTGGTGGATGCGCATCCCCACAAACACGCCCGCTGCGCAACCTGCGATGACCAGTGCCCCAGCAGCGAGCAATCGGAATCGTGAAGGTCTCGCTGGGACAGGAGCGCTTGGCGCTGTCTGAGCGAAGGGGCTGACTTGCGGTGGAGTCGAGATAACCGCAGTCTCCGGCACATAGATCGTCGGCTCTGCAGCCACCGGCTCAGGCTGCCGAAACACCGGCACATACGAGCCGAGCGGAAGTTCGATCACCAGTTCGCCAGCGTGCGACGAGTCGTAGTAGTAGAGGCTGAGCCGTTTGCGGACTTCCCCGGCAGTGATGCGTACCACCGGATCCGCATTCGCATCGTAAGTTGGCGCACGGCCAAAAACATCGATGCCGATGCTGCGTTCCTTTAGTTCAACAGCGTTTCCCAGCAGCGTCTGCTCCACGGTGTACGACAGCAGTGCAGGGTAACGCTTGCTGTTGGCAAACAGCGGGTGTGCCAGGAGCCTTTGCAGTTGCTCGCGAACGGCGGCAGGATCAGAGACAAACGCCAACTGCTCCACGTCCTGCATGGATTTGGGCGCCAACGGCATCCGGAACTCCTTAAGCGGCTCTATGCCCGTGTTGGGCAATGGCTCGTGAACTCAAGTTGCGCACCTGGTGCCGTCGATCAGGGATACGAAAAACCTTCAACTTGCCACGAGTCCCAAAATTAAACCATGCGAGACCAGACTCCCCTCTTACGCCATCGGAGACACGGCAAACCTCCGTGGAAAAGAAGGTCGTATTGATTTCTGGATTGCCCGCACTGCGTATAATACGTCCCGCCACTACATATGTCCATACTTGATTAAAAGCAATCTGTACAGAGGTTTATCTTGGATTTCCGGAGATCGTTACCCGATGGAACCTATTGGCAATCTTCAATTCTGCATACATTAGAGACCGGTCCAGGAAATGTGCCCGATGTGTGTCACACCTAGGGCGCGTTTTCTTGTGATTGCGGCTCCTCGCCCCTCCGATTACCAGACCTGGATGAATCCAGGCGGGACTAATCGGGGGGCGCTTTTTTGCGGAGTGCCCTTTCATGTTGCGCACACGGCTGTGTGAATGCGTTCTCAACCCGAGAGCTGAACCTTGCAGCCCATTCACGCCAGGCGCCCCTCCATCCGTCCTGTCGCCAGCCAATTATCCTCTTCATGCAGTATGCTTAACGGTCCTTCGGAGGAACCTGCCCCGTGATGCCAAGCAAGTGGAATTTCAAAGCATTCGTTTCAGTAGGCTTCCTTGCCGTCTCAATGCCTTGGAGCCTCGCTGGACAAAGCGCAACCATGACGTCCGCCGAGGCGCGCAGCCGGGCCCAAGATCTCCTCAAGCAGATGACGATCGAGGAGAAGGTCGGGCAGATGAACCAGTCCTCCGGGATCGTCATGCCGCTCCTGGCCAGCGAGAAGCCTGACAACCTGATCGTCCAGGGCCAGGTCGGCTCCATCCTCTGGCTCATTGATGTCAAAGAGATCAACCGCCTGCAACATCTTGCGGTCGACAAGTCACGGCTTCACATCCCCATCCTTTTCGCATTCGACGTCATCCACGGATACCGCACCGTCTTTCCCATTCCGCTCGCAATGGCCGCCTCGTGGGATCCGGGTGTCGAAGAAGCAGCCCAACACCTCGCCGGCGAAGATGCGCGCGCTGCCGGCATCCGCTGGACCTTCACCCCCATGGTTGATATCGCCCGAGATTCGCGTTGGGGCCGCATCGTGGAGGGTGCGGGTGAGGATCCCTATCTTGGTGCCGCCATGGCGCGCGCACAGGTACGCGGATTCCAAGGCGAATCGCTCGGCCCAGACAGCGTGCTGGCCTGCGTCAAGCACTTCGCGGGCTATGGCGCCGCCGAGGGAGGTCGCGACTACGATTCGTCGTACGTTCCCGAAGAGCTCATGCAGAACGTCTATCTCGTTCCTTTCCACGCCGCCGAACAGGCCGGCGCCGGCAGCTTTATGAGCGCCTACATGGACCTGAACGACGTTCCGGCCACAGGAAATCGCTGGCTGCTCACCGACGTCCTGCGTAAGCAGTGGGGCTTTCAGGGCTTCGTGGTTTCCGATGCCTGGGCCGTCGGCGCCCTCCAAACCCACGGCTACGCCAAAGACCCGGAAGACGCCGCCTACAAAGCGGTGACTGCCGGACTCGACATGGATATGGCCAGCCTCACTTATCCCAAGCATCTGGCAGGTCTCGTCCACTCAGGCAAGGTGTCTGAAGCTCAGCTCGACGCTGCAGTGCTTCCTATTCTTCAAGTGAAGTACGAGCTTGGACTGTTCGACCACCCCTACGTCGACGAAACCAAAGTGGACTCGACCCTGAGCCGTCCTGAAGGCCGCGAACTCGAGCGCAAAGTGGCGGCGCGCTCCATGGTGCTGCTTAAGAATGAGAACCGCACCCTGCCTCTAAGCAAGTCCATTAAGAAAATCGCGCTTATCGGCGCTCTTGCCGACTCCGTTCGCGACATCGAGGGCGGTTGGACAGTGGAAGGCCTCTTCGGCGGCGGGTCAAAGAGTCATCCGGTTACCGTTCTCGCAGCCCTGAAAAACAGACTCGGTGCGGGTGCTGAGATCAACTACGTCGCCGGCCCTAACCCGACGCGTCTATTTCCATCGCTGTTCGACGCAATCTCCGGAACTAAACCGCCACCTCCACCCACGGAAGCTGAGATCACCGAGTCGATTGCAAAAGCGAAGGCTGCCGCAGCCGGAGCAGATATTGTTATCGCCGTGCTGGGCGAAACCGCCGTGATGAGCAGCGAATCAGCCTCCAGGGCGTCGATGGATCTTCCCGGCATCCAGCAGCAGATGCTAGAAGCGGTAGTCTCCACGGGCAAGCCGGTGGTTCTCGTGCTTGAGAACGGTCGCCCGCTCGACGTTCGTTGGGCCGCACAGCATGTTCCGGCGATCCTTGAAGCATGGTATCCCGGCACTGAAGGCGGCAATGCGGTGGCCGATGTTCTCTTCGGCGATGTGAACCCGGGCGGCAAGCTACCCATCAGTTGGGCGCATAGTGCTGGTGAAGAGCCGCTCTACTACAACCACAATCTCACCCACGAACCCGAAGACCGGCCCACCTTTACTTCGCGTTATTGGGACGTCGCGAGCAAGCCGCTCTACCCATTTGGCTATGGCCTCAGCTACACCAGCTTTAAGTTCGATAATTTGAGCTTAAGCAAGGCAAACATCAAGGCGGGTGATGCCTCCGAAGTCCAGGTGGACGTCACCAACACCGGCAAGGTTGCGGGCGACGTCGTTGTGCAAATCTACATCCACCAGCGCTGGGGTTCAGCATCCCGCCCCGTCCGCCAGCTCAAAGGCTTCAAGCGCATCACGCTGCGGCCCGGTGTGACTCAGACACTCAGGTTCCCGCTGGGCAAAGATGAACTGGAGTTCTGGAGCCCGCAAACAAAAGCATGGGCAGTGGAGCCCAGCACCTTCGATGTCTGGGCGGGCGAGGACTCGACGGCCAACCTGCACACGGAGCTAACCGTCACGGAATAGTCCAAGGCAAAACAAGGGCCGGAACCCACGCGAGTAGATTCCGGCCCTTGATTCGTCGCCTAATTCAGCCCACCTAGACTGAAAGCAACCGACCGAAGAACGCCCGATAGCGACGCAGCGCAAGGCGAAGCTCCTCGGTAGAAACATCGTCGCCGCGATCCCACTGCCCCTCGAGCCGCGCACGCTCCTCCGCGAACATTTCTGCCAGCCGCTTCATGGCACCAGCAACCAGTGAATCGGCTCGCTCCACGGCCTGGCGCGGCTCATCCACAAAGCCCACCTGCACCGCATCCCACTTCGCGTACAGTTCCTTCGATTCATCTTGCGAAAACAGCGCTGCCTGTTCATCGGTTTCTGACGGCTGCGAGGAGTTGGCATTAAAGCGGCTTTCGACCGAAGAGTTGAGATCGCGGCCGTCCTCGCGCCTCTCAACGAGTTCCTGCTCTATCGGTTCGTTGGCATGAGCCAGTGCCGCGGTTGAAAGGCTTGTGTTGCCGATGGTCTCGTCTCGTCTAATCTCTGCCATAAATCCCTCCTGCTGCTCTAATGCCGCATGCATATGCGGCGCGATGGATGACTCGAATTGAATTCGAATTGCCTGAGGCGCGATGCGCCGTCGCGTGACGGTCCCAGACGACGACGCGAGAACTGCTGTCAGCAGGTTGAGATGAAGACGCGTTGCAAAGGTTGCCCCGCCTCGCGCCGGGCAGAACTCCACATCCCCGGCTGATGTCTGTCACAACTTACAGTTTTTGTCGAAGCCTCGTTGCATCCCCATCCAGTCCGTGTCACCGAATCTATTTCGCGTCAGTGAACGGAATCACCGCGTCCAGAAATTCTTTTGGCTTTTCGAGGGAAGGCGCGTGTCCGCAATCCGGAACAACCACAAGCTTCGCACCGGGAATTCCGCCGGCGTACGTGCGCCCTTGTTCCAGCGGTACAAGTTCGTCGTTGCCGCCCCACACCACCAGCGTCGGCACCGAGATCGAGCCGATGCGATCCTTTACAACCTCTGTTGCAACCTTCGCATTGCTCCAGAACGAACGCTCCGTGAATCCGTCGTTGGCTTTCATCTTCATTGCCCATGCCTCGCGCACAAAGTCATCCGTCACGCGCGACTTGTCGTGGAAGACGAGCGCTACCCCGTGTGCGTCAGCCAGCGTGCCCGCAATCGGAATTGGCATCGGTTGCGCCGTCGTGTGCAACGCCGACATTCCCGCTGCATCTTCCAGCACCAGACGTCGCGGCACAGGCAGCCCGTTGCCAC
Organism: uncultured Acidobacteriaceae bacterium; assembly: GCA_963769345.1. Classification (GTDB taxonomy): domain Bacteria; phylum Acidobacteriota; class Terriglobia; order Terriglobales; family Acidobacteriaceae; genus Telmatobacter. The sequence goes on from CAVYLL010000008.1 coordinate 696,890, forward strand.
CGGAGCTTGCAGGTGCCAGCGATTCGATGGTGTAAAGCGCCGAGATCCATCCACCCAGCGATTCTCCCGCCAGCGTGAATTCATGCACATTCAGAGTGCGCAGAAACTCGCCCAGAAAGTCGACGTACGTCTGGACCGAGTAATCGACGAACGGCTTGTCAGATGCGCCAAACCCGATCTGATCCAACGCAATCACGCGATGATGTTGCGACAAAGGCAGCAGCACGTTTCCCCAGTCGAACCGTGCCTCGCTTCCAAAGCCGTGGACCAGCACGATCACCGGCCCCGAGCCCATGTCGTAATAGACAATCCTCTGTCCAAAGACAGGCACGCTGTGCCGCGCCGGAAGCTTCGACTCCGGAGTGAGCAGCGGCGCAGGAACCTGTGCCGCAACGACCCCCACCAAAGTTGTACAAGCCAAAATTGCGAGAGCCGCTCGTTTCGCCATGTCCTTCACCTCGCTGGAATTGCCTGAATCGTAGCACTCTACACACAATCCATATTCCGCTCCTGTCGCGCCATTGTGTACCCGAACAGGAACCGGAGCCACCGACCTTTGGCCCGTGTCCTTCGTAATACCCTGGGTGCGATAAATCGCACTATTTTTCCAGAATCAGTTCCACCATTTAGAAGCACACCAAAGGCTCACCCATGAAGACCTTGTTTCGCTTGTTGCTTGGTTGCTTCGTCCTGGGCTCCATCGCCTGCAGCGCGCAGGACATCCGTTCCCGCATGGACGAGATGAAGACCGCCTACACAGCCTCCGGTAGTATTGTCGTGCTCGACGGCCAAACCCTCGTCATCGAGCCCAACATGCCCGCCCCCGTCTGCGCCCTGCCGCGAGAAGAAGACGGGAAAATCGCGTGGTATCGCTATGCATTTCCCCTCTCCTCCATCACCGTTCCACTTTCAGACGTGGACGAGTCCCTGATGGGCGAAGATCGTGTCTTCACAAATCCTGAAGCACCCAGTGCCTACAAGCCCGGCGACAAAGGCGACGCAGTGATGGTTATCGTCATTGGCATGCCGGGAAAGAAATTCCCCGCGCTGATTTATGACCGAGACAAGCTCGCTCACCTTGGTCCCGGCCCGCACAGCGGTTCTGATTATGGCCAGGTGAAGGACCAGGTCGAAGCCTTCGGCTTGACATTCAATGACACCGCCGCCGCCCACGCCTTCGTCACGGCTCTCAGGAACGCAGTCATGCTGGCCAAGACACAGGCCATGGCGCACTGATCTTTCGCCTGACGCCCGAATCCCACCGTTGAATTGTCATCCTGAGTCCCGCATGCTTGGGCCTCTCAGACCTAAGTCTGTGGAGCAAGCGGGACGAAGGATCTGCTTTTGCATGGTGCCAGTGCACGACTTAACAGCTTGGTGAAAAACTCAACGACCCCTGTTTTGTAAGAAGGGCATGGCTCGGGGAACCCACGTAGTGGGTCGCAGGCCGCAAATGCAACAAAATGAATGTCGGGCTTCACAGGCTGCGGAAAAACTCAATCGGAGACGCCGTTTTGAAAGGGCACGACTTTCAGTCGTGCCGATAAAACCAATCAAATCAAAGTCGGCTTTAGCCGCTGAGGCATGCTTTTCCATGAACCTAACCGCAATCACGCGCTTTTCCGCAGCCTCTTTAAGCCCTGAGGGATGCTGGCTCGGCCCATGCGGACTCTTTCACCAAGCTGTTCAGTCGTGCCGAAAACTTCACGAAATGATCTTAGCCTCTGTGCCTCTGCGGCCAGGTGTCCTCGCTTTTGAGACTCGAGAAAGCACAAGTTCACCCCAGCCGGTGTCATCCTGGCCTTAACACCTGACCGGACCTCTCTGGGCAAGCAAGCTACGGCAACTCGCGCACCCAGATGTTGCGATAGCTCATCGGCTCGCTCTTGTCGCCATGAGCCTGCAGTTTGATCGGCGCCGTATCGTACTTCTTGTAAAACGGTTTCCCGATGTAGAGCGTCTGCCCCTTCAGCTCAAAGTGATTTTGCACGAGAATCCCGTTGAAAAGGACCGTCACATACGCCGGCGTCTTCAGAGAGCCATCGTCGTTAAACGTGGGTGCCGTCCACGCCACATCATAGGTCTGCCACTCTCCCGGCTTGCGGCTCGCATTTGCCAGCGGAATGCTCTGCTTGTAAATGCTGCCCGCCATGCCGTTCACGTATGTCGGATTGTTGTACCCGTCCAGCACCTGCAACTCGTAGCCATCGTCGCCGAGTCCGGTCGACGCAAGAAACACGCCGCTGTTGCCGCGCCCCTGCCCGGTCCCCGCGATGCTCGCCGGAATCTTGTACTCCACATGAAGCTGGTAGTCCTTGAAGCGGCGCTTGGTCTCGATGCTGCCGCCAGTCTTGTTCACCGTCATCACGCCATCGTGAACGTCCCACAGCGCAGGCTGCTTGTCTTTCACATTGAGCCACTCGTCCACATTCTTGCCGTCGAAAAGAACGATCGCGTCCGAAGGCGGCGCATTGCACTCCGCAGCGGGCGTAACCACCTTCGGCACCGGCTGCCAGATCTCGGTGTCTTCCGGCTTGGGCTTGGCCTGCGTGTCAGGCGCTGCTGCCGGCTGTTGCGCGTAAGAGGGAATCGCCATCATAACGAGAGATGCAAAGAAGACGAGCTTCAAAATGTGAGTGAGCATAACGTCGGGAGTATACACCCACCAAATTCTTCAACCACGCTTCAACACCCCATCCAGAATTGCTCGGGATTCAGCGAAGCCGGCGCCTTCAGAAACGAATGCTGTTCGATAGGCAATCGAAATCGGCGCTGCTCCGGTCTCAGAACGGGGGGCGCGGACCTTGTGGGAAGGTCACGCTACAGCTTCGAGCCACGCGCCGCGCTTGAATTCGACATCAAGAGTGGTGGCGTCGATTTGCAGCTTGTAGTTGCCTTCTGGCGGCTTTTCAGGAATCCAGATATCAAGTGTCCGTTCCGGCGGGAAATTGGGAACTCTCCTGATGACGAGTTCCACCCTGCATTTGCAGTGAATGCCGTTTCCGCTCAGCCAGCCCTGGTGGACCTCACGGGTGATTCGGATCGGTGGCATGGGGACTCCTGTCCACATTCTGAACCGGCTCTGTCCAATGGGCCAAATGCAAAGTGCGGACAGATATTGTCAAGACTGGTGCGCACCGCGATTCAGTTGGCGCGCAGAGCGACCATCGGGTTGATACGCGAAGCGCGGAATGCCGGAATGTAGCCAGACAATGCCGCTACTGACAGCAACGCGATTGCCATGCTGATATAGGTCATCGCATCCCACGGAGACGTCTCGAACAACAGCGATGCAATCAGCCGCGCTCCCGCGATAGACGCCGCTGCTCCGAGGACAACGCCGATCAGCGCAAGGCGCAATGTCCCGGCAAGCACGTGCCGCTGCACGATCCCCGCGCTTGCCCCCAAAGCCATGCGAATGCCAATCTCCTGCGTCTGCCGCGTAACCGAGTATGAGATCACGCCATAAATCCCAAGCGCCGCCAGAAGCAACCCCAGGGTTGCAAATGAGACCACCAGCAGCATAAAGAACTGCCGACCTGAGACGGCGCGATTCACCAGCAATCGAATCGGCTTGAACTCCGCAATAGGCTGTTGAGGATTAAGTTCGCGCAACATGGTCAGGACGCTCGTAGCGAGCGATGCTGGCGGCAGGCTGCTGCGGACGACCAGTTCGGCACCCGAAGGAGTGGCTTGTATCGCTGGGTAATAGATCTGCCAGCCGGCATCCCCGTCCACGTTCTCCTCATGAACATCGTCCACGACGCCCACCACGTGCAGGTCTGATCCTCCTCCATTCGAAAGAACCTTCCCAACGGCATTGCCATCGGGCCATTTGGCCAGCGAGTTCAGGAACTTTGCATACGACTCGTTGATCATCACAACTTGCTCGCTCTTCGGACCATCGCTCCATGTGAAGTCCCGACCCCTGATGCGTGTCCCCATCGCGCGCTGATACCCCGGAGTGATGACGTAAACCAGGGGACCCGTGTCCAGCTTGTCAGGCCGCTTGACACCCTTGGGCAGCGGAGTTCCCCATGCGCGATTCTGGCCGAGCGGCAGATAATCCGCCATCCCCGCGGCTTCCACACCCGGCATAGACTGCACGCGCGTCAGGATTTGCTGAAAGATGACACTGCGTTTCTGCGCGCTCAAATCGCCGGTCTTGTCGCCCGGAACACTGTCGTCGTACGTCAACTTGATCGCGGCTGCGCGGTCAGGCTGAAATCCGAGATCGACATTCAGCACGTTGATAAAGCTGCGCAGCAGCAGTCCGGCGCCCACCAGAAGCATGCACGCCAGCGCTACTTCCGACACCACCAGAATAGACCGCGTACGCTCGTGTCTGCGGCTCGCGCTCGCACCCGGCCCCGCATCCTTCAACGATTCCTGCAGATTGCCGCTGGCGATCCTCAGCCCTGGGACAAGCCCAAACACTGTCGCCGCAAAAACCGCAATCAGCACCGTCCACGCCAGCGCGGTGCCATCGATGTGCAGGGTACTCAACAGCGGCAGCGCAATCGCTCCCTGGTGCGCCAGCCATGAAACCAGAACTGCCGCGAGCATGAATCCAAAGAGCGCTCCCGCGCACGAAAGCACCAGGCTCTCCGTAAGAAGCTGGCGAACAATGCGTCCGCGGCTCGCGCCCAGGGCTCCGCGCATCGCAAATTCCTTCGACCGCGCCGAAGCGCGCGCCAACAGCAGGTTTGACAGATTCACGCAGGCGATCAGCAAGATCGCCCCAACCGCTGCCCACAACGCCACCAGCGAACGGCGCAGTTTTCCGCTGACATAATCCTTCAGCGGAACCGGAACCACCGCGCCCTTGTAGTCGCCGCAGGTCTCCGGATGCTTGTTGTTCCAGCACATATGTGGAGCAATACTCGCCGCTTCATCGCGTGCCTGGCCCAGCGTCACGCCAGGCTTCAGCCGCCCGATAAACGTGATGATGTTGCCCCAGTCGCGCGGTGGCCCGTAGAGATTCAACGGCGTAATCGCATCCACCTTCGTGCCCGGCGCGAACACCGCCCCAAAATCAAACGACGCAGGCAGCACGCCGATCACCGTGGTCTGCTGGCCGTTCATGTCGAACGCCTTCCCCACAATGTTTTTGTCGCCGTTGAACTGCCGCTTCCACCACGCATTCGTCAGCAGCACCACCGGCGCCGCACCATTGCGCGCATCGTCCGGTGTGAAAACGCGCCCCATCTGTGCCTGCACACCCAGCACCTGGAAGAAATTCTGAATCACATCGATACTGGTAGCCGTTATCGGCGCGCCCCCCAGGCTCAGGCTCAGATTGTCGGCGCTCGAGAAAGCAAAGTAGCCCGCGACATCCTGGTACGACCGGCTCATCACGCGAAACTGATCGTAGGCATCTGTCGAGTATGTGGCGCACGAGAGCCCGCACTTCGTTGGCGGCGGCGCAATCCACATCAGTTGCTGCGCATCCTGAAAAGGCAATGGCCGCAGCAGCAGCATGTTCACCACGCTGAAGACCGCAATGTTCGCGCCAATCGCCAGCGCAAGAATCAAAACCGCGACGACTGTAAAGCTGGGATCGCGCCATAGCGTGCGCACGGTGTACTTCAGGTCCTGCATCAGGATGTCGATGTTCATAAATCCTCGCGCTTCGCGATGTCTGTACCGCGCCTGTTCCATTCCGCCGATGCTCACCAGCGCCAGCCGTCGAGCTTCCGCGGCCGACAGCCCGTGAGCCATGTTGTCTTCCGTGGCCATCTCGAGATGCGCGGCAAGCTCGGCCTCGAGCTCCGCATCGTGAGACCTCCTGCGCATGAATGCCCACAATCGTCCGAGAAAACGCGAAAGCCAACTCATACGTCAGCTTCACCTTCGGCAGAGCGATCCATGGTCATCACGCGTTCCATCACTTCCTTCAGCCGTTCCCAGTAGTGCGCATCGGCCGTCAGTTGCCGCCGGCCCGCGGTCGTAATGGAGTAGAATTTGGCCTTCCGATTGTTGTCAGACGTGCCCCACCGCGAGCCAATCCACCCGCGTTGTTCCAGCCTTACCAGCGACGCGTAAATCGTGCCCTGGTTCAGCAGCACCTCATTGCCGCTCACCTGCTCAATGCGCCGCGCAATTCCGTAGCCGTGCAGCGAGCCCATCACTGTAAGCGTTTGCAACACCATGAGGTCCAGGGTGCCTTGGAGAAGATCAAGTTTTTCAGGAGACATTTGGATACCTGTGGCGCAACCCCAGAAGTATCACAAATCCTGTGGGATTGCCACAGGAGAGTGACGGACCACGCGATACCCAAATCTCTCTCACCTTCGCATCTTTCGCGCCAGTGCAACCTAAGTCAGCGCGCGATCCAGATGCACGTACCCGCCATCCACAATCAGGTGCTGGCCCGTGGTGTGTGCCGACTGCGTTGGCGACAGCAGAAACACCGTCGCTGCCGCGATCTCCGAAGCCAGCGTCATCCGATGCCCCAGCGGGATCTTGTCGGTGATGCGCTTCAGTTCCGCTTCCGGATCCCCCAGCGTGTCCAGCCAGCGTCGATACAGCGGCGTCATCACCTCCGCCGGCAAAACCGCATTCACGCGGATGTTGTGGGGCAGCAGCTCCGTGGCCCACTCGCGTGTAAGTGCAAGCTGTGCGCCCTTGCTCGCAGCATACCCCGACGTATTGCCTTGCCCCGTCAGCGCAACCTTCGAGCTGATGTTCACGATCACTCCATGCGTCCGCTTCAGAGAAGGCAACGCGTAGTGCGCGAGCGCGTAATAGTGAATCAGGTTCTTGCTGAGGCTCTCGACAAACCGGGCCACGCTCCCCTTCTCCAGCCCCGCTCCATCGTTGACGCCTGCGTTATTCACCAGCCCGTAGATGTCGCCATAATGTTCCTCAATCTCAGCAATGGACGCCTGGCAGCGATCCAGGTCTTCAAGATGCGCTTCTACGAGTTCGCAACGGGCTGAAACCGCCTTCATCTCCGCCATGAAGGCGAGGACATTTTCCGAGCGCCGCCCGAGCACCACAACGCGTGCTCCTTCCGCGAGGCAAGCGCGCGAAATGCCCGCTCCAATTCCCGCTCCGCCACCGGTAACAACGATCAGCCGATCCTTAAGTCCGAGGTCCATAAACCTTCATCTCCATAAAGCCGCGCTGGCGCAATTCTCGCACTTCAAACTCAGCACCAAAATCGCCAGGCACCGGCGGCTCTCCCAAATCATCGCACCGGCTGCAGCTCAAAGGGCTACGCGCACCTTTATTGAACATCGGACGGAGTAGGTTTCTCCTGCGTCATGGTCAGGAGGGAGCGTGGGGCTTCACAGGCTGCGGAAAAACACAATCGGAGACGCCGTTTTGAAAGGGCACGACTTCAGTCGTGCTGATAAAACCAATCAAGTCAAAGTCGGCTTTAGCCGCGGAGGGAGGCTTTTCCATGAAGCTGACGGTAATCACGCGTTTTTCCGCAGCCTCTTCAGCCCCACGAAGAATGGGAACCACAAAACGTTTCGCGAGCTCATCTTTCGAGGCACGGAGTGTCAGGGCGCGACTTTGGTCGTGCCGTAATCAGTCATAACATCATCGTCGGCTTTAGCCGCAGAGGGATGTTCTTTCGGGGATTCGCCGTTCATCGGCCTTTTCCGCAAGGTGTTTAGGCACGGTATTTCGTCATGCACAGCCTTTGCTCTTGTCTTCCGAATGCTGAAGCCCCGCTGAATCCGAAGTCCACTCGCTCGCGCAATTCCCGCAACGCCATCGATCACTGGCGCCCATGGCAGCGCGCATACATCGTTAACCCAAGCGATGTGGGCACCGTCTTGGTCTTCACTTTGTCCGTTACTGCAATGTAAGAGGGCTTGTTGCTCTCGGCGAGCAGTCCAAGCACCGACAGGTGGCCCATCGTCTGCTGGATTCGGGCAAGAGTGTGCGATCCCACTGCTTCAATCAATTCCTGCGACGTGCAATATATGTCCAGCGTGGCAGCAGGCGCGCCCGCCTCGATCAATTCTGTGGCCTTGCGGCACACGAATGACAAAAGGCGAAGGTGAACAGGCATAAGCTTCGCCAGCATATCCACCAGGACCGCATTCGAAGTGTCAGGTGTCTCGGCGCTGCACGAGCTCACCAGAAGGCCGGCCCACCACTGCCGAATCCAGTCGTCCTCCGTCCACGACCCGTTTTCGATAATGCGCCTCACCGTCTCCGGATGGGCCAGCTGCCCCGTACCCTCACGCTGCCTCAGCATTTCCTGCCCTTTTAGAGTAATCTCTACCGCGCTCGCCACTCTCTTGTTGCTCAACCTTTGATGAAACGCCACCTTGATCTCGTCGGCTGAATCAGGACAGATCTGTCGCAGGAATCCGAGCGCCGTGGCCAGGCGAAGTTCTCGCAAAAAATAATCCGCGTCCGTCTCGTCAGATCTCTTCGTGTGCACCCGCTTCCAGGGTTCGAACTCCACACCCTCCGGCCACAACCACGACAAGCCCACCTCACCCTCGTCGCATCGAACTACCCTGGCCTCTACCCTGACACGCCGCTCATGATCCTCCTCCGCGGCACCTTTTCTCTTGAGTACCAGCGAAACAATATCCCCTTGCCGCCACTGCTCTTCCGCGCGAAGACACAGCCCGGTCGGGCTCACATCCCGCACCTCGTGCGGCTTTGTCTTCTCGCCGTTGCCGGTGTCTGCAACCAGCCCCTCTGCAAGCAGCCGAATAATCGAGCGCCGCTCGGGTAGCGGATCCTCGCAATTGAGAAAGCGTTTTACAAGGACCCCCAGCGATGCCTTTTTCTTCGCTTCGCGCGATTTTCTCTTCGTCGTTACAGGATCAGCGGCCGAAGTGCCGGCGGTTGCGGACAGTTTCTCTGCGGCTTTCTTCCGTTGCGGTGCGAGTGCTTTTGCTCCGGTCTCCTGGGCGTCGGGCTGCACCCTTGCCCGCTCGACGACCGGCACCGTCTCCAAAGAGGCTTTTTCTATCTCTCCGGCCGATTCGAGCTTCTTCTCCAGGGCTGCCGGCGCAAGGGTCTCCGTTACCGCCACAACCGCATCTGGCTCCGGCTCAGCAATGTCCGGCTCCGGCGCGGCCGCAACCGTATCCAGCTCCGTCACGTCGCAGGGCGAGGCTGGATGTTCCTCCCGCGAGCTTTCCGCAACCTCAGCAGCAGGGGCTTCATCGGAGGCAACGCCTGAAATTGTGAAAGTTGCGAGCTCCTCGTGCGCATCCCTGCTTTCGGCATCCGCAACATCAGTTTCTCGAACTGCGAGATTCCCGCTTGCTGCTTCTTGCTCCCTGCTTTCGACAGGCTCGAGAAGCGCCGTAGCCGTCGTAGAACTGGAGATTCGCCAGCTCGTGCTCATCGATGCAGTGAATCCAGAACCCTGCGGAACAGAAGCAGTCAGGGTCGGAGCGGACACACGCAAACCCTGCAACGGATGCGGCGGAAGCTTCGGAAGCCCCGGGAACGGAAGACTCGTCTCCGCACTCGGAGTGTCCGCAAAAAGAGTGACCGAAGCGTCAACCGTCGGAACTGAGAATTCTGCGATGCGAGCCTCCAACTCCTCCTCGGCACAAACAATAATCTGATCGCCCGGTTGGCTGTCGGTCGAAGTGAGGGTGTCCAACGGCAAAATCAAAGCGCTTGCAGTCTGATCCGTAAATTGCGGAATCTGTACGCCGGGCCGCAACGCCGCCCCCTCGATCACCCTGTGTTCGCGATCAAGGTAAACAATATCGAAAGGAAACAGCCGCGCCAGGTGTGGAGCATGCAGGAGAGGAGTCAGCCAGAGGCTCGATTCAGAATCTCGCGCAAGGCCCTCAATCAGGATCTTCAGAACCTTCAACGGCTCACGTTCGCTGTCGGCAACAGTGACCTTGGAGCTGAGCCGGCAGCCCCTGGTCGCGTTGTAGGCACAGCAAATCTCGGCTTCCATACGTTCCAGTAAAGCGAATCCGCGAAAACAGCCAGGCTGCAGCGGTCAGGTCAGAGGCATCGACGCCGCTCCTCGGTTTCAACGGCGCCCGGTCCACACGAAACTCGACCATAGCACCGACCCCTGTTGTGTCTAAATCCCCTGAAAGCTGAATCCGCTATCGGAAGTACTGTATCCGGCCTCGGTCAGACCCGCGCTGGGTGCTCCATCCTAAATCGTCTGTGCGAAACGGACGGTTTAGGGTGGGAGACCACAAATCGAGCAAGCCCTCCACCTCGCACAAGCCGCTAATCCCGCAGTCCTGTAGGGACACCCAAAACGAGCCAAGGGTGAAACCTTGGGAAAGGGTCTTTGCAGTCGCCTCCGTCCCGTATGGCCGGCTCCCCGATGCCCTGGTTTTTCCTACCCCCGAAACGCTTGAAAAGCCACGAAGCGGTCCCCAGGAAGCATGTTCGTTGTCTTTACCCTGCTGTAGCCGGCCCGGCGCAACTGATCCACAAGTTCGTCTTCGGCTGGAAGCCGCCCGGCGCCTTGGGTGGCCGCGCCCCACAGGTTCAGAGCCTCCACACCCAGGCTGCCCCCTTGGCAGCAGGTGGTCAAAAGCAGAAATCCGCCCGGTTTGATCGAACTTCCAATGCGTTCCAGCAACGCGACCCGTTCTTCCACCGGGAAGTAGTAGATGTTGTTGTAAAGCGTCGCGATGTCGAACAGCTCCCCAGGCGTTCTTTCGCGAAAGTCGCCATCCTCCACCTTGACCCGGCCCTCCAGCCCCCAGCTGCGGAGATTCAAGCGCGCCATTGCAGCCACCTCTGGCTGAAGCTCCACTCCCAGCGCAGTCAGCTCGGGATTTCTCCCCGCCGCGTATCGCAGGTAGACGCCCGAGCCGCAGCCGATCTCCAGCAGGCGCACCGCACCGCGCTCCGGAAAAGTCCGTTCAATCACGTCCGCTTGAAAAGCCTCAAGCACACGAGAGGATCGGGCAATCAGCTCGCCGTCCTGGTCTGCCAGGGTCCACAGCTCGTCGCGCCGGATCTTGGGCAGCGTCCTCAGGATGAGCTTGTGGTGAAGACCGGCCACCTCCTCCACCATGGCCAGCGCGGGGTCGTTCTCTGGCCGGGCAAGCTTTATGGCCAGCCCGCGCAACGCGTAGCCGCGCGGCCCCAGGCTCAGCAGCCCTAGACGGACTCCCATCTGCAGCCAGGCCTCAAGCGCCTCCCTGCCCTGGCCGTCAGCCGCGCAGAACTCGGCCAGCACATCAAAAGTTGCCGGCCCGCTCGCCAGCCGGTTCAGCAGCCCGGCTTCTCCAGCAGCAGCAAGATACGTGAGCTTGTAGAAAGACTTGAGCTTTGCCCCCACGCCCATAAGGGCGGTAAGCCGGCCATCGCGTAAAAGACAGAAGAACGGTTTGAGCGACATTCCTCTTATTATGATTCACTTCTCAATTGAACCTTGACAGCCGACGAACCAAGAAGGTCTTCTCAAAGCCTGGGTCCGTAGATCCCCATCACGGAGGCCTTTTACCAATGATTGACGTGCCGGTAATCGCGAAAGGAACAGAAGATCTCTCGCTTCTTCCTGGAATGTCGAACCGCCATGGCCTGGTCGCAGGTGCCACCGGTACCGGAAAGACGGTCACCTTGCAAGTCATGGCTGAAGCGATGAGCAGCATCGGCGTGCCCGTCTTTGCTGCCGATGTCAAAGGCGACCTCTCCGGCATCAGCCAGCCCGGAAAAAGCTCTCCCAAGCTCGACGAGCGTCTGAAGCTCCTCAGCCTTGGCGACTGGAAGTTCTCCGGCTGCCCGGTCGTCTTCTGGGATGTCTTCGGTAAGCAAGGCCATCCCGTGCGTGCCACCGTCAGTGAAATGGGCCCGCTACTCCTGAGCCGCATTTTGAATCTCAACGATACCCAAACCGGCGTGCTCACCCTCGTCTTCAAAATCGCCGACGATCAAGGCCTCCTTCTGCTCGACATGAAAGACCTGCAGGCCATGCTGCAGCATGTCGCAAACGGCGCAAAGGACTACCAGACCGAGTACGGAAACATCTCCGCCGCAAGCATCGGTGCGATTCAACGTGGACTCGTTGCGCTGCAGCAGCAGGGAGGCGACCAGTTCTTTGGTGAACCCGCGCTGAATATCGACGACTTGCTGCAGGTCGACAGCAGTGGACGCGGTGTCGTGAACATCCTCGCTGCCGACCAGTTGATGCAGTCCCCGCAACTCTACGCAACGTTTCTTCTCTGGCTCATGAGCGAACTCTTTGAGAAGCTGCCGGAGGTTGGCGATCCCGAGAAACCGAAGCTGGTCTTCTTTTTTGATGAAGCGCATCTCCTCTTCAACGATCTGCCGTCCGTGCTGCAGTCGAGAATTGAGCAGGTAGTGCGGCTCATTCGTTCGAAGGGCGTTGGCGTCTTCTTCGTTACCCAAAACCCCATCGACGTGCCCGAAACCGTATTGGGCCAGCTCGGCAACCGGGTACAGCACGCGCTCCGTGCCTTCTCTCCACGCGATCAAAAGGCTGTGAAAGCCGCTGCGCAGACCTTTCGCGCCAATCCGAAGATTGATGTCGAACAGGCGATTACGCAGCTTGGAGTCGGTGAGGCGCTCGTCTCCTTCCTTGACGAGAAGGGAATTCCCGATGTGGTGGAGCGCGCGATGGTTTTTCCGCCGCACAGCCAGATCGGGCCCATCACGCCGGAGCAGCGAGCTCAGATTATCCGCAACTCCGTCATCGCCGGTGTGTACGAGCAGGCTGTAGATCGCGATTCGGCCTACGAGAAGCTCAAGGGTAAAGTCGGGTCGCCTGCAACGGCGGCCGCACCTGCGACCCCGGGCCAGCCAACCGCTCCTGCACAGGCTCCCGCGCCTAGCCAGACCGACTGGCTCCAGGAGGCGGGCTCGGTCCTCGGCAACGTGCTCGGCGGCGGCACAGGCCGGCGCGACAACGTGGCACAGGCCATGGCGAAGAGCGCCGCACGCACCATCGGAAGCACCGTAGGCCGCCAGATCGTCCGTGGCGTCCTGGGATCCCTCCTGGGTGGCAGCTCGCGAAGATAAAGGAAAAGTAACTCTAACCCCGCGCACGAAAAGTGGGATGCCCCAGGTCTCGATTCTGAAACCTGGGAAAGCGAAGAAGCCGCCACGCAAGGACCTCTTGCCGCGCGTCGTGTCGCCTGCGGCTGTTGCTGCGCCGAAACCCTCCCCCCAACCTGCTGAAAAAATGCAAACTTCGTGACAGAGCTGGAGGGTACACCCCCTAGCTCATCAGCGACATCACCAGCATCCGTGGCTCCGTCATCTCTTCAATCGCCGACCGCACCCCCTCACGCCCCAGCCCTGAGTCCTTCACCCCGCCGTAAGGCATTGGGTCAAGCCGCCAGGCCGGCGTGTCGCCTACGATCAGCGCGCCCACTTCCAGTTCGCGATAGGCCGTGAGAATACGTCCTGCGTCGCGCGTGAGCAGCCCCGCCTGCAACCCGAACCGCGAGTGGTTCACTTCCGCAAGCGCCTGTTCAAAATCAACATACGGTTCCACCACCACCACCGGTCCAAAGAGCTCTTCATCGCGAATCTTCATGCCCGTCTTCGACCCCGTGAGAATCGCAGGAGCAATCACCGAACCCGTCCGCTCGCCTCCCGCGATCAGGCGCGCGCCACCATCGACCGCCTCCTTGATCCAGCTCTCGACGCGTTCGGCTTCGCCTGGCCTTACCATCGGACCAACCTCTGTTGCCTCGTTGTTCGGATCGCCCGAAACCAGCCTGCCTGCAACCTCGACAAGCTTCCAGATGAACGTCTGAAAGATGCTCTTGTCGACAAAAATGCGCTGCACGCTGATGCAGGATTGCCCCGCGTAGCCAAAAGCAGCATGCGCCGTGCGCTCCGCCGCACTGTCCAGATCTCGATAGTCTCCGTGGACAATGAGCGCCGCGTTGCCGCCCAGTTCCAGCAGAACACGCTTGCGGCCGGAGTGCGCCTTCAACTCCCAGCCCACCTTGGCCGAGCCGGTAAAACTCACCAGCTTGATCCGATCTTCCTTTTCCGCAAGCCACGCAGTGTCGGCGTTCGCCAGCGGCATCACAGCCAGCGCCTCTTCTGGCCAGCCGGCTTTCAGAATCACTTCGCCAAGCGCCAGTGCGGTAAACGGCGTCTGCGGCGAGGGCTTAATCAGAATCGGGCAGCCCGCGGCAATCGCCGGCGCAGCCTTGTGCGCGACCAGGTTTAGCGGGAAATTGAAAGGCGTAATCGCCAGTACCGGGCCAACTGGAAAACGCTGCACCAGCCCCCAGCGATTCTCGTTGCCCTCTGTCAAATCAAGAGGAATCGTTTCGCCGCCAAGCCGCGCCGCTTCTTCAGCCGCCGTCTTGAAGGTCAGCACCGCGCGATCCACCTCGGCACGCGCGAGCCGGATCGGCTTGCCCGCCTCGGCAACGATGAGTTGGGCGAAGCGATCCTTCTGCTCAATCAGAGCCGCTGCGATATCTTCAAGGATCTCCTTTCGCTTCCAGCGAGGCAGCGCACGCGTGCGGCGCATGCTGGCCACCGCATGGTTTACAGCTTCGCGCGCATCGGCGCGTGTTGCCAGCGTTACCTTGCCGATCAACCCCTGGTCCCACGGTGACCGCACTTCGATTGCCTCACCCTCGCTCCACTCTTTGCCGCAGAGAAGAAAGCCGGTTTGCGTTCCTGGACGCATTTTCATCTTTGTCTTTTGCTCCCGTCGAGTGCCTACGCCTTGATGGTACAAGGACGGCGCAATGATGGACTATCCAGGCGATTGCCTGGCTCGGCGCACTGCTCCCGAACCTGTCCGTAAGGCTCTAGGTGGGTGCGCCCTGATGAGCCTTGCTGAACCACTTAGCGCGCTTCAGAAGTGCATCGCAGTAAAAACCGGCAGGCAAAAGACTAAGCCAGAGAATCGGATAGCGATATCTCACATCGCTCACAACAACGTAGTACATCACCGGATAGAGCACAATGACCGCCAGCACGAAGGAAGTCACTTCCAGGCGTTTGCGGATCATGAGAACAAAGCCTGGAATGGATAGAAGAGTAGCAAACCAGATCACCGCCATTTTGTATGGATGTCCAGCTGCCGCGGGAAACCAGAAGTCGCGAAAACGGCCTGCGGTAAGGACAAGGAACCGACGTGGATGATTGCGCGCCCAGGCCTTGGCATCGGAAGCACGGAGGCGGTCGTAGGCCACTTCTCCGAGACTGCGAACCAACTGCGCTTCCTGCGGGTTCGTGTTCGGATGATAGGCCTCGTGGCAGTTGTCTTTCTCTTCTTCAAACAGGCTGGGGCTTGCGCAATCGTTATTGGACGCATAAAGGGTAATACCAAGGTTTGTGCGAACCACAAATGTCCCAAGTCGCCTTTCGTTTCGATAGCCCCAGCTGAATGCGGTGATCGCAAAAAGTACGAGCACAATGGATGCATAGACACCCGTTTGCTTGAATGAAGTTCTCCGAAACCTCAGTAAATGTGCGATCCACAATAGGAAGACGATCATCGATGAGGGATTGAGCAAAAACAGAGCGCCGGCCATCAAACCGCTCAAAACAGCCGGGAGCCCGTACCTCATCTTGCCAACGGTGTTGGCAGTGAACATGCAGAACAGAATCAGCCCGGCCGCCGTAAAGCTCGCATCCCAGTCCGGCATCAGTTGAACCGAGAGCAACCAGAAAATGCCGGCCGTGAAGCCGGACTCTGCGTTGCGAAGGAAGAGCCATGAAACTCGCGGAAGTGACGCTCCGATGATGGCATTAACGAGGATATTTCCAATAGTTGCCGCCAGCGCAACAAGTTCGGGAGTCCTCAACGCGCGCATGAGTAGAGAGAGGTAGAGAGGATACAAAGGCGTGTAAGCAGCGGTGCTTCCAGTGTCAAGCACCGAATAGGGATTGGCATAAGTACCATGCTTGGCCAGGTTAGTGGCCAGCGTGACCATTTCGAATCCCCAGCCAAACGGAACTGGCAATAAACTCATATTGAGCAGTCCGATCACGCCGCCGGTCACAAAAAGCATGAACGAGACTCTGGCGATGCGTGCCGCAATTGCTCGATCAGTATCAGGATTGCTCGAATGAGTTGTCATTACAGGGGCGTATTTCCGCCGATTTAAACGCCAAAATACAATGGGCAATGAGGATTCAAGATAGCATATCTCCGTTGCAAATCGCGCGTTACACTGTTCGCCTATGATCCACGACGGAAAGAGCAGAAAACTTCCCTTCGATCCCGCCGAAGCCATCGCACATTTAAAAGCCTGCGACCCCAAGCTGAGCGTCCTCATCGACAAAGTCGGCGAATTCAATCTGCGCCTCGATGCCGCACCTTCGCCCTTTGAATCCCTGCTCGAATCGATCCTCTACCAGCAGTTGCATGGCAAAGCAGCGGCCACCATCCATCGTCGCGTGCGCGAGTTCTTCCACGGCGATCCAACTCCACAACAACTGCTCGATACGCCCGACCAGCCGCTGCGCGCCGCCGGTGTCTCCGGCAACAAGATCAAGGCAATGCGCGATCTCGCCGCCAAAACGCTTGACGGAACCGTGCCGACACACAAAGCCATTCTCAAGATGCCCGATGCCGACATAGTTGAGCGCCTCACTGAAGTCCGCGGCATCGGTCCGTGGACCGTCGAGATGCTGCTGATCTTCCGCATGGGCCGTCCCGACGTTTTGCCGGTAACGGATTATGGAGTCCGCAAAGGCTTCGCGCTCACCTTTCAGCGCCTGCCCAAGAGCCGTCCCATCGAAGCCTCCGATCTCCCAAAGCCCGATGTCGTTTTCAAACGCGGCCAGAAGTGGCGTCCCTTTCGTTCCGTTGCAAGCTGGTATCTGTGGCGAGCCTGCGACCTGGCGAGGGCAACACCGCCGGCTGGGCGCTCTGCGGAAGAATGATTCCAACAACTTGCCTCTCTCGATCGGAATGGTCGATCGAGATCGCGGCGATCCGGCATCGTCGCAGCCTACAATAAGCAAGCACGGCCAATCTGAAGCCGCACTTGAGAACGCATGGCCCCAAACAGACGCTACATCTGCATCCATGGGCATTTCTATCAGCCCCCGCGCGAAAACCCCTGGCTCGAAACCGTGGAGACACAGGATTCGGCGGCACCCTATCACGATTGGAACGAGCGCGTCTGCGCCGAGTGCTACGCCACCAACGGCGCTGCCCGCACGGTGAACAACAAGAACCAGATCATTCGCATCGCGAATAACTATTCGCGGATGAGCTTCAACTTCGGTCCCACGCTGCTCAGCTGGTTGAAAGAGAACGCTCCACGCACCTACCGCTTGATTCTCGACGGAGAACGCCGCAGCCGCAAGCACTTCGATGGACACAGCTCGGCAATGGCGCAGGTCTACAACCACATCATCATGCCGCTGGCCAGCATGCGCGACCGCATCACGCAGATTCGCTGGGGAATCGCCGACTACAAAAGCCATTACGGCTCAGCGCCTGAAGGCATGTGGCTTGCAGAAACCGCCGCCGACACGGCCACGCTGGAGCTTCTCGCGCAACACGGAATCAAATTCACTATTCTCGCACCCAACCAGTGCAGGCGCGTCCGGCCTCTCGCCGTAGATGGAACCGGCTCTGGGTCCCCATGGACCACGCCTCTCGGCAATTCCGTGGACACAACGCGGCCCTACCTCATGCGCTTCAACTCCGGCGTTTCGATCGCGGTATTCTTCTACGACGGCGCCACCTCGCGCGCAATCGCATTCGAAGGCCTGTTGAATTCCGGAGAAAATTTTGCAGCGCGTCTCAAGTCGGGATTCAAAGACACCACGCAGCCGCAGCTCGAAAGCGTGGCAACCGACGGCGAGTCATACGGACACCACCATCGCCATGGTGAGATGGCCCTGGCCTACGCGGTGCGCCTCCTCGAGCAGGACAAGACCGTCAAGCTGACTAACTACGCAAGTTTTCTCGAACAGTTTCCGCCGGAGTGGGAGTGCGAGATCGTCGACGATACCTCGTGGAGCTGCGCGCATGGCATCGAACGCTGGCGCTCCGACTGCGGATGCAACAGCGGCAAGCCAGGATGGAATCAGCAATGGCGAACGCCCTTGCGCCAGGCTCTCGATGAACTGCGTGACGCGATTGCGCCTCTCACGCAGCAGGAGGGCGCGAAGCTTTTCACCGATGTGTGGGCAGCGCGCGACAAATACATCGACGTGATCCTCGATCGCAGCGAAGAAGTCACGGATCGTTTTTTTGAGAATCACCAGAACCACAAACTCATCCCGAAAGAACGCGTACGCGCCCTGCAGCTAATGGAGATGCAGCGCCACGCACAACTGATGTACACAAGCTGCGGCTGGTTTTTCGACGACATCTCCGGAATCGAAACCGTCCAGGTCATCGCCTACGCCGCGCGCGCTTTGCAACTGGCGAAAGAGCTGTTCGGCGAACAGGCCGCCAGCCTCGAACCTGCCTTCCTCACACGCCTTGCCCAGGCAAAGTCCAACGCTCTGGCGGCCGGCGATGGCGCGCGCATTTACAAAGAGAAGATCGTAACCATGCAGCTGAGCCTCGAGCAGGTCGCGGCGCACTACGCCATCAGCAGTGTCTTCTCATCGTTTGCCGAAGAGACTGAGCTGTTCTGCTATCGCGTCCGTCGCGTCTCCTATGACATGTACACCTCAGGCCGCGGAAGGCTCGCCCTTGGGCGTGCACACATCACCAATGCCATCACCGGCAAGGCGCAGACGTTCAGCTTTGCCGTCCTCCACTTCGGCGACCAGAACATCACGGCCGCTGTTAAGCCCTATTCCAGTGCCGACGCGACGGAATTCGACGCATTCGCGGCAGAGACCGCCGAGCAGGTGCAACGCGCCGATTTCCCCGATGCGATCCGCCTCATCGATCGCTACTACGGTCACGTGGATTACTCGCTTACCTCGCTCTTCAAAGATGAGCAGCGCCGCATCGTGCAGCTGATCCTCGATTCAACCCTCTGGGATATCGAGAGTTCGCTGACCAATATCTACGAAGATCACGCGAGCCTCTTGCATTACCTTTCACAAGCGGGGCTGCCCAAGCCGCCCGCGCTCACCCTGGCTGCCGAGTTCGCCATAAACGCAGGCCTGCGCCGTGCCCTCGAAGGCGACTCCATCGATCAGTCCCTGTTGCGTTCATTCCTGCAACTGGCAAAAGCCGATAAGGTGCCATTGGATACGACCACGCTTTCTTACATCGCTGACCAGCGCATGAAGCGTGCAATGGTCGAACTCCAGATGTCAGCGGGATCCCTGGAAATGCTGAACCGCGCGCTCAACCTTGCCCACACGCTGGTCGAACTGCCCTTTGAGCTGAACCTCTGGCAGGCACAAAACATCTGGTACGAAATTCTGCGCACCTCCAGTTACGCGCTAACTTCGCAGATCGCCGATGACCGCGCGCGCTGGGATAAGGACTTTAACGAACTCGGCAAGTGCCTCTCCATCGAGACCACCTCCATCACCGTGCCCGATCAATTAGTCGAGACAACTAGAGACTAAAAACATGAAGCGGAACCCACGGACAGATGACTGCAACTGATCTCATAGATAAGCTTAGTGAAAGGGCACGACTTTACAGCTTGGTGAAATACTCAACGAACCCGCTGTTTTGTAACAAGGGCATGGCTTCAGCCAGGCCGCAAATGCAACAAAATGAGTGTCGGCTTTAGCCCCCGAGGGATGTTTAACCATTGATGAGAAAGTTTCTGCGCAGTTGCTGCGGTAGGCAGAGCCCATTGACGAATCGGATCGCAAGGGGTCTCAGTATTCTTGCTGCATCTTGCCTGATTTTGTCCTGCTTTAGCTGCCATGGTACACAACAGTCTCAATCTGATCATCCCCGAACAGTCGTCGGCGTAAAGATGCAGGATGTTGAGTTCTACAGCGTGGCGTTGGGAAGGACCATGCCTTATCGCGTGTACATGCCAGCAAGTCGTCAAGCGGGGAAGGAACTCCCGGTAGTTTATCTGCTTCACGGGGGTGGAGCGGATTATCGCAGTTGGTCGAACGATTCGGACGCGGCGCAGTACGCTCGGTCTGGTCTCCTGCTCGTTATGCCTGACGGTGATGAGTCCTATTACATGAACGAAGTCGAGTCTCCACGCAACAGGTATGAGGACTACATCACTCGAGACCTGATCGCGGATGTAGAACAACGATTTCCGACGAGGAAGGATCGCGAGGGTCGGGCAATCGTCGGCATATCAATGGGAGGCTTCGCCGCTGTGGACTACGCACTTTCCCAGCCAAAGCTGTTTGTCTTTGTTGGAGCGTTCAGTCCTTCCATCGACGTTCCATTTCGGCGCTTCAATTTCAGGCGGATAGGCCAGTGGTGGAAGTTCAGAAACATCTTTGGCCCGGAGGGAAGCAAGGAGAGATCAGCTCGCAATCCGTTTGAACTTGTTCGGACGGCGAATCCACAACAGACTCCTTATCTTTATCTGACAGCCGGTGAAACGGAGCCGCTGCTCGAACCGAATCGCCGATTTGTGGCCATGTTGCAACGGCACGGCTTCGCTCACGAATTTCACACGATGCCAGGTGGTCACGATTGGAGTGAATGGAACGCGCAGATCCCCGGTTGCTTTAGCGCTCTCTCAAGATATATTTCGCAAAATCCGAACTGATGATTGCGACTAGCTCTTCCCCGCCACCCGAATGTGCAATTCCTTCAGTTGCTGCTCCGGAACCGTAGTCGGCGCATCCGCCATTAGATCGATCGCCTTCGCCGTCTTCGGGAATGTGATCACCTCGCGCAAACTCGGCGCACCGGCCAGCAGCATCACGATGCGGTCCAGCCCGAGCGCAATGCCCCCATGCGGCGGAGTGCCATACTCCAGCGCATCCAAAAAGAACCCAAATCGCTTCCGCGCTTCTTCGTCGCTAATCCCCAGCGACGCAAAAATCTGTTGCTGCACATCTTTGCGGTGAATGCGGATCGACCCGGATCCAAGCTCCAGTCCATTCATCGCCAGGTCATAGCAGTCCGCGCGCACTGACGCCGGATCGCTGATGAGGTTGGCCATGTCCGCTTCATACGGCGCCGTGAACGGATGATGTGCCGGCATCCACTTGCTGCTCGATAGTTCGTATTCAAACATCGGAAAGTCGACAATCCAGATGGGATGAAATGCCGTCGAGGCGTCCAGCTTTTTGCCACTGCGTGGATCGGCGTCGGCCACTGCCTGATCAGTAACCTGGAAAGCCTTGTGCCGATCCGCATACTTCTTCGCCAGCTCGCTGCGGAAATTTCCTGCAGCGGAGTAGACGTTGATCTCTCGCTCGCTCAGCCGCCCTTCAAACTTCGTGTCGCTGGCCTTGATGTGATGCGCAGGATCGCCCGCAACGACGATCACAAAATCGCCTTCGGCCGCACCGGTTAGCTCATGAATCTTCGCCACGGCGTCCGGCAGGCTCTTCGCCAGCCGCTTGAAATCGTCGATAAACTTCGCACCCTTGTTCTTGTCGAACATGGGATGGTTCTCTTCGCGCTCCTTGCGGCTCAGCTCGCCAACGTTCGGAATCCGCAACGCCACAATCGGCAGCGCCGGATCGATCTGCAGCATCGCCAGCGCCGCCTCCGGAAACGCCGACCGAACATCCGTCAGCCCCGGCAGCCGCAGGTCCGGCTTGTCCGACCCATACTGGCGAATCGCATCGTCATAGGTGATCCGTGGGAAGGGTGTAGGCAGCGTCATTCCCGCCGCAGCCCAGGCCGCCGCGCAAAACTTCTCCACCACCGCAAACACGCTCTCGCGCCGCGGAAAACTCATCTCCAGGTCAACCTGCGTAAACTCAAGTTGACGATCGGCACGCTGGTCCTCATCGCGGAAGCACCGCGCAATCTGGAAGTAGCGATCGAATCCCGAAATCATCAGGATCTGCTTGAAAATCTGCGGCGACTGCGGCAGCGCGTAAAACTCACCCGGGTGTACACGGCTCGGCACCAGGAAATCTCGGGCGCCCTCGGGCGTCGATTTGGTCAGGATCGGTGTCTCGATCTCCAGAAACCCCTGCCCGCTCAAACTCTCGCGAATGGCGCGCGTAATCTCGTGGCGCAGCCAGAAGTTCCGCTGCATCTCCACGCGCCGCAAGTCGATATAGCGATACTTGAGCCGTGTTTCCTCGTTCTGGATCGCTTCTTCCGAAGGGGAAAACGGCGCGAGCCGCGCGTCATTCAGAATCCGCAGCTCCGTCGCCTCAATTTCGACCTCCCCGGTCGGCATCTTGGGATTGATCGCATCTTTGTCGCGCAGCCGCACCTTGCCTACGGCGGCCACAACGTACTCCGGCCGCACCTGCTCGCCCTTGAGATGCCCATCCGGCGTCAGCTCTTTATCCAGTACCGCCTGCGCAATACCGGTGCGGTCGCGCACATCGAGAAAGATCAGGTTGCCGTGGTCGCGACGCCGATTCACCCAGCCCATCACGACCACGTGTTCGCCTGCGTTCGCGGCGCGCAGTTCGCCACACATGTTGGTGCGTTCCAGATTGCCTAAAAAGTCGAGCAAAACGTCATTCCTTTTTCGTCTTGGAGGGGCGCGACTTTAGTCGCGCCGTTAGACGATTGATTAAGTAGCGTGAAGGCTTTAGCCCCTGAGGGAATTCCTCAGAAGCTGATCAGCTTGGAGGATCCTGACTGACCACTGACAACTGATCACTGACCACTGGGTGCTTTCAGCACCCCCGCCAGCTCCGCGCGCGGAACCTTGGTTTGTGTACCGGTTGAGAAGTCCTTCACCGTTAGAATACCGGATTGAAGTTCATCCTCGCCCAGGATGACAATGCGTCGCGCCGTTCGATCAGCCGCCTCAAACGACTTCTTCAGTCGGAAAGACCCATCTCCCAACTCGACGCTCAGCCCGCCCCGCCGCAACTCCCGCGCCAGCGCCAGCGCAGCCGGATTCAGCGCCTCGCCCAGCGGAGCAATATACGCGTCATTCTTCTCCGGTTTGGCGGTTTCAAGCGCCTGAAGCGTCAGCACCAGCCGGTCCTCACCCATCGCAAAACCGATCCCCGGAGCCTTCGGCCCTCCGATGGCCTCGCTCAGCCCGTCATACCGCCCGCCGCCCAGCAAGGCGTTTTGCGCACCAAGTCCGCCATGCGTGAACTCAAAAGTGGTCCGCGTGTAATAGTCCAGCCCGCGCACCAGCCGGTGATTCCGCGTGTACGGAACCCCCGCCGCATCCAGCGCCGCAGTCACAGCGGCAAAGTGCGCCTTCGATTCCTCATCCAGCGAATCCACAATCTTCGGCAGCGTCTCGATAATCGGCTGATCCTCCGGAACCTTGCAGTCCAGCACCCGCAGCGGATTGGTCACCGCGCGGCGTTGGCAGTCCCCGCACATCTTCGGCGCTAGCGGAATCAAAGCCTCTCGCAGTGTCTCGTTATAACGCGCTCGGTCGGCAGAAGATCCCACAGAATTAATCTCAAGCGTCCATCCCGTGATGCCCAGCTCATCCAGCAGCGTCGCCAGCATCTCCAGCACTTCCGCATCGCGAAGCGGGCTTTCGCTGCCCGCCGACGGCGGCCCGATCACCTCCGCGCCGATCTGCGAAAACTGCCGGTACCGCCCCTTTTGCGGACGCTCACGCCTGAACTGCGGCCCGATGTAATAGAGCTTCTGCAACTGCCCAGTCTCACCCAGCTTGTGTTCGATGTACGCGCGAACTACTCCGGCAGTGTTCTCAGGCCGCAGCGTAAGGGATTGCGGTTTCTCCGACTGTGCGCGGGCGCGATCCTCCCACGTGTACATCTCCTTCGAGACGATGTCCGTCTCTTCGCCCACGCTACGCGCAAACAGCGATGTATCCTCAAAAACCGGAGTCCGAATTTCACCGAAATTGTAGCGTGCAAACACCGCGCGTGCCGTCGCCTCAATGCGATTCCACAGCGCTGTTTCTGGAGGCAGAAGATCGCGCGTGCCGCGCACTGCTTTCAATGTGGCCATAACCTATCTAGTCTAAATTGCCGGACGATGGCGGCCGAAGTGCCCTGGCATCCAATACTCGCCGCCGGGCATGAAGTTCGATCAGGCTTGAAGGGCCCTAACCAAGTGCATCCTCGCATGGGGTTCGATAATCCAAGCACCATGGAATATCGACTCCTAGGAGGCTCCGGCCTCAAGGTATCCGCTCTCAGTTTCGGCGCTGCCACCTTCGGCGGTGGCAACGAATTCTTCAAAGCATGGGGCAGCACCGATGTTGCCGAGGCGACCCGGCTCATCGACATCTGCCTCGAAGCCGGCGTCAATCTCTTCGACACCGCTGACGGCTACTCGAACGGCCGTTCAGAAGAGATTCTTGGCCGTGCCCTCGCAGGCAAGCGCGAACGGTCGCTGATCTCCACCAAAGCCTATTTCCCCATGGGCGACGGGCCCAACGACCGCGGCACATCTCGCTATCACTTGCGCCGCGCCCTTGAGGCCAGCCTGCGCCGCCTCGGCACCGACTACGTCGACATCTACCACATGCATGGATTCGACGCTCTCACGCCGATCGAAGAGGCTCAGGACACCCTCAATACCTTCGTCCGCGAAGGCAAAGTCCGCTACATCGCCGCATCGAATTTCTCCGGCTGGCACCTCATGAAGTCGCTCACGGTCGCCGATCGCTACGGCTGGACCCGGTACGTCGCTCACCAGGTCTATTACTCGCTAGTCGGTCGAGAATACGAGTGGGAACTCATGCCTCTTGGTCTAGATCAGAGAGTGGGCGCGCTGGTTTGGAGCCCGCTGGGCTGGGGCCGTCTCACCGGCAAAATCCGCCGCGGCCATCCGCTCCCCGATGTCTCCCGATTGCACAAGACCACCGAGCAGGGGCCACCCGTGGCCGATGAGTTTGTCTATAACGTGGTCGACGCACTTGACGCAGTTGCGAAAGACACCGGCAAAACCGTCCCTCAGGTCGCCCTCAACTGGCTTCTGCAGCGCCCTACGGTGTCGTCGATCATCCTGGGCGCTCGAAACGAAGAGCAACTCCGGCAGAATCTTGATGCCGCGGGCTGGAATCTGACGACTGACCAGGTTGCCCGGCTCGACGAAGCCAGTGCGGTCACGCCGGTCTACCCCTATTGGCACCAGCGCAACTTCCTCGAGCGCAACCCGCTGCCGGTCTAGTGATTTGACACCGGATTCGGTGCCGGCACAGACGATGCGATCGCCACGCAGGGGCCAAGATCCTTGGTCACCTTATCGACGACAAATTCCTGATTGCCAGGATTCCCCTTCCCCTTCTTCTTCTTTGTTCCATGTAGCTTGACCCTCTGGCCTGATTTGACATCGGCACCAACCAGGGAAAATGTCTTTTTGTCCGAGTCCCTCGTCAACTGAAGACCATCCGGACCCGTCGAGACACATCCCTGAAGCCTGTGATGCGCATGATTGACTGCGATGGCAGTACCAACCCCGACGGCACCCACCGCGGCGACAATACCAATCGATGCACCAACGATTTCGCCATTGCTCGGCCAACTACCCGTGTTCTGGCAGGGTTGGCCGGCTTGGCAGCACCCGCCAAGGAGGAAAGAGAGCAGGGTCAAGGTTGAAGCTGCTTCCAAACGTCGATTCATCGTCATTCCTTTCGCGATGAGAGTGACCGGAATCTTGATCCGCGGAAACAAGAAGAGCCTGACTCCCGGCCCATCGGCGTAACAACCGGCCCGGCCATGGCGCAGGGAGATGCGCTCATCTCCGTCGGGATCAGAACTTCTTGTAGAGGAGGCTGCGCAGAAGACTGGCACACAGATAGGGCTGAGTCAACAGGAAAAACCAGCGGAATCCGCATCTGGTGATAGCAACAAGCCTGATCGGGCTCGGTTCATTCCTCCCGCAGCACCTGCCCAGGCTCCGCCGACAATGGCGCGCGATATTGCGGTACTGAAGAACACCCCGCATGTGTAGCAGCACTCGATCGCAGTTCTGCACCTCGCTGGGTGATTATTGCGAGTCAGGCCCGTGCCAGCGGTGGTGCTTCTTGTAGACGTAGTGGCCGATCATCCACCCGACAGCGCTGCCCACAAGTACGTCAGAAGGGAAGTGCTGCTGCCCGAGCACACGCGTCAGGCTCACGCCAGTGGCCAGGGTGTAAATCACAATCTGATTCAACCGGGACGGATATTCCTCAGCCAGCACGGCAGCGCTGGACCATGCGAGCACACTGTGATTCGAAGGAAACGACCCGTCCCAACCGACGCTGGTCTGGAAAAACTTGCCCTTGGCGCCGTCGACCGTGGGCCGTTCGCGCAGGAAGATCAGCTTCATTCCCTGTTCGACAACAAGGCCGTCGAGAATGGCTTCGCCGCCCAGGATCCCGGTTTCGCGAGCATGTTCGTTGCCCTTGAACTGTCCGACTGCGAAAAGCACTCCCGGCGCAGCAATGAACGGGGTCAACAACACATTTGATGCAGTGGTGTTCGCTTTGTTGAAGCTGGGATTCTGCGAAACCACTTCAGTCATAGCCTGGTGATCGGTGGTGATCGCGACCGTAACCGCCAGGCCAAGCGGGACCAGGTAGCGCAGATCTTTTTCACGGATGCGGATCGGACTCGACCAGATCGCTCCCTGGTCCTTCAAAAGATTCATCGGCGTCGCGCGCAGCGTTACCGGTTCCTGCGGTTGCGGCGCGTTAGGCACAGAGGCCGCAGGCGGCCATGTCTGCGCATCGACGCTGACACAGACAGCGACTGCAAGCAGAAGGACGAGACCTGAAAAGCGAGCGGAGTTCGGAATAATTTTGCTGAAGAGGTTCACCGGTTTCTTCGATGCTAAATGATCTGCATCTTCAGTTCAGATGAACGAAACTTCATTCTGCAATTACCCATCCACTTCTGCCAGGTAGATCTTCGTGTAATCGAGATAATTCTGCGCGTATTCGAGAATGAGCTTTCGATCCTGGTCGCTGAGTTCGCGCCGCTGCTTACCCGGCACGCCTGCCCACAACGTCCTCGGTGGAACTACCGTGTGCTCCGGCAGAACCGCGCCGGCCGCGATGATCGACCCCTCGCCGATCCGGCAGTCATTCAAAATCGTCACGCCCATCCCGATCAACGTCGCATCCTCCACCACGCAGCCGTGCACAGTCGCATTGTGGCCGATCGTCACCCAGTCGCCTACGGTGACGGAATAGAGATGTCGCTGTCCGTGCAGGACGGCACAATCCTGTACATTCGAGTTCGAGCCGACCCGAATGGAATTGACATCGCCTCGGAGAACGGCATTCATCCATATGGACGAGTGTTCGCCAAGCTCGACGTCCCCAATCACTTGTGCAGATACATCGACATAGCAGCTTGCGGGAATAGCAGGAAGATGTCCCTGGTAGCGGCGAATCATTTGCTTTGCGAAGCCTCAGGGTTCCAGTGTAAAGCGAGGAGACAAATCCCCGCATTTGGTTAGACTTAGCGCCGGATCATTGCTCTTCGGCGAAAATCTCGGGATTCCAGCCACACATGCATCGAACTTGTCTTTTTTTGTCATCTTCCGGCGCTGGCTGATCACAGGTAGTTCCGGTATCATGAAAGTGGCCCTTTGGCAGGTTTGGAGGTGGGATTACTTTGGCAGAGGTTCGCTTACAAGAAGGCGAGCCGCTTGAGAACGCGCTGCGCCGGTTTAAGCGGAAGGTACAGCAGGAAGACATCATCAAGGAAGTTAAGCGTCATTCCTACTATCTGAAACCCGGTGAAAAGCGCCGCGTGAAAGCAGCATTGGCACGCAAGCGGAATCGCAAAAAAGCTCGTAAAGAGCAGGATTAAGTAACTCAACAGACATTGCGAATCGTGCCGTTCAGGCTATACTTGCACCCCCGCGAAGAAGGCCATATAGCAAGAAAAATATGGACGGCACATCGCGATCGTTTAATTTTAAAATTGCGCTCAAGCTGAGTTTCAACAAGCGCGAAATAACTTAGTCTCCTGTATTGCGGAGACGCTGTATTGCAGCCGCTCCGTTTGTGGCGGCCCGGGCCCTTGTTGTTCAAGGACGTACAAAGACAGGGAAACGGGACCGGCAAGCTCTCAGTTCATGGCCGATTTCAACCGTCTTCCCTCCTTTGGGGAAGCCGGCCATGGAATTCATCGACAGAGTTTTGAAGTGCAACGATTGCGGCGTGGAGTTTGTGTTCACCGCAGGTGAGCAGCTTTTCTTTCACGACAAACAATTCAAGAACGACCCCAAGCACTGCAAGCAATGCAAGGCAAAGCGCGCCAGTGGCGGGCGCGTACGCTCTGAGACTCGAACCACCTGTTCGGCCTGCGGCTTGGAAACCACGGTCCCGTTCAAGCCCACCCAGGGCAGGCCCGTTCTTTGCCGCGCCTGTTTCCAGAAGCAAGTCAAGGGCGCACCGGTCGCATCCGCCAAGCCAACTTCGGCCGACTAACTGAACGGCCGATTGAGGCCGGCTCGCACGGCGCAGTGTCCCAGTCGCCTTGCTAGAGGTGCGGTTGTTTCAGCGCCCTGTGCCCGATGTCATGGCGGTAATACATACCTTCAAAATGAATTTGCGCCAGGGCTTCGTACGCCCGCGCCAGCGCCTCGCTCAGTGATGCGCCGCTTGCTGTAACGCCAAGCACGCGTCCCCCGCTCGTTACCAGTTGGTTGCCGACGCGAGAGGTACCCGAGTGAAATATCTCCACGCCCGGTGTCTTCGCCGCATTACTGAGCCCGCTGATTGGCAGCCCCGTCTTGTAGCTCCCGGGATATCCTGACGAGCTTGCCACTACGCAAGCCGATGCCCCCGAGTTCCAACGCAGTTCTGTCTGCGGGAGATGGCCATCGATGCAGGCCTCGAGCGCATCCACCACGTCCGACTCCAGCCGCATCAGGATCGCCTGCGTCTCCGGATCGCCGAATCTCGCGTTGTACTCGAGCACCTCCGGACCGCGCGCAGTCATCATCAGCCCGCAGTAGAGTACGCCGACAAATGGCGTCCCCTCCTCAGCCATCCCGCGCACTGTGGGCTCGGCGATGTGATGCATGATCCACTCCGTCATCGTGGGCTCCAGCATCTCGCTCGTGGAGTAGACCCCCATTCCGCCCGTGTTCGGTCCCGTGTCGCCTTCTCCAATGCGCTTGTGATCCTGCGCCGGAACCAGCGGCACTACGTGCCGGCCATCGCTGAGGCACAGGAAACTCACCTCTTCGCCTTCGAGAAACTCCTCAATCACCACTTGCTTCTCAGTCAGGCCCAGCAACTCTCCGCTGAAAAGCCCCTTCGCCGCATCGATCGCAAACTGCCGCGTCGGGCAGATGATCACTCCCTTGCCCGCAGCCAGCCCATCGGCCTTCACCACGACAGGCGGGTGAAAATGCTTGATCGACTCCTCCACTTCCTTGCCGCTGGTGCAGACGGCGTAGCTGGCCGTCGGAATCTGGTGCCGCTTCATGAATTGCTTTGCGAAGGCCTTGCTCGATTCAAGCCGTGCCGCATCCCCCGTCGGACCGAAAATGCGATAGCCGCGCTCGCCAAACGCATCCACGACGCCCAGCGACAGCGGCACCTCGGGGCCCACGATCGTCAGGCTCGGCTGCTCGACCTCCGCCAGCCGCACCATCGCGCCCACGTCCTTGATGTCCACAGGAACGCAGCGAGCCACCTGCGCAATGCCGCCATTGCCCGGCGCGCACACAACTTCTGTCACGCGCTGGCTGCGGCTCACTGCCCATGCCAGCGCATGTTCGCGCCCGCCAGAACCAAGGATCAAGACTTTCATCTGCTAACCTTCCGCTGCTCTTCTCCGAGACCAGAAGAACAATGGTCGGCAATCGAGGGGCATGAAGTCAACCAGCGGCAAAGCGAATTCAAAAGAAGGCGAGTTCGCGTGTTGCAGATTTCCGCAAACTCGGCTTAAGCAACAAGCGACCTATACTGATGCGTGGTGAATCGGTGCGCAAATTTCAGCCGCCGAAGAGAGCACACGCATGGTCGAACGCCGCATCAAGCCATACCAGGAACAGTTGGCCGAAGACCAGCGGCGCGACGAGCAGCGTCGAGCCTTCCGCCGCAACCAGACCTTCGGCCTGCTCCTCATCGCCGCTGCGATCCTCGTCTGGTGGCTCTTCCACACCAACCCCGACTGGATCTTCCCTCCCGGCTGGTGGCGCCCATGACTCCTTCGCCCACCGCAAACCCCGCCTTCGCCTCAACGAATCCGATTCTGGTTTTATCGGAGGGAGCGTGGGGCTTCAGCCCCACGAAAAATGCCCAAAGGATGAGGGACTTTAGCCCCGGGACATCCCTCGTTCCGCAACGCCGTCCACCACGCCAGATCCGCCGATTCAAACATTTCGTTCTTCATCCAGCTGAAGGCCTCGCTTGCCTAATCTCCCACGACCCTCTCGCTGTGCTTCTGCTCGGCCCCACCGGCAGCGGCAAAACCGCGCTCTCCCTCTCCCTCGCCGAGCGCTTCAGCGGCGAGATCGTCAGCTGCGATTCCGTCGCCGTCTATCGCGGCATGGACCTCGGCACCGCCAAACCCACGCCCGAAGAGCGCGCCCGCATCCCGCATCACCTCATCGACGTCGCCGATCCCGACCAGCCCTTTACCGCCGGCGATTACAGCCGCCTGGCACGCGCCGCCTTGCGCGAAATTGCCGACCGCGGAAAACTCCCCATCGTCACCGGCGGAACCGGCCTCTACCTCCGCGCCCTCACCGAAGGCCTCTTCGCCGGCCCCGCACGTCAGGAAGACCTACGCAAACGCATTCGCCGCAGCGCCCAGCGCCACGGAAGCGCCTGGCTCCATCGCCTGCTCACGCGCCTCGATCCCGCATCAGCCGCGCGCATCCACGCCAATGACACCCCCAAGCTGATTCGCGCCATCGAAGTCTGCATCGCCGCCCGCAAGCCCATGTCGCAGGTGATGGCGCCGCGATCCCCTCACCGGCTTCCGCCTCCTCCGCATCGGCCTCAACCCGCCCCGCGCCGCGCTCTACGACCGCCTCAATCAACGCTGCGCCGAAATGTTCGCCGCCGGTCTCATCGCAGAAACCCGGGCTCTCCTCGCCTGCTATGGCCCCGTCAAGGCGCTCGACTCTCTCGGCTACCGGCAGGCGCAGTCAGTTCTCGTCAAGGGCATCAGCGAGAAGGTGGCTATCGCCGAAGCGCAGCAAGGTCATCGCAACTACGCCAAGCGCCAGCTCACCTGGTTTCGCCGCGAGCCGGACGTGCACTGGATCGAGGCTTTCGGCGATGATGCCGAGACCCACGCAATTGCATCGGAGCTTGTGCAAGCGAATCGATAGATCGCGGTGATCACATCCAATCAAAGGCAAGCATTAAACTGGACGTGGAATGCGCTGCTTTGCGGCATCACGGGCGCGCGAGAACGGAGTTCCCCTTGGCAGACACAATTTACGACGTGGCAATCATCGGCAGCGGTCCGGCAGGATACACCGCGGCCATTCGCGCCGGACAACTTGGCCTGAAGATCGCGCTTATCGAGTCGGCCAACGTGCTCGGTGGCACCTGCCTGCACGTGGGCTGCATCCCCACCAAGGCCCTGCTCTTCAACGCCGAACTCTGGGACCACCTCAAGCAAGCTGCCGAATACGGCATCGACAACGTCGACGCCCGCACCCTCAATTGGGACGCCGTCCAGAAGCGCAAGACCTCCATCGTCGACAAGCACACCAAGGGCCTTGACTTCCTGATGAAGAAGAACAAGGTCACCGTCATCTCCGGCTACGGTCGCCTCACCGGCCCCGCCAAAGACGGCATCCACACCATCGATCTCACTGCAACCGACGGCGCAAAGAGCGAAGTCAAAACCAAAAACATCATCCTCGCCACCGGCTCCGACGCCAAAATGATCTTCGGCCTCAAGCCCGACGACCGCATCCTCACCAACATCGAAATCCTCGCCGTTCCTCAAGTGCCCAAATCGCTCATCGTCATCGGCGCGGGCGCCGTCGGCGTCGAGTTCAGCTCCATCTTCCGCAGCTTCGGCACAGAGGTCACGATCGTCGAGTTCCTCCCGCGCCTCCTGCCGCCTGAAGACGAAGAAATCTCCAAGGAACTGACCCGCCTCTTCAAGAAACGCGGCATCGACGTTAACACCGGACGCCAAGGTCGAGAAAATCGAGAAGACCGACACCGGCGTCAAAGTCACTTGGACCGACGCCAACGGCAAGCCCGTCGAAAAGGAAGCCGAGAAAGTTCTCGTCGCCGTGGGCCGCGCTGGCGCGCATTGCCGACGTCGGCATCGACAAAACCAAAATCGAACTGGACCGCGGCTTCGTCAAGGTCGACGAGGCGCATGGAGACCGCCGAGCCCGGCATCTATGCCATCGGCGACATCGTCGCCGGTCTGCCGCAGCTCGCCCACTCCGGCTCCATGAGCGGCATCGTCGCCGTCACAAAAATTGCCGGCCGCAAATACCGTTCCGTCCGTCGCGATCGCATTCCCGCCTGCACATACTCCGATCCCCAGATCGGCTCAGTGGGCCTGACCGAAGCGCAGGCCAAAGAGAAGGGCATCGAGATCAAGGTCGGCAAGTTCCCGTTCGCCGGAAATTCCAAGGCCACCATCGTCGGCAGCCACGATGGCTTCGTCAAGATCGTTGCCGACGCCAAGTACGGCGAGATCCTCGGCGTGCACATCATCGGCCCGCAGGCCACGGAACTCATCGCCGAAGCCGTAGCCGTCATGGAACTCGAAGGCACAATCGACGAGCTGATGTTCACCATCCATGCCCACCCGACGATCAGCGAAGCCATGCTCGACGCCTACGCCGCCGTCGAAGGCATGGCCATCAACGCCTGATATCCGATTGACGGGGGACACCTTTTCTTCTGCCAGGCAACTTGCAGTCGGTGCTGAAAATAAGAGTCGTCGACTGTAGCTTTTTACAGTTCCGTAGATTTGGCGAATCACGCTATCTTTACTCCCGATGCGGCTCGATCGCACTCTATTTCCATCTCATGATCGCCCTGTCATTAAAGGACGATGAATTCCTTGAGAAAATATCGTGAATAGAGTTACCATCTTCCATTCCGTGCGTATCGCGGAGGGACCCTATGAATCGCTGCCTCCCCTCTCCGGGTTTTGTTATCCCCGTCTTCTTCCTTGCGACAACTTTGTCATGGAGCCAGGCAAGCGACCCGCCCTCCATTCCCAGTCAAACGTCATCAGCGCGAGCGTCCCTCGAAGATCACAATGCGCCCCTTGCTCAATCGATCGACGAGATACGGCGATCCGCTGAGGCTGGAGACCCTCTCGGCCAGAACAATCTGGCTTTCGCCTACGCCTTCGGCAAAGGTGTCGAGCGCAACTATCAAGAGGCCGCCCGATGGTTCTCCCTGGCCGCGAACACGGGCTACGCCCCCTCTCAATTCAATCTCGGAGCGCTCTACGAAAACGGACTGGGCGTTTCCCAGGACGATGCCAAGGCCTATACGCTCATCCGCGCTGCTGCCCTTCAGGGCTACGCCGCGGCCGAGGAGAGGTTGGGTTACTTCCTTGAACAGGGAAAAGCTGTCCCGATCAATCTCGCCGAAGCTGCCCGCTGGTACCGCGCCGCGGCTGAACAGGGAGACGCCGTAGCGCAATGCAAACTCGGCAACCTCTACCACTCCGGCCGCGGTGTGCCGCACGACGACGCTGAAGCGGCAAAGTGGTACCGTATGGCCGCGGATCTGGGAAATGCAGCGGCCCAGAACAATCTCGGTTCGTTCTACCACCACGGCATCGGACTCGAGCGCGACAACGACCTGGCTCTCTTCTGGTATCGGAAGGCTGCCGCGCAAGGGCTCGCGGAGGCTGACAACAACCTCGGTGTAATGTACGAAGACGGCCTCGGAGTCGACAAAGACTATCGTCATGCTGCCGCGTTCTACGCCGAGGCAGCTACCCGCGGCGTAATCCGCGCTCAGTACAACCTCGCCACCATGTATTACTCGGGCCGTGGCGTTCCGCTTGACTATGTGAGCGCATACGAGTGGTGCGGCCGCGCAGCCGCTGCCGGAGACCCAACCGCCGCCAAGGCTCTCAAGCAGTTGTCCGGCGTCATGACACCGCGTCAAAAAGAGCTCGCGCAGGCTCGCCTCGCCGAATCACAATCCGCCAGCATTTCAGACCAACCCCGCCCAGTCGCCCTTCGATAACGCAAGAATGAATCCCAAATAGCCGCGGCTCGCCCTTGCCGAGCCTTCAGGCCACGCGAGTCTCACCCTATGTCATTGCAGCTTCGCATATTCTGATTTAGCAGCAACGAAA
Organism: uncultured Acidobacteriaceae bacterium; assembly: GCA_963769345.1. Taxonomy (GTDB): domain Bacteria; phylum Acidobacteriota; class Terriglobia; order Terriglobales; family Acidobacteriaceae; genus Telmatobacter. The sequence goes on from CAVYLL010000008.1 coordinate 731,018, forward strand.
ATAGGGACATTGGGGTCGGCGTCTTTCCAGAGCGTGAAGAAATTTTGATAGGCGGCCCGCGCCTTGACGCTGTCGCCCGATAGGACATATGCCCTGCCCAACTCAAGATGAGCCAGTGATCCGATCGGTTGATTCAGGACAATGCCCGGATGATCGATCACCTTCTGAAACTCGGCGGCAGCAGCTGCCCCTTGACGCGCCGCCATATACGCATGGCCCCTCACCCATACAGGGTAGAGGTAGGGAAACGATAGTGGCCCGCCCAATTCATACGGCGCCGCTGCTTCCAGACCTTGGATTCCCTTCGACGGATTGCCCCGACTGATTTCGATCGCACCATGAACGGTCGGCAGACAGTAAAGCTTCAGCACCGTATCGGTAGTTGGAGTCCTCTCCAGTTCCTCGACGAGCCTGATCGCTTTTGCCGTATCCCCTGAGCGTGCCAGCGCGAGCGCTGCAAGTAACTTGACGTCGTTTCCCGAATGCAGTGATAGCGCCGCATCAACGTCCCGTCTCGCAGCGGCGATATTCCCGAACTCGGCCTCCCGCAGCCCTGCAGCCACCTGCCAGAGCGCCGCCGTCTCCTTCGAGTCGGCGCGCACGGCGGACTCCACCGCCCGTCGCGAATAATCCGACGCCCGCACGAGCCGTCCGTAATAGGCGTCCGTGTCCGCCTGGCCGGAGAGCATAGCATCTTCGTCTCCCGTTCTCCCCGCGGCCCAGGCGAGCTGTTGCTCCATCCCCTTGCTGTTACCTCGCCGGAACGCCAGGAGATATAGATTTCCCCGAATGTAGAGCCCGTCAAAACCCTTCGCCTGCGCCTCTCGCAACACCTTCTCCGCGTCGTCCAACTTGTTCTGCGCAATGAACTCGATTGAAAGGTTGCCGTATGCCGTAATCGACGGCGCAAGCTCCATCGCCTCTTTCGTCTCGGCCACAGACTTGTCGTACTGCCCGAGCTGTTGATAGATGACGCCAAGATTTAAATGCGGCGTGTCGTCCCGCGGATAGCTCTTCGACCACAGTTTGTACTCTCCAATCGCTTTCTCAAGCTCTCCCGTAACGGCATGGTAGTAAGTTGTTGAGATTCGGTATCGCTCTCGCTCGCTCACGCGCTCTCGCAGCTCATAGGCCTTGGTCGCATTCTCCGCAGCCAGATGCGTTTGATTCAGATTGAAGTACGAGGAGCCAAGCGCCGCGTACGCCAAAGCAAAATTTGGATCGAGTTCAATCGCCCGATTGTAGAAAGGAATTCCCTCCGCATCACCTGTCCTGCGTGCCGTTCTGCCGCCCTCACTGTACGCCTTCAATGCCTCCAGCGAAGGCGTGGTTGCCTCCGCCGGTACATCGAACTCCTCCACTGTGGCCAGTGATTCGCCAAGTTCCCGTCGAAGCCTGTCAGCTGTTTTTCCCAGCGTCTTCAGTACGTCCCGTTTCGTCGACGCCGTACCCTGTTCACTGGCCAGCGTGTCACCGTCAGTGCAACTGATCGCGTTAAGCCCAATCACATACTGTCCGCCGAGATTGGATATCGATCCTAGCACCGTAGCCTTGCTTCCCGTCCGAACGCAAACCTCCCGTGCAAGTTCGGGCGGCATATGTTGCGCCGCTGGCTGGCCCATCAACCGCAGTGTCTCCTCGATCTTGCGGTCGGAAACAATATTCAGGAATGGTGATTGACTCAGCTCAATCGTCAGGGCCTGCCTGAGTGCATCGTCAAAGACTGGATCGTCGGTCTTGTTGACGAAATCCGACAACAGCACGCTGTCTTTCTCAGTCAACGGTGTCGCCTTCGTCAAGTGAGCCGCCAGCGGAAATCGAAAATAGATTCCCGCGCCTGCCAGGGCAATCAAAACCAAAATCGTTACAGCAATGGGCTTCCAGGCAGACGCGATCCATGTGCTCGGTCTCGAACCGTTCCGTGATTGCGATTCCGCAACGCTCGGTTGGCTCGAGCTTGCCCTTGCGATCCGGTCGGCGTCGATGTCTCGCTTCAAGCGCTGCAGGTCCGCCCGCATCTCCGCCGCGCTCTGATAACGCAATGTCCGGTCCTTCTCCAGCGCTTTATGGACAATCCTCTCCAGCTCAGCAGGCACATCGGGGTTCAATCGGACCGGAGCCACCGGAGCGCGATTCAATACGGCTTCGAAAATCTCCGCGGTACTATTTCCCCGAAACGGCAACTGGCCGGTCGCCATCTCATAGAGAACCCCTCCAAACGAGAACAAATCGCTCCGAGGATCAACTTCCTTCGCTGTCGCCTGTTCCGGTGACATGTAAGCAATCGTTCCCATGATGCTGCCGGGGCTGGTTAGATCGTTGGATTGCGCATCGTTTGGTGCTGTGGTTTCCTCGCCGGTTGTCGCTTTCCGGGCGGCCGTAAGCTTGGCGAGACTGAAATCGAGGACCTTGGCATGACCCCGTTCAGTGACGAAAATGTTCGCAGGTTTGATATCTCTGTGGAGTATGCCTTCGCTGTGAGCCGCGTCCAGAGCATCGGCTATTTCTATCGCGAAAGATAGCATCGAGTCCGTATCAAGCGGCCGTCCCGACAGCAGAGTTTTTAGCGTCGTCCCTTCCAGGTACTCCATGGCGATAAAAGGTAGGCCGTCATGATCCCCTATCTCATAGATCGTGCAAATGTTGGCATGGTTCAGCGCCGAGGCGGCATAAGCTTCGCGGTTGAAACGGCTCAGAGCTTGTAAATCTGGGACGAATGCATCAGAGAGGAACTTCAAGGCAACGAATCGGTGCAGCGTCGTGTCTTCAGCTTTATAGACGATCCCCATACCACCACCGCCGAGCTTATCGACGATATGGTAGTGGGAGATTGTCTGGCCGATGAGGGATGACGTATCTGCCATCAGGTGGTCCTCTAAGCTTGGACAAGGAAGCAAGTCAACAGAGTGAGATGTTGACGATTTCTCACCTGGCTGCCGCCCTACAGTTCCGTCGACTTACTCTCCGCCAGCCCCTTCGCCTTTGCGATAAACTCGCCGAGCGGCATCGACCCCTGGTCACCCTTGCCGCGCACGCGCACGCTTACTGCTCCCGCCGCCTCTTCCTTGTCGCCAAAGACAAGAATGTACGGAATCTTCTGGTTTGCCAGGTCGCGAATCTTCGCATTCATCTTCTCGTTGCGCGCGTCGGTTTCCACCCTGAATCCCGCGGCCTTCAACTCCGCTTCCACCTTCTCCGCGTACGCCAGATGCCGCTCGCTGATCGGCACAAGCCCGATCTGCACCGGCGCCAGCCACAGCGGAAACGCACCCGCATAGTGCTCGATCAGCACGCCGAAAAACCGCTCCACCGAACCGAACAGCGCCCGATGCACCATCACCGGCTGATGCCGCTCGCCATCTTCGCCCACATACTCCAGCTCAAACCGTGCCGGAAGGGTGAAATCGAATTGCACTGTCGAGAGCTGCCACAGCCGCCCCAGCACATCCACCAGCTTGATGTCGATCTTCGGCCCGTAGAACGCCGCTTCCCCCGGAATTGTCTTGTAGGGAATGCCCTTCGCTTTCAGCACGCGGTCGAGCGAACTGATCGCAAGATTCCAGTTCTCATCCGAGCCCGTGTAGTTCGCGCGGTCCTTCGGATCCCAGGTCGAGAGTTCAACTTTGAATTCCTTAAAGCCAAAGGTCTTCAGCACCGCCTCGGCAAAGTCAATGCACGCCACAACTTCGCTCTCAATCTGACTCGGCATGCAGAAGATGTGCGCGTCGTCCTGCGTAAAGCCGCGCACCCGCAGCAGCCCATGCATCGTGCCGGAGCGCTCGTAGCGATATACATTGCCCAGCTCCGCATAGCGCTGCGGCAGATCGCGATAGCTCTTCGGCGAATTCTTGTAGATCAGAATGTGCCCCGGGCAGTTCATCGGCTTCAGCCGGTACTCGGCGTCATCCAGCTCCATCGGCGTGTACATATTGCCGCAGTAGAAGCCCTCGTGCCCGCTCATCTTCCACAGACTCACGCCGCATCACGTGCGGCGTGTAGACCATCAGATAGCCGCGCCGCAGGCATTCGTCGCGCATCCAGTCTTCCATTACCTTGCGGACGATGCCGCCCTTGGGATGCCAGAAGACCAGTCCGGGCCCCGCCAGTTCCTGGATGCTGAACAGATCAAGCTGCTTGCCCAGCACGCGATGGTCGCGCTTCGCCGCCTCCTCCAGCCGCGCAAAGTGCGCATCCATATCCTTCTGCGAAAAAAATGCCGTGCCATAAATGCGCTGCAGCTGCGGATTCTTCTCATCGCCCAGCCAGTACGCGCCCGCCAGCGTCGTCACCTTCACCGCCTTCACGCGCCCCGTCGAAGGCACGTGCGGTCCACGGCAAAAGTCCACAAACTTGCCGTTGCGATAAAAGCTCACATCCGACCCCGGCTCCGTGAACTTCGTCACGAAGTGCGTCTTCATGAAGTCGCCGTCTTTTTCAAACTCCTCCAGCGCCTGTTCACGCGGCTCATATTCGCGCACGAACTTCTCATCGCGCGCCACAACTTCGGCCATCTTCTTTTCGATGGCTGCCAGGTCGTCCGGCGTAAATGGCTTTTCGCGATAAAAGTCGTAAAAGAATCCCGCATCCGTCGCCGGGCCATGGCCCAGCTTCGTCTCCGGAAACAACTCCAGCACCGCCGTCGCCAGCACATGCGCCGCCGAGTGCCGCACCACCTTCAGCGCCTCCGGATCCGATTCCTTCACCAGTTCAAGCTTCGTATCCGCATTCAGCGGAGTAGACAGATCCACCAGCCGCGTCGCCGAGGCATCCTCCGCCGCGTACATCGCAGCCTCCGACGCGACCTCGGCGGTCGCCTTCGACTTCGTCTCCGTAGTCACGGGGGTCAACCGGGCAACAACAGACGCCGCCGCCAGCCGCGGCGAAATCGAGTTGGCGATATCCAGAGGCGTCGTCCCGGCGGGCACTTCCCGTATGCTTCCGTCGGGCAAATGTACTGCGATATTTTGCGTGCTCATGATATTTTTCAGGGTCCTGACTGACCGGTCCGCGCATTATCCGCGGACCTGTGCTCTTCGTTAAGGATATAACGGCGCCACAACAGTTTCGGAATTGGTCTAGTCCGAGGCCCACTGAGCCAAGTGGCTTTTCTTGCAAGAGAAAAGCCACCTTCTCCGCCCTTGAAAAGCCTGCATGCATTCCGAAACTGCTCTAAGGTGGAACCATCAGTCCACCGTGGTTTTGAAAAAGCCAGAAGCTTGAGCGATTTCTGAAAATGCAGCCTGGCCGGTCAATAACGCAGACTTGCCATAAGCCGAGCCAGAGCGATACGCTATCCACATGCGTCGATGTCGCTAACACCGCCCTGGTGAGAGCTCCGATGCCCGGCGTGCGCCCGTGAGTGCGCGCATTTTTCCCGCCTGACAGCTCCACCGCTGTTCCCCGCATTTCCCAACTCGTGTCCGGGACCCTTGTCCCCGAAGAAGGAGAAGATCATGGCGCGTATTGCCGCGAATGTAACTGAACTCATTGGTCGCACCCCGCTCGTGCGTCTGAACCGCGTGGCCGCGGGACTGCCCGCAACCGTCGTCGCCAAGCTCGAAGGCCAGAACCCGGCTGCCAGCGTAAAAGACCGCATCGGCTTTGCAATGATCGATGCCGCCGAAAAGGCCGGCAAAATCAAGCCCGGCGAAACCGTCCTCATTGAGCCCACCAGCGGCAACACCGGTATCGCCCTTGCCTTTGTCGCCGCCGTCAAAGGCTACAGGCTCATCCTCACCATGCCCGAGACCATGAGCACCGAGCGTCGTGTCCTTCTGCGCGCCTTTGGTGCGGAAATGGTGATCACCCCGGGCCCCAACGGCATGAAGGGCGCCATCGCCAAAGCTAAAGAGATTCGCGCCGAAACGCCGAAGGGCTACATCCTTCAACAATTCGACAACCCGGCCAACCCCGCCATTCACCTTGCCACCACTGGCCCAGAGATCTGGGATGACACCGACGGCAAAGTCGACATCCTCATCTCCGGCGTCGGCACCGGCGGCACCATCACCGGCGTGTCCAACTACATCAAGCCCCGCAAACCGTCCTTCAAGGCCATCGCCGTTGAGCCCGCCGACAGCGCGGTACTCTCCGGCGGCAAGCCCGGTCCACACAAGATTCAGGGGCTCGGCGCCGGATTTGTGCCCGGCAGTCCTCGACACCAAGCTGATCGACGAAGTCGTCCAGGTCACCAACGACGAGTCGGTCGCCATGGCGCGGCGGCTGCCCCTCGAAGAAGGCCTCTTTGTCGGCATCAGCTCCGGCGCGGCCGTGGCGGCAGCGTTAAAGGTAGCCGCACGCCCTGAAAATGCCGGCAAACTCATCGTGGTAGTCCTGCCCGACTTCGGCGAGCGGTATCTGTCCAGCATCCTGTTCGATTCGCTGCGCCAGGAAGTGCTGGCCCTGCAGCCGGAGCCGGTCGCAGTGTAAGTGCAATAGTAGAGCGGCGGAGTGATATCATTCCGCCGGCATCTCCCTCACATTAAGAAAGGCTCAACCCCATGTTCGCCCGCATCCGCGAAGACATTCGGCTCAGTGCTGGAGCGCGACCCTGCCGCGCGCTCCTGGCTTGAGGTCATGCTCTGCTATCCGGGCCTGTGGGCCGTCTGGTATCACCGGGTTTCGCACCAGCTTTGGCTGATGAAGCTGCGCCTTCCCGCGCGCATCCTCTCGCAGGTCGCCCGCTTCTTCACCGGCGTCGATATCCATCCCGGCGCGTTGCTCGGTCGTCGCTTGTTCATCGATCACGCCACCGGCGTCGTCATCGGCGAAACCGCAATCGTTGGCAGCGACGTAACCCTCTATCAGGGCGTCACCCTCGGCGGAACCGGCAAGGGCCACGGCAAGCGACACCCCACCCTCTGCGACGGCGTCTTCATCGGCAACAACGCCAACGTCCTCGGCAATATCACCATCGGCCAAAACTCGCGCGTCGGTGCCGGCTCCGTCGTGCTCACTGACGTGCCGCCCAACTCCACCGTCGTCGGCGTCCCTGCACACATTGTTTATCTCAACGGCCAGCGCGTGCTCATCACTGATCCGCACGACGTGAAGGACCCGCTCTCCGATGCGCTCATCGCCCTCTCCGCCCGCGTTGAAGAGCTCGAAGGAAAACTCGGTGCCCCCGTGCCCTGCGCCGAACCCTTCGCCGCCGAAGAAGCCGAACGCACCGCCTACCGTGAGGAACTGAATCAGCTCTCGCGAATATGTCTCCATGGGCGAGGGAATCTAGTTTCCCCCGAATCGGAACATGCCCCCCTCCATCGACTTCCGTCGCGTTGGTCGGTGATTCCGGCATTTCAACTCCCAGGCCCCATCCCGCTCAGGCCGTCGCAAGCTCTGCCACCGGAGTCCGAGTGACAGAAATGACGCTGATGTCGTCGTCCTGTCCGAAGGATTGCGCAGCGTTTGCAACTTCAATAGCATCGTTCTTCGGTGTCAAGTCAACTGTTTCCCATCTGGAGTCATCGAAGTCCGGCTCGCCCAAAGCAGTTGGCCTGTGGAGGGATCGATTGGCGAGTCGCCCACAGTAGACTTCCACGGTCCGTAAAGCGGCAGAGCCGACTGGCCGAGTGTGACTCGGACAGCATGCTGCGCATCTGCGAGTTGATCAGGCGTTTCGGCTAGAGCTGCGGCGAAAGTGCCGCACTCCCAAAGACCTGCCATCCAGAACAGCAGGCCGACGCGTCGCGCCATTTTGTGTCCTCAAATTGCGGGGAGCCCTATTCCAGCCAATATACGCAGTCCACGCCCGGTAGGGATAGTCGATCTTCAAGATGAAATTGAAGTTGCAATCCCGAAGGCCGCGCTGCGACCTGACCACACCCCACCTTGCACTGGTAATTCTGCCAGTATGCTCCGACTTCGACTCTTGCTACCTTGGTCATCGCGCGGAAGCAAGGGCGAAATCTGTGACCTAAGCGCCGGACACCCCGGCCGCCCAATTGCCACTTCGGAATTGCCCGCAATTGAACGTTCTGACGGAGGATTAAGATGAGTATCAAAACATGGACGATGGGTATTGCCGCAGCGGCGATCCTGGCGATGGCAGCCACCACGGGGTTCGCCGAAAAGTATGAAACCATCGATGCACAGGCCTACGGTACAAGCACTCAATTGGGTAAGAACTTTACCGTCAGGTTGATCATTTACCAGTATTCCACCCCCGAAGACCGGCAGATCCTGGTCCAGTCCTATCAGAAGGGTCAGAACAACGGCCTGGCGAATGCGCTTGAAAAGATGAAAGCCGTAGGCCGGATCACCATACCGGGCACCTTGGGGTTCGACGTCTCCTACATCCGCGAAATCAAGACCCCCACGGGACGGTCGGTCCGCTTCATTACCAACCGCAAAATTGCTTTCGGGGAAGCTTACTGGGATACCCAGTCGCAGTCCTTCAATCTGACTGCGGGCGAAATAAGAATCAACGATCAGGACAAGGGCAAGAGCGACGGTGTCCTCTTTCCAGCCACCCAGCTCACCATCAACAAGGAGGGCGAACCGCAGTGGGACCTGAGAATGAACCCCTGGAAGCTCAATAACGTCATCGTTTGGCCGGGTGCGGATACCGAGAAGAAATAGTTCGTCCGGTCCGCTTTTCAAATAAGGAACGAGCCGTTCGAAATCTCGCGAGGAATTTTGACCATGAAAATAAAGACTCCTTCATGCAGTGTGGCGTTGGCGATGTTGATTATCCTCCTCGGCAGCACAGTCACTGAAGCCAAGAGCAAGTATGTCTGTGATGAACCTCAACCGGCGGATATGTGCACCGCCGCTAACACCTGCGGATCTGCTTCAGCCGTCTGCACAATCGATGTCCGGAAGGCGGGGGATGGTTCAAACGTCAAGCCGAGCATTCCAAACGCAAAGAACAACCAGTTCTTCTGTATCAAGGCTGGCACCACCGTCGTGTGGATGACGTCAAACAAGAACACTGGTTTCATGATCTCGTTCGGAACCGATTCGCCGTTCGACCCGGATGATCCTATCCTCGGCGGTGGAAACAAGCCCATCACCCTCAAAGCTCGCAACCCAGGCTGCTATAAGTACGACGCCGGAGCTTTCTATTCCGGTGCGGTCTATGGAATGAGTGGCGGCAGCAAGCCCGAGTTGGTGATCCTGCCCTAGCAAAATGTGAATGGGCCGCTCAGGATTGTGGCGGCCCATTCCTGTTGCCAAAGGTCAACAGTGTGGCTGGCATCCGGATTTCCGATGCTAGAGTGAGATAGTTCTCACTTCTCTTCAGGTCTTTGCTTCTTGCGTGCTCCTGGTGTGTTTCTGGCGGCTGTGTTCGCGATCTCCGGCGTGGTTTTCGCCGCGACGCATGTTCAGCCTGTATCCGTTCCACCTGAGCTGCGCTCCACTGCCTTCACCGTCACCGTCAACGACCAGCCAGTCGACGTAGCCCACGCCGCCGCCAGCTACGACTTCGTCAATTTCGACGTCACAGGCCCCGTAACCATCGCCATCACCGCCACTCAACCCGGCTTTTGGGATAAAGGTGTCGACATCGAGCCATGGAGGCTCGGAATCCGGCCCGTGCGCGATGGCCAGACCATCCGATTCAAAATCAGCGGCCCGCAAAAACTCTCCATCTCACGCCCCGGCGACTTTCTCAACCACGCCGTCATGCTCTTCGTCTTTGCGGGACAGCCCCCTGCACCCGCGCCGCCAGCCGATCCCACCGTTCACGTCTTCCCCCCCGGCGTGTATCGTCAAAGCCTGAATCCGCAAAGCGGCGAGACCTACTACCTTGCGCCCGGATCCTACTTTTACGGCAGCCTGAATCTCTGGAAAGTCAGCGGCGTCAAAGTGCTCGGTCGCGGCACCATCGTCTACGAAGGCACGCAGGATCCCAACGCCGACGAAGGCTGGATGCAGAAGCCCGACTGGCACTGCATCGGTGCTCTCGAATCCCATAACGTCGAGATTGACGGCGTCACCTGCATCGTTCGCGCGCGCACCTGGTCCATCCAGATGAAAGACACTAGTGGCTTCGTCTATAACGACCTCCGCGTCGTCGGCGGCAACCCGGGCAACGCGAACCAGGATGGTATGGACTGGCTTGGCGGCGGCGATGCGCTGGTGCGCGATTCATTTCTGCGCGCCTCAGATGACGATCTAGCCATGGAAGGCAATTGGGATGGCTATACCGAAGCCGACATGCTGCGGCCGGGCCACGAGGTGCAGAACGTCACCGTCGAAACCAGCCAACTCTCCACCAGCATCTCCAACATCGTGCGCGCCGCATGGCCGCAGAAGATATTCAACTCGCGCAACTTCACTCTCCGCGACTCCGACATTCTCCACGGCGGCATCGGCGCTTGCGGCCAGACCTTCGGCATCCTTGGCTTGTGGGGCGCCAATGGCGCCAAGGGTGATCACTCCAACTACACCTTTGAGAATCTCTGGGTCGACAACTGGTACTCCCTCGTCCAGATCGAACACGAAGAACCGTCCGTCCGTGGAGTTCTCTTCAAAAACATCTGGGCACTCGATCAGCCGCCGCTCGCCAGTTCAACCATCACCGGCGATGTCAGCGATGTGACCTTCGACAACGTGAAGTACGACCAGAACCGCGCCACCAATGAAGCCGAGCTGCAATTGATCACGGCTGGGGGCGCCGCGGTTCCCAAATTTCCCGTACCCTCCGGCCCGGTGGCGCATTTCACAGTGAGCCCTCCCGTCTTCGCTCCCGGTGATCAGGTCACATTTGCAGCGGACCCTTCGCCGCACGCAACCTTTACCTGGCTCTTTGGGGATGGAACACAGGCCCATGGCCGCCGCGTGAAGCACAAATTTCCCGACGCACTCGGAACGGCGCTCGACGCGTCCAACGGCGCCGGCCGGTTTCGCGTTCTGCTCAAAACCGAAGATAACCAGGACCACCAGGACTGGGCAGCACAGGGAGTGGTTGCGGTCGCCAAATGGCATGACGCTGCGCAGATCGCCAGTCCCACGCTCCCCGGCCTCCTATGGCAAATCTACCCGGGTACGTGGACTGAACTGCCGGATCTCACTCACCAGACCGCAATCTTCAACGGAAATTCGCCGAACCTCCACGCAGATGCCCAGGGCTTCACTCGCTATGCAATTGCGTGGGACGGTTTCATCGACATTCCCGCCGACGGCGGTTACACCTTCCACCTGATGGCCCGCGATGGCGCCCGCCTCGTTATCGACGGTATCCAGATCGCAAAAACCGGGCCGCCCTTCGCACAGGTCTGCGGATCGCCCGGAAATGCGATGCGCTACGATCACGGCTCCATCGGCCTGCGCGCCGGCCGTCACACCTTGCATATCGAAGGGCTGCACTCGGTCAGCCAGGATTCGCCCCGCCTCCTGTGGGAAGGCCCGTCGCTACCCCTGACCGACGTTCCTCCTGACGCCTATACCCGTGTCCGAATCGACACCCTCAGCGGGATGGAGTGACCTCGCGGCAAATTAGCGGCTCCCATTTTCTCCGCGCCTAATTCATTGGGGTAAATAGATATAGCTCCTTCGTAACGGACCGTAAGCGTTAGTTGCTGTTGCCGAAAGGGCCATTTTTCCTGCGCTTCATACCGGATACTCTGGAACTTCCCCAGAAAGAAGCTACGAAATGCCGGCCCTCCGAAAATACCTCTCCTGGATACACCTCTTCACCGCTCTCGTCTGTCTTCGCCTGGCTGCTGGGAGCTTTGTGACAATGGCCTCCGTGCAGCGACTGTCGCTTCGCGTTGCGCTCTGGGCCTCCCTCATGAGTATCTTCGTCGCGGTATTCAGCACTGCCTGGTGGAAGTCGCTGAAAGCGAAATCCACGGCTCGCGTGTGGGGCCTCGCAGCGAGTTCCCTGTATATTTTCACCGCACTGCTGAGCAGCATTCTTGCCCACAATATCCTGGCCGCGAATCCGATCTTCCTGATAATCGGGACCCTTGGGCTCGTCGCCTTCGGCAAACGTCAAAAACTCCAGCTTGTGGTTAACACCGAAGAAGTGTCGTCCATCCCGGGCGATTTCACCAGCCGCCACGTCAACCGTGTCGCGCAGGCAGTCACCTTTGGACTGAGCCTCGGCGCATATCTCTGGTGGCAGGGATGGCTCAAGGGTCAACACATCACCGCGCTCGACGGCATGACTGTTCGTTTCGCCCTGACGCTGATCGTTCTTCTCTCCATTACTTCCATCCACGAGACCGGCCACGCCCTTGTCGGCATGATGAACGGCATGAAGCTGCGCGCCTTCTTCGTGGGGCCGTTCCAGTGGCGTGTTCGCGATGCCAAATGGGAATTTGAATTCAAGCCGAAGGGCCTGATTCTAGCCGAGGGCGTAACAGCCCTCATCCCCGGTGATGGCAAGCTGCTCCCGCGGCGGTACCTCTCGATGATGGCGGCCGGTTCAGCTTTCAATATCCTTTCCGGCAGCCTCGCACTCTTTATTGCGCTTGGTTCACGCTTCGCGTTGCCGGGGCCGGTTACCGGATTCCTGGCGCTGTTCGGCTCCTGGAGCCTCGGCCTCGCCGCCGCCAACCTCCTGCCCTTCCGGACACCGCAGGGGTACTCCGACGGCGCCATCGTTCTGCAGATTCTTGCTGGCGGAGCCTTCGCCGATTTTCATTTGTCGCTTGCCCGCATCGGTTCCAGTCTGGTTTCTTCTCTCCGGCCACGCGATTACGATATTGGCTCCATTCGCAGCGCGGCACGCGGCATTGCCCACGGGCGGCAAGCTCTCATGATGTGGCTCTATGCTTTCAGCCATTCCCTCGACTGCGGTGAGACACAGGAGGCTGATGATGTCCTGGCAAAAGCCGAGTTCGTCTGCCTGCAATCAGCGCACAACATCCCTGCGGAGCTTTACACCGCGTTTATTTTCGGAAATGCACTCGTTCGCCGCGATGCCAAGGCCACACGCTTCTGGTGGAACCGCATGCAGGCTAAAAAACCGACACGCTTCAACGCCGATTACTGGAGAGCCCAAAGCGCCCTCCATTGGATCGAAGGCAACCTTGAAGAAGCCAGAATCGCCTTGGAGAAGAGTCAGGAGCTCGCCCAGCAGCTTCCGCAGGTCGGAGCCTACGACTTCAGCCGCCATTGCTGTTCGCTTCTTCGACGCGAACTTGAACAGGCAGCAGCCGCATAGACCAATGCCTGCTTCTTGCCGCTACTGCGGCAGTTGCGTTACATCCCATCCGCCGCCGAGAGCGCGAACCAGCCCCACGCTCGCCGCAAATTGGCGGGTCACAAGATCTGTCGACGTGCGCTGGTTGCTTAACAGCGTGCTTTCGGCCACCAGCACTTCAAGGTAGTTTGTCGCTCCGCCTTTGTACCGCTGGTTCGACAAGTCCAGCGAATGCTGCGCGGCCGTAACAGCGCGCTGTTCCGTCGTGGCCTCTTCGTCCAGCACGCGCAGATCCGACAACCGGTCTTCGACCTCGTTGAAAGCACTGAGCACGGTGGCGCGATACGTCGACGCCTCCGCCTCGTAGTTGTGCCTCGTCTGGTCTGTAATTGCATGCCGCCTTCCGGCATCGAACAGCAATTGGGTCGCCTGCGCGCCAAGGCTCCATAGCGCGCTCGGCCCCTGGATCAGCGTCGTGATGTTCGTGCTCTCAAAGCCTCCGCCTCCACCGAGAACAACGTTGGGATAAAACGCGCTGATCGCAATCCCGATCTGCTCGTTGGCGGCAGCCGTCCGTCGCTCGACCGCGGAAATATCCGGCCGTCGCTCTATCAACTGCGAGGGCACGCCAACGGGAACCTTCGGCAGTGCCAGGTCCAGCGGCGACGGCGCCAGCGTCACATAGCGCGCCTCCTTGTTGATCAGCGTGGCAATCGCATGTTCGTACTCACTGCGTGCCTCGTTCAAATCAATCAGTTGCGCGCGCGTCGTCTCCAACTGCGTTAATGCCTGCGCCACGACTACTTCGGTCGCAAGGCCACCCGTTACGAGCCGCTGATTCAAATCAAGCTGATGCTCGTAGTCCTTCACTGTTCTCTCGAGAAGACGGGAATCTGAATCCAGTCCGCGCAGCTCAAAGTAGTCCAATGCCAGTTCCGCGTGCAGGCTCAGATCAAGATTCGCCAGGTCGGACGCGCTGGCCTGAGCACTCTCGTGAGCAGCTTCAACCTGGCGGCGAACGCGGCCCCATAGGTCGGGCTCCCAGCTGGCCTGACCGCCGAGCTGGAAGTCGCTGTAACCGGTCTCTGTGTTGTTCACGATCAATGGACGGTGCGAAGATACCTGGTCCCGGCTGGCAACACCTGTAAGTGACAGCGTGGGATAAAAATCCGCACGCGCCACCCGCACCTGGTCGCGCGCCGAGAGGTACGTCTCCAGGGCCGCGTGAAGGTTCTGGTTCTGCGGCACAATCTGTTCTTCCAGCGCATTCAGTTGCGGATCTTGATAGACCTCCCACCACTTGCCACGCAGCATGCCATCAGAAGGCGATGCGGGCTTCCACGTTCCTCCTTGCGGATTCGGCGGCGGCACAACTGCCCCGGCCGATCCACCCTCCTTATATTCCGTCGGTGGTGCAGTCGCAGGACGGCTATAATTGGGCCCGACCTTGCATCCAGCCAGCAGCGCAACAAGTCCCGCCAAGCCGATGGCAAGCAACCGTTCGCGGCACCCCGGCCTCCCTTCGCGCCGGAATTGAAGCGAAGCAGGAACCCGTAGTTCTGAACCCGACCGCATCGCTATTTGCCCCCCGGTCCCGGTTGCCCATCGCTGCCCTGGCTCCTCGGGTCTTGCAGGCTCACTTTCTCACCCTCAATCAGCGAGTCTGGCGGATCTTGGATCACGCGATCTCCATCTTTCAGCCCGCTGACAATCTGCACAGTCGCTCCATCATCCTGGCCAATCGTCACAGGAATGAGATGCGCAACGCCGTCACTCCCCACGGTGCCCACACGCGTTCCCTCACGGCGAAAGATGATCGCCGAAACCGGAATAACAAACGTCTGCATCGACGGCGCCTTGAAGTGAACCTGTGCCAGCGACCCCGGCAGCAACTCGCCCTTGCCGTTATCCACGTCAAGTTCCACCAGCAATGTGCGGCTCACCGGATCGATCGCGTTCGCGGTTCGCACCAATGTCCCTTGAAAGTTCCGTCCCGGATATTCGGGAAACGTGATGTCGATCTTCGAACCGCGCTTCAGGTTGGTCGTATAGATCTGCGGAACGTTCGTGTAGACGCGCAGTCTGTTCAATGCCTGCATGTGAAACAGCTCTTTTGCCGCTCCTGTATCGATCAGCTGTCCGATATCGATCGAGCGCGCCGTCACCACACCGTCGAAGGGGGCGTAAACCTTCTCGAACGAAACCAATTGCTTCAACCGTTCTACGTTGGCTTGCGCTGACTTCACCGCGGACGCGGTCGCTGTCGCCTGGTTGGTGAAGGTGTCCGTGTCCTGTTGCGAAACCGCATTCGAATCCACCAATCCCTGGTAGCGCTGCGCTTGCGAGTGGGCGTTCTTGGCATTGGCCTCCGCGGTGCCCAGGTCTGCTTGGGCTTGGGCCAACTGTTGATCCAGCTCCGGAGTTGCAATCTCCGCAAGCAACGCGCCCTGTTTAACGTGAGAGCCAATATCGTAATACCACTTCGTCAGATAACCGGATGTGCGCGCGTAAATAGGTGAATCGGTATAAGCCGTCACATTGCCCGGAAGTAAGAATGTGTCAATTGGGTTGCCCGGTTTCGCCGGAAGCGCAATTACCACGGGTGCAGCCGACTCCTGGGTTGTCTTCGCCAGCACATTGCTGTGGTGGATGCGGCTCAGGATCCCAAATGTCGCGAGCGCCGCAAACACCAGCAGCACGATCACCATGCCGGTGATGGCAAAGCTCCGCGAAATCGGCTTTTGCACTGGTGCATGCTGAGTGTCGTGCCCCTCGTGCGGCATCTGATTGTGCGTCCCATCCGGCTTCCGGTTCGGGTTGGATTCATTGCTCATAAAAACTTACTCCGAAGAACGTGCGGTAAAGCTGCTATCTAGTCAAACTCGTCAAACGTTGCGGCCTGCTTTTCGCGCTGGCTGGATCTGTTTCGCCTCTCGATCCATCCGTGCACAACTGAGAAGAACGCAGGCACAAAGAACAAGGTCGCCACCGTCGCAAGCAGCAGACCGCCGATCACGGCGCGTCCCAGCGGCGCATTCTGCTCGCCTCCTTCGCCCAGCCCAAGTGCCATCGGCATCATGCCCAGAATCATCGCCAGCGCCGTCATCAGCACGGGCCGCAAGCGAACATAACCCGCGTTTAGCGCGGCCTGGCGCGCATCGCCAACTAGCTCTTCCAGCTGCTCGCGCGCAAAGCTGACCACCAGGATCGAATTCGAAGTCGCCACACCCATACACATGATCGCGCCCGTTAATGCTGGCACGCTCAGTCGTGTGCCGGTCAGGAAAAGGAACCACGTAATGCCCGCCAACGCCGCAGGCAGAGCAGAAATAATCAGGAACGGATCAAGCCACGACTGAAAATTCACCACGATGAGCAGATACACCAGCAGGATCGAGAAAGCCAGGCCGCTGAGCAGGCCGATGTACGAGGCCTGCATCGTCTCGCTCTGCCCGCGCAGAATCATGTGGGACCCTTTCGGCAGTTGCTTCTCGTATTTTGCCTTGATCTTTTCCATCTCGCGGGTTACGGTCCCGAGGTCTGTCCCGGCGACGTTGGCATAGATATCAAGCACCGGTTGTACGTCGTAGTGGCTTACCGTGCCAAGTTCCGCGCCCGGCTGAAACTGCGCCAGATTGCCCAGCACCTGTACAGGTTGTCGCGCCGCGCCGGGAGCGCTTATCTCCAACGGCGCGGGCAGTGATCCGGTATTTGGCGGTGTCGCTCCACTCGTA
This sequence comes from uncultured Acidobacteriaceae bacterium, assembly GCA_963769345.1. GTDB lineage: Bacteria > Acidobacteriota > Terriglobia > Terriglobales > Acidobacteriaceae > Telmatobacter. The sequence goes on from CAVYLL010000008.1 coordinate 747,848, forward strand.
CTGGTGGAGGAGTTTGACGACCGCGTCACCGGCAGGCTCTGGAGCGCCGACATTGAATCCAATTTGTATTGCGGCGTCTGCACCGCAACGTTGTAACTGACGCCGTTTCTGGGATCGAGATAGAAGCTCGGAGTCGTCTGAAAGCTGCCGCTCAATGCCACAAGAAGACTTTGCGCCACATCCCGCTGCGTGAAGCCAATCGACTGCGCGCGCGTCCGGTCCACATTCACCGTGAAATTCGGATAATCGAAGGGCTGCTGAATGCGCGAATCCGTTGCCCCCGGCACATACCGGACTTCGTTCAGCATTTTTTCCGCAACCGTCCGGTTGCCATACAGATTCGGCCCGACGACCTGAATATCAATTGGCGCTGAAAGTCCGAAATTCAAAATCTGCGTCACAATATCCACGGGCAGCACGTAGAACGTTACTCCCGGATACTCGCGCGCCAGCACGCCACGCAGCTCCTGCACATAATCATCAGTCGGATGGTGTTTGGGCGTTAGCTGCACCTGGATATCCGCATCCTCGGGCCCGATCGGCGCAGAGGTTGAATACGAAAGATTCAGTCCGGAGTACGGCAATCCAATATTGTCGACAATCGTCACCATCTCGCTCGAGGGGATGTGTTCGCGAATGGTAGCGTCGATGTGATCGCACAACGCGGCCGTCTCTTCAATGCGAGTTCCGGTTCGGGCGCGCACGTGAATCTTGAACTGCCCCGCGTCAACTGCGGGAAAGAAGTCCTGCCCCAGCCACGGAACCAGCAACGCCACCGAACCGACTGCGAAGACCGAAAATACGATCAAAAACACCCCGGCAAAGTCCACACACAGCGTCAGCAGCCGCACATACCCGTTGCGGAACCAGCTGAATCCTGCTTCAAACCCGCTCTGGAAACGCACGAAAGGATTGCGGCTATGCGCCTTCCTTGCTGCCGCTGCGTCGTCGTGTTCATGCAGCAGATACTTCGCCATCGTCGGCACAACAGTACGCGAAAGCAGATAGCTGGCGAGCATGGCAAACACCACGGCCTCGGCCAGCGGAACAAACAGGTAGCGCGCCACGCCGCTCAACAGGAACATCGGAACAAACACGATGCAGATGGCCAGTGTTGAAACCAACGCCGGCGTGGCAATCTGGGCCGCGCCATCCAGAATCGCCTGTTCAATCTCCTTGCCCTGTTCCAGGTTGCGATTGATGTTCTCGATCTCGACCGTCGCATCGTCCACCAGAATGCCGACCGCGAGCGCCAGCCCGCCGAGCGTCATGATGTTGATCGTCTCGTGCAGCAGAGACAGCATCGTGATCGAACACAGGATTGACAGCGGAATCGACACGGCGATAATCAGCGTCGACCGCCAGCTTCCTAGAAAGATCAGGATCATCGCGGCTGTCAGGCAGGCCGCGATGATAGCCTCGCGCACCACGCCGCTGATCGCGCCGCGCACAAAAATACCCTGGTCCGAAAGGGCATTTATCTGCATTTGCGGTGGCAACTGCCCCCTCATGCTGGGGCTGTCCATAATCGCGTGCACATCCTTGATGATCTGCAGCGTGGAAGCTGAGCCGGTCTTCATGATGCTCATCAATGCGGCGCGGCGGCCGTCCACGCGAACAATATTGGTCTGCGGCGGATTGCCGTCGCGGACGTGCGCAACATCGCGAACATAAATCACCGCGCCATTCGCGGTTTTGATGGGGAGATCGTTCAACTGGTCCACGATCGATGGCGCCGAGTTCGTCTCAATCGCGTACTCGAAGCGGTCCATCTTCATCGTGCCTGACGGGACGATCAGGTTCTGCGCCGAGACCGCGTTCACCACATCGGCAGGCGATAGCCCCTGGGCCTGCAGTGCCTTGGGATCGATATCCACCTGGATCTGTCGCTGTTTTCCCCCATAAGGGAAGGGAGTCTGTGCTCCCTCGACCGTTGCCAGCTGGGTCCGGATAGTGTTGGTTCCCAAATCGGCGAGTTGCTGCTCGTTCAGTCCGTTTCCTGAGAGCCCCAGCATAAGAACCGGAACGCTCGATGCGTTGTACTGAATGATGAATGGCGGCGTAGTCCCCGGCGGAAGTTGCCGCAGTTGGACCTGGCAAATGGCCGTCACCTGGGCGACGGCGTTGCCGATATTTACATGCGGCTGGAAGAAGATCTTGATGATGCCGATGCCGTTAAGCGACTGCGATTCGATGTGTTCAACATCGCTGACCGTCGTTGTCACTCCGCGCTCGCTGTTGAAAATGATGCGCGTCGACATCTCTTGCGCGGAAAGACCGGTGTAGTTCCACACCACCGTCACCACGGGAATGTCAATGTTCGGAAAAATATCCGTAGGCATCGACACAATGCTGTACGCGCCCAGAATCAAGATCAAGAGCGCAAACACGGCAAAAGTGTACGGCCGCCGTAGTGCAAGCCGAACAATCCACATCATAGGGCTGGTACTCGCTCCTGAGGCGATTTGCCCGTCATCCGCGTGACGTATGAGCGATGGTGCGCCAACGGACTGCAGGCGAACCGGTCAAGGCAAACAGCAGCTCAATCAATAGAATGCGGGTCCGAACGGCCCTTCGCCGCCCGTTCCGATGTAACGATTCAAACAGTCAATGTTAGACGATTACGCGCATTCGAACCAACGCGCTGGGTTCCAGGCTCTTGCCTTTTCTTATAGGACGGGTTTTGCCCCGCCGAAGCTTCATTTTTCAGCAAGGGCTTATCTCAGTATGCGAGGCCATTCGAGCTGCTCTAACAGCCGTTTTATCAAATGCGTGAACCGGCCCAGGCGCAGAGAAAACAGCCGACAATACTTTGTAACCGCGTCGCGCGCTCCGTTCGCTACAATGGCAGCGGCCCGATATCGCTAAGGCCTGCGTTTTCCGTGACCGAGAAGTCAAGACTCGGGAAACCTTTCATAAAACATACCCGTCCTTATAGAGAGTGTCGCTGCGGGAACACCTCACTCGAATGCCGTCATTTTTTGCAAGCAGAGCAGCCGGCAACTACCTCGAATCAAAGAAGACTGACTGGAAACCAAATCATGCCAATTCAAAACGCCACTGAGCCTTATTTACCCAAAACCGGCGAATCGCAGCCTGCCGGCCATAAGAACCCCTGGGTGAGGATCATTGTCTATCTCGTCCTCGCCACTGCGGTGGGTCTCATTGTTTGGCGCGTATACCAGAACAAGCAGAAGACCGCGGCCAACACGGCAAACCAGGCCGCGGCTCTGTTGGGCCGCCCCGTCCCGGTCCAGGTAGTTCCAGCCGAGCAGAAGCCCATGCCCATTTATCTCACTGGCCTCGGCACCGTGACCCCCTATTACAGCGTCACCGTCAAATCTCGCGTGAGCGGCGAACTTCTCCCCGTCAAGTTCACTGAAGGCCAGGAAGTGAAGCAGGGAGAAACCATCATGGTCATCGACCCCAGGCCTTACCAGGCGGCGCTCGACCAGGCCAAAGGCACCCTGGCTCATGACCAGGCGCTTCTCAAGAATGCGCAGGCTGAATTCAATCGCTACAAGGCCCTCTATGCGGCAGGCGTCGTCTCCAAAGAGTCCCTTGATGCCAACGAGGCCCAGCAAGGCCAGTACGAGGGCGCAATCCAGTCAGACAATGCAGCCATCGAAACCGCGCAGTTGCAACTGAACTGGTGCTACATCCAGTCGCCAATCAATGGAAAGATCGGCTTGCGACTCGTCGATCCCGGCAATATCATCGCGGCCAATTCCACGAATCTCGTCGTCATCAACCAGCTCAGACCCATCGCCGTCTACTTCACCCTGCCTGAATCCGAGTTGCCCCAGGTGCTCCAGCGTCTCGCGACTGACAGGCGAATACCCGTAGACGCCTACGACCGCAGCGATACGCAACAGCTTTCCAGCGGAAGCTTGCTCACCGCAGACAACCAGATCGACACCACGACTGGAACCGGCAAGCTGAAGGCAGTGTTTGACAATCAGGACTCGGTGCTCTTTCCCAACCAGTTCGTCAACGTCCACCTCGTGCTTGAAAACCGCCCGAATGCGCTCGTCGTTCCCACCGCCGCCATTCAAACCGGGCTGAACGGCTCTCTTTTCGTCTGGGTCATCAACGACGATGGCAAAGGTGGCCAGGCCTCCCAGATGCAGACCGTCAAGGTCGCGCTCGCAGAAGGGCAGAACACCATCCTCGACAGCGGCCCGGCGCCCGGAGCCAGGATCGTCGTAGACGGTGCCGATCGGCTGCGTCCCGGCCAGCCTGTGACCGTAGCCGCAGCCCACCAGCACCAGAATCAAGGCGCGGGACAGAATTCAGGCCAGGCCGCTGGCTCTGGCACCGGACAAACCGGCAGCGACAACGCCGGCAAGCACAAATCGAGGCAGCAGTGAGTCTCAGTCCATCGCGGCCGTTTATTCTGCGCCCCATCGCAACCTCGCTGCTGATGGCGGCCATCATGCTGGCAGGAGGCGTGGCTTACCTTCAGTTGCCGGTCTCCGCACTGCCAGAGGTGGACTACCCCATCATCCAGGTGCTCACCTTCTATCCCGGCGCCGGCCCTGACGTCATGTCGTCCTCCGTCACCGCGCCTCTCGAGCGCCAGTTTGGCCAGATGCCCGGCCTCAAGCAGATGACCTCCGTCAGTTCCGGCGGCGGCTCGGTCATCACCCTCGAGTTCAACCTCGACGAAGATATCGACGTCGCCGAGCAGGAAGTCCAGGCGGCCATCAACGCCGCCAACAGTTTCCTGCCGACAGATCTACCCAATCCGCCGGTCTACAGCAAGGTCAACCCCGCCGACGCGCCCATCATGACGTTGGCGCTTACTTCCGATTCGCTCCCGCTCGACAAGATCGAAGACGCCGCCGACACCAACCTCGCGCAGAAAATATCCCAGGTCACCGGAGTAGGCCTCGTCTCCATCGCCGGCGGACAAAAGCCATCGGTTCGCGTGCAAGCCAATCCCGCGCAGCTCGCTGCCTACAACCTCAGCCTTGAAGATCTGCGCACCGCCCTCGCCGCCGCCAACGTCGACCAGGCGAAAGGCACCCTTAACGGCTCACGGCAGTCCTACACCATCAACGCCAACGACCAGCTCGTCTCCAGTGCCGATTACTTGCCTGTCATCGTTGCCTATCGCAACGGCGCGCCCGTCCGTACGTCCGACGTGGCCACCGTTGTCGATGCGGCCGAGAACTCCCAGCAGGCTGCCTGGATGAATCGACACCCCGCCGTCATCGTCAACGTGCAACGCCAGCCAGGCGCCAACATCATTGATGTTGTCAACCACATCAACAAGCTGCTTCCGCAGTTGCAAACCAGCCTGCCTGCGAGCGTTCAGGTCCACGTCCTCACAGACCGTACTACCACGATCCGCGCATCCGTCAGAGACGTCGAATTTGAGCTGATGCTCACCGTGGCGCTGGTCATCCTGGTCATCTTCCTCTTCCTGCGCAATCTCGCCGCCACCATCATCCCGTCGGTTTCGGTGCCGCTCTCGATCGTCGGCACCTTCGGCGTGATGTATCTGCTGGGCTATAGCCTCAACAACCTGACGCTCATGGCGCTGACGATCTCCACCGGCTTCGTGGTAGACGACGCCATCGTGATGATTGAGAACATCTCCCGCTTCATTGAAGAGGGCGAGTCGCCGATGCATGCCGCGCTTAAAGGCAGCCAGCAAATCGGCTTTACCATCATGTCGCTCACCGTCTCGCTGATCGCGGTGTTGATCCCGCTGCTGTTCATGAGCGACGTCGTTGGCCGTCTCTTTCGCGAGTTCGCCATCACCCTCGCGGTCACCATCCTTGTCTCAGCGGTGGTCTCCCTCACCCTGACGCCCATGATGTGCTCGCGCATCCTTCAGGATAAGAAAACTGCGAAACAGACGCGTTTCTATTACTGGTCAGAGAAGGTCTTCAACTCCATCATCGCCTCCTATGGACGTGGGTTGAAGAAGGTTCTCGAACACCGCTTCATCACCCTGCTGATCACTATCTCCACGTTTGTCGCGACGGTGCTGCTATTCATCGCGATTCCCAAGGGTTTCTTCCCCGTACAGGACACGGGCGTGATCCTCGGCATCAGCGAAGCGCCCCAAACCGTAAGCTTCGCCAATATGGCCGAGCGCCAACAGAGGCTGGTCGACATCGTCCTTCAAGATACTGCCGTCGACAACGTCTCCTCATTCATTGGCATAGACGGCACAAACACCACGCTCAACTCGGGTCGAATACAGATCACCCTCAAGCCGCTCGATCAGCGCAAGATCTCTGCTTCTGAGGTAATTCGCCGCCTCCAGCCCAAGGTGGCCGACGTTGATGGCATCCAGCTTTTCCTGCAACCGCTGCAAGACCTCAGCGTGGAAGACCGCGTTAGCCGCACACAATTCCAGTACTCCCTTGAAGATCCCAACTCAGTTGAGCTCGCCACCAAAACCCGTCAGATGGTGCAGGAGTTGAGCAAGGAGCCCGCCGTCACCGACGTCGCCAGCGACCTTCAGGACCAGGGACTGGGCGCGATGCTTGTCATCGATCGTGATACTGCGGCTCGCCTCGGCATCGCCATGGCCGACGTCGACAATACGCTCTACGACGCGTTTGGCCAGCGTCAGATTTCCACAATCTTCACCCAGCTCAATCAGTACCACGTGGTGATGGAGGTAGGTCAGAACTTCCAGACCACCCCGACCAATCTGAACAGTCTCTACGTCAAGTCGGGCAACGGTACTCAGGTGCCGCTCAGCATGATTGCCCACTGGGAACAGACAAAGGCGCAACTCGCCATCGGCCATCAGGGCCAGTTTCCATCGACCATCGTCAGCTTCAACCTCGCGCCCGGCAGGGCGTTGGGCGACGCTGTGAAAGCAGTCAATGCCGTCGAGCAGCGCATCGGCATGCCCGCCAGCATCAACGCCAGTTTTCAGGGCACAGCCGCGGCTTTTCAGACCTCGCTGGCCAACGAGCCGCTGCTGATCCTCGCGGCATTGATTACGGTTTACATCGTGCTGGGCGTACTCTACGAGAGCTATATCCATCCCATCACCATCATCTCGACCTTGCCGTCGGCGGGTGTGGGTGCGCTGCTGGCGCTCATGATTACGCAGATGGAATTCAGCGTGATTGCCTTGATCGGCATCATCCTGCTCATCGGCATTGTGCAGAAGAACGCTATCATGATGATCGACTTTGCACTGCAGGCCGAGCGCGAAGAGGGCAAATCGGCTGAAGAAGCCATTTTCCAGGCCTGTCTGCTGCGCTTCCGGCCGATCATGATGACGACACTGGCGGCCCTTCTCGGCGGTCTGCCGCTGGCACTCGGAGGCGGAGTTGGCGCCGAACTCCGCATGCCTCTCGGCGTCAGCATCGTGGGAGGGCTCATCTTTTCGCAGATGCTCACCCTCTTTACCACTCCGGTGATCTATCTGTACTTCGACAGGCTGGCACAACGGACGAAGCCGCGCGACCTTGAGATGGGTGTCGAACGACATACCGTCTCGGCGGACTGAGGCAGGCAACGATGCATATTTCCGCACCCTTCATCCAGCGGCCCGTTGCCACCACGCTACTGAGCGTGGCCCTCCTGCTTGCCGGTTCCGTGGCATATTCTGTCCTGCCTGTTGCCTCGCTTCCCGACGTGGATTTCCCTGTGATTGGCGTCGGTGCGGGACTTCCCGGTGGCAGTCCTGAGACAATGGCTTCCGCTGTTGCTACTCCGCTTGAGCGCCAGTTTGGCCGCATCGCTGGTGTCAACCAGATGACGTCGTCGAGTTCGCTCGGCTCAGCCTCTGTCACGCTCCAGTTCGATCTCAATCGCAACATCGATGCCGCGGCTCGCGACGTGCAGGCTGCCATCAACGCTGCGCGCAGCCAGTTGCCGTCGTATTTGCCGCAGAATCCCAGCTACCGCAAGGCCAACCCGGCCGAAGCGCCGATCCTCATTCTCACCCTCACCTCCGACGTGATCCCCAAGCCCCAGGTCTACGACATGGCCGACTCGATCCTCGCCCAGAAGATCGCGCAGATCCAGGGCGTCGGACAAGTCTTCGTCGGCGGCAGCGCGCAGCCCGCTGTACGCGTGGAACTTAACCCCATGCAGTTGGGCAACAACGGCGTCGGCCTTGAAGCTGTCCGCACCGCGCTTTCCGCTGCAAACGCCAACCGTCCCAAGGGTGCCTTTAACGACGGTCAGCATCGTTGGCAGATCGACGACAACGATCAGATATTCAAGGCTGCCGACTACTCGTCCATCATCGTCGCTCACAACCCGCAGACCGGTGCTCCCGTGCGCGTCGGCGATCTCGGCACCGTTACTGACTCCGTTTCCGACATTCACACCGCGGGCCTCGCCGGCAACAACAGCCCCGGCCATAGCGGCGTTCTTAAAGACGCCATCCTCATCGTCATCTTCAAAATTCCCGGCGCCAATGTCATTGACGCCGTCGACGCCGTCCTCAAGGAGATGCCCCGTCTCCAGGCCGAAATCCCGCCCACCATCAAGATGAACGTGGCGGTCGACCGCACTACCACCATCCGTTCCAGCGTTCGCGACGTTGAAATCTCGCTCATCATCAGCGTCTTTCTCGTGGTGCTCGTCGTCTTCCTATTCCTCCGCGAAATCTGGGCCACCATCATTCCCTCCGTCGCCGTGCCGCTTTCGCTCGTGGGCACCTTCGGCGTGATGTATCTGGTCGGCTACACCATCGACAATCTCTCCCTGATGGCGCTCACCATCTCCACGGGATTCGTCGTCGACGACGCCATCGTGGTCATCGAGAACATCACGCGCTACCTCGAAGAGGGCATGAAGCCGTACGAAGCCGCGATGAAAGGTTCGAAGGAAATCGGCTTCACCGTGCTCTCGATGAGCGTGTCCCTCATCGCGGTCTTCATCCCCATCCTGCTCATGGGCGGCATCATCGGCAAGCTCTTCCGCGAATTCGCCGTCACCCTCAGTGTTGCCATCGCGGTCTCGCTGCTCGTCTCGCTCACCACCACGCCGATGCTCTGCGCGAAGTTCCTCAAGCAGCGCGACGAAAGCCGCCACGGACGCCTCTATCGCATCTCGGAAAACGCCTTTCAGTGGATTCATCACGAGTACAACTCGGCGCTGCGCTGGGTTCTGCGTCACCAATGGATCACGCTGAGTGTCGCCATTGGCTGCGCGTTCCTCAATATCTATCTCTTCATGATCGTCCCCAAGGGTTTCTTCCCGCAGCAAGATACAGGTCGCCTCGGCGGCCGCACCCGCGCCGCACAGGACATCAGCTTTCCCGCCATGGCCGAAAAGCAGAAACAGCTGGCGCAGATGGTTCTCAACGATCCTTCCATTGCTACTGTTACCGCATTCGTGGGTGGTGGCGGACCTGGTGGCGGCGGCACGAACGTAGGCAACATGTTCATCGCCCTCAAGCCCGTCAACGAGCGACCCGGCAAAATCACCGCCGACCAGGTCGTCAACGGACTACGCAGAAAACTCACCAGCGTTCCCGGCGCCGCGCTCTTCCTCCAGGCGCAGCAGGACATCCAGGTAGGGGGTCGCGGCAGCGACGCGCAGTATCAATACACCCTCTCCGACGAAAACCTGAACGAGCTCAACACCTGGGCCCCGCAGCTCCTCGCGCGTATGCGCGCCATGCCTCAGTTGCGCGATGCATCCACTGACCAGCAGGATCAGGGCCTCTCTGAAACTCTCGTCATCGATCGCGACACCGCCTCCCGCCTCGGCATTTCCGCAACTACCATCGATCAGGTTCTGTACGACGCCTTCGGCCAGCGCCAGGTCTCCACCATGTACACCGGCCTCAACCAGTACTTCGTGGTCATGGAGGTCGATCCGAAGTACCAGCTCAGTCCCGATTCGCTCAACAATATCTACATCAAGGCCAGCACTACCACCGGTGCGGCCGCATCTGTTGCAACCCTGGGTACCACTGCAAGCACCACGCCCCCCACCACCCCCGCCGCGTCCGTTGCAAACCCGGTCCCAACCTCCGCACTCTCAGGTGCAGCCGCGGTCTTTCCAACCTCCGGCGGCCAACTCGTCACTTCGAGCACCACATCATCCGGCTCCAGCACATCCACGACAGCCACCACCTCGAACACCGTTAACGTGTCTGCCAACGTTGCGGCCATCGCTGCCGCCGCAGGCGAGTCCACCACCGCTGCCGCGATATCCTCCGGAACCCTTACCGGAATGCCTGCCTCGGCTACCTCCTCAACGCCATTCTCAAGCGCGGGAGGCGCTGCAGCGACGCCAGCCGCGACCACCACTCCCATTCCCGCCGCCAATGGAGCAATGGTCCCACTCTCCGCCATCGCTCACTGGGAACAGAAGCGCACCTCCCTCGCCGTCAATCACCAGGGACAATATCCGGCCGTCACCCTGACGTTCAATCTCGCCCCCAACGTCGCCCTCGGCGACGCTGTCACGGCCCTCCAAAAAGCGCAGGCCGATATGGGCATGCCTTCCTCCATTCACGCCACATTTCAAGGCACCGCGCAGGCCTTCCAGGACTCCCTCAAGAACGAGCCTTACCTCATCCTCGCCGCGCTCGTCGCTGTCTACATCGTCCTCGGCATCCTCTACGAGAGCCTGATCCATCCGCTCACGATTCTCTCCACGCTGCCGCCCGCCGGCGTCGGCGCCATCCTCGCCCTGCTCATCACCGGAACCGATCTCAGCATCATGGCGCTGATCGGCATCCTCTTGCTGATCGGCATCGTCAAGAAGAACGCCATCATGATGATCGACTTCGCACTGCAGGCCGAGCGCGAGCAGGGTCTGCCCCCGGTTGAAGCCATCTATCAAGCCTGTTTGCTGCGCTTCCGTCCCATCATGATGACCACCCTCGCCGCCATGTTCGGCGGACTTCCGCTTGCCATCGGAATGGGCGTCGGCTCAGAGCTGCGCAAGCCCCTCGGCATCACCATCGTCGGCGGCCTCCTCGTCTCGCAGATGCTCACCCTCTTCACTACCCCCGTCGTCTACTTAATCTTCGACAAGCTCCAGTGGCGCGTAATGAAGCTCCACCGCGTAGGCTCCGAACTCGAAGAAGCCCCCGGCGACTGAGGAAGAATCCATTAGCTATTCGTCGGGCCCCACAGCCTGCCCCGAGCGAAGCCGAGGGTCTAGCTTTTTGAGACATGGGAGACCATGCTGCCAGCCATGCACCGGAACCTGTGCAGAACCCGCGTCAAGCCGTCAGCGCAATCGATTGCCGTTGGGAATGCGCTCAAACTAATGGTATCGTCAAAATAATTCAAGTTTTTGCGCGCGATCCTTCTTTTTCAGCCATCTTCCCAAGGGCTTTCGCATTTTTCTCTGAATCACATTTGCCTCTCCGGCTTTTCGCGCTGACTCCATCTCGACGAAGACATCCGTGTTCCCCACTTTGCAATTCGAAACTGGGCGGAGGTATCGATGAGCATTTCTCCTGAAGCGATGGACGCCAATCTGGTTCTGACTCTCGACGAAATCACCAGCCTCACGCAGGATGGAGGCAAGCCCGCCGACACGCTGATGAATGTGGTCGCGCTCATTGCCTCGCGATTCCGCACCGACGTCTGCTCCGCCTATCTTCTTGAACCCGATCGCTCCAACCTCGTTCTCGCCGCCTCGCTCGGTCTCCACTCCCGCAGTATTGGCGCCCTCCGCATGCCGCTGCACGAGGGACTCGCTGGCCTCGTAGCCGAGCAGGTCCGCCCCGTCGCCGTCGACGACGCCAGCCGCCACCCCCGCTACAAGTTCTTCAAGGATTCCGGTGAAGAGGAATACCACTCCTTCCTCGGCGTCCCACTCATCGATCGCGGCATCCTCCAGGGCGTCCTCGTGGTGCAGACCAAGGAACCGCGGGTCTTCCGTGATAACGAGATCCGTATGCTGGCCGATGCTGCCGAGCAGGTTGCCTCCGTGGTCAGCGAAGCCCGCACCCTCGACCGCTTCGTCGCCCCCGCGCGAGAGCGTCTTTGGGCCCTTGCTCACAATGTCTGGTGGAGCTGGGATCACGATTGCATCAATCTCTTTCGCGACCTCAATCCCGTTCGCTGGCGTCAGCTCAACCAGAATCCCATTGCTCTGCTGAACGAAATGCCGCTCAGCGAAATCGAGCGCCGCGCCACCGAACTTGTCCTGCATAGCCGCATCAACTACGTCTACCGTCGCCAGCAGGAATACCTTCTCGAAGACCGCACCTGGGGCGCGGCCAATGCCGGCGTACTCCGTCCCCGCCCCGTCGCCTACTTCTCCGCCGAATTCGGCATGCACGAGTCGCTGCCCATTTACTCCGGCGGCCTCGGCGTGCTCTCCGGCGATCACATCAAGAGCGCTTCCGACCTCGACATTCCGCTCGTCGGCGTCGGCCTCTTCTACGGGCAGGGATACTTTCTCCAGCGCCTCGATAAAGACGGCTGGCAGCGGGAGGAATATCTCGAAACCGACATCAAGCAACTACCCATGCAGCCCGCCATCGGCCTCGACGGACAGCCAGTCGTCGTCGAAATCGCCACCCGCGGCGCTGCCATTCGTGCCAAGGTCTGGCAAATCAAGGTCGGCCGCTGCGATCTCTTCCTCCTCGACTCCAACGTTCCCGGCAACGCCCCTGAAGATCTCGAAACCACTTCGCGCCTTTATGGCGGAGACTCCCGCACCCGCATCCGCCAGGAACTTCTCCTCGGCGTCGGTGGCTTCCGCGCGCTCAAGGCCCTGGGCATCTCGCCCGGTGTGCTGCATCTCAATGAAGGCCACAGCGGCTTCGCCGTCTTTGAAGCCATCCGGTCCCGCATGGAAGAAGAAGGGCTGGACTTCTACGCCGCTGCCAGCCAGATCCCCCGCGAAGTCATCTTCACCACGCACACCCCGGTTCCTGCTGGTCACGATCGCTTCAGCCCCGACCTCGTCGAGGAACACCTCGGCCCGCTGCGCGATCAGCTCGGCATCTCCCACGAGAACCTCATGGGCTTCGGCCGCGAACACCCAACCGATCATGGCGAGACCTTCTGCATGACGGTCCTCGGCCTCAAGCTTGCGCGCCGCGTCAATGCCGTGTCATCGCTCCACGGGGAAGTCTCTCGCGCCATGTGGAAGGGGCTCTACCCCGGCCGGTCTGAAGATGCAGTTCCCATCGGCCACATCACCAACGGCGTCCACGTTCCCTCGTGGCTTGCGCCGCAGATGTTTCGCCTTTACGATCGCCACCTCGGCGTGGACTGGCAGAAACGCAGTGGCTCCAAGAGCACTTGGGAATCCATCGAGAACGTCGACGACGGAGAGCTCTGGGAAACTCACCTGAGCCTGAAGGCTCAGCTCCTCGAATTTGCTCGCCGACGCGCCGTCGAGCAGGCCGAACGCCGCCACGAATCGTCATCTTCTCTCCAGCGCTTCGGCAAGGCCCTGTCGCCCGACGCGCTGACCATTGGATTCGCTCGCCGGTTCGCTACCTACAAGCGCGCCAACCTGCTGCTCAAAGACATCGAACGTCTCGCATCCATGGTTAACGATCCCAAGCGACCGGTGCAGTTCCTCTTTGCCGGCAAGGCCCACCCGCACGACGAGCCCGGCAAGCGTGTTCTGCAACAGATTGCCGAAATGATGCGCGACTCCGCGTTCGCCGAAAAATTCCTCTTCATTGAGGACTATGACATCAACGTAGGCCGTCACCTCGTCCAGGGGGTCGACGTCTGGCTCAATAACCCGCGCCGCCCGCTTGAAGCCTCCGGTACCAGCGGCCAGAAAGTTGTCCTCAACGGCGGCCTTAATCTCTCCGTGCTCGACGGCTGGTGGGCCGAAGCCTACGACGGCCTCAACGGCTTCGCCATCGGCAAAGGCCGCACCCACTCCGATATGGATGTCCACGATACCCGCGACGGCGAAGATCTTTATCGCGTTCTCTCCGCCGAACTTATCCCGCTCTTCTATGACCGTGATCGAGACGGTCTGCCCCGCGGGTGGATAAAACGGATGAAGCGCACCATCCGCACGCTTGGCTGGCGCTTCAACGCCGACCGCATGGTCATGGACTATACCCAGAAATGCTACGTACCCGCCGCTGGTGGCACCTCCAGCGAAATTCGCTCGCTCTGCTGATATCGCCTTTTGAATAAGGTGTTTCCGGGACAAGACAGTCCGCCCACAACGCAAGAGCGTGCGTGGTTACCTCCGCGTTTTGCTCCCAACGCAATTAATTCATGAGTTTACGCACCTGGTTGGCACAAAAGTCCGGAATTCTACACACTTTGGGTAATGCCTTGCATGGTAACCCGGGGCTAGACTTCCCTCCATAGCAGTTTTCGACTTGCTGTCTCTGCTCCGCACCTCCCCGGCAGGCCAAAATCGCAAGACAAGGCCCCCGTCAGAAGCGGAAAGCCCCTCGAAAGCTTGTTAGAGGAGAATTCCATGGGCTCACAGATCTATCGCGACAGATATTTGGCGGCGCTCGAGGTTGCACATTCCGACCTCGACCAGATCATCGAGCAGTTCGACATGTTGCAGCTCCGTAAGGAACAACTTGAAGAGGTCCTGGGCGCGCTTGATCCCTTCCTTCGTTCCACGCAGAGAGCCGCGCACGAGTTCCGTCAACCGGAGCCGGTCTATGCAGAACCTGTAAAGGTGGAACCGGAGAAGGAAATCACGCAACCGGTCCTCCGCGCCGTGCCGGCGCCCGAACCGGTTACGCCCGCAGCGTTCTCGCCAATGCCCGAGGCGATTCTCGATCCGATCCAGAACCGTATCAACCGCGCTCTCGGTCTCGCGGTCGCTTAACTTTTAGCAAACCTGTTCAGTGATCCGCACGAGATCGCATCACGAACAATCCTTCGAGCCCAACCCAGGGAGAAAACGGAAAGCCCCATGCGCTGAGCATGGGGCTTTCCGTTGTGATTCGCTTTTGCAGACTCTGTCCGCGCGCCTTACTTCATCGCATACGACGGCGCCGTCTCCTCTGCCTTCACAGTCGTCTCAACCAGCTTCATCGGATAGTACGCATTGCGCGTGTACTGCTTCACCATGCGATTGGTGTTGAAATAAGATCCGTTGAACGCCAGTGTAGTCCGCATCAACTTCGCCCACTTCTGCGGGTCGTTTCGATACGTCGGCACCACTGCGTTCTCCATCTTCCTGTAGAGATTCTCGGCTTCCTCAGCATCGTTTGCGCCATCTTCAATCGCCCAGCCGGTCACGCCTTCAATGCACCCCTCGATCCACCATCCGTCCAGGATCGACAGGCTCGGCACGCCATTTAGCGCAGCCTTCATGCCGCTCGTGCCTGATGCTTCATATGGCCGCCGCGGTGTGTTTACCCACACGTCCACTCCAGCGGTCAGCAGCGCTCCCAAGTCCCACGCGTAGTTCTCCAGATACACAATGCGCAGCATGTCATTCGACAGCTTGCTTGCCGTCTCAATAACATTGTGAATCAGTGCCTTGCCTGGTTCGTCTGCCGGATGTGCCTTTCCCGCATACAAAATCTGCAACCCGCCCGCCTGCGTCGCAATCTTCAGCAGTCGCTCCGGATCTGCGAACAGTAGATTCGCACGCTTGTACGTAGCCGCGCGCCGCGCAAATCCGAGCGTCAGCACATTAGGATTCAGCACCAGCCCGGTCCGCGTTGCCACTTCGGTCAACAACGCTTCCTTCGCGCGGCGATGCGCATTCAGCATCTCCTGCTCAGGAAGATCAATCGCGTTGCGTAGCGTCAGGTTATCGCGCCGCCACGACGGAATCTGCGCATCGAGCATCTGCTGCACCGGCTCTGAAACCCACGTCGGCGCGTGCACGCCATTCGTGATCGAATCAATCTGGTACTGCGGAAACATCGCTCGCGAAACTTTTCCGTGCTGCATTGCCACGCCATTCGCATAACGCGAAAAACGCAGCGCCAGCATCGTCATGTTCAGTAAGCCGCCCTCGAAGACACCAAGCTTTTCCAGCCGCGCCGTTCTCTCGCCGCCCAGAATCCTGATCACTTGCTCGGTAGAAAATCGATCATGCCCCGCGGGAACGGGCGTATGCGTCGTAAACACGCATTTGTTGCGCACCTGCAGAATGTCGGACTCAGTCGGCGAATTCAGCGGGCCGCCGCCCATCTCGCTCTCCAGCAGCGCCAGCGTCAGCAACGCCGCGTGGCCTTCGTTCATGTGATAAACGTTCACCTTCAGGCCAAGAGCGTTCGCCATGCGCGCGCCGCCCAGCCCCAGCACAATCTCCTGCTGCAACCGGTAATTCGTGTCGCCGCCGTAGAGGTGATCCGTCAGTCCACGATCCCATCCCGAGTTCTCATCGAGATCGGTGTCCAGCAGATAGATTGGAACGATGTGCCCGTAGCGCCCTTCGAGGTCGTAACGCCACGCGCGCACCGTCACATTACGGCCTTCCACAGATACATTGATGCGGGCCGCTTCTTCTGTGCAGAAGTCCGAAGGATTCCACGGCTGCACTTCTTCAGTCTGGTCGCCGGCCTGGTTCAGGTGTTGCTGGAAATATCCCTTGCGATGCACCAATGAGAATGCGACCAGCGGCACTCCTAGATCGGCGGCTGAACGCAGCGTGTCTCCGGCCAGCATTCCAAGGCCACCGGAGTACGTGGGCATCCCCCGGTTGATCGCTATCTCCATCGAGAAATACGCGACCAGTCCGTTCGTTGGGGTTGTTTCGTAGGAGAAGGGTTTTGTTGAATTCAATTGCATCCTGTATATCTCTCTGCGGCTCGCAAATGCCTACAATTCTGAAATCGAAAATTTCAAAGCGCCGGCCAGGTCAAAAATTTCCTGTCGCGGTCTAGTAAGGGCAAAAGATTGGAAACCTGTGGAAGATTCTAGCAAGGAAAAGCGATTTGGTTATAGAGGTGGAATCAGATTGGGGTGACTTCAGAGACCCGTCTTTTTCACCACATGGTAATGAGATGCAGCCAGCATGGACCGGGAAAACCCGCATGTCCTTTAATGCGATAGGCTCGCAACCACCTTGTGTGCCCCGCTCGATGCACGGCAAATGTGAATCTGAGGAACGATTCCCGTTTCGGTGGCGTAACTTGCAGCCAGCGCCTCTGCGAATTCAGCGGCCTTTCCACTCTCCACCAGGTTGATGGTGCACCCACCAAATCCTCCTCCCGTCAGCCGCGCTCCAATCAGCCCGGGAAGGTCATTTGCCAGCATTACCATCGTGTCGGCCTCAACACAGCTGGCTTCAAAATCCCTGCTGTAGCTTATGTGCGCCTCAGCCATCAACCGGCCCAGTTCTTTCAGATCGTGATGGATGAGCGCATCGGCAGCGGCCACCGTGCGAGTATTCTCCGTAATCACGTGACGCGCGCGCTTCAGCGCATTCTCGCTCATCTCCGCGCCCCACTTGCGCAGGTCTTCCACCGTTGCGTCGCGCAGAAACCGTACCTCCGGCCTGTGCCGCGCGATCACTGCTGCAGCTTCTTCCACTTCCGCGCGCCGTGTCGTGTATTCGCCGCCCGCCACAGAGTGCTTCACCATCGTGTTCGCAATCACCAGTGCGACACTCCCCGGAATCGGCGCCAGCTTGAAACTTAAATCGCGGCAATCCAGCAGCAGCGCATGATCCTCCGCCCCATTGGCCGAAATGAACTGATCCATGATGCCGCAGTTCGCGCCGACAAATTCGTTCTCAGCGCGCTGGCATAGGCGGGCCAGCTGCGGCCGCGGATAATCAACACCCATCAGCGAAGTCACCGCCAGGGCCGTTGCCACTTCAACCGCAGCCGAACTCGACAGCCCCGATCCCAGGGGCACATCGCCTAGCAGGCTCAAGCTCAACCCCGGAATCCGACGGCCCCCGTTCGCCAAAGCTTGGTCCGCCAGAATCACCATCACGCCCAGCGGATAGTCGCTCCAGTCCTTGCTCCCGCTCTTTGGCAGCGATGCCGCTTCAAATGTGCGCTCTTCCTTGAAGTTCTCCGAGTAGATGACAACCTTGCCATCGTTGCGTGGAGAGATGCCGGCCAGCGTGGCGAAATCAATCGCCGCGGGCATCACGAATCCTTCGGCATAGTCCGTGTGCTCGCCAATCAGGTTCACTCTTCCCGGAGCCGCGAAGATCTCCGGTTCACTCTTGAAACGGCTCAAATGCAAGGAGCGCAAAACTTCAGGGTCATGCATTATTTCTGTCTCTCTCTCAAATCAATTCGAGATCCACATCCATCGGCCAGCTGAAACAGTCGCCAGGCCCTAACGCGCGCGACCACGGACCTGTAACAGCCAGCGAATCCACCGGTGCGGTCGACGGCTCCATCGCCACACACATTTGTTTTGGTCCAGGCTTCTCCGGCCATCCGCCGTAGCAGATCCATAATCCCAAATATGCTGTTGCCGCCGCATTAAACGTGACCCGGATTCGCACACCTGCCGAAGGCCTCTCCAGCACGCACCAGTTTTCTGATGCCGAAAGCGGTCCGGCAAAAAGCTTGTCGCCGATACCCGAGTCAGGGGCCTGCGTAACATCCAGATCCACTTCGCTTCCGTCCGCCAGCCGCGCGATCGGCCACGAAACCTTGTTGCCGCCCTTGCCCAGCCGACCTCCGCCAGATCCCTCCAGCCGCAGCGAGCGAATCGAATCCGGCAAAAGGATGCAATCACCTTCCTCAACAGCAAACAAAGGATGCGCCGCCCACGACCACGGAACTGCCTTCGAGCCTGTGTTGATCAACTTGTATTGCAGCTTCAAGCGCCAACCGTCGCCGGCCTCAACCAGTTCCATCCGCCGCTTCAACTCCAGTGGCAAACTGAAGCACTTACCAATTAAGGTCAAAGAGTCATCAGCCCCCTCCCGGATTCCTGATCCCTGATCCCTGGCCCCTGTTCCCTGCTGTTGCCACTCGACGCGCCACAAATCCCCGTGGTCCGGAACTTCGGCTGCTCCCGCTTCCGTCTCCACGTGGCACGCGGCCACCGACGGCAAACACTCATCCCATCCGCTCGCGTCGCCCGCATCGAAGGCCGCGGTCCGTGTCCGCGTCGCAATTGATGACAACGGCGCCTGTAACAACTCCCGCTCCCCGATTCGGATCGATGCGATCTTTCCCCCAAACCGCGGAAGCACCGTCACGGCGCACTCCCCAGCCCGAATGAGAACGTTTTCAGATGCGGACGCAGATGTCCCTGATTCCGCCACCTTTACCCCTTCTCTCCTTCCGCACAAGCCGCGCTCAGCTCGTTCCAGATGCGGTCCAGCCACGCTTCATGTTCCGGCTTCATCAGAACCGAACGTAAGCAGGTCACATACCCTTCAACCGCACTCGAATCGGCGGTCGGCCCAAACCAGAATTGCGGCAATTGTACTAGCGCCAGATGCAGATTGCGCGCGGCACAAGCCGAAAAAATCGATTGACTGCGCTTCGAAGCAAGCTCCGCTGTAGCGGCCCTCATCTTCCAAACCACGATATCCAGTTCCGGGCCGCCAGTCACTCCCTCGAACGGCCCATCCGCCTGCAGTCTGCGGTCCAGATCCACGGCCGCCCCCCGCCCCGCCGCCAGCCCCTTGGCAAACTCCCCGCCCGGCTTCAACGGCAAAAGCCTCTGAGTTGCCCACAAAGCCACCGCCGCCGCCCCGGCCCGCGAGCACTCCAGGCTAATCTCCCCCAGGTGTAACTCCTTTGAGGTGAAATACGTATACGGCGAATCATGCTTGTAGAACCGACCCACCCCCGGGTCCCGGAACAGCACGCACCCGCACCCATACGGCTGCAGCCCATGCTTATGCGGATCGATCACTATTGAATCCGCCTGCCCAATCGCCGCATACGCCCGCCGTGCGGGTTCATCCAGCTCATCCTCAATCAGCTTGAAATACCCTCCGTAAGCCGCATCCACATGCACTCTGAATCCATATCTCTCCCGCAACGACAGTATTTCCGCGAGCGGATCCACCGCTCCGATCCCCGTCGTCCCCAATGTCACCACGACCGTGCCTACATCGCCCTTGTGCAGTTCGGTTTCCAGCGCATCCAGCCGCATCCGCCCCCGCGCGTCAGCGGTCACGGAACCGTAGCCCAGCTTCAGCACACCTGAAATGCGCTGGTGCGTATAGTGCGCCTGGTCCGACGCCACAATCCGTTTCCCCGGCGAGATCTGCCCCGCCACCCACAACGCCTCCAGGTTCGCCATCGTCCCTCCTGAAGTCAGGTGCCCCAGGTACTCCGTCCAGCCGAACATCCCTGCAATCTGCGCCACAGTCTCGATTTCCATGGCAGAGCTGGCCCGCCCCCCATCGCGCGCGTGATTGTTGGGGTTGATCGTCATTGCCAGCGCATAGGCCGCCCGCGCCACCGGATGCGGCGGCTTCAGCATCTGCCCGGCATACATGGGATGAAAGTAGGGGTAATTGTCTCCCAGAAGCCGCGCCGTCTCCTCCAGCACCCCGGCGATCGCCTCTCGATCGCCATCCGTCCGACGCGCTGGCTTGAACGTCGGCAGAATGCCAAACTCCTGCTCCAGCATTTCAGTGGCGCGTGCCAACAGGTCTGGGACAAGGTCATCGGGCATGGCGCCACCCTATCACAGCCAAACCCACCGCTGTAAGCCGCCCAGTTTCAGCAGCAATCCCGAGCCTCACCGTCTTTACCACCGACTTTCGTGCGGCAAACCGAGCCGATGAATTTGCGGAGGGATGGTACACTTGGGGTAGCGTTAGAGTCGAACCGGGCGTGTGCAGTAGCTCGCCCATAGCGTTTTCAGGATCTTTCTGAAACGCCGAACTAGCAAGATTCTGCCAGTGGTCGCTCCGATTCATCCAGCGCAATTCAATACCAGGAAACACGAAAAAAAATGGAACAAGGTACTGTGAAGTGGTTCAATGACGCGAAAGGTTTCGGTTTCATTTCGCGCCAGAACGGTGAGGACGTCTTCGTGCACTATTCTGCAATCAACTCAAGTGGATTTAAGAGTCTGCAGGAAGGCCAAGCCGTGCAGTTCAACGTCGTGAAGGGGCCAAAGGGCTGGCAGGCCGCGGACGTTCAGCCGCTGTAAGCCACCGGATTTCGGCAGAATCTAGCAGGCAGAAGCGAGGGCTGGGCTAATAACCCGGCCCTCGGCTTTTTGAACGCGACCTTTCGTCTCCAGATCTGATTCGAAGCCGGGTGGTCCCAGATCCATCCAAATCTGGCCGCCCAGAGCCGGGGTCTCTGCGAACGGGTCCAGGTTCGCGCGATGGAGAGCCTGCCCGTAGCGAAGCCGGAGGCCTCGGTTCTGAGACCTGGGAATAATGTCCGCCCGTAACCCGTTACGACGGCACCGCCAGCGTCTTCAGATCCGCCCAGGCATAGGCGACTTCCATCATCTTTGTGCCGCCAATATCGATCACCTTCGATGTCGTCAACCGCGCTCCGGCCTTTTCATAAAAGCTTCGTGAGCGGTTCTGCTCCAGCACCCACACCGCCATGCTTCTGAAATTGCGCTTCAACAACGCAGTTGCCATCGCACGCAGAAGCTCCGCTCCGATCCCCCTCTTTTGCGCTTCCTTCAGCAGGTAGATCGCATAGAGTTCCGCATCGCACGCGGCCACCGGCTCACGATTCGCCCCTCCATGCGCAAATCCCACCACCTGCCCGTCCCACTCCGCGACAAACACTAGCGATCCGCCACTCAGCCACTCGCCCCACAACTTGGAGCGCAATGTCTCATCCAGGCCGGCCAGGTATGCATCCGGCATGATTCCCGCATAGGTCGTCCGCCAGCTCTCCACGTGCACGCGCGCGATCGCACCCGCGTCGGCCTCCACCGCAGCTCGGATAGAGATATTCATCCATGCGCCTTCGTCCAGCGCAAATCATACTGGAAAACTTCCGTTACCCTTTGACTCGCATAAGAATCTTTATTCACGCAAAACTCCGGCTACGATAAATCCACAAAGCTCTGAACACAGCGTCAACAAACTGGTCGAGTGTCTAGCCTGAACGACCCGGAACGGAAAGTTGGGGGTGGCTAGCTTCACGGGCTGCGGTGCGAAGATTCCACCCCAGCCCGTGATCCATGTCTCGCTTCAACATTAGGTCCCAGAAGCACTTCCTGAGTCGAGTCGTTTGAAATACCACCCATTACTTTAGGATGGTTAACTGCTCCGTACCTTTGATTTTGTGCTGTTTTCCGATGCTACACTGCGCCAAGTGGAGAAGATAAACATGGATCCCTATCGCGTCGCCTACGAACAAGCCATGACTGAGCTGAATGAGATCACACGGAAGTTCGATCTCCTCCGGCTGCAAAAAGCCCAGGTTGAGAATCTCATCAACGCCTTTCGCCCACTGATCGAGAACGACCAGGCCGCCAACGCCATCGCCGGCTAACACTGGCCATGATTGCCGCAGACGCATGCCGGCGCAAGCCGGCATATCCGTCTTGCATCTCTTTATCGCTTTCATCTGATTCGATGATTCATGTGTCGCGGTCCCTGCCGTATTTACCAGGGAATGCGTTCCCAACCCGCAATCTCAGAATCACGCATTACTGATCCAAATCCTGATGCAGGGGTGCGCTCGGCCCCAAACCGAGAAATCTTCTGTCCCGTTTCGTTCCGTCGCCCGCGCCGCACCTTCGCAATACCCGGCAACCCTTTTGCACCTGGCATCCGCTCCACTGGGAAACTGGAGTCCAGACCAAATCAGGCCTGAAGCGCTCGAACTGATCATCAAAGCAACTCACCGCGATTCAGCCGCTCAGGTATACTCCGGGAACCGACGAATCATTCCTGGAGGTACTCCCAAACTATGCTGCATCGCGCACGCAGTCGCTGCCTCGCCGCGCTCACAATTGGATTTTTTGCCACTTCTCTCGCATTCGCGCAGAACAACTCCGCGCCATCCGCCGCCAAATCCGAAGGCAAGCCGGAAGTCAAAAACACCCCCGATGCACCCGCGGACTCCACCACAGAAGGTTCCCTGAAAGTAGGCGGCCAGACCATCGAGTATCGCGCCATCGCCGGCACCCTCACCGTCGGTTCCACTGATCCGCAGGACGCCATGATCGGTTTCGACGGCAAATACCTGCCAGATGCCACCATCGACCTCACTGCCAAACCCGAAGATCGTCCCGCCACTGCGCGTATCTTCTACGCAGCCTATTTCCAGAAGAATCCTGCGAAGAACCGTCCCATCACCTTTCTCTACAACGGCGGACCGGGCAGCGCCACCATGTATCTCCACATGGGCGCCTTCGGTCCCATGCGTTTGGTCCTCCCGCAGGACTCAGCCCATCAGGAAGGCGCGCCCTACCAGATCGTCTCCAACGAATACAGCCTTCTCGATGTCAGTGATCTCGTCTTCATCGACGCTCCCGGCACCGGCTTCAGCCGCATCTATGGCAAGGACGCCACGAAGGCCTTCTACGGAACCGATCCCGATGCGCATGCCTTCGACCGCTTCGTCCGCCGCTTCCTGTCCAAATACGATCGGTGGAACTCCCCGAAATATCTCTTCGGCGAAAGCTACGGCACAACCCGCACCGCCATCCTGACCAACCTGCTGCAGCGCCATCTCGATCTCAATGGCTCCATCTTCCTCTCGCAGATCCTCAGCTTCGACTCGAGCGCCGACGGCCCGCAAGGTAATCCCGGAACCGACAACGGGTACTTCCTCGCATTGCCCTCCATGGCTGCTACCGCGTGGTACCACCACCGCGTCCCCAACCAGCCCGCCGATCTCGAACCCTGGCTTAAAGAAGTCGAACAGTTCTCACTCGGCGCCTATGCCACAGCTCTCCTTCAAGGAGCCGACCTGCCTGAAGCGCAGAAAAAGGAAGTCGCCGCAAAACTCCAAAACTACACCGGCGTCCCCGCAGCCTACTGGATCAAAGCCAACCTCCGCGTAAGCGGCGGCGCGTTTTCCAAGGAACTGCAATCAGAGATGGGCATCACCACCGGCCGCCTCGACACCCGCTACGAAGGTCCGGACATCGATCCCCTCAGCGAAGAGGCTCAGTACGATCCCTTCGGCTCCGCCACATCCTCGGCCTACAACACCGCCATCAACCAGTACGCCCGCGCAACTCTCAAGTACGGCGAGAGCCTCACCTACAAGCCCAGTGCCCGCGAAGCCAACGGCTTCAATTGGGACCTCAAGCATGTGCCGCCGGGGGAACAAGGTTGGGACGACTCAAGTGTCAACGTCATGCCCGACCTCGCGATGGCCATGAAGCGCAATCCCAAAC
The DNA here is from genome assembly GCA_963769345.1 of uncultured Acidobacteriaceae bacterium. Lineage (GTDB taxonomy): Bacteria > Acidobacteriota > Terriglobia > Terriglobales > Acidobacteriaceae > Telmatobacter. Next base: position 771,982 of record CAVYLL010000008.1, read on the forward strand.
TCAAAGTCCTGCTCATGGGCGGCTACTACGATCTCGGCTGCACTTTCTTCGGCGCAATCTATGAGGATAAGCACCTGCAAATTCCTCAGTCTCTCCAAAGCAACATCAACTACCGCTTCTTCCAGACCGGCCACATGGTTTACATCACCACGCCCGCATTGAAAGAACTCCACGACGCAACCGCCAACTTCATCAAGAGCACTGAAGACGGCACCAAATAGCACAAATGCAAAGCGGTCCTCGTTTTTGAGGGCCGCTACGGCGATCCGCTGGAATCGGGCAAGCCGCCGCAACTAAAAACATGCTTGTTATGCAGGGCGGCCCACGATCTACTCGGAGTTCGCCGGCTCGTTACCACCGATCAGGATTTCCGCGATGTTCCCTAAACGGTGACAAGGCCCACTTCCACTGAGCCGTCATCAGTTCATCTCGACCGGAGACGGAAGTTCGGGGGACAGCAAAGGCGCCCGATACATCATGGCGGGAAACAGCATCGACGCGTAAGCGCTCGCCGTCACCGACAACGCAACTGCCACATACTGCCAATCCAAGCGAAGGATCAGACAGGTTGCAATGTCCGCAGCGAGCGCCATTCCTCCTGTGAACAGGAACCCGCGCGCCGCCTGGGCGATGGTCGGGTTGCGAAAGATCTGGCTGTCGACCGCGATGAGACCTCTGATCGAGGTGTTTTCGGGCGAGGTCTCGTGTGCTCTCCACCGTTCAATCGACCGCAGCAATCTCCCTTGTGTGGCGAGCCAATCCAGCGTATGCAGGATGAACGCCTCGGTCTGGCCGGACTCCGGGTTGCGAAACCGCACCATGGGCTGGCGACGGAACCAGTTCGACGGCGCCGCCGCCACCGTGCCCACTTCCACAACATCGGCCGGATTGAGCGCGATCGCGATGCGCTCGCTTTGGTAAAAGAGCCTTCCGTTTTCGAAGCGAACCAAGCCGGCGTCGGAGAAGCGATAACTGCCGTAGATCCGTGCCTCGCTATCCGGGGCGAGGCCCACTATCTGTCCGTCCACGCCAAGCTTTGCCGCGAGTTTTCGTCGCAGACGCCCATAGCTGCGGGACATGGCAGCGGCGGATGTGCCTTTGGTAAGCGCACATCCAAGTACAAGTCCGCCCAGCATCGGCACGATTCCGAACCTCGTAAACCTCTCGAGGAGCCATGCCACCAGAAGTCCGGCGCCGCAACTGCCGAAAATCACGAGCCAACCGTAGATTCCCGCGTTGCTCCGCTGCCAGGCCGGCGTGAAGAGGTCTCGGCCGTTGCTCTCCTTCGCCGGGATTTCGTAGTGCTCGCCTGGATCGTCGGTGGAGCACAGTGTTTTTACCTCGGAATCAGACAGTCTCGCAGCCACGGCCAAAGCTTCAATGCGCCTGGGGGTCGAAGGATGGGAGGAGAACCACTCCACGATGGCATTCATATCAAGCGGAGCGTCGTTGTTGCGACCGATTCTGGCCAGCGAGCTGATCATGGCTCGCGCATCGGCGGTGAGCGCCGCCGCGCTGGCATCCGCTGCGAATTCGCGCTTCCGCGATCCGCGCAACGTAGCAAAGTAGATCGCAATTGGAAAGATCATGGCCGCAGCCAGTCCGCCGGGCAGCAGGTACGCAATCTCCCGCGCCGGCGTTTCGCATAGGACCATCGCGATGCACAACGCCGTCCCCACATTGCGGTTCGAATGACACGCATGCGACAGCTCGTGGGCCGCCACCGCATCCACTTCGCGCTTGCTGAGCAACCGGACTAGCGGAGCAGTGAGGAAAATCGTTCTGCCCGGCAAAGCGAATGCGTTGGCTACCTGAGAATGCGCCGAGAACGAGATGTAGACCTTGACCTGAGGGCATCCTGCCCTGGCCGCCAATGCCGAGACACGCTCCTTCAACTCGCCGGCGGTCAGCTGCCGGGTGCTGGAGCGCGCTCGGACTCGACTCCACGCCAGGCGCAGAAGAAGAAAGATCGGCGCAATCGCCAGCCAACCCACTGCGACCAACCAATCGCTTTGGTTTATATGCGGCAATGCGCCTACCACTGAGGTCAGGATGAGCGGAATGATCGCATAGGCCGAGAAGACCTGCCCGAATTTGGCCCTGCGCACCCTGCCGCCGCGCATCTGGCTTCCCAAGGCAACCCCGATGGCAACGCAGAACAAAGGGGGCCAGAGGTTCACGAACAGAACCGCGAAGTCGGCCAGCGGCATTCCGAACAGCACAATGCGAAGAAGAGAATCGGCCTCGAGTTGCGCGGCCGCGCCCATCCATACGATTGTGCCCACCAGAATCGCGGAAAAGGCCAACGGTGCATATCCCGCTCGCGACATGATGGTGGCGATCAGCGTGAGTGCCAGCGCCAGCATCAGCAGCGGAAGATAAACGCCGGCGAGTTGGTCGCGCCGGTAGCCAAACCGAATCTTGATCGGCCCCGGTGCCATGGCCGCTGTGAATCGGGCTGTGCGGGACGACCGCGGCCCATCTCCCTCCTCTGGCATGGCCACGGACGACGATTCAAATCCCAGACGCGGATAACTCACGAAGAGATCAATTGACGTCGATCCGCTGACCTCTCGCGCGACAGGTCGAAGATCCAGTACGGCTTCGAGCGCCAGGCCGTCCCTCCTCAGCGCCCGAGAGCAGCGAATCGCGCTCCCTCCAGTCGCTTGTGCAGTCAGGCCTTCATCGCAGTGGAGAACCTGCGGCAAGAGCGGAGCCAGATTCCCTCCGTCGCCGCGGGACCAGGCGTTAACAGTCGCCTCTCCGGTCGTCTCCATGTGGACCTGCACATAGAGATCCGGCCCCATCTTCTCAACGGTGAGCGACTGCGCCCTTCCTCCGGGGAACTGGACGATGCACAGCACTCCGGCAAAGGCACCCGCAAAAACTTTCCTCATTGACATGGCGCCAACCTTGGTTCTGAATTTCAGTGTCACCCATGCGAATGCGATTCAACGGAATTCTACCTGCCTCACTAAACTTACCGAGCCTGATTTCAGTACAGCCCCCGTTCCGAAAGTGCGCTGTCGAGCGCGATCCCGCCATTGATGCGCCTTGAACAACTGCTAACTTGGAACTCACCCGGTGTTGCGCAGTCCCGCCGAAATCCCGCTGATCGTTGCCGCAATCGCCCGATTCACTTCCGGCGTATCTTCGCCCGCCCGCTTCCGCCGCAGCATATCCACCTGGATCAAATGCATCGGGTCCACATACGGATTCCGCAGCCTGATCGAATGCGCCAGCACGCGATTCGTCTCCAGCAATTCCTTCTGCTGCGTAATCTCCAGCACCGCGCGCACCGTCCGATGAAACTCCCCCTCGAACATGTCGAAGATCCGCTCGCGCAGTTTCGCATCCGTCACCAGCTCCGCATACAGCCGCGCCGTCGCCAGGTCCACCTTGCCCAGCGCCATCTCCACATTGCGCAGCAGATCGATAAACAGTGGAAATTCCCGCGCCATCTCCTGCAGCAAATCAAGCGATCCCGGCTTCTTGCGTGAACTCCTCGATCGCAAATCCCACGCCAAACCACGCCGGCACCAGCAGCCGCGACTGTGTCCACCCGAACACCCACGGAATTGCCCGCAGATCCGAGAGCTTCGGGCTCTTGTTTCGTCGCGCTGGACGCGACCCGATCTTCGCGTGCTCCAGTTCGCTCACCGGCGTCGACTCTTCGAAGTACGTCACCACATCCGCATCATCCAGAATGTGCTTCCGGTAAAACCCGAACGAAATCGCCGACAACTCATCGAGAGCCGCTTCCCACTCCGGCTTCAGTAGGCCCGTGAAATGCCCTTCAGGATCGCGCGCATTCGGCCGCGCAAGAGCGTCAAGAGAAGCCGCAATCATCAATTCCAGATTCCGCTCCGCCAGCACCTCGTCCGCGTACTTGAAGTTCAGCACCTCGCCTTGTTCCGTAATCCGCAACTGCCCCTCGAATGAATCCATTGGCTGCGCAAAAATCGCGCGATGCGTCGGCCCGCCGCCACGTCCCACTGTCCCGCCGCGCCCATGGAATAGCCTAAGCTTCACGCCGCACTCGCGCGCCACAACGTGCAGATCGCGATGCGCTCGGAAAATCTCCCACGTGCTCGTCAGCATTCCGCCGTCTTTATTCGAGTCGGAATACCCCAGCATCACTTCCTGCCAGTTATCCCACGAAGCCATCAGCCTGCGATAATCCGCGCGGCTCCACAACTCGCGGCAAATCGCCGGCGCCTGCTTCAGATCCTCAATCGACTCAAACAGCGGTACAGGCATCAACCCGGGATCGCGGCCACTGCCCTCCACGGTTACGCCGCCCAGCCGCGCCAGCCGCACCACCGCCAGCACATCCTCCACGCTCGAAGCCCCGCTGATCACGTAGTGCCGGATCCCCTCGGGCGAGCAGCCCTGCTTCATCTCCGCCACCACGCGAAACGTCTCCAGCACCGAGCGCGTTTCCTCTGACATGCCCGCCGGCAACTGCGGAGCAATCGTGTCGCTTATCGCTTCCTGCAGCGCCGCCGCATGCACCCGCGCATGTTGCCGAATATCCAGCGTATGCAGATGCAATCCAAACGTCCGCACCTGCAAAATCAGCGGATCGATCAGCGTCCGCGCAATCCGCAACCCCGCATTCGCTGCCAGCGAAGCACGCAGTGTCTCCAGGTCGTCCAGAAATTCCTCAACGTTGCAATACTCTGGCAACACCTGTGCAAGCTTGTCCTGCCCCTGAGCCAATGTGTACGGGGTCACCGGCAACGCCGCGCCATGCTTGCCCGTCTGCTCCCCCCCTGTTGCAGTGTCCGCTGAATCCGAGCCTTCACGCAGATAATGAACCGCCGGTAGTATTCGAATTCATACTGCGCGCCAAACACCTGCGCCTCCGGCGTATGCACCAGCGCCACATACGCGTCCAGTCTCGCGCGCAGCGCCGCACTCACCGGCCGCTGCTGCGCGCTCGTCGTCAACAAGTCAATAATGTCGTCGAGCCGCGCCTGGTAGTAGAGCAGCAGATGCCCGCGCGCAAGTTGAATCGCATCGCGCGTCACATCCGGCGTCACAAACGGATTCCCATCGCGATCTCCGCCGATCCACGACCCGAAACGCAGCACCTGCGGCAACTCGTGCGGCTCAATCTCCAGATCGTATGCCGCGCGCAGCGCCTCGGAAATCTCCCGGTACAACCCCCACAAAGTCTCAAAGATGGAAACATCGTAGTAGTCCAACCCCATCTTCACTTCGTCGTAAACCGTCGGCCTTCGCGACCGCACTTCATCCGTCTGCCACAGGCTCGTGATCTCCGCCCGTATCGCTTCTTCGAGGCGCGCTAAATCCTGCTCCGGCACTGGAATGCGATCGAGTGTCGCCAGAAACTCCCCGATCCGTCTGCGCTTGAACATCACCGACCGCCGCGCAACTTCAGTGGGATGCGCCGTAAACACGGGCACAATCAGAATCCGCCGCAGCCAGTCCATCGCCTCATCGGCGCCAATTCCCACGCGCCGCATTTCGCACAACGTCCCTGCCAGAGACCCGCGTTGCCGTCCCTTCTCTCCACTCAGTTGCAGCGCAATGCGCCGCCTCTTGCGATGATTCGTCTCCGCCAGGTTGATCAGCTCGAAGTAAAATGCAAATGCTCGCGTCAGCAGGATGGCCCGCTCTGCCGGCAACGAATGCACCAGTTCCAGCGCCTTCGCTCCCTGCCGTTCCGCCTCTCTCTCGTCGCCGCGCACCTCCGCATCCCGCCGCTTGATCGTTCCCTGCCGCAGCGCCTCAACATGGGTGAAGAGACCTTCACCCGCCTGCTCGCGCAGAATCTCGCCGAGCAGAGTCCCCAGCGACCGCACATCGCGCCGCAGTGGAGCCTCTTTCAACTCCCCCGAACGTGCCTCAAGCTCCGCCAGTCTCTGCGACCAGCTCTCTGGATTCCACAAAAGCGCCATCGTGTCTTGATTATGCACGACCGACAGTGACGGCCGTCTCAGCAGAACAATAGCCAATTGTCATCTCTTGAGCGAAGCGCAGCGCAGTCGAAGGATCTGCGGTCGCTTCAAGGAAGCCGACGTTCGACTGGATGCCGGGTGCCCCATCCTTGCGAACCAAGGGTGGGAAAGCGCGAACCTCAATGAAGACCGACGGATGAATTCGCTGCGCTCGCAACGATGAGCCTTCTACTCTCGCGTCTTCCCATCCCCCATCTGCCAATACACCGCATACTTCTGATCCTTCACCTCGTACATCGGCAGCAAATCGTACTGTGCACCCTCGCAGGCCGCCTTAAACCGCAACTCCCCCGCCGACTCTACCGTTATCCAATCCGCACCCGCAGCCTTCAACAACGTATCCGGCTTCGCCAGCCCCTTCGGCACCGTCGATCCGTCGGGAATAATCTTGCTGGGTCCGTCCGCCGGTCCCGGTCCCAGATCCGCCGCCAGCACCAGCGGCCCATACAACGCCGCCGCTACGGTGTCATCCCCAGCCAGCGCCTCCGTCCGCAACTCCATCGGCAAGCTCAGGCTGATCGTGTCGCCATCCTTCCACACTCTCCGAATCGCCAGGTACGATCCCGGATCCGCCACCGCCTCCAGCGGCTTCCCATTCACCTTCACCTCAGCCGCACCTGTCGTCCACCCCGGAATCCGCACATGCACCGTTCTCATCTTCGCCTGCGCGCTCGCAATCTTCAGCGTCGTCCCCTGCTCTCGCGGAAACGTCGTCGTCTGCTCGATCTTGAAGCCTTCTTCTTTCCAGTCCAATGTCGAAGCAATGAACTGGTTCACATACACATCGCTGCCACGATGGAAATAAATCGTATCCGTAAACTTCGCAAACTCCTCAACGCCCGTCCCCGTGCAGCACCAGAACGAATCCTCCGCCGAGTGATACGCGCGCCAGTATCCCGCCGCCAGCGGGAAGAAATACTGCTTCAGCCCCTGCGCATTCTGCGTTCCCAGCCTGCAATTGAACATCGAGCGCTCATACGCATCCATCCACCGAGCATCGCCTGTCCAGCCAAACACCAGCCGCTCCAGCTTCATCAGGTTGTACGCCACGCAGCACTCCGCGTTCGTCCATCCCAGTGTTCCTTTCAACTGATCCGCAGGCGTGGTCCAGTGCTCATCCAGACTCGTATTTCCAATCGCGTAGCTCCGTGCCGTCAGCACCTCTTCCAGGAAATACTCCGCAATCCGCCGGTACCGAGCATCGCCTGTCACTTCGTACATCCGCGCCGCGCCAATCATCTTCGGCACATTCGTATTCGCATGCAGTCCCTGCAGCTCATCCCTCCGCGCCGCCAGCGGATCGAGAATGCTCGGCTGCTCAAACAACCTTGCCGTATCAAGGTACTGTTGCTTCTTCGTCAAGGCCGCCAGGTTCACCAGCGCCTCGTTCATCCCGCCATATTCCGTGCGCAGCATCCGCTGCCGCTGCTCATCGCTGATGCCTTCGAAGTAGTGGTCCACCCACCGCGCCATCCCCTCGGCCACTTTCAGCGCGTCGGTATTTCCGGTCAGCACGTACATGTCTAGCAGCCCAGCCATGATTTTGTGGTAAGTGTAAAACGGTGCCCAAACGTCCTTCCCAGCCGACAGGTGGTCGAATAGCGTCGTCGGGAACGCGCTCACATAGCCATTCCCATTTTTCGTCTGGCATTGCGCCAGTCCACCCACAACTTCATCGCCGCGCGATTTCAAAACAGAATTCCCTGCCGTCGCCGAAGCCAGCGCCACCGCCGACAGATAATGTCCCCCGTTGAAATGCCCGCGCAGTTCAACCGTCGGACTCTCCCAGCCTCCATAGGGTTTCGCGGTCGATGTGATCCCCGCCGTCAGCCGGAACGAGTGCAGCAGCCGATCGGTCGTAAGGGAATCGAGATACCGCGCATTGGTCTCAGCTTGCTCCGCAAAGATCCCCCTTCCCAGCTGAACCGCGGTCAGCGGAAAGGGAACAATCCGCTCCGACCCCTGCCCTCCCGCATCCGCCAGCAACGAACGCGTGAAAGCAGTCGGTGCCACAAATCCCAAAGCCGTGCCCACGGCGCTCATCTTCAAGAAATCCCGACGCGTATGAGTATTCATCAGCAACTCCCATGCAACTGAAATCCGAGGCTCGCCATGGCATTGCCCTGTTCCGCAGAGCGCTTCGATCGACCAAGAAGAACTTTCGGTGTCAACCCCACCCGTGGTTCAAGTGCCACACAAGTCTATGAAAAGAAGAAGTAAATAACATTCGGTAAGTTTGCAGACTATTTCCCTCTCCCGGCGCACAATGAAATTGGACTGACCGACGGCAATATACACAATGAAGCGAACCTGGTGGGATCTAAGTCCTTTGCTGAGAGGATTTTGTGGCTAAGTCTAATCATGTGAGTATTTTGCATAAGTTGCCTTCCTCTAACCCTTTTTATAAGAGGATTTTATCGCCAGAATCCGCATTTTTTTTGACGCCCGGCTCGAATAGGCCCGCACTCCAACTCGCGGTTACGCTCCATCAAGCTGCAACATTAGCTCTTCCCACTCAGCGGTCAGGACACCAAGTTGCTCCCGCAGGGCTCCCGCCAGTTCCGTTAGTCGTTGGGTCTCCGCCGCCGAAACATATACTCCCAGTTGTTCCTCTGTATGCGCAATCGAGGCTTCAACCCTCGGAACCTCCTCTTCCAGAAACACGCATCGCTCTTCCATCTGCTTCTGCTTGATCGGATTCAGCCGCCGCGACCGGCCGCCCTCCGGCCCGCCCTCAATCACGATCGTCGTACCGGTCGCCACAGAACCGGGTGCCCCATGTCTCGATCCTGAGACATGGGTTGGAACTACTGGTGAACCGAGTGACTTGTCGAAAGCCTGCCCTGAGTCCGCCGAAGTGGGTCTCGCGTTTGAGACCTGGGATGGGATATCTCTCCCGCCACTACCCTCGGAAGAAGCAGCCTGAACGGCAAGCTCTTCCTTTTTTCGCAGGTAGTCCTCGTAGTTCCCCGGGTAGGTAGTGATTACCCCGTTCTCCACTTCGATCACCCGCGTCGCCAGCCGATCAATGAAGTACCGATCGTGCGAAACAAAAACCACCGTGCCTGAAAACGCCGCAATCGCGTCCAAAAGCACGTCTTTCGCCCGCATATCCAGGTGATTTGTCGGCTCGTCGAGCAGCAGGAAATTCGAAGGCGACACCAGGATCCGCGCTAACGCAAACCGGTTCCGCTCACCGCCTGAAAGTACGCCCAGCGTCTTGAACACGTCATCGCCGGAAAAGAGGAAGCACCCCAGCAGCGACCGCAACTCCGACTCCGGCACCTTCCGCGCCGCGCGGCTAATGTCGTCCAGCATGCGCGCATCGCCATCCAGCACCTTGTACTGGTCCTGCGCGAAGTACTCGCTCACCACGTTGTGTCCCAGCTTTACCGTGCCTTCCGTCGGCGCCTCTGCGCCCGTCAGCAGCTTGATCAACGTGGATTTTCCTGCGCCGTTCACGCCCACCAGTGCAACCCGGTCACCGCGCTCAATCGTGAACCGCGCATCGCTGAATACGTGCTTCGCCCCGTAGCTCTTTCCAAGCCCTTCGGCTTCTACCACCGTGCGCCCCGACGGTGGGGGCTGCGGAAACTTGAAATGAATCACCGGCTCTTCTTCCGGTATCTCGATGCGCTCGATCTTTTCCAGTTCCTTGACCCGCGACTGCACCTGCTTCGCCTTCGTGGCCTGTGCGCGGAACCGGTTGATGAATGCTTCGAGATGCTCAATCTGATCGCGCTGATTCTTGTACGCAGCCTGCAACTGGGCGCGCCGTTCATCCTTCTGCGAAAGGTACTTGGTGTAGTTCCCTTGGAAAATCGTCAGCCGCTTGTTCCATATCTCCACGGTCCTGTCGATGGTCACGTCGAGAAAGTACCGATCGTGCGAGATCAGGATGTACCCGAAAGGATAGTCATGCAGATAGTTCTCCAGCCAGTTGCGCGTCTCCAGATCCAGGTGATTCGTCGGCTCATCGAGCAACAGCAGATTCGGCTTGGCCAGCAGCAGCTTGGCCAGCGCAATGCGCATCTGCCACCCTCCAGAGAATTCGTCCACCTGGCGCGACCAGTCTTCCTTTCCAAATCCAAGCCCGGTAAGAACCGTTCCAACCTGCGCATCGAGTGCATAGCCGTCCAGCGCATGAAACCGCTCCTGCAGCATCGAGTAGCGCTCCGCCGCTGCCTCGTATTCGGCGCTCGCGTGATCGAGTTCCGAGAGCTGCGTCGCCGTCCGCTCGATCTCGCCCTCCATTGCGCGCAGTTCATCGAAGACGCTCAGGCACTCGTCAAACACCGTGCGTCCGCTCAGCCGCAACCCTTCCTGCGGCAGGTATCCAATGCTCATTCCCCGCGTCAGTTGCATCGTCCCGTAGTCGAGCGACTCGAGACCCGCGAGCACCTTCATCAACGTGGATTTGCCCGTGCCGTTGGCGCCGACCAGGGCAGTCTTTTCCTTGCTCCGAATCAGCCAGTTGGCCTCAAGAAACAACACGCGAGGGCCAAAGCGCTTTCCGGCATTCTGAAGAGAGAGCATTGCTCTTCTATTTTCGCAGAAGAATTCCTACCGCAGTCCACCTGTGGGAGACTGTGTAGCCGATTGGGCTTGCGGCGCGGCAGGCGGTGCTGGATTGGGAGTGAAGGTCTTCAGCGCCTCAAGGTTGCTCTGCACCTTCTGCCACTTGCCCGGATCTTTCTTCGTGTCGATCGGTGCCGATGTATTCGAGTAGAAGGCGAGGACGTTCTTCTGCAGCGCGACCGTAGTCACGTCAAACTTCTTGTCGGCCAGCTGTGACAGCAGCTTTGCATACGTGTCATCAGCCAGTGTGTACTCGCCCGAAATCGTCGGCTTGCCACTATCAAGATCGTCATTAGCGAGCTTCACTTTCCTCGTTCGCGTCTCATTAAGCAGCAAACCGTAGTTGTCCACGGTTTGGTTGATGCTTGTGAAATAGAGGTCCTCGGTCTTTGGCGTGGGTATGTTGAAATCCAGCGCCTTGAGCGGTCCAACTTTGGGAAGCACCTTCAAGATCACAGAAAGGAAGCGCACACCGAATCCAGCGCGCTGGTATTCCTTGCCCCACTGCTTCTCATAGTCAGCACGCGACAGTCGGTAGAGAAATTTCTGCTTCTCGAAGTTTGGAACCTCCTTCATGATCTCCTTCTTGTGTGTACGCAACGCCACTTGCGTCATGTGCGGAATCAGCGAGCTGACGGAGTAGCGGAACGAACCGATGGCAAGATCTTCGCGCGGGAGCACGTCCTTCAACTGGATCCCGTAAACAACGGGAAAAACCCGCTCAAGCAGCTCCTTGGAAACCTGAAAGCCAATGAAATCGTGATATTGCTGCGGCGCGTAACGCTGCTTCGCCACCTGCGCCATATCGAATCCGAACTCCGTGCGGATATGTGCAGTCTTGTCCTGCGCGTAGAGAACGATTGGGCCGAATTTGGCGCGAAGCTTGGGATACGCGATGGCAACCGACTGATTCACCGCAGGGTGACCGGTGATATCCGATGCGTAATGAGACAAGGCGCCCAGCGCAAATGCATATTCGTCGGCGTTCTGGCTCTCCTTGATGAGCTCGAGCACAAAGTCGCCGCTGCGCACGTAGTGCACCAGGTCGCTGAACTCCTGATCGCCGAATGGGTAGTAACCCATGTCCTGAATCACGGCCCCGCCATAGGCATAAGCATGCGCCTCGCGCACCTGGTCGTCGGTCAGCCCCGGATAGCGTGCCAGAATCATGGGCCGCAAATGATCGTTCCACAGCAGATCGATGATCTCCTCATGTGTCAGCACCGAATACGCGTGCGAGGAGCCACAACCGATCAACAAGACGAGCAGAATCGCGAATGTCCGAAACATTGATTGCCAAACAGTCGCGCGAAGGAGCACGTGAGAGCTGAATAATCTACACATTGGTCGAACCTTCTATAAACCGGAGCCGCCAAACTAAGTTATAGTCTTTTCAATTGGATGCCGTCGAAGAGATTAGCGTTGCACCCGTCAGGAACCGATCAAGCCAGGCAATCGCATTGCAAGGCTGTGACCATTCATTCAGAGTGAACATCTGATCCCGCTCGCTTGGCGGCAACGCGGCGACTCGTGTAAAACAAGCGACGTGAGCGAGCGGTCGATTAGCCTTGGATTCACCTAAATTTCAATGAATAAGCTCTTTCCCAACCCGAAAGCCGCACTCGAAGGAATCGTGCATGACGGTATGCTGCTCGCTGTCGGTGGTTTCGGCCTCTGCGGCATTCCCGAGGAACTGATCCTCGCCTTGCGCGACACCGGTGTTCGCAATCTGACCATCGCCAGCAACAATGCCGGCGTCGACGGCGCCGGACTCGGCCTTCTTCTCGCAACGCGTCAGATCAAGAAAATGATCTCCAGCTATGTCGGCGAGAACGCGGAATTCGAACGCCAATTCCTCGCCGGCGAAATCGAAGTCGAATTCTGCCCCCAGGGAACCCTCGCGGAACGTCTGCGCGCCGGCGGCGCAGGTATTCCCGGCTTCTACACGCGCACCGGAATCGGCACCATCATCGCGGAAGGCAAAGAACACAAGGACTTCGATGGCAAGACCTACATCCTTGAACGCGGCATCGTAGCCGATCTCGCACTCGTAAAAGCCTGGAAAGCCGATCTCAACGGCAACCTTATCTATCGCAGGACGGCCCGCAACTTCAATCCCAACGCCGCCACCTGCGGCAAAGTCACCGTCGCGGAAGTTGAACAAATCGTCCAGCCCGGCGAACTGGATCCCGATGAGATCCACACCCCGGGAATCTTCGTCCATCGCCTTGTACACATCCCTCATCCCATCAAGCGGATCGAGAAAAAGACCACGAGAGAAGGCTGAGCCGATGGCATGGACCCGCAACCAGATGGCCGCGCGCGCGGCAAGGGAATTGCAGGATGGCTACTACGTCAACCTCGGAATCGGCATTCCCACGCTGGTGGCAAACTTCATCCCCGAAGGCATCACTGTCACTCTGCAGTCCGAGAATGGCCTGCTTGGCATGGGCCCTTACCCGCGCGAGTCAGAGATCGATGCCGACTTGATCAATGCCGGAAAAGAAACCGTGACCTTCGTTCCCGGAGCAGCGACGTTCTCGAGCGCCGACTCCTTCGCCATGATTCGCGGCGGCCACATCGACCTTGCAATTCTCGGCGCCATGCAGGTTTCAGAGCGCGGTGATCTTGCCAACTGGATGATTCCCGGCAAGCGCGTAAAAGGAATGGGCGGCGCGATGGACCTCGTCTCCGGCGTTCGCCGCGTCATCGTGCTCATGGAGCACACCACACCCGACGGAGGCCACAAGCTGTTGCGCGAATGTACGCTGCCGCTCACAGGCAGCGCAGTCGTCCATCGCGTCATTACAGATCTCTGTGTTCTCGATGTTGCCGCCTCGGGCTTCGAAGTGTTCGAACTCGCCGAGGGCGTTACGCCAGACTTCCTCAAGGAGCGCAGCGGCGCAGTATTGCATTTTCGCTGAACTACCTCTTCCAGACCGGCTTTCTCTTTTCCAGAAAAGCCGAGACGCCCTCGCTAAAATCCGCGGTTTCGCGGGATTCCGCGTTCGCCTCCAGGGCCGCAACAATCGCCGAATCGAGCCAGCTACGATGCTGCGCAGCAAGCAACCGCTTGGTTGCGCTTATTGACTCTGGACTATTGGCGAGCAGAGACTTCGCCAAGGCATGGGCGCGCGCCACCAATTCTTCTGGCTCGACAATCTCATTGACGAGTCCCAATTGCTGTGCTTCCGCAGCTCCAAATAGCCGACCGGTAAGCAGCAGGTCGCGGCAGCGCTTGTCTCCGACCTGGAGCGCTAGAAACGCAGAGACGAGTGCTGGAACAAATCCGATGCGAACCTCGGTAAAGCCGAATTTTGCTGCCGGAGTTGCCAGCGTGAAATCGCAGAGCGTTGCCAGTCCGGTTCCTCCGGCAATGGCCGGGCCGTTCACCGCGGCGATTGTGGGAACGGGAAGCTCATAAAGCGTCACAAGTAGCCGCGCAACCCGTTCTGCATCGGTGCGATGCTCGGCTGGAGTCTTGTCCCGCATCGTCTGCAACTCCGACAGGTCAAGGCCCGAACAGAACGCGTCTCCCGCTCCGGTCAGGATCACGGCGCAGCATTCGGTCGCAGCAGTCTCTTCGATCACACTGATCAACTCAACCTGCATCTCCCGCGTCATCGCGTTTTTGCGGTCCGGGCGATTCAGCGTGATCGTTCGAATGCGATGGTCATCCGTTACGATGATCGTCTTGTGGCTCAAACTCGCTCCTCTCCGGGGAACAGCCCGTCCTTCATTGCACACCCGAACCAAAACGGTCTGAGATCTCATGATTCGCTGCTATCAAGGTGTCCAACGATCCAATCACCGGCAGGCTTGCTCCGCACCTGCGCAACTCCGCCAGCACAACTTCGGTCGGAATATTTCCAACCAGAACGTCCTGCGCAAACGGACAACCACCCAGGCCGCCGATCGCGGTATCGAACCTTCTGCACCCAGCTTGAAATGCGGCCCGAATTCGTTCCGCTGCTTCCGCAGGTCGCGCGTGCAAATGCGCTCCGATCTCCAGCCCCTCGAACTGCTCGATCACTCCCGACAACACTTCCGCAATCTGTTCCGGCGCAGCGAGTCCAACCGTATCCGCAAGCGAGATCTCCGTCACGCCGCAATCGGCAATCAGGTCGCAGGCCTGCAGGATTTCATCAATACCCCACGTCTCTCCGTATGGGTTCCCAAAGGCCATTGAAATGTAGGCAACAACATTCCGGTCCTCGCCCGTCGCGATCGTCTGAATCTTTTGCAGCATCTCCAACGACTCTTCCAGGGTCTGATTCTGATTTCGACGCAAAAACTCCGCTGAAATGGAGTACGGGAATCCGAGCGTCTTCACCGCATCGGTCTGAACAGCACGCAATGCGCCCTTCTCATTTACCACGATGCCGATGAGTTCAACATCCGCTGGTGGCGACAACTGAGAGAGAACCTGCTCCGAGTCCGCCATCTGGGGGACGGCCGCGGGAGAAACGAAACTCACCGCGTCGATGTGCCTGAATCCAGCATCGATCAGTTTGCGAAGATAATCGGCTTTGATCTCCGGCGGAATTTGCTTGGGCAGACCCTGCCAGGCGTCCCGCGGGCATTCGACGAGTTTGACAGTTTCATCCATTGAAATCGCAACCTGCATCAACGCCCACGCCATCATTTCAAGGAATAGCCGCTTATCCGCGCGATGGATAGACCTTGAGAATCTCTCTCGCGATCACCATACGCTGAATCTCGCTGGTGCCTTCGCCAATAGTGCACAGCTTAACGTCACGATAATACTTCTCGGCAGGGTAATCCTTGATGAATCCGTAGCCGCCAAACAACTGCACGGCGTCATCACAAATCCGAACGGCAACCTCGCTTGAAAACAGCTTGGCCATCGACGATTCACGCGTCACTTTGCGACCGGCGTCTTTCAGCACGGCGGCCCGCTGCGTAAGAAGGCGTGCCGCATCGAGTTCCGTCGCCATATCCGCCAGCTTCCATTGGATGCCTTGAAACTCAGCGATCGCCTTGCCAAATTGCTTCCGTTCCTTTACATATTTCAGGGCTGCGTCCAGTGCGCCACGCCCAATTCCCAACGCCAGCGCGGCGATCGAGATGCGGCCGCCATCCAGCACGCGCATCGCATCGATGAAGCCTTCGCCTTCTGCGCCAAGCAGATTCTCCTCGGGAACCTCGCAGTCTTCAAAAATCAGCTCGCTCGTATCGCTGGCGCGCAGGCCGAGCTTGTTCTCTTTCTTGCCGGGGCGAAATCCTTTCGTCCCTTTCTCAACGACAAATGCCGAGAGGCCGTGCGTCCCCTTGCTCTTGTCAGTCGAGGCGATCACTACTGCAAGATCGGCATAGTGGCCGTTGGTGATGAAAGTCTTGTTGCCATTCAGCACATAGTGGTCGCCCTTTTTCACAGCCGTTGTCCGCGAATTGCTTGCGTCAGAACCAGCGCCCGGCTCCGTCAATCCCCATGCGGCCAACCATTCGCCGCCGGCGAGCCGCGGAACATACTTCTTCTTCTGCGCTTCATTTCCAGCCAAAAAAATATGATTCGTGCCCAGCGAATTATGCGCCGCGACAATGATGCCGATCGAGCCGTCCACGGCGGCCAATTCCTCGATTGCAAGAACGTAATCGACGTATCCAAGTCCAGAGCCGCCATACTCAGGGGGGAAGATGACGCCCAGCAATCCCATCTTGCCAAGCTTCTTCACTACATCGAGCGGAAACTCACTCGCCTCGTCCCACTTCATTACATTGGGCGCGATCTCTCGAGCTGCAAATTCGCGGATCTCGCGGCGAAGTGATTCCTGTTCCTCAGTCAAAACGAACGGGTACAGGCCTTCGTTGGTTTCGAGCGCAACGCTCATCGTGTTTGGCTCCTTTGCGTCTGGGGGTGGACGCCAGCCTATGCTGCTGACTGGGTAAGATGCCGCTTCGTGGCTATCGGAAAGACGGGCCCGTTCGATCCGTCAGGTTTGGAGCACTCCTGGATTGAACTTTGGCACGTCAGGGTTCATTGCGCACGCCTCAAGCGCGGTAATCAGGACATCTCTTGTTTTGGCAGGATCAATAATGGCATCGATCCAGAGACGGGCCGCGCCATAGCGCGGGTCGGCCTGTGCGTCGTAGGTGGACTTGATTTCGTCGTAGAGTGCCGCTCTTTCTGCTTCCGAAAGCACCTTACCTCCACGCTCCACCTGCTTGGCGCGAACCTCTGCCAGGGTTCCAGCCGCCGATGCGCCGCTCATCACCGCATACCGGGCCGTGGGCCATGCGAACAGGAAGCGCGGATCGTAAGCCTTGCCGCACATCGCATAGTGGCCGGCTCCAAAGCTTCCGCCAATGATCACTGCAATCTTCGGAACAACGCTGGTGCTGACGGCGGAAACCATCTTCGCGCCGGCGCGGATGATGCCGGACCATTCCGCATCTTTGCCGACCATAAATCCGTTAACGTCGTGCAGAAAGATCAGCGGCACCAGGTTTTGATTGCAGTCCATAATGAAGCGGGCGGCCTTCTGCGCGCCTTCTGTGTATATGACGCCGCCCACTTCGATTCGCTTCGCACCTGCCGACGGGCCCATCGCGACGATCTGAGTTTGGTTGGTCTTCTGGTTAGCGACGATGCCCACGGCGTGTCCGCCGATGCGCGCATATCCGCAAAGAACCGTTCGACCGAATTCCTCCTTGTACTCGTCAAACTCGCTGCGGTCGACGATGCGCGCGATCACTTCGTGCATGTCGTAAATGTTGCTCGCTCCGAGCGTAGGACTGAGCAAGCCAAATACGTCTTCGATCGCACACTTCGGAGCGTCATGTTTCGCATCGTAAGTGATACGGCTAAATCGCTCTTCCGCGGCACTTGCCGCCTTCCGATTGCCGAGCTTATCCACGAGCGAACGCAACCGTGCAATGCAGTGGTGATCGTCCGGCTCCTTGAAATCGACCGTGCCCGAAATCTCGGCATGCATTGCAGCGCCGCCCAACTCCTCGGGATCTGTCTTTTGCCCAATCGCTGCCTGCACCAATGACGGGCCAGCGAGAAACAGGCCCGAACCCTCGGTCATCAACACCGTATCGGTCATCACGGGCAGATAAGCTCCGCCCGCCACGCACATGCCCATGATCGCCGTGATCTGTGGAATGCCGAGCGAACTCATTACCGCGTTATTGCGAAAGACTCGACCGAAGTCGTCCGTATCCGGAAAGACATCTTCCTGCAAGGGCAGAAAAACGCCTGCCGAATCCACGAGGTAGAGCGTAGGAATGCGGTTGTCGAGCGCAATGTTCTGGGCCCGGAGCACCTTCTTCGCTGTCATTGGGAAGAATGCGCCCGCTTTCACCGTCGCATCGTTGGCGATGATCATACAGAGACGGCCACATACGCGGCCCAGACCGGTGACGACGCCAGCTCCTGGTGCGCCGCCGTATTCCGTGTACATCTCGTACGCGGCCCATAGGCCCAGTTCGAGGAATTCGCTGCCTTCATCCAGCAACAGCTTCAGACGTTCACGCACGGTCAGGCGTTTCTTCGCGTGCTGAGCGGCTGCCGCCTTTGCGCCCCCACCCAGACGTATGGTCTCTTCCTGGGATCGAATGGTTGCAAGGACTTCGAGCAGCGCGGAGCGGTTTGCCTTCGCACGGGGGGATTGAGGATCAAAGCTGGAACCGATCACGTTTTGAAGTTTCGAGCCTTCTGCCATTCTTCACTCGTACAAACTCGCAGACTATAGCACCTTGGATGGTACAGACGTCCATACGGTCTCATAACAAACTGAGCTGCATCAAATTTTGACAATCTTTTTTGAACGGGCGCCGCGCCAGTAAAGGAACAGACCGATCAGGATGGAGAGGGCCGTTCCGCCGACCAGCTTCAATTCGAAGCCGAGCTTATTCGACGAGTCTCCCGGCGGCACCAGCGAAACAATGATGCCGATGAGGACGACTGCAAATCCAAGCCCCCCGCATATCCATGTGCCTGCGATGCCTCCGGGCACGAGTACCGCGTGTGGGTTTTCCTTACGGTCTTTGCGACGTGACAGCTTGATTACAGCCGCAAACATATAAAGAAACGGGATGAAGTACAAGATGATCGCGGCGTCCACCAGAAACTGATATGCGCCAATCGTCTTCTCGTTGATCTGGCTGCCGAGAAGGATCGCCCCCGAGAGCGTCGCCTGGACAAGAATCGAAATGTAGGGCGTCTTCCATTTTGGATGAATCTTGCCGAAGGCCGCAGGCAGATAACGATCGATTCCCACGACAAAGGGCACTCGTGCAATGCCTGCAACGGTACTGCCGACGCCGCCCGCATTTCCCACAGTTACGAGCACGGCTGCCAGCACACCGAGCAAGCCGATTTTCAAGGCCACAGATCCGACTGTGATCGCACTGAATACCCCGCTCTGCGGATCTACACTCGACGGCCGGCAACAGCGCAAGAATCGCAAATGTGCCGGCGATGTACATCAGTGCAATCAATGCTCCGGCGCCGAATACCGCACGCGGAAGCGTACGCCTCGGATCACGCACCTCTTCGCTCATCGCGGAGACAAGCTCAAGCCCAGTGAAAGCAAACGCGATCTGCGACCAGAAGTTCACCGTGTCCCAGTTCCACGCCGGCATCATGTTCTGCACGGTAAAGTGCGTCGCAGAGCCGTGCTTGAACACGACGACCATCGCTACGAGGCCAAGTATCACGAGCGGCAAATACGTGCCGACGCCGCCGGCATTCTGCAGCCACTTGCCGATATTCAGGCCAATGATGTTGAGGACCACCGCAACCAGGAGCAATCCCAGCGAAACGCTGAGCAGAAACGTCCGATCCTGGGCGAGCTGCGCTCCACGGCCGCCAATGATGTATGCGGCCATCGATGCGCTGGCGAGCAGAAGGCCCGGAAAGTAGAAGACGGTGTAGATCCAGTAGGTCCAGCCGGCGATAAACCCGTGGAAGTCGCCGAAGGCTTCCTTCGACCAGGCATACAAGCCGCCCTCTTCTGGAAACCGCGAAGAAAGCTCATTGATGACCAGCGCGCCCGGAACGAAAAAGAAGACTGCCGCGATCACCCACAGGCTGATGGAGGATGTTCCGTTGTGGCCGGCGGCGGCGATCCAACGGGGGCCCAAAACCGTGGCGATGTTGAACAGCAGCACATCCCAGAAGCCCATGGTCTTGCGCAACTGGGCCTTGGTATCTTGCGCAGGCGGCGCAAAGATCGTCATAAAGCCCCCTGGGCGTCCACGCGGCCATCCTCTGTTCGCATAAACGACCATGATAGTTGCGCCCGGAGGCACGCACAAACCTTCTGGAGGCGGCGGCCAGTAGCTCGCCACCAGGCGTGGACGAACCGGCGGCATTTCCCCTGCCCGATTTTTTTCTCTTTTTTAGCCAAGTTCGTGATAGCAGGGGAGTTAGGTTCGGAAGGGGGTCTCGTAAATATATGAAAACAAATAACTTAAGATCTAAAATCGTCATTCATAAGAGGTTAAGGGCCGGTTTTAAGATATTTGCACCAATTTCGGGGCAAAGCATTCCACCATGTGGTACGCAGGTCAGTGAAGGAGGCGCCCGAGGGCTCGTTCCACTGGCGGTCTGGCGGTGTGGTTGTTTCTAAAAACAAGTGTAGGGAATTGGGAGAAATAGCCTGCAAAGTTCGGTGAGTTCATGTTTTCAGCGGAATGAAGAACATGGGCGGATAGTCAGAGGGCGCCTATTGACACCGGTTTGGGGTGAACCCTTGGGTGGGATAGCGCCAGACGATCTGGGAAGGGCTCGACTGCCTTAGTGATTGAGATTCCGATGAAGTAAAGGTTCAGTCAATGTCAGGGTGTTGTGATTCGACCGAATCAGGTCCGGGAGGGATGTCGAATCTACGAAAGGAAATCCATTCTGCACATCTTTTTTCTAAGGGAAGCATCGGCGGTGACTCGACCGGAACTGCACCGACGGCCTCAAAGGTTCGACAAGCCGACTTGAACGAAGCCGCTGCGGCGGCGGACGCTTCCGCGTGCGGCTGAGCCGGCTTTTGCGACTGCCGGGGTAGTTTGGTTCGCAGAGAAGGAGGATTCTCTGTGAACCAACTACGTCAGCTCATGCTTGAGGAGTTGCAACGTCGCAACTTCGCTGCGACTACCATTCGCACCTATCTGCACGGTGTTGCGCATTTCAGCCGGTACTTTCGCCGTCCCCCCGATCGGCTTGGTCCTGAAGATATTCGTAAGTATCAAGCGATGCTGTTCAGCAAGTTGAAGTACAGTCCGAACACCGTCATCCTGCGGTTGGCGTCGCTGCGTTTCTTCTACATTCACGTGTTGAAGCGCAACTGGAGTATCGCCGAGACGCCCTATCCCAAGAAGCTACGTCATCTTCCCGGGGTGCTCAGTCAGGAAGAAGTCGCGCGACTGATTGAGGCCGCGGACTCCCCCTTTCATCGCATTCTGCTCATGACGATGTATGCCACTGGCGCACGCCGCGCAGAAGCGGCTCACCTGAAGGTCAGCGACATTGATAGCAGGCGGATGGTGGTTCATATCCGCGAGGGCAAGGGCGGCAAGGACCGCGATGTCATGCTCAGCCCGAGGCTGCTCGAAGAGCTGCGCGCCTACTGGCGAACTCTTCGGCGCAAGCCCAAGGAGTGGTTGTTTCCCGGCAACAGCTGGCACACATCCAGTCGCCCGGTGACCACCAAGGTCCTATGGTCTGCGTGCCAGATCGCTGCTGAACGCGCTGGGCTCGACCACCGGCGCATTCATCCGCACACTTTGCGCCACTGTTTTGCGACCCACCTTCTCGAAGCCGGCGCCGACCTGCGCACGATTCAGATCCTGCTCGGTCATCGTGATCTCGAGGTCACCACAGTCTACCTTCATCTGTCCCAACGGCATCTCAGCGCGACGGCCAGCCCGCTCGATGCACTCACGTTCGCACAGGGAGGACACAAGCACAGCTCATGAGACGGCCTCTCCTGGAGATGGCTGACATCGTTCGCTGTGCGGGACAGGGATTTGTAGAACGCAGTCGCAGGTGGATCAACTGGCAACACCGGAAGGTGTTGCTCGCTATCGAGCGCTGCCGCACCGCCGCGCTCGGTGGACATCGCGATCGCTGCGCTGACTGCGGACATATGACCACCATCTCCTACAACTCATGCCGAAACAGGCATTGCCCAAGATGCCAGGGCAACGCGCGCCGGCGCTGGCTCCAGGCGCGCGAACGGGAACTGCTGCCCACCCGCTACGTCCACGCCGTCTTCACACTGCCGCGCGAACTGGCTCCGCTCGCCCTGCAGAACAAGCGGCTGATCTACAGCCTGCTGTTCCATGCCAGCGCTGAGACGCTGCTTGAAGTCGCTCGTGATCCACGCCATCTCGGTGCCGAGATCGGTTTCTTCAGCGTGCTCCATAGCTGGAATCAGCGCTTGCAGTTTCATCCGCACATCCACTGCGTCGTTGCAGCCGGCGGCCTCGATCCGGACCACTCAGGCTGGGTCGCTGCCAGGCGCTCTTTCTTCCTTCCCATTGGCGTGCTCAGCCGCCTCTTCCGCGGCAAGTTTGTTGCCGGACTTCGCAGCGCTTTCCAGCGAGGTGAACTTGAGTTTCACGGAGAGCTTTTGCCGCTAGCTCATCCCCGCGCCTTCGCTGCCTGGTTGCGGGTGCTGTTCCGCAACGACTGGGTCGTCTATTCCAAGCAGCCCTTCGGCGGACCGGAACATGTGCTGCGTTATCTCGGCGCATACACCCATCGCGTCGCCATCTCGAACTCCAGGCTGGTCGCTCTCGCCGATGGCAAAGTCATCTTCCGCTGGCGCGATTCCGCGCATGGCAACAAGAAGCGGCTCATGACTCTGGCTGTAGATGAGTTCCTGCGACGCTTCCTGCTCCATCTGCTGCCGCCCGGTTTCGTGCGCATCCGCAACTTCGGATTCCTCGCCAACCGGAACCGCGCAATTCTGTTGCCGCTGTGCCAGCGGCTACTCGGCAGATCACAGCAAGACACAGCTACGCCGCCATCACTGTCCACAGATCAGACTCATTCACTCTGGAACTGTCCAGTATGCGGTGGAACCATGCGCGTCGTCGAACGGCTCTCTGCCGCGCAACTCATGCTTCGGTCACCGCCGCAACCAGACTGGCACGCAGCATGAAGCTCTATTTAAATCCTCGGTCACTGCCCGCCCTTCGGAGCGTATGCCGATCCCTTGTCGCATCTGGCGCGGATTGCTCGTTTGGCTGCACCTTCAGCCCTCGACTGACGCCTCGTTGCGGGGTTGCACCGCGTCCATCGCAACGTCAAAGCCCCACATCCTACCCAACTCCGCCGGTACCTGATCCCCCTGCACCCGATCAGACCTATTCAAAGTACATAGCCTTCCATCAGGGGCGGCTTCCTTCAAGTCGCTGTATCAGAAGCGCCCCTCGGAGATCACGCATATGCGCATGGTCGCGTAGCGGGCGCTCCAGATACAGCACTAAGACTTTTCGTTACTTATCCGGATGCCCGAAGTGCATGAATATCGCGCATCGGCGGTTGGCCGAAGAATCGTTTGTACTCCCGATTGAACTGACTCGGACTCTCATACCCAACCTCAAAGGCCGCGCTCGCGGCATCGAGTTCCCCCGTCAGCATCTTCTGACGTGCTGCGTGAAGCCGAAGTTGTTTTTGAAACTGGAGGGGACTCATGGCTGTGAGGCTGCGGAAGTGATGGTGGAGGGTCGATCTACTCATCCCGGTCATCGATGCAAGATCATCCACGTCCAGTGTCTTCTCGTAGTTCTCACGCAACCAATTGACCGCCTTTGCTGTTCGATGGTTTTGGTCAGCCAGTGTAGAAACGGAACGCAGGCGATCTCCTTGTGTACCCTGAAGGAGTCGGTAGATGATCTCTCGCTGGAGCAGCTTTCCAAAGAACGGGACATCCGAAGGCGTATCGAGAAGCTGAACCATTCGGCAGCACGGTGCAAGGAGTCCTACCGTTGCCTCACCCAGCACCATCCCGCGTGTTCCAGCTGGCGGCGGGGGAATGGACACCTCGTCGGAATGAAGAACGTCGCGGACCATCCCCATATCGAGTTTGAGGAAGAACGCGAGGTAAGGCCTCTCGACACTGGCTGCGCAGACGCGGCTAACGATGGGAAGTTCGATTGATGTCAGGAGAAACGTGGTTTCCCCAAATACATAGCTCTCCTTGCCTAGATCAACGCGCTTGCGGCCTTGTGGGATGACAAGCAGACTCGGCTCATACGTACAAGGATTTGGCGCAGTGGGAACAGTGTTTTGGTAGAGCGTAAGCCCAGCGACTGGCATTGCCATTTGCGAGGTGTTTCCCATCGCTTTGCCAATTTGCGTAGCCAAGTCGGCGAGCATTGATATGACCTGCGGATCGCCCTTTGTGCCTGTCTTATTTGATCGCATCGCTTTTCCTCGACAAGTTCACGATATGACACGAGTGCGGTGCTTTGCACCAGTTTCTCGCCTTGCTCGGACAAATAGGCAATCATTTCACCCGATCAGGCTACCGTCGTGCCGCATCTCCGGCTTAGTGTCGGAAATGAAAGCGAATGACGCGTCACGATTCAAGGAGAAGACATGGAAACGAGAAAGCTGGGAGCACTGGAAGTATCGGAACTTGGATTCGGGTGCATGAACCTGGCCACCAATTATGGTCCGGCGGCGCCCATCGACGACGCCATCAAGGTCATCCGTGAGGCGCACAGGAACGGCGTGACATTCTTCGATACAGCGGAAGTCTATGGACCGTACACGAGCGAGACCATTGTTGGCGGTGCGGTTGAACCTTTTCGCAACGAAGTGAAGATTGCGACCAAATTTGGCTTCAATCTCACGGAGAAGAGCGGCCTGGACAGCCGGCCCGAACACATCAAGTGGATGGTGGATGGATGTCTCAAGCGTCTCCGGACAGACCACATCGATCTCTTCTATCAACATCGGGTCGATCCCAATGTCCCGATTGAAGAAGTGGCAGGCGCCGTGAAAGAGCTTATCGAGGCAGGCAAGGTATTGCATTTCGGCCTCTCGGAAGCGAGCCCCAGCACGATTCGGAAAGCGCACGCGGTTCAGCCCGTCGCCGCGCTTCAGACAGAGTATTCCTTAATGAATCGCGACCCTGAAAGCAATGGACTGCTTGCGACGTGCGAGGAGTTGGGGATCGGCTTTGTACCGTGGGGACCGATGGGCATGGGCTATCTGACGCAGAAACTAGACGCACAAACCGCTTTCGATCCGAAATCAGATCTTCGGTCGACCTTCGAACGCTTCCAGCCGGAAACCATTGCGGCGAATAAGCCTTTCGTGGACCGCATCACCGAGCTTGCCAGAACGAAAGGCGCCACGACCGCGCAACTCTCGCTCGCCTGGCTGTTGGCTCAAAAGCCCTTCATCGTACCGATCCCAGGCACAGGAAAGGTCAAGCATCTTCAGGAAAATATCGAATCCACCAAGCTCGTATTGACTACGGACGACCTGAAGGAAATCGACAGAGCGTTGGCCGAGTTGAAAGTGCATGGTGGACGTATGAACGAGCAACAGATGAGCGTTGTGGAGCAGTGAGAAAAGCGATCAAAGAATAATACCGAGAAACGCCCAAGGCGCAACGTTCGAGGTTGCGCGTGGATTGTGGCCCATGGGGAAGTTTCGGGCGGATGAGATGTCAAGAACAACCGCAGTCATTCATGACGAGTTACGCCACCCGAAGAACATGAAAATGCAGAGTTGAGTGGAATTGCCGGGCCTAAAGAGGCTGCGGAAAAACGCGTGATTGCGGTTAGGTTCATGGAAAAGCATGCCTCAGCGGCTAAAGCCGACTTTGATTTGATTGGTTTTATCGGCACGACTGAAAGTCGTGCCCTTTCAAAACGGCCTTTCCGATTGAGTTTTTCCGCAGCCTGTGAAAACCCCTCGAGTGGGTGTGGGCTTATTTCGTGGGGCTGAAGAGGCTGCGGAAAAACGCGTGATTGCGGTTAGGTTCATGGAAAAGCATGCCTCAGCGGCTAAAGCCGACTTTGATTTGATTGGTTTTATCGGCACGACTGAAAGTCGTGCCCTTTCAAAACGGCGTCTCCGCTTGAGTTTTTCCGCAGCCTGTGAAGGCCTTGCAACTCTCCGCGCATGATTTCAGCAGCCTGAAGGCCGCTGCTCCCTCCGTATTCGCAACCTCCAAGCGCGGCGGCTTCAGGCGAGTGGGAAGTGATCGCGTACTTCGTGGCGCGCGCCATCTGAACCAAGGAAGGACTCGAAGAGCAGGAATTCGCGCGCGGTGAACGACGGGAATTCGAAGTCGCTTTTGATTAAGCTTTTGAGTTTCCGGAGCGCGTGCAGCCTGTCGCCGCCTTTGGCGCGCGCGAGCGTGACGTGTGGGCGATAGGGCCGGTCTTCTGCATCGATCCCGCACTGTGCTGTAGCCGCCACAACGAGCCGTTCAAGCAGGCGCAGCTCGGGGGAGACGTTCACCGCTGCGAAAAATACCCCGGCCCTGTCGAAGAATCCTGTCCCATGAAGCCAGACGGGGACTGCCGGCGCTTTGATTTCGCTGAGGTGCCGGACTACGCAGGGATATTTTTCGATGGGTGTTTCGCCGAGGAATTGCAGGGTGATGTGCCAGGTCTCGGGGGAGCTCCAGCGGAGATGATCGTCGACGGATCGCAGGCTGCGCGAGATTCGTTCAAGTGCGTCGACAACTTCGGCGGCCAGCGGAATCCCGATAAAGAGGCGCATGAACGGCCTCGTCAAATGTATTTCGAGAACGACTCGATTTGCTTCGCCTGGTGGTCCCGCCGCTCCACGGGCGATGACAGAACCGTGGACGTTGAAGTCGCACCGAGGGCGGAGAGACGGTCGATCAACGCCTCAAGATGCCGGATGGAAACAACGTCGGCTTCGATGACGAACGATTCTGCCCCGGTGATCCGGTGGCAACGGCTGATCTCGCTCAACTCCTTCAGTGCGGAAACGGTCCGGCTGATCTGCAGTTCGCCTCCGGGAATGGTGAGTCGTACCAGCACGCGGATGGGCACGCCGAGTTTCGCGCTGTCGAGCGAAGCGTGGTAGCCCGTGATGACGCCGGCCTCTTCGAGGCGGTGAACCCGCTCCGCGACCGCGGGTGTTGAGAGCCCGATCTTCCTGCCGAGTTCCGCGAAGGAGACGCGCGCGTTTTGTTGCAATGCCTCCAGGATCTTCCAGGCGATCGCATCGAGGTCGATTCTGTTGGGAGCGGTCTTATGGGCCATGTGCCAGCAATCCTTAAGTTGCTTTCTTATTATGCTTAATGTCCTAAGGTTTCGGAGCTCGTTTTTCCGGAAAATGCCATTTTCAGTGCACTGCTGACGGGCCTATCTTATCGGACAGCCGGGAATTTCTCCCCTCTAACTCCCCTCGTTCCTGGCACAGGAGGTTCCCATGAGCACCAGTGTGCACTCGGCTCCCGCACACATTGATTCAAAGCCGATCACCGAATCGGTCCCAACCGGCAAGGATTTTCTTCCGCTGAAAGGGACGGATTACGTGGAGTTTTATGTCGGCAACGCCCGACAGTCTGCGTACTTCTACAGGGCCGCATTTGGCATGTCGCTTGTGGCCTATGCGGGGCCGGAGACTGGCCAGCGTGATCGTTCCTCCTACGTGTTGCAACAGGGCAAGATCCGATTCGTGCTGACCACGCCACTGCGCGGCGGCAATGCAATTGCCGAGCATGTCGGCCGCCATGGTGACGGCGTGAAGGTCATAGCGCTTTGGGTTGACGATGCTCGCCGCGCGTGGACCGAGACTACCAGTCGCGGCGCCGTCAGCGTGGCACAGCCCTATGTCCTCGCCGACGAGCGCGGCCAGGTGGTGCTTTCGAGTATCAGGACATATGGCGATACGATCCACACGTTCGTGGAGCGGGGCAATTACTCCGGCTCGTTCCTTCCGGGATATCGTGCAGTGGAAAGCGATCTCATCGCACGACCGACGGGCCTGCTCCACGTCGACCACATGGTGGGCAACGTGGGCTGGCATGAGATGGATGAGTGGGTGAATTTTTATGCGAACGTGATGGGCTTTTCGCTCTACCAGCATTTCGACGACAAGGATATTTCGACTGAATACTCGGCGCTGATGTCGAAGGTAATGGCGAACGGCAATGGCTACGTGAAGTTCCCCATCAATGAGCCGGCCGAGGGCAAGAAGAAGTCGCAGATCGAGGAGTATCTGGAGTTCTACGGGGGGCCCGGCGTGCAGCACATCGCGCTCGCCACCGATGACATCCTGCATACGGTGAGCAAGCTCAGCGAACAGGGCATCGATTTCCTGCATGTGCCGCACACTTATTACACCGAGTTGCAGAACCGTGTCGGCAAGGTCGACGAGCCGATTGATGAATTGGAAAAGCTCGGAATCCTGGTCGACCGCGATCCCGAGGGCTACATGCTGCAGATCTTTACGCGGCCAGTGGAAGATCGGCCGACGTTGTTCTTCGAGATCATCCAACGCAAGGGCAGCCGCAGCTTCGGCAAGGGCAACTTCAAGGCACTCTTTGAGGCAATTGAGCGTGAACAGCAGGCGCGGGGCAATCTGTAGCAGCGGAGGGACTGGATGAAAACCGAAACGCTTTCTGTCGCCGTTCCCTACCTGATCGAGCAGGATTACCAAGCCTATACCGACGAGCAGCACGCCGTGTGGGCGGAACTCGTCGGCCGGGTCCTTCCTGAGCTCGAAAAGCACGCCTCGCGCGCATACCTCGACGGCTTTCAGATCATCGGGCTGCAGAAAGATCGTCTGCCCAGGCTAGAGGCGATCAGCGCACGCCTTGAACCAAGGACCGGCTGGAATTCCACTCCTGTCAGCGGGTTCCTCCCGGCGCCTGCGTTTTTTGAGATGCTGGCTGCGCGCAGGTTTCCAACCACAACCTGGCTGCGTAGCCGCGATTCGCTTGAATACACCCCCGAACCAGACATCTTCCACGACGTCTTTGGTCACGTACCAATGCATGCCAACAAAATCTTCGCGGACTTCCTCGCGCACTACGGTCGCGTTTGTGCATCCATCCAAGACGAGGCTGTACTGGAAAAGCTGGGCCGCCTGTTCTGGTACACGGTGGAGTTTGGCCTGATTCGGGAGGACGACGAAATCAAGGTGTACGGCAGCGGCCTGATCAGTTCGCATGGCGAATGCATGAATGTTATTGAGGGCCATTGTGCGGTCCACGACTTTTCGTTGGACGAAGTGCTCAATACCCCGGTAAAGGTAGATGAGCTGCACAAACTCCTGTTTGCCGTCAGAGGTTTTGACCAGATCTATGAGGCCATGCGCGAGGCGGAGCGCCGTGCAATGCAAAACAGGTTGTGAAAGGTGAAGAGTATGTCCGATGAGAACCGGTACCAGGCCGGCTTTGGAAACGAGTTCGCCACGGAGGCAGTTGCAGATGGATTGCCGCAGGGCCAGAACGCGCCTCAGAAACATCTGCTCGGGCTGTACACCGAGCAGCTCAGCGGCTCGCCGTTTACCGCGCCGCGAGCTGTCAATCGCCGCACCTGGACGTATCGCATTCGTCCATCTGTAACGCATCGTCCTTACGAGGAGATTCCAGCAAAGCTCATTCGCAGCGGGCCGTTTCTCGAAGTTCCAACCTCACCCAATCAGTTGCGTTGGGACCCTCTGCCCGTTCCCAAAGAGAAGACCGACTTCGTTGACGGTATCGTCACGCTCGGCGGCAATGGCGATCCAGCCATGCAGGCGGGCGTCGCCATCCACATCTACGCCGCCAATGCTTCCATGCAGGATCGCTTCTTTTACACCGCCGACGGGGAACTGCTCATTGTCCCGCAACTCGGCGCCCTTCGGTTCCATACTGAACTTGGAATCCTGGAAGTTGCACCCGGCGAGATATGCGTCATTCCCCGCGGGGTCAAATTTCGCGTCGTTCTTGCGGAGAAGCAGGCGCGCGGATACATTTGCGAGAACTACGGCTTGCCTTTTCGACTGCCGGAACTCGGAGCGATCGGCGCCAACGGCCTCGCCAATCCCCGTGATTTCAAGGCACCCGTTGCAGCATTCGAAGATCGCGAAGGCGAGTTCCATATCACGTCAAAATTTCTGGGCCGTCTCTGGTCCGCAGTCATCGATCACTCACCTCTGGATGTAGTTGCGTGGCATGGCAACTATGCGCCGTACAAGTACGACCTGGCCCTCTTCAACTGCATCAACACGGTCTCGTTCGATCACCCGGATCCGTCGATCTATACAGTGCTGAGCGCGCCATCGAACGTTCCCGGCACGGCGAATTGTGACTTTGCGATATTCCCGCCGCGCTGGATGGTCGCGGAGCACACCTTCCGTCCTCCGTGGTTTCATCGCAACCTGATGAACGAGTTCATGGGCCTTGTCTTTGGAGCCTACGATGCCAAGGCCGAGGGATTCGTTCCTGGCGGAGCCAGCCTGCACAACTGCATGGCCGGTCACGGACCTGATGCCGAGACCTTCGAGCGCGCTTCTTCCGCGGAACTGAAACCGCAATACCTGGCCAACACCCTTGCATTCATGTTCGAGACACAGCTCGTCGTTCGACCAACGGAGTTTGCCATGAACACTCGCATTCTGCAGCATGAATACTTCGAGTGCTGGCAGGGGCTGAAGAAGCACTTCAAGCAAGGTTCGCAGGCAAAGTCAAAAAAGAAATGACTGCCATCGAAACGCTGCTCGCGGGCCTGTTCGACTACGCAGGTCTCTATCCGCCTGCGAGCCTGAATCTGACCTCCGCCGCAAATAACTATCTCGATTACCGCCGCAGCAAATATGCCTACGCTCTTGGTCGGTTCATCATCAACTACGATCACCTGGATGAACTGCGTTCGATTGCAGGAAGCTCTCTCGGCAAATTTAAACTGAGTGTGATCGCCAAGGAAGATACCGATTGGAGCAGTTTCGCGAGGCTCATTGAAGACGGGCTTCCCGTTGAGAGCGTCGAGATCAAATGCAGTCGACCGGGCGCAATCGAGCTCGCGGCGCGGCAGATACCAGGAAACCGGGCAATATATTTCGAAGTGCCCATAGATGTGGACTCAGAGCCCGCTCTCAATGCAATTCGTACTTCGGGCACGCGGGCAAAAATCAGAATGGGCGGCGTGAATCCTGAGGCATTTCCAAGCGTCTCCGGTACTGCATCGATGCTTAGACTTCTCGCCGATCTTCAGCTCCCGTTTAAGGCAACCGCGGGGTTGCATCATCCTATGCGTTCGCTACAACTACTGACCTACGAGCCTCAGAGCCCTTCGAGCGTAATGCATGGTTTTGTGAACCTGTCTTGCGCCGCAGCACTACTCTATTTCGGCGGCGATGTCGAAGATGCTCAGGGCGTGCTGGGCGAAGAGGACTCGGCCGCGTGGCAAGTCGACAGTGCTTTCATTCGCTGGCGCGATCGAAGCTGGTCGACAGAGCAGATGTCGACGCTCCGCAGGCAGTTCTTCATCAGCATTGGAAGCTGTTCCTTCGAGGAACCAATTCGCGATCTGGAGTCCATGGGATGGCTATGAAGAGCTGGGTCGAAAGCGCAAACGAACCGGGTACCGATTTCCCCTTGGAGAATCTTCCTTACGGAGTGTTTCGGCGCAACCGGGAGACACGAATCGGCATTGCAATTGGTCAGTATGTTCTCGACCTCAGAGCGTGCGCCGAGCTTGGACTCTTGTCCGAACTTCAACCCAAGGTTATCGTGGCTTGCTCTGAAGAATCACTGAATGCCTTGATGTCTCTTGGTGCCGAGGTGTGGTCTACTCTCCGTCGTGTGATCACGACTTTGCTCGCGGCCGGCCGAGCCGATGCGCAGTTGCAAGCGCAAGTGAAGCCCCTATTGATCTCCATGAGCGATGTGGAGATGCAGCTACCCGCGCGGATCGGCGACTATACCGATTTCTACGCCTCGATACATCACGCTACCCGCGTCGGCAAACTCTTTCGCCCCGACAATCCGTTGCTGCCCAACTATAAATACGTCCCAATCGGCTACCACGGCCGAGCGTCGTCGATCATCGTCAGCGGCACCGACGTTCGCAGACCCAGCGGGCAGACAAAGGCGCCAACCGCCGCTGAACCGACGTTCGGGCCATCGCGTTCGCTGGACTACGAGCTTGAGGTGGGCATCTTTGTCGGTCCCGGAAATTCTCTTGGACAGCCGATCCCGATCGGAGAAGCAGAACACCACATATTCGGCCTCTGCCTTGTCAACGACTGGTCCGCACGCGACATTCAATCGTGGGAATACCAGCCCCTCGGTCCGTTTCTGGCCAAGAACTTCGCGACGACCATCTCGCCATGGGTAGTTTCGATGGAAGCGCTGGCACCGTATCGCGTGCCGGCCGTCGCCCGACCCGACGGCGATCCGTCGCCCCTTGCGTACCTCTCCTCAAGCGACTCCTCGCACGCGAGCTTCGATCTTACGCTCGAAGTGTTCCTGCGGTCTGAGCAGATGTTGAAGTCAAAGATTAAGCCTGTCCAACTCAGCACCGGAAATCTTCGCGATCTCTATTGGACGCTCGACCAGCTGCTCACCCACCACGCGAGCAGCGGATGCAATCTCAGTCCTGGCGACCTGCTTGCAAGCGGCACTATTTCAGGCCCCGAACAGGGTTCCGAAGGATGCCTTCTCGAAATGAAGCACCGTGCGAATCCGCTTAGACTGCCGACGGGTGAGATGCGCTCGTTCCTTGAAGATGGTGACACGGTCATCTTTCGGGGCTACTGCCGGGCTCCCGGTCTGCCTCGCATTGGCTTCGGGGAGTGTACCGGCAGAATCATCCCGGCGGTCTCTTCTCAGCCCTGAACCAAGCTGTGCTCTGGCGTTCACCCTTCCGAATCGCCCGGGAGCATGCAGATGACTCCTCCAATTGCGTATGTCAAACTTGAACAGTGGAATAGACCGCCCGAGTGGGCCTGTAGCTCAACGGTTAGAGCAGGGGACTCATAATCCCTTGGTTGGGGGTTCGAATCCCTCCGGGCCCACCACTATAAATAACTAATTTTATTAGCGTTATGTCGATGTATTTAGAAATAATCATGCACTGTATCGTGCGTTTATTCGTTACACGCTGTTTACACACTTTCTCGCTGCAATTATCTGGCACCCGCCGAGAATGGCACAGTGAAGGGCAAACTGGAAACCACTCACGTTTTGATTCCCCGCCAGCTAATAATTTATCGACGTGAACGCTCCGCACTTTGGCTGTGTCGCTTCAAAGTTGACAGTGCATGGAGCAGAATCTGCACCGGTGAATGCGAACTTGAGAAGGCCGAGGTGAAGGCGCATCGACTTCTCATTGGAGCTGGATACGGAAAGGAACATGACTGCCCGCTCCCACGCGCCGATTCAAGGCCATGCGGAACTTGCGATTGAGCGCGTGATGGGTTGGAGGAACTTGAGATTCACGATCTCTACCTTCAGGACAGCGAGAAAGTCGCTCATTTGCTCTTTTGGGATTCCCGGCTCGCTGGTCATTTTCGGGACATCCGTCCCGGGCAAAGTGAAGTTACAGTTCGATTTTCTCGACAATCCAATCCTGCGCTGCCTGGCAATCAGAATGGGGTCGGTCGGAATTGTTTGTGTGTTCCACGCGCCAGAATCATTCGAGACTTCCACGAATCGAAGTGAACGCTCCTTTGTCTGAAGCAGCCTCGTTTTGTATGTAATCATCGCCACGATCTCACGAAACTGAGATGGTCGCCATCTTGTACACCGATTTCGCGACATGTCTTTGCGATAAACTGGATTCCAGTTCCAGACGAACTTCGGGTCCGCAAATGCCTGGTCGATCTGCGGCCCTGTCTTTCGCACAGGTTTTGTGCTGAATTGGGGAGGCTCATGGCGATCTTGATCTTCGACTCACCCCTTCAGGGCGAACGGACAGCAGCCGGCAAGATTCGGCTGGACGCGGGTCCGGTGACGCTTCGGAATTTGATCCGGGACCGCCTCCAACAGGAGGTGGACCGCTACAACCAAACACTTCCGGAGACCTTTCAAGGGTTGGTACAGCCGGAAGAATCGGAGCAGATTCTGAACGGATTCCGGCTGAAGACCAAGCGGCCCCTCGATTGGGAAGTGCAGTGCCGCCGCGCGTACTTCAGTTTTGAGAAGAACGGTTTTCTTGTGCTTGTCGATGGAAAGCAAGTGACCGAACTGGACGAGCGGTTCGATCTTAAGGAGAATTCGGAGATCGACTTCATCAAGCTGGTCCCGCTCGTCGGAGGATGAAATGGCGGTTGATCCTGAAGCGCTGCAGCGGGCCTTGCGTTCCCAATTTCCCGCGCCCGAAGTCCCCCCGAACTCAAGCGATTGGATGCTCAAACTGGTTGGCATCTTCGGATCCAACCCGTTCATCAGCCGGGAGCGAGATGTACTGAAGTTGGCGGAGGCACCCGTGAGCCAGCTGAAAGCCGAGCCGTCGGAGGTGCGTGTTGCCTTTGTCTTTGAGGCGCTCAACGGGATAATCGATAGCCAGGCCTTTCATTTCAAGATCGTTTTGAAAATTATTGCGGCCACCCTTCTGCGAAGCGGCGTGGAACTGAATTCTCTCGAGGCGATTCGGTTGGTGGAACTCGTCTCGAAGCCGAACCTTCCGTTTCCGTTCAAAGCAATCCTATCGGCAATCGATGGCGTTCCCAGGACCCCAGCCCTAGTTACGGCGCTGTATCGGTTGCGTGGCTGCGTCACTCGTTATCACGGCGAGCCCGAGATGAAGGAGATCCACGAGCGAATCGACGTTCTTATTGGCGGGCCCAAAGAAAAACCTGTTGTGCCTGCCGGCGCGTGGAGTCGAACCGTTTTCGAGGAAGTTGCCGCATCTGAAAAGAAGTTTGACTGGCATGCGCTTCTGCTTCACGCGCGATCGCTCACCCAGAGTACGGCATCGAAGAAGTGGCAGAGCGAAGCAATGAATCTGACCTCGCGAATTGGAGCAACGGAGGTTCTGGACGCGGCTCGGCGTTGGCTGGCGTTGGGGCCAACTCCGGGAGAAACGACAATCCAGACTCCCGAGGCGGAGGCGGATTACCAGAAGGGATTCATTTGGGTGCTTGGCGCGCTCGGCGATGTTTCCATCGCACCGGATATCGCGGACTTCGCATTCGGCTGTTTTCGGAAGATACCGATGATCGGCGCCGTTTCGCATCGGGTGGGCAATGCCTGCGTGAACGCGCTGGCCGCCATGCCGGGCCTTGCAGGTGTGTCGCAATTGAGCCGGCTGGCGGGAAGGGTCAAATACGACGTGGCGCGCAGGCTGATCGAAAAAGCCATGAACGAGGCCGCCGACCGAAATCATGTGTCGCGGGACGACCTCGAAGCGATGGCCGTTCCAACTTTTGGCCTCGATGCGGATGGCATCAGAATAGAGCGGGCCGGAGACTGCGAGGCAAAGCTGGCAATTGGCCGCGAAGGAGCATGCCTTAGTTGGAGGCACGAAAACAAGGCTCTGAAAACCGTGCCTGCAAAAGTGAAAGAAGATCACCCGGATCTCCTCAAGGATTTGAATCGCAGCCTGAAAGAGCTCGAAGGCCAACTAGCAGCGCAGCGGTTCAGGCTGGAGCGTCAATTGCTCTCGCAGGGCACCTGCTCGATCGAGCGTTGGAAGCAGTGGTATTTGGATCATCCGGTAGTCGCCCATTTCGCGACTCGCATCATCTGGGAGTTTGAAGATGGCGGCGTGACGCAAATCGCCATCCCCTGGCAAGGCGGCCTGGTGGATTGGTCGAGCCGTGCCGTCGAGCCATCCTCGCAATCCCGTGTACGGATGTGGCACCCGATTCGATCCGATGTCCAGACGATCCTAAGCTGGCGCTGTTGGCTTGAGGATCATGAGGTGCGCCAGCCCTTCAAGCAGGCCCATCGCGAGGTCTACCTCCTCACCGATGCCGAACGCGAGACCGGGACCTACTCCAATCGTTTTGCCTCGCATGTCATCCGGCAGCACCAGTTTGTCTCGCTATGCCGGGAACGAGGCTGGAAGTTCAAAGCGATGGGCTCCTGGGACTCGCACAATACGCCGTCCCTGGAGCTCAGCCAGTACAACCTGGCGGCCAAGTTCGACGTGGAATTTCCAGAGGCTGAGGATGGCGACGATGAATCCACCACCGCGCATGGCGTCTATCTGGCCATCGGCACGGGCCGCGTTGAATTCGTTTCGCTCAAGGCTGCCGAGCCGAATAACGCGGAAAACGGACCCTTCGGGATGCGTTTGCCGAAAAAGTTTTCTGGTCTTCGCCGAGCAACGGCCCTTCGGCTCGAGGAGATCCCCGCGCTGGTCTTCTCAGAGGTGATGCGTGACTGCGACCTGTTCGTTGGCGTAACGAGCATTGGTACGGACCCAGCCTGGAGTCGTGATCACGCGGACGATCCGCATCTCCACTACTGGCAGCAATTCGCATTCGGGGATTTGAACACGGCGTCAGAGAACCGGAGAACGGTTCTTGAAAGTCTGCTGCCGAAACTGGCCATTCGAGACCGGTGCCGGCTGGATGGCCGATTCCTCGTGGTTCGCGGGGACCTGCACGAGTACCGCATCCACATCGGCAGCGCTAATGTGCTCATTGAGCCGGGCAGCCGCTATCTGTGCATCGTGCACGGTCCGGGCGATACGGCGGCGAATCTACCACTACCGTTTGAGGGCGACCGCATCCTTGGCCTGGTTCTCAGCAAGGCGCTTTTGCTGGTGAGCGATACGAAAATCAAGGACCCCACCATCGCGCGTCAGTTGTCTTAGTCAGGCAGACTCCCGCCCCTTCTCGGGCTTGGCGAGTTCGCGCAATAAAACCGCATCAGGGGAGAAGCATCCCGATTCCGATGTGTACCAAATTCGCTGCCTGCTCACGATTGAACACTATTGGTCGCCGAAAATTTGGATTTTCCTCCCAGGCGTATCTGTGAGCGCTTCGCTCCCCTTGAAGAGCGACAACGATGAACATGATTCCCTTCCCTCAGTCTCCAAAGTACGTTGCCAACAGCCTCAATGAAATCGGCAAATCTCGGCGCCGATGCAGTTCAGGCCTGTGCAGGTGCAAATAAGTTAGCTGAATCTTGGAAGCGATATATCGGATATATCGACTAACTGTGAATCGGCGATACGACATTGCAAGCAGGCCGACTTTGTGAATCCACCCTCCTAACTGCCTCATCAAAGCTGAACGCGTATACGTGCTTTTTCTGCGCGGGCGATACCTCGCGAAGAACATTTCACGCTTGAATGGAGACCGGGTATGACAGTGCATCGACGACGCAAAGCCAGTGCAATCTCTCAAAACACTGCAATCACAACTACTTTTTTTGGCTTGCTTCTCGTCGGCACGGGACTTCTCGCAGGATGCGACAAGGGTGCGATTGCCGCATCCACCGGGGCGCCGCCTGCAATGAAAGTGACGGTTGTTAAAGCTCAGCAAACCGATGTGCCTTTGACGGGTGAATGGGTTGGTACGCTCGATGGCTACGTGAATGCGCAGATCCAGCCTCAAGCGAACGGGTATCTGGTCCGGCAGGATTACAGCGAGGGCTCGCAGGTCCAGCAGGGCCAGATCCTCTTCGAAATCGATCCGCGTCCATTTGAAGCAGCCCTTCAACAGGCGCAGGGACAACTCGGTCAAGCGCGGGCGCAACTCGCTCTTGCGCAGATCAACGTGAACCGAGACACGCCGCTCGCCGAGGCTCGTGCAATTGCCAGAAGCCAACTCGACAACGAGGTCCAGCAAAAGGCTCAAGCGGAAGCTGCGGTCGCCGCGGCAGAGGCTGCAGTGGCGACTGCAAAACTCAATCTTGGCTTCACACAAGTCCGATCGCTAATCACCGGAGTCGCGGGCCAGGCGACAACGCAGGTCGGAAATCTGGTCAGCACACAATCTGTATTGACTTCAGTTTCGCAGCTTGATCCCATCAAGGTCTATTTTTCAATCAGCGACAGCGAGTATCTTGCGCTGGTGAAACGAGCCGGCGTCACCGGCAGTGGCCTGCTTCACGGCGCGTCAAAGATCCCTCTGACCCTGACGCTTTCAAATGGCGAGGTCTATCCACAAAAGGGCCGGGTAGTTTTTGTAGATCGGCAGCTCAATTCCCAGACCGGAGCTATCCGCATTGCAGCCTCCTTCCCGAATCCGGGGAACGTTCTTCGCCCGGGACAGTTTGGCCGAGTAAGAGCCGAGACTGAAACGCTTCATGATGCTGTTCTAGTCCCCCAAAGAGCGGTGACCGAATTTCAAGGTCAGCAGCAGGTTTATACCGTCGCGGCGAACAACACAGTTCACGCGAATACGGTCAAGCTTGGTCCGCAATATGGCGACAGCTGGGTTGTGGAAGGCGGTCTTTCTGGCGGGTCTCTTGTGATTGTCGACAATCTCCAGAAGCTCCGCGAAGGCGCTCCGATCAGCCCGCAGCTCTCAGCCGCAAATCCGGGCGCTTCAGCGTCGGCACAACCAGCGGGCAGGTAAATCATGTCAAAATTCTTCATCCGACGTCCGATTGTTGCGATCGTCATCGCCATCCTCACCGTAGTTATTGGCATTGTGTCGATGCTTACGCTTCCGATATCGCAATATCCCAACATCGTTCCACCCGAAATCCTGGTCACAGCAACGTACCCCGGTGCCGACGCCAAGACGGTTAGCCAAGCTGTGTCAACGCCGATCGAGCAACAGATGAACGGCGTTGACAACATGATCTACATGAACTCCGTCAGCGCTAACAATGGCGTGGTGCAGCTGTTTGTGGACTTCGATGTAAAGACCGATCCAAACATTGACCAGGTGCTTGCGCAGCTTCGTGTTGACCAGGCTCAATCTCAACTTCCCGCGCAGGTGACAACCGCCGGTCTCAGCGTGCAGAAGGCGCTCACTTCGCCGCTGATGCTCATTGCCGTGAGTTCTCCCGGCGGCAAATTGAGCCAGGACTTTCTTACCAATTACGCCATCATCAATCTCCAGGATCAGATCGCGCGCGTAAAGGGCGTCTCACGTGTGCAGACATTCGGCGGGCAATACGCGATGCGCGTCTGGGTTCAGCCCGACAAGCTTGCCAAGCTTGGCGTTACTGCAACTGACGTGATCTCGGCCATCCAGACTCAGAACAACGTGAATCCTGCGGGCCAGATTGGCGGAGAGCCGATTCCGCATGGGCAGGAGTTTACCTACACGGTTCGCACGCAGGGCCGACTGGTTAAGCCTGAGGAGTTTGGCAACATCATTCTTCGTGCGAATGCCGATGGGTCGGTGCTGCACCTGAGGGACGTCGCGCGCGTCGAGCTGGGCGATCAGGCCTACGGAATTTCCGGCCGCTACAACCAGGCGCCGGCAGGCGTCATGGCGATTTATCAACTGCCCGGCTCCAATGCTGTAGAGACAGCGGCGGCGGTAAGCAAGCGCATCAAAGAGCTTTCGGCTACTTTTCCGCCAAGCATCTCGTACAGCATCCCGCTCGATACCACGAAGGCCGTCACGGCCGGAATTCGCGAGATCGTGTACACATTGCTTGAAGCGCTCTGCCTCGTTGTGATCGTCGTCTTCGTCTTTCTTCAAGGCTGGCGGGCGACTCTGATCCCTTTGCTGGCGGTTCCGGTCTCGCTGATCGGCACGTTCATCATTTTTCCCGCTCTCGGTTTTTCGATCAACACGCTTTCGCTCTTCGGGCTTGTGCTCGCCATCGGTCTCGTCGTTGACGATGCCATCATCGTGGTCGAGGCCGTTGAACACCACATCGACGAAGGGATGGATCCGAAATCCGCGACCGAGAGAGCGATGGAAGAGGTGGGCGGCCCCGTGGTTGCGATTGCCCTGATCCTAGCCGCCGTATTCATCCCTACCGCAGCAATCCCCGGTATCACGGGTCGCATGTATCAGCAGTTCGCTGTAACGATTGCGATCTCGGTTCTGATCTCGGCATTCAACGCCCTCACGCTCTCTCCGGCGCTAGCTTCGCTGCTTCTCAAGCCTCGTGACGAAGGCCGCAAGCCAGGTCTGCTCAGCAGAGGGTTCGCACTTTTCAACAAGTTCTTCCGTCGCAATACGGATGCTTTTGTCGGTACTTCCCGCGTTCTCATTCACAAGTCATTCTTCGCCATGATCGCGCTCGCCTTGGTTGGGGTTGTCGCTGTGTACCTCGGCAGCAGACTCCCTGGCGGATTCATCCCCACGGAAGACCAGGGTTACATGTTTCTCGCCTTGCAACTTCCCGACGGCGCCTCAGCGCAGCGCACAGACGCTGCGCAACAGAAGATCACC
The DNA here is from genome assembly GCA_963769345.1 of uncultured Acidobacteriaceae bacterium. Lineage (GTDB taxonomy): Bacteria > Acidobacteriota > Terriglobia > Terriglobales > Acidobacteriaceae > Telmatobacter. The sequence continues at coordinate 811,765 of CAVYLL010000008.1, forward strand.
AGCGCATTGCTCAAGACTCCCGGCATCGAAGGCGTTATCGCCGTTACCAACTTCTCGCTCCTCACGCAGGTGCAGAGCACGAACGCGGGATTCTTCTTCGTGAATCTCAAACCCTGGGCTGTTCGCAAAAGTAAAGAGGAACAACTCGAATACATCCAGGCAAATTTGCAAAAGCAACTCGCGGGCAATCCTGATGGCATCGCCTTCGCATTTCCACCGCCTTCCATCCCCGGCATCGGGACATCCGGCGGCGTCACCATGATCCTTGAAGACCGTTCTGGAACAGACGATCCTGCAACCCTGACGAAGAACGTATTCACGTTCCTCGGTGCGATTTCAAAACGACCGGAGATCGCGGCTGCCATTCCGTCGTATCAGCCTGCCGTGCCGCAACTCTACGCCGACGTGGACAAGGAAAAGGCGCTCCAACAGCAAGTTGACCTCACCAACATCTACACGACGATGCAAACCTTCATGGGCGGATACCTTGTCAATTACTTCAACCGGTTTGGCCGCCAGTGGCAGACGTATGTCGAGGCAGAAGGTACATCGAGAACGAACATCGCGAACATCGACCAGTTCTATGTTCGCAGCGCCAACGGCAGCCAGGTTCCGCTCAACTCACTCGTCAAAGTCAGCCAGATTACCGGCCCCGAATTTATATTCCGATTCAACGAATTCAATGCGGCACAACTCAACATCACGGGTGCACCCGGTTACAGTTCTGGCCAGGTACGAAGGGCGCTGGAAGAAGTCTTCAAGGAAACGATGCCGCCCGGCGCAGGTTTCGACTATTCCGGCATGTCGTTCCAGGAACAGCAAGCCGAACAGGGAGTTCCTTCGTGGGCTGTGTTCGGCCTGTCACTCATTTTTGTCTTCCTGATTCTCGCTGCACTTTATGAAAGCTGGACGTTGCCCTTCAGTGTCCTGCTCAGCACGCCTGTCGCAATTCTGGGAGCCTATCTCGCGCTCCATGCCCGGCATTTCGAGAACGACATTTTCGCGACCATCGGTCTCGTCATGCTTATCGGCCTGTCGGCAAAGAACGCGATTCTGATTGTCGAGTTCGCAAAAATGAACTATGAGCGCGGCGAGAGCATATGCGATGCTGCGCTCGATGCTGCGCGCCTCCGTTTCCGTCCCATCGTGATGACCGCCCTGGCGTTCATCGTCGGCTGCTTGCCGTTGTGGACCGCAAGCGGATCAGGCGCTGCTTCCCGGCGGATCCTCGGCACAGTGGTTGTTGGTGGCATGACCCTTTCGACCATGCTCGGACTCATCTTCATTCCCGTCACGTTCGCGGTTGTCGAATTCCTCTCGCATCGTTTCGTGAGAGGTGGCCAGGGAACCACTATGGACTCGATATGTGGTCCAGGCACCTCATCGAAGGAACATGCTGCGCCAGTCGGCGCGGAGCCCGGAACAGAAGGAGTTCAGGCATGATGACCTTGTCGAAAATTGCGCAACTGAGCCTGCTATCAGCGACGGTCGGACTTCTGGCAGGTTGCAATGTCGGTCCAAAGTATGTCCGGCCAAACGTCACTGCTCCACCAGCCTATCGCGGTGCGGATAACACCGCGGTTTCAAGCGATGACAAGAACTCCTTTGGCGATGAACAGTGGGCGGCGGTTTATCGAGAACCAGAGCTTCAAGAATTGATCCGCAAGGCTCTTGCCAATAACTACGACCTACGCATCGCCGCCAAGCGAATCCTCGAGCAGCAGGCACAGGTTCAGATCACCCGCTCGCAGGAATTCCCCAGCGTCACCGTGGGGGGGACCGGTGTGGGCGCAACTCTTCCGGGTTCTCTCGGCACGCAAATTTCGAGTCCGCTTGTAAATGGATCTCTCAATATTTCGGCCGCGTGGACTCCGGACTTCTGGGGGTTTTATCGGAAGCAAACGGAGGCGGCACGGGCACAATTGCTGGAGCAGGTCTGGGCACAGCGCGCAGTCCAGTTGACTCTTGTACAGCAGGTGGCGACAGCTTACCTCCAGATTCGTGCGCTCGATGCCGAACTTGAAATTACAAAGGAGACACTTCAAGGCCCGGCAGGATTCCGTCAACGCTGACCAAGACTCTCGAGAGCGGAGGATCGGTTCCGTTATCGGATGTGCGCCAGGCGGAGCAACTGCTCTACGCGGCCACTTCGGAGATACCCCAACTCGAAGAGCAAATTCAGCAGCAAGAGAATGCGATTGCTTTTCTGCTCGGTGAAAATCCCGGCCCGATCGCCCACCGTGACCCCAACGCGCTTGCACCGCCGCCTCAGGGCCTCCCCACTGGCCTGCCTTCGCGTCTGCTTGAGCGTCGCCCCGATATCCAGCAGGCAGAGGCCAGCCTCATTTCCGCGAACGCGCAGATTGGCGTGGCACGCGCGCAGTTCTTTCCGAACTTAACGATCAGCGCCTCGGGAGGCGTCAGTGGCGACAGTCTTGCGAGCATCTTCACGCCTGGAGGAAAAACGATCTACGGCCTGGGCACTCTCACGCAGCCGCTTTTCGAGGGCGGAAAGCTGCGTGGGCAGCTTCACCTTTCGGAGCAGACCAGGGACGAGATGGTCCTCAACTATCAGAGGGCAATCTCGGGTGCATTCCGGGACGTCTCCAATGCGCTGATCGCATTGAACAAACAGCGAGCCTATCGTGAGCAGCAGGAAAAGCTGGTCGAAGCCGCAAAGGATTCGACACGCCTAGCTCGTGTCCGGTACGAGGGTGGGTCCGCCGGGTACCTTGAAGTGCTGACCAACGATTCGAACCTGTTCGCTGCCCAACTCAACCTGGTTGGTGCGCAGCAGGGCGAAGCGCTTGCGCTCGTCCAACTCTACAGCGCTCTTGGTGGCGGCTGGCAATCATGATCTGCCTCCTTGATCGGCATCTGTTCTTCAGAATCCTTGAATGAACGAGCAGCTTTCAGGCACAAAATGCAATCGCCAAAAACTGTTACAAGGGCGCAGCTTATTCAATACGCAAAGCTCGCACGGGGTCGATGGAGGCGGCGCGCCGCGCCGGAATGATGGCGGCGACAGCCGCAGCAAGCACGAGCACTCCTATGGCGATGGCCATGACCGGGACGTTTACGCTGGTGATCTCATAGAGCTGCGACTTGACATAGCGCACGCAGAAGATTGCCACCGGTATACCGATCGCGAGGCCGATGACGGTCTGGAGCATGGCTCCGCGCATGATGGTTGCGATGACGCGGCTGCGGGCCGCTCCGAGGGCCATGCGGATACCGATCTCCGGTGTGCGGCGGACGACGGTATAGGAGGTGACGCCATAGAGGCCGATGGCGGCGAGGAGAAGTGCGAGCAGACCGAAGAGAGAGGTGAGGCGCGCGATCAGCCGCTCTTCGATGAAGCGATCGTCAATCTGCTGTTGGAAGGTCTGGAATTTAACGATGGTGAGGTTGGGATTGATGCTCGCCAGGGTGCTGCTGACGATCTTTTCGAAGCCGGGAACAGGGCGGCTGGTCTGGATAACCAGCGCTCCGGCAAACATGGACTGATCCTTTTCGAGAGGGCTGTCGGGGTCTTTCGCATTGCCCGCGCGCTGTGTGAGCGGGAGGAAATACATGGCGTGGTCTTTCCAGTAGACGCTGGTGTACGTTGTGTCTTCTACGACGCCGACGATCTCATGTGATCCATCGAGGCCGACCTGGTTGGGTCCGGAGAAACCGAAGCGATGACCGATGGGGTTGCGTTTGCCGAAGAACTGCTTAGCGAATTCCTGATTCACGACGGCGACCGGCGGGCCATTCAGCGTGTCTTGCGACGTGAAGCCGCGACCCATGACGACGTGGGTGCCGACGGAATCGAAGTACTCCGGCGTGCCTTTGACCCAGGAGGCGCCTTTGTTCAGGTCCGGGTCGCCCTGCACCTTTACACCCGATCCCCAATTGTTCTGTTCCATTGGTGTGTAGGTGGATAGGCCGACTTTGACAATGCCGGGGACGGCATGGAAGCGGTCAACGATGGTCTGGTAAAGGGGCTCGACCTCTGTGTTCTTGTAGCCGGCGGCTTGCGGATTGATGTGAGCGATGTAGCGGTTCGTCGTATCCAGCTTCATGTCGACGTTCTGGGCCTTGTTGAGGCTCTGCGCGAAGAGGCCCGCGGCAACAAGCAGCACAAGGGAAAGCGCGGCCTGGAGGATAACGAGTGCGCGCTGCAGGAAGGATGCTCCGGCAGCAGTCGTGCGCGCGTTGGCGCGAAGGGATTCCACGGGCTGCGTGCGCGCGGCCATCAGCGCGGGCGCGAGGCCAAAGAGGACTCCCGTAACGAGCGAAAGCGCAAAGGAAAAGCCGATGACGAGCGGCGAAGGCGAAGCCGTGACGGGCATGTTTTCCTGGTTCGGAAACGCGAGGGCCAGGAGTGCGTGGGCTCCGAGATAGGAGACAGCGAGGCCGAGGAGGCCACCGATGCCCGAGAGAAGAATGCTTTCAGTAAGAAGCTGGCGCACGATACGGCTGCGCTGCGCGCCAAGTGCGGAACGGATGGAAAGTTCAGCGCGACGGCTCATGCCGCGCACCAGCAGCAGGTTGGCGATGTTGGCGCAGGCGACGAGAAGGACGAGCCCTGCGATCCATTGCAGGAGCTTGAGATGGTCCTTGTACCCATCCTGCATATTCTGGATACCGCCACCGCCGGGCGTCAGTACCACATGCGTGCGGGGCAGAGCCTCCTTGGCGCGCTGATCGGTGAAGGTTTTGAGAGGCGTGAAGGTCTGCTTGAGCAAGGTGCTGGCCTTTGCCTGCAGTGAAGGCAGAGAAGTTCCCGGCTTGACGCGGCCGATGATGTAAGCCCATTGACTGTCGGGATCGGTGAAGTACGGTGCGCCTATCACCGGATCCATCGAGTTCATGGGAAGGAAGTACCTGGGCGGATTGGTATCGATCCGATCCCCGTAGAATCCCTTGGGCGCAATACCGATGACGGTGGCCGGTTTGGTATTGATGTAGAACTCGCTACCCACAACGCTCGGATCGCCTGCGTAATCCTGCATCCAAGCGTCGTAGCTCATCACGGCGGTTATGGGTGCGCCTTTCTGGTCGTCAGCATCGACAAAGAGCCGGCCGACTGCGGGCGAGAGACCGAAAACGTGGAAGTAGTTTCCGGAGACGAAGGTTCCCGGCACGGATTTTGCCATGGTCTGAGGTCCGGCGCGACGAACGGTTATGGGCCGCCAGGCGTAGCCGGATTCCATAGCGGCCAGCTCCTCGAACTCTGGAAGGTTTTTCTTGAACATGTAGTACGTGTCCGTTGCAAAGAGCGAGTAGTCTCCCTCCTTATTCCAGCCGCCGTTGACGCAACAGTCGTCTGTATCGCCGATGCGGACAAGTGTCTTGGGATCGGTTACCGGCAGATTATGAAGGAGGATGGCATTTACCAGCGTGAAGATCGCCGCGTTGGCGCCGATGCCGAGGGCGAGCGTGAGCAGCACGGTAGCCGTGAACCCCGGTGTCTTGCGCAATTGACGAAATGCGTAACCCAAATCCTGCAACAGAATTCCCAATGGGGACCTCCACACACGTAGCCTTGCACAACACGAGAGCATGTCGCGTGCCATAGGGATTCCGCCCCAGCCGCTTGAAATCAATAGGTTAGAGATCTCAAGGTCGCGGACTTGCGTTCACAACTGAGAAAGAGTGTTCAAAGTCGGACGCTTTTGCGGGAGCCCATCATCTTGGATCACTTCGCTTCCTCTAACAATGGCCAGGAGCATTCCCGGGACCAATCGGCGGCGGCGCCGCGCCAACGGCAGGTGGGTGATGCTGCCTTTCTACCGTGACGCCTGTCAATTTTGACACTTGATCGAATTTGCTCCCGCGTTAGGATGCTCCGAATTGAAAGGAGCACTTCCCGTCGCCCGGATCCAAAACGGACCACAGCAAAGATCAGAAGGAGAAGTCAAATGACTCGACCATTCAAAGGCACGATCAATCTTGACATCCGCGATTCCAAGCCTGACTGGCCGGCGTTTCTGGCAGACACTGCCCCCAAAGACGCTCCCAACGTGCTCGTCATTCTCTATGACGACACCGGTCTTGCGGCGTGGTCGCCCTTCGGCGGTCGCATCAACATGCCTACTTTGCAGCGGATCGCCGACAACGGGCTGATGTATTCCCAATGGCACACCACCGCACTGTGCTCCCCCACGCGCTCCTGCTTTCTCACAGGCCGCAATCATCACCAGAACGGTTTCGCGTCGATCTCTGAAAACGCGAGCGGATTTCCCGGCTACAACTCGCACTTGCCGCCCGAGAATGCGCCGATGGCAAAGGTACTGCGCGATGCAGGCTGGAGCACCTTCTGGATTGGAAAGAACCACACCACTCCCATCGACGAATTCACCATGGGCGCATCGAAAAAGAACTGGCCTCTCGGCCAGGGCTACGACCGTTTCTACGGCTTCATGGGCGGGGAGACAAACAACTGGTTTCCTGACCTGGTCGAAGATAACCACTTCATCGAGCAGCCCTATGGACCGCAGGATGGCTATCATCTTTCCAAAGATCTGACTGACAAGGCCCTGAGCTTCATTCGTGACGCCAAGCAGTCCGAGCCAAACAAGCCCTGGTACATGTGGTTTAATCCGGGCGCCAATCACGCTCCCCACCACGCGCCTAAGGAATACATCGACAAGTACAAAGGCAAGTTCGACGACGGCTACGAAGCGTATCGCACATGGGTGCTGCCGCGCATGATCGAGAAAGGCATTCTTCCCAGCGGCACCGAACTGACGCCGATCAATCCCATGCCCAAAGGACCGATTCACACCTGCAGATGCGGTGCGTCCCTGGGATTCGTTGTCTGCAGAGGAGAAGAAGCTCTTCTGCAGGATGGCCGAGGTGTATGCAGGCTTCTCAGAGTACACAGATATGGAGGTGGGGCGCATCATCGAATATCTCGAAGAATCGGGACAGCTCGAGAACACCCTCATCCTCTACTGCGCCGACAATGGTGCGTCAGGAGAAGGTAGCCCGAACGGAACGGTCAATGAAGGCAAGTTCTTCAATGGATATCCCGATGAAATCGAAGAAAACCTGAAAATGCTCGATAAGCTCGGAGGCCCGGATACGTACGGGCATTACCCAACCGGATGGGCGGTCGCATTCTCGACTCCGTTCCGGATGTTCAAGCGTTACACCTACAACGGCGGCGTTTGCGATCCGCTTGTCATCTCGTGGCCCAAGGGAATCAAGGCTCGCGGCGAGATTCGCGACCAATATCATCATGTGACCGACATCGTCCCCACGATTCTCGATTGCTGCGGCGTCAAGATGCCGAAGACCGTGGACGGAGTCGAGCAGACACCTCTCGTGGGCACATCGATGCGCTACACGTTCGATAACGCAAAAGCATCGACAAAGCGGGTGACCCAGTACTACGAGATGCTTGGCAGTCGCGGAATCTGGCACGAAGGCTGGAAAGCGGTCACCGATCACGGCCCGCTCAGCGGCCTGGGTAACTTCGATAAAGACCGCTGGCTGCTGTTCCACACGGATGAGGACAGGGCTGAAGCACACAACCTCGCAGATAAGTACCCTGAAAAAGTGAAAGAGATGATTGCCCTCTGGTTCGAGGAGGCGAAAAGGTACAACGTGTACCCGTTAATCGATTACTCGATCGTGAAGGACATTCAAAAGATGCTGGAACTCGAGTACCGCATTCCTGTGACGCCAAGCGGCAGATACATCTATTACCCGGGGACGCTTCCAATACCCGAACGTTCGGTCGCGAATACGCACGGGGTGTCCTACAAGGTGATCGCCGAAGTCGAGTTGACGAAAGACTCCAATGGCGTGATCTTCGCCAATGGCTCGCGCTTTGGCGGCCACGCACTTTATGTCAAGAATGGCAAGATCACCTATTGCTATAACTTCCTCGGCATCCCGCCGGAGCAGCGAATCAGCGCCGCTGCACCCACTTCTGGCAAGCACATTATCGGTGTTGAATTCAAGAAAACGAGGATGGGCCAGTACAACGAATCCCACGGCCCATTGAAACTCTTCGTCGACGACAAGGTCGTCGCCGAAGCAGAGATTCGCACCATGACCGGCCATTTCTCACTCTGTGGCGAGGGATTGTGCGTTGGCTACGACAGCAGCGACCCCGTCAGCACCGAGTACGGAACGCAGTCTCAATTCACCGGTGGAACAATCAAGAAAGTCGTGATCGATGTTGCAGACGACGCGTATGTGGATGTCGAACGCCACATGCAGGCAGCACTCATGCGGGACTAGAAGAGAAGGATAGAGTCGCATCTGGAACGAGTCTCTCATCGGGCTCCGGGAGACTCGTCTTCAGTGAGGGTTTGTCGGTACTTGATATCAATGGACGCGAATGTCCCCTGAGCCGGTTTGCATCCGAACCAACGGGCCGCCTCCGTTCAGATTGCCCGTGAGGTGATGTTGATTGAGTGACCCCTTCACAAGCATTTCGTGATCAGTGGTCACCGAACCCGACCCGGTGGAGGCATCCAGAGTGAGGGGCGCGTTGCCGGCCCAGATTTCGATGTTGCCCGACCCGGTTTGGAGCGCCCAGGGCGCAGAGGGCGTGCCCGTCGCCTTGATATCACCCGAACCCGTTTGGCCTCGGAAACTGCCATGGATGTTCTTAATCTCGATATCGCCTGAGCCGGTTTCGGCTTTCACATCGCCCTGACCCGTCTCTTCCGCAGTTACGTTACCGGAGCCCGTTTTTACTTCGAATGCACCCTGGAGCCCGGTCGCGCGGATATCGCCCGAGCCTGTTTCAAGCTTGGCGTTTTGGCCAACGCCCTCGTCGACGATGTCGCCTGAACCGGAGGTAGCTGCGAGGAGCGTTCCAGCGGGCGCTTCGATCTGGTAGTCGATGCTGATCCCACGCACAATGTTGTTCATGTTGCTGTCCGACTCGAATCACATTTCCGCTCTGTTCGATCGGAGGATTCGCGGCGATCTGGCGAGCCTGCTCTTCGCTGCCGTTATGGCTCACATGGATCTTGCCATGAATGTGGACTTCGTTGCCGGAGCCCCGTGTGAGATGGATATTGCCTGAACCCGTCGAGACGAATAATTGCGCATCACCGCCGACAGAGATCGCACGATCAAACGACAAAGCGTTACTTGACTCCGATTGAGCAGCGATCGCGCGCGGAAATGCCGGGACAGGGAACAACTTCGGAGCTGCTTGAACGACAGCAATCTCGGGCGTCGTGATTGCCGGCGTTTCTGTCCCGGGAGAAGTTGCAATGCTTGCCGAGGCATCGGGCTCTCCTGCAAGGGCGAGGCTGTCCGGTGTGGTATCTTCCGTAGCGAGTTGCTCCGTGGGATTAGCGTTTTCAGGCTCTCGTACTGGTTCCGGAGAATGACGGCGTGGCAGGCGCAATCCAGGCTATACGTGCGGACTGCGTAGCGGCCTGTACCCGCACCATGGCTGCAGTAGCAAAAAGTGTCACGGGCACCAGCACAATGGCGAAGAGCGCGCGACGGCCGCCGGCAAAAGACTGGCGAAATGTGTGGTCATTGAGCAAGCGCTCGATGCGGCGGGCAAGACTGCTGGAACGTGCCATGGCGACTCCCAGTGCGGTTGGGCGCGGCGCAGCCGCGAATTCGAGGAGGATTTGCGCGTAAGAGATGCGGCTTCGTGCCTGTTCGATTCCAGCGCGATCGCTGATGGCTTCGGCCAGGTCAGCGAGTTCTTTCTTAAGCCACCAGCCCAACGGGCTGAACCAGACAAGTGCGGTGTAGAGGCTGGCAAGGATCTGCAGGTAAAAGTCGCCTTGACGAACATGCGAACGTTCGTGAGCGAGCACAATACGAACCTTCTCTTTGTCCCAGATGTCGTAGTCGGCAGGCAGCAGGATGGCAGAACCGATGGTCAAGGGTGAAGAGACCCTGCTGCTGGCGCGGAGATGGAACCCAGAGGGAATGTCAGATACTTCGCGCATGGAAATCGGCGCGGCGGTGAACCACAGGCGAAGCGTAACAGCCAGGCCAATGGCGAGTCTCAGAAGAAAGAATACGGCCACCCCGAGATAAATCGACAGGGCGAGCGATGCCGGCGAGAACGCGACGCGAGTGTGCTGGAGCAACGGCGGCATTTCTTCGACTGACCGCGCACTGCCCGTGCCGACCCCTTTCATTAAGAAGGTGGCTTTGGGCCTCGATGGTCCGGGCTCCTTTGCGCGTGGAGCGGACGCCGAATCAAGCGTTGGCCCCGAAACCTTTTCAGCCTGTTGCGAGTCAGGGGCTGAAGTTGACGGGGCGACAGGCTTGGCCAGGGTTCCGGAACCGCTCTTTGCCTGGAGTCTTGCCTGCAGCTCTTCGAGGAGGGTCATCGGATGTGCAGGAAGCACAATGCTCGCGCTCGCGGGCAGAAGTTGGAAACGATCTGCGAGTGGCATCAGCAACGGCATTGCCAGCGCGCCGACAAGCACAAGGCCCAAAGCCGCTTTCTGTGCAAAGACATTGCGGATTCGGAAAGCCCGCAAGCCAACCGCGACGATCAGGCCAACAAATAGGGAGCGCATCGCTGCATCGATAAGGACGAGAATCATTGATCCTCCTTCTTGCGTTGGGGGCGTTCTTTTGAGCTCGGGCGATGTGTTCGGCGAGCCGTTGAAGTTCAGCGCGATCGAGCACCTTGGAATCAACCATGCCCACGAGCAGCGCCTCGACGGATCCATCGCAAAACCAGTCCACGATGCGCTTCGCGGCGCGGCCGGCTACACGCTGTCTTGATTGGACGGGCCGATAAATAAACGCGCGATCGTCGACGCTGTGGACCAGATAGCCTTTTTCTTCAAGGCGCCGCAAAACTGTACGAACCGTAGAGTCCTTCAACGGCCGGTCAAGCTCTTCCCGAACCTGGTCGGCAGTGACAGAACCTAAACGCCAAACAATGAGCAGAACGTTTCGTTCCAATTCGCCTAACTCGCCGGGATCGTGGTTCGCCTTGGTGTTACCGTCCATAGTGTTACCGACTGTAACACGTTCATCCACCGAAAAAGCAAGTGAAATTTGAGGGAAAATTCGGAGGCCGGGCCCGGCTAAATCCGGTTCAGGGCGAGTGATGCTATTGATCGGGAAATTCAAGGACCGAGACCGCTTCTCCAGCGCCAAAGACCGAGGGGGAGTCTAGCCGCCAGTATGTCGCCAGAAATTCCTGATTTTAGGGACGCCGCATGGCTATTGGAAACTGCTGTGATTTACACCTTCCGCATCGAAGCGGGTTCAGGAGAACGATTGTTGGGACTTTTGCAGGGAGTGGCGCCTATTAGAGTAAGACCTGATACCGGGTCACGTTATCTAGGAAATCGGCCGTGATCCGATGATGAGTATTTGCACGAGCCTCCTTGCGCTCTGCGGCCAGTCCGGCCCAGAAGCCACATTTGAAACCCCGATGAGTGCCCGCAGCAGATCGAACGGATCCAGGTCGGAACGGATGTCGCCGCTTTCGATGGCGCGCTTCACCAGCGCATTAATAGCGCCTTTGACCAGATCGCTGGTGGCTTCATATATCTTCGACGGACCCCCTACCAGCGTATTCAGGGCAGGCGCGATGATTTGCTTAGCTGCGATGTAGTCGACGAACAGGAGCATCCAGGCTCGTAGCGCCTCAACGGGAACCATGGTCTCGGAAAACTTCCGCTGGGCTGCTGCCAACTTTTCCACCTCGGTGCGATAGACCGCCTCCAGGAGCGCATCCCGTGTAGGAAAGTGGCGATACAGCGTTCCAGGTCCAACCCTCGCCTGCTTTGCCACATCATCCAAGCTGACGTTCGCGCCAGACCTGGTGAAAGCTTGCTTGGCGACCTCTAGAATCCGCTCGCGATTGCGCTGTGCGTCCGCGCGAGGTTTCCTTGCAGCGGGTTGGGAGGGTTTCCTGGGCATGTCCAAAATATTTGCAACCGGAGAGGATCTCCGGTTCTCTATTCTATTACGGAGACCCCCTCCGTTTTATTCGAAAATCGCCGATGGCAGTCAATGTCGGTGGCGCACGGCGCGGCTGGAACAACAGGTTCAAGGAGAACAGGAATGGCGAACATTTTTGGTGCGACCTCAACTACAGAAGAGGTTTTGTCTGGAATCAATCTGCAAGGCAAGCGGGTTTTTGTCACTGGTGTTTCGGCTGGAATCGGTGTGGAGACGGCAAGGGCTCTCGCCGCCCACGGCGCGCAGGTTGTCGGTGCGGCACGGGATCTGGCCAAGGCGAAGGGCGCAACCGCCCAGGTAAGCAACGACGCCGCAGCTAACGGCGGAAGCTTCGAGCTGATGGCGCTCGATCTCGCCAGCCTTGCAAGCGTGCGCGCTTGTGCGGGTGAGCTTCTGAACAGGGGCGAGTTTTTCGACCTGGTCATCGCGAACGCGGGTGTGATGGCCACGCCGTTCGGCCACACAGCGGACGGCTTCGAGACCCAGTTCGGAACCAATCACCTTGGGCACTTTGTCCTCATCAACCGGATTGCGCCGCTGATGCGCCCCGGGTCGCGGCTGATTGATCTGGCCTCTTCCGGTCACCGCTTCGCCAACGTGGACTTGAACGATCCCAACTTTGAGCGTACGCCCTATGAGCCATTTGTTGCGTATGGTCGATCGAAGACAGCGAACATCCTTTTTGCCGTTGCTTTCGACCAACGGCACCGCGAGCGCGGCGTACGCGCTGCGGCCGTGCATCCGGGTGGCATACAAACGGAGTTGGGCCGGCACATGGATTCGAGCCACCTGCAAATGATGATCGAGCAGATGAACACGCAATTAGCAGCCGAAGGCAAGGGGCCCTTCCAGTGGAAGACGATTGCTCAAGGAGCCGCAACTTCGGTGTGGGCCGGTGTTGTTGCCCCGGCTGACGAGGTCGGTGGACGGTATTGCGAAAACTGCCACGTCGGCAAGATCGTGGCGGACGATGTGACCATCAGCGCAATCAGTGAAGGAGTGCGCGGGTACGCGCTGGACCCAGACAATGCCGAGGCACTTTGGAAGAAAAGCGAAGAACTGGTTAGAGAGTCCTTTTAGCGATTTGTGGAACTTAACTTAAAGGAGACATCATCAAACTAGTTTGCGTCCCAGCCTTTGTTGGTCAGCTGCAATCCGATTGCTCGTTGCTGCGTCTTTTCGCCATCGAACTCGCGCTTGATGTCTGGATACAGCGAAGCGACTTGATCATTTCTTGCCCAGTCAGCAACGTCCGTCAATCGGTAAGTATAGGTGACGATTGTCATGGAGAATCCGCCGGCCGTTGCAGGCTCGTTCCATTTGACAATGGAATCGACAGTCTCTCGAGCGTAGCAAAGTGCTGGGAAAGCTCCCAACATCCCAGGGACTTGCTCCAGGTATTTTTTTCCGGACTCGGTGAGATCATAGCGTTTTACCGGAACGGAGTCATGGGAGAACGAATTCTGAAGCACGGCGGTGGTGTCTGAGGATCTCACCACTCCGGCCGATTCAAACGCGGCCATCCGCTTCGCGTCCTGGTTCTGCCAAGCCGGCTGTGACTGGGGGATATCAACCGGAAACGCATTGGCTCCAAATGTTACGCACGCTTTGCCGTGGACCATCAGTTGTTTATTGATTGCCTTGGTAAAGTTCGAGTCACTCGGTTTCTTGGGATCGCCGCAGCCCAGGATGGCTATGAACAAAATGGTGGTTATGCACGTTACCCGTCTCATTGAGGTCTCCTGATCCGAACTGAGGTCCATTCGTGGCACACACGAAGGTGCGCACCCCGGTGGACAATGTATCCATCGGCACGTGGCCGCTAAGCATTCGTGACCACAGTCACGGGTCAATGTTCATTCGTGTGTCGCACCGAACTTGCCGGAACCGTCGCCCTTCGAAAAGTGGATGCTTGCGAGAGATTCCTCAGCCGGATCAAATCGAGCCCGGCTGTTACTCAAGATAATTTCGTTTTCTCTTCAGTAATTCCGCCCCAAAATAACCGCCCTTGCTGCAACTCCCGCGCCTCTTTGCTCCCTCGGGCACCAATCTAAACTTCTCCGCATTCAGGGCCGATAAATAACCTGCACTTTAGTTGCGGTACGGTCTCCGTTGATTGAAGTGTTTGGAACCGGGGGCCGATAAAGCCGATTGTGTCCCAAAGGGAGATTTCGCAGGTGAGCGCCAATACCGCAAAACCGCAACACCATCAGCACCTCTCCACGACCACGCTGACTACACCCACCGTGAGTGTGTCTCCCGCGGCACCTCAAGCACCCGAATCCTATGAGTTTCTTATTCCCCTGGCGCTATGGGGCCTGGTTATCGCCGGCTGGATCTTCCTTTCTCCGTTGAAACGCCGAAGGATTCACAGGAGGAATACCGGCCAGCGGCCCGAAGTTGTCTTAGTCGTCATCGAGGCGATCCTGAAGATCTTCAATGTGCTCTGTCTTTGGCCTTTCAAGCTGTTCATCGGCCGCTGTTGGTATTGCGGCGGATGGGGACACCGTCAGTGGTCCTGCCCGAAGAAACGGCAGTGCTGGAACTGTGAAGAGACCGGACACCACGTCGCTCAATGCCCATACCCGAGGCGGGCATAGAGGTTAAGAGGAGAGATTTACCGGATCGCGATGATCCATCTTTCGATTAGAAGCACATCCGCTCAGCCACCAATGCCGAGAACAATGCCAGGTGTCGAACCGCGAAGGAACAATTCAAAATGGAGGATTCTTGGTTTATGCGCAAATTCTTGAGACCATCGGCGCTCCTGCGCCTTGCAGCGATCACCTCAACCTTATTGATGACAATGCCCGCGGCCTATTCAGCCGATTCTCCGCTCGCAGAATCACTCAAGGCTACTTACCCTCTGACGAAAGTCGGTATTCAACTCCTCAGATTTGACTACAATCGCATCACTGCCCCGGGAATCATTCTGACTGTGCGCGCACCCGGAATATATGCCGATCTCGCAGGCACCCAGGCCGCAATCATCACAACCAATGTCGAACGCGGCCAGGTTTCCCAGCAGAAGGGGATTCTCGCGGCTCTCAATGATACCCAGCAGTCACGAACACTCGATCCAGGCGAACAGGTTTATGTGACGCAGATCTCGGCTAAAAGGGATTCTGTTCGGATGGAGCTATTGACAGTCAAAGTTACCTCCTACCTAGGATGGGGCACGCGCTACCGCTCAGAGCTCAATTTCAAAATCCCGGATCTCGAAAGCAAAAAACCTGAAGAAATCAAGAACATCATCGACTCAATAGTTGCAGAAGCATCAATCGCAGACGCCGTACAAAGCAAAACTATTAAGCTCGGAATGAACGCAGAGGACGTTAAGAAGGCTCTCGGTAATCCAGAGAAGATCGTTGATCTTGGCTCAAAACAGATTTACGTCTACAAGGATATGAAGGTGATTTTGAAAGATTCGCAGGTTGCCGATGTTGAATGATCTGCTCTCACTTGCGATGTGAGAAATCTTGAACGGCAAAATGTGAGAATTCGTTCTTCAGCATTTGGCTAGCAGCGGCTCGCCTCTCGCTCGCACGATTGCCTCAACGATCTCCGATGCTTTCGTTCCTGAACCTCCGTATACTCAAGCCAGAGCATGTCTACCCGACTGGACAAGATTCTTGAGACCACGCGAGCCGGCGTCGCGGCTGCGAAGTTGCGGGACTCGGTGGCTGATCTCGAACGCAAAGCGGCGTCGCATCAGCCTCGCGGCTGGGTGGCGGCACTGCGGCAAAAAGCTCTCTCTGAGCCGGCGATCATCGCCGAGATCAAGAAGGCCTCTCCATCCAAGGGACTCATCCGCGGGGACTTCGATGTTCCTCTGTTGGCGCAGAGCTATCAGAAAGGCGGTGCGGCTGCTCTTTCGGTGCTTACAGACGAGCCGTTCTTCCAAGGAAGCCTGCTGAATCTGGAACTTGCCTCGGCGGCCGTCAATCTGCCGTGCCTGCGCAAGGACTTTACGGTTGACGAGTACCAGATCGTTGAAGCACGCGCGCATTGCGCAGATGCACTTCTGCTGATCGCCGCCGCGCTCACAAGAGACGAACTCAAGCGGTTCGCGAGCGTCGCCCACGGGTATTCGCTCGATGTCCTTGTGGAAGTTCACACGGCAACCGAACTCGATCAGGTACTCGATATTCTCGGAGACGACGGTGCAGATGCGATCGGCGTCAACAATCGTGATCTGAAGACCTTCGAAGTACGGATGGAGACGTCGCTCGAGCTCGCAGATCGCATTCCGTCCTCCGTCGTCCGCGTCGCAGAAAGCGGAATTTCGACTTCCGAGAACATCGATCGGCTGCGGTTGGCCGGGTTCGACGCCTTTTTGATTGGCGAGAGTTTGATGCGACAACCTGATCCCGGGACCGCGCTGGCCGCACTCCTGGCGGGTTCCAGGGTCGCACGATGAGTCTCTGGGTCAAGATCTGCGGAAACACCTCACTCGAGGATGCACTTCTGGCCGCTGAGGCGGGGGCGGATGCCGTAGGATTCGTTTTTGCGCCCAGCCCCAGGCGTGTGAGCGCGGAGCAGGTCGCGGCCATCACGCTGAAGCTTCCTTCCTCGATCGAGAAGATCGGTGTGTTTGTCGACTCGAGTTTCGATGAAATCGAGACAGCGGTGCGCGATTGCGGGCTGACCGGGGTTCAGCTTCATTTCGACGGAACAGAAGACCTGCCGCTACGTTTGCGCGAGAAGTTCGGACCGGGGCTGCGAATCGTGCGCGCCTTGCACTATGGGCCCGAGGTGGTCGGAAGAATCGGCGTGCTGGCCGGGGACGACAGGATAGATGCAGTTCTGATTGATTCGCGAACAGCAAAGGCGGTTGGAGGCACGGGTACGAGCTATGACTGGAACGCGGCCGAATCTCTTTTTCGCGGCGCTGGAGCGCGGCTGATTGTCGCGGGCGGATTGACTCCTTCCAACGTTTCCGAGGCGGTTGAAAGGCTGCGTCCGTGGGGAGTCGATGTTGTCTCGGGAGTTGAGATTGCTCCGGGGCGAAAGGATCCGGCTAAAGTGCGAGCCTTCGTCAGGAACGCGCGATGAACGTCCGGGAAGATGCGGGAGCCGCTCCGAGGGCCTGGTCGTATTCCAGGGGTGTACCCCTAAATATCCTGTGAAAAGTTCCTTATTCTCATTAACTTGCGAGGGAGCCGTGGCGCCAAAGTCATCTAGCTCGAGAAATGCCTCAGCAAAGGGTTATGGGCGATTTAAGCCGGATTTCAGATTGCGGACGATCACAGGGTTGTGCCGGGGCCCAGTGGGAGGCGGAGCGAGGTCGCGAAGAACTTCCCGCGGAGAGTTTGCAAATGAAAAATCCAGGGCTAAAGCCCCACCTTCGAATAGGCCGCTATTCGTGGGGCTCAAGCCCCACGCTCCCTCCGCCATGCGCGAGTTGGTGTCCTGCACGCAGATGATAAAGCGCGGATTTCAGGGGTGCGTCGGTAGATAAGGGATCTGGAGGGTTTTGTACACTAGAGGTTCCGCACCCAGCGGCCACGAGGAACAACGGATGGCATCTGTGATTCTTCCATCGACTCCCTCGGAGTCGCGCCCAGGGCGATTCGGTATTTACGGCGGGCGGTATGTGCCTGAGACGCTGATGGCCGCGCTTCTGGAGCTGGAGCGCGAATACGAGCTTGCGCAGGCCGATGCTGCCTTCCAAACCGAGCTCGCCGGCTTGCTCAAGGACTTTGCGGGACGCCCGACGCCGCTCTACTTTGCCAAGAGACTGACCGAAGAACTCGGCGGCGCCAAGATTTACCTGAAGCGCGAAGACCTTCTCCACACCGGTGCACACAAGATCAACAACGCCCTCGGGCAGGGACTGCTCGCGAGGCGCATGGGCAAAAAACGCATCATTGCCGAAACCGGCGCCGGCCAACATGGCGTGGCCACCGCAACCGTATGCGCGCTGCTTGGCATGGAGTGCGTGATCTACATGGGCGACGTGGACATGGAGCGGCAGGAGCTGAATGTCCTGCGCATGCGACTGCTGGGCGCGGAAGTTCGCGGCGTATCTTCCGGGTCCAAGACCTTAAAGGACGCGATCAGCGAGGCCATGCGCGATTGGGTCACCAACGTCCGGACAACTCATTATTTGTTGGGCAGTGCACTCGGCGCACATCCATATCCGACGATGGTACGCGACTTTCATCGCTGCATCAGTCGCGAGATGAAGGAACAGATTCTTGAGAAGGAAGGTCGTCTTCCTACCGCTGTTATCGCATGTGTCGGTGGCGGATCGAATGCGATCGGCGCTTTCTACGAATTCATTCCCGACCGCCAGGTGCGGCTGATTGGGGTCGAGGCAGGTGGGCGCGGAACAGAACTTGGCGAGCACGCCGCACGATTCCAAGGGGGAGCGCCGGGAGTATTGCAAGGCACATTCTCCTATGTGTTGCAGGACGAAAACGGACAGATCGCCGCAACGCATTCGGTATCGGCAGGACTTGATTACGCTTCCATCGGCCCTGAGCATGCGGCTCTGCACGATTCCGGCCGCGCTGAGTACGTCTCGCAGGATGACGCCGCCACGCTCGATGCTGTAGTCAAATTGGCGCGGACTGAGGGCATTCTGCCTGCGTTGGAGAGTGCGCATGCGGTCGCGGAGTGTCTCCGGATTGCCCCGACGTTTTCTCAGCGTGACATACTGATAGTGAATCTCTCTGGTCGCGGCGATAAGGATATGGGCATTCTGGCCCGCGAGTTGAAGCTGTAGAAGATTGTGCTATCCCAGGTCCCAAAATCGGGACCTGGGGCACCCACTGATTTCGTATGGCATTGGTTTTCAATCACAAGCCGGGGCTGGTGGTCTATTTGACGGCGGGCGATCCCAGTGTGGAGGCCACGCGATCCATTGCTCTGGAAGCGATCGATGCGGGCGCGGACGTGATTGAGCTTGGTGTTCCATTCAGCGATCCTTTGGCCGATGGTCCTGTGATTCAGCGCGCAAGCGAACGTGCGGTGGCGCGGGGTACGCGCATGGCTGACGTTCTGAAGATTGCCGGTGAGATTCGCGCCGCTCGATCGAAGGCCGGCATCGTCATCTTCACCTATCTGAATCCGATTCTTCGCTATAGTCTTTCGCGATTCGTAGACGACGCGGCAGCCGCGGGCGCTGACGGTGTTCTGATCATCGACATGATTGTCGAAGAAGCCGGCGAATATCTCGCGGAGATGAATCGTGCCGGGCTGGCGCCGATTTTTCTGGCCGCGCCGACAAGTCCGGATGATCGCCTCAAGGCCATTGCAAGCCACGCCAAGGGTTTTATCTACGCCATTTCGCGCGTTGGCATCACGGGCAAGCAGCAAAGCATGACTTCAGATGCGGAAGCACTGGTCGCGCGGATTCGCCGATGGACCGAAACGGCTGGCGAGGGGCTGCCGGTGGCCGTAGGTTTCGGCATCTCTACCGCGGAGCACATTGCGCAGGTGGCGGAGTTTGCGGATGCCGCGGTGGTTGGCAGCGCGATCGTGGAGTTGATCGAGCGATCATCTCCCGAAGCGGCACCCGGAGCCGTTGCGCGATTTATCAAGGGTCTGCGTCTGCCCCAGGCAGCGCTGACCCAGTGAAGAGAGCAGCCTCAAGCTCCTAGCCTCTAGCTTCTAGCCCGTCTGCGCGGGAATCAGCCGCTCAGGCTTGTTCAAGAAGATCGAGCCAAGGGCCCGGGAACTAGCAGCTAGTAGCTCACTTGTCACGAGGATGGAATGACGCTGGAAGAATTGCGCAACCAAATCGATGTTCTGGACCGCCAGCTTGTGGAGTTGCTGAGCGAGCGGGCCCGCGCCGCCTTGATGATTGGTCATTTGAAAGTCGCGACCTCGCTGCCGGTGTACGAGCCGGCACGCGAAAAGATCATCTACGCCAACGTGCGCGCGGCCAACAAAGGGCCCTTGCCCGACATTGAATTGACGCATATCTACGAGCGCATCATCGATGTGATGCGAGCGCTGCAGAGGAACGAGCTGGCTTCAGAGAGGAATGCCCTCAAGGGCCAAGACACTGGCGCCCCGACCCCCCAGCAACAAGGACATGTTGCCGGGAACCCCGGAGCAGCGCCCGAGACAGGGAACGAGAAATGATTGTTGCAATGCAGGAGATGGCTACCGAAGAGCAGATTGACTTCGTGATTGAAGCGATGGTGGAGGCCGGAGTCGGCGTTCATCGCACCACAGGCGCAACCCAAACCATTCTTGCAGGCGTAGGCCCGACGGCGACCATCGACCTGACGAAATTCGAGAATCTGCCCGGCGTGCTTCGTGTTCACCGTATCAGCTCGCCTTACAAATTAGCGGGACGAGGATTTCGGCCGGAAGGCACTGTTGTTGAATTCGCCAGTGGCGTGAAGCTCGGCGGCGAACGGGTGATCGTGATGGCGGGGCCGTGTTCGATAGAGAATGAGGCGCAGATCTTCGAGACGGCAAAGCGTGTGAAGGCGGCTGGAGCCAGCTTTCTGCGCGGCGGGGCGTACAAGCCGCGCAGTTCGCCTTATGCCTTTCAGGGGATGGGGATTTCAGGGTTGAAGTTGATGTACGATGCGGCCCGCGCACATGGACTGTTGGTTGTCAGCGAAGTGATGGAGATTGCGCAGATCGAAGGAATGCTTCCTTACGTCGACTGCTTTCAGGTGGGCGCGCGGAATATGCAGAATTTCAATTTGCTGCGCGAGCTTGGCCAGGCACGCAAGCCGGTTCTTTTGAAACGTGGAATCGCCGCCACGATTGAAGAGCTGCTGCTTTCAAGCGAGTACATCATGTCGGGCGGAAACTACGACGTGATCCTCTGCGAGCGCGGGATTCGGACGTACGAAACTGCCACGCGCAATACGATGGACATCTCGGCGATTCCCGTCGTGAAGAAGTTTTCGCATCTGCCCATCGTCGGCGATCCATCGCATGGCACAGGCCATCGCGAAATGGTTGCGCCGATGGCACGAGCGGCGGTGGCTGCGGGCGCGGACGGCATCCTTGTTGAAGTACATCCCAATGCAGACAAGGCGGCCTCTGATGCTGCACAGACGCTGTATCCCGATCAGTTTGAGAAACTGATGAGCGAGCTGCGGGTGATTGCCAAGGCGGTTGGAAGGACGCTTTGAACTGGAAAGAGATCTCATGATGGAACGAGTCGCGATCCTGGGCACAGGCTTGCTGGGCACATCGGCAGGGCTTGCTCTGCGCGCGGCGGGATTTGAGGGTTCGATAGTCGGCTGGAATCGAAGCCGCGGGCAGGCGGAGACTGCGCTCTCGATGGGCGCAATTGACTCCATCGGCGCGGATGCGATCGCAGCCGCCAAGGCGAGCCAGGTCGTGCTCCTTGCGGTTCCTATTTTTGCGACACTCGACCTGATGGAGCAACTTGCGCCTGTGCTTGGTCCAGACCACCTCGTCACAGACGTTGGCAGCACAAAGACGCAGATCACGGAATCTGCAGACCGCCTGTTCAACACGGTGGATCGTGCAGGTTTTCTGCCTGGTCACCCGATGGCGGGCAAAGAGCGCGGCGGAGCGGATCTGGCGGACGCCAAGCTTTTTCGCGGGGCGGTGTGGATCTTCACGGATTTTCCGGCCTGGCAGAGGTCATCAGAATCTGCGGTGCTCGCCAAGAACTGGCGCGAGTGGGTTCTCGCGATGGGTGCGCGGACTCTTGAGCTCGGTCCGCAGCGCCACGATGAACTGGTCGCGTGGGTTAGCCACCTTCCGCAATTTGCCGCTACGGCGCTGAGTGCGGTGATCGAGGATGAGATGGGCGAAGCGCCGGAACTGAAAGACGTGGGTGGCCGCGCACTTCGCGAGATGACACGTCTTGGCGCCAGCCCGTTTTCCATGTGGCGCGACATAGCCCACACCAATACAGAGGCTATTGCAGCTGCGCTTGAGGCTCTCGAACAGCGGCTTGCACACCTACGTGAGAATCTGCGCACACCGGTGTTGCGCGATGAGTTCGAAAAGGCTAATCGCTTCCGCAAGGAATAGCGCATCATGCTCCCTTGTTTCCCCACCTATAGTTCTCACCTATAATCTGGCACCATGCGGCTTATCCTTCGCGATCTTCGTTTTGGCCTTCGGACGTTGGCCAAGACGCCTGTTTTCACCTGTGCTATTGTCCTTACTCTTGCGCTCGGCATTGGAGCGAACACGGCTGTCTTTACGGTCACGAACGCGGTGCTGCTGCGCCCGTTTTCTTTTCGCGATCCCGAGCAGATCGTAAGCATCACTTCAAAAGACGCCACGAAGGAGAATGGCGGAACACTTCTGCGCTATGAGCTTGTTCGCGATTACAACCGGTCGTTTCAATCCGTTGCCGTATGGACAAACGACAATCTGAATCTCACCGGAAACGGCGAGCCGCTGCAGGTCCCGGTAGCAAGGGTTTCTCCCAGTTTCTTCTCGACGCTCGGTATTCAGCCTCAATTGGGGCGGGTGTTCACGCAGGAGGAGGGCACTCCTGAGGGACGGCCGGTTGTGATGCTGAGCGACTCGATCTGGCGGACGCGCTACCAGGCCGATCCTGCCATCGTTGGCTCCGTTGTCACGCTCGATTCAGTGTCCAACACGGTTGTGGGTGTCCTGCCACGGGATGCTCAATTTCCGTTTATGCCCAAAGCGGACATCTTTTCTCCGCGCTATTTCGAGCTTTCCCTGATGACGCCGCAGCGTCTCAGACTTGGCGTGGGATACCTGAGCATCATCGCGCGCCTCCGCTCCGGGGTTTCCATTGCCGAAGCCAACGATGAATTGGCGCTATTGAATCAGCGTTACCGCGAGCAGAACCCGACTGCGCCCGACGCCTCACCTGCCACCGTGATGATCGCCAAAAGCCTGCGCGATGAAGTTGTCGGCGACATCCGGCCCAAGGTCCTGATCCTGTCCGGTGCGGTGGCACTGGTGCTGCTGATCGCGTGCGCCAATGTCGCGAGCCTGTTGCTCTCGCGGGCACTCTCCCGGAAGCGTGAGATCGCGACCCGCGTGGCGATTGGCGCAAGCCGGGGCGCGATCGTTCGTCAGCTTCTCACCGAAAGCACCATGCTCGCCCTGATATCCGGCGCTCTCGGTGTGGGAATCGGATGGGCTGCCACGCGCGCACTTGCAACGTGGGGCGCTTCCCAGGTCCCCCAGGGCTTCTCAGTGGACCTGGACGTGCGGGTGCTTCTGTTCACGCTCGGTATTTCGTTGCTTGCCGGTATTTCGTTCGGCATCTTCCCCGCCATGCAACTCGTCCGCTCTGATTTGAATGCGACGCTCCGCGCGGAAGGTCGATCTGCCTCGTCTGGTCGCTCAGGTTCGAAGATGAGAGCGCTGCTGGTTGTCGGTCAGATTGCGCTTTCGCTCGTGTTGCTGATCGCGGCCGGTCTTCTTTTGCGGAGCTTCAATCGCCTGCTGCACGTTGATCCGGGCTTTGAGGCGCACAACCTGCTCACGATGAATGTTTCCCTTTCGACTACGAAGTACGCCAAACCCGACCAGCAGATTGCCTTTTTCGATGACGTGCTTCAGCGGGTGTCTTCGCAGCCGGGAATTCGATCGGCAGCGATCTCCGCTGCCCTGCCATTGAGTTTCAAGCGCATCACGCCCGTTCTTCCAGAGGGCCAGCCGGATGTTCCGCTTGCTCAGCGCCCGTTCGTCGATATTGAAGCGATCAGTCCGCGATGGTTCGAGACCGTGCGCGTTCCCCTGCGCGCTGGTCGCACCTTTACCGACGCCGACAATGCCACAGCGCCACCCGTGGTGGTTGTGAATGAAACATTTGCCCGGCAGTACTGGCCCGGCGAATCGGCGGTTGGCAAGAAGATTGTGATTGGACGAAGGCCGGAACCTGCGCTGGTTGTCGGGGTTGCAACAGACGTCAAAAATCAGGGACTGGAGAAGGATTCCCAGGCGCAACTCTATCTGCCGTTCTCCCAGCTTCCCTGGAGCGACATGAACCTGCTGGTGCGGACAGATGTTCCTGCCGCATCTGCGACCGCGACTGTGCGTGCCCAGATCGCTGCCGTCGACAGCAATCAACCTGTGAACGAAATTCAGACGGCCGAAGAGCTTATCGACGCTTCACGGGCGCAGCCCCGCTTCACCATGCTGCTCATTGGCGGCTTTTCCGGAACCGCACTGCTGCTCGCCATTCTTGGTGTTTACGGCGTTTTGTCCTATTCCATCGGGCAGCGGAGGCAGGAGTTCGGCATTCGCCTGGCGCTCGGTGCGCAGCGCATCGACATTCTGCGGGTGGTCATGAGGCAAGGCGTGTTGCTGGCGTTGGCAGGAATCGTTACAGGACTTGGCGCGGCATTGATGATGACGAGGCTGCTGGAGAATGTACTCTACAGGACCGGTTCACGAGACCCTGTTACATTCGTTTTTGCCCCGGTGGCATTTCTTCTGGTGGCAGCAATTGCCAGTTATCTTCCAGCACGTCGCGCCATGAAAGTGGAACCTGTCGAGACTCTCAGGTAGGCAGTGGGAGCATCAAGCCGTTTGTTCAACGGCTTCGATTTCGTCTTTCTCAGGGTCGAGGGTTTGAAAGCCTTCGCCCCTCGCTGCGTCCAGCATCGTAAGGGAAGCCGAGACGAATATGATTTCGGTGCCCCGGAACATCTCGCGCGCAACCCCTGCGGCTCCCAGTTGCAAGGCTTCGGTCCAGCGCAGTTTCGTGCGGTCGAGCAGTTGCCGGGCAGCTTCGAGCACTGCCGGGTTCAAAGGTTCCTGCACCATGCGAGCGGCTTCGATGCGCAGTATTTCAAATGCAGAGGCGGCATCGGCGGAACTGATGCTGCCGGCTCGCTCGCGTCGACGTATCGCCGCATAAACCTCGAGCGGCGCACTGGCGGCAATCAGCTTGCGATTATCTTCGACGGTCTCCATCAGCCGTATCAAAGCATCGGTGCCGGGCTCCTGCACGAAAAGCTTCGCGAATGCTGTGGATTCGAGAAAATAGCAGCTCAAGGCTTTCCCCGCTCCTCTTCGATTGCTTCGCCGATTGGCTCGCCCTGTACAACAACCGGATGGAAGCGCTGGGATTCTTCCTGCACACCTGCTTCAGCTCGATTCAAACGAATGGTCGTTGTCGGATAGGCCGGTGTCTTCGGATTCGCAATTTTGCTGGTCAGAACAACGCCGCGTTGAATGGCCTCGGCGAGAACGGCTTGCCGCGATTCCGGATGCTGGTTCCAACGGAAGGCCTTTCGGGGCAGAAACGAGTCTCGAAACCACTTCAGTGCAATGAAGGCATGGCCGCCACGCTCCGCCTCGGCTAGAGCAGCGCAAAGCTCTTTGACCCGCGCTTCCATGTCTGCCGGCGCGACTGCGACATCTTCGGCATCTTCCTCGAAATTGACTTCGACGGGCGCTCGCAAACTTCGATTCTGCCGGGTTGGGGCGGCGCCGTCGTCGAGACGCTCAAAGTAGATGCGGACCTCGTCCTCTTCCGGCGACCAGCTTTCAGCAGGTGCACTTCGGCGCTTGCTGCGCCCGTTTTCGCTGCATAGCTCCACGATTGCCTGGTAGCCGGGAGGGGCCAGAAAACGCAATGCGCGCGCAAGCCCGGGATCCTGGGAGAACGCCAGTTCGCTCAAAGCCTCTTCAATTATCTCTTCAGCGTCCGGAACACTCAGATTGCTTATGTCTACGCTGCTTTGCACAGCTCGATTCGACTTCATGAACAGTCTCCGTATAAAGCTTCTCTAGCCTGTCTCTATCTCGCTGCGCTCTTTGAAATCGAACCCTAAGATACGGCGCTTTTTCGGCGGGCGACAGGTCCCCGATCTGGCTGTAAATGAAACCCTTGGTTTCCGAACGGTTGTAAGGGGGGGCATGGCGGCTTTAGTCTTGCCGAAGCGGCCCCATCGCCATTCCTGCTTTTGTTTTGATCCCCCACAGGACCGAGAAAACTCTAACTAGAAAGCACTTCCAGCCTAACCACGCACCAGTGTAAACGATTGTGCAACCTGATCCCATACTGGCGCAAGTGACATTCGGGCCGGGAAATGCCGAGGCAACCCCAGATTCCGCAAAAAGTCTCGTTCCCGTTCCTGTATTTTTGCGAGCGCCAAGTTCGTACAATAGAACGATGCGGCGTTGTTCTGTCCTATTGTTGTTTGTTCTATTGATGTTGAGAAATACACCTGCACGCGGTCAGGCGGCTCCGTCATTCGACCTGATCGGGCCTAAGGTTGATGTGCATGTAAAGAGGGGAGAGGTCACGCTGCCCATTGGCGAGGTGCCCAATCTCCTACCCGGCGACCGCTTGTGGATCCATCCGGACCTGCCGGAAAGCCAGTCCACCCGATTGGTGCTGATCGTAGCCTTTCTGCGCGGCGCCACGAATCCTCCTCCCGCAGATTGGCTTACGCGCGTGGACACCTGGGAGAAAAAGGTGCGCACCGAGGGCGTTTTTGTCACGGTTCCAGCGGAGGCCCAGCAAGCTGTTCTGTTTCTGGCGCCTTCGACCGGCGGCGACTTCAGCACGCTACGGAACGCCGTCAAAGGGCGCCCCGGCACTTTTGTTCGCGCGACGCAAGATCTGCAGGCCGCGAGCCTGGACAGGATGCGCCTCGATGCCTATCTCGCAGAAGTAAAAGTCACCTCCCAAACCGATCCCAAATTATTGAAGGACCGGGCGCAGAAGGCGGCTTCTGTCCTGGGAATCCGGCTCGATCAGCAGTGCTTCGACAAGCCGACGGATCAGCAGGCCCCATGCCTGACGCAGCACACCGAAGGCCTGGTGCTGGACGATGCGAATGTCTCGAATCGAGTGTCGCAGATAACCAGCGGCAACGGCGCGGATCTCATGAATCAGCTGAGTTACTCTGCGCTGGGAGGAGCCGGGGTATACAGCCCCTATATCGGTGCCGTTGTCGATACTATTCGGATTCTGGCTTCGTTGCATACGGCGCATTTTCAGTACATTCCGGCACTCGCGCTGCCGACCAACGACACGCTGAACTTGCGTTTGAGTGTTCCGCCGTCATTCCGCGATCCCAAATCGGTCGTTGTGGTGGCCTTGCCGCCTGTGGGTCCGGCCAAGATGCCGCCACTGCATCCGGTCAACCCGGCTGAGCAGTTCTGCGCACAAAAGGCGGGTCTTGTGCTCGAGGCCGAAGGCGCGCCGCTGGTATACGCGACGCCCCTGGCGCACGATCTGAAGCTTCAAATTCAATCGAAATCCGCGCCGGTGGATGTGCCCGTGAAGACGGATGCCTCACAAGGCGGTCTCGTCCTGGCGCATGCGATGCCATCGCTTCCTTCCGGCGAGTTAATCGGGGTAGTCAAGGGCAAATGGGGCTTCGACGACTGGGAGGGCCCAAGATTCCACCTGGTGGGCGCCGGGGCTGGAAAATGGACCGTGTCGCCTGGCGACGACTCGGCCCTGGTGGTTGGAAGGGAGGATGCGCTCCACGTTACTGGCGAGAATTCCCTTTGCATCGAGAAGATCGAGGCGATGCCAACCGGAGCAAGCACCGTGGAACTGCAGTGGAAGTCGCCGAAGCCGGATGTACTGGAACTGGGAGTTCCCCTCAAAGATGCGGCGCCGGGTCCGGTCACGATCAATATCCATCAGTATGGTCTGGACAAGCCAGACAAGTTGACGCTGGTGGCTTATTCCGAGGCAGCGTCTCTGGAAAGATTGAGACTAAGCGCCGGCGATTCTGAAGCGGCGCTCACAGGAAACCGGCTGGACGAGGTGGCGAAGGTCTCGTTGAACGGGATCGACTGGACCCCCGTGGATCTGAAGCGCGTGCAAGATCTGGACCGGCTTGAGTTGAAGACCGCTGCCGATACCACCCGCCTGGAGACTGGGAAACGGTATACCGCCAAGGTTCACTTGCGCGACGGGCGCGAACTGAAAGTTCCTGCCAGCGTAGAGCCGCCGCGACCGCAAGTGACCCTGCTGAGCAAAGGAACGCAGGATGAACAGTCGGCGGACCCCTCGCCTGTTCACCTCGGAAGCCCGGACGATCTGCCGGTGGAGGGCCGGCTGGTGTTTTTCTTGAAATCCAAGACGCCGCCAAACTTCCCCAGGGACGAGAAAGTAGAGGTTGCGGCCGCCGACAATAGCTTCCACACAACACTTTCGATCAGTGATGGAACGCTCATGCTGGAAGATGCGGACACGGCGCTTGGCGTGGTGGAGCCGCTGGCCAAGTTCGGATCATCTGCCTTTGGCCCGCTTCAGGCGCGAGCTGTTTCAGCAGACGGGGTTGCCGGAGAATGGATGACGCTTGGAACGCTGGTGCGTCTTCCCGGCTTCAAGGAACTGCACTGCCCGCACAACCCTGCGCGTCCTTGTATTTTGACCGGAACGAATCTGTTTCTGGCCGCATATATTGCAGCATCACCCGAATTCGATAATCCTGTGGATGTGCCGGCGGACTTTACGGGCACACAACTCACGGTACCGCACCCGGTGAATGGCTTGCTGTACCTCAGGCTACGCGATGATCCGGAGACGGTGCAGACGCTGTCGCTATCTGTGATGCCGCTGACGCCTGCCACGCAAACCCCGACGGCGCCGGCGGCTGCGAAACCAGCCGCAGCAACGCCGACGACGGAGCAGCAGAGCGCACAAACGCCCGAACCTCCACCGTCGAAAACTGAACCGTAGGGGAATTTCTCCAGACTTAGTCGTTTTATTGCCCGCTGCTATTGGAAGTAGGCGCGGTTCTTCTCTGCAAAGTGAGCCTTGTCAGCGGGTAGATCAGCTTCAGGGTAGATCGCGTTTTGTGCGCAGATGCCTGCGCAATTGCCGCAGTCGATGCACTCGCCGGGGTTGATATATACCTGTGTCACTGTTCCGGCGGCAGCATCGGAGGCTTGCGGGGCGATGGCGGCGGTGGCGCATTCGGCAACGCAGACAAAGTCCCTGGTGCACGCATCGGTTATAACGTAAGCCATAGAGAGTGCTCCTTAATCGTGGTACGCAAGAGTGGGTAAGACGCTTGTTTGAGCTTAGCCAGCGGGGTTCGCAATGCTCGGTGACTCGAATCACACGAAAGCCGAATGCATTCCTGGAATGCAGGGGTCTGTCGTTTTAAAGACTGTTGATGAATCTTCGGCGAGAGAGGCCATTTATGCTGGAGGCATGTTTCGGCCCATTCTGATTGCTTCCCTGCCTGCGATCCTCGTTCTCGTGGCTGTTTCTGCCGTTGCCCAAACCAATGACGCAACCTGGAGTTTCGCTGTATCCGGAGACAGCCGGAACTGCGGCGATTTTGTGATGCCGGCGATCGCCTCGAGTGTCAAAGCCGAGAAGGACGCGTTTTACTGGCATCTCGGTGATTTTCGCTGGACATCGAAACAGGATCAGGACCAGGTCTCGATGCTGCCGCCGGGCAAAGAACTTTCCATCGAGGAGTATCACCAGATCGAGTGGGACGATTTTCTTACGCACCAGATGGAAGCGTTTGGGTCGTTTCCGGTGTTTCTCGGGCGCGGAAATCACGAGAACGTGGCGCCGATGACGCGTGAAGGTTACATCGCGAAGTTCGCGCGCTTTCCTGGATCGGCAGGAGATTGCCGAACAGCGAAGGGCCGACGGCGCCGATGCGGGACCGGTTGGGCCCTGGTACCACTGGACGCACCAGGGCGTGGATTTCATCACTCTGGATAATGCGAGCAAGGACGAGTTCTCTGATGCGCAGCTGAAGTGGCTGCGCGGGGTTCTGGATCGCGATCTTGCGCCGGGCTCGGGGATCCGGGCGATTGTTGCCGGCATGCACGAGGCGCTGCCCCACTCAAAAGGCTCAGAACACGCGATGGACGATTGGGGACTTGGCGAACGCACGGGAGACCTGGTGTACACGTGGTTCTATGGTGCGCAGGCAGCTGGGAAGTTCGTCTACCTGTTTGCGAGCCACTCGCATTACTACTCCCCCAACATCTACGACACGCCGTACTGGAGACAGTACTCGAACCGAGTGGTGCCGGGCCTGATCATCGGATCGGCAGGAGCGCGCCGGTATCCGCTGCCGCGGGACGCCGAAAAGACAGCGAAGTCGCACATCTACGGATATTTGCAGGGGCTGGTGCATCCGGACGGACAGATCGAGTTCAAGTTGCACGAACTATCAGAGGATGACCTGATCAAAAGCCGCTGGCCCAACGCGCCGCTCAATGCGATCCATGAGTGCTTTGTGAACAACGCCGACTAGCATGGCCCTAAGCGGCGCTCCGCGTTTCAACGAATTTTCGGAAACGGAAGTTCGGGCCTGTCGCCGTCAGGCCTGATGGCTCCAAGCCAGGCGTGAATACTTCCACGGAGCTGTTCTACTGCGATGCCGCCGTATTCCGCTGAATAGCCGTCGAGACGACGCAGGGCTGCGCGCAACAGGGATGCTGTGCCGGCTGAATTACCGTGCTGCATGTGGTGGAAAGCTGCGGTGATCTGTATAAGGGCCTGGAGGAAAGTCTTCTCAGGTCCATCGCATTTGAGCCACACACCTTCCCAATGTTCATGCGCGTCAAAGAACTCCTGGTTGCGATAACAGCGAAGCCCCTCGGCGAGTGCGCCCTCTGTCCAGTCAAACAGCATGATGTATTCATTATCGCTTCAGCCCGATCCGCGATGCGAGGGAGGATTCCTAGGCTTCAATCGGATGCAAGTGTACTTGTTGGTTGAGTCTATGGGTTCGAGGGGACGTCGAATGAGTCATCCTGGAGACGCTGTCCCCGAGAGGGACTGCCAAGATGGTGGCGGAGTAATCACGGTGCGCAGATAACTCTTCAGTGGATTTTTGCGTCTGTATCTCTAGTAGTCAGTTATCTCGGCCGAGCGCGGGACGTATGCCCGCCGCGGTCGGTCAGGCTGGCTGCGTAGAGAGGCTTTTAGTTTCTGAACCTTAACCGAAGAATAGAAAACAAACCACCTTGGTCGAAGTGCTCTCATAACTGAAAGTCGCTGCAGCACTTGTTGCCCGAAAGACACTCGAAGAACTTAGGCCCGATGAGCGTGGATAGCGCTCGTCCAGGCATTCGTGTCTCCGAGGCCAATGCGCGAAAAGGAAAACATCTCAGCATTTTCCGACGTGTAGCGGCCTCGAAAGCGGAATGTGGAAAACACCCCACCAAGTGAGGATGGCGAAGCCATGCGCAAAACCGCCGGCAATTCATTGTCGATTACGGAGAGACGGTGGTTTGCGGTGTATACGACGTGCAGGCACGAAAAACGCGTAGCACAGCACCTGGAACAAAGGCAGATCGAACACTTTCTGCCGCTGTATCGTTCGCAACACAGGTGGAAAGATGGGTCGCGCGTGATGGTGGATCTTCCGCTGTTTCCGGGGTACGTTTTTGTCCGGGTAGATTGCAGCAGCCGGGTCGGAGTGCTCGCGGTGCCGGGAGTGGTTTCCATGATTGGGACGGCTTTGCGGCCAGCTCCGCTGCCAGATTTTGAAGTTGAAACATTACGAGCAGGTCTGGATCCGTTACGGGCGGAACCGCACCCCCTCCTCACAGTGGGACAGAGAGTGCGCATAAAGAAGGGTTCGCTCGCCGGAGTTGAAGGAATTGTAATTCGAACGAAAGGCGGGATTCGAGTGGTGCTGACTCTGAGCCTGCTGATGAAAAGCATTGCTATCGAAGTTGACGGGGATGATGTCGAGTCTGTGGAAGCATCTTTTCCGCTGACGCTGGAAGCACCACATAGAGAAAAGGAATTAGAACAGCGACTACAGCTTTATCAATCTTAATGCGTGCCTTGGTTTCCACATGATTCATCTTCCGGCTCTTTACCCGGCTGCCTGCGAATGCCGCACGGCGTTGAGGGATGTCGGAGGAAACCTATATTGCAAGCCCATGCGCACGCCATGACGGGTTCAGCCTCTAAAGAACTCACCAGGGCATGGAACACCAAAAGCGAGGGTACTGCGAATGCAAGCAAGAAGTACTGCCTTAAATATATTGGAAGCCGATGAAGATAGAGTCGGAACAATCACAGCAGTCGGGATATACCGTGATGCAATTCCGACGAGCGCCTGGAAGCGCCCAACACCTTACCTTTCCGCCGCAGTACGCCGGGCGTTTTCGTGGCGTTATGCGGTGGCAAAGCGCACGATCGACATTCTGCTCTCAAGCTTACTGATTATCCTTTTCTTCCCGGTGATGCTTGCGGTTGCAATTGCGGTAGCGCTGACGTCGCCGGGGCCGATCTTTTTTTCCCAGGAGAGGTTGGGGCGTTTCGGCGCTCCGTTCCGCATCGTCAAGTTCCGCTCGATGTTCACGCAGAAGCAAAAGCACAAAGACAATGTTTTCGAAATCAATGGCCAGCATCGCAGGAGCGAGACGGACTGCCGGAATGAAGCGGCGTATCCGTTGAACAAGGACACGCCGGATCCACGCATCACGCCGGTGGGCCGGATTATCCGCAAGCTGAGCCTTGACGAGCTGCCGCAACTGTTCAACGTGCTGTTGGGAGATATGTCTCTGGTTGGACCGCGGCCGATAGTCGAGGCCGAGGTTCCGCTGTATGGGCAACAGTTCGCTTACTACGACCTTTTCAGGCCCGGCATCACAGGCCTATGGCAGGTTTCAGGTCGGAGCGATGTTGGTTTTGAACGGCGGGTGATTTTCGATCGCGACTATGCGAGCGAATGGAGCTGTCTGCTCGATTTCAAGATTCTTACCATGACGATTCCCGCTGTGGTTACGATGCGCGGGGCTTACTGATCTCTGCATGCGGCCGTGCTGTTCGCTTCGGTTCAAAAGCGGGCGCGGCCGTTGCGACGTCTCGATTTGTGCCTAATCCTGCCACCATAGGACAAGCTGGACCTTGAAACGCTCGCCGGGGGATGTGTGCCCGAAGCAGGACTTCGCAGGACAGGGCAATTTCACCTCTGATTCGGATTCATATCCGGTTCACATCCTTGACTCATATTCAGGACTCATGCTGACCGAAACAACGACATCCCCACGGCCGCCCAGGGGTCTCTGGCTTTCGGTCCGGGATTTTTTGCGCTATAAGCTTGCTCATTCCATCGGTCTCGACAGGGCCATTGCGTTTACGGTGATGGGGCGCGTGGTTCAGGGGTTGGGAAGCGTGGGAAGCGTGCTGCTGATAGTGCACTTTCTTTCGGCGGCTGAACAAGGCTACTACTACGCTCTGTGGAGCCTGGTGGCGCTCCAGAGCGTATTCGAGCTCGGATTTTCATTTGTGATTCTTCAGGTCGCGGCGCACGAGCGAGCACACCTGGAGTTTCATCCGGACGGAAGCATCACAGGTAACGAGGTGGCGCACTTCAGGCTTGCTTCGCTGTTGCAGCGGGCGGTGCGCTGGTACACGGCGGCTGCCGTTGCCATGGGCGTGGTGCTGCTGCTGGGCGGCATGCGCTTCTTTGCACTGCATCAACAGGCCCAGGCGCCGAATATCTGGATCGTTCCGTTGCGAGTCACAGTTTTGGCTTGCGCCATCACATTCTCGATCGGACCGGTGCTCTCATTTCTCGAAGGATGCGGGCAGGTGTCGCAGGTTGCGCGAATGCGCTTCCTGCAATCGACCGTGAGTGTGGCGCTTTCGTGGGTGGCGATGTTGAGCCACCACGGATTGTTTTCGCCTGCGATGGTGCTGCTGGGACAGGGGTTTGTTGCGAGCGGCATGCTCTATTCGCGCCGCAGGCTGCTGATGCCGCTGCTGCGAATGCACGTAGCGCGCATGGGGATCAACTGGCGCACCGAAGTGTGGCCGTTCCAGTGGAAGATTGCCGTGAGCTGGCTCTGCGATTACTTCATCTTTCAGCTGTTTACGCCAGTGCTCTTTGCGTTTCGGGGGCCGGTCGAGGCAGGAAAGATGGGTTTGTCGATGAGTATCGTAGTGCAGTTGAGCGCCATGATGCTGACGTGGATGACGACGAAGGCCGCGCCGTTTGGAAGCCTCATTGCAAAGAAGGACACGCCGGAATTGGATCGGATGTTTTTCAGATCGCTGCGACAGTCAATCCTGCTATTCATGGGAGCTGCTGCGCTGGTTCTCGTCGGAGTCCTCGCGGCTCCCTATGTTTTGCCGAAGATCAGCAGTCGCATTGAAGGCTGGCCGATCTTTCTTCTGCTGCTGATGACGGCATTGAGCAGCCACGTGGTGCAGAGCGAAGCGATCTATCTGCGTGCACACAAATGCGAGCCATTCCTGGTGCAGTCGATTGTGATTGCGTTTTTTACCGCGGGAAGCGTTGTTCTTCTTGCGAAGACCTCTGGAGCGCTGGGCGTCTCGCTGGCGTATTTCGCGGTGCTGGGTGTGGCGGGAGTCATCTCTGCCACGATGATCTTCAGGACGAAACGAAACCAGTGGGCTGAAGCGGGGATTTGATTCATGAACTCGAACGGTACCAGCACCCCTGCAGCGCGCATCTCGGTGGCGATGTGCACCTTCAACGGCGGCCGTTATCTCCAGGAGCAGCTCGAGAGCATCGCGTTGCAGACGCGGTTGCCAAGCGAGCTGATTGTTTGTGACGATCACTCGACAGATGACACGCTTGCGATTCTCAGGCGTTTTCAGTCTGAAGCGCCGTTTGCGGTAAAGGTGATCCAGAACAGCCAGAGGCTGGGATCGACCCGGAATTTTGACCAGGCAATTGGGTTGGCGCGGGGCAGCTTGATTGCCTTGTGCGATCAGGACGATCGCTGGGCGTCGACGAAGCTGGACCGGCTTTCTGGAACGCTCGCAGAAGATCCCTTTCTCGGCGGTGTGTTTTCGGATGCGAGCCTGATCGATGGCGACGGGCGGCCGGCGGGTCTGCGACTGTTTGCGCGGCACAAGTTCACGGCTGCAAAGCAGCGCGAATTTGTTGGTTGCCCGACCGCGACGCTATTAAAGCATGATGTAGTGACCGGTGCGACGCTGATGTTCAGGGCAACGATCCGGCGGTACTGTTCGCCGATTCCTGCTTCATGGGTCCACGATGGATGGCTCGCATGGATGATCGCGCTTCACTCGCGTTTGGGCCTGGTTGCCGAACCCTTAATTGAGTATCGGATTCACGCGGGGCAGCAACTTGGGGTCAACAGCGAAGTCCCCCCGCAGGGCGCTAATGGAAACACCGAAACGCGCCGGCAGTTTTACGTGCGCGTCGCGCGCCAGTTTGAAGACCTGCTGCAGCGCTTGCTGGCAGAGGGCTGGAGTGAGAACGATGCGCTTTTCGGGAAAATTCACGAGAAGATATCATTCTTGAAGAGGCAATCGACCCTCTCGCCGAGTCTTGGAGTTCGGACGCTGCAGATGATGGGGCAGTTGCCGCGGTACATGCATTACGCGCGAGGACTGGGTTCACTGCGCAGCGATCTTTTGCTGGGGCGGGAGGCGCCATGAACGAGGAGCTCCGCAGTACGAGCTTCGGTGCAACCCATCCTGTTGAGATATCGATTGCGCCCGCGGCAATGCGGCCGTCGCTGACAGAAAGACTTGCAAGGCACAAATTTGTGTACGGAGTGTTGAAGGGGCGGCACGAACTCCCGCTGTTCTGCAATCCAGTGGTAATTTTTGTTCTCAACTGGGCGTTGATGTTGGTGACGCTCAGTTTTCAAGTCACCTACGTGACATACCCGACGATGGGGATACCGATTCTGCTGTTTGGGCTGTCGCTGGGGTCGTTTCTGTTTAGCTATCTGGTATCACGAACGTTGCTGCGTCGCTGGCCCACGGCGTCTGAATCGTTGCCCTACACGCTCGACGTAACCCGATTGTGGCAGGCCAACCTGTTGTTCTGCGGCGGCGCCGTTCTGATCATCGTGTTCAATTGGGCATTGTCGGGCCCGCCGCCGGCGCTGGGTGATCCCGCATCGTATTTGACCTACGGGCGATTCAAGCAGGTGCTCTTTCCGCTGCTGGTGGTTGTGACCGTGAACTCGATGCTGGATTCCTCGCGTTGGCGCAAAGCTCTGTTTTGTCTGTTCGGTATCGCGGGTATGGCGCTTTACATTACGCGAGGCCTGCTGATGGTTGCACTGCTGCAGATGCTGTTTGTCTTCTCGCTGAAGACACGCATGAGCACGAAGAAGCTCTATAGCGTTGCGGTTTGTTGTCTTGGCCTTGCGGTTGTTGCGATTACCGTCATCGGGAATGCGCGGACGGCACAAGGCGTCTTTCTGGAGTACTTGCACATCAGGCACAAGTTTTCTGACTGGCCGATGGCCTATCTCTGGCTGACCTCTTATATATCCATTCCATTTTCAAACTTATGCTGGTTTTTCGCGAAGGGCGGTTTTCACGGGCCCACGCTGTCTTTTCTGTACCCGCTTCTGCCGTCGTTCCTCGCGCCGCCCGATCCGCACGCATCGATTCACAATGACCCGAGAATTATCGACGGGGCGAGCACATACCTCGCCGCTTACGCCCTGGATTTCTCGTATCTCGGCGTATCTCCTCGCCAACCTGGCATTGGGGATTGGCTGCGGATGGCTGATGGAGCGTTCTCTGCCGAAGCACTTCCTGGTGGCCGGGATGTTTCTCGCATGTCTCACGTTCATCTTTTTCACTGACATGTTTACGCCGCTCTCGACAATTCTGCAGCTCGCGATTCAGGTCGCGGTGCAGCGGAAGTGCTTTCAGTGGGGTGTCGCTCCCTCGGAAATCGTGGTGACCCAATGAGCCGCGTAGCGCCGGTGTTTGTGGCAACCGAGGTTCGCCTGACGGTGACCGTCGTGATCGTCCTGTATCGGATGAAGCTTGCAAAGTCGCCGGCGTTTCAGAGCGTGATGGCGGCCCGCGCAACGCTCGGTTCGGACCTGGCAGACGTTCACGTGCTCCTATGGGACAACAGCCCGGGACGGAGTGTTGAGCACGATCTGCCTAAGGGCGTCGCCTATTTTCCGGACGAGAGCAATTCGGGATTGGCGACTGCGTACAACCGCGCTATCGAGTGGGCATTGCAGAACGGGTCGAAGTGGCTTTTGACACTCGATCAGGATACGGCGGTCCCGGATGACTTCTTTGTGAAGATGGCGGCCGCCGCACGAGAATCCACACGGTATGCGGGAATTGGCGCGATTGTCCCGCAGATAGTCGCAGGCAGCAAGCATCTCTCGCCGAATTACTTCCAGTTCGGAGCGATTCCGCGGTGGTATCGGACAGGATTTGTCGGGGTGCCGGGAGAAGCGGTGTTTGCCTTTAACTCGGGCGCAATGCTGAAAGTGGCAGCGCTTCAGCAGGTCGGCGGGTATGATCCGCGATTCTGGCTCGACAACAGCGATGCAATGATCTTCAGCAAGCTGCACGAGTACGGCAAGCGGGTATACGTGGCCGGCGACATCCAGGTTGAGCATGAGTTCTCGATGAAAGATATGCAGCAGAGAATGAGCCCGGCGCGCTATCGGAATGCGCTTTTTGCGGAAACTGCCTTCTGGGACCTGCGGATGAATCGAGCGGCGGGTTGGGAGAGAACCCTGCGGCTGGCGCTGCGGCTGGTGAAGCAGTGGTGGCGGAGGGATTCGGCGGAGCTGCGACGGATCACCCGGCAGGCTCTGATGCGGCGCCTGTTCAAATCGCGGCATAGACGGCTCCGGGAGTGGATGCAGGGCGAGGGAGATCGCGCAGGCGGTGCAAGAGATTCGATTGAATTAACGACTGAACCAAAGATCTCGGCGTGCATGGCGGCCTACAACGGTGGCGTGTTTGTTGAAGCGCAATTGCTTTCGATTCTGCCTCAATTGAAGCCGGGGGACGAAGTCGTGATTGTCGACGATGGATCGACGGACGACACATTGCAGCGCGTTATGAGGGTCGGCGATGCGCGGGTCCGGATGCTGAAGCATGAGAAGAACGCTGGTGTGGTGGCGACATTTGAAGATGCTTTGCGTTCGGCGACGGGCAACATTCTGTTCTTGTGCGATGACGATGACCTCTGGGCGCCGACGAAGGCGCGGCGGTTTCTGGATGTATTTGAGCGTCAGCGGGACGTGAGTGTCGTGTTGAGCCGGGTGAGCATGATTGACGAGAAAGGCCAGCCGTTGCCGGACTCGCGCATCAATCGCGGAGGCAGGTTTTTGCCAGGCTTCTGGCGCAATCTCTACATGAATCACTACCAGGGCTCAGCAATGGCAATTCGCGCATTGCTGCTGGGGCGGCTACTCCCTTTCCCGGCGCGGAAGTCGTTCCTGCATGACGCGTGGATCGGAACGCGAAATGATTTGATGGGCGGGAAGGTCGCGTTCCTCGATGAAGATCTGCTTTATTACAGACGACATGGCAACAATGCGAGCCGCACAAAATCGCTAACGAAGCAGATTCACACGCGCGTGGAGCTTCTACTGGCGCATCTGGTCTACGCCCTTCGTCAGCCGCATCGGCCGTCAGAAGCTTTGCCCGGCAGGCGCGCGGAATGATGACGATTAGTTCAGCGAAGTGATTCTCGGAAGAAATACAGTTTTGATTCTTTGCGCTTTTGAGTGCATCGAGGGAAGTGTATCTGCATGATGCAACCACTTGAGGAAACCGACCGCAGACAGGCTGCATCCTGTTCGCGAGAGACAGTGGCGCTCATTATTCCGACATTCAATGCCGCGCAGCTCTGGCCGGCGTTGTCGGAGGGAATCCGCGCGCAAAGTCGCGTGCCCGACCAAGTGATTGTGATCGACTCGTCTTCGTCCGATGGGACGGCGGAGTTAGCGCGACAAGAAGGGTTTAAGGTTGTCGAGATTCCTCAGCGTGAGTTTAACCACGGTGGCACTCGGCAGATGGGAGCGGAGCTTGCAGAGGGCGCGGACATCCTGATCTATCTGACCCAGGATGCCATACCGTTCGGAACGGACGCATTCGCGAATCTGCTGCGCGCCTTTGAAGATGAGGGGATTGGGGCAGCCTACGGCAGGCAGCTTCCGCGGCAGGAGGCGGGCGCGATCGAGGCTCATGCGCGACACTTCAGCTATCCGGCTGCATCCCGTGTGCGTTTGTGGGAGAGCCGTCGGGCGCTGGGGTTCAAGTCCATCTTCTTTTCAGATTCCTTTGGGGCTTATCGCCGGAGTGTGTTGATGAGCGTGGGCGGGTTTTCGCCGGACGTGATCTTTGGTGAGGACACGCTGGTGGTAGCGCGGATGCATCGTGCGGGATGGAAGACGGCATACGTAGGCGACGCGGCGGTGCGGCATTCGCACGCGTATTCGATCGCCGAGGAATTCAGGCGCTATTTCGATATCGGAGTGTTGCACGCGCGAGAAAGCTGGCTCGTCGAACAGTTTGGAAGCGCGTCTGGCGAAGGCCGCCGCTTTGTCCTCTCTGAGCTCAGGTATCTGCTCAAGCACGGCGCGCACCTCGTGCCGTCGGCGGCCGCGCGCACCGTCGCAAAGTACCTGGGGTACACGATTGGGCGACGGGAGAGCGGGATCGCTCCCAGCCTGAAGCATCATCTGGGACTGAACAGGCAATACTGGAGCCGCTGAGTAGCTTGATTTCGGCAGAAAGCCTGATTTCGATAAAATAGTGGTGATGAGTTTTCCGATCAAAACCTGTGTTGTTTGTGGAGAAGATTTCGAACTGAAGCCGGATAAGCCGGGATTTGCGAATCGCTGTCCTGAATGCAGCTCTCCCGAAGCGGAAGACGGAACAGACAAGCCACCCTTGAGTGCTGAAGAGCGCAAAGCGCTGAATGAAGTGAATGCTGAGAGGCGCAAGGTGATCCGGGACTTGCTCTATCGCAAGGACCGGTGAGAACGGCTTTGGCAGCTCACGCGGGATTCTGGGATTGACGGTTACGCTGTTCCTAATCGGACCCGGAATTTCGAAGAACACTTTGCGTGAAGTGGGCGTGCGACCGCTGATGCAGGGAATCGGGCTTTGGGTGGTGGTTGCGACTGGTTCGCTGGCGTTAATTCGTGCGGGCTGGATAAGTCTTTGAAGATGGAAGTGAAAAATGGGTGCCCGGCGGTTGATCCGCCGGGCATTTTGCTGTTTGGGTTGCGAATAGTTTAGTGATCGTGATCGTGCATCATGTGGTCCATGGCGCGGCGATACCCTTCACGGAAGCCCTCGCGGAAGTCCTTGCGAGCTTCTCCCTCATAGGGAGGGTGCTTGTACATCTGATGGCCGTCGGCATCGGCGTGGCGATGCTCGCTGAAATCATGCCGCGCGGCTTCAACGCCCTCGTGAAAACCGCGCTGCTGCGCATCGCGATAATCAGCCGGTGGCGCGTCCCAACGGTCGTGGTCCTGGTACTGGGCAGCACCAGGAGCTGGTTGTGCTTCATGCGCACTGGCTTTGAGTGCGCCGGTCGATGCGATGCAGAGGGCAAGCAGGGATGGTGCGAACCACTTTATATTTTTCATAGAAATCGAAACCTCCACGTACATTGCATAAAGATGAAGTCGTGCTGGCAGGCGTTGCCCCGCGAAAGGTTGCTTGACTCGGATTCCCTCTATGGGATGCGCGAAGTTCTTGTGCCTGCGGGGCTTTTTGAGGCCCGTACTCTGGCGAGCGGGGAGAGATTCATGTTTTACGGATTGGATTCAATCTGCCTGCGTGACGCCGGAATCGGCCGCAAGGATGCAATAGGATTGCGGTATGAGCCGGCTTCTCGAGATTCGCGATCTTCACATCTGGTTTGGCGCGACGGAAGCGGTGCGCGGAATCGACTTCGATCTCGATGATGGCGAAGTCCTGGGGCTTGTCGGGGAGTCAGGTTCCGGTAAAAGCGCGACAGCGCTGGCGCTGATGGGACTGCTTGGGCCCGCGGCGCGAGTAACAGGAAGCATTCGCTGGCGTCGACATGTAGGTCCGGCAGGCTCGCGAGAGGGCGAAGGCACAGAGATGGTGAATCTTCTCGATCAGCCTGCGCGCGCGATGCGGGCGCTGCGTGGGCGCGAGATCGGGATGATCTTCCAGGAACCGATGACTGCGCTGAACCCAGTGATGACGATCGGGCGGCAGGTGGCGGAGAGTGTGCAGGCCCATGCGCCATCGTGCACGCGGAGCGAGGCGAAGCAAAGGGCAATTGCGGCGCTCGAAGGGGTGGCTATTCCCGATGCAGCGGCGCGGTTCAGTGATTTTCCGCACCAGTTTTCGGGAGGGCAAAGGCAGCGCATCCTGATCGCGATGGCGCTGATCAACCGTCCGCGGCTTTTGATTGCAGACGAGCCGACTACGGCGTTGGATGTGACGGTGCAGGCGCAGATTCTGGCGCTGCTCAAGGAACTTCAACAGCAATACGGGCTGGCCATGCTATTTATTTCGCACGATCTGGCCGTGGTGGGGCAGGTGGCAAGCCGGGTGGCGGTGATGCGGGCGGGGCAGGTGGTGGAGACGGGGCCGTGCGCGAAGCTGCTGACGGCGCCGGAACATGCTTACACGCAGAGTCTGTTGCGGGCGGTGCCGACATTGCGGACCGATCGCGAGCAGCCGCTGGCGATGGTGGGTACATGAGGGCCAAACTCTGAGGCCGTTGGGCTCGGCCGAACCGGATCTGGGTACGTTACGGAAGGTGGTCGCGGCGGCATCGGGGCGCTCCTTTTTCGGCGTCCGTACCCTATGATGGGCGGGAGAAGCCTCATGATTCACGTCGAGAGAAAGGCCGGGTTGTCGCGCGCCGCGAGCATCTGTGTTGCTTTGCTGGCTATTGCCTTGTCTCAGTGCCTTGCTCAAACCGCAACGCACAAGAAGGTCGCCGCGAAGCCGGAGCCTACTGCGCAGGATCTCTACGCGTATATTCGCGGTGCGCTGCTGGCCTTCAGCCCTGACGACCGAATCAACGACACACTCGAGGTGGCGCTCGACCCGACGGCCACAGTGTTAACCATCAAGCAGCCGGACGGGCACTGCGACATCTTTCTGAGCGCCCTTGATGCCAACACGCTGGTGTGGGACGTTTACGATGCGAGCGATTCGATGGCTTCGCGGCAGCCGATGGCGCGATTGACGGTGATTTCGGTTCCCGGAAAGAACGCTCGCATCTGTTATGACGTCGATAACCAAGTGGATTCGACGATTGCTGCGAACCGCGCGCGCCTGTTGTTTTCGTGGGAAAAGATTCCGGACGGATCGGGATTTCAGGCAAAGATGACAAAGGCAATGAAGAAACTGATTGCATTGAGCGGCGGAACCGCGGAGAAGAATATCTTCAAGCCATAGAAATTTGGGGCTGGCCGAAGATTTGGTCGCCACTATCCACCGGTGACTCGCTGGGAACGTTTCTTTGCCGGTACCGATCGCATTTCAATATTGCCGCGTCACGCGATCCGCTGAACCCATTGGCTTCGCCATGCGGGCGCCTCGAAGGGATCAGCGAAATATTGTGTCTCGTGTACGACCTTTCCGTTTTTGATCTCCATAATGCTCACTGTGTATGCCGGTCGCCCCTGGTAGGTGATTGTGTATTCGGTGATCCAGAGATCACCTTTTCCAAGCATTCGCCTGACGTTGAAACCTGACGGCTTGCCCGGGTGATGACTCCGCAAGGCCTGCAGATTGGTTCGCCCGAGGATTCGCTCGCCTGATTGGGGATAGTCACAAACCGCATAGTCGTCGTAAATATCGTGTTCCGCGTCGGCATCGCCGATTGCCGAGGCGTGCCAGTGCGCATCCAGGGCTTCACGTATTTGTTGTTCTTCCATGGCCCCTCCAGGTTCTTATGTTGAGTTGGCTCGGGGAATGAAGCCCGGCGAACCGGTATTCACCACGTCATTGAGTCTCTGCCTGGTCTGGATGCGATCGATTTCATTAGTCGCGTCTTCAGGCAGGGCGGAGATGTCGAAATTCTCTTGCGCGCGGGCAGCAGTTTTAGGCGTGGTGAGCACGGCCGTGCCACGCTGGACCGCCCATGCCAGCAGAACCTGTGCCGGTGTCTTTCCAACTCGTGCAGCAATTGCGGAGATGACCGGATCTTCGAGCGGCCCCGGCCTCATTCCATGACCCAAGGGAGCGAAGGCCAAAAACACAATACCCTTCTGCCTGCAGAATTCCAACAGGTCGGATTCCGGCAGGTACGGATGGGCTTCGACCTGGACCACGGCCGGCTTGATTCTCGCGGATTCGTAGATGGGCAACAGTTCGTTCAAGCTGATGTCTGACAATCCGATGGCCCGGCACTTACCGCCGTCGAGGAGACTTTCCATAGCTCTCCATGTATCGAGCAAGGTCACTCCGTTGTCGTAAAGGACATTGCCGTTTTGATCTCGCGGGTCCTGCTCGTCTCCCGGTTGAAACGCAAACGGTGTATGAATGAGGTAGAGATCCAGATACCGAAGGCCGAGTCTGTCCAGACTCGCCTCGAAGGCCGGTTTGACACGCTCGGGCCGATGATTGGTGTTCCACAACTTCGTGGTAACAAAAACGTCTTCGCGTGCGATCCCCGCAGCAGCAAGTCCCACGCGTAGCGCCTCGCCCACCTCGTGCTCGTTGCGGTATCGCTCAGCGCAATCGAAGTGACGAAATCCGGCTTCCAGTGCGTTTCTGGTCGCAGTTTTCGTCAGAGCGGGGTCGGGAATCAGGGTGCCAAAGCCGAGTGCGGGCATATGGCCGTCTCCGTCGTTGAGCGGAATTCTCGCCAACCGAAGATCAGAAGATTCAGTCATTGGACACCACCACGTTATTCTGCGCCCTTCGATACTTATTCCAGGAGACTGCGCGCTGAGTGCCTGTTCTGGCTGTTCAACGCCGGGCTGTTGGCATCGTCCCGACGGGCGCGTGGTGAGGGCAAACTACACCGGAAACCAAGGCGAGGAAAACTGTTACAAGTGACAGTTTTTCTGGGAACAGTTCAGCGCAGGAAGAACCGAATGTGCGGCCTCGGCTCGCGACGATGTACGAAAATCAGGTGCGATCGGGCATCATTGGGCACGATGCCGGGAAAGCGGTTCAGCAGATGTGACAGCGACAGCTGCAGTCGCGCGTGGCAAGTTGCGCGACCCGAAGAACACGAAAATGCGGCTGGATTCGGACGTCCCTACGGGACTGAATCATGTTGTTTGCCTATCCCAGGGTTCCGCTGCGCTTCACCCTGGGCTATTTTCTTACGTTCCCTCCGGGACCTTGAGGCCTGAATCTACTATCGATCATCCCAATTTTCAGGGCAGATTCTTCGACTGCGCTGCGCTGCCCTCAGGACGACGGACTATGTGGCAATACCCGCTGGTGACTTTGTGTTGCATTGAGAGCGCAAATTTAATAGGTTTGTCACATCTCGAAATTCAAAGACTTTGACGAGCAGCCTTCCCGTGGATGAGAGGACGAATCCGTTCCTCTCTCTGACTGATCGTCAAGAAACTTTACTTCTGGAAAAGGAGAAACATCGTGAGCCTGCTTCACTTGAGGTTGACGGCGGCAGCCGCATGCGCCATGACGCTGCTTTTTACTTCGGTCGCACCAAAACCCGCAGAGGGGCAGGAACGGGATGACGACAAGGTCGATCTGGCTGCTTTGACGCAGATCAAGAATGAGGCATTCAACCATTCACAGGTGATGGAGAACCTGTTCTACATTTCGGAGGTTTATGGGCCGCGCGTCAACAACAGCCGCAA
Source organism: uncultured Acidobacteriaceae bacterium (assembly GCA_963769345.1). Taxonomy (GTDB): domain Bacteria; phylum Acidobacteriota; class Terriglobia; order Terriglobales; family Acidobacteriaceae; genus Telmatobacter. Next base: position 856,105 of record CAVYLL010000008.1, read on the forward strand.
TCATCGCGCGGCTGCCGAGTGGGCGATGCAGCGGATGAAGGATTGGGGATTGCAGAATGTGCATCTGGAGAAATGGGGACCATTCGGTGATGGCTGGCAGATCAAGAAATACTATGGCGCGCTGGAGACGCCGGCGTATGCGTCGCTGATCGGGTTTCCGCTCGCATGGACTCCTGGGACCAACGGTCCGGTCACGGCTGAAGCTGTGCTGGCGCCACTGCATTCGGAGGCGGACTTTGCCAAATACAAAGGCAAGCTGAGGGGAAAGATCGTGCTGATCTTCGACCCACGCGAGCTCTCCCTGCATACTGAAGCGGAAGCCAAGCGGCTGACCGATGAGGAGGTTGAGGCGCGCACTAAGACGCCGGATCCTTCGCACACCGGCTTTGGTCCGGGCCGGCCCGGGGCTGCAGCGCCTCGGCCAGGCGAGTACACGCCGTCGTCGTTATCGACGGCTGCGCCGAGCGGCCGCGTTCTGCGTAACCAGGTGAACGCTTTCCTGAAAGAAGAGGGTGCTGCTGTGGCGTTGACGCCGGGTTATAACGGCGACGGTGGCACGATTTTTGCGTCCTACGGCGGATCGCAGGACCCGAAGGATCCGGTGGGGCCGCCGATGGCGGCGATTACGCCGGAGCAGTACAACCGCATCTGCCGCCTGCTGGAGCACGGCATCACACCAAAGCTCACCTTCGACATTGAGACCGAATACCAGAAGGATGATCTGATGGGCTTCAACGTGGTTGGGGAAATCCCCGGCACGAGCAAAGCTGACGAAGTCGTGATGGTGGGCGGCCATTTCGATAGCTGGCAGGGCGGCACGGGTGCAACTGACAATGGCACCGGCTCGTCGGTGGCGATGGAGGCTGTGCGGATTCTGGCGACTATGCATAGGCCGATGGCGCGCACCGTTCGCGTGGCGTTGTGGGGAGGCGAAGAAGAAGGGCTCTATGGTTCGCTGGCCTATGTGCAGCAGCACTTCGCTCCGCGCGACACGATGAAGAAGACTCCGGAGTACGACAAGCTGGATGTTTACTTCAATGACGACTCGGGCTCGGGGAAGTTCCGCGCAGTATCGGCGCTGGGGAATGCGCAACTTGCGGCGATCTTTCAGTCGTGGATCACGCCGATCAAGGATCTCGGCATCGATGCTGTGGTTGGTTTGACTGCCGGGCCAACAACGCAGCCGGGGGGCACGGACTCGACCAGCTTCTCGTGGATCGGCCTGAATGGCATTGGCTTCATGCAGGATCCGCTGGAGTACGGCACGCGCACGCACCACTCAAATATGGATTTGTATGACCGCGTGCAGAAGGGCGATGTGATGCAGGGGGCAATGATCGAAGCATGGTTTGCTTACAATGCGGCCACGCGGGGGGAGATGTTGCCTCGGATTGAGACGCCGGGGCCGTCGGCGAAGAAGGGGGAATGAGTCGGTGCTGTAGGGGAAATTGGGGCAAGGTTCGGGGGAAGGGTGGGCCACGGTGATGCGGGCTTCTTTGCTTTCCCAGGTCTCAAAAGCGAGACCCGGGGCACCCGGCAGGCGGTGGCGCGGACTTTTTTGCTTTCCCATGTCTCAGAAGCGAGACCTGGGGCACCCGGCCACACCCAGAAGCAACTGCAGGTTCCTCCGCTCGCTGCGCTCGGTCGGAATGACAGTGCTTGATCCTGTTCAAGCTGTAACGGGCATACAAGCTGTGACGGGAGGGGGCACGGCTGGATACACTACCGCCTCCCGTTGGAATGGGAGGCGGCTTGGTCAGAAGTCGCGCGTTGTCAGTCAGCGACTGCGGGTGCGGCGACGGGCTCGTGAGCTTCCTGAGACGCATCGGCCGCAACGTTGACCCGGAGGTGAGCGGTGACCTCGCGGTGCAGCTTGACGGAGATGGTGAAGTCGCCCAGGCTCTTGATTGGTTCATTGAGCTGAATCTTGCGGCGATCCACTTCAAAGCCCTTGGCGGCAAGTTCGCCCGCAATGTCGGCGGACGTGACGGAGCCGAAGAGCTGGTCGTTTTCTCCTGACTTGCGGGTGAAGCTGAGGGTAAGGGGCTCGAGCTTGGCAACCAGTTCCTGCGCCTGCGCCTTTTCAGTGGCGGAGCGGCGCGCGGCAGCGGCTTTCATCTGTTCAATGACGGCCTTGTTGGCTAATGTTGCCTGCAGGGCCAGCTTGCGGGGGAGGAGGAAATTGCGGCCGTAGCCGTCCGCCACTTTCACGACATCGCCGCGGTGGCCGAGGTTGGCTACGTCCTCTTTCAGAATGACTTCCATGTGAAAATCTCCAGATTTACGGGCGGCCAGACATCGTGCCATCCGTCCGTTGTGTTAGACACAGGCGGCTCACATTGAGTTGCGCCGCGCCAGATTCTATCGCGACTCTTGCGCGGACGTCGCCTGCCAATTTATGCAATCACTACAACTAAAGCGCCATAAGTAACGGAGACGCCGTAGAGCGTGCAAGTTAAAGGCAATTCCTGAGTTGCTGAGGCACTTTGCGGTTTGTGCAAGGTCGCCACTCCCTGAGGGTCGTCGACTTGAGTTCCGCAGATTTCCAATACAGTGACTCAGGCATTGCTTAGTGCCTTGTTGCAAAGGGCAGCAGGGCGATATTGCGTGCCTGCTTGATGGCCCGCGTGAGGCGGCGCTGGTGCGTGGTGCACACGCCGGTCAGGCGGCGGGGCACAATCTTGCCGCGCTCGGCCACAAATCCTTGCAGCAGACGGACATCCCGGTAGGGAATGGCGTCGATCTTCTCGGTGCAGAACTTGCAGACCTTCTTGCGGCGGAAGAACTTGCCGCGTCCGCCAGGTCCGCCGGATCCACCGGGGCGGCCACCGGGACGGCCGCCGGGTCCAGATCCGGGTCCACCGGAGGGGCGTTCGCTTTGTGGTGCTGGTGCGCTCACTTCGGGCGCTTTTACCGTTTCGTCAGACATTTTGTTTCCTCTTTACTGTTTCGGGGTGAAATCCTCAGGGGCTAAAAGCCCCGTTGATTCTTATGCGAAGCCTTGCGGCATGGCTAAAGCCATGCCCTTTCAAGAAAACTTCACAGACTATTAAGCGCTGGCCGGTACGCTTTCAGGAGCGGCCTCGGCGACCGGCGGTGCGGCAACCGGTGCGGCAACCGGAGCGTGTGCAACAGGGGACGGCGATTCCGCGCTGACCTTGCGTCGCGTGCCACGGAGAGCCTTCACCTTGGCAAGACGCTTCTCTTCCTCGTCGGTGCGCACGGTGATGAACTTGATGACCGGCTCGGAGACGCGGAGACGGCGCTCCAGTTCGAGCACCACGGGGCCACCGGCCTCGATGGTCATCAAGATGTAGTTGCCGTCGTTGAACTTGCGGACGAGATAGGCGAGCTTGCGACGGCCCATCTTCTCCACATTCTTGACCACGCCGCCACCGTTGGTGACGTTGGTGGTGAAGCCAGCTATCAGCTTGTCGACGTCTTCCTCGGCCACATCTGGCCGAACGATGAACATAACCTCATATACACGAGACATCCGAATTCCTTTTCCGCCGCGCCCGCTGGCGCGGCTCACAGTTCTTAGTTCGCAGTTCGTAGTTCACAGTAAAAAGCTTGTGTGAGCCCTACTTCCTGCCTCTTATCCTTCCGCCGGGTTGTTTTACTCGCGGCGGTTAAATTCGTTCATTGCTGGACCCGGTCCATCCTGGATGATGCGCCGGGTGGCAGTTGCCACCTTGTCGAGCACTTCATCCAGCCTGGCCAGGTCCGCCTTGCGCATGGGGGAAAGCAGGTAATCCCTGCCCGGCCTTTTCCACCCGACAGCCTCTTTGGCTTCAGGGGGTAGATCCGGCCCAACTCCAATGCGTAACCTCAGCCACTCCTGGCTGCCCAGGGCACTGGTTACGCTGCGGGCTCCGTTGTGTCCCGCGGGCGAACCGCGCTCCCTGATCTTGAACGTCCCCAGCACCAGGTCCAGCTCGTCGTAAATCACGAGCAGGTCTCGTGCGGGGTTCACTTCAAACTCTCGAATCAGAGCGGCCAGTGAGAGCCCGCTGAGATTCATGAATGTCTCCGGCTTGGCCAGGATCGTTTCGCGTCCTGCGATACGGCAGGTTGCGGTAACGGCCCGGCATCGCCGGTTCTGAACCACAACGCCTTCTTGTTCGGCGATGCGGTCGATAGCCATGAACCCCGCGTTATGCGGCGTCCACAAATACTCGATGCCGGGATTGCCGAGCCCGATAACAAGAAAGGGCCCGGTCCGAATTCCGGAATCGTTCGTGTCTTCCACCGGTGCTTACTTCTTGCCTCCGGCGGCGGGTGGCTTGGCAGCGCCTTCTGCCGCGGCAGGCTCGCCCTTGCCCTTCTTGGCCACTTCCGGTTCGGTGGGTGCAGCACCGGCTTCGCCGACTGCTGCCACTTCGCCCTCGGCGGGAGCAGCGACAACTTCTTCGCGGATCGAGACTACGTGAGCCACAGTCGCATCTTCGTTGTTCAGGTACTTGATCTTGTCGGAGTGCGGCAGGTCGCTGACACGAAGAACGCCGTGCATCGCGAGCCCGCTGACGTCGACATCGATGTGATTCGGAATGTCGGCAGGCAGGCATTCGATTTCAACTTCGCGGAGAACCTGGTCGAGGATTCCGCCTTCGGTCTTTACGCCAACGGGTATTCCGAGCAGCTTGACGCGTACGCTGACTCGCAGGGCCTTGTCGAGCGCGATGCGCTTCATGTCGATGTGGATCAGCTTGTCCTTGATGGGTTCGCGCTGCCAGTCGACGATCATGGCCTTGGCCGCGGGAGAGCCGGCGACTTCAACATCGAAGATGGTGTTGTGGCCGGTCTCGGAGAAGAGGATCCGTGAGATCTGCTTGGGATCGACTTCGACGGCGACAGCATCGTGGCCCGCACCATAAAGGACGGCAGGAATTTTTCCGGCGACACGCACGCGGCGCGCTGCGTTTTTGTTGAACTTGCCCTCACGGGGCTTGGTTACGATAACTTCAGGCATTCGAATCTCTCGTTTCTCAGAGCGCTTCCACAATTCACTTGCCATTTCTGGCGTTTTGCAACGCGGCCTTTTCCTGAGGGAAAACGCCGCCTGGCCGCAGACATTCTGCCAAGAGCAATTGTGGAACCGCTGTGTATTCGGGCACGGAGAAGCAGCTTCTAGCTTCTAGCCACCAGCTTCCAGCAGGCTATTGCTAATGCGGGCTGAATCGCTCCACTCCCTTTGTGAAGAAGCTCAAGAGCTTTTAGCTGTTAGCCATTAGCTCTTAGCTTCGTGTTGCAGATCGGTGATGAATCAACTTCCTGCGATTCATCGCTTTTTATTGGTTCGCAAAAGCGCGAGGGCCAATCCTTGAAATGCTCAAGCTAAAAGCTCATGGCTAATAGCTAAAGGCTGCTCTTACGAGAACAACGTACTGACGCTGGTCTCCATGTGGATGCTCTCGATGGCCGCACCTAAAAGGCCGGCGATGGAGAGCACCTTAATCTTGGGCAACTTCTGTGCCGCTTCGCGCAGAGGAATGGTGTTGGTGACAACCACCTGTTCAATGCGGGAATTGGCAATCCTGTCGACCGCCGGGCCGGACAGCACGGCGTGGCTGGCGCAGGCGTATACGGCTGCGGCGCCATTGGCATAAAGCGCGTCCACAGTTTTTACGAGGGTTCCGGCGGTGTCGATAATGTCGTCGATGATGAGGGCGGTTTTGCCGGCAACGTCGCCGACTACGTTCATAACTTCAGCTACGTTGATGTCGGTGCGGCGCTTGTCGACGATGGCGAGCGGCGCGCCCATCTTCTGCGCAAAGTGACGGGCACGTTCCACGCCACCCGCGTCGGGCGAGACTACGGTCAGGTTGGGCAGCGCAAGTGAGCGGAAATGACTGACCAGCACCGGACTGGCGAACATGTGGTCGACGGGAATGTTGAAGAATCCCTGAATTTGAGCCGCGTGCAGATCGACGAAGAGCGCGCGGTGGGCGCCGGCGGTGGTGAGCAGGTCGGCGATGAGCTTCGCGCTGATGGCGACGCGGGGGCGGTCCTTGCGATCCTGTCGCGCGTATCCATAATAGGGAACGACGGCGGTGATGCGGGCAGCCGAGGCGCGCTTGAGGGCGTCGATCATGACCAGCAGTTCCATCAGGTTCTGATCGACGGGATAGCAGGTGGGCTGCACGACGAAGACGTCGACGCCGCGAACGTTCTCGAGAAGCTGGAAGTAGACTTCGCCATCGGCGAAGCGCTGGAGCTTGGCGTCACCCACCTTGACACCGATGTGCTGGCCAATCTCTTCAGACAGAGCCCGGTTGGCTGAGCCGCTGAAGAGCCTGAACCGCTTATCCTCGCTCAAAACGCGGGTCCGCTTGCGCTCGGGAGCCGGTTTGGCATCCTTCGCCTTCGCGTCCTGATTCGGGTTGGGCTGTTTGTTCGCGCCGTCTTTGCTGGCGTCGCCCGCAGCCGGTGTCTGCTTGTCTTCGAACGTTTCTGTCACCGATCCCACTTCCATCTCCGATTACCTCCAAGCTGGTTGGCTTTGGCTGCATTCCGGCCGTACACAAAAACTGGCTGGGCGACTAGGATTCGAACCTAGACAAGTGCCTCCAAAGGGCACTGTCCTACCATTAGACGATCGCCCAACTTCCGAGAAAAATTCGAGGTTATCCCGAATGTCCTGATTGACAGCCGTTCGCGAGTTTCTCTCCCGCCCAGCCGGGCTGTCAACCTCGTTGCTGCACAAGCATGTTTGCCCAATATTCGGATCGCGGCAGGGTGCGTGTGATCTGGCTCTCGACGCCCGCCGCAGTCAGCCGTTCCTGGGCTGCCTGTGCATCTCCCTGGGTCAGGTACAACCCGAAGAGTGCTGAACCTGACCCTGACAGCGAGGCATGAATGGCTGCCTCCGGAGTGCCGGTGGCCGCAAGAAGGCGCTTGATTTCTGCAAGGGAGGGGTGCTGGGGAAAGACGACGCGTTCGAAGTCGTTCTGGATCCAGCTACTGATCCCGGTGCGGACAAGCGCGGACTCTTGAGGTCCGGCCAGGTCCCCAGCCAAGCCAGGGACACCGGAGGAGCCTGATCCATGCTGACCTTGCGGGATTGCTCCTGCGAAGGCGCTGGCATAGGCGCGGCTCAACTGTTCCAGTCTATCTTCTGACGCATCAGCGGTCAATCCTTCGACGGCGCAGAGGGTATCCCAGTCGCGGAAAGCCTGGGGGGTGGAGACGCCGAGGCAGGGAGTGGCGACGACGCACCAGACGGGATTCGAGGTCGGGGAGGGGGGAGACCTCCTGGCCACGGTCGAGGCCGAGGATGGCGCCACCGATCAGAAACAAAGGGACATCGGAGCCAACTTGGGCGGCGAGATTCAGGCGTTGATCGGGCGGCAGTTGGTATCCGAAGCTTGGTCTCCCAAGTCTCAGATCGAGCGAGACTCTGCGTTCGGTCCACCCAGGACTCTGTGGGCGATTCGCCGGGTAGCGTTAGTTCGGTTTCAAGGCCGATCAGGGCGGCAATCGCGTTGGCGGAGCCGGCTCCCAGACCGCCCTGGATGGGGAGGCGCTTTTCGATGTGGATGGCGACTTCGGCCGGGGCGCCCAGGTTTTCGAGTGCCAGCGAGACCATCTTCCATGCTGTGTTGCGGTTATCGGTGGGAACGCGGGTGTCGTTCGAGGTGAGAATGATGGATGTGGTCGGGGCGAGGTGGGCCGTCACGGTGACTAAGTCGTGGAGTTCGATTGTCTGATAGACAGTGACCAGGGCGTGAAAACCGTCGTCGCGCGGTGCGCCTATATACAGGCCGAGGTTGATCTTGGCATGCGATCGGACGGTGGTGGGCATACCGGTCCATTGTAGAGCGGAGCCGGCGTGAGGCTTGCCTGTCCTGCCCTGCAACTTCGGCGAGCCGGGCGGCTGGAATCCTCGTAGAATCATTGTGCGCCTGGGATCCAGATCGCGTTGAGCATACGCGCGGAAGGAGAACGCCATGCTTGCTTCGGGCAAAGTCGCATTCGGCTTTGTGCTGAAGTGTGGCTGTGCGTTGCTAGTGTGCTTTGCCGTGTGGAGTGCAAGTGGTCAGGCTCCCGCGCCGCGCTCTGCCGAAGGGCAAAATTCCGCGGTTCAATCCGAGGTCTACTCCGCCCCGCTGGAACTGATTCACGACAAGCCCTATGTATCCGTAATGGTGAACGGCCGTGGGCCTTTCCGGTTCCTTATCGATACAGGAACGGGAGGGGAAGTGCTGGTTACGCCGGAACTGGCGGAAGAACTACTTCTGCCGGCGGCCGGGCATGCGCATTTGACAGATCCAAGCGGTCTCGGCAAACAACGTTCCGAGATCTCGCGGATCGAATCTTTGAACCTTGCTGGTGTGGAGTTTTCTGAGGTCGATGCGGTAGTCCACAACCTGTATGGAGATGCGAACTGCAAAGGCGTGCTTGGGTTTACGCTCTTCGAAGACTACCTGCTGACGCTGGACTTTCCGGGACGCCGAATGATGCTGACACGCGGAAAAATCAGTGGGGATTCAGGCGGCTCGGTGCTGCCGTTCCGGATGCCGGATGGGGTCCCGATCGTGGCCTTGAAGATAGGCGAGCAACAGCTGGAGGCACAAATTGATTCGGGCGGGACGGGGCTGAGCGTGCCTGAGAAAGACTCGAGAGAACTGAAATTCCTGGAGACGCCAGCAGCGTTCGCCAGCGGCGAATCGGTCTCTGCAAAATTTGAGATCAAGGCAGCGCGGCTGCAGGCGGATGTAAGGCTGGGCCGGTATACCTTCAAGGAGCCATTTGTCGAGATCAATTTGGCGTTCCCATTGGTGAATATCGGTTCGACGCCTCTCAAACATTTCGTCATCACCTTCGATCAAGCGAACGAGCTGGTGCGCCTGTACTCAAGCGAAGACACGCTGCGTCTTGATGCCTCGCCGTCTACGATGCAATTGCTGAATGAGCAGCCGCGGCAGCAATCCGATAACAAGCTGGTGCCGGTGGGGTGAAAGACAGTTCTCAGTTTGCAGTTCTAAGTTGTCAGCGCTCTTTTTCCAGTTCTACTACCATGACTTCGATTGGGTCTTTGCCTGCGTTTACATCAGCATGCTGGGTGTCGGGAGGATTTGCGGGGAGCCAGTAAGCATGGCCTGTTTCCCACGCGTGATCTTCGGAGGCACCGCTTTTTTCGACAATCTTCATCGTGCCGCCTTTGAGGGCGATGATCACGCGGGGATGGTCGTGCCGATGCATGGTGAGCGGTGCGTCTGGGTACACGACCGATTTCCAGACTTTGACGTCTTCATTTTCGAATTGCGGATATCGCTGCGTTGCTGTCTGCTGCGAGCGCATCACGGCTACAGTTCCGATGAGAACGATGAGAGCTACGAGTGCATGACTTGCAAATTTCTTCATCCAAGTCCTCCAGTTGGCGAAGTCTAGCATTTCGAATTCGGTTGCGATTCACTGGTCGTGGTGGTTAGGCTGGGAGCGAAGATTCCCCGATATGGAAGATTGCTTTGATTTCGTTGCGGCGGCGGCTGGCTAAGGCAAACAAGCCTGAGGAAGAGAGCCGAGGTTCGGGAAGAGCATCAAAAGCTTCCCCCAGGGGCTAAAGCCCCGGCATTTCTTTCGTTGCGTTTGCGGCCTGGCTAAAGCCATGCCCTTGTTACAAAAACAGTGGGTTCGTCGAGTTTTTTGCAGGCTGCGAGGGCAATGCGCCGTTACAAAGCCCAAGTCCGATTTTTTCGCGCACTGTAGGATCGCGCTTTTCAGAGGCCATTTGCGCGGCCAGGTCATGCCGTTCGCTGTTATCCCTTTGCAGGCTTTTTGGAGGTTGTTTATGAGGCGTCGTAGTTTTCTGAAGAGTGCGGCCGCGCTTCTGCCGGTCGCAGGAATTGACCTGAATGCGCTTGCGGATACTCCGGGGGTTTCGCCGTCGGGGCGGGCGCATGTTGTTGCCGGGGGCACGGATTGCCTTGGCGAAACGCACTCGCGCGGCTACAGTTCGATTTTGTTCAAGGTGCTTCCGCGGGAGACGAGTAACGGGCTGTTTGTTATTGAGCACATGAATCTCGTGAACGGAGGGCCGCCGCTTCATAAACATCTGCATCAAGAGGAGTATTTCTACCTGATCTCGGGTGAGGTGCGCTTTGCGGTAGGCGACAAGCGGTTAACGCTTCGTGCGGGTGACTCGATTCTGGGGCCGCGCGGGATTCCCCATACGTTCGCGGCGGTCGAGGGAAAGCCGGGACGGATGCTGATCGCGTTTTCGCCGGCGGGGAAGATGGAGGAGTTCCTGCGCGATACGGCGGTTCCCAATCCCCCGGTGCAGGATGCGGCGTTTTTTCGGAGATACGAGATGGAACTGGTGGGGCCGTCGCCGTTTCAAGCCTGACCGCGGGCCGAGGAGCGAGGGAACCGTCGAGACCGGTGGAGCGTATCAGCACGTGCGGGGCTACACTGTTGCCGCAGGGACAAACGTGCTTTCGGGCGCGCGAAAGGTAGAGAGGCGAATGAGGAACTTGATCCATGGCGTTCTGGCAATGGCCGCGCTGGCTGGGGCGGTCTCATTAAGTGCGCAAACGGCCGACGAGATTGTCGGGAAATATATTGCGGCGATTGGCGGAAAAGCTGCAATCGGCCAGGTGAAATCGATGTATATGGAAACCTCGGTCCAGGTAATGGGGAGCGACAGCCCGGGCACAACCACGATTGTTGACGGTGTCGGCTACAAGAGCGAGACCGACTTTAACGGCCAGAAGATCATTCAGTGCCTGACCGACAAGGGCGGCTGGATGGTGAATCCGATGGCAGGCGCGGCAGATCCTGTTCCCATGCCGGATGATCAGTACAAGGCAAGAAAAGGCGACATCTATGTCGGGGGCCAGCTCTACGACTATGCGGCCAAGGGCAGCAAGGTCGAGTTGTCAGGAAAAGATGGTGACGCCTACAAGATCAAGCTGACAACGAAAGATAACGTCGAAGCCACTTACGTTATCGATCCCAAGACCTTTCTAGTGACATCGGTGATGACCAAGGGGGACATGCAGGGCCAGCAGGTGGACGTCACGACGAAACTCTCCGACTACAGGAAAACCGACGTTGGTTACATCGTTCCTTATGCAATGGACATTGACCTGGGCGGCCAGTTCTCTTTGACAATCACGATCAAGAAAGTGGAAGTGAACAAGACGATCGACCCCGCCATATTTGCGATGCCGAAGGCACCGCCAGCGGCGGTACCGGCAGCCAAGTAGCGATTGGCTCGAGCGCCATGCGCTGCCTGCTCAGGCGGTTCGCGTGGCGCTCGCTACCATCTGTTTCGCGGCGCGAAGTGTCGAGACGGGATCGCCGGTGGGATGAAACTCCATGGCGACGGCATGGCGGTAGTTGAGCGCGGCGAGTTTGCGATAAATGTTGGCATAGTTGATTTCGCCGGTGCCGGGCTCGTGCCGGCCGGGAACGTCGGCCACGTGAACGAGGCCGATGACGTCGATGTGTTTTTCAAGTTTCTCGATCAGGTTGCCTTCCGCGATCTGCTCGTGGAAGATATCGTAGAGGAACTGTACTTGCGGGTGGTTGACGGCGCGCACGATTTCGATTGCTTCGGTGGCTGATTGCAGAAAGTAGTGGGGATTCTCCTCGGGATCGATGCACTCCAGCAGCAGGCGCACCGGCTGGCCGTCGATCTGTTTGCCTTCGATGAGTTCCGCGGCGCGCTTGAGGCCCTCGATGCAGCTCTGATGCTGGGCTTCGCGCGAGAGGCCGGGAACCACATTGCCGGAAAGGACAATCATGGCGGGGCAATCGAGCCTCTGCATGGGTGTCAGTGCCTGTTTGAATTCGGCAAGAAAGTTGTCGCGAGCCTCGGGGTTGGCGACTCCGTTATGCAACCCAGCGGTTGCATCAAAATGAATGCCCAGACGTTTGCTGGCTGAAATGGCGCGAGAATAGTCGGCATCGCTCCATTTGGCGTACTCCCCGACAAGCTCGACGTTGGAGTAGCCCGCCGTTGCCACGTTGGCGAGGCGTTGCTCGAAGGGCAGATCCGGTCCAGACGGTCCACAGCATGATGGAGAGCGGGAAGGGCGGATTTTTTGCGGATGTGTTCTGCGCCGCGAGCGCGGGCTCGGTGCGCGCGATGGAAGCAGCTATTGCGGTGGAGGCGATGCCCTTCGCGAATTGGCGGCGATTGATACTCTTCATGATTCCCCCAGGGGCTAACGCCCTTCTTATTTCATGGCGACTTACGGCACGACTGAACAGCTTGGTGAAAAAGTTCAAATCTCAAACGACGCGTCGCACAGGGGCTAAAGCCCGACACTCATTTGTTGCATTTACGGCCTGGCTAAAGCCATGCCCTTGTTACAAACAGTGGTTCGTCGAGTTTTTCACCAAGCTGTAAGTCGTGGCCTGACACAAAGCGAGGTCATTTTGTTTGCACTTTGCCGGAGCGGCGAAGGGCCTGCCAGTCTCTTTCGGTTTGATCGGCGTAGAGGGAGCCGAATTTGGCGAGGGCTTCGGCGAAGGTCACTCCGTTTCCGAGATAACCCGCGATCACCAGCGGATCACTTGAGCGCGCATGTCCGCGCGCCAGCAACTCGCCGCAGACCTCGCCGAAAGCCATCAGCCCGGTGCCGGCAAGATCTGTGAGATCGATGGAGCCTTTGTGGTCATTGAGCTGGCGGACGAGGAAGTGGCGCGCACCGATGTGCGTCCAGCCGAGAAACGGATCTGACTGCAGCTGCATGGCACGCTGGCCGATGACGACGCGTTGACCGTTTTGCGGACAGGGTTGCGCATTGGGGAGATAGGGAGAATAGGCAGAGGGAGCCTCCTCCTTGATCTGCAGGAAAAGCGGGTCGTTAGGGCCGTTGCCCTCGAAATAGACGCAGTAATCGCGCAGGCCCACAGAGCCGGTGCCGACTATCTTGAAGGCGACGTCGACGGGGCGATAGAGCGAGAGCAGATGCTTTCGCTGTGACTCGAGCATTTCGCTGTAGGGGGCGAGCGCTTCAAGAACCTTTTCTGCCTTTGAACCGGTGATGCGCCAGAGGCAGCGCTCGATTTGCTTGAACCGACGGGGACCGTTCGGTTTGCCGGGGGTGGCCTCGGTGAGTTGTTCAAGGGTGTGGAGGGGCGTGGCTCGCTCCGCCTTAAGCAAGAGACTTATGGATTGGCTCAACGTTGCCGAGACGATGGACCTGGAAGCGTCCAACTTCGAGCAGCGGCATCTTCGCGAACGCGCGCATCTGTTCGCAGTAACGGAGCATACACTGCACAACCGCCTGCTGTGCAGACGACTCCTTGTGCCTCGATTCCCGGGCCGCCAGCACGAGCGATGCGGCCATGCGCTTCAGGTCCCACTCAAAGGGACCGCGAATGGTCTCATCGAAATCGTTGATGTCGAAGACGAGGCGGCCGTCGGGTGCGGCAAACGCGCCAAGATTGCGGACGTGCGCATCGCCGCAGAGTTGCGCTTCAATGCCGGTGTTGGGAACGACGGCGAGGTCCGCGGCCATGATCGGGGCAGCGCCGCGGAAGTAGCTGAATGGCGTTTGCGCCATCAGTTGATGCTTGAGCTTCAGCAGAGCGGGCACGCGTCCGCGCTCAACGCGCTGAAGCAAAGAGAGCGGTGTGGCCTTGCGCGCCTTGATGTTGAGTTGATCGTTTTCCTGGCGCCGCAGCTGCTTGCGCCGCGATTGTCCGAGACCCCGCCGTTCCTCCGGTGTCGCCCAGTTCATCGAAGAGATCCTCCCTTCGCACTCAATGGAACTATAGCGGTTGGCGCCGCGAATGAACCATTTCTGTGAGGCGAGTGTTCATTCAGGGGATACTGTCGCTCGTTTACACTGATTTGCGGCACAAGATGCACCCCCTCATGCTCATCGACAGTGGCCCCCGGAGGGAATCCGTTTGAATTGTCTTGCTATTTGCCGCCTGGCGGCGTTTGTTGCGGTGTTGTCACTTGTTCCTGCGATGTCTGGGCAGGAGAACGCAAAACCGCTTACGGTAGAGGGGATTTTCTCTCATGGTCCTGTCGCAGGCACGCCGCCGGAAGGGCTGGCCTGGTCACCTGACGGGAAGCATCTGACGTATCTCGACGGCGGCGAGTTGATCGATCTTGATCCGGGATCGAAAAAGCCCCACGTGCTGGTGAGCCGGGCGAAGCTTGCCACGCTGGGTGGTGGAAGGTCCTCGGAGCAGGATCACGATCACCGCGAGCGCTATGGGATGGCGAACTATATCTGGGCTCCCGATTCAAAGCACCTGATGTTCGACTCGAACGGCAGTTTGTGGATATACGACCTGAGCAATGGAACGGGTGTAGACATTGGCTATTCGGGGGAGGGGTCGGGCGACGATCCCAAGTTCGCGCCCAACGGCGAGTATGTTTCGTTTATTCGCAATCACGGGCTGGCTGTGGTTCCTCTGCGGGAGGCTGGGACGCCGACGGTGATGGCGGCTGCGGCGCCGAATCCTGCGATTCTGAATGGCGAAGTGGATTGGGTGTATGAAGAGGAGCTCGACACGAAGAGCAACTACTTCTGGTCGCCCGATTCGAAGAGCCTGGCGTTTCTGCAGATGATCGAGGAGAGCGTTCCCGAGTATCCGATCACCGATTGGATCCCGACGCACGCCAAGGTGGACAGGCAGCGATATCCGCAGCCGGGTGATCCGAATCCGGATGTGCGTGTTGGAGTGGTAGGCGCAAAGGGCGGCAGGGTGTCGTGGGTTCATGTGCCGATCGTGCAGGGCCAGGACTACATTCCGCGGTTCGGATGGGTTGATCGCAAAACGCTGTGGGTGGAAACCCTGAGCAGAGATCAGAAGCACCGGAGGATTTACTTTGCCGATCCCGGCACGGGGACGGCGCACAGCGTACTGGAGATTTCCGATGAAAAATTCGTCGACGAAAACTTCGATGTGTATGTAGCGGACGGCTACATCGTGCTGACCAACTGGACTGACGGCCACAACCATCTCTATCTCTACAGGTACAACGAAGGCAAGACCGACTCAACGAGCGCCGCGCTGGAGAAGCAGTTGACGAAGGGGGACTTCGAAGTTGGCGATGTCTATCGTGTGTTTCCGCCGCGGAAAGAAATCTATTATGCGTCCAACGAAGGCTCGCCGCTGGAGGAGCAGGTGTGGCGCGTGACGTTTGACGGCGAGCGCAAGCAGCTGACCACGGGAGCGGGCAATCACGACGCAAACTTTGCGCCTTTGGGAGGCGGCTTTACCGATAAGTATTCGTCACGGATGGAACCGCCGGTATTGGAGCTCTGCCCGATCGGGGTCAAGTGTGCGGTGTTCTGGGCATCCCATGCGATCGAATCTCTGGGGCTGCGTGCCCCGGAGCAGCTGGAAGTGAAGGCACGCGACGGAACGACGCTGTATGGCACATTGCTGCTGCCTGAGCATATGCCGGCTGCGGCGAGCGTGCCGCTGATTGTGAATCCCTATGGCGGGCCGGCGGTGCAGGCGGTGTTGAACCAGTGGAGCGACGGACTGCTGTTTGATGAGCTGCTCGCGCAGCATGGGTTTGCGGTGCTGCATGCGGACAATCGCGGCATGGATGGGCGCGGGCGCGAGTTTGCGCAGGCGGCATATCACAACTTTGGTCCTGTGCAGATGGAGGATCAATTGACGGTGGTGGACGCAGTGCTGGCGAAGTATCCGCAGCTTGATGCCAAGCGCCTGGGATGGTGGGGCTGGAGCTGGGGCGGGTCATTTACTCTGTTCGCGCTGACGCATTCCGATCGCTTCAGGGCAGGGGTGGCCGTGGCTCCCGTGACCGACTGGCGCAACTATGATTCGATCTACACAGAGCGCTACATGAGCAGACCGGCGGACTTTCCAGAGGGTTACAAGGATTTTTCGGTGGTCAATTCTGCTGGGAATCTGAAGGGGCGGATCCTACTCGTGCATGGGACCGGCGACGACAACGTGCACATCGAAAATACCGTGCAGTTTGTGCAGAAGTTGATTGAAGGGCAGGTGCCCTACGATCTGCAGATCTATCCGCGCAAGACGCACTCCATCTCTGGCCCTGACGTGCGCACTCACTTGTTTACGCGCATCCTTGCTCAATTTGAGCAATATTTGAAACCGCCAGTTCAATGAATGTGTCCAATGGACGTGGAGACCGCAGCGAATGAGGCGACCACGGTCGAACTGGAGCGACTTGAACTGCTGCTGATGGACCCGGCGGTGCGGCGCGATCGAGAACGAGTGGCACAGCTGCTCACCGAAGATTTTCTCGAGTTTGGCTCATCGGGACGCGTGTGGACGCGGGCGATGACGCTGGAACTGCTGTCGACCGAGAGGTACGCGGCGCCAGTGGTTGAATGCTTTGCATGCAGGATGCTGGGGCGAGAGGTGGCCCTGGTGACGTATCGCGCTGTGCGCTCGAATGAGGCGACGGGGGAACGCACCGTCACCTTGCGGAGCTCAATTTGGACAAGGATTTCGGGGGATTGGAAAATGCAATTCCACCAGGGGACCCCGGCAAGCGGGTGAGGGGCCGGGCTAATTATAAGAGTCAGGCGAAATCAGGTTTGACTGGACCTACATCTCGTGGCGGCCGAAGATGTCGTCCTTCTCACGGCAGGAGCAGTTTGTACATTCGAGGCAGCAAACGAGTAGAACCGCAACTCCCAAGGTGACCAGAATGGCCAACACGCTGGCATACGAGGCGAACCAATGTAACAAGTTATGCATAATCCAACGCGGCCCGC
Source organism: uncultured Acidobacteriaceae bacterium (assembly GCA_963769345.1). Taxonomy (GTDB): domain Bacteria; phylum Acidobacteriota; class Terriglobia; order Terriglobales; family Acidobacteriaceae; genus Telmatobacter. The sequence goes on from CAVYLL010000008.1 coordinate 872,799, forward strand.
GCCCGCATCAAACCCCGCTCCTGGAAGACCGGCAGCGGCAGAAAGGCTCGAAGCAGACAGCGCTCCGGCAGGCCAAGTCTACCACTTATCCAATTCTTTAAGATGCCTAAAATTTGGATGCGAAGTATTGCAAACAGTTCTTGAAGTAAGGCGAAGAAACGACGAATATTGAGACAGGATGGAAGCGGGCGACTTGAACCCGGAAGACGGAGACGGCCAGGGGGAATGGCCTGAGGGCACGGTGCCCTTGGAAGCGGAGAAGCCCTCTCCTGCGCAAGATCCCCGGGGGGGTCCCTGCCTGAACTGGCTGTTTGTTGACCTGAACTCCTACTTTGCCTCGGTGGAACAGCAGGATCGGGCTGAGCTCCGCGGGAAGCCGGTGGGGGTGGTGCCGATGATGGCGGACACCACCTGCTGCATCGCTGCGAGCTATGAGGCAAAAGCGCACGGGGTGAGGACGGGGACAATCGTCGCCGATGCGAAGAGAATGTGCCCGAATATCGTGCTGGTCGAGGCGCGGCACGAGATTTATGTCGATTATCACCACCGGATCGTAGAGGCCGTAGAGACTTGTCTGCCGGTAACGGCGGTGATGTCAATTGACGAGATGGCCTGCAAGCTGATGGGGCGGGAGAGGCCACTGCTTGCTGCGCTGGAACTGGGGCGGAAGGTAAAGGCGCGGATTCAGGAGCGGGTCGGACCGTTCCTCCGGAGTTCTGTCGGGCTGGCAACGAGCCGCTACCTGGCCAAAGTCGCGAGCGACATGGAAAAGCCGGACGGGCTGGTGGCGCTGCCGTTGGATGTGCTGCCGGAGGCGTTGCGGCGGCTGACGTTGCGCGATTTGCCGGGGATCGGGGCGAAGACCGAAAAACGGCTGAACGAGAAGGGCCTCCACACCATGGATGACCTGTTGAAGCTGGATTGCGAGCAGGCAGGGGAACTGTGGGGATCGGTGTGGGGTGAACGGTTGTGGCATTGGCTGAAAGGCGAAGACTTCGAGATGTCGGAGACTGAGCACCTGAAGTCGATCAGCCACTCGCATGTGCTGGCGCCGGAGATGCGAACGGCGGAGAAGGCGTGGGCGGTGGCGCACAAACTGCTGCACAAGGCAGCAATGCGGCTGCGCACGCATAAGCTTTGGGCCAGCTCCATCGGACTGGCGGTTGGGTTTTCGGTTCCGCGTGGGCAGAATGCGCCGGTGAGCCGCTTTGGGGTTCCGACGCGAGGGTGGCATCACGAGATCCGGTTGAGCGAGTGCCAGGATAACCAGACCCTGATTGGCGCGCTGTGCCGGCTGTGGGCAGAGAAGCCGAAGGGGCAGGGGTATGACGAGCCGTATTTCATTGGTGTGAGTTTGAATGGGCTGGTGCCCGATCGGCTGCATTCGCTGAATCTGTTTGATTCGCTCGATAACGCGAAGAGCCGGGCAAAGCTGCTGGAGGCAATGGACCAGCTGAATCAGAAGTACGGAATGAGCACGCTGGCCCCGGCGACGATGCTGGCGGCGTATAAGGCTGCGCCGACAAGGATTGCGTTTCATAGCATTCCGGATCTGTTTTGAGGGAGTAGGGCGACTCGTCTCCGGAATAGTGCCATAAGCGAACCTGGCACAGGCTTCAGGGTCCGGTCATCGTCTTCAGAGGTGGTTGACGGAATGATTTCGAAAACCCGGATCAGGTTTTACCCATCCAATATTTGCATCGCAGTTTTTGGCGCTTGAACGAACGGGGCCCTCAAACTTGAGCAATTCGTAGTCGGGATCAGGGGATTTGCGAGAAAGGATTCCTTGCCATGGAGCAAGAGGTCCCGCAACCGAAATACCAGGATGGATTCGTCGATGTGTCCGGTGTGCGCGTCCACTACCTCCACGCGGGGACCGGCCGGCCAGTTGTGCTCATCCATGGACTCGTTGGTTCCAGTGAAAACTGGCGAAATAATATAGACGCTCTCTCTGGGGACGCAAGTGTTTACGCCATCGACCTGGTGAATATGGGTAAATCCCAACGGGTGGGGCGGCTGGATGCGGGGCTTTCGGCCACCGCCAATCGCATCATCGCAATCATGGACGCGCTTAATCTTGACGAGGCCGACATCGTCGCGCATTCGCATGGAGGAGCCGTTGCGCTGATGCTTGCCTCTCTGCATCCGAAACGTGTACGCAGGCTCATTCTCTTCGCACCTGCCAACCCCTACAGCCGCTCAAGCGATGTCATGGTGCGCACCTACGGAACTCGATGGGGAGGGCTTCTCGCGTGGAGCTTGCCGTATCTTCCGGCACGGATTCAACGCGTGGCTCTTGGACCGATGTATGGAGGTCCCGACCGGGTTGTCGATAGATGTTTGCAGGAAATTGTCGTTGGCTTGCGGAACCCCGACACATTGCGCCATGTCCTCTGCGTTATTCGCTGCTGGTACGCCGAGATGGTCAAGCTGAAAAGGGCGATCCGCCGAGTGAAGCGGAAGCCGATTCTGCTGGTGTGGGGCGATCGCGATTGTACTGTCAGCCTTAGCTCTGCCATCCTGCTAAAGCGCAAACTGCGTGCCTCCGAACTTGTTGTGCTGCCGGGTTGCGGGCACGCGGTATTCGAGGAGGAACCAGAGGAGTCGAATCGCGTCATGCTGGAATGGCTTGGCGACGAGTCATCTTTCGCACGCCGTCAAAACAGGGTGCAACGAACCCGCTCCGTCGCCATAGGAACCAGCCGCACAGCCGGCATGCGGCATCTTTCGCCGGGTGCCTGAATCAGGACATTGAGGTGCGAACGCGCTTCCAACCAAGCTGCGCAAGAAACTGCGCTTTGCATGATGTCACAAGGTCCGAACGAAGATCTTCGGATAGCTGCGCCTTGGTCTAGTGAACGGTGACGGTGACTTGCATGGTGGTTCGGCCGTATTGGTTGGTGGCGTTCAGGGTGTAGGTCGTCGTTTTGGTCGGCGTGGTGGTTACGGTCCCTCCGCTTACGCCTCCAAGCTCATCGATGAAATCGTAGGAGTCGTTGGTGGTGTTCCAGGTGAGCGTGATGGGCGTTCCGGCTGCAACGGATGAAGCGGAGGACGTGAAGCTGTTGATCGTGGGCGGTTCTCCGGTGGGGGCTGTGTTGGCGTCGTAGCCGGGGAACGCGGGTGTCATCTGCACGACTTCGAAGTTGGAAGACTGGATGGAGTCGAGGTTGTGCAGGTCGTCGTCATCCCAGCGGGGGTCGGGCACTCCCTGAAAGTAGAAGTAGCTGCCATTGTCGGCGAGGATCATGCCGTACTTCTTCATCGCGGTGAGGATGACTTTGTTGGCGGCGGAATAGCCGGAGATGTCGAAGCTGGCTTTAAGGCGGATGCGCATCCCCATGATGTTGCTGACGCCGTATGTGGTCCCGGCGGCATGGCTGGCGGGCGCGACGAAGTATCCGCCGTTGGCGTCGTTCTTGGTTTGCTGCATCGTGAAGCGAATGGCGTGATTGATGGCGCCTGCGGCGACTTCGTCGTAACGGACGAGGCCGGGGAAGATCGGGAGTCCGGCGGCGTCTGCGGATGTCCAACCCCAGGGGCGGCGGTCGTAATTCTTCAGGTCCCAGATGGTTTCTGACGAGGCGCTCCATGCGCCGCTGCAGCGATGCGTGTTGAAGGTTTCATAAAGCATGCAGGCGTGGCGATCCAACACCAGCACGTGGGAGTCGCCGATGTAAGTGTCAGGCCAACCATCGCAATCGGCGGGAGCGCCTTCGATGGGCGCGGTGATGGGGAACGGAGCCACTGCGACGTCACTTTCGTCGGCGTAGTCAACCACAGAGATCGGAATCACGGGGGTTGCGGTGGAATCGACGACGACGTAGGGGATGCCGTAGTTTCCTCCGGCAACGGAAGACCAGTCGTGATGCAGATGGAGGCCAGCGAATCCCGCCGCGGAAGTAATGGTCGCATTGTTCGGGTCGAGCGGGGCCGAGGAGATGTCGGTGTTCCATGCGGTGCTGGCTGTGAATGGAAGGAAGCCGTTCAGGCTGGCATTGTCTCCGAGACTCATGCCTGCGCAACTGGGGCCGGCCGTTGATGTAGTGACGGTGATCGGTGCCGAATGAGACTTGGTGGAATCCGCGGTTGAGGTTGCCGTGATGGTGACTGAGTTTGCTCCCGTACTTGCAGGTGTGAAGGTGACGGGCGTTCCCGAACTGACGGCTGTCTCATCGTTCAGTATTCCCGCAGCAGCCGGGCTGACGGACAGGTTCACGGTGTTCGCGAATGCTCCGGTGCCGGTCACGGTGGGAGTGCAGGATGCGGTTTGAGTGTTGGTGATGGTAGATGGGCTGCAGGAGAGAGATACGGCGGTGATTGTCGGCGCTGCCGGCGCGGTGATGGCGATCTTTGCGGAGCCCAGCTTTGTGGGGTCCTGGGTTGAAGTTGCTTTAACACTATCGGAACCGGACGCGGGCGCAGTGGATGGGGCGGTGTAGAGGCCGGTGTTTGACACGGTTCCGGAGACAGCAGACCAAGTCACGGCTGAGCTGAAGTTGCCGGTTCCAGAGACGGTCGCGGAACACTGGGTGGTTTGGCCGGGCTGGAGGCTCGCTGCAGCGCAGGAGACGGTGACCGACGTGATTGTCGGTGCAGTTGGCGCGGTGATCGCGATCTTTGCAGAGCCCAGTTTCGTGGGGTCCTCGGTTGAAATCGCCTTGACGCTATCGGAACCGGACGTGGGCACTGTCGATGGAGAGGTATATAGGCCGGAGGTTGAGACTGTTCCAGAGGCTGCGGACCAGGTCACGTTTGAGCTGAAGGTACCGGTTCCCGAGACAGTTGCCGAACACTGGCTGGTCTGCCCGGCCTGGAGGCTGGTTGCAGCGCAGGAGACGGTGACGGCGGTGATGGTGGGGGAGGGGGGAGGGGTGTTGCCGGCGACTTTGCCGCTAACCCCACAACCCGCCAGAGACAGGGATCCGAGGAGCGATAGAGGGATCGACAGGCTGAGTAAAGTCTTGCATCTCATAGCACTTGTCCTCACGCACGGGCTGGGATGTCCTGCGTTAATGGGCTGATTTTATTCGCTCCAAGCTTTGAGATCGCCTTCGATGCCTTTCCTTGGACAGCTTTTGGTAATGTGCGTGGCGGGGTGAACTTTCTTTTGTTTGAAACGTACCTTTTGCATCCCGAACCGCGTTCCCCTGCGGATAAGAGAGTAGAAGCGAAACCCATGGCCGAGAAGTGGCATCCGGATTTCGAACGACTGGTGGACGAACATCAGTCCATGGTGTTCTCGCTTGCGTGGCGGATGACCGGCGACCGCGGATTGGCGGAAGAGGTTGCGCAGGACGTTTTTCTGGAGTTGGACAGGCATATGGAACGGATCGAGAGCCCCGAGCACGCGATGTTCTGGTTGCGACGGGTGGCGATGAGTCGGTCGGCCGACGCGCTGCGGCGGCGCAAAGTACGCGGCGTGGACCTGTGGGTGGAGATTGAAGAGAATCACGGAGCGCCGACGGAGGAGCGGTCGTCGCCCTTGAGCGCCCGGCTGGAGCAATTGCTTTCGACATTGCCCGAGGCACAACGTGCGGCGCTGGTGTTGCGGTACCAGGAAGATTTGTCTCCGGAGGAGATTGCAGCCACAGTGGACGCACCGGTGGCGACGGTGAAGAGCAATCTGCAGCGGGGATTGAAGCTGTTGAGGTCGAAGGCAACAACGCATTTGAAGGAGTACATTCGTGGACTTTGAGCGGCCTGATCAGCCAAAACAAATAGACGAGTTTGAACGCGAGTTGAAACAGGCGATGGAGCGCCGACCGGCGCCCCCCAGCCTGAAGCGGCGGATATTGCAGCAGCGCAACATGCGTCGGACGGAAAAGCTACAGAGCCATACGATGTGGTGGCAGCGGCTGGCGGCATCGGTGTTGCTGGTGGGAGTGATCGCGGGTGGATACAGCTGGCGGCAGGCGGAAGACAGGCGCAAGGGTGAGGAAGCAAGGCAGCAGGTGTTGACGGCACTGCGCATCACCAATCGTGCATTGAACGACATGAATCGGCGGCTGGCGGAGCGTAATCGCGAGGAAAAGTAAGGCAATTAGCGCAGATCGTGCTTTCCCACCCTTTCGGCAAAATACGCCGCAAGGATGGGGCACCCAAGAGTTCAGGGAAAGGGAGATCGGGATGAAGAACGGGATTGTAGCTTTGGTGTTGTTGATGGTGGGTCTGGTTGTCCCTGCGATGGCGCAGAATTCGCAACTGCCGCTGCCATCGCCCGTTGAAAAGGAGCTGGCTGCGAAGGCTTCGAATGTGACCGAGGTGACGCTGGGCAAAAACATGCTGGCGTTCGCTGCGAAGTTTATGAACAACAAGGGCCACGATGAAGAGGCGACTCGGCGCCTGATCGAAGGGCTCGACGGGATTTACGTCCGCGACTACGAGTTCGACAAAGAGGGGCAGTACTCGATGGACGACATCCAGAAGCTGCGTTCCTATTTCGAGACGAGCGACTGGTCGCCGATTGTGCGCGAGCGCGACAAGAAGAGCGGCGAAAGCACGGACGTGATGATGAAGATCGTGAACGGCGAGACGCATGGCATGTTCATTCTCGACGTGGAGCCGAAGGAGTTAAGCATCGTGCTGATCCTGGGACCGGTGAAGATGGAGGACCTGGGCAAATTGGGAGGGATCGGCGGACTCAGTGTGCTGGGCGACATCGAGAAGGAATCGAATAAGGACAAGACGAAAGACAAGACCAAAGACAAGACCAAGAAGGACGGTGACGAATGAGACGTCTCGTACTGATTCCGATTTGCTTCCTGGCGCTCGCGGTGCCGGTGGTGGTCCTGGCAAACGGCGCGCAGGGCGGGTTTGATGGCGTGGTGAGCGAGATTGAATCGCGCTATCACGTGCATGCGCAGCGTATTCCCTTCCTTGGTCTGATCAGCTTCATCTCGCACAAGGCGACAAATGGCGGCGTGAACGGAATGCACGTAGCCGAGATCGATGACTTCCACGCAGACGTGGACGGCGAAGAATTGAACAAGATGGTGGAGCAGAAGCTGGGTGCGGAGTGGGAGCGCGTGATTCGCGAGACCAGCCGCAAGGGCAACAACCAGACGCTGATTTACATGCATCCTGAAGGCTCGCGCATGGGCTTGTTTGTGCTGGATCTCGATGGGCAGGAGATGGACGTGGTGCAGGTCTCCGTGGATCCGAACCACCTGAACGAGAGCCTGGGGAAATACGAGCACCATCATGGAAACGGCGATGACTCGGATAATCGTCATCATGACGGGGACGTTTCGGACTAGCCGGCTTCACACTTGCGCCAGCGCAGGCCGCTCGAGATAACATCTGCAATTCCGGTTCTCTTCAAACATTTGAGGCAACCAACAATCGCTCATGGGCTGAAGAAGCTGCAGAAAAACGCGTGATTGCGGTTAGGTTCATGGAAAAGCATGCCTCAGCGGCTAAAGCCGACTTTGATTTGATTGGTTTTATCGGCACGACTGAAAGTCGTGCCCTTTCAAAACGGCGTCTCCGATTGGGTTTTTCCGCAGTCTGTAAAGCCCACGTCTCTCTTTTGAGGCTGTTTTCGGCACGCGACCCAGGGGGTACCCCGAGTCGTCCCCAGGTACAAAGCATGGCCCAGAACCACCTCAAAAAAAGTGCATGCAGAACGCACCGAAATGAAAATGCGGCTGGATTCGGACGTCCCTCCGGGACTGAATCATGTGGTTTGCCTATCCCAGGGTTCCGCTGCGCTTCACCCTGGGCTACTTTCTTACGTTCCCTCCGGGAACTGGCCTGAATCCACCATGGATAATCCTAATTTTCAGGGCAGATCCTTCGACTTTGCTGCGCTTCGGTCTGGATGACACGGGCTGGGGTGGATCGTGCCTTCCCAGGTCTCAAAAGCGGGACCTGGGGCACCCTGCGGTTTCATACTCGGTCTGCGTTGACGGCATGGCTGCAAGGAATCGGGGAGTGAAGGCGGCTTACTCCGCTCGCAGCGTTGTCATTGGGTCGGAGCGCGAGGCACGCCGCGCCGGCACGTAGGATGCAACGAGTGCAACGGTGAGCACGAGCAGAACAACTGATGACAGGATGACGGGGTCCGCTGGGCTCACTCCATAGATGAGGTTCTGCATCACGCGACCCAGGCTCAAGGCAAGCAGCACTCCCAGGATGGTTCCGGGTACGGCCAGCTTTGCGCTGTGCGCGAGCACCATTCGCAACAGATCTGAGCGTTGGGCGCCGAGCGCGACACGGAGGCCAAACTCCGGTGTCCGCTGGCTCACGGTGTAAGCGATTACGCCATACGCTCCGATTGCTGCCAGCAAAATGGCGAGCCCTGCGAACAGGCCCACCAGCACGAAGGTAAAGCGCGGTGTGGAAACCGAGGTATCCACGACGCTGTCCATCAACTTCACGTCGGCAACGGCGAGGGCGGGATCGAGCCGATGCACCGCGTCGCGAAGTCCGTCGGCAAGCTGCCTGGGATCGGAGCGGGTGCGAATCGCAATCGACATATCGGGCTCCGAAGCCTGGAACTCCGACCACCAGAACGCCGGCTCCGCGCCTGGACTATTGGGCTGATCTTTGACGTCACCAACTACACCCACGACTGTCATCCAGTCGGAGTCCTTCTTCGGTGCGTCCTCGAAAGTGATGCGCTTGCCAACAACATCCTCATGCGGCCAGTACCGTTCCGCCATCGCGTGGTTGATCACGAGAGCCCAGGGCGCATCCTTCTTGTCTGCCTCGGTAAAGAAGCGGCCTTGGAGCAGCGGAATTCCCATGGCACTGAAATAGCCCGGAGTCGCCATGTGATAGCGCGCGTGGAACTCCTGGTTAGGCGGAGGCTTTTCGCCTTCAATCGTGAACCCGCCTGCATTTTCGTCGTAGCCTGTCCAGGGCAAGTCGCTGCCGGCGCCTGCGCTCTCCACGCCTGGCAGTGCGTTCAGACTCGCCGCAAGACGGTCAAAGAACTGGGCGGTCTGCTCCCTGGTCTTGTATTGCGCGTGCGGCAGCGAGAGGCTTGCCGTCAACACGTGATCTTCTCGGAAGCCTGGGTCGAGATGAATGAGGTTTAGAAATGTGCGCAGCATGAGACCTGCGCCGATGAGAAGAACACTGGCGAGACCGACCTCGGCGATCACCAGCGCGTTGCGAAGACGGCCTTGATTCCGGCTTGCTGTCGAAGTTCGCCCGGCCTTTTGCAATCCTTCTTTTGGATCTGTTCGTGAAGCCTGCAGGGCCGGTGCGAGTCCGAAGAGAATTCCGGTCATCAGGCTGACGAGCAATGTGAACAGCAACACCGGTCCGCTTACGTGGATATCGTGCGAGCGTGGGAAATCCGCAGGCAGCAGCGAAACCAGGGCATGCACTCCGCCAAACGCCAGTGCCAGACCCAAGGCTCCCCCTGTGAGCGAGATCAACAGGCTCTCGGTGAGAAGCTGACGCACCACTCGAGATCGCGGCGCACCCATGGCAAGTCGCACGGCAATTTCGCGCTGGCGTGCCGAAGCCCTGGCCATCAGCAGATTGGCCGCGTTTGCACAGGCAATGAGCAAAACAATACCCACCGAGCCCAACAGCACGAGGAGCATCTGGCGGCTCGCTCCAACAAGCTCGGTGTATAGCGGCACGACAAGAACCGTCCATCCCCCATCGCCGCCGGGATGCTCGCGCGCAAGCTGCGCCATGATCGCGTTCATCTCAGCACGAGCGCGTTCGACGCTGACGCCATTGTTAAGCCGTCCGATGCCCTCGATGAAGTGAGACCCACGCTGATTTGAATTTCCGGCGAACGAAAACGGCCACCAGACATCCACACTTTCTCCGTACGCGACTGAGTGGTATTCGTTTCCCGGGTGCTCGGTTCCTGCGGGCATGACGCCGATTACCGTGAAGGGCTGCATGTTCATGGTGATCTTGCGGCCGATGATGTTGGGGTCGGCGCCAAATCGCGTTCGCCACATGCGGTCGCTCAAAATCACTTGCAGTCCATTGCCCGGAATCTCCGCCTGAAAATCGAATTCCCTTCCCAACTCAGGCTGCAGGCCCAGAACGCGAAAGTATCCCGACGTGATGCCGAACCCGTTGAGGCGCACCGGTTCGCCGTCGCCCGAAAGCTGCGCGTCCCCTCGCGTGAAAGCCGCGATGGAATCGAATGAATGGTTGCGTGCCCTGAAGTCAAGAAAGTCGAAGGGATTGAGGGGGAACTTTGGATACTCGTGACTCGACAGAAAGATCCGAACCAGGCGGTCTGGCTGGCCGTACGGCAGCCTCTTCAAAAGCACGCCATTGATCACGCTGAAGATGGCGCTGTTGGCGCCAATGCTGAGAGCCAGCGTGAGAACCATGACCATGGCGAAGGTCGGATTTGCCCAGAGCTGCCGGAGTGCGTAGTTCGTGTCTTGCAACGTCAACTCGATGAACGCGGTGCCGCGAGCTTCGCGACAGTCTTCCTTGACCTGCTCGTGGCCGCCAAATGCAAGACGCGCGCGACGCTTTGCTTCCTCTTCTGTCATACCTGACCTCATGTACTTCTCAACCTGGCGATCGAAGTGGAAGCGCAGTTCTTCGTCGAGTTCGGTTTCGACTTCGTTGTGGCGAACCAGGGCGCGTGTGCGATAACGCAGATCATCCAGCATGGCCGCTTATGCTCCTTCAAGAACCTGCGCAACGGCAACAGTCAACTTGCGCCAGGCTTCTGTCTCCTGTTCCAGTTGCTTCTCGCCGGTCGTTGTGAGCTCGTAGTACTTCGCGCGGCGGTTGTTGTCGGATGTGCCCCACTTTGCTTTGATCCAGCCTCGTCGCTCAAGCCGATGGAGCGCTGGATACAGCGATCCCTGCTGGATGCTCAGCACTTCGCTCGAAACCTGCTGCACGCGCTCTGAAATCGCCCATCCGTGCTGGGGTCCGGTGAGGAGTGTACGAAGGATCAGCAAATCGAGGGTGCCCTGGGGCAGTTCAATTCTTTCCGGCATTCGTTCCCTTCCGCTTCGACAAGAGGATAGGTTATCTCTTGTAGAAGTGCAAGGGGAAACATGGAGGGTGGAAGGGCTTTGGAGGGCGATTCGAGGGAGATCAACTCGACGGATCGGGATGTCTACACTGGACGTGCCGTGGGCGGAGTGTCTCCATTGCCGGGTGCTGGGTATCGCGGCAGGCTTGCGCCTTCGCCTACGGGGTATCTGCATATTGGGCACGCGCGGACCTTTGCGACAGCCTGGCGTCGGGCGCGTGAGGCCGGGGGTGCGCTGGTGATGCGGATGGAAGACCTGGACCGGGAGCGAAGCAGGGCCGAATATGCCGAGGCGGCGCTTGAGGATCTGCGCTGGCTGGGGATGGATTGGGATGAAGGGCCGGACGTGGGTGGGGCATTTGGGAGTTACGCGCAGAGTGAACGGCTTGAGGTCTACCTGGCGGCATGGAAGTGGTTGCTTGAGGGTGGGTACATCTATCGATGCCGGTGTTCGAGGAAGGATCTTGCTGCGGCGGTGAGTGCTCCGCATGAGGGAGCTGGACACGGGCAGGAACCGGATGATGAGCCCGTGTACCCGGGGACTTGCAGAGCATTGCATGCCGAACCTGGAGCGTCTCTGGCCGGGGAAGAAGGGCAGCCTCGGGGGATGAATTGGCGATTTCGTGTTCCGGATGGGGAGGCCGTCGAGTTCGAGGATTTGAATCTCGGGATGCAGCGATATGTGGCGGGAACGGATTTCGGGGATTTTCTGGTGTGGCGACGGGATGGTGTCCCGAGCTATCAACTGGCTTGCGTGGCTGACGATGCAGCGATGCGGATCACGGAGGTGGTGCGCGGGGCGGATCTGCTGAAGTCGACGGCGCGGCAGATTTTGCTGAACAGGGCGCTGGGATATGCGGATCCGAAGTGGTTCCACTGCGAGTTGAGCGTGGACGAGCGGGGGCGGCGACTGGCGAAGCGGCACGATGCGCTGAGTATTCGCGAGTTGCGGCGACGGGGGATGACTCCGGCGGAAGTCATTGGGACTTGAGGGGAACTTGAGGGGGACTTGAGGGGAAATTTGACTGTCACACTGCAGCCGCAGAGCAGAGATGAAGATCATTCGATTTGAAAAGGCAGCGAAGCTATGATCGTTCTACCTCGTAGCGGATCTGCGCCGTTTTGCGTGGAGTAATCTAAACGATCTTCCCGGGAGGAACTATGAACCCAGCCCCAGGCATTGCGAGTGTTTCTCAACCATCCTTGCCGGCAAGTTTTCAGGCCAGAACGATTCATAGTCCGGCGGGCGCGGAGATATTTGTGCGTTTCGGCGGGAGTGGTCCCGTGGTCTTGTTACTACATGGATATGCGGAGAACAGCGATTCCTGGGCACCGCTCGCAGCCGACCTGATGAAGGATCACACCGTTGTCGTTCCCGATCTTCGCGGCATCGGACGTTCCTCCATACCGGCGGAAGGATATGACAAAAAGACACAGGCCATTGATGTGCGCGCGGTTGTGACGACGTTGGGATTCGATCGCACGTTGGTTGTGGCTCACGACATTGGAAACATGGTGGCCTATGCTTATGCGGCAACGTATCCCGACAAAGTCGAGCGGCTGGTGGTGATGGACGCGCCAATTCCGGGAATCGAACCGTGGAACGAGATTCTGCTAAACCCCGGAGTGTGGCACTTCAATTTTCGCGGTCCGGATGCGGAGCGACTGGTGGAGGGTCGCGAGCGCATTTACTTTGACCGCATCTGGAACGACTTTACCGCGGACAAAAGCAAGCCCGACGAGGTGACCAGAAACTTTTTTGCGGCAACTTATGCTCGGCCGGGAGGGATGCGGGCGGGATTTGCGCAGTTCGCCGCCTTCTCTCAGGATGCCAGGGACAACCAGATTTTTGAACAGACGAAGCTGACCATGCCGGTGCTGGCAGTGGGCGGGGAGAAGTCCTTCGGTCCGCTGCAGGCCGTGATTATGCGTCATGTGGCAACGAACGTCCGGGAGGCAGTGGTCGAGGGGTCGGGGCACTGGCTGATGGAAGAGCGGCCGGTTGAGACGGTGGCGTTGATCAGGGGGTTTCTGGATGCATCACCGGAATAAAGGCTGGCGGACTTGATGCGGACGGATCAGGGGTACCCGGGGACGGATGACCATTACGGTTACCCGCGGTGACCATCCGGGGATTCCCCGAAAGGGGTGACGGTGTCAGACTTTGAAATTACCGGAAGTGATTGAGACCGGAGAATCGACCCGGCGCGGGACAGCGCATCCACACCAACTTTTCCCCCAGGAGTACCGCAAGCGATGGCACACGACGGCAAGAGAGGTTTCTTTTCTTCATTATTCGGGAAGAAAAAGCGGAAGGAAGAGGAAGAAACCGCTGAGCTGGAATCGAAGCACAGGCTGGAAGAGCGAATCCAGCAAATCCTTGCGGAGAAGATTTCGGTTCCGGAAGTCTTCGTTCGAGAGAAACACGCTGCACTCATGATTCAGAAAGAGAAAGCTGAACCCGAAGCCGAAGCCGAAGTCGAGGTCGAACTTCTGCCGATCTCAGCGAGCGCGATCACCAGACGCAAGGCCCCTGTTCGACCTGCTTTCGTGCTCGCGAGCTTTGATGAGCCCCGGACTTACGTAGCCAACGAGCGGTGACGAGCTACCTTCGACGATTCGAAAGAGAAGTGACGATGAAGGCCTGAATCCGGGCCTTCATTGCATTTTGGGGCTCTTTGTTGATTCAAGCGCGGTGGGCTGGACGTTTGAAGTCGCGGCAGGGTTCCGGGGCTGAAGAGGCTGCGGAAAAGCGCATGATTGCGGTCAGGTTCATGAAAAAAGCATGCCTCAGCGGCTAAAGCCGACTTTGATTTGATTGGTTTTATCGGCACGGGTGAGAGTCGTGCCCTTTCAAAACGGCGTCTCCGATTGAGTTTTTCCGCAGCCCGTGAAGCCCATTGATTTTTGAGCGGCGGTGGAGGGGTCTAAAGACCCCACCCTCCACCCGATGCAGCGTTATAGGCGATTGATAAAGTTGCCGATTATCCGTGCAGCTTGTCCGCGATGAGCGCGGAGAAGATCCTCATTACTTTTCAAAGGCGAACGTCTGTTGCAACGGGAGATTGCGGGACGATGCACCGACACGGATGGTGTATTGCCCGGGAGGCAGCTTCCAGGAATCGGACGCTTCCTCAAAGACGGTGAGACGATCACGGTTGACGGTGATGGTGGCCTGTTTTGACTCGCCGGGTGCGAGGTCGATCCTGGCGAAACCAACCAAACGGTTCGGCGGTTCTCCGGCTGACTCCGGCAAGGATGCATAGACCTGGGCGATCTCGCTGCCTGCGCGATGACCGGTGTTTTTTACTGTGAAGGAGACGGTGGTGGAATCGTCGGGGGTAATCTTCAGCCCTGAGTAGGCAAAGGTGGTGTAGGAGAGGCCGAAGCCGAATGGGAAGAGGACCGGCTTCTTTTCCGCGTCGTACCACTTGTATCCGACTTTCAGACCCTCGTCGTAATTGACGTCGAAGAATGGACCGATTCCCATCGCCATTCCGATCAACCCCGGTGCTCCGGCAAGTTTCGGAACAGGGTTATTGGCATCCGGCTTTGGCGGACCAACGTGAATTGGATGGGGCAGGTCAGCTTCGCTCTTTGGAAATGTGAGGGGAAGCTTGCCGGACGGGTTTACGTCGCCGAAGAGGACATTGGCAACGGCTTCCGATCCTCGAATGCCGGGATACCAGGATTCGACGACAGCGGCGACCTTGTCGATCCATGGCATCAGGACAGCGCCTCCGGTTTCGAGCACGACGATGGTGTGGGGATTGGCAGCGGCGACCGCTTCGATGAGAGCATCCTGGTTGTCAGGCAGTGAAAGGCTTTTTAAATCCATGCCCTCGGATGCGTGTTGCGTGGCAAACACAATCGCTACCTGGGACGATTTGGCTAGCGCTGCTGCAGATGCGGGGTCTGTGCCGGAATCGAATTTGACGGTTGCATGAGGGGCTTTCTCCTGGATTCCTCTGAGAGGAGCTGAGCGGTGATAGACCTCGAGCAACATGAACGCCGTCATCGGATTCTTCGACAGATCCGGCGGCGGTGGAACGGGATTGCCGCCCGCTGGAGAAACCTGTGAAGAGCCTCCGCCGGACATTACGCCAACATCCGCGTGTCCCCCGATTACCGCGATGGACCGAAGGCTGGACGCATTCAGCGGCAACTGCTCGTGGTCATTTTTCAACAGAACCGAGCCTTCTTCCGCGGTCTTCTGCGCGACTTCAAAACCGCGCATTACGTTCGGGGATTCTGGTTGCGGGGGATCGTCGACGATGCCTGAATCGAATTCGGTGCGCAGAATGCGGTGCACCATGTCATCGAGCCTGGCAGGAGATACTTCTCCGCTTTCGACCGCCTTTTTGAGCGGTTCGCCAAATGAGTCGTTCCCCGGCATTTCGATGTCGAGGCCTGCATTCGCGGCCTTGGCTGTGCTCTGCGTCGCGCCCCAGTCGGAGACGACGAATCCCTTGAATGCGAAGTCTTTCTTCAATACATCGGTGAGCGTGTAGGAGTTCTCGCAGCCATAGGTTCCGTTGATCTTGTTATAGGAGCACATGACGGCGCCTGCTCCGGAATCCTGCAAGGCAATCTGAAATGCAAACAGATCGCTCTCGCGCATGGCACGCTGGCTGATGATGGAGTTGACGACGATGCGGCCGGAATCCTGGTCGTTGACGGCATAGTGCTTGACGTCGGTGATGAGATGCAGGGCCTTCTCGGCTTTCAGTTCCTGGCCAGCCAGTGTGCCCGCAAGCACGGGGTCTTCGCCTTTGTACTCGAAGATGCGGCCGTTTCGCGGTTCTCGGATCATGTTGATGCCGGAACCCAGCGACATGTTGAATCCCATGGCGCGCATCTCGTGTCCGATCATTGTGCCGATCTCGTAGGAAAGGGCCGGATCCCAGGCGGACGCCATGGCTTCTCCGGATGGAAGAGCGGTCGCATAGCGGCCTTTTGAACCAGCTAAAGAAACACCCTGATTTGAATCGGTCATCTGGAGATCGGGGATGCCGAGGCGGGGGATGCCGGGGATGAAGCCAAGCACGGCGATGGCGCGAGTGAGGGGCCCGGATTCCTGGGGTACGAAGATCGCCTGCCAGCCGGGACCGTGCAGGAGCTGGATTTTCTCGTCCAGCGTCATCTCCTTGATGACCATGTCGGCCCGTGCGTCTGGAGAGAGGCTCTTGTCAGACCATGGGAAGTGCTTTGCGGGGGACATTCCCGGAAACTGAGCAGAGGCGCCATGGCAAGCGAGGAGTACAGCGGCAATCGCACACACACAGAAGGAGCGTTTCGACATGAGGTCCAAATACCTTTCGGGGATCGTCGAGGAGAGTAGCATATCGACGCTGGACCCTTCAGTGTCCGGTACCTGAAAAAGAAATACCCCGGCCTGAGATCCCAGGACCGGGGCATTTTGTTGCGGGGGAAAAGCCGGTGTTATTGATGCTTGATGAACTTGCCGGTTTGGAGTTCGTGCATGGCCTGGTTTAGCTCGGCCTGGGTGTTCATCACGATGGGGCCGTACCATGCGACCGGTTCCTCGAGCGGCTTGCCGGAGACGAGCAGAAAGCGGATTCCTTCAGGACCGGCCTGGACGACGATCTCATCGCCACGGTCGAACAAAATGAGCTTATGATTCGTGGCGTCGTAGACCGGCGTTGCTGCAGGATCGACTGGCGATTCAGTGAGTACGGCTTTCGGATCCGAGGCATCGCGGAAGGTGCCTGAGCCTGCGAAGACGTAGGCGAAGGCGTTACGCGTTACGTCGACCTTGATGCGGCGCAGCTTGTTGGGCGGCACCGAAATGTCGACGTAGCTGGGATCGGCGGCTACTCCTTCGACTGGTCCACGCTTGCCCCAGAACTCGCCCACGATAATCCGTGCCTTTGTTCCGTCATCCTCGGTGACTTCGGGGATGGCCGAGGAGGGTATGTCCTGATAGCGCGGGTCGGTCATCTTGAGGTGCGAGGGCAGGTTGGCCCACAACTGAAAGCCGTGCATTCGACCGTGGGTATCGCCCTTGGGCATCTCCTGGTGAAGGATACCGCTGCCGGCGGTCATCCACTGGACGTCGCCAGCAGTCATCCGGCCTTTGTTGCCGAGGCTGTCGCCGTGCGCGACTTCACCGGCCAGGACGTACGTGATGGTCTCGATCCCGCGGTGGGGGTGCCAGGGAAATCCGGCGAGGTAGTCCGACGGGTTCTCGTTGCGGAAATCATCGAGCAACAAGAACGGGTCGAACTCTTTTGTTTTGCCGAAACCGAAGGCGCGCTGGAGCTTAACGCCCGCACCCTCGATGGTGGGCTTGGTTTCGAGAATTTGTTTGACCGCACGAAGCGACATGGTTGCCTCACTTTTTTGCCTTACAACAGATTAGATTCACGAGGGAGATATTCGTTGCAACAAGTATCTGTTTGCAAGCTAAGGTTCGTAGTTTAGAGAACGTCTTAGTTGGCTTGATCCGGCGCAAGCAAAAAAGAGGCCGGGGCTGAAGAGGCTGCGGAAAAACGCGTGATTGCGGTTAGGTTCATGGAAAAGCATGCCTCAGCGGCTAAAGCCGACTTTGATTTGATTGGTTTTATCGGCACGACTGAAAGTCGTGCCCTTTCAAAAAGGCGTCTCCGATTGAGTTTTTCCGCAGCCTGTGAAAGCCCCACGCTCCCTCCGACGAAATGCAGCCGAATCAGGCCTTGATGAACTGGGCTTCGATGGTGATGGATACGTCGTCGCCTACGAGGATTCCGCCGGTTTCGAGTGCGGCGTTCCAGTTGAGGCCGAAGTCTTTGCGGCTGATCCTGGCGGTGGCGGAGAGGCCGATGCGGGTGTTTCCCCAGGGGTCTTTCCCGGGTGCGCTGGGGCCATCGACGACGAAGATCTGCTGGCGGGTGGCGCCGTGCAGGGTCAGGTCGCCGGTAACGTTGTAGCCGCCGTCTCCATTGGGCTTGACCGACGTGGATTTGAAGGTCATGGTGGGGTATTTTTCAACGTCGAAGAAGTCGGCGCTCTTGAGGTGGGCGTCGCGCTGGGCGTCGCCGGTGTTGACGGTGGCGACATCGATGGACGCCTCGACGCTGGAGAGCGTGGCGTCTGTGGCGTGCTCGGTAAGCGTGCCGGAAAGACCGTTGAAGCTGCCCTTCACGTTGGAGATCATCATGTGCTTGACCTTGAACTCGGCGTGCGAGTGGGCGGGGTCGAGTTTCCAGGTGGTGGTGGTTGCGGGGGTTGAGGCGGTGGTTGCCATGGGATGGCTCCTTTCACCTGTCTTGGATGCGGGAGGAGTGATAGTTCGTTGCAACAAATATTTCTGAAGCAGGGAATAGGGAACAGGGAATATCCGACGACGTCTTTGGAAATCGTGCTTTCCCAGCCATGCTGCGCATGGATCGGGATTCGAGAGTTGTCGCCTGGAGATTTAGCGCGGGAGTTCTTTGTTGCCGGTGATGGTGAAGGTTGCGGATTGGATGGTTGAGGACTGCGTCGCCGTCGGGTTGGGAGCTGCCTAGCGAAAGCCTGTAGTTGCCTGGGGTTACGGCGCGTGTTCCCTTTTCGTCGACTTGCGAGAGGGTGCGCGGGTCGAGAGTGAAGGTGAGGTGCCGGGTCTCGCCGGGGTTGAGGTGGAAGCGCTCGAAGCCGGCGAGGGCCAGCTTCGGGGAAATGGTGGATTGTGGGGGGATGAGGTAGAGCTCCGCGACTTCGTCGCCCGGGAGGGAGCCGGTGTTGCTCACGTCGGCTTCTACGGTCAGGGTGTCGCCGGCTTTCAGGGATTTGGTTGATAGCTTGAGGCCGGAGTAGGTGAAGGTGGTGTAGCTCAGGCCGTCGCCGAAGGCGTAGAGGGGCTTGCCTTTGAAGTAGCGGTAGGTTCGGTTGGCCATGGAGTAGTCGTCGAAGGCGGGGAGCTGGTCGATGCCGGTGTAGAAAGTGACGGGCAGGCGGCCTGCGGGATTGTTTTTGCCGCTGAGGGTTTCGGCGATGGCCTGTCCGCCGGACTGGCCGGGGTACCAGGCTTCGAGGAGGGCGCTGGCGTTTTGCTGGGCCCAGTTCACGGCGAGGGCGCTGCCGTTGAGCAGGACGACGACCATGGGCTTGCCGGTTTTGGCGACGGCTTCGAGGAGCTCCTGCTGGACGTCGGGGAGATCGAGGTCGGTGCGGTCGCCGCCGGAGAAGCCCTTGGCATCGACTTTCATCTCTTCGCCTTCGAGGCGCGGGGTGAGGCCGACGAAGGCGACGACGACATCGGATTTCTTTGCGGCTGCGACGGCCTGGTCCTGGAGGAGCTCGTGGCGGGGGCTCCATTCGAAAGCGAGGCCGGCGCCGGGGATGCGGCCGGTCTGGATGTACTCGATGCGCAGATCGTGCGGACGTGTGTCAGCGAAGGGGATGGCGAAGTGCTGGATCGCTCCGTAGTTGCGGCCGGAGGGCGGGAGTTTGTGGGTGGTTGGGGTTGGCGGGGCGGCGGGCTCGAGTTGTTTGCCGTCGAGGTAGATGGCGAATTTCAGCTTGTCGCCGCAGGGGTAGCAGAAGGGGAGGCGAAGCTGGAGGTTGTAGGGTTTCGGCGGCGGGGGCGGCGATGGCGCCGGTCCAGCGCACGGCGAAGGCCTGTGTGGTGGTGTCGCGTGGGTTGGGACGGGATTGGAGAAGGCCCAGTCGAAGTCGATCTCCTTGTCGATGCGGGTCATGGTCGGGGGCGCCGTCGAAGCCGGGGTGGGCGAAGTATTCGCCTTGCAGGCCTTCTGCGTGTCGAGTCGCTGGCGGTGCGGAGCATGGTGCGCGGAACGGGAACTTCGCCGCCCATGATGTAGGGCGAGCCCTGCGGCGTAGAGGACGTGGTCGTGGCCGAATTCCTGCTCGATGCCGTCGATGGGGAGGATGGGGTGCAGCGGGATGGCGTTGTAGTTGCCTTCGAGGCCGATGCGCGAAGCCGGCGAGCGGGCCGATGACGGCGATGGTCTGATGCTTCGCGGGATCGAGCGGGAGGAAGTGGTTGTCGTTCTTGAGCAGGACCATCGATTCGCGTGCGGCGCGGAGCGCGAGGTTCGGCGTGTTCGGGTGAGTCGACTACGGAGTACGGGATCGATGAGAACGGGACCTGCTGCGGGGGATCGAACATGCCGAGTTTCATGCGAGCGGTGAAGAGGCGCTTGACGGAGACGTCGAGCTGGGCCTCGGTGAGCAGGCCTTTGTGGACGGCGTCGGTGAGTTTGAGATATTCGGTGCCGCAGTCGAGTGTCGGTGCCGGCGAGGATGCCGGCGGCTGAGCCGGCTGCGTAGTCGGGGGAGTAGTGATGGCCGTGGGGCTGCGGAGAAGTCGCCGATGGCGCCGCAGTCGGAGGTGACGAAGCCCTGGAAGTGCCAGTCGCCGCGGAGGATGTCGCCGAGGAGCATTTTGCTGGCGCAGGCGGGGACTTTGTCGATGCGGTTGTAGGCGCACATGATGGAGTCGGCGTGGCCTTCGGTGATGGTGGCGCGGAAGGCGGGCAGGTAGGTGTCCCAGAGATCGTGCGGGGTGGGGTCGACGTCGGCTTCGTGGCGCGTGGATCTCGGGCCGCTGTGGACGGCGTAGTGCTTGGGCGTGGCGATGGCGCGGAAGTATTTGGGTCCGGATCGTCGCCCTGAATGCCTTTGACGAAGGCGGTGCCGAGGCGGGCGGTGAGGAAGGGGTCTTCGCCGTAGGTTTCCTGGCCGCGTCCCCAGCGGGGATCGCGAAAGATGTTGATGTTGGGCGACCAGATGGTGAGGCCGTAGTAGCGGTCGTGATTGTCGTGGCGCGATGGCGTCGTTGTACTTTGGCGCGCGCTTCAGTGGAGACGACTTCGCCGATGGCGTGGATGAGGGGCGCGTCCCAGGTGGCGGCGTTGCCGATGGCCTGGGGAAACATGGTGGCGAAGCCGGAGCGCGCGATGCCGTGGAGGCCTTCGTTCCACCAGTTGTAGGCGGGGATGTCGAGGCGCGGAATGGCGAGCGGCGCGGTCGATGAGTCTGAGAGACTTTTTCTTCGAGGGTGAGGCGGCCGACGAGGTCGTCGACGCGCTTGTCGATGGGGAGCGCGGGATTGCGGAACGGCATCGCTGCTGCGGCTTTGATCTGCTCTTCGGTGGGTGGAGGCGCCGCCAGTGTCTGCGTGGGAGCTTGAGCGGCTGCGGCAAGAGGCAGAAGGAAAGCAACAGCGAGAACGGCTGGATGGCGGCGCATGGAATCATTCTCCGAAAGGCCATAGTAAGGCGAGAGGGCGATGGTCACAAAGAAGTGCGGGAATGCTGAGGTTGCAAACTACAATTCGAATTGAAACCTCACCTGCGCGAATCCGTCAGATACGTGTCCGCGTCTCCCCGGAGGATTTGAAATGCAGAATTTCCTGTATGACTTGCGGTATGCCATTCGGCAGTTGCGCAACACGCCGGGGATGGCGTTGCTGGCGATTCTGACGCTGGCGCTGGGGGTGGGCGCGAACACCGCCATCTTCACGGTCATCGATAGCGTGCTGTTGCGGCCGCTGCCTTATGCGCATTCTGACCGGCTGGTGTTTATTGGGCCGGGGGGAGACAAGCCAAGCTTCGGGACGACTTCGTGGCTGAACTACGCCGATGTTCATGGGCAATCGAAGTTACTGGAAGACTCTGTGGGCTATGCGGAGGACGTGAGCGTGCTGGAGGCGAGGGACAGCTCCGTTGCCGTGGTGGCGCCACGCGTGACAACGAACCTGTTCACCATGCTGGGCCAGCGGCCGTTGCTGGGGCGCACGTTTAGCGATGCGGAAGGGCAAAGCGGCGGGCCTCCGGTGGTGATCCTGTCAGAAGGACTGTGGCGGGATACGTTTCACGCCGATCGGAACATCGTGGGGCAGGTGGTGAAGGTGGGCGGAAAGCCCACGACGGTGGTAGGCGTGATGCCGGCGACGTTCAGCTTTCCAGACAGCATGGGAGCCGATCTGAAGAAGGGTGTGTGGCTGCCGATTCAGCCGACGGCGGAGATGCTCAAGGATCGCGGCTACCACTTTTTCAATGTGGCCGGAACTATGCGCCCGGGCGTGACGGTGGCGCAGATGCAGCAGGAGGCAAATGCGATCGCGGCGCGCATTCCGCATGAGCACAACGACAGCGCTGTTACATTTCGCGTTGACTCCTACCAGGAGGTGCTGACGGGACCGGTGAAGCCGGTGTTGTATGCGCTGCTGGGAGCGCTGGGACTGGTGCTGCTGATTGCATGCGCGAACGTGTCAAATCTGCTGATCGCGCGGGCGCTGGGGAGGCAGCAGGAGTTTGCGGTACGCGCCGCACTTGGTGCGGGCAGGGCGCGGCTCATCGTGCAGATGCTCTCAGAAGGTTTACTGCTGAGCCTGCTCGGATGCGGCGTGGGGGTGGTGCTGGCAGAGCTGGCGATGGTGGGGATTCGCAAGCTGCCGGACGGAACGATACCGCGCGCCGATGGAATTGCCATTCACTGGACGGTGCTGCTGGTGCTGGCTGCGATCGCGGCGCTGACGACGGTGTTGTCTTCGCTTCTGCCGGCGCTGCTGGTGGCGAAGGCGAATCCGCAGGTTGCGCTGCAGGCAACTTCGCGCGGCCTCGGTTCGAAGTCGACTGGCGGCAAGTTGAGTGGATGGCTTGTTGCGGGTGAAGTGGCGCTGTCGACGCTGCTGCTGGTGGGCACGGGGCTGTTGTTCCGCACGTTGTGGAACCTAGAACAGTCGCGGCTGGGATTTGAAACCGCGCGCATCACAACGTTCATGGCAATGCCGGCAGATGCGGCGGGATTCTCAGGGATGGCAGTTGCTGAAGATACACAGAATGCGCCGACGTCGGTGGCGATGACGACCTATGAGCCGGTGCTGGAGCGGATCAGGCAGATTCCGGGGGTGGAGAGCGCGGCGCTGGCGACATCACCGCCGCTGTCAGGGATGGACCTGGGCTCGAGCTTCGAAATTCTTGGGCAGCCGTTGGATCGCTCGAACAGACCGAACGCTCGGGTGACGGCGGTGAGCGGGGACTATGCGCGCGTGCTGGGGACGCCAATTGTGCGGGGACGCATGATCGGCGATGGAGATGCGCTGACGACTCCGTTTGTGGTGGTGGTGAATGAAGCGCTGGTGAAGAAGTATTTTGCCGGCAAAGATCCGCTGGGCAAGCAGATCAACCTGGGCGGAAAAGACACTGGAATGATCAAGCCGTTCACGATTGTGGGCGTGCTCGGTGACCAGGTGGATTCCACCGTCGGGGGCGATGCGCGGCCGCTGGTTCTTTTGTCGCAGCAGCAGATTCCCACGACGTCGCTGTTTTACCAGGCACTGCTGAAAACGGTTGTGACCTTCGTGGTGAAGACACGCGGGGATATTCCGGTGGCGCAGGAGATGCGGTCGGTGTTTCACCAGCTGGCACCCGGATTTGCGCTGGACCAGTTTCAGACGATGCAGGAGGCCGTGGACAAAAACACCTTCAGCCAGCGGCTCGGGCTTTACCTGGTGGGCTCGTTTGCCGGGCTGGCGATTGCGATGGTGATTGCGGGACTGTATGGCGTGCTGTCGCAACTTGTGAGTTATCGAAAGCGCGAGATTGGCGTGCGCATGGCGCTGGGAGCGACGCGCGGAAGTGTGGCGAAGCTGGTGTTGCGGCAGGGGTCAATCCTGATTGGCACGGGTCTGGCGGCCGGGCTGGTGCTGGCGTTTGCGACGGGCAGGCTGATCAAGGGCTTCCTGTACCAGGTGAAGCCGCTGGATGCGAGCACGTATGTCGCGGTTGCGGTGATGCTGACAGCGATCGGGCTGGTGGCTGCGCTCATTCCCGCGCGACGGGCGGCATCGATTCAGCCGATGCAGGCGCTGCGGGATGAATGATAAAGGCAGGGAACAGGGAACAGGGAATAGGGAACAAAGAACAAAGAACAGGGAACAGGGAATAGGGAGTTAGTTTCCTCACGAACGAAGGCTTGTTCACGAGACCCAGCGTGTAAGATGGTGGATCGAAATGTTGGGGTCTGCTGCGATGTATTTTCTCCTTTTGTTATCCGTGAAGCGGAGAATTCTGGTTGCACTCACAACGTGCGTGCTTGGCCTTGCTTGCGCGCAGGAGTGCGCGGCGCAGAGTTCACACGACGCTGCTCCGAGTGAGCACCAGGCGGTTGGGGCGGCGAAGATCAGTGAGCTGGCGCATCGGCTCTTGGTTGCCGGCGTGAAGGGGAATGCGCTGGGCGGGGATGACCTGAAACCGTGGCACATGAAGATGGATTTCCAGGTGATTCCGTCCGGTGAGAAAAAGCCGATGAGCGGAACGATGGAAGAGTGGCACCTGGGTCCGGGGCAATGGGCGCGCATCTTCAAGAGTCCAGAACAGAGGCTGACGGGAAGCGAGTGGAGTGTTTCGGAGACAAGTCAGTTTCAAAGCAAGCCGAACAAGGTGGGATTCGAACATCGTTTGCTGGTGTTGCGGGTGGCGCGGCCGGTGATCGATCCGTTGTACCAGGCGGCGAACGTTCAATCTGACTACGAAATGGACGTCAAGCGCGTGACGACCGCGGGGGTGACTCTGAATTGCGTTTCCGTGATCGATCCGCAGCGCTATGCGGACCAGACAAACCCGGATTGGCTGTTCCCCACGATGTGTTTCGACAACGATTACCATTTGCGGCTTACGGCGACGTCGGATACGACGGTGCAATTTGAGGATTTGCAACCGTTCGCAGGACGCACGGTGGCGCGCGATGTGAAGGTGCTTTTCAATGGCGCGCTGATTGCCGAGATGAAGGTGACGCTGCTGGAATCGCTGGCCGACGCGAACGCTGACCTCGTTAAGCCTGCGAAAGACGCGATTTCTGAGCCTTACACGATTGAGCCGGGACATCCAAAGCCAGTGTCGGTGTACGAGGTGGGCGCGTCAGTTCCCCTGATGCCGAATGGATTTCCATTTCGAGGCAGCTTTCCGATTCCGATCACCATTCACAAAGACGGTACGGTGAAGGCGCGGAATGAAGACACCATCTTCTGGAATCAGAATTTGAAAGATGCACTGATATCAGCGGTCAGCAAGTGGAAGTACAAGCCATATCTGGTGGATGGGCAGCCTGTAGACCTTGCATGGACAGTGGTGTACGTGATCGACGGGAAGCCGTTTGTACCTTCATACGAACGGACGGAGCCGCAGGTGGCGCCGGCGCAGCAGGACAGCATGGGCGGTTCGAGCCCGAATGTATCGCGCAGACGATACGGGCATTGAGCCGAATGCTCCTCCCGATGCAGGCGCCTTCTAATTCCGCGAACGAAGAGTTGCCGTAAGTCGCGGATTCGAGGGATTGCTATACGAAGCGCGTCGTTGGCGGCAATTTATTTCGTGTCCTTTGATCGGGCGATCGGTCGAATAACGGATCAAAATGCGATGAAGATCTCGCCAGAACGCGGGTGAGGGGTTGTTCTCTATTGCATCGGAGCCTATTTTGCGTGTATCGTTCCCCCAAAAATGTACGATGCGCCGTGTGATGCGCCGTACTCCCCTCGCGAAGAAAACAAAAGGACGCCGACACTGGACCCCCTGGGTCACGGAGTTCAGTTACAGCTGATCAAGCCCATTGGGAGGAAGAATCATGAAACATTTCCTTTCCCGTCTGCGCAATTCAATCAAAAGCACGGTAAGGGCCGATGAAGGCGCGACCATGGCCGAATATGCGTTGGTCGTGGCACTCATCGTATCCGGCGCCGTCGCAGGAATGCGCGCCATGGCGGTGGCGCTGGAGGGCGCATACTCCCAACTGGCATCGACAGCGTCAAATGCGTTCAGTGGACTCGATAACGGCTTGACGAACGGTCAGGGCGGAGGCGGTCAGAGTGGTGGTGGTGGCCAAGGCGGCGGTGGTGGTCGGGGCAGTGGTACTGGCCAGGGCGGTAGCGGTGGCCAGGGCGGCCAAGGTGGTAGTGGCCAGGGTAGTGGCGGCGGTCAGGGTGTCGGTGGTGGCCAAGGCGGTGGTGGTGGCCAGGGCGGACAAGGTAGTGGCGGACAAGGTGGCAGTGGTGGTCAGGGTAGCGGCGGTGGCCAAGGCGGTGGTGGTGGCCAGGGCAGCGGCGGTGGGGGCGGCGGTGGTGGTCAGGGCAGCGGTGGTGGTGGGGGCGGTGGCAACGGCCAGGGCGGTAGCGGTGGTCAGGGTAATAAGGGTGGCAAAGGCAACCAAGGCGGCCAAGGCAACCAAGGCGGTCAGGGCAACCAAGGTGGTCAAAGTGGCGAGAATGGTCAGAGCGGCCAAGGGAGCCAAGGTGGTCCGGGTGCCCCCGGCGGTCCCGGGCCGGGAGGGTTCTGAGCAAGTCGGCCGATCGCGGCCAGATTGCGCCGCCTCAACCGAAACACGGCGCCTGGGTTCATTTCTTCTGTTGGCATCGGCAGACCCAGTTAACTATCTCTTTCCAAAGAGGACTACCTCATCGAATTCTCTCGAGGCGATTCCCGTGCTCGTAGTATCGAGTACCGCGGGCGAACGTGTTTTCAAGCCTTTCCCTCGTCTGCGGAGGGACCGTAGAGAGCTGGGACAGTTTCGCTGTTGAGTCGCAGGTAGACCGTGAGCTGGCCGCGATGATGGGCCATGTGATTCATGACGCCGTCGCGGATGGCTTCGTAGCGAGTCTGCTCGCTCATCAATTTACCTCCCGAAAGCATGCGCCATTTGGTGTTGAACAGGTGATCGTCGGTGGTCTTCTGAAGAACCTCGCGGCCCTTCTTGAGGCTGGCCTCGAACTGGTCGAGAAGATCGCGCCGCGTCTTCCAGGGCTGGGGATTGAACTTCGATCCTCCGGCTGGATTGATGTCGAAC
This sequence comes from uncultured Acidobacteriaceae bacterium, assembly GCA_963769345.1. Lineage (GTDB taxonomy): Bacteria > Acidobacteriota > Terriglobia > Terriglobales > Acidobacteriaceae > Telmatobacter. Next base: position 899,566 of record CAVYLL010000008.1, read on the forward strand.
TCGTCTGTGTTAATCACCATTTCGATCCACGCCGGGACGTTGGCGACGATGGTCGCAAGCCTGCCGAGGGGCATGGACTTGTCATGGGGCTTCCAATCGTTCTTGCCTTCGGGAACGTGCGCGAGCGCTTTGCGACTTCCCACGGCTTCACGGTCCAACTCCTCCAACAGAAGTTCTGTAATTTTCATGGCGTTTACCTCACGTTCGAGGTTGGATGCGCCAGCCTGGGAAGCCGGATTGCTGGAGCGATTTGAGACGTGAAGTGCACAGGGCGCTGACATTCGGTCGGGCTATTCTTGACTACAGATTTCCAGGACTAAAGATTCCGGCCGTGACCGACTTCGCACAAACCGTGAAGCAGCAGGCCGACATCGTCAAGGTGATCGAGGGATATATTCGCCTGCGCAAGGCGGGGGCGCAGAACTACTCGGGGTTGTGCCCGTTTCACAAGGAAAAGTCGCCATCGTTTTCAGTGCATGCGGTGCGGCAGTTCTATCACTGCTTCGGGTGCGGCGTGTCCGGCGATGTTTTCAGCTTTGTGGGCAAGATCGAGAATGTGACGTTTCCCGAGGCGGTGCGGATTGTGGCGCAGAAGTGCGGGATTCCGCTGCCGAAGCGGGAGTTTTCTTCTCCGGAAGAAGCGGCCGAGGCGCGGATGCGTGGCAAGCTGCTGGACCTGCATGAGGCGGCGACTTCGTGGTTTGAGGAGCAGTTGCGCGGGCCGGAGGGGGCACTGGCGCGCGAGTACCTGGCGGGGCGCGGGATGACGCCGGAGGGGATTAAGGCTTTTCGCATCGGGTATGCGCCGGACAGCTTTGGCGCGTTGCGTGATCGGCTGAGCGGGATGGCGGATGAGGAGACGCTGCGGGCGTCGGGGCTGTTCAGTTCAAAGGAACAGGGCGACGGGACGGAAGGCCGCATTTATGACCGGTTTCGCAAGCGGGTGACGTTTCCGATCTGCAATGAGAGCGGTCGGGTGATTGCGTTTACGGCGCGGACGCTGGAGACAGGCGAGAAGGCGGGGGCAAAGTACATCAATTCGCCGGAGACGCCGCTTTATACCAAGGGGCAGGTGCTGTTCAATCTGGACAAGGCCAAGGCGGCGATCCGGCAGGCGGGGTATGCGCTGCTGGTTGAGGGGCAGATGGACTGCATTTCGCTGTTTTTGCGCGGAATTCAGCACGTGATTGCGACCAGCGGGACGGCTTTTACCGAGCAGCAGGTGGCGATTCTGCGGCGGCATACGTCGAATGTGGTGGTCAATTTCGATCCCGACGCGGCGGGGGCGAATGCGGCGGAGAAGTCGATCGCGCTGCTGACGGAAGAGGGCTTCAACCTGAAGTGGTGACGCTCGAAGAGGGGCTGGATCCGGACCGGTTTATTCGCGAGCGCGGCGTGGAGGCGTACACGCAGGCGGTGATGGGGGCGCGGCGCCAGTCGGACTACCTGATTGAGCGGGCGCGGCAGATGTTTCCAGGGGCGGCAGCGGAGCAGAAGGTGAAGGCGATGAATTACCTGCTGCCGCATATCCGGCGGATTCCGGAGAAGCTGGCGCGGGACCAGTTTGCGATGGATGCGGCGCAGAAGCTGGGGATCGATTCGGCGGTGCTGCGGGAGGAGTTGCGGCAGGCGGCGCTGAGGCGGCGGGATCACATCGAGGTGAGGACGACGGCGCTGACCGAAGTGGAGCGGGTGCTGCTGCGGGCGCTGGCGATTACCGATCCGGAACATGAGGAGTCGCGGCGGGCGGCGGCCGATGCTGTGAGCAGGCAACCAGAGTGGTTTGAGGGGCTTGGGGTGTTCCCAGCCTTGCAGGCGTTGGCCGAACGGGGCGGCGCGACCCGATGGACGTGGTCGAAGATCCGGCCCAGAGAGCGTTGCTGGCGGAGGCCTGCTCGGCGGAAACCGAGCCTCCGCGGCGCGACAGTGTGCATGGGCGCGATCACGAGCCTGCAACAGCGGAAAATCGAGAGCGGAATTGCGGGACATGCGGGCGCAGATCCAGGAGGCGGAGCGGCGGGGGGATTTTGCGGAGTTGGCGGTGCTGACGCAGCAGAAAGCTGGAACTGGACCGGGCCTTGCGGCAGTTGCAGGGGCCCGGGCTGGGGGCGGAAATTGACGGCCAAAGCGCTGATTTCTTTGAGTCACTTTAATGGCAAATTCACGTCTAAATAAACAGAGAACAGGGGGCGCGCACGCCGATTGTGTTGCACCGGTCTGGGCTACAAAAGGCGCGGGGACGGGCAGTTACCTGCGGAAATTCAGGCTGAGTTCCGGTTAAAGGTGGATTCAGTTGTGGTAATCTATTGATCTCTGTAAGGATGCGCGCCCCTTTGCCCCACATATGAGCTTCGGCTCGCGGGCGACCCAGGCGAAACCTGAAGCGCGAACATCCTGCTCCGAGCGACTATTGAGACCGCTTTTTTTATGCGGGGACCGGGAGACCGTGTCCGCAAATGCGCACGTTTGGGCATCCAAATGTTGTTGCACGCGGAACGAGCTCCGCACTGGCGCGCGACCCGGTGCAGAAACTCGATCGTGCTGGAGAGCAGGAACCATTTGGCGATCAACGACAAATTTGAAGACGACATCACCAACCTGATCGAAACCGGCAAGGAGAAGGGCTACCTGACCTACGGCGACGTGAATGACATGTTGCCGGAAGAGATCGGCATCTGCCGACGACATCGACGATCTGATCACGACGATCGGCAGCCAGGGCATCGATCTGCTGGACGCGCCGAAGTTCGGCGCCGACAAAGACTTTGAGCTCGAAGAGGGCGAGGACGTCGAGCTCGACCTGACGCCTGGCACGCTCGAAAAAACCAACGACCCCGTGCGCATGTATCTGCGCGAGATGGGCACCGTGCCGCTGCTGACGCGCGAAGGCGAAGTGGAAATCGCCAAGCGCATCGAGCGCGGGCAGATGCGCGTGCTGAAGGCGATTTCGCGTTCGCCGATCGTGATTCGCGAAATTGTGGCGCTGGGCGAAGACCTGAAGCGCGGCGTGCGCAACGTGAAAGAAGTCGTGGTCTTCGACGAAGAAGAGCTGACCGAAGACGTGGTGCAGGCGCGCGTGCGTTCCACGGTGGCGCGCATCGATGCGCTGGTGAAGCACCAGAAGAAGATTGCAGGCGTTTGAAGAGAAGCAGGCCGCGGCGAACAGCAAGACCAGCCAGAAGGAACTGCGCAAGCTACGCTGGCTGATTGCGCGCGAGAAGGTGTTTGTTTCGCGCATCGTGCGCGAGCTGAAGTACACGGGCCTGGAGCGCAAGCGGCTGCTCGACAAGGTCAACAAGACCGTCGACACCATGCGCACGCTGGAGCGGCAGATTCGCTCGCTCGATCAGAAGTACGAAGCCTCAAAGAGCGAGGAGCTGAAGAAGGAATACCGGCGCCAGCAGAAGAACTGCAAGGTCGACCTCGAGAAGATCGAAGGCGACGCGGGCGTTTCGATCGTTGAACTGAAGCGCACGCAGCGCGAGATGATCCAGGGCGACATGGACGCCGAGCAGGCGAAGCGGGAGCTGATTGAAGCTAACCTTCGACTGGTGGTGTCGATCGCGAAGAAGTACACGAACCGCGGACTGCAGTTCCTCGACCTGATTCAGGAAGGCAACATCGGCCTGATGAAGGCGGTGGACAAGTTCGAATATCGGCGCGGCTACAAGTTCTCGACGTATGCGACGTGGTGGATTCGCCAGGCGATTACGCGTGCGATTGCGGACCAGGCGCGAACGATTCGTATTCCGGTGCACATGATCGAGACGATCAACAAGCTGATTCGCACAGCCGTCAGCTGGTGCAGGAACTGGGCCGCGAGCCTTCGAGCGAAGAGATTGCGCGGCGCATGGATATTCCCGTGGCGAAGGTGCGCAAGGTGCTGAAGATCGCGCAGGAGCCGATTTCGCTGGAGACGCCGATTGGCGAAGAGGAAGACTCGCACCTTGGCGACTTCATCGAAGATCGCCAGGCGGTTTCGCCGAGCGAGGCGGTGATCAGCGTGAACCTGAAGGAGTACACGTCGCAGGTTCTGCGCACGTTGACGCCGCGCGAAGAGCGGGTGATCAAGATGCGCTTTGGTCTTGAGGACGGCTCGGAGCACACGCTGGAAGAGGTGGGACAGAGCTTCCAGGTGACGCGCGAGCGCATCCGGCAGATCGAAGCCAAGGCGTTGCGCAAGCTGCGTCATCCTTCGCGGTCGCGCAAGCTGAAGGCGTTTGTGGAAGGCGTAAAGGAGATGTAACCACCTCCACCCCATCGACGCAGACCTGTCGATGGGGACCCCGACCCTGCGGTGGGGCCAACTGCGCCTTCGGCGCCAGGATCGCAGGACCGGCAGAACTATAAGTACAGCGGGCGATGCAACAGGAGCCGCAGCCAAAAGGTTGCGGCTTTTGTTTTTCTGGCGGCGAGTCTGCGTCGGGAAGAAAGACCTGGATTTCACTTGCCAAGCGTTAAAGTGGTCTGCTAAAACGTTTTTGCTAATGTTTGGAGGGTAAGAATGAAGTCAATTTCTCGTCGCCAGTTTGGAAAGGGTGTGGCCGCAGCGGCCACAGCAACGTATGCCGGAATTGCGCTGCCCAGGTTTGCCTTTGGCCAGCCGCAACCATGAAGCTTGAGTATCCCAAGGGATTTTTGTGGGGATGCGCGACGGCAGCTTACCAGATTGAGGGCGGCGCGCAGGCGGACGGGCGCGGTCCGTCTCTCTGGGACGTGTTTTCGCACACGCCGGGCAAGACGCATAACGGCGATACCGGCGATGTGGCGGATGATTCCTATCATCTCTACAAAGAGGATGTGCAGTTGCTGAAGAACCTGGGCGTGAGCACCTATCGGATGTCGATGTCGTGGTCGCGCGTGTTCCCGAGTGGGACGGGGCAGGTGAATCAGAAGGGCCTGGATTACTACAACCGCGTGGTGGACGAGTTGCTGGCGAACAACATCACGCCGTACATCACGATGTTCCACTGGGACACGCCGGCGGGACTGCAGGGCGGGTGGCAATCGCGCGATACGTCGAAGGCGTTTGCGGATTACTGCGCGTACGTGACGAAGCATCTAGGCGACAAGGTGAATCACTGGATGACGACGAATGAGTTCATCTGCTTCACCGACCTGGGATACAAGATCGGCCAGTTTGCGCCGGGGCTGAAGTTGCCGGCCGGGCCGGTGAACCAGATCCGGCATCACGCCATCCTCGCGCATGGACTGGGGGTGCAGGCGATCCGCGCGAATACGCCGAGCGGAACACAGGTGGGGCTTGCGGAGAATGCTGTGGTGGTCGTGCCGGTGATGGAGACGGCGGAGCACATTGAGGCTGCGCAAAAGGCCACGCGCGACACCAATGCGCCGTTCCTGACAGCGTTACTGGATGGCAAATATCCCGAAAGCTATCTCGCGCGTGAAGGGGCGAACGCGCCGAAGGTGGAAGAAGGCGACATGAAGGCCATCGGGAGCGCACTGGATTTTGTGGGGCTGAACATCTACACGCCGCTGTATGCGCGCGCGGATGGATCGGCGCAGGGATACGCGATGGAGCCTATGCCGACCTCGTATCCGCACATGGCTTCGCCGTGGCTGCAGTTGGGGCCGGAGGTCATCTACTGGGGTGTGCGCAATGTGTGCGACATCTGGAAGGAGAAGGTGCCGGCGATTTACATCACTGAGAACGGAACGTCGTCGGACGATGTGCTGACGCCGGCGGGCCGCGTGGAGGACGTGGATCGCGTGATGTATTGCGCAATCATCTGACGCAATTGCATCGGGCGGTGATGGAAGGCTATCCGGTGAAGGGCTATTTTCTATGGAGCCTGATGGACAACTTCGAGTGGGCTGATGGGTACTCGAAGCGGTTCGGTCTTCACTATGTCGACTTCAAGACGCTGAAGCGCACGCCGAAGCTGAGCGCGGAGTGGTACAAGCAGACGATTGCTTCCGACAGAGTGGAGTAGATTCTGCAGAGTGCGGAGGAGAGACCCGCGGCGCAAGCTGCGGGTTTTTCATTTGCACGAAAGAAATCCGAAGTGGTCGGCTTAGGTGGTGGAGCGGGATATACTGCGAGAAATTCTGGAGGATTCCCCGTGAACCGCCTGTTGATTCGGATCGCCCTGTTTGTTGGTGTGGCTGTGTCGATTCCGGTTGCGGGCGTGGCGCAAACGCCCGTGGCGAAGGTGCCGACGATTGATCAATCGCTGGAGATGTACAGCGTCGGGTCGCCGAAGATTTCGCCGGACGGCAAGCATGTGGTGTATGAGCAGACGCGGACGGACTGGGACGCGAATGCGTTTGAGACGGACCTGTGGATTGCGGATGTGGCGACGGGCGAGCTGCATTTGCTGACAGCGATGGGACACTCGTGCAATCCGGCGGAATGGTCGCCGGATGGGAAGTGGATTGCGTTCGTGTCGGATCGGCCGGGATCGCTGCCGAAGTCGCCCGCGGAGAAGAGGCAACTTTGGGTGATGCCCGCAAATGGCGGGGAAGCGCAGCAGTTGACGAAGATGGAAAAGGGCGTGGGCGGATTCGACTGGGCGCCGGACTCACAACGGATTGCTTTTTCGGCGGAGGCTCCGGAGCCGAAGGCGATGAAGGATCGCAAGGATTCGTTCGGCGATTATCACGTGATTCATGCCGATTACGAGATGGAGCACCTGTGGCTCGTGGATCTGCCGAAGACGGATGCGGCTGGGCGCGTCAGCGCCGTGGGTGAGCCGAAGGAACTGACGAAGGAAGACGGGTTCAGCGTGGAGGAGTTTTCATTTTCGCCGGACGGGACGCGGATCGCGTTCAGCGCGGCGAAGGATCCGGATCTGATTTCGTCGTTTTCGAAGGACATCTACGTGGTGGCAGTCGCGGGCGGTGCGGTGAAGAAGATTGTGGATACGCCGGGGCCTGACTCGGATCCCCAGTGGTCGCCGGATGGGAAACAGATTGCGTTCGAGACTTCGAATGGGGAGAAGTATTTCTTCTATGCGAACCAGAAGATTGCGGTGGTGGATGCGAATGGCGGAACGCCGCGGGTCGTGAGCGATGCATTCGATGAGGATCCAAGCCTGCTGCGGTGGGCGCCGGAGGGAATTTACTTTTCGGGTCTGCAGAGAATGAGCTCGTCGCTGTATCTTCTTGATCCGCAGAATGGGACGCTGAAGAAGATGGAGATGCCGGGGAGCGAGATCGCGGGCTCGTTTACGTTCTCGAAGGACTTCAAGCAGGCAGCCTATCGCGGAGCGGGAGCGAATGAGTATGCGGAGATTTATGCGAGCGGGCTGGGAGAAGCTCCACCGAAACAACTGACGCATGCGGGTGCGCAGGAGGCGGAGTTCACGGTTGCAAAACGCGAAGTGGTGCGGTGGAAGTCGGGGGACGGAACGGAGATCGAGGGCGTGCTGTACAAGCCTGCGGATTTTTCGCCGACGAAGAAGTATCCGTTACTGGTGGTGATTCACGGCGGGCCGACGGGGATCGATATGCCGTTTGTGAGCGCCGATCGCTATTACCCGATCGAGCGATTTGTGGCGAAGGGGGCGCTGGTGCTGCGGCCGAATTATCGCGGGTCGGCGGGATATGGCGCGAAGTTTCGCGCGCTGAATGTGCGCAACCTGGGCGTGGGCGATTATGCGGATGTGATTTCGGGCGTGGATTATCTGATTGCGCAGGGATTTGTGGACAAGGACCGGGTGGGGTCGATGGGGTGGAGCGAGGGAGGATATATTTCTGCGTTCATCACGACGTCGAGCGACCGGTTCAAGGCAGTGAGCGTGGGCGCTGGGATATCGGACTGGATGACGTACTACGCGAACACCGACATTACGCCGTTCACGGTGCAGTATCTGAGGGCGACGCCGTGGGATGATCCGGAGATTTACAAAACGACTTCGCCGATCAGTTACATTTCGAAGGCGAAGACGCCGACTCTGATTCAGCAGGGAAGCGTGGACAAGAGGGTGCCGGTGCCGAACAGCTTTGAGCTGCGGCAGGCGCTGGAGGATCATGGCGTTCCGGTGAAGATGGTGCTTTATGACGGGTTCGGGCATCCGATCAACAAGCCGAAGCAGCAGCGTGCGGTGATGGAGGAGAACGAGAACTGGTTTGGGCACTATATCTGGGGCGATCCGCTGGCGCCGGCGCTTGACGCCGCGGCCTAGCGAGAAGGACAAGGATAAAGATAAGGATGGCGCTGCGAAGTAGGTGTGGGGCTGCTGCTGCATTGAAGGTGGGCGATGAGCCGGGGCAACGTTGCTCAAATGATTATTGTCGAGTGGGCGGTGCCTCGGGCACTTCTACGCTCTGGATCGAAGGAATTGTCTGGACCCCAGGCTTCTCAATAGTTGACAGCAGGCCTTGTAGCTTTCACTCGACAAGCGATGGCCAGATCAAATCGCGTAACGCGCATGAAATTATTGGGCGACTCCGCTATCCTCGGGCCGCATCCGATAGTGCAATTCAGAAGATGTAGCTAGAGACTTGATGCTCGCCGCCGTCAGCCCGTCCGTATCATGCGGCTCTCAATGAATTCACGCCCACTGTGCGACAAGTCACTTGAAATGCGCCTTTACTAGGACCATCTAAAAATCGGACGTCAGAATGGCCATCGTGTGGTCAACAACAACGATAAAGTGGAAAAACACCTCTGACATGTGTGCGGCACGAGCAATTGGTGGGTAAATCGGCAGCTTGGACTCGAATATCCCAACATCTACACACTTTGCGCCCTGGCGCCCAAGCCACACCGGTGCATCTAAACAACGCTAAAATACAAGCGAAGTCTTCCGCATGACGAATTCCTCTCAAACATCCTACCCATGGATGAGCATTCCACCTTGTATTTCGCCTTGGCAACCAGGTTCGCGCGAATTCTGGCGGGCATGATTGGGTTCTGGTCGATGGTGCGCATTTTGGAAGTTTCGACAGAGTGAAGATAGAAGCAACCACAGATCCTTCCGCTTCGCGTCAGGATGACAATTCGTTAGAGGGGCAAGTGCGCTTACTGGGAATAAGAGCGCCATCGAGCCTGCGCGGCAACGCCAAACGACGTTGCCATCGAGAACGTCAAATCGGAGAACGAATGCTGGGAGTGGGACAACGCGGTGGAGGTTCCACCGGCACAGCCTTAGTTCTTTGCTGCCGGCTTCGAGTTGTGTCCATTCATCGGGGCCGATCTGGAGGGATGCAGCGGCGATGTTCTCTTCCAGGTGCTTTACCTGTGACGTGCCGGGGATGGGCAGCATCGACGGGCGAGCGATGGAGGAGCCAGGCCATCGAAAGCTGCGCGGGCGTGGCGTTGTAGCGCGCGGCGATGCGTGAGGAGTCTGCGCGAAGGGATGGTCGGGCTTGAGCAGTTTGCCGCCGGCGATGGGATACCAGGGCAGGAAGGCGATGCCGCGCTGCTCGCACCATGTGAGAGTCTGCTCGTGGCGGCGGTCGGCGAGCGAGTAGCGATTCTGGACGCTGACGATGGGGGCAATTTTCTGCGCCTGTTCGATTTCGGCGGGCGTGACTTCGCTGAGGCCGATGTGGCGGATTTTGCCCTGCTCCTGCATCTGGCGAAGGGCGCCGAGGGATTCTTCGAGCGGGGTGCGCGGGTCGATGCGGTGGAGCTGGTAGAGGTCGATGCGCTCGAGTTTGAGGCGGCGCAGGCTCATTTCGACGCACTGGATCAAATAACCGGCGCGGCCTACGTATTCGGTTTTGGCAGGGCCCTGGCGGGTGATGCCGCCCTTGGTGGCGATGACGAGGCCTGGCGGGTAAGGGTGGAGAGCTTCGCAGATGAGGCGCTCGGCGATCTCAGGGCCGTAGGCGTCGGCGGTGTCGATGAGGGTGACGCCGAGCTCGACGGCGCGGCGCAGGACGCGGCGGGCTTCTTCTGGATCGTTTGGCTCGCCCCAGGCGCCGTCGCCAACGAGGCGCATGGTTCCATATCCGAGACGGTGGACAGGGAGGTCGCCGCCGATCTTGAAGGTGCCGCTGGGGGAGGCGGATGGAGTGGTCATGATGCCTATGATGCCGGATGACAGGAGACAGGGAACGAGGGAACGAGGGAACAGGGAACGCACGAGGACCTAGGGAACTAGAGAACTAGGGAACTAGGGAAGAAGGTGCAGTGAGCCGCATTTGCGGGTGGCGTGGGGCAATTTGGGGAACTCCGAAGGCGCGGGGTGCGTATGTTTTAATGCAAGGAACGCACGGAGATGCGGCCATGACGACCACGGCTTATCTGAATGCGCAGGCAGTGTTTTACCAGCAGTACGAGCAGGTGCGCCGCGACGAGGTTGTGGGCATTCTGCTGGCGCTGTTTCTGGGCGGGTTCGGCGTTCACCACTTTTATCTGCGGCGGACGGGACTGGGCATTCTCTATTGCTGCTTCTGCTGGACTCCGTTTCCGGGGGTTCTCGGATTCATCGAGTGCTTCTTCATGCCGGGGCGGGTGCGGGAGTTCAACGCGATTCAGGCGGCGGGAATTGCGGCGGCACTGGGAATCGCGATGCCGGCTTATGGGCAGCCGATCAATGTGACTGTGAATGTGCCTGCGTCTGCGGGCGTTCACCTGCGTACCGAGCCGTCCGCGATCGCGCAGCCTGGGACTCTGGTGGCGTGCCCGAGATGCCAGAAGACGAATCCGGTTGGCGCGAAGTTCTGTTCCGGGTGCGGGACTGCGCTGTGATATTCGGCCCAAAGCCGGCGCATATGACAAGAGAAATATCCTTTCGATCTTCTATTTGCCCAAATAAAGCCCCCTGCATCGAAGCCAGAGAAGGATACACGTGACGGCTACATATCGCGCGGTGATGTTGACGAAGAAGGGTGGGCCCGAAGTCCTCCAAGTCGTTGAGTTGCCGATGGAGAATCCCGGCGCCGGTCAACTTCGAGTGCGCGTCAAAGCAGCAGGCGTGGGCGCAACCGATCTGATCATGCTCGGGGGCAACTATCCGTTTGCACCAAAGATACCGTTCATTCCTGGCTACGAAACTGTTGGAGAGGTCGACGCGATCGGTGCAGGTGTCACCGGATTTGAACTCGGCCAGCGTGTGGCGGCGCTCACAGTTTACGGAGGCTTTGCCGAGTTTCTCATTCGTGGGGCCGAACATTTCCTGCCGGTCCCGGATGCTGTTTCCGATCGCGACGCCGCAGCGGTAATCCTCAATTACGTGACTGCCTGGCAAATGATTCATCGCGTCGCGAAGGTACAGCGAGGTCAAACTGCGATGGTAACTGGAGCCGCCGGAGGAGTCGGCACGGCTGCCTTCAATTGCTGGATTGCTGGAGCAAAGACCTATGGCGGCCGCCTCCGCAGAGCAAGCATGAAATTTGCGCGCGCTTGGCGCAACGCCGATCGACTACAGAAGCGGGAGGCTGGATCACCTCGTCGTGCCCTTGAACCTGAGGGAGTGGATTACGTATTCGATGCAGTGGGCGGCGCCAATATCGGACAGTGCATCGGCGCGCTGCGCAAGGGCGGGATGGTGATCGGATTCGGTTTCATGGGCGCTCCTGGAATTCTTTCCAAACGTGGCGATGTTCGCAATCTCTTCATCGGCGCGCGCCTTCGTGGCCGGCGAGGCAATTTCTACGGAATAAGTGCGCTCTACGAAAAAGACCGAAGCCTCTGCGGGAGGATTTGCCGAAGATCTTCTCACTGCTCGCGGAAAAGAAGATCGACCCGCTCGTCACCACACTTTCGACCTTCTTAAGCAAGGCGTGCCATCGGAACTTCTGCGGGCGGTTCAGTTGAAGGCAAGATCGTACTGATCGACTGATCAAACTACATATTTGCGTGGCCGGAGCGCATTGACTCGTTGAACTGCGGCTTGGTGAAGTTGAGTGCGGCGTCGAGGGCGGCCTGGTACTCGGCGGCGCGCGCCATGCAGTGCAGGCGTTGCGGCGGCGAATTCGCCGTCGAGCGCCATCAGGCCTTCGCCGGCTTCGTGGCCGGCCATGCGCAGCAGATCGGCCTCGGTGGTGTTGAGATACTGCGCGTCGCGCGGGTCGGCGATCCACACCGGCTTGCTTTCGCCGAGAACGCCGGAGAGCCAGTAGACCTTGCTGAGCAGATAGCGAGGCGCTCCTGCGTCGTCGGTATCAGTGAAGAGGAACTTCTTTTGCCAGCGGCTGTAGAAGCGCGTGGTGACGGGAACGGGCTGGCGGTTGCCGGACTTGAGGAATTCGAGCTGGCCGAAGTCGACGGTCTTGCGAATGGCGTTGTAGACGAAGGTCTCGGCGTAGGGCTGCTCCATCGCGGGCACGATTTCGGCAAAGGTGACGGTAACGGACGGCAGCGACCTTGGCATGCAGATTGTGGCGCGCCTGCCGTCGGCGAGATAGATTTCGCCGTGGACGATGTAGGTGTCTGCGCCAGAGGTGGAGCGGTGGAAGGGCCACTGGAATTTGCCGAAGGCGAGGGGCAGTCCGCCAAGGGTGACGTAGCAGTCGGGGCGCGGATTGCGCAGGCGCTTGGCCTCGGCGGCGAGGTGCGCGACCATTGCGGGCAGCAGGTCCGGATTCCTTCCCAGCGAGAGGACCCGGCGCGGGGGCCTCGGTGTCGAAGTCGAAAGCCTCGCTCAATTCGAGTCGCAGGCGTGCGATCGTCCGGGCCCGGAAGACCGAGTTGGAAGATGAGCGTGGGCTGACCGTTGAAGTCGGTCGCCTCGGAGGCGGAGACAAGCTTCAGGCCTGCTTTAGTGGCGGCTGTTTCGATTGAACTGAGGAGATTGGCTTTCGATGTCATGAGGGGACCTGCTGTGAGATCGTTGCTTCTCCATTTTATGGCATGGAGCAGGAATCTGGAGCAACGCGGCGTTCGCGGGGTGCGATCAGGCAAAAATGAGGCTGGAGGCAGGCCCGAAGATCCATCATGGGGTAACGGTCACTTGCGAGCGGGCGGCCGCATGCCTGATTTTCCTTTGCGGAAATCGTCGCTCTTGCAGGGTTGGACTGCACGGCGGCATCGGGAACGACTGGCGGCGGACGACCAATCAGTTCTGACATTTACAATGAAGGATGTGCACGCAGAAGCATCGACGCCCATCATTCTCGCCGAAAATCTGACCAAGGTTTATGCCGCGGGCCGGATTATGGTGGCGGCGGTGCGCGGCGTTTCCTTCGAAGTGGAGCGCGGCGAGTTTGTGGCGATTGTGGGGCCCTCGGGTTCGGGCAAGTCGACACTGTTTTACCTGTTGGGCGGACTGACGCGGGCAACGAAGGCAAGGTGGTGATTGACGGGGTGGATTTTGCGAGCCTGAGCGATGCGGAACGGACGCGGCTGCGCAAGCATCGGATCGGCTTTGTATTTCAGAAAGTTCAACCTGCTGCCGACACTATCGGCGATGGGCAATATCGAAATTGCTTACACGATCAGCGGGCGCAAGGAGCCGATGGATCGCAAATATCTGGACCATTTGAGCGATCTGCTGTCGATCCGCGGGCGGCTGGAGCATCGGCCCTCGGAGTTGAGCGGCGGCGAACAGCAGCGGGTAGCGATTGCGCGGGCGCTGATCACCCGGCCAGCGATTGTGCTGGCCGACGAGCCGACAGGGAACCTGGACACCAAGAACTCCGATGCGGTGTTGAAGATGCTGCTGAGGTCGAATCGCGAGCTGGGCCAGACGACGCTGATGATCACGCACAACCCGAGGCGGCGGCCATCGCAGGCCGCATCCTGCACATGCGCGACGGCGAGATCATCAAAGTGGAGGAACGGGTCGGGCTACCAGGAGAGTCTGGCCTGAGGACAGCGGACGGGCCGCAGGGAAGCAGTTTCAGCGGTTTGACCCGCTTTCTGCCAGCCCGGTATACTCAAACTTGCAGTAAGCGGGAGTAGCTCAGTGGTAGAGCATCGCCTTGCCAAGGCGAGGGTCGCGAGTTCAAATCTCGTCTCCCGCTCCAAATCGCCCTCCGGCGCCAGCCGGGTTGGCTACGGCGATATGGAGCGACTGAAAATAAAGACAGCCCTGCCAAGGCGCGGTACCCAAGTGGTAAGGGAGAGGTCTGCAAAACCTTTATGCGCCGGTTCGATCCCGGCCCGCGCCTCCAACACCTCTTCAATCTATTGATTTAAAACGAACTAGACAATTTGTTTGGATTGCCGAGTGTGTCTCTATGCAACGCTGACATGCATCCTCAAGGTTTGGTTACTACGCCCGGGCACCTCCCTCGCGGGAGGCGTCTCTGGTTGCGACTCGTGTTTGGATTCAGATGGATTGGTTAAGCACTCGGTTCAGGCGCTGGACGAAGGTGGCGGGGTCTTTCAGTGGAACGCCCTCAAGCAGCAGTGCCTGGTCGAAGAGGAGCCAGGCCGCGTCTTCTACCTTGCTGCTGCCGGGGTCGGCGAGCAGCTTTCTGATGATCTCGTGATCAGGGTTGATCTCGAGCGTGGGTTGCAGTTCGGGCAAATCCTTCTGGCCCATGGCCTGCATCATTTGGCGCATACGGGCTGAAGGCTCGTCTTCGTCAGAGACGATGACGGATGGGCTGTCGGCGAGCCGGGATGAGACGCGCACCTCTTTGACGGCATCGCCGAGCGTTGCCTTGATCTTCTCGAGCAAGGGCTTGAGCTCTTCGGCCTTTTCCGGGGTGGAGTCGTCCTTGAGGTCTTCCGAGGTGGCGGACTTGTTGACAGCTTTCAGATCGATGTCGCCGAACTTGGCGACGGTCGAAAAGACGATCTCGTCGATATCGTCGTCGAGGATGAGGACCTCGATGCCCTTCTTCTTGTAAATCTCAAGCAGCGGAGAGTTGCGAAGCATGGACTCGGAGCCGCCGGTGATGTAGTAGATCGCCTTCTGTTCGGGCTGCATGCGCTCCCTGGCCTCGGCGAGCGAGGTGAGCCCTTCGACTTTGGTGGATTTGAAGCGGATGAGGTCGAGCAGCGTCTCGCGGTTGGCGAAGTCGCCGTAGAGACCTTCCTTGAGCGGCCGGTTGTACTCGGCGATGAACTGCGAGTACTTCTCAGGATCGTTGGTGGCAATGGTCTTTAGCTCGGAGAGAATCTTTTTGACGCTGGCGGTCTTGATGCTGGTGAGCACCTTGTTCTGCTGCAGGATCTCGCGCGAGACGTTCAGCGGAAGATCTTCCGAGTCGATGATGCCGCGGACGAAGCGGAGGTACTGCGGGAGCAGGTCCTTGGAATCGTCCATGATGAAGACGCGCTTGACGTAGAGCTTGACGCCGCCCTTGTAGTCGGCCTGGTAGAGATCGAGCGGAGCCTTGGCGGGAATGTAGAAGAGGGTGGTGTACTCGAGCGTGCCTTCGGCGCGGGTGTGGAACCAGAAGAGCGGGTCTTCCCAGTCGCCGGTGATGGACTTGTAGAACTCCTTGTAGTCGTCGTCCTTGAGCTCGGACTTCGGGCGCTGCCACATCGCGCTGGCGGCGTTTACCTGCTCGGTGGTGCGGGTCTTGATGGATTCCTTCTTCTCGGCGTTCCACTCGCTTTTGTCGTGCGTGAGGAAGATGGGGAAGGCGATGTGGTTGGAGTACTTCTTGACGATCTCCGTGAGACGCCAGCCGTTGGCATACTGCGCGCCTTCGTCGTTGAAGTGGATGAGGACGGTGGTTCCGGCGCTCTTGCGCGCATCGGCGCCCGAGACTTCCTCGATGTCGAATCCTGACTTTCCGTCGCTGGTCCACTTATATGTCTTCTCTTCGCCGGCCTTGCGCGAGATGACCTCACCTTGTCGGCGACCATGAAGACGGAGTAGAAGCCGACGCCGAACTGGCCGATGAGGTTCGAGTCTTTGCGGGCGTCGCCGGAGAGCTGAGCGAGGAAGTTCTTTGTGCCGGAGCGGGCGATGGTGCCGAGGTGCGAGACGAGGTCTTCCTCGTTCATGCCGATGCCGGTGTCGGAGACGGTGAGAGTCTTGTTGGCTTCGTCCAGTTCGAGGTCGATGCGCGGCGAGTCGATGCCATTGCCGACGAGGGCCTTGTACTCGGTCGTCGGTAAGGCTGAGGTAGCGCAGTTTGTCAAGCGCATCGGAGGAGTTGGAGATAAGCTCGCGGAGGAAGATTTCCGGGTGGGAGTAGAGCGAATGGACGATCAGCTGGAGTAGCTGGTTTACTTCAGTCTGGAATTGTTGTTTCGACATAGCATCTTCCATTATTGCGAAGAAGGGGGTAGGAAGTGAAGGTGCGCACTGTGCTGATGTATCCGTGCGGGCTCACTCGCTTCGGTGTTCTGATGCGCCCGGGCGGAGCGAGAAATGAGAGTGGCTTGCCAATCCAGCATTCGCCGACCGGGCTAGCGCAACTTGAATTTGGGTCGGGATGTGATTCGGTTCCTGTCGTTCGAGAATCCGCCGCTTCAGGTTTTGAGATGGAATTCTAGCCCATGAAGCCGAGGTATGGGCTTGAGCCGAAGTTGCCAAGTTGGGAAGAATCTGGCGGATCTGGCCGTCGGACAGGCCGAACCACCGAGCAAGCGTGGCGGCGTACTCATCCACTGAGATAGTTGGAATGAGACGGCCGGCGCCGACGTCGTTCGCCTGGTTGGCGCCGACAACGGGGTACTGGCCATAGATGTCCTGCCCCTGCACGGCGCCGCCGACAACGAAGTGATGGCTGCCCCATCCGTGGTCCGTGCCGTTGCTGTTGGATGTAAGGGTGCGGCCGAAGTCCGACGCGGTGAAGGTGGTGACCTGGTTGCCGAGGCCCGACGAGGTCATGAGCCCGTCGAAGTACTCAAGAGCCTGGCCGAGCTGGGTGAGCAGGACCGCGTGGAGTTGGGCCTGGTTGTCGTGGGTGTCGAAGCTGCCAAGTTGCACGTAGAAGATCTGCCGGTTCACGCCCAGTCCTGAACGTCCGCCGATGATCCGGGCGACGGTCTGCAACGAGATGGCGAGAGGATTGTCGGTGAGCTTGTTGGTGACGGGATCGAGATACTGCGGCGGAGTTGGAACGCCGGTAGCGCCCGCGGGCAGCATTGCGGTGGAAAGCTGCTCCTGCGCCTGCTGCGAGCGATTCACAACGACTTCGTATTCCTTTGCGAACAGGTTTGCCTCGTCGGCGGTGAGGATCGATGAGAGCGCATTGGTCCCCGCCGGCTGGCCGAACAGCGGCTGAGCCAATCCGTCGATGGGAATGGGGCCGGCCGACGTGACGTTGAGCTGATAGGACGTTTGGCCGGAGAGGAACAGCGCGATTCCCGCAGTGGAGATGCAGGTGAACATGGAGTTGGAGTTCATGCTCATGCTCTCGATGAGATCGGCAACGGATCCGCCCCAGCCGACGTGCTCGGCGCTGCCGCCGTTGGAAGCAATGGCCTGCCATGCCGCCGTTTGATCGAAGTGCGAAAAGAGGGAAGCGGGCAGAGGAACGGAACTGTTCATCACCTGCGCCTTGGTGGCGGGAGCAATGAGCGTGCCGGTATTGGCGACGACTGCCGCGCGCCCGCGTTGAAGAGGTTCTGCAGTCCGCCCAGAGAGGGATTAAGCGCGAAGGTGCGACCGCTCTGCGAGGTTTTCGGCATGATGGGCAAGCAACTGGCTCAGCGGATAGGCGAGGCCGGGCGCGCCGGAGCGGGCCTGTGTGAAGGCCGAGAAGGAGTCGGGATCGGTGGCGATCACGGTGCCGTGGCCGTCGTTGCCGCCCTGCAGGAAGACGCAGACGAGCGCGCGATAGTCGGATGCGCCGGAACTCTGCGCCATGGCAGCCACCGAGTTGAGTTCCATCAGGAATGGGCTGGCGTAGAGGCCTGCCATCGAGGCCATGGAGGCGGTCCGAAGAAACTGCCGCCGGGATCGTTCGAAATTATTCACTGTCGATCTCCTAGAACTGCGCGCAGAAGGCCGGTGAGGCCATGGTGAGATAGATTGCTGTTTGCACGCGTGCGGTAAGCGCGGCATTGATCGCGTTTTGATCTCCGGAAGGAATGGGGATGGCGCTGACTGCACCGAGGATCTCGCTGCGGAGGGTGCTGTCCATCTGTCCCGCCATCAGCAGCAGATTGACGCGATCGACCAGCTGGTCAGGCGTGGCGGCCAGGCTCAATTCGGCGCCGTAGGACGAGAAGAGATCGGGGCCGTTCTTCGCGTCGCTGCCGATTGCGTACTGCATGTAGTTGAGATAGCCGACGACAGTCGTCACGTTGGTCATCTGCATCTCGGGCGCGACGAGGCCGGCCTGCTCGATGCTGGTTGCGGGCGGGAGAATAGCCGGGCGCAAACCAGTTGAAGACGGTGGGCGAACGCAGGGGCATCTGGCCCAGTCCCCAGATGGGATCTTCGGTGCTGCCGAGGTAGTAACCGCCGTTGCGCGATTGCGCGGTGAAGGCGCGCGCCCAGTT
Source organism: uncultured Acidobacteriaceae bacterium (assembly GCA_963769345.1). Taxonomy (GTDB): domain Bacteria; phylum Acidobacteriota; class Terriglobia; order Terriglobales; family Acidobacteriaceae; genus Telmatobacter. The sequence continues at coordinate 917,837 of CAVYLL010000008.1, forward strand.
GGTATAGCGAATGAGGGCTTCGCGCACCTTGCCGTATTGCGGATTGCCAGCGTCTGATGCAGAGTCGCGCGCTTCAGGGTCAAGCAGGATTGCGGTGATGACTGCCTTCATGTCGCCGCGAACGCCCTGGCCGTTGTCTTTGAAGACCGCGGCGACTCGGCCGACGTAAGCGGGGCTGGGATTGGAGGTGACGAGGTGCTGAATCAACTGCTTTGAGAAGAAGGCAGGCAGGTTCGGATGATTGAAGAGCGTGTCGAGCGCGATCTTCAGATCGCCATCCGGATCCGGTGAGCCCGAAGCCGGAATCGGTGACGCCGAGGAAATCCTTCTCCTCGGTGGAGTGGTGGTTGGGTAAGCCTGCATCGGCAGAAGATCTTCGCCGTAGCCGGTGCCGACATAGATGCAGCAGTTGGACCATGCGGTGTCGCTGGTGTTGCCGGGGATGTTCCAACTGAAGCCGGTGAAGACCTTGGCCAGTCCCATGACATCGTTATTCGAGTAGGTGGGGATCGGCTTGCCGGTCGAATCGAGCTTCTGGCGTGCCATCGTCATTCAAGTTGATAGAGGCCGATGGTGAAGAGCTGCATGACTTCGCGCGCGTAGTTTTCATCGGGATCGGTGTTGGCGTCGCCCTTGTCGTTCTGAAGCATGGAGAGGAACTGTCCCATCATGGGGCTCAGCGTCACATCCTGCAGCAGCTGGCGGAAGTTCCCGAAGGCGTCGGCGCCGAGCATGTCGTAGTAGTTGGCTTCGCCGCGCGGCATATTCTGCACTGCGGGAGTAGTGCCCGAGATGACGAATTGCTCTGAAAGGGCATATTGCACGCGCTGCCTGAGCTGATCGTTGCCGCGGTGAGGCCTGCTGCCAGAAGGCGTCCTCGACATAGATTTCGCTCTGGTTGTTCTGCACAAAGAGCGTCGCATTGCACTTCAAATCGCGAGGCGCGCATGGAGGGTTATTGACAATCAGTGCCTGCTCGACGACAGGTTCACGGAGCGTCTGCGGGATGTTGAACTGTTCATTGAGCCAGGCCTGGTATCCAATTTGCGAGAGGTGATGGATGTCCGCGTCGGTCGCGCCGAAAGGTGGCCTGATCAAGGAAGCGTGCGGCATCTTCAGGCGATACCGGCAGAACCGGCGCGCCCCTGCGACATCTGCAATCAAATCGTTTGAAGTGGCGGGACCCGGGCTGGGATTGAGCACCTGCAGGTCGAGAGTGCCCGGTTCGGATAGGGTGAGGGTTGCCGTGAGTTGACCGCCGCTGTTGAAGGTTGTGGGCACGGCGGCGCCGTTCATCAGCACTGTGCGCCGGAGATGAAGTTCTGCCCCGTGACAACAACAGACGCCGGTCCGACGTTGAACGAAGTGGGGGTTGCTGAGCTGAGAATCGGAATGGGATTCAGAACAGAGATATTGTGGTTGATGGAAACGGTTGGATTGTCGACGCTGACGACTGTGAGTTGAACAACATTGGGGGTGGGAACGACGGCCGGCGCAGTGTAGGTGATGGAGCCATCGGAATTCGAAACTGCTGTGCCGATCTGGGCGTTGCCGCCGGCGATTCCGTTGATGAAGAGATTGACGGCGGATTGTCGGTTCCTGTAACGGTGAGGCCGATGTTGAGCGAATTGCTTACGCGAACATCGGTTCCGTCATTCGGTCTGGAGCGTGAGCACAACCTGTCCCGGACCGACTTTGACCGAGATTGTCTTGGTCGTCGCCGAGCCGGGATCCGGATTGCTGACGGCAGAGGAAATGTGCCGGGATTTGGCGCCGGGATGGATGCCACAAGCTGAGTCGAGGAGACGAAAGTAGTCGGGACGGCTTGCCGTTCCATAGAATTTGCGCGCCATAGACAAACTGCGAGCCATCCACTGTGACCATGGTGGTGCCCTCAGAGAAATGCGGTCGGCGTGACGGAAGTCAAAACCGGAATTGGATTGAGAGACGCCGATCGCAACCGACCCCGGAGGATAGTTCGGAAATTTGGCCGTCGTGGTGGTGATGGTGACGGTGTTGGGCACAGGAACAATGGCCGGCGCAGTGTAGAGGCCGTTGCTGTCGATGGTGCCGAATTCCGAGTTTCCGCCTGCACTCCGTTGACGAAGAAGATGACGGGCACGCCGGTCGTCCTGGCATTGTCCTTCAGTTGCATTTGCTGAGTTACGCGGAGCGTGCTGCCTGGTGCCGAGATTCCGGCATAAAACGAAGGATCGGTGACTGCAAAGTATCCGCAGCCATTCAAGAGCAGGGTGATACTCGTGAGCAACAGAAGCGACGTTGGAAGGCTCCCAACGCGGGGGCGGACAAGTCTTTCTTGCATGGAGGCTCCTGGTTCATGGGGAAAGTAATTCAGAACCTCTGTGTTGGAGCCAGGTGAGATTTTCTGCGCAAGCAAGTCCCGATTAGAGGAACAGCTTACATACACAATCTCTTCAGCGTCAGAGGATGCAGATAGACGGCAAATCAGTTTATGGCAAGGTTCCCGGTTGAGGAGATCCTGTTCGCGATGCCGGGCCTTGTTGGTATTCCAAGGGGACCAGACTTTACTAAATCACGCCAGATTCCCTGCGGGATCAATAGGGTTGAGTGGATGTAGACAAAAGTAATGTGTGCGTGGATGAAGCGCGCGTTGAAACGAAGGGTTTGAAGAGGATGGGGGGCACCGCGAAATAGAGAGGGCCTGGCGATCGCGAACATCTATTTGAACGCTGCTGTGCCTCGCAGGGGCACGACACTGCGAGGCACAGCTTAAGCGAAAGCAAGTTTGTTTATCGCTTAACGAGGGCCTCGAGACGCGGGTCCATCCAAAGCGAGGCAAACTCCTGGTCCTTATAGACTCTGTTGAGGTCGGTGAAATGCTCTGCCTTGGCGCGTTTCAAATATTCCAAGGCGCCCTCGAAGTTTCCGCGTTTGGCGTAGGCCTTTGCGATCAGGTAATCGACGGCCGCTCGCTGTGCCGGGGTGCTCACGCGGGCAGAGATGCCGGATTGGCTTTCACTCAGGATGTCAGCGTCCAGTTCGATCGCCCGTGCGTATTCCGTCATAGCCCGATCCACCTGGTCTCATGCCCATCCAGGCTTCGGCAAGATTGAGATGGGAAGGCGCGCTGGATTCGTCAAGTTCGAGCGCCTGTTTCAGATATTTGACCGCGGTCTTGTATTTCTTATCCAGGTAAGCGACGGCGCCGAGGTTGTTAAGCGCCGAGATGTTTTAGGATCCGCTTTTAAGGCCTGGCTGAAGTACTTGCGCGCCTGGCCCCTGTCGCCCAGTTTCAATTCGGAAATTCCGAGCTTGTTCAGCAGGCTGGGGCTCCTAGGAGTCACCCGCAACGCTTGCTGGTAATAAGAGACTGCCAGCAGGTAGTTGTTGTGGACGCGCTCCAGGTCGCCTTTCATTTCCGCGGACTTTGCGACCTCGTCAGTCTTGGGGAGATCCAGAGAGGTCTCCGCCCTGACAAAGGGGGCCACACAGATAGCAAGGCTGGCTACAATCAGCTTCATCGTGAAAGTGCTCATGGTCTTTCCTCCTTCACGGGGAGCATCTCGCTTGCTTTGCTGGTATAGGGCCTGGCGATCTGCTCAACGTCGAAACCAAGTAAACGACCATTGGCGCAAGACAACAACGCTATACCTGCTACTTACCCGTTGCGTCGCCGTTACAACGCATCCAGGCTCGCCGCAGGTCCCTATTTCGTAAGCAACTTACGGAGATGGACACCGGGCGATTTTCAGATTTTGCGGCTGGGGTTAACACCGTTACATACGGTGCAAAGCCCGCCACCTACACCGTTAAATCCAGACAACAACAAATAAGTGGAACTAATATGGCTGTGGATTCGAATCTCAAAAGTGGGCAGCTGCAGTTGAAGGCGTCACGAAATGACCATGGGAAGCGTGGAAACAGTCGAACGTGAACTGCAAAGAGCTGAGCTCGCGGCTCTCCTCGAGTCGAAGGAGTTCATTCGCGCCCCTAAACTTGCCCGGCTACTGTCGTATCTCTGCGAGAAGTACTTCGCCGGAGAAGCGAATCAGATCAAGGAGTACTCGATTGCGTTGGAGGTATTTCAGCGCAGGGAGTCTTTCGATCAGGATTCGGATTCCATTGTGAGGGTAGAGGCCAACCGGTTGCGGAAACGTCTGGCGGAGTATTACGCAGGGGAAGGCGCGTCGCATCCACTGCAGATCACGATTCCTGTCGGACAATACGTGCCGCGTTTTGATGCCGGAGTACCTGCCCCCGTCGTAGGAAATCATTTCCAGACTCCCGCTGTCCAGGTCGCCGATGCAATCGCCGATTCGTCCGCCGGGGTTGCAACCCAGCAGAAAGGGCGCCGGACTAATCTCTGGTGGATAGTCGGAATCACCAGCCTGCTTCTTCTCGGTTTCGGATTTGCTTATTCATGGATGCGTGTTCGCAGGCAGAAAGATTTGGCACCAGCGGCAACAGCAATCGAAATCCAGAGTCAGCGGCCGGATTCGCTTATCGGGCCGCCGGTGGGGCAGGAGATCCGCATTCTGGCCGGCAGCAGCAGAAGCCTCGTGGATCACGCCGGTAAACTCTGGAGCGCGGATTACGGGTTTACGGGAGGGGCAGCAATAAAAAGTTCGATTCCACATATCGCGCGCACGCAAGATCCATGGTTTTATCGCGCCAGCCGGCAAGGAGAATTCCGCTACGACATTCCGTTGCCGAAAGGGATCTACGAACTGCGACTTCACTTTGCCGAAACGGTGTTCGGTCCCGAATCCGGAGGAGCTGGGGGTGAAGGCAGCCGCATCATGAGGATTCGTGCGAATGGTAAGACTCTGATCAATGACTTTGACATAGTGGCAGACGCGGGAGCCAGCCTTGCGGCCGATACCAAGGTTTTTTCAGACATCACGCCCGCGGCAGACGGCTTGCTTCACCTCGAGTTTGCCGGGGAAGAAGGAAAGCAAGCGACGCTTTCCGCAATCGAAATCCTGCCCGGGATTTCAAGGCCGCATGCGCCCGGTCCGCATTCTGGCGCGGCAAACGCCCTACTACTCCAATGACAGCCATTGGTGGAGTCCGGATAACTACTTCGAAGGTGGACAACTCGCTTCGTATGCGACGACTGTTACCGGGACCGATGATCCGGAGTTGTTCGAGTCGGAGCGATGGGGCAACTTTTCCTACGCCATTCCAGTGACGGCCGGGAGATATGTGCTGACGCTGTACTTCGCGGCGCGCCAAAGCAGTCCTGGAGAACTGTTGAATTCCGAGAGCAAGGGGAGAGCGACCGAGCACGTCTTCAACGTATTTTGCAATGGCAAGGTGCTCCTGCAGAATTTCGATCTCGCGATGGAAGCCAACGGGACAGATGGCATAACCCGCAAATTCCCTGGTCTTGTGCCCAATGCGCAGGGAAAATTGCTCGTCAGACTTCGTGCCCGTCAGAGGGATATGCAACAGTGGTTGGCCTTGAGGTGCTGCCGCAGTAGACTCCTCGCTGCCCCTTCTGTCGCACGATGCCTCAAATCACTCATTTACTGCGAAGGCGTATGGCCGATGAATTTGTCGGCCCACTCGATGAAGTACTTCATATTCGGTGCGTCAGTATGTCCACCATCATGCTGGCGCCAGGCGAGCTGGCCGTCGAGAAGGCCGGTGTTGACCGGTGGCATCTGCGCCGTACGGTAGTCGCCTTCGACTGGCAAGACCCTTGGCGCCGAGCAGAGTGAAGACTCGGCTCGCATCCACGGTGGCCATGAAGCTTCCCTCATGATCGAGCCACTTCGCGTCGCCTTTCGCCGGGATTCCGTAGCTGATGAAGGTAAGCCGCGGCGCACACAAAGCGATCAGTTCATTTGAATCGACTGGAATATCTCCGGGAGTCATGCTTCCGAATGGTGCGTCGGAGGCGCCGTACTTCATGAAGTTGCCGGCCATCCAGTAATACTCGCCGCCGGTCAGGCTCTCAACCGCTTCGCCAAAATTGCGGCGCAGCAGAGTGGCTCCGCCCTTGCCCGACGAGCCGACAAGGACCATGGCGAATCGCTGATCGAATGCCATGGTGACGAGCGCGGCCTTGCCATAGCGCGAAACGCCTTCGATACCAACATGTTTTGCATCGACTGCGGGATCGGTCTCGAGATAGTCCGAGCCACGGCCGGCGCCCCAGGCCCATGCGCGCAATGCACCCCAATCTTCGGGCTTGCGCGGCTGCCCCTTGTTCACAAGTCCGATGATCCCGCGGGTTATTCCTGCGCCATCATCGGCCTGCACGCTGGCAGGATCGAAGAGAACAAATCCCCAGCCTGCCGCGACAAGTTGCCAGGTGTTGGGCAGACCGCCATCTTCATTTAGCTGCGGGAACTGGAACGGAGTGGCCTTGACCGGCTGCCATGCCGGATGCTGCTCGAAGATTTGTTTTAGCGACGGATCCTGCTGGATGAGCAAGGTCTCCCAGGCCTTGTTGATCTTGTCCAGATCGCTCGCCCGGGGCTCGTTGGGATTCGGGAAAGCGGCGCGGCCAAACATCATCAGCACCGGAACAGGGCCTTTGGCGCGAGCCGGCAACACCAGCATCATGTGAATGTGGACATTGATCGCCGGATACGAGGAATTGTCGACAATGCCCTCGACGTCCTTGGCGATGACCGGCGTAAAGCCAATCATCTCGTGATCCACCGTGTTCACCGTCCATGTCACTTTGGGAACGTTGTTCGGGACGCGCCCATAAACATACTTCGAGAACATCTCAACGATTTCGGGGCGGCGCTTATCCCACCACATTGTGGGCGTAGTCACTTTCTGGCCGTCGTTCATGGTCAGCGGGTCAGGCAGATTGGGATATGGATTGGCCTTGGACTCGTCGTAGTTGGCGTGGTTCGGCGCTTTTTCATCGCCGCTCGGCCCCGGACGCAGAGCCTTGATGCCGAGCTGATCCATCATGTTCTGGTGATCCTGGTCGGCCGTAAAGTTCACTGGCGGCGGAGCAGAGGTCTGCGCATGAGCCGCGCTTGTAGTGATCACACCAAAAATGTACAGAAGACAGGCAAATGAAAGGCGCTGACTTAAAGAGGGTCAAGGAAATGCTCCAGGGTGTTATGCTTTGAACGCTTTCGCAAAGCGATTTACTAGGGGGTCCATATTAAACCTTCCGCCTATGAAACAAGCACTAAATTTCTTCGCGATTGTCTGTGATGTTTGCGGCGGTGCATTGCGTCGAAGCGTGGGCGCAGCCCCAACGCGCGATCGATGGCGCTGATCTGGGTAGCGAGTTGGGGAGCATCCCAGCAAATTCCGGAGCCGCAAAATGCATTGCCGGCGGATGATCTTACCGATGCGACAGTGCGTCAGATGTTTCATTTATCCGTGGGCGGGGCGGCGCTGCGCGTGCATCTCTCAAATGCTTTCGGAACGGAGGCGCTGCATATTTCGTCGGTACACATCGCCCGGCCGGTTTCGCCGGCGTCGTCCGCAATCGACCCGGCAAGCGATCGGCCGCTGACCTTTGCAGGGAGCGGGGAAGCCGTGATTCCGCCCGGCGCGGAATTGGTCTCGGACCCGGTCGGATTACGTGGTGCTCGCCGCTTTCTGACCTGGCGGTGACCTTCCATTTGCAGTTGCCACCAGCGCGGGAGACGGGGCATCCGGGGTCGCGGGCGACATCGTACTACGTTCATGGCGACCAGGTGAGCGCAGCCACGCTGCTTGAGCCAAAGCATGTGGATCACTGGTATCAGGTCTCTGAGATTGACGTGCAGGCTCCTCAAGGGTCAGCCGCAGTGGTTGCGCTCGGCGATTCGATCACAGACGGGCACGGCGCAACGACGAACGGAAATGATCGCTGGACAGATGTGCTCGCAGGCAGGCTGCAAGGCACGTCGACGACGCGCAACATCGGCGTGTCCAACCAGGGCATCGGCGGCAATCACCTGCTGACAGACGGGCTCGGGCCAAATGCATTGGCGCGCTTCGATCGCGATGTGCTTGCTCCCGCTGGCGTGCGTTGGGTCATCGTCTTTGAGGGAGTAAACGATCTAGGCGGCTTGGCACGGGATGGCGAAGTATCTGTGGCGCAACACGCCGCGCTTGTTGAACGGGTGATTGCGGCGTATCAGCAGATCATTGCGCGCGCGACATGCCCATGGATTGCGCGTCATTGGGGCGACAATCACGCCTTATGTGGGGTCAGGCTACTATCATCCCGGCCCGCTGAGTGAGGCCGATCGGCAAGCGGTGAACCGGTGGATTCGCGCCAATGGAAACTTCGATGCGGTGATTGATTTCGACGGCGTAGTGCGCGATCCGCAGCACCCCGATCAGCTTCTGCCCGCGTATGATTGCGGCGATCACCTGCATCCATCTCCTGCCGGCTATAAGGCCATGGGCGATGCCATTCCACTGAGCCTGTTTGATCGTGCAAACTGATAGACAGGAGAGTAAGGTTTGACGCCGAATGGAAAGCTCGCTGTTCTGCTCGCCGGATGCCTCTCAGCTGCCCTCGTATCGCGTGCGGCTGAACTTCCCAGAATTTCCAAGTCGGGCGATAGCGGACAACTGATCGTTGACGGCAAACCCTATCTGATTCTTGGGGGCGAACTGGGCAATTCGTCCGCCGGTACCGCGGCGCAGGCGGACAGCATTCTTCCTCGACTCGCCGCGATGCACGTCAATACGGTCCTGATGCCGGTGGCCTGGGAGCGGATCGAGCCTGTCGAAGGAACTTACGACTTCAGCATCCTCGATCATTGGATTGACACCGCGCGAGAACAGCATCTGCACCTGGTGCCGCTATGGTTTGGCAGTTGGAAAAATGGAGTGTCGAGCTACGCTCCCACCTGGGTCAAGCAGGACCCGAAGCGTTTTCCGCGTGCCGAATCGGCAGATGGTGCCAAGCTTGAAACTCTTTCCACGCTGGGAACTGAAACGCTCAAGGCAGATAGCACCGCATTTGCGGCCCTGATGAAGCACCTGAGACAGAAAGACGAAAATCAGCAGACTGTGTTGATGGTGCAAGTGGAGAACGAGGTTGGTTATCTAGGCGTTGGCCGCGACCGGTCTGTAACGGCAAATCGGTTGTTTGAGGGCCCGGTTCCTCCTCAGTTGGTGCAGGAACTTCAAAAAGATCGTGATCGGCTTTCTCCAGAACTGCGAGCCAATTTCAGCCCTACAGGCAAGACGTGGCGCGCCGTTTTCGGTGATGCTTCTGACGAAGTATTCATGACCTGGAACTATGCTCGCTACATTCAGTCGGTCGCTGAGGCGGGGAAGCGCGAGTATCCACTGCCGATGTATGTGAACTGCCAGCTTCCTGCTGCGGGCGAGCGAGCGGGCGAATATCCGAGTGGCGGGCCACATCCCTACTACCTGGAGGTGTATCGCGTTACAGCCCCCTCCCTGGACTTTTACTCGCCTGATATCTACTGGCCCAACTTTGAATACTGGATTGATCGCTACAGATTTGACGGAAACGCGGTGTTTGTTCCGGAGGCGCGAATGGACGGCGCTCCGTACAATGCGCTTTACGCCTACGGAGAAGCGAAGGCCTTCGGCTTTTCTCCATTCGGAATCGACAGCTTGCAGTCGCCAGCCTCGGAATCCGCAGGTCCGAGCATTGCGGATGTCTACGAGGTATTGAGCGAATTGAGCGACATGCTGTTGCCAAGCCAGGCTTCAGGAGATGTGCGAGCGCTTGTACTGCACAAGGACAGTAGTCGGCCAACGCGAACCATTGCGCTTGGCGGGTATTTGTTTGATGCCGCTCTGGCTCGCACGTGGCCAGCGAGGACGCTTGCAACCGATGACGGGGCGATGATCTCCATTCAATCGAGGCCGAACGAGTTCTATATTGCCGGTAGCGGTTTGACAATTTCATTCGCGCGAGACCCCGACACAGACGACAAGCTAAGCGGTATCGCGAGCATCGAAGAAGTGCGCCGGGATGCCAGTGGCGGTTGGGTCACGGAGCGGTTGCTAAACGGAGACCAGAGCAATCAGGGCCGTCAGCTCTCGATGGATCCGCACCGAATGCGGATCTATCGTGTGAAGCTATATGCCGTGGACCGGCCGGCTTCAGTACGCTGAGTGATCACAGCTAGACTGCTCGCAGACTCGCCAAATCGAGCCAGTCGCATCGATACCCACAAGATCATTCTCATGGATATGGATGCGTTCTAGAACTGCTCTTCCATACTTTCAACCCTGTATCGGAGCGTCCTCCGCTGGATTGCCAGCGTGGAAACCCGAGCGGGAGACACTGGCAGACGACGTTGATTGTAACTCATTTTGTATACTGCGCAAGAAGCAGCCGAAACCGGAAAAGAGACCATGACTATCGATTGGAGCTCATCCCGGAAAATCAAAGTGATTGACTCGCACACTGCGGGCGAACCGACGCGCTGCGTTCTGTCGGGCGGACCCGATCTTGGCAAAGGTTCATTGGTAGACCGAATGGCAACGCTGCGGCGCGATCACGATTGGATGCGCCGCGCGATTTTGTGCGAGCCGCGCGGCTCTGATGTAGTGGTGGGCGCATGGCTGCTGGAGCCGGATACCCCTGATTGCGTTGCCGCTGTTATCTTCTTCAATAATGTTGGCTATCTCGGCATGTGCGGGCACGGCGCCATCGGAGTCGCAGCAACGCTGGCACATATGGGACGAATCGGGCCGGGTGCTCACATTCTGCAAACTCCGTCGGCAAAGTCAAAATCGATCTCCACTCGTCGAAGGATGTCACGATCGAAAATGTTCCTGCATATCGCGACGCACGGGGAGCAAGGTTGATGTGCCCGGACTTGGAACCGTCGTCGGAGACATCGCCTGGGGCGGAAATTGGTTTTTCCTCGTTGAACACCATGGCCAGTCCGCTCGAACTGGAAAACGTTGACGCGCTTACGGATCTAACGTGGAATATCCGCGCTAAGCTGAAAGCTGATGGAATCACGGGCGACCAATGGTGCGGAGATTGACCACATCGAGCTCTTCACAACTCCACACGATCCTGCGAACCACAGTCGCAATTTTGTGCTTTGCCCCGGGAAAGGCATACGATCGCTCGCCGTGCGGAACGGGCACCAGCGCAAAGATGGCGTGCCTCGTTGCCGACGGAAAAATTGCGCCGGGCGACCTGTGGCGGCAGGAAGGGATACTCGGCACGGTGTTCGAGGGCCGGGTTCGCATCGAAAACGGAGCGATCATTCCCTCGATCACGGGTTCGGCCTTTGTTACGGCGGAAAGTACGCTGATCTTCGATCCGGAAGATCCATTCCGCGCTGGGATCGGCTCGTGATGCGATCATCCTTCGATGCAGTCATCGTTGGTGGCGGCATTGTTGGGGCTGCCACCGCGGCAGCGTGCGCACAAGCAGGGCTGCGCGTTGCACTCGTGGAGCGCGATGTCATCGGAGGTGGCGCAACGGCCGCAGGCTATGGGCCACATCGTCGTCATGGACGACTCCGAAGCGCAGTTTGCGTTGACTCGATATTCGCAGTTGTTGTGGTCTGAAATTGCACGCGCTCTTCCCGCCAATGCCGAATACGAGACGCCGGGGACAATCTGGCTTGCTGCGGACGACGAAGAGATGGCCGAAGCAGAGCGGAAGCAGACAGTACTATCGCGAGCGAGACGTGCCTGCACGGATTCTGAACGCTCGTGAAATTGCAGAGACTCGAGCCGAATATCAGGCCAGGGCTTGCAGGTGCATTGCTTGTTCCAGAGGACGCCGTCATTTATCCCCCGACGGCCGCGCTCTATCTCGTTCATGTAGCTGAAGGAACTTGGCGTCACTCTGTTGCTGCGGGCGCAACGCGATCGAAATGGGAGAGTGGGCGGGTGCTGCTGGATGATGGGCAGGAACTGGCCGCTCCCTGCACGATCAATGCAACCGGGGCGTGGGCGCCTGAACTGGGCGGCGGAAATTCCGATAAAGAAGCGCAAAGGGCACCTGGTGATTACCGATCGCTACCCGGGCTATGTGCATCATCAGTTGGTTGAGCTTGGATATCTGAAGAGCGCTCATTCGGTCGCATCGATTCGGTAGCGTTCAACGTTCAGCCGCGGAAGACGGGACAGATTCTGATCGGCTCTTCACGCCAATACGGCGATGAGACATCGAGTGTTGACCAGGCGATCTTGACCGCCATGCTGCAGCGAGCCGCCGTATACATGCCGACGCATCGGTTCGTTGAATGCGTCGTGCGCGTCTGGACGGGATTTCCGAGCAGCTACACCCGACAAGCTCCCCTTGATCGGGCCCTCGCCGCACGATGACACAGTGTGGCTGGCAACCGGACATGAAGGATTGGGAATTACAACTTCGCTGGCGACAGGCGCACTGCTGGCTGCGAGCGCTGACTGGGCGGCAGGCATCGATTCCGATCCGGATCCGTATCTTCCATCCCGCATTTGAGCAGCACAACCACCCTACTGATGCAGCGAAGGAGCCGCTATGCAATGGAAAGGCGTAATGCCGGCCATGACAACGCCATTCACCGAAGGTCTTGAAGTTGACTGGGCATTTGCCGAGCGTCACGCACGATGGCTGCAAGCGAATGGATGTACCGGCATCGTGTGTCTGGGTTCGCTAGGCGAAGCGGCAACGCTTAGATTCGACGAAAAGATAAAGATTGTTCGCGGAGCAGTCGCAGCAGTCTCGCTCGTCCATCCCGGTAGTCGGCGCAGTCTCCGCGCTTTCGACGTCAGAGGCGGTGCATCTCGCGAAGGCGCTGGCGGATGCAGGTGCGCAAGGATTGATGATTCTGCCGCCGTACGTCTACAAAGGCGACTGGCGCGAAACGAAGGCATACATTGCAGCAATTCTGCGGGCCACGCCGCTTCCCGCAATGCTCTACAACAATCCCATTGCATACGGAACAGACTTCGTACCTGAGCAGATTCACGAACTCGCTGCGGAATTTGAAAACCTTGCGGCGGTGAAGGAGTCTTCGACGGATGTACGCCGGGTGACCGCGATTCGTGCGCTTACGGCGATCGCCTTGCTATTTTTGTCGGCGTCGACGATGCAATCGTTGAAGGAATTGAGGCCGGTGCTGTTGGTTGGATCGCGGGGCTCGTGAATGCTTTCCCGCGCGAGTCCGTCGCGCTGTTTGATCTTGCGATCGAAGCGGAAACAAGGAAGCCGCGTTCGATATCTATCGCTGGTTTCTTGCCCCTGTTGCGCATGGACACTGTCCCCAAATTCGTTCAGTTGATCAAGCTGGTGCAGGAGGAGCTGGGAGTCGGATCGGCGCGGGTGCGGCCACCGAGGCTCCAGATCGAGGGCGGGGAATTAGCTGAAGCAAAAGAATTGATCGCCAATGCAATGCGCCATCGTCCGGCAAATGCGTGAGCAGCCATTGTTCAGCATTGAGTCTCAGTAGATCTCGACCAGTCCTGATTCAGCATTTGCCCAGAAACGGGGACGCGAGGACATGCATCCTCCTGTCCCGTGCGCATCTAACTGCATCTACGGCTCGAGTTTTCGTCCTTCCAACTCCAAGCCAACCCGGTGCAGTCAGAGATATGCCGCGCGTTCCCACCTCGACATACCGGCTTCAATTGCACGCGAATTTCACGTTCGACGACGCTGCGAATGTCTGCTGCTTATCTTCAAGGCGCTGGGCATCTCGCACGTTTATTGTTCGCCATATCTCCAGGCTGCTCCCGGCAGCATGCATGGTTACGATGTTGTCGACCATCAACGCGTGAATGAGGAGTTGGGAGGCGAGGAGGGACATCAGCGATTTTGCGCCCGACTCGCAGAGCTTGGGTTAGGCCAGGTGCTGGATATCGTCCCAAATCACATGGCAGCGGGACCTCGCAATCAGAACTGGTGGGACGTTCTTGAAAATGGCCCGTCGAGCCGATTCGCAACATGGTTCGATATCGATTGGCACTCCTCCGAAGTAAAGCTTCAGAACAAGGTTCTGATTCCGGTGCTTGGCGATCAATATGGCCGCGTTCTGGATGCCGGCCAGATTCAGATCGAACGGGACGGTGGCTCCCTTTGGATCCGATATACCGATCATCTCTACCCTCTCGCCCCACGTTCCTTGCCTGTCATCCTTGAGCGTGCGGCGCGATACGCATATAGCCCGACGCTCAGCTTTCTTGCCGACAGCCTGTCTCGCTTGCCCGTGCCGGACGCAACTGACACCGAAGCAATCAATGCGCGACATCGTGACAAGGTAGTCATCTACGGCCTTCTGCAACGATTCTGTGAAGAGCACCCGGAGGCGTCGCAGGCGATCGACAAAGCGATTGGTGAACTGAATTCAGATCATGATGCCCTGGATGAACTATTGAATCTTCAACACTACCGATTGGCCTATTGGCGAACAGCCGATCAGGAACTTGGCTATCGGCGTTTTTTCGATGTGAACACCCTCGTCGGGCTTCGGGTTGAACGGCCACACGTCTTTGAGCAGACGCACCGCCGGATTCTTGACTGGCTTCGCGAAGGAGTCCTTGATGGAGTTCGCGTCGACCATCCTGACGGCTTGCGCGACCCATTGCAGTACTTCACGCGTTTGCGGCAGCGATCTCCCGATGCATGGATCGTTGGCGAGAAGATTCTCGAGCCAGGAGAGTATTCTTCGCGAGAACTGGCCTATTCGAGGGCACAAGCGGCTACGACTTCTTGAACGTTTGCAACTATTGGCTTATGCACCCGGATGGCTTGAAAGAGCTAACGCAGATCTACAGGGACTTCACTCAAGAGTCGACTGATTTCGCTGCCATCGCGCAGTGAGAAAAAGCTGAATGTCGAACATGAAGCGCTGGGGAGCGATGTGAATCGACTAGCCAGCCTGTTTGTCGAGATCTGCGAAAACAACCGCGATCGCCGCGACTTTACGCGGGCGGAAATCAGGCGAGCTATCCGTGAAGTGGCTGCAGGGTTTTGGGTGTACAGAACTTACGTTGTTCCCGAGCGCGAGGAAATCACGGAAGAGGACCGTCTGCAGGCTTCCAATGCAATCGAGAGGGCCAAGAGCCATCGGCCCGATCTTGACGGTGGTCTGCTCGATTTTATCGGGGATGTGCTGCTGTTGCGTTCTCGCGGGTCACTCGAAAGCGAATTTGTCTATCGCTTTCAGCAGTTCACTTCACCGGTCATGGCAAAGGGGGTGGAAGACACAGCCTTCTACTGCTACAACCGCATGATCGGATTGAACGAGGTGGGTGGTGCTCCAGATCGCGATGGCCTCACCTCTTCGGAGTTTCTTGACTATTGCGCGAAGATGCAAGCCATCTCATCCGCTGACCATGACTACGCTCTCAACCCATGACACCAAACGCTCTGACGACGTGCGCGCGCGGTTGGCTGTCATCACAGAGGTGCCCGGTCAATGGCGGTCGTTTCCTGAGGCGCTGGTCCCGGGCCAATGCATCTCTCAAGACAGGAGGCATGCCCGATCACAATACGGAATATTTTCTGTACCAAACGATGATTGGCGCGTGGCCCATTGAGCGCGAACGGCTAACCACCTACATGGAAAAAGCTGTGCGCGAGGCAAAGCAGCAAACAAGCTGGACGCAGCAGAATAAGGAATTCGAGGATTCCCTGAGGGACTTCATCGAGCGCCTCTATAGCAGCAATGAATTCATGGCAGCGATCGGCGAATTTGTGAGCCGCATCATCGCCGCGGGACGAGTGAACAGTCTTGCCCAAACACTGCTGAAATGTACCGCTCCAGGAGTTCCGGACACGTATCAGGGAAGCGAATTGTGGGATCTTCATCTCGTCGATCCCGATAATCGCGGACCAATCGATTACTCGGAGAGGAGGTCGCTGTTGTCGGAACTCGAAGCAGGCATGACAGCCGAAGAGGTTCTGAAAAACATGGATAGCGGAATGCCGAAACTCTGGGTGCTTCATTGCGCGCTTCAGCTGAGGGGGAGAAAGCCGGAATTATTTGGGGCGGATTCGGAGTTCACTCCGCTGGTGATTGAGGGAAGGAAGGCGGATCATGCGGTGGGTTTTCTGCGGGCCGGGAGCGTCGCGACAATTGTTCCCAGATGGAATTTGAAACTTGCCGGAAGCTGGTCGAATACAACCGTTGATCTGCCCGGCCCGCGCTGGAGAAACGTGCTTACTGATGAATTGTTAAACGGCGGTCGCGTTTCCATGTCAAACCTCCTGCGCCGCTTTCCCGTTGCGCTGCTCATGAAGGAAGAGAGCTGAGCAATGCATGTTTTCAAGGTGTGGGCGCCTTTTGCAAAGTCTGTTGCCGTGGAAGCGGGCAGAGATTCTATCTCCATGGCTGGACCGGACGGTGACGGATGGTGGTTTGCAGCGGTAGACTCAGCGACCAGCGGCACGGATTATGGATTTCACATCGACGGTGGCGAAACCGCTTACCCCGATCCCAGATCTCAATGGCAGCCGAACGGCGTTCACGCGCTCTCCCGCGTCTACGATCAGCGTGTGTTTCGCTGGACTGACGAGGGTTTCCAGGCAAGGCCGCTAGCGAGCGCGGTCATCTATGAGCTGCATGTTGGAACCTTCTCATCGGAAGGCACTCTCGATGCTGCGATTGCAAAGCTTGAATACCTGCGGGCTCTCGGTGTCACTCATGTTGAACTAATGCCCGTTGCGGCCTTCGATGGCGATCATGGATGGGGTTATGACGGTGTTTCTCTTTACGCCGTGCACGAGCCTTATGGCGGTCCCGACGGATTGAAAAGCTTCGTCAATGCCGCGCATGGGCTTGGCTTGGCCGTGCTGCTTGATGTGGTGTATAACCACTTCGGCCCCAGCGGGAATTACGCCGGCAAATTCGGCCCATATCTTACGGATGCTGCATAAAACGCCATGGGGTGGTGCGACGAATCTGGAAGAGGCTGGCTCGCACCAAGTGCGGCGTTTCTTCTGCGATAACGCCCGGATGTGGTTGAGCGATTTCCATATCGACGGCTTGCGCATCGATGCCGTGCATTCGTTTGTGGATCGATCAGCGATCCACTTTCTCGAACAGCTCTCAACGGAAGTCGAAACACTTGGCGCAACACTCGGTCGCAGGCTGGTGCTGATTGCCGAAAGTGATTTGAATGATTCGCGCATTGTGATTCCGCGAGATTGCGGCGGCTTCGGCATGGATGCCCAGTGGAGCGATGATTTTCACCACGCGCTGTTTGCTGTTCTCAGCAGGGAAAAACCCGCTGGCTATTACAGCGACTTCGGATCGTTTGCCCAACTTGCCAAGGCGATGGAGCAGACGTTTGTCTACGACGGAATCTTTTCTCCTTATCGCAATCGCATACACGGCCGGACGGCTGGGAATCTCTCCCAACATCGCTTTCTCGGTTTCATACAGAATCACGATCAGGTCGGCAACCGGGCGGTCGGCGACAGAATCAGCCAAAGTGCAGGGATCGATCGCGCGAAGATTGCGGCGGCCCTGGTACTGCTTGGCCCCTTTATTCCGATGATGTTTCAGGGTGAGGAGTGGGCATCAAGCTCGCCATTCCTTTACTTTGCTGATCACCAGGACCGGGAGCTGGCTCGACAAGTTTCGGAAGGGCGCAGGCGAGAGTTTCTGGCCTTTGGCTGGGATCCTGCAACAATTCCCGATCCGGAAAGCCGCGCAACCTTTGAGCGCTCGAAGCTGAAGTGGGATGAACTGGCGGAGCCCACTCACTCAGCGATGCTGGACTGGTATCGCCGAGCTGATCCGGCTGCGGCGCTCTTCGCCATCCTTGAACAACGGGGAGCCTGGGAATACAAAGGTCACCTTCAGCGAGGAGCAGAGGTGGCTTTGTGTGGCACGGGGATCAGTACTGATCGCCTGTAACCTCGCGTCACACTCCAGATTGTTGCCGCTTGCGCGTGGCGCCAAACTGCTGCTTGCTTCGCGAGCGGGCATCCTAGTCGAAGATGGCAGCATTACTCTGCCGCCAGACGCGGCCGCAGTTCTTCAAACGGACGCCGTCGTCTAGAAGTGACGAATTGATTCGTGTCGAATGGGTTCGGGCGGCGCTGGTACGGCATCGCTTTCGGGCGCATGCGATCGATCGTTCGCACGATCTACGCGCCCTTCAAGCGATCGACTCACGAGGTCACGCGAGCCAAGACCCACGGCAAGCGCAAGAGTCAGTACGATGCCTCCGAAGAGAATCCCAAACGCAAGCTCAACGATTTTTCCGCCTACCTGAAGATGGTCAAGCACCATGGCAGAGGTAAGTACCAGCACCAGCCACTTCACGCCGAGGGAAAGAAATCTCGCATATTGCAATTGCGCATTGACGGCACCGATGAGCACAGAGCGCGCCAGGAACCGGGCGATCAGAGTTCCCGCGATAAGCAGCAGAATTGCGCCAACAAGGTGCGTCAAGTAGGGAAGCATTGAAACCGGCAGAGGTGCTCCGGTTGCATAGGACGCGTCGAAAGCTGACACTCCAATAATCAATCCAAGCAGAACGCATCCCCAGAACGCGGCCCGGGCAATCAAGGCTGTTGGGGAACTGGCGGGCGCCCACTCCGAAGTGCCACGATTCAATCGATCGTCGAACTTGAGAAGCCCAAGCCCCCTGCGCAACAAAGTCGAAAGAGCCATTCCGATCAATGTGAACAGAGTGAGAGCAACAAAAACCGCAAGAATGCCGGGCAAAACGGCGATAAACAGAGACAGCACACGAAAGACCGATTGGTGGAGTGCCTCGGACATATGCTGCCAGATCGACCCGTTGTCGACCACTACCGGTGCAGATGGCGGATTGTAATCTTGAAATGTCAACAGCATTGCGGCGAGGAATCGATGCATCGGACTCTCTCCTTGAACTACCCGTTCCTGGTATTTGGTAAATGGAACGGTCTCGCTCCCAAACGGAGCGTCATGAATTAAAACGGTCGGGCCAGCGCCAACGCGAAACGATATATTGCTTGTCCGATTCAAATGCTGCGGCTACAGCCTCCACGTGAACTTCGGAATTTGTCCCCGACTTCACGACATTAAGATGGCCTGCCACCCACGCAAGATAGAGCGGAATGAGTGCTCCAAGCAGATGTCCGCGATTGAGAGTGCGAAGCCTGTAAGCCACAAGAAAATCAAAAACGATGCGGGCCCAGAGGTTCTCCGGCATGCGGAACGCCCCAGGCTCTACAACGGAGAGCCGCTTCAATCCCAACAGGGAATTCGGCGCGAGCACCAGAGACCAGATTTCCTGAAGGTTCGAAAACGCGAGGCGAAACGCTTCGACCATGGGCCCAATATCAACATCTCCCTCGATGACCTGGACTGCGGGATAGGCACGATCTCCCGGAGGAAGGCGGCGGGGCCGTTGCCAAAAGGCGGCTTTTGCCTCAATGTCTGCAAACAAAGATCCGGTAACCAGGGTGAGAATTGCATTGATATTTGGTTCGGCAGGTTGCGGCAACATGCGTGAGCCGACGTAGATCTCTTCAACACTCAATCCGGAGATTGCTGCTTCGCTTACGGGCCATAGGATGGCGTCGGACTGGTTCAGATTGATAAAGCGCTGAGCCGTGTTTCCGAGACGCTCCGCCATGCGTACGGAGAAGGCCATATCGAGCGACAGCGGGAATCGCGTCTGAGAACCGAACAGAGCGCGCGTCAACGGGTACAAGATGGCGGAGTTCACCAGTCCGGCGTTTGGTGGAAGCAAGTAGTGAGGAACCGCGAGGTCATATGTGGAATCGGATACTGCTGTCGCCAGATCCCGAAGTGCGGATGCGCTCAGAGAGTCAGCGCCGGGGCCAAGCATCAGAACTGCACGCGCTTCATTTTCTTTGGCCGCATGAACTGCGTTCGCAAAATCAGTGGCTGCGAGAGGCCAGACCGCATTCGTAGCTTGCGTTGAGATCACGCGCAGAGCCGGATAGGCGGTGCCCGAGGTGTCATTCGGCGTAGCGATTAAGAGTTCTTCTGCCGGAAAGAGCGTTGTCAAGTTCGCGAATATGCTTTCGAGCTGCTCCGAGTCCATGGGTGCGACAAAAACAAGCAAGCCCGTTCGCGCGGCGACGGCCGTGGAGTGAGAATCCGGGATTGAATTTGCGGTCGCCATAGTAGTTTGGGGAGAGCTGGTACGAAAGCGGCAAGGGGATCTAACGGACTACCGGCCGAATCAGTCTGTTGCGGTCAACTGCACAAAGATAGGATACCTGCAATTGGGATGTGTATCCATGTCGGACGGTTGTTAAGCTCATACAGCAATTCGTAAAGCGCCTTCTCCAGAACAAATGCATCCAACAGGCTCTGTGTTTCCCTGGGAGACGGCAGCAGGTCATGATTCTTCGCAACGGTCTCTCGGTAACCGCGAATGAATGCTTCAGAGGAGCAGTTTTGCCAGGCCTGGGCCCACTTGCTCAGAACTCCATCAACTGCCGGACCTGAACCCAAGGCATTCTCATCCTGAAATGCCTTCAAACCGGCGAACGCCGCGTAGGAGAACGAGCGAAGCATCCCTGCCACATCTCTTAAAGGTGATTGCTTGCGGCGGCGCTGCGACAGCGGCCGTGCCGGCTCGCCTTCAAAGTCGAGCAGGACGAAATCCCCGCTCCCTGCTGCGCCCTTTTTGGGGTTGGTCTTTAGAGTCTGGCCCAGGTGATAGTCGCCATGAATGCGAATTCGCTGTCCAGCCGCTGTCAGGTCCGCAATCGAACGGCTGCGTTCCATCAGTTCCAGCCGTTTTGACAGGAGCAGGCTTGCATGGTCAGCGGCCGATTCATCCAGGGTCGCAAATTTCGACTTGAGCGCTCCAAGCGCGGACCGAATCTGCGCTTCAATCTGGCGTGCATCCGTCTCCAGATCGTCCTGAGAACAGGGCACAGGCGCAAATGCCGGATCACTTGCGGAGCAACTCAATGCAAGATGCATCTCGGCTGTGCGGCGTCCCAGCAGCGCCGCTGCCCCCATCGCCTCTTCCGCGGCCGAGGGCATCCGGTTGAGATCCGTCGTTGTACCCGCATAGCCGGGTGGGGGCACAATCGGCGCATCTGTGTCGGACGCAACGCTCTTGAAAAAGCGGCTGAGCTGATGAAGAAACCATGTCCATCCGTCGCCTTCGCTGGCCACAAACCCTTGCAGCATTGCGATGGTTGTCTTTTCACCAGAGTTCTCGTTCATCGAGATTTCGCCGAGAAAAGGCGGAATTCGATCGAAATGCGCGACTTCGGTCAGGAATCTTCCGATTTCCACATCGGGATTTTCCCCCGGCTGCAAACGCCTGAATAGTTTCAGGATCAGCGTGTCGCCGTAGAGGATCGATGTATTGGATTGCTCCGCAGAACCTACGCGCGATGGCAATGTTGCCGTGGTCTTCCTCTCCCGAAACGCTGTCGAAGAATGGGCGCGCAGAGACCCTGTCGCGTCGACTGTATTCCCGACAGCAGCGGGCGACTCGCGTGGTTGGTTTCTTTCAGGACTGGCGATTCCTGCGCTCGCAGTGTCCGATCGCGGCTCAGACGCGGCCTCTCCTGGTTGGACATGTAAGGGCAGCGGTTTCGCTGGGAGCCTATTTTCGGGAGAGCCGGATTCCACCGTTGCGGTTGCTGCCTTTCCTGCAGAAAAGGGCTTCACTTCAGCGCCATTATCTTCAGGTGTCTGCTGTCCACGCGCCGACTTGGAGACAAGCATGCTTAGGAGCGGTACCGATGCGTTCCTCTCAACCAGCATCAACTCCATCCTGCGAAAATCTTCGAGGGCCGCTGCATCGTGCAGCACCGCAACACCGGACGAGGAAGTCAGCGCTGTCAAGATGCTGTCGGGTCGTTCCGCGGTCACCGTGTCAGCTCGATTGCCGGTACTGATCGCGAGTGGCAACTGGTAGGTGTCGGGGCCACCCTCGAAGTAACTCACCTCCACGAAGAAGATGGCCGGCGACGAAAGAGCCGCTGGGGATGGCTCCGCAGGCTTGTGGTCCTCGATGGGAGGTTGGGCAGCGGAGAGGTCAGCCCAATGCAAAATGCGCACAGACTGGATTCTTCTGCTCTTCGCTCCAAACCAACGTTGACGCGCCATCCATGTGGGCAATGCAGATTCAATCTGTGCGAGCCCATTTGCGGTGAGTAGTCCCGACCACCCTGCCGTCGAAAGGTCTACTACTGGCGCCTCCGTCGCAATGGCCGCGGCTACCGACACAAGTTGAGGCTCTGGCAGGGATTTTACGTCGGAGCTTGGGGCTTGCAGTTCGAGCCACAGAAAAGAATACGGTGCGAGTGTCAATTGATAAGGCGCCGCCGTAACCGTGGGGAACGGAACGTAGCCGAGCATTTCCACCGGTTCCATGCCTTCGTAGGCCGACAGATCCAGAGAGACGGGCTGTGCAAACCGGCTGAGATTGGCGACGCACAACACGGTTTCAGTTGAGCCGTAATCCTGCTCGAGCTCGCGCAAATAGGCCAGAATTTTCCGGTTTGACGGGTTCAGAATACTCAGGCTCCCGCGGCCAAAAACCTGAAACAGCTTACGCAGGGCAATCATGTTCCGTGTCCATTGCAACAAGCTCGACTGATCTGCCTGCTGCGCTTCGACATTTACAACCTGGTACCCATAGATCGGGTCCATCACCACGGGAAAATAAAGCCGTGCCGGATCGCACTTCGAAAATCCCGCATTGCGATCCGAAGTCCACTGCATCGGCGTTCGCACGCCGTTTCGGTCGCCAAGGTAGATGTTGTCGCCCATCCCGATCTCGTCGCCGTAATAGAGAATCGGCGTGCCGGGAAAACTCAGCAGGAGCGAATTGAGCAGTTCAATGCGCCGCCGATTATTGTCGACCAGTGGTGCAAGCCTGCGCCGAATGCCTACGTTGATGCGCATGCGGGGGTCGGCCGAATACGCGAAGTACATGTAATCGCGCTCATCGTCGGTTACCATCTCCAAGGTCAACTCATCATGGTTGCGCAGAAACAGGCCCCATTGGCAGCTATCCGGGATCGGAGGTGTTTGCGCCATGATGTCCGTGATCGGCAGGCGGTCCTCCTGACGAAGTGCCATGTAGATGCGCGGCATCAGTGGGAAATGAAACGCCATGTGGCACTCGTCGCCATCGCCGAAATACGGACGCACGTCTGCCGGCCACTGATTTGCTTCTGCCAGAATCAGCCGATTGCCATAGTCTGCATCGATGGCTGCGCGGATTGCCTTGATGACACGATGCGTCTCCGGGAGGTTCTCACATGAGGTTCCATCTCGCTCCACCAGGTAGGGAATGGCGTCCATGCGTAGCGCGTCGACGCCCATATCGAGCCAGAAGCGCATGGCTTTCAGCACTTCTTCCATCACGCGCGGGTTATCCCAGTTCAGATCCGGCTGGTGCGAAAAAAAGCGATGCCAGTAGTAGGCCTGGGCCGTCTCATCCCAGGTCCAGTTCGACTTCTCAGTGTCTGTGAAGATGATGCGGGCGTTCTTGTAGAGCTGATCCGTCTGCGACCAGACGTACATCTCCCGCTCAGGTGAACCGGGCGGGGCTACTCGTGCGGCTTTAAACCATGGATGCTGGTCACTCGTGTGGTTGATGACCAGCTCGATCATCACCTGCATGTTGCGTTGGTGCGCCTCATCGAGAAAGCGCTTGAAGTCGTCCAGTGTTCCATACGACGGATTTACACTCGTGTAGTCTGCAATATCGTATCCGTCATCGCGAAGAGGCGAAGGAAAGAACGGCAGCAGCCAGATGCAGGTAACGCCGAGGTACTGCAAATAGTCGAGTTTTGAAATCAGGCCCGGGAGATCCCCGATCCCGTCGTTGTTTGAGTCAGCGAAGGCGCGAACGTGGATCTCGTAAATGATCGCGTCTTTGTACCAGAGCGGATCAGATGCGCTTGCAATGTTCTTCACGCGGCGGTTCTCCAAGCTTGTTTGATGCGCCTCCCCAACTCACGTTTTACAGGAGGCTTCGGCATTTCATGCCGGCAAAAGGCGCCCCCTTCAGAGTGCGGGTGAGCCGGCGGTGCACGATGAGTCAGAAACCAAAGCTTTCGAAATCAAACAGGCTAGAGGAAGTACTCGAAATCGGTTTCCACCCGCATACGGCGGTGGATCTTGAGAATGTGGCCCGACACTCTTGATGGATTCAGCTCAACGTAATTGCGTGGGCCTTGCCACAAGTATCGCTCACCTGTAAGCAGATCTTCGGCCTCGAAGCCGCGATCCTGCGGAATTTCAAGGTCGTCCAGCGGCAACGATACAAATCCGGCCTGCGTATGGTGCGGGTCGAGATTCACAACCGTCACGAGCAGGTTCGAACGATCATCCGACTCTTTGCTGTAGCAAATCAACTGATCGTTATCCGTGTAGTGGAACTTCAGAGACCAGTCATTTTGCAGAGCCCGGATTCTCGTTGCGAATTTCGTTCACGCGAGCGATCAAGTCACGCAGGCTGTCGGGGCGGTCGAGGTCCCAGTGCCGGACCTCGTATTTCTCTGAGTTGAGGTATTCTTCGCTGCCGTGCTTGACGGGTCGATTCTCCTGCAGCTCGAACGCGGGGCCGTAGATTCCGTAGTTGGCGCCGAGTGTTGCCGCCAACAGCAACCGGATCACGAAGCCCGGCCGGCCTCCCATCTGGAGAAATTCGGTGAGGATGTCCGGCGTATTCGGCCACTGGTTTGGCCTGAAAAATTCGCGCACCGGCGTTTGCGTCAGTTCAGTGAGATAAGCCGTAATCTCCTGCTTCCCGTTGCGCCAAGGGAAGTAGGTATATGACTGGCTAAACCCAAGCTTTGCCAGTCGATACATAATCTTGGGCCGGGTAAATGCTTCTGCCAGAAAGAGCACTTCCGGGTTTTTGCGTTTGATTTCGGTGATCGCCCACTCCCAGAAAGGAAACGCTTTGGTGTGCGGATTGTCGACGCGGAAGATCGTTACACCCATGCCGATCCAGTATGTAAAAACGCTCTTCAACTCCTCCCACATCCCCTCCCAGTCGTCACTTTCGAAATCAAAGGGGTAGATGTCCTGATATTTTTTCGGCGGATTCTCTGCATATTGAATTGTTCCGTCCGGCCGCTTCTTGAACCAGTTCTCGTGCTTTTCTACGTATGGGTGATCCGGCGCCGCCTGGAATGCGATGTCCAGCGCGACGGATAATCCGAGTTCTTCGGCTTTGTCGACGAATCGTTTGAAGTCCCCGGTCGTCCCCAGGTCGCTCAGAATTTCCTTGTGTCCGCCTTCTTTGGCGCCGATTGCCCATGGACTGCCGAAATCGCCAGGCTGCGATTCTGGATTATTGTTGCGCCCTTTTCTGAACATTCGCCCGATTGGATGAATCGGCGGCATGTAAACAACGTTGAAACCCATTTCCGCGATGTATGGCAGCCGTTTTTCACAATCGGCAAACGTGCCGTGTGTTCCCGCCTTCTCCGCCGTCGAGCGAGGAAAGAATTCGTACCAGGAACTGAATCGCGCCCGCACCGGATCGACAACGATCGTCAGCTCCCGACTCGACTCCGTCACGAACCGTTTGTCGGGATAGCGCAACGCGAGTTCGAGCAGCATCGGATCGGTCGCATGGATTCTCAGCCCACTCGGAGCTTTCGCGGAACGCAGAACCTCCGCCCTCTCGCGCAACCATTCGGCATCTCCGCCGTTAGCTCGGTCGGCTGCCTGCGATACGAGATCCGCGCCAATCAGATAGTCAACCGCCGCATCGCTCTCGGCCTTGATGCGCTTCAGCAGATCTCGTCTCCAGGTCTCAAAGTGATCGACCCAGCCCTGCACCTTGTATCCATACCGGCCCAGTTCCGAAACGCGAAACGCCGCTTCCCAGCGGTCGTTCACCAGCGACTTCATCGGAATCTCGGTCCAATCGTCAGAACCCTCGCGATGCGCGAGCAGCGAAGCGGCAATCGCGTCGTGGCCATCTGTAAAGATGTCCGCCTCCACACGAACCTGGTCGCCCACGGTCCTTTTGGCCGGGAAGCGGCCGCAGTCTACCTGCGGTGTGATTCCTTCGATAATGACGCGCTTGCGTCCATCCGATCGTTTTGTTGTCATGGCTCTATCACGTTCTGCAAGATTTTCATTGCTGCGTTACTGGAGCGCTTCATCTAGTCCGCTCAAATTTGTGGCCCGTCACTTCTGTCGCTTCTGCTCGATGAGGCGCTGATAGAGATCAATTGTCTGGTGCGCAATCGCTGTCCAGCTGAATATCTCTTCGACCCGCTGCCTGCCCGCATCGCCAAACCGCTTGCACTTCTCCTCGTCCTGCAGCAACGCGTTGATCCGCGCTGCAAGATCCCTGGCAAATTTTTCCGGATCTCGCGGAAAGCTCGTTACCGGATCCTGATCGAATGGAACCAGGTAGCCAGTTTTATCATCGACGACAACCTCTTTGATGCCGCCAGTCGCACTGGCAACCACCGGCGCCCGGCAGGCCATTGCCTCAAGGTTGATGATGCCGAACGGCTCGTAAACCGATGGGCAGCAGAAGACGCGCGCATGGCTGTAAAGCTGAATCGTCTCCTGTTTGGTCACCATCTTTTCAATCCACACGATGCGCGGATGATCCTTGCGTGCCGCATCTACTTTCTCGCGAAGCTCGATCGCAATTTCGGGTGTGTCGGGCGCTCCGGCGCACAACACGACCTGCGTCTCGGCGGGCAAGTAACGTATTGCATCGACCAAATGCGTTACACCCTTCTGCCGCGTGATGCGCCCCACAAACAGCACATAGGGAACTGCCGGATCGACGCCATGATCCATCAGGGCCTTGGTTTCGCTGGTCTTCTGGTACTCGGCCAAGTCGATGCCGTTATAAATGACGTGAATCCTCGCCGGGTCAACGTCTGGGTACGCCTTCTGAATATCGGCTTTTGTCCCCCGCGAGACAGCGATGACCGCGTCGGCATCCAGAATCGCCGTCCGCTCCATCCACGAGCTCATCGCATAGCCGCTGCCGAGTTGCTCCGCCTTCCAAGCGCGCAACGGCTCAAGTGAGTGAGTCGTCAGGACAAACGGAATGCCGTAGAGCTTCTTCGCCAGGAATCCGGCCATCGATACATACCACGTATGCGTGTGAACGAGATCGATTCCGTCGAGAGCCTTGATCTGCGTCAGATTCAGGCTGAATGCCTCAAGCGCTCCTTTGAACTTTCCCTCGGTCCCGTTTGAGATTTCCTGCCAAGGCTCAGCTCCTCGGATATGCAGGTTGCCGGCGTCTGAGTGCTGCGGCCCCCAGCAGTGCACCTCGACTTCGATCTCTCTGGCCAATTCCCGGCTCAGGTAATCGACGTGAACGCCCGCACCCCCATACACCAGTGGAGGATACTCGCGTGTAAACAAGCCGACGCGCATTCTTCTGACCTCCGGCCGCACTAAACCCGGCATTCTCTCGGCATCGAAGGGAGGCCGATTTCGACCGGGAAGGCTGTCGAGAATAAAGGCTCGCTGTAGTAATTCAGGACGCGCCTTCAATTCCCCAATGTTACTGCACCGGATGAGTTTAGTTGCCGGCCCTACCGGACGCAAGCGTCACTCGGCTCGACAATCTTGACCTCATTTGGTCTTTGTTCCGATAATGCAACTGCTCATTGCTGGCCGGGTCCGGCCGAATCCGCAGGCAACATCTGAAAGCTCACAAAGGCCAGATGCGTCCCGTCCGGGGCCCAATCCGGCACGTTGTCGCTTCCCGCGCCGCCAACCATGTTCACGAGCACGCGAAGCTTCCCGTCGCTCACGTTCAAAATCCGCAGCGCGATGTCCTTGTTCGCTGGATGGCCCTTCACATCCTTGTCGTAGCTGACCACGACGATCGATTTGCCATCGGGCGAGGGATGGGGAGTCCAGCTGTTGTAGTCGTCTGAAGTCACCTGTTCCGCTCCAGTCCCATCAGGTCGCATTCGCCAGATCTGCATCAAGCCGCCTGCGCGGTCGGAGTTGAAGTAAATCCACTTTCCGTCCGGCGAGTAATCCGGGTCGTCGCTGATCCCGTTCCCGGTCGTGAGCGGCGTCTCTGCTCCGCCCTCAACCGAAATAGAGAGTATGTTGCCGCCTCCCCCGTGACTTGGCCGCGTAAACGCGATCGTCTTTCCGTCCGGTGACCAACTGTGAAAATACGACGATGGATTCTCGGTCAGCAGCCTCGGCTCGCCACCTGCGGTCGGCACGATATACACGCGAGTCTCAAGCTTGCCGGGCGTGGCGCAACTGATGGCAAGCCATTTGCCATCTGGCGAGAGTCCGTGGCTCCCCGTGCAGTTTGTTGCGGCTCCGGTATTGAGCATCGTCGCGGCGCCGCCTTCTGCTGGGATTGTCCAGATATGCCCGTCGCGGTTGAAGATCAGCGTCTTTCCGTCCCGGCTCCAGTTTGGCGCTTCCATCCGGCCTTGACCGGTCGCAACCACCATGGCCCGCCGAAAATTGTCTTCAATGCCGATCGTCTGCAGAGTGCTAAAGAGAACTGTCTGACCCACATCCGGCGCCGGGGCCTGCAGCTTCAGGTTGCTAAAGGTTGCTGTTTCTACTACGTCCTTGTTGTGCGAACACACGCCTATGCCTGCGTAGAACTCCCCTTCAAAATGCAGCTTGATCGATGTGCCCACCTGGTGCAGCGGCTCTCCATGGTTACTGAGGAACATTGTGATCGTGTCCCCGCGCTTTTCGAGTCGGATCCGCCGAGGCGATTCGATGTTGAGCTCGATATCCTGCGTGGTCGCGCCGCGCTCGCGGCGATACTGCAGCGCGGTCATGCCCGATCCATGTTGTGCCGCATCGACGTAGATGCCATCCGCGTCCAGCGTCTGACGGAACATCAGCAGCGCCTTGCGATGGGGACTGGGATCGCCTTTGGTCGAAGGAAATGTCATGTCTGCTGAAAGCGACACATCGCCTGATACCTTCTTCCACACAAAGTGAAACGCATCCTCGGTCGACCACAGGTTGGCTCCAGCCGCGGCGACGGTGTAGACTCCGCTTCCCGCATCGAAGCTGGCGACTCCTGGCGGGATCACCGCACCAATATCGGCACGACCTTCAAAGACCCCAAGCGCTCCCTGGCTTGCTTGCGCCCCGCAAACTCCAGTCGCAAGGCAAAAAACAACGCTGCACAAGGACGCCAACCCGAAACGATCTGATCTCACTGCCATGCTCGCCTTCTTTCATTACTACGGTCCGCTCAAGCTCTGTTCTGCCTCGACCTTGTTATTGGTGCGTTTCAGCCGGAGTAGCTGCAGTCTTGAAGTTGATCACGTGATAGATGGCAGAATCCGTACCCACATTTCTCAGTCCGTGCAGCTGATTTGACGCAAAGAAGATTACTGACCCGGGTCCTGCCTGCTTCCACTCCCCATTGATCAACGCCTCGACGGTGCCCTGCCGAATGATGAGCATCTCCTCGTTCGGATGGCGATGCGGCGGATGTGGCGACTTTCCCGGATCCAACGTGGTGACGTGCACCTCCAGTTGTTCCAGCGTCGGCGTGCGCACTTTGAAGAAAGATCGCACCGATCCCACTTCCGTTGGTTTTGCCGGAACGGAATTCCAGTCAAATACGGACGAGCCGATCAGCGGCAATTCGTCAGCCACAGCAAATGCGCCTGCCGTGCACGTCACCGCAATCAAAGCGATCATCAAATCTCTGCGTGTAATCATCTCCGCATCTCCTCCAGCAAGCCTGAAGACATTTCCGTCTCAGTGAACCGTTTTACTACAAAGAGGAAGTGATGTCTCGAACCAGGTATGGGCGGGCGAGGTTGGCCCAGCTCAAACAGACAAAACCCATCGAGAGAACGAACCTGGCCGGCTTCAGTGGCCAAAAGCTTCCGATATCACTGCCGGTAACCCTTTGAAACTAGCGGTTTTTGCCTTGCGCCGCCAAATTCCTGCGTGTTAAGCTCAAGCCGCATCCCCCGTTCTCCACGCTGTCATTTCGGCACGAGGTCCACTTCGTCCTCCAGGTAGGATTCTTTGATCCGACGCACAGGTTTGTGTCTCCGTCTTCAGTTCCTGGCAATCGTGCCCATCGCATTGGCGTGCGTATGCCCAGGCGAGCAGGCCAAAGTCACTCCCTCTAAAACTGCTGGCCAGTCGAACTCAGAACAGGGGATGCCGGTTCTGCAGAATTACTCAGCGAGAGATTACAACGGGGGGCCCCAGGTCTGGGGCATTCAGCAAGACCGCCGCGGCATCATGTACTTCGGTAATTCCAGTGGCGACCTGCTCGAATATGACGGCGTGACGTGGCGAAAGATCTTTACAGGTTCATCCGTCGTGCGTTCGCTGGGGCTGGATGAATCAGGAAGAGTCTGGGTCGGCGCCGGTGCGAAGTTTGGTTACCTAACGCCAGATGCCTCAGGAGCTCTGCAGTTTGTTTCACTGCTCGACAAAGTGCCGCCAGAGGATCGCGGCTTTACCGATGTATGGCAGACGCTGGCCACTCCGCAAGGCGTCTTCTTCCGTTCTTATGAGCAGCTCTTTCGTTGGGATGGAAGCCGGATGCAGGTCTGGACCCCCTCGGGGAGCAACAGGTTCCAGACGATCGCAAACATTCGAGGCCATATTCTCACCTCCCAGAGCGGGGTTGGTCTGCAGGAGATCGTCGGCGATGAACTGCGCCCACTCTCAGGCGGCGACGCCTATAAAGACGCAATCAAGCTGTTTCTTCATCCGTTCGACGACAACCGCATTCTCGTTTCTTCGCGAGACCAGCTGTTGACTTTGTACGACGGCCAGAAAGTGGTTCCGTTCCCCACCCAGGCGGATGACTACCTGAAGGAACACAAGGTCTACACGACCGCCATGCTGCCGGATGGCAGCATCTGCATTACCACGCTGAATGGCGGAGCGGTGATCCTCGCTCACGACGGGGGAATCCGGGAGATTATCGATAAGACTTCAGGGCTCCTCGACTCTGAGACGCTCTCCGCATTCTCAGACCGCGAAGGCACGCTGTGGCTCGGTATGGGCAGCGGCGTGGCTCGTGTTGAAGTCAACTCCCCAATCTCGATCATCCTGCGAAGCAGTTCCCTTAATGTGATTCGGTTTCAGGGATCAATCTACGCTTCCTCTGTCGCATCGAATGCAATTGCTCGCATCGTCTTCGACCCTAAGACAGGTCGCCCGTCTTCCGTTCCGATCCAGGGGCCGAATCAGGGTTGGAATATGCTTGACTTCAAAGACCCCGCTGGAACATCTCCGCATCAGTTGCTTGTGGCCACCAGCGAAGGTGTGATGAAACTGCAGGGCGATAGCCTCGTCCCCGCCATGCCCGCGGTACACGGTCTCACCGAACAGACGTATGTAATTGAGCTGTCGCGCAAGAATCCATCGCGCGTATTTATCGGTCATTCCGATGGTCTGGGTTCCATGCGTTGGGATGGCCAGAAGTGGATTGATGAGGGCAGGCTACCGAAGACAATCTATGAGTCCCGGGGCGCGGTTGAAGATGCGGATGGCGTGCTCTGGGCGAGTGGAGGAAGTAGAAGCGTTCTCCGGGTTGAAGTTGCTCCCTCGGGGATGCGCGATTCGAAGTACCAAGTCCTCTCGCAAAATGAAGGTCTTCCCGAAGGCCAGAATGACGTGGAGTTTGTGGCGGGAAGTATCCTTGCCACGGTCGATCGCTCAAAGCACATGTTTCGCTGGGACCCGGCTGCGGGCAAGTTTGTCGTTGATGACCGGTTTCTACTTCCTATCGATGCTCCAGACGCCGGTTCCGCCCTGGGTCCGTACGATGCCGAATATCAGGGTCCGAACGCGAGTTTCTGGTCTGGAACGACATCTTCAGACAGTCGACGCCTTGGTCTCTTCAGTCGTCAGCCCGACGGGACATGGCACGTCGATGAAGATTCCTATCGCCGTCTGAACCGCTTTCGCACGATTAGTTCGTTTCATGATCCTGACGGCGTGGTATGGATAACCGGGGAACAGGTCCTCCGCCTCGCTCCAGTAAAAAGCCACGCCGCGGCGCCACCTTTTCCGACGCTCGTGCGGCGGGTCAATGCCGGCTCGAAGATTGTTTTTGGCGGCTCAGGCATTCAGGGCGCATCTGAACTTCATTTGCCGCCAGGCAGCAGCGCTCTTCGTTTCCAGTTTGCAGCACTCAACTACGCCAATCCCGTTGACACCGAATATCAATACTGGCTTGAAGGCGCGGACCGCGATTGGTCGGCGTGGGGAAAACAGAAGGAAGCAAATTACAGTGGGCTGGGTCCCGGTACGTATCGCTTCCACGTTCGCTCCCGTGCGGACGATGGACGCAGCGGGGAGGAAGCGATCTACGCGTTCGCCATCCTACCGCCGTGGTACAGGACAACTCTCGCCTACCTCGCCTACGTCCTGCTTTTCCTGTTTGTAACCTACGTTGCCTGGCGGTGGGTCAGCATCCACGAGCGAGAGAAGGCACGCCTGAAGACGAAGATCCTCGAAGAACAGGCAAGAGCACTTGAAGCCACTGTCAACGAGCGCACCCAGGAGATTCGAGCCCAGGCGGCGGAAATTGCGGCGCAGAAAGACAGCATTGAACTACTGAGCGAAATCGGCCGGGAAATTACCGCCTCGCTGGATCTCAACACGATCCTCTTTAAGCTGTATGAGCGTGTGAATCAGATTGTTGACGCAAGCATTTTTGGAGTAGGCCTCTATCGGCCCGAGCAGCACGTCATCGAGTACAGCCTCGCCATCGAAAACGGAAAACGCTACGCACCGTACACGCGGAGCACCGACGATAAGAACCAGTTCGCCGTATGGTGCATCGATCACCGCCAACCGATTCTGATCAACGACGTGGCCGCCGAATGCGCGAAGTACATCCCAACGTACGAGCACGCGAACAGAAAGCTCGAGGACGGCAGCATCGCCCAGCCTCCGGTGTCCATGATCTATCTCCCGCTGATTGCGCAGGAACGCGTGCTCGGCGTACTCAGCATCCAGAGTTTCAAGAAGAACGCATATACAGAACAGCATCTAAGCCTGCTCGAAAATCTCGCTTCGTACACAACCATCGCACTCGATAACGCGAACGCCTATCTGCTAATCAACGAACGGGAACGCGAAGTCAGCGAGCGCGCCGCAGAGTTGATCACTATTAACAACATCACGCAGGCCCTCGCGACGCAGCTTGACAAGGAGCCGCTGATCCAGCTCGTCGGAGATCAGATACGCGACCTGTTCCATGCGTCAATTGCATACGTGGCGCTGCTGGATCGCACCAGCATGATCCTGCGGTTTCCTTATACCTACGGCGAAGATGCGCAGCCACGGCCGTTCGGTGCCGGACTTACCTCGCAGATCATTCGATCGGGCCAACCGCTTCTGATAAATCAGGACATGGATCGCAATCGGGCGCGCATGGGAATTGAGCAAATCGGGCGGCAGTCTGCATCGTATCTGGGAGTGCCGATCCCATCCGGAGGCGAAGTTGCCGGCGTCATAAGCGTTCAGTCGACCGACGAGGAAGGCCGCTTTACTGAAGCCGATCAGCGCCTGTTGTCAACGATTGCCTCCGCGGTCGGCGTGGCCCTCCACAACGCAAAGCTCTTCGAAGAAGCGCGCCTGGCCAGAGCTGCGGCAGAAGA
This sequence comes from uncultured Acidobacteriaceae bacterium, assembly GCA_963769345.1. GTDB lineage: Bacteria > Acidobacteriota > Terriglobia > Terriglobales > Acidobacteriaceae > Telmatobacter. Next base: position 951,273 of record CAVYLL010000008.1, read on the forward strand.
AGCTGATGCGGCGAAAAGTTCTTTCCTGTCGACCGTGAGTCATGAGCTGCGGACGCCGCTGACCTCGGTCCTCGGCTTCGCAAAAATCATTCGGCGCCGCCTCCAGGAACGACTCTTCCCGCTAATACCCGGCGAAGATCGCAAGGTGGAGCAAGCCAAACAGCAGGTTATCGAGAACCTCGGAGTCGTGGTCAGCGAAGGCGAACGGCTCACTAAACTGATCGATGACGTCCTCGACCTCGCGAAGATTGAGGCCGGCAAATTTACGTGGAATATGGCAGCCGTGTCGATCAAGGATGTCGTCGACCGGGCAGTTGCGGCCACGGCGTCTTTGTTCGAAGCAAAGAAGCTGAACCTCGAGCGTGATATTGAACTCGACCTGCCGGTTGTGACCGGCGACCAGGATCGACTCATCCAAGTAGTCATCAACCTGATCTCCAACGCTGTGAAGTTCACCGATCAGGGCACGATCAAATGCACTGCTCATCGCGACAACGGCGAATTGGTTGTCAGTGTAATCGACTCCGGCATCGGCATTGCGCCCGCAGATCAACCAAAGGTATTCGAAAAGTTCAAGCAGGTGGGAGACACTCTCACCGACAAGCCGAAAGGCACGGGCCTCGGACTGCCGATCTGCAAAGAGATCGTTGAGTACCACGGCGGGCAGATTTGGGTTGAAAGCATGCCGGGTCAGGGCAGCACATTCTCATTCACACTTCCCATCGCCGAGAATCCTGAGAAGCTCGATCTCCAGCCCAGACGCCGTACCGTCGATATCGAGTCGCTCGTAAAGCAACTGCGTGAGAAGGTAGATACGCATCAGCCGCGTGACAAATCCGTCCTCGTAGTCGACGATGACCAGAATATTCGGTCTCTTCTGAACCAGGAGCTCAGCGAGGCTGGCTACCGCGTGCGCCTCGCGGAAGACGGTCGCAAGGCTCTTTCGCTCATTCGGGAAGAAACTCCGGGCCTCGTCATTCTCGACGTAATGATGCCCGAGATGAATGGCTTCGACGTTGCCGCAGTGCTCAAAAATGATCCTGTGACGATGGATATTCCCATTATCATTCTGTCGATCCTCGAAGATAAGGAACGCGGCTTCAGGCTCGGTGTTGACCGATATCTCACCAAGCCCATCGATACTGCATCGCTCTTCCACGAGGTCGACGCATTGCTCGACCAGGGCAAGTCGAAGAAGAAGGTAATGATTGTCGATGAGGATGCTTCAACGGTTCGCACGCTTGCCGATGTTCTTGAGACACGCGGATACCAGGTGGTCGATTCCAACGGTTCTGAACTTGTCTCCAGAGCAATGCACTCGAAGCCAGACGTCATCATCTTGAGTTCGCTTTTGTCCAACGACGACGCAGTGCGTGCGCTGCGTTTCGAGAAGGGAATGGAGAACGTCCTCTTTCTTATCTATCAATGAATCCTATGAAAATTCTTATTGTCGATGACGAGCCGCATCTGCGCACCCTGATCCAGCAAGCGCTTGAGGAACTGGAAGACGAAGGTGTGGAACTTTTGACTGCCACAAACGGCGAAGAAGCGCTGGAGACAATTCGCAGCGAGGAGCCGAAGATGGTTTTTCTCGATGTGATGATGCCAAAGAAGAATGGTTTCGATGTCTGTCACGCGGTCAAGCGAGAACTCGGCATGGAACACATTTATATCGTACTGCTCACCGCAAAGGGACAGGAGTTCGATCGCCAGCGCGGCAATGAGGTCGGCGCGGACATCTACATGACTAAGCCATTTGATCCCGACGCACTCGTCGCCAAAGCACGCTCCGTTCTCGGACTGCAAAATTAGGAAACCCCACACATGCCCGGCATAAGCTTGCGATCCCTCATCGGCCAAAAATCCGCCGGCATGCAGGTTATCAGGACTCTCTGTGGTTCGTTGGCTGCTGAAGTGTGCATCGTCGACCCATCCGGAAGGGTGCTGCTGGGCGAACTTCCAAGCGAAGCTAACGGAGCTGCTCCTCACTATCCAATCGTTGCCGGTGAATCGGAAATTGGCAGCGTGATTGGTGTTGATCCGCAATCGCCGGCCTTTGCAAAGCTGCTCTCACACCTGGCCGACCGCGAGTCAGAACAGCGCGCCCTGGCTTCTGAAACCCTGACGCTCTATCGCGAGATACATCTCATTGAGCACTTGTCTGAAGAACTCGCAGCACTCCTGAACGTTTCTGCGATCAGTGAGACTGCGCTTTCCCAAGCCAAGCGACTCATACCCGCATCCCACGGGGCCGTGTTTGTTACGGATGGCACGGAAGCGCGACTGAAAATGGCCGCCACGTTCAGCGGCTCCGGCGATTCCTCGCAAAATAGCGAAGCAATGCTCAAGCCCGATTCTCTGTTTGTCGCTTCAGTTCTCGATAGAATCACCGCGGAAATTGTGAATGATTGCGCAGAAGACCCTCGGGCGCTCGGGATGGAGCATGGGTTGACCTCACTGATCCTTGCTCCGCTTCGCACCGGCCAGAGCGTTGAAGGCGTGATTGTGCTTGCCAACGCTGGTAACTGCGCTCCCTATAGCGCCGCAAATCTGAAGCTCCTGAATACGATCGCTCTCCAGACAGGAACCGCGATCAGAAACGCAACCCTTTGCGCCGAAATGGTTGAATCGGCTGCAGCCCGCGCCGCGTATACGGCTGAGTTGCAGGCCGCGAGCTCGGTCCAGCAGATGCTGCTCCAAAGCGCATCACGTCCAACCCCTGGCTTCCAGGTGGATTCAGTGTATTTGCCGGCAAGTGAAGTAGGCGGTGATTTCTTTTTCGTTCAGCCAGGACCCGATGGCTCGCTTCTCGCAATCATCGGAGATGTATCGGGCAAGGGACTAACAGCCGCCATGCGAGTCTCAATGATACTGGGCGTTTTGCGCCGTGAGACGTCCGATGATCCCACCGAGATCCTGTTCAACCTTAATAATGCCCTCGTAGCCCAGGGACAACTTGGCTTTACGACTGCCTGCAGCATGCGGATTAGTTCCACGGGTGACTTCATCTTCGCCAATGCCGGTCATATTGCGCCTTATTTGTCAGGTGCGGAGATGAATTCCCATTCGGCCCTGCCGCTCGGAATCGTGCCCGATCAGATATATCAGTCGGAAACGGGAGCGCTCCGACCGCAGGACAGGATCGTGTTGCTTTCCGACGGCGTTCCTGAGGCCCGTTCGCAATCCAACGAACTTTTTGGCTTCGACCGCCTCTCAGATTTGACCAGGCTCTCTGCAGATGAAATCGCGCGAGCGGCCCAAGCCTATGGGCAAGAGGACGACATTACCGTCCTCGCGTTGAAACTCGCCACCTAGCAGTGGTTCCCTTGTCGCGCCGGCGAGATTAAAGTGTCGATGAGGACCTAGGACGGCGGTATCGGATTTATCGCATCCTCTCGCGAAGAGCCGGGTATTGGGCTGAGCGGGACGGCCTTCGTTATTTCTGAAACGCTTGAGCAAATGCAGGCGCAGAACAGTTACGTAGTTGCCGCACTCGTGATTCTCGCAGTCGGGCTGACCGTCGTGTATCCCTAATTCCGGCATATCTCTGCGAGATTGCTCACTCGCCGCGAGCAATGCAGCACGACGCAGGAGCGCCGTGGACGGTCAGATGCTCCAGGGCAAATCGTCTCTCTTGAACAGCGCCAGATCATCGTCGCGGAATTGCATGCGCCCGATCTTTTCTACCCCACCTCGACCCGTGCACAGGGAATCGACACACGAACGGGTAAACAACAGATCGTTCTCACCCAGCCGCTGGGGACAACCGCGGAGGATACCCAGCCCACTTACCTGGGATGTACTCATTGATGGCTTGTACTCATTGATGGCTGGAGTTATGGGTTCACGGGTAGATCGCGACTGTGCTGGATGTCACTGAATCTAAACTTGGTAGGCACGACTGGATTCGAACCAGCGACCTCTTCCGTGTCAAGGAAGCGCTCTAACCAACTGAGCTACGCGCCTGCAATGCGACAGACACTAGTCTAACAGCATCAGACCAACGGGAAAAGCAGGGCTGTTGCATCGACTCATCGATGCTGTACCATCTATGACTGACACGTTGGCGCCCGCAACTGCAAGGCACGTCGGGGCTTATCTTGCTCAGGCGGCCTATCAAGCCAAGGCCGCGACTGGTCCAGAAGCCGCCAATCGATGACAGAGGCTCCCACCCCGCGACGAAACCCACTGCGCAGCGCACCAAACCTGCTTACCGTCCTGCGCATCTGTCTCGCGCCTTTCCTTGTGGCAGCTATTCTCGAAAACCGGTTTGGTCTCAGCTTTATCCTGTTCGTCGCCGCAGGATTAACAGACGCACTCGATGGCGTATTGGCGCGCGTTCTCAAACAAAGGACGATTCTTGGAGAATACCTCGATCCCATTGCCGACAAGCTCCTGCTGAGCACCTTGTTCCTGGTTCTGATGTACAAGGGCCTAATGCCGACCACGGTGACGATATTGGTCTTCGGGCGTGATGTGGGCATTCTGCTCGTGGCGGCAGTCCTCTATGCCGTGGCGGGGCGCCGGGAGTTTGGCCCGAGTATCTTCGGTAAGGCGAATACTGTGGCTCAGGTCACGGCCGTGGCGGTTGTTCTTCTACACCAACTAACGACGGCGAAGTGGGTTGTGATGCTCCGGCTGGTGGCGCTCGACGCAACTGTAGTGCTTACAGTGGCTTCCGGCCTTCACTATGCCTGGATGATTGCGTGGCACCGCAGCAGCACACAAAACACTGGCGCGGCCCCGAAATGACCCTGAGCGCCAGCGACTGCTTAGATTAACGCCATTCGAATATGGTATTTAGACAGGATGAAGATAGGCTGGAATCGCGGCCCGAACCTGCCTTACTCGTCCGCTTTCTCCTCTTCCTTTTCGGCAGATTCCTCAATGGCCATGTCGTGGAATTCTTCGGAATCGAAGACGTCGCCACATTCCAGGCATTCAACATATTCGGTGTCTTCGTGCCGGGAAACAATTCGAACCCTTGGGTGTTTGCAGGCGGTAACCATCGTTTTGATTTGGCTCGTTTTGATGCTCTTGCCGCAGATTGTAGCGGCCTTTTCCGCGTTTTAAAACGGCAATTTGGTGAAATCTTTCTGCCAAGTCTCTGCCGCGCGGTCCCAGAAGGCGGTTTCCGCCCGCTGAATGATTGAAAAGCCGACATTATCGGTCGTATACTAAATACGGACTGAAGAAGTCGCATATTATGCTGAAGCTCACCAAAAAGGCCGATTACGGGTTGATGGCGCTCAAGTACCTCGCCGAGCGTCCGGACGACGGCTGCCTTGAGCGCCAAGGACATCGCCGATGCCTACGGCATTCCGGCCCAGTTGCTGGCCAAGATTCTGCAGCAACTCACCAAGTCAGGACTGCTGAAGTCGCACGCCGGCATGAATGGTGGATATGCACTTTCGAAGCGGCCTCATCGATCTCGGCTTACGAGGTGATTCTGGCGATCGATGGGCCGTTTTTCATTACCTCGTGCACGAAAGGCGCCAAGGGATGCGACCTGACGCCGAGTTGCACGATCAAAGAACCGCTGGCGCGTGTGAACGAAACGATTGCCGGCGTTCTGAAGAGCATCAGTATTCAGGATCTGGCCGAGCATGAACACCCGCCTGGCCATGTGCTTGAACCGAAATTGGTTTCGCTGACGATTTAGCTAACTCTCCGCGCTGAGCGGAGCCGCAACAACGATGGAGAGGTCGGATGAGTACAGTTACAAGTCACATTGAAGTGCCGGCAGGCGTCACGCTGCCTATCTACATGGACAACCATGCCACCAGCCCGCTCGATCCCCGCGTGCTGGAAGCGATGATGCCCTACTTCACCGCGAAGTTCGGCAACGCCGCGAGCCGCAATCACTCCTTTGGCTGGGAAGCGGAGCAGGCAGTAGAGACGGCGCGCGAGCAGATCGCCAAGCTGATCGGCGCGACGGCGAAGGAGATCATCTTTACCTCCGGCGCGACCGAGTCGCAACAACCTCGCCATCAAGGGCATCGCGGAGATGTATCGCGAGCGCGGCAACCACATCATCACGCAGGTCACCGAGCACAAGGCTGTGCTCGATACCTGCAAGCGCCTTGAGAAGTACGGCTATCGCGTTACTTATCTGCCGGTGAAGGCCGACGGTCTCATTGATATCGAAGACCTGAAACGCGCCATCGACGACAAGACGATTCTGGTCTCGATCATGGCTGCCAACAACGAAATCGGCGTGCTCCAGCCTATTCGCGAGATCGGCAAGATCTGTCACGAGAAGAACGTGCTCTTCCACACCGATGCGGTGCAGGCCGTGGGCAAGGTTCCGGTGAACGTGATCGCCGACAACATCGACGTGCTGTCGCTCTCGGGGCACAAGATTTACGGCCCGAAGGGCGTGGGCGCACTTTACGTTCGCCGTCGCAATCCGCGCGTGCAGATCGCCGCGCAGATTGATGGTGGCGGTCACGAGCGCGGCATGCGTTCGGGCACGCTGAATGTTCCCGGCATCGTGGGACTCGGCAAGGCATGCGAGATTGCAAACGCAGAGATGGAGAACGAAGCCGCGTATCTGCGTGGCCTTCGCGATCGCTTGAACGACAAGCTTCAGTCCGAGCTGGACTACATCCACGTGAACGGGTCGATGGAGCACCGTCTGCCCGGCAATCTGAACGTGAGCTTTGTTTATGTTGAAGGCGAGTCGCTGCTTGATGGGCATCAATGATGTTGCCGTCTCCAGCGGCTCGGCCTGCACCTCGGCGACACTGGAGCCTTCCTATGTGCTGAAGGCGCTGGGCTTGGGCGACGATGTTGCGCACAGCTCCATTCGCTTCGGACTTGGGCGCTTCAATACGCAGGCTGAAGTGGATTATGTTGCCGCGAAGGTCATCGACATTGTGAAGAAGCTACGTGAGCTTTCACCGCTTTACGAGATGGTGAAAGAGGGAATTGACCTGACCAAGATCGAATGGCAGGCGCATTAACCACCTGCGGTGGGACCAACCGCCTTCGACACTTAGGCTGGGTCGAAATTCACCGCTGGGCATTGAAGCAGGGACCTAAAGAAGCATCGGCGGGCAGGTCCGCCGAATCTAACAGAAAGACGCGGCTTCCCCGCGGGAGGAGTTCGAACATGGCATATAGCGATAAGGTCGTAGATCACTACAACAACCCGCGCAACGTGGGCACGCTCGACAAGAGCTCCGGAGATGTAGGCACAGGTCTCGTCGGCGCTCCGGAGTGCGGCGACGTCATGCGTTTGCAGATCCGCGTCAATCCCGAGACGCAGGTTATTGAAGAAGCCAAGTTCAAGACCTTTGGCTGCGGCTCGGCAATTGCCAGCTCTTCACTGGCGACCGAGTGGATCAAGGGCCGCAAGGTTGAGGAAGCTCTTGACGATCAAGAACACCGACATCGTGAAGGAGCTTTCGCTTCCTCCGGTCAAGATTCACTGCTCGGTCCTGGCTGAAGACGCCATCCGCGCAGCCATCGGCGACTGGAAGAAGAAGAACGGCGTTGCAGAGAGCGTAGCCGTCGCTGCCGAAGCGAAGTAAGCGCGGTTTCAACGGTAAGAAGGAAACAATGTCGAACTTTGTGTCAATCGAATCGAAGCCGGCGCAGGGAGCGAGCGCTCCGCCGGCGCAGCCAGAGAACAAGGCGGCTGCTTCGCAGGGCCTACAGGTCACTGATCGCGCCGTGAAGCGCATTCGCGTGGCGATGGAAAAAGAAGGCGTTTCGCCGACCGAAGGCGGATTGCGTCTTGGCGTAATGGGCGGCGGCTGCTCCGGGCTTTCGTATTCGATCAAGTTCGATTCGCGCCCCCGCGAACGGGACCGCATCTACGAGTTCGATGGGGTGCGCGTGTTTGTCGATCCCAAGTCGTTCGTCTATTTGCACGGCATGACGCTGGACTATGAAGAGACACTGATGCGGCAGGGCTTCAATTTCATCAATCCGAACTCCTCGCGCTCCTGCGGCTGCGGTTCGTCCTTCTCATAGAGCGAAACCAGAGTCCCTGAGCATGTTGAGTTTTTGTATAGGGTCGCCGTCCTGAGGGTCCGTGACTTGAGTTCCGCGGATTCGAGATATCTCGACTCTGATTTCGCTGTAGTCCTCCGCCCTGGAGTCTCATGTTGAAAGTTCTCGATTCTGCAGTACCGGTCGCGTGCTGGTCGTGCGCCGTTGCGCACAACGATGTCACGCTTTTCTGTCCGCATTGCAGCAAGATTCAGCCTCCTCCGGGAGGCGATTATTTTTCTGTTTTTGGACTGGTGCCGCAGCTCGATCTCGATCTTGGCATGCTCGAGCACCAATTTCACAAGCTGAGCCGCAAGCTGCATCCCGATCGCTTTGCGCGCGCGCAGGAGAACGAGAAGCAGTGGAGCCTGGCCGATACCGCGCTGCTCAACGACGCCTATCGCACCCTGAAAGATCCGATTCGCCGGACCGAATACCTGCTGAAGTTGCACGGTGCCGAGATCGGCGAAGAGCACGCCGGCAAGGATCGCAAGGACCAAAAGGATGTGTCGCGTGTGCCGGCTGATCTGCTCGAAGAGGCGTTCGATCTGAACATGCAACTTGAAGAGATGCGCATGGCCCGCAAGATGGGTGACACCGATCCCGAGTTGCAGTCCAGTCTCGAACAGGCAAAGAAAAAGTTTGATGGCCTGCTCGATGAGGTCGACCGCGACCTTCGCGCGCAATGGCAGGTGTGGGATGCGGGTGATGAAAGCGCCCGACAGGAATCGCAGAAGAAGATGGTGGCACTGCTCGATCGCCGGCGCTACATCAGTAACCTTGTCCGCGATGTGACGGAAACTTTGGGAGCCGAAAAGGAATCATGGCAGAAGGACGCGTAGTTGGAATTGACCTGGGAACAACGAATTCCCTGGTCGCATATATGGAAGGTGACAAGCCGGTGGTCATTCCCGGCGTCGACGGCTCGAATCTCGTGCCGTCTGTCGTGGCGCTCGACCCTATGCCGGCGGACGGCAGGCAGGCCCACGGTGACCGTGGGCAACAGCGCGCGCCGCGTGCTCATCGAGACGCCCGAGCGCGTGATCTATTCCGTAAAGCGCCTCATGGGCCGCGGGCTCGAAGAAGTGCAAAGCGAACTGAAGTTGTTTCCGTTCCGGCTCGCGGACGATGTCGAGGCTGGTGAAGTGCCGCGCGTGCAACTCGGCGAACTGCGCTTCACGCCGCCGGAGATTTCTGCGTACATCCTGCGTCAGCTCAAGCGTAACGCCGAGCGGTTCTTCGGCACGCCCGTTACGCAGGCGGTCATCACCGTTCCTGCATACTTCAATGACGCGCAGCGCCAGGCGACCAAGGATGCGGGGCGCATGGCCGGTCTCGAAGTGCTGCGCCTCGTCAATGAGCCCACAGCCGCAGCGCTTGCCTACGGGCTCGACCGCGCCAACGTCGGGACTATTGCCGTTTATGATCTTGGCGGCGGAACCTTCGACATCTCCATCCTCAAGCTCAACGACGGGATCTTCGAGGTGCAGTCCACCAACGGCGACACGCACCTGGGCGGCGACGACATTGACAACCTGCTGCTCGCGATTGCGCTCGACGAGATTCATGCGGAGCATGGAGTTGATCTGCGCAAACACCCGAGCGCGGTGCAGGCTTTGCGCAAAGCTGCCATCGATGCCAAGATTGGGCTGTCTGCGGACAACGTGGCCCGCTTCGACATCGAACTGCCCAATGGCGATCGCTATCAGCGCGAAATTCCGCGCGATGTTTTCGAGCAGTTGATCGAGCCGGTACTCAGTCGCACCGTCGGTCCGTGCAAGCAGGCGCTGACTGATGCAGGCATCACGCCTGAGCAGATCGATGAAGTTGTGATGGTCGGCGGATCGACGCGCATTCCCGCGGTTCGCAAGCTGGTCGACGATCTGTTCCATCTCGCGGCACGCGGCAAAAAGCCGCATATTGAGTTGAATCCCGATGAAGTGGTTGCGCTCGGCGCGGCAGTGCAGGCTGACATTCTCGCCGGGGCATCGAAGACAACTGAAGAGATGCTGTTGCTGGATGTCACGCCGCTGTCACTCGGCATCGAGGCTTTAGGCGGAACGGTCGCAAGGATCATTCAGCGCAACTCCACCATTCCCGCATCGGCGACTGAGCATTTCACCACCGGCGTGGATGGGCAGACCAACGTTGCGATTCACGTGGTGCAGGGCGAGCGTGAACTTGCGGCGGATTGCCGGTCGCTGGCGCGGTTTGATCTGAAGGGCATTCCGCCGATGAGCGCTGGGTTGCCGCGTATCGAGGTCAAGTTCCTGATCGATGCCGACGGCATTCTGCAGGTCTCTGCGCGCGAGCAGCGCAGCGGGCAGGCGGCGCAGATTGAAGTGAAGCCGACGTATGGATTGACGGATGAGCAGGTCGAAGGCATGATTCTCGACTCGTTTGATCATGCGGAAGAGGATTTCGCCAAGCGCCTGCTGATCGAAGCGCGCAACGAGGCGGATACAATTCTCGCGGCGGTTGAGCGCGCGCCCGAAAATCCAGCATGGCAGCAATTGCGCGGCGAAGAGCAGGCCTCGATCATGGCTGCGCAGAACAAGCTGGCAAGCGTGAAGCAGGGCGATGACCTGCCTTCAATTCGAGAAGCGACGACAGCACTTGACCTGGCTACGCGCCGCTTCGCAGAGTTGATGATGGATGCCGCGGTAACGACCGCGATCCGCGGCAAGACGATGGATGCCGCCGACGAAGAATGGGTGAAGCAGTTACCGCGCCGCACCCCATGGCGCGCGCCGAGTTCAAGTAGCGGCGGAGTTAGTAACGCTCCGCGTTTGTGAGCAGCGCTTCGCGCTTGTTTGCGGCGTTAGAGAGAAGCAAGGAGGCATTGCGATGAGTGAGATTAAGCATCGAATATTCCGCCGGACAAGCTGGTCCGCGTGACCTTTATGCCCGAAGGCAAGACGGTCGAATTTGAATTCGGCACCATGCCCTACGACCATCACGGCAAGCCGATGTCGTTTCTCGACGTGGCGGAGAACTTCGGCATCTTTCTCGATCATGCCTGCGGTGGCGTCTGCGCCTGCACCACCTGCCACTTGTGGATCAAGGACCAGGAAGGCATCAGCCCGGCCGACGATGACGAACTCGACCGAATGGATATGGCGGCCGATCAGCAATTGAACTCGCGCCTTGGCTGCCAGGCGGTCATCACCAAGCCCGGCAACTACGTTGTCGAGATTCCGAAGTGGAACCGCAACTACACGTCAGAAGGCAAACCGCTGGCCATGGCGGAAGGCAAGTAACGGCCCGAACCTGGGCGCCCGATCCTTTCACTGTGGGATGAGACTATATCCGTTCTATCAATTTAAAGGAGCTGACGATGCCGCGCGAGATTCAGTGGACCGACTCCGAAGAGATCGGCATTCAATTGCAGGAGAAGTTTCCCGACGTCGATCCTCTGACGGTGCGCTTCACCGATCTCCATAAATACGTGACCGAACTCGAAGGCTTCGCGGATGATCCGGCGAAGTCGAACGAGTCGCGGCTGGAGGCGATCCAGATGGCGTGGCACGAAGAGTTTGAAGAGGCGAAGGGCTGATTCCGGCCGCCCTGAAGAATTCCGTCATCCCGGCATGGGGCCCTGCGGATTTTTTATGCGAACTCTGGACGTAAAATACTGTCCCGCAAGGGCTTATGGTTTAGGTTTCCGTAAAATCCTCTTATCATTGGACTTATTTGTAAAATCCTCTCAATAAAGGGGTTATGGGCTGGTGGCTTTGCCCACTGAAGCGCAGTGGAAATGCGATCTGAATTCCATTGTGCGCCGCAAGCCGGAAATTGCCTGCAAAGTTGGAACAGGAAAATTCTGAATGGAATGAAGGGGTTGGATGGGCGGCTTCGAACAAGAAGCTTGACAGCCTGACGTTTGGGGCAAAGCACCAATTAGAAATGTGAGTTATCTATCGTCCAGCTGAATGAGCCTTCAAAGTGCTGGAATTCTTTTTCCCGTCCCGGGAGGAGATAAACGCTGACTACGTCAAAGCGAACCGGCGGCGCGGCCTGCTGCGGGAGCTGGCGTACATATCTTCGCGCGAGGCGACGAAGCACGTTGCGCTTGTGTTCATCGACCGCCGTTTCGGCCGGAGTCAAATCGCGGGCAGTGCGGGTCTTCACTTCGATAAAGCAGAGCATCGGTCCGTCCCACGCGATGAGGTCCACATCCCCGGGCACGTCTCCAGATGACCAGCGGCGGGCGACAACGGTGTAGCCTTTGCGTTGCAGATAGAACAGCGCCGCGTCTTCGCCCTCGATGCCGACAGTGAGGTGGGCCGGCATGGCATTCCGTCCGCGTTTGATCGCGAGCCGATTTAGCCCGGCAAGCGAACGCTCCAGCCAGCTGGCTTGCATGTTTTGAAGATTCATTGCCTACCTATTCTCGGCGGAATGGGGCGATGGTGCAACTGGCCTAGGATTGAGTGCCGGGTCAGGCAAGAGTATTTCTTATCGCGAGGATTGGTGGTATCCCATGTCCCAGAAGCGGGACATGGGGCACCCGGCGTTGGGGCACCCAAGAACATAAAAAGGTTTGAGGTCCCAGGGGGTCCGGGCCTGAAAGGCCCAATAGCTTTCGGCGCATGATTTCAGCAGCCTGAAGGCTGCTGCTCCCTCCCAAGTGCAAACTGGTGGTATCCCATGTCCCAGAAGCGGGACATGGGGCACCCGGCGTTGGGGCACCCAAGAACATTAAAAGGTTCGAGGTCCCAGGGGGTCCGGGCCTGAAAGGCCGAATAGCTTTCGGCGCATGATTTCAGCAGCCTGAAGGCTGCTGCTCCCTCCCAAGTGCAAACTCAGTAGGGGCGTTCCGATTCAGCAGGTGCGTTCAACCACGATGGGAAAGGTTGGTGGGCGATCGAGAAGTTGCCTATTGGTTACGCAGCGCGCCAGCCGGCGTGAGGCCGAGCATATCTTATCGCGAGGATTGGTGGTATCCCATGTCCCAGAAGCGGGACATGGGGCACCCGGCAGCCGGAACCCTGTTATCCGTTGACGCCCACCAATTCACGCGTTGCACCAGACTCTTTCTCAACCTGCGTCAGGCAATCCTCAAGGATGTCGAGAGCGACGGTGGCCTCTTCTTCGCTCACTACGAGTGGTGGGCAGAGGCGGATCGAGGTCTCGCCGCAGCCGAGGATCATCAGGCCCTTTTCAAAGCAGAGAGTCTCCACGCGATTCCGCAGTGCAGCCACAGGCTCGCGCGTGGTCTTGTCCTTCACCAGTTCGATGCCGATCATCAGTCCGCGTCCGCGCACGTCGCCGACAAGGGCATGGGTCTTCTTCCATCCGTGCAGGCGATCGAGGATTTTGGCGCCGATTTTCGCGGCGTTGTCGATTGCTTCGCGTTCGAGAATGTCGATTGTCGCCAGCGCAGCCGCAATCGAAACCGGGTTGCCGCCGAAGGTGGACGCGTGCGAACCGGGAACCCAGTCCATAATTTCGGCGCGGCTCATGCAAACGCCGAGCGGCATGCCGCTGGCGATGCCCTTGGCCATGCAGACGATATCGGGCTGGACGCCGGAGTGCTCGATCGCCCACCACTTGCCGGTGCGACCTGCGCCGGATTGCACTTCATCGGCAACGAGCAGAATGCCATGGCGGTCGCAGATTCCGCGGAGTTCGCGGAGAAAGTTATCGGGCGCAACGACGTATCCGCCTTCACCCTGGATCGGCTCGACGAAGATTGCCGCGACTTCTTCAGGCGGGACGATTGTCTTGAAGATCTTCTCCTCGATGTAGCGTGCGCAGCCGAGGCTGAATTCTTCTTCTTCCTGAGGGCCGCCCGTGCATCCACGATACGCGTATGGATAGCGAACGTGCGTCACGCCTGGAACGAGCGGGGCGAATCGCCGCTTCTGCTGCGGCTTCGACGCGGTCAGCGACAGGGCTCCCATGGTGCGGCCGTGAAACGCGCCAAGGAACGCAATGATGTGCTGCCGACCTGTGTGATAACGAGCCAGTTTCAGCGCGCATTCAACGGCCTCGGCGCCGGAGTTGCCATAGAAGAACCGATGCGGCCCCGGCATTGGCGCAATCGCCGAAAGCTTTTCAGCGAGATCCGTGAGCGGCTCGTTATAGAAGTCGGTGCCGGAAATGTGAATCAACTCGGCGGCCTGCTTCTGAATCGCGGCAACAACTTCGGGATGACAGTGGCCGGTAGAAGTCACGGCGATTCCGGCTGCGAAGTCGAGGAATTCATTACCGTCCACATCTTCAATGCGCAAGCCGCGACCGCGCTTCGCCACGAGTGGATAGGAACGCGTGTAGCTGGGGGAGATCAGGCGGTCGTCGGCTTCGACAGCGGCCCTGGCCTTTGGGCCCGGGAGGGGACCAACAAGCTTCGGTCCAAACTTGGCGTGCAACTCTTGTTTATTCATCTCTAGTCTCCTCGTCAGATTCGTTTGTGCGGCTTGGGATGTGGCAATGCCGCAGCCCCTTGAGGGGGCATTTCCGTTTCGCAGACTGGTCGAGTCCACGAGAGCAGGCGAGGGCCTTCGGCGGTCCTGAACTAATCGCCGCCGAAGAGACTAGGTCGTGTGCGGATGGGCAAAACGCGCAGATGGCGTCGAGGGCAGATGCACCGCGCGCGCTCCCGCGACCAGCGTTTGGTCGCTGGCATCGGCTGCAGAGCGGCTGAAAGGTGCCTGTGCATTGGAGCCCCCACTGGTCGCAGCATAGCACGCATAGACAACGACTTTCCATCAGTTTCAGCGGGGCGCCAAGGTCGGCTCGAACCAATACCTGCGATTTGCTGGAAACGAATCGAGGCTTTTGGCCACGATGGAAATCACGAGATGGCCCACCCGATCGCAGAAACAGCACATTCCGCAAGCACGCCGGCTTCGAGACTCTCCATTGTGGTGGCTTTTGCGAGCGTCTACTTCTGCTGCCGCGCCGATTCGATTCAGGTTGTTAAGTTTTGGGTTTTTTATCGAATGCGGTTGCCGGAACAAGCTCTGGGAAGAAGTCTCCGTTGAGCGTGACGGCGGTTCCTTCGAATTCCTTGAGCGCCTGGTCATCTCCCGCCACGGTCATCCAGCAGACGGCTGACTTCTTGAGCAGACTGCATGCAATTTCGAGGGTGTAGGGCATTTCGGGATGGCCCTTGGGATTTCCCCTGGCGCGCTCGATCCACATGCTGTGGCTGCCCAAGGCGTAAGAGCCGTACACGGGATCGCCAAAGTCGAAGATGGCTCTCGGGCCTTCGGAGCTTCCTTCGGCGAAGCCGGGCAAATCCTTCTCGGTCATGACCTGCCCAAAGCAATCGAAGGGCAGAGCCATTGCCGCCAGGAACGACGGCGGAGCTCCGCGGCGGGCGCTGATGGGAATCTGAACGCAGGCGATCATTTTCTTCTCGTCGTCTGTCTTCGCTGTTTCCATCTGACGCTTCTTCACTTCAGGGAGCGTTGCTTGCGCGTCGATCGCATCCCAGCCAGCCGGGACGCGATACGTGAATCCAAGAAATTCCGGAGAAGGAGCGGGAAGCGCAAGGTCCTGTCCCAGCAGCGGCGCGGCAATCAGAAGCAAGAATGGCAGAAAATGGCGGACGGTCATTTCGCGGCAAGTCTACCACGATGGCTGCTGCGCCGTTGCATGACGTTCATCACTTCAGCAGCAGCACCGAGAGGGCCGAAGCAACACCGAAAATTGAGAACACCATGCCGAGATACCAGTACCTGCGGTTTCGCGTGAGGAGCGTGACCGAGGTGATGACGAGGCCGATCTCGAGCAATGCTTCAGAGAGATCGTATCGATCGGCGCGCTTCTCAGCGTGCTAGTACTTCGGCCTCCAGCGCGGTTGCTTCCTCCATGGATGTCTTGAGGTCGTCGGCCCACTTGGTTTGATGATCGGCATACGATTTCGACGATCTTGTTTGCAGCGTCCTTGTCGGCAATCGTGACCACGCTCAACAAGTCGGAAATCAGCGCGGTGTTATTGGAGCGAATCTTTTTGGCCTGGTATTCATTCCACTGGTCGGTCGCCTTGTTTTGCATGAGTACAGCTTCAGTGTGAGTGCGATGTCCGAGCACCGTTGTGACCGCCACCAGCACGGCCAGCAGGCTCATGGTAAAGGCAACCGGCCGCAACCCTGAGTCGCCTGCTGCATGCTCGGCGTGTTCTTTCAGTTCCTGTACTTCATTGGCTTCCATGGGAGCGTGGTCTCCTCCGTGGCGTAAGTGCCTGGGCAGTGTCATTTCCGCTTCCAGCGTACGCCGTCTTTCGAGTCTTCGATGATGATTCCTTTTTCAGTCAGCTCTTTCCTGATCTGATCGGCACGGGCGAAGTCGCGGCGTTTTTTCGCCTGGTCGCGCTCCGCAAGCAACGCATTGATCGCGTCATCGGTGAGAGACTGCTGCGCCAGCAACTCCGGCGAAACGTCGGCGAGGCGGCCTTCCTTTTCGGCCCACTCTACGGCCAGTCGTGTCGGCTCCGTATCGTGGTCCTCGATCACCGCAAACACCGCATCGAAACTGGAGAGCACTGCTTGCACCGCCGCACGATCGGCCTGGTAAAACTTGCCCTGATCCATTGCTGTATTCGAAAGACGGATGAGGTCAAAGATCGGCGCGCGCGCCTCGGCGGTATTCAGGTCATTGGCAAGGGCGGCCATGTAGGTATCGTGCGCAGACGTAGCTGCGGCCTGGATCTCGGGATTTTCTCCGGCTGGAAAGACGCCCTTTACCAGGCGGCTGTTGAAGGTGCGGAGCCGGTCGATCGCGGCCGTGGCATCAATGAGCCCATCGAAAGTGAAATTGAGCTGATGCCGGTAGGGGACTGAGATCAGAGCCAGCCGGATCGCCGAAGCCTTGTAGCCTTTCAAGAGCAAGTCGCGGAGCGTGTAGAAGTTTCCCTCGCTCTTCGACATCTTGCGCCCGTCCACCAACAAAAACCGCACGTGCATCCAGTGATGCGCCAGGGGCTTGTGGGTTACGCTCTCGCTCTGCGCGATCTCATTCTCATGGTGGGGAAACATCAGGTCTTCGCCGCCGGCGTGCAAGTCGAAGCTGTCGCCCAGGTACTCCATCGACATTGCCGAGCATTCGATGTGCCATCCGGGCCGGCCGCGTCCGATCGGGGTGTCCCACGATGTCTCGCCGGGCTTTGCAGCTTTCCAAAGCGCGAAGTCGCGCGCCGAGTCCTTCTCGTACTCGTCGACGTCCACGCGGGCACCGTCTTCCATCCCGCTCAGGTCTTTCTTGCTCAGCTTGCCGTATTCGGGAAAGGATCTCAGCCGGAAGTACCACGATCCGTCGTCGGTTTTGTAGGCAGCGCCCGCTTCGGCCAGTTTCTCAATCAGCTGGACCATGCGACCGATATTCTCGGTCGCGCGGGCAATGATCTCGGGCCGCTCGACGCCAAGGGAATCCAGGTCTTCAAAAAACGCATCCACGTACTTCGGGGTGTACTCGCCGATCGAAACCCCCGCAGCCGCGGAGTTGCGAATGATCTTGTCGTCCACGTCGGTGATATTCATAACGTGGCGAATCGACATTCCCGACAGCTTCAGAAATCGGCGCAGGACGTCGATTACGAGGAAAGTCCTGAAGTTGCCGATGTGCCCGTAGTCATAGACGGTGGGGCCGCAGGCGTACATGCGAAGCTCTTTCCCATCCATGGGGGCGAGCTCATCGACTTGTCCTGAAAGAGTATTGAACAGGCGGACAGGCATCTGTGAGGCGGGCAGGGGACTCATATTTCGGGTCAAAATCGCGGCCACTTGGTCTTTCCGATTGTAGCAGTGGGGATTACGGGTGGGATTCAGGTTACCTTTGTGGTCGAAAGTGTGACCTTGACTTCATCGTATGCTTGGTTCAATGGCGACGTCGGGCATCAGCCAACAAATGGAAGATCGCGTCTTATCTTTACTTTGCGACCCGGACACACGCTATGCGCTGGAGATGGCCGGCAATAACCTGCGCAATACGGCAACCGGCCGAATTTACCCTATTCGCGAAGGCATTCCATTATTCGTCAGCACAGTGACCGGTTCAAACCTGAAATACCAGACACTCTATGATCGCATCGCTCCGGGCTACGATCTGGCCGAGAGACTCTATCACTGGTTTACGCGCAAGCCCAACTACCGGCTCGACTTCATCAGCGAACTGGAGTTGAGGCCAAACGCCGTGGTGCTTGAGACCTCGGTAGGGACGGGGGCGAATCTGCGCTTTCTGCCCCGCGACATTGACTTCTATGGTGTCGATATTTCGTGGGGAATGCTGAGAAAGTGTCAGCGCAACCTGGTCAAGTGGAACCGGCATGCCCACATCTTCCAGGCTGAGGCCGAGCGCCTGCCCTTCAAGGTAGAAGCTTTCGACTGCGTCTTTCACGTGGGTGGCATCAACTTTTTTACAGACAAGGTCCGCGCCATCAAGGAGATGATCTGGGTGGCGAAACCGGGCACGAAGATCGTGATTGTGGATGAGACAGAGCGGACCATCCGCGAGAACTACCAGCGCACGCCAATCGTCCGAAACAGTTATGGGCCTGGAAGCGAGAAAGTGCAATGCCCCACTGCCTTAGTTCCGCCAGAAATGAAAGACATAACTGCACGCGAGATCTGCGGCGGGAAGCTCTACTGCCTCACGTTCCGGAAACCGTAATGCCTTGCATCGGAACCTCAGGGCGTTCGCCCGAATCATGAGGCTCGCTAATCCTCCACCTCGGCAACGTAGAGCAGTCCCAGATCGCGCAAGGTTTGACCTGAATTGCGGCCGAGAACCTCTGCAACATGCTCGGCCATTCCCTTACTTGAGGCGAAGAATCGGAAGGTCACGACTTCCTTGCCAAACATGCAGGTCAAATCGACACGGCTGCCCACGATCCTGTCGACTCTCCGCAAGGTCACTGATTCCGGGTTACTCGCAAAGGCTGCTTTGCGGGTATCAAATGGCCCAGCGCCTCCTTGAGGTGGCCAACCGGCCAAGTTCAGCAGCTGCTGCATTGACTGACTCCTATAGCTCGATGGTACGTCACCGAGCGTCGATTCGAGCAGACGGGCATCTCAGCGGGTATTACTTACCGTCCGGCAGGCATTCTGTCTGAAACGGCGGGAAACTGCCGAATGGGGCTCCGCACGGACTAAACTCTAGATATGCCGCCGACACCAACGATGCAAATGAGATATGACGAGAACAGTATTCCCGTCTCAGCGAAGTGTTCGATGTGTGGGAAGCAGATGCCGCAAGGCTCCCCGCGCTTAACGAATCCAATCGATAATGTTGCGTGGTTTGCGGCACAGTTCGATCTCCATCTATTGGAGAACCATCCGCCTGATCCACGGAAGGTTTTGCTTGCCAATAACAAGAAGAGCGTGAATCTGACGTGATTGCAGAACGCTGCGGCAAGCACGGGAATTGCTTCTATTTCGCGAGTCTTCAGAAAGGTTGTTGGCGGCTGGCGGGACAAAGAGGACACAACTCGAGCTTCGGGCTATTTCCGGGTGTTGCCGGAATTTGCCCTAATCGGAGGACCCCCATCCAGGAACCGGGCAGTCCGATGACTGCCCAGTGACCCTCGCCCCCCGAGGCATATATATATATTGGCTATGTATGTTTAGATATTCACATGTTTGCGGATGGCGGTCGTTGCCCTGGAGCAAGCAAGTGATCTCTTTGGGGCGACCGGTCGCCTGATTCCCCGCAAGTTGTTCACAGGAAAGGCCCAGGGGCAAAGTCCCGGGGCATAATAAATCTCTATCTGGAGTCCATCAGGAGCTCCGGTCTCTGTAAAAAGAGCTTGCCTCGTCCCTTGGTCAAAATGCCTTCCCGCTGCCACTCCCTTAGAACGCGGCTGACCGTGAATGGCGTTACATTCGCGCCGGCTGCCAGGTCTTCGTTTCCAATTTTGATTTCGACACCATCTCGACAAGCTTTGCCGATTCCGCAGGCCAGGCTGAGCAACAGATTGGCGATGCGCCCCCTGGCGTCGTCTGACATCAAGGAAATCCTTGCTGAGATTGCCCACGCGATGTGCTCTGTTACCGCGATGGAGAGCGCGTTTTCCAGCAATATCGGAAAGCGAGATACGAACTGCCGAATGGTCTTCCTATCCCACGCCAACACGCAACTACCTGAATCCACTTCTGTGCTGACAAGATACTGGCAGGGTGCGGCCAAAATCGTTACTCCGCCGAAAAACTGTCCTACGGTCAACCAATGCAGGATGATCTTTCGGCCGCCGCTCGTGATCACGAATTGCCTACCCTGGCCTCTCGTGATGAGGAACATTCGCTCTGCAGGGTCGTCCCGCTGAACGATGACGGAAGACCGGGCGAAATGCCGGTGGGTTGCAGCGGATAAAATTGAACTGATATCGGCCGCCGTCAAGCCGCAGAAAAGTCGTGGCCTGAGCCGGCCGGCCAAGGCGACAACCCGCTTGTTATCGACGGATGTGCAGAAGCATTTCACAAGATTCTCGTATCAGGACGAGGTGCCTTCAGGCAAAGGATTGAAGGATTTAGAAGTCGCGGGGCGAAATGACCCCGGACAGTAACAGTACTGCGCAAATCGTAGCGGCGCGAAATTGGGACATGGATGATCTCCTCGTTGGGCTTTTGTGAATCGGAGTTGAGCGTACATTTTCTACGCGGTTGTCGATACTGGCAGATTGCACAGTGCCCGCTCTAAGCGAGAAATTGTCTTTTCGATGCCAAATTTTGCAGCGAAGCATCGTCCGTAAATCGTTGAAAAAATTAGTTTATTTCCAGAGACCGTTGGTGGGTGTCCGGCTGTCAGCCGAGCGCTAGCGACGGATCGGCCGAAAGTTCCGGTCCGGCAAACTCGCCCGCTATAAACCGGGGCCACGCAGCGGCGGCAATCATCGCCGCATTGTCTGTCGAGAGCGCCAACGTGGGGAAGGCGATCTGAATGCTGTTGCGTTTCGCTTCGGCGGTAAAGCGCTCGCGCAGTTCGCGATTCGCAGCCACCCCGCCGGTGACCAGAATACGTTCCGCGTTAAGCGATTCGGCTGCGGCGAAGGTCTTCTTCATGAGATCGCCGACCACGGCGTGCTGAAAACTGGCAATCAGGTCGAGCGTCGGTTGGGGGCACAGGGCGAGAGCCTCGTCTTTTGTCTTCGGCGGACTTCCGGCAGCAAGCATGCGGGGAACGCGGGCTGCAGCCTCGGCGCGCAGTCCGTGCAACTCGAAGTATCGCAGCACGGCGGTTTTGATCCCCGAGAAAGAGAAGAGGAAATGCGGATCGAGTGCCGCGATTGGCGCGGTCTTCGCGGCCTTGGTCCGAGGGGGTTTTCCACCGAGGTGAGCTTTTGATTTGATTTGCGCGAAGGCAAACGGAACGGCATGCGGATCGCCGAAGCGGGCCAGCGCATCAATCCACGGTCCGCCGGGATAGCCCAGTCCCAGCAGCTTCGCCACCTTGTCATAGGCCTCTCCTGCCGCGTCATCGAGCGTGCGGCCGATGAGCGAATAGTGCCACGAGCTGTCGGTGGGTTGCGCCAGGTATAGATGCGTATGACCGCCGGAGACTACCAGCGCAAGGGCTTGTGCGTCCGCGGAATCGGCCAGGGCTTCGCCAGCGGGGTTCGATGAAGCTGCCTGCCGTTCCTGCAGCAGCACTGCGTGAATATGGCCCTCGAGATGGTTCACAGCGATCAGCGGCAACCCCTGCGCGAACGCGAGGGCTTTGGCATACGTGATCCCAACCAGCAGCGCTCCCGCGAGACCCGGACCGCAGGTGACCGCAATAGCATCGAGATCGGCAAGCATAACGCCCGCCTCGGCCAGAGCCGCGCGCACAACGGGCACGATGGCGCGCAGATGTTCGCGGCTGGCTAGTTCCGGCACCACCCCGCCGTAGCGAAGATGCGTCGCAATCTGCGAAGCGACGACCGAAGAGAGAGTACGCGCACCCCGTTCGACCACGGCGGCAGCGGTCTCGTCGCACGAAGATTCAATACCGAGGATGAGGCCGCGGGACATACTTCGAGTTTAACGGTCTCGAATCTGGGGGTCTGAGACGGACTATCCTGAGACTGAGCCGATGTTGCCGGATTCACGTCAATTCGATGCCGCTCTGGAGATATTGAAGACGCTGCGCGCAGCGGGATACGAAGCGTATCTCGCCGGCGGATGCGTGCGCGATCTGCTGCTGGGCCGCGAGCCAGAGGACTATGATGTCGCGACCTCGGCCACTCCGGACGTGGTGCTGCAGATGTTCCCGCGCACCTTCGCCGTGGGAGCGCATTTCGGCGTGGTTCTGGTCGCGTCTGGCATCGCCGCCGAGTGCGAGGATGGGGCGGTCGAAGAACGGTGCGTGACCGAAGTGGCTACTTTCCGGTCTGACGGCGTTTACTCCGACGGGCGTCATCCCGATGAAGTGCGGTATACAAGGTCGGCTGAAGAAGATGTGCAGAGACGGGACTTCACCATTAATGGGCTGCTTTTGGATCCCATTCGGCTTTTTCCCCAGGGTCTGAAGTCCGTCATTTCGGGTCGCGATGAAGTACGGGCCGAAGAGCCTGCGGAAAAACAGCGAAGAAGTGGCGCATCGCCGAAAGAATCTCCCTCCGCGGCTAAAGCCGACGATGAGATCGTGCCGCTGACGGCACGGCTGAAGCCGTGCCCTTTCAATGCAACGAGTTTTTCCGCAGCCTGTGAAGCCAGTACCCTTCAAGGAATCGCCAATCTTCGTTCCGCCGTGATCGATTACGTGGGTGGGCTGGATGATCTCGATGCCGGCGTGATCCGCGCGATTGGGCACGCTGAGAGGCGCTTCGAGGAAGACCAGCTTCGGCTGCTGCGTGCGGTTCGATTTGCCGCGCGGTTTGGATTCGGCATCGAACCGGCGACGCTGGCTGCGATGCGCAAACTCGCCGCGCGCATTCTTGCCGTAAGCCGCGAGCGCATCCGTGAAGAACTGACAAAGATGCTGACCGAGGGCCACGCGCGGCGCGCCTTCGAATTGCTCGACGAAAGCGATTTGCTGGTGCAGGTGCTTCCTGAAATCTCAAGGATGAAGGGTGTCGCGCAGCCCCCGCAGTTTCATCCCGAGGGCGATGTATGGATCCATACGCTCATGCTTCTCGAACAATTGCCCTCTGGTTGCGCCATGACGCTGGCGTGGGGAGCGCTGCTGCATGATGTCGGCAAACCGGCTACATTTCGCGAAGCGCCTGACCGCATCCGCTTCGACGGCCACGTGGAGGTGGGCGTGGCGATTGGTGCGGAGATCTGCAGGCGCTTTCGCTTCTCGAACGAGGAGACGCATCAGATTCTTGCGCTGATTGAGAATCACATGCGCTTCGCGGATGCGCCACGCATGAAGGCCTCAACGCTGAAGCGCTTTTTTCGTCTCGAAGATTTTGCTGAGCATCTCGCGCTTCATCGCATGGACTGCCTGGCTGCGCATCGCAACCTGGAGATCTGGGACTTTGTGCGTGAGCGTTATGAGACGATGCCCGAAGAAGCGATGCGGCCCAAGCCTTTTCTCACCGGACGAGAGCTGATCGTTGCCGGTTATGAGCCGGGACCGGTGTTCAAGGAGATGCTGCAGGCTGTTGAAGAGGCCCAACTGGAAGGGACGATCGCGACGACTGAGGATGCGATGGATTTGATTCGCGAGAAATTCGGTATGCCGGGAGCCAGCTAACGAATGCGATGAAAGGTGCGAGTCCAGCGGGTATCGGTGAAGAAGCGCAAGGCCACGTGTACGAACCAGGAAACCTGGTTGGCTAGTCCTTTTTTGTCCTGCTGCTCTTCAGGAGTCTTGAACGACCAGTAGTTGAAGAGCGGGCGGCCAATGATGTTTTCGCGCGGCACAAATCCCCAGAAGCGCGAATCGAGGCTGGCGTGGCGGTGATCGCCCATCATGAAGTATTTGCCCGGCGGCACGACGAGGTCGCCATTTTCGAGATGGCTGGGTAGTTCGACGACCCAGGGAGTGAGCGCTCCGTGCGAATCGTCAACAGTGGGCACGACTGATGGAAAGTTGTCGATGTAGTCGCGCTCGCTGAGCTGTGTGACCGGGGTATCGAGGCCTTCGGCCGGCATGGGCTGGGCAACGCCATTGATAAAGACTGTTCCATCGCGGAGATGAATACGGTCGCCCGGCATTCCAATGAGGCGTTTTACCAGGATCTCATAGACAGGCTTTCCTTCGGAGTCGGGTTCCGGCTGGGGAAGGGGGCGGAAGAAGACGACTACGTCGCCGCGCTGCGGTTCGCGATAGTGCACGAGAGGCATCCAGCGCGTGGGGGGACTGAAGGTGATGTGGTCGACGAGCAGGTGGTCGCCCACCAGGAGCGTGTTCTCCATGGAGCCGGACGGGATGAGGAAGTTCTGGCCGAGAAAGTAGAGGATGAAAAGCCCAATCACGAGCACCGAACAGATACCGGCGAGAGATTCGAAGGGAGTTTCCTTCGCCTTCGCGTCCGATGGAGCGGGCGGAGTTGCAGGAAGTTGTTCGCGACCGCGTTTCTTCGGCATCAGCTCGGGCCAGGCTCCCTTGATTGAAACGACTGCACTTACTGTATCGCACCATGAGTGACGAGGCGCACTGCCAGGTATACCGGCGGATGCGATAAAAATTGTGTGGTCTCTCTGGCGTTTAACAACAATATTGGCCACATTCTGATCCCCGGAAAGTGAGATCAATCGTGACTATCGCCGCAGAAATCACCAGCGTTGTTGACTTTCAGGCCGCATGGGCAGAACTGGATTTTCCCGCGCACGTGCGTGAGGTGTTGGCTGCCGCTCCCTTGATGCAAGTGCCGGAAAATCGCCAGCAGCTTCTCGATTGGGCGTTGGGCCGGCCAACGGGCACTACGGATTGGCGTCTCGGCAATCGCGAAGATCACGGGGTCTACGAGGCTATCTTCCATGTGCCGGGCAAGCCGAATGGGCAGGGCCGCATTGTAGAGGCAGTTGTGACGAAGGCGCGCAACGGACTAGCCATCAACTTTCCCGATCCGGCGATGCGCCGCCGCGATCCCGATGCGATGGTGATCGGCGATGCGCTTCCAACCGACAAGCCGACCTACGAGCAGCGCTTTGGAGAGGCATTCGACAACACGCGCCAGCAGACGCTCGACTGGCTGAAGACGCAGGAACTGGTAGCGATGCCATTTTATGCAGGCGCTGATGCGCTTTGTTACGGCTCGCTGTTGATTGTGCCGCGGCAGGCCGCATTTTTTGCGGCGGCGCTGGCGGACTTGCAGGGAATGATTCCGCGCAGCCAGGTGCCGGGCGACTTCAAGATTACCGGCGGAATTCTCTTCGTAGCGCCGCCATTTCGTCATACGCATTTCGGCGGGCGCCAGGTGGTGGTGCACGATCGCTCTGCAACGCACCAGGAAGTCTTCGCATACAACCTGTATCCCGGGCCAAGCGCCAAGAAGGGCGTTTACTCGATGCTGCTCGACATTGGCGAGCGCGAAGGCTGGACGACAAATCACTGCGCAGCGGTTGCGGTTGTTACGCCGTATGAAAACCAGTTGATCCTCATGCACGAGGGCGCAAGCGGCGGCGGCAAGAGCGAGATGACTGAGCAAATCCATCGCATGGAAGATGGGCGTCTGCTGATCGGTCGCAACATCATCACCAAGGAAGAACGGACGCTGAATCTTCCCGAAGCCTGCCATCTGCGTCCGATTGCCGACGACATGGCGTGCGCTCATCCCAGCTATCAGACGGCAGCATGGTCGGCTGACGATCGCCGATGCGGAGAATGCATGGTTCGTCCGCGTGGACCATATCCACAGCTATGGCACGGCGCCGAATCTCGAACGGCTTTGCATCGATCCGCCAGAGCCGCTGATTTTTCTCAATCACTACATCGTTCCCGGTGGAACGTGCCTCACGTGGGAGCACGTTGAAGACGCTCCCGGCAAACTCTGTCCTAATCCGCGCGTGATTTTGCCGCGCCGGATGCTTGAAGACATTGCGGGGGGACCGCGCGCGGTAGATGTGCGCAGCTTTGGCGTTCGATGTCCGGCGACGCATCGCGACAGCCAGCTCTACGGAATTCTCGCGATGCTGCATGTGCTGAGTCCCGCACTGGCATGGCTGTGGCGACTGGTTGCGCCGCGGGGCCACGGCAATCCCAGCATCCAGGCGCAGAAGTCGAAGGAGATGCAGTCTGAAGGAGTCGGGTCCTATTGGGCATTCGCTACGGGCCGCCGAGTTGACCAGGCGAACTTGTTTTGCGCCAGATTGTCGACACGCCGGAAACGCGCTACGTGCTCATTCCCAACCAGCACATCGGCGCGTGGAAGGTCGGCTTCATGGCGGAGTGGATTGCGCGCGAATACCTGGCGCGCCGTGGCAGCGCGAAGTTCGGCCGCGAGCAGGTGGATGAAGCGACATTTCCTCTGCTCGGCTATATCCCGAAACAGCTCAAGATCGAAGGCTCCATGATTCCGCGTGTCTTTCTGCGCGTTGAAGAGCAGCTTCAGGGTGGAATGGATGTGTATGAAGAAGGCGCTCGGCAGTGGCGGGAATTCTTCGCCGGCGAGCTGAAGCAGTTTCTGGTGCCGGACCTGGATCCGCTGGGCCAGCGCATCATTGAAGCCTGTCTCGACGGCGCGCATCAGGAAGACTATCGCAAGCTGATTCCGCATCCGATGTTTCGCGACGACGAGATGTAACTGTTTCGCGCGCGCATTGAGGAGACCGGCATCTAATTCAAATGACCGAGCTCAGCCGTGTCAGCCACCGGCGGCCTGAAGCCGGCGTGAGTGATTTGAATTGAGCGTAAGTGCAAGCCAATCCTCAGGCCGCGGCAAGTGCGTGAGGTCGGCGTCGCAGGATTCAAGAAACGATTCAAACAGAATCTTGTACAGTCCGCGTCTGCCTGCGATTCGCTTATGCCGTGCGCGAAGAAATCCAAATCGAAATGACGAAGCAGGCTCCAGTTCTGCGAGGAAGGCTGGCGTGAAGAAACGGTGCGATCGCGCCACGGCCATCAGGATGAGCGACCGCCAGCTCATGCGCAGCAGCCGTTTGAGCACGGGCTCTCCGTGCGGCAAGCTGTCAATCTGATCGGCGACATGTTCGCTGAAGGCCAGGAGCTGCCGCACAAGATTGTCGAGCGGCAGCCCGGCGGCCGCGGAACGCGAAAATAACGTGGCCGCTCTGTGCTTCAGGTCGTCCTCGACATCCTGCAGGTCGTCGCCAAGCTGCAGCAGCACACCCCAGGCAAAGGCGAATCGCGCCTCTTGATCGCTGAGAAATCCGTGCGCGAGGCACGCGTCCGCGAGTACTGACGTCCCGCCCTTGGCACAGCTTAGCCGAAGCAACTCGGCCTCGGTCGCGGTCCGGCTGCGCCTGAGCTGCGCCATGCTGTTTTCCTGCGCCTGGTGAATCGCCAGCAGGCACTCATACACACGCGGGAAGTGCTGGCGCGGAAATTGCTCTTCAATCAACCGCACCATCGCCCAGACGGAGGATTCATGCCGATTGTGTGGTTCGAGAGGAAGACCGCACAGCCGATCGCGAAAGCGCGCGCTGAATGCGAGCTTTTGTTGCGTGGAGATTTTTTCGGAGTCGAGATAGTTGTCGCTGTACGGATAAAGCAGGCTATAGCCGATGATCGCGGGAGTCATCTGCATGGGGTCGCCCAGCAGGGGCTGAATTCCGCAGACCGTCCAGGCATTGCGACATGCCTGGGTCGTATCGGCGAGGGAGAGATCTGGATCGAAGCGCGTTGCCCACTGCGCAAACTGGGTGCCGATGGGCAGAAAGCCATCGGTGAGCAGACGCACAGCCTCGTCTTCGAGCCCCAGGGCGATCGAAGCAAACCGCGGAAAGATGGCGACAATGCGGCGCTGGGCAGCAAGCCTCTCGGCGCGGCCGCGGCGTGCCTGCTTTGCTTCGAGCTCAACGGCATGCAGAGCTTCGTCGTAGGCTTCTTCTCGTCTCGCCTGTTCTCTCCGGCTCAACTTCGTACCGGCCTTGGCGGCTTCGCGGCCGCAGGAATTCCACTGCTCGATGGTCGCAGAGACCTCGGACTCGACCCACGCCCAGCTGTAGTGACGGTCCATTCCATCAGAGACTACGGAATGCCGGGCCGAACGGTTCCAGTGACCGAGGTTAGGCGGCCTGAGCAAGTATCTGATTCAATCAGGGCGGTTTCGTGGCATATTGGCGTCATGCACGTCAGCCGCAAGACGAACACGGAACTGGTAGTGGTAGACAGCAGCATCTGGGTATCGATGTTTCTCCTATGCGCTTCTATCCCACTCCTCTA
Source organism: uncultured Acidobacteriaceae bacterium (assembly GCA_963769345.1). GTDB lineage: Bacteria > Acidobacteriota > Terriglobia > Terriglobales > Acidobacteriaceae > Telmatobacter. The sequence goes on from CAVYLL010000008.1 coordinate 979,491, forward strand.
TTTATCGATAGAGCGAGGCGGGCGAGGCGAATTGCTGGCTGTCGGTTTCCTGGTACTTTGTGTCGTTCTGTTCTGGCGCAAGGAAGTGGTCGTGTTCGATGCTGCGAGGCAGCAGGCCACGTGGTGGCGGCGGCGCGCATTCAAAGCGGCGAACGGAATGGTTCCCTTCAGCGAGATCACAGGCATCGGCATGGAATCTTCTACCGCGGGTAACAATGTGCTGACCTATCGCTTGACGATCCTCACATCCGGGCAAGCCAGTGCCAATGTCGGATGTGTACCGGGGCGACAAACAGGGATGCGATTCTGTCAGGGCAGAGATTCTCGAATTCCTCCATCTTGATGACGAAGTGCAGTCGAGTTCCGGGATCGCAAATGAGAATTCGATCCAATCGCTGCTGAGGCAAGGCCGGAAAGTGGACGCGATTGCACTGGTGCGCGAAAGCGAGCACGATCGGGCTTACGGAGGCCGTCAATCTCGTGAACGAGATCGATGAGAAGATGAAGGCCGCGAAGTAACGCGTCGCGTGGAAACGAGCACAGCAGAGTCATCAACGATGTTTGACCGTTGTCGCTCGGCGACAATGAGAGAGTGCCGCGTGAAATCCGCAAATTCGATCTAATTGTGCTGGGCGCGGGGGCGGCCGGGCTGATGTGTGCCGCGGTTGCGGGGCAGCGTGGCCGTCGCGTGTTGCTGCTGGAGCATAATGCGCAGCCGGGGCGGAAGATCCTGATCTCGGGTGGCGGGCGATGCAATTTCACCAACATTCATTGCACGCCGGCAAACTTCATCTCAGCGAATCCGCACTTCGCGAAGTCAGCGCTGGCGCTCTACCAGCCGCGGCACTTTCTTGAGATGGTCGAGCGCTACGGGATCAAGTGGCACGAGAAGACGCTGGGACAGTTGTTCTGCGACCACTCGGCGCGGCAGATCGTCGACATGCTGCTGGCGGAGTGCGAGCGCGGCCACGTGGACATTCGCATGAACACGCGCGGCCTTGCGGTTGAAGGGACTTCCCACGAATTTCAAGTTGCCTGCTCTGCGGGCGAGTTCTCGGCCGGTGCGTTGGTGGTGGCGACCGGCGGATTGTCGATTCCGAAGATGGGCGCGACGGGGTTGGCGTACGAGCTGGCGCGGCAATTCGGATTAAAGCTGATTGAGCCGCGGGCGGCGCTGGTGCCCTTGGTGCTGGCGGGAGCCGAGAAGGGCTGGACCGAGCTGGCCGGGGTGTCGGCTGATGTGACGGCCAAGGCCGGCCGGGGGCCGAAGTTTCGGGAGAAGCTGCTGGTGACGCATCGGGGGTTGAGCGGGCCGGCGGTGTTGCAGGCTTCGTCGTACTGGCGTCCGGGCGAGGCCATCGAGGTCGACTTTGCGCCGGACGGGAATGGCAGCTCAGGCTTACTCGCATCGCTGCTCGAGCGTGGAGCCCGGCGCGATGCGATTGCATTCAAGCAGGCGCTGCGCGAGGTGCTGCCGCAGCGGCTGGCCGCGCATCTGGCCGAGGTGGGTGCCCCGGAGGGGTGGTCCAACGCGGCACTCGAAGCTGCCGAACGCAGGGTGCGCGGCTGGGAGTTTCGGCCTGCAGGGACAGAAGGCTTCGAGAAGGCCGAGGTGACGGCGGGCGGCGTGGATACGGCTGGGCTGGATTCAAAGACGATGGAGGCGCGGACGGTGCCGGGACTTTATTTCATCGGCGAAGGCGTGGATGTGACCGGCCACCTGGGCGGGTTCAATTTCCAATGGGCGTGGGCCTCCGCGGTGGCGGCCGGTTCCAGCGTCTAGCTGTTAGCTATCAGTTCGCAGCTTCTTTTGGTATTTGGCGGTTTGACGTCCTGGATCGGAGTGGGTAGCCGCTACTCCCGGTCTATCTATGAAGAAGCTTTCTGGGTTGGAGATCGTGGCCGCTGTAAACACGGTCGACGAACAACTTCGTCGCGGTCACAAGTCTCTGATGCGCCCTGTCAGATCTGACAGTGGCAGCAAAGTGCCGGCAAGCCTAAATTTGAATCCACTCTGGAACTGATGGAAGGACAAAGTCGGGCTCCGTGGCCGGGTGGTGCGAAGTGAGATGCGACGGGAGTTCCTCAGGGGTAAAAACCCCCTTCGTCTTTCGGTTCTTTTCGGCGCGACTGCACAGTTTGCGGAAGAACTCCGATGCGGCGTTGCGATGAAATAACCGCGGCTAAAGGCCGCCGACTCGAAGGCCGTTATTCGTGGGCCTAAAGAGGCTGCGGAAAAACGCGTGATTGCGGTCAGGTTCATGAAAAAGCATGCCTCAGCGGCTAAAGCCGACTTCGATTTGATTGGTTTTATCGGCACGACTGAAAGTCGTGCCCTTTCAAAACGGCGTCTCCGATTGAGTTTTTTCGCAGCCTGTGAAGCCCCACGCTCCTCCGGGCCACAAAGACCGGGGGGGCACTCAAGTTTGTGCCGGTATCGGAATCCTCAGGGCAGGCTTTCGACTCCGTTTGGCCGAAGAAGCGGCCGTACTACGGTCAGGATGACGGATCGATTCTGATGAGAATTTTTGAGGCAGGAGACTAGAGAACACACACCATGGTTGAATTTTTCTTTGAGCTTCCGCTGCTTGTTTCCGGGCTGGTGATCGTCGGGATTTTCTGCCTGTTTGCGATTGGCGGACTTTTGTTTGTGCGCCGCTTCGTGTTGCCACGTCTGCACATCAGCCATCACGACGGGCACTTCAGCGGGACGATGGTGCACAGCGTGATGGTGTTTTACGGGCTGGCACTGGCGTTGATTGCGGTGAACGTCTTCGAGACGTATGCCGACGTGTCGAAGATCGTGTCACTCGAGGCGACTTCGACAGCCATGCTGTATCGGGATGTGAGTGGCTATCCCGAGCCCACTCGATCGCAGCTGCAAAAGGAATTGCGCGAACATGTTCTTGGCGTGATCCACGACGACTGGCCTTTGCAGGCGCACGGACGGATACCGAGCGGAGGAGTCGAGCGACTGGACCGCTTCCAGAGCGTATTGGTCATGTTTGAGCCGGCTACCGAGAGCCAGAAACTCCTCCACGCCGAGACGCTCAGAGCCTATAACAACATGATCCAGGCCCAGCGCATGCGCCTCGACGCTGTGCTCACCCATTTGCCGGGCGTGATGTGGACCGTCATCGTTTTTGGCGCGCTGATCAGCCTGAGCGCCTCCTTCTTTTTCAGCGTCGAGGATGTGCGCCTGCATGCGACGCTTGTGACACTCCTCGCGATATTCATCGGGCTGGTCATCTTCATGACTCTTGCGCTTGACCGTCCTTTTATTGGCGATCTGGGAGTAAGCGCAGACCCGTATCAGCTGGTTTACGATCACCTGATGAAGCCGTAACCGCGGGCACGGCGATCACCTGGAGAACCTCTGAACAAGTCTTTTTTTGCGATCGATCCCCTTAGGGGAAGATGGTCTTCCAATCGTTCTTCATGCTCACCACGGTCCAGCCATGCGCCTGGGCCTGATCGAGGCCTTTGTCGAGGCGGCCGATGCTGGAGTTTCGGTCGTAGGCCCATTCGCGGACGGCGTCATCATGGTGGACATACAGGCAGAACGATTTCCCTGAACCTGCGGCAGTCCATTGGAGCATTTCGAGGTCGCCGTCGGAGTTTCCGAAGGCCGCGATTGGCCGCTGGGCGATGAACTGGTGGATGCCTACGGGCTTACCAGGTCCGTCGTCAACTAAGTCAATAGCAGCCAACTTCACGAGCACGGGTTTTCCATCGCGGAATTCGAATTGCAATTTGCCGGTGCTGCCGACGACTTGTGCTGGTGGGATTCCATAGACGCGCTCGGCGAATACTCTCATGAAATCCGCGCCCCCGCCGGAGACGATGAACGTCTTAAATCCGTTTGCCCGCAGATACGCCAGCAACTCGAGCATCGGTTGATAGACCATCTCGGTATAGAGGCGCTTAGTCGTGGGATGCCTTGCCGTGGCAATCCAATCGCGGACAATCTGCTCGAACTCGTCGGTGGTCATTCCCGAATGCGTGGCGGCAAGGATTTGCATGATGGCGGGTTCGCCGCCAGCCAGAGCGGCCTTCGCGTCTCCCTTCAGGAGCGAGGCGAAGGGTTCCTTGGTTTTCCATTCGGGATGTTGCGGGGCAAGGATCTTGACGCGGTCGAGCGCGAACATGAGCTGGAAATACAGTGGCTGTTCGGCCCACAGGGTTCCATCGTTATCGAATACGGCGATGCGATCAGCGGGCGGTACGAAGTTCGGCGAGCTTGGGGTGGTGACTGCTGCCACGAAGTCCATGATGGACTGCTTGGTCTTGCCTTCCGCCCAGGACGGAAGCGCGTCGGCTGCGCGAGCGATGACTGAGGTGAAAGCAAGGCAGCAAACGATCGTTGCCACAAAACTGCTTTGCCGGAGCGTCGTCTTCATGGTTGCCTCCTCCGCAGAACGAGGAGATCATAGGCCCGTGACGGGTTTCGCTGGGACTGGCAAATCTGACAGGAAGGCACGTTTGTCGACATTCCGCAATTCTCAGTGGATGGCGGACGACTCGGAGATTTCTTCTTTTCAATTGGTTGGTGAGGGGGACGCTGTCGTGGGGGCGGGCGGGGGCGCGAGAGGCCTGGTGGGTGGGGTGAGGACGAATCCGTTGCGGACGAGGGCGAAGCCTTGCTGGGGCAATTCGGCCTGGAGGAGCTGATTATCCGGGCCGGCGAAGAGATCGGTGGTGTTTCCGGCGATGGTGGCAACCAGGTGGTGGACGGTAACTGGCTTGCCGTCGAGCGTGCCTTGCTCGTCGGGATAGGTCGCGAGTTGGATGGGCTCGATGGTGCCGGCTTGCTTAGGGATGATGGCCCACAGGTCGCGGTTGTTGCTGCCGGCGGCGATGGCGAGAAGCGTTTCGAGGGCGCCGGGATCGAAGTCGGGCAGGAAGACGGCGTGATGATGGACATCGAGGCGCGTGGTGCTGGCGCGTCCGTTGGCAGAGATGTTCAGCAGGAACTGCGTGGCGTCAGGCTTGGCCACGACGTTGACCGCGGAGTTGTTGATGATGGCGCTGAGCTGGACGTGAAGAAGGATGTTGGAAGCAGATAGCTGTTCCGTCTTGGAAAGCTGGTAGTTCAGCCCCTGCATGTCGACGCGGACGATCGAGGTCGATTCGTAGCCTGTCGGCTTCGAGACAATGTTGAAGCTTGCGGTGCCGACGGATTTGCCGTTCTGGCTAACTGCAAAGCTCGCCGACTGGGCAAGGGCCGAGGCGGCAAGCAGAACCGAAGCAACAAGTCCCGCGCACGGGATCAAAGTGTAAAGGCGCATGTTCTTTTTTCCAATTGATTAGACACGGAAGTGCGAATGAGGTTGTGCCCGATGCGGTTGGAACCACCAAGACACCAACGTGAGGAAGCTAAAAGCCAGCGGCGCAGCATATTTGCCGAAATGATCGCCGGCCAGAACATGAGACGCGACCGCGCCGGACATCTCGAAAAAGACCCCGGCGTAAGCCCATTCCCTGAGTCGAGGGATCCGTGGCCAGAGCAGAGCACCGACTGCGAGGACCTTCCAGACGCCGACAATGTACAGGATGTAGGTTGGATAGCCGATCGATCGCACGTCCGCTACAACATAAGGGAGGTGCGCCAGGTCCATGAAGGCCCCCGTTGCGATCTCCAGGACGAGAAGGGCAGTGCTCGATACGTAGATGAGTTTTTTGTTCACTCGAGGCTCTCCGTCATGCTCCCCGATTCGGGACGCAATAGATATTACAGAGAGTGTGAATGCTGGTTACAGAGTTTGGATCCGATATCTGTGAAGGCAAGATTTCGCGGCGCGACCCGGTCACGCGCGGGCTGGTGCGCAAGCCGGAACACTGGCGGTGTCGTCGAAATTGAATCGGAGTGGACGGCAGAGCGCCGTGGCTTTCGTCTGCCGACGGAGTATGAATCACGAAAGGTGTCCGGTTGAGCTTTGTGCGATCCCATGTCCGAGAATCCGGACATGGGGCACCCGAGAATGGTGGGGAACCGAACTCAACCAGGGACCCGGGCCACCCGCCAAGAGCCTGGCTGTGGCGGGATGACTATATCGATTTCCCAGGTCCCAGAATCGGGACCTGGGGCACCCACGTGATGTGACTCGGAAGACTCCCTGGTGACATGAGCTACCGCGAGCCCAACCGTTGCTACTTCTTGGCTTTTTCGAAGCGCTTGTTGACTTCGGCCCAGTTGACTACGTTCCACCAGGCGGCGAGGTAGTCGGGGCGCTTGTTCTGGTACTTGAGGTAGTAGGCGTGCTCCCAGACGTCGTTGCCGAGGATGGGGTAGAGGCCCTGGGTGAGCGGCGAGTCCTGGTTGGCGGTGGTGATGACCTTGAGCTTGCCGCCCTGGAACACGAGCCAGCCCCAGCCGGAGCCGAACTGCTTGGCGGTGGTCTCATTGAAGGTCTTCTTGAAGGCTTCAAAGTCGCCGAAGTCGGCTTTGATCTGGTCGGCGATGGCGCCGGTGGGTTCGCCGCCGCCGCCGGATTTGGGCGGACCCATGATGGTCCAGAACATGGAGTGGTTGGAGTGGCCGCCGCCGTTGTTGCGCACTACGCCGCGAATGTCTTCGGGAACGGCGTTCAGGTCGCTGATGAGGTCATCGACGGATTTGGCGGCCAGGTCGGGATGGTTGGCCAGCGCGGCATTCACGTTGTTGATGTAGGCCTGGTGATGCTTGTCGTGATGGAGCTTCATGGTCTCGGCGTCGATGAAAGGCTCGAGCGCGGCGTAGTCGTAAGGAAGCGGTGCAAGTTCGTATGCCATCGGGGAAATCTCCTCAGTTGGGATTGTACTGTTTCAGTGGAGGGTCATCGCACGGGTCTTCGCGAGGGCATCCGGTGCGATGGACCCGGCAAGACCGTAGAAAATGAAACCAAGCATTCATATCGGGGGCGGTGCCCTATGGTTGGATGGATGCGGTAAGTCCTTGGCAGGGTTCGAAGTATTCGGCAGGAAAACGGAAACCTTGGGGCTGTTCGGGACATCCTTAGAGATGTCGGACCCCGAAACTGAGCTTCCCTAACACGAACAACTGGTGTGAATGCATGAATGATCGACTGTCGTACCGCTGGCTCGACCAGCAGGGCGAGGCTTTTGGCGCGCCCGGACTGGAGCCGCGCTGGACCTCGAGCGTGAAGGACGCGGTCGGGACGGCCTACTCGGCGTCGAGCCGGGTGTGGTTTACCTGCTCGCACGGCATTCTGAACGAGATCTACCACCCCACGATCGACAGCGCGCAGGTGCGCGACATGGGGTTCCTGGTCACCGACGGGGAGACGTTTGCGCACGAAGAGAAGCGCGACCTGGTGTCGACATTCGAGTACATCCACCCCGAGGCGCTGGGGGTGCGCTATATGAATCGCGATCCCGACGGCCGCTACACGCTGACCAAGGAGATCATCTGCGATCCGCACCATAGCGTGGTGCTGCAGCGGGTGCGGCTGGAAGGGCACGAGGATCTGATGCCGCGGCTGAAGGTGTATGCGCTGCTGGCGCCGCATCTGGATGGCGGGGGCGCGGGGAATACGGCGCGCGCGCTGGATATTGCCGGGCACAAGATGCTGCTGGCGTGGAAGAACCAGTGGTCGCTGGCGATGGGCGCCAGTTGCGGATTTTCGCGCGTGAGTTGCGGGTTTGTGGGCGCGAGCGACGGCTGGCGCGACCTGAGGGAAAACTTCCGGATGGATTGGGAGTTTGGTTCGGCCACAAACGGCAATATCGCGTTGATGGGCGAGCTGAACCTGGGGGCGGCAGGGGACGACGGCGCGCGCGAGTTTACGCTGGCGATTGGCCTTGGCGAAGGGAACCACACCGCGCTGCAGAAGACGGTGAGCGCGCTGGCCATGCCGTTCGAACAACATCGCGACCGGTTCATCGTGCAATGGCACCGGGCGGCCAATCCCGAGTGGCTGGCGGCGAAGTCGCGCGACGGCGGCAAGCTGATGCGGGCCAGCCACAACGTGCTGCTGGCGCACGAGGACAAGACATTCTCGGGCGCGTTTGTGGCGTCGGCTTCGATTCCGTGGGGACAGGCGAAGGGCGACGACGACCTGGGCGGCTATCACCTGGTGTGGACGCGCGACATGGTGCAGACGGCGACGGCGCTGCTGGCCTGCGGGCGTGCGGAGACGGCGCGGCGGGCGCTGGTTTATCTGGCGTGCACGCAGAAGCCGGACGGAGGATTTGCGCAGAATTTCTGGGTGGACGGCCGGCCTTACTGGTCCGGCGAGCAACTGGACGAGGTGGCGTTCCCCATCATCCTGGCGTGGCGGCTGTGGAAGGCGAACGCGCTGGGCGAGATGGACATTTTTCCGTTTGTCGAGCGGGCGGCGGGATTCCTGGTGCGGCATGCGCCGATCACGCACCAGGAGCGATGGGAGGAGAACGCGGGCTATTCGCCCTCGACGCTGGCGGCGGTGATCGGCGGGCTGATTTGCGCGGCAGAGATGGCGCGGGCGCACGATTCGATGGAGATTGGCCGTGTTCCTCGAGGAGTTTGCCGACTGGATCGAGGGGCATCTCGAGGACTGGACGGTGACCAACAACGGCGTGCTGCTGCCGGAGGTGAAGCGGCACTACATGCGCATCCGGCCGCCGGAGAAGGGCGAGGCCTACTGCGTGCGAGAGCTGCGGCAAGGAGATGATCCACATCAACAACCGGCCGCCCGGCGAGCGCACCGAGTTTGAGGCGCGCGAGATTATCGATGCGGGATTTCTGGAGCTGGTGCGGTATGGCGTGCGCCGCGCCGACGATCCGCTGATCATGGATTCGCTGAAGGTGGTGGATGCGGTGCTGAAGCGCGATCTGCCGCAGGGGCCGGGCTGGCTGCGCTACAACTGGGACGGCTACGGGCAGCGTCCCGATGGCGGGCCGTTCAAGGGATGGGGACAGGGACGCGTGTGGCCGCTGTTGACGGGCGAGCGCGCGCACTACGAGCTGGCGGCGGGCAGGGATCCTGCGCCGCTGATCGAGACCTATGAGCGCTTCGCCACCCTGGGCCAGATGATGCCGGAGCAGGTGTGGGACGAGGCGGACCGGCCGGGGTCTTGAAATGGGCAAGCCGGCGGGATCGGCGGTTCCGCTGGTGTGGGCGCATGCGGAGTATCTGAAGCTGCTGCGTTCGGCGGTGGACGGCAAGGTCTTCGACCGCATCGACAGGTGTACGAGCGGTATTGCGAGCCGGAGGGCAGAAAGCGAGCTGCGCGCCAACCTGGAGATTTACAGCCGGCGCCGGCCGATCCAGAGAGATCACCGCCGGGGACACGCTGCGCATTCTCGACGAGCGCCGTTTGAAGTGGTGTGGACGACGGACGAATGGAAGACAACGCAATCGACCAGGGCCACAGTCTGGGCAGCGCGGGCTACAGCGTGGATCTTTCCACCGCTCCAAACCAGGCGAGCGGTGGTCTATCATGGACTTTCCACTGGCGGCAGCAGAATCGCTGGCTTGGATACAACATGGAGATCAGCATCGAACCCCGGAATTAGAATATAACTTTCCGCAGCTTTTCGAAAGGAAATGGATCAGAGTTTATGGCCACTCTCGCGGATCTCTCACTCGACCAACTATCGATTGACACATTGCGTCTGCTCGCCGTTGACGCGGTGCAGAAGGCCAACAGCGGCCATCCCGGCGCGCCGCTGGGCTGCGCGCCGATCGCCTATCTGCTGTTTCACAAGATCATGAAGCACAATCCGGCGCACTCGAAGTGGGCGGATCGCGACCGCTTTGTGCTGTCGAACGGGCATGCTTCGGCGCTGCTGTATGCCACGCTGTTTCTCTCCGGCTACAAGGTGACGCTCGACGATCTGAAGAGCTTCCGGCAGTGGCATTCGAGGACGCCGGGGCATCCGGAATACGGCGACACCGATGGCGTGGAAGTGACGACCGGTCCGCTGGGCCAGGGATTGGCGATGGCCGTGGGCATGGCGATGGCGGAGAAGCATCTGGCTGCGGTCTACAACAAGCCGGGCTTCGAAATCGTGGATCACCACACGTATGTGCTGTGCGGCGACGGCGACTTGATGGAAGGCGTTTCGCACGAGGCTGCGCGCTGGCCGGAACGCTGGGGCTGGGCAAGCTGATTGTGCTTTACGACGACAACCTGATCTCGCTGGACGGGCCGACGGAGCTGAGCTACACCGACGATGTGCTGAAGCGCTTCGAGGCGTATCACTGGCACACGCAGCGGGTGGCGGACGGCAACGATCTGAAGGGGATTGAAGCGGCGATTGAAGCGGCCAAGGCGGAGACCGGACAAGCCTTCGCTGATCGCGGTGCGCACGGTGATCGGCTACGGCAGCCCGAAGGCCGGCACCAACAAGGTGCATGGCGAAGCGCTGGGCGCGGCGGACACTGCGGCGACGAAGAAGTTCTTCGGGTTCCCGGAAGACCAGAGCTTTTATGTTCCCGATGATGCGCTGAAGAACTGGCGCAAGGCAGTCGATCGCGGGGCAACGGCCGAGGCGGAGTGGAAGCAGCTCTTCGACGCATTATGCAGCGGAGTTTCCCGAGCTGGCGGCGGAGTTCGAGCGCACGCAGAAGGGTCAGCGCAAGAAGGGTTGGGAGAAGTCGATTCCAGTCTTCCCGGTGGACAAGAAGCAGGCCACGCGCAACGCCGGCGGCGCGGTGATGAACGCGATTGCCGATAGTCGTGCCGGAGCTGTTTGGCGGCGCGGCGGATTTGACTTCTTCGACGAAGACGATCTTCAAGCCGGGCGCAAGTTTCCATGTCGATCCGGCGGGACGCAACGTGTTCTTCGGCGTGCGCGAGTTTGGCATGTGCGCGGCGGTGAATGGCATGGCGGCGCACGGCGGCCTGGTGCCGTTCGGCTCGACGTTCTTTACCTTCTCTGACTACTGCAAGCCTGCGATGCGACTGGCGGCGCTGATGCAGGTTCACTCGATCTTTGTGTTTACGCACGACTCGATCGGGCTGGGCGAAGACGGGCCGACGCATCAGCCGATTGAGCACCTGATGATGCTGCGCGCGGTGCCGGGTCTGACGGACTTTCGTCCGGCCGATGCGAATGAGACGGCGGCGTGCTGGCGGCTGGCGCTGGAACGCACCAGGCCGAGCTTCTTCGCGCTGACGCGGCAGGATCTGCCGGTGATCGATGCGGCGAAGCACGATGTGTACGGCGGCGTGAGCAAGGGCGCATACGTTCTGGAAGACGCGGCGAACCCGAAGGTGATTCTGATCGGGACGGGCTCGGAGGTCTGGCCGTGCGTCGATGCGGCGAAGCTGCTGGCGGGCGAGGGAATTGCGCGCGCGCGTGGTGAGCATGCCGAGCTGGAAGATCTTCGAAGAGCAATCGGCCGAGTACAAGGCGAGCGTGCTGCCGGCGGGAGTGCCGAGGCTTGCGGTGGAAGCGGGCGCGACGCTGGGCTGGTGGAAGTATGTCGGCCTCGACGGCGATGTGGTTGGCCTGGATCGCTTTGGCGCGTCGGCGCCGGGGCCGAAGGTGATGGCGGAGTATGGATTCACGCCGGAGAACGTGGCGGCGCGGGCGAAGGCGCTGTTGAAGAAGTAGGGATTCGGGACTAGGGACTAGGGACTACGAGCGTATGCCGAGCTTTAGTCTGTCCATCCCCTGCCCTCTCTGAAGGAGTTTCATGAAGTTAGTTATCGCTTCGGATCATGCGGGATTTCGAACTGAAGGAAGAAGTGCGCGCGTATCTGACGCGCGCGGGCACGAGATGCTCGACCTGGGCGCATACAAGGTTGAGCCGCAGGATGACTATCCCGATTTTGCGGAGCGGGTGGGCGAGGCGATCAAGGCAGGCGAGGCGCCGCGCGGGATTCTGATCTGCGGATCGGGTGTGGGCGTGTGCGTGGCGGCCAACAAGATTCCCGGCATTCGCGCGGGGATGTGCCACGATACTTATTCGGCACACCAGGGCGTGGAGCACGATGACATGAACGTGCTGGTGCTGGGCGCGCGCATCGTGGGGCCAGTCGCTGGCCTACGAACTTGTGGATGCATTTCTCAAGGCGAAGTTCATTTCCAACGAGCACGGTTTACGCGGCGCTTCAAGAAAGTGCTGGCGATCGAAGCGAAGTATCAATGCGGTTCCAAGTAAGTCGGCAGTTTGTTTTGAGCGTCACTCCGGGCGGGCACGTCACTGACCGCTGTCAACTGTTCACTGATCACTGACCACTGTTCTTAAGAGACGCCGATGTTCCCCTTCGACGTAATTCTCTTTGATGTTGGCGGGGTCCTGCTGACCAACGGCTGGGATCATCGCGAACGCGCGGCCGTGCTGGAGCAGTTTCATCTGGATCGCGGCGGCGTTTGAGGCGCATCACGCGAAGGCCAACGAAGCCATGGGAACGCGGGCGAGATCACGCTCGATGAATATCTGGATGCGGTGGTGTTTTATGAGCCGCGCAATTTTTCGCGCGAAGAGTTTTTCGCTGCGATGTGCGCGCAGTCGAAGCTGCTGCCCGATGGAGCGATGGGAATCCTGAAGGAACTCGCGGCATCAGATAAGTGCATGGTTGGGCGCTTGAACAACGAGGCGCGCGAGACGAATGAGTATCGATTTGACAAATTCGGCCTTCGGCAGTATCTGAAGTTTACGTTCAGTTCATGCTATATGGGTCTGCGCAAGCCGGATCCGCGATCTACCGCCGGGCGCTGGATATTCTGGGCAAGCGCGCGGAGCGTATCTTGTTCATCGATGATCGCCCGGAAAACGTGGCGGCTGCGGCAGCGGTGGGCATGAAGGCCGATTCGGTTTACCGGCGCGGATGCATTGCGGCGCGACCTGGAGAGATTTGGAAGTTTTGTAACGAGATTGGAAGGGAGAGCAATATGCAACTGGGATTGATTGGTCTGGGCAAGATGGGCGGCAACATGGCGGAGCGGCTGCGTCTTGGCGGACACCAGGTGGTGGGATTCGACTTCAGCGCGGAGGCCGTGCAGAAGCTGACAGCGTCGGGCAATGTCGGCGTGAACTCGCTCGAGGATATGGCGAAGAATCTCAAGGGCCGCAAGGCGATCTGGATCATGGTGCCGCAGGGCAAGCCGGTCGACGACACGATTGCCAAGCTCGAACCGCTGCTGAACAAGGGCGACATACTGATCGACGGCGGCAACTCGAATTACAAGGATTCGCAGCGCCACCACAAGGAAGTTACCGCGAAGGGATTTCAGTTTGTCGATGTGGGCACATCGGGCGGCGTGTGGGGATTGAAAGAGGGCTACAGCATGATGATTGGCGGCGACAAGGAGGCGGTCGATTATCTGCGGCCGATTTTCGAGACGCTGGCGCCGGGGAAGGACCAGGGCTGGGGACACGTGGGGCCGGCGGGCGCGGGGCACTTTGTGAAGATGGTGCACAACGGCATCGAGTACGGCCTGATGCAGGCTTATGCCGAGGGCTTCACCATCATGGAGAAGAAGGAAGAGCTGAACCTCGATCTTGCGCAGATTTCGCAGATATGGCGCTTCGGCAGCGTGGTGCGCAGCTGGCTGCTGGATCTGACGGCCGATGCGCTGAGCAAGAATCCGACGCTCGATGGGCTGGAGGCATATGTTGCGGATTCCGGCGAAGGGCGCTGGACGGTGTTCGAGGCGATCGATCTGAATGTGTCGGCGCCGGTGATTACGGAGTCGTTGATTCGGCGGATTCGCTCGCGCGAGGAGAATAACTTCACCGACCGCATGCTGGCGATTATGCGCAATGCGTTCGGCGGACATGCGGTGAAGAAGGACTAGTGACAGTGCGCAGTGCTGAGTTCACAGTGAATCAGTGCTGACATCGTGACTTGAACTGGAACTAGAACTACTGAACTGTCGAGCACTGCACTGACGACGGAGGTCGCTATGGCATCAGCAACTGTGCAGATGAAGATTCGTCCTGAGGATTTGTCGCAGGTTCCGAAGAGCGGCGAGCGAATTCCCAATCCAGGGATCATGGTGATCTTTGGCGCTTCAGGCGATTTGACCAAGCGCAAGCTGCTGCCTGCGCTCTTTCACCTCGAGCAGGATGGCCTTCTGCCGAAGGAGTTTGCGATTGTGGGCGTGGCGCGCCGGCCGCTGGGCGACGAATTTGCGGCAGACATGCGCGAAGGGATCATCGAGTTCGGCGATGTCGACAAGGCCGATCCCAGGCTTGAGGAGTTTGCCAGGAAGATCAGCTACTACGCGCTTACCTTCGACGATGCTTCGCACTACGCGGGCTTGAAGCAGGAACTCGACAGGATCGCGCAGGAGAAGAACATCGGTCCAGATCGCCTGTTCTATCTCGCGACGGCGCCGGAGTATTTTGCGCCCATCATCGAGAATCTCGGCGCGCAGGGAATGGCGCAACCGGAGCACGGGCGCGTGGGCGTGGTGATCGAGAAGCCGTTCGGGCACGATCTGGATTCGGCGCGCGAACTGAATCACCAGGTCAACGCGGTCTTTCACGAGAACCAGGTCTTCCGCATCGATCACTACCTGGGCAAAGAGACGGTGCAGAACATCTTGGTGTTCCGTTTCGGCAACGGCATCTTCGAGCCGATCTGGAATCGCAATTACATCGACCACGTGCAGATCACGGCTGCGGAGACGCTGGGCGTCGAAGGCCGCGGACCGTTTTATGAAAAGGCCGGTGCGCTGCGCGACGTGGTGCAGAACCACGTGATGGAGTTGCTGAGCTTCGTGACGATGGAGCCGCCGTCGAGCTTTGAAGCGGAAGCCGTGCGCCGCGAGAAGGTGAAGGTGTGGCGTGCGATTCCCAGCATTCCGATCAAGGATGCGGTGCGCGGGCAGTACGGGCCGGGTGTTATAGACGGCAAGAAGGTCGTTGGCTATCGCGACGAAGATCGCGTCAATCCCGAGTCGGGCACCGAGACTTATGCGGCGGTGAAGCTGGGAATCGAGAACTGGCGCTGGGCGGGCGTGCCGTTTTATCTGCGCGCGGGCAAGCGGATGAAGAAGCGCGCCACGGAGATCAGCATTCAGTTCAAGCAGCCGCCGCTGCTGATCTTCAACCGCATGCAGGCCAGCGGGCCGTGCAACGATATTCAGCCGAACCTGCTGACGATTCGCATTCAGCCGAATGAAGGAATCGCGCTGCGGTTCGGAGCGAAGGTTCCTAACACGCCGAACATGTCAGTGTGCCCGGTAAATATGGATTTCGATTACGCGGCAGCATTCGGAACGTCGACGGCCAATGGGTATGAGCGGCTGCTGCTGGATGCGATGCTTGGCGATCAGACGCTGTTCGCGCATCGCGATGGCGTGGAAGTGACCTGGTCGCTGTATACGCCGATTCTGGAAGCATGGGCGGCAAAGAATCCCGAGGTGTTTCCGAATTATTTCGCGGGTACGTGGGGACCGGACTGCGCCGACCGGCTGCTGGAGCACAGCGGGCATGTGTGGCGGAACAATATCGGGTGAGGAACGCGTGGGTTGGGTGGAGTGTATAGTTTTGCGGGCATCCCTGCCCAGCGTACAGGCCGATCCATTTCGCGCTGATGCGAAATGGATGGGAAGGAAGTTTCCGAATAGCTAACGGTCCACCCGAAGCTCGAGGTTTACAGTGATTTCGGACGGCTTGTCATGCAATGTACAAAAAGAGCAAGACTGATTCTGCTTGGGCTGACCGCGGTGCTTTCAGCGTTTGCCGCAGCTAATTCTCAGAACATCGAAAAGCAAAATCTCCCCGCCGTCTCGCGAGAACACGCGGTCAGCGCGGCGTCGGAGATTGAATTCACGCCGCCCCCGAACGTCGCGGGACACAGCGCGTGGCTTCCGCTGCGCTACCAAGATCAGGAAACCAACT
Source organism: uncultured Acidobacteriaceae bacterium (assembly GCA_963769345.1). Taxonomy (GTDB): domain Bacteria; phylum Acidobacteriota; class Terriglobia; order Terriglobales; family Acidobacteriaceae; genus Telmatobacter. Next base: position 995,276 of record CAVYLL010000008.1, read on the forward strand.
TGTGTGTTCCGACCTCGGCCTCGATCATTCTCGATTTTTTTGGGCATCAGGTTAGCCCACGCGAAATCAAAGAACTATCGATGGGCCGGCAGTATTCGCCCGACAAGCCTTTTAACGATTTCACGATCACGCTATTCCGTGATTTGATTTGGGGTCTGCATGGGATCGGCTATTCCTGGAAAGAGAAAGATTACCCCGACGATCTCAATGGGCTCCGGAGAGGGCTTGCGGAGATCGAGCACTCGCTCGATGATGGAGTCCCCGTGATGATCGACACGACTCGGGTTAGAGGGCATACCTCTACGGTTGCGGGGCATACGTTTGTGATTGCCGGATATTCAGTGTCTCAACAGGCTCTTTATGTAGTGGACCCAAACCTACCCGCACCGGGCACGCGCGTGGTGGGGTTTCAAGAGCTCGAAAGCATCTGGAATTCGCGCGGCGTGAATTTTGATGAGCGGGCCGCAGTGTTTCCGCAGCGGCGACGGGGCAAGAACTGAAATGGCGAAGCAACTCACAATTGAAGATCGCGCTTGCTTGAAACGATTGTGTGATGTGCATCACTCCAGGACTCGCGGTGAGAACGTGCCACATTCGTCGTAGAGGGCGCAACTCCGGGGTGCTAGATGGTTTTCTCTATGCAGGAGTCCAATGGATTGGACCACAAAATTATGACTACTCTTAGAAACAAGACGACGATTCCGCTTGATCATGCCGTGCTTTGCCTTGACTGCAACTCTGTGAGCGACGCCAACCGGGAGTGCCCTGCGTGCTCGTCGCGGGCGCTGATGAATTTGAGCGTTGTTCTCAATCGCCCCACGGAGTATGCGGAGTACGAAAAGCTGGCTGCCGCCGCGTAGGAACGATTCGCGAGGCTTCGTGAATCTCAAAAGAGAGACCGTTGCGCGTGGGGTCGTTGCTTTCCCACCCATGCCTCGCAGCATGGATGGGGCACCCAGAGTCGTGCGGACTGATGCGGAGGAAAGCGGGTCCTGCAATTTGCTTTCCCACTCATGCGCACAAGACGCGCATGAATGGGGCACCCGGGGGGTTTCGAATGGGATAAGCTGGGCTGCTACTTTTTCGTGACCTTCACGAAGGTGCCATCGGGCAGTTCGCCTTCGAGCAGGTGGACAACGCCGCCTTTAACGTATCCCTCGAAGACCTGGTTGGTTGGGCTCGCGGAGCCAAGATTTCTGCTGCCGCCGGGCGCGGCAGGATTTGGCTCTGGCCTGCCGGCTGCGGGACGGCCTGTTCCTTTGTCCATGGCGTCGTTGGCGAGCTGGTCGGCTTCCTTGTTGCCGCCGCGCAGGGTGTGGCGCATCTCGAAGCGCTCCAGCTTGCCCGCGAGGCGTTTGGCTTCTTCCCACAGGGGACGCAGTCCGGGGCTGGCTACCTTGTACTGGCCTTTCATCTGCTTGACCATCAGCTCGGAGTCCGAGACCACACGTAGCTGGCGCACGCTGTGCTGATGTGCCCAGGCTAGAACGGCAAGAAGTCCTTTGTATTCAGCGAAGTTGTTGGTTTGACGGCCGAGAAATTCACTGAGCCGGGCCACTACCTGCCCTTTTGGGTCTTCGACTACGGCACCGTAGCCCGAGGGCCCGGGATTTCCACGGGATCCGCCATCGCAATGCGCGGTATACCAGCCATCAGACTCGCCGTGCGCGGCTTCCATTCCGGAAAACAAACTCTCGTTCATGCTCTCCCAGTGTAGCCGCCGTCACCTTCGCGCTGTTTCGGCCGCAAATGGCGCTCACAAGCAGGCTTGGCGAGCGTCTACTCAAGTGCGATCAGGTCTGCACCACCGGAGTGAAAAACTCGATGGCATCGGATGCAGTGAGTTACCCATCATCGCCGGGCGCTCTTGCCGGCTCTTTAGCGTGGCCTGCCAAAAGGAGGATACAATCTTCCGCAGGTATGGCCTCGCGAGCAATGGACGGACCGGATCGCGCCGCGGAGCGTCTACAGGCCCGCGCGCCGGAAATGGCGCTGATCCGCGAGGCGCAGGCGGGATCGCGGGTGGCATTCGATGCGCTGGTCCGCCAGTATGAGCAGCAGGTGCTGCGGCTGGCCCTGCACCTGACCGGTTCCGAGCACGACGCAGAAGACATCTACCAGGAAGCGTTCCTCAAGGCCTTCCGGTACATCGGCAATTTCCGGTTCGAGTGCTCCTTCTATACATGGATCTACCGGATTGTGACCAATCTCTGCCTCGATCAGCTTCGCCGCCGCAAGACGCGCCGCGAAGATCAGGCTGTGGTGCTCGACCACTCCGGTGACGAGATCGATATTCTGGCATCGGTTTCCGACAATCGGTCATTTTCCAACCCGGCCAAGGAACTGGATCGCAAGGTGCTGGCAGAGCGAATTCAAGCAGCACTCAGCAAGCTCACTCCGCGTGAGCGCATGGTTTTTGAATTGAAGCATTACCAGGGTCTCCGCCTGCGCACCATCGGAGAGATGTTGAACACCACGGAAGAAACCGCCAAAAATACGCTCTTCAGAGCGACTAAAAAGTTGAGAACTCAACTGGCGGGATTGCGCTAAGGTCCTGCGGACGGCGGCGTTTTGGATGAGATTTGTGGCACTGCGGTAAGAGGCTGGAAGGACGTAAAGAGATGAACTGCGAACTTGCACATGAGCGTATCGTGCTGGCAGCTTATGGCGAGCTGCCGGATGAACAGGCACACGAGCTGGACCGGCACATTGTCGGCTGCCCCGAGTGCAGCCAGGAGCAGCAACAACTGCTGGCACTGAAGACCCTTGCCACGGCCTATCCAGTTATTGAGCCGGATCCCAATTTCATCACACGCTCGCGCATACGCCTTGAAGAAGCGTTGGATGCGCTGCCGCCGAAGCGTTGGTACGAACGTTTTGGCCAGCGGATCCTGAACAACTTTTCGAACCTGCAGGCGGCTCCTGTGGCGGCCCTGCTGCTGCTGATTGTGGGAGCCGGTGCCGGAACGCTGGGCGGGTACGAATTCGCGCAGGCCCGGGCGGCCCATGCCGCGGGTCGAGGCCCGACGGTTCCGATTCCCAAACCTGACCCCGGGTCCGCTGTTCCAGCGCCCTCGGCAGAGATCGCCAACATTTCGAGCATTGTTCGCCAGCCCAACAGCGAAATCGTAGACGTGGCCTACAACCAGGTCGTCCCTGGGCACATTCAAGGGTCACTGGACGATCCAGCCATTCGCCAACTGCTGATGCTGGCCTCGGCGAATGCGTCTTCGCAGGGTGTTCGTGACGATTCTGTAGGCTTGCTTGCGGCTGAATGCAGAGCGGGGCATGCATGCGAGGGTGAGGGCATACGTGACACGCTGATAGTGGCGCTGCGTTACGACAAGAGCGAGGCCGTTCGCCTGAAGGCTCTGGAAGGCCTGCAACCTTACGTTGCTGAAGACATACGGGTCCGCAACGCCGTACTCGAGGCAGTTTTGAACGACAGCGATCCGCGGATTCGCGCTGCAGCTATCAGCGAATTGGAGCCGGTACAGGCAGATACCGGCGTAAGACGCGTATTGTCGACGGTGGCCAATTCGGACAATAATCCCCATATCCGCACGGTGTCCCGTCAAGCTCTTAGCCGGACCCCGGTGTTTCAATAAACAATCCCTTACCTTCAGGCAACCGCGCCGTCCATACAGAGTGCGGACCTGGATGAAGGAACACGAGGAAAGTAACATGAACCGCTTTATGAGGCCTTACATCCAAACCGGAATCGTCCTGTTCGGAGCCGCAATCACACTCGCGCCTGCGATGGCTAATGCGCAGGCTACACGCATCTGGCAAATCGTTGAAGAACCTATCCCACTGCTGTTGCACTCAAGTTCGCAAGGCTATCTTGGCGTACTTGTCGGCGACGTCGACAATGATTCAGCGAACAAACTCAAACTGAAGGACGTGCACGGCGCGGTCATTACGCTCATCGATCATGACGCACCGGCGGCGCAGGTGGGCCTGCGCGTGAACGATGTTCTGCTCGAAGTGAACGGACAGACTGTGGAGAGCGCAGAAGCGTTCGGGCGAATGATGCGCGAAATTCCTCCGGGACGCAAGGTGACAATACTCATCAGCCGGGACGGCGCGACACAGACCATCACGGTACAGCTTGCCGACCACAAGAAGCTGGACACCGATATATGGAACAAGCTGAACAGCGGCAGCGACATCAGCTCACCCGTCGAAGGCCTTTCCATCCTGGGCACCGGCAGTGGCGGAGATGCGTCGCTTCCGGGTGGATTTCACATGCCGTTCGTCGGAAACAGCACGCTGAAAGTTGGCGCGCTTGTTGAACCGCTCACGGCGCAGATGGCTGACTATCTCGGTGTTCAGAATGGCTTGATGGTGAAACAGGTGGCGCATAAGAGCGAAGCCGCCGCAGCCGGTATGAAAGCCTTCGATGTGATTCTCAAGGTGGGACCCGAGAGCATTGCAACGGTCTCCGATTGGGATCGCTCGATGCGCGCCAATCAAGGGAAAGCCGTACAGATCACGATCCTTCGTGAAAAAAGGCTGCAGACGCTGACCCTGCAGGTGGACTCGAAGAAGAAGAGTGAACTGGATTTCGAGGAGATTTTTCCCGACAGCGATTGTCCGCTGATGGCCTTTGCCGATCCCGAGGTGATGCAGGATCTGGCCGGGCATTTGGACCTCGACGAGTCTGCCGTGCAGTCGATGCGCGATCAGGCCGAGGCATTGCAAGATCAGCTCAAGCAGTGGAAAGACGAGTCAGGCAACTACCATTTTGAAGTCTCTCCGCAGCAGGCCGAGGAATTTCGCAAGCAGGCCGAGGAGTTTCGCGATGCTTTCAAGAGTCAGGACTTCGGTGTCGATCCGAAGCAACTGGATCAAATGAAGAAGCAGATGGAGCAATTCCAGCAGAACTTCAAACTGGAAGACTTCAAGTTCGACCAGCAGCAGATGAAGCGTCAGATGGATGAGCTGAAACGCCAGATCGAAGAGATGCAGGCACTCGGCTTGCACCACATGGTCTAGCGAGTAAGCTTATTTGAAGATAGTGGGCGCCGCCGGAGCTACCGGTTCGGCGCCTTTCGTGTGTTTTGGAGGTCACAGGATGCTGATGGAACAGTTGTTCTCTTCAGGCTTGATGCGAATGGGGCCATCACGGACGGACCCTGATCGTCAGGTAGGTATCTTCAACCCCAGCGCCGTTGCGGGGCTTCCTGAGCTTCGGGCAACGAGGATGGACGAGTTTCGATGGATTGCCGGTGAGTGGAACTACGAGAATGCTGTTCCCGCTACGGCCGCCAATCCGGCCTACGGCGACATCGGCACCTGCAAGTATTCACTCTGCGAAAAGAACAACTGGATCTGCATGGTTGCGCCCGATGGCCGCGAAACGCAGCAGATCACGTTCGATCCCTTCAGCAGGCAATGGATCTATGTGCTGATGAACGGGGCTTACGGAATGTTGCGCTCGCCGGAAGGCTGGAAGGACAATCAGATTGTTTTCACCGGTCTGATGACGATGATCGGCTTCAACTGTGAATGGCGGATACGTTGGACGAAGGAGAACGCAGATCAATTCTCCTTCGTCAACGAAGAGCGCAACGCCGACGGTTCATGGGCCTATATCGACGAGTGGCACTTCACGCGCAAGAGCTGACCGAACCAAACCAACACCGACGAATCGGTCTCGCAAGGCCGCGTGATTTCGGAGAAGTTGTCTCTACGGTTGCGGCGGTTGCAGTATGCATCCCGGTGTCGAGCGGGCGATTTCCCACTCCTCCTCGGTCATGTCTACCGACACATCCGCAAACAACGGAGTGGTCAAGTAGCGCTCGCCGGTGTCGGGCAACATGCACAGAATTGTTGATCCCTTGGGTGCCTCTGCAGCCACACGCAGCGCGCCTGCAAAGGTTCCGCCGGACGTGATGCCGACAAAGATGCCTTCCTTTCTGGCGAGTTCCTTGCTGCACTTGAGGGCATCGGGATTGGCGATGCGCAGGACCTGGGTGATTCTCTTCGAGTCCACGGCATCGGCAGCCAGCTTGGCGATGAAGTCGGGGCTCCAGCCCTGCATGGGATGCGGCTTCCAGCTTGGATGCCCGGACTTCGCCGAGCCGTCCGCATTGCGCTCCTGCTCAACCCCGCTCGACAGCATCGGCGCGTCGTCGGGCTCACAGACCACGATCTTCGTCTCCGGCCGCTCCTTGGCAAGCACGCGCGCCACGCCTTTCAAGGTGCCTCCGGTGCCGAATCCTGTGACCCAGTAGTCCAGCCGTTCGCCCTTGAAGTCATTCAGGATTTCCTGCGCAGTGGTGCGCGAGTGCATATCGGCATTGGCTTCGTTTTCAAACTGGCGCGTGTAGTACCAGCCGTGCTTTTCGGCCAGTTCGACGGTCTTGTTGACCATCCCAACTGCGCGCGCCGCGGCCGGCGTCAGAATCACCTTGGCGCCGAGAAAACGCATAAGCTTGCGCCGCTCGATGCTGAATGTCTCCGCCATCGTGACCACGAGGGGATAGCCTTTGGCTGCGCACACCATGGCAAGGCCAATGCCCGTGTTGCCGCTGGTAGCCTCCACCACGGTCTGGCCCGGCTTCAGCTTTCCGGTGCGCTCTGCCTCCTCAATCACCCCCAATGCGAGGCGGTCTTTCACCGACCCCAGCGGATTGAATGCTTCCACCTTCACGTACAGGTTCACGTCCGGCGGCGCCAGGCGGTTGATCTTCACGACCGGCGTGTTGCCGACTGTCTCGGTGATGCTCGCGTACTTGCTCATTCGTTGACCTCCGAATGCTCGCAATTGTACAGGCGCAGCGTGACACGGTGTCGAATGAAAATTGCGGAAATGCGAGAAAAGCTGGGGTTACAGCGATTGCGCCCATACGCGGCAAGAACCGGGAATCCCGGCTGTGCAGCCGTCCAGTAGAATTCCTGCGAGGTCTCCCCATGGAAGCCGAAACAATCGCAAAGCGCACATCTCCACTCAATCTTTCTTCAGATGAATTTCGCGCCGCCGGTCATCAACTCATCGATCGCATCGCCGATTTCTTCGACTCGCTTCCGCAACGCCCCGTAACCACGGGCGAATCACCTTCCGCAATCCGCAAGGCTCTCGTTGCTGATCGCGCTCTGCCGCTCAAGGGTTCCGATCCGGCGGAATTGCTAAATCACGCCGCCACCCTTCTCTTCGACCACTCTTTGTTTAATGCGCATCCCCGCTTCTGGGGATATGTCACCTCCTCGGCCGCGCCCATTGGCGCACTGGGCGAATTGCTCGCAGCAGCAGTGAACCCCAACTGCGGAGCATGGCTGCTCTCGCCCATGGCCAGTGAAATCGAGGCGCAGACTATTCGCTGGATTGCGGAAATGCTCAACTACCCCACGGATTGCGGCGGCCTCTTCGTCAGCGGCGGCAATATGGCCAACATTGTCTGCTTCCTCGCCGGACGCCAGGCCAAGGCAGGCAGCGATGTGCGCAGCAAGGGCGTTGAAGGCGCTCGCCTGCGCGCGTACTGCTCGAAGGAGACGCACACATGGATTCAGAAAGCAGCCGACATCGCCGGCCTGGGCACCGACTCAGTGCGTTGGATCGCGGTCGATAGCGAATTCCGGATCGACGTTGAAGCGCTGCGCGCGCAAATACGCGCCGATCTCGCTGCGGGTGACAAGCCCTTCATGGTTATTGGAAACGCCGGCACTGTCAGCACCGGAGCGGTCGATCCGCTGCCCGGACTTGCGGCGCTCTGTCGCGAAATGGATCTCTGGTTCCACGTCGATGGGGCGTATGGAGGATTCGCAGCGCTCGCCCCTGGTGCGCCTGCAGAATTCGCTGGTCTCAGCGAGTGCGATTCACTCGCGGTCGATCCGCACAAGTGGCTTTATTCTCCGATCGAGGCTGGCTGCGCACTGGTTCGCGACGTGTCTAAACTGCGCGACGCGTTTGCGTATCATCCGGCCTACTATCACTTCGGCGTCGAGGCTATCAACTACTTCGATCTCGGCCCGCAGAACTCGCGCGGCTTTCGCGCTCTCAAGGTGTGGCTCGCGCTGCAACAGGTTGGGCGCGATGGTTACGTGCAGATGATCTCCGACGACATTCATCTCTCGCGCGCAATGTTCGATCGGATCGCGAACTACCCGGATCTTGAAGCGCTGACCCAGGGACTCAGCATCACCACGTTCCGTTTTGTTCCCTCCGATCTGAAACGCGACGGCGAACAGATGGAGAGCTATCTGAGCGATCTGAATCGCGAACTGCTCACGCGCCTGCAGCAGGGTGGAGAAGCCTACCTCTCCAACGCGGTGATCGGCGGGAAATATGCGTTGCGCGCCTGCATCGTCAACTTTCGCACTACGCTCGAGGATGTTGAAGCGCTGCTGCCCATCATCGTCCGCATCGGCAACGAGGTGGACAAGGCGCTGCGGCCGACAGGACTCGCTTAAAGGCCCTCAAAAAGCGAGTGCCATTTGGCGTTTGGCGTTGCCGTTGTGTACACTCGCCAAAAGCTCTAGCCCAACTGAATAACCGTCTCCGGCCGACCTCCTCCCCCTGGTGCGAAGCCTCTTTCCCAGCAGGTTATCGCGGGTGCTGAATCTCGCGATACGAGCAAAATGAGGAGCAAGCAATGACAAGTATTCTTCGCGTTTTAGCGGTTGCCGGGCTTGTGGCGGGCGGCGTCCTCGGGATGGCGGGATCGATGGTCGCCGCACCGAACGTCCGCGCTGTCTGCTGGGCGATTGATGCGACGAGCGTCATCGTCGCCACCGCGATCCTGGCGCTAAGCTTTCTTCGCGCCGGCAAGATGGAGGTGGCCGCCGGGTTCCTGATCTACGCTCTCGGAGAGGGCATCATGCTCACAGGTACACCGATGTCGCTGGAGGCCAGTGTCCCGGCATTCGCAGCGGGGACTGCTCTCTGGTCCGCGGGCCTTGTGCTGGTCAGCGTTCCGCGGGACTTTAACCTTATCACCCGATTCACCGGACTGGTTGCCGCAGTTCTGTTCGGGATCATCTCCCTGCGCATCTTCTGGGGAAATCCGCTCACGCCCATCACGCGGCCTTTGCCGATGTTCGCCTATCCGGTGCTGGTGGTGACGTTCATCGGATGGATATGGACGATTGTCAGGCACGGCGCGGAAGTGGGCGCCGAGACGCTGGCGCAGCCCAGACGCGCGACCGTCGTGATCCGATAATCGCTCGAAGAATCACTTCACGCCCTTATCGGGATTCCAGACACCCTGCTGCTTGCGCACATAGAGAATCTGCCCTACGTGATAGGCATTGTGCGCGCTCACATGGGCAACCAGCGAGGCATTCGCAGCGAGCTTGGCATCGTCGGCATCGGTCACAGCCTTCTCCCAATCCACGAGGACCTGGTTGAGCTTCTTCACCAGGTCGTCCCACTGCGCCGCGGTGAAGTTGTCGAAGGTCTCGTTATTGTTGCCATCGAACTTCTCATTCTTCACGCCCTTGAAATCGTTGAGAGAGCGATTGTCCCAGTACCAGATGTGGTAGGCCAGCTGCCCAACCGAATGGTTGCCTTTTCCGGGACTCCACATGGCTTGCTGCGCGGTCAGTCCATCGACTGCAATGCTTACCGGAACAAACCAGTCTTCCTGGTCGTGCGTGGTATGCAACTGCTCCAGCAGCACGCCGCGCAGCGTAGTGGGCGGTTTCTTGTCATTGGTCTGTGCGCAAACAGGCAGCGTCAGAAGCAGAAGGAACGCAAGCTTTTTCATCAGTCGTGACCTCGTGGGAGATGCAGTGGCGGAAGTATAACGCCATGGCCGATCTTCGGGTTTCCGGCAAGGCGCATCTCCAGTCCGCTTCAGAACTTCTTCGTGCGGGGCGCCACTTCTCAATTGGAATCCAGCCTGGAATACGCTAGCTTCCGAGTTCAGATGACGCCCTCCCCCCAACCCGTTCTCAAACTTGTTTCCCGCCCGGCTCCGCGCTCCATGCTCCAGCTTGAACAACAGCCGTCGCTTGGCCTGCTCGCGATCGGCTTGATCGGTCTGGGCGTTCTGGGGCTGAGCGTAGGGGATTTCGCAATGGTGTGGCAGCCCGTGGCGCCGTGGTTTCCAGCGCGAACCGCACTGGCCTATACGGCTGCCGCGCTCATGCTCATCTGCGGCGTTGGACTTTTCTTCCGCGCCACTTCCGTTTGGGCCACACGCATCCTGTTTCCGTACCTGATCGTGTGGCAACTGCTCAAGCTGCCAGCGCTATTCGTAGCTCCGAAAGTTGAGGGAGTCTACCTGGGCTTTGGCGAGCTCGCGGTTCTCCTGGCCGGCGGCTGGACACTCTTCGCGCAGCTCGGCGATGTTCGCGCACCTGCATGGCTTGCATGGGCGACTGAAGACAAAGGCGTCCGCATCGCACGCTACTACCTTGCGGTCTGGATTATTCCTATCGGACTCTCTCATCTCATCTACAGCAAGGAGACCGCGGCGTTTGTCCCGGCATGGCTGCCGTTCAAAACCGGCTGGGCCTACCTCACCGGCGCTGGTCAAATGGCTTCAGGACTAGGCATCCTCTTCGGCGTGTTGCCACGGGTTGCGGCGTGGGCCGAGGCCGGTCAGATCACGCTCTACACGCTGTTGGTCTGGTTGCCGGCGATCTTTGCTACCCCGAGAGCGCGCCTGCCATGGACGGCACTGTGGATCTCGTGGACGATTGGCGCGGCCGCATGGGTGGTCGCGCAAAATACTACGCCGAAGTCTGGTTTAGAAGCAGGGAAATGAGCGCCAGACAAACCGGCGCTCAACCGACTGGGGTCGTTCAGGGTGCCTTCCGCCAGGCCTAGCATCGCTCAGGGACTAATGAGGCTGCGGAAAAGCGCGTGATTGCGGTTAGGTTCATGGAAAAGCATGCCTCAGCGGCTAAAGCCGACTTTGATTTGATTGGTTTATCGGCACGCGACTCAGAGGGTACCCCAGTCGTGCCCTTTCAAAACGGCGTCTCCGATTGAGTTTTTCCGCAGCCTGTAAAGGCCCCCATGGGTTATTTGCGCATGATTGCAGCAGCCTGTAGGCTGCTGGTGCCTCCGTATTCGCAACCGCCAAACGCGGCGGTTGCGAATTTACACAGCAGCTCGATCTGCCTGGTGACAGGTCCCGCCTACATCTCGCAACTTACCCGGTGATTGGCTGCCATCGTCATGGCTCCATGGCGCGCCGCCAGCCGCCGCGAAACGGTGCGACCCAGAATGCGCTTGCCGCGGAAGACTCGCGACTTCATGGTGGCCACGCTCAGGTTCAGTGCCTGGGCCGCTTCCAGCTGTGGACTTTCGTCGAGGACACAAATTTCAATTGCGCGACGACACACCATTCCCAGCTTGCTCACTTCTTCGCGCAGAATGCCTTCCATCTCTCTGCTCTGCCAGGTCTCTTCAGGATTCTTGCCGGGATCGGGAAGGTCGATCTCGACAACCTCGTTGTCTTGTTTGTTGAGATATTCGATCGACACAAAGACGCGATTGCGGCGGCTGCGCAGGTGCTCGTGCGCGGTGTTCTGCACGATTGCGCCCAGCCAGCTCGACATCTGCGACTCCCCGCGAAACCTTGCGAGCGCCTTGTAGGCCTTCATCAGGGCTTCCTGCACAACGTCTTCTGCATCTTCGGTCGAATTCGTTAAACGCCGCGCCATCCGCAGCAGCTGCGGGCGGCGGCGCTCAACCGTGTCAAGAAACTCGTTGACCCTACCATCGATTTCCACTTCCATTGCACTCAAGGCAATTGGCATATACACCCGCTCCCTCGGGGTGGGCATTTCAAATTCATTCGGTTGGAATGAAGAGCCTGAAGGCAATACACACGGCCAATTGCGGTGTTAAGCACGGCCGGTACTGCCGACTACGCCAGAGATGGATTGAGTGAGGGAGGAGCCCGGAAGGGAATATTCGAGGAGATGACAAACGCTACGCGCGCCGGAGCCGGCGTGACGACAACATGATCCCGCGACAGGCGCGGAAGCTGTGAGGCGGATAAAGCGAAAAGCGCGAATCCGGGAATCCGTTGCGGCTTCGTGTGAAGCTGCGCCGGCACCGCGTGAGATTCGTCCCGGTGATCCACCCACATGCGGGTGGGCGACGCCTTGCTCATCCCAGACTGCTGGAAATATTGCGAGAGCTTGTAGCCGTAGCCACAGCCGCCGACCATAACCACGAGCGCCACAACCGCAAGAACGGAAGGCTGGAAGAACTGCCGCACCGCGAAACGCACTTCAGAGTCCCGCGCGATCGCTCCTGCAGCAGGCTGAATCTGCGTCTCACGTCTTGTCGCGATGGGAAATTCGGCGTGCAAAGCGTCTCCACCTCGAGCGGTGCAGTAAAGGTTTCACAAGTATAGACTCAGGCCTTCCGCAATTCGCTGCAAAAAAACGCGCGCACAGTTGACACAAGAAGTTCGTCAACTCTCATCAGAAGGCCGGAACGCGCTCGCCGATCAAAAAGCGGTTGGGCAAACTTCTTCTAAATACCTCAATCCAAACGAGGAAATCCAAATACGAGAAGACTGCCCTGAAAACTGTGCAGAATTGTTGCGGGCACAATGCTTCACTGCACCAGGACGTGCTCGGCCCCGCGGAAAAGGGTTCGAAGCGCCCGCCAGACCCAGCGGATCAGCAGGATCACGGCCAGAACCAGAGCTAACGCGATCGCTCCGCCGATGTAGGGGTGCACGGTGGCCAGCCAGGTGAGAGAGATGGCGAGCGCATCTCCGCCGAGGCTCAGGCCGATGTTCGAGAAGGGCTCGGGCGAGGGCGTGACGGCGGCGCGGGCGGCGGTTTTGCCTCCGTGCGCGGCCAGGGCGATGAGTCCGCCGAGCAGCGTAGCCGCAAGCTGCTCGCCTGGCGTCAGGGCGGCGGTGGCCTTCCAAGCCAGCAGCGCCGCAACGGGGACACGGATGAAGGTGTGCAGCGCGTTCCAGATCAGGTCGAAGGCGGGAACCTTGTCGGCGAAGAACTCCACCGCGAACAGCGCCACACTGGCGCCGATGACCCACCAGCTCGCCAGCAGGTGCAGCGGCTCCGGCAGGGGTAGTACACCCGTATGAGCCAGTACCCCCAGCGTCGCCACAGTGGCGTACACGTTGATGCCGGCGGCAAACGATACCGCGATGACGAGCGCAATCAGTTCCTGGCCCGGCAGGGGAAGTTTCACGTGGCTAGTATAGGGCTGTCCGGCATCGTCATTGGGAAGTTTCGAGCGGAGTTGCAAAACCTGGCGCAACGCTGCCGGCAACTGGAGCGTGCAACAGATTCCGATTGGGCCGGCGGCGAAGGATCTCACCTTCGTCTGGACCGACGCAGCGCATACGCAACTCCACTTCACCTACAGGGACAACAATGGAGTGATCTGGGATGCGATCCCCAATGCGACAACTGTCGTGCGCACCGGAGTTCTTGAAGGCGGCGTGCTGGCAACGGCAGGAACCCTGAAGTAATTCGCAGACTCCGGTCCAGCGCAGGTGTGAAACCTCGCCGGGCCGGAGTCTTTGCGATTTCCTCACTCAATCGGAGGTAATTGTCCTGCGATGGTGGTTGCCTCGGGCGAGCAGGCCGGATGGCCCCAGCCGGAAGCGCTGACGCCGAGAGCGAGGCCAGACGCCGCGGTGATGTCGTAGACAATGTTGTCTGGCCGCGCCTTGTCGGGGCCGACGCCGCCGGGAACGTGATCGAGCTTGAGGGTGTTGCGCGTGCGCCAGGCAATGTTATGGTCAGCGCACGAGGAGTCACCGCTGACGCCGATGGCGCCGACCAGCACGCCCTGCGCGTTGTAGAGCGCGAGTCCGCCGCCAAAGACGTTGACGCCGCCGATGCGTCCGCCGAGCATGGGGTCCTTCGCGGTGCCGTAGTCATAGGGGTCGCCGCGGTAGGCAACGGATACGTCGACGGGATTACTCGCCTGCAGGCCAAACAGGGAGCCTCCCGGCTGGACGGCGCTGTAGAGGTCGGCTGTCGAAAGCGACAACTTGGGAAGGCTGAAGGCGTTTGCGGTATTCGCTTTCTGCGCGGAGATGACGCGGCTGCCCGGCCACTGGCTGCCGCGATCGGTGCCTGTGAACGCCACAGCGCAGACCACTCCGTCGCGATTCACGACGGTGCCCCACATATCCAGGTTGAATCCGCCGTTCGTCGCAGCACGCGCGGCGACGAGCGCCGTCTTGAGTTGGCTGTGCGTGGGCAGGAGTTTGCATGCCGTTGATGTGTCGATGTCCTTGTCTTTGTCAGGCTGGGCGAGAGCAGGAACAATGAAGGCGAGAGCGAGCACGGCGATCAAAAGTCTGTGTTTCGTCATTGGGGATCGAGCCTCCTTGCGCTTCGAAGGCGAACGCGCGCAGCGATGGCGCGCAACCTTCCGAAAGTTCCCCAAACCTAACACGCATTCAGCGGCCTCGCAATTAAGAAATGACGGGATCGAGAATTCCGGAGGTGGATTTCCTCCGGTATTCGAAGTCAGATTTCGCGAGATCCGACTGTTTGCAATCTTCGACGGCGGCAGAAGCGCACACCGAACGGTGAATTTCCAGTTCGCTTTTGGCTCGCGACATTTCTATCTCGCTGTAGGCGACAAACCGCGAGCTGATACGGCAATAGACAGTATTCGAGCAGGCTTGGCGGTATTCGCTCGTTCTATCTTTAAGTGCTCGTTCAAAATCGTCGCAGATTGGACAAGGCATAACTTCTCTTTCCGGCTTTTGCCGGACTCAGGTGTGTTGGGGTGAGTTGCTATTAGCGCTGGGTAATAAGGCGCTCAGCTTTGAGCCAGTCCTGAATGTCGTAGCCGTGCTTGCCGCCGCGCTTCTGGTACATGTGAAAAGCGCGCACGCGTATGTCGTCCATGGACACACGGATTCCTGATGTTGTTGTCTCAGTGGCTGCAGAAGGCTGTGAGGTGATAACTCTATTTTGCTTTGAATGGGTCTTTACTTTAGTGACGATCATAGGTAACCCTTCATATATATCAAGGGCTAAGAGGGGAAATGCTCCAGAATAACTGCCTTAGTTCAGAGAATCTGAATGAGGAGATAGCAGCCTCGCTCATCTATCATGCTACGCTTATTCCGCGCGAGCGCGCGGAGTATCTTGAGTTGTCTTCTTTGCATTGAAGTTATCGACTTATAGATTATATGGGTGTCCGTGCCCCCATCACTCGCGCCACCGACGAAGACTTGTCCGCAGAGCAGGTAAGTGAGCCCGGCCACCCGCCAAGCCTAACTATAGGATTTAGTGTTTATCGCCGTCTTTTGGGTCGGGGCCTTTGTGGCCGCGGCCATCGCGCGTCTCATTGCCTTTGAAGTCGTTGTTCCTGTCGAGATGATACGACGGGTTGGCCTTCTCGCCGCGCTCCGGCAGCTTGCCTTTATAGCCATTGCTGACATTCAGGCGGCTGTCTACCTGGCCGTGAAAGTCGTTAGAGCCGTGAAACCATTTACCCGCGCCCACGAACACGCCGCCGCTGAACCATTCCGGACCGTAGTAGCCGTAGGGAGCGCACTCGTTCGGATCGGCTTCATAGTAGCCGTAGGGACAGTTGGGAGCAGCGCCAATTTCAACTGCAATTTGCCCATGAGCCATTGCTTTGGGGGCGGCTGCCAACATGCAGCATCCGGCAACAGCCGATAACATTACAAGCTTGATACCATTCATAGATCTCCTTAACATCGCGGGGATGTCAGATGGCACCCCTACGATGACCGTAGCGAGTTTGAAAGGGGATGTCTGAGCTATAGAGACCACAGAGGCCGGGCTCCAGTCCGCTGTCACTCCAGCACTTCCCGTGATACATTCCCATCCATCCGGAATTGAATTGAACGACAGGAGGCGCGAATGACGGAAGCTTTGTTGACAGCGCTTGGTCTTGTTCTTGGGGTTGCGGCGACGGTGGTGAGCCTCGTCCACGATGGAAAGGCGTCTCCCACGCGGCGCATTCTGCTGAGCCTGGCCATCGCCGGACTCTGCGGCGGACTTGTCACCACCTACCTCCAATTCAACGATCAGAATTACGCCGCAAAGAAGGCGAAGGAGGCAGACAAGAAAAGACAGGACGCCGTGAATCAGCTCACTGATCTGCAGAGCAGAGTCGGCGACTTGGGGCAAGTCGAGGCAGAGGTGCAAGCGAAGACCCGCGACCTGACCGCGCTCAACCAGCTTGGCCCCGACCAGTACTATGTCGTCATCGACACCTTCGCGAGCAACAATCTCAAGAACGAGCTGGCGTGTAAAGGCATTGAGAGCAAGCTCGTAGAGCTTTACCCTTTCGCACAGAAAAGCGGCCTGCTTTGGCGAGGCCCGGTCGTCCATGACCAGTTTCAATTGAGATTCGGCCACCACCTCAGTCCGTCCGCCGCCGAGATCTTCAGGACGCTCGCCAGCCAGGGTCTTGCGCACGGGAATCCGGTTATTCGGCGGGAGTGATGCGTGGCGGGTGACTTGGCAGGAGGGCATGGTGGAGATTGAGCCGAAGGGGACTGGAGGAATAAGCTGAAAACGGCGGAATCGATCCTGCCGGATTCAGCAGGAGGTGCCCTTGAAACGCGTGGTGATTTGGGCGGTCCTATTCCTTTTGGCGCAGGCAGCGCTGTCGCAGCAGCCGTCTGTCCAGAACATCACTCTCAGCCTCCTGACGCAGAAGGACGCAAAGCTGTGGAACGCGCAAGTGCGCGGGAAGCTGGT
Organism: uncultured Acidobacteriaceae bacterium; assembly: GCA_963769345.1. Lineage (GTDB taxonomy): Bacteria > Acidobacteriota > Terriglobia > Terriglobales > Acidobacteriaceae > Telmatobacter. The sequence goes on from CAVYLL010000008.1 coordinate 1,011,923, forward strand.
GTGCGGCGGCCAGACGATGGCCACGCTCAAGTGCTGCAGCGGCGACCAGAAAAACGACCAATGGGCCGTTGGGTCGACGCATTATCGCAACATGCAGATGTCGCAATCTTTCCTTCAGATCGCATTGACCGGGTGCACGCTGGAACTGGGGATGAGCGCGCCGAGCGGCAGCCGCTGGACCGTGAGCCCCACGGTAACCGTGGTCAATAGCAATGGCCAGAAGGTACCGCGGACCTTCGATTTCACTACGCTTGTTTCGAACGGTTCGTATGTTTCGAAAACGTTCGGGCTGGATCTGTATCCGTGAGAGTCTCCCATGTCCCAGATGCGGGGCATGGGTATCACCACGTTGCGCTGACCGGTCCAGGGTGCCCCGCAGGAGAAGCGGATTCTTCACTCCCCACCCCCGAACCTACCCCAAAGAGCTCACCCAGAGGGTTCCCGTCTTCGGGGCCCCGTTCGTTCAGACTGACACCCGCCAGCTTTTGGGGTATGGACCCGGCTACTGTTTGTCGTAGACCAATTCGCTCGTCATGGGCTTTCCATCTCGATCTGTGCCCTTCACTTTGAAGGTCATGGTCTTGCCATCGCGCGAGATTTCGATTTCGCCATGAGCGGAGTATTTTGTGGTGCTGTTCTTTGCCTCATAGCTGAATTTGTTGGCGTTGACCTGCTTGAGGGTAACGGTGTCGTAGGGCGCTCCCTGACCAGAGACTGACGCGGGAGAACCATCGTATTTGGCGGTGTAGGTGGCGTTGATCGCGGTGCCGTCGGTACGTTCGCCGGTGTTGGTCACCTTGATGCCATCGCCAGCCGCTTCGCGAACCGACGTGACGCTCTTTATGGGGAACGGACTCGGAGAGTATTTGCTCTTTTCCGTGTTGAGTTTCCAGGTTCCCAGAGAATTATCGGCGCCGAAAGCGGCCGCCGTGGAGGTGATGACCAGGGTTGCGAGAGCAAAAGTGAGCAGTCTTTTCATGAAGTTCTCCTTTTCGTTGATGTCGTTAGGTGATCGAGTACGCCGTAGACGAAACGCTGTATGACCCGGGAGTGGAGCGTTTCGAAGTGAGATCGGGGAGGAGGCCGATCCGAAGTGCGGACACAATGTAAACGCGGCTGTGGCTGGTCCGTCAAGGCAAATATGTTGCGGCGATTTCCCACATCTCTTCGAGATATGGGGCACCCGGCTGTGAAACGGCGACCGCCTGGATTTCACTATAAGCATGAGTGCACTCAAGTCCGAGAGGATTCAAATCTGTGTAGAAAGCGAGAGCGCTTATGTCAACTGCAACTAGCATCGTCGGAACCTGGACCGGATTTGTCGCCTGGGGCTGTTCTGGTCCTCCGGTAAGCAATGCGTCAACAGTGTGGACCTTCCACGCCGATGGGACCTGGACTTACGAGTTCGGCGGGGGCCGCTGGATTCAGGTTGAGGGTTTGGTCGCATGGAATTTCAAGGCAGACAAAAATGAACCGCCTATCGTTGCGGAGGACCTGGTCTACACGGCCAACGTGACCCGCAATGCGCTGGACGGGATCATGGGCTACCCCGTAGCAGGATCAAGTCCCGGGACGGGATGCTTTTATGCGGTGCGCCAGGAAAAGGGTGCGCCGAACCGCGAAATCGCCGCATCCCACGGCCACGACCACAGCAAGCTTCCACCTAAGAAGTAGGTGTTTCGAGAAGTAGTGTGACTCGGCAGGGTCGCGTGCGAGCGCGGCCCTGCTTGTTTTTGTGGTTGCAGGTTGCTCCGCGTCGTTTTGTTCCTTGCGCGAGCCACCCGCCTCCCTCTGAATTAATTTGCGGCGCTGCGCATGAAATGAACTTATGCTGGAGCTGAAACCAACCTCACCCCACGGATGGTCGCTTCCCCGCGCCGGCTAATCCTTTCTTGGAGGCTGCTCCATGCCCGAAGAGACCGGTACTCGCCCGCCAGAGAGCGCTCCTGGCGCAGAAGGCCATAAAGCTGAAGCTCACGCAGCTCCCGCCGCTGCGCCGAAAGGCGTCCCTCCTGCTGAGCACGCGACAGCCGCGGCCGCAACCGCCACCGCTGACCCGACGCCGCGGCCCATACTGCCATTGCAGGATTTAATGTATGGGCTTATCTACCCCGGTGTGCTTGGCACGGGGCTTGTACTGAGCGGGCAGCGGGCCACCAAGGAAGCTTCGATAGCGGCCGCGCTGACGGATCCGGCACTCTGGGTAGCAGCCGCGGCCGGATTGTTTTTTGCTGCATCGTTTGCTTCGGTGTTTGAAGAGCCCCAGAAGAAAAATGAAAACGAAGAATGGTATGGCTGGTGGCCGTTTGTCATCGATTCCGTTGAAGTTGTGCTGATGTTTGCCTGCTTCTATTTCCTTGGCTTGTTTGAAGTCCCAAACGTGCCGCCGCCGGAGTTGCACTGGGCCTATGGATTGTTGATCGTCGAGATCTGGTGGCAATGCTTGTGGCGGTGGAGCATCACTGGAGCCGTTCCGCTTATGGGGAATGAAAGTGGGCGTGACGGCTGTGCTGGTGCTCGGGTGGATCTACGGGCCGCAGTGCCCATGGTCCAACATTTTGTTTTCACTTGGGGTCGCGGTTTTCGTGATCATCTATGTATTTAGAGACCCGCGATACCGAAAGGGCGCGAGGATCGCGGCGTGAAGGCGGTGCAGTGGAATTCCCAGGTCTGAGAAGCGGAACCTTTTGACTCCGCTGAGGGCAGGCTGTGGGGCACCCGGAGTTGTGGTGGTGAGACCCGGGCCACCAGCCTTGGTAAGCTGCGATCCCACTCATCGCGATAAAGCCGCGATGAATGGGGCACAGACTTTCATCGTCGGATTTCGATTGACTGCGACCCGAAGAATGAGCGGGCCACCTGCCGACGTGCGATGCGGGCGAGGGTTTCTGATTTCCAACTCTTGCTTCGCCGGGTGCCCCAGGTCTCGCTTTTGAGACCTGGGTTTTCGGGAGTTGGTTTCCGCGTTTCGCGGCGGTCCAGAACGACTCAATCTCGACGGCTCCGTCAGAGCCTGTCATGTAGTGACGAAAACTGGACCACTCCCAGTCCTCGGGTTTGGAAACCAGACCCCGTTTTACGGGATTGCGGTGCATATATTTGAGCTTCTCCGTTGTCTTCTCGGGATTCCAGACGTTGAAGTCGTAATAGCGCGGCTGCCAGAACGGTCGCTCGTTTCTGACGTCTCTCGTGACCGATAACTTGAGCGCCTGAATGCGCGATCGAGTGTGCCGTTTTTCGGTTCGTTGACGAGCAGATGAACGTGCTCGGGCATGACCACGTAACCGAGCACGACGAAGCCGTATCGCTTGCGGATTCGTTCGAGGGCTGACTCGAAGAGAGTGCGGCTTGCTTCGCTGTTGAGATAGGGTCGCGGCGGTAACAACTGAAGGTGATGAAGTGGAAGTTTCCCGTCTTGTTGATACGATGGAGACCTCTGGTCATCCGAGCGAGAATAAGTGGGTGACGATTTGAGAGTCGGTGGTGGGGCTCACACGTCTGGCTTCGTGGGTTCAGAGGAGATTGGGACACCCATCCCAGGTCTCAAAAGCGAGACCTGGGGCACCCAAGTTTGTGGTGATCGAGAACTGGGTGATCCGCAAATCGGAACATCCTCCCAGGTCTCAGAAGCGAGACCTGGGGCACCCACGGTTGGGGTGATTGGGACCTGGACTACGCGGCCTTCTGGCGTATGTTTCAATAGTAAGAATGGCAGTTCCCCGGAGATCTACAGTTAGAGGCAAGTTGATTGCGGCTCGGCGCAAGGCGCGGGAGTACGCGATGGTGGCGCGGGCGCTGGCGTCTACGTCGCATCCTGTTCTGGCGCAGATAGTTCCGGCGCGGTTCTGCAATCTTTCCTGCGGCTACTGCAACGAATACGACAAGGTTTCTGAGCCTGTCCCGCTGGACGAGATGCTGCGGCGGATCGACCACCTGGGGCGGCTGGGGACGGCCATGATCGGGATCTCGGGCGGCGAGCCGCTGACCCACCCGCAGCTGGACGACATCATCATGCGCATGCGCAAGACGGGCGCCATTGCGGGGATGATCACGAATGGCTACCTGCTGAATGTGGAGCGGATCGAGCGGCTGAATCGCGCGGGCCTCGACCACATGCAGATCAGCATCGATAACCTGGAGCCCGATGAGATTTCGAAGAAGAGCCTGAAGGTTCTGGACAAGAAGCTGCAGATGCTGGCCGATCATGCCGAGTTCCACGTGAACATTAATTCGGTGGTGGGCGGGGGCTTCAAGGATCCGAACGACGCGCTGGTGATTGGGAAGCGGGCGCTGGAGCTGGGGTTCGAGTCGACGATCGGGATTATCCATGACGGCGACGGGCAGCTGAAGCCGCTGAAGCCGGACGAGGCGAAGGTCTACTTCGAGATGACGGACCGGAAGAAGACCAACTACGCGCAGTTCGACACGTTTCAGGAAGCGATTGTGCAGGGGCGCGAGAATGAGTGGCGCTGCCGCGCGGGTTCGCGCTATCTCTACATCTGCGAGGACGGGCTGGTGCATTACTGCTCGCAGCAGCGCGGGTATCCGGGTGTGCCGATTGCGGAGTACACGACCGCGGATGTGAAGCGGGAGTTTTTGACGGCGAAGAGCTGCGCGCCGAATTGCACGATTGGGTGCGTGCACCGCATCAGCCACATCGACCACTGGCGGGCTCCGCAGACGAAGACGGTGTCGCCGGGCGGGCAGGGCGAGCTGGTGAATATTCAAGGACGTAGGGACTAGGGCCAGTGGACAGTGAGACAGACGGACGGGGGCTGACGCCTTTGGCCTCCGTTTTTTCGCTATACGTTCAGGATGAAACGCAGTCTGTTGCTCCGGTTCGCTGCTTTCCCACCCGTTGCTTCGAAAGGATGAGGCACCCGGCAGGGCTCGAGCTGGTGAAGATACAAGGGACGTAGGGACTAAGGATCAGGGAATAACACACGGACAGGGGCTTACGCCCCTGTTTTTTCTTGAACTGCGAACTTATAACTGCGAACTACGATCTGTGGCTCAGTGCGCCCCGGCGCGCTGGGGCACTGGTGACTCGCAGCGGGTGCGGAGGCCGTTGGCTTCGCGGGCGATGTAGTCCCAGGTCAGGTCGCGGTAGATTCGAGCGATGATGGCGCCGAGCATGCCGGAGTAGTGGAGCGAGAGGGTAACGCGACTGTGGGCGCCGACGGCTTCCACCTGGTGGCGGGCGATGATCTTGACGCCGAAGGTATGTGCGGTCCAGGCGAAGATGTGACGGTTTTCGTCGAGCGATGTGACTTGCCAGACGGCGGGCATCAACTTTGGCTGCCAGATGCGCGTGCGGCTGCCGAGGGTGAGCTGGCCGATGTCCATGCGCTGGACGCGGGTGACGGAGGTGGTCCACTCGGGCCAGCGCTCTACGTCGAGCAGCACCGACCAGACGCGCGCCGGCGATACCTTGATTTCGACAACGTGGCGAAAGTCTGACATGGGGAACGCAACCCCGAAAATGAGGTGATCTTACTTATTTGTGTGCTGTTTTCTCTGGTGTCGAACGGGTGTCGGCAATGGCCTGGTCGATGAGTTGGAAGAGCTTGGTGCGGTCGACCACTTCTACGAAAGGCGCACCCTTGCTGTTGGCAGTTGTAATCCAGATGGTGGGTGTGTGCTCGATGCCGATGCGCTGTCCGAGTGCGTAGTCGGCCTTGACCTCGGCGGCAAACTTGCCCTGGGGATCGATGGCAAAGGGCAGCGCGATGTTGTGGCTTTTGGCGTAGTTCTCAGTGAACTGGCGAAGCCCGTCGAGGGTCTCGATGGAGCGCTGGTTGGCGAAGACAGCGTCGCGGTAGTCGTCGCCCATTTTCTTGCCCTTGGTGTCGAACCAGCGGGCATTGACTGCTGCCTGGAAGCTCCAGGCATGGAAGGGGAGAGGGAAGTCGTGGCGCACCCAGGGGATGTTGTACTTGGCGGCAGCCTCTTTCAGCAGCGGATTGGCATTGGCGCAGTCAGGGCACTCCATGTCTTCAAATTCGACGATGGCGACGCGGGCGCCGGCGGGCGGCCTGAGGGCGGCTGGATCGTGCACGGGCGTGGTGGGCGGCGCATTAAACTGGGCGCGCACACTGGGCGCCGCCGCGAATAATGCGACCGCCAGGCCAACCGAAAGGGCAATGCGGCGGGTAGAGATGCGAAGGGCGAGGGCAAGGTTTCTGGGCATGGTGGCTTGGACGACTCCCTTATCCCTATTGTAACGGCGAGAAACGAGGAAAGTTGCAGACGGAAGTACCACGCTGGGAGATACGACGTGGCAGATTGGACTTTGGTTTACGGGATCCAGCGATCATGTTTGGGGATTACCGGTTTGCGCGGCGAGGCTTGGGGATGGGAGGCTTCTAGCGGTCTCGATCATTACGGCGTTTGGCCATCCACTGGCGCCATTTGTAGTCGGCCACGAAGGAGAGGGCAAAGACGACGAGCACGACGATGGCGAGGGCGAGCTTCATAAAGACAGGGGACAGGGAACAGGGAATAGGGACTAGGGACTAGGGACTGTATTCCCGGATCAGTGGGCGTGCTTCATGGGGGAGGATAGCTTGCTCAGGGTGCGGAGCGCCAATCGTGCAGCCCAGATGATGGCTACGAGCAATATCACGGTGTCGATGTAGCCGGCGGCGAAAAGGATCAGGGAGCATACTGCCGGGTGCGTGCGCAGGAAAATGCTGCGATCGCTGGCGATGACGCCGGGCAGGTGGAGGAGATACCACTGGAGGGCGACCGCTGCATTCTGGCTGGCGGATGTAAGGCCGTTCGTGCCGGCCGGATAGCCGATGACCCAGAAGTTCACGATCTCAATCGGAATGGCCGCGAGAAGGGCTGCCTTCGCGAGAAGGGCCGTCTTGAGAACTGAACGTGGCTTGATGATTGAGCGAATGAACGGAGCCTCACGTGAGGCCAGATGGTAAAAACGCCGCCGGGGTTGGCTGGGCGGCGTTTTTCTGCGCGGAGACTGCGGGGTTATCGGCCGACGACGATGATCTGGAAAGTGCCGGGAATCATGGGCGGGCGGGGATGCGCGTTCTCCGCAGTCGCGGCTGGAGGCGGCCCAAAGTCGGCGGTGACGAGGTAAACGCGGTCGGTGCCTGCATCGTAGGCCATGGTGCGCGCGCGACGCTTCGTGGGCAATGACTGGATGGTCTTGTAGGTGGTGGCGTCGACGACCGACAGGATGCCATCGCCGCTGGAGGCGAAGGCCAGTTTGTGTTTGGCGCTCCAGCCGGCGGCGTCGGGACCGTCGCCGATGGCGGGGGTAGCGAGGATCTTGCCGCTGCCTGCGTCAATCACGCTCATCTTGTTTCCGTCGCAGACAGGGAAGAGGCGATTGCCTTCGATGTCCATTGCAAGGCCGGAGGGAGATTCGCAACCGGCGGGCCAGGTGGCGGTGATCTTGTGCGCGGCTGCGTCGATCTTCAGCACGAGACTCTTGTCTTCAATATTGTTGTAGACGTTTCCCTTGCCATCGGCTGCGGCAAACTCGGGCTTGCCGGGTACGGGGATGGTGGCGATGACTTTCTGCGAGGCGGCGTCGATGACGGTGATGTTATTACTGCGGCCGTTGAAGGCCCAGACGGATTTGGTGACGGGCTCGAAGATGATGGCGTCGGGATTAGTGCCGGCGGAAATGGTGGCGACGGTGGAGAGAGTGGAGCGATCGAAGACTACGACCGCGTTGCCGCCTCCATCGGAGATGTAGCCGAGTTTGCCGTCAGGGTTGAGCGCCACGCCGTGGGTTCCGTGCAGACCGCCGATGGTGCCGATCAACTTGCCGTTGGTGGTATCGACCACGTCGACGTGATCGCCGCGGGTGATGTAGATGCGATTGGCTGCGGAGTCAGCGAGCAGATAGTCCCACCCGCCGGCGTCGGCGAGCTTCCAGGTATCCAGAACTTTGTAGGGGCCCTCCGGCCCCGACTGCGCCCGGGCAGCGATGGGGACGGCAAGGACGGCGCAAAACAGGGTGGCGGCAAAAAGGGTGCGCGCAAGGGCTGGGAGACAACGTTGGATTTTCATGTTCGGCTCCGCGTGGGCTCGGCAAATCGTGTGATTCACCGGCGCAAGCATTGTTCCACGGCGGCATTAAGGGATGCTGAAGGAAGTGCAGCTTCTCAAGCGATGTGGGGATTAAGGTATTCACCAAAGAAGTACATTCCGGTTGGGCAACGATCCGCCTGGGAGACGAGGAAGAAAGTCACTCCTCCGGCCTAAAGAAGTCGACGATCTCAACGCAGAGCGCGATGAGAAAACACGCGATGTCCACGGCGAATCCCGCGATTCGTCGACAAATCGACGTTAAGCCGCGAAGAAATTGGTGAATAAACATTGGGACGCGCTGCCTCAATTTCAGCAATGCGGCGGGGACTTCTGTGCCGAACGCTCGAGCGCACCAAACCCAGAATCCTTTGGATTTGGCATGGCGAAGTCACAGACTTGCTCGAGCTCAACCGATGGCGAGATGTCTTATAGATGGAGTGCGATGGGTGGAGCGCGGGACAGGTCGGGTCTGCCCGGGTCCTTCTGGACTCGCCCAGTAAGCGACCAACGATATAGGCAGGGACAATAGCGACAAGTGGCGGGAAGCTGGGCTGCTTGAATGCTCAACTTATTGCCCCGGCGTAGATGAGCACGGGGCGGATAGTAGCGTCCCTTCGAGGGTGCCGTGACACTGCACGGTGCTCGCGTGCCTGGATTTGCAAAGTCATCTACACGCGCCTTACGAAATCCTCCATGCCCGTCGTTGAGCCAAACTTGAATGCGTTTTTGGGTGTAGCGCTGCTCGACGACAATGTCAGGCGAACCGTCCTGGTTCACGTCGATGGCTGTGACTATAACCTGCGGCTCATTGGATTCGAAGGTGAGCAGGCTTACATTCCGCCCAGAATCGCAGACGCGCACACCAAACACATTTTGGCCATCGTGCTGCCCGAGACTCATGAGGGCTATGCTGTCTGGCTTTTGGTCGTTATTGAAATCCGCATCGATGAATCGCTGGCCGAAACGCTCGCTGGAGGAGTTGCAACCCCAATCGGCTCCGGCCCACGCAGCATTGTGGCTCCAATCTTGGGCACGAAGAGATGGCGCTGAGAGAGACAGTGCCAACAGGCCGATCTTGAAAAAGCCAATCTTCATTCAGGAATACCTGAGTATAGGACAGCTTCCCCCAGGTTGTGGAACTTAACCTTCTCACGCCGGTTTTGCGTTTGCTGATCGGGAGCTGGGCTTCGTGATAGTCTCCCTTCAGCGCTGAAGGGCGCATCCGGTCCGCGGGAAGGACAGAAGTCCACCTTTTCTTACAATCTGATTTGCGAACTGACTTTCAGCCCTCAACGTGCGGACCTGGGCACACGAGAGGAAGTTCGTCATGCCTGCAAAGCAATTTCCGTCTAATCCAGACCTGAACCATCTCAAATATCAAGCCAAGGATCTGCTCAAAGGGCTTGCCGCCCACGATCGCGGAGTCGCGCAACGCATTCGGGAATTCAACCCGCGATTCAGGGGCGCTACCGATGCCGAGATTCTTGACAGTGCTCTGCGGCTGAGCGATGCGCAATTCACGATTGCGCGCGAGTACGGCTTCAAAAGCTGGGCGCGGCTCAAGGCGCATGTGGAGTCGCCGGAACTCGCAGGCCGTTTGAAGTTGCCACACCATGAGCGAATTGAGGATGCCGATTTTCGGCGTGCCGTGGATCTGCTGGATGCGGGGGACGCTGCCGGGCTGCGCGATTATTTGAAACAGCATCCGAAGCTCGTTCACGAGCATGTTGAGTTCGAGAGTGGAAACTACTTTCACAGCGCGGCGCTGCTGGAGTTCATTGCCGAGAATCCGATTCGGCATGGGATGCTGCCGAAAAACATTGTCGAGATTGCGAAGGTAATTCTCGATGCCGGGCCGGATCAAGCGTCGCGCAATGTAACCCTGGCGCTGGTGGCGACGGGCAGCGTGCCCCATGAATGCGGCGTTCAGATGCCGCTGATCGATCTGCTTTGCGATTATGGAGCCGACCCGGACAGCGCAATCCATGCTGCCGCTCTGCACGGTTATTTTCAAACGGTGACAGCCTTGATTGCGCGCGGCGCGCATGTCGATTTGCCGATCGCGGCGGTGCTGAATCGTGTTGAGGATGCTCGTCGGCTGCTGCCTGCAGCAAGCGGTGCGGAGAGACATCTGGCGTTGGCCGTGGCAAGCCAGGTTGGACACATTGAAATTGTTCGCTTGCTTCTCGATGCCGGCGAGGATCCGAATCGCTATAACCCGCCTGGCGGACATGCTCACACGACGCCGCTGCACCAGGCTGCGTTGATAGGCCACGAAGACCTGGTGCGATTACTCATCGAGCGCGGTGCAAGCGTGGATACCAGGGACTTGCTGTGGAGAGGTACCCCTGCGGATTGGGCGCGGCATGAGGGAAGAACAGAGCTCGAAGCGTTTTTGCGCGCTTTGGAGAAGAAAGCGGAGTGATGCGGAAGAAGTGCGGCACGACCGTTCTCGGGGTTTAGCACTCCGAGAACGGTCGCGTTGATTGCCGCTAATTAAAGAAGCTGTTGGGAACCATGCGGGAGACGGTGAAGCTGGTTGCAACAGACTTGAAAATCTGCTTCAGGTTCAGGTTTGGATTCCCGGCAGACAAGCACTGCCCCTTGTTTTGAGAGGCCGTCGCGTCGGAGTAGAAATTTCCTGGCGCAGTGGCCATTGCCTGCAGAGCCGAGCATGGGGAGAGCCCACTAAGCGGGCCGGCTTTATCAGTCGAGCAGCCGGAGCTTGAAGCGCCGTAGGCGATGGTGTACACCGTTGTGCCCTGAGATGACGCGAAGTTGGCCGCATCGATGGCCTGCTGACACTGGTTGGACGAGGCGGGATAATCGACGGTCAATTGAGGAGTGCCGGTGCCTGCTTTCTGGACGGTTCCGGAAACACTGATTTTGGTGCTTTGCGCGTCACCGTCGCTCAAAATGACGAGGGCGTTCTGCGAACCGGGGTTAGCGATCTGCGCGGCCATCAATGAAGATTGCGCGGCGTAGATTGCACCCGCGTAGTAGGTTCCGTCTCCGCCCGGTGCTTGCAATCCCGAACAACTCTTGCTGGTAGAAACGCCTGCTGCAATTCCGAGGGGCGACGAGGTGTTCAGGGTTCCATTGGCCTGGCCGTTGGAGCTGTAATCGGAGAGGTAAGACGTGACCTGGTAGGTGGCGCTTTTCCCTGTGGGCGCCGTCCAATTGGCGCCTCGGACCGGCGTGTAGTAATTGGGGATCGCAGGATTACTTGAGGGGCAGGACGTATCGTTGCTTGCCTGATCGGCCTCAATATTCGGAAACGTGAAGAGGCTGACCGTGTCGAATGAGGATCCACCGGCGCAGTTGGAGCCCGATCCCGATGCTGTGCAGGGGGAGAGCGAGGTCAATAGTGTTTGCATACCCTGCAAGGCGCAATAGATTCTGGTGTTGCCGCAGGATGCATCGTTGTCATTGGTCTGCATAGAGGCCGTGGTATCGAGAACGATGGCGACGTTGAACTGCGAATTCGTTGCGCCTCGCGCGGCGGCGGTTGAGACTGCCCCGAGCGGGACAGACTTGGCCGCATCGATGCCAAGGACGGCGAGAGCGCGGATGAAGTACGTCGGAATGGTGACCGACTGCTGTACCTGGACCACGTTGTCGCCAGTGGGCGAGCTGGAACAAGAAATCCCAAGATTGGCCACGGACGCCGAGCAATTCAACTTAATTGAGACGGTCGGGTTAAGGAGATTGGCGTTTACATTGACTGCACCGGCGACCGAGCTGTAGTTCGATGCAGCGGCTGTTACCGAAGCCACCGTGGCGGTTGGCTGGGAGAGCTCATATGCGGCGGCCATGGCAGCGGCGTCTGTTGAGGTTTGGAGTTCACGGTAGCAAACGTATGCGTGACCGAGGTCAACCGTGATGCCTCCTGCTCCAAGGAACAAGACCGTCAGCAATACCATCCATGGAAGCGCCTGCCCGTTTTCATCCTTAATCAACCTGCAGAAAAGCGATCTTTGAAGGGGATTCATTGCACGACCTCTGTGATGTTGGTTGTCAAATTGAAGGTGCCGAGATTCCTGCCGAAGACGGAGACATTCGTGGGGTATGTCGCCGTGATCTGGGCGTTGCCGCCGGTGACCAGGTCAGTGGTATTGGCGCATGTTGTAACGCCGGAACCGACCGCCACCCCATTCAGCACATAGTTGATCGTCATGTTTGACTGCGACAGAGAGGGGGCAGCTGCGTAGATGGCCTTGGTTGTTGTCTTGCAGGGGTCAGTGTCGCCGCGCTCAACCGCAAGAACACGCCCACCGGCGCTGACTGCTTCGGCCAGGGCCAGCTTCTGATGCAGGGCAATTGAGAAGGAGAAGATTCCTGTCATCAAGAGAAGAATCATCGGCATCGAGACGGCCATCTCGACGAGTGCGCCGCCTTGAACGTCCCGGGAGAGCGCCGAGCTCATCCTTTTAAAGATGGAGTTACTCGTGGGTCGCATCGTCCGTTGGTCGAGTGTCTGCGCGGGTTCAAGCCCCGTCGCTGGCTGTGGTTTGGAACCACTCTTCAGGATCATCATCAGGCCCTCCTCAGGCTCCGGCAGCAGGAAAATCAAAAATCTGAACTCTGCCGGAGAATTGCGCTGACATCGCGCGTTGCATGGATCATTTCTACCCCGGAAAGAGTGGGTTGCAATAACACGCATGTTCTTGAGGGGGGTTCGTCTGTACTCATAAGAGAGATGACCGGGTTGAAGACTGCTGGTTACCGACCGGCAGTGAGATTGGCCTTTTCGAGGTATTTCTTTGTATGGGGATGCGTGGCCCGTATCGAAAACAGGCGTGAAAGCCTGGATCAGATAACCCGGAAAACGATGGATATGCCTGCTGCAAGCGAACTTTCAGGGTTTTCGAGGATCTCGGAGAGCTTGCCGGTCCAGCCTCTGCCTCTTTCGTAACACGCGGGTAATCTTTTGAGGCCACCACGATTTCGTGCTCAGGATGCGCCTCAGACCTGGGGAAGCCGGACAGTGGCAGTCGTTCTCTGATTTAGCTCGCTCGCCAACGTGATCGTGCCTCCGGCTTTTTCAACTGCGGCCCTGCAGATGGCGAGGCCGAGGCCCGCGCCGCCGGTGGCGCGGGTGCGCGAGGGATCTCCGCGATAGAAGCGGTCGAAGACATGGGGCAGCGCGGCCGAATCAATGCCGTCTCCACGGTCTTTCACCGTGAGTTCGATGAAGTTGTTTCGCGCGGCGACTTCCAACTCGACTCTCGCATGCAGCGGGCTGTGCTGTATTGCGTTCATCAGCAGGTTGGAGATTACGAGGATGCAGTCCTCTGTGTTGAGCGGAACCTTGCACGGCGCTGAGGGCAAATCGCACACGGACAATTCCACCTGGCGCATGGCTGCAAAGGTTTCGAGCTCTGCAACGGTGGTCGCAATGCACTGGTTCAGATCGCAGGCTCCGTCAGCGCCCACCGAGGCAGAGCCATTTTCCACACGAGCCAGGGTGAGCATCTTGGCGACAAGTTCTTCAATACGGGCAGTGTCGGCAAGTGCACGCTCGTTGCCTGCCTGATACTCCTCTGGCGTGCGCTGGCGCATGCCTACCAATTGCAGCGACGACTTGACGACAGCGACGGCAGTTTTGAGCTCGTGTGCTGCGTCGGAGACAAACGTGCGTTGCTGCGTGAACGATCGTTCAAGGCGTTGCAGAGCGTTTTCAAGTGCGCTGGTCAGCGGCGCAAGTTCGGCGGTTTCGCGTGCGGAGGCAGGCGGGGCGAACTCCCATGAGTCGGCCGAGACGCGGCCAGCCAGCGGTGGCGAGCTGGCGCAAGGGCTCGAGTCCGCGATGAAGCACCCAGGCAATCAGCGGGCCGGTAATCAGAACGAGAAGCAGCATGCCGGCGGCATAGAATTCGACTGCGCCGTAGATCGCCTGCCAGACGCGGTCGGTCGGAGCGCCGTAGAGGATGGTGACAAAGCGAAGCTTGCCGCCGCCGGTTAAGCCGGGATCGACGATACGCGTGCCGCGCATGAAGAGCAGCCGGTAGTCACGATCGCGGATTTGTGCGCGGAACATGCCGTTGTGGTCCGGCACCGGCATGCCGGCGCTGCCCGGCCAATTTGCGGAGCGGCCCAGCAGGTGTCCGCGGCCATCCCACACTTCGTAAACATCGTCGGGCGGCACATGCAGGTCGGCGAGATCGAGCATCACGTTGTCGCCCACATCTTCGGCGTCCTGCACGGCGCCAAGCACGGAATCGGCGCGACCGTGCAGCATCACCTCGAACGAGCGGAAGTGGTTGTGGCGCTCAAAACCCCATGCCAGTACGATGACCAGCGCCGCCGATGACCAGCTCCACCAGCATCACGGCGGCGATGAGGCGGAAGGCGATGCTGGTTTCTGCGTGTCATGAGGAGGGCTCGGGCGAGAGGCGGTAGCCGCGACCACGCAGCGTTTCGATGATGGGCTCGGCATCGGGAACGGCGGCGTCGAGTTTTTTGCGCAGGTTAGAGACGTGCGCCTCGATCACGTTGGAGTGGTGCTCCCAGTTGTAGTCGTAGAGGTGTTCGAGCAGTTCCTGCTTGCTGACGACTTTGCGCGGATGATGCAGCATGTATTCGAGGATGTGGTATTCGGTGGGCGAGAGATCGACGAGCGTTTCGTTGCGATGGACGGTTTGCTCGAGCGTGTTGAGAGTGACGTCGAGCGCATTGAGCGTGGGATGGGCCGCTCCCTTGCCGCGACGAATCAGCGCCTTGGCCCGCGCCAGGAGTTCGCCGAGGTCGAATGGCTTAGCGAGGTAGTCGTCTGCTCCGGCGTTGAGCAACTGGACGATGGCGTCTTTGCCTTCTTTTGCGGTGAGGATGAGGACAGGGGTCGCATCTTTGCGGGCGCGCATGCGGCGCAGCACGCCGTAGCCGTCGAGTTTGGGGAGCATCAGGTCGAGAATCACGAGGTCGTAGCAGAGATTGCGTGCCGCGTCGTCGCCGGCTTCGCCGTCGGCGGCCCAGTCGACCGCAAGGCCGGGGCCGTCGCGCAGGGCGGCGGCAAGATTGTCGGCAAGCCGGACTTCGTCTTCCACCAGCAGCACGCGCACGGGTTTCGTTCTCCTCTCAAATTATCTTGCTGCAAGATTAAACGAGGCTGAAGCCACTGTGGTGGGGCCGGTATTTTATGGAAGCGTACCTGGCCCCTCGATGCATTACTCTTATCCTTGCGTTTCCATTCCAATCTACGGACCTGACTTTTGCGCATCGTTCTCTCGAACATCGGCACGCTTGGCGATATCAATCCGCTGATCGCGCTGGCGCTGGAACTGAAGCGGCGCGGGCACTTGCCGGTGATGGCGCTGCCGAATGTGTATCGGACGAGGCTTGAGCCGCTGGGCCTTGAATTTCACGCGATCCGGCCGGACATCGATCCAACCAATAACGTGCTGGTGGAGATGGTCTACGACATCAAGCATGGGACCGAGCACGGGCTGCGCGATTTTCTGTTTCCATCGCTGCGGCAGACGTATGACGATTTGCTTGATGCGGCGACGAAGCCGGTGCGCGCCGATCTGCTGCTGCTGGGCGAGCTGAATTACGCCGGGCCGATTGTGGCGGAGGTGACGGGGATTCCGTGGGCGAGTTACGTGCTGGCGCCGCTGTCGTTCTTCTCTGCCTTCGATCCGCCGGTGCTGCCGCCGTATCCCAAGCTGGCGAAGGCGGACAAGAAGGTGCCGGGGTTCGGGCGCGTGATCAAGCGCGTGGCGCGATTTGTGAGCCGCAAGTGGCCAGAACCGATTTATGAATTGCGAAGTGAGTTGGGATTGCCGCGCGGCGAGAATCCGCTGTTTGATGCAAAGCACTCGCCGTATCTCGTGCTGGCGCTGTTTTCGCGCGTGCTGGGCACTGAACAAAAGGACTGGCCGGCAAATACGCTGATTGCAGGATTCGCCTACTACGATGCCGATGCAGGCAACGCCAAGCTGCCGCCGAATCTTGAGGAATTTGTTTCGGGCGGCGAGCCGCCTATCGTGTTCACGCTGGGGTCTGCGGCGGTGCTGGCTGCGGGAGATTTCTACGAGGTGTCAGCGAAGGCGGCGATGGAACTTGGCAAGCGCGCGGTGCTGCTGATCGGGAGCGATCCGCGGAACAAGCCGAAGCAGAAGCTGCCGGAGTCGATCTGCGTGGCGGAATATGCGCCGTACTCTGCGCTGTTTTCGCGAGCGTCGCTGGTGGTGCACCAGGGCGGCGTGGGAACCGTGGGGCAGTGTCTGCGTGCGGGCAAGCCGATGCTGATCATGCCTTATTCGCACGATCAGCCCGACAATGCGCGGCGCATGAAGCGGCTGGGCGTAGCCAAGGTGATCCAGAAATCGAACTACACGCCGAAGAAGGTGACGCGCAAGCTGCGCAAGATGCTGGACGATCCGGGTCTGGCCGAAAAGGCGCGCGCAGTGGCCGAGCAACTGCGAGGCGAAGACGGCGTGAAGACGGCGTGCGATGCGCTGGAAGGGCTGTACGCGAAGACTCGCGACTCGCCTCACCAGCAAAACAATGATGACCGAAGCCAGACACGTCTTCTGTCGGGCAGATCGCTGATCATCCGAAGCCACGATCGAAGAGATGCCGATCGTTGCAAACCTGTTTGAGTTGTACGCCCATGACTTCAGCGAATTTCATCGCGTTGAGCCTGGTCCGGACGGCAGGTTTGGGTATCCCGGTCTCGCTCTCTACTGGAGCGAACCGGGGCGCTACCCTTTTCTCATCAAGGTCGGTGGAAAGCTTGCTGGATTCGTTCTGGTGCGCAGGATTTCGCAGGCTTCCGGGAACGATGCAGTCTGGGATATGGCCGAGTTTTTTGTCCTTCGCGCATATCGCAGACGCGGAGTTGGTCGGGAAGCTGCTCACTGCGTGTGGCGGCAATTCCCGGGGCGCTGGCAGGTGCGAGTGATGCGGGCGAATCAAACGGCGCACAAGTTTTGGCAGCGCGCTATCGCTGAGATTCGCGGGAGAGGCGATGAGTTCAACTTCCATTGAAAACGCTGGCGAGCTTTGGGATGTCTTTTCGTTTTCGTCATCCGCGTAGCGGCGCTGGCTCATGTCGTTACCAAGTCCTACTGTTCGGCTCATGACGAAGACATAGTTCAGATGAAACACTATTGGCGTCATCGAAAACCCTTCGAATCACTTCACTTCGATCCCTTCAATACGGGATGTGCAGAGCAACCGCGCATTCAACGGAGTGCATCGACGTTAATTGCATGGTGCGGGTGGAGTGCCTTGAGCCACGCATGCCGGACCAGCAGGAGGATGATTATGAAATTAAAACGAATAGCTTACACGCTCAGTTTCAGTGCCGGAACAATGTTGCTGGGCGGGCCTGTTGCGTTTGCCCAGGCCCCTGGCAGCCCGCAGCAGCCGAGTATGCCGAGCCAGCAGCAGCCGTCGCCACAAGCCCCAGCGCGGGTAATCCCGGATGGGACCGGGCGCTTATCCGGGAACTGCGCCAACGGCCAGGATTTCGCTGAGAAGGCGTTTGTGTCGAAAGCGCTGAAGGGTGGCAGACTGAAGTGCAGCTCGGGCAACTTGCCCAACAGAAATCTCAGAGCAACGACGTGAAACAGTTTGCGCAGAAGATGGTGTCCGATCACAGCCAGATGGCCGACAAGTGGTTCAAGCCTGTGGCGCAGCAGCTTGGCATCTCGGAGCCGAAAGGCCCTTCAAAGAAAGACAAGAAGGAGATCGCGAAGCTGCAGGGACTGTCGGGAGACGGACTTCGATCGCGAGTACATCACGATGATGGTGAAAGATCATCAGCAGGACCTGAAGGAGTTCAAGAGACGAAGCAGCAATCGGCGCAGAACCCGAACGTGAAGCAGATAGCTCAGCAGGGCTCAGAGGTCATTTCGCAGCATCTTCAACTGATCGAGCAGATCGCGAAGAGCCACAACATCGACGGTGGAGCGAGCTCGAAGGAGATCGTCGAGCATGTAGCGTCTGATGGCCAGCTTGTACTTCGCAGGTCTCAGAAGCGAGACCTGGGGCACCCGGTTCTTTTGATCTGCTCGATCCGACTAGTAGTTTTTCGTTTGTCCGGTGCGCGAATTGGTGACGCTGAAGCTTGCCGTCGCTGCTGCGCAACGATTTTGAAATAGTGCGCCGTCGCTGCCGCCTTTCAGATTGGCGATAAGCGGCTCGGCGCTGTTGTGCGCGGCGTCGGAGTCTTCGGCGGTGTGCAGCATGTACAGATCCTGCAGGCCGGGGCTCTCGTGCACGGTCTGCCATGCCTCGGGACTGCCCGCCTTGTGCGCGCCGTTGTCCATGATGGCGACGCGAGGATGAATGGCATCGACAAAGGCCGTCGCGTTGGACAGGTTGAATCCGTGATGGTTGACGAGGTAAAGATCGACGTGGCCGATGCAGATTGTCGGGACAGACCAGCGGAATTTCTTTCGCCTTGGTGAGATCGCCGAGATCGAGGAAACGGAATTTGCCGAAGCGAACCAGGATCCCCAGCGGAGCGAGGATTTTCAGTCGTGTCGAGTTCCCACTTTGGCTCGGTGGCGCAATAGGGATTCGGGTCCGGCTTTATGCCGGGAACGGCTTTGACGTGTTCGCCATCAGCGGCGAGAACGGGGATGTTGAGGCCGGGAATGTCGATGATGTCGCCGGGATGCACGGTGCGGCGCGGCGTTGTGCCGATGGCCTTGACGTAGGCGGCGTAGTCGTGACGGGTAATGTCGGAGTCTTCGCGGTTCTCGCCGTGATCGAGGAACTCGCCGACCTTGACGCGCTCGACGAGATTCGGCACTCCGCCGACGTGATCGACATGGAAGTGGGTGATGAGCACCTTGTCGATTTTGGTGATGCCGGCGTCTTTCATTGCGGCCTGAATGCGCTCGGCATCGCGGCCGTTGTTGCCGGGCCAGCCGGTATCGACGAGCAGCGATCCGCCGGAGGGCGAGACAAGCAGTGTGGCCTGGCCGCCTTCGACGTCGATGGCGTAAATCTGCAGGTTTTTGCCTGCGGGCTGCGCCTGCGTGGGCGCGAAGGGCCGAGAAACAGCGCTAAGCGCGCAGGCTGCGAGCAGAACGCGGAAGGCGCTCATGCAGGAGAAGCTCCGGGTGCGGTCGGATGGGCTGATAGGCGTGGTAAGCGGCGGTTCGCATTTGCCGAAGAGTGTATAAGACCAAGCATTGCTTGGGGAAACAGGTCCGTACGGGCTCAAAAACTGCACTACTGGTAAAATAGAAGGTGCCGCACTGTGTGGCCATTCATCTTGTATTCATTCCCAACCTGATGGCCGCCGACGGCCATACCTGAGCGCAAATCCAGATTTGCCCTAGAAGAGAAGGAACACTACGCCTGTGAGCCAGACGATACGCAATATCGCCATCATCGCCCACGTTGACCACGGTAAGACTACCCTCGTTGACGCCATGCTTCGCCAGTCCGGCACTTTCCGCGCCAACGAGCAGGTAGCCGAGCGCGTGATGGACTCGAACGACCTGGAGCGCGAGCGCGGAATCACGATTCTTGCCAAGAACACCGCCGTCAACTTTGAAGGCGGCAAGATCAATATTGTCGATACGCCGGGCCACGCCGATTTTGGCGGCGAGGTGGAGCGCGCTCTGAAGATGGTCGACGGCGTAATGCTGCTGGTGGATGCTGCCGAAGGCCCGCTGCCCCAGACGCGCTATGTGCTTGCAAAGGCGCTCGAAGCGAAATTGAAGCCCATCGTCGTGATCAACAAGATTGATCGCCCCGACGCGCGCCCGCAAGGAAGTGCTGAACGAGATCTACGACCTCTTCATCGATCTCGATGCGGAAGAGTCGCAGCTGGATTTTCCGGTGCTGTATGCGGTGGCGAAGGCCGGCACGGCGACTCTCGATCTGGACAAGCCCGGGGAAAACCTGCAGCCGCTGTTCGAGACGATCGTATCGACGATTCCCGCCGCCACGGGCGATGTGGATGCGCCGCTGCAGATTCTGGTCACGAATCTCGATTACTCCGACTACTTCGGCCGCATTGCGATCTGCCGCGTTTTTCAGGGCACGCTGCATGCAGGCGATGACGTGAACATCTCGAAGCGCGATGGTTCGCTGATGAAGACGCGCATCACCAAGCTGTTCACGTTCTCGGGATTGAAGCGCACCGAAACCACCGAAACGACGATGGGCGACATTGTTGCCGTCGCGGGCGTTGAAGGCATCACCATCGGCGAAACCATTACTTCGCTCGAAACGCCTTCGCCGCTGCCGCTGATCGTGATTGATGAGCCCACGATTGCCATCCAGTTCAGCCGTGAACAATTCGCCATTTGCGGGCAGGGAAGGCCAGTACGTGACGAGCCGCAACCTGCGCGAGCGGCTTGAAAAAGAGCTGCTGACCAACGTGTCGATTCGCGTGGAAGAGACCGGTTCGCCGGATACGTTCAAGGTGCTGGGACGCGGCGAATTGCAGCTTGCGATTCTGATTGAGATGATGCGGCGCGAGGGATTCGAGCTGATGGCGGGCCGTCCGGAGATCGTGACGAAAATGGTCGACGGCACGCGCATGGAGCCGGTGGAGCACCTCACCATCGACGTTCCCGAGCAGCACACGGGCGTCGTGATCGAAAAGCTCGGGCCGCGCAAGGGCGAAATGACGAAGATGCACAATCATGGCTCAGGCCGCGTGCGGCTGGAGTTTCGCGTGCCAAGCCGCGGGCTGATCGGACTGCGCAGCGAAATGCTCACGGAGACGCGCGGCACGATTGTGATGAACTCGCTATTCGACGGCTACATTCCTTACCAGGGCGAGATTCCGCAGCGGCCTACGGGCGCGCTGATTGCGGATCGCCAGGGACTGACCACGACCTACTCGCTGAATGGATTGCAGGAGCGCGGCATTCTGTTCCTGGGGCGGGCGTGGACGTCTACGAGGGCATGGTCGTGGGCGAGCACTCGCGCGACAACGATCTCGACGTGAATGTGGTTCGCGAAAAGAAGCTGACCAACATGCGCGCATCGAGCGCCGATGACGCCATTCGCCTGGTGCCGTACAAGACGCTGAATCTTGAGCAGGCCATCGAGTTCATTGCCGACGACGAACTGGTGGAGATCACGCCCAAGTCGCTGCGCCTGCGCAAGAAGATTCTGCAGGCCAACAAGCGCCCCAAGCGCTGGGAGAAGGCTGAGCAGTTCAGCACATAGGTGCCACGATGAACTACAAGGCGATCAATCTCGGCGAGAAATTTTGGCTGTTCACAGACCAGTGGCAGCCCAAAGTCATTGCCGAGATGAACGACTATCAGTTCAAGATCGTGAAGCTTCAGGGCGACTTCATCTGGCACGACCACAAGGACACGGACGAAACCTTCATCGTGATTGAAGGCCACGCTGCGGATTGATTTTCGCGATGGCGCGGTGCATGATCGGGCCGGGCGAGATATTTGTAGTGCCCAGAGGGAGTGGAGCACAAGCCCTTCGCGGAAGGCGAAGTGAAGCTGATGCTCATCGAGCCACGCGGCGTGCGCAACACCGGCGAAGAAGGCGGCGAGCGCACCGCGGCGAACGACGTGTGGATTTAAACCTCATCGGTAGATCTGCGTCGGAGTTCACTAGCCTGCGGGTAGCCCTAATCGCTCCTTCGCTTCGAGCACGCGCTCCAGCGCTTCTTCCGCCGTCGCGCCTGTCGCCGACAAATGCCCCATCTTGCGGCCCATCTTTGCGGCGCGTTTCTCATACAGATGCAGCCGCACGCCGGGAACCTCAAGCGCCTTGGCGAAGTTCGGCGACGAGGTGAGCCACACGTCTCCGAGCAGGTTCACGATGGCGCACGGGCTGATGAGCGATGTATCGCCGAGCGGCAGATTGCACGTTGTGCGCACCAGTTGCTCAAACTGGCTGGTCACGCATCCGCGCTCGCTCTGGTGATAGCTGTTGTGCGGACGCGGCGCCAGTTCGTTGATCAGCAGGCGCCCCTGCCGGGTGATGAACATCTCCACGCAAAGCAGTCCCTCGATGCCGAGTTTCACGATGATGTCCGCTGCCAGTTTTTCGGCGCGCGCTTCGACCTCGGGTGAGATACCCGCGGGCAGGACGCTCCAGGCGAGGATCTGGTTCTCGTGGTGATTGCGCGCTGCGGGATACGTTCGCACCTCGCCTGCGGGATTGCGCGCCGCCATCACGCTGATCTCGCTGACGAGGTCAAGCGCCTGTTCGGCGACGGATGGCTTCTCTCCAATGCTGGTCCAGGCGTCCGTGATGATCTGCTTGTTGAGCAAGGCCTCCATGCCGATGCGCACCTGGCCGCGGCCGTCATATCCGCCGCGCCCGATCTTGAGAAACACGCGGCCGGCGAGCGCCTTTACAGCATGATGAAGCTCCTCTTCGTTGCGGATGATGCGAAACGGACCGACAGGGAAATCCATTCTCCGCGAGCCAAGTTTTTTGCAGAGTCTTGTCCTGGATAATGCGGATGGGCTCGACGCCGGGGCGCAGGGGAGCGAGTTGTGCAACCTCGCTCAACGCGTCCACGCCGATCTGTTCGATTTCAAGTGTCACTGCATCAGCTCCGTGAGCCATTCGTTTTGCTGCGGCCACATCGTCCCAGGTGCCCACGACCGTTTCGTCGACCACGAAGCTGGCTGGGCACCGGAACTCCGGATCCATGACGCGTACGCGATAACCCATGGTGCGCGCGGCCATGGCGGTCATGCGGCCGAGCTGGCCTCCGCCGAGAATGCCAATCAGGCCGCCCGGCTCAACGACCGGTGGTTTCTTGATCAAGGGCGATCCAGCAGACACTACGGCAGCTCCTGTGTCATCACTTCTTCGGTTCGTGCGGCGCGCCAGGCAGCTAATCGGTCATAGAGTGCGGAGTCGGTTGCGGCAAGAATTTCAGCCGCAAGCAGCGCGGCATTGGCAGCTCCGGGTTTGCCGATGGCCAGCGTGCCAACGGGGACGCCCTTTGGCATCTGCACAATTGACAGCAGGGAATCGAGGCCGTTGAGCTGCGTTGCAGGAACTGGAACGCCAAGCACGGGCACGAGAGTCTTGGATGCCAGCATGCCCGGAAGGTGCGCTGCGCCGCCGGCTCCGGCGATAATCACGCGGAGACCGCGCTCACGTGCGGTTTCAGCATATTTGAAGAGCCAGTCAGGAGTGCGATGAGCGCTGACGATGCGCGCTTCATGCGGAATGTCGAGGGCGCGCAGAATCTCCACGGCGCCGGACAGCACTTCGTAGTCGCTCTTGCTGCCCATCACCACGCCTACTAACGGCTTCTCGCTCATGGGGTGATTATAAGAGCGCGACGGCGATTCCACAGAATCGTGCAGCAGAGCTTTGCAGACCTAGTGCCGGTGCCATGCCTCGACGGCAACCTCGAAAACGGCGAGGAGCACGCTGAAGGCAGTCAGGAATCCCCTGGCGCGCTGCCAGTTTTGTTCGTGTCGCTCCATGCGGTGCTCGAGGTCGGCAATGCGGCCGCCGTTTCCATCACCCATGAGGCCATTCATTTGCGTCTTCAACACGCTCAGATCGCTCAAAACCTGTGCTTCGAATTCGTTCATCATGCGCATCCGTTGTTCTCCGCTATTTCCACTCAAGAGGCAATTGGCAGATTGAAGATCAGGGCCGCCGAAAACTCCGAGTAGTTGGGCGGGTTCGATCCGTCGTACATCCTTATATAGAAGCGGTCGCTGGCCGATAGTCGAGAAAAGGTCATATTCGGCTGCGTGCCTCGCATCACCAGGTCGGGATCTATGCCGGGCATGAAGCAATTGTCGCGCCGGCGAATCTCGAATCCGCCTCCGCTCGGCGCCGAGGTCCCTGTGTTGATTGTGACGCTGCCGTTGCTCATGGCGGTTACGGAAAGCTCCTCCAGGTTTGGCAAGTAGGCCGGTGATATTGCTGAAGGCAACCATGCATCAGCCGGGACCGTCCGGCTTGTTTTGATGGACAGATCATCGGCCCAGTCGTTCGCAAAGCTGATAGCATACCGCACAACGTCGGGGTAACTAGCCGTATAAGTCAGCTCCACACTTCGAACAATCACTTGCGCGATCAAGTTAGCCGATGGAGCATTCAGTGCGAGTGCGTCGCCGGGCCACACATCGGCATCGAGAGCGGTGCGCGTGCATTTGTAGGTGCCGCTCCACAGAGCGCTGACGCTTGCGGCGGCCTGTCTCCATGGCGAGCGCCGCATTGCGGCAATCCTGCGAACTGCGCGTGGCGGGACTTGTAACGGTGCCGATCCAGGTAGAGACCGAAGGCAGACCAGCCTGTGCGAGGGCCTGCTGACTTGCAGCACTCACAGCGCGCCCGACTGCTCTGCCCACGGCGCGATAACTCACGGCGATCTGTTCGCCAGCTGGCGGAGCAAATCCGGTGTAGAAGATCAGTGTGCCCGTGCTCTCAATGTGGCACTCCGCCGATTGAGCAGTCGTGCCCAGCCGTCGCGTAGCGGGGTTGCCATTGACGGGTGTAGCTGACCACCCAACCCGATCCTAGATTGGTGAGATTAAAAGCGCGCATCGTACCAAAGAGATTGATGCTGCTCGCAGCGACTACCGTACACGCGCCGGGCAAGCTTGCGATCTGGCCGTCATACAAAGTAATCGGCATCCCCGCAACGCCGTTCACAAATTCCTGAATCTCGAATTGCAATATCGCAGGGGCCGTGTTCCATTGGCCGCCGAAGCTGATTGCGCCGTCATCCCCATAGCTGCGATAGATGGCCAAGCCGCGCTGATATTCGGGGCAATGGACACGGACCCGCAGGCGCGTATTGGTTGGATGGATTGATCTGAAAGAAGATCCCGGCTGGCGTGCCCAGCACAAGTGGCTGCACTGAAACTGCGCCGGTGCCTTGCTGGGAGGTGATTTGAAAGCCCGCGGTGCAAGCCTGCTGAGTTTGTTCGCCGTTGAATAAGCCGGCCAGAACTCCCGTACTTCCGGCGGCGAGAGTAACTCCGCTTGCTTCAAGCAGGAGGGTCCCTCCCATTTCGACCGGATCGATCCAGGCTAACTGGGTATCTCCATCCTTGCCCGTCCCACCCTGCATGGTGAGTCCACCCGAGCCGAGAGAGAGGTAGTTATGGCCTCCGGGATTTCCCCAGAGTCGCTGATCAATCTCACCTTCATTGAATAACTCGCGGATAAGCGTCGACTTGGAAGAGGGTGCTGCAAAAACGTTGGAAGACAGGTTAAACTGCGTCGTGACCCCGTCTCCGAGAAAGTATTCTGTGACGTACGCTGTGGGCTCATGCTCTCCGCAGACCGTGATGTCGTTAGCGAGGGCGCGCTTCACGCTGGAATTAAGCGCCAGATTGGCAAGCGTCAGGCTGCCATCAGTCTCGTCGAGCGGATGTACTGCGGCAGGGATTGAGTTGAGGGAAAACAGTCCATCTTGCGCCCGATATGTGGCGCGCGCCAGGTTTGAAACCGCACCGGCATTGTTGCTGAAGGGTGCGCCGGGTTCGGGCATGAAGTTGGAGACGGGACTGTCGAGTACGAGCGATCGCGTAGAAAGCGCCGCCGATCCTGTCTTTGCAACGAGGGATGTGACAAGTGGTCCAGCTTCTAATCCCGACGCGCCTTTTCCCGGAGCCATCGCCTGCTGATCGAGAAGATATTCATCGCTGATTGCCTGAAGTGCAATGCGATAGCGCGGACCCTCGATTCCCAAGCCTGCATACTCTGGCATCGGGCTGGCCGCGAGATAGCCGGTGAAATAAAGGGTCCCATCATCGCCCGTTATCTGTATTGATTGGTTGCGTGCCAATCCGGCCGAGCCATTCGCGGGAAGTGTAACCCACAACAGGCAAACCGAAGGCTCGTTGAGCTTGCGATCGATTGTCAAAGGATGTGCCGCGTCGAGATCAGATGTGTAGTCCTGTCCGCCTATCGTAATCTTCATCGTGTCTTTTCCAGGTGGTGCGTTATGCAGGTTGCCAATTGCCGTGAGGTCCGGCGGAGACTAAATGAGTGCATATGGGGCGGGCTTAAAACTGCGGTAACAGAGCACACGCTCGCCGTCGAGCGGATCGAGAATGGGCAGCGCGAGGAACTGGCCTTTAAGCAGAATGCGGTCGAGTCCACCCCTGTGCTTGCTGTCGAGGGGTGTAGCCGACTCTTCAGCTCCGGCAACGCTCTGCAGGCGAGGGTAATGAAAGAAGATGCGATCACCCTGGCTGCCCTGCATAACGAAGAGCGCCGACCACTCGTGATAGAAGCTGCCGCCTTCGCGATCGATGAAGCCGGTTATGGCTTGCAGCTTTGTTCCGGCAGCGGGAGCGCCGCCCGGCAAAGGTTGCGCAAGGATCAGCGTTGTGGAACTTACTCCAAGGACGAGGCCCACGTTAAAGGTGATGCGCCGAATGTAATCCACGTCAGTAAGTGGTTGACGCAAGTAAGCGCCGGAGATAGGGGAGCCAAGATAACCGGTCTGTCCCGTGTAGTCCGCATCGACGGCAATCAAGGAACCGGGGGCAAAGTTAGCTGCGTCTGCGGCAGCCAATTGAATGACGGATGCCGTAGAGCCGTTCTGCACAATGACGGCCTGAGCAGCTTTCGCTCCATCTGCTGCTGGGTCTGCGCCACTCGCCGGCGCCAGAAGATTCATGTGCTGTGAGCCTGTCGCGAGCCCCATGGTGAGTTTGGTCCATCCGAGGAATTCGAAACTGAGCCACGCCTCGAGGGATTCGCGCGTCTGCTGCAGCGACGCTGCTGGAATGCCGGTGACGATAGATCCGCTCTTGCTTGTGGATTTGCGGGTGAAGTTCTGAATCCAACCAAGGTCGATCCAGGGTGCGGGCGGCGCATCGAGATTGAACGAGCCGAGTTGCGACGGATCGAAGAGCACAGGTGTCTGCGTGGCGCGATTGACAGGAGCAAAGTAGGCGCGCACGCGCCGTGCCACGGGCGCCGGTGCTGAAAACGAAGTAGCCGTCATTATTCCCCCTGCTCCTGGTAGCTGTAGACCATCACCTTCACGGAACGGCTGAGGCGATCACGTTGAATGTTGATGGGCGCAAATGTCGGCTCGTCCCAGAAGACTTGCGTTTGCATGCCTGTTACGGGTTGAACGGAGTAGTTGATCTTGGGCGTGAAGAAGGGCTGCAACATTGCGATGATCTCCGCATCCATGGCGCTCAACATGCGTCCGCGATCGAGCCCGCCGAAAGCCTGCGTGCCGCAGGTGCAGTAGAGAATTTCGCATTCCTCGGCCGCCATCGTAGAACTGAGGTCCATATCGGCACCGAATCCCAGCCAACGCAAAACAAATACATCGGAGGGTAATTGCGCGGCCGGCGCTTCGGCTTCTTCGACGAGGATGCCCGGCCGTAGCGCGCCACGCAGCAGCACTGTGCGGTCAGGATTGAGGGCCGTGAGGCGCGTTCGAAGCGCCATGTAGAAGGAATCTTTCGAGTTTTGCATAAATGCAGGGAGTAGGGAATAGGGAACAGGGAATACAAAGTACCCAGTCACAAATTCGCCTTTTCCTGGTCCCTTTCCGGATCGGATCTCGGATCACTTGATCCACGGTGGTAGTTAAAATGCGGAGTTGCGCTTCTTTTGCTAAATGGATCGCGGGCAAGCTTCACGGAGCAGGAGTCGGTATAAGTACACCTGGCCGAAGGCTTCGTTGGAAGCGATGGACTCGATAAGGTAGTCCTTGCCGGCGACAGTGACCGCGAGCGCCATGGCAAACAAAGCCTGTGCCGACGAAAGGTCGAGGGCTGCGATTTGGGCCTGCACGCTGGTTGCCGAGACGAGCATTTCCCATTGGGGTGAATCGCCCGTCTTGAAAGAGGGGCGCAGCTTTCGCATCAGCACCGGGCTTAAGACAACCTCGGAAAACGTGGTTGCAACCAAGCCGACTTCTGACTGATTGGAGATAGCGTTCGTTCCTGTAACTCGCAGCTGCGCGCTTGCGCCTGTCACACTGCGCAGCAGAGCATCGGCAAGCATCTGCGGAGCGCTCGTCGGATTACGCGGTGCTGTGTCGCTCATTGTTCACCCCAACCTGTTCGCAACGTAGGGGCGCAGCCATGCCTGCACGGTTTCGTCCAACAGAGAACTTGAGAAGTACTGGATCTGCATGGTGTCGATCTTTGTTTTGCTGGCGTTCAACGCGGGCGTGGACTGAGCATTGCGCACGATCTGAGCGCATGCGGTCTTCAGGTCGTCGCCGATGGTGGATAGCCCGGCTGTGTAGGTTGCAGAGATTTCGTTGTAGGACAGGCCAAAGACGTTCCACGGCAGTGTCAGTTCGCCCGTGTTCGGGTCGAAGTCCAAAGAGCCGATGTCGATCGGTGTCCACTGGCCGGGCAGCGAGAACATCCACGCAGCTTCAGACAACGCGTTGTCGATTGCTTCGCCACGGCGAGAGTTCGCATACCGGCCCTCGATGCTGATGAACGGCGAAGAAGCGCTGCCCAGCGGCGCGAGAGGCAGGTAGCTGAGCCGTACCGTGCGCGATCCGCCGATCACTCTCAGCCGCTCTGTATATTGCGTAACATTTAAATCCGGCCGCCGGCAGTAACTGTTGATCAGTGCGGTCGCGGCCGTAATCCAATCGGCCGTTGTGCTGTCAGGCAATCCGTAGTTTGAGTAATCTGCTGGCTGAAGATAGGCCATGTGTTCCTCCGAAATGCAGGGACCAGGGAATGAGGGACCGAGGAAACAAGAAGGCGGAAACCCGCGCCACATTGGGGCTCGGATCTGGGCCCGGATTTGCTGCTCTCTTGTTCCCTTGTTCTCTCGGTCTCTTGGTCCGTGGTGTTTAGCGGTCGACGAGCACCTGGTAGTGCGCGTAATTGGCGCCCTTTACAACGACCGCGCCGAACTTGACGGCAACATACTGCTGCGTCAGTGATCCGGGCATGCCGAGCTGGAAGATGCGCGGAGCTGGGTCGCCGAGCCAGTGATACTCAATCAGGTCTTCGGTGACGATGTATGCAGGCAGCACCGCCGATCCCGAGCCCGGAGTGCCGGTGTAGCTGAGGCTCCAGTCGGGGATGAGGGGCAGATCCCCCGCCTGTGTAGACAGCATCTTCACCCGGAAGCCACCGGTGATCTGATCGGAATTGAGCACGACATTGAACTCGGTCTTCATCTCGCGATCGATAAGATCGAGCAGCACTGGGTTGGCATAGATTGCTGTGGGACGCACGTGGTAGCCATTGTTGGCAACCATTTGGGCCACAGCTGACTTGATGCCGTCCACGATGGAGGCCGAGGTGCCGATGGTCGTCGTCTGGCCGCCAGCGACGATTTGCGGAATGGCGCCCATGTATTGTGTGGTGGTCGGCGAACTGAGGCTGGTGTCGTTGCCGTTCCACAGGGCCACATCGTGCGAAACCATCACGCCGCTGACAGTGTCGACCAGGTCCTTGGCCTGCAGGTATGCGAATTGCTGCTGCTGATTACCGAGCTCGACGTCGAAGAGGTTGTAGTTGATCTGCGAAACGATCGCTTTCAGGGGCACGCTGCGTTCGACGCGCGTGGGGCTCACGACGGGCGCCACGATGCTGCGCGGATTGACAAAACCCGCCGTGCCCGGGTTGGGCAGCGCAGTCTCTTCAAAGAAGCGCGACGGATGTCCGGTGGCCGGAACCTGCTTGACGCGCTGGCCGAATGGGCTGGAGCGGCGGCAGATGTCGAAGATCTCGGTCTGGTACAAGGGAACTTCAACTGCGCCCGGTCCGATGAAATCGGCCGCCGCGTGAATGTCTGCAAAAGATGCGTTCATAGTGTCTCGCCCCCTCCATGGGGCCGTTGTTAGCCGCTAGCTTCTAGCTCCTAGCTGCTAGCTTGGTTTCTTGGAATTTTCAGTGGCTTAGTTAGAAGCTAGAGGCTGGTAGCTAGAGACCGCTTTTAAACAATTGCTCCGGCGCGGAGCAGCTGGCTCTTTACCGCGATGCGTTGTTCAAGGCTCAGACCGGCCAGCGCGGCATCGAGTGTGCGGACGTCGACGGGCCCTTCGGCGATACCGTGCTTTGCCAGCATCTCCGACGTCGAAGCCGGAACGGTTTTGCGCAGAGGATTCAGAATGGATTGAACTGATCCAGCCTTCAGTTCTGCGATTTCGCGCTCGGCTGAAACAAGTTTCTCCTGCAGTTCCGCTTCTCGCCGCTCTTGCTCCACGGTGGCTGAAATTCTCGCCACCTCACCGGCGCCGCGTCGTTCTTCCAGCAGCGCGAGTGTTCGCTCGAGCATGCTCGTCGCGGTCTCGAGCCGCTCCATGATCTGGTTATCGTTGTTCTCCATGACCCTTCCTTTCTTGAAAACAGCTATTAGCTATTAGCTTTTTGCCGTTAGCTTCTGTTTCGATGAGCTGATAGTCCATCGGCCAATAACCTAACAAATCCTTATCAGCGCCCTTGGATCGGGGCAGGATGCATTTGCGTCAACTGCATCTATGTATAAGAACCAATGCTCGAAGAGCTAAGAGCTGTCTTTCTAGCTGGCCATTCTGAAGCTGGTTGCGCGATAGGCCGCTTTCGCGCGCAGCAGAATCGCCGCGCCGGTGAAGGTCACGCGTGTCAGCTTCCAAACCTCGGCGTGCATATCTTCCACACGCGCATCGGCCAACTCGTAACTCATGCCCATCGATTCCGGGGCGTGCGCTGCAAGTGTTTTTGCTACTTCTGGAAAATCGCGTGCGTAGATATAACCGCGCACAACCAGGCGATTTCCCACAAGGTTGGCCTCGGTCAGCAGACCGACCTTATGCCGCGCGTCGTGCCCATCCCAACCGGGCCGGTAGTCAACCGCCATCCCCAGCAGTGAAGGCAACGCTCTTTCAGTTGCCTCGCGGGTGAGGATGACGCGGTGTCCCCGAGCGCCGGCCGGTGCTTTATCACTGGCCGAGTTCACTATCGTCAAGACACCTTCGAACGCCACCCGGTTGGGATGTCCCTCGACGTGTGGAATTGTTACTGCCAATGCTTCGAATCGCATGTAATGCTCCGTTTCACTTCATGAGGGAACAAAAGACCGAGAGATCAAGGGAATAGAGATCAGAAGTCCCACGCAACTCGAGAGGACTATTCCCTATTCCCTCGTTCCCTGCATCATCGGCGCCAACCCCCGCATGGCGCGTACTTCATCCACGGTCAAAACGCCGGCCTGGATAAGCTGCACCTGGACCGCGAGCTCTGTGGCCTCGTCGCGCGCATTCAGATCGTTGAAGACAAATTCAAACTCGCGCCAGCCGATGCACTTGGCAAAAAGGTCGCGCGTAATGTGCCCGGCAATCAATTGCGCAAGCGGCAGGATCGCGCCGCGGAAAGCCTCATCGGCAAGTTCGGCCGCGGTGGAGCGGTTGACATCGCTCTCCAGACCAAGCAGCAGCGGTGGCAGCCCAAAGGCATTCGCGATCATGCGAATGAGAAATTCCTGCCAGGCAAGCCGCAGATCAGCATCGGTGCCCTGCGCAAAGCGCAGCACCTCCGGCTTTTGCTCGGTAGAGAGCAGCGGCACGCGCCCCGTGCCTTCAATCTCGTCCTGCCACCAGCGGATCAGCCGGTCGTGCTGCGTCGGCGTAGCCTCATTGAGCCACAGCGCATACTGGGCAACGGAGTTGGCCGCGAGCTTGCCGGCAAAGCGATGCGCACTGAGAAACTGATTAACGGATTCAAACGCAACTTCCAGCGGCCCTAACCCGAACGGCGTGAAGCTCCGCGGGTTCATGCGCACATAGATGAGCTGGTTGTCGCGAAGTTCGATGGCATTCGATTCCAGTTGACCCGGCGTTACCTGCGCGTAACGCGGTGTGTCTGGCTGGCCGTCCCAACGGGGATGAATACGAATCGAAGCTCCGTCCACAGGCCAGAGCATCGCGGGCCGGTCGGGATCACCCGTCGGTTCCATTTCGATCGCGCCATATCCACCGGTGAGCGCGTCTTCGATGACCTGTTCAATCAGCGTGCGGAAGCTGTCGACCGCGTTTGGCTCTTCGAGCGTACGGCGGAGAGCAAGAAGTCGCTGACCAACTTCATTGACATCATCGCGTGCATTACCCTCGCTGGGTGCAAAGCCTCGCCGTATCCGAATTTGCCAGTCCATTGCTGCTACGCGATCTTTGATGACATTGATCGCGCGCCGCACCACCGGTGTCTCTGCAAATCGACGCAGATTCATCGGCGACGGTTTCGGCAGTGATTGCCCCGGAAATTGCACGGGACTGAGAATTGCCGGGAGCGTCAGAGTCTTCCGTTCTGCCTTGGCATCTGCCGCGTCGACGGCAACACCGATGCCATCGGTGGCCTGCCGCCACAGAGCGCGCAATTGTTCTCGTACCTTCACGCGTTACCTTCCTTCTGGAAACAGAAAAGGCATGATCCTCGCAGGACCATGCCTTTTACTGTTTTAGTGAAATCGTCAGTGAACAGTGAGCGGCGAAGCCGAACTGTCTCGATGAGTCTCTTTAGTCCGAGAAGAACTATCTCGCTCTCAACAGAATCTATCTTACGAAAATGCCGGCTAATTACCTGCAAACTTTGTAGAACTTATTTTTGGTGCGGTAAGTTGCAGTTAATGCAGTAGTAAGTGCCAGGTATCCTCTGGCTCGAGATCCAACCAGCCATTGACAGCTTCTTACACGTGTAACTCGCGGCGCGCGGTTTCTGCCACGCGAGACATGTCGGCGGTGGTGAGTACGCGAATCTGGTTCTCTTCCATGCTCTCAACGCCGAAGCGATACATGGCGAGGCGATCAGGATCTTCGCCATTCGCGCCAACCTTGGTGGCTGGCTCGATGATCGCGGTCAGTTCGAGGCTGGCTTTCTCAACGCGCTCAACGCCTTCGCGCAGACCTGCTGCAGAGTAGGCAAGCACTTTGGCGAGGTCGAGACCAGGCTCGAGGCTGACGGCGTGAAACATACGGATCACTCCATTGGGCCGATATCCTGCATCGAGGCGGAGCGGGTCGCCCGGCCGGGTGTAATCAGAGGCCGGAATGCGCTTGCGCAACAGATCCCACACTCCCACATGTTCAAACTCGCGGCGCATTGCGGACTGGATGGCGGCGCGGCCGCTGAGCCGCGGCATGCGATCGCGCTTGGGCGGATCGACATACAGACGCATAAGTTCGTCCATGCCCGCGGGGAGGCTCTCTGCAAGGTAGGCCTTGGGGGTCGTCATCTGAACGTTTAGAGACAGTGCCTCATTGAGGATGCGCATCATCTTGCCGTCGGGGTCGTGGCGCAGCCGGTTGCGCAGCTCGGTCTCCATGCCTTCCAGCACCGAAGTGTCCGCGTCCGGGTCGAGGCAGCGCACGCGCCGCCAGTCGCGCGTGAAGCGCAACTCCATGGGAGACGCACCTGTTTGCGGGGCACCCCGTTCGCGAAGAAGCACGCCGACATGCACAAATTCATTGCGCACCGGGTCCGGCACGTAGCGAAGCAACTGGAACTCACAGGTGAGTCGTTGATGATCGGTCGTCATGGTTGCATTTCACCTCATTCATCGGCGACAGGCACGGCCTACATGATCCTGCCGACGATGGTAGATCCCCAGCGCTCGGGATTCCAGATATCGCCGGTGGTTTGATCGGTTGCGGGGCCCCATTTGGGAAAGGGTTTGCGATCGGAATTCCCGAATAACTCGATCAGTTCCCGAATGCGGCCGCGGCGAGACAGTAACTTCTCCACCAGCACCTCCATCTCGGTCAAATCGCCACCGTACCACTCGGGCGGTACCTCATTCGCTGCCGCCCACACGGTTTCGGCAGGCATGGTTTCGAGTCGAGACAGCCAGGGTTCGAACGAATCCCAGCCCGTGACCCCTCGATAGACATCGTTGCGATAGTAGACGCCGCGCAGGGGCGCATCCTCAAATTTCCATTCGCCGGCAAAGAAGCAATACCCAAAATCGATAAACACAGCGCGATAACGCCGTTCGCGGGCTTTACGGGCAAATACGGCCTGGCGTCCGTTGGCATTCCCGGTCCACTTGTCGAGAGCGAGAATGCCGGCGAACTCGCCGATATTCTTCAATCCCAGCAAGTGCTCCTCGGGCAGGTAATCGACAACCTGCCCGGGCATCAGACCCCCGACGAAACGCGATCCGAATTGCAACCCCGGCCGGCAGCGTTGCCGCGTGCGACCTAAATCCATCTCCATCTCGGATGTGTTTTCGATGAGCCAGTTCGACACCTCGATGAGCTCGACAACCGGAGCAGTCAAACCCGCCGCCACGGCCAGTTTCGATGCCAGGTATTCGTTGGCAAGGACACGCATATGCTGCGGATTGTTCTGGAACTTGACGACATAGGCGTGCCCGTCGGCGCCCAGCATCAACTGGCCCTGTGCGCCGCCACGCATGCGCCGGATATGCTGCACCGCCAGAACTGCCAAGCCCGTGTCACCGCCCTCGTTGGATATAGACAAATTCTAATGGAGCCAGCTTCCAACTCCCAGCAGCCTTACTCGCCGTATTCACTGCGTCCTATTCCGACTTGGCACGCAGAGTCAAAGGCAACTTCATGTAGCAGTGTCTCAGCTAGAGGCTAGAAGCTTGTGGCTCGAAGCTAAGATCTCTGCTCTTGCCGCCAGCCCAATGGCCATGGCCATGACGCGGTCGTCATGCGTGCCGGCCCGTGCTCCAGTGCTACCATCTGGCTGCCGAACGAAGCTTCGGCACTCGGCGAGCAGCCGCCTGCTCATGAATCGATCCGGTTGCTCGATCAGGCCTGCGTTCAAGCGTCCAACTGCCGCCGGACGGCTCAAAGACGTCGTGGGCCACCCCAACTGGCCAGATTGACGGTAGATGCGCGGATACTTGCAGACGCTCTCGATCAGTGCAAGAACGCCGCTGCCGTGATTGTTGCGCTCCACCACAAGGTGCGCGTTGTTGTACTCGGTGGCAATACCCGTCACGAACCGCGCCAGTTCTAGGCCGCCTACATGGCCGGCGAACTCCGCGCATTGCAGCCCCGTTTCCAACTCCACAACCTCTACCGCGGAGTAGTCTCCTTCACTGCCGCCGCCCGCCGGGTCGACCGCAACCAGGTAATGTTTGCCGGGCATTGGCGGTAGCCAGATCTCCAATTCCCCGTTGCGGCGCGATTCCAGGGCGGGCGGCGCCGATAAAAGCCTTTGCTCGATCACGTCCAGCTCGAACACGGAATCTCCGCTGGCAAGGAAGCAGCTTTCAGGGTCTTCGGCAAACTCCTGCCGTGCCAGGCCGTGAAAGTTGGCCTGCGTCTTGCGGCGAAATCCAATCTGCGCGAGGCTCAAATGGTGACGTTCGATGAGCACTCGCTCTTCTTCGGTCAGTGATTCCTCGTCGACCGCCTTTGTGCGATATCGCTGCTCCATCCACCAGGGAAAGAAATGCCGCACCATCCCGGTCTCCGGCGCTGCCTGCCACTCCTCGTAAAAGCACCCGCCGATACCGTCCGGTGTCGACTCGAGAATCTCTTCACCGTTTATTGCGAGAGCGGCGCGAAGACCGGCGAGGGTTTCACCTGGGTCGCCCGGCCAGCGCGCCAATTCCGAGCAATGAAGATTCTGCACCGTCATGCCGCGGCCGGCGTTGCGTTCTCCGGCGGAGACCACGCGGTACTGAGAATCGAAGAACGGAAAAATGATCTGACGCACATTGGCGTGCGATGTCTTCAGGCATCCCTTGCGCAGCCGATCAGGCAGGTAATCGAGAAAGCGACGGACAATGCGGAAGATCTCTTCTGCCGACTCCTGTGTGTGGGCTACCTGCAAGGTCAGAGTACCGGGGTGCGTGATGGTCTTCAGAAAAAAGCGCGCAGCAGCCCAGGTAGTTAGTCCCATCTGGCGAGCCTTCAAAACGATGTTGCGCTGGCCACGCACATCCTCGAAAGCGCATTGCACAGGATTGGCCCGCAAGGGCTTGGTTTGACCGGACCGGGTGCGTACCCACAGTAGGCGCTCCGCGAGTTCTGTCGCCCCATTGCGTCCGTGCAACTGCGCTGGCCGATTGTCGAGAAGCCCGCCGAATCCGACCAGTTCCTTGGCATTCAGAGATTCCAGTTCGGACACCCAGTTCTCAGAATCCATCAACAATTCCTCTTTGCTCTTGAACGGAACGCGCACACGGAATCAGGCTTCCAGCGCACAACAACTGACAGCGCCGAGGCGCCGGCACGTCCCGGATGCACCGGCTTGATCATGGGTCAGCACAAGTGCTGAAGTCCTGACCGCACCGGTGCGATCGACAGTTGATGCAGGCTGGATGGCGCATGTGCAGCGACTCAAGGAATCGAGCGCACGTTGTACTTGCTCGCCGTCGGTGTTCCGGGGCGGCAAGTATGAACAGGGCGAAGAAGCGGAAGCGCACTAGAAGATCGCCCCGACGTTCCAAGTTGTCGAAGCCCCCGGCGTGATGCTGGAGGCTGAGTTGTTGCAGATTTTCCAGTTGTACGTGTTGGCTGTGGGCCATATCACGAAGTAAAGCGCCGTGCCGGACGTACTGAATCCTGTGATCGCTGTTGGATCTGCGTTTGGCGTAGGCAACTGAAGAGAACTGGTAGAGGTAATGCCAGTGATTGTGACCGCGGTTCCCGTATTGCAGGAGTTGGCAGCTACCGTCGTTGTTGGTACCGTCAGGGTTGACTTGCCAAATTGGGCATGAACAAAGGCGTCCGTTGCAATATTGGTTGTGTTGTCAGACGCGCCCTGCGTGATCGCGGTGGCGCCGGACGCATTTCCCCCGAGGGAGCCAGTCGGCATCGTGTTGTTCGGGAAATTGACGATTGCATGGGCATTGGTTGAGTCAGTAAGACTGTAGTTCGAATTTCCGTTCAACCCAGCTACCCAGAAATCGGTTCCTGAAATTCGGTTGTGCACTGAAGCTCTGGCGTTGATATTGCCCTCATCGAGATACAGATCCCCAGAACCGGCGGAGTTAGCGAGGGTGCTTTTCATCTGCAGGGCAACGCCGGTCGTACTGGCTACTATCATGAAGTTGGGCACCGTCGCGGTGAGTATGTTTGAATTCGTGTGCCCCCAATCTAGTGGGGAATTACCTTGTGAGGATGTCCCCGTCCACATCGGAATAAAGCCGTTCGACGTGCTTACGCCCGCGCCTGAGCCGGTGATTCCGCCGCCGCCGCCGCATCCGCTCCCTGAGTCTCCGATGGTTCCGATCGTATCGGTAAACCATGGACAATCGTGCAGCGTCGAAGTTGCAGGCCCAGTTAGAACTGCCGCGCCCGCACCAAGGATCGTCTTACCGTTCACATCATTCACGAACGGACGTACGATAATCCAAGCCACGGTGAACGGGTTCGCGCCTCGGTTGCCGAAGGCAAGATTCTGTCCGGTGTAGCTCGAAAGCGAGTTGGTGATGAACGAGTAGCCTTGATAGCTTGTGGTGCAAGAGCCTGTCAGATTTGTCTGAGCACCGCCGTTCGCCAAGAGGCTGAAGGTGAATGAGGTCACCGAAACTGGACACTTGAGCGAGAGGTAGATCGTCGCTGCCGTTGCAGGGAAATTAGTTCCCACGGTCAACTGCTGTTGTGTCGGCGTGAACGGTATATTCGCGAAAGTTCCGAAGCCCGAACTGACTGGCATCGTAAAGCTCTGCCCCGATGCGGAACTGGAGTCAGATGCCCAATAGCTTGAGTAGGGAGTTCCAGTGTTGAGAAATACAAAATCCTGCGGCCAGAAAATCAGGTCGTTGTTGTTGTATGGAGTGCTCCCGTTTCCATCGTGGAAAGCATCTGCCGTCATTCTTCCCACTAGTTGACTATCGCCTTTGTACGGTGTAAGTGGATAGGGATAAGCAACCGGGATCCCCTTGAAGGGACTTGCAGAGAGTTGTCCAGTGATCTTATTCCCTCTGCCTACGTTCGTGACTGTCAAACCGTCAGTGAACTGACCGAAGTTGATATCATTCGCGGCTCCGCTAACTTGAAGATTCCCTAGTCCGGAACAGCCTATGCACTTGGAAGATGTGGCATCGAAAAAGCTGTTCATCGACGGGCTTCCGGCAATGACAGTGCCAGTCAGAATCTGATTGACCCCTGTGATTCGCGTGCCGTAGGTTGTTGGTGTGCCGAAGGTTTCAAATTCTGGAATGTAGACTCTCCACTCACCGGCAGCGTCGCCCCAAATATTACCGAGACCTAGAAATTGCGGTCCTGCCTGGGCCGTCAATTGGATGGATTCAAAACGGTTAAATCCGCCGTTGTAACTGATCCACGGATATACATCTGAAAAAAACCAGTCGTGGTCCCAGACTTGAAAATCGTTTGCGCATGACTGTTGCGCGGAGTTCTGTTCAGAGCACCCCTGTACGACGGAAAACACGTTGTTTTGGAAGTTCGTGTTTTCAAATTTCGACTGATAGAATCCCCACACTCCCTGTGTATACAATCCGCATGAATTATTCTTGCCGCTGCCGACGAAGTTGACGTTATGGAAGTCCACTCCGAGGCTTCCGATTATCTGCGACGGGTTAGCCCAATTCGCGGCCAAGCCATCCTTATCGTCGAAGGCTATGCCGCAGTTGCCGATGGTCGTTGAGACTGGAAGTCCCAACAGAGATATGTATGCGCGAGCATTACTGACCGCCGTTGAGGCTGCAGCCGCGAGCGTGACAACTGGTTGCCAACCCGACGACCCTTGCCAGCACGGAGATACAGATGCGATGGTGGTGATCAGATTGGCGCCACCCGGTCCCGCGCCGTTGATCTGTACAGCCTGACCTACATCGCCGCAGGTTGGCAACGCACTCACTGATGTTAGGACCGCGCTGCCACTCGTCATTCCAGCGTCGTCGAACCAGCGACCCGGCCAGCGGTGAGGAAAACTGCCCGCTGAACTGTCGTCAACTTGGAATGTAATGTCGCGGATGGAGTACGACTTGTTCCACGTGAAGGAAGTCGTTGTCGGATCCGGCGCCGCGACTACGTCCTGCCCCGGCTTACCTTTGATAACAACACCATTCGCCGTCGGTGATCCCGTCAGCGTGCCTTGTCCTGCAGGTTGACCAATCCAACTGACGCCGGCGAGTTGAACCGTGCTGGTCAGATAGCAGTGGCCGGGAGGCTTCGGGAAGTAGAGAGCTGCGGGAGGACTGAAAGCGAGAGCAGCGGTCTGTGCAGCCACAATCGCGTTGTGGTCGTCTGTGACGCAGTCGCCTTTCGTGCCATAGACCATCACGTTGATTTGAGAGTTAACTGAGGCGTTGATCGGTCCGGCGAGATTTTGTGCTGTGGTTGCTGCCAGCGACACGCCGCCAAGTGTTGCCAATGCAGCCGCCGCTGTGGATGCTCCGGTACCACCGGCGGCCACGGGTATTGTGCTCATGCCGCTGACCGCCGCGCCGTTGCCGTTGTAATAGGCGATCTGACCGGTCGCGCCGCTGTTCACAGTACCGCTGCCGCTGCCCGATCCACAGGCTGCGCCGGTGTTGGTGATGTATCCCGACGCGTCGATCTGCAGGCAGTTGTGACCGCTCGATGCAGAAAGCCCCGGAAGCTTGATGGACGTGCTTCCAGAAAAACTTGCGTACAGATTACTGCTGTTGCCGCCGTAGATGTTGAACGCGGACCCCGCGCCGGTCTCATAATTCACACGCACCACGCCCGACGCATTCGAGGCATTGATATAGGTATCGCCGCTATTTGTGCTCTGGTAAGCCTTGAAGCTGTCGAGGCCGCCGGTGGCCGAATTTAACGCCCAGTTGTTGCTTGCATCCTTCACCAGGTACCACTGGCTGCTGCCGTTCCAATCCTTGTAGGTGAATGAACCTTTCTGGCTGGTGGTTATGCCGGGCCAGAGATAGTAATCGACCTCCGCGTCGGCATTGTTGCGCACAGTCACGGTGCCGGTGGATTGGGTGGTGCCTCCGACCTGCATCGTCCCGTTGAACTGCGCATTGCCGGTATTGCTGACAGTTGCCACAGTGCTTTCGCTCGCACCGCCGGAGCCAAAGACCACACCACCCGTCCCCGCGTTGTTCGAGCCATTCAGCACTACGGCGCCCATACCCGCAGAATTGATCACGGTCTGGTTGTTCGTGTTCGACTGGCCATTGTTGTACTGGCCAATCGACAGGCGATACACGTTGTTCAACTCATCGAGCACCTGGTAGAACTGCTCGCCTCCGGTGGCGTCGCTAAGACCCATCGTCCAGCGATAGCCATAGTCAGTCTGGTAACGATCGAGCAGGCCGCGCTCGTCCCCATTTCCGATGCCGAGGCGGTAGTGGTTGGTCAGCGTTGCATCCTGCTGGCTGCCGTACCAGTCGCCGTTGAGCGAATTGAAGCTGCGATGAAATGCGTCGAGAAAGCTGTTGCGCGTGCCGTTGTCAGCGAGCTTGCCGGTGAACATCGTGCCGCCGGTCATCCAGCTGTTGTAAGAACTGCCCGCATCGGCCACTACCTGGTACGTCGAGTTCTCATTGCGCAATCCGACGATGGTGTTGTTTTGCGCGTTAGAACCTAGATGCACTGCGGTGCCGCAGTTCTCCACGTCGCCGCCGCTGAAGGTATTGCCGTCTCCCTGTTGCAGATTTACGCCATACGTCCCCCCAATGGGATTGCCGTTGGCCGTGGGGCAGTCAATGTGTAGTCGCACGAAGGTGCTCGCGTTGAGCCAGTCAGTGGCGGCAGAGTTGGTTACCTGGTGCCCGATGCCGTTGATCGCCGTTTGAAATCCGCTGATATGGTTGTCGTAGAACGTGCCGCCGGTGTAGTTGCCTGTGCCGTCAAGCGTTATCCCCGTTTGGTTTGCATTGCCGAGCAGATACAGGCTCTCGAGATCCATCTCCTGCGTGCGATACGCCACAAGAGTTTGTGCGCCGGCGCTGGTCGCAGTCGTGGTGTTGATGACAACGTTGTCGAGGTGGAAGCCGTTGGTGTCGGCAGCATATGTGCGATCGCCCACTTGTATCGCGGCAGTGGATCCGGCATACAGCAGCACCGTTCCCCCTTGGCTGCCGCTGGCGTTGCTGGCGCCGCGCAAAGCGCATCCGCGCAACGACACATTCCGCGTGCCGGCAGCGACAATGATCTGGCTGGCCGTGGAGATCGTCGCGCAAGGCAGCATCACCGTTGTGTTCGCGGTCGAGATAGTCAGGTTCGCGGCCATCGCGAGATTGCCGCTGAAGTTGCGCGCGTCGCAGGTGCCTCCGTAAACACTGCTGATCGTTGATAAGCACGCATGAAGCTTGGCGCCGAAATCCGCGCCAGGGAATTGGTCAACCTGGTAAGCGGCACCAAGCTGTTGCGCGGTCAGAGGGCCATTGACGGCTGCGCCCGAAAGGGGCACAGCCTGGGCCAGTGACACGTCGACATAGTGCTTATCCGCCGCCTGTAACGATTGTGTGGGATCGCCGGTGAGATACAACGGACCCGTGAGCTGGCCTCCGGTCGAGGTCAAATTGCCCCGTGCCACCGACTGAATCGCCTGGTCAACGTATGCCTTGCTGACAGCCTGCACAGCCTGTGCCGCGGGCATTACCTGCGAGCGTACCTGGGCGATACTGGCCTGGGCCGCAGCCGGAACCACCCAGTACTCGGTGCTGGTTGTGCCGTCGCTCATGTGATAAATCGCCGTATAGAAAAGGCCGGCCGGCGATGAGCCAAGGTTGGGCGCCAGGTTCACACTTAAAAATCCATCTGCGTTGATAGTCGTCGTGATCTTTCCCGCGGCGACCGTCTGGTTGGATGCGGTGGTGAATGCGGGCCAGCTCAGTTGCAGTGTGCCCGATCCCGGAGAGCCATTTGCCAGATAGACCGTCCCCTGCACCGTGGTGGTGCTGATGGTTTGCGCAAGGGCCGCAACAGCCATCGCCATCAAGGCGAGGCAGACTCCGAAAGCTTTGGCGCCGCGAATGGGTTGATTTTGAATGAGGCTCATGCGTGTTTCTTCCTTCTTCCGGTGCTGCAACAGGGGCCATGGCCGCCGGCTCTGCGCTGTGAAACACTTGGCGTGCGGCTGACGGGCGTGACCCTCTCCAAGGTTGATGTTGATGAGAGACCAGGTGGCTGATAGGCAGGCGTCGGTCGCAAAGTTTTAGTTCGCTCCGTTTTCTTCGTCTGCCTTTTCCGTTTCCGATTCGCCCTTCCATTCCGGCGAATTGGCCCATTCCAGGGCGATGCTGCGGAACTTGCTTGCGCCGCCTTCGCCTTCAGTTGAAGCTTCGGCCGTTTGTGCCAGACCATACAGGAACCTGGCGCTCTGCATCTGGCCTTTCTTGCCGTTCGATGAGAGGGCCTCGACGATCGGTTTGCAATCTCGGCCCAAAATCTCGTCGGCCGTTTCTCGCATCTTTACTGCGCCCCTCTTGCGCTTCGCTGGAGCACTCTTCTTCTTCTTTAAAGCGACGAGATTCGGTTTTGCTGCTTTCATCTGTCCGACCTTCCCGGACAGCCTCCCACTGATAGAGCCCTGAACCTCATTGAGGAATTGCAAATTGGGACCTCGCTCATCCCGCTGGTCAGTTGGACGCAATGCTGCGGTTGCGCGTCTTCTTCCGACGAGTTTCACCGGTCACTGGCATCGGTCCTCTGCTGATTCAGTCTCCCTTCAGTCAGTTTTCCGCGGAAGGAGTCCAAAAGAAATTGAGAGCCTTAGCGGCTCTCGTTCGTGCATGATTGCGATTGATGCTTAAAGCTTAACGGAATACCGCAAAATTGCCTGCAAACTCCGGTGAACTTTTTTGCGCAATGAATTCAGGAGTTTAGGCGATTCTGAACCTGCGGAGGCCTTGACTCGGAGATTTCCGATTGCAGCGGTATTGGATTTTTCCGCAGGCGATCGGCCGCATTCCTCATCAGGGTTCGATCGGCTAACATTACCGGGTGATGCGGAAACCGATCATGCTGGTTCACGGCGGAGCCTGGGCCATTCCCGATGACGCTGCCGAAGCGCACTTGTCCGGCGTGCGCAATGCTCTCGAGGCCGGTTACAAAATCCTGACGCGCGGCGGTTGTGCGCTCGACGCCGTCGAGGCTGCCGTGACGGTGATGGAAGACGACCCGACCTTCGACGCGGGCCGCGGCAGCTTCCTTACCTCCGACGGCCGCGTTCAACTCGATGCGCTGCTTATGGACGGCGGCCGCATGAAGGCAGGAGGCGTGGCCTGCGTTGAGCGCCTGCGCAATCCCATCCAGGCGGCGCGACTGGTGCTGGAACAGAGCCCGCATGTCTACTTCGTGGGTAACGGTGCGGAGGAATTCGCCCGCACGCACGGCATGCCGCTCATCGA
Source organism: uncultured Acidobacteriaceae bacterium (assembly GCA_963769345.1). Classification (GTDB taxonomy): domain Bacteria; phylum Acidobacteriota; class Terriglobia; order Terriglobales; family Acidobacteriaceae; genus Telmatobacter. Next base: position 1,055,129 of record CAVYLL010000008.1, read on the forward strand.
CAATGCGGAGCTGGTGCTCGATCGCGAGCGCGAACGGCTGAAGGTTGCGCGGGAGCGCCAGGCTGCGGGACTCGTCGATGCCACATTCTCCGGACTCGAAGACGACAAGGGGCCGGAGAAGAATCGCCCGCGCAAAGGAATCGTCGCACAAAGTCTCCGGTGGCGGGTCTTCGCCGCTGGGGTATTCGCACGACACCGTGGGAGCGGTTGCGTTGGACGAGCATGGAAATCTCGCCGCCGGAACATCGACTGGCGGCACGCTGAACAAAACTCCCGGCCGTGTCGGCGACTCGTCATTGATCGGTTGCGGTTGTTACGCCGACAATATGTCGGCCGCGGTATCCCTTACCGGCTGGGGTGAGCCCATCATGAAGCTGGTGCTGGGCAAGTGGGCCACCGACCGAGTCGCCGGCGGCACGGCCCCGGAATTCTCCGCGCGCGAAGCGATCTCCTATCTCCACAATCGCCTCGGCGGTCATGGCGGCATCATCCTGCTCGGCCCCGATGGCCGTTTCGGCATGGCCCACAATACGCCGGCCATGGCCTGGGGCCTTGCCACAGAAAATGGGTTGGAGGCCGGGCTTAAGATTTAGCAGAATAGTGGATACGCAGCTTGCGGCTTATTGCTGCGCCAGCTTCCACTTCAGCCGCGTATACGCCACGCGGAAACCTTTGCGTTCAGCGTTGCGCTGCGAATTGCTCCCCGCTTCCGCCACCATCATCGCCAGGTCGCATCCGTGCTCGGCGGCATAGCGCATGCGCTCGTTCAGGAGCGCCGCCTGCAACCCGTGCAGGCGCAACTCAGGAACCGTGGACGCTCCGGCGAATAGAGCAACTCCCTCATGCACGATCAGCGCTCCCGCAGCTCCGGGCGTGCCGTCAACCTCGGCCAGGAAGCACGGGCTTCCTTCCCGTGCAACCATAAGGACGCCGGTTTCTCGTACGAAGCTTTCGAATTCGGGATGTTCGTGTGTCCAACCGCGTGCGTTAATGTCGCACCAGAGCTGCCCCTCGCCCGTCCTTGCGATGCGCACGCGGACACCGTCAGGGTGGGATTCCGTTGGCAATTCGACCGCGCGATACAGCACGCTGCTGATCTCAAACGGCCGATACCCGCGTGCGCACAGCAGGTTCAGCGTGGCCGCGCCCGCAAACGGACAGACCTCGTGCATCACTTCCGCTCCACGCCTGAGAAAGAACTGTTCGATCTCATCCAAGCCGGTGGCCGTAAGTTCTTCAAACAGGCCGAGACCGAATGTCTGCGTCGTAGGTGCGTCGATGCCATCGAAAACGACGGTTGCCCCGGCGGACTTCATCCATGCCGAAGTGCTCTCAGGGTAGAGCCGCTTGCGCGCCACCGCGAACTGCGCGCAGGCGAACGCCTCCGCCCCCTCCAACCGCTTCGCCAAATCGAGATTCGCAAAGATCATCGCGCTCCTGATCCTACATGGCACTTGCGGCAAATGCACTCAACATTCCAGCGGTGGGCATCGCGTCGCGCTACCCTAGAGAAGCCGGTATGCGCCAGCCCATGTTCGGCCGCGAAAGAGTCCGGGAACACCCGGTGGGGAATTGTTGATTCATGAAAAATTACAGCGACTTTCAGAATGAGATCTATTTTGCAGGAATCGACGGCACGCTCCCCAAGCTTCCCGTGAACTTCGCCGAACTCGAAAAGCTTGCTCACGCAGCGATGGCGCCCTCGGTGCTTTCGTATGTTGCCGGCGGCTGCGGAGATGAACACACGCAGAACTTTAACGCGACGGCGTTCAATCATTGGGGAATTGTTCCCCGCATCCTTGCCGGCGGTGCGGTGCGCGATTTATCGGTGAGTCTCTTCGGCATACAATTGCCGAGCCCCATCTTCATGTGCCCCATCGGAGTGATCGGGATCTGCGGAGCGGATGAACATGGCGATCTGTCGACCGCCAGGGCGGCGGCCCAGACTGGGATTCCAATGATCGCCTCGACGCTGAGTTCCGACCCGATGGAGCAGGTTGCCGGCGAGTTAGGTCACACGCCAGGCTTTTTTCAGCTGTATACGCCGAACGATCGTGAGCTTGCCGAAAGCCTTGTGCACCGTGCCGAGGCCGCTGGTTTCAAAGCGATCGTAATCACTCTCGATACCTGGATACTGGGATGGCGTCCGCGCGATCTGAATCAAGCAAACTTTCCTCAGCTTCGCGGCCACTGCCTTGCGAACTATTTTTCCGATCCGCGTTTCCTCGCTATGCTTGAAAAATCGCCCGAGGAAGATCCTCGTGCGGCGATCATGAGCTGGATTCGGGTTTTCAGCGGGCCGATGACGTGGGCCGATCTTCCGTGGCTTCGATCTTTGACGAAATTGCCGCTGGTGCTGAAAGGGGTCTGCCATCCCGATGATGCTCGGCGGGCGATTGATGGAGGCGTCGATGGAATCTATTGTTCGAATCATGGCGGAAGGCAGGCCAATAGTGGTTTGGCTGCCATCGACATGCTTCCGGGAGTGGTCGAGGCGGCCGGCACGACTCCTGTGCTCTTCGACAGCGGCGTGCGTTCCGGCACAGATGTTGTGAAAGCGCTCGCTCTCGGAGCCTCTATGGTTGGCATAGGACGCCCTTATGCGTATGGACTGGCATTGGATGGGACAAATGGCATCGTCCATGTTCTGCGCTCCATCATGGCCGAGGCGGACCTGCTGATGGCTGCGGACGGCTACCCTACCCTGACTCAGCTACGCGGTGCCGCCGTACGGGCGCAGAGATAATTTGAAGATGCTCATCCTCGCCTCCTCTTCGCCGCGTCGCCGCGAACTGCTCACACAGGCCGGCTACGTATTTGAGGTGCATCCTGCGCACGTAAATGAGGATCCGCGCCCAGACGAAGATCCAATCGCCTACGTTGTGCGCCTGGCCCGCGACAAGGCCCAGGCCGTTTTTGCCGCGGTTAACGACCCCGATGCGATCGTGCTTGGCGCAGACACCACTGTTACGCTCGACGGCCACATCCTCGCGAAACCGGAGGATGCCCCCGACGCCGCCCGCATGTTGCGCCTGCTCTCGGGCCGCACACATCGCGTGATCACTGGCGTCGCCGTTGCAACTGCAAAAGGCACAGAAGTCGCTGCCGAAGTCACCGGGGTGCAGTTCCTCACCCTGAGCGACGAAGAAATCGCTGCCTACATTGCGACTGGCGAGCCGATGGACAAAGCCGGCGCCTATGGCATCCAGGGCCTCGCTGCGAAATGGATTCCCCGCGTCGAAGGCTGCTACTTCAACGTTGTCGGCCTGCCTTTGGCCCTTGTGAACACAATGCTGGAAGCAGTGCAGCTCCGAAGAATAAGATGCGCCGTGTCAACACAACCCTGGCTGGACGCGATCCGTCATCGGTACTAAGATGGCTCCGTCCCAGTAGGTGCTCCTCAACGCTGCTTCACGTAAGGATCAGCCATGCGGTTCACGGTTACATCAAGGTTCGTAGCGATTCTTGCTCTCTTCATTCCCTCGGCGCTTTTCGCGCAATTCCTCAGCCCGACCAACGAAGAACTCAGGATGATCTCCGATCCCAAATTTCCAGGCGCGGATGCAATTTTTCTGAATGTGGACGAGGTTACAAATGATCCCCAGCACTTCAGCACGTTCTATGTCCGCATCAAGGTAATCACGGCAAAAGCGACGGCCCTTCGCCGAGTGGAGATTCCATTGCAACTCGGTGATTTCGGCGCAAGTTCGCGAAAGCCGCAGATGGTGGGGCAGAACTGGGTGGAAGGTCAGACTTCCCGAGATGCCCGGTCGGGATTAATAAGAATCGATGACATCAGAGCGCGCACGATTCATCCAGACGGAACGATCTACCCCATACAGCCCGAAATCCGAAGACCTTGAGCAACTGAAAGCATCGGGTGGTTTACCCGAACGCAGAGCATTTGTCATGCCCGATGTCGAGGTCGGCAGCATCCTTGAGTACCGCTACACCGTTCGATATGACGAAAAGCATGATTCGTCTCCGTACTGGATTGTCCAGCGAACCTATCCCATTCGCCGCGCGCACTTCTCATTCACGCCTTTTAATGACTTCCTCACCAATGACCAGGAGATGACAAGCAAATATCTACTTGATGCAAAGGGCAAGGTCGTCAATACAATCATCTGGTCGCCGGTTCTGCCCGCGGGTGCCGCCGTCAAGACCGACCCCGATGGAAGCTTCAGTCTCGACGTCACCAACATCCCCGCTCTGCCCAGCGAAGAATGGATGCCTCCATCGCAGATGTATGCCTACCACGTTCGCTTTTATTACAAAAGCGCATTTACCGGGAGCGAATTCTGGGCAGAAGAACAGAAGCAGTGGTCGAAGGAGGTCAACCGGTTCGCCGGACCGACGCCTTTCGTTAACCATGCGGTAACTGAGTTGGTGCCTTCCGGAAGCAGCGACATCGATACCGCCAGAAAACTTTACTCGACAGTGCAGGCTCTCGAGAACACCAGCCTGCGTTCGGCCTCCGCTGCCGCCTCTGGGGAATTGCCTGCCTCACGAGCGGAAGAAGTCTTGACGCGCAAGCATGGATCAAGCCATGAGATCGCTCTCCTTTATCTTTCTTTGCTGCGCGCCGCCGGGATAACCGCGTATGACATGGAGATCGTCGATCGCGACAAGGGTGTGTTCTCGTCGGGCTATTTATCGTCGGACCAGTTCGATAGTGACGTCATCATCGCGACGCTGAATGGCAAGGAAGTCTATCTTGATCCCGGCGAGAAGATGTGTCCCTTTCGATCCATGCATTGGAAACATGCGGGCGCCAGCGGAATTCGCCAAACTGCTACTGGTGCGGCGATCGCGACAACTCCGCTGTTGCCGTATGCGGTCAATGCGATCACGCGCACCGGCGATATCAACCTTGACGCGAACGGCACACTAAACGGTTTGTTCCGCTTCATTCTGGCCGGTCAGGACGCGCTCAACTGGCGTCAGCAGGTCGTCGCATCCGGAGAGTCGGCAACCCGTGATGCATTCGACAAATGGCTGGAAAGCATCAGCCCGGATGGGGTAAAGGCGCACCTTGATCATTTTCTGGGAGCCGACAACCCTGACTTGAACCTGATCGCTGTCATCAAGGTCGAGGGCTCCGTCGTTCCAAATGCCTCCGGCCAGTTCCTGCTGGCGCCATTTTTGTTTGAATCCCAAGTTCGCAAGCCTTTTATCTCTGAATCTCAACGGCTTCAACCGATCGACATGCATTACGGCCAACAAGTCTCGGACGAGATTGTCTACCACCTGCCGGAGGGATTCGCGATGCAGTCCCCGCCATCGCCAGAGGGTTTTACCCTGGAACATCTCGCCGTGTTTGCTTCTGCCGTGAAGCCCGATCAGGGCCAGGTAACCGTCACCCGTTCCCTTGTACGAGCCTTCACCCTCGCAAACAGCAGCGAGTTTGGCAGTTTACAGAGCTTCTACAAAAAAATCGCGCAAGCAGACGGAAGAACAATTGTGCTTGCCCGTTCTCCATCTGCTTCCGGTTTGTAGTTGCGGCAACGCCTTTACGGCTTCAACGCGACTTTATCGCCCTTGTAAACTATGGCTCGCGCTTTCGCCGTGCCATCACCGACGCCGACTCCGTTGCCTTCACCAACCACAATCACGTTGAAAGTACGGGTTCCGATCATCCCGGGAAAGCTACCTTCGCGTGTTCCGATGGTCAACGTCTTGGCCGCGTCGTCCCAATGCAACTGGATGGTTGCATGTTGTCCATTGACGTAGTCGTAGTTGTCGTTCTCATCCTCGTATAGGGTGAAGTCTCCATCGGCTCCCGGGTAGACCCGAATCTCCATCGGGTCGGCAGACTTCTCCGTTGACCACTCCATCGTCGGACCCATGGGAATGATCGATCCTGCGCGCACATAGAGGGGAAGCTTCGCCAGCGGAGCATCGGCCTCGATGCGCCTCCCACCCTCGACTTTTGCGCCCGTCCAGAAGTCGTACCAAGTCGCTTTCGGCAAGATACACCGTGCGAGTTATTGCGCCTTGCGTGGTCACTGGGCTTACCAGGATTGCAGGCCCAAACAGATATTCATCTCCCGTGTTCTGCGCCTCTACATCATTGCGCCAGTCCATCACCAGCGGCCGCATCAGAGTGCCGTGCTTGCTCGTTACCTGCCACGCCTCCGAGTAGATATACGGCAGCAGGCGATAACGCAGGTTGTCATAATCCACCAGGATCTTCTGAGCGTCCGGCCCATACGACCACAGTTCGTTCTCGTCCGGATTCCGTGTCCCGTGTACACGGAATATCGGCGAGAATGCTCCAAACTGGAACCAGCGCACAAATAACTCGCGGAACTTTGGATCATTCAAATTGCCGCCGGAAATGAACCCGCCGATGTCCGTCGTCCAGTAAGGCATGCCGGAGATGGAGTAATTCAATCCCGCCGGAATCTGCCGCGCAAACGTCACCCAGTCACTCAGCACATCGCCCGACCACGCAGTCACGCCCAGCCGCTGTGTTCCGGTATAGGCCGAGCGCGACAGAATAAAGACGCGCTTTTTGTCCGAGGCTTTCTGCTGTCCTTCTGAGACGCCTTCCGTATGGAAGAGCGGATAGATATTCGCATAACGCGCGCCCGACCCGATATGCAGTTTGTGGTCGACGAGGATGTTGTCCTGCTGCCCCTCGGTCTCCGGCTCATCGGTATCGAGCCACCACGCGTCCACGCCTTTTTGGAAGAGTGCCGTATTGATGTTTGCCCAATACTGGGCGCGCGCATCGGGGTTCGTTGGATCGTAGAGCGCCTGGCCCAGCGGATGGAAACCACCCATCTTCGTCTTCGCCACGAACCATCCGTTCTTGTCGAACTCATCGTAAGTCGCGCTGCCCGGCCTGAAATACGGCCACACCGAGACCATCAGGTGGAAGTGTTCGTCGTGCAGCTTGTTGATCATGCCCTGAGGATCGGGATAGTTGGGATTCCACTTCATCTCGCCCATCGTGACCCACCAGAACCAGTCCTGCACGATGTTGTCCACCGGGATGTGCAGCGCACGATACTTCGCCGCAACGCCCTCAATCTCCGCCTGCGACTGGTATTTGTTCTTGCACTGCCAGAAGCCGTAAGCCCAGCGCCCGAAGAGCGGCACCTCGCCAGTCAATTCGCGATAGCGGCCGATGATCTGGTCGGCATCCGGACCATAGATAAAGTAGTAGTCAACGCGGTCGGCCACTTCGCCGCTCATGTAGAGCCAGTGCACGAACCGGTTATTGACCACGCTGCGCGAAGGATTGTTCCAGAAGATGCCGTAGCCATTGGTTGAAACCAGCAGCGGAATCGCGATCTCCGTGTTCTCCTGCGAAAGATCGACTGTCTCGCCGCGATAGTTCCACACCCCCGCCTGGTGCTGGCCGAGCCCGTAGAACCCCTCATGCGAACCGTAAATGCCGAACGCAACCTCCGCGTGGAATGTCTGCTCGCCGTTCACCTCTGCCGGGTGAAGCATGCGATAGGTGTCGGTCGTCAATTGCTTTCCGTCCGCGCCCTGGTAGTGGATCGACCCGCTCTGTCGCTCGATCGCGACCTTCAGCTTTGCGGTCGTGAGCATAATCGCCTTATCGTTCTGAGAGACGTCGAAGCTTGCGGCCGGCCAATCCGTCTTGATCACCACATGGTCCGATGCGCGCGCCGGCGGCTTCACCTCCAGCGGCGAGTAGGTCACGTGCAGCACGTCGGGCGCATCCACCTCGAATTTCAGTACGCCATCCTTCTGATGAATCTCAACCCCGTTGGCCTGCTTTTCAAAGCTCACCACCGGATTCGGCGGATTCCATTGTGCTACAGCTGCAATCGGCGCCCCAACCACGGCGCAAACTCCTAGAAATGCCCCTGCCCATCGACGAATATCCATTAAATACGTTTTCCTTTTTCGCGCGGATTCCAAGCGCATCAAGTGTAACGCCCGGATCCGTCTTCTCATCGCAAGCGGAGTTTCAGCCTCGCGCCGGCTTGGCCAAAAGCCCTATCCTCTCATTCGAAGAGGATTGAAATAGCCCAAATGGGTCAAAAGTGCCGTGCCCAAACCAGGCAGAACTGCGATACACTTCCAGTCATTCCTTCTCAAGGACCTAACGCATGCGGTCGAGAATCGCCCTCGTCTGTTCGCTCTGCTGTTTGACGTTCGCATTTCCCAGCCTTCTCCGAGCCCAGTTTCAGGCGCCAACCAAAGAGGAGCTGGAAATGACCTCTGACCCCAAAGCGCCGGGAGCCGATGCCGTCTACCTCTATCGCGAAGAGAAGACCGACGACAATCTCCACTACCACAGCGATTACGCGCGCATCAAAGTGCTCAGCGAAAAAGGCAAGGAACTGGCGACGGTTCGAGTCCCGTATGAGCGTCGCAGCTTCAAGGTCACTGACATCCAGGGTCGCACGATTCATCCTGATGGAACGATAGTTCCGCTGACCGCCAAGCCATCCGACCTGACAGACGTTAAGACCAAGGCACTCCAGGTCAACACGATGGTCTTTACTCTGCCGAGCGTCGAAGTTGGCAGCATTCTGGAATATCGGCTGCAGCTTCGTTATGACGACGGCTCTGTATCCTCGCCCACATGGGAGATCCAGCAGCCGTATTTCGTCCATCGCGCACACTACTCGTTTGAGCCCACAAAAAACCTTGAAAACGTCACGAATTCGCGTGGCGATTCGGCCAACCACCTGATGTATGCGTTAATCGGGGCCAATGGCGCCAAGATGAAGCACGATATGGCTAACCGCTACAGTCTCGATGTTGAAGACGTTCCGCCTACTCCTAATGACGATTGGATGCCCCCCCTGAATACGATCAAATGGCGTGCCGAGTTCTACTACAGCGCGTACATGAGCGGTGGAGAGTTCTGGCAGAAGGAGGGCAAGCGCTGGGCCAAAGAAACAGATCGCTTCGCCGATCCCAGTAAGACGCTAAAGGATGCAGTCGCGAAGATTGTCAGTCCCACAGACACTGACGAGCAGAAGGCGCGCAAGCTTTATGACGAGGTCATGAAGCTCGACAACACCGATTTCACGCGTGAAAAATCCAGCGCGGAACTCAAAAACGAAAAGTTGAAGCAAGTCCGCAATGCTGAAGACGTGTGGACGCAAAAAAGCGGCACTTCCGACGATCTCGCCCTTCTTTATCGTCGCCATGGCTCGTGCTGCGGGATTGCACGTGAACCCCATGCAGGTCGTCAATCGCGACCGGGCGGTCTTCGATCAAAACTACCTCACACTCGGCCAGCTCGATGACTACATCGCGGTGATCGCCGTGAATGGCAAAGACGTCTACCTCGATCCGGGCCAGAAAATGTGTCCCTTTGGACTCCTCCATTGGAAACATACCTACGCGTCAGGTCTCCGCCTTTCCGACAATGGACCGGCTATGGGAAATACGCCTGGGGGCGTATACACGGCATCGGGTGTCCAGCGCTTCGCCGATCTCAACATCGACGGTTCCGGAGGCGTAAAGGGAACCGCGCGCTTTATTTTGACGGGTCAGGAAGCTCTCCATTGGCGCCAGCTTGCAATCCGGAACGATGAAAGCGAAGTGAAGAAGCAATTCAACGAATCCATTCGCTCCTACATGCCCGATGGAGTGCAGGCGGATTTCAATCACTTCCTCGGCTTGTCTGACTACGACTCCAACCTCATCGCCATGGTCAATGTTTCCGGAAACATGGGGACCGCAACCGGCAAGCACTTCTTCCTGCCCGGGCTATTTTTCGAAGCTCACGCCAGGCATCCATTTGTGGCGCAGGACAAGCGAACCATACTGATCGACGTTCATTATCCGGAGTGGAGAGGTCGACCAGGTCACGTACCATCTGCCTGCGGAGTTTGCGGTCGAGACGCCACCCCAGCCCGCGGACCATCTCGTGGCCTGACCACGCCGTACTCAAGGTCGACGCCAAGGTCAGCAGACAACGATGTCGTCGTAAGCCGCACCGCTGCATTCAACTTTTCGATTCTTCCCGCTACCGACTACGGCGACCTTCACGACTTCTATCAGAAGGTCGCTACAGCCGATCAGCAGCAACTCGTGCTGACGCGCGCGCAGGTCGCCAAGGGGAACTGATCATGGCGAATTCGGCTTCAGTACCATCGCTCGTCTCCAGCCTCGTCATGCTGCCGTTGATTCTTCTGGCAGTTGTCCCCACTCCGGGTTCAGCCGGCATCTTCAACAAGAATCAGCCCGTGCCCGATTGGGCGCTCGAAGCCAACAAGACCCATACGCCCGACTATGCCAAGGACGCCTCGGCGGTCATCCTCTACGACGAGTACGTCGAGACCATTGATGGCAAGGGCCGCGCGATCGAGCGCGAGCGCGAGGCAATCCGCATTCTGAAACCACAGGGCCGTCACAACACCTGCGAGGTCGGCTACGACGTCGATGAAAAGGTCAACTATTTCCGCGCGTGGACAATCGCCGCCGACGAAAAGCAGTACATGGCGCAGGACACCGATTTCGCCGAAGTGGGCGATACCAGCGTTCCCATCATGCTCTCCACCTACAAGGCGCGCGTCGCCCATCCGCCCGCTGTCGATGTGGGCGCGACCGTCATCTGCGAATCCGAAGAAGTTCTCGAGCCCTACATGCAGGAGAAGGTCTGGCGAATTCAGAACGGAATCCCCGTCGTCTTTCAGGCTCTGGAAGTGGATTTGCCTGCCGGGCCGCGCGCATTCACAGTCCTGGCACAGCTTCAAGTCGGTTGCCCGCTGTCGAGGTCGTCCCCAACCACTGGCGCTGGGAAGTGAAGGACATGCCCGCGCTCGATCTCCGCGATATTCCCTCGCATCCCGAGTGGGCGGCCCTTGCGGCACGCATGAGCGTGCAATGGGGCGACGCCGCCGTGGATGGAACTGACAACGAGTGGCAAGCCATCGGCCAATGGGTCACAACGCTCGAAGCGGACCGGCCCGAGCCCTCGCCTGAGATCACTGCCTATACGCAGGCGCTCATCGCCGGCGCGCCGGACTTCTACACCAAGCTCAGCCGCATCACCGATTCCATCCAGAAAAACATCCGCTACTTCATCGTTGAGCGCGGAATCGGCGGGTTGCAGGCCAATCACGCCGCCGACATCTTTCGCAATCGCTACGGCGACTGCAAAGACAAGACCACCCTGCTGATCGCCATGCTGCACGTCGCCGGCATCAATGCATACTACGTTCCGGTGGATGATCGCCGCGGCATCGTCGATCCTGACGATCCTTCGCTCTACGGCAATCACATGATCACCGCCATCGAGATTCCGGCCGACGTAAATGATCCCCGCCTGCTGGCCGATCGTCAAAGCGCAGACGGCAAGCGCTACCTCATCTTCGACCCCACCAACGAGCGCACGCCCGTCGGCAATCTGCCCTCCTATCTTCAGGGCAGCTATGGCACTCTTGCCGCCGGGACCCGCCAGCCAGGTCATTGCATTGCCTGTTCTGCCGCCCGACGCCAACGGCACCGAGCGCAAGGGCGCATTCACGCTCGCTGCCGACGGCACCCTCACCGGCCTCGTCGACACCACGCACTCCGGCCCTGAAGGCGCCGACATGCGCATGATCCTCAAATACTCCGACGAGAAGGAGCGGCGCGAGTCGCTGGAGACGGCGATCTCGCACGACGTGCCCGGCGTGGTGCTCAATTCATTTCAGTTTGTCCAGCCCTCTGAACTCGACAAGCCCCTCGAGGTGCACTACAAACTCACCGCTTCGCAGTACGCGCACCAGGCCGGCACATTGCTGCTGGTGCGGCCGCGCGTGGTCGGTTCGCACGCCATCCCGTTCAACGACAAGCCCCGCACCGTGCCCATCGATCTGAATGCGACAGGGCATTGGCACGACAGCTTCGACATCACCTTGCCGCCAGGCTATGTCGTCGATGAAACACCAGACCCCGTGAATCTGGATCTCGACTTCGCCAGCTACCACTCCAACATCACCGCCAAAGGCGACCAGCTTCATTACGAGCGCGAATTTGTCGTTCGCCAGGTCGAGCTTCCCGCCGCGCGCGCCGCCGATTTCCGCAAGCTCGAAAGCGCCATCCTGATGGACGAAAAGGGAACCGCGGTTCTCAAGAAGCAGTAAGCAAGATTCTCCATGGGGGGATGCAGGCCGTGACGCTACATGCGCGCGGCCTGTACTTTTCGCCGCTACTCAAATACCGATGCCGAATCGCTCGATACGCTCGATGCCATACGCCACTCGGTTGTCCTACTCTTAATCTATGACCGATCGGGAACTGCTGGCGCAGATCGCACGCTCCGCCGGCGGCAAAGCCGGATACAAGCAACTGGTGCGCGAGCTTGGCCTCGGCGGCGGCCGCGAGCGCCGTCTGCTGCTCGAGCAGCTTGCCCGCATCACCGCGCGCGGCGATCTCGTCAAAACCGATCGCGAACACTGGAGCATTCCGAAAAAATCCGGCGGCGGCACGCGCGACAATCTCATCGCCGGCCGGCTCGATCTGCATCGCGACGGCTACGGCTTCGTGCGCCCGAACGCACGCCAGGGCTCCGCAGAGAGAAGACGACGTCTTCATTCCGCCCGACGAGATCAACGGCGCCATGCAGGGCGATCAGGTGCTGGTCGAACTTGCGCCGCCCCGTGCCGATGGCCGCCGTCTTGGCCGCATCGCCCGCATCCTCGAACGGCGAAACCCCACGGTCGTCGGCGTCTTTCACTACGCACGATCCGAGCGCGAGATGGGCGATAAGGTCATCCCCTTCGACGAGCGCATGACGCAGCACATCGTCATCCCCTTCGGCCAGGAGTTGCCGGAGACTGAGCAGCCCGCCACGCCGCATCGCGTCCTCGGCAGCGAAGCCGCAGCGGCCACGCATTACGACGATCTCGAAGGCCTCGTCGTCGATGTTGAAATCACCAGTTGGCCCACGCCCACGCGGCCCCCCGTCGGCCGCATCATCGAAGTGCTCGGCGATCCCGACGACTTCGGCGTCGACGTGGAGATGATGATCCGCAAGCATCAGCTTCCTCGCGTCTTTCCTGACAAAGTGCTTGCCGAAGCGCGAGCCGTCGCCTTTCTCGATGATGTTGAAGTGAATCGCCGCCGCGATTTCCGCGGACTCCCCATCGTCACCATCGACGGCGAAACCGCGAAGGATTTTGACGATGCCGTCCTCGTTAGCGAACGCGCCGACGGCGGATACGAACTCCAGGTGCACATCGCCGACGTTGCCGAGTATGTCGGCGCAGGCACTGATCTCGATCTCGAAGCACGCCTCCGCGGCACCAGCGTCTATTTCCCCGACCGCGCCATTCCCATGCTGCCCCAGGAGCTATCGACCGACATCTGCAGCCTGCGCCCGAACGAAGATCGGCTTGTCCTGAGCTGCATCATGCAACTCAGCTCCGCCGGCCGCATTGAGAGCTTCGAGATCGTCGAAGGCGTCATCCGATCCGCCGAACGCATGACCTACACCGCCGTCCACGCGATCCTCGAAGGCGATCCCGAAACACGCGCCCGCTACGCTCCGTTGGTCGCCGACTTCGAACGCATGCGCCACCTTGCCGGACTGATGAACAAGCGCCGCGAAGAGCGCGGCAGCATCGACTTCGACCTGCCCGAGCCCGTCATCGAGTTCGACGAACAACGGCCAGATGCGCGGCGTCACCAAATCCGAGCGCACCTGGGCCAATCGCCTCATCGAAGAATTCATGCTCGCCGCCAACGAGTGCGTCGCCACCTGGCTTGAAGACCTCGGCGTGCCTTCGCTCTATCGCATCCACGAGAAGCCGGAGCCGCGCCGCGTCGTGCAATTCGAAGAGCTGGCCGCCAGTTTCGGCTACTCCCTCGGCCTCGGCGCACTCCCGGTCAAGCGCATCCAAACCCGCGGCGATCGGCGCGATGCCCAGCGCAGCGGCCGCAAGGCCCGCACCCACGAAGTCCCCGAAGACATCGCCGTCACGCCAAAGATGTATCAGAAGCTGGCGGCGCGCATCGAAGGCAAGCCCGAGGAACGCATTCTCAGCTACCTCATGCTCCGTTCACTCAGCCAGGCGCGCTACTCCGAAATCAACGAAGGACACTTCGCGCTCGCCGCGCCCACCTACACGCATTTCACCTCGCCCATTCGCCGCTATCCCGACCTCATCGTGCACCGCATAACGAAGTCGCTGCTGCGCGACGGCGTGGTGGGCCGTGCCGAAGTCGCCGAAGGACGCCACGGCTCACCCTGGACGCATCCTCACGAAGCGCTGAAGGGCATCGTCATCCATCATGCAAAGAAGCTTAAGCCCGGTGAAGGATTCCGCGATGAGCCGCCAATTCCCGAAGCCGAGCTGGCGCAGATTGCCGAAGAATCCAGCCAGGCCGAGCGCCGCGCCGCCGAAGCAGAACGCGAGCTGGTGGAGTGGAAGAAGGTGCGCTTCATGGAGAACCGCGTAGGCGAGGAATTTGCCGCGCTGGTTCTCAATCCCACCAAGTACGGCTTCTTCGTCGAACTCACCGACCTGTTTGTCGAAGGTCTGGTCCCTATCGACACGCTGCGCGACGACCGCTACACGTGGCGCGAAAACACCCACGAAATCATCGGCGAGCGCTGGGGCCGGCGCTTCCGCGCTGGCGATCGTGTGCAGGTGATCCTCGATCGCATCCTCGCGCAAGAGCGTCGCCTCCAGTTCTCAGTCGTGGAGGAAGGCATCTCTCTCACCGGAAAGAAGCAGCCCAAATCGCCGCCTAAGTCGAAAGCAAATCGCCGCAACCAGAACACTCCCTTCGGATCGAATAAAAAGAACCGAAAGGTCCGGAAGCCAAAGCGCCGCTGAGAGGCGATCAGCCCGATTCGCAAACGCCGGCGAGATCGGGCTTATGCGCCAGCTTGCTGTGCGGCGAACTTGCCGATAATTGGAAGCTCGTACTTCTCCCCCTTGAGTGCCTTCAGCAGGGCGATAATCCACACGATCAGAATGCCGAGCGAGGCAAACGGGAGAATGATCCACCCGATCACGGGGATAACCCCGAGCACAATCTGAATTGCGATCGCAGTTATGCCGAGAAAGATGCACTGCCATGCGTGGAAGCGCACAAACGAGTTCTTGTTATACGGCTCGACCAGCAGGAAGACAATCGCGGGGATGATGGTGACGTAAGCGAGCGCTCCGGCGGCGGTGTCAGACAGGCCGCTCTGCGCGGCTTGCGGGGGAACGGGTGTGTACTGCGGGGAATCAGACATGGCTGCTCTCCTTCACTTTGAACCTGGGATATATCCCGGAACTGCAACGAAAAGAGCGTATGTATGCGGAGAAGCAGACACGGCACCGCGGGCGGGTACAGCGAACCGTGTCGCAGATTCCTGTTGTGGCAAAAAGACTACTTCATCGCAAGCTTTTCGGCAATACTTCCGAGCAACGGGATCTTGAACCGCTTGCCGTTGATTGCCCGAATGACGCCTGCAAGCCAGAGAATCAGCCAAAGCAACGAAATAATCCTGAACGTATAGGCGAGAGCAGCGCCGCCCAGGAACAGCGTCAGCAGCGCGATCGTTCCGAGAACAATGTCGATCGCAAAAGCCGTAATCCATAGCAACACCGACTGCCACGCGTGAAAGCGAACATAGTTGCTGTCTTTGTACGGAGGAAGAAGAAGAAAGACGATGGCCGGAATAAACGTGAAGTAGCAGATTGCGCCGGCTGCGTTGTCTGAGATTCCGGTTCGTGTTGCGACGGTCATAGGATTTCCTTCGGCCCCCGACCCATTTCCTGCGCCCCGCAAACCCTGGCGCATCGGAGCCCTCTGAAACCAACAGATCGCAGCCTTGCGCGGCAAGACAAATGAATCGGTGGGATGTCACTAAGAGACCTCCTCCGCAAGCGGAAGTCAAGCGGAATCATCGCATTGTCCGCCCGGCGGTAACGTGGGAAGTCTTTAGAATAGTTGCTGTTGGATGGGGTCGGTCTGTCGCTCGGTCAGCAGCTCAGGATCGTCATTGCGCACATTGCCCACCCGCTCATCCACTCTCCACGAACGCATCTTCTCCGCGGGATACGGTCGCATCAGATCGATCGGTGGACGTGCCGGATCGTTCGTCTCCATCCAGCGCGTGTAATCGCGGGGCTCCAGGATCACCGGCATGCGGTTGTGCACCGGCTCGGCCAGCTCGTTCGGATCGGTCGTCAGAATCGTGAATGTTTCCAGCGGGTCTCCATCCTTCGGCTTCCACCGTTCCCACAACCCCGCAAAGGCATAAGGCTCTCCGCTCCGCATTCCGAACGCATAAGGTCTCTTCGTTTTCGCGTCTACGCGCTGCCACTCGTAAAAAGCATCCGCCGGAATCAGGCATCGCCGCTTTTTAAGAGCATCCCTGTACAGGGGCTTGGACGCAACCTCTTCGGCACGCGCATTAATGGTCGTGTAGCCTACCTTGGCATCTTTGGCCCAGTAGGGAACGAGCCCCCACCGCATCAGCGCAAACTCGCGCTTGCCCGTTTCGTTGTTCAGCCGCACAACCGGCTGCGTGCTTTGCGGAGCCGCGTTATACGTAGGCGCAAACCACGGCATGTCCTCGATCTCCACGCCAAACCAGTCGGCGAGGACCTCCTGCGTGGATCGACGGGCAAACCGGCCGCACATGGCTTGAGGATAGCGTGCGGCCCGTCCCGGGAGGCAAGCACGAAACCGTCCGGCGAACGATCCCTTTACAATGGGATCAGGAGCTGGAACGATGGCGCATATGGTTTTTTGTGTTCGCAATAAAAAAGAGATGGAGGGCCTCGACGAGCCGCCTTTCGACTCGGAGTTTGGACAGAAGATCTATAAGAATGTATCGAAAGCCGCATGGAGCGAGTGGGTCGACCGGCAGAAGATGCTGCTGAACGAGTACCGCCTGCAGCCCTGGACCCCGCAGGCGCAGGAGTTTCTGGTCGAGCAGATGGAGCAGTTCTTCTTCGGCGAGGGCTCCGCACTCCCGTCGGAATTCGTGCCGCCATCGCACTAACCGCGACGCAATGGACACATACGCACCAAAATGAATGTGCCGAAAAGGCCTGACCTGAAAGAACGCAGCTCCAGCCTGCGGAACATTTTTTCGGCTATTGTCTCGTAGCTTCAGTCGCATCGAATGGGCTGATCTGAAGCGGGCCTGGGCGCCGTGAGGAAGCCGCTTCGAACTGCGATAGTCCCTTTTCAGCAGGCGAGGACAGTCAGCACTCGATGGACCCGCGCTGGTGTAAACTAAATCAGAACCCCATGGGCCGGCTCACCCGAGCCGGCTCGACTGTGTCGGGACGTGGCTCAGCCTGGTAGAGCACTCGCTTGGGGTGCGAGGGGTCGGCAGTTCGAATCTGCCCGTCCCGACCATTATCTATCGCGTTGACTGATTTCTTCCCTTTGGCAATCCTGTGCGGAACTGCCGACCCACGAAGCACCCCAACTTTTGGAATCCGCCTTCGCGGATTCCTCAGAAAAGCCTGCGAGGGTGCGAGGCGAAGCCGAGCCGAGCAGTTCGAATCTGCCCGTCCCGACCATTATTAGAATCAATAACTTGCGAGATCCACTTTTCTCATAAGAATCCGATAGCGAGTATTAATCCGCGCAATAGGTTGGGACAGTCTTCTCACCTTTGGCCCTCTTTCGACCCTTCATCCACTCTCTTCATCTCGGCTCTCCGAATTCCGAAACCTGCGCCGTCCCACAAATAAGCAAACTAAAGCGACTACCCAACTCCCGTTATGCGAGACCAGTAAGGTAAAGCGACATCGAGCTAGGAGAGGGGGTGCACTCTTGCCGGCCTGCCCTCAATCGGCGACGAGCGTCAAAAATTGGGCGCCTAGCAAATTTGGCAGGTTTCAACGCTTCCCATTCGGAGTATGTTGCGTTGCGGGGGAACATTCGATGCCCAACTCCCATCAAGTTATTTCGGTTGTAACTTCCTTCGCTTTAGTGGTCAGTTCGATGGGGCTCGACGGCTGCAAAAAGAAGGAAACGCAGGCCGGGCAGCAGGCGCAGGCGCAGGCGCCCACCGCCACCTATGCCATGCCGACTCCAGACCAGCTTTACCAGCTCGTGGCTCCGATCGCCCTGTTCCCGGACAACCTGGTGGCCATAGTGCTCGCGAGTTCGACTTACCCAGACCAAATTACCGCGGCCTGGCAGTGGATGCAGCAGAATGGGGCACTCAAGGGTCAGCCGCTGTTGCAGGCGGTGGATCAGCAGACATGGGACCCCAGCGTCAAAGGGCTCACCCAGTTTTCTGATGTTTTGCAGCAGATGGCCACCAACCTCTCGTGGACCTCGTCCCTCGGCGATGCGTATTTCAACGCGCCTCAAAACGTGATGAACGCGGTGCAGGTGATGCGCCAGCGTGCCTACCAGGCCGGCAATCTGAAATCGACCCCACAGCAGAACGTTCAGGTCGAGAATCAGCCTGCGGGAACCGAACCCGCCGCGGCATCCTCAGGTGATCAACAAGTGACGGTTGTTCAGTCTCCGCCTCAGACGATCGTGATTCAGCCGGCGCAGCCTGACGTTGTGTACGTGCCCAGCTACAATCCCACCGCAGTTTACGGCGCCCCCATCCCGCCGCCGCCGGGTTACTCCACTGAAGCTATGGTGACAACCGGCCTCGTTTCGTTCGGTGTCGGCATGTTGGTGGGCGCAGCAATCAGCAACAACAATAACAATTGCTGCGGATGGGGCTATAACTCCTGGAATACCGGCTGGAATAACTCCAGCGTGCACTACAACAACAATGTCTACATCTCCAACTCCAATACATTCGTCAACAACGCCAATTACAACAACGTGAATCGGAACAATAGCGAACAAGTCAACTCAACGCGAACAATGTGAATCGCAACAATGTCAACGCGAACAACGTGAATCGCAACGATCTGAATCGGGGCGGCACTCCGCAGTTCGATCAGAGGCGCAACCAGGGCGTCGGCGATCGCAACCAGGGCGTTGGTAATCGCAACCAGGGCGTCGGAACGATCAAGGCGTAGGCAACAGGAACCAGGGCGTCGGCGATCGCAATCAGGGTGTTGGTAATCGCAACCAGGGTGTCGGCGATCAAGGCGTCGAGCAACGAGGAACCAAGGCAGTCGGCCGAGATCGCAATCAGGGCGCAGGCAACCGGAACCAGGGGGTCAGCGATCGCAATCAAGCGTCGTCGCCAACCGGAACCAGGGCCCCACCAACCAGCGCACAGAGCAGCGGGGTTACGGCAATCAGCCGAACCGCGGAGCGAGTAGCAACGCGATGGGGAGTTACCAGCAGGGTGGCAACGCCCGAAGCGACAGCGCCCGGGGCCAGCAGAGCGTGAATGGCGGCAGCAACCGAGGCGGCGCCAATACAGCCCAGGCCCGTGGCGGTGGAGGAGGCAGCGCCAATACGGCCCAGGCCCGGGGAGGAGGCGGTGGCGCCAAAAGCAGCGGCGGCAGCCGTGCAGGTGGCGGTGGCCGTCCCAGAAATTAACCGAGGTCCAAGGTTGGTAGTCCGTGCGCTCGATGTGCTTTTAGGTCGCGATCAGGAGGACACAGCAGCGCCGGCTGCGAGAGGTCCGGCGGATTTCGCCGATCCCGCAATCCAGGTTCTGGCTCAGGAAGTATCCGCAAGCAGAAGTCAGGAGGAACTCAGTGAAACGTACGTTGCAACTTCACAAAAGGACGTTGCCCGATCACCTGGGCGCCGTGGTGCTGTGTCTGCCTGTCTTGATCCTGCTGTGTCTCGCTTATCCGTCCGGTTCCCGTGCGCAATCGGCGAATGAAAAGACCTTCTCCACTCCCGGCGACGCGGCGCTCGCCCTTTACAAGGCGTCCAAGGCCGATGACTCCAGCAGCCTGAATGCGATCTTCGGCTCGAACGCGGATAAGGTGCTCCACACCGGCGACGAAGTCGCGGACAAAAACTTGATTGAAAAGTTCGCCTCTCACTATGAGCAGATGCATCGCGTCGTCATCGAGCCGGATCAGACTGCCACCCTTTATATAGGGCCCAACAACTGGCCGATGCCCATCTCGCTGGTGAAGAACCCGGGCGGGTCATGGTACTTTGACACCCAGAGTGGAATCCAGGAGATTCTCTACCGGCGCATCGGCAATAACGAGAACGGCGCCATCGAAGTCTTGGAAACGCTGATCGAAGCGCAGAAAGAATATGCCTCCACTCTGCACGATGACGAAAAGGTGAAGCACTATGCGAGCAGAGTCTTCAGCACCGAAGGAAAGCACGACGGGCTTTATTGGAAGACCGGCGACAACGAGCCTCCGAGTCCCGTCGGGCCGCTGCTTGCAGAAGCGTCGAACGAAGGCTATACCCGGAAGGTGGGCGAGCCGACTCCGTTCCATGGCTACATCTTTCGATGCTTACCCGCCAGGGATCGGCCGCCAAGGGCGGCGCCCGCGACTACAGGGTGAATGGGGTCCTGACCGGCGGCGTCGCGTTTCTTGCCTATCCCGCCGTGTACCGTACCTCCGGTGTGATGACCTTCATCATCAACCAGGACGGCAGCGTGTTTCAGAAGGATCTTGGACCGGACACGGCAAAGGTGGCGGAGGCCATGTCGGAATACAATCCCGACAAGACGTGGATGCCCGCCGAGTAAGACGGTTCCGCGTTTGAGCAAGCTTCCCTCGTAAACCGTGAGAGCACGTGTCAAATGCGTCGGCAGCTAGCAGGAAAGTTCTAAAATTGCCGACCAGCGCCGACCACTCTCTTCGCTTTGACTGACTTGGCAATTCCGTGCGGAGCTGCCGCCCCACGAATCACGCCGCTCTCTCGTCTGTTCTCACATTCAGTTCTTAGCGTGGATGGTTGACGGTCAGTGTTCCCCCAATAATGCATTGACGTGCGGCTTACATGGCGGTACTCTCGCCTTGCAACGAGAGGCTTACTCTTGTGCGGAAGTGCCAAGCACAATCTGATTGACGTTCCCAACGACTTCCCCCATCGAAAGGCTAACGCCATGAAAATCTTCGCTCTCCTGCCCTCATTCTCGCGTGTAGCCGTACTTCTCGTACTCACGACCCCTCTCACTTTCGCGCAGAAGATCATCACATTTGACTTTCCTGATGGATTCGCCACAACGCCAACCGACATTTCGCCCTCAGGGCGAGTCGTAGGCTATTACGGGGACCAGAAGGCTATTGCGGTGCGCGGGTTTGTGCGGAATGCCAATGGCAAATTCACCTCGTTCGATGCTCCAAACTCGACATACACGCTACCGAACAGAGTGAACGCATTAGGGCAGATTGTCGGCTTTTTCGGCCAGTATCAGGATCTCGCCTACATGCAACTCGGGTTCCTGCGAAATCCTGACGGTACGACAGCTACGTTTAATGGCGGCGCTGGAACCGTTACGTCCGCCGAAGATATAAACGCTTGGGGACAAGTGGTCGGTTACTGGGTGGATTTTGGTGATGTTTCGCACGGGTTCCTGCGGAATCCCGACGGCACACTCACCTCGTTCGACGCCGGGGCAGGAGGCGGTTTCGGAACGATAGCCTTGTCGATCAACGTCCTTGGCCAAAGCACCGGCTCTTTCGAAGATGGCACAGGCGTCGGGAGGCGCGCCTTCTTGCGGAATGCCGACGGGACAATCGAGACTTTTGATGTTCCAAACGCGACGAGCACCGCCGGGACTGCGATCAATCAGAGAGGGTGGATTCTTGGCGGCTACACTGACGCCACCAATCATGGAGGCGCATTTCTGCGGCGACCAGACGGTACGATCGAAACCTTTGATGTTCCCGGCGCGACAGAGACGTCGCCCGTGGCGATCAACGCAAGGGGGCAGATTGCCGGATTTTACGCTGACGCGAGTTCGGCCCTCCATGGCTTTCTGCGAGAAGCCGATGGAAAGATAAAGACCTTTGATGTTCCAAACGCAACCAAAACCCTGCCTACCGGCATGAATGCAAGAGGTGAAATTACCGGGGTGTTTTACGACTCGAACGGTGATCAGCACGGCTTCGTGACAGACCGGGGGATAGGAGAGTTGATTGACGACTTCGACCCCAGAGATAGAAGGGGTCCAAAGTAAGCTCCCACTTTTTAGGGTCGCTCAACACTGGTGAAGAGGCTAGGCGTCAAACAGCGAGCCCGACACCTTCTCTGCGTTCGACGGCCGCATCCTTCGGCGAAGTGGTTGCACTTGCGGAGGGGTAGAAGCTTTTGCCGGCGAGGCCAGCATCCCGGCAATCTCGCGCAGCTCGATTCGTGCCCGCCCAATTACGTCTGCGACCTTGTCGCCTTTCTTCGCCGCCTTGGCGCCATGTGCCTGCGCCGGAGCGACGATCGCGGCCTGCGGCTCACCGCGTTTGGCTTGTCCGAGGGCCTGGCGGGCACCTGAGAGCGTATAGCCCTCGCCGTATACAAGCCGCTTGATCTCGACTGCAATCTCCACGTCGCGTTTGCGGTAAAGACGTTGCCCCGTGCCGCTCTTGTTCGGCTTGAGCTGCGGAAACTGCGACTCCCAGAAACGCAGCACGTACGTCTCGACTTTGAGAATGCGCGCTACATCCCCGATTTTGAAATAAAGACGGTCGGGGATCGTCGGGTTTTCAACGGCGCGCTTCGGGGACGGATGCGATGCCATAGCAAATACAGAAGGCCCGCAGTTTGTGCGGGATCACTGCTTAGACGCAGTATAGGCCACATGTTGCACCTGAAGTGAAGCAAAATCCACGCTTGGATCGTCCCTGCGCTCCGAATCTTGTTGAAAATCAGGCCACAATCGCTGAACTCAGTCTTTCTTTGGCCGCTCAAGCGCGGTTCGGGCCGGCGATCCCTGCGGCGCAGCGCGCAAATACTGCACCGGCCAGCTCGCTGTTTCACCAAGCGCCGCAGCCGCATGCAGAGGCCAATAAGGATCACGCAGCATCTCCCGCGCCAGCAGCACAATGTCCGCTTCGCCGTTGGCGATGATTTCATTCGCCTGCTTCGCTTCCGTGATCATGCCCACCGCAGCCGTCGGCATTCCAGTCTCTCTGCGAATCCGCGCCGCAAACGGAACCTGGAAACCCGGCCCCACCGGAATCTTCGCGTGCGGCACCTGCCCGCCCGACGACACATCCACCAGGTCAACGCCGTGATCGCTGAGCCGCCGCGCCAACTCCACCGATTCATCCGGCGTCCAGCCGCCTTCAGCCCAGTCCGTCGCCGAGATCCGCACAAACAGCGGCAGGTGCTCCGGCCACACTGCGCGCACCGCGTCCGCCACCTCCAGCAGCAGCCGGATCCGGTTGTCGAAACTGCCGCCGTACTGGTCGATGCGCTGGTTCGCCAGTGGCGACAGAAACTCGTGCAGCAGGTAGCCGTGCGCTGCGTGAATCTCCACAACGTCGAACCCCGCCTTGTCGGCGCGCTTCGCAGCATCGCGCAAACGCGCTCGACCACGCCGGCAATCTCCGCCTCATCCAGCGCCTTGGGCACCGCGTAGTTCGGCGAGAAGGCAATCGCGCTCGGCCCCGCCGGCTCCCAGCGTCCCTCTTCCGGCGTCAGCAGCCGTTCGCCGCTGAACGGAGCCGTCATGCTGCCCTTGCGCCCCGCATGAGCAAGCTGCATCCCGGCCCGCGCGCCCTGCGAATGGATGAACCGGACGATCTGCTCGAGCTTCGCAATATGCTCGTCCTTCCAGATGCCCAGATCGTTGATCGAAATGCGGCCTTCCGGCGTCACCGCCGAAGCCTCCGTCATCACCAGCCCCGCGCCACCCTGCGCGCGGCAGCCGAGATGCACCAGGTGCCAGTCATTAGCGAACCCGTCCTGCGACGAGTATTCGCACATCGGCGAAACACCAATGCGATTAGGAAACACAACAGAACGCAGCTGAAAAGGCGAAAAAAGAGGATGGCTCATGAAGTATGTAATATTCCGTTCCCTTAAGAGATGGTCTGAGTCTGCTTTGGACGCTGAAATCACTTAGCCGGGGCCGCACGTTTCTTTTTGGGGAGCTTGGGCGACGGCTCCATCGGGCCATACACGGTTATTGCAATCTGCGCTCCAACTTCAGCCGCGGCACGAACGGCTTCTGGGCTCACCGCGGACCAAAAGTGACTGTTTCGTTTCGGAGCCTCGATACCGATATCAAAGCTCTTGGACTTGGCAGCATTCCAGAGCTTTCGCTCTTTTGCTGGAAGCGCGCGGATCAGCTTACAAAACCTGAGAATGATGTGTGAAGGCGTTTTGCGTGGCTCCCAGCCGACTTCAAGGTGGGCTTCGTACGTCCTGCGCACGCGGCCAACCCACATTTCGATTGCCGAGTCGCCGAGTGCATCTACCAGAGGTCGCAGATCAGTCTTCGAGTAGATATCGAGATCAACATTCAAAAAAAGTGAATCATCGAGCTTGCTCGTAGCCATGCACTCGATTATTGCAGGAGCCGACACCGACAGATCGCACTACGGGACATACCCCGCCCCTCGCAGCACCTTCCCCGGCAGCGCCCCCGTCATCTTTCCCTCAGCAATCACCGGCACCCCATTCACCAGCACGTACTCCATTCCCACGGACAGCTGATTCGGATCTTCGAACGTCGCCTTGTCCGTAATCTTCTCCGGATCGAACACCACCACATCGCCCCACATCCCTTTCTTCAGCACCCCGCGATCCGTCAGCCGCATCCGCTGCGCCGGCAAAGCGGAAAACTTGCGAATCGCATCCGGCCAGCGTCAGCTCCTTCTCCTCGCGCACATACTTGCGCAGAACCCGCGGAAACGTCCCGTACGCCCGCGGGTGCGGATGCTCGCTGCCTAGCAGTCCTTCAGGAGCAGTCCCCTGCGAGTCGTTGTCAAACGACACCCACGGCTGCTTCAGCGCCAGCTTCACGTCCGGCTCATCCATGCCGAAGACAGCAACCTCGGTGAACGCCTTGTCCTTGATCAGCAGGTCGCAGAGCGCATCAATCGCATCCTCGTGCCACAGCGCGGCAACTTCCGACAGGCGCTTCCCCTGCAGCGGCACCAGCTCAGGATTCTGCACCACCGCAACCAGAATCGCCTCCGGCCCGGGAATCTCCTGCCACTCGTTGTCCCAGTCCTCGCCCGCCGAGTTCTTGCCGCTGCTGGTCATATCCTTGCGAATCCGCGCCCGCATCGCCGGATCCTTCAAGCCTGCGCAATCAACTGAATATCGCCGCCATCATGCGCCCACGGCGGAACGAATGCCGAAAATGTGTTGAACCACGCCGTATACGCGTAGGTATTTGCGCTCACGTCCACGCCCGGCGGCCCGAGCCGCATCAATGCGCGCCACAATCTGCGGCATCTTGCCCCAGTTGGCTTTTCCCGCAGCTTTCAGATGCCAGATCTCCACCGGGATCTGCGCCTCGCGACCAATGCGCGTAGCCTCGTCAATCGACTCCAGCACCGCATCGCCCTCGCTGCGCATGTGGGTTGCATAGATGCCGCCGAATTTCGACGCTTCTCGTGCCAGGGCAATCAACTCCTCAGTCTTTGCATACGGAGCAGGCGAGTATTGCAATGAAGTCGAAACACCCACAGCTCCGTCCCGCATCGCCTGGTCGACCAGCGCTTTCATCTGGTCGAGTTGCGCGCTGTCGGGTCCACCTTCGCATCGCCCAGCACCATCCGCCGCACCGATGTCGCGCCCACATACGTCGCGAGATTGATGCCCATCCCCTGCTTCTCCAGCCGCGCAAAATATTCGCGCAAGTGTGTCGCCAGTCCGGCGTGATGTGCAGATGCGCGTATCCGGAGTGATCCGCCGCCAGCATCGCGTCATTCACCGGCGCAACGGAGTCGCCTTCGCCCGTAATCTCCGTCGTAATGCCCTGGTAGATCTTCGAAGGCAGCCGTGGATCGACAAGGATCGTCAACTCCGATTGCCCCAGCATGTCGATAAACCCCGGCGCCACCACTTTGCCCTGCGCATCGATCTTCTGCTTCGCCGGCGCAGCGCCCAGGTCCCCGATCGCGGCAATGTGCCCGTCGCGAATCCCCACATCCCCCGAATACCAGGGCGACCCGGTCCCGTCGACGATGTGCCCATGCAGAATCACGACGTCGAACGGCTTCCTGCTCTGAAGGCGCCTGCCCACTCAGCGAAATCTGGCCCAACATTCCCACAGCACACAACCAGCGCAACGTTTCTGGCGGTCCGGAGCATGAGGTTCCTTTCATGGTTCGGGATTTGTAGGTAAATCGCCGCGATTCATCGGGTTTGCGCTCCCGGCTGTTGTCACTGTTGGCAACCGCAAGTGACCCGTTACTCTCGGCATTCGTGCAGAATCGCCCTGTCGTCTTACAATAACGGCAACAACCATGCTTGGTAAGTCCGAGCAAAGGACTAACATCACATTGAGGACGCACGTGCCCCCGGCAAGCAAGGGCCGCGTCCGAGAATTTTAAGTCTCTCGGTCCACAGAAGTGGCCCGTGCCTTGGCACCCTCAGTCCCGTTAGGACAGAAAAGGAAATTGCATTGAGCGCTATGTGGAAACCCACCCAACAAGGCCAATCACCCTCTCCGACACCGACCCCCGAGCAGCCTGCTGCTCGCCCTGTGCCGGTGCAGCCCACACTTGAAACACCGCGCCCGGCCGCATCTTCTGTTGGCGAGCAAGCCAGCATCAGCAAAGGCCTCTCGATCAAGGGCGAAATCACCGGCACCGAATCGCTCTTCATCGACGGCAAGGTCGAGGGCAGCATCAGCATCCCCGGCAATCGCGTCACCGTGGGCAAGAACGGCAATGTCACGGCCAGCATCAGCGCCCGCGAGATCGTCGTTCTCGGCAAGCTCAAGGGCAACGTCAATGCCACTGATCGCGTCGACATCCGTGCGGAAGGCGCCCTCACCGGCGACGTAGCCGCGGCTCGCATCAGCATTGAAGATGGTGCGTTCTTCAAGGGCGGCATCGACATCCGCAAGCCCGATTCGAAGCCAACCGCCGTGCCGTCCGAGCCCGCCAAGGTAGCGGTTCACTCGTAAGGCGCAGTTGTTCTTTGGGACCGCGCGGACCCCTGCCTCGGCAGGGGTCCCGGTGCCTTCTTGCTTCCGTGGCTCGAGGATTACAGGCTTTCGGAGGGAGCGTGAGGCTTCAGCCTCACGAATAGCATTCCGCAGATCTGGATGGGCTTCAGCCCTGGAAGCTTCGAATCGCGTGTCGCTGGAAATTCACGCCAGCCGCAGCCGCTTCATCATCACCCTGGGCAGCGCCGACCCTGTCCTGGTCAACACCCACAAAGAGATCGCGCCCCAAAGCAGCCCGCCCGCCGCAAGCACCAGCAGATCATACAAACGGCCTTGATGCGCCGCCAGATGCATTCTCTGCATCAGTTCGCCGGCCATCCACGAAAACACGATCCACGTGATCAGCCCCGCCGGTAAGCGCCGCCGCCAGGCACCGCCCCAATTCGCGATAGTCGAGACTCGCCAACGACACCATGTGCCGCTGATGCAACAGCAACGCAATGGTCAGCGTCTGCATGCCGATTCCCAGGTCCGACGCGAACGCCAGCCCCATGGCCCCGTAACCGCGGAAAAACGCAGCGTAAATTGGCAGCGAAATAACGGTAATGATCGTCCCCGCCACCATCGGCACAAAGGTGTTGCCCGCGGCATAAAACGCGCGCGAGTAGATGGATTGCGCTGACCACAAAAACAGCGAGATCGAAAACACCGCAAAGTACGCGGCGCATTCGCGCGCATCGGCAGCTGAAAAACGGCCGCCCACAAACAGCAAATCAATCGCCGGCTTGCCCAGCGCGATCATCGCCGACGCCGCCAGCAATCCCATGCAGGTCACGCGCGACACAGAATCCGCCACCACGCTTGCGAATTCGAAACGGTTCTGTTTTGCCCACAGGCTCGCAAAAAAAGGCATGGAAGCCGCGCCCGCGGCCTGCGCCAGCATCGACATCGGCGCGGTAAACAGCCGCTTCGCATACGTCATCAGCGAAATCGCGCCGCTCGTATTCGAAGCAAAGTGCGCAATGATCCAGTTGTCCGCCGTCACCAGCGATACGCCGATAATCAACGGCAGCGACAGGCGCACCCATTCGTGCAACCCCTCGTCATGCCAGTCGAGCATCGGCTTGTAGCGGACTCCGGCTCTCCGCGCAAATACCGCGTTCAGCAGGAACGGCCCAACCAGTGCTCCCGCTACCGTGCCGATGGCCAGCGAAGAGACGCCCAGCCGCTTCACCAGCAGGATGCCTCCCATAATCGTGCCCAGGTTGTAGATCAGCGGCGTCACCGCCTGCACATTGAACTGCTTGCGAACCAGCAGTACCGCGCCAAAAACGCCGCCGGCAAAAAAGAACAACTGCGCAGGAAGCAGGATCCGCGTCAGGCTCACGCACAAGGCAGCCTTCTTCGCATCGAATCCGCTGAACCACCAGTGGACGTACCAGGGCGCAAACACTTCCGCCAGCACCACCGCTCCGCCCAACACCAGGAACATCGTGGTCAAAATCACTGAGAGCGATCGCGTGCCCTCTTCTTCCCGGCCCGAATCGCGATAGCGCGTCAGAATCGTGACAAAGGTGATCGATGCCGCCCCGCCCACCAGGAAGTACGAAATCATGTCCGGCAGTTGAAACGCCGCCAGAAACGCGTCCGCCTCCATCCCGCGTCCAAATACCCAGGCGATATACATGTTCCGCACCAACCCGAACACGCTCGACAAAAACGTCGACACCATCAGAACGACCGTCGCGCTGAATGCCGTGTGCGCATGCGACGGCCGCAGCATGCGCATCGCCCGGGTCAGTCAGCGAAGGCGTGCCCGCGTCGCGGTTCGGTTGGCAGTGATTCAGGCATTACCTCGATTCTACCGGGGTTGCAGATCGCAGGGCATCGCAATGCGAATGCAGCAAACGCCCGGTGCCAACGGCGTCACCTTACCGCCGCGTCGCAGACACAGCAGCGCGCGGTCAGTCCTATCCCCCGAGTATCCTGTCCGCAGGGGGTTCTCGATGCGGCGCATCGCTGGTGTTGTCTTCACCGTTCTTCTCTGTTCCAAAGTTCTCGCCCAATCCATCCACGGCCGCGACGGCATCCCGCTTCCTCCCCCGCCCGTTGCCGATACGAATCCCGTCATCGACAACTACTTCGGCACGAAAATTACCGATAACTACCGCTGGCTCGAAGATGCCAAAAGCACTGAAACCCGCAACTTCATCGACCAGCAGAACGCCTACACCACGCGCTATCTGAAGCAGAACTCCATCCGAAATCAGGCCGTCGACGATCTAGACCCGCTCGAGCACACTTCGCGCTGGACGATCCCCATCCAGCGCGCCGGCAACTACTACTTCATGAAGCGACTCGCCGGCGAAGAGCAGGCCTCCATCTATATGCGCCGCGGTTGGACCGGCGCTGCCCCTAAAGGACAAGCGTCGACTCCTAAAGACGAACGCCTCGTCGATCCCGCCGCCCTGAGCCGCGATCCCAACACCTCTGTCCGCCTCGCAGATGTTTCCCGGGACGGCATGCTTATCGCCTACCAGGTCCGCCAGGGCGGCGCCGACGAGGCTACCGTCCGCATCTACAGCCTCGCAAAAAAGAAGCCGCTCGAAGATGAACTCCCGTCCGGCATCTACTACTCCATCGAATTCACCCCCGACGGCAAAGGGCTCTACTACGCGCGTACCGACCGCAAAGGTACGCTGCTCTACCTGCATGCCATCGGCACCCGCAACGCCGACGACAAGCTCATCTTTGGCCGCGAATTCCACGGCGAACTCCTCGGCCCCATCGATCTCTTCCGCGCCCAGATCACTGACGACGCCCGCTACCTCATCATCACCATCGAACGCGGCGTGCCCGCCAGGCGCGTCGACATCTGTTTTCGCGATCTCACCAAACCCGGTTCGCCCTTCGAGGTGCTCGTCTGGGGACTCGATTCGCGCTTCTCCACGATCTATACCAAGGGTGCCTGGTACGTCCGCACCGACTACAACTCACCCAACGGTCGAATTCTCCGTGCTGACCCGGGCATCATGCCCGAGGCCTGGAAGACCATCGTGCCCGAAGGCAATGACGTCATCGAGAGCTTCTCCATCGTCGGCGGCAAAATCTACGTCAAGCGCCTCCACGATGTGAAGTCCGAAACCAGCGTCTACACTCTCGATGGCAAGTCTGAGGGCGCCGTCGATTACAACGGCATCGGCTCCGCGTCGGGTATTGTCGGGCGCCCCATCGATCGCTATGGCTTCTTTAGCTTTGAGTCCTACATTCAGCCGCCCACTATTTTCCGCATCGACACGCTGACCGGCAAACGCGAACTCTTCGCCGAACCCAGGGTCCCCTTCGACACCGCGCAATATGAACTCAAGCAGGTCTTTTTCAAATCAACGGACGGCACACAGATTCCCATGTTCGTCGCCGGCAAGAAGGGCCTGCCGCAGGATGGATCGGTCCGCTTGCTGATGACAGGCTACGGCGGCTTCAACCTCAGCGAGACCCCGACGTGGAATCCCGCCTGGGCCTGGTGGCTCCAGCAGGGCGGGTACTTCGCTGTTCCCAACATGCGCGGCGGCGGTGAATACGGCGAAAGCTGGCACGAACAAGGCATGTTCGAAAAGAAGCAGAACGTCTTCGACGACTGGTTCGCCGCCGCCCACTATCTCATCGATCAGAAGTACACCTCGGCGCAGCACTTCGCTATAACCGGGCGCTCCAACGGAGGCTTGCTGATGGGGGCATCCTTCACCCAGCATCCGGAACTGTTCTCTGCTGTGTGGTGCGGCTACCCGCTGCTCGACATGCTTCGCTATCAGAAATTCGAGCAAGGTCCCCACTGGACCACGGAGTACGGCTCCGCCGAAAACGAGAAGCAGTTTCCCTACCTCTACAAGTACTCGCCTTACCAGAACGTCAAGCCGCGCTCGGATTACCCCGCCATCATGTTCTTCACGGGCGACAGCGACACGCGCGTCGACCCGCTGCACGCCCGCAAAATGACAGCCCTGCTGCAGACGATTTCCACTAGCGGACGCCCCATCCTTCTCCACTACAGCACCACCGGCGGCCACTCCGCAGGCGTTAGCGTCGAGCAACAGATCCAGGATGATGCCGATCAACTCTCGTTTCTATGGACAGAGACCAGTGCTCCAGCAAAAGCTCGCAAACCCGCGCATACACCCGCGGAATAATTTCGCATCGCGTTCCTTTTTTGAAAAGTTTTCGCTTCTTGTCTCAGAATGAAAACGCACCCGCTCGAATCGCATCCAGATTCTTGATGTCCCAGCGCAATCAGACCTAAGCTTCTATGCGATGTCTGATTCAATCCCGGTTCCGCCCCCAAATAATGCGAGCAGCTTCGCCAGCCTGCTCGCGTCGTTCACCGCTGCTCGCGAAAAATCGAGTGAGACATGGGATGACAGTGCTCTTCTCGACGACGTCACCACCATCAGCTACGAACAGGCCCTGCGCTCGCATCGCCGTGTTCCCGACCGCGACCCCGACCTCGCACGAGCGTCGTCGCAAATGCAGGAAGATCCATCGTTCGCAAGTACAGCCGCCTCAAAGACCGTTCCCGATACCTGCATCAAACAGCGCAAGACCGCCAGCATCACCATCCGCCTCACCAAAGCTGAGGAGGCCCAACTCCACGAGCGAGCCGCCACCGCGCAACTCAGCATCTCGGCGTACCTGCGTTCCTGCATCTTCGAAGCGGAGAGCCTGCGTACCCAAGTCAAGGAAGCCCTATCGCAGATGAAGGCCGCACCAATATGCGGGGCGCAGGTGCAACCGAAGCCGCCGCCCAACTGGCGCACCCGCCTTCTGCCCCATTGGCGTCGCTCCGCATCGGCATAACGCCGCTTTCAACTCTTCGAACCGCTGACCCGCTAACTCGCGAAGAGACTAAACCGCGATTCCGGCTTCCGTGCCACAATCCCTGGCCGTTCACTACTCCACTTCGAGCACCAGGCACTTCAAATACTCGGTCTCCGGTAGATTCAGCACCACCGGATGATCGAGCGAAGCCCCTCGTCTTTCCAGCAGCCGCACCCGCCGATGTGCATCTGCCGCCGCCGCAGCCACTGCGCCCACCAGGTCCTTCCAACCCACATGATGACTGCACGAACAGGTGATCAGCAGACCGCCGGGGCGCATCATCTTCATCGCGCGTAGATTCAATTCCTTGTAACCGCGCAGCGCACCCTCAACGGCTCTCTGCGTCTTTGCAAATGCCGGAGGATCGAGCACGATCGTGTCGTACCTCTCGCCCCGGTCCGACCAGTCGCGCAGAATCTCAAACGCGTCGCCGGCGACCCAGTCCACATCAGCCTTCAGGCGTTCGCGATTCGCCACAAGGTTCTGCTCGGCCACTTCCAAAGAGGCGCGGGAAGCATCAATCCCCGTAACCGCCTTGCACACTTCGCCAAGGTGCAGTGCAAATCCACCCTGGTAGCAGCAGACGTCCAGCGCGCGCCCGGTGGCTCCAAGACGCTTAGCCCACTCGCGGGCCGCCTCATAGTTGGCACGCTGATCGAGGAACGCCCCGGTCTTCTGTCCAGACTCGGCGTCGAACTGAAACACCAGCCCATTCAGCCGGAATTGCGAACGCAGACTCCCAACGCTCGCATCGTCCTCCGCGGCGCGTTTTTTTTCGCCACTCTTATGCACTGAATCCGGGCTACGCACGTAGAGTGGCTCCCCGCTTGGCGCAGAGAGCCCCTCCAATTCTCTGACGCGGGGATCCGGCCGTTCCACAATCGCTGCAGGATCCAGTTCCTCGCGTATCACGCGCACGCACACATCGCGTACCGCCGCCGAATCCAGACCTTTCGTGAGCAGTTGCAGGATAACGAGGCCGCCGTAGTTATCTACCACCAGCCCCGGCAGTTCATCTGCCTCGCTGAAGCAAAGCCGGCAAGCATCGGTCTGGTCGGTAAGCATCGGCTTGCGCCGCGCAATCGCACCACGAAGCCGTTCAGCCAGTAACTCTAACCACTTCGTATTGCCAATTGCCTCGCGCGAAATTATCCGCAGCGCGATCTGCGACGTCGGGCTATAGAGAGCCGTCCCCAATAGCAGTCCGCGGCTATCTGCGACTGGCAGTAAGGCAGGCGCATCGCCCGCGCCAGCATTCAGCGACTCCACATCCGATGCATAAACCCATACGTGCCCCGTACGCAGCCGATCAGCGGCTCGCCGGCTAACGCGCGCACCATAGCCGTGCTCATTCGAACTCTGGCCTGCACCCCGTTTGCCGGCCTGCCCCGTCACCTTGTCCGCAGAGTAAGGAATTCGCTTTGAGTCGCGTGAAGTCTCATGCTTCGCGCCTTGGTTCGCAGCTGTCTGATTCGCAGCAGCCCGTTTCTCCGGCCGCTCGTTGTCGCCGCTTCGCTGAAAAGGCGCCGTCCGCATGGCTGCTTCTGGCGCCTTTTCAATCCTGTCAGGTCTCGGTCTCTTTGCCTTTGTCATCAGCCCCCTCGCCGGGAGCAATGCTGCCGGCCGTTACCGTGCCTGAATGCTCTCCAGGTAACGGCTCAGATTGCTGATTCTGAGCTGCTTGTCCTGAACGTTCGATTGATTCATGGTACCAAGAATCGGTCCCCATATCGGCATGGTCGACGATCCGTGCGCTGGTACATTCGTCCCAAACTGCAGAATCGCGATAACATGCGTGTCGGGGAATTTCCCGTGGTTGTCCCTTTGCAATTCAGTCAAATCGATCGGATGAGCCTTCAGCGACGATGCCGCGGGCCCATTTCCTTTCCCGTCTACGCCGTGGCAGGGAGCGCAATAACTCGTGTACATCTGCTTGCCGTCGGTCGGTGAGGTTTTGTTGACTGGAATCACTACTTTCGATTGAGATTGGTCTGCAAAGCTCAAGCTTGCCGCAAGCACTGCGGCCACAGCTGTAACTAAGAGGCTTTTCAGCATAAGTTCCTCGGTTCTGGACCTCTAGTCCGAGGGAGACTCTACTCCCGGTGCATGTATGGCAGGCAGTGACGGCAAACACACTCCATATCGCTTAAAAGTGTGAGGTTTTAACTATTCTTGCTTAATAACGAAAGCGTAAATGGATTCAGGGATAACATTCTTAACTGTGTTGTTCGAGCTCACGAGCAATGAAAGACGGCGCCGATTCAACGCGCGTGCAGGTCGTGGCATCGTGCCGTTGAGATTTGAGCAACGTTTGCAGCCTATAATGAAGTATGGCGACAGTCCGGCAGCCCACTCCGGCAGAGCTCACCAGCGCCACCGCCGAGTCGGCGGCGCCTTCCGCGCCTGTCCGTCCGGTCTTCGACCAGGCTGCCATCGATCGCCGCGTCGAAGCTCTTGTCCGCCAGGTTCAAGCCAACCGTCCCACTGAAGACATTGAACTTATACGTAATGCCTGGGAGTTCTGCGTCCAACATCACAAGGGCCAGATGCGCGCATCCGGCGAGCCCTATATCATTCATCCCCTTGAGGTTGCTGAAGTTCTGGCCGAAATGAAGATGGACTCGACCGCCATCGCCGCCGGCCTCCTCCACGACGCGGTCGAAGATACTCCGGCCACCAGCGAGCAAATCGAGGCCGACTTCGGCGACCAGGTGGCCCACATCGTCGAAGGTGTTACCAAGATCGACAAGATCCAATTCGCCAACCGCGAAGATCGCCAGGCTGAAAACGTTCGCAAGATGCTGCTGGCCATGGTCACCGATGTGCGCGTCGTGCTCATCAAGCTGGCAGACCGCCTGCACAACATGCGCACGCTCGAACACCTGCAGCCTGATCGCCGCGAAGCCATCGCCCGCGAAACACTCGACATCTACGCCCCGCTCGCCCATCGCCTCGGCATGGGGAAGGTCCGCGGAGAACTCGAAGACCTCGCATTCCGCTACACCGATCCGGTCAGCTTTGAAAAAGTCGCTGAAGCCGTCGAAGCCCAGCGCACGGAAGGTGAGCAGTTTCTGCGCGGCGTTGAAGACACCCTCGTCGAGCAGTTGCGCGAAAACAACATCGAGGCGCGAGTCGAGTGGCGCATCAAGCGCTACTTTTCAATCTTCCAAAAGATCCAGCGCTCCAAGGTCACATTCGATCAGGTCTACGATTTGCTCGCGGTTCGTGTTATCACCCACGATGTCGCCGCCTGTTACGCCGTCTTCGGCCTCATCCACACGCTCTGGCGTCCCGTGCCCGGCCGCATCAAGGACTTCATTGCGATCCCCCGCGCAAACCGCTATCAATCTCTCCACACCACGGTGATCGGCGAAGGCGGCCACCAGTTCGAAGTGCAGATCCGCACCGAAGAAATGCACCGCATCGCTGAAGAGGGAATCGCCGCGCACTGGAAGTACAAGTCCAAAGACGGAGTCGTCACCGCGCGGGACGAAGAGCGCCTCAACTGGATCCGTCAACTCGTCGAGTGGCAAAAGGAGATGACGGACCCGAACGAGTTCCTCTCCAGCCTCAAGATGGACCTCTACCCCGACGAGGTCTACACCTTCACACCCAAAGGGAAAGTCGTTGTGGTCCCCGCCGACGGCACTCCCGTCGATTTCGCCTACACGATTCATACTGAAGTTGGACACACCTGCGTTGGCGCGAAGGTCAACGGTCGCATGGTGCCTCTGCGTACAAAACTGCGCACCGGAGACATCGTAGAAATCGTCACGCAGAAAGACCACAAGCCCAGCCGCGACTGGCTCACCTTCGTCAAAAGCCCGCGTGCCCGCAACAAGATCAAGCACTGGTTGAACGAAGATCAACGCCGCCGCGCCGTCGAAATCGGCCGCAAGCTGCTGGAACGCGAAGCACGCAGGTTCAAGGTTCCCATGAGCCAGATCGACGACCAGGATCTGGCCCGCATCGCCGGTGAATACGGCGTAGCCACCGCCGCCGACTTGCTCGCCACCCTCGGCGCCGGCAAACACTCCGCGCACCAGGTACTGAACAAACTCGCGCCCGGCTACGCCAACCCGCCGGACGGTACGCAGACCGCAGAACCACAGCCGCCTGGCACCGTCGAGCAGGCCATGTCCGATGCGGTGCGCAAGCTGCACCTCACCGGCTCCGACTCGCTCCAGGTCGAAGGCCAGAACGATCTCCTCGTTTACCGCGCGCGCTGTTGTAATCCCATCCGCGGCGAAGAAATCGTCGGCTATGTCACCCGCGGCAAGGGAGTCGCCGTTCATGCGCGCAGTTGTCCCAACGTCCAGAACCTGCTCTACGAGAGCGATCGCCGCATCAACGTGGAGTGGTCACGCGTAGGCGACGAGACCGGACGCGCGCAGCGTTACCCCGTCAAAATCACCGTGTATTGCGATGACCGCACCGGCATGTTGAAAGAGCTCACTGCCGTTATCTCAGACGACAACACCAATATCCGCGGCGTCGACATCCGCCACGAAGACAACGGCGAAGCCGTCATCGAATTCATCGTTGAAGCTGAAGACCTGCGCCACCTCAACCGCATGGTCCTCGGCATCCGCCGCGTCCAGGGCGTCCGCACCGTCCAGCGCACCCAAAAACTCTAGAAGCCTCACCTCGTCATCCTGAGCGACGAAACGCAGCGAAGGAGTCGAAAGAGCCGCTTTGTCTTTTCACCCAAAAACTGGGGGTGAAGAAACGGAGGGAGCAGCAGCCTTTAGGCTGCTGAAATCGTGTTCTGATCTACCGGCCTTCAGGCCCGGATATTCCAGGTCATGCGACATTTCATGGTCTCTCTCACCGTGGGTGGGGAAGCGCGAGCCCAACCAGCCGCGATTTTCTCTGCATTGGTGTGATGTACCCAGGCCCCCCGGTGAACCAAGAACTGCAAACTCCGGACTGCCTTCTCATTTACCATTCCATCAACCGCAGTTGCAGGAGGCATTCCTGTGGCAACTCTCTTCTGCTGGTTCACAATCGTTCTTCTCCTCGCCTGCGCCGTCCTCGAGTTCACACGTTGGCGCGTAATCGCAACCCGGTTGCTCACGCTCTTCCCGGCGGCACTCTGCTTCAGCCTCCTGCTCGATCTCGTGCACGGAGCAAGCAAGCTCGGTCAGGCCGCCTACAACACTGATCTTCGGACACTCCCGTTCCTGCTTGGCTTTCTCGCCCTCGCTGTACTCGCCGCGCTGCGTCCCTCCTGGCGATGGCTCTTCTGGCTGACGTGGATCATCAGTGCGGTCCTCTGCGCCATCGCCATCTACCTGACATTCTTCTGGCATGTCTTCAGTTGAGGGCATCTAACGCGATAACCCGATGAGCGATTTCCTGAAGACCCGCGACGCAATCCTGCGCAACCTCCACGTCCTCGACGGCGGAATGGCCTCGGAACTCGAATACCTTGGCGCCGACATCAACGGCCCACTCTGGTCCGCGCACGTCCTTGAAGAATCGCCCCAAAAAATAGTCGCCGTGCATCGTGCGTACATTGAAGC
The DNA here is from genome assembly GCA_963769345.1 of uncultured Acidobacteriaceae bacterium. Classification (GTDB taxonomy): domain Bacteria; phylum Acidobacteriota; class Terriglobia; order Terriglobales; family Acidobacteriaceae; genus Telmatobacter. Next base: position 1,092,395 of record CAVYLL010000008.1, read on the forward strand.
GGGCGCCGAGATCATCGAGTCCGCCAGCTACCAGGTTTCGCGCATGGGCTACGCAGAAGTTGGCCTCGATCCCGCGCGTGCTGATGCCGCGCTGCTCCGCTCAGTCGCGCTTGCCCGCCAGGCCGCAACCGCATTTCGCGACAGGCGCGTCCTCGTCGCAGCTTCCCTCGGTCCCTACGGCGCAGCCCTGCACAACGGCGCCGAGTATCACGGCAACTACACCTGCACTTTCACCGATCTTATCGAATTTCATCGCGAACGCATCCAGGTCCTTGCCGCGGCAGCGCCCGCAGAAACCCCTGACCTTCTCGCCTTCGAAACACTTCCATCGCTTGCTGAAGCAGAAGCCATCGGCCAGGCTCTCGCGCCACACCCGGAACTCGCCGCCTGGTTCGCCTTCACCTGCCGCGACGAGCGCCACGTCGCACACGGCGAACTTCTCCGCCAATGCGCCGCAGCCGTTGCCGCCTTCCCGCAGACCGTCGCCATCGGCGTCAACTGTACGCACCCCGCGCTGATTCCCGCATTAATTTCCGAACTCCGAGAAGCATCCGACAAGCCCATCGTCGTCTATCCCAACTCCGGCGAAGGCTGGGACGCGCAGGCTCGCTGTTGGACCGGTACCAGCGACCCAGCCGCTTATGGAGAGAAAGCCGTGGAATGGTTGGCAGCCGGCGCGCAAATCATCGGTGGTTGCTGCCGCACCCGCCCCGCCCACATCCGCGAAGTGGCCAGCGTCAGCACAAAAAGCTAAGAGCTAAAAGTTAAGAGCTGAAAGCAGCTAACAGCTGCTTCGCAATTGTCATCAATTGCATATTCGAAGTGCCTTCGTAGATTTTGCCGACCTTCGCGTCGCGATAATACTTCTCCGCCGGATAATCCCGCACAAAACCGTTGCCGCCGAAGACCTCCACGCACTGGCTCGCCACGTGCTCCGCCACATGCGACGTAAAGTGCTTCGTCATTGCCGCCTCGCGTACGTAGGGCTGCCCTGCGTCTTTCAACCGCGCGGCGTTGTAGACCATCAGTTTCGCAGCCTCGATTTCGATCGCCATCTCCGCCAGCGCAAACTGCACCGCCTGAAATTCGGCAATCGGTTTTCCAAACTGCTTCCGCTCCTTCGCGTACTTGGCCGCATGCCCCCACGCGCCCTCGGCGAGCCCCAGCATCTGCGCCCCGATTCCTATCCGCCCCTCGTTCAGCGATTCGATCGCAATCTTGTATCCCTTGCCTTCCTCGCCCAGCAGATTCGCCGCCGGAATCACGCAGCCATCAAACAGCAATTCGCACGTACTGCTGGCGCGAATGCCCAGCTTGTCTTCCTTGCGTCCGACCGAGAATCCCGGCGTCTCTTTCTCGACGAGAAATGCCGTGATTCCGCGATACCCCGCCGCAGGATCGAGTGTGGCAAACACCAGAAAAACTCCCGCCTCCTTGGCGTTCGAGATCCACAGCTTACGCCCGTTCAGCCGATAGCCGCCGCCGGGGTTCCCATCGATTTCCACCTTCTCCGCCCGCAACTGCAGCGCAAACGCGTCCGACCCGGAACCGGCCTCGCTCAATGCATACGCGCTCACCGTACCGCTGGCCAGCTTCGATAGCCACTCCACACGCTGATCCTCGCTCGCCCATCGCCGAATGGCATTCACCACCAGCGTGTTGTGCACATCGACGAGCACTGCAACGGCGGGATCAACCATCGCAATCGCCTCGATCGCCAGCACCGCATCAAAGAAGCTGCCTCCCGCGCCGCCCAGCGCCTCGGGAATCTCAATGCCCATCAACCCAAGCTCAAACAGCTTCGCCACCAATCCCGGCGCAAACTGCTGCTCGTCATCCATCGTGCGCACCTGGGGCGCAATCGTCTCCTGTGCGAACTGTCGCACCGTTGCAAAAAACATCCGCTCTTCTTCAGTCAGTTGGGTAAGAGGGGAAGGGGAGTGGCTCTTGTCAGACAAGGAAATCAATGCCTCCGGCATCGGAGTGTATCAGACAACGGCGTCGGATGACCGTCTCGTTCCTCCGCGCACAGCTCGGTTGCGGCAATACCTCATTCTCGTTTTGGTGCCCTGACGCAAAACAAAAGGGCAGACTCCTTGCGGTGTCTGCCCCAACTGCTGATCAACCAACCTGCTTATTTGATAACCAGCGAGAACGACGACTGCGCCGTAATCGTAGACGTTGACGAATCCGCTCCCGCGAACGTGATCGTGTACGTTCCCTTGCCCGGATTGGAAGGGCCCGACGAGCTGGATCCGCCTCCGCAGGCCGAGAGCGCCAGCCCCAACGACGCGAGTGCAATCACGCAGGCCAGTTGCCGCAGCTTGCGAGACTTCCGCCCCAGGAAGCCGGCCAGCAGCAGCCCCGCAAAGGCGATCCCGGCCGGGATCGGGTTGCTTTTCTTCGGAGCGTTGTTGCTCGCCTTCATCGATCCCGGCGAATGCGGAATCACACGCAGGCCGTGCGCCTTCACGGCCGCAGCGGTTGCACAGTCAGACGCATTTGTATCGATCGTGATCTGTCCCGTCACCGCCGCCGAACTCGGCACGGTCATCGATCCATTGGTGTTGATACCCGTTCCCGCCAATACGCAGAGGTTCATCAGCGCCGTGTCGTTTGACGTGCTATAGCTCAGATTCACCGTCCCGGTATATCCGCTCGCGGGCGTGACTGTCAGAGTTTCACTCCCCTGCGACCCCTGGCTCACGGTCAATGTGGTTGGATTAAATCCCATCGCGAAAGTGCCTTTGCCTGAGCTTGTTCCGCCCACAGTGATCACGATGCTGCCCGTCGAAGGAGCATTGGTGCCATCGCCCGCGTACTGCGCCACGATCGTGTGCACACCGGCGGTAGCGAAATTGGATGTGTAGGTAGCCGTGCCGTTCGAAGTCAGCGTTACCGGCGTCAAGTGCGCCTTGGCCGTACGCGCTGCCGCTGCCATCGATCGAGAGATTCACCGTGCCCGTCGGAGTGCCGCTGGCACCCACCTGTGTCACAGTGATGGTGATGACGTTGTTCGTGCTCACGTTCGGGGCCGTGGTCGCCGCCGTGGCCATCGTTGTCGTTGCGATCTTCGGGGTTCCCGTGTTAGCCGGCCAGGCTGTCGCCAGATTGTTCAGATCGACTGATCCCAGCCCGGTGGCCTGATCATAGCCGGTCCCAGCTGAGTATTTTGACGTGGCGGCGCCAGTGCAGTAGCTGGACCCCAAGCTTGAAGGGCACTCATTGTTGCCGCTCGTGATGTCGTGGAATGCCGATGCATAGGTGGTGCTGTTCGACGCTAGCGTGTACAGCATCGGGTTCAGCAAACCCTGTCCCGTGGTGTAGCCTTTCTGCTGGTTCAGGATCGCCACCATTCCAGCAAAAATCGGCGTGGCAAAACTCGTCCCGCCCGCCAGTGTCAGGTCCTGGGTTGAGGAGTCGCGAAAGGTGCCGCTGCTGCAACTCGCTACTTGACCCATCGACCATGCCGACGTATCGCTGCTGCAGTAAATATAGGGAACAAATGCTGGCGATGAGAACAGTGAAACATCCGGTACATCGCGTGCGTTGTCGGCGGGAATACCGGGAACGTTCTTCTGCCAGCTTGGCTTTGTGCTGTACAACGTGCTCACGCCACCACCGCCCGCGCTCAGTCCGCCGCCCCCCTGAACGCTAAGGGCACTGTCGTTCCAGACAACTTCCGGCATGTATTGCAACGCCGACGTCAGAACATCATTAGTGCCGTTTTGGGCTGCCCAGTAAGCTGAACCTGCGGTGTAGTAGCCCGAGTTGGTCTGCGAAATCTCCGTGCCGCCCACGCCGGTTACATATTGGCTGCTCGCCGGATAACTCACCGCCAACGCCTGCTGCGTGGCCAGGGGAGGGCTGGTCGTCGTTGGACTTATATAACAGGCGGTCGAACCGGTATCGCCCGAGGCGGCCAGAATCGTCTGCCCCTGCGCCGCGCCCTGCGACACAACGGCTTCCAGGGCGGTCGCACTCGACGCCGAGATAGTGGGTTCGCAAGCGCCGTAGCTGATACTGAGAATCGTTCCAATCTTCTCGTCAATCGCATATTGAAGCGAGTCAAAGACACCAAAATTGGTACTGCCACCTGTGAAGACAAAAAAGATTTCGGCGCCGGGGGCGATCCCGCCGGACCATTCAAGATCCAGATCGGATTCGCTCTGGTCGCCCGGGAAAGCCGTTGGGCTGCCGGAGCCCGGCACAATCACCATCGTGGGATCTTTAACAGGGAGTCCTGCCGCATTTTGAAAGTTCTCGATATCGCTGGTCGCCACCGACGACTGTCCCATGATCGCGATCGACTGACCTGCGCCATTGATCGCGGCATTCAGAAGCGGATTCAAATCGTAGACCAGCTTGATATCGCCGGGCGCGAAGAACACATTCCCTGACTGTCCTGATGTGAACCCTGGCCGTGGCTGCACAACATTGCTGCGAATGTGCATGGCATGAGGTCTGAAGTCATCCAGATTGGCGATCGTGGCAACACTGGCCGCAATCGCGGAAGGTACAGAAAGCGTCGTGGCAGGAGCGAAATGCTTCTCTCCATCCACCGTGTAGAAGTGCATTTGCGTCTGGAACGCCTGTTCGACCTGGCCGACCGTGCCCGAGAAACGGATCAGGTTTTTGCTGCGCGCCACTGAATCGATCGAAAAGCCCTGCTGCTCGAGCCAGCCTTGCACTTTGTCGATGTCCGACTGCGCCATTCCAAATCTGGCCGCAAACTGGTCCGGATTCAGCCACTGGTGATAAAGCGGCGATGCGGGATCCTGTTGCGCCGCGATCAGGGCTTCCAGGTCCGCTTGCTGGGCTGCCGAACGGTTAAACACGATGCTCATACCCTTGAGCCTGGCATCCGACGACATCCGTCCGGCATCGTTTTGGCTTTGAGCGAGTGGATGCTGCGACCCCTTCAGCGGCGACATCTGCGAGTTGCTGACTTCGGCGCGGATGCGGGCGGCCGGCGTCTGCGCGGCCAGCGTGGTTGCCGCGAACGCACATGCGGCAATCCAGGCGCATAGCCAAAGCCTGTTTGGACCTTGAAGCAGCTTCTTAGTCATAGTCATCCTTGGAAACGGAGAGATTTGAGACCATACGTGAGCTCACGCTCATGATCGAGTCAAGCCAATGTCAAGACGCCCGGAGAGCCCTCGTGGAGGAAGTTGAGCCATTCGCCCAGGCGCACCACGTGTTCAGGGAACGCTGGAATGCGCTCCAGCCGTTGACCTCTTTTTTTTAGACTCGGAATGTGCAACAAAGTTGTGAATGTGGCACTTGAGGGTCAAATTGCGAGTGCGCAATCCGGTTTTACCCAACCCGGCCTGCCCCAGGCAACCGAATTCGAGCTTATCGAAGGACCAGCCCGGAAGTCGTTCTTTTGGGAGTCAGTTTGGCCGGCCGAGTATCTGAAGTTCGGCCATTCCTTTGCGCGGAGCGACATACCCCGTTGCGCGCCACGAGATCGACAGCTTCTCATTGTCGAGCAGCTTGCGCATCTGCGTCCGCGCGTGATCGCTCCACGGCCCAGCCTTATCCAGCTTTACGTAAGCCTGCCAGTGCCGCAGCGCCGCCCGGCGCTCGCCCTTCCGCTCGAACGCCAGGGCCAGGTTGTAATGAGCGTCGGCATACCTGGGCGCCAGTTCCACTGCCCGTTGATACGCCGCGATCGATTCGTCCGGACGCTCCAGCTCATCCAGCACGTTCCCCAGGTCGAAGAACGCCAGCACGTATCCGGGATCCTTCAACGTAGCCTGCCGATACAATTCCTCGGCGCGCACAAACTGCCGCAGATGAAAGTGAATGGTGCCGAGGTTGATGTAACCCGGCGCGTAGTCCGGATCGACCCGCAGCATCTCCTCGTAGAGCGCGATGGCGCGGTGTTTCTCGCCGGCTTCTTCCGCCTGCACCGCCAACAGAAACAGCTCCTGTACTCCACGGAGATCATCCTGCGCCCGGCGCATTGCGCATACTGCCGCGGTCGCTGGCTGCCGCTCAATGCGTTCGAAGTCAAACAGGAGCTGCCGCCGGATTGGGTCGACCATCGCCCCCTCGCAGCGGAACGCCAGCCGCGTGCCCGTGCGCACAAGCGACGCCTCTTGCAGGGGATTCGACATTCCGGCAACAGCCTGCATTGCCGCAACCGAATGACGGATTGAGGCTGCCGACACGTCATCCTCGCGCAGCAAGCGCAACGTTCTTAATTGGCCAAGATCCTGGAAGGTGTAAATCTCGCGCTGGGAGATGAGCCCGGCTCTTTCCCACCCCTGTAGCTGGCGGGAACTGATCTGCAGAATCCTCAACACATCCTGACGGCTAAAGCTGTTCACTCTTCAATGCTCCGGTGTTGACATCCCGGTGATCCACAGGTCTGCAGGATTCGAACTCGGTTCTGAAAAATCGATTCCCGATTCCGCTCCTGGTCGTGGCGCTCGGATCAGCGACGAAGGAACCGCTCTCGTTCATGTGCCTTTCGCTCGGTTCGGGCCGCCCCGTCGATGCATCGTGCAGGTTTTGCATCAGCGCATTGGCTTTCGCCTTGCGAAAGTCACATTACAGCTTGGATTATGCCAAGAATATGCGTGGATAAGCTGGGACGAAATAAGATTGCATGAAAAAGTGCGTGGATAACCGGTACCTCATTTGGTTCCAACGCTTTTGCCGCCTAAGTTTCATGGCCGAATGTAGACTATTCCGACGTCCAAAAGATCCCCTCCCGGTTCCCTTCCTCTCAAAAATCAGGCCAGTTTTCTTTACTTCACAATCCCACTAAAGTTGACTGCAAGTTAAACGAAGCCTCTTTCTATTGCGTACCGCGATATGGTAATTTTGGCCTCTCTATCCAAAGGTGTGCATTTCTGCTCGCCATGGCATGCGGAACATGCCCCGATGAAAGATCCGATTCTCAGCATCGACGCCGACGGCGACGCAACGCTCCGCGAACTTGCGCGTTCGCTGCTTGAGTCTCAGCGCATCGCGAACCTCGGCAGCTTCGTCCTCGATTTAAAGACCAGGCTCTGGACCTCTTCCGAGGTCCTCGATGGAATCTTCGGCATCGGTGCCGAAGCCGAACACTCTCACGAAGGCTGGATGGCGCTTATTCACCCCGACGATCGCGACATGATGACGGCGTATTTTGCTGAGGAAGTCCTTGGCCGGGGCGAGCTCTTCGATCACGAGTATCGCATCGTCCGCCACGACGACCACGAAGGTCGCTGGGTTCATGCCCGTGGGCGCATCGAATGCGACCCCGGCGGCAATCCCGTCTTGATGCGCGGCACGATCCAGGACATCACCGAGAGAAAGCGCGTTGAAACCGATCTGCGTCAGAGCGAGGAACTGTTTCAGCTCTTCACGCAGCATGCGCCCGCTGCCCTGGCCATGTTCGATCGCAACATGAACTACATCGCTGTCAGTCGCCGCTGGTGCGACGACTTCGGCCTCCGCAGCGCTGACGTTCTCGGCCGATCCCACTACGAAGTATTTCCGGATATCCCCCCTCGGTGGCTTACCGTTCATCGCCGCGCGCTCGGCGGCGAAATCATCAAGAACGACGAAGACTGCTTCGAACGTTCCGATGGCTCCGTGCATTGGCTGCGTTGGGAAGTGCGGCCCTGGCTTACAGGAACGGGTACCATCGGCGGCATCATCGTCTTTACTGAGGAGATCACCGCTCGCAAGCGCTCTGAAACGCGCCTGCAACTGGCGGCCAGCGTCTTCACGCACGCCTCGGAAGGCATCGTAATCTCTGATGCCGCCGGCATCATTCTCGATGTCAACGACGCGTTCACCCAGATCACCGGCTATACCCGCGAAGAAGCCGTAGGCCGCAGCACCAACCTCCTGCGTTCAGGTCGCCAGGGCAAAGAGTTCTACGCCAACATGTGGCGCGACCTCATCGAAAGCGGCCACTGGTCAGGCGAAATCTGGAATCGCGCCAAGGATGGCCGCATCTTCGCCGAGATGCTCACCATCACTGCCGTGCGCGACAAATCTGGGAAAACGCACCAATATGTCGCCCTCTTTTCTGACATCACATCGGATAAGCAACACGCGCGAGAACTCGAACGGATTGCCCGGTACGACCTGCTCACCGGCCTGCCTAATCGCGTGCTCCTTCGCGACCGCCTGCAACACGCCATCGTCCAAGCCGACCGCCGTGGAACCATACTGGCCGTCGTTAGTCTCGATCTCGACAACTTCAAGGCCGTTAACGACCGCCATGGTCACGCGGTTGGCGACGAACTTCTTACCACCGTTGCCCATCGCATGAAGACTGCGGTCCGCAGTGACGATACCCTTGCGCGCCTCGGCGGAGACGAGTTCGTCGCGGTCCTCGTCGGCTGCGACAATCCCGATCAATGCCTGCCTATCGTCAGGCTGCTTCTCGATGCCGCCTCGCAGCCGGTCTCGATCGGTGATCTCTCACTCCACCTTTCCGCCAGTGCCGGCGTCGCCTGCTATCCGCAAGCCGAGGATGTCGGTGCCGATCAACTCCTCCGTCAGGCTGCGCAGGCCCTCTATCAATCCAAGATCAGCGGCAAAAACCGCTACGACCTCTTTGATTCGCACCTCGCGCTCTCTACGCGCGGACACCACGAAGACCTGGAACGAATTCAGACGGCCCTTGAACGCAGAGAGTTTCTTCTGTACTACCAGCCCAAAATGAACATGGCCACCGGCGCGATCAAAGGCGCTGAAGCTCTCATTCGCTGGCAGCATCCTGAGCGCGGCCTCTTGCCTCCCGGCCAATTCCTGCCCGTCGTCGACGGCCACCCGATCGCCATCGAAATCGGTGAATGGGTCATCGAGAGTGTTCTACAGCAGATGGAAACATGGCGAGCCCTCGGCCTCGACATTCCCGTCAGCGTCAATATCTCGGCCCAGCAACTCCAGGAAGCCGACTTTGTCACACGCCTCAACGAGTTGCTCGCTGCTCATCCATCCGTCGACCCATCAAGTCTCGAAATTGAAGTACTCGAGAGCAGCGCCTTGACCGATATGTCGCTGGTCTCCCAGGTCATTCATAATTGCGGCAAACTCGGCGTCTCTTTCGCACTCGATGACTTCGGCACCGGCTACTCCTCACTCGCCTTCCTCAGGCGGCTTCCTGTCGACGTGCTCAAGATCGACCAGACCTTCGTGCGCGATATGATCGACGATCCTGAAGACCTGACCATCGTCGAAGGCATGCTTGGCCTTGCCTCTGCATTTCGCCGCCAGGCCATCGCGGAGGGAGTCGAAACCGTCGAGCAGGGGATTCTCCTGCTGCGCCTCGGTTGCCAGGTTGCACAAGGTTACGGCATTGCACGCCCCATGCCCGCCGGGCACCTGCCCGCCTGGGTCGCCGCTTGGACTCCCGATCCCCAATGGACCAATGTGCTCGTGCTCGATCCTGCCGACCGGCCGCTCCTCTACGCCGGCGCAGAACACAACACGTGGGTCGGAGCGATCGAGGCCTTCCTGCATGGCAAGCGACGCGTGCCACCCTCGCTCGATCCCACCCAGTGCCGTCTCGGCACTTGGATGTCGTCGAAAGGCCGCTCCCTGGAAACCCAGCCCCCCGTCTTCCAGCAGATCGAATCGCTTCACCAGGATCTCCATGCCTGTGGCGCAGACATTCTCACCCTCAACGCCGAAGGCCGCACTGACGAGGGCGCCCAGGCCATAACCCGCCTCCATTCTCTTCGCGACAGCCTCTTCGCCGAACTCAAACTCTTCCTCAAACGCGAATAGCGAGGAATCAGACCCGGCCCGAAAGTTACTCCCCATCCCCATCGCAATCATGCCGGTCGTGCCCCTGGTGGGGTATCATTGCTCGAAAATTCCAGACAGGTTGAGACACCCTAAATCGCTTTTCAAGGGGAGTTCTGTGTATTTGCGCAGTCGATGCCCCAAAAGGGAATAAAACGTTTCACCTCGATGGGGAAAAACGCACAGCATGAGTCGCACCGGGAGAATCTCAATGAAGAATTCGCAACACAATGCGGCACTTTGGGTGGCAGTGACTCTCGCATCAGTTTTAACTGCATGCGGTGGCGGTGGTGGGGGAAGCTCGAACACGCCTCCTCCTCCCGCCACGACCTACTCGCTTACCGTGAACACCGTTGATCCGACCACCGGAGTGGGGATAACAGTTTCACCAGCCGACAGCAACGGCGCCGGCAACGGCAGCGCGAGCTTCACGCGCACCTATAAATCCGGAACGGCCGTCACCGTCACTGCCCCCGCCACTGCTGGAAGCCACAATTTCAGCGCATGGTCAGGATGCACCACCGCAAACACCGTGACCTGCAGCGTCACGGTCAGCGCCAACACCACCATCACCGCCACTTACACTTCGCCAAAGATCACCGTCACACCCAACTCCGCGATCATCGGCTCGCAGGTGCAGTTCAATGCGGCGCTGCCCACAGGCGTGACTGGCGGCGTCACCTGGGCCATCGCAGCGCCTTCCGGCAGTTCGCTCAGTCCCGGCGCCATCAGCACATCCGGACTCTACAACACACCCTATCCCGCGCCTGCGACTGTTACGGTCACCGCCACCAGCATTTCCGACACAACCGTCATCGGCACCGCTACCGTCACACTTTCCCAGCCAACTGCATCCTCCGGTCCCTCAATAACCGTGGACGCCGGGGCCGTGACGCACACCATCAATCCCTACGTCTATGGCATGAATGCCTACACGCTCAACACCACCGCGGCCAAGTCTGCGGCGCTCAGCATCGATCGCTGGGGCGGCGACGCCACCTCCCGCTACAACTACCAGCTCGATGTCACCAGCTCCGCCAGCGACTGGTATTTCGAAAACCAGTACGGCCTCGCAGGAGGCTCTCAGAGCAACAGCTCGTTCAACGCGCAGGTCACCGCTGATGCTTCGGTCGGCGCGAGAACCATCGGCACAGTTCCAGTCAATGGATGGGTTGCGAAAGACGGAACATCCTGCAGCTTCCCGCAGTCCACCTATCCCAATCAGCTTGGCCTGAATAACAATCCTGCCATTTCGCCCGACGGCCGCGGGTGCGGCAGCGGAGTTTATCCGAATGGAGTCGCGGGCTGCACTAGCTCCCAGGGTTGCGCCATCACCGGCAACAAAGCTACTGACACCAGCACCGCAGTCGACGCCACCTGGACCGGCAACTGGGTCAAATTCCTCGTCGGCAAATTCGGCACCGCAGCCAACGGCGGCGTCGCTGTCTACGACCTCGACAACGAGCCAACCTGGTGGGATGCCGTGCACCGCGACGTCCATCCCGCACCCTTTACCTACGACGAAGTCACCAACAACGGCATCGCCCACGCAGCAGCCATCAAGGCCGCCGATCCCACCGCTGAAGTCAGCGGCCCCGTGATGGACTACTGGTGGGCCTACTTCTATTCGAAGAAAGACATCGAGTCTGGCTGGGGAACCGGTCCCTGTTACCAACCGTGGCAGAATCCCATCGATCGCAACGCTCACGGCGGCGTCCCGCTCATCGAGTACTATCTCCAGCAATTCGCCGCGTATCAGAAGACCAACGGAACCCGCCTTCTCGATTACCTCGACCTGCACACTTACTTCGCTCCCGACAATCTCGCCTTCAGCACAGGCGGGGATACGCAAACGCAGCAGGAGCGTCTAAACTCGACACGCGTCTTCTGGGATCCAACCTACACCGATCCGGAGATCGACAACCCCGCCGCCAACCAACATAACCAACCATTCCCGCAGCCGAATTACTTCACAGATTCGAATTACACCTCCAACTGTTATCCGCCGGCTCAGGCTCCTCAAGTCATTCCCATGATGAAGAAGTGGGTCGCCAGCGACTACCCCGGTACCAAGCTTGCCATCACTGAATACAACTGGGGCGGACAGGAACACATCAGCGGCGCCCTCGCGCAGGCAGATATCCTTGGCATCTTCGGTCGCGAGGGCCTCGACATCGGAACCCTCTGGGGACCACCCGATCCCGCGACGCAGATTCCCGGCCTCATCGCCTTCGAGGTCTTCCGAAATTACAACGGAGCCGGCGCCACCTTCGGCGATCAGGCCATCACCTCGACGAGCGCAGATCAGGGCAAGCTCTCCGTCTACGGTGCTCTGCGCACCAAAGACAACATGCTCACCCTCGTCGTCATCAACAAAACTTACGGCGACTTGACCAACACCCTCAACCTTGCCAACTTCACGGCGAGTGGACCCGCCCAGGCATTTCTCTACAGCAACGCCAACCTAAGCGCTATCGTCGCCCAGCCCAACATCACCGTCAGTGCGCCTGCGAGCGGAAGCACGACCAGCACACTCAGCACAACGTTTCCCGCGCAGTCCATCACCATTCTGATCGTGCCCAAGGTTTGAACCCTTCCAAATCACCAACACAAAGACCGGCCCCAAAGGCCGGTCTTTTGTCTTCGCAGTTCCGCCAAAACCAGGGTGCCCCATTCATGACGCAGTCATGAGTGGGAAACCACAAACCCTCGAGAGACCCAAGCCGCTTCGATCCGCGCCCGAAACGCAGCAATTGCCCGCACCCATCTTCTCTGGTGTCTAATTTTGTAGAAGGAATCGCTGCGTTTGGAATCAGATGGAGCCGACGATCGGACTTGAACCGATGACCTGCTGATTACGAATCAGCTGCTCTACCAACTGAGCTACGTCGGCCGATGAAGCGGAGCCCCTCAAACCTAGGTTTGTGGGTTGCATGCGAACGGGCACACTGACAGGGCCGCGGTTCGTGTCTCTTTCGATTGTATCGTCGGGCCGGTATTCGGTAAAGCTTGGACGCCAGAGGCAGCCAAACCAATGCATGCCGCGTCCCTTCAACATCCATTGCGAGAGGAGCCTGTCAACTCGATGATGAACCTAACCCTTCTGCTCTCCTTCAGAATCGCCCTCGTCTGGGCTGGAGGTTTTTTGATAGCAGTGGCTGTTCAAGCTCTCTTGCCTGACCAGGCGGGCATCAATCTCACCGGCAAACAAAGCGTCCTCTTCATTCCCTTCAGCCGCATGGGTTTCTGGACCTGCGTCCTCGCCGCCCTCATCGTCACCGCCCTCGTCGTAGGCCGCGCCATGTTAGCCGACATAGGCTGGAACAACTTGAGATAGACCAGATTCTCTCGCTTCCCTCGTCGCGTCAGTCGCAGCGAATCTGGGTGCCGGGTGCCCCAGGTCTCGCCTTTGAGACCTGGGATAGTATGAACTCCTCGCACTCCATCCACTCTGCGACACCCGCTATACTGCTCCCCATGCAACAAGACCCAATGGAAGAATGGCGCCGTCTCACTATGCTCTACAGCGAAATGGGCGACATTGAAATCCGCGAGTTCGCCGCGCAAATCAATGACCTCACCGAGAGCGCACAGCAAGTCCTTCGCGATGAGTTGAAGAAGCGCGGAATTTCCGAGAAATCATTGAGCTCGCCTTCGACGACCAGGGAAGCAGTCGACGACTCAGCAGACGTTCACTGGGATTCCGAAGAAGACAGCAACCAGAACCCTGACGACGTGACCGGAATTGGGTCCGTTGAATACACCTGGAAGACCGGACTTTGCCGCTGCGATTCAATCGATGAAGCAGCTCAGCGAAGCGAGATGCTACGTCGCGCCGGAATCGATTCCTGGATTCAACGTCCCGGCGCGCGATTCGTTGTGCCTTGGCTGGAGTTGGGCGTAGGCGACCTTCAAATCAACGTTGCTGCAGATCAGCTTGAAGAAGCCCGCGCCGTGATCGCGCAGCCCATTCCGCAAGACATCATCAACGAGCTTAAGGAAGAAGAATCCACCCCCGCTTACGAAATCCCCAGGTGTCCTAAATGCAAAGCCGAAGACCCCACCCTCGAATCCGTCGAACCCTCCAACAACTGGCTCTGCGAATCCTGCGGCTACACCTGGTCCGACCCCATCCCCGACCCAACTACCCCCTGACCCTCAACTTAGCTTCCAAAAACGGAAAGAGCCGCCCGGCAACAGGGCAGCTCCTTCCTCAGGGAGAATAGTTCCAACGGAGGCAAAACCATCAGAACTTTCTGGCTGCATAGTAGGTTTCGGGGACCAGAGTGTCAAGAATAAATCCGGAGCGATATAAATAGCTTTATTTACAGCAAGTTACAATGAAGTATATTTTTCCGGCACCCGCCCGATCTTCGCCGGAGTTTCGCCTTTTAAACTACGTATTATGCCGCGTTTTCGGGGTGTTTTCTAGGGTTTACGGCCGTTTTTCCACAGGCAGAATGCGAAGTTAACCGTTCAGATGCGCTCCGGTGATTCTTCTCACCCAATGGTTTCAGTCCTCGAGATGCAGCCGGATGAACTCCACGTCGTACATTGCAGAGACCGGCTTGCCACGCGCGACCCGGTAAAGCGCCCTGCCCCCACCCAAAAAGAAGCCAAGCAAGACAGCCGCGCTGCAACCGATGATCACCAGCATCGCAAGCCCCATCAGGAACCGGCTGGTCTTCACTATCTCGTTGTCTTTTCCCTGCGACATCTTCGTCAGGTCGGCAGAGTAGTGCACTTCCGCCAGCAGCTTGTGGCTTTCGTCGGGAATCGCGTCTCCGCTTACCAAAGCCACGATCGGTCCGCTGCGGCTCACTTCGAGAGAAGCCTGGTCCGAATCTTGCAACGGCTTCGGAAACGCCGGTTGCGCCCCGCTGCCTGCCTTGATGTACGCGCGAATCAACTTCTCCTGCGCCTCCGCCATCTGCGGTGTTGGATAGTCGATCAGCGTCAGCGTCGCCGGCCCCGAATTGAGCGAGTAGTTTGCCGTCACTGCCTCCGCGTCGCGATCAAATCCCACGAAATCCGGCGGCAACACGCCGCCCGCGCCCGTATAACCCGCGGGACCTTGCGCAAAATGTGTCGTCTGCTTATCCAGGGAGTCTTGCGGCAAGGTGGCCAGTATCGGCGGCGGCAGCGCCCTGTTTCCCTGCGGTAAAGGCAAATCCTTTGCCAGCTCCCGCATCTCAGCCGCTGACATCGGACCCACATGCGAGAACGTCGCATCCACCACCGTGTTGCCCACCCAGAACAGTACGCGATTCTTGTCCGACGTTGCGCCCGCACCGATCTCCGCCTTTGGCCATCCGTTCTGGCGGTAGAACGAGTACGCACCGTACGCTCCGCTCACATCCTGGAATCTCAGGGCCTTCACGCTCAGCGTCTCGTCGCCGCGGTTGTAACCAGCCGTCATTCCACCGGCGGAGCCATACTCCTTCAGCGCCGCCGCGTTGGCGCTGTCTAGTTCCGCCGCATCGGTCACGGCCTTCGGCTTATCCGTCGCAACCCATCCGGCAAAAGCATCGGGCAGCAGAGGCTTCTCTTTGGGAGCAGTCGGCGCCCCCGTCGTCACCATCATCGGAGTCGGCTTGGCCTGGGCGGACTTTGCGGCGCCAGCTTGCTGCGCGTCCATGCGCATTCCGGCACCTGCCAGAGCTGCTACACCCACTGCCATCGCCAACCATCGCATCCCGGATACTCCCCAGTCTCAGGCTACCACTCACGCACGTACGATATTTCGCGTGGCCCCCGTTGTGCATAGCCGCAACCTGGCGCGTCAGCACTCTCTTCTTTGACACCGCGAACCTCAGAAATGTTCGCTCTTCAGCCGGCACTCATCTGCATCTCTCTCCGCAAGCCCCGCATCGAACCCGAAATCACGGAGGAATCTGCAGATGTTTCGTCTGTCCTTATATGTGGTGGGTATTTCGGCGCTCGTCGCCGCATGGGCCGTCTACCGGAACGAGCAAAAGAAGATCCCGATGCCGGTCACAAAAGCAGCCGCCATGTTGCAGCAGGCATGGGCTGACCACCACACCCGCGCCTGATCCCGCGACCCGTGCGCTTCCGGCATCATTTCCGCAAACAAGATCGCTGCGACGTCACACCGCCGGCAAACCCTCAGGCATCGACCCCTGTTGCAGCGCCGGCGGATACAGCAAATCGCCCAGCACCTTGTAGCGCCCCGCGTAGAAAAGAATCGCGTACTCGCGTGTTCCCGTGCTCAGCGGTCCGCCCAGGCAAATGCTCGCCAGCACCGCAAAACCAAGCGCCACAAGTCCAAAGAACACCTGCAGCATTACGCCTGCCGCCACTGCGGAGCCCGTCGAATTTGCGAAAGCCGAATGAATGCCAAGCTCTACTCCCGCCACCGCCGCCGCCAGCACAAGGCCCGGAATCAGCAGGATCATGAAGATGGCGATCGACGCAACGATCGGCAGTATCAGGCGCAAAATCGCATACACAAAAAACTGCCCCTTCTCTGCGCTGATCCGCGCCCACACTGAACTCCACGCCTCACCCGCCGAAGCGTCCTCCAGTGCCATGTGCGGCAGCATCCAGTCGCGCAAAATAATGTCCAGCGCGACTCCCAGTACGACCAGGCAAAAAATAATCGGCAGCAACGGAAGGATCAGGCCCAGCAGCATCGCGATATTCGGATGCCCACCCGGCTGCATGTCATGAAACACGCGCCAGAACCCCGCCGCAAACGGAATCGCAATCAGCCCCACCAGCAGCAGGAAACACACTGCCACCCCAATGTTCAGCCAGAAGAAGCGAGAAGCCTGCTCTTTATAAAGCTCCCATCCCGGCCTGATCAACTTGGTGTTGTGCACCAGGCAATGGAAGAAAGCGAACCGCAACCGCGTGATTAGGTAGAAAATCACCGCCATAATCACGAAGGCCAGCAGAATGGCCGCTACGCCCTCGGCAATCCACAACGGTTGGATGTCGCTCAGCGAGTGAATCATCGGCCCCTGGCCCGACGACGAACCACCGCCGCCGTGCGATGACGGCGTCGATGAGCGGAAATTGCTCCCCAGCCCCTCCGTAATCAAGGCCACCAGACCAAGCTTCAGAAACGTGCCCCAGCTAAACGGCTTGAACAGAAAATCCTTGGTCCGTAGAACCGCGGGAGAGATAGCATCTGCGGCAGACATGGCGTGCATACGCGTGACCTTTCCAGGGAACCCAGCCTACCACGCCAACTACGCAAATCCCACTTCTATGGTTCCATCGCGGTTCTTTGAAAGGGCACGACTTCAGTCGTGCCACAAAGCCATCCATAAATCGTCTCGGGCTTCACAGGCTGCGGAAAAACTCAATCGGAGACGCCGTTTTGCAAGGGCACGACTCGGGGTACCCTCTGGGTCGCGTGCCGATAAAACCAATCAAATCAAATTCGGCTTTAGCCGCGCAGGGATGCTTTTTCATGAAGCTGACGGTAACGCGTTTTTCCGCAGCCTCTTCAGCCCCTGAGGGATGTCTTCAGGTTGACGCTCATTCACCAGGAACGCAAGAACCTGCTTGTCATGTTGAGCGGAGCCGAAACATCTGCGTTTGTCCTTCTCGAACCTTCGGGCCCAAAAAATCTTGCTTCCGCATCCGCGGTCATCCGCTCGCTGGACGCTCTTCGTCCCGGAGGGACGATTCGAGAATAGCCCCGGGTGAAACCCGGGGAACCAGTTCCCCCATTTCGGCCCGCGCCCCGGAGGGCCGCGACGACCCGTCATCTCTGCTTCCCGATTGCTGCGATCCACAACGGCGAGCACTTCTTTGAAAGGACACGACTTCATTCGTGCCGCAAAACCATCCATAATGCCTGTCCTGAATGGCGCCATGTAATGCGCAATTGTCGCAATGCTCGCGCTGCTGCATCGACGGTCCGTGTGACTACGACTTGTCCGGACAATGGTTGAATCGTGATCCTAACTTTCGATTAATGCCCGTGGTGGCCTATGCGGAAACTACTACTTCGCCAGCTTCGTCACCCCGACACCGCCGAAGCACCAACCCGCACCCCACCCCACCAACCCTCAAACTTCTCCAACGCCCGCTCGCACACCATCCGATGCCGCTCCTTCTTGTCCCGCACCTTCCTCCGCACTTCCTCTTCCAGCGGCTCCAGCAAGTCAAACGTGATATTCGCCGGTTGAAAATCCTTCGCATCCGCATGCGTAATGTAATGCACCAGCGATCCCAGCGCCGTCCCGCGCGGCACCGCCGTCGGCTCTTCACCCCTCGCCAGCGACGCCGCATAAATCCCCGCCAGCATCCCCGTCGCAATCGATTCCGTGTACCCTTCCACGCCTGAAATCTGACCCGCAAACGAGATCCGCGGCTCACTCTTCAGTCGCAGAAATTCGTCCAGCAAAACAGGCGCACAGATATAAGTGTTGCGATGAATCTGCCCGTACCGCAGAAATTTTGCATTCTCCAGCCCTGGAATCAGCCGCAGCACCCGCGCCTGTTCGCCCCACTTCAGATGATTCTGAAAGCCCACAAGGTTGTAGCTGTCCGCGCGCACATTCTCCTTGCGCAGCTGCACCACGGCCCACGGCATCTTGCCCGTCCGCGGATCATTCAAGCCCTTCGGCTTCATCGGCCCGAAGCGCAGCGTGTCGCGCCCCCGCGTCGCCAGCACTTCAATCGGCAAACAGCCTTCGAAGTAATCTGAACTTCTCCCACTCCTTGCTCTCCGCCGCCTCAGCCGCCAGCAGCGCATCCAGAAAGCGGTCATACTCCTCGCGATTCATCGGGCAGTTGATGTAGTCCGCCGTGCCCTTGTCGTAGCGCGCCGCAAAGTACACCCGCTTCATGTCAATCGATTCCGCATCCACAATCGGCGAAATCGAATCGTAAAACGCCAGGTGCCCCGATCCCGTGATCCGCTGAATCTCCTCACTCAGCGCTCCCGAAGTCAACGGACCCGTAGCCACAATCGTCGCCGCATATTCACCGGGTTCGAGATTTGTAACCTCCTCGCGAATCACCTTGATCGCCGGCTCGTTTTCAATCGCCTCCGCAATCCTTCGCGAAAACTCCACCCGATCCACCGCCAGCGCGTGTCCCGCCGGCACCGCCGTCTCATCCGCAATCCGCAACAGCGCCGATCCCGCCCGCCGCATCTCCTGCTTCAGCAGCCACGGAGCCGTATTCGGCGACTCGCTCTTCAGCGAGTTCGAGCACACCAACTCGCCAAACTCAATCGTCTGGTGTGCCGGCGTCAGGCGCGGCTTCCCGTCCACCATCGCGCGCATCTCGTAGAGATCCGCCTCGCAGCCCAGACGTGCCGCAGTCAGTGCCGCCTCCGGCCCCGCCAGTCCTCCGCCAATCACGCGAATTTTCACCGCGCTGGTTCCTCCACGCCGGCAAGCCGCTTCAGCGCCTCTCCGGTCACGCGCACATTCCGCCACGTATCCAGAAACTCTGCCCCCATGGCGCTATAAAACTCGATTGCCGGCGTATTCCAATCCAGGACTTCCCAGCCCAGCCGAGGGCAATCCTTCTCCACCGCAATCGCCGCCACCCGTTTCAGCAGCGCCTTGCCAATTCCCAGGCCACGAAAATCCGGGTATACGAACAGGTCCTCGAGATACAGCCCCGGCCGGCCCAGCCAGGTCGAATAGCTGAAGAAATAGAAGGCAAACCCCGCCGGCTGGCCGTCGTGCTCCGCCATCAGGCACCAGTAGTAGGGGTTAGGCCCAAACCCGTCGCGCAGCAAATCTGCCTCGGTTGCCGTTACCGCGTCCGGCTCGCGCTCGTATTTGGCCAACCCGCGAATAAACTCAAGAATCTGCGGCACATCTTCCGCCGCTGCCGGTCGAATCGTGGTCGCCATTTCGATATTGTAGGGTGTGATGCAGGCCACAAGAGTTGCCGACCGGCTCCAACTACCATTCGTGAAGCGGGCAGCGAGTCGACAGGCAATCGGGCCGGTATACGAGACTGAGTCATCTTCCGGCCTTGTGCTCCAGTATCCGTTCGATTTACCTTGAGTCGTGCCCGACAAGAACGCTCTTCGCCGTTGCAACGGCTTGCCGCAGCAACAGCTTGCCGCGGCAACTGCTTGCGGTAGCATTTTTCTGGTTATCGATGTGCCCGTCGATTCTCGCTGCATCGAAGTTGCTGATGCACTGCGGCCAATCGCCAGGAACGCATCTAACCCGTTGAGTGAGTTTTAGATTTGTTGATGTTTGAGAGATTCGGAAAATTTTTCGATCGAGCATGCGGGCTGCTTGGCTCGCCCAAGCTCCCAAGGAGAAGAACATGAAACGTACGATTTCGCTCAGGACCGGATTGCTCGGATTGCTGGCGCTCGCCGCACTGCCCTTCGCGCTCGCCCAGACTCCCGCGCAAACCACCGCGCCCGCCAATGTCGGGGCAACAGGCAAGATACACGGCCATGTGACCAATCCCGTCGGCGCGTCCCAATCCGGCGGTACCGTGAGCCTCAACAGCGGAACCAAAGAAGTTGCTACCTTCACCGTGGATGCCAACGGCGACTTCACCGGCTCCGCGCCTCCGGGCACCTACACCATGATCTACCGCACCCCCGGCATGGAAAAGGACAAGCAAGCCGACAAGTTCGAGAACATCAAGATCGTGGTCGGACAGGACACCGTTGCCGATGACGACATGTCGCGCAAGGAATACATCGACACGCTCCCCGAAGAGACCCGCAAGCAACTCGCGGAGATGAAGACACACAATGCTGAGGCAATGAAGGCCAACGCCGTCATCAAGACCCTGAATGCGGACCTCAAGACCGTCATGGCCAATATCAAGGATGCCGACACCGCTCACGCCACGGCCGTTCAGCAACTCGGAGCCTCCGCTTCGAAAGCCGATATCACCGCCAAAGAGAATGAAATCAAGAATGCCAAGTACACCGATGTCGTGACCCTGATGGATAAAGACACCCAGGCTCGTCCCACCGAGTCCGTGCTATGGGCCTATCTCGGCCAGGGTCAATTGGGGCTCAAGAAATACGACGAGGCCGAAGCGGCATTCAAGAAGGCCCTCGACGCGGATGCCGCTTCGAAGAAGCCGCGCCCCGAAATCCAGGGCCTGGCCAGCTCCGGCCTCGGCGAAATCTACGCCCGTAATGGCAAGGTGGCCGAAGCCACAGCGGCCTATGATGCCGCCGCGAAAGCTGACCCCACCAAGGCCGCCTTCTACTACAAAAATGAAGCGGTCATCTACTCGCAGGTTGGCAACAATGACGCTCAGGTTGCGGCTGCGGATAAAGCGATTGCCGCCAGTCCCAACGACGCGCTGCCTTACTACCTGAAGGGGCAGGCCCTCATCAGCAAGGCGACCGTCGATCCCAAGACTCAACGCATTGTCCTGCCTGAGGGCTGCGGCGAAGCCTACCAGAAGTATCTCGAGCTCGATCCCTCCGGTCCGTACTCCGCAGACGTCAAAGGCATCCTCGACTCCGCCGGCCAGAAGATCAACTCCAGCTACAAGGCCACCAAGAAGTAGTTCGTTCGAACTTCTGCTCAACAAGGGCGCTCCCGATTTCCGGGCGCGCCCTTTGCATTTTCGCTCGGGTCACCTCGACCTTGGGTGCCCCAGGTCTCGCTTTCGAGACCTGGGAAGCCACAACTTCAAGCCGGGGTGCCCCATTCATGCGCAGTCTCATCGCGCATGAGTGGGAAGGCACGAACCCCACCCGACGAAATAAGCCCCCTCCTGCATTATCCTTTCTTCAAGGGCACCACTCTTCCCAATTCACCCTAGAGGTCACAATGCATTCCAGGTTCAAGCTGGCGGCCATCACTCTCGTTTGTCTTCTATGTTCCACGTTTGCGCAATCGCAAGCCCGCACTGGCGACGCGGCCACCATCGCCCGACGCAACGCCATCGAACAGGAACTTGAATCTGTAGCCATCATTGAGCGCAAAGTCATGGTCCCCATGCGCGATGGCAAGCGCATGCAGGCTGACATCTATCGCCCCAAAGACGAGACGAAGAAATACCCCGTCATCTTCTCGCGTACTCCCTACAACTTCAATTACTGGGATATCGCCCTCGGCGCACCGCGCGATATGACCGCCGCACTCGATGCCGTCAAGCACGGCTATGCCTTCGTCGAAATGAATGAGCGCGGCCGCTATTTTTCCGAAGGGGACTACGACATCCTCGGCGTCCCTCTCACCGACGCCGATGACGAATTCGATTGGATGACTGCGCTCCCGTGGTCCACCGGAAAAGTTGGCCTCATCGGCTGCTCTTCCACGGCGGAGTGGCAGCTAAGCGTAGCTTCGCGCGGCAACAAGGCCCTCGCCACCTTCATCCCTGAAAGCTTCGGCGCCGGCGTCGGCCGCGTCGGCCCTTACTACGAGCAGGGCAACTGGTTCCGCGGCGGAGCCGTGCAGATGCTCTTCACCACCTGGCTCTACGATGCTGGTCTTCAAACCAACGAAGCCAAGCCCAACTTTGCTCCCGGCACATCGCAGCAGGCCCTCGTCGAAGCCGCAAAATGGTGGGACCTCGACGCGCATCCGCCCACCGTCAGCTGGGCCAAGGCACTCGCGCACCTCCCGGAAAAAGATATCCTTGCCGCACTTGGCGCACCCAAAGGAATCTACGCCGATAAAACTCCCTCAGGCCAGCCCGGCATGATTGAACGCACGCCCAACGATCCATCCTGGTACAAGGGCGGATTGTGGAATGATTCGATGCACATCAACGTCCCCGGCCTCTGGATGATGACCTGGTACGACGTCAGCGTCGCTCCCAACCTCGCCGCCTACAACTTCGTCCGCAGCACCGCCACCCCCGAAGTCGCCAACGAGCAGTACGCCATCATCGCGCCCGTTCCGCACTGCAGTTACAAGCGCGCCCAGGAACACACCATCGTTGGCGAGCGAGATCTCGGCGACGCACGACTCGACTACGACGCCCTCACCTTCGGCTGGTTCGATCACTTCCTCAAAGGCGAAGACAACGGCCTCCTCGCGAAAACTCCCAAGGTCCGCTACTACACCATGGGCCTCAACAAGTGGCAATCGTCTGACACTTGGCCTCCCAAAGAAGCCAAGTCCGTCACCTTCTATCTCTCCTCGACTGGCCACGCCAACTCACTCGCAGGCGACGGCGCACTCGTCTCCGCAGCACCGCCCAAAGATGCAGCCGACAAATTCCTCTACGATCCATTGAATCCTGTTCCAACACGCGGCGGCGGATTCTGCTGCATGGGTGCTGACTTCAAACCCGGCGCGGTCGATCAGCGTCCTCTCGAAGCGCGCGACGACGTCCTCGTCTACTCCACCGGCCCCCTCGCGGAAGGCATGGAAGTCACCGGCCCCGTCGAACTCACGCTCTACGTTTCCAGCGACGCCAAAGACACTGACTTCACGTTCAAGCTCATCGAGGTGCTCCCCGACGGCACCGCATACAACATCGACGAAAATATCCAGCGCGTCCGTTATCGCGAAGGCTACGACAAGCCGCCCGTGTGGATGGAAAAAGATAAGGTCTACAAAGTCGCCTTCCAGCCTTCGCAGACCAGCACTTACTTCGCTCCCGGCGAACAACTGCGCATCGAGATAAGCAGCAGCAACTTCCCCCGATACGATCGCAACCTCAACACCGGGGGCAACAACTACGACGAAGTCAAGCCAGTGGTAGCCCACAACCAGGTTCACCACTCCACCCAATACCCATCCACCATCACCCTGAGCGTAGTAAAGCACTGAGTTTTCCTTCAATTGCTCGCTCAGCATTAGCAATCCCCATGGGTGCCCCAGGTCTCGTTCTTGAGACCTGGGAAAGCACGAACCTCATTCGTAACTCGCTTACATCACCACCGGCCGGGGTGCCCCATTCATGACGCAGTTTCATCGCGTCATGAGTGGGAAAGCACGATCCCTCGACATGTTCCCACAACCACTACAATTCCCTCCATGAGTTCCGACCTTCCAAGCTACGAACAAGCCGCCTCCCTCGTAGCCGCTCACGCCCGCAAACTCGCAAAGCAGACAAGTCCCAGCACCGAGCGCATCCCTCTCGCCAATACCGCCGGCCGCGTCCTCGCCGCACCCATCGCGGCCGACGACGACCAGCCCCCCTTCGCGCGCTCCACCCGCGATGGCTACGCCTGCCGCGCCGCTCAGGCCTCCGCGTACAAGCCACTCTCCATCGCCGGATCCACCCACGCCGGCCAGGCTCCCGCCGGCCCGCTGCCTCCAGGCAAAGCATGGGAGATCATGACCGGCGCCCCCGTCCCCTCCGGCGCCGACTGCGTCATCATGCTCGAACACGTAGAAAGGTCCAACAACTCAATCCGCCTTATCGGCCCCCGCAAAATCAAGCCAGGCGAAAACGTGGTCGCCAAAGGCGCACAAGGCCGCCGCGGTGATGAACAGCTCCCCGCTGGAATCCGGCTCGCCGCCGCCCAGATCGCCCTCGCCGCATCCTGCGGGTACACCCACCTCGACGTCTACGTTCGTCCCCGCGTCGCCATCCTCACCACCGGCGACGAACTCGTTCCCGTCCGCGCCAAACCCGGACCCGGCAAAATCCGCAATTCCAACGCCCCCATGCTCGCCGCACTCGTAGCCAACGCCGGCGCCGAGCCAATCATTCTCCCCACCGCCGCCGATACTGCCGAAGCCCTCGACGCCGCACTCGCACAAGCGATGCAAGCCGACATGCTCCTAATCTCTGGCGGAGTCTCCGCAGGCAAATTCGATCTCGTCGAACCCGCCCTGGCCCGCCTCCTGCGCAACCTTCCACTTCACCGGCGTCCGCATCCAGCCCGGCAAGCCACTAGTCTTCGGACAAATCCCGCGAAGCGGGGGATCGCCGACCGCGCAGGTCTTCTTCGGCCTGCCCGGCAATCCCATCTCCTCAGCCGCCACCTTCTACCTGTTCGCCGCGCCCATCCTCGCCGCCCTCGCCGGCAGCAGTGAAACACGCCCCCGCTTCGTCCTCGCCCAACTCGCCCGCGACACCGACCGCAAAACCAAGCCGGGACTCACCCGCTTCCTCCCGGCCTATTGCGAATTCAATCCGTCCATCGCGCGACTCCCGCAAGTCGCCCTCGTCCCCTGGCACGGTTCCGGAGACCTAACCGCCTTCGCACATTCCAACTGCTTCGTCGTCATCCCTGAAGACGCAGGCTTCCTCGAAGCCGGAACCACCGTCCACATCCTGCTACATTAAGAATCCAGAATGTCCAAGCCATCCAAGCCGAGCCTTTCCCACTACGACGCCGCCGGCCAGGCCGGCATGGTCGACGTCAGCGCCAAGCAATCGACGAAGCGTACCGCCTGTGCCTCCGCTTTCATCGAGCTCTCCGCTGCCGTCCTCGCCGCGCTCCCTGCAAACCCCAAAGGCAATCCGCTCGAAGTCGCCCGTTTCGCCGGAATCCAGGCCGCCAAGCGCACATCGGAACTCATCCCCATGTGCCACCCGCTCCCGCTCACACACATCGCAGTTGAAGCCGAGATCGTCGCTGGCGGAGTTCGAATCCGCGCTACCGCCACCACTACCGGACAAACCGGCGTAGAGATGGAAGTCCTCACTGCCGCTTCCATCGCCGCCCTCACCGTCTACGACATGACCAAGGCCCTCGACAAATCCATCGTCATCCGCAACATTCAGCTCGAACAAAAATCTGGCGGCAAATCCGGCGACTACAACCGCAAGTAGTTTCGCGACGCCGGAAGAACAACATCAACCTCTGTTCTGGATGTGAAAGCTATGGACGTAAAAACTGCAATAAGCAATGGCGATGCCGTGGCTCTTACCACGCTGCTCGCTGAAGATGCATCGCGTGCCGACGCACTCATCTGCTGGGGCGAGAACGACACGATAGTGACTCATCCGCTCCACTACGTATCCGACATGCTCTTCCAACGCACCCTGAAACGCGAGGCCGCACTCCCCCTGATCGAAGCCCTCATTCAAGCCGGCGCGAACCTCGATTTTCAAAAGGACGGCAAAGGCGACACGCCCCTCATTGGCGCCGCGAGTCTCGCTGCGGAAGACGTCGGCATTCGTCTCGTCGACGCCGGCGCAAATCCCAAACTTCGCGGAATTTTTGGCGAAACCGCACTCCATTGGGCCGCGCTGCTTGGCGAAGAAAGGCTGGCGAAGAGCCTCATCCCAAACTCCGACATCGATCTCAAAGACGCGAATTACTCTTCGCCTCCGCTCGGCTGGGCCATCCACGGCTGCTACAACTCTCCGAATGGGAATCAGGGAAGACAGCGCGAAGTAGCCTCGCTCCTCGTCACTGCCGGCGCAACCGTCGAGCCCGACTGGCTTCAATCTGACAACGTTCGGAACGACTCAGCAATGCTCGCCGTCCTCAGCAAGAGTCCTCAGAAACCCAATCCGACTTGAGCATCGTCGAACCCGCGAACCACACTTACTCTGTCCGAAGTGCCCGCGCCGGGTCAACAGTCGCCGCGCGCCTCGCCGGGATAAATCCCGCCAGCGCCGCCACCACGCAAATAATCAGGATCCCCGCTCCATACACCGCCGGGTCTGCAACCGACACGCCGAAAAGCTGGCTCCGCACCATCCGTGTTGCCAACATCGCCAGCGGAATCGTTACGGCCATCGCCCCTCCCGCCAGCAGAAGCACCTCGCGCAGAATCAGTGCCACCACAGTCGTGCGACGCGCGCCCAGCGCCATGCGTATCCCAATCTCCCGTGTCCGCTGCGCCGTCGAATACGCAAGGATTCCATACAGCCCGATCCCCGCCAGTAGCGTTGCCAGCAGGCCAAACACTGAGGCCAGCATCGCAATCGCTCGCTCTGCCACCAGATTTCCATCAATCGTTTCTTCCATGGTGCGAAGATTTTCCACGATCAGTTTGGGATCGATATCCGCTATCGCTGCGCGTATGCTTGTCGTTGCGGCGTCGGGCGGTTGCCACGTGCGCACATAGAACGTGAGCCCTGCCTGCCGGGTCGCCTGCGAAAAAAGCGTGTAGCAGGTGGCAAACGCGGGATCACGCACGCTTGAGTGCTTCACATCGCGCACTACTCCCACAATCGAAGCGTCTGTTCCCGGCTTGTTTGTCCGCGCCACCATTCGTCCCAGCGCCTGCTGTGCTCCGCCAAAGTAGTGCTTCGCAAAGCTCTCGTTCACCACCGCCACTCGTTGCGAAGTCGCCGTATCGCTCGCGTTGAAAACCCGTCCCACCACCAGCGGAACTCCCAGCGTTTGCAGATAGCCATTGCTCACCCAGGGCAGCTCTACATCGAATTCCTCATCGGGTTTGGCATACCCCACAGGAATCATGTCTCCCGTGACATTGTCCCCCGCCAGATCTGCGTCGTTTGTTGCTCCCGCACCCCGCACTCCCGGCAGTGCAGCAATCGCGTCCAGCACCCGTTGCTCAACCGGAGCAACCTGGTTTCCCGGATAACCTGCCAGCGTCGGATTCAGATTGAAAGCAAGCAAATGATCAGTCGCGAATCCCGTCTCCACATTCCGAAGATTGCGAATGGTCCTCACGAACATTCCCGCCGCAACAATCAGCAACAGGCTGAATCCAATCTGCAGCGCTACACACGACCGCCGAAACTTCAGCGACCCGCCGCCGCTCGTTCCCGTCCGTTGCTGCATCACCTCCGCGAGTCGCGGATTCCGAAACTGCAACGCTGGTGCAAGACTGAACAGTAAGCTCGCCACTATCGTCACCACGAGTGACCAGCCCAGCACGTGCCAGTTGAGCACAGCCGCAAAAGGCAAGCTATCCGGCATATTTGATGACAACCGATGGATCAGTAACCGCAGAGCTTCTGGTGCAAGCGCCAGTCCCAGTGCCGCACCCGCCAAACCCAGAATCATTCCCTCGGCCAGCAGTTGGCGCAGAATCTGTCTGCTCGTGGCGCCCAGTGCATAACGAACCGATATCTCCTGCGCGCGCGCCGCTGCCCGCACCAGCAGAAGGCTAGCGACATTCACCACGGCCATACCCATTACCAGCAGCACCATCCCGAAAATGATGGTGAGCGGTGCTTGCATATCGCCCCGCATCGGACTGAAGCCCTTTGCTCCCGCGTCAACGTGCAAATATGTCGCCCCGACGAAGTCCTGCCGCGCTTTCGCTGACTGATCGGTTAACTGCTTGAACTCCTCGGTGCGCAGCGCACGAAAGAGGGGATTGAGTGAAGCCTCTGCCTCTGCACGGGTCACTCCCGGCTTCAGACGCCCAGCGACGGCGATCCAGTAGGACTTGTGATCGGCAAGATACTTCCACTCCGGCGACAGCACCTGCTCCATCGAGAGCGGCACGTAGACAGCCGGCGTGTGTCCCCACACCATGCTGCGAAATCCGGGCGCTGCCACTCCTGTAATCGTGAAAGGAGTTCCATTCACCAGCATCGTCTTGCCGACAACTGGTGCCTCCGCCAGGTGCGACTTCCAGTACTCAAAGCTCAGCACCGCCACCGGATTCGCCCCAGGAGTCGTCTCATCGCCCGCACCGAAAAGCCGCCCCACTGCGGGCGTCACACCCAGCGTCTCAAAATAATTTCCGCTCACCAACTCAGCCGGAACCGGCTCTGCATGGTTGTTCCATGTCACGCCCACCGTATCGGCGGCCTCGGCAATCAACCCGCTCAGCACTGCATTGCGATCGCGCAGATCCTTGTACATCGGATACGAGAATTCGTGCTGGTGCCCGGGTGTATTTCCGCCCTCCGAATGCAAATGACCGGAACGCGACCCGGTAAAGTTCAGCACCACGAGTTCGTTCGGGCTGCGCACAGGCAGCGCCTGCATCAGCGCCTGGTCGAAAAGGCTGAAGATGGTCGCGTTCACCCCAATCGCCAGCCCCAGCGTCAGCACTGCCATCGCTGTAAAGCCCGGATTCCGCCACAATCCCCGCAGCCCAAACCGCAGATCGCGTCCCAGCGACTCCAAAAAGAAAGAAGGTCGCTCCTCGCGGCACTCTTCACGCGCACGCTCCCTGCTTCCAAAGGCAATCGCCGCGCGCCGCCTCGCTTCCGCCGCCGGCATCCCCGCCGCCATGTTCGCTTCCACCTCGCGCTCCATATGAAACGCAAGTTCGTCATCTACGTCCGCGCGTTTCTTGCCCACAACAAAAAAGCGAATCCGCGACCACCATTCACGCAACATAATTCTCCCGCCAGTCAATGCGAGCTATATGCCCTGCAGCACCAGGTTCACTGCGCCCGTCAGCCGGTCCCAGTTCTCGAGTTCTGCATCCAGCTGTCGCCGCCCGGCCGCAGTCAGCGCATAAAAGCGCGCACGCCGATTGTTTTCCGATGCGCCCCACGTCGCCCGAATCCAGCCGCGATATTCCAGCCGGTGCAGCGCTGGATACAACGATCCCTGGCCGATCTGCAAAACATTGTTCGACATCTCCTGAATCCTCTGCGCAATCGCCCACCCGTGCTCCTGCCCAGGTGCCAGCGTCTTCAAAATCAGCATGTCCAGCGTTCCCTGCAACAAATCCGTAGACGGCGCCATCTTCCTCTGCCACCCTTCCCTCGACGTTCGACAACAGCATCGCCTTTCCTCTTGTCGAATGTCAAGGGGAGACAGCTTTTACTTTGAATAATCCAAAGCCAACGATCAATCCGCCTTTCCAATCCGGCACTCCCCACGCTCTTTTCGACACCGGCCCGATGAGTTGGGACATTGCCCCTGACGGCAAGGATTCCTCATCATCAGCGAGAGCTCCGCGGGAACGGAGCCTGGATAGAACTCTCATGCTTCGTCAACCAGCTCATTTGACCGGAAAGCATTCGAGGTCGTCAGCGAATGCGACGGGACCGGAAAAGTAGTGCTTTATCTCCGCTTGCGTCTCCTTCTCCCGTCCCAAAGTCCGCAGCATACGATGCGAAAGTATCAACTGCTTTACATGCGCATTCGCAGCGGTCATCCCTATTACGGATGGCGGCATATGGAGGCGCCTTTCCACTCCGGTAGCGCCCTCCGGCACGGCGTTGTGAGCAACAAACAAATCTGCGCCTGACGCGAGTTGCGTCAGCCCGTCGCCTTCGCCGTTCGTATCGCCGCTAAAAACGATGCGCTTGCCTTCCATTTCCACTCGCCACGCCAGTGCCGGAAACCCGCCATGAATCACGCGCACTGCATACACGGCCATATCGGAGTTGCGAAACACGAGTGCCGGCTTGGAGCCTGTATCAACGTCATGCGGTTCAAGTGTGTAGCTTCCTTGCTTACCGGGCTCCACCAGATCGCTCAGGTAGCGCCAGGCCCCGCGCGGCTCACTGAAAAGATCGTGCACAAACTCGGTCGTGGAAGGCATGAAGTCGTTTCCCGCCGGACCGTACACCGGCAGCGGGCGCTTGCGGTCTTCAAACCATGAAGAAAATACAAGGGAGGGAAAATCCCCGCTGTGATCAATGTGGAAGTGGCTGAACAAGACGACATCCACTTGGGACATCTGCGCTCCACTCTCCCCAAAGCGAAGCGCGCTGCCTCCGCCCGCATCCACGAGGACCCGTGCGCTGCCGTGATCCCATATGAGATAGCTGGTGGATGCACGCTTGTCTTGCAACTCCGGGCCGCCGGAGCCGAGTACCTGAACTGCCAGTCCTGTAGAGCCGCAGGATTGCGCCTTCAAGGGCAATGCCGCAGGCATCCAAGAGAGGACCGCAAAAGTAAGAAGCGCTTTTCCCGCCAGACTTTGCCAAGGTGCGAGGACACGGTCGCTTTGCATTTCACACCGCCAATCGCCCGGTTCCTCCAAAGATATCCCGAATCGATAGCGGGGAAGTCGGCAGGTATCGAGGAATTTTGCATGCACGCTGCCCACGTCCCACCCGGCAATAATTTACTTACCTAACCAATTGGGCTGGAATGCGATACCAGACAGGGCATCGTAAACGAATTCCTTAGGCTTACGTCCAATCAACATCCGCGCACCGGAATCCTTCTACCCTCCCCCAAGAAATAGAAAGATCCCGTTGCCTCCAGAGGGGCAAATTTTGCTTTGCGCGGACCGCAACATCATATATGTTCATACGGATTTGTGGAACCCAAAAATCCGAGATCGCCGCGACGAGGTAAAGCACTGCTGTCCACGGTCGACTGACCACTGTCCGAGCTTCAGTTTGAAGAGGGCGGCTTCTCCGCACCCGCCGGCGGAGCCGGGTGATCATGGTCGCCGTGGTCATGATCGTGGTCGCCCTTCGGCGGCGGCGAGAAGATTGGCGGATCAAGGTGGCCGCGATGGCAGGTACCGCAACTCACCGGCACACCCGAATTCTCGATCTTGCCGACGTAGTTCGTGTTGATCTGCTCGACCATCTGGTACATCAGCCGCGCCGTATTCTTCTCCGGCTTCGAATCATCGGCAAAGTTCAGCCGCGGTTTCCCATTCGGGCCAATGTTCTTGGGATCGGCTGTGTGGCACGTGCTGCACTCGGCGCCCAGTGACGCCTCCCACTTGTGCATCAGGTCGTGCACCTGCTCCCCGGTCATCGTCTTGGGCAGAACTTTCAGGTTGGTCGGTGCTGGCTCTTCATGGTGATGCGGAGCTTCGCCGGCGGGCGGCTGCTGAGCTGCCGGAGTCTGTGCAAACGTGGCGACGGCAAAGAGTGTGGAAACCAAGGCCGTAAGAAAAGCAGAAAGGGACGGGGAAGAAAGCTTCAAGTGCAAAGTTCCTCGCGGTTTAGGATGACATCTATTCTACTGACGAGCGACCCTTGCGAATGGTTGACGCCGCCGACAGATGTTTCGGCCCTGAAACACAGGCGTGTCCTCGCAACGCAAACCGCAGCGGCCAGTCCACTGCATGCCTGATCCCGATTCGCGGCGTGATCACCACCTCAGGCTCCGGAAACCCATCGTCCCTCACCTGCAGCGGTGACGAACCGCTGGTCACGTCCAGCCCGTTATGCAGCGGCCGCGTCAGCTCCAACGCAAGGCAAAGCCGGCTTGGCCCGGACGCAATCATCCGCGCCGGCGCATCCTCATCCAGTCCGCGGTTCCGCGCCATCTGAGCGATCCCGTGAACCGGCTCCAGCGCCCTCAGCAAAATGCCTGCCCCTAATCCCTCGCGCTCGCAGCTGACGTTCGCGCAAAAATACCTCCCGTAGATCGAATACAGATACGCATATCCCGGAGGCCCAAACAGCACCCTGTTCCGCGGTGTCGGCCCGCGATGCGTGTGCGCCGCCGGATCCGGCGGGTCGTTATGCGGCCCAAGGTAGGCCTCGACCTCCACGATCCGGCCGGCCATCACTTCGCCGTCCGCGTTCCGCGCCACGAGCAGCTTGCCCAGCAGCCTCGGGGCGACCTTTTCAGGCGGATCTTCGAAGAATTCGCGTGAAAGCAGCCGCCCCGGAAGCTTGTCTTTGGCTTTTGCTGGCTTTATTTGTGCGCTTTTTTCCATTCCTTCACGAGCTCCAGGACCTCTTCCGCGTGCCCTTCCGGAGTCACTTTCGGAAAGATATGAATGAGCTTCTGGTCCGGCCCAATCAGAAACGTGGTTCGTTCGATACCCCAGACTTTCTTGCCATACATGTTCTTTTCCTTCATCACACCAAACTGATTGCAAACTTTCTCGTCTACATCAGCAAGGAGTGTGTAAGGCAGATCGTACTTTGCCTTGAATTTGGCCTGCGCCCTGGGCGTATCGCGCGAGATCCCAAGTACGACTGCGCCCGCTGTCTGGATCTTCTTGAAGGTATCGCGAAAACCACAGGCCTCAATCGTGCAGCCGGGCGTATCGGCGCGAGGATAAAAGAACAACACCACCGGTTTGCCGGCGTAGTCTGAAAGGCTGACAGTTTTGTCCTCGTCCGTCTGTAACGTGAAATCAGCGACCTTCTGGTTCACTTCCATGGGAAATTCCTCGTATCGTCAGTATGGTGGATAGAGATTTGGAACGGCGTGTCCGTGTGCATTATTTCCGAGAGGTAGGTCCGGTGTCATCGCGGGTCCTCAAGACTGGTTTTACCAGACAGGCATCGTTCGCCGCCGCTCTCCTGCTCGTGGCCACGGCCGCCTGCGCGCAATATCCCGGCCAGGTGGTGAAAAAATCCAAAGACACGCCAGACCTGCGCGCCATAGCCGTCCTTGAGTGGACCGGCGACGAGGGCAAGCCCAAGACCAGCCGCCTCGTTCCCATCACCATCTACGATGGCGAGGCTCTGCAGGACGGCAACGTCTACCTGGCTCGACCCCAGCCTCTTGCACTCGCCGCCGAGGTCGAATACGAACTCGAAAAAAACGGCACGCCCATCGGCCTTTACGACATTAAGCATGCCGGCCAGGAGCAAGGCCTCTGGGTCGGCTATGGCTCGTGGAAGCCGCTGCCCTATGCCAAAGTCACCACCTCTCCCAAGCCAGTCGTGGATGAAGGCTTCGACGCCAACGACGACAAGCCTGTCCTGCATCGCAAAGGCGGAGGCGACTCGGGTAGCGGCCAGGACTCCGGGCAACCCGCTGAGCCGCAGGACCCCGACCGCCCGACCCTCCACAAGAAGTCAGGCACCGACGACTCAACCACCGCGGATACCACTACTGCATCTGACCCGGACCAGCCCACGCTGCACAAGAAGGATTCAAGCTCTGCGCCCGACAGCACTCAAGCCAGCGACCCGAATCGCCCGGTTCTGCACAAGAATCCTCAGGGCTCCGCGAATTCAGACGATGGCGAACATCTCGGCAGCACCGATCCCGACCGCCCGCGCCTCTCTCGCGGTAAACCCGCAGACAGCGGACCCGACGTCAAACCCAGCCTGATGGGCCTTCCCACGGATATGCAACAGGCTGTGGCCATTTCCGACGCCAAGAAACGCCCCGAACATCCCTGGAGCTACGTCTGGGCAAACCCCGAAGACGAAGGAAAGATGAAAGTAGCCTTGGAGGAAATAGCCCGACAAGCACTGGGGCTGAAGGCACCGCCTCCTGCGTCGCCCCGCCACGCTGCGCCTGCTTCTAAGTCGCACGTAAAATCCGTTCCGCCGCCCGAGCCGCCTCCACTGGTAGAGGAGAGGTTCCAGGTCTTCGAGCTTGCCTACGGATCTGGAGCCACAATGGTCCTCTCGGCTCGCACAGATGCTCCGCCGGCCCAACGGAAGTTCGTGACGCTTATCGCTCAGCCTGATCTCTATGGCAATCCCCTGGTCCTGCTCAAAAGCGTTACCGACGCTTCGCACCTCGACGAAACGCCGCGCATGCGACTCGTCGATGCGGTCGATGCGCTGGCCGATAATCGCGGCGAGTTGCTGTTTGAACTTCGCGGCTCGGCTCAGCGGCAGTTCGCGCTCTACCGCGTGCTCCGCGGGACGGCCGAAAAAATCTTCGTCACCGGCGGCGGCGAATTTGGTGTCTCCCCCGGAGAATGATGCTCGAAACACGTCATCCGCGTTCCGTGGTGATGTGCCTTGAGCGAAGTGCCCGGTGAAGGAGAAAAGCGGTGTAAGTGGTGCTGAACGCTGCACACACGTGAGGACCAGACCGTCGGGAAACGCGGCGGTCCGCACGATTATTCATACCACCAAAGAGACTATGTAACTTTCGTGACATAAATAGATATAGAGAGTCCAGCCTCCTATACAATTAACGTGCAGACCGGCTTCCTCACACCCCTGTCTAAAGGATTTAGCAAACGAATGGCATCAATTGTCTCCGCCCCCGCTCCCACCAACACACCCGACGAAACAACCAAACAGGTTGCAACACAACAGGAACTTTCGTCGCCTGTCGGTAGGATTCCTGCTAAATTCCTCGTCAAGATGGGTAAAGCCGCGACCATCGATTACGGAATCAACTGGACGACCCTGGCGATCATCGGCTCCTTCCACGTCGGAGCGCTGGCAGCTTTCTTCTTCTTCAGCTGGCAGCGTCTGGCCGTGATGGCGATCCTCTATGTGCTCGCGATCAACGTGGGAATCGGAATGTGCTATCACCGTTTGCTTACGCACCGCGGCTATCAGACCCCTAAGTGGGTCGAGTATGTCATGAGCATCTTCGCCACCATGTCGCTTGAGGGTGGGCCCATTTTCTGGGTGTCGACGCATCGCGTCCATCATCAGCTGAGCGACCAGGAAGGCGATCCGCACACGCCGCGCGAGGGTGGCTGGTGGGCGCACACCGGCTGGATTCTCTTCGGCGAAGCTCTCCATGGGCAGGTCGAAATCCTGAAGCGTTATTCGCCAGACCTGAGCCGCGACAAGTTTTACCTCTGGCTCAGCAAGTACCACTGGCTTCCCATCACCGTCAGCGGCTTGCTGCTCTTGGCGGGTGGGTGGATCTGGGGCGGATGGGTCAACGGCGTCGCCATGGTTCTGTGGGGAGTGGCACTGCGCGTGACCCTCGGTCTGCACGCCACCTGGCTGGTGAACTCCGCGACACACCTATGGGGCAGCCGCCGATTTGAAACCCGCGACGACTCCCGCAACAGCTGGTGGGTTGCGCTCCTTACCGGCGGCGAAGGCTGGCACAACAACCACCACGCCCATCCCGTCTCAGCGCGCCACGGTCTGAAGTGGTACGAGATAGACCCCAACTTCTGGGGTATCTGGCTGCTCTCGAAGATCGGTCTGGCCAGGAAGATTCATGTGGCGAAGTACGATCCCGCAGACCCCAAGCCCGCCGGCCTCTAAGCAACTGAGTCGGTTCGCAAATCACAACGGCCATTCCCTCTGGAATGGCCGTTCGTATTTGACCCGATTTTCTACGAATGGAGCTTGGCGCGGATCCAAAGAGTGCCAAACACGGGCAGCGCGATGAGCAGCACGATCAGGCCTGCAGGGAAGCCCACGTAGAGATAACTGTCGGCATAATTCACCGAATGATGGCCGATCAGATTCCAGCCCAGCAGAACGAAGATGCTTATCGTTGTTGTTGCAAAGAACGCGAAAAATGCGGAAGCAAACGTCAGCAGAAGGCTCTGGAACAGGCTGAATCCCTCCAGGGGAAATCCGAGGAATGTGCCGCCGGGGTGGCGCTGGCTATGCGCTGTTTGCATCGTCGCGACCTCTGTCGTCTAGAATACAGACTTATGCCGAGCAGTGCGCAAATCGAGCTTTGGCCCGCCGAAAAGGTGGCGGCGCAGGCCAGCGTTGGCAGTGCCCCAAACGGCATCAACTTTGCCGGCTGGGGCGAGACGCGCATCAGCGAGTCTGACCTGGAGCGATTAGCCGGCGCCGTGCCTGCGCTCCTTGCTCCCGCGCTGAAAAGCCGCGCCTACTATTTTGTTCCGCTGGCAATCGCCGATACCGGCGAGACGATGGTCGCACCGTCGTACACAGTCGAGCTCGGTGATCGCGCAGTGTGCCATCGCAACGCAAGCTTTGGCGCTACCGAAGCCGTTTTTCTTTCCACTCGGCTGATCGAGGATCGCTTCGGGCTGGCCTTCGAATTCTTTATCAACGTGGCGCACAATTTTGCCGATGTAACGGGCGTGCCGGAGAGCTTCTCGCGCCTGATCTGGTCGCAGGCCGAGGCGCAGGTGCGCGGAGAGACGAGCCAGGATGCGTGGGAGGCCCGGCGCCGCGCGCAGGACTCGCAGAACGGGCAGAAGACCATTGACGAGCGCTCGCGGACAGCGTTCTACGATGCGGCATTTTCAGATGCGCTGGCCATTTACATGCTTTCGCTCGCGGTCGATTTTGACTACCACGATCTGCGCGAGCGCGAGTACCCATTGCTGGCCGCTCCGGCGCTGGCCGAGCGCCTGCGTCACCTCGCCAGCCTCTTCCCGCCCAACTCCGGCTACGACTTCCAGATCCTCTACCGCCGCAAAGGCTAAGATCGCGGATTCGATGGCTGCGGAAAAAACTCAATCCGAGACGCCGTTTTGAAAGGGCACGACTCGGGGTCCCTCTGGGTCGCGCGCCAATAAAACCAATCAAATCAAAGTCGGCTTTTAGCCGCTGGGGGATGCTTTCTATGAAGCTGACCGTAATCACGCGTCTTTCCGCGGCCCCCCTGTGCGATGCCGGCTCGGCTCATAGGGACTTTTTCGGCTGTTCAGTTGGCACTTCGATTCGACTTCTAGCATTTTTGCGCGACAGCGATTCACATGGGCCGCCGGACTACCTCTCTGGCGGTTCAAATTTTGGTCAAGCCGCACTTTGAACATGTGGAGTAATCCAACACGCTAATACTCGCAAGGACCAAATCCGTTCACAATTAGTAATGCGCATCCTCAAATCCATCGCATTTGTGATTGCCGCCCTGTGGATATTCTCAGTTCTGTGGGCAGCCAAGTACTGCTGGATACACGGCTGCTCAGGCCCGAACGGAAACAATATCGACGGTTTCTTGCCTGCGTTCGCATTAGCGCCCATCGGAGCGCCAGCTCTTATCTGGAGCCTTGTAATTCTCCTTCGGTGGGTAGGGCGTAAGCTGTCGAATGCGCCTCGTCAGTAATCGCGGCACCCAGCCAGGACTCGCCCCAAATAGAGTGCCGGGATAACCCCGCAGAGGTAGAATGCGCAAATGGCACAGGACCACAGCCAGATAAACGACACACAGGACAATCCGCTGCATGCAGGCATGGTCTGGATACCGGGCGGGACCTTCCGCATGGGCTCTGAAGACTTTTATCCAGAGGAGCGGCCAGTTCACGAAGTTGGCGTAGACGGCTTCTGGATGGATTGTTTCGAGGTCACCAGCGAGCAGTTCGCGAAGTTCGTTGAGGAGACCGGTTACAAGACCGTCGCGGAGCGCGAACTGAATGCCGCCGACTACCCTGGCGCTCCACCCGAGAATCTTGTGCCCGGATCCATGCTCTTTCACAAGACGGGCGGTCCGGTAGATCTAAGCAATTACGTCAATTGGTGGGCCTGGGTGCCGGGAACAAGTTGGCGGTTTCCGCGGGGGCCTGGATCATCGCTCGAAGGTCTTGCGCGACACCCGGTTGTTCACGTCGCTTATGAAGACGCTGAAACCTACGCGCGCTGGGCGGGGAAAGAGTTGCCGACTGAATCGGAGTGGGAATTTGCCGCTCGTGGCGGCCTTGACGGGAAGAAGTACACCTGGGGTGAGGAGCATTCTCCCGGCGGCAAGGCTATGGCCAACAGCTGGCAAGGGGAGTTTCCCTGGCAGAACCTGCTCCAGGACGGCTACGAGGGAACTGCGCCTGTCGGATCGTTTCCGCCGAATGGATATGGTCTCTACGACATGGCGGGGAATGTGTGGGAATGGACATGTGATTGGTTTGTCCGTCGCCACGCTGATGAAGTGGTTGCGCCTTGCTGCGGCCCGGCCGTCAATCCGCGGATCACATCGCCCGAAAAAAGTTACGATCCCGCGCAACCGCAATTTCGGATTCCACGCAAAGTTGTAAAAGGCGGCTCCCACATATGCGCCCCTAACTATTGCCTGCGTTATCGTCCCGCTGCACGGCAGCCGCAGATGATCGATACCAGCATGAGCCACCTCGGGTTCCGCTGTATCATTCACAACACGGAGACAAAATAACACTACCGCAGGATCTCAGCGAAAGAGACTGATGCTTTCATCCACAAATTTCTGGATGGGATTTGCCGGGTTGATCTATCTCTTCGCCGGAATTTTCATCCTTCGAGAAGAGATCGGCGCGGCGCACGGCTGGGACAAGCTCATCGCCCTGGGCAGCGTCTTCATCGCAGTCTCACTCGCTGTATTCGCGCCTGAACATTTCCGCGGTCCGGAGTTTATCCGGGATATGGTCCCGTCCTATATGCCGGTGCAGTTCTTCTGGCCTTATTTTGTAGGATGCGCACTGCTCGCGGCAGCTACCAGTCTCACCGCAATGAAGTGCGTGCGCTTGTCGTCCACGCTGCTCGGACTGATGTTCTTCCTGTTTGTCTGCATGCTCTATCTGCCCTCTGCGCTCCATCATCCGCAAAACCGAATGGCTTGGACTTTTGTCCTGAGAGAGGGCTCTTTTTGCGCGGGTGCCTGGGCTCTCGCGGGAGCGCATAGTCGCACCGCATCGCCGCAACAGTCGAAATGGATGATCCTGTTTGCGCGTGTGGTCCTGGCCATTGCTGCGGTCTTCTATGGTGTACAACATTTCCTTCACCCGAAGTCTGCGCCCGGCGTTCCTTTGGAATTGATCACGCCATCCTGGGTTCCATTCCCCAGCGTGTGGGCTTACCTCGCGGGATCGATCCTGCTGGCTGCTGGAATCGGCCTGGCTGTGAACAAGAAAGCCCGGCTGGCTGCGGCCTCGATTGGCGCACTCATGACCGTCCTGACAGTCTTCTTGTACGGTCTTAAGCTGATCTTCGCCCATGGTGCGGCGGAGACGAATGAAGCCTTGAATTACGTCGCGGACACGCTGCTCTACGCCGGATCAGCACTCGCCGTTGCATCAGCTTTGCCGCGTGATCCAGAACGCGTGCAGAAAACGTAACGTTGGAGTGCGCGGCTAGGTTGAAAACAGATTTGTGTCGATGAAGTCGTTAATGAATTTGCCGTCGGGGTCGTGGCGCTTGAGCGCGGCCTTGAATTCGGCGAGGCGGGTGTATTGCGCTTGCAGTTGAGCGGGTGGAATGGTGAAAAGCTTGGCCCAGTGCGGGCGTGGCCCGAAGGGCTTTAGTTGCGCCTCGATCTGCGGCAGGATCTTTTTCACGACCTCCCACTCCGGTTTCCACGTAAAGTGAATCGCCAGGGAATCGCGCTTGTAGGCCGTGCTCATCCATAGATCGTCGGCCGCGATCGTGCGCAGCTCAGTGACGAACAAATGCGGGGTGATCTGGTCGCGCAATTTTTCGACCGCGAGGATCGCTTCGTATCCGCGATCGCGGGGAACGAAGTATTCGGTCTGCAATTCGCGTCCGCTCGACGGCGTGAAGTTCATTTTGAAATGGGGCAGCCGTTCGTACCACGGGCCGGGGACGCCCATCTGTTCGGTGCAGCTCTCTGCCGGATGCCCGGTAATGGGATGCAACTTTTCGGTTGCGCGTTTGGCGCCGTAGAATTCTGACGCCGATTCGTGCTTTTCACCCGGTTGCAGTTTGCGCTTGATCCACACCTGGGTGGCCTGGTGATGCTGCCAATCCGTGAAGAGGCTGACACTGTAACCGGCGCCGAAGATGGCGTCGAAGTTGTGCCCAAGCTGATCGAAGCCGAGATTCTGATAGACGGTTTGCTCGACCTGGAATGTCGGCAGCAGGTCGAGGGTTACGCTCGGTTACGACGCCGACGGCGCCAAGGCCCACAACAGCGCCGAGGAACTGGTCGCCGTCCTTCTCGCGCGAAACCTGCATGACATCGCCGTTTGCGGGCACGATCTCAATCGCGCGAACCGCCGTGGCGAGATTGCCGTTGTGGATGCCGGAGCCATGCGTCGCGGTTGCGATCGCTCCCGCGACGGAGATGTGCGGCAGCGATGCAAGATTGTGCAGCGCGAATCCGCGCGCATCGATTACCGGTGCAAGCTGGCCGTACTTGATGCCTGCACCGATGGTGACGGTGCGCGCCTTGTCGTCGATTTCGATCTGGTTGAGATGTTCGAGCGAGATTTGATTCTGCGTGCTGTCAGCGATGCGATTGAATGAGTGACGCGACCCAACGGCGCGGAGCTTGCTGCAACTCTTCACCACAGTGCGGACTTCATCCACATTTGCCGGTGCGTGTACATGGTCGGTGCTGTAGGTGATGTTGCCCGCCCAGTTCTCGCGTGGTGCAGGCTGTTGTTGTCCGGGTGCAATCCGCGAAATCATGCTGCCGGCCACGATAGCTCCTGAGGTTTTGAGGAACTCACGCTTGTTCATTTTTCTGGCTTGACCTCGCGCGGATGAAGGACGTTCCAGCTATGTCCGACAAGGATAGGTGCCGTGCGCGAATTGAAGCAACAGGGAAGTGGAGAATCTATGCCGCGGGAGGATCGCTTTGCGGGTTCATTACCAGCAACCTGAAGCCCAGTTCGCCGGAGTTCCAATCTACGGCGGCGTGGAGCAGCATTGCCGGCCACAGCGATCCCGTGAAACCGACCACGACTGCGAAGATCAGGCCGATTAGCCCGGTCTTGGGTACCTGCGCAATGCCGAGGTACACATGGCCTGCGCCGAACATCACTGAAGCCAGCAATACCGCAGCCACCGGTCCCATCCAGACTGACAAATACCATGTCAGGAATCCGCGGTAGAAGATCTCCTCGCAGCACCCCGCCGTTGCCGAGACGATCCAGAAGGCGCGGCGTTCGCTTGCGGTATGCGGCAGCAAGGGTTCGCCGTAGGCCAGGGCCTTGCGCACGCGAGCGCGCCGGTCCGGACGTGCCAGCAAGGCGCAACGCTGCCAGACCAGCAACCCGATCAGCAGGATCACATAGGCAAGCCCCACCCCAAGGCGCAACGGAGAGACGCCGGCCAGGCGCAAGTCAGTCATTTTACGGCCTGCTGCCACCCAGTACGCCAGCAGAATGGCGGTCAGAATCCATTCGCCGGCAATCAGCTTGCGGTAGTGGTCGAGGCGCGCATTGCTTGCCCCGCTTGCCAGTTTCGCGAGATAGCGCGGCCAGCTCCATTTCCACTCCACCAACGGGACCGCGAGCAGAAGGGCGAAAAATACATGATCGACAAGTGTGTGACGGGTCATTGGTCCCAGTACTAGTG
This sequence comes from uncultured Acidobacteriaceae bacterium, assembly GCA_963769345.1. Lineage (GTDB taxonomy): Bacteria > Acidobacteriota > Terriglobia > Terriglobales > Acidobacteriaceae > Telmatobacter. Next base: position 1,133,687 of record CAVYLL010000008.1, read on the forward strand.
TGTTAACAGGCGTTAACAATACCTAGTGTGATCTGACGAAAATGGTACGCCGGGGCGGTTCCGGCTTTCTTGAAACTTGACGTTTTAGTAACCTAGAGGAGATGGCCAGTTCGTCGGGCCCGGGCCAAAGAAGGAGACGATTCTCATGGCAGAAACACCAAAGAAACCGACCACCCGCAAGAAAACGAGCGCGTCTGCAGCGGCACCGAAAGCGATTGCGCCCAAACGGAAACCCACAGCTTCGAAAGTGACCGCAATTGGAGTCTCGCATGAAGAGATCGCGAGGCTCGCACACAAGTTCTGGGCTGAACGCGGCAGACAGCACGGTCACGACGCAGAAGACTGGCTTCGCGCAGAGCAGCAGTTACGGGGTAAAGCCTCGTAAGGCTGTTTTTCGCAAGGGATCGCCAGGGGCAGTTCTGTCTTCCAATTTCTTAATGGCTTGAATACGCTACCCGTCCCTCGGCAATCGTCCAGCGAACTTTGCCCTGCATGGTCCAACCGTCGAAGGGAGTATTGTGCGCCTTGGAGTGTGTTTCTCTGGCGTGATACGTCCACTCGGCCTTGGGGTCGAAGACAACCACATCGGCAAAGCTGCCGACCGCCAGCGTGCCACGGCCTTTGAGCCCGAGCAGCGCGGCAGGCTGTGCGCTTAGAAGGCTAAGCACGCGTCCCATCGGAAGCTTCCACTCCTTGTGCAGCCAGCGCAGGCAGAGGCCGAGTGCTGTCTCAAGGCCGGTGATGCCGTTGGGGGCGTGTTCGAACTCCACTTCCTTCTCGTGCGTTGCGTGCGGCGCATGATCGGTGGCGATGGCGTCGACAACGCCGTCAAGGATGGCTTCGATCATTGCATCGCGGTCAGCGGCTGAGCGCAAAGGTGGATTCATCTTCGCGTTGGTGCTGTACTGGCCAACGTGCTCTTCGGTCAGCAGGAAGTGATGGGGCGCCACTTCGCAGGTGACACGGAGTCCGTTGCGGCGCGCCTGGCGAACGGCGGCGATGGCCGCAGCGGTGGAGGTGTGCGCGACGTGAAGATGCACGCGGGAATCCTTGAGCTCGGTCACGAGGCGAATGTCGCGCTCGACGAGGCTGCTTTCGGCCTCCGGGGGCATGCCGCGCAGGCCTAGCTTGAACGCAGTGGGGCCGGCATTCATGCTGGCGCCCTGGGTCATACGCGTGTCTTCGGCGTGCTGGATGACACTCAGCCCCACGCGCGCTGCAGCGGCCAGCGTCTCGCGCATGATGCCGTCTTTCAGGATCGGATGGCCGTCATCGGTGACGGCTACGGCGCCGGCAGCTTTTAGTGCGGCAAAGTCGTTCAGTGTTTCGCCTTTTGATCCGCGGGTGGCGGCGCCGATCGGATAGACGCGCACGCAGGCACCGCGCTCCGGCGCCAGCATCCAGCGCGTGATCTCAGGCGAATCGTTCACGGGAGTTGTGTTCGGCATGGCGGCGACGGCGGTAAATCCGCCTGCGGCTGCGGCGGCAGTGCCGGTCGCGATGGTCTCCTTGTAGGCCTGGCCCGGTTCGCGGAGATGGACATGGATGTCGATCAGGCCAGGAGCGACGGTGAGGCCGGCTGCGTCGAGAACTTCAGCGCCGTTGGCGAGCTTGAGTTTTCCGGGACCGGCGATTTCAGCTACGCGGCCGTCTTTGAGCAGGATGTCTTTGGGGGCATCGACGCCGGCACCGGGATCAATAAGGTGTCCATTGCGAATTACGAGAGCCGTCACGCGCGGCCTTCCTTTCCAGCTGTGGCCAGCGCTCGCTCGACGACAGCCATGCGGATGGCGACACCGTGCCGAACTTGTTCGAGGATGGCGGATTGCGCGCCGTCGGCGACTCCGGCAGTGAGTTCGAGGCCGCGAATGATGGGGCCTGGATGCATGACGACAGCGGCAGGGGCTTGTCCGGCGAGCCGTTGTCCGGTGAGCTGATAGGCTTCCTTGTATTGCGCAAGATCCAGTTGCAAGCCCGCAAGCCGTTCAGCCTGGATGCGGAGCATCATCACCACCTGCGATTGACGAAGTGCCGCATCGAAGTCGCGTTCGACTGAAATGCCTGGCCCGGTATTCGCTGCGGAATCGGGTAGCAACTGCGGTGGACCGCAGAGCACGACGCGTGCGCCGAGACGAGGCAGCAGCAGCATGTTCGATCGGGCGACGCGGCTGTGCAGAATGTCGCCGACGATCGTGACGGTGACGCCGCTCAGCGTGTCGACGGTGAGGGTTTCCACTCCGTACCGCAGGTGCGCAAGGATTGTCCGCAGATCGAGCAGTGCCTGCGTAGGATGCTCGTGCATACCGTCGCCGGCATTCAATACGGGAAGGCGGGTCGCCTCTTCGAGCAGCCACGGTGCGCCCGAAGAGTTGTGGCGCAGGATGATGGCTTCCGCACCAAGAGCGCGGAGCGTCAGCCCAGTGTCTTTCAGCGTTTCGCCTTTTTCGATACTGGACGACAGGCTTGATACCAGCGTGGTATCGGCGCCGAGACTCTTTGCCGCCAGCTCGAAACTGGTGCGTGTACGCGTCGAAGACTCGTAGAACAATAGAGCGATGCGGCGTTTGAGCAGGATGCGGTCGCGGATCAGCGGGTCAAGGTTCTCGAGTACCGTTGCCCGGAAGAGCAGATGGCTTACATCGTCGATGCTCAGATCCTGCACAGAGAGCAGCGAACCGGGATTATAGGGAAACGGGGATGCGGGAGGCTGAGGCGTTTGAAGCTGGCGACGTACGGGTGGCGTTGGTGCGATAGCAGTCATTCGATCCACGCTGGGGGACCGGGCTGTCTTCCGGTCTGTTTTGGCTTCGAGCCCGCGCTTCTAGCTAGTAGCTAGAAGCTAGTAGCTGGAAGCTGTTGTTCAGTCCACCCGCTCGACCAGCAACACCTGCTCGTCGTTATCTACCTCGTGGAACTTCACTTCGATAATCTCGCGGCTGCTGGTCGGCACGTTTCTGCCTACATAGGTCGCCTCAATTGGCAACTCGCGATGTCCGCGATCGATGAGCACCGCGAGTTGCACGCGGCGGGGACGGCCGTGATCGAACAATGCATCGAGAGCGGCCCGAATCGTGCGCCCCGTGTAGAGCACGTCGTCGCACAGGACAACGTCGCGGCCCTCCACATCGCAGCCGAGCGCACCGGGAGTAACCACCGGGCGAACACCCGCCGTGGAGAGGTCGTCACGATAAAACTGGATGTCAAGCGTGCCCGTGTCGACAGGATGCTTCTCGATGCCGGCGATCAGCTTGCCCAACCGTTCGGCCAATGGCACGCCGCGCCGCTTGATGCCGATCAGCGTCAGGCCTTCGCTGCCATTGCTCTTCTCCACAATCTCGTGGGCCAGGCGCACAAGCGTACGCTCAACCTCCGACGCAGACATCAGCCTCCCCTTGACGCGCAGGGCAGGTACAGTAGTTTTTTCGCTCATAAGGTTTCTCGTGCCGTTGCTCTCGCCGGATGATAGAAGGCTCGACGGTTACGGAGCAAGTTGTGGAGAAGTGGAACATGCGGTCCTGCCCGAATCTGGCCTGCCGGTGGCCTCGATTTCTTCCGTGCCGAGCAACCTGCCTAGATTTCAGTCTGGCGTCGATGCGCCAGCATACGTGCGCCAAGCGCGCCTCCAGCGACGGCAAACAGCACGAGGAATGCGCAGTTGAACGCGATTGAAAACGTCCAGATCGCCGCGTGACCTTCCGGGGACGTCAGCCATGCCTGAATCTGCCCGAAGGTCGCCTGGAGCTGGGCAGCATCCGTGGCTGACATGCCCGACATTGATTCATGCGCCTTCTGTTCAAATGCATCCAGAAAAGCTTTGTAGACCGAGTCGATCTGGGCTCCCTGGTGCAGAATGACCCGCTGGACAAAGAGCCAGATCCCGCTAACGCCAAACGCGATCCATCCGCCGATCAAGCCGGTCACCAAACCGATACGCGCTCCGGCGCCAAGGGTGATCCACGCGGGTCGCTGGCTGCGCAGGTAGAGCGTTACTGCCCCGGCGGCCCCTGCCACCATCCAGAAGATTCCCAACGTGCTCAGCGGCGAAATCCCTGATGAGAGCACTCCTGCAGGCACAGCAAGGGCGAATGCCGCGCGCAGGCCCAGCTTCCAGTCGATGGAGCTGGCATCGCGCACGGATTCGGACCAGCGTTCCGATGTAGCCGGTACGGCGCCTTCGCCCTCTGCGCTGTAGACAAGCTGCGGCAATCCACAGGCTGGGCAATAAGTGCTATCCGCGGGAAGAGCTTGATGGCAGCGATTGCAGGTAATCTCCATGCTGAGAACAAGCCTATCGCATCGGGGGCCGGAGCGTTCTGGTTTTGGCGGGACGACTTCTGGCTGAAGACTGGGCGCAGAACGAAACTACGATGTCCTCTCCGCGACGCGGCGGGCAGGGGGATTGGGCAACCGGCGTGCTTCCCGTATTCGCGCGTTCCCTCGATTCTTGCAGGTGCGACAGCGCACCGGATAGCGGAGCATCAGCAGACCAAAGACGTCAGAGAATCGAAAATGAGCTCGGCGCAGATTATTGGACCCACATTCCTGGCAGTAAAGAGACATACCAGCCTCCTGAACTCAACGAAGCGGTTAGGAAAAACGAGGCCTGTTCAGTGTCAAGTGTGACACAGCGACTGCTCGAAAGAAGTGAAAATACCGCGAGGGGGGCTAGCTCTTTTCAGCTAGACGGGGAATCGATTGAGTTGAATACAATGAAATTACCGGCGAGAATTGGAAAACTCAGACCTGGCCAGCCACGCATTCACTGCGTTTTCAGCTGCTTTGATGGCTTCATCGAGCGTAAGGTTGGTTGAATCCAGCAGAAAAGCATCCGGCGCGGGTTTCAACGGCGAGTCGGCGCGATTGCGGTCTCGTTCGTCCCGTGCCCGCAGATCGCGGATGACTTCTTCGGGCGGAGGCACCGGTTTCGCTTGCGTCTGACCGCTCTGACCAATCTGGTCATAGCGACGCATACCGCGAACCTCTGGAGCCGCATCGAGAAAGATCTTGACCTCGGCATTGGGGAAGACAACGGTTCCAATATCGCGGCCTTCCATCACGACACCGCCCCGCGCACCCATCTCCTGCTGTCGCTTCACCATGGCGGCGCGGATTGGAGGAAACACGCTTACCCGCGAAGCCGCGTCGGTAACCGTCTGGTTTCGGATTTGTCCCGTGACGTCCTCGCCATCCAGCAGGACACGGTTTTCCTCTTCGCCAGGTTCGAGCCGAATGTCGGTCTCATTGGCAAGTTGTTCCAGCGCTCCCGGATCGTCGAGCGGGAAATCACTACGCAGGGCTTTCAGTGCGAAGGCGCGATACATTGCGCCCGTCTCAAGATTGAGCAAGCCGAAATGGCGGGCAAGGTGTTTGGCGATCGTGCTCTTTCCCGCACCTGCCGGCCCGTCGATTGCTACCACGAAGTTTCGCCTGGGCATCTGCTCGGGAGTTACGTCCAACCTCATCCGCGCTTTTTCGTCCCCTGCTTGCTGCGGCTGTTAAAGAACCGTTTGGCGCCCGTTCCCGATCGACTGGCCGAGGCCAGCGCGGGGCGGCTCTTGCGTGCCGAAGCGGTCTTGGCAACCGCCTTCACACCTTTGGGAGTACTCGCGGTGCGCTTGCTCCACGAGGCGCTCGTCGGTTTGCTGCTACGGCGCGCAGCGCTGCCGTTTGAAGTGCGCGAAGATGGCCCCGTTGACCGTGTTCCGTTGGTATGCGAAGAAGCATGGGACCCGTTCTGTTTTCCGCCCTTCGAGGCGCTCCAGCGCGTGCTTGAAGCCGAGCGCGTTCCCGAGGCCGAACGGGTGCCTGAGGCCGAGCGCGTGCCATTCTGCATCCGCGTTGAGCCGGATCGGGTATCGGATGCTCTGCGTGCCGGCCGTCCATTGGATGTAGGCTTTCCCGGCCTGTTCGAACTGGCAGGTTTCCGGTCGTGACCATTGGAATGGCCGTTGGAGTGGCCGTTCGAACTCCCGTTTGAAGCCGGACGAACCGGTGTCCGCGAAACATGATGTTCTACATGGACATGATCCGCGCGAACAGGGGTCGGCGGGGGAACTGAGGGCTTCTGCTCGGCGAATGGCAAAGAGATCGCCGGACTTGGCGATTCCTCATCCCGCTCAAACGAGCGGAGAAAGTAAGCGGAAGCGGGCATCGATGAGCTCGAATAGATCGTCGAGGCTGGCTCAAACTCCGGCAGCGTTCCTGCCACGTAGAAGTGGGGGGCATGTCCAAGAGAGATAGTGTGCACCTGCCGGGTAGCCACCAGCCCGCGAATGACTTCGCGTATTTTGCTGCGAGCCGTCAGGGGAGCGAGGAAAAGCTCCACATCTTCCATGCTCGCGGCAATTACCGCCTGCAGGTAGATGGAGGCAAGTACTGAAATCGCCGTCACCTGGGAAGTCGAAGCACCCTCCGCGATGGCTCGCTGAAAGCGCGTGCGGAGCAGCTGCCACTTGGCCGCCTGCCCTCGGGCTGCAATTACCGGTATGATGCGTAACTGCTGCCAGAGCTCCGTGATCGCGCGAATGACCGCAGACTCGGAGACTTCGCGCCCCAGGGCCTGCTTCAGGTGGGAAACCGTGTCGTCGCCACTCTCCAACTGCTTGTAGACATGCACTGCGAGTTGCGAAACCTGCCGGGATCCCGTCAATTGCGGGCTACGCCGCCAATCGCGATCGCCGCGGAGCGCATACACGTAGGGAAGGACCCAACCAGCTACGACGAAATCAGGCTGCTCGCCGGGTTGGCCCAGCAGATTGAGTCGTACCGCAACTCCCTCATTTTCAAGTCGAACAAGCAGGTCTTCTGCGTGCGCTATCGTCTTCGGATCCGGGGTCGCTTCCGGCCGTCCAGCGACGGCTTCAACGAAAGAGGGTGCTACGGAAGAGGAAAACTGGCGTCTTGGCAAAAAGAGACAAAGTCCGGTCTCCTCAATCCAGGTACGAGCCTCTTCCAAAGTGAGAGTCCCAAGGCCGTTTTGGCGCATCCGTTCGGAGCGCGCCTGTACTAATTGTTCCGATGTCAAAGAAAAACCTCACTTCCGGGTCGGTAGTACGGCATTTCAGGAAATCATGCACCCATGTTGATACCTGTGCCAGATCGTCGCTTCCTGTTGATCCGCGTGCGCTTGGAACCTGCGGATCGAGATACAGGATTTCCTAAGATGCTTTCGAGCCTGGCAAGCCTCACGCCTCAGCACGGGATTGCCACCCATGTTTTATCTTAAATGCCTTTTAAATTCGATGGAAGGCCCGTTGAATGTCCTTCCAGGAATACAGCAGAGCTATCGGACGGCCGTGGGGGCAACTCGTTGGATGCTCGGTCTTTGCAAGTTCCAACAATAGCCACTCCATTCGCTTCGGGTCAAGGGGGGTGTTGATCTTGATTGCGGAGTGACATGCGATGGAGGCGGCAATCCGCGTACGGAGAGACTTAAGATCCTCATTCAACGTGGCTTCGCTGGGGGCATCTGATTGCTCGATCACCTGCGCGAGCATCCGTTCGAGGGCAGCGCCTTCCAAACCCACCGGAGCGGCCTTTACCGCAAGTGTATGAGGGCCAAAGGGTTCTACCTCGAATCCATTTCGCTCCAATTCATCGGCAATTTGCGCAAAAATTACCATCTGCCATGGCTTTAGCTCGACCAGAAGGGGCATTAAAAGGCGCTGTCGCTGCACATTTTCTACTTGCCGGTCGCGCAGAATCTTTTCAAAAAGGACCCGTTCATGTGCCACATGCTGGTCGATAATCCATAAACCTTCGTCGCCCGTCGCAAGAATGAAGGACTCACGGAGCTGACCCAGAGGCCGCAGGGAACCGAGCTGGTTGAGGTTTGCGGCGGCTTGCTCGGCTTCCACCTGTGCCGTTCCTGCCTGCGCCGCCTGGCGGCTTAGGCTCCCATTGGCGTTCTCGGGCGAGCAGCTATCCTGATCTGCCGCGCCTGGTGGCGCATCCATCAGAACAGCAGCGACTTGCCGAAGGGCCTGCTGCTCCATCTGAGAAGCGATTTCGCTCTCGCCGAAGGGCAGTTTCCCGGGTAGAGGTGTGACGGGTCGAGGCGTCAACTGGAACGCATCCGATGGATGGATATTGCCGCCCTCGCTGTCGGGTGGCAAATCTTCCGGCGCGCCCGGAATCCTGGAAATTGGCGCGGGAATTAACGATGGAGTAGCGGCCGGCGAAGAATCGAGCGCCGCCATGAACCCCGCTGCGGGCCGTGCGGCGATGAGTGCATTCCTGAGGCTGTCGCGCACGAAATCGTGGATCAGCGACTGCTGCCGGAAGCGCACCTCAGTCTTGGCCGGGTGGACATTGACGTCCACCTCCTCCGGCGGCATCTCCAGAAACAGGAGCACCACGGGCGAGCTGGTTGGCGGAATGATGTTCCGGTACGCTTCCGCGATGGCATGCAGCAGAAGACGGTCTCGAATCAAACGCTTGTTGACGAAGATGTAGATCGAGTTGCGATTGAGTTTCTGAAGCTCCGGCTTCGAATAAAAGCCCGACAACCGCACGGCACCCGGCTGGCGTGCCGGCTCATCGGGATCGCGCTTCCATGGCGGAGGTTCCGGCAGCCCGGCTCGATCGAGTTGTGTCTCTGCGGCAACGGGCAATAGCTGCGCCAGTGTGTCTTTGCCGAAGATCTGGTAGATGCGCTCAGCCGGCCGGCTGACGGGCGGCGCGGAAACCAGCGTGTGAGAAGCCGACAGAAGTTCGAAATGCTTCTCAGGATGCGCCAGGGCGTAGTGCGTCACCAGCGCGGTGACGTGCGACAGCTCGGTTGATTCTGCCCGGAGAAATTTGCGGCGTGCCGGGGTATTGAAGAACAGATCGGAAACGGAGATCGTAGTCCCGCGCGGAACAGCGCTGTCGTCTACATGGAGAATTTTGCCGCCGGCAATCTCAAGGCGGGTGCCGGGACCATCTTCTCCGGTTGAAGTCTCCAGCGTGACGCGTGCGACGGATGCAATCGACGGCAACGCTTCGCCACGAAAACCCAGCGTGGAAATCGAGAGCAGTTCGTCAGCGGTGCGCAACTTCGAGGTTGCATGCCGCTCGAATGCCAGCAGCGTATCGTCGCGATTCATCCCGTGGCCATCGTCGGCAATGCGGATGAGCTTGCGGCCGCCCCCTTCCACTTCAACGCGAATGCGGCCGGCGCCGGCGTCGAGCGCGTTCTCCAGCAGTTCTTTCACGACGGAGGCGGGACGGTCGACCACCTCACCGGCGGCAATCTGGTTCGCCACCTGATCGGAAAGAACACGAATACGCCCCATGAGAAAAGGGTATCAGGCACGGAACAACGGCGAACAGGCAGCAGGGAATAGGGAGTAAAAAGCAGAAAGCCAGAAGCGCATTGCTCCTGGCTTGCGAGAATCGAGATCTTTCTATTTTCTATTTAATGCAAGTTGAGTGGCGGGAGAAGATTCCTTTTGTATCTGTTCGAAACAAGACCACGCACGGTCCCCATCCGTGCCTCTCACGGGCGCGAGGTTGCAGATCGCAAAGCAGAGATTTGCGAGTGCGAAGGTTGTCGACACATGCCAGAACAGCAGGAGCAGCGCAACGTTGGTGAGCGGACCCGCGAGCGAGACGGCCATATTCTTCATCGGCGATCCGGCTTCGCGCACGATGTACATGCCCTTCATGCACATCCCAACGCTCTTCACCCTGATCCCCACCATCAGCGAAGTCACAAGATGGCCGAACTCATGCAGCACCATCGCCGCGATGCCAAGAAACATTGTTCCTGCCAGGGAGAGCAGCCAGTGGCTCAATAAAAAATTCATGCGAATAATCCCCCGTACACTTTGTCTGATGTTTCCTGCCCATTGAGGGATGCATATCCGACTCGTTTGCGAGCAATTGATCAGTGAAAAAGTGCAGTAACCATGCGCATGGTTACGCGCACGCGTAAATGTGAGTTACTCTGCGATGATGCTGCGGTGGAACTGCGACGTAAATGGATTGACGACGGGCAGCATTCGGCGAATCGATTGCCGACGCACAAGTGATTCGCGCAATCCCTATTTGCTTTGCGTCAGAGAGTGCAGAAGAGCGTCCGCAAATGTGGGCGGCGTTGACGTCGGTCACCATGCGTGCCCGGGTCCATGTGTAGTTCGCAAGCGTGCGAGCTTTCTCTAATTAATATTTCGGGCGTCTTCCAGAAACGAAAAATGCCGCGCGAAGCGGCATCTTGTTGGAGCTATTTCGGCGGGCCTAGATGCCGACGCCGAATTCATTCGACTGCTGATTGCCGGCGTTCGCGTAGAAATCGTAGGGCGTGCGCTTGTTGAACTTGTAACGCATGCGAAGCTCGCGACCGACGTAGAGGCCGAGGGCGGCGACTGTGATGCCGACGGAGAACCATCCAATGACCTTGAGGGTCTTGCTATCCTCCTGATCGTCGAGGAGTGTCAGATTGTGGCATTCAGCAGACATAAACTGGACTTGGTCTCCCTACATGAATCATAGCCCAACTCTATTTGGACGCATCCCCCGGTCAAGAGGTGAGGCTACAACTTTGGTTGGATGCGTGCCATGGTGATTACTGTAGTCCCAAAATCTTACTGAGCCATGAATCTCGCTGCGGCGGAGGAAGAAAGCTGGCGCGCATGGAGTTCGCGGCGAGCTGGCGCAGTTCGTCGCGGTTGAATCCCTGCTGGGTGTGGGCAAGCAGGTATTCATTGGCGATATCGGAGCCGAAAAAGGCCGGGTCGTCGGAGTTGATGGTGACCAGCAGGCCAGCGTCAAAGTAGCTGCGCAGGGGATGGGCGGCAAACGACGGGCAGACGCCGGTGCGAACATTTGAGGTTGGATTCAGCTCCAACCCCGTGCTCCGTACCTTCAGCTCCTGGATGAGACTCGGATCATCGATAGCAGAGAGCACGTGCCCCAACCGCTCCGCCCCGATGCCGAGCGCTTCCCAAATCGCCTCTGGTCCCGTGGTTTCCCCGGCGTGGTCGGTCAGATGCAGGCCCGCCTCTCGCGCGGCCGCATACATCTCTCGAAATGGTTCGGAGCCGCAGCGCCGCTCATCGCCTCCAAGGCCGATGCCGATGATGGATGGAAACTCGGCGCGCATCTGGGCCGCCTTTTGAAATACGCGTTCAGCTTCAGGCACGGTGAAGTGGCGGACGGCGTCGAAGATCCAGTAGACCGAGAGGCCAAGTTCGCGCTCAGCCCGGAGCCGCGCACGCTCCAGGCCTTCAAAAATAGGCTCGAAGCAGGCGGGGTCATGATTGCGCCACATGTAGATGACGCCGACAGAGATAAAGACCTCGGCGTGAACGACCCCCTGTTCGGCCAGGTGCTGCATCATGCGCCACGCGACGAGTTCGTAGTCGTCCGGGAGGATGAGCTGTCGCGTGACAGCCTTGAACGCTTCGATGAAGCCGGTGAAGTCAGTGAATTGGTAGAGGGCATCAGCTTCGGCCTGCGTGATCGGCGTAGCGTCGTGGCGCTCGCTCAGCTCAACCAGGGTGGCAGGTGTGATGGTGCCCTCGAGGTGGAGGTGAAGCTCAGCCTTGGGAAGCCGGCGAATGAACGCCGCGATGTCGTCCATCTCTAGAGTTTAGCGGGTCGGGTGTTGCCAGGCCGCGCTTTCACAACTTGCGCAATCTGGCCGGTGGCGCAGATTAGTGTTCGTCTGATCGCGGAGCGAGCACGAAACAACTATTCTTTTGGCGCAATCATGTCCTGCACGCCGATGATCTGCCATTTCCCATCACGCTTGAGCCAGGTATCGGTCCAGATAAGTGTTCGGTCGAATTCTTTGCCGTCTTTTTGTTTGCGCACGGAAGTCTCACTGCCGTAGATCATGGCGACGGTGTTGCCGTAGAAGCGGACGCGGGCAGTGAGGAGTTTGCAGTCGCGGGCCTGACCGGGTGCGGGAGGTGCTTCAGCGAGCGCCTCGGCTTTTGTATAGCGCGGTCCGCGCGGAGAAGTGCCGACGAAATCGTCGGCCAATGCTTCCGCGACAACATTGCTTGGTTCGCACTCCAGCACAGCCCATTTTCTTTCTTGCTCGATAAGTTGCTTCGCGATGGGATCGTTTGCGTCCGCCCAACGGCCCTGATTGGAAGATTGGGCTGATGCCACGGCGAGAAGGGCTATCGCCATGACAAAACTGACGGCCGAGGGGGAATGGAATTTGGATGGACGCATTGCTTAGCATCCTACTCTTGATGCCATCCCTATTGCGCGGGATGGGACGATCCGGCTTGGCACGATGCCCCGAGGGTCGAGCTCAAATCATCCGATACCAAATTGTAGGCAATTGTTACTCGATTCTGTCCCGTTTCCCGAGATTGTGCCGTCCACATAATATTTGTATGTTTGCCGGGTCTTTTGATGATCCGCCTTTTGAGTAGGGAATGATGTGGTCGAAGTGAAGACCAGATGTTGCCCCGCAGTTGGGGATTTGGCACGTTCCCTTATCGCGCTTCCATACCGCTGGAGGCTGGTGCCAACCGCCAAACACATTTCGATGTACGAAATGACGTCGCCTGGATGGAATTCATCGGGCACTGAAAGGTGATTATATGCGGGCTCAAGCTGTCGTGATTCTAGTCAATCCGTTCAGCGCACAGGAGCAAACTCCGACCGGTGGCGGCTGTAGAGGAAGTAGATCATCAGGCCAACGAGCAGCCAGATGAAGAATGCCTCCCACGTGAGAACTTCGAGACCCATCATCAGCACGATGCAGAAGATGATGCTGAGCACGGGGAAGATCGGTCCCCATGGCGCGCGAAACGAGCGGGGGCGCTCAGGTTCGCGATAGCGCAGGATGAGCACGGCGATCGAGACCAGCACAAACGCGAAGAGCGTGCCGATGTTCGAGAGATTCGAAACCGTGCCGATGTCGAGCAGGCCGGCGGGGACCCCCACAACGAATCCCGCAACCCATGTTGCGACCGCGGGAGTGCGGTAGCGCGAGTGAATCTTGCCGAAGACCTTGGGCAGCAGTCCGTCGCGCGACATGGCAAACCACACGCGTGCCTGGCCCAATTGAAAGACGAGAATCGACGAGATCATGCCCAGCATGGCGCCGATCAGCACGACCAATTCAACCCAGCGCAAGTTGCTGCCGCCGGGTTGGAGTGAGAGGCGCTTGAGGGCGTTCACCACCGGCGCGCCGTCGCCCATGATGGAGTTCCACGGCACGATGCCGCTGAGACAGATGGCGACTCCGCCGTAGAGCAGCGTGCAGGCAACGAGCGTGGCGAGGATGCCGAAGGGCAGATCGCGCTGCGGCTGCTTGCACTCCTCGGCAGCGGTGGAGACCGAATCGAATCCGATGTAGGTAAAGAAAATGATCGAGCCGCCAGAGAGCATGCCTGTCCAGCCATTGGGCATGAAAGGATGCCAGTAAACGGGCTTGATGAAGCTGGCAGACGCGATGATGAAGGCCAGGATCGCGACGATTTTAACCAGGACGAGGATATTGTTGGTGCGGGCAGACTCGCGAATCCCGCGCACCAGCACAACCGTGAGCACCATGACTACAAGAAAGGCGGGAATGTTGAATCCGAAATGCCAGCCGGGCGCGTAGAGATCTTTGCCGCCGAGGTCCTGCAATCCGGTAGGCAGGTATGCGGGCGAGATCCATTTCAGTGCGGGATGGATCCCGAACCATTCAAGCAGCGCCTCGATGTGCGCCGCGAATCCGACGCTGACGCTCATGTTGGAGAAGGCATATTCCAGAATCAAATCCCAGCCGATGATCCATGCCACCAGTTCGCCGAGGGTGGCGTAGGTATAGGTGTAGGCCGAACCGGCGATGGGGATCATCGAAGCGAGTTCGGCGTAGCAGAGGCCGGTAAACACGCAGACGATAGCCACCAGAACCAGGGACAATGCGAGTGCCGGTCCTGCGCCGGGGCGTCCGGCCATGGCGGTGTGCGTAAGCAGGTAGTGGATCAGCGGGGTGTTGCTGACCTCGGGTGTATCGAATTTCTGGCCGGCCATGGCGGTGCCAATGACGGTGAAGATGCCCGAGCCGATGACTGCGCCGATGCCGAGAGCTGTGAGAGACCAGGGGCCGAGCGACTTTTTCAGCGCGTGTTCGGGTTCTTCCGATTCGCGGATCAGCTTATCGATCGACTTGCAGGCAAGCAGTTGGCTTGGCAGGGCAGTTCTCCTCGTCCGTTCCAGTCGTGCAAAGTTAGATATGCAAGACGGTTCCAGTGAGCAATGGGAAACCTTATGCGGAAGTTTACATGATGGAGATTGGAGGAGCGGACAGGGAGGCGGATGCAGCGGGACGGTCTGGAATGAGGAGTTTGGGAATCGGGATCCTGACCGGCTTTGGCGCCGGCCAGGATCGACCCGAATGCTGGATGCGGACGTTTAGCGCTTTGACTGGCCGCGCGCCGCTTTTTTGAGCTTCTTCTTGTTGGAACCACGCGGTGTGGTGCGCTTGGCCTTCGGTGCGGCCTTCTTGCGGGCGACACGCTTCACTTTTTTGCGTTCTATCTTGTCTTCAATCTTCTTGGTATTTGCCAATGACAACCTCTCTTACTGAATCAAATCAATGTGTCCCGTGTGAACGGGCGATGCGAACTTAATGGTAACAGGGAATTCTGTGCGGCGAAAAGCCCAGAGTCCGCTCGTTATGCGGAGAAACACAGGAAGAATCGGCATGTTCGAGCCGCGCTCCATGCGAATTAACGCGTGATTTCCAATTCTCAGCGTAGAATGAAGGTAGTACGCGATCTGGTATCACCCAGCCTGCTCGGCCTTTGGCCGTTCCCCTTGCTTCAGACGAGCTCCGTAGCCCACGCAGCAATCACATGTCGTCGGTTCATCTGTCGGCATTTCCCTCGTGAACGGAGTTCTTCATGCGTTCTGACAAGATTCATCGCGCTCTCAAGCAAGGAATGAACCGATTTGAAATGTGCCAGCTTGTCTCCAAAGGCGTGAGAGCCACGCACAAGACTGGGCGGACGGTTCGAAGACACCATCAATGACGCCCTGGAGTTTCTGGGTTCCCACAAATCGGATCAGAAATCCATGCACCCCGCAGCGAAGACCCCCGGGGAAAAATCCTTGAAACCGGCTGCCTAGGTCGGTGTAGCTCAGCTATACATACGTATAAAAATGAGAAGGACGGCTGTTATGCCGTCCTTTTTTGATCTCACTTCGAACTCTCGTCCGGATTTAGACAGGCTGTACGTTCTCAGCCTGCCAGCCCTTGGGGCCCTTGGTCACGTTGAACTGGACCTTCTGGCCTTCCTGAAGCGAACGGAAGCCGTTTGCCTGGATGGCGGTGTGATGGACGAAGACGTCCTCGCCGTTTTCACGGCTCAAAAATCCAAATCCCTTGGCGTCATTAAACCACTTGACTGTGCCTGTTTCCATTGTGTGTTGTTCCTTTGATACTGAATTGCCCGCGAACGCAATGAGGAAGTTTGCAAGTGAGCGGGTAAGCGAAACAGGCAATGACTTCTAGATCGAATTCTACGATTGGTCTAAGTATAACACATCATGCAACCTGACGGGCTTTTTTGACGCTGCCAACTGGATTCAAACCACTTGCGCGATTCTTTCTGACCAAGGCTGGCCCAGTGAAAGAACTCGGAAGCCGTTTTGAACTGCGATGCAGCCCGGTGGCGACATATGCATGGATTTGAAGACCGAACCAACCTACGGTGCAGGTATGCCGAATCCCGGGAAAGACCGACCCGGAAAGTTGAAGTCGTGTGTATACCTTTGTTGTGCGGTGATTCTGTTCGCCTTGGGACTGTGGCTCCTTCTCGAGCCGACCAGGCTACACAGTCAATCATTGCGAGATAATGTGATCGTCAGGAAAGGCCCCGGTGCTTGATTGCAAGTGCTTGATCGCGAGCCCGGCGGCTAGAAGTGGCAAACGAGATTGAACGTGGCTGCAGGAAAACCACAAATCGGCGAATGGGTCGGCCCGGAAGAAGAGCCGCGCCCGAGCCGCGCTCGTCGCATCGCGAGCAGTTGGTGGGGACTGACGCTGATCGGCGCCCTGGTGTGTACTGCGGCGGGAACGCTTTTTGCCTTGCCGCAGTTTGGGACCAGCCACTGGCACGATGAGATTCGCATCTATCTTGCGCAGTTCTGGATCTGGGGTCTGCTGACCCCCGCGATCGTCTGGCTTGATCGGCGGCTGCCCTACTCGGGCAAGGCGCTTGGCCGGCGGTTGGCCGCACACATCCTGGCGAGCATCATCTTTACCGAAATCTACTTCTACATGTTTACAACGATGCGCGCCCTGATGGGCGTTGCGCCCTGGAGTTCGCTCCGCATCTCACAGCTCTTCACCCCGGCGGTGATTGGGTGGCAGATCTGGTGCTGGCTGATCTACTGGGTCATTCTGGGCGGCATACAGGCCTATCAGTACTACCGCCGCTACATGAACAGCGAACTGCGGCTCGAACGGCTGGAGCACAGCTACAGCGAGGCACGTCTGAACGCGCTCCGTATGCAGCTCGATCCGCATTTCCTCTTCAACGCGCTAAACACCATTTCCTCGCACGTCGAGCGCGATCCTAAGCTGACCCGCCGCATGATCGAGCATCTTGGCGATCTGCTGCGCATGTCTTTGGAGTCCAAAGACCGGCAGGAAGTTCCGCTGGCCGAAGAACTGGCATTCCTGGAGCATTACCTCGAGATTCAGAAGATTCGTTTCGGCGATCAGCTCAGAGTGGTGATCGATGTTGCGCCAGAGGTGAAGTACGCAGCGGTTCCTTCGATGTTCATTCAGCCACTGGTCGAGAATGCGATCCGCCACGGCATCTCGCGCCGAGCTGCCGGTGGAACCTTGGTCGTGCGCGCAAAACCGTTGGGCGACCGGCTCGAAATCCGAGTAATGGATGATGGCGTGGGCTTGCCGCTCGGCTGGACGCTGGAAGGTTCAGAGGGACTCGGCCTCTCGATCACGCGGCAACGCATTGCCGGGCTTCATCCGAATGGAGCGAGCAGGTTCGTGGTCAGAAATCGTGCCGAAGGCGGTACCGAGGTTGAGGTTTCGCTGCCTTTGCGGCTGGGAGAGGAAGCCAATGAACGCGCCTACGCTTGAGCCGATCGCTGTGCTGGTCGCCGACGATGAGCTTCCGGCGCGGCAGCGGCTGATGGATTTGCTGCGCCGAGATGACCAGGTAGCGTCAGTGAGCGAAGCCGCAGACGGCCAGACAGCCGTGGAAATGATCCAGCGTTATAACCCCGACCTGATCTTCCTCGACGTGCAGATGCCGGAACTGGATGGCCTGGCCGTAATTGATGCGATCGGTGCAGCTCAGATGCCGCTCACCGTGTTTGTGACTGCCTACGATCAGCACGCAATCCGCGCGTTTGAGGCGAATGCGCTCGACTATTTGTTGAAGCCCTTCAGTGATGAGCGCTTTGAGTCAACCATGACACGCGCAAAAGCGCGGCTCAACGAGCGCAGCATGAAGGAGTTTGGCCAGCGCGTAATGAAGATGGTGACCGCCGCCCCGGCCGCCCCGGAGCGAAGACTGGACCGGCTGGTGGTGAAAGCGGGTGGTACCACACGCTTTATTCGCGTGATCGATATCGATTGGATTGAGGCAGCCGGCGTGTACGTCACGCTGCATGTCGGCGGCAAGGAACTGTTGTATCGCGCCGCCCTGAATGACTTGGCCGAGAAGCTCGATCCGCGGCGTTTTGTCCGCGTGCACCGCTCGGCGCTGATCAATATTGAGAGCGTTCTGCAACTCGAGCCGATTTCGCACGGGGAGTTTGAGGCGGTGTTGAAAAACGGCTCGCGCACCCGCGTGAGCCGCACCTATCGCGTGCAACTGGAAAAGCGTCTCGGACAGCCGTTGTAGAATCGGCCGGCGATTAAAACTTCTCTATTGGCGGTAATCCATTCGCTTGGAATTTCTCAAGCCCTGTCGTCCTGACGCGCAGCGGAAGGATCTGCGGTTGCCCTTCGTCACTCGCTATCGGCAATCACTCACCGATGCCGAGGAGGATGTAATTTCCGGCAGCGATGATCCCACGAGTAAATTGGCCCCGCCTCTTTAACCAACCGGTTCGTGACGCTAGAGTTGAGCCGCCCGTCTCCAGGCTACCAACTTGAAAATCCGTAAGCACCCACATCAACTTAGGTATCAGCAACTTACAAGCCTGTAACAAGTGACAGTTGTGCTGGATATTTGCCGATACTAATCTACGGCTTCGAATGCCCGCGAAAGGGCGCGAATCAAACGTCCAGAGGGAAGTGAACTGAAAGGAGGTTTGCGAGCGGCAAGAGAAGCAGAGCGATGTGATGGTCACTGGTTGAGGAAGGCAATGAAATCAGAAATCGGAATCATCACAGCCGCAGCGTGACAACCAAAGGAAAGCCACAACCCGCGAAGGAGAAGCGATGAGACTTTCGAGAACCATTCTATTCGGCATAATTCTGCTGGTTAGTTTGTCTGCCTCTGCGCAGGATCGGTTTGAAATCTTCGGAGAATATTCCTACCTGCACTTCAGCCCCACCATAGGGGGTCTCGATAGCCGCAGCTTCAACGGAGGGGGTGCCGGCGCCACACTGTATTTCCTCAAGATCTTCGGCGTAAAGGCAGACTTCATGGGATATGGCGATACCACGTTCACAAGAACCTATACGACGCCCGTGGTCATTCCGGGAAACGGAACGATACCCGCAGGTACTTATACGGCGCAGGGCGACATGTTTACCTATTTGTTCGGCCCCGTGCTAAGGATACCCACGCCGCTGATCAAGCCCTTTGGAGAAGTATTGTTTGGCGGATCAGACACGAATGCATATGTGAACCTGTCACAGTCGATTGATCAAGCCGGGGGGACGATTTCAACGCCGAGCCAACACCCGTTTACGATGGCAGCGGGCGGTGGCGTCGACTTGTCGGTTTCACACAGGCTCGCAATCCGGCTTGGCGAATTTGATTACGTGTTGACCAGATACACGAACCCGCTGACGAGCACAAACAACCAGAACAACTTTCGCTATTGCGGTGGCGTGATCTTAAAATTCTGATCCCACCTTTCACAGAACGCCCGTTAGTCGACCACCTCGGATTCCTCTCGTGCTGTCATTCCTGACTCGCAGCGAAAGGATCTGCACCGAAAATTCCTACGGGAAGCGGCACTTGGGAGGGAGTAGCAGCCTTCAGGCTAGCTGAAATCATGCGCAGATCACCATTCGGCCTTTAGGCCCGGACTGACATTCTTATGTTCTTGGGTGGCGCGACACGCCATGAATGACTGCCGTTGCCATTCGTTAAAACGAGAAGGACGGCTGATTGGCCGTCCTTCTGTTGTTTCGAAACTTGCAGCTCTGATTTAGAGAGCCTGGACGTTCTCAGCCTGCCAGCCCTTGGGTCCCTTGACCACGTTGAACTGAACCTGCTGGCCTTCCTGCAACGAGCGGAAGCCCTGCGACTGAATGGCGGTGTGATGGACGAATACGTCCTCGCCATTCTGGCGGGTGATGAAGCCAAAACCTTTTGCGTCGTTGAACCACTTAACTGTGCCTTGTTCCATTTTGAGAATGCTCCTTTGAAGCTATTACCGCGAACGCAATGTGGAAGTGTTGCGTGTGGAGCGGTAACTCGGAACAGGCAAGAACTTCTACTCGAATTCTGGGATTGCAAAGAGTGTAGCATGGCAGGGGAGAATCCCGTGCCACACCAGGGTAACAACTGCGTCCTCGTCATCAATCCGGGCTCTACCTCCACTAAGTTCGGTGTTTTCAACGCTGAAGGCGCGGTATGGGTGAGTTCGGTGCACCACGGCGACGAGGAAATTGACCAGTTTCGAGGGCGCTCGATGCTGGCGCGAACCGGCTATCGTGCCGCGCTGATTGAGAAAGCGCTGGCCGCCGCGGGCCACGATCCGAAGCACTTTGCGGCGATAGGCGGACGCGGAGGATTGTTGCCGCCGATGGCTTGCGGGACGTACCTCGTCGACGATGCTCTCATCGAAGAACTCCGCCTTGCGCGCCGAGGCGAGCATGCCAGCAATCTCGGAGCCCCACTCGCTCTTCGCTTCGCGCAAGCCGCCGGCGTAAATGCCTACATCGTCGATCCCGTCACCGTGGATGAGTGGCAGGATTGCGCGCGGATCTCCGGCTTGCCGCAGATCGAACGTTCCTGCATTGGACATGCGCTGAATATCAAGGCCGTCGCGCGTCGATTCGCGCGGGAATCCAGCCGAGCCTACGCAGACCTGCGCATGATTATTGTGCATCTGGGCAGCGGCATCACCGTCTCTGCTCATCGCGACAAAAGAATGATCGACAACAATACGCCCGAAGAAGGCCCGCTTGGACCGGATCGTACAGGCTGGCTGCCAGTGCGAGAACTCATCAAGCTCTGCTTCAGCGGGAAGTACTCCGAGACACAACTCGATCGAATGGTCTTCGGCGAAGGCGGCCTGTTTGCCTACCTGGGCACACGCGATCTTGAGGAGATCGAACGTCGCATCGATGCAGGCGACGCCAAAGCAGCAGCTGTCTATGAAGCCATGATCTATCAGATTGCCAAAGAGACCGGAGCCATGGCCGCCGTGCTCGAGGGTCGCGTGGACGCACTGTTGCTGACCGGCGGCATGGCACACTCCGAACGCCTCGTCAGCAAGCTGCGCAAATACATTGAGTGGATCGCGCCCATCACCGTCTATCCCGGCGAAGATGAATTGCAGGCGCTGGCTGAGGGCGTCTTCCGCGTGCTCAATGGCGAAGAGCAGGCTAGACGGCTTGAAGTGCATTCCTCATCCGCCATTCACAAGGATGCATTGGTCATCGGCCTCGAGTGATCAGAGCGGCACTTGGGAGAGAGCAGCAGCCTTCAGGCTGCTGAAATCATGCGCAGATCACCATTCGGCCTTTAGGCCCGGACTGACATTTTTATGTTCTTGGGTGGCCGGGTGCCCCAGGTCTCGCTTTTGAGACCTGGGAAAGCACGATCCACCCCCTCCTCTGTCATCCGAAGCGCAGCGAAGGATCTGCCCTGAAAATTCCTACGGGAAGCGGCACTTGGGAGGGAGCAGCAGCCTTCAGGCTGCTGAAATCATGCGCAGATCACCCTTCGGCCTTTAGGCCCGGACTGACATTTTTATGTTCTTGGGTGGCGCCGGGTGCCCCAGGTCACGCTTTTGAGACCTGGGAAAGCACGATCCACCCCAGCCCGTGTCATCCAGACCGAAGCGCGGCAAAGTCGAGAATCTGCCCTGAAATTGGGATTATCCATGGTGAATTCAGGCCCAGGTTCCCGGAGGGAACGTAGGAAAATAGCCCAGGGTGAAGCGCAGCGGAACCCTGGGACAGGCAAACAACGTGATTTAGTCCCGTAGGGACGTCCGAATCCAGCGGCATTTTCATGTTCTTCGGGTAGCGTGCCCCGCCATGAACGACTGCGGTTGCTTTTATGTTTCTATTCGGTCCAGCGCTCGTTTGTAATCGGCCGGTTCACGTTCACACTAATCACGGCTCTGGTTGTTTTTGCAGGATTCGCTGGCGCGCAATGGCAGACGATCCGATCGAGTGCGTCACCGCATCAGGCCGATAGTTTCCGCAGGCTGATCGAAATCGGCAGGCCAATGAGAAACATGTGTACGAGCAGGCCCTGAACCAGGCCGCGGTATTGGTACGGCCCCATGGCATGGTAAGCGCTGAGCGGCAAGACAATCAGCTGCATCACAAGGAACACCGCGATCCCGTAGAACAGGCCGCAGACAATGAAATGCTCTCGCAGGAACTCCAGCTTCTTGCTCGCAAGACAATACACTGTGGCGGCTGAGAAGGCGATGAAGTAGTGAATCGAGAGGCCGAGGATGTACTGGCCGACAGACACATGACGTCCGGCTGCGCCGACAATGCCTCCGGCAATTCCTATCGGCATGAAGCGGCCGAAGCTGATGTAAGCGGAGGTCATATCCAGCAAGCCGGCGATTCCGCCTCCCACCAGGATCGGAAGCGCAAGGCTGCTGGCCTTTTGAGCCTGCAGAGAAACAGGAGCTGTTGACATGGGCGACCTCGCAAGCGCGGAGAATAAGACTTTAAAAGCCTCGCAAAACGATGATCGCGGCCTCTTTCGATTCAGACAATGTGTTTGAGGTAAGACGGATGATGGAACCGGCAAGATGGTTCGGATGGCGCGCAATGCGGATGGAATGTAGCCAGCGGATTGGTGTGCGGGCCCGACTCGCTAGAGCTTCTCGAGATTGGCGAATTTTTCCATCAGCTTCTTCATGCCGTGGCGCGAAAAAAGAACAGTGAGCTTGGCTTCGTCACCCTCGCCCTCGCGCATCACGATTTGCCCTTCGCCATACTTGCTGTGGCGCACACGCTGGCCTTTTTTCAGACCGGCTGCACCGGTTGGCTCGGGAATATCCATCTTCGGGCGCGAGGAAGCCAATCGGACAAAAGAGCCGGGCTTGACGCCCTGTCCGCCGAAGAAGCGCGCGATGTTATCAATCGAATTGCCCTCCGGGCTCTTCCCTTTCGGAGTGGTGCCTTGGCCGGACGGAACCCTTGTCACTTCCTGGCTTTCGTCTTCGTAGTTGTAGTGGCGGCTGTCGAATTCACCCGAGTTGCCTTGCCGACGACTTTCGCCGTATCTGGATCCCCGGCCATTTCCGTAGGCGGGGACAGACCATGCTGGCGAGCGGCCGCCCAGATTCTCGACAAGCTGGTTCGGAACCTCCTCCAGGAATCGCGATGGAACGCTTTGCTCCGGTGCATCGTTGCCGTAGCGGCGGCGATAGTGAGCGCGGGTGAGGATCAACGTGTTCATCGCGCGTGTCATGCCCACGTAGCAAAGGCGACGCTCCTCTTCCAGTTCCTCGGGATTCATCAACGTGCGCGAGTGCGGGAAGAGGCCCTCTTCGAGTCCCGCGAGAAACACCAGCGGAAATTCCAGGCCCTTGGCCGCGTGCAGGGTCATCAGCGTCACGCGCGCATTGGGATCGATCTGGTCCGTATCTGAAGCGAGCGCCGCGTGGTCCAGAAACTCGGCCAGCGTTTCGCCGCGTACCTCTGCGTCGTGCGCGGCGTTCGCCAGTTCCTTCAGGTTTTCAACTCGACTCAGAGCCTCCGGCGAAGCTTCTGCTTCGAGCGCCTTGATGTACCCAGTGCGATCGATGAGGAAGCGGATCAGTTCCGGGAGGGTCGCGGGATCGCCGGGTTTTCTAAAAGCTTCAGAGCGCTCTTCTTCGGGCCTGGGTATGTTGTTTGTTGAAGTTTCCTTCCCAGGTTTCAAAGGCGAGACCGGAGGCACCCGGGATGTTGCCTGGTCTGGCTTCCTGACTTGTTTAGGCATCTGCAGAAACGGGCGCACCTTCTTCTCGGCAAACGGACTTTCGGCGAAGGGCGAGAAGTGGCTTGGGTCGAGCAGCGGAATCTGATTCTCGTTATCGCCAAAGCTGAACTCGGTAGCCGTTTCAAGCGCGTCCGTGACTTCCTGCTTCTCGCTCGCGCCTGGTTCCGCCACGCCGAAAGAGAAGTCCGTGTCGGAGTCTTCGGTGCCCACATCGGCAGAGAGCTTGCCGGCAAAGTCCGGATCCATCATGGCCTGCGCATCTTGGATGAGCTGGCGGAACGAATCGAGTGCCATCTGCGCGCGCGTCGGAATGAGCCGCTGCGCAATCGCCGTGCCCAGTGCCTCCCAGGTGGACTGCCCGGTTTCAAGCGCGAGCCGCTCCAGTGTCTCCAGAGTAGTTTTGCCAATGCCGCGTGCGGGCGTGTTGATCACCCGATTGAGCGCCATGGAGTCGTGCGGATTGCGGACCAGGCGCAAGTAACAGAGTAGGTCCTTGATTTCGGCGCGTTCGTAAAAACTGAAGCCGCCAACCATGGTGTACTTGATGCCGTAACGGCGCAATGCTTCTTCGACCAGGCGCGATTGGGAGTTGGTGCGATACAAAACAGCGCAATGCGCCTCGTCTCCGGCTTCGACTGACTGACGCAGAAATTTCTGGATGCGATCGGCGATGAAGAGAGCTTCGTTTTCGCCATCGGGCGCTTCGTAGTAGCCGATAAGCGAACCGCCCTGGCGATCCGTCCACAGTTTCTTGCCTTTGCGGCGAAGATTATTGGCGACCACCGCGCCTGCCGCCTCCAAAATGACTTGCGTAGACCGGTAGTTCTGCTCGAGCCTGACGATCCGCGCATTGGGAAAATCTTTTTCGAACTCGAGAATGTTGCGGATGTCGGCGCCTCGCCACGAGTAGATGCTCTGGTCTTCATCACCCACGGCGCATACGTTTTTGGTTTCTCCGGCAAGAAGCTTCATCAACTCGTACTGCGGGCGGTTGGTGTCCTGATACTCGTCGACGAGAATGTAGCGGTAGCGACGCTGGTAGTATTCGCGTGTTGCGGAGGAAACCTTGAGCAGCCGCACCGCCTCCAGCAGCAGGTCGTCGAAGTCGAGCGCGTTGTTCTTGCGCAGCTCGTCTTTGTAGCCCTTGTAGATGTGTGCGATGCGCTCGCTGTCAGGGTCCTTCGAGCCGAGGTAGTAATCCTGGGGATCGACCATGTGATTCTTCGCCCAGGAAATCCGGCTCAGCACTGTGCGTGGGGTTAACTGCTTCGTATCCAGGCCCATGCGGCGCATGATCTGCTTCACAATAGCCTGCTGGTCGTTTTCGTCGTAGATCGCGAAGGAGCGGGTAAGCCCTTCGTTGCCCACCTTCAGCGCTTCGATATCACGGCGCAACATCCGCACGCAGAGCGAGTGGAACGTGGCGATCAGCGGCTTTGTTAACGACCCGTGCCCCAGCAGGCGCTCCACGCGCTCGGCCATTTCAGCAGATGCCTTGTTGGTAAACGTAACTGCCAGAATGGAATCCGGGGCGACGCCTTTTTCCTGGATGAGCCACGCAATGCGGCTGGTGATAACGCGAGTTTTGCCCGAACCGGCTCCGGCAAGGATCAGCAGTGGCCCATCGGTGGTTTCAACGGCTGCACGCTGTTCTGGGTTCAGGTTGTCGGTGAGCAACGGCACGGCGGGTCCAGGCGGGAAGGCTTCCTACTCCAGTTTACCTGTAGAGAAGGGTCTCTCACCGAGGCACGAGGAAGCGCACGTCAAAGGCACGTTGCGGTGCGACTCGAACGCCGGAGCTATTCTGAGTGGACGATGAAATTAAAACGGGTGGCCGTCTATTGCGGATCGGCGAATGGGAGCGATCCGACGTTTTTGGCGGAAGCAAGGGCTTTGGGAACCGCAATCGCAGGAGCAGGCCTCGGTCTCGTATACGGCGGCGCGAGCGTGGGGCTCATGGGCGCGGTGGCAGACGCAGCGCTGGCAGGCGGAGCCGAAGTGATCGGCGTACTGCCGGAGATTCTTTCAGGCAGCGAGATCGCCCACGGCGGGCTGACTCGGCTTGAGATGGTGCCGACGATGCACGAGCGCAAGGCGCGCATGGTGAAACTGGCGGACGCCTTCCTGATGCTGCCGGGCGGTTATGGAACGCTCGACGAGATGATGGAGATCGTGACCTGGAAACAACTCCGGCTGCACGCCAAGCCCTGCGTGCTGATCAATACGGCCGGCTACTGGGATGGCTTGCTCGCCTTTCTGGACCGCGCCGTGGCGGCCGGTTTCTTGAAAGCGGAGAACCGGCTGCTGCTCGAGGTAGTGAGGTCCGCGGACGAGGCGGTGGAGAGAGTGAATTCCTCGTTTAGAGTTCACACCTCTTAGTTCAAAGTGTGGATATCTGAGGGGGAGGGTTTAAATTTGCTCGGTCTTCAGAGGGCGGAACGTCGGCCGCTAAGCAAGTTGAAGACGAGAATTACCAGGGCCACAACCAGCAGGAGATGGATCAGGCCGCCGGCGATGTGGAAACTGAAGCCGAGAAGCCACATGATCAGAACGACAACAAAGATTGTCCAGAGCATAGGTACCTTTCCTGGTACGGCGGGCGTCCCCGCTGTTGACTTGGGACGCCCGCGATTTTAGCGGGGACTGATTACTTCGAAGCGACTGCCTGCGCCTTCGCGCTGCCCACTGCGGCGAGGAAGGAATGTGCCGAAGCTGGCATCGTCACTTCGCCCTTGAGTATGCGGGCATTCGAGACATTGTGGCCGTAGATCGCCCGGGTGGAGTCTTCGTCGTGGCGAATCGAAGCGCCTTTGAGAGTAATCCCGGCGAAAGCCCCCCTGGCTCGCGAGTAGGTGAGGATTTCGGCATTCAACTTCCAATCGGTATCAGCAGAAGCATGACGGCCAACCGGTCCGGCTGCCACCGAAGCGTCCGCGCCAAGCTCAAATTTGCTGGAGAGTAGCTGCCGCATTCCGCGCTCGTTCTGGATAATCATGACCAGGTCCACGCCCTCGATGCCGATCTGCAAGCCCCAGCTGCCGCCAGTTGTCGTGAAGAAGATGGGTGCGCTCCAGCCGCCTGCGGTCCTGCAGGTAGCCACGCCGCGCCCATTTTCCGCTCCGAACACGAATCCGCCTTTGAGAAGATGGGGAACAACGGCCACACACTTGGCGTGCTCAAGAACTTCTTCAGGAATGCCCTTGTCCGGCGCGTCCATGATCTCGTGCATCACTCTTCCGGCATGATCGAGACGATCATCGGTTGCTTCACGATTGGTTCCCGCCCAGCCAATGCTGGTCATGCTGAGGAGTGCGACGAACGTAATGACTTTCTTCATGCAATACACCTTGTTTTCTACCTGTGCGGGGCGTTTTGTTCTTCACGCGTATACAGAGCGCATCGGGTAAGTTCGATACTATTTGGAGTCTTGACGGCAAGTCTGAGCTTTAAAGCTCACTTCCTAAGAGATACTTGTATTAGCTGATTAGCTCCGATATGTGGAATGCGGTTGCTCTGCCTCGGATGCAGAGGGAGCTCTCTCATGGTTGAACTGGGAAAGGCCGTATTTGATGCAGGCGTCTTCCTCGCGCAGGCAGGGCTTGGACGAAGGATTGTCGAATTGGCGCCGAAGCAGCCGTTTTTCTCGCAGGGAGATCCCGGCGGACTCAGTCTTCTATCTGCAGAAGGGCAGGGCAAAAGTAACCGTTGTTTCCAAGGCAGGAAAGGAAGCCACGATTCTGATGCTCGCGGCCGGCGAGTTTGTGGGCGAAGAGGCCCTGGCTGCGATACCAGGGCTGCGCTTGTCCACCGCGACGGCGATCACGGCCTGCAGTGCAATGCAGATCAAGCGAAAGGAGATGATTCGCGTGCTGCATGAAGAGCATGGCTTCTCCGACCTCTTTGTCAAGTTCCTGCTGGCGCGCAGCATTCGCACTCAAGCGGACCTGGTAGATCATCTCTTCAATTCCAGTGAGAAACGGCTGGCAAGGATTCTGCTGCTGATGGCGGAATTCGGGAAGCCGGGCGAGCAGGAAACCTTGATTCCCAGGATTTCGCAGGAGACGCTGGCCGACATGATCGGCACCACGCGCTCGCGGGTGAGCTTTTTCATGAACCGCTTTCGCAAGATGGGGTTCATCGATTACAAAAGCCGCATCCGTGTGCACAAGTCCCTGCTGAACGTTATTCTGCTGGATCCCATTCCAGAAGCCTAGGGTTGGCTGAATTCGATCTGATTGTCCCCAAACACCCCCCCGGCAACACTGCAGGAGCTATTTGCGCCGTGCACGCTCGCGCTGGAGCTCGCGATAGACCTCGCTTTTGGATTGGCCCAGTTCGCGCGCGAGACGTTTGAGGGCTTCTTTTTCGTCGAGGTCGGATTCGGACTGGAGCCGGGCGATTTTCGCGCTGATGGTCTCCCGGGCCTGAGAGCCCAGGCCTGGGGCACCCAGGTTTTTTGCAGAAGCTTCGACGAGAAGGACGAATTCGCCGCGGATGCGGTCGCGGTTGGCGAGTTGCTGACGCACTTCGGCGACTGTGCCGCGCAGGAATTCCTCGTGGAGCTTGGTGAGCTCGCGAGCGGTCACGACCCGCAGCCCAGGGCCGAAAACCGATTCGAGATCAGCGAGCGTTTCGGCGATGCGATGAGGGGCTTCATAGAAGATGAGCGTCTCGGCGGATTCGCGATGTCTGCGCGGCCAATTCTTCGAGGCGGGTGCGACGGGCGCCGGCTTTTTCCGGCAGAAATCCGAGGAAATGAAACTGTTCCGTGGATAAACCCGAGGCGATAAGGGCGCTGAGTGCCGCGTTTGCCCCAGGGATGGGGACTACGGTGATGCCGGCGGCGATTGCCGCTACCACCAGCCAGGAACCGGGGTCGCTGATGCCGGGCATTCCGGCGTCGGAGACGACGGCGATCCGCGCGCCAGACTTCAGTGCTTCGATGAGTTCACTCGCACGCTGTCGCTCGTTGTGTTGGTGATAGCTGGTTGTGGGCGTGACGATAGCGAAGTGGTTGAGGAGCTTTTGCGTCTGGCGGGTATCCTCGCAGGCGATGCGGTCGGCGTGTTTGAGGACTTCGAGAGCGCGAAGGGTGATGTCGCCAAGGTTGCCGATGGGCGTGGCAACAAGGTAGAGGCCGGGGGCGAGTTCTTCTGACATTGCTTAGAACATGGTAGTGCCTCGCGGTTCCCGCCGAATTCAAGGCGAAGAATCGTCAAAGCGAAGAGTAGTCCACGACTCGGGAATTTCGCTATAGACACGACCTTCGCTTGCCAAGGAACTGTCATCCTGAGCGCAGCGAAGGATCCGCGGTTGCTTTTGGGAGTTTCAAAATCGCGATACTTCCGCATTGTCGACAATTCACCCAGAACCATGATCTAGAGCCGATGTTGCCCAAGGCAGCTGTGTTCTTCAACTATATTGGTTAGCAAACATCGCGAGGAATTGAAGTGGTTTCTGGAATCGGTCGAGCTGCGCGAATCTTCGGCATTGCGCTGCCCCTCATCGGCAGCTGTATATCCTGTGCGATGGCCATCGTGCATTTCTATGGCTTACATGGCGCAACACTTTGGCCCTATAAGAGGCAATACGAGCAAAACGTCGTGATATTTCGAACTGCCCTAATTGCGACGCTTTTATCCTCGTGGACTGTCTGGTTTGGTGCGAGGAAGAAACACCGATTTGCGACCGTCATGTTACGGGCTGGGCTTGCATCCCAAGTCACGCTGACGCTGTATGGAATTGCGGGATGCGGCGGGGTCTTGGGAGGCGACTACCATGCTGCCTTTTGGCGCAGGTCATCCGACTTCATTTTTCCGTCGACCTTCTTCGCGGAATACAACTTTCTCACCTTTATCTTCCAAGTCGCTCCCGTTATGGCGATCGTAGAGGGCTTCATTCTGTTCTTGTCCTTGAGATGTACTGATCTCATTGCCCCACCTCTTGATCCAAGTTAGCGACAGGCGGGAAAGATTGAAGATGGAGAGTTCTCCGAGAGCAAATAAGACGCAGGATTTGCGTTCGGGGTGTATGACCGGCAATCCGGAACTTTGAAGGATCTTCGTCACTTGGCTGAAAGGGTGTATCTACTCGCTCGCGTCCTCAGCTTCGATGCGGCGCTGCTCGGCCAGCAATGACATCGAACTCATCAGGTTCTGGACGCTGACGATCCCGACGACTTTGCCGCTTTCGGTGACGGGAATGAGCGAGAGGCCCTGGCCGCCGGAGATGCGGCGGATAGTGGTGCCGAGGGTGTCTTCGGGTCTCGCCACCTGGAAGGCACGCGACATGATCGACTGGATATAGCCGTTGCCGTCGTTGTGGAGGGCGTCAACAATCCGCTGGCGCGAGACGATGCCGACCAGTTGCGGACCACGGACCACCGGGAAATCCTCCTGAAGCGAGTGAACGCATCGATAGAGCGCGTCGGCCAGCGTGTCAGACGGGGAAAGCGTCGCAAAGTCGGTAAGCATGACCTCGCGCATGTGCACCGTATCGACGACTGATTGGAAGAAGACACCCTGATCCTCGACCTGCACGCCAATCATGATGAAAAAGCCGGCAATGCTGATCCAGTACGCGTGCAGAGGCATGCCAATGATCATGAGGACAGCGGCGATCAACTGCCCCACCGTGGCGGCGCGACCGGCGGCCGAGAACCCGTGGGCACGCGCAAAGTTGCCGCGCAGCAAGCGGCCGAAATCGAGCGGATAGGCCGGAAGCAGGTGAAGAACGCCGAGGCCTGCCTGCATCCAGACCATACTGCGTACCAGGTGATCGGCCGTGACGAGCGGGCGCGCCAGCAGATGCACGTCGCCCCCGGAACCAATAAATGCGGCCGCCAGCATCAGTGCGGTGATGATGTTGGCGAGGGGGCCGATGAATGCCATGGCGAACTGGCCGAAGCCCTGGTTCGAGGCTTCCTGGCTTTCGGGATTGGCATAAGCGAAGAGTCCGCCGATGGGAAGTAAAAGCACGGCGCGCAGCTTGAGATCGAGATAGGCAGCCATCAGGAGACGCGCGGTTTCACGCACGATGACTGCAAATACGCAGATGAAGAAAAGCACGAAGCCGCGAAAAATTCCGGATGTGGTGCTCAGGCCAAGGCAGACCAGGGCCAGGGCAGGGAAGAAGATGTGAACGCGCATCTCCACGCCCATCCAACGGCCCAACGGTATGGTCCAGCCACGCATGACTAAATTGTAGTGGCTCGGGCTCGGCAAGCGTTTCTTATATGCTGGTTCGCGATGCGTGTGATTGCGGGGACGCTGCGGCGAAGAACGCTGGACGCTCCGGTGGGGCTGAAGACCCGGCCGACGAGCGATCGGCTGCGAGAGACTCTCTTTAATGTACTTGCGCCGCGAATGGAAAGTGCGCGGTTCCTGGATCTGTATGCGGGATCGGGTGCGGTGGGCATCGAGGCGGTGAGCCGCGGAGCCGCGAACGTGGTGCTGGTGGAGCGGGCTGAACCAGCGTTGAAGGTCCTGCGCGGGAATCTGGAGAAACTGGGGCTTCGCGGTGGAGTTCGAGTCGAAGGGGTCAGCGTTGGGGCGTTCCTGCGCCGTATCCGCCCGCAGAATTCGGCGATGATCTTCGATGTCGTGTTTCTTGATCCGCCTTATGAGGCGGTGGAGGAGTATGCGGCGGTACTGGGGCTGTTGGGCGGGGATGCGGCGGGAATGCTAGCCGAGGGAGCCATGGTGATTGCAGAGCACCGGCGCAGGGAGAAGTTGGAAGACGCGTACGGTGTTCTGCGCAGGTCTAGGGTGCTGGAGCAGGGGGATGCGGGGCTAAGCTTTTATGAAGCGGCCTCCAACTTCGAGGTTCCAGCTATTCCGATCTAGGGCGACGAGGGACTTTCGTGCGGCACGGAGAGATAGATGCCAAGCGTAAGATGGGCGGATTAGACGGAGTCATCGCGTGAAAAACATCTTGAAGTGGACTGCTGGGCTGGTCGTGTTGCTTGGGGCTGCGGGGGCCTCGGCGCAGGGTTCGATATCGTGGGTGATCGGGCCGTTTGCGCGGCCGGCAACGGGAAATCCAGTAGTGTCACCGAACACAGCCTCCACGTTTCAGGACCCCATCGCGAAGGCGCCCGTCCAGTGGGAGGCGCTGCACACATTCAATCCAGCAGCGATTGTGCGCAAAGGCAAGGTGGTGGTGCTATACCGCGCGGAAGACAACTCGGGCGCGATGGAGATCGGCGGCCACACATCGCGACTGGGACTGGCGGAGAGTGGTGACGGTATCCATTTCAAGCGCATGGGCGAGCCGGTTTTTTATCCTGCGGAGGATGACCAGAAGGCGAGGGAGTGGCCCGGCGGCGTCGAAGATCCACGGATCGTTGAACTCGAAGACGGCTCCTATGTTTTGACTTATACGCAGTGGAATCGCGAGACCTATTCGGTGGGAGTTGCGACTTCGCGCGATTTGAAGCATTGGACGAAGTCCGGGCCGGCGTTTCTCACGGCGCTGGGCGGCAAGTACGCGAACCTGAAGTACAAATCGGCGGGGATCGTGACCCGGGTGAAAGATGGGCGTTTGATTGCGGCGAAGATTTCCGGGCGCTACTGGATGTATTGGGGTGAGGGATCCATCAAGCTGGCGACGTCTGACGATGCAATTCACTGGGTCCCCGTTGAGGACATGCACGGAAATCTGGTGGAATTGCTGCGGCCCAGGCCGGGGCATTTTGACAGCACCTTTCCTGAGACGGGACCTCCGCCGGTGCAGACCAATGCGGGCATCGTGATGCTCTACAACGGAAAGAATGCGGAGGAGGGTGGTGATCCTTCGCTCGGGCCAAATGCGTATGCGGCGGGTGAGGCGCTGTTTGAGGCGTCGAATCCGGCGCACCTGCTGACCCAGACCGATAAGCCAGTGTTGAAACCGGAATTGCCGTATGAGAAGACCGGGCAGTACGCGGCGGGAACCACGTTTGCCGAGGGATTGGTTTTCTTTCGCGGCAAGTGGTTTCTGTATTACGGGTGCGCGGATTCGCTGGTAGCGGTGGCGACGGCTCCGGCGGAGGCAATGAGCGCGGATGGGCTGCGTATGGTTTCGGCAGCGGACAGCCTGATCGCATCGCCGGTTGCGGGCAACGTGAGCGCCATGCCTCCGGACGCTGAAGCAAATGTGCGAGGGTTCTACCTGCACAAGGGCGACACCGTGGTGTTCTACGGCGACAGCATTACCGAGCAGAACTACTACAACCAGTGGGTGGAGTTGTACACGGCGACGCGTTTCCCGTGGATGCGAGTGCATTTTTACGGCGCGGGTGTAGGCGGCGATCGCGTGACAGGCGGCGGAGGAGGACCAATCGATCAGCGGCTCGAGCGTGACGTGTTTTCTGAAAAGCCGACCGTGGTGACGGTGATGCTCGGTATGAATGACGGCGGGTACCAGGCCACGACGGACGAGATAGAACAGACGTACGTCAAGGGATATCAGCACCTGCTCGATTCGATTCGAGAGCATGTGCCGGGAGCACGCCTGACGTTGCTGGGGCCCTCGCCGTATGACGATGTGACCCGGCCCGTATTCTTTCCGGGCGGATACAACGCGGTGATGCAGCACTTCGCGGAGGTGGACCAATCTCTGGCCGACAAGTATGCCGCTGCGTTTGTGAATCTGAATCCGCCGGTGGTAGAGGCAATCAAGAAAGCCGATGCAATGGATCCGAAGCTGGCGGTACTCCTGCTGCCCGATCGGGTCCATCCCGATCCACTGGCGCATTGGGTAATGGCCGCGGCGCTATTGAAGGGTTGGCATGCACCGGCGCTGGTTTCTGACGTGACGGTGGACGCACATGCGGGAACTGTGACCCAGGCTCGCAATGCTTCGTTAAGCCAGGTGCAAGAGGCCGATGGTGCGTTGAAATGGATTGAATTCGAGGATGCGCTACCGCTGCCATTGACGCGGAGCAATGCGACCACGGCGCTGCTTCTGGATTTGACGGATATCGTGCAGAAGCTCAACCAGGAGACGCTCCGGGTAACAGGGCTGCCTGCCGGCAGGTACACGTTGAGCATCGATGGCGAAGTGGTGGACACGTTTTCACCGGAAGCCCTCGAGAACGGGATTAACCTCGCGGACTATGGAACCCCAATGTTTCATCAGGCGCAGCGGGTAAGCTGGCTGGTGCGCGATCGCGATGAGACGCATTACATTCATTTGCGCATGCGCGTGCGAAACGCAGGCATGGGTGAACAGGCCGGAAAGCCGGACGTAATGCAGGCGTTCGAGAACTCGCTCGAAGACTCGATCTATGAGGAGGCGATGCCCAAGCCGCACGTGTTCCGTGTAATTCCAGCCGCGACGGGAACCACGCAGAGCACGCGGTGACGCCCGCGTATAGAGGAACGCGCACCATGAGGAGGCTGTAATCGAGGAGATTTCGCTGAAGTCGGTGCTGGAGACGGACGGTGCGCAGCTGCGCGACGTGGCGACGCATGCGGCGGGCCCGGCGGGTGCGCTGCCGCTGACGGCGGAGATGCTGTTGAAGGAGCCGTCGGGAAATCTCTTCGGGCTGAGTCAAAATGCAGGGATGGGCTGGGAGCCCTCGCGCCTGCTCGATCCGGAGTTCTTGATCCTCAGCACGCATGGCGGCCTGCGCGCGGAAGACGGTCAGCCAATCGCGCTGGGCTTTCACACGGGACATTGGGAAGTCGGGCTGCTGGTTGCCGAGGCTGCACGCGAACTGAAGGCGTTGCACGGTACGCCGTTTGCTGGGGCATGCACTGATCCATGCGATGGCCGCACGCAGGGCACGACAGGGATGATGGATTCGCTGCCGTTTCGCAACGATGCAGCGATGGTGCTGCGACGCCTGATGCGGTCACTTCCTACGAGCAAGGGTGTGCTTGGCATCGCAACGTGCGACAAGGGATTGCCGGCAATGATGATGGCATTGGCGTCGGCCGGGGCGCTTCCCGCCGTACTCGTGCCGGGCGGAGTGACCCTGCTGCCGGAGGATGGCGAGGATGCGGGGAAGGTGCAGACCATCGGCGCGCGCTTTGCGCAGCAGCAGATCACGCTGGAGTACGCGTCCGAGGTGGGATGCCGCACGTGCGCATCGCCGGGCGGCGGGTGCCAGTTCCTCGGCACGGCGGCGACGGCGCAGGTAGTTGGTGAAGCGCTTGGGTTGTCATTGCCGCATACAGCTCTCGCGCCATCGGGCCAGCCTGTGTGGCTCGATGCGGCGAAGCGTTCTGCACGCGCAATCATTCGGTTGCACGAATTGAAACTCGGTGTCCGCGATGTGCTGACGGACGGCGCGGTGCGCAACGCGATGGTGCTGCATGCTGCGTTTGGCGGGTCAACAAATTTGTTATTGCATCTGCCGGCGATTGCGTTTTCGGCAGGATTGAAAAGGCCCGGTCGCGCAGATTGGGACCAGGTGAACCGTGAAGTCCCGCGCCTTGTGGACGCGCTGCCGAATGGCCCGCGAGGATTTGCGACAGTGCAGGTTTTCTTGGCCGGCGGCGTGCCCGAGGTGATGCTGGCTCTGCGCGCGGCTGGCCTTCTGGATACACGTGTGAAGACGGTCAGCGGAGACACGCTTGATGCGAGCCTTGACTGGTGGCGCGACAGCGAACGCCGGCACACACTGCGGCGGAGATTGAACTCACTTGATCGCATCGATCCGGATGACGTGATCATGACGCCGGACCGGTCGCGCGCCCGCGGACTGACGCCGACGATTTGTTTTCCCGTGGGGAATCTTGCGCCGGAGGGATCGGTCATCAAGAGCACGGCGATCGATCCGTCGCTGATGAACGAGGACAACGTCTATCGGCATCAAGGCCCGGCGCGCGTGTTTACGACCGAAGCGGCGGCGATTGCCGCGATCAAAGCGGGCGTGATCGGGCACGGCGACGTGCTTGTGCTGATCTGCGCTGGCCCAAAGGGCGCGGGGATGCAGGAGATCTACCAGGTGACGTCGGCGCTGAAGCAGTTGCCGCACTGCAAGCACGTTGCGGTGTTGACGGATGCGCGGTTCAGTGGCGTTTCGACCGGCGCGTGCATCGGCCATATTTCGCCGGAGGCGCTTGCGGGCGGTCCGATTGGCAAGGTGCAGGATGGCGATTTGATCGAGATTGCGATCGATCGCAAACAGCTGACGGGTTCAGTGCATCTGGTGGGGGATGTGAAGGGCGAATTTGGCGCTGAAGAGGGCGGGCGGAGATTGGCGGAGAGAAAACCACGTGCGGATTTGAAGCCGCATCCGGCATTGCCCAACGATACGCGCTTGTGGGCGGCGCTGGTGGAGGCGAGTGGCGGCGTGTGGGGCGGATGCGTGTACGACACAGACAAGATTGTGGCTGCGCTGGAGAAGCGCAACTGAGTGGTTGCGCATAGAGGATTGGAATGGGTACTGGCGGAGTGAACCGGCGGAATTTTCTGAGCGGGCTGACGGCGGCGGGTGCGTTCGCGGGGTCGTCCCTGGCGACAGGCGTTGCTGCTGGCGCCGTCCGCTGTCCGGATCGCCCGGATGGATTGGCGCCGCTGAAAATCGATGCGGTGGAGCTGGTAGAACTGCATGGCCACTACACCGAGGAGGCCGGCGTTGATCATCAGCCACAGGTGAATCCCCTGGATATTTACGACGAACTCAGGCCCGCTCCGTATATAGACAAGCCGAATGGAACACGCGAAGTGCAGTACGAAGCAATCTACATCCGGATTCGCACATCGGCCGGCTTCGAAGGACTGTACGGGCCGATTGAGCGCGAGCCGGCAACCATCGTTCTCGAAGACCTGCAGCATTTTCTGATTGGCAAAGACGCGCTGGCTGGCGAGGTCATGTGGGACGAGATGTACCGCTCAAACCGGCACTCGCGGACCGGCATTTTCCTGATGGCGGTCAGTGCCGTCGACAATGCGCTGTGGGATCTGCGCGGCAAGTTCTACGGTGTGCCGGTGTGGCGGCTGCTTGGTGGGCCTTCGCGCGAGAAGGTCGAGATGTACGCCAGCGCTTTGGGATTCTCGCTGGAAATGGACGCCGTTCGCAAACGCGCGACGGAGCTGAAGAACCAGGGCTTCCGCTATCAGAAATGGTTCATGGGATACGGTCCCGGCTCAGGGCCGGAAGGCATGCGGAAGAACGTTGAATTGGTGAAGACGCTGCGCGAGACACTGGGCGAGGACTACGAGATCATGTTCGACGCCTACAGTGGATGGGATCAAGATTACGCGCTCGAATGGGCGCGGCAGGTGGAGCAATACCGACCCTACTGGATGGAGGAGGTTACCCATCCGGAGAAGATCGACAGCTTCGCGGCGATCCGGCGCGGAACGACGGTTCCGCTCGCCTCGGGCGAGCACTTTTACGGGCGGTGGGAGGTCGAGCGCTATCTGCAGGCGGGCACAGTCTCTGTAGTGCAGGCCGATCCGGAGTGGTGCGGCGGCGTGAGCGAATTGGTGAAGATCGGCACCGTCGCATCGCTGCACGATGTCCGCGTAATTCCGCATGGACACAGCCTGCGCGCGGCGGTGCACACGATTTTGAGCCAGTCGCCGATGACATTTCCGCTGGGCGAGTACCTGGTCACGAAGATGCGGCATTATCATCACTTCGAAAAGAATCCGCCGGTCGTGGAGCAGGCGCATATTGCGCAGCCGACAGGTCCGGGGTTCGATATTCAGCTCGATGAGGCGAAGATCGACTCGCAGCGGCTGCTTAGCGTGACATAGCAGCAGAACGAGAAATGGGTCGAGGCGTTAGAGTACTTGGCATGAAAATTCCTCGGGTTCTTGTCATCGTATCTGTTTTCCTGTCTGCTCTCTTTATGGTTCCAGACGCGCGACCGCAGGCTTCTGCCGATTCAGCGAAACCTGCATCGTCGCCGCAACTTGTCATCATCGATACCGACATCGGCGACGACATTGACGATGCCTTTGCACTGGCGCTGGCTCTGAAGAGTCCCGAGCTGAAGATTCTCGGCGTGACAACGACATTCGGCGATACGGAGATGCGTGCTCGGCTGCTGGATCGATATTTGAATGCGGTCGGGCGTAGCGATATTCCGGTGTTCGCGGGGCCGCCATCCAAAACCGACAACGTGATGACGCAGGCCGCGTACGCAAAGCAGGTTCCGGAAAAGAAACACGGAGATGGCGCGGAATTCATCTTGCGCGAGGCGCGCGAGCATCCGGGTGAAATCACACTGATCGGGATCGGACCTTTATTCACGGTGCAGGCGGCGATCGCGCATGATCCAGTTGCGTTCAAAAAGCTGAAGCGCGTGGTGATCATGGGTGGCAGCATTGAGCGCGGTTATGGTCTGGACGCGCAGGGCAAACCAAAGCCGCCTGAGCCGGAGTGGAATATCGATCGCAACCCCGCCGGGGCAAGAGCACTGCTGGCCTCGGGAGTGCCGGTCTTCATGATGCCGCTGGATTCGACTCAGGTTCCGCTCGATGCCAAGGACCGCGAGACGATCTTCGCGTACGGCTCTCCGCTCACGGACCAGTTGACTCTGCTCTATCACCAGTGGATGGGCGCAACTCCGAATCACAGCTCGACGCCGACGCTATTTGACCCTGTTGCGGTTGCCTACACATTTCGCCCCGACCTGTGTCCCGCCAAACCAATGCATATTGATGTCGACGACAAGGGCCTCACCAGCCCGGGACAAGGCGCGCCAAATGCGCAGGTGTGTCTCCAGTCGGACGAGAAAGGCTTTCTGGATCTGCTGATGAAGCGGGTGCCCGTGCAATAACGTGGCAGGAGAGAAGCCTGCTTTGACTGACAATGAGCCGAATCCACAGGAATCTGGCAGAAATCCACTGATATGTGCCGGTTGTCACATGCAACTCCATTGACAGCGCGTGAAAGTAAGAGAAAAATGGCGGGTCGTCGGAAATCTGACCCTATCCGTGTATCGAGGGAGAAAGTGTGAGAAGAATGCTGAATTGGAAGACTTTAAGTGTGGTGTTTCTAGGGATTTTGGGCCTCTTCGTGGCGGGTTGCAAGTCGGCCCCGGATCTGACGCCGGCGCAGGCGTTGGCGCTGGTGCAGGCAAAGTACGACCAGACGGCCCCGGTAGGCGTCGAAATCCTCGTAAACGATCCCGGGATGCTGAGTGGCGCCACGGCAAAGCTCTGGGATCGGACAAAGATCTATCCCAACAAGATTTGGGCCGATTTCAAGCTGACTCCGGAAGGGAAGAAGGCGGTAGTGCTCCCCGGCGGGGGCGATGTGATCGAGTGGCGTCCGGCAAGCCTGGATGACAAGAACTACACCATCCTGGTGACAACGGTCGCGGCCAATCACCTGAGAGCACACGACATGGGCGATCTTCAGGATGAGATGATGGGAGGGGCGGATACCTCCAAAGTAGGAAAATATACCGAGGGCGTGAACCTGACAGGCGTGCCGCAGGTGCTGCAAGACATCGCACACAACCCCGGAAACAAGCTGAGCACGAAGAAGCAGGCCGATTTTGTCCTCACCAATGGGACCTGGGCCCTCAAATCGATCGAGTAATCGATGAAATTACACCGGGGATGGGATTGAATTCGTTGACCCCGTCCCGGTTTCTTGTTATCTTTAAAAGGTTCCGCAAGAACGCGCCTATCCGTGTGCGCTAAGGGTGGGTACGTAACGGGCGGTCCCAGTCAGAAAGTTTGGCGAGGATCTGCACCCGAGGCTGTAAGAAGGAAATACGGCCAAGTCCTGAAATCAGCTCTCCTCTTGCGAAGGGCAGGGACACATCGCTTACCCGGGTGAAGGAAAGACGGGAAAGCGATATTCGCATCGGTGCTCGCGCGTTTCTCCACCTTGGAGGGCTATGCGAGCCGGAACCGGCGAAACGGAGTTGGCTTTTCCCGTCTAAAAACGGAAAAACGACCGGCCACCGTCTCGGTTCTCGTCTGGAAGTGGAACGAAGGCAGACGCGAAGCAGCAACCTGGGCTTTCGTGCGCGTGCGCATCAATAAGGATGCGTTTTGCGCCACGAAAAGCCGAGAAGGCTTGCGCGCGGCTGAATGTGGGTTGGGCTTAAAGGTTTTTGGGGTAAGGAGTTTCAGTTTGCCGACATTTAATCAACTAGTCCGCAAGGGGCGTACGGCCCCTAGATACAAGACGGCGTCCCCTGCACTGCAGGCCTCGCCGCAGCGGCGCGGCGTTTGCACCCGCGTGTACACACAAACCCCCAAGAAGCCGAACTCGGCGCTTCGCAAGGTAGCCCGCGTGCGGTTGACCAACGGGATCGAGGTCACGACCTATATTCCCGGTATCGGCCATAACCTGCAGGAGCACTCGATCGTGCTCATCCGCGGCGGCCGTGTGAAAGATCTGCCGGGCGTTCGCTATCACGTGGTGCGTGGCACGCTGGATTCCGTAGGCGTGGCCAACCGGAAGCAGAGCCGCTCGAAGTACGGCGCGAAGCGCGCCAAGGGTGGCGCGGCGGCAGGCAAGAAGTAACGGAGTTCGCGGTTCACAGTTCCGAGTTCGTTACTTGAGATGAACGAATCGGGGCAGTGAACTGAGAACTGTGAACTAAGAACTGGGAACTGTCTTTAGAGGAACTATGCCGAGAAAAGGGCACATTGCGAAGCGGGAAGTAGCGCCGGATCCAGTTTATGCATCCACGCTGGTCACCAAGTTTGTGAACTCGATGATGTGGGGCGGCAAGAAGTCGACAGCCCAGGGCATCTTCTATCAATCGATGAAGAACCTTGAGGAGAAGGGCGGCGGAGACGACGCGCTGAAGCTCTTCAAGAAGGCTGTTGAGAATTGCAAGCCACTGCTTGAGGTTAAGACTCGCCGTGTCGGTGGCGCCAACTACCAGGTTCCGATCGAAGTGAATGCGGATCGGCGCACCTCGCTGGCAATTCGCTGGCTCATCACCTACGGGCGCGCCCGCGGTGAGAAGGGCATGATCGACAAGTTGAGCAATGAGTTGCTCGACGCGGCCAATGGCCGCGGTGCGGCGATGAAGAAGAAGGAAGACGTGCACCGCATGGCCGAGGCCAACAAGGCCTTCGCGCACTACCGCTGGTAGTGAAGCAGTGAACAGTGATCAGTGGACAGTGATCATTGATTTGTAGCGGGTTCAAACAATTCAGTTTCTTACTGACCACTGATCACTGACCACTGATCACTGGAAATCAACGGCGGGCTAGCCCGCAAGGATAAAGAGCCGTGGCTCGCACCATACCCCTAAGTCGTTGCCGGAACATCGGAATCATGGCGCACATCGACGCCGGAAAGACGACTGCGACCGAACGCATCCTCTTCTACACGGGCATCACGCACCGCATCGGCGAAGTGCATGAAGGCACCGCGACCATGGATTACATGGAGCAGGAGCAGGAGCGCGGCATCACCATCACGTCGGCTGCAACGACGTGCATGTGGAAAGACATCCGCATCAACATTATTGATACGCCGGGCCACGTGGACTTCACCGCCGAGGTGGAGCGTTCGCTGCGTGTTCTCGACGGCGCGGTTGCGGTGTTTGACTCTGTCAGCGGCGTGCAGCCCCAGACGGAGACGGTGTGGCGGCAGGGCGACAAGTACAAGGTTCCGCGTATCTGCTTCGTGAACAAGATGGACAAGAACGGCGCCGATTTCGAGCACGTTCTGGACACGATTCGAAAGCGGCTGGGCGCACGGCCCGTGGCATTGCAGATTCCGATTGGCGCTGAAGCTGGATTCAAGGGCGTTGTCGATCTC
This sequence comes from uncultured Acidobacteriaceae bacterium, assembly GCA_963769345.1. Classification (GTDB taxonomy): domain Bacteria; phylum Acidobacteriota; class Terriglobia; order Terriglobales; family Acidobacteriaceae; genus Telmatobacter. The sequence goes on from CAVYLL010000008.1 coordinate 1,174,646, forward strand.
ATCGAGATGAAGGCTGTTCTGTGGCACGACGAGACCATGGGCGCCGAGTATGATGTGCAGGCGATACCAGCCGATCTGCAGAAGAAGGCGGAAGCATTCCGTCTGCAGTTGATTGAAGTGATCGCTGAAACCGACGACGTACTCCTCGAGAAGTTCCTCGAAGGCGAAACGCCGACCATTGAAGAATTGAAGAAGGGCATTCGCCAGGCGACAATCGATCTGAAGGTCTTCCCGGTTATCTGCGGAAGCGCCTTTAAGAATAAGGGTGTGCAAACGCTACTCGACGCGGTGGTTGACTACCTGCCCAGCCCGCTGGACAAGCCTCCGGTGGAGGGTATCGATCCGCACGATCACAGCGTGACATTGATTCGCAAGGCAGACGATAACGAGCCTCTGTCGGCGTTGGTCTTCAAGCTGATCAATGATCCTTTCGGCAAGCTGTCGTTTATCCGCATCTACTCCGGTTCGTTGAAGACGGGCGACACGATTCTGAATCCGCGTACCGGCAAGACCGACCGCGTAGGACGCCTGGTGAAGATGCACGCCAACAAGCGTGAGGACATCACCGAGATCTACGCCGGCGATATTTGCGCGTGTGTGGGCCTGAAGGAATTGAAGACGGGTGACACGTTGAGTTCGCCGCAGCATCCGATTGCGCTGGGTGCCATCGTGTTCCCTGAGCCTGTGATCTCGGTGGCAATTGAGCCGAAGACCAAGGCTGACCAGGAAAAGATGGCGATGGGTTTGTCTCGGCTGGCCGATGAAGATCCAACCTTCAAGGTGCGTACCGATGAGGATTCGGGTCAGACGATTATCAGCGGGATGGGAGAGCTGCATCTTGAGATTCTCGTCGATCGCTTGAAGCGGGAACACAAGGTTGAGGCGAACGTTGGCGAGCCCAAGGTTGCTTTCCGCGAGACGATTCGCAAGACGGCCGAAGCTGAAGGCAAGTACATTCGCCAGACCGGTGGCTCGGGTAACTACGGGCATTGCAAACTGCGCATCGAGCCCAATGAGCCAGGCAAGGGTTACGAGTTCATTAACGAAATCAAGGGCGGGTCCGTACCGAGGGAGTACATCAAGCCTATCGATCAGGGCGTGCAGGGTGCGTTGGAGTTGGGCATCCTGGCAGGCTTCCCGATCGTAGACGTAAAGGTAATCCTTTTCGACGGCAGCTACCACGAAGTCGACTCGAATGAAATGGCGTTTAAATTCGCCGGTTCGATTGCCTTCAAAGAGGCCGCGCGCAAGGCGCATCCGGTGCTGTTGGAACCGGTGATGGCAGTTGAAGTCACTGTGCCCGAGGAGTTCATGGGCGTGATCATCGGTGACATCAACTCACGTCGCGGGCGGATTGAAGGCATGGAGCACGCGGCAGGATCGCAGGTCATCAAGGCGATCGTTCCGCTAAAGGAAATGTTCGGCTACGTGAACGAGATTCGTTCCTCGACACAAGGCCGTGCGTCGTATTCAATGCAGTTCGCGCGCTACGAAGAGGCGCCGCGCATGATTGCCGATGAAATTATCGGCCGTGCGCAGGGGAAGTGATTGAGCAGTTCGTAGTTTAGAGTTCGTAGTTCGCAGTTGAAATCCGGCTGATTTGGCGCGCGGGCTTCAGAGGGCGAGAGAGCTGAAAACTAAGAACTACAAACTGAGAACTGGTTTATGTTTTGGGGCTGGAGCCGGAATGCCGGCGCCCCGGGGTGCAACAAGTAGTACAAGCCACTGAAAGGGATTTGGATTTCTTATGGCGAAGGAAAAGTTTGATCGTTCGAAGCCGCATGTGAACGTGGGCACGATTGGTCACATCGATCACGGCAAGACGACGTTGACGGCGGCGATCACGAAGGTATTGCAGAAGCACAACCCGAAGAACACGTTCCGTTCGTTTGACTCGATCGACAACGCTCCGGAAGAGCGGGAGCGCGGCATCACGATCGCGACGGCGCACGTGGAGTACGAAACCCCGAACCGGCACTATGCGCACGTCGACTGCCCCGGTCACGCCGACTACATCAAGAACATGATCACCGGCGCGGCGCAGATGGATGGCGCCATTCTCGTAGTCGCAGCGACCGACGGCCCGATGCCGCAGACCAAGGAGCACGTTCTCTGGCTCGCCAGGTTGGCGTCCCCTGCATCGTCGTGTTTTTGAACAAGTGCGACGCGGTCGAAGACGAAGAGCTGACGGACCTGGTCGAGATGGAAGTTCGCGAACTGCTGTCGAAGTACCAGTTCCCGGGCGACGACGTTCCGGTGATCCGCGGATCTGCTCTCGGAGCCCTGAACGGCGAAGCGAAGTGGGAAGCCAAGATCGACGAGCTGATGGAGGCGGTCGACAAGTACGTTCCGCAGCCGGAGCGCGCCGTGACCCTTCCCTTCCTGATGCCGATCGAAGATATCTTCTCGATCTCGGGACGCGGCACCGTAGTTACGGGGCGCATCGAGCGCGGCAAGGTGAAGGTGGGCGAGGATGTTGAGATCGTCGGCTTCCGCGAGACCCGCAAGTCGGTCTGCACGGGCGTGGAAATGTTCAAGAAGCAGCTGGACGAAGGCCTGGCGGGCGATAACGCCGGCATCCTGCTGCGCGGCATTCCCAAGGAAGATGTCGAGCGCGGCATGGTTCTGGCCAAGCCGGGATCGATCACGCCTCACACCAAGTTCAAGGGCACCGTTTACGTGTTGAGCAAGGAAGAAGGCGGCCGTCATACGCCGTTCTTCAAGGGCTACAGTCCGCAGTTCTACTTCCGTACGACGGATGTGACGGGAGTGGCGGAATTGCCCGAAGGCACGGAGATGGTGATGCCGGGCGACAACGTGGAACTGGTGATCGAACTGATTACACCGGTAGCCATGGAAAAGGGATTGCGGTTTGCCATCCGCGAAGGCGGACGTACGGTAGGCGCAGGCGCGATTTCGGAAATTATCAAGTAAGTTGTCAGTCGTCAGTTTTTAGTTGTCAGTGATCAGTGAATGCGGCTAAGAAGCCGGCAGTAAATCTGAGAACTGACAACTTAAAACTGGGTACTGCGACCCGAAGGGGAGCAAATGGTAGGTCAAAGGATTCGAATTCGGTTGAAAGCATACGACTATCGCGTGCTGGATACCTCGACCGGCGAGATTGTGGAGACGGCCAAGCGCACCGGGGCAACGGTGGCGGGGCCGATTCCGTTGCCGACGATCAAGAACAAGTACTGCGTGCTGCGTTCGCCGCACGTGGACAAGAAGTCGCGCGAGGCGTTCGAGATTCGTACGCACAAGCGGCTGATCGACATTCTTGAGCCGACGCAACAGACGGTAGATGCGCTGATGAAGCTCGATCTCCCGGCAGGTGTGGACGTCGAGATCAAGGCGTTTGAAAAATAGGACTGGCCGTCCAGGCGGACGCGCTCTTCGAGCGCCAAGTCTGAGCAGCGGGACCTAAACCAAAAGTAGAAAGCCCGAGAAGGGCCCGGCAGTGCATCGCCAAGTGCTTTGCATGATGAGGTGAGGAAGATATGGCAGTCACAGGGATTCTGGGAAAAAAGATCGGCATGACGCAGGTCTTCGACGAAAAGGGCGATGTGCACCCGATTACGGTGTTGCAGGCTGGCCCTTGCGTGATTACGCAGTTGAAGACGCTGGCCAAGGACGGCTATGACGCCGCGCAAATAGGCCTGGTGGAGTTCATCAAGACGAAGAACGTGACCAAGCCGCAGGCTGGCCACTTCGCGAAGACCGAAGCGCCGCCGGTCAAGGTCATCAAGGAAGTCGACGTGGAAGCCTCCCCGGAAGGCGAAGTCGAAACCAAGGCGGGAGACCGCGTGCTGGTCGATATCTTCCAGGATGCGAAATTTGTGGACGTGATTGGCACATCGAAGGGCCGCGGTTTTGCAGGCGTCGTTCGCCGGCACAACTTTGGTGGCGGACCTAAGTCGCACGGACACATGTTCCAGGTGCAGGGTTCAATCGGTGCATCCAGCTTTCCGTCGCGCGTCTTCCCAGGCCAGAGAATGCCGGGACACATGGGCGCTGCGCAGATTACGGTTCGCAATCTTCGCATTCGCGGCATTGATCTGGAAGAGAACTTGCTGATGGTTGAAGGTGCGGTTCCGGGATCGCGTGAAGGGTACGTGCTGATTTCTAAAGCCAAGACTCCGCCGCGCGAGCGTCGTGGATTCGCCGGCTCGACCACGGTCGATCCGTTGAAGGCTTCGAAGAAGGCAACGGCGAAGAGGAAGTAGCTTTTAGCCGCTAGCTTCTAGCCTCTAGCTTGATTGAGGTGGAACGGGCGGCGATGGGTAAACAAAGATTTCGGACGTGCGATGAGTTGATTTTCTCAACTCTGGCACTCAAGAGCTAAGAGCTAGCAGCTAGAAGCTAGCAGCTCGCAGGAAGAAGACGATGGCAAACGTAGATGTTGTAAATCTGAACGGCGAAAAGGTGGGCTCGCTCGAACTGGCCGATTCAGTCTATGGCCAGGTCAACGAGGCTCTGCTGTGGGAAGCGGTGAAGCACTATCGCGCTTCCATGCGCCAGGGTACGCACAAGACCAAGAGCCGCACTGAAGTAGCTGGTTCCGGCAAGAAGCTGTGGAAGCAGAAGGGCACTGGCCGCGCTCGTATCGGTTCAGTTCGCTCGCCTCTCTGGCGGCATGGTTACACCGTGCACGGACCTCAGCCGCGCAGCTACGACTATGCATTCCCGCGCAAGAAGCTGCAGGGTGCGTTGCGTTCGGCGCTGGCCTCGAAGCTGGCCGATGGCAAGCTGACGGTGGTTGACACGCTTGAGATTAAAGAGGGCAAGACCAAGCTCTATCGCAACGCGCTGGATCAGCTTGGGGTGACACGCACGGCTCTGCTGGTGGAGAACGGCAAGACTCTCTCGCAAGCACTGATGCTGGGCGCGCGCAATCTCAAGGGCGTCGAACTGGTTCTCAACAACGAAGTGCATCCCTACGATCTGCTTCGGTATGAGCGGGCAATCTTCTCGAAGGCCGCGATCGAGCAGTTGACGGATGCGCTCGTGAAGAGCGTTTCCAAGCGCAATGCTGCGCAGACGGAGGCCGCATAATGCCGACTCTTTATACAGTGATTCGCCGGCCCCTGATTACGGAAAAGGGTTTGAGCGTCAAGGAAACCGAAGGCACGCTGGTGTTCGATGTGGCCCCGGATGCTTCGAAGATCGAAGTGAAGCAGGCGGTCGAGGCTCTCTTCAAGGTGAAGGTGGCAGCGGTGCGGACTGCGAATGTGGTGGGCAAGGAACGCCGCCGCGGAAAGTTTGCCGGATTTCGACCGGATTGGAAGAAGGCTTACGTTCGGCTGAAGGCCGGCGAGAAGCTGCCGGAGTACGTGAGCAACCTGTAACGACGAGTTCGCAGTTCGTAGTTCATGGTTCGCAGTTCCAGGCGAATCTGAGCTGCAACGAAAACTGAGAACTACGAACTTAGAACTGTGAACTGGTAGGAAAAAACGATGGCTATCAAGACATACAGACCGATCACGCCGACGTTGCGCTTTCAGACCTCGCTGGTCAATGACGACCTGACGACGGACAAGCCGCACAAGCCGCTGCTGGCAGTACGTAAGCGCACGGGCGGACGGCGCAACACGGGCGACCTCACGATTCGCCACCATGGCGGCGGACATAAGCAGAAGATCCGCCTCATCGACTTCAAGCGCGACAAGTTTGGAGTTCCGGGCAAGGTTGCGACCATTGAGTACGACCCGAACCGCTCGGCGCGCATCGCGTTGGTGCATTATGCCGACGGCGAGAAGCGTTACATCCTGCAGCCGGTAGGGTTGAAGGTTGGGGCAACGGTGAGTTCCGGTCCCGAAGCTGACATCCTGATCGGCAATGCGTTGCCGCTCAAGAACATTCCTGCCGGCACCACGGTGCATGCCATCGAACTGCGGCCCGGCAAGGGTGCGCAGATGGCGCGTTCGGCCGGTGCGCAGGCTCAGCTTGTAGCCAAGGAAGGCGATTACGCTCTTCTGAAGCTGCCTTCCGGCGAAACGCGCAAGGTGTTGGTTGAGTGCCTGGCGACGGTTGGGCAGGTGGGCAATACCGATCACGAGAACGTATCAATCGGCAAGGCGGGACGCAACCGGTGGAAGGGCATCCGTCCGACCAACCGCGGCGTCACGATGAACCCTGTGGATCACCCGCACGGCGGTGGTGAGGGTAAGACCTCCGGTGGCCGTCATCCGGTAACCCCGTGGGGCCAGCCGACACGCGGATATAAGACACGCAACAACAAGCGGACCGATGCATTCATCATCAGCCGCCGGGCGAAGTAAGAGAAACAGCCGTTAGCTATTAGCCACTAGCTCTTAGCTTGAAGCGGCACACAAAGATTGAGCGAAAGCTAGCCGTTAGCTGGGCAAGGAAGAGCTAAAGGCTAAGAGCTAAAAGCTTAGGAGCTTGTTTTTATGGCACGTTCGACAAAAAAAGGCCCGTTTGTGGATGCGCATCTGACGACGAAGATCGAGGTGCTCAACACGGCCAATGACAAGAAGGTCGTGAAGACCTGGTCGCGGCGTTCGACGATCTTCCCGGAATTTGTGGGACATACGATCGCGGTGCACAACGGCAAAAAGTTCGTTCCGGTGTACGTGACCGAGAACATGGTGGGACACAAGCTGGGCGAGTTTGCTCCGACGCGCACCTTCAAGGGGCACACCGGCGGATCGAAGGCTGCTGAAGCAACGGCGAAGCCGGCCGGGCCGCGGTAGAAAAGCAGCTTCTAGCTACTAGCTTCCAGCTACTAGCTTGGCGATGAAGATTGATGCAGCCCCGGGTGGGGCGAAGACAAGCTAGAGGCTAGCGGCTAGAAGCTAGAAGCTGGCGACGAGGAAGAGACCAATGGCAGTCGAGACAAAAGAGTACCGGGCCGAAGCAAGGTTTCAGCGGGTGTCGCCGCAGAAAGCGCGGCTGGTGCTGGATCTGATCAAGGGCCGGGGAGTTCAGGAAGCGCTGGAGACGGCGGCATTCACCAAGAAGCGCATTGCTCCGGTGATTCACAAGCTGCTGACTTCGGCCGTTGACAATGCGAAGTACGTGTCGGGCGAACAGGGTGTTGATCTGGACGTCGACAACCTCTACGTCAAGTCGGCAATTGCGAATGACGGTCCGCGCATGAAGAGGATTCGGCCCGCTCCGATGGGGCGCGCCTATCGCTACCAGCGCAGGCTGACGCACATCATTCTGTCGGTCGCCGAGCGCGATGGCGGACACTCGCATCTGGTGACCAAGGCTGACGAGCCGGGGACGGCGGCGAAGTCAGCGAAGAAAACGGCTGCAAAGAAGGCAGCTCCGAAGAAAACAGCGGCGAAGAAGCCGGTTGCAGCAACGAAGAAAAAGGCCAAGAAGTAGACCGAACCATTTCCAGGGTTCGATGCAAATCGAAAACCTGGCAGCAAAGTCGACGCGACCATCAGGGAACGTCGGCCTTCGAAAAAGGAACAAGGGCGCTGCAACCCTGGAAATGCAGAGAGGTTTGAGGAAAAAAGTATGGGACAGAAAGTCCACCCTTATGGATTCCGGCTGGGAGTGAACAAGCCGTGGCGTTCGCGCTGGTTCTCTGAGCGCGACTATGACAAGCTCCTGGTTGAAGACGTGAAGCTCAAGGCTGAGCTGCGCGAAAAGCTCAAGGCTGCCGGCGTGAGCTCGGTGGAAATCGAGCGCCCGGGCAACAAGCTGCGCTTCCTGATCCGCACGGCGCGTCCGGGTATCGTCATCGGCCGCAAGGGCGCGGAGATCGAGAAGCTCAAGACCGAGCTCGGCAAGCGCACCAACCGCGAAGTGTTCATCGACATCATCGAGGTGAACAAGCCGGAGCTGGACGCACAGCTGGTGTCGGAGAATATCGCGCTGCAGCTCGAAAAGCGCGTGAGCTTCCGCCGCGCGATGCGCAAGAGCGTGGATTCGGCATTGCGTTTCGGCTGCAAGGGAATCAAGGTGCGTGTCTCGGGCCGTTTGAACGGCAACGAAATCGCGCGGTCGGAGTGGTATCTGCAGGGGCGGTTGCCGCTGCACACACTGCGCGCGGATATTGACTACGGGTTTACCGAGGCGCACACCACCTACGGCGTGATCGGCGTGAAGACGTGGATCTATCGCGGCGACATTTACGAGCAGAAGCGCCGCCAGCCCGCGCCGGCAGGGTCGGGAGTGTTTTAAAAACAGTTCACAGTGCACAGTTCTTAGTTCACAGAGGCAGTGAAGCCCGATGAACTCGAAGGACTGAGAACTACGAACTTAGAACTTTGAACTGGGTTTGAGGATTTCGCTATGTTGATGCCGAAGAAGGTTAAGTTCCGGAAGCAGCAGAAGGGCAAGCGCCGCGGTAAAGCGTGGCGTGGTTCCTCGCTGTCTTTCGGTGAGTACGGTTTGAAGGTCCTGGAGTGCGGCTACATCACTGACCGGCAGATCGAAGCCAGCCGTATCGCCATGACTCGCTTCATCAAGCGCGGCGGCAAGATCTGGTTGCGGCTGTTTCCGGACAAGCCGATTACCAAGAAGCCCGCCGAAGTTCGTATGGGTTCGGGCAAGGGCGCGCTGGATCACTGGGTTGCGGTGGTGCGGCCCGGCAAGATCCTGTTCGAGATGGAAGGCGTAACGCCTGAAATCGCGCAGGAAGCCATGCGCCTCGCGTCGAACAAGTTGCCGTTGCGGACGAAATTTGTGCAGCGTCCGGGCGCCGAGAAGACAGTATCGGCCGAGAAGAAGTCGGCTGCGGCCGAGTAGTCGGCATAGGGGAAGACGCGCCGCTGATTCCTGCGGGAATTGGCAGAGCGCCGGAGATAAGAGATGGAACTCGCAAAGATTCGTAGTTTAAGCGACGAAGAACTGCTCCACCATGAGAAGACCTCCGGTGAGCAGTTATTCCGGCTTCGCTTCCAGGTCTCGATGGGGCAGAACGACGGAGTGAAGAAGCTCCGCCAGCTTCGCAAGGAGATCGCACAGATCAAGACGGTTTCGCGTGAGCGCGAGCTTGGCGTTCGCGGCGCTACGCACGAACTGGTCTCCACCTTGCCGGCGAGCGAAGAAAAGAAGGCCGCGAAAACCAGTGCGAAGAAGCCCGCAAAGCCCGCAAAGCCGGCGAAGGCCAAGACCAGCGCAAAGAAGAGCCTTAAGAAAGGCCCGAGGTCCAGCGCCAAGACAAGCGCGAAGAAGAGCGCAGCGGGCAGCGCAAAAAAGAAGGGAGCCGGTAAATGACGGTGGCAACAGAGAAGCAGGCGCCGGCAAACCGGCGCAACGAAAAAGTGGGCAACGTGGTTTCGACCAAGATGCAGAAGACTATCGTGGTCGAGGTCGAAATGCGCAAGGCTCATCCGAAATACAAGCGCATTGTGAAGAGTTCGAAAAAATTCTACGCGCACGATGAGCAGAACTCGGCACGCCTGGGCGACGTGGTCCGCATCCGCGAGACCAGGCCGTTGAGCAAGCTGAAGCGGTGGTCGCTCGAAGAGATTGTGCGGCGCTCGTCGCTGGCGCAAATTGAAGACACGGCTGGAACAGCCGCTGCTGTAGAAGCCGCCAAGTAGGCGGAGCGGTTAACCGGTCTCATGAACTGCAATGCACTTGAATGAGCAAGTGTGGAACCCGACCTCAAGGAGGGTTCCAAAAGAATCGGCAAGTTGAAGATTTGAATTCATGAGACCGGTTCTTAAGGAGAAGAATCCATGGCTGTGCAAATGAGAACCATGCTCGCGGTGGCCGACAACTCCGGCGCGCGCAAGCTGCAAGTGATCCTGCCGCTCGGCGGCGGGCTAGGCAAGATCGCCGGTCTGGGCGATGTTGTGACCGCGGCGGTGAAGGAAGCTTCGCCGGATGGCACGGTGAAGAAGGGCAAAGTGGTGAAGGCGGTCATTGTCCGCACCCGCAAAGAGCACCGTCGCCGCGACGGAACCTATATCCGCTTCGACGAGAATGCGGCAGTGGTGATTGACGATGCGCACGAGCCGGTTGGCACGCGCGTGTTCGGCCCCGTTGCTCGCGAACTGCGTGAGAAGAAGTTTTTGAAGATTGTATCCTTAGCACCCGAAGTGGTTTAGCAGTTCGCAGTTTAGAGTTCGTAGTTCACAGCAAGAGCAGATGCCGTTCAAAACTTAGAACTGTGAACTTAGAACTACGAACTGCATGGAGAAACAAATGCCGAGTTTGAATATTCGTCGTAATGATGTGGTGAAGGTCCTCGCGGGTTCCGATCGCGGCAAGTCGGGCCGTGTGCTGCGCGTGTTCCCTGACAAGGGAACAGTGCTTGTGGAGCATGTGCGCGTGGTGAAGAAGACGGTCTCGAGCAAGCGTGGTCAGCGGACCAAGGGCGGCATCGCAGAGCAGGAGTCACCGATCAATATTTCGAACGTGGCCCTGATCTGCTCGAACTGCGAAACGGCCTCGATCGGATACAAGGTTGAGGGAACGAGCAAGCAGCGGATTTGCAAAACGTGTGGGACCGAGTTGCCCACGAAGAAGTAAGGAAGCTTTTAGCTCTTAGCCAATAGCTCTTAGCTTTGTTTTGCTAAGCCAATGTGCGAGCGCTAGTGAGTGAGATAGAGCTAATAGCTAAAAGCTAATAGCTGTTTCTCAGGAACCCTTCCGCAGCGGTACACGGATCCAAGTCGATCCACTCCGAAGACCGGAAGAAAGAGAGTGAAGGAAATGGCAGCAAGGCTGAAAGAGAAGTACAACAAAGAGATCAAGCAGGCGCTCAAGAAGGAACTGGGCATCGAGAACATGATGGCGGTTCCGCGGCTTGAGAAGGTCGTTATCAATATGGGCCTGGGCGAAGCGACGCAGAACACCAAGCTGCTGGATCCGCTGGTTGGCGATCTGACGCAGATTACCGGACAAAAGCCGGTGATGACGAAGGCGAAGAAGTCGATCGCCGCCTTCAAGGTGCGCGCCGGCATGTCCATCGGTGCAATGGTGACCCTGCGCAACGAAAAGGCATACGAGTTTCTCGACCGCCTGATCTCGACGGCGCTGCCGCGGGTTCGCGATTTTCGCGGCGTGTCGACAAAGAGTTTTGACGGGCGCGGCAACTACACGCTCGGTCTGCGCGATCAGCTGATCTTCCCCGAGATTGATTACTCGAAGGTAGAAAAGCTGAAGGGCATGAACATCACGATCGTGACCACGGCGAAGGACGATAACGGAGCGCGCGCGCTTCTGAAAGCCTTCGGCATGCCATTCCGGCAGGGAGCGTAAAAACAGTTCGTAGTTCACAGTTCATAGTTCGCAGCCAGGGCACTGGCGATTGAACAACTGAGAACTCTGAACTAAGGACTTTGAACTTTTGAGGATTTATGGCAACCACTGCAAAGAGAGTGAAGGACGCGCGGAAGCCGAAGTTCAGCTCCCGCAAACACAACCGGTGCAAGCTCTGCGGACGCCCGCGGGGATACCTTCGGAAGTTCGGTATCTGTCGCTTGTGTTTCCGCGCATTGGCGCTCAAGGGAGAGATCCCCGGCGTCGTGAAGTCGAGCTGGTAGTAGGGCAGTTCGCAGTCGAGAGTTCATAGTTCATAGCTGGTTTGGAACTGTGAACTTCGAACTGTGAACTTAGAACTGGGGCGCGAGCCCCACACATTTCCGCTGGTTCTCCTGTTGAAGTGAGACCGGGAGCGAACGGGGAATGAAGGAGAAGGAATGAGTCTGACCGACCCAGTAGCAGATTTTCTGGCGCGAATCCGGAATGCAATCCGTGCGCGTCATCAGAAGCTGGATGTGCCGGCTTCCAAGTTGAAGACCGAGATAGCCCGCATTCTCAAGGAAGAGGGCTACATTTCGAACTACAAGACGCAGGAAGAGGAAGGCAAGCTGATTCTCCGCGTGTACCTGAAGTACGGCGGACAGGAAGCGGCCATTCGTGACCTGGCTCGTATTTCGCGTCCCGGCTGCCGTGTGTACATCGGCCGCGATGAGATCAAGCGAGTCCAGGGTGGACTTGGCATCTCGATCATGACGACCCCAAAGGGCGTGATGACAGGTCGCCAGGCACGTCGCGAAGGTGTAGGCGGCGAACTGCTCTGCGAAGTTTGGTAAGGAGTTCAAAGTTCTAAGTTCTTAGTTCACGGTCAAAGCAAAAACAGCAGGGCCGAAGCTAAGAACTTACGAACTATGAACTATGAACTGCGAACTGCCGGGCAAGCCCGGCCGGCTGCAGTGGAACGCAAGAGAGTGGAAGCAATCACTGTTCACTGAACACTGATCACTGACCACTGTTTTTCGGGACTCGCAAGCCAAATGAAGGATTGAATTCAATGTCGCGTATTGGAAAGAAAGTAATTCCGCTGCCCTCCGGCGTGAGGTACAAGGTTGAGGGCAACACGGTGCTGGTGGAAGGCCCCAAGGGCAAGGTGTCTGCTCTGATTGCGGACGGCATTTCGCTCGAGACCAGGGACGGCTCGTTGCATGTGAACCGCGCGAGTGACGACAAGGCCGCGGTCCATGGACTGACGCGCGCGCTTGTCTTCAACGCCGTGCACGGCGTGACCAAGGGCTGGACGAAAGAGCTGGATATCGTCGGCATTGGTTATCGCGCGGAGTTGAAGGGCAAGGGCATGGTGGTATTTACCCTGGGCTACTCGCACCCGATCGAAGTTCCGCTGCCCACAGGCATTGAAGTGACGATCGATCCGAAGCAGACGCACCTGACCGTCTCCGGCATCGACCGGCAGAAGGTCGGACAGGTTGCAGCCGACATGCGTTCGCTGCGCAAGCCCGATCCGTACAAGAACAAAGGCGTGCGCTACTCCGACGAGAAGCTGAAGAAGAAGGCCGGCAAGACAGGCGCTAAGTAGCTGGAAGTTCTTAGTTCGTAGTACACAGTTTTCAACTGTGTTGAAGCATAACTACGAACTTTGAACTCAGAACTTTGAACTGATTAAAACCCGAACGGGGCCGTAGGACGGCTCCGCTGATAGGAAAGAGACGAAGATGATCAAGAGAAACGAAATTCGCCAGCGAATTCACTCGCGCATCCGCGCAAAGCTGGCAGGCACCGGTGAGCGTCCGCGGTTGAATGTGTATCGTTCGCTGAACCACATCTACGCGCAGGTGATCGACGACCAGAAGGGCGTGACCATCGCGTCCGCCTCAACCCTGGCCGGAAAATCGAAGACCGGCGGCAATGTGGCAGCAGCCAAGGAAATCGGCAAGGCGATCGCCGAGAAGGCTCAGGAAAAGGGCGTCAAGAAGGTGGTCTTCGATCGCGGCGGCTTCCTGTATCACGGGCGCATCAAGGCCCTTGCCGAAGCAGCGCGCGAAGCAGGGCTGGAGTTTTAGAAGCAGTTGTCAGTGATCAGTTGTCAGTGATCACTTGGTTTGCGGTGAGCTGACATCTTGGTAAGACGAACGGGACAAGCTGAACACTGTTCACTGAACACTGTTCACTGAAAAAGGAAAGCAATGATGATCTTGAATAAGAAACTCGATGCCAACCAGTACAACCTGAAGGATCAGGTGGTTTCCATTAACCGCGTGACCAAGGTGGTGAAGGGCGGCAAGAACATGTCGTTTGCCGCGCTGGTTGTGGTGGGCGACGCCGCCTCGGGCGTGGTCGGTTACGGATCGGGCAAGGCCAAGGAAGTTCCCCAGGCCATTCGCAAGGGAATTGAAGCGGCCAAGAAGAACCTGGTTCGCATCAACCTGACCGAGACCACGATTCCGCACCAGGTCCTGGGGCGTTTCGGCTCAGGGCACGTGCTGCTGAAGCCGGCTCCGGAAGGAACGGGCGTGATTGCCGGCGGCGCGGTGCGCGCGGTCATGACTTCGGTGGGCGTGCAAAACGTGCTTACCAAGAGTCTGGGAACGGCGAACCCGCACAACGTCATCAAGGCCACGTTCGATGCGCTGGTTCAACTGCGCGACAAAAGCGATGTAGCCGCGGCGCGCGGCAAGCAGGTTGAGGAGCTCTAATCATGGCTGAGACCAAGAAGATTCGCATTGAATACTACCGCTCCAAGAACTCGACGCCCATGAAGCACAAGCTGGTGATCAAGGGCCTGGGCTTTACGCGCCTCAACCAGGTCGTTGAGCGCGTAGACAACGAGTCAGTGCGTGGCATGGTCAAGAAGGTGCCGCACCTGGTTCGAATTCTGGAAAACTAGTTTTCCAGAATTCACAGTTCTAAGTTCAGAGTTCACAGTTTCCAATGTTTCCGGGCAACTGTGAACTACGAACTCAGAACTCAAACGCAACGCGAGTCGTTGGGGATCAACCCCACCGGCGTTATCAGCGAGGAAAATCATGGCAAAGAATCTTTCGAATTTGCGCGCGCCCAAGAAGGCAAACACAGGGCGCAAGCGCGTGGGCCGGGGCATGGGATCCGGCATGGGTAAAACCTCGGCTCGCGGCCACAAGGGTCAGGGTTCGCGTTCGGGCTTCAGCCTGATGCGCGGTTTTGAAGGCGGCCAGATGCCGCTGCACCGCCGGCTTCCGAAGCGCGGATTCACCAACATCTTCCGCACGGAATACAGCGTGGTCAACCTTGACCGGCTAGCCGACCTCTCCGTGAAGGAGATTGGGCTCGACGACTACAAGAAGCTGGGCCTGGTCTCGAGCAAGAAGGCGCTGATCAAGGTGCTGGGCTCCGGCGAATTGACCGCTGCCATCACCATCCATGCGCACAAGTTCTCCAAGTCGGCCGTCGAGAAGATCGAGAAGGCCGGCGGCAAGGCCGTCGTGGCGGGAACGCCGGCGGCAGCGTAGGACAACGATCCCAGGTCTTGGAAATCGAGACCTGGGGCACCCATTGTGTCCGGGAACACCGCCAAGCTGGTTTCCAGGCTGCCAAGATCGAAAGCTGAAGGCATCCGGCGGAATTCAGGGACACGTGGCGACCTTCGCGCTTACACTGGATTTTGGGCAAGATTTGAGCGGCGTCATCGCCTGAAGCGGAAAACCACACATGCTTGAGAAGTTTCTGAATATCTTCCGGATTCCTGACCTGCGCAAGCGGGTTCTGTTCACATTGGGCATTCTCGCCGTGTACCGCCTGGGTGCGTTCATCCCCACCCCCGGCGTCAATACCCACCAGCTTGAGCTCCTCTTCAATGCGCAGAGCGGATCAGCGCTCGGCTTGATGGACCTGTTTGGTGGCGGTAACCTGCGCAGAATGACCATCTTCGCGCTGGGTATTATGCCCTACATCACCGCGTCGATCATCTTCCAGTTGTTGACCGTGGTGTATGAGCCGCTGGCTCGCATCCAGAAGGAAGGCGAACTCGGGCGGCGGAAAATTACGCAGTGGACCCGTTATATGACGGTTGTGCTGGGCGCACTGCAATCCATCGGAATTGCGGCCATTCTGACCAAGCAGGGCCTGGTTCTGCATCCCGGTATCGGATTCAGTTTGATGACGGTCCTCACCCTGACCACCGGTACAGCGTTCATCATGTGGCTGGGCGAGCAGATTACCGATCGCGGCATCGGCAACGGCATGAGCCTGCTGATCTTTGCGGGCATCATCGCCGGGCTCCCGCGCGGCATTGCCGACCTCGTAGGCAAGGTGCAAACCAGCGCATGGGGGAATTTCACCATTTTTGCCGTCATCTTGCTGGCCCTGGGCATGGTCGCGGTGGTCGCATTCATCGTCTTCGTCGAGCGTTCAGAGCGTCGTATTCCCATCCAGAGCGCCCGGCGCATCGTCGGCCGCCGCATGATGGGCGGCTCTTCAAGCCATCTGCCTCTCAAGGTGAACTCGGGCGGCGTCATGCCCGTCATTTTCGCCAGCTCCATTCTGTCGGCCCCGCTGCTCTTCGGGCAGATGGAGTGGGTGCAGAACAACCGCTTCTTCCAGCCTATTATCCAGGCGCTCGCGCCGGGCTATCCCTGGTATGAGCTCCTGTACATGCTGGGCATCATCTTCTTTGCCTACTTCTATGTGTCGATCGTGATGAAGCCGGACGATATCGCCGACAATTTCCGCAAATCCGGATCGTTCATTCCCGGCATCCGGCCCGGAAAGCGCACCTCGGACTTCATCAACGACATCCTTACCCGGATTACGCTGGTCGGCGCAATTTACCTCATCATCATTTCCCTGGTGCCCACCTTCCTCATTTCGGGCATTCGTTTCGACAAGATCTGGCTTATCGGCAGGTTTTTTGAGAGCCTGCCCACATGGGCCACACACGGTTTGGGGGTCAATTTCTACTTTGGCGGCACCTCGCTGCTGATCGTAGTGGGTGTCGCTATGGACACTGTCAACCAGATCGAATCGCAGCTGATCATGCGCCATTATGACGGCTTTTCCCCGCGTTCCGGTCGTATACGCGGAAGGAAAAACTGGTAATGTCGCTGTCTGCAGCAAGTGTTGAAGGTGCAGTAGAAGCAGTAGAAGGAGATCGAGGGTCGGCAAGGATGATCGCACCTGGACCGATTCTCCTGTTGGGTGCACCGGGCGTGGGAAAAGGAACCCAGGCCAAGGAATTGGTGCAACATTGGGGGATACCCCAGATTTCAACCGGTGACCTGCTCCGCGCCAATGTGGCCCAGGGCACGCCGCTGGGCAAGACGGCCAAGGAGATCATGCACCGGGGGGAACTGGTCCCGGACTCATTGGTCAATGAGATGGTGGCTGTGAGATTGCAGCAGCCGGATACGGTTAGAGGCTACATTCTGGACGGGTTTCCGCGCACTTTGGCCCAGGCGCATTGGCTGGATGGCCGCTTGGCGGTGGGGGTTCCCGGCGACAAATCTTCGCCGCAGGGGACACCGGCAACTCAAACACAGGCTTTACCGCTGGTTGCCGTCAGTATCCAAGTGGATTATAATCAGTTACTGCGCCGTATTACGGGGCGCAGGAATTGTCCAGTCTGCCAGACCATCTACAACGTTTATTCAAAGCCGCCTCAGCGGGCTGGCTTTTGCGACGTTGAAGGGGCTGCACTGACCCAGCGATCCGATGACACGGAAAAGGTTTTTGCGGAGCGCATGCGCGCCTACGCTGCCCAAACCGCGCCTGTGATTGAGCACTACCGGGAACTGGGCCGGTTTATCGAAGTGCCCGGAGACGGGCCGATTGCCGCGATTGCGGCTGGAATTGTTGCCGCCGTTGAGCGACTGCGCGAGTAGCGCAGTGCGCGAACGGTATTTTGTGCGTTTGTTGGAGCAGTTGCCGGTTGTCAGTCTTCAGTCGTCAGTTCCGCATGTGCGGCCTGATCACCGGACAAACTGAGAAACTGAGAACTGAGAACTGAGAACTGTTTGTGGCTGTGGTGTTGAAGTCGTCTCAGGAGATCGAAAAAATGCGCCGCGCGGGCAAGGTTGTCCGCGAGGTTCTGGAGTTGGTGCGCAGTCAGGTCAAGCCCGGCGCGACTACTCTGGATCTCGAGAAGGTGGCGGAAGCGCGCATCAGTGAACTGGGCGCCAAGCCGGCCTTCAAGGGCTACCACGGATTTCCCTGCGTGCTTTGCACCTCAATCAATAACGAGGTGGTTCACGGCATTCCATCGAAGAAGCGGGTCCTGAAAGAGGGAGACATTGTTTCAGTGGACTGCGGTGCGATCGTCGACGGCTACTACGGCGATGCTGCCATCACGGTGCCGGTGGGCGAGAAGATCGCACCCGACACCGCGCGCCTGCTCGAAGTGACAGAGAAGTCGCTGCATGCGGGCATATCGGCTGTGAAGCCGGGAGCGACGCTCGGCGACATCGGCCACGCGGTACAGAAAGTAGTCGAAGCCGAGGGGTTCTCGGTCGTACGGGATTTTGTGGGCCACGGAATTGGCAGCCATATGCACGAAGATCCGCAGGTGCCGAACTTCGGCGAAGCGGGCGCCGGCATGAAGTTGCGCGCCGGGATGGTGATCGCGATTGAACCCATGGTGAACGCCGGAAAGCCGAATGTGCGCGTGTTGCGCGATGGCTGGACAGCAGTGACAGATGATGGAAGCATGAGTGCTCATTTTGAGCACACGGTGGCGGTTACCGACACCGGATCAAAGGTTCTGACTGAGTAAAACTCAGTCCAAAACTTGAGGGTGCGGAAGCACTCCAAAACACAAGGGCGCGGAAGCGCCCAGAAGTGGATACAGTTTGTCGAAGGAAGATGCGATTGAGGTCATGGCAACAGTTACAGAAACGTTGCCCAACGCCATGTTCAAGGTAAAGCTCGAGACGAATCATGAGGTGCTGGCTCATGTCTCGGGCAGAATGCGGAAAAACTTCATCCGAATTTTGCCGGGTGACCGCGTGGCCGTAGAACTGAGTCCGTACGACCTGAATCGCGGGCGAATTGTGTACCGCTACAAGTGATCAGTGGACAGTGATCAGTGTCCAGCTGGATAGTTTTGAAAGGGCACGGCTTCAGCCGTGCGGATAAGTTGGGAAGTTTTGAAAGAGCGCGGGCTTCAGCCGTGCCGGTAAGTTGGGAAGTTTTAAAAGGGCACGATCTTTAGCCGTGCCGGTAAGTTGGGAAGTTTTAAAAGGGCACGATCTTTAGCCGTGCCGATAAGTTGGGGAGTTTTGAAAGAGCGCGGGCTTCAGCCGTGCCGGTAAGTTAGGAAGTTTTGAAAGGGCACGGCTTCAGCCGTGCCGATAAGCCTCGCGAATACGGCGGGCTTTAGCCCCTGAGGGCATGTTGGACGAGGTTGAGATCTACAAACCGCGTTGTTAGTGGATGCGCGGAGAAGGGCAGTAAAGCAATGAAGGTCCGTGCATCAGTAAAGAAGATTTGCGTGAAGTGCAAGGTCATTAACCGCCGTGGGGTGGTTCGGGTGATCTGCGAAAACGCAAAGCACAAGCAGCGCCAGGGCTAATTGAGTCTGGCAGTAAGCGGAAACTCCAAGCGAGTTTCGAGTTCAAAGTTCGTAGTTCACAGTTGAATCACGCAATAGCAAGAGTTGTAACTGTGAACTTAGAACTACGAACTGTGAATCCCCACGGGCTAGTTAGCTTGAGTCAAGGCTTGCGATGAACCCCGGAGTTTTAGGAGGGGCTAGGCATCAGGATTTTAAGGATTGGAAGACATGTTGTGCACCACCACAAATGAAACTAATCCCTGATCCCTGTTCCCTACTCCCTGCTTTTTCGCATTAACCCGTGCGAACCGGTTGAGGCCGGAGGCACAAGAACCGAAGTAGCAAAGGATTCAGAATGGCACGTATTGCTGGCGTCGATCTGCCCCGCAACAAGCAGGCTCGGATCGCGCTCACATACATCTACGGCATCGGCAATCCCCGATCGCTGAAGATCCTGGAGAAGGCGAATGTTGAAGCCAACAAGAAGGTCCAGGACCTGGGCGAAGAAGAGGTAAACCGCATCCGCCAGGTGATTGAGGACGAAGGTGACGTCGAGGGCGATCTCCGCAAAGACACCCAGATGCACATCAAGCGCCTCATCGATATTCAGAGCTACCGCGGCAACCGGCATCGCCGGTCGCTTCCGGTACGTGGACAGCGCACCCACACCAATGCCCGCACCCGCAAGGGACCGCGCAAGGGCACTGTGGCGGGCAAGAAGAAAGCGACGGCGAAGACCTAATGGCGAAACCAGAGCAGAAGGCCGCAGCCGGCAAAGCTGGCAAGAACAAGAAATTCAAAAAGCGCGAGCGCAAGAATGTGCCGTTCGGCATTTGTCACATTCAGGCCTCGTTCAACAACACCATCGTGACCATCACCGACCAGGTGGGCAATACGCTCAGCTGGAAGAGCTCGGGTTCGCTCGGTTTCCGCGGTTCGCGCAAGGGCACGCCGTTCGCGGCGCAGCAGGCTGCGTCGAATGCGGCATCCATGGCGCGCGATCACGGTCTGCGGGCAGTCGACGTGCGCGTCGCCGGTCCCGGATCGGGCCGCGAGTCGGCCATCCGTGCGCTGGCAGCAGCTGGCATCGATGTTCGCTCAATCCGCGACGTCACGCCGGTTCCACACAATGGTTGCCGTCCGCCAAAGCGGCGGAGAGTCTAAGACGGGGAACAAGGGAACGAGGGAACAGGGGAACCAGTCTAAGTTTGGTCCCTTGTTGCCTTGGTCCCTCGGTCTCTTAAACACCGGGCCGGGATGACATGCGCACCGTCGCACGTAAACCGGCCGACATCCGAAGTCAGGAGAAGAAATGGCTCGTTATACCGGAGCAGTATGCCGCCTTTGCCGTCGCGAAGGCACCAAGCTCTTCTTGAAGGGCACCAAATGTTTATCGGACCGTTGCCCGATTGAGAAGCGCAACTTTCCTCCCGGACAACATGGGAAGGACCGCAAGGCCAAGATTGTGGGCTACGGCCTGCAGCTGCACGAAAAGCAGAAGGCCAAGCGCATGTACTTCACCCTGGAAGGCCAGTTCCGCGAGTACTACGAGAAGGCCAACCGCGCACAGGGCGTTACCGGCGAATTGCTGATTCAGCAACTCGAGCGGCGTCTTGACAACGTGGCTTTCCGTCTTGGGTTTGCAATTTCGCGCCGCCAGGCACGCCAGGTGGTTCGTCACGGCCACGTTTCCGTTAACGGCCGCAAGGTGAACATTCCCTCGTTCCAGGTGAACGTGGGCGACGAGATCTCGATTCGCGAATCAGCGAAGAAGCTGATCATCATCGAGCAGGGTACGCAGTATGCCGCGCAAAACCCAGTGCCGGTGTGGCTCGAAGCGAATTTTGAAAACATGTCTGGGCGTGTGTTGAGCCTGCCCAAACGCAAGGACGTCAATTTGCCGATCAACGAACAGCTGATCGTCGAACTGTACAGCAAGTAGCAAACGGGGACTAGGGACGTAGGGACCAGGGACTAGGTTTGGCATCAGCGCAACTAGTCCCTATGTCCCTAGTCCCTCAGTCCCTGCAATTCAAACCGAAGGAGAACTTGCGCGGCCGCCGCAAAATGCATCGCGACGTACCTGCCGCGCGGGAAAAGAGATAACCATATGCTTTGGAGAGGATTCCAAAAACCGAAGCGCCTGGCAGTCGATGCCGAGACGCTCAGCGAAACATTTGGCAAGTTCAGCGCCCAGCCCTTTGAGCGCGGATTTGGCACAACCATCGGCAATGCCCTGCGCCGCACGCTGCTCAGCTCCATCGAAGGCGCCGCAGTTACAGCGGTTCGCATCGAAGGCGTGTTGCACGAGTTCCAGTCGATCGCCGGCGTTGTAGAAGACGCGACCGACATCATCCTGAATCTCAAACAGATTCCATTCAAGCTTGTGGGCGATGGCCCCAAGGCGCTCTACCTGCGCGCCGACCAGCCCGGTGTGGTCACCAGCGGCATGATCGAGGCCGACGGTGAAGTGGAGATTCTGGACAAGAACGTGTACATCGCCACCGTCTCTGAAGGCGGCCGGCTCGAGATGGAAATGCGCCTGAAGCGCGGTCGCGGATACATTTCGGCCGACAAGAACTTCGACGCCGATCTCGGCCTGGGCTTCATCCCGGTGGATTCGGTCCACTCGCCAGTGCGCCGCGTGAACTACGTGGTCGAAGCTGCTCGTCTGGGTCAGATCACCGACTACGACAAGCTCACTCTCGAAGTCTGGACGAACGGCGCGGTCCTTCCCGCCGATGCCGTGGGTCTGGCAGCGAAGCTGCTGAAGGACCACATGAACATCTTCATCAACTTCGAAGAAGAAATCGAAGCTGAGTCGCGCAGCGAAGAAGGCCGCGTGATGCTGCGCAACGACAACCTGAACCGCTCGGTCGAAGAGCTGGAATTGTCGGTCCGCAGCTACAACTGCCTGAAGAACGCAAACATTCAGACCATCGGCGAGCTGGTGCAGAAGACCGAAGCCGAGATGCTGAAGACCAAGAACTTTGGCCGCAAGAGTCTGAACGAGATCAAGGAAATTCTCGCGCAGATGGGCCTTTCGCTGGGTATGAAGATCGACGAGAGCGGCAATGCCGTTCCCGGACCGACCAGCATTCCTCCCGCCACCGCACTGGCTGCCAACTACAGCCACTTCGACGACGAGGACGAGCCGCTGGATTCGGTCGATCTCCAGCTGCCCACCGAGACCGAGAACTTCTAAGGTTTCGCGTTGTAGGACTTGGGTGCCCCAGGTCTCGTTTCTGAGACCTGGGAACGCGCCAGAAAATTTTCGAAAGAGAGTTTCACCATGCGCCATCGCAATGCAGGATTCAAACTCGGACGCAACACCAGCCATCGCCGCGCGCTGCTGCGCAACCTGGTCACGTCCGTCATCGTGGAAGACCGCGTGGAGACCACCGTGGCCAAGGCCAAGGCTGTGCGTCCGCACGTGGAAAAGATGATCACGCTGGGCAAGAAGGGCGACGTGCACTCGCGGCGCCAGGCGCTCAGCTTTCTCATGACCGACAAGGCGGTTACGCGCCTGTTCGACACCGTGGCTCCTCGCTACGGCGATCGCCAGGGCGGCTATCTGCGCATTGTCCGCACCGGTTTCCAGAAGGGCGACGGCGCCGAAAAGGCGTTCATCGAACTGCTGGGCGCCGAAAAGCAGCTCGACGAGAAGCGCCAGAAGCGCGACGAAGTTAAGGCCAAAAAGCGCGCCGAACTCGAAAAGCAGCTCGAAGACAACAAGAAGGACGAAGGAAAGGGAGCCGAAGAAGCCGCGTAATCGGCTTCTCGCCCGATCAGTTCTACGGCAGTGACAGGAGTACGGACATCCGCCAACAGCGGTGTCTGTACTCTTTTCTTTCTTTAGAACAAAGAGCGGGAAGCTGTGTCCCGAACACGAGCTTTGTGACTTTAGTCGTGCCGCAAAAACGCCCCATAGAAGCGCCGGGCTTTACAGGCTGCGGAAAACTCAATCGGAGACGCCGTTTTGAAAGGGCACGACTTTCAGTCGTGCCGATAAAACCAATCAAATCAAAGTCGGCTTTAGCCGCTGAGGCATGCTTTTCCGGCGGCCGCGCAAGCTCAGATCCCCGCCGCGAATTCGATCTCTACATCCATGTGGATGATGTAAACGGGTTGCGCCTCCACCTCGATGGCAAAGCCGAGTTCGTTGAAGACCTGCATGTCACGTTCTACGGCATGAGCGAATTCATTATCCGCGATTGCAACGGCTTCTGGATTACCTTCGCGCAACCGATTCAGAAGTGAAAGCAGCCGTACTCGGTCTTCGCTCTTCAGGAGGTGGTGCATCATCCATCACGGGCGATGCACCCTTTTTCTTGCGAAAATTTCTTCATCATTTCGAACCTTTTCCGTCCTCCGCCCGAAGTACACATCGGAGACCGCATTTGATCGACGAACGGGAACTCTGGAAGAAGATCTGCGCAGGCGACGCCCAGGCCCCCCAGGCTTTTGACGCCTGGTATCGCGAAACAGCTCCGCGGCTGCGCATCTTCCTCCACCACCTGCTCGCCAGTCCGCAAGCGGCCGAGGACGTCATGCAGGATACCTATACCCACATCTGGCGCCGCCCCCAGGGCTTCGACCCGGAACGCGGCACCTTGCGCGCATGGCTCTTCGGCATCGCTCGCAAACAGGCGGCGGAATGGTGGCGCAGGCAGAAGCTCACTGACCCGCTCACGATTGAGAACGCCGCTGCCGGCCGTGCTGAGGCGTCCTCTGTGATGGCCGACATCCTCCGCCAGTTGCCCACAGAGCAATGCAGCTTGCTTTGGTTGCGCGAGGTAGAAGGCCAGTCCTACACAGAACTCGCTGCAATTCTCGACATCCCCATCGGCACCGTCCGCTCGCGGCTTTTTGCAGCACGCGAAGCTCTGCGCGCCATCTGGCACAGCGCGCCGCAAGGAGTTCCCCATGATCTGCAATGAAGCTGCGGAGTTTGTCTCTGCCCTCTGCGACGGCGAAATCATCCCGCCCGTCGCCGCCGAACATATCGGCACCTGCCAAGCATGCCAGGCGCGGCTCCGCGACTACTTGAATCTTGGCGTCGAGTTGCGCCGCACCGCAAGCCTCGAACAGCCCATTTCCGTCCCAGTCCGCACTTGGACGCGTCCGCAAAATCCACTCACCGCATTCCTCCAGAAAGGATGGGGAACCATGAGAATTCCGAGACTTGCCTTTGCCGCCATGATCGCCGGCATCGTCGCCCTCGCGTGTACCCTCGCCGTTGTCAAGGTCGGCGCAAATTCCAGCGGAACCGTCGTCCTGCTCAATACAACGGGGCCAAACGGTCCTCTCATGGACTGCCCGTTATCAACGCTGGACAAGAACCAAGCGACCTGCGCCTGGTATGGAAACGCTGGCTCGCAATCCTCGCGTATAAGGTGAACCTGCTCAGGCGTGACAACGGCAGGGTCTTACTCGCGATTCGTACGCGTACTTACACCAAAGGAGAGAACCTTTCTTCGTTTACATTCGACGCCGATCCGGCCGCAAAAGTGAAGGAAGTCTGGTTCGAGCCAGGCGAAAAGTTGAAAGTGGATGTGGCCGATGTGGGCTACCTCACGCTGGCAGGAGAGTGGATGGATCACATTCCGATCCTGATGAATCTGCACGGACCGGACATGAGTCCTGGAGCAGGAGAGCTTCGATTTGCAAGCCCTCTCTTGCTGAAAGACAAGAGCGTCGTGGGCGATCTCGCGGGTGCCTTCACCGGAGTCTTCAGCACCGATGATCCGAATGCGGCCGCGTGGATGTACATCCCCGGGCAGGGCAGTTTTCTGATTTCGCTTTTGCCGATGAAGGACGCTGTTGCGGCGGATGTTTTCCTCAGCCGCATCTCCTTTCAGGAGGGCGGTCATTCCTGGGAATTTGTGACCGGCGCACCGGTTTCGCGCGCGAACCGTGTATGGGTTTTGCATCAACCGGATTTCAAGCTAACGGCCCCGAATTCGGACGTTATCTTCCTCAGTACGCGGCGGCTGGTTCAGACCGCATCCGGCGAGTGGGTTCCCAATGATCGGCCATGATTTAACGCCGTCTCATCTGGCTGAGGGCGTCCGCATCTCCGGACGCCCTTCTCACTTGCTCTCGGATTCAGCGGTACCAGTCATTTCGGCAATCCTCTTGCTGAGACTTTGTGCGTCGAATGGAGCGCGAACTTTAACATCATCGTCGAAATAGACGAAGACATCGCGCGCCTCCCGCTTTGGGCCGGGATCGGGATGGATCCTGGTACCGTCGGTCACTTCTTCTCCGCGCGACCACGCAATGACTCTGCGAGCCCACAGATCAATCGCATCCGCCGTGTATCCGTTGGGGTAGAGCTTCTCGCTTCCATGCAGGCGGCAATAGACAATGTCCGCAGTCAGGTCCATCGCCACCGGCAGCTTCACGGTGTCGGCGACTACAAGGGCAACGTTGTTCTCGCGAAGCAGCGAGACGTATTCCGGAGCCGCGAAGCTTTTGTGGCGGATTTCAACCGCGTGATAAAGCGGCAGGTCTTCTTCGACCTCCAGCCATGAGCGGCTCGCCATCCATTCATCGCGCTGTCGTGCGTAGGCCGCCGCCTGCTTCTGCGTTCGAGGTAGAAGCTTGAAGAACGTCTCGAATCGCTGCAAGTCGATCGCGAAGTTCGGAGGAAATTGCCACAGAATCGGTCCCAATTTTCTGCCAAGGCGCAGCAATCCCTGTGCCAGAAAGTTGGCCAGTGCCGTCTCGACATTCTCGATCTTGCGGACGTGCGTGATGAATTGCGAGCCCTTGATGGAGAAGACAAAATCGTCCGGCGTGTCTTTGCTCCATGCCTGAAAGCTCTGCGGCCGCTGCGTCGAGTAGAAGGTCCCGTTCAACTCGATCGAATTCAGCTGGCGCGACGCATACTCAAGTTCGCGCTTCTGCGCAAGATCCTCCGGGTAGAAGGTCCCTCGCCATTCGTCGTAGCGCCACCCGGCGATTCCGATGCGAATTTGTCCCCGTTGGCTCATTCAAATTTGGATTCGTGAAATGACTCTGGCGCACGCCGTTCCGTTTCAAAGTGTATCAAGCGTCGGGATATTTGTTACGGACGCAAAACGCCAGACCCTGGCGGGTGGTTCAAGCCGCTCTCGAAAGGCGTTTGGACAATCTCATGCGAATGAAGAGATATGCGAGCAAGAGCAACACGATCGCGCCGCAGCAGTCAAGAAGCACGTCAGATGGAACGCCGGTGCGGTTGGGCAAAAACGACTGATGGAATTCATCGGAGCCGGCGACAATTGCGGTTCCGAGCAGCGCAAGCATCGCATCCAGCAGGAAACCAGCGCGCGGCAGCGTCATCCGCCAGGCGCGCAGCCACAGCACGCCCATGGTTCCGTACCCGATGAAGTGGCCGGATTTCCGAATGTAGTGATGCAGCATCTCCCAGCTTTGGTCTGTGACTTGGCCAAAGAGGTGTTCCCACACCCAGCGCAGCGGGCCTGTGGTGTGGTCGGATCCCAGAAAGGAGGTCGATTCGAGCGCGATGACACAGATGCCTGCCACGACCGGCCACCACGCACTGATCCAGTAGCGTTTCGATCGTCGATCGGGCGCGTGTGCAGGTTTACTCAACGTGGTAGTTCGGTGCCTCACGGGTGATGATGACGTCGTGCACGTGGCTCTCGCGCAGTCCTGCATTCGAGATGCGCACGAATTGCGCGTTCTCCTGCAACTCGGCAATCGTGGAGCAGCCGAGATAACCCATGCCGGAGCGAAGACCACCGACGAGCTGATAGACCATCGCCTCAAGTGGTCCGCGATATGGAACGCGTCCTTCAATGCCTTCGGGAACAAACTTGGCGAGGCGATTCTGTCCGTTCCGCTCACGCTGGACAACGCCTTCGGTGTCGATTTCCTTGGCGAGATCTTCAGCGCTCTGGAAGTAGCGTTCGCCTGATCCCTGGCTCATCGCCGTCAGCGAACCCATGCCGCGATAGCTCTTGAAGCTGCGCCCCTGGTAGAGAATCGTCTCGCCCGGACTCTCGTCGACACCTGCAAAAAGCGAGCCGATCATCACGGAGCTTGCCCCCGCTGCAATCGCCTTCGTTACTTCGCCGGAGTACTTGATGCCGCCATCGGCAATCACCGGAATCCCGCGTTCGCGTGCTGCACGCGCGGCTTCGGCGATGGCGGTAATCTGCGGCATGCCGGCACCCGTAACCATCCGCGTCGTGCAGATGGACCCTGGCCCGATGCCAACCTTGATAGCGTCTGCGCCTGCGTCCATAAGGGCAACGGCGCCTTCATACGTCGCCACGTTGCCGGCCAGGAGTCCCACACCCGGGAAACGCTTCTTCACTTCGCGCACAGCTTCAAGAACGCGCGAAGAGTGACCATGTGCGGAGTCAATCGCGAGTACATCCACGCGAGCGTTTACAAGCTCTTCCGCACGCTCGAGGAAATCGCCAGTAGCGCCGATCGCTCCACCAACGCGCAGGCGGCCTTTTTCGTCCTTGCTGGCGTTGGGATATTTCAGTTTCTTCTGGATGTCCTTTACCGTGATCAGGCCCTTGAGATTGTACTGATCGTCGACCACCAGAAGCTTCTCTACGCGATGCTTGTGCAGAATCAGTTCCGCTTCTTCCAGCGTGGTGCCAACTGCGACGGTGATCAGGTTCTCTTTGGTCATTACATCGCCGACCGGCACATCCGTGCGCGTTTCAAAGCGGAGGTCGCGATTGGTGAGAATGCCAACGAGCTTGCTGCCCTTGGTGACCGGCACGCCTGAAATCTTGTAGCGCCGCATGACTTCGAGAGCATCGGCGATCTGCTGATCGGGCCCGATGGTCACCGGATCGACGATCATGCCGCTCTCAGAGCGCTTTACCTTGTCGATTTCACCCGCCTGCGCATCGATGGTGAGATTGCGATGAACCATGCCGATGCCGCCCTGCTGCGCCATCGCAATGGCCATGCGCGACTCCGTCACGGTGTCCATGGCCGAGGAGAGCAGCGGGGTGTTCAGCGTAATGTCGCGAGTGAGCTGGGTCTGCGTGCTTACCTGCGCGGGAACCACGTCGCTGTACGCAGGGACCAGCAATACATCATCGAAGGTGAGGGCTTCCGGCAGATTTTTGGCTAGCATAATGCTCTGATGCGCCTGGCGGCCCCGGGATTCGAATCCAGAGACGGCAGGCGCTTATCAATATTGTAGCGGACAGCCGAGCGGCGATTTCAGCAGTGGAGAAGTATGGTCAACGGTGCCTCGGTAAGTCAGGAATTCTGCGAGTCAGCCTGCATTGCTGCTCCTCCGCGCCGGCGATCTGTCACTCCGAAGCGGTAGCCTTCTTTGCTGCCTTCAGGATGATCCGAAGTGCCTCATTGACAGCGTCCGCGTCAGGAAATGCCGCCGCAACATCAGGCGCAAGCGACACCATCACCACCTCTTTTCTGAATCGCCCGGCGTATTTTCCGCGCACGCCTCCATGCATGTCGTACTCAGGTCGCATCGTGTCTTTCAGCCTTTTTGCTTCACTCATTTTCGTAGGCATTTCGTTCACTCCGGGTTGGCAATCTGGCGCTGATAATGCGGATTTCATCTTCGTCGTCTGTGTGGGCTACAAGAACCAGCCTGTGATTGGATGATAGACCAAGAGTGAGAAACCGGCGTTCTGCAACGGAATGATCGGGATCAGGTTTAGTTATCGCCAGCCAATCTCTGAAAACAGTTGCCGCTTCGTCAAAAGGAACTCCATGCTTCCGGATATTGCTGGCAGCCTTTCGAGAATCCCAGAAGACTCTCGGCTCAGGCGCCGGTTGTTGCGGCATTTCCTACACGCCCACCGGGAACGGCTTCGGGCTCGACTCGTCCGTATTCGCTTGCGTCCCGCTGCGCCAGCGCTCAAACCGGCCCTGCAGCAGGCTCATCAGTCCCGTATACCAATAGCCAATCACGAAGAGGATCAGAAACGGCGCTGTGAAGTAGTTGTGGTTCGTGAAGGTATAGATGATCGCCAGCAGGAAGTAGGTGCCGATGAGCAGCTCGATCCACGGAGTCAGTTTCAGCCGCTTGCGATACTTCGCCGCCTGCGACTTCTCTCCCTTTTGCGCTACACGATATTTGGGTGTCCGCACAAAAGCGCTCTTGATGCCCAACAGCGCTTCTATCACCGCCTTTGAATTCGTGACGGTCAGGCCGATGCCCAGTGCCATCAGAAATGGCAGATAAAGAAACGTCCTCTTCCAGGTCTTCGGATAGATCTCGCGCTGGCTGGCAAGGTAGAACACGGCAATCGATGCCGACGAGGCCGTGAACAGCGGAAAGTCAATCAACAGCATCTGAAACCAGCCCTGGTAGAACCGCACAATCATTGCCGGAATCAGCAGGGCAGTCATGATGATCATGAGCGGATAGCTCAGGTTCGCAGTGAGATGGTACACCGCCTCGATCTTGATGCGCCGCGGAAGGTCCGATTTGAAGATGCGCGGCAGCATCTTGATCGACGTCTGGATCAGGCCCTTCGCCCAGCGTGCCTGCTGCGTTTTGAACGCCGTCATCTCGATCGGCAGTTCTGATGGGCATTCAACTTCCGGCAGATACTTGAAGCGCCATCCCGCCATCTGCGAACGATAGCTGAGGTCTGTGTCCTCGGTGAGCGTATCGTGCTGCCAGCCGCCACCATCGGAGATCGCCTGTCGCCGCCACATGCCCGCCGTGCCGTTGAAGTTGAAAAAGTCCCCGGTGCGAGCGCGGGCTCCATGTTCCAGGATGAAGTGGCCATCGAGCAGGATAGCCTCGATCCGCGTGAGGAGGCTGTAGTCGCGATTGAGGTGCGTCCAGCGAGTCTGCACCATGCCCACCTCGGGCTCGCCAAAGTGGTGGATCACCTTCATCAGCCAGTCAGGAGGCGGGACAAAATCAGCGTCGAAGATGGCAATGAATTCGCCGGTTGCGACATTCAGCCCGGCGTCAAGCGCTCCAGCCTTGAAGCCATGCCGGTTAGTTCGATGGATATAGACAATGGGGTGGCCGAGCGCAGCGTAACGTGCCACAATGCCTGCCGCCACCTCGGTCGTTTCGTCCGTTGAGTCATCGAGGACCTGGATTTCGAGCTTGTCCTTCGGGTATTCGAGCGCGCAGACGGCTTCCACGAGCCGATCGATGACGAACTGCTCGTTGAAGATGGGCAGCTGAATCGTAACCCGGGGCAGTTCCTCGAAGTACTTGATCGGGTTGGGATTGTAGTTCTTGCGGTATTTGAAGTAGAGGTAGCACAGTGTGTAGCGGTGCACGCCGTAGATCGCCAGCACAATCATTACGAGGAAGTAGGGAATCAGAAGCGCCAGGTCAAACCAGTTCCAGTGGTAGAGTCCGCGGAAAGTCTGGTCCGCGTACTGCATCTTCAGGTAGTGCTTGAAGCTGTTCTGCTGCTGAGCGGCCACGTAGGCAGCGGCGTTCGCGGGCAGCCCGGAGACCAGGCTGACGATCATTTTGAGCTCGGCGAGCAGTGCAGGTCCTCCACGAATGGGATAAGAGAATTGTAAGCGATTGCCTCAGATGTGCTTGAAGCGACGGCGCACCCTTAGAATGGATGCGCAGAAGCGTTTCGCGGTCATGAGCCAGTTGCACGTCCGGATGCCGAAGTTGCAGTCTCTGCCAAGCCTCCGAATCGGCACGGCATCGGTTCGGCGATACAGCCTGGTAAAAACTCAACGACCCCGCTGTTCTGTAACAAGGGCATGGCTCGGGAACCCACGTCGTGGGTCGGAGGCCGCAAATGCAAGTGTTTTGTAACACGGGCATGGCTCTGGGAGCCCACGTCGTGGGTCGAAGGCCGAAATGCAATGTTTCGTAACAAGGGCATGGCTCTGGGAGCCCACGTCGTGGGTCGGAGGCCGCAAATGCAAGTGTTTTGTAACAAGGGCATGGCTTCAGCCAGGCCGCAAATGCAACAAAATGAGTGGCGGGCTTCAGCCCCTGAGCGATGCTGGCTCGGCCCATACGGTACCGTTCTGAAAATGGCGACGAGGTCCGCTGGGTACCGGCCCCGGGATCACCACATCGCCCTGGGAAGCCAAGTACCCCGAGCGTCCACACTGCGAATTGGTGCACCGACTAGTTTTCACACCTCGCCGATTGCCGAGCCTCACGGATTAGCGTAATGTTTCCATACAGTTGGAGAAGTCCATGTCCACGACAGCCGTTTCTCCCGTTGCTGCCGCCAAGGGCGGAAGCTTTCTTATCGAGACACGTACGCCTCGCCGAGGTCTTCACGCCCGAAGACCTGAACGAGGAACAGCGGCAAATGGCAGCAACGGTCGCCCAGTTTGCTCGCGACGAGGTTCTTCCCGCTTCTGCAGACATCGATGCCAAGAAGCCCGGTGTGCTGGCCGGACTGTTGCGCAAGGCTGCGGAACTGGGGTTCACCTCGGTCGATATTCCCGAGGAGTACGGCGGACTCGGGATGGACAAGATTACCTCCACAATCATCGCGGACCATCTCTCAATCCAGGCAAGCTTCTCGACGGCATTCGGGGCGCACACCGGCATCGCCACGCTTGCCCCTGGTCTGGTACGGCACCGAGGAGCAGAAGAAGCGCTATCTGCCCAAACTCGCCAGCGGCGAGTGGATCGGGGCCTACGGCCTTTCCGAGGCAACCTCCGGCTCCGATGCCATGAATGTTCGCACCCGGGCGACCCTCTCCGTCGACGGCAGCACCTACACGCTGAACGGCGAGAAGATGTGGATCACCAACTGCGGTATCGCCGGCCTCTACACGGTGTTCGCCAAGATCGACGGCGAAAAGTTTTCGGCCTTCCTGATCGAACGCGACACCCCCGGACTCACAGTCGGCGCGGAAGAACACAAGCTCGGCATTCGCGGATCGTCCACCTGTCCGCTGGTCCTGCAGGACTGCAAGGTGCCGGCCGCGAACCTGCTCGGCGAACCGGGCAAGGGCCACCACATCGCCTTCAACGTGCTCAACGTTGGCCGTTACAAGCTCGGCGTGGCCTGCGTGGGTGGAGCACGACATGCACTGGCGCATATGGCCCGCTACGCAAAGGAGCGCAAGGCGTTTGGCAAACCGATCGCGGAGTTTGGACTTATCCGGCGAAAGATCTCAGAGAGCGCGACACGCTTGTACGCGGCTGAAAGCATGGCCTACCGCACAGTTGGCATGATTGACTCCAGTCTCGAACAGCTCGGCGACCAGGCGACACGTACTCCGCGCGACATCCAGCGCCGCATCGAGGAGTACGCGGTCGAGTGCTCCATCCTGAAGGTCTACGGTTCCGAAATGTTGTCGCTGGTATCCGATGAACTGGTCGCCACCATGGGCGGTTACGGCTACGTCGAGGAGTATCCGGCAGAGCGCTTCTACCGCGATGCTCGCATTAACCGCATATTCGAGGGCACCAACGAAATTAATCGCATGATCATCACCGGCTGGATGATGAAGCGGGCCATGGCCGGCGAACTTCCCCTCATGGCGGCCATCAAGGCCCTGATGGATGAAGTGATGCAACCGCCTTCTTTCGACTCCACCGAAGATACTGGCGAGGTGTTGGAACGCGAAGCAGCGATCCTCGCCGCCGTGCGGAAGATCGGGCTTTTTGCTGCCGGCGTCGCCAGCCAGCGCTACATGACGGCGCTGCAGGATCAGCAGGAAGTGATGGCTGACCTCGCCGACATCATCACCCAGGTGTTTGCCCTGGAGTCATCGCTGTTGCGTGCCCGAAAATTGGCAGCGGCCGGCAAGAACTCAGCGGCAGTGGCCGCCGCCATGACCGAGCCTGCTGGCCGATGAAAGCATGGCACTGGCCGAGCAGTCCGCACGGCGCGTGCTGGCAGCATGTGGAGAGGGCGATATGTTGAAGACGCAATTGGCGATTCTGCGGCGGTTGGCGCGCTTCACGCCGGCGGACTCAGTCCAACTGAGCCACGCCATTGCCAGGCAGTGCATTCAACTGGAGCGGTATCCGCTTTAGCTCACTGCAAAAAACCCGATTCGGAGGGAGGCAGGGGTTTCACAGGCTGCGGAAAAACTCAATCGGAGAACGCCGTTTTGAAAGGGCACGACTTTCAGTCGTGCCGATAAAACCAATCAAATCAAAGTCGGCTTTAAGCCGCTGAGGCATGCTTTTCCATGAACCTAACCGCAATCACGCGTTTTTCCGCAGCCTCTTCAACCCCAGCACAAACCGACCGAATTGATGCCAGCTTTAGCCGCGGAGGGGCTCTTTCGCCAGTCTCACGCGAAATCCCTGGTTTTTCCGCAGCCCGCTAGAGGGGTACGGAACGCTCAGCAATGCGTAACTACGACGGGTACGCTCCCGCGATGTATCCCTCGAGAGCTTGTATGGTCTGTTCCTGGCCGGAGATCACCCACTTCACAAGGTCGCCGATGGAGATGACGCCCATTACCGTGTCATTCTGTACCACGGGCAAATGGCGGAAGTCGTGCTCGGTCATAAGAGTCATACACTCGTCCACGGTGTGTTTGGGGCTGACGGAGATGACCGGGCTGGTCATCAGTTGGCTCACCTTGGTTTCGCGCGAGGTGTGACCGCCCAGAATTCCCTTGCGTGCGTAGTCGCGCTCAGAAAAGATGCCGACTAGTCGATTGTCCTTGCAGACGAGCAGAACACCTATGTTGTACTTGGCAAGTATCTCCAGCGCCTCGTAAACCGAGTGGTCAGGATCGATGGAGAGCACCTTTCTCTCGGCTCGACATCCGAGCATGATGCCAATTGTGTCGTTGATCTTCATAGGTGCCTCCATGGGGCCATCTGAGTTGACGGTCACTATAGACCATTGAGATAACAGCGGAAAAGCAAGAAATTCAAGAGATTTTTAAGTCTCTGGGAAATTTGCTGCAAAAGGCAAGTCCTGGATGCCTGCTGCCGTTAGAATCTGCCATTCCGGTGACCGGTTGTCCCAATCGGATTTAAAATGGCTACAGAGGTCGCGATTTCCCCTTTGAAATCTTCAGAAATGCGGCCCGCAGTGGAACTGGAGAGACTCTGATGGCCCTGTTTAAGACATCCAATCCTGCCTTGGGTTCCAAGGCGTTTCAGGACGCGGCGAGCAGTGCCGGCGCGCTCGATGTCGCCAACCGGATGACCCTGAACGGCACGGTTAACCGGACTGGCATCCTGCTGATTTGCGCCTTCGCCACAGCCGCATACACCTGGCGCACGTTCATGCAGACGCATGACCCCTCTGACGTGTCGGGGCTGCTGATGGTCGGCGTGTTCGGCGGTTTCATCACTGCCATGGTCACCGTCTTCAAGCAGAGCTGGGCGCCCGTTACGGCTCCGATCTATGCGCTTTTGGAAGGACTTTTCCTGGGCGGTATTTCAGCCTTCTTCGAACTGCGCTACCCCGGCATTGCAATCCAGGCCGTCGGCCTCACCTTTGGCGTGCTGCTCACGATGCTGGTGGTCTACAGTACCGGCCTGATCAGGGTAACGAACAAACTTCGCATCGGCATCATCGCTGCCACCGGCGGCATTGCGCTGTTCTACTTGCTTCAAATGATTCTCGGCTTCTTCCACTTTCAGTTCGTCACAATCAACGGCTCGGGGCCAATCGGCATCGCCTTCAGCCTCTTGGTCTGTGCCATCGCAGCGCTCAACCTCGTGCTCGACTTCGACTTCATCGAGCAGGGTGTGAACTACGGCGCGCCGAAGTATATGGAGTGGTACGGCGCCTTCGGCATCATGGTCACGCTCGTTTGGCTATACCTTGAGATTCTGCGTCTGCTCTCGAAAATGCGCAGCAGGAACTAGAACGTATTGCGCAAATGGTCCTTGAAAACGCAGGACCTTTCATCATGCGAGTCAAGCATGATTTATGTAACGGCCCCTGGGAATCTAAGCAGCCTCGATCGGGCGAAGCGGCAATCTTCATTGCGAGATTGCCGCTTTTGCTTTGGGCCGATGCTCAATCCACGCCGGATTATGCGTGCGCTTCCACACCATGCGCGACGGATTCGATGATCGCCTTGTTGAACGCCGGAATATCGTCAGGTTTGCGGCTGAAGATGAATTGACCGTCCGTAACGACGGCCTGGTCAACCCAGTTGCCGCCGGCATTCTTGATGTCTGTCTTAAGCGAAGGCCACGATGTAACGGTCTTCCCCTTGAGGGCGCCTGCTTCTAGTAGCGTCCACGGTCCGTGACAAATGGCCGCAACCGTTTTTCCCGTAGCCACAAACTGCCGCACAAAATTCACCGCCGCCGGGTCCATGCGAAGATGATCGGGATTCATCACGCCGCCGGGCAGCACCAGTGCGTCGTAGTCGTGTGGATTCGCATCGACAAGTGGCAGGTCCACCTTCACAACCTGTCCCCAGTCTTTCTTGTTCCAGCCCTTGATCTCACCGCTCTTCGGGGCAATCACCACGGTGGTAGCTCCGGCATTATTCAGCGCCTTCCGCGGATCAATCAGTTCTGCCTGCTCAAATCCATCCGTAGCTAAAATAGCGATCCTCTTGCCCTTCAATTCTGAAGACATTTGTTCCTCCTTGGTCCGGATCGTCCAATCACTCTAGGACGCCCAGGTTTGGAGTAGGGTTGCGCGTGTTCGTTGAAAGAGGGGCCCTTTTTTCAAGTCGAAAAGGAACCTGTCTAACCTTGATTCTGAATTAGAGCAAAACCCTTGTATTTAGAGCACATCCCAGCCCTGGGTAGAATTCAAGAATTTGGACGCAAAGAAAAACGGCCCGCCTCACGATGAAGAGCGGGCCGTTAATTGTTGTGTCGGGAACTATGCCTTGGCCGACGTCAGCGCGCCCAGATCGGCTGCCAACTTCTCCGTCGAGAACGCTTCGATCAGATCGCCTTCTTTCAGATCGCTGAAGCCTCCAAGCCCGATGCCGCATTCCATGCCATTGGTCACTTCGCGCACATCATCCTTGAACCGTTTGAGCGAGCCGATCTTGCCCTTGTAGACCTGCTCATCGCCGCGCATGACTTTGACTTCAGAGTCGCGCCGAATCACGCCATCCTGCACGCGGCAGCCGGCAATAGTGCCGACCTTGGGAATGCGGAAGACATTGATGACTTCCGCGCGGCCCACGTAGTTCTCCTTGAAGGTTGGATCGAGGAGACCCAGCATGGCGAGACGCATCTCGTCCTGCAATTCGTAAATGATGGAGTGCAGGCGAATTTCGATGCCTTCCTGCTGTGCCAGTTCAGCGGCCTTGCGCTCGGGGCGCACATTGAAGCCGATGATGATCGCGTTTGAAGCCGTCGCGAGCAGCACGTCTGATTCCGTGATAGACCCGACACCGGAGTGGATAACCTTCACGCGCACCTTCTCGGTCGACATGCGCACCAGCGAATCAGCCAGTACTTCAACCGATCCAGTCACGTCGCCCTTGATGATCAGCGCAAGGTCCTTCACGCCGGCCTGGCGAATCTGCTCCGCCAGTCCTTCGAGCGAAACACGTGAACTCTTGGCAAGCTGTGCTTCGCGTTCCTTCATCTTGCGATATTGCGCGATGCCCTTTGCCTTGTCGCGATCCGCAACCACGAGGAACGTGTCGCCGGAATCCGGCATGGCTTCAAGGCCGAGCACTTCGATTGGCGTTGACGGGCCCGCTTCTTCAAGTGGCCGTCCACGATCGTCGAACATTGCGCGGACCTTGCCGAAGGTGTTGCCGACGATGTAGCTGTCATTGAGGCGCAAGGTGCCGTCTTGAATAAGCACCGTGGCTACAGCGCCACGACCGCGATCGAGCTTCGCTTCGAGCACTGAACCCACTGCCTTGCGTCCCGGCGTGGCCTTGGGAGCCTTGATGTCTGAAACGAGACAAATCATCTCGAGCAGAAGATCAAGGTTCAGTTTCTTCTTGGCGGAGACTTCGACAAAGACCGTTCCTTCGCCGCCGGCTGCCCACTCTTCAGGGATCAAGCCGCGATCGGCGAGCTGCTTCTTCACGCGATCCGGGTTGGCCTCAGGCTTGTCGATCTTGTTCACCGCCACGATAATCGGCACTTCCGCCGCCTTGGCGTGGTCGATGGCTTCCAACGTCTGCGGCATGACGCCGTCATCCGCTGCAACCACGATGACAACGATGTCCGTAACCTTGGCGCCGCGTGCGCGCATGCGGGTAAAGGCTTCGTGACCCGGCGTATCGAGGAAGACGATCTCGCGGCCCGAAGCCGGTGAGCCTTCCTTGGTGAAACGCACTTTGTAGGCGCCGATGTGCTGCGTGATACCGCCGGCTTCGCCTGCGGCGACATCGGTTTCGCGGATGGCGTCGAGCAGGGATGTCTTGCCGTGGTCAACGTGACCCATGACGGTGACGACCGGGGCGCGTGGCACTTCGAGTTCGCCGGTGTTCTCGGCTTCGAGAACTTCTTCGATTGCCTCGTTTGCCAGTTCTTCTTCGTAGCTGATGACGGTTGCGCCCGCGCCGAACTTTGCGGCAACATCCTTCACCATTGCCGCGTCGAGCGACTGGTTCACGGTGACGAACACACCGCGCATCAGCAGGGCTGCGATCAGGTCCTTGGCGCGAATTTCGAGCTTCTCAGCCAGATCCTTCACGCTGATGCCCTCGGTCACGGTGATTTCACGCGTGATCGGTAAAGGCTCGTCGCTGAACTGCGTTGCACCGCCAAAACGTGGCGGTGGCACGAAGCCCTTCATTGGACCTTCCTTGGTCTTGGGGTACTGCTGTCCGCCGCGGCGAGCGCGATTCTGTGGCGCGCGCTGCGGGCGTGGTGCCTCACCGGTCGGCGGAGCTCCGCCGGCGCCAGGTCGTGCGCCAAAGCCTCCGGGACGCGGAGCGCCGAAGCCGGGACGTGCGCCAAATCCGGGCCGCCCACCAGGCGCGCCGGGGCCGCCAGGTCCTGCAAATCCGCTGCGGGTTGGGTGCTTGGGACGCGGGCCGGCGCCTGGGAACTGTCCGGGGGGGCCACCTGCACTCGGGGGACGTTGCTGATAGCCACCCGGTGCACCTGTCGGGCGGCGATCAAAGATGGGCTTGCCGCGCTGGATGCCTCCGCCTTGTGCCGGGGGCGGAGTGGGACTTGCCACCACGATTGGGGCCTTGTAGACAGGGCGTGGTCCTGTTTGTGGCATCACCACACGTCTCGGAGCAACCACTGGCCGTGCCGGCACAGCAGCCGTCTCGGGCGCCTGTGTCGCGGGAATCTGAGGCGCAGGCGACTCTGGAGTCGGTCCTGCCGGGGTTTCCTTCGCCTTTGCTGCGCTCTCGACAGGGCGCGCTATCGGCGCTTCGACAACCGGCGCTGATGGCGGAGTCACTGGTGTTACGGCTTCCGGCTTCTCTTGTACAGCAGCAACGGGAGCCTCGATGGGCGCGGATGCCTTGGGCGCGACAGGCGGCTTCGCGGTTGCAGCCGTTGTCTGCTCGGCAGGCTTCGCCAGTGTTGCTCCCGCTGCCGGGGCCACCGGAGGCTTTACAACCACAGTTGGCGGAACAACCGTAACGGCTGGGCGTGCAACGGCCGCTCCCGCGGGCGCCTTTGCCACAACGGTTCCAGCCGGCGGCTTCGACGCAATGGCGGGAGCCGCAGGAGGAACAATCGCTGGTGCAGGGCGCGGCTGCGGCACAATCTTCCGCGGTTCAGGCCTTGCGGGAACTGCTGCAGGCACTGCGACCGACACCACCGGAGGTGCGGGTTTTGCTGGAGTCTTCGGCGCGATGACGGCAGCTTTGCTCGGAGGAAGGTGGCTCCGGCGAGCCTCGGCTTCCTCTTCCTGCTTCTTTGCCAGAATGGCTTTCATCACGTCCCCTGGCTTGGAAACGTGTGACAAATCAATTTTCGGGGCAACGGTCTGCGCAGCGCGCGATGAGCCTGCGCCGGCGTGGCCGCCCTGGCGCCCGTGCTGGAAGTGCGCGCGAACTTTGTCGGCCTCGTAGTCCTCAATCGAACTGGAGTGGGTCTTGCCCTCACCCAGGCCGAGTTCTCCAAGCACGTCAAGAATCTGACGGCTTTTGACTTCCATCTCACGCGCGAGATCGTTAATTCGAACCTTGCTCATCCGCCTCTTTTCAGAATGTCCTGCCCAAAGCCGTTTAGTCGCGCATTGCTACCTCTTGGCTTTGGCTCGTTGCGTTACCACCATTATCACTTGAACGCTGCTGAAAAGCGCGACGCATTCTATGCGCCGCCCTCTTCATTCTCTGACTCGTTCTCTTCGATTCCTTCGTCCGCGTCCGCGACGTTCTCAACCGCAAGTTCCGCCGCGGTTTCGTCCTGATCTTCGGTTGCCTCTTCCAGGACTTCCTGCGAATTTTCCAGCTCGGCTTCCGAAGTACCCACCACAGCTTCGGCGGTTTCAACCTCTGACTCGCCTTCCGAGATCCTGCCCGTATCCGCCGCCGCCGTAAGTGCCGCAGGCTCATCGGAGCCTTCAACTTCCGGTGCTCCCGCCACGCCCGCGCCCTCGGTCGCCTCAGCTTCCTCGCCCTCTTCAAAATGGCCGAAGTAGTGGCGAACTGCAACGCTGATGCGCTCCAGCGTCTTCTCGCCGATACCCGGAATCTCCTCGAGCTGCTCCGGGGTCATATCGGCCAGACCTTCTACCGTGGTGATGCCGGCAGCCACCAGCTTCTGGATAATGCCTTCCCCAAGCTCCGTAACCTGCTCGATCGGAGTCGAAGGTCCGCCCGTGAGCGCCTGCATCTGCTGCTCCACTTCCTGGCGCTTCTCTTCCTCACTCTTGATATCGATCTTCCAACCCAGCAACTTGGCCGCGAGCCGCACGTTCTGGCCCTTCTTGCCGATCGCCAGCGATAGCTGCGTGTCATCGACAATGACCTCAAGCTGCTTGTCAGTCAGATCCGTGATGGAAACACGGCTGACCTTGGCAGGCTGCAGAGCCTTCTCCGCAAAGGTCGTAATCTCTTCGCTGAATTCAATGATGTCGATCTTCTCGCCGCGCAGTTCGCGAATAATGGACTGCACGCGCATGCCTTTCATGCCGACGCAGGCGCCTACCGGATCCACGTCCTTGTCGCGGGACTGAACCGCGATCTTGGTGCGCTCGCCGGCCTCACGCGCAATAGCGCGGATCACCACGGTATTGTCGTAGATCTCCGGCACTTCCGATTGAAAGAGGTTCGACACCAGTTCCGGCGCGGCACGCGATACGATCACCTGCGGGCCCTTGGCTGCGCGATCCACCTTGAGCAGAACCACGCGTAGGCGCTCGCCAATGGTGAACTGCTCGAGTCTTGATTGTTCGCGCTTGGGGCAGCGCGCTTCCGCTTTGCCCAGGTCGAAAATGACGTCCTGGCCCTCGATGCGCTTCACCGTCGCATTCAGTACTTCCTTCTCGCGATGCGCATACTCGTTGAAGACCGTGTCGCGCTCCGCCTCGCGCACCTTCTGGAAGATCACCTGCTTGGCAAGCTGCGCGGCGATGCGGCCCAGCGGCGTAGTATCGCGATACATACGGATCTCGCTGCCGACTTCAACTCCGGGCGCAAGCTCGTTCGCTTCTTCCAGCGTGATCTGATTCACCGGGTCTTCGAGCTCATCGTCATTGGCGACAACTGTCTTGAAGATATAGGCGGTAATCTCGCCCGTTTCCTTGTTCAGCTCTCCGCGCATGTTCTCCTGGGTCTTGTAGTACTTGCGCGTGGCAAGGGCGATCGCCTCTTCCACCGCGCCAACTACGATCTGGGGCTCGATGCCTTTTTCGCGACTCAGGAGTTCGATACTTTGATACAAAGCGCTGGCCATACTGTTCTTACTCTCTCGGGTTGTTTCCGGCTACCGTCCGAAGCCCGGACGCGTTGCACCGTTGGATTGTCGTTGAGGAGGCCTTCGTTTCCGCCCCCGATGCCACGCCGCAGGGGCATGGCTAAATCTCTGGAATCAGCTCTGCTTTCTCAACGTTCGCCAGAGCGATCTCTACCGTGTCCACGCCTGCTTTGCGGCTCTTGCTGTTCTGATGCACAGCAGCGAGATCGAGTGCGATATTTGCTCCCGAACCCGCCAGTAACCGCCCTCTCCAATGCCGGTTATTGCGAACTGCTTCAAATGTCTGCACCTTCACAAGGCATCCGGCAAACCGCTGAAAATCTTGCGGCTTTGTTAACTTGCGATCAAGCCCCGGGGAACTGGCTTCCAGCGTGTATTCCTCCCCATGCACCATGTCTTCTACTTCCAGAAGAACGCCAAAATCCCGGCTGAACTCCGCGCAATCCTCGTGGGTTACTCCGGAGAGCTGTTCCACACTCAACTTGCCTTCCACCAGCCTCTCGGGAAGGCCCTCAATTCCCGCTGCGATCTCAGCCTTCAGCCGTGCCCGGCCCGCCGCGTTCTTCTCGAGAAAAACCCTCAAAATACGCTCTTTAGCCGGCCCCGCAAGTTCAACGTCAACCACATCCAGCCCATGAGATGCAGCCACCCGCTCCGCTGCTATCCGAATTTCGTTCAGCTTTGCCGCCATGCATCGAAGCCCGCCCGCTGGCCCCTTCATTGAGGGGCTCCCGGTCAAAATCAGCGGCCGTTTCCGGGAGAAATTTGCGCCAAATAAAAAGTGGGCTGTGAGCCCACTCATCTCTCCGCCAGCCGGCGTCCTCACGGCAACTCAGGCGGACAAACTCGTCTGCAAGACCTAGCATACGGCGTTTTGCGCGAAAATTCAATGCGTTGCTCTCCCCGGACAATCAGAAACCCGCAAGTCCGCCGATTCCTGACCGCGAGCCTCCGACCTCCCTGGCCACAGGTGCAATCGAAATCGCCACGCTCGCCTTGTCCCATCTTGCTCTAAAGTTGTAAAGCCTTTTTCGATTCCCCTCCAGCGCGCCAGGGTTTCTAAAGTTTCAATCATTGAACCTTTTAAATCAGCTATTTACGTCATTGGCGCTCCCGGGGTATCGGGTTACCACTATTGGGGAGCAGAAGGCGGACCTGCTCAGGCTCAATAATGGACGAGCCATGCGCACCCTCGTCCAGCGCGTTGTCGTCACAATTGTGTCGACGATCCTCCTCGCCGCATTGGGCGGGCTCGGGGGATATTTGCTGGGTCATTCATTTGCCTTCGACCAGGTGGAGGACCGCCTGGATCGTTATGCAAATCGCATCTTGTTAGAGAATGTGTTCTCGACGGCCGAATCGCGCGCCATTCTGGCTACGATGAATGCCTCGCCATACACCATCTGTTCCGACACAGAAATCGAATATTTTCGTCAACTCATCTTTCAGTCACGATTTCTGAAGGCCGCCGGCCGCATGCGCGATGGAAGAATCGAATGTTCCACGACATCGGGCCGCAGCGTCCTCGCGGAATCGCGATACACCCCTAACATCGCCCGGCAGGATGGAACAAAAATCTACAAGAACCTTCCTCCCTTTCGTGTAGACGATCAGGACGTGGTCTCGGTGCAGGAGGGAGATTCATTCGTCGTCTACAACCCCTACAATCTGGCTTCGCTCGCAGCGCCCCCCATGCATTTCACCGCGACAGCCGTGGACGCGCCGACTCGTCAGGCAGGGCAGATGCTGGGCGAACTCCCGAATGCACAGCAGAAAATTCTGACGCGTGAAGGCAAGTTGCGGGTAGGCAACACACTTTACGCCACTCGCTGCTCCACCGACGGCGCGACCTGCTTGACGGCTTATATTTCAATTCCCGATGTGTTGGCGGTTGCCCGCGGTTATTCCATGGCGTGTCTTGCCATCGGTGCGGTCGCAGGAGCGCTCATCGGCTTGCTATTCCCCGTGCTCTATAGCCGCAACAAGAGTGTGGAGCAGCAGTTGCTGCGTGCGCTGCGGGCCGACGCTCTCACCGTCGTGTATCAACCCATCGTCGATCTCGCCACCGGCCAAATCGTCGAGGCCGAAGCCCTGGTGCGCTGGACCGACGAATACAAGAATGCGGTGAGCCCCGACGTCTTCGTGAAAATCGCCGAGGAGCGCGGCTTCGTCGGGCGGATTACAAAACTCGTCTTGCGCCACGCACTGCGCGACTTCGGTGCGACCATGCGCGCGCGTTCAACATTTCGCGTTAACGTGAATATCGCCGCATCGGATCTGGCTGACAGCGAATTCCTTCCCATGGTCGAAAATGCTCTCGCCGATGCTGAGGTCTCGCCCCGCAACCTCGGCATCGAGATCACCGAGAGCTACACCGCCCGCCAGCAGGTGGCTAGAAACACGATTCTCCGCCTTCGCCAGAAGGGCCACTACGTCGCCATCGACGACTTCGGCACCGGCTACTCAAGCCTGGCTTACCTCCACGATCTTTCGGTGGACGCCATCAAGATCGACAAGGCCTTCACCAAGGCCATCGGAACCGATGCCGTCACAGTCTCTATCCTGCCGCAGATTCTCACCATGGCCGAGACGCTCAAGTTGCGCGTCGTCGTGGAAGGCATCGAAACACGCGCCCAGGCCGACTATTTCGCCGCGAGCAACCAGCACATTCATGCGCAGGGTTGGCTCTTCGGACGCCCAGTTCCCGCCCGCCTGTTCCTGCAGATGCTCGATGAAGAAGAGGCGCGGCTCACCAGCGAGCGGGAAGCAGAGATACCCAACGGCGCAACCGCTGCCGCATTCTAGCGTCCCGGGAACTTAAACCCTTCCCATAATCGCGGTGCCATTCTGGGCTCCGCGCATCTCAAAGACTTTTCCATTTTGCACCGAGGACAATGACGCGCAACAATAGCTGAATGAAGATTGTCCGGCTCGTTGCACCGGTTCTCGTTTTTGCTGCCTTCGCGTTCCCCGCATCCCAGGCCCTCGAAAAACAGCCCGCCAGCGATTACCACGCGCGTCGCGTTGCACTCGGCAATGCGCTGCAGGGCGGCGTTGCCGTCATCTTCGCCGCGGAAGAGCCGGTGCTCGATTTCGATCCCTATCGCCAGGACTCGGACTTTTACTATCTGACCGGCTGGAACGAACCAGGCGCGGCCCTGCTGATTGTAGGTCCGGCCAGCGAGCCCGAGCGTCCCGGTCAGCCGGCCCATTCGCGCGAATACAGAGAGATACTCTTCCTGCCAACCCGCAATCTGAGGACGGAGACGTACACCGGCGCAAAGATGGACGCGGCAACTCCGGGCGTAACGAAAGCCACCGGAGTCGACAATGTCGAGCCGATGACGAACCTCGCCGTTGATCTGAACAAGCTGATCGCGGTCGATCGCCGACTCGCTTTCAGTATTTGGACGCAGCCCGAAGACAAGGCTGCCGAATTCTCTGCTCGGCTACACCGCCACGACCCTCGGCAGCAGTTCCCCCGCTCCTCGCGACGTGACGACATTGACGACGCCGCTCCGCGAGGTGAAGGACGCCGGAGAAATTGAGCTACTCAAGAAAGCGTCAACGGCTTCAATTGCCGGGCAGCGCGAGATGATGAAGTCCGTCAAGCCCGGCGTAACGGAGCGAACAATTGCCGGCAAGATGACAGCATCCTGGTACGAGCACGGATGTGAGCGCCCATCCTATGCGCCCATCGTCGGGACTGGCATCAACTCGACGACTCTCCACTATTCTGCAAACTCCGCCACCATCGAAGACGGTGATGTTGTCGTAGTCGACGCAGCCTGCGAATTCTCGATGTACGCGTCGGACATCACGCGCACCGTTCCAGCCAACGGCCACTTCACCGCGCGCCAGCGCGAAATCTACAACGTCGTTCTCGGCGCGCAGAAGGCGGCCATCGACGCGTTCGTCGCGGGCAAGTCGAAGATCAACGACTTCAACCATCGCGATCCCGATACGCTCGACACAGTGGCTTACAACTACATCAACACGCACGGCAAAGATCTGCACGGCCAGCCGCTCGGCAAATACTGGCTCCACGGCCTTGGTCACATGGTCGGAATCGACGTGCACGATCCTGCCCAATATCCTGCGGTCCTCAAGCCCGGCATGGTCTTCACCATCGAGCCCGGCGTGTACATCCCCGAGGAAAAGCTGGGCGTGCGCATCGAGTGTGATTTCCTTGTGCTGCCCGATGGCAAGCTTCTCGATCTCGACGCCGACCTGCCGCATACCGCCGAAGAAGTTGAAGCAGCGATGAAAGGACAGTGATCAGTTTTCAGTGAACAATGGTCCGGTCCCAGGAAGGAGCCATGTGAAAGGGCACGATTTTAGTCGTGCCGAAAAAGCGGCAGTCTGATCGGGCTTTAGCCCCTGAGGAGCAGAACCGGAAAATGGCAAAACAGGACAGAATCAAAGCCCGACAACTCGCGGAACTCGATACAGAGTTCCGCGCACTT
Organism: uncultured Acidobacteriaceae bacterium; assembly: GCA_963769345.1. Classification (GTDB taxonomy): domain Bacteria; phylum Acidobacteriota; class Terriglobia; order Terriglobales; family Acidobacteriaceae; genus Telmatobacter. The sequence continues at coordinate 1,219,563 of CAVYLL010000008.1, forward strand.
CTGATTCCTTGTCTTCAGCAGTGCGCAGGCGGCCGCTGGGGTCTGTTCGGAGCGTATGACCGATTTCCGGAAATCAAACAATGGCTCAATTGGCCTCAGGCGGAGCGCTTGCGTGAGCTCGCGGTCTCCATTCGGTCGATGCTCGTCGAGTCAGGCCGGCAGAGTGAACTCGTCGAGGAGTTTCTGAGGCGTTGTACTTTCCACGGACCGAATGACCCGGGTGAACCAAAACTCGCAGAAGCTCTCCTTGAGAAATATCGTGAGCTGCGGCACGGAGGCTAAAGAATAGCAAGCATGGACCCGCGCGACGCAATGGATGAAAATCAACTCGACGCACTGAGCCGCGTCTTCTCTGACCAGCTTCAAGCCTGCCTCGAAGAATGCTCGCACGGTCGCAAGGGTCTCTTCTCCGACATCGAACTTACCGCGGGCGATGAGCAAGAAAGCGCCTGGCCTGAAGCGGCCCGTCTCCGCGAACTCGCACTCGCCCTGCAGAACATCTTCGCCCAGCAGGAGCAGCGCAACGCGCTCTGCGATGAGTTCCTCGATCTTTGTTCGATACATGGCGAGAGCCATCCCGGCGAGCCGCGCCTCGCGCGCATATTTCTCGCCCGCATCGGGCGCGGTCAGGTGGGCACTCCTACGCAGGAGCCGTGGAAACCATGGTAGCTCTCCACGCATTTCTCGCATTGGTCGGCGGATTCGCGACGATGGCCGCGCTCCTGGCGTTGATCACGGTGCTGCTCCAGAAACTCACTCCTGGCTGGGTCGGCGAGAAGGGCATCCCGAAGCCGGGATACATCTTCGTCAATCTCGGCTACTCATTTCTTTCTGCCGGTGCCGGAGGTTATGTCACTGCCTGGATCGCCGTGCACAATCCGCTCGTTCACGTTCTTGCTCTGGCGATTATCGTGTTGCTTCTGGCAGCCCTCAGCGCTCTGCAGCAGCGCCGTCAGCAACCCGTGTGGTATATGCTCGCGCTGGTCGCGCTTACTCCGTTAGGCGTATTGGCCGGTGGCCTCGTCCGGCTTCGGGTACTTGGCATCCTCTAAAGCTTCTCTGATAGACGCAAAAAAGCCGCCCTGTCGAATGTCTCTCTACAGAGCGGCTCAGTCGTTCCCCTCAGAAACTAAAGCGCGTGTCCCTCTACCATCGCACACCAAAAGTTACGGGAATGATCTTGGTGTCGGCGCCTACCGTGGTGGTGCCCAAACCATTCGGTTCCGTCGTCACCGCGGGTGAGAGCACATCGAGGTAGCGTGCCTCGGCAAAAACCCTCATCTTGCCATCGCCGTTCCATCCTGCGAACCGGTGCTGGATGCCGCCGCCGACGGTCCAACCACCCTGGTTGCTTGAGAAGTGTCCGACGACCACGTTCTGGGTCACGATGCCGCAGTAGAAATACGAGCAGTAGATCTGAGGCTGCGGATCGGTGAAGCTGGTCACCTTGCGGTAGAAGCCTCCCCCGCCCACCGCATAAAACTCAACTGCACTTTTGGGATTGAAATCGTAGATAGGATCAAGCGTGAATGACCAGATGTGGGCGTAGCCGCCCGTTGCTCCGGCCTGCGCGATGATCGCGCCCGGCAGCTTGCTGTGAATGAACTGGTACTCGATATTGATTGCGAAGTGTTTGTCGAAGCGGTAGCCGCCAGCCGCAGTGAAATTCCAACCCCACGTGATGTACGGCGACGAATCGCTGGTTGGCGCATTGAATCCGCCGCCCACCCCGTACGTCAGGTGGCTCATGATCCCGCCACCCCCGCCCCCATGAGACCGGTTATCGTATTGCCCGCCGCCGGAGCCGCTTGCCCCGGGCGCCCCCGGCGTTGCAGCTGCATCCGGCACGCCGGCACCGGCGCACCGGCATCATCGGCAAGTTGGAGTGCATTGGAACTGGATTCCGCTGAAGGTGAGGTTAAAGAATTGGAGGAATCAGGGGGCGTGGCGATTTGGGCGCTCGCAGAGCCGAGTGAAAAGGCAAGCGCTGCACACAGCAAGGTCGTGTGCCGGAAAAGGGCAAGACCGCGATCTGGAGTCATCTCAGTACCTCGCAAGAAGTTTAAATTGTTCTTTATGTGGGAGATCAACAATCCCCGTGAGAACTTAGACTCCAATTAAAAATCAAAGTTGCTTCCAAAGCGCAGATAACGAAGGCCGGAGGTTACCCTCCGGCCTTCGTTTATCGACTGGTGAAGAAGCGCGTTTCCTACCCTTGAATGTCAAACTGCTCCGGATGCAGCGTCGGATCGCTCTTGATCAGGATGTTCTTCCCAACAAGTTCCTCAAATTCGTTAATCCAGCTGCTGTTGTTAGCCTTCAGCACCTTTACGGTTTCCGGATTCACGCGCAGCATTACGTCCGCACTCTCAAAGTGCCGCTTCATCTTGCGCAATTCGATGTAGATCTCGTTGCACACCGTGGCCGAACTCTTCACCATGCCGGTTGCCTGGCAAGTGGGGCAGGGAACTGAAAGCGTCCGCTCCAGCGACTGCTTCACGCGCTTGCGGGTGATCGCCACCAGCCCAAAGTCGTTAAACTGCAAAACTTTGGTCGGGGCGCGGTCGCTCTTGAGTGCCTCTTCAAGGGCGGCCATAACCTTGAAGCGGTTCTTGCGCTCGTCCATATCGATGAAGTCGATGACGATGATGCCACCCAGGTCGCGCAGGCGAATCTGACGAACGATCTCCGGCACGGCATCGAGGTTTGTTTTGACAATGGTGTCTTCAAGCCGCGCCGATTTGCCAACGTACTTGCCGGTGTTGATGTCGATCGCCACCAGCGCTTCCGTCTGGTTGATCACGATCGATCCACCCGATTTCAGCCACACCTTGGAGCGCAGCGCTTTCGAAATTTCGTCCTGAATACCGAAGTGTTCGAAGAGCGGTGTCTCCTTGGTGTAGAGCTTTACGCGCCGAACCAGCGAAGGCGAGAAGCGATTCAGGAAGCGCACGATGCGCTCGTAATCCGCCTCGGAGTCAACCCAGATCGACGAGAAAGTTGCTGCTCACCTGGTCGCGCAAAATGCGCTCGATGAGCGACAGGTCGTGATAGATCAACGCTGGCGACTTCGAACTGTCTGACCGCTGCTTGATCTCGTTCCACAGGTGAATCAGGAAGCGAAGATCGGCGCGCAACTCCTCTTCCGATGCGCCCTCCGCCGCGGTGCGAACGATGAATCCGCCCGACGCTTCTCCGCGCTCGTGAGTCAGGATCCGCTTCAGCCGCTGGCGTTCTTCGTCCGATGCGATCTTGCGGCTCACGCCCACGTGCGTGACCGTCGGCATGAACACAAGGAACCGCCCCGGCAGCGCGATATGGCTCGTGATGCGAGCGCCCTTCTTGGCGATGGGCTCCTTCGCAATCTGCACCAGGATTTCCTGCCCGGGCTTCAGCAGATCAGAAATGATCGGCAGGTCCGAGGTTTGCGCGGAACGGCGTGATTGGCGGCCTCGGTCTCCGGGTCGATGTCCTCCGCGATCGCTCCGCGATCTCCACGTCCACGGCGTCCACGTCCACCGCGATCGCGCCGCTGCGGAGCCTGGCCGTCGACGGCTGGTTGAGTCCCGGCGGCGGTTGCTTCTTCTTCCTCGTCCTCTTCTTCGCCTTCGAGAGTCTCTTCACCCTCTTCGCCGTTCTTGTCTTCAAACTTCATCTGGATGCGATGGTCGAGGTGCGCTTCCTGCAACATCTCGCCGAGTTCGCCCGAGCGAATCTGCGTGTGCAGCTTTTCCTCTTCCTCGTAGTCATCCAGATCATGCTCGTCCGTTTTGTGGTGATGATGCGGAGTGTCGTACTCCTCGCCCTCGATCAGCTCTTCCTCAACCAGCCCGCTACCCGGCGAAAACGACGAGACTACCGGAGCAGATGCTGGCTTGGTCTCCTCGGGCGCTGGCGTGGGCGGCACGTCGTCCGGCTTCTTCTTCTTTCCCCCAAGACCAAAGAGCCGGAATTCCACCGGCGGCAACGGATCGACATTATGCGATGCGCTGCGATCACCCTCGAGCTCGGCGCTTTCGTTTTCCGTGCCTTCACGATTCATGGCGCGCGGACTCCGCAACCGGTTCGCCCGCAACCGCGTGAGGTTCAGACTCGCTGGAAGAAGGCTCAAAGCTTTCCTCTTCCATATCGTCTTCAAACTCGACCGAAGCCGGATGAACCTGCGATGGCAATGCCGGCTCAATTTCGTGCTCCGGCGCGGCAGAAGTCATCTCCTCGACGAACTCCTGCTCTTCAATCTCGTCTGCCGAGCCATTATCGATTTCCGGGGCGAAAGCACTCGAAGACTGCTCTTCCGCAGAAGACTGCTCTTCCGCTGAAGACTGCTCTTCTGATGCGGGAGTCTCGGGCTGACGATTCCGATGCCGCGAGAGCGACTCGCCGGGAAGCAAGCCGCTGCCGTCCCATACGATCGGCGACTCGATGAGAGTGACGGGTTTGTATGTGGAAGCCGGTCGAATCGGCGCAGGTGCTTCAGACTCTTCTTTCTCTGCCGACTCCGCCGGAGCACCACCATACTTTCTAAGCGATTCGCCCGGCAGGACAAAAGGCTCGGGCGCACGTTCAGGCCGCTCAAACCGCTCGCCTCGTTCCGATCGCGCACTCCTCGTGGGAGCGGCCGAAGCCTGGATCTCACTGGCGCGTTCGGATTCGGGCTCAACAGCCTCGTTCACATGGGTCTCGATAAACTCCTGGCTCTCCGCCGGAGTTGCCGAAACGTTGCTGCCGCCGCGGCCTCCACGACGGCGACGGCGTCCGCGCCAGCGCTTTGCGCCTCCCTCGTCGGAATCCTGCGCGGCATCGGGCTGCTCCGCCGTTTGACCCGGACGCGGCGAAATCCGCATCGCTGGATTCCGAGGTGATTTCGATGGTTGGCCGGCTCTCGCGCTCCGGCGCGCTGTTCGGCGCGTCCGGTGCGTGGACTGCGATCTTGCCCCGCGATCTTGCCCGCCGCGATCTTGTCCATTGGTGTGGCGTACTTCTCTGGGGGCTTGGTTGGCGCCGCTTACCGCGGCCTTCTCAAGCTCGTCCGTCTCTTCCTGGTCTTCCAACTCCATGAAGTCGGTGACGTACAGGAAGGCGTCGCGCTCCAGTCCAACGTCGACAAACGCCGACTGCATGCCGGGGAGAACACGCGTGACGCGTCCGTTATAAATGGACCCCGCCAGCGTGTACTCGTTTTCGCGTTCGTAATAAATTTCCGCGAGCTGATCGTCTTCTAGAATTGCAAGCCGCGTCTCATGCGGCGTGCTGGAAATACAAATCTCTTTTGCCATCGTGCCTTTCCGCCCAGCGGACTTAGCCTGCTGGGGCTTTCGGCAAGGTGTGGCGGAGATGCGAGCGGACGGGGAGGATGGAAATGTGCGGAGAAGATAACCGGCGCGTGCTTCGCTGGACCGACAACCTGCGGCCGCCTGCCCCATCACAGGGCGGCGAACTCGACAGGCTTCCAAGTCCGGCAAACGTTTCGAAACAGCGATCCGAAGACAGAGAGTTTGTGGCCACCCTGAAGGTTGATGCCTGCGACTTTTCATCGCAATTGCATAACCAAGCCCATGCCAACCAAATGATCGACATGAGCGGGGCCGTTAAACCGGGGACCCCTGCGACAGTAATTTGTCGCTGGGGTGGGACTGTTGCGCTGGCGAGTAAGCTGCTGGTCCGCGTTTCAGGAATCGAAATTCCCGTGCGTCCCCCGCAGCCTCGAAACCAGCGGCGCCCGACATCCGCGCGATCAGTCTCGATCGCTGGGGTTGTCCGGTTTGCCCGTCTCTGCGTGCTCATTGAACCCAATCCTGCCCGGCGCTCGGTCCACCAGGACCTTGGCCGGATTTTGCATCCTCTTCCATGTCGTGCGCCGAGCCTGCTCATCGAATCCGCCGAATCTCGTTAATGCGGCAAAATCCAAAGTCGGCCATCGGGCCAGGCATCGATAGACGATGCTTGAAGTACTTACAATCTTTGCTCTTGTGGTCCGGAAAATCCCGGCGTTCCCCAAGAGGGTGTTGCCGTGCAATCTTGCCTCCGGCCCATTGAGCCGAATCACGTTTAGTTTACAAACCGGCGCATGCGCACGTTCATTACCACGCCCAGCGCCAGGAAGGTAAACAACACCGAGGATCCGCCGTAACTCATTAACGGTAAAGGGATTCCGGTGACTGGCATAAAGCCAATGACCATGCCCACGTTGACCGCGATCTGAAAGGTCAACACAGCCACGATCCCCATAATAATCAGGGAGCCGGGCAGGTCGGCGGCTGTTTGAGCGTTTTGAATCAAACGCATCAATATGAGGAAGTATAGCAGCAGCACAAATACCGCGCCCACAAACCCATGCTCTTCGCTGAAGGCCGCAAAGATGAAGTCGGCATGTGGAATGGGAATGAATGCCCCTTGCGTCTGCGTTCCTTTCTCCGCTCCCTTGCCCCAGATCCCCCCGGCCCCGACTGCAATTTTGGCCTGCAACACCTGGTAGCCCGCGCCCTTTGGATCGTTATCAGGATTGATAAAGCCCGTAAGCCGCGCTTTCTGATAAGGCTTCAGCACCTTGCCGCTGTTCCATGCCCCGACCACCAGAACCAGCCCGGCTGTGATCAGAACCAGCGCCTGCTTCAGATTGATCCCGCCCAGAAACAGCCCTGCAATCAGAATCGGCGTATAGGTGAGCGCCGTGCCCATATCCGGCTGTGCCAGCACCAGCAGCATGGGAACACCTACCAGCGCAAACGCCTTGAAGATTTCCTTCCAGGTCAGATTCTTGCCGCCAAGATTGGCAAAGTAGCGGGCCACCACCAGAATCAGAATCAGCTTCACCCACTCCGAGGGCTGAAAGTGCATCGGCCCGATCTTGATCCACCGCCGCGCCCCCAGCACCTTGGTCCCCACCAGCTTCACTGCGACCAGCGCCACCAGGCAGACACCATACGCCCACGGAACCCAGTCGATGAGCTTGTGGTAGTCGATCAGAGAAAACAAGAACATCGCAATCACGCCGCCGAGGATCCAGTAAATCTGCTTGGTGTGAAACCCGACATACTTCGTGTGCAGCGTTGCCGAGTAGATCTCCAGCACGGAAATGGTGCCGAGCAGCGCCACGAGTCCGAACAATGTCCAGTCGAAATCGCGAAAACTCATGATGCGGCGCATCGGGCTCATTGGGATTTCACCGACGCCGATTTGCCCGGCAACGCAGGCGAGCTCAACTTTGCCGACTCAGGTCCGGCCTGCACTGGCTTCGTTGACTTCGCGGTCTGGTTCTTTACAGACTGAGGCTGAGCCTGCTCAGTCTTCGCGTTCTTTGGAAACTGACCGTTCTGTGGACTGGGCCGTACGTCTCCATTTTGACCAACGTAGAACTTGCCCGCATGCAGCTTGTCCGTCCTCTCGCCTTTGCCGTCAGGAGTCGTGCTGGGAGTCGTCCACACTGCCCCCACTTCAACCGGCGCCGCCGCGCCGGAGCCTTCGCCGGAACAAGGTTGTTCGCCAGCCGCCGCTGCTTTTCCACATATGCCGCCACAACCCGCGCACCAAGCCGCGCCGGATAATAGCTGAACTCGCCGTTCTCCCAAAGCACCGCGACCACCAGCTCCGGATTGCGCCGCGGCGTGACGCCGACGAACCAGACATTCGGGCGTGTGTTGAGCCTTTGTTGGTTTGTCCGAGCGCCTCGTGGCTCATCACCTGCGCGGTGCCGGTCTTTCCGGCAAGATCGATGCCTTCAAGATGCGCCGAGCCCGCCGTGTGAAAGTACCCCGGCTGCGTCACCTCGGCCATGCCGTCCGTGATCGTCATCCAGTTCTCGGGATCGATCGGAATGTTCACATCGCCCGAGCCCGGGAGGCTCTCGATCAGGTCCTTGCGAAAATCCGCGGGCAGCTGATCCGGGAAACACCACATGCGGCCGAACCAGATGTCCGCCCGATGCGATGCCGCCAATGATGCGCGCCAGTTGCAGCGGAGTCGCTTCCACCGCGCCCTGCCCGATGGCGACGTCCAGCGTTTCGTCCGGATACCACTTGCGGTGGTAGTTCTTCATCAGCCAGTGCTGCGCTCGGCATCAGGCCCGCCTGCTCGCCCGGCAGATCGATCCCCGTCTTCTGCCCGTAGCCAAACTCCGTCGCGTACTTCGAAATGCGATCGATGCCCAGCTTGTCGCCCAAGCTGGTAATAGAACGTGTCGCAGGAGTAGGGAATCGCGTTGTGAATATCGACCGCGCCGTGCTTCTCATCGCAGTGGTGGAAGAACCCGTACGGTCCCCATCCGCCTGCGCAGTTCACGTGCATGTCCTGCGCAACGCCTTCCTGCAAGCCTGCAACCGACATCAGGATCTTGAAGGTCGATCCCGGCGCAAGCTGCGCCTGGATGGCCTTGTTCATCAGCGGATGATCGGGATCGGTGATCAGCTTGTTCCACTCTGCGCGTTCAATCTTGACGGCGAACGCATTGGGATCGAAGCTGGGCCGCGACACCATCGCAAGAATGTCGCCGTTGCGCGGATCCATGGCCACAATCGCGCCGTTGCGATCGCCCAGCGCCAGCTCCGCCGCTTTCTGCAGGTCGTTGTCGATGGTCAGCTTCAGGTCCTGCCCGGGAATCGCATGCTGGATTCCGAGGAAGCCCACCTCGCGCCCGTGGCTGTCGACAATCACATCGCGCGAACCGTCCTGCCCGCGCAGAACCTGGTCGTACATCTCTTCCACGCCGCCCTTGCCCACTACATCGCCCGGCTCGTATGCCGCATAACGCGTCTGGTTCAGATCTTCTTCGCTGACTTCGCCCACATAGCCGATCAGGTGCGCGGCAAATCCATCGCGCGGATAAAGCCGCCGTTCTCCTTCAATCGTTTCCAGTTCCGGCAGCTCGTTGCGATGCGCCTCGATAAATGCCTGCTCATCGGCGGTCACGTCTTCCTTGATGGGAATCGGCTGATATCCGGGTGACGTGCGGTAACGGTGCAGCGTGGCGCGAAGCTGGTCGAGATCAAGATGCAGACCCTCGCGCAATCAGAGGCAGGTCCGCATCCACATTGCGGTTCTGCTCGCGCACCAGAAAGCACGAGACCGACGGATAGTTGTCGACCACCAGGCGGTTTTCGCGGTCGAACAGCTTGCCCCGCGGAGCCAGCACCGGCACTTTGCGAATGCGGTTCTGCTCCGCCAGCAGTTTGAAGTTTTGTGCGCCGAGAACCTGCAGCCGCCACAATCCGGCAGCAAGCCCCAGCATCAGCGCGAGAATCGGCATACTGCACCACCGCCAGCTTGAGGGTGGGGACTTTCTCGCCGCGAGTGACCGTGTCATAAACGCATGGGAAGCTGCTTCTAGGATACCTCTATCCTGCATTCTGCTCTTGCTGCGCCCGTGCAAGCGCGAGACGCGCTTTTTCTTCCCGCGAACCAACGTACTCAATCGTGAATTCCCTAATCGCGAATTCCCTAATCTCGAATTTTTGTCCGGTCGAGCAGCGGAAACAGCACCAGCGCAATCAGCGAGTTGCCCAACGCCTTGTACAACTCCATCAGCCAGCTCGTATCGACCGTCATGCCCAGCAGAAACCGAACCACAAAGAAGTACGTCGCACTGCCCACCAGCGACAGCACAAACGTCAGCACCAGCCGGATGGCGTGATTCTCGACATTCACCAGCACTCCGACCGACGCCGCCAGAAAGCCGACCAGCGTCTTTGCAATGCCGTTGATTCCGATGGGTAGACCCGTCAGCGCATCCTCAAAGAGGCCCATTACGCCGCCCAGGATCGAGCCCTGAATCGGATTGCGCCGGCTCAGCGCAAAAAATACCGTCACCACCAGCGGCAGATCGAACCACGCAAAACGCCCCAGCACCCGCGGCAGCCACGCCTGCAGCACCAGCGCCGCAATCGGCACCAGCGCGTAAATCAGCACCGGGTAGCGGTGGATCTCGTAATCGCGGCGGCTCTCCGCTGTAAGGACCGACATGGCTAGCGATCCCCTTGCGGCGCGTCGGCGGCGGGTGCCGGGCTGCTCTGCGGCTGTTTTCGGAGCCGTAGGCTTCTTCTTCGGCGCGCTCTGATCCGGCGCCAGCGCCCTGGTTGCTTTCCGGCGTCGCAGGAAGGTTCGGGGTCACCGCACTCCCCGGCGTAAACCTGTCAGGATGCATCGCCACGGGCGGGCGGGACACTGGATTCGGGATTCGACGTGTCATTCAGCGGCTGCTGATCGGCGGGCAGGTTCGGGTCGATCAACCCGGGCAGCTTCTCCGCCATCCCTTCTGATGTTTTCTGCTTCTCCGCCTCGGCTCCCTTCAATGCTTCGCTCGTTGCGATGTCCTGCTGCTGATCGGGCGGGAAACGAGGCTCGGTCGAAGTAATCACCAGCACTTCATCCAGCTGGTCAAGATGCGCGGCCGGCTTCACGATCACCTCGATAAACCCATCGCGCTCCGGATCGTTGACGACTCGATCCACCACACCCACGGGCAGGCCGCGCGGAAAGATCTGGTCGCCGCCCGCCGTCAGCACCTTCTCTCCCGCCTTGATGCGCTGATCGCGAATCACATCTTCGATCTGCGGCTGCCCCGCTCCATTGCCCCGCAGAATGCCGCGAATCCGCGTCGACTCCAGAATCACGCCCGCGCCGCTGGACTGGTCATTGATCGCGAGCACTTGCGCGGTGTGCGGAAACACGTCGCGAACCTTGCCCACGATGCCATCCGGAGTGATGACCGCCATATCGCGGTCAATGCCCGCATCCTTCCCCTTGTCGATATAAAACACGCGCGATTGGTCGGTTCCGCTGGTGCCGATGGCCTGCGCCGCAACCGTCTTGTAGATGTATTTCTGTTGAAAATTCAGCAGCGCCTGCAGCCGCTGGCCCTGCTTGGCGTCTTCAAGGAGCGCTGCCTGCTCCAGCCGCAGCCGGTCGACCGTCTTCTGCAGATCCGCGTTCTGCTGCCGCACATGGCGCAGATCGATGTAGTTATTCCAGAACCAGGAGACGCCGGAGCCTGAAGAATGAAGCGCCCGCTCCGGCGGCGACACCAGCGAGTTGGCCCAGAAGCGAATCAGCCGCACGCTGCTTGCATCGCCGGAATCACTTCCCGCTTGCCCGCTGCTCGTACGGCGCACCTGCATCGGCAAGGCCCAGAATCTGGGCCACCAGCAAAGCCAGCAGCACCAGCAGATTCCGATAGCGAACGACAAATGATTCCATGAGGATCAGTCAACAGTGGACAGTGAACAGTGGTCAGTGTTTTGCCGGCCCTTGCGGAGAAGGTTTATCAATGTCGGAGGACGGTTCACTGTGCACTGTCCACTGATCACTGTCCACTGCTTTTAGTCGATCTTGATCTTGCGCAGCAGCCTGAAGTCCGACAGCATTTTGCCGGTTCCCAGCACCACCGAGGCCAGCGGATCGTCGGCCACTGAGACCGGCAGCCCGGTTTCTTCGCGGATGCGCTTGTCGAGGTTCTTGATCAGCGCGCCTCCGCCGGTCAGCACAATCCCGCGATCCGAAATGTCTGCCGACAACTCCGGCGGCGTCCGCTCCAGCGCGACACGAATCGCATTCATGATCACCGCGATGCATTCGCCCAGTGACTCGCGAATTTCGCTGTCGTCAATGGAGATGGTCTTCGGCACGCCCTCGATCAGGTTGCGTCCCTTGATCTCCATCGTCAGCGGCTTGTCCAGCGGATAAGCCGATCCAATTTCGATCTTGATCTGCTCCGCCGTACGCTCGCCGATCAGCAGGTTGTACTTGCGCTTCAGGTAGTTGGTGATGGCCTCGTCCATCTGGTTGCCGGCCATGCGCACCGAACGCGAATAGACAATACCCGATAGCGAAATGACCGCAATATCCGTCGTCCCGCCGCCGATGTCGACAACCATGTTGCCGCCCGGCTCGGTAATCGGCAGGCCCGCGCCGATCGCCGCCACCATGGCCTGTTCCACCAGATACACCTCGCTGGCCTTGGCGCGATAGGCCGAGTCTTCGACCGCGCGCTTTTCCACTTGCGTGATTTCAGAAGGCACGCCGATCACGATCCGCGGATGCACCAGCATCTTGCGGTTGTGCGCCTTCTGGATGAAGTAATTCAGCATCTTTTCGGTGACTTTGAAGTCGGCAATCACGCCGTCTTTCATCGGCTTGATGGCCACGATGTTGCCGGGCGTGCGCCCCAGCATGTCCTTGGCTTCCTTGCCGACCGCTTCCACCTCACCGGTGTTTTTGTTGATGGCCACGATCGAGGGTTCGTTGACAACGATCCCCTTACCGGCGGCGAAGACCAGTGTGTTGGCGGTCCCAAGATCGATAGCCAGATCGCTCGAAAACATGCTGAAGAGAGAGCGCAGGCCATGTGACCGCGAAGTGCGCGAAGGATAACCGTTCTGAGACATGTATGAGTGGAATCTACCTCAATTAAGATTGTACGGCCAACGGGTAATGCAGCAAAAAACACCGTTGGTAATCAGGATAGGAGGGAGCTTTGTAAATACCCCTTTGCTAGCTACTCACGGCGAGTTATGTGAGATTAGCCCATTCACAGATACGTCATGGCAGCCGACTCATTCGCGAATCCTTGCACGCCGAGATTCATGCATCTCGGCTCGCGAGGCGACACGCCGACCCCGGTGCGCTAAAATCAAGTGTTTTTGTGCCTATCCGGGCAGTGCGCCGCCAGCCGCCCAATTCCGTCGGACCGCTGTGCACTACTCACTGTCCACTGAACTTACGAACTAAGAACTCAGAACTGAGAACTCACATGACCTACCCCACCTACCACAATCTGATCGGCGGCGAATGGCTCCCCGCTGCAAGCGGCAAAACCATCCTGAACGTCAACCCCGCTGACCACGCTGACATCGTCGGCGCCTTCCCGTCTTCCGGCCCCGAAGACGTAGCCGCCGCCGTAGCCGCCGCGAAAAAGGCCTTTGCCACCTGGCGCCTCGTCCCCGCTCCCAAGCGCGCCGAAATTCTCGTCCGCACCGGCATCCTGCTGCAGCAGCGCAAAGAGCAGTACGCCCGCGACATGACCCGCGAAATGGGCAAGGTGCTCGCCGAAACCCGCGGCGACGTGCAGGAAGCCATCGACGAGGCTTTTTACGTTGCCGGCGAAGGCCGCCGCCTCTTCGGCCAGACCACGCCGTCCGAACTGCAGAACAAGTTCGCCATGAGCATCCGCATGCCCGTCGGCGTCGTCGGCCTCATCACGCCGTGGAACTTCCCCATGGCCATCCCCAGCTGGAAGCTCTTTCCCGCGCTCGTTTCCGGCAACACCTGCGTCATCAAGCCCGCGACCGACACGCCGATCTCCGTCTACAACCTCGTGCAGACGCTGGTCGATGCCGGCCTGCCGCCGGGCGTGGTCAACATCGTCAGCGGCAGCGGCAGCGGCGCCGGCAGCGCCCTCGTCGAACATCCCGACGTCCGCGCCATCAGCTTCACCGGATCCAGCGAAGTCGGCTCGCACGTCGCCCAGCGCGCCGCCGCCACCTTCAAGCCCGTCTCGCTCGAGATGGGCGGCAAGAACGCGCAGATCGTGCTCGACGACGCCAACCTCGAACTGGCTCTCGACGGCGCGCTCTGGGGAGCTTTCGGAACGACAGGCCAGCGCTGCACCGCCACCAGCCGCATCCTGCTGCAGAAGGGAATCGCCGCCAAATTCACGAAAGAATTTGTCGCCCGCGCCAAGGCTCTCAAGATCGGCAACGGCCTCGACGAATCCGTCGCAGGTCGGCCCGCAGGTCAACAAGAGCCAGATCGAAACCTCTGCGAAGTACGTTGAGATCGCGAGCAGCGAAGGCGGAAAAATCCTCTGCGGCGGCCACGCTCTTACAAACGCCGCTTATGCGAAAGGCACCTTCTTCGAGCCCACCGTCGTTGGCGGAGTCACGCCCACCATGCGCATCGCCCGCGAAGAAGTCTTCGGCCCGGTGGTCTCGCTTCTCGAATTCGACACCTTCGAGGAGGCCATCGAGATCGCCAACTCCATCGACTACGGCCTCTCCACCGCGCTCTACACCAAGGACGTGAACCGCGCCTTCACCGCGATTCGCGATCTCGAGGCCGGCATCACCTACATCAACGCGCCCACCATCGGCGCCGAGGTGCACCTGCCCTTCGGCGGCGTCAAGCACACCGGCAACGGCCACCGCGAAGGCAACGGCGCCATCGACTTCTTCACCACGTGGAAAGCCGTCTACGTCGACTACAGCGACAAACTCCAGCGCGCCCAGATCGACAACGCCGAATAAATCTAGCTCTCAATAATGAATCATCTGGGTGCCCCAGGTCTCGATTTTGAGACCTGGGATTTCATCGAGCGTCTGATTGCCGGGTGCCCCATCCATGCGTGGTTTCATCGCGCATGGGTGGGAAAGCAACGAACCGTCGCGTGCTGGACACCGGATTGATCAGGATCAACCGGCATTCCCTAATCCTCGGGAAGCTTGTCTTCGAGATCCCCCGCCAGCTTGCGCACGTCAGTCGTCGCACTGAATGACCGAACCGCGTGCACCGAGGAGTCCACGTTCACTCCCATGTGCTCGCAGAGTTTCTGCAGCATCTGGAGCACGGTAGTAAGCTCCTGCTCGGTAAGCATGCCGACCTGGAGATCCAGATGCGAGCGGCGTTCCGATTGGCGCGTCATTCGCCCCTGGCTGATCAGCACGAAGATCGTCAGAAATACGCTTTCGGTAGAGACGATGAGCGAGAGGACGCCAAAGGGAAAAGGATCAAATGCTTTGAGCGACGGGATCAGATGAAGATTGACCACACTCCATCCTGCGATGAGTACCAGTTGAACAAGCAGGAATCCAATATTGCCGACAACTTTCGTGATCACATCGCTAACGCGCTCAGTGACAGTTCGGCGGCTAAGCGCGTCATGCTCCAGTGCGGCGATTGCGTCAATATTCGAATGAGTAGGATTCGCAGCTGCCTCGCGGTTTTGTGGGTGTGCCATGGTTTGCTCCTGGAGCCGGTATTTTGGGCCTGCGCCATCGAGACGCTGCAGACGTTTGTATGTGAGATGCTCGGGTGCCCCACCCATGCGTGCTTTCATCGCGCATGGGTGGGAAAGCTGGAAAGCATCGAGACGAACCCGGATCCTGAGCCCTTCCCCTCCAAAACGCGTCTTAGTTGTAGCGCCCCACGCTAGCCGGCTCGCTCAATCACCGGAGGTCTTTCCCCGACGCTATGCGCCCATTTCAGCGGTTCTCTCCATTCTTCATCTTTGCTATCAGTGCAATGTTTGCCTGCTCGCAGTCGTCCCTCGATCCCAACGAAGGGACCTATCAGAACCTCAACGTAAAGAACCTTCTCACAGCGCAGGAGTTCCGCCTCTCCGGGGTCTTCACCCTGAACAATGCCTTCCATCCAAACTCCCGCATGAATCAGAACTACATCTCCGCGCCCACCGCCCCGCTGATATGCACCAGTCCCGTCTTCAATCAGTCCATCTTCGATACCGCCACTCGTCGTGCAAACCTCGACCGCGCAGGGCGATCCCTACGTCACACCCGTCACACGCATCATCTCCTCTGATGCGGGCGTGAACGACACGGCACCGCTCTACACCTACCACAACTGCAACTACACCTCGGCGAACTCGGCGGCGCCATGCGTTGGCGCATTCATGATTTCGCAGAACAATCCGGGCGATCTGCACAACGGCGTATGGGGCATCAATCCCATCGCCATCCAGCGCCATGGCAGCGCAA
Source organism: uncultured Acidobacteriaceae bacterium (assembly GCA_963769345.1). Lineage (GTDB taxonomy): Bacteria > Acidobacteriota > Terriglobia > Terriglobales > Acidobacteriaceae > Telmatobacter. The sequence continues at coordinate 1,235,261 of CAVYLL010000008.1, forward strand.
ACTCCCTCACTTACGGAGTCGAAGCCAACATCTTCAACGAAACAGGACTCGATCCCGGCCCTCCCGGCAGAACTGTCTCCCGCAACGAGCCAGATCTTCGGCATCGCCGCCACCATCGCCGGCAACGCCACGGGAGTCACCCACGGAACCTCCGCCTTCCTCGCCACCGACGAAAACAGCGGCTCCTACTGGTACGACGGCCTGTGGGTCGAGCGAGCCATCTATGCGGCGCTTGAAGCTGGCCCCGTCGGCGGAGGCTCAGACCTGCAATGGTCCGTCGTCTCCAATGCCATCGGGCGCGCAAGTCCGCACTCCAACTTCCCCAGCATTCCCCAGGCCGACATCGAATCCTGGTGGGACGGCCACGCATCAGTTTTAGAAGTTTTTAAGCGCCAGTTCATGCCGAGCCAGGGAGCTCATCCCATCGGCTGCTACAACTACACGTTCTCGACCGCCCTCCGCCAGCAGTTCTGCGACGATGGAAGCAACGTCTTCCTGCCCGCTTCGAACGCAGCCGCCATCCGCATCACTCCCGATGCCAATGGAGAAGCCGACGCGGCGGTTGCGGTAACCAACGCGGCGAACAACGCCTACACATTTCTCGTGCAGAAGAACGGCGCCACCACCATCGACAACTCCCTCACCGTCACCAACTCGGTGCGGGCTGCTTCCATCCAGGTCGGATCGCGCACGGTTCTCTCGTCGCACCTCGATGGCTATCACGGCTCCGGCGCCAAGGTCCAGATCAGCGACGGAACCGGAACAAGCGGGAACCTTCCCAAATACGACCCGTCGGGAAATGTCACCGACAGCGGTGTCTCCGCCGCGCAGGTTCCTGTCGTTTCCCCCAAGGCTGCCGCGGGACACGTCGCGTGCATCAAGGCAATCGGCCCACCCATCCAGATCGGCTCCTGCTCCACCCGCCCCGACGCCACCGGCGCCTGTTCCTGCGATTAGCGTGCAGACGCGAGCGTTCAACGGGCCGCGGAAAAACTAATTCGGACTCGAGTCCCGTATCAGGGCACGACTTCAGTCATGCCGTAAGTTGCGCAGAATGAGGGCTTCAATCAGAGATGCCGCTTTGAAAGGGCACGACTCCAGTCGCGCCGTAAGTTGCCCAGAACGAAGGCTTCAATCGGAGATGCCGTTTTGAAAGGGCACGACTTCAGTCGTGCCGATAAACCAATCAAATCACGGCCGGCTTTAGCCGCTGAGGGATGCTTTTCATGAAGCTGACCGTAATCACGCAGCCTCCTTAAGCCCCTGAGGGAGGTTGTTGCCGCGATTCACCCGCTCTTTATCGTTCTTCGGCAGCCCCTTCGGCGATACTGATTGCTTTTCAAAAAGGGAAAAATCGAAGCCTGTTTCCCGCCATCGCGGCCGCGCGTGAGGAGGCGGTCAACCACAAGTGCCCGAGACCGTCAATTCCTCCAAGCCTCTCATTCCACTCGCCAAAACTCCTCAGCTGGAAGCTAAGATAAAAGCTTCACTCACCCAACCGCGCATGCAGCACTGTCGCATTTCCCGCCGCCGACAGCGAGCAATTCGCTTGCTGGTCGCAACGGTAGTGAATCAGCGTGTAATTGCTCGCCCATGCGGTTGCTGCAGCCTGCCCGTATCGCTTGTCGATCGTGAAGGTTTTTTCCTCGGCCGTAAGCACTCCGCGCGCTGAGTCATACCCTGTCACCCGGTCATCGCCCTGGATGACAAATCCACCCTGCAGCTTGGCCAGGCTTCGCTTTCCCGGATGTGCCGGTGGCTCGAATTCCTTGCCCCGCCGCGCCGCATTGGGATCGAGCAGCTCGGCCTGCTCCGCAAGCGTCGGGAAATTCGTGTTGAAGTCCCAGTAGTCGGCGCGCTTGAATTGGTCGGGTGAACAGGGCAGCGCACCCTGCGCATTTACGGCCGTCAGCTGCCCATCGTCGGTGGTTTGATTCTGGAAGATATCCTTCCCTTGTTCCCGCTTCACTTCGGCTTCCCGCATCTGGCTGATCTGGCTTTGCCGTGCGGCCTCAATGGCTGCATTTCGCTCGGCCAGAGAAAGCTTTTTCCCATTCGCGCCCACCGGCGAAACTGACACCTGCACATCCGCATGTTGTGGATCAAACCGGAAGTCTACTTCCTTTCCGCAAAGCGCAAATCCCGTCGAATCGAGCAGTCGAATATTCACCGACATCGGCATCGACGCAGCGGTTATGGCTCGTGTGAATCCAGCTCCCCACCGATCCTCCATAGGCTCAATGCGCAGTTGATAGGCCAGTCTCCCCGTTTTGGCATCGCCGTCCCACCTCGTGTCGAGATGCCCGCGCAATCCGGCGGCCGCAACGATGCCCGGACCAAGGTCACCGGGTGGTGGACCGGTCGACTTCGGTCGCGTCGATAAAACGACAAAAACTGCAAACAGGACAAGCGCCGCAAATCCACCAATGAGCAAAAGGTTCGGCTTCTTCTTCGGTGGCGCCTCGACCACGGGCTGTTCTGCCCGATCGACGAACTCCTCGTCTTCCGCCGCTTCAACAGGTTCATCCTGTTGCTCTTCCTCGGGCTCTGCGACAAGCGTCTGGTGGACTGCCGATGCCGGCGCTGTCACTCGCGTCGCTGCCGCAGTCGTCGCTGGCGCCGACGCTCGAGCTGCTGGCGCGGTCGTCACTGGCGCTGCCGGTGAGGTCGTTGCTGTCGTTGTTGCCTGGGACTTGGGAGGAGACGGTGGCGCCGGATGGCTTACTTCCGCATACTCTTCGTCAAACTCATGCTGGTCCGACTCAAACATACTTACGCCTTCCAGAAGACCATCCGGAATTTTCCCACGTCAGTAACAGCTCGCGCAAAGTACCTGCGTAACCCCAATGTACCTCTGGTGGGTTCAAATCATGTCCGCCGCGACGTGACTAGCTAGGTTCGTCAGGCATTCGGCTAACGTCGGTTTGCATCCATTACGTCTCGAAGCGCAAAACTCGTCTCCAGCCGCGTAACCCCAGGCAGCCGCGAAAGCTCGTTCTGATGCAGCCGTCCGTAGTCATCGATTCCCCCCACACGCGCTACCAGCATGTAATCGTACTGTCCTGCCATCAGGTGGCAGCTTACGATCTCGTTGCAGTGCCGCACGGCCGCCTCAAATGCTCCAAGCACCGAGGCCGACTGCCGCTCAAGCGTCACGCGGATGTAGATCGTCATCCGCTTTCCCAGCAGCCGGTCATCCACTTCTGCACGATAGCCTCGGATTGCGCCGGCGCTTTCCAGCGCCTGAATCCGCCGCGATGCCGCCGAAGCCGACAAGCCTACTGCCTCGCCAACTTCGTAATTCGTGGCCCGGCCATTGCGTTCGAGAAACCGCAGAATTGAAGCGTCCAGCCCGTCCAGTTCGTCATTTGTGTTCATTTTAGAGTTTTCGTGCATAACATGCGCCTCGTCATCACGTTTCGTGCTCATGGAGATGTTTTAGCACGATATTTGCATACATTGGAACTTCCAACCGCCGTACGATGTGTCCAACTGGAAGGCCAGTGATGAGCAGCCGCGCCGGATCAAGGCCCTCCCCCAAAGAAATCACGTATCCGGCGCGGAACTCTTCGACCCAGCCCAACCAGGGCTCTCCGCGTGAGCAAGGCACCCGAAGCCCGAACAGGAGCAACCCAATGATCATCGGCGTTCCCAAAGAGATCAAGGACAACGAAGCCCGCGTTGGCGTCACGCCTGCAGGCGTCAAAGCGCTTACCGAAGCCGGCCACAAAGTTCTGGTTGAAACGCACGCCGGCGAACTCTCCGGCTTTACTGACGCCAGCTATCAGGATGCCGGTGCCGAAATCGTTGGAGATGCAGGGAACGTCTGGGGCAAAGCCGAAACCGTGGTCAAGGTCAAGGAACCCATCGAGCAGGAGTACGTCTACTTCCGCGAAGGACTGGTGCTCTTCACCTACCTTCACCTGGCTCCCATTCCCGTTCTCACCAACAAGCTTCTCGACTCCAAGGTCATCGGCATCGCCTATGAGACCGTGCGCGATCGACAGGGCACATTGCCCTTACTGACGCCGATGAGCGAAGTTGCAGGCCGCATGAGCGTGCAGGTCGGTGCCACCTATCTCGAAAAAGAGCGCGGCGGCCGCGGCATTCTTCTCGGCGGCGTTCCGGGTGTTCCCCCCGCCAACGTAACCATCATTGGCGGAGGCATCGTCGGCACCAACGCTGCGAAAATCGCCCTCGGCTTCGGCGCCAAGGTCACGCTCGTCGACGTCAATCTCCACCGTCTCCGCGAACTCGACGACCTCTACAGTGGCCGTCTCTACACGCTGGCTTCGAATAGCTACAACGTCTCGCTGGCCACTCGCGAGGCTGACCTCGTCATTGGCGGAGTGCTCATCCCCGGCGCGACCGCTCCCAAGATCGTCACCCGCGCCATGGTCTCCGCGATGAAGAAAGGCGCGGTGATTGTTGACGTCGCCATCGACCAGGGCGGCTGCGTTGAGACGGCCAAGCCCACGTCACACTCCAACCCCAGTTACGTCGTCGACGGCGTTGTACACTACTGCGTCACCAATATGCCCGGCGCAGTGCCGCATACCTCCACGCTGGCGCTCACCAACTCCACATTCCCGTACCTGATGCGCATCGCCAGCCTCGGCGCGCGGGAAGCACTCAAGCGCGACCCTGGTTTCGCCGAAGGCCTGAACACCTACTTAGGGACGCTTACCCATCGCGGAGTAGCCGAGAGCCAGAAGCGCGAGTGGACTGGAACGGACATCGTCCTGGGATAGCCTCACGTTACTTGGAATTCTTATCGATGGCCTGCAGACCGCTGCCCTCTGCATTTGGACCCGGTTTTTATTCCCTAGTCCCTATCTCCCTAGTCCCTATTCCCTATTCCCTAGTCCCTATTCCCTACTCCCTAGTCCCTATTCCCTGTCTCCTAATCCCTGCCTCCGATCCCTTCTATAATCCCCCCATGCCCATTGAAGACGGCTCGCGGCGGCGCTCTGTCGTATTCCTCGGTGCTGGCGTGTTGCTGTTTTTTGCCCTGCTGGGCGGCCTCCAGGCCTTCAATCCCATTCCCTTCCTCAATCCCGAGACCTCCGGCGAGACGCTGGCTTTCACCGGCCTCACAGTCGTCGTCTTTCTTCTTCTCCTTGTCCTGCTCCTTCTGCTGCTCCGTAATATCCTCAAGCTCTACGCCGACCAGAGCAGCAGCGCCCTCGGCGCGCGGCTGCGAACACGCATGGTTCTTGGTGCAGCGCTAATCGCGCTCACCCCAGCGGTCTTCATGTTTCTGTTTAGCTTTCAGCTCATGAACCGCTCCATCGATCGCTGGTTTTCGCCCAACACCTCGGAGTTGCATGAAGACTCCACCCGCGTCGTTCTCGAACTGGCACAGTACGTCACCAGCAACGCGCGCGGAGAAGCGGAATCGATCGCGGCGACAGGCGCACTCGAGGGCCCGCCATCGATCCTGCAACAGATTCTTGCCTCACATCGAGTCACGCTCCAGGGTGGCTTCGTTCTCGTTTACGACCAAAGCGGTCGCGTAGCGGCAAGCTTCGCAGCGCCTCCGGAAGAAAGCCCTGCCAGCCTCATTCCATGGCTGTCTGAAGAAGCTGGCGATACCAGGCGGCAGTCTGCAGTACCGCTGCAAGGACCCCTCTCCGCCAGCATTCTGGCCTCTGCGCAGCGCAACGACAATCCCGTCATCCGTATCGCTGGTCAGGACTACGCGTTAGGCAAAGCTGCTGCCGGTTCAGCCAAGCTGGTGATTGCCGCGCTTCCCATGCCCCAGGGACTCAGCCAGACCACCGCGCGCATACGTGACGGCGCCACCGAGTACTGGAATCTCTTCCGTTCCCGCCGAAGCATCCGTGCCACATTCTTCTTGATGCTGTTGCTCATCACCGTCGTGGTTTTCTTCTCCAGCGTCTGGCTTGCGCTGTTTCTGTCCAAGCAGATCACGCGTCCCGTCGAAGCTCTGGCCGACGCCATGGATGAGATCGCCGCCGGCAAGTATGAACATCGCGTCGGCCTCGTCACCACCGGCGAGATGTCTGAGCTCGTCCGTTCCTTTAACCACATGGCCGCCGATCTCGATGCCAGTCGCAAGCTCGCCGAGACATCTTCCGCGCAGCTGACCGCCGCCAACCAGGCCATCGAAGCCCGTCGCCGCGAACTTGAAACCATTCTCGAGACAATCCCTTCCGGTGTCGTCACGCTCGACAGCTCTGGAAGCGTTCTGCAAGCCAATCGAGCGTTTGCTGTTCTGATGGGCCAGGTCGAAGATGCCGGCATTCGCGGTCAAAAGCTCGACGTCCTCCTGCCTCCGGATTCAATGGAGGAACTCGCCGGAGTAATCCGCCGCGGCCAGCGTATGGGCGCAGCTTCCACTGAAATTGAACTCCATCTCCAAGGCCGCAATATGCACCTTGCCGTCACCAGCGCGCGGCTCGAGCTGGCGCACGGCAGGCCGGGCACCGTCCTCGTCGTCGAAGACACTTCCGAACTCCTCCGCGCCCAGCGCCAGCTCGCGTGGAAGGAAGTGGCACAGCGCGTGGCCCACGAAATCAAGAATCCGCTAACTCCCATCGCGCTGTCCGCCGAACGCATCGGCCGCCATCTCGACCGCGGCCAGCCCGACTCGCCTTCCATCATTCGCAAATGCAGTGAGGTCATACTTGCCTGCGTAGGAACCCTGCGCACGCTCGTTGACCAGTTCTCGGCGCTCGCCCAATTCCCCGCGCCGCGGCCGCGGCCCTGCGATATGAACCAGGTTGCCGATGAGGCGCTCGCACTGTTCGCAGGCCGCCTCGAGGGCATCACCGTCAAGCGCGATCTCGAAACCGGCCTGCCCCTGGTCCTTGCCGACCACGAGGCCATTCGTCGCGCGCTCGCCAACCTCATCGACAACGCCGCGGAGGCCATGCAGGGCAGTCTTCTCCGTGTCCTGCGTGTGCGCAGTTCTCTCGCCGAAGATGGCGCTGCAGTAGAAATTGAGGTCTCTGATACGGGCCACGGCCTCACCGAAGAAATTCGTGAGCGTCTGTTCCTGCCCTTTTACTCCACCAAGCACCGCGGCACCGGCTTGGGACTCTCCATTGCCGCCAAGATCATCCAGGAAGTCGGTGGCTCAATTCGTGCCGAGAGCAATAGCCCCAAGGGTGCGCGTTTTCTCATCAGCATGCCTTTGCTTGACCACGCCGAGCCACATGCGCAGGAAGCGAATGTCGCGTCAACTCCTGTTACCGGGGCACGCTCATGAATCATGTCCTCGTGGTCGATGACGAGGTGGAAATTCGAACCTCACTTGAAGAGATTCTCACTGAAGAAGGCTACGGCGTCGCTACCGCTCCCACTGCGGCGGAGGCTCTCGTGCTCATCGAGGATGCACCTTACGATGTCGTCCTGCTCGATATCTGGCTCCCTGATCGCGATGGCCTCGATGTGCTTGGCGATATCCACGCACTTGCCCCCGAGAAGCGGCCTGAAGTTGTCATCATCTCCGGCCACGGCACCATCGAAGCAGCCGTCAAAGCAACGAAACTCGGTGCATACGACTTTCTCGAAAAGCCGCTCTCGCTCGATCGCACCCTCATTGTCCTCAAGAATGCGGTTGAAGCCCGTCGCCTTCGCAACGAGAACCTTGAATTCAAACGACAGTTCAGCGTGGGCGCCGTTCTCACCGGCGAAAGCGTACCGGTAAAAGCGCTGCGCCAGCAGATTCGCCTCATGGCCCCCACCAACGGCCGTGTTCTCATTTATGGCGAATCGGGCACCGGCAAGGAACTCATCGCACGCGCTATCCACGCCGAGAGTCTTCGCCGTGATGGTGTTTTTATCGAACTCAACTGTGCTGCCATCCCCGAAACCCACATTGAATCGGAATTATTTGGCTACCGTCACGGCGCGCAGCCCGGCGGACCGCCCGAACAACGGGGAACTCTCGAACGCGCCGACGGTGGGTCTCTGTTTCTCGACGAAGTCGGCGACATGAGTCTCAAGACACAGGCCAAAATGCTGAGCGCTCTTGACGATCAACTCTTCACGCCCGTCGGCGGCACGCAGCCCCTCCGCGTAGACGTCCGCCTGATCGCTTCAACGAACAAGGACCTCGAAGAAGAAATCGCCAAGGGAAACTTCCGCGAAGACCTCTTCTACCGCCTCAACGTGGTCCCGTTTTTCGTGCCGCCATTGCGCGAGCGTAAGAAGGACATTCCGCTCCTCGCCCGCGAATTCCTCGCCGAATTCGGCCGCCAGTACGGCCGGCCGCGTATGGAGATCAGCGAAGAGGCGCTTGAAGTCCTCCAGCAATATCACTGGCCGGGCAACGTGCGCGAATTGAAGAATTTGATCGAGCGCGTTCTGATCCTGAATCCGCGCACGCTGCGCATCGAGCGCAAACAGTTGCCGCCGCTTACGCACAAATCCAACGCACGCTCGACGGAAGATTTCTCCACGCTCCAGCAGGCCCGCGATGCCTACGAGCGCGACTACATCCTCAAAAAGATTGAAGAAGCTCGCAATAACGTGAGTCGCGCCGCCGAGCTCCTCGGCCTCGAACGCAGCCACCTCTATCGCAAGATGAAGACCTTGGGCATCACTGTACGCGAGTAGAAGCCGAATCGCCCGGTGTGTTCACCAGCGCGTAGGACCGCCGATCTTCCTTATTCTTTCGCCGGTCACCGACATTCACCCGCCGGTCCCGCGTTCCTGCGCGTCGATCGGATCCAGGCATCCGCAAAGTGACCGCGCTCCGCCGATCTCCGCCTTCTCCCCGCCGATCCTGCCAGACCGTAAACGAAGAAGGCAAAATAATCGGCGCTGATCCATTCTTTCCGTTGGCTCCGTGGGCGCCATTCGTGTGTTGCTTCTGCGCTCGCCCCGACTTGTCGAAATGCACCTTGCCATCGGTCAGCAGCCTGTTCAACACAGGTAGATTGCCGCGCTGCATCTCGATGTAGTCCACTCCCTCCGCTGTCAGCGTAAAGTCGGAGTTGTCTGCCCTCGTGATGTAACCCTTCTTCTGGAGATACCAGGTTGTGAAGTCCAGGTAGTCCCGCGGGAACCCCATCCGCCTCTCGATCTCTGCCAGAGAAACTTCAGGCATGCGCGGATTTGAGCGGCGTTTGAAGTAGAGCACTGCCAGCACCGCCACCCGGCGGTTCAACTCCCCCTCCACGCTGTCCATGAAGTCAACAGAATTGGACAGGGGCTTGACCTCTCCCGCTTCGAGGCGGCAAGCCGAATCGTACTCGGCACGGCGCATCGGATTCGAAAGCGTATCGAAGGCGGATTTCAGCAGACGGAACATCTCCGCATCTCCCGACTCCGGATTGTCCGGATGCAGGCGTGCCGCCAGGTAGCGATAGACGCGATGAATCGTATCCGCGTCAGCGTGGGGGCTGATTTGCAGGAATTCGTAATAGTCGATCATTCCAGTTGGGCTTTCTCTTGCAAATTTTTGTGCCGACACACAATACGGAATTGCCTGGGGGATGCCGAATTGTAACAGTCTTTCTTCTCCTCACGAAAAGTGGATTGGCATTCGCTTGCGAATGCCCTTCAGGCATCTGGCCTGAGCCGTCCCCGACGTCGGAGCTTGTCCATTACTGAACAGGGATTTGCAAAAATGGCCAGAGTTGTCCATCGATCGATCATCGCTAATCTCTATAAGCTATTACGATTCATTGGCTTATGCATTTAAGCATCTCCAAAACTCTGGCCTCCAAATTGCCACACAGCCAACATTGCAGTGTCTTTGGAGGTTCCCGTGGCCTATTTCGAGCGTATTCGTGATGTGGTGTCCGAGCCTTTCAGCTCGGATGTGATCCGTCAGCGCACTGCTGGTGGTTGGCAAATGGTCTCCATCGAGTGGCGGCGCGAGCTGCCCGACTCAGAAACACCGCCCGACGGCGCCTTCAGCGAAGCCATTCCCTACGGCTTGCGCATCTCTGAAGACTGCAAGCGACTCGAAGTCGATCCCCACGAAAACCAGGTCCTGCTGCTCATGATGGAGCTGCTTGCCCAGGACTTCTCCTACTCGGCCATCGTTAGCGATCTCAATGAGAAGGGCTTCCGCACCCGGGAAGGCCGGCCTTGGAGTCGCGTCGCCGTCTTCAACATGATGCCGCGCCTCATTGAAGTCGGCCCACGCATCTTTTCGAGCGAAGAGTGGGAACAGCGCCGCATCAAGCTCGCTCGCCGCGCAGCGCCATAGCCGCTCGCAATCGGGGCAATTGCGCCTACTTGAGAATTGGCCCCAGCGAAGCCGGGTTGTCCCCCGTTCGCGGATCCACGCGAAAATCCCACACCGACTGGCTTATATCCGACGGCGAGAGGATTTCCACGAGCGCATATTCACCGATCGTCAGCGTGCCCTCCGGCGTCAGCTTCAGCCAGTGCTTGCCCGGCATCACTTCCGCTTTCGTTGGAATCACGTCCTCATCCTGTGTAACCTTGCCCGTTGGGCTCACATTGATTGCGCCGATAATCCGCACCTCCCGGCGCTGATCTACCTTCACAATCGCAAACCCCGAATTAGGCGAATGCGCGCCATGCTTCCGGTTCGCCACTTCTTTCGCGCCGTGGGTTTGCACGGTCAAAGCGTGCGACACCACCTGCTCCACATCGCCCTGCCCTTCCAGTGAGAGATAAATCGCCGGGTCGTTGACGTGCAGGTGCACCTTGGCATGTGCGCCCGTGAGCTCAACGGTTGCCTTTTCGCCGGCCAGCGGATTCAGCGTAGCGAGCCCCTTTCGGTTCTTCTGATTAAGGCTGAGATCAGACGTCATCAGCTCAACCAGTTCCGGTGTGCCCTGGTACGTATCGAGAGCGAAGACGCCGTCCTGGTCGGGTAACTCCAACCCCTTTGCCACTTCCGGCATGCGCGACTTCATCTCGCTGCGTGCCGCTGCTTCCTCCTTGTCGATCTCTTCGGCCTCTTTCATGGCGGGCGAAGCTCCTTCCGAGCTCTCGTACGGACCGCTGTGGCTCTGCTCCCATTTCCGAGTCGCATCCCAGTCCACCAGATCGTAAGGCAACTCTTCCCAATCCCCCCCGCGCTCCAGAGACATGTAGCGCACGCGGTCGCCAACTACCTGGTACTGGCGAACGACCTGATAGCTGCCGTCTTTCAGAATGAGGCGATGGTTGTGCGCCAGGCCGGGTGCATCCGGCTTCAGTGTGGTCCTGTTGTCCTGATTGCCCTTCTGGCTCTGCGCAGACCCCATTCCTGACGCCAAAACCAGCGCCGTAACCGTAACCGTCCATACCCGTCCAATGTGACTGAAATGCTTCATTGCCCAACAGTTTAGACGCTTCACCCTGCGTCTCGTTTGCGCTGCATTACTTCGGATGTATTTTGACCTGTGACATCCGGTGACCTGGTGCATCCAATTAGAGGTATCCTTGTTGTAGATCCCAATCCCAAGGAAGTTGATCTTTTGACCGGACTTCACACCTGGATGCGCAGCGATCGCCACGCGAGGCCCCGAGCCTTCGTCGCAGTCGTATTCGTGTGTGTGGCGCTGCTTGCGCTGCTCGCCGTTATCCAGGTCGCACACGTCCACTCAGTCGACACCGATGCAGACCACTGTCCGCTGTGTATTGTCCTGCACACGGCAGCACCGGTCGCGGCTGCGGCACTGGCGATTGTGCTGGTACAGATCGAGGCCGTTACAGCGGTTGTCGCTATCCGTCCTGTCGCAACAATCTGGCACTCGCAGCTCTTCATCCGTCCTCCTCCTCCCGTCTCCGCGGCTTCGTTCTGACCTCACGTCCCGGCCTGAAATTTGCACGCGAATAGCCCTCACCCAGGGCTTCATCTCGAACAATTTCTCGCCTCGACTCGCTCACAATGATGCCGCCGTTGCACTGACGACGCCGTGCGCAATCTCCACGGCCTATCCAGACTCAGTCAACCATCGGAGGCTATCTTCCATGCCATCTCTCTACGGCAAATTTCTTCGCGTACTTCCCCTCGCGGCCCTTTTGTTTGCGGCCGTCGTCTCAAACGCAGCACAAGGTGGCAATGCCGGATCCGTTCGCGGAACCGTCACCGACCAATCGGGCGCCGTGGTTCCGGGTGCAACTGTGCACCTCACCAACGCCGTCAGTGGATTGGACCGCACCGTGACCACAGACGCAACCGGGCAATTCGAAATTGACAATATCCCCTTCAACAACTACCAACTCAGCATTTCGGCTTCAGGGTTTGCCCCGCTGAGTCAGAGTCTGGCTCTTCGCTCGTCGGTCGGTACGATGCTGAAGCCTGTGTTGCATATTGCCGCCGCGGATTCAACAGTAACGGTGGAAGCCTCGGGCGACCTGGTCGAAACCGACCCCACATTTCACACCGACGTGGACCGCGATCTCTTCATAAAAGTGCCGCTTGAAAGCCAATCGTCAACTCTCAGCTCTCTGGTGACACTGACCACCCCTGGAGTGGCAGCCGATTCCAACGGTCTGTTTCACGGCCTTGGCGACCACGCATCCAACTCGTTCTCGGTCGATGGCCAGTCCATCACAGACCAGCAGAGCAAGGTCTTCTCAAACCAGCTTCCCTCCAACTCGATCCAGTCCATCCAGGTCATCTCCGGAGCCCCGCCGGCCGAGTACGGCGGCAAGACCAGTCTGGTGATCGTGGCCACCACGCGTTCCGGCCAGGGCGTGACAAAGCCGACTGGAAGCGTGACAGCCTCGTACGGAAGTTTCGGCTCCGCGTCAGCAGGATTCGACCTCTCCTACGGCGGAAAGAATTGGGGCAACTTTGTTGAGATGGATGGTCTGAATACAGGACGCTTTCTCGATCCCCCGGAGTTTACCGTCTTCCACGCAAAGGGCAATCTGGAGAACGTCTTCGACCGCGTGGACTATTCCTTCACTCCGGTCGATTCAATCCACGTGGACTTCAACTACAGCCGGTCCTGGTTCCAGACACCCAACTCATTCGACAACCTGAACGTGCAGAACGTGGTCAGCGGCGGCACCAGCGCCAATCCCGTTTACGGAAACGTAGGGAACACCGACCAGCGCTCGCAGATCGGGACCTTCAACATCTCGCCAACCTATACGCGCGTCATCGGAAACAACTCAGTATTCAACTTGGGGGCTTTTGTCCGCCGCGACAACTACAACTACTATCCCAGTAACAACCCGCTGGCCGATCTCGGACCCCCGAATCTGCAAACCGCCTCGATCTCCCAGAATCGCACCCTCACGAACGCCGCGGTTCACTCGGATTTCTCGTATTCCAAGGGAATCCAAACCATCAAGATCGGTGCGCAGTACGGGCAGACCTTCCTGAACGAGAACGATAGCCTGGGCATCGTCGAATCGGCCTACGCCTTCAGCGCTCCCTGCGTGGATGCCAACGGCAACCCCTTGCCGGGTTACGCCAATCCCTCTGAATGCGCCATCGGGACGAATCCGAACTATCTTCCGTTGCTCGCACCCTACGACCTTACCCGCGGTGGCAGCAATTACCTGTTCTCCGGCCACACCGACATCAAGGAACTGGCTCTCTACGCCGAAGACCAGATCAAAGCCGGCAATTGGCTCTTCAACCTGGGCCTGCGCGAGGATGTGTACAACGGCCTCACGGATGCCAACCAGACACAACCCCGCGTCGGCATTGCCTATAACATCAAGCCGTCTGCGACTGTGCTGCGCGTCTCCTACGCCCGCACCCTGGAGACTCCCTTCAACGAGAACCTCATACTTTCCAGCGAGGGATGCTCGAATGCGGTGCTGTCTCCTTTGCTGGCCTGCGCCCCGGGAGCATCCGGAACACTGCAGCCCGGCTACCGTAACGAGTTCCATGCCGGTTTCCAGCAGGCGATGGGCAAGCGGATCGTCGTTAGCGGCGAGTACATCTGGAAGTACACTCACAACGCCTTCGACTTTAGCGTGCTGGGTAATACGCCCATCACCTTCCCCATCGACTGGCATAATTCGAAGATCCCAGGCTATGCCATCAATGTGCAGGTGCCCGAATACCACAACTTCAGCGCGTATGTTGAGATGTCATCCGTGGCTGCCCGCTTCTTCCCGCCGCAGGCGGCTGGAGCCGGCGCCACGCCCCAGACAGGTGGCCAGCCCTTCCGCATCGACCACGACGAGAAGTTCAACGAAACCACTCACCTCAATTACCAGGTTCCCAAAGGCAGCTTCATGCAGGGCATCTGGGGTGGCTTCAACTGGCGCTATGATTCTGGTCTGGTGGCCGGTTCGGTGCCGTTCGCTACCGACAATACGACTCCGGTCGACCTGAGCGGCCTAACCTTCGACCAGCAGGCCCAGGCCGGTATTACCTGCAACGGAGTCAAAGCCACGCCCACTTTCGGCTTCAGTTCCTGCTTGCCAACGCAGTACGGCTCGTCGTTGGTAAGCATCCCCGCGCCGGGCACCGAGAACGACGACAAAAACCCACAACGCATTGCGCCGCGCAGCCTTTTCGACGCGACGGTTGGCAAGGACAACATCTTCCACGCGGACCGTTTCAAGACGAACCTCAACCTGACAGCCATTAACTTCACCAACAAGTTCGCGCTGTATAACTTTCTCTCGACGTTCAGCGGCACGCATTACGTAACCCCGCGCGCCCTTACAGCAAACGTGACTATCAACTTCTAACGGCTGAACACGCCTTCCCCGGCGCCTTCCCGCGTCGCACTTGCGGCGCGGGGAGAAGGCTGTTCTTCACAATCGACGGGCAATGTCTCAGCGCACTCGCCTGGACGCCGTCAGCAACCCGCAACTACCCGGTTGCATATCGCATTGGATAGTTGACCCACCGATAGACCCTGCAGGCAACAGGTGCTGTCTCCCTCCCGAAGGGAGGGAACGAAAATAGCCCAGGACGAAGTCCTGGGACGCAATGGCATTCCAATTTCCATTCGTCCCGTAGGGCCGAACCGAGAAACCAAGCGTCCAAGCCTCTTCATTCAACGCACAGAAAGCCGCGCTGCAATCGCTGCCACACACAACTTCACCAGCCACCCCACCGAGTACGAAACCACAAACACCCGATGCAGTTTGATGAAGGCCGCATTGGTCAAAATCAGCGGCAACGGCCCGACGATCCAGACCAGCAACGCAAGCCTGAGTGCGCCGCCAAGCGAGGTCACGCCCAGCCACGCCGCCAGGCAGACAAACGCCCCGCACGTCACAAATGGAAGCGCGCTCGATACCGCAATGGCCTTGCTCTCCGGACCCTTCCGCCAGATTTCGGGATACGTCCAGCGCCGATGGATCCAATCGCCCGCAAAGAGCCAATCCGTCATCGACGTCACGATGCCCGCGCCAATCACCGTAACGATCAAGCGACTCCAGTGCATGTCTCCACTCTGTTGAGCACGCATCCTAACTCGCCGAAAGTACCGTGCGCAATAACCCGCTGCAGGCCCCGGTGACTCGATCTAGATTCAAAAATCTGGATCGGTGCAGAGACCCGTTCCAAGCAGATAACTGACAACTCAGAACTCAGAACTCAGAACTGCTTTCTGTATCGCCAGCAACCGTTCCAACAGCGGCTTCAACAAATCCAGCCGCAGCGCATTCGCCCCATCCGACTTCGCATGTGCCGGATCGTCGTGCACCTCGAGAAAAATCCCATCGACCCCGCCGCCACCGCCGCCCGCGCCAGCAGCGGAATGAACTCCGGCTGCCCGCCGCTTACCCCGTTCGCCGCCGAAGGCTGCTGCACTGAATGCGTGCCGTCAAACACCACCGGCGCCATCGCCCGCATGACCGGCAGCGCCCGGTAATCCACCACCAGCGTGTTGTATCCGAAGCTCGCGCCGCGCTCGGTTAGGAAGACGCGCTCATTGCCGGTCGAGCGCACTTTCTCGACAGGGTGTTGCATATCCCACGGTGCCACAAACTGGCCCTTCTTGATGTTGATTGCGCGGCCCGTCTTTCCAGCCGCCACCAGTAAGTCAGTTTGTCGGCAAAGGAACGCCGGAATCTGCAGCACGTCCACAGCCTCAGCCGCAACTTCGCAATGCGCCGGTTCGTGCACATCCGTCAGCACCGGCAACCCGGTGTCCTTCGCCAGCCGGCCCAAAATCTTCGTGCCCTCCACCAGCCCCGGCCCGCGAAAGCTCTTTACGCTCGTCCGGTTCGCCTTGTCGTAGCTCGCCTTGAAGATGTAGGGAACGCCCAGGTCGCTGGTGATCCGCTGAATAGACTCCGCCATCCGCCGCACATGCGCTTCGGACTCAATCACGCACGGTCCGGCAATCAAAAATAGCTGCCCCTCGCCCACGCGAACAGGTCCGATTTCAAAAGAATGACTCACGAAGCCGATTCTATCGCGGTTGTCGGGCAGGGAAGGCAGCTGCCCCAGACGGGTATCCCGGTGGGTGGTCAAGTGGGTGCCCCAGGTCCCTCGCACTTGGGGACCTGGGAGGCCAGTGAGCCCGAAAAACTTCCTCCGTACACGTTCGAAATACGAGCGGGAAAAACGCGAACTCCTGGAATCTAGACAACCGGTTCCGCGACCACGGTCGAATTGCTCACGTCGCTCGCATCTGGGTCGGCGGGAGGACGGCAGAACAGAGGGTTGAAGGTACTCGTGAGCCGTCGACCTCAGTCAGGATTCTCAAGCTCGGGAAACCGATGATTGATTTTGGCTGCATCGTCGCGCCGCCCCGCGAAACTACCGAACCTCTGCAGCCGACTTTGTCTTCTCTACACCGCGGCCAACGCGGTTCTCATAACTCGCCTTCACGAACTCCCGGAACAGCGGATGCGGCTCCAGTGGCTTCGACTTGAACTCGGGATGGAACTGGCACCCGATGAAGTAGGGATGCTCCGGAATCTCTACGATCTCCACGTACGTTGAGTCCGGCGTCGATCCGCTGATCTGCAGTCCGCCGCCCGTCAACAACGCCTCATACTCGCGATTGAATTCATAGCGATGCCGGTGCCTCTCGCTGATCTCGGTCTCGCCATACACGCGATAAGCCAGTGTCTCCGGCTGAATCTCGCAGGTCCACGCGCCTAGCCGCATCGTTCCGCCCATTTCTTCTACGCCCAACAGTTCGCGCAACTTGTAGATCACGCGATGCTGCGCTGCTGGATCGAATTCGCTTGAGTTCGCATCCTTCAGCCCGCACACATTCCGCGCATACTCGATGCACGCCGTCTGCATTCCAAGGCAGATGCCGAAGTAGGGAATCTTCTTCTCGCGCGCGAACTTGATCGCATTCAGCATCCCTTCGATGCCGCGCTTGCCAAATCCGCCCGGCACCAGGATTCCGTCGAATCCTTCGAGCTGCGATTCGTAGCTTGTGTCGTCAGGCGTCTTCGACTCCAGCCCTTCGGCCTCGATCCACGTCACGCACAGCTTTAGGTTGTGTGCCAGCGCTCCGTGTGTCAGCGCCTCCTTGAGCGACTTGTAGCTGTCCTCGTATTCCACATACTTGCCCACAATCGCGATCGAAACTTCGTCCTTGGGGTTGTAGCAGCGATCCACCAGATCCTTCCACTTGCTCAAGTCTGCTTCCGGAGCCTCCTTGTGCAGGTACTTCAGGATCAGCCCGTCCAGCCCTTCCTGCGCAAAGTTCAGCGGCACCTCGTAGATCGAAGGAACCGTAGTTGCCCCGATTACCGCCCTCTCTTCTACGTTGCAAAATGCCGCAATCTTCTGTCGCATCTCGCGGCTCAGGTTGCGGTCGCTGCGGCACAGCAGCACATCCGCCTGGATCCCGATCCCCAGCAATTCTTTCACCGAGTGCTGCGTCGGCTTGGTCTTCAACTCCTGTGCAGCCGCAATCCACGGCACCAGCGTCAGGTGGACGAATACCGTGTTCTCGCGCCCCAGTTCCTGGCGCATCTGGCGAATCGCTTCGAGGAAGGGAAGCGACTCGATATCGCCTACCGTTCCGCCGATCTCCACGATCGTTACGTCCGCGCCATTGGCCGAAACCTTCCGCATAGCATTCTTGATCTCGTTCGTGACGTGCGGAATCACCTGCACCGTCTTCCCCAGGTAGTCCCCGCGCCGCTCTTTCAGGATGATCTGCTCGTAGATCCGCCCCGTCGTCAGGTTGTTATCGCGCGAAAGCGGAGCGTGTGTGAAGCGCTCGTAGTGCCCCAGATCCAGATCAGTCTCAGCGCCGTCGTCGGTAACAAAAACCTCGCCATGCTGGAACGGCGACATCGTTCCCGGATCGACATTGAGATACGGGTCAAATTTCATCAGGTTCACGCGAAGGCCCCGACTCTCGAGCAGGCAGCCGATCGATGCAGCTGCAAGGCCCTTGCCTAAACTGGACACAACTCCGCCCGTTACAAAGACATACTTTGCCGACATCGATGCAACCTCGCTATTTGATTGTTGGGTTTGGCCGTACCTGGTGGGCACAATCAAGTATGTCAGAAAATCAGTTCGCGTTGAACAACAAAATGGATAGCAACGTGCTCGGCGACAAAACTGACCCGCGTAAACGTTTATATCCAAACAGCTTCCCGACATCGAACGCATTCTTCAGAAAAGCGCTCTCGTCCTCCGCTGTGGAAAATCTGCGTGATTTGCAACACAAACCAGCATCCACCAGACGGCTGATGAACGGCCTCGCACCCTGCCAGCAGTCCAGGATCGCCCAGATTCACTCGATTCGCGAATCCAAAGCTCGCGCACTACTTTCTCATTCCAAAGCAATCACAACCTTGCCGCGCGCGTGTCCTTCTTCTAGGTAACGGATCGCCTCGGGTACTTCGCTCAAGCTGTAGCACCGGTCAACTACCGGCGTAATATCTCCACTCGTCATTAATTTGCTGAGAGCCTCAAGGTCTTCTCTGTTTCCTTTTGCCAGAATTCCGACCAGTCTCTGGCTCGTAAACCACCCCAGCACAAGTTGCTCGATCATGCCCGCTAGCAGATGACTCGCAGGTGTCTCCGGTCCTCCGCCTCCACAGGCAATAAAGACTCCCTTGGGATTCAGCACACGCCTGAATTCAGCCAGCGACCTGTTCCCGACCAGGTCAAAAATCACGTCGTAGCGTTCGCCACTTGCCGCGAAATCCTCATGCATGTAATCAACCGTGCGCTCCGCACCGATTCCGCGTACTAGCTCCATATTGCGCGTGCTGCAAACGCCCGTAACCCTTGCGCCCATCCACTTCGAAATCTGTACTGCGAACGTGCCCACGCCTCCTGCAGCTCCGTTGATCAGCACAGTTTGTCCCGATTGAATCTTCGCCTTATCGCGAAGAGCCTGCAGCGCCGTAAATCCTCCGATCGGAACCGCCGCCGCTTGCTCATAGGTCACATTCCGTGGCTTGACGACGACCGCCGACTCAGTCGCGCACACATATTCCGCGAAAGCGCCATTTACCGCACCGAACACAGGGTCCCCGGGCTTGAGATCCTTCACCGCGGCGCCCACTGACTCCACGTCCCCGGCTACATCCACGCCAAGTCTCGTACGCTTTGGTTTTCGCATCCCGGCAAACAAACGAACGAACCCGGGCACGCCCCTCATGAAATGCCAGTCCAGCGGATTCACTGCCGCCGCGCGAACCTTGATGAGGACTTCGTTGTCCCCAGGTGTGGGCTTCACAATCTCTTCCAGCTTCAAGACATCCGCCGAACCGTATTCGCGGTACACGATTGCTTTCATCGCCGACACCAGCCTTGCACGACATGCACAGCATAGCCCCTCTCCGCACATCCTCTGTATGCGCCGTCACCTATGGGCATTCCAAGCGCTGCATCATCGCACCATTCGCGCACCTTGCTGCATCTCATCGCCAGGCTTACCATGCCGCTCGGAGAGGTTTCCGCCATGACCACCGCATCCGCTACTCAGCCCCGCCAACTCGGCCGCACCGGCCCGGCAGTCTTTCCCATCGCTCTCGGTTGTATGGGCATGAGTGGCATGTATGGACCAGCCGATGAGCCGGAGTCGCTCGCCACCATCCACGCAGCCATCGATGCCGGCGTCACACTCATCGACACCGGCGACTTCTACGGCATGGGCCACAACGAGATGCTCCTCAGCCGAGCCCTCCGCTTCTTTCGCGAAAAGGTCCTTATCTCCGTAAAGTTCGGCGCCCAGCGCGGCCCCGACGGTGCATGGCTCGGCTACGATGCGCGCCCCGCCGCCGTCAAAACCGCCCTCGCCTATTCGCTCAAACGTCTTGGTGTCGATTACATCGACATTTACCGCCCGGCGCGCCTCGATCCCAACGTCCCGATCGAAGATACGGTTGGAGCTATCGCCGACATGATCAAGGCGGGCTACGTTCGCCACATCGGCCTATCCGAGGTCGGACCCGAAACCGTCCGCCGCGCCGCAGCCGTGCATCCCATCGTCGACTTGCAGATCGAGTACTCGCTGATCAGCCGTTCGCCCGAAGCGAAGATCTTCCCTGCACTCGAAGAACTCGGCATCGCCGTAACCGCTTACGGCGTCCTCTCCCGCGGACTCCTCTCCGGTTCCGCAATCTCTGGCGCCGGCGACATCCGCAATCGCTTCCCGCGCTTCGCGGCCGCGAATCAGCCGCAAAATCAGAAACTCGTTGCACGTCTCGCCGAGATCGCAGCCGGCAAGGGCATCACGCAATCGCAACTCGCCCTTGCCTGGGTTCTCGCCAAGAGTCCCTCCATCATTCCAGTCATCGGCGCGCGCACCCGAGCCCAGCTCAGCGAAAGCCTCGCCGCTCTCAATGTCACGCTCACGGCTGAAGAGGTGGCCGCCATCGAAGCGGTCGTCCCTGCCAATGCAGTCGCCGGTACCCGCTACGAGGCGCACCAGATGCACGCTCTCGACAGCGAAAAATAGCCGCAACCTGAACTCTTCCCGCAACACGCCGCAATCGTAGAGCGGCGGTCGAGCTTGCGGGTCGACAAAGGAGGGGGTCGCATACGCTTGCGCCTGATAGCATTTCTTCATGCTCAGGATTCCCCTCCGCAACGCCCTTAATGCCACACTTTCGTTTGGCACTTGCTTCGTATTGGCTGCTGTAACTGCCGCCCCGATTTATGCACAAGACAATCCCGCGCCGGGCGCGCCCGATCGTGCTCACGTTGAAGAGGTTCTGCGCGGTTTGAACCGCGGGCGGAGCTTCGGCCAGGTGGCCATCTCCCCTGATGGAAGCAAGCTCGCTTGGATCGACGGCGGCCGCGGGGGCGGCGAGATTCGCATCGCTTCGCCAAGCGACCTTAGCAAGAGCGAGCGAGTCACTGCGGCAACCAAGCCCGATCAGCACTGCCGCGAAGGCGAGTTCGCCTGGGCGCCCGACTCTAAGAGCTTTGCCTTCTTCTCAGATTGCGCAGGTTCCACTGACCACCAGGCGGACCTCTACATTTCCAGGCTGGACGGCAGTCCCGCCAGGCGCCTCACGGCCCTCAAAGGGCTCCCGGAATCCCCAGCTTTCTCTCCCGATGGCAGCAAGATCGCGTTCCTCTACGTCGAAGGCGCAACGCGCCCGGCGGGTGCGCTCGCGGCGATGAAGCCCCCGTCAGGCGTAATCGGCGAAGATGGTGTGGAGATTCAGCGCGTCGCCATGGCCCGCGCCGACGGCGATGCGGCCCCGCCCACTGAGATAACGCCGCCCAATCTGCACGCCTACGAATTCAACTGGGCGCCCGATTCCAAAGGCATGGCCTACATCGCTGCCGAGCCGCCGGGTGAGAACAACTGGTGGGTTGCCAGGCTCTACACGCAGACACTCGACGGCCAGCCCAAACCCATCCTTTCGCCTGCTGAAGTTTCCGGTCCGCTCCACGGGTTGCAGATCGCCGTACCGCGCTGGTCCCCCGACGGCAAGACCATTGCCTTCATCGGCGGATTGATGAGCGACCAGGGCTCAACCGGCGGCGACGTCTGGATCGTGTCGTCAGACGGTGGCCAACCCCGCGACCTCAGTCAGGGGCGGCCGACCTCTCCAGCTTGGATTGAGTGGGGTACCAACGACTATCTGTTCGTGAGCGAACTTGCAGGCGGCAACAGCCAGTTGATTCGCTACAAGCTCACCGGCGATCGCACCGGAGACGGACAAGCGACCTTCGGCTCGCCGATCTTCTCCATTCCCGGCAGCGTCGGCGACGGCACTATCGAAATGGGCCTCTCCGCGACAGCCGACCGCTCCATGTTTGTCTTCGGCGCAAGCACTTTCGACCATCCTCGCGAAATTTACGCCGCCAAGCCCGGCACGGTCATGACCTCCGGCCTGGAAGGCGTGATGCAGCTCTCGCACTTCAACGATGGCGTGCAGCCGGCTTGGGGTAAGTCTGAGTCGCTGAGCTGGAAGAGCGACGGATTCCACGTGCAGGGTTGGCTGCTCCTGCCCAAAGACTACGATCCGGGCAAGAAGTATCCGCTGATCGTGGAGGTTCATGGCGGCCCGGCGGCGGCAGTCACAGCCCGCTGGGGCGGAGGCGGCGGATTGAGCGCCTCCGCGTTTTCGGCGCTCGGCTACTTTGTTCTTGAGCCGAATCCGCGCGGCAGCTATGGGCAGGGCGAGGCCTTTACCCAAGCCAATCGCAAGGACTTTGGCTACGGCGACCTGCGCGACATTCTGGCTGGCGTCGATGCCGTTCTCGCGAAATATCCAGTGGACCCGAAACGAGTGGGAATCACGGGCTGGAGCTATGGCGGATTCATGACCATGTTCGCCGTCACCCAGACCGGCCGCTTCAATGCGGCTGTCGCTGGCGCCGGGCTCTCCAACTGGCAGAGCTATTACGGCGAGAACTCCATCGACCAGTGGATGATTCCGTACTTCGGCGCTTCGGTCTACGATGATCCCGCCGTCTACGCCAAAAGCTCCGCGATCAACTTCATCAAGCAGGCCAAAACGCCAACGCTGGTAGTGGTTGGCGACCGCGATGGCGAATGTCCGGCCCCCCAGTCGTACGAGTTCTGGCACGCCCTGCGCGACGAACACGTGCCGACTCAGCTCGTCGTCTATCCCAACGAAGGACACGGGTTTGTGAATCCCGAGCACCGGCGCGATGTGATGGACCGGGCGGTTGAATGGTTCTCCAAATACATGCCCGCGACCTCGACTGCCTCGCAAACCAGCGCGGGCACTCATTAACCGGATTTGCTCGCCATCCGGGGGCGGGCGAGTCTATGAATACAAAGCAATATGAAGGGGACAGGACCGCGCTTTTCAGCCATCCTCTCCTGATACACTTTTCTTTGGAGCAAATCGAGCGTGTTCTGTCGACCGGCTGCATGGAGTGGACGAATGCCGATGGCCGGTAGCCCGCGCAAATTGAGCCGGGTCCAGGCCAGCGCCGGGCACAAGGCAGGCTCGCTTTTAACCCATATTTCTTGACGCATTCTGCAGAGACCGTTCCGCGGTTCGATCGGGCGGGGCGGGGAGGATTCATGCGGCGGTATCTGACGCTTGTTTTTATGGTGTTTCTGGCAATTCCAGCGGGGATTACCTTCTCCGGCTGTACTCGCAACCCGGCAGGGAATTATTGCAACGGTCAAGGCTATGGATTGAAAAATACGGATGTTGCCGCGATAGATCTGGAGCCGAAAACGACCGGCGTTTCCTTGGCCTTCGGACAGACCCGCCAGATCAATGCGCCCACTGCGACGACCTGCAAGGGTACGAGCGCCAGCGTTACGAGCTATACCTACGCCACAACGAACAACCAGTTACTTGACATCACGCCCTCGGGCAATATGTGCGCCGGCACCTGGAACCGCAACTCCGGCGGCGGCATTCCGGACTACACCATCTGCAATCCTCCCAATCCGCTCCCCAATACCGGCGGATTGCCGTACGGGACGCTTTACATTTCAGCCTCTGCCAACTCAGTGACCTCGAATCCCGTGCAAGTGTACGTGCACGCCCAAGTGAGTTCGGTCACGCTGGCCACGGCCGGGACAAGCGCAGGCGCGCAACAATGCTATTCCCAGGGCGCCAGCGCTAACCTCGATTCGGAGGCGTGTTTCGCGTCAGCCGGCACCCAGTATGAGTTCTGCGCTCCCTCCACGGTCACGCAATTTTCCTGCCCGGGTGGATTGCCTCCGGGCGTCACTTCGGTTCCCAACTGCTCAAACTCGATTGGCGCTCTGACCTACTCGGTTTCTACCTCTTCCGTTGCGTCGCTGAACGCTGCAACCACCGTGATCACCGCCGCACAGCCCGGAACAACAGCGATCACCGCGTCAGTAGCCGGCTCCGGCTCCTCGGCAGGGTACTTCTCCACCTGCCCGCCAAAATCAATTGCGGTCACACTCAATGGCGCCACCGATGTCACTGTGACCCAGGGCGTTACGCAGAACCTGGTCACAACGGTGCTCGACACCAATAATCAGCCCATCACCGGCCTCACGCTGGATTACCAGTCCACCAATCCCCTGGATATCCTGGTCAGCGGTACTGGGGCCGTTGTGCCATCCTTTCCGGGTGCCGCTTCCGTGTACGCCATCTGCCAGCCTTCCTCTTGTAATCCATCCCCGATCAATCAGGTGGGATTGTTCGGTACGGGATTGTCGATATCGAGCAACGCCGTCAACATCAACACTCCGGGAAGCGCCAGTTCCTATGTCTGGTTCTCAGCTCCCGGACAATCGCAGTACTTCGTCTCCTACAATCTGCTCACCAACGCGCTCGGCTCAACCGTGCGTCTGCCCTATGTTCCCAACTCGATGGTGATGGATCAGCTTGGCAGTACGCTGTACTTCGGTTCGTCCCATGCACTGATGATGTTCAGTACGTTGACGAACGCTCTGACTGGAGTGCCGAATACTTCGGTTCCTGGCGTTGTGCTGGCGGTTTCGCCCAACAACCGCCAGGTTTTGATCAATGACCAGACGCGGAAAGTGTTTTATATTTTCAACGCAGCCGGCACCGTTGCCGCGACTTTTACCGGCGTTGGCAACTCCGCCCTCTGGACGCCCGACTCGAAGACCCTGTATATCGGCGACAGCGCATCCCTCGGCGCGAATCACTCGGATACGTTGTACGTCTACAGCAGCAACACCGGCTGGACCACCTACGATCTGTCGTCGTCCGGCGGCGCCAAAAACGTGGCTCTCACCATCCCCAGCGTAGGCGCTTACCTCAGCGGCAATCCGACGGTCGCGCATACCTGGTGCCCGTCAGGCACGTCGAGCAACTACGGCAGCCTCGTGTTCTATCCCCAGGGCGACTCGGTGCCGATCCAGACAGACACTCTGGCTGCGACAACAGACGGTCAGCACATCCTCGGCGCGTCAGCCGCGGGCGGAGGAGTCGAGCTGTCGGATATCAGTGTGTCGATTCCGTTCGTTGCAAGCACGGGCGCGGCCACCGGTGGATCCATACAACCGGTGAATTTGCCGGTAGCCTGCCCGCAGTCCGGACAGAACCTGGACCCCCTGACCATTCAGCATCCAAATCCGCCAACCCAGCAGGCGGTTAGTGGAATCAACGCATCAGCGATCAACCAGATCGTCGCATCACCGGTATCGAATCTCGCCTTCCTCACTTACACGGGCTCGACGCCGGCTGCAATGCTGCCCTACTACGTGGCCGGCTCCAATGGAGCTGCGGGTGCGCTGAACTATGTCACTCTGAGTGGCGGCAACACGGTTACCGCTCCCATTGAGGGAGCGTTCAGCCTCGACAATAAGCTCTTCTTTGTCTCGACGGCAGGGGACGACCTCATTCACTTCATCGACACATCGACGTTCCAGGACACCAAGCAGATCAATCCTGCCCTGCCGTCGTGTACTCCAGGATCGGATCCGGACTGCATCTTCAACACCACCCCCGCACCCGCATCCGGCGTGGTTCCCACAACCGCAATTGCAGTGAAGCCCCGCGCGTCTACCTAAATTTCAAGCGAACAATCTTTCAGGGCCGGCCAGGTGCCGGCCCTTTTCTTGCCGCCGATTCTGAACTCGATCGAGCCGGTCGCGATGTAAAAAATGAGCCACTGCAACACGATAGAATCGAAGCATGATCAAGGGGATCTCCATCCTTCGTCCCACCGCTAGCGCCGCCGTATCCGGGCGCTTGACCGGCTTTTTTGAGGCGGTCGGATTTGCGAGAGGCCCCGGATGGGACGAGGCAGAAAGCACCGGCGTCTCTTTCCTTGCGCCGCTGGGAAACCTTGAATTCGTAAACGGCCAGTTTCCGCCCGTGGCCGATCTCATGGTGGAGGTGACCTCGCTCGACGCCGCGCATCAGGCCGCCGAGCGCTGGCTTCGTGCCATCGATGGCGAGGGCGCGATGGCGCGTTTGTCGGGGATCACCGAGACCCATTGGAAGTCGCACCTCTTTACCGTCGAGCCTGAGCCGGGCTTCTCATTCACATTCTGGGCGTGGACCGACCCTGCAAAAGCAAAGCCGATTGCCGTCGAAGGTGATCTCTCAGCGGAAGGCATGCGCTTTGCCATCGTTGTGGCTCGCTGGAATGCGGTGATCACGGATCGCTTGCTCGAAGGCGCTCTTGATGGGTTGACCCGCAGCAGCGCAAAACGCGCCGATATTGAAGTAGTCCGCGTGCCGGGCGCATGGGAAGTCCCAGCCGCCTCCCGAACTATTGCTGAACTCCACAAGGTCGACGCTATCGTGACCCTCGGCTGCTTGCTGCGCGGCGAGACAGCGCACTATGAAGCAATCTACAACGAAGTTGCGCGCGGCATCGGCCAGTCGCAGCAGGAGACAGGAGTCCCGCACAGCTTTGGTGTACTCACCTGTGAAACCCTGGAGCAGGCTCTGAACCGTGCCGGCATCAAGGCGGGAAATAAGGGCTTCGAAGCCGCCATCGCGGCCATCGAGATGGTGAGCCTGCGGCGCAAGCTCGCGGAAAGCGGGAAAGCTTGACCGCCGGCACTCGACGCAAATCCCGCGAACTCGCGATGCAGATGCTCTTCCAGGCAGACGTCGGCAAGCAGAGTCCAGACCAGGTGCGCGCCACATTCTGGAAATCAGTCGACGCAGTCGAACCCGAGGTCCGCGGCTTTGCCGAGGATCTATTCAATTCTTCGCTCGCGCATCAGGAACAGATCGACGAGTTGATCAGCGCTAATTCGCGCCATTGGCGCCTCGAACGTATGCCCGCCGTGGATCGCAACCTGCTGCGAATGGCCGTGGGCGAAATGGTCCAGTTCAAATCGACGCCCTTCCCGATTGTGATTAACGAGGCGCTCGAGATTGCTCGCCGCTACTCCGCTCCAGAATCCATCAACTTCCTGAACGGCATCCTCGATGCAATCGCCCACAGCCTCCTGCCTAAGTAGGGACATCGCAGCGCTATCTGGCACGGCGCCGATCCCAAATGATGAAGCGCACGAAGGGTTGCAACTGATTCCGATCGAATGGCGTCCAAGCGAGGGGGAATAACCGGGGAGGTAAAGCCGCCACTCTTCGGACGATCCGCCTTTTTGGCTTTTGACGTTGCCGGGTGCAAATTCTGTGCTCAGGCGTATTTGCGGCGTAACATGGAGTTTTGATACGCTCAGGCTTCTTGGATACTGGGCAGAAGGAGATATACGTTATGAGCGAAGATTCGAACAATGGTCAGGGAGTAGCGTGGTTTCTGGCTGGATTGGGAGTGGGCGCACTAATCGGCATCCTCTATGCTCCGAAGAGCGGTCGCGAAACGCGGGAAGATCTCGCGCAAGGAGCGCGCGAAGGCAGTGAGTACCTGCGTGCTCGCGGGCGCCAGGCTGCCGAGCGTGCAGGCCAGATCGTCGACAAGGGCAAGGAACAGGTCAATCAATACGTCGGGCGCGGGCGCGAAGTCGTGGATCGGGGCCGGGCACAGTGGGAAGACTTCGTAGAGCGTGGCAAGAACCTGGTGCAGGATCAGGGTAGCCGTGTTGGTGCGGCCGTCGATGCCGGGCGCGAAGCCTATCAGGCGAACGCCAAGCCGTCATCTGAGCCCACCGCTTGATCTAGGAAGAGTGCCTGGACCGAATCTCGGTTCAGGCTCTCTCGAGTTCTCGAAACTCTGAGCCGGTTGCGGAGATCAGGAATCGGCGCATCCGTTCGCAACCGGCGTTCACTTGTGTGCGATGGAATCGCTGAACGGGCTTGTGCATGTAGAAGGATTGTCTCGGTGCCGAAATGAACAATGAAACAAGATTGCTCGTGATTTTTGTTGGCCTCACTGCATTCGCCTTGCTGGTGCAGGCGATCGTGATGCTGGTTGCCTTCCTCGTGATGCGAAAGACCGTTAAGTCTCTGCAGGTAGATCTGCAGGAGCTGCGCACAACCGCAATGCCGATCTTGACTAAGTCTCGAGAGACTCTTGAGAACGTCGCGCCCAGGCTCGAGTCGGTGGCGGCCAATGTGGCCGACATTGCGCATGTCTTGAAACGGCAAAGCGTTGAGTTTCAGGCAGTGGCCGGCGACATTCTTGAGCGCGTGCATCGCCAGACAAGCCGTGTCGACAACATGTTCACGAACATGGCAGACAACGTTGAGCATGCAAGCAACGTCGTGGTCGGATCCGTGGTCAAACCAGTTCGCCAGGTTTCGGCCATCATGGCTGCCGCGAAAGCCTTCTTGAGCGTGCTGACCAGCGGCAAGCGGTCCAATCCGCAGGCTGACGTCGTAGCTGACCAGGACATGTTCGTCTAGTCAAACGCCCCCTATGAAGATCGAGAAGAACTTCACACGCGTAGCCGTTATGGCCGTTTGCGTCGCAACTTTTGCGGCGTTCGCAATCGCGCAGACAACTTCAAATTCCACAAAATCCGCGACTCCGAAAACAGCTCTGCTCGTTCTTTCCAAGCAGGATCACACGCTCGCGATAGTGGACCCGGCGGATCTGCGCGTCGTTGCGCGCATTCCCGTAGGGGACGATCCACACGAGGTAGTCGCTTCCTCCGACGGCCACACCGCCTACGTATCCAATTACGGCTTCGGTCAATTTCACACCCTGACAGTGATTGACCTGATTGCTCAGCACCCGGAACCGCAGATCGAACTCGGCGCCCTCCGCGGCCCCCATGGGTTGATGTTCGAGCAGGGCAAGGTTTGGTTCACCGCCGAAGCAGCAAAGGCCATCGGCAGCTACGATCCCGGCAGTGGCAAGATCAACTGGATCATGGGCACCGGTCAGAACCGAACCCACATGATCTACGTCTTTCCCGATGCCAAAAAGATCCTCACCACGAATGTAAATTCCGCAACGGTCACGATCCTCGAGCACACTGAATCACAGGCTGGTGGTCCGCCCCCCGGCCCACCACCTTCCAGCTCCGGACCTCAAGGCACTGGAACTCCCGCATGGCAAGGCGCGGGCGTGCCGCCTCCCGGCGCGCGTGGACCCGGAGGACCTCCGCCCGGACCTCCCGGCGGCGACTGGAACGAAACGGTGATCCCGGTTGGCCGCGGTTCCGAGGGGTTCGACGTTTCGCCCGACCACAGACAGGCCTGGATCGCAAATGCGTGGGACGGCACCGTGTCCGTCATCGATATCGATGCCAAAAAAGTCACCGCCACCCTTCAGGCCAACGCGCGCGGCGCCAACCGCCTCAAGTTCACACCCGACGGCGCCAAAGCGCTCATCTCCGCCGGAGCCGAACTCATCGTTTTCGACGTTGCCACCCGGAAAGAAGTGAAGCGCATTAAAATCGGCCGTGCTGGCGGCGGAGGCATCCTCGTTCAGCCCGACGGTCAACGTGCCTACGTCGCCTTCTCCGGTGATGGTTTCGTAGCCGTCATCGATCTGAAGACACTCGAGGTCGTGGGAAAAATCGATGCAGGCCCCAATCCCGACGGCCTCGCCTGGGCTGTTCAACAGTAAAAAATAACACCCTCGAAAATAGATCACAACGCGGTGTATAACTGGTCTGGGTTTGTATCAGGGCATGACCTTCAAAGCTTGTGAAAACTCGAATGCTGGTGCGGCTTTGGAGGGTACGGGCTTCAGCCCGTACATGATTCCTCGCCTGATAAACGGGCTTTAGCCCCTGAGGTTGTGTTCTTCTCCGACAAGTCTTCCGCCTCTGCCGTCCCCGTCCCGGCTGTCTGCAGAATCGTTGCCCCTGCCTGTTATGTTTTCTTGAGTGGCTCCGCACCTCACCATCGCCATCGATACCGGCGGCACCTTCACTGACTGCGTCTACCGCATCGGCAGCCGCATCGACGTGCTCAAACTTCCCTCCACGCCCGACGATCCGAGCCGCGCCATCCTCGAAGCCGTCCGCCGAATCTCCGCCCTCGTTCCTTCCGCCACTGTCGAAGTCCGCCACGGCACCACCGTCGCCACCAACGCACTGCTCGAACGCAAAGGCGCGCGCGTCGCCTTCGTCACCACTGCGGGATTCGAAGACACGCTCGCCATTGCCCGGCAGGCGCGCCCCGATCTCTACGACTGGAATCACCATCGCCCCGCTCCCATCACCGACCTCTGCTTCGGCGTCCCCGAACGCATCGGTCCCAACGGAGAAGTTCTCCTTGCGCCAACTCCGGCATCGCTCGACGAACTCCGCCGCGCAATTCGCAAATCGAAAGCCGAATCCATCGCTGTCTCGCTTCTCTTCTCCTTCGCCAATCCCGCGCACGAGCAAGCCGTTGCGAAGGCTCTCGAATCTCTCCGCCTGCCCATCTCGCTCTCACATCAGATTCTTCCCGAATTCCGAGAGTACGAACGCGGGTCGACCGTCGCGCTCAACGCTTATCTCGCCCCGCGCATGCAGCAATACATCCATGCGCTGGAACGGGGTCTCGCCAAACGCAGACGCGCAGCCTCAGCATCATGCAATCCTCCGGCGGCATTCTCTCAGCCGCCTCCGCCGCTCGTGAACCCGTACGCACCATCCTCTCCGGTCCCGCCGGCGGCGTTATCGGCGCGCTCAGCATAGCCCGCGCTGCCGGCATCGATCGCATCCTCACCTTCGACATGGGCGGTACCTCCACCGACGTCGCTCTCCTCGACTCGGGGTCCCGGGCGACAGGTCCACGTCGCAGGGGTGGAGACGCCACACGCGAGCCACCCACCAGCACCGAAGGTCAGGTCGCGGGCCTCCCCGTCGGCGTCCCCATGCTCGACATCCATACCGCCGGCGCGGGCGGCGGCTCACTTGCATGGATGGATACCGCCGGCGCTCTGCAGGTCGGTCCGCAATCCGCCGGAGCCATCCCCGGTCCTGCCTGTTACGGCCGGGGCGACCGGCCCACCGTCACCGACGCCAACCTCGCCCTTGGTCGTCTCCATCCCGATCACTTCCTTGGCGGGGCCATGCATCTCGACGTATCTCGAGCTCGCAAAGCACTCTCCGCTGTCCCCACGAAATCCTTCGCCTCACTCGAGCATCTAGCCGAAGGCATCCTCCGCGTTACCAACGCGCGCATGGAGTCAGCTCTCCGTCGCGTTTCCGTCGAGCGAGGCCACGATCCGCGTACCTTCACGCTGCTCGCCTTCGGGGGTGCCGGTCCGCTCCACGCCTGCGCTCTCGCCACCGCGCTAGGCATTCGCCGCGTTCTTGTTCCCACAGCTCCCGGCGCGCTCTCCGCCCTCGGCATCCTCGACGCTGACCTGCGTCGCGAGTTCTCACGCACCGTGATGCTCGCTCCCGGCTCGCCGCAAATCGCAAACGTCTTTCGCGCTCTCGAGTCCGAAGCCCGCGCCGCATTCTCCGCTGAAGGAGCCCGCGCAATCCTCACCCGCTCCGCCGATATTCGCTACCACGGCCAGGGCTTCGAACTCCGCGTCGACTGGTCAGCCAACGCTGTCGCGCGTTTTCATCGCCTCCACGCACAGTCCTACGGCTACGCCGATCCCACGCGCGAAGTCGAGATTGTCACTCTCCGCGTCCAGGCCGTCGCACGCTCGCGCAAACCGCGACTCACCCGCGCGGCCCTCCGAAAGCCCGACGCCCGTCACGCCCAGATATCCACGCACCGCATCTTCGAAGACAGCCGTTGGCGCACCGCCGCACTCTACGATCGCGCAATGCTTCATCCAGGCAATCGCATCGCCGGCCCCGCCGTCATTACCGAACTCAGCGCCACCACGTATCTACCTACCGGTTGGACAGCCTCCGTCGATGCGCTGTCGAATCTCGTTCTCACGCCGACATCGGGAGCCCGCCGATGACCACACGCCGTCCGCTCGACCCCGCCGAAATCGCCGTCATCGGCCATGCTCTTCACTCCGTCGCTGTCGAGATGGGCGCTGCTCTCCGTCGCACGGCATTTTCTCCCAATATCAAAGAGCGCCGCGACTATTCCTCTGCCGTCTTCTCCGCCGCGACCGGGGTCCCCTCAGACAGGTCTTCGTCTGGGGGGTGGGGGGGCGAGCTCATCGCCATGGGCGACGACATGCCCGTCCACCTCGGTTCCATGCCCATGTCGGTCGCTGCTGTTCTCGCTGACCTCCGCCTCGCGCCCGGCGATGTTGCGCTGCTCAACGATCCTTATCGTGGCGGCACGCACTTGCCCGACATCACCATGGTCGCGCCTGTGTTCCTCCCCGGTCGCGCCCGCCCCGCCTTCTACGTCGCCAACCGTGCCCATCACGCCGACGTCGGCGGAATGTATCCAGGTTCCATGGGCCCCTGCCGTGAAATCGCGCAGGAGGGCATTCGCATTCCTCCAGTCAAGCTCATGCGTGCCGGCAAAATGGATGTGCAACTCCTTGCCACAATCCTCGCCAACGTTCGCACACCGAAAGAGCGTGAAGGCGACCTCACCGCCCAACTTGGCGCCTGCCGCATCGGGGCCACTCGCATGCTTGAGCTTGTCACCGTTTCGGCCACGCTCGACTTCTACAGGGAGTCAGCGCCATGCTCGCCGGCTCCGAGCGCCTCATGCGCAATGTGCTTGCCGCTCTCCCGCCGGCGAATGGCAAGCCGAAGATTTCCTCGACGACGACGGCGTAATCCCCGGTCCCATCGCCATTCGCGTCAAAGTCACCAACGATCCCCAACGACGCCGCGCAGTTGTCGATTTCGCAGGCACCGACTCGCAGGTCCCCGGCAGCATCAACGCCGTCTACGCCATCACCTGGTCCGCTGTTTTTTACGTTTTCCGCTGCCTGCTTCCGCCCGGCGCCATCGCCACCGCAGGTCTCATGCGTCCCATCAAGGTTCTCGCGCCTGAGGGCTCCATCGTGAATGCGCGCCCGCCCGCAGCCGTAGCCGGTGGCAACGTAGAAACTTCGCAGCGCATTGTAGACACGCTCATGCGCGCACTCGCGCCTGCATTGCCCGATCGCATTCCTGCGGCCAGCTCCGGAACCATGAACAATCTCACCATCGGTGGCATCGACACTCGTCCGGGTTCGCACCGTGCCCAGCCCTACACGTACTACGAAACCATCGCCGGCGGTCATGGAGCTTCGCCGCAATCCGCGGGCGCCAGCGCCCATCACGCCCACATGACCAACTCGCTCAACACTCCCGTTGAAGCGCTCGAGTACGCCTACCCACTCCGCATGATCAAATACGCAATCCGCCCCAACTCCGGCGGAGCAGGGAAGCATCGCGGAGGCGATGGCATCATTCGTGAACTGGAATTGTTAGGCGACGCGCAAGTCACGCTTCTAGCTGATCGACGCAAAACCAGCCCTGGGGCCTCGCAGGCGGAGCACCCGGAGTCCAAGGCCAAACCACAATCATTCGCGCCAACGCCGACAGAGAAACTCCCCGGCAAATGCACCCGCGAACTTCCCGCAGGCACCCGCATCCGCATAGAATCTCCTGGCGGCGGCGGCTGGGGCAGCTAGGAGCTGGCAGCTAGTGGCTGGAAGCTGCTTTACTCGGTTCCAGGATCCGAAACTCCCCGCTCGCATGCATCAGACTCATCAAATAAAGCATCCCGTCGTAATACCGATACTGCCCCGACGGAACCTGCGCGTTCCATAACGCCTCAGTAAACTCCTTCGCTCTTGCATGATCTGTAGCCGCCAGCCCCGTTACTGCATTTGTCCCCATCAGCCCTGTTGGATGATCCTCATGCGTCAGTCCCGGTGTCGCCCCCAGGCCTTTTCCATCCAGCGTGTACACTGGCCCATACTTATCGTATCCCCTGAGACGCAAAGAATCTCTGTATCCGATCACTCAGTTCCTGTTCTGCCGCAGCCTTCTGCCACCACGACCAATCCACGGCCCAGTTACTCGCTGTTCGCCACGCGTCATACCCGAATTTGTCCGATTGCGAAAAGCGATTCGCGTGCGGAGTTCCATCAAAGTTCGCATAGTCCGGCGCCAGCCCAGTTTGCGGATTCGTGCTCTTCACGAAAAACGCCCGGCTCGTCTCCGCCGCCCGAGCCCAGAATTCGCGATCCTCCTTCGGCCCCCACCGCGACCACAACTCGTAGAACGCCGGCAAATGATACGAAGGATCGGTGAACATCTGCGGCGATACCTCCGGCACGAACAGGATCATCGGCGGATCGGGATTCATCATCGGCCCCACCGTATGCACCCCGCGCTGGCTCGACGCGGATATCACTGCCCGATGCACCATCGCCGTGAGCAGTCTCTCGGCCTCGGCGTGATAGTCGTAGATCCCTTTCCCGTCCCCCCAGCGGTTCGACGCGAACAACAGCGCCATCGCGAAATACGACTCCCCATCCGGCGCTGCTCCTTCTGAGTTATGGGTTCCATCTGTCTTGCAGGACCACGCAAAGAACTGGTAACTCGGCGCCTTCGGGTCTGAGATATACATGTAGGTCCTGGCCCAATTCCAGATTGCGTCAAACTCCGCTTTCTTCTTCAGCTCGACCGTGATCATCATCCCGTACGACATGCCTTCGGTCCGCACATCGTGATTCGCCCAGTCCGTTACGTACATCAGCGGCCCGTTCGCATTGCTCCCGTCATCAAACGCAATCGCCTGCGTCTGCTTGTCACCGTGAAAAAGCTGCCGGTAAGCCGCGTCGATCTTTGCCTGGATCTCCTTTTTCGAATGCCCATCCTCCGCAAACAGATTGCGATACCTGCCCGTCGCATATGCGCCGATTCCATCCTCCGGAGCCTTCTTCGCCAATCCCAATGTCGAACACAAGACCCACAGTATGCCAACCCCAACGGCTAACGATCCAATCCGCATACGCGACGCTCTGCCTCCATGAGTTTTCAAGTGAAGCGATTTACTCACGTCTGAAAGTATACTTGCTCTGCAAACAGGAATGCCCGGGCGGATTGCCCAGGCAACTTTGGTCTTTATGGAATTCAGAATCGATCCCGTGCTGCGTCGCTCAGTTGTGATGCTTCGCACTGGGAGTAAGTTTGCGCAAGACAAACTCCTGCACCAGCGAGTCGACCGTACGAACGCCTGTGGTGATCAGGAAGCCCTGGAAAACCAATTTCGCCCCTCTGTCACTCTCCGGATAGTAGAGGTTCGAAATCGCTCCCGAAGTCAGATCTCCGCCTAAGCTCGAGATGTTTGGCTGTCGCTTTCCATTGTCACCCCGGCAAACGTAAGGACTCGCCAAGGCGTGCAGCGCGCGCGACTTCTTCGTGCCCGTGCCCTGGTAAAAATAGCGCGGGTCCTGACGAAACATCCATGGATAAATCGCGCCGCCGAAAAAGATGTCGGTCGTGCTATCGAGAATTCCGGCACCCACGCGCTGACCATAGGCCTTCCAACCCTGACCATACGCGGGGATATCTCCCGCCTGATAAATGGCCGCCAGGAAAGCTATTCCAAAAAACGTTACTGGATCGGTCGACGCCTTGTAGGCGAGTCTGAACTTCAACTTCGTCGTCAGCGGCACAGGGTGGGGATCGTATGTAACGAAGAAGTTGGGAAAGATGCCCAGCACACGCTGCTTCTCTTCGAGTCTGACCTGCTCGGCGGCGATGACATCCTGCGATGCGTACACAGTCACCGATGTGACCGATTCAGAGATCTTCAGCTTGATGTCCACCAGAAAATAGAACTGACCCGGCGTCAATACGATCTTCTGCGACTTCCAGGTTTCAAAGTCCGCCATGCTGATCATGACTTGATATGGTGTACCCGGCTGAAGTCCGCCAAATTGAAATGCACCGTTCTCATCGCCGATCGTGGTTTGGCGGTCTCCGGGGCGGGGACCCTCGAGAATTATGGTCGCCCGGGGCACGGTGTCCCCGTTTGTGTCCAGAACTGAGCCGCCGATATTTGCTTTCGTTGGATCTTGCGTCGAAGTCGGCTTGACCGATTCCTGAGCTCCTGCGTTGCTCTGGCCCTGTCCTGCTGCGGGCGGTTCATCGAGTTCTTCAACGGAAGGCGAAACGAACTGCGCACTCGGCGCATCTGGAAGTGAGTTAGAGGAAGCGGTAACACCAGCTTCCGAAGTCCGCAAACTAAGATTCGTCTTACTCTCCTGTGCAAGGATCGCAATCGGCATACATAAGATTGCGCCACAGAGGATCAGATGTCTGGCTTCCCGCATTCTAGTACCAACTTTGCCTGCGAATTTGTGCGCACAAATCAAAGTAGGCACTTCTGCATTGGCCGTCCTGCAAACTCGCGCCTCGCATTACAGAACTTTCACTGATCTTGAGAGTAAGCAGACAGATCTTAGGCCACAACTGTCACATCTGACAGGGTGCGCCAATGGCAGACGCAAACACGAGATGCATGGGGTATTGAAGGCCTGACTCCTTCTGTAGTTGCCGTCAGCTCGAGCACCAGCAATCAAGCGCCAGGGCTCGCCGATTTTAGGTTGAGGGTCCTTGCAGTAAAACCTGCACGAACACCACTCCCTCTATTTTAGGCTAATTGATTTTGCTTCGTACCGGAGTCCGCGATGGAATCCGCTGGTCTCTCTATTTCGCGCTGGGAGTGAGTTTGCGTAGCACAA
Organism: uncultured Acidobacteriaceae bacterium; assembly: GCA_963769345.1. Lineage (GTDB taxonomy): Bacteria > Acidobacteriota > Terriglobia > Terriglobales > Acidobacteriaceae > Telmatobacter. Next base: position 1,271,943 of record CAVYLL010000008.1, read on the forward strand.
ACTCCTGCACGATGCTGCTCACAGCTCGCTCCCCGGTGCTCAGCGCGAGATTCTCAAACACCAGGCTCGCCCCGCGATTCGCCTGCGGGTAGTAGGTATTCGAAATCGCGCTCGAAATCAAATCGCCGCCAATACTTGAATAGTTCGGCTGCGACTTCCCATTGTCTCCGCGGCAGATAAACGGATTCGCCATCGCATGCAGCATGCGCGACTTTATCGTCCCTGTCCCCTGATAGAAATACCGCGGATCCTGATGCAGCAATGACGGCAGAATCGCTCCGCCAAACATGATGTCCGTCAAGCCATCCGCGTAGACTGCGCCAAAACGCTGCGCGTAGCCAATCGCGCCTTGTCTGTACGCTGGCGTGTCTCCTGCCTGATTGATTCCCGCCAGTACGCCTGCACCAACGATGGTCACCGGGTCGATCGACACCCGATATGCCATCTGGAACTTTAGCTTCGTCGTCAGTGGCACTGCGTTCTTCGAGTCGTACACTACGTAGAAATTCGGAATGAATCCAAGTACGCGCTGTTGCTCCGCAAGCCTCACCTGCTGCGCGGCGATCTGTTCCGTCGACGAATACACCGTCACCGACGAAACTGAAGCCTCGAGTTTCAACTTGATTCCGACAACATCGAAGAACTGGCCCGACGCGAGTGTGATAGGCGCAGAGACCCAGTTCTCAAATCCATTCGCGCTGATTGTAAGGTGGTAGGTCACGCCCGGCGCCAGTCCGCCAAATTGAAAGAATGCCGAGTCGTTCGCCGCAACTGTCCGATGATCCGCGGGACCAGCACCATCCAGAACAACTGTCGCGCCCGGAATCAAATCTCCATTGACATCCAGCACCGTTCCATTCACTTCGGCAGGTTGCATGCCGCTCGAAGATGGCGGCGTGTCCTTGCCAGCCAGATCGGGCGCAGAAGGAATCGCCGGTGTGTTTACGGTAGTGGAAGCAGGCTGACTCGCATCGCCGGAAGTCGAGCCTGGGTCCGTCGATTGTTGGGCTCGACCCGCAATGCACAGCGCTGCCGACAAAGCTACGGCAGAAAAAAAGTATTTATGGCGCATCCATCCACCCACTGGGAATTTGGGCGCACCCGCCGTGAATCACGTCTACGCGAGTCCACGGCAGATGCGCCTCTGGGTGCATCCGCCACTGATCAGGCAGCGGATGCGTCATCAAAAGGCACATCACCTCGGATTTAGACGTTGTTTGGCACAAGAAGATACAAAAAGTTGCCACACCGACTCAGCGATGTCCGACTTTGGTCACATCGCTAAATCGATTGACGACTCTTAAGTTCCTTTAGCATCAACTCCACTTTGTCCTGGCTCTCCAGCGCTCTGAACTTGTCCTCAAGGGACTCCGGTGACAGTACTTCCGTCGCCGCTGCATTTTCAGCCGCTGTAATATGGACCTTGCTTTTCATCCGGCCAATCGTGTTTTCTTGGTCGTTGCCCACCACGTGCTGCGCCTTTGCCGCGCGACCAATCACCTTCGCACGGCGATGCTCGGCAATCAGCATCTCGCAATGCGCGCGCGTCTCGGTCAGCTTTTGCTCCAGCTTACGCAGTGCTTGCCGCAGATTGTCCGCTTCGTGCTTCTGGTCCTCGGCCTGCGTCGTGAAGCCTATTTGAAGCTGGTCCTGGCTCAGAGAGCGCTCTAGTGCAGCACGCGCCAGGTCGTCCTGGCCCTTCTGCACGGCCAGCTCCGCCTTGCGCCGCCACTCCGCCGCCTGCTGCTCGTGCTCCGTCTTCTTCTTCTCCAGCAGGTGCTGATCCGCAATCGCAATCGCCACCTGCGTCTTCACTTGCAAAAGCTGGTTCTCCATGTCCAGCACAACCTGCTTCAACATCCGCTCCGGATCCTCGGCCTTCTCCACCAGGTCATTCAGGTTCGCCTTCAACAGCGTGCTCACTCTATCCAGTAACGCCATACAAATTCCTCCTCGCCTTGCGCACTTTGATTCTTCGAATCCCGCTTCACTGAAACCGCACCACTAGTTCGTCGTTGGTTTCGCGCTTCCTTGTTTTGCCGCTCCCTGCTTGGCCGTCGGCACAATCTCCGCCATCTCCTTCAGCATTTCCTTCGTCATCGCCTGGCTCCTTTGCGTCACCTTGCCGATCACCATGGGCATGTATTCCTTTGCGATGACAGGCTGTGCATCCAGCAGATGCTGCCCGGCAGGGGAACTGTAGAACGTGATCAGCCCATCAACATCGTCCTTGCTGAGGCGCTGTTGATAGATCGTGGTCATGTCCGCGAGCATCTCATCGGCTGGATAGAGATCCATCGCCTTTGCGACATATTTGCTCATCACCTTTTGCAGGGCTTCACGCTGCTCAGGGGTCAGCTTTGTTCCTGCTGGCAGATCCGCTTCGGTCTGCTTCATTGCACCCTGGATCTGCTCCGCAACCATTCCCGGTACAATCTGGCGCATCGACTGCATCTGCACGCGAATCCGCATCACGTCAAAGAGTTTTGCCAGCTGCTCCTTGGTCGGTTGTTGATCCGCAGGAACAACTGCGGCAGGAGCCTGTCCTGCTTGTGCCGTCGAACTCGGCTGTTCCGTTGCGGCTGGACTCTGCGCACTCGCGATTGCTGAAGTGGAAACGACGGCCGCGCCCAAAATCACCAAAGTACGAAAACTCGGAATCATGCTCTCTTCATCCTTCCTTCCGGTTGGCGTGGCGAACGCCTTTCGCCCTCGCCACGCGCCGTCTATCGATTGCGAACGATCCAGTTGTCCCGCACCGCAATCACTGCTTGGTCGCATCGCCGTTCACCGGCTTCTCCTTCGCCGGGCTTGATCGCCTGCACATTCGACATCAACTGCTTGATGTCCATACCACTCAGCGCCTCAAACAATGCCGGAACCTGCGCCGCAATCCGCGTCATGTCGCCCGTAATCTTGTGCGCACCTGCGGCATCGTCGTTGCCCGTGGACACAATCGTGATGTGGTCCACCTTGCTCAGCGGCTCTGCCATGGCACGGACAACATCGGCCATGTTGGTCAGCAGCTTGTCCACCACCGCGGCCTGGTTCCATTCCTGGTAAGCCTCGGCCTTCACGTTCATAGCCTTCGCTTCCGCCTCGCCCTTCTGGAAGATGATGCTGGCTTCCGCTTCGCCCTGCGAACGAATCGCAGCCGCGCGGCCTTCAGCTTCTGTGGTTAAACGAGACTTCTCCGCTGAGGCGAGATTCTCAATCCGCTGCCGTTCAATCTCCGCGCCCTTCAGCACCGTGGCAATCAGTTCCTTCTCATGGCGCAGAATCTCAGCTTCCTGCACCTTGATCTGGCCTTCCTTCTCCACCTGCTGCACCTTCACCTGCTCAGCCGTGACCTGCTGCAGCATGACGTTGGTCTGCAATTCGTACGCTTTGTCTGCCGTGGCCTGCTGCCTGCGGCTCTGCTCCGCATACTCGGCCTTCTTGATCTCAAGATCTCGCTGCGCTTCTGCCTGCCGCGTCGCCGAAGCCGTTTCCGCAATCACCCGCTCCTGGTCTGCCTGGGCCTTGGCTACAGCCGACTCTCTAAGCGCAGTCGCCCGCTTGATCGCCGTATCGCGCTCAGCATCTGCCGTTGCCATCTCCGCGTCGCGCTTGATGCGAGCCACGTCAGGCCGTCCCATGTTCGAGATGTACTCGTTCTTGTCGCGAACTTCCTTGATGGTGAACGAAATCACTTCGAGTCCCATCTTGCTCATGTCTTCCGCACACGTCGCGCGCATGCGCTCGCCCACCATCTCGGGCTCCTTCACAATCTGCTCCACAGTCAACTGGCCAATGATCCCGCGCAGATGGCCTTCCATCACCAGCCGGATCAAACCCTCGCGCTGCGGCTGGATTCTTGGTCAAAAACTGCTCGGCTGCTGTCAGAATCGAAGCCTGATCGCTGCGCACCTTGATCTGCGCTACGGCTTCCACTGTCACGGCCACGCCCTGCTTGGTGTAGAGATCCTGCTGCGGAGCCACATCGAAGCTCATCAGCTCAAGGCTCAACTCGCGGCAGTTCTCCACCATGGGAAAAATCACCGTGCCATGTCCTTTGATCACGCGCGGTCCGCGAAAACCATAGACAATCAATGCTTCATTGGGCCCTGCCTTGCGATACATCCTGGCCAGAATGCCCATCACGAAGATCAGCGCCAATACTCCCAGACCGACCAAAAGAATCATTTCATTCGTCATCATTCGATCCCTGTCCCTTCAACAGGGGTTGAATTGTTGATGGTTTTACTTCAGTCCTCACAGCATTTGGTTTTGAAAGGGCATGGCTTTAGCCGTGCCGCAAACAATCCCAAAGCCACTTGGGCTTTAGCCCCTGAGGGACGCTTCTCAAACGCTTCAGCTCGTCCGTCGCCCCTGCCCACGATTCTGCTCACTGCTTAGCCTTATGTCTGTTCTTTGGAAACAACTTCGCCAACAATCCCAGCAGAAAAATCCCCACCAGGATGCCCATATCCGCAATCAGCACGGTTGAGTTCGTCATTTGAATCCCGGTCCTTCGGCCGGGCACAACCCGTTGCAGGGCAGTCCGCAGCTAGAAGCTGTCTTTTACTCCCTTGGTCACTTGTTCCCTCGTTCCCTGATTTGCCGTCTCCGGCAAATCCTCCCACCTCTTCACATACGCGATTCCTCTTTCGTAGCGAATCACGTAAACCTCTTCTTCTTTCTCGATGGCCTCGCCGTCTTCTGAACGCGCAGTTGCCGATCGCGTCGCACCCAGTTGCTGGTACACAATCGCTCCGGTTCCACCGGCGCGAATCGGCGACGAAACATGCCCCACCACGCCGACAACCTCCGTCTCGTCCGCAGTCAGTTCCCGGTCATGCGGCATCAGCACCTTGGTCAGAAACATGAAGATGATCGCCCCTCCCGCCAGCCCGCAAATCGCCGCCAGCACCACCACAACGCCGGCGACAAACTTCCATACTTCGTCAGCAAATATCCCGCCGCCCCAAACCAGCAGAGAAAAATCATGATCGAAAATGCGTTCCACCACGGAACCTCTGGCCCGCCGCTGTTCGCGGCCGAAGCCGCTCCACTGCTCGCCGCATGAGAAACGCCCGCGGCGCCGTGCGGCATATGCGGAACATGCCCCACATGCGGTACATGAACATGCGGCACATGCACATGCCCGCCAAAATGCCCCATCCCGCCCAGCAGCGAAATCAGGCTCAGCATCAGCCCCGCAAGAAAACAGACAAGATAAAACGTCTCCCAGTTCATCGCCATGCCCCCACTTACCTGCTGCGCTTCTTGGTCGTGGTCCCTCGGTCCCTCGTTCCCTCGGTCCGTGGTCCCTCGTTCCCTTGTTCCCTCGTTCCCTGTTTTCTCAACACTTCGGTCAGTCTCGTCATCAGCCCCGGCGTCTCCAAAATCGACTCCAGCAGCAGCAGACATTCCCGCGTCCGTTCGTGCTGCGCCACGGCAAGCAGCGCGCTCTTCAACTCGGGATCGCGCCGGAACCGCTCCGCCCCCGAGACCAGCCACACATCAAGCTTGTCTTCCAGCCCGCGAACTTCGCTCATCAACTCCGGGTGATACCCCTCGGGATCATCCACCAGGTACCCCGGATGAACCTTGAAGAAATTCGCCAGGATCAGACGCGTCGTGTTCGTCAGGTGAGGCCGGGCTCCGCTCTCGATCTGCGACAGATAACTCTGGCTCAGCTTCGAGCCCGTCTCCGCCTCGATCGCCCGCGTCAGCTCCTGCTGGCTCATAGCACGATCCATTCCGCGAAGGCTGCCCTCTACCTCGCGCAGATATTTGATTTTTTCGCCGAGCTTCATCGTGCTTCCCGCGATCAGCATTCAAAACTTCCAACCATCCAATCGCAAATTGCAATAACAATATCGCAATTTGTAATACACGTCAAGAAGAATCGTTTCCGACGCGTTTGCCATCATCTCCGAATGTCAAGCGACTTTTTGTTTCAGGCCCGCCAAGTTGAACAATTCAAAAGACAAAGTTCCTTGAGTTGTGTGCCGGTAATTTCTCCATTTGGCGCATACTGGAAAAATGAGCGAATGACCGCTCGTCGCCGATGGGATTGCTGCCTGGCCTCTTCCGCAGGAATGTGCGACGCGAACGACTCGACTAAGCAGTCGCCTCCGCCCGTCCGTTTCTCAAAGGGCTGCATCTCACAATCTGGGAATCCCTGCTGCGAAAACGATGCAAATCGCAAAAATCGGCGACCAAGTCTTTATTTATGACGATTTTACGACTTAAGGTGTTTGTTTTCAGTGAGTTACGGAGGGGTCCTGAAATGCTAAACCCAGTGAAATGACGAACTTACCTGAAAAAACGAAAAAAAAGCGTTGCAGAAGCGCAAGGGTGCCGGGTGCCCCGGGTCCCTCGCAATTGGGGACCCGGGATAACCCGAACCTCAATGAGGCACAAATGTGGGTGCCCCATCCTGAACGTGCCGTTTACGTTTTGGGGTGAGATCGCAACGAACTCAGCCAGGCAGCCGCACATGCGAAGGCCCTCCGGGCAACCGGAGGGCCTTCAAGGGTTTACTGCCCCCAACCCACCTACGCTGTCACTGTCCGCGTAGGCTTGTGATCCCCACAATCCGTAGTAGGCAATGAAGAGATAGCAAATCAGCGGAATCACGAACGAGTGCTGAATCCCGAACTTGTCGGCCGCCGCGCCCAGAGCAAGCGGAACAATCGCGCCGCCCACAACCGCCGTCATGATCAGTCCCGACCCCTTGCTCGTCATCGGTCCCAGGCCCGCGATACCCAGCGCAAAGATGTTCGGGAACATGATCGAGTTGAAGAATCCGCAGAGCACGATCGCCCAGATGGCGACCTGCCCGCTTGTAAACATCGAGATAACCACGAACAGCGCTGCAGCGAATCCAAAGATGCCCAGCAGCTTGCCGGACTGGATCTTGGTCAGAATCCACGACCCGAGCAAGCGGCCCACCAGCGCGCCGACCCAATAGAGCGAAACCAGGAACGAAGCCGTCTTGGCGCTGTCCGACACCCTGCGTCTTGAAGTAGTTCACCGCGATCGACGCCAGTCCCACTTCAACGCCGACATAAAAGAAGATTCCGACTGCGCCCAGCACCGTGTGCCGGTAGCTCCAGATGCTGCGGCTCAGAATCGGATCGCCTTCCTTCCCTGGCCGAAACTCCTGTGTCTGCGAAACGTGCGGCAGATGCATGAACGCAACCGCGAACCCGAGAATCAGCAGCCCGGCGGCAATGGCATGTACGGTCCGCGCACCGTGTTGGCGACAGCCGCCTTGGTTGCCGTGCTCGCAGGGTCCGTCAGAATGTAAGCGCCCGCAACCAGCGGCGCAATCGTGCCGCCAATTGAATTGAATGCCTGCGCAAGGGTCAGCCGAACCGGTGCGCTGTGTTCCGGCCCCAGAATCGCCACATATGGATTCGCTGATGTCTGCAACGCCGTAACGCCCGCTCCCACAATGAACACTGCCGTCAGGAACAGCGGAAAGCTGACCATCTTGGCGGCCGGAACGAACAGCAGGCATCCCACCACCTGGATGAACAGGGAAACCACCATCGTCCGCTTGTATCCGATCGTCTCAATCAGCTTCGAAGTCGGTGAAGAGAAGACAAAGTAAGCAAGGAAGAACGCCGACTCCGCCAGCATGGCCCACGCATATGGCAGATCGAAGATCGACCGCAGATGCGGAACCAGCGCCATGTTCAGGTTGGTGATAAACCCGAAAATGAAGAACAGCGCGGCTACTGTAATGAACGGTCCGGTGTAGTTCGGCGTTGTTGCAGCCGCTGCCGGTGTCGATCGAGTTGCCATAGCTTGTCTGCTCCCTTGCTTCCTCAGAAATTTTGCCCGGTTAGGGCTGTTGTGCCGTCCTCGGTGAAGGACTCCCGATCGTGAACAATCGCTGTTTCGACCGCTATGGATTGCGACCGTAATCTATGACTCTGCCGATTGTCGCAATTTGTTCCACACAACACTATACGTAAAACCCCAAATTGGGGAAGTGATGCGGCAAACTGATGCGAATTCCTGCCCATTCGGTGCTCCTATCCCGTCTGAATCGCGCAATTCAGACCTCTTTTTAGCGGCCCGCGTCACTGCGAATTCTCCGTTAGATGCCGTATCCTCAAGAGAACGCAAGGAGACGCACCGTGGCAACCACCACACTCAGCAGCGCCAAGTTGAAAAAGGTTCTGGCCGCCCTCGAAGCCAACTGGCAGGCCGAAATGGAGGGCTACCACACCTACAAGACCCTCGCCGATCGCGATACTGACCCCGTGCGCGCCCAGGTGCTGCGTCACCTCGCCGGAGCCGAGTGGGAGCACGCCGCTCTCTGGCACGGCCGCATCGTCGAGCTCGGCGGAACAGAGCCCAGTTACAACGGCAATCCCGGCGGCGAAGCCAACTCCCTCGCCAATCGCGCCGGCGGCGTCCGCATGGCCCTGCGCCGCCTTGAAATTGAAGAGAGCCGCCACATCGCCAACTACGGCAAGCAGCTGAAAGACCTCGGCGACGAAGGCTCCATCGCCATCCTCGATCACGTCATCGAAGACGAAAAGGATCACCACCGCGAACTCGGCTCGCTTCTCCGCGGCCACTACCAGGCCTCCGCCGGGCGCGCCCAAAGTCGACCCCAAAGCGGTCCTCGACGAGCTGCTGGCCAAGCGCAGCGAGGGCCGCAAGCAGCCCGGCGCATGGATCGGCGACGCCATCTACGGCGTCAACGACGGCCTCGGCGCCATCTTCGGCATCGTCTCCGGCGTCTCCGGCGCTACCGCCGGCGACAGCAAGTATGTTCTCCTCGCCGGCCTCTCCGGCATGATCGCCTCCGCCCTCTCCATGGGCTCCGGCGCCTACCTCGCCGCCAAGAGCGAGCGCGAAATCTACCACGCTGAAATCGCCCGCGAGCGCGAAGCCATCCGGATGAACGCTCCTGAAGCCCGCGAACTGCTCTCGCTCTACTACCAGGTCAAAGGCCTGCCCGAAGCAGACGCCGACCACATGGTCAACCACATCGCCAGCGATCCGGAGCAGATGCTGCGCGCGCTCGCCAGCGAACGCCTCGGCACATCCGAAGAGGCCCTGTCGAATCCCCTGGTCTCCGCCACCTCCGGCGCGCTCTCCACCGCCGTCGGCGCCATCATTCCCATCATCCCGTTCTTCTTCATCAGCGGAGTCCCCGCCGTCATTGCTGCCGCTATCGTTTCGCTCGCTCGCGCACTTCGCCGTCGGCGCAGCCAAGAGCCTCATCACCATCCGCTCCTGGTGGTCCTCCGGCCTCGAGATGACCGTGGTCGGCGCCAGTCGAAGGCGCCGTCACCTACGGCATCGGTATTCTTCTCGGAAAGGGCGGAATGTAGTGGGCGGCTTCATTCCTCTCGGCGATGCTTCGCGTCCGCTGAGCCGCTTCGCCGTCGTCACCACCCTCATCATTGTTCTCAATGTTTGGGTGTTTTTTCAGGAACTGACCTACGGCGACCCCTACATCTGGATGTGGTCCGCTGTCCCCATCCGCATCATCCACGGCCATCGCCTCATCACGTTGCTCACTTCAATGTTCATGCATGCCAGCTGGATGCACATCATCGGCAACATGATTTACCTGTGGGCCTTCGGCCGCGAAATCGAAAACGCCATGGGCCCAATCCGCTTCGCCTTTTTCTATCTCACCGGCGGCATCGTTGCCATGTTTGCGCAGATCCTCGGCGATCCTTTCTCCCGCATCCCATGCCTCGGCGCCAGCGGAGCCATCGCCGCCGTCATGGGCGCGTTCCTCATCACCTTTCCTCGTGACCGCATTCGCGCCTTCGTCTTCTATTCTCATCTTTTTCCGGATCACCTTGATCCCCGCCGCGCTTCTCATCGGCTTCTGGTTTCTCATCCAGGTCTTCAACGTCGGCGTTATCGCCCAGGCAAAAACCGGCGGAGTCGCCTACCTCGCCCACATCGGTGGCTTCCTCTTCGGCGTAGTCACCGCGAAACTTTTCGTCAACCCCCGCCGCATGACCTACCGCCGCTTCAGCTAAGGCCGGTACACAATCTATACGGTGTCATCCTGAGCGACCAACGGGAGTAAGGACCTGCTCTTCCTTTCGCATCAATCAGCACGACCTTGGGTGCCCCATCCATGACGCGGTTTCATCGCGACATGGGTGGGAAACGCGATCGCTCCCCAAACCCCGTTACAATGTCCTCGTCCCGCACCACTCAACAAAAACCATGCGCAAACAAGCCCTGCTCACCCTCGCCCTCTGCGTCGCCCCCATCGCCCTCGCCCAATCCACCCCCGACATCACTGTCGAACACGGCGTCCCCATGAAGACCCGCGACGGCGTCACCCTCCACGCCGACATCTATCACCCCGCCGGCGATGGCAAGTACCCCACGCTCCTCCAGCGCACCCCTTACGACAAGAACAACGTCGCCGAATTCGGCCGCACCGCCGCTGCGCGCGGCTACCTTGTCGTCGTGCAGGATGTCCGCGGCCGCTACACGTCTGAGGGTGAGTGGTACCCCTTCAAGCACGAAACCGACGACGGCTACGACACCATCGAGTGGGCTGCCGCACTTCCGAATTCCAACGGCAAAGTCGGCATGTTTGGCGGGTCCTACGTCGGGGCCACACAGATGCTCGCCGCCATCGGCCATCCGCCGCATCTCGCCGGCATCTGTCCTGTCGTCACCGCCAGCAATTACCACGAGAACTGGACCTACCAGGGCGGAGCATTCGAGCAGTGGTTCAACGAGTCGTGGACCGCAGGCCTCGCACAGGACACACTCAACCGCGCCATCCGTCGCGACACTAACGCCCTCGCTGCCGTCAATGTCCTGCCACTTACGCAGTTTCCAGTTTTCAATATAGCCAAGCCGCATACGGGAGTAGAACTCACTCAAGCGCTCGCACCCTATTTCCTCGACTGGGCCGCCCACACTGAATACGACAGCTACTGGAAGCAGTGGTCCATCGAAGAAAACTTCCAGAACATTCAGGTTCCCGCGCTCACCGTAGCCGCCTGGTACGACATCTTCCAGGGCGGCTCGCACGCGAAACTACCTCGGCCTCAAGGCCCACGCAGGAAATGAATCTGCTCGCTCTGGCCAGCACCTGCTGATGATGATCGGCGGTCACGCCGGAACTGGCAGCCATATCGGCACCGTCGACTTCGGTCCCGCGGCCGCAGAATATGACGAGTACAAAGTGATCCTCGAGTGGTACGACTACCTCTTCCAGGGCAAGCAGAACGACTTCGCTGCCCACGCAGTCAAGATTTTCGTTATGGGCGAAAACAAGTGGCGCTTCGAAGACGCATGGCCCCTCGAACGCGCCAAGTCCACGCGCTATCTGCTCCACTCAGCAGGCAAAGCAAATTCATCCTCGGGCGACGGCGCTCTCGCCACATCGATCGCAAAATCCGGGAAGCCCGACACCTTCACCTACGACCCTGCAAACCCCGTCCCAACCGTAGGAGGCCCGCTCTGCTGCGATCCGGGCCATCTGCCCGCCGGCCCCCGCGATCAGAAAGAAGTCGAAGCGCGCCCCGACGTCCTCGTCTATTCCACCCCGCCCCTCGACACCGATGTCGAAGTCACCGGCCCCGTCAACCTCGATCTCTTCGCCGCATCCTCCGCCGTCGACACCGACTTCACCGCGAAACTGGTCGACGTCTGGCCCAACGGCTACGCGCAGAATCTGACTGAAGGGATGCTCCGCGCCCGCTATCGCGAATCAACCAGCGGCCCAGCCACGCTCCTCGAGCCCGGCAAAATCTACGAATACAAAATCGACCTCTGGTCCACCAGCAACCTGTTCCTTAAGGGCCACATCATCCGTCTCGAAGTATCAAGCAGCAACTTCCCGCGCTTCGACCGTAACCTGAATACCGGCAAACCCGCGTCAACCGATTCCACTTTTGTCAAAGCGACCAACACGGTCTACCACGACGCCACACACCCCAGCTCTCTGATCCTGCCCATCGTGCCGCGATGAGACGCAGATCGCATTCCGGGCGCCGTATTACATGCCGAGGCCTTAGCTGATTGCAAATGAGCCGCAAAACCAAGTCACGCGGAAGGCGGGAGAAACAATCCCGTCCCCTCTCGCGATTCGTAGGACCGATTGTGATTCTGGCGGCTGCGGCGGTGGCAGTGTGGCCGATGATAAGGCTCGGCCCTTCGTGTGGGGCCGATTTCTCCTTCCACCTTGTTTCCTGGGTCGAGGCGCAGAGGAGCTTTCTTCACGGCATCGTGTACCCTCACTGGGCAAGTGGGCCAAACTTCGGTGCGGGCGAGCCGCGGTTCGTGTTTTATCCGCCGCTGACATGGATGGCCGGCGCACTGCTGGGCTTGATCGTCCCGTGGCCTGCGGTCCCGATTGTGCTGGCGTATCTCTTGTTGGCGGCAACCGGGCTGGCGAACCGGGCCCTTGCCCGGCAGATGATTGCCGACGGCCCTGCCACTCTGGCGGGATGCGCCTCTATCTTTGTGGGCAACATGCTTGTTGATGTGTACATGCGCAGCGACTTCCCGGAGCTTGCCGGCGGCTTCTGGATTCCGCTACTGTTGCTGTTTCAACTGCGCAGGTACGCAACAAGCACGGCATCCGAAACCCTCCTGCCACGAATGTTCAGGGGCGTGGTGCCCTTAACCCTGGTGGTGACCGGCATTTGGTTGACCAATGGGCCGCTCGGCATCATGGCGAGCTACCTGCTGGTCGCAACGGCTCTTGTCTCGGCAGCAATCAGAAAATCATGGGAGCCGCTGGTACGCGCGGCCCTTTCCTTCGTCATTGGCAGCACGCTCGCCGCCGTGTATCTTGTGCCCGCAATCTGGGAGCAGGGCTGGGCGAATATTCAATCCGCGATAAGCGAGCGCGAGTATTTAGTCGAGAATGGATGGCTCTTCAGCCACAGCGCCGATCCAGCCTGGTCGCGTTATTACGCGATGCTGGATATTCACTCGTGGCTAGCGCTCGGCATGTTCGGGGTCTGCGCAGCCTCAGTAGGAATAGCGTGGAAGCGCGGCAAGCTGACAGCGGAGCGAGCGTGGTGGATTCCGCTGGCTCTCATACCCGTTGCGACCTTGCTCATGCACCTTCCGCTCTCCGAGCCTCTGTGGAAGTTCCTTCCGGCTCTGCTCTATCTTCAATTCCCGTGGCGATGGCTGGTGGTGATGAATGCTCCGCTCGCCGTCTTCTTCGCGGCGGCGGTCTGGGTCAATCCACTGCGCGGCAGGTTCGCGCTTGGCGCTGCGTGCGGAGTGGCGTTCTTCGTTATCACGGGCGTCACGTCGGGCATTTGCTTTCAGAATTGCCACAATGTGGATACTGCGATTCCGCTGGTAGAGCACACCCAGGGAATACGCGGAAAACCGGAGTACTCCCCTCCGGGCATCCGGCACCCGCTTGTCGAGCCCAATGTCGCCGTCAATTGCGAAGTGAAAAGCATTGGAGATCTCTCCATTGCACCAGGACTCGATCTCCAGGGAGCTCAAAACGGCGGCGCGCATGAATGCATTGGAAACTTCCAGCAGATGGCGGACCTGCCGGAGCACAAGGTTTTCGCGGGTACCGCCGACCATGCGGGCGATCTGATTCTGCATCTGCGGAGTTATCCTGCGTGGCGCGTTACCGTGAATGGCCGGCCCACTGGCACAGCGCGTGAACAAGGATACGGGCTCATCGCCGTGCCCATTCCGCAAGGACAAGTTATGGTTGCAGTGGACTGGACCACGACGCCCGACGTTTGGGTTGGCAGAGTCCTCAGCGCCCTCGCCCTCGCCTTGTTGACCGTTATCCTTCTTGCGGAACGTAAGCTGTCCTGGCCTCGATCATCATGAGGTGGCGAGAATTATCTAGCGGCTTGAAACGAGTATCTGCTTCTCAGCCAACAGTTCCTTCGCCGCGTTCCGCCCCGTGCGAATGCAATCCGGAATTCCGATCCCGTCATATGCATTCCCGGCAAGCCGAAGACCTGGTAACGTCGCCACTCGTTCTTTCACGCGCTTCATACGTTCCTGGTGTCCCACTGCATACTGCGCCATGGCGCGCCGCCAGCGTGAAACCTGCGTCGCCTCCGCCGGAATATGCGGACCCATCACGCGCGCCCCTAGAATTTCGCTCAACTCACGTCGCACCGTTGCCACCAGCACTTCGTCGCTCTGGTCCAGCAGCGCCTCGTTCTTAGCGCCGCCCAGAAATGCCCGCAACACGGCCTTGCCCGTTGGCGTCCGTCCCGCAAATTTGCGATGGACAAATGTGCATGCCAGCATCGCGCGCCCCTCGATCGCCGGCACCAGGAACCCGAACCCATCCGGCAGCCGGCCCAGCTGCGCCTCGTCAAACACCAGGTTTACCGTGATCGAAGAAGAGTAGGGAATTGCGCTCAGCTCATCGCCCAGGGCCGCATCCGCCGTCGCCAGCAGACCGCCTGCTGCCCACGCCGGCGATGCCACGATCACCGCGTCATATGTCTCATCGGTGCCGCCCGTTCGAACACGCCAGCCGTCGCCGACACGGTCCAGCGCACTCACTGAAGTCGATTTCCGCAACCACTTCGGATTGAGCCGCGCCTCCAGCGCATCCACCAGCTGCTGCAGGCCACCCTTGAGAGTCGTAAAGATCGAACGCGGACCGGAGCGCTTTTCTTCGCTCTGCGCCGGCGCAGAAACACCATTTGCGCTTGCGTTCAGCATCGCTGTCATCTTTGCCCGCATCTGCTTGTGCGCCGCCAACATCCCGCGCGTCAGCGAGCCGTACTGCGTCTCCATCTCCACGAGTCTCGGCAGAACCGTCCTTGCGCTCAACTGCGTCGCATCGCCGCCATAGATACCCGACAGCAACGGATCGGCAAGCCGATCCACCGCCTCCTGGCCGAAGTGCCTCAACACCAGTGCCGCCACTGACTCGTCCTGTTCGCTCGGTCGTGGCGGATGCAGCAGCTCCAGCGCCATGCGGATCTTCGTTGTCGGGCTGAACAGTCCCGACAGCGCCGTCGGCACCAGCTTTGTCGGAATCAAAAACATAAGCCCATCGGGCAATGGAACCAGCCGGTTCTTCACCACGATGTACGTCTTGCGGTTGGCGTCATTCGAAGGCATCAGCTGATCGGTTAATCCCAATTCCCGGCAAAGTTCCGCGCCCGCCTGCTTCTCGCTCAAAAATGAATCCGGCCCGCGCTCCAGCACCACTCCATTCACCGTTTCCGATGCGAGTGATCCTCCCAGCCGTTCGCGCGACTCAAACAGGGTGTACTCCACATCCGCACCCGTCGCGCGCGCCTTTTCCAACTCATGGGCGGCTGCCAGCCCTGCGATTCCGCCTCCTATAACCGCTACCCGCATTCCTTGACCTCAACCCCTTCTTATCACACCGGACGTACTCGATATCAGCCGCATTTACCTCTAGCCTGCGCAGGCAATCTCCCACTTCCAGAATCCACCCCAGATCCTGTCCGGCAAGTGACTTAAATCACATCAATATCCAGACTTTCTCTCGGATAATCGACGTTGCACAATTCTCTCTGGCCATTCCCGCTCGATGCGCCACATTCGCCGCACGCGATAAACTGTCGCGTCGTTCCTCTTCGCTCTTAACCAGGAGTCTTTCATGACCGCAGAGCTGATTCACCGGCTGCATTTCGCCTTTACCATCACATTCCATTACCTGTTTCCCCAGCTCACCATGGGCCTTGCGCTTTTGATCGTAGTCCTCAAGACGGTCGCGCTTCGCACCGGCAGTGAGGAGTGGGACCGGGCTTCCCGCTTCTGGGCTCGCATCTTTGGCATCAATTTCGTCTTCGGCGTTGTCACCGGCATTCCCATGGAATTCGAATTCGGCACCAACTGGGCTCGTTTCGCGCACCTCTCCGGCGGAGTGATTGGCCAACCTCTTGCCATGGAAGGCGTCTTCAGCTTCTTCCTCGAGTCGGCATTCCTCGGCCTCTTTCTGTACGGCGAGAAACGCATCTCGAAAATGATGCACTGGTTCTCGGCCGTCATGGTCTTCGTCGGTTCATGGATCTCCGGCTTCTTCATCATCGTCACCGACGCATGGATGCAGCACCCCGTCGCCTACGACCGCCTCCCCAACGGACAGTTTGAGGTGGTCAGCTTCTGGCAGCTTCTTCTCAATCCCTGGGGCCTTCTTCAGTACATGCACAACATGACCGGCGCAGTCATAACCGCATCCTTTGTGATGGCAGCCGTTGGCGCGTTCTACCTGCTTGACGGAAAGATGGAAGGATACGGACGCATCTTTCACGCGTGTCGGTGTGATCTCCGGCGTAATCTCCACCATCCTCATCATCTTTCCCACCGGCGACCTTCATGGCAAATACGTCGCACACCATCAGCCCGCAGCCATCGCCGGCATGGAGGGTTTGTTTCACACCACATCCGGCGCGGGAATCGTCCTTATGGGCCAGCCCAACGAGGTTACGCAGCAGATCGACAACCCCATCGTGGTCAACAACCTCCTCAGCTTCCTCATCTACGGCACCACCAAGGCCGAAGTCACCGGACTCGACAGCTTCCCGCGCGATCAGTGGCCGTCGGCGCTGCCGCTGCTCTTCTACGCCTACCACATCATGGCCGGCCTCGGAACCTACTTCGTCGCCCTCATGATCGTGGCGGCATTTCTGCTCTGGCGTAAAAAACTCTACACATCGCGCTGGATCCTCTGGCTCCTGCTCATCAGCTTTCCATTTCCTTACATCGCCAACACCGCCGGCTGGATGACTGCCGAGATCGGCCGCCAGCCATGGCTCATCTACGGGCTCATGCGCACCAGCGAGGGCTACTCCAACACCGTCTCCGCAGGCAATGGCCTCTTTACCCTCATCGGATTCATGGGCCTGTATGCCTTGCTGGGCCTTCTTTTCACCGTGCTCGTCTACCGCGAAATCAGCCTCGGCCCCGTACCACAAACCGCGACGTCAACAGTCGCCGCAGCCGACTGAAGTCGTGCTCTGACACTTCGTGCTTAACCAAGCTGATCGGTACTGAAACGAGGCTTTCATGATGGGATTTATCTGGTTCTGGCTTGTTGCCGTAATGATCGTCGGCTACGTTGTCCTCGACGGTTTCGACCTCGGTGTCGGCGTGCTTCACTTGTTCCTGGTACAAAGCGAAGCCGAGCGCAAAACCGCACTCCACTCCATCGGTCCCGTCTGGGACGGCAACGAAGTCTGGCTCCTCGCCGGCGGCGGAACACTCTACTTTGCCTTTCCGCTCCTGTACGCCTCGTCCTTCAGCGGTTTCTATCTCCCCCTCATGATCGTGCTCTGGCTGCTTGTTCTGCGCGGCATCAGTCTTGAACTTCGCAACCACATCGACGTGGGCGTGTGGACTGCTCTGCTCGACGGTGTCTTCGGCCTCTCCAGCGCGCTGCTCGCCGTCTTTTACGGGGCAGCGCTCGCCAACGTCCTGCGCGGTGTTCCCCTTCAGCCCGACGGCTACTTCTTCCTTCCCCTTTGGACCAACTGGCAGCCCGGTCCACACCCCGGCATCCTCGACTGGTACACGGTCATTGGAGGCCTCGTCGCGCTCGTCGCCCTCACTCTTCACGGAGCTCTCTGGCTCGCCATCAAAGTCTCCGGCGACCTCGCGAAGCGCGCCTGCGCACTCATCAATCCGCTTCTCGGCCTGGTATCGTTGCTTACCGTTGTCAGCCTCATCGCCACCATCGCCGTGCGGCCCGCCAGCCTCGATAACTACTATCACTATCCGTTCACCTTCATCGTGCCAGTCGGAGTTCTTGCGTCCCTCGCCGGCATCTGGTTCTTCAATCGCAATCATCAGCCCGTCAAAGCGTTTTTGTCTTCCGGGTTGTATCTCTTCTTCATGCTTGCCGGTGCGTGCTGGGGCGTTTACCCCACCCTTCTTCCGGCCTCGACGGGCGCCGATCGCGACATTACCCTCGCCCGCGCCCTCTCTGGGCCCCACGCTCTCGCTGTAGGCCTGGCGTGGTGGACCTTCGGCATGACCCTCGCCATCGGCTACGTCGTTTTCGTCTACAGCCGATTCAAGGGCAAAGTTGACGTCGCCTCAAGCACTCACTGATTTACACTGTGCGTCAGCCTCGATCAAATTCTCGGCCTGGTCCAAGGACGACGTGCCCCCTGTCATTCAGGTCTCCGAAATCCGCAAGACCTACGGCAGAACCGTTGCCGTGGCCGAGGCATCCTTTGAAGTAAACGAAGGCGAGATATTCGGTTTGATCGGTCCCAATGGTGCCGGAAAAACCACCACCATGGAATGCATTGAAGGGCTGCGCAAGCCTGACCACGGCTCCATCGCCGTTCTCGGCCTTGACCCATTCCGCCAGGTCTACAAGCTGCAAAACCGCATCGGCGTCCAGTTGCAGCAGGCCCAGTTGCAAAAGCGAATCAAGGTATGGGAGGCGGTCGATCTTTGGGCCTCCCTTTATCGCAGGAAAACATCCGATGGTGAACGCTTGCTCGATCAGCTGGGACTCTCCGACAAACGCAACGCCTGGTTCATGAATCTCTCCGGAGGCCAGAAACAGCGGTTGTTCATCGCCCTGGCACTCATCAACGATCCTGAGGTCGTCTTTCTTGATGAACTGACCACCGGGCTTGATCCCCAGTCGCGGCGCGCCATCTGGGAACTCATCCGCGGCATTCGCGAGCGCGGCAAGACGGTTTTCCTGACCACCCACCTCATGGAAGAAGCCGAACGCCTATGCGATCGCGTCGCCATCATCGAACATGGGCGCGTCATCGAAATCGACACACCCGAGAGGCTGGTCCAGCGCCACTGCCCTGAACGTACTGTCGTCCTCGACACCAGCGATCCGGCCGCCGATAGCCACTTTCAGAAAATCCCGGGCGCTGAGCAGGTAAGTTGTGCCGGTCAGCGGTTCACAATTCGCGGACATGGCGACCTGGTCACCGAAGTGATTCATTGCCTCTCGGAGAATCGCATCCGGGTCACCGATTTTCGCACCATTCTTCCCAACCTTGAGGACGTCTTTCTCAAACTCACCGGACGCTCTATTCGCGAATAGGATCGATCATGTTGCGTGGACTTTGGAAGCTGACCTGGGTCGAGATCAAGATATTCCTGCGTGAGCCGCTCGGCGCCATCGGCACCATTGTCGTGCCGGTGCTGGTGTTCATGGCGATTGGCCGCGTCATGCACAGCAGGGAACCCTTGCAATCGGGCAGCAATTTCGCACAGGTGAGCCTTCCCATTCTTGTAGCGCTTCTGATTGTGATCAGCGCGGTGCTTTCCCTGGTCACAATCATTGCAATTTACCGCGAGGGCGGAATCCTCAAGCGTCTGCGTGCTACCCCACTCCGTCCCCAAACCATCCTTGGCGCACACATCATCGTCAAGTTGATGTTTACTGCGGCGTCGATGTTCCTGATGATCCTTGCGGGAAGGCGCTATATTCCGCCGGGCGCGCACGTTCCCGTGCTCTCCTTCACCATCGCCATACTGGTCAGCACCTTGAGCATTCTCTCTATCGGCTTCGTCATCGCCAGCATTGTCCCCACTGCCCGGTTTGCCCAGCCTGTAGGGGCGCTGATTCTCTATCCCATGATCGCGTTCTCGGGTCTCTTCGTGCCGTTGGCATCCATGCCGCCGATCTTTCGTGTCTTGTCGCACGCCCTGCCGATGACCTATGCAGTGAGTCTGCTGCGAGGCATCTGGACCAGCGACCCATGGTCGGCTCACCTGGGCGACCTGGGCGCGTTGGCCGGTTTCTTCCTGCTCTTCACAGCACTGTCTGCGAAGATCTTTCGCTGGGAATAGGCAAAAGTCTGGCCCGAAGTTTCTGCCTCGCATCAGGCAGAGACTCCAGGCTACGTTTACGTAACAATTCCTAAATTGATTATTGGACGATCTGCAACGGTCCTTCTGTATGCGCGAACGCTGAGGCCTCACTCACGCGCTGCTGATCCCAGTTCTTCGGTTGATAAATGCAGCAAGGCTCCTGCGCCAGGGGATCACCCGTTACCGCATACGCCCGTGCACGCGATCCGCCGCAGATCTCCTTGAACTCGCAGGCGCCGCACTTGCCCTCGAGCTGTTTCGTATCCCGTAGCGCCTTAAAGATCGGCGCATTCTGGTAGATATCCTTTAGCGGTGTCTCGCGAATGTTTCCCGCATGAATCGGCAAGAATCCGCTTGGGTAAACATTCCCCATATGCGAAACGAACAAGAATCCCTTGCCGTCATTCACGCGCCGTGTCATCCAGTTCGACGTCCGCGTCTTCGCATCGGCCTCTGGTGCGCCCGGCTCATACTCACGCGCCACGCCCATCGGATGTCCGGCGCCATGCCCCATCTTCCGTTCCTGCAGGTTGTGCTGCAGCAGGTAGCGACGGTAGTGCATCGCTTCGGTCGTCTTGATCTGGAAACTTACTCGGTTCGATAGCTCGTAGATCTTTCCAAACACCTGTTCAAACTCTTCGCCGCTCAGCAGATCGCCCAACTGCCCGCGCCCCACCGGAACCAGGAAGAACACATTCCACATCACGATGTTGAGCGTTTCGAACAGTGCGCACAGACTGTCGAGGTCCTGCGCATTATGGCGGCTGATCGTAGTGTGCACCTGGATCGGCAGGCCCGCCTCACCCGCCCACTCTACAGCCTGGATCGTCCGCGCCCACGCTCCCGGCAGTCCGCGAAATTTATCGTGAATCTCCGGTGAAGAGCCATCCAGCGAGATTCCCAGCCGAACCACGCCTGCTTCCTTCATCTTGAAAATCGCCTCGCGGGTCAGCAGAGGAGTAGCGCTCGGTGTCACCGCCACCTTCACACCCTTCTCCGCCGAATACCGAATTAATTCATACAGATCCGGCCGCTTCAGAGGATCGCCGCCGGTAAACACGAAGATCGGTATATGCATATCGGCGATCTGGTCGATCAGCGCTTTGCCCTCGGTCGTTGTCAACTGGTCGGGATGCGCAATCGGTTGTGCTGCTGCGCGGCAATGTTTGCACGCCAGATCGCAAGATTGTGTAACCTCCCAGATCGCGAGGAATGGCGCCTCGTCGTAGTTCAACCCGCCACGTGCGGGTATGTGATGCATTGGCTGCTGTTGCATGCGACTTCCAACCTCCTCGGCGCGGAGAACGCCTCATTGCGCATACAGAAGAGCACCCTTCGCATACGTCGTTCAGTGATTCAGATCACCAAATGATCTTGAATTTCTTTCCTGCAAGCGTTTTCCTCTCTGGACAATTTCTTGTGATGAGTCCAAAATCCAAGTTAAATAGATGATCCTCCCGCATCGTACGTTCGTCCCGCTGGGTCGAGGATCATGCAACTCGGCCCCGGCAGCTTCTGATCTTGAGCCTTGTGATTTAACTCACTTTTCGCTGTGGCCCACGGCACTGAACGAGCACTCATAGCAGCCTAATATCCTTAGGCACCAAAGGAGGTTCCCCATGGCCGTCAAGCCGGGTTGGAGCAAGCCCTCCACCATCCTCTTTGCATCCGAGATTCCCGCTAACGAGCGCGCCTTCAACTTCGCTCTTGCACAGGCGAGGGAAAGCGGTGCCGATCTCGTTATTTTTCACGTGTATGACACGCTGGTTGTGGCTGCGTCTGAAACCTCGGGCACTCACTACTACGACTACGCGGCTGCTGCGCGCGCCGAAATCCAGCACCTCGAGCCTCTGGTTCAATGCGCTCGCAAGTCCGGGATCGAGTGCGAAGTGGTTGTGCGCCCAGGTCTCGCTGCCGACCAGATCCTCGGCTACCTGCGGGAGCGCCACGTCGACCGAATCGTCATGGGCACTCACTCGCCGGGCCCTATCGGCAAGCTCCTGGTCGGCTCCGTGGCGGAGGCCGTTCTGCGCACTGCGAACGTTCCCGTCTTTATCGTCGGCCCCGAGGTCGTCGACGGCGCGTATCGCAATTTCGCGACCCGCACCATTCTCTCGGCCGTTAGTTTTATTGAGAGCAGCTTCGTGGTGGCCACCTTCGCTGCCGAACTGGCCCTCCATCACAACGCACGCCTGGTCCTGCAGCACGTCATCCGCCCGCAGGATCGAGTAGAAGTGCTCGCCGGTCATTCCATCGAAGAGATTGAGTCTGATTTGCTCTGCCTCGTTCCGGTGCAATTGCGCGAGCGCATATCCATCCAAACCATCGTCGTTCCGGGCGACCCCACCGAAGAACTGCTCTACCAGAGTCGCGCCCAGCAGGCCGACCTCATTGTCGTCGGCGCGCATGGAGCGTCTGCGTTCGCCGCTATCGCCCGTCATGGCGTGGTCTACAAGGTATTGGCTCATTCGCATTGCCCGGTCATCACGCTGTCTCCGGCGGTGCTTGCCCAGAGTGGCGTCAAATACGTCCGGGAGCACAAGACAGAGAGCGTTCTGGCAGGAGTCTTTTAAATCGGGATCGCCGGCCACCGGGGTCTCTGGCTGCTCGCTTCACTGGAGAGGCCGGGATCACCGGCACCAACCGGGCGCGCGCCGGGTGGATTCAAGCAAGCGGCGGAATCCACCCGGCGATGCCGTCTCAGATCTCCACCACTTCCGCGCGTCATCTTTGTATCTCTGAATGAGCGGCAGGAAATTGAGAGACTGTCGCAGTGGGGGAACCGAGGCATCTGTTCCCTGGGGGCGGAAAATTCCCGTTCATCCTGTGGTGATCACCGACGCTCAGCTTTCCATCAACCCACGCTCGACAATCAAGACAGTCGCTGAGCGATCGCAGTGAGTCGAAGGACCCGCTTTCGTCCCCGATGCGATCCGCTCGTTGTAAACTTCTCCTTCGCGCCGACATACGTTGGGTGCACCAGGTCAGATTCTGAGGCCTGGGAAAGCACGAACCTCCGCCTCGGGAAAAACTCATGCGCCAATCTATCTTCATCGTCCTCCTCGCCGCCACCCTCGTCGCCGCCCAACCCGCAAAGCGCCCCATGACCTTCCAGGACATGATGGCAATGAAGCGTCTCGGCTCGACCGCCGTCTCGTCCGACGGCAAATGGCTCGGCTACTCTGTGACCACCGTCGATCTCGACAAGAACACCAAAACACCGGAGCTATGGCTCCAGCAAATCGCCGGCGGCGACCCCATCAAGCTGGCAGTCGGACAGCCCGGCGATGACGGAATCCAGTTCTCCCCCGACGGCAAGCGCATCCTCTTTGTCTCCGGCCGCACCGGCGCGCCGCAAATCTGGCTCGCGGCCTTCGACTCCGCCACCGGCGCGGTCACCAGCGCGCGCAAGCTCACAAACCTCGACCTCGGCATAGACAATGCCAAGTGGTCGCCCGACGGCAAATTCATCGTCTTCACCGCGCCCGTCTATCCTGACTGCCCCGCGATTGTGCCCAACGACAACGGCGCCGGCGCCGAGTGCAACTATGGGCGGGATGAGGCCCTGGCGGCCAGCAAGGTGAAGGCGCAGATCTTCACTCATCTCCTCTACCGCCACTGGAACCATTTCACCGGCGACAAGCGTTCGCACCTGTTTCTGGTTTCGACAGAGAACGGTGGAATCCGCGATCTCACCCCCAACGACGCGCACGACGTGCCGCCCTTCTCGCTCGAAGGCGGCGGGGGATTCGACATCTCCCCAGACTCGAAGGAACTGGCATTCACTGAGAACCTCGACCCCGAGCCTGCCATCAGCACCAACGCCGACATCTTCACTCTCGACCTCACCAACGCTGCAGCCAAGCCCGTGAAAGTCAGCACGTCGAAAGGCGGCGACTTCAACCCCGCCTACTCGCCTGATGGAAAATACCTAGCCTGGCGCAGCCAGCTCCGCCCCGGCTACGAAAGCGACAAGTTCAGGCTCCTCCTCTACGACCGCGCGGCGAAGACAACCAAAGACCTGCTCCCCAAATTCGACAACTGGGTTGACGAGTTTGCGTGGACACGGGATTCGCAGATCATCTACTTCGTGGCTGGACAGGCCGGGGAGGCCCCGCTCTTTAGCGTAGGTGTCGACCTCGGAAAGGTCAGGGTCGGCGGGTTACCGAATCAACTTACTGAGAGTGGGGAGTTTTCTGATATCCACGTTGCGCCCGATGGCAAGAGCATTCTCGCAACTCGGCAGCTTGTGTCATCCCCAGGCGAGGTGGTTCAGTTGAGCGAACTTAACCAGCACGTTCTCGAAGTCAACACGCCCGAGCCGCCGGTGTCGAAAGATGGAACACATCATGTCAATGAAGGCTTTGCCCCGACAATCAAGGGCCATCGAATCGCCGGTCAGCTTGACCGAGTTACTCACCTGAATGACTTGCTCCTCGATCAACTTGAGCTCCCGTGGATGGAATCATTCTGGTTCGAGGCAGCCGACAAAGCCAAAATTCAAGGCTTCATGATTCCTCCCCCCGCTTTCGACCCCAACAAGAAATACCCGGTCAAATTCCTCATCCACGGCGGCCCGCAGGGCGCGTGGGGCGACTCCTGGTCGTACCGCTGGAACGCGGAGCTCTTTGCCGCCAATGGCTACGTCGTCGTCATGATCAATCCCGGCGGGTCAACGGGCTATGGGCAGGCCTTCGTCGACCGCGTCAATGGAGACTGGGGCGGCAAACCCTTTACCGATCTCATGACCGGCCTTGATTACGCCGAACAACATTACCCTTTCATCGATAAGAATCGCGAGTGCGCGCTGGGCGCCAGCTATGGCGGCTACATGGCCAACTGGGTGCTCGGCCATACCAACCGCTTCAAGTGCATCGTCTCCCACGATGGCATGTTCAACGCCGAATCCGCCTTCGGCTCCACGGAAGAAGACTGGTTCAACCAGTGGGAGTTCAAAGGCAATCCGTGGGACTACTACGGTCGTGCCGACAGCGAAAATCCGTTCCGGAAATGGTCGCCGTCGCTTTCCGCCAAAAACTTCAAGACACCGACGCTCGTCGTCCACGGCCAGCTCGACTACCGGCTCGACGTCAGCGAGGGCTACCAGCTCTTCGACACTTTGCAGCTCCTCAAGGTCCCCAGCAAGATGCTCTACTTCCCCGACGAAGGCCACTGGGTCCTGAAGCCGCAAAACTCCCAGCTCTGGTACAAAACCGTAAACGACTGGGTCGACCAATGGGCGAAAGAAACAGGGGCCAGGGACTAGGGACTAGGGACCAGGGACCAGGGACTAGGGACCAGGGACTAGGGAATAGGGAATAGGGACTAGGGGGACTAGGGACCCTTAACCAGGCGCCTCACCCTGGCATCCATGACGAGGTCATGGGTGGGAAACCGGAAACCCAGATGGGACGCCGTGTACACCACAGGCGTGTTCTCTTTTTTTTGTCGTATTTGAGTCAAGTTCGTCATTCTAGACGAGTTAGCTTTGGATGGGGGTGTCGTAAGTGATTGAAAACAAATAGGTTAAGACGCAAAGTCGTCAAACAAAAGGACTTGGCTATGGATTTCGAAGGATTGCACTGATTTTGCAGCAAAACTGTGCCGGATTGCGAGATGTATGTCCATGAAGTGGGCTGCCAGATGATTGCTGAGGCGGCTGCCCAAGCCGTCTTGATGCAGTCACTTTTCTACCGAGACAAGTGTAAAGATTTCGGAGAAATAACCTGCAAGGTTGCGGGATTCTAATTCCGCAAAAGAATGAGGCAGGTAGGGCGGATTCTGAGGAGAGGGGTATTGACAGCCATGAAGCCGAAGCCACACCTCAACGAATCCGGCCTGTACGACTACGCGATCAAGGCGCTTGGCCGCCACATGCGCACTGAAGCCGAATTGCGCCGCCTGATGCACATGCGCGTGGAGCCGGGCGAGCGTGGCCAGGCGATCACCGACGCGACCATCGCGCGGCTCAAGGAAAACGGTTATCTCGATGACACCGCTTACGCCGAGATTTACGCCCGACTCAGGCAGCAGAATGAGAAATTAGGGCAGCGGCGCGTCAGCCAGTCTCTTACCCAGAAAGGCGTCTCCCGGCAGATCGTCACCGCCGCCGTCGAAGCCCGCTACGGCGACACCGACGAGGAAGCCCTGGCCCGCCAGCACCTCGAACGCAAGCGCATCCGCAAGCCCACGAATGAAAAAGAGACTGCCCGCGTCATGCGCCGATTGGTCGCGGCCGGATTCTCTACCAGCGTGATCTACAAAATCCTCCGCCAATGGGAGGTGCCGGATGAGTCCCTCTTCCAACTCGACAATCTGGCAGACGAGCCCGGCGACCCCGCTGCCGAGTGAACAAATTGCTATGCCGCTACGTACCTCACTATGCGTAGCCTGGTCAGACTTCTCGTCGGGAGATTCGGATGTCTGCTGTCGTAAGTGCGCCTGCCGCCGTAGCGTGCCCCATCGAGGTGAACAATCTGGTCAAGCGCTTCGGCGCGCTCACTGCGCTCGATGGCGTCTCCCTACGCCTTGAAACGGCCATGTGCCTCGGGCTGCTCGGTCCAAATGGCGCCGGAAAGAGCACCCTGATTCGTGGCATTGTCGGCCGCGTCTTGCCCGACTCCGGACAGATCCGCATCTTCGGTGCTCAGTCCGGTTCGAGCCAAGCCCGCAAGGCCCTCGGCTGGATCCCTCAGGACCTCGCGATTTACCCGCGTCTCACTTGCCGTGAGAATCTTATTGCGTTTGGCAAGTATGAGGGCCTCTCAGGCGCCCGTCTTGCCGAACAAGTCGCATGGTGCCTTAAGTGGGCTGCTCTTGATGACCGTGCCCACGACCCAGCCGGCAAGCTCTCCGGCGGCATGAAGCGCCGTCTCAACATGGCCGCCGGCATCATCCACCGCCCCCGCCTGGTGCTCATGGACGAGCCGACCGTGGGTGTTGATCCTCAATCGCGCAACCGCATCTTCGACATGATCGAGGCCCTGCGCGGCGAGGGGATGGCGGTTATCTACACTACCCACTACATGGAAGAGGCCGAGCGCCTTTGCGACCGCATCGCCATCATCGACCACGGCCGCATCATCGCCGAAGGCACAAACCAGGAACTGGTTCGCGGCGCCTTCGGCACACAAACCGAGGTCAGCGCGCGCTTCACAGGCAACGCCGAACAGATTGCCAATTGGGTCGACCAGAGCGGCGGCCGCATTGCCTCAGGCATCTCCAAGTTCACCATCGACCGCCCCTCTGACATCTCTCACATTCTCGACGAGGCCTCGCAGCGCGGCCTCGGCATCGAAGACGTCTCCCTCCGTCGTCCCAATCTCGAATCTGTCTTTCTGCACCTCACCGGAAGGGAGTTGCGCGATTGATCTTCGCCATTATCGGTACCGCTATGACGGCTCTCCGCCGTGACCGCGCCTCGCTGGCGCTGAGTTTCGTGCTGCCTGTCGCGTTCTTCAGCATATTTGCCATGGTCTTCGGCCACGCGCATGACACAATTCCCCAGGTGCATGTGATCGTGGTGGACCAGGACCACACCCCGGCTTCGCGCGACCTGCTGCGCGGTCTCGCGCGAGAGGGCTCACTGGTGATTGCCGTCCGGCCCGATGCGAAAGACAAGATCGCCCCCGATTACACCGCAGCCACGGCGGAAGCCGCGGTGAAAGCCGGCACTGCACCGGTCGCGCTGATTATTCCAGCTGGGTGGGGACAGCATCCGGTGGCGTTCGGTGGCGATCGGGCCGGCACGCCCGAGATCGAACTCCTCAACGACGAGAGCGACCCCATTGCCCCGCAGGTGGTTGGCGGCTTGCTGCAAAAGGCCGCGATGACCTCGATGCCGGCTTCCATGGCTGGAGAAGGCCAGAAATACATGCAGCAGTATCTTGGCGAACTGACCGGCGAGCAGCAGAAGCGCTGGGACATCAATATGGCTCGGCTCAACGAGCTCCAGAAGCAACGGGACGCGGAACCTGCACCCGCCCAGACGCAGGACTCGTCCTCCGCCTTCAGTTCCGGCATAGTCAACGTGAAAACTCGCGGCGTGGTGGGCGAGCACCGGAATAAGAACCAGATCTCGTTCTACGCCGCCGGCATGGGGGTCATGTTTTTGCTGTTCACCGCCAGCGGCTCGGCCGGCTCGTTGCTCGAGGAGCAGGACAGCGGCACTCTGGACCGGGTGCTCAGCTCGCGCGTGACCATGACCACGTTGCTGGCCGGCAAGCTGGCATTCAACACCCTTCTGGCCTTTGTGCAACTGGTGGTGATGTTCCTGTGGGGGTGGGCGGTCTTTCACCTCGACTTCTTCAATCACATCCCCGGCTTCGTCGTCATGGGGATGTGCACGGCCTTTGCGGTCGCGGCCTTCGGCATGCTGCTGGCCAGCCTGTGCCGGACACGCGGCCAGCTGGGTGCAGTTTCCACCCTGGCCATCATGATCATGTCGTCGGTGGGCGGAAGCATGTTTCCGCGCTACCTGATGCCGGAGGCGGTGCAGAAGGCCGGCCTGTTCACCATCAATGCCTGGGCTATCGACGGATTCACCAAGGTTTTCTGGCGCGACATGCCGATATCCGCCCTGGGTCCCCAGGTCGGAGTGTTACTGGCGACCGGGGCTGTGCTGTTTCTGGTGGCGCGCCGCGTTGCCCGCCGCTGGGAATTTTCTTAGAAGCAGGAAACACCAGCCGGGGTGAATCTGACTCAAACGGCCTCAAAAACTCAACCTACTGAGAGCGATGCGCAATCGCGACGCGAATCTTTGCCAGCGGCGCATCGTCCACAAATTCAATTGCATCGCCGTTGCGCCGAATGCCAAGTTCAGCCCAAAGCTTCTCCAGATCCACCGTCACCGGCGCATCCTTCCACTTCGCATATTGTTCGGTCAACACATGCGTTCCTGTTGCCTTGTCACCAATCGCGAGCGCCTTGTCCAGCGGCCACTCATGATCTATCGTTCCACCCGCAGCCACAATCGCTCGCAGCGCATCTTGCAAGCCCTTTTTATTGTCCGTTTGCCGCCGGATCTCGACGTCGGCGACCAGGCAGAACATCGCGCCGCCCCAATACGTCCGTCCCCAAGTGTGCGTGTTGTCTAGCCCGCGATCGCCTTCAGCCGGCTCGCCTTTATGCATGTCGCGCACCATGTCGTGCCATATCTGCTGTGGCTTCAGTTCTCCGGCTTGAACGCGGGCAATTGGTTCGACGTACGTCGCCAAGCCCTCTTCCATCCAGTGCTGATCATCGGGCAGGGAAGGAAAGGCCATGTGATCGAGTTCATGCGTCATCATCCAGTCGTCATTCAGGTCATCCTGAGTAGTGTGCTGGCCGATGCGAAACCGCGTCATGCCGGGCCATCCGGCCATGTCGCCCCACGTAGTCCCTTGCACAATGCCGCTTCGATCCGGTACGGGCACAATGAGAACGCGCGCGCGCTCGACAGGGAAGCGGCCGTAGTAGGTGGTGATGGCGGAGGCTGCAGTCCGCACATGTTCAAAGACGGCATCCTGCGAAAGATCGAGAGGGCCAGCCGCGAAGTCAATGTGCAGCGTCCCGCCGCCAATCTTCAGTTCACGAGATGCAACGATGGTCAATCCGCGGCCGGGCTGAGCGTTCGCTACCGGGGAAGCGGCGAACACTGCGGCGAGGCTGACATTCCACAAAACACGCAGCAGGATTGTGCCCCGCTCGCGAACACTCATGTATTGTTGGACGGAGTACCGGGTTTACCGGCCGCAACAAAGGCCGGATATGCGCACTATTATGCCCCGGGCGCCTTGGAAGCGAGAATATCGAGCCTCTCGACCAGGGGTGGGGTTGAAAAGAGCTCTTCAGCCTTGTCAAAGAGCGACTTGGCGATTTCGCCGCTAAGGTGAGCGTCTCTGCCTTCTTCCTGCTTGAATGTGTCGAAGATGCAGAATTTGGACGGGCCGAACTTCACCGCATACCAGGTGCTGGTGCCAGGCTCACCTGCAGCCAGAGGCTGCGCCGCCTTCAAGAACTCTTCCACTTCCTGCTCTTTGCCGGGCTTGGCATTCAGCAATGCCAACAAGGCGAACTTATCCATGGTGACCTCCGCGGGGATAGTCTATACACCCATGAGATGCATTCGCTGCTCGCCGCGGCGCGTGAATTATTTGCGCTGGTCGCCGGGCGCATGTCTCGGCCGTGTTGTTCCCGTTACACTAAAAGGGTCATGCAATTCCGCACGGGAAATGAAATTCGCGAGCTATTTCTGCGCTTCTTTGAGACCAAGGGGCACCGCCGGGTGCACTCTTCGTCGCTGGTGCCTGCCAACGACCCCACACTGCTGTTTACCAACGCTGGAATGAACCAGTTCAAGGACCTGTTCCTTGGAGCCGAGAAGCGCGACTACTCCCGCGCGACTACGAGTCAGAAATGTGTCCGCGCCGGCGGCAAGCACAACGACCTCGAGAATGTGGGCTTCACCCGTCGCCATCATACGTTCTTCGAAATGCTGGGCAATTTCAGCTTCGGCGACTACTTCAAGCGCGATGCCATTGCCTTCGCATGGGAACTGGTGACCAGCCCGGAGTGGTTCGGCATACCGAAGGACCGCCTCTACGTCACGATTTTTGAAGGCGCAGACGGGGTTCCGCGCGATGATGAAGCTGAGAAATTCTGGATCGAAACCGGCGTCCCTAAGGAGCGCATCTTCCAGTACGGCTTGAAGGATAATTTCTGGCAGATGGGCGAGACGGGCCCCTGCGGGCCTTGCTCGGAGATCTTCTACGACATGGGCATCGAAGCCGCCGAAACTGCCGGTGTTGATTTGCCCTTCGGCAAAGACGAAGCCCGCTACGTCGAAATCTGGAACCTGGTCTTCATGCAGTTCGAGCGTTCCGCGCATCGTCAGATTCCGCGACAAGGCCCGAGCTACAAGCTGACGCCGCTGCCCAAGCCCTCCATCGACACCGGCATGGGCCTGGAGCGCGTAGCCGCCGTGCTGCAGGGCAAGGTTACGAACTTCGAGACGGATCTGTTTACGCCGTTGATCGAGCGCGCCGCCGAACTGACCGGATTCAATGCACGACTCAGCGGATCAAGGCAATGGACGAGCATCCCCGAAGAGAAGATTGGCACTGGATTCTGACAAAGCCGCCAGCCTCCGCATCATCTCCGATCACGCTCGCGCCGCCACATTCCTGATCAACGATGGCGTGATGCCCTCGAATGAAGGTCGCGGCTATGTCTTGCGCAAGATTCTTCGCCGCGGCATTCGCCACGGCCGTTTGCTTGGGCAGGAGAAACCGTTCCTGAATGAGATGGTCTTCGCCGTGCGCGACCTGATGCAGGGCGCCTATCCCGAGCTGATCGATTCGGCCGCGCGCGTCGCCAAGGTTGTCGAAGCCGAAGAGAAGCAGTTTGACCGCGTGCTCAAGATCGGCCTGACGCGCCTTGAATGATGAGCTGCAGAGGCGAGCTTCACTGGCGACAAGGCATTCCATCTCTACGAGACCTTCGGCCTGCCTCTCGACTTCATGGTCGACGCTGCGCGCGATGCCGGGGTGAAGTTCGACGACGCAGGGTTCGAAGCAGCTCGAGCCGAAGAGCAGGCTCGCGCCCGCGCCTCATGGAAAGGTGGCAGCCAGAAATCCGCCAGTCCCGCGTTTCGCGACCTCGCCAAGACAGACTTTCTCGGCTACAAGCAGCTCAACGCCAACGATGCCGAAGTGCTCGCCATCGTTAAGGACGGCGCTGGTGTTCCTTCCGCCAAGGCCGGCGACCAGGTCGAAGTCGTGCTCGACCATACCAGCTTCTACGGCGACTCCGGCGGCCAGATCGGCGACACCGGGTGGTTCACCTCAGCCGACGGCAACACCACCATCGCCGAAATCACCGGTTGCGTTCTGCCCGTGCAGGGCGTTCGCGCCCACAAGGCCGTCCTCAAGCAGGACATCGCAGTGGGCGATCACGTGAACACAGTCGTTGATGGCGCACGACGCGACAACATCAAGCGCAACCACACCGGCACGCACCTGCTGCACGCGGCGCTGCGCCAGGTTCTGGGAACACACGTCAAGCAGGCCGGTTCCGCAGTTCACCCTGACCGCCTGCGCTTCGACTTTTCGCACTTCGCACAGGTCGCCGACGAAGAGCTGCAGGAAGTCGAAGACATCGTCAACAGGGAAGTCCTCGCCAACGCCAAAGTCGAGACGATTGTCGACGTGCCCATCGACGTTGCCGTGAACGAGTACCACGCCATGGCGCTCTTCGGCGAGAAATATGGAGACAAGGTTCGCGTCGTGAAGCTGTCCGATGGCTTCTCAACGGAACTCTGCGGTGGTACGCATACGGCGGCCACCGGCGAAATTGGCCTGCTCAAACTGACCGGCGAGAGCGCCGTCTCCTCAGGTGTCCGCCGCGTCGAGGCCATCAGCGGACTTGGTTCGCTCGATACCTTCCGCCGCGATTTCGAGGTGGCGAAGCTGGCCGGGCAATACGTCCCATCGGTCGAAAACCTGACCGAAGGCCTTCGTGCCAAGTTCGCCGCGCAAGACGACGAACTGAAGCGCCTGCGCCGCGAACTCGAAGAAGCCCGCATGAAGTCGGCCGCCGGCGGCCTGGATGAAGCAGTTCAGCGCGCCACAGAAGTGAAGGGCGTAAAAGTGCTGACGCATCGCGCCGACTCGCTCGAACGTGGCCAGTTGCGTACGCTGGTCGACAACCTCAAGCAGAAGCTCGGCGAGGGGGTAGTGGTGCTCGCTTCCGCGCAGCCCGAAGGCAAAGTGGCGATCATTGCCGGAGTAACGCCGAGCCTGATCAAGCGCATCCAGGCTGGAAAAGTCGTCGGCGCGGTTGCGAAATTCGTCGGCGGATCAGGCGGCGGCAAACCCGAAATCGCCGAAGCCGGCGGCAAAGATCAATCGCAAATCGACTCTGCGTTGCAGGCCGCTCCGAATGTCGTTGCCGAACTGCTCGGCTGAACTTCTTATCTGGTGCGGCGAAGAAAGATCGAGCTGGGGACTTTACCCTCTTTTAGCGCGACATGGCAAGAGCAGGCTGCGGTTTTTGGCCGCGAAAATGAGATATGGTGGGGCTACCCCGAAAGTAGTTGAGCGTGTTTTTCGTGGGCCAGTGATCGTGCGAAAACCTGACTAAGTCGCCCGTGTAGTCTCGATGAAGGGGATAACTTGCGCGCAAATAGCAGAAGAGATTTCGGAATCCACCGATGGTCGGCGAGATCGGCATGAAAAGATTGCTGGCAGTATTCCTTCTGATTTTGCCGTGGCGGCTGCGTCGCATAGCCCTGAACAAGATTTTTGGCTATCAGATTCACCCGACTGCCCGCATTGGGCTTTCGCTTATCTTGCCGGTGCGGTTGGAAATGGATGCCGGTGCTCGCATCGGAAACTTAACGTTGTGCAAAGGGATTTCATTGTTGAAAATGAGCGAAAAGTCCTCGATTGGAAATCTCAATTGGATAACAGGCTTTCCCGCCGGCGATCAGAGGTTTTTCACCGCTGACGTCGGAAGACGACCGGAACTCATTTTGGGTGCTCAAGCGGCTGTGACAAATCGGCACCTCATTGACTGTACAAATTCCGTCCGAATTGGAAAATTCACCACTTTTGCCGGTGCTCGCTCTCAGATGCTCACGCACAGCATTGATCTGTATGAATGTCGGCAGTCCTCCAAGCCGATAACGATTGGCGACTATTGTTTCGTGGGAACGGCGTGCGTGCTCCTGGGCGGAAGCGTGTTACCTGATTATTCCGTTCTCGGCGCAGGATCAGTGTTGAACAAGCCGTATGCGGACCCTTACTTCCTTTATGCCGGCAATCCAGCCAGGCCCGTTAAGCAACTGACATCCGAGATGGCCTACTTCACCCGCTCAACCGGATATGTCCACTAACGATTATTAAGGCTTGCTCGATGGCGGCGGTACTCCGGGTCGAGTCGACACGCGCCAACGCCCCTGCTTCAGCATCCGATTTGTTTGCTTTGAAACCCTGCGATACAGCGCCGGCATGTTGTGATGCCGAAGCAACTCCGCATACTGCCAGAGCGGAACGCTGGGCAATCGCGACCTCAGGGGCATCATCTGGTCGTCCGTGTTTGAGCGTTCCTCGAGAAAAGCGCCGATTCGCTCAATCAAACTCACCTTGTACCGAGCCCACCACTCCAGGCACGATTGTTGCAGTTCGCTCAGCAACACCCGGTCACTCAGCAGACGGTTCGCGAAGCGCCTCCCATCGGCCCAGGTGCTCACCGTTGGCAGTGGGTGCTGCCCGAGCAGACCCTTGTAGTAGTCCAGGGTCAGCCGGCGCTCCACTATCGGGATCGCTCCGACCTCCAAGGCGTCGTAAGGCCGGCAGGACTCGATGCTGGCATTGCCCATCGGCGAAGGCGCAAACACCGAATCGCCGAGGATACCGTAGAATTCAGAATTCGGAATGCGGCGTTTGCCGGGCTCGCTACCGAAGAACGAAACTCCTCGCACCGGAGTGGACGAAAAGCAGATATGCGGCTCGATCGACGAGAAGGCCCGCACCATGTCGGGCCGCGAGACCTTCTCGGCGTCTCCAATAAAAGACCATGCATAGCGGCGATCGAGTACCGGAGTGATTGTCGCGGGAAGCTCCTCGATGTAGCTGCCCAGAGGCAACACAAAAACGTGCCTGGGATTGAAAACCGACGACCAGATCATCCTGAATACGCCGCGAAAGTATACATAGCGATCTACGCCCAGATCGTAGAACTCGTCACCGATGTGAACCAGGAAGGAATTTTTGTCCTTGAATTTGGCATAGTAACTGGCGTCGTTCGCATAGACCCAGGCGTCGAAAAGGATTGCGTTCTCCCGAACTACTTCACGCTTGCCGTCGTAGATGTGCTCCGCGATGTAGGGGTCAAACAGCCGTTTCAACCAGTGGTAGAAAGGGTAATTCTTGCCAAGGTCCCCCGACTGCCAGATGGCTGTAAACTTCGTCTCAGTCGACAAAGGTGAAACCATGGATTTTGTTCTCCGAAATGGGTGTGACGCAGGTCAAGTGCCCGTTGCCCTGCTACGCGGGCGATTCTCAACGAGGAGTCTACCATCGCGTCCTATCTTGGAATTCTGCAGGGGCTGGTTGCAAGTTGAAGCAAGGCAAGCTCGCGCTCTCCACCTGCAATCCGATAACTCTTATGTTATCGTCGGTTCGTGAACCGTGCGATGATCGAAAATGCTCGGACACACACGAGCACGATAAGAATAAATGGTATGGTGCAGCATGGTAGAGTCTACCCCCTTCATCGAATCAACTAAATACACTTCCTTTGCGGGTAACGCTTCCCATGCCTATATCTTTCCGGTGCTCCAGCGCCTATGCGACGAGCTTCCGCCCAACTCGCGAGTCCTCGACATCGGCTGCGGCAACGGCAGTTTAGCCAGCGAATTCGTCAAGCGCGGCCACTCCGTGGTCGGAATCGATCTTGCTGAACCCGGCGTTCGGCTTGCGCGCACGAGGTGTCCGGCGGGCAGATTTGAGGTTTTGTCCGCGAGCAAAAATCTACTGGAGGCGCTGCAGGAGCCGCCGTTCGACCTCGTTTACAGTGTCGAGGTGATCGAGCACTTGTACGACCCAAGATCCTTCATGTCCGGATGTTACGCGGCTACAAAACAACAAGGCAGATTCCTCTGCACAACTCCCTATCACGGATACTTCAAGAATCTGGCAATAGCGCTCGCCGGCAAATGGGACCAGCACCACAACCCCGATTGCGACGGAGGTCATATACAGTTCTTCAGCAGAAAGACACTTTCGGCTTTGATGTTTGAGACTGGCTTCCGCGAGTTGCGGTTCGAGGGCGTCGGGCGTTATCCATATCTCTGGAAGAGCATGGCGATTGCCTGCACAAGGCCCTAGCGAAGGGCGAATCTGACCCTCGCTGATCGCAGCGCCTGCGAGACGATGCGCGAGATAGCCGGCGAGCGACACTGCCAGAGAAGTGAATTGGGCCTGACTCCCGCCGGGTGCGACCCAACTTCCGGCAAGTCTTTCGCAGCCTGTGGAGACCATCTTGTAAAATCTGTTGAGACCAAAGTCGATTGGAAATCGTCTCGGGAGGAAGATGCAGCGATTTGTCAAAACATTCGTTGTTCCGTTCATGCGCAGCCGGCGCTGGAACCGAATATGCGAAATCGGTTCATCCAAAGGGGAAGGCACCGACCTCTTATGGAAGATTCCGGACGCACAGGTAACCGTGATTGACCCTTGCCTCGATTGCGATCTGGAGAAGAAATTCTCCGGAACTACGCGAGTCAACATGCAAAAAGGCCTCAGCCTAGAGGTCCTTCCGCAACTGAAAGAGACCTTCGACTGCATATTGATTGATGGTGACCACAACTGGTATACGGTCCTGAATGAATTGACGTTGATCTCCGAAAACAATCTCCTTCGTCGCGGCGGGATGATTTTTTTCCATGACGTCGAATGGCCCTGGGGCCGTCGAGATATGTATTACCAACCGGAAACCATCCCTGAGAATTCTCGCCAGCATTACGAACAACTCGGCATCGAGCGCGGAAAGAGTGGAATGACCGATGCAAATGGGTCGTTCGCTTCATTTCACAAAGCGACCGTCGAAGGTGGAGAACGAAACGGCGTCCTGACTGCCGTCGAGGATTTTCTTCGCGATCATCCGAAGAAGTACAACTTCTTCCATGTCCGCGTTGGAAAAGGGCTCGCATTCATGCAATCTCGGGGCAGCTTCCGCGACGAAGTCTCATTCTTCGCCATGGCCTTGAAAGGTGCAGTCTGCAACCTGGTTTTTGGCGTGAAAAAGTCCGAGAGTTGCTGGGACTCCAGACACTTTCGACCTGAACAGGCTGACTGATACTCGACTGACGCCGGAAAGCTTGCGGAAGGGCGCCAACCCTTTCCGCCTCATCTGACAATCACTTCATCCGCCGCTAGTTACTCTTGACGGTTCCGGATCCTGCCTTTGATGGTGGGGAAACATTCACTGGAATCTCAAGATTGCCGGCCTTGCCGGAGTTCAAGTCGTATACCGCCGTTACCAGGTGGACATCGATATTGGAGGGCAAGTCGATTTCGAGATGAAGTGGAAGCCCTGTCTTCTGGATGGAGCGGTACTGATCCGGATTGATATCCAGGGTCTCCGTTACGCCCTCCCAGTTGACGGCATTTCCATCGCGATCGTAGGCCTTGAGGCCGAGGAGAATTTTACCGCTCCGTGCTCCCTGTGAGTCAGGCTGCAAAACAATATCCGGTTCGCGAACAATGAAGTCGATATCAAAACGGGTGAATGGCGCTTTGATCTGTGCATTTTGGCCGGCTCGCGGCGCACCGGGCGCCGGCTGAGTTGCGGCAGGTTGCGCACGAACGGCGTAGAGCACGCCAGTGGCGCTCGGCATTCCAAAGAGTAAGAGCGGGACTAGAGGATCCATGGCTGAATTAGCCTGAGTCATCGGAGTGTCGTCGGCGTTGTAACCACGCCGGTAGGCGAGTTTGTACTTTCCTTTTGCAAGCTTGACCTCGATTTGGCGATAGCTCCCGTCCATTTTGGCTTCGGTGGGCGAATAGCCGATCGCGTAGTAATTCGCGCCGTCGTTGATTGCGTGGCGCAACGCGGCATTCAGATCGTTCGTGTTGAAGTACGCCTTGCCGCCAGTCGAGGAGGCAAGTTGCTCCATCGCATTCATGGTGCCGGCACGCTCCGCGGCACCTGCGCTGTAAGCGGACATGGCGGAGTCAATGCCCTGGCTCGCCTGCGTGTCCTGCTAGTCCTTCAGGGCCTGGACCGCCGCCATTGGCTTCGAAACGTGCTCCGTCATCATTCCCTCTGCGTTGATGGGATACACGGCAATCCTGAGACGTCGTAAACAGATCCGCGGTCGTCCTTACCTTGTCCAGATATCCGGGAACGGCAGTGTTTTGCTTCATCGTCTCGCGTTGTGCCGCCGTGGGAAAGATGACGACCGGAAATGAGCTCGCAAACCAGATCAGATTCTTGCGCCCGGGAATGCCCGCGAGATAATGGCCAAGATAATTGAGCGCCTCGAAAGTCATGGAGGCCCTCGTGCCGGAGTTATGGGCCCGGGAATCGGCCTGCGCCTGCTGGATCGCTGCGATGGCGAATGGGGAAGCCTGCATCACCTGCAATTGAGCGATGTCGGAAGCATCGTCGGCTTCGTCGCTACGGCTGCGAGCAGTGTGATTCTTCTCCACTTTCACGCCGCTCCGTTTATCGTTGAGCGCCGCAGCCAACACCGAAGTGTCGGTGGTGAATCCCTGCACAAAGCGTAGCTGAGAACCGAGCATGAAGATTGCTACACGCGTCCCTGGCTCCATATGCGTAAGGAAGTCCATCACTTCTTGATGGACGTACGCCTGATCCTGAGGCTCGGTGTTCAAGGTGTCGAGCAGCAGTACGTTGACCGCATCGCCCTCCGTGGCCGGCGGAACGTTCGTGCGCATGCCCTCGGGAATGGGGGGCATCACGGGAGGCGCGCTCTGCGCATGCGTGCTTTGTGAGCGCTGATCAAAGAAGTCGATACTCTGCGGCTTGCCGTCCTCCATCACCTTGAAGTCCTGCTCGCCAAGACCAAGGACGGGCTCGCCGTTGTTTTTGGTTACCACAACATCAACTACCACCTCGCGCGTTGTCGTCCTGAGAATTGGAGCCTGGACTGCAGCACCGTCCTGCGAGGGTGCCAGTTTGTCTGATGGTGTTGGAGGCGGGGCGGGCGCTAACTCAGCCTGAGCCGGTAAAACCGGCGATACTACTGGATCGGCTTTTTCTGGCACCGGCTGGCTTGGGGCGGTTACCGGCGCGATTGTGGCGCCTGATGAATTTGTCCCTTCAAGGGTGGGTGAATTCGCTTTCTCGTCAGCCTCGCTCTCAGGAAGCACGCGCACATCCGCCCGGAACATGTGATATTGCTCGAACACAACTTCATTGAGCATTGTCTTCAGCGGACGCATCACAAATTCCAGTGCCTGATGTTCCGCGTCGTTGGAATACCGAACCTCCTGTGCGATCGATATCGATACACTCCTCACAGGACAGAAATAGCTCTTGCCGCCGATCTCCACCGGACCGTACTCGACAACGAGAGCCGCTCGCGTGATGGGATCCGTAGAGGCAAGGTTCGCTTCAACGCTGAGACGAACGATGGTTCCGTCCTGGGGATTTATGGTGATTTCTCCGTGATAACCGGAAAGCTGGCGGAAGGGCGTCAACTGGCCCGGTTCCGCTTCATCCTTCGGCGTGCAGCAGTAATTTACCTCGTAATGAGACTTCTCCCGAGGAACTTCATAGCTGAAGACCGCTTCAAGTCCATTCGACCCCTTCTCCCAGTGGCTCCAGCCCAACGTGCTTCTCGCAGCATCAACGAGGACAGTTCCGAGAATAGGACCAAAAACACCCCACGTCGTCAAACCGGGATTCGTTGCCGCCGTCCTTTTTATTGGCCCCGCATCGACGGTCTCCCGGCCGTCGCGGTAGAGCACGGTCTCGGTTGAGGCCCGGACAAAGTGCAGAGGTTGATAGGCAATACTGTCAGTGGCTCTCTGCAGCAGCGGCGTATCTTCGAAAAACGTTGTCTCGCGCGTGGCAAAGAAATTTGGCAATAGCGGTATGGTCCTATGGATGTAGCTGACGGCGAGACCCATGATTCTGCGCTGTTCTGCGAAGTCCGGGTTGCGTATCGCAGGGATGTCAGACGCTGGAGGGTCGAGGAATGCTGATTTGTTGGCCAGTATGACCAAATTCTGCCGCGCCCTGTCGCCGGGCAGAGCCACCTTCAGCTGCGAAAGCTTATTGGCACTGAGCCGTTCGGTCAGATCGAGATCAGATATTTGCTGGGCAACCTCAGCATCGGACTTTCCGGGTGCGGACAGGATCTCCTCAAGTTGGGAAACCGTGACGTGCTTCGAAGCCCACGCCGTGCGCGCAATTGTAACCAAGACCAGCAGGACCGCCAATTTGCGCATTGCAATGCCTCAGTAAATTGACGATATGAGCAGGTTGGAATACCGGCTTCGAAGGGTTAATCTCGATTTGAGCTGAACTTCAAAGCAATGAAGGCGCATCGGGGTTGACACTCGAAATGCTACTTGGTCGGATCGCTGCTTTCAACAGGAAGCCGACAACACCCACAATCTGAGTTAATTGCCGGGCTGAGGGGATCGATATGGATGAGATGCGAAGTTCAAAAAACATGAGCTTGATCGGGTTCGCAACGGTCGCGACTGCGATAGGCGCGGTCGCCATCGGCGCATTCGCTATCGGAACGCTTGCGATCGGGCGCCTGGTGATCCGTCGGATTGTTGTCGAGAAGGTCAAGTTCAAATCCTTTGAGATTGAGGATCTGAGCGTGACACGGCTGCGCGTAGCCGATGTCAACGTCAGTGATTCGATCAAGCTGCCAGACCGCTTCAACCAAGATCGCATCGTAGCCGAATAGCAGCGGGCGTCGGATGTCCGGACCTTTTGAAACTATGAGGATACCTGTGTCCATCGTATCGGCAGCCCATAAGACTGCAACTTGAGTGCCTGCCCCATGGTGCTTTCCCCGAGTGGCATTCAGGTGTGCGCGGGTAGCCGGAAGTCGGCAATCAACGGCAGATGATCCGATGCGATCATCGCCTTGCGGCTCCGCCAGATCGCTGTACTGACCATCTCCAGCGGCGCTTCGTAGTAGCAATGATCCAGGCTCAGGATTGGCAGTACACCAGGAAAGGTCCGTGCTGATCGTCGATTCCGTATTGGGCGATCGCTTTGGAAGCTCTGCTGCAGCAGCCTCGTCGTCAGCCCTCGCGTCCATTCGTTGAAGTCCCCAATGACAATGCGCGGTCCGTTCAAATCGGGCTGCGCCAGGATCTCCTCGCCAAGAAGGACCTCGATCTGCCGTCGCCTTTCCATGTAACCGGTGCCGAGATGTACGTTGAATACATTTATGATCGCGCTCGCGGTTATCGCGATAGCGCATTGCAGCACGCCACGTTCTTCGCGCGTCGACTTTGTGATGTTATGTGTGCGGGTTTCCACAATTGGAAAGCGCGTCATGAGCATGTTGCCATAGCGTCCGCCGTGCAGAGGCCGGGTCTCGCCGAATGATACCTTCAACTTCGGAAATGTCGCTGCGATTTGCCGCGCCTGGTCATACTTCCCTGTGCCCCCTTCAGCATCCACAATCTCCTGCAGGCACAGTATGTCCGCGTCGAGTTCCTCAATCACTCGAATCACGCGTTCCGGCGAAATAGCTCCGTGAATCCCTCTGCACTTATGGGTGTTATACGACGCGATCCGGAATCGAACCGATGCTTTGCTCATTGCTGCCGCTCGAAGACCATTCCTATTAACTCCGTTCGCGATCTCTCACGGGTGAGCGTTTCCCATGTCGAGGATGCTTGTGTAGAGTACGATCCCTGTGAGTTTAGATGCGGAACCAACCCCAACGGTTCGTGCGAGCAGAGCGGTCCGTGCCTGTGGATCAGGCCGCTAATTCCGCTCCGGAAGATTCTGCATGTCTATGCCCAGCTGCTGGCACTTCTTGTAGAGATGGCTTCGCTCAAGACCGAGTGCCCTGGCTGTTTGCGTGACGTGCCGGCCGTGTTTCTCAAGTTCTGCCAGCACCGCCTCACGCTCGAATGCAAGTACGCGCTGCGCCAGTGGTCCAGCTTCTCCTTCCGGACTGGTGCGCATGGGGTTACCGCGCTTCGCAGGCAGCGCCATGTAAACATGCTCCGTATTCACTTCATCGCCGGTCAGCAGAAGTAATCGTTCCACCACGTTCCGCAATTCACGAATATTTCCCGGCCATGCGTATTCCTTCAACGCCTCAATTGCAGCCACGCTGAACGGCACCTGCTTCCATCCGTTCTGCGCGCTCACCTGTCGTGCAAAGTGTTCTACCAGCGCGGGCAAATCCTCACAGCGTGCGCGCAACGGCGGCAGAGTGAGAGGAAACACCACCACGCGGTGATACAGGTCGCGCCGGAATCCGCCAGTCTCTACAAGCTGCTCGAGGTCTCGATGCGTCGCTACCACGACGCGCACATCTACTTTAGTGGGCTTATTGGAGCCGATGCGCTCTATTTCGCCTTCCTCCAGGACTCGCAGAAGCTTGGCCTGCATTGCAACCGGCATATCTCCAATCTCGTCCAAGAAAAGCGTGCCCCGGTGCGCCTGTTCAAACTTGCCGGTGTGACGTTGCGCCGCGCCGGTAAACGAGCCCTTCTCGTGTCCGAATAATTCGCTCTCAATCAACTCCGCCGGCACCGCTGCGCAGTTCAGCGTCACAAACGGCCCGCTTGCCCGGTGACTTTTCTCGTGCAACGTTCGCGCCACCAGTTCTTTCCCGGTGCCGGTTTCGCCGTAGATGCACACCCGCGATTCGCTGGCTGCGACGCGCTCGGTCTGAGCCATCACACGCCGCATTGTTTCTCCGGTCCACACCACCGTGTGTTTTCCGACACGAGTCCGAAGATCGCGATTCTCCGCTTCGAGCCGCGTCAGCTTCATCGCGTTGTCAACCGTGACCAGAAGTTTTTCGGTCGTCAGTGGCTTTTCCAGAAAATCGAGAGCACCGAGCCGAGTCGCACGCACGGCCATCTCGATGTGAGCCTGCCCGCTCATCATCACCACCGGCGTTACAACGCCGGCGTTCCTCATGTCCTCGAGTAATGCCAGTCCATCACGTCTCGGCATCACTACGTCACTCAGAATCAAATCGAAGGGCTGCTCCTGCGCCAACTCGAGCGCGCGCGCGGCATTGTCACACACCACCGCCTCATGTCCCGCCAGCCGGAAGGCACGTGAAAGCGACGCCAAGGTGTTGGCCTCATCGTCGACGATCAGAATCTTTGCGCTCATGGCTCGGCCCTCGGCAGCGTAATCACAAACGTCGCGCCCTGTCCCTCGCGGCTCTCTACCGCTATGGTACCCGCATGGTCGGCCACCACCGACTGAACAATTGCCAACCCCAACCCTGTCCCGTGCTGCTTCGTCGTGTAATACGGAGTGAACAGCCGCTCGCACTCCTCCGATGTCAGCCCCTGTCCTGTATCCCCAACGCGGAGTTCAACCACCTCACCCTTCGGATGAGCTGAAATCGTCACCGTGCCACCCTCGGGCATCGCGTCTTTTGCGTTCAGTACGAGATTTGAAAGTGCCCGATGCAGCAGTTCCGGATCAACCATCAATGGCATCGGCCGATCATCAACATCAGTCTCCGCAATGATCTTCGGTCCGTCCTCGCTTCCTGCTGCATACAGCGCCCGCACTCGCGCCACCAGTTCCCTGGCATCGATCCGCTCCAGCTCCGGTTTGGGCATCTTGCTGAAGTCGCTGAAGCGCCCGATGATCTTTTTCAGATTACCGATCTCCATGGTCAGCGTCTGCGTGCCCTCATTGAAAACCTCATCGAACTCCGCAGCCGGTAATTGCCGCGCGCGAACCAGATTCTCAACGGTCAATTGCAACGGAAACAGAGGGTTTTTCAATTCGTGTGCCAGCCTTCGGGCCAGCTCGCGCCATGCAGCAACACGCTCGCTCTGTACCAGCCTTTCGCGCTGATTCGTCAACTGCTCCGTCATGTGATTGAAGCTGCGTGCCAGCATCCCAACCTCATCGCGCCCTCTCACCGGTACCCGCGTATCCCAGCTACCGCTCGCCACTTCCTCCGCTGCCCGTGCCAGTTCCTCCACCGGCCTGGAAACGCGCGCCGCGATCCAGAGGCTGAAGACGATGGCCAGCAGGATCCCGCCGCTCGCGACACCGTATGCGATCACACGAATCTGCTGCTGCTCCGCCACCAGACCACTGCGCGAAATCGCCACAGTCAGGACCGCCAACACCTTGCCGGCGGAGTTCTTCAGTGGAATTGCCGTAGCGCTCACGCTGTCCTCGCGCCGCGACGTCAGGTAGAGGACGCTACTCGCCTGCTGACCGCCCTTCCGTGCCTGCTCAATCAGCGATGCATAGCGTGCCGCTCCCGGCACATTCCCATCCGCACTCACCAGCCGCCTCGCATCAAACACCGTCGAACTTGCGCCGCCAGCATCCGCACCCGCTTCGCCAGACCCCGAATCGCTGTAGAGTCCAACCTGCATCCCGGGCGCAACCGGCAAATCCGCAAGAAAGCCCTGGTCGAGCC
This sequence comes from uncultured Acidobacteriaceae bacterium, assembly GCA_963769345.1. GTDB lineage: Bacteria > Acidobacteriota > Terriglobia > Terriglobales > Acidobacteriaceae > Telmatobacter. The sequence continues at coordinate 1,315,852 of CAVYLL010000008.1, forward strand.
TTCTGCCTCCGACGAGCTTCACCGCAGGTTCAGCGCCTTTGATCGCGCGCACGGCAAACAATCCCAAAACCGAGGTGCCATCCGCCAACTCTTCCCGCTTCAAAAACGGTGTTTGTTCGACTTCGCTCGCCGCAGGTTCTGCATAGCCAAATCGCGCCGGCCACTGTGCCGAACTTACGATGTTTCCATCCGGCCCGACGATCTCAAGAAAATCGAGCTGCGCATCCTGTGCCAGCGCCTGTGCCTCATTCAGATAAGGGGCGGCATCGTTCGATTGCACCAGCTCAAACGCCATGCCGCGCACGCGTTCCTGTCCCGCGATGCGATCGACCGCCGAAGCCACCTCCGTCGATCGATGCTGAAACTCGCGCTGAAACTGGCTGACGAAGAGAGTCGTCTCCTCCTGATCGCGTTTTTCAAACACCTGGCGGATGCGCACCAGCACGGTCCAGGCAACCGCAGCAACCGCAGCGGCTACGGCCAATGAAAACATCAGAAGCAGCTTCTGCCGCAGGCTCACCGCATGTCCTCCAGTGAGGCATCGGCCAGATCCGGCGTTCCATCGGCGCGTAAACGCAGATCGCGCACCCGCGGTCCACTCGCATAAGCCTCGGGCAAGGCGAGCAATGGAACAATTGTCCTGGCGTCCACAATGGTTTGCTCGCGTTTGAAGAGAGCAGCGCCGGTCTGTTCGGTAACTGCAGCAGGGTTTCCGGTATCCCAGATAATTCTCTCGAGAGCAGCTGCCGGGTCGGAACCTACGATCAGAAGCTTCTTCAGCACCAGGTCTGCGTGCTGTGCGTTCCCATTTATCACCTGCACGTTGAATCCTGCCTCGTGGAGATTCAACGCGATTCTCTGCGCGGCCAACTGGATGGCGGCACCCCCTTCTGTACGCAGCGTCAGCGGCGCCGTCGTGAGCCCTCCGCGCAGTTCATGTGCTTTGTTCAAATCACGACCAGTCGGAAAGAGAAACGAATACCCAGTCAACCTTTGCGGCAACAGGCTTGCCGTGACCTCGCCCTGTCTCTGGAAAATCACATTGTAGAGGGCGCTGCGATCCACGGCAGCGGCAATCGCAGCACGCAATTTCACGTTGGCCAGCGGTCCTGCGTCGCTCACCTGCAACGCAATCAACATGACCGGCGGTGAGGCGAATACGGTCAGTTTCTGCTGCTGGGCCTGTCGAATTTGTTCTGCTGGAACCTCCACCACATCGGCGCGCCCGGTCGTAAGATCCAGCCACTGCTCGCGAACCGCTCGATGCAACCGAATCTCGATTCCATCAGCAAATGGCCTGCCTGCCCAGCAGTTTTCATTCGCAGTCAGCGCCAGCACACCGTTATTGAACCCCGTTACCTGAAACGGCCCTGTGCCAATAGCGCCGACGGGCGTCTTGCCCTCCGTCGTTGCGACCAGTCCGATCAGGAACTGATCACTTGCCAGCAGAGCCGGCAGATTCGGCATCGGCGAATCGCTCGTAAACACCACCAGCGGCCCAACCGCTTTCACTGCTGTCCACGGACAACCTGTGCTGCATGAAACGGTGAGGGAAGCCGCCACAGCAGCTGATGTCAGCAGCGAACCATCGTGAAAATGGACTCCGGGGCGCAATCGAAATTGCCAGCGATGATTATTGTTGTCCGACTCCCACGTCAAGGCCAGCGATGGTCGCAGCGCGCCGCTCGAATCCATCTGCGTCAGGCCGTCATACACCAGCCTGCGCGCAATACCATCGGGCCGTTCCCAGGCATCGCCCACGGTCTCCACGTGGAGCGTGCCGCCATAATGCGGACGCGTGCGGGCCGTTGCGGTCAGAGTCATCGCGGTCAGCAGAGCACTAATTGCAAAGCGCCGTAACACGGTCCACCTCATATGTACCTGCTGCATTGCGCACTACCGCAAACACACTCTTCGCATCCTGCGCCGTCCATAGCGCGGTTACCGTCCCATCCATCGCCACCGGACTACTGGCCGGGAGGGCCTCCAGCTGCAGGAATCTCGAACGTGCGCAGGCTGTCATTTGGCGCCTCGCCCGAACTTGACGCAATCACCTGCGTGCCTGCGCCGCATCCCGAGCGTACAACGGCAAAATCGCTACCCCAGTCCCTTGTTCCGGTCACCGTGTGCATCACGCCGTTCTCGACCATACCGACCTTGCCATCGATTCCGGCGAACAGCAGTGCAGCTCCTCCCGCTGCTCGCGGGATCATCGCTGCCGAGTAGAATGGCGGCAGATCCGAACCGATGCCCGGCGTAACGATGCCTGTAAAGAAATTACGCGCCGGATTGTAAAAAGCCTTCAGCGATGGCGCGCCGCTCGCGTCGCTGCTCTGGTAGACCGGCCACGGATCGTCGCTCGGAAGACAGCGCACTTTCCAACCGCTGTCCTCCGTCGCGCCGTTCAGGGGGAGAGAATAGCTTCCCGCACATCCGGTTCCCGGAGCATACACCGCAAAACCGCCACCATCCGCACTCGCGAGCAAAACTCCTCGCGGATCGCGCCCCATTCGCTTTTCCAGGACAAACGCGTTCGCTTCGGTCCAGCCTCCGGCGCTCGCTGAGAATATCGCGATTCGATCCGCAAACATCACCACGAAGTGTCCGTTGATCTGGGCGGCCGCCAGGATGGGATTCTCCGTCGCAAGGCCGCCGATTCCGGAAATCTTCTCCCTCCGCAACACCATCCGCGCATCCGCAACCATTGCGGGAGCACTCGAAGCATCCACGTGCACCATTGCCACGTGGGTTTCGCTCCCCTCCACGACTTCGGCTACCCACAACCTTTCGCGCTCATTTTCGCTCAGGGTTACGCGAACCGCATTGGCACTGTCCGCACCGGAGGCAAGCACGCCGTGCGCTTTCAAATTCTGCTCCAGCAGTTTCCGGATTGGCAGAATCTCGCCTGCCTGAATGGAAGAGAGATTTCGAATGCTCAGCTGCACCTGGCCTGGCCCAAGAATGTCAGCGATCTGACCCGCCAGTTCCGCCGCTGGATGCTCCCATCGGCCAGCCATTTGCGGAGCCTGCGCGCCGCATGCCGCGAGGCCTGCCAACCCACAAAAACCCAGTATTACTCCACCGATCAGCCTTATCGCTCTCATCATTTCTCTGTGTGTTCGTTGCGCGGATTATATCGTTTACGGCTCTTCCGGTTGGCGGGTCCCACTCCCGATCGTTGCGCCACAGGTAATCGAGGAGACGCGGCCCCACCGCGTCTCCTCATTGCGCACCACCCCTCTGCGCTCAGTGTCCGCTCTTCGGATCCGGCTCTGACGCCGAATCCATCTCCTGCTTTACCATTGGAGCGTTCGCCATGTTCTTGAACACATCGTTTGCGAAGAAGAACTTCCCATCCGAAGGCACCATCACCACCTGGATCTTGTCTGACAACCGCTCTGCCACGATCTTGTTGATCAGCAGAGGTGACTTGTTCAGAAGCGCTGCTTCGCTCGTCATCCGCTCCGCATTGGCCGTGGCGATCAGCTTGATGCGACTTGCTTCCGCATCGGCCAGCAGATTGCGCCGCTGCAGTTCAGCCTTGCTGTCGATCACCTTGGCTTCGGCATCGGCTTGCGCATTCTGGATGGTCGCTTCCTTGCGGGCTTCAGCTTCGAGCTTGCTCTGCTCAATCTGCTTCTGCTTCAGCGGCAGCGTGTATTGCATCGCATCCGATTCGCCCTTAGCCTCAATTACTCTCGACTGTGCGTCGCCCTCGGCCCGCTTCTCTTTCTGTTTCGCCTCTGCCTCGGCTTCCAACTCGGCAATCCGCACCTGTTTCTGCTGGATGTCGGTGTCCACGGTCATCTGGTCGTCTTGCTGTTCCTTCAACAGCAATCCTTCGAGTCCTTTCGCGTATTGTTCCGGCAACTGGATATCAGCCAGCATTACCTCTTCCACCACGATGCCGTCGGCCGCCAACTTCTTCGTAATGATTTCAGAGGCTGAGCTCCGCACCTCCTCGCGCTTGCTTGAGAAGATTTCGCGCACGGTATAGGACGGCGCCAGCTGACGCCAGGCGCTCGCTACTACAGGAGGCACCAGTTCCTTGTCTGCCGGCTGCGGCAAATGTGCCTGCACGCTCGCCAGCTTGTTCGGATCGAGACGGTATCGCACGGTCACTGCGAGCCCGATGTTCAGCCCTTCGCGCGATTGCACCGTCATCTCGTTTTTGAGTCCGGGCTTGCCCGCGTCCGCCGTCCCCGCTGTGAAGAGATGATCGCGCAGGTCGAACAACTGCACGCTCTCCACCAGCGGCGTCACAAAGTGCAGACCCGGATAAAGTGTTCCCGGCTCCGTTCCCCCGATCTGGCTGATACGCACGCCGCCCATTCCACTTGGCACTACTACCATGCTGGTTGCGATCAGGAGCGGCAGGCAGGCCACCAATGCCATCGCCAACGGCCCGCGCCACGCAATCGGATCTGGTTCCGGCTCCGCTTTGCCGGAATCCAGGAACATCCCGTCGTCGCCGGACTTCTTGATCCGGGCATACCGGACGCGCATCCACAATCCATACAGCGGAAACACCACAGCGGCAGCCATCAACGACACTCCCGCAATCATCAGCATTATTTTCAGCGCAATCATTTCCTGCCTCCAAACTCGTGCTTGTGCTCTCCCCGTCCGCACCGTGGTGACGATCCACCCTTGGGCGCCCCGTGTTTTCTGGTTCCCGGCCATGGAGCAATCAGTAGCCGGACCAGCCCGCCTAAAGTCAACTCCTCAAACAGCAGAGCTGCCGCTACCGGCAACAGCGCTGCTCCCAACCCACCCATCGCATCCGCAAGCAGCCTCATCGCACGATCTCCTTACCGGTTGTTGCCCGTAACCGCCATGCCGTCCGTGGCCACTTCGGTCATTGTTGAGGTCGTCGCCGCCGGCGTAATGCTTGCCGTTACGACTGGTTCCTGCGCACTTGCGACCACCGGTTTCTGCTCTCCACCGAACAATTGCGCTGTCTCTTCGTTGCGCTCCCCCACCAACTCCACGGTGTCGCCGACGCTGACCATCTCGTACATCTCCTCCAGATCTTTTCGCGCCATCCGGATGCATCCGTGCGAAGATGCCTTGCCGATCGACCTCGGTTCATTGGTCCCGTGAATTCCGTAGCCCTTCACGCTCAGTCCCATCCACCGGGTCCCTACCGGATTCCCCGGTCCAGGCAGAACGGTTTTGCCATCGTGCGAATAGGTTGGGTTCTTGACGCGCCGTGCAATCGTGTACGTCCCGGTCGGGCTCGGTGTCGTCGGCTTGCCCACCGCGACGGTATAGACCTTCTTGACTTGCCCGTCTTCCACCAGTGCCAGCTTCCGGTCTTCCAGGCTCACCAGGATCACTCGCTTCGAAACTGGAGCCGCCTGGGCGGTGGCTGCCTGCTGGCCCATCCCCTGAACTCCCAGAACCGCCGCCATGCTCGCCGCTACCGTCCATTTGCTCATTCCGTTCATCGCGTCCCCCAGCCAATCTCATTTCCCAACGCCAGGAGAGATTGCAGGACGAATGCCAATCCGCATCTAAAAGAAAACAATGAAGGTAGTGGAATGAAGGGGGCGGAATTTCCGTGTCAGAAACACGAGCGTGTGTCTCCGCTGACACGATCAGCGCGCGAATCTGGGGCGCTCACTGGGACAGGAGAACCGTTGGAAGGGGCTCTTGTTAGAGATTTGGATCACGCAGAGCGGGGACGCCGGACCGAGCATGTTGGGCGCTGCGAAGCAGTGGAATCCAAGCGGATTTACTTGCCGTTGCCTTCGGTGAGGGTGACGATGCGGTCGATGCCGGGAACGGTGACGTGCTCGACTTTGCCGCTGGGCCAGTGGATCTCGACGTCGTCGATCGTGGTGGCGTCGCCGAGGCCGAAGTGGGGCGCGGGTCGTTGGTGGAGAGCGTAGCTGCCTCCGCTGATCACGTCTCCGCGCTGCTTCATGCCGTTCGGCGGTGAGGTAGACCGTGGCGCCGACGGCGTCGCGGGGGCTCTTGGGGCCGCCGATGAGCTTGAGTTCGATCCAGTGGTGTGTGTCGGGGTTGACGTTGCGCAGCAGCACTGGGTGGCCGTCGATGTACGTTGATGACGGCGTCGATTTTGCCGTCGTTGAAGAGATCGCCGACGGCCATGCCGCGGCCGGCGATGACGATCGGCGAGGCCGGTGCCTTCGACTGCGGGGACAGTTCGAACTTCTTGCCCTGCAGGTTGTGGAAGAGCAGGGGGCGCTGCGCCCAGCTGGTTCCCCAGTTGTATGTTGTCGACCTGCGGGTAGACGTGGCCGTTGGACGACGATGAGGTCTTTCCAGCCGTCGTTGTCGTAGTCGAAGAAGGCGTCGCCCCAGCCGAGGAAGGGAACGGTGACTTCGGCGATGCCCGATCTGGTAGCTGATGTCGGTGAAGTTGGCGTCGCCGTCGTTGCGGTAGAGCGGCTTGTAGTCGTCGGAGAAGGTGGTGTTGAAGAGGTCGAGCAGGCCGTTGTTCTGGTAGTCGCCGACGGCGATGCCCATGGAGGCGGTCTCGCGGCCGTTCTCGTTGAGGGCGTAGCCGGAGGCGTAGCTGGCGTCTTCGAAGGTGCCGTCGCCTTTGTTGATGTAGAGGTAGTTGGGCGTGGAGTCGTTGCCGACGAGGAGGTCGGGCTTGCCGTCGTTGTTGATGTCGACGAAGACGAGCGCCAGGCCGTAGTAGCCGGGCTTGTCGGCGACGCCGGCTTTCTCGCTGACGTCGGTGAAGGTGCCGTCGCCGTTGTTGTGGAAGAGATGGTCGGGCTCGCCTTTGAGGCCGCGCGGGCCGCACATGACGGGCTCGCCGCGGAACTGGCAGAAGAGCTGTAGGAGGCCGCCTTCGCCGCCTGGCAGGAGGCTTGATTGCCAGTCGTAGTGGACGTAGCCGGGGACGAAGAGATCGAGCCGGCCGTCGCCGTCGTAGTCGCCCCAGGTGGCGCCGGTGGACCAGTTGCCGAGCGTGACGCCGGCTTTTTCGGCGACGTCGGTGAAGGTGCCGTCGTGGTTGTTGTGGTAGAGGCGGTTCTTGCCGAAGTTGGAGACGTAGATGTCGGGCCAGCCGTCGTTGTCGTAGTCGGCGATGGCTACGCCGAAGCCCCAGCGGTCGTTGGTGACGCCGGCTTTGGCGGCGACGTCGGTGAAGGTGCCGTCGTGATTGTTGTGGAAGAGCGCGGCGTGCGGAGCGGGTGTCTTTGCCGGCCGAGCGCGTCGAAGGTGGAGCCGTTGACGAGGTAGATGTCGAGCCAGCCGTCGTTGTCGTAGTCGATGAGGCCGACGCCGGAGCCGTTGGTTTCGATGATGTAGTGCTTGGCCGGAGTGCCCATGTTGTGGGTCCAGTTGGTGAGGCCGGCTTTTTCGGCGATGTCCTCGAAGACGATGGGGCCGGTCTTGACGAAGCCGCCGGCGGTGATGGCGCGGTGCTGATTGTCGAGTTGAATCTGGTGCGGCGAACTGGTGTCCGGCGCCGTTTCGGCTGGTTTTTGCTGTGCTGACGGTGATGCGGTTGTCGTCGCTGATTGTGCACACAACGTTGCCGACAGACTCGCAGCCACGAGTGTCGAGATAGCTAATACGCGCTTCACCGGAAACATGGGGAAAGTATACGGGGCGGCGCGTGAATCAGTCTCTCAACCGAAGGGAGGAGAGACTGATTCGCCGGTGATGCCCGGCTCATCTGCGATTGGCTATTGCGCGGATTGCGAAGGAGGTGCGACTGCCCAGCCTCCGTTGGTGCCTTTGATCAGGGTGGCGGTGGCAGCCTGGATGGACGTGTCAGCCGCGATCTTGGGGAAGGTCCTCATTGATTCGGGGGTGCTGGCCCACGCAGGGATGCCTTCAACCTCGTAGCGGTAATTGACGGTGTATTGCGTGGGGTTGGAGGGGTCGTTGGGGACGGCGCTGTCGATGGCGGTGACGTTGAAGTGGCCGAAGCAGAAGTTGCCGTATCCGGGCTGGTTGGGATCGGGAGTCCAGGCGCTGTGTCCCTTGTCGGAGAGGTCGTAGTTATTGACCTGTTTGGAGCCGACGAGAAAGCGCTTCTTTTCCGCGTTTCCGCGGACGAGCAGGCCGGCATCAGTGAGGGCGTCGTAGTCGCGGGTCTTCTCGTCTTTGGAGGTGTCGGCCTCGGCGGGCAGTTTGATTGGCTCAGGCCATATGCATTCGTGGCGACCGGCGAACGAGTTGTTGATGGCGGATTTGAACTCGGCCGTGTCGATTTCTTTTTTGCAACCTGTTCCCATGCGATGAGCCCGGTGAGCACGAGCACCGCAGCAATTCGTCCACGCATTTCTTGCACCTCAAACGGTTGGATGCGGAAAACGGCGCCACAAAGGGCCGGCTATCGGGGGGATGCATGAAATTGTCGCGGATGCCGTGAAACTTCAGATCGGGTTCTGCAGATCGTTCAGGATGGATGTTCTGTCTGGCTGCGGGCGGGTAGGGTATTCGATGCCATCGCAGAGACCGTTACGCTCATGAGCACGTCAATCATGGCGCGCTGGGCACGGGCCCATACAGGGTGCGCTGGGCACCAGGATTTGCGCTCGCAATCCTTGCCGCCATTAAGGCAGACGTTGAGGCAGATGGGACCGTCGACGGCTTCGATCACCTCGCGCATGGTGGCTTCGCGGCCGCGGGGCAGTATGGCGAAACCGCCGGCCTTTCCGCGCCTCGATGTGACCAGCTCTGCGCGCGCGAGAGCCTGCATCACCTTGGAGAGAAAACTCTCTGGCGCCGCGGTGGCCATGGCCAGGTCGGGCAGGAAGGTTCGCTTCTCAGGGGGCAACGTTGCCAGGTGAACCATGACGCGCACGGCATAGTCGGCTGCGCGGGTCAACTGCATCGACGAGTTGCACCTTTCGGTCGACGGGTCGTTCTAGGAATTGTTTCATGCGCGCTTTCGTTTGCGAACCGGCTATCCGGACCGCGAGGGTCCAATTCGAAGGAAGTTGAGAGCAGAGTAGCCGAGAGAGTCACCGACGAATGTATCCGCCGTCACAGACCATGGAAGCCCCTCGGATAATTCTGTCTCTTCAAATCAATTGGAGAAAAACAGTCCAAAATGTTTCGCGTGCCGGTGGCGGTATCTGTTCTCCATGTGCTTTGAGGCCGGGTTTTCTCCTTGTCGCATACCGTGCTCCAACCGTGAAAGGGGTTTCTTAAGAGCCTCATGCAATCGTTTCCTGTTGTAGATCCCATTCCGTTGCCGGCCCCGATATGGCTGATCAAGCTGCTGCATATCGTGACGCTGGCGTTGCACTTTGTCGCGGTGGAGATGTTGCTGGGCGGGCTGCTGATCGCGGTGTTGCTGAGTCTGTTTCGTAATTCGCCGCATGCCTCGGTCACTGCGCGCGCTTTGGCGAAGCGGTTAACCGTGGTGATGACGTACGTGATTAACCTTGGAGTGCCGCCGCTCTTGTTTGCGCAGGTGCTCTACGGGCGTGCGCTTTATACATCGAGCGTGCTGATCGGCGTGTATTGGATTTCGATCATTGCGGTGCTTACGCTGACCTACTGGCTGCTGTATCAGTTCACGGCACGGCTGGAGGCGGGGAAGTCGGCGTGGTGGATTGGGCTTTCAGCGTGGCTGCTTTGCCGGCTATATCGCGCGCATGCTCTCGACCAACATGACGCTGATGCTGCGACCAGAAGTGTGGCGCGACATGTACTCAGCTTCTGCACTGGGTGTCTATTTGCCTCCTGGCGATCCGACACTTGACTCCGCGCTGGCTGCTGATGATGACGGGCGGATTTTTTATCGGCGGATTGTGGCTGATTTATCTCGCTGGACGGAGCACGTTCACGGCGGATGAGAGGCGCTTTGTAGCAGGTCTTGGAGGAAAGCTGGCTGCCGCATTTGGACTTCTGTATCTGATCGCCGGTATCTGGGCGGCTCGCGTACAGCCGGATGCGGTGAAGGCAGGGTTATCGACGCATCCGCTATATCACTTCGCAAGCTTTGCAGGCTATGGCTGGCTGGCACTGGTTGTGGTTGCGGTTCTGGCGGCGGTGTTTGCAGGCTTCGGGCGCGTTACGGCGAACTGGCTTGGATGGACTGCCGCAACTCTGGCATTGCTCATTGAACTCACGCTGGTCATTTATCCTCGATGCCGTGCGAGATGTCTCGCTTTTAACGAAGGGATTTGATGTTTGGAATCGAACGGTGGTGACCAACTGGGGAGTGGTGATCCTGTTCCTGGTGCTGTTTGTTGGCGGATTGGGTGTGGTCGGGTGGTTGATCTCGGTGGTGGCACGTGCACAAAAGCCGATGGAAGGGGCGGTGCTATGAGCTCGCATATTGTTCTCGAAAGGCCGGCAGTCAAGCCTGCGGAAGATCACCCGAGCAAGCCACCCAAGGGGTACCCGCCGCTTGCCGGGGGCAAGAGGCCGAGAAATCTACGCGCCGTGCGTTTCTTGTAACGGCTGGAGCCGCAGGACTTTGCTACACGGCTGCACTTGGCTATCCCATTTATCGATACCTTGCATCCCCTGAGGAAATGGCATCGAGCGCGACGGCGGTGAAGGAAGTATCGCTGAAGGATGCGCAGAAGTTGCCCGCGGGGTCGGTGCTGATGTTCAAGTTCGGCACATCGCCGGCGATGTTGATTCATCATGCGGATGGAGCATGGGCATCGCTATCAGCGGTGTGCACGCATCTTGGCTGTACGGTGCAGTATGAGTCGCAGGCTGACCGCATTCACTGCGCATGCCACGGCGGCGTTTACAACGCATATACCGGCGCGAATGTGAGCGGGCCTCCACCGAAGCCGCTGAAGAAATTCAATGTGGTTGTCGGTGAGAATTCCGTTGAAGTGTCGCGCGCGTAACCGCTCGCGCACAGAACGCATAAGGACATCAGGCATGACGACAAAGACCGCTTTTATCTATGACTGGGTTGATGAACGCCTCGGGCTTTCGGAGCTCGCTGTTTTTGCGCGCAAGAAGACCGTTCCAGTCCACGCCCAATCGTTCTGGTATTACTGGGGCGGAATTTCGCTCTTTCTTTTTCTGGTGCAGTGCTTCACCGGCGTTCTGCTGCTGGTGTACTACAGGCCGGGTGCCGAATCGTTCGAGTCTGTCCGGCAGATCACGTATGTGATGCACTTCGGATGGCTGATCCGTTCGGCCCATGCGTGGTCGGCAAACTTGATGATGTTCTCGATTCTCGTGCACATGTTCTCGGTCTACTTTATGAAGGCCTATCGCGAGCCGCGCGAGTTTGGCTGGCTAAGCGGAATGGCGCTTCTGGGAATAGCATCGGTTTTCGGCTTCTCGGGATATCTGTTGCCGATGGACGAGCTGAGTTATTTCGCGACCAAGGTTGGGCTTGAGATTCCGGCGGCAATTCCATTCATTGGGCCGGCCATCGCTAACATGTTGCGCGGCGGACCGGACGTTAGCGAGTTTACCGTGCAGCGATTCTTCGCATTGCATGTGGTGGTGTTGCCGGCATTGTTCCTGCCGCTTCTCGGCTTTCACCTTTGGCTGGTGCAGAAGCATGGCAATGCAGCGCCGCCGAGCGAAGAGCAGAAGCCGGTGAGCGAGCGCAAGACGATGCCGTTCATGCCGAACTTCCTGCGCAAGGACCTGGCGATGTGGCTTATCTCGCTAAATGTTCTGGCGCTGCTGGCTTCGGTCTTTCCGTGGCAGCTTGGCAAGCAGTTTGATTCGCTTGCGCCAGCGCCGATGGGCATTCATCCCGAGTGGTACTTCATGAGTCCCTTCGAGATGTTGAAGCTGCTGGGCATGGTCAAGTGGCTGCAGGGTGAGCCCGGTGAGATTGCGGGCATTCTGCTGTTCACGGTTGGCATCGCGCTGTGGGTAATGATTCCGTTTTACGACTCAACCCGCGACTCTGGAAAACGCGGACGCGCAGCACATTATTTCGGCCTGATCGCGGTGTTTGCGCTTCTGGCTACGACGGCGATTGGGTATTGGACGGTTCGGTAGGGCAGTGGACAGTGGACAGTGGACAGCGGACAGTGAGCAGTGAACAGTGAACAGTCGACAGTGAGCGGTGAACAGACGTTGAGTGAAACGATATCGAGTCCGAGAGTGCGGTCATTCCGCGAGACTTGCAGGTCTGGCAAAGGTCGATGGATCTGACTGTCCTTATTTACAAACTCACTGAGAGTTTCCCGCGCGAAGAAATTTATGGGCTCACGAGCCAGTTGAGACGGTGCGCGGTCTCCATTCCCAGCAACATAGCTGAAGGACAAGGCAGGCTCAATACGAGGGAATTCAAGCAATTCCTCGGTATCGCCCGAGGATCGAATTGCGAATTGCAAACACAGCTGGATATTTCCCGAAGGCTCGGGTTCGGAGATCCTGGGCGAATTGATCAAGCCGAAGATCTCGCACACGAGATCGGAAAGATGATCTTCACAATTTTAGGAAAGCTCAGGGCATGAACCGGAGCTACTACTGCTCACTGTCCACCGCCCACTGTGCACTCTGGAGCTAAGCATGAACTATCCGTTTTGGGACATTCCGCACTGGGATCTGGGTGGGTGATCGGTTTGATCGCGATCTTCCATGTCATGATTTCGCAGTTTGCAGTAGGCGGCGGATTTTATCTGCCGCTTGCAGAGCGCAAGGCGATGCTCATGACCGATCCGCAGAATCGCGCTGACTGGTTGAAGCAGCTTGCGAGTCACTCGAAATTCTTTCTGGTTCTCACGGCCGTGTTTGGCACCGTGTCGGGCGTTGGTATCTGGTTTGCGATTGGACTCACGCATCCTGAAGCGACCAGCACGCTGATTCATAACTTCGTATTTGGCTGGGCGATGGAGTGGGTCTTCTTCATGGTCGAGCTGACCACGATTGCGGTTTACTATTACACGTGGAATCGCATCCCAGAGAAACTTCATCTGAAGGTAGGCTGGGTTTATGCCGGATCTTCAGTTGCGACGCTGATTATCATCAACGGCATTCTGTCGTTTATGCTGACGCCGGGCGACACATGGATTGGAGTCGCCGGAACGGGGCACGAAGCCAGCAAATTCTGGCATGCCTTCTTCAATCCGACCTATTGGCCTAGCCTTTTGCTGCGCACTTGTGTTTGCGCATCGCTGGCGGGCATCTGGGCACTGATCACGTCGAGCCGTATTGACGGCGACAAGCAGCCTGAGCTCAAGACCAGCATGGTGAAGTGGAGCGTGAAGTGGCTGGTGCCGTCATTCGTTGCGATGCCCTTCCTGATGATCTGGTACTACGCGATGGTTCCGGCCTCGCAGCGCGCGCTACTCACGCTGGGCATCGATACGATCAACTCGGGCACCTTCTCGACTGTGACGCGCATGGCGCTGATCATCATCTGACATCCGCGACGATCATCTTTGTTGCTTACTTTCTTGCTTATCGCAATCCGAAGGAATTTAATCTTTCGCACGCGATGGCGGTTCTTGTTCTTGCGCTGATGGCTACGGGTGCTGGCGAGTACTCGCGCGAGATGCTGCGCAAGCCCTTTGTAGTCGGACGCTGGATGTACTCAAATGGCGTGCGGGTGCCGTACGTGAGCAAGATCAACGCGCAGGGCTATCTCGTCGAATCGAACTGGGTGTGGAACGGGTCGGGTAATGGGAACGCGTCGAGCTATTCGCGGGGCGAGGCCATCTTCCGCGGAGAGTGTGGATCGTGCCACACACTGCAGGGATATCGTCCGCTGGCGCATCTGCTGGAAGGGCGCGATCGCGCCAACATTCACAACTTCATCATGATGCTGCATGAGAACAAGGCCGACTCGCCGTATCGCAAGTTCATGCCGCCGATGGTGGGGACGGAGCAGGATGTGAACGACCTCGCCGACTTCCTGAATGCGCAGGTGAATCCGCAGGCTGCGTCGGGGCAAAAGCCATTGCTGACTGCGCAGAGATAATCCCTCTCGTACCGCAGATGATGAATCATGTGCGGAGTCCCAAACGGTTCGTGCTTTCCCACCCATTCGCGATGAAACCGCTCATGGCTGGGGAACCGCGCTCTCTTGACGATATTTGCGGCAGAAGGGCCGGTCGACCTAGAGGTGCACCGAGTCGTGCCCTGACACAAAACTTGGGCGGAGGATCAGATGATGACGGTGGCGTGGCCCGGGACTTTCGGATTCGGACCGTATTCATTTCTGTCGGGGTCGCTGTCGAGCACCGTGAATACCAGCAGCACCAGGCCGCCGATCAGGGGAACGAATGCGATGAAATACCACCAGCCGCTTTTGCCGATGTCGTGCAACCGGCGGACGGTAATCGACAGCGCCGGAATGAAGCTGACAACGCCGAACATTCCCATGGACATGGCCGAGGAAATTGATGCCGTCCTTTTCGCTAACAAGCGCTCCGCACCCGAAAGCCAGCAGACCCAAGGCGAGAGCGGCCAGAACGTTGAACAACTGAAGCATCCAATATTCGGTGCGTCGCGACCTGCCACTGAAATCGGTTGCTCTTTGCCAGGCGAGAAGATACCAGGTCATAAGGTCTCCTGTTTGGGCGTGTAGACGAGAATACCTTAGAACAGGGAATAGGGAACAGGGCACTAGGGACTAGGGACTAGGGACTGGGGACTAGGGACTAGGGACTTAAGGACTAAGGAACCATGGATGCTCGGCGTGTCAGAAACGGGCATTGTGATGAGTCGGTTTCGAGTGGGCAAAGAAGCAACCGCGGATCGAGGTGGCTCGATTGGGATCGTGCTGTCCCACCCAAGCAGAGCTTGGATGGGGCACCCAATTCGCGCGGGTGCGCAGCGCGTAGGACGCGGTTCACAAAATGATCGGGCTATTTTTCGGTTAGTTCGTAGGGGATGCCGAAGCGGCCGATCTGAATGACTGCCCTGGTGGCGGGCGGCCAGATGTGGAGGTTGGTGACGCCTTTGATCGCGGTCATCAGGTGCGCATCCGCTGTTCCAACCAGCGCGCCGGTAGCGGCCTCATTGAAGTGCACGTTGAGCTCATCGCCGGCATGCGTGTATCCGAGGACGTACTCGCCGGGTTTGAGATCGACGCCGCCGACTTTGATGGGCGACTGCACGACGAGGAAGTGAGAGTACTTGCCCTCTGCGCTATATCCGGCGGTGATGAGCACCACGCCGGCGATGTAGTGTCCGTGAGCATCGACGATGCCGCTGGCGGTGCGCATCTCGGTTTCAATGTGTTCCTTGATGACGGGAGCGCGGGCAGGCAGCAGTGAGGCTAGCTCGGTGTCGGAGGCCTGGCGCCAGGCGGGCTTCTGTGCGTTTGCGATGGCTCCGGTCAATGTAATCAAAAGTGCAAGAAGGATAATTCGTTTCATGGTCACCCAATTCATGGCTTCGGCTTTCGCAGAGACTCCAATGTGACGATGCCGCGCTGGATGGCGGCGGTTGCTGCCTGGGTTCGATCGGTTACGCCTAGCTTTCCGAGCAGGCTGTTGATGTGTGTCTTTACGGTGGCCTCGGAGATATCGAGCGCGGTGGCGATCTCCTTGTTGCTGCATCCGTGCACGATCTGCTCGAGTACATCGAATTCGCGGGGAGTCAGTTCTTCGGTACCGACGCGCTCTGCGAGGCGCTGCGCTATTGCCGGAGGAATGTGCGATCTGCCCGAGTGCACGGCGCGAATGGTGGAGACAAGGTCATCGGTGGTCATGCCTTTCAGGAGATATGCGCGAGCGCCGGCCTGGAGTGCGCGGAAGATGTCCTCATCGCCGTCGTAGGTGGTGAGCACGATGAAGCGAGCCTGCGGCGTCTCCATGCGGATGCGCTGGATGACTTCGACGCCGGAAAGACGCGGCATGCGCAGATCGATCAGGGTGACGTGCGGCTGGTATTTCCTGAACTGCGCGATGGCCTCGACTCCATCGGCAGCTTCGCCGACCACTTCGATTCCTTCCACAACATTAAGAAGGGCCACCAGGCCCGACCGCACCACGTGGTGGTCTTCCACGACGAGGATGCGAATGTTTTCCTGTGCCGCCATTTACTCCCCCGATCTTTCGCGTGCTTCTTTGGGCGTCATCACTTGCAGGCGCACGGTTGTGCCGAATCCAAGTTCGCTTGTTATTTCGAGCGTGCCGCCAATCGCGTCTGCCCGCTCGCGCATTCCGGTAAGCCCATAGTGGCCGGGAGGCGAGTCAACTCCTTCGTTTATCTTGAAGCCGCTTCCATCATCGCGGACTACGAGGGCAATTTCGGCCGGTCCATATTCAAGTTGGACGATGAGATGGCTGGCTCCGGCGTGCTTCTTCACATTATGGATGGCTTCCTGTCCCACGCGCAGGAATTCCCGTTCCATATCCGGCGTCATTGGACGGTAGGCACCGAACAGGCTGAAGGAGGCTTCGATGCCGTTTCCATTGGCTTGTTCCGTTGCGCGGCGCAGCTTGACGGGGAGCGTGTTTTCGCCGGTGTCTTGCGAGCGCAGAGCCCATATGGACTGGCGAGCTTCGGCCAGGCCTTCGCGCACATGCTGGCGCGCGGTGTCGAGATGGCGCACGGCAGCATCGGTTTTGTTGTTGCGGAGGAGTTCGGAGAGGACTTCGAGCTGGACGGAGACGCCGACGTAACCCTGGGCGAGGGTGTCGTGGACTTCGCGGGCGATGCGGTTGCGTTCGGCGAGGACGGCATTGAATTCGCGCTGGGCGCGGATGAGGCGGAGACGGAAGGCGAGGAAAACCAGCGACGCTGCGAAGGCGAGGAGAAGCAGGTAGAACCAGAGGGTTTGATAGAAGTGGGGACGCAGCGTGAATGCGAGCGCAGCGCCCTCGTCGTTCCAGAAACCATCGTTGTTGGCCGCCTGAACGCTGAACGTGTAATGGCCTGGCGGAATATTGGTGTAGTAGGCGGAACGCCTCGCGCCGGCTTCGGTCCATTGATGATCGAAGCCTTCGAGCATGTAGCGATAGCGGACTTTCTGCGGGGCGGTATAACTGAGTCCGGCGTAGTCGAACTGGAAGTGATTATGTCCAGCCTGAACCTTCAAGGGCTCCGCTCCATTCAATGGCTGGTCGACATCGTCGGCTGCAAAGCGCACCAGAGCTACAGGGGGCGGCACTGTATTGACAGGGAAGTGGGCGGGATCGGCGGCAACCAGCCCTTTGGGAGTTGCAAACCAGAGCCATCCATCGCGAGAACGCCATGCCGAAGGATGGCTGTTGGTTGCCATCTCACGTCCGCGCAAGCCGTCGGCTGGGCCGAATTCCATCCAGTGGGAGCAGCCGCCGGCCATATCGCAGTCGCAGCGCGCGATGCCGTTCGCGGTTGCGAACCACAGATGGCCGAGATCGTCATCCAAAATTGCATGAATGGTTGTGCGGTTGATGCCTGTGCGAGCCACCGGCGAAAAGTGCTGCCCGTTCCACAGATTCCATCCCTGATCTTGGGTGCCGATCAGCAGGGTTCCGTCGCGGCGCGGCAGCAGAGCGGTGATGACGTTGCTGGACAGGCCATCCGCCGAGGTGAAGTTGGAGATCGACGGTTTGGGTCCGCCTTGAAGCCGTGAAAGCCCTGCCAATGTTGCAACCCAGAGGTTGCCTTTTGTGTCGCGGGCCATGGCGCCCACCAGGTCGCTGCCGAGGCCGGTCGCCTGGGTGAAGATGTCCATGTGCATTCCGGGTGCGCCTGAATTCCAATGTGCAAGTCCGCGCCGGGTGCCGATCCACAGCGAGCCATCCGCATCGACGAGGAGAGAGCGGATGAAGTCATCGGGCAACCCATCTGCCGATGTGAAGGAGCCGACGGCTCCGTTGCGAACGCGGCTCAATCCGTCGGGGGTGCCGACCCAGAGGTCGCCGTTCGGCGCGGCGGCGAGCGAAAGAATTACGTTGCTCGAAAGCCCATCGCGAACCGTCAGGTTCTTCACCTTGCTGAAGGAACTGCCGTTGCGGGAGATGGCGTCGAGCCCGTTGCCGCTCGTGCCAACCCACAGGGTGCCAGCACTGTCTTCGACGACTGTCGTGGCTGCGTCGGAGGAGAGGCCGTCCCGTGTGCCGAAGGTGCGGAAACGCTCGTCGCGCAGGATGTGGAGACCGCCGGTTTCAGTGCCTATCCAGATGTTGCCTTCGCGGTCCTCCAGGATGGAGAGGACCGAGGCTGTTGCGAGCGGGTCGGTTACAGGGAAACGGTCGATCTTGCCTGAGGAGTAGCGGACGAGACCGCCGTTGGTGCCGATCCAAAAGCGCCTTCGTGGTCAGCGAAGCGGTCTGGATGCGCGTGCCAGGAAGGTCTTTGCCGGTGGTGAATCGATC
The DNA here is from genome assembly GCA_963769345.1 of uncultured Acidobacteriaceae bacterium. Taxonomy (GTDB): domain Bacteria; phylum Acidobacteriota; class Terriglobia; order Terriglobales; family Acidobacteriaceae; genus Telmatobacter. The sequence goes on from CAVYLL010000008.1 coordinate 1,334,049, forward strand.
CAGAACATTGTCGCCGTGAATCTTGTCTCCGTGGAGCACTGCTACCGTCGTCTTGTCGGCGGAAGCAAGTTTGGCGACGAATTGAATGCTAGTTGCGGGACTCCACGGAAACATGTGGCTCTGCGGTTCTGGCAATGTCCAATGACCATTGCGGTACAGCGAAACACTGTCTTGAGTTCCAACCCAGACTGTTCCGTCAACATCGGAAGTAACCCTTGTTATGGCGTCAGCTGACAAGCGGGTGGAGGCAGTGGCGTCAACGAAATGATCGTTCTCCAGCCGAGCCATTCCACCTGAGGTCCATGCGAAAAGGACCTGGTTGTCGGCCTGCACCAGAGCACGGATGTCATTGGAGGGAAGTCCATTTGTGACGGTGAACGTCTCTAGGAACCATTCTGCAGCCGCGCCAATCCTTCGCTGGTGCCGATCCAGAGGGCACCGTCGCTCGCGGCAAGGAGGCAACTGACGTCGTTCCCGGGCAAAGCTGGTTTTGAGTTCTGATCGAAGAGCACAAAATTGTTGCCGTCGAAGCGAACCAGGCCGACCTCAGTGCCGAGCCAGATGAATCCATCGCGCGTCTGTGCGATCGCCTGGACGGTATTTTGCGGGAGGCCATTCTCCATCACCCAGGATTGGCGTCCGTAGCTGGAGAGCGGTGTCGTCGGCTCCAGTGCCGCGGCTGAGAATACAAAGCCGAAAACGCAGGCAAGCAGACATGCCGCGGAGCGTGCGGTCCTTCCCGTCTGGCCAGAAGCGGAGAGAGTGCGGGGGCATGCCGGACTTGGAGTAGTCGGATTGGGAGAGACAGGCAGCAAGAGAGATTAATCCAGAACCGGACCACGGATGCAACACTGCTGGGGCATTACTCCGATTATGAGGCCAGCGGGGTCAGAATTCGCAGAAGTCCTTTTAATTCACAGTGCTAGTTCGGGAAATATCTCCACCTAATGGTGGAGGCTTGGGTCGTCCGAATGACTCAAGACGCCAAACCGCGATCTCGCTACTCTAAGACTGCCTCCTGAAATTAGCTTGTACATTTCTGGCATAAAGATTTGAGGGCGGGGCCGATATCGGCGCCGCCCTTTTCTTTTGTCCAACGGGTGCGTTGGCAGCCGTTTCTGCTACTCTCGTTTTCGCATGAACTACGAGAACATTCACCTGGAGAAGCGCGGGTGGCTGGCAACGGTCACGCTCGACCGGCCCAAGGTGCTGAACGCTCTGAATGCCGCGACGTTTGCCGAATTGGATTCCGCATTCGATGAACTGGCGTCGGATGGCGAGGTACGAGTGGTGCTGGTGACCGGGGCGGGAGAGCGCGCCTTTGCCGCGGGTGCGGACATCCGCGAACTGGCGGCTGTCGATGCCGGTGAGGGGAAGGCATTTTCGCTTCGGGGGCAGGCGGTTTTCCGGAAGATTGAAACCCTCGGCAAGCCGGTTATCGCCTGCGTGAGGGGATTTGCGCTGGGAGGCGGGTGCGAGCTGGCCCTGGCTTGCACGTTGAGGATCGCGGCCGAGGATGCACAGTTCGGGCAACCGGAAGTGAAACTTGGCGTGATTCCCGGTTACGGCGGATCGCAGCGGTTGCCACGTTTAGTGGGACGTGGGGCGGCGCTCAAGATGCTGCTGACCGGGGCGGTCATCGATGCGCGGGAAGCATTGCGCCTCGGGTTGGTCGACGAGGTTGTGCCTGCGGCCGAGTTGATGCAGCGGGCCGAACTACTTGCAGGTGAGATTGCAGCCCAGGCACCACTGGCCATTGCGGAGACATTGAGAGTCGTGGACGAGGGCCTCGATGTGGCGCTTGATCTCGCGCTGCTGCGCGAGGCGGATCGATTCGGGCATCTATGCGACACCGCGGACAAAGCGGAGGGAACCCGTGCCTTTCTGGAGAAGCGGAAACCTGTGTGGAAGGGCGAGTGAGAGACCTGGCCGAGTGGGATCGCGTGCCTGATATTCTTGAAGGGTGATCCCCCAATCGAAATCTGCCGGAATTGCGGCCATGGCTGTGCTTCTGGCGGTCGCGCTGGTTGCCTGCCATAAAGAAGAGCAGGTCGTTGTCGGAGTAGCCAAGAACGCGGTGAATGCCGAGCATCAGGCGCAAGCTGCCGCGCAAGCGCGAGCCACCACCCGGGATCAGCAGCGCGATGCGCTTAGTCGTATCCCGCTGCCGACCAAGAGCCTGTACGTGGATGTGCATGAGCCTTCCGCGTGGACGAACCCGTTTCTTGCGGTTGGGCCGGATGCCATTACATTGCGTATTGTGCAGGCTGACGCCAATTCGAGCGATGTGGGCAAAGGGACAATGTTGCGTCCGGATGCCGCGCGACGGCAGGAGATCGAGATCCGTCCCAAGGACCTGGCGGAGGCGATGGTTGCGCTGCCGCAGGGCGCGTGGCAGTACGGGCGCGTGGTGGCAGTAGCGGAGTTGCCGGGAGCTGCTGAAAAGGATCGCCCGAAGATCCGGCGCAATGTCGAAACCGCGATTCAGCAGCTGAACGATTTGGGAATCGTGGTGCAAGAGTGGCCGACGCGCTAGCGCAGTCCTTCTTCGGCTTCGCGCCGATGTCTCAAAGCAAAGTGGCATTCTCCCAGGAAACGGCGCCTCGCTGCGATTCAACAAGGGCAATCTCTGAGGAGATATGCCTTGCGCGCTACTATTCCCACGTGGACGTTTTCACGATTCTCAATCAACCTCGGCTTGATCACGAAGGCTTCAGCCGCGCATCGCGAACTTGAAGCGCGGCTGAAAGCTCGCCTTCGCGGCGACGTGCTTTTCGATGCGGGCTCGCGCGCGCTTTATGCAACCGATGCTTCGAATTATCGCCAACTGCCGGTGGGCGTGATTTTGCCGCGCGATACCGCCGACGTGGAAGCTGCGCTCGACGCCTGCCGCGCTCTGGGAGCGGCCGTGCTGCCGCGTGGAGGAGGGACGAGCCTTTCCGGACAAGGCACGAATGTCGCCGTGGTGTTTGACTTCTCGCGCTACATGAACGAGCTGACGTCGATCGATCCAGAGGCGAAGATTGCGGTTGTGCAGCCGGGCATTGTTCTCGACCGGCTGCGCGATGCGGCGGAAAGACATCACCTGACCTATGCGCCCGATCCGGCAACGCACTCGCGCTGCACGCTGGGCGGAATGATTGGCAACAACAGCTGCGGAGTGCATGGGCTGCTGGGCGGAAAGACCGTGGACAACGTGGAGTCGCTTGATGTGGTGCTCTACGACGGCACGCGCATGACGGTGGGCCGGACGAATCCCGAACAGCTGGAGAGTATCGTTCGTGCGGGCGGGCGGAAGGGCGAGATTTACGCGGGACTGACGCGGATTCGCGATCGGTATGCGGACCTGGTGCGGGCGAAGTTTCCGCGCATTCCGCGGCGTGTTTCGGGATACAACCTTGACGAGCTGTTGCCGGAGAACGGCTTCAACGTGGCGCGCGCGCTGGTGGGTAGCGAAGGGACGTGCGCGACGGTTCTTGTCGGCGACGCTGAATCTTACGGCGAGTCCGCCGTTTCGCGTGCTGACGGTGCTGGGATTTGACGATCCGTTTGTGGCGGCGGATTCCGTTCCTCTGGCGCTGGAGCACAAGCCTATCGGGCTTGAGGGATTCGATCATCTGCTTGTCCAGTTCATGCGGCGCAAGGGACTGGCGCTGAAGGAACTCGATCAATTGCCGCCGGGCGTGGGATTTCTGCTGGTGGAGATGGGAGCGTGGAGCGCGGAGGAAGCGCAGGCGAAGGCTGAGGCGCTGGCGCGCGATTGCCGAAGCTGGCGCAACCCGCCGGTTGCGCATATCTGCACGCCGGCTGAAGCAGCGAGCGTATGGTATGTGCGCGAGTCGGCGCTGGGAGCGGTGGTGTTTGTGCCGGGCGAGCCGGATCGGTGGGAAGGCTGGGAAGACGCGGCGGTTCCTCCTGAAAAATTGGGAGATTATCTGCGCGGCATCTCGAAGCTGATGGCGGAGTATGGCTACTCGAGCCCGCTGTATGGGCACTACGGGCAGGGATGCGTGCACATGCGCATCAACTTCGACTTCCGCAGCGAGGAGGGGCTGCGCAAGTTCCGCGAATTCCTCGATCGCGCGACGGATGTGGTGTTGGATTTTGGCGGATCGCTGAGCGGCGAGCACGGTGACGGGCAGGCGCGCGCGGCGCTGCTGCCGAAGATGTTCGGGCCGGAGCTGATGCAGGCGTTTCGTGAGTTCAAAGCGCTGTGGGATCCGGACAATCGCATGAACCCGGGCAAGCTGATCGATGCGGTGCGTGTCTATGACCCGATCGAGAACTTACGCAAGGCACCTGCGGTGGGGCCAGTCGCCTTCGGCTGGTCCGCGCCAGGAAGAAGGCGCGGATGAAAGTGCACGCGACGGAATTTAAGCCGCACTTTGCGTTTGCGCGGGATGGGGGATCGCTGGAGACGGCAACGGAACGGTGCGTCGGAGTGGGCGCCTGCCGGAAAACCGACAGCGGTGTGATGTGTCCGAGCTATCGTGCTACGGGCGATGAGAAACACTCGACGCGTGGGCGGGCGCATCTGCTGTGGGAGATGCTGGCAGGGTCGCTGCAAGCGGAGGGATTTCAAAGCGAGGCGGTTCACGAGGCGCTTGATCTGTGCCTGAGCTGCAAGGCGTGCAAGACGGAATGCCCGGTGCAGGTGGATATGGCGGCGTACAAGGCGGAGTTCCTGGCGCAACACTACAAGGGACGGATGCATCCGTTGCGGCATTACGTCTTCGGGTTTGCGGACAAACTGGCGCGGTTCGGGTCGATTGCGCCGGGAATTACGAATGCCATTCTCACGGGAGCGCTTACCAGCCCAATGATCAAGCGGATCGCGGGCGTGGCGCAGGAGCGCGTGCTGCCGAGACTTGCGAAGCGCAGCTATCAAGGGATGCGGAATGCGAACGAATTGAACGGAGGGACAGCGCGACGCGCATTCTTCTGGGCCGTCTGTGGTGCTGTGGCCGGATACGTGGAACAACTACTACCATCCGCAGACGCTGGTTGCGGCGGAAACCGTGCTCGCCACGGCGGGGTTCGAGGTCGAGAGCCCGGAGGGCCATATTTGTTGCGGAAGGCCGCTTTATGATTTTGGCTTTCTCGACCATGCGCGCGCGTATCTCGGAGATGTGCTGGAACGGATGGCTCCGCAGATCGATGCGGGTATGCCGTTTATTTTTCTCGAGCCGAGTTGTGCGAGCGTCTTCAAGGACGAGCTGCTCGAGTTTTTTCCGAAGGACGAACGTGCACAGCGGTTTGAGCAAACAGGTCTGGCTGCTGGCGGACTGGCTCGCTGCGAATGCTCCGGACTGGGTGCCGAGCCGCCTTGAGGGCGCGCACGTCCTGGTGCATGGGCATTGCCATCACAAGGCGGTATTCGGCGGACCGGCGAGCGAGATTGAACTGCTGCGGCGCGCGGGAGCGAATGTGGAACAGATCAAGGCGGGATGCTGCGGCATGGCGGGGCCATTCGGCTTTGAGGCGGAGAAGTTTGCCGTGTCGAAGACGATTGCAAACGATGGGCTGATGCCTGCCGTCGAAGCGGCCGGGCCTACGACGGTGCTGCTGGCCGATGGCTTCAGTTGCCGCGAACAGATCCAGCAGCTGGGCCACAAGCAGGCGCTGCATTTTGCGGAGTTGCTGGCGCGGAGTTGCGGGTGCCACTCCGACTGAGACCTGTCGATGAGGCCCTCGGTGGCTGTCGCCGGCACTAGACTCCGAACTGCCGCAGATGGTGGTCGAGGTGCTGATACATCAACACAGCCCATTCCACTGGTGTCAGCGGGCCGAAAAAGAAGTGCGGATGCTTCGTGCATATCCCGGGCCCACCCGTTGCAAAGCGGTCAATCGATTCACGCAGCCGTTTTTGCTCCACCACGAAATCTCGTTCGTCCGTCACCAGCACGCTCTTCTCCGCCATGGCGTTTCGTCGCATGGGCTCGCCATTCACGATCAGTGATTTCTTGGCTAAGGGCCCCAACAGCCTGCCAAGCAAGATTCGCGGCGGAGTCACCTTTCCCTCTGCCATCCCAATCGCCGCGGAGCAATGCGCCAGCATCTGCGCGACATTCATTTTGCCCCACTGCGGTTCGCTGTCCGGTCCAAGGTGCGTCACTCGGCCTGTTATTTCGTTTACTGCGGCCGGTTCAAAAAGGCTCTTCATACGCATGCTCCTCGAAATTTATGGGTCCAACCTTATAGAACTAGACCGTCCAGTACCATAATTGCGTTGATACTGCCGCGCCGCGATAGCAACGGGAAGTTGCGCCGTCTGCCCCAGGATCAATCCGCGGCGGGGGCAACTGCGTATCGAGGCGTCACTGCCATCAACTCCTCGATCGCCGCAATGGTGCCGATTCCGCCGCGCGCGCCGGCGCGGGTGCAATTCAGCGCGGCAGCAGCGCAGGCAAAGTCGAGCTGGCGATCGAGAGGCCAATCCTGAAGAAGCCCATAGATGAATCCGGCATGAAAGATGTCGCCGGCGCCGGTGGTGTCGACAACGGGGACGCGATACGCGGCACACGAGTAGAAACGCTTGCCGTCCCACGCGAGCACGCCGTCGTCGCCCAGCGTCGCGGCGGTGACGAGCGCAGCCGAAGCGCTTCCGGGCGGCACGAAGGGCCTGCTCGAGATTGCGTTCGCCGGTGAGACGCGTTGGGAAATCGCGGCTGACGACGAGGTAGTCGACGTTATCGATCAGGTCTTCAACGCCGGGATAAGTTTCGTCGAGATCGGCGATAACGGGAATGCCGGCAGGAGCGGGCCCACGACGCGGCCTGGGTTGCGGCGGCAGTTTCGAAACCATCAACGTGCAGGGCGCGTGCATTCACGATCCAGGCGCGATCGAGGTCGCCGGGCTGGAGCAGGAGGCGTTCATCGCGGCGGCAAAGTACGGTTCTTTCTCCGCCGTCATCCACGAGGATGAGCGATTGCGGGCTGGCCGCATCCGCGACGGTTATGAGGCGCGCGTCGACCCCGGCGTCAGCAAATTCGCGCCGATGCAGATTGCCGGCTTCGTCGTCGCCGAGCTTGCCAACGTAGCGTGTGTTCAGACCCCAGGTCTGACAGGCGATGACGGTGGTGGCAGTCTGGCCGCCGGGCAGGATGGTGGCGTTGGTGTATTCGGTCTTGGATCCGCGGGCAGGGAAGTGCACGAGAGGGATCAGCGTGTCGATCGCATTGAGACCCACGCCTACGAGGTCGACCTTACCTTGCTCCGCCATAGCTCTTATTCTAGCGGGGGAAATCTGCGCGCCAGTCACGAGAAACGCTATGAGAATTTCGTCTTCCTCCAAAGCATCCACGCACCCGCAACAGCGCTGGCCAGCAATATGACGACAAGGACGCCCACCCAGCCAAAGTTCATCGCGAGTGCGGGCACCCGGGCGTTGACGCCGAGCCAGATGAAGACGCCCACTGCGCAGGCGAGAATTGCGTAGTCCCACCACGCGCGGCGCCCGGCGGTTATGGCCGATGCTTCTCCGGCATAAGTTCGGACGACGCGATCGTAGTCGAGGTCATAGCGGGCACACTCGCGGACCAGCGATTCGCGCGTCGATGCGTTCTCCTTTTCGGTAGCGACAGCCGTGGTGACGGCGAGGGCGCCGCAGATCATGACCAGCGAGCCGACCACCACGAGCAGGCGATGGGCTGCATCGGCGTGCGCCAGTTCGCCGAAGACCAGCGCCCCCCATGCGAGTCCCCACATCTGGTTGGTATTGGAAAGCGGAATGCCGCGGCCGATGCCCAGGTACTTTGTCGCGAACTGTTGAAACAGGTCGCCGATGACCCAGACGAATCCGCCGAGAAAGAGCCAGAACAGCAGATGGCGGATCTCGCCGGAATGGAAGACCGCGGCCTTGGTTCCGCCATCGAGCGCGAGGACCAGCGCGAACATCGTTCCCAGTTCGCCGATGGTGAAAACGGTGATGAAGGAGAGCGGATTCATGCCGCTGATATAGGCCTTGCGATAGGGGATATACATCGTTCCCCACAGCAGGCTGGCGCCGATCGCGGCGAGAACGCCGCCGACGGCGCGGTCGCATGCGCGCCGCTGCTGTGAATCGTGCTGAAGCCGAGCATCACGGCTGCGGCGACGATGGCCAGCGCTCCGAGAACAACCTTGGCGATATTGTTGCGGCTGGCGCCTTTCAACTCGCCAAAGAGCAGCCGGCCCCAGAGGATGCCGACAAGGGAGTTGGTATTCCAGAGGGGAAAGGCAATCGCCAGTCCAACGTCGCGAATGGCGAAGACGGTAAGCGTGTTGGCGACGGCCCACAACATGCCTGCCAGAATCGCGATGGGGATGAGGTGGCGGTGTTCGGCCAGATCGGCAAAAACCTGGCGCGTGCCTTTGAGCAGAGTGGGAACGGTCCAGCGCGCGGTGAAGACGCCCGCGACCATGCAGAGCGAGATGGCGTAAGGAGACAGGCCGGAGTTGACGAGCTTGGTGGGCGCCTCGGCCGCGCCCAGCCACACACCTGCCGCCAGTCCGCACGCGACCCCGATGCCGTGCACCGATTTGACGACCGGGGGTGGATTGGTGCGGGCCGCTGCGCTCATGCTTTTTGTGCTGCTCCCTTCATTTCGAATTTCGCGACCCATCCCGCACTCAGGCATAGACGAAGTGCCGGCTCATCCTCTCAATGAAGCGCGATGAGCAACGCCAGGCCAAAGCAGAAGACGATCACCGGAATCACGAAGTGACTGTCAGTCAGCATGGCCCTGGTCTTATTGAGAGTGGTCATTCGCTTCCTGTGTGGCTGTTTAGTCATCGTGCCTGGGCTGCGCCGTTCTACTTGAGAGAGCTCATGTCGATCACGAACCGGTACTTCACATCCTGCTTCAACATGCGCTCGAAAGCTTCGTTGATCTTCTGGATCGGGATGACTTCGACCTCGGCAGTGATGTTGTTGCGGCCGCAGTAATCGAGCATCTCCTGTGTCTCTGGCATGCCGCCAATCATCGAACCGGCGATGGAAGCGCGCTTGGTGATGAGCGAGAACATATTGATGGAAGGAGGCTTCTCCGGCAGGCCGACGAGGGTGATGGTGCCGTCCTGCTTGAGCAGGGAAAGGTAGGGATCGAGTGCGTGCGGAGCGGAGGCGGTGTCGAGAATGAAGTCGAAGGTGCCGGCGTGCTTCTTCATCGCGGCTTCGTCGGTGGAGAGCACGACTTCGTCGGCGCCGAGTTTGATGGCGTCGTCCTTCTTCTTGAGTGAGGTTGTGAGCTGCACGGTGTGCGCGCCAAACGAGTGGGCGAATTTGAGCCCCATGTGGCCGAGGCCGCCTAGACCGACGATGCCGACTTTTTTGCCGGGGCCGGCGTTCCAGTGGCGCAGCGGGGAATAGGTCGTGATGCCGGCGCAGAGCAGAGGCGCAACAGCGGCGAGGTCGAGATTGGAGGGGACGGTGTGGGCGAAGCGCTCATCGACGACGTAGTTGTTCGAGTAGCCGCCCATGGTGATGGAGCCGTCGACGCGATCTTTGGCCGCGTAGGTAAGCGTGGCGCCCTCGGCGCAGAAATGCTCTTCGCCGCGGTTGCAGGGTTCGCAGTGGCGGCAGGAGTCGATGATCACGCCGACGGCCGCGATGTCGCCCGGCTTGAATTTTGTTACGGATTTGCCCGCAGCAGCGACACTGCCAACGATCTCGTGGCCGGGAACCATGGGATAGATTGCATTGCCCCACTCGTTGCGGGCCATGTGCAGGTCAGAGTGACAGACGCCGCAGTAGAGGATTTCAATGACGATTTCAGTGGGGCCGGGTTCGCGACGGCTGAAATTGTGGGGAGCCAGCGGCGACTTGGTATCGAGAGCTGCATAACCTTTGGATGGCGGCATGAATGATTCCTTCCGGAGACGAGTTTAAATCACGGGTGCGCCGGGAATTCTCGTGAAACAGAGTTCAATCGTGAATTTCTTTGCGGGCTGATTCCATCAATGAAATCGCTGACGCGTTTTACAAGCGCCGTGCAACCGCGACGCGGGGAATGCTTTGCAAATCGGGGATGAATTGAGTGTCTGAAAAGCCGGCTTCGATGAGAAGTGAGTTGATTGCAGGCTGCTGGCCGTATCCGATTTCGAGTGCGATGAATCCGGCCGGGACGAGGGCGGCAAAGGCTGCGGGGATGAGGCGGCGATAGATGCTGAGGCCGTCGTCTCCGGCGAAGAGAGCGAGTGCTGGCTCGTGGTCGCGGACTTCAACAGAGAGGGAGTCGCGGTCGGAGTCGGCGACGTAGGGCGGATTGGAGACGATGATGTCGAATGATTCGCCGGCGACGGGTGCGAGGAGATCACCTTCAAGGAAGCGGATGGCAACTCCGTTGCGCTTTGCGTTTTCTTGGGCGACGGTGAGCGCGGACGTGGTGATGTCGGTGGCGGTGATCTGTGCTTGGGGCAATTTGCGTGCGAGAGAGATTGCGATGGCGCCGGAGCCTGTGCCGACATCGAGAATGCGTATGGGCGGGGCAGGGCTCGTGCTTTCCCACCCTTCCGGCAAAGAACGCCGGAAGGATGGGGCACCCGAAGGCGTCGCGAGAGCTAGACACTGCTCGACAAGATGCTCGGTTTCGGGGCGGGGAATTAGCACATCCGGTGTGACGCGAAAGGGGAGGCCGTAAAATTCCGTTTCGCCGATGATGTATTGGATGGGCTCGCCGGCGCGTCGGCGGTCGAGCAGGCTTGCGTAGCGGATCGCGGTGCATCCGGCGAAATCGTCGTTCGCATGGGCCATCAGCCAGGCTTTGTTTTTGCCGATCAGATGCAGCAGGAGTGTTTCGGCATCGAGCCGAGCGCGATCGGGATGCGGGCTGTCGCTGAGCTGTGCTTCGGCCTGGGCGAGCCAATCACGCAGGATCATGCGTGATCCTCAGAGTGAGGTCGTACCCGAGGCCAGTATCGTTTCCCAACGAAGCTCCCACAGGGGCTAAAGCCCATCGATCTTTCCTCTGTGCTAACGGCATGACTGAAGTCATGCCCTGTTACAAAACGGTTTGCCGTTCAGGTGTTCGCAGCGACATAGGCGCTCTTCTGAAGCATCCCACGTTGCGGCAACCGCTCTTCAGAACTCGACAAATTCGACTTTTCCACTTTCTCTCTGCTCACGCTGCCTGGTCGTTGTCGGACTTTGAGCTGTTCGGCCTGGTAGTGCGCGACGAGCGCATCGACGATGGGCTGCAGGCGGCCTTCCATGATCAGGTCGAGCTGGTGCAGGGTTAAGCCGATGCGGTGGTCGGTAAGGCGATTCTGCGGGAAGTTGTAGGTGCGAATCTTCTCGCTGCGATCGCCTGAGCCAACCTGCGATTTGCGGGCGGCGGCAAGTTCGGCATTCTGTTTCTCCATCTCCATTTCGTAGAGGCGGGAACGCAGCACGCGCATGCCTTTTTCACGATTCTTGATCTGCGACTTTTCGTCCTGACAACTGACGACGGTGTTGGTGGGGATGTGGGTGATGCGAACTGCGGAGTAGGTCGTGTTCACCGACTGACCACCGGGACCGGAGGAGCAGAAGGTGTCGATGCGAATGTCCTTGGCTTCGATCTTGATGTCCACATCTTCGGCTTCAGGCAGGACGGCGACCGTGATGGCGGAGGTGTGCACGCGGCCTTGCGTCTCGGTTGCGGGCACGCGCTGAACGCGATGGACGCCGCTCTCCCACTTGAGTTGCGAGTAGACGCGCTTTCCTTCAATGATGGCGATTACTTCCTTGTATCCGCCTACGCCGGACTCGGACAGCGACATCACTTCGACTTTCCAGCGGTGTTGCTCGGCGAAGCGCGTGTACATGCGGAAGACTTCGGCGGCAAAGAGCGAGGCCTCGTCGCCGCCGGTGCCCGCGCGGATTTCGAGGATCACGTTTTTTTCGTCGTTGGGATCTTTGGGAATCAGCAGGATCTTGATTTCTTCTTCAATGGCCGCGGCTCGGGGCTCGAGTGCTGCGATTTCTTCCTCGGCCATGGCTCGCAGGTCGGGGTCAGTTTCTGCAAGCATGGTGCGGGCTTCTACGAGGCCTTGCTGAACTTGCTTCAGTTCGCGATATTTTTCGACCGGCTCTTCGATCTCGCGAAGCGATTTGGCGGTCTTCTGATATTTTTCGTGGTCGTTCAACACTTCCGGCAGCGAAAACTGCGCCTGCAGGTCGTTGTAGCGTTGCTCCATTTGTTCGAGACGATCTAGCATTCCGCCCTCCGGGCTTTTGTGTTTTGGAGTAGTGATTTTGGACGGGAAAAGGGCGCAGAACAGTGTAGGCGGCGGGCGCCGCTAGAGGAGGGCCGGAATGGGCTGATGGAGGGTCATTGCGCTCTGATTATTCTACCGCGAAACCGCAATGTCTGGATGTCGATCGATCCCAGGTCTCAAATGCGAGACCTGGGGCACCCAGAATTTAGGCGCCGACGGAAAATTGCCCTGCTACGACAATAGATTCAGAAGCACTCGATGTGGTCGCAGGCGTTCATCAGGGGGACCTGCAGATTTGAGTCGTGATCCGGATCTGAGTAGATGGTGATGGTCGCCGGCTTATAGTCCTCGGGCTTGGCGGTCATGATGTTGGGAACGAAGGTCTGCGGATTGCGGTCATAGAGCGGGAACCATGTGCTCTGGATCTCGACCATCACGGTGTGTCCCGCCTTGAAGACGTGATCCACGTCGTGGAGGCTGTAGCGGTACTCGTGGATGGAGCCGGCGCGCATCGGCGTTGGCTTCTCGAAGCTTTGGAGATAGCGGCCGCGAAAGATCTCTTCATTGGTCATGAGCTGGTAACCGCGCATCTTCGGGTCGGGATCGTTGTCGGGATATTGATCGATGAGCTTGACGATCATGTCGTTATCGGTTCCGGTGGTCGAGGCGAAGATGTCAGCAAGGACTTCGCCGGTCACGATGAGGTCCTTTTTCAGCACGGGCAGCTTCCAGACGGCCACATCCTTGCGATCGGTGACGAATCGCTGGTCTTCGGTGAGCCAGTTGAACCATTGCGAGCCGTCGCTATAGGTGACCTGGATGGGGCGGTGACGGTACGGAACCGGATTTGCCGGATCGCTTTCGTAGGTAGTCTTAGCCGGTTCCTTCGCGTCGTTCCAGCTCAGTAGGCCGTCGCCCACCAGGTGCAGGCTTGTAGGCTGGGCTTCCTTGGGCGGGAATTGCGAATAGCGCTTCCAGGTATTCGAGCCGGTCTGGAAGCTGGCGGTGTCTTCGAGGTCAAATCCGGGTTCGTCCTTCAAATAGTGAGCGAAGAACTTCGCCTCGATCTGCGAGCGATACTCTTTGCCAATGGATTCGCCGTAATTCAGATTGCCGAGATGGCGCGACGTGGAGCCCCACGAACCGTGACGCCAGGGGCCCAGAACGAGGAAGTTTTCATGTTTGCTGTCGTGGGGCTCAAGCATCTTGTACTCCTCCTGCGGCCCCCACATGTCTTCCTGGTCGTAGTAGCCGCCGACGCTCAGGGTCGGAACGGTGACCGAGTTCAAGTGATGCTCGACGCCGCGCGACGACCAGACCGTGTCGTAGCCGGGATGATCGAGGAAGAGCTTCCAGGTAGGAAAGGGCTGCTTGAGGCCAGATTTCTTGACGTCTTCGGTGAAGGAGCCGCGCGCGAGAAAGTAGTCGAATCCGTCCTCCGGTTTGCCATCCTTGTTTTTGCCGTAGCTCACGTCGGCATTTTCCTTGTTGGACTCCATGCCGTAGACGTAGTCGTATCCGTAGCTCTGGCGGAAGGCGCCGTTATGGAAGAAGTCGTCGCCCATCCACACGTCAATCATGGGAGCCTGCGGGGAGATGGCTTTCACGGCCGGATGGGGATCGATGCCGGCCTCCATCGCGAGGAATCCCGGGTAACTGGTGCCGATGAATCCGGCGCGGCTGCTGTTGCCCTGGACATTTTTGAGGAGCCAGTCGACTGTGTCGTAGGTGTCAGTGCTTTCGTCGATAGCTTTGGGATCGTGGTGGTCGGCCTGAGGGCGGCTCATTACAAATTCGCCTTCGCTCTTGTAGCGGCCCCGAATGTCGCCGCAAACGTAGATGTAGCCCGAACGCGCCAGTTCGGGACGGCCGCCGAAGAATGACGCGCGGCTGGTTCCGTCGCAGCCATAAGGAGTGCGCTGGATGAGGAATGGGAGCGGCGTCGCGATGTCCGCGGGCTTGAGGATAACTGTGTGCAGCTTGATACCGTCGCGCATCGGGATCATCGCTTCGGTTCGCTGGTAATCGTGGAAGTCATGATGAACCGCGTCGCCGGTGCGCTTGAAAACCACGTTAGGATCGTTTGCCGAAACTACAGTTGCTCCGCGACCTGCGGAGTCCAGGGTGAACTTCAGCGTCATCTTCGTCTGGGGAACGCCGAATTCGGTGGGCGAATTCTCCGAGAGCGCCGTCGGCACCATCCGCTCTGATTCCAGCATCAATTTTCCATCCCGCGTGTAGAAGCTGATAGGCGTGTCGGGCTCATTCGGATCGGTGTATTCGCCGGAGAGCGCCTCGAGCTGAGCAGACGCAGGGGCAGCGGCTTGCTGCAGCGTTGCTGCCCGCGCGCGAGGCGCGAGGCGCAAGGTCTTGTTTGTTGAGAACAGCAGCAGCGCAAAACACAGAGCACCAACGGCAACTCGACGTCGAGTCAAGGCAGGAACCTCCTGAAGATTGCTTCACGGCATTTTCTGAGACTTTGTGATCCCTGGAGCATTGTGCAGGGTCGCCGCTGCCTGGTGGTCGCGTCGACGCAGCTTCTCGGCTTTGGAGTACACCATCTCAGAAAATGCTTTAGTGTGCGTGGCCGTGATGGCTGTGAGCGGCGGGGCTTGACATCTCTTCAATCGGCACAACGCAGCCCTCGAGCTCTCCGCAACCTTCATGTTCAAACTGAATTGTAGAGTGCTGAATTGAGAAATGGTCGCGCAACACGTGATTCAGCTTCTCCAGAATGCAGGCGCTCGCAGAAGGGGGAATGTCGGCAATGCAGACGTGGCAGGCGAGAGCATGGCTGTTTGATCCGAGGCTCCACACGTGGAGGTCGTGGACATTGTGGACGCCCTCAACCTCTTCCATGCCGAAGCGAATCTCGCTCAATGTAACGCCCCGCGGCGTGCCTTCCAGAAGGATGTTGAGTGTCTCGCGCACGATGTCGAAGCTGGTCCAAAGAATCAGGGCGGCAATCAACAGCGACAGAACCGGGTCGATCCAGTTGTGCCCGGTGTAAAGGATGCCGGCGCCGCCGGCGATCACTGCCGCGGTGGAAAGAGTGTCACCCGCCATGTGAACGAAGGCGCTGCGCATGTTTACGTCGCGGGCCACCCCCCACAGCAGCGCCGCGATGACGCCATTCATCAGCACGCCTGCGGCGGCCACCACCATCATGAGTTTTGGCTGCACGGCAACTGGGGCACTGAGGCGATGGATCGCTTCGATGGCGATCCAGATGCCGATGATGATAAGCGTGGCCGCATTGATGAAGGCGGCCAGCACACCGGCGCGCTGGTAGCCGAAGGTCTTGGAGTGGGTGGCCGGGCGGCTCTGGAAATACACGGCAACGAAGCTGAGAAGGAGCGCCAGGAAGTCGGAGACGTTGTGCCCCGACTCAGAGAGCAGCGCCAGTGAGTGGGCGCGCATTCCGGCGATGAAGGTAATCACTACATACGCCAGGGTGGCGACGAGCGAGAAACGCAGTACGGATTGTGTCCTGGACGCACCGGGGGACGCGGGCGCTGCGTGGACATGCATATAGGAAGTGTAACCGGGTCAGGTTATGGTGCGCTAACCGCCGCTCGATAGCTTCTTTGAGCCGGGGCTAGCTCTGGTCCGGCCGTAACTGCCCTAAATCCTGGCTTTTTCGGGAACCGATTTGAGGAAAAACGGGCAGACCCGATCGCAGACCGGACCAGGATTCCGCGATCACAATGCTGTTCTGCGGATTACCTGGCTGGTATCGGACAGTGCAGGGAAATCCGGCGCGCATCAGGGCGGGATCGACCACCGTGAGGAGTGTAGTGATGTCCTGCGAACATTCGTAATCCACGCCGGCACTGCGATAGCTGTATTCGAGCATCGTGAGAGACCGGCCGTCCTCCAGCGTCATCTCGCGCACGTCGAGCAGCATGCCATCAATGAGTCGGCCGGAAAGCGCCAGCATTTTGCGGCGTGCGCGCTCCAACTCCTCTTCTGTGGGTCGTTTGCGCCGCAGATAGAGGATTGTGCCAACGGCGAGGCCGGCCATCAAAGTGACACCGGCCGCCGCTTCCCATGCGTTTCTGCTGTCAAGGGTCATCGCGACGGGAGACCGAATATTGCTCCCGCTTCGAGCATACCGCAGAGTTGAAACATTCGTACCATGGGGAGAGCGACCGTCGCAGTCCGAAGGTACCAGGGCGCGGATTCTTTGTTTCGTCATCTTCTGCATCTAAACTCACGTTTGTTGGAGGCATGGGATGAAGGTCGGAGTGCTTGGGTCGGGCGATGTAGCGAAAACGCTGGCCAGCGGGTTTCTGAAGCACGGCCACGCGGTAAAGGTGGGCAGCAGGAGCCCAGCCAAGCTTGCAGACTGGTCGGCGCAAAATTTTGGCAGTTCTGTTGGCACGTTTACTGAGGCTGCGCAATTTGGCGAGTTGCTGGTCGTAGCGGTGAAAGGCAATGCGGCGGCCGAGGCTTTGACACTGGCCGGTGCGAAGAATCTTGCGGGAAAGACGGTTATCGACGCCTGCAATCCGATAGAGGATGCTCCGCCGGAGAAGGGCGTGCTGCGGTTCTTTACCGACATCAACAAGTCGCTCATGGAGATGCTGCAGGGCCAGTTCAGCGAGGCCCATTTCGTCAAGGCGTTCAATTCGGTGGGCGCACCTTGCATGGTCAACCCCCAGTTTGCCGGGGGCAAGCCAACGATGTTCATTTGCGGCAATGACGAAGGCGCAAAGAAACAGGTGGCGCAGATCAACGAGCAATTTGGCTGGGAGACCGCGGATATGGGGCCGGCGGAGGCCGCCCGCGCCATCGAGCCGCTGTGCATGCTCTGGTGTATTCCTGGTTTCATGCGGAATGACTGGACTCACGCGTTCAAGCTGCTTACGAAATGACGATCAAACGCGACGAGGCGGCAAGCTGTTCGAGCGTCGCAGCCTTGACCCAACGAAGCGCACCTCGTATGCTCGGGAACGGTTAAGGCGTATGCGCTGTATCAGGTTGCGCCTGCGCGGGGAGAGCCCAGCATGAGTACGATTGCACCGGCGACCGTTTCTGTTCATCGTTTCGCCGCCCAGCCGTTGCTGGTGCGCCGGGCAGCGGTGCTTGGCGCGGGAACCATGGGCTCGCGCATTGCCGCGCACCTGGCCAACGCGGGAATCCCTTCCCTTCTTCTCGATATGGTCCCTGAGGGAGAAGGAGCCCGTAACCGATTGGCGGAATCGGCGCTAGCTGCGCTTGCGAAGGCAAAACCGGCGGCTTTCTATGAATCGTCTCTCGCTGCGATGATTACGTCGGGAAACTTCGAAGACGACCTGCCGAAGCTGAAGCAGTGCGACTGGGTGATCGAGGCTGTGGCGGAAAATCTAGAGATCAAGCGGTCGCTGCTGGATCGCGTCGTGCCGCATCTGGGTCCGCAAGCTGTGCTGAGCACAAATACCTCGGGACTGCCGATTGCGAAGATCGCTGCTGGACTCAAGTCGCACCGCGATCGCTTCTTCGGGACCCACTTCTTCAATCCGCCGCGCTACATGCAGTTGCTGGAGATTATCCCGACGGCGGAAAGCGATTCAACGCTGGTTGCCGCATTTGCGACATTTGCCGATCGTGTGCTGGGCAAGCAGGTGGTTTTCGCCAACGACACGCCGAATTTCATCGGCAATCGAATCGGCGTGTTCGTGATGTTTTTGGCGTCAACGCTGATGCTGGAGCAGGGGCTGTCGATCGAAGAAGTGGACGCGCTGACCGGTCCTGCTCTGGGATTTCCGCGGACCGGGACGTTTCGCCTCGCCGATATGGTGGGCATCGACATTCTGGCTCACGTTGCTGCGAACTTTCCGCAGGGAGTGACGCCGGGCGGATTCTCGGAGAAGCTGCAGGAGATCGTGAAGCGCGGGTGGCTGGGCGACAAATCCGGCCAGGGCTTTTACAAGAAGACACGGGGCTCCGACGGTAAAGACTTGCGGATGGTGCTCGATCTTTCGACGTTTGAGTATCGCCCGTCAGCCAAGCCTAGCCTGCCCTCGCTCGACATGGCGAAGAATGCGGCCACCGTGCAGGAGCGCGTGAAACTGCTGCTCGCCAACAATCCCGAAAAGGACAAAGCTGCGAGGTTTCTGTGGCCGTTTCTGTCGTCGCTATGGAACTTTGCAGCGGAGCGCATCGGCGAAGCGGCTAACGACGCGCCGTCGATCGATCAGGCGATGCGCGCCGGTTTCAACTGGGAACTTGGGCCCTTCGAGCTGTGGGATGCGGCTGGAGTCCGCGAATCGGTGAGCCGCATGAAGGCGCTGGGTATTCCGGTGAGCGGTGCAGTTCAAGGGCTGCTGGATTCTGCGCCGGAGTCTACGCGCAGTGTCCTGGTATTCGCCCGACGGGCCGCAGTGCTACAACCCGACCACTGGCGCATGGGAGCCGATCACGCAGCAGACGGGTCACGCTCGCGTCGCCGACTTCCGCCGGACCAATGGCGTGGTCCGCAGCAATGCCGGTGCGTCGCTGGTCGACATCGGCGACGGCATCGGCTGCATCGAACTGCATTCGCTGAAGAACGCGATTGGCGGCGACGTGGTGGCGATGATCTCGTCGGTGCTGAATCCAACGTCTGAGGCGGTTAAGAATTTTCGAGGCTTTGTGATCAGCGGCGATCGCGATCGCTTCAGCGTGGGCGCAAACCTGATGCAGCTCTTGCTGGGCGCGCAGGAGGGCGACTGGGAAGAAGTCGAAGGAGCCATCCGCGCCTTCCAGCAGATGTCGATGTCTATCAAATTCTGTCCGCGTCCTGTCGTTGTGGCGCCGTTCAATCTGACGCTGGGCGGAGGCGCGGAAATCTCGCTCCACGCTGCGCGTCGTCAACCATACGCCGAGACTTATATCGGCCTGGTGGAAACCGGCATCGGTCTGATTCCCGGTGGCGGCGGCACGAAGGAGATGCTGCTGCGCGCGGTGGATTCGGCTGCTGCGCTGGCGCCGCCCGATCCCAAGGATCCGCCATCGCGATTCGCGCAATCGGCCGAGATGAATGCCGCGTTGAAACGCACGCTCGAAACCATTGCCATGGCGAAGGTTTCGACGTCGGCTGCGGAGGCCCGGGGCCTCGGTCTGCTGCTGCCGGCTGACGGCATCACGCTGAATCGGGAACGGCTGTTGTTGGACGCGAAGGCGCAGGCCATCGCGCTGGCAGAGGCTGGTTATACCGCTCCGCAACCGCGCACGATTCCTGCGCCCGGTACGGCTACGCTTGCGGCGCTCAATACCGGCGTATTCCTCATGGGCGAGGCGGGATTCGCGTCGGAGCACGACATGAAGGTTGCGCGCTGGGTGGCGTACATCCTGTGCGGCGGCAAGGTGACGGCAGGTTCGCTGGTGAGTGAGCAATATTTGCTCGACCTGGAACGTGAGGCGTTTCTTTCTCTGTGCGGAGAGCGCAAGACGCAGGAGCGGATCGCGTATACACTTAAGACCGGAAAGCCACTGCGCAATTGAAATGAAGTTCGCGGCACTCATTGTGTTATCGGCAACATCGTTTGCGCTCGCATGTGCCGGCGCAGATGCACAGGACTCATCCCCAACAGGCAATCCGCAGCAATTCAACGAGTCCGGCAAGACCAACGTGGACGGGCGGACTGCGTCTTATCTCATTCGCCGGCTGCCGGCAAGTTCCTTTCCGGATTTGCCTGACGCTATCGCCGCAGTCCTCGACCAGCGTGGATGCATGATTCCGCAAACCTTCCAGGCGCATCGGCCTGAGAATGTGATCAACGCCAGCTTTGACCATCCCGGATCGTCGGACTGGGCCGTGCTCTGTTCCGCGCGTGGCAATGTGGAACTGATGGTTTTCTTTGCCCGCACACCGGGCAAGCCGATGACGCTGGCTTCGGCGCCGGAGTTGCAGCGACTGCAGAGGCATGATTCTTCCGGTGTGCTTGGATTCGATTGGGGAATCGATCCCGCTTCTCCTCAGCAGATACGCGAGGCGCAGGCCGGCATGGCGCACCATCCGCCGCCGCTCGATCACGATGCGCTTGCTGAAACCGTGCTCAATCAGAAGACCGTCTATCACTTCTACGCACGCAACGCCTGGACCGTGGTCGAAACCACCGATTAGCAGGCCCCTGGTTGACCACCATGACCCGCGCCGTCTAACAATGAGCCAGCGGGAACCGTTTCTGTTCACTGGAGTCTTCGATGCCCGAAGCCGTACTCGTCAGCGCTGTTCGTACTCCCGTAGGCCGCGCACCCAAGGGCGCGTTGTCCACCACGCGCCCCGACGATCTTGCTGCTGCGGCGTTGACGAATGCCCTGGAGCGGGTTCCTGAACTGGACAGGGCCGAAGTCGAAGACGTAATCCTCGGCTGCGCGCAGCAGGAGGGCGAGTCGGGCTGGAACATGGCGCGCATGACGGCTCTGCGAGCCCAACTGCCGATCGACGTGCCCGGCATGACGGTGAACCGGCTTATGCGCTTCGGGGCTGGAGGCGATTGCGCAGGCCGACATGCGGATTCGCGGCGGTGTGCAGCGCGTGGTGATAGCCGGTGGCGCCGAAACGATGAGCATGCTGCCGATGGGCGGCATCAAGCCGAGGCCTAATCCGTGGCTGGCTGAGAACTACCCGGCTGCGCTGCTGACCATGGGTCTGACAGCCGAACGCGTGGCGAAGCATTACAACATTTCGCGGGAAGATGCGGACGCTTTCTCGCTTGCGAGCCATCAGAAGGCAGTTGCCGCGCAGGCTGCGGGCCGGTTCGATGAAGAACTCGTGCCCGTCAACGTCACGACCGCGACGCCCGGGGCCAAGGCCGGCAAGACCGTCTCGTGCTGATTCGGTCTTCTCCGCAGACGAGGGTCCTCGCGCCGACACTACGGCCAAGGCGCTCGCTGCGCTCAAGCCGGTGTTTCACGCGCAGGGAACCGTGACTGCCGGCAATTCCTCGCAGACCTCTGACGGTGCTGCGGCAGCAGTTTTGATGGACGCGGCGCGCGCGAAGGAACTTGGGATTCAGCCGCTGGCTCGGCTCGTGGCGTATGCGGTGGCCGGGTGCCTGCCCGAAGAGATGGGCATGGGACCTGTCTATGCGGTTCCGAAGGCGTTGAAGATGGCCGGGCTCAAACTCGACGACATCGAACTGATCGAGTTCAACGAAGCATTCGCGGCGCAGGCGTTGGCCGTCATGCGCGAGCTGGGTTTCGATCCCGAGAAGGTCAATGTGAACGGCGGTGCGATCGCGCTGGGCCATCCGCTGGGCTGCACCGGGGCTAAGCTCACGGCGACGCTGCTCCAGGAGATGAAACGCCGGAAGGCGCGCTACGGGATGGTGACGATGTGCGTGGGCGGCGGGCAAGGGGCGGCGGGGATTTTTGAGCTTCTTCAGTGATCCAGGGATCAGTGGCCAGTCGTCAGTGAACTGATCGACGTTTCCTATTGTGCGCCGTGAGCGCGAAATGGGCTGCAAGCATACTCCAGTCAATCAAGCGCCTTTGCTGTTTTGAGTGCATAATGAACCTCCGCGCATGCTGGTAATTCTTACAGTGGCGGAATCTCTCTCGGGGGAGGACGAGGTTCCGCAGCGCGGGCTTAATCCTAACAGTCAGTCAGCGATACTCTTACCGGAATCCTGCCTCTGGAATGAATGAGATAGCGGGTGGTGGAGGGGGCTGGGGGCTTGACAACTTTCTTTCAGGGAAAAAGGAAACGGCCGGGATTGCTCCCGGCCGCCACCTGCTCATATGGCCTTTCACCACCCTTGCAACGAAGACCTGTTGCAGGGGATCCAGGAGTCGGCCACCCCATGAAACTTATGCCTTTGCCGTCGAAAGGGCCTTCAACCGCGCGTTCAGGCGGCTCTTGTAACGGGAAAC
Source organism: uncultured Acidobacteriaceae bacterium (assembly GCA_963769345.1). GTDB lineage: Bacteria > Acidobacteriota > Terriglobia > Terriglobales > Acidobacteriaceae > Telmatobacter. The sequence continues at coordinate 1,356,067 of CAVYLL010000008.1, forward strand.
GGTGTTCGAGTGCAGAACGCCCTTCTGGACGCTCTTGTCGAGGGCGGAAACGGTCTCGCGGAACTGCGCCTGGGCAGCCTTGACATCGCCTTTGGCGATGGCTTCACGCAGGGCGCGGAGGCTGGAGCGGACGCGGGTGCGGTTGACGCGGTTCACTGCGGTCTTGGTTTCGGTCTGGCGGGCGCGCTTCAGCGACGATACGTGGTTTGCCATTATGCTTCCTTAAATCAGTGGGTTATGCGGGCTGGAATGCAAGCACAGCCGCACCCCTCGCAATTTCCTAGTTTACGGGAAACCGGGCCATGGGTCAATCTGTGGCGCTTCCGGAGTTGCGCGACCTTCCGCGCCTCATCTTGCCTCAACAGAGATCCCAAGCGACTGTGCCTATTCGGGTTGCCGGGGGAACGGTACAGAATTTACTTCGCCTTGCGCCGATATCTCATGTTAGACTCGCGGCGCATCTCCAAACTCCCCCGGCCCACAATCCAGTCTCCGAGGTATTGGATGTCTCGTCTTCCGTCTCTTTGCGCAAGCGCCTTCGCGCTCGTTCTGGTATCCGCCTCGTGTCTTGCGGCCGACCGGATTGTTTTCGCCCGTCTTGGCCCAACCGAGGCGAGACTTTTTATTTCGAATGCAGACGGGTCCGCAGAGCGGCCTCTGACCGCAGCCGGGATCGCTCGACTACAACCCTTCCTGGTCTGCCAGCGGTGACTGGATCGTCTTTACCTCGGAACGCGCAGGCTCGGCGGATCTCTACCGCATCCATCCCGATGGAAGCGGGCTCGAGCGGCTGACCGACGACCCCGCGTACGACGATCAGGCCGGCTTCTCTCCGGATGGCAAGCAGATTGTCTTTGTCTCCACGCGAGGCGGCGGACGAGCGAATCTGTGGGTTCTTGATGTGGCGACTCATCAAGCCAAGCCGCTCACGTCAGGGAATGGCGGAGACTTCCGTCCTTCCTGGTCTCCAGACGGCCAGTGGATTGCATTCTCTTCGGATCGCGACAGCGATCTTCCGCCGGCGAAGGGCCGTTGGGAACGCCTGCACCTTGTCGATATCTACGTCATCCATCCTGATGGCACGGGTCTGAAGCGCATTTCGCAGCACGGGGGCTTTTGCGGCAGCCCGAAATGGACGCCGGACAGCCAGGAGCGTTGTTGCCTACTGCATGTCCGCGGAAGAGACGTGGACCAATCGCTTTGGATCGGGACGACGGCGACGACAAGCTGCTCAAAATCGACATCGCCAGCGGCGAGGCAACACCAGTGCCCGCCGGTCCCGGAGTGAAACTGCTTCCGGCAATTCTGCCCTCCGGCGAAGTCGCCTATCTTCGCCACGACAAGCACGAGCTCAGGAGTCTTTTATGGCAGTGGAAAGGCGGGACCCGCGGGCGACGATCTTCACTCTCCGTCCTGGTCTCCGGATGGCTCGCACGTTGTCTACAGCCGGTTCATTTTCAAGCGCACTGCCGAGCCGGTGAAGATGTTCAGCCGGAATCCGAAGTTCGACTTGTACACCACGGCATGGCTGCCGGCATATGACGCAAGCGGGGAACATCTGGCTGTGACAAAAATGAACGGCAAAACCACGAGCCTGTTGATCATGGATGGAGACAAACCAGCCCGTCCCGATCCTCGAACAGCAGGGGTTGATTCTGGGACCATCGTGGTCTCCCGACGGCAAGCAGATTGTGGTTGGTGTTGGCCTCTTCACGGCCTTCCTCGACTTCACCGCCGGAGGCTCGAAGCCGATTGATCCTGTGAATGGCGGCGCGCAGGTGGGAATTGTGAACGCCGATGGCTCCGGCTTTCATCTCATCACTTCGGGGCCGAACAATAACGCATTCGCTTCGTTCGCGCCCGATGGCAAGCGCATTGTCTATCGCACTTCCGGACCCGATGGCGAAGGCCTGCGCATCATGAATCTTGCAGATCACTCGGTGAGCGACGCTGACAGACGGCTACGACAATTTTCCCGTCTGGTCGCCGCGTGGAGACCTGATTGCTTTCATCCGGAGAATTGACGGCAACTTCGAAGTCTTCACGATCCGGCCGGATGGGAAAGAGCTGAAACAGTTGACGCAGACCAAGGGCAATGAAGCGCATCTTGCCTGGTCGCCCGATGGAGAGCGGATTTTGTTTACGCAGTTCGCGGATGGGATTCAAAGATGAAGCGCTTCTGATCGGCGAGCCACAGCCCTACGGGGAGATTTTTGTGATGCGAAAAGACGGCACCGAAATAGAGCAGCTTACAGACGACCAGTGGGAAGAAGGCGGACCAGCCTGGCAGCCGCATGCGCCGGCTGCTGCACGGGCTGCTGCGCAATGAGCCTTAAGGCGTCGAATCCTTTCTGCACCAAAATGAGCCGGCCATCAGATGTTCACGCTATCCGAGGTGGGCCCACCGATCCTGCCCCGCAAATCTTTGAGATTTCAGAGGATTACGAGATGGAAACCGCCCTGCCAAACATGCGACGTGAGTGAGGGAACTTGCTTTTGCTTCTGCCGGCTTTTGGGATCACAATTATGGGCGGAGGATTAAGCCATGGAAAACATGATTCAGCTCAATCTTCGCAGCGACAGCGAGAAGGCCGCGGCCGACAATCTTCCCAACAACACGCAATACCAAGAGCCTGAGAGTCCGGCAATTAACAGCAAGAGATTGAATCGAATTCTCAAGAAGGCCGCGCACAAGGCGTCTGGGGAATTTGGGCAGGGCAAGGGTGGCATTTTCTCCAAATAAGACGCCTAAGAGGGGAATGCGACGGCCGTTGATGGGCACGTGAGTGGTTCCGCAGCCTCGGCCGGATTTCACGTAAGTCGTCACCGTGCGCTAGTCGTGTGCCGGTTCCCCGCGCTAATTGCGATCTTGAATCTTTGTTGCGCTGACCGGGTTCACGGTAATGGGATCGTTCCCACCGTTACGAGGCTCGACATTGCTGACGAGTTGCCGAGGTAGACGGTGTAGGTGCCCGAGGCTACTTTCCAAGCGTTTGAAGCTGTGTCCCAGTACGACATGGGATGGGATGAGTCGTTCTGGTCGACCTCGATGGTCACGGTTTGCGATGCGCCGGGGTCCAGTTTTACTTTCTGCCAACCCACCAGACGCTTCGGCGGCTCATTGAGGGTGGCAGGCATTCCGAGATAGACCTGCGTGACTTCAGCGCCCGCCAAGTTGCCGGTGTTCGCCAAATTGAACGTGACCTGGAAATTCGGCTTCGATGCGGAGCTCAGATTGTTCACGATCGTGGGATTCATGATCGAGAACGTGGTGTAAGACAGCCCGAATCCGAACGGGAATAGCGGAGTCAATGCATTCGCGTCGAACCATTTGTATCCAACGTTGTAGCCCTCGGAGTAATTGACGGAGAACGGCGTGGTGGCGTCAGGCGGCTGTGGAGTCACTGGTCGAGGCAGCTGGGCGTCGCTGGCGGGGAAGGTGATGGGCAGCTTGCCGGAGGGATTGGCGGCGCCGAAGAGCAGGTTGGCAATGGCGGGGCCTCCTGCCTGGCCGGGATACCACGCTTCGAGAACTGCATTGACCTGGGCGAGCCACGGCATGAGGATGGGGCCGCCGCTTTCGATCACCACGATGGTGTGCGGATTGGCTGCCGCAACTGCCGCCACCAGCGCGTCCTGATCGATGGGTGTTGTATCCGCAAGGTCACTGAGAGCGAGGCTCGTCTCGTCCATACCTTCGCTGGCCCACTGGTTAACGAAGACGATGGCGACTTGCGATGAGGCGGCGAGTGCCGCGGCAGCTGTCACGTTTGATCCGTCGGCAAATTGGACGCCGGCATTCGGCGCTTTTGCCTGGATTGCTTTCAGCGGCGATGACGGGTCCCAGACGACCGGCGCCCAGCACGGCGGGCAAGGGGATTGCGGCCCGGGAATTGCTCCGCCCACAGGCTGCACCTGCGCCGAGCCTCCGCCGGAAAGTACGGCCGTATCCGCCTTCGATCCGATGATTGCGATGGATTGAATCGAGGTGCTCAATGGCAACTGGCTCGCGGTGTTTTTCAAGAGCACCGCGCCTTGTTCTTCGATCTCTTGTGCGACGGCTGCGTCGGCTGCGGCTGGGATGGGCTGAATATTCTGCGGATTGTCGAAGATGCCCACTTCATACATGGCGCGCAAGATACGATGCACCATGTTGTCGAGTCGCGACTGCGGCACCTGGCCGTTTGCGACTGCTGTTTCCAGGGTCGAGAAATACTGCTGATTCGGCTGTTCCTGATCGAGGCCATTATTTGCCGCCGTTGAAGTACTGTGCGTTGCCCACCAGTCCGACATCACAAAGCCGGGGAATTTCCAATCGCCCTTCAGCACATCGTTCAGCAGGTGATTGTTTTCGCAGCCATACTGACCGTTGGTCAGGTTGTAGGAGCACATCACGGACTGCACGTTCGAGTCCGTGATGCCGATTTCGAATGCCAGCAGATCGCTCTCGCGTCCGCTGCGCTCGTCGATGATGACGTTGGCCGTGGTGCGACCTGACTCCTGATCGTTGAAGCTGAAATGCTTGATGCCGCCGATCACGTGCTGTGCCTGGATCGCGTTGATGTGCGCTGCGGTGATCTTGCCCGCGAGAATTGGATCCTCACCCTTGGTTTCGAAGGTGCGGCCATCGCGCGGATCGCGGCCGATCAGGTTGACGTTGCCACCAAGGTTCACGTTGATGCCGTAGGCCGCCAGTTCGGTGCCGATCACGTTGCCGTACTTCGATGCTTCGCTTAAATCCCAGGTAGCTGCGCTCGCGATGGAGGAAGGCAGAGCAGTTGCCTGTCCGACGCCGTTGCCTACGCCCACGCTGCCATCGGCTAAATAGAGTGCCGGAATATTCAATCGGGAATTGCCGGACACCCAGCCCGCGGCACCGCGCGGCACGGTGTACCCGTAGGTAAGATTCGACGTGACGCCGCCCTGGACCATCTGCAGTTTCTCAGCCTGCGTCATCTGCGCGAGCAGCGCGTCGGCTTTTCCGTCGGAAGTGGTGGGAGTCGGAGTGGGAGTTGGAGATGGCGCCGGAGTTGAAGCAGAACTGCCCCCACAGGAGCTCACGGCAGCGGCTAAAGCTGCGAAAGCAATTGAAGTTGCGGCGATTTCTACGAATCGACGGAGGTGCATTTGTCCGCGGGATCTCCAGTGTGGAAGTCACTGGCAATCATAGTCCCGCTCGACACTCGCGTGCGTGCCGTCGGGCACGTATCGAAATGGTGACTAATTGCATCAATCTTAATGAGGGGTGGGATTGACGGAATTTGCCTCCGGCGCTACTCTCTCCCCATACACCGCCACTTGGTTGCCTGCGCCAATACGGAAATTCTTCACAACGGCCACGGCCCGGTGCGCTTCTTGCACCCCAGCGACAAGACCTGTCGCCGGGGACCCCTCGCTTCACTCTGCAACTCGCAAATAATTACCCTGCGAACTTCACCCATTCCACCTCACACTCATCAAATCAACAGCCGAATTCTGCCCTTGAGGCAGGGCCATAGGAGGCCATCTGAACGCTGCTCTGGAGATCACGCCAAATCTTGAGCCCCTTTTCGGGACCCGCGATGAAAACCTCAGACTGATGGAGGATTCACTAGGTGTAAGGATCGACCTGCGATCCGACGCCGTGCACGTGGAAGGGCCAGACGAAGCGGTCGGCAGAGTCCGGCGAATTTTTCAGGACTTTGAGGCTTTGCGGCGACAGGGCATCAATCTTCACAATGGCGAACTGAATGGAATGCTGCGCCTGGTCGTGGCCGATCCGGCGACTACGCTGCGCTCGCTTGCCGATGCCGGCAAGCAGCGCTCGGCGGGCGTCAAGCGCACGGTGCAGCCGCGCTCGATCAATCAGCGCAAGTACATCGAGGCCATCGAGCAGAACGACATGGTCTTCGGCGTGGGACCGGCAGGCACCGGCAAGACGTACCTGGCCGTGGCCATGGCCGTGGCTGCCATGAACGCCAAGAAGGTTAGCCGCATCGTGCTGGTGCGTCCGGCGGTTGAAGCCGGCGAGCGGCTTGGCTTCTTGCCCGGCACGCTGCAGGAGAAGGTCGATCCGTATCTTCGTCCGCTCTACGACGCGCTTTACGACCTGCTCGATCCGGAGAAGGTCGACAAGATGCTCGAGAAGAACGTGATCGAAGTTGCGCCGCTGGCGTTTATGCGCGGCCGCACGCTCAACGACGCCTTCATCATCATGGACGAGGCGCAGAACACGACCATCGAGCAGATGAAGATGTTCCTGACGCGCATGGGCAACAACTCCAAGGCCGTGATCACAGGCGACATCACGCAGATCGATCTGCCCAATCCGCGCAAGTCGGGACTGCTGGATGCGATCAACATTCTCGACGGCGTCGAGGGCATCTGCTTCTGCCACTTTGCCGACGGGGACGTGGTGCGCCATGCGCTGGTACAGCGGATTGTGCGTGCCTACGAGGCGACCAAGCCACAGCAGCAGGAACTGCCGTCTGAACCTTGGCGAAACCATTCAGCCGCAGAGCCGAGCAGCAGGCGCCGCAGCAGGCCGCGCATCCTGCCAAACCGCAGTAAATCAGCGGTTCGCGTAAAATATAGAAGACACGGGGCCGCTGACAGTAGCGGCCTCGCGCACGATGATCCTTCTCGACCCAGATCTGGACCCCGATCCCCCTTCGCATGTAAGACTGCCTGCGAGGCCCGGTGGCTCCGCTCAGACCGCCACTCTCCGGAAACAGCGCATTCCGAATGCGCGGACCCTCGCCCGTTTTTTACGGGAGGCGCAGTCTGCGGTGAAGTTGCGCGGCCAGGTCACTGTGCTGCTGACCACCGATACAGCCATCCGCCGTCTGAACCGGCAATTTCGCGGAAAGAACAAGGCCACGGACGTGCTTTCGTTTCCTGCCTTTGCGCCGGGTCCGCATGAAGATCGCGGGCGACCTGGCGATCAGCATCAACAGCGCGCGCCGCCAGGCGGACGAACGCGGCCACTCGCTTGCGATTGAAATCAAGATCCTGACGCTTCATGGTTTGCTGCATCTGGCGGGCTACGACCACGAAACAGACGAGGGTGAAATGGCGCGCCGCGAGCAGAAACTTCGCGCGAAGCTCGACTGCCGCACGTCCCATTCACGGACCTGAGTAGAGCGACAAAAATGGCTGGGATTGCACGAAAAGCACGGGCCGCGCGAACGAGGCCTCGAAAGGCGCGCGCCCATGAGCTGGCTTACCATCACGCTGCTGGTGATCGCGGCCCTCGTCGACACTTTTGCGGCGTACATCAGCCGCGTGTATTCGGAGTTCGGCAAGATTCTTCCCCGCGAAGTGCAGGACAATCTCGACGAATGGGAAGAGAAAGTCGAGCCCTTGATCGGGCTGACGCGCGAGCATGCCGCTCTGTGCGCCACGGTGCTGCAGCAGCTTACGCTGGCGGTGTTTGCGCTTGCGATTGGCGCGGTGCTCTTTGATCGCGCTCCGCACGCAGCGCGCCCCACGTATCCCGAGATTGCCCAGGCTGTTCTGGTTGTCCTGCTGGCGGTCGTCTTCTGCAACCAGCTTCTGCCATCGCTGCTTTTTACGCAGACCAAGGGCCGATGGGCTGCGCGGCTGGTGTGGCCCATTCGCCTGCTGCTGTGGCTCATGACGCCGGTCACGGCTATCATCCGCTTCTTCTTCTCGCGTCGCATCGCTGGCTGAAAAGCCGGTTGCCGAAGAAGACGAGCCCGCACCCGACGTTGAGTCACTGCTCGAGGCGGGCGAAGAAGAAGGCATTCTCGAAGAGAGCGACCGCGAACTGGTGCGCTCCGCCGTCGAATTCGGCGAAAAGCTGGTGCGCGAAGTGATGACGCCGCGCCCGCAGGTGTTTGCGGTTCCGCAGTCGATCACGCTCGAGCGCTTTCTCGAAATGCTGAAGGAGCACAATTTTTCGCGCGTGCCGGTCTACGAGCGCTACGCTCGACTCCGTTACGGGGATCGCGTTTGCGCACGATCTGCTGCAGATTACCGATGAGGAAGCGCGGGTCAGGACCGTCGCGAGCATTCAGCATCCTGCGGTTTTTGTTCCGGAGACGAAGCGCGGCTACGAATTGCTGCGCGAGATGCAGCGCGAAAAGCAGCACATGCGCATCGTCATCGACGAATACGGCGGCGTCTCCGGCCTGGTGACGATCGAAGATCTGCTCGAAGAGATCGTCGGCGACATTCGCGACGAGCATGAAAAGGATGCGCACATCGCCGATCCGCAGCGCGGAGCCTGGCGGCGTCTGGGTGGTGCCGGGCGATTATCCCGGTGGATGAATTGCCAGCGCCTCTTTGGTGAAGAGGTGGGCGTGGATGGAAACTACGAAGCCACCACTCTCGGCGGGCTGGTCAGCGAAATCGAGGGCCGCATTCCCCTGCCGGGAGAGGTCGTTCTTCTGGAGGACAGCGGCTTGCGCATCCAGGTGGTTGCCTCCACTGATCGGCGCGTCGACCGGCTGCGCATCTTTCCGCCCGCGAAGGAAGAAGCGACGGCGCTGCTGTGAAGGACTAAGGACCAAGGACTAGGGACTGAGGGACTAGGGACTAGGGGATACGAGACAGGAGCGATTTGATTTGAAGTCAGGATTTGTTGCCATTTTGGGCCGGCCCAACGCCGGCAAAAGCACGCTGATGAACGCCCTGACGGGCGAGAAGGTCGCCATCGTCACGGCGAAGCCGCAGACCACGCGCAACCGCATCATCGGCGTGCTGGAGGTGGAAGCGCGCAAGAAAGTTCATCCTGCGGCGCAGGTCGTTTTCGTCGATACACCGGGCGTGCACAAGCCTAGCTCGCAGCTCGACCGCCGCATGTTGCAGGAGGTCCACGAAGCTCTTTCGACGCGCGATGTCGTGCTCGTCCTGGTGGATGCCAGCCGCCGCGTGCAGCTTGAGGCTGCGGGCGAACCGGGAGACGTACTCGAGCAGGCGCAAACCCGGCTATCGCCAGGCCTCGCAATTGAAACCGAGGAACAGCTCCACCAAATCCAAAGGAAAGCCGCCTGCCTGGGCCAGCGAAGACGAATTTCTTTTCTCTCTCATTCGCGAACTCGACTGCCCGGTTTTTCTTGTCCTCACAAAAATCGATCTCGTCGCGAAAGACATTCTTCTTCCGCTGATCGAGACGATGACGAAGCAGTACAAATTTGCCGAGATCATTCCTGTGAGTGCGCGCAAGAAGCGACGGCCTCGATCTTCTGGTCAAGAAGATTGTCGATGCGCTTGCCGGTCGGCGAGCGCTACTATCCCAAGGACCAGTACACCGATCAGCCGATGCGCTTCATGGTTGCGGAACTGATTCGCGAACGCATTCTTGTGGAGACCGGCGAAGAGGTTCCGTACGCTGCGGCTGTCGTCATTGAGCAGTTTGAGGAAGCCGAACCGCCTGCTCCGCCGCGCAAGAAAGGCCAGCCGCCGGCCCGTTTGCCACTGACCCGCATTGCAGCCGCAATCTACTGCGAGCGCGAAGGACAGAAGGCGATCCTGATCGGCAAAGGCGGGGCGAAGTTGAAAGAGATCGGGACGGGCGCGCGCAAGCAGATCGAGTCGTTGCTCGGTACGCGCGTCTATCTCGAACTGCACGTGATCGTCGAGCCGAACTGGCGCGAGTCGCGGCAGTTTGTGGATTCGCTGGACTGGCGGAATCAACTTGAAAAGCTGGCGGAGAAACAGCACGATAAATAATCGCCGTGCGAGATGACCCTGCAAACGACTGACACCTTGCTCCTTGAGGCAGAGTCTTATCAAATAAGCGTCTTTCGGGTGCTGATCTTATGTTCGCGTTCAAGCTTCTTTCCGCGTTCTCGTGCGCAATGGCAGGGATAGGGGTCTCTTGTGCACAATCACAGGACATAACAATCGACTCGCGGCCGACTCCGGGACAGATTTCGGCGTGGGTCAGCAGCGGCGATCCGCGTTATGTCGCCTGGGGGGCCTACTTTGCCCGGGAGACTGCAGACGACTCCGTGACGCCGGCGATGGTGCGCTTGCTGGAGCGTTGGCAAACGGGGGATCCCAATTCCGAGTCGGCCGCAAGGTCACGACTCGGTATTTCCTACGTCTTGGACTCTCTCATTTCGCGGAACCAGCATGTTACATCTCGGGCTGTTGTCGCCGTGCGTTCCTCGTTCCCGACGGAGGCAATCATCCTGCTTGCGAAGATGCCGGAGGTGGAGGCTGAACCTCTTCTGCTGGATTGGTATCGAGAGCGAAACACGGATAGGAATTCTGCATATCCGCGGATTGCTGCTATGTTGCTCTCCAAGAACCCTCCGCGTGGGTTTGCAGCGAGCGTGTTTAACGAGTTGACAGTGAATCTAGAGATCGCTGTGATGCTTCCGAACCACGGGTTCGGTAGTGGAGGAGGCATTGGTGGCGTGTCCTGCGGCGACACTGGCACTGAAGCGCCAAGGCCGGGATGGCCGCTACTTTTCATATACGTGCTCGAAGAGAATTCGGCGCGCGCAAGCGAGTTCAGACTTGTGGAGGCCGATGGTGACCGCATTACTTATGGCCGCATATCGGCCAATGCCTGGTGGGGTTCCTGCTTTGGCCCACATCAGTTCACATCAGATACGCCTTTCCGTTTGATTGCTGAAATGCTTGGAATCGCTCCAATGGAGATTGGGTGGCAGCCGCAACAGAGCACGATGCTCTACTGGACGAGCGATCAGCGGTATCTCCATGATTTGCGTGAGGTCATTGCTGGACAAGAGAGCAGCTTTCGTTCCATAGCGCAGGCACTTCGCGCGAGAGGATACCTCAGGAAAGGGGAATCGGCTCATCCTCAATTGAATGTTGCCGTTTCAGATCGGAGGGAGAATGTAGCTTCTCCACTCCCTCACCTTGAATTAAACGATGCAAGCATATTGATGAGTTATTCGAGAATCACTGCAGATTCTGCTTCTCGGCCAAGTGAGAAATAAGGAAGCTGCACACGTTCGGCCAATCGCTCAAGCGCCTCTTACTTTGCCGCGACCATTGCTTTTGACTTCGTACATGCGTGCGTCGGCGGCTCCGATGATTGCATGCACTGCGTCATTCTCTGGCGGGCAGGTTGCGAGGCCTACGCTGGCGCTGGCGGAGAGGTCGAGTCCATTGCTCATGTGGAAGTGCGTATTCATCAATTCCTCGTGCAGCTTTGTTGCCAGCATGAAAGCGTCCATCGTCGAAGTCGCCGGCATCAGGATCACGAATTCATCGCCGCCGTAGCGAAAGCACATATCTTTTTCGCGGCTCAGCTGTTTCAATCGGCCGCCGACGCGCATCAGCAGCTCACTTCCGATCAGATGTCCGTGAGCGTCGTTCACCAGCTTGAACCGGTCGAGATCGATGAATGCAAGGCTGATCGGGTGCCTCAGACGCCTGCTGCGTTCCAGTTCCTGCTCCAGCATTTTATAGAGATGACGCACGTTGTAGAGTCCGGTGGCGTCGTCGGTAATGGTGAGTTGCTGGATGCGCGCAACGTCCCGCGCATTCTCAATCGCAATGGCCGCGTGATCGCACAGGATGTGCAGGAAAGCGATGGTGTAATCGCTCATCTGGCTGGCGCGTGGATTCAAAATCTCGATGACGCCCTGCACGCCCTTTCGCCCGCGCAATGGCATCGCAATCATCGAGCGCACGCATGCGCGTTTCCGCGGCGATGGTCTGCTGCAAGCGGGGATCGTTATCCTCCGACTCCGGAACGATCAGTGTCTCGCCGTGTTCCGCAACCCAGCCTGCAACGCCTTCGCCCAACTTTACGCGCAGGTCGCTCAGCCCACTCGCGCCGTTTCCCGAAGCGATGGCGTAATAGAGCTCGCTGCGTTTCTCATCCAGCATCAGCAGCGTCCACATATCTGCCGGGATGATGCGCTCCATCTGGTCCAGGATTGTGCGCAGAATCGTATCGAGATCAAGGCTGGAGTTGAGCGACCTTGCCAGCTGGTGAAAGACCATGAGGTCGTCGAGGGGAATGCGATTTTCAGTCAACTGGTTCATTTCTGCACAAAACGGTGTGATCTGTTCTGATGTGAATTCTGTGCAGATGCGCCGGTTCAAATCGCGCATCCATAGTGCCTTTAGTCCATGCCAATATGTACTAAAGTTACGCGCGAGGGGTTTTCTGTCGCAGCAGGTCGATCATCCATTCTGCGACTCCTTCTTCGCACATATTAGCCTCTGCATGGTCGATCAGTTGTAAGGTTGGGAAAATTTGGGAAGTATGTTCGGTTCAGCCGCCGATGTGGACCATCGAGCGCGATGGCTTCAGGAATCCGGGCTCGCCGATATGGTGGCGTGCTTCTTTGCCGTAGATCGTCTGGGCTATGTAGGCAGAGAGAGCCTTGTCGTCCTCGCCGGCGCGCATCCTTCCATATAGATCGTGCTCCACCTGCGAAAAAAGACAGGTTCTGATTTTGCCGTCGGATGTGAGGCGAACGCGGCTGCAGGCGCCGCAGAATGCCTGGCTGACCGGTGCGATGATTCCGATTTCGCCCACGCCATCGTCAAAGGTGTAGCGACGCGCGGTTTCGCTGGATTCACGCGGCGGCATGGGCACGAGCGGCAACTCGCGACCGATGCGCTCCACGATTTCTTTGAGGGGGACGACAATCTCCGGCGTCCACAGGCGGCCTTCTTCGAGCGGCATGAACTCGATGAAGCGGACGACTACATCTTCTTCGCGCGCGAAACGGGCGAATCCCTCGATTTGGTTGTCGTTGAATCCGCGCAGCAGAACGCAGTTGATTTTCAGTGGAGTCAGGCCCGCGTCTCTTGCCGCGCGAATTCCTGCCACCACCTTTTTGAAGCTGCCCGGAACGCGCGTGATGCGCTCGAAGGTGGGCGCATCAACGGCATCCATGCTGACGGTGACACGGTTTAAGCCGGCGGCCTTCAGCGGCTGGGCCAGTTTGTCGAGAAGATGACCGTTTGTCGTGAGCGCCAGGTCGAGGGGGTCACCTTTCGGCGTCCGCAACCGCGCAAGTTCTTCAATCAGCTCGATCAGGCCCTGTCGCAGCAGAGGCTCGCCGCCGGTGATGCGAACCTTCTCGATCCCCAGGTTCACAAACAGCTTGATCAGCCGCAGATACTCCTCGATCCCCAGTTCGGGATACTGGGCGCCAAACTCGCCGGTCCTGCAGTAGACGCACTTGTAATTGCAGCGGTCGGTGATGGAAACGCGCAGATCGTGAATTATGCGGCCGTGACTGTCGATCAGACGGCGAGCGGACGTTTCTGCGGCAAATGCGATCGGGGAAGCAGCGATCATTTCACCTCAGGCTATACCGTTTTCACGAGCTTTGCAGGGGGGCCAGAACACTGAGAGCCGGCTCAAAGGCCGGCTCTGCTGGCTTAAAGCACGGATTTAGTCGATTCGAGGCGTCCCGGAGCGAAGAAACAGGCCCGTAACACCCAATACGACGACTAAGCCGATTGCAACCGCAAAGTAATACGCCATGGGATGGGCCCATCCCGGCGAATACGTCAGGTCCTGTCCCACCCAGAGCAGAAGCACGGTCGCAATCACGGCAAACTGGCAGGCAATCACCAGCAGCGTGTGTCCCCACTCGCGTCGTTTGTCCAGCGCCTCTACCTGGTCAGGGGTAAGGTTGCGCTCTTCGGGGGGAAGAAGGGAATTCGCCATCGGAAACTATCTCCTGTAAGTACCCTGTTTCGGCCTCCGGGCCTCGGGCTCCTCAATGTTTCGATTCAATCACATGCCGCCCGGCATGCGCTACTTGTGCGCGCCGGGGTTTTTCATCCCATCGACTATTCGTTCAGGAAGGCCAGCGATTGCAGCGACGTAATTTCAAAGGGCTTGCGGCAGCGGACATTCGAGCAGCTCAGTTTGTCGTCCCGCCGCACCATGTACGATTGCGCCTTGGCGAACTTGGCCCGGTCGCGCTCGTCAGCGTTGCGCGGCAACTGCGGCCGTTTCCGCCGAACAACCCAGGTAACTTTGTACTCGCCGGCCTGGCCGCATTTCGGACAGGTCAGGCTGTGTGTTCGTGTCTCCGTCGTCTCGTTGAAAAAGTCCCGTTCGTCCATGTCCCTTGCTTCTCCACTTCTGTGACAAGGCCCTGTTGCGAGGATTTTCCCGCCAGAGCCGCGCAGATAAACATTTCAGGCGCTTCCGTTTCTGCCCGAACTATTCCATAGTAATCCTCTGGTGTCCCCAGTGGCAGAGAACACAGCATTCATGCGGCTTTGGCATATGCTGGGCGCTCGAACTCGGCGTCAACCCCGAAACGTAACTGCCCTACGCCGCACCACAAAACGCCAAGGAGGACAAATGAGCGGTTGTGAGGAGCGGTGGAGAGTACCTCGCCTATGCGCAGCTCACGAACTGTCTGCCTGACAGGACGGCGTCGATAGCCGGGAGCAGATGGCCGTCGGCATGTGTTTTATAGACATAGCCCCGTGCTCCCAGCCTCATCGCTTCTTGAACGATTTCAGCGGAGGTTTCCTGGGTTGAAAAGATGATCTTCGATTCCGGCGCAAAGCCGCGAATTCGTCGTGCAGCTTCCAAACCATTCAATGTCGGCAGGCCGATGTCGAGCAGGATCAGGTCCGGCTTCAGTTCTTCAGCCTTCTGAACCGCTTCCAATCCGTCGGACACTTCGCAAACGACCCGCAATTCGGGCCTTTGCTCCAATTTTGAGCAGACAAATCGACGGAAGGACTGGAAATCCTCTACGACCATTACTCGAATTGATGACGCTGCATGCTCTGAGTTCTGGCACTCCAGATCGCGACACTGGCCTTCGATGATTGCGGTCTGTAGCAAGGCCATTCAGCTTGCAACTCCAGTCTGCGATTGTATGGAGGAGCCCAGAATCCCCGTCAGTTCCACGACCTCACCGAGACTAGCAGGGCGAAGCATAAAGAATTCGTAAAACTCTTTAGAGTGAAATGCGATTCTCATTCCCGAGTTCCGGTTGGGTTGCGAGCAATTCGGAAACTACTCATCGGCCACCCTCGTGCGCCAGCCAGTGCATGCTCCGAGAAGACCATAGTTATAAAGAGCCAGATAGAAATGCTATATGTTCTACAAGGAGCTCGCTCCCTTCGCTCCCTCGGACTGTTTTTAGACAATCGGACTCGATTTATTCCATACTCGACTTTGCAATGACGAAACGAAAGCCAGGAACATTCTCAGCCACGAAGGCGGTGAAGGCGAACGCGCGCGAGCGTGTGGGCCAGCCGAAGGCCGCTCGTGTTGTTGAAGACACGCCCCGAACCGGCCGCCAAGCCAAGCACAAGCCAAAACTGGAGCAGGTTATTCTGCAGGAGGAATAGATCATGGCCAAAGCAGTGGGAGTGGGCGGAGTCTTTTTGAAGGCCAGCGACCCGGAGAAGCTGTCTGCCTGGTATGTGCAACATCTCGGAATTCCTTTGCAGGATGGCGGTGCCGTTGCTTTCGATGGACCGGAGTCTATCGGCATGACCGTCTTTGCGCATTTTCCCGAGAGCACGAAGTACTTCGGCGAAGGTCCGCAGCAGGCAATGATCAACTTCCGCGTCGATAATCTGGACGAGCTGATTGCGTCGCTTGAGGCCGCCAATGTCCGCATCGACCCCAAGAGAGAAGATTTTGCGTACGGGAAATTCGCATGGATCTGGGACCTGGAAGGCAACCGCGTTGAGTTGTGGGAACCCCCTGGCCCAGATCAATAGGCGGCCGGCGTCAACCAGGTTCTGCGATCAGGCTGTACTTCTTACTGTGCGGGCGGAGCTTGCGGTGCAGGCTGGGCCTTCACGGTGTAAGGGCCTGGCCGAGCGGGCGCATCCGACATTGCGCTCGATTCTTCTGCGCCTGCCTGGGACGTTCTCTGTGAGTAGATCCGGAACGACACGACAACGTCCAGCATCACCGGAACAGGCTTGCCGTTCTTCATAGCTGGTTGAAATGGCGCCTTGCGGATTGCCTGCTCGGCGCTCTCATCGAGCCCGAAGCCGATAGGCCTGCCGGCAATCACCTCTTCGACCTTGCCATCGCTGCCAATCACCGTGTGATAGAGGGCCATGCCCGCGATGCCATTGGCCTGCGCGAATTCGTTCGACGGCGGATCAATCACCGAAATCAGTTTTGCCTTCTGATCTACCGCGCTCTGACGGAATACGCCCGGATCGGTCAGCTTATAGTCTGCCTTCGAATCGGCCGCCTGGTAGTAAAGCTTCCAGAAATCCGGCATCGCAGCGATCATCCGTTCATCAATTCCGCTCGAGAATACATCGTCCAGCGCGTTCAGCAGCAATTGAGAGGCATGAGCCGCCGATGTCGTAGTCGCGACTTTTTTGTCGTCGGAATGATGCTCATCCGCGACGTTTTGACCTGGTGCCGGCACTGCGGACGCGGTCGTATTCTCTTGAGCAGGAGCCGAATCAACTGGGACCGTTGCAGCTGGGGCATCAGCCTTCGCTTGATCCCGATCTTTCTGCTTCTTCTTCTCTTTTTTCTTCTTCGGCGTCTCCACCTGCTCGCGATCGAAGGAAATTCGGACGGTCTTCTTCTTCGGTGTGATCTTTACGCGGTCCGTTGCAGTCGTTGGGTCCTCGAAAGGTGCGGCGCCCAAAAAGTGCAGCGCGTAGCGGTCGCCCTCGAGCTCCAGCTTGTGCTTCGACAATTTCACCTTGTTGATCTGGATCTGGCTCAACGTGTATGAGCCCTTCGGCGAATGTCCCTGTAATCGGCCGTGTTCATCAAACTCCAGGTTGTTGTCCTGGTAACCGGAGCGCAGATACAGGGTCTTGCCCACGATGATCTGTTTCAGTTGGTCCTCTTTGATCTCTCCACCGACGGTGTGGATGGAAAAAGGGCCCTGGCTCAGGGTGGGATCTTTCTCCGTCTGGGAGGCCGTGCCGGGCTGGGCTGGCGCGGTGGCCGACGGCTCAACCTGATTCGACGGGGCCGCTGCCGCGAGAGGCTGCACTGCGGACGAGTCTGGCGGAGGAGCAGGCGCCTGACCATGTGCGACGTTACCCAGGGCAACAAGGGAGAGAATCCCGTATACCGCAAACGCGAAACCAGTTTGGTTCAAAAAAGCTGGTGATCCGCGAAGAGTGTCGATGATCGTGCGCATCGGAGCTTGCCTTTCGTCTTTACACATCTAACAGGATTTTGATGCGCGGGAGGAATGATGGATATCACACGTAAGTTGTTGAGGCTCAAAAAATGTAACGTTACGGACGTGGGAGCTTGAGGCGCCACAGAATCCGACGAAAGAGCCCCAGCATCCTTCGGTTGTCGGCCGCATTCAAATGCAGCCGCCTCAGCATCAGTCGTATATCATGCCGGTTTGCTTCCTTCATTAATTTTGGCGAATAGCCTGCGGCCTGCATAACTTCCTCGATCAGACCGGCGAGGATGTCGAGGTTGCCGGAGGTCGGCGCGGTATCTGAAATGTTTCGGGCACGCGCTGTTTCGGGGTTTGGATCGATCCGGCCTTTCGCAATTTCCGATCCGGCAGTCGATGCGCCAGTGCGCGCAGCCAGTTCGTATAGACAAACCGCTGCCGCCTGTCCCAGGTTCATTGAGGGCTGATGCGCATCGGTCGGAATCTCCACCAGCACGTGGCACCAGGAAAGGTCCTCACGGGTCAGGCCGTGCTTTTCCGGCCCGAAGACGAGCGCGATCTGTCCGCCGCCATCGAGCTCGCGCTCGATGAGAGGTGCGAGTTCGTCCAGACGTACAACTGTCTGCTCTGCTTTGCGATGGGTGAGCGTGCCTGTCCCCATCACAAGCGTGCAGTCGCGCACTGCGTCGGCAAGCGAGGCCGTCTCCAAGGCATTGTTGAGCAGATCCGGCGCTCCAATTGCCGAGCGCGCTTCGCGCCAGTGCGCCGCGTACGGGGCCACTACACTGAGCCGCTCGAATCCGAAGTTGGCCATCGCACGAGCGACAGCGCCGATGTTGAGGGGATTCCGCGGCGATACCAGGACCACGGCAATGCGCTCGCGTTGTGAATCAGAAAGCAAAGAACGATTGTAGAGCGGAGGTCAACGGCCCGCTTCGCACGCACTCCATGGGATTCAATGCGAGGCCGGATCAGCAAGCGCATCGGTCCTGGGATTTACGGTAACCTGCAACGTCCCTGCACGCTGCGTGCTTATGTCCCAGATGCCGGTCGCCAGAGAGAGTTCGGTCTTGAGCACCGGTAGATTTTTCTGCGGATCGCTGGAGTTGCTCTGGGCCTGGATCTGGAAGATGAATCCGGCGATGAGAGTGGGCAAAAGAACAACACTGTGGCTCCGCAAAGCTGCCTCCGCTGCGAACGCTTAAGTATATGGGACGGGTGCGATCCTGCATCGGTTGCGGACTCATTGCTACACTGCTGTCAACGTATGGTCCCCGAAGCACCCTCTCTCGAGCAGGAGATCGATGAGCTTTGCGCCACTGCGCGCGCCTGTTACGCACGCGGATGGGTGCCCGCTACCAGCGGCAACTTCAGCATCCGGCGGGGGAACAGGATATTCATTACGCCTTCGGGTCTGGACAAAGGCACCCTTTCCCCCACCGATCTTCTCGAGATAGACCTTGAGGGCCGTGCCGTCGCGGGGCATGGACGCCCATCCGCAGAGACAAGCCTGCACACCGTGATCTATCGCGAGCGGATTCATGCGCGGGCGATCCTGCATGTGCATACCATCTGGAACACGCTGCTCTCCGGAAGGTTCGTTTCGCTTGGGAGCGTTCCTCTGCAGGGTTATGAACTTCTCAAAGGCCTCTCCGGCGTTGCGACGCATGAGCACACTGAGCGCGTGCCGATCATTGAGAACACGCAGGTGTACACCGCGCTCGCCGAACATCTCAGCGAGGTTCTTCGCGTGAATGCCGATGCGCACGGGGTTTTGCTGAGCCGTCACGGGCTTTATACTTGGGGTGAATCGGTGGCTGAAGCGCGCCGTCACCTGGAGGCCCTCGAATTTCTCTTCGAGGTGGAGGGACGGCGCATATTCGGGCAGGCTTGAGTCAACGCGTTTGCAACGATGCAACGGTTGGAACGATTGGTAGGAGTTTCAAGGACAAAAGCAGCAAGTTAGCGCCGCTTCGCGGCGTAGCGAGTTAGCAGGTCAGCGGGGTAATCTCTGCACTTGCTGTCTCATGCAAGGAGCTGAGGATGGCAGTTCTTCGCTTCCCCCAAGAGGATCGGAAGATTGATGGTGAGCCGGCGATCCGCAGTGAACTTGCGGCGCTGGGGATTGACTACGAGTGCTGGAGTCTCGATCGCGTCGGTGCGGATGCATCGGCCGAAGAAGTTCTTTCAGCCTATGACGTCGAAATTGAAGAGATGAAGCGCCGCGGTGGCTACGTGACTGCGGATGTCATCGATGTGAATCCCGCCACACCGAATCTCGAAACGATGCTTGCGAGGTTCGACAAGGAACACACGCATGACGAAGACGAAGTGCGCTTCATCCTCGCAGGGCGCGGGATTTTTTTCCTGCATCTGGGCGACAAAGTCGTCTCGGTAGAAGTCGGTCCCGGTGATATGCTGCGCGTCCCTCGCGGAACGACGCACTGGTTTACGCTCTGCGAGGATCGCCGCATCCGTGCGATCCGCTGGTTTCAGGACACTGCCGGTTGGACGCCGCATTACACCGGCTCCGGCGTCGATCAGGGCTACCAGCCGCTGTGTTTCGGCCCCGCTTACTTCGGGGCGCGCGCAGCCACTGGCATTCGCATATGACGCCAAGGACCCCGAGACTCTTTCTTCTGGACGTGGAGGGCACCATCGCGCCCCTGTCTCTTGTCTATGAGCAACTCTTCCCTTATGCGCGCGCGCACTTCGAAAGGTACCTCCAACTGCATGCGGCAGACCCGGCGGTCGTGAGCGATCTGACGATGCTCGCTGAGGAAAATGCTGCCGAGACCGACGAGACCGCGCCTAAATTCGCTGCGCCGGAGTATTGGGACGAGGCGATTCCTTACCTGAATTGGCTGATGGATCGCGATCGGAAATCGACGGCGCTCAAGAGTCTGCAGGGCCGCATCTGGAAAGGCGGATTTGAGCGCGATGAGCTGCAGGGCACGCTGTTTGACGATGTTCCGCCAGCCCTGGAACGCTGGTCGACTGCAGCACAAGTGGCCATTTATTCTTCTGGATCGGTTGCTGCCCAGATGCTGCTTTTCAGGCATTCCAATTATGGCGATCTGACGTCGCTGATCTCGGGCTATTTCGACACCCGAACGGGACCGAAGGCGGCCAGAACAAGCTACGAATCGATTGCCTCTGCGATGGGTTGCGACCCGCGCGAAATCATGTTCTTTTCCGATGCGGTGCGCGAACTGGATCCGGCCCGCGAAGCCGGCTGTCACACGCGGCTGGTGATGCGCGAAGGAAATGCCCCGGTTGATGACAGCCACGGCCACCGTCGCATCAAGAGCTTTAACGTTCTCTAGCACCCCTCTGGAAGCAGCTTTCAGAAAGCAGCATCGACCCGTCAGGAATCAAAAGCCCATGCTCGATTGGACGAATCCCGCGACCGCCGCACTGAATGAGATCCGCACCGCTCCGTTAGTGCGCTTTTCAGTGCTGGCGCTCAGTTCCATCTTTTTTCTCGTCGATCCGTTCGCGGCGATTCCGTCGTTTCTGGCGATCACGCAAAGCGTCGATCCGGCTCGACGCAAACGGATGGCACGCAAGGCGGCGATGACGTGTTTCATCGTGCTCACCAGCTTCGCGCTGGCGGGGCAGCTGATCTTCAGGATGTTCGGGATCACTCTGCCTGCGTTCGAGATTGCAGGCGGGTTGATTCTGCTGCTGATTGGGCTGGACATGCTGGAAGCCAAGCGCTCGCCTACGCAGGAAGCACACGGGGATACAGAGGAAGGTGCTGCGAAGGAGGATGCGGGGATTGTGCCCCTTGGAATTCCAATGCTGGCGGGGCCGGGAGCGATTTCGTCGGTCATGGTGCTCGTCGGGCAGGCTTCAGGGTTCTGGCGGTGGGAGATGGGTGCGGTTCTGGCGTCGATTGCTATCACCTGTGTTGTCAGTTACCTGGTGCTGGCAGGGGCTGGGCGGGTGAGGGCAGTGCTGGGGGAGACGGGCATCCGCATTCTGGTGCGGATCATGGGGTTGCTGCTGGTGGCGTTGGCCATGCAGTTTTTTGTGAATGGCCTGACGGATCTGGGCGTTATTTCGCGAGCAATGAGCACAATCGGAACCGGCTAAGTTGCAATGTGATGTCGATTTTCGACTCTTTCCTGACGAAAAGGCGTAATGAGCGGTACGTTTTGGTGCTGATTCCATGGGCCTGGGAGGCTGTTTCCCACAGAAACCCGCTCCTTTCCACAGCTGGTATCGAGTTGCATGATTGGCGGCCCGTTGTTATTCTCAGGAAGTCGCGAAACGGTGCGTGAAATCAAGCCGATTTCGTGATTTGCATTGAAGAGTGGCCTGTGCTACTCTTAAAAAGTTGCAGATGTAGCAGTGGAGCCTCCCGGTGGCCTTATGGCCTGCCCGTTAGCGAGAAGTTGAATAGAGGGAAGTGGGAAGCCGGTTCGTAGGGCGGATAGGAAGCGTAAAGCTCATCCAGCCCCTGTAGGGAATCCCGCAGAGAACAAACCCATTGCATGACCCGAGAGGAAAATCCTTTCGTGCGCCTTTGTGGCGCTAGGCATTTGATGCCGGTCGCTCTTTGATATTTTGCGCAGTGCGACCTTCTGCGGACGACTAACCTCGCCGCTATGTCGATCGAATAGGCAGGTAAAACTGCCTGCCGAAGATGAAAGAGTTGCAAGCTTGATTCCCACAGAATCATGGCTTGACACGACATCGAAACTTCGATAGGTTTAGAAGGTTCGCGCAAAAATGCCGATGACCGCTTAGAAGCGAGATTCTGGCATGGCGCAATAAGTTCGAGGACACCCTGGCGTAACAGCCCGGGCCTCGATCCAAAAGGGGCACCGCTCAGGCGGACCGCTCTTACGGATCTTTGACAATAAGGTTGAACGTGCCAGTCGTGAGAAACGATCAGGTTTGGCTTGATCTTCTCACAAGGTAAGTAATATGCCCTGCGCAGTGATGCGCAGGCGCAGTCGAAACTATTCCGACCTCCGTCGGGGTAGTTAGACAACTAGGTTTCAAACGAGAGTTTGATCCTGGCTCAGAATCAACGCTGGCGGCGTGCCTAACACATGCAAGTCGAACGAGAAAGGGTAGCAATACCTGAGTAAAGTGGCGCACGGGTGAGTAACACGTGACTAACCTACCCTGGAGTGGGGGATAACTGAGGGAAACCTTAGCTAATACCGCATAATACCTACGGGTCAAAGGAGCAATTCGCTTCAGGAGGGGGTCGCGGCCGATTAGTTAGTTGGCGGGGTAATGGCCCACCAAGACAGTGATCGGTATCCGGCCTGAGAGGGCGCACGGACACACTGGAACTGAAACACGGTCCAGACTCCTACGGGAGGCAGCAGTGGGGAATTTTGCGCAATGGGGGAAACCCTGACGCAGCAACGCCGCGTGGAGGATGAAGTCCTTCGGGACGTAAACTCCTTTCGATCGGGACGATAATGACGGTACCGGAAGAAGAAGCCCCGGCTAACTTCGTGCCAGCAGCCGCGGTAATACGAGGGGGGCGAGCGTTGTTCGGAATTATTGGGCGTAAAGGGTGCGTAGGCGGTTTGGTAAGTCTTATGTGAAATCTATGGGCTCAACTCATAGACTGCATGAGAAACTGCAGGGCTTGAGTATGGGAGAGGTGAGTGGAATTCCTGGTGTAGCGGTGAAATGCGTAGATATCAGGAGGAACACCTGTGGCGAAAGCGGCTCACTGGACCATAACTGACGCTGATGCACGAAAGCTAGGGGAGCAAACAGGATTAGATACCCTGGTAGTCCTAGCCCTAAACGATGACTGCTTGGTGTGACGGGTACCCAATCCCGCCGTGCCGTAGCTAACGCGTTAAGCAGTCCGCCTGGGGAGTACGGTCGCAAGGCTGAAACTCAAAGGAATTGACGGGGGCCCGCACAAGCGGTGGAGCATGTGGTTTAATTCGACGCAACGCGAAGAACCTTACCTGGGCTCGAAATGTTATGGACCGGAGTAGAAATATTCCTTTCCCGCAAGGGACCGTAATATAGGTGCTGCATGGCTGTCGTCAGCTCGTGTCGTGAGATGTTGGGTTAAGTCCCGCAACGAGCGCAACCCTTATCTTCAGTTGCTACCATTTAGTTGAGCACTCTGACGAAACCGCCTCGGATAACGGGGAGGAAGGTGGGGATGACGTCAAGTCCTCATGGCCTTTATGTCCAGGGCTACACACGTGCTACAATGGCCGGTACAAACCGTCGCAAACCCGTGAGGGGGAGCTAATCGGAAAAAGCCGGCCTCAGTTCGGATCGTAGTCTGCAACTCGACTACGTGAAGCTGGAATCGCTAGTAATCGCGGATCAGAATGCCGCGGTGAATACGTTCCCGGGCCTTGTACACACCGCCCGTCACATCACGAAAGTGGGTTGCACTAGAAGTCGGTAAGCCAACCGCAAGGAGGCAGCCGCCCAAGGTGTAATTCATGATTGGGGTGAAGTCGTAACAAGGTAGCCGTAGGAGAACCTGCGGCTGGATCACCTCCTTTCTAAAAGAGAACACATGGCACACTTATTCCTTCCGCGATGGCGGAGTCGCTTCGGCGATCGGATAGGTGTCCATGCAAATCCTGTATCAACCGTTTACGGGGGATGCAGGAAATTCGATACGAGCCTTCTTTTCCTGGCCGAAAATTCTTACGATCGTCATGCGTAGCGTAGCTACGCAGCATGTTCAACCTTTGTCCTCGAAACCCATTAGCATTGAATGAGATTTGGGCGAGCCGCCGGCAATAACTTATCGGCGGGGGAGCGCGCAACGCGGGCCTGTAGCTCAGTTGGTTAGAGCGCACCCCTGATAAGGGTGAGGTCGGTAGTTCGACTCTACCCAGGCCCACCATCTTAGCCACGCAACCCTTAAGGGGCTGTAGCTCAGCTGGGAGAGCACCTGCTTTGCAAGCAGGGGGTCACCGGTTCGATCCCGGTCAGCTCCACCAACCTCATTCACTGCGTCCAGTTCGGTGCCTTCTTCATTGAGGGCTTCGACCTGGAAGCAGGCTAGGATCTGATCTGTGCATTTGCGCAGTTTGGATTCGCGCAGGTTTCAACAGCCTCAGGGCTGGTCCTCCTCGATAGAGGGGGATCTGATGTTTGACAACGAAATTGATTGGGTAACGCAAATCGGATAGCCGCATGTCCGCCGCGAGGCGCGCACTGTGGCGAAAGTGTCCGAGGAGCGTATACATACAAGGCCGAGCACAAGCAATTGAGTTGCTGCAAGTCAGCGACTCAGGCAAGTGTTCAAAGTAAGAAGAGTGTCTTTAGGAGTTGTAACTTGAATACGCGTGAGCGTGGTTGAGTTACTCTCAAGGCGAATAACCTGGAATAACAAGCAGACAGGACCGAAGTGATTCGGCTCCCTGCGCTGGAGTTAATTCTATGGTCAAGCTACTAAGGGCGCACGGTGGATGCCTTGGCAGAGACAGGCGAAGAAGGACGTGGCAAGCTGCGATAAGCTTCGGTAAGCCGCACACAGGCGTTATAACCGGAGATTTCCGAATGGGGAAACCCTCCCGAGCAAACCTCGGGAACTACCCACTGAATACATAGGTGGGATAGAGCGAACTCAGGGAAGTGAACCATCTCAGTACCTGAAGGAAAAGAAAGAAACCTCGATTCCGATAGTAGTGGCGAGCGAACTCGGAATAGCCCAAACCCGTAGCATTTCGGTGTTTCGGGGGTTGTAGGGTCCGCAACAGTAGAGTTACCAATCTGGCTGCTAGCTGAATCCTCTGGAAAGTGGATCCATAGAGCGTGACAGGCGCGTAAGCGAAAGTAGTCCAGACTCGAAGCGGATACCTGAGTAAGGCGGGGCACGTGAAACCCTGCTTGAATCCACGGGGACCATCCCGTAAGGCTAAATACTAGTCTCTGACCGATAGTGAACCAGTACCGTGAGGGAAAGGCGAAAAGAACCCCGTCGAGGGGAGTGCAAAGTACCTGAAACCGTGTGCCTACAAGCAGTGGGAGGACTATGCCCGCAAGGGAATGTCTGACCGCGTGCCTATTGCATAATGAGCCGGCTAGTTATTCTTGTCAGCAAGGTTAAGCGTAAGCGAGCCGAAGCGAAAGCGAGTCTGAACAGGGCGTTCAGTTGGCAGGAATAGACGCGAAGCGGGATGATCTACCCATGGCCAGGTTGAAGGTGGGGTAACACCCACTGGAGGACCGAACCGGTGTTTGTTGAAAAAAGCTCGGATGAGCTGTGGGTAGGGGTGAAAGGCTAATCAAATTCCGTGATAGCTCGTTCTCTCCGAAATAGCTTTAGGGCTAGCCTCGGACGAATTGCACTGGTGGTAGAGAGATGGATGGACTAGGGGGCTTTCCGGCTTACTGAATCCAACCAAACTGCGAATGCCAGTGACAACATATCCGGGAGTCAGACGGTGGGGGCTAAGCCTCATCGTCGAGAGGGAAACAGCCCAGACCGCCTGCTAAGGTCCCAAAGTTACAGTTAAGTGGGAAAGGAAGTCGGAACGCTCAGACAGCCAGGAGGTTGGCTTAGAAGCAGCCATCCTTTAAAGAAAGCGTAATAGCTCACTGGTCAAGCGGTCCGGTGCCGACAATACAACGGGGCTAAAACTGTACACCGAAGCAGCGAATGCACATCTTTTAGGTGTGCGTGGTAGGAGAGCATTCTCAACAGCGGCGAAGCCAGACTGAGAAGACTGGTGGAGCGTTGCGAAGAGACCCTGCCGGCATAAGTAGCGATAACGGAGGTGAGAACCCTCCGCGCCGAAAGTCTAAGGTTTCCTGAGGAAGGTTAATCCGCTCAGGGTTAGGCGGTCCCTAAGGTGAGGCCGAAAGGCGTAGCTGATGGACTGACGGTTAATATTCCGTCCCTCCCAATGTTCGTTATCACGATGGGGTGACGCAGAAGGATAAGAATGCCGCACTATGGCTATTGCGGTTGTTGCACGTAAGCTGGATCCGATAGGCAAATCCGTTGGGTCATTAACAGTGAGGTGTAACACAGTCCCGTATGGGGCTTACGATTCTGATTCCACGCTGCCGAGAAAAACCTCTAAGGAGAACAAAGGGAACCGTACCCCAAACCGACACAGGTAGACGAGGAGAATATCCAAAGGCGCTCGAGTGAAAGCTCGTTAAGGAACTCGGCAAATTGGCTCCGTAACTTCGGGAGAAGGAGCGCCCACGCAAGTGGGCCGCAGTGAAGCGCGTACGGCGACTGTTTAACAAAAACACAGGTCTCTGCTAAGTCGAAAACGACGTATAGGGGCTGACGCCTGCCCGGTGCCGGAAGGTTAAAAGGAGAGGTTAGCGCAAGCGAAGCTTTGAATTGAAGCCCCGGTGAACGGCGGCCGTAACTATAACGGTCCTAAGGTAGCGAAATTCCTTGTCGGGTAAGTTCCGACCTGCACGAATGGCGTAACGATCGTACGACTGTCTTAACGAGTTGCTCGGCGAACTTGTAGTACCGGTGAAGATGCCGGTTACCCGCAGCTAGACGGAAAGACCCCGTGCACCTTTACTACACCTTAACTATGAGTTATGGTTCTTGCTGCGCAGGATAGGTGGGAGGCTTTGAGACCAGGTTCTCGGACTTGGTGGAGCCAATGGTGAGATACCACCCTGCGAGTGCTGTGATTCTAACCTCCTCCCGTGATCCGGGAGAGGGACATAGTTAGGCGGGTAGTTTGACTGGGGCGGTCGCCTCCTAAATTGTAACGGAGGCGCGCGAAGCTACTCTCAGACTGTTTGGAAATCAGTCGTCGAGTGTAAAGGCATAAGAGTGGTTAACTGTGAGACCTACAAGTCGAGCAGGTGCGAAAGCAGGCCTTAGTGATCCGGTGGTTCTGTATGGAAGGGCCATCGCTCAACGGATAAAAGGTACGCCGGGGATAACAGGCTGATCAAAGCCAAGAGTTCATATCGACGCTTTGGTTTGGCACCTCGATGTCGGCTCATCGCATCCTGGAGCTGTAGAAGGTTCCAAGGGTTAGGCTGTTCGCCTATTAAAGCGGTACGTGAGCTGGGTTCAGAACGTCGCGAGACAGTTCGGTCCCTATCTGCTGTGGGCGTAGGAGATTTGAGGAGGGCTGTCCTTAGTACGAGAGGACCGGGATGGACGAACCTCTTGTGTTCCAGTTGTCCTGCCAAGGGCACGGCTGGGTAGCGAAGTTCGGTTGTGATAACCGCTGAATGCATATAAGCGGGAAGCACGCTCCAAGATGAGATCTCCCTGAAGGGCCCAGAAAGACCATCTGGTTGATAGGCTGGAGGTAGAAGCGCAGTAATGCGTGTAGCTTACCAGTACTAATCGCCCGTTCGGCTTGTCCATAGAATTAACTCCGCGCAGTATAGTTATTCGCGGACGTTCTTCTTACAAGCCTTGTACGACCAATCAATTTCGTGTCAATCAGATAAACTCTGAGCAAATTTTTGTGGCGCCAGATTGCAGTCCGCGTTCCTGCTTGGCCTGGGAGAAACAATCCAGGAGAAGTAGATGCCGCGGCAGGCTGCGGGCAAACCAACCCGCCAAGCGCCATACCAAGATTAAAGGTGAACCGCAGATCCTTCGCGCCAAAGCGCTCAGGATTTCGGCTCAAGGCTCCCGGCGCTCTGCGCCTCACGCCTTGAAAACGCCTCAATTTGCCGGTGACCATACTGCGAGGGATCACCCGTTCCCATCCCGAACACGGAAGTTAAGCCTCGCTGGGCCGATGGTACTGCACGGGTGACTGTGTGGGAGATTAGGTGATCGCCGGCAATAAATTTAAAAGAAAAAGCCATGCCTCCGGGCATGGCTTTTTTGTTTCTGGGTGCCAGTCAACTCTGTCGCGTCTGTCTGAGCGCGGCCTTTATTTTCTTTTCTGTTGCGACACTCTGTTCCAATTTTCTTTGTGCTGGGCGCCTCTGTTTTGCGAGGATGCGGTTGGCCTTGATTACCCACGCTTGGAATGCCTTGCAGAGTTCTTGATTTCTGCGCAGTGCGTCGACGTAGTGCCCTTCCCCGCGCTTGATCTGTTCAACGAAGAAGATCGTGCGATCCAGTCGATCCTTAGATTGATATGTACGCCTCCACTCGACCGCATCTCCTCCTTGGATCAATCCCGCAATGCGCTTGACCATCTGAATCAGTTCATCTCCTTCGAGAGCGAGTAGTGTGGTGACGGCCGAGGTCACGACACGGTCCCAATTGCGCTTGCCCTTGGCTCTGCGATCAACGTATCTTGCCGTTTTTGAGACTTGAATTCGATCTTCTCGCCGAGCGAAACCGTACCCCACTTGTGCAAACGCTTATGCGAAACGGATTTTTCCAGGTGTGCCACGGTCACGTCGCCAACTAGGGCTTCGGCGTCGTCCGCAGAAATTTCAGCTTTGGCAGGGGCCAGGAGCTCATTGCTCTTTCGGCGGTACTGTCGGTTCACTTCAGCTTTCTTCTCTTTCCAGCTTTTGCGGAAAGCATGGGGATTCTTTGCAAAAGTGAAGTGGTCCTTCTTCAACTCGACTTGCTTTTTCTGTTGAGGAGTCTTCTGCTGGCGCGGCATTTGGGAAATATACAACAGGTTTGGTTACAATGGGAATTTCATGAGCGAGTATCTTGCACCGCTCATCGCGATGAAGCTGCGACTGAGAGTCATATCATGTCGGTTATTTGTCGAGGTTCGTGTGTGAAGCAGATCCTTGGCTTACCACCCCCAGCTGAAGAAAACCCTTGGGGCCCTGTGCGCTGAAGAAGACAGCACCGACAACAAGATAGATATGATGACAAGAACACAGTCCGATTAGTTCTCGCGCATCATCGTTGCGATCTCTATGCGCGAAGCTCTGCGGGCGGGAATGATGGTCGCTGCCATACCGGCCACGATTACGACTGCGATTGCGGCCACCAGTGTTAGTGCATCAGCGGAGGAAACTCCGAAGAGCAAGGATTTCAGCCAGCGTCCAAGCGCGAGGCCAAGGACCGTTCCAATCGCCACGCCAATGAGCGTGAGGCGGAGGCCGTCGGTTACCACGAGCATGAAGATGCGGTCCACGCTGCAGCCGAGCGCCATGCGAATTGCCATCTCTCCGGACCGCTGTACTGTCGCATAGGCCATTACGCCGTAGACGCCGACGGCCGCGATAAGAAGTGCGATACCGGCAAAGACCACTAGCAGCAGAGTACGGAAGCGCGGTTGCGCGAAGTTCTGCGCGACGTTCTCTTCCATGGTGCGGATGCGCACGACCGGCTGATTCGGGTTGATGGTGTGCACCGTATTGCGCAACTCGGGAATGAGGGTGCGCGGGTCCACTTCAGTTCGCATCACGAACGACATGTTGCGTACCGGCAGAACTTCGTTGGCCTGCCGAAATGGAACGTACATCTCCGTTGGCATATCGGAGACGAGCGTCTGCTTCACATTTCCCACGACGCCCACCACCATCATCCACGGCACGGTGTTATCGGGTATCGCGCCGATTTGCATCTTCTTGCCGATGGGCGACTGATCTCCGAAATAAGTCTTCGCCATCGCCTGGTTGATCACCACAATCGGCGGCATCCCTTCCCGGTCAGAATCTTCGATCCAGCGTCCTTGAAGCAGGGGAATGCGAAGTGCCTGGAAGTATTCGGAACTCACGGTTCGATAGTTCGCCATGATGTATTCCGAGGCGTTGCGCGGCGGATGGCCCTGGATATTGAAATGAATCACGGAGCCTTGTCCGCTTACAGGCAGAAAGGATGAGGCCGCGACCGATCGCACTCCGGGTAAGGAATGCAGTTGCCTGAGCGTGTTCTCATAGAAATCCATATTGCGGTGGGCATCCGCCGCCGCAGCTCCCGCGGGAGGTACCGGCAAGTCGGCCACAAGAATGTGGTCGTCAGAGAAGCCCAGGCTTACCGCGGCGAGGCGATTCAAACTGCGCACAAACAAACCGGCGCCCATCAGCAGCAGCAGCGCCAGAGAAATCTCCGACACCACGAGCATGTTGCGCAAGGCCTTTGCCTGCTTGCCGACGGCGCCGCGCTCGGTCTCATTCAGAATCGAACGCAGATCGCTTAGGCGCACGTGGCCCGCCGGCGCCACTCCAAAGAAGACGCCTGCGCATATCGACAAAGCGGCAGTGAACAGAAGGACGTGAGCATCAATGCGTACGTCGGTTCCAGGAGGCAAAGAAGTGCCCGCCAGGTGGATCAGAGACGGCATCAACGCATAGGCCAAACCGACTCCCGCAATCGCACCCATGATCGAGAGCAGTAAGCCCTCGATGACCAGCTGCTTGATGATCTGCCAGTCCGATGCTCCCAGCGAAATGCGGATGGAGATCTCCCGCCGGCGCGCAGTCGCGCGGGTCAGCATCAGATTGGCGATATTTCCGCATGCGATCAGCAATACGAAGATCACGGCTCCTAGCAGTGTGATGAGCGCCGGCTTTGCCTGGCTTACCAGCTGTTCGTGCATCGGGTTCACGACTGCATCGAGCGCAATATTGTCGGCGGGGTACTTTTCGAGGAGCCGCTTGGCGATCGTGCTCATCTCCGCGCGCGCCTGTTTAAGTGGCACGTCCTGCTTGAGCCGTGCGATTGCAATGATGCCCGGGTGCCACGAGCGATCGTCCGGCAGCTTGCTGGCCCACGGCCCCATGGCAACGACGACGTCCGGCGATTGTTGCAGCAGCTCATAACCCTTCGGCAGGATGCCGATCACCGTGTAGCTTTGATTGTCGAGATTGATCGCGTGTCCGATGATGTCCTGCGAGCCACCGTACTTGCGCTGCCACAGCCCGTAGCCCAGCAGCACCACGGCGGGAGATGCCGGCTGATCGTCCGCTGCCTGAATCGCGCGGCCTGCAATTACATTCACGCCGAGCAGGTGCAGCAGGTTTCCACTGATCATCTGGCTGGGGATCTGTTCCGGATCGCCGTTCCCAGTGAGCGCGGATGTGAAGACCCGGGTGGCGCCGAACTCCTGAAAAGACGTGCTCTGTGCCTCCCAGTCTTTCAAGTTCTGCCACGAGACAGAAAGAATAGGAAATTGGGTGGCTCGTTCAGAGACCATCACTACGCGGTCAGGATCCGGAAAGGGAAGGGGCCGCAACAGAACACTGTAAAACACGCTGAAGATCGCGGTATTGCATCCGATGCCCAGCGCCAGGGTTGCCACGGCGACCACGGTGAACACCATGCTTTTGCGCAGTTGACGCAGTGAGAACTGCAGGTCTCTGACCAGGCTCAAGGTCACCTCTTTTTTGTTTCAGGCTTTAGGGATTCGAGGCTATTTTTGTCTCGTTGCTGCGTGCTAGTCTCTCACACGGAGTCGGCAAACGGGCAGCCTTTGGGACGAACAGGCGCAGACCAAGGACGACGCTGCCAAGGCGCGCGGAGGGAGATTTTATTCAGTGGACTCCAACAGGTTCCCTCGAGGGCTCGGGGAGGTTGGAGTCCACCCCCGAGCCGGAGCTTTTCAGAGATTGGCGCTTCTGTTGCCTGAAATCAGACGAACAATCCATGTCAGAATCACCGCTCCGATTGTCGCAATGATGATGCTGACGATCAATCCATGCTCACTGGCTCCGCCAAATCCCACGAAATTGGCAAGGAAGCCACCGATCAAGGCGCCGACGAGGCCCACGATCATGTCCATGAAAAAGCCGAAGCCCGACCCCTTCATCAGTTTCCCGGTAAGCCATCCTGCGATCAATCCGATGATGATCCATGCAATCAACCCGTGACCCATGTGACTTCCTCCTTGATGATTTGCAGCCTGTAGAGAGTTGTACGGCAGTTCGCTTCGCGTCTTGCCGCACGCAAGGGAGAATACGCGCTATCCGCTTCAATGTACTAGACTTTTCTGCCAGACCGAATGCGCCTGTATCTTGGGATGCGCAAATCGCGGGCTGCGAAGCTGAAATTTACAAGAGGTTTGCATTGTCTACCAGAAAGCCAAAGCCGTGCCGGAAAGCGTGGCTTGAGAGTCGGACTCTCCTTGACAGACTAGGAGAGTCCTCGTAATCTCTCTCCTAGAGCATCAAGGAGAGTCCGGTTGGCTGAAAAATCGCAAGACAAACAAATGGAGCTGCTCCAGGGCACGCTCGATCTGCTCATTCTCAAGGCCGTTTCGCTCGGACCCCTGCATGGCTACGGCGTGCTGCTGCGCATACAGCAGATCTCAGGTGAAGAGCTTGTGATTCAGCAGGGTTCGCTGTACCCGGCGCTTTATCGTTTGGAGCATCAGGGCGTAATTGCCAGCGAGTGGGGCGACAGCGAGAACAATCGCCGCGCCAAATACTACCGGCTCACTCCTGCGGGTCGGCGTCGGCTCGAAGCTGAAACCGAGAAGTGGAATCGCATGGCTGGCGTAATAGCCGGAATTCTTCGTGCGACACCGGAGAATGTGTGAACGGCAGGGAACAGGGAACCAGAGAACAGGGAAAAGGGATTAGGACACGATGAAACAAGGTCAATCTGTCGTTCGCATGTTTGCCTCGACGTGCTCATGGGTGCGAGCCATGTGGCGGCGAAACCGCCTTGAGTCCGAGATGGAAGCTGAGTTGGCAGGGCATGTTGAACTGCTCACTGCCGACCTTGTCCGTAACGGCCACTCGCCGGAGGAAGCTGCCCGCCGAGCGCGGATCGCACTGGGCCCGGCGCTTACTCACAAGGAAGAAATGCGCGCTTCGCTGGGACTGCGCTGGTTCGATGAGCTTCGAGCGGATATTCGCTACGGCATTCGCATTCTGGCCAAGAGCCCTGCATTCACGATGATTGCTGCTTCTTCTCTCGCGCTTGCTATCGGCGCCAATAGCACCATTTTCGCCATCGGCAAGCAACTGCTGTACGACCGTCTGAATGTCCCACACCCAGAGCAGTTGCGAATGTTGCGCTGGAACGGGGACGGCCATCAGGTTGTTGAAGGCATGTGGGGAGACTTCGATACCACCGCGGGCAACGGCACTACGAGTTCCGTCTTCACTTACCCGATCTATCAGCAACTGCGGGACCATAACGAGAAACTGCAGGATCTGATCGCGTTCAAAGAAGAAGGGATGAATGCGACGATTCGCGGCAACGCCCAGAGAGTGAACGCGGCCATGGTGTCGGGGAATTTCTACGCGGCTCTCGGCGTGCACCCGCAACTGGGCCGGTTGCTCCAGCCTTCCGACGATGCCGTTCCCGGATCGGGCTCCGTTGCTGTCATCAGCGATGGATTATGGCTTAAGGAATATGCACGGTCGCCCTCTGTCCTCGGCCAGACAGTCACACTCAACCAGACAGTCTTGACGATCGTTGGAGTCAACCCGCGGGGGTTTACGGGAGCGAAGAATGTGCAGCAGACTGCCGATCTGTTTGTGCCCATGAGCATGCAGCCGGTGATCGACCCCAAAGGCAAGACATCGCTCCTGACCGATTCAAGCCTGTGGTGGGTCAATATAGTTGGCCGCATTAAACCTGGCGTCAAGGACTCCGAGGCCCAGGCCGCACTCGATGTGCAACTGCAGGCCGCAATCCGCGCCACGATGCCTGTTCCCGCCGATCGAACCATGCCGCGCCTGGCGCTTGTCGACGGCAGCCGGGGTTTGGCCTTTTCCGATCGCCTGTTCAAAAAGCCGCTTTTTGTTCTCTCAGGTTTTACAGCGTTTGTTGTATTGCTGGCTTGCGCCAACATTGCCAATTTGCTTCTTGCGCGAGGCGCGCAGCGGCAACGTGAAATGAGCGTACGTCTTGCCATGGGCGCAGGCCGCGCGCGCATTCTGCGCCAACTGCTCACTGAAAGTCTGATGCTGGCCGCGATTGGAGGTGCAGGCGGCTTATTCGTTGGATACATCGGGGGCAGCACGCTGCCGAAACTGATGACCAATGCATGGGAGCGCCACGAGGGGGGCTCCTTCAGTGTGCCTTTCGATTGGGGTGTCCTCGCCTTCACCGTTGCCGTCACACTCATTACAGGCGTCATTTTTGGCTTGGCTCCCGCATGGCTGTCGGCTCGGTCCGAAGTCAGCAGCAGTCTCAAGGAGACTGCAAAAAGCACTTCACGACGCCGTAAGGGTGTTACCGGAAAATCCATCGTGGCATTTCAGATTGCTCTCTCCACGTTGCTGGTCGTGGGCGCCGGTCTTTTCCTGCGCACGCTCGTGCAATTGAATTCGGTGGATGTGGGCTTCAAGGCGGATAATCTTTTGCTTTTCGAGATCAGTCCGCCCGCTCGACGATATCCGGGACCCAAGGACGTGAAACTGCATGAGCAACTGGAAAAGCTGATCGCCGCGCTGCCCGGCGTCGAGCGGGTCGCTCCCGGCTCACTCTCATACATCTCGGAGAGCATGGACAACACGGATTTCCTGCCGGAAGGAGAGTCAGCCGACTCCAAACAGCAGCAGGCCGAATTCGAAAACAAAGTTGGCAATGATTTCTTTCCGACACTGAATATTCCGATTCTTGCGGGGCGCGGTTTCGGGCCGCAGGACACGTCTACCTCGGTGAAAGTGGCGGTTATCAATCAGTCCCTCGCCCGGAAGAGATTCCCCAACGTCGATCCGATCGGCAAGCGATTCAGGTCGGACAGGGACAATTCTGACTGGATACAGATCGTTGGTATCTGTGCGGACACGCGGTATTCGGACTTGCGTATGGATCCGCCGCCGCAGTTCTTCCTTCCCTATGTGCAGCAGCCTGATGCGGGCACGCTTGTTTACCAGGTGCGAACGCGGATGCAGCCGTCGGCTCTTTTTCCCGCGTTGCGCAACGCAATACAGTCTGTCGATCGCGATTTGCCGATGATTGATTACCGGACGCAACGGGAGCAGATCAATGCCACCATGCAAATCGAGCGTGCCTTTGCGGCACTCACTGCGGGCTTCGGCGTGCTTGCCCTGGCGCTGGCGTGCGTGGGAATCTACGGCATCATGGCGTATTCGGTTGCGCAACGGACCAATGAGATCGGCATTCGGTTGGCGCTGGGTGCGCAACCCGGACAGGTGCGCAGCATGATTCTGCGCGAGAGTACATGGCTCACTTCGGTGGGGATTATCGTTGGGATCGGCGCTGCGCTGGGACTCACGCGATTAGTGAAGTCGATGCTCTATGGAGTCACGCCCAACGATCCCGTTACGCTTGGCGCCGGCGTTGCGCTGTTGCTGGCCATTGCGCTTGTCGCCGCTTGGATCCCCGCGCGGCGTGCCGCGAGCGTTCAGCCGATGGAAGCGCTGCGGCATGAGTAGCGTGTTTGCGTTCGCAGCCGCGCAGCAGCTAACTAAACGGTAGCCCACCAACCGCCCAGAACGCTGCGGGTTCTCTGAAAGCGCAGATTCACCGATCTGCCCCGAAGTTGTCACGCAGGAATTTGGCCCGCTGTTTCGCTATCTCAGCCTTGCAGAGAGCGGCAGCTGTCGGTCCCATTGTGCCGCCCTCATAGAAGTCCGACACAGCGGCGCAGGCTGCTGATTGGTATTGGAGCCATATTTTCTGCGAAAGCTCCAATCTCTGCCGCATCCTTCTTTCGTATTCGGCCTGTTGGTCCCTCTCGGGTGGAGGAGGGGCGTTCTCCTTCATATCATCAGCCTTGGGCGTGTAGCGCTGGAGGGCATCGGCAAAAGCGCTCGCCAAATCCTGATCTGCCGTTGCAAGCTCATGGTTTGCGCACTGGTATTGCTCCGCAGTGCTCGGTGCCTTACCACAGCTCGACTCCTGAGCAATTGCGGTGAGCGGGAGGGCGTTGCAGACAGCCAAGATCAAGGCCGCCAGTAGTAAGTATTCTTTTCGCATTGTTTTCTCGAGACTGCTCGCGCCTGCGAACTGAGGACTTTGATGGTTGGAAGCTGCGACTAGCTGCCTGCTGATTCAGCGAATTACATCATTTGGAGACGCGTGTGCTTATTTTGAGCCCTCTTGGGTTTACTTCGGAGGAATCGAGGGTTAGCCACTGTCCGACCCGAACTCGAACAAAGATGCTCCATTCGGAAACGCTTTGTAGCCCAGAACCGATAAGGCTCGCGCGGCTGCGATTGATTTCGAAGGGAAGGATTGCCATGGTTGACACGGGCAAAATATGTTGATATCAACATGCCATGCCAAATATAGGGCATAGGAGGATTCATGAACCAGACTTCTTGGAAAAACATCGGGACGGTCACAAGAAGAAATCTCATGACCGTCATTTTGCTTGGCGTGGTCTGTCAGGCGCGAGCGCAGGACGCCAAAGCCTCGTATGCCAGCATGGCCCCGCTGGAGCAATACCTCATGGGGGATCAGGCTGCCGAGATTGCCATGGCCCGGAGCGCGGCTCCGCCGTCCATTGCGCAGGATGCCGACGTCATGGTGCTTGAACGGCATGGTTACGAGACCGTCGTCAAAGGCAAGAACGGTTTTGTATGCATTGTGGAACGGTCATGGACTGCCGGAATCGACTTTCCTGAGTTCTGGAATCCAAAGCTGCGGGGCCCGATCTGTTTCAACCCGGCGGCAGCGCGAACCTATCTTCCGTTGACCATCAAGAAGACAGAGTGGGCGTTGGCGGGGCAGTCGAAAACCCAAATCGCCGATAACCTGAAGGCCGCTTTCGACAAGAAGGAATTGCCTTCGCAGGAGCCCGGCGCAATGTGTTACATGCTGTCCAAACAAGGGTATCTCAACGATAGCGTCGGACATTGGCATCCGCACCTGATGTTTTTCATTCCAAAAGTCGACGCTGAAACCTGGGGGGCGAATCGGGCAGACTCTCCAATTATGGCGGATGTGGTTGGGACCGATCGACTGACCATATTTATGGTTCCAGTCAGCAAGTGGTCGGATGGTACGGATGATTCCCCGCATGACCATTGACCTGGACAGCAGCCAATTTGTCGGAGTTGGCCGGGGGGGGGTGACTTGCGGCGGGAGGCTAACCCGCCAAAGGGTGAAGGCGGTTGGATTCGGTCTGCGTTCTACTGCTGGATACAGTGATTTGCTGCCATGCAGTTCAACGAAATGCTGCCTCGTGACTTCATCTTGTTCTCTTAGTATCTGGGCCGGCCAAACCACTTGACTGCCTTTTGCTCCTGAATATTTACCGAAAAAGCTGAAGGATCGCCACTGTCGACCCGGAATCGACCAGTCAGCTCAGTTCCTGCAAAGGTGCGTTGGAAAACCTGGTCTTTGATTTCAAGTGTTTAGACACTGGCGCGCAAGGTAGGAGCTTAACGCTTTTGCAACTCATTTGGCTCCTGTAAGATGTTTTTCACCCGAATCGGAACCGATAATTCAGCATGGAAACTCCTTTTACGTGTCAGGAGGGTTCTCTGAGACTAGCTGCGAATGCCAAATCTGATCCGCCGTCGGCGATGACGAAATCGCTGATCCGCCTCATTAGAGTCATTGCGATCGGATCATTCAGCACCGTCGCGATCCGCCCATTGATGATCATCGCTCAACTGGGAAGAGCTTCGTGGGTATGGTTCACCATCGGCTGCCTTTTGTTGGCCGGCCTGGTCGAAATCGCAATTGTGGCTCTTCGATATGCGCTGAAGAAACTTACACCGTTCATCGATGAAAGCGCCCAGGCACAGGCATTGTTCCTTGATACATTCAATTCGAAATACGCTGATGCTGCCATTGTTTTTTCCGCGGCGCTCAGTCTTTTCCTGGAACTCGCCATCATAAGGTGGCAATCGTCGATTCTCCCGTTTATAGCTCTGTACAAGAATTTCAGTTTGCTGGCTTGTTTTATGGGCCTTGGCCTGGGTTATGCTCTTGCCTCGCGGAATCGCATTTCACTCCTGATTGTGCTTCCCTTGCTTGTCTGGCAAATCAGCTTCATGAGCTGGATCCGGTATGGCCTGGGGATCAATCTCGAAATCATTCCGTTTCGTGAGCAACTCACAATGGGAATTGCGACGAGCAATCTACCGCAGTCGCTCTTCTTATATGGTTTGCTTGCTCTTGTTTTCCTGATGACGGCTCTGGCTTTCATGCCCATTGGCCAGTTATGTGGCCGCCTGATGGAACGCCGCACCAAGTTGCGGGCTTACGGATTCAACTTAATCGGCAGCTTACTTGGCGTCCTGCTGATGCTTGTGGCGAGTTTTTTATGGACGCCTCCGCTCGTTTGGTTCGCCCTGTGCTTCATTGGCATTCTGCTGTTCACGGTCAGAACATCCACCTTGTTGATGGTCGGAATTTCCTGCACGGCGATTTGCACGATTATTCTTGCGTGGCCGGTGGACGCTCTGACCACGCGAGTCTACTCTCCCTATCAACTTCTGGAGATCCAGCACAGTCAGGCTACCGGCTTACCGATCATTAGCGCCGCAGGGCATTACTTCCAGCGCATCTATGATTTTTCCGGGACCCAGAGTTCGCGATGGAGTAGAGTTCGCGGATATTACGATTTCCCGTATAAAGCCCATCCCGCGTTGGCAAATGTCGCGGTGGTGGGCGCCGGAACCGGCAACGATGTCGCAGCAGCCCTGCGCTCGGGTGCTGGACACGTCGAGGCAATTGAGATCGACCCCGCCATCCTGCTTGCGGGCAAATTGGACCACCCCGAGAGGCCCTACAGCGACCCGCGCGTTCATGCGGTTGTCAATGATGCTCGTTCGTTTCTGCGGAACACGGACGAGTCATTCGACATGATCGTCTACGGTCTTCTCGATTCGCATACGCTTCTCAGCCAGGGTTCGAGCGTTCGTATCGATTCGTTTGTTTACACTCTGGAGGGCCTGCGTGAAGCTCGCGCGCGGTTGAAGCCCGATGGAGTCTTATCCCTGTCGTTCAGCGTTCTGTCGGATGCGCTGGGTCACAAAATTTATCTAATGCTCCAAAAAGCTTTTGACGGCAGGCCGCCCATTTGCATAGAGGCCGGGTACGATGGCTCCATTATCTTCCTGGAGTCGAATGACCCTAAATGGGCAGTTTCTCCCGACGTGATTAAAGACACTGGGTTTTCTGAGGCGGCGGCTCTTTATGCTAATCCGTCGCTCCAGGCCGACATCTCGACGGACGATTGGCCATTCTTCTACATGCCGCGACGAATTTATCCCATTTCCTACCTGATTATGGTTTTTGAAATCCTGGCCCTTTCAGGCCTGGTCGCCGCAAACTTTGTTTCGGAAAGGCCGAGATTCAACCACATCTCATTTTTCTTTCTTGGAGCCGGATTTATGTTGATCGAGACCAAGGGAATCACTGAGATGGGTTTGACCTTCGGAAATACATGGCAGGTCATCGGTTTCGTGATCATGGGCATTTTGATAATGGCGTTCGTCGGGAATTGCGCGGTTCAATGGCTCAGGATAAAGAGGACGTTGATCCCCTATATTTTCTTGTTATCTGCAGTTGCTGTCGGTTGGTATGTGGCACGATTGGGAGGGTTCGGATCCACGCCATTTGGGCGTCTGGAAACCGCCATTGTGCTTACCTTGCCTCTGTTGTTCTCAGGTATCGTTTTCTCGACTCTTCTTTCAAGCAAGGGAAAGATTTCAGGGATGATCGCGATGAATCTGATGGGAGCCATCTGCGGCGGCCTGTTGGAATATAACTCAATGTATTTTGGCTTCCGATTCCTTTATTTGGTCGCGATGGGTTGTTACATTCTCGCCTTCTTGTCTGAATTAGTACTTTCAAAAGAAGATTCCGAGGAGTCGCCGGTAGCATCACGCACTCTCAGGCATGAAAGCGTGACTTAGTTCTTTCGCTCTGCAAACCGAGCGGCGCGCGAAGTTATCGTACGACATCGGTCTTAGATCTGCGAGTGTGAGGCCGTGCTTCCCCCGGGCCGCGAGAGACTGAGGTTAGGATGGGTGCCTCGGTCTTATCGGCACCAGGTTGCATGGGGGACGGCGTTCTTCCTTTAGCGCATTTTCTAAGACTTTTGTGATGTTAAATGGAACTTATAAGCCAGTTCATATCCGTTCTGAAACGGGTGTCTTCTTTATGTCCGCGCGAAACCGCGGCCTCAGACGCCAACGGGCAAAAGCGGGAGGCCGCCTTGCTGTTTGGCTTCAGTGACGATGGCGTCGAGGTGGGTCAACACCTGGGCAACCGACATTGCGTAGACTTCGCGGCTGGCGTCGTAGCCTTCTTCGATGAGTTGCTTGAGATGGCGGCCGGCGATTTGCGCCGCAAGCTGATCGGTGATCACCTTGCCGGAGCGTTTCTTCTGTTCGAGCCAGGCGGTGCAGGGCAGGGCGATCCACATGGGGCGCCCGTTTACTTCAAATCGCACGTCAACAGCATCGGCGTGGCGGGTGGCAATCGCCACAATATTGGCCTTCCACGAGCAGTGCAGGTCTTCGCCGCTCCAGCGGTCGGTGACATGGAAATCTTCGTACATGCAATCAGCCTATCGTCCCTGCCAAAGGTAGGGCAAGGAGGCAGGTCACGCATGGTGGCGCTGTTCTTTCCCCACTGTTAAACTAGTAGGGTTGCAGTGGCTGTGCCCCCACCTGTACGGACCCGCCTGCAAGTCGATCGAAGCGAAGGACAAAACACCCCGTGGATACACAGACTCGTCACGCCCTGAAGGGCGACAAATTTGCCCAGGCAACCAAGACCAGCGTCAACTGGGTCAGCGGACACCGCAGTAACGTCATGCAGTGGGCGATTTCGGCCGCCGCAGTTCTTATTTTAGGAATCGGACTGATTGTCTTCTGGAACCTGCGGGAAGCGACTGCCGAGGCTGCTCTTGGCGCGGCACTGGACACCTACGCTGCGCCGCTGGCACTGCCCGGCGCACCGGCTCAAAAGGGTGAATACGCCACTGCTGCCGAGCGCTCGAAGGCCGCAAATCAGCAATTTCAGGCGGTTGCCGATAAATACAGCTGGCTGCCCGAAGGCGGCAAGGCGCGGTATTTTACCGGCGTCACGGCCCAGGAAATGGGCCAAACCAACGTTGCCGAAACCGAACTGAAGAGGGTCACGGGTTCGTGGAACCGCAACCTCGCTAATCTTGCCAAGATTGCCCTGGCGTCGATCTATCACCAGACCAATCGCGATCAGCAGGCGATCGATCTCTACAACGAAATCATTGCCAAGCCCTCCGATACCGTTACTGCGGGGACTGCCCAGTTGGATCTGGCTGACCTTTATGCCGCGACAGGCAAGCAGGCGCAGGCTCGGGCTCTGTGGGCCAAGCTGAAGGATTCCGACAAGGACGGCGCTGCCGGTTCTATCGCCGCCCAGAAGCTTTCCGGCAATCAGTAGACTCCCGGTGCGCTCGGCTTCAAGGCAGAATCGGCCAAAGCCCGAGATATATCAACGGCTGAGCGTTTAGCGGGGTATCTGCGTCTGGTCTTGGTATGAGCGCCAGCCAGACCCTAGTCCCAGGTTGGATGGAGATCGTCGAGAGCGCCGTGCATGACGAAGCCCGCCAGCGCGCCCAGGAACAAGCACTGGAGGCGCTGGTCGACCAGTATGCGACCACTCTCTTCCGGGTAGCTTTTTCCGTCCTTCGCAATCAATCGGACGCCGAAGACGCGGTGCAGGAAGCATTTCTGCGCGTTCTGCGCCATCGCGAAACACTCGGAGAGATCCGCGACCATCGTGTCTGGCTCATCCGTATCGTGTGGAATATTGTGCTGGACCGCAAGCGTCGCACAAAGACCCGTCCCGAAACAGATGACATTGCCGAACTCGCGCGTGTGCTGCCCGCATCCGGATTGACCGCGGAGCAGCGCGCTGCGGCGGTACAGCACCACACGCATGTGATGGCTTGCGTAGAGAAGCTGCCGGCTCGCGAGCGAGAGGTGATGATGCTCTCCGCATTTGAGGAGCTTTCAAGCGTAGAGATTGCCGCGGTGCTCGACGTCACGGAGTCGAGCGTGCGCTCGCGCCTGTTTCGTGCGCGCAACCTGATGGCCGAGCTGCTGCAGCATCCGAGGAGTATCCGATGAGTTTCTCAACCCGCAACGATTTGGACCGAAGTGCCGGTGCAATTGAGGCCGAAGAGACGCTACGACTTATCGCATCGCTGCCGGCCCCTGGAGGAATTGAAGACCGCGTGAAAGCCGGCGTTCGCGCTGCCCATCGTCAAGCCAGCGTAATGTCCTGGCCTCTCTCTTCTTCGAAAAAGACGCGCTGGACGCAGGCCTCAGCGATGCGAGCGGCCGCTGCGGCTGCGATTGTGTTTGTCGTGGCGGGCGGTGGATGGGAAGTGTATTCGCATATCCAGCTGGCGCCTGCTCCTACCGCGGTCGCAGCGCCGCAGCGGGGCGAAGTTGGTGCGGGTGGGGGAGGCACGGGCATGTCTGCCGCAGCTGCCATGCGTACGCCCAAAACGCTGGATGGACCTGTGGTTGCTGCCCCGGCGAAGCAGAGAACGGGTGAGGGCAAAACCAACATGCATGCGCAGGGTCACCGTGCAGGTTCGGCGGCTGACACAAGCAAATCGTCATTGGCCACTCAGCCATAACGGAGCGGCTGCTTCGGTCTATTCATCCTGCATGATTGTGCGGATGAGCATGCCAAGCACCGCCAGGACCAATGCACCCCAGAAGGCCGGCACCCATCCATACACAACAAACCCGGGGACGATTTTTGCGGCCAGCATGATCATGGAAGCGTTGATCAGGAGCAGGAATATTCCGAGGGTAAGTATGGCGAATGGAAACGTGATGACCTTGAGAAGGAAGCCAAGCGTTGCGTTCAAAACACCGATTACAAGTGCTGCAAACAGGGCCGACTGTACGTCATTCACATAAAATCCGGGAATAAGCTTTGCCACGACCATGATGGCAATCGCACTCAATATCCAGTGAATCAGTGCTCGAAACATGCTGAGTCTTCTCCGGAGACGCGGTTGATGTTTTGACGGCAGTAGCTGGTGCCGTGTTGGTATGCAATCATATCGCGGTACACCGGCATTCACGCGCAATTTGTGCGACCATTCTTGTAACGGACTACCGCGAAGTACTCTCCCACGTTCACCGAACAAGATGTGCGGCATCGACGGTCAATTTCCTGCATGTACTTTCGTAATCATTTGCTCTTGTCTGGTTGTACATTGCTCTCGATATCGCTGTTTGGTGCTGCCGGTCAGCAGCCGGCCCCGGCGCCGCTCCCCGACATTCGCCAACTCATGCGCGAAGTGCAGGAGCACCAGAAGCGACTCGATCAGATTCGGGAAAACTATACGTACACCTCCTACCAGGTGGTGCAGGACGTCGACGCCAACGGCCAGGTGACGAAGACGGAGTCGTCGGAATACGAGGATTTCTTCGTCAGCGGGCACGTGATTGAGCGCAAGGTCAAGTCGAACGACACTCCGCTCAATGAGCACGAGCAGCAGAAAGAGACCGAGCGCGTTACGAAACTGGTAGAGAAGGCGGAGAAGACTCCGCGCGGGCAGTCGCTCGAGGGACCCAGCATAAGCATCAGCCGCGTGCTCGAGATCATGGACGTGAGTAACGAGCGCCGTGAGCTCTACCGCAATGATCCGACGATTGTGTTCGACTTCGTGGGCCGCAAGGATGTGAAGACGCATGGACTGGCCGAGGACGCGTCAAAAAAGCTCCAGGGCACTATCTGGATCAATGAAGCCGATCGCCAGGTTGCGCACCTCGAAGTGAGGTTCGACGACAACTTCCGCATGGTGGGCGGAATCCTGGCAACGGTGCAGAAAGGGTCGAGCTTTCGCTTCGACCAATCGAAGGTGAACGGCGAAATCTGGTTGCCCACAGGCGCTGAGGGAACAGTGCAGGCTCGTCTTCTCCTGTTCAAGAACCTTCGCCAGCACTTTCGCGAGCGGGACTACGACTATCAGCGCTTCAAGGTGGAGGCGCAGCAGCAGCCGAAAGAAGTGAAGAGCGCGCCGGCCCAAAAGCCATGAGGGGCGCTGCTGTAGGCTGACGTCATGTTCATGCGCAAGCTGTCGGTTGAGCGGGTCGATGCAGCGGGTATCCGGCACGCCTGCCCACTGCAATGGATCGACAACTTCGCGATGCGCAACTTCACCAACGATGCGATTTTCGATGACACTCTGCCGTGCGCCGACGGGATGATGGAAGCCGGGCACCGGGTGCCTCTCGACCGACTGCAGCCGGCGATGGAAGAGTGGTTCAGGCGCAAGGGATACATCCAAGCCGAGGAGAGGATTGAGGTGATAGAGCTTAGCCGGTGAGGGTAGACCGCCGAATTTTTTGAGCGAATATGTCTACTTTCAATGGTTTACGGAGGATCGCGGCTGCAAATTCCTCTCGCGTATTGACTTATCCATAAAATACTCACAGCAAATGGCTTAGGAATGTTTTGCGCGTTCAGGCTGGGCTAAGCGGCGGCGGGATGGGATGCGCCTTGCGGATTCCAGAGGTGAAACTCGGCTTCGCGGCGGGTTTTCAGGCCAGCGATCTCGTGTGCGCC
This sequence comes from uncultured Acidobacteriaceae bacterium, assembly GCA_963769345.1. Lineage (GTDB taxonomy): Bacteria > Acidobacteriota > Terriglobia > Terriglobales > Acidobacteriaceae > Telmatobacter. Next base: position 1,400,410 of record CAVYLL010000008.1, read on the forward strand.
AGCATGATCCCAGGCGAGCAACTGCCAGGCGGCAGCGTCGGAGTTGCCTGCGTTGAGGTAGGTTAACAGCGTGGAAGAGGCGAGCCGCCCAGCGCCGAGGTTGAATACGAAATCGACCAGTGCATCGAACTGGCCCTGGGTCACCGGCACCTTGACCAGCCGCTCGACGGCGGACTCGGCAATAGCAATGTCCCGGGCAAGGATGGATTCGCCCTGCGGCAGGGTGATGCCGGTGGGATAGGTCTCAGACGACGCGAGGCGATGGCCGAAGCCGATGGTGCGGAATCCGGCAACGTCGTTATAGACGCGATCGCGGAATCCCTCGGATTTTTTCAACAGCTCTAATCCTGCGGAACTCAAATGCATGTTTTCCTCCTCCAAAAGAGAAGGCCGCTTTCGCGGCCTTTACGGTGATTGTCGGCTTGGTTGTTTCAACAAATACAGCAAGTTAGCGATCGCTTCGCGATCAAGCGAGTTAGCAAGTTAGCGAGACAGAGCTCGGGTTAACGTACGGGGCTGAAAGCCCGTAGCCTTCAAAACGTGGAGTCTTTCGCAACCGGATGGTTCGCTCCGGTCGGCAATGCGCCCGATGCAGAGTCTTTGATCGCAGAGTGCCGCGGCTGGCGGACTATGCTTCGAGGCTAGCAGAATCCGCGAAATAGACCGCAAATCCGGGGGATGAATATCTGGAGGCGGGCGAGATCGATAAGTTATTGATAATTAAATAGGATATTGGTCGAAATTGCAGTCGCCGGTTTTCGGCGGGAGGTCGACTTCTATTGACAGCTTGAATGGCTGCTCTCGAAGGATCGTGGCCTGGTTCGTTCCGGCCCTCCGGGGCGGAGCGGTCCAAATGTGAATCGCTATCCCAGGACTTCGCTACGCTCCGGCCTGGGCTATTTTCGATTCCTCCCTACGGGAGGATGCTTCGGAGGCGAATCGTCTCGAAAGTTAAACCGTTTATTTTCAATTGAATAACAAGATTCCGTGCACTCCGCCGAAATGAACGGTTCGGCCTGGTCTAAAGTTACTTTCCGAACGGGAGTTTGGCGTGATAGTCTTTGCGACCTCGGGGATTCCCTGCATTTCCCGGCGGTTGTGACGGCGCGGTTTTCTGCCGGCGTCGAGTGATCAAAGAAGAGCAAAAGAGACGATCTCGCGTAAGGATTGTTGAAGTCTCAAACTGCGTTGATTCAAAGGCTTACGGAGCGTACCGCAACGTGGGTCGATTTTGAAGTGTTTTTGCCTGCATCTGATTGAATTTATTGGAGGATACCGGCTTCCGGGCTGGTAAAATCAGAGGATGCTTATTCGACCAAAAGCAACCAACATGAACCCCCAAAAGCCTTTGCCATTCTGGCTGCTTGTAGGGATTTCCTGCTTGGCAATGGCCGGGTTGTTGGGAACGATTTCCACCCGGACTGTGCAAGCGGATGCTGGACTGCAAAGGCCTACGGCAGTTTCTCCTTCGGTGGTGGCAAGTGCGACTCCGGCGTTAAACGCGGTAACGCAACCCGCTGCGAAGACTCATGGCAAAATCTTCCGCGGCATCGCGTCGTGGTATGGATCAGTTTTCAACGGACGCAAGACGGCCAGCGGCGAGACTTTCAACATGTACGATATGACCGCGTGCCACCCAACGCTGCCCTTCGGGAGCGTGGTTCGCGTTGTGAACCTGAGGAACCGGAAGTCAGTGGTGGTTCGGATTACGGACCGCGGCGACCTGGGAAGCAACAATGGACGGATTATCGATCTTTCCTACGCTGCGGCAGAGCAGCTGCGGATGACGCAGGCGGGGTTGGCGCGAGTCTCGGTAGAGGTGTTGTCGACGGGACATCCGGCTAGCTAATTTGAAATCTGCGTTGAGACGATAAGGGGTCAGCCTTGGGCTGGCCCTTCTCATTTGGGCACTCATCGGGAAGACAAAGCAGGTCCTTCGCGCCGCCTTCCCCATAAGTCTGAGCGATTCATGGGGCTCGACAAGTCTCCGTTTCGGGATGACATGGACATGTTAAGGATCGTGCAGATGCAACAAGGCCGTCCCGTGTGGGACGGCCTTGTTGTCGAGAGAACCATGTTGAGTCGAACAGCGTTGCTTGAACGGCTTGATTAGTCTCCGGCTACGGGTTCTGTTTCCTTGTGCCGGTTGATGGGTGAGGCGGCGTTGTTAGACGCGGGGCGGATGGAGTCGAGGCTTACGAGGCCATCGACCGGCTTTTCGCCGAGCACGTGCTCGCGATAGAGCTTGGCCATCTTCGCATTTTCCGCGTCGGACTTGATCTTCGTATCGCGGGCGCGAATCTTTTCTTCGCGGGCGTTCTTGGCGATGCCGAGATTATCGAGGGTGTGGTTGGCTTCAGAGTTCACGTGCTCCATGTTGAGCTTGAGCTCGTGGCCAACGTAGGTCATGCCGACCTTCTTGCCACCGGCGAAGATTTCGTGACGGCCATGCTCTTCGTACCACTTGGTCAGCGTGGCGGTCATGTGCATCTTCTCGATGATGTTGCGCCAGCCTACGCCGGTGTTGTACGCGCAGAAGCTGATTTCGCCTTCCTGCGTGGCGTAGGGAATGATGCACTGCTCGGTGCGGCGGAAGTCGTAGTTGAACAGATCCTGGAACCACATGCCGGCGATGAAGAGGAAGTTCCAGCGATCGGAGCGGCGCTTCTCAATGTCCTTCATGGTGCGGTCGCCCTTAACACTGCCGTAGTCTTTGCCGGTGGCGTTGAAGGTCTTGTCCATCTTCTTGAGCATGTCAGTGATCTTGAAGTGGGTGGGCGCCTGGAACGGATCGTAGTTGCGCAGAAGCGCGAGTCCGAATCCGATAACCGAGAGCCACTTGCCACGGGCCGCGTCGTTGACCTTGGCCAGATCCTTAGCAACCTGGTCCATGTGAAGGAAGGCAGTGACGGGCGCCGCTTCCTTGGTTTCCTTGTCGATCATGAGCGCCATGCCGATGCCGCAGTTGGGGTGGCATCCGCAGGAGAGCTGGCCCCACTCGGCTGTCGGTCCGTGCACGAGATCGGCCCAGTCAGAGAAGGTGGACATGAAGGAGATGGGGAACCAGTCGCGCTCGGGAACGCCCAGGCCAACCTGGTTCTTAACGTCGTGGGCCATGTGCGAGAGGGTGTAGCGCTGTGCGACACGGCGCTCTTCGCTGATGTCTTCGTCGCGGCCGGTGAACGAAACGGGTTGGAAGCTCAGGAAGCTGATCTTCTTGGGATTGTCGAGTGCGAACTCGATGATGCGTCCAACCTGCTCGTTGTTGATGCCGTTGATGATGGTCGTAACGGGGACGATGTCGACGCCGGCTTCGTGCAGATTGTTAATGGCCTGCAGCTTTACGTCGAAGAGGTTGCCGACCTTGCGGTGCGAGTTGGCAGCGTTGCCGATGCCGTCGAACTGGAGGTAGACGTAGCGGAGTCCGGCTTCAGCAGCGGCGCGGCAGAGTTCCTTGGACTTGGCGAACTCGATGCCGTTCGAAGCGGCCTGCACCGAGTTGTACCCAACCTTGCGCGAGTAGGCGACGGCGTCAAGGAAGTAGGGCGACAACGTGGGCTCGCCACCGGAGAACTGGACGCTCATCTGCCGGCGAGGTTTCACCGTGATGGCGTTGTCGAGCATGGTCTTGATTTCTTCCCACGTAAGCTCGTGGACGAAGCCGACCTGGTTGGCGTCCATGAAGCAGGGATCGCACATCATGTTGCAGCGGTTGGTGAGGTCGATGGTGAGCACCGAGCCGCGGCCGTGGGTGACGGTGGATGTGCCGTGGTTGTGGAGCTTCTTGTCGCCGTCGCCATGGGCGCGGATGTCGCGGCCGGGGAAGCTCTCTTCAAGGTGCTTGAAGAAGGCCGGGTCGATGGACATGACGTCTTCGAAGTGGCCGTGCTTGGGGCAGTCCTTCACCATCAGGATCTTGCCGTCGCGCTCGATGATCTGGGCCTTGATTTCGCCGACTTTCTCATTGAGCAGGACTTCGTGGGGCAGCTTGCCATCGAGGATCTGCTTGCGGATCTCGGGTACGCACTTGGGACAGAGCGAGTCTGTCGTGCGGGGCCAGCCCAGGGGGGGCTTCTCTTTCTGATAGCTCTTCAGGAGGGGTTTCTCGCTCCATTTGGGGGTAAACGACGGGTTGGGGCTGATGCGGTTGAACCGCTCAAATACCACCCACGCGCCCTTGGCCGCGTATACGGCGGCTTTCTCGGCGTACTTCATCGTCTTTGACATATTGGTGCGATCTCCTTAAGAAAGAATGCGCTGGCTCTCATGTGAGGTCCGGCACGGTACCGCCGGAACCTGAAAACTCAGTACAAGAGTAACGAGGGGGGCTGGTCAATCCAACAGGGGCGCAGCGAATGGGGAAATAGGAGGCTGAACGGGGAATAGCGCAGCGGGAACGGTTAAGTCATGCCGCCTCTGCAATTTCAAGCCCTCCCAGGGCTATTTCAATCGACCGTCAGCGAGATGGTGGCGGAGTGCTGCAGCGATCCTGACATTGCGGTCACTGTAATGGTCGAGGTGACAGGTTGAGATCCGCTTCCGCCTGCACCTGAAGCGGAGCCACCTCCGCCGCAACCATTCAACATACCCACCCCGATTACGCCAACCGCCAGGAGCAGAAAGATCTGCAAGTGCCTCCGCCTCTTCCAGCCGAAGGAGCAGAGGGCGACTGCGAGGACTGAACCCGGGAATAGCGGACCGGGCTTACGGTCGAGGACCGCGGTCTTCGTTGCGGCGGTCAAAGTGAGCGTTGTCGTGGCTGCTGTGCCAGCAGGAGTGACTGTTGCCGGAGAGAAACTGCAGGATGCCCCGGAGGGTAGGCCTGAGCAACTGAATGTTACTGCGGAGTTGAAGCCATTGGCCGGTGTGATCGATATTGCTGTGGTGGCGCTTTGACCGGCAGTTAAGGTCATTGATTTTGGAGATGTGGCGATGGAGAAGTCTGGCGCAGCAAAGTTGGCTGTGTAGGGTTGATAGACCCACATGTCGTTTGGAAGGCCAATATTGCCAGTTGCGTCGAGTGCATTGCCACCGAAGAGCCAAAAGTTGCCGTTCTGGTCCACCCAGGAAACGGCGCCATGACGGCTGCCAGGCATGTTGGCCGCAGATGGCACACCGACCGTACCATATACGCCGGCGCCGGAACCTGCGCCAGAGTTTCCACCCATCCATCTCCATCCGTTTGTGGCCTGATCGAATTCCCAAAGATCATTGAGAATGCCATAGCCGCCGTTCGCATTGAATCCCGAGCCGCCGAAAAGCCAAAAATGGCCGGCATTATCACGCCAACCGACCTGCTGCGAGCGGCCTCCAGGAAGGTTTCCCGGCGAAGGGGTACCCAGCGTTCCGTAGACGCCGGCGTTGCCGCAGTTCTGTTGCTGACTATTAGGGCCGCACGTCATAACGCTTTGTCCGGCCATCCATGCCCATTGGTTGGTAATGGGATCAAACTCCCATAGTTCATTCAGGAAGCCTGAGTTGCCCTGCAAATCGTAACCCTGACCGCCGAACAACCAAAGATTGCCGTTGTTGTCAGTCCAGGCCGACCCCTGCCAGCGGCTGCCGGGGATGTTGCCAGAGGTAGGGATCCCCTTGGTTCCGTAAACGCTGGGGTGAACCCATGGTGTGTCGTAGGCAGGGCTGCCTTCAATCCACGCCCATTCGCCCACGGAGGCATCGAATTTCCAGAGGTTGTTCGGTAAGCCATTTTCGTCATTGACGTCGTAGCCCCAGCCTCCAAAAAGCCAGCTATTCCCCCTCTCATCGGTCCAACTGAAAGCGTAGACGAGGGCTCCCGGGTCGTTTCCGGCCGCTGGCGTCCCCATGGTGCCGTAAACGCCCGGTCTGCCGTAGAAATTGGCGGGGATTGTGCTGCTTCCTCCGATCCAGGTCCATTGGTTAATGGCGGGGTTGAACTCCCAAAGATCGTTCAGAACCCCGTCCTGTCCGGCGGAATCCCATCCACCTCCTCCATAGAGCCACAGATCACCGCTCTTGTCTGTCCACGACACCGCGTTGCTGCGGCCACCAGGAAAGTTCTCCGGGGCAGCCGTCCCCAATGTGCCGTACACTCCGGATTGTCCGCACAGTATTTCGCCCTGGTTATCGACGCACTGTCTCTCGGGCGTACTGGTTCCTCCCATCCAAGACCATTGGTTGGTGGAGGGATTGAACTCCCACAGATCGTTGAGGAAATCGACGGCTCCGCTTGCACCGAAGCCTTCGCCTCCAAAAAGCCAGAGATGCCCGCTACTGTCGGTCCAGCTTGCTGCGCCTACGCGACTCCCAGGTATGTTGCCGGGGGCAGGTGTTCCTAGTGTTCCGTAAACTCCGGGCACCACACCACCGGTGCCGACTGTGCTGCTGCCGCCCATCCAGGTCCACTCATTTTGAGCGGTGGTCTGCGCCGCGGCAGACAGCGAAATGACGGCAAACGCGAGCATGCACACGGACAAACTACCGGACCGCAAACGACGCCTTCCCATTTGCACTGGAATATCCTCTGAGAGCTGATTTGTCCGATGAAAATCCTCCAACTACTATAGCGATGCTGGCTGTTACGCCGCTCACACACCTCGACCAGAAGTTGAGTCGAACGCTTCCGCGCCTAGGGGGTGCCGGCCGGCTCGGTTCGGGCGATCTGGCTGATGATCTGCTGGACCAGGACGACGCGCACGTGAACGTGGCGGGCGAGGTCGGGCAGGAATTCGGTGATGAAATTGTCTGTCGGCGCCAAACCCCAACCGGAGCCGACGCGCGCCGCAGTCGATAGAAGATCGGTCTGGATTCCCGGGACGTAGAGATTCGCGACCTCCGCATCGATAGGAAAGCCGAAGATATTGGCGTAGTTTGGCATGCCTTTGCCGTTGTCTCCCTGCGTCCACCCAACCTGGACGATGGCGTGCAGGATGCGACGCTGGATGGTGGCCTGCGGCATGCGGTGATAGTGCGGATCCTGATGGACGATGGAAGAAATGAGGAAGGTCCCGACAAATTCGCTCGTCATGTCTTCGCTGTAGCTGACGCCGACCAATCTCGCGAATCCGCGCATTCCCGGTCCATAGGGCCCATGCGAGTCCGACCCGATAGTGACCGCCGCGTTTCCCAGGATAGTGACGGCGTTAAACGGGTCGAGTATGTTCTGGACCGCAAATCGGGCTTTCTCTTTCGGCGTAAACGGCTTGACTTCGGGGCCGTTGATAAACCGCTCGTAGAAGTCGATGAGAGGCATGGGCGGGCACGGCGGCAAGTTTTGCGGCGGGGTTGTTTCGTTCGGCTTCTCGCTGGCTGCCGGCTGTGACGGGGCTTCCACCGGTGGAAAGTCAGCATGCGCGGCGATAGAGGCGGAGCCGGTTCCAGTCAACGCACGACCCGCTGACTCGCTCCTGGGAATCACGCGGCATGGCCCGCTCTTCGAATTCTGATGTTTGATGATGGGGAGCGGCGCATCGGGCAGGGAATTCGCGGCGCCAATGGGATGCATCTGGCTGTAGACGATCGTGCTTGTGGAGAGGAAGAGCGTCGAGAGGGCGAGCGATTGCAGGGACAGGAGTCGTGAATAGATGAGCCAGCGGCTATGGGCGCTTCGCCGGGATCTATTTTTCAGGCCATGGCGTTTCCCATCATGCCGCAATGAACTGGCCCTCGCAGGACGGAACTTTTCCCGTGCTGATTCGTAAACCACTGAGACCTGATCGGCTCAAAAAGCCCGGCGACTCTGAAGGATCGCAGCCGTTCTAGTATCTCGGACGCGAGATTTTCAGAAAAAGTAACTTTCGGACATCGGAGAGCCGGCGCTTTTGAGTTCGTGTGTGCTTCTGAGGCTGTTGGTTCAGGAGGCACGGCAATGGTCTGGAACTCTGTTCGCGGCATTGACGCGGGTCATTGCGCCATCGAGACTAAGAAAGCGAGGTTTTGTGAAATGAGCTCTTATCCTCCTCCACCACCTCCGGGGCCCGGCGTGGGCGATCGCATCGAAGAAGCCATGGAGCTGATCGAGATGGAACTGCGCCACGCGATCGCTTACGTGAATGATGCCGTGATTCCGCAGGTGCGGTCTGAATCGATTGTGGCGATGCGCAAGGTTTCGGACACGTTGCGCAATCTCGCGGATCGTATGGACAAATCGCAACAGGGCCGCCGGAGCTGATGGCCGATTCGCATTGCGCATGCGCGCACCGTTTTACGTTCCTGGTGGCACTGATGATTGCCGCGGCCGGGATTGCTGCCTGCGGCCACAAGAAGCAGCCGCCCCCACCATCCGCTGGGACTGCTCCGCCGGTTTACACGCCACCTTTGTCCACTCCAGCGCCGACGCGTCCGAGCACGGGCGGCATTCCTGTCACGCCGGTTCCCGAGGGAGGCGTGAGCGCTGAGGACAAGGAATTCATTCTCAGCCATCGCCCCATTTACAGCGAAGAAGGCTCAGCGACCTGGTACACGGCTCCCTATAAGGGACGAAAGGCGGCCAATGGCCAGGTCTTCAGCGATGAAGCTTTGACCGCCGCGCATCGGACACTGCCCATGGGGTCGCTGATCGTGGTCACGAATCTCAGGACGCGGCAGGCCTCGTCGATGCGCATCAGCGACCGTGGGCCGTTCGTTCCCAACAAGATCATTGACCTGACGATTGCATCGGCAAAGTCGATCGGCATCTATCGGTCGGGCACAGACCGCGTGCGCATCGATGTCTACGAGACACCCAAGCCGATGGACGTGGGGGGGCGGTGGTGCGTGCAGATTGGACCGTTTCTAAGCGAGAACAAGGCGATCAAGTTCAAGGAAAAGCTGCTGGATGAGTACGCGGGGTCGAAGGTGATCGAGTTTGCAGGAGAACGCAGCTACTGGGTGCGCATCCGGCCGCAGGGGGATGACAGGGAGCAGGCGGAGGAGATGACGCGCCGGCTGCGGCCGGATGAGGGCACAGCGTACCTGACACGGCTGGATTGACTGGAGGCCGAAAAGAAGTGCGACCGCCGGGGGCGCTTCCGCGAATGCGTCCTGAAGCGGTTTCGGCTCGCCGAGACTGTGGGTTCGGATGGATCACGATTGCATTCGCGAGTCGAAAGTAATGGCGAGCAGCGGCCCCGGCTTGTCTAATGCGACACCTCGCATTACACTGACGTTAACAATCCACTGAATTGGCAAGAGAAGTCCTGGTGTGCGGCAATTCGCGACGCGTGAGCGCCTCTGTGTTTTCGTTGGGAAAAAGATGCTTCCGGGCGGTGGCATTCTTTGTTCATTCACGGAAAAACGGCTGCGCGATCTGTTGCTGATGAAACGGCATAAGGGTATCTTCCATGGCAATTCTTTCGAGGACCGAGAGATGATTTGGCATCGTTTCCAACTCGCACAAGCGTCCAACAGCGAGGCGAACTGATATGGCGTGGGATGCAAGTGCAATTCTGACCGGCGATCCTGATCAGCTTGGCGAGCTTCATCTTCGCCTGGTAGTCGACCCGGACTTTCCGCTGCCACTGGCAATTGTCGAATGCGCGGCAGATCTGGACATCGCCATCAGCGTAAAGAGGATGGATTCGGAACTCGCGGATCTGATTTGCTACGAAGTGAGCTTCGTGGGCACCTGCCTGGATTTGTCTGAGCTCGACATGCGCTTCAACGAGTGGCAGGCAAGGCATCGCATCCTGAACAAGAACGAGCAGGATCTGAATCGTCATCGAGGTGGCTCGACGGCCATAAACTAGGACCGTCCTGTTTCATCCGGAACGGATGCCACGAGCCCTTTCCGGTCTCACTCGAATCTGTCGCGATTCACGACTCCGTCAACATCGCTGGAATCGGCGGCGAGGTTCGATTGTTTCCGGCGTTTCGTCATTTTCCCATTGCGGGCGGGGGAGTTCCCGACATATTGTGAATTCCACATTCTCCACTGGAGGCCCGTATGGCTGTCGGTGTCCCTGTGATGCAAATGGCGCGCGTTCGCCAGAACTACCTCGCGATCGTGGTGGCAGCGATTGCCTGTTTTCTGCTGGAGGCCGGATGGTATTCGGCCTTTATGAATACCTGGCTCAACGGAATCGGACGCAGCATGCAGTGGCTTATAAGCAGCGGCATGAATCCAGCGTTTCAGTACGCTACGGCGCTGGCTATGGCTGCTTTGATGGCGACGGCAATCTCCTGCGTGATCCAGCTTACCGGCAAACAGACAGCGCTGCGCGGCATCAAGGTTGGCGCGCTGTTATGGGCAGGATTTGAGCTGACCACCTGGTCGACCGAATATATCTTTGAAGTTCGGCCTATCAGCCTGTTCCTCGTCAATGCCGGCTACTGGTTGTGCGGCATGATGCTGATGGGGGCAATTGTGGGCGCATGGAAGAAGAAGGTGTGAGGAAAGCGAGTTGTCAGTGGTCAGTCTTCAGTGGTCCGTCGTGAACCGGCGCAGCGTGTCCTCCGTACGGCGAGTTTGCTTTTCACTGACAACTGAAAACTGAACACTGACAACTGATTTTCATTCTGGCGGGGGGTAGTAGGGGAGCTTGTCGTTGGTTTCGTTGGCGCGCTTTACGGTGACATCGCTGAATAGCAGGGCGGGCGCGAGCACCGTCTCGGGAATCTCGGTGGCGTAGTTGGCTACCCAGAGATTCTTTCCGGCGGCTTCGACTCCTGAGCGCAGAGCGCGATGATCCAGATCGTCGAGCACGGCTCCGCGAACCAGGGTGCGCTTGCCATCAAGATCGATCCTATAGAGCAGCCGCGGTGTCGCTTCAGCGCCAAGCGTTTCGACGTAGTAAACGCTCTTCAGGCCGCGATCTTTGGCGATCCCCAAGAGCTTTTGGTTCAGCTCTTCGTCTGTCAGGCCCTGCTGCGCAGTGACCTTGAGGACGCCGATCACCGGGCGCGGCGGTCCGGTAACGCCCGCGCGGGCGTGGCCGTTGGACTCAGGGAAATCGCGCACGGGTGTGCGACCGATGAGGTAGTTCTCGAGGTGGCCATCGGAAACCAGCTTCACCGTTTGCGCCGGGACTGCTTCGTCGTCTACGGAGTACGAGCCGACGAGGTCCTTGCCGTCCCAGGTCTTCAGCGCGGGATCATCGATGACGGTGAGGAACTCCGGCAGGATGCGCGCGTGGTAGCTCGAGGCAAATGGCCCGTTGGTGCGCGCCTCGGTTCCCAGTTTCGGCCGCGTAGCCGTAACTCCCGCCGCAAGCAGCAAGTGCAACGTGTCCGCACTGGCGTCGGCGCTGAACAGCACCGGGCCGTGGTACTCCTCTTCGACCAGCGGAGCCTTGCGGAGATCGTTCAGTGACGAGATCAGCGTGAGGACGTGTTTCTTGAATTCCTCGGTACTGTCGAGATCGCTCACGGCTACGCCGCTTGTACCGTAAGAGCGATCAAGACGCATGCCATCGTCGGCCTGCGTGCCCACGCCGAAGGATTCGGAGTAACTGCTCGCCGATTTGCGCACGATCGCGCCTTCGCTGGAGACAATCCAGGTGGTGGTGACGCGCCCATGGAACGTGGCGGTCGAGTATTGGATGTCGTGCTGCGTGGCGCTGACGGCTGGATCTGTGCGATAGAGGCCGCTGTCGTGCGCGACGCGATCTTCCCAGGTTTTTTCGTCCACCGAAAGCTTCAGGGGCTCGGCCAGGGAGATGATTGGCTTCTGTTTGCTGAAGTCGTCGGCCTGCGGAGGCGTTTGCACTTGCTTGAGCTCGGCCTGCTTTTGCGCGTAGGCGGCAAGTGCGGACTTATAGGCCTGGTCGGTGCCACTCCACAAAGAGGAGCGCATGGCAATGGGATCGTCATCAATCGTGGTCAACTGTAGAGCGCCATCGCCGCGTGGGCCGGAGTTGTCGGTCTTGTAATCGCCGACGCGGACACTGATGCGGGCGATGCGCGCATGGCTGTGCTGCGAACCCTCGCCCGCGCCGTAGCTGGCGCGTGTTTCGAAGTCCTGCACATCTTCAATGCGGTACTCGATGAAGTAGGGCTTCTCAAATCCGGGGAGTTGGAGGTGTGCCATGCTGCGATCGAGTTCGTCGAGCATTGCTTTTAAAACGGGATCTTTTTCGGCACCCGATCCCACGGAGGAAGACCTGCCCGCGGGGGCCCCGCCATCTGCGCGTGTGGTTTGTGCCGTTGTACGGTGTGGGGCGAGGATGGCGACCGACAGAAGTCCCGCTGCGATGAGATTTACGATGCGGCGAGGATGCTTCATTGTGCCTCCTTTGTCGATGCCGTTGCCGGAGCGCCTGGAATCGGCAGAATCGGCGGGCGCTGTGTGCCCTGTTGCTGGCGCTGCGTCTCGATCTCGCTCACGAGCATAGCCGGGGCTACTGCACTTACCGGCACCGTGCCGGATTCTGCGCCGCACTCGCCGTTAAACACTTCGGGCTTGTCGCTGGTGGCGACAATGCGCTTCATCGCCGCGAGCGGCGTGCCCACGATGCTGACACCGCGAACGAGTTCGTCCGGCCGGCCATCGACATACACGCGATACACGACCAGAGGGATGACTTGAAAGGCCTGCGGCGCGCTGCGCGTGGTTACGGCAAAACCTGAGGAGATGTCTTCGAAGTAGAGTCCGTAGGGCTTGCCCTGCTTCTTCGCTTCCTCAATCAACTCCTTCCGGAGTTCCACCTCCTGGACTGTATTTGTCGAAGTCACAATCAGGTTGCCCTGGCGGCCGGTCGGCATGCGTCCGGTCTGCCCGCGGCCGTGTCCGTTAGAGGCGGCGAAACTCGCGATCGGCAGGCGAGACATGAGGAATGTTTTGAGCACGCCGTTCTGGATCAGCTCCACGCGCCGCGCTTTCTCGCCTTCGTCGTCGTAGGTGTAGCTGCCGCTGAGCCAGGTGTTGCCGTAGGTCGTCATCGTGGGATCGTCAGCGACGGAGAGAAACGGAGGGAGGACCTCCTTGTTCAGTTCCTTGGTGAAGGTCTGGCCTTCTTCGTCACCGCGCTGGCGCTGGCCTTCGAGCCGGTGCCCAAGGACTTCGTGGAAGAAGACGGCAGATGCGCGGCCGGAGAGAATTGCCGGCCCGTCGAATGGCTCTGTCACGGGAGCCTTTCGCAATGCCTCGAGACTCTTGCCCAGTTCGCGGACTTCGGCTTCCATTGATTCCTGCGAGGGCAGGCCGTCGGCGGTTTCGGCTTCGAAGGTCTGGGCGCGGAACAGGTCCATGCCGTCATCGGCGCGCGTCATGGCAAACACCACCACTCGCGCCTGCATGTGCGGTGCGATGATGCGCGACCCCTCAGAGGAGGCATAGTAGTCGGTCTCGTTTTGCACGGTGAGTATTGCCAGGTTCTGGTAGACATCGGGATAGTCGCGGAAGACTGCGCTCAACGCTTTGACGCGCTGCTCCCATGCTGCTCGATCGACAACAACGGGCGGTGCGGATTTTGAGATCGACACCTGCGGCGACTCATTGCTGAAGTCGGGCGATGTGTCTTCTTCTTTCGCACGCACCTGGGCTTCGGTTTTGACGCGGAGGTAGTTTTCGAGCGCAGTGCCGTAGCCTGCGTTAGTGGCGAGCCATAGCGTGCGCGACAGGGCAGCGCGATCATCGCCCAGCGGCAACTGGAGGCTATTGACGGCAGAGGCGCGGTGACCGCCGTGCGTGTTGTCGAGCTTGGGGTCGCCGATGCGGACTTGCACGTCTGCTACGCGCATCTGGTTGCTGGTGCTGTCGGCCAGCGCACCGTATTGCGCGCGAATGGAAACCGATGTTGCGTCAGCCACCGAGTAGCTGAGAAAGTACGGCGGCGATTGCTTGTCGGCATCTTTCTGATTCGGCCGTGGTTTTCCCAGCGAAGCAAAGGCGCGCTGCAACTCGCCGGTCATGGCGTCGAGCAGAATAGAGGAGGAGGGAGCGGCATCATTGACTGCGCTCTTGACTGACCCTTCGATGACTGTTGTTTTTCGTTGTGCAGGTGCGCTGATGCCGGCAAGCGTGAAGCTGAGAAGGGTAGCGACCAGCAGAAAGGTTTTGGCCGAGCTTGCCATTGGTGGCACCTTGAAGAGCGGGATTTCGTGCGTTGTTTGTGACGTGTCAGCGGAAAACATCGGTAAACTTGATTGTCTCAAACTCGTCCGTGTTTGAAGGGAAATCTCATGGCAATCCTCCCCCGCGCAGTGCGCGCCAGTGCCCTGGCCGTCTTGCTCCTGGCCGCTTTTGGTGCGGCTGCCGGTCAGCCTGTCCCAACTCCGCAGGATCGCCCTGGCCTCGTAGCCAATAAACCCCACCCGCACTCCGAGCAGGCTTACTCGCTGCCGCCGGAGAAGCTTGCCCAGGCCATCGCGCTCAACAAGATCCGCGTTTGGCTGGATATCGCCGGGTCGATCTGGGGCCTGATCGTACTTTGGTGGTTGCTTGGTTCCGGTACGGCTGTGCGGTTAGACGCATGGGCGCGCGGAACGATAAAGCCGCGCTGGTTGCAGGGAGTGGCGTTCTTTGGCGTTTTTGTAACCCTTCTCGCCCTTGCCAATCTGCCGCTCGACGCAATTGGGCATGCAGCCAGCCTGCGTTACGGCATCAGTGTTCAGGGTTGGCCGAGCTGGTTTGGCGACCAGGGCAAAGGCCTTGCAGTGTCGCTTGTCGTCGGAGTGCCGGTTGCACTGTTGTTCAACTGGATCGTCCGCAAATCGCCTCGCCGATATTGGATGTGGCTCTGGCTGATCTCCCTGCCGCTGATTTTGATCTCGGTGTTTATCGCGCCACTGGTGATTGACCCGTTGTTCAACAAGTTCGAACCTCTTGAGAAGACCCACGCGGCGCTGGTCGGCAAGCTTGAGGAGATTGTCGCGCGCACCGGAACCGCTATCCCACCTGACCGCATGTTCCTGATGAAAGCAAGTGAGAAAAGCAATGGTATCAATGCTTATGTGACGGGGATCGGCTCGAGCAAACGCTTTGTCATGTGGGACACGACCACCGACCGAATGCCCGACGACGAGATCATGTTCATCTTTGGGCACGAAAGCGGCCACTACGTGCTGAATCACATCCCCAAGATGCTGACCGGCATGATGATCGGGTTGTTCTTTGTCTTCTGGGTATGTGCCAACCTGGCAGAAAGAATGGTTCGTCGCTTCGGCGAGCGCTGGAGCGTCCAATCGGTCGCCAGCCGGGCTGGATTCGTGACACTTTTCTTCGCGTTCTCAATTGCTGGGTTTGTGCTTACACCGGTCGGCAACACCGTAAGCCGCCACTTTGAACATGAGGCCGACATCTACGGCCAGGAAGCCGTTCATGGATTAGTGCCCGATCCGCAGAAGACCGCTGTCTCGTCTTTCAACCACCTTGGCGAGGCGTGGCTCGACGACCCCAATCCCAATGCGTTCGTGGAGTTCTGGTCTTACAGCCACCCCTCTGTACAGCGCCGTGCGGAGTTCGCCGAGCGCTATGACCCGTGGGCAAGCGGTGGGCATGGAGAATTCTTCGAGAAGTGAGCGGCATGGCACCAACTCCCTGGCCGTCCCGCGCGCATCGCACAGAATCCGGGAATCCAATAAAATAGCTTCATGATGGTGCTTCCCCCTATCCCGCCGTTCTTCACGAAGGCGGCAGGTTCGGTTCTCGCCGCGGGCGCAGGGGCGGTCCTCGTCATCATGTGGCGGCTGCGCGAGGCCCGCGGCGCCGTCTCCTTGAGAAAAATCATCATTCCTCCGCTTGGCATGGCAACGGGGTTCTCGATGTTCGTGGATTCGGCGTTTCGAGTTCCGTGGTCCTGGGCGGCGATCGCATTCCTCACCGGCGCAGCCGTTCTGGCATGGCCGCTGCTGCTGACAACACGCCTTGAACTCCAGGGAGAGACCGTGCGGATGAAGCGCTCCAGCGCCTTTCTGGTGGTCATTCTGGTGCTTGCGGCCATCCGCTTGTTGGCCCGAGGCTACTTCGACACCATCCTGACGACGCAGCAAACGGCCGGCATCTTTTTCATCCTGGCCTTCGGCATGATCGTGATCTGGCGGGCAAAGATGTTGCTGGACTTCCGCCGGCTTACGGCCGATCTCGAGACCAGCGCCGCCTGACGGGCTTGCGAGCCTGACGGGCTTGCCACTTTTCGTACAATTTAACCATGCAATTTATGACGCTTTCGCGCCGCCGTACCGATGGGTTTCCACCGGAAGCCTTTACCCCCGAACTGATTGCCCAGGAGGGCCAGCGCGTCAAAGAGCTCTACATCGCCGGCATCCTGCGGCAGGTCTGGCGGCGAGGCGATATGCCGGGCGCCGCTATTCTGTGGGAGGCAGCCGGCGAGGCCGAGGTGAGGCAAGCCTGCGAGAGCCTGCCGATCTTCAAGGCTGGGATGCTGGAGATTGTCGCCTTCGTTCCGCTCGAACCGTACGCCGGTTTCGCGCCGGTAAAATAGCCTTCAACCAGTCGACCACTGATGTCGACCACTGATTTTGATGGCGGAAACGCCCGCTTTTCCTCACACCCCGCGGGCCGTTCCGAGGTCGTACACTGTAGCTTCATTTGCTTTCCGAAGGAGCATGTTCTTCTATGGCTTATCCCACAAACTACCGCTACACCCGCGAGCATGAATGGATTTCGCTGGACGGCAAAATCGGTACCGTCGGCATCACGGACTACGCGCAGAATTCCCTTGGCGACATCGTTTACGTGGATGTGCCCAAGGTCGGCGACTCGATCACAGCGAATGCATCGTTTGGTTCCGTCGAGAGCGTGAAGGCCGTAAGCGACTTGTACTCGCCTGTCACCGGCACCGTGACGGCAGTGAACGAAGAATTGAAGACCTCTCCCGACAAAATCAACGAGGCGCCGCACGAGGCCTGGATCATCAAGGTCGAGCTGTCCGATCCGTCGCAGTTTGAGAAACTGCTAGACGCGGCGGCGTACGAGAAGTTCGTTTCGGAAGAAACCGGAAGCTAAGGGACATAGGGACTAGGGACGTAGGGACCTGCGAGGTGAGTGGTGGGCCAATCATTCAGGAATTTGGCTGTGTGGCAGCGAGGGATTGAACTCACTGTAGCGGTGTACCGATTGACCTCTGATTTTCCGGACACTGAGAAATTCGGACTTACAAATCAAATGCGCAGAGCTGCTGTTTCCATAGCCAGCAATGTTGCTGAGGGATATGGTAGGGCAACAAGAGGTGAGTATCTTCAGTTTCTCGGACACGCCCGCGGATCATGTTCAGAGGTGGAAACCCAGATCGTCATCGCGAAAGAGCTCGGTTTTGGATCGAAGGAGCAGCTTCGAATGACTGAAGAGTTATGTAGTGAAGTTGGCCGGATGCTTGGCGCAATAATGAAATCGCTGCGATCAAAGTCCCTAGTCCCTAGTCCCTAGTCCCTTTCCACTAACCAGACGTCGCAAAGGACTTGAATCTCCCATGCGCTACCTACCTAAGTCTCCCGCCGAACGCGAACAGATGCTCAAGGCCATCGGTGCCAGGGCCATCGACGATCTCTTTGCCATCATTCCGGCGGAGTACCGGCTCACACGCGACCTCGATGTGCCGCGCCAGCAGGCCGAGAGCGAGATCATCGACTACTTCAAGGCCGCGGCGCAGAAGAACGCCACGGATTACGCCAGCTTTCTGGGAGCGGGCTGTTATCGCCACTATCGCCCTGTGATCATCGACTCGCTCGTACAGCGCGGCGAATTCCTGACGAGCTATACGCCATATCAGCCGGAGATCACACAGGGAACGCTGCAGGCAATCTTCGAGTTCCAGACGATGATCGCCGAACTTACCGGCATGGATGTGGCCAACGCAAGCATGTACGACGGCTCGACCGGCGCGGCTGAGGCGGTGCTGATGGCGATGCGCGTGACGGGGCGGCAGAAGGCAGTCGTCGCGGAGTCGGTGCATCCCGAGTATCGCGAAGTGCTGCACACGTACCTGCAATTCCGCGATCTGCCGACGTCGCAGATCGGCTATGTCGCTGAAACGGGCCGCGTGGATCTTCAGGCACTCGAGGCCGCCGTCACCGAAGAGACTGCAGCCGTGCTGGTGCAGAGCCCGAACTTCTTTGGTGTCATCGAAGACATTCCGGCCATCGCGGAGATTGCGCACAAGAAAGGCGCGCTGCTGATCGTATCGATTGCCGAAGCCGTTTCGCTAGGTGTGGTTCGGCCACCGGTCGAGGCCGACATTGTCAGCATGGAGGCGCAGTCATTCGGCGTCGCGCTGAGCTATGGCGGGCCGTTCTGCGGCGTCATCGCGGCCAAGGAGCAATTCTTGCGCCAGATGCCCGGCCGCCTCGCCGGACAGACCGTCGACAGCAACGGGAATCGCGGGTTCGTTTTGACCCTGTCGACCCGGGAACAACATATCCGCCGCGAGAAGGCGACTTCGAATATCTGCACGAACCAGGCATTGGTGGCGTTGATGGCGACGATCTTCCTGACGGTGTATGGCAAGGAAGGAATTCGTGAGCTCGCTGAGCACAATCTTGCGAAGGCCGATTATGCTGCGAAGACTTTGAGCGCCCAGCCCGGCGCGAAGCTGCTGTTCGATGGCGCCCCGCGGTTTCATGAATTTGTTTTAGAGACGCAGGAATCTCCGGCTCAATTAGGTCAACGGCTCCTCGACGAGAAGATCGTCGGCGGCATCGACTTGAGCCGCTGGTATCCGGAGCTGAAGAACGCGACGCTCTGGTGCGCGACCGAAGTAGTAGCCCGCGAAACGATTGATCGGGCGGCGAAAGTGCTGGCTGCAGCGCCGGTGGAGGCGTAGGGCCGAACTGAAGGATCACAAAACGTAGTTATCGACGACAAAACGGCCGAACGCAACATCGACGCGGCAGTGAGGGCTTTGTAACGAGGGCACGGCTTTAGCCGGACCGTAACAGCGAGTAAAAGGAGGACGGGGCTTTAGCCCCTGCCATGGCCCATCCCGGCAGGAATGCATCTGCAGCCAACATCCTCAGCCCGTCCCGAATGTTTTTCGTGACGACCGGAACTCACATGGGCCGACGATTGCTGCAGTCCGAACGAAATGCCGAGTTGCTCATTGATGTGCTCCGTTCGCTTGTCGCTGAAGGCAGGTTCAAAGTGCGCGATTTTGTGATCATGCCGGATCATTTGCATCTGCTCTTGACGGTCTTCGATGGGATGACCATCGAGAAAGCAATGCAATTGATTAAGGGCAGATTCTCGCACCGGTTATCGCATGAACTTGGGTACAAGGGCGAGGTATGGCAGAGGGGATTCACGGAGATGCAGGTGATGAATCGCGAGAGTCTTGAAAAACATCGCGAATATATCGCGCAGAATCCGGTGAGAGCAGGGATTGTGGAATCAGCCGACGAGTTTCCATTTTGTTATCGGAGCCTGGCAAAGAGGAAAGCAAAAGCGAAGGTTGGCAGGGGCTAAAGCCCCGAGACATTTTAGGCGGAGTTTGTGGCCCGGCTGAAGCCGTGCCCTTGTTACAAAGCACGAATGGGATATCGGGCTCCAGTAGGGTTAGTCGTGACCTCTTGCGAAGCTCTGTTCGAGTCGACATCGACAAGCCTGGGAAGGCAGATTTTGAGGGTTGAGTAATGGCAATTGCAGAGAACACGATTAATCGCAGCATCGGGAAGGTTCGGCCCCACCAGACGCAGAACGAAGGACTGGTCTTCGAGAAGTCGTCGCCGGGCAAGAAGGCTTACAAGCTGGCGCCGCTCGACGTGCCGGAAGTGGACGCGGCAGCGCTGTTGGGCGATGCGCACAGGAAGACTCCGGGTTTGCTGCCGGAACTCAGCGAAATCGAAATCATCCGCCACTTCACGCGGCTCTCCACCTGGAACTACGCCATCGATCTGGGGATGTATCCGCTGGGCTCGTGCACGATGAAGTACAACCCGCGCGTCAACGAGTTTGTCGCCCGCATTGAGGGGCTTGCCGAAGCGCATCCCTACCGGCCCGAATCGCTCGCACAGGGTGTGCTCGAAATCATTGACCTGCTGCAGCGCTGCCTCATCGACATCACCGGCATGGACACCATCACGCTGCAGCCTGCAGCCGGCGCCCACGGAGAATTTACCGGGATTCTGCTGGTACGCGCGTGGCATGAGTCGCAGGGCAATGCCCGCCGCAAGATCATCATTCCCGACTCGGCGCACGGCACCAATCCCGCCACCGCAGCCATCTGCGGCTACCAGGTCGAGAACCTCAAGTCCAATGCCGAGGGCGGCATCGATCTTGAAGCCCTCGCGCGCCAGGTGGATGAAGACACCGCCGCGCTGATGCTCACTAATCCCTCCACGCTCGGCGTCTTCGAAAACGAGATTCACAAGATCGCCGACATTCTGCATGCCAAGGGCGCGCTGCTTTACATGGATGGCGCCAACATGAATGCGCTCGTGGGCAAGGTGCGCCCCGGCGACTTCGGGGTGGACGTGATGCATCTGAACCTGCACAAGACTTTCTCGACTCCACACGGCGGCGGTGGTCCGGGTTCCGGTCCGGTTGCGTGCAAGAAGTTCCTCGAGCCGTTTCTGCCGACGCCGGTACTGGCCAAAGACAAGGATGGCATGCTGCATTGGAATTACAACCGCCCGCAATCCGTCGGTCGGGTGCGCGCCTTCTATGGCAACACCGGCATGTTTATCCGCGCGCTCGCTTATATTCTCGCGAATGGGCCGGATGGCTTGAGACAGACCACGGAAGACGCGGTGCTCAACGCGAACTACATTCGCAAGAATCTCGAAGACCTCTACGACTTGCCGTACAAGACACCGTCGATGCACGAGGTGGTTTTCAGCGACAAGAAGCAGGCAGCCAGGGGCGTGAAGACTGGCGATATTGCCAAGCGCCTCATCGACTACGGTTTCCACCCCTACACGGTGAGCTTCCCGCTCATTGTGCATGGCGCGCTGATGATCGAGCCAACCGAAAGCGAGTCGCTTGAGGAACTCGATTTATTTATCGATGCCATGCGTTCGATCGCGAAGGAAGTCGAGGAGAGTCCGGAAGTCGTCAAATCCGCGCCTCACTCAACGCGAGTGTCGCGGCTCGACGAGGTGCAGGCAGCGCGGAAGCCAATCCTGCGATGGAAGCCCATGTCCAGCTAGGGGCGCCCAGTTATAGGAGCTAAGTCGATATCCCGCTGTGTCTTGAACTGTCGACAGGTAACTTTAGATACGTGAATGCATATTTTTCCGGTTACTGAAAAACCGGCTCGCAGACCCTTTATGTATCACATTCCGATTGCTTTTCGAATCACAAAAACCAGATAATCGAGTTTCCCAAGGTGCTGTAGGCAGGCCGGGTGCAGGCGTGCGCCGGCAAGCGGAGAAATCGCAATCCCTGATTCAGGCAGCGTCGTCAAAAATGCCGATCCGGCGAAACTCCCTGCAATGGAAAAACGCGTGTGCAGGTTCCGCGAGAGTCTTCTGACTTCGGAACGAGCATTTGGAGGTCTTCGATGTGGAGGTCAACGCTGAGATTCACACGAGACGAGAAGGGGCAGACTCTCGTTGTCACTGCGCTAGGCATGACTGTGTTGATGGGAATGATGGGTCTCGCTATCGATGTGGGACTTATGTTTCGCGCCAAGCGGATTGCGCAAACTGCGGCTGACTCTGCTGCGATTGCTGCTGCACTGGATTATGAATACAACGGGTCTACGACTTCGGCGGCCACAGCAGCTCGAGCAGCGGCTGGAAGCAATGGCATTTCCAATACGGCGAGCAACGTCGCGGTGAACTTCAGCCCGAATATTACATCCGCCTGGCACAATACTTCTGGTTATGTCCAGGCGGTTGTAAATCTGCCGAATCCAACGCTCTTCATAAGCGCCTTCTATCGGACTGCAACTCCCTTCACGGTGACCGCGAGAGCGATTGCAGGTACGACCCCAAGCGTCGCCTGCATTTACGTTCTGGATCCTACAGACGCTTCCGCTCTCTACATTCAGGGTTCTGCCGATATCTCGACGCCGAATTGCGGCATCCAGGTGAATTCGAACAGCCCGGATGCGTTTTGCGATCAGGGCTCTGCCTCCATTGAAGCCAATTTCCTGCATATCGTGGGCGGCCAAAGCGGCAAAGGGAGATGCGCGAAGGCGCCGGGAACCACCCCGGTAACGACCGGCGTCGCGCCCACAGGTGACCCGTTCAACAACATGACGGGGCCAATTCCGGCCACCGACTGCACGGGCGCAAATACGGTTGCCGCCTCAACGATAAACGCGTCCACCACAATCCCGTCGAGCCCGGCCACCACCGGTTCGACCACCGCTTCGGTGACCTGCTTCAGCGCGAAGAACCCGACGATATCGGGCGGTGTGACGCTTGGGACAGCAGGCGGGAATCAGATATTCGTCTTCGAGGACGGGGTGGTCATCGGTGGAACAGTCACTGTAAACGGAACCATCGACGTTTATCAAGGCACGTTCAGTCAGGGCAATTCAGCGTTGACGGTGAATGCACCTGCGAACCCGGCGTACACCTACAACGGGATAGCGGTCATGCAACCTTCGTCAAACACGAAGGCCGGGACATGCAAGGACGGGCTTGGCGAACCATGCCTTCAGCTCCAATTCGGCAGCGGCTCGGGCGTCCTGAATGGGATTGTCTATGCGCCAACCTCACAGGTTTACCAGCAGGACAACGGAGGAGGGACGGTGGTGGCTGGGGTCGTCGCATATCAAATCTATTTGAAAGCGTCGACGATGGACATTACGAATAGCTACAACGCCGCAAATCCCAGCACGACGCCGCTTACCAAGGTGTCACTCGTGGAATGAGGGAGGCCAGATGATCGCACGCCGCTTGAAGCATTTGATGAACGAAAGCCTCGGTGAAGGCGGAGAGTCCGGGCAGGCGCTCGTCGAAACGGCTTTTTCTGCCGCGCTTTTGTTTGTGCTCCTGCTGGGGGCAGCCTGCCTGGGAAGGGTTTCCTATACGGCAATTGAAGTGTCCAATGCGGCAAGGGCTGCCGCTCAATATGGCGCGATGAATGGCGGCGCGTTCTTGCCCACAGACTCAACCGGATTGGACTCCGCTGGAATGCTTACTGCTGCCCAGTCAGATGCCGGCAATCTCGGCACCCTTGTCCAATTTTCTTCTGGCTATCCGACCTATTCATGCTCATGCTCCGGCCTGGGAACGGCAAGTTGCACCCCTCCCGCCACGCCTTCGGGCTGCTCCGCTTCCCACCTGATTGTCACGATTCAGGTCCAAATCACGGCAAGTTTCAATCCGCTGGTCTTTATACCTGGACTTGGCCACACGTTTAAGCTCTATGGAAATGCCCAGGAGCAAGTTCTCCAGTGATGAATCCGAGAATGAAAAATCGCAGGATGGATTCGCCGAGAGAGAAGATGCGCGGCGATTTCAGATGGACGCGGCTTGTGCAGGGCCTCAGACAAAGGGCGGGGCGCGGAAGAGGAATGCTCTGCGAGCAAGGCAGCAGCCTGGTTGAGTTGGCACTCGCCATGACGGTCTACGCGGCCTTGTTTGTCGGCATCATCGAATTGTGCCTTTCTCTCTATACCTATAACTACATTTCCGATGCTGCCCGGGAGGCAACCCGCTGGGTCGTTGTACGTGGCGCAAACTCTTGCACCATTGCGTCTACGTTTCCAAACTGCAATCTCCTGCCGACAAACATCACATCCACGACGGACCCGAATGCTAATCCTGTTCTGAAGTTCATCAGTGCGATCAATTATCCGAGTATGAACCCGAGCAATCTTTCCGTTAGCGTTACCTGGTGGGTTGCAAGCCAGAATGCGAGCGGAAACACGAGTTGGACAACTCAATGCACGGGGGCTACGGATGCCAATGGGAATCCCTGTAACGCCACGGGAAACCAGGTGAAAGTGGTTGTCACGTACACCTATCCATTGTCGATTCCATTCTCGGTAAAGAGGAATCTGGCTCTCAGCAGCACATCCGAGATGATGATCAACGAATAGATGGTCTCGATGTAGCTCAATACAGACATATTTAAGATCGCCCATCCACGGATGGATTTTTGCGCCACTTCGTACCTGCCTCCCCCATTTGCGGTGATCCTGGCATTGGCAAAGTTTCGGCGTTTCTGCTATTTCGCACCGGCAGATTCCACTACCTTGTGCGCAGTGGCCATCTTGGCGGCTTTGCCGGCTTGATTCTCCACATACCGGCGCGGCAATTCACATGCCGTAAGCGCCCTCCGCTCGCCCTACACTCTAGGTATGGCCACCCTGCCTGACATCGCTTCGCTCGACGCCGGCCTCCCTGCGAATATCGACGCTGAAAAGACCATCCTCGGCGCCATCCTGCTCGACAACGCTGCCCACTCCGAGGCCGCCGAGCGCCTCGAGCCTGATGACTTCTCGCTCGACTCGCACAAGCGCATCTTTATCCGCATGTCCGAGTTGATGAACGAACAGCGCGCCGTCGACATCGTAACGCTGTCGAACGAGCTGGCGCGTGCCAAGGAGATCGAAGCCATCGGTGGAGTGGCCTACCTGGCGTCGCTGACCGAGGGTCTGCCGATCAGGCCCGTCATCGAAGACTACATCCGGATCGTCAAGGACAAGAGCCTGCTGCGTAAGCTCATGCTCATCTGCTCGGCGGCGATTGCCCGCGCTGCCGACCAGAGCGAGACTGCCCTTGAGGTCCTGGACGCAGCCGAGTCGCAATTGCTCGAGGTCAGCGAGAAGGGAATTGTCCGCGGCCTGGAGCCGTTGGACAAGATTGTCGCCGATTCCTTTGGGTCTATCGACAACTTATACAAAGAGAGCCGTGACGTCACAGGGCTGGCGACCGGATTCAAAGTCCTGGATGAGATGACAAAGGGCCTCCAGAAGAACGAGCTCATCATTATTGCTGCTCGCCCTTCAATGGGAAAGACAGCGTTTGCCATCAATATTGCGGAAAATGCAGCGATCTACAGCAAGGCCACTGTTGCGGTCTTCAGCCTGGAAATGAGCAAGGCGTCGCTTCTGCGCCGCATGCTGGCCTCGCAGGCCTGGGTGGATCAGCGCAGTATGCAAGCCGGCTTTATCAGGCGAGATGATCAGATCAAGCTGGAGAAAGCGCTGGAGCAGCTAATCGAATCGCACTTGTACATCGACGACAGCGCCGGCATCTCGCTGGCCGAGATGCGCGCCAAAGCGCGGCGTCTGAAACAGACGACCGGCAACCTTGATCTGATCGTCGTAGATTATCTGCAACTCATGTCGGCCACGCTGCCCTCGTCCGGGGGCAAGCGCTATGAGAACCGCACCCAGGAAGTGTCCGCGATTTCGCGCGGCCTGAAGGCATTGGCCAAGGAACTGGAGGTTCCGGTCGTCGCGCTGTCGCAGCTTTCCCGTGCGAGCGAGCGGCGCGGCGATGACAAGCGCCCCATGCTCAGCGATCTTCGCGAATCGGGCTCCATCGAGCAGGACGCCGACGTCGTCGCCTTCATTCATCGCGAAGCCTATTACAACCGCGATGAAGAGCAATCGGAGTCGGACAAAGCCAAGTCCGAAATCATCATTGCCAAGCAGCGCAATGGACCTACTGGAGTCGTGCACCTGAACTTTGTCTCGAAGTTCACGCGCTTCGACAACGCCGATATTTCGCA
Source organism: uncultured Acidobacteriaceae bacterium (assembly GCA_963769345.1). Lineage (GTDB taxonomy): Bacteria > Acidobacteriota > Terriglobia > Terriglobales > Acidobacteriaceae > Telmatobacter. The sequence goes on from CAVYLL010000008.1 coordinate 1,425,893, forward strand.
CGACGAGGTCTGATCTGTCGGCGGAACAGCCGTTTCATGGCCAAACGCCCACCCATTGGGACGAATTCAAGATCTGCTGGTCTGGTTTTCATGAATAGAATCGCTTGAGTTGGCGATAATGGCGAGGTATGGCAAGACGGCAAACCCCGGAGCAGATGATCCAGCGAGGCTTGAAGTCCTCGCTCATCGGCATTGGGTTGAACTTTGTCCTCGCCTTGTTCAAATGTTCAACCGGCTTCATTGGACATTCATTTGCCTTGATCGCAGATGGAATTGAATCCCTATCCGATGTCATCAGCTCGACGGTGGTTTATCTCGGGCTGCGCCTCTCGGTCAAACCGCCCGATGAGGATCATCCCTATGGCCACGGAAAAGCCGAGCCCGTAGCCGCCATCATCGTGAGCCTCGCCCTGATCGTGGCCGCTATCATAATCGGGGTCGAGAGCATCGTACGCATTCAAACCCCTCATCCTTTACCGGAGGCATATACGCTATGGGTCCTCCTGGCGGTGGTTGGTATCAAGGCATTGCTGTCGCGCTATGTGTCTGCCGTCGGCGTTGGAATCGACAGCGCTGCTGTTCGCAGTGACGCATGGCATCACCTTAGCGATGCCATAACTTCCGCCTTTGTATTTGTCGGTATCTCGATCGCCTTGTGGACCAGAAACGCTGCCGCCGACGACTGGGCTGCGCTCTGCGCATCACCGGTCATCATGTTTAATGCGTGGCGGCAACTTCGGGCGCCCTTCGCAGAGTTACTCGATACCGCGCCTGCCCCCCGGTTGGAGCAGGAGGTACGCTCGGTCGCCTCAACTGTTTCAGGAGTCATCGGCCTCGAGAAATGTCACGTCCGCAAGGTTGGCTTTCGTTACTACGTCGACCTGCATATCGTCGTCGAAGGAACTCTGACGGTGCGTCAGGGTCACAACATTGCCCACGATGTGGAAGATGCCGTGTTGGAGCAGGTGCCACAGATCGCAGAAGTCCTGGTGCATGTTGAGCCGGAAGAAGAGCTTCTGACCCCTTCTCTCAAGAGATGACTTTGAGGGGAATTCGATATCTCGCATCCCAGGGTGATGCTGGGAATCAGCAACTGCACCGGTGATTCCGGAACAGCCTGATGCGGTCAAAGTTCGTTGATTGTCAAAACCACGCGGCCCGCGATGAATTCTCCGGGAGAAGCTTCGGGGCCTATCTCGATCAGATCGACCGGAAAACACATACTCAGCGACCGCAAAATCAAGCGCGCCGAACCAAAATCCGCGTAGCGCAGCTTCAAGTGCGCACCGTTGCGGATGGCATACAGATTGGGACGGCCGGCGCGGTACGAAGCCAGCGAGTTGTAATGCCGGTCGATCACTGCGAGAGCGTCTGGAAGCAGCAGCGGATCCATCGGCAGCGCATCGGCATGCGCAATGCGGATGGCCACAAAGCGCTGCCAGGAGCGACGCGCTGCGACTGGGCGAGCCTTGATTAAATGCAAAGCACCGGCAGGCAGCTGCAGCATCATTTGAACGGCGCTGGGCCGGATGTAGGGTTCGAACAGCGCGGCGCTATGCGAGACGACTGGAACGATGCTGGGTTCTTCAGGCGGTTCAGCATGTTCGGCGTGCGCGCCGAGGCGCAGCAGGTCCTCTGCCGCCATGTGTTGAGCGGCCAGCATCCGGTCAATGCCTTCCAGGGAGAGTTGTCTTCGTGCGTGAAGAAAATTGGACAAGTGCGACTTGCCAAAACCGGTCTGTCGCGCGAGGAGTGAGACGCTTAGAGTTCCGCGCTGTATCCTGCGCAGCAACTCTGTACGAAGACGTTCTTGCATCTGGGTAAAATTCATCTGTGGAAAGTCCGCCAGCAGCCACGGGGACGATCGGTCGCAGTTTTCTTTCAGCAAACCGATTCGCGTCTTTCGGGCCTCATTCTCCCGGTTCTTGTGCACATCCAACAGAACGAATGAAGAATTATGCCTGGCAGCGTTGACGCAGAAGATACAGCTCTCTACATTGGGTTTACTCCAGCTCGCACAGGTTGTTGGAAATTCTCGAGGATGCGGTTCATTCGCGCAATCGAACGAGGGTTGTAGCCTTGTTCGCTCACGGTTGGACCCGTCGGCCGCCAATGGGGACGGCGGTTTCTCGTGGATCTACAAGGCCTTTCTGCAACCCGCCTCAAACAGCCCGTCGAGCGATTCCGGATTCTGCGCACTCATCATAATGACAATCACAGCTCGAGCACAGACGGCAAGCGCACATCAGGGCACTAGAACCCTGAGCGCAGCAGCCTGGCTCCTTTCACCCCGCCTGACAGCCATCAAAAAACTGAACGAGCGGGAGAAAGCGTCTATTTGGGGAATCGGTCATGGAATTGTGCGTGCAACTAAAAATTTGCGAGGGCTGCGGATGTCTCTGGTACCGCAGCCACGCTCAGGGGACCGTATATTGCAATCGATGTGAAACAGAATTAGAGAAATTTCCAAGTCCCGAGACGCGAAAGCGGCCCGGGCGTCCAGTTACAGCAAGATTTGTGAATATCTGGGCAGTCGCTGCGGAAGCCGGAGGTGCCGAGTGAGCGCAGCCCTTCAACTGCCGTCGATTTCGGCCACCGGAACCATCATTCAACAATGGCGGCACGTTCGCAGAATCGCACCGCTTGCGCACTACGAAGCAGAACTGCAGCCGGAAAACGAAGCTTCGGACTCAATTGCCGGCGTCAGTCTGGCTTTCTATCGCAAACACACAGAGAAGATGCTGCGGCGTTATCTATATGCGTCCATGCTCGTGGGCCGGGCACCGGCTATTCTGGGCGAGCCGATCGGACGCGGGTGGGTTTCGAGCCGCAAGGTGAAGACGTTTGAAGACGCCGTTATCTTCGTGCTCGACATCGAGCGTTGCATCAAAAGACTGACGCCCGTCCATCAAGCGATTCTCAGCCGCATCGTTCTGCAGGAGTATACCTATGCAGAAGCGGCGGGCATCCTGGGAGTGAGCGAGCGCGCCATATCCTATAAATACAAACAGGCGCTCGACAGCCTCACGGAGTTGCTTCTGCGATCGGACCTGTTGATCCTTCCGCATTCATAAATGCTCGAAGCTTTGCAACAGCAAAAGGGGGGGAACGCCCATTGGCGTCCCCCTTTTTTCATTAGAAGAGCCCACTGAAGCGAATTGCAAAGACTCGGCTTTTCCGGAAAATCGATAGGCGCCAGTTTGTAACAAGGCGTGATTTGAGTCATGCCGTCGAATCATGACAAACTTCTGTCATCCTGAACGGAGCGGCCTTGGGGCCCCACAGACGCTTGAGTCTGTGGGGTAGGCGAGTGAAGGATCTGCTTTTGTCCTTTGACTTCGGAACTGCCGCATTGACTGAATTCTCTTCAGAACTTCCTCGACCACTCTTTCGGCCACCGTTCCACAATCACTTTCTTGTCAGTAAAGAACTCAATGGCATCGCGGCCCTGCGCGTGCATCACGCCGAAGAAGCTGCCCTTCCATCCCGAGAAAGGGAAGTAGGCCATGGGCGCAGGCACACCGATGTTGATGCCCACATTGCCCGTGGAAACGGAGGTCCGGAACTTGCGCGCCGCAGCGCCTGACGAAGTGAAGATCGAACTGGCATTCCCGTAGATAGAGCGTTCGATCATCGCCACCGCTTCGTCGACAGTATCTGCATGAACCACTGAGAGTACCGGTCCGAAGATCTCCGTTTCCATCAGCGGACTTGTCGCGGGCAAACCATCCAGCACCGTCGGCCCGACGAACGAGCCGGCGCCGTTGCCGTTGGTGCGTCTGCCGTCAACTATCGTTTCTGCGCCCTGCTCTGCGCCCTGCCCGATGAGGCCGACAACACGCTCGCGGCTGGCCTGCGTAATCACCGGGCCCATTTGAGTTGCAGGATCGAGTCCGTTGCCCACCTTCAGCGAACCGGCCGCCGCCGCAATCGAATCGCGGAACCAGTTTTTTGCTTCGCCCACAGTCACAGTAACGCTGACGGCAAGGCAGCGCTGCCCTGCGCAGCCAAACGCTGAGTCGGAAATGATTTTTGTCGTGGTCTCCTGGTCCGCATCGGGAAGAACCACTACGTGATTTTTGGCTCCGCCCTGGCATTGCACCCGTTTGCCGCTTGCCGAGCCGCGCGCGTACACATGCTTCGCCACCGGCGTCGATCCAACGAAGCTTACAGCGCGCACCATCGGATGATCCAGCAGCGCATCCACCGCCGCCTTGCCGCCGTTCACCAGGTTCACCACGCCATCGGGCAGACCCGTTTCCTGGATCAGTTCGAGAAGGCGCGCCGCAGAGAAGGGAACACGGTCGCTTGGCTTCAGCACCACCGTGTTGCCGGTGGCAATCGCGTAGGGCAAAAACCAAAGCGGAATCATCAATGGAAAATTGAACGGCGTAATCACGGCGCAAACGCCTAGTGGCTGCCGCACCATGATCTCGTCGATGCCCGGCGCGACGTCCTCGAGCGAGTAGCCTTGCATCAAAACGGGAATGCCGCACGCGACTTCGACGTTTTCAATGCCGCGGCGGAGTTCTGCTTTCGACTCGGCCAGAGTTTTGCCATTCTCGATGGTGATGAGGCTGGCAAGTTGATCGATGTGCTCTTCGAGGAGCGTCTTTAACTTGAACATGTACTGCACGCGATCGACTGCGGGTACGGTACGCCACGAAGCGAACGCGGTATGCGCGGCTTGCACCGCGGCGTCTACCTCCGCGGCCGAACCGGCGGGCGAATTTCCCAGCGATTCGCCCGTCGCAGGATTCAGGAGTTCGATTCCGGCTGGACTCGTGGAGGTAATCCACTTACCGCCGACGAGATTGTGAATGGATGAGGAAGCAATAGCTGTCATGGCAATTCAATGTAACGCACGAGACATAAAGACGGCAGCAGGAATCTACAGGCGGGACCACGGGCTGTCGAGACACCTGATTGCGCTCGGTTTCGCATCGCTGCCAACTTCGCCTGCTGTTCAGCAGTCCTGTAACGGGCATGACTTCAGTCGTGCCGCCAGCCAATCGATAACACGTCGGGCTTCAGCCCCTGCGGAATGGGGTTTTGCTGTACGCCCGTCTTCTTCCGAAAACTCTTCAACCCGCAATTCCCGCAAGCCCCTGCAGAGAACGAATTTCGTAGTGCGCTGACTGCTTGTCGTATCGGGTGAGGTATTTCAGGCGGTCTTCGGGGAGGATTGCCACCGCGTAGTTCGGGCCGGCCACGGCCTGCAGCTTCTCGATCGATTCCCAGACCATGATGGTAATGAACTCGATTTCGTCGTCCAGGGCTCTCCTCAGAACGATGCCGCCCTTGTATCCGGGGATCTTGCTCATTCCCGGAAGCAGTTCCGGCTTCAGCATGGCCTCGTAGCCGTCGGCGTCCTGAGGTTTGGTATATCCGTGCCAGATTCTCGCGATCATTCGGAATTCCTCCCGATTTCAGGAATTGTACGGCGCTCTCGATCATGAAGACGTTAGAGGAAGGATGCTACGACGCTCAAGAATACGCCTGCCAGCGGCGGCCTGTCTGCTATCGTGGACGGTTCGGCGGCGTCTGCGATGCGCAGCCGCTCAACTCTCTTCGGAGGCAAAGACTCGATGCTGCCGTTGGCCCGCAATTTTGGAATCGCGCTGATACTTTCGTCCTCGTTGGCCCTTGCCCAAGAGCCTGCTTCCCGGCCCACCACTGCGGCCGAGGCGCCCAAGCGCGACACCAGCTACATCGACGCCAACGGCACGGCGCACGTGACTCGCGTGGTGCCTGTGCCGCAGACCATCAGCCCTGAAGCGCAAAAGTCTATCAGCCGCGCCGAGCCCGATCAGGGTCCGCCGCAACCGCTCGAAGAGCGCCGCAAAGGAACCGACGCCTACACAGCCCGGGCACGCGTTGAGTGGACGAGGCTCTGCCCGAATACCATCGTCGAAGACAAAATGGCCGGTGTGCCGGTCCGTGTCGTCACGCCAGAAGGCATGTCCGACAAGAACAAGGACAAGGTGCTGCTGAATCTGCACGGCGGCGGCTTCAACTCTGATTCCGGTTCCTATACCGAGTCAATTCCGATCGCCAGCTACACCGGCATCAAGGTGGTCGCGGTCCTCTATCGCCTCTCGCCTGAAGTCAAATTTCCCGCCGCCGTCGACGACTCGATCGCCGTTTACAAGGAACTGCTGAAGACCTATAAGCCCCGCCACATTGTCATCTACGGAACCTCGGCCGGAGCCATCCTCACGGCCGAAGTTGCCGCCAGGATCAAACAACTCGGCCTGCCGATGCCCGCTGCTCTCGGCATTTTCAGCGGCATGGGCGACTTCGCCCGTGCCGGCGACTCGCTGGCGATGTACGCGCTGCGCGGCCTGGCCGGGCACCTGGATCCTCCCGAACCGGGGGCACACGACCCCTTTTACGTTGCTTCAACCGATCCCAGAGATCCGATTCTCTCGCCCATCTATGGAGACCTGCATGGCCTGCCGCCAACGCTCTTCGTCACGAGCGGGCGCGACCTGTTGCTGAGCGGCACTGTCAACCTGCATCGCGCCTACCTCCTCGCCGGTGTGGACGCCCACCTCGTGGTCTACGACGCCCTGCCGCACGCTTTCTGGTACAACCCGCAGCTGCCGGAAGCGATTGAAGCCAACCACATCATGGCTGACTTCTTTGAGAAGCAGCTCAGCAAGTAGCTGATACCAAATCTTTTCCAGAAATAACCGTCCCTAACGTACAATTCTATTGACATAGAGCACTCTATAAACTAGAGTACTCCTTGTTGATGCAACATCGTCCATCGACAAGCTCAACAGGAACGGTGGTCGCGGAGGCCAGATATGAAACGTACATTCTCGAAATTCGCAATTCGAACATCGCTAACCGCAGCGTTCCTGCTCGGATCAAGCCTTCCCCTCGCCGCCCAGCAACCAGGGATGCCCAATGTCGACGCCCAGCGAGAAGCGATGAAGAAGCTCGCTTTTCTCGCCGGTCATTGGTCCGGGCCCGTATCCATCTCGCGGGGGCCCGGCGCCCCGATCCATCTCACCCAGAATGAAACAGTGCAATTCAAACTCGATGGGCTCGTCCTGCTCATCGAAGGCGAGAGCACCGGGACTGATAGCAAGCCGCAGTTCCAGGCGCTGGCCACCGTTTCCTACGACGAGGCAGCGCATACCTACCGCTTCCGCGCTTACAACGAGGGACGCTACATCGACACCGAACTCACCATGCAGCCAGACGGATTCGCGTGGGGATTCGACGCTGGGCAGGCAAAGATCCAGAACACCATGCACCTCACCCCCAAGGGTGAATGGCATGAGACCACCAACGTCACCTTCGGTAGCAACCCGCCGCGCCTGAGCGTCGAGATGTTGCTTCAGCATCAACAGTGACGATCTCTAATCGAGACGGCCTAAAGAAACGAATCGCGGCACCGCAACGTACGAAAAGGAGATTCACATGCAGGAAGAAACGAGCACCAAAGATCTGAAAGACAGGCTGGCTCTCATTGAGTCCATGATGACCGAAGGCCGCCGCACCACTGAAAGCTGGGGCTGGACGTTCCTGCTTTGGGGCATTGCATATTACGTTGCGATCGCCTGGTCCACGCTGGGACGCAGTCCCTTCGCATGGCCGGTAACCATGGTCGCTGCCGTCATTGTCACTGTAATTGTGGTTTCGATGCGGGCGAGCAAGCGGCCGGAGACTACCATGGGTCGCGCCGTCGGATCAGTATGGATGGCGCTGGGGATCTCCATGTTTCTGCTGTTCTTTTCGCTCGGCAGCAGCGGAAGGCTGACCGATTGGCACATCTTCATCGCAGTAGCATGCGGCATGCTTGGAATGGCCAATGGAACCTCCGCGCTGATTCTGCGCTGGAAGATGCAGTTTGCGTGCGCCGTGGTGTGGTGGGCCGCATCGGCGGCCTCATGCTTCGGCAGCGACAAGCAGGTGGGAATCGTAGGTCTCGCAGCGATCTTTTTCTGTCAGATCGTTTTCGGCCTCTACGGCATGATCGCAGAGGCACGCGTCCGCAAGATGCGCGGCACAGCCCATGCCTGAGTTGCCCGAATTGAATCCTGTGATTCACGGCAAGTTGCGACTGGCGCTGCTGTCGCTGTTAGCCGGCGTGGATGAGGCGGAGTTTACGTGGCTCCGCGCAAAGACCGGCTCAACCGATGGCAACCTCGGCGCGCAGTTGCTCAAGCTTGAAGAAGCTGGCTACGTCGCTGTCGAAAAGAAATTCGTGCTGCGCAAACCGCAGACGCTTTACCGCATTTCGGAAAACGGCCGCCAGGCACTCTCAGAATATGTGCAGGCTTTGAAGCAGTTGCTCGGATCAGCGATCGATTCCTAATTCATTCGCCAGTAATTCCCCGTGCTGGAGGTTATGGTCATGACGAAGATTGAAACTGCCAATCAGTTGTATGGCCGCGCCATCGGCTCGATGATTCTCGCCGGCTTCGGTGGAATCTGGCTGCTGCTCTCGTTCTATGCGAAAGAGATGCTCAATGCGGCAACGTTCTTTTATATTGCCGCCGGAGTGCTTGCATTGCTGGCAGGCTCGGCAAAATTGATGCGGACCGCCAGCTGTTATCCGCGCATCGCTGGGGATCGAGCCCACAACCGCGCATTCGGCTGGATCAACGCATCGCAGTGGATCGCGATCTTCATCGTTGTGAACATTCTGACCAGTCTTCACCTCGATGCATATTCGATATCCGCGATCGCCTGCATTGTGGGGTTGCACTTTTTCCCACTGGCGAAGCTCTTCAATAACGGAATGCACTATGTGACTGGAGCCGCGATGGTGGTATGGTCTGCGGTTACCGCACTATTCGCACCGCTGGATCGAATGCAGGGCGACGCGGCCATGGGTGCTGGTGTCATTCTGTGGACCAGCGCCGCAATCACACTTGGAATTTCGCTGATGAGGTCACGCCGGCGATCGCCGATTTCGCCGAGTGTCACAACCGAGACTGTGTAAGGGCTGTATCGCTCTTCGACGAGGCGAGATCTTTGCGAACGCGTTCCATAATTCCCAGGTAGTACGCGAGATTGTGGATCGTATTCAGCGTGCCAGCCAGCGGTTCGCCGCACTGTATCAGGTGGCGCAGATACGCGCGTGAATAGCGCCGGCACACCATGCAGTCGCACGCTGGGTCCGGCGGCCCCTGATCTTCTGCATATTGCTTGTTCTTGATATTCACGCGGCCCTGGCTGGTGAACAGCAGCCCGTGGCGCGCGGCGCGTGTGGGCAGCACGCAGTCCATCATGTCCACGCCCATGCGCGCGTACTGCTCGATCTCGTCGGGATATCCGACGCCCATCACGTAGCGCGGCTTGTCCTTCGGCAGCAGCGGCAACACTTCGCGGATGACTTCGAGCGTAAGTTCGCGCGGCTCTCCGACGCTCAGTCCGCCAATTGCGTAGCCGTCGAAATCCATCTCCACCAGCCGCTCCGCACTCTCGCGGCGGAGGTCGTGGTACATGCCGCCCTGCACAATGCCAAACAGTTTCTGAGTCTGCCCGCCGAATTCCTCGCGCCACACTACTTCATCGCGGTGCGCACGAAAATGATCGAGCGAGCGCCTCGCCCAGGCCATCGTGAGTCGCAGGCTTTCTTCAGCGCGCGCGCGATCCGCTGGATACTCGGTGCACTCGTCGAATGCCATGCAGATATCCGCGCCAAGCGCGATCTGCACATCCATCGAGTGCTCCGGCGTAAAGAAGTGGCTGCTGCCGTCCAGATGCGAGCGGAAGCGGACGCCCTCGTCTGTCACTTTGCGCAATTGCGTGAGGCTGTAGACCTGGAATCCGCCGGAGTCGGTGAGCATCGCGCGGGGCCAGCTGATGAAGCGATGCAACCCACCCATGCGGCGAATGGCTTCGTGCCCGGGCCTGAGGTAGAGATGATAGGTGTTGCCGAGAATGATCTGCGCACCGAGCGATTCGACGATGTCCTGTGGTACGGCTTTTACACTGCCCGCCGTTCCCACCGGCATGAACACTGGGGTTTCGACGGTCCGATGCGGCAACAGAATCTGTCCGCGCCGTCCTCCGTCGACCGTCGTATGGATCAGGTTGAATCCGAGGCTCACTCCGTAATTCTAGCTGGTTGAAGTTGAGCAGAAATGCCACAGGGAGCCCGTTGAGGACTCCCAGTGTGGCTATCCGCATTACCCGATGCGACGGTAGTGGCGCTTGGCGCGGAAGATCCTGCGCGATGCCGCGATCTGCCGGCGATGAAACATGCGGCGCTCTCTCATGGTCAGGCGCCCGTTGTGCCGTGCACGCATTGCGCGGAACTGGCGGTGAATGCTTCTCTGTTGCCGTTCCAGGCGAAAGCCCTGTCCCGGTGTGAGGCGGCCGCTTCGCATTCCATTGCCAATGCGTCGCTGCTGGTTGAACTCGCGCTTCACAATCGGATTTTTGGGCTGTTCCGGCGCGGTGGTTTGTGCAAACGTCATGGCGGGCGCTGCAGTGAGTGCCGCCACAAGTACAAGCTTGAAGAGTCTCATGGTGTTTCTCCTTCTGTGACGGCTGTGGCTGATATCGCTCCTGGCCACTCACACTTTCTGAAACACCACGCCTGCAAATTCGTTGTGTAAAGATTTGTTGAGAAGTGATTGATTCCTTAAGAATTGCTGAAGGTCGCGCGCGCTTACTTCGCTCCGCCAAGGCGCAATTGCAATCCCGCACGCGCTACGCGTGGTGTTGCGAGTGTTGTCGTTGGCGTCTTCGAAACTTCGATGCTGCGATCGAAGAGATTCTCTCCGGCTGCGAAGGCTTCGAGATGCGAACCGAATTCGTGCGACCCGTATGCATCGAGACGAAAAAAACTGTGCAGTAGAAACATGTTCGCATCGTCGTCGTATTGAATGCCGCTCATTCGACCCTGCAACGTGAGTGTGCCTAGCTTGGGACGAAACGCGCGCACATTCAGAGTCGCCCATATTCCGAGCGACCTCGGGAATCCAATTGCCGAGATCCTGCGTGCCGCGCGACACCACCGCATGCGCATATTGATAACCGCCGTCTACTGCGAGCCAGGGCCGTGGCGCAACTTCAAAATCGATTCCCACTCCGCGGCTTTCAATCTGTCCAAGATTCTCGCGCAGCAACAGGATTGGCGACGAGTTCGGATTCGTCGTGACGGCAACGATCGGCCGATTGACCTGCGTGTCAAAGTAGCTCGTGCGAATTGTCCCCCAGCGCCATTGGCCTGCGACGCCTGTCTCCCAACCTGTTGCGCGCTCGCTCAGCAGAGAGGGATTGGGCAGCGTGAGCTTATTGCCAACCTGGGTCGAACGGTAGAGCTCGCTCGGCGTCGGCGCCCGGAATGCACGAAACCCCGATGCCGACAAAGCCCAGTGACTTCCCAGCTTCCGAGAAACACCCATGCGGGGATCGAAGAGAGTTTCGTAGCTCGTGGGGGGCTGCACCGGGGACGGAACCCACGCCGATCCATTCCATACCACCAGGTGCGCGTCGTAATTCTGAAACCAATCCAGGCGGCTCGATGCAGTTACGGTCCACGCGTGGTGCGTCCACATCGCTTCCGCGAAGCCAGCGGCATCGCGCTGGTGGTCGTCAAGGTTTGTCAGCGTCGCGGCTGGGCCGAGGCTCTGCTCGCGGTCCCACACGCGCACATCATGCACATCCGCGCCGGCAATCACCAGGAACTCCGCGCCAATGGGCTGGTTCCAAAGCGCAGCCGCGCCAAGCTCATTGTCAGAAGGCAAAGAAAATCGCGTCGGTGTTTCTCCGCAACGGTACGAGCAGGTTGGATTCGCAGGCGTCGGCGCATTGGAAATACTCGAGAACGTTTGCCGATAGTGCTCCGTCGATCCATACAGGCGCAGCGTCGCCGAAGCGCTGTGCGCGCCCTGCCAGTCCGCGCCCGTGGCGTAACGCCAGATCCGCGTGCCATTCTGCTGGAAAGGTGTGCCATTCGCGCGCGCTTCGTTAAATCCGCTGCCACGCACGAACAGGCGAAGAGGGCCGCGATCATGCTCCGCGTCGAATAATCCATTCTGCCCGTGCATATTTGAAGCCGTGTCTACCGGCCCGCGCTGATACGGAGCCTCCTGGATGAAGCCGTCGGTGCCGATTACGCCGCCTGCGCCCAGCAATCCCCATGGGCCATGCCTGGTCTCGAAAAGGGCGTTCGCGTCATAGGTTCCCAGGCCGCCGTAGCTCGAGCGCAGCACGCCCAGAGTGCTCGCAGGACGCACGGCCAACACATTCACAACGCCTCCAATGGCGCCGAGCCGTAGAGATCGCTGGCGCCCCCGCGTACTACTTCGATGCGATCAATCGACAGTTCCGGCTGTTCCTCCCAGTGAATCCAGCCGCCGAGCGGATCATTCTGCGGAACATCGTCCTCAACCACCAGCGTGCGGCTGGCTGCCGTCGAACCCAATCCGCGCAAGCTGATGCCCTGCGACGTCGGATTGGCTACCAGCGAACTGGATCGCCGGAACAACTCCACGCCCGGCAACTGCCGCAACTGGCCATCCATCGTGATCGAGGCTGTGGAGCTCAACGCGAATTCCGATAGCTCCCGCGTTGTTACCGGACTCTCCAAAGATCCCAGGGGCGTGCGATAAGCCGTCACCAATACCTGCTCGTTGGCACTGGCCGGATCGAGTTGAACGGTGGTATTCGAGCTGACTTCGACGAACTTTCCGGCGAAACCCTGCGCCTCGATACGGAGACGGCATGGAATCCGACAGCGGATCGTGACTTGTCCGTTGGTATCAGTGCGGCCCAGCAAGGGCCCATTGGCCTCTTCCACGCTCGCTCCAGAAATCGCGGCGCTGGACTTGTCGACGACCGTCAGCGTAATGGGCACGGGCTGTTGCGCACACAGAATCGTGGCTGCCAACAGCCCAGTGAGCGCCAACGCGCCTCTAGGAATGTGCCGCAGCACGCCAACCATCGCTTTCCATCCGCACCACGGCATCTGTTTCACCTCGACGGCTGTCATGCAGCGACTGAAGGAACTCCTCAACGGTTCTTCCACCACCGGTAATCCGTAAACCAGGAGCGATCTCATGAAGGGGGACCAGTACAAATGCACGGTCGGTCAGTCTCGGATGGGGAAGCTCCAGCCCAGGCTCATTGACCTCAAGATGGCCTACGAGCAGAATATCCAAATCCAGCGTTCTTGGCCCGTTGGGAATCGATGCCGAACGGTCGCGTCCGAATTCCTTTTCGATTTTCAGCAGTTCATTGAGCAATGCGCGCGGTTCAAGCTCAGTTTCCAGCGCCACAACCGCATTCACAAACCACGGCTGCTCCGCGAACCCAACTGGCTCGGTTTTATAAAGCGACGACCGGGCCGTAACGCGCCCCAGTTCTTCCAGACACTGAAAGGCGGCAGCCAGCGTCGCCTCCGGGGTCCCAGCCCAACTGGCCAGGTTCGCACCCAGCGCGATGTACGCGGTCAGCATCCGTTTAGACTAACCCCCGTTGCCTGCCTCGGTCTGTCGGGTTGAAGGCTAACTCACTTGTCGATTGCCGCGCCACCGCGCGGATCCGCACCAGGGTTGCCGCCAATGCCGCCAGGCCGTGAACCAAACCGCGAAGGCCACGTGAACCGCCCAGGATGGCGCCTCGCCAACGCGCCGCAACACGAAGGGGAGGAAATTCCAGCACGTGATGTGCACGTAATCCCACGGGATCCTGGGTCATCGGAACGTTGTTCAATCCCCAGGCACCCATTTTGCCGAGTGCAAAGGCAACAGCGTTCTTCGCACGCAGCGGCAATCACGAACGTCGGATGGCCCAGCGTCTCCTCCTGGTAGATTTCAAGCGGAAGCCAAAACATCAGCGACTCGATCTGGATCAGAAGGCTTGCGACCAGCAGCACGATGCCCGTCACCCAGACGGCACGGCCTGCCTCGCGCCGGTATTTCAGCAGCAGAGGAATCGCCATCAGCGCGGCCAACTCCACTGCCGTCGATACGTAGCGGTCGCCCCACGCGAAGTCGCCTGCCCACGCGAAGTATCGTGCGTAAAAGTTGAGATACGCCAGCAGCATCAGGCAGGTTGTAGTCGCGTAGGCCTGTAGAGGCGGCGCAAGTCTTCGCCAATGCAGCACCAGCAGGGCCAACGCAAGAATGATCAGGGGATCGAAGAGAAAGATCGACTTCTCCGGTGCGAACAGGGCGCCAAGAATGCCAACATGCCACGGGTTGGTCCAAGGCCAATTGCCCGGCAGGCTCGGGTCTCGCGCAATCGTCTCCTTCGCGACCAGGCTTACATAGGTGTTCGTGAATGATCCGAATCGATAAAACTGGTACAGCCGGTCGAGGATTCCGAAGAAGCAGAACACCGGTACCGCAATCGCTGCGTATGTCCGGCACCGACTCCAAAACGCTCTTCCGCGCACGCCTTCAAACCACAGCACCAGAAGCACGAAGAACATCCCGGCCAGCAGATCCATTCCGGTCGTCAGCCGCGTCAGCAGATTCAATCCGAGTGCTCCGGTGCCGATCACCAGCGCGCGCCGGCTGCCCGTGCGCAGCCATTCGTACTGAAACGAAATCCCGATGAGCGTGAGCAGGCAGATGTAGTTGTTCTCCATCATGTTCTGCGTGTAGTGCAGGTGCGTGGTCGCCAGCAGGAATGCCAGTACGCCCGCGATGGATTGATTTACGCTGAACGCAAATTGCCTCAAAAGTTTGAAGCACACCAGCGCCGTCAACACCGTAATGAAAATCTGTGTCAAGCAGGTGACGACAATGTCGCGCACCGTGGGATCGGTATCGCCGTAGCGATCGAAGATGTGCAGTCTTTCGATGTAGGTGCCGAGAATGTCCTGCGGCAGCATCAACAGCGACTGCCCGATGCCATACCAGCTTTGCAGCGAGCCGTTTCGGCCGTGCACACCGAACTCCGGGTATTCGCTGGGGAATACCGGAGGCTCCGAAGTCCAGAAGGCGTGTGTGGATTGCAGCCGGTGCATCGTGTCCGCACTGCCAACTTCACCGGACTGCACCACGAACGCAATCAGGCCCGCAGCCAGACACAGGAGAAAAACCGGATTGCGAAACCAACTCTGGATGCGGTTCATGCTTAAGCGAACTCAAACTCTCGCGAGGTCACTGCAACTCGCGTCTTCAATTCAGAGTATCGCGCTCAGAAGGTGAAGCATCTCATATGTGGACCAGAATTGAAGAGCTTGGAGAATTGAATGTTTGCAGTCACTGGAATTACAGGAAACGTCGGCAGTGTTGTAGCGGACAAATTGTTGAAGTCCGGTCAAAGCGCACGTGCCGTTGTCCGCGAGAAGAGCAAGGGCGATGCATGGGTGAAGCGCGGCTGCGATGTGGCTGTCGCCGATATATATGACGCCGCAGCAATGACAAAAGCCTTCAAAGGCGCCGAAGGCGTCTTCATCCTCATCCCGCCCGTCTTCGATCCCAAGCCGGATTTCCCTGAAGCTCGCGCCATGGCATCCGCACTCAAGTCGGCCATCTCAGCGGCACAACCCGGCAAAGTCGTCTATCTCTCGACGATCGGGGCAGACGCAAAAGAAACCAATCTCCTGACCCAGCACACCATCATTGAAGACGCACTTCGCGAGCTTCCTGTTCCGGTCACGTTTCTTCGCCCCGCATGGTTCATGGAGAATGCATCATGGGACGTGGCGACGGCGCAGAACGAAGGCGTGATTTCAAGCTTTCTGCAGCCTCTCGACCGGGCCGTTCCTATGGTCGCTACGGCCGACATCGGCAACCTCGCCGCCCAGCTTCTGCAGGAGACCTGGAGAGGAAGTCGCGTTGTCGAACTCGAGGGTCCCACGCGCATCACGCCGCACGATATCGCCGGCGCCTTCTCACGCCTCCTTCGTCGCCCCGTGAAGGCCGGGGCAGTTCCACGCGAATCGTGGGAATCGCTGTTTCTTTCGCAGGGGATGCAGAACCCGACGCCCCGCATTCGAATGCTCGACGGCTTCAATGAAGGATGGATTGAGTTTGAGCGCGGCTCAGCTAGCTCGCGCAAAGGCGCCACACGACTCGAGACTGTGCTTCAATCTCTAATCGAACGCGTCAACACGCTTTGAAAGGCTTTTTCGACTGCTATCTCATCACCCTTTCGCGCATGGGACGCACTCCGATAACGACACGGCTCCTTCAGGCTGCACTCAACCGACACATCTGGTAGCATCTCTCTTCGGAGACTTATCAGCATGGAAGCTCTCAATAACGCGGGTCTCGGCGCCCGCCGCAATGAAGATATTGCTCTCGATCTGCTCAAGTTTGTCGCTGGAACCGCAGGCGTGGGCCGTCCTGCTACGGGTGCCACGGGCTTCAGCGGAGCCTCGGCTCTCAAGCCGGAGGAGCATGTGGCCCAGCTCCTGCAGCTCTACACTCGCTGCCTGAAGGCTGTGGAAGGCAAAGGGGCGTAGCAATCGCAAGCGAAGGCAATGTACGGGTTGCCGTCATCGGCGCCGGCGCATTCGGCCGCAATCATCTTCGTGTCTACCGCGAACTTGAGGCCGCCGGTCAAGGCGTCGTTTTGGTTGCCGCAGTGGAACCGGACAGCGCACGCGCTGCCGAAGCAAAATCCAGCTATGCAATCCCCGTATTCTCCTCGATCGACGAGCTGCTTGCAGCGGATTTGCATGTCGACGCGGCGACCGTCGCAGTTCCCACCGTGCATCACCACGCTGCGGCGTCAGTTCTGCTTGACGCCGGACTCGACCTGCTCGTCGAAAAGCCTATAGCCGCCACGATCGAGCAGGCTGACGAACTGCTGGAACTGGCCGCAAAGAAGAAGCGCATTTTGCAGCCCGGGCATCTCGAGCGTTTCAACCCAGCTGTGCTCGCCGTGCAGCCGCAACTGCGCCGGCCCATGTTTTTTGAGGCGCATCGGCTCTCGGTATTTACTCCGCGCGCACTTGATGTCGATGTTGTGCTTGACCTGATGATTCACGACCTCGACATTGTATTGACGATGGCGAATTCGCCGGTCCGCGAAGTGCGTGCTGTCGGCTTGCCCATCCTCTCGCCGAAGGTTGACATAGCCAATGTTCGCGTCGAGTTCGAATCGGGCTGCGTGGCCAACTTCACGGCTTCGCGCGTATCGACGGAACGCGTGCGCAAGTTGCGCTTTTTTCAGCCCCGCAGCTATGTTTCCATCGATTACGCCCGCCAGGATCTGCTGGTCATTCGGCTCGATGCCAGCATCACGCCTGAGATCGCGGCAGCGATTGCGGGCGGGCGCGTCGATCCTGCCATCATGGCGCAACTTGCTGCAGCCAACCCTGCCGCCGCCGCGGGCCTCGCAGCCAGTCCCAATCCGGGCTTGTCGTTCCTCAAACCGCCGGTCACTCCGGGCGAACCGCTGCGTCTCGAGATTCAGTCGTTCCTCGAATCGGTCCGCACGCGGCAAGAGCCGCTGGTCACCGCACGCCAGGGTCGCAATGCGCTCGCGCTCGCGCTGGAAATTCAGTCCACCATGGTTGCGCACGCCCACCGTGCCGGCCTGCAGGACTTCTTCGCGCCAACGGCGTAGCCTGCTTCTTTGACGGCGCCGTCCAATTAAGAATGCGTCTGAGCACGGATCAGCTGACAGCTGCTGCTGCTGAGATCGCTCATAGAAAACCGATTTTCTTAGGAAGATTTCCGCATCTTTGCGGCTTGACCAGACCCCGCCCCGCACTTTACCGTTGGCTCCCGGTGGGTGGATAACGCTTTCTTTGTTGCCAAAATGCCTCCAGCGATCCATCCTGCCGCGAGGAACTTCATGAATAAACTTCGAATTCGATCGTTTGCTGCAGGTCTTGCCGTGTGCTCCGTCTTCTTCACTGCTTATGCGCAGGACAATCAGAAACCCGCGTATCTCAATCCCAGCCTTCCTCCGGAGCAGCGTGCTGCCGATCTCGTTCATCGCATGACCCTGGACGAAAAGGTGAGTCAACTCGTCAATCAGGCTCGCGCGATTCCACGACTCGACATTCCCGCCTACGACTGGTGGAGCGAGGCGCTGCACGGCGTCATCAACAGCGGCACCACGGAATTCCCCGAGCCCATCGGCTTGGCCGCCACCTTCGACACGCCCGCCATCCACAAGATGGCTGAAGTCATCAGCACCGAAGGGCGCATCAAGCACGCGCAGGCGGTTCGCGAACACCGCGCCAACATGTTCTTTCAGGGTCTCGACTTCTGGTCGCCCAACATCAACATCTTCCGCGATCCGCGCTGGGGCCGCGGCCAGGAAACCTACGGCGAAGATCCGTTCCTGACGGCGCGCATGGGTGTTGCCTTTGTGACCGGTATGCAGGGCGATGATCCGAAGTACTACAAGACGATTTCTACGCCCAAGCATTACGCCGTCCATAGCGGCCCGGAGTCGACACGCCACACTGCCGACGTCACGGTCAGCAAGCATGACGAACTCGACACCTATCTGCCTGCCTTCCGCGCCACAGTTACGGAAGCCAAGGCCGGATCTGTGATGTGCGCTTACAACAGCATTAATGGCGAGCCCGGCTGCGCAAATCAGTTTCTTCTGCAGGATCAGCTTCGCGGTAAATGGAACTTTCAGGGCTACGTCGTTTCCGATTGCGGCGCTGTCGTCGACATCTACCGGAATCACCACTTCAAGCCCACGCAGGCGGAGGCCTCAGCCATCAGCCTCCAGCGCGGCATGGACAACGAGTGCGCCGATGGAGGATTCCTGGTCAAGGACGACAGTGATTACAAAGCCTATCGCGACGCCGTCAAGCAGGGCTATCCTCAAGGAGAGTGAGATCGACACCACGCTGGTGCGCCTGTATACCGCGCGCATGCGCCTCGGCATGTTTGACCCGCCGGAGGTCGATCCCTACTCAAAGATCGATGAGAACGAGCTGAGCAGCCCGGCGAATCGCCAACTCGCCCATGAGATTGCCAACGAATCGATGGTGCTTCTCAAGAACGACGGCATCCTGCCCTTGAAAACCAGCGGTTTGAAGATCGCCGTAGTCGGTCCCCTCGCGAATCAGACCAAGGTTCTTCTCGGCAACTATAACGGCTCCCCGACCTACACCGTCTCCATCCTCGATGGGTTGCTCAAGGAGTTCTCCGGCGACACCATCACCTACGTCTCGGGAACGCAGTTCCTTGGTCACGATGCAGTGCCCGTGCCCGCCTCTGCCCTTACCGTGGATGGCAAGCCCGGCATCAAGGTCAGTTTCGCCAAGCTCGACATGAGCAACATCAACAATCCCGAGGCCATGAAGCCGGTTGCCACACGCATCGAATCCACTCTCAACGCTGGCGCACAGCCAATCCCGCCCGAGGCCGCCAGCGTGCATCCCCTCGCGATTCGCTACGAGGGCTCCATCACTGCGCCCGAAACCGGCGACTACAACCTCGGCATGAAAGCCAGCGGTTTCTTCCGCGTGCAGCTCGACGGCAAAAACGTGACTTCATCCTACGGCGGCGATCCCTATGATCCCAGACTTGGCAGTGTTCACCTCGAAGCAGGCAAGCCAGCCGTCCTGAAGGTTGATTACTCGCCGAATGAAAGCAGCAAGCCGGTAGCGGAACTTGTCTGGTCAAGGAACGATTTCAGTCCCAAGCCCGAGGCCGTCGAAGCAGCTAAGAACGCTGACGTCGTCATCGCGGTTCTCGGCATCACCAGCGAGCTTGAGGGCGAAGAGATGCAGGTGAGCATACCCGGCTTCAAAGGCGGCGACCGCACCAGCATCGATCTTCCCAAGCCCGAAGAGGACCTGCTTGAAGCGGTGGCCGCTACCGGCAAGCCTGTCATTCTTGTCCTGACCAATGGCAGTGCCCTCGCCGTGAATTGGGCAAACGAACACGCCAACGCAATCCTCGACGCGTGGTATCCGGGCGAAGAAGGCGGGACGGCTGTTGCTGAAACGCTTTCCGGCAAGAACAATCCGGCGGGCCGCCTGCCCGTCACGTTCTACAAAAGTGCCGATCAGCTTCCTCCCTTCGAAGACTACGCAATGAAGGGACGGACCTATCGGTACTTCACCGGCACTCCGCTATATCCTTTCGGCTACGGCATCAGCTACACGAAGTTTTCTTACAGCGATCTCAAAGTGCCAACGCAGAAAGTTGCAGCGGGCGATCCTGTCTCTGCCGATGTCACCGTCACCAACAGCGGCGGGCGCGAAGGCGATGAAGTCGTGCAGCTGTATCTCAAATTTCCTGCCCTGCCGGGCGCGCCGATGCGCGCCCTGCGCGGATTCCAGCGCGTACACCTCGCTGCCGGCGCATCGCAAAAAGTTCACTTCGACCTGAAAGATCGCGACCTGAGCATGGTTACGGACGCGGGTGAACCTGTGATTGCGGAGGGCGAGTACGTCATCTCAGTTGGCGGCGGCCAGCCCGACACGTGGGCGCAAACGCTCACGAAATCCTTCCACGTCACCGGCACCAAAACCCTGCCCGAGTAGTTCGACGACGGAGCAAAACACAGGGCGCGTCCACTTCGGAGGCGCCCCCTATTTCCCGGCCCTCAACCTGAGTGGGTGTGCTCGCACGACTGTCGCTTTTGACAGTGGATGATGCCGACCCGTTATGCCATCTTGTGTGACGCTGGTCGCCTGCTCCGTCTGAAGGAGCCGTTCCCCGGCTCGCCACACAACTCAGGATCGAGGTTCGACGAAAGGAAACTAACATGAAGCTCGCTGAGAGGTCCTTCATGCGCCTGCTCCCGGCCGGAGCCATGGCCGTTGCGATGACAATGCACTCTGGAAGCGCAAAGGCACAGGAGCCTGCTCCCACTGCGCAAAGCGAAGTTACCGCCATCGACATCCTGCTTGACCCGGACGCCACGATGATCGAACACGCCACAGCCGCCAACGCCCAGCTTCTCAAGAATTTTCCCAAGGGCTTCACATTAGGGGGCGTGCATGCACCGCACGTTACCATGCTGCAGCGGTTCGTTAAAACGGCTGACCTCCCCAAAGTCTACGCAACCGCCGACAGGGTGATTGCCAGGGCGAATCCAACCAGCTGGAAGCTTACGGCTTACAAGTACGACCACATAGGCGAAGCGAAGATGGGTGACGATATTGTCGGAGTTGGCAACATCCTGGTTAAGCCGACACCCGAACTGCTCAAGCTTCAACGGGAACTGGCCGATGCGATCAAGCCGTTCGAGGCGCCCACAGGAACTGCTGCCGCATTCGTCACCACTCCCGAGGCCCCCAATATCTCCGAGGACCTCATTCAATACGTCTCAGTCTTCGTTCCCGATCACAGCGGAGATCATTATGTCCCACACGTCAGCATTGGGGTCGGCACCATCGACTTTTTGACAACCTTTAGCTCTGCACCATTCGACGACTTTACCTTTTCGCCCGCCGCAGCATCCGTGTATCACCTGGGGGAATACGGCACCGCAATGAAAAAGTTGCATTCCGTTCCGCTAAAGCACTGATAGAAGCATCCCGCTCGGACTTTCGGGAGGACAACCATGAAAGAACAGGCATTAGTTTCTCACCACCATGCGCCGCTCGGTGCTGAGCTCGGATCGACTCCGGCTGTTGCAACTCGGAACCAGCCCGCTCCCGGTACGAGCTTAGGGATCTCCTCGATCTCGAATCTGCGGGATGTTGGCGGCTACGTGACTCAGGACGGTTCGATGGTGCGGCGCGGCTTTGCCTATCGCTCCAATCAACTGAATCCTGTCTCGCCCGAAGACATGAAGAAACTCGCAGCACTTGGATTAAAAAACGACTTCGATCTGAGAGCGGCGGGCGAGCGCGAAGCGAAACCTGACCAACTGCCGCCCGGAGTGAAAAATGTATGGCTCAATGTGCTCGCGGATGCGAAAGACACCAATCCAGCGGAAGTTGAAGAGATGCTGCACAATCCGAAAGCAGCCAATGCTGCGCTTGGAAATGGAAAGGGCGCCGCGAAGTTTGTGGCTGCTTATCGCCAGTTCGTCACATTACCGAGCGCGAAGACTGCGTTTCGTCAATTGTTCATCGAACTGGGCGAGCCGAATCAGCTGCCCTCTCTATTCCATTGCACCACCGGAAAGGACCGCAGTGGATGGGCCGCAGCCGCGTTGCTGACGCTGTTGGGAGTTCCTGAAGGAAAAGTGTTCGAAGACTATTTGCGAAGCAACGAATATATTCTTCCCGCCTACAAGCAGGCCATCGATGGTTTCGTCGCAGAGGGCGGAGACCCATCCATCCCTCAGGACCTGCTTGGCGTGAAAACCGAATATCTGCAGTCCTCGTTCGATGAGGTGAAGACTCGATATGGAAGTATCGATGAATATTTTGAAAAAGGGCTGGGAATAGATGACGCCGGTCGGCAGCAACTTCGCGATCGTTTTCTGACCGTCGCTCAGGAGTAGCAAAGTTCAAACCAAAGGAGACAACATGACGCCTGTCGATCAAGCGCAGTCAGGAAATGCGGGGGCACAGCAATCGAATGTCGCCACACAAAATGAGGTGACAGCCATTGACATCCTGCTTGACCCGGATGCGACGATGCTCGAACGTGCCACGGCCGCCAATGCGCGGCTCCTCCAGAATTTTCCCAAAGGTTACACACTGGGCGGAGCGCACGCACCACACATCTCAGTGCTGCAGAGCTACGTCAAAACAGCGAACCTTGACGGGGTGTACGCAGCAGCCGACAAAGTGTTTGCCAATGAGGATCCAACCAGCTGGAAGCTTACCGCGTTCAAGTATTACTACATACCTGACAAAGCCATTGGCCTTGGCGGGATCGTAATTAAGCCGACAGCAGAACTGCTTAGGCTGCAGCGGTCATTGATCGATGCGGTCGCGCCCTTTAAAGCGCCCGGAGGCACAGCCGCCGCATTCGTCACAACTCCCCAGGATCCCGACATCGTGCCGCCGCTCATTCCCTACGTTGCAAATTTCATTCCCGAGCACAGTGGAGATCACTACGCTCCCCATGTCACCATCGGCGTAGGCACTATCGACTTTTTGAACACCATGGTCTCAGCACCATTCGACAACTTCACCTTCTCGCCGGTCGGAGCATCCATTTACCATCTCGGAAACTACGGTACCGCAATGACGAAATTGCATTCCATTCCGCTGAAGTGATAACGAAAGCGATCTACAGAGCACCGATCAGGTGACCATGGTTCGCGAACCAACATGGTAGGTTCGGAATCTCAATCCGCCGCCTTGCTCTCTGTTCCCGCAGCCATGATTTCCCTCATCTTCAGATAAACAGCATTCGTCCATCCGAATCCGATTACGTTGGTCTTGTATCCCGCGCTTACCTGCACGTCCGCATTGCCCGACACCACGTTGTACTTCTCGCGAATCGTTCCGTCATGCGCAAATCCCTGGTCCACCGTTGCATCCCACTTTGCCGCCAGTCGCTTCGCATCGTCACGGAATCCGGCCGTCTGTAACCCCGCCACGCCCACCCAATTCGTGGGAGCCCAGCCGAACGGTTCATCCCACTGCATGCCCGAGTCGGTATTGCTCATCGACAAGCCGCCGGGCCTCTCGAACAGGTTGAGTTTCGCTACCACTTTCTTCGCCTCTTCGCGCGATGCCACTCCCGCCCATAGCGGATACAGCGACGAGATATACGCATAGTCCGACGACTTGTGTTTTTCAAAGTCGAAGTCTGCAAATACGCCCTGCTGCGGCTTCCATAAATAGCGATGAATTGCTGCATTCCGCATTTGAGCTTTCTTGCCCCACCGCGCCGCCTCTGTGCCTTTCCCCAGCAGCAGCGCAATATGTTGCAGATCGCGCTCGTAGCGATACAACAGGCTGTTCAGACACACCGGAGCATAGTGATGTGTCGATCCGTCGAACGGCCCAAAGCGAAAGCTCGGATCGAAACCCGATTCGCGCATTGCGCGATCGCCGAGGTAGAAGTCTCTACTTAGCCGGTATCCATCGGCATAGGCGTGCATGCAAACCACGCCGATTGTCACGTCGCAACTTGTCTGCTTCAGCCGCGCAGCCTCTGCATCGTTCGGATGTTCGGCGCCTTTCACCAGGTAGGGTGCACCGGCCTCTTCTGCGCTAACAGCATGGGGATGCGCCTCAAGCCAGCGAATCACATCGGCGTAGTATGTGCTGTCGTCCGCCATCTCCGGCACCGGCCCCGTGCCGTAGTCGAAGTAGCGCGCCAGCCCGGTCGTTCCTGCCTTGTGCTCGGCTCGCGTCCACGTCGAATAGTCTTTCTCTGCCAGGGAATACGCTTGTGCAAGCCACGCACGCGCTTCGGTACGGCCAGCCGGAGTTGCGGGGAAACTTGCGGGATTCTCATACACCGCTCGAATCATCGCCGTCAGAAACGGCGGCTGCGAACGCGTGAGGTAGTACGTGCGATTCGCGTTGAGGACTGCCCCGTAGTGCTCAATCTCGAAGAGAAAGTTGTCCACCATTCCCTTTGCCAGTGCCTCGCGATGATCCGCTTCGAGTCCCAGAAGGATGAAGTAGCTATCCCACCCGTACATCTCGTTGAAGCGCCCGCCCGGCACGACGTATGGATTCGGCAGATACAGCAGCCCCGCCGCCGGCAGTTCCTCTGGCCGCACATCGCCCAGTTTTTCAATGCGCCGTGGCAGCGTTACTACTCTTACGTTGCACTTCTCGCTCAGCGCAGAAACCTCGGGTGGCGCGGGTACTTCCGCCGGCATGTAGAGAATCGGATGCGCCGTCACCTTGATGTCCACCAGCGAATGACAATCGGTCATCGAACGCGTCAGTGTCGTCCATGCGTCGTGAATATAGGCGAGCGTCGCCGCTGGATCAGGCGATTTGCTGGTGACGGTTGCGCCCGAGGCTTGTGGTGCCTCCTGCGCTCCCGCGATTGAAATCCCGATTACGGCGAATGCAAGCAACAGCAAGCGAAACAGTTTCATTCGAGCTCCGATTCTTTTCAGCGGCGAATGCTATGGAGTTTAGCGCACCCGCGTATGGATGGAGAATCAATCCGTCCGCAAAAATACGCACTCGTACCGGACTATCTGCGCAGAGAAGCGAATTTTCATGAGGTGTCATCCTGAGCGAAGCACGCCTGGGGCCCCTTCGCGCAGCCATGCGCGATGGGGTAAGCGTCGCGCAGGATCTGCTTCTGTTCTTCGATATCGGCGAAGAGAACCGAATCATGTGGGTGCCCTATTCTTGCGACGCCTTTGTCGCAAGGGTGGGAAAGCACGAACGTCAATCCAGCAGAAAGCAAACCGGCACCTCAATCCAATCGACAACATTCAGGAACATTCTGCAAAGTTGCGGTGTCTACATCAGCACAGTGGTTCCGATGGGGATGAACAGTGGGCCTTGAACACCGCACGCCGCGCCAACCAGCGCGATCGAGCGGCTGAGACCGCTTGCGCTCAAAGGCTCACCGCCTCCCACCGGCGCGGCTGAATTCACCCTGGGAGGCACGCCATGTTTGAAGACTCCACATTCGAATCGACAGGCAGAATCAAGACCCGCAGCCGCCGCTGGATGTTCGCCGCGTTCGCCCTCAATGGCTCGATTCTCGTCGCGCTGGTTCTCGTTCCCCTCATCTACCCTGCTGCGTTGCCCGGGCATTTCATTCCTCCGCTCCTCGTCGCGCCAGCGGCGCCGCAGCCTGAAACGCCGCATCCCGTGCAAGTCCGTGCCGCTGCGCCGCATGACTTTTCCGAATTTAATGAGGGCCGCATCACGGCGCCCCCGAGAATACCAACAATCATCAGATACGTTGATCCCGGTGAGCAGCCTTTCGCCGGGCCCAATATCGCTATCGATTCCGGAAACGGAATCCCCGGGGGAGACGGAAATCCCTTCGGAAAAGGCCAACCTGTGACCATCGTCCATCCCCCGGCGCCGTCCAGCGTGCGGCTGCCATCGAAGTTCGTCGAAGGGTTCCTGATCTACAAGAGCATCCCGCAATATCCAGTGATCGCCAAGACCGCGGGGCAACAAGGCACTGTCGTTCTTCAGGCCACGATCTCCAAGTCCGGCACGATCGAGAACCTTCAGGTTGTCAGCGGTCCGCCGATGCTGCAACAAGCCGCGATTGATGCGGTCAAAACCTGGCGCTATCGCCCATATCTGCTCAACGAGCAGCCGGTCGAAGTCGAAACCACTGTGAGCGTGATCTTCAAACTTGAACGCTGAAAGTTACGCTCATTTCGAATCTCGTTTCTTTCTTTCAGGGCGCATCCAACCAGGTGCGCCTGTTCTTTCCAAGTCGCACTGCAATTGGCGCAGTCGCGGGTCAATCGGAGAGAATCACTGGTGCCATGAGAAATGTTTCCCGCCGGGATTTTCTAATGTCCGCCTCCGCCGCCACTCTCGCCGCTGTAGCAACCAAGAGCTTCGCCGCTTCCGGCGGCCAACGCGTCTTCGTTGCCTCTGGGACTCCCGAGGGGATCCGCTCCTTCGACTGGGATCCCGCAAAAGGCGAACTCACCAGCGTCGGCGTAGCGGCCGAAATATCCACCGTCGACTGGATCTGCCTCTCGCCCGATAGCAGATATCTCTTCGCCGCATGCGAGGTGGACAGCTTCAACGGCAAATCCACTGGCGAAGTCGCCAGCTTCCGCATTGACAACGGCAAGCTCCAGCAACTCTCCGGGCAGAACTCCGCCAGCAAGGGCACGTGCCACTGCGCCATCGATCGCACCGGCCGGGTTCTTCTCTCAGCCGACTACGGCGGCGGCAGCGCTGCCAGCTTCAAGGTCACCGACGGAAAACTCAGCCCGCTCGTCTGGAGCGAGCACTACACCGTACGCGGTCCCAATCCCGATCGACAGGAAGCCGCACACGCGCACTTCGCATCCTTCTCGCCCAACAATCGCTTCGCCTACATCAACGACCTGGGTGGCGACATGATTCACATCTACACCTTCGACAGCACAACCGCCGTCCTCAAAAACGCAGGAGCGTATCACGCCGCACCGGGCGCGGGTCCGCGCACGCTGCACTTTCATCCCAATGGCCACACCGCGTACGCAATGAACGAAATGCATTCGTCGGTTGATGTGCTGGAGTGGAACAAGGCCGATGGAAGCCTGACGCGCGTCGACACCGTGCATCTTCTTCCGCCGAACGCTCCGATTCCCGATCCCAAAGACGCGCCGCAGGGAAACACCGGCTGCGACACGGTGATCTCGAAAGATGGCCGCTTTGTCTACTTCGCCAATCGCGGCACCGATTTCCTCTACAGCTTTGCTGCAGACCCAAAGACCGGAGCGCTTACGCCGATCGAGAGGACCAGTTCCGGCGGGAAGACCCCGCGCAACTTCACCCTCGATCCCACCGAGCGCTGGATGCTGGTCGCCGATCAGAACTCAAACAATCTCGCCGTATTCCCGCGCAACGGGACATCCGGCAAGCTGGCCGGCGAAGGTAAAGCCGTCGCGTGCCCCACACCCATGTGCATCGTGTTTGTTGGTCTTTGGGGGGCACCGCTTGATATCAAAGCGGTGCCAGCCTGAGCAAAAGGATGATGCCGGGTGCCCCATGTCTCGCTTCTGAGACATGGGATGAATTCTCCGGGATCGCTCTCATCGTCGACCCGGACTCACTCCTCCACCCATTGAATGTGTCGTGTCATCCTGAGCGCAGCAAGTTGTTTTCCGATAATCTGCATTAGAGAAACGACTCGAGCGAGTCGTCGAAACTATGCGCCCATCAACGCCGGACGCCGCATGGCCGCAACCGTGAGGGACTCCTCCGGCTCTGTCGCAACTGCCGGAACATGCGCCATCTCCCACGCCGAGCGATCCTTCATCAGCTTCGACACCAGCGCCGTGTGCATCGCGTGTCCCGCGCGCTCGGCAACGACCAGGCCTTCAATCCGCCGTCCCGCCAATGCCAGGTCGCCGATCAGATCCAGCACCTTGTGCCGCACATACTCATCGCTGAAGCGCAGTGGACCGTTCTCAGGACCATTCGGCCCGAGCACAATCGCGTTCTCCTGGCT
This sequence comes from uncultured Acidobacteriaceae bacterium, assembly GCA_963769345.1. Lineage (GTDB taxonomy): Bacteria > Acidobacteriota > Terriglobia > Terriglobales > Acidobacteriaceae > Telmatobacter. The sequence goes on from CAVYLL010000008.1 coordinate 1,453,780, forward strand.
TGCCCCGCGAATCAGCCCCATGTCGCGCAGCTTATTCTCATCGGCCTTGTAGCCAAACGTGCGTGCCGGCGCGATGAATGTGCCATACGTTTCAGCCGCGAGATCGATGCTCGTCTCCTGACGCCCGATGGGAGCAGGGAAGTCAATCCGATACTGAATCCGATATCCCGATCCCGGATACACGCCGATAAACTTGTCGCCTTCGCGAACTTCGACCGGCCGCAGCACCTTGATCGACTCGCGTTTTCTCCGCTGCGTTTTGATGCCCGCCTCGCGAAACGCTTCAACGTAAGGCAAAGCGCTTCCATCCAGAATTGGTAGCTCCAGATTGTCCAGCTCGACGATCACGTTGTCTACGCCCATGCCAATCAGCGCGCTCAGAAGATGCTCGGTGGTCGAAATCAGCACGCCCTGCCGCATTAAGCTTGTCGCGTAGCTCACCTTCGCTATGTTTCGTCCCGTCGCAGGAATCTCAAAATTGTCGAGGTCGGTTCGCCTGAAGACGATGCCGGAACCTGCAGGCGCAGGCAGCAGCCGCATGGTGACGGGAGCGCCCGAATGCAGTCCCACTCCTGTAAATTCCAGGGGCGCTGCAATGGTCTGCTCCAGATGGTCGGATGATGCCAATCTAAGAACTCCAGAAAAAAAGGTGCTTCTAGCTAAGGGGTCGTAACCACAAGATTAGACGCCAAATACAAAAACGCAGTGTGGCAATTCTGCAACACTACGCGCAATTATTTCGGCCCCCCACATGGGCTTCCTGCAAACTATTGCCAAATCAAGCTGATAGCTCCCACTCCCGCAGTTAACCGGAACGTTATCCAGTGTTATGCCCGGTGCCTCCGGAGTTAACCGAGGGCGCTCTTTGCTCTTGATCTTCGCTTGGATTTCGCTTGATTTTGCGTCGACTCGCGCCTTCGGCTCATGATGCAGATCGGCATGATCTGTGGTCTTGCCACCCGATGAGCCGCTGGTTGTTGCAGGCTGGGTCAGCAAGGCAGCGCAGCTTACGAGAAACTCTTTAGTCACAATCCCTGATTGCGTGAGAGCAACGACGGGGTCAGAATCGTCAAAATACTCTTATCACGAGAGTCTCTCTGAAAACAGAATGATACGTGCACTTTTGGTAGCAGCGATCTTTTTAACTCCAACTCTTATTACCGCTGAAACTTCTTGCTCGGCCAATCTCGCGGTCCAGCCTTCGCATGCTTCTTCTAATCGGCACCAGATCGTACTGGAAGCCTACATTAACGATGCTGGGCCATACGATTTTCTCTTGGACACTGGGAGTCAGGTCACGATGATCGACGAGTCTCTTGCCTCGGAGCTAAACATTGAGACCACCACGGCGGCAGCGGTTGTCGGTGTAAGCCTCGAGGGGAAACGAGGAAAGTACGCGCTGGTCAACTCGGTTCGAGTTGGCGAGCACGCAAACGTTGAGAGTCTTTATGTGCTGGCATTCGATATGAAAGAGATCCGTGCTGCCGGGTACGCTCTTCGAGGTCTTATCGGTGGGGACTTTCTCGCGCATTTCGATGCAACGATCGACAACACGCACAACAGAGTTTGTTTTAAAAAGGTTACCGCCCCCCCGAAATTACTCGTTGATCCAAAGTAGCGCGAACTGGAAAAGGCTTAGAAGCCTGCGTTACTAAGTAGGACAAGAGTGCAGCGCATTCCATCCAGGGCCAGAGCACTAGCTCACAGGTTGGTCCACAAACAGCCCGAACTCTGAAAATGAATGAAACGCTGCCCCCGGCGAGCGCTTTGGCCTGCTTACTGTCGATTCAGTGTCCCTATGCGTCCATCCGCGAACATAAGCGGACTTGGCGCCGCCGAGCGGCTTTCCCATTAGCGTCTCCGCCTGAACAAAGAGCAACTCAGTTTTGCTTTTCCGATTTTTTTAGAGATTCATGTTGCTTTCCAAAAGGAAGCGTGTCAATCTTCTGTTGGAAACCAAAAGGTTCCGAAATATGAATGAAAAATCCGATGTGAAGCAAGGAACTCTGGCGCTGATGGTGCTGAAGACACTGGACGTTCTGGGCACACTGCATGGATATGGACTTGCGCGGCGCATTGAACAGATCAGTGGCGACCTGCTCTCTGTAAACCAGGGCACCCTGTATCCGCTGCTGCTGAAATTGGAGCAGGAGGGCTCGATCGAGTCGGACTGGGGTGCATCGGAGAACAATCGCAGGGCGCGTTATTACAGCCTGACAAAGACGGGCAGGCGTCAACTGCAAAGCGAAGTGAAAGAGTGGCAGCAGACCACGGATATCATGTCGCGGTTTCTTTCGGCCAAGGCGGAGGAACTCCGGTGAAGCCCCTCAGACGATTGTGGAGGCGGACGTGGAACCTCGTGGCTCGTCGCAGCGGCGAGCGCCGATTACGCGAAGAGATGGAACAACACATCGCATTCGAGACGGAAGCGAGCATCCGGGCTGGAATGACTCCTGAAGATGCTCGAAGAGCAGCAAGACTCAAGTTCGGCGCCGTCGAGGCGATTCGTGAGAGCTATCACGCGGAGAAAGGACTGCCCATCGTGGAAACTATCCTGCAGGATTGCAAATACGCACTTCGGATGCTTGGGAAGTCGCCAGTCTTCACTCTGGTCGCGGTATTGACGCTGGCGCTGGGGATCGGAGCCAACGCCGCGATCTTCACGCTGGTAAACGCCCTGATGCTGAAAAGCCTGCCGGTGACGGACCCGAAGACGCTGACACGGCTGGGAAACAACAACGATTGTTGCGTGGGCATCGGCTTCCGCGATAACGGCGAGTACTCGTACTTCACCACGGACAGCTACGAATATCTGCGAAAGAACGTGCCGGAGTTTGAAGAACTGGCGGCCATGCAGGCTGGTTTTATGTACCGGCCCGTCGTCGTTCGGCGGGATAACACTAAAGACGCGCCACGATCGGTGATGGGAGAGTTTGTTTCAGGGAACTACTTCAGAACTTTCGGATTGAGTTCAAAGGCAGGGCGGCTGCTCGAAGACCGTGATGATCGTATGGGCGTGCCGTTGACGGCGGTCATGAGCTACGAAACGTGGAAGACAAGATTCAACGGGGACGCCAGCGTAGTCGGGAGCACATTCCGCGTAAACACCAAGCCGGTGACCGTGGTCGGAATTGCGCCAAAGGGGTTCTATGGTGACCGCTTGCTGCCTTCGCCGCCAGAGTACTATCTCCCGATTGAAACCATGCCCGAGATTGCAAATGTGACCTATGTGCACTACTCGGATATGCAATGGCTGTACCTGATAGGCCGGGTAAGGCCGGGCGTTTCGCTCGGAGCGTTGCAGCAGAAGGTGAACACGCTGCTTCGGCAGCAGCTTGGTGCGACGCCGCATTTTAGTTCTCGGGAAGGCCAGACGAAGATGAAGACCCTGCACGTGGTGCTGACGCCGGGTGGCGCGGGGATCCAGGCCATGCAGGAAAACTACAACAAGCGGCTGCAGTTGCTGATGGTGGCATCGGGGCTGGTGTTGCTGATTGCGTGTGCGAACCTGGCGAACCTGTTGCTGGTGCGGGGCATGGCGCGCAAGGCCGAGATGAATGTGCGCACAGCACTGGGCGCATGGCGAGGCAGAATCTTGCAGCAACTGCTTACAGAGAGCGTGCTGCTCGCTTGCCTGGGAGGGTTGGCAGGCCTGGCAGTGGCGTATTTGGGCGCGCGGATGCTGCTGGCGCTGGCGTTTCCAGGGGCCGAGAACCTGCCGATCGCCGCGAACCCCTCGGCGGTGGTGCTGGCCTTTGCATGCGGGTTGTCGCTGCTGACCGGAGTGCTGTTCGGCGTGATGCCTGCGTGGATCTCTTCGAAGGCAGATCCTGCGGATGCCTTGCGAGGTGGAGCGCGCTCCGTGGCCGGCGGGACGACACTGCTGCAGCGAGCGCTGGTGGTTGTGCAGGCAGGTTTGTCCCTGGTGTTGCTCGTGGGAGCCGGGTTGTTTGCGAAAAGCCTGAGCAAGCTGGAGCATATCGACTTGAAGCTGGATCCGGTGAACCGATACATCGTGCACATCAATCCTCAGACGGCTGGATATCCGCAAGCGAAGGTTGGTGATCTTTACCGCACGATTGAAGAGCGGTTCCATGCACTGCCGGGTGTGGAGAAGGTGGGGATCAGCGGCTTCACCCCCATGGAAGACAACAACAACGGATGGAGCGTGCAGATTCAAGGGAAGCCCAATTCGAATGAACAGGCTACCGTCATCAAGGCAAATGCTGAGTATTTCGATTCTGTGGGAACGCGCGTAGTGAAGGGGCGTGGTATCCGGATGACGGATACCGCGGATTCGCAGCACGTTGCGGTGGTGAACAAGGAGTTTGTGCGGCAGCTGTTCAAGCCGGGAGAAAACCCGATCGGGCAACACTTCGGCTGGGATGAGAAGGCAGCCGGTGACTGGGAGATTGTGGGCGTGGTGGAGGATACCGCGTACCAGAGCGCGACCTGGAAGGACCACATGATGTACTTCGTGCCTCTGATGCAGCGGCCGTTGAGTGCCGACTATCCGATCGACAAGGACGAAGGTATGTATGCCGGGGCGATTGTGCTGAAGACGAGCAGGCCGGTTCCGGAGATGGAAGAACTGGCGCGGAAGACCCTGGCGGGAATCAATCCGAATTTGAGCGTTGTGAGGTTCCAGACGTTCACCGCGCAGATTGCGGAACAATTTGGCCAGGACCGAATGCTTTCGCGTCTGACCATGCTGTTCGGAGGCTTGGCGCTGTTGCTGGCGACGCTGGGACTTTACGGCGTGACGGCTTACGGTGTGGCGCGGCGAACGGCGGAAATCGGAATTCGGATGGCGCTGGGCGCGGAGCGCGGTAGCGTGACGGCGATGGTTCTGCGAGGTGCGATGCTGCAGGCCGTATCGGGGCTGGCACTCGGCGTACCGACGGCGATCCTCTGCGTGCGCTATGTCGAATCGCAACTGTACGAAATCAAGGGCATCGACGCGGGAGTGCTGGCAAGCGCCGTGCTGACATTGATGGCAGCTGCAGTGCTGGCCGGATTGATCCCCGCGCGACGGGCTGCCTCAATCGAACCAGCGCAGGCCCTGAGAACGGAATAGCTACTCTTCTGCGTTGCTTCTGGCCCTGAATGGGGCCGGAAGCATCCGCACATCATCCAGTTTGCCCACCTTCAATTTCCGCCAGCGTGCTGAATTCCGATTTCCATTTCCGAGCCGGGGCCGCTGGATTGGAATTCACTGTGGTCCAGTGACTCCAGGTGTCTTCGAGAACTAGTCTCGATGAAGTGGCACATCCGCCGAAGGGGTCATCGATGCGTTGCCGCTGGATTCTGAGTTCCGGTGGAATTACCGCCCTCCGTCGAAGCTCATCGGCTCCAGATGTGTTTCATCCATGTGGGTCGCAGACCCATGCAAAACCCGGAAATAGTCGCACAATTGGGATTACTTCCGGATTGGCCACAACTGACGACCCAGAAGCATAGGAAGTCGGAACACTAATTCACGCACGGACGACCGCGAGTTGCTTGTGAATTTCGGATCGGAAATCAAAGGGGATGCTTGTTGCTGATTGGCGTGCTGTTTGGTCCCGGCCTGATTACAAGCTTTGCTTTGCGTGAGGCATCTTGGGCATTTCTGTTCATCAGGCCAGAGCCAGCAGGCGGGGCCACCTTAATCCGAGATAATGGCGGTTAGCTTGACCAAGGCGCAGCGCATCGTTCAATCCAAATCAGAGAGCCGGACGAAAATTGCCAGCGAAAAGACGTCAAACGGCTTTTGGCGAGCCGGTGAATTTATGCGATTTCTGAATAGTCTGACGACCGATCATCAGTGAAGGAGTCGTCACCGGGGAGGTCTGTCATATAAAGGCCAAAAGCCCCGGATCTAACCCTGCTATGACCCAACCCATTCGCGATGACGAGAGACATTGCTACGAGAATCTAATCCTCCTGTAGCGCGCACCATACGTTGAGCGACAAAACCCGCATACGTGGAGCGCCTGCGTAATCAAGGCCGACCACCTTGCGAAGGCGATTCGGCTTTCGGAGGAGGAATCCGACGAGGGGCGCCCGTCTCCAAATTTCGTCAAATCTCGACTTGTCGATACCAGTCGGGCGTTTCACGATCGGTGGTCGTCAACAACGGCATCACCAACATTACCAACATCTACAATTCTCCCAACATTCTCCCTGGCGGTTATTCGGTGGGCGCAAGCTCGGTCCCTCCAAGTCTTCGTCCATTCGCCGATTTGTCGGAAGGTGGACCGGAAACGGCCTCAGGACCATCCTCACGGCCCAACGACAGCGAGACGGCGCCAGCGTTGATGGTTGCCGTTCACAGCGACAATATCCTTGAACTGAAACACAGTCGAAAGTGACGTTTCCTTAAGTTCTTGCGCCAGTCCCCGGCGTGCCTTATTGGCGAACTGTAAAAGATGTCACCAACCCTGCCGAACCGGTAGGCATTCACGACTGAGCCAGGGCTTGGATGATTATTCTCCCACGACTGATTCTGCGAAAGGCCTGACGCTCGTGTATGGCGTCGGTCGCGCACGGCACAGCGACCCAGGCTGAAGGCGAGTTTGTTTCCGTTCAGGCTGAGGCACTTTCTATTCCTTCAATGGTGCGCCAATGATCCCGCCTGTCGACATAACGCCGTTTGTAACCGGCAGCAACCCGCGCATTAAGATCGCCTCTCCCGAGCCGAATGTCATCGCATCCGGAACCAAGCGCATTCCCCAGGATCTGCTCAAGCTTCATCGCCGCCGGGACCATCACGCAAGTGATGCTCGACGATCCGAACTCGGTACTCCGAAATCACATTGCCACCCAGAAAATCGTGGCCGCCACCGCGATTTCGGTTAGCACGCAGCCGGTTGCGCTGACAACCGAGATCGCGCCGACGAACCGCTTGAAAGACGAAACCGTAAACATGGCGGCGACATTCTGGATCGAAGCTGTGCAGGGCGAAGATCCTGGTACCCATCTTCAAGCCCGGCCAACCACCGCTGATCATTAAGGGCAAAGCGAGTTTTCCTGGGCAACCCGAGCCGACTTTCTCCGTGAAACCGCCGATGGAACTTAATGAGCCTCGGGAGATCACGGTTGAGTTCCTGCAGATTCAGTATCTCCCAAGCCGTCTACCTGAACTTCAACGGCCTCACCTGGCCGAATGTCTCGGTGGCCACGCTTGTGCCTGACCACATTATCGTTCCTTGGCTTGGGCAGGGCCGCTGATTTCCTGTGGTTTTCGAATGACGGCCAACCAGTGAGGCCGAATATCGTACATCCGTTCAAAAATAATCGCCGCAACTATGCCGCGAAATCGCCAAGGCGCGAATCCACCCGCTGTGGCCAAATTCCCGGGTTCCGGTCGGATTACCGCCTATACGGAAGTAACCCCAAAATTGGGTTATGTCCCGATAGGCGATGGGAAAGTGCGAATCCCGCGGTGCGCGGGATTTGCAAGTTGAGAGGGAAAGTCTGTTTTTGGACTTTTCCTCGCAACGTTTTTTCCACGGCCTTAATCTGTTTTTTGGTCAGCGGCGTCAGAAGATTTCCTTCCGCGCTGTAATGCCCGACGTGACGTCCTGCGATCGTGAGGGTCAGTGTTATCCCGATCAACGGTTCGCGTTGGGTTGGGTGAAGATCATCTCCAGGTTCCTGTGCCGACAGGATATGAACGACGTTCCGCGCTTCGCTGCCGGTCGCTCGGCCAACGGTTGTCGGATCCACTCATCGGTTCGTCCCATCTCAGCGGATGTCAATACCCACACTCGACAGAATTCACCTATTTCGCTCATTCCACTTCCGAAATTAACGCCTGCAGGGTTGCAGGCTATTTCCCGGAATTCCCTACACTTGTCTCAGCAGCCGGAAACGGCAGCATCAATGCCGGGGTGGGGTGAACAAGTCGCTCAACCGTCTCACCTTCCGCCGCAATACACCACATCATGGGACAAGGTGCCCCAAAAACGGTGCAAACAGCGCCAGATCGGCCCTCAACCTCTTATTTATGACGACTTTAGATCTTAAGTTCTTTAAGATCAATAGTTTACGGGACCCCCATCGAAGGGTAACTCGTCTGAAATCACGAACTTGACCTGAAAACCGCGATTTTTTCTGAATCCGCGCGCGTGGCGGCTTACGCCGATTCCATTGCCGCCAGCACCGCATCGGCGAATTGGGTAGTGCCGCAGTGTCCGCCCACGTCCCGCGTCAGGCATTTGCGCTCGGCGTACACGCTTTCGAGTGCCTTCTGCACCTTGTTTGCCGCTGCCGTTTCATCGAGGTGGTGCAGCATCAGCACAGCCGATTGCAGCAGCGCTGTCGGGTTGGCGAGATCCTTACCCGCGATGTCGGGCGCCGATCCGTGCACGGCTTCGAAGATGGCGCATTCATGGCCCAGGTTGGCGCCCGGCACAAGACCAAGTCCGCCGACGAACGCGGCGCAGAGATCGCTGACGATATCGCCGTAGAGATTTTCGAGCAGCAGCGTGTCGTACTGATAAGGATTCATCACAAGCTGCATGCAGGTGTTGTCGATGATGTGCTCGCCGTAAAAGATTTCAGGAAATCCTTCGGAGACCTTGCGTGCACAGCGCAGAAACAGCCCGTCGGACAGCTTCATGATGTTGGCTTTGTGGATGGAGTGGATCTTCTTGCGGCCATGTTTGCGCGCGTATTCAAATGCAAACTTCGCAATGCGCGTCGAACCTTTTTCAGTGATCACCTTGATGCTTTCGACAACGCCGGGAACGACTTCGTGCTCCAGGCCCACGTACTCGCCCTCAGTGTTTTCGCGCACAATGATCAGGTCAACGCCGGGCCATTTGGAGTCGAGCCCGGGAAGATTCTTGATGGGCCGGAAATTCGCGAAGAGGTCGAATTGCTTGCGCAGCGTGACGTTGATGCTCTTGAACCCGCCGCCAATCGGCGTCGTCACCGGCCCCTTCAAGGCCACCTTGTTGCGCGCGATGGAGTCGCTGAGGTCGGACGGGATGTATTCGCCGAAGATTTCGAAAGCCTCGGCGCCGGCTGCGAACCGCTCCCACTCCCACTTCACGCCGGTGGCTTCAAGTATGCGGACAACTGCCTGCGTAACTTCGGGACCAATCCCGTCGCCGGGAATGAGGGTGACTTTGTGCGGATTTGATTCAGACATGAGTAGCTTCTAGCTCCTAGCCTTTAGCTTCTAGCTTATCGTGGAGGTGCTTAGTAGCGGCGTAGGTCAACTCGACAAAACCATTCTTGTACGCGACCACGTTCTTCAAGTCCCAACTTGATTCCGTGGAGGAGGCACCGAAGAGCCGGAGTCCGTCACCCAACAGGACAGGAGCGATGGTCAGCTTGATTTCATCCACCAGGCCGAGCGAGAGAAAACTCTGGCACAACATGGCTCCGCCCACCAGCCAGATATTTCGAAATCGCGGAGCGAGTTTCGCATCAACCAAAGTTTTGAGATTCCCTGAATAGAACTCGACGCTTTCCTTCTCCGATGACAAAGCCCTGCTCGACACGACCACGGTCGGAGTATCCCCATATGGCCAGCCCAGCTCAAGCGCGTGTTCATAGGTGTGCGAGCCGAGTACGTAACAGTCGATGGTTTTGACAAAGGCCGCAGCCTCTTCTTCCGAAACGGAGACTCCGGCTTCGTAGACGCTTCCGTCAGCATCGAGCCAGGAGACGCTGTTGTCCTTCCTCGCAATGAAGCCATCAAGGCTTGAAACGAGGTGAAGGGTCACTCTCGATGCGTTTGCAGTTTCTTCGCCCGACATAACGCAACTCCGGCAACTGGATGCAATTGTGATTCACGAAACCGAGATTGGAAACTGGTAGTCGTATTTCTACTTTTTGCGACTTGCCCGTCCGATGGCTCTCGAGCAAATCTTCCAGCTCTTCCTTAAACTCGCGCACGTCCTTGAAGTCGCGATACACCGAGGCGAACCGGATATATGCCACGGTGTCGAGTCCCTTGAGATGCTGCATGATCAACTCGCCGATCTCGCTGGTGGTGCGCTCGCGCTCCGGCGCATCCATCAGGTAGCTCTCGGTTGCGTCGACCACTTTCTCCAGCTGGGTTGACGAGACGGGCCGTTTCTCGCACGCGCGCAACAGCCCGCTCAGAATCTTCTGCCGGTCGAACCGCTCGCGGCGGCCGTCTTTCTTCACGACCATGTAGGGGATTTCGTCGATGCGCTCGTAGGTGGTGAAGCGACGAATGCACTTCTCGCACTCACGCCGGCGCCGAATCGAGTCGGCTTCCTTGCTCTCACGGGAATCGACCACGCGATCTTGCAGATATCCGCAATAGGGGCACTTCATTCTAGTGAGATTCTACGGTATCCAACTGAATTGTTCCGAACGGCCCTTAGCGGCCCCGCGAGCCTGTTGACAACAGATGAGCGGAGCCGTTTTCAGCGACTCCGCTCAAGCGGTGGAGGAGGCGTTCAATAAGTTACTGTATTTATCTCTTTCTGTAAGTTCCGCTACTGTTTCGGCGGAAAGTGATCGAACATCTTGTCGATGTCCTTGTCGATGTTATGCGTATTCTTGTCGGCGCTCTTTGACACGTCATTGCTGGAGATACCGCGGAAGATGAGGTTTTTCGACTGTCCTTCGAAGATATCGATGACCAGGCTGCCAACCGGCTTGCTAACCACGGTTGTCGTTGCCTCACCTATTCCGCCAGGACCCCACCATCCGTCGCGCCATCCCCACCCGCCCCAACCCCACCTTCCGCCCCATCCCCCGCCGAGGCTGTTGTAGTAGGTCTGAAGTTCCTGCTGGTTATGTACGTTGCCCCTGGCAAATATGGTGGCGTCGCAGCTTCCCGTCGATTCCTGCCAGCCCTTCGCCTCAAGATCCTTCTTTACCTGGTCCTTGATGCGTTGCTCATATAACGGATCGGCAGTTGAAACCTGCCCCCAGCAATAGTTGTGAATCCTGGAAAAGTCGGCGTGCTTGTCAAAGTCTGTCCTAACATCGGCTGCAGCGATCCCCGCGCTGAGCAGCAGACTCATCCAGAGAGAGGTCTTTAAGATAATTTTCATAAGTCTTGATTCCTCCGCTGAGCGAGTTGGACGTAGCGCCACAAACGGAGGTTGCCTCGTGCACTGTTGTAGATGGGGTACTAAGTGGCACTTAGCAAGGGGTAAGTAAGCGAACCTATTCAGATAAATCAATGCCTGCGGAACAGAGTACCGGCTTGACGGAGGGGCCGCCAGTTTAGGAACTCAGCGTTCACCCTCGTTGGCCTGCTCGTTCTTCGCGCGGTTCCGGGAAAAGGGGTGAGCCCGCACTTCAGGGGGTAGCACACTCGGCCTCCGCAGATCTTCGGCGGAGGGAAGGCTCACAGAGCGAATTGCACGTGCCGTGGCAGTAACTCTCCGAGCCGATCTGGCCGCGGGGAAGAAACTCGCGCAGGCATCTCGCGATCTGCATGATGCAGGTGTCGTGCTTGATTCGGCGGAGGAGACTCCCGCGTGCGGATGTCTCCGCGTTTCCTGCCGGAGCATTCTTGCGTGGGTGAAATTCTTCCGCTGGGAGGGGGCTGCCCAGGAAATCTCTGTCTCGGAGGGGCAACCCGCGAACCGCAGCCTGCTCGCCAAGAATGAATTGTTGCGTCTCTAGGACATGTTGGATCGCCTCCAGCGGTTCTTACCGCGGCCGTTCTGCAGATCAGCAGCAAACAGGCAGAATTCCGGCTTTTGGGGCACCAGGAGGCTGCCCAAGTTCTACGTTTCACCGAAGTCTGTGGAGGTTGCTGCGAGGTAAATTCGAGGGGAAGGAGTTGAAAAGGTTCGTGAACCGCTATATTGTTGTCACATTGCGGGATTTGGCGGCTCCGGGGCTTCCGGCGACGTCCCCGCCGATTTGTCTTATCACACGGGCGCAGCGCGTTTGCGTCCAAACATCCTAGAAAAGAAGCAGGAGATCGGCATATGGAGAACAAGCCGGCACAGAACATTCAGGACACCTTCCTGAACACTGTTCGCAAAGACAAGACCCCCATCACGATTTATCTGGTCAGCGGCGTCAAGCTCACCGGAAAGATCCGCTCTTTCGACAAGTACTCCGTCTTACTGGAGAACAACAGTCAGGAGCAGCTCATCTTCAAACACGCCATTTCAACCGTAGTGAGCAACCGGAGCGTGATGCACACTGAGCATCGCCCTGCTCTGGCAGGGATGGGACCGGCCGCCGTTCCGCCTCCCGCGACTCCAGCGGCAAACGCGGAGCAGCGATAGGACAGGGAGCGCCCTCAATTGGCAGTTGAAGGCGGTGCCAGAGGTCGAGCCTCTTCGACGACTGATTCCGGTCGTTGGCGGGACAAGCCGGAGCGTGCGGTCCTGGTTGGTGTGGACCTTACGATTCGAAAGCGCCCCAGTCGAACGGGACTCGACGGGGCGCGTCGAGCGGCATCGCGCTTGAGCAATGATGGTCCGTCCGTAGATTCCGCAGATCGTCCTGCAACAGATGCGCCGGGATTAGACGCCGATGAATCTCTGGCCGAATTTCGCGAACTGGTGCGCAGCGCGGGTGGGGAAATCGCAGCGGAGCTGATGCAGCGGCGCGGCAGACCCGATCCCGCCACGCTGATTGGGTCCGGCAAGGTTGAGGAGATTGCCGGGGTTGCCGCCTCCACAAACGCGGACCTGGTCCTCTTCGATCACGATCTGAGCCCGACGCAACTACGCAACCTTGAAGCTGCGCTTCCGTGCCGTGTGCTTGATCGAACTCAGCTCATCCTCGACATCTTTGCCCGCCATGCACGCACCCGCGAAGGCCAGTTGCAGGTGGAACTGGCGCAGCTCGAGTACATGTTGCCTCGGCTCACGGGCCGCGGCAAAGCCATGTCGCAGCTCGGCGGCGGCATCGGCACACGAGGGCCTGGTGAAACGCAGCTCGAGACTGACCGCCGCAAGATTCAGCGCCGCATCGACCAGGTCAAGCTTGATCTTGAGGCCGTCCGGCGGGTTCGCAAGCAGCAGCGCCAGCGGCGTGAGTCCGCGCCAGTGCCGACGGTGGCGCTGGTGGGGTACACCAACGCGGGTAAGAGCACCTTGTTCAACCGGATGACCGGGGCGCACGTGCTGCAGTCGTCCCGGATGTTCGCCACGCTCGATCCCAAGCTTCGCGCGATTGAGTTGCCGAGCCGCCGCCGTGTGCTGTTGTCGGACACGGTCGGCTTCATCCGCAACCTGCCGCATACGCTGGTCACCAGCTTTCGCGCGACTCTTGAAGAAGTGGAGCAGGCTGAGATTCTGCTGCACGTCCGCGACGCCGCATCGACCTACGGCGAGGAGCAGAAGGCGCAGGTGGAGAAGGTGCTCGGCGAACTTGAGGCGCTCGGCAAGCCACGCATCGAAGTGCTTAACAAGATCGACCTGCTCAACGCGCCTGAGCGGGAAGGCCTGGCAGCGCGCGACCAGCCCCGTAATGTGCCAATCCAGGTTGAGGTGATGGTTTCAGCGCAAACTGGCGAGGGCATGGAGGAGTTGCTTGCGGCAATTGATAGAGCGCTATTCTCCGATCCGGTGATCGAGACTGAGTTGCGCGTTCCGCAGAGTGATGGCGCGGCGCTGGCGGCGATCGAGGGTGGCATGGTGATCCATTCGCGCGCCTACGAGGGCAATCTGGTCCGGCTCGTCGTCAGCGGGCCTGCTTCGCTTGTCGGCCGGTTGCGGAAGTATCGCTCGCGCGATGAGGGCGCGCCGATGGATTCGGAGGATACGAGGAGGCACGTTGAATCCGGTCAGGGGTGAGCAGGACAAGTCAATCACCACGCTCGAGAGCCGCGAGGTGTATCGCAACCATTGGCTGCGGCTGCGCGAGGATCGCATCCTGCGCTCGAATGGCAAAGAGGGCATCTACAGCGTGGTCGAGAAAGACGACTGCGCGATCATCCTGCCCATCGAAGACGGCCGCGTGTGGCTCGTCGAGCAGTTCCGTTACACCATCCAGGAGCGCGCGCTGGAACTGCCGCAGGGCGGTTGGGAGACGGAGAATGTCGATCCCGAAGAATTGGCGCGCGGAGAGTTGAAGGAAGAGACCGGCCTTCACGCCGCCGAGATGACTTACCTCGGATTTATATGGATCGCATACGGATTCTGCCGGCAGAAGCAGCATGTGTTTCTTGCCAGCGGGCTGTCGATGAGAGAGCGCGATCCCGACGACGAGGAGCACGATCTGGTGATCCACACCCGATCGCTCGAAGAGTTTGAGCAGATGATTCTCGACGGCTCGATCCACGATGCCTCGACGATTGCGGCGTGGGGACTGTATTTGAGTTGGCAAAAGCAGAAGCACAGGGCCTAGGGGCCTGCTAGTTGTTATCCGGCGGCGGAGACCATGAGGGCTTCGACTTTGGCGTCGAGTTCGCGAGCGACCCGGAGGGCGTCGGGCTGCTCGTAGCCGGCAAGAAAGCTGGCCATGGTGTCGTACGAGAGGCGGACCTCGCCATCGCGCTCGTCGATGAGAAGTGTGACGGGTGCGTAGGAGCCGGCGTCGTGAACGTGCGTGGCCATCGCCATCATGATCAGGGGATTTCCGAGAACGATGCGGACGATTTTCGGCGTCGGCGTCGGCGTCGCGGCGGGGCCAGCGGTGTCCTGTGCCTTCTTCAGGAACTGGCCGTGATCGAAGCGTGTGAACTCCATGAAGCCGGACGGACCGAGGGCACGGTGGATGATTGCCTCGACTTCGGGATGCGTGGAAGCGGCGGCGATCTCTTTCCAGAATGCGCGCATGTCAGGATGTCCTACGGCGGCGTGGAGGGATGCGAGGACATCGTCAAATTTGCGGGAAGAGACAACGACACGGCGTTCGACGGCGATTCTCAGGTTCGACATATATCGTTGGATGTCGAGCCGTTTCGAAGAGACGCAGGGAGTTTTGAGACGGTTCCCAGGTCTGAAGATCCAGACCCGGGGCACCCACGCTTGTCTTATGCGGGGCGATATTTTTTGAAAGCCACGGTCGTGAGGGCGATGACGACGATGAGCGTTACAAGCTGCGCGAGTTTGAAGGGTAGCTCCGATTGTGTCGGCGCCAGCGCGTGGAGACTTGGGATTTTTTGAAACGACTGCACAATTAAGACGAAGAAGTTGAAATAGAGCGCGAGGATCGCGGTGATCACATAGGTGCCGCGCCAGCCACGCCGGCGCGCAATGATGGCAGCGACCAGAACGACGAGCGAGAGGATTCCAAGAACGATGGCGGGGGTGACACCTTTGAATGGGAACAGGAATCCTGTAAGGCTGGTCAGCGCGGTCATAAACAGAAAGACGGAGGTCAGTAGGGGCACGCGTTTTGCTGCAATCATGCCGTACACAACGATGAATCCAGCGCCAATGGCGATCAGGCTTATATACACATGGAGGAAAGTGAAGGTCCTCAAACTCATGCCAAGAATCATGGTGGTGTCCTTTCACATTGCTGAAGTGCAGTTCGGTTTCGGCAGATAAGTCAAAACCGGGACTAGAGTGTGGGGATTTCGCTGATGTGTTGTGGAACCCGTTTTCGAAGAAGCCTGAATATTCGAGTCCAGGCAAGGGGAGGCTTCGAGAGTTAGAAGATTAGCACAGGGGGTATGGCAAGACCAGAGGGGGTGTCGGTCTGAGTGTCCGGGCGAAAGAGCTTGCGGAAACCTCGGATGAAGGCTTGCAGAGAAAGGCCGGGGCTAAAGCCCGCTGATTTGATGCCGTTATTCGTGGGGCTGAAAGCCCCACGCTCCCTCCGGACCAGGAAGGCTCATGACGGCCGGGATTAGGCCCTTGGCGTAATTCAGATTCCTAAGGGCGCTCGGCTATCGGGATCCAGGGGCTCGGGTAGATTGGACCGATGTACTCAGCGCGCGGGCGGATGAGGCGGTTGTCGTCGAGTTGTTCAATGACATGGGCGGCCCAGCCAGCCATGCGGCTGATGGCGAAGATGGGCGTGTAGAGATCGATGTCGATGCCCAGCGTCGCATAGGTCGAGGCGGAATAGAAGTCGACGTTCGCGTTGAGCTTCTTGTCCTTGTTGATGTAGAGCTCGATGGCGCGCGACATCTCGAACCACTTGGGGTGGCCCGAGTCCTTGCCGAGTTGCTCGGACATGCGGCGCAGGTGGGTGGCGCGCGGGTCTTCGGTCTTGTAGACGCGGTGGCCAAAGCCGGAGATCTTCTGTTTGGCGGCCAGCATGCTTTTCACGTATTCGACGGGATCTTCGCCGGCCTTGTCGATGGCGTAGAGCAGACGCATGACGCCTTCGTTGGCTCCGCCGTGCAGGGGTCCTTTAAGCGCGCCAATCGCGCCGGTGACGGCTGAGTGAATGTCAGAGAGTGTGGCGGCGATGACGCGGGCGGCGAAGGTGGAAGCGTTCAGCTCGTGATCGGCGTGGAGGATGAGGGCGATGTCGAGGGTGCGGGTCGCTGTTTCAGAGGGCTTGACGCCGTTGAGCATCCACAGGAAATTGCCGGCGTGAGAGAGGGAGCGATCGGGGGCGACGATTTCGAGGCCCTTGCGGATGCGATCGTAGATAGCAACGATCATCGCGATCTGGGCGGTGAGGTTGTAGGCCTTGCGCACGTTGGCGTCGTGCGAATTGTCTTTTTCGTCGGCGTCATAGAAGCTGAGGGCCGACACGGTAGTTCGCAGGACCTCCATCGGCGTGGCGGAGGCAGGAAAGGTGCGAAGCAAATCGACGATGCGCTGATCGATCCGGCGGGCAAGGACCAGTTGCGACGAGAATTCGCGCAACTCCAGTTCGCTGGGCAGGCGCCCGTTCCACAGCAGGTAGGTGGTCTCCTCGAAGTTGGAACGCTCGGCGAGCTCGTGGATGTCGATGCCGCGGTAGGCTAAAACGCCCGCTTCTCCATCAATGAAGCAAATTCCGGAATTGGCGGCAACAATTCCTTCAAGACCCTTTCCAGCGACAGCAGTGGACATAACCTTTGGAACTCCCCTCTTTTGGGTGGCTCAAGTCGATCCGCTTCTCGTGTTCGCGCGAACTTCATGCTGGATCCGGCGAAAAGAGCGGTAATGCTCTTTATAAACGAGTGCTTCGGGAGTTGTCACGGACCGGGCGCGCGGCGGCGCCACACTTTGGTCTGTTGCCGCGCTATGATGGCGCTGGTCCGGGAGCGATGGAATTCACGGTGAGGCCGGTCGAGGTAAAAGAGATTCTGCCGTGGCGAGAGCTGTATCGGCAGGAGATGAACTGCCAGATTGTGCACGATTCGCTGCATGCTCGCGAGGGTTGGACAAGGCCCTACCTCATTGAATTGGATGGCGAGATCGCGGGATATGGGTCGATCGTGGTGGGCGGGCCGTGGGCGGGAACGCGAACTATCTTCGAGTTCTACGTGGCTGAGAAGCGCCGAGCGCGCTTCTTTGAGGCGTTTGACGCACTGAGATCGGCGAGCGGGGCGAATGCGATTGAGGCCCAGACCAATGACGTGATGTTGACCGCGACGCTGCATACGTGGGCGCACGACGTGGTGAGCGAGAAGATCGTCTTTGAGGACAAGCTGACCACGTCATACCGTGTGCCCGGAGCCGTCCTGCGCAAGCGGGAGCCTGAAGGCGACTGGATGCTGCTGGAGGTGAGCGGCGAGGTCGCGGCAACGGGAGGTATTCTCTACCACTACAACCGGCCGTACGGGGACATCTGGATGGAGGTCGGAGAACCTTTCCGGGGACAGGGGTTCGGCACCTATCTTGTGCAGGAGTTGAAGCGCATCTGCCGCGAGGACGGAAGCGTGCCGTGCGCTCGCTGCAATACTGATAATGTGGCGTCGCGCAAGACATTGCAGAAGGCGGGGTTTGTTCCGTGCGCGCACATTCTTTGTGGGAAGCTGTGATGAATGCATGGGCGGGTCCCTGAGGCCGGAAGACGCAAGTTACGCCTGCGCAATTTGGCGGCGCAGCAATTTCCCCATAACCGGCCGGATTCTTTTATAGTCACTGTAGTCTCCCGTAGCCCCTGAGCGGTGTTCGCAAGTGTGTGCTGAGGGTGGTGCCGAATGTTGGCCAGGCGGGGACTTAAGCATTTGCACTGGTTGCGAATTGGCGGCGAACAGGGTCTAAGAGACATGGGCTCTCGCCGTGAGATTGTGTGGAGCAGGTTCCAGGAGAACTGCTCCGGAGGAGAAGGGAAGCATGAGCGACGATAGAACCACCGTTGTGGAGACGGCGCCTTCGTATAGTGGTGCATTGCTGGGCGCGATTGCATTGGCCGTGCTGGCGTCGCTGGGCGGTCTTGTATGGAGTTATGCGTTGAGCAACCGAATGACGCGCCAGGAGGCGGCGCTGTCTGAGGCCAATCAGCAGAATGCCAAGCTGGATGCGCAGCTGCGCGAGACCAATGCGCGGCTTCGGGTGGCCACCGATGAACTGGGCAAAAGCGTTGGGATGACGCAGAAGCAATTGGACGTGCGCGCACAGCAGATCATCGCCCACGAGGCTGCCGAGAATAAGAGGCTGGAGAGCGCGCAGCAGCAGACCGCGCAGCAGGTCACTGCGGTGCAGGGCGACGTCTCGAGTGTGAAGACGGACGTTGGCGGCGTAAAGACCGACCTCACCAAGACGCAGAGCGATCTGGCAACAGCGGTAAGCCAGCTCACGACGATGAAGGGCGACCTGAGTAATCACGCCAGCTTGATTGCGCGCAACGGCTCCGAACTGGAAGTTCTGAAGCACAAGGGCGACCGTAACTACTACGAGTTCACCCTGACCAAGGGACAGAAGAAGCCCGTCGGTACGGTGAGCATGGAACTGAAGAAGACCGACTCGAAGAAAAGCCGCTTCACGCTGGTGGTGTACGCCGACGACCGCAGCTATGAAAAGAAGGACCGGAACCTGGATGAACCGCTGCAGTTCTACAGCGGGAAGGACCCGGCGCTATACGAAATCGTGGTGAACTCGATTGGGTCGAAGAACACAGTGTCGGGCTATCTGTCGACGCCGAAGGGTGCGCCTGCTCCGCCTAACGTTCAGTAATGATGCCTTTGGCCGCCAGGGTCAGGGTCGGCAGGTACTCGAAGTTGAATGAATAGTCGAGGCCCTTGCGCGCATCCCAGTCGGCCTTGGCCAAGCGGAACGAACAGACGAATGTGCCTTCTTTCGTCTCGCCCGGTTGGATGGTGAGATCGGGCGAGATGGGAGTGGCATGCCACTGCGTGAGCTGTGGGTAGGCTTTGAAGATCCGCTCAAAATCAGTTGGGGTGGCGGCGTAGCTGGAGTGGATGCCGTCGGGCAGCGTGGCATTGGCGACAATCTGGTGCAGGAAGATCGCCTGCTTGCTCTGGTTGTGCAGGCGCACGTGCGTGAAGAGCAGGACCTGGTCGATCTCTTCCTTCGGAATTGCCGCGCCATTGGCATCCCAGCCGGACGTCTCGGTGTGCATCGGATGAGCCCAGGCGTCGAGGATTTCGCCTGTTGACGCGGGCGGCTTTTCGCCGATGAAGAGGTAGACCGCCACGGCTATCGAGACAAGCACGGTGGCGACCACGGTGGCGACGATGACGTGGCTCGTACCCTTGGTGTAGGACTCGCCGGCGGCCATTTCCCTGGATTCCTGTTGTAGCAAGCTCATGACGCCCCCATCTTATGCCTTAACCGATCAGACAATCTAGCAATCTTGCACTGTGGATTTGATGCCTGTCTGCGGAAATCCGGTCGATGGCTGTTTTTCGCTTACGCACGCGGGCGGAGGGCGGCCAGGAATTCGGCGGGTGGGAGGGTATTGAGAATGTCGGCCGGGGTAAGCCAGGCGCGGCGCAGTTGGCGGATGCCGTACTTCCACTCGCCGACGACGCGGTTGACGTGAGCGTCAGTGTTGATGACGATTTTGCAGCCGCATTCCTGGGCGTGGCGCAGGTCGCGGTCGTTGAGGTCGAGGCGCTCGGGAGAAGCGTTGTGTTCGACGGCTACGCCGAGCTCGGCGCAGCGGCGGAGGACCGCTCCCGTGTCGAACTGGTAGGGCTCCCTTCGCAGAAGTTGACGTCCGGTGGGATGGCCGAGGATGCGGGTGTTGGGATTCTCCACGGCGCGCAGGAGGCGGGCGGTCATTTCGTCGCGCGACTGCTCGAGGCGGGTGTGGACGCTGGCGATGACGACGTCCATCTGCGCGAGGACTTCGTCGTCGAGGTCGAGGGCTCCGTCGGCGAGGATGTCGACCTCGATGCCAGTGAATACGCGAATACGGCCCTCCATCTGCTTGTCGACCTCGCGGACGTTGGCGATGTGTTCGAGGGCTCGCTTCTCGTCTAGGCCGTTGATCATGGCCAGGTTCTTCGAGTGGTCAGTGATGGCGATGTACTGGAGGCCGCGGGCGATGGCGGCTTCGGCCATCTCGGCAATGGAGTTGCGGCCGTCGCTGGCCGTCGTGTGCATGTGGAGATCACCCTTGATATCGGAGGCCTCGATGAGGCGAGGCAGGGCATGTTTG
This sequence comes from uncultured Acidobacteriaceae bacterium, assembly GCA_963769345.1. Classification (GTDB taxonomy): domain Bacteria; phylum Acidobacteriota; class Terriglobia; order Terriglobales; family Acidobacteriaceae; genus Telmatobacter. The sequence goes on from CAVYLL010000008.1 coordinate 1,474,189, forward strand.
GCGGCGGCTTCGATTTCGCCCAGGTTTTCGCGCATCTCCGGCGGCATCCAGTCCATCTGGAGGGCTGCATATATCTCTTCTTCGGTTGCGGCGGCGACGGTGGACTCGTCGTCGAGGCGAGCGAGCGCCCATTCGCTCAGGGTGTAGCCCATTTTGAGGGCGCGCTGGCGAAGGGAGACGTTGTGGGCCTTGGAGCCGGTGAAGTACTGGAGAGCTGCGCCGTATGACTCGGAAGGGAGCAGGCGAACGTCGACCTGAAGACCAGTAGAGATGTGAAAGCTGACCTTGTTCTCGCCCTTGGCGATCATGTCGTGGATGCCAGGGTAGGCGGCGACGTACTCGACTGCCGCTTCGGTCTTTTGAGGAGCGCATGCGGGGCCGGTAACGAGGAGGTCGAGGTCGCCGGCGGTTTCGCGGCCGCGGCGCAGGGAACCGGCGGGAGTGACGCGATCGATGCCGTTGAAAGCGAGCAATAGGTGGTAAGGCGTTCGGCGGCGTCTTCGGCTTCGTCGATGCGGAAGCGGCCTGCGGAGCGGCGATAGTCTTCGACGCCTTTGCGGATCTTCTCGATCTGCTTTTCGCCCATGCGGGGCAGGCCCTTGAGGCGACCGGCGTCAATGGCTTCGGCGAGCTGATCGATGCTGCCGATCTTGCCAGCATCCCAGAGCAGGGCGACGGTCTTGGGGCCCATGCCGGGGAGCTTGAGCAAATCGAGCAGTCCCGCGCCGTACCTGGCAAGAAGCTCTTCGCGCAGGGGAATCGTGCCGGTGGAGACGATGGCCTGAATATTTGCTGCCATGCTTTTGCCGATGCCCTGGATGGCGAGGAGCTGGGCTGTATCGGATGAGGCGGCAACAAGGTCAACCGTGGTTTGTCCGATTGCGTCGGCAGCGTTGCGGTAGCTGCGCACACGAAAGCTGTCGGCGCCGCTGATCTCCATGAGATCGGCGGTCTCGCCGAGCAGGCGGGCCATGGTGACGTTGTCCATGGGAACGGTCTCCGGAAAGAAGGGGTTAGCTGGAGGCCGACAGACCAGAACTTTGCAGGTCTGTCGGATTGAGCAACTTCGTCAAGTGTCCATCGGCTGCCGAGCAGGTGTCCAGCATTGCATGGCGATTCAGGCTGAGGCATAGCTCGGCGATCCGGACGCCACCGGGCTTAACGAGGCTATTGTATGAACCGGGAGCAAGGCAGGAATGCGGGGCCAGGGTTGGCCCCTGAGGGTAAGAGAATGATTGCAATGGCTCGGAAGCCAAGGTTATTAGCCCGTTCAGGCCTGAGATCAGCAGCTGTGTTCGGCGCGATATTCTCCTCACCGCTTCAGACGGTTCGGGGGAACGCTACAGTGCTTCCGATCTACTAAGCCGCGTTGTGGGTGGTGGCTGCGTCTCTCTGTCGGACAACGCCGTCCGCCTGAGGGCCTTTCTGCCCCTGGACGATATCGAACTCTACGTCATCGCCCTCTTTCAGAGTCTTGTAACCATCCAACTGGATTGCCGAGTAGTGAACGAAAACATCTGGTCCGTCTTCACGTCCGATGAATCCGTAGCCCTTGGCGTTATTGAACCACTTGACTTTGCCTTTGTACTGAGCCACAGGGTTTTGCCTTTCTTGCCACTTGATGGGGGTTTGGTGAGCACATGTTTTGGGGAAGTGCCCACCTTACGGACTATGACGCTTATCCGCAGCCAAAGGTTTATTTGAAAGTGACGAGAAGCTTCACAAAATGAGACAGGCCGGGCGAATTGCGCCCCAGCCTGCGTGGAAGATATTGAATTGGTTGATGAAAGGGATTTGCGAGTTTTATTTCTTGCGCTTCTTGGCGATGCGGCGAGCGTAGAGGAGAACGCTGCAGAGAGTTTTGCCATCTTTAATGGCGCCTTTTTCGATCATCTCGACAATCTCGGAGAGTTTCACGAGCCGGAATTCGATGTTTTCATCGTCTTCGGGGTGGGCATCGCCGGCCACAAGGCCTTCGGCCAAGAAGACTTTCATGGATTCGCCGAGAAAACCGGGACTGCCGTAATACTCAACCAGGGGCTTCCACTTCTTGGCGTGATAGCCGGTTTCTTCCGCGAGTTCGCGCTGAGCACCGACGAGCGGGTCTTCGCCTGGCTCAAGCTTGCCGGCCGGCAGTTCCCACAGATACTGCTGTGCGGCGTGGCGGTACTGGTGCTCCATCACAATCCAGGGATCTTTCTTGTTCTTTGACTTGTCGACGGCGAGGATGACGACACTGCCGTTGTGGCGGATGACGTCACGCTCAGAAGGCTTGCCGCCGGGCTCAAGGAGCTTGTCGTGCAGGACGCGGAAAAGCGGACCCTGGTAGACGATCTCGGAACTGATGAGCACTTCGGCTTCTTCAGCGGGCGGTGGAGCAGCTTGCTCGAGTGTCTCGGGGTTGGGGGATTCGGGCTTCTTGAGCTTGGTGGGCTTAGCCTGCTTGATTTTCTTTGCCATGCGCGGGCGAATCTCCTTGGTGCGGTCAAGAGAAGTATATGCGGCAGAGCACGAACGAGGGAGCAAGGCGCCATGGTGAAACCCGCGCCACTTGCCGGGCACGCCCGTGTTAGACCCTGAATTTCGAGAACCTTCCGCGAACTTTCATTAGGAATTCACGTTGATCCCATCTGCAATTCAACTCCATGGCCTAAGAGTCAGAAGTCGCGATTTCGCGACGAACAGGAGGTCGAATGAAAAAGCTAGCCGCTGCTTCCCTCGCAGCATTGCTCGTAACTAGTTCCATACCCAGGCCGATTTTTGCGGCCGGTCACGGTGAAGGAGATCCCACCGCAACCCCGATCAAACACCTGGTTGTCATCTTCCAGGAAAACGTCTCCTTCGATCATTACTTCGGAACCTATCCAAACGCGACCAATCCCCCCACTGAACCCAGATTCAAACCGAAGGCAAACACCCCAACCGTCAACGGCTATACCGAGGGTTTGCTTTTCAGCAATCCCAATTTTCTGAACAAGACCGGGAATGCCAGTGGCGCAGTGAACCCCTTCCGTCTCGATCGTTCTGAGGCAGCAACTGCCGATCAGGATCATGACTACACGCCGGAACAGCAGGCCTTCCGCGGCGGCCTGATGGACAGCTTCCCGCAATACACGGGAACTCCGGGGCCTCCGCCGAGCAGCACGACCGGGCTCACCACTGGCCTCGTCATGGGCTACTACGACGGCAACACCGTAACTGCTCTCTGGAACTACGCTCAGCGCTACGCGATGAGCGACAACTCCTTTGACACCAACTTCGGCCCCTCGACTCCCGGCGCCATCAATCTGAGTCTCTGGCCAGACGAATGGCATCACTGATATGTCGAACGCCGGCGGTGACGTGATTGACGACGGCTCCGGCGGGTTCACGCTTATCAGCGACGCCGATCCGGTGGGCGACAAATGCTCCACCACAACCGGCGCACTCGTGCAGTTCGGCGGCCAGAATGTCGGCGATCTGCTCAACGACAAAGGCATCACCTGGGGCTTCTTCGAGGGCGGCTTCAACCTCCAGACAAAAAATCCTAATGGATCGACCGGCTGCGCGCGCTCGCACACTTCCACCATCACCAAATCAGCCAAGGCCGACTACATCCCGCATCACCAGCCATTCCAGTACTACAAATCAACCGCGAACCCGATGCACCTGCGCCCCACATCCGTCAGCATGATCGGCGTCGATGGCGACCAGGCCAACCACCAGTACGACAGCGATGACTTTTTTGCAGCGGTGAAAAACGGCAACATGCCGGCCGTCAGCTTTCTCAAGGCCCCCGGATATCAAGACGGTCACGCCGGCTATTCCGACCCGCTCGATGAGCAGAACTGGATCGTCGAGGTAATCAATTTCCTGCAGCAGACACCTGAATGGAAGAGCACCGCCATCGTTATCGCCTACGACGATTCCGATGGCTGGTACGACCACCAGATGGGTCCCATCGTCAATCAATCACAAACCGCTGCTGACGCACTGACCGCTCCCGGCGAGTGCGGCAACAGCGCCAACACAGCTCTCGCCGGCACCAATGTCGAGCACGCCCAGGGACGCTGCGGCTACGGTCCGCGTCTGCCTCTGCTGGTCATCTCACCCTGGGCGAGGAAGAACTTCGTTGACCACTCCGTCACCGACCAGTCTTCTATCACGCGGTTCATCGAGGACAACTGGCTCGGTAGTGAGCGCATCACCGGCTCCTTCGATGCACTCGCCGGAACCCTCAACGGCATGTTCGACTTCAAGAACGGCCCGAACAACAGCGGAGAATACCTGCTCGATCCAACCTTCGGAACCGTCACCAACGACAAGGGCAACTGAAGACAAGAGCAACTGATTCTTGCGGGGAAATACCCCCGCGGTCATCATCCAGGGTAGCGGCCTCGCTGCTACCCTTCTTTTTTGGAGACTTCTCTGATCACGCGCCGAAAATTCGTCGCCGCGAGCAGCCTCACCCTCGCCGGCCTCACTTTCCGCCAGGCCTTTTCCGCGGCCCTACCCGCCCCCATCCTCGACCCATCCACGCTTCCGTCCTTCGTTGACACGCTGCCCATTCCTGCCTTAGCCCGGCCCGCCGGAACCCGTCCCGACCCCGACGACCCCAAGCAGCAGATCCCCCTTTACCGCCTGCCCATCGCCGAAACCTCGGTCAAGGTCCACCGCGATCTGCCTTCCACGCGCATGTGGACCATCGGGGGAGCCTTCCCCGGTCCCACGCTCGAGTCGCCCATTGCCCGGGGCATGATCGTCGAATGGCAGAACCGCCTGCCCGCGCAACATCTCTTCGCCATCGATCACTCGCTTCATGGAGCGGGCCGCGACATCCCCGATGCGCGCGCCGTTATCCACCTTCACGGCGGACGCACGCCCGCCGCAAGCGACGGATATCCCGAGGAGTGGACGCTGCCCGGCAAATCACAAACCTGCCACTACCCCTCTCTTCAGCATGCCGCCACGCTCTTCTATCACGACCACACGATGGGCATTAATCGGCTCAACACCTACGCAGGAATGATGGGGTTCTGCATCCTTCGCGATGCGCGCGAAGACTCCCTCGCCCTGCCCTCGGGCAGCTACGATATTCCTCTGCTCATCTGTGATCGCACCCTGCGCACCGACGGTCAGCTCGACTACCCCGTCTCCATGAAGCCCGGTGAAGTGTGGGTCCCCGAAGTATTCGGAGATGCCATCCTCGCCAACGGCAAGCTCCTGCCCTATCTCGACGTCGAGCCGACCCTCTATCGTTTCCGTCTCATGAACGGCTCCAACGGCCGCTTCTTCCGCTTCTCGCTCGCCAACAAGGCAGGCTTCCACCAGGTTGCATCGGATCAGGGACTCCTCAGCGCACCAGTCCCGCTGAAACGCGTCGTCCTGGCGCCCGCCGAGCGTGCTGACATCCTGATCGACTTCAGCTCCATGGCTGGTCAACGCACCGAGCTCATCAGCGACAGCTTCACCGTGATGCAGTTCCGCGTCGCGTCATCAAAAGCCTCCGCGGCACCTGCTCCCCCCATCCCGGCCGCACTGCACGACACCACGCGCCTCATCGAATCAAGCGCAATCAAAACCCGCCGCCTCACCCTCGATGAACGCATGGACGACATACAGCGTTCGATGGGCATGCTCCTCAACAACACACCATGGCACGCGCCCATAACCGAGAAGCCCGTCCTGCACACCACCGAAATATGGGAACTCGTCAACCTCACCGACGACTCCCATCCCATCCATCTTCATCTGGTCCGTTTCCAGATCCTCGACCGCCGCCCGTTTGACACCTTCGAATTCCAGGCCAAGGGCAACCTGCGGTTCACGGGCCCGGCCCGGCCGCCCGCCCCCGAAGAGTCTGGATGGAAAGACACTGTCCGCACCGACCCTGCCACGGTCACGCGCATTATCATCCCCTTCGACGGATACCCCGGCCGCTACGTCTGGCACTGTCACATCCTCGAGCACGAGGACAACGAAATGATGCGCCCCTACGAAGTCCTCCCTGCCTGACCGGGTGCACAGCCTTCCATCTTCGTCAGGGCATTGGGACGCGGAAGACGGTCAGGGAGTAGGGGCGCAGGTCGAGAGGGATTGATCCGGAGTTGACGGATATGCTTGTGCTTTCCGGGGCGAGGTTCCGGGGTTGCGCAAAGCTGTTTTCGGCGGTCAGATCGGCGCTTGAGAGTGTTGTGACTTTGACGGTTCCGGAAGACTGGACTTCGCCGAGCTCGATTGTGCCTGTTCTTGCTACGGACTCATAGTTGACTACCTTGAGAATGAGTTCGTGTGATCGGTCATCGACCACAGCGCTCGTGTACAGTCCGTCTTCGGCCTGGGGCGTTGAGGGCACGACACGGGTTCCCGTGTTATTTGCGAACATCTTCTGGACGTAGTAATCGGGAGTGCCATAGGAGCGGAGATTGTCGAACCATATGGCGTCGGGCGTCCACTGCCATGCATTGATGTTGGCCAGCAGGGGAGCATAGGAAGCCATCTGCACAACATCGCCATTGCGCTCGAGGCCAGTCATGAACGCGGCTTCGGAGATGGCGGTCTTCCAGTTGTTGCGGTTGGCAGGACTGGTGGAGGCGACGCTCTGCGCTGCGTATTCCCCGGCAAAGACCTTGGGGCCGGAACGGTCGTAGCGGTCATAGCGGGACGTGTTGGAGAGGAACCACTCGGGACTCATGTAGTAGTGTTCGTCGACGAGGTCGGCATTGAGCTTGCGCCAGTTGGTCCACATGCTGTTGAAGGGTTCTCCGGTGGGGAAGGGACCGGCGCTGACGACCAGCTTGATCTCGGGGTGTTTCGCTTTGAGGGCAGCGGCGAAGATCTTGTAGCGCTCGAGGTAGCGGTCTCCCCACTGCTCGTTGCCGACGCCGATCATGGTGAGATGAAAGGGCGCGGCGTGGCCCATCTGGGCGCGCAGCTTTCCCCATGGCGTGGTGACGGGACCGTTCGCAAAATCGATTAGATCGAGTGCGTCCTGAATGTACTCATGAAGTTCATCGAGTGCCGCTGTCTCGCTGGAGTTGAACTGGCAGGCCATTCCGCAGTTGAGGATCGGCAAGGGACGCGCACCGATATCTTCGGCAAGCTGGAAGTATTCGTAGAATCCCAAACCGAAGGACTGGAAATAGTCGGGTGCGGGTCGCGCGTCGAATTCATCGTTCCAGCGGTTGACGAGTGTCTGGCGCTCTGCGAGGTCGCCGACGGTTTTCTTCCATTGGTAGCGCGTGGCGAGGCGGCGGCCTTCGACGATGCAGCCGCCGGGAAAGCGGATGAAGCCGGGATGCATGTCGTAGAGGAATTGCACGAGATCCTTGCGGAGGCCGTTGGGACGGTGATTCCACGTATCTACCGGAAAGAGAGAAATCATATCGACATCGACGGAGCCTGCTTCATCGAGGTAGAGATTCAACTGGGCCTTATCGACCGTGCTCGAGACGCGAATGATGGTTTCGTATTTTTTCCAGTGATCGTCGAAGCCATCGAGCTTTCCGGTGGCGAGGGCCTTGTGATTTTCGTCGAGCACAACCGCGCGAAGACTCTTTGGGCCGTGGGTGCGCACATAAGCGGAGAACCGGTACTCCGCCCCTTCTTGAATGCCCATTCCGCGAAAGCCCGAGTTCCACAACCCATAGCCCGCTTCGACGGCGCGGATCCTGAGGTAGTGCGGGTTGTGCTGGTTCAGCGGGGCATCGGTGCGGATGTCGAGTTCGCCTTTGGGCTTATCGAGCCCTTTCCCACTGAAGCCCAGTACTTCGTGCCATCCGGCGAGCGGCTCATTGAACTCGAAGGAGCGGTTTTTTACGAGTTCCGGATACAGTCCTCCGTCGGCGCCGAAGTTGATGTCTTCAAAGAAAATGCCGAACATCTGCGGGGAGATCGTTGCGCCCGGGTGAGTGGCGTCGACTCGAATGGTGACGGGAGGTTTCGAAGGCTGACCGGGAAGGCCTACGGATACAAACGCGAGCGCGAGGGCAAGTGCGGTGATTTTGGATCGCATGGGAATCGCCTCATTCTATGTCGCTGGCCGCAGGCCGTCATTTGAAAACGCGAACCGCTCGCTGCACGAATCGGGCAGTCGGTCACACAATCCCATAGATTGGCTTTGAGTTCTGCATCGAACGTGTCTGGCGTGGCATCCTTATCTCAGTCAATTTTTGCCCGATGGCCCCGCACCGGGTTCAACCATTTAGGTCCAGCGAAGCGAAATCAGCCGGAAGGTACGCGTTGCCGAGTTCAGACTGTTATCCCATCGATGTGGTTCCCGGCCTGAGCCGGCTATTTCTGGACTTCTGCGCCGGGGAGCCGGGCGTACGGTCTTTCTACTCCTCTGTACCGCGTGAGACGGGATGGGAGAAGCGATGTCCAGTGCCAGCCCACTGGAATGAAGTCGTTGAGCTGCTGGCTGGGCAAAATGCCTCGGCTGCTGCGGCTCCGGCGTTGGACGCACTCAGGCTTGGAGCAGGCACTGTACTGACCGGGCAGCAGGTTGGGCTGCTGGGTGGACCGCTCTTCACTCCTTTCAAGGCAGCTACGGCACTGGCACGGGCGCGACAGGCGACGGCGGCCGGCCAGCCGCATGTGGCGATCTTCTGGCTGGCGACGGAAGACCACGATTTTGCCGAAATCAATCACGTCACCTTCCCATCAAGAAAAGAACTGCGCAAGCTTGTCTATGCAAAGTCGCCGGCGAATCCGATGCCGGTGGGCGGCGTGGTACTCGACGAGACGATTGAGCCGTTGATGGAGATGGCCTGGGAACTGCTGGGCGCGTCGGACGCGATGGATGCGCTGGTTGGGGCCTACAAGCCAGGACGCACCTTCGGACAGGCGTTTGCAGAGTTCTATTCGAAGGCTTTTGCTGCGCAGGGGCTGCTGATACTGGACGCGGCGGGCAGCGAAGCGCATCGGCTGGGTGCGCCGGTGCTGCGGGCGGCGATTGAGCGCGCGGACGAACTGCATGCCGCGTTGATCGAGCGGAACAAGGTGCTGGAGGTGGCGGGATATCATGCGCAGGTTGCGGTTGCGCCGCAGTCGAGCCTGCTGTTTCTGATTGATGAACGCAGCGGGGCGCGGATCGCGCTGAAGCGCGTGGCGCCAGGCGCAGCGGAGCCAAATGGGCTATGGCAGGCTGGCCGCGAGAGGTTTACAACGGCAGACCTGGTCGGGATTCTCGCCGCGGAGCCGGAGCGGATTTCGCCGGCAGCGCTGCTGCGGCCGGTGTTTCAGGATTATCTGCTGGGGACATCGCTGATTGTGGGTGGGCCGGCGGAGATTGCGTATTTTGCGCAGTCGGCGGTGCTGTACGAACGGATTCTGGGTCGGACAACGGCGGCCGAGCCGAGGCTTTCTGCGACGCTGATTGAACCGGCTATTGGCGAACTGCTACGCAAGCATGAGCTGGGCGTGGAGCGGGTTTTTGCGGAGACGACGGATTCCCTGTCGCAGCTGCTCGCTGCGCGAGCGATGCCCATCGAAGGCAAGCGCAGGCTGTCTGCGGCGGGAACGGCGCTGGATGCGGAACTGGGGCCGCTGCTCGAGTACGTGAAGGCGATGGATACGGGGCTGGGGCGTTCGGCGGAGACCGCAGCGAGCAAGATGCGCTACCAGATGAACCGGCTGCGGAGGCTGGCGGCGAACTTCGAAATGCAGCGCGAGGGATCACTGCGGCGCCATGCGGAGACGATCGAGCGTGCGCTGAATCCCGGGGGCATCCTGCAGGAACGCGTGCACGGCGCTGCGTACTACTTCGCGCGCTACGGGTTCGAGCTGGCGGAGACGCTCACAGGACTGGCGGGGGATCCTTGTCCGGGACACAAAGCCGTCTGGCTGTAGACAGGGAACTCGGTTCAGAGTTCAGAGATCAAAGGCGAGTTGAGGGGTTCTTCCCTGGAAAGCCCTTCGGGCTTTGTTTATTGAGCGCGGGAGGAGGGGGCGGTCATCCAGAATCCCATCTCTGATTTCGGTTCCGGCGGTGGTTCCGGCTCGGGGCGGGGAGGGCCGGTGAGTCCCCAGCCTACGTGGCCGTGGTATGTGTCGGCGAAGAGCTGGTACGTGCGCCCGCACGCGGTGCACTGCAAGTTGTGTTCAACCAAAGCGCCGGGCCACTCCGGATTGAAGAGGTCTTGCAGGGGGCAAGTGCATTCGGTGACTGTAAAGGCGCCCTCATTCACAGAATTCAAGAGACGACGAGCGAATTCGAGATACTCCTGTGGCTTGTCGAAGCTCAGGCTATCTTTGAGCTGTTCGCAGTGTGGGCAGAACGCCATTGAATGAGTGTGCCACCTCCGCCGAGGGGCGGGAGCCATGCCGAAGGTGCTAGGGTAACAGTGCCCGAAAGGCACGGTACGGTGATCTGGAGGCGGTCCGGAGCTAAGCCTGCGGCGCGAGCACTTCTCGGCCTCTGCTCTGCGCTTGTCGTCGATAACGACGACGACGGGAGGCGAACGATAACAAATTTGTATAATCCTCACGAAACTTCGGGGAGAGCGACATGCGGCTGCTGCTGGCGATGAGTATGAGTGTTTTATTGGGTTGCGCAGTGGCCCACGCGCAGAAAGAGCCATGTGCGGCGCCCGGGGAAAACAGCGCGTTTCTGGGAATTCAGACGATCAGGCTGTGGCCTGGCGAGGCTCCGCAGGCGAAGGGAACGGCTTGCGAAGATACGCCGACATTAACGATCTTCGATCCGCAACCGGGCCACGAAAACGGTTCGGCGGTGGTGGTGCTGCCGGGCGGAGCCTATACGCATCTGGCGGCGAATCTGGAAGGCCGCCAAATCGCGGACTGGTTTACTTCGCGGGGATTCCGGGCATTTGTGCTGAGCTATCGGCTAGGCTCGAACGGGTATCTGCTGCCTGTTCCCTTGCTCGATGCACGTCGGGCGGTACAGATGGTGCGGACGCGGGCCAGCGATTATCACGTGGAACCGAATCGCATCGTGATGATCGGGTTCTCGGCGGGAGGGCACCTTGCGGCCTTGGCTGCGACGCAACCGGTCGAGGGCAATTCGGAGGCGATCGATCCGATTGAGCGGGTATCGAGCCGGCCGGACTTTCTGGTGCTGGGGTATCCGTGGATCGGGGCGATCTCGAACGACACTTCGCACTTGAGCTACTGCAAGCTGTTCGACGTGATGGACAAGTGTGAGGCGCTGCGCAAGGCGTACTCTCCGGACTTGTTTGTTACTGCGAAGACGCCGCCGACCTTCTGGTACCACACCGCCAACGATCAGACAGTGCCGGTAGAGCAGGGGCTGCGGTTTTACGAGGCGCTGATCAAGGCTGGTGTTCCTGCCGAGGGCCACATCTTTGCGAGCGGGCCGCATGGGTCTGGGCTGGGTAAGGGGGACGCTTCGATGGACCAGTGGCCGGGATTGCTGGAGTCCTGGCTCCGCGCGCAGGGATTGCTGAGGCGGGGTCAGACTGTATCCGGGCCTGCCCGTTGACGTGTTGGCTTAAGAGGCTGCGGAAAAACGCGTGATTGCGGTTAGGTTCATGGAAAAGCATGCCTCAGCGGCTAAAGCCGACTTTGATTTGATTGGTTTTATCGGCACGACTGAAAGTCGTGCCCTTTCAAAACGGCGTCTCCGATTGAGTTTTTCCAAAGCCTGTTAAGCCGATCTCCTGTCCGAATTGCAGGGTAGCTGGAGTATCGCGAATGGCGAACTCGCGCATGCCATATTCAAAGTCTGTTCGTGGAGATTCGATCCGGAGGTGGTCTCTTAGCTGGGGCCACAAGCGCCGGGGTTTGATGGCCCCAGCGCTTGTGCCTGCTTAGTTCTGGGGTTGAGGACTTGAGCCGTTGGGAGGAGGCGGTGGGCCGCCGGGGCCTCCGCGGCGCATGTTTGCCTGCATGGCGTCGAATTTCTGTTTCTGTTCGTCGGTCAGCAGGGCCTTGATGCTGTTGTTTGTTCCCTCGGAGATGGTGCGCGCCTGGGCGCGGCGGTCATCCTGTGAGAGCGATTGGTTTTGCATGAGTGCCTGCATCTTCTGCTGGCGATCGACGAGCAGGGGCTTGATCTGGCTCTGCTGGTCAGTGGTGAGACTGAGCGCGCTGGTGAGATGCGCGAGCTGATGATCGGGGTCCATCCGCATGCCGCGTCCACCCTGGGGTGGTCCGGCTTGACCCTGATCTGGGGGAGGGGGAGGGGTGTCTTGAGCGGAGGCAACTGCGGTGACGCCTAGGGCGATCAGGCCGCTGAGTGCCAGGTGGATGAGTTTGGTTCGCATATCGATGAATCCTCCGATTCTGGGTGAGGAACGGGCGCCGTTTTGCGGGGCCAGGGAATACGTTCCTCGGATGTTTTCCGGGGCAAAATGGTTTGCCGGGGAGTGCCGTTCAGGGAGGTAGACGGGAAAGGGTGCCGAGGGGATGAGGATGGGGCTGAATTTGGTTGGGAAATAGCCCCAAAAAATTAGAGGCGGGCGAGCCGGCTTCGGGAGTGGAAGATTCCCGGAACCGACTGCCCGCTGGACCCTGAACCGGGTCTAGGTGGTATGTTCAGTGTAGGCCTGTTGTACCGGAAAGCAAGTTCTTTTTTGGCACAAATTCCCGATTCGTGACAGCTGTCACAGGACCCTCTCACATAGCGCCGAGCGGCGTTGACCTTAAGGGTTTCTCCCTGATACAAAAAGGTGTTCTAGAGCATTTTCCTGATTCTGTTGTGAAACCAAAATCTGCGTGATTGTCGCCTCCCGCCGGTCGCGCCAACTCAGCCGTATCTGGTCGCGACGCTCGATCAGAAAAATGTGAAAGCCTTGATGGAAATATCCGTCTGCCTGAATTGAACCGAGCACAAACATGAACGAAATTCTTCAACAAATCGGTGCGCTTCTGCTCGGCGCGGTCCCCACGATTCTGCTTTTCGTGGTGCTGGTATTGGCTTACCAGTTGCTCGTGCAAGATCCGCTGAATCGGACACTTGCAGAGCGTCGCGCGAAGACAGAGGGTGCCATCGAGGATGCCCACAAGGCCATTGCCCAGGCGGAAGCCAAAGCGGCGGAGTATGCCGATAAACTCCGCCATGCACGCTCCGAGATATTCAAGATGCGGGAGCAGCGGGCCAGGCAGCGGAATGCGGAGCGTGATACTTCGCTGGATGCTGCGCGAAAGGCGGCGGGGACGAAAGTGAACCAGGCGAAGAGTGAGATTGACGCCGAGGCGGAGCGCGCCAAACTGACGATCCAGGGTTCGGCCGGGGAACTGGCCAATCAGGTGGTTCGAGCCGTGCTTCCAATGACTGCCGGGAGTTCCCGTTGAAAGAGAATCTGTCGCAATCTCGAATTTCTACCCGGTTGATGGGACCTATGTTGCTGGGATTGCTGATCCTGGGGGGCGCGGTTGTGCCCTTCCATTTGATGGCCCAGCAGAGTCCGGAACCTGCGACGCAACCGGCTGCCGGATCGGCGAGCCAGGAATCGCAGAATCCACCAAAGGCACAGGAAGCGCAGAACCCGTCAAAGTCAGAGGACGCCAAATCCGAGGAAAATGAGCATGATCAGTACAGGCACGCGCCGGTGGTGCAGTCGCTTGCCCGGATTATGCACGTGAAGGTCGAGACGGCCGCACGAACATTCGAAATCTTCAATGTCAGCGTGGTGATTCTCGGCATCCTGATTCCGTTGATCCGGATCATGCCAAAGTTGCTGCGCAAACGTTCGGAGAAGATTCGGGCCGATATTGAAGCGGCACGCAAGACGACAGAGGACGCCAACACGCGATTGAATGCCGTGGAGGCGAAGCTGGCTAGCCTGGGCCAGGAGATTTCGAAGTTCCGCACCGAGGTGGAGCAGCAGATCGCGCAGGACGAACAGCGCGCAAAGGCGGCTCTCGAGGAAGAGAGCGCACGGATCGTGGCATCTGCGGAGCAGGAGATCGGCGTAGCGGCAGCGCAGGCGAAGCGCTCACTCAGGCACTTTGCGGCGGACCTGGCGATCGATCAGGCCGTGAAGAAAATGGTTCTGACGCCGGAGGCCGATCGCGCGCTGATTGCGGAGTTTGTGAGTGAAACGGGCCGCGACGGAATGAACGGCGGAGGGAAGAACTGATGGCCGCCGCATTTGCAGCACGGTATGCACGCGCGTTTGCCGACGTTGTGGCATCGGCTCACCTGGATGCGGAAGCGCTTGACCGGCAATTCGGCGATTTTCTTGGCACCTGGGATGGTAGCGCAGAATTGCGCGAGCTGTTCATGAATCCGGCGGTTCCGGCTACGCAAAAGGTCTCGATCCTCGACAAGCTGAACTTGAAGATGGGATTGCAGAAAGAGTTGCGCAACCTGCTTGCGGTGCTGATCAACAACGACCGCATCGGTGAAGTGAGCGAGGTAGCTACAGCGTGGCGCGCGGAGATGCAGGAACGGCTGGGCATTCGTCATGCGGAGATTGTGACGGCCCGGGAATTGGGTGAGCAGGAACGCGCGGAACTGGTGGCCGGGGTAGGAAGGCTGGCGGGGTCGCGCATCGAGCCGACGTTCAAACTGGATGAATCGATTCTCGGCGGAACGGTAGTTCGGATCGGATCGACTGTGTATGACGGATCGGTTCGTGGGCGGTTGGAGAGATTGAAGGAAGCGCTGGTCAGTGGTCAGTGATCAGTGTTCAGTGATCAGAAATATGGCTAAGGAAGCACAGTGTACGGTGGCAAAAAAGTCGACGGCGCGGTCGTTTCGGGATTTAGTCGTATGGCAGCGCTCGATGCAACTGGCTGCCTTGGTTTATCGACTCACCGGCATTTTTCCTAAGGAAGAGATGTACGGCCTCACAAGCCAGATTCGACGTTCAGCAGTATCGGTGCCAAGCAATATTGCGGAAGGGCAGGGAAGGCTGAGTACAGGCGAGTTTCGACAATTTCTCGGGATTGCGCGTGGTTCAAACTTTGAATTGCAAACTCAACTTGAAATAGCCAGCACCCTGAAATTCGGAAATTCCGAACAGATTAACGAAGCAGAAGGTCTATCGCACGAGGTTGGCAAGATGATTCATGCGATCCTCGAAAAGACCGACCATTGAGATGCATTTGCTGATCACTGACCACTGTTCACTGATCACTGAAGGAACTTAAGAAATGGCTCAGATCAAGGCAGACGAGATTACGCAACTACTTCGCGAGCAGATCGCGAACTACGACTCCAAGGTCCAGGTAGACGAAGTCGGCACCATCACTTCGCTCGGCGACGGCATCGCGCGCCTGCACGGGCTCGACAAGGTGATGGCGGGCGAACTGCTTGCCTTCCCGCACGGCATTGCCGGGCTGGCGCTGAGCCTGGAAGAGGATTCAGTGGGCGCGGTGATTCTGGGTGACTACACGGAACTCCGCGAAGGCGATGAGGTCAAGCGCACGGGCAAGATTCTGAGCGTGCCGGTGGGCGCAGGCCTGATTGGCCGCGTGGTCAACGCACTGGGAGCGCCAATTGACGACAAGGGGCCGATTGCATCCACTGAATCGCTGCCCGTCGAACGGCTGGCTCCCGGCATCATCGACCGCCAGGGAGTACGCGAGCCGATGGCTACCGGACTTAAGGCAATTGATGCCATGATTCCGATTGGGCGCGGCCAGCGCGAGCTGATCATCGGTGACCGCCAGACCGGCAAAACGGCGGTCCTGCTCGACACCATCATCAACAATGCCAAGAACGATCTGATCTGCATTTACTGCGCGATCGGCCAGAAGCGTTCCTCGATTGCGCAAGTCGTGCAGACGCTTACCGAAGCGGGCGCCATGGGGCACACGATCATCGTGGCTGCTTCCGCGTCAGAGCCGGCGCCGATGCTATATCTCGCGCCATACGCTGCGACGGCGATCGGCGAATACTTCCGCGACAACGGCAAGCATGCGCTGGTGATGTACGACGATCTCTCAAAGCATGCGATGGCGTACCGCGAAATCTCGTTGCTGCTTCGCCGCCCTCCTGGTCGCGAAGCGTATCCCGGCGATGTCTTCTATCTTCACTCGCGGCTTCTGGAGCGCTCGTCGAAGATGAGCGCCAAGAAGGGCGGCGGATCACTGACCGCGCTGCCGGTTATCGAGACCCAGGCAGGCGACGTTTCTGCCTACATTCCGACTAACGTGATTTCGATTACCGACGGGCAGATCTTTTTGGAAACCGATCTGTTCAACTCCGGCGTGCGCCCGGCGGTGAACGTGGGACTATCCGTTTCGCGCGTTGGATTCTCGGCGGCGATCAAGGCAGTGAAGCAGGTTGGTTCGACGCTGAAGCTGGACCTGGCCCAGTATCGCGAACTGGCGGCATTTGCGCAGTTCGGGTCGGATCTCGATCCGCTGACGCAGAAGCAGCTGAATCGCGGCCAGCGGCTGACCGAACTGTTGAAGCAACCCCAGTTCCAACCCCTGACGTGGCAGCAGATGGTGGTGATTTTATTCTCGGGCACGCAGGGCTATCTGGACGATCTGAATGTTACGGACATTCGCGCGTTTGAAGACGGTTTGTACAAATACTTCGACTCAGCGCAGACCGCGTTGATCGAAGACTTGACCAAGAAGAAGTCGCTGGACGATGACCTCCGCAACCGGCTGCACGCGGCGATCAAGGAGTACAAGGCGAACTTCGTAGCGGATCTGGCCTCCGCGAAAGCGTAGGCAGTTCACAGTTCGTAGTTCTCAGTTCCTAGTTGCGAACGGGAACTGCGAGGCGCAACTGGAAATGCTGTGAACTTAGAACTTGGACTGAGAACTGACCAATGGCAAACGTACTCGATCTACGGCGACGCATACGCAGCGTGAAGAACACGCGGCAGATCACCAAGGCCATGAAGATGGTCTCGGCGGCGAAGCTGCGTCGCGCGCAGGAGCGGGCGCTGGCAGCGCGACCTTACGCCAAGATGATCACCAGCGTGCTGGAGTCGCTGACGCGGCGCATCGACATCTTCGACGAGGGAACGGGCAACCTGTGTCACCCGCTGTTTGCCGTACGGCCCGAGAAGCGCGTGTTGCTGGTTGTCATCAGCGGCGACAAAGGATTTGCAGGCGCCTTCAATGCCAACATCTTCAAGGTCGCATTTCAATTCATCACCGGCAATCCGGACAAGGAAATCGATGTGGAGGCGGTAGGCCGCAAGGGTCGCGACCTTGCGCGCCGCCGTTTTTCGCCTGCGGAGTACCGTGAGGAGACAGACGACAACGGCCACACGCGGCAGGTTCGGAAAGAACGAAAGGGTGCGGTCGAGATCACGGGCGACCATCCCGGAATGCTGCTCAAGCTCGAGGCCTCGCGCGTCTTCGAAATGGCCGAAAGCATCATCTCCCGCTATGTTCACGAGGAGATCGACGCCGCTTACATTGTCTACAACGAATTCAAATCGGTGATCTCGCAGCGCGTGGTAGTAGAGAGACTATTGCCGATTCTTAAAATCGGCATTCCGCAGATCACGAGCGCCGTTGAAATGACGGAGGCAGAACGCGAGCGTGCCGCAGAAGCCGCCGCCAGCGCTGGAATCGCACTGGAACCCGTCGACACTTCGGAAGCGGACGAGGAGTCAAAGAAGTTTGGCACTCAGAATGTCGACTACATCTACGAGGAGCCTAAGAAGGAACTCTTCGACGGACTGCTGCCACAATACATTTCGGCGATGCTGTTCCACGCGATGTCGGAGTCGGTGGCCGCGGAGCATGCGGCGCGCATGACGGCGATGGATTCGGCTACCAACAATGCATCGGACATGATTGACGCCTACACGCTGGAGATGAACCGCGTGCGGCAGGCGGCGATCACCAAGGAAATTATCGAGATTGTCAGCGGTGCAGCCGCTGTTTAGCACTCACGTGATTAGCATGGAAGGCAAAGTTTATGGCAGAGAACATTGGCAAGGTAATTCAGATTTCCGGTCCTGCGGTTGACGTGCAGTTTGAAGAAGCGACGATGCCGCCGATTTACCAGGCGCTGCGCGTGACCAGCGACGGCTTCAACGTGCCCACACCGATCAGCGTCATTCTTGAAGTCCAGCAGCACCTGGGCGAGGGGCGCGTGCGTACTGTCGCGATGGAAGCGACCGACGGCATGGTGCGCGGCATGAAGGCCATCGATCTTGGCGGACCGATTCGGGTTCCGGTGGGCAAGGAGACGCTTGGGCGCGTGATCAACGTGATTGGCGAGCCCGTAGACGAACTGGGCCCGATCGGCGAGAAGACGCGCATGCCGATTCACCGGCCTGCTCCGTTTTTCGACGAGCAGTCGACACATGAAGAAATGTTCGAGACCGGCATCAAGGTCATCGACCTGATCCAGCCATTTTTGAAAGGCGGCAAGATTGGCCTGTTCGGCGGCGCGGGTGTCGGCAAGACGGTCGTCATCATGGAACTGATCAACAACGTCGCCAAGAATCACGGCGGGTTTTCAGTATTTGCCGGCGTTGGCGAACGCACCCGCGAGGGCAACGATCTCTGGACCGAAATGACGGAGTCCGGCGTCATCAAGCCGGGCGACTTTGCCAATTCAAAGTGCGCGCTGGTGTATGGCCAGATGACCGAGCCGCCCGGAGCGCGTCTGCGCGTGGCGCTGACGGGGCTGACGGTCGCCGAGTATTTCCGCGACGTTGAGGGCTCGGACACGCTGCTGTTTATCGACAATATTTTCCGGTTTACGCAGGCGGGTTCCGAGGTGTCGACACTGCTTGGCCGCATGCCATCAGCCGTGGGATACCAGCCGAACCTGGCGACCGAAATGGGCGAGCTGCAGGAGCGGATTACATCGACCAGCAAGGGTTCGGTGACGTCGGTGCAGGCAGTGTATGTGCCGGCCGATGACTTGACCGATCCGGCGCCGGCAACGACCTTCGCTCACCTCGATGCGACCACGGTTTTGAGCCGGCCTTTGTCAGAGCTTGGCATCTACCCTGCAGTAGATCCTCTCGCCTCCACATCGCGGATTTTGTCGGCGCGCATTGTGGGCGACGAGCACTACAACGTGGCGCAGGGCGTGAAGAAGATTCTGCAGCGCTACAAAGATTTGCAGGACATCATCGCGATCCTGGGTATCGACGAGCTCTCGGAAGAGGACAAGCTCACGGTGGCTCGCGCACGCAAGGTGCAGAAGTTCCTCTCGCAGCCGTTCCACGTGGCCGAGCAGTTTACGGGCATCCCGGGCGCGTATGTGAAGATCGCGGACACGGTGCGCAGCTTCAAGGAAATTATCGAAGGCAAGTACGACGATATTCCGGAGCAGGCCTTCTACATGAAGGGCGCAATCGAAGAAGTGCTGGAGACGGCAGAGAAGTTGAAGGCAACGGCGTAAGGAAGTTCGCAGTGTCAGAGTTCGTAGTTCAAAGTTGCCTCTCTGTTTTGAGCTACGAACAAAAAAACTGAGAACTAAGAACTGAGAACTCATTTATGGCTGATGAATCCAATTCGCTTCGCGTTCGGCTGGTGTCGCCGGAGCGCATTCTCTTCGACACAACGGCGAAGGCGGTAGAGCTGCCCGGAAAGACCGGCTACATGGAAGTGCTGTACGGGCACGCTCCGCTGCTGGCTGAACTGGGTGCGGGCGATGTGCGACTGCACGGCGGAGCCGAAGGCGGCGAGCCGATCTACAACGTGTCCTGGGGATTTGTTGAGGTGCTGCCGGACCGGGTTACGATCCTGGCGAACGACGCTTTGAAGCCGGAAGAGATCGATGTGGCGCGCGCGAAGGAGCAACTCGATCGCGGACAGAAGGAATGGAACGAGGCCGGCGACAGCGAAGAGAAGTACGCGGCGGCGTTGCACCGGATTGCCGAGGCCGAAGCCAAGCTGGCTACGGCGCAGGAAAAGCATTAGAAAACAAGCATTCGCAAAATGGATGAACCGAAGGCCCTGCTCAGTTGAGCAGGGCCTTCTTGCATTGACATCAAGGCTGATTAGGATCGACGGTCGTTGCTTCACCGACAATGCGGCTCGTGACGTGGGTTTTTTCGAAGTCGCGATTTTGCGCGTCGAGGATGATCTCGCGGTGGAAGAAGTAGAGTACGTGGATTTTGAATTCGGTGGAGAAGGTGACCGGAAACCAGACGCCGTCGAGCTGCGGGGCGTAGGTGATGGTGAAGCCGAGGCCGGGCACGTTGGTTCCGAGCAAGGTGCGGACGGCAAAGGGAATTTTGCGCGCCATGGCCGTGGTGACGAGGACCGGCTGGAAAGCAGTGGTGTCGATGTAGGCGTCGCCGCTCCAGCCGAAGTCGTTTTTGTCTTTGGGGCGAAAGGTGATGTGGTAGACGTCGCGGCCATTGAGGCGCTCGCGGCCGATCATGCGGAAGGCGTAGTTGAGTTGATCCTTCGACGTGAGGGGGAAGAGGTGGGCGTTGTACCCGTCCTTTGATTTGTCGTGGATCAGGTTCCAACGCAAGTTTTCGACGATGTCGCGGTCAATGGTTTCGTTGCTGTTGGGATCGAAGGTTGGGTCCTTCTCTTTCTTCTCCGCTTTGTCTTTCTTTTCGTTGTCCTTGTCCTTGGTTTTGTCGTCGGGATCTTTGGGCTTGTCTTCGTCGCGGGGGAGGAGCGCAGTGTAGGGGATGTAGTTCTTGTCCCTGAGGAAGCGGCCATCGACCTTGAGCAGTTGCTGATCCGTTCCATCAGATGATGGCGTGAACCGGTAGTCAGTAATCTCCTCGCACATCACGGTTTTGGCGCGGCGGGATGTCATTTTTGTGTGCTGGACATAGACGTAGTGGGCGCGCTCGGATTCGGCTGTGTCCTGGTGAATGGCGACGCGACTCATGACCGATTCGGCCGAGGGGAGGGGGTCGGGATTTCGACTGCCGGACTGTGTACCGGACTGCGCGGCACAACTGCAGGCGAGAGCAAGGGCAGCCGCGCTGAGCGCTGGTCTAAGGAAATCCATGATTGTACGTTTCCTCGAGATGCGATTGGCCCTGCCGCGAACGAGCTTTGCGGACTTACATTAGCAGGGGACACGAAGACTGCAGAAAGGTTGTGGGCCGCGAACCTATTTGTGACGAGATTGCTGATAGCGAACACTACCGCCACATTTCCAGCATAGGGTGGCCTGCGTGGACGAGAATGATGTTCTCGCATTTTTTAAAAGGCAAGGAGCCGTATGTGTATCTTCCTGAGGACAGGTCTGCTGGGCGCGCTTGCGTTGGTTTCGTCGTCGTTGCTTGTGGCACAGGCGATGCCGGCCACTCACGTTGACGACTTCACCGGGAAGCCGCGCGTGATCGTGATCAGCGATATCGGCAACGAGCCGGATGACCAGATGTCGTTTGTGCGCTTCCTGCTGTATTCGAACGAATTTGATGTCGAGGCGATGATCGCCACGACTTCGACGTGGCAAAAGGCAAAGACGCACGCGGAAACGATGCATCAATTGATTGAGGCTTACGGACAGGTGCGTGCGAATCTGTTGCTGCATGCGAAGGGGTGGCCGGAGGCGAGTGAGCTGGATGCGCGTGTGTTCACGGGGCAAACGGCCTATGGGATGGGAGCGGTTGGGGCGGGCAAGTCTTCGGATGGATCGAAAGCGATTGTGAAGGCATTGGAGCGGGATGACCCGCGACCGCTGTGGATCTGCATTTGGGGCGGGGCGGGGACCCTCGCGCAGGCACTTTTAGACTTAACGGCGGCGCATCCTTCCGTTGAAGGCGGGAAGTTGATTTCGAAGTTGCGGGTCTACTCCATTTCGGACCAGGACGATGCGGGGCCGGTGATCCGGCGGCAGTATCCGGATTTGTTTTATATTGTTTCGCCATCGACGCCGACGAGCGGGGAGTATGCGTCGGCGACATGGACTGGGATCAGCGGCGACCGCTACTACCGCAATGGCGAGGGCGCGGATTTTACGACGGTGACGAATGAGTGGCTCGATACAAATATCCGCAGCGAGGGATCGCTGGGAAGTAAGTATCCGAAGTTCATGTTCATCATGGAGGGGGATACGCCGTCATTTCTTGGGCTGATCGACAACGGGCTGAATGGCTATCGGCGGCCCGACTGGGGCGGGTGGGGTGGGCGCTATGTCTATCGGCAGCCGTATGGGGAAACACACGCCATCTGGACGCAGGGCGGGGATGAGTTCAAGCGCGTGGATTCACGGGATACGGTGGTGGGAATCGATGGAAAGGAACACACGTCAGACCAGGCGACGATCTGGCGCTGGCGCGATGCTTTCCAGAACGATTTCGCGGCAAGGATGACCTGGACGGTCGCCGATTTTGCGCACGCGAACCACAATCCCGTCGTGGTGGTGAATGGGCAGGGAGGTAATGCTCCGCTCGAGATGGACGTGCGCGTGGGCGAGACGGTGTCGCTCGACGCGGGAGACACCACCGATCCAGACGGAGAGAAGCAGTTCCGCTTGCACTTTCACTGGTTCCACTACCAGGAGGCCGGATTTGCGGATGGGAATCTTGCCGCGTTGACGCTGAGCGGATCAGACACGGCGCGTGTGACGATTCGGGTGGATGCGGCATGCAGGCCGCTGTGGCTGCCGCTGATTCCGTGCAAGGGAGATGGCGTGGCGCACGTGATTCTGGCAGTAACGGACAATGGTTCGCCGCAGCTCACGTCGTACCGTCGCATCATTCTGCACGTGCATGGGACAGCGGCAAATCAGTAGGGGCGCGACGAGGCTCCGTCGCTAGTGGAACAGCACTGAAGATCCGCCTGCAGCGGTAATTGTCGGAGGTTCTGGTGGTCCGTGTCTGAAGGTGACCTGTAGCGAATCCTGGGGCGGAGCGCTTTGCGTCCAGGTGCCGACCACTTTGTCCTCTTCCTTATTCAGGGTACCGTTGAATGATGCCTTGAGGTGAATGGGCTGCCCGTTAGGGCTAATCACTTCGTCCACTTCGAAATGAACGTTGGAACCTTTGACCGTGGTTGTCTTGGCTTTCATGCCGAAGATGCTTTGATCGACATTGTCCAGTGTCGAGGTGAGTTTCCCGTTAGTACCGGCAGTGACGTGCCAGACGAGTCGGAAGGTGATGCCATTTGAGTCGACATAGGTGCCCTGCCAGTCGCCTGCGAGCTTGGCCTGTGCGGAACTGAAGGGAGCGAGGGTTAGGGCAGCCAAGCCAAGAATAACGAGCTTGAGAAGAATGCCTTTCATGAATCTCCTTATCGCGGGGGGAGCCGCGTTTGTAAAAGGAACACCGTCAACAGGCAGGACACAGCATGATGAGAATGGTACCCCGGGGTGAGTCGATAAATTCAAAAATCGAGATGAAAAGGACCGGCTCTTGCGCCGGAGGGCACGCTTTCCCAGGGCTTTCCTGATTCAGCCGAAGCGCCTACAATTGGCCTGTTATGGGCAAAAGCAAGGAAGAAACATTTCAGGTTCCATGTCCCGACTGCGGGGCAATGATTGTGGTGGATGCGTCTACCGGGCTGGTCATCAGCCACACCTCTGCGCCGCGTAAGCGGATGTTCGAGGATCTGGAAACTGCGGCCAAGGCGATGCGCGAGCAGGATGAGCGGAAGGAGTCGATCTTCCGTCAATCGGTTGACGCAGAGAAGAACAAAGAAGACCTGTTCGACAAGAAGTTTGCAGAGGCCCTGCGCAAGGCGAAGGATGCGCCGGCTGGTAAGCCGCTACGCGATTTCGATCTGGATTGAAAGGGCTTCCGGGCAGGACCAGATGTGCCCCATGAGAGATTCGACGACGAGGTGGGTTTCTCTAGCTGCCGGAAAACCCTGGGGCTGCATCTGATTACAGAAAAGGAGAGCTCATGGACGTTGCGATTTTTCCAAACCGGAAGAACCGGATCCCCGGGACTACCGAGATACGCGACACAGAGTCATTCGATTGGGTGAAGGTTGCCGCGTGCGGATCGCTCATTACCGGGAGCCTGCTGCTGTTGAGTGGCAAAAAGCGCGCCGGGGTGGTGATGGCAGCTTCCGGCACTGTGCTCGCCCTGCTGGATCATGAGGAAACGCTGCGGAATTTGTGGGAAGCCGCCCCGAGCTACGTTGAACGGGCGCAACACATGCTCGGGCAGGTGCAGGACGTGGTGGAGAATATTGCGGAGAAGGGCGAGTCTCTGCGTCGCGTTCTGCGACGCTCGTAACGGAAGCTAGATTCCCAGTTGCTTCCTCCCCGCTTCGCTGATGCGATGCGGCGTCCACTTCGGCTCCCAAACCAAGTTCACTTCAACTTTGCTGACGTCGGGGATGGTGGCGAGACGGTTGTGAACCTGCTCGAAGATCAGGCCTGATGCCGGGCAGAATTGCGTGGTGAGGGTCATCGTGACCTTGACCCATTGGCGCGGCCATGCGGGCGTGGAGTCAGGATCGGGGCCGGTTTCGACGGAGTAGATGAGACCGAGGTCAACGAGGTTCAGCTTCACTTCGGGGTCGAAGCAGTCGCGGAGAGCGGTGAAGATGTCGGGTTCGGACAACATCAGCTGTTAGCTTTTAGCTCCTAGCTATTAGCTTATTCGTGTCGGGGGCCGGCCGCTGAATCTATAGAAGACTCTCGCCTTCTTTTTCGCCGAAAGTTTTGGCGATGTCGGGATAAAAGACAAGACTCCCGAACACGAAAAAGTCGAGCAGGAAGACACAAAGCAAGACCTGAAAGTGGTGGTGACGCAGAACGACACTGTTGCTGAAGAACAACGCATCCAGCGAGAGATGATTGCCAAACCTCCCGCCGATCCAAGTGCAGATGATCGCTCCTATCAAAAATCCGCGCGCCCAGGGTTTCAGACCTAACAATCCGCAGGCGATCACGACGAAGACAACAGACAGAGCTGGAAACAAGACAATGAAGGGCGTTTCAAGAAAGTTCTGGAGGAAGGGGCTATCGGGCCCGCCCGATGCAGCATACCCTGAATAGCCGTGCCAGAACTTAACGAAGAGATAGAGAAGAAACCCTGCCTTGAAGAATTGAAAGATCGCAATCAGAATGATCGGATAGGGAACCGACCGCGTCGGTCGTTGAGCGCCGCCGGTGGTTC
Source organism: uncultured Acidobacteriaceae bacterium (assembly GCA_963769345.1). Classification (GTDB taxonomy): domain Bacteria; phylum Acidobacteriota; class Terriglobia; order Terriglobales; family Acidobacteriaceae; genus Telmatobacter. The sequence continues at coordinate 1,499,079 of CAVYLL010000008.1, forward strand.
CACGTTCGACGGCTTCGTTCTCGCTCAATGGACGTTTCCTGTGAGGCTAGTTCTTGCGCTCGACCAGATAACGGGCAACGGACTTGAGGCCGTCGGCACGGCTGCCATAGGGGGCCAGTGCGGCAAAGGCTTCTTCGATGAGAGTCGCGGCATCGCGTTGGCTCTGCTCGATACCGTAGACCGCAGGCCAGGTGGCTTTCTCGGTGGCCTGGTCTTTGCCGGCGGTTTTTCCCAGATGCGCTGAGTCAACCGTCATGTCGAGAACGTCGTCGACGATCTGGAAGGCGAGTCCGGCTTTGCGGCCGAAGATGTCGAGACGGGCGACATCTTCTGCGGTGGCTCCGGCGTAGACGCCGCCCGTGACGACGCTGACGCGAATGAGGGCACCGGTCTTGGCGCGATGGATGGCTTCGACGAGTTCGGGAGTCGGCTTGAGATGTTCGCTCTCGATGTCGAGTACCTGACCGCCGATCATGCCGTCGACGGTGCCTACGGCGTTGGCGATGAGGCCAATGATCTGCACGGTTGCAGCGGGTGGCGTGTCGAGTCCTGCGAGGACTTCGAAGGCGCGCGTTTGCAGCGCGTCGCCGGCGAGGATGGCGATGGCTTCGCCGAAGGCCACGTGGCAGGTAGGCTTGCCGCGACGCAGGTCGTCGTTGTCGAGCGCAGGCAGATCATCGTGAATGAGTGAATAGGTGTGCAGCATCTCAAGAGCTGCACCGAGGCGCTCGATGCCGCGCGGCAGCGAGCCGGCGATGGTGACAGCGGCCTGCATGGCAAGAACGGGACGCAGGCGTTTGCCGCCAGCAAAGACGGAGTGGCGCATAGCGCCGTGGATCGACGAAGGAACAATGTCGATCGTTGGAATAAGTGCTTCCAGCGCGCGGTCGGTGAGCTCCGCACCCTCGTGGATCAGCGATTTAACGTCAGCGGGCATTCCTCTTTATGATAACCGAGGTTCCGCTTTAACCTTTTGCACTGCGTTTAGCTTTCGCTCGATTAGATACAGAAGTCCGATGCAGCCGAGCGAGATGAGACTCAGCAGGCGCCCCATCACGACATCGCCGGTTATGGTCCAGTCCACGTTAACCTGCACGGGGCCTTGCGGAACGGGCACCACCATCAGGCCATCGTCACGGTGGGGAAGCGAAGCATATAGCGGGCTCGCGCCCAAGGCGACGACGTCGCCATTGATGCCAATCTTCCACGCGGCGTAATTGCGCAGGTGAAGGATAAGGTAGCCGGCGTGCGGAGTTTCAGCGGTGAGGCGCAGGTGTTCGAGCGCGCGCTGGCCTTTGAGTTTCTGCCATGAGTAGGTTGCGTCACAATGTCCGTTAGCCGGATCCCATGCGGGGATGTTGCCATCATCAGCGGTGGCGAGCACGACGGCGGGATTGGTGACAAGGCATGCGTCGGGCAAGCCGATGGCCATCAGTGTTTCATCCGCACCTGGCGGCGCGTACTCGTCGGTACCCTGAAAGCCATGCCCGCTGCGCCAGGCGCTCAACATGCCGTCAACCTTGTCTTCTTCGTCGCAGGACTGGTGAAAGACGAGCGTCGTAACGGCGGTGATGGAAAGAAAAATCGCGCAAGAGCTGGCGATAACCGCGACGCGCAGCCACTGCCTTGCGGGCCAGATGGCCGCGGCAAAAAATATACCGAGCGGCGCTTCGAGCACGACGAGCCACCGCCAGGGAAACTGGAGGAAACGCAGTTTGGGCAAGATGTTCCAGATGGGCAGGGAGATGGGGAGTTGCAGAAACAGAACCACGACGGGGATAAGGGCGAGCGGGATCCACCACTGGCGCTGGCGGAGCTTGCCGCGGCGCGACGCGATGAAAGCGCAGAGGAGCGTCAGGCCGATCATGGCGACGGCGATGGTGGAGACGCGCCAGAGTTCGACGTCGTGCAGTTCGAGAATCGGGTCGGCGTGGCGGCCGAAGAGGAAGCTGTTCTCGATGGCGAGACCCGGGTCGTCGGTGGCCTGACGGATCTGCACCCAGCGCTGCTCGACAGCGGCGGGAACAAGGTAGATGGCGGAGAGACCCAGGCCGAGTGTGACTGCCAGCGTGGAGCGCAGAATCGGAGCCCAGGAGCGCTGGAGGAGCGCGACTGTGAGCGCGACTGCGGCGAGCAGGTAGCTGGCCATGACGCCGAGGGGTGCGTTGGAGAGCCACGCTCCGGCGAGGACCAGAGTGAGCAGTACGGCTGAGCCATCGAAGGCGCGACGCCAGACGGATGCCTGCGCATTGCGATCGCGAAAAACCAGGAGCAAAAGCAACGGGATCCAGAAACCGCCGGCGAGTTCGCCGAATGCGGAGCGCTCGTAAGCGGTGAACATGGAGTAACCGGAGAAGAGTGCGGCGCAACCGGCGAGGGTTGCGGGTCCATCGGGAAGTAGCTGGCGCGCCAGAAGGCGTGTGGCGAGACCGGTGGCGGCGAGGAAGATGCACAGAATGGCGAATTCAACGCTCATCCAGGGGAGGATCAGGCCGAACGCGGCGCCAAGCATCCAGGTGAGCGGCGGATAGAAGACGAAGCGAGGCTCGCCGGCGCCGTAGTTGGGACTGGGCGCCCAATGCGGATAGAAGAGTCCGTGACGCCAGCTTGCGGTGGCGTCGAGCCACGAGGCGAGATGGAAGTCGAAGTCGTGGCCGCAGGAGGTCTTGCGTATGAAGTCGGGGGACGTGGCGATGAGAGCGGCGAGGCAGATAATCGCGGGACCGAGGAAACGGCGGAGGCGATTTGAGTTATCTGCTTCCCTCCCAGGTCTCAAATTCGAGACCTGGGGCACCCAGTTCGTGCCGCTCAAAAATTCAACTGATCCCTGATCCTTATTTCCTATTCCCTGATCCTTCATGGCAGGAGGCGCAGGGTGTGCTGCGTGTTGGCGGAGACGGCGGCGGGGGTGAACGGGAGCGCGAAGGTTCGGCCGTTATAGTAGTCATCCCACTGGTCGCGGAACCAGGGGCTGTAGGGGTTGCCGCTTTCGCCGAGGACGATGTTTTCGGTTGAGCCGTCGATGTTGTTCCAGTCCATGGTGAAGCGCTGCGAAGGACCGAAGGCGCGGCTTACCTGCTTCACGGTGGTGGTGTCGCCACTGAGCGGCTGGGGGCCAGTGCCGGCGATTGCGGCTGATGACGGGGAGGAAACTGGAGAGCGGGTGCTCGATATCGACAACGTGCCAGGATCCGTATGTCCACCTGGTCACGTCTGCGGGAGCGTTTCCTTCTTTCATGGCCCGGCGAACGGCGTCGGTGAGAAACGCGTCCCAGTCCTTGTAGCTGGGAGGAAGCCAGTCGGGACTGGCGTGCATCACAATTTCCTCTTCAGCGAAGTTGGACTCGGACCACTGGTATTCCCCGGCTTCCTCTTTGCCAAGTTTGGGCTCGAGCAGCATCGTGCGCAGACGTGTAGCGGGTTTGGGTGACGAGCGAGGCGGCGGCGGAGTCAACGGTCAGACGGCCGTCCCAGCTGCGCATGAGGTCTGCGGCTTTGCGGAGTTTGTCGTCGGCGTTCGCCGTGTGGTCGATGGCGTAGGAGAGGCGATGGCCGAGCTCCTGATCGATCTCGCTGTAGATGTCGGTCTGCACGGCGAGCAAGTCGGCAGGCTTGAGCTGGTCGCGGCCTTGCAGCAGCTTGTAAATGCGCTCGGCGCGATACGGGTCGGCCCACTCATTGGTCAGCGGGTATTTTGATTTGTCTGAGGTCACGCGGGAGTTGGCAGTGGCGAGAAAACCAGACGGCGGATCAAAGCTGTTGGGCATGTCGTCGAAGGGAATGTAGCCTTGCCACTCGTGTACGCTGGTCGCGATTGGCACCTTGGACAGCCCTGCGGACCGAATCGGAATTCGACCGACTGCGCGGTAGCCGATGTGGCCCTGATCGTCGGAGTAGACGACGTTTTGCGTGGGCCAGCACCACTGCGAGAGTGCCGTCGTGAACTCGGTCCAGTTCGATGAGGTGTTCATGGAGTAGAGGGGAATCGAATTGAGGGTCGTGTCATAAACCGTCCACTTGAGCGCGATGGCGCGCGAGTCCCTGGTGAAAGCGGGATCGAGCAGCGGGCCATGGTCAGTGAGGCGCACATCGTAGCTCACGTCTTTGCGGCCGCGAACGCGGATGGTCTCGTGATCGACGCTGAGTGGACGCCAGCTTCCATCTGCAACCTGGAAGTTGCCCTTTTCGTCAAGCTGTTCGATGTAGAGATCCTGCACGTCGCCGTAGAGCGCGGTGAATCCCCACGCGATGTGTTCGTTGTGTCCGGCGATAACGAAGGGCATGCCGGGAAGTGTGACGCCGGCGGCGTGGAAGCCGGGCGCGCGCAAGTCGGCCATATACCAGATGTTCGGCACGTTGAGGCCGAGGTGCATATCGTTCGAGAGCAATGGCTTTCCGCTGGCGGTGTGCTTGCCGGCGATGACCCAGTTATTGGAGCCGGGGGTGCAGTCGGGGCATTGTTGATTGTTGAAGATGGCGGAAACAGCAGGAGTGTTGAGGTCAGTGCTATCCCACCCTTGCGGCAAAATGCGCTGCAAGGATGGGGCGCCCGGCATTTGCGGGAAGACCAAGCGCGTAACCGTGCGTTCGTCGTCTTCATCGTCGCTGGTTATAGGCGGCGCGGGATGAGGATGGCTGAGGTCGAGGAGTTCGCCGGTGGGAGGATGATCGCGCCACGAGCCAACGGGATAGAGATCGGACTCAAGTTTCGGATTGTTGAGCTTCGCAGCGATTCGTTCGCGAGACAGCTTGGTGTACCAATGGGTGTCGAGCATGTCGACCATCATCATTCCGATGCTGACGGAGTCGGCGCCGGTCCATGGTTGAGGCTTGTAGTGGAGGAGACGGAACTCGGGCGGCAGCGAATCCTGGTGCTGTGCGATGTAGAGATTCACCCCACGCGCATAAGCCTCATAGCGGGCTCGCTCATCTGGCGGAAGGTTCGCATAGATGCGATGCGCCGTGTTGCGAAATTGAAACATGCGCTGTGCCTTGTCGTTGCGCAGGAGCGATGGGCCCATGACCTCGGCGAGTTCGCCGTTGGCGCTGCGACGATAGGCGTCCATCTGCCAGAGTCGATCCTGCGCGGTGACGTAGCCCTGCGCAACGAACATGTCTTCCTGCGTAGCGGCGTCGATGTGGGGAACCCCGTGCTGGTCGCGTCGGACGGTGACAGGGGCGAAGAGCGCGGCGGCATTACCTTGCGAAGCGAGATGAATGTCGCCGTCGAGGACGGGAAGCGCGGCCTTAGCGGCGGATCGAAGCCAGAGGATTCCAATGCCGGTGAGCACCACGAGGATGATCACCAGCCATGCAGCGGTGAAGAAAAGGGTCCGGGGCCAGCGGCGTTTTCGATGACGCGGCTTTGGCGCCCGATAGGCTGCAGAAGCTGGATTGGCTGCGCGGGATTCCGACATGGGTCAACAACAGGATAACGCCGCGGAGATTGATTCGCGGAATGCGTTGGATATCGGGAGCGCATTCCCATGTTCAACGTGGAGCTCTCAGGCCGAGTATCCCGCGTGAGCGCGCGCGAATTGGGTTCTTGAAATGAAAGCCGATTCCATACTGCGGATAGACCGGGCTGCCAAAAGCGGGCTGCGGATGCGGGAGGAAGGCCAGCGGGGCGCCGATGAGGCCGACGATCCCTGCGCCGATGAAGGCATCTTCGGTTGCCCTTCCGGCATTGGTGCCTTGCGAAGCGATGATGCCAACGATGATTCCGCCCGCGATCATGCTGGAAATCCATGCGGGGTGATAGTTGTGCTGTGACCGCATTGTCTTCGCGGTGTTTTGCGATGGCACATCGAGATCAACACTCAGCACGTTGGCATGATCGATACGGAAGCCTGCCCCCGGCGGGTTCCCGGGAGGGTTGCAAAAAAGATAGGCGTCGGTTACACCGGCGAAAAGGCAATGAACGGGCGGGCCATTGGTGTTGTCGACGACGATGGGTTGGCCGTAGACGAGAGTCTGCAAACGGCCCCATGCGGGATCGGGTATGGGGGTGGGGTTGTCGGGCAACACCTGGCCTAAAGCGCAAGAGACGAAGCTGAAGCTGAGAAGGAGAATCGCAAGGTGTTTCATGACCTGCGATCTTAGGGCGTGATTGAAAGAGGTGCGTGCCTGAAGAGGACAGAATCAAAAGTGTACTAATGGCTGGAAGCGGAAAGGACGGCTTCTTCGCGGGTGCGGAGGTCGGCGAGGGAAGGTTCGCCGAGCAGACGGAAGACGATGGCGTGGCATCCGGGCGGCAGGTCGTTCGCGAGGGCTGCGTCGCAGACCACGGCGGATGCGGCGTCGAGACCGCGCTTCCAGTCGGGCGTGGTGGCGTCGCGAACGAGCAGGCACTCCGGGGCGAGTCCGGCGGCGATGAGCATGGTTTGCGCGATGCGCTGGAAGTCGGCCCAGCGCGAAGCGATGCCTACCAGATCGGTTGAGTGCTCCGGCATGTAACGCTGCAGGTGGGATTGCAACTCCGCCGTCACAGGATGGACCTGGAGGGTTGTCAGCTCATTGCCGGGCGGGAGCAGCTTGCGAACTGCGGCGACCTTGCTGGGCAGTACTGCGGCCATCGACGCATCGAGCATGCCGGGTGTGCAGCATTCTTCCGGAGAGCAACCGATGACGGGCAGCGAAAGGGCCTGCTCCATTTCGGTTATGACAATGCGGAGGAGCTGGGGGTCGGGTTCGATGACCAGCCAGCGCGCGGGCGGCTCGAGCGCGAGCCATCGGCGGAGACGGGCCTTGAGCAATGCATCGGGGGTGCCGAGTTTGCGAGCTTTTGCGGCAAGGTCACCGATCATCTGGTCGAGTGCCATCTCGGGGCTTAGCTGCAGACTCGGGGCGGGTGGTGCGGACGAAGACGCCGCTGCCGTGGCGCAACTCAACCCAGCCCTCGCTTTCAAGCTGGCGGTAGGCGGCGCTGGCGGTGTTGGCGTGGATGCCGAAGCGGCGGGAAAGATCGCGTGTGCTGGGCAAGCGTTGGCCGGGCGCAAGCTCATGGCAAAGAATGCCGAGCACGACTTGCGTGATCAGTTGCTCGCGCAGAGAGACTTCGCCGGTTCGATTGAGCCAGAGCCGCATGCGTTCTTCTTTCAGCTTGCCAGCTGCTCCGTAATTGCCGGTGCGGAGAATTGCGTAGGCTTGGGACGACGATAGATGACGAGCAGCCAAGCCAGCAAGAGCAACACGATGGGAATGATGAGAAGGCTGCCTTCGGGGCCGTCGGTACCACCGCTCCATAGCGGATTGCCGGCGGTCGTTGTGCTGAGAAGGTGGCCGGGAGCGACCAGACCGCTGTCAGCAGTGCCGTAGAAGTAGGTTTCGGCCCAGTCCCACGCGGCGTGGCAGCCGATGGCCCACCACGCCGATCCGGTGAGCCAGATGCTGACGCAGAAAACGAAGCCGATGAATGCGGCAGCGAAGATGCCGACCCAGTTTTCGCCGTTGTTGCCGGTGTGGCCGAAGCCGAAGAGGGTTGAAGTGAACCATGCCGCCTGCCAAAAGCCCGAACTTGGCGCTTTATTCAGTTGCAGCAAGAGGCAGGGGAAAAGCCCGAGGAGCGCGATGACGTAGACGCCCCACGCGCCATTGCCTTTGACGCGGAAGATCAGGAAGCCGCACATCAGGGCAATCAGGCTGGCAGCCCACCAGAAGTTGATGCCGCGCGTCAGGGTGTACTGCAGGTAGCAGCGCATCGTGCCTTCCTCAAAGCAGCCGACGAGAAGGAACGTCACTCCCCAGATGAAGGCGTATTTGAAGATCACGGAGCCTTGCAGTGCGACCGGGCCGAAATGCAGCCAGCCTCCCCACGCCATTGCACCGACAAGGGCAGACAGCGCGGCGAAACCAACGGCCAGGCCGCTGAAGAAGTGCTTTACACGGCTAGGTCCGCGGAGGTTGTAGTCAAGAATGCTGCGTCGCTCAATGGCCGCAACGATGGCTACGCACAGAACCAGCAGGATGACCTGAAATAGCTCCCCAAAGAATGCTTGTCTCGGGCCAAATGCAGCTCCCTTGGTCACCAGGTTGAGTTTGAGGACCACGTAAGACAGGGCACGGCCGAGGAGGAGAAGCAGGCTTACAACGATCAGAACCGACCAGCCAGCGCGCAGGCCCTGCGGCCCGATGAAGACCCACTTCAGTCCGCGGTAGGACTTTTCGGGTGCCTGCGGAGGGAAGCCCGGGGAGGTCGTCTCAGGAGAGATTTGTTGAGTGGGCTCGAGTGGCTGAGGTGCTGGCTGAGTTTCCGGGTCCATGGATGCTCCTTGAAAGGATGGCCGAGATTGTCGCGATCTTGTTGGAAGGGATTTTACCCGAGCAGCGATATGGATGGGCAGGTGGACTGGTTCAAGTCAATTCTTTGCTTAGGGTTCCGTATCTCAGCACCTTGACACAATCGAGCCCGCCGCATGATTCTTAATCTTCCGGCTTTACCGGATTTTGGCTCAAGGAGTTGTGGCGGTTGCGGGTTAAAGTCTTCTATCACGACAAATGCTTCGACGGAGCCTGCTCCGCATCGCTGTTTACGCGGTTTCATCGCGAGTGCATCGACGAGAACGCGGTGTACGATTACCACGGCCTGGTGCATCGGGCCGGCGCGCTGTTCGACGAGAGCGAGTTTACGGGCGATGAAAACGCGATTGTCGACTTCAAGTATTCGGCCTCGCCCAGAATTACCTGGTGGTTCGATCATCATCTTTCGGCATTTTTGACGCCGGAGGATCACGAGCACTTTCTTGCCTGCCAGAAGGACCCGGTGTGCGGATCGCGGAAGTTTTTTGATCCCGAATACACCTCATGCACCAGCTTTCTCGCGCATATTGGATCGACGAAATTCGGATTCAATACGGAGCCCGTGGCGGATCTGATTCACTGGGCCGACATCGTGGATGGCGCTCTGTATGAGAGCCCCGAAGCTGCGGTGGAGATGGCCGCGCCGGCGATGAAGCTGACGCTGATTATTGAATCGACGCAGGATCCGGAGTTTATTCCCGAAGCTGATTCCGCTGCTGACGGAGATGCCGCTGAGCGAAGTGCTGGCGCAGCCGTTTGTGGCGTCACTGCTGCCGCCGCTGCTGGAGCGGCACCAGGAAGGGATCGAGCTGATTCGCAACCGCAGCGAAGAAGTGGATGGGACGATCTTCTTCGACATCACCGATCGGCCGGTTGAGGGATACAACAAGTTCATTCCCTACTATCTGCATCCGAAGGCGACGTATTCGATCGGGCTTTCGAAGTCGAGCTTCCGAACGAAGGTGTCGGTGGGGTCGAATCCGTGGACGAAGGCTGACCCTGCGAAGATGGTGAACCTGGCGCAGGTGTGCGAGCGCTACGGCGGCGGCGGTCATGCGCGGGTGGGAGCGATCAGCTTTCCGCCAGACCAGGCGGATAAGGCGCGGCAGGCTGCGGCGGAGATCGTGGCGGAGCTACGGGCGAAGAACCCGATGAAGTAGCACAGAACTTGATGCTAGACAGTTGCCCAGAAGGCAACTAACGAGATGGTCCGCCGCCTTTGATTCTTTGGGGCTAGCCTTGCGTCCAAAAGGTCAAACTGGAATTACGTGCGGCGGAACAACACATCGTAATAGGTTCCTACGCCGTCGCGGCCGACAAACGGCGATTTTCGCGATATAGAGAACCCCTGCTTGTCCATGAAGTCCGAGAGGTCGTCAAGGCGGCAGCACCCAGCGTAGGACTCGAAATCAGCGACTTCCGATTTAACAAATTGGAACTGCTTAAGGACCGGAATCGCCCCTTTCAGTACCAGCATTTCGGATCCCTGCGTATCGAGGACTAATGCCCCGTAGTTGCGAAGATCGAGCTGCTCAATTTCGACCAGGCGGGCAAGTGTAGTTGCCGTTATGCGGATTTCATCAGTGAAATGAACATCTGGCCACATCTCCCGGTGCTTGGCAAAATCGAGGATCGAGGACGACTGCACCACCGTTATTGGAGATGTGAAAGGCATACTCTTTGCCGTGCTTCCTCTGCCAGTAAGTAATTGCAGGCGCGTTGATTGGCGATACCTGAAATGTTTGAGACGAGCACATCAAACACTGTCGGGATCGGTTCAACCCAAATCACATTCAAGCCCAGGGATGCATATTTGTCTCGTTCCTGGCCAGTGTTTGCGCCAACATGGATGACGCCGTGAACTTACTCAAGAATGAGTCTATCGGGGAAGAGATCGGCGACGAAGTTTGTTGACCGCTCTCTGCGCGATATCGAGAATATTATTCATAAGCGAAGCCCCATCCCTAAGACTCTACAGAATACCTGACCGGAGAATGCGACCCAGTGGTGTCGATACTGCTCTTCGGATGCACAAGAGAAGGCGAGTAGACCAAACGGCTACAAGCCAAGCTCGCAGGACCTTTTCTTCATCGCTTCCAGACAGAAAGCAATGTGAGCATCGAGTTCGACGCCTAGTTCGGCGGCACCCTGGATTACGTCATCGCGGTTGACGCCGCGGGCGAATGCTTTATCTTTCATCTTTTTTCTCACGCTTGAGACTTCGACGTCGGCGATGGCCTTGGTGGGCTTGACGAGGGCGCACGCGGTGAGGAAGCCTGCGAGTTCGTCGCAGGCGAAGAGCGCTTTGTCTAAATGCGTGACGCGTGGGACGCCGGAGTACTGCGCGTGGCCGAGGATGGCGGTGCGAAGTTCGGCGGGCCATCCGTTGCGTTCGAGTTCGCGGACGCCGACGAAAGGGTGCTCTTCGGGGGTGGGGTGGCGCTCGTAGTCGAAATCGTGAAGCAGGCCGGTGGTCGTGTAGAGCTCGATGAAGCGAGCGCGCTCGTTGCCGGAGAGGCTGAGTCGGTCGGCTTCGGCTTCACCGCAGGCCGTTACGCAGATCTCCACAGCGATCGCGTGTTTGCGAAGGCTTTCGCTTTGGGTCCACTCGGTGAGCAACTGCCAGGCCTGTTCGCGGCCGAATTTCTTCTCGCCATTTTCGATCGAAGTCATCTCAGAATTTTACGTGTTGCACACCTTGGTTCGCGTTTCTTCGGGTTGCTTCGGGTCTGATGCAGGAATCTTCGGGTTGACCCTAAGTTTCTACTTGACAATTATGGTTCACCGGCAGAAAGTAGCACTTATCGCGGTGCAAAAACACCCGGGAGTACCCGCTCTGGCACTCCGCGCAATACCAATGGCTACCACTCTTATTAGCGTGGAGACACGCGAAGTCGTGCGGTGCGATTTCTGCAGCTTGGTGCAGTACAGAACCACCAATTCTATGTGCAGAAAATGTCGCAGGCCCCTTGATATCGAGGAGCCGGCACCCCTAACCCCACAACTGGTAACGATGCCACCGGCGGTTGCTTCTGCTGAGGCTGGGTTGCAGGTTGCAGCACAGGTGCGCGAGATTCGCCGGGCGCGCCACCTGAGCCAGCGCCAGCTTGCCGGTCGGATGCAGGTGCCTCGGACCTACATCTCGAAGATCGAGAACGGCAAGGCGATTCCGACGCTGGGTTCGCTGGAGCGTCTGGCTGACGCACTCGAAGTGGACATGCGCCAGCTGGTGCGCGATTCGCGCAGCCGTCGCGAGGAAGAGGTTGCGGCGATTCTGTCGGATCCATTCCTGGCGGAGATTGCGTCGATGCTGCCGCATCTGGATTCGCTGCACCGGACGCTGCTGTACGGGTCAGTGCGCGACATGGCTGCGGGACGGCGCCGGACGGCTTAGGCCGGCTGGAACGATCTCCAATCGATCTCACTTCGTCTCTTCATGGGCGGGCGAACGGCGCATTGCGCCGGTTCGCCCGGTCTCCGCGTCGAAGATGACAATCGGTTCATCTGCGCCGGGTGCTATGGATCATGGCTCACCTGTTTATGCTAGGCTCGAATGTGTCGCCCGATTTCCCCGGCCGCCGGGGATTTTTCGTTGGTTGACGTTGATGCGGTGTCCTTTAGGCGCGATGGGCTTGTGAGCCGGCTCCTGCCGAATCTTGCGAATGCGGAACGGGCATCGACTGAGAAGCGTAAATGAATACGTCGAGGCAAATTCCTTGCATCCAACTGGCATGCTGCGGATCGATGAGCTGACCTCAGAGGAGCGCGCGATCTATAACACGCTCAAGCCTGAGCGCCTGCCCGAGCACGTCGCCATCATCATGGACGGCAACGGCCGCTGGGCGGGTCACCGATCGCTGAAGCGTTTTCTGGGTCATCAGCAGGGCGCGAAGAGCGTACAACTGGTTACGGAGACGGCTTCGCGCATCGGGCTGCCCTGGCTGACGCTTTATGCCTTCTCGCTCGAGAACAATCTGCGTCGTCCGCGGGCGGAAGTCAACTTCCTGATGCGGCTGCTGAAGAGCTTATCTCGAGAACAACGTGCAGCGCATGAACGACAACAATGTGCGCATCCGCTACATCGGCCGGGTGCACGAGTTGCCCAATGAAGTGCAGGACAAGATGCGATGGGCGGAGGAGGACGACCTCGCGCAATACCGGCACGACTCTGACGCTCGCGCTGAATTATGGCGCGCGCTCCGAGCTGGTGGACGCATGCCGGGCCTTGGCCAGCGAGATGGAGCAGAAGAAGCTCAGTCCCGAACGTATCACCGAAGAGGATATCCACCGGCATCTCTATACGGCGCATATGCCGGATCCGGATCTGCTGATCCGAACCTCGGGCGAGATGCGCATTTCGAACTTCCTGTTGTGGCAGATCGCCTATGCCGAGATCTTCGTGACCGAGCGGTTATGGCCGGATTTTCGCGGCATCCATCTGCTCGAAGCCATTGCGGCTTTCCAGCGGCGCGAACGCCGCTACGGCGGACTGAGCGACAGCGTTGGCGAAGTGGAAGAAGACCCCGAGCAAATCAAATTAGCCGCAGGCTGATACCCATCACAGAATTGGCGTGCTGAAATCGGCAATGAACTGGATTCCTGGTACATCGAGTTTCAACAATTGCTTGTCGCCCGTGAGAAAAAGGTCAATTCCAGCCGATGCGGCGCAAGCAAGATGAATCGCATCTGCGATTTTTAACCTCTGAACAGCGCGCAGTTGTGCAAACGGTGCGACTGCTCCGCCGTCAAATGGCAGGAACGAGAAGCCAACCTCTTCCAAGTTAGACTGGATCACCGCACCTTTCTGTGGGTGCGGCGATTTGGCTGCTCCTGCCATGATCTCTCCGAGAGCAAGATAGCTGGTGAAAAGCTGGTCATTGCGCTTATAGGCGCGCTCCAGAAGTTGGCGCACACGCTCGGAGAATTGGGGGTTGCCCTCCAACCAGTAGATGAAGAGCATTGAATCCCAATAGATTCGGCTCACGCTGCGTCCTCATCTTCAGATCTGATCCATCGCAAGAATGCCTCGCCGCCTCCATACTCTTCGAGTTCCTTCTTCAGGATTCCTCGAAGACCCTCGCTCACTCGGAGCGCACGAGCTGCCGGATCTTCATGGTCCTCTCGTCTCATTTTGCTTCTTTCCATTTGTGACGGCGCAAGCGTTTCTGCCGATCGATCAGCAACGCGGTAATTGAAAACAACAGTCGGACTCATTTTTGAGGGAGGGCCTTCAATGCTTTCGATCTCAAGTCCGTTCTCTCTCAGAAATCTTGCGGTTCGTAGCGCGGTGCAAACCTGTGGTGTATGTCCGCCTGGAAATCCCTCTGCTTGGAGGTCATTTAGGACATCTCGAACTTTGATTGAAAACGAGCGTACTCCGGCCGAAACAGCGGGGGAGATGTATTTCGCTTGCGCCAATCTCCTGATTCTGTCGCTTAGCCCAACGTTGATATTCATGGGTTCGGCATCCTCCAGAGACAGAATAGACATAAATATTGTCAAAGTCAATTCAACTAGATATTCTATCTGTTTTTCTTGATGATCACTTATCTAGTGGGGAGTACTGCCATAATCATGCTGACAATGATTCAGACGCTTGCGGTTTCGGGCTATCGCTCGTTGCGGGATCTTGTGCTGCCGCTTGAACGGCTCAACCTGGTGACGGGAGCCAACGGCACCGGCAAGTCCAGCCTGTATCGAGCGCTTCGACTGCTGGGTGACGCGGCCTTGAATACGGTAGTGGCTTCTCTGGCGCGAGAGGGTGGATTGCCGTCGACATTGTGGGCCGGGCCGGAGAAAATTGCACGCAGCGTTCGCCAGGGAGAGCACGAAGTTCAAGGCACTCCGCGGCAGAATTCGGTCAGCCTGAAACTCGGGTTCGCGGGCGATCCGTACAGTTATTGCATCGATCTTGGTTATCCTCCACCGGCGCAGACGGCGTTCCGGCTCGATCCGGCAATCAAGCGCGAATGCATCTGGCATGGCGGCATCTATCGGCGGGCGTCTGTGTTGGTGGATCGCAACAATCGGCTGGTGCAGGTTGCGCCGGGCAAGACGAGCAAGCACGAAGAGCCAGTGATTCTCACCAAAGAGCTGAGTTCAACCGACAGCATGCTTGCGACGATTGCCGATCCGCAGCGGGCGCCGGAGATGCTGTCGGTCCGCGAGTCGATCCGGGGTTGGCGGTTCTATGAGGGATTCAGGACGGATGCTGCGTCACCGGTACGGATTCCGCAGGTTGGCACCTTTACGCCTGTCTTGAACAACGATGGGACAGATTTGCCGGCCGCGCTCGCGACGATCCGCATGTTTGGCGATCGTGAAGCGCTGGACCGCACGGTGGAGGACGCCTTTCCGGGCAGCCACGTTGAAGTGGATGAGCAGGCAGGGCGGTTCGAGGTGCAGCTCAGCCAGCATGGGCTGTTGCGGCCACTTTCGGCGGCGGAGTTATCAGACGGCACGTTGCGTTATCTGCTATGGACGGCGGCTCTGCTGACACCCCGGCCTCCGGAATTAATGGTTTTGAATGAGCCGGAAACCAGCTTACATCCTGACCTGCTGCCGGCGCTGGCTCGTCTGATTGCCCATGCGTCTGAGAGCACGCAACTGGTGGTGGTATCTCATTCGCAAGCTCTCATCCAGGCGCTGGAAGAGAACCGGAGGTGCAGCCGGTTGCACCTGGAGAAGTCGTTTGGCGAGACGGTTCTTGCGAGCGCGACACTCTTCAACGCCCCGAAGTGGGAGTGGCCGGTGCGCTAGGGGGAGCGGCCAGAGTCCGCCTGCCCGACCCCGGCGGTGTATTCTCAACCCTGGAATGAAACGAGTTCTCACTGCACTCATTCTGGCGCCCCTGGTGCTGGCCCTGGTGTTTCTCGGCCCCATGTGGCTGATTACGCTGGTGGTTGCCGCTGTAGCCATGTTGGCTGCCTGGGAGTTTCTGGCTTTGACAGAACATCGCGGAGCGAAGCCGCCACGAGTCGCCGTTCTGGTGGCCATCGCGCTACTCTTTGCCGGCAACTTTGAGTGGCCGGACGGGACAGTGACGCTTTTTGGCGCGCTATGCGTCGCTCTTCTTATCTACTGCACGTTTGCATCGCCGGTTGAACGCGCCCTAGCCGATGCCACCGCATCGGTGTTTGCGCTGTTCTATCTCGGGCTCACGCTGATTCCGCTGCCGATGTTGCGAGAAGCCAGCAACGGCCCTTCGCTGCTGGCATTTCTGTTTCTGACGGTGTGGGCAGGCGATACGGTGGCGATGTATGCAGGGCGCATGTTCGGAAAGAGCAAGATGGCGCCGAACCTCAGCCCCAACAAGACATGGGCCGGAGCGATCGGCTCGGTGGTCGGGGCGGTTGCAGTGGCGGGTATTGCTGCTTGGACTGAGCTCATATCTGGCGCAATGGAACTCGGTAAGGCTGTCGTTTGCCGATGAGGCCTGGTGGTATTGGCTGGTGCTTGCGGTGGTGGTGAATGTGGCGGCGCAGGTTGGTGATCTGGCGGAGTCCGCACTGAAACGCTCGGCCGGGGTGAAGGATTCCGGCACCTTGCTTCCGGGTCATGGGGGCATCCTTGACCGCATTGACGCGCTGCTGCTCGCGGCTCCAGTGCTGTGGTACGCTCAGGTTATCCGCCTGCGATTCTAGCGGGCGTTATAATGTTCACTTGTTATTGTTGAAATTGGACTTAGCAGAACGTTGAAACGACTCGCCATTCTCGGTTCCACCGGCTCTATCGGCCAAAGTACCCTTTCCATCGTTGATCAGTTTCCGGACCGCTACCAGGTAGCGACCCTGGCGGCTGGGCGCAATGTTGACGAAGCATTTGCGCAGGCAATGAGGTGGCGGCCCAAGACGGTTTCTTTGGCGACCGAGGAGCTTGCTGGCCAGCTGAGCGCGCGGCTCAAGCAGGCGGGAGTCGGCGGGATCGAAGTTGTTTACGGAGCGGAAGGAACGGTAGCCTGTTCCACGCATCCTGAAGCGGATTTTGTGGTTTCAGCCATTGTGGGGGTCGCGGGACTTGAGGCCACGCACGCGGCGATTCTTGCGGGAAAGCCCGTGGGCCTGGCCAACAAGGAGTGCATGGTGGCGGCGGGCGAAATTCTGACCGCTGCAGCGCGGGAACGCAAGGTGCCGATTCTGCCCATCGATAGCGAGCACAACGCTGTGCACCAGTGCATGCGGGTTGGCGCGCATGCCGAGGTGAGGACGATCTGGCTGACGGCTTCGGGCGGGCCGTTCAGAACGACTCCGCTGGCCGATTTTGCAGGGATTACGCCAGAGCAGGCGTTGAAGCACCCAACGTGGGTAATGGGCCGCCGGATCACGATTGATTCGGCCACCATGCTGAACAAGGGGCTGGAGATTATTGAGGCCTGTCGATTGTTCGATGTGCCTCCCGAAAAGGTGCGAGTTACAGTGCATCCACAGTCGACGGTGCACTCGCTGGTGGAGTACGTGGATGGGTCGATACTGGCGCAGATTTCGGTGACGGATATGCGGTTGCCGATCTTGTACGCACTGGCGTATCCAGAGCGGCCTGCGTCTACGCTGACGTTCGATCTGGCTGCGTTGCGACATCTCGAGTTTGAGGAGCCGGACTTCGAGCGATTTCCGTGTTTGCGTCTTGCCTACGAGGCGGCGGCGAAGGGTGGAGCTCACTGCATCGCCCTGAATGCGGCGGATGAGGTGGCAGTGGAGGCCTTCCTGGAGCGGAAAATCCCGTTTAACGGCATACCGGGTACAATTGAAAAAGTGCTTGCGTCCACGCCCGAGTCGCACCCCGCAACCATCGCAGAGGTGCTCGCATCGGACCGGGAAGCGCGTCTAAAGGCTCATATGTTTGTTGGCTGAGTCTGTTGCGCTTTACCGGCAAAGTGGCGCGCCAATTGTGAGGTCTGGATTCTTTCGTTTATGCATGATTTTTTTGTTTCCGCAGTAGCGTTTATCGTCCTTGTCGGCGTGATGGTGGTGGTTCACGAATTTGGCCACTTTATAGTCGCCAAGCTTTGCGGAGTGCGCGTAGAAGCTTTTTCTGTCGGTTTTGGTCCGCGCCTGTTTGGCATCAAGTACGGCGATACGGACTACAAGGTTTGCCTGCTGCCGCTGGGCGGATTTGTGAAGATGACGGGCGAGAATCCTGGGGAAGTTGCCATGGTTCCCGGCACGCCTGTGGCCATTCAGGCGGCGGAGAAACTCCGCGGTCAGGAAGCACCTGTTACTCCCGTTTACGAGGAACTCGTGCAGGATCCCGGGTCGTTCATGGCCCATCCCCGCTGGCAGCGCATGCTTATCGGTGTTGCCGGTCCATTCTCCAATTTTGTGCTGGCATTCGTTCTGATGGTGATCTATTTCACCTTCATTAATGAAGTTCCCGACATTCGGACGACGAAGATTGAGTGGGTAACGCCTGGTTCGGCCGCTGATCAGGCCGGTCTTCAGGCCGGAGATGTAATTTCCGCGTTCGACGGCACGGCACATCCCGACTACCAGAAGTTTCATGACGTCGTGGGGGAAAACTCGAATAAAACAGTGCCCGTCAGCGTTGATCGCAATGGCGCCACGATTCAGACTTCTCTGCACCTGCCGGGCACGGTTGATGCGTTGCACGACGACCTGAGCAAGGCGGGAATCTTTGTGCAGTACACGCAGAGTCCGATTCAGATTGAGCAGGTAAGCGCGGACTCTCCTGCGCAGCGTGCGGGGCTGCAGTCGGGCGACAAGATTATCTCCGTCGATGGCCATGACTTCCATACAGTGTTACCGCTGGTGGATTACATGCAGTCGGGGAAGGGCAAACCAGTGACGCTGACCGTGGAGCGCACGGGCGCGACGCTTCCGCCAATCGTGATTCATCCTTACGTGCAGGAGGGGGGCTGGCGGCTTGGGTTCCTTCCAGCGGGTCCGGCTGACGTGCCGGTGCGCGCCGAGCCGATGAAGTTTTCCAGCGCGGTCGCCGAGTCGCGCGATTTCTGCGCGGAGAGTTCGCTGCTGATCGTCAATGTGCTGAAGAAAGTGCTGACGCACCAGGTTTCCGTGAAGCAGCTTTCCGGTCCGGTGGGAATCGCCGTAGCGGCTGGGCAGGCCGTGAAGGAGCGCTACTGGCTGGCGAAGTTTGACCTGGCCGCGGGCATCAGCTTGAATCTCGGCATCCTGAATCTGTTGCCGTTCCCGATTCTGGACGGAGGCTTGATCCTGCTGCTGCTGATTGAGAGCATCATGCGGCGCGACATCAGCATGATTGTGAAGGAGCGCATCTACCAGGCCGCGTTTGTGGTGCTGGTGGCGTTCTTCGCGTTCGTCATGTTCAACGACTTCAGCAAGCTGCAGATCTTCTCGCACCTCAAGCCTTAGAAACAGGGAATAGGGAACAAGGGAACAGGGAATAAACAAACCCCTCTCCGTGCGAAAAGCCCTACTGGAGAAAGATTGATCGATGCCAGTGATCACCCACCAGGTGCGCGTGCGTTATGCGGAGACCGACCAGATGGGCATTGTCTACTATGCCAATTACCTCGTCTGGTTTGAGCTGGGGCGCGTGGAGCTGCTCCGCTCGCTTGGTCTTGCTTACAGCCAATTGGAGAAGGAGCACGAGTGCATTCTGCCTGTGGTGGAGGCTTCGTGCCGGTATCGTTCTCCGGCGAAATACGATGACGAAATTTTGATTGAGACCCGGCCCGCGATGCTGCGGGGATCGGTGCTGAAGTTTGCCTATCGCATTTTGCGTAAAGGAGCGGATGGTGCCGAGCCGACGCTGCTGGCGGAGGGCGAAACGGTGCACGTCGTATGCGACGACCAGTTGAAGCGTAAGGCCCTGCCGGAGCATTATGCGGATGCCTTGCGAAAGCTGATGCCTGAGCGCCAACCGCACTAGGCCGCGACGCCAAGGCCGCCGCTCTTCTTTTCAGTTGAGAATCTCAGGGTGCCTGCTTCTGGCCTCGGGTATTGCAATCGGCGCAGGTAGTTACCAGGTATTCGGCGCTGTCATCGCCACCGTCGGCGGGCGACTGCACGTAATCGGTGGTTGCAGTGAAACGCGTGAGCTGCTTGTCGCAACGGCGGCATTTGTATCCGTCGCGCTCGAAAACCTCCATCCGTAATTGGTGTTGGCCTTTGTTCGACACAGGGAACAAAGCCAGTTCTTCGGCGAGGCGTTCTGCGCGGAATTTGCGGCAGCCTTCGATTTCGTCGGGGATGAGGACGCGATAGAGTGTGCCCTGACGGTTTGGTTCGCCCAGTTTTTGAATTGCGCCGATCTGTTCGAGCGCATGCAGCGTGTCCTGCACTTTGCCAATGGAGATGTTGTTTTCAGCCGCATTGGTGTAAGACGATTTGACCACGGCGCGACGCAGGCTGCTGCGGCTTACGCGAATCTGCGGATTTCCATCTTTCGCGATCGAGTGACGGAAAAGGAACCAGTAGAACGCGGCGTCGTAGGCAGTGAGGATCGGCTGGAGATCGTCGACGATCTCGCCGATGATGTCGGGAAGTTCGAGGGCTGAGAAGGCGGCATCGCCTTTTGGCGTGGTCGCGGTCTCCGCCTCTAGCTCGCTCAGAAGCTGGCGTATCTTTTCGATGCGCGGATTCATTGCACAGAATTCTAGACCCTCTGGCGAGACCGGCGCTTTTCAATTCAAGGCGATAGATGCCCCTCACATACCCGGGTGCGTAAGCGTATTGGCGCGGGGAACCAACTGCATATAGACGGACTGTGGCAGGATTGTCTGCCAGTGATTGGTGGCGCGGGCGTATAGAACCAGGCCGAAGAAGATGTATGCCAGCACTCCGCAGACGACTAGCGGCGTGACGACGCGGCGGCGCCAGCGTTCCGCCGGTACATCGGCTCGACGAGGTGGGAGCGCGAATTGCAGTGCGTTCTGCGCGGAGCAGGCTGCTACACACTCCATGCACGCCGTGCATTCGACGGAGCGAATCTGGACAAGCTTGTCGACGGCGAGGCCGGCGGGACATGCCTTGGCGCATTTCCCGCAATCGATGCAGGCGTCCTGATCGCGTCGGATTTTGACCGGGACTCAGCAGGGAAGCAAGTCCCATGAGCGCGCCATAGGGGCATAGATAGCGGCACCAGAAATTCTGAACAAGCATTGAAAGCAGTGCGAGCAGGCCAATGACCACGGCTGCAGTAATCCCAATGTCTCGAAAGAAGTTCAGCATCTTCACGTCGGCGACGAGACCGTAGGGTGTTGCCATGAAGTCTTCGAGCGCTGCGGCCGACATGGCGCCGATGACTGCGACGAAGAGGCCGAGGAGCACATATTTCAGGCTGCGCAGGGAGATGTCGAACCAGCGCGGAAGGCGAAGACTGCGGCCGAAGATGCGGCGGCCGAGTTTCCAGAGGAATTCAGAGAACGCGCCTACGGGGCACAGCCAGGAGCAGAAGGCTTTTTTCAGCAGCAGGCTCATGAGCATAAAACTCACGAAGAGGAACATGGCGGCGGGGTGGATCGCCGGCACATGCCCGGTTAGCAGGAAGTACTTCGTATTCATCAGTCCGGCGATGGGCAGCCAGCCCTCGACGCCGGCGGGGCGAGGAACGCTCAGGCCGGTGCCGCCGCGCTCAAAGTACCGCGCCCAAAGGTAGAATTGCAGGCCGAGCCAGCCATTCAGAAGCAAAAACAAGCCCTGCACGATATGGCGCGTGCGTTGGGAGCGGTCTGGGGAGAAACGACGGATCAGTGACTTTTTTCGGGCTGGAATGGGCTGCGGTTGAGCGGGTTGGGTGGCCATGACGGTTTCTCTCGTAAACCCAAATTACGGGGTGGCCATGGAAAATGCAGCGACTTATGTCACAGGACTGGAGAAGGCGAAGCGGGATTGACTATTGCGCAATTACGATCGGTGCGCGCCAGAAGGCGGCTTTTCCGGTTGCCGGGTCGAGCACAGTGACCTGGCATTCGTACTGACCGGGCTTGAGGTTGGACGCGCTCACGTCAAAGTTGAGCGGCGTGATGCCGAGACGGGTGGCAGAATTCGGAGCGACGGCGATGGGTTGCGTTCTGAGTGCTTCAGAGCCATTGGCGTAGAGAGTCACGAATGCCATCACAGGCTGCGCGGGCGGCGGTGGGACTGTTGGTGTGCTGGTCGAGGGCACGGCCGCAGGTGGTTTATAGGCCTGCAGATAAACGTAGATGTCGCGATTTTGGCTGAAGACGCGGGTTACGCTGGGGACGAGCTTCTTGCCATTCTGCACGAGAGGATTGACGGCATCGTCTTTGGCGCGGTCTTTGGCCTTGGCGGCATCGTAGATCGCGTCTTTCAGCTCGACGCGCTGGCTGCTGAGGACAACGGAGCTGATGGGAACACGCTTGTCCTCCTTGTTGAGGTTGGGAATCACGAAGGTGGTCTGGTAGGTCCCGATACGGCCGGTTTCGTCGTCGCGCGCGAGGAACTTGATCATGTATCTGCCGGGAAGAAGCGTGAAACCGGTGTCGTATTCAATGGGGCGGTGCGCGAGTTCGGCTGCTGTGGCGTCGGAGAGCTTGATGTTTACGAAGTCGCGCACGTTCGACACGGTGGTGCCGCCGACCATGTCCTTGATCTCGCCGACGAAATCGATCAACGTATGCTCGGCGCCGCCGCGCTTGGCCAATGCAAGCTCGCGGCCGGGAATCTTGACGACGATGGGAACGAAGTATTCGGCGCGGTTTAACTGGAAATGATCGATCTCCATGGCGATTGAGAGGTCGGTTACAGGATCCTCGAGCATCAGCGCGTCTTCGAGTTGGCGCTCTTTGTCGACGGCAGTGAATTTGCTGAATTCCTTGTCGGCATAGTAGCCCTGGCGATAATCGAGCTTGGCTTCGAGGTTTTGGCTGAGCGAGATCTTTACGCGGCGGAAGCGACCGTTGCGCGCGGGGTTTGTTGTGTAGTAGCCAATGATGTAGTAGTCGGAGATCGCGTCCTGCGCCTGCACAATTCCGCGATCGAGGTCGTTGGTGTCGAGCAGTGCTTTTCCGCCGGTGTCGGCGGCCAGGGAGTAGAGGGTGTCCTGCGAATACTGGAAGTTGGCGGTCACCGCGTTTGCCGCGGCGCCGGTGTAGATCCCGGAATTGCCCTGCGAGCCCTGGGTTGCGTCGCCGAGCGGCGCCTGTGCAACGAGTCCGCGCGCATCGATGGCCCAGATTGATACTCCGGCTTTGATCGCTGCGTCAACGGTGGCGTGCATCTGCGCCTGGTTGTCGACGCCATTGAGCCGCATGCCTCCGGCAAAATAGATCAACGATTTCTTCTCATTGAGCTGACCAAGCATGTGGGCTGCGGTCTGCAGAGCGGAGAGCTGCCTGTCGGTATTGAAGATGTTGAATTCGCTGTCGTCCTGCCCGAAGGCGGCGCCGGTGTCGGCGGCGCCCGCATCATCCACTTCTTCGGCTGACTCCTGGCCTTCGCCGACGATCATGGTTTCGAGAATGCTGAGCAGCCGGTCGCGATCCTGGGTGAAGTCCTGCAGAATATCGACGGAACCAACGTTGTAGCGCATGATCGACACGAGGTCGACGGAGGTCATCTGCGTGCGGATGAACTGCTCAGCCGCCTGTAGAGCGCGGACCTGGTCCGCGGGCCGCATCGCCGACATGTCGAAGTAGAGCGCCAGGAGGCGGCGATTCTTGTAGCGATCGTTGTCGGTGGTTTCTGGTGCGATCTTTTCCCGCGCCAGCCGCTTGTAGATCTTCAGATTCTCTTCGCTGCGCTTCGATGGAGGCAAAGGTTTGGCAGTTTCAGCAAGATCCTGATGTTCGCAAAACTTGATGGTCTGCGAAACGTTGTCTTCGGTTACGGTGAAATCTTTTGCGGTGAGGCCGCGAATGGGATTGCCCTGCTTGTCTTTGACTACGACGGCTTCGACTACGAGTTGCACCTTCACCGACATGGTGTAGTTATCCTGCGAGTTGGCAGGGCGATTCTGACCGACTTGTTGTGCGGTGGACGAGACGGCGAAGATGGATGCGAGAAACAAGGCGACGTGTCTGCGCATGGTCAGAACCTCACTCGCATGGTGGCCTGCAGGCTGCGCATTGCATTGGGGGATTGCGGCAGGCCAAACTGCACGCTTTCCAGCGTCGTAGCCCAGCTACTGAAGACAGGATGATTCAACAAGTTCGTCGCGTCGATACGCGCGTCGAGGTAGAAGTGTTTGCTTGGACGAAACGTACGCTGCATAGCGCCGTCGAGGCTGAACTGGTTCGGTCCGGTGATCGAATTTCTGCCCGCGGTTCCCCACGTGCCTGGTGCGGGCGTCGTGAAGGCGGCTGCATTGACATGCGCGCCATTCTGCCCACCATTTATCGGAGCACCGGTCAGGCTTGGCCGCAGTGGGCCGAGCCAACCCGTGCCTGGGACAGCCGCAGGGAAGAGCGGCGTCTCTGGTAGACCAGAGCCGACACTCAACTGCGTCAGCAGTGTCCACTCTTTCAGAATTCGACCTCGCCAACCACCGAGCAGCGTTCCACCTTCGAGCCCCTGGCCGGTGGTGTACTGGGCTTGCAGGTTGAGCAGATGACGCTGGTCGAAGGAAGAAAGCGAGCGTTCCGCTCCCAGATCGAGCCAGTCCTGCGCGATTTGCGCGCTTCCCGGCGATGAGGTGGATGAGCCTGCCGAGAAATCAGTTTGCGAAGCACTGGACTGATGTCCCTGGCCGCCGAGCATGGCGTCGTCGTCAATCGATTTTGAATAGGTGTAGAGGAGCGATGCAGCAAACCCGCCGCGGAGCCTGCGCCGCAACTGGAGCTGACCCGATTGGCGCGTCGAATTTCCGCCGGAGGTTTCGTACACGAATCCGACAGAACAATCCGGACAGGGATTGGCCGCACCGAGCGGATAGCTATTCGGCAGGAATTGCTGCACGCCGTGCGTTCCCTTCACGCCGAGATAGGTTGCCGTCATTTGCAGCGCCCAGGGTAAGTCGCGTTGGATGGAGACCTGCCAGGTCTGGGCGTAACCAACTCGGAAGTTGGGATCGATGCCGAAGACCTGGGGCGTAGTGATGCCACACTGCGTGAAGCCATCGGCAAGCGTGAGCGGACAGGCTGTGCTGTTCTGCTGCTTGCCGCTCTTCGAGAGTGGCGCCTGCTGCGCGAGTTGAAGCACGGGAGCAAGGTAAACGGATGTGTCGTGATAGATGCCATAGCCTGCGCGGATGACGATCGTTGAGGCTGGAATAGGCCGCCAGGAAAGGCCGATACGCGGCTCGAATCCAAGGTAGTCAGGCCGCACGAGGGAACTGGGGTAGGTTTGGCCTGTTACCGGTCCGACCGGATCCGAAGCAAGCACAGGAAGGGCCTGCGTGAAACCGGGAGACACGTCGAGATTCACAAGCCGGTCTTGCGTCTCCGTCATCGGAGCACCGTACTCCCAGCGCGCACCGGCGTTGACGGTGAGGATCGGCAACACGCGCCAATCATCGGTGGCGTATGCGTCGTAGACCGTCTGCCGAAAGTATTTGTCGGCATTGCCAAAGGCAATCGAAGTGGTATCGGGCACGCCGATGAGGAAATCGGCGAAATCCGATCCGGTTGCGGCGCCGGTAAATGTGAAGCTGCCGCGCGGGTCCTGCTGGAAGTCGTCGTTGTACTGCTGCTTGCGGAGATCGCCGCCAGCGGTGATGTTGTGGTGGCCGTGATAGAAACCGACCGAGGCCGAAAAGCCGTCGGTGCGATTGCGATTGAAGGCGCTTTGCGCGTCGGAGAGAGTTGCGATCCCACTGGAGAAGCTCAACGCCGGGGGACCCCAGTTCGCGGGGGTTTGATCATTGCCTTCGATTCCGGCTTCTCCGGATATGTTGGTCTTGTTCTGAAATTCGGGGACCACCTGCGTACGCAACCGGCTGAAGTGATATCCGGAGTAGAGGAAGAGGTGCTGATTCAAGCGGTGCGACCAATTGATGTTCGCGTTGAACCCGAGCGTGTCTGTGGTGTCGACGAAGCTGAAGAGATTGACGACGTCGGCGCGGGTGCTTTGGAAGTTGAAGTTGCCATAAAGCTGATCGCGGCGGCCCAACGTCTTGTCGAGGTGCGATTGCAGGCTGTCCTGGTGACTGCCGTTCAGCACGGGAATCTGAAAATTGTAGGACGGGTTACCGTTGATGTTGGGCAATGGATAAAGCTGCAGCAGGGATGCTGCTTGCGGGCTTATGGGATAGGTGGTCCCGTCAACGATTCCGGCTCTCTCATCGAACGTGGGGACGAGTGCCGAATTGGTTTGTGCAGTGCTGTTGCGCGTCCACTGGTAGCCGACAAAGAAGTTGGGACCACGGGGAAGCAGATGCGGAATCTTAAGCGGGCCGCCAAGCGTCATGCCAAGCGTGATGCGATTGTAAGACGGCTTCGGAGTTTCAAATCCGGTGAGGGAGTACGGGCGCGCGTTCAGGAGTGCGTTGTCGAAAATGAGGCCGAAGCCGCCGTTGTAGAGGCTCTTGGTGTTAAAGCGGCGATTGCCGAAGGCCTGATTCAACGAGAACTGCGAAGTAGCGGCATTGTTAACGCTGCCATTGACGAGGAAGCCATCGGAGCTTTGCTGATTCGCTTCGTCGGGAGGTTTCGGCATTTCCGGTGCCTGCGCCGCTCCAGGCTCCGGCTTCTTTTCTGCTGAGGCCTGCAAAGCGAGCTTCGGGGTTGCGGGATGGGGCGGAGGTGCAGTCGCAAGCGCGTGCAATTGATCTGTGGGAAGGAGTTTCAGCTCATATTCTGCTGCGGACATTTTCGGCGCGATCGTCACATCGGAGTCGATCGTCTGGAAGCACAACATCGTGATTTGGATTTTCCACGATCCGTCTGGAAGGTCTTCGAAACGAAAGACTCCGCCTTCGTCGGATGTGACGCTGAAGGTTTTCGAACTCTGTGTCGCGGTAATGGTTGCGCCGGGTACGGGGAGACCGCCGAAGGTGACCTTGCCGTAATACTCCGAGGCACGAGCAAGGGACGCCGTGCAGAGACAAAGCAGCACGGCAATTAGACATCTCGTGAACCCGCGCAACAAGGTCATCCGCTCACTCGGCAAGAAATCAATTCGGCGAAAGCCTTTTGAATATTGAGTTCGACCGACCCCTGATGATTTAGACACCGCAGGTCCGCCGATGTTCCCGATCAGTTTTCTGACGGTGCGTCGATATGGTCGATGACGATCACATCCACCGTACCCTTCTGCGATTCCAGTTTCAACCCGAGTTGCTCTTCAAGAGCGGTAAGCAGCGTTGGCCCCCCGGCATCGGGTGAGATGTCGCCTTTTCCGGGACCGGCGTCGCCTCCCATCGGCGTGCCCACATCGTCCGGAGTCCACTGCAGGGTATAGTCGTAGTTTCCGGTCAGCCCCGTCTTGTTCACCACGGTGCGGCCCAGTTGTCGCGCGAGGACATGGGACAGCATCTCAGTGGTCGTTCCTGTCGACTCAAGGTGTCCGCGGCCGTTCATCATGAGGCTGTGGCGGCCCATGCCGGGCTTGTCCTTTGCCTCGCCATCTCCCGGTCTTTGCGAATCGTCCGCTTTGGGAGGGTCATCCGGCGCAGACGCTTTCATCTTCAACCCGCCTTTTGCGACAACCAGCGCGTACATCGGCAACTCGCGGGTTTCGTGGTGATACTTCAGGTTGAATCGATCTTCAAGCAGAGGCAAAACCATTGCCCTTCGCTGATCGAACTTCATGTCTTTCAGTTTGGGCGCGTCTTCTGCGTCGACCTTTGCCTCAATGTCGAAGCGGTTTTTCACCCAGTTCGGTTCGCCGAGGATGCGGTCATCCTCAACTCCGAAGCATTCGCGCAGCAGCATCTTCATCGGAATCCCCTGGATGGAGATGCCGTCGGGGGTAAACCTCAGCATGCCGTTATCGGAGGGCGCCGCGGGTTTGATGGTGGCGACCTCGAACTTCGGCAAGTCGGAATTTACGGCTGTTCCCGACGCCGGGGGTTGGGACTGTGAAAGGGAGGTCTTCTCGGTATTCGAGGGAGTGGACTGGCTGCGTAATGGATTGGGGTGCAGAAGACACAACGCTGCGACCAGCAAGGCGATGTTTAGAAGCTTCTGCTGTCGTCTCACCGGTCTACTCATGGTGAAATCCTCGGGAATGGATTGGCATCCTCTTATAACATCTGATTTTTGGACTGCGGGGGAGGGGGGAGGGCCAACTGTAAGACGAAGGAGGTCTCCCTTTCGTTTGCAATCGCACCCGGTCCATTTTCGGCTGACGCCAGTTTTTAGTTGGGTGTCGGCTTTTCAGCGTGATCGATGACGATCACATCATCTGGAATCTTTGCCGGTCCCATCTTCAATCCAAGCTGCTCCTGAATCGCGGTGTAGAGGCCGGGAGGTAGCATTGGCCTCATCGGTTGGCGGCGGTATCGTCACACCGGTTCCTCTGAATTGTCCGAATTGGGATTCGTCCGGGGTCCATTTCAATTCGAAATCATATCTACCCGTGAGCCCGGTTTGATCCACCACAGGCCTGTCCATGACGCCGGATTGCATCCATGTCGCAAAATCCCCCATTGTCTGGTTCCTTACGACAAGGTCACCGAGCTGCCTGAAGAAAAAGGCCGGTGGATCGGTCGGAGCAGCCGCGCTTTTTCGCATCTTCGGTTCTCCACCCGCGACGCTGACGACGTAGACCGCAAGCTCCTTCTTATCCTTATGAAAGGTCAGTTTAAAGCGGTCGGCAAGCAGCTTCTGGACCATGTCGGCCATCTGTTTCTGGCTCGGACGGCCCTCGGTGTCCGGCTTTGCTTCGATGTCAAAAAGATCAGTGCCAAACCAATCCGGCGCACCCACAATCTGTTTGGCGTGGAGGCCATATGCAAACGCGATGAGATCGTTCAGGTTCGTATTCACGGTTCTGAAACGATCGGCGCGGAAGCCGAATCCTTTGCCTGGCCGGTTCGGGACGCTCGGCTTGATCGTCGCCACTTCAAAACTGGGATTGGCGTCGGCGGCCATAGGTGGTACTGGCGGCGGTGGCGTCGGAATAGCCCATTCGGTTTCGGGTGTTGCGCGGGCCAGCACGAGAGCAAGCGGGGTCGGTCCCTGGCTCCAGTTGCCGTCAATGGTTTTGCCGTCGGAACTGAGTTTGCCCGTGAACGTGCCTCCGATTAGTTTCAGTTCCATCTTCACGTCGGAGCCATTCAAGGTGACGGAGTCGAGCGTCAGCGGCTGACCACCTTGATCGATGCTGTAGAAGACTCCTTTGTAAGCGCCTTTATCGTCCTTGGTGATTTTGACAACCAGGCGCAGGTCACGGCCAGTGTGCAGCGTGCCCTGGAAGGTGTCGGCGATATCGTGCGGGGAAGCGGGCGCAGCCTGAGCCGCCGCGGGAGACGTCTGGGCTGCGTGAACTGTATCCAAGCCGGCGCAGGTGACCAGCGCAAAAATGATGGAGGCAAAGGAACACGAGGCAAACAGGATTTTCGTACGAACGCGTGACGAAGCAGGAATCAACATTATCCATTTCCTTTTTCGTGCCGGGTCGCGAGTCAGCAAGTGCGATCCAGCAGATTTGTGGGGACGTGCTGAGGATACACGCGACAGAAGCGATTTAGCGCGAATAATTGCCGACTGTTCGAATTCGCACAGTGACCGCATTGATTGCGATTTGCGATGCGGGACGTGGTGTGATGCGGCCGTCAGGGCAAGACAATTGCAATGGCAAAGCCGTCGTAGCCCTTGCCGCCGACGGTTTGCAATACCGTCGAACTCAGGCGCTTTTCGGCGGAGAGCATCTCAGTAAAGCGGCGCACTCCCTGGATATTTGCATCAGGATCTTCGGGGTCAATCACCTTGCCGTCGCGCACCACATTGTCGGCAACGATGAAGGTGCCCGGCCGCGAGAGCTTCAGGGACCATTGCAGATACTCGGGATAACTGGCTTTATCGGCATCGATGAAGATGAAATCGAATGGAGCGACGCGTTCTTTGGAAAGCGCAGCAAGCGTCTCTGAGGCAGCGCCTACGCGGAGATCCACGCGATCTGTGAGGCCTGCAACTTCGAGATTTTGTCTGGCGATTTCAGCGTGGCGTGGTTCGAGTTCGAGGGTGACAACAAGCCCATCAGCCGGAATCGCGCGAGCCATCCACAGTGTGCTGTATCCGCCAAGCGTACCAATCTCAAGGACTCGGCGTGCGTTCGTCGCGCGCACCAATAATTCAAGAAATTTACCCTGGAGTGGAGTGACATCGATTGCGGGGAGATCGGCGGCGTGATTGGCGTCAAGGGCCGCGTTGAAGTCATTGCCGGGGGCGATCAACGCATCCGCGAAGTAGCGGTCAACTTGCTTCCAGATGTCCTTTGCTTTTTTGGGCAAGGCTCAGCCTCCGGCGATTGAGTGGCTCAAGCTTGGATTTATTAAAGCCGAGTCTTACTTGTCGCGTGCGACAACGAAATCCGGAACCCAGAGCAGCGCGCGCTTGAAGTCCGAGTCGGGCAGGGAAGCAAGGGCCTGGCGCGACTGTTCGGCATAGCGATCTGCGGCGGCCATGGCGTATTCGACGGAGCCGTTGCGGCGTAGGATCTCGCGAATCTGTTCGCGGCTTACATATTCAAAACTGCGATCATCGAGCACGCGCTGAATTGTCTGACGCTCGCGCGCTGTGCCGTGATCGAAAGCGTGAATAACGGCAAGCGTGGTTTTGCCTTCGCGCAGATCGCTGGCGACAGGCTTGCCGAGGACTTCTTCGGTCGCCGTAAGATCCAGCACATCATCGACAATCTGAAACGAAAGACCAACCGCACGTCCGTAGGCCGCGAGCTTTTCTTCCTGCGATTCTGTCGCACCGGCCAGCACCGCACCGAGACGCATCGAGGTCGAGAACAGGCACGCGGTCTTGCGGAAGATGAGGTCGTAGTACTCGGCTTCGGATATTGCTTTGCCCAGTTTCTGAATCTGCAGCAACTCGCCTTCGACCATCTGCTGTGTGAGGCCGATGAGCAACTCGAGGACGCGCAGGTTTTTCTCTTCGAGTGCAACCTTGAAGGCCTGCATGTAGAGCCAGTCGCCGGCGAGCACACATTTTTCGTTGCCCCAGGTGGTGTTGGGCGACGGGCGCCCGCGACGGGTGGACGCGCCGTCAATAATGTCATCGTGAACGAGAGTCGCGGTATGCACCATCTCTACGACGGCGCCGAGGCGAATCGCGCCTGGCCCGGAGTAGTCAAGCAGATGCGCCGCGAGCAAAAGCAGCGAAGGACGAATGCGCTTGCCGCCGCCCTCGCGCAGATACTCGGCAATTTCAGTGATGGTGCTGACACTGGAGGCGGCGTCGCGTCCCAATTCCTGCTCGATTGCGACGAGGTCTTCTCGCAGCAGTTCGAAAACCTCTTTCGCCGTTGCTATTGCCAGGGTGCTCAATGGTCTCCGAGTCTCGCGTGTCAATTCGTGCGGTAATTCGTGAAGGTCAGCTCTACGCCGAGGTCTTTGCCTCGCAGTGTTGCCATGACAGCTTGAAGATCGTCGCGGTCTTTGCCCGATATTCTCACAGTATCGCCTTGAATGCTCGCCTGCACCTTCTTTTTTGAATCCTTGACGATACGCACAATCTCCTTGGCTTTTTCAGTGGGGATTCCCTGCTGGAGGGTGATCTTCTGGCGCACGCTTTGCCCCATCGCAGGCTCGACCTTACCGTGAGTAAGATTCTTGAGAGAGACGCCACGTTTCACAAGTTTCTGGCCGAGGATTTCCTTGATAGCTTCGAGCTTGTACTCGTTCGAGGACGCCATCTGAATGGTGTCGGCGCCTTCAAGATTGATTTCGGAGTGGCTGTCTTTCAGATCAAAGCGTTGACGGATTTCCTTCATCGCCTGATCAATGGCATTGCGCACTTCCTGGATGTCGACTTTGCTGACGATATCGAATGAATTGTCCTGGGCCATAAATTCAGTTCCTTCAAGTGCCTGAGTTGCCGGTGCGCCGCTCTCTCCAGGGCGGCAACTCTATCAGTTTCCCACGTCAGACCGTCAGGTCGAACAAACGAGTGAAGTTTTTGGTTGTAGCGGCAGCGATTTCGTCCGCTGAGATGTAGTGAAGCTCGGCCAGGGTCCGCGCGGTCTGAGTCATGAATGCAGGCTCGTTTCGCTTGCCGCGCAATGCTGCAGGAGCGAGCCAGGGAGCGTCAGTTTCCACCAATACTCCGTCGATTGGCAGGCGTGCAGCTACGTCGCGCAAGGGCTGGGCCTTTGGATAGGTCAGATTTCCGGCGAACGAGATCAGGAAACCCAGGTCAAGGGATCGTCGTGCCTGCTCCCAACCCCCACCGAAACAGTGCATTACACCTCCTAGACCGGTGGCGGCCCAGTGTTCGTCGAGGACCTCAAATAGATCGTCCCAGGCGTCTGTTGCCTCGTCTTTCGGGCGGCAATGAATGAGGATGGGGCGTTTGCGCGCGGCAGCGATCTTAAGCTGGCAGATAAGCCCTTCCCGTTGAACGGGATGGGCCGCGCCTTCATGGTAGTAATCGAGGCCGATCTCACCGCAGGCAATGACCTCCGGTTGAGTGAGGAGGTTGTCAAGCTTGGCCTGCGCCGCTTCATCCGCTTCCGCGGCATTGTGCGGATAGATTCCCGCGCTCGCGTAAAGACGGGGCATGCCGGATTTGCCGTTGAACTCGCGGCAGATTTCAAGGGCCTGATGCATTTCGGCGGGCCCCTCGCCAATGCCGATGGCTAGGACTGCACCGACACCCGACTCGGCGGCGCGCTGCAGCACCGCCTCGCGGTCGTCTGCGTAGCGGGGGCTGTCGAGGTGCGCGTGGGAGTCGATCAGCAAGCGGGGCCTCTAGCGAGTCTGCGGCGGTTCGTTCAACGCACCCAGACTTCAACGCTGTTGTTCAGTTTCTACTTTAGCCGCGCCCCGAGCGGTACGTCTTCCAAGAAGCCTGCAAGCACGGGCGCGCCATCGGTCGGCAGGGAGGCGGCCAGCAGCATGCCATTGGATTCCAGACCCCGCATCTTGCGAGGCGCAAGGTTGGCGACGATAACGATCTTGCGGCCGATCAGCTTTTCCGGCTCGTAGTGTTGCGCGATTCCGGCGAGGATCTGGCGCTTTTCGTAGCCCAGGTCTACTTCGAGCCGGAGCAATTTGTCCGCTTTCGGGATTCGCTCCGCCACCAGGATCTGCGCCACTCGCAGTTCCACCTTGGCGAAGTCATCGATGGTGATGAATGCCGGCTCTATTGGCGTTGCTGGAGTGTCCTGTGCGGCATCCTTTGCATCGAGGGGCTTGCTGACTGGGGCCTGCGCTGGTGTTGAAGCGAGACGGCTGCTGGTGAGTTCAGCCGGTACGGGATGAACATGCGCCGTGGCAACCGGCTTGTCAGGATTGGCAGGCGCGGTGGTGACGGGGGTGGGCGCCGTGCCTGCCGGACCATCTTCAGTGCTTGACGGCGATTGGACGGAAGTAGCAGCGGGAGCAGCTTTCACCGCATTGGCAGGCGATTGCGGACCAGGGTGAGGATTTATGCCAAGGGCGGAGGTGGGAGCTTCCGGAGCTGTCTTGAGAGCATTTTCCTGATCGCTCGCCGCCTCTATTGCGTTTTTGCTGTTCTCGTCTTCGAGATTCTGCATACGGGTGACTGCGTCCTTTTCAGCACGTGGGAAAAGCGGTGCGGGCTCGCCGAATTGCGTACCAGCCTTCAATCCACCCCACGACAGATTGGAGAGAAACGACCGTTTCGCAGCGTCTGCGATGTCGCCTTGCCCAAGCTGCTGCCACACCTTGGATGCCGCATCGGGCAGGATGGGATAGACAAGCGCGGTAATTACACGGATCGCTTCAGCTGCCGTGGCCAGCACACGGGCCTGCAGCGCAATGTGATCCGCTTCCGAGCGGTCGGCTGGGCGCTTCCAAGGGGCGTTGGCGGTGAGGTAGCCGTCGGTTTCCGCGACGAGGTTCCAAAGAGATTTCAGCGCTTCAGAGAAGTTGAGATCATCGAATGCGGGAGGAAATTCCGCCAGCGCACGAGCCGTGCTTTCGCGCAGGGATGCCTCGTTCGCGGTCTCGGTGCCTGCATCCGGCACTACTCCAGCAAAGTACTTATGCACCATGTTGACCACGCGACTCACCAAGTTGCCGTAGCCATTGGCGAGGTCGCCGTTGTAGCGCTGGACCAGGGCGTCGAAGGAAAAATTGCCGTCCTGGCCAAATGGAATTTCGCGCAGCAGGAAGTAGCGTAGCGCGTCAGCGCCCAGCACTTCGCGCACGGTGTCGGCGCGAACGATATTGCCGCGCGACTTGGACATTTTGCCCTGATCGAACAACAGCCAGCCATTCGCCTTTACCGAGCGCGGAACGGGAATGCCTGCTGCCATCAGAAATGCCGGCCAGTAAACGCAATGGAAGCGGCTGATTTCCTTGCCGATGAGGTGAATGTCAGCCGGCCAGAACTTCGCGAAGCGGGCCTGGTCCGCGGGATCGTCCGAACCATATCCCAGAGCCGTCATGTAGTTGGCGAGGGCATCGAACCAGACATAAATCACCTGGCTCTCATCACCTGGGACCGGAATTCCCCAGGTGAAGCTGCTGCGACTTATCGAAACGTCCGCCAGTCCGCCGCGCACAAACGAGATGACCTCGCGGCGCGTTGATTCCGGTTGCATGAAGCCGGGATTCTCGTCGTAGAACTCAAGCAGCTTGCGCTCGAAAGCCGATAGTTTGAAGAAGTAGTTCTCTTCGCTGACAGTCTCGGTAATGCGTCCGCAATCGGGGCATGGCGCGCCGGGGGGAACATCTACCCATGCCTCATCGGAGACGCAGTACTGGCCGGTGTAGGACCCTTTGTAAATGAATCCGCGATCGCGGAGAGTGGCGAAGAGCTTCTGTACTCCGCGCTTGTGCCGGGGCTCGGTGGTGCGGATGAAGTCGTCGTAGGTCAGGCCGAGCCGGTCCCAGAGAGCACGGAATTCGGCGGCGATTTTGTCTGCGAAGTCCTGCGGTGTAAGCCCTGCCAGCTTAGCCGAGCGCTCGATCTTCTGGCCATGCTCGTCGGTTCCGGTGAGAAACCATGTGTCGATTCCCAATGCCCGCTTGCGGCGCGCGATGGCGTCGCACACGATGGTCGAGTATGCGTGGCCGAGGTGCGGACGCGCATTGACGTAATAAATGGGCGTGGTGAGGTAGAAGCGGGATGAGTTTGAGTTCTGATTCGTCATCGGCGGGCGTTTGCTTTCGCTGTGCGCCTCGACTGGAAGCGCAATGATCTTCGTCTATGTTCCCTTTCATCTTAGGTTGCCGTGCATGGTGCGTCAAACCCATATGCGTGCCTGGCTCTGTTAGAATCGCCTTGAAAAATCAGGCATTTTAGAGGCGCCGACCCGTGTACCAGGAATTGAAAAGCAGGCTGGAGTCGCATCTGCGCGATGTGCTGAAAGCCAAGTACGACCTCACAGTCGAGAACATTCCGCTGGAGATTCCGCCGGATCTGAAGTTCGGCGAACTGGCCACTCCCATTGCGTTTGAGCTTGCCCGCAAACTGCGCAAGGCGCCCAAGGTTATCGCACAGGAAATTGTTGCGGAGCTGGGCACGCCGCGCGGATTTGCGTCGTTCGAAATTGCCGGGGCCGGGTATATTAATGCGCATCTCGATCGCGTGGTGGCCGTACGCATGATGACGAGCGGTGAGGACGCCGAGCCGGTCAAGTCCGATATCCACGCGCTCGTCGAGCACACCAGCATCAATCCCAATAAGGCCGCGCACATTGGTCACCTGCGCAATGCGATCCTTGGCGACACGTTCGTGAACCTGCTTCGCGCGGCCGGTCAACAGGTCGCGGTGCAGAACTATATCGACAACACCGGCGTGCAGGTTGCCGATGTGGTGGTCGGTTTCCTGCATCTCGAGAAGAAATCGCTGGCTGAAATTCGCGCGCTCGTTGAAGATCTCGAACTTCACTTCCAGCGCGTCGACTTCTATTGCTGGGATCTCTACGCACGCACTTCGCAATGGTACTCCGAAGGATCTGACCAAGAGAGGGAAGCGCGGAAGCGCCTGCGGTATGCGACGCTGCATGAGATTGAACAGGGCGGCAATGAGACGGCTGCGGTCGCCGACCTGATTTCGACCGCCGTGCTGCGGCGGCATCTGCAAACGATGCTTCGCCTGGGCATCGAGTACGACTTTCTGCCGCGCGAAAGCGAGATTCTGCACCTGAATTTCTGGGCTCTCGCGTTCGAGCAGATGAAGCAGAAGGGCGTACTCTATTTCGAAAACGAGGGCAAGAACAAGGGCTGCTGGGTCATGTCTCGAAGCGGAGCCCCGGCTAAAGAGACGGTGGATGGCGCCAAGGAGACGGACGAAGACGCGAAAGTGATTGTCCGCTCCAATGGGACCGTGACGTACGTGGGCAAGGATATTGCCTATCACCTTTGGAAATTCGGTCTTCTGGGTCGCGATTTCGGGTACCGCAAGTTCTTTACCTATCCGAGCCATGAATGCTGGATTTCAGCGGAAAAGGGTGAGGAGCCTCATCCGCACTTCGGTGGCGCACAGGCTATCTACAACGTGATTGATTCACGGCAGTCCGATCCGCAGGCGAACGTTATCCAGGCTCTGCGCGGGATGGGTTATACCGAACAAGCAGACCACTACACGCACTTCGGCTACGAGATGGTGGCGCTCACTCCGCGATGCGCTGCAGAACTCGGCTACGAAGTGGCGGAAGAAGATCGCGCGCGCGCCTATATCGAGGTCAGTGGCCGCAAGGGTTTCGGCGTGAAGGCCGATGATCTGATTGACAAGCTCATCGCTGCAACGCGTTTCGAAGTCGATACGCGGCAGACGTCGCGCGACGATCAGGAGCGCCAGGTGATCGCGGAGCAGATTGCCATCGGCGCTCTACGCTACTTCATGTTGAAGTTCACGCGCAATTCGATCATAGCTTTCGACTTCAAGGACGCGCTCAGCTTCGAGGGCGAGACCGGACCTTACATTCAGTATGCAGTGGTTCGCGCACGCAACATTTTCCGGAAAGGGTCGATCACGCCGGAGGCAGTGTTGCGCGAATTCGCGGGGTCCGATCCCGGCGCATTTTTGATGGGCGAGAGTGGCGAAGATATCTGGTCGCTTTGGCTGCGAGCGGGGCGCCGTTCGTCGGTGCTCGAACAGTGTATTGCCACCTCAGAGCCTGCCTACCTCGCCAAACACGCCTTCCAGTTGGCGCAGGAATTCAACAACTTCTACCACAAACACCATGTTCTGACGGAGTTGGACCCGGAGCGGAGAATGTTCCTGCTGGCTACAGCTGCAATCACCCTGCGGGAGCTCATCACCGTCCTGGAATGGCTCGGCATCGAAAGCCCCGAAGCCATGTAGTAAGACGTAATACTTGTGTAGCCTGCGTCACAAGCAGGCCTTCGGGCAGCGGGAGTATATTGCTCGACGGTCAGAGATCAAGGTCAGGTTATGAATAACGCCGCTCTACAAACACACATGCTCCTTCCAATCGAAGAAATTGCCAAGAAGCTCTCGCTCCTGCCGTCTGAATACGAGGCGATCGGCGCC
The DNA here is from genome assembly GCA_963769345.1 of uncultured Acidobacteriaceae bacterium. Classification (GTDB taxonomy): domain Bacteria; phylum Acidobacteriota; class Terriglobia; order Terriglobales; family Acidobacteriaceae; genus Telmatobacter. Next base: position 1,535,857 of record CAVYLL010000008.1, read on the forward strand.
CATGGCGCGAAGCTCAAACTGGACCTGTTGGACAACCCTGCGTTTCCAGTTCGCGGCAAGCTGATTGTCGTTACAGCGACTACGCCAACGACCTCCGGCGAAGGCAAGACCGTCGTCTCGATCGGTTTGGTGCAAGGGCTGGAGCGCATCGGGTGCAAGTCGATTCTCACTTCGCGCGAACCATCGCTGGGGCCGGTGTTCGGTATGAAGGGCGGAGCGGCGGGCGGTGGCCTGTCACAAGTGGAGCCGAGCCAGAAGATCAACCTGCATTTCCATGGCGACTTTCATGCCATTACGGCAGCACACAATCTACTGGCAGCGATGATTGATTCGCATCTCTTTTTCGGCAATGCGCTCAATCTCGACCCTATGCAGATTACGTGGCCGCGCGCACTGGATATGAATGATCGCGCGCTGCGCCACGTCACGGTAGGCGTCGGCGCGAAGGGCGAGGGGGCGAATCGCGAAACAGGCTTTGTGATCACTGCCGCGTCGGAAATCATGGCCATCATGGCACTGGCATCGAGCCGCGCCGATCTGAGGCATCGTCTCGATTCCATCGTTATTGGGCCGTCGCGTGCGGGACGTCCGGTTACGGCCGCCGATCTTGGAGCGACGGGCGCCATGCTGGCACTGCTGGACGATGCCGTCAAGCCAAATCTGGTGCAAACTACCGAGGGCACACCGGCGCTGGTGCATACGGGTCCTTTCGGCAATATCGCGCATGGAACATCGAGCATTCTCGCGCACAAGATTGGCGTGCGGCTCGCTGATTACGTGGTCAATGAGTGCGGATTCGCGGCCGATCTGGGCGCAGAAAAGTATTTCGACATCGTGATGCGTTTGTCGGGTATCGAGCCGGCGGCTGCAGTTCTTGTTGTCACCGTGCAGAGTTTGCGCGCGCAGGGTGAAGGCAAACTGGAGTCAGGTTTTGCCAATCTCGCGCACCACATCAAGACGCTTCGTGGTTATGGGGTACCGCTGGTTGTCGCTATCAATCGCTTTCCGTCGGATACGCCTGAAGACCTTGAGATGATCGCCACGGAATGTTCGCTGCAGGATGTGCCGTGCGCGCTGGTGGAGGCCTTTGCGAAAGGCGGCGAAGGCGCGGTTGATCTGGCTCATAAGGTGGTTTCGGCGATTGAGGCGAATCCTGCGCCGGAAATTTTGCCGGTTTACGGGCTGGAAGATGCGCTCGACGTGAAGATCCTGAAGGTCGCTATCCAGGTTTACGGGGCGGATGGAGTGACGTTCAGCGATGTGGCGCGCGACGAAACTTGAACGCTATGCCGCATGGGGATTCGGACGGCTGCCGGTATGCGTCGCCAAGACGCAATACTCGCTCACCGACGATCCCAAGCGCATGGGAGCGCCGACCGGATGGGCGTTGAACATCAATGATGTGTCTCTGTCGGCGGGCGCGGGATTTGTGGTGGCCGTCTCGGGGAACATGATGTTGATGCCGGGACTGCCGAGTCATCCGCGGGCGATGTCGATCGACGTGGATGAAGACGGGAACATCGTGGGCGTGTAAGAGCATTTCAGCTTCCGGAGTGTCCCCGGTTCCAGTGCCCGATAGCGTCGAGACAAGGGGCTTGACGTTATTCGAGCGAGTCTGGCTACTCATTGCGTAGCGCCTGTATTGGATCAATGGTCGCGGATCGGCGTGCGGGAAACCAACAGGCCAGCAACGCTGCGATAAGCAAGAGGGCGGTGACGGCGGCGAGACTGAACAGGTCGGCGGCCTGAACGCCATACAGCGTGGCATGCATCAGGCGGCCCAGGACTACTGCGCCAGCCAGACCTAAGCCCAGCCCGAGCAGAGACAATCGCATTCCACTGCCAACGATGAGCCGAATCACCTGGTTCTGTCTTGCTCCCAAGGCCATGCGTACGCCGATCTCATGGGTACGCTGCACCACGGCGAATGACATGACGCCATAGATTCCGATGATGGCCAGGAGCAGAGCAGCGGCCGCAAATGCTCCGAAGAGGATCATCTGGAACCGATCGCTGGATTGTTCCTGCTCCATGACCTGCACCATGGTTCTGACGTGATCAATGGCGGCGCCGGGCATGACTGAACTCACAGTGCGTTGCAGTGTAGTCGTAATGCTCTCCGGGTCGATCGCCAGGGTCCGGACGGCTATCCAGAAAAACGGCCATCCCACTTGCCACTGCGACACGTACATCTCCGGCTGCACATCGCCCGTAAGATGCTCGTTGTCGAGCACGTCGTGGAAGACACCGACGATCTGGAACTGCTCTGCCGCCGGGATCTTTGGCGGCCCCGCATGGTCCGGGATGATCATTGGAAGCCGCATCTGCAGCCGCTGCGTCAGAGGATCGCCATTCGCAAGGTAACGACGTACGAAGGTTTCATTCACCATGACCACGCGCGGAGACTGCAAACCGATCCTCCTCGCTGAGAAACCGGCCGCGCACAAGGCGGATGCCGAAAGTTCTGAAGAAGCTCGGAGTCACGGCTTGGAAATCCGCAGTTGGCATGTGGGCCTCATCCGCGGGCTGACCGGCCACCTGAAAGTGAAACGAGTCGAAGCCGCTCATCGGCACTCCAGTCGCCAATGCCGCATCGGCAACACCCGGAATCTGGCGCACGCGGTCGAGGAACTGATGTTGCTCTGCCGAAATCTCCTCCGGGGAGGGGAACACGCGCTTGCTGCCGGGCCCGTTGTTGCGCGGTCTCAGCAAGGCGGTCAGTACGTGGTCCGCTCTGAATCCCACATCGATGTGGCTGAGGTTCCAGAAGCTGTGCAGCGCCATGCCCGCGCCGGCCAGCAGAACCAGGGACAGAGCGATCTCCGTGATTACCAGAACCGACTGAAGCGGCGCGCGGCCACGCCGGCCTGCGGTTCGCAAGCCTCGCTTCAACGCTTCACTCTGATTGATTCGGGCGCTGCGCCAGCTTGGCGCGCAACCTGCGATAACCCCGGCGAGCAGAGCAATCAGAATCGAGAAACCCAGAACCGGCAGGTTCATTTCAACCAGCGTGTCTGTGGATTCAAGTGCCAGGTTGGGCAGCAGAATGAGGCTCAGCTTCATGATGGCCCACCCCATTGCTATACCGATTACACCTCCCAAAAGCGCAAGCGTCAGGCTCTCTGTAAACAACTGGATGAAGATCTGGCCGCGGGTAGCGCCCAGAGCCGAGCGAACTGCAAGCTCCTGCGTGCGGCTGGTTCCGCGCGCCAGCAGGAGGTTGGCGATGTTAGCGCATGCAATCAGCAGCACCAGGCCAACGGCAACGAGCAGCAACCAAAGGTTTCGCTGGGTCTTCAGGTCAAGCCAGTCGTTGCGGAAATGTTCCACCGTGAGCACGAAGGGGCTTTTGCTTAGATGGGCAACATGGCTCGCCGCGATCTGGTCGTTGATTACGGAAAGCTCTGCCTGCGCCTGCGCGAGCGTAACGCCCGGCTTCAGGCGGCCGATCATGATGCCGAATTGCTGGCTGTGTTCGCCGGGGAGGAGCCGAACGGGGACATTGAATTCGACGCTGCCGCCTTTTTCATGGGGACTTGCAGGAACCACGCCAACGACGGTATAAGGCTGGTCTTCAATCAGGATGGACTTGCCGATGATATTGGGATCGGAGTTGTAGCGATGCTGCCAAAGCCAATTGGAGAGAATCGCGACATGGTCGTGGCCCGGGCTGCCTTCCTCCGGGAGAAAGTCGCGGCCAAGCTGCATGGGCTTCCCCACGGTTCTGGTCTGGAGACCGGGGCTCGAAGCTAGTCCGCCTTCCTGGTCGGCAGTATGGTCAGGATTGGTAAGGTGGACCACGATCCACGACAGGAACGAGAGGCTCTGAAACGAGTGGCTTTGCGCGGCAAGCTGGGCGTAATCTTCGCCGCTTGTAGGCGAGCGTTCGCCCTTATAGTGGTTCCACACCACCACGAGCTGGCTGGCATTGGGATAAGGCGGCGGCGCGAGAAAGGTGGCCCAGATCATGCTGAAGATGGCCACAACGGGCCCGATTCCAAGCGCCAGGCCGAGCACTGCGGTGATCGCGAAACCCGGCGAGCGGCGCAACTGCCGCATTGCGTATCGGACGTCATTCCAAATGCGATCAAAATTGCGAAAGCCCCATTGTTCCCGGGTTACATCCGCGATGAGTGGCATATTCCCCAGCTCTTGCAGCGCCGCGGTGCGCGCCTCTTCCGGATCTTCGCCGCGGGAGATGCGATCTTCAATTGCGAGACGCAGATGTGCTTCCAATTCTTCGTTTAAATCGCGCTTACGCCTCTCCCATCCCCAGCCGAGCCAGCTCTTCATGACTGTCCTCCCTCCGGTTCCATCACGGAACCAATCGCCTGCACGATCTGCTGCCAGCGTTTGTGATCCGACGCCAGCTGCTCTTTTCCTTTGGAAGTGATTCGGTAGAATTTTGCACGCTGTTTACTGTCAGTCAATTTCCATTTCGAGGTCACCCATCCCTGACGTTCAAGACGATGAAGGGCGGGATACAACGAACCCGTCTCAACCTGCAGCACCTCGGCTGATTTAAGGCGAATCGCGTGCGCGATCCCATACCCGTGCATCGATCCCCACTGGAGCGCCTGCAGGATCAGCATGTCGAGGGTGCCTTGCAGGAGCTCGATGCGATTTTGATACGTTTGTTTTGCATTATTCATAAGCGTAGACAATCTACATCCATGGACGTAGATTGTCTACCGCCATTGGCAAATTGAATTTGCGAGTAGCCGGCAGGAGAATCAAGTGCGGTGGTTCATGGCGTGTTGCGCCGCCGGAGAACGTGAGGGCTTGGCAGACCCGGGCCTAAAGAGGCTGCGGAAAAACCGTGAAGAACTGGCGAATTGCCGAGAGAACGTCCCTCAGCGGCTAAAGCCCACGCTGAAATTGTGCCGCTTACGGCACGACTGAAGTCGTGCCCTTTCATAGCCACGAGTTTTTCCGCAGCCTGTAAAGGCCCTGTAGCTCTCTGCGCATGATTTCAGCAGCCTGAAGGCCGCTGCGCCCTCCGTATTCGCGATCCCCAAGCGGCAGCGTCGGGCGGAATCTTCTGGGCATGATCCTACGCTTCGGTGGGAATGACAGGTTATACAGGTCAATCGTAGCTGCGCACCCATTCGAGGCAGGCTCGGAGGCTCTATTCGTAGCTGCGGACCCACTCGAGGATGGAGCGGACGGCTACGCCGCTGGGGCCTTTGGCGATGAAAGGCTTGTTGTCTTCGATCCAGGCGAGGCCGGCGATGTCGAGGTGGATCCAGGGGGTGTCTTCGGCGAAGGCGTGGAGGAATTCGGCTGCGGTGATGGCTCCGCCCCAGCGGCCGCCGGTGTTCTTGATGTCGCCGATGTCGCTTCGAATCTGGTCGTAGTATTCGTCGCCAAGGGGCATACGCCAGAACTTCTCGCCGGAAGTCGCAAGGGCGGCTTGGAATTTCTCGATTGTGGCGTCGTCGTTTGAGAATGCTCCGGCGTTGATCATGCCCAGTGCAACTACACAGGCGCCGGTCAGTGTGGCCGCATCGATGAGGTGCGTCACCCCGAGGCTTCGGGCGTAGGTGATGCCATCTGCCAGGACGAGGCGGCCTTCGGCGTCGGTGTTGATGATCTCGATGGTTTTCCCTGACATGGCGGTCTGCACGTCGCCGGGCTTCTGCGCCTTGCCGTCGGGCATGTTCTCGGCCGCACAGACGATGCCGATGACGCGGACCCGGGGCTTGAGCAGGGCAATGGCGCGCATGGCGCCGATCATCGCCGCGCCGCCGGCCATGTCGTACTTCATCTTCTCCATGTTGTCGGCGGGTTTGATGGAGATGCCGCCGGTGTCGAAGGTGATGCCTTTGCCGACGAGGCCGAGCACCGGGCCGTCGGTCACGCCTTCCGGTTCGTACTTCATGACGATCAGCGCCGGTGGCTCGGCAGAGCCTTGCGACACGCTCCAGAATGCGCCCATTTTCAACTCGTGCAGCTTGTCGGTCGAGTAGATTTCGGATTTCAGGCCGACCTCTGAAGCCATTTGGGCGGCGCGCTGGCCGAGGACGGTCGGGGTGAGTTTGTTGCCCGGCTCGTTGACGAGGGAGCGGGCGAAGTTCTGGCTTTCGCCGATGATTGCGCCCTCATTGAAGGCCGTCCGGACTGCGTCTCGGTCAGAAGCTGGCGGAGCGGCAACGGTGAACGAATGAACGCTGACGTCTTTGCGTTCACTGCGGTAGGTGTCTGGATCGAAGTCGCCAACGAAGGCGCCCTCAATGGCTGCACGCGCACATGCGTTTGCCGGGAGGGTCAGGCCCAACTCGGTCGATGCTTCGGGAAATGCGAACACAAGGTTGCGAATTGCGCGGGGCTTGGTGTAGCGAACAGCGGTTCCGGCGGCGTTGCGGACGGTGTGTACGGTGGCCTTGGCTTTTTTGCCGAGGCCGACGATGAGCAGTCGCTTGGCTTTCAGTCCGGCGGGGGCGTGGAGGAGTACGGCTTCGTTTGCGCCGGCTTTGTATTCGCCGCTGGAGAGGACCGCAGCGGCGGCGGCGCGGACGGCTTCATCGCTGGTCAGCAGGACCGGCTGGGGTTTAGCGTCGGGGCCCTTGGCGGTCTGGGTGTCGATGGCGGTGACGGCGAGGAGTTCGGTTTCGATCTGGGCGAGGGGGGAGAAGGAGAGGTCAGTCTTCATACACGATCATTATTTCATTGCGAAGAGGCGAGGCAACGATTTGCGAAGGTACCGTAACTGACGGCTGAAATTTTCTCATCGAAAGGCGACTCTTTCGATGCCGAAGCGTGCTTGAAAGCTCGTAAGGATCTCCGACAATTGCGCCACCATGTAAACTCGTCCCCAAGTTATCCGGCAACTCCCCAGATTCCCCAAGGAGCCAAATGACGGTCACTCGTGCAAAACCGAACATTCGAAACTTAATGCTCGGAGGATTGATTGCCGGACTGTTGATCAATGGGATCGAATATCTCGCACATGGTGTGTTTCTTGACCAACAATGGACAGCCGCCTTTGCAACTCTCGGAAAGACCCCTCGGGGCTGGACAATCTACATTCCGTCAAACTTTCTCGTCGGCATCATTGGAATCTGGGTTTACACGTATCTACGGCCGACGTACGGGCCGGGTCCAAAAACGGCTTTGCGCAGTGCTCTTTCGATTTGGATGGTTTTCTGGGTGATACCCATGCTGGCATTGCAGCCGATGCAGCTCTTTCCAAACGTGCTCCTGCTGGCCACAATCGCGGTTGGATTGCTGGACAGCATTCCGGCTGTCCTGCTGGGCGCATGGATATACAGGCCTTGATTCATGCGGTGGCAAGTCCAACGAGATGAGTTTCCAACCTGAGGAAGGAAGATCTGCTCGCACGGGTCAGAAATACCGATGTTCCCTCGGCGTTCTTTCAGCGCCCCATCTTGTGCTTGCTGGCGTTGATGGCGGATCTTGCCTCGCGGTCGGCTTCGCGGCGGCGCTCGGTTTCTCGCTTGTCCCAGTCCTGCTTGCCCTTGGCGACGGCCAGCTCGCACTTGACGCGGCCATTCCTGAAGTAAAGACGGGTGGGGATGAGCGTATGACCCTTGATTTGCGTCTTAGCCATCAGCCGCCTAACTTCGTCCTTGTGCATCAGCAGTTTTCGTGTGCGGGTTTCGTCGTGGTTGGCAATATTGCCGTGCGAGTAAGGACCGATATGCAAATTAAGCAGGAAGGCCTCGCCGTCTTTGATGAGGCCGTAGGAGTCCTTGAGATTCGCCTTTCCTTCGCGAATGGACTTGACTTCGGTGCCACGGAGAGCCACGCCGGCCTCGAATTTCTCAAGCAGGAAGTAGTTGTGGCTGGCGATACGGTTGTGGGCTGCGTCGCGCTCGCCGGAAGCCACGGGATCGCGCGGCCGGGCCTGTTTTGGGGGGCCGGAGCGATCAGGAGGTACGATAGTGTGGCTGGTTTGGCGCGCCATGAGGGAAAGTCCCTTAAACTTTCATCGTAGCATCGCAACGCTAACCCCCATATTGCAGTGGGGCTTTGCTAGAATGGGGCATCGTTTTGGCAGGAAGCAAGAGTACCGGAAATTTATGTCAATACTAGCGTCGCAAGGACCATGGTCTGCCCATGCGGGTCTGACGATGATGGCCAGTCCTTGCAGACGCCTGGGAGTCCGATGAAAAGCCGCGTTCAATCTTCGGCGCTCTCCGTGGCCGTCCTCTCGAAAATACGATTCTGGATTCTCGTCGCCGGAGTTTTCGCTCTGCTTGGTGCGGGTTCCGCAAGTGTGTTCGCGCAGTCGGCAAACACCTATTACAAGCAGGGGCAGGCTGCCGAAGCGCGCGACGATTTCGATGCGGCCTATCAGAACTTCCAGAAGGCGTTCTCGATGGCGCCCAAGAACGAGGCGTATCGCACGGCATACTATCGCGTCCGGTTCACCGACGCCTCAATGCATGTGACCAAAGGCCGTAACTTGCTGGCTGCCGGCGATGAACAGGGTGCACTGGTCGAACTGCTACGCGCCAACGAGATCGATCCCAGCAGCGAGGCCGCTCAGCAGGAGATCGCCAAGATTCGCGCCCGGCACGGGCAGGAGCCCGCTGTGGAGAGCAGCGCTCCCATGAGTACGCAGACCCGAGGAGATGTCGAAGCCATCAGTGCGCCAGCGCAACTGAAGCCCATGTCGAACGAGCCTCTCTCTCTGCATATGTCAGAAGATTCGAAGCTCGTGTATCAGGCCATCGGCAAGGCCGCAGGCATCAACGTTCTGTTTGACCCGGATTACATTTCAAAACGCATTCAGGTTGAACTGAACAATGTCTCGCTGCTCGATGCGCTACGAATCGTGGGCACGCTCTCGGGAACGTTCTGGCGGCCCATTACACAGAACACCATTTTTGTAGCCGCCAATACGCGCTCAAAGCGCTCCGAACTCGACGAGCAGGCAGTGCAGACGTTCTACCTCTCGAATGCCTGGCAACAGAACGATATGCAGGACGTACAGACTGCTCTGCGCAACGTGATGCCGAATGCAAAGGTCTACGGCGTGGCCAGTCAGAATGCGATCGTGATGAGGGCGACGCCCGATGAGTTGCTGCTTGCGCAGAAACTCGTCAACGATCTGGACAAGGCGCGGCCCGAAGTTGTCGTCGACATTGCCGTGCTTGAGGTCAGCAAGAACTGGGAGAGGAATCTCGGTATCACGTGGCCGAGCAGTGCGAGTGTTCAGTTGGTGGGGCCCAATGTGGCTACCACCCCCACCTGTCCTACAGGCAGCACGAATTGTACGCCGAGCACTCCGACCAACAATCTGACGCTCAACAACCTTGCGCACCTCAATTCGAATGACTTTGTAGTTACAGTGGGAGCCGCTACGGCCAACCTGTTGCTGACTGACAACAACACCAGGATCCTGCAGAACCCCCGCATTCGCGCCGCCGACCAGCAGAAGGCGAGTTTGAAGATCGGCTCGCGCATACCAATTGCAACCGGTTCTTACCAGACCGGTGCGGCAACCGCACTGGTCAGCTCGCTGGTGAACACGCAGTTCCAATATCAGGACGTGGGCGTCAACATCGACGTCACGCCGACAGTTCATTTTGACCGCGACGTCACACTCAAGATCAAGATCGAAGTGACTGCGCAGAGCGGGTCAGTGACCATCAGCGGCGTCACGGAGCCGATCATCAGCCAGCGCGTCGCCGAGCAGACTATCCGGCTGCGTGAGGGCGAAGCCAATATTCTTGGCGGCATTCAGGAGCAACAGATCCAGGACAACTGGAGTGGCGTTCCGGGGCTGAGTTCAATTCCGATCCTGCGGTATCTTTTCGGATCGCGGGACAAGGTCAAGCAGGACGACGAGATTGTCTTCCTTGTGGTGCCACATGTGGTTCGGTCACAAGAGCTTACCGCGGCGAATTTGCGCTCGATCGATACAGGCCCGGGCACGAATTCGGTTGAATTGCGTCACGTCTCCGATGGCGGAGGCGCCGCAGCCCTGTCGCCTGTCGCAGCGCCACCATCGGCGAATCGTTCGACTATCGGGACGGTACCAGGGGCGACCAGTGCTGAGGCCGCCGCGCCCGCGGCACTGGCACAAATGCGTGCGGCCGCCAATGCGGGCGGGGCAGCTGCCGAAGTCAACCGTGCCGCGGCCGAAGCCAGCCCGCCGCCGGGCGCACCTGGTTCCCAGCCCTCCAGTGGCAAGGTTAACCTGATGTTGAATTCACCCGGAACTGTAATCAGCGGAACCACGTTCCAGGTTCCAGTGGTTTTGACAGGCGGTGCGGATGTCTCGTCAGTGCCTTTGCAGATTCAATACGATCCGTCGAAGATAACCCTGGTAAATGTGGGTGATGGCGACTTGTTGAATCGGGACGGGCAGATTGTATCGATGGCGCATCGCGACGACGGGCCTGGCAACCTCACCTTGAATGTTTCGCGGCCACCGGGAGCACCGGGCGTGAGCGGGGCCGGGGTGGTCTGCGTCCTTACATTTCAGGCGGCGGCAAAGGGTCAGAGCGACATCAGCATTACGCGCGCCGGCGCAATGAGCAGCGCGGGCAAGCCATTGCAGGCACAAACCTCGCAAACCACGATCGTTGTGCAGTAGGAGCATCGAACAGATGACGGCTAAGCGGCCAAGCCGGAAGCGGCCAATCCCGAGACATTCGGAGCGCGGCCTGACGCTGGTTGAGTTGATCGTGACCGTGGCGATCCTGTCGATTCTGGCGTCGGCGGCTATCCCCATTGCCCGCTTCAAGGTCAAGCGAGATAATGAGCGCGAACTGCGGCGCGACTTGTGGGAGGTGCGCGATGCCATCGATCACTACAAGGACGCTGCCGACAAAGGCGCGATCCAGACCAAGGTAGACAGCCAGAACTATCCGCCGGATCTTGAGACCCTGGTGAACGGCGTGGATATTCAAGGCAAGAAGGTGAAGTTCCTTCGCCGCATTCCTGTCGATCCGATGACGGGCAAGGCCGAGTGGGGGATGCACTCCATGCAGGATGATCCGAAGTCGGATTCGTATGGCGGGCAGAGTGTCTTCGATGTGTATTCGAAGTCGACGGGTACGGCGTTGGACGGCACAAAGTATTCGGATTGGTAAGCTTATCCTTCTTTCGACTCGATTTGTGCGGGCCAACGTATAGAGCGCCTCCGGAGCGGTAGCTCCTGGGGTAACAGACGCGGCGCCGATAAGCCGCGAACGAGACACGATGGGTGTAGGAGAATAGAAGTACAGATGCGCAGCAGACAAAAACAGGAAGCGGGCTTCACGCTGATGGAGCTGATGATCGTCATGATGATTATCGGCATCCTGACGACGCTCGCCATTCCGAGCTTCAAAGCTGCCATCAAGTCTGCGCAGGAAGCTGTGCTCAAGGAAGACTTGCGCGTCATGCGTACTGCAATTGACTCCTACACCATGGATAAGCAGAAAGCGCCACAATCGCTCGATGACCTGGTGCAGGAGGGGTACCTCAAGGTCATCCCTGAAGATCCGATGACGAAATCGCGCGAAACCTGGGTCACCGGCGTGAGTGACTCTTTGCACTCACTGGATCAAACCGATCCAGGAATCGACGATGTGCACTCAGGGGCGCAAGAGACAGGATCTGACGGGCAGCCGTACTCTGCGTGGTAATCGCGAGAAGGGAAAGAATGGCTCGAAGAACGATTGGGACTTTACTTCTGATGTGCCTGGTCACGCTGGGTGCAGGGCTTCACGCCCAGGAACTGACCAAAACGATCAGTATCAAGGTATTCGATGGAAAGACCCTGAAGCCTCTCGTGCCGACAGGCTTCCAGGTGCGCGTAGACCACCTGACCATGCTGCATCCTGACTGGGTGAAGGCCAATGAAGACGGCTCCGCCGAACTGACCATTCCAGCCGACGCACATGAAGTGGCGCTTCACCTTGCGTACAACAACTCCATGGACCTCTACGTCAACTGCGACAAGGCGAAGAACGCCTTTGGCGATGTCTGGTATCTTGTGCCGCAGATCATGGCAAAGGGAACGGTCACTGAAAATGGATGCGCTAAGCCCAAGGTCAACGAAAAGTTCAAAACCACGGCCATACCCGGTGAACTGATCCTGTTTGTGCGCGAAAAGAACATGATGGAACAGATTAAGGACTGACCCGGGCAGTTCGCGCCGAACTGGCGGCATGTGGAGACCCCTTTTGGCTTTTGATCCCACTTCTGCAACTTCAGACCGGTTGCAGCTTGAGGCTTGTGGCCTCTACTGCGCCCTGATCCGCGACGTGGCAGGTGCGAGTATCGGCGATCAGGAGAGGGAGCCAACGCTCGGCGGCAAACTTCTGTACGCGGGCGAATTGGATCCGCATGGCCGTGCCATGGTGATTGCCGGAAATGTTTCAGGCTGTGCGACGCTGGCGGCAACTGCGGAGTTGACGGCGCAGAAGCTCGTCATTCGCGAGGGCGTGGTCGATTTTGTTGTTACGTCGCTGGACGAGGCTCTCCGCATTCTCAAAAACGAAGTTCGCAAGCGCGCGACGGTGGCAGTTTGTGTGGGTGCGGCGCCCGCTGCGTGTTGAGCTCGAAATGATTGAACGCGGCGTGTTGCCCGACCTTTTGTTTGAGGGATCGGCCGGCGAGCGGCGTGATGTGCCGGAGTTCGGTGCAGGGTTCGGATCAGGATTCGGATTGGGGAGCCGTAAAGTTGAGCTCACTGCGCCGGATGCGGACCTGGCGTTCGTGACGTGGCAGGCGGCACAGGCTGCCGCGCGCTGGATGCCGAAACTCGATGCGATTGCGATGGATTGCCTTTCTGCAGATCACGGGGCACAGCGCTGGATTCGCTTGTCGCCGCTTTATTGCGGGCGCAGCGCACAGGCTCGGCGCGTACTCTATTGCGAACGGGATTCGGCAAGGCAGATCATCAGCCGGTTTGAGGCGCACGTGAAAGACGGCGAAATCGGAACAGAGGTGTCGGCAGGCTTGGCGATCGGCGGCGAGACTGAAGTATTTCGATTTATGCCGGTTACTGCCTAGACCGGCTGTTCGTAACCTGCGGACTCAATGCGATTCCAGAGTTCTTTCACACCAGCGCCGGTTTTTGCCGATACGGGCAGCACTTCATCGAGATCGAATGCGTTTCGGATAGAGAGCAGATTGCGTGTGCGCGCATTGCCGCTCAGCCGATCTATCTTTGTCGCAACTACGAGAAAATTCCGGTCAACATGCCGCAGCCAATCGATGAGCTTTCCGTCGTTCGGCTGTGGAGGGACGTTGGAGTCGACGAGGCAGACGCACAGCTTCAGCGTTTCGCGCTCAGCGAGATATGGGTCAATGAACTTTGGCCATTCGGCTGAAATCGACTTCGAGATTTTGGCGTAGCCGTAGCCGGGAAGGTCGGCGAAGATGAGCTTGCTCTGCTGGCGCGGGTCAAGCAATGCAAAGAAGTTGATGGCGCGCGTACGCCCCGGCGTCTGCGAAACTTTGGCAGCCTTCTCGCCCACGAGTGCATTGAGCAGGCTCGATTTGCCCACATTCGATCGCCCCAGAAATGCGATCTCCGCCACTGTCGGAGCGGGGAATTGCGCCTCATCCAGTGCCGAGAGCAGGAATTGTGTGCTGTAGCGCATCAAAGGCATTCAAATCTCAATCTCATGACTCCCAAATGTGCGAGCCTCGCATTTTCTTGAGGATACAAGATCGAGGCTATTCTGCCGCACGCTCGTGAACTTTCATGGAACCGGCTTATACTCGCAAACATCAAAGTTGTGTGACGAATGACCACACAATTCATCGCGTTCCCACGTAGTGACTGCCCTATACTTTTCTCACCTCTCATAGGGCTTTTCCGGAGTTACCCGTGCATACACTTGTTGCCATCTGGCTATTCGTTGCATCTGCCAATGGGCAGTTGGTCCACAACATGAACTTTGCGGAGCCGCCTGTCACGCAGCCAGCGCTAGTGAAAATTCCCAAGGGTCCCAATGGTCTCACGCTCTACAACGAAAAGGGCGAGCGGGTTGCGCAGTGCGAGAAGAAGGGCGACACCTTTTCAAATTGCAAGGTCGAGTCGGGATTCAATTTCGACGATGTGATGAACGCCTGGGCGCATGCCTTCGAGGACATACAGAGCAAGTAGTGGCAGTCAGGGTCTAACGGAAAAAGGGAAGGCTTTGTGCCCTCCCTCTTTCTGTTGCGAATCGCGAAAGTTTTATTGCCGGGAGACCTGACCTGTCACGACATCTGAGGCCGGCGGGACCGCGGTCAGCACTTCGGCTGCTTCAGGAACGGGAGCAGGCAAGGGGCTTTCAAGCGCCAGCGCCAGCACCTCATCCATCGTATCGACGAAGTGAAGCTTCATGGAGTTCTTGATGTTGTCGGGCAATTCGGCAACGTCTTTCTCGTTGGCCTTGGGCAGGATGACCTGGAAGATTCCCGCGCGCAGCGCAGCTAGAAGTTTCTCTTTCAACCCGCCGATCGGAAGGACCTTACCACGCAGCGTGATTTCGCCGGTCATCGCGATATCGCGCCGCACCGGGATTTTTGCCAGCGCACTTGCAAGGGCCGTCGCCATGGTGATGCCGGCCGACGGGCCGTCCTTGGGTATAGCGCCTTCGGGAACATGCAAGTGCAGGTCAACGTTGCGATAGAACTCACGGCTAAGTCCCAGGGCCTGCGCACGACCGCGAATGTAAGCGAGTGCCGCCTGAGCTGACTCCTGCATGACGTCGCCGAGCTGGCCGGTGATGGTGAGCTTGCCTTTGCCGTCGAGGACCGTGACTTCTGTGGTGAGGATGCTGCCTCCCACCTCGGTCCACGCAAGGCCGGTTACGAGGCCGACTTCGCTCTTCTCGTGCACTTCTGAGTCGCGGAAGCGCGCCACGCCGAGGAACTCGCTGATGCTCGCGCCAGTGACTTCTTCCTTGTGCTTCACGCCCTTCTTCACGACGCGTCGCGCAACCTTGCGGCAGACGTTGCCGATCTCGCGTTCCAGGTTGCGAACGCCCGCTTCGCGCGTGTAGTTGCGAATGATTTCGAGGATGGCATCGTCGGTGAAGGAAACATTCTTGTCGCTGAGGCCGGTTTGCTCGCGCTGTTTCTTCACCAGGTATTGCTTGGCAATCTCGAGTTTTTCCTGCTCGGTGTAGCCCTGCAGGCGCAGCACTTCCATGCGGTCCTGAAGCGGAGCGGGGACTGTGTGCAACACGTTTGCAGTTGCTACAAACAGCACCTGGGAGAGATCGTAGTCAACGTCGAGGTAGTGATCCTGGAAGGTGGTGTTCTGTTCGGGATCGAGAACTTCAAGAAGGGCCGACGCCGGGTCGCCACGGAAGTCGGAGGCCATCTTGTCGACTTCGTCGAGCAGGAAGACGGGGTTCTTCGTGCCGGCGCGCTTCATGTGCTGGATGATCTGGCCGGGGAGTGCGCCAATGTAGGTGCGACGATGACCGCGAATCTCGGCCTCATCGCGAACGCCGCCCAGAGACAGGCGAACAAATTTGCGACCGGTGGCCTTGGCAATCGACATGCCCAGGGAGGTCTTGCCTACGCCCGGAGGTCCGACGAAGCAGAGGATCGAGCCTTTCGGATTTTTGACGAGTTGGCGGACTGCGAGGAATTCGAGAATGCGTTCCTTGATCTTCTCGAGTCCGTAGTGGTCTTCGTTCAGGACCTTCTCGGCGAAGTCGATGGAGCGTGTTTCTTTGGACTTTTTCTTCCACGGGACGGCGAGCAGCCAGTCGATGTAGTTGCGGCTCACGGTTGACTCGGCCGACATCGGCGGCATGGCTTCGAGCTTCTTGAGCTCCTGAACCGCCTTTTCGAGAACGTCTTTCGGCATGCCGGCGGCTTCAATCTTCTTGCGCAGTTCGTCGAACTCACTCTTCTCGCCGCGGCCGAGTTCCTTCTGAATGGCTTTGATTTTCTCGTTGAGGTAGTACTCTTTCTGGGCGCGCTCCATCTGCCGCTTCACGCGGGATTGGATGTTGCGATCGAGGTCGAGCTTTTCGATTTCAATATCGAGTACGTCAGCGATGCGGGTGAGACGCGCCGCCGGATCGAAGATGCCGAGCAGTTCCTGCTTTTCCTCGATGCCCAACTGCAAATTCGCAGCAATGGTGTCGGAGAGCTTTGCGGGCTCGTCCATCCGCACCGCGGCGATGATGGTTTCATAATTCAGGGACTGCTGCAGCTTTACGTACTGCTCGAATAGCGACGTGACGCGCTGCATCAGTTGCTCAACCGCGGGTGTCATTTCGAAATCGGTTTTGCCGGTGCGCACGGTGGCGACGAAGAAGCCGTCGCGATCGTTTACCTCGATCGACTTCGCACGCTCGACGCCTTCGACCAGCACCTTGATGTTGCCGTCGGGCATCTTCACGCTTTGCACGATATTGCAAATCGAGCCGACCTGAAAAATCTCCTTGGCCTTTGGCTCGTCGATCGAAGCGTCGTGCTGCGTGGCGAGAAAGATCTTGCGATCGCCATTGAGTGCTTCTTCAAGCGCGCGCACGCTGGAGAGGCGGCCGACGACAAAGGGCGTCATCATGTAGGGGAAGATCACCATGTCCCGGATGGGCATCATGGGAAGTTTGCGCGGCTCGCTCTTTTCTTTCGAAACAGTCATAAAAGCACCATGGGTCTTAGACGCGCGACCAGCACTCAGGACTCTAGTATCTGGCGGGTCTTGTTGGGATTGTACAGCGGAAATGGCAGGAGCAGGGAAAACGAATGCCTAAAGATTCAACGGTCACGTCCGCTGCGGTGACGTGACCTTTGAGTATACGAAAACGGATTGTGAAGAGAAATCAGGCGACCCGGAATGCTTGAAATATCTGCTCACTCCTAGTTTACCGTTGGGATCTTTGCGGCGTCATCGACTACCACGACGGCGACATCACCTTTTCTGCTTTCGATTTTCAAACCCAACTGGCCCTCGAGAGCTCTCTTCCACGCAGTAAATGTGTCAGTACCCAACTCAGGCCGAAGATCCACGCTGAAGTCGTAGATGCCTTGCATCCCGGTCTTGTCCAGGACGGGGATTGGCGAGCCTCCGGCCCTCGCAGGCACACTCGGATTGTCTGCTGCCGGGATAGAGAATTGGACTGCCAGAAGATCGGCAAATTCGCGCATGTCGCCGCGGAAGTGAAAGCCAGATCCTGAGATCGCTGCGGCTTCGGGCTGAACCTGATGGATTCTAGGGCCGCCCTGGGCAATTGCTAATTCGTATACGCGCATCTGGCGGGTGTCACTATGCTCCTTCAGGTGGAAGCGATCCGAGAGAAGGCTGCGAAGCATAAGGGAGATCTGTTCTTTGCTGGAGCCTTCAGGCGCACGAGCCACGATATCGTATTCGTTCTGGTCGAGCCACGGCGGCCCGAGTACCTGATTCATCTGGCAGTGCCACGCCTCAGCGATGAGACGTTTCAACGTGACGTTTTTCCCCGTGAGTCCAGTGGGCGAGTAAGTTATCTGGTTGTTGTAGTCCGGGCCGACTTCGTGTTGGCTGGGCCGGACTGAGGCGACTTCGAATGAGGGGGTGGACTGCGCCCGGGCGGCGTATGCGATGACGATCAGCAGAGCGAGAAGCACTGTGAGATGCCGCGAGCGCATGCGGATGAGGATAGTGCCAGAAGACCGTGAAGGCAAATTCGGAAAAGAAATGCCCGAGTCAGCCGATCGCAAAGAAACAGCCCCTCCGTTGGGAGGGGCCGTGGGAATGGAGCACTGCGGATTGCTTACCCGGCTTTTTCAAGCAGGCATAGCGACAGGTCGCGGCGTTCCACCATGTCCTTGGTGATTTCGAGATCGCGCACCTTCTTGTTGCTGGGCAGGTGATACATCAGGTCGAGCATCAGCTCTTCGAGAATCATGCGCAGACCGCGCGCACCCACTTTGCGTGCCAGCGCTTCGCGTGCGATGCCACCAATCGCTTCCTGCGTAAAGTGGAGGCGAACATTCTCGTATTCGAGCAGGCGCTGATACTGTTTCACGATTGCGTTGCGCGGCTTGGTGAGGATTTCAACGAGAGCGGCTTCGTCGAGCTCATCGAGAATGCCCATGACAGGCAGGCGTCCGACAAACTCAGGAATCAATCCGTACTTGATGAGGTCTTGCGGCTCGGTCTTGCGCAGCAACTCGGTGTCGCGATGCGAACGAGAGGTGGCTGCGTCGGCTTCGGCATCCACTGATTTAAATCCGAGGGCCTTCTTGCCGACGCGCCGGCCAACTACGCGCTCAAGGCCGACAAAGGCGCCGCCGCAGATGAACAGGATGTTGGTAGTGTCGACGGCAGTAAATTCCTGGTGCGGATGCTTGCGGCCACCTTGCGGTGGAACGTTTGCAACCGTGCCTTCGAGAATCTTGAGCAAGGCCTGCTGGACGCCCTCACCGGAGACATCGCGGGTGATCGATGGGTTCTCGTCCTTGCGACCGATCTTGTCGATTTCGTCGATGTAGATGATGCCCTGCTGGGCGCGGGTTACATCGCCGTCGGCTGCCTGCAGGAGCTTGAGGATGATGTTCTCAACGTCTTCGCCAACGTAGCCAGCTTCAGTGAGCGTGGTTGCATCCACAATTGCGAAGGGCACGTCTAGCATCTTTGCCAGGGTGTGGGCCAGTAGTGTCTTGCCGGAACCGGTGGGTCCGATGAGCAGGATATTGGATTTCGCCAGCTCGACTTCGTTGTTGCGCATGCGGTTCATCTGCACGCGCTTGTAGTGGTTGTAAACCGCAACGGCGAGCTTCTTCTTGGTCTGATCCTGCCCGATTACGTAGTCGTCGAGGAAGCTTTTGACCTCCTGCGGCTTGGGCAGGTGGCCGGCGGCTGTAGCGGGATGCGTGGAATCTCCACGGTCGTCCTCAAGGATGGAGTTGCAGACAGCGACACACTCATCGCATATGTATGCCCGTGGATAGTCGCTGGGCGACGAGATCAACTTCGCTACAGCGTCCTGCGATTTGTGGCAGAACGAGCACCGCAGCGCTTCTTCAGGTCCCGTGCGCGTTTTCATTTTTCTGCTCCCTTTGGACTGGCCTTCTCGGTATGGCTTACTGAGTTTGCGGCCGCTATGTGCGCGGCCGGTCGATAATCTCGTCGATGATTCCGTAATCCTTGGCTTGCGCCGAGTTCATGATGAAGTCACGTTCTACGTCGCGTTCAATGCGGTCGAGCGGCTGGCCCGTGTGCTTGGCCATCAGGGTGTTCGTAATTTCGCGAATGCGCAGAATTTCGCGAGCGTGAATATCGATGTCCGTTGCCTGACCGCTTAGTCCGCCCATCGAAGGTTGATGGATCAGGATGCGCGAGTTGGGCAGCGCAAACCGCTTGCCTTTCGTCCCGGCAAGCAACAGGAAGGCACCCATGCTGGCTGCCTGACCTATGCAGTATGTCACCACATTGTTCCGTATGAACTGCATCGTGTCGTAAATTGCCAACCCGGCGGTAATGGAGCCACCCGGGGAATTGATGTAGAGCTGAACGTCCTTTTCAGGGTCTTCGCCAGAAAGAAACAGCATTTGAGCAACGATCAGATTGGCCACCTGATCGTCGATCGGTGTGCCGAGGAAAATGATGTTATCGCGAAGCAGACGGGAATAAATGTCGTAGGCGCGCTCGCCTCGACTCGTCTGCTCAACCACCATGGGAACTAATGCCATTCGAGTCTTGTCCCTCGCGGGGGTATGATACTCCCCGTCCATTTGATGGCCGCGCGGTCCGGGGTGATGCAAGTCCCTTTCCGCGCGGCGGTTTCGCCAACTCAGCAACTACGCAGGCAGTCTTTCGTACATTAGACTTGCGGTTTTTTCCCTCTTCAATTGCTCACGGATTCTAGCTAGCCCACCGTCGTCAGTCAAACGCTGGCGGAGGGTTTCGTACGGTTCGCGTGACTGAAGTGCGGCCAGTTGTAATTCATTGTCAAGTTCCTCATCGCCGACCGTAACACCTTCTTTATCAGCAATTCGGTCCAACAGGAGGTTGGCCTTGACCTCCGCGACGGCGGAGTCGCGCTGGGCAACGCGCAGCCGGGCGAAATCGAGGTTGCGCATCTGCTCCGGGTTCATGCCCTGGGCAGCAAGGGCGCGCAATCCCCGCTCGAGGCGTGTGTCAATCTGGTCTTGTACAAGGCTTTCCGGGACGGGGAATTGAAATTTCTCGACCAGGGCGGCAAAAAGCCGGTCCTTGGTCTCGGCTTCAATGCTGCGGCGCTTGCGGTTGGCCATGTGTTCGCGGACACGGGACTTCAGATCGTCCAAACTTTCGTAATTTCCCAACTCTTTTGCGAACTCGTCGGTGAGCTCGGGAAGTGTCCGTTTTTTGATCGCCTTGACGGTCACATCGTAGGCGACCGTCTTGCCTCGCAGGTTGGCTTCGGGATAGTCGGCGGGATAGATGACTTCGGCCTGCAGTTCCTGGCCGGGCTTGGCGCCACGCAGCACATGCGTGAACGCCTCAACCGTATCCTTGCCGCCAACCTCGACCAGAGAGTCCTGGCCGGTGATCGGGGCGGCTTCGGCGTCGTCCGCAACCCTGCCGTTATAGGAGATCTCGGCCCAGTCGCCATCCACGATGGCGCGGTCTTCTTCCACGGGCTCAATCACGGCACGCGAATCGCGCAGCTGCGTCAACTCACGGTCGAACTCTTCGTCGGTCACCGCGACGGAGGGCTTGTCGACGGTAACCTGCTCGTAGCCCTCGATGGAGAAGTCAGGCAGGTATTCGAAGACAGCCTTTACATGCAGCGGCTGGCCTTCTTCGACTGCAAGCTCGGTAACCTGCGGCTGGCCTACGGGGCGGATGCCGAGTTCGCGTACGCCGTTGCTGAAACGCTCCGGAAGGAGGCCGTCGATAACCTCTTTGCGGATCTCGGTGGCAAAACGGCGGCGGACGACTGCCTCAGGCACCTTGCCGGGGCGGAAGCCCGGAAGCTTCGCGTATTTCTGATAGTTGCGGGTCACGTTCCGGAAAGCCCTCGATACTTCGTCGGCGGGGACGTCAAGCACCAGCTCGCGCGTGCATTCCGGATTGAGCACCGGCCCGTGTTGATGCTCGTGGGTGTGGTCGTGATCGTGGCCTTCGTGGCTGTGAGACTCCTCGGGTGCGCCCGAGGTGGGATTGGTTTCGAGAGTGTCAGTGGTGCTCAACGTTTTACCTTCCGGGCGCGACAGGCGCCAATTCTTGCGTGCTACAGCGGGCTGTCGCCGGTTGGGGGTAACAGCTTCGTGTGGCGAGGGATTGCCTCATTTCATGGTAAGAGGGTTTGCGGGGGCGGTCAAACCGGCTGGGTCAGGCGGGTTGCCTTTTGCACCGTAGAAGGTACGTTACTGCTCAGACACCTCTGGTTTTCGCACGTAAGGCAAAAAGCGGGGGTGAGAGGCGCCGCACTGGGAATAGTGCATTCGGGCTTCATTGAGGCTCAATTCGCCGTTTACGGTGTTTCGGACATCGGAGGCGTCGGCGTCTTCCTGTCCATCGTCCTCCCACCAGCAGACCGGGCACAGGGCGAGTGTGCTGGGTGCATCGAGAGTTCGATAGCCGCAGCAAGGGCACCGAAAATGAATAGGCGCTGTCCTCATGCCGGGATTGACGGGTTTTGGCGTCTGCCGGTTTACAGATAGCGGCCCATGCGTTGGCCAAACTCTCGCCGGGCCCGAATGTCGGTGCCGTTCAGATGCCATGGGGCGGGGCCGGTAGAATCAGGGCCGCAGGGGGAATCTGATTTCGATGTGCACTCTAACTTCTCGCCGTTTTCGTCTGTTCGCCTCAACGTTCATGATGGTGTTGTTCGTGGCCGCACCCCTGGGTGCCTCGGCCGAGGGATCGCAACCGCTGAAGGTGGCAATCGTGGGTCTTGAACATGGCCATGTAGAAGGGTTTCTGAGCCAGCTTCCGAAGCACGGCGATGTTCAGCTCGTCGGCATTGCGGACGCTGACACGACGCTGTGGCAGAAGTACGGGAAGAAGTACGGGCTGGCGGACACGCTCTTCTACAAGAGCGAGGCCAACATGATCGAGCGGACTCGTCCGCAGGCGGTACTGGTGTATACGTCGATCGTCCAGCACCGGCCTGCGATCGAGATTGCCGCGCAGTACGGTGTGTCCGTGATGGTGGAGAAGCCGCTCACCATTTCGCTGGATGACGCGCTGGCGATTCGAAACGTCGCGCGCGAACACAAAATCCAGGTACTGGTGAACTACGAGACGACCTGGTATTCGAGCAACAGGGCAGCTTACGATGAAGTCCGCGAGGGCCGCATCGGCGAGATACGGCGCGTGGTTGTTCATGACGGACACCAGGGGCCGAAGGAGATCAACGTACCGCCGGAATTTCTGAATTGGCTTACCGATCCCGCACAGAATGGCGCAGGGGCGCTCTACGACTTTGGCTGCTATGGCGCGGACTTGACGACGTGGCTGATGCACGGCGAGACGCCGCTGACGGTTACGGCTGTGGTGAATCATGACAAGCCGCAGATTTATCCGAAGGTCGATGACGACTCCACAATTGTTCTTCAGTATCCGCATGCGCAGGCCGTGATCATGGGATCGTGGAACTGGCCTTTCGGGCGCAAGGACATGGAGGTCTATGGCGCAACGGGATATGCGATCACGGTTGCTTCCGACCAGATTCGGATTCGGCACGAGCATGATTCAGAGGAGCGGATGTCGACGGCTCCGACGTTGCCTGCCCGCGAGCGTGATTCGCTTGCGTATCTCTCGGCGGTGCTTCGCGGCGAGATTGTGCCCAAGGGCGATCTGACGGCGCTGGATACGAACGTGATTGTGATGCAGATTCTGGATGCGGCGCGCGAGTCGGCGAGGACGGGACGGGCAGTGAAGTTGAGCAGGCTGGGAGATTGATTGAGGCGAAGAACTGCATGGAGCCGATTTGTCCACAATCCGGGCGGAACGGCAGAAACGGCTTTCGTGCGTTTAGCATGCTGGTGCTACGACATGTAGATATTGGAGTCCCTGTACATGGATAAGAACGGAATCCTCATTGCACTCTCGGAGTCTGACAAAACGATGTTCGGCAAGGAGGACTTCGATGCTCAGTCTGTTCCGCAGAAGGTGTTCTCTTCGATTTGGGCGGTTGAATCAGAGGTAAACAATGGCGGTTTTTCACAGTTCTTTCAGAATCTCAGCAGCGAGACAGCGAGATTCGTGGTGGAAGCCCTTGAGACGATTGGCGCTCCGAAAACCGCGGATATATGTAGACGTGCGATCGCCACGGCCTTTCCAAATGGCCTACCCTCTGACCCGGAAGCAATTAGCTCGGCCGCATCTGAGTTTTCCGACGATGTTGAAGAGAAGCTTAATGCATTGGATACCGAGTTTTTTCAGTATCCCCACGACCTTACAAAGTTGCTGTTCGCATACGTCTCAAATCGTCCCCAAGACTTCGGAAAACTCCCTGAACCGGATGATGCATAATTCCTCGGGCTAGAGGGTGCAGAATCGTCGAGGTTGTGAGCGTGTCACCGCCACTCGGAAACAGGCATTTTCGTAGCAGGCAAGATCGCGAAGAGCAACTGCAGATGTTTCGACTTCGCTTCTTTGCGCTCAACATCACAGCGTTTTTGCGATAGTGAGTGGATCAAAGGCTATGAGGAGATAACTCTGACCGGTCGTCGCGCCCATCCGGGGCGCGGGTTTAGGTTGGTGCGGGCCCCCCGGGTTTCACCCATGGGCTATTATCGAATCGTCCCTCTGGGACGAGAAACCGTGCCTCGGGTTGCGACGGGCAATCCGGAGGGAGATAAGAGCGTGCGCCTCGTTCCCCCTTGCAAGCTGTTTGAGGCGGGAATCGCGCGATTAGATTGCGGCGGAGCTTTGGGCGGCTAGAGTTCTGTGCTCGCCGCGGTATCGGCCGGGAGGGCGGCCGAACTCACGCTTGAAGGCTCGATTGAAGGCTGCTTCCGATTCATATCCCACGTCGGAGGCGATCTCCGCAACGCCGCGGGAAGTCTTCTCGAGCGACCGCGCGGCCAGTTGAAGACGCCAACGGGTGAGATACGCCATGGGCGGCTCGGAGACGAAGCGGGTGAAGCGCTCGACAAGAGCGGATCGAGAGATGCCGACCTCGTCGGCGAGATCGGCGATGGTCCACGGGTGGGCGATGCGACTATGCATCAATCCCAGGCTCTTGCCCACGATGGGATCGCGCGCTCCCGCGAGCCAGCCCATCTGCTGCTCGGGCAACGCGGCAACGTAGCGCCGCAGCGTATCGACGAACAGGGCCTCAGAGAGTTTGGCGAGCATGGCTTCGCTGCCGACCCGCTGCAGAAGCCGCTTCTTCGACGAGGTGCATGATGGAGCTTTCAAGCCATTGGCCGGAGCGATCGGTGCGGAGATTCACTTTGAATACGGGGGGCAATCCGCTGAGGATCGGCCGGCTAAGGTAGGGATCGCAGGTCATGTACCCGCACACGAAGCGCGCAATCTCGCCGCCTCCGCCGGCGTGCAAGGGACTGAGGTCGCGCGCCTTGATTTTGGCGGTGATGCCGTAGTTGGGGTACGGCCGGGTGCGTCCTTGCCGCTGAATATGTGGTGAGCATCTCCGTGGGGAAAGATCACAACATCGCCTGGCTTGAGTTCGAGCGAGAGACCATCCTCCAACTCGACGACGGCTCCGCCTTCCAGCACGAGATGGTAGATAAGCAGGTGCGCGGCGCCGAGAGAGAGGGTCGCTGCCAATCGATTGGAGGCCGGCGCGGAAAAACCCCAAGGCGAAGAGAACTCCGCGGTGAAGTAGATGGCGCCGTTGAGCTTGACCGCGCTCAGGATCTCGGAGAATGCATCCATCATTCTGGGACCTCTGGGCGACATCTGGACGTGCGGCAAAGTTCTCTGGCCGCTGCGCAACGGAATCCGACTGGGGAAGCCGATCGAGCAAATTATAGCGACGCTCGGGCATGGTTGTCCCAGAACAGTGCACACTCAGTCTACAGGGCAATCGTCATCCCCTGAGCGGCGAGCCACAACCGGAGGTCATACATGTACTGAGTCAACTGGACGGCGAAGCGTTATGAATCCGAACAAAGCGTTGTGGGAAAAGGGCGACTTTACCGAGATTGCCGCGATGATGCGCGAATCGGGAGAGGCGGTTGTGGAGTCGCTGGGCGTCAAGCCGCCGCTTCGGGCACTGGACCTGGGCTGCGGGGATGGCACTACGGCTGTTCCGCTGGCCCGAATGGGAGCCGAAGTCGTCGGAATCGACATTGCCCGCAACCTGGTGGAGGCCGGGAACCGGCGAGCCGCTGAAGCGGGTCTCAAGAACCTGAAATTTCAAGAGGGAGATGCGAGCAACCTGGAAGGCGTCGCCGACGATTCGTTTGATCTGACGCTGTCGGTGTTCGGCGCGATGTTCGCGCCCCGGCCCTTCGACGTGGCGAAGGAGATGGTGCGGGTGACGAAGCCGGGCGGCCGCATCGTGATGGGCAACTGGATTCCGAACGATCCAACTTTCGTGGCGCAGGTGCTCAAGATCAGCTCGGCGTTTACGCCTCCGCCGCCGGAAGGCTTCATCAGCCCCATGACCTGGGGTGTGGATACGCACATCGTCGAGCGCTTTGGCCAGGCGGGAGTTCCCCGGGAGAGAATCTCGATGACCCGGGACACGTTCCGCTTTGTCGCTTCCAACAAGAAGCCGGAACAGGTGATCGAACTGTTTCGGCGCTTCTATGGTCCCACGATGAACGCTTACGAGGCTGCCGAGAGGAACGGGAAAGTGGAGGAACTGCACAGCCAGCTTGTGGAACTGGCGAAGTCGCAGAACACGGTCAATCATGGCAGCACGTCAATTTCTGCCACTTTTTTGAAGGTGACTGTCAGCCGTTTGAGGCTGTGATTTACGATAACAATGGTTGATGGAGTGTCGCCAAATGAAGAAAAGAAGTGAAGCTCTCGCAGCACGTCTGGAGGCCGGCGCAGCGGCACTGGCCTCCTTTGCATCCACGCTCACCGAGACGGAATGGCAGACGCGCCTTCCCAGGGACGGCCGGAAGGTCGGCGTCGTGGTCCACCACGTTGCGAGCGTGTACCCGATCGAGATCCAACTGGCGCAGGCGCTCGCGGCCGGCAATGCGGTAACCGGGGTGACGTGGGATGTAGTGCACAAAATGAACCACGATCACGGCGAACGAATGACGGGGTGACCAAGGAAGCTGCGCTCAGCCCTGCTGGCAAGCAACAGCGCGGCGGCTGCGGCGGCCATTCGCGCGCTCAGCGATGAAGAACTGGATCGCGCTGCGCCGGTATCGCTGAACAGCGATGCTCCGCTTACTTGCCAGTTCATGCTGGAGGATCATGCGGTGCGCCACAGTTACCATCACCTGGCGAAGATCCGGGCGGCGCTCGGCCGATAGCGTTGTTGCTTAACTCCGTCGCCGACCCAATAACCGACTCGGCGACGGATTAAGACTGGAGTCGTTCATACAGGCGTCCGCGACGAAGGTCGGGCGCGATTTCCGCGCTCTTGATCGCTCGCGTCAACTGCTGGTGCCACGCTACGTCGCGCCACATTCCCACGAATTGGGGGCCACAGAAGTTGCTGGTTGCGATCGCGAGCCAACGGCCTGAGGCCGCGGCCCGGCGCGGGCCGATTGCGCACAGGTCCTTGACCCAATCCCACTTCAGAAGGGGCCAGTCTTTGTAGTCGACAATCGCCCAGCATTCGGTGGTGATGAGAGGCATCCTGATTTTGCGTGAGACTTCGGCGAATGCGTCGATTGCGTCCTCAAGCCCTTTCTGCCAGTACTCGGGTCGGGCCCGATACACGTCCTCGGCTTTGAGGCTGAGGTTCGTGTAGCCTTTGGCCTCGAAGCGTTCGTATGCGTATCCGGCCAGCTTGTAGAACTCGCCGCCGTATTGCTGAACCATCCATATGTGGGGATCGAGCAGGTCAAAGTCGCCGAGGTCATGATCGAGATAGCTCTGCATGTTTCCCGATGCGACTGAAAAAAACAGCGGCATCGCGGGATACTTCGCGCGAACCAGCGCAATGGCCTTGTGCATGTAATCGAGCGATGCGGGCTTGTCCCAGTCGCCGTATGTCAAAGGCTTCATGAAGGGCGCCCAGTCTTCGCCGGGCCACTCGTTGCAGAGATCGGTGTAGAGGATGGAGTCGATGAGGCCAGCCTGCGCGATGAGGTCGAGGGTCTTGATCCAGTTGGCGGCCAGGACATCGGGGCCGGTGATCGTCATGCGGGTATCGGCATCGTCTTTGCGATACCAGGTGGAGAGGCCGACCTTGATTCCGCGATCGCGGCACTTGCCGATGAATTCAAACAGGGCGGGCACCAGCACGATGCGGTTCACGTCGGGTGAACCCCACATCTGTGTATTCCATTCTGGCCACAGCGTCCAGGTTTTGTGCGGGTCTGCGGCGAGCAGATGCGGGAAGGGATCGATGCGCACGGCGTTGTAGCCGCGTTCCTTCAATTCATCGAGAGCACGGTCCCAGTCTTCATATCCGGCGCCGGGCCATCGGCGTTCTATCCACGAGAACTCCCACATGGTGATGGCGCGGGGATGTCTGGCGGGGGCCGCGATTGCGTTTGCATTTCGAACGACCGCCGCGGATGCCGCTATCCCGATGGCTTGGTTCAGAAATTCCCTGCGGTTCATCTGCTTCTCCAGAATCGAGGCAAGGATACTACCGGGATCAGATGTCAGAGACGTTGCTGGGAAATGGCCGGGGCTGAAGCCCCACGCTCCCTCCGTCCCATGATTTTCGACGTCGTTTCTGCAAACTGCGAGGGTACGGTTCCTACTCGTTGAGGTGGCGGCGGAGATCTTCGGGGTGGGTGGTATGGGCGTAGGCTGTGTCGCGGGAGATGCGGTTATTGCGCACGAGTTCAGCCAGCGACTGTTCCATGGTCTGCATGCCTTCGGAGCGGCCGGTTTCAATGTTGGCTCTGAGCTGATGGTCGTCTCCACGACGAATCAGATTGCGGATTGCACTGGTGGCCATGAGGATTTCAACGGCGGGATACCGATCGGTTCCGTTGATTGCGGGCAGGAGCCGCTGATGAATGACGGCCAGCAGGGCGAGTGAGAGCTGACGCCGCATCTGGGACTGAAAGCCGGAGGGGAAGATATCGAGGATGCGCGAGACGGTCTGGGCTGCGTCGTTCGTATGCAGCGAAGTGAGGACGAGGTGTCCGGTTTCGGCGGCGGTCAACGCGGCGGCCATTGTTTCGCTGTCGCGCATCTCGCCGATGAGGATGACATCGGGATCCTGACGGAGAACGGCGCGGACTGCCTGGGCAAAGCCGGGCGTGTCGGATCCTACTTCGATCTGTTCCACGAGCGAGTGCTGATTCGGTTGCTGAAACTCGATCGGATCCTCAATGGTGATGATGTGATCGTGGCGACTGCTGTTGATGGCGTTGATCAGGGCCGCCATGGTGGAGGTCTTGCCGCAACCTGTGGCTCCCGTGAGGAGGATCAGTCCCTGGCGTCGCTCGGCGAGGGCGGAGAGCGATTGCGGGAGATGCAGCGATTCGAGCGTTGGGATCTGCCGGGGAAGGAGACGGATCGAGGCTGCGATGGTGCCACGCTGGAAGTGGAAGTTTGCGCGAAATCTTCCGGCCGATCCGCGTTCAAAGCAGAAATCCAGACACTTTTGGTGATTCAGCTCTTCGAGCCGGGTCGGCGTGAGCAACGGCGTCAAGAGATGCCAGATGTCTTCGGGCGTGAGCTCGCCGCCAGGAATTGATTTGAGTGCACCGTTCACGCGCAGCGTCGGAGCCGACCCGTTGACCAGGATGATGTCAGATGCGTTCAGTGTAAGCGCTTCTGACAAAAGATAGTCGATCAGCTCTGGGGCTTCCGCCGAGAGGTCGGTCGAGGCGTGTGGCTGACCGGAGGCCGGCGATGTTGGATCTCTGTGCATACGGAATGATGAAGCGGTCTGTGGAACCAGAGTTGCTTGTACGACGCGTTCGCCGGGCATTTCGCTTCCTGCGGTGAAGACTCTCCTGCATCTGGGGGTCGAATGCGAGATGTCCGCGAGTTGAAAGGCCCGGATCTCGGGGAAACCCGGGCCGCTGAGGCGTAGGGAGTGCGAAGCTGTTACGGCACGAATACTCTGATGCGGACGTGCCACTTGGTGCTCTGGCCGGGTTTGAGGGTGACCATGCCGGTATCCATGGAGCCCCATGCCTTGCTGAAAGGATCGGCGAAGTTGAACTGGTCTTCGACAGCGACAAAGTTCTTTGCCGGAGGAGCGTAGGCCTGGATGGTCTTGATCTGGGGCGAGACGCCTTCGATCTTCACGCCGTATTTGGCGGCGGGATCGGTCAGGGTCACGGTGACGACCCCGTTTTTCCAGTCGAGGTGGCTCCAGTTATCGTCGTAGAAATTTTTGTCGAGGGCTTTGCCGCCTTCGGTGCGCAGATCATATTGTCCGCTGACGGGAACGAGCTTGCCGGTGGGAAAAACGTTGTCGTAGTTGTCGACCGTCGCCAGCATGGAAGCAGGAACATGCAGGCGGGCCTGGGTGCGGTCGCCGGAGGGAATGTTGAAGTAGGGGTGCCATCCAATCGCCATCGGCTCGGCATCAGTGCCGACGTTCTTCGCCACGACAACGGCGTCTACGGCATCGGCGGTTAAGGTGATGGTGAAGTCGAGGTCGGTCTTGGAGAGCCAGTGGCCGCCGAAGTCGCCGGCGTGAATCACCCCTGTGACTTCTTTGCCGCCGGGGATCGCCTTCTCGGTTACGTCATCGGTTTTGGCTTTCAGGATGAGACCGTGCATGGCGTGACGCTCGGCTCCGGGATTCTTGCCGATATTGTTTGCCGGCAGCGTGATGGTGTGGCCTTGCCACTGGGTGGTGAGGGTCTTGCCATCGGCCGAGAGCTTGCCGCGAATGCGATTGGGATAGGGCACGAGGAAGACTGAGCCGAGCCGATAGGCTAGATCGCCGTTGGCGTTGTCATCTTCGTCGAGCATTTTCTTAGTGGCTGCCTGGTCAGGAGAGGCGAGCACGTCGACATTTCCGCGGCCGGGAAAATTGGCGGTGATCTGGAGCAATTCCATGCCGCGCCCGGGCATGACGGTGACGCTGGTGAACTCAGGCCGTGTTTTGCTGGCGGCGGTGCGCGTAAGGGTGACGAGCTTCTGACCGCCGATTTCGGTTACCGTCTGGGCGTGACTGCTCATCACTAAACAGCTTGCCACAGCGGCCGGAAGAACAAAGGAGAGAACACAGGTGCGAGTAAAAAGCTTCATCTCGATCCATCCCTGAACGTGTTCGGATTTTCCGAGAATGCCCCGCGGCCGAATACTTCCCGGCCTATGAAAGCGTATTCCGGAAGCGGCCTCATTCTACGACATCGCACGACGCGGGGATGAAACGAAAGAGCATAAAGGGCAGTGTTTCCAGATGACGCGGACGTGCAGGAGCCCGAAGCCAATGGCTGGCCGCAAGTCATTACAGCCGAGAGCTCTTAAGCCTCCGATTGGAAGCGGCTCACCGTGAGCCCTATACCAGAAAAGTAACCATGTCCACGGGCATTAGTGATATTGCATCGTGTGAGGGTAACGGTACAATTCGAGCAATTCAGTGTGTTCAGTTGTCATTTAGAGCAGGTGTGGCCCACTTTGCATCTTGCTCCGGTCTTGTGTTTAAACGCTTCGCCTCTTCGGGCAAGTACCCCGAGAAAGGTTCCCGGTCGGAAAATATGCTTCCCCTGCACAGGTTGGCTCTTCCTTGCTTTGCCCTGGTGATGTTGTCTGGAGCGTTGTCGAGTGCGCAGAACGCCGCGCCGAAACCGCTGATTGTTGAGCGAGTGAACGAAAATCAACTGGTAACGCTGAGGGGCAATGTGCCACCGGCGGCGATCAGCGAAGAACGACCGCGGTCGGGTCAGTTCCGCGATGCAGATGTCAGGCCTGGTGCTGGTATTGCGCCGCAGCCCGGAGCAGCAGGAGGCATTCGACACCTTTGTTGCGAGCCAATACGACCCGACTTCGCCGAATTTCCACCATTGGCTTCAGCCGGCGGAGGTTGGCGAAAAGTTTGGTCCCGCGCTAGGCGATATTGCGACTGTGTCTTCGTGGCTGGGAAGCCATGGACTTTCTGTGGACGAGGTTTCGCAGGATCGCATGACGATCCGATTCAGCGGCAGCGCGGCGCAGGTGGAGGGGGCGTTCCACACCGAGATTCACGATCTGCTGGTGAACGGGAAACCGCACATCTCTAACATGAGCGAACCGCAGATTCCGATGGCGCTGGACCCGGTGGTTCTGGGACCGAAGGCGTTGCATAACTTTATTCCGCGGCCGTTGCATCGGCTGGGCGGCAAGGCGATGTTGAATCGCGACACGGGCAAGTGGGAGCGGCTCCCAGATGCGAACGGCGTTGCGAAGGCGGTCCACCCGGAGATGGGATTCAGTTGCGGGGCTTCATGTCAGGTCGAGGACGTTGCGCCGTCCGACTTCGCGACCATATACAACGTGGCTCCGTTATGGAGCGGCGGCGTCGACGGAACGGGACAGACGATTGCGATTGCAGGAAGAAGCGATGTGAGAGCGACGGACGTTGCAACATTTCGAAGCACGTTCGGACTCACAGGTGGGACCTTCAATACCATTCATAACCTTGAGACCGGCACCGTCGATCCCGGCTACTGCGCCTCGACTGCGCCTTCGGCACTTTGCACGCTGGACGACCAGATCGAGAATGCGCTGGATGTGGAATGGTCAGGCGCGGTTGCGCAGAAGGCGACGATCGACCTGGTTGTGACGCAGCAGACCAATACCAACGACGCAATCTTCGATTCAGCTCAGTACATCATTACAAATAAGACTGCGCCCATCATCAACGTCAGCTATGGTCAATGCGAGCTGTTTCTCGGGACTAACGGAAATACCGCGTATAACAACCTGTGGCAAAGTGCTTCCACGCAAGGCATAGCGGTCTTTACGGCGACAGGAGACTCGGGATCGCCTTCGTGCGACCAGGGAGGGGACTCCGCCGGCACTCCTTATCCTGCGCAATACGGTCTGACAGTCAGCGGAATTGCATCGACCGCTTTCAATACCGCGGTGGGAGGAACAGATCTCAATTGGGGGACCACGGCGGCGCCTTACTGGAACGTGACGAATAGCGCAACGAATGGTTCCACGGCAAAAGGATATGTCCCCGAGACGCCATGGAATGACTCATGCACGAACCCGCTGGAGTTGTCTTATTTCCAGTTCGTTGCAACCTACCTCAATAATCACGGCGTGAGCGCGCCAAACCCAACGAATGCTGAGGCGGCTTGCAATCTCGTGGCGAACTATTGGGTGAACGTCAAAGCGATTGCAGGTGTAGACATTTCCTCGGCGGTCGACACTGTCGGCGGCAGCGGCGGAAGCAGCAATTGCACCAGCAGCAACGGCGCGGCCGTCGCCACCTGTGCAGGTGGATATGCGAAACCGGCCTGGCAGGCAGGAGTAACGGGCATTCCAAGTGACAATAAGCGCGATATTCCGGACGTCTCCTTCTTTGCCGGAAACGGGCTGCTGGGTAGCGCATATCTTATTTGTGTTTCGGACTGGGGCGCATGTATTACGTCCCCAACCACCACAGTCGAGCCTTCGGTCGGCGAGATCGGCGGCACCTCGGCTTCGAGTCCTGCGATGGCCGGCGTGATGGCGCTGATCAATCAGAAGGCGGGATCAGCCCAGGGCAATCCGAATTCTCAGCTCTATGTGCTTGCAGGAAAGCAAACCTATTTGAGCTGCACGGCCGAGACGGTGACTTCCTCGAGCAGTTGCTACTTCAACGACATCGATACCGGAACAATTGCGATGCCATGCGCCTCGGGATCGCCGAACTGCACTGTATCGACAAGTGGCGACACGATTGGAGTACTTTCCGGATTTGCGGGCGCAACCGGATACGACGAGGCCACAGGTCTTGGCTCACTCAATGTTGCCAACGTCGTGAATGGATGGAGTACAACGACTACGGGGACGGCTACGGCCACGGTAGCTGTTTCGGCTTCGCCGGCGAGCATCACGAGTGCGCAGGGAACCACCGTTACGGTGACGGTGACCGGCGCGAGCACCACGCCTACTGGAAGCGTGGTTTTGACGAGCGGGACTTTCACTTCGTCGAGTATGAGTCTTTCCGGCGGAAGCGCCTCGTTCTCGGTTGCCGCGGGTGCGCTCGCGGTGGGCACGGACACAGTCACAGCCAGCTATAGCGGCGACGCCACATACGCCGTGGCGAGCGGAACGACCTCTGTGACGGTGACGCAGGCTGCTTTACTGACGCCAACGGTGGCGGTGGCACCGGCTTCAGGCAGCATCAATACAGGCCAGACTCTTAACGTGACTGCGACGGTGACGGGCACGGGCGCTGCGCCGACCGGGACTGTGACACTTTCCGGCGGCGGGTACACATCCTCAGCACAGGCGCTTGCATCCGGTAGCGCCACGATCGCCATTCCTGCGAACAGCCTCAGCGCAGGGACGGACAGCCTGACCGTCAGCTACAGCGGAGACAGCAACTACTCAACGGCAACGGGATCTTCAAGTGTTACGGTCGCGCATCCACCTATGCCCTTGCAGCCAGCGCCCGCGAATGTCAGCCGCGGCAGTTCGGCAACCTCAACGATTACCTTTGACGACAACCAACAACTATTCGGCGAACGTGACGCTTAGCTCGTGTGCTCCTCGAAGCCTGGGAGCCCAGCGAACTCCGCGGCCGACACTCCGCAATGCACGGTTTCGACCGCTGCATTCGGAGTGAGCGGAAGCGGGATAGCTACCGTAACACAAGGCGGCGACGACCGCAGCACTGAAGCGGCCGGCGTTTCCGGGCGCGGCGGTCGCGGGCTCGGCGCCGTTCTCGCCCTGATGGTATTCTTCGGAATTCCGGCACGGCGGCGCAGTTGGCGCGCGATGCTTGGGATGGTTCGTTCTGATGCTGACGCTCGGCAGTCTCGCGGCGTGCGGCGGCGGTCAAGCTGCAGCGCGGTGGCGGTGGTGGAACCAGCGATCCTGGCACGGCCTCGGGCCAATATGTGTTCACCGTGAATGGAACTGGCAGCGATCCGGCGCACACGCCGGATCCAACACGTTCACTGTAACCGTGAATTAACGCATAAACAGCGTTCGATGCAGGTTGGCCCTCCCTGCGGGGAGGGTCAACGTGTTTTTGCGGCTGTCATTGTTTGACATGCCAGGGATGCGGCGGTAGAACTACGAGCGCCGTACATTTGCTCCAGCGGGTAGAATCGGTGAAGGTGCAGCGCCATTTCTGCATCAGCCTGCGACGGAAAGTTGACCAGAGCCTTCGATGAAATCCTTGCTGCTGGAAGAGTACGGGAAGCTTGCCATTGCCGATGCGCCGCGGCCGGAGCCGGGCGAACTCGAGGTGCTGGTGCGCGTGGCCGCCTGCGGCATTTGCGGCAGCGATATCCACGGCTACGATGGGTTTTCAGGACGCCGCATTCCCCCGCTGATCATGGGACATGAAGCCGCCGGGGTGATTGTCGCTGTCGGGTCTGGCGTGAGCGCGTATAAAGTTGGCGACCGCGTCACTTTCGACTCGACGGTTTTCTGCGGCAATTGCATCTACTGCCGGCGCGGCGAGATGAATCTCTGCGATCGGCGCGAGGTGATTGGCGTATCGTGCGGTGATTATCGCAGGAACGGCGCTTTCGCGGAATATATTGCGGTGCCGGAGCGCATCCTCTATCGCTTGCCGAGCAAGATGTCGTTCCCCGAGGCAGCGATGCTGGAGGCCACCTCCGTGGCGCTTCACGCGGTGAAGGTAAGCGAGGTGAAGAAGGGCGATACAGCGCTGGTGGTTGGCGCGGGGATGATCGGCCTGCTCACCATGCAGGCGTTGCGCGCGGCGGGCGTGGGCCGCGTGATGATTGCGGATATCGATGAGACGCGACTGACACTAGGCGAATTACTGGGCGCGGACGAAGCGCTGCGCGGGACGGGCGAAGAGATTGCCAAAGCCGTGCTGGCGCGAACGGGCGGCGTGGGCGCGGATGCGGTGTTTGACGCTGTGGGGCGCGCCAAGACGGTCGCGGAGTCGATTGACAGTGTTCGCAAAGGCGGTACGGTTACGCTGATCGGGAACATCGAGCCGGAAGTTGTCCTGCCGCTACAAAGAGTCGTGTCGCGGCAGATCAAGATCCAGGGAACCAATGCCTCGGCTGGCGAATATCCACAAGCGATCGAACTGATTTCAAGCGGGCGCATTCATGTGCGACCGATGATCACGGCGGTAGCGCCGCTTGAAGACGGGCCAAGCTGGTTTGATCGGTTGCACGCCCAGGAGCCGAACCTGATGAAGATTGTGCTGTCCCCCATGGATGAAGCACGCTGACGCCTGCCAAGCGAGGCCACCGCAATGACTGATTCGCTTTTTGATCTGACTGGCCAGGTTGCGATTGTGACCGGAACCAGCCGCGGGTTGGGGCAATACTTTGCGCGAGCGCTGGCGAAGGCAGGCGCGGACCTGGTGTTGACGAGCAGACGCCGTGAATCTCTTCACGAATTTGAAACGGAGATACGAAGTCTAGGGCGCCGTAGCGTCGCGCTCGAGCTTGATGTGCGCAACCAATCCAGCATCGAGCACATGGTGAAGGAAGCAGAGGCAGCGTTCGGGCAGATTCACATCCTGGTGAATAATGCCGGCTGCAACGTGCGAAAGCCGGCACTCGAAGTTACGTGGGACGATTGGAACCTGGTGCTCGACACGAATCTTCGCGGGAGTTTTTTTGTCGCCCAGGCCATTGCGCGCGGCATGATCGCGCACAATTATGGGCGCATGATCAACATCGGGTCGGTGACCAGCGTCTTTGGATTTGCAGGACTGGCGCCTTATTGCGCGAGCCGCGGCGGCATCCGCCAATTGACCATGAGCCTGGCAGACGACTGGGGACAACACGGAATTACGGTCAACTGTCTTGCGCCCGGCTGGTTCAAGACGGAGCAGAACAAGGTGCTGTACGAGGATCCGGAGTGGGTGGCTTACCTTACCGATCGCATTCCTGTGAAGCGCCCGGGGCTGCCGCAGGATCTTGATGGCGCGGTGGTATTTCTCGCGTCAGAGGCGAGCCGATACATTACAGGGCAAACTTTGCTGGTGGATGGCGGCATCTCGACAGGCGCCACGCGCGCGACGGTCGCACGAAAATAAGCCAGCTACCCGGCGGCTTCCGTCGTTCTGAGGGCCCCCGGTTGCGCATCTGCGGTTTGGCTGTCAGCTTCGGCTTGCGGCGTGGAGTGTCCCGTGGATTTGCGAACGACCAGCCTGGGGTAGACGGTGATGGCTTCGGGCTGCGGGTGAGGGATCTCTTTGCGGAGCAGAGAGAGCAATGTGCTTGCGGCAACCTGGCCCATACTGCGCAGGGGTTGATGGATGGTGGTTAATGGCGGATGATGCATCGATGCCGCCATGATGTCGTCAAAGCCGAGAACGGAAATATCTCTGGGTACGCGCAATCCGGCTTCGCGCAGCGCCGAGATGGCGCCGATGGCGGTCACGTCGTTGAAGGCAAAGATTGCGGTGAACGGTTGAGTCCCCTGCAGTAGATGGCGCGTCACTTCCTGTCCGGGAGCGGGTCCGGGTTCGGGGCTTTGCAACTGGACAACAAGGCGGTCATCGATTTCGAGATGCAGATCGCGGGCGGCTTGCACAATTGCCTGCCAGCGCAAGACGGTATCTGAACTGAAGGCCTGGCCCTTGATGAATGCGATGTGCTTATGGCCCAGCGACTTCAGGTGCGACAGTGCGAGATGCGCGGCCTGATCGTGATCGAGTTCGATGTTAATGACGCCGTCGCGACGCTCGTGGCCCGATATGGAGACCAGTGGCACCGGCAGGTCTTCATTCACGGGCGAGTCGACGGCGATGATGCCTTCGACAGAACGGGCCAGCATCATGCGCGGATATCCTTCGAGCAAGTCCGCGCGATGGCGATGGCTCACGACGAAGTAAAAGAAGCCGTCCTTGAGCAACTCGTCTTCGATTCCGCTGATGACGGTGGTTGAATAGCCTTCGCTGATTTCGGGAACGATGACGCCGATGGTGTAGGTGCGCTTCTGGCGCAGGCCGCGTGCCATGGTGTTGGCGACGTATCCATTGAGGGCCGCGGCATGGAGAACGCGCTGCTGCGTTTCCTCGGCAATGCGGTGCGCGGTCGCCTCTCCGTTGATGATGCGGGAGACCGTGGACTGCGAGAGCTCAAGCATGGCAGCGAGCTCTTTCAGCGTAATCGGCTTGATTGGTGCTTTGGCCAAGTCGTTCTGCTCCCGGAACTGCATTTACGCGATCATGCGGCGGCGTGAAAACCGGCGCGCTGCATGGCGGCTTTCGCTTCAGGGTTGCGCATGAATGTACTCCAAATCATACCTGTACGAAGGTTCTCCGCCATCAGCACAGAGATTCCCTGATCGATACCGAGGACGTCGGCGTCATACCAGTTTGCCGAGGGATGAAACGCGTCTACGAATCCGTAGCGGCCCCATGCCTGCTTGCCCCACTTGTCGCGCATGGCGCGGAGAACGGAGATGCAATCGGTGGGAACGAAGGCGAGTGAGCCGGCCGACGCGCATGGCACCACGGTTCCATCGATGGGCCCTTGCGGCGGAGGGCCTCCCCAGGCGGTGTAGCCGCCTTGATAATCGGATGCGGATATGCCCCAGTAGTCCTCGTTGTACCACTTGGGATACGAGAGGCAGAACGCCTTGTGTGCCTTCGTCGCCGTAATCGAGTTGTTGAAGTAGTTGGCGTAGTCATCGCGCTTGTTGCGGAAGTCGAACCAGGCGTGCGAGTACTGATGGGTAAAGATGGGATCGTTTCCGCTGATGTAGGTGAAGCCGTCGTAATGGATGACGGGGCGGGTCCAGTTCTTCCAGTACTCGCCGGGGACGGGATACGTGGGCGAACCGATGGCGAGGAGGTAGATCATCATGAGCTCGCAGAAGTGTTCCCAGCGAGCATCGAGGAAACCCTCGCCGGGGTGCCATCCCATGGAGAATGTCTTTCCGCCATTCAGCATCCACGGCCAGTCGACACGCTCGTAAATCTGGGTTGCCAGCGACTTGATTTTCGGATCGTCGAAGTATGCTCGCGCACTAAGAACGCCGCAGAGCAGGAGGGAAGTGTCGATGGAGGAGAGCTCGACGCCCTTTACGCGCTCGCCGCTTTCGATATCGCTGAAGTGATAGTAGAAGCCGTGTACTTCGGGGAACTTGTTCAGGTGCCAATCGAGCGTAGTTCTAACGCGCTCAACGATTTGGGCATGGGGCAGGTAGCCGCGCTTGTCGGCGATGCAGAGAGCGGTGAGTCCGAAGCCGGTTGCGGCGATGCTGGCCATGCGACGCGGGTCGCGACTGCCACCAAGATCGTTGCGCGCGCGATCGAGAACCTGGCCGGTCTTCTCGCTGGCTTGCTCCCAGAAGAAGAGAGAGCCCTGGCGCTCGAGATCGTCGAGGAAGGCCTCGTCGCCGCTCTTCGGCTCCCAGGATGTCGCGGCGAGAAGCTTCGCGGGCAGGAGTGCGCATCCACCGGCTGCGGCCAGCGATTGCAGAATCTGTCGGCGGGTTATGGATGGCGAAGTTGCATTGTGGTTCAAAATGGCACTCCTGTTTTGCTCAGAGCGGGTTCAGGGTCCCAGAAGCGCAATCGATTGCGCACGGCCAATTTCTATCATCCTGAAATTCCAGCGTCAACATATTTCGACGCTGAAGTAACAGGACAAGCCGTGCGGCGGCTCATTGAGCAGGAGCCGCGTGCGTCATTTCGGTCAGTCCGCGAGGGGGTTCACTTGCGCCTGCTGTTGAGAGCGTTCAGCTTGCCTTTCAACTGCTCGAGTTTTTGTCCGGCTTCGCCAAGTTTTCCCTGCGCGGTCAGGCGTTGATAGTCTTCAAAATCTTTGGCGGCGCCCTGGATAAGCGCGTTGAGATCGTCTGACTGCGCCGTTGGATTTGTTGCGGCCGCGGTTTTCTGAAGGCTGGGCGCCGGCTGACGATTCCGAGGAGAGGCTTGAGGTTTCTCCGCCGAAGAGGGACCGAAGCGCGGCTTCGAAGGTTGAGCCGTATGCAAGACGATCCTGCAGGGCGAGCACGACGAGACGCAGTTCCGGCATGGGACTGCGTTCGGCCTGCAGGTAAATGGGCTCAGCGTAGATGAGTGCCTTGCCGCATGGAATGACGAGGAGCGTGCCGCGGCGAACGTGCGATCCCTGCTGATTCCACAGGGTGAGCTGTCCGGATAATTGCGCGTTCTGATCGATACGCGCTTCCACCTGCAGCGGCCCATCGACGAGACGCGTTTTCGGAAAGTTGTAGACGACAGAGGTGCCATAGTTCGCGCCGTCGCTGCGTCCGGCGATCCAGCCGATCAGGTTATTGCGATTCGAGGGCGTGAAGGGAAGAATCTCGATGAACTCGACAGACGACTCGCCGGGCAGTTTCATCAGTACGAAATTCGGGTCCATCGGTTGTGTGGCCTGCTCGCCCGATTGAGGTCATGCCGACCTCGGAGGCGACTGTCCACAGGTCTTCGCGGTTGTAGAAGACGACCGGATCCGTCATGTGATAGAGACCGTATGCCGTGGCCTGAAGGCTGCAGCAGCAATTCGGGATAGCGCACGTGCCGTGCGAAGATCGGCGGGCATGGCCGAGGCATCTTTGAATAGTTGAGGAAAGATGTTGCGGTAGGCCGCGATGATCGGATCGCTCGGATCGAAGACGTAGAAGCTTACAGTTCCGTTATACGCGTCGATCACAACTTTCACGCTGTTCCGGATGTAGTTGATCCGCTCGTTTCCAAGGCCGAAATGAGTGGAGTAGGGGTAGCTGTCCGAGGTCGTGAATGCATCGAGCATCCACGACAGCCTTCCGTCATCGCCGACCACGATGTACGGATCGGAATCGAATGTGAGAAATGGAGCGAGCGTCTTTACGCGATCAAAGATGTTACGCCGCATCAGCAAGCGGCTTTGCGCATTGATGTCGTCGCTGAAAGGGAGCTTGGCAAGGTCGTCGCGGTCAAACGCGATCAGGGCGCGACGGAGAAATCCACCAAGCTCGATGCCGCCGGTTCCCTCATACGTGGTCATGCTGTTGGTTTCGCCCTGCGGATAGTCGAACTCCTTCTGGCGAGTTTTCACGTACACGTCGGCGTTGGTAAGCTCGCCGAAGTAGATCTCCGGACGCTTCACCTGGATCGATGGCACCGTGCTCTGGATGGGCATATTGCTGAGGAGCATGGTTGGCAAGCCTTCGGGCGTGAACCCGTTCACCGAGTTCATGGTGATGCCATAGCCGTGCGTGTAGATGAGCTTTTCGTTGATCCAGTTGCGGCTGCTCTCGGGCAGCTTTTCGACGTTCAACTCGCGAGCTGCGAGCATGACCTGGCGTTCTTCGCCATTGATCTGGTAGCGATCGATGTCGATGTCGGGGAAGTCGTAGTAGGTGCGAATTTCCTGGATCTGACGCAGGGTATCCTGCAACGCGTGCCAATCCCACAGGCGAATATTCTGAAGCGTGGCTTGATTATTCGCGGCATCGGCGGATTCAACCGTGATCTCGGCTGGAAACTCGTGCTGCGCTACCTGATCGAGATCTGAATGCCTGGCGCGTGAACTGAATGTTGTGGTTGATATATGGCTGCTCGCGGACCAGTTCGTTGGGCTTGACGATGAAGCTGGTCATATACCAGGCGCAGAGCTTGGATCACAAGGAAACAGAGCACCGCCGGCACCGGGGCAGCGATGAGGCGACTCATGCGCGGGCGAAGTATGACATTGCTTGCGGCTATGCCGGCGCCCAAGGATGAGCGCGGCGCCGATGACCAGCGCTCCGACGAGAATCAGGTGGTCATCGGTATAGGTGACGCCGCCGAATATGGTGTAGTCGGCGAGGATGCGATCAAAGCGGCCAAGCCATGTTCGCATTGCCACGACGATGAGCAGAAACGCGAAGGCGGCCGATAGCGCACGCCATGGCAAGGTCGAAATTCCGTAGGTATGGTCTTTGAAGAGCTGGGAGCTGCCGGTCAACACGAGAAAGAGTCCGGCAATTGCGCAGCCACAGATGGCGAGCATGAGCAGCCAGCCGAAGACGAACTGGAGAGCTGGCAAGGTGAAGAAGTAGAAGCCAAGGCTTTTGCCGAAGATTGGATCGTGGACGCCGGTGGTGCTCGACCCTGCAAACCAGTACAGGACGAAACGAGACCACTCGCTCATAAAACTGGCGCCGGCCAGGAGGGCAACGAATGCCGATGCGATGAGCGCGCCGACGCGTAAGACAGGATCGACCGGGAGTTCGAAAGTGCGGTTCCCGAGCACGATAGTTCCGGCGTTGTGCAATTCTTCGCGGCATCCGCGCCGGAGCACGGCAAACCAGCCGTACAGGATCAGGAATGTCAGGACGAAGGGAATGGCGAATGCGGTCCACTTGAACTGGAGCGTTCTCCAAAATACTTCTGAATAGCCGAGGGACGAAAACCAGAGTGAATCGACGTAATAAGAGATGGCGGTTCGCGCGCTGAAAAGGATGACAAGAACTGCCAGGGCAATCCAAATGAAGGCACGTGCGGACGCTTTATGGGTGGATCTTCTCGAATCGGATATACGACGTGCTCGTGAATCACGGTTACCAGCTTCCGCCGGTCTTCTTGGACTGCAATATCCGGCAAGCGCAATTGTACTGCGAGCGAATGCCGGCACAGGATCGTCTCGCGCGCGCCGGAGTTGAGCGGTTGCAGCATCTATTGCGTCGATGTCAGTTGTTGAGCCGGTTCGTTGGATGGAGCGGCGCGAAGACGACCGGTGCGCAGTTCGCGCCGCTTCATCAACAGGAAGAAGACGGGGACCAGGATCAGCACATGAATAGTGGAGGTGATCATTCCGCCGAGAATCGGTGCGGCGATTGGCTTCATTACGTCTGAACCGATGCCGGATTCCCAGAGGATGGGTGCGAGACTCAGAACAACCGCCGTAACGGTCATGAGCTTGGGACGCAGGCGCTGCACAGCACCTTCGATGGTGGCCTTCTCCAGGTCATCTTCGGTAAGGGGGTGCCCGGACTTGAGGCGTTGTTCCAGGGCTTCGTGCAGGTAGACGACCATGACAACGCCTGTTTCCACCGCGATACCAAAGAGAGCGATATAGCCGACCCAGACCGCAACGCTGAAGTTGTAGCCGAGCGCCCATTGCAGCAGCAGGCCTCCGGACATGGCGTAGAAGGTTGGGAAGATCAACACGGCTGCTTCCGCCACGGATTTGAAGACGAGATAGAGAAGCAGGAAGATCACGAAGAACACGACGGGAAGGATGATCATGAGGCGCTGCTTGGCGCGGACTTCAAATTCATATTCGCCTGCCCAGTGCCACGTGTATCCCGCCGGCAGAGCGACGTTTTTCTCAAGCGATCGCGTAGCCCGATCCACATAGCCGCCGTAGTCATTGGTTTTCAGGTTGAGATAGACGTATCCGGTAAGCGCGCCATCTTCGTCGCGAATCATCGCCGGTCCGCGCGAAAACGATACGCGCGCAACCTGGCTGATGGGAATCTGCTCGCCCGTCGGAGTGGAGATGAGGGCTTTGCCGATCTCCTGCGGACTATCGCGGAAATCGCGCTGATAGCGGACGGCGATGGGAATGCGCTGGCGGCCTTCGACGTTCTCAGCGATATTGGCGCCGCCGATTTCGGAGTTGATGACGCGTTGCACGTCGCCAACGGTCAGGCCGTAGCGCGCTGCCTCGGGCCGGTTCACTTCAACATTCAGATAGAAATCCCTGCGACACGCGCTCGGCAAAAACGGAGCTTGTTTCGGTCATGCCGGAAAGAACCTGCTGCATCTGCGCGCCGATGTCCTGGATACGCGCCAGGTCCGGTCCTTGTATCTTGATGCCGATCGCAGTTTTGATGCCAGTCAGTTCCATGTCGAGGCGATTCTCTACAGGCATCGTCCAGGTGTTGGTCAGGCCTGGAAACTGCAGCTTTTCGTCCATGTCGTGGATGAGCTTTTCGTAGGTCATTCCTTGGCGCCACTGTTCGCGGGGCTTGAGCATGATGGTGGTGTCATACATGTCGAGAGGCGCATTGTCGGTGGCACTATCGGAGCGGCCGACCGTCCCGAAGACAGTGTCGACTTCAGGAAACGACTTGATGATTCGATCCTGTTGCTGCATGAGAGTTACGGCCTGCGTTACGGAGATTCCAGGCAGCGCGCTCGGCATATAGAGCGATGAGCCCTCGTAAAGCGCGGGCATGAATTGGCTGCCGAGACGAAAGTACAGCGGAATGGTCGCGGCGAGAAACACGAGGTTCAGCGCGACTACGAGCTTCCAGTGACGCAGGCACCAGTGCAGGACGGGAAGATAAATGGCCTGCGTGATGCGCGCGGCGGGGTTTCGCGATTCGGGCCGAAGTTTACCGCGGAGGCAAAGCGGCATCAGCGCAGGCACGAGCGTGATGGAGAGCAGGGACGAAAAGACTAGTGCAAGGGTTTTCGTCCACGCCAGGGGGCGGAACATGCGGCCTTCCTGCGCCTCAAGGAGAAAGACCGGCAGAAACGAGACGACGATGATGACGAGCGAATAAAACAGCGCCGGGCCCACCTGTTGCGCGGCGCCTACGAGGATGCGATGCCGTTCTTCTCCA
Organism: uncultured Acidobacteriaceae bacterium; assembly: GCA_963769345.1. Taxonomy (GTDB): domain Bacteria; phylum Acidobacteriota; class Terriglobia; order Terriglobales; family Acidobacteriaceae; genus Telmatobacter. The sequence goes on from CAVYLL010000008.1 coordinate 1,579,433, forward strand.
CTTGCGGGCTCGGTTCGTTCGGCGAGATGGCGATATCCATTCTCAACCATGACGATGGCCGCATCGATGAGCACGCCGATGGCGAGCGCAAGGCCGCCCAGCGACATGATGTTCGAACTTACGTGCAGGAAGTACATCGGGATGAACGCGGAGACGACAGCAATGGGCAGCGTGAGAATCGGAACCAGAGCCGACCGAAAGTGAAAGAGGAACACGATACTGACGAAGCTAACGATGATGGCTTCGAGAATCAGATCGCGCTTCAGCGTGTGAATTGACTCGTTGATCAACCATGAGCGGTCGTATCCGGTCACGATTTCAACTCCGGCAGGCAGCGATGGGGCGAGTTCGCTGAATCGCTGCTTCACGCCACGGATCACGTCGAGCGCATTCATGCCGTCGCGCATAACGATGATTCCACCGACGGTTTCACCTTCGCCCTGCCAGTCGGCTGCGCCGCGCCGCACATCGGGTCCGAACGAGACGGTACCGACGTCGCGCACCAGCACGGGTGTTCCATTCTTCGTTGCCACGGGCACGTTTTCGAGATCTGACAAGGTTCGAATGTAGCCGAGTCCACGGATCATGTATTCGGCACCGCTCATCTCGAGCACATCGCCGCCTACTTCATTTGTGCTCTGCCGCACCTTGTCGATCACCATCGACGCGGGAATGCCGTACGAGAATAGCTTGTTGGGATCAAGGTTTACCTGGTACTGGCGCACAAACCCGCCAATGCTCGCGACCTCGGCCACACCGGGAACCGTTTGTAGTTGATAGCGTAGATACCAATCCTGGAGCGCGCGAAGGTCAGCCAGGCTGCGTGTATGCGTGCGATCGACGATGGCGTATTCATAGACCCAGCCTGCGCCGGTGGCGTCGGGGCCGATGGCGGGATGCACGTCTGCGGGGAGTTTTCCTGCGATCTGCTGCAGATACTCCGTCACGCGGGAGCGCGCCCAGTAGAGATCCGTGCCGTCCTGAAAGACGACGAACACGTAGGAGTCGCCAAACATCGTCTGCGCGCGCACACTTCGCACGCGAGGAGCGGAGAGCAACGCAGTGACGATGGGGTACGAGACCTGATCTTCAATTACACTTGGGGGCTCTCCGGCCCATTGCGTGTGGATGATAACCTGCACGTCGCTGATGTCCGGCAGCGCATCGAGGGGCACGTGCGTCATGCACCATACGCCCGCGACCGCGAGCAGAATAGACGCCATGATGACGAGAAACGGATTGCGCGCGCACCATGCGATGGTCTTTGCAATCATCACATGCCTCCCGTGACATTGAGGCTGAGTGCCCTGGTGGCGATCGTCTTTCCGTTGCGCTGGACCGTGACGGTCACCTGCCAGGTGCCGCCGGAATCGAGTTGCGCAGGCCCCTCATAGTTTCCATTTCCGTGATCGGTGAGCGCGCCAGTGGCATGTTGTGCCGCCATTCCCATAGCCGGCATCGCGGGCATAAAGAACGTTACCGTCGGATAGACGCCGGTCACGGGCTTTCCATCCGGACCGGCTAGTTTTACCAGCAGGGTGTTCACTCCCTTGTGTGGAGGAGACGGCCGGGTCGCAAACTCAATCTGCAACTGTTCGGTTGCTTGTCGAGAAGCGTCGGCACCTTGTTGCGGCGCCGGCATGTAACCACTCATGGCGTTTTGCAACTGTGCCTCGGAGTCGATAAGGAAATTCGCGGAGCTCACGATGCGGTCGCCAGCTTTCAGGCCTTTCAATACGACAACTGAATCGTCGAGTCTGAGACCGGTCTCGATCTCACGCGGTTCAAGCGATCCCTGGCCCCGGTCGATGAATGCGATTTGCCGCGTGCCTGCCTGCAGGACTCCAGAAGCCGGAATCACAAGCTGACGGCCAAGGGGCGCAGCGATGTTGACGTTGACGTACATGCCGGGTTTCAGCACAACCCCTGGATTGCTCATGACGAGGCGGACGCGCACGGTCCGCGTGGCGGCGTCTACTTCTGGCAGTATTTGATCGATCCGGCCGCTGAATTTGCGCCCGGGGTAGGCGTCTACTGAAACCTCCGCGCGGTCTCCGGGTTTGAGCCTGCCGACATTGGATTGAGGCACGTTCGCGTACACCCAAACGGTAGAGAGATCGGCTATCGTGTAGAGCTTTGTCTCAGGCTGAACGTATGCATTCGGAAATGCGTTGCGCTCGATGATGTACCCCGACACCGGAGATTCGATCCCGATTTCACGGCTGGCCGCGCCAGTTTTCTCGAGTTGCGCGATCTCAGCATCGGGAACGTCATAGCGACGCAGGCGCTCCGCCGCTGCTTGCAAAAGCCAGTTGCCCTCCTCCGCTGGAGTGCCGTGCATGTGCTCAGAAACGGCTGCCTGATTCTTCTTCGCCAGCAGGTATTCCTGCTCGGTGCCGGCCAGGTCGGGGCTGTAGATGGTGAAGAGCCTCTGGCCTTTCTTCACGTACTGATAAGTCGCGTTGGCGAAGACGCTGCGAATCCAGCCGGGAAAGCGCGTCTGCACATAGGTAATCCGCTGCTCGTCGATGGCAACGCTGCCTGGAGCCTGCAGATCATCGCTTACGTCCTTCACCTCTGCGACTGCCGTCGTGACGCCGATCTCCTGCATCCGCTGAGGCGAGAGCTGAAGTGGCGAGAGCGCGGGTTCATCCGACTTTGCGGGTTGGGCATTGGTGCTGGTCTTCGATGGCGCTTCGGGACCGCGCGCGACGACGGGCCCGGCGTCGGGGAGAGGAAGGGCAGGCGTCCAGCGATGCCAGAGCACGTACCCAAGCGCCGAGGCGAGCGCCACGCATAGCAATGCGCTCACGGCAAACGCGCTCTTCAATGTGCGCTCTGTCATTTTGTCACTCCTTGCGCAGCCACAGGCGCGCCCACGGCGATCTCCAGGTCCGCCATTTTCATGTTGAAATCCGCCAACGCATCAATCGCTGCCAGGTCCACATCGACGACGGTCATCTGGCTGTCGAGCAAATCCAGAAACGACGTCTGGTCGTTTTCGTAAGCAACGACCGCGGCATGCAGCGTTTGCTGGGCCTGGGGCTTCAACGATTCCTCGTAGACGCGAGCGAGACGTTGCGCAGCGCGAGCGTCGGCCAGCGATTCCTCGATCTGGCCCACTGTCGCGATCTTCATTGCCGTCACTTCCGCGTTCTTTTCGGAAACAGCCACGGCGGCGTCATTGACCTCCGCGTCGTGTTTGCGGCGATTCAGCCAGGGCAAGCTCATCGAACCCTCCACCATGTAGTTGTTGCGTGGATCCTGACCTGAGGGCATCAGCATGTAGCCGGCGGCGACGCTGAAGTCCGGCGTCATCGCCTTCTTCGCCAAGTCCTGCTCCTTGCGGCTCTTCTCCACGTCGGCCGCAGCTTCAATGAGGTCGGGGCGGTTCTGCATTGCGGCTGTTATGAGGGTCTCCAGCGGGGGCAGGGGTGTTGTGACTGCATACTCGCCGCGCACCGTAATCGAGGACTCAGGCTGGCGACCCATCAGTGTGTTCAAGTGCGCGCGTGCTACCTCGGCATCGCGATCGAACCGGACCATGTGCTCGGCCAGCCGCGTGAGAGCAACCTCTGCCTTGAGGACTTCAACCTGCGGGATCTTGCCGACGCTGTACTTGATGCGTGCTGCTTCAATTGCTTGCTGCGCGATTCCTACGTGCTGGTCGTGGATGCGAATTTCGTCCTGCGCATGCAGCATCTCGAAGAAGGCTTTACGCACCTCAACGCGCACGCGCAGCCGTACCGCCTCAAGTTGATCTTTTGCCAGCTCCACATCAGACTGCGCGATGTTGGTGCGCAATTCACGCTTGCCTCGGCCCGGGAACGACTGGCCCAGCATGAACATGTTTTGCGCGGCGTTGTAATCCCAGGGCTTCGACAATGGCACTTGCCATCCGCGATACATTGCCTGCGGATCGTCGAGGGCGCCTGCCAGTGAAACATGGGCTTCTGCGGCGGCGACCTTGCGCGCTGCTACGTGAATCTCTGGATTTTCAGCCAGCGCAATGCGCTCAACCTCGTCCAGCATCAGTGCGGATCCCGGCGTGTTGTCGGCGTGTGCGCTGCCGAGGAGCGCGCTCAGGCTGTTCAGCGCGGTTGCATCTTCGGCCGTCTGCGCGTCGCAAGCCGGCAACGCCAGCGCGAGGCTGAGCGCAATCAATATATATGGTGTCTTCATTGTTCCCTCAAACAGCCGGAAGATTCCCGGCCACGTCATTCGCGCCAGACGCAATGGCCTGGGCGCACGAAGGCTGACTCAGAAAGAAGAGGGAACTTCTAGATTCTCAGGATGGAAATACGGCTGGAAGCGGGAGAGCCGGGCGGAGTTTCGGATGTCTGCGCGGTGCCGGAGCCTTCAGCCGGAGCAAAAGGCAATTTCGCGCCTGCGAAGAGATGGGCCGTGAGCCTTGTACCTTCCGACCGCGATGCCTGTGCGGGCAGTATGTTTGTATCCGATGAATGCACCTTGCAGCAGGAGGGGGTCGCCATGGCCATCGACGAGCCGCAATCCCGCGTCATCGCCTGGCAGCACGCGTGGTGCGGAGCGGGCGCGAGGCAAGCCAAGCCCGGAAGCGCAGCCCATATCGCCACGATCGTCAGCATGAACAATGCGCCTTTGCTACCCACACGCACAGTGTATACCTGCCCTTGAGTTGAATATGCGGCCTTCGTATCTCAACTGACGGTGATTTCAATCACACGACGGTCATTACGCCTTGAAGAGACGTTTCTGAATCGGGTAAGCCCATTGCTTGGAATGGCTTTCATTGTGCCTGACACGCTCCTGAATAGCGCCAGCTCGCGAAAGCCTGGGGCAACCCCAGTCGTGATTTCGAGAATGCGGCATTTACCTTGCAACCATTCGATGTTTAGCATCGAAACCGAATTATGAGGTAAGACGCGTGCCAGAGGAACCGCGACCACGGCTTTTGCTGGCCGACGACCACCCGGAGATTCTTAGAGCCTTTCAGCGTCTTCTTGCGCCTTTCTATGAGGTTGTTGGCCGAGTGACAGATGGTGTTGCGCTTGTAGGTGAGGCGAGAAGGCTCCAGCCAGATATCGTGGTAGTCGATCTTGCCATGCCTGGAATCGGCGGACTTGAAGCCTGTGTCCGCATAAAAAGCGTTTCTCCGGAATGCAAAATCGTGATGGTCACTGCAACGGATGACGCGGATATCCGGCAGAGCGCCCTGCGTAACGGCGCTTCCGCATTCGTTCTCAAACAAAAAGCCTGGTCTGATCTGGTTAACGCCATTCAAAACGTATTGCTGGATCGGAACGACTCGCCGTCGTGAAATATAACGGCGGGTTATCTGAGGGCATCAGGGGCTGCCGGCGAGTTTTGTCCCTCGTTCAGGAGCGAGCCAGGACACGGCATGCCCTCCAGTTTCATCGCCGGAACAGAACGCTTCTTCTCGTCGATCTTGATATACTTTTTTCAGGTTCGCATTTGGGCGTTTCTCGCACTTGTTTCGAGCCACTATCCATTGTTTTGCGGCCCGGAAGATGCGAAACACATTCATGCGAATGCAGCAAACTTCAATCGTGGATATTAAAGCTAGAGTCGCTGCTCTGAGTTGTTGTTTATAGAAGCGGGAGTAGTTCAGTGGTAGAACGTCAGCTTCCCAAGCTGAATGTCGCCGGTTCGATCCCGGTCTCCCGCTCCATCCATCGACATCACGACCATGGATGAGCGCGTTCCAATTTGAACGCCAGCGCGTGGGACGGTCGAATTGTCATCGAATTGTCTCCGCCAGAGATGACAAGCGAAGCAAATCATTGCTCCACAGCTATTTGGAATTTGATCTGCGCAACAATCCTGTTGGGGCTCTCATCTTCACACCTCGTTCGATTTTCATTTCGCGCGGAGGATGGTGACGGCAACCACGACTCTCGAAAAACATTGCTTGCCGAACTCGGCGGGTTTTGCGATGATGATGCACCGGTTTGCCTGGTGTCTTTTGCGCTGCCTGGGATTTCCCCGGAAGGCGTTGCAACACCGGAGCCTCCGGAACGGATTCTCTACGGAACTCCCCATGCAACCTGCCGTAGCGGGTCTGGATCAAGAAGATCGTTGGTCTCGCAACAATCGAAATCACGGTATTCGGTCAACCGCCAGATAACCAGCCTTCCTGTTCTGCCTTCTTGGGTTCCCCGATGCTGACCAACGCTATTAAGTTGGAGTACACGGCAGGTTGAAGGGGTGAATCTTCATGAGTGTCCCTCATCCGTTTCGGTCCGTATGCGTGGCCACGCTCCTCGCTTTTCAATCTTGCCTGCTTGCTTCGGTCAGTGCACAGCCAGGTGGCGGTACGCGATCTCCCGGCATGAATCAAGGCGACTCTGCCAGTCAGCAGTCGCCGACCACATCGGTCGAAACCGTTGTGATTCCCGGCCCCCTGCGGTCATTTCTCCGCATGGCCGGCATCAGCCAGAAGGTTTCGCTCGATGAAGTAATGCCGATGCTGGCCCACAGCGTGTCACTGCAGGGATACAAAGGCGGAGCGGAGACCGAGTTTCTTCGTCTGTTGGGGCGGTACGTTCACCTCGCAAGAGATGTGCGAGCCTTTTCGGACGCGAGCGGGACGATCCATATCGCTGGCTGCGCGGATGCGAATCGGCTCATCGTAGTTCTCGGTTACAGGACGAGAGGGACATGCGGGCAGCGTGATTTTGCATTCGTCACTGCGGATGCGGAACGAGCGTTCCTGACTATCGACTCAGGGTTCCCTCTTACCGCTCTTGAAGAAGCGCTGCAGAAGTCCGAACCGTTTGAGTATCAGTTCCCGGCTTCGCGCGTCCCGATCTTCTATACGGAAAAGGATTGGATGGCGCTCGCGGCAGCGACAAAGAAGCCTGGTTCGGATCTGGTTGACGTGCTACTACACGATCGAACGGTGGATCGTCTCTATTGGGCCCTCTCAAAATGCGACGAAGAAACGAGAGCGGCGCTAAAGCAGTCTCTGGGTCTTAATGAATTGCTGACTCTCGCTCCGGAATTTGAGATGTACGGAGGCGAGATTCGTATCCATTCGGGAGTGGTTGACCTGCCTCCAGGGTCCGAAAAGGGCTGGCAGGAACTGGTAGGTGAGAGTCCAAACTCGCCAGAAGCCTTCGTGGCCCACTTGCTGACACGGGATCGCGGCTGGCTGGCAGCTTATTTCGATGTTGTGTCTCGCTTGAATCAAGTGCAACAAGCGCACGTCATCGAAGAGCCTCGACTCAAGCGCCTATATTCCGCTTATCGATCGACAGCGAACAAAGACGCGGCGTACGGGGTCTTTCCGCGGAACGGCAATCTCCTGATATTGCTGTCCTCGCTGAGGTGGAAGACTGGCGGCGAACCCGAGATTCCAGGAACGCAAGAGTTTTGGCGGGAGGTTTTTTCTCGAAAGAACGTTGAAGACCGTGAGCGAGCAAAACTAACCCATTGCTGCGACACTCCCGAGCGAACGCTCGAGGCGTTGGTTGCTACCTCTCGATCCGAGTTCGATAACAGCCCGGGCTCGATTTTCCTTACGTTGAGCGCGGTGGACGCTGCAAGGCCAGTTGAACGGCAGTTGTCGAATGAAACCCAGCAGCTGATCGCCAGCAAATTCTCCCGATATGGTCCGTGGTTCCCGATTTTCGCCGAGTTTCCGTCGCTGGACGATACGGCCGTGAAGCTGTTTGTGACTGCGGCCGACCGAATCGATGCGATTTCTAATTCAGCTTTGCACGCAAATGCGCTCGGCACATTTCAAGCGGAGATCGGCATCTGGCAAATTCTTGCACGGCAAGGCGAGATACCTGCCGAAAAGCAGAATTCGTCGTGGCAAGGCACGATTCAGCCCTTCATCGGTGTTTCGAATTCGTTGCAATTGTTCGATGCATCTCGAATGGCATTGCGAACAGTTCTTGCCGCATCCACTGGAAGAACGGACCTCTCCCAGGATGAGATTATCGATGCTCTCGCCGGCCCAACTCAGGAAGTCGCGGACGGCCGTCGCGTACATCAGGAACTGGCTGGGAGAATTCACGCCGTAATGGATGACCAGCGCCTGGTGTCTCTCGACACTCTGTTCGGGCTCTACGACGGTTTGACCCAGATGGCGCACGGGGCCCATATCGGCGACAGCTTGCTTGCTCTCGCCGGTAACCTGAAAGAGTTTGAGATGCCACGCCCCATCTTTACGGGGGGCGAACGGAGTGACTGGTCTCCCCTGGTCTACACGAGCCGGCATGCCGAATTACAGATTCGGACTGACCTGACAAAGATCATCCAGTCGGCGCACACACCGGCGCAGCTTGAGGCGGCGCGCGGCCAACTAAGCCCATTCTTGAGAGACACGCTGGTTGGCTTGAATTATGCCTACTATGAGCCGCCAGGAGCGGCGGTTCTGCATTCCAATCCGCTCTTCGTGCGCTCCCATGACTTCTCGACCGTGTCCATCCAGGGCATCGGAAACGTCTGGGGCGACTCGATACTGATCGGTGTCGGCGCCACGGCCGGAGGCGGTGCGTATTTGGTGGGCTCGCTCGTGAATTTGCCTTACGCTCTCGCGGCCACCGAAGGCGAATTGATTTCACCCAAAAATGTCCAGGCGTTGATCTGGAAGGAAGCCGTCCCGGACCTTCTGCTGGACGCTATCCTGCCGCGCTGGTGGACGTCGAGCCGCACCGAATTGCACGCTGCAGCTCTGTATCAGCGTGCCGGCGAAGAATTGTTTACCGCGTCGGCGTCGAATCCTCAATTGCGATCGAGGGTAGTGGAGATCCTTGCCGACCAAATGGCACCGGACCGAATGGAATGGATACATCGGAGCCTTGAAAGGCCCGAAACTGCCTCTTCAGCGGCCTCCAAAATGCTTCCTTCGGAAATGTATTACCTTTCGGTCGTGTTCCGTCAGCAGTATCCTGACCAGACTTCTGATTTGGGACAAGCGAACCGGGAGTTGAATGAGCTTTCCAGATCGAGTCCGACCGATACCAATCCGCAACGCCTCTCGGCGGATTTTGGCGTGCCGCATTCCGTGCTGCTGTTGAGCAATTCGCGCATGCTCCTCAACATGAAGCCTCCTCCAGCGTTTGGGGGGTACGCCAATAGACTCCTCGCACAATCGTGGGAGTCAAACAATCTCTATTGGGCGCGGCTTGCGGATGAGATGGGATATTCGCCGGTAATGCTCAATGTTCTGGTCCCCGCGCTTACCCGTCGCATGGTCGTCAATATATTTGCGAGCACAATCGACGATTGGCAGGCCTTGTTCCGGGCCATGCAGGAAACGGGCGACGAGTTTCGAACAGGCAAGATCACGGTTGTAGGCGCAAGTACGGTTGCTCTCAAGTAGTTTTCAAAAAACTGCACACTGGATCTGTTATGACAAAAAAGTCTTTCGCGGTCTTCGGAAGTCTCTCCTGTTTGATTTACATGGCAGTTGGCTCAACTCAACTGGCACCCCAGGACGACCCGATGCGCCTCCGTATGAACGTCGTCCTCGTACAGCTCAACGTGGCCGTGACTGACAGTCATGGAAACTACGTGACCGGCCTTCGCCCGCAAGACTTTTCCGTAACCGAGGACAACATTCCTCAGAGCGTCTCCACGTTCGAAGAGAGTCGAGATTCCGGTCGTGGCGCGACGGAGACAGCTCATGGTGAACCAGGCGGTGAGCCGAAATCTCCGCCGCTTCCGGGAACCGTCGGAAACGCAATTCCGAAAACAACTGAAGCGAACATGTTCATTCTCTTCGATACCAGCAATTACATGTACCGGAGTTTCGTCTTCGCCCAGGATGCAATCGCGGATTTTATTCGTTCCATGGACGGGTCCGGCAGGATCGCCTTCTATTCCTACAGCCGCAATCTTCTCCGTGCCACGACACTCACTCCCGACCCGTTCCAGGTAATCAACGGTGTCCGCAACTCGGTGGCGGGCGATGATGCTGCGCTTTACAACAGCCTGCTGCTTACCGTGAAGGATGCAGCGCCGCTGAAGGGACGAAAGGCAGTCGTGGTCTTTTCCAACGGACCTGATAACGCCAGTTCGGTTCCTCCGGAAGATGTGGCGGAGTTGGCCGAATCAACGGGAACGATTATCTACATTCTCAGCACGCGCCAGGCGCAGGACGATCCAGCGTCGGCCGCTGCCTTCGAGCGCGTCAGTAAAGCCTCAGGAGGCAAGGCCTATTTTGCAAAAGATTGGCGGCAGGAAAAGAAGGCTTTCGCTTCAATCCGGGAAGATCTGGTCCACCTGTACACGCTGAGCTATTATCCGCAGTCAAACCCCAACCGAGGATGGCGGTCCATCAAGGTGAAGTTGGTAGGCAAGGATCTGCAGAAGTATCACATTCGGACTCGTGACGGCTACAGGCTATTGCCCGGCGCCGTCCAGTCTCCGGATGATTCGGCGAGTGCGAATTCAGGAGGAGATTCGAACTAAATCAGTCGACTGCGATGGCCACTTTTCGAGTGGCAAGGCATTCTTCAGTCCCCCCTTCGCCTGAGGCTTCCGCCAGGACATCTTGAGAACAGTCTGCACGTTTACTCCCTCTAGACCTCGATGTGTTGATTGAAAGAACCGCTTCAGAGAAGAGCGCTCCATTTCTAACGTCCAGACGAAGGCGTGCGTTCGGCTATTCTTGTCTTTGCTCATGGGCAATCGGTGAATGAGTGAAAGTGTCTGGATTGGAGCCGAGGTCTTGTCAAAATTGAATGCGGTCGGGCTCGCGGCAAGGAGCACACGCCGGGCAGCTCTCGTGAAGCTTGCACTCGCGATCATGGTGGCAACAAGCGCGGTGTGTGCGTCTGCGCAGGTGGAGTACGTCGATAACACCATCGGGAACGTCGGGATCCTGCTTGTGCCGACGCGTCCCGCCGTCTACATGCCAAACAGCATGATTCGGGTGTATCCGATGCGGTCGGATGCAATGGACGATCGCATTGACTCGTTTCCGCTTACGATCAACTCCCACCGGATTCAGGAACTATTCAGCTTGATGCCCGGTGAAGCCGGTACTCCCGCCGCGTGGGATCAGGAAACAACAACGCCGTATTACTACTCTGTCTATCTCGGTAATTCGCGCATTCAGACAGAGTTTTCGGCCACGGAGCGCTGCGGCTATTTCCGCATGACGTTTCCGTCGGGCAATGCTTCCGTGGTGCTTGCGAACCGTCTTACGGGCGAGTTGCACGCGCAGGAAGGCGGCTCGATCGTGGGCGAGGAGCGATTCGACGGCATGGCTGCGTTTGTCTACGGGGAGTTCAGCGCACCGATCCAATTCAAGCTCGAGGCCACGGGCGACAAATCGCGCCTGGTCGCCTCAAGCCCTGGCTCCAAGGTGCTCGAATTTCGCTACGGTATCTCCTTCATCAGCGTCGATCAGGCAAAGAGAAATCTCGACCGAGAGATTCCAGCCTGGGGTTTTGAACGAGTCAAGGATGCAGGAAAGAAACGATGGAATGAAACGCTCGGCCAGATTGCGGTTGAAGGCGGCACGGAAGCGCAGCGCAAGGTTTTCTACACCGCGCTCTATCGATGTTTTGAACGCATGATCAACATTACCGAGGATGGCCGCTATTACAGCGCCTTCGATCACAAGGTTCATGAGGACGCGCGTCCGTTCTACGTCGACAATTGGCTTTGGGACACTTTTCGTGCGTTGGAGCCACTGCAGACCCTGCTCAATCCGGAGATGCAGGGGGACAAGATACAGTCCTATGTCCGCATGTATCAGCAATCGGGGGTAATGCCGACATTCGCAATTCTCACCGGGAATTACGCATGCATGAACGGCAATCACGCCGCACCATGGTTTGCGGATGCATGGTTCAAGGGTGTGCGGAATTTCGATTTGCCGACTGCCTATGAAGGCGTGCGAAAAAGGTCTCTTGAGATGACGCTGCTTCCATGGCGTCTGGGACCGAAGAGTCCGCTGGATGATTTCTACAACGAGCACGGATATATGCCGGCTCTTCGGCCAGGCGAGAAAGAGACCTACACGCAGGTCCATCCCTTCGAAAAGCGCCAGCCTGTCCCTGTCACGTTGGAAAACAGTTTCGACGACTGGAACATCGCCCAACTCGCACGCGAGTTGAAGAAGCCAGACGACGAGCAACTCTTTCTCAAGCGAGCCGCAAATTACAAGAACCTCTTTCGCGTCGATAAGGAAATGATGTGGCCGAAGGACGCGGAAGGAAAGTGGATTGAGCCCCTGGACCCGAAGTTCGACGGGGGGATGGGCGGGCGCGATTACTACGACGAAAACAATGGATACACGTACACCTGGGATGTTCCGCAGGACTTAAATGGCTTGATCGCGTTGATGGGCGGCACGAGCAAGGCCGAGAGAAAATCTGGATCAACTTTTCCGAGAGCCGCTGGGCCGATCGAAGTATGAGTTCCAGGCGAAGTTTCCCGATTCAACATCCATGGTGGGGCAGTTCTCGATGGGAAATGAACCGAGCTTTGCCATCCCCTACATCTACAACCGGCTGGGCGCTCCGTGGAAGACGCAGAAAGAGAGTCCGCATGCTGTTGGAGTCGTTCTTCACGGATGAGCTTCAAGGCATTCCTGGTGACGAAGACGGCGGTGGCATGAGCGCATTTGTAGTGTTTTCGATGCTTGGCTTCTATCCCGTTACGCCGGGCATTCCGGTTTACGACATTGGCAGTCCGGTCTTCGACAAGACGACAATTCATCTGAAGAATGGCAAGGACTTCGTTATCCTCGCTCACAACAACTCCCGCACCAACAAGTACGTGCAAAGTATCCGGCTCAATGGCCAGCCGTTGGAGCAGGTGTGGTTTCGGCACGCTGAGATAGCAGATGGCGGGACATTGGAACTCGCAATGGGCGATGCGCCGAATATCTCTATCGGTTCGACAGTCTCAGAATTTCCCCCGGCATCCGCATCGGTCAAGCCGGAACAATATCTTCATTAGCGGGAATCCAACGCGCTCGCGCGAGCTTTGTTAGCTCTTACCGGAGTTCTTCACTCGCCGCGCCTCGGCGACCTTGGCCGCGCCGATATTCGGCTTCTTTTCAGTCACGGCTTTGTCGAGCAGTTGGCCGATCGCGTCGAAAGTTGCTTGAGGTCCGGTCCAGAGTAGACAGTCCACATTGTCGAAGAGAGGAATATCACTTCTGAGGGTGGCGAGGGTTCTGAAGAGGAGCGCCAGTTTCCGTTCCTGCGCCAGGGTGGCGGCCAACGAGGCCGAGTTCAACACATTCGCGTGCCATTCCTGGGCTGATACGCGGGATGGATTCGATATGACCAAATTTCGCAAGTACAGCCGCAGTGGATTTTGCTCCCCAGCCGCGAAGGCCAGGATAGCCGTCGGCGGAATCACCAACAAGCGCAAGGTAGTCGGGGATTGATGCCGGAGGAACGCCGAACTTGGCGTTGACCCCGGCCTCATCGATGATGACCCCTGTACGCCGGATCAACTGCACCACCCGCGACCCTTGAACGCATTGCGCAAGATCCTTGTCTGGAGTGCAGATGACGACCTGCTCGACGCGAGGATCTTTCAGGGCCAGTGCCGTCGCGGCTGCGAGAGCATCGTCGGCTTCAAACTCCACCATTGGCCACACAACCATGCCGGCCGCGGTGAGAACTTCTTCGAGGATAGGGAACTGCGAAAGGAGATCGGCCTCAACGCCTTCGCTAGTCTTATAACCGGGCCACAGGTTGTTGCGAAACGACTCGACTACGTGATCCGTGGCGACGCCTATGTGCGTCACACCAGAGCGCATCATGGCGAGCAGCGATGCGAGTACGCCGCGCACCGCACCCACTTCACGGCCTTGTGCGTCGCGGGCCTTTGGCACGGCAAAGTAGTGGCGAAACAGTTCGTACGTACCGTCAACCAGGTAGACTTTCAACAAGAATCTCCGCAATCACCTTAGCTGACGGATGAAAGAGAAGCAATGGAGAGCCCGCGCTCGCCATCGGCAGCTTCAGCGCACGATATTTGATGCGCCCCACCAACCGTTACCGCCGAACAGATCGCATTCGCCATGGTTGAGATTAGAATCGCTGGCAGGGGTTTATAAGCATCGATCGAAGTGATGCGGATCGACAAATGAACTCATCTCTCGAAACATTGACGAACCAAGTTGAACGCGAGCCGGAGACAGTGGGAGCGCCCGCCCTGCGCTTGGTCTCGATTGATATCTTTCGTGGCTTGACGATGGCGGTGATGATCTTTGTCAACGCGTTGTCAGAAGTGCGGGGCCTTCCCTGGTGGACCTATCACGCTCATGCCAAAGACAACGTCATGACCTACGTGGACATGGTGTTTCCGTTCTTCCTGTTTGCGGTGGGCCTGTCTCTCCCCTTGTCGGTAACGCAAAGGCTCGCGCGCAAACCGTCCGTGGCGGCCTTGTGGGGACACGTCGCGATGCGCGCGCTGGCGTTGGTTGTGCTCGGAGAGATCCTCGCCAACGCGGAAAAAGCAGACGCGGTGCGAATGGGAATGCAAGGCAGCACATGGGCACTGCTGAGTCTCATTTGCGCAGCCTTGTATTTGAATGTTTATGGAAAATCGCAGCGCGCCAAACTCTACGGCCGGATTCTTCGCGGGGTTGGATTTGCCGGGCTGATCGTGCTGCTCGCCCTGTTCCGCCGTACCGCAGCCAATGGCCAGGTCGCGTGGCTCGACGGCTCCTATCCCGAGATACTTGGGCTTATCGGATACAGCTACCTCGCCGTCGCGATCCTGTATATTCCCACCCGCCGCTGGGCTTGGGCATCCGCCATGTGGTTTGCGCTCCTGGTTGCACTGTGTGCCTTCTCCACTGCCCGATGGATAGAGTTTCCGGGACGCTTCCCTCTTTATGTCTGGCCGTTTGGGAATGGCGCGATGTGTTGCATCATCATGGCCGGCGCTGTCACCTCTGCAATCTATCTCGCGCCCTCACGCCGCCGTACGCCGCAGAGGTCAATGTACCTGGCTGCGGGCTTCTGCCTCCTGGCGTTTGCCGCGGGATGGTTGCTCACGCCGCTCGGCATCTCGAAGATTCGCGCCACACCAACATGGTCGCTGTATAGCATCGGCGCGGCCGTTCTCCTGTTTATATTGCTGTACTGGATCTGTGACGTGAAACGGTGGCAGCGCTGGGCATTCCTTGTCAGGCCTGCGGGCTCGAATACTCTTCTGACGTATCTGCTGCCCGACCTCTGGTATTTCGCGTTGAGCGTGGCGGGATTGACCTGGCTCGACGCGCACTTCAATACCGGCGCTGCCGGAGTCGCAAAGACGCTTGCGTTCACTCTCTTCATGCTGGCGATTGCGGGAGGTCTGACACGGGCTAAGCTGCGTCTTCAGCTCTGACACTGTCCTGCGATTGGATGATCCATTCCTATCGAGAGATGGTGAACTTCGCCGCCAGGGTGGCATCCGACGAGCCGCCTGCGAACACCGTATAGGTGCCCGGCTCGACCATCCACTGATGATTGCGGGCCCACACCGCAAGTTCGGCCGGCTCTATGCGGAATTCCACCCGTTTCGATTCGGCCGGCTTCAGGTGCACGCGTGAAAATCCCTTAAGTGCGCGGTCCGGCACCTCAATACTGCTCACGTCGTGGTGTACATAAAGTTGCGCGATCTCGTCGCCCTCGACGCTTCCAGTGTTCGTTAAGGCCACCGTCACAATCACGTCGTCTGTGCTCCCACGCGACGGCGCCTGAACAGACAGGTTGTCGTATCGGAAACTTGCGAAGCTCAAGCCAAATCCAAATGGGAACAGGGGCTTGCGATCCCCGTCTACATACTTCGCGGTCTTCGACGGGTCGGAGTTATAGAAGGCGGGCAACTGGCCGATGCTTCGTGGAAAGGTGATGGTGAGTTTTCCCCCCGGATTGTTGTTGCCGAAGAGCGTCTCCGCCACCGCCTGACCTCCAAACTCGCCGGGGTACCATGCTTCGAGTATCGCCGGCACATGTTCCGCCGCCCATGGGATGGTCAGCGGGCGACCGTTTTCCAAAATCAGCACGACGGATTTCCCGGTTGCAGCAATGGCTTCAAGGAGCGGCTCCTGGTTTCCCGGCAAATCCAGGCTCTGTCTATCGGATCCCTCTCCGGAGACACCCTGATACTCTCCGAAAGCCAGAATGACCACCTCGGCTTCTCTGGCGTGTGCAACCGCCTTCTTGATGTCGGCGCCGTCGTCGACTGTAATCGATGCATTCGGTAAGAGCGCGCGCAGGCCATCGGAAATACTGACATGCCGCCCGTTCTTTTCATCCTCGTAGTCTCCGTACCGCGCAACGGCCGCATTCGGCCCAATCAGCGCGATCCGCCTCAGAGTCTTCGGCAAGGGCAACAGATGCCCATCGTTCTTCAGCAAGGTCATTGACTCACGCGCTGACTGAAGTGAGAGTGCCAGGTGTTCCTTATCGCGCTTCACGCGAGCGGTAATCGACGTATCTATGTATGGGTGATCGAAGAGGTCGAGCGCAAACTTGGCCCGGAGGACCGACGACACGGCGCGATCCAGAGCCTCTGGCGAGAGCGTGTGATCTTGCAGGCCTGACACGATTGCGTCTTGAAATTCCTCGTGGCTGAAGTCGTAGAA
Organism: uncultured Acidobacteriaceae bacterium; assembly: GCA_963769345.1. GTDB lineage: Bacteria > Acidobacteriota > Terriglobia > Terriglobales > Acidobacteriaceae > Telmatobacter. Next base: position 1,595,997 of record CAVYLL010000008.1, read on the forward strand.
CTGCATATCAACACCGGCGTTGATCGCCTGCACGATGGCGTCCTTGGCGCTGGCGGCTGTGTGGTGGTCCTGCCAGAGACGGCGGATTGCGCCGAGATCCGAAAGCACGAAGCCTTTGAACCCCCACTCCTCACGCAGAACCGAATTGAAGAGCTCCGGATCTGAAGCAACAGGGATCCCGTCGATTTCGTGATACGCAGCCATGACCCCCATCGCGTGCCCCTGGCGAATCGCTGGCTCGAAGGACTTCAGCATGATGGTGCGCAGTTCACGCTCGCCAATGTGCACCGGAGATGTGTTGAGTCCGCTCTCCGGAGAACCATGGCCGACGAAGTGCTTTGGTTCCGCAATTACAGAGTGGTCGCTGCTTAGCGATTCACCCTGCGCACCTTCGACATAAGCCAGACCCAGTTGTCCCGTCAGGTAGGGATCTTCGCCGAAGTCCTCTTCCACACGGCCCCACCGCGGTTCGCGCGCTACGTCCAGCACGGGAGCCAGCACCATATCCACGCCTGCCGCGCGCATTTCACTGGCGATTGCTGCTCCCGTATTCCGGGCAAGATCAGGATCCCATGTCGCTGCCAGATTGATCGGAGCGGGAAAAACGGTGCCATCGCTGTAGCCATGCAGCCCTTCTTCGATGAATATGGCGGGGATCCCGAGCCTTGAGTGCTCAATCGTCCACCGCTGGATCTCGTTGGATAGCTCGGCGCTCGGATAAAGATCGTGGATGCTCCCCACGCCGAGCCCACCGAAGAGCTTCTCCGCATGTTGCGCTTGGAATTTTGCGTTCGCAGCCGCGTGGGTCTTGTCCAATGCTTCGTCGACCAGGTCAGGCACCCCGGCGTACATGTCGAGTTGCCGAGCCTTCTCTTCGATGGTCATCCGCGCGATCAGGTCACGCACGCGATCTTCAATGGGCAGATTCGATTGCCTGTACGGAGCGGACTTATCTGAAACGTGAGCAGCCTCCGGGGAGACCGCAGCGGCCGAAAGGCAGAGAAGAAACAAAGCGAAATATCGTGGGCTCATTTGACTCATAGAACAGTAACATTCGAATTCGCCTGCATGTGTCGCTGCGACAAAGCCGCAATCCGCACGATCAGTCTGTATCAAATGAAAGCCTGGAACGCTTTAGCTTCGCGGAAAGAGAAGGCTGAACTCGCGCCCGGGCAATCTTGACCTCCAGATTTTCAAGAATAGGATTGTTTGAACGTAAGCATGAATCCGCGGGATTCAACGGCAAGACAATCGTGCCAACCGAAAGGTCTGGACATGCGTTTTTTTTGTGGACAGCAAAGCTGTCGAAGCCACGGATGGGGCATGGTTTGGCCAGAAACCCTCAACAAACGGCTAACCCGTCTCTTTGTCACTATTTACGCTGATCACTCGGCCGAATGACGGGCGAGACTAGCTCACCCGGGTTTTTGTCTGGATAACGTTTTCTTGTTCCTCGGCGAGAACTGAGTTATTCGGACTGCCCGTGGATACTGCATCGGTACCAGGCAAGTTCCCTATTGACACCTGATCACGCGCCTGCATAATATTCCGACCGAACCAGTAAAGCGTTTTATCCTGCTCCCAACTGGCCTCAATAGCTTCCCCGGGTACGCTGTAGCTGAGGTTCAGTGTTGATTTCCTGTCGTTTGAGTATCCGATGCGTTCCCCAATGCGCTTCGGCTGAGAGGTTTTAACAACATTCAGGTTAATGAAACGCGGGTCGATACGAAGATTCGGCCCAATGGCTCAACTGCAGCCCGGGATCTGTGATCGCTTAGATCGGCGACCTTGTTACGGCCGTCCTGAGCGAAGAAAAAAGCGGGACTAACACCGCGGCGCGATGCGAGTGCCTCTTGCGGCAACCGAGCATGGCGTCAAAAAAAACAAACGCAACAACCAGCTTCAATGGAGAGTGACGCATGAAAGTGCATCTAGTGACGCCGGCGAGATACAGAGGACTTCTTGTTATCGCTCGTTCTGCTTCTAGTCTGCCTGGCGGGACACGCCCAGCAGAATTCAACAATCACCGGTACGGTTCTGGACAAAGGCGGTGCTGCAGTTCCGGGAGCAGAAATAACGCTCACGCAACAGCAGACAGGCTTCGTGTCCAAGACCATCAGCAATGACAGCGGAAACTACACATTCCCCGGATTGAACGTTGGAACCTACGATCTCAAGGCCACTGCAAAGGGCTTTAGTGCTTATGTGCAGAAGGGGATCGTGGTCAACGTTTCACAGACCACACGCGTCGACGCAGACATGGCAGTTGGTAGCGTTGACCAAACCGTAACCGTGCAGGCCGATACCCTGACCGTGCAAACGGACTCGAACGTCGTGAGCACACTCGTCAGCGAAGAACAGATCACGTCAATTGCGACTGAGAACCGGAACTTTGCAGCCCTGGTGGCGCTTGGACTCGGCGTCAGCTCCACTCTGCCGGACAACAACACGCCAACCTCTGTCGGTTCCAGCGCAAACATAAGCGTGAACGGTCTGCGCCAGAGCCACAACATCTGGTTGATCGACGGCGGTGAGGCCGATGATCGCGGCGGCGCAGGCGGCATCAGCATTCTGCCATCTCAGGAAGCCATCGCGCAGTTGGAGACTCTTTCTTCAAACTATCCGCCGGACTACGGCATCTCTTCCGGCGCCACGATCAGCCTCTCGCTGAAGAGCGGCACCCAGAAGTTCCATGGAGAACTCTGGGAGTTCAACCGCAACACAGCTTTCAATGCAAACAGCTACCAGAACAACCAGACATGGCACCCGACCGCGCGAAGCTGAACTACAACATCTACGGTTTCCAAATCGGCGGCCCGCTCTATCATCCCGAAGGTCTACAACAAGGACAAGACGAAGACATTCTTCTTCTGGAATGAAGAGTGGCGCAAACTGATCCAGGGCAATCCTCCTTCGATCTGCAGAACACCTTGCCTGCGGCGGACTTCCCGACCGCGGGTCGAACTTGCGTATGTTTCGCCAAAGTTCGTCAAGAACCCGGTCGTTCTGAATGTTCCGCAAGTAGGCGATCCTGCATGGGCTGCGAAATTGGCCGCTGCTTGCCCGACATGCGTACAGGGCAGCCCTTGGCCCGGTCAGATTGTGCCCGCGGCGTTGTTTGACGCCAATGCTCTGGCATACCTGGCTTCCGGAATCGTTCCGAAGCCCAACACGGCAAACGATCAGTTCCTCGGCCAGGCGAGTCTTCCGATCGACGTGCGTGATGACGTTGTTCGCGTAGATCACCGCATCACCGACAAGTACCAGTTGCTGGCCCACTACCTGCACGACTCGGTTTCGCAGAGCTTTCCCTTCGCCGATGGTGGGATGGTCCGACAGGCAGCTGGCCGACGATCACCAGCACTCTCAACAACCCTTCAAACAGCGCGGCTGTAAAGCTGACGGCAACCCTCAGCCCCAGCCTGCTGGTTGAAGCAAGCTTGAACTACGACGGCAACATCATCAACATCGTCAACAGTCCGTCGGGCAACTTGCCGGCCGGCTACCAGGTCAACAAGTTCTTCAACAACGGATCGACGTCCTGCTCCGAACATGAATTGGAACGGCAATCTATGGCGTCAGGAGAACGCCGGTTCGGCTCCATGGCACAACGCTGCCAAGACTACATGCCCAAGGGGGATGTTTCCTACACGGTGGGCAAGCACGCCATGAAGTTTGGCGTGAGCTACAACCGTTACACCAAGAACCAGAAGCTCTTCCTCAGCGCCCAAGGCAGCAATACGTTCTCGGGTGCGACTGGCGATGCGTTTATGGACATGCTTCTGGGCCTGGACACGGGCGGCTACTCTGAGTCGCAGGCTGCGCCGATCCGTCACTATGTCAACCAGACCCCATCGGCGTATGCGATGGATACCTGGAAGGTAACTCCTCGGCTGAGTCTGCAACTCGGACTTCGGTATGATGCGCTGCCACAGGCGTGGGAGCGCCAAACCAGGTGGCAACCTTCGATCCGGCTCTTTACCTGCCTGTTCAGGCTCCAACCTGGCTGGCAAACGGATCACATGGATCCGACCGGTCCTGGATTCCAGAACTGTCAATGGCACGCCTTTCTACCTGAACGGCGTACGTGAGGCGGGCGTGAATGGAACACCGCCCGGACTCGTGAAGAACGATTACAAAACGCTGCAACCGCGCGTTGGCTTCTCTGAAGACCTGTTCGGCAACGGCAAGACCGTGCTGCGCGGCGGCTTCGGAACCTTCTATGAACGGATGCAGGGCAACGTCATCTACGATGCCGCGACCGCTGCTCCGTTTGCCAACACGCCAGGTGCGAGCGCTGTGTACTTGTCGAATCCTCACACAAGCTATGTCTCCGGACTAGACTGCGGCGACCCCGTTCTTTGCGCAGGGAAGCACTCCCATCGCACAGACATTCAGGGCGCCTGCCGTTGCCCAGTTCAGTCTCGGTATTCAGGACCAGCTGGCTCAATCGGTCATCCTGGTTGTTCAGTATGTCGGCAACATGGCCTGGCATCAGAACATTCGCCGCAACATCAACAACTACTCCCTGAATACTCCGCTGACTGGTTCGGCAACACATCCGGCATAGTTCAATGTTGCCGGCGGGCAGCGCCACTCGACTACCTGAAGTACTCAAGGGCCAACGCAGGCGACCCGAATAACAATTCGGGAACAAATCCGGGCGGGACGAATATCCCGATTCCTGACCAGATGCGTGACTACGACGGCTTCGGGGGCATGACCAATCCAGGAGAACAACACCAATGGCAACTACAACGGATTCCAGACCGGTCTCCGTAGTGCAGGGCCGTTGGGGCTTGAGCGGTGAAGTCGACTACACCTACTCGCACGAAATCGACATCACCAGCACAGATGACTCGGGCGTCGACAATCCATTCAACATCAAGTACATGCAAGGGCTCAGGATCGTTCGACCGGCGCCACATTCTGAGCATCAACTACATCTACAAGCTGCCCATCTTCAAAGAGCCGGGCTTGATGCACTCGATTCTCGGCGGCTGGGAGCTTGCTGGCACTGTCATCGATGAGACCGGTGTACCCACCACTCCTCGTATGTCCATCAACTTCGATCCAATCGGTTTGGGCGGTGGTTACACCAACCGTCCGAATCGTGTCGGCAAAGGTCAAGAAGGTTGGCGGCACCAGCAGCGGCGGCGTCAAGAACGCCTTTGACACCTCTGTATTCAGTGTCCCGACTCCAGCGTGGGCAGGCGGCCCCAACCAGGGCTTCGGCAGCGGTGGAAAGGATGCTATTCCGGGACCGAACCGTGTGAACTTCACGACGTCGCTCTACAAGACGTTCTCGATCAAGGAAAGAGCACAGTTCCAGTTCCGTCTGGAATCGTTCAACACCTTCAACCACACGGAACCCAACGGAGTGGGCGCCTCGCTGAACAACGGCAACTTCGGAACGGTCACCTCTTTCTACGATCCGCGCGCACTTGAGCTCGGCGGCAGGTTGACGTTCTAACCAAAACCAGTAAGTGATAATGGAAGGCGCGGCAGTTACCCCTGCCGCGCCTTTTATTTTGCGCGTAAATTCGGAGCATGGATTCTTCCGTGATGTCGAGAGGCAACAGAAGTCATTCCAAATTAAGAACCGCCTGCATCGTTGCGGTCGCGCTAATTGTGGTGCCTGTCCTGACGGGACAGCAGGAAGATCCGGCTCAAATTCGAATGAGAGCGATGGCCCTGGAAAATCAGGGGCAGAATGCTGAGGCGGAACAGATTTGGGACGGCATTGCCAAAGCCGATCCACGAGACGCGGAGGCACTGGCGCATCTCGGTTTGCTTGAGGCGCGCCAGGAACACTACGAAACCGCAATCGACTATTACCGTCGGGCAGTGGCGATCAATACTGATTTGCCTGGCTTGCAGATGAACCTGGGGCTGGCGCTGTTCAAGGTCGCCCAGTTTCCGGCTGCAATCGAAGCCTTCTCGTCTGAGATCAGGAAGCATCCCGGCGACCTCCGCCTTACGATCCTGCTCGGCATGGCGCACTACGGAATGAAGGACTATCTGGTGGCTATTCCGTATCTGCAGCGTGCGACGGAACGCGACGCGCAGAACATTCCCCTTCGTATGACGCTGGCGCACAGTTGCATGTGGAGCAAGCAATATCAATGTGTTCTCAAGGTGCACGAACAGATTCTGGCGCTCAAGGGCGAGTCCGCTGAGATCGATATGCTTGCGGGCGAAGCTTTCGACCAGATGGGAGATAGCGCAGCGGCGGAGAAACAATTCCGTGCCGCGGTCCTGATAAACCCGACGGAACCGAATGTGCATTTTGGGCTCGGCTATCTCTTATGGACCCAGAGGCGATGGTCGGAGGCTGCCCGGGAGTTCCAGTCGGAACTGGAGAATAATCGCCAGCACGTGATGTCGCGAATCTACCTTGCTGATGCCTGGGTGCGGCAGGGCGAATTTGCGAAAGCTCGTCCGGCGCTGGAAGAGCTTGCCTCCGGCGATCAATCGGAGCCGCTTGTACATCGTGATCTTGGCATCATCTATGCAAACGCGGGCCAAAACGATGATGCACTTCGGGAATTTGCGGCCGCGATGAAGTCAGACCCGGGCGATGCTGAAACCTATTTGCAGATTGCTAAAATTTTCCAGACAATCGGGAAGAGGGATGAGGCGAACGCAGCAGTCGATAAGGCGGGAAGCTTGCCGTCGCGGAGACCTGCATCACTGCAGGAGATGATCGACTCAATTGAAACTCCGGCTCCTTGATAGTCAGGACAATGCAAATTCCAGGCTTCAGGGATGAGCCGTGGCTCCAGCGGTCTCGGGCAGGCGCATGTTTGCATAGATCTTGATCCAGTGGTTTCGCATCTTCGCATGCACAACCTGACCTGCCGTTTGCGAGACGATTACGTTGGTCTCTTCGGTTGGCATGTGGCAATGAACGCACCCGTTCACGATCTTGTGACCCAAGGTTTTAGAGATGCCGCAGTCCTGCCATTGATGGCATGTCAGGCACTTCTGCGAATAGAACTCGGCGGACTGTCTACCAGAGTGAACGTCGTGGCAAGTCGAGCAGCTCATCTGTGCAGACGAGCGATAGCACTTGCTGCGCTGAAGCAGTCCCACCTGATTGCCGTGAACATCGGGATGCTCTACATCGGGGGATGGGAGCGGTTTGAAGTAATCACTGAGCGGCCGCCCGGGAACGTAAGAGAATGTGGGCGCCAGGGCCTCGCGCTGAATCCCGTTGTGGCATTCGGCACACAGATCGACTTGCCGATCGCGCGAAAACTTCGCTGGATTCAGAATGTCATTCTGAGAATCATCTTTCGACGTGGTTCCATGCTGCATTTCCCGCCGGGCATGATTTGCGCCGGGACCATGACAGCTTTCGCACGAGATGCCCGGCACCAGGCTCCCACGGTCGTATCGATTCGTTGCCGGGTTGGCGGAGAGGGCCCGTATATATGTGGCATGACACTCCAGGCATGCAGGATTCACCGGACGGGAAAAGTCCGCGGTGCCGTCGATGTAGCCGGGACTGTTGATCCATCGATGCCCATCGCTCCAGTAGCTTACCGGTAATTCGAATAGCCGATCGCGCTGCCAATACAGGTAAGTCTGACCACGTTCTCCCGATCCTGTCACAAGATCAATGGGTTCGGTTCTCCGGAAAACGTCGGAGTTCCACCCAGTCGCCGCAGTCTCAAAGAAGCCGTCTTTCCTCGACTCCATAAGAAACTGAAGTCCAGGTTGAGCGGATTGAGCTGCGTCAATGATCGTGAGAGTATTAGCGCCATTGCGAAATGATCCCAGGATCGAACCTGCGGTGGGGAGCTGGGACGTCAGATGGTGGGGAGTGTGCTGGTAACTCTGGCTGATCTGTCGGTGGCACGATACGCAACTCGCGTCGCCAGCATAGGCGGTTCGATCCGTCTCGTGACTTGTCTCTTGCGGTGAAGGAAAGGCGATCCCGAATGGAGCGGAGGAAATTCCAGCCAGCGCCAGGAAAAGGACCAATTTGATTCCGATCATTCTGCGCGGCCCCCACTTGATAATACTGAGTACCGCAAGAAAATCTGCTAATCACCGGTCCTGATGTTTGGCAGCGGCCGCTTCCTGGTTCATCTCTGCTTTCAGGCTCTTGGCGAGCTTCTCGATCTCTTGAGCCTTTTTGAGCACCGTCAGCGAGAGACTCTCCTTGTAGGTCTTGGCAACTTCCGCGCGCAGCTCGGCAGACAATTGATACAGCTTTTTTGTGTCGGCTTCAATCTGGGCCTGTCTCATTTCTTCCGGCGTGGCGGAAGGGGGAAGTTCAGCTTTCGGGCCAACTGCCGGGTCTTGATTCGGCTCGCCGGTGCTTGGGCTCGTTTGAGCGTTCTTTCCCTCAGGAGCCGGGTTGGCTGGATTGGACTGTGAATACAGTGGAACGGCGAAGACCATTGTCAGGAGGACAAACAGGAGGATCGAACGGATCGGCCGCGGATTTTCGGAGATCCTCGCCATGAATGATTCCTGCCCCAACCAGATCCTGGTCGCGGAATACCAGTGCTACTGGACTTTCATTTTCTCCTGCACGCTTTGTGCAAGCTTTTCGATCTTTGCCTACTTTGGCAGCGTTCGCGGTCATCGAAGCCGTTCTCTTGCCGGAGACGATTTCCTCCTGCAATTGTTGGGCCAACAACAATATCTGGTTGGACTCGAGCCAGATTTCCCGTCCACGAAGCTGGCCTTGAAGGGAGAGTGCTTCTTGCTTTTTTTGATCATGCAGGATTATCGCAGTAAACCTTCTCCAGGTCGGGCTCTCGGGGCGTGGGATTGGGAATGATTACTTGATGGTGCGGAGGGTTCTGCCCGAAGGCGGTTCCAGCGCAAAGGATCAGCGCACATAGGATGAATCTTACTGAGCCGAAACCCGGGGAAGAGCACTGCATAAACCCTCACTCATCAATTGCAATCTAATCAGAGATTCGCATTCTCGGTCCAGACATTTCTTGCGATAGCACGGCGTGCCCCGACGGGGATCGGTGGCCCCCTCGCATCCATGTGAGGCCTCCCGTGATCCCTCTCTCGCTGCGTGCTTTAGCCCCACTTACCGGCTCTCTTCCACCTTCACCACAAAATAGACAACGGATTCTCCGTCAGCGACCAGTGTTTGATGCGGCATGCCCGCGGGGATGTGGACGACGTCGCCGGCCTTGAGATCCTGGCGTGAGCCGCCGTCAACGGATGTGCCGCGCGTTTCGCCGGGGGCAGTCGTCTTGGCCTCGACAAGGCTTCCACCCGTAATGACCGTCGCGTGCCCGTCGAGAACGAAGAAGACGTCGGCGAAATTCTGATGCACCTCGCCGCCGCCGCTGTGTTGGCGATAGGCGAGCATTGTGTAGTGGTGAGGGTATTTCTCCAAGGTTTCGCTGGCTGAGCCCTCGCCCTTTGCCGCCAGCTCCTTCAGGTGTTTGGCGCGCTCCAACAAGTCTGCTGTGGACCAGTGATCGGATTTCATCGTTTGTGCGTAGACTCCCATTGCGCTCACCATGAGCGCTGAAATCAAAATCCTGCTGACAACCTTCCGCATCGCATTTCTCCTCGCCCGGTTCGGCACAACTCAATGTATCGAACCGGCATGGGCTGGTAGAAATGCTCGTTCCTCCCAGCGGGACATGCGGAGGCAGCGATCAACTCACGCCAGCCAGTTGCCTCGCACGCTTGAACACCTGAAGGAACATCGGCCGCGTCAGCTTGCCCGTATTCGTGTTCTGCAGCGAAGGGTGATAGCTGGCAATCGCCTTCAACCCACTTGGAAGCGTGTACTCGGCTCCGTGCGTAAAAGAGTAGTTGGAACGGACGATCGTCGCGCCGCGCCGCTGCTCGTGCGCGAGCAGTCCGTCGAATGCGATCCGTCCCAGGCAAACGATGGCGCAAAGATTCTTGAGCAGGGCAATCTCCTTATCCACCCATGGCGCGCAGTTGCGCAACTCCTCAGGCGAAGGCTTGTTGCCCGGAGGTGCGCAGCGGACCACCGACGTAATCCAGAGCCCTGTGAGCTTCATGCCGTCGTCGCGTGAACTTGCCCGTGGATGGGAAGCGAAGCCGGCTTCGTGCAGAACCGGGTAGAGAAAATCGCCTGAACCGTCACCTGTGAAAGGCCGGCCAGTGCGATTGGAGCCATGTGCGCCGGGTGCAAGCCCGAGAGCAAGGACACGCGCCTCCGGATCACCAAAGGATGGCACCGGTTTTCCCCAGTACTCCCAATCGGCGTAGGCGCGTCGACGCACACGCGCAATCTCAACGCAATGCGTTCGTAGACGCGGACACTGCTCGCAGGCTACGATCTGTGCATTCAGAGCCACGAGCGATTTCGGGGAAGCAGCCATGCCAAGTACTAGGTTATACCGCCGATTGGCAGGACTGCATTTGCACTTGAACGGGAGCTTTCAATTGAATCCTCATCGCGTAACATCCATCGGATAACATGTGTCTAACTCCTTCCGGCGCGAGCGCTATAAGGCCACCAAGGCGTCGTAGCCGAAGACCAGCACGAAGACTTCCAACCGGAGAATATTCAAATGAAATCAGCCAAGATACTAGTGCTAGCCGGCGACTTCGTCGAGGACTACGAAATCATGGTTCCCTTTCAAGCCCTGCAGATGGTGGGCCACAAGGTGGATGCAGTGTGTCCGGGCAAGAAGAAGGGCGAACAGGTGCGCACGGCCATCCACGACTTCGAGGGCGATCAGACTTACACTGAAAAGCGCGGCCATAACTTCACTCTGAACGAGACATTTGATGAGGTGAATCCAGCCAGCTACGACGCGCTTGTCATCCCTGGCGGGCGTGCGCCTGAATATCTGCGACTGAACCCCAAGGTGCTTGAGCTGGTGCGGCATTTCGACAAGGAAGGCAAGCCCATCGCCGCTCTTTGCCATGGCCCGCAGATTCTTGCCGCTGCTGGAGTCCTGAAGGGTCGCAAAGTCAATTGCTATCCGGCATGCGCACCCGAAGTAGGGTTGGCAGGCGGCACTTTCATTGCGCTTGACTTCACCGATGCTACAGTCGACGGCAAACTTGTTACGGGACCCGCGTGGACAGCGCATCCTGCGTGGCTGGCAAAATTCCTGGATGTGCTGGCAGCGCATCTGAAGGAAGAGGCAGCCTGAGCCTCGTCAAACCTCGGTGATTGCGGGATGCACTGCCCGCACCTGCCGCAACGGCAGAGCCGAACCGTTGTTGAGCGTCTGTTGAATCTCTGCAATGATCGAGAGCGCAATCGCAGCAGGGGTTTCTGCGCCGAGGTCGAGTCCGGTGGGGGCGTGCATATGCGATAGCCATTGCTCTGCGCGCTCCGTAGGATCCGCCAATTCGAGCTGTTTGGCGGCATCAGCCAGAACCTCGCGCGTCCTCCGCTGGGGACCGAGCATGCCAAGATAAGCAGGTCGCACTTCACGCGAAAACAGGCTTGCGAGTATGACAGAGTCCTGATCGAAGCTGTGAGTGAGCAGCACCGCCGCATCCGTCGATTTCACATCTGAAAACAGCGATGATGCGGCTTCGGGCAACGTTGAAATCGGTAATGCGATCACTTTGTCCGCGGCGGGAAAGCGTTCGCGCGTGGCAAGATGACTCCGCCCATCCGTGATGGAAACGAACCAGCCGAGTTCGCGCGCCAGGCGAAGAAGAGGCTTTGCATCGTCGCCCGCTCCGAAGATCCATAGGCCCGGACGAGCGGCGCGATAGTCGACCCAAACGCGAGTCTCACGCCCATTGATCATCAGCCCTTGGTCGATTGACTGCATCCGTTCGAGCGCCAACCCGGCGAGGTTGCGAAGTATCGCCGCACTCGATCTGTGGTTCCCTTCGATTCCTCCGTATTGTATGGTTGGCCCGGCGAACGTCCTCCTCGCTATGTCTGCGCCATCGAGCGTCGTTGCAATTGCCAACGGCACGCGCGCGTGAAAGGCCGATTCGAGAGCTGTCAATAGCGGAGCGGCAGTCGCGCGCCGTTCCAGCAAGACGTAGACAACCCCGCCGCAGCCGGAACCGTAGGGCATGTCGCCATCGTCCTCCGCCGTAGAGTAGCGCCGCACGAGAGGGCCTGACTCGGTTAGCCAGAATGCGCGCTTCGCAACCTCGGCTTCAAGGCATCCGCCACTCACGGTACCTGCGCGCCGTCCGTCGGCCGCAATCAACATGCGCGCACCCGGCCTGCGATAACTGGGTCCGTCCACGTCGACTACCGTGGCCAGCGCATAGTCTGAACCGGCGGCCTCCAACTCATGCCACAGCGGCAGAATGTTCTCGAGATCGGTCATGAACTCCTATTCTCGCTCAAGCTTCGAGTATTTTCGACTGGAGCAGATTCTCGATTCGTACCGGCAGTTCGCGCACCCTGACGCCTGTGGCATGATGGACAGCAGCAGTGATGGCCGCTGCCACGCCCGCCAGACCGATCTCGCCCACACCTCGCGCGCCATATTCACCCATCGCCGGGTCGGGATAATCGAGGAACGTCACGTCGATCTCGGGCGCATCGGCGCAGGTAGCCATCAGGTAATCCGCCATATTTCCATTGATGGGCTGCCCTGTGCGCAGATCGTGGTGAGTCTCTTCCAACAGCCCCATGCCCACGCCCATCACCACGGCGCCTGCGATCTGGTTTGCGGCGGCCTTGGGATTGATGATGCGTCCGGCGTCAATGACCGTGACGACGCGACTCACACGCAGGCGCGCAATCTCCGGCTCCCACTCGACCTCGACGAACTGCGCGCCGTAGGAATGCAACGAGACGTTCTTCGCCTTCGGATCTTCCCATGTGGGAATTGTCTTGCCTTCTGCGCTCAATCCATTGAGGCGAGCCAGGTGGAGGACGTCAGCAAATTCAGGGTCGCCGCCGGCCGACTGGTCCTTCTTGCGAATGCGGCCTTCGGCGAAGATCACGTCTTCTGCTTTTGCTCCCTTGAGCGGAGAGCCTTCTGTGTTGATGGCGAGCGCAGTCATCTTCTTCATTGCGTCGGTAGAAGCCGCGGCAATGGCATTCAGCACGGATCCGGTAACCATCGACCCGCCAGACATGGGCCCGTCGGGAAGGGAGCTGTCGCCGAGAATTACATCGATGCGATCGAGCGGAACACCAGTCTTTTCATGCACCACCTGCGCGAAGATCGTGTAGGTTCCGGTGCCGATATCCTGTGTGCCTGAGCGGACGGAGACGCGGCCGTTCGCATGGAATTCCACCTTCGCCGTGCAAGGGAGGCGGAGCGCCACCCAACTGGCGCCGGCGAGGCCCCAACCCAGGATTTTTCCGTCGCGCCGCATGGAGCCGATCTCCGGCGTACGGCGTTCCCAGCCAAACTTTTTCGCACCCACTTCAAAACACTCGCGGAAGTGGCGCGATGAAAACGGCATGTTTTTGTCTTCGTCTGTTTTCGCATCGTTGAGCAGGCGCAACTGGAGCGGATCCATTTTCAATTCGTCCGCCAGTTCGTTCATCGCCGACTCCAGGCCGTACAGGCCGGGAACAGCGCCAGGTCCACGCATGTACATGGGCGCGCCCAGGTTGCGGTGAACAATCGCGTTCGTCACTTCAAGGTTTGCAACGCTGTAGAGATACGGCGTGGCCTCGCCGCAGCCTTCGTCGTAATCGTCAAGCATCGACGAGACATTCAGATAATCATGCTTGAGCGCCAGCAGCTTGCCCTCCTTAGAAGCAGCGAGGCGGACGCGTTGCTCGGTGCGCGGACGATAGCCAACGCTTGAGAACATCATCCGGCGGGTGACACTCAGTTTTACCGGTCGGCCCAGTTTGCGAGCAGCGACGGCATTCATTGCGCAATGGGGCCACGGGAAAAGTTTCCCACCGAACCCCGATCCCAGAAAGCGCGTTACGATGCGCACATTCTCCACCGGAATGCCCAGCGTTTGCGCCATGACCACGCGATGATTCACGACGCCTTGTGTCGTTTCGTACATCGTGATGCGGTCACCATCCCAGACGGCGACCGACGCATGCAACTCAATGGGATTATGCGTTTCGTTCGGAGTGATGTAGGTGTGATCAATTTTTACCGGCGCATCGTCAAATGCGCCATCGAAGTCGCCCCGCTCGCTGCCCTTCTTGCGCTCGCCGGTGTAGTCATCGAGGCTTGGCCGAAGCTTCGCGGGCTCTGCATCGTACTCGGCGTGGACAGTCGCCGCCGCCGCCGTGGCCTGTTCCAGTGTTTCCGCGACAACGAGTGCGATGTACTGGCCCCAGTGGCGCACAATGTCATCTTCAAACGCAGACCGCACTTCGCTGTTGGTCGCGTTGTCATCCCCGGGGACGGTGCGGTACAACGGGCCGATGTTGCCGTGATGCAGAACGAGTAGCACGCCCGGCATCTTCTCGGCAGCAGATGTGTCGAGTGCGCGAATGCGGCCACTGGCGACCGAGGCGATCACTGGAACCGCGTGCGCCATGCCTTCGAAGTGAAAGTCCGCCGCATACTGTGCTGAGCCACTCGTCTTGAGCGGTCCGTCGATGCGTGGTGTCGGCGTTCCGATGATCGATGCTGGAGTCGTGCTCATGCTTGCCTTTTCCTCATACTGCTGCCGGCGGAAAGCCGGACTTCCAGAAAGTTATGCTTCGCGAATATCCGACTTCAAAAGATCTTCAATGCGAATGGGGAGCTCGCGCGCGCGCACGCCAGTGGCATGGTAGACCGCTGCTGCAATTGCGGGCGCGACGCCGGCCATTCCGATCTCGCCGATGCCGCGCGCACCGTATTCGTTCACGATGTAGTCGGGGTAGTCCAGGAATGTGACGTCGAGATCGGGCAGGTCGGCACACGTGGCGACAAGGTAATCTGCAAAGTTGCCATTGATCGGCTGGCCGCGTTGCGGGTCGTAGACGGTGCCCTCAAATAGCGTCATGCCGACGCCCATGACTGCTGCGCCGAGAATCTGGTTGGTTCCCGCTCCCTTGTTGATGATGCGTCCGCAATCGAAAATGGAGAAAATACGGCTCACGCGCAGGCGGGCGATGTCGGGCTCCCACTCCACCTCGGCAAAGTGCGCGCCATACGAGTGCAGCGAATACTGCTTGGCCTTGGGATCGTCGAATGAGGGATTGGTTTTTCCGTTGGCCATGAGGTTGCCGACGTTGGCCAGCTTGAGCAGCTCTTCGAAGGGAACTCCGTTGACGGAAAGCTGCGCGTCTGGATGGTAGGCTGCGCCGACAACTTGCGGCTGCTCCTTCGCATGTACCACACCGTTGGTGAGAGCGAGTGTTTCAGGCTTCAGTCCGTGGAATGGCGAGGCGGGCGTTAATGTCGCGATGTGCAGCAGCCGGTTCACAGCTTCGTTCACGGCGCTGGTGGTCGCCGGCAATACCGCGCTGGTCGCCATGGAGCCACCCGAAGTTGGTCCGGCCGGAAGCGACGTGTCGCCAAGGAAGACGTCGATGCGATTGAGCGGCACTCCGGTTCTGGCGTGAATTACCTGGGCGAAGATGGTGTAGGTTCCGGTGCCGATATCCTGGGTGGCGCAGCGGACGCACACGCGGCCATTTTGGCAGAGTTCAACGCTGGCACTGCACGGGATGCGTGCTGCGGACCAGGAAGCGGCCCGCCATTCCCATCCCGATAATCTTGCCATTCCGGCGCATAGAGCCGACCTGCGGTGTGCGCTGCTTCCATCCGATCTTTTCGGCGCCCGTGGTATAGCACTCCTTCAGATGGCGGGAAGAGAAGGGAAGGTTCTTGCCTTCATCGCGGTCGGCATCATTTTTCATGTGCAGCTCAAGCGGGTCCATGTTGAGCTTGACGGCGAGCTCGTCCATCGCGGACTCAAGCGCGAAGAGTCCTGGCACCGCACCGGGTCCGCGCATGGGTGCGGGCGCGCCGACGTTACGCCGAACCATTCCCGTTGTGACTTCGAGATTCGCGCAGCTGTAGAGAAATGGCGTCTGTTCTCCGCAGTGTTCGATGAAGTCATCGAGTTGCGAGGTCTGCGTGAGAAAGTCGTGTCGGATAGCAGTGAGCTTGCCATCCTTCGTAGCGCCGAGGCGGATGCGCTGCTCGGTGCGCGGACGATGGCCGACGTTCGAAAACATCATGCGCCGATCGACCGAGAGTTGCACCGGGCGCTTGAGCTGCCGGGCAGCAGCGGCGGCCAGCGTCGATTGCGGCCAGGGGAAGAGCTTGCCGCCGAATCCGGAGCCAATGAAGCGGGAGATCACGCGCACATTCTCAATGGGAACGCCGAGCACCTCTGACATGATGATGCGGTGATTGACCACGCCCTGCGAACTTTCGTAAAGCGTGACGTTGTCGCCGTCCCACACCGCGACGGTACCGTGCATCTCCATGGGATTATGCGTTTCAACGGGCGTGGAGTAGGTCTCATCGATTACAACCGGCGCAGCAGAAAGAGCCTGGTCGGGATCGCCGCGTTTCCAACTGCTCTGGCGTTGGCCGGTGAAACCATCCCCAAGGTTTGTCCGCACATCCGCCTTGTCAGCTTCATATTCAATGCGGACTGCCTGCGCCCCGGCACGGGCCTGTTCCAACGTTTCTGCAACGACGAGGGCAACGAACTGGCCCCAGTAGTAGACCTTGTCATCGTCGAAAGGAGGACGCGTCTCGCTCATCGTGCCGTCTTCCACATGTGGGATGACACGGTAGACTCCCTGCATCTTGTTACCGTAATGAAAAACTTGGAGCACGCCCGGCATTTTTTCCGCAGCCGAAGCGTCAAGCGAACGGATGCGCCCGCTGCCGATGGTGGCCTGCACGGCAACCGCGTGCGCCAGGCCCGGAAAATGATGATCCACGGCATATCGCGCCGTTCCGCTGGTCTTCAAAGGGCCGTCAATGCGAGGCACCGTCGCGCCAATAATGCTCGCGTGAGGAAGTGTGTCCGTCGCCATAGAGTCTCCTTTACGCAACTATGCGGTTGCGGTTTTGAGCGAGCGCACCAGGCAGCGCTTGGCCAGTTCTACTTTGAATGAGTTGTCCTTTTGCGGCTTTGCCTTGGCCAGCGCAGCTTCTGCCGCAGCCTTGAAAGTAGCGGCATTCGCCGGCTTGCCCATCAAGGCGGCTTCCGCCTCATGCGAGCGCCAGGGCTTGGTGCCAACGCCGCCCATGGCCACGCGGATATAGCGAATGTGGCCGCCCTCGACGCGCGCAACGACTGCCGCTGAAGAAAGTGCAAACTCGTAGCTGGCACGGTCGCGCAGCTTCAGGTAAGTTGACTTCGCTCCTTCGACCGGCTTGGGCAGGTCCACGTATGTAATCAGTTCGCCGGGCTCCAGCGCGTTTTCGATATGAGGCGTGTCGCCGGGAAGCTTATGAAAGTCGGCGAAGGCGATGGTCCGTTTACCCTTTGGCCCTTCCACCTGGATCACCGCTTCCAGCGCGGCCATGGCCACACACATATCGGAGGGATGGGTTGCAATGCAGTGGTCGCTGGTGCCCAGTATTGCGTGTGTGCGGTTGAATCCTTCGAGCGCCGCGCATCCGGTTCCCGGCGTGCGCTTGTTGCATCCATAACCGCCTGGCGTGCCCGCGCTCGGCTCGCGGAAATATGCGCAGCGCGTACGTTGCAGCAGGTTGCCGCCCGTCGTCGCCATGTTGCGCAACTGCGGCGAGGCACCAGAAAGAATCGCTTCCGACAGGACGGCATAGGATTTCTGCACACCGGCATTCCAGGCGAGATCGGAATTGCGCACCATGGCGCCGATCCGCAACCCGCCATCGGGCAGCTTTTCAATCTTGTCGAGCGGTAAGAGATTAATGTCGACCAGCGTCTTTGGGGTTTCGACGCTCAGCTTCATCAGGTCGACCAGCGTGGTGCCGCCGGCGATGAACTTCGCCTGGCTCGCACTTGCCAGCGCCTTGTCAATGCTCGGAGCTTTGACGTAGCTAAAGGTTTCCATAATCTTCTCTCCTTCAGGCGAAACGCATCAGGCCCGCGACCGCACTTGACGCACGGCGGCAACAATATTGGTGTATGCGCCGCAGCGGCAGATGTTGCCCGCCATGGCGTGCTTGATCTCTTCGTCCGAGGGGCCGATGGGCTCCTTCAGCAGCGCCACGGCGCTCATGATCTGGCCGCTGGTGCAGTAGCCGCACTGGTAGCCGTCGTGCTCCACAAAGGCAGCTTGCATGGCGTGAAGATTGCCGGGCTGTCCGAGGCCTTCGATGGTCGTGATCTCGTCGCCCTCGTGCATCACTGCAAAAGAGAGGCAGCTGTTGACGCGCCGGCCGTTGACGTGGACCGTACAGGCGCCGCACTGACCGTGGTCGCAGCCTTTTTTGGTGCCGGTGAGAAAGAGGCGCTCGCGCAGGGTGTCGAGCAGAGTGGCGCGCGCGTCCAGATTGCGCAGGGTGTA
This sequence comes from uncultured Acidobacteriaceae bacterium, assembly GCA_963769345.1. GTDB lineage: Bacteria > Acidobacteriota > Terriglobia > Terriglobales > Acidobacteriaceae > Telmatobacter. The sequence goes on from CAVYLL010000008.1 coordinate 1,614,331, forward strand.
GTCTTTGCCGTTGATGCGCAGCGTGACGCTGCCTGTGCCGCTGGTTTCGCCCTGGTCCTGCCAAATGGGCTCGATCACCGGCGCAGCCGCAGCCAGTGGAGCTGCGCCGGCGAGAACGCCGGTGGCACCCAGGCCAGATAAAAATGAGCGGCGGCTGAATCCGCTTTTGCTCGGTGTCCCGGGAACATGCGGCTCCGTCAGGGGTTCCAGGTCCACGGACTGCTGGTCGGGCGCCAGGCGATCTTTTACATTCTGAGGGGTGCGCGAGCGCAGGTGCTTCATGCGCATATCAATCGTGTCTGCCACAGGTCGACCTCCTTGGGACAGGACTGCTTTCGAATTGTCTTCGGCGAGCCGGCGTATCAGAGCAGAGGAACACAGCCCCCATCCGGGGAGACGCCGTGCCGCTATCGTACCCAAATCCCCTTATATATGGGAAATCGGTTTTGACCCCACGCAACATTGTGCGGCGTGCAGTGGCCCGGGCGGGGTTCGAAACCCCACACTTAGCTTTGATGCAAACGTCTTCCACCGGTGTCTGCTCCCGGTCCTGCCGAATGATGGGGCGGCGATCACGTCAGCTTGCCGTGGCCAGCTCGCTTTCGGCTTCCTGCTCGGCAGGCTGCGGGCCCCCGACACGGGTTCGTTCCTCGATCATTTTATAGTTCGTGATCTTATGGCTCAGCAATGCATGCGCCTTTTCGAGCGCGGCGATCTGCGCGGCAATTGCCGCCTGATGGTCTTCCAGAAGCCTGCGCCGCTCGAGAGAAGTGGCCTCGCCCTTTTCACGGAGTTCCGCGTAGCGCTGCATCTCGCGAATAGACATGTTGGTGGCTCGCATGCAGTGCAGGAAGTTGAGCCACGCCTCGTCGGCTTCCGAGTAGCGGCGGTGACCATTACGCGCACGTCCAACCGGTTGGATCAGGCCGACGCGCTCATAGTAGCGCAGAGTGTGCGCGGTCATTCCGCACCTCTCTGCCATGCTTCGGATGGTATATCCAATCTCTCTCACAAATCCAACCTACATCTTTGTGCGCGCTCAAAGTCAATAGATGTTGAGTTCTCAATCCAGCCCGTTTCATGCGGCGTAGAGATAGCAGAAGCGCATCTGACATCCCAATCTTCGATGTTTCATAGACATAGCGAAGCGCCTGCATGAACTTCTTCCGCGCGGGCCTTAACAATTCTTAAGGGAGATGCGACCAAGGAATTCGAAGGGTGAAGGACCTTCAGGTCGATCTTGTCTTCTCACTGGATCGGGAAAGGCTCGGCCTAACCTGGCGCGAATCGATGCGTTTAGCCCCTGGTGATCCCGTATGATCAACATCGACCATGGCAAGCGATTTGAAGCTTTACGAACGGATGCTGGCCGTCGCTTTGGAAGAAGCGCGCTACGGACGCATGGAAGGGGGAATCCCCATCGGTGCTGCCATTTTCAAGAAATCGGGCGAGTTGGTGAGCAGTGGGCACAATCGCCGGGTGCAGCAGGGTGATCCCAGCATTCACGGGGAAACCGATGCTTTCCGTCGCGCAGGGCGGCAGCGCAGCTATCGCGATCTGGTAATGGTCACAACACTCGCCCCGTGCTGGTATTGCAGCGGGCTGGTGAGGCAGTTCCATATAGGCACGCTCGTTGTGGGCGAAAGTCGCACCTTTGCAGGTGGGGTCGACTGGCTCCGGGAGAATGGCGTGGAGGTCATCGATCTCGACAGCCAGGAGTGTCGCGAACTGCTGGGGGGCTATATCGCCGAACACCCCGAGATCTGGAACGAGGACATCGGCGAAGAGTAGTTCAATTTTGCGCACGCTGTTTTAGTGGAGGATCAGATGCATCGTCGGGAATTTCTCGCCGGAACCCTCGCCGCTTCTGCCCTGGCCGCAGCCCCAGCCCAAACGCAGACTTCCCTGGCTCGGCCGCGCGAGTTCTACCAGCTCCGTCGCTACGCGCTGCAGACCGGGCCGCAGGCGGCGATCACGGAGAAATACATCAGTGAGGCGCTTGTTCCGGCGCTGGCCCAAAAATCGGGACCGGTGGGTGCGTTTCGCCTGGATATCGGTCCGGAGACGCCGACATTTTATGTCCTGATTCCGATTCTCGCCCCGGCGATGGCGGGAGCGCTTGAACTCGAACTCGCCCAGGATGCCGATTATGTGAAAGCGGCAGAGCCATTCTGGAGCGCACCGGCTGCGTCTCCGGCATTCCTTCGGATCGACTCCTCGTTGCTGGTGGCATTTGAAGGATGGCCGCGGATTACGCCGCCCGTCAAGGGCAAGCGCATCTTTCAACTTCGCACCTACGAGAGCCCCAGCTATCGCGATCACATTCTCAAGGTGCAGATGTTTCACTCCGGCGAATTCGAAATTTTCAAAAACGCCGGATTCCAGATGGTCTTTTTTGGAGACACCCTGATCGGCCAGCGCATGCCCAGCCTGACCTACATGCTCAGCTTTGCCGATTCGGCGGAGCTCGACGCGAAGTGGGCAGTGTTCCGCAACGATCCGGCGTGGAAGAAGCTATCGGCCGATCCGCGCTTTGCCTTTGAAGCGATTGTCAGCAACATCACCAACCTGGTTTTGAGTCCGCTGGCAGCTTCGCAAATCTAGATTCTGCCCTCGATAAGCAATTCAGTTCCAAGGGAAGGCGGTCACGATGGATGCATTGTTTACTTCTTCCGGTCTCGTTGCACTCATCACGTTGACGATCCTTGAAATTGTGCTCGGTGTCGACAACGTCATCTTTATTTCGATTCTGTCGAGCAAGCTTCCGGCTTCGCGGCAAGGAGCGGCTCGGCGGATTGGACTGCTGGTCGCGATGGGGTCGCGCATCCTGCTCTTGCTGTCAATTGTCTGGGTCATCAAGTTGACGGCTCCGCTCTTTGTTATCCTGGGCCGCCCCATCTCCGGGCGGGATCTCATCTTGATAGGCGGCGGTCTGTTCCTGCTCGCGAAGGCGACGACGGAAATTCATGAGCGTTTGGAAGGCGAACAAGGCCACGGCACGGCACGGGTGCATCCGTCATTCGCCGCTGTCATTGCTCAGATCGCAGTGTTGGATATCGTCTTTTCGCTGGATTCCGTCATTACCGCAGTTGGCATGGCAGGGGAGATAAGCATCATGGTTACGGCGGTGATTCTGGCCGTCGGTGTAATGATGTTCGCCGCGGGGCCAATCAGCACCTTCGTTAATCGCCACCCTACCATCAAGGTCCTCGCGCTGTCGTTCTTGCTGCTTATCGGCATGTCGTTGGTCGGCGAAGGACTCGGCATGCATATCCCGAAGGGCTATATCTACTTTGCGATGGGCTTCTCAGTTTTTGTGGAACTGATTAACCTGCGCGTTCGGAAAGCCGCTACGCCCGTTCACTTGCGTGAGCCGTACGTTTGAGGGCTTGGTTGGCGCCAACTGGTCAAGAGCACTGCGATAGCGTCCTGACCTGTCAGCATTGGCACGGAGCCAGGGCAGGTTTCACGCGTGGCGGGCTGCCACTTTCGCCCGTCGCTCGAAGTAATACGCAACGGCCAGCGCGAGAATCAGAGCGGCAATTCCGAGCAAGGTCAAACTTGGCACCGTATTCGGTTCTTCAATAATGACCTTCCGTGCCATCGCGATGAGTGCCACTTCCAGCACAACGCGAACGTGGATCACGTCTTTCTTTAGGTATGCCTTCATCGTCTCCAGCAGCTCGACCCCGATCAATACCAGCAGGAAGTATCCAAAAATCTCGAGAAGGCCTTGCACGGGGATCAGCCATCGCGGCGGCATCATGATCTGTTCACCGATCAGAAAGCCTAAATGGATCGTGGACAGCAACATCACTACAATCAGCATTCCAGACAGTGCAACAATCGCGATCTTCTGCACCATTCCAATCAGTTTTTCCAAAAAGATCTCCTTCGTGCCTGCTGAGATCTCACTCGCCGGACTCACTCCGTGATCCATAAAGGCGGATTCTACGAGACCTCGGTTGAATCAAAGAACTGGCAAAACTGACAGTGTGTGGGCCGATGTCGGTAAGATGATATTCAATTCAAGCTGCTTAATGTGGGCGCTGCGTTTTGAGGAGGAAGCCTGTCTAAAAACGGAATCCGACGAGACAGACGCGTGAGCTTTGGGTTATCACCGGAAGATCTGCGCGTCTTGCGGGCGCTGAAGACGCCGGCGCAAGTCCAGAAGTTCATTGATGCGCTGCCGTATCAGTACGGAAACACGGCGTGGTCTCCGCAACGCGCGTTACGGGAGCGCAAGGGGCATTGCCTCGAGGGAGCGCTACTCGCCGCCGCCGCCCTACGGGTGAACGGTCGTCCGCCGCTGCTGATGGACCTGGAGTCAGTGCATGATGACGACCACGTGTTGGCCGTTTATCGCGAGGGCGGCTTATGGGGAAGCATTGCCAAGTCAAACTTCGCGGGATTGCGCTTTCGCGCGCCCATTTATCGCACGCCGCGCGAACTGGCGCTCAGCTACTTTGAGGATTACTACAACCTGCGCGGCCAACGCACGCTGCGTTCGTACTCGGTGGTGGTGAACCTGGCACGTCTGGACAGCCAGCACTGGATGACCTCAGAGGAAGATGTCTGGTGCGTGCCGGAACTTCTCATCGCGGCGCGGCACTACTCCCTGTTTCCCGACAAAGTGGCGCGCGCACTTCCCCGGCTCGATCGCCGCAGCTTTGAAGCCGGAATGCATGGCTGGACGAAGCACTGAGGTGATTTCGGGGGGTGCGGCGATCAGCGAGTCATGGGATGCGCCGATCACCTATTCATATCTGATTGCCTCGACTAAGCCGTGCAAAGACTCGTTTTCAAGCCTGACGTTTACGCCGGGATCCGATTCTGGCGGCGAGTTCGAGGAGGCTTTCGTCGTTTTCACGGGCAGCGGCGAGTTGCATGCCGCCAACGGCAGCGGGAATGGTGACGACCGGGACGCCTGCCAGGCTGAAAGGCGTCGTATAGCGGAGAATCCGGCTCCGCGCCTGGCTGTTGTCGGTGCCGATGTTGAGCCGTGCGACGGGCGAAGCGGGCAAGAGAAGCAGTTCGTGTTCCTGCAGTAAGTCGTCGACGCGCGCGCGGAACTCGGCATGGCGCTCACGCAAAGTGGCCAATTCATTATCTGTAATGTGAGCGCCCCACTCCAGCCGTTCGCGGATCGCGGGTTGAATCTTGTCGAAGTGGCCGGCGTGAATGCGCGCTGCTTCCCATGCCTGGATGGGTGCGAAGATATCGAATGCATTTGCCCACCAGCTCACGTCCACCCGGGCGCTTTCAAGCCCGAGCGCGTGCAGTTCACGTTCGACGCGACGAAGACCGTCGACGATTGCCGGTTCGCAATCGTGGAGGAACTCGTCGGAAACGACGCCGAACTCTTTGAATTCGCGGGTTGTGGGTGTTTTGCCCGGGACAAAAATATCGGCAAGCAGGGGACCGTCTTCGAGATCGCGAAAGAGCCAGCCCATGGTGTCGAAGGATTGGGCGAGATGCGCGCCGCCACGCCAGTCGCCCCGGCCAATGGAAGCACGATAGCCCGCAAGGCCGCAGAGCGCGGCGGGTCCGCGCACGGAGCCACCCGTATCGGTGCCGATTGCAGCTAGCGCCGAGCCCTCAAGAACGCTCGCTGCCGCACCGCTTGACGAGCCGCCGGTTAGCGCACCGGGATTGCCAGGCTGCTCGCAATCGCCGAATTCAGGATTCTCGCCGGTGATCCCGTAGGCGAGCGGATGCAGGTGGGTTTTGCCCGTGATGACGGCGCCGGCTTTACGGAGTTGTTCGACGAGCCACGAATCGTGCGTGGCAACTCCGTTGAGGTCGAGATAAAACCGCACGCCGCAACTGGTGGGCGCGCCGGCGAGATCAAAGCAGTCCTTTACCGAAACGGGCACGCCCCAGAGATTGCTGCGCCCATCGCCGAATCGGCCGCCTGTCGTGCGCGGCATCGCTGCGGCGCGTGCGGCTTCGTCCATGGTCCACACGGGATCGCGCCACAGGTACGTATTCTTTCCGGCATTATGGTTGGCGCGTTGCAGGGCTTGTTCGGCAAGTTCGAGCGGCGTCACCTCTCCGTTGGCTAGAGCTTCGCGAGCGCCACGAATCGTCATGGAAGCGGAATCCATGCTTGCATTGTAGGCCGCAGGGCGAACGGTGTCTGATACCGGTTGAGAAAGGGCTGAGGATCAACGAATCACAATAGCCGCTATGTACGGCGCGCGCCAACCACCACCAAACCAACGCCGCCGAGCAGCGCGAGGGTGCTGAGAATTGGCGAAATCGGTAGCGTATTCGTTTCTTTGTGAGAGACCTGAAGAGGGCCCAGGTCAACGTCTTTCTTTTCGTGGGTGAAACTGATCCCACCCAGGGCGAAGCCGATGACAGCGACGACAATAAGCAAAATGCCCACGATTGTGGCAGGTTTCATAAGTCTCCATTCAGTTCCTGGCGAAACGCAGATTGGCGGAGCTGGTATGCTCCGCCGCTTGCTGAATAGTCAGATGCTCAATTCGGCGTCTGCGGATTACTTGTGGTCGTTATCGTGATGAGACTTGTCGTTGCCGCCGTGGTTTCCCGAGTTGCCAGGATGAGGCTTGTCATTGCCACCGCCATGTTGCGGATAATTTTTGTGCGACTCCTTGCTGTATTGATTTTCGTGGTAGGTCGCGTGGGCGACACCGCCGTGATATCGTCCACCACCATCGCTGACGAATCGATGCCCGCCCCAGCCGTGGTTATAGCCATAGCCGGACCATGGACCCATTCCCACGAAAACTCCGTTGTAGAAATAACCCGAACCGTAATAGCCCCTCGGCGCGCATCCGTATGGCGCATATCCGTAATATCCGTACGAGCAGGTGGGTTGGACGCCGATGTTGATCGAAATCTGGGCCGGTGCCGTTGGCGCCATCGCGAGACCCGCGAGCAGTGCTGCAGATGAAACTAGAATCCTGAGTCCGCGCATAAAATGACCCCCTTAAGGTGTCTGCGGTTCTTTGCAGTGCGTGGGATGCTGTGTGCAGCCGTCATGAATAACCCGGCAACAGCAGCTACCATAAGGATTTTGAATCTGTTTCCAGGTGCCTTGGGGGAGGCACGACTATCTATCTATCCGTCTATCTATCCCTATGCTCTTGACTCTAACGGTTTGCAACTGCCCTGTCTGAGCAATAGAGACCACAAGCGAATTCTCAACGGCCGCAACGCGCTTCAGCGCGCACGGGCAAAAAAGGAGGCGATCGCCGAAGCGATCGCCTTTGCGTTCAATGGAATTGTTTAGAAATCGAGATGCAGCGACATCTGCACCTGGCGCGGGCTCCCGATGGTGTGCGTCACGATGCCGAGTCCAGACGGAAAGCTGTAGAGCGAGTCGCACTCTCCGCTTCCGGTGCAGTCGCTAGGCAGCACAGGCTGGCCAGCCGCCGGAAACGGATTGTAGAACGCATTTTGCGAGACGATGTTGCCTGGGATGTCGAAGCTCGTGGTATTGGTCAGGTTGTACACATCAATGGTGAACTTGAGATTGAAGCGCTCCGTCAGCTTTGTCTGCTTGACCAGCGACGCATCGGCGCGACGCTGGAAAGCCTGGCGGAAGATATTGCGCTGACCGGTCGTAAATCCTGTTTCGTAGGGGTCGGAATCGGGGATTGCGCCGCCAAGGCCGCCCGCCGGCAGCAGCGGAAGCGTGAAGCACGAAGCATTCAAGGCTGCACCCGACGGTCCGAGCACAGGCGTCCATGCTCCGGAATGCCCGGTCAGTGCGGACTTTGCAGTGCATCCCGGGGCCAGCGGCACGATGGGATTCGTGATGCCGTTCGAAGTCGAGTAGTAGATGCTGCCGATCGCACCGGAGTAGTCGATGATGCTGTATGGTTGCCCGCTTTGCAGAACGGTCAAACCAACCAGCGACCATCCATCGACGAATTTTCCCAGCACCGAGTGCTCGTTCGCAGTCTTCGGGATATCGAAGATGTAGTTGAAGGTGAGGACGTGGGTCCGGTCGAAGTCCGACGAACCATACCCGCCGCGCAGATACAACGGGTTGTTGCCGTTGTAAAAGAGGCCGAGTCCGCTCTGCTCATCGAGCGCGTGCGACCAGGTGTACGAGGCGCCCACCTGGAAACCGTGGCTCATGCGCTTCTCGACGTGTGCCTGCAGGGCGTTGTAGGCATCCACGCCGGCGGCCACGTACGAGATGGATTCGGCCGCATAGCCAATGTAGGGAACGCGCAGGTCAACGTTGCCGCCTTCGTAGTTGGCCTGGTAACCGGTGCCATCCGGCAGCGTGGCGCCGAGGACATTGTAGCCATAGCTGTAGTTCTGTTGATATGAGCCGCCGCCCAATGCGGGACTGGAAGCAGACGCGATCTTCGGCTGGTTGAAGGGCAAAGGAATGACCTGGTGACGGCCGAGGTTACCCACATAGCCCAATTGAATTGCCAGATCGTTCCGAGGCTGCCATTGCACGTCCAGCGTGTAGTTGAACGTATAGGGAAGCTTGTTGTTCCGGTTGTAAACGCCGAGCGAGATCGGCTGGCCGTTGTTGATCACGTCGGGAGCGCCGTCGCCGTAGTTCTCAATGCTGTAGGCGTTCGGCAGATAGTTGGCAAGGTCAGAAGCCTTGGGATTCGAAGGCGCTGTATGTTGAAGCGTCGTGCCGTAAGGATTCTCGAGGTTACCCTCCTGATCGGTCGGCAGAGCAGTTGGCGGACCGTAGCCGCCGTTTCCGCCGCAGGTCGGGATGTAGTACGTGCCGTAGGAGCCGTACAGCGACTGCGAAGATGTTGGGCACGTAGACGCATTCACAAAAGGCAGTTGCTGGTTGACGCCGAATGGTCCGCCGGTCACGGTCCCGATGGCGTAGCCGGGAGACAGATAGCTGAACAGTTCGCCGCGGTCGTAGTACATTCCGGCGCCGGCGCGGACAACGACCTTGCTGTGGAACATTTCCGGTTGCCAGGCCGCGCCAATACGAGGAGCAATTCCCCACTGGCGGCCGGTCAGGGTCGTCGCGCTTACTCCCTTCGTGCCGTTTTTGTTATTGCCTGCAATGATCAGGCCGGTGCTATCGATGGTGTCGTTGGCCGCGTTGTAGCTATACGACGTGGGATCGAAGTTGAAGATGCGCCCGTATTTCTCTGTGAGGCCGCCGTCCCAGTCATAGCGCACGCCGGCGGTGAGAGAAATGGTCGGCGTTAGCTGGAACTTATCCTGCAGATAGCTTCCCAGCTGGTTTGAGCGATAGTAACGGCTCGCATCGCCTTGCAGGAATGAAGTAACGTAGAAGCCGGTCGCCGAACTGCCCGGGGTGACGAACCCCTGTATGAACTGGCTGAAATCGGAGGTGGCGATCGTGCCGGTGCCGGTGCGCTTGTCGATGGTGTTGAGCTGAGTATAGGTATAGCTTGCGCCGAAGCTGACGGAGTGCTTGCCGAGCATCCAGATCGCAGTGCCGGATGGAGCCCACCGGTTCTGGAATACGCCCGTATTGGAAGACTGGCTCTCGGCATTGGGACCGATATTCAAATAAACGTTGCTGACGCCGCTCGGTTGGTACTGGCCGAGAACGTTGTAGATGGAGATTCCGGGAAAGTAAGAGGAACCGAACATGTTGATCGATCCGGTTCCGGCCGCGCCGCCCGGAATGGCACCCGGACCAAACGCCTGCTCGTTATCTGCCCAGTTCTTCTCGCGGATAAATCCGAAGGTCTCGGTGGTGCTAAGGTTCGGCTTTACCAGGTAGCTGTTGGTGATGGAGGCAACCTGCGCGCCTGAGTCGAGATGCTCCGGAAATCCGGGAACACTGGAGTATGTGTATGGCGCAACGGTCGGATCGTGTTGATAGAAGTACTTCAGGCTGATCGTGTCTTTCTTCGAGGCGTTGTAGTCAACGTCGGCTACGGCCAGATCGGCTTTGAATTGCGCGGTCCCGGGGATGAAGGCGTTATCCAGATGAGTGATGGTGGGAGGAACGCCGCCCAGTCCATCATTGGGAACGAGCCACTTGCCCGGTTCGCCGGGAAGCGCAGGCGAATTGAACAGGACGAGTGCGTTGTGGTCAATGTTTGCCGGCAGAACGTTCGGATTGCCGATGTTCTCGCCGAACGAGTTGTTGGTCAGGTCTGCCAAGCGCGCTGGCAGAACGGTCGTCGCCCAGGCCGACAGGGACATCCAGGAACGAATCGCCAATCTCCGCGTCCGATACCTCCAGGTGTTGATACGAGAGAAAGGCAAAGAGCTTGTTCTTGATGATGGGTCCGCCAATTGAGCCACCAACGACGTAGCGATGCAGCTCCGGGACCTTATCTTCTGCCGGAACCGCTGGATCCTGGTTGAAGAAGAACGGAGCCGCGTTGATCCAGTCGGTGCCGCGGCGGCCGTAGAGTGAGCCGTGATAGTTGTTGGTGCCGGCGGCGGTACTGAGGTCGATGTGCGCGCCTGAGGTAGAGCCCTGGGTCGCGTCGTACATGGATGCGTTTACACGGACCTCGGCGATAGTCTCGGGGGCAGGCGTAGGGATAGCGTTACCGATCGACAGGTAGACAGAGGCCGCGGAAGGGATAGTGCCACCACCGCCGCCGGGGCTGGTCTGAACTCCGGTGCTGTTGATCACGCGGGCCGATGACACCTGGCTGGTGCTCTTGCCGTTGAACAGGTTGCTGGCATCGACGCCGTTAATAAGAAAACTGTTCGAAGTGTCGCGCTGGCCGTTGGCCCAGATGGGCGCATTGCCGAGACCGGAATTCGATCCCGTTCCGCCGCCCAACTCCGCGCTTACGCCACTCGACTGGGTAGCCAGGCCGGTAAAACTGCCGGTCGCAAGCGGCACCGCTTCAATTTCGGTCTTGTCCAGAACGTAGCCGACGGTGGTGTCAACAGCATTCATCAATGGCGAGGCTTCCACTTCGACAGTTGTCGTGGTCTGGCCGACCTTGAGCGCCGCGTTCACTGTGGCGGTTCGATTGGCTTGCACGGTGATGTGCTGGGTCTTCTGCACATCGTATCCATCAGCTTTGTAGGTCAGCGTGTAGGTCCCAATGGGTAGATTCACCAGTGAGTACGTCCCTGACGAATTCGTTGTTGTGGTGCGCGTCAGGGACGTCGACTCCTCCACCACGGTGATCGACACGTTGGGGATCACGCCGCCTGACGCGTCCGTAACCTCGCCGGTGAGGCCGCCGAGCGTCTGCTGTGCCAGAACTTGTAAGGAACACAACGCTGCGACTGTCGCGAACATCAACAGTCGGAAGGACACGAATGAACGAACAGGCATGGAATATTTCAATTTGCTGGCCTCGGAAGGGTTTTCCTGGAGTTTCTCAATTTGGAAAAGCACTCAAAGATGAGTTCAGAGCTACTGAATCACCGAAAAGCTGGATGTGAATCCTCTGCGGGATACACATCGATTGGTAGGGTTTGTGCGGAGTCTGGAGTTCTAGCGTGGCGCCAGAATAGCAACCTTTCCATAAAAATCATCTAAGGATTCCGTCGAATCAGGCACTTGCGGTGCCGTCACGAGGTCACCCCGGAGCCTTGCGGCAATCCATCCTTTGGTCAAATTGATTTTTGGAATGCAAAGCGCGCGCTAGGATGGTGCATGCCGAAATCACCGTCAGTTCCCGTGACACAGTCGAACGCGTGAAGCGGCTTGTGACCTTAGCAATTGAGAGGTTTCACCGATGTTTACACGCTGCGCCAAGTTATTGTTGCTGGCAGGAATCGCGCTGGATTACACGCTCGTCGTGTTCAACAACCTGACCGATTTCGGCTCAAATTACGAATTCATTCGGCACGTGCTCTCGATGGATACGACGATTCCGGGCAATCACGCAATATGGCGGGCACTGACGTCGCCAACTATCCATCTTGTTTTTTACTGGCTGATCATTGCCTGGGAGTTTGTAACGATGATCCTGGCATGGTGGGGGCTCGTGCACTTGTTCCGAGCCTTGCGCCTGCCGGCAAGTGACTTTATCGCCGCGAAGCGCGTGGCTGTGGTGGCGCTGACTCTCTCGCTCCTGATGTGGCTCGTGGCCTTTCTGGATGTGGGTGGAGAATGGTTCCTCATGTGGCAGTCGCATATATGGAATGGTCAGGCAGAAGCATTCCGCATGTTCGTGATCGTCGGCTTTGTGCTCTTGCTGCTTTTGCAGCCTGATACGGACACGCAGCCGTAACGTTTCAACCGTTCGAGACTGCGGTCTGCTTGCGTCGCGCTGCATACCACGCGATCCCCCCCGCGATGTAGAGCAGGTAGATGTAGGGGAGCCGCGCGTGGGCGGCGTCGGCGGTGGAGCGCAGATCGAACACCGTGATCAGCACAACCACGAGAACCGCAACCGCGCTGACTGCAGCTACGAAGTGGGAATGCTGCCCGCGCGCCCGCCGCGCAAAGGGCAGGGCCGCCGCTACCAGTCCATACGCGGTGAGGAAGCCAAACACCGAAAGCGACCCCACCAGGTCGTAAACGTCGGATCCGCTCACACCACGCATGGCCATCATCGCTGCGGGTATGAAGACCGCGCACGTAGAAAATACGACGGCAGCGACCGGCGTGCCATGGCGCGGGCTGGTTTTCTGCAACAGCGCAGGAAGCAATCGTTCGCGCCCCATGCGCATCAGCACGCGCGATGCGGCCGTGACACAGGCGAGCACGCAGGCGACCATGCTGATGAGCGCGCCGAAGTCGATGCCCGTACCCAGTGGCGACACACCTACCTTGTCGGCAAGAAGATGCAGGGGGCTGGTGGTTTCGCTGAGTTTGCCCGATTCGCCGCGAAAGCCCAGCACCTCGGAGTAGGAGCAAAGCACAAAGAAGATTCCAGCCAGAATTGCGCATTGAATGACGGCTCGCGGGATCGTGCGCAGCGGATTGCGCGCCTCGCCGCCCAGCGTCGTCGCGCTTTCGAATCCTACAAAGCTGAACATGGAGAGCACCAGCGCGGGACCGAGGGCCGAAAACGAAACTCCGCGCAGCCTGAACTGGTCCATGTCGAGATGGAATCCGAAGCGGACCGGCATGACCGTGAGAACGACGCAGATCAGACTGACCGAGCAAATTTCGATCCAGAGCATCAACTCGGCGGAGAGCTTGACATCACGATAGGCAACGAAGCCCGCCATCGCGCAGACCACCGCGAGTGTAAGAAGTGACGGCGGTGTCCAGTGAAGAAATTGCTGCGAAAGCACGTTGGTGTAGTAAAGCGCGCCGCCGGCCACCGATGCCGCTGTGGCCAGATATGCCAACAGCAGCGCCCATGCCGCGACAACCCCAAACACCGGCGGCAGCGTATCTGCGGTGTAGGTGTAGAGCGATCCCGGCGATGCGGAAAGGCGCGCGAAACGGCTAACGCAGAATCCAACCAGCAGTGTGGCAGCGGTGGCAAGCAGATAAACAAACCATGTTGCGTTGCCGGCGATGGCGAAGACCAGCGGGATGGTGAGAGAAGGCGAAGTAGAGGGCGCCATCGCCGACACCGATTGCGCCAGTGTCTCGAGCGGACCGAGAACACCCGTGTGCAGGCCATAATTCTCATTTGTCTTCTGCACCGGATACACTTCGGCCGTCGCGTTTTTTGAGTCGCCCATGGCTCAGCCTTTCGCTGCAAATATTTCCATGCCTGGTGGAGTTAGTCTTGCCGCAACTTCTGTTGAAGTCAAGGAGAGCGGCGTAGACTGATGCCGATGCCTGTCGCTGCCATCATAATCGCCGCCGGTTCGAGCACCCGCCTTGGACAACCCAAACAACTGATCATGGTCGACGGAGAACCGATGCTTCAGCGTGCGATTCGACGCGCTCAGCAGGCTGGCGCATCGCCGGTTTTTATTGTGCTTGGAGCTCATCGTGAAGTCATCGAGAACGCGATCGATTTTCGAGCGGCGAAGATCGTAGTGAACAACGATTGGGAAGAAGGCATGGCCAGTTCCATCCGCGCCGGCGTGGTAGCTGTGCGGTCTGAAGCGCCGACTGCGGAAGGCGTCCTGCTCATGACTTGCGATCAGCCACACGTTTCTGCCGAGCATCTCGGTTGCCTGATCGGGATGTCCTATGCTCAATCGGCGCCGACTGCAATTGCATCGTCCTATGGCGGAATTCGCGGCGTTCCGGCAATCTTTCCCCGACAGGCTCTTCGTGATCTGCTCGCCCTTCGCGGTAATAAGGGGGCGCGTTCCCTGCTGGAAATGCCGCCGTGGCCGGTCATTTCGATCGCGCTCGCCGGCGGAGAAGTAGATATCGATCGCCCCGAAGACCTGGCGCAGCTTGGTTAAGATGTCAGCGCTCGACGGTCGCTTCGATGTATCCGTGCGGCTCGTCGATGGGGACGAAAATGTGGTTGGGATTGTCCTGTCCGAATGGACTTAGATCGGCAAGCAGGTGGTGCAGATTCGGCATGTTCATGTGGATGCGCGCGATCTCCGGTGCGGCTACCAGGGCCGCTTTTCCCATGTCGAACAGCGTGTGCTGCACGCTCATGCTGTGGTGCGCTGCAAATTCCTTGAGCAGCGCGGCGATGATCCGGGCTCGCACCTCGGAGAAATTCTGTGCGGCCGAAACATAATCCCATGTGATCGTCGCGCGCGTCCCGAAGATGCGGTCGGTTGCAGGCTTCAGCGTCGTCAAGCGGTCTTTGATGTATCCGGCAAATGCGGATTTGGTTGTCTTGAGAATCGTCAATCCGTCGACGCCGGAGGTTATGATCCAGCCGCCGCCACGTTCGCGCTCGGCGTTGACGGTCTGCAACTCAGGGCCCGCCATCTTGAATGTCGTTGCTTCAGGCTCGCTGTCGATAGTCAGCCGCTCCCAGCATTTCTCATCGATCTCGATGCTCGCCTTCGAAACCTGGGCATTGTTGTTGAGCAGATAATCGCCGAGTTCCATTGCAAATTCTTCGATTGTGACTGCGTTTGATCCGCGCGCGATGGAGTAGACGGTGTTCTTCATCGTGTCCGTGGGCAGCAGCTTGCTGTTATCGGCCTCGGTGAAACTGCTTTCGAAGTCTCCGTGCAACAACACTTGCACCGCCCACTCGTTGAAGTCGTGCCGGTCCGCCGATCGCGTGATCCGCGACAGGCGCACACGAGCCTTTCCGTAGCGATTCTCACCCAGTCTGGCCATCGGTCAGCTTCCTCGGTACGTTGTGTAGCTGTTGTCGCTCAAAAGCAGCGGGAGGTGATAGTGCGCGTCACTACCGCATCGGAACGTGATTGCGATCTCCGGGTAAATGGTGGTGCGACCCTGTCGCGACAAGTATTCATCGGTCGCGAAAATCAGTCGATAGACTCCCGGCTCTGCTTCAAGTGCGAGATTAGGGCATCTACCATCGCGATCGGTCTCGGCCTGCGCGACAGCATTCCAGCCGTGGCCTTCTCTTCGTTCAAGCTTGACTGCTATGCCAGCCGCAGGCTTTCCGAGTACCGAATCGAGCACGTGTGTCGTGATCTTGCTCATGACAGCAACCACTTTCCGAGGCGAATCTGCAGGATCTGGCGCTGCTGCTCTGCGGCCTCCTTCAATTCTGACACGCGGTCATTGGCAACGCGGCGCTTGAGGATGGCGAGCATCTCGTCAGCGCTCCTTCCGGTGGCGCAAACAATGTAGGTAAATCCGAACCGCTGTTCGTAGAGCGCGTTTCCTTCTGCGAGTTCACGCAGGATGTTCTCGTTGGCGCTGGATGTGCCGGATTGCTCCTGCTCTGCCCATGCGGTAGATCTTTCGGAATCGGCTGCGACTCTGCGTTCGCCGATGCGCGGGTGGCCGGCAAATGCTTCGAGCCAGTCGGATTCGCTCATTGCCGCCCAGACGCGATCGGCCGCTTCGCTGAGCGCGGCGATGTTTGAGATGGGGCGCAAGGCGACCATCTGGCTGGCCCAACTCGGCGCTCTGCAGCAGGCCAGCATTGCCTGCGTTGCTTCGGCTGCATCGGCGTTGTTCCAGGCGTCGAGCACAGGATTCATCTTGCCCCAGACTCCCGGCTCAGGCTGAGCAGAAATTCTTCGAGCAGATTCGCGCCTACACTTTTCCGATATTGCGCATTGGAACGAATGTCGTCGATCGGCTGCGCCTCGGCCAGCAGAGCCTGACGCGCTCTTTCGGTCAAGTCGGGAGTCAGCGTTTGACCGGCCAGCACGGCCTCGGTATTGAAAAGACGTGCCGGAAACGGCGCAAGGCTTGCGGCGGCTACGCGAATCTCAGCGATCGAGGCATCCTTTATCAGCGCAGTTGCGCCCAGTGCGACCTTCGAGATTGCCATCGCCCGGCGCGTTCCTACCTTGCGCAGATACTGCCGATGCTGGGCGAACCGCCGCGGCAGGTGGACGGCATAAAGCAACTCATCGGCGGTCATCGCGTTCTGCTTGTAGGCCGTGTGGAATTCGCAGTAGGGCATCCGACGCTTGCCGCGAATCGAGATCAGTTCGATCTCCGCATCGTAGACAAGCAGCGCCGGGGAAGAGTCGGCCGCCGGAGAACCGTTAACGAGATTGCCGCCGAGGGTGGCGCGCGTTTGATTGGCGATCGAGCCAATCCAGCTGGCGGATTTTTCGAGGAGTGGAAAGTCTGCCGCGACGGTTGCGCTGGATCTCAAATCGCTGAAGGTCGATCCCGCGCCAATAACAACCTCGTCCGGCTTCGTGTCGATGAAGCGAAGTTCTTCAACTCCCCACAGGTTCACGAGTTTGCTAGCCGTTAGCCGGCCTGCGGCAAACGCAACCATCAATTCCGTTCCGCCGGCAATCGGGGTCCACTGGCCGGGTGCCGCGGCGATCAGATCAAGCACCGCGGTCAGCGATCCGGGGGCGACGAGTTCGTGCTCGGCGGCGTTACCGCGCATGCGGTTCCTGCTGACTGGTGCCCGCCGTGCTTGTTGCTGCAGACAGTACGGACTCGAAGATGCGGATGAACCCGGTGCAGCGGCACAGATTGCCGGCGAGTCCTTCGCGAATTTGGGCCATCGAGGGCTGAGGATTATGCGCCAGCAGATGTTTGGCAGCCATCAGCATGCCGGGTGTGCAGATGCCGCATTGTGCTCCGCCGCAGTGCAGAAACGCTGTTTGCAATGGATGGAGAACGCCGTCGCACGCGAGCCCTTCAACGGTTTCAATGCTTGTGCCTTCTGCCTGCAACACCGGAACGAGGCAACTGTTGACTAGCTCGCCATTCATGCGCACCGAACACGAACCGCATTCGCCTTCGCCGCATCCTTCCTTGGTACCGGTAAGGTGCAGATCTTCGCGCAGCACGTCGAGGAGGCGCTTCATGGGCGGTACAGCCACGGTAAAATCTGCGCCGTTCACATTGAACTGAATTGTGCCCTTGGCCCCGCTCATACGGTTGCGGGCTCCTCGACCTTGCGATGCGAGCTCAATTTCGCAAATACATCTTCGGGCAACAGTGGAATGGAGTTGAAGCTGACACCCATGGCGTCGCGAATAGCGTTGAGAATCGCCGGTGCCGGCCCATCATGAGGCAGTTCGCCAATGCCCTTGGCGCCAAAGCCGCCGTGCTGAAATGGAAGTTCCTCCCAGAAGACGTGAATGGGCGGCACATCTTCAGCGGTTGGCATGATGTAGTTAGTCATCTGGTTGTTGGCCATGCGGCCATTCTGCAGGACAACTTTTTCGTAGAGCGCATAGCCGATACCCTGCGCGATGCCGCCCTCGATCTGTCCGGCCGCGAGTACCGGATGAATAACCTGACCGGCTTCCTGCACAGACCAGTATTCCTCGACTTCTACTGCGCAAGTAACTGTGTCGACCGCGACCTGCGCCACTTGCACGGACCACGCATACGCTGGATAGGCTTCGCCGCGATACTTCTGGTCGTCCCAGAAGATGCCCGGCGGCGCTTCGTAACGGCAGAGGGAGACGACTTCGCCGTTCTTCGCGCGCAACTGCTCGCAGGCGGCAAAGAATTGCTGACGTGAAAATTGTTCGGGCAGGCCGGCTTGTTCCCGCAGTATTGCGAGCAACTGCAAAGATGCGCGCTCAATGAGTCGGCCGATGACCATCGCCGTGCGCGAGGCCACCGTCGGTCCGCTGTTGGGCACGATGCCGGTGTCGGGCGGAGCCATGACCACATCGTCATAATCCACTCCAAGCATCTCCGCAGCCACCTGCGTCAGCACGGTGTTAGTGCCCTGGCCAAACTCGGTGCTCGACACCAGCACGCGCACTTTGCCTTCCGTGGTGACATCGATACCGGCGAGTGAATCGAGATAGCGCTCGCCTGAGCCCGTAAAGCCGGAACCGTGATAGAACGCGGCGATACCCATACCGCGCTTGATTGCATCGTGCGGGTTCTCTTTCGCGAAACGCGTACGCCTGTTGTAGTAGTCGCTTTCGGCAAGCGCGCGATCGAGTAGCTTGTCGAGGATTACCGGTTCGCGCATTAACTGTTCTGTCGCAGTGGTCTCGCCCTGGTGGATGAAGTTCCTGCGCCGCAGTTCGATTGGATCCATGTTGAGGGCGGCGGCGATCTCGTCCATGTGGCGCTCAACAGCAAATACTGTCTGTGGAGCGCCGAATCCGCGAAACGCGCCGTAGGGAACGGTGTTTGTGGCCCACGCATGCGAGCGAACGCGCACGTTGGGGCAGACATAAGGCCCGGGCGAATGAAGCGTGGCGCGCGAAAGCACGGTGGAGGAAAGCGTGGAGTAGGCGCCCCCGTCGGTCGCTATGTCGATATCCATCGCCAGCAGCTTGCCATTTGCGTCAAGCGCGGTGCGATGGCGAACACGCGAAGGATGGCGCTTCGTGGTCGCGGCGAGGTCTTCAATCCGATCGTAGACCATCTTCACCGGATGTCCGCACTTCATGGCGAGCAGAGCCGCGTGCGAGGCGATCACGGAAGGGAAATCCTCTTTGCCGCCAAAGGCCCCGCCCGTCTCAGTCTGGATGACGCGGACTTTTTCGGGTGGCAGATCGAACACCGCAAGCAACGACTTGTGCACGTAGAAGGGGCACTGCAGGGATCCCCATACTGTCAGGCTGTCTTCAACGTATTCAGCAATAACGCCGTTGTTTTCGATGTAGAGATGTTCCTGCGCGCCGGTGCGGTATTCACCTTCGACGATATGCGCGGCCTGCGCCCACACGGAATCGACATCGCCCTTCTGGAGCAAGAAACTCTTGAAGCAGTTGTCCGCGCCCCAGATCACCGTCTTCTGCATCTCACTCTCTTCGATAGTGAAGACTGGCGGCATCAAATCGTATTCGATGAGAACCGCATTTACCGCTTCGCGCACCTTGTGTTTATCGGGGTGCGCGATGAGGAGGATGGCTTCTTCGCAATGATTCACCTGGCCGTCGGCAAGGCAGGGTTGATCGGCCACGATCATCTGAATCCGGTTCTCGCCTGGGATGTCTGCGGCAGTGACGACGGTAAATTCGCTCCAATTGATTTTGCGATGGAAGCTGATGGAGCGGATGAACGCGCGCGGAACGGCGCTGCGCACCGTGGCGCCGTGCCACATGCCTTCACGCTGGATATCGTCGACGTATCGCGCCGTGCCCCGCAGCTTGTCCAAACCTTCCTTGCGGGGAACGGAGGTGCCGACGATGCGGTTTTTCGCAAGCGCGCTCATGGTTGGGGAAGTGAGAAACGCCCTTCGGGTTGACGCATAGCATACAACGGCGCGGTGAACTTTGAAAGCCCGCGCTAAGACGCGAGTGTGGCCAGCGTGCGAGCGAGGACGTGGACGCCGCTGCCGATCCACTCGGGCGATGCGTACTCGTCGGGCCGGTGGCTCACTCCACCGCGGCAGGGAATGAAGAGCATGGCGACCGGAGCGATGCGCGCCATGAAGAGGGAATCGTGGTACGCGCGGCTCACCATGCGTTCGTAACTCTTGCCGGCCGCCTTTGCGGATTGCTCCAGGGCATCGAGGATCGTGGGCTCGCAGGTTGCCGGGGGATCGGCGTTGATCATTTCGGTTGTGATGGAGACTCCGCGGCGCCCTGCCACTTCTTCGCACGCGGTTTTCAGTTTGTCGATCACCGCGTCGCGTCGCGCCGCATCGATGTCGCGAATGTCGGTTTCGAGCCGAACGCGAGAAGGGATGCTGTTGACGGCGCCGGGGAAGACCTCGCAGACACCCACGGTTCCCACGGTGTCGATGGCGCCGGTGGATTTGGCAGCGGCTTCGAGCGCAAGAATCAGAACGGCGGCTGCAACGAGCGCGTCTTTGCGGCCGGGCATCAGCTTGCCACCGGCGTGGCCGCCTTCTCCCTCAATGAGGATGCGCATGCTGGCCGGTGCGGCGATATGAGTGACGAGACCGAGATCGATGCCTTCCTGTTCGAGCAGCGGGCCCTGCTCGATGTGCAACTCGACGAATTGGTGGAAGCGTCCGCGAGACAGTGCAACCGATTCAAGCGGACCTCTGAATCCTGCTTCGCTGCGCAGTTCTTCGAGGCCGCGGCCATCCTTGTCGCGCAGGGCGATAGCCTGGGTGGGTGAGAGCACACCGGCCATCATGCGGCTGCCCAGGCAGCCGATGCCAAAGCGAGTAGGTTCTTCGGCGGTAAAGATCACGAGTTCGATGGAGCGGCGGGGTTTGAACCCAAGCTGCTGCAAGACGCGGATGGCTTCAAGGCCGCCCAGCACGCCGACGCACCCGTCGTAGAGGCCGGCATTGGGAATGGCGTCGATGTGCGAGCCGGTCGCGACGGGTGCGAGGTCAGGCTCGGTACCCTGCCATCGCGCGAAAGTGTTGCCGATGGCGTCTTCGTGCACTTCAAGCGAAGCTTTGAGGCAGAGAGCTTTGATATAGGCACGCGCTCGGAGATCTGCTTCACCGAACAGGATTCTCGTGACAACCGGCGGGGCGCCTTCGGAAATTTGCGCGAGCGAATTGAGCTCCGCGATGAGGCGGTCAATCGAGAGCGTTGAGCGCGAATCCATGGTCATGCTCCGAGCGGATGCCTGCGCCAATCTTTGTAGATGAGGTATTTCGCGGACTTCTTGCCGATCGCGCCGAACCATTGCGGGCAGTATGGCGCCATCCAGATAAAGTCGCCGGCTTCAACGGGATACCAGGAATCGCCGAGGCGGTAGATGCCACCACCTTCGAGCATCAGCAGTCCGTGCTCCATCACGTGAACCTCGACCATGCTGAGACCGGCGCCGGGATCGTAGGTCATCGTATTGACGGCAAAATCGTACGCATCGTTGTCGGGCAAGAGCGGGCGAACGCGCAGCGCTTGGTCCCCCATCAGGGCAACTTCGCTGACAGATGATTCGTGTCCGACGACAACCGCCGGCGAAGGCGCATTCGGCAACGGCTCATAGATTTTTTCAATCACCGCGATTCTTGCAGGGGACATTGCAGTCGCGGAGTGCGGAGTGCCGGTCGGCAGGTAAGCGTAGCCGCTGGGCCCGAGAAGATGTTTTTTCTCGCCGATCGTTAACGCCAGCTCCCCCTCGAGCACATAGATGAAGCGCTGTGCCGGAGCGGGGCCGAGCGTGCCTCCTGATGAAAACTCCGCCGTCATCTGGCTGAAATTTGCGCCCAGTTGCGGGGCGGCATGCA
Organism: uncultured Acidobacteriaceae bacterium; assembly: GCA_963769345.1. GTDB lineage: Bacteria > Acidobacteriota > Terriglobia > Terriglobales > Acidobacteriaceae > Telmatobacter. The sequence continues at coordinate 1,635,840 of CAVYLL010000008.1, forward strand.
CGATGAACTCGACTCCGGAAGCGCCCGGCAGCGGGTTGCGCACAAATGTATTCGGAGTTTGCAGCAGATGATCGTGCTTGAGGCTGCTTCGGGTTAGTCCCAGATGATGCAATGGTGACCTCGCTGGCCTTGCGTTTTCCGATTCTAACGAACCTCGGCTGCAAGTCGCTCCAGGAATTTCTCGCCGACGCGCAGTGCTGCCTCAACATCCTCTTCGCGAACCGCTTCATCGGGATGGTGACTGAGGCCGCCGGGACTGCGGAGGAAGAGCATGGCTGTCGGCATACGGCCGGCCATGATGATGGCGTCGTGTCCAGCACCGCTCGGCATGGTCTTTGGCGGAAAGCCGGCCGCTTCCAGTGCATCCGTCATGAACGCTGTGAGGCGTTCATCCATCGGCACAGAAGGCTCGTCGAGCTTCGTCGACCATTCAATCTTCAGCCCGCGGCGTGTCGCGATTGCTTCAGCCGCTTCAAGCGCATCGTCCACCGCCGTCCTGCGCACCGGGTCAAAGGCGTGGCGAACGTCGAGGCTCAGTTCCGCGGATCCCGCGATGACATTGCCGGCGTTGGGGTGCGCGTCCAGTTTGCCGACAGTGGCCACCAGGCCGTCGGTTTTGATGGCAAGCGCTTCCACCTTCGTAATCCATTCGGCGGCAGCCGCCAGCGCATCGCGCCGCAGGCGCATCGGAGTGGTGCCGGCGTGGTTGGCGTGCCCGATGAACTTGAGATCGAGCCGGGTTTGGCCAACGATGCTTGAGACCGCGGCTACGCTGAGATCTTCGGATTCGAGCACCGGGCCTTGCTCGATATGAATCTCGAGAAAACCGACAACGTGTTCGTCGGCCAACGCCTCTTCAATCTTGTTCGGGTCGAGGTCGAAGCTCTCGATAGCTTGCCCGATGGTTGTTCCATTCGCATCCTTGTGCGCGAGCATTGATCGGTCGAAACGCCCGGCGACTGCACGGCTGCCGATGAAGGGAAATCCGAAGCGCACGCCTTCTTCCTCTGAGAATGCGATGACTTCGAGAGCCAGGGGCAGGCCGAGATGTTTTGAGGACTCAACGAGGTCGAGGGCGAGAACTACTCCGAGAACGCCATCGAAGGCGCCGGCGTCAGGCACTGTGTCAATGTGTGAGCCTATGAGAAGGCGCTTGCTGGTAGCTTCGGCCGGTCTCCAGAGTCCGCGGAGATTACCCACGGCATCCACGCGTACGGTCATTCCGAGGCTCTCCATCCGCGCGCGCAAGTGCTGGTGAACCAGACGAACGGGCGGGGTGAGGAAGCGGCGCGTAGTGCGGCCGGGTTCCTCGCTCATGTGGGCAATGCTGCGGCATTCTTCGATGGCTCGTGTCGCGCGGACGCTCACCTGCGAACCAACTCTCTTCCGCGTGGCTTGCCTGCAAATTGATTCGAGGAGAAGACCCGCTCGCCGCGCAGCCAGGTTTCCTCTACGCGCCCGCGCAGCATTGCACCGAGGTAGGGCGAAATCTTGTGCCGGAAGTGAAGTTCATTTTGAGTTACGGCCCAGGTTGCGTGCGGGTCGAAAACGACGATATCCGCGTCTGCACCAGCCGCGAGCGCCCCTTTTTGGCCGAGCATTCCGGCGAGACGCGCAGGGCCTGCGGACATCCATTTGACGACCCTGTGCGCGGCGTCGTTCGTGTTGTATCCGCGTTGACGCATCGCCGTCCACATGACCGGGAGCGCAAGGCCGAGGCTGGCGATTCCGCCCCATGCCAGGTCAAAGCGGCCCTCTTCAAGGCGCTTCATCGAGGGCGGGCATGGGGAGTGGTCGGTTGCGACAAGGTCAATGAGGCCATCCTCCAGCGCTTTCCACAACCTCTCACGGTTTTCTGCGCGTCGAATCGGTGGCGCGCACTTGTACTCCGTCGCGCCGTCGGGAATTTCTTCCGAGGCAAACCATAGATAGTGCGCGCAGGTTTCCACGGTGATGGGCAGTCCCTTGCGACGCGCCGACTTGAGCAGCATCAGAGCGGGGCCTGCGCTCGATAGATGGACTACGTGGATCGGCGTTCGGAATTCTTCCGCGAGTTGGAACAGGAGGGCGATCGCGTCAGACTCTGCCAGTTCTGGTCGCGAGGCGAGATACGTCACGTAATGACGCCAGGCTCCGGGTGGCTGCGTTTTCAGTTCCCGCGCCCTCTCGTCAATGGGGCCGCTCACTTCCGCGTGGACCAACAGCGGCAGTCCGGTTCGGCGGAGTTTCTCCAACGCCGCGCGGAGGTTCACCTCGTCAACCCAAGCAAATCCGTCGACGCCGGAGTGGATCATGAAGCACTTGAAGCCGGGAATGCCGGCCTTGACGAGGGCGGGCACTTCCGCGGCATTGCCTCGCACCACGCCACCCCACGCAGCCCAGTCGACCCATGCGTTGTCCTTGGCGGCTACACGTTTGGCTTCGAGCGCATCGACGTTCACCGTTTCCGGCACGCAATTGAGCGGCATGTCGACGATCGTCGTCACGCCCCCTGCGGCCGCGGCCCGTGTAGCGGTGTCGAAGCCTTCCCAGTCTCGCCCGGGATCGTTGACGTGTACGTGTGTGTCGACCAGGCCCGGAAGGAGAATCAGGTCACCGAAATCCCGCACCACGACGGCTCCGGCGACATCGTTCCAGGCGCGAATCGCTATGATCTTCTCGCCGTCCACGATCAGCGCGGCGGGAGTGAGTCCGTCCGCCGCCAGGACGCGAGTTGATCGTAAAGCCTGTGCCATACTGTGTTTACTTTACCTTTGGAATCGCCGAAGGCAAGCCGATATGACTCGTCAGCCCAATCTTGAGTTTTTGCGCCGCGCCATCGCGCTTGCCACAGAGAATGTGACCTCAGGCCGGGGTGGCCCTTTTGCAGCGTTGATCGCGCGCGACGGACAGGTGATCGCCGAGGGCGTAAACATAGTGACCGCTACGAACGATCCGACGGCGCATGGCGAAGTCACGGCGATTCGCGCGGCGTGCAAGGCCCTGAACACTTTCACGCTGGCCGGATGCGAGCTTTACACCAGTTGCGAGCCTTGCCCCATGTGCCTCGCCGCATCGCACTGGGCGCGGCTGGATGCGGTGTTTTTTGGCGCCGGGGCTGAAGACGCAGCCAAGGCGGGATTTGACGACGCGTACCTATACGCGGAATTTCGCAAGGCTCCAGCGGAACGGTCGCTCCCGGCCCAGCAGTATCTTCGCGACGAGGCATGGGAGAGCTTTGCGGCCTGGATGGTCTCGCCGAACAAAATCGAATATTGATCTGGCTGGAATCCACTGAACCGAAACAATTTCAGGGGATTTCGGCCGGGAACATAGCCGTTGCCCAGTGCGAGGTGCATGCGATAACGTCTAATACTCATCTCCTTTCCGACGGGAGTCGCTGCCGAATGCCGCGCGTAGTCCGATGTTCCATCATCCAGGCTTCCAATGCCGTACCCGCCACTGAGCCGCTTGCGGTCCAGAAGAAGGCGATGATCGAAAAGCACTTGGAGCTTATCCGCAAAGCGGCCAGCGAGGGAGCCCAGATCGTCTGCCTGCAGGAGATCTTCAACGGCCCCTACTTTTGTGCAGAGCAATCCACAAAGTGGTATGAGACCACCGAGCGGGTGCCCGACGGCCCGACCGTAAAGCTGATGCAGCAACTGGCCAAAGAACTGCGCATTGCCATGGTGGTGCCGGTCTACGAGGTGGAGCAAGAGGGGATCTTCTACAACACTGCCGCGGTGCTGCAGAACGACGGTACCTATCTCGGCAAGTACCGCAAGACGCACATTCCGCATGTAGCTCCAGGGTTTTGGGAAAAGTTCTATTTCCGGCCCGGCAACCTGGGCTACCCGGTCTTTGATCTGGGTTTCGCCAAAATCGGAATTTACATCTGCTACGACCGCCATTTCCCCGAGGGCGCCCGCTGCCTGGGGCTCAATGGGGCCGAGATCGTTTTTAACCCATCGGCAACAGTTGCCGGGCTGAGCGAGTATCTGTGGAAACTTGAGCAGCCGGCCCATGCCGCGGCCAACGGCTATTTCATCGCGGCTATTAATCGCGTCGGCACCGAGGCGCCCTGGAATATCGGCGAATTTTACGGCTCCAGCTACTTCGCCAATCCTCGCGGACAGATCGTTGCCCAGGCTTCGCGCGACAAAGACGAGGTGCTGACCGCCGATCTTGATCTCGACCAGATCGCTGAAGTGCGCAGAACCTGGCAGTTTTTCCGCGATCGCCGACCCGATATGTACGGGCCGCTGGTCGCGTCTTAAGCCGAACCTGGCAGCGAAAACCTTCGTCAATCCATAGAAAGACGGAGAGAATAGACATAGAAAGACAGCAGAGTAGCCGAGAAAAGAACGCAGAGAACAAGAGAGCTTCCCGAGGTCTTCATGAGTACCGCAACACTACCCGACGATCTACTGCTGCGCGAGCGGTTCGGCGACATCAAGCCGCCGCTCGAGCCCCAGGCCGCAGTGATTGAAGCAAATCGTTGCCTGAATTGTTTCGACGCGCCTTGCACCGGCGCCTGTCCAACGCACATCGACGTCCCGGGCTTCATCAAGCGCATCAGCACTGGAAACCTGCGCGGATCGGCATTGCGAATCCTTGATGCCAACATTCTTGGCGCCAGTTGTGCGAAGGCTTGTCCGGTTGAAGTGCTGTGCGAAGGCGCATGCGTCATGCATCGCTACAACCACGCGCCCATTCAGATTGCCCGTTTGCAGCGTTACGCCATGGACTCCTTCGAAGCGACCGGCGAGGAACTGCTGACCGCCCCGCGCAGATCGCGCAACGTGCAGGTTGCCTGTATCGGCGGCGGCCCCGCATCGCTGGCATGTGCAGCAGAGTTATGCCGGCATGGTGCATCGGCGACCATTCTTGAACGCCAGGACCTGCCCGGCGGCCTCAATACCTATGGCGTTGCAGAGTACAAACTGCGCGCCGCCGACAGTCTGCGCGAAGCCGAGATGATTCGCCGCATGGGCGTGGAGTTTCGCACCGGTTCCGCAATCGAAACAGCTGAAGCGCTCGAAGAGTTGGAGTCGGAGTTCGATTTCATCTTTCTCGGCGTGGGTCTCGGCGCCATGCAGCGCATGAATATTCCCGGCGAAGACCAGAAAGGCGTGCTGAATGCGCTCGAATTCATCGCGTCGTACAAAACCGGCCGCCTCCGTGAATTGAATGGCACGGTGGTCGTCGTCGGAGCAGGCAATACCGCGATCGACGCCGCCAATGCGGCTCGCCGGCTGGGCGCGGAGACGGTCTACCTGCTCTATCGTCGCGGCGAGCGCGATATGTCTGCATTCGACTTTGAATATGAGCACGCCAAGCAGGAAGGGGTGCAGTTCCTCTGGCGGCGGCAGCCCTATGCCATCCGCGCGAACGAGCGCGGCAGGCTGCTGCTCGATACGGTCCAGGTGAGCGAAGTAGACAAGGCGTTGCTCCCGATGCCGGACTCGCAATACGCCATGGAATGCGACTATGTGGTCCCGGCCATTGGGCAGTCTCCCTTTGCGCAGCTGGTCCAGGAGCTTCGCGGTATCGAATTGCGCGGCGGAGTCATCGTCACCGATCCGGAGACTGGCCAGACAGGCAATTCCCGTTACTTTGCCGGCGGCGATTGTTCGAATGGAGGCCGGGAAGTGGTGGACGCCGTTGCCGATGGAAAGCGCGCGGCGCAAGCCATCATGAAGATCGCGGAGGCAGCCTATGCCTGATATTCGCGTCCACAAGTTTGCCGGCTCGATTGATGCACCGAACCCGTTCTGGCTGGCCTCGGCTCCGCCCACCAACTGCGGCGAGCAGATTATGCGCGCGTTCGATGCCGGCTGGGGCGGCGCGGTGTGGAAGACCATCGGCGAGCCGGTCACCAACGTCTGCTCCCGCTATTCCGCGACTGATTGGCAGGGCCAGCGCATGATGGGCCTGAACAACATTGAGCTCATCAGCGATCGCACCGTTGAAGAGAATCTGCGCGAGATGGCTCAGGTGAAGAGGAGCTATCCCTATCACGCGATCATCGCGTCGCTGATGGTCGAGTCGAAGCGCGAGGCATGGCACGAGATCGTACAGCGCACAGAGGACGCCGGCGCCGATGGACTCGAGTTGAATTTTGGATGTCCGCATGGGATGAGTGAACGCGGCATGGGATCGGCGGTCGGGCAGGTTCCCGAATACACCGAGATGATCACCACGTGGGTGAAAGAGAAGGCGCGCACACCCGTGCTGGTGAAGCTCACGCCGAATATCACGGACATTCGCGTGATTGCGCGCGCAGCCAAACGCGCCGGGGCCGATGGGCTGTCGGCCATCAACACCATCAATTCGATCACCGGCATCGATCTCGATACCTTTGTGCCGCGCCCCAACGTCGACGGCAAAAGCTCGCATGGCGGCTACTGCGGCCCAGCCGTCAAGCCGATCGCGCTGAACCTGGTGCAGCAGATCATGGCCGACCCTGAGGCGGCACTGCCGCTTTCGGGCATTGGCGGCATCTCCACATGGCGCGATGCGGTGGAGTTCATGCTGCTCGGCTGCGGCACAGTGCAGGTCTGCACAGCCGTGATGCACTACGGCTATCGCGTCGTCGAAGACATGGCCGAAGGACTTGAGAACTGGATGCGGTCGAAGGGATTCGCGACCATCGAAGATTTCCGCGGGCTTTCTGTCCCCAAGGTCACCGAGTGGAAGCACCTGAACCTGAATTACAAGATCGTCGCGCACATCAATGAGCAAACGTGCATCGGTTGCGACCTGTGCCACATCGCCTGCTGGGATGGCGCTCATCAATGCATCCACATGGATCGAGTATCGGGTCCGGTGAATGGGCAGGTCGAGTTGCACGATGGGCCGCCTACCGTGGAGTGGCGCACGCGCACCTCGATTGCCACCACGCCGGTTACACGCAAAGAACGCGCTTCGGCCATGGCGAATCACGGTCCGTATCCGACGCCGCTCGCCAAGATTCCCCGCGTGGATGAGACCGAGTGCGTTGGCTGCAATCTGTGCGCGCTGGTGTGCCCCGTAGATGACTGCATCACCATGGTGCGCGTGGATGCGGTGCCCCGGCGGAGACATGGGATCAGCGCACACAAGGTGCAGAGTGCCCAGCGGAACCGCAGCGTTCGTAGCTTCGATGGCATTTCAATATGTGAGAGTTACGAAAAAGCTGTCATCCTGAGCGGAGCGAAGGATTCACTGTAGTTTCGCTTTGTATCAGGGCACGACTTCAGTCGTGCCGATAACGAACAAACTAACGCGGGCTTTAGCCCCTGAGGCATTGCCGATGCACATTCCGGAGCCGTATAAGTCAGCCCACAAAGATTGCGGTCCGGGAAATGACCACAAACAGAGAGTGCTCGCCAGCGACAAGGTTGGATGTTTCTACTGCCTCGACATTTATCCTCCCTCAGAGATCACAGAATGGACAGGGGACGAATGCGCAATATGTCCTCATTGCGGAATCGATTCTGTAATCCCAGAATCACCCGGACTGTCGCTCGATTTTCTCGCTGAAATGCAAAGGCACTGGTTCAATTGCTGATCTAAGGGAATCTATGCCCTCAGTCCTCATCCAAAACGGAACCATCGTCAATGCCGACTCGACGGTAAAAGCCGATCTGCTGATCGACGGCGCGGTCATCAAGGAAGTTCGCGCCGGTATTCCAGCGAGTGCTGCCGAAACAGTCGTCGATGCTTCCGGCCTGCTGGTCCTGCCCGGCGGCATCGACGCGCACACGCATCTCGATATGCCCTTCGGCGGGCACGAATTCCGCCGACGACTTCCTTACCGGGCACGCGCGCGGCCGCAATCGGCGGGACGACGACGATTGTGGACTTCGCCATCCAGGCCCGCGGCACAAAGATGCGCACCGCGCTCGACACGTGGTGGAAGAAGGCCGAGGGCAAGGCCTGCATCGACTACGGCCTGCACATGATCGTGACGGATCTCGGCGACGCGGGCCTCGAAGATATGGACGACATGGTGCGCGAGGGCGTGGCCAGCTTCAAGCTGTTCATGGCCTATCCCAACGTGCTGATGGTCGATGACGCGACGATCTTCAAAGCGATGCGCCAGACGGCGAAGAACGGCGCGCTGATCTGCATGCACGCGGAGAACGGGTCCGTCATCGATGTCATAGTCCAGCAGGCGCTCGCCGAGGGCAAGACCGCGCCGATCTATCACGCATTGACGCGGCCGACAGTTGCAGAAGCCGAAGCCGTGCATCGCGCGATTGCGATGGCTGAGATGGCGGGGGTTCCTGTGTACATCGTGCATCTCTCCAGCGAAGACGCGTTGAATCAGGTGCGCGAGGCGCGCGACCGCGGCCTGCCCGCCTTCGCCGAAACCTGCCCGCAATACCTGCTGCTCTCGCTCGAAGACAACATGCTCAACGACGATATGACGGATAAGGGCTGGGAGGGCGCGAAGTATGTCTTCACGCCGCCGCTGCGCGAGAAGCGCAACCAGCCAAAGCTGTGGGAGGGCCTGCGCAAGGACAATCTGCAGGTCGTCTCCACCGATCACTGCCCGTTCTGTTTCGAAGATCAGAAAGCCCTCGGCAAAGACGACTTCACCAAGATTCCCAACGGCGGCCCCGGCATCGAGAACCGCCTGCAGCTGCTGCATCACCACGGCGTCGGCCAAGGCAATTTCTCCATCAATCGCTTCGTCGAGCTAGTCTCCACCGCCCCCGCGCGCATCTTCGGCATGTATCCGAAAAAAGGCGTGCTGGCTGCAGGCAGCGATGCCGACCTCGTGCTCTGGGATCCCGGAGCAAATTACACCATCTCCGCCGCCACGCATCACATGCGGGTGGACTACTCGATGTTTGAAGGATTCAAGGTGAAGGGCAACGCCCGCGATGTCTACTCCCGCGGCGAACTGATCGTGTCGAAGGGCGAGTTCATCGGCAAGCCGGGCCGTGGCGAGTATCTGCGTCGCGAAGCTCGCGGCGGCGCATGGAAATGAATGTGCGCTGGCACCAGATCATCTAGAACAACACCGCATCCAACGCGCTGTCATCCCGACCGAAGTGGAGGGATCTGCGGTTGCTTTTTCGGTCGACGATCTCTAAGCTTCGTTTTTTTCGATTGGGGACGGCCCTGAACAATGATCACTGCGTTCGCCCCATTAGGCAAGATCCTTATCGCCTTCTCATCGTCCTTCCTGTATATCTATCTGCACCCGGAGGCCGTTTGAGCACCATCGACCCCACTTTATCCAATCGCGACCTCGCGCCGACAACGCCCGCGCAGCGCACCTGGACGACCTACAGCTACATCGCCCTGTGGTTCTCCATGTCGATGGAGATCACGACGTATCAGCTTGCCTCCTCGCTGATCGCCAAGGGCATGGACTGGAAGCAGGCCGTGGGCACAGTGCTGCTCGGGAATCTCATCGTGCTCGTTCCCATGCTGCTCAATGCCCATGCGGGCGCCAGGTACGGCATTCCTTTTCCGGTTTTCATCCGCGCGCCCTTTGGAGTACGCGGCGCAAACCTGCCCGCCATCCTCCGCGCCATCGTTGCATGCGGATGGTTCGGCATTCAGTCATGGATCGGCGGCACGGCCATCCACTCGATGCTCGCGGTGATCTGGCCCGCGACTGCTGGCTCGGCCTTCGCCAAATGGGCGTGCTTTCTGCTGTTCTGGCTGTTGAACATGGTGATTGTGTGGCGCGGCGTCGAGTCGATCCGGCATCTGCAGGCCTTCGGTGCGCCCTTCATGTTCATCATGGCCGCGGCACTGCTGATCTGGGTGCGGATCAAGGCGGGCAGCTTCGGCTCAATGCTTTCGACGCCGAGCCAGTTTCATTCGACGGGCGAATTTCTGGCGGTCTTCTTCCCGTCGCTGACCGCGATGGTTGGGTACTGGGCGACGCTCGCGCTGAACATTCCGGACTTCACCCGCTACTCGAAATCGCAGCACGCGCAGGCATACGGGCAGGCCTTCGGTCTGCCGGTCGCGATGACGCTTTACACCTTCGTCGGCATCTCGGTGACCTCCGCATCCACAGTTCTCTTTGGCCGGCCCATCTGGAATCCCATTGAGCTGATCGGCGCATTTCATCAGCCCGTCGTCGCCTTCATCGCACTGATCGCGATTCTGATCGCAACGCTGAACGTGAACATCGGCGCCAACGTCGTTTCGCCTTCGAATGACTTCTCGAATCTCTATCCGCGGCTCATCAGCTTCCGCACCGGCGGGATCATTACGGGATTTCTCGGGCTGGCCATGTGTCCATGGAAGCTGCTGGCCACGCCGGACGCTTACATCTTCGGCTGGCTCGTCGGCTACTCCGGCCTGCTCGGGCCCGTCGCAGGCATCATGGTTTCCGACTACTTCCTCATTCGCAAAACCGAACTCGACGTGAACTCGCTCTATCACTCCGAAGGCGCGTATCACTACACACGCGGCATCAATCCGCGCGCGATTGTGGCGCTGGTGATCGGCGTGGCCATGGCGCTCGTGGGCCTCGCAGTGAAGCCACTGCATTTCCTTTACGACTACGCATGGTTCGTCGGCTTCTTCTCAGCGGGAGGATCTACGTTGCACTCATGCGGATTTCAGTGCCAGCCGCGATAGCAGTGCTCGACGCAGCCGGAAATCCTGCCGACACAAACTAACGTCGCGCCTGCGGAACTTGGAGCCGTCGCGTCATTCAGGATAGAAAATGCTGACTGTGTCATTCTGACCGAACGGGCCCCGGGAACGCTCTAGGAGTCCCCAAAGAGGCTCGCTCTTTGGGGCAGGTTCGGGGGTGGTGAGCGAAGAATCTGCTTTTGTGACGCTCGATCGTGTGTGAACCACGCTAAAAGAGCACGCGCGCCTCGGTGATCAGGTTGTGATTGTAGGTGTGGAATCCGGACGTGGCGATCTGCATGCCACCATCGACGATGAAGAACGGATGCTTGGGCTTCCATGCCTTCGGCCGCACCACATAAAATGCCGCAGGAAGAACGAAGTTCTGCATCTTGCCCTCGTGGCTGCCCGCGAAATAAAAGGTTGAATTGTTCTCCACCTCGAACCAGACGTGCGGGGTGGCATGCGCCTGGGCCACGGTATTCCAGCCAATGGACCTTCCCTGCAGATAAATTTTGCCGGTAGGCAGAGTGCCGCCGAGCGAGGAAATGACATCGAATCGGCGCCGAAAGGCATAGCCGGCCGTCATGGCGGGGCTGTAGGAGTCCGTTGCCGCACCGTTTTTGTAGCTGCCGGTGGCAAAGCAGTGACTGAGGACTGCGGCCACATCGAAGTTGCCGCTCTCCGTACCCCAGACGCGATGCGAAACTTGGCAAGCAATGAAGTATCTCCGAATCCGTCGTCGGCGGCGCTATTGTGCTGGATGTAGGGCGGTGGAATAAAGTCGAATTCAAAGCGATTGCCGACGATGATGCCGCCGCCTTTTCCATTGCCGTAGTTCACGGTCTCTGTTCCGGCTGCAGTGTATTCGTGCGAAACGGAGAAACGATAGTACTGAACAAGGCGGGGATCGGGCGTTATCAGCGGCGTTATCAGTGCGGGCTGCAGAGATGCCATGGCGCTGTTGTGCTCGCCGAACGATTGTCCATGCAGGTTCGCTCCGCCGCTTGCGAGCAGAGAAATGAGAAGGAGCGATTGGAGAATCTCGAAACGCATAATCTATGCGCTGTTTCTACAAAATCGGAGAGAGGAGCGCAGTGACCAGCCGCACTCCTGTCCTTTGACCTGCACTGCTGGCCCTTTCGCTCGAGTTCAACTGAGGCAGCTCAGAGCGTGATCTGACCCGGGATTGACTCGGGAATTCAGAGACTCAAACAGTCTCGAACCCAGTTACGGCCGCGCTCGCCCGTGCCTTTGTCCGGCGCGATCTCGCCAGCACCAGGCATCCGCAAATACCCGAAACAAGAGATGCGGCCAATATCGCGATCTTGGAGACGCTCAGCAACCCCTCGTCATCAAATGCCAGGCCGGCAATGAAAAGCGACATGGTGAAACCAATTCCGCAGAGCCACGCAGCGCCGAAGATCTGCCGCCACGAAACTCCGTCCGGCAGCACCCCAATACCCGTAATGGCAGCGATAAAGGAGAACAGCAGAATTCCCACGGGCTTGCCCACGAACAGGCCAAACAGAATCCCAAAGCTAACCGGATGCTTCGCCGCTCCAAGGAGGTTATGGGTAACGTCTACGCCTGCATTTGCCAGGGCAAACAGCGGCATCACAAGAAAACTGATCCAAGGCTGGAGTTCGTGCTCGATCCGGTGGAGCGGTGATTCCACCAACTGTACGTTCAGTTCCAGTGTGTGAATGACCGAATGCTCTTCGAATGAGTTTGGCGGAGCCGCTTCCAGGCGGTCCAGTAGCCATCGCCCCTGCTTAAGGAACTCGGATTTCTCGAGAAAGGTGCGCGCGGGGATGGTAAAGGCCAGAAGGATTCCGGCAACCGTCGCGTGTACCCCTGACTTGAGCACCGCCCACCACACAACTATGCCGATGGCGGCGTAAAACACCGGCTTTCGAACTCCCAGCAGATTCATAACCATCGAAACGAGCACGCAGGCTATGCCGATCGCCAGTGTTACGTAGTGGATCTCGCCGCTATAAAAAATCGCAATGACGGCCACTGCAAAGATATCGTCTACGATGGCCAGCGCGGTTACGAAGACCCTCAGCGTGACCGGGATCCGGGATCCGAAAAAAGTAAGCAGACCAAGTGTGAATGCGATGTCGGTGGAGAGCGGAATTGCCCAGCCGCTCCGGAATTGCGGACGGTGCACAATAGCGACGTAAATGACCGCAGGGACGACCATGCCTCCAACGGCCGCCATGAACGGAAACGCGGCCTTGCGAAGAGACGAGAGCTCCCCGACCAGGATCTCCCGCTTGATCTCCAGCCCGACCAGAAAAAAGAAGAGCGACATCAGCCCGTCGTTGATCCACTCATGGCGGTTCTCGGTAAGCACGAATTTCCCGAACCCGACCGAGATATGGGTTTCAAAGAACTGCTCGTAGCTGTGCTGCCAGGGCGAGTTAGACCAGACAAGCGCCACGATAGTGCTGGCCAGCAGAACAATGCCGCCGGCTGCTTCCATGTGGGCAAAACGCACAAAGGGACTGGTGATGGCATCAATCGGCGTGCTCGGAGTCTGGGAAGACAGGTTCTCATTCGCCGGATTGTCGTTGATCATCGATCCATCTCATCTGTCCTGCGTTGAAACGGTTCGTTACTCTTTCCAGCAGCGTGGTGTCTCGCCAAATTGTTAATTCCCATTTGCAGTTAGACCACAGGACAGTCCTTGTGAAAACTGGCAGTATTGTCAGTTCGACCGCAGTCGATGTGCTGGCGAAAGGCGGCTTCATTTGAGCAGGACCGAAAAATCCCAATCAGTCAACCGCAATTGGGTACTTCAAAAAGCTCAAAGATGACTTTCGCGATCACGACGTATTTTGATCTTCGCGATAAAATGAATGCAGATAATGATGCAATCCATTCCAGCGGCTGCCAGCCAGGCTTCCCGCTTCATGCGGGAGTCGAACTCGCGGGTGCCGGAAAGCTCCCCGATCATCCAAGTTCGCAATCTCGAAAAAACCTACCAGACGGCCCGTGGAGCGCTCACGCTCTTCAGAGAACTTGATTTAACCGTTGCTCCCGGCGAGCTCGTCGCCATCGTGGGCCAGTCCGGGACAGGAAAGAGCACACTTTTGCACATTCTGGGTGCCCTTGATGCGCCGACAGCGGGAACTGTACACTGCGCATCAACCAACGTGGCAACTCTCAACGCACGGGAGGCTGCGGCCTTTCGCAACCGCGAGATCGGTTATGTATGGCAGTTTCACTACTTGTTACCGGAGTTTTCAGCGCTTGAAAATGTAGCCATGCCGCTGATGGCCCGCGGAATTAATCGCCGGCAGGCGCTAGATGCTGCATCTAATTGGCTTAGGGAGGTCGACCTGCAAGACCGCAGCGAACACCGGCCCGGAGAGCTCTCAGGCGGAGAGCAGCAGCGCGTGGCGCTGGCTCGGGCTTTGGTTGGCAATCCGCGGCTCTTGCTGGCCGACGAACCTACCGGCGATTTGGATGAGACAACTGCCGGACGAGTTTTTGATCTGCTAGAACGATTGCACGTAACCCACGGGCTCACTTCGATTGTGGTGACCCATAACCTGGATCTGGCCGCGCGGTGTACGCGGACTCTGCGCCTGGAGGGCGGGCGCCTTCATGCCATTGGAAATGCTCCTTCAGGAGTGACTCCTGCGGCGGGAATTCACCCCGGAGGGATCTAGGAAAAGCACCTTTCCGGGTGGTTTTTGAGTCTGATTGTATAAGTGGGTCTGGAATTGCTCTCTGGACTCACGAGCGGTGGGTGGGGGCTGCGGAAGAGGATCTCCGGAGCGGCCGGACTGCAAAGAACGATCCGGTCCATCCAAAAGAGCTGTTCGGGGCAGTTTAGAGATTTTCCGGGGCCTCCGGCGGCGTAAGTTAAAAGAGGGGCGCGGCAAGCAGGGCTGAAGCCGATGGCGGGGTTCCCGAGCGACAGAGTTTTGTCGCTGGGTGTCGAGAAATCGGACGGCCACTTCTACCGAAAGCCTGCTGCAAGGGAGATCAGTATGTTCGAACGCTATACGGAGAAGGCACGACGCGTGATCTTCTTCGCGCGGTATGAGGCCAGCCAGTTTGGTTCGCCCTATATCGAGACCGAGCACCTTCTGCTGGGCCTTTTGCGCGAGGACAAGGCGTTAACCAATCGCTTTTTGCGTTCGCACGCCTCGGTGGAGTCGATCCGCAAGCAGATTGAAGCGCACACCACGATTCGCGAGAAGGTGTCGACCAGCGTCGATCTTCCGCTCTCGAACGAGTGCAAGCGCGTGCTGGCATATGCAGCGGAAGAAGCCGAGCGCCTGGGCCATAAGCACATCGGTACCGAGCATCTGCTGCTGGGCCTGTTGCGCGAAGAGAAGTGCTTCGCGTCAGAGATCCTGCAGGAGCGCGGCCTGAAGCTGGCGCAGATTCGCGACGAACTGGCCCGCGTAACGCAGGAGAAGGCGCCGCCGCAGGCGCGGCAGCGCGAATCGAGCCTGCTGGCCGAGTTCAGCCGCGACCTTACCCAGGCCGCGATGGACGGGCAGCTTGATCCGCTCGTCGGCCGCGACGGCGAACTTGAGCGCGTCATCCAGATCCTCTGCCGCCGCACCAAGAACAATCCGGTGCTGATCGGCGAGCCCGGCGTGGGCAAGACTGCCATCGTCGAAGGACTGGCGCAGCGCATCGCCGACGGCGAAGTGCCGAGCTTCCTCGCCGACAAGCGGGTGCTCGCACTGGATCTTTCGCTCATCGTGGCCGGCACCAAGTACCGCGGCCAGTTTGAAGAGCGGCTGAAGACCATCATGAAAGAGCTGATGGAGAATCAGAACTCCATCATCTTCATCGACGAGTTGCACACGCTGGTTGGCGCTGGATCGGCTGAAGGGTCGCTCGACGCCGCCAACATCCTCAAGCCGGCTCTCTCGCGCGGCGAAATTCAGTGCATCGGCGCAACCACGCCGGCTGAGTATCGCAAATCGATCGAGAAAGATCGCTCGCTTGAGCGGCGCTTCCAGGCTGTCAAGGTTCCGCCGCCGAACGAGGCGGACGCCATCAAGATCATCAACGGCATCAAGGACCGCTACGAAAAATTCCATGCGGTCAGCTACACCGATGCCGCCATCGAGTTCGCGGTGTCGCATTCAAACCGCTATATTCCCGATCGCTTCCTGCCCGACAAGGCAATCGACCTCATCGACGAAGCCGGCGCGCGCGTAAAGCTGCGCCAGACCTCGCTGCCCGAGGAGATCACCGAAGTCCAGAAGCGCATCAAGTTCATCGTGCACCGCATGGATTCGGCCATCGCGAACCACGAGTTCGAGAAGGCGCGCTTCTACTCCGACGAGGAGCGCAAAGAGCGCGAAAACCTGCGCGCTCTGCGCGACAAGTACCATCTCGATGACTCCGCTGCCGGCATCGTTGGCCGCGAAGACATTGAAGACGTAGTCAGCCGCTGGACCGGCGTTCCCGTCACCAGCATCAAGGAAGAAGAGACGCAGAAGCTGCTGCGCGTGGAAGAAGAGCTCCACAAGCGCATCATCTCGCAGGAGAAGGCGATCTCCGCACTGGCCCGCGCCATTCGCCGGTCCAGTGCTGGATTGAAGTCGCCTGCGCGCCCGATCGGCAGCTTCCTGTTCCTCGGACCTACCGGCGTCGGCAAAACGGAAGTGGCGCGCACGCTGGCCAACTTCCTCTTCGGATCGGACAAGGCGCTCATCCGCTTCGATATGTCGGAGTTCATGGAGAAGCACTCGGTCTCGAAGCTGATCGGTTCGCCTCCGGGATACGTGGGCTACGAAGAGGGCGGCCAGTTGACCGAACGCGTCAAGCGCTCGCCTTACTCCGTCGTCCTGCTCGACGAAATCGAGAAGGCGCATCCCGATGTGTTCAACATCCTGCTGCAGGTTTTTGAAGACGGCCAGTTGACCGACGGACTTGGCAACACGGTCGACTTCAAGAACACCATCCTCATCATGACGTCGAACATCGGCGCCCGGCACCTGCAGAAGAAGCAGGGCCTCGGCTTCCAGAGCGACCGCGAAGACCTGGTCAACGACAAGGTCGAAGAACTGGTGAAGCAGGAGGTCAAGAAGACCTTCAATCCAGAATTTCTCAATCGTCTCGACGAGGTCATTCTCTTCCTGTCGCTGTCCGATGCCGATCTGATCCAGATCGTCGAGCTGCTCGTGCAGAGCTTGAACGCAAACCTGGCGCAGAAGGCGATCACCATCTCGGTCACCGAGGAAGCCAAGAAGTGGATTCTCGACAAGACGCTGGGCGACCGCAGCTACGGTGCGCGCCCGTTGCGCCGCGCCCTGCAGCGCTACGTCGAAGATCCTCTGTCGGAGGCGCTCATCGCCGGACAGATTCAGCAGCGACCGGCCTTCCTCGAGGTCTATCTCGACAACAACCAGCTCTTCTATCGCCCGGTCAGCGCAGACGAAACAGCGACGACCGAAGAGAAGGCAGCAGGCATCCTGCTCTTCAGCGCCTAAGAGCCGACAACAACTTCACGAATCTGGGTACCCCAGGTCTCGATTTTGAGACCTGGGATACTCACTCCCCGGCCAGCCCGCCGGGTTTTTCTTTGCCCGATTCACGAGTGAAGCAAGCGACCACTTCGGTTGGCTACGACCTTAGCTTGCCAAAAAGGTGTCATCCTGAGCGCAGCGAAGGATCCGCGCTTGCTTTTATGTGTTCATTCGATCCAGCGCTCGTTTGTAATCGGCGGGTTCACACTTATACCAATCACGGCTCAAATCCGCCCAGATCGGATTTTTGCATGCCTCCATCCCTTGCCAAAGGGACTGTCATCCTGACGCGTAGCGGAAGGATCTGCGGTTGCTTCTGGAAGATCTGTGCCCCAGTCATCCCAGCTTCATCGCGATGAGCGGGGCCGACCCTCCAAACTGTCAAGGCCCGATCCCTCACGTTCCGCCCCAACTGGCTCATTCCACTCAAAAAATCCCCCATCCCGCTTTGCAGGCAATTATCCCCCCTGGGCGCATAATCAATCGAGACTCACAAACGCGGACTGGCCAAAACCACACCGCGCCCTTTAAGTCCTTTGTTTTGACGACTTTGAGGCTTAACATGTTTAGAAACAATAACTTACGAGAGGGGGTTAAATGCGTAAGTCTATGCAGCGCAGGAACTTGGCTGTTTTTCAGGAAAAAAAATTCCAACCCGCAACCTTCTGGTTGCATATCGCACAGCTCACGGCCACTCTTTCAACTAAGTCACTGAATCCAGGAGATTTGATCCGAAAACCAGATAACGGGCAGAACCACAGTTAGGAAGACCCATTGCCGACCACGCAAATTATAGGGACCTTATCAAACTTATCGAATCATCATAAACCTGCTAAACTCCCTATAGTTATGGACCCAGTTCGCAATCCCTACGCCCCCGGAGCCGGCAGCCCGCCTCCCGAACTCGCTGGCCGACATGAGATTCGCAAGGACATCGAGATCCGCCTGCAACGGCTTCGCCTGGGCCGTCCAGCCAAAAGCATGATGCTGATCGGGCTGCGAGGGGTTGGCAAAACGGTGCTCCTGGACCAGATGCGCCGCGATGCCGATGCCGGTGGCATCCACACCGTGCGCATCGAGGCTCCCGAGCACCGCTCCCTCCCGGCGATTCTCGCTCCCGCCCTCAGGCTTGCCCTCCTCAATCTGAGCAAGAAAGAGGCCGCAAAGGACTATGCAGTCCGGGGCCTCAAGGCACTGGCTGGTTTCGCGAGCAAATTGAAAGTGCACTACCACGACATTGAAGTAGGCCTCGACTACGATCCCGAGCCGGGCTTGGCCGACAATGGCGATCTTGAACTCGATCTGGGCACGCTCCTCGTGCAGGTGGGCGCAGCGGCGAAGGCGGCCGAAACAGCCGTGGTCCTCTTCATTGACGAACTCCAGTACGTCGAAGAACCGCAGATGGCCGCTTTGATACAGGCGTTACACCGCTGTTCGCAGGAACAGTTGCCGGTCACAGTCGTTGGAGCAGGCCTTCCGCAATTGCGCGGCCGCATGGGTGAGGCAAAATCCTACGCGGAGCGCCTGTTCGATTTTCCCGAGATCGGACCGCTCGCTCCGCCAGACGCCCGCGAAGCCATCGTACGACCGGCTGAAGTTGAAGGAGCCTTCATTGACGACAACGCCGTTGACCTGATCATCACGAAGACCCAGGGATATCCCTACTTCCTTCAGGAATGGGGCAAGCACGCCTGGGACCTTGCTCCGGCCAGTCCGATTCGTTATGAAGATGTTGTAAACGCCTCAGACGAAGCCGTGGCCGCACTCGACGAAAGCTTCTTCCGGGTGCGCTTCGATCGCCTCACACCAAGTGAAAAGAGATATCTTCGCGCAATGGCTGAACTCGGCCCTGATCCCCATCGCTCCGGCGACATTGCGGACCAGCTCTGCTCGCGGCGTTACTTCGCTCGCTCCAACCCGTTCTGGTCTCATTGCCAAAGGCATGATCTGGAGCCAGACTCACGGAGAGACAGCCTTCACCGTTCCGCTCTTCGACGAATTCATGAAGAGAATCATGCCCGGCGACGCCTGGCGGCGCGATACCGACTCGCGGGTGCCCCACCGCTACCACTTGGGTGGGAACTCACAAGACCCATACCGGCCGACCCATCCCCGGTGGTACTTCCATTCCCAAAGACTCTGTATTCCGACGACCAACGGGAGCGGAGGCGCGGTTATTTTTTTCGGCCCCATCTATTTCGCGTCGCCGTACGCCCGTCCGGGCTATTCATTCATTGATCCCCCGCCGTCATCCACGCCAGCTCGCACGTCTTTCGTCAATACGATTCTGCGGCCAAGTCTCTGTTCAAATTCCGCGGTTTGCAAATTGTTTGACGCACAATGAACCAGTATGGGATGGCGCGTAGACAGCCCCTGAATTCCTCGGCCCGGAGAGCGAGCATTGTGATGGAAGAGAAATTGCCCCGTGTCTGTGCCCGACGCAATGCCTTAGCATAGGTGGAATATTCCCGATACGAGGTCCAGCATGGCCGACACAACCCTTCCTCCAGCGCTAACCGCAGAAGAGATCAGCAGCCTTACCCGCCAGACCAACTACGGCACGTGGCGCTTCCAGAAGACGTGGAAGCCGCTTTACATCGCCGATGCTGAGGGCTGCTGGATCACCGACGGCGCGGGCAAGCGCTACCTCGACTTCAGCGCGCAACTGATGTGCGTCAATCTCGGCCACAAGAACGCGGCGGTCGTCGAGTCCATAGGGCGGCAGGCGCGCGAGCTGGCCTTCGTTGGCCCCGTATATGCGACGGAAGCCCGCGCCAGGCTCAGCGCCAAGCTTCTCGAAGTGCTGCCCGCGGGGCTCGAGAAATTCTTCTTTGCCACCAGCGGGACTGAAGCGAACGAGGCTGCGTTCAAGATCGCCCGCATGTACACGGGCAAGAACAAGATCATCTCGCGCTATCGTTCCTATCACGGGTCAACAGCCGGCTCAATCGCCGCCACCGGCGACCCGCGGCGCTGGGCCATGGAGCCCGCAGGCAAAATCCACAATGTCGTCTTCGCGCCAGAGACAAACTGCTACGACTGCCCCATCAAGCACACCTATCCCGGCTGCAACATCGCGTGCGTCGACTACATCGAGCACATGATCGAGAACGAGAGCGACGTTGCGGCGATCATCCTCGAGCCGGTCGTCGGGCACCAACGGCGTGCTTATTCCGCCGCCGGAATACTTCCCGCGCCTGCGCGAGATTTGCGACCGTCACGGCGTGCTGATGATTGACGACGAAGTGATGGCAGGCTGGGGCCGTACCGGCAAGTGGTTCGCCGTGGACCACTGGGGAGTGAAGCCCGACATCCTGGTCACCGCGAAGGGAATCACCTCGGCATATGTGCCGCTAGGCCTGTGCGCGACCACGAAGAAAATTGCCGACCACTTTGAGGATCACTACTTTTCGCACGGGCACACCTATGAAGCGCATCCCATCACGCTCGGGCCTGCGGTGACGACGATCGAAGAGATGCAGCGCCTCAAGCTTGTCGAACGCTCCGCCGAACTGGAGCCTTATGTCCGACAGAAACTAGAAGCGCTGAAAGAGAAGCACCCCTCCATCGGCGACGTGCGCGGTCTTGGCCTCTTCTTCGCGGTCGAGCTAGTGAAGAATCGCAAGACGAAGCAGCCCTTCAACACCATGCGCGACAAGGTAGAAGGCAAGCCGCTGGTTGTCGATCAGATCGCGGCGAAGATGATGGCCGATGGCGTGGCGCAGCAGGCGTGGGTGAGCCACTTCGTGATCGCGCCGCCGCTGATCGTGACAAAGGAAGAGCTGGATTTCGGCATCGAAGCGCTCGACCGCCATCTTGGCATCGCCGACGCGCTGGTGACCGCATAGCCGACGCGATCCGGTCCGGGCGTGGTTCAGTGCGGGTCGAAGATCACATAGCGGTCGCGGTTGCTGATAAACACGCGCTTGAAGAGAGTGATGGGTAACAGACCATCCTCGCCCGTACGGGGCGCCGTGTCTGCCGAGGCGAGAGTGAAGAACGTGATGCCGCGCAACCGACGCGTGCCGATCACGACTTTGCGCGGCGACATGGCGTGGAACGACAGTGTAGTTCGCCGTCCCAGTGCCGAGCCCTCCCGAATCTGGCTAGAACGGGCGCGGCCGTGCTGTTTGCTCTCGAGGAGCACGGGACTCTGAAAGAGAAACGGAACGTTGCCCCCGCAATCGAGCTTGAGAACCGCCGGATCAGAGCCGCCACCTTCAAGGTGGGCGGCGATGAGCACAGGCTCGGTAAAGGACTTGGGAGTTTGAACGGCAGGGGACCTGATTACCGGGATATGTTCCCCATTCAGCTTGTGCTGCATGCGGCCAGTCTGGTCGAAGCAGAGCAGCATGTGCTGCGGATCGATGAGCAGATCGAAGCGAGCGAGAAAGTCCTGGCCGAGAATGCCGCGGACCTCGGGATTCACCCTCTGGATCGCTCCAAGATCCAGGACGGCGACCCGGGGCTGACGGATCTCGTTGGTTCCGACCCTCAGACTTTCCACTCCGGCGAGAGTAGCGGGGAAGCGCCCCCCGACCGAAACGATGCCAACCGAGCCAACGCCTGGAAGATCAAGTTGTTCCGCCAGAGACGGTTCGAGCACCGTGAGCTGTGAGCCGGTGTCGAGTACGAACTTGAATGGGCCGGTGCCATTGATGTCCACCGGGACGGCAATCTGCGCCGATTCGAGCAAAAGGATGTGGGTGGCGGCGATGCCAGCGGGACAGGCAGGGTCGGCATGGGCACGCGTGAGGGAAAGAACTCCGAACGCCAGCAGGACTGCATGGAATGTGAGCCGTGATGCCACCATCCTGCCTCCCGCCTGAGCGGCTGAACGATCGGATGCCCTGGAGGTGGAGAATACCACGGGGTTTGGCGAGCGGTCGCGTACTTCAGCTCGAAAGGCTGGCAACAATTCTGGATCGTTGGGCAATAGGCCATCTGGTGAGGGAACGGTATCGGAATGCAGGCGGTGTGTGATGGCAGGGAAAGGCGAAAAGCTCGACGTGACGGCGAGTGCGGGAACCCAAAATCTGGACACGGCCGAACAAGGAATCCGATGGAAGAGCGGACAGTCATCCCTGGTCTCAGAATCGCGATTCTTCCGCAAGCACAGGGCAGGCTCTGGGCCACCCGACGGCCCAGGAAGAGCGGGCACTGATCCAGGTATGAACCTCGTGTTCGTATGTTCAGCGACTGGCAGATCGAGCAGAGACATCTGCAGGCTGGTTCGGAGCTGATAGCTGCTGGCGAAGAGTTCCCGCTAGATCCACAACCATGCGCAGTCTTTCGGCAACCGCGGCAGAAACCCCGGCTTGCGATAGGGCCAATTGCGATTGAAGCAGCAGTCCGGAGACCGTGTTCTTCAAGTCTCTTTCGATAGTCGCTGCGGCTGCTTTGAGAGCTTTCGCCTGCTCCCGTTCACGCCGGTGCAGTGCGGCGCGGATCTCGCGAATAATTCGGGCAGCTCCGGAGACGGCGAAATTGATCTGGAGCGGAATGGCCAACCCGGACCTATCCCAGATTGCATCGGCACCAGCCGGATCGCACTCGGCTAGTGACTCATCGATCACAACGGCAACGTATTCTTTCTGACGCAGAGCCACCAGGGCTGCGCGGCGACCCTCTGCAACCTCCACCTTCATCTCAAGCTGTTTCGAAAACGCCTCAGCGCAATTGCGAACACCTTCGATGCCACTGATGATCAGAATGCTCATATCTTCCTCAAACCTGGCCCACATCGTTTTCAAACGCAGAGTGGACAGTATTCTGTCGGGCGAACAACGTCGGCTTCGCGACGCCGCCACTCGAATTGGGTGAACGGCTCTCAGTTTTACTGCATGGAATCGGCGATTCCGTATTCCTTCAGCTTGCGATAGAGGGTTGTCTTGCCAATCTCGAGTAGCTTGGCAGCCCGAAGTTTGTCGCCATGGGTGAGTCGGATGGCCTCGAGAATCGCGCGTTTCTCCCGGACTGCGAGCGGTACGATCTCCTCCGTCTCAGGCTGCTCTTCCTTTTTTCTGCCTGCCGAAGCTGCGGCATGAAGGGCGGCAAGCGGCTCCTGCTGAAGCTGCGTGGGCAGGTGGCCCAGCTGGATCTCCCCGCCCGTGGTCATGGTGGCGCCATGTTCAACCGCGTTTTCCAGTTCGCGCACATTGCCCGGCCAGTCGTACTGCATCATCGCGCGCAAAGCATCGTCGTGAATGCTGAATCGGGAAGGATGTTCCTTGTTGATCTTGTTGAGAAAGTGCGCCACCAGCATCGGGATGTCGTCGCGCCGGTCGCGCAGCGGCGGGAGGCGGAGGTTCACGATGTTCAAGCGGTAGTAAAGATCCTTTCGGAAAGTGCCCCTCTCCACCATCGTGGCCAGCTCGCGGTTTGTGGCGGTCAGAATGCGCGCCTTGATCGGTACGCGGTGCGTGGCCCCCACTGGCCGGACCTCGCGCTCCTGCAGCGCGCGAAGCAGCTTGGCCTGCAGGTCGAGCGTGAGCTCTCCAATCTCATCCAGGAACACGGTGCCGCCCCCGGCGGCGACAAGAAGCCCATCCTTGGCATGGTTGGCGCCCGTGAAGGCGCCCTTGACATAGCCGAACAACTCGCTCTCCACGAGCGTGGGCACCAGCGAGCCGCAGTCTACCGGAAGAAACGGTTTTTCCGCGCTGGGGCCAAAGTTGTGAATGGTACGCGCGATCAGTTCTTTTCCTGTGCCGCTTTCCCCCAGGATCAAAACCGGGTGGGTGGTTTGCGCCACCTTCGACAGGATGCGATATAGCTTTTCCATCGGTGGCGTACGACCGATCATCTGGCCCATGCCTTCGTGTAGCCGAAGGCGTTCTCTCAATTGTCGGGCCCGCGCATCGACTCGTGTTTGACCGCCGGCGCGCTCCAGCGAGGATGCGAGCTCGTCCACCGTAAAAGGCTTGTTCAGATAATCGGAGGCGCCGCAGTGCACAGCGGCGAGAGCCACGCTGGCCGAGTTCACCGGCGCCATCGCGATGATCGAAATGCGCGGATAGAGTGTATTGATTTCGGCAACTGTCTCAAGACCTGCATCACCATTCTGTGGAAGATCGATCAAAATGATGTCGGTCGGAAGCTGGATCAAGGTTGATCGCACCCGGCTCAACCGGGAGATGCCCTCTGCCTTGTATCCCAGGCTTTCTGCAATTTCCATGCAGGCCGATCGTGAAGCTTGATCTTCATCGACCACGAGGACGTGCAGCTTGGTCAACTGAGTCGAAATCTGAGGCGGTATATACATTTTTTGCGAACAATGGAACGTCGAAAGCATAGTAGTCGCCATGTCCCTGCTGGGCTTGTGGGCCAGATCACGTGTGTAGATGAAAACGAGCGAAGCCTTATGACATTTGCACAGGAAGCTCGATCTGGAAACAGGCCCCCACCGGGTCGCGGTTCGCCGCGTGGATCCTGCCTCCCGCGGCTTCCACGATGGCACGGGTGATAGAGAGACCCAGGCCACGGTGTGGCAGCGGCCATTCGCCGCACGCAAAAGCATCCTGGCTCGGAGGTTGGGTGTCCCGCGGCTCGAACATTTTCTCAATAACCTTGTTCGTCAGTCCGGGCCCGTTATCCTCCACGTTCAGAGTTATCCAGGGTGCGTTTCCCTCGCCGCGGCTCTCCCACAGGGAAATGTGAACTCTGCCCACGGCGGACATGGCTTCAGCGGAGTTTTTCACCAGGTTGACGAGGATCCGGGTCAGGTCTTCACTTGTCATCCGCACCGGAAGCGCACCGCCCTCGGCGTCGACCGTCAACGCGATAGTAGGGCCGGCCAGGGCCGCCAGGAGGTTGCGGTTGGCGAGAAGTTCTTCAGCCAGATTCCCGATTGACTCTGCTGGAATCGACTTCCAGTGGTGTGGATGCGGTTTCGGAACCCGAAACTGGCCTGCGTGTGCATCACTTATTTGCGCGACGGTATCGTGGCTGACGTTCCCATCCGGGGAGTCGATCGCCACGAGCTTGTCGATGAGGCGGCGGCTGGCAGCGGCCACCAGCCGCAATTCTCCGCTGTAGTGAGCGAAGGGAGGAGCAAGGACGCCCGGTTCCTGGAGCAGATCGCAGTAGAGATCAAGTGCGGCCACCATGTTGCAGGCATCGTGCTCGATCTCGGCAACATCGCGGCCTCGTGTGGTGAGGGTGGAGAGGATGTCAACAACCTTGTCCACCCGCTTTTGTTCTGTTTGACCTAATTCGCTCAATTGCTCGATCTGCATTTTGGTCCTCTCTTTTTCCTGCGTTCTCAGTCTGGGTAAAGGAAAGCGTGTTTTCGCCTTTTCTTCTTACACGCAGCGTGCCAAATTTGGACACTTATATTAAGTTGCACAAATACAAACGTTTAGCATTCTCGAAGGCAGAAGTTAGGTTCATCCTTTCCGCATTCGAGTTCCCGGAATGGGACAGCTTATAAGCGAAAGCAGGCGCTGGCTTAGCTGATTGAGGGACTTACGAGAAGGTGCGCGCGTCGTTCCCGAATTGGTTCTTCCCCCAAAACGGGGCCCGTTGGTGACGGTCGAACGTTTCTGGGCTTGTCTCGTACAATCGGCCTATGAACCGCCATAGCAATGCGAGCTTTTTTCGTCCGGGTGATCGCAAGCCGAACCAGCTTCGCCCTTTAACGCTGACTCCAAATTTTGTACAGACTGCGGAAGGATCGGTGCTGGTGGCGCTGGGCAATACACGGGTTTTAACCAATGCGACGATTGAGCCGGGAGTGCCAGGGTGGCTGCGCAACTCGGGCCGTGGGTGGGTGACGGCGGAGTACGCCATGTTGCCGCGGTCGACGGTGACGCGGACGCCGCGGGAGAGCGAACGGGGCAAGATCGGCGGACGGACGCACGAGATTCAGCGGTTGATCGGGCGGAGCCTGCGGGGCGTGGTGGACATGCACGCGCTGGGCGAGCGCACCGTGATTCTGGATTGCGACGTGATTCAGGCGGATGGCGGCACGCGGACGGCGGCGATCACGGGTGCGGCGGTGGCTCTGGCAATTGCGTTGAACGCGCTTGTGAAGGCGGGGACGTTGAAGCAGTCGCCGCTGAAGCAGCTGGTTGCAGCTACGTCTGTTGGCATCGTTGGCGGAGTGCCGCTGCTCGATCTGTGCTATGAAGAGGATTCCCAGGCCGAGGTCGATATGAACATCGTGATGACGGCGGACGGAGGCCTCGTGGAGACGCAGGCGACGGCAGAGAAGGGCAGCTACTCGCGCGGTGATTTGAATGGGTTGATTGATCTGGCAGAGGGCGGGCTTAAGGAGATATTCGCGATCCAGAAGGCTGTGTTGGCGAGCTGATCGGATCTGCGGCTTCGAGTTTCGCTAAAAAACCTCATTTTTTGATTAAGTTCCTGATTCCAGGCGAGTTAGCTTGGGAAGGGGGTCTCGTAAATACCTGACAATAAAGAAGTTAAGATGTAAAGTCGTCATAAAATGGAACTTAGTGGGCGATTTCAGCGGTTTGCACCGTTTTGGAGCAAGAGCGTTCCACGATGCGGCATGCTGCCCCAGGGGCTGAAGAGGCTGGCGGAAAAACGCGTGATTACGGTCAGCTTCATGGAAAGCATCCCTCGCGGCTAAAGCCGACTTTGATTTGATTGTTTTTACGGCACGCGACCCAGCGGGTACCCCGAGTCGTGCCCTTTCAAAACGGCGTCTCCGATTGAGTTTTTCCCGCAGTCTGTAAAGCCCGACACTCATTTTTGTGCATTGGCGGCCTGCGACCCACCACGTGGGTTCCGAGCCATGCCCTTGTTACAAAACAGCGGGTTCGTTGAGTTTTTCACCAAGCTGTGAAGTCGTGCCCTGTTACAAAACCTGATTGGGAGCGAGTTTTTCCGCAGCAAACAAAGCCGACGACAATCTGATTGGCTTATCGGCACGAGTAAATTCGTGCCCTTTCAAAGCCACTTCTTTGCGAGTCTTTGTTTTTGGCACTGAGACCAGTGTAGGGAATTTGAAGAAATAATCTGCAAAATTCCGAAGGATTATATTTACGGTCCAATGAGCGAGATGGCGCAGGTTTTGCGGCGTGGGATATTGACTTCTGAACCGTGTGGAACGAGGAATCGGCCTGAGGCAATTCCCGAGATGGCGTGCATGGCCGCGATCCTTTGTGCTCGCACATGACGACGAGACATCCGGGACCTGGGGTGAGTGAGTCGGGCTAGAAGTGGTGCACGCACTCCTTTAGAATTCGCGGGCGCTCCGGGATGGTACACGGCTGGAATGGAGTGTGTTTCTCGGGAATATCTCAAGATAGAATGGCGAGCATGAACAAGCACGCAAAGCAGTTCGTTTTCTTTTTTTGCACGATTCTGGCAACAAGACTCGCCACTCCCGCCTTCGCGCAATTGGCGGAGGAGCAAGCAGTGCTGGCGCCGATCCACGCGATGTTTGATGGCATGTCAAAACGAGATGCCGCGGCGATCAGGGCGCCCACGCTGCCCGGTGGCACGATGGTGTTGATGCGGGACGGCAAGCCCGCGCAGATGACCTTTGAAGCCTTCGCGGAGCGTGTAGGGAGACCCAGTACAACACAAATCGAAGAACGCATTCACGATCCACTTATCCGGACCGATAACGATCTTGCCGTGGTGTGGGCGCCGTTCGAGTTTCTGGTCGATGGGAAGGTCGATCATTGCGGAACCGACCTATTCAATCTGGTTCGTGTCGACGGAAAATGGATGATCGCGAGCGTTGCCGATACCGGTACGAAGACCTGCTCCGCGAAATAAGGTTTGCGCTTCTTCTTCGGGATTGAATGAATTCTTGCGGGGACGGCGGGGCCTCGTGGAGTTTGGCGGCCATCGGGACGAAGCCAATGGGAAGCCGGATTGTGGCGCGATTTGCTCAGGTTGTTCAGGATCCAGGCCACAAGGGACGCGTTCCGGCCATTTGACGAAAGGAGGCGACATGCAAGAAGCCGCGGTTTATGCAACTGAGGAGAGACGCAGGGACACGTCGAGCACTTCAAATCGGATCGCCTCGCTGGATCTTGTCCGAGGCATTGCCATGATTTTGATGGCGATCGATCACGTCAGGGTGTATTCCGGTGTACCCGCCGGCGGCCCGACGTTTGGGGTCTTTTTCACTCGTTGGATTACCAACTTTGTGGCCCCGACGTTTGTCTTTCTAGCCGGAACATCCGCCTATCTCTATGGCAGGAAGTATTCCGATCGCGCGGATCTGTCGAAGTTCCTGGCTATCCGCGGCGTCTGGCTCGTCTTTCTGGAATTGACTATCCTGCGGATCTGCTGGACATTCAACTTCGATTTTCAACATTACCTGCTTGCGGGAGTGATCTGGATGCTTGGGTGGAGCATGATTGCTCTCGCCGCAGCGATCTATCTGCCGACGTCATGGGTGGCGAGCATTGGGGTTGCACTGGTTGCGCTTCACAATGTCACGAATCTGTTCCGTCCCCAACTGGCTCACGCATTCGGAAGCGACGGGCCGAACTGGCTGCTTCGCATCCTGTACTTCGGCGGTGAATTCCAGATTGGTGAGTCGGGACCGCCGCTCTACATCCTGTATGTTCTGATCCCGTGGGTGGGCCTCATGTTCGCGGGCTATGCGTTCGGGACAATTACGCAACGACAACCGGAGGCGAGACAGCGCATTTATTTGTGGTCAGGAGTGGCGCTCACGGGTCTTTTTGTAGTCCTGCGGGCGATCGGGGTTTATGGCGATCCACGCCCGTGGGACAGGCACACATTCTTCAGCTTCTTGAACACGACCAAATACCCGGCGTCGCTGGAATATCTGTTCATGACCATCGGACCGATGTTCCTGGTATGGGCCCTGGCCGAAAGGTGGAACGGACGAGCGGCATCGGTGATTGAGACCTTTGGCCGCGTTCCCCTGTTCTACTATGTGCTGCACATTCCCCTCATTCACCTGGCGGCTTGCGTGGTCTCACTTCTTCGTGAAGGACGCGTCAACCCATGGCTTTTCCAAAACCATCCAGTGGATCCTGGACCGGTCCCCGCTGGATACACATGGGGCCTCGGCCTTCTATATGCCGTATATGCAGTTGTCATGATCCTGCTCTATTTTCCATGTCGCTGGTATGCGGAGAAGCGAAAGCAAAGCCGATCGGCGCTGCTGAAATTCCTTTAATAGGCCGTGTTCGAAATCGGCGTTATTCGGACGAGTCGCACAATTCCCCTGCAATGGCGAGTTCAGGACAGTTCGTTTCGTGGAGGCGGGCG
Organism: uncultured Acidobacteriaceae bacterium; assembly: GCA_963769345.1. Taxonomy (GTDB): domain Bacteria; phylum Acidobacteriota; class Terriglobia; order Terriglobales; family Acidobacteriaceae; genus Telmatobacter. Next base: position 1,665,152 of record CAVYLL010000008.1, read on the forward strand.
AGAGAAAGAAGCAGATCCTTCACTCCGCCTACCCCATGGACAGTTCTGTCCATGGGGCCCCAAAACGCTTCGTTCGGGATGACACCCAAGTGAGGTGCTGGGGCACCAATAAAATCAAGGGTTCCAGCGATTCTTCTTGGCTTCTACGGAACGACGGGCAATTCCACTGCGCTGGAGTGGTAGATGCGCTGGGTTGCTTTCTGATAATCGGCGGGCTTGGCCCAGAAGATGTTTTCGACGAAGGTTTGCGGGTTGCGGTCGTAGAGAGGGAACCAGCTGGACTGCACCTGCACCATGATGCGGTGACCGGGCAGGAAGACGTGATTCGTTGGCGGAAGCGGGAAGCGGTAGGTGAGAGGCTTGCCGGCTTCAATGGGCTTGGGGTTGGAGAAGCTCTCGCGGTAGCGGCCTCGGAAGATGTCCATCGCAATGGCGAGCTGGTACCCGCCCAGGTTGGGATCACCTGCGACTTCGTCCGGATACACATCGATCAACTTGACGACCCAGTCGGAGTCCGTTCCTGAAGTCGAGGCGACGAGATTGGCGATGGCCTGTCCGGTGATGTGCAGCGGTTCGGTCAAAATATCAGATGTGTAGGTGAGGACGTCGGGGCGGCCGGAGGCTTCGCGCTGATCGTCGACGAGCCATTGCGCCCAGGTGAGCGGCAGTTCGTAGCCGACGGGCTGGCTGGGGCGGGCGCGGAAGGGCACGGGCTTCGAGGGGTCAGAGACGTACTCGTCAAATGTTTCGGGCTGGGAGTTCGAGGCCTTCGAGACGGGTATTGCCGCCCCTGAAGCTGTGCCGCGCCGCTGGCTGCGAGAAGCTCAGCTTGAGGCCGGGCTGCAGATAGAGCGGCTTGGTTGCTGGTGCAACGGGCCACGCAGGGAGTTTCTGCCATTCGTCTTTGCCGGTTTCGTAGGCGGTGACGGGGGCGATGTCCATCGCGGGGGCGCCGTCTTTCAGGTAGTGGGCGAGGAAAGGCGCGAGGACGTTTTTGCGGAACCAGGTTCCGGTGTCCGATCCGAAGCGGATGGCGCCGAGTGAGTCGGCGGGTTCGATCTCCTGGCCGTGGTGCCAGGGGCCGAGCACCATGAAGACCTTGTCGTTGGTTTTATCGAGGGGCTTGATCGCCTTGTATACAGCAGGTGCGCCGTAGATGTCTTCCTGATCCCAGAGCGAGTGAACGAGAAGGATCGGGACCTGAATGCCATTGGCGCTGAATTCCTTTGCGAGCACCTTGTCCAGGGCCTGATCGGACCAGAAGGAGTCGTAGGCGGGATGCGCGACCAGCTTATTCCAGAATCCGATCTGTTCGAGGCCGTGGCGGCGGCCGAGTTCGCCTGCGGAACCGGCGGACATGTATTCGTCATAGTCATCGAAGTGCGAGGTCCACCACTTGTACCTGGGGTCATTGTCACGGGTGCCGATCTGCTCGTAGATGTAGGGCATGTTCTGTTCGCGGAAGGCGCCGTTGTGGAACCAGTCGTCGCCCATCCATCCATCGACCATGGGATTCATGGGGACCGAGACTTTGAGCGCGGGATGCGGATGAACGAGCGCAGTGAGCGGGAGCCATCCGTCGTAGGAGATGCCGAGGATGCCGACACGGCCGTTGGTCTCAGGAATGTTGCGAATGAGCCATTCGATGGTGTCGTAGGTGTCGGTGGATTCGTCGACGGGCGAGGGATTCTGCGGCCCGCGATTGGGGCGGTTCATCACGTTGTCGCCTTCGGAGCCGTACTTGCCGCGAATGTCCTGAATGACGCGGATGTAGCCACCGTCGAGGATGACGTCGACGGCGTTGTCATAGCCGTAGAGGTTCGGTCCGAGGTGGGTGCTGGCCGCGTGCGTGGTGAGCTGGTCGGCGCTGTAGGGGGTGCGTGTCAGCAGGATCGGCGCGTGAGCCGCGCCTTTGGGAACGAGGATGACCGTGTGCAGATGGACGCCGTCGCGCATGGCGATCATGGCTTCGCGGCGTTCGAAGTCGAAGGAGGAAGTCGCCGGCTGAATATGGTCCGGCATCTCGCTGGGGTAGTTGGGATACTGCGGGGCAGGCTTCTGCGCCCGGATTTGGGTTTGCGGTATTGAGACCGTGAAGCCGATGGCCATGCACACGAGGGCGAAATTGCGGGATGACGGGATCATTCAGACGACCTCTCGGAGGTTGCTGGAATTGAAATCAGGGAATTCGAAGTCTGCGGGAACAGAGTTGAAGATACTAGGCCAGCGGACTTCGCCACAACTCCAAAAAGTTTCGGGTGAACAGTCGCGGTTGCGGACCTTTCGGATCGGATCGGGAATTTTTCGCCGCATGAAGCGATACGCATGTTGTCTGGGCATGTCTTCAGCAATAAACGAGTTGCACGAATGTGTTCGGCGGCACATTTTGAGCTTGCGCGCCTCTGCTACCATAAGGACGATTGCAGTTCCCGCCGCTGGATTAGCCTGTGTGCACGGAACGGCGGCAGAATTCTGGAAAGATCTTTAGAAGGAGAATTGCTATGCCTTTAGTCTCCATGCGGCAGCTTCTCGACGAGGCCGCCAAGGGCGGATACGGCGTCGGCGCATTCAACGTCAATGACATGGAACAGATTCAGGCCATCATGATGGCGGCGAAGGAAACCAAGTCGCCGGTGATTGTGCAGGCCAGCCGCGGTGCGCGCCAGTTTGCCGAAGATCTGTACCTCTTCCGCCTGATCCAGGCCGCCGCGGAACTGAATCCCGAAATTCCGATTGCGATGCACCAGGATCACGGCAACAGCTTTGAGACCTGCAAGAGCGCCATCGAGCTGGGCTACACCTCGGTGATGATGGACGGCTCGCTGAAGGAAGACGGCAAGACTCCTTCAACATTCGAAGAGAACGTGGAAGTGACGCGGAAGGTCGTCGACTATGCTCACGAGCGCGGCGTCACCGTCGAGGGCGAGATCGGCGTTCTGGGCGGCGTCGAGGACGGACACGGAGCGGGCGGCACGGGCCTTGAGCACATCACCGATCCCGACCAGGCAGTGGAGTTTGCAGAGCGCACCGGCGTTGACGCGCTGGCGATTGCCATCGGCACCAGCCACGGCGCCTACAAGTTCACCAAGAAGCCGGATGGCTCGGTGCTGAAGATGGATGTGCTGATCGCGATCCACAAGCGGCTGCCGCACACGCACCTCGTGATGCACGGCAGTTCGTCGGTTCCCAAGGAACTGCAGGACATCGTGAACCAGTACGGCGGCAAGCTGAAGCAGACGTGGGGCGTTCCGGTCGAGGAGATTCAGCTCGGCATCCGCAACGGCGTCCGCAAGATCAACGTCGACACCGACAATCGCCTCGCCATCACGGGCGCCATCCGCAAGGTCTTCGCGGAGACGCCGGAGAAGTTCGATCCGCGCGACTACCTGAAGCCGGCACGCGAGGCCATGAAGAAGGTTGTGGCCCTGCGCATGACGCAGTTCGGCCAGGCCGGACATGCAGGCGACTACAAGCCGATGCCGATCACCGAGATCGCCAAGGGCTATGCGAGCGGCTCGCTCGACACGCGTCCGTCGATGGCTGCATCGCGCTAAACGGTTTCTCACCACTGAAGCAAAACTCGATGGCCGCTCCGCATTCGCGGGGCGGCCATTCGTCTTTGCGGTGCGGGAGGAAATTTTTACGCGTCGTTGCCCGGCACGTTTTCGACTGCAGTGGTGGTTCCTAAGTCTGGTTCGCCATCGCTTCCGGCGACGAAGGGCAGAGAACCAAAATCCGCGGCACGCACCAACTCGCCGGCGCTACAACGGCATCGAACAAAAGGGAAATTCTGGTCATTCCCCAGACACGTTCCGCAAACATTCGTAAAAATAAATATCAAAGCAGGCCCCCGTGAAAATGGTCCCCTCCCTGACACCTTTTCTCTCCTTGGTTGCAATTTTCGCATTCGCCGTCAGCGCCGCAGCTCTTCCCACGGTTTCGATCCAAGCCAGTTCCAGCAGCATCTCTTCCGGACAGACCGACATCCTGACGGTGACCGAAACGAGTGCTGCTTCGATCCATGTGACGGGATCGAACGGCACTTCGTACACGCTGCCCTATTCGGGTGGAAGCATCACCGTGTCTCCAACTTCCGCGACAACCTATACGGCGACGGCAACAAACTCGAGCGGTAGCGCCACGGCTCAGACCACGATCACAGTTTCGGGCACGCCGGCTCCCACGGTTTCGATTACGGCAGCGCGCAGCTCGATCACCCCTGGCAGTTCCGACACGTTGACCGTGACCGCCTCCAATGCTGCCTCGCTCAAGGTTTCAGGCTCAGACGGCTCGTCATACAGCCTGGCGGCTTCGGGTGGCACCGTCACGGTTTCGCCTTCATCCACTACTACTTACACGGCGACTGCCGCGGGCGCGTCCGGCACCAGCGCGTCAGCACAAACCACCATTACTGTCTCAGCAGGTTCCGGCCCCATTGTTTCGATCACTGCGAGTTCAAGCAGCATTACATCGGGACAGTCCGACACTCTGACGGTAACGGCAACCAGGGCGGCCTCGGTCCACGTGACAGGATCGAACGGCACTTCCTACACACTGCCCTATTCCGGTGGGAGCCATCACTGTATCTCCAAGTTCCACGACCACCTATACGGCAACGGCGACGAACTCGAGCGGCAGCACGTCAGCCCAGGCCACGGTCACATCGAATACACCGAATCCCACGGTGTCGATTTCCGCGCAGAACAGCTCAATCAGCTCAGGCAGTTCCGATACGTTGACCGTGACCGCAACAAACGCGACCAAGGTGACGGTGACGGGATCTGACGGAAGCTCTTATACGCTTTCGGCTACCGGTGGCACACAAACGGTGACGCCGACTGCGACCACTACCTACACCGCCGAGGCGAGCAACGCGGCAGGAGCGACGGCTTCGGCCCAGACGACCGTAACCGTGGGATCGGGGGTGGGCGTAAGCGCGATCCAGCATGTGATTTTCATGCTGCAGGAGAATCACACCTTCGACAATTATTTCGGCATGCTGAACCCATACCGCCGCGCCAATGGGTGGGACGTCGGCGATGACGGCAAGACTTATGATGTGGACGGCATCGACGACAAGCTCAACACCATCAGCAACCAGGACGACCAGGGCGCCACGTATCCGATTTACAAGTTCCGGACGACCTGCATTGACGATGAGAGCTCGGCGTGGCTTGAGAGCTATGGTGATGTCAACCGGTGGGACTTCTCGACGACGCGCTCCATCAACATGGATGGATTTGTACACATCGCCGAAGGCTATGCCAACAACTGCAACAGTTCGAAGAGCTGTTCGGGTAGCTTTACCGACACGACCGGCGAACGCGCGATGGGCTACTACGACCAGGAATTTCTGAATTACTACTACTACATGGCATCGCAGTTTGCGGTGTCAGACAGGTGGTTCTCGCCGGTTTCGAGCAAGAGTGTTCCAAACCGTATTTCCGTGTTCACCGGAGGCACGTCGCAGGGCCTGGTTTTCGATCCTGGCAGCAACGACAACTTGCCGCAGTTGAACATTCCAACCATCTTCCAGGAACTCGATGGCGCCAATGTTTCGTGGAAGGTCTACTACACGACGACGCAGGACTTGTGTCTTGCTTCGAACCCCTGTTCGACGTCGCCAAGCGGAAACTACCCGGATACGACGTTCTCGATTCTCAGTTACTCGTTTCGATACCTGTATGAAAACACGAGCAAAGCAGCGTGCACGGGAACGACCAAGTCCTCGAGCGTCGTCGGCGATCCGACCAACTCGTTTTGTATCGATCCCAACCACGTCGCGCCGCTCTCGCAGTTCTTCACGGACATGAAGAACAACACGCTCCCAAGCTTTGCGTTTATCGAGTCTGGTTCCGGAATCAACGATGAGCATCCCGGATCGGGACAATCGATCCTGACCGGTCAAGCTGCGGTGGCGAATATTCTGAACCAGTTCATGGCCAGCCCTTCGTGGAAGAGTTCCGTGTTCTTCCTGAGTTACGACGAGGGCGGCGGACCCTACGATCACGTTCCGCCTGTACCTGGCTATTCGAACAAGTACACAGATGCGTCGCTCGGCACCATTCCGGACATATCGCAGATTGCAGTGAATCCGGATGGCTATAAACCTTGCGTACCCAGCGGAGGCGTGCCGACCACCCACTGCGATTTGCTTCCGGGCGATCCGGGGACGAATTCCACAGATGCGGCGGCGCAACAAGGCTTTGCGGCGCAACTGGGATTTCGTTTGCCAAACCTGATCGTTTCGCCCTTCACCCGGCGACACTATGTATCGCACACGCCGATGGATCACACGGCAGTGATCAAGTTTGTGGAGACGCGCTTCCTTGGCAGTTCCGTGCACCTCACCAATCGCGATGCGGTGCAACCGAACCTGCTCGAGTTCTTCGACCTCAGCCGTGTGCCGTGGGCGACACCGCCGACGCCGCCTGCTCCTGTGACGCCATCGACGCTCGGTTATGACCCATGCCTGCCGCAAAGCCTGGGACCGTGATCTGAAGAGCCATCTAGAAGAAAGGGCCGATCTGCGCAGGCGGGTCGGCCTTTTCGTTTGTATTGGATTGTCGTCGCGACTTATCCGTCGGGGTGGTGTTGACGAAGGATCTTCTGCTGGCTCACGGCGTCGCCGTCTCCCTGCTTCAGGCTCGTGAAGACAACCGTGGAAAGAATTGTCAGTGCGCCGAGTGCGCGGAAGGCGAGATGGATGCCGTGGATCATCTCCTGGGGGACCCTGGTTGCGCCGCTGGGCACGAAGAAAGCGGTGGTGAGTCCGGCCGCAGCGACTCCGAAGCTGATCGACATCTGTTGCATGGTGCTGGCGATGGTGCTGGCGGCGCTGGCGTCGTGCTCTGAGACGTCCGCGTACACGAGGGTGTTCATGCTGGTGTATTGAAGCGATGTGAAGCCGCCATAGAAGTACGCCAGCAGGAGGATGAACCAGACCGGAGTGTGCTGTCCGATGGTCGAGAACACGATCAGAAGAATGCCGATGATGATGGTGTTCGAAACGAGCACGCCTCGATAGCCAAACGTGGCCAGCAGGCGGCGAATCACCGCCTTGATGCTCATGGCGCCGAGTGCCTGGGGCATGATGAGTAGTCCGGATTGAACGGGGCTGAAGCCAAGCCCGGTCTGGTAAAGCAGAGGAAGCAGAAACGGCACGCCGCCGATCCCGAGCCGAGTGAAATAGCTTCCGTTCACCGCTGCGCGAAAGGTGCGAATACTGAAAAGCTTGAGACGAAGCAGCGGAAATTCCAACACTCGCGCGTGCAGCCAGTAGCCGACCAAAAGCGAAATGGAGATGACCAGCATGCCCACGATCTCGCGGCCGCCTAGTGCGTGTTCTCCGAAGACTTCAAGCACATAGGAAAGCAGGGCAATTCCGGAACCGAAGAGGATGAGGCCGACGATGTCGAGAGGCGGCGTGTCGTCTTCGGCATAGTTCGGCAGGTGGAGGTAGACCATGATGAGGCCGGCGATTCCAATGGGGATGTTCAGAAAGAAGATCACGCGCCAATGGAAGTAGTCGACGATGAGGCCGCCGGCTACCGGACCCAGCATGGGAGCGATGAGCGCGGGGATGGAGACGAAACTCATGATTCGAACGAGGTCGGATTTGGGGAATGTTCTGACCAGGGTCAGCCGTCCCACGGGGACCATCATGGCGCCGCCGATGCCCTGCACGACACGGAACGCGACGAGAAGATGAATGCTGGTGGAGATGCCGCAGAGGAAGGAGCCGAGAGTGAAGATGCCGATGGCTGAGGCAAACACGCGGCGCGTCCCGAATTTGTCGGCCATCCAGCCGCTGATGGGAATGAAGACCGCAAGGCTGAGCGTATAGCTGGCAAGCACGGCTTTCATGCTCAGCGGCGTTACGCTGAGAGCTTCGGAGATGGCGGGAACTGCGGTGTTGAGGATGGTGGTATCGAGCGACTCCATGAAGAAAGCGACAGCGACCAACCAGGGGAGCAGGCGCATGGCGGCGTCGGAGGGAACAGGCGCTTGCGTCGCGGCGCTGGGGATTGGAGTTGAGCTCATGCAGTTTCGATCGAGAAGAACCGGTCCCCTGATTGTAGTCAGTGAAAGGTGCAGCTCAGGTGAATCCGGCAGATACCTATGATGCCGCGGGTGCGATGGACGGTTCGCGATGGGGCAGCGCGCCAACGCCGATCTCCTGGTCCTTGTACTGGAGCTGATAGAGCTTCCAGTACAGGCCGCGATTGGTGAGGAGCTGCTGGTGCGTGCCCATTTCGCGCAGTTGCCCTTTGTGCATGACGAGAATAGTGTCGGCTCGCTGAATGGTCGAGAGGCGATGCGCGATGAGAACGCTGGTCCGGCCTTCGACCATGCGCTCGAGGGCGCCTCGGATTCGAAGTTCGGTGTCGGTGTCGACGCTGGAGGTGGCTTCGTCGAGGATGAGAATGCGGGGATTGTAGGCGAGCGCGCGGGCGAAGTTGACGAGTTGCTTCTGGCCTGTCGAGAGCGAGTTGCCGCGTTCGCGTACTGGTTCCTCGAATCCGGCAGGCAGCGAATCGATGAAGTCGATCACGTTGACGTCGCCTGCGGCCTGGCGCATGGTTGCGTCGGTGATGGCTTCGTTGCCGAAGCGGATGTTCTCGGCGATGGTGCCAGTAAAGAGGAATGGGTCCTGCAATACAACCGCGAAGTGACTGCGCAGCGCGGCGAGATCGAGCTCGCGCAGGTCAACACCATCCAGGCGAATGGACCCGGCGGTCACGTCGTAGAAGCGCATCATCAGGCTGGTCAGCGTAGTTTTGCCGGCACCGGTGTGGCCGACGATGGCTACGGTCTGGCCGGGTTCGATTGTGAAGGAGACATCTTTCAGAATCCATTCGATGTCTGTGAATGCAGCCAGCTCTTTTGCGCGCTCGGGCGATTCGGCAACGCGGTCCACGAGAATCTTCTGTTCGGGCGTCAGCTTCTGGTAGGTGAACCATACGTGCCGAAATTCAATGCGATTCGATCTGTCTCCGGTGCGGGGATTGGCTGGGCTGACGATTTCCGGCGCGGTATCAAGCAGCTTGAAGATGCGCTCGCATGCGGCCATGGCAGCTTGGAGGATGTTGTACTTGTCGCTCAAGTCCTGAATTGGGCGCCAGAAGCGTTGCGAGTACATGTTGAAAGCGGCCAGCATGCCGATGGTGACGGTGCCGGAAAGGACGCCGAAGCCACCGCGCCAGATGACGAGGGCGATGGCGATGGATGACAGAATTTCAACCGCTGGATAGTAGAGCGCGTAGGCGAAAATCGTGTCCTTGAAGGCGATCATGTGCAGGCGATTGACCGCTTCGAAATCCTGGTAGGCGCGCTCTTCGCGGTTGAAGAGCTGCACCACGGCCATACCGCTGATGTGTTCCTGCGTGAAGCTGTTGATGCGGGCGATGGCGGCGCGCACGCGTCGGTAGCTTTCGCGAACGCTGTTACGGAACATGCGGGTCGCGATGAGGATCAAGGGCAGAACGGCGAAAGCCACCAGCGCCAGCCACCACTTGATTTTGAGCATGAAGATGGCCATGATCGTGAGCGTAAAGAAGTCGTCGACGATGGCAAGAATGCCGCCCGTGAACATTTCATTGATGGCGTCGACGTCGGAGGTTATTCGAGTAACCAGCCGGCCTACGGCATGGGTGTCAAAAAAGCCGACGTGCATGCGCTGCATGTGCTGGAAGATGTCGCGACGCAGGTCGAACATGATCTTCTGGCCGGTCCACTGCATCAGGTAGGTCTGAATGAATTCGAACAGATAAGCACAAGTCTGCAGAACGAGATAGATACCAGCTAACTGGGTGATTCCGCGAAGCGGTTCGACGCTCAGATGCCGTGTGAGCCAAAGGGCGGCGCCAAAGCCCTGGGTGGCGGCAGGAGGGTGGCCATTCTGGGGGCCAGTAGGAAAGTAATGGTCGATTCCCACCATCACGAGATAGGGACCGGCTACATCACTGATGGCTTTCAGCGAAATGGCGATCGAAGAGACGGTAGCCTGCAACCAGTAGGGGCGCAAGTAATGCCCAAGACGCTTGATCAGGCGGGAGTCGTAGACCTTGCCAACCGGGTCCTCATCGGCTTTTCGACGCGCATCTCCGTTGCGTGGATCGCGCTCTTTTGCGTTGGTTTGACTGGGTTTTTGCTCAGCGTCGGGCATCGGTTAACAGAAGGCTTCCAACTTCCATTGTACGGGTTGAGGTTTCAGGTGTTTTGGCGGCGCTGGTGAATTTGACGGCATGGAAGCGAGCCATCCGGCGGGGCGACTGGCTCCAGGCGTCAACCTTGTTTGCCTTAGACTCGAATCGTGAGTCTGAGTCAACCAGTTACGGGTGCAGTGCGCACGCCAGAGCTTCCACAGGTAGTGCGGCGAGGGGCTTATGTTTACCCGCCGGGCCTGCGGTTCAATCTGCCTTTCTACCGGTTTCATGCGTTCTTCGATCCAACCAACCCTATTCTTCTGTTCGAGCACCTCCAGCGCTACGGACGCGCGGCGCACTATCGCATCCTGTTGCATGACGTTGTTCTGTTGAACGATCCGGCCGATATCGCCGAAGTGCTGATCGACAAGGCCGCGTTTTTCGGCAAGGACCGAACGCAGAAGCGGATGAAGATCCTGCTCGGTGAGGGGATGATCACCTCGGACGGTGAAAATCATAATCGGGGACGCCGCATAGCCGCTCCTGCCTTTCACCGGCGTCGCATCGAGCGATACGCGGCACAGATTGTGGAGCTTGCCGATGGGTTTCGCGAGCAATGGCAGCCCGGAGCGGAGCTGAATATCGCTGCCGAGATGATGCGGCTCGCCTTGCAGATTACGGCGCGCACTCTATTCGATACGGAAGTCACCGCGGAGATTCACGAGATCAACGACCAGGTGAACATCATCATGGATCTCTATCACTTCCTGGTCACGCTGCCGCGTGCTGAGCTTCTGCTGAATACGCCATTGCCGCAGATGAGGAGGTTTCGCGCGGCGAAGAAACGGCTGGATGAAGTGGTGGACGGCATGATCCGGACGCGCCGGGCCGAGGCAAACCTGGACCGGCATGGCGACCTGCTGTCGATGTTGGTTGCGGCGCGGGACGACCAGGCGGGAGGCGATGGGCACAAGCTGGATGGTCAGCAAATCCGCGACCAGGTCCTGACGCTGTTCCTTGCCGGGTTTGAGACGGTGGCCAACGCGCTGGCTTGGACATGGCTGCTGCTGGGGCAGAATCCCGAGGCCGAAGCTCGGTTTCACGCGGAGCTGGATGCGGTTCTGGGCGGGCGGATGCCGGCGTTCGAAGATATTCCAAGGCTTGAGTACACGGCGATGGTGCTGTCGGAATCCATGCGGCTGTATCCGCCGGCGTGGGCGATGGGGCGCGAGGTGCTGCGAGGATGTCTCGATCGGGCCTTATCGCCTTCGGAAGGGAACGATGGTCTTCTTCAGCCAGTACATTGTCCAGCGGAATGCACGGTGGTTTCCTGATCCGGCGCGATTCTGTCCCGAGCGATTTACGCCGGAAGCCAAAGCAGGGCGGCCGCGGTTTGCTTATTTTCCGTTTGGCGGAGGCGGGCGGCAATGTATCGGGGAGTCGTTTGCATGGATGGAGGCGATTCTCGCGCTCGCGACGATTGCGCAGCGCTGGCGGGTAGAGCTTGTTCCGGGTCAGAAGATCGAATTGCAGCCGAAGATCACCTTGCGGCCGAAGCACGGGATCCGGGTCAAGGTTTTTCCGAGAGAACCAATGCCGTAGACTCGAAGAGTGGGTTTCCAAAGCTTTCATGGCAACGCGGCGACGGTCCGGCACCTGCGCGAAGGACTGCGCAGCGGGCATTTTCCACAGGCGCTGATCCTTGCCGGGCCGAAAGGCGCGGGCAAGTACACGCTTGCGCTGATGCTCGCACAGGCTGTGAACTGCCTCGAGCCGACTGAGACAGATGGACTGCCGGACTTTTGCGGGCACTGTTCAAATTGTCAGCGCATCGCCGAATCCGGCAACCTGGAAGAGCGGGTTGCTGAAGCTGTGGCTGCGCGCGAAGAGATGCGCGATGCCGATAAGCGCGAGACACGCATCCTGATCCAGACGCATCCTGATGTTTTGGTCGTGCCGCCCGATCCTCCGCAGTTACTGATCAAAATGGGGCAAGTGCGTGCGGTGATTCATGCGGCATATTATCGGCCGCCGGCAAACGCTCATCGGGCATTCACAATCTTTACGACGTCGGCGTTTATGAAGGAAGCGGCGAACAGCCTGCTGAAGGTGCTCGAAGAGCCGCCGGAGCGCACGTCGCTGATTTTGCTTACTGAAAATCCACACGAACTGCTGCCCACGATCCGTTCACGTGCCCTTCTCTACAGACTGGGTGCGTTGCCAGCTGCTGAGATTGAAGAGTTGCTTGCCGAGCGAAGGCCGGAGTTGAAGCACGCGCAAAGATCGCTTGCAGCGAGGCTGGCCGAGGGCGCGGTGGGGCGGGCATTGACGATCGATCTGGAGGTTTACCTTGCCAGCCGCCAGGATGCTCTGCTGATGCTTAGGACGGCGTTGCGGGAGCCGGACTACTCCCAGCTTTTTCACGTGACGGAGACCTATCGCGGGGGCGCCGACGGCCAAGAGAAAACGATTTACCTGCTGCGCGCGCTTGGGAGTCTGCTTGAAGATCTGCTTCTGATCATCGCTGGAACAGCTGAGCTAATTCGCAATCTCGATATCGCCGCAGAGTTGGAGCGCATGGCGCAAGGAGTGACGGTGGACTGGATTGCCGCGACTTCCCGGGCTGTCGTTCAGGTGGAGACGGGAATGCGGCGGAATCTGTTGCGCTCGCTGTCAATTGATGCAATGGCGCTGAGTGTGCAAGAACGATAAGAGCTACGCAACAAAAATATCGCCGGTGAAAGTGTGCAACCTGGTCGTTTCTCCGGGCATCTTTTGGGGTAGAATCAAAAGACTCTCATAGGCGAAGACCAACGTAGAGTCGGCTGTCCTGATATGCAGAACGTTCGGCATTCCTGCAAAGACTTCTACGCATTCTGAGAGAGTGGACTTACCTGGATTCTGCGCTGAGCGAATTGAAAGTTTCTGCTCCGCAATTGTGTAAACAAGGTTGTGTTGCTTTGGAGGTTTCATGAATAGTCAGCCAATTCTTCCGGCGGTGGATAATCAGCGGCGTGCCGAGACCTTTTTCCCGACGCATCGCAGGAATCAGAGTTCGCTCGCGACACCTTCGTTCCGGTTTACTAATTACGAAATCGATGAGAATTACCGGCAAGCTGAGCAGTTCTACTTGCAGAAGCAGATTCAGTCGCAGACGCCGATGGTGATCGTGCTGCAAGATGACGAGCGCGTTGAAGGTCAGATTGAATGGTATGACCGCGGAGTGCTGAAGGTGCGCGGCCGCGCAAAGACCCTTATCTATAAATCAGCAATCAAGTATATGTACAAGCTTGGTGAAGCCGGGCAATAGAACTACCGCACTACTCCGTGGCAGAAAAGGCAGCTTTGCGCAGGCGATCCCGGATCGCTTCGCCTATGCCTGCGGCTTGAGGCAGCGGGCACAGGATCACGGTGCATCCTTCGGCATCGAGCGCGCGCAGGCCGGCGTATAGTTTCTCCGCCAGTTCTTCGATCGCGTTCCAATGGCCCCACGCAAACTCGGTTGCACCCCGCAATGGCGGCTCGAATCTGGCGGGCGCCAGCTCCGCGGGAAGCATGACTCCCAGCCGATCTTTCGCGTAGGGACCAGCGGCGTGCGACAGTCGCGCGGGAAGTTCTGCGAGCGAGCCCTCGACAAGGATCAGCCGGGCGTGCGGTGCATAGTGACGCAGGCCAATGCCGGGTGAGGGAAGCGCTTCGGGAACGACGGTCTGCGGGAGCATTCTTTCTTCGTAGTGAATCACCGGACCGGCGACTTCGCGGATCTGATCTGCAGTGATTGCTCCGGGGCGATAGACCATCATGGGGCTCTGCATCGGATCGAGAACGGTTGATTCAACACCGTGACGAGTGGGACCCGCGTCGATGATGGCATCGATTTTGCCGTCGAGATCCTCGAGCACGTGAGCGGCAGTGGTAGGGCTGATATGGCCGAAGACATTCGCGCTGGGCGCAGCGACGGGAACGCCAGCCTGCCGGATGACCTCAAACGCCACCGGATGCGCGGGCATGCGAATGCCGACCAGCGGCCGGCCGGCGGTGACAATATCGGGAACCGTCGCGGAGCGCGGAAGAAGCAAAGTCAGGGGACCGGGCCAGAATGCTTTCATCAACCCGTAGACGACCGGCGGGAATTCGCTGAGGAGGGTTTCGAGCATCGGGTTCTTGAGGATCGGCCCTGCAACGTGCACGATGATCGGGTCCCAGGACGGACGTTGTTTGGCCTGAAAGATGCGCGCTACGGCGGAGGCATCGAGAGCATTGGCGCCAAGGCCGTAGACGGTTTCAGTGGGCAGGGCGACGAGTCCGCCGGAGCGAAGGATTTGCGCCGCTTGAGTGATGGTGGCTCGTGCCTCGTCAGTTTCCATGTGGGCGGGGTCAACCGAGAGGCGCAGTGTCTTCACATACTTATTGTCGCTGTTCGAAGCCGGTCCTGCTACGTCAGTTTGGGAAGACTACGGCCGGCGTGAATGGTATCAAGTCGACGCGACCGAGGCGAGCGGCAGCCCAGCAACATATCAAAGCGGACACGTTATTTCCTAATCTGCCCTGCATGCGTATACTCGCTGATTAACGATGGCTATCGAGACGGAGATCAAATTCCGGGTTGCCAGCGTGGATGGGCTGGTGCTGAAGCTTCGCCAGGCGGGGTTTCGGCTGCAGACACCGCGCACGTTCGAGAGCAACGTTCTGTATGACAGCGCTGACCGGCAGATGCGGACGCGGACCGAAATTCTGCGCATCCGAAGCTATGGGGGACGATGGACGGTGACACATAAGCGGCTGCCCGATGTGGGGCCGGGCGAAGATGCGCACAAGCATCGCGTGGAGACTGAAACCGAGGTTGCCGACGGCGACGTGCTGGCGCAGATATTTCTATCGCTGGGGCTGGTGGCGGCATTCCGTTATGAGAAATTCCGCAGCGAGTGGACCGACGACGAGGGGCACTGTGTGATCGACGAGACCCCGATCGGCAACTTCGCAGAGCTCGAAGGAACCGCGGAATGGATAGACCGCACTGCAGCCCGAATCGCTGTGGATCGCTCGGCCTACCTGACGCTCAGCTACGGCCGCCTCTTCGAGCTGTGGCGCGCAGAACATCACTCCGACGCAACCGATCTGACGTTTGAGGCTGTCTCGATCGCTCATTGAACGGGAGAAGATGAACGGGGAACAGGGGAACAGGGAACAAGGGAATAGGGAACAAGGGAACAGACCGTTCGACATCACGGGCTGACTGCGGCGAGCCCTTCTCCCGATGCTGATTTTTCATTGTGCGCCGAAGGCGGGAAATGGCCTGCAAAAGGGCGGCGGCGGGAAGCTGCACTGCAAATTGAAACCTGACCGAAGTTGGCACATGATCGTCGCCACCCAGGTCGCCGATAACTTCAACGTGCAGCTCCCGCTGCGTGGAGAAGAATTATGGTCCATTGGAATCTTTTGTTCTCAAAATTGAGCTCGCGGGCGGTGCCTCTAAGCGGGCTTGCGGGCGCGCTGGCGTTACTGCTCATGCTGTCCATTCCGAGTCTGGGAGCGAGTGAGCGCGCGATCAAGACGCGGGTTGCTCCGGTCTATCCAGAGATCGCCAAGCGACTTCACATAGCCGGAATCGTCAAGGTGGAGGCGACCGTTTCAGCCGATGGCAAAGTCACAGACGTGAAGACCATCAGCGGCAATCATATGCTTGCGCCCGCCGCCGAAGATGCTGTGCGGAAGTGGAAGTTCGCACAAGGGGATGGTGAATCGACGATCAGTGTCGACGTGGGCTTCGCGCTCGATCAGTAGGGGCGAAAAGAGCGCCGCGGACTACGATTCCGCGCCGTGACAACTGGGTGTCGAGTCCCCGCACTCCGCGCCACAACCGTTTGATACATTTATTCGTCGCCGTTCGCGATTGCAGCCTCGCTCAGATTTATTTAACCAGTCTCCCCTGGCGTTTAAATTGGCGAGATTGTTTGAGACCGGCATCGAAACGATCTTTCAGGACGAAGTGCATACAATATGAGCCTGGGGCGGCCGTGCGTAGGCTGCCCATGCACTTCAGTTTCGATTTGACCCTGCCAGGTTTTCCGATTGCAGTCGCCTTCTGGTGACTGCCCTTCATTGCGATGCTGAATGAGATTGAGCATGGAAACCCTGGTTAGTCCGGTTCAATGACAGCTCGCTGGATTGCCGAGATAACCGGTCAGTTTTTCGAAGCGATTTCAGCCGGGCAGAGTGAGCCGCGCAGGTCAAGCCGGGTCCCCGAACGCCTGCAAAGATTCCGCTTGACTGCGTGCGATTACTGTATATACTCAGTATATTGACATGCACAGTGAGATAGTCATTTCACAATCTGATGGCCGGCCAATGTACCTGCAGATCATGGAACAGGTGAAGCAGCGGGTGGCGGTGGGGGAGTGGTCCCCTGGGAATGAAATTCCGTCCATTCGCCAGCTTGCGATGGCTTTGCGCGTGAGCGTAATTACAGTCAAGCGCGCCTACCTTGAACTGGAGCGCGAAGGCGTGATCGTGACCCAGCATGGGAAGGGATCGATCATTGCCCCCGACCCGGACCTGAGTACACGGCTCTATGACGAGGAATTTTCGGAACATCTGGAGAAGGTGGCGCAGATTGGCGAATTGCTCGGCCTGAGCAGTGAAGAGATTGCCCGCCGCACAAAGGAAGCTTCAAACCGGCTGAACCAAGCGCGACTAACGAAGGAGAATGTATGAACGATCTTGCGGTCCAATTTGATGGCGTTAGCAAGAGGTACACGCACTTTTCTCTGGAGAGTATCCATCTTGAATTGCCCACCGGCAGCATCATGGGCTTTATCGGAGCGAATGGAGCCGGGAAGTCGACAACCATCCGAATCCTGATGGGGCTGGTTCATCAGGACGCGGGAACAGTGCGCGTGCTCGGCCACACGATGCCGGCGGACCAGGCGGCGGCAAAGCTGGATATCGGGTTCGTATCGGAAGACATGCGGCTCTACGGGCAGGCGACGCTGGCTTGGCACATGGAATTTCTAAAGCCTATTTACCCGCGCTGGGACCAATCTTATGCAGAGAGCCTGGCGAAGCGGTTCGACTTGAAGCCACAGCAGAAGATCAAGGGGCTCTCCCATGGGCAGCGCGTAAAGGCGGCGCTGTTGCTGGCGCTGGCGAGGCGTCCCCGCCTCCTGGTGCTGGACGAACCAACCACAGGGCTTGACCCGGTTGCGCGCGTGGAAGTGCTGGGTGAACTGATGGCCGCGCTTGCCGATGAGGAACGGACGATCCTGTTTTCTTCGCACAACACATTGGATGTGGAGCAGATTTCCGATCAGATTACTTTCATCGACCGGGGACGAATCATCGATTCCGACAACAAAGAAGCATTTCTCGACCGCTGGCGTCGACTTCGGCTCGTGCTTCCGCCGGACGTCGTGGTGCCTCGGCTGCCCGGCGTTGTGGAAGTGGGAGGAAGCGGGCGACTCCCTGTGCTCACCACCAATCGTTTCGAGCCAGCCATGGTTTCGGCCTGCAATGATCTGGGCGCCACCGTCCAAGCGGTTGACACAATGACCCTCGAAGAAATCTTTGTCGCCAACGTACACAGCAGAAGGGAGCGGCTAACAGCATGAACTACTCAATGGTCAAGAGCCTGATTTTGAAGGACTGGTATTTTCAGCGCCATGCGATTCTGCTCGCGCTGGCAGGGGGCGTTTTGTCGCTGGGCATCGTTGCCCTCGGCGGCCAACCCGGTTTTACCCTCGGGCTCATTCTTCTGGTCACCGTCATGGTCATGCTCAGCGCCATGTCGGTGATGGGTAACACGATTGGAGAGCGAGAGAATCAGACGCTTGCATTTTCGATGAGCCTGCCCATCTCCTATCTCGAGTACACCACTTCCAAGATTCTTGGCAATCTGCTTATCTTCGTCCCCTACTGGATCGCCATTGTCGCCGGATGCCTGGGCTTGATCGTTGCCGCGCCGGCCATCCGTGGCTTGTTTGCCTTCACCGTCATCATGGCTGTCGAGATCCTGATCAGCACCTGCCTGATGATCGCGGTGGCCCTGGTTACCGAGTCCAAGAGCTGGACGATTGCTGCCATGGTTACGGGCAACGTGGCCCTCAATGTCGTCGGATATCTTGTCGCTCACATTCCCAGTATCGGGAACGCAATGTGGGGGAAAGCGATCCAATGGACGCCTGCAGCGACGATCCTGGTCACCGCTGAATTCGCTTTGATTGCGCTACTGCTCGGCGGGACCTTCTTCATTCAATCGAGGAAGAAGGACTTTATTTGAGAAGCGGAACACACGGCGTTGGTGTGTCTCCGCACGTGTTCGGATGTATCATCGGCTGCTCGGACAGAACTCGAAAATGGGCTTATTTTCGAATGGACCACGATCCTCCCGGAACACTGAGAGTGCGCTGGAACCTCTCGATAAACGCATGACTCTTGGCTCGTCAACTGAGATTCGATTCTCGATGGGTGAGTTTGTCTGGGAGCGAGTGGGACGCGCAGCATGGGCTCCATCTCTTTGGCCAGTTCGTAGATCTCCGCGTTCAGCCGGCTCTCGCTGATGCCGGAGCGAATCAGGCCGCGTTCCTCGCCTTCGCGAAACAATCTCTCAGCGTTACACTGCGCGATGCGAAGTTCTGTAACTCTTTGCTCTTCAAGAGCGTCTACAGGAAGGATGGCGTCTGACAATGGGGCTGCACCTCGTCCTATAGTGCTCCATGGGGATTGAAGCCAATTATGGGTATCGATTTCAAACAGGGGAGACGGACGTTGACTGTCTTGGCGCTCGTTCCCACCATCTGCTGGAGCGTAATTGCAGGCCGGACAGCCGCGGAAGCCCAGGAGCCTCCCAGCATCGTCGGCAGCTCGCCCCTGTATGGCCTGTCGAGCGCGACCGGTTGGATCAATTCCACGCCGCTAACCGCGAAGGAGCTGAAATTCGCCTGACCTCAGGTCGTTGGGAATTGACGAATGCAAAACCCAGTCTTCCGTGACATCGTGTCGGAAATCGAACGTTTTGCCGAGACGGCCAAAGATCTCACTTCGCTTCAGGAGTTTTGCGTCGGTATCATCGCTGGACGGCTTTCCCATTACAACTGGGTGGGCTTCTACATGCTCGACCCCGGCGATGAAAGCGTTCTTGTTCTCGGGCCATTTCGAGGCGCTCCGACCGAGCACGTGCGCATTCCCGTTACACAAGGAATCTGTGGAGCGGGGGTTGCTCAAGGCGAAACGGTGATTGTGGAGGATGTGGCTACGGACCCCAGGTACCTTGCCTGTTCGCTGGAGACCAGATCGGAGATCGTCGTTCCTATCCGGGCGAACGGAAAGATAGTGGGAGAGATTGATATCGACAGCCACATGATCAATGCTTTCGACGCAGACGATCGGAGTTTTCTTGAAAATTGTGCCATGGTACTCGGGCAGTTTCTCGAAAGATGAGGTGCCTTCCGTGCCGGGCACGGACACATTACGAGGCTTCGGGAACTGATGGGCTTCGTTCTGAGCGAGTCACCACCACTATTTGCACAACGTTCTTCCAGTGTCACTTCGGCCAAAGTAGTGTCAGGCTTCCGCGCCGTGGCACTTTTTGTACTTCTTGCCTGAGCCGCATGGGCAGGGGTCGTTGCGGCCGACTTTTTCGCCGGTGCGTCGCTGCGAGGCTTCGGTGCCGTTTCCGCCACCGGCGCGCGTGGCTGCTTCGAGTTCGCGCTGCTTCTTGCGCGCGAATTCCTTTTCCAACTGGTCGATGGTGGTGGAGGGCGCACGCGTTGGAATGGCAATCTCACGCGGCGGAGCATCGTGCAGCCGGGGCTGGCCATCGCCATTCAGCGTTAACTGTTCAGCACTGGCCACGGGCGGCGCCGGCGGAACAACTCTGCGCGGTTCCGGAGCTGCGTTGATTGGACGGCCATCCGGGCCGAGAATCTGCATGCGGAAGAGGAAGCGGACGGTGTCTTCCTGGAACCTGGCCATCATGGCTTCGAACATGTCGAAGGATTCGCGCTTGTAGGCCACCAGTGGATCCTGCTGCGCATAGCCGCGCAGGCCAATGCCTTCTTTCAGGTGATCCATCGAAAGCAGATGGTCTTTCCAGAGGCCGTCGATGACGCTGAGCATGACCATGCGCTCGTGATAGCGCATAGTGGAAGCGCCGAGGATTTTTTCCTTGGATTCGTATTCTTCCTTCAGCTTTTCAAAAATCGTCTCGCCAAGATCGTGCCGGTTGGCGGCATTGATGCCCATGGTGCCGAGCGAAATGCCGAACTGGCCCATCAGCTTTTCCTCAAGCCCCTTGAGGTTCCACTGGTCGGGATGCTTGTCTTCAGGTACGAATTCCTCGAGCATCCCGCTGAGGATTCCGCCGACGTAGTCTTCGAGAATGAGTTCGCGCTGTTCGACCCCTTCGAGCAGTTGGCGGCGCAGGCCGTAGACGGCTTCGCGCTGCTTGTTCATTACGTCGTCGTACTCGAGCAGGTGTTTGCGCGATTCGAAGTTCTGCGATTCAACGGCCTTTTGCGCGGCCTCGATGCGATTCGAAATCATCTTCGACTCGATGGGCACGCCTTCTTCCATGCCGAGCTTTTCAAGCAGAGTGCTGACCCACTGCTTGGCGAAGATGCGCATCAGGTCGTCTTCGAGAGAGAGGTAGAAGCGGGAGGCGCCGGGATCGCCCTGGCGGCCTGCACGGCCACGAAGCTGGTTGTCGATACGCCGAGACTCATGGCGCTCGGTGCCGAGAATGAACAGGCCGCCTTTGGCAACAACTTCTTCGTGCTCCGTTTGCGCGGCTTCGGCGTGAACGGAGAAGGTGGCCGCCCACTCCGGCTCAGAGACTTCGAACTCCTGACCCTGGTAGTAGAAGCGCTGGAAGCCGGAAGGGGCCATGGGATTGATGGCGCCTTCGGCGACTGAGAGCGCGCGGGCGCGTCCCTGCTTCACCATTTCCTGGCGCGCCATGAATTCGGCGTTGCCGCCGAGCAGAATATCGGTACCGCGGCCGGCCATGTTGGTGGCGATGGTGACCATGCCGAGGCGTCCAGCTTGCGCGACGTACTCGGCTTCGCGCTCGTGCTGCTTGGCATTGAGGACGACGTGTCGGATGCCCTTGCGCTGCAGGATGGCGGAGAGGCGCTCTGACTTTTCGATCGACACGGTGCCGACCAGAACCGGCTGCTGCGTCTCATGCAGGATGCCGATGTCGTCGGCTGCAGCTTTAAATTTTTCCTTTTCGGTGCGGTAGACGACGTCGGGATTTTCTTTGCGGAGCATCGGCTTGTTCGTGGGAATTACCACGATTTCAAGCTTGTAGATCTTTTCGAATTCGGCGGCCTCGGTTTCGGCCGTTCCGGTCATGCCGCTCAGCTTCTTGTAGAGGCGGAAATAGTTCTGGAAGGTGATGGTCGCAAGGGTCTGGTCTTCTTTGCGAATGTTGACGCCTTCTTTGGCTTCGATGGACTGGTGCAGGCCATCGCTCCAGCGGCGGCCCGGCATAAGGCGGCCGGTGAAGGTGTCGACGATGATGACTTCGCCATCTTTCACGACGTACTCAACGTCGCGTTTGTAGAGGGAGTGGGCCTTGATGGCGGTTTCGACGTAATGCTTGAGTTCCCAGTTCTCGGCGCTGGCGATGTTGTCGATGCCGAGCACTTTTTCGATGGTGACCCAGCCTTCGTCTGTGACACCGATTGTGCGGTGTTTCTCGTCGACGAAGTAATCGCCGGTGAAGGTCTTGCCTTCAAGGCTCTCGATCTCCTCGCCAAGTTCGAGTTGGGGAATGATCTTGCGGACGCGCGCATACTTGTCGGTCGTTTGATCGGTGGGGCCGGAGATGATGAGCGGAGTGCGGGCTTCATCGATGAGGATCGAATCGACTTCGTCGACGATGGCGTAGTAGTGGCCGCGCTGCACGCAATCCTTGATTTCGAACTTCATGTTGTCGCGCAGGTAGTCGAAGCCAAACTCGTTGTTTGTCCCGTAGGTGATGTCGGCGGCATAGGCCTGCGCGGCGCTCGTCGTCACTGAGGTCGTGAACGATGACGCCAACGGTGAGGCCGAGGAACTCGTAGATCTTGCCCATCCACTCAGCGTCGCGCTTGGCCAGGTAGTCGTTTACGGTGACCACGTGGACGCCGTGGCCGGCGAGCGCGTTGAGATAGCAGGCGAGGGTGGCGACGAGGGTTTTGCCTTCGCCGGTCTTCATTTCGCTGATCTTGCCCTGGTGGAGGACTGCCCGCCTATAAGCTGCACGTCGAAGTGGCGCATTTTGACTGCGCGCCAGCCGGCTTCGCGGACCACGGCGAAAGCCTCAGGCAGGAGCTCGTCAAGCGCCTCGCGTTCGGCGACCTTGATGGCCTCAGCGTCGGTAATACCTTGAAGCTTGGCGGCGATACGCGCGCGGAAATCGACTGTCTTGGCCCGAAGTTGTTCATCTGAAAGCTTTTCCATCTCCGGCTCAAAGGCGCCGACCTGCCCAACAATGGGAAGCAGTTTCTTGATGGCCCGCTCGTTGGCGGTGCCAAATACTTTCGTGAGTGCCTTATCGAAAAACACGGAAAACTCCAATCTTCCAGTGTGAATGTCGTGAATTGCAGCGACCGGGTACCTGGCGGCAAACGCTGCGTTAGCGCCGAGAAATCACGCGAGGCAAGGCGGGGGGCGCTGGAAGAGGTCGGAAAGCAGGGGCACTGCGGGCGCACGGTCCAGGCATCGGATGGACGCGAGGGAAACGAGAGTGAGGGGCGAAACCAACCCGATAAATAACACAGGCAGGATCGCGATCAATGCACCGGAGCCTGCACCGCGCAACATGGACCGCGCCTGAAGCCGGGAACTGAGATGCGCGAACCGTGAGACACCGGAGTGCGCGGCGGGATTTTGTGCCTGACTCCGCGCCAGGAACTCGAGTACCGGATGCGCAAAGGCTTTGGCGTTTTGCTGTCGAGTCTCGGCGCGGGCAACAGACGTGAATGCGACGGCGGCAATTGCCACCCACATCCAAGCGTTTCTGTTGCGATTCCAAGGCATTTTAAGTGTCCATCTCATATTTTGCCACAAATGGCTGTGCCGGCGGCGGAAGCAGGGGCGCGGATATTGGCCTGGCGTGGCTCATTCGAGGCGCAATGACAGAGTTTCGACGTGCTCGCCTCTGCGAATTCGGCGTAGTTGGCGGAAAATGTGCCTCTTTGGCGTGTCGGAATCGCCGTCATCGTCCTCGTCGGCGTCTTCAACCTGGCGCTGCTGTGCCTCGACGGCGTACTGGAGGCGCGGCCGGTAAATGAGCGTCAAGCCGAGAAGCACAGTTCCAAGTCCCGTGGCGGAGGGGGAAAACAACCTCGGCCTTCGTCTTCCCGATTTTCGATTTCGCCGCCATGGCACGCGGAACAGGTAGTAGTAAGCGAGGATCAGCAGAATCGCCAGGAACGGCGAGCCCATAGCAAGCGCAGCAACTGCACTGTACAAAGCATCCATAGAAGTGCCTTTCCGATGTTGGCGGAACGTCGCTATCGTTGGATCACGAGACAAGTGCGGCGCGAACCGCATCGTCCCTGTGCGTTTTGGACCGATTGAAGGATTTAAGCGAGTCGGAAGGGCGGAGGGCGCTGGAAGGAAGGGGCCAGCGATGGAACTTCGGGTGTGTGGCCGATAGAAAAGGCCGGCAACAACGGCAGGAGGCTGAATGGAACTAGCAGGCCGACGAAGAACGCGGGGAGAAGCGCCATCCAGGCGGGAGCGTCTGTGCTGTGGCCGTGCGGGACTAGCAGGGCAATGAGCGCGATCGCGATTGCAGCGACTGCTATCCAGAACCATGCACGTTGCTGGCGAAATGCGTTCATTTCGAAACCCGCTGGGGCGAGTATAGCAATTTTTGAGTTCGCAGTTCTGAGTTCGCAGTTCTGAGCCTTGGCTCGAGACGTTAGCGTGGCTGCGAGCTTCGGCCACAAACACGGTGCTTTTCACAACCCGGACGCGGATTTCGGAATCTTTCCTGCCAAACTGGAATCCGTTGATGCGGAGGGGTTTGATGGCGGATAAGACGGATGCGGCAGTACGGAAACATGTGGTGGAGCTTTTGACACTGGGGCATGCCCACGCGACGTTCGACCAGGCGGTGAAGGACTTGCCGGTCGAATTGCGAGGAAAAGTGCCGAAAGGGGCGGAGCATTCTCCATGGCAGTTGCTGGAGCATCTGCGGCTTGCGCAGTGGGACATCCTGGATTTTTCACGCAATCGCGAAATACCAGGCACTGAAGTGGCCCGATGACTACTGGCCGAAGGAGAAGGCTCCGGTAGACGAGAAGGCGTGGGACAAGAGCGTGCGCGCGTTCAAGAAAGATTTGAAAGAGATGTGTGCGCTGGTCGAGGACCCGAAGACAGATCTGTTCGCAAAGATTCCGCACGGGGACGGGCAGACGATCTTGCGCGAAGCATTGCTGGTGGCGGACCACAATGCGTATCACGTCGGGCAATTGGTGCTGTTGCGGAAGATGCTGGGGGCGTGGGGTTAGCCTCCGACGCGGAGGGGGCGCAGGGCTAGCAATTCTGTGACAGCAATACGACAGTTTGGGGAAGGATTTCCGGGGCTGAAGCCCTCTAATCATGAGGCGATTCTTCGTGGAGCTGAAGCTCCACGCTCCCTCTGGCCCTACCGCTCCTTCATCCGAGGCATTGAGACTCACATGCCAGCCGGCTCAT
This sequence comes from uncultured Acidobacteriaceae bacterium, assembly GCA_963769345.1. Taxonomy (GTDB): domain Bacteria; phylum Acidobacteriota; class Terriglobia; order Terriglobales; family Acidobacteriaceae; genus Telmatobacter. The sequence goes on from CAVYLL010000008.1 coordinate 1,689,988, forward strand.
GGAGCGGCGAGACCTTCATGCTCGAGCAAAGATTGCACACGGGCGCGGATTTCGTCGCGGATTTTGCGCACTTCTTCCATGGGTTGGCCCTTGGGATCGCGGAGGGGCCAGTCGTCGCGGCGGAGGCCGGGGACGTACGGGCACTTGTCGCCGCAACCCATGGTGATGAGGAGTTGCGCCTGTCGCGCGAAGTTGTCGGTGAGCTTTTGGGGTTGGGCGTGGCTGAGGTTGATGCCGATCTCCTGCATGGCGGCGAGCACTTCGGGATGAACGCGCGGGCCGGGGTCGGTACCGGCGGAGATGGCTTCAGCTTTCGTGCGATCGGCGAGCTGATTGAAGAACGCGGCCGCCATTTGCGAGCGGCCAGCGTTGTGTACACAGGCGAAGATTACTTTGAACATCGCCGCTTCTTTCATTGTGAACAGCAGGTCGGACTGCAGCAGGACTTGGCGAGCACGGCTGACGGCTTGATGGCGTAGACCTTGACGCTGGCGGCGGCTGCGTTGACGTCGTAGGTTGCGAGAAGCGTCTTTAGCTCGTCGTGCAGGGCGGCTTCGGGAGCGGGAGAGCAGCAGGAGGCCGCGACGGCCTGGAGAGGATTGGAGGCGTCTGGCTTGTCCATTGCAGGAGAGCAGCAGCCGGACTGGTTTTCGACTTTGGCGTAGGCATTGAGATCGGCGCCGCTGTCGACGATTTCGACATGCTCGAAGCCGGCAGCAAGAAGGCCGTAGCGGTAGTCGTCGATTCGGATGGCTCCGGCAATGCATCCGACGTAGGCGGCTACGCTCTTGGCAATGGCCTCGGGCAGTTCGTGCTTCAACGCGATGTCGCTGACCGCGAGACGGCCGCCGGGCTTGAGGACACGGGCGATTTCGCGGAAGACGGCGGGCTTGTCGGGCGCCAGGTTGAGAACGCAGTTGGAGATGACGCAATCGACGGACGCGTCGGGGAGCGGAATCTTGTCAATGGTGGAAAGATAAAACTCGACGTTTGTGTAACCGCCGGCCTTGGCATTGCTCCGGGCGCGCTCGATCATCGCGGGCGTCATATCGATGCCGATGGCGCGACCCTGGGGACCGACTTGCTTCGATGCGAGAAACACATCGAGGCCGCCGCCGGAGCCTAGATCGACGACTACTTCGCCGGGCCTGAGGTGCGCGGTGGCAGTGGGGTTGCCGCAGGAGAGGCCCATGTTGGCTTCCGCGGGAATCGAGGTGAGCTCTTCGGGCGTGTAACCGAAGGCCTCGGCTACGGCTTTCACGCCTGCGTTGTCGGTTGATAGAGAACTCTCAGCGACGGCTGCGTACTTTGACTTCACCGATTCCAGAATTTGTTCCGCCATGACGTACTCCTGATAAAAACATATTCAATAGATCGAATATATGCCTTGCATACATATTCGTCAAGGGGTATATGTAATGCATGGCATCAAGATCATCGCGATTCGATATGGAGCGCTTCTTTCAGGCTCTTGGCGACAACACGCGGCTGCGCCTGTTGAACCTGATGGGCGACCAGGAGATATGCGTCTGCTATTTCGTGGAGATCCTGGCGGAGGGGCAGCCAAAGATTTCGCGGCACCTGGCGTGCCTGCGCAGGGCGGGAATTGTGCAAGCCAGGCGCGAAGGGAAGTGGATGCACTATCGCATTGCGATGCCGCCGAGCATTGGCGCGACCCAGGTTTTGAAGCAGACACTGGCGTGGCTTGAAGAGGACCGCGCGATGCAGGCGGATCGGGCGCGATTGTCGAAGGCCTGCTGCAATCCGGCGAAGTTCGTGGCTTTGCAGGGCGCTCCACTACCGGGTGCGGTGGATTGTGCGCCTGCAACTGAGGCAAGGTAGGCGATGACGAGCACACCTTATACGCAAGGGCAAATCTGCGCTCCGATGGAGCGGAAGAAGCTTTCGTTTCTCGACCGCTTTCTCACGCTTTGGATTTTTCTGGCAATGGCGGTTGGAGTAGGCCTGGGACATTTTGTGCCGGGATCGGCTGGATTCGTGAATCGTTTTCAGAGCGGAACAACGAATATTCCGATCGCGATCGGGCTGATCATCATGATGTTTCCGCCCCTGGCGAAGGTTCGCTACGAGAAGCTGGGCGAGGTGTTTCGCAGCAAGCGAGTCCTGGGCCTGTCGCTGGTGCAGAACTGGGTGATCGGGCCGGCGCTGATGTTCGTTCTCGCAATCGTGTTTCTTCGCGGAGAACCGGCATATATGCGCGGTCTGATCCTGATCGGCATTGCGCGCTGCATCGCGATGGTGCTGGTGTGGAACGAACTGGCGAATGGCGACACGGATTACGCCGCGGGACTGGTCGCCATCAACAGCGTTTTCCAGGTGCTCTTCTACAGCTTCTATGCGTGGCTCTTCATCACGGTGCTTCCGCGGTGGTTCGGACTCGAGGGCAGCGTTGTCGACGTGAGTATTGTGCAGATCGCGAAGAGCGTCGGAATCTATCTCGGTATACCTTTTGTCTCTGGAATGCTTACGCGCTTTGTGCTCATCCGGCTCAAGGGCGAGGCGTGGTATCGCACGCGCTTCATTCCCCGGATCAGCCCGCTGACGCTGGTGGCGCTGCTGTTCACGATTCTCGTCATGTTCTCGTTGAAGGGCGACCTGATTGTCCGTTTGCCGCTGGATGTGCTGCGCATCGCGGTGCCGCTTGTCATCTATTTCCTGATCATGTTTCTCGTGAGCTTCTGGATGGGAAAGCAACTGGGCGCGAACTATGCGCAATCGGCCACGCTCTCATTCACTGCGGCCGGCAACAACTTCGAACTGGCCATCGCGGTAGCCGTGGTGGTGTTCGGGTTGAATTCCGGTGAAGCGTTTGTCGGAGTGGTTGGGCCGCTGATTGAAGTGCCGGCGCTGATCGGGTTGGTGAATGTCGCATTCTGGTTTCAGAGACGCTATTTCGCAATGGAACCAGGTGAGCTCGTCGGTGAGGCCGTTCACTGAGAGTATGTGCGATTCTTCTATCCAGGCCTGCTGGCTCCGGATGGCGTCCGACATGGGAAAGTTCCACCTCATAGCTGCGTTGTTGTTGTGGGGCATCAGCGCTCAGGATGCGCCAAGTGCCGTTGAAGAATTTGCGCAATTGCAGAAGCAGGCGCATGCGGCACACGTGGCAGGGGACAAGCGCGGTTACCTTGATGCGGCTCTGCAGGTTCGCACTCTACTGAACAATGCGCCCGATGCGGTTGAGGCGACCGCGCGCGCCTATGCAGAGGCGGGGGACAACGAGCAGGCCCTGGCGGCGCTGCACGAGTTCGCAGCCATGGGGCAGGCGGATGACACGATGCTTGCAGGAAACGACAAGGCTTTCGTCGCGCTTCACGATCTTCCTGAATATCGAGTCCATTCTCGACCGCTTCCGGCAAAACAAAACCGCGGTCGCGCGATCGGAGATGGCGTTTACGCTGACGGATCCCGGTCTTATTCCGGAAGATATCGATTTTGATCCGACGTCGAAGACGTTTCTGATTACGAGTGTTCTGGAGAAGAAGATTGTTCGTGTTTCGTCTTCTGGCCAAGTGACCGCGTATGCATCTTCGCCGAGTGGATGGCCGATGCTCGCGATCAAGGTGGATGCGAAGCGCAACCGGGTGTGGGCCACTGAAGTTGCGCTTGATGGCTTCAACATCGCGCCGAAAGGGCGACTGGGGAAAGTCGGCAGTGTTGTGCTTTGAACTTCAGACGGGGAAGTTGCTGAACCGGATCGAAGGTCCACCGCACACTGCGCTCGGCGATATGGCGTTGACGGATGCAGGAGTTCCGATTGTCAGCGATGGGGAACTCGGGGGCGTGTACAAGATTGAAGACGGACGACTGGTGCTGATCAATGGGAAAGACTTTATCTCGCCGCAGACACCGGCGGTGCTTCCGGGCGGGAATTTTGTGGCCGTTCCGGACTATGCACGGGGAATTGGAGTTCTCGATCTCAAGGACGGTTCGTTGCGCTGGTTGAATCAGCGAGGGCGGCGCGAAGGTCGCGCTGAATGGGGTGGATGGGCTCTATTATTTCGACGGTGCGCTCATCTTGACGCAGAACGGGACTTCGCCGGAGCGCGTGGTGCGGATGAAGCTCGATCGATCGCTGGACGAATGTGGTGTCGGAGGAAATTATTGAAAGGGCCACATCGACGCTGGGCGATCCAACGCACGGGGTGGTGATTGGGGACTGGTTTTATTACATCGCGAATTCAGGATGGAATGTGCTCGATGAGCATGGCGATGTGAAGGCGGGAGAGAAGCTTTCGCCGGGACTGGTGATGCGTTTTCGGCTTCACTGATGGAATTAACAAACGTTGAGGGCAGCGAGGCTTTTGGGTTTCGCGGTTTCCCACTCATGGGCCTGAAGGACGTCCCATGAATGGGGCACCGTGCCCTTGTTACAAAGCAGCGAGTTCGTTGAGTTTTTTCAGCAAGCGGTGAAGTCATGCCTGACACAAACCAGTTTTCGGCGCGACTGAAGAGGGTTGGTGAAAAAGTCCGTATTGGCTGAACCAGCATCCCTCAGGGGCTAAAAGCCCGATACTCATTTTGTTGCTTTTGCGGCATGGCTGAAGCCATGCCCTTGTTACAAAACTCTCATTTTGTTGCATTGGCGGCCTGCGACACACTATGTGGGTTTCCCGAGTCATGCCCTTGTTACAGAATACAAAACAGCGGGTTCGTGAGTTTTGTAGCAAGCTGTCAAGTCATGCCTGACACAGTCCGAACTACTTTTCAGCAAACTGTGAAGTCGTGCCCTGGAACAAAGCGGAACGGTGAAACGCGTCTAATCCATCTTCATGCCAGGCATGGAGGAGTGGTCCATGTTGTCGTGGCCCTTGTCGTCGTCGTCGACGGACCAGATTTTGTCCGGGTCTGTTTCGTAGGGATAGACGTGAACCATCCAGCCGAAGACGTGGGGGAGAAAGACTCCGCCGGCAGCATCGCAATCTTGCTGCGTATGGATAGAGCCGAGCAGGCCAAATTTTGCATTGGGACCGAAATAGGCGGCCTTCTGTCCGTCAGGCGCCTTGCAAAAATTGATGTGTTGATGCCAGCGCGCAATGCTGAGGGGAATGCGGCTGTTGATCTCGTCCTCGGTGGCATCGACGCGGTCGGTGTACATGACGCCGATGAGTTTGTAACCGCCGTCGGCAGTTTTGCGATAGAGCAGCGAGGTCGGCTTGAGTGGATCGAAGTGGCTCCACGCCGCGAGTCCGTTGGCCGCTTTTGTGAAGTGATACTGGGGCTGCGGAAGATTGGGAAGAAAGATGCGATAACCGTCGGCAAGTGCAGCGTGGTAGTCCTCGTAGGGAGCCATGGCGGCTTTGGCCGCGGTAACAATCGCGTCAGCCTTCGCCTGATCGCCGGGTTGCTTCGGCCGGAGGGTTGTCATGTACATGTGCCCGGACATGTGCGCCATGCCGCCGGACATTTCTGCCTGGTGCGAAGCGGGCTGGGATGTCTGCGCGCGCGCCGCGCCTGTGAGTAAGCCAATGGCTATCGCGACGGCTGTGACAAAGCGGAATTCAGAACATAATCTCGACGGATGTGCATGTGGAGACATTGCATGGACCTCCTGAATTCAAGCCACGGCTGCGACTGACTCGTGGCTGAGGGTGTGAATTCATACGTTTTGACTAGTCGTTTGGTTCCGCGGTTACACGCTGCGGGAAAAAACTGATGTTCGAGAAGAACGCTCGAAGACTCCCCTCAGAGGCTAAAGAGGCTGCGGAAAAACGACGACTAACCGGCGAAAATAACGTCCCTCAGCGGCTAAAGCCGGCGATGATTTTGTAGCACTACGGCACGACTGAAGTCGTGCCCCTTCAAAGCAACGAGTTTTCGCAAGGGTAAAGCCTTTTCGACTTTTGCTACCCGGAGTCGAGAGGCTGGTCGCCTTCTTGCGACGAATGCAAAGACAAAACATCGAGGTCAAAGGGATGAGCCACTGCGGCGCAAATGTGAAATCAGCGGGCGGGTGAGTTGGTGATCAGGCGTTCGGATACGGTTTCTACGATCTGCTCGTGGACTTCATCGATGCTGAGGTTGCCTTCGATGAGGACGACGCGGTCGTGGTCGCGCCGGGCGATGTCGCGGTATTTTTCCCAGACACGTTTGAAGAATTCGCCTTGCTCCTGTTCGAAGCGATTTTCGTCTTTGCCGGTTTGAGCCGCGGTGCGTTCGTTGCGATTGCGCGCGCGGGCGAGGCTGGACTCGAGCGAGGGTAGAAGCAGTAGAGTCAGGTCGGGCTGAAGATCGCCGCAGACCAGACGGTGCAGATCGAGCACGCGTTCTGAGCCAAGCTGGCGGCCGCCGCCCTGGTAGGCCTCAGTGGAGTCAGTGAAGCGATCGCAGAGGACGACTTTGCCGGACGACGAGCGCGGGCTCGATAACTTCGGCGATGGCCTGGGCGCGGTCGGCGAACATGAGCGCCATCTCGGTCATGGGCGCGAGCGGGGTGGAACCGGAGTCCAGTAGGAGAGCGCGGATGCGGTCGCCGGTGGCTGTGCCGCCGGGCTGTCGAGTGATGACAGGGTCGAGACCGCGCTTTTGCATCCACGAGGCCAAGCGCTTGATTTGCGTAGTTTTGCCGGAGCCGTCGAGACCCTCGAGAGTGATGAACAATCCGCGCGGCATGCCGAGAGTCTACCACCCGTACGTAATGCGCCGCCTGTGTCGCGGGCCGGTGACGATACGGCTGAATTTGTGTTACAAACAGATGATTCTTAATTCGAAGTCGGAGTAAACCGGTGGGGCGGCACGATGTGCCGCGCGCGGTTTTCTTCTCCAAGCCGTTGCGTTAAGCGTGGTCCGACCCCTTCGACAACTACAGCAGTCGCCGGGGCGCCCGGCTGGCAGAAAATCCCGCTCACATGACAAGTTGCGACATCGCTTCTTCGAACTGATTGGGAAGATTGCGGGCGCTTAGAATCGCGCTCGATTGGAGTTATTGGATGTTAAAGCTCTCATTTTTGAAAAAGCTCGCCGCCGGCGGCGCCATTGCGGCGGCACTGTTTGCCACCGCCCGCATCAACGCGCAGAATCTGACACTCGAAGGGCAGACGGGCGGGTTCATTACGCCGACTGCCTACGTGGTCTTATCCGATAAGGATCACGTTTTCTCGTATCCGGCGGTTGGCTTTCATTTTGTGAATGCTTCGAGCGTGATCGGCTACGTGTACACGTTCAGCGTTGAAGAAGGCATCGCGAATCGGGGGGAGGTTGGCTATACGCGCAGCGTACACACCGAAGGCAATAGCCCGGCGTTCAGCAGCCTGTGGGATTACTCGGGAATGAACGTATTCAACGGCAAGGTTGTGGCGATCAAGGATGGGCAGTTCGGTGCGTGGACGCCCGGCATCGGAGCGGGATTCGTGGTACGCACGGGCGACAAGTTTGTGAGCGGCGCACTGAACGAGAAACTCTACGGGACTCTGAAGTCGTATACAAACGAGGACGTATACGTGGCAGCGACGAAAACGTGGCTGAAGCCGCCGGTGCCGTTCCTGCTGAACTTCGGCTTCAAGATGACGAACGCATCGATCTTCGGGCTGGGCGGGCAGTCTACTCGGTTTATGGGACGGTTCTTCGGCGGGCTGGGTATTCCGATTCCGCTAGGACACAACCTGGCCGCCGTGCCGGCGATCGGATTTACGCAGCAGCCTCCGAACGTGGTGAACCTCGGGCCGATCCTGTATCCGCCAGGCAGCGGCGCGCACATTCCGACGACAATGGACTATGCAGTGCGCGTGACGCAGAAAGACAATCCGCACTTTGCATTTGATATCGGCATAGGGCATGTGGCTGGAGTGATCGGCCATACTGCAGTTCCGACGGGTATTCCCAATCCGCCGTTTGTGGTGGTGCCCATCGATCTGAAGGCCAACAGCGTCTTCGGGACCGGGTCTGAGTTACCGCTACTAAATGGGTTCTGGCGTTATGGATCCGTGGCGCTGACAGGGCAGGCCGCTAAGTCGCCTGCTCTCTGTGGCCTGTCTAAATCGGCATAACTAAAGTGCCCAGCCGAGGTGCAACTTTCCATGGCGCCCTGGGTTTACCCTGCGTAGTCTAAATATGCGGCGAGCTGAATCGATGATGATCCGGCCTTGAAGAGCGGGCCGGCAGCAGTGAGGCTGCTGCTTTAAGGCTGACCATGCAGCGTCATCGCAGCTTGGGCCGCGCAAGATCAACAATCCCGATGAGCGGGCAAGATGATGCCGCTCGTGAACGGGCTAAGGAAATTCAAGGAGGATTCCGATGGATTTACTTCGCAAATCGCGCTGGATGTTTTTGGCGCTTCTGCTTTCTCTGGTTCCCGCATCTTCTTTCGCGGGCGTTTTGATCAGCGTTGGCATTGCTCCGCCGGTGCTGCCGGTTTACGAGCAGCCCCCTGCCCGCAGCCGGGTGGATGTGGACGCCGGGCTATTGGGCTTACGGCGATGAGGGCTACTACTGGGTGCCCGGTTCGTGGGTACCTGCGCCCTATGAAGGCGCGCTGTGGACACCGCCCTATTGGGGCTGGTCAAGCGGCGTCTACGTCTTTCATCGCGGATACTGGGGACCGCACGTCGGCTATTATGGCGGCGTGAACTATGGATTCGGCTACATGGGCGTCGGCTTTGTGGGCGGCATGTGGCGCGGCCACGACTTTGTGTATAACACCGCGGTCGTGCACGTGAACAATGTCTACATCCACAACACCTATGTCGATCGCACCGTGGTGGAACGCAACACGATTGTCAACGAACATCGCGTAGCCTACAGCGGCGGTCCCGGCGGCATCCGTCACGATCCTTCCCAGAAGAGTTGCACGCGATGCACGAACAGCACATCGGGGCGACTTCGCTCCAACAGCAGCATATCCAGGCGGCGCGTCGGATCGCAGCTTCTACGCCAAGAACAATGGCGGACATCCGCAGACCGTGGCGTCCGAGCGGCCAATGGGCTACAACAACAGCCATGACGCGCAAAGCAACATGCGGCCGCAACAGCCGAATTCATTCAACAACAACCACGGCGCCGAGAGCCGCCCGCAATATCAGCAACAACCGCATCAGCAGCAATACCAGCAGCAGCACGGCAATAACGAACAGGCCCACGGGAACTCTCAGCAGCCGCACGGCAACCATGAGCAACCTCACAACGAGTCGAAGCCCGCTCCGCAGGAGCATGGGGCGGTGGCCATCCGCAGCATGAGGAGAAGGCCGCACAAGTAATCCCGACTTGCAGCAATGACTGAAAGCCCACGGCCATGCCGTGGGCTTTCGTGTATCTGGCTGTAAGTCCCGCCCGAGGCGGATTAGCCCGCTGATGATTGAAGTCCGGCGATCTCGATTTCGAGTCCGCCGAAATCGGGATGAAGATTCTCGCGGATGCGGTAGGCGACATCGATGCGCGAGCCTTGCGCCAGGCCCAGTTCTGCGGACCGGGCAGCCATGTCCCAGCCCACAGCGCGAGTCGCTGCTGCGCCGTCTTCCTGCGCCAAGCTCCAGGCGGAGGTGGCGTTCTTTCATGGTGCGCGGTGCGGAGACAAGGCGGGCGTTGCGCGCGACGAAGATGGGTTCGGGGTTGCCGTGACCCAACGGCTCCAGCTTGCGCAGCCATCCAGCGAGCACCGCGGTGATCTCGATGCAAGGCAAGTTCAGCATGGATCGTCAGCACGCGCTCGGGTTCCCGCTCGGCGAGGCGTTCGGCAGCGCATTCGGCCAGGCGGCGCTTGAGTTCGGGCAGCGATGCAGCGGGCAGCGCAAAGCCGACGGCAAAGGCATGACCACCGAAGCGCGTGAAGAGGTCGGCGCAGGTTTCGATGGCGTTGAGCAGCTGAAATCCGTCGACGGATCGGCCCGAACCGTGGGCAATGCCGTCTTCAACGCTGATGACGAGCGCAGGTTTGGCGGTGCGTTCGACAACGCGCGAAGCGAGGATGCCGATGACGCCGCGATGCCAGCCGTCGCCATCGACAACGACGAGGCGCGCCGCAGCCAATTCCTCATCGGTGGCGAGGCGCGCTTCAATCGCCGCGATTGCGCGTTGCCTCCGTGTCGCGGCGGTCGCGATTCAGGCGCTCCAGTTTGTTGGCGAGCTCGGTGGCGCGGGCTGCATCGCGCGTGCAGAAGAGCTCGATGATCTCGGAGGCCACGTCCATGCGGCCGGCGGCGTTGATGCGCGGAGCGAGGCGGAAGGCGATATCGAAGCTGGTGATCGGCTTGCTCGCGGGATCGAGTTGGGCGGCGGCGAAAAGCGCGCGCAGGCCCGCTGCCGACTGGCTTGCGCAGTTCGCGCAGACCCAGCGCGGCGATGACGCGATTTTCGCCGCGCAGCGGAACCGCATCGGCGATGGTGGCGATGGCCGCCATTTTGAGAAAGCTTGGCAGCAGTTTGTCACGCGTGCGGTCGGCGTCGTGGCGCTCGAGCAGGGCCTGAGCGAGCTTCAGAGCGATCGATGCGCCGCAGAGCGACTTCTCTGGATAACCGCAGTCGTGCTGATTCGGATTGAGGATGGCCAGCGCAATCGGAACAGCGTCGTCCGAGCGCGAAAGATGGTGGTCGGTGATGATGAGGTCGAGGCCGAGGCGCTGCGCGGTTTCGGCTTCGGCAAAGGCGCGCATGCCGGTGTCTACAGTGATGACGAGACGAACGCCCTCGGCATATGCGGCTTCAAGTACGGCAGATTGCAGTCCGTAGCCCTCGCGCAGGCGATGGGGCACGTGAAAGCGAACCTCGCCGCCGAGCAATTCGATTGTGGTCTTAAGCAGGACCACGGCGGTGGTGCCGTCCACGTCGTAGTCGCCGTAGAGCAGGATGGGTTCCTTTCGTGCGATGGCCTGCTTCGACACGCTCTACGGCCGTCTTCATTCCCAGCATCAGCAGCGGATCGTGCAATTGGGCGACTTCAGGATTGAGAAACGCGAAGGCTTCGCTGGAGCTGGTGATGCCGCGAGCGACGAGGAGTTCGGCGAGGACAACAGGGATGCGCGCTGATTCAGCGAGAGCTGCGGCTTCCTGGGGATGAGGCTCAGCAAGAATCCAACGCTGACGCGGGCGTTGCGAGAAGTGTGGCGATGTTTGGAGCTGCGCCCGTGGCGCTCACCGCGCTTACTCGTCCTCTTCGTCGTGCTCGTGATCGTGGTCGTCGATGATGATGTCGTTGAAGCTCTCGACATCTTCAAGCAACGACTGGAAACGCTCGTACCACTCGGTGGTGGTCTCGTGCAGAAAGACAATCCCCTGGTAGATGAAGCCGAGCTGGATGTAGCCGACCATGCCGGCATATTTGCGCAGCCACTGCGCTTCAACAAGCTCCGAGGCTTCTTCGTCGGGGAAATTCATCTCGCCGGCTTCTTCGATCAGCCGATCGAGCTCTTCGCGGTCAAGGCGCATCTCGCTGAACGTAACGAAGGGCGCGCCCACGCGTTTGGCCATCTCCACAAAGTCTTTCCACGCGTCAGGATTGCCTTCGCCTTCCCATACAACCGATGGAATGTCTTCGGTGACGTATCCTGGAAGACGCACGAGACCGTGGCCTTCAATGAAGGCCACCATATCGTCTTTCAGCGACAGAAGATTGTCCGTGCTCATAGTCAAGCAATCATTCTCTCAGATGGGGGCCGGGTGAGCAGGCGCAAATGTGGAAAGTTTGCGCCAGGTTCCGCCCTGTAAGCTGGAGGTGGAGGAGTGACAATTGCCCCTGTTCGAGCACCACGTTTTTGTCTGCCATAACACCCGTCCCGAAGGCGCACCGCGACCCTCGTGCACGACCGATGGAAAGAGCGAACTGCACACGCAGCTGCAACAACTCACCAAGGCCGCCGGCCTGGGAAATACGGTGCGCATCAACAAGTCCGGTTGCCTGGACCAGTGCGAGCATGGGCCCACGGTGGTCGTGTATCCCGAGGCTGTGTGGTACGGGCATGTGAAGCCGGAAGATGCCGCGGAGATTGTGCAGGAGCACCTGGTAAACGGGCGGCCGGTGGAGAGGCTGCGCCTGGCCGATGCCTGCATCAACACAAAGACCTGCCCGCACCGGCCGAACAGTGGGCAGTGAACAGTGGGTCGCCGTTTTCACCAGGGCTTTCCGTATACACCCCCCGGTCCGATGCGGTATCCTGAAGTTTAGCTCATGATTTTTTCTCGCGAATACATTGGGTATCTCGCCCGCCGTACGGTCAAGCACCTCATCGATGCCAAGCTGATCACCACCAGTGACTTGAAGGGCACAGAGGCGCGCGTGACGGAGGGTCTGACCGAGGAGCTTGCGCTCGAGGACCGCATCAACGAAGAAGTGCGCGTGATCCTCGACGCGTATTCCGACGAGATGCGCAAATCGGGCGCGCAATACGCCGAGATGTTCAAGAAGGTGAAGACCGAGCTCGCCAAGAAATACAAGGCGGTGCTATGAGGATCAACCGCGACAAGCTCAACAAGCTGGCTCACACCGTGGCCGACACCCTGGCCGACATCGACGCCGTCGGCTTCAATGAGGATCGCAACACGATTCGCCAGGAGGCGCGCAAAGCGCTTGAGGCCCTGCTGACGGAAGAAGCGCGGATCGACGCGGCAGCGCGGCAGAAGATTGCCTCGCAGCGCAAGATCATCCTCGAAGGCTCGCAGGAGTGGGAGATCCTCTACCGCAAGTACTACAACGAGGAAGTGCGGAAACTGGGGATTTGACTGGGGCTTCCGGGCGCTGGCCGGTTTTGGCATGCCATTGAATTTTTGATAGATTAAGAAGGCGGCTCCAAGGCTGCCCCCTCCATATGTGGCGCTATCGTCTAGGGGTTAGGACGTGAGATTCTCAATCTTAAAACACGGGTTCGATTCCCGTTAGCGCTACCAGTCAAGATCCGCTCAAGCCCGCTATTTCAGCGGGCTTTGCTTTGCTTGAAAATCACGGTGATGTAGCGAGGATATGCATCCCTGCATCGTGGCGCTTGCAAAGCGTGTTCAGAGAACGAAGGGAACCAGCGCGGCGACGCGTTTGGAATAGGCGGCGTAGGTGTCGCCGAACTGGGTGCGCATCCACTGCTCTTCCATGCGGAGCTTGAACCAGAGGACGAGGAAGACCAGCATGAAGGCGAGGAGTCCGCGGACTTGGGTGGTAGCGAGGGCGGTGCCAAGAAAGCCGGTCAGGATTCCGGTGTAGATAGGATGCCGCGCCAGGGCGTAAGGGCCGGTGACGATGAGTTGATGGCCCTGCTTGATGGTGACGGAGCGGCTCCAGTTGCGCCCAAGATGCACGCGCGCCCAGACGGCGAAGAGCAGGCCGGCGGTGGTGATGGCGGCGCCGAGGAAAAATGCCCAGCGCGACTGTGGCAGAAAGTGCCAGTAGAGCCACGGCAACGGAAAATAGGGCCAGGACAGAATCGCGACGACGATGAGGAAGACGATGGAGCGCACGATGCGCGAACCGGCGGGCTCGAGACGCTGCGTGGCTTTGGTGCCTCTGGCCTTGATCTGCCAGTAGACAAGAAAGGCGATCCAGACGGCCGTAAAGAAATAGCTGTAAATCCAGTGCATGGAGAAGCCCTCGCGCGTGAGAGGTTATACGCGCCGGCGCAGGCGAAGTTCCGCGGGCCGGCATTCCAAAACGACCTGCACCCCAATCCTTCCCATTACCTAAGAAACATGGCGTGAGCAACGGACTGGTTGCAGAAGACCAGTTTTGCCATAGAGTTTCAATGAAGGAACGGACCATGAACGCGAAGAATCTCAAGAGGCGGATGTTGGCAGTCCTGTCCATCATTTTCTGGATCGGGGTAGTGTGGGGAGGACTCACGCTTTTTTCCTCCGTAACCGCCATTCAGGGCAATTCTCAGAATTACTCAGGAAATGGAGCCTTGGTGCTTCAGGCTTCGATCATCCCAATCATGGTTGCGGCTCAGATCTCCGTCTGTATATTCGGGATTCTACTTGTTCGGAACGCTCGAAAGAGGCTGGTTCAAGTGACCGAACCAGAAATGAGCCACAGCACGATTTGAAGGGGAGCTGAATCCAGTTGGTCATATACCTTCTGAGCAAATCAGCCGACCTGCCTCTCTGCGTCTCGCACTCTCCAAAATCCTTTCAAACCTGTTGGACCGCCTGATCGTCCGTTCGGGAACATCGACGGCCCGCGGTGGGCGTTGCGCTACTAGAATGCGCGCATGAGGTTTCCAGACCTGCTCCGCCTGCCTACCGGTTTCGCCGCGCTTCTCACGCCAAAATCCAAAAGCCAGAACGCATTTCGCACCACTGCGTTGCTTGTGCTGCTCGGCGCGTCGCTGGTTACGGCGCCGATGGATGCGCGGCAGCAGCAAGGCCAGCCAAAAGACAGCATGGCCGGCATGGACATGAGCGGCGATATGAAAGGCATGGGCCCCAGCATGGAGGCGATGTCTGGGCACATGTACATGACGTCGCTGCGACCCAAACAGCCCGGAGACGAGGAGAAGGTTAAAGCGGTCATCGCGCAGGTCAAGGCATCGATCGAGCGCTACCGGGATTATCACAAGGCGCTTGAAGACGGGTACGTGATCGCGAATCCCAATGTGAACGAGCCGCAATTCCACTTCAACAACAAGGCCAATTTGCAGGAGGCGGAACAGCATTTCGACCCGACCAGGCCCTCGTCGCTGCTCTATTTCCAGACGCCGACACAGCGCTACAAGCTTGAGGGCGTGATGTTCACGGTTCCTCCGAATGCGAGCGAGGATGAGCTGAACGCGCGCATTCCGCTGAGCGTGGTGCGATGGCACAAGCACATCAACTTCTGCGCGGCGCCCGCCGATAAGGTGAAGGAGTACCTGGGCAAGCATCCCAAGTTTGGCATGTTCGGGTCGATCAAGACGGCGGATGCCTGCAAGGCGGAAGGCGGCACGTTTTATCCCGTGATGTTCACGTGGATGATTCACGTGTTTCCGTTCGAGAGCGATTTGAAAGATGTGTTCTCGATGAACGACGATATTCCGCACTTCGGAACGAACTGACAACCCCGATCCGTTCATCCCGTCAACTGCGACAATCCAAGTTCGCACAAGTATTTCCATGTGGGGTCATAGTATTTTGGGTCACGGGTGGGGTCATGGCTATCCCCCTCGGGTACAACAATCGCCATCCCTTGTCTTGCCCGAGTCAGGAGCACTCGATAGGCATTCAAGCGATATTGCGCCGCAGTTCCATTGACCTTCTGCCACTTGGTTCCTTTGAATGCCCTAAATTCCTATCCATTGTCCGATTTACGGATCATGTCCGCATCCCAAACGACCAAACTCCAGTCAAGTTCCAATCCCTGAACGTCAAATTCGCTTGCGGCATCTTCGAGATAGCTCGATGAGCGAACGTCATCCTGTTCGTTCAGAAACCAGACGCAAGGGTCAACTTTGATCTGCATTGTCACCCCAATTGGCTTCAAGCGCATTCCAGCTGATGAAGCGAGCAACCCAAAGCGTTCAGATCCTCGCGATTTGGAGCGAATCCAGCGCTTCGCCTCGGAAAGTGATCTTGTAATCACAATTGGGAAATTCCTCTGAATAGATGAGAGTTCTTCGTGGGCGTTCGCTTGATTCCCGTCAAGGAGGGCGCTAACGCCGGCAGAGAGCCGCTCGGCGCGAAATGAGCGAAGAGAGACACTGAGATGGAGAGCCTGCTCAAAGTTCACACGATCTCCGAGGCTACGCAAATCGAATTCCGACAAGAATTCACAGATGTTTTCTTCGTTTGGCATGTAAATATTCCAGTCCTTGAATCGATCCCGCAACGCCATAAACCATTCTTTTAGGCCTGCTTCTCCCGTGTTAATTTCTTGACCGCCGCCAACTAGGCAAACGATGACAGACCATTCCGTGTGACGATCCATCACGCTAATCAAAAATGCGGGCTCCGACTGGTTGAAATCTTTGTAGCCTTTTTTTCTACCCATGAAATTGGAAGTCTGCTTTTCGTTCCACGCTCTCTGCGCCTCATCAAAGACCACGACTCGCTCGATAGGCGGTTGAGGATTCCGAAGGTACTCATCTCGAAAATGGTGGATGTTCTGAATGAAAGCGTGGGCATGGCGGTGGGCATCTTCTTTTGTGCATCGTTCGCCATCGATCTTCGATCGCTTGACCTCATCACGAGCTAAAGCTTCCTGGAGGACCTTTACCAATGGGCCATTTCCCGAGAGGAATACAGCATGCTCTTCGTCGCTTCGAAGCCTTCCCCTTCGCAGGCTCACCAAATTCAGTCCAGCTAATGTTTTTCCAGCTCCCTGGAACACCGGTAACGAAACAGATTGCTTTCTTCCCGGAGGCACGAGTTTGGTCAACGATCGTTTCTAGCCTTCCGGTTGTCAGCACCCAGGTTGTCGGCTCCTGCCTCCATTCGCGTGATATCCACAACACTATGCTCTCGATAAAGTACCTGTGACGCTTCGATGATTGTGGGGGTTGGGTGGTAGCCGGCCTCCAACCATTTAGCAGTGTCGAAACAGGAAAGTGGTAGCTTGATCAATACCGCTCTCAGAACGTCGCGCAGATTATCGGAGTTGGCTCGACAGACAGGGAAGACGCCATCAATCGGTTCTCCGATTGAGACGGGAATTGAAGGGCCACGGGTCGCGACGACCACGGGGACAATCGGCAAATTGTGGCTTCCTGCGTGAAAGTTTTTAAGATCCAAAGCGTAGTCAACGGCCTGGTTTTCTGCCGCTCGATCGAATCTGGCTGAGCCAACTTTGAACTCAATCACAAAAATTAGGCCGTCTATTAGAACAACGTTGTCAGCCCGTTTACCCATTCTGGGGATTAAAAATTCGAAAAGCACCGTGCCCGACGAAAAACCCGCAAGTGCCGAGTTTAGGATGTCAATCTGGGCTAACCAAGCGTCCCTCTGGGCGGGAGTTAGATCGCCGATCTGACTTTTAGCGAGTTCACCGAGAATTGCTTGTGGATCGGCAGCTCTGAAGGCTTGGATTTCGGCGCAATAGGCTGACCCTTGAATGGCAACAAGCGGGTGACTCTGGCCCTGCGTGTGGTTCTAAGAATTCGATAGGCTTATGATACGGCCAGCGGTGGCAGTCAACACTCGGCGGGTTGCGGCGTCTAAGTAACTGAAAGTGTGCTTGAATCCCCCATGAAGCGGATCATCATGCGAAATCAGATATTTACCCGAGTCGCCGTTTCGACCCTGGCGCTGGCCTGCCTGCCGGTTGCGGTCCTGGCCCAGCAGGCCTCCAATACTCCGCCAGCCCAACCCTCGCCGGACGACAAGCCGGTTGCCACGTTGAAGGTGCAGGCCCGCGAGGTTCTGCTGCCGGTGACGGTCCGCGACAAGAAGGGCGCCTTTGTGACCAGCCTGGACAAGGGCGACTTCACGCTTACCGAGGACGGGCGGCCGCAGGTCATCAAGAGCTTTTCGCACGAGACCAACCTGCCCTACAAGCTTGGCCTGCTGGTGGATACCAGCCGAAGCGTTTCCGGCGCGCTTGAGAACGAGCGCAAGGCCGGGGGGAATTTGTGGACGCGATGCTGCCGGCCGAACCGCGCGCCAAGGATCCGGACGAGGCGTTCCTCATCCACTTTGACCGCCAGGTGGAGCTGCTGCAGGACTTCACGACCTCGCGCGAGAAGCTGCATCACGAACTGGACGACATGGGCGCCACGCAGCAGACGCGCGACGACTCGCAGGGGCCGGAGACGACCGGGCGATGAGCGCGAGCGGCCGACACATAGCCGGGGCGGAACGCAGCTTTACGATGCCATCTTTCTGGCGTCGGACGAATTGATGAAGCACAAGGATGGGCGGAAGGCGCTGGTGGTGTTTTCGGACGGCGTGGATCGCGGCAGCAAGGACACGATGAACGACGCCGTCGATGCGGCCGATCGCGCCAACGTGGTGGTCTACACCATCTACTTCAAGGGCGAGGAAGAGCGGAATTCGAACTTCGGCTTTCCCGGACGGCCACCGCGGAGGGATGGGCTATCCCGGAGGCGGCGGCGGGTATCCGGGGGGCGGGGCGGCTATCCCGGCGGCGGTGGCCAGCGGCGCGGCGGCGAGCCAAAGCCCGCGGTTGACGGCAAGAAGATCATGGCGCAGATTGCCGAGCGCACCGGCGGTCACGCCTACGAGGCCAAGAAGAAAGACGACCTGGAGCCATCTACAAGCTGATTAGCCGAAGAGCTGCGCAGCCAGTACCTGCTGACCTATACGCCGGACAAGGTCGACAACGATGGCGGATACCACAAGGTCGCGCTGAAGGCGAGCAAGGGCGACCTGACGGTGACGACGCGCGAAGGCTACTACGCGCCCGGCGGCGAGACTCGAAGTAAAGGGCCGGAACCGGCCCTTCAGACTGCTGACGGAGGTCGTCGAGCAAACGATCCCCTCAGCGGCTAAAGCCGCTTATACAGATTCTGAACTTGTTAGCGGCACGATGAAGTCCGTGCCCTGTTACAAGACTCAGTCGGGGTTTTTCATCAGACATGAAGTGTCGGGTTCGACGGCCCTTCTAAGCTGCGGCTAACGTCGAGTGTCGGTCAGTGCACGGCGCGTCGAGTGCGGCCTCAGTTACCTCGTCTAGATCACCGTGAAGTGGCTGAGATTCGCCTGGCCGAAGGACGTCGTGATGGCCACGTCGGAGGCATCCCGGCCCACGGCCATCAGCACGCGGCCGATGCGCGGCGTGGCGTGACGCGCGTCAAAGGTCCACCAGCGGTTCTCGAGATAGACCTCAAACCATGCGCTGAAATCCATGGGCCCGGAGACTGGCCAGGCGATGTCGCCGAGGTAGCCGGTGGCGTAGCGCGCGGGGATGTTCATGGCGCGGCAGAAGGTAATGGCGAGATGCTGAAAGTCGCGGCATACGCCGATGCGCTCCGTGAAGACGTCGAGCGCTGACTTCGTTGGTCGCGCATGCGGATAGCTGAACGTGACCTTGCCATGCACCCAATCGCAGATGGCCTGCACGCGCGACCAGCCCGGAGTGACGTGGCCGAAGAGCTCGTAGGCGATGTTGGAGAAGCGGTCGACCTCGCAGTAGCGGCTGTTGAGCAGGTAGCAGAGGAATTCGGTGGGCACGTCGCCCACGGGAACTTCACGGGCGTAGATGTTGATTGCGTCCAGTAGTCCTGAATCCCGAATGAGTGTGGAATTGTGCAGCCGCAAGCAGGCCTGGCGGGGCGACAAAGCGGGTGCAGCGATTGCCGAAGCCGTCGATGTATTCGGTCGCGTCGATCTGGGGCTCGATGTGCAGCGCGTCCGGCTCGATAAGGTCTTTATCGCGCGAGGGATGAACGTGGAGAAGCGCCACCATCGGCGCGGCGGCAGGGATATCGAATTGTATGTCGTAGCCTATGCGAATCAGCATGAAGTTGGCCTTTAGAACTTTGAGATGCCTCTCGGCGAACTGTGGATTGGCAGGTAAATCCGGACCGAGCAGGGGATGAGGGACGGCTTAGGTGCAGCCATTTCTCTTTTAGATGCAGTTCGCGTGAGAATCTGGCTGGAATCGTTGAGAACAAGAGAAGGGCGCCCGCCGAAGCGGACGCCCTTTTGTCACTGGCCGGTTGATGACTACTTGTTGGTGTGCGACGTTCCGGTCTGCCTCTTCTACCGCTGCCTGGGCGGCCGCGAGGCGTGCCGTGAGCAGGCGGAAGGGTGAGCAGGAGACGTAGTTGAGGCCGATCTTGTGGCAGAACTTGACGGACTCAGGATCGCCGCCATGCTCGCCGCAGATACCGACTTTGAGGTTGTTGCGCGTGTTGCGTCCCTTGGCGGTGGCCATCTTCACCAGCGCGCCGACGCCAGCCTGGTCGAGCGTGGCAAACGGATCGTGCTTGAAGATGCCGGCCTTGAGGTACGCAGGCAGGAAGTTGTTGATGTCGTCGCGCGAAATGCCGTAGGTCGTCTGCGTCAGGTCGTTGGTGCCGAACGAGAAGAACTCGGCTTCTTCGGCGATCTGATCGGCAGTCAAGGCAGCGCGCGGCAGCTCGATCATGGTTCCCACCATGTAGTCGACGGTCTCACCCTTCTCCTTGAAGACGTCTGCGGCAATGCGGCGAACGATCGTCGCCTGGTGACGCATCTCTTCGATGGAGCCGATGAGCGGGATCATGATCTCGACGTGTGGATCGCCGCCCTTGATCTTGACGGCAACCGCGGCTTCGAGAATCGCACGTGCCTGCATCTCGGTGATCTCGGGGAACGTGATGCCGAGGCGGCAGCCACGCAGTCCGAGCATCGGATTCATCTCGTGCAGTTCTTCCACGCGCGCCAGCAGCGGACGAAGTTCCTTCAGCTTGGGCGAGCGGGGCTTGGTGTCTTCGAGGTGCTGGATTTCGACGAGCAGTTCTTCCCGCTTGGGCAGGAACTCGTGCAGCGGCGGATCGAGCAGGCGGATGGTTACCGGCAGCGATTCCATGGCCTTGAAGAGACCGACGAAGTCGGCGCGCTGCATCGGCAACAGCTTCTTCAGCGCGTCGCGGCGGTCCTTCTCGTTGTTGGCAAGGATCATGGCGCGCATGTGCCCGATGCGGTCTTCTGCAAAGAACATGTGCTCGGTGCGGCACAGGCCAATGCCTTCAGCGCCGAACAGGCGAGCCTGCTTGGCGTCACGAGGAATGTCGGCGTTGGCGCGGATGTTGAGGCGGCGAAGCGGGTCGACCCAGCTCATGAACTTCACGAGATCCGGATCGTCGGGCTGCGCGGGCAGGGTCTTCAGCTGGCCTGCGATTACGCGGCCGGTTGTGCCGTCCAGCGAGAGCCAGTCGCCCTGCTTGTAGGTGTGGCCCTTGACGCGGAGTTCCTTGGCGTTCTCGTCGACGACGCAATCGCCGGCGCCGGCCACGCAGCACTTGCCCATGCCGCGGGTGACGACAGCAGCGTGCGACGTCATGCCGCCGCGCGAGGTGAGAATGCCGGCTGCGACTTCCATGCCTGCGATGTCTTCAGGAGTGGTTTCGCCGCGAACCAGGATGATGGTGCGATAGGCGCCGTTGGTGTGGTACTTCACTGCATCTTCGGCGGTGAAGACGATCTGGCCGACAGCCGCGCCGGGCGATGCCGGAAGGCCGGTGGCGAGCACTTCAATCTTCTCGCCCTTTTCGACGAGGCGCGGAACGAGGAAATCATAAAGCTGGTTCGGCTCAACGCGGAAGATTGCTTCTTCCTGCGTGATGAGGCCTTCGCGCACCATGTCGATGGCAACGCGAACAGCGGCGAGGCCGGTGCGCTTGCCATTGCGGGTCTGCAGCATGTAGAGCTTGCCATCCTGGATGGTGAACTCGAAATCCTGCATGTCGCGATAGTGCTTTTCCATCTTCCAGGTAATGGCCTTGAGATGGTCGTAGACCTTGGGCATGGCGCGTTCGAGTTCGCTGATCGAGAGTGGCGTGCGCACGCCCGAAACGACGTCTTCGCCCTGCGCGTTCATCAGGTACTCGCCGAAGAACACGTGCTCGCCGGTGGCGGGATTCCGCGTGAAGCCTACGCCTGTACCGGAGTTCTCGCCGAGGTTGCCGAAGACCATGGCCTGCACGTTGACCGCTGTACCCAGCCAGTCATCGATGTGGTTGATGCGGCGATAGGTCTTGGCGCGGTCGTTGTTCCAGCTCCGGAAAACGGCATCGCGCGCCTGCACGAGTTGATCGAGCGGGCCCTGCGGGAAATCTTTGCCTGTCTCCTTGCGGACGAGTTTCTTGTATTCCGCAATGATGTCTTGCAGCGCCTTGGGTTGAAGCTCGTAATCGAACTTGACCTTCTCGCGCAGCTTGATGGAGTCGAAGATATGCTCAAACTTTTTCTTGGGAACATCGAGAACCACGTCGCCGAACATCTGGATGAGGCGGCGATAGGAGTCATACGCAAAGCGCGGATTGTCGCTGCGCTTGGCCAATGCTTCGACGGCTTTGTCATTCAGGCCGAGGTTCAGAATCGTGTCCATCATGCCGGGCATCGAAAACTTTGCGCCGGAACGGACGGAGACGAGCAGCGGATTTTCGCCAGTGCCGAGCTTTTGGCCCTGCAGTTTCTCTAGCCGCTCGAGTGCCGCATGCATCTCGACGTCGATCTGGGGGCTGACGGATCCGCGCATGTACTCGCGGCAGGCTTCAGTCTGAATGGTGAATCCGGGAGGGACGGGCAATCCGGCGTTGGTCATCTCTGCGAGGCCTGCGCCTTTACCGCCGAGAACGTCCTTCATGCGGCCGTTGCCGTCCGCTTTGCCGTCACCGAAGAAATACACATACTGGGTTGTCGTTGAAGTCGGGCCTGCCGGTCCGGCAAGCTGCTGATCCACTACGCCCTGCGTCATGGAATAAAGCCTCCGATATAGATTTGCACCGTGAATATCCGCGGTGGCGACACCTGTACTGGAGGGCAGAACGCGTGCTTGGCTCAGTTGCTTTTGAAGCGTTTGGGAAACCAAGTGCGAGCGGTCATCCGGCACAGGATTGTGCCTTACGGCTATTCCTTAGTCGCAAGTACAAATAGCGCGGCAAGTATACACTTGCCTGTGCCAGTGATCACAGACCCTCAACATGCACATGGACTTACGCGCATTTTCGGCTCGAAATTTTACGGGGAGACGCGCAGATGCGCTTGGGAAAAGGGGATGCGGGATACCTCGCGTCGCCGCCCGTTTTTTTCTGCTCTCACAACAATTCAGATTGCGCACCCCAAACCGCATTACGGGATGTGACGAGTGGCTCTTTCAACAATTTTCGAATCTTGCATGGCCCAAGCCGATAGTGCCGCAACGTCGGCGAGCGATTCGGGTGTTTTGGCTGCCTGGCTAGCAGGCTGCAGAAAAACCGGCCGGCCATTCTTGTAACAGGGCATCACCATGCCGAGAGTTGAGATCAACCGGATGGGCTTCAGCCCCTGATGGAACGCCATTTGGAGCAAAGGGCCAGTTTTTCCGCAACTTTCCAGGGATGTTTCTTCGGTCGGTTCCGGGTTGCCGCGCTTTCCTACGGCTTAGACTCTCCTCCCGTGCAGTCATCCGAGCGAAGCGAAGCACCTCGGCCATCCCCAAACCGCCGCTCTAGTGGATAGCATATCCAAAACCGAGTTCAGCGTCCGGGATCAACGTCGGTCATCGTTCGTGAGGAGGTCCCCAAGCTGCGCGTAGCGGGCGGGGGACGATTTCACCTGGCAATAACGTCCCGCAAGATTGCAGCTTGAATCTTCTTAAGTCTTAGTAACCCTTCATGAAGGGTAGTTGTATTTGAGGCAATCCTAAGAGGAGACAGTTCTAAGATGAGACAGTTTTAAGTTCCTTTAGACCCCTCCGATAAAGCAAGTGGGAGGAAACACCAAGTGAAATCGATTCGTATTGCACTCGTTTTTGCCTTCGTCGCTCTTGCCGCTGTTCCAACCTTTGCACAGTCGACAACGATCAACGTGCCCTTTTCGTTCGACTATGGAAAGCAGCACTTCGCCGCAGGCATTTACACCGTGTCCATGCAGAACAAGGACATCCTTACCCTCACCGGGAGCAACAGCCGCGTCGCGTGGGGCTTGATTCAGTCCAGTTACGATCCCACCTCGCATGAGCAGGGATCCGTGACATTTCATAAATACGGCGACCGCTATTTTCTGACAGCTTTCAGTCCCGCCCACGCCTCGCTCTATGTATCAGCGTTCGAGTCGGACAGTGAGCGGCGTGTACTCCGTGATTTCACAGCCCAAAATCTCACCCGGCGGGAGGTTCAACTCGCCTCGCTACGGTAACAACCGCCACAGCAAAGGAATTCGGGCATACTCTCCGCGGGTATGCCCGAGTCGCGTCAGGGGGTCGACGTGTGGAGTACCAACGGATATCTTGAACCTTTGTAGAGGAGCGCATTTCAGCGTACGCCCTAACAGGCTGGAGATAGCAGTAACACGCAGGAAACGAGCAATTTCTCTGCGTACGGCACGTAGTTTCCTCCCCGGAAGCCCGAAGAAACTAAGTTGTCTGCTTAGCCGTAGTCATCCTAGTTTCTTCGGGCGCAGCAGCATATCCAGGATCAGTCTTCGGAGATGTCAATCCCATCGATCCCGCTCATCGCACCTAACTCGCACAAATCAAACGCAAAATATCTTTCCGCATTTTGCAGGTAATTTCCTCGCTACAGCAACACATTGAACCGGTAAGACTTGCATCCAGAGTCCGCCCAAAATAATTCGCGCAACCAGACGGTTGCGCTTGTGTTCTCCGGAAGCGTGTCCCGTTCATGGCGGCTTTATCGCGATGAGCGGGTCTTCGGAAGCGGGTCTATCACGATAGGACCATGCCGTACGATTTGAAGCGGTCTCGCACAGACTTTCATCCCGCATGGACTTTCATCCCGCACAGACTTTCATCCCTCCGAAGGGCTGAGTGTGCAGAGCTGGCGCACCCAACTCTATGCTCGGAGCAAGAGTTGGAATCGCAGGAATCGAAGTGATCTTGTTTGTGCGTACGGGCGACAAGCATCGCATAGCGAGATGGGCCGCGCTGGTTTACGCGGCCGGCATCTCGTAGCAGTTTTCGCCCTTGGGGCAGGGGAATGTTTTTTGTGCATTCTGCGAAATCAGAATGCGGTCGAGGCCGACCAGTTGAAGAATTTCGACAACACGGTGCGATGCATTGATGATTGCAAACTCGTGTCCAGCCATGCGCGCTTCTCCGTAAAGAGAGATGAGCACGGCGATGCCGGCGGCGTCGATGCGTTCGACGAGGCGCATGTCGAGCGTGACAGACTGCTCGCGCACCGCGGGCTTCAATTCATTCACCAGCCGTTGCTCTTCACCGCGCACCAGCTCGTGCAGATTGCCCTGGATGGTGATGGTTCTCTCCATAACGTTTTGATAATTGCGATTCATAAAAACCTCCCTTGAAACGCCTATCTGCGACGCCCGCAGGAAAAGCCGAAGGAAACGGGGTTGTCGGCTTCTCATCTCTTACTTAGCACCTGAGCAGCCAAAGCAGCGCTTGAGCAAAACCACTGAAACTAAACCGGATACAAGCTTCGCTTTCGAATACCCTGACGCTCTGACTGTTCGAAATCCCTGTTCCTCGTTCAGATTCGAACAGTCTGAAAATCAATACGAATCAAGGATGAGAGGAAGTTCCATATATTTGATGAAGCGGGTGCACGGGTGGATTCAGGCGCGACAGTTCTCGACAGGGAGGCGGCATGTGAGCTGGCTAAGGCCTGTGGCTTCAGCAACGCTGGCATAGTGGCTCTACCGCATAGTGAAGAGTCTCGCGATGCGAACCGCTTCACGGGGTGGGTCGAGGCCGGACATGCAGGAAGCATGCAGTATCTCGAACGCGTGAATGAAAGCGGCGAACTGGTACGCGCACGTGTAAATACGCCGTTCGCGTGGGCGCGTTCCGCGATTGTGTGTTTTGCAAGTTATCACTGCGCAGCGCAGCTCTCCACCGACACCCATGACCCAAAGAGTGGGTGGATTGCGCGCTATGCGTGGAGCAGCCGCATGGATGCGAGATGGTACGCGCCGGCCGAGCGATTATCACAAGGTACTGCTGAAGCGTCTGAAGAATCTCGATGCAAAATTGCGCGAGCAGTGCGGTGAATTTGAATCGCGAGCATATGTGGATACGGGACCAGTGGTAGAACGCGCGCTGGCAACCGCGGCTGGACTAGGATGGACGGGAAAAAACACGTGCCTGATTCATCCCAAGCTGGGGTCGTTTGGATTTCTGGCGGTGCTGCTGACCTCGCTGGATTTCAGTCCAAAGGAGAGAACAGCGGAGCTGCTCGTCCGCGATCATTGTGGGACATGCACGCGATGTCTCGATGCGTGCCCGACGGGCGCGTTGATCGCGCCGTACAAGATGGATGCGACGAAGTGCATCTCGTATCTCACCATCGAGCACAAGGGAACGATTGCGCCTGATCTCATGGGGGGAATGGGGCGGCAGGTCTTTGGCTGCGATATCTGCCAGGATGTTTGTCCGTGGAATCGTAAAGCGCCGATCGCGGCCGATGCGGAACTGGAGCCGCGGGACGAATTAGTGAATCCTGCGCTCGAATGGCTGGCCTCGCTGGACGAGCAGAGCTTCGAGCGCATCTTTAACGGATCACCGGTGCGCCGGGCAGGTTTTCTGGGAATGCGTCGCAACACCGCCATAGCCATGGGTAACAGCGGCGACGAGAGCTTCGCACTGTGCCTCAAGGAATGGGCTGAAGCCGCAGACACGGGTCTCCGTACCGCCGCACGATGGGCGCTGAGCAAGCTGAATTTTGAATTGACCCCAGGGAACGAAAGCCACCAACAGCAATCAGCAATACAAAGTGACCTCAAAAACGAGGTCCCAAAGAAGTTTTAACCGATTACGCGACTAACGTTGGCTGCACTCAGACCTTTGGGCCCCTGCTGGCACTCAAACTCGACTGAGTCGCCTTCGTTCAGCGTCTTGTAGCCGTTTTCCTGGATAGCGGAGAAATGAACGAATACATCCTCTCCGCTTGACCGTTGAATGAACCCATACCCTTTGGCACCGTTGAACCACTTCACTACGCCCTGCTCCTTCATTCACCTTCTCCTTCTTTTATGGTGAGCACAACGGAGAAACCGTGACGCGCCGTCCCTGTCTTTTTTGTTCTGCAGGACCCGGTGACTCGGGCTCATTCCAACCCAGAAATAGCGCGAGCCGCCGACGCGGCCGAAAGTGGCGCGCTGAGGCAGCTCGATCTCATTTCAGAATTGGGGCTGTGCTTCCCAAACACCAAAACTTCCAATGCTATGGCCTTCCTGAACTTGCAACGGTGTGCTCCCGGCGCACCGTTCTCCTTTTATGGCAGGAAGTTACCCCGAAAGCAAGGAGAAAATTGACTTCCGTACCGCAAGGTAACCACTGCCGATCGTTGGTTATGGAAAAATAAAGATACAGTACAGCTCAGGACGGAAACGAGCGGCTCCCTGCATCGTGAGAGCGCGCACAAACGGCGCAAGCGACCGTTCTGTACCCTGTCTTCGGGAGCCCACAGTGGAGAATGTTTCAAATTCCGGGACGTGCGTGACTGAACCGCTGCCGGCCGCGGGAGGGTTCAGCGACGGCCAACCGGCTGCCGTTTCAAAGTGGTACCGGTGGCGCAGAAGCGGCGTAGCCATCGCCGACTACCTGCTTGATGCCGAGGTGCACACCTTTGCTTTCAGCGTTGCCGCCAATGCCATTATCTCGTTCATTCCACTAATCGTACTGTTGTACACCATCGCGCTTTCCGTCTTTCATTCGCAGGAGATGGTCAACGTGGTCAACAAGATCGTGGAAGAGTTCCTGCCCACCACGGCCAAACTGGGCAATCAGGGCTTTCTGTCCTACAGCCTTGAGGCGGTAGCCGCCATGTCGGCCCGCCACGGGGTGCAGGCGCTTTCGCTGGTGATGATCCTGGTCTCCTGCACCGGCATCTTCCTGCCGCTGGAGGTGGCGCTCAACCAGGCGTGGGGTGTGACCAAGAGCCGCAACTACCTGCTGAACCAGGCCGTAGCCTTTGGGCTGGCTATATGGATGGTATTCCTGGCGATGGGAAGCGTTTTGCTCAGTACGTGGCAGCGCCAGCTTCTGGGCTTCATGTTTTTCCACCACATCGAGAACTTCGTCTTTCAGGGAATCAGCTACCTGTGGCTGACGGCAACTACCGGCGTCGCCTCTGTTCTGTTCTTCTTTTCGATTTACTGGCTTCTGCCCAACCGAAAGATTCCCGCCCGGCAGGTCATTCGCACCTCGATCATCACGGGAGTCGTCTGGCTGGCAGCCAAGGAAGGCTTCGTCGCCGTGCTGCCGCACCTGGACTTGAAAGCTCTCTACGGACCGTTTTACGTTTCCGTTGGTCTGTTGTTCTGGGCTTATATTTCAGGGCTGATCCTCTTCGCCGGTGCGCAGTTCAGTGCGATTCCTCCCCTGGAGAAGGCCGCAAAGTGAGTACGCGTCGAAGCGAGACGCTTCCACCCGTGTCCGCATCCTGAAGAGCCTGTTTCCGAGTTCATCCCACGAGTAGTATCCTGAGGCCCCAATTCCCGGGTCTTGAGGAGGTCATCCTTTGAAGAACATTGCGGCTGTGGGTGTTTTTCTTGCAGCTTGCCTGGCGCTTGCACAGGGACCAGGCGCTGCCAAACCTGTTTTTCTGATGGAAGGCCTCGGCAACCTGCATCATCCGGTGTCGACCAAAAACGCAGAGGCGCAGCAGTTCTTCGATCAGGGATTGTGTCTCGTCTTCGGCTTCAACCATGAGGAGGCGGCCCGATCATTTCGTCGAGCCGCCGAGCTTGACCCGCAACTGGCGATGGCTTGGTGGGGCGTGGCGTTGGCCGTCGGCCCCAACTACAACCTGCCGGTCGATCCCGAACACGAGAAGATTGCGGCCGAAGCGGTGGGCAAGGCGAGAGCCCTGAGCGCAGGTGCCTCGCCGAACGAAAAGGCTTATATCGAGGCCATTGCGCAGCGCTTCTCGAGCGATCCCAAGCCCGACTATCACCAGCTCGACGTGAACTATTCGAAGGCGATGTCAGAGCTGACGAAGAGCTATCCCGATGATCTGGATGCGGCGACACTCTACGCCGACAGCATGATGAACCTGCGCCCCTGGAGGCTGTGGAACGCGGACGGCACCCCGGCGGAAGGCACCGGCGAGATTGTCGCAACGCTCGAAGGCGTGCTGCGACGCGATCCGAACCACATCGGCGCAATGCATCTTTATATCCATGCCGTCGAGGCGTCGCCGAATCCTGAACGCGCGCTGCCCTACGCTGACCGCATCCCCACGCTGGCTCCGGCGGCCGGGCACCTGGTACATATGCCGGCGCACATCTACGAGCGCACGGGAAACTTCGATGGCGCCCGCGCGCAGAATGTAGCAGCCGCGAAGGCCGATGAAGCTTTTGCCGCATCGACAGGCCAGCAGGGCATGTACATGATGATGTACTACTCCCACAACCTGCACTTTGGCGCGGTCTCCGCCAGCATGCAGGGGCACTGCGAGGCCGCGAAGCACATGGCCGATCAACTTGCAGACAACCTGCGGCCGATGGCGAAGGAGATGCCGATGGTCGAGCCGTTTCTCGGCGTGCAGTTTGCCATCGCCGTTCGCTGCGGACGCTGGGATGGTCTGCTGGCACTGAGCGAGCCTCAGGCGAAGACGCCGGCGCTGAAAGCATACTGGTTCTATGGCCGCGGCATGGCTCTTGCAGCGCGCGGCAAAGCCGACGAAGCTGAAGCACTGGAGAAGCAGCTCGCCGCAATTGAAAAGGCGACTTCTCGGGATGACGTCTTCATGCCGCCCGTGGAGAATCGCTCGTGGCAGATTTACCACATTGCCGGCGACGTTCTTGCCGCGCGCATTGCAGTTGCGAACGGAGACAAGGCGGGGGCGATCATTCTGCTGCGTGATGCCGTCGCGAACCAGGATCAGTTGCTCTACGACGAGCCTTCCGATTGGTATTACCCGGTGCGTGAATCGCTTGGCGGCATGCTTTTGCAAACTGGCGATGCCAAAGGCGCAGAGCAGGTATTTCGTGACGATTTGAAGCAGAATCCCCGCAATCCGCGCTCGCTGTTTGGATTGGCTGAGGCCCTCACGCGGCAGAACCGCGACTACGATGCGTCATGGGTGAAGCAGCAGTTTGACACGGCCTGGCAGGGGGCGGATGTCAATTTGAAGGTGGAAGATTTGTGATCGCAAATCGGCGGCCTACGAGACTTTGAATGCCTTCACCGCGATGGCATTCGGCCCACGCCCGGCAGGGAGCATGGTAAACATCTGGCGGTTGAGGGTGCGCACTACGGCAACGTCTCCTGAGCGCGCATCGACCACGAAGAGCAGATGGCCTGCGGTAGAGAATGCCAGCGCCGAAGGGCCGTCGCCCACGTGAATTGAGCCGATGCGTTTGCCGTCTTCGATGGAGTAAACCGTCACTTCCTGGGAGCGTAGGTTGCCGACGTAGAGCAGGGTATTGTCGGCGGAGACAAGGCCGAGCACTGGATTGGCGCCCATCAGGTACGCGCCAGCCACGTCGTCGGTGTTCGCATATATTTCGGAGATCGAGTTCGAGAGCGAGTTCGAGACGAAGACCTCGCCTCCATCGGGTTTGAGCGCGAGCTGCACCGGGGCGCGGCCCACGTCGAGGAGTGATTCAAGCCGATCACTCGTCGCGGAGTGGCCGTCGGGCCGGGCTTCGTGCGCGAGTTGGATGGCCATGACCTGGTGCCCGCCTGAGCAGGCGGCGAAGGTCTTGGACGAATCGGGCAGAATGACCACGTCGCTGGCGCCGGGGCAGCCTTCCACAACGGTGCGGACCTTGCGCGTAGTGGTGTCGATGATGCTGACGGAGTTGCCGCCAAGGTTGGCGACGATCAGGGTCTTGCCGTCGGGCGCAACGCGCGC
This sequence comes from uncultured Acidobacteriaceae bacterium, assembly GCA_963769345.1. Lineage (GTDB taxonomy): Bacteria > Acidobacteriota > Terriglobia > Terriglobales > Acidobacteriaceae > Telmatobacter. The sequence continues at coordinate 1,720,314 of CAVYLL010000008.1, forward strand.
TGCCGCTGGATCTTCGCCGACACCGATCAGCGCGACCTCGCGGCGTGTTTTCAGATCGAGGACCGAGATGCTGTTGGAGCCGGAGTTCACGACGTATGCCAGATCGCCTTTGGGATCGAGTGCGATGGCAAGCGGCCGCTTGTAAACGGGGATGGTGGCGGCGACGGAGTTGTTCTCGACCTTGATGACCGTGACGGAGCCTTGCGTGTTCGCTGTGCCGGAGTTGACCACGTAGACTTCGTTGCGCACGGGGTTGGCAGCAACGGCAATTGGATTTTGCCCAACCGGGATTTCGCGATCGACGCGCACATTCACCACGTCGTAGACCGAGACGGTGCCGCTGCCGCCGTTCGTGACGTAAGCGTATTCGCGATGGCTCGCGTCATATTGCGGAAAGTCGTGGGGACGGCAGGCGGTGAGGAGCGCTAACGGGCAAACGAAGAGTAGAGCTATCCCAGGTCTCAACTGCGAGACCTGGGGCACCCAGGATCGCTGCGATTGGATCATCTTGAAAAGCAGATCCTTCGCGGAGCTTACCCGACGGAACACAAATCGTCCGCAGGGCCCCGAGCTTGCTGCGCTCAGGGTGACCGGGCTTTGCTGGCGTTTACTTGGTTTTGGCGACATGCGATTCCGCTGCGGCGGCTTCGATATGGATTCCGCGAGGCAGCTTGCGATGGACAACCGGAGCGATCTGCTCGATCTCGTCCATCATGCGCGCGAACTGATCGGGGTAGATGGATTGCGGCCCGTCGGACAGTGCCTTTTCCGGCTGATGGTGCACTTCGACGAGGATGCCGTCTGCGCCAACAGCGACCGCAGCGCGCGCCATGGGCAGAACCTTGTCGCGCTTGCCGGTGCCGTGGCTCGGGTCGACGAGGATGGGAAGGTGGCTGAGTTTTTGAACGGCAGGAACGATGCTGAGGTCGAGGGTGTTGCGTGTGTGGTCGGCAAAGGTGCGCACGCCGCGTTCGCAGAGGATGACTTCATAATTGCCCTCGCTCATGATGTATTCAGCGGCCATCAAAAATTCATCCAAAGTAGCGCTCATGCCGCGTTTCAGCAATATGGGCATGCGCAGCCGGCCGGCGTGCTTGAGCAACGAGAAGTTCTGCATGTTGCGTGCGCCAATCTGGACAACGTCGGCCCACTCGGCGACAAGTTCCAGCGTCTCGTTGTCGATGGCTTCGGTGATGATCCGCAGTCCGAAGCGATCGCGGATCTCGGCCATGATTTTGAGAGCGTCGACGCCGAGTCCCTGGAAGGCGTAAGGAGAAGTGCGTGGCTTGTAGGCTCCGCCGCGGAAAAACTGCGCGCCGGCTGCTGCGACCTGCTCGGCGATGGCGAAGGCCTGTTCGCGGCTCTCGATCGAGCATGGACCGCCGACGATGGCGAGATTGCGTCCACCGATGGTGGCATCGGTGCCGGGAAAGCGGATGATGGTGTCCTCTTCTTTGACGTCGCGGCTGGCGAGTTTGTAGGGCTTGGAGACCCGGATGACTTCAGCAACGCCAGGAAGCTCTTCAATGTTGCCGCGATCTACTTCGCCCTGGTTGCCGGTGATTCCGATGGCGGTGCGCTGCGCGCCGGGCATGGGGTGTGCGCGGTAGCCCAAAGTTTCAATATGTGCGCAGACGGCCTGGATTTGCTCCGCAGTGGCCTGCGTCTTCATCACGACTAACATCACTGGATCCTCAATCTAAGTTTACGGCAGTTGGCGGGATTCTGTGATCCCGGCCGGGTTTTGGGGCGCTTGGCCGCGCCGGGCGGCTTAGCGTGCCTGGCGCGATCTGCGTTCGGCGTTGCGTTTTTCACTGCGCCACTTGAGGCCGAGCCACGCCAGGTAGCCGAGCTGAATGACCCAGGTCACGGTGTAGGCGGCAACAACAAATTGGTGATCGAGAATGTTGCGTTCGTCCATTGTTTTCCTCGTTTTGGACTAAATCTGTTGCGACGTCAGACGTTCGCTTCGAGGGCTTCCTGGGCCTCAAGCGCGGCGTACTGCTGATGGCGGCGTTCCACCTGGTAACGGAGAAACAGCACCAGCATTCCCCAGCAGAACCACGCCAGCATGTTCCAGAGCAGCGCGTGAACCATGGTGGGGTCTTTCATGCCGGAGCCCTCGTCGCCGCCGAAGACCGGCGCGGGGTGCTGCGTGCGCCACCAACGGTTCGACATGTAGACAATAGGCACGTCGAGCGCGCCGAAGATGCCGAGCACTGCGGCCAGCGTCTGCATCTGCGGGCCGGCAGCGAAGCGGCGAAGCAGCAGATAGCTGACGTAAATGAGCCAGAGCACGAGCGTGGTCGTCAAGCGCGCATCCCACGTCCACCAGATGCCCCAGGCGCGGCGTCCCCACAGCGGGCCGGTGGTCAGCACGACGGTGCAGAAGACTACGCCAACCTCAGCGCCGGCCAGCGCCCATGCGTCGGCGACCTGCGCGCGATGGGGGCTGTTGCGGCGGAAGGCGAGATAGCCGATGGAACCGACGAGGCTGATGGCGAAGAACAGAAAGGCCACCGAAGCCGAAGGCACGTGGTAGTAAATGATGCGAAAGACGTAGCCCTGCATCGCGTCATTGGGTGCGACGTAGATGGCCTGGTGATATCCCTGCACCATGAGCAGGACGGTGACCAAGGGAAAGAGGGTGAGTAGGACTTTTTTCATACAGAATCCTGTGCGAACGAATTAAGTTTACGCCGCGGTTCGAGCGGTAGTCTCCATCGTTGGATGGACGAATCTGGTTGGAATTGCAGGTATCCTTTTGCATTGTCTTAGGCTGCTTTCTCTCGCGGCTTCACCTTGTTCCAGGACTTGCTTCTTGAAGCGACCCAGAGGTCGTAGCCGCTTTGCAAGCCGATCCAGAACTGCGCGGAGTTGCCGAAGTAACGGCTTAGGCGGAGAGCAGTGTCGGCAGTGATGCCGCGCTTGCCGCGCACCAGATCGTTGACGCGCGGAATGGAAATATGAAGGTCCTTCGCGAGCCGGTAGCCGTCAGCCCCAGCTGGTTCCATGAACTCGCTGAGGAGGATTTCGCCGGGATGAATTGAAAAAGCGAAGGGGATTTTGTCCATGCGTCTTGCCCCCAAATAGGAAAGACCCCGGATAGTCGGTCCGGGATCTTTGTCATCCTGTAAATCTGCCATTCCCTGGCACGCCGAACTGAGACACTAAATTGAGACTGATCGTTGATTGCGATGCTGTGCTGGCCTTTTCTGAAATCCGCGTAGAGCTTCGAGCCGATTTCCTCCCGGAATCTGAAAGATCGTTGAGGTCAGTTGCCCGGTCGCAGAATTGCGGAGTGTCTTAAGAGCAGTTAACTCCCAGATTGCTGACTAGGCCATGCGACCGTGGCTCAGTGGCGTCCAGTTTCCCACTGGAGTTACCCTCAGACGCGGGTGCCTGAGATCGTTAAAGCTCTTGATCATAATAGTAACGACTAGTTATCGTTATGTTATCACGTCAGATTCGTTAATTAGTGTTACTCCGCATGGAACACTACGTCGAACAGCAGCAGGCTTACGGTTGTAAAGATGATGTCGTAGCCGGTCAGCATCTTGATCCAGAGCCAGGGATCGCTTTCGCCGGTCAGAATGTTCCGGGTGGCCTGCACCATGCCGAGCAGCGCTGGCAAAAAAATCGGAAACAGAATCAGCGGCAGCAGCAGTTCGCGATTGCGGCTGCGGATGGCGAGCGCTGCGAAGAAGGTGCCGTTGGCGACGAGTGCCCACGTTCCCAGCGGCAACACCAGCGCCAGCAGTCCGGCCTGTCCTGCAATCCGCAGGTTATACATCACCAGAAATACCGGCGCCAGCGCAATCTGCACGATGCTGACGAAGATGAAGTTGGCCAGGACTTTCGCGAGGAATAACTCGGCGCCCGATGTCGGCGCCATGCGCTGCGCATCCATCACCTGGTGGCGAATCTCGCGCGCCCAGGCCTGGTTGAGCGCGCTCACCGAAGCGAACATCGTCGCCACGCAGAGTACGCCGCCGGCAATCTCTTGCGCGAAGGCGCCGCGCGGGTCAAAGGAAATGGAGAACAGCACCACCACGAGCAGCGCGAAGAACAGCATGGAGTTGATGGCGTCTTTCGAGCGCCATTCGATGCGGAGGTCCTTGGCGAGGTGGGTCCAGAGGATCGAACTCATGCGACCCCCTGCGGTTGAGGTTTGTGGTTTCCCACCCATGTCAACGATGAAGCTGTTGCCATGGATGGGGCACCCGGGTTTGTAGCCTGTTGAGGTGGTAAGTTGAGTCTCGTGGTTCGTCCAGAAGGTATGTTTAGCGTTGCGGTGAATTGAGAGAGCAAGCTCATGCGGAGTGTCCCTCCGCGGTCAGCCTTGGGCCGTCTTTGATGATGTCCGCTGTCTGGACTTCTACGTCGAGTGCATGGGCTGCCTTCAGATAATCGGCGGGGCTGAGAATCAGTTGCGTGCCGCGCGTGCCGGCGGAGACGCTGATCTTGTCGAAGAGAATCGCCGTCTCATCGATGTAGACGGGGAAGACCTTTCTTGAGCCGAAGAGAGTCACGCCGCCGCGAATGTATCCGGTAAGCGGCTGCACATCTTTGAGCGGGGCCATTTCGGCTTTGCGCAAGCCTGCGGCGCGGGCCAGCTTCTTGAAGTCGAGCTCAGCATCGCCGGGGACAACGGCGAATCGATAGATGTTTGGCCCGCCGGTGACCAAGAGCGTTTTGAAGACCTGCTCCGGCGGCATGCCGATTTTTTTCGCGACGGTGATAGCCGAAAGATCGTCAGGATCGACTTCGTATTCCAGCAGTTCGAATGGGATGCCCAGAGATTCGAGGAAGCGCGCGCCGTTGGTCTTCATAGCGTCGGTCTCCCTGGCGAAAAGTCGGCAACTCGTCCGGCCTGCAGACGCAGTATCCAGTCGGCGATCGGCGCAGCATGCTCGCGCTGGTGTGTCGTAATCACGATGGTGCGGTTCTTCTGCCGGAATCCGGCGAGCAATTCAACCATCTGGCGGGTCGACTCGATATCCATGTTGGAGAAAGGCTCATCGAGCAGCAGCAATTCCGGCACGGGCATCAGGACGCGCGCGAGGGAGGTGCGCTGGCGCATGCCTTGCGAATACTGGCCGAGGGTGCGGTTAAGTTCAGGGTCGAGGCCCACCTGGCGCAGTGCTTCAGCGGGGTCGAGGCATTGGCGGCCGGGGTAGAGGCTGGCGAAGTAGCTCAGGTTCTCCTTGCCGGTGAACTCGTCGTAGAGCATGGGGGCGTGGCTCATGTAGCCGATGCGGTCGCGGGCGTCGTGTGGCTCGATGCCGCCGAAAACCGTGACTTTGCCACCGGTTGGCCGCAAAAGGCCGGCCAGAATGCGCAGCAAGGTCGACTTTCCAGCACCGTTTTCGCCGATCAGCACATAGCATTTGCCCGGCTCAAGATCGACGGAGACCTGGCGCAGTGCGGCGAATGAACCAAAGAGCTTAGAAACGTTTTCGAGGTGGGCGCAAAGGGTAGAGCTGGTGGCCTCCGGGGCTTGCGCTGTCATGGAATCAGTTCGTGGCGATTCCAGCGGGGGCGCTACCTGGTTGGGGAGTCGGCGTCGCGTTCGCGCGCGGGTTTGAGGTGCTCGGGGCAGGCTGACCGGTGCAGCGCCGGGTTGGCCGTTTGGCGTTGCGGGGGCGTATTTGCTTGCGCACTTGGCCTGCAGTGCCGTGGCGTGGAAGACACCGTCGCGGCCGATGGTGCCTTCGGCGATGCCCATCGCGTCATCCTTGAAGGTATCTGGTGGCGGCTCAGAGCCTTTGTAGATCACTGTCAAGCGGCGGCCGGTCGCGGCCTTGGGAGAGTGGCTTTCAAACTCGTTCAGGACGAACGTGACATGGGGCCCGCTCTGCTCGATCGAGCCGGGCTGAACGAAGCCTTCCACGCGCAGATTGCTTTTGTAGGCCTTGTCGCCCATCTTGCCGAGTTCGGCAACCGTCACGTAGTAGCTCTTGCTGGAACTGTAGCCGGTAAAGGACAGCCAGGCGATGGTGCCGAGGATGATGGCGACCGCGATACCGATCCGAACCGAATTGGAAGAAGTCTTCATAGCTCGATTCTTAACGATACGGGGCCGGATGAGGCGGGTCAATGGTTCGGGCTGACATGCGTGATATGGATCACAGTTTGAAACCCGGATTCCGAACTCTTCAAATAAGGGGCCTACAACGCGTTTAGTGAGTGCTTTCAAGTGTTTGCGCGGCCTGTTCGAGCACTGGGCAAGCACCGTCAGCTGCGCTGAGGCGCGGGTGGCGTCTTTGGCTTCAATGGCCTCGTTTACGCCAGGGATAACGACCGCCGCATAGCCGGTGTATTCACCCGGGGCGTAAATAGTGTGCTTGTACCAGGGGCGGTTGGGCAGGCCCGCCGGTGAAAGCAAGGCGGTTTCGGCCGCGCGCAGGGCCGCGTTGAACTGGGCGAGGTCTGCGGGTGGCTTCAATTGCAACTGATGTGCATGGTCGGCGGCGTTGGCGAAGTGTGCTGCAGCAGCCAGCGCAGGACCGAAATCGAGCCCTGAGACGCCGGTATCGGCAGCCTTGCGCTTTGCCGATTCGATGTAGGACTTCACCTCGTGTGCGTAGGCCTGGTAGTCGTAGGGCAGCACATCGGTATCGGCCATGCGCACGGCCTCAAGGCCGAGCACGCGCGCCATCTGCTGCAGATAGACGAAGTGCGGATCGGCGTTCATCACGAACCACGCGTAGTTATCGAAGACGGAGTGATACACGCCGTATGGACCGCCGGAGCCGATGTCGGTCGACGGCACGCCAATGTGCTGCAGGAACGGCGTGAAGTCCGAGCCGGAGCCGAGGTCGCTTACGTGGACCTCATCGCCGGGCTGCGCGGGAGCGTTGCTGGCGCGGTGCTCGTTGTGCCGTGGCGATTGGCGCGCCACTCCTGGTAGACCGTGTCGCCCATCGGGCTGGGCACGGATTTGGAAATTTCGCGCATGAAGTTCTTGAGCGAGGGAACCGCCGACGCTGAAAAATCCGGGCCGGCGACGGCGACATCGACGTTGAAGTAGGCGACAGCGTTGGTGAGTTGCTTGCGCGTGCTGCTCCACCCATTCGGTTGACCCGATCAGGCCTTCTTCTTCCGCGTCCCAACTGCAGAAGATGATCGAGCGCTTCGGTTTCCAGCCTTCTTTCATCAGAGCGCCCACGCCGTGCACGGCTTCGAGCATGCTGGCGGTGCCGCTGTTGGGGTCGACTGCGCCGTAGACCCACGCATCGCGATGATTGCCGACAACGACCCAATTTTCGGGATCGTCTGTGCCCTTGATTTTGCCGATCACATCCCAGATGGTGCGGCGCTGGTAGTCCTGCTGTGAGACGAGGTGCACGCGTACCCCGCCGGGGCCGAGGTGGTAGCGGAAAGGAAGTGCGCCCTGCCAACCTTGCGGCACGCCGGGGCCCTTCAAGGCCTTGCAGAATGGGTGCGGCGTCTCCGTAGCTGAGGGGGATGGAGATGATGTGCGGCTGGTTGCCGTCGGGTTCGACGCGTGCCGAGTCGGGCAAATCGGGAGTGGAGGCAATGCCGGGAGTCTCCGGATCGCCCGGATACTTGAAGAGATATTGCACCGATCCGCGCTGCACGCCGCTGTCGGGACGCCATGGACCCATCGGGTAGGGGTCGCCCTTGTAGTAGCCATCATCCTGCGGATCGGAGTAGATGATGACGCCGATGGCGCCGCGCTGCTCGGCGATGTAGACCTTCACGCCGCGGAAATTCGCGCCGTAGCGGACGACTACGATCTTGCCGTGCAGGTCGATCTTCTGTTTCGCGAGTTCGTCGAAGTCTTCGAGCCGGCCGTAGTTTGCGTAGACCGCTTCGCCCGTCACGTCGCCTGAACCGGAGGAGCCGTTGAACGGCATCACCACGCGCGGGTCATTGTCGAAGGGATCGCCCTCGACATGCTCGCGCGTGGGTCCGGACATCAGTTGCTTTCCGGAGGCATCGAATGCCTCAACCTTAACGGCCTTGGGCTGATTCATCAGTACGCGATAGGGAACGATCTCGGTGTCGAGCCCGGCGGCGCGGAACTTCTCCGCCACGTATTCGGCGGTCTTGTGGTCTTCAGGGCTCGAGGCGATGTGCGGCTCGGCGGTCAGGGTCTTCAGGTGTTCGCCGGCCAGTTTGGCATTGGGCACGGCGAGGAACTTCTCCTCGATGCTTGCCTCCTTGCTGAAGTCGGTATAGCCGAAGACCTGCTTTGGAGGCGCAGGCGCGGTGGCTGCTGTCGAACTCTGCGCGGTGCCGAGCTGCGTTTGGGAGGCAGAAACTGCAACCAGTAGAAGGGGGGCAACCAGAAGCCTGCGGATCGTCATCAAGCGAAAACCTTTGAGGTGCAAAAGTGGGATGAGTCAGCAGAGGCCAAAGCACTTTGACACGCGGCTTCGACGTAGTTTCCACAGCTTACACTATAGGTTGGAGTCCCCCTCTGCCCAGCAGACCCAAACTGAATGAAGAGAACCTGGCCGCTGCTTCCGACGAGCCCTCGGCAATCGTTCAGGAACTTCCGGAACCTGCGACGGAGCGGAGCTCCCACAGGCCATTCGCGCATTGCGCAATCCGAACTTCCGCCTCTTCTGGGCTGGCAACTTTACTTCGAACATCGGCACGTGGATGCAGAACGTGGCGCAGGGCTGGCTGGTTCTCACGCTGACCAATTCGGCCTTCTGGCTGGGGGTGGTGGGCTTTGCGGGGTCGATTCCGTTTCTCTTCGTTACATTCTTTGGCGGCGTCATTGCCGATCGCGTGAACAAGCGGCGGCTGCTGCAGGTTACGCAGACCATCATGATGTTGCTGGCGTTTCTGCTCGCCGCGCTCACGTATTTTCACGCCATCAGTGTCTGGGGCGTGGCCGCGATCGCATTTGGAAATGGCGTGGCGATGGCCATGAACGCTCCCAGCTACCAGGCACTCGTGCCAAAGTTGGTGAAGCGCGAAGACCTGACCAATGCCATCGCTCTCAATTCTGCGCAGTTCAACATGTCGCGCATCCTTGGGCCAACGCTCGGCGGCTATGCCATGGCGATTTTTGGAATGGCCGGGAACTTCTTCCTAAACGGCTTGAGCTTTCTGGCAGTGCTTGTGGGCGCTGGTGCGCATCAAGTATCCCGAAGAAGAATCTCAGCCACCACCAGAGCATGTGGGACAGCCTGCAGGGCGGCTTTGCCTACCTCCGCAGCAATCGTCAGATGTACGTCATGATCTGGATGACAGCGTTCGCGAGCTTTTTCGGGTTCCCGTTCATTACGTTTATTCCCTACTTTGCGAAAGTGCAGTTGCATGCGGGCGAAAGCGGGCTGGGCTGGCTGCTTGCGTGCTCGGGAGTGGGATCGGTGCTGGGTGCGATGACCATCGCCATCTCCGGGGTGATCCGCCATCGCGGCCGCGTGCTGACTGGGTGTGGCGTGGTTTTTTTCGCAGCGATCATCGGATTCAGCTACTCCCACGTTTTTGCGGTTTCGCAGGCTCTGGCATTTTTTGAAGGCTTCTGCGGGATCCTGATGATCTCCTGCTTCAACGTGTCGATCCAGCATCTGTCGAGCGACGCGATGCGCGGTCGCATGATGAGCATCTACGCCACAAGCTTCCTCGGGCTTCCACCGATCGGCGCGCTGGTGGCAGGGGAACTCTCGCGTCACATTGACACAGGCCACGCTCTTGCAATGATGGCCAGCGTGGCGTTGTTGTCGTTCGTGGGTTTCTTTGCGTTCTCGCAGCCGCTGCGCGAACTGGACTAGCCAGGGACAAAGGAATAATACGCAGGGACTAACAAATGCGCTCAAAACAGACGTGTTTGCCGCGCTGTTTTCTCCCCTACTCCCAGTTCCCTGCCTTCAGGCAAGTGCCTGCGTGCAGTGTGCGCAACGCTTTGCAGCGGCAGGAATATCGCTCAGGCATTGCGGGCAAGCCTTTGTCGCCGGCGGCGCATCGGGTACCGGTTTGTGGAACCGGGCCATGAGAGCGTTGGCCGGGACCACAATGAAGAAGTAGACAGCTACTGCCACCAGGAGGAATGCGATCACAGCATTCAGGAAGTTGCCGATCATCACGTGGTTGTATTGAATGGCGCTGAAGTCCGGCTTACCCACGAGATTGCCGATGAACGGGGTGAATATATCCTTGACGAGAGAGGTCACAACCGTTCCGAATGCGCCGCCGATGATGACGCCAACTGCCAGATCGAGGACGTTGCCGCGCAAAACAAAATCACGAAATCCCTTCAGCATCTCTGCCTCCTGAAGTCATTGCGCACATGCTACCCACGGGCAACGGCCTTCTGGTCTGGAATGAGAACTTTCCAGTTCGTGCGGTCGGCGCCACCGCGCGTTTGCCTATCTTACACAGGCCGCATGGAGAGGTCACAGACAAAAGAGAACCCTTTCTTGCTTGTGAAGAGAACCAGCAGACTGCGCTCACAGCGGATAGGCGACCAGAAACACGATCAGCGTGAGAATCATGAGGTCGGAGTAGAGCAGGATGAGTACACCCGCGTGGTAGAGGCTCCACTTGCCGCGCAGGCAGCGGCCTGTCTCGGCCATGCCCCAGGCCGCCGCCAGCAGCGATACAAACTGCCACGGTGACCCATGCAGATTCTCAATGTGCGGAAACCCCGCCAGCAGCAGGCTCGCAATGAATGCGCCAAGCGAAAGCACAATACCGCGCACAAGCGATCTTTGCCGCAACCGGAAGATAGTCAGGCGGGGAGACACGACTCCTACAACTCTAGACCGTTACAGCACTTGGGTATTCCGAAACTGCCCTGGCTACCTTGCGACCAGTTCCATCTCCCTGAGCGACTCGGCATAGGGGGCGCGTAAAACGCCGCGCTCAGTGATGATGGCCGTTACATATTTTGCCGGAGTCACGTCGAATGCGGGATTGCAGATGCCCACACCATGCGGCGTGAGTTGCTTTCCGCCATGATGCGTGACTTCTTTTGCCGAGCGCTCCTCGATAGGAATCGCCTCGCCGGTCGCCGTTGCCGTGTCGATCGTCGACCAGGGTGCAGCGCAATAGAACGGAATGCCGTGTTCCTTGGCGAGAATGGCAACGTTGTAGGTGCCGATCTTGTTGGCGAAGTCGCCGTTGGCGGCGATGCGATCTGCACCGACGACCACAGCCTTGATCTTGCCGGCGCGCATCAGGCTGGCGGCCATGTTGTCGCAGATGACCGTCGTTGGAATGCCGTCGGCCATCAACTCCCAGGCCGTGAGACGAGCGCCCTGCAGAAATGGCCGCGTCTCATCAGCGTAAACATGAATGCGCTTGCCCTGCTCAACGGCAGAGCGGATGACCCCAAGGGCTGTGCCGTAACCGCAAGTCGCCAGTGCGCCGGCATTGCAATGGGTGAGGACGCCGCCTTCTTCCGGCAGAAGTGCGCCCCCGAAGGCTCCCATCGTCTTGCATGCGGCGATGTCTTCTTCGTACATGGCGTGGGCTTCGGCGAGCAGCTTGTCCTGTACCTGTTTCATCGTAGCGCCAGCTGACAGCAGAGCCGCGAAGACTCGCTTCATGCGGTCGATAGCCCAAAAGAGGTTCACTGCCGTCGGTCGCGTTCCGGCCAGGCGCGCACAGACCTTGTCAAACTCGGCGGCGAATTCGCCGGCCGTTTTCGCGTCACTGCGCAGCGCGCCAAGCGCCACGCCATAAGCCGCGGAAACGCCGATCGCCGGTGCGCCGCGCACAACCATGGTGACGATGACATCGGCCACCTGTTCGTAATCGGTGGCCAGCACATAGCTCTCCTCGAGGGGGAGCTTCGTTTGATCGATAAATCGGACGCCTTCCGGGGTCCAGGCAAGTGTAGGAATCATGCACTTCCAGTGTAAATGGCTTTTGGCTTCCGGCTCGCTACCGGTCCGTACCCCTCGTCTAGACTGGCAGCAGAGTGAGACCGGTCTGCAGACTTCTGGAGAGCCAATTTGACAGAGCCAGTGCATGATTATTCGCGCCTGTTCATTCAGTTAGGCAGTGTTGCGGTCGGATTAGCTGTGCTTGCACGACTGGCCAGTCGCTTCGGGCTGTCTGCAATCTCTCTTTTTCTGCTCGCCGGACTCGCGTTTGGGAAGGGCGGCATCGCACCGCTGAACCTTACGAAGGACTTCATCCAGCTTGGAGCAGAAGTCGGCGTTCTTCTTCTGCTCTTCATGCTTGGGCTCGAATACTCCGGAGATCAGCTCACACAGAGCCTACGCAAGGGGTTGTCTGGCGCCGGCATCGACCTCTTATTGAATTTTCCTCCCGGTTTCATCGCGGGGATTCTTCTAGGCTGGTCGCTCCTGGCTTCCATCCTGCTGGGCGGCGTTACTTTGATCTCGTCCTCCGGAATCATTGCCCGCGTGCTTTCCGAGTTGGGTCGCATGAACTCCCCTGAGACGCCGACCGTGCTCTCGATTCTCGTGCTCGAAGATCTCATGATGGCCGTTTATCTTCCCCTGGTTGCTGTGCTTCTTGCCGGTGGGGGTCCAACGAAAATTCTCGTTTCTGTGGGAATTGCCTGCACGGCGGTTCTCATTGTGCTCTTCGTTGCCACCCGATACGGAACCTCACTCAGCGCATTCGTCGCGCATCAATCCGATGAGGTCGTTCTGCTCACCGTTTTTGGAGCTGTGCTATTGGTCGCCGGGATTGCGCAGCATCTACAAGTCTCCTCTGCCATTGGAGCATTCATCGTGGGAATTGCCGCCTCCGGCCCGATCTCGGAGCAATCGCATCGCCTGCTTGCGCCGCTGCGCGATCTCTTCGCGGCGACCTTCTTTTTCTTCTTCGGCCTGGAGATCGATCCGCGAAGCCTGCCCCCGGTGCTCTTGACCGCCGTCGCGCTCGCCGTTGCGACTACGCTCTCGAAGATCCTTACCGGCTATTGGGCCACGCGCAGTGGCAACCTCGATCGGCGATCACGGATTCGTGCCGGATTGACACTCGTTGCCCGCGGGGAGTTTTCCATCGTAATCGCCGGCCTTGGAGCCGGCATTGAACCGCGGCTCGGATCACTGGCCGCCGCATACGTCCTTCTGATGGCGATCTTCGGGCCTGTTCTGGCAAGGGTCATTCGCTGAAGATGGAGTTTTGTGGCGCGTGCGATCCCCGGTGAAAGCGCGTAGAAATGACGCTGGATATTGGCGCGGCCTGGGAAATGAAAACATTTTCATTTTCCGCTGGACGAGGCGAACCTCTCGTCAGTAGATTGGTTTGCGTATCATCGGTAGCGACATCCACGCGGCGAAATTCTCTGGTTTCTTCAGACCGCTGTGTCCATGCGTGTGCCCCGACGAATCTGAGGAGTCGTTTTGCAACTGACCTTTGTCGATTGGCTGATCATGCTGCTGTATTTCGTGTTTGTGCTGGGCATCGGCTTTGCCCTCAAGCGCTACATGAAGACCAGCAAGGACTTCTTTCAGGCCGGACGCGCGCTGCCGGCATGGATCTGCGGTCTCGCCTTTATCAGCGCCAATCTCGGCGCGCAGGAAGTCATCGGCATGGGCGCTTCAGGCGCCAAGTACGGCCTCGAGACAGCCACTTCTACGGCATCGGCGCCATTCCGGCCATGGTCTTCGTCGGCATCTTCATGATGCCGTTTTATTACGGCTCCAAGGCGCGCTCGGTGCCGGAGTTTCTGCGTATGCGCTTTGACGAAAAGACACGCGCGCTGAATGCCTGCTCGTTCGCGGTGATGACGGTGTTCAGTTCCGGCATCTCGATGTACGCGATGGCGCGGCTCATCCAGGCACTGCATGTATTCGATGGATTGTTTCGCACCCTCGGCTGGGCCCCGGAGGGCATCTTCACGTTCTCCATCGTGATGTCGGCCGTCATCGTGCTGCTCTACATCTTTCTCGGCGGCCTCACCAGCGCCATCTACAACGAGGTGCTGCAATTCTTTCTCATCATCGCCGGCTTCCTGCCGCTGGTGCTGCTGGGCCTGAAGAATGTGGGCGGCTGGAACGGATTGAGGACAGCCGTCTCCGCCGTCGATCCGCGCATGATGCACGAGTGGAAAGGTGTGATGCACTCCAGCACCAATCCCATGGGCATCGAGATTATCGGCCTCGGCATGGGACTCGGATTCGTGCTCGGCTCCGGGTACTGGTGCACTGACTTCCTCGTGATCCAGACGGCGATGGCCTCGAAGAACATGGAGTCTGCGCGCCGCGTTCCGCTGATCGCCGCCGTTCCGAAGATGGTGTTTCCGTTTCTGGTGATTTTGCCCGGCTTGCTTGCGATCTCGCTGCCCACGCCGCACACCACCACCACGGTGCGCGAACAGAACGGCATCATCTACCATGAGACGAATGTGGTTTCGAAAGAAGTGGAACAGGGCAGGGGACTGGTTCCGGCGAAGATCAACCCGGTGACGGGCAAAGCAATGCTCGACGCGAGCGGCCACCCGCTGCTCGACTACGACATGGCGACGCCGAACATGCTGCTGCACTATTTCCCGACGGGCATTCTGGGCCTGGGCTTGACGGCACTGCTGGCCAGCTTTATGAGCGGCATGGCGGGCAACGTGACGGCGTTCAACACCGTATTCACGTACGATCTCTATCAGTCCTACATTCACAAGGGCGGCAGCGACCGGCACTACATGGCGGTGGGGCGATGGGCCACAGTCGGCGGCATTCTTCTGTCGATCTGCACTGCCTACGCGGCCATCAACTTCAACAACATCATGGACACGCTGCAGCTTGTCTTCAGCTTTGTGAACGCGCCGCTGTTCGCGACGTTCCTGCTGGGCATGTTCTGGAAGCGCACCACCGGCCACGCCGCATTTAGCCGGGCTCATCTCGGGCACGGTGGCCGCGATGCTGCATCACGGACTCACGCTGCCGATCGAGGCGCACCCCGGCATTCACGGCGGCTGGATCACCGTGGTGCATCACTACCCCAGCGACATGGCGCAGAACTTCTGGGGTGCGATCTTCGCTTTCAGCGCCAACTTCATCGTCACTGTGATCGTGAGCCTGTTTACCAAGCCGCGGCCCGAATCGGAACTGGTGGGCCTTGTGCATTCGCTCACGCCCAAGCCGCCGCGCGCGCATGATCGCTGGTGGAAGAGCCCCGAGGCGCTGGGCATTGCCGTGCTGCTGGGCGCCGTTGCAGTGAATATTTTCTTTGCCTGAGAGGAAGGGAGCACCATGAATCTCGATCTGCGCATTCCCATGGGACTGATGTTCACCTTCACCGGCGCCATCATGACGACATGGGGTATCAAGACCAACGGCAACGCCGACCTCTATGCAAGGAGCCTCGGCATCAACGCGAATCTCTGGTGGGGCCTGGTGCTGCTCGTGTTCGGGCTGACAATGTTTCTGCTCGGCCAGCGAAGCCAGCGGCGGCTCGCGAAAGAGCCGCCACCGCCGGTGGAAGAAGGCGAAGTGCGGCGAGGACATTAAAGCAGGGAATAGGGAAGAGGGAGTAACAAACGCCATTCTCTGGAGAATCAATTCATTTGCCGTGCCCCATCCTTGGCAGCAAGGGTGGAAAGCAATGACCACTCGTCCTCTCATTGATCTTCACAAATCAAGGCCCACCCGCCCTCACCGGAAATTGATACAGTCCTCATCGACGCTGCAACTACACTTGAAGCAGCGATGAAACGAAAGACCATCGAGCACTACGAGATCATTCGCCGCCTCGGCGCCGGCGGCAGCGGCGTGGTGTACCTGGCCAACGACACGCTGCTGCAGCGCCCGGTGGTGTTCAAGATTCTGCGCACCGGCCTGCTCTCGGCGCAGCAACTGCGCACCACCGTTCTGCGTGAGGCGCGTCTCGCTTCTGCCATCGAACACCCCAACGTCTGCGCCATCTACGAGGTTGGGCGAGGCTGGCGACGAAGGCTACATCGTCATGCAGTACGTGCCCGGCCAGTCGCTCGATCAGCTCATCGCGCGCGGCCCGGCGACTCCGCAACTCGTTGCTCTCTGTCGGCATCCAGATCGCAGATGGTCTGCAGGCTGCGCACTCGCTCGGCATCTTTCATCGCGACCTGAAACCGCAGAACGTGATGCTCACTGACGGCGGCCTGGTAAAGATTCTCGACTTCGGCCTGGCGCGTCGCCTGCGGCCTGAAGACGCCAGCTTCGATCCATCCAAGCCCGCGCTTGCCAGGGACGCATCGGTTGCCGCGACCTACACCGCGCGCGGCGGCACCATCCGCTACATGGCGCCGGAGCAGTTCGTCACCGGCCAATCGAGCGTGCAGTCGGACGTGTGGGCGCTCGGCGTGATTTTTTACGAACTTGCCAGCGGCCGTCATCCGTTTTCGCGCCCCGATGGGGAAGACTTTCAGACTATCCGCGCCATCCAGTTTTCCGATCCCGTTGACCTGAGCGAGATCGTCCCCGATATCTCGACGGAATTGAAAAGCGTGATTGCGACGTGTCTTGAAAAGACGCCCGCTACGCGCTATGCATCCGCCGCCGAAGTGCGCGAGGCGCTGAAGACCATCATGAAGGCGCTGCAGATCGAGACGGGCGCCATTCCCGGCGAGGCTGCGGCGAACCTGCCGACCACCGAGGCCGAAGCGGAGAAGCGTGCGACCGGATTTCTCTCGATGCTGGCCGAGCGGTTTCGCGAATCCGCAGGCGATCGCGCGCAACAGAATTCCCTCGTGGTGCTGCCATTCGCAAATCTTGGCGCAACCGAGGTTGCTCCGCTATATGGCTACGCGCTGGCCGATGCCATCGCCGCACGCCTCGCGCGCATTCCGGCGCTGGTCGTCAGGCCCTCGAGCACGCTGATGTCGCTGCCCATCGCGCAGATGGATCCGCTCTCTGTCGGTCAGCGGCTGCTGGTTTCTTATGTGCTTGGCCGGCAGCTTCTTCCGTTCCGAAAACGGATTCGATCTGAATTGGCAACTGCTCGACGTTGGCTCGCAGAGCGTGCGCTCCGGCGGAGCCATCCGTGTTGCATCGCTCGATCTGATTGCCGTGCAGTCGGAGATTTCAAACGAAGTTTTTGCCGCGCTTGCATGGCCTGGGCGCCGGCCGATCAGATGGATGCGCCTCGCGGCGCGCTCCGCGATGGCTCGCTGCCCGGCCCGGTGAGCGAAGAGTATCTGCAGGCCCGCGCGCTGCTCAGTTCCTTCATGGTCCGCACCGGATCCAAGGCCGATCTCGATAAAGCCCACGCGCTCTTCACGAGCGTCACCACGAAGGATCCGGAGTTTGCTTCCGGATGGAGCGGGCTGGGCATCGCCGAATTGCAGTATGTGCGGCACGGATTCGGCGGGCAGATCCACGTAATGCACGCGCGTCGCGCATTTCGACGAGGCGCTCAGGCTGGATCCTGCCGCAACCGAAGCGAATCTTGTATCGCATCTACATGCTGCTCTCGCGCGGCGAGAAAGAGTCGGCGCGTCACGGTATCGCGAACCTGCTTGCCGGCGCCGCCAACGACTGGAATGTGCACATGGTGGCCGGCATCGCACTGCGCGGCGACGGCATGTACGACGAGGCGCTGCATGCGAGTTCAATCGCGCGCTGAAGCTAAACCCGGCCAATGCCGCGATCCTTTACAACCACCGTGCGCGTGTCTACCACTATCAGAACCAGATTGAACTGGCCGGTGATGAGTTGGAGAAGGGCCTCGCACTCGAGCCGCGCCATCCGCTGCTGCGTACGTCGTCCGGCTATCAGCAGATGCGCATGGGCAATCTCGAGGAGGCAATCAGGATCCTCGAAGGCGTGATTCGCGACGACGAGTCGCTGCGCATCGCTGTGCCCACGCTCGCGCTGTGCTACGTGCAGGTCGGCGACCGCACTCGCGCCGCCGCGCTGCTGAAAGATGACACACTTGCCGCGGCCGAGGCTGACAGCGAGATGGCGTATCGCCTCGCAACGTATTTCGCCGTCGAAGGCGACTCCAGCGAAGCGCTGCACTGGCTGCGCCGCGCGATCTATCTAGGTAACGAAAACTATCCCGTGGTTCCAGAAGAATCCGGCGTGGAACAATCTGCGCACCAATGCGGACTTCGAGCGCATTCTCGAAGACTTGAAGAAGGGCTTCCGCCGCAACCAGAAAACATGGAAGCGACTGCTGGAACAAGTCCCGCCCGACGCGGAGTAATCTCCATGCTTCTTGAACATGCGACTGAAGCCCGACTATCCGGCGATCATCGACCTCGTCAACGCGGCTTATCGCGGCCACGGCGCCGTCGAGAGCTGGAACATCGAAACTGGGATCATCGAGGGCACTCGCCTCACTGACTCGTTGTTGCGACGAGGATCTTGCCGCGAAGCCGCATGCGCACTTTCTCGTCCATCGCGATCCTGAAAGCCGCGCAATCATCGGAACAGTCTGGCTCGAGCCGGTGGATGATGATGCCTGGTACCTGGGACTCTTCACCGTAGATCCCGCGTTTGCAGAAGCAGCACCTCGGCCGGGCATTGCTGAGCGCTGCCGAAGATTTTGCAAGGCTGCACGGAGCCCGCTCGATCCGCATGGGGGTTCTCAACGTCCGCGACGCGCTGATCGCATGGTATGAGCGGCGAGGCTACACACGCACCGGTGAAACGGAGCCCTTCCCTACGGCGATAACCGCTTTGGCAAGCCTCTTCGCGACGACCTGGAATTCGTGATTCTCGAAAAGCAGGTTTGAGCCGGCGGAATCTCCGCATGGCTCATTCCGCACGCGAAGTCTCCGGCGCATCCCATCTTCGCCGTTATGATGAAGGACGAATTTAAATCCTCTCACTCCGGGTTGTGAATGGTTTCCAATACTCGCGTGTCCCGCCGTAGCTTTCTCGGCGGCGCTGCCGGATTTGGTCGGCTCGGCGGCAATTGCGCCACATCATGCCTTCGCACAAACCGGCTTCGTCTCTAAACGCCCGGCGCCTTCGGCCCGCCGATTTCGCAGCAAAGCGGTCGACGCCGCGATCGAATCCATCTCGGGCCGAATGCGCGATCCGGAACTGGCGTGGCTGTTTTCCAACTGCCTGCCCAACACGCTCGATACCACCGTCACTTTCACCAATGGCGCCGTCCGGTCCTGACACAGTTGTAGTCACCGGCGACATTCCCGCCATGTGGCTGCGCGATTCCTCGGCGCAGGTGTGGCCGTATCTGCCGTTTCTCAATGCCGATCCGGAACTTGCGCAGACTCATCGAAGGCGTCATCCGGCGGCAGACACGCTGCATTCTCGCCGATCCCTATGCGAACGCCTTCATGCCCGATCTCGCCAGCCGCGAGCCGCTCTCGTGGAGCAAGGCTGACCAAACCGAAATGAAGCCCGGCGTGGGCGAGCGCAAGTGGGAGGTCGACTCGCTCTGCTATCCCGTGCGCCTGGCGCATGAGTATTGGCGCATCACGCACGATACCAGGCCGTTCGACGCGAAATGGGCACGGGCGATGCACTCCATACTTGAGACCTTCACGGCGCAGCAGCGCAAGACGTCGCGCGGACCGTACTCATTCCAGCGGCAGGCCTTCGCGCCGACAGACACACTGGGCGGCGACGGCTACGGCAATCCTGCGCGGCCGATCGGGCTGATCTCACTCCGGCTTCCGCCCATCGGACGATGCGTGTACATACCCGCTGAATATTCCCGGCAACTTTTTTGTCGTGACACGCTTCAACGTATCGAAGAGATGCTTACCGAGATCGCGCACGACAGCGCCGCGGCAAGCGAGGCTAGCCTCTCCGCACAGAGATCAAGGCAGCACTGGATGCGCATGCGCGGGTGCATCACCCTACCGCTGGCGAAATCTGGGCTTACGAAATTGACGGATTCGGCAACTGCGATCTGCATGGACGACGCGAACGTGCCGAGCCTGCTGGCCATGCCCTATCTCGGGTCATGTACCGCGAGCGAGCCGCTCTATCTTGCCACGCGCCGCTTCGTGCTGAGCGAGGCGAATCCATATTTCTTTCGCGGTTCAGCAGCCGAGGGCATCGGTGGGCCTGCACATCGGCCCGGACATGATCTGGCCCATGGCGATCATCATGCGCGCGCTGACCACGGACGATGAGAAGGAGCAACTGCAGTGCCTCGCGTGGCTGAAAAGACGCACGCCGGAACCGGCTTCATGCACGAAAGCTTCAACAAGAACGATCCCGCGAAGTTCACGCGCGCGTGGTTTGCATGGGCCAACACGCTGTTTGGCGAATTGATTCTCAAACTCGACAAGACCAACCCGAAGCTGCTCGAAAAAGCCTGAGCAAAACAGAACCGGCGGATTCGCTGCATGCGCAAATCCGCCGGCGTAGTTCGCATCTTGTTAATTCTCTACTTCAGATTCACGGTCGCCTTCAGCGGCAGATCCACTGACGATCCGCCCACCATGATGGTGTAATCGCCCGGAAGCAGCGACCAGTCATTCTTCTGCTCATCGAAGATCGACAGGTACTTGGGATCGATCTCGACCGTGACGGTGTGCTTCTCGCCTGGCTTCAGCTTGACCTTGCTGAATCCGACCAGGCGCTTCGGCGGTTCCTGTGCGGCGGCCGGCAGCGCAGCATAGACTTCTGCGATCTCCGAACCTTCGCGCGCACCGGCATTGGCCAGCGTGAACGTCACCTTTACCTTGTCCCCGGGCGTTACCTGCAGGCCGGAGTAGCGATAGGTCGTGTACGAGAGGCCGTAGCCGAACGGGAAGAGGGGCTTCTTGTTCTCCGCGTCGTACCACTTGTAGCCGACCTTCACGCCTTCGTCGTAGGTGACCTGGAATGGCGGTAGCCCCATCGCCCATTTTTCAGGCGATGCAGGCCCGGCGAAGTGCGAAGACTCCGGCGGTGGCATGGTGATGGTCGGATGCGGAAGATCGGCTTCACTCTTCGGGAAAGTATTGGGCAGCTTGCCGCTCGGGTTCACCGTGCCGAACAGAACGTTGCCGACTGCATTCGCGCCGTCGCTGCCGGCGAACCACGCTTCGAGAATCGCAGCAGGCTTGTCCACCCATGGCATCGTGACCGGATTGCCTGTTTCAAGCACGACGATGGTGTGCGGATTGGCCGCAGCCACTGCAGCAATGATTGCGTCTTGATCGTGCGGAAGCGTCAGGCTCTTCAGGTCCATTCCCTCGCTGGCCCACATGTAGGCAAACACAATGGCCACATCCGCGCCCTTGGCTGCCGCAGCCGCAGCCGCGGGATCGGTGCCTGGATCGTACTTCACCGTCGCATGCGGTGCCCGCGCCTGGATCGCCTTCAGCGGCGAAGTCGGGAACCAGATCTCTTCCATCCAGTGGGTTGCGCCCTGTCCTGCAGGCTTGATGGCATTTCCGCCGATCGGGTCAACCTGCGCTGAACCGCCGCCGGAAATCATGCCCACATCTGAATGAGATCCGATGACCGCGATCGTCTTCAACTTTGCAGCGCTCAACGGCAGCGTGGCCTTTTCATTTTTCAGCAGAACGATGCCGCCTTCTTCGATCTTGCGCGAAGTCTCAAATCCGGCAAAGGGATCGATGACGCTGCGCTGCCGCGGATGATCGATCACGCCCGCAGCAAACATCGATCGCAGAATGCGATGTACGTGGTCGTCGAGTTCGGCCTGTGGAATCTTGCCCGCATCGAGAGCATCCTTGAAACGCTTCTCGTAGAAGAACCTGCCCGGCTGCTCGTTATCGAGACCGGCGGCAGAGGCCTTCACATCGCTGTGCGTTCCACCCCAGTCCGACACCACGAAGCCGGGGAACTTCCAATCCTTCTTCAGCACGTCATTCAGCAGCCACTGGTTCTCGCAGGCAAAGTCGCCGTTGACGCGGTTGTACGAGCACATCACTGCCGCGGGCTTGCCTTGCTCCACGCCGATTTCAAACGCCAGCAGGTCGCTCTCGCGCGCCGCGCGCTTGCTGATGGTGATGTTGACCGAGTTGCGGCCGCTCTCCTGGTCGTTCAGCGCATAGTGCTTGATGTCGCCAATCACGTTTGCCGACTGCGTTCCCTGGATCAGCCGCGCCACCAGCGTTCCGGCCAGCACCGGATCTTCGCCGAGATATTCAAATGTGCGGCCGTTGCGCGGATCGCGTGTGAGGTTCACGCCGCCGCCGAGCGACATGTTGAATCCCTGCGCGCGCAGTTCGCGCCCGATCAGCGCGCCGTATTCATAGGCCGCATCGGTATCCCAGCTTGCGGCCGCGGCCACGTTGGCCGGCAGTGCCGTGGAGTAGCGTCCGTTCACGCCGCTGGAGCGCACGCCATAGGCCGCATCGCTCATGTCGATGCCAGGAATGCCGAGCCGCGGAACGCCCACCGCGTAGCCTACGCCGCGGTTCGATGCCGCATTTTCGGGTGTAACCGCATCGTCGGTCGGCATGCCCACGCCGTGCAGCAGCGCAATCTTTTCGTCGACCGTCATCTCCTTCATCACCAGGTCGGCGCGCTCATCGGGCGAGAGGCTCGAATTCATCCAGGGCCCGGTTGGTCTTGGCTTGGGTTGCGGGCGCTGCGCAAGGCTTGGCATCGCCATGCACGCAAAACACAAAAGCAAAATTGCCGGAATTCTGATCCCGGAACACAGTGGAGTCTGGTTCATAGTTCCCTCTTTGATAAAACGTTTATCTTGGCCGCCCCCATACTATCAATAAACGGCCAAGGCAAGCGTTTTTCTCGAGGCAAGAAGCCTAAACCAGGTCCGTTGCACGGCCGCCGTGTTCGATGCGCTCGTAGGGAACGTACACGGGATTCCACATGTATGCGCGGATGCGGTCGGGACAGGGAAGCGGCATCGTCGATCGTCGCAACGCCCTCGGCCATCGCCTGCCGCGCCACCGCTTCTGAGACGACCACCGCCACTTTGCGCGATTCCGCGAATCGGCGGCAGCAGCGGAGCGGCTCTTGTCTTCGCGGGAGGGCGAGAGCCCCGCAAGCGCCTTGGCTGCTGCCATGATCATGCCGTCTGTCACGCGCCGCGCCTGCGACACAAGAATTCCCAGCGCCAGTCCCGGGAAGATGAACGAGTTGTTGACCTGCGAAATGCGCACCGAGCTTGCCGTCGATCTCGACGGGAGGAAACGGACTGCCCGTTCCCACCAGCGCGCGGCCATCGGTCCATCGCAGCAGATCGGCCGGTGTGGCCTCAGCCTGCGACGTCGGATTCGATAGCGGAAAGATGATCGGTCTTTCTGTATGTCGCGCCATCTCGCGCACAATCTCTTCGCTGAATGCTCCGGCCTGCGCGGAAACTCCTGCCAGCACCGTCACCTTTGCGTTGCGCACTACGTCGAGCAGCGAAACATCTTCGCCGCCCGAGAGGTTCCAGCCCGCGATATCGGCGCGCTTGCGCACCAGCGGCAATTGGCTTTCTTTGATGCCGCGCGCTCCCTCCACCAGCAGGCCGTAGCGATTGAATGCATAGATGCGACTGCGCGCCTGCTCTTCACTCAGGCCCTGTTCCTTCATCGCGGCGATCAGCAGATCGATGATGCCGATACCCGCGGAACCCGCGCCGTACATTGCGATGGTTTGCTGCGACAACGGAACTCCCGTTGCATTCACCGCGGCCAGCAGCGTTGCCGTGGTTACCGCGGCGGTTCCCTGGATATCGTCATTGAACGTGCACAGCCGATCGCGATAGCGCTCCAGCAAGCGCGCCGCATTCGTGCCGGCAAA
Organism: uncultured Acidobacteriaceae bacterium; assembly: GCA_963769345.1. Classification (GTDB taxonomy): domain Bacteria; phylum Acidobacteriota; class Terriglobia; order Terriglobales; family Acidobacteriaceae; genus Telmatobacter. Next base: position 1,743,887 of record CAVYLL010000008.1, read on the forward strand.
GTCTTCCCATTGCAGCAGGATGTGGGGCCAGCGCTTCTGCACGGCGGTTACAAATGCTTCGACAAAGTCGTCGTACTCTTGCCCGCGCACGCGATGATGCTGCCAGCCGATATAGATCGGATCGTGCAGCAGCATCTCATTGTCCGTTCCTGCGTCGAGCAGGATGGGCAGGCAATGTTCCGGCGGAATGCCGCCCAGCGCTGTATAGAGCGCCATTTTGCCGATGGGGATTCCCATGCCGCCCGCGCCCTGGTCGCCAAGGCCAAGGATGCGCTCGCCATCGCTGACCACAATGCAGCGCACGTCGTCGTAACGGCAGTCAGCAAGAATCTGATCAATTCGTTGTCGGTTGGGATAACTGATGAATAGCCCACGCGGCCGGCGCCAGATTTCAGAAAAGCGTTGGCACCCTTCGCCCACCGCCGGGGTATAAACAATCGGCAGAAATTCTTCGGTATAGTGCTCGATCATCGAGTAGAACAACGTCTCATCGTTGTCCTGCAGATCGCGCATGTTGCTGTACTTGCCAAAGGCGGTGTCGCGCGAGTCGAGCACGCGCTTGCGACGCAGACGCTGATCCTCAAGCGTTCCGATGTGCGGCGGCAACAGTCCGTGCAGCCCGAACACGTCGCGTTCGTCCTCATTGAACGCTGTGCCTTTGTTGAGCCGCGAATTGAACAACAGTTCGACGCCATGCAGACGCGTGCGAATCGTTGCCGGTTTCTCATCGGAATGGGGATCGGGGACAGATTGCGATGTTTCGCTCATGGGAAAGCTCTCTTTCGTCTTCAGATCGGGGAATCCGGGTGCCGAAGTTTTTCGGGACCCACCGATGATAGCCAATAGAGAGCTGCAGAGGTGTGACGTATGCACCGCGATTTGCAATTACGACCGTTTAAGGCAGGACGAAATCAAACGTCAAAGGCCCACGCCTCTTTCGGAGAACGTGGGCCTTTGCTCAGATTCGAATTCTAACTTTGCCTACGATGTTTCGCCGTCGGCGTGATTGCTCAGCGGTTGGTTCCGCCCGCGCCGCCGGAGTGCTGACCGCCGCTACCCGGCTGGTTGCCGCCCTTGTTCATGTCGTTGGGCTTGTTGCCCTGGTTGCGCTCTTGCTGGCCGCTGCCACCCTTCTGGGCTGGATCCTGCTGGCCGGTGCCGCTTTTCTGGGCGGGATTTTGTCCTTGCTGTGAGCCTTGTTTGTTCGCCATTGAAACTGCTCCTGTGTATGCCGCGCTGCACCTCGTACGCGTACGTAACGCCGGCCTTCACTGGGATGCCCTGGATATAGCCGCAGTTGTACGTTTTCGCCAATCTCGCGCAAAGATTGAATACTCTATAACTAGCTGATTCTAAATATCATAGATGAAGAGTAATCCGCCCTTGCAATGCTCACAAATGGTGCTAAAATGCGTCGGTGGCGTGCCCGACTGCGGCTGCATTCACAGGGTTCTTTTTCCCCGGTAAGCCGCCAGACTCGGCGTTTCCCGCTCTTCACCCTCTCCTATTTCTCCTCCACAATGGCCAGGTCCCACGGCCCCAGCACCAGCGCTTCTGTCTTTGAGACCGCTTTCCCGTCCAGCAGATTCGATCCTGAGCCATATGCGTAGCTTGCTTTTACATCGGCGCTCGAGTAGTTGAAGTAATAGTGAATGCGCTTGCCTAAGCGATTCACACCATGTGTCACGTGCACTGCAGCCGGCAACTGCTGATCCGGCCCGATGAGGCCGGCTTCTTCAACCGCCTTTTTCAGCACGGCGGTTTGCAGCTCGCCCGAGAGATACGTTCCCTCGTAGAGAAGAGTGCCCGAGCCGAATTGGTTCTCGGTAATCGCCGGCCATTTTCCGAAGAACGGATGATCGTAATAAGCAAGCGCCTTTGCATGCTCCGGCATCAGGAACTCGGCCCAGTAGCTCACCTGGTTTGCGTTCTTTCCCGCTTCGCCAACGTGAAATGGATCGTCTTTGAGCGCCAGCGGATGTTCGAGGTTGGAAAACTCCTGGTAGCTGAATCCCGCGGCCTCGCGCAGCGGGCCCGGCGCGCGCACCCAGCGCACAGCGGAGTTCTCGTTGGCGAATCCGCTCTTGAATGTCATCACCACATGGCCGCCGTTTTTCACGTAGTCAGAGATCCGTTGCAGCAGCGCATCATCTGAGATGTAGAGCGCCGGAACGATCAGCAGCTTGTAAGCGGAGAAATCCTTCGTCTCCGGAAAAACAAAATCCGTGCCGACATTCAGGTCGTAGAGCGAGCGATGAATCTGCTGCACCAGCGAAGAGTAGTCCGCCGTCGGCGCAGCCGAAGCTCCACTGCGGTCCTGAGGAAGTGAAGGGCATGAAGCCGATCGCATTGGCCGAATCGCGGCTCCACAAAATCGCCACGTCATTGTGGATCTTAAGACCCACAAGGTGCGGGCCGATCTTTTCCAGTTCATGCGCGGTGCGTGACATCTCGGCATAGGCGCGGTTCGGCTCCAGATCGTGCGACAGAATGCCCTTCCAGTACGTCTCCTGGTTGGCTGCAATCGATGCCCAGTGCCAGTACTCCACCATGTTGGCGCCGTTTGAGAAATGCGTGTAGACGTCTTCGCGCAGCTGTCCGTCATACGGCGGAAACTGGTAGCGCCGAAGTCCAGTCCGTCGTCTGCGCGTTGGTTTCCGTCACCAGAAAATTCCCGTGTTTCAGCGAGCGCGAGAAATCGCCCTGGATCGATTGCGCTGCGCCGTCGTAGTGATCCTGCGTGCCGTGGTAGATGTTGTCGGCGACAATGTCGAGCGACTCGGCAATGGCTTCTTCGTTCACATCGCGCTTCATCATGCCGCCGTAGTCGGTCGTGACGAACTGCCGCGCCCCCGCGCACTCGCGCACCAACTCCGCCTGCCAGTGCAGAAAATCGGTCACGCGCATCTGGCTCCAGCGCGACCACTCCAGCTTGTAGCCGGTGCTCTGCGCGCCATTCCGCGTCGGCAGGTCTTCCCAGGTGTGCAGATTCTCGCCCCAGTAGTTGAGGAACCACGCTTTGCTCAGCGCTTCGGGCGTGACGAACTTCTTTTCGAGATAATGCTGGAAGCCGATGAAGACATCGCGATTTGCGGCGTCGTAGCTCGAGGTTTCGTTGTCGAGCTGCCAGCCGATCACCGTCGGGTTGTCCTTGTAGTGCGCCACGATGTGCCGGATCAGCCGCTCCGCATAGAAGCGATATGCCGGCGAATCGGTGTCCATGTTCTGCCGCATGCCGTACTGCGCGGGCTGCGTCGGGGTCCGCCGAAGTTGCCGCCGGTGATGCGATCGGCAAGGATCTCCGGATGCTGGTGCGCCATCCACGCCGGGAATGGAATACGTGGGCGTGCCGAGAATGACCTTGATGCCGGCCTTGCCCATCGCATCGACGATGTGATCCATCCAGGCGTAATCAAATTGGCCGTCTTCCGGCTCCCACAGGCTCCAGGTCGATTCGCCCATGCGCACCACGTTGAGCCCCGCGGCCTTCATCAGGGCGATGTCTTTCGTCAGCCGCGCATCCTGGTCTCCCGGCATGTACTCGTTGTAGTAGGCCGCGCCGTAGAGCACGGTCGGAAAATCCAGAGTCTGCTGCGCCGGCGTCAAGCGCGTCGGTACGGGCTTGCTGAGCTGAGACGGCAACGTCACGAGAGACGCGGAGACGAGTCAAGAACAGAAAGCGTTTGCTGAACGACCCATGAGCAATCCCTCTCTCGCGAAAGCAGAGGTCTCTTGAAAGCGGAAGAACCATGAGAACACTTCTATGCGAAGGTGAGCAACACGATCTCGGAGTGCGTGCCCACGCGCATCGGCGGACCCCAGGTTCCCGCGCCGCTGGAAGTGTACACCTGCAGCTCGCCGAAACGCTGCAGTCCGTAGGTGAATTTGCCAAAAGCGCGCCGCGTAATCAGGTTGAACGGGAACATCTGCCCGCCGCCATGCGTGTGCCCTGAAAGCTGCAGGCTCACCCCGGCATGCTCGGCCAGCGGCAGCCGGTTCGGCACATGGTTCAGCAGGATGCTCGGCCGGTCCACCCTTCAACTGCAGACCCTCAAGAAAGGTTCTCATCTGCAGAGGATGGTTGAGCATTGCCATACGCCACGCCAACCACGCGCAAGTCCGTCCACGTCGTGCGCATTCGTTATGCAGCACGCGGATCCCGCCGCGCCCGCAGCGCCTCTGCAAAATGCGCCGCTCCGCCAAACTCCTCATGATTGCCGCCGACAAAGTACATCACCCAGCGGCGGCGCCAGTTCCAGCAGCGGCGCGGCCACATCGAAGTCGGATCGACCTTGCAGCCATCGAACAGGTCCCCGGGAAGGAAGACGATGTGCCGGGTTCAATTGCCGCGACCATCGCCGCGATCCGCCGCGCAAACGCAAGCCCGTTGATGTTGCCCAGGTGCAGATCGCTCACCAGCAGCGCCTGCCGTCCTCGCCAGCTCTCCGGCAGGCCGGGCAACAGAACGGCGACCCGCCGCAGCCGGATCTTCCGGGCATTCACGAGGCCATACGCGGCTGACGCAATCGCGGCTACCAGAAGCACCGCCGGCAATATAGGGTCGTGTCGGCAATTCGCGTTGCCACCGGAACAGCAAAGCGCAGCACCAGATCCGCGAGCCATGCAATCACGCGCCCACGAAGAGGAAATTCGCCAGCCCCATCCAGAGTGCGGCCAACCGGTAGAAGGCTCTGACCAGTGGATTGGAAAAGCGAAAGCTCGACCAGGGAAGCAGTGACAAAGACGAATGAGAGCACGGCGAAGGCGATCCGCAAGGCGTGCAACGCCGCGGGGCTCATCGGCCACCAGAAATCGATCCAGGTGCGATACAGGAACCAATGGGCAAGCGCAAATAAAAGACTGAACCATTGAAATGGCAAGAATGGGCCAGGCTTTCAAAAAAGCGTCTCCTTTATCGATTCGTGGCGCCGGCCCGGTTACGGGTCTGTGCCGTCCCCGGAGGCATGAAACAATCAGAGTATGGCAGCACCCGGCAAGCGAACAAGCTCGGCCTTTACATTTCGATCCCGTTTTGCCGCTCCAAGTGCACCTACTGCAATTTTGCATCAGGGGTCTATCCGGCCGGCGAACATGCCCGCTACATCGAACGCCTGATCGATGAGATGCGGAGCGCACGCCAGTGGAGCGAGAACATCCGTGCAGATCTGCCGGCCCGCGTGCGACACCATCTATCTCGGTGGCGGAACGCCGAGCCTGCTCGAGCCGGATTTGATCGCGCAGCTCTTCGCCGCCATCCGCGCGGAATTCACGGTGGAGCCCGATGCTGAGATCACCGTCGAGTGCGCTCCCGGGCAGATTGCCGACGCCACCCTCGAAGCGCTGGCCCGGGCCGGCGTCAATCGCGTCAGCCTCGGCGTCCAGTCCTTTATCGATCGCGAAGCGCAGCAGAGCGGCCGCCTCCACAGCCGCGCCATCGTGCTGGATGACCTGAAGCGCCTGCGCGCCGCGGGAATCACCAACCTGAACATCGACCTGATCGCGGGGCTTGCGGGCCAGACGTTCGCTTCCTGGCAGGAGTCCGTTGCGATACTCGTTGACACCGGCGTTGCCGCATGCCAGCATCTACATGCTCGAGGTGGACGAGGAATCACGCCTTGGCCGTGAGATGCTCGCCGGCGGGCGCTCGCTACCACGCCGGGTTGGTTCCCGGCGACGACACCATCGCGCGCATGTATGAGACGCGCAATCGACAGCCTTGCCGCGGCTGGATTGCCTCAGTATGAGATTTCGAACTTCGCTCGACCCGGACTGCGAATCCCGCCACAACCTGCGCTATTGGCAGCGCCGTCCCTATCTGGGCCTGGGGCTGGACGCCTCGTCGATGCTGCGCGAATCCGCGAAATCAGCAAATCATGCGCGGTCGGGTTATGTCCTGCGCTTCACCAATACCGACGAATTGAAGGCCTACCTCGATGGCCCGCAACCGCGAGAGACCGCGTGGCTTTCACCGGAGCGCCAGCATGAAGAAGCCTGGTTTCTCGGCCTTCGTCTAAACGACGGGGTCTCAGTTTCCGCCCTCCGCCAGGAGTTTGGTAACCAAATGGTTGCACATGCTCTCGAGGTCGTCGAAGCGTTACCGAACGCCGCTTGCTCACATTCGACGGTGAAACTGCGCAGCTCACTTCCCAGGGCCGCATGCTCTCCAACGATGTCTTCCAGGAATTCCTCGAGACCGCTGCGCCGCATCCCGACGTTGCCGAACGATGATGCGCCCATTCACAGCGCGAGTTACCATCGCAGCGATTCATCCTGCAGAACAGGGATCAGGAACTTGCCTGGGTCCAATTCATCTTCTGCTTCGAGGCAGTGAATCGACCCCGGTGCTGCTGCCTGTGCACGCTGCAATGCTTTTCTTGCCTCTTGCAAGACCACAAAAGGCGAGCGCCCGCCACTCGACACAACGCCGAAGCAGGCGTTCAGGTGTATCGCTTGGCCGCCAGCTTCAAACGGCGATCGAAAAACCCCGTCGCGAATGCGCTCAGCCAACGTTTTCGCGTTCACGAGGCTACATCCCGGCAAGAGCAGGACGAATTCTCCATCCGCAACCCGACCCACGGAATCGTAGCAGCGCAACAACCGCTGGAATCGCTCGTCGATCTGGCGCACCATTTCTTCGCAGCGGGCGTCATTCCGCGTCGGATTGCCGGCTTACCCAATCCGCAAATCCAATGTGAATCAGCGCCAGCGGCATCCTCAGGCGCTGCGCCCGGTCGGTCTCGCAAAAGAGCGTAGACACAAGATTGTCCCGACTCAATAGCACTGGCTTACCCCAATACGCAATGCATCGGCCGAGATTAGGAAATCTTTAGAATGGTTCCAGAAAAATTGGCGGATCCCAATTACCTGGGCTGAACGCGCTCGCCCTCAGTCGACGAACTCCACCTTGGGTGCGATGGGGATGATCCCGCGCTCATAACCCAGATCCAGCAGCTTGCGGATCGCTTCGCGTCCGTCCGGCCCGTAGTCCAGCGTCCGCTCGTTCACATACATGCTGACAAAGCGGCTCGCCATGCTCGGGTCGAGGTCGCGCGCAAACTGCATGGCATATTCCAGCGCCTGCTCGCGATGATCGAGCGCGTGCTGGATGCTGTCGCGCAGGGCCTTTGAGATGATTTTGTGCGACTCCGCACCGAGCGAACGGCGGATTGCGTTTCCGCCCAGGGGCAGCACCAGCTTCGTTTGATCGCGCCACCACACGCCGAGGTCAATGATCTTGTGGAGTCCGCTTCGGCCGTAGGTCAGCTGTCCTTCGTGGATGATCAGGCCTGCCTCGTACTTGCCCGCCAGCACCTCGGGGATGATCTGGTCGAACGGCACAACCTCTGTCTCGATTTCGGGATTGAAAATCTTCAGCGCCAGGTACGCCGTGGTCATGGTGCCGGGGACAGCCACCTTTACGCGCTTCAAATCGTCGAGCGCCATCGGCTTTTGCGAGATAACCATTGGCCCATAGCCCTCGCCCACGCTGCCGCCGCAGCCCATCAGCGTGTAGTTCTCTTGCAGGTAGGGATAGGCATGGAAGCTGATCGCCGTCACATCGTAGAATGCCTCGTCCTGGGCGCGACGATTCAGCGTTTCGATATCGCACAAGGGTATGAGAGAACTTGTATCCCGGCACGCGAATCTTGTTGGTGGCCAGGCCATAAAACATGAAAGCATCATCCGAGTCGGGGCTGTGTGCAATGGAGATTTCCCGGGTCGGATTCAAGACGGCTGATTCAGAATGCTTGTTGCTCACTGAGACAAAGATCCTTTCAACGAAAACGATGATGGCCGGCGAATGAGTTTATCTAACGGCTTCTGCGTGCGCGCTCGAGTCCCTTGGCGATCGCCGCTGCTGCCACGACCTTCAATGCATCGCCTGGCAGGAAGGGAAGCACGGCAAGCGCAAACGCCGTCTTCAGCGAACCAAACGACCCGGCCCCATGGGTCCACACCGCCAGCCATGCGAACCCGCAGAGCAGGATCAGCACATTGCCCGTTGTTGCGCTCAAGATCGCGCTGGAAGATCCACGGTCGCTGCGCCTGCCAGAGATATGCGATCAGCGCCGCCGCCGCCGGATACGACATCAGGTATCCGCCCGTCGGTCCCAGCAAATGTGCCAGGCCCGCTCCAAATGCTAATCCCGGCGCGAAGACCGGCAGCCCGATTCCACCCTCAGCCAGGTACGCTCCCAGTGTCGCGGCTGCCAGTCGCGGCCGCAGAAGCAGACCCAGCAACACTACGGCAAACGGCTGCAGCGTTAGCGGAACCGGGGTGAACCAAAGCGGGAGAGTGATGTGCGAGCAGATCGCCACCAGGGCGCTGCCCGCCAGGATGATTCCGGTGGCGCGCAACCCGTCGGTGATGGCAGGATGCGCGGTCTCTGACGCCATCGGCCTCAAAATCTCGTTTTCCACGGTTTGTTCCTTAACTTTCTGACTCCAGGTCGGATGCTTCGGGTGTCGCGATCCCTGCCGCGCCGCCTTCAGGCGGTCGGCTTTGAGGCATTGTGCGTTGTCGCAGGATGTGGCGCACCGTACCAGCAGCCGCCACCAGCAACCCGGCTACCGAAATCAGAAGAGCGATGATTAGCCAACGCATAACTGCCGAAGCCCAGAATACCAGATATGCGAAAAATCCCCGGCCGCGCCGGATGCCGGCACGGTGCGAAGAACCGTCAGCACTCAACCGTTACTTTTGCTCTGCCAGCGTTCCGAATAGCCAATCGAGGTAGATCTTGCTTCCCTGTTCGACGGGAATGACCAGGAACTCGGGTACGCGGTAGCTGTGCAACTCGCGCATGCGCGCTTCCAGAGCCTCGATCTTTTCCGCGCTTGTCTTCAGCAAAATCATCGTCTCAGGAGCGGAATGGATGTGGTCTTTCCAGAAATAAATCGACTGCACAACCGGCAGCAGGGTGGCACATGCCACCAGCCGCTCCTCAACCAGCGTGCGGCCCAGCTTGTTGGCTTCATCCAGCGTACTTTCGGTGGTCAACACAATGCGTGCCTGCGCGTTCGCTTCGAGCATTTCTTTCTCCCGCGTTCAGTGTACGGACAAACCCTTACCCCCCAATCACATTTTTCAGCGCATGAATCAAACTCAACGCCCCAACGTAATGTGCTGGTTCGGCCTTCTCGATGAGAATCCGATGCAACTTGCCGACTTCTCCCCGGTGTTGCAGTATGTTCCTTGCGGCTCGCGCATCCTAATGCATACATTCTGGCGATCCAGAGCCGCTTGAGGAGAACGATCGATGAGTTCCGTCATTAAATTCGGTACCTCCGGTTGGAGGGCCATCGTTGCGGACGAATTTACGCTGGCCAACATCCGCCTCGCCATCGCAGGCATTGCCGCTTACGTCAAAACACAGCCCGAGCCGCACCGGGTTCTCGTCGGCCGCGATCCGCGCTTTCTGGGTGAGAGCTTTGTCGCCGAAGCCGCCAGGATCCTCGCCGGCGCCGGCATCACCCCGATCGTCATTCCCGATGCCGCGCCCACACCGGCGATCGCTTATGCGGTGCGTGCCCTCAAGACCTCCGGTGCCATCAACTTCACCGCCTCGCACAATCCGCCGGAATATAACGGCATCAAGTTCTCCACCCATGACGGCGCCCCTGCCCTGCCCGAAGTGACAAAGCAGATCGAGGCCGCGATTAACGCCAACACGGACGGCAAAATCCCTCACGCCGATCCGCCGGAGGGGGGCTTTGAGACTGTCGACGTCAAGCCCGGCTTCCTCCATCGTCTCGGCGAACTCGTCGATCTCAAAGACGATCGCCAACTCCCACATCAAGGTTGTCTTCGATCCCTTCTGGGGAGCAGGCCGCGGCTACAGTTGCCACATCCTGCGCGAAGCCGGCGTCGAGGTCGCAACTGTCCACGACTACCGCGACGTCCTCTTCGGCGGCCACGCCCCCGAGCCTGATGACCATCTCCTCGGCGATTGCAGGAAGAAGATGAAGGAGTTCGGCGCGAAGATCGGCATCGCCACCGACGGGGATGCCGACCGTTTCGGCATCGTCGACGAAGACGGCACCTTCATCCAGCCCAACTACATCATCGCGCTGCTGTTCGACTACCTCGTCGAAACGCGTGGCTGGAAGAACGGCGTGGCCAAGAGCGTCGCCACCACCAACCTTGTGAACGCGCTCGCCGAATACCACAAGGTGCCGCTCTTTGAAACGCCGGTCGGCTTCAAGTACATCGGCGAACTCATCATCGCCGACAAGATCGCCATCGGTGGCGAGGAATCAGCCGGCCTAACCATCCGCGGCCACGTGCCTGAGAAAGACGGCATCATCGCCGGACTGCTCGTAACGGAAATGGTGGCCGCGCGCAAAAAGAGTCTCGGTCGCCAACTCAAGGAGCTGTTTGCCAAGGTTGGTTCCTTCTATCCCGTTCGCGAGAACTTCCACTTGACCCCGGAACGGAAGGCCGCGTTCACTGAAGAATTGAAGAAGGATCCCACCGAGCTCGGCGGGCGCAAGGTTACCAGCATCGTGCGCACCGACGGTCTCAAACTGATCCTCGACGACGGCTCGTGGGTTTGCTTCCGCCTTTCAGGAACAGAACCCGTGGTTAGGGCTTACACCGAGGCGCGCGACGAGAAAGACATGGTCGCGCTCCGCTCGGCGGCAGAGAAATTCGTACAGGGATAGGGATAATGGCGGGCCAGCCGCGAGTTCCAGTTTGTCACCGGGCGCGACTTCACAGCCTGGCGAAAAGTCTGTGTGGGCCAAGCTAGCATCCCTCAGGGGCTGAAGCCCGACATCATCTTGTTACATTTGCGGCCTGGCTGAAGCCATGCCCTGGTTACAAAACAGCGGTTCGTTGAGTTTTTCACCGAGATGTTCAGTCGTGCCGCAAAGAATAGGAATAGGCGGGGGCTTTAGCCCCTGCGGAAGTTTCATTACTCCACCGAGGCCGAATGCAGCAACCAAATCTGTTCAGTGAAAAAAAGGAAGCGGCCGACGAGCCGCTTCCATTTCGACAGCGCGCCGTTGAATGGGTGCAGCAGGGCTGGCGTCCTGCCGGTACGCTCTTTGCCGTCGCACTCGCCCTTCTCTTTGCCTGGAGCGTGGTCAACGGCCGTCACGGCCTGTCGACCTGGTATCAGCAGCGCAACCAGGAGAAGCAGCTCAAGCACGAAATCGAAGATCTGCAGCAGGAGAACACCCATCTGCGCAATCATGTGGAGCGTCTCAAGTCCGACCCTGAAGCCATCGAGCACGAGGCTCGCGAAAAGCTCCACTACGCCAAGCCCGGCGAAGTCATCTACACCCTGCCGCCGGATCCCCACAGCCAGTCGCCATCCCAGCCCCTCGCCACCGGCCGCTAGAGCGCGCAGCCTTTTTCGCAGCTAGCAATACTGACAGTTCGCATCGTGATCGTGGGGGAGCATAATTCTGCCTAATCGCGAGACAACGGCGAAACGCTGCCAGCGCGACGGATACGGGTCCGACGGAGAGGACATCCCAATGTGCTCAAGATCAGTGCCTTCGAACATCGCTTTTATTTTTCTCACGCTAACCGGGGTTATGGCGGCCCAGGACGCGTATCACGAACGCACGTTGGTAGTTAACGGGCACACCGGAACAGCAATGGTGTACCAGATCAGCGGCAAAGCTTACGTTGATCTGGAAACGCTGGCCAGAATCGGAAATGGCTCAATCGGCTTCAGCGGAGACAAGATTATCGTTACGCTATCCGCCGACGCTTCCTCAGACGGCCACCATTCGAACCAGCAGGCGGCTCCCGGAATGTCGAACGACTTCATGAAAGCTGCCCTGCAGGATCTATCCACCCTTAAGGAATGGAGCACCGCGCTCGCATATGCAATTCAACGGGGCGTTCCGGGAGATGGCAGCCGCCTCGTCGTCTTTCACGACCGGGCGACGGATCAGTTGAGACTCGCCAAGGTCGCCGCTTCAACTGAAGCGGATGAGAACGCCCTTCGGCTCCTCACCAATCACTTCAATACCGTCAGCAAATGGAGCGACAAGCTGGTTGCCGAGAGGAAATCCATGAGCACCGGGAAGTACTCCATGACGCCAAACGCTCTCGCCAACGACGAGACCTATCAAAAGATTACCGGCTGTGCACAGTTTCTCGGCACCATGCTTCCGAGTGGCCAGTTCCATGACGACCGGACATGTAATTGACCTGTGAAGCACGGTCGCTCTTTGCAGGCCTCTGGCCCTGTCTCATTGTCCTTTTTGCTACACCAATTTCACTTCCCCGGTTTGCAGTGTATAGACGGCTCCGACCACTTTGAGCTTGCCGTCTTTCACTCTCGGCGCCAGGATCGGCTCGAGGCTCTTTAACCGCTCTACACCAAGCTCCACATTCTTACGAATGGCGTTGTCCAGCGGGTCCCCCGGCTCGCCCTTGCTCTGAGTCACAGCGGGTTTCACAAGTTCCACCAGTCCATCGATTGCGCCGGGCAACGACTCCGTGGCATCAATGTGCTGTTTTGCGGCCTTCACCGCTCCGCAGGCGCTGTGACCCAGCACCATGATGAGTGGCGCATTCAGTTCTGCGACCGCATACTCAATGCTGCCCTTCACCGTTACACCCGCGCCGCTGACCACGTTGCCGGCTACACGTATCACAAAGATGTCGCCCAGCCCCACATCGAACAAGATCTCCGGAGCCACGCGCGAATCTGAACAACTTACGATCACCGCCTCAGGATACTGAGCTGAAGCGAGGCGGCTAAAATCCGCGGGGCTTCGCCGGGGACCTGTCGTCTTTCCATTCTTGAAGCGCTGATTGCCCTCGAGAAGGTCGTGCAACGCCTTGTCTGGGCTTAGCTGCGATACCGTTTTATCAGCCGCTTTCTCCAGCGCCCCGGCAAGAAACTCATGGGAATTTGAAACACTCCATGCCGCGGCTGCAGCCATCGTTACGAACTCACGCCGCGAAACCATTGGTAGTTTTCTCATGAATAGTCCTCCTGAACGGTTTGTTCCGACCATGCAGCAGCGACGAAGCACACGCACGAGGGAAGAACAATTCTGCGAAACTCTAGGGCAGAAGCGAAGCCCTGGCTACTGGCAATACTTACAGTTGTACAGCAATGGTGTTCTCTCTAAGTTGAAGGATAGACTCCCGTTTGAAGAAAGCACAGTGTTCCACCTGTAAGCGATTTGCCTTAAGATACATGGCGCAGAGACCGCCGAAATCAAGTGCTGACAAATCAAGTTGAATCTTCGAGCCAGACGAAGAAAACCAACCCGCCTTCGACGCTCCTGCCCGCGCTCCAGGCCGCCGCATGCGTCGTCATCCTTTTATGGGGAATAAGAACCACGTCCTCGGTACTGGGGCCTCTGCTTCTGGGCCTTATGCTCGCCTATGCCGTGCTCCCCTTTCCCACCTGGCTCATGCAGCGATTCCAGCTATCGAAACGACGCGCGACAACCATGACGGCCGTCGCACTCATCGCCGCCGGCCTGGTGACTCTGTTCACTCTGCAGATGAGTATTTCGCGTCTGGTAGCCAGAGTGCCGCTCTTCGAGCAACATTGGGTGGGTCTCTACGATCAAATTACGGATTTGATCAGCCAGTTTCGGTTCATCGACCTTCAGCGGGTGTCAATCCAGAGCCTGCTGACATCGCAACAACTCGGCACAATGATCATGTCCATTGTTCCCCAGGCGAGCGCCATCGCTTCCGAGACACTCCTGATCTGCCTGTTTGCAGCTCTCCTGGTCATTGAGATGTTGCCAGACGCAGGAACCAAGCCCAGCCTGCTTGCCATCGCTTTGCACAGCCCGGCTGTCTATGCCAGAAGCTACGTGGTTGTGACGGCCAAATCCGCGGGAATGAATGCCCTGATTAATCTGGTCTTCCTGTTCGCGATGGGCGTCGAAACCCCATTTCTCTGGTGCATTCTCTATTTCTTTCTGGCCTTCATTCCATTTATCGGGCCCGCCATTGCGTTGGCCCCTCCGATCCTGCTGGCATTGCTGATGCTTGGTTGGAAAAGAGCCTTGCTCGTGGCCGGCGTTCTGATTGTCACGCAGGTGATCGTCGGAAACGTAGTGATGCCTATCCTCGCGAAGAAGGCGATGAGTATCTCGTTTCTCGAATTTACGCTGTCGCTGGTTGGCTGGACGTTTTTGCTCGGACTCCCAGGCGCAATTACCGCCATTCCCTTGACTCTCGTCTTGAAGGGATTTATCGCGAAGCACCTCGAACAAGATGACCCTGCGGTACAGGCATCGGCTTAAGATTCGGCAACCCGCTACCGACCGCCGTATCGGAAGTTCGAATTGGACCCTGTAAGCGAAGATTTGCAAGCTTGGGATAGTCGGCAACAAGCGTCAGTAAATTGAATGGAATTCCGCGTGGTTTGTCATCCGCGCCTGAAGAACACCGTTCCCGTGGATCAGCGTTGAATCCGCGTTCCTGTAAGAGCTGCACGGCGACGTATTCAAGTGATTCGTTATCGACATCGATGGGATCTTTATTGCGGTCGAGAAATTGCCCGAGTGAATCAGGGTCTTTTCCGGCGGTCTCGAATGCCTGCTCACCAACGCCTACGATCCACGCGCGGAAATAGTGGAAGCTATCGCCACTCATCTCACCCGCAATCACTTGACCTGCTCCCCAGAGTTGCCAAGTGTTCAGTTCGCATATTTTTTCGTAGAGCATCAGGCCAAAATCAGAAACGTCTTGATCGCTCAGCTGCCTCAAACATCGAGTGAGACAGCATGGGCAGGCCGATGTCGCGCCACAGTTGCGCGCTTTTTCCAATAGGCCCCAGAATGTATTTTCAGTCATGGTTAGCCCCCTAGGCAATGTGACTTTGAAGAGGCTTTTATGAGCGTTCGAGAGTAGTCCCGGCTTGTGTCGAGTTCGTCCGGTGAGCCTGTGATCGACCCTCGATCCGCGGCGAGTATGAAATCTCAGCTCTGAGATTTCTACTGTGGGCTGCCGCGATGCGGTAGGATGCGAGGCCTTTGCTGGACTTCCAACCGGATAGCTCTTGCGAATGAAGCGAGGGGCCCAATCAGAATTGTGGGGTTCGGAGCTCATACTTCCGACTCCGAAAGGCGAGAGACCGGTCGCTTGAGATGACCGATGAGGTGAACCAGCATAGCGCCCTTCTCAATGTTCTTCAAGCAGGAAGTAGTAACAAGCAGCCAGTTACTTGATCGAGCTGGGAGATTGGTCATCTGCAACCTGATACTTCTGACAGTTCAAACATTTCCTGTGATCTGTTCCACTGGCCGCGAATGACGAAGATAAGATGGCGATTCTCCCTCGACCAAACGAAATTCCCAAAGATGTAGTCCCGGTTTGCGTGCCGGAGATCGCGAGCGAGTCTTCATTGGTTAGGAGGTTCCGACTTGGCTACTGCAGAACCTGCGATTGAACCTTGGCACGAGCCGATCGGCACTCCACCTTCAGATGCCTTCGTCTTCTTTGGCGCATCGGGGGACCTTGCTTACAAGAAAATCTTCCCGGCCCTGCATAACATGGTTCGCCACGGCACGTTGAATGGGCCTGTGATCGGTGTTGCAAAAAGCGGTTGGGAAGTTGACCAGTTTCGAGAGCGTGCGCGCGCCAGCATTCACGAGCACAGCGACGGCGTTGAAGATGTTGCCTTCCAGAAACTGCTTCAGATGATGCATTACATCGACGGCGACTACGAAGATCAGACGACCTTTGCCGCATTGCGAAGGGAACTCGGCGATGCCCGGCGGCCCGCGTACTATCTGGCGATTCCGCCCAGCCTGTTCGGCGTGGTTACGCGAGGATTGGAATGTAATGGATGCTCAGCCGATGCGCGCATCGTTGTGGAAAAGCCCTTCGGTCGGGATGTTGCCTCGGCGAAATCGCTGAACGCAACGCTTCACGCAACATTTCCAGAATCTCAGATCTTTCGCATCGATCACTTCCTCGGCAAAGAGACGGTGGCAAATCTGCTTTATTTCCGCTTTGCAAACACATTCCTTGAGCCGATCTGGAACCGGAATTATGTGCAAAGCGTGCAGATCACGATGGCCGAGCAATTCGGCGTTGGAGGGAGAGGCAAGTTCTACGAGGAAGCGGGCGCCATCCGCGACGTGATTCAGAATCATCTCCTGCAGGTTGTGGCATTGCTCGCCATGGAGCCGCCGAATTTGATGTACCACGATTCCATTCGGGATGAACAAGTGAAAGTATTTAGAGCAATTCCACCCCTGAAGCCTTCGCAACTCGTGCGCGGACAATTTCGCGGTTATCGAAATGAACCGGGGGTTGCGCCGAACTCCCAGGTGGAGACCTACGCTGCGGTGCGCCTCGAAATAGATTCATGGCGGTGGGAGGGCGTTCCGTTTCTGATTCGAGCGGGAAAGTGTTTAAAGACGACGGCCACGGAAGTCATCGTAAAGCTCAAGAGACCCCCCCTGAAACTCTGCCTGGAGAACAACTATTTTCGGTTCCGCCTCGGCCCGGATATCTCGCTTGCGGCCGGCCTGCAGGTGAGGCATTCCGGTGTGCGAGGGACCACGAAGCAGATCGAGCTGGCTGCCGTGGATCAAGCGCTTGGGGACGAAGTGGAAGCCTACGAGCGTCTGCTCACGGATGCGATGCGAGGCGACGCTTCACTTTTCGTGCGGGAAGATGCAGTCGAGCGTCAGTGGGTTGTGGTGCAAGACCTGCTGGGAAACGTTACTCCAGCTCAAGTGTATGAGCCTGGATCGTGGGGACCGAAGGAAGCAGACGCACTGGCGGCCGACATCGGCGGCTGGCATGACCCCGCTTGATCACAGACCTCAAGCCACCATCCGGTAAACGAGGCTGCTGGTACTGATGACCCATCCGTCGCGCTGGGAGTGGCGCCGGCTCCGCAACTTTTCCTGAGGGCGGTTGCATGCGGAGTTGGTTTGCACTGATCTGATGGCTGAGAGCTGAGAATCAGAAGCGATCTAGCTCCCAGCAACCTCGAACCACGCTACCCCCGCACCGGCCAGCGGAGCATTCTCCCATAGCTCGGCAGTCCGCACCTCGAAATGCGTGCCAACCAACTCGGCTTTCGCCGCCGGCAGAAACAAATGCGCCGACCGCGCAATCCCACCGCCCAGCACCACCACATCCGGATCAAAGTCGGCCAGCAGCCGCTTCAGTGCGATTCCAAGAGTCTTTCCGAACTCCTGGAAGACGGCAATCGACACAGGATCGCCACCCGTTGCGTAGTGCGCGATCGACGCCACCTCGCGCTCTTGGCCCTTGCGATCCTTATAGACAGCTTGCAGCGCTCGAGTTGAGATCTTATCCTCGACGATCCCGCCCTCATACGGAACATTCCAGATTTCCCCGCCCGGCGGCACGCCCTTGCCTTCGGTCACGACTTTGCCATCCACCGCAAAGCCCGAACCAACGCCCGTTCCCAGCGTGAAAACAACCACACGCCTCACGCCCCGTGCCGCGCCAGCGCCAACCTCACCCAGCAGGTACGCCGCTGCGTCATTCAAAAAGCGCACCTGGCTTGCTTTCCACCCGAATCGCGCCGCCAACGCCTCGCTCACGTTCACACCGAACAGGAATGGCATCTTGTGCTTCGCCCAACTGATTCCCTTTGCGTAGTCGAACGGCCCCGGCATCGCCAACTCCGCGCCTTGCACGCCTTCGATGCCTCCAGCCGCCTTTTTCCCCAGCGAGTACAGCACTTCGACAAACGCCTCGCTCGTCTGCTCCTCAGGCTGGTTGGCCCGCTCGACCGGGCCCAATCGAAAGTCATTCTTGAAGCAAACCGCAGCCGAAATATGGCTGCCACCAACGTCATACACCAACACACACGGATCAACTGCCGAGCTCACCGCTCACCTCGCTTCGGAATCTCCAATATTGTAAAGGCGCGATCATCCCGCAACCGCGAGTGACACCCTGCCGGCATCACGAACGCCCAATCAACGAGGAGGTTTTAATGCTGCATTGATATTCAGTAGGAATCCAATCCCGGTATAGTGAATTTCAACTGCATGCATCCAGCAAAGCGGCTTTTCCTTCACGTAATCTGCATGTTCGCCTCCGGGCCACTGCTCGCTCAGATGCCGTTTTACACCGATAACGCCGATGTCACCGACCAGGGAACCCTGCACTTCGAGATCTATAACGAGTACGACGGCCTCCAATCCGCACAGTTTCCTGACCTCCGCCAGAACACTGCAAATTTCAAGGTGAACTACGGCTTGCCTTACCGTCTTGAACTCGATTTCGACATTCCTTATCTCACGATCTATCGCGCGTCCGGATCTGAGAACACCGCCGGCAACGGCGATGCCGACATGGGCATCAAGTGGAACTTCCGTAAATCCACCCGTCCGCTCAGCCTTCCGGCCCTCTCGGCCAGCCTGTATATTGAATTCCCAACCGGCGATGAGCAGCAGAATCTCGGTTCCGGTCTCACCGACTACTGGCTAAACTCCATTGCCGAGGAGCCGTTTACGGACAAGACCCGCCTCAATGCCAACTTCGGATTTCTCTTTGCCGGCAACACAAGCACGGGTGTTCTGGGAATTCAGACCACCCGCGGCCACGTCTACACGGGCGGCCTCTCCCTCCAGCACGACTTCAACCCGCGCCTGACCTTAGGCGCGGAACTCTACGGAGCCATCGCTGACACAAAGGGCTTGGGTAAAGACCAGTTGCAGGCCCTCGGCGGCGGCCAGTTCCAGCTCAACCCTCGCATGGCCGTCACCTTCGCCATGCTGGGCGGGAGTCATATTGCCAGTCCATCATTGGGCGGCCAGGTAGGCTTCGAAGTGGACTTTCCCCTCCGACACACCCCGTCCCCACCGCAGCCAGGGCCCAACCAGATTTCATCACCATCCTCAGCCCGGAGATCGCCATGACGTGCAAGCCAGAACTGCTTAAAAGTGTTCCCCTCTTTTCCTTGTTGGATGACGACGAGACGGCCGTCCTGGCAAGTCAAGTCGAAGTCAAAACCTTCGCCGCGCGCGAGCGCATCTACAAAGCCGGCGACCCGGGCATGGCATACGTCATGGTCACTGGCAGAGTCCGGGTCACCACTGTCGATGAAGACCAGCAGGAAGTGGTCGTGGATGAGCCCGGGCTGGGCGAGTTCTTCGGCTTCGCGTCCATGCTTGAGCAGACGCCTCATCAAACCAGCGCCTCTGCTCTCGAAGACTCCACTTGCCTTGAGGTGTCCCGCGATGATATTTCCACGCTGCTGCAGCGAAAGCCCCTGGCCGGCATGGACCTGCTCACAACCCTGGGGCATCAGTTTCACGCCGCACATCACCTCGTGAGGCTTCGCGCCAGCCGCAATCCAAACGAAGTCATCGAAAAGGAAATGACCCCGGGAGAACGAATCGCCGACGCGGTGGCGAGCTTTGGCGGCTCGTGGACCTTCATCATCACGTTTGCAATTGTCCTTACGATTTACACGCTGGTGAACATCATCCTCGGCGGCAAAGCCTGGGACCCGTACCCGTTTATCCTGCTCAACCTGTTTCTATCCATGCTCGCCGCCATCCAGGCTCCCGTGATCATGATGAGCCAGAATCGCCAGGACACGAAAGACAGGTTGCGCGGCGAACTCGACTTCGATGTCAATCGCCGCTCCGAATCCGAGATCCAGGGCCTCTCAAGAAAGTTGAATCTGCTCGATGAGAGGATCGAGGATCTCTCCGATCTCCTTCGCGGAAAAGATGCACCCACCGTGAATCATCTCCCGCACTAGAAATCGACGTGCGCGCGCGCCGATCCCACCCAGACCGGCCCGCGATCGCGGTTGTACCCCGGGTTGTTGAAGTGCTGCACGTCGATGGAATAGAACATCCCCCTCCATGCGTGCCAGGTGTAGTAGCTCTCGACAATGTTCTCGCGCCCGTAGTTTAGATTTCCATCGCCGAGCAGGAAACCCAGGCCGCCCAACTGAAGATAGTTCTGGTGGTCGCGCTTGATCGCATTCGACACAACGGCGATCGCCACCTTGTCGTTAGGCCGGTGCCAGCGATTCCCGAAATATTCCGCGCCAGCCTGGACTGTCTGGTCATCCTCGGTGTAGGCGAAAGATTCGTGCTGTCCCTCGTTCCACCCGAATCGCCCGTACACGCTCAGACTTGCTGTCAGCTCCTGCTCCGTGTTGAAGCCAACGCCGTACTTCAACGCACCAAAATGTTCGTGCGCCGTAATGGTCGGAGTCGGATCGGTCCCAGCCAAATATGCCTGTACTGCCTCTCGATAGACTCCCATGTGTGCGTGATTGGCGTAAAACAGTAGCCGCGACACGCCCTTGCGCTGGGGAATCCAACTCTTGCGCAGCTCAAACTCGCCGTTCTGCCCGTTCGCGCGGCTGAATGCCCAATCCAGATCGATGCCGTTGGCGACAGTAGGCATTGCAAAAATCCCGTAGCGAAAGCTCCACGCAACATCGTCATATTCCACAAGGCCGCCGACGGTGTACCCGCGCGTGTCGGCCGCGTAGTCCCAGGCGCCATTGTTGTCTACTGTCCAGTTCATGAATTGCAGATGGCTGTCCGACCCGACCGAATTCACGTCAAAGAAATCCGGCAACGTCATCTTGCCGATACGAAATTCCACGCGCCGCTCCGGCACCGCCGGTGCCAGCGCGAAGAAGTTCGCCTCCTGGCTCGTCGTCTTGTTTGTCAGCCCGAACACCTGGTGAATCTGGTAGCGCGCGATGTATGGCGCTGGACCGAGATTCGGGTTCCGCACGACGTCGAGGTTCGTGAACCCTGCCAAGCCCAGCGCCTCGCTCAGCCCGCGCCCCGCGGCCAATTCCATATCGAAGATGAAATCGGTGTTGTACCGGACCGAGCGGTTCCGGCGCAGCCCAGTGTAGAGAGTCCCAACCATGGATGTCCTGTACTCGGCCGAATTGCGAAAGCTGTTCGTCCCCTCGTACAGCGAGTGAAAAGGAAGCCGCCCCTGCAAGATGATGTTCGCCTGACCTGAAATCCAGTAACGCGAGTCTTCAGGATGCGGAAACATGGTCAGCACCGGTTTCGCTTCTGGATCCGCGGGCGTGCCTTGATCGGCGGTTGGTTTGGCGACAGGCGTGGAGGTGCTTTGCGCCCACAAGATATCCAACGGCGGCAAAATCTCCCGGCTCGGGCTATTCGGTTCCGGCGCTGCGGGGAGAGCATTATCGGATTCAAAGGACTGCGCATCGGCAACGCCGGCCGCTGAAGCAAAAAGCAGCTCAATCAGCAGGACTGTAAAAAGACGGCGCTGAATGAAGGAGAACATTTTGAACCTTCCAGAAGGGCTCCGGCGTTAAGATAAGGAAGTGGATATACCCCCATACGGTTTATACTATACCGGGGGTGGGTATACATCAAGAGGTGAGTTTCCATGTCCCTGCATGACCGCGAGAAACTGAAGCTTCTCCAACGTGTGCGCAGGTTGCGCGGCCAACTCGATGCCGTCGAGCGCCTGGTCAACACCAACGAAGACTGTGGCGGGCAGTTGATGCTGCTCGCCGCGGTGCGCGGCGGAGTCAACAGCCTGATGGGCGAGATCATGGAGACGCATATTCGCTTCCATCTCGTCGACGGCGCCAAGGAACAAATCGCTCCGGAACTTGCCGAGGACCTTATTGACCTGGTGCGTGCTTATCTCAAGTAGATCCATCGCCTACGGGTAATTCTAGAGGCCTTGGCCTGTCGGGGATATTAACGTTCCGTTGATTCGGAGGGCACACTTTCTCGAACGTTCCGGTGCCTCTCGGCGGTGCTTACGGCTTGCTCCACCCTGCAAGGAACATTACGCCCGCGGCCAGCAGCGTCACGTCGATGATCAGCACAAAGATCCGCGCCGGCAGCCGGTCAATTACCCGTTTCCCGGCAAATGACCCTGCCACCATGATCGGTCCCAGCGCCAGGCCACTCACAATTGCGCGGGTGGGCAGCACCGCCGACTCGCGATAGGCGATGAGCTTAGCCACATGCATCACGACGGTCGAGAGCGCCTCTGTCCCGATGTACGCGCCCTTCACAAGCCCGTAGGCAAGAAAGAACGGCGCCATCAGCGGACCAACGCTCCCCAGCAGCGCAGATAGAAAACTCGATGCCGCGCCGATGAGTGCAAACGACTTTAACGGCGGCTTGAACGCAGAAAACTGTGGCAGATGCCGGATCGCGACGATAAGAATGAGAAATGCTCCCAGAACGCGGGTGAGAGCCGCCAGCGGGGCGTGGGCAAACAGAAGTCCGCCCAGCAGAGCCATTGGCACCCCACCCAGCGAGAACCAGGTCACGACCCGCCACTCCAACTCGTGCCGGTTGAACCACACACGGCTTCCATTCCCGATCAGTTGCGCGACGGTGAGAATCGGAATTGCCTCGCGCACGCCAAAGACGAACACCAACATGGGCAGCAAGACCGCAGCACCGCCGAAGCCGGTAACCGCAGCCAGAAGCGCGGCAGCGAATGCGGCGCCGGCGAGAACCGAAAGCCGAAGCGCTTCAGGCATGATGCTCTCCCGAGAGGATCGATCGGGAATGAGATGCCGACGTAGTTTACAAAACCGCTGATGGCGCCAAGATGAAAATTCTGCCGAGTGCGGCGCGAATCCCTGCTATGCCCGCCCCGCAAATTCGCGCGTCTCGGTGTAGACCTTCACTTTTTCGCCCTCTTCCACGAAGAACGGCACCTTGATCTCGAGGCCCGTCTCAAGCCTGGCGTGCTTCGTCACCGCGCCGCTGGCGGTATTACCGCGCGCACCGGGCTCTGTATACGCCACTGCGAGTTCCACCTTCTCGGGCAACTGCAGTCCGATGGGGTTGCCGTTGAACTTGTCGATCTTGATGATTAGCCCTTCGGTGAGGAACTGCAGCGCGTCGCCGAGTTTTTCCGGTGTCAGCGCAATCTGATCGAAGGTCTCCTGGTCCATGAAGTACGAAGCGTCGCCATCGGAGTAAAGATAGGAAGCCTCTACCGTTTCCAGATCCGGCTCCTTGAACTTCTCTCCCGCTTTGAATGTCTTGTCAAAGACAGCGCGCGTGAGCAAATTGCGCATCTTCAGACGAACCAGCGTCTGTCCGCCGCGCGCGGTGGGAGTGGAAACGTCCACGTCGAGGCAGTAGTAGGGAGTGTTTTCCAATTCAAAGTACATCTTGCGCTTGATGTCGATTGCGTCAATGAGGGCGGCCATAGGGATATTTTAGCTGCGGGCGGCGGGGATCTAGACCAAAGCTCGAACGAAGAACGAAGAGACCTTCTCTACTTTCCGAGGCGGAAACCAGGGCGCGTTCGTGAACGCTGGCCGAACTTTCCCAGGCTTCGGTGCGTAGTGATCTTGAGTCCATCCAGTCCCCACCCTGGAATCATGACCCGTCAGGATACAGTTCTAAAAGGAAACCCATGACAATGTGGAACAGGATCCATCCGCTCTTCGTTTTGTTGGTTGCTGTGTTCCATCTTTCTCCCGCTGCAGTTGCGCAGTCGATGCCCAACGGCGCCTCCATCGATGGCGAAGTGAGCAAGGTCATGCAGCAGACCAACGCTAAAGGCATGGCGGTTGCGGTCATCGATCACGGCAAGGTCATTTACGTCAATGCCTATGGCGTGCGCAATTCCAAAGGAGATCCCCTGACCCGGGATACGGTGATGTACGGCGCATCGCTGACCAAGACGGTGTTTGCGTATACCGTGATGCAACTGGTCGATCAAGGCAAGTTGAAGCTGGACGAGCCCATCAAGGACGATCTCGACAATCCGCTCCCCACGTATGGTCCGGATCCGGTCTTTCCGGACAAGTACGGGCCATACAAGGATCTGGCTGACGATCCACGCTGGGAGACAATCACGCCACGTATGTGCCTCAATCACTCCACCGGCTTCAGCAATTTCTGGTTCATCGAACCCGACCAGAAGCTGCACATTCACTTTCAGCCGGGCACCCGCTTCAGCTATTCCGGCGAAGGTTTCATCCTGCTGCAGTTTGTGGTTGAGCGCGGCCGCAAAGCGCAGGGATTGGGGCAGGATGTCGGCGATCTGACCAAGGCCAATTTCGACCGGCTGGGAATGACTCGCACAAGCCTGACGTGGCGGAACGGCCAGGACCCCAATGTTGCCGATGGCTGGAACGACCAGGGACAGCCGCAACCTCATGACAAGCGCAGCAAGGTCCGCGCGGCGGGCTCGATGAACACGACGATAACTGACCTTTCCGCGTTTACCGCTGCGCTGGTGCGCGGCGACGGGTTGAGCGCGGCCTCACGCGCCGAGATGACAAAACCCGGCTTGCATATAACCACCGCCAGCCTGTTCCCACTCTTTCTCCCCGATGCGCCGGCAAGCGAACAGCGCAAGGACTTGTATTCGGGCCTGGGCGTCGTCGTATTTGATGGCCCGCAAGGCCACGGCTTTTACAAGGGGGGCCACGACGGCCAGACGGCCAATACGCTTGTGTGCGTCGAGAAGAGCCAGCGCTGCGTTTTAATCCTCGCTAACGACGTTCGCGCTGAAGCGGGCTTTGCGCAGTTGGTCCGCTTCATCCTGGGAGACACGGGCGTTCCCTACGACTGGGAATATGGAGATCACGCAGGAAAGTCCTGAGTCTGAGTAACGAAGAGCGGACTAGAACGTGGGCGCGATTGCGCAAAGGCGACTACGCGCCGACGGGCGCGCGGAGCTGATTGATTGCGGCAGTCAGGTCGGCGGCGAGTGCGTGCTGCGTTTCGTTGCTGAGCTTGGCGCCACCTTGCGTGAGGTAGAAAACGTCAATCGCCGTTTCGCCCTCGGTATCGATAAGCGCAACCTCAATGTTGCATTTATGAGTGCTAAGGGTGAGAGCAATCTGGCGAAGCAGGCCTGGAACGTCCTGCGCGACCACTTGCAGCAACGTTGAATGCGTCGATGATTCCGAGTCGAATTGAAGACGCGTGGCGACCTCAACCTTGATATTGCCGGGACCGCTTGCGTGGCGGCGCGCTTCGAGCATCTGCTCGACTGCGACTTTTTGTGCAACGACATCATGCACATATTCGAGGAATCGGTCTTTCTCGCTTGGATTCAGCTCAATGGTGCGAAAGACATCGGTGAACTGAAAACTATCGACCACGATGCCCGCATCGTTGGAAAACGCGCCGGCTTTCACGATATTCATCCCCCACGCGGCGAGCGCGCCAGCCACGTCCGCAAACAACCGGCTGCGATCGCGCACGATGACCGTGAGATCAAAGAGCTGGCGATGCGGCCGGAGGTCGAGCTGGACAGGATTCTTGTCAAGGTCGGCGGCGAGCTGGAAGTGGTTGCGGATGTGCTCGGGGAGCCTGGTCTGGAGGTAGCGCTGCGGGAGCCCTTCGAGGAACTGACGGAGAGCGTCGTATTGACTTGGCGGCACCATCGATCGAATGCGATTGAGGAGCGTGGGATCGATTGCAGCGTGATAGCGAACTTCGTCGACACTGCGGTCCATAAAGTTTGCCGTGGCCATGTAGAGCTGCCACAGGTTTTCAGCCTTCCACGGCGTCAGAGCTTCAGGGTTTACGGCCTTGATGTCCGCGTAGGTCATCAGTGTGAGCATCTTCAAGATCGCAGGGCTGCCAATTTTTTCAGAGAATGCCCTGACGTTTTCGGCGTCGAAGATGTCCCTGCGCAGTGCGTTCGACATCTCCAAGTGCATGCGAATGAGCTTGAGTACAGAATCGCGCTCCTCGGTGTCAAAGTCGAGTCGCGCCATGAAGCTGTCAGCGAGTTCGACGCTCTGGCCGGTATGTTCGCCGCTGCGCCGGCCCTTGCCAGTGTCGTGCAATAGCAGTGAGAGCAGGAAGAGATCGAGCCGGTCAATTTCGGGAAGTAGTTGCGCGAGCCGCTGTTCGTAGTCATGCGCCGGCTGGCGCAAGCTGTGCACGTTGTCGATGGTCAGGAAGGTATGCTCGTCGACCGTATAGCGGTGATAGCTATCGCGGATCACCAGCGCATCGATGCCGTGGAACTCCGGGATCAGCATTTCCAGCACGCCCAGCGCATGCATGGTCCTCAGCGCATGCGCCGCGTGCGGTCCCAGAAGCACCTCGCGCAGCGCGTTCCACAGATACGGCCCCTCGGGGATATGAATGGCCAAAGCGGGCAGGGCATCGGTAATGCGATCTTCGGCGGCCTGTGAAAGCGCATAGCCATGCGTTGCCATCAGTGAGAAGATGCGCAGGATCGCCGCCGTATCGCTGAATTGTGCGCCGGGAAGGATATCGATGCGGCCCTGATCGAGAATGAAGTCCGTTCCCGCGATCGGTGTGCGGCGGCGGCGGAACTGACGGTAGAAGCTGACCGGCGCCGGCAGATGTTCCATCAGCAGCGCAGCCCGGCGATAAATGACTCGGGCGTGTCGATAGTAGGTCCGCATCCAGTAGGCCGGATCGGCCGTGCCGCGCGTTTCAAGCCCGATAGAGTTAGCTGCCGCTTCATCCTGCGATTGCCAGTCCAGGGTGTTGTCGTCGCGCCCGTGGCGGAAATGAAGGAAACATCGAGCGGCCGCAAGGAAATCAAAGGCGGCCTCGGCATCTCCGCGTGCGCTTTGGAAGACCCCGCCGCGCTGCCGTGGCCATTCCTTCGTTTCCTTCAAATGGAACAGCAGGGCAAACCAGACGGCAAGGTGGTAGTCGCGCAACCCGCCGGGACATTCCTTCAGATTCGGTTCGAGATGGAAGATGGTGTTGCCGTACTTGGCGTGGCGTGCGCGGGCAATCTCGCCCAGCTTCTGGGTAATCGTGTTCCACTCGCTCAGAACGAGGCCGGGAAAAACCGTCTGGTGGAGCTGCTGGTAAAGAGGGAACTGGCCGGCGAGGAAGCGGCGGTCGAGCGTGGCCAGCGTGAACTCGAGGTTGTCGGGATCGAACCGGCCTGCTTCCTTGACGGTTCGTGAGCTTGGACTGGCCCGCAGGCCGATATCCCACATTCCCTGGATGATCGATCGAACGGCTTCTTTGGTATGTTCCTCGGTCTTTTCGTCGGCGAAAGCGAAGAGCACATCGATGTCGGAGTAGGGGAAGAGATCCTTGCGTCCATAGCCGCCCAAGGCGAGCAGCGAGACATTCTGTGCAGGCTGGCCGGCAAAGGCCCGTCGCCACATTTCAATGAGGATACGGTCAACCACCGCGGAGCGCCGGCGGATCGCAGCTGTGCCGTCTCCGGTACGCTCACAGGTCTGGCGGACAAGCGCCATCTCCCGGAGATACTGATCCCGAAGATCGTCAACCGCTAAAGCGACTGGATTCATGAGGGTATTTTGAAAGGCTCGCCGAGCTTAAAGATGTTTTAACAGAATAAGCGATTTTCCAGCGGGGTGGGAGAATTGGATTGATTGGGCAAAGTCGAGAGAGTTCGGTAGCGTCAATCGAAATGGTTCAGGGGAGTGCGCTGCAGGCCGGCTATGGGTTTGACCTGCAGGGAAAGGGCGCAGAAGCTAAAGAGCGGTCTCGCCGCGCTCGTCGTTGCGGATGCGGATTGCTTCTTCAATGCGGCTCACGAAGATTTTGCCGTCGCCGATGCGCCCGGTGCGCGCGGCGGAGCCAATCGCGGCGATCGCTTTTTCCTTCATCTCGTCCAGAATCACCAACTCAATCTTCACCTTGGGGAGAAGGTCGACGGTGTACTCGCGGCCGCGGTAGAACTCGGTGTGGCCCTTTTGGCGGCCGTGTCCGCGAGCCTCCAGAATCGTCATGCCTTCGATGCCGACCTCGAGGAGCGCGTCTTTGACGGCATCGAGTTTGGAAGGCTGGATAATCGCTTCAATCTTGAGCATGCTTGATTGCCTCGTCTGGTAGCGTATCAGGCCGGATGGGCGACTAGCCTACATCTGACCTGAACTTTTCATCAGGAATTCAGGTCGTAACCTTCTTCGCCATGCTGCGAAAGGTCGAGGCCTGTGCTTTCGTCCTCGGGCGAGACGCGAAGTCCCAGCGTCTTATCGACGAGGAACAGCAGGACCAGCGTACCGACGGCGGAGAGGGTCCAGGCAATGGCAACTCCCATTGCCTGATTCAACAGCTGACCCCAATGGCCGTCGATTACCCCAGTGGCTGCGTTAGGTCCGAAGGCCGCGTTGATCGCCTTGGTCGCAAACAGGCCGGTGAGCAGCGCACCGAGAGTTCCGCCGGCGCCGTGAACTCCAAAGGCGTCAAGCGAGTCGTCGTAGCCTAACCGGCTCTTGACCTGGAACACCATGAAGGAGCAAAAGACGCCGGCGATCAATCCAATAAGGAGAGCTGGGAACGGCTGGACGAAGCCCGATGCGGGAGTGATTGCAACAAGTCCGGCGACCGCTCCGGAAATTGCGCCGAGCGCTGTGGGCTTGCCGTTGTGGATCCACTCGGCAATGGTCCAGCCAAGGGCGGCAGCCGCTGCTGCAAAGTGGGTATTGATGAATGCACTGGTAGCCAGCGGACCAGATCCTAAAGCGCTGCCGGCATTGAACCCAAACCAGCCTACCCAGAGAAGGCATGCGCCAATGAAGCTGAGGACCATGGAATGGGGAGGCATATTGCTGTGGGGATAGCCGATGCGTTTGCCGAGATAGATGGCGGTCACAAGCGCTGAAACTCCCGAGGTAACATGCACGACGGTGCCACCGGCGAAGTCGAGCGAGGGAATGTGGCCGCCGTTTGCGTTTAGCAGTCCGCCAACCCCCCACACCATGTGCGCCATTGGGCTATAGACAATCAGGGACCAGAGCGAAAGAAACACCGCCATCGCGCTGAACTTCATACGCTCGGCAAAGGCACCAGTAATCAAAGCCGGAGTGATGATGGCGAACATGAGTTGGTAGACCATGTAAGTCTGCTCGGGAATCGTCGCCGCATAGTCGGGGTTGGGTGTCAGCCCCACTCCGCGCAGAAACATGTGCTCGAATCCGCCGATAAAGCTGTTGCCGTGCGCAAAAGCGAGCGAGTAACCCACAATCGCCCACAGGATCGTGATCAGACCCATCATGGCGAAGCTTTGCATCATGGTGCCGAGAATGTTCTTGCGTCGCACCAGGCCGCCGTAAAACAGCGCCAGGCCGGGGCCGGTCATCAGCAGCACCAGCGCGGCGGAGACCAGCATCCAGGCATTGTCGGCATTCATCTGGGCAGAGCGAATCGCGTCCTGAAGAGACTTCAGATCGGCCTGAGAGGCGACCGCTTGCGTGGACTGGATTGGAGACTGTGCGGCCAGGAGAGAAGGAATAAGAAAAGCCAAAGACAAGAGAACAACCCTGAAACGAATATTGACCATGCCTGCTCCGATAGGTTTATGCCCGGTTTTCGAAACCGTGAAGCTTAACAAAGTGCGCCCCTGATTACTTTGTACACGCCGGCCCGCGCAATGCTTTGCGCTGCACCAAGCTCGCATGATTTTCATGAATATTGAAGAATATCGCATCGGTGAGACTCGACTATTGGAGAAGTTGTGCCTCGCTCCAAGCCCCAGAGCAAGCATTCCTTCATTCGCAATCCGTAAGGGAAGGTTGAGAATCGGTTCCAGCTTGTCCGAGATCAGTTCGCCGGCAAGTCTCGAGTTATCCGCGGTGGGGTGGAAGAGGTTAAGATACGGGAATGGGGACCATCCAGGAACGCGATCGGTATCTTTTTGGCGCACTGGAAAGCAGCGCCAAGAATCGCGCCAAGCTGCAGGAAGTCAATTATGGCTTTGAGCAGCCAGAGGGCGTGTTTCTGACAACCCTGGATTTTGCGGTGAACTGGGTACGCAAGAGTTCCGTGTGGCCCGTCACTTTCGGACTGGCTTGCTGCGCCATCGAGATGATGTCGATGGGGGCATCGCGATTCGATATCGCGCGCTTTGGTGCAGAGGTATTCCGGCCTTCGCCCCGGCAATCCGACCTGATGATCGTTGCCGGTCGAGTGGCGCAAAAAATGGCGCCTGTGATCCGACGTCTGTACGACCAGATGCCGGAGCCCAAGTGGGTTATCTCCATGGGGGCGTGCGCAACCTCCGGCGGCGTATTTAACAACTACGCCATTGTGCAGGGAGTAAATCAGGTCATCCCAGTCGACGTATACGTCCCAGGATGCCCGCCGCGACCCGAGCAGCTTCTGTACGCGATCACTCTGCTTCAGGAGAAAATTCAGCGCGAGCCCCGCAGCCTGATGAAGACTCTGAACGTCGAGTAGCTGGTAATCGCACAGCGCCACCTGTTAATTCTTCCAGTTGCGTAGAGGCACGAGACTCACTACGTTGTCCTTGGATCTGTACTCAGAATTTGTCGGTTCCGGACCGTCCTGGTCCAAGTGAGCACGGTCATTCCCACCGGCGATCCAAGGTATACCAGTTGGTAAACCCCTTCAGAAAGTGCACTCTGGCTCCGTGAACCTATGTTACGTTTATTGGTGGTGTCCGCCCGTGTGTCGGATTGTGTAATTTTTGCAAGGAGCCGTCTGGTTTTTGACTGGAAAATGGTCCTCACGAAGTGCCATTTCCAAACAGCCTTTCAGTTTTTGATTGCGGAGGAGAAACGCATGTACTCGCGAGTTTCAAAATTCACCCGCCTGGCGTTGACTTTGGCATGTACAAGTTTGATGCCAATAGCCATGGCAGCCCAGGATTCTGCGAAGCCGGCTCCGGCCGCTTCAAATGCACCTTCGGCCCAATCCCCATCAAAATGGGACATCTTTGCGGGATACAGCTATCTGGCCCCCAAGGGAGACCTCATCACAGGGACCACGCAGGATAGTGCGAAGTCAGTGAGTTGCTGCGTGATCTTTAGCGTGGCGCGCTACTTCACGAACTACGTAGGTGTTCAGGCTGAAGGCGACTTCCACAAGGCTGGCGGCAACAATACCGCCGGCGTTGTGAATAATCAGTTCTCCGGCGGGTCCGGGGGCTTGATTGTCCGTTTTCCGACGGAAGATATCACGCCGTTTGTGCATGCCCTGGTTGGTGGCGAGAGCGTTAGCAGCACCTACTACCCGAGTAACAAGTGGGGAATTGTGCTGACTGCCGGCGGCGGAATTGACTACAACACGCCCTGGATCGACCATCGTCTGAAGATTCGCGTATTCCAGGCGGATTATCAGTACGTGCACGACAACATGTACCCGGTTACGCGCGGCAACTTCAACATGGCGCGTTTGAGCACTGGTCTTGTGCTCAGCTTCGGCACCATGGCACCACCGCCGACCATCACAATGGCATGTACCGCCCAGCCGAATTCGGTCTTCCCGGGCGAGCCGGTAACGATTTCGAGCACAATTGGAAATGCACTTCCCAAAAATCACGTAATCTACAGCTGGTCGGGCCAGGGAGTGACTGGAACCGACGAAACGGCAAAGTTGGACACCTCCAATCTGGCGCCGGGAACCTACACCGTGAACGGCACGGTGAAGGAAGGCAAGACTGGCAAAGAAGGTCTGAAGCCGTGGGAAACCGGTTCGTGCACAGCGACGGTTACGGTGAAGGAATTCGAGCCACCGACACTGAGCTGCTCGGCGAGCCCGACGGATCTCAAGCCGGGTGATTCATCGACAATTACAGCCCAGGGCGTCAGCCCGCAGAACCGTCCGCTCACCTACAGCTTCCAGGCCTCGGGTGGCACCATCAGCGGAAGCGGAAACACGGCAACGTACTCCTCGACGGGCGCCTCCGCAGGCCCGGTGCAGATTACGGGTACGGTGACCGACGACAAGGGACACTCGGCTACGTGCAGCACAAGCGTCAGCATTCAAGCGCCGCCGCCGCCGCCGCCGCCACCGCCACCGAGCCTCTTGCTGCATAGCGTCTTCTTCCCGACCGCTCTGCCGAATGAGAAGCGTCCTGATAAGGGCTTGGCAGATAGCCAGGATCAGATTCTCACGACCTTGGCAACGGACTTCAAGGCGTACCTGCAGGTTAAACCGGATGCGCGCCTGACCCTCACTGGTCACGCGGACCCGCGCGGAAGTGCCAAGTACAACATGGCGCTCTCTGAACGCCGCGTTGGAACCGTTAAGAATTTCCTGGTCCAACAGGGTGTTCCTGAGGCGTCCATTGACACGCAAGCGATGGGCGATGAGCATCCGCTCACGAAGGATGCAGTAAAGCAGCTTGTCCAGAGCAATCCTGAGCTCACGGATGAAGAGAGAGCAAAGATTTTGCGCAACATCACCACCATTTATCTCGCGCAAAATCGTCGCGTCGACATCACGCTGGCTAACACCGGTCAGCAGTCGGTGCAACTCTATCCCTTCAACGCACATGATGCAGGAACCCTTCTCAGCGAGAAGGCCCAGGCACACGCGAAGAAGCAACCGGCAGCGCCGAAGAAGAAGTAACTCCAACCCCGGAACCGGCCTCAAAAGGCCAGTTCCGGGAGCAATTCCAAATGAGAAGAGGTTGGCCGAACTGGTCAACCTCTTCGTTTTGAGCGCATTCATCGGGTGGAGTTAGATTCGGCTCCGTCTGCGACGTCGCGTTCTCTCCACCAAATTTCAAAGGATTTGCGTGGATTGGTATCATCGAACCTATGCAGGCTGAGGCAGCTTCACAGATGAATACTCCCGGTTTTCGCACGTATGACCCAAGACTCGAATCGATTGCTGCCAAAGTAAAGGCGGGCGAGCGTCTCGACGGGGGAGATGGATTGGTTCTCTACCGATCCAACGACGTACTTGCGGTCGGCTGGCTGGCCAACTACGTGCGCGAGCAGATGCATGGCGACGTGACCTACTTCAACGTCAATCGCCACATCAATCCGACCAACGTCTGCGTGGCGGCGTGCAAGTTATGTGCCTTCGGTCGCAAGAAGGGCGATCCAGCGGGCTACACGATGGCCCTGGAAGAGGCGTATCAAACGGCCGCCTCCGGATACAGCGAGGCCGTTACCGAGTTTCACATAGTTGGCGGGTTACACCCGGACCTGCCGTTTGAGTACTTTCTTGAACTGGTGAGTGGGCTCAAGGAACGCTTCCCCAAGGTGCATGTCAAGGCCTTCACGATGGTGGAAGTCGCTTACCTGGCGCGGCGCGCGAAGTTAACGATTGAACAAACACTTGTAAAACTGCGTGAAGCTGGAGTGGACTCCATGCCCGGCGGAGGCGCGGAGATTTTTGCTGCGCGCGTGCGTTCCATCATCTGCGATCACAAAATCGATGGCGACGAGTGGCTGGAGACTGCAAGGCTCGCACACAAGCATGGGTTCAAATCGAATGCCACTATGCTCTATGGCCATATCGAGAACGATGAAGATCGCGTTGATCATCTCCTGAAACTGCGCGCGCTGCAGGACGACACCGGCGGATTCCAGACTTTCATTCCGCTGGCGTTTCATCCAGAAAACACGCCGCTCGATCACTTGCCTGTCACGACGGGACTGACCGATATTCGCCAGATTGCAGTGAGCCGGCTGTTGCTGGATAATTTCCCGCACATCAAGGCGTACTGGCAAATGATGACGCCAAAGATCGCGCAGATCGCTCTTCGCTTCGGCGCCGATGACCTCGACGGCACCGTGATCGAAGAGAAGATCTACCACGATGCCGGCGCGACTACTCCGCAGGGGATGACTCGCAAGGAACTATGCCGGCTGATCACCGAAGCAGGCCGCGTGCCTGTCGAACGCGACACCCTGTATCACGCGGTCACGCGTAGCGAAGACAGCTTCACCGTTGCGGTGTAGGGCGTCCTAAAGAAAGGCCGGTCCTGCATGTCTGATTTCAGTGCTTACGGTCTGCTAGGGCTCTGCATCGGGTTCTTTTGGGGAATCGGGTGTTCGCTCGCCATCCTTTATTCAATCTACCTGGGCGGATACCGTAAAGGGGTTGTGGACTCTCTTGCATCGGAGAAGCCGCGCCGTTATCAACAGGCGCTGCAAAAGATCAATTCCCGACGGACTCGGAATACCGAGCATCGCCCGAAGGGAACGACTCCCGTTCCCTAGCTCCTACTGCCTCAGAATCTTTCCGTCCTTCATAACAAAGTTGACGTGTTCGCAGGTGGATATATCCTCGAGCGGATTGCCGGGAACTGCGATGATGTCTGCGAAGTATCCGGGCTTGAGCTCGCCGATCTGGCCCTGCCAGCCAAGCAGTTTCGCGCCATTGATCATGTCTGCCTGCAGCACGGCGAGTGGTTTCATGCCGTACTGGACCATCAGTGTGAGTTCGCGCGCCTGCGTGCCGTGCGGGAAAGGACCCACGTCCGAGCCGACAGCGAACGACACGCCTGTGGCGACCTGTTTCTTGAACTCGCGTATTTTGTATTCGAGCATTTCCGCTTCTGCGGCTGCCTGATCCTGCGATTCACGATGATGCGCGAAGTAGTCGAAGATGGTGAAGGTGGGCACGGCAAAGATGCCCTTTTCCTTCATCAGGCGAATGGTTTCATCGCTTAGTTGCGTGGCGTGATCGATGGATGCCACGCCGGCCTGAGCCGCATACAGCGTGCCGGGCTCACCCATGGCATGCACCGCGACGACGGCGCCGAGGCGATGCGCCTCTTCAACCGCGGCTGTGAGCTGTGCGGCCGTGTATTGATACGGCGTATGAAGAACGCCGTCAATCATGCGGTCGCTACCGGTCTCATAGATCTTTGCGAAGTCGGAGCCTTCCTTGTGCTGCTCGCGCATCACCTCAACGATCTGTTCGGCGGAGTTGGCATAGTCGGCGTTGGAAAGCACGTGTTGCGCTGGATTGTAGCGATTGGCATCTTCGTGTCCGCCGAGCAGATCGATGGCGTTGCCGCTGATGCGCAGGCGCGGCCCGGGAATCAGACCCTGGTTGATGGCGTTGCGCACTGCCGTATCGGCGGAACCGGCGCCCTCGGTGCCCATGTCGCGTTCGGCGGTGAAGCCGGCCAATACATCGTCTTTGGCTGCCTTCTCGGCGAGGATCGTTCGCCACGGTACTGACTCGATCACGGTTTGCAGATCCTCTGCGCCGGGATGCAGGAATAGATGAATGTGTGCATCGATCATGCCGGGCATCAAGGTCACACTTCCGAGATCCAGAATCCTGGCGCCCGCTGGATGCTCCACGCTGGTTCCCACAGCGCGTATGCGATTGCCCTCGACAAGCAGTTCGCCCGGCTGCAGAATCGTGCCGGTATCGACCTGGAGCAGACGTGCCGCGTGCAGCACAATGGGCGCTTGCTGCGCGGACGCAGGCTGCTGCGCGGCAGTCAATTGATTGAAAAGGACAAAGCAGAAGGCAGAAAAAGCGAAGACGCAAACTTCAATGCGCCGAATCGAATTCAAATTGAACATGGTTACGAATATGCCGCATCGGAGTCGCCTTGTCGATGGGACATTTCGCTGGGATCACCAGAGAGCCTCTCCAGGATGGCTTCAGATATGGGCTTAAAAGGAGACTGCTTCAGGCATTTTCAGCAAGCGCTTCGAAAATGACGTTGAAAGCCGCTCCGCAAGCTCCATTTGTGCGTTCCGCAAGTTCGATGGAGCCGCCATGACGCTCAATTATTTCGCGCGATACCCAAAGACCAAGCCCGGTGCCTACGTCCCGCTTAGTGGTAAAGAACGGCTCGAAGATGCGCTCCTTGTGTTCATCGGCCACGCCCGGTCCATCATCCTCCACGAGCATGTGTACTGTGGTTCGGCCAGCATCTTCGACGCACCTCAGGGTCACGATGATCGTGCCTCCGATTGCAACCGCGTCGGCAGCGTTGGAGATGAGATTGGAGAGGACTTGCTTGACCTCGTTTTGCACTCCTCGAATCGGGGGGCATTTTCCGAAATGACGCTCAATTCTGATTCTCTTGCTGACCAGTTTGTTTGAGTAAAGACGGAAGACCGAGCCAACGACTGATTCAAGCTCAATCGGTTCCGGATCGTTGTTGTCGCGGAAGAATCCCAGCGTCTGGCGGGTGATATGCGCGACGCGCTCCAGCTCCTGCTCCGCCTGGGTGAGTTGCTGGGTCACCGCTGCGGGCAAATGAGGATCAAGTCTCGCGATGTAGACGAGATTGATGGCGGCCTCCAGTGGATTATTGATCTCATGCGCCACGGTGGCCGACAAGCGAGCCGCGGCGCCTAGTTTCTCTGCATTACGCAGAACGCGTTCCGTCTTGCGACTAACACTGATGTCGCGGAATACGAGAACCACACCGATAAGTTTGCCATTGTCGTCGCGTATGGGTGCGGCACTGTCGTCGATGGGTGTCAGCGTGCCATTGGGCTTGCGCAATACGGTGTGATTTGCCAGCCCCATGGGCCGGTCGTGCTCAATTACCTTGGCGACAGGATTATCGACAGGCGCCATCGTACTTTCATTAAATATGGGAAAGATGTCGAGGATATTTCTGCCCGCTGCACTCGCCGTGGTTATCCCTGTGAGCTCTTCGGCGATCGGGTTCAGAAAAGTGACGTGCCCATTCTGATCGGTTGCGATGACTCCATCGCCGATGCTGGTGAGCGTGATGCGAAACCACTCTTCTCTCGCCCGCATCTCCTGGGCGTGCCGTTCGCGCAGATTCATCTCGCGCAGGATGTAATAGGCAAGAAGAATGAGACCGATCACGGCAAGCGTCGTGGTGAGGTAAATGCAGGCTGTGGTCAGGATGATGTTTTTGCGATAGGCAGCATCGCGTTGCGTCGCCAGGGCGCTTTCTTCGACTTCCATGCCGGCGATGACGGCACGGATCTTGTTCATCGTGAGCAGCCCTGCACCGCTGAGGACGAGCTTCCGAGCTTCGTCCTGTTTGGCGGAGCGGTAGAGGGCGATGGTGTTGGCGAGTTCGTCGAGCTTGGTGCGAACCAGACCGCGAAGATCTGCAACCGCGGATTGTTGTCGCGGGTTGTCCGATGTCAATTCCGCTAGCGTGTCGAGGTGCGAACCGACCTGGGCGACGGCCTGATTGTAGGGTGCGAGATACTGATCCTCACCGGTATAAAGGAAACCCCGCTGACCCGTTTCAGCATCTTTGAGCAGCGACTCGACTTCGCTCAACTGAAGCTGGACCTGCCTGGTATGACTGACCCAGAGCCCTGTTTCAATTTGCTGGTCGAGCTGACGCTTTGTGATGTAGGCGTCGGCGACGAGGATGGCCAGAAGGATTACGAATCCGCCGATAACACTGAAGCGTTTGAATCGGGTCTGCATTGGGAAGTCTCATCCGGCACTACGAAGCCGGCAAGTGGTTTGGTATCGGCGGATCGGCCAGAACGACACCGAGTGCAGACCATATGTTCTGGTCAGAACGCAGATTCTTTCTGCTGCGTCGACCGGGCAGGTGTCGTAGGGGCTTGATCCATTGATTTGAAACTAGCTTAGCCCGAAAGGGGCGTCAAGTGGCCACGCGCACGCCGGTAACGGCATTCCCAGCGAGGCTGATTCGGCGAAATCAGGGCAGCTAGTAGGCCGCGATGCCGGTGATGTGGTGCCCCAGGATCAGGGCATGAATGTCGTGGGTGCCTTCGTAGGTTTTCACGGACTCAAGATTCATCATGTGGCGCATGATGGGGAAGTCTTCCGTGATTCCATTTGCGCCGAGAATGTCGCGAGAGATGCGGGCGCACTCGAGGGCCATCCAGACGTTGTTCCGCTTGGCCATGGATATGTGCTGATGACCGACAGTGCCCGCGTCCTTGAGGCGTCCGACCTGGAGCGAAAGCAGTTGGGCCTTGGAGATCTCCGACAGCATCCACACGAGCTTGTCCTGGATAATCTGATGGCTGGCGATGGGCTGATTGTGGAACTGCTTTCTGGCCAAGGCGTATTGAAGCGCCGTGTCGTAGCACGACATGGCCGCGCCAATGGCTCCCCAACTGATGCCGTAGCGAGCCTGGTTCAGGCACATCAAGGGGCTCTTGAGGCCGCCGGAGCCGGGCAGCAGATTCGTCGCCGGCACATGCACGTCCTCGAGCGATAACCCGCTGGTGACGGAGGCGCGCAGGCTCCACTTGCCGTGAACCTCAAAGGCTCGGAAGCCGGGCCGATCCGTCTCCACCAGAAATCCGCGGACAAGATTGTCTTCGTCTTCAACTTTGGCCCAGATGATGGCGACGTCGGCGAGATTGCCCGAGGTGATCCACATCTTTTCGCCATTGAGAATGTATTCGTCGCCGGACTTGCGGGCGATGGTGGTCATGCCTCCGGGGTTTGATCCGAAGCCTGGCTCGGTGAGTCCGAAACAGCCCAGCTTCTCGCCCTTGGCCATCGCGGGTAGCCAGCTGTTCTTCTGCTCGTCGGAGCCGAAGGTGTAGATGGGATACATGCAAAGAGCCGATTGCACGCTGACAAAACTGCGAAAGCCGGAGTCGCCGCGTTCGAGCTCCTGCATCACGAGGCCGTATTCCACGTTCGACATGCCGGCGCATCCATAGCCTTCGAGATTGGCGCCAAAGAAGCCGAGTTCGCCCATGATGGGGACGAGTTCGCGCGGGAAGCGCTCAGTTCGAAAGCACTCCTCGATAATCGGGATCAAATTGTCTTCGACGAAATCGCGCGCGGTGCGGCGAACCAGCAGCTCATCTTCGCTCAAGCTCGCATCGAGATGGAGAAAATCAACACCCTGAAACTTGAAAGCCATGATTGCACCTTACCATTCCGCGTTGCCCAAACCTGCAAGGCTAGCAGATGACGCTCGACCGCTACTAGCGAGCAGGGTTGGCTTGGATTTCACCGTTTCAGGCACACCGTGTGCTCCTTTGCGTTGATTCGCCGCGCGACCCCAAAAATCCGGCTAGATGTTGCGCAGAAGGGTGAAAATACCCTGCCGAGCGGACGAAGTATTTGAACGTGCATAATCAGCGGCTTGGAGGAATCCGCGGAGCCGTCGATTGACGCGATTTACTGAGGCAGATTCCCGCTCGTTTGGTCCCTAGTACTTTTCCCAGTATCCGGTTTTTCTGAGCAGGGGTAGCATGGTCCCTCAAGTCGCGGTATGGTTCGGCGTCCCCAGGTAGCCTCGCCGGCATCATCACCGATTCGGACTTCCTGGATCAGGCCTTTTCGGATCGGCCTTTCCTTGTCTTCTTCACAGCACGCCAAAACTCATATTCCACGTAAGTGCACGATCAGATTTCTCTTTTGGAGGGTCGCACGCATGGAAACGAGAATTGTCTCACGCTATCGGTTGCTCAAATCTCTGCGGCTTCTTGCGATGATGTTGCTCGCTCTGTGTTCGGCGTGTGTGGTGCGCGCGCAGGATGGAAGATGGAACTTCAATATCGGAGGCGGCATCGGGTTCCCTACGGGAGACCTGGGGTCCTTCATCAATGACGGAGGCAATTTTGTCGCGGGCGGCGGCTATAAGGTCAGAAGGTGGCTAAGTACGAATGGCGAGTTTATGTGGCAGGATCTGCCCGTTAACTCGGCGACGAAGGAGGCCCTTCAGACTCCGGGCGCATCGGCCCGCCAGTATGCGGTGACCTTCGACCCGGTGGTTCCCGTGCCGCTCGGACATAAGCTGGGAGCTTATGTGATCGGAGGTATCGGGTGGTACCACCGCTCGGGTGAAACAACGACGCCAGGCGCCGCTATTGTTTGCAATCCCTACTGGTCGTGGTGGTACGGCTGCACCATTGGCGAGGTAAATATTGTTACCGGGAGCACGAGCGCGAACGCCTTTGGAGAGAATATCGGCGGCGGCCTGACGTATCGCTTCGGTGAAAGCCCCGTCAAGTTCTACACCGAATTCAGATACCACCACGCCGACTATCACAACGTGGCCACCGATGTCATTCCGCTGACATTTGGCATCCGGTGGTGAGCAAACGTCTGCGCATATGGCTATTTGGAAGTCGGCTGAATGCAAGAGGAAAGTGACGAATCCTCGTCGAGCTTGCTGATTGCTGTTACTTCTGCGGCGTTCAGGGCTCGCCGGCAGACGCGAACCTCTCCAACATCGCTCTTGAAAAGAGTCCAACGTGGCGCTGTGCCCCGATGAGAATTGGGCCCGGCCCAGCGGCGGCATGTTCGGCTTGGGTTGCGGCGGGATGGAAAGCCCGGGGCATCTGTATTCTTGCAGATCCTTCGACGCGCTTCGCTTGCTCAGGATGACATTGCCTTATTGGGAGCCCACGAAGGTACAAGCAGCGGAAGTGCTATTCGTCTGCGTCCTGGTCGTCGCCGTAGGTGGGGAATGGCTCGGCCGCAGTGCTTGTGGGCATCCCAGCCAGAGTATTCAGGTCGGCAAGCACCTGTTTCCAGCGGTCGGGATCTTTCTTGGTTGTAATTGGCAGATCCGGATTTGAATAGTACTTCTGCACGTCTTCCTTGATGCCCGGAGGAATCGGCTGCGTGGGATTTTGCACCAGCTTGTGCAGCAAGTTGGCATAGGTGGAGTCAGTGAGCGAATAGCCACCGGGCTGGACCACACGGCCTGTATCGAGGTCACGATTGGCAAGGGCATGGTGCGGATCGCGCTCCTGCGGCGAAATCTCGTCGGGGTGGATGAGGCTCCCGAGGGGCGACACAGGGCCCTGATAACGGGCCGCTTCCGGAGTGAAGCGCACCAGGACTCGGCGAAAGGCTGTGGTTGAGACGGCAACACTGTGGGCGTAATCCGCTTCAGTCTGTTGCGTGGGTCCTTTGACTGAGGCCATCGTGAGGGGACCAACCTTGGGCAGGATGAAAATGAATCCGGCGATAAGATATGTCTCGACTCCGGCTTTGTGGCGATACGCCTGCCAGTTGTTTTCCTGATCGACTTCAGCAGCCTCCTTCTGCAGCTCAATACTCTCCGGAGTCGTAGGATCGGGAGGTTCGTGATTGCGATGGAGCAGAGTTACTGCGTAAGCGATGCGCGGAATGAATGTGTGCACCGCGAAACGATATTCGCGGACGTTGATACGCTGCCGGCCCGCGAAGTTCTCTGTGATGCCGTAAGTCTGATAGAAAGCGAGCGCCAGTTGCCGCATTGAAACGGCGAGGCCGATGTGGCGCAGGAACGGGAGGGGAGCGACACGGTGATGTGCGATCTCGTTGACGTCGAAAGCGAATTCAGTCTGAACATGCTGGTGCTTGCCTTCGGCGTAGTTCACTGAGGATCCATACTTCGCCTTTAACTTTGGGAAACTCGATGGGAACGGCGATGTTGGTGGCGTCAGCGTGGCCGAAGGAGTCGCCGATGTAATGAGAGAGTGCGCCGATCGCGAAGGCCAGCTCGTTAGCGTCGTGCGCATTGCGGAAGAGATTGACGACAAAGTCTCCGGAGCGAACGTAGTGAGTGAGGTTGGAGAAGGACGCATCGCCGAAGGGGTAGTAGCCGATGTCCTGGATAACGCAACCGCCATAGGCATAGGCGCGCGCCTGATCGAGCTGGGCGGGGGTGAGGTTGGGATAGCGGCTGAGGAGCAGCGGAACGATGGAGTCTTTCCACGTGAGGTCGATGAGCTGTTCGTGGGTGAGAAGTGAGTAGGCAGAGGCAGGCTGCGGCCAGAGCGCGAAAAGCAATAAGCGCCAGCAGCGCCGCGATCCTGAGATGTCCGCGTTTCATACTCCTCCGGGGTTATCCATCCGGTCTCGCATTGCCGGGACAGGGAAGGGAAGTGGGCGTGAGCGCAGTTTTGCTTCAGCGCAGTTCTGCGTCATTGTATCGAGCCGATTGCAGGCGCAGAAATGAGCTGATTGGGACCCGGAATCTACTCGATGAATTCGCGTACGAATGGGTCCTGGCTGGAGACGAGCTCGTGGAGTGAACCATCAAAGATCAGATGCCCTTCGGCGAGCATGAGGAATGTGGTCTTCAGGTCAGTCTGGTTCTTCGGGAGCGGCACCATGCGGTCTTCGGCGGGTTCGAAACGGTGACTGCACATGGTGAACGCATCCTGCAGGCGATGCGTAACGAGCACGGATGGGGTGTGGTAGACATCGCGCTGTTTCACGATCAGCTCAATGATCGTGGTGGAGGTGACCGGGTCGAGGCCGCCGGTCGGGGAATCGTAAAGCAGCAGATCGGGATTGTGGATGAGAGCGCGAGCGATGGCGACCCGCCGCCGCATGCCGCCGGAAAGGCTTCCGGGGAACAGACTGAAGGTTTGCTCGAGTCCAACAAAGCGAAGCGCCTCGCGCACGCGGGCAGTCAATCTCTTCGTCGGGAATCTCTTCCTGAATCAGCTGGAAGGCGACGTTATCGCGGACCGTCAGCGAATCGAAGAGCGCACCTTCCTGAAAGACCATGCCGGTGCGGGTGCGCAGGCGGAAGAGCTGCTCCTCGGGGATGCTGCGAGATCTCTTCGCCGAAGAGGTATATAGAGCCGGAATCCGGATAGAGCAGTCCATTGGCGAGCTTGAGAAGAACGCTTTTGCCGACACCCGCGGGACCGAGAAGGATGCGAGTTTCGCTCGGACCCACCGAAAAGCTCACGTCATCAAGCACTGGGTGCTCGAACCCGATTGAGACATTGCGAAATTCAAGGACCGGGCCGCTGTTTGCAGGACCGTCGGGCTGGGTAGGCGCGGTGGAGAGGTCGAGGTTTGTCATCAGCCGAAGATGGTCAGCATGACCTGGGTGACAAGGAAATCCACAAAGATGATGAGCACGGAGGAGACGACGACAGCTTTGATGGTGGAGCGGCCAACGCCCTCGGTTCCACCAGTCGTGCGAAGGCCATAGAAGCAACCGATGCTGGCGATGATGAATCCCGAGAAAAGGGGCTTGATGAGACCCTGCATGATGTCGCCAACGTGCAAGTACTCATACGCCATCGAGAAATACTGTGTGCCGTTCTGGTGATTCATGAACACTGTGACAGCAGCGCCGCCGAGAATGCCAAAGAAGTTGGCGACGATAGTGAGAAAGAAGAGCATGGTGACACAGGCGAAGATGCGCGGCGTTACGAGCTTGCGCATGGGATCAACGCCGAGGGCGCGCATGGCGTCGATTTGCTCGGTGACGACCATGGATCCCAATTCGCTGGCCATGGAGGAAGCGTTGCGGCCGGAGACCATGATGCCGGTGAGGACGGGGCCGAGTTCGCGGATCATTGACGTGCTCACAAACCTTCCCGTGACGGCAGTGGCGCCAAACTGAGACAATGTAGCTGCAGACTGCAGAGCCAGCACTCCGCCGGTAAAGAAGCCGGAGAGTAGCACGATTGAGGCCGAACCAAACCCGATGATGTCAGCCTGCACCAGGAAATCAGGCCAATAGATTGGTGGGCGAAAGAGATTCGTGGCGCCGCGATAGGCGAACAGCGAATAGTCCTGCACCGTTTCCACGATATTCTTGGCGGTATTCTCGATCGAAGCGAATGCCATCAGGTGGTTGCACCGTAAGTCAAACGATACGGGCTACTTGTCCTCTCTGCACAGAATAGCGCATTCAGCGGCGCCGTCTGTACGGCATTTGAGCTGGCATACAGGGCAAGAATTGCACACGTTCTCTATGTGAATTGCATCGCATACTTGGTAATCAGTCCCGTAAGTTGTTGAACGAATTGGTGCTTTCTTGGTGCGTGACCGATGGCGGAAGTTGCGCATCTAACGATCAGTGATTCCAGGGAGGAAATCGAATGCATTCGTTTCGCTTGCGGCTGATCCTCGCACTGATAGCAGGGGTGACGTTGCTTTCGATTGCTTCGACCTACTTCGAGGTCCTGGAGCATAAACATATTCTTCGCCAGGAGCTTGAATGGCGCTCAAGCTGGATGGGCGAGAGTCTCAAGCCGCAGATGGTGCAGGCGTTTGCGCAGGGGAACACGAGTGGCTTCCCGGCCCTGGTTGCGAATGCAAAGGCTCAGACTCGGGCTTTAGGGGTCGGGGTTTATGATCCGCAGGGCCAATTGATTTCATCCGCTGGAGTCCCCGCCGTTTTTCAGGCACTGGCGCACCCGCCCTTTGAATCGTTGGCCAAGAAGACGCCGGTCGAGTTGCTGTCGCGCACTCAGGTTGAGCGATCGCTGAAAAAGGGAGTCAGGTCAACGCATTCGGGCATACCGGAGACGCGCAGTGGCTCGAGGAGGTGTTTCCTCTGCATGACGGGAACCACCTCGTCGGCGCGCTTGTAATCCTGGTCGACGCTGGTTATATACGAGATCAAACTTACGATCTGTGGCGGCGGAGCTTCTGGTGGATCGTCGCGACGGTGGTGTTGATTGTCGCCGTAACATTCTTGATGGTGCGGTGGTTCCTGATGCGGCCATTGATGCGCGTCGCGGAGCGCTTGCGTCGAGTGCGGATGGGACACTTCGAGAGAGGTCTTTCACCGGGCGCCGCGGAGATGAACATCTTCAGTCCACTTGCTCGCGAAGTGGAAACAATGGCGGAGAGCCTGATCGCTGCACGAGCCGCGGCCGCGGCAGAGGCGCGGCTGCGCGATGCGGGAGAGCACTTCTGGACGCCGGAGCGGCTTGCCGTACACATGAGGAGCAGGGCGGGCGGCCGAATCTTTGTGGTCTCAAATCGCGAGCCTTACATGCACGTGCGCGACGGCCGCAAGACGACCTGTGTCGTACCGCCGAGCGGATTGGTGACAGCCATCGAGCCAGTTCTGCGCGCTTGTGATGGCGTATGGGTGGCAAGTGGCAGCGGAAATGCCGACGCGGAGAATGTGGACGAATTCGACCGTCTGCGCGTCCCGCCGGAGGATCCGAAGTACACGTTGCGACGCGTCTGGCTTTCAGCGGAAGAGGAGTCGCGCTACTACGACGGATTTGCGAACGAAGGACTGTGGCCGCTTTGCCATATCGCGCATACGCGTCCGATTTTCCGTGCTTCAGACTGGGAAGCTTACCAGCGTGTCAATGAGCGGTTTGCCGCTGCGTTGCTTGACGAGATGAAGGGCAGCGAGGAGCCGCTGGTGTTTGTGCAGGATTATCACTTTGCATTATTGCCGCGCCTGATTAAGACAGCGCGGCCGGATGCGCGCGTGGCGATTTTCTGGCACATTCCGTGGCCGAATCCTGAGGCATTCGGGATTTGCCCGTGGCAGGCGCAACTGCTGGATGGGCTGTTGGGCGCGGACCTGATCGGGTTTCACATCCCCCAGCATTGCCATAATTTTCTTTCGACGGTGGACCGGGTGCTGGAG
The DNA here is from genome assembly GCA_963769345.1 of uncultured Acidobacteriaceae bacterium. GTDB lineage: Bacteria > Acidobacteriota > Terriglobia > Terriglobales > Acidobacteriaceae > Telmatobacter. The sequence continues at coordinate 1,788,777 of CAVYLL010000008.1, forward strand.
TCGCGAACGGATCGCGAGCATATGACGGCGCGGAGATTGGGACATACGACGATGATTCGCCCGTATCCGGTGAGCGTTGCCTTCAGTGGCGGCATACCTGCCTCGCTGCGCGTGATTGTTTCGGCAAGGGACGAAGACCGCGCAGAAGAGCGGAACGCCTTGCTCTCGGAGTTTAATGTGCGCGCAGAGATGATCGCCGTCGGCGTCGATCGGCTTGATTATACGAAGGGAATTGTCGAGCGGTTGCTGGCCATTGAAGAACTGCTCACGGAGCACCCTGGCACCGCGAACGTTTGACAATGGTACAGATTGCGGCACCGAGCAGAACGCGGATCCCGAGTTATGCCGACTTGCGAAAAAGAGTAGACGACGAAGTGCGGCGGATCAATCATCGCTTCCAGACTTCGCGGTGGAAGCCGGTGGTGCTGATTGACCGCCAGTGCAATCACGAAGAAGTGAATCGCTGGTATCGCATTGCGGATATTTGCCTCGTGACTTCGCTGCACGATGGGATGAACCTGGTGGCGAAGGAGTTTGTGGCGGCGCGCGACGATGAAGACGGCGTGCTGGTGCTGAGTAAATTCACGGGCGCGGCGGTGGAGTTGCGTGATGCGCTCATTGTGAATCCTTACGATGTGGCAGAGGTGGGGGAGGCGATTCACCGTGGCCTGGACATGCCCCGCGAAGACCGGAGGCTGCGCATGCGGGAGATGCGCAAACAGGTGATGGAACACAATATTTATCGCTGGGCGGGGATGATCCTGGGGGATTTGCGCGATGTTCGGCTGGAGAGTCCGGAGGTCACGGAGACGTATACCGGACCTTCTGCAGAGACAGTAATCTCCATCGACCCTTACCGGAAAATGGCTTAAAAGGCGATCAGATTGAACCAGAGAGAAGCCGAAAAACTGGAAGATTTTTTCTACTCGTTGAATGGCGCAGAATCTCCGCTGCTGCTGTTGGACTACGACGGGACGCTCGCCGATTTCCGCATCAATCGATTTGAGGCGCGCCCGTGGGCGGGAGTGCGCGAACTGCTAGCGGTGATCCAGAGGGACAATCGCACGCGACTCATCATCATTACGGGCAGACCTGCCGGCGAAATCAACCCCATGCTGACGCTGCCGGAGCCGGTGGAGGTGTGGGGGCTGCACGGCGCGGAACGGCTATTTCCCGACGGCTGCCGTGAAATGCAGGAGGCCCCGCCCGAAGCGCGCGACAAGCTGGATGAACTGCGGGAGCAATTGCGGCGCGATCCGTTTGGCGGGCTATTTGAAGACAAGCCGAATGCGGTGGTGATGCATTGGCGCGGGCATAGCATTCGACAAGCGAAACTCATCGAGCAGAAGACGCGCGCGCTGTTTGAGCCTGCGGCGCAAGTGAGTGGGTTGTCGCTTCTCGAATTTGAAGCGGGCGTCGAGTTGCGCGTGGGCCGCGACAAGGGCGGGGCGGTGGAGGCCATTGTGGAGCAAGCCGAGAGAGAGGCGCCCGTTGTTTATGTTGGCGACGATCTCACCGACGAGTCGGCGTTCTGCGCCGTGAATCGGTTGCGGAATCCGCACTTGAGCGTGTTGATGCGGCGCGTGTGGCGCGAGACTGCCGCGGAGGTCTGGCTGCAACCGCCGGATGGCCTGCGCTGGTTTCTGCGGGAGTGGGAAAAGGCCGTGAACCAACCCGGCGAATCCTATCAGCGTTTTCTAGCTGCGGGCTGAGAAAAACTGCTCCTTCTTTTGGCCGGCTTCGTACTCTTCAAGCCACAATCTGATGTGTTGATTAATCCAGCGCTTTCAACAGGGCCAAACTAAACTGGCCCAGTCGAAGGGCGTCAGGCAGGCTCGGCTCACTGTATGGCAGGAAGATACAGATTGAGATTTCTCGCGCGGTTGAGCTTGAGGGTTGCTGGGCGGTCGATCGAGCTCATTGAAATGAGCAGGTGCCTCTCGTCGGGGTCGACGTAGTGCAGGCCGTCGTCAGAGGCGAAGACGCTTACGGCGGAGAGGGTCGATCCGTCCTTGAGAATAATGGCGAAGGCCTGTGGCTCGGACTCGGAGGTTGGGGAGCGCGTGGAGGGGGAAGATGCCGCGTCCGCGGCGGGCCATTTGTATTCCAGGATCACAGCATGCCCCGTCGCCCCGACGGCGGGTGGCGCAGGCGGCGCAGGCGGCTGAACAAAAAGGGGTTGCTGATCAAAAGAGACCGGCTGCGACCCGTCTGCATATGCGTCGCCGGAATCGTATGGCAGGTATCCATAGCCGAATCCGTAGGGCGAGACGACTCGGGCGCGGCTGAAACGGAAGCCTCGACGGGGGAAGCCTGGGTGCGCACCGGGAAAGCCCATATGGGAACCGGAAAAGCCACCGCTGGAACCGGAGAAGCCGCCGTGAAATCCACCCCGCTGCCCAACCGCTCCGACGGAGAACCCGGCGATCATTACCGCGACCACAGTGAGACGCTTCATGGATAGACTTTACGCCTGTTTTGGAAAATTGGGAGCATCATTTCCGGATCGGCAGCTACTCGCCAGCGATCTCGTTTAATCGGCGGCGATTCGCCAGAAACTGACGCGCTGCATGAGAATGAGGTTAGACTCCTGAGGAGTTCTATCAGGAGTTCCAAGATCGGCAGCCTACCAATTCCTGACAGGGCACCAGAACGACACGCGAGCCCCCGCGCTGGCAATAGAACTGCCTGGCCGAACAGCGGCCGCCGGTGGCGCAACAGGGCATCGCCGAGCAGCGGGGGCAGGGCTGAACAATGGGGCAGACCATGAGAACGGAAGCGCTCGCAATCTACCTGCTCGGGTTCTCATTGCGTGCGGTTTTCGGTCAGACGCCTGTTATCCCGGTGCAGGCGGAATTCCTCAGCCCAGTGCAGGTTCACAAGGTGGCAGCCGGAGCGACAGTATTTGCGAAGGTCACAGCGGAATGGAACGGACCGGGGTGCCTTCTGCATCCCGGAGCAGTTCTGGAAGGGAAAGTGGAAAGCTCAGAGCCTCACAAAAATGGCAGCAGATCCATGCTCGCGTTGTCGTTTGACCGCGCGCAATGCAACAGCAGCGAATTACAGCCCTTCCGGCTGGTGCTGCTTGCGGCCGCAGCGCCCCCGGACGACTGGCGGGATGTCCCGGACGTAGAGATCAACAGCCCACGCTTGCGCGCGCATCCTGGAGGCGCACCGACGGCGCCCGTTGACCAGCCGACGTTTCGATCGGCGGGCCAACATTTGGAATTCACGGGCGTTGCGCATCATTTTCCCTTCAGACCCAACCTGCGGCCGGGCGACATTGTGGGCCTTCGGGGATTGAAGCTTGAAGTGGGAACCGGGCCGAACCGCAGTTCGGTCTTCTCCTCTGTGCACGGAGATTTGTCTCTGAAGGCCTTCACGCAGATTCTCCTGAATCCTCCCTCTGTTGCGTTTGTTCCGGCCGCTGCTCTACTGCCGAATTCGGTTGCGGGCGCGGCGGACTTGGCCCAGCCCCACAGATCCGCACAGCCGGCCCCGGCACCGGCGGACACGCTGGAGGTGTGCAAGGCGCCGGCCTGTGTAATCGATCGGCCCGTGACGGGGACAGATCTAAACAGCCAGGCACTCGGGTCCATTGCGCTGGGACCGCTCGGCTATGCGCGACGTTCCCAGAGATTGCTCGCGGATTTCGAACAGGACACGGCTCTGGCGTGGCTGGGACCAGATGAAGTGCTGTTCGCTTTCAATTCCCATCCTTTGATTCGGCGCGGCAGGGTGTCTCCGGAGACCACGCGCATGGTTCGTGCCGTGCTCCTGCGCGTTTCGAATCACGCTGTTCTCGCGTCGACGGATTGGAAAATCCACGATTTTGGGAGGTTTCTCTGGCAGTTGGACGCCACTCGCATTCTCGTCCACGTGGGCGACGAGTTGCGTGTTTATGCCAGCGGGTTGGAACTGGAACGCACCATCCGCCTGGGCGGAGCGCTGCAATTTCTGCGTACCTCTCCCAGCGGAGATTCGATCGTCTTTGGCACCGTTCACGAACGGCACTCGGAGGAACTGCACGCCCACTTGCGCGATGAGCTGGGCGCCGAGCCTGAAGAAGATGTGGATATCACGATGCTCGACAAGGATTTCCGGATCGTTGCATCCGGCATCATTGCGCCCGGCTTTATGCCGCCGACCCTTGTGAATGAGGGGCAGGTGAGCCTTCGGCCTCAGCCGGAGGGCGACTATCGCATGGCAATCGAAAAATGGGAGAGCACGACGGCAACACTGGCGCGTTTCAAGTCAATGTGCGAGCCCCAGGTTTCCAGCATCTCCCCGGACCTGCTTTTTCTGGTGTCGTGCGTGACCAGCATTGGTGAACCCGAATACCGCGTGCTCCACGCGGACGGCACGTCGATGCTGCGCGGGCGGCCAGGATCCCGGCAAATGTGCATGGAAGCCGTCGGCAATCCTCGACGGTTTGCAGTGAAGTTTGTCTCCCGCGTTGGGGACGCACCCCCGGGCTCGCGGTTTTCAGCCTCTGACCTGGAATTCGCGGAGATTCGCGTCTACCGGGCAGAAGACGGAAAACGCCTCGGAGCAGTGCGCGTGGACGACCCGCCGACGAGCTACAGCGGCTTTGCGCTGTCGCCCGATGGGTCGCAAATGGCGGTGCTATCCGGTTCGGAGATCAAAGTGTTCGCACTTCCAGACGAGTAGGAGAACATCATGCAGCTGAGGATTTCTCACTCAATAGCTGCTGTCATCCACCTACCGGGGTGACCAACATCACACGATCACCCACCTCTCTGGTTGAATAATTTTTGAGGATGACGCGGCTCGCGCGAGCGCGTACCGTTGTATTCGATCAACCCCATCTGCTGCGGAGGCAAATTGCTTTTAGGCATTCTCAAGGAAACCACTCCCGGCGAAACGCGTGTCGCCCTGCTGCCGGAAAACCTTAAATCGCTCCTGGCCCAGGGCATCACGGTCGTCGTCGAATCCGGTGCGGGCAAAGCGGCCGGATCATCCGATGAGGCCTATTCTGCCGCGGGCGCCACGGTGACCGGCGACCGACCTTCGATTCTCGGCGAGGCTGACCTGATCCCGGTGGTCAACGCTCCGAGCGCATCTGACCAGGCCCTGCTCAAATCCGGCGCTGTCGTGATCGGCTTTTTGCGTCCGCTTGATACGCCCTCAGCTCTGGCGACCGCCATCGCTCTGCACGTGACTCTGTTCAGCATGGAACTGGTGCCACGGATCAGCCGCGCGCAGTCGATGGACGCGCTCTCCTCGATGGCCACCGTTGCCGGCTACAAGGCTGTCATCAACGCTGCAGGAGTGCTGCCGCGCCTTTTTCCTATGCTGATGACCGCCGCTGGAACCATTCCGCCTGCCAAGGTCTTCGTGATCGGCGCTGGAGTCGCCGGTCTGCAGGCCATCGCCACAGCCCGTCGCCTCGGGGCGGTCGTCGAGGCTTACGACGTGCGCGCCGCAGCAGGTGAGCAGGTCCGTTCTCTCGGCGCAAAATTTCTCGACGTCAATCTCGGCGGCATCAATACCGAAGGTGGTGGAGGTTATGCTGCTGAACTCAGCGAAGAAGCCCTCAACCGCGGCCGCGACCTGATCGTCCGTACCGCTGCTCACTCCGACGTGATCGTCACAACCGCGCAGGTGCCCGGCCGCCCGGCACCGCGCCTTATTCGTCGAGACGCGGTCCAGGCCATGCGCCCCGGCTCTGTAGTCGTCGATATCGCCGCTCCTGCAGGAGGCAATTGCGAACTGACCATTCCCGGCCTGACACAGACCCTTGGTGGCGTGACCCTGATGGCGCCCTTGAATCTTCCGGCCGAGTGTCCCGCGGACGCGAGCGCTCTTTACGCGCGCAACATCCTCAACTTCCTTGGCCTGATCGTGAAAAAGGGTGAGTTGAGCATCGATATGGGAGACGAAGTTCTCGCCGGAGCCTGCGTTGCACACAAAGGCAGTCCGGTAAATCCGCGCGTAGCCAAGCTGCTCGAAACGTCAAATGCTGTCGGCTAACTGAAACCCTGGGTGCCCCATGTCTCGACATGGGTTTACTAACTCCGCTAACCGGTGCGCAGCACCGCTGACACAACTAATTCCGCTGCTTCTTTGGAACGACCATGACGCCCGCTGTTCTTATCGCTTCGATCTACGTCTTCGCGCTGGCAGCCTTTCTCGGCTACCAGGTCATCAGCCGCGTGCCGCCGCTCTTGCATACGCCGCTGATGTCGGCCACGAATGCCATCTCCGGCATCTCGCTTATCGGTTCGCTGGTGCTGGCAGGAGCGGCGCACTATCCGCTTTTTGCGCACATTCTCGGATTTGTCGCCGTCACGACCGCCACCATCAATGTGGTCGGCGGATTCGGCATCACCGATCGCATGCTGAAGATGTTCAACAAGCGCAAGGAAGTGAAGCCAGTCGAGAGGGCGGTGGCCAAATGACCCTGTCCACCTACTTCATGGAAGCTACTTACCTCATCGCTTCCATTCTTTTTGTCTTCGCGCTCAAAGGCATGTCGCACCCCGAGACCGCGCGCCGTGGCATGTTTCTCGCCGAGGGCGGCATGCTCGCCGCCATCATCGGCACTTTGATCGGCGCCCACATCGTCACCTGGGTTTGGATCATTGCCGGTCTCTCCATCGGCTCCATCATCGGCGCATGGATGGCCATCTGGGTCCCGATGACCGCCATGCCGCAGCGGACTGCGCTCTCTCATGCATTCGGCGCGCTGGCGGCGGCCCTCGTCGGCGTCGGCGAATTTCTGGTTCACGCCAACGAAATGCCCGGAGTCACGCGCGCGGCCCTTGGTTTTGAAGTGATACTGGGCGCGCTCACCACCACCGGATCGCTTATCGCCGCTGGCAAGCTGCAGGGCATCATTCATGGCAAACCAATCCAGTTCAAGGGCCAGAATGTCGTCAACGGGATGATATTTCTCATCATGGCGACGAGCTTCTTCATCTTCATCGCGCATCCTGAAAAGACCGCCGTCTTCTACGTCATGCTTGCCCTGGCCTTTGCCTTCGGCGTCATGCTCGTCATCCCCATCGGATCGGCTGACATGCCGGTCGTCATGTCGCTGCTGAATTCGTACGCCGGTCTCGCCGCTGCGGCCACCGGATTCGTTCTCGGCAACAACGTGCTCATCATCGCCGGTACGCTCGACGGATTCTCCGGCTTCATTCTCTCCGTCTTAATGTGCAAGGCGATGAACCGCTCCATCACCAACGTCCTCTTCGGCGGGTTCGGCGCCGTCATCGCGGAAGCCACAACCGATGCCGGCGGAGTGATGCGCGAGATCAGCCTGGACGATGCCGCCATGCAACTCGCCTTCGCCAGCCGTGTCATCTTCGTTCCCGGCTACGGACTGGCGACAGCACAGGCGCAGCACGCCGTTCGCGAACTTGCCGAGTTGCTGGAAGAGCGCGGCGTCAGCGTCAAGTACGCCATCCATCCCGTCGCCGGCCGCATGCCCGGCCACATGAATGTCCTGCTGGCCGAAGCCAACGTGCCCTATTCCTCGCTTTACGAGATGGAGCAGATCAATCCCGAATTTCCGTCGACCGATGTGGCCGTCGTCATCGGCGCCAACGACGTCGTCAATCCCGATGCGCGCGATAATCCCAAGTCGCTTATCGCCGGCATGCCGATCCTCGAAGTCGATCGCGCCAAGAGTGTGATCGTACTCAAGCGCGGGCAGGGTCGCGGCTTCTCCGGCCTCGAGAATCCTCTCTTCTTCAAGTCCTGCACCTCTATGCTCTACGGCGACGCCAAGTCCAGCCTCGCGCACTTGGCGCAGGCGGTACAGCACGTTTAAGAAGCAGCGATTAGGGAACAGGGATTAGGGAACAGGGATTAGAAAATACGGATAGGAGACCCTCTTGGGTGAGTCGTCTAAGGACCTTATTGTCTGGCAGCGAGCGGTGCAGTTGAGTTTGGCGGTCTAGAAGCTGACCTCGACATTTCCTGAAGCAGAACGTTTCGGACTTACAAGCCAGATGCGCAGAGCGTCAGTGTCCGTCGCCAGCAACATTGCTGAAGGATACGGCAAGTCCAGCGAGGCGAGTATCTGTTGTTTCTCGGTCACGCACGCGGGTCCGACTGCGAACTTCAGACACAGCTGGTCATCGCTGAAGGTCTGGGATTTGGTTCTGAACCATTGCGTCGTTCCGCAAGCGAACTCTGCGGCGAAGTGAGCCGGATGCTGGTCGCAATAATAAAACAAGCTAAAGACAAACTAATGGGCGGCCCTAACCCTGATGCCTATTCCGTGCTTTTTTCGCTCCCTGTTCCACAAAAAATTCGGCGGCAGGAGCCCTCTCCTGCCGCCACCGGTATTGACTAAAACCGCATTTGCTCTCTGCTTACACTTCCAATGACGGAATTTCTACGCTACTGGTTTACAGGTTGTGCAAAAGATTTTTCTCCGGGGCCCCCGTCCTCCAGCATTCCCTGTGGTCCGGGAGGCGGAGGTGGCGTACTGTGGTCGCTGCCATCGCCCGTTCGGCCTGCCCCGCCACGCCGCATCTGATGCATACCTTCGTGGCTTTGCCGGAATTCCTGCACCTGCTTCCACTGGTCCGGCGTCAGCTTGGCACGCAACTCAAACAGGAATCGCGCGTTAGCCTTCTCCAGCTCGGCGCGAGCCTGGGCCACCTTGTCAATCTGCGCCATCACTGCCGATTCATTTGGCTGATCGGCCTTCACCAGCGGATCCATCTCGATCTCGGCCTTCTCCACTGTGGCGCGCAGATCCACCAACTGCTCGCGATGCTGCTGGAAGATCACGTCCATCGACTTTTTCTGATCTTCGGTCAGATTCAGCTTTTCAGCGATCTGGGGATTGTTCCACCAGCGCCCGTGATCGCCCCGCATCGCCCTCTCCATGGGAGGCCGATGTACTCCAAATCCCGGTCCACCCGGTCCCGATCCGCCCGGTCCCTGTGGAACTGGTGTGCCGGGCCCCTGTGCAAACGTCGTTCCTGCGGCAAAAATGGCCGCCATCGCGATTCCCAGCCTTACTGTCGTCAAAACTTTCATTTCTTTCTCCTTCGCTGAATTTCCTCGAATCAGCAAGTAGTTCAATTCCCTTGGGTCTCGTCCTCGGTCATCAATGTTGCCAGTGGCTCCAGCGCGCTAGGAACTTGCCGCGCCACGTCGCTGTCCACATTTGCCATCAGATCTTCTTCGTCAGCCTTTGCAAGCTTGGCGGCTTCCGTTTCGCGTTGCTGCTCCGCAATCCGCGCCGCTTCAACCTTTGCCGCTTCCTGTTGCTGGTGATTCTGATACAGGCCACCTGAGACCGTCCCCGCAAACACCACGCATCCCAGCGCCCACTTGGTCACGGCACTCCAGTTCGTGCGCGCGGGGGCCTTTGCCTCGCGCGGACGGCTTATCATCGCCTCGCTCCACGCATCCACGCTCAACTTGAAATTGCCCAGCGCCTCGCGCAGTTCCGGCTCAAGTGTCTCCGGACTCTCTGCTTGCGCTGTCAGCTTCCCATCTTCATCCTTGCGGTTCATTGCCTGTCTCCAAATTCCCTGCGAATCCTGCTAAGCGCCCGGGAAAGATGCGCCTTTACCGTTCCTTCACCCATGCCTGTCGCCGTGGCAATTTCTTTCAGTTCCATCTCTTCCACAAAACGAAGTAGAAATACGGTGCGTTGCCGATCGCTCAAATTCTCTACAGACTGCCACACCTTGGCAACCTGTTCGCGCGCAAGCATCCGCTGCTCCACTGTCCGCTCGCCGCTCGGCAACCAGTCGCTGGCTTCATCCAGATCGACCGCGTTGGTGCGCGTCAGCCGCCAGAACTGCATACGCCGATTGCGCCAGTGGTCCTTCTGCAGGTTGATCGCAATGCGCATCAACCACGTCAGCGCGCTCGATTCGCCGCGGAAACCCGACCAGTTCCGGTGCGCCTTGAGAAAGCAGTCCTGCGTCAGTGTCTCAGCCAGGTCCACATCGCGCGTCGATGCCAGCAAAAAACGAAAAATCTGCGCCCGGTGGCTGCTGACAACACCCTCAAACTCCTGCGCGGCAATTTCTTCTGCCGTGACCTTTATCATTGGTTCCAATGCTGTGCAGGCAGCCATCACTTTGGTAGACGCCCCGTTTAGACCCGGGTTTACAGCCGCCCTGCTATTTGTGGATTTTGGTGCCTAGTTCTCACTCTTTCAGACGAGTGACCGCACCGGAAAGCCGCTGAACCTGCGTCCCCGCTGTGTTTCTTCAAGAGGCTCACCATCAATGCTGACCCGAGGCCATCGCGACCCCAGCTTCTAACGATGTTGTCATAGGAGCAACGTCCGAGAGCCCACAAACCGCCGCGGGTGGGATTTCTCCCTTCTGTCATTTTTGCCAGTAGCTCTCGTCGCCCGTTTGAGCGAAAAAGGCTGTGCTGAAGGGATTCGATCGAGACGGGCCCTGGCAGCGGCGAAACCTTCGCACATCCCCCTCAGCCCGGAGTAACTCCATGCGCACAAAAGATGCACATAAGTCCCTGTCGGTAACGCTCAGCTTTCTGCTCGTCGCGGCTTCGCCTCAGATATCGACGGGATACCAGGCCCCGAGCTCAGATGCTCCGCACGATGGCGGCAGTACAACCGACTCGGCTCCGCAGAGTGCGAGCCAGTTGCAGGCGCTCGTCGCGCCGATCGCGCTTTACCCAGACGCGCTGGTGGCCCAGGTCCTTGCGGCTTCGACATTTCCAGACCAGGTTGCGGTTGCGGAGTATTGGATGCAGCAGAACAAGAACCTGACGGGCACCGCACTGATGCAGGCCGTGGACAAGCAGTCGTGGGATCCGAGTGTGAAGGCACTCACGCAGTTCCCTTCGGTCCTCGATAACCTGTCGAAGAATCTCAGTTGGACATCGTCGCTCGGAGAGGCTTATCACGACCAGTCAGCGGACGTGATGACCGCGATCCAAACGCTGCGTGCGCAAGCCAAGGACAAAGGTAATCTCAAATCGACTTCGCAGATCACGGTTGTGCAGCAGTCGCCGCAAACGATCGTCATTCAATCGGCCAACCCGCAGGTTGTCTACGTTCCGCAGTACAACCCCGCGGTGATTTACGGCTATCCCTACGTCGTCCCAAGCTATGTGGCTCCCGTATACTCCACCGGCGACATGGTTGCAGCGAGCATGCTTTCGTTCGGCGCAGGGATCGCGGTCGGCGCAATGATGAGCGGCGGATGTTGCGGCTGGGGCTACAGCAGCTGGAACTGTGGCTGGCACGGCACTGCGGTCATCTATCACGGCGGCGGATACTACGGTAATTCGGCCTGGCATGGCGGCTATTACAACGGCGGCTACCACAACAGCTATGGCTACAACAACGCCTATAACCACTCGGGAAATAACTACAACAACTACCACGGCGGCAATACTTACAACAAAAACACGGTCAACGTGAATCACCAGAACGCGCAGAGCTTCAACTCCGACCACTCTTCAGCTTCGAACTCCTGGGCGCAGCACGATTCGAGCGCTGGGAAATCGACCGCCTTCAGCGGCATGAGCGGACACTCGGGTGGCTTCGGCGACGGAGGGTGGTCTTCCAGAGCAGACAGCGGTCGAGGTTGGGGGAGCATGCGTTCCAGCGGCTTCAGTGGCGGCCGGTTTGGCGGTGGAGGCGGCTTCGGTGGCGGTGGCTTCCGGCGCTGATCCCGGTCGTCCCGCAGCGAGAGAAGTGAAAACAAAACCATCAGGCTTGGAGGAATCGGTATGTTTCATCGGAAATGGGCACTCAAGAGTGCACTTGCGCGCTCCGCGGCGTTTCTGGGGCTGCTCGCATTGCTCATCCTCTTCGTATCCTGCAAGAATTCAGCAGACTCCAAGCCAGCTCAGAGAACCTTCGCAACTCCTGCGGAAGCGGGCGCGGCTTTTCTTGACGCCGCCAAGTCGGGCGACCAGCAAGCCTTGCTCGCGATCTTTGGCCCCGATGGCAATGACGTGCTCTTCTCTGGAGATCCCGTGAAGGACAAGAATGGGCTTCAGGATTTTGTTGCTGCCTACGGCCAGATGAATCGGTGGCGAGAAATCAAAGCAGGCGGCGAGATCCTGTATGTGGGCGCCGACAACTATCCGTTTCCAGTTCCGCTGGTTCAGAATTCCTCGGGGCAGTGGTCGTTCGACACGGCAGCCGGGAAGGATGAGATCCTTGCGCGTCGAATTGGCAAAGGCGAGTTGACTGCGATTGCGGCGTGCGTGGCCACTGCTAACGCTCAGCAGCAATATTTCAGCCAGACACACGATGGCGACAGCGTAAAGCAATACGCCCAGAAGTTCGTGAGTGACGCGGGTAAGCAAAACGGGCTGTATTGGAATGCAGCGCAGGGCCAGAATCCGAGCCCTCTTGGCGCAGTCGGTGACTTTGCGAAGGCCATTGGGTACACCAATGCCGGCGATAAGCCGCAGCCGTTCAACGGCTACTACTTCAGAATCCTGACCAAACAAGGCGAGAAAGCTCCGGGTGGCACGCAAGGACTTTATCGCGAACGGAAAGATGACAGGCGGCTTCGCTGTTCTGGCTTATCCGGTGGAGTACCGGAATTCAGGAATCATGACATTCGTGATCGGCAAAGACGGCGTCGTCTACCAAAAAGATCTGGGGGAAAAGACGACCGATCTGGGTTCGGCGATGGCGGAATACAATCCCGGTGATGGCTGGAGCCCGGCAATGGGAAAGGAAGAAACCGACTCCAAGGCCTCAAAATAGGGACATGCAGATTTTCGCCGCAGTCCCGGTGGCTCCTGGTGCATGCTTCTTAGCCATTTGAACGAGGCGCCACCCTATTCACGATAGTTCACTCGCACAATCTGGTAGTCAGCCGCCGGCGTCCTGGAGTGAACGGCGACGGTTTCCGGGTGCTCGCGGAAAATGAGGCGGACCAGGGTTGGATCGGTGATTCGCAGCAATATTGCCGCGTCCCCAAACGTTACGGTCACCTTGGCGTCCGGCAACATCTGGCCGCGCCCCTCTGCGTCCTCCTTGAAGACGGACGCCTGGCCGGTTTTCAGCAGATCCTGAATTTGACCTCGTGCCTCACGTGATCCAGGGTACTTGTACAAGTAGAAGCCGAAGGAGTATTGCGCGGTTCCGTTTTTGGCGGTAATGGTCCAGGAATATTCGCTGGCGTTATCTGGAGTGTCGGCACGATTCCAGATCCAGACTCCGTCGGCCGGCTGCTGAATCGGAATTTTGAATTCGGCGGTGGTTGCGGTAACGGCGCCGGTGGGCAGCGGAGATTGTGCGAACAGCGGAACCAGCGCAACGACGGCGATTTGCAGGATTCGCATGGATACCTCCTCCCCGGATTCTCTATCGTACCCGTCCACGCCGCCCAATATGCATTGTCGGCAGCCTCAGCGTGCTGCGCACGCAAAGACCTGTGCAATCACTTGCTCCCCAAGAACCACGATGCGTCAAAGAACCTTGATTCGCCTCGATTCATCAGGCGCGCACGCAGGAATGACAATGAGATTACGTTCCATTGACACATTCCGCGTTGGCCAGGCGCAGCCTTCTGGGATAGGAGACTCTCTGTATGGAGCACACAAATAAATTCAATGGCGCAATCGACCGCCGTTCTTTCGTCAAGAACGGACTAACGGCTGCGGGTCTTACAACCGCAGGAGTCGGGCTTCTGAACGGCAGCTCATTGATACTCGCGGAGGAGGAAAAGGGTGAACACAAAGGACGCCTCTCGCGAGGAGACGCCGCCCTGTTGCGATTTGCGGCTGCGGCGGAAATTCTAGAGACCGATTTCTGGGTGCAGTACAACGAGCTATGCGGCATTCCGGATAGTGAAGTTCCCGGGGGAAGCGGAAATCCTGCGTTCACCACCGCCCTCTCGGTGCTCGATTCCGATATGGCTCAGTATGTTCATGACAATACAGATGATGAGTTCACGCATCAGAACTTTCTCAATGCCTACCTCGTCTCAAAGGGCGCAGATCCGGTAAGTCTTGAGCCTTTCCGTACTCTAATGGGCAGCACCGCGACAGGCTCGAGTGGCAAGCTGCGGCTCACTAATTTGATGGAACTCACGCTCGACACGAGTTGGTGGACTCGCTATCGCAGCGACTCGCATAATCCGGACCTCGATCCCACCTTTACCTTTCCGCAGGCCGTACCAACCCTGGCGGTCGGGAAACACACCGCCATCCCCAGGACGGATGCTGACACGACCGATGCGAACTTCCTGCAGGCGATTGCAAATACGGCTGGTTTCCACATGCCAACCATCGAACAAGGTGGCAACAGTCTATATCCGTCGATGGCGCAGAGAGCCAGCAGCGTTGAGGTGTTGAGAATCCTCATCAGCATTGGGCCTACCGAAACAATGCACTTCCAGACCTGGGCCGATAAGGCGGGCAATGCGCCACCATTAACGGCAGTAGATCCGATGACCGGGGTTTCGGTGACTTTCCCAGATCTGAATTCTCCGCCGTTTGGCGGCGAGAACTTCCAGACAAACCTGATCATGCCTGAGCCCTGCCCCTTCATCAGCCGCAAGCTTCCGAACTGCTCTGTGATTCGACCCACGGAGACAAAGGGGATTGCGATGGGCGTAGTCAATTTCCTGACGGCGATGGGGTTATTCATTGGCCAGTCGCCAGCTTTCTTCAGCCTGATGCGCGATCTCGCAGAGGATGCGGACGCGGCGACACGGAACATTGAACGCGGGTGACAAGACTTGGCACGTGCAGATCCAGATCCAAGACGGCGTGCGGTGGGACCGCACGCCGTTTCATTGAGCCCAGGCGGTGTTTATCCCTGCTGGACACGCAGGCCAGTATCCATTCCAGTTTCCGAGTTCTGATGCATCGCCTTGAAATTTCGAGAAATCCTGCCGGCTCCCAACCCGCGGCAGCATCTCTCTTGCACTCGATCATTTGCGCGATAACTGCACCAGCTTCCAACCGCCGAACGGCTTTACGGTTCCACAGTTCGGCCCACCATCTCTTCCAGTTCCTGGGACATGCGTTTCAAGAACTGCCTCTGCATGACCCGCAAGCTGGCTGACGACTTCCGTAGTAATACCACTGAGCGGGATCTTCAGACGTCGACCCCAGCTTGTACCTGTCTGGCCCGCATAAGCGCCGATATCGAGGTAAACAAATCGCCCATCGGGCGGCCCCTGAACGAATGGACCAAGCAGATTCGGAGCCTCACCCGCGATGGCGGCCTTTGCACGCGCGCTGAACTCAAAGCGCAGATCACCGTCGCCTGATCTTTGCTTCTGGATCGTCTCGTATGTACCGCCTCGGCCCTTCTGGAGAGCGAAGTCCACGCCCGCGGGTGGTTTTTCCAAAACAATTCGAAACGTCAATTCACGTTCCATAAATCTCCCATTCTTTGATGGCCACACCTCAGGCATTGTGCCCGACTCGCCCGGCCATCCGGAAGTGCGCGATTTCCGTTCCTCCCGATCCTTCATCTGCTCGGCGATCATCCGCCAAACCATTGGCTGTTAAACTGTCGTTGATTCCAACCGGGAGGGATTTCTTCAGCCACATTCCTCCGCAGCAGGAAGCAAGATGCTCCTCGAGTCAATACGGCAGCAGGTTCTTGAAGCCAATCAGGAAATAGCCCGGCGCGGACTTGCCCCGCACACCTTCGGCAATGCCAGCGGCATAAGTCGTCCAGGTATCGACGGGTCTGGCGCGCAGCCTCTCGTCGTGATCAAGCCCAGCGGAGTCGACTACGCTGCCCTCACCCCTGCCGACCTGGTCATTACGGACCTTGACGGCAAAATCGTCGAAGGCCATCTGCGCCCTTCCAGCGATCTTGACACCCACACCTTTCTCTACCGCGAGTTCCCCCAGATCGGCGGCATTGTCCACACCCACTCAGAGTTCGCGACCTCCTGGGCCCAATCCTGCCAGCCGATCCCTTGCCTGGGAACCACCCATGCCGACTACTTCCACGGCCCGGTTCCCGTCACGGAAGCACTCACCGCAGAAGAAGTCGCCTCCGGCTACGTCCGCAACACCGGCGCTGTTATCGTCCGCCGATTTCGCTCCGAGGGTCTCGACCCGGTCGCCGTCCCAGGAGTCCTGGTCGCGGGTCATGCCCCCTTTGCGTGGGGAAAATCGCCGGCAGAAGCAGTCGAACACGCTGACGTCCTCGAATACATTGCCCGGCTCGCGTTCCGCTCAACCTTGCTGAACTCGGCGGTCGGGCCCATCCCCACCCATGTCAGCGAGCATCATTACCTGCGCAAGCACGGCCCCAGGGCGACCTACGGTCAGCGCTGATCCTTCGCCTCCATATACATACTGGTTTTCGCCCATCATAAGCGTGCCCACCGCTTCCCGCTTAGCCCCAAGCTTCGGGAGCCAAAGGCGATACCGATTTCAATAGGGCAATTCCTGTGCGCGTAGGCTACCTATTGTTTTCTGCATTTTTCCTGGAAATCCACATCGGGAAGCGATGACATAGTAACCGCGAAAGCGTCTCTATCTTGCGCAATCTCTGTGATTTGCTGGAGTAGTACCGATGGATGAAGGTCGCAATGCACATGGCAAGCCGCGTGCATCCATTCCAATGAAGCGCGACTCTCGGCGTATGGAAACAAGTCTATTCAATCGGTTGCAGGCGACGCTGCTGGCCTTGGCTACGGTCGGCTTGGTGCTGCTCGCCGTGTTGAATTTTCGACAGGAGAGCCACTTCCCGCAGCCTGATGACGGCGTGTGGTGGGCGGAGGCAAATGGCGGGCTGCAGGCCAGCAAGGTCATTCCCGACAGCCCAGGGCAACTTGCGGGTATCCACAAAGGCGACCTGCTTACGGCAATCAATGAGGTTCCGGTAGCCCGGGTCACCGGATTATGAGCGCGAACTCTACCGCACGGGCGCCTACGGCAAAGCCGATTACTCCATCACACGCGATGGAATAGCCTTCGACACCCCGGTTGTCGTCTATCCGGAAGCAAAAGATCGCAGCTCATACCTGGGCCTGCGCATTATCGGCATCATCTACCTGGCTATCGGCATTTACGTTCTCTTCCGCCGCTGGACGGCGCCGCGCGCCCTTCACTTCTATCTTTTCTGTCTTGTCTCTTTTGCCCTGAACGCCCTGAAATCAACTGGCGCGCTAAACGCCTCGGGAAAATGGGATTTCACCGATCAGGTCGTTTTCTGGACGAACATCGTCGCGCAAGCGATTCAGCCCGCGCTCTTCCTCCATTTCGCAATCAGTTTTCCTGAGGAGCGCTGGCGGGACGCGGGACGCCGCTGGCTTCTCGTCGCTCTTTACGCCCCAGGCGTCGCACTGTTTGGCCTCTGGGTTACGGCCATCGCTCGCTGGCAGGCCACGGGAATCCTGCTGCATCGCCTCGACCAGATAAACAACGGTTACATTGCCGCGTTTTACGTTTTGGCTGCGACCCTGTTTTCGATCAGCTATGCACGAGCCAACACGCCTCTGCTGCGTCAGCAGCTGAAGTGGCTTTACCGAGGCGCATGGCTGGCGGTCGGCCCCTTCACGCTTCTGTTTGCGATTCCGTTCCTGCTCGATGTGCGCATGCCCAGCCTGCTCACCAAGCTTGCCGGCCTGTCTCTCGTATTTCTTCCCTTGACCTTCTGCTGGGCCATCATCCGCTACCGGCTGATGGACACCGACCTGATCTTCAAACGGGGTGTGGCCTATACCCTCGCGACTGTAACGCTGGTCGGCGCATACTTCGGCATCATCGCTCTTTCCGCAGACATCGTGCACCAGCGCTTTCCTGAAGCCATCCGCGAGTGGGCCCTGCTCATCGCCGTGGTGGTGACTGCAGCAGTCTTCGATCCGCTGAAACGCCGAATTCAGAGCTGGGTCGACAAGGCATTCGACAGGCAGAAATACGACTACCGCAAGGCCCTCATCGAATTCGGCCGCAGCCTGAGTTCCGAGACCAACCTCGACGCCCTGCTCACCTCAATCGTCGAACGCTTGCCGCGTACTCTACTCGTTTCGCGCGTCGCTCTCTTCCTTGCTCAGCCCACCGGAGGATTGCGTCTCGCCGCATCGCACGGCCTTCTCTCTTCGGCTTCTGAGCGCAAACTGGCCCTCGGTTTCCTCGACTTCGATCGAGCCGCGCACGACCACTCGCACATCTTTCTCGAGAACGCCCAGCAGGCGCTGCACCTGCCTCCAGAGCAGCAGCGCACCGCTGCCTTGCTCGACCTGAACTACTACCTGCCATGCCGCGTTCAGGACGGCGCGGCTGCGCGCACCATCGCCGTGATCGGCCTCGGCCGCACCATCGGCGGCGACTTCCTCTCCAGCGAAGATGTCGAGTTGCTCGAGTCGCTGGCCAGCTACATCGGCATCGCGCTCCAGAACACAAGCCTTTATGCCCGCCTCGAAGACAAGATCAGCGAGTTCGAGCGGCTCAAGGAATTCAACGAGAACATCGTGGAATCCATCAACGTCGGTATCCTCGCTCTCGATCTCGAAGACCGCATCGAGAGCTGGAATACGCAGATGGAGGCAATGTACGCCGTAAGCCGCTCCGAAGCGCTAGGCCAGAAGCTCAGCACCGTCTTTCCCGACGAGTTCGTCTCCGCGCTGGAGGGTTTTCGCAACGAGCCGGGCGTGCATCACCTCTATAAGTTCCACCTCACCACCAAGGCCGGCGAGCAGCGCACCGTCAACATCGCCATCGCGCCGCTGCTCTCGCGAGACTTCGTCATTGTCGGCCGCATCGTGCTGGTAGACGACATCACGGAGCGCGTCTCGCTCGAAAATCAGCTCGCACAATCTGACAAGCTCAGCTCTATCGGGCTGCTCGCCGCCGGCGTCGCGCACGAAATCAACACACCCCTCGCGGTTATCTCCTCTTATGCGCAGATGCTCTCAAAGCAAATGCGCGGCGACGCCCGACTTGGCCCCGTGCTCGAGAAAATTACGCAGCAGAGTTTCCGCGCATCTGAAATCGCAAACGGCTTGCTGAATTTCTCGCGCACCTCCACCACCGAGTTCCGCGAAACCAACCTCAACCAGGTCATTCGCGATACGCTCTCGCTGCTGGAACACCAGTTCAAAACCGCGCAGATCATCGTTGACGCCGAGTTGGTAGACGATCTGCCGACCATTCACGGCAATCCCGGCAAACTGCAGCAGGTCTTTCTCAACCTCTTATTGAACGCAAAAGAATCGATGCCGGGCGGTGGCCGCCTGCGCATCGCCACGTTGTTCAATGGTCATGTCGAAGCCCTGGTCTCTGACTCGGGTTCAGGAATCGCGCCTGAACATCTCAAGCGCATCTACGATCCGTTCTTCACCACAAAGACCACGCCCAGACCAGGCGAGAGGCGTGGCACAGGACTTGGACTTTCCGTTTCCTACGGGATTATTCAGGAGCACGCAGGCAAGATTCATGTCGAGAGCGCCATCGGCGCCGGCACAACCTTCCACCTTGAATTCCCGCTCTTAAGGAAATCGGTACATGTCTGAAGTTGACCAGTCTTTGAATTTCTCATCTTCCGGATCAGTCTTCTCGTCCGGCTCTGCGGCAGGAAGCATCCTCGTCATCGACGACGAAGGCGGCATTCGCGAGTCGCTTGAAGTGTTGCTTTCGCTGGAAGGCTATTCCGTCAAAACAGCTCCGGACGGCGAACAAGGTCTGCGCACGCTCGAAATGGAGAGCTTCGACCTTGTACTGCTCGATCTCGCGCTGCCTGGCCAGAGTGGCATTGATCTCATTCCCCAGATCAAGGAACGACAGCCCGAGACGCCGGTCATCATGATCACCGCCTACGGCACCGTCGAGAATGTGGTCGAAGCTATCCGGGCCGGCGCTGAAAACTTTGTCCAGAAGCCGTGGGACAACGAAAAGCTGCTCGCCGATATTCGTTCCGCGGTTGCGCGCTACAAAGCTGAAGAAGAGAATCTCCAGCTCAAGCGCACCCTCAAACAGCGCTACAACTTCGCCAACATCGTCGGCAAAAGCGAAATCATGCTGCGCGTCTTTGACCTGATCTCGCAGGTCGCGCCCAGCCGTTCTACAGTTCTCATCCAGGGCGAGAGCGGAACCGGCAAGGAACTGATCGCCAAGGCCGTTCACGCCAATTCGCCGCGCCGCGACAAGCCCTTCGTGCCGATCAATACCGGCGCAATGCCCACCGAACTGCTCGAGTCCACGCTCTTCGGCCACGTGAAAGGCGCCTTCACCTCAGCGATTGCCTCGAAGAAGGGACTCTTCGAAGTCGCTAACGGCGGAACTTTATTTCTCGACGAAATCGCCACGATGGGCATGGACACGCAGGCAAAAATTCTGCGCGTCCTGCAGGACCGGCGATTCATGCATCTCGGCGGCATTCAAGAAATTCAGGTCGACGTGCGCATCATCGCCGCCACCAATATCGATCTGCGCCAGGCCGTCCGCGAAGGCAAGTTCCGCGAGGATCTTTTCTACCGCCTCAATGTGATCACGGTTGATCTGCCGCCGCTGCGCTCGCGCCGCGAAGACATTCCGCTGTTGGTCAATCACTTCCTCGAGTTCTACGCCAATGAGAACGGCCTTTCGCCGCGACGGCTCTCCGCCGACGCGTTGCGCGCGCTTATCGACTACGAATGGCCTGGAAATGTTCGCGAGCTTGAGAATTCGATCGAGCGCGGAGTCGTTCTCTCTTCTGGTCCCATCATCGGGTCGGAACTGCTGCCCGGCCATATCACTGGGCGCAGCTTCCAGGATGCGCTCCTCGAGCACAATCCCAACGCTTCGCTCTTCGACATCCTCGAAGACATCGAGCGCCGCATCATCGTGGAGAAGCTGGAACGCTGCAACTGGAACCAGACCGACGCAGCCGAACAGTTCCATATTCCGCTCTCTACGCTGAACCAAAAGATCAAGCGGCTGAACATCGAGATCCGTAAACGCGGGCGTGAATAAAGGCGACAACGTAGAGCTGGGAGCCGAACTCTCATCCCAGTGAGCCGGTAACGAGTGTTTTCGGATTCGACTTGGAAATCCAGGTTGCGGAGCAGTGTTTTTTTTGGCTGTCGATGAGGAGGGCTCGTCAGCGTGCGTAGTGAAGTGTAAACTTGGCGCGAAGCTGGAGGACCGCTATGCCTTCCCGCAAACTCCTCGCGCTCGCTGCGATCATTCTTTTTTGTGTTCCTGCTCCCGCCAAAGACAAGAAAAAGGGGCTTCTTCCGGTGGATATCCTCCAAGCCGAGACAGCACTCGTGATCGTCGATCCAGAGGCCGGTGTGGACGCAGCGGATCCAAACGCCAATCGCGCCGCTCGCCAGGCTGTGGAGGACGCCCTGAATCGATGGGGACGGTTCAGGCTTGTGCAGGAGGGATCCACAGCAGACCTCGTGATCGTGGTGCGCAAGGGCAACGGTAAGGTAGTACAAACCACGGTAGGCGGTACTCCGATCAATGGAATTCCTCCCGTGAGCGTGGGTTCGACCACTTCGCCGACTCAAACTACGACTCGTGCGGGTGGTCGTTGGGGCGACCCAGGCGCCAACGACCCCTCCAGCGCCGGAAGCCAGCCTGCCACTCCCCGACCGCAGATCGAAGCCGGCTCTTCGCAGGATATGTTCGTCGTCTATCGCGGGAAGAAGGATGATCCAAGCTTGTCTCCCCTCGAGGCTCCGTCGGTCTGGCGGTATTCAGGGAAGAATGTGCTCGAAGCGCCTTCGGTTCCGGCGGTTGAGGCCTTCCACAAGCTGGTCGTGGAGTCGGAGAAGCAACTGGCCTCACATCCCTAGCGGCACTTCCGTTGAGATTCTGCTCTGCACACGCTACGTCTGGGGGAGGTACACACCCCCGCGTTAGCGTTGTCGACGGCCGGTATATCCCGTCTCGCGATGGACCGCCGCTTTGACTGATCCAAATCCCAGGGTGCACAGAGAATTCAACTGTGGAGATTCTTAGGGGTGCTATACTTCGGCTCCGCATTGAGGAGTCAAAATGGCACGTCGTTCGTTCCTCCGTCAGATGTTTGCGCTTCCCTTCGTTGGTGTTGCTTCGAGTTGGGGGCAGACCACTGGTCACAAACCGTTGAATATCATGATGAAGAGTGCCTGGGGATCGGATGATCCCACCAAGGCCGCCTTTCCCTTTCTTCACGGCCTGGCGCTCTCAGAAGCAGGGCATACGGTCCAGATGTTTCTGCTCGGCGAAGCAGTCTCGCTGATGCGATCGTCCGTTGCAGCCGCGGTGGTGCCGGTGGGCTGGCCGCCACTCGGAGAGACGATGAAGAAAGTAGTTGACCGGAAAGTCCAGATCTACGCCTGCGGAGCCTGCTCTCGCGCCCGGAGTGTTATGCAGACGGATCTGGATCAATGGGGAGCGAAGTTTGGCAACCCTGCGATCTTTGTTTCCTTGGTGGAATGGGCGGACCGTGTCATCACCGAATAGAACGGCGGGTGCGGACAGATTTTTGCGATCTGCCCGCAGGGTTGATTCCGCTACTTAGGAAGAGAAGCCGTCCCGGTGACGGTGAAGCCGGCTTCGGATTTGGCTTTCGTCTCTTCGGGCTGCGCGCCGCCGAGCGTCAACATGTAATTGCCGGCAAGGATGGAGCGGTTGCCCTGATCGTCGACGCTGGAGAGCGAGCGTGGATCGATCTTCAGAACCACTTCCTTGCTTGCGCCGGGTCCGATGGTGACGCGTTCAAAACCGACGAGCGAGTGGATGGGGCCGCCTTCCTGTGGAGTCTTGAGGTAGGCTTCCACCACTTCGTCGCCGCTCATGGTGCCGGTGTTGCTCACCGTGACAGAGGCGGTGATTGGGTCTCCCGCTTTCAGATTCGAAGATGAGAGCTTGACCGGACTGTATTTGAAGGTGGAATAGCTCAGACCGTAGCCGAATCCCCACAGCGGCTTGCCTTGGAAATAGCGGTAGGTGCGGCCCTTGAGCGCTGTAGTCGGTGAATGCGGGCAGCCCGTCGAGCGAGGCGTAAAAGGTGACGGGCAGTCGGCCCGCGGGATTGTTGAGTCCGGCGAGCGTGCGGGCAATGGCTGCGCCCCCATCGACGCCGGGGTACCAGGCCGCTAGAACTGCGGCGGCGTGTTCGTTAGCCCAGTTGAGCGCCACTGCACTGCCGCTTTGCAGCACAACGATGATTGGCTTGCCGGTTTCAGCGACTGCTTCGAGCAGTTTCTGCTGCGGCGCGGGGAGGTCGAGGCTGGTGCGATCGCCGCCGCTGAATCCGGGAATCTTGATGGGCATCTCTTCGCCCTCGAGTTGCGGCGAGAGACCAACGAAGGCCACGACGACACTGGCTTCTTTGGCGCGGGCGACGGCTTCGTCGATCTGGGCCTGTGCGGGTGCTTCCCATTTGAGGGTCAGCCCGCCGCCGGACTGATCGGCCGAGTGGGAATACTCAAGTTTGAAATCGTGTTCTTTCGTGTCGGCAAAGTCGAACGCGATCTTTGTCGGTTTGGCGAAGCTCATCACCGGAGGAGCAGTGGGAGACGCACCGGCCTGCGCATGGAAATTGCCCATCGTCGAGAGGTCAAGCTTGGCGCGAAGATCGCCTTCGCCGAGTACTTTGCCATCGATCGTGAGTCGATAGTTCTCTGCGGGCGAGTAGGGAAAACTGTCGGCTAACTCGACCGTGAAGACGTAGTGACCGGGAGCGGGCGCGGCGATGGTGCCGCTCCAGCGAACGGAGTAGTTGAGGGTATCGACTTCGGGTGCGGGTTTAGCGTTTTCCCAGTCGGCCTGAACGAGCGGCTCGGTTTCAGTGGCAACGGGCCGGCCTGTCCAGTCCGCTGTGGCGAAGAATTCGGTCTTCGAGCCCTTTATTGAGTCCGAAGGCCGTACGGGGAACCGGTACGCCGATGCCTTCAGCAAGCGTGGAGCCCTGCGCGTACAGGATGGGCGTGCTCTTGAACTGATTCATCATGCCGTCGAGCGGCGTGACGGGATGAAGCGGCGTGCCGACGTAGTTTCCAAGGATTGATGGCAATGAGTCTGCAGTTGGTCCGATGACTGCAATTTTCTGAGGAGCTTTGAGCGGCAGCGCGCCGTTGTTTTTGAGCAGGACGATGCTTTCTTCGGCCGCCTTGCGCGACGTCTGGCGATTGGCATCGGATGCGACGGAGGAGAACGGGATGCGATCGAGCGAGGAGCCGGGAGGATCGAACATGCCGAGTTGGAAGCGCGCGGTGTAGAGGCGCTCGGCGGCTTGTGTGACCAGGTCTTCGGTTACGAGTCCCTTGCGCACGGCATCGGCAAGGGTGTTGAAGCCGGGTGTCCAGATGCTGCAGGAGAGGTCGGTGCCGGCCTGCAGCGAGAGAGCGGCCGAGTGCTCGATGTCGGGAGTCTTCTTGTGTCCCTGGTTCACGTCGACGATGGCGCCGCAGTCGGAAACCACAAAGCCCTTGAAGCCCCATGCATCGCGGAGATGCTCTTTCAAGAGCATCTTGTTGGTGCAGGCAGGCCACTCGTCGATGGAGTTGTATGCGCACATCACGGACTGCACATGGCCTTCAGTGACAGAGGCGCGGAACGCGGGCAGGTAGGTCTCTTCGAGATCGCGCGGGCTGGGATCGACATTGAAGCCATGGCGCATCTGCTCGGGGCCGCTGTGCACAGCGAAATGCTTGCTGGTGGCGACGGCGCGCAGATGCTGAAGATCATTACCCTGCACTCCGCCGATGAAGGCGACGCCCATGCGGCCGGTTAGGAAAGGGTCCTCCCCGTAAGTTTCCTGGCCGCGGCCCCAGCGTGGATCGCGGAAGATGTTGATGTTGGGCGACCAGAAAGTCAGTCCATAGAAGATGCGGTGATTTCCTTCGCGCTGGGCCTGGTTGTATTTCGCACGGGCTTCAGAGGAGATGACGTTTCCCATGCTGTGGACCATTTTGGGGTCCCATGTAGCGGCCATGCCGATGGCTTGGGGGAACACAGTTGCATATCCGGCGCGCGCCACTCCGTGAAGGGATTCGTTCCACGTCTGGTAGTCCGGAATGCCGAGCCTCGGGATGGCGGTTGCCCAGTCTTCAAGCTGCGCTGCCTTCTCATCCAGGGTCATGCGACCGACGAGGTCGTGGGCGCGTTCCTGGGGCGAGAGATTTGTGTTGAGATAGGCAGGCTGTTGTGCCGACGAGTTTGCGGCGAGCAGGGCAGAGAACAAAAGTGCAACAGAAAGCCGGCGATTAAGCGGCATTGGGCGTTCCTCCATTGGCTTGGCCCGAGCCGTTTCTGCGAGCAGACCGGTTTCTCTTACGGCAAAGCTTGCGACGGCACATACGGCACTAAACACACGCCGGCGCAGTCATAATTCGCCCCGAGAAAAAGAGTTCAGCCAGAAAAAATGTACTAGGTTGGGGCGCCGACTGGCTAGGAGTAACGGTTTACTCAGCCCAGCTTGCCGGATGCCGATGACTAGAGGCCTGGCGCGGGTTTCTTTTCCGCCGCGCTCTCCATCCGCTCGAGGATTCTTTCCATTCTGGCAAATTCGGGATTGCCGCGCAGCGATTCGAAGCGCGGATCGGCAAGCATCTGGAAAAACCATGGACATCGTGATTCGGAAGCGGCGTGCAGTTCAGCGATGGCGCCTTCGATGTCTCCCAAAGCGACGCAGATCGACGCAGTGAAGGAGTTCAAAACAAAACGTTCGCGGCTCAGCCATTGCAACCGTTCGAGGATGGAGCGCGCTTCGTCGGTGCGGCCACCCATGGCAAGGGCATAGCCATGAACCGCGATGGCGGGGTCGAAGATATGGCGAGCGCCGCACCAGATTCTCAGAGAGCGCAATAGCGCGATCCGCGTTGCCGTTGAAGGCGAGGATGATTGATCCGTAGACGTTTGAACTCTCGTGATCGGGGAAAATCTCGAGCGCGTGCTCAGTCTGCACAACGCTCTTTGCCGCTTCGCCCGACAGGTGATAGGCCCATGCCAGGCGGGCATTCAGCCAGGGGGAATATGGATCGGCGTGCAGTGCTTCGTCGAGCAATTCAATGGCCTCGAGAAAGCGATGGCGGCTCAATGCAAACATTGAGCGAAGCCGCGTGATCGAAGTTTCGTGAGGAAGGTGCGCGCTGGTTGAGAAAGCGCGCAACGCCGCCGGCAAGTCATGATCAACGTGAAAATGGATCCAGCCCAGCGGCGGCAAGATTGCCTCAGCGCCTTCGGCGGTGGGTGGTATGGATTCGGCGGAGATTCTCACCTGCTCTGCTGCCTGGATTGGCGAGATGAAACCTGAGAAGGTCTGCAGGACGGATGCGTTGGCGATATCGATGTGCGCTGCATAGAGAGACGGGTCGAGTTCGATAGCACGCGTCAGATGCTCGATCCCGTCCTGCATGCGGTGACGCTGCAGGGTTTGCCATTCGTGGTGACCGCGCAGGAACAGCTCATACGCTTCGCGTTTGCCAGGGTTTTCGGTATCAATGTTGGCGAAAATATGACGCCGGGAAAGGAACGAATCGTAAGTGCCGAGGCGAAAGAAGAGCCGATTTGCCAATTCCGATTCCAGCCCTGCAACTCTTGCCTGCGGAACGAGCATGTCTTCGACCCAGATCTGCGTACCGTCAGCAACTCTAATCATCTCTGCGCGGAGGCGAAAGTGCGAAGGCAGCGAACGAAGGGTACCGGTCAGAACGAGATCGGCTCCAAGCGCTTCTCCCACTTGATGCGCGGTCATTCCGCGCGCTGCGAGAGAGAACGCAGAGTCTCTTGCAAGCACGTGAACCGGGCAAAGCTGATCGGCGGTGAGAAGGGCGATGGTTTCTTCGGCGATGGACGATCCGAGATAGGCCGGCGCATTCATCTCAACGGAAAACGGCATAATGACCAGCCGCGGTCGTCGCCTCCGACATCCCGCGCTCGCTCATGTGCACATCGACAGAAAGCCGGTAACCGCGTTTATAGACGGTCTGAATGTAATCATCGGGCGTAAGTAACTCGCGGAGGGATGACATGCATTTGGGCACGCTGTCGTCGGTCACGTGCACATCGCCCCACAACGTCTTCTTCAATTGCTGGTGCGTCACGATCTGGCCGGCATGCGCCAGAAGCAGAATCAGGGCAGCCAACTCCTTCGGTGGAAGATGAATGACCGCATCCCCGCGTGTGAGTGTGCCGTCAGCTTCAAGGTGAAGATTTCCGAAAGTGAATGTGCGACCGGGTAGATCGGTGAGAACTTGATGCCGAACGGGGCTGAACCATCATCTTCCTCAGAGTTTCGGACAATCTGCCATTTGGAATTCATCGAACTCCAAGGACAGGTGACCTCCGTTTGCAATATCGGTCGGTGTGTCGAAACCGGCAGGGAAGAACAAGGAACGACATCTCCTCCGTTCTCAGAGAATTTCGAATCGCGCACCAATTATGTATCTAAACTGCAGTATTGGCATGTGATGAGCAAAGGGTTTTCTTCAGAGTATTAGTAACGTCTTCCAAAGTTACTTCGAAAATTTCGTAATGGGAAAATCAGATTTGTATTTATTGCGGAATGCGAACATGCGCCGCTCCAGTTTGGCCCGCACGAGTGATGAGCTTCGAGTTGTTAGTCGATCAACCTGCGAGACCTGCCAATAAGGCAGGTCTCGGGAGAGCCGGATGCAGAAGAGGACCGTTTACTGATCCGTCTCAATACTTCGATTTGATTGCGTAAGTGACGCCCATCGTGAACTGGAACGAATTGTGTTTGGTGGGCGGCTCTGCGATCGGCGTGTTGTTGAGATAACTATCCAGCGTTCCCACGGAGAAGCTCAGATTTTTGTACGCGGGAAATGCGAGCACGTTGGATTCATTCGCGGAATAGGCGTGAGGGTTGTTAAATGCAGGAATGTAGGCCAGGTCCTGCGTGTACGTGAAAAATTTGCGATGAAGAACGTAGGACAGGGAGATAGTTGACCCGATCAGATTCTCATTGCCAGATGAGCTGGAGATGAATTCCTGCTTTTCATACTGAATGGTCCCTTTCACGTCCGCTTCCTGGATGGGAGTCTTCAAAAAGGTATAGCCGAAACCACCGCCGTAGATCTGCTGCAGTGCGAGATCCTGGGCGAAGTTGTGATCGAAGGCGATCTGGGCGAGAGCGAAGAAACGCGGCGTGAGGAACTCGTCGCGTTCAGCTCCAGCGTGGTAGAGGGCAGACTTGGTGACCACTTCGGGGACGAAAATCGGAGGTGTGATTCCCGTTCCAGGAATCGTGTAGGACGGCTGCGTTATTTTTCCGTACGAGCCGATGAAATCCACTGACGTGCGATTGCGTGGCGCGAGCCAACTTGCGGTTGGCACCACGCGCACCAGATCAACGGCGCCGGAGAAAGCGTATGAGTTCTGGGTCGCCGAAACGATGGATGCGCCGGCCGTGGCAGCCCCATTCCAGCCTTCGAAGAAGCCGGGATGATGATAGAGCTGCTTATCCAATGTGGCTTTGTCCATGATGAATTCCGCGTTGGCGACCGGAATGGGCGGCGGAGCAGCTGCGGTTTCGGTGTGCAGGGTGAGTGACTTGTTCTCCACTTCGATCGTGCCGGTGGGAAGTGCCGCCGCGCCTTTCTTTCCGTGTATCTTCACGTTCTTGTCGAAGACGGCGAAGTTGCCGCCGGTATGCAGTTCCTTGATCTTGTCCCACTCGAGAGTGACGTCGCCCAGAGGATCGGAATGGAATGTGACCTTCCCGTTGATGGCATTGACAAACTTTCCGTGAAGGGTATCGCCATTGCTCAGGACGAGAACATCAGGCGGTGCGCCTGCCGCTTGTGCCGCAAGCCACAAGGGGCACGCCTGCACGAAGAGCAGCATCCCGATTACGGCAGCGAGAGTGTAGTGAGCGGGCCCGCGGGAGTTGATGACGCGACGAAGAAGGAGGGAGGAACGCAGGGTCATGGGGATGATCCTTTTCAGAGATTTTTTGACGCCAATTGCAGGGGAAGATCGAGCGCTGTACAAAGTAGACCCTATGCTAAAGCGTTGGCGGCGAATACGCTACCCATCAGGTTTCAGAAATCCTTCAGCAGATGGAAGACTGATTCGCGGAAGACTTGCTTCTGCGAGGAAATTCCAATGACGAACGGACCGTCGTATGCACGGTGGGCGCTCGAACCCTACAGCATCGGAATGAAGCTGCGCACCCTGCGAACGCAGAAACATTTGACGCTTTCGCGGCTGGCGGCAGAAACGGGTCTGTCGACCGCACTGCTCTCAAAACTTGAAACCGATCGGATGATTCCAACGCTGCCGACACTGGCGAATATCTGCCGGGTCTACGGGGTTGGACTGAGCTATTTCTTCGCCGACGCTACGAAGCACACGCTGGCAATCACGCGAAGAGCTCATTTGATCGGAAACGGGAGAAGCCAGGAAGCTGTGAAACAGGTATTGCTGCATGCCTTGAACACTCGTGCGCAGCTTGTGGCCCGGGTCATCGAGTATCCCCCGGGAACGACCGGTGTGATGTCGGAGGCCGGGCAATCAGCGTGCAGCGTGGTGTATGTCCTGGAGGGAAAGTTGCAACTGGATTCCGGCGGGATGCATGAGGTACTGGAGACCGGCGACTGCGCGTATATCGACAGCGATATGGCTATCGCGTGGAGCGCTGGAGGAACGGAACGATGCCGCGCGCTGATGGTGACGCCGGGAAGTCCGCGCGTGGGCTGATGGTGCTTACGCGGCGTGAACAATCCTGACTGGCCCGGGCCTCAGGATTTGCTGCTCCGGGTTCGCGTCTGTAGGATGTTCTGGTCATTCAACGACCAAGGGGCAAGGACAGCTAGACTATGCGACCCAACCTGAACCTGATGAAGGCGACTCTCACCGGAGCGCTTGGTGGCCTGCTGTTTGGGTTCGACACGGTTGTAATCTCCGGGATCATCGATTCCGTGGTGAAGCTGTACGGGCTGAGCGATGCCGGCAAAGGATGGACGGTCGCGATTGCGCTCATTGGCACGGTCGTGGGTTCATTCAGCGCGGGAGTCGTGGGGCACAAGCTGGGTTCGCGCGAGACGCTGCGGCTGACGGCTGTACTTTATATCGTGTCGGCCCTGGGAAGTGCTTTGGCGTGGAACTGGCCCTCGCTGATGGTGTTTCGATTTATCGGCGGGCTGGGGATTGGCGCGTCGTCGGTGCTGGGACCGGTGTATATCGCCGAGCTTGCTCCGGCCAAGTGGCGCGGACGTTTGGTGGGCGCGTTCCAGTTCAACGTGGTCTTCGGCATCCTGGTTGCGTACACATCGAACTACCTGATCCGGCTTCTGCATCTGGGCGCGGCGGAGTGGCGCTGGCAGGTGGGTGTTGCGGCGGTTCCAGCCCTTGGATTCCTGATATTGCTGTTCGGGATTCCGCGCAGCCCACGGTGGTCGGCATCGCGCGACCGGATCGATGAAGCGCTGGAAGTGCTGAAGCTGATGGGCGAGCCAGAACCGGAGGCGGAGCTGGCCGACATTCGCAAGGCTCTGGCAGAAGAGCATGCTTCCGCACACGAGCCGGTGTTCCGGTGGAAGTATCGCTATCCACTGTTTCTGGCCATCACGATTGGCGCGTTCAATCAATTGGCCGGGATCAACGCGATTCTTTACTACCTGAACGACATCTTTCAGGCTGCCGGATTCAGCCAGTTGTCGGGCGATCAGCAGGCGATTGCGATCGGGTTCACCAACCTGATTTTCACGATGATCGGCATGAGCATGATCGACAAGCTGGGCCGCAAGACGCTGCTGCTCATTGGCGCGGCTGGTACGGCGGCCTGCCTGGCGGGCGTGGCGTGGATCTACCGCAGCAACGCGCATCAGGGCATGCTTGTATGGCTCTTGATCGGATATATCGCGTTCTTTGCGATGTCGCAGGGTGCGGTGATCTGGGTTTACATCGGCGAAGTGTTTCCCAACCGTGTGCGCTCCAAAGGCCAGGGCGTGGGCAACGCCAGCCACTGGACGATGAATACCATCATCGCTTTGAGCTTTCCGTGGGTGGCCTCGCATCTGGGGCAAAGCGTGCCCTTCGTTTTCTTCTCGGTAATGACAGTGGTGCAGTTCCTGACTGTGCTGTTTACCTATCCGGAGACGAAGGGGCAGACGCTTGAGGCGCTGCAGAGAAAGCTGGTCGCGGCGGACTGAAACCCGCTCGTCGGGGTAAAACCATGTCATGGAACTTGACACTGAAACCGCGATGAACGGGGCACACCTTCTCGAAGAGACGGTTTTGAGTCGAAGGGCGGGCCATCGGCTGAGGATGGAATCGTTGTGGGCAGCGGATAGCATGTCCGCGTCTCCTTTTAAACGGCCCTTTTCGGGGTAAGTTCCTGATATCAGGCGGGTTAGGCTCGGATGGGGGTAGCGTAACCATCTGAAAACAAAAGGGTTAAGCCTCAAAATCCTCGTAAATAAGGACTTAGGGCTTCATTTTTACGATTTGCATCGTTTTCGGGCAGGTTCGTCCCAGATTGTGGCCCGCGGTCCCCAGCAAAACGGGCGGTCCGATGTAATTGCCTGCCGGGTCCGCCCAAGTCGTCGTCACTTTGTCCTGCTAAAGACAAGTGTAGGGAATTCGAAGAAATAACCGGCAAAGTTTCGAGAGAGATCTCCCGCAGTGGAATCAGGAAGATGGCGGGATTTTGCGGGAGACTGGGATTGACATGCGACGTAGCGCACGCGGGGGCCTTGCCTCGTGATCCATGTCACTAGCAGTGAAGAGTGTTCGGACCTATATGTAATGGTGGGCACTCGAATGCGTGCGTTGTTTTCATGCTGCGATGTAGTCCCCGCGAGGTCTGCATGGAACAAATAACGAATCCGATATCAGAGCAGGTGAGGGAAGTCGTCGAGGCTGTAGTTGAGGCTCTTCGCGTGCCAAAGCCTGATGAGCATTCCCCATCGGCAGCATCGAGTTCGTTTGAAGCCGAATCCCTGCGCGCGGAGATCATCCGCGTTGGGCGAAAGCTGTGGGAACGGCAATATGTGGACGGCAACGGCGGCAATATCAGCTGCCGTCTCGGCACGAAGTACGTGCTGTGCACGCCGACGATGATGAGCAAGCGCGATCTGGAGCCGGCGGACATTTGCCTTTCGGATATGGACGGCAATATTGTGGCCGGGGATCGACTGCGCACCAGCGAACTGTTGCTGCACCTTGAGATCTATCGCGCCAATCCGCGGGCGCGTGCCGTGGTGCATTGTCATGCGCCGTACGCGACTGCTTTTTCTCTTACGGGAAGCGCGCCGCCGGTCGGGTTGATTTCGGAGTACGAGATTTTTATCGGTCCGGCTGCACTGGCACGCTACGAGACGCCGGGTACGCATGCATTTGCGGAGACGGTGCTGCCGTTTGTGGAGAACCACAACACGATCCTGCTGGCGAATCACGGAGTGGTCTGCTGGAGCGATACCGTGACGCATGCCGAGTGGCTGACGGAGATTCTTGAGTCCTACTGCAAAACCTGCGTGATCGCGCAACAGATAGGCAAGCCGCTGACGCATATTCCCGATGACAAGATCCAGGAGATCCTGGCGCTGAAGCGGAAGCTCGGGTTCCCCGACGCGCGGATGGAGCCGCTGCCTGCGCCGGATGCTGCGAGTGCTCCTGCGAATCCGGAACTGGAGAAGCTGGTGCGGCAGGTGGTGTCGCGGCTGGAAGAGCGGTAGCTGCTGGATTCAGCGATGAGTAACTGACAGATCGGCCTGTGCTCGGGCTTCGGCGACCACAGAAGGAGTTAGTCCCTTGAATAGAAGCCAAAAACTCAGTGCGATATCAAAAATACCCATCGGAGTATCGAACCACCACAGGTTAACGAGCTTGTCGAAGTTGGGGAAGATGTAAAAGATCAAAGTACACGCCACGCAAAATGCGGAAGAGATCAGACCGAAGGCAGCCAGTGCTCGAGGGATATAGCGAGACTTGAACCACAGGTAGGCGCAGACCGTGGATGCTAATGCGCCAAACAGCAAGCCGACGTAGTAGTAGTCAAAACGCGTGCTGAGATGGAGTCTCGCCAAGGCCTGCAATTGATCCGCCTCGAACGCTCGCAAGTAATCAGGGCTACTGAGGAGCCGCAGAGCGTCAAAGAGATGGAGTGTCATAACAAGCCACATCAAGACCCATGCGAGCCTCCAGAATGCCGCAAGCAAGGCAAGGTACCTATTGATCGGCCTGAGAATCACGTAGAGCGCTGTGAGAAGCACTACGATGCCTGCGCAGTAAATTAGGTCGCCAACGATGCCGATGCGAAAGAGCTGTTCGTGCGCCAGGATATTTCGGGCAGTTTCCGCGGCATTATCCCCGGCAATCAGTCGGTCGTGGATACCAAAATTGACGTAGACCACGGTCGCGAACGTAATCAGGTAAGCAAGTCCCGCAACTCTCGCGGCCGCTCTTTGTGAGTCGTCGATTGGGCCGATTGTCATTTCATTACCTCCTGCCGCTTTACCACGAATGAAATGTCACTCAATGCAGGAACTCTCGACGCCTGATTCTAGCTCTTCAACGACTTTCTGGCGTGATTTAGCCTATTAACTCAAGGAAGGCGCATCAACTGACGGAAGAGAAATCGTCTCTTTCAGAGTCCCTGTCGTATTACCGCCACTCGGACGTTCCTCAAGTGGTAACTGACGGATCGACCACGATTCACCCACAACGACAACATGCCGCCTATTAATTCAGCGAGTCTTTCCACTTCATTCTGCTCGGCACGAAGTTTGCTACCGTCTTCGAGAGTTCCTCTCGATGGCGATGGACATTTCTGTTCGGCCAGGCCGATGGATCACGGCTGGCGGTCCTTCCAGGGGAGACATCAACGACGGCGGCCAGGTCGTATGAATTTCGCTCGATGCGAACTTTAATCCGCGAGCTTTTGTCTGGCAAAAACGGCGTGTCCACCAAAAACAAGCGCACGCCTATTTAGGTTGACAACTGACCTCTCCCGCGCCGACCATGTCGCTACGTCTCCAGGAGCACCATTCTCAGTCGCTAGTTTTTCCTCGCCCTGTGGGCTCTTGTGCGACGCTGGGTTCACTTCCCGCAGAATGCACTGCCGGGTTCGATAAACCGGATCGTTCACACTCTCCAACCTGTAACCGCGCACCTGCATCCGCCTCACTCTCCGCTGCTCGTCCCCCAGGCCGGTAGTGCTGTCGTCCGCGCGCTCATTAGCCTCAGGAGGGCTTACCACATGAAAGACCGCAACATCCTTTCCCTTGCGCTGTCGAGTCTCTTCGTCGTATCCGCCGCCTTCGCCACGGCCCAGGATTCTGGCCCAGGAGCGCCGCCCAATGTCCTGGTCATCCAACGCGAGTACCTCAAGCCTGGCAAGTCCGGCGCCATCCACGTCAAGTCCGAAGCCAACTTCATTAAGGCATCCAACGATGCCAAGTGGCCCACCCACTACATCGCCATGGACTCCCTCTCTGGTCCGACGCGCGCTCTTTTCATGTTTGCCTACGACTCCTTCGAGGCCTACGGCAAGGACCAGGAAGCGCAGAACGCCAACGCCAAGTACTCCGCAGCCCTCGACGCCGCCAATCTCGCCGACGGTGAGCTGCTCGCCCGCTACGACAGCCAGGCGTTTGTCTACCACCCCGAGATGAGCTTGCACGCGGCCGTCGACGTCCCCCACCAGCGTTACTGGGAGTTCACCTCATTCCACATCAAGGCCGGCCACGAGGGAGAATGGAACGAGCTTGTCAAAATGTACGTGGACGGCTTTACCAAATTCCCGGACGCTCACTGGGCCATGTTCGAGAGCAAATGGGGCGAGAACAACGGCGGCCTCTGGGTCATCATCAATCCCATGCGCACGCTCGGCGAAGTCGATAAAGGAATGGCAGACGGCAAGGCCTTCTTTGCTGCACAGGGCGAAGCCAATATGAAGCACGCTGGCGAACTCGCTGCAGCCTGCATCGAATCTGTCCAGACCAACCTCTTCGTCGTCAACGCAAAGGAGAGCTACGTCGACGCCGGCTGGGCCAAAACCGCCCCCGAAATCTACGGCCAACCGTAACGGTCAGGGGGAACGCAGATTGACTCGGGAGCCGCAGGCCACGGCCCTCCGGGTTGGTCTGGTTCATCGACATCCGTGAATCACCGAGAATGGGTTGCGGGAAATGCGTTTTGATTTTCGATCGGAGTCAGAAAAGAAACCGGACTAAGACTCAGGGCGTTGGTCAAGAGGGAAAGCTCAAACGCTTTCCCGCTCCAATCGATGGGATATCACCACACCATTTGGCCGGTTCCGGGTGAGTGACCGCACCTGGAAATTACTCGTTGATCAACAGCAGCGCGAACTGTTAATGAAAACATAACTTCCGGCTTGGGCACAATACGCCCAGAATCTTTTTGATGCTCCGGGTGGTGAAAGAAAACTTCATTCTGTTACGTCTAATGAAGTGCTCGGAGGCGGTATGCTCAATCGCTTTCTCCTGATCATCCCCCTCGCAATTCCGCTCTGCGGTTATTCTCAGGGCTATGCTGATTCGCCCTTTTACAAGATAGTTTCCGCCGTTCCATCGACCGCGCGTGCCGTGGGAGGGGAAAATATAAGCACTGAGAGCAAATGGCATAGTGATTGACCTTTCGATGTTAGAGCCGGCTCCGTTTACCCCGAGGTTAACCAACGCCTGGGCAGATAGGAGCACGCCGGAACATATATTTCACTATTTCCGTCAGTACGACGAATCAAATGCAGTCTTCGGATATGATCTGCGCGTCGAACCGATCCAGGGCACGGATCAGATCCGTTGCACCTTCACCGCTCTTTCCGATCCCATAGACGACCCCCCCAACAAATTCCAGAGGTTGGGTCTGGGGCTTCGCAAGAAGGACACTCCTGTTGTTGCGCTTCCAGGCGATCTGAGTCCTTTCGTGATCAAATCTGGCGATGCAATCTCGATCACGACGCTTCCGCTCGGTCCCGGCAAGATTGCCGTGGTCCAATATCTTCGCTTGACCCGGAATGATCTGGCGCACGACTCCGACTCACGTCAATAATCTGGCCGATGTTTCGCTTCTCGTCGTATCTCTCGTGTCGTTGCGGTCGAGTGACCGCCTAACCGTCAATTCCTCATCAGTAAACATTCAGTGATGCTGAACGCGGCTCAGACTGCAGCAGGGAGGGCGAGGGAAAGTGGTTCCGTGCTATACTGGCTTTGCGCTCAGTGATTTGGACGTGAGCGGCGGTTTGCCCCTTCTTATTAAGGCAATTCAGCCTGGCACAGATTTCCCCCAAGCCCCTACAGCGTAACCACCTCCGGCTGGAGCAGTGTGCTTTCAGCAGTTTGTTGAGTGTGGTGCCGGACGGCAATGAGCCCAACCGGCGGATACAGGTAGCGTGCGGCAGGTCCGGGCCATCAGATTCCGAGAGGTAGTTGGAAAGCCTGATGGTCAGTCCCAGGGACGTATT
Source organism: uncultured Acidobacteriaceae bacterium (assembly GCA_963769345.1). Lineage (GTDB taxonomy): Bacteria > Acidobacteriota > Terriglobia > Terriglobales > Acidobacteriaceae > Telmatobacter. The sequence continues at coordinate 1,825,057 of CAVYLL010000008.1, forward strand.
TGGTTCTCCCTTACGCATAAATTGAAGAGCAGGCGCGCACGTGAACAGGATTCGTGTGTGCGGTTGCAAGTTCGGGTTCCGATTGCAGGCCCCAGGGAAGACGGGCTCCGGAACTCAGGAAATGAATATATTTTGACGACTCAGTTTTCGCAGTTCACACTTTCAGCCGCCCTGATGGCGCGGCTCAACGCAAACAATTTTGTAACCCCTACGCCGGTACAGGCGGGCTGCATTCCTCCGGCTCTCGAAGGCCGCGATGTGCTGGCGACGGCGCAGACCGGAACCGGCAAGACGCTGGGCTTTTTGATTCCGATCGTGGAGATGCTGCAGAAAGTCACAGGACCGGAACGCTGCGCAGGCACTGATTCTGCTGCCCACGCGCGAGTTGGCGATGCAGGTGGAAGCGGCTTTCAAAGCCATTCGGACCAGCTCGCAGCAGACCGTGGCACTGGTGGTTGGCGGGATGCAGGAGCGCCCCCAGCTAGATGCCATTCGCCGCGGTGCGCGGTTGATCGTGGCCACGCCGGGCAGGCTTGAGGATTATCTAAAGCGCAAGCTGGTGCGGATGGACCAGATCCAGATGCTGGTTCTGGACGAAGTGGACCGGATGCTCGATATGGGCTTCCAGCCTGCGATCGCACGCATTGCGACAACGCTGCCGCAGTCGAGGCAGACGCTCTGCTACTCCGCCACGCTGGAAGGCGCGGTAAAGGAAGTGGCGCGGAAATATCTCAACAACCCGGTACGCATCGAGATCGGTTCGGTGTTGAAGCCGGCCGAGAATGTGGAGCTGCGCACGTTTGAGGTTGCTCCCGATAAGAAGCAGGAACTGCTCGAGCATCTTCTGGATTCAGAGGATGGCAGCTTTCTGGTTTTCGTTCGCACCAAGCACGGCGCGGATCGCGTGGCGCGCAGGCTCAGCCGTTCCGGCTGGTCGGCGACACAGATTCACGGAGACCGTTCGCAGTCGCAGCGGAACTCGGCACTGCGGAGTTTCTCTGAGGGCCATCACCGCGTGCTGGTTGCGACAGACGTTGCCGCTCGTGGCATCGACGTGGCGAATGTGGCGCACGTGATCAACTTCGACATGCCGAAACTGGCGGAAGACTTTGTTCACCGCGTGGGCCGGACGGGGCGCGCATCGGCCAAGGGCGTTGCTTCAACTTTCGCAGGGCCGGCGGAGCGCGGCGATCTGCGCAAGATCGAGCGGACACTGTCGATCCAGATGAAGCGATTCAGAGTGAAGTCGATGGGCGAGAGCGCGGCATAGAAAGCAGCTTTTAGCTATCAGCTATCAGCCTTCAGCTAAACCACCCGGAACCGAAACTGGTTCCGGGTGGTTTTTGCTTGTGAGGGATTTTTCGGGGATTGTGCAGCAAAAGAAAGCAGATCCTTCGCTCACCACCCCCGAACTGAGAAACGTTCGGGGCCCCGTTCGCTCAGGATGACACGGCTAAGGCATAAGACTCGGGGGGCATGCGCGCGTAGAAGGATGACACGGGGGATTTGTTGGGCTTCATTTCGTATGATGTTTGCGGTGTCTGAGAGGATGACGATGCGATCTTTCAAGATCGGACTGCTCGTTGTATTTCTGTTGGCTGGCTTGTTTGGGCGGATTGCGAATGCCCAGGGCGCTGCACCGGGCAAAGGTGCGCCTGTAGCAGCAAAGCCGATGAACGATGGGGAAAAGGCGGAGATGGCGGAGCGGGTTCGTGCCGAGACGCTTCATGCGTGGAACGGGTACAAGAAATACGCGTGGGGACACGATGCTCTGAAACCGCTGAGTCAGAAGCCATTCGACTGGTATGGAGAGGGCCACAGCCTGCTGATGACGCCGGTGGATGCGCTGGACACGCTGACGCTGATGGGACTGAAGCCGCAGGCCGATGAGGCGCGGGCGCTGATCGATACGAAGCTGAATTTCGATCAGGACATTTACGTCAAGGATTTCGAGATCACGATTCGGCTGCTGGGGAGCCTGATCTCCTGTTACGAGATGACGGGGGACAAGCGGCTGCTGGAGCTGGCCGATGATCTGGGGCGGCGCATGTCTCCCATGTTCGACTCGCCGACTGGGATGCCGTATGAGTACGTCAATCTGCGCACGGGCGCGGTACGCGGAACAAAGAGCAATCCGGCTGAGATTGGAACGCTGCTGCTGGAATACGGGATGCTGGCGCGGTTGACCGGCAAACAGAATTACTACGACATGGCCAAGCGGGCGCTGGTTGAGTTGTACAAGAGGCGGTCGGCGATCGGGCTGGTGGGGTCGGAGATCGATGTGGAGACCGGGAAGTGGACCGACCCGACAGCTGGAATTATGGGTGGCATCGATTCCTACTACGAGTACCTGCTGAAGGCTTCGATTCTCTTTGGCGACAAGGATTGCGCTCGGATGTGGCAGGAGAGTTTGGCGGCGATCGATAAATACCTTGCCGACGACCGGCCCAACGGGCTCTGGTATGGGCAGGCGGATATGAATAGCGGGCAGCGGACGCATACAAATTATGGTGCGCTCGACGCGTTTTACCCGGCGGTGCTGGCGCTCGGGGACGACGTTCACCGGGCGGCGGAACTGCAGGACTCAAGCTACAAGATGTGGAACGTGGCGGGCATTGAGCCGGAGACGCTGGATTACGCGAAGATGGCGATCACGAGCCCCAACTACGAACTTCGGCCCGAGATTATCGAGTCGACTTATTACCTCTACCACTACACGCACGATGCGAAGTACCTGGCGATGGGGCGGACGTATCTGGATGGGCTGGTGAAGTATTGCCGGACGGATGACGCATATGCAGCGCTGAAGGATGTGCGGACGAAGGAAAAGAAGGATGAGATGGAGAGCTTCTTCTTTGCCGAGACGCTGAAGTATCTCTATTTGTTGTTTGCGCCGGAGTCGACGCTGGAGTTTGATTCGGTCATCTTCAATACAGAGGCTCATCCGATGAAGCGGAGCTTGGGGCTGAAAGCGGGGGACTGAGTGAGCCGATCCCACTCATGCGATGAAACTGCATAAATGGGGCACCCGGCACCGGGCGGAAGAGGAGTTTGGGGCTAAAGGAGACTGGTCGGAATGGATTCTTTTTCATACATTATTGACCGGCGCCATAGATTTCTGCTGATTGGGATCGTCTTATTGGTCATAACTGCGGTCTTCACGCTGAGTGGGGAGACATTAGAGCGCTACCACGGTCTTGTGTACCGCGCCAAAGAGCCTAAGCGCTTTTGGTGGGATGTTGTGCTGTATTTTCTCGCCGGCGTCTTTTTTATCGGCCTCTACTTGTATCAGAACTCAAATTGACCCATTACCCCAAGCCGCATTTCGTTGACTCTGCTTGGGGATTCGGTTATCCTAAGGGTCTTGTGCGGTGTTGCGCCTGGGGTCTGTTGTGGGCCCTCTGAGACGGAGTCAAGTCGATGAGGAGATGCAGTTTAGCCCGGACCCGGCTGATTGAACCCCTTAATTGGATTCGACCGGAACAGGCACCTTCGGCTGGGACAGCAAGCTAAGTCCAGCAGAGTCAGGGCCCTTTGAGGGGGCAAGCGCCGCAGTCCTCACCCGAACAGGATTGTTTGGAAGTGGGTGAAATCCAGTCCATGCGCGGATGCCATGGGCAAAGGCGCTTTGCGCCGTAGTTTTTGAGTGATAGAGGCAGGAGAGAGATGAGCACCTTTGTTCCGAGCGGCAAGGATATTGACCGCAAGTGGTATGTAGTGGACGCCAGCGGCCAGACCCTGGGGCGCCTGGCGACCAAGGCGGCCGATGTTCTGAGCGGCAAGCTGAATCCGAAGTACGTGCCCTACATCGACATGGGCGACCACGTGATCGTGATTAACGCCGAGAAGATTCGCCTTACCGGCCTCAAGGCCCAGAGCAAGGTCTATCGCCGTTACACGGGATTCCCCGGCGGACTGCGCGAAGAGGAATTTACGCGCCTGCTGGCCCGCAAGCCGGAGAAGATCCTGGAAGAGGCGATCAAGGGCATGTTGCCGAAAAACAAGCTTGGCCGTGCGATGGGGTCGAAACTGAAGGTATATCGCGGCGACAAGCATCCTCATTTTGCCCAGCAGCCCGTGGCTCTGGAAGTTTCATCGCGCAGCTTTTAGGCTGTCGCGGATTTGGTTTTAAGACGGTTTGGCCGCGCTGAGATAAGCCCGGCGGAGAGAGTCAAGAGAGAATGGCAGATCTGGTTCAGTATTACGGGACGGGGCGCCGCAAGTCGGCGATTGCCCGCGTTTTTCTGCGTCCGGGCACCGGTGAGTGGAAGGTGAACGGCAAGCCCTTCGAGACGTACTTTGTGACTGAGCAGCAGCGTGTGGCGGCAAAGCGCACCCTGGTGGTTGCAGAATTGGCCTCGAGCTTCGACGTCGTTACCACGGTTTCGAGTGGCGGCGTATCTTCGCAGGCTGACGCGGTGAAGATGGGCGTGGCCCGTGCCCTGGTACTCTTCAACCCCGAGTTGCGCAAGCTGCTCAAGGCTGAAGGCCTGATGACTCGCGATGCTCGCCAGAAGGAACGGAAGAAGTACGGTCAGAAGGGTGCACGCAAGCGGTTCCAGTTCAGCAAGCGCTAGCGCTTGCGCAGTTCAGAGTTCGTCGTTCTTAGTTCACAGTTGACGATGTAGAGCTGCTGTGAACTCAGAACTATGAACTTCGAACTCGGTTTTAAATCTCCCGCGAGAGCGGGTTTCAATCCGGGCCAGACGAAGGTTAGCCCGGATGCAATCCACGAAGGAGGCCAATGGCCACGATCACAATGAAGGAGCTGCTCGAAGCTGGTGTTCACTTCGGGCATCAAACGAAGCGCTGGAATCCCAAGATGAAGGAATACATCTTTGGCGAGCGCAACGGAATTTACATCATCGACCTGCAGAAGACGCTGAAATTGTTCAAGGATGCGTCGAAGTTTGTCACCGAGCTGTGCGCGAGCGGCAAGACGATTCTCTTCGTCGGCACCAAGCGCCAGGCACAGGACGCCGTGGCTGAAGAAGCCAACCGCGCGGGCATGCCGTACATCAACCAGCGCTGGCTGGGCGGACTGCTGACCAACTGGGTGACGGTGCAGAAGTCGGTGAAGCGCCTTCAGGAACTGGATGATATGGCCACGGACGGCCGTTACGAACTGCTGACCAAGAAAGAAGTTATTCGCCTGGAGCGCGAGCGCAAGCACCTCCAAGCCAATCTGGCCGGCATCAAGAATATGAAGCGCCTGCCCGATGCGCTCTTCATCGTCGACTCGAACAACGAGGCGATTGCGGTGAAGGAAGCGCGGAAGCTGGGCATCCCGGTGGTTGCGGTCGTGGATACCAACTGCGACCCGACGGTGGTTGACTACGTGATTCCGGGCAACGACGACGCATTGCGTGCGATTCGCCTGTTCACCTCGAAGATCGCCGATTCGGCGGCCGAAGGTGTGAATCTGGTGGGCGACAAGGCGTTCGCGGCCGAAGAGGCCCCGGCAGCCGAAGGTGAAGCTGCTGTGGCAGCCGACGCGGCTCCGGCAGAGGACGTCGATTTTGACGCAGCCCTCGGCGCGGGAGTTCGCAAGGCTCCGGCGGCTGAAGCGGCAATCGACGAAGAAGAAGTGGTCGAACGCGCCCTGTAAGTTTTTAAGCAGACCGAGACAAGCGTGGCCTCGCCGTCTGGTTGCCACGCTTTTCTTTTGGCAGCACCTGCGGTGCGGCCAACCCGGCAAAGCGTATTGGCCTTCCGAAAGGTGATAGCCGAGCCGACTGCCGAAAGTTTCAACGGAATTCGAATTGGGGAAACGGGAAGGAAGCGAGATGAGTGTGGCAGAGAAGATAGATGCAAAGTTGGTGAAGGATCTCCGCGAGAAGTCTGGCGCGCCGATGGGCGACTGCCTGAAGGCCCTGCAGGAGACCAAGGGAAACATCGAGGAAGCATTCGTGGTGCTGCGCAAGCGCGGCATGGCCTCTGCGCAGAAGAAGGCCTCGCGTACGACCAATGAGGGCGCGGTAGGCACGTACATCCATGCCGGCGGAAAGATCGGCGTGATGGTGGAAGTGAACTGCGAGAGCGACTTTGTGGCGCGTACCGATGACTTTCAGGAATTGCTGAAGGACATCGCGATGCATATCGCGGCGAGCGATCCCCGATATATCAGGCCTGAGGATGTAAGCGCCGAGGATATGGAACGCGAGAAGGATATTTATCGCGCTCAGGCAGCCGCGAGCGGCAAGCCTGCGAATATCGTGGAGCGCATGCTCGAGGGCAAGATGGCGAAGTTCTACGAAGAAGTTTGCCTGCTGGAGCAGCCGTTCATCAAGGACCAGGCTGTCAGCATCAAGGAACTGATTGCGCAGAAGGTCGGCAAGCTGGGCGAGAACATCACCGTGCGGCGCTTTGCGCGCTTCAAGGTGGGCGCACCCGACTGGACCGTATCGCAGACCAAGGCAGCGGAAGTGGCTGCGGAGTAAGTCGGCAATTTGAAGGGACCTATCCCCTGGGGGGATGCAAGTGGCGAGGGCCCGGAGCAAACGCTCCGGGCCTCGTTGCTTTTGGGGATTGTCTCCTATCAAGTTGGAACGTTGGGCGAGATGATAGGGAACGGGCTGGATGCCTGATTTGCGTCAGGCCGCGGCTCTGCGCCGGTGACGCGCGAGAGGACTGCTTCGAGAAGTGGCGTCACCCGTGTGAGTTGGCGGGCGCGGATCAGCATGTCCCAGAGCGGCTCGAACTTCTTCCATCCCGATGCGTAGAAAAAGTGCTTGAGCTGGTGTTTGAGTGTGCCGTGGTGCAGCGATGCGCGGGCGATAGCCGACCAGCGATAGAACTCGCGGTAGGCCCAGTCGTATCCGCTCTTGAGAGCTTCGGGTGAGAGCTTCGCAGGCCGGTAAACGACGTGGCGCGTGTCATAGAGGTTCCAGTCGCGCGTGACGATGCGGTCTTCGCGCATCATGCGGGCGTGGAGTTGCGTGCCGGGATAGGGCGTCATGATGTGGAAGGTCGCGGTGGTAATGCCGTGTTCGATGGCCCAGTCGACGGTGCGACGGAAGACGTCATTCGCCATCATCATCCATGCCGAAGACAAAGCTGCCATTGATCATGATGCCGAGCGAGTGCAGGCGGTCGGCGACGGCTTTGTAGTCGCGTCCGAGGTTCTGGCGCTTGTTGCTGCGGCGGAGGTTGTCGGGCGTGAGGGTTTCAAATCCAACGAAGATACTGCGCAGTCCGGCTTCTGCCGCACGCTCGATAAGGTCTCCGCGGAGGATGGAGTCGACGGTAGCCGCGCCCTGGAACAGGCGGCGCATGCCTTTCATACCGGAGAAGAGGGCTTCAGAGAAATGACGGTCTCCAAGGAGATGGTCGTCGAGGAAGTAGAGATGGCGGCCGGGCAGGCGTTCGATTTCCGCGAGCGCTTCGTCGACACGCTGCGTGTAGAAACTCCGACCGCCCTGAAAGAACGCATCCTTGTAGCAGAAGTCGCAGTGCTGAGGGCAGCCGCGGGTTACGACGATGGAATTGGGGACTAGATAAGAAGCACGGCGAATAAGATCGCGACGAATCGGGGGAATGCGCTCGAGTGTGCGACCAGATGTTGATGTGTAGACCGGCTGCGGCGTGCCGGCGCGGAAGTCTTTGAGGAATTGCGGAAAGGTCTGGTCGCCCGGGCCTAGAAAGATGGCGTCGGCGTGACGAGCGGCTTCTGCAGGAAGAGAGGTAACGTGGAGACCGCCGAGGCAGACGAAAGCGCCGATGCTGCGGTAGTGATCGGCAATTTTGTACGCGCGGCAGGCATTGGTGATGTACACCTGGATGATGACGAGGTCGGGGGCGTCGGTGAGCGTGAGCGCCTGAACGTGTTCGTCAACGATGATGGCGTCGTCGTGAGGCGAGAGATAGGCGGCGAGCGTTGCGAGTCCCAGTGGAGGGAACAACGAGTACTTGATGGGACGCCAGTAGGGATCGGTTGCCTCAGTGAGCGCGGGCAGGATGAATTTGACGCGGAGACTGCGTGTCAGTCGGGGTGAAGTTTGAGCCGAAGCGATCATTGAGCATTTTCCCCGAACGCATTCGCGGATTCGACTGAAGTTGTGGGGATGGCGCCGAAGCGGCGTTCGCGGTGGTTGAAGTCGCAGAGGGCGGATGCGAGATCGGTCTCATCGAAGTCAGGCCACATGCGATGAGTGAAGACGAGTTCAGCGTATGCGGATTCCCAGAGCAGGAAATCGGAAAGGCGCTGTTCGCCGCCGGTGCGGATGAGCAGGTCGACATTGCCGCAGTCAGAGGTGAGCTGATGTGTGACAATGTTGCGCAAGTGATCCGCAGAGATTGCGCTGTGTGGGGGGAGCGCGGCAAATGCTTCCGCGGCAGCTTGCGCGATGGATGTTCGGCCGGAGTAGTCGAGGGCAATACGCAGGTGAAGGCTGCGACCTTCGGCGGTAGCGGATTCGGTGCGTTCGATCTCGCGCAGCAGCGGTGCGGGGATACGATCGCGTCGGCCGACTACCTCGAGACGCGCGCCTTGCTGACGGAGACGCTCGCACTCGAGGCGAAGAAAGACGCGGATGATCCAGAAGATACTTTGTACTTCCTCCGCCGGCCGCGCCCAGTTATCGGATGAGAATGCGTAGAGCGTGAGAACGCGGACGCCGAGTGGGGGTGCGTGCTCGACAACGCGGCGGACTGCGGAGACACCGGCGCGGTGCCCGGCTGCGCGCGGAAGACCACGTTGAGTGGCCCAGCGGCCGTTGCCGTCCATGATGATGGCTACGTGGAGACCGGTTTGTGGTTCGCTTTGCGTTGTAAAGTCGTTCAGCATAATTCTTATCCAACTCGCTTTCGATTTAGCCACGAGCACTTTGCGTTGCAAAGTGAGCGGGCAAAAAATTTTAGGTTCGCGAAGGAGCCAGGTGCTGGAGCAAAGTAGAGGTGGCTGCGTCTGGCTTGGCGCCGCCGGCGGCATCGCGTACGACTTGTTCCAGCGTGGCGAGGTATTCGAGGTAGCGCTTGCGTCCGGAAGCTGTGATCCGGCAGACGGTTTGCGGGCGATTGCGATCATGGCCTCGCATGATTTCGACCATTTTGGCATCCTCAAGAACGCTGAGGTGGCGGCTGAGATTGCCGTCAGTGAGTGCGCAGAGTTGCTTGAGATCGTTGAAGGCGAGGCCTTTGGGATTGGTGATGAGCGAGGTAAGCACGCTGAGGCGCGCGCGTTCGTGGATGACACGATCGAGGCCTTCGTAGGCATAGCGGCCTTCGACGCTTGAGGTTTTAGATTTCATCGCGATCCTCCTTCGATCCCCAGAGGAGAACCGCGGCAACGAGCAACTGGCCGCCGCCGTAGGCGATGCCCATGGTCCAGGGGGTGAGGGCGCGCGTGTCGCCGAGGCCGATGCAGGTGAGGCCAGTGAGCAGATACCAGCAACCGGCAGCGGTCATCGGCTTGGGGAGGAATCTGCAGGATGCGAAGACGCCGAGACTAAAGGTAATTTGCCACAGGCCGGGGAGCATCCATGTGGAGCCCGGAACGAAGCGGACGAGGACAACAGAGATGAGGGCACCCGCGCCGACGGAGGGAAGGAACTGCTCGACGGCCATGAGGATCATTTCATCGGCCATGCCGGAGTGGATGCGTCGCGTACGGGTGAGCGTCTGCATGCCGATCAGGACGGCGGAGAGAATGGCAGTCGTGATCCAGATGCGCAAGTAGTTGCCAATATTGTTGGCGGGATTGGGCAAAACGAGGGCTTGCGTGATTGAGGCGAGAATCGCGAAGGCACCGGTGGCAGCGAGCGTGGCAGCGCCGTAGCCGCGGAATTCAGTGGTGCGCGCCACCTGGCGGCGGATGCTGGTGATATCGCCGAGCGCCTTGTCGAGTGGATGGATCGGAAAGCTCATCGGACTCACTTTACACTGCAAAGTAAACCAGGGAATCGCGACTGTCAAGTTACGAGCTTGATACAGGAACTGTTGAAGTTACTGTGTTCTGTTCTAAGTCCGGACACAAGTGCGGGTTACGGCGATGAAGGGCGGAACGAGCACTGGTGGCGGGTAACCGAGCGGATAAGAGCCGAGTGCGATATGATTTGGCCCGTGAAAAGAACAACTGTTTTACTTGCACTTGGGTTTGTCTTCGCCGCGATTTCAATTGACCAAACCTTGGCGCAGCAGGCTACAAGCGCTGCCAAAACCGAGCAAGGCCGACAGCATTCCGCAGCATTGGTGAACGGATACGAGCCGATGTGGTGGAAGGAAGCCGTGGTGTACCAGGTTTATCCCCGGAGTTTTCAGGATTCGAACGGGGACGGGATCGGTGATCTGAACGGGATTACGCAGCATCTTGATTACCTGCAAAAGCTGGGTGTGAACGTGATCTGGCTGTCGCCGCATTACGACTCGCCAAATGCGGATAACGGGTACGACATTCGCGATTATCGCAAGGTGATGAAGGAGTTCGGTACCATGGCGGACTTCGATCGCATGCTGGCGGGGATCAAGGCGCGTCACATGCGGCTGATCGTTGACCTGGTGGTGAATCATTCGTCGGACGAGCATCGCTGGTTTGTAGAGTCGCGGTCGTCGAAGGACAATCCCTATCGCGATTATTATTTCTGGCGCGACGGCAAGCCGAACCCGGCCGATCCGGCGCATCCGCTGCCACCAAATAATTATCCAAGTTTCTTTTCGGGGTCGGCGTGGCAGTGGGACGAGACAACGAAACAGTTCTATCTGCACTATTTCGCGGTGAAGCAGCCGGATCTGAACTGGGACAATCCCAAGGTGCGCGAGGATGTGTTTGCGCTGATGAAGTTCTGGCTGGACAGGGGTGTAGACGGATTCCGGATGGATGTGATTCCGCTGATTTCGAAGCAGCCAGGATTGCCGGACCTGACGCCCGAGCAGTTAAAAGATCCACCGCGCCTGTGGGCCAACGGACCGCATCGCGACGAATATTTGCAGCAGATGAATCGCGAGGTCCTGTCGAAGTACGACGTGATGACGGTTGGCGAGGCGATCGGGATCACGCTCGAAGAAGAGCCGCGGATCGTTAACAGTCAGAGGCACGAGCTGAACATGGTGTTCAACTTCGACGCGGTGCGCATCAATCGCGGCGAGTTCTATTCGGAGAAGAAGTGGACGCTGCCGCAATTGAAAGCGATCTACGATCATCATGCGACAGCCCTGGGAAAGACGGATTGGGACACGGTCTTCCTGTCGAACCACGACAATCCGCGGCTGGTTTCGAACTTCGGCGATACATCGACTTCGGAGTTCCGGCTACGGTCGGCCAAATTGATTGAGACGATGCTGATGACGCTGCGGGGAACGCCGTTCATCTATCAGGGTGACGAGCTGGGAATGACGAATTACCCGTTCACGCGGCTGGACCAATTCAACGATATCGAAGTGAAGAATGCGTACGAGGAAAGGGTGCTCGGCGGAAAGATGACTGAGGCGGAGTTTATCTCCGAGTCGCAGCGCTTTGGGCGCGATAACTCGCGCACTCCGATGCAATGGAGCGATTTACCCAACGCAGGATTCACGACGGCCGGAGCACAGCCTTGGCTGGCCGTGAACCCGAACTATCGGGAAATCAATGCCGCGAAAGAAGAGTCCGATCCGGAGTCCATCTTGCACTATACGCAGGAGGCGATTGCGCTTCATCATGGGCACCTGGCTTTTGTGTATGGGGACTACAACGATCTGGATCCGGACAACGCGCAGGTGTTTGCATACACGCGCAAGCTGAGCGTGCCCGGAAAACCGGACCAGCGAATCCTGGTGGTACTGAACTTTGGAGAGAAGCCCTTGGACTACACACTTCCCGATGGGTTGGCGGCGGGCAAGCTGGTTCTGGCCAATGTGCAGGGCACGCCGGAGACTGGCGGCGCGACACTCAAGCTGGGCGCTTGGGACGCGCGGGTATACACGTACTAAAGGATTTGAACTAAAACGCGGGACCGGCTCTCGGCGGTTTGGGACCGGCGTTCGTGGGGCTCCGGCGCGTATGCGATACTCGAAAAAGCATGTATAAGCGGATTATTCTCAAGCTTTCGGGAGAGGCCCTGGCGGGTTCGAACCGGTTTGGACTGGATGCCGGCAAGGTTGCCGACATCACCGAGGAGATCGCCGATGTGCACAAGTTGGGTGTGGAGATCGGGATCGTCGTCGGTGGCGGCAATTTCTTTCGCGGGGTGGCCCAGCAGGCGAAGGAGATGGACCGGGTCGCGGCCGACAATATGGGCATGTTGTCGACAGTTATGAACGCCATTGCGCTGCAAGATTCACTTGAGCAGCGCGGCGTGCAGTGCCGGGTGATGACGGCAGTGTTCATGAACCAGATAGCCGAGCCATATATCCGGCGCCGAGCGGTGCGGCATCTGGAAAAGGGCCGCGTGGTGATCTTTGCGGCTGGCATCGGGAATCCATTTTTTTCGACCGATACGGCTGCGAGCCTGCGGGCGATGGAAATCAAGGCCGATGTGCTGCTGAAAGGTACCAAGGTCGAGGGCGTATACAGCGCTGACCCTGTGCTGGTGAAGGACGCGGTGAAGTACGACGAGATTACGTACATGGAAATCCTCAGGCAGGGGCTGAAAGTGATGGACCTTACCGCTGTGAGCCTTTGCAAAGACAACAACCTGCCGATGATCATTTTCAACATGAACCAGCCGGGGAATATCCGGCGCGTGGTGATGGGCGAGAAGGTTGGTTCGCTGGTGACGGCCTAACGGCAGCTCACAATCTTCGGTAATTGCGTCAGCTGGCGGCACTTTGACGTCTAAACAGCAAGTGGAAATGAAGAAGCCAGCGCGGCTTGATGCACTCACCGGGCTGCGGTGTTTCGCGGCTATCAACATTGTTCTCTTTCATTTTTCCAATCCAAACTGGTTTGGCCCATTGGCACCGGTGGTGAATGCCGGGTACGCCTCAGTGAGCTTCTTCATCCTGCTCTCGGGCTTTGTGCTGGGGTATAACTACAACGCCAAGGCGCGCGCGAGTGAACTGAGCAACGTGCGGTTCTATGAGGCACGGTTCACGCGGCTCTATCCGATCTATCTGCTGAGCCTTATCCTGGCGTTCAAAATGATTCCTCTGGAGTGGGGGTACCACACTCCAGGAATGTTCTGGGCGGGGATGGTGCTGTCACCGCTGTTGCTGCAGGGATGGATTCCGGAGATTGCGACCTTCCTGAATACGCCTGCGTGGACAATGTCTGCTGAGTCGTCCTACTACGTACTCTTTCCGTGGATGGCGCGGTGGAAGAAGCCGGAGAGAGCGGGACCGCACCTGGCGAAAATGGGCCTGGTATGGGTGCTCGGATTGATTCCGGGAACACTGTATGTCATTTTCAATCCTGACGGACTGGCGCAGGTGGATCGCTTTAGCTACGGGAAGTGGCTGCAGGCGCTGAAATACACGCCGATTCCGCACCTCGCAAGCTTCGTCTTCGGCGTAATGCTGGCCAATCTCGACGAGATGGTTCCGAGGATGGGAATGCGCCGGTTGTTCCTGGGGCTATTCGGATTTGCTGCGACGTTTGCGATTCTGACACAGGCTTACAGGCTGCCATATCCGCTTTTGCACGACGGCCTTTTTATGCCACTGTTTGGTTGCATTATTCTTGGGCTCGCGGGAATAAACCCTTTGTCGAAGATGCTGGGAGTGCGACCGCTGGTGTTTGTTGGCGAAGCGAGCTACTGTCTCTATCTTCTCCACTTCAACCTGTGGAACATGATTCACGATTCGCATGTGTTGAATCGACTGGGGCTGGCGCGGTTTGATCCGTGGATCAGCTACGTGCTGCTGATTGCCCTCGCAATTCTGGCGTTGCACTTCATAGAAAAGCCAGCACAGCGCATTCTGCGGGGGTGGATGCATGTGTGGCGATAGATACTTCAAGGGCGAGCGCGATAGTCGAGAGTAATCCAGTTTCGAACCAACCCTTGAAGGTGCATGCCCATCACACGAGTGGAACCGCTCTGGATCGAGGCAACGTCAGTGCCCGTGACAGAGTTTCTCGTTCCCAGAGGGCATTTATGACCAATTCACTGAATAGTTTGCATCTCGTTGCGATCGCTGGAGCCGTTCTATCGCTCAGTATCGGCGGAGTTGCAGCGACTGCACAGGACCAGAACACGAAGCCCGATAATTCGGCTCAGAACAAGAATCAGGATCAGAACGCGCAGAGCCAATCGAACACTGCATCTGACCGAGAACTCACGGCCAAGGTACGCAAGGCGATCGTTGCGGATAAAGATCTTTCCACTTACGCACACAACATCAAGATCATCGCGCAGAACGGTACCGTCACGCTGAGAGGTCCAGTCAAATCAGACGACGAGAAACAGAAAATCAAAAGTGATGTGGCGGGCGTCGTCTCGAGCGACAACATTGTCGATCAACTCACCGTGACTCAATAGTTGAGAAGAGAAGCTATGTTCCAAGGCTTGAGTGCCTTGGACACGACGTCTCGCGCACGCGAATGCACGCCAACTTAGACCAGTCAGCACTAGATTCAGGAGAATCAATATGGCAAATAAGAATACGGCAGTCTTTGGCATTTTTCCGACGGAGGATCAGGCAGACCGCGCGGTCGATCGGTTATTGAGCGCGGGCTTCTCTAACTCCGACATCTCCGCACTACTTCCAGACAATGAAACGACCAGGGCTTTCGCCCACGAGAAACACACCAAGGCGCCGGAGGGAACGACGACCGGTGCTGCAACGGGCGGTATTCTTGGCGGCACGCTGGGCTTGCTGGCCGGTATCGGGGCTTTAGCAATTCCGGGTGTCGGACCGCTGATTGCCGCGGGTCCCATCGTTGCCACGCTTGCCGGGGCAGGAGCAGGGGGTGCCGTGGGAGGATTGCTGGGAGCGCTCGTAGGAATGGGAATTCCCGAGTACGAAGCCAAGCGTTTCGAAGGCGCGGTGAAAAATGGCGGCACCCTGGTTTCGGTTCACTGCGACTACTCCGATGAGATTGCTACGGCCAAACGAGTGCTGAAGGAGGCGGGCGGTCAGGATATCGCTTCGAGCGGGGAAGAGAGCGCGTCCAGGGAGAAGGATCACGATCGACAGGCGCGAAATGTGGATCCCGTTTACTCTGGGACGCGCGTGGATGAGCCCGTCTATGCACAACGGGATCGGGAACGGAGCATTGACGAGAATGAACGGGAACGTGCCCTCGCGGTGGAGGAACGTGATCGTCGTTCAGTCGCCGATGCTCAGGAACGCAGGATAGTTGAAGAGAACCGCGAGCGTAATATTGCGGCGGAAGAGCGGCAGCGCAGAATTGCGGCTGAAGACGCGGCTTTGTCGGGACGCAACGAGACCGATCCGCGATTTCCGCGCGGATAGCAATCGCGCCTTGAGGGCAATCTCGACGGCAGTTCGTGAGAACGCGGACTGCCGTCTTTCTTTGGAGCGTGAGGGGTTAGCGATCAGGCTCGTCCATGGTTTGCCGCTAAGAGAATGCTCAGCCGCTTGGCCAGCCCTCCTGCTACTGCATAATTTGTAAAGAGAGAAGCCCAGCCAGTTGGCTGGGCTTCGGTTCGACGAAAGCAGTGCGCTAGGGCGTTACGGTTTGTGTGGAGTGGTTGCCGTGCGGCACCAGAGCGACCGCCGTCGGGTGGATGCCCACGGGATACGGGGTGGCCTGGGTCTGTTTCAGCGTTCCGGCAGTCGGATCGAGCCTGAATCCAGAGATTGAGTTGCCAAGGAAGTTGGCCGTGTAAACGTAGCGGCCGAGCGCGGGATCGACACCGATGGACACCGGTTGTGTATCGGTGGCGTTGGCTTGGTTTCCAGTGGTGTTCACCGCGGCGGACGGTGTACCGGTCGGCAGATCGATAACGAAAGCGCCTACGGTCGAATCGAGCGAGTTAGCAACATAGATGAACTTGCCGCGCGGATCGATGGCGATCGAGGTAGGCTGGCCGCCGCTCTTGTAGGGGCCATTGAGCAGGAAGCTGAGAGCATAGCCGTTGTAGATGCCGTAGCCGATCAACTGGTTCGACGCAAAGTCGGTAACGTAAACGAAGCGATTGGTAGGGTCGGCCACGACAGCGGTGGGTTTGACGCCTGCGCCATAGGGGCTTCCGGGAGTCGGGGTCAACGCACCACCGGAGCCGGTGGCGAATCCGAATACCCAGCCGGGGCTTGCGGTACTGGTGGTGATGCCGCCTGGGTTGTAGGATGACAGGTCGAATGCGGTGACGTAAACGGCAGCGCCGCTTTTGATGACGGTGATGTTGGTGGGCACGACTGAATCGGACTCGAAGCCAGGAATCGTGAGGTTGATGGTGCTTGCGACGGAACCCAAAGCACCCGAGGAAAGGGTGTAGGCCGAGAGCGTTGCCGAGGTGGTTCCGGAGACCACGTAAAGGGTATTGCCATCCGAGCTGACGGCCATGGCGACGGGCGCCGTGGAGAGCGTGACGCTATCCTTCTTCGTCAGAACGCCATTGCTGGCGACGGCAAAATGGACGATGTTCATGTCCACCTGGTTGGCGACGTAGAGGTTGGTTTCGCCGGGTGAGATGGCGAGGGCCACTGGCGTGGTGCCACCGGAGCAGACCGGCGCAGCACCGGAACGAACGGCGCCGGATTGCGAATCGATGGCGTAGGTTTCGATCTCACCGGCAGGACAGGCGCTGGGGTTTTTTCCGATCTGGCTTGCGGACGTGGAGACGAAAAGATAGTCGATCGTCACAAGCGAGCAACCGGAAAAGAGCGTGGCCACAACGAGGCCGATGGCAGAGACCAGCATGAGCTGTCTCAATTTGCTGAACTTCATGCGCTTCCTTCGTCACGGGCCGTCAATGTTTAGCCCAGAGAGTGCTGGTTGAGGTTCCTTTCAGCCATTGTAAAAGGGTTGAAAGGGATGCTGCTGTCATGCGCGGCTTCAAAGCCGGATTGCTGCTTCTGCGAACCACACCGGCCGCTTTGCCGGGGGCTGCAGAGCTAATTCTTGGTACTGCCATGCGTAACCGCCGCGACCGCCGTTGGATTGGCATTGGACGCCGAGGGTGAAAACTGCGAATTCAGGAGCGAACCATCGGTGAGGTTCAACTGAAATCCTGAAACGTTGTTGCCGAGAAAATTTGCGGTAAATACGTACTGGTTCAGAGAAGGGTCGATACCGATGGCAACGGGCTGCGTTCCCGTTGTGTACGTGCCCAGCCGGCTCAGATTTCCTGAACTGATGGAGTAGACGCCAACGTTGGAGTCTTGCCCGTTTGTGATCATGGCATATTTGGATGTCGCGTCCAGCACGATAGCGGTCGGTTGGCTGCCGGTCGGAGACGGGTTGCTGCTCGAAGGCGCCAACGCGCCGCCATTGATCTGGAAACTGTAAACCAGGTCCTGCACTGAATCGGTGACGTAGAGATAAGCGCCATTTGAGTCGCTTGCGACGCGCGCTGGGACGTATGCCGACCGGCAATGGGGAGCCGGAGAGCGCAGTGAGCGTTCCGTCAGCGTTGGCCGTAAATCCGAAGACATAGCCGAGGTTAGTGGCGGAATCGTAGCCGGTAACGTAGAGATAAGCGCCTGAGGCTGCGGTGGTAATCGCGGTGGGGACGAAGACGTCCGAGGCACTTGTGCCTGCGAGCAGGAGGGGCCAGTAGCTGGCGCTGATGCTGGTGTTCACCACTGGGGATCCCAGAGTGTTAGCAGGTTGAGAGGGCTTGAGGGCGCCAGCCTCTGCGGCGGTCAGGATGGGAAACACGGCAACGGATCCCGAACATGGCGATGCCGGATTGCAGGTCGGCAGCGGCTGAAAGGTGTTGACTACGTAGAGGTATTTGCCTGAGACGGTCACGCCCAGCGGGAAGATGCCGGGCGTATTCACGGTGTTCTGTCCATACAGCTTGCCGTCGCTGCCGATGATGAACTGAACGATGGTGTTGTCGTCTCTATTGACGACGTAGAGGTCAGCCTCGTCGGGCGAAACGGCTTCGGCCACGGGGTTGCGCCCGCCGGAAGGAAAGGGCGAAGTGGTGATCTGACGCATGCGGCCCGATTCGGAGTTGATTTCGAATACGTTGATCTCTCCGTAGTTGTTAGGGCCGGCCGCTTTGGCGGAGCTCACATAGACGAAATCCACGGTGAGCGTGGCACAGGCGGAAAGGAAGGAGGCTGCCAGCAGGCTCGCCGCGGATATAGCCAGCAGCTGAATCGGGTTGTTGAACTTCATGCGCATCTTTCGTGTTGGAGCCAACTTCGTGACCATGAAACATCGAATCGTTATATCGAATTGCCTGACGCCAAAACCGGAAGTGCACCCGTCAGGAAATCAGCACGCGTCCTGCACGCTGCAGAGCTTCTGCGTTCGTAGCGGAGACGGCCTGGAAGGCGAGTCCCCGCCCGAAAGCAACGACGCGACGATGTCAGCTTGTACGCCCGGTGGCGACACACCATGCCGCAGGGCCGGGTAGGGCATAACTGTCTTTTGCCTTCGTAGACTGACTTAACGGAGTGAGAAAGCCGGCGTTTTGGTCAATCGTGAGGCCGTTGACCGTAGAACTGTTGAAGCTGGCCGTGTAGATGAACTGGTTTGATGGGTCCTCAAGAATGCACATTGGACCTGCACCGGTGCCGGGAGTGTTATTGACAGCTCCCTGCTGCCCGGCAATTGGCGTGAGTTGGTACGGGGTAGTGATGATAAATGCCGCGATACCGCTCTGCGCTACGGTTGTGTTTGAATTGTCGCCGTGGTTCAGCACGTAAAGCCATTTGCCGTTATTCGACGTGATCGCATAGTTCGGAAAGGAGTATGGCGCGAGGTTGGGAGTATACCCATTGGGCTCTGCCTGAAGCGCCCCTCCCGACTGCAGCGTATAGGCGAAGATCTGCCCGAGTGATGAACTGGTGTTGACGCCGTTATCGAGTACATAGGTGACGCCGCCGGCCACAACGATGGCCGTCGCCTGGCTCATGCCCAACGGCTGCGGGCTGTTCTGGTTAATGGTCAGCTGGCCGTTCCCCTGGTTGTAGCCATAGGGGAAGACGGAGTCGCCGGTTGCCGGCGTTCCGCTGAGGGTAAGGAAGAAGTTTGACGATAGCGTAAAGTCGATCGGGTCCACCGGGACGGGGAAATAGGGAAGCGGCGAGCCGCTGGCCGAGGTGACTTGCGAGTTGAGGACGTAGCTCAGGCGCCCGGTCGTTGAGTCGACCGCAAAAGCTGTGATGTCGCCGCAGGTGGTCACCGCTGGACCAAAGACAAGCGAGCAACCAGCGCCGTCCGGGGCATCGTGATCGAGCGCAAAAATGTGCGCACCCTGGGAGTCGGCGACCAGCCGGAAAGGGTTATTTCCCTGGGTGAAGTAGGTGCCCTGGGGAGCCAAAACGCCATTGCCGCCGATCGAGAACTGGGTGATATTCGCGTTGGAGCAGACATGTGTGGGATCGCAGGGGGATCCATCGGCGTTGGAGCCCTGGTTGAGCACATAGAGGAATCTTCCCCCCGTCAGCAGGACGGCGCGGCCAGGATTGGCTCCGCCGGAACTGATGGGAAGCCCGTTGACGTTCGTGAGCTTGCCGGTGTTGTGATCGATTTTGAAGCCGCTGATGATGCCCGCACCCGTGGTTGAGGCGGTCTGGGTCCCTGTCACATAGAGATAGCCAACCGAATAACTTTGTACGCAAGACGAGATGCCGAGGACCACGCCACCCGAGATGGCGGTCATCAGAAGAGCCTTGCCGAATTTCCTGAACTTCATGCGATTCCTTCATCCTGGTCAGGCGAGAGCCGCCAAGTGTGCTGATTCCGCAGCAGAGCTGGGTTTGGGATGGGTCCCTGATGCATTGTAAAAGGCGAGGGCTTGTTATGCCTAGTTTCGGCGCAAGATAGCCCCAAACAAGGTGTTTGTTGCGGGCAGATTGCGGGGTAACGCGGCGTGAGAAAGCATGTTGCCCTCGTGCCAATCAGGTTCGGATTACCGATGCGGATTGGACGCAGAAATAAGCGCAACGTCACCGTGTTCAACGGGAAGCGGCAAGAGCGCAGGACGGGGAGTGCGAAGGTGGGCTGAACCGTCGGAGCCGCGCCGAACTGGCCGCGGTTCCGGCGGATTGGGTGGCTACCAGACGCGGCAGGAGTTCTCGGGGTACATTGGCTGGCCTTTGTGGCAACCGAATGCCTTGCCGAACTGGTCGAAGTTCTGGACCGTCCCGTTGACGCGCCAGCGGCCTGGCGAGTGAGGGTCGACCATGGCCGATTGGCGAGCTGATTGCTCGGTCTGGTTCTGGCACCAGACCTGGGCAAAGCCGAGAAAGTACCGCTGTTCCTCGGTGTAGCCGTCAATCTTGTCGTTGATGGATTTTCCCTCCTGGGCCAGGACATCCAGCAACGCCATGTAGGCGATCCGCAGGCCGCCATTATCGGCAGTGTTTTCGCCCAGGGTCAGCTTTCCATTGAGCTTGGCCTGGGGTACGTCGCCGTGAGCCGGAGCCGCTTCAAAGCCGCCGTACTCGCTTACTTCGCAGTCAGTGCGCTCGACGAACTTCTTGCGGTCCTCGGCGGTCTGCCATTCCCGCAGGTTGCCGTGGCCATCGTACTTCGAACCTTCGTCGTCAAATCCATGAGTCATTTCGTGGCCGATGACCACGCCGATACCGCCGAAGTTGACGGCCGGGTCGATGTCCGGATCGAAGAAAGGGGGCTGCAGGATGCCGGCGGGGAAGTTGATATCGTTCATCGACGGATTGTAGTAGGCGTTCACCGTCGGCGGCGTCATGCCCCACTCCTTCTCATCAACGGGCTTGTCCAGCTTGTTCAGGTTGTAGTTACGCTCAAAAACGGCGCTACGATGCGCATTGCCAATGGGATCGTCGCGTTTGACGACCATTGCGCTGTAGTCCCGCCATTTTTCGGGATAGCCGATCTTGTTGCGATAGAGGGCCAACTTCGCTTCCGCAGCCTTCTTGGTGTCGTCGGTCATCCAAGGCAAGGTCTCGATGTCGGCGGCGAGAGCTTTTTCAAGCGCGGCGACGAGCTGGTCCATGCTGGCCTTGGCTTTGGGCGGGAAGTGCTCCTTTACCCAGTCCTGGCCGACGGCTTCGCCCAGGGCGCGATCGGTTTCGGAGGTGCACTGCTTCCACCGGGGCGTCGGTTCCTTCTGGCCGGCGAGCGTTTTTCCGAAGAACTCGAAGTTTTCGTCGTAGTAGGCCTTGGGAAGGTTGGCGGCCGAGGCGTGGATCGTGTGCCAACGCAGGTATGCCTTCCAGGCGCCGACTGGTTCGGAGGCGACCAGGTCGTTCAGCGCCTTGAAGAAGTCGGGAGTGGCGACGTTGAGCGAGTCAAAGGGGCGCACCTGGACGTCTTTGAAATACACCCCGAAGTCGAAGTCGGGCGCGAGCTTCTGGAAGTCGGCGACAGTGTAGATGTGGTATCGGTTTTCCGGATCGCGCAGAGCTGTGCGGCTGGTAGAGGCCTTGGCGAGAGCAGTCTCGATCTTAATGACCGCATCTGCCTCTTTGGCAGCATCCTCAGGCGAGTCGCCGGCGAGGGTGAACATCTTGGTCACATGCTCGCGGTATTGCTGGCGGATGGTCTGGAATCGCTTGGCATCGGAGATGTAGTAGTCGCGATCAGGGAGCGAGAGTCCACCTTGACCGACGCTGGCTATCTGTTTTGAAGCGTCTTTCTCATCGATCTGGACACCAAAGCGGAAGAGCGGGGCGGGATCGCCGCGCTCGGCAAGACCACCGATCAACGTCGCGAGATCTTTCGTGTCATTGAGCGCGGCGATGTGATCGAGAGCGGGTTTGATTGGCTCCAGTCCTTTTTGCTCTATCAGTGTGGTGTTCATGCAGGCGGCATAGTAGTCGCCGTACTTTTTCTGGAGCGGCGATTTAGGATCCTTCGAAGCAACGTCGAGTTCCTGCCAGAGCAGGTAACGGTTGCGCTCACCGAGCAGCGAGAAAGATCGTGCCCAGCGGATCTGATCGCCAGGAATGGGATTCTCCTTGACCCAGTTGCCGCATGCGTATTGATAAAAGTCCTCGCAGGGGTCGGCGGATTTGTCGATGGCTGAGAGATCGAAGCTTTTGGCTGCGGGTGGCGGAGTCGGCTTGGAGTCGTCACTGGGGGGTGCGGCGGCGGCGGGAGATTGGGCAACTGCCATTCCGGTAACAATCAGGAAAACCGGAATGAGTTGAAAGAGCTTCATGATTTCTCCTCTGGATTGTGGAATTGCCAGGCCGCGCTCGTCCGGTACTG
This sequence comes from uncultured Acidobacteriaceae bacterium, assembly GCA_963769345.1. Taxonomy (GTDB): domain Bacteria; phylum Acidobacteriota; class Terriglobia; order Terriglobales; family Acidobacteriaceae; genus Telmatobacter. The sequence continues at coordinate 1,847,249 of CAVYLL010000008.1, forward strand.
GGTGGTGAAGAGGAGGCCTGAAGAAGAGCAGCAGGATCGAGCGCCGCTGCGTCGCACAGAAGATTATCAGACCAGGGCGCCGGGCGGCCCGGTGGTGGTCCATAGGCTTTCCAAGAAAACTCGACCCGGGGTTGAGTGCGTTTGCTACACTCCGCTCACGGTTCCCCGAAATGGAGAAGACAGGATGATTCTGAACAGGAAGCTTGCGGTATCTTTGTGCCTCGCGCTGGCTGGCGCAGCGTTTTCAACGGCGGCAACGGGTCAGCAAGAACAGAAGCCAGCGCCAAAGCGGACCCTGGTGCGCGCCGGCCATGTGCTCGATGTAAAGACAGGCAAGCTTGCGGATGCGCAAACGATCGTGGTGGTGGGAGACACTATTCAATCGATTGCACCAACAGCCTCAGTGACCGCTGTGACAGGCGATAACGTAGTGGATCTCGGCGGCATGACCGTGATGCCGGGGCTGATCGATGCGCATACGCACGTGACCATGAATACCGATTTTGATCCTTACCGCGAACTGACATCTACGGATGCGAAAGAGGCAATCAACGGCGTGGTCAATGCCCGCACAACGTTGTTGGCCGGATTTACTTCGATTCGCAATGTGGGGGCGAGCGATTACACCGATGTTGATTTGCGCGACGCGATCAACGCCGGGCAGGTGGCGGGTCCGCACATGCTGGTGAGCGGTCCTGCGATGGGAATTACCGGCGGACACTGCGATGACAACCTTCTGCCCGCGCAGTATCACCAGGTGGGCGACGGAGTGGCTGATGGTATCGCGGCAGTTCAACAGAAGGTGCGGCAGAACATTAAATATGGTGCGGACCTGATCAAGATCTGCGCGACGGGCGGCGTGCTGTCGAAGGGCGACGATCCGCAGGCTTCGCAGTACACGCTGGAAGAGATGCAGGCGATCGTCGCTGACGCGCACCGGCTGGGGCGGAAGGTGGCGGCACACGCGCATGGCGCACAGGGAATTCTGTGGGCGACCGAGGCCGGCGTGGATTCTATCGAGCATGGAAGTTATATCGACGATGCGGCCATTGCGGAGATGAAGAAGCGCGGAACCTACCTGGTGCCGACACTCTACCTGGAAGACTGGATCGTAGAGAAGGGGAATCTGCCGGCTTTGTACCACCAGAAGATGGTGGATGTGAGCGCGGTGGCGAAGCAGAATATCAAGCGCGCGATGCAGGCCGGCGTGAAGATCGCGCTGGGAACGGATGCGGCGGTTTATCCGCACGGGCTGAACGCGCACGAACTGGACGTTTATGTAAACCAGCTCGGTATGTCTCCGCTGGCGGCGTTGCAATCGGCGACGGTGAACGCGGCAGATTTGATGGGCTGGACGTCTAAGACCGGAACACTGGAGCCGGGCAAGTGGGCAGACATCATCGCGGTCGAAAAGAATCCGATGGAGGATGTGCGCGTGCTTCAGGACGTGAAGTTCGTGATGAAAGCCGGCGTCGTGTACAAGGGCGAGGGAAGCTCAGGGAAGTAAGGCTCGGCGGGTGCGGCGCTGCTGGTTCTTTACAGGCCGCCCGTCGCCCTGCCACACTGGACAGTGGACACCCAAACCATCGTTATTCTTGATTTCGGCTCGCAGTATACGCAGCTCATCGCGCGGCGTATTCGCGAGTTGAACGTTTTTTCGGTCGTACTGCCTTGCACCGTTCCCGTGGCCGAAGTTGAGGCCTATAAGCCGATCGGGATTATTCTGTCGGGCGGCCCGTCGTCTGTCTATGACGCGGATGCGCCGAACGCCGACCCCAAACTGCTGGATATGAATCTGCCGACGCTGGGCATTTGCTACGGGCTGCACTTTATCGTGCATCATCTGGGGGGCAAGGTGCGCACGGCTCCGAAGCGCGAATACGGGCACGCCGAGGTGGCGCTCGAAGACAGCTCAACCCCGCTGTTCGCGGGACTGCCGGCGGCGATCCAGGTGTGGATGAGCCACGGCGATGAGGCGCTTGAGTTGCCTCCGGGGTTCCGGCGGACGGCGGTTACGTCGAATGCGCTGGCGGCCATCGCAAACGAAGAGAGGCGGATGTGGGCGGTGCAATTTCATCCCGAGGTGCACCACACGCCGCTGGGTCCGCAACTGATCAGGAATTTTGTTTTCGATATTTGCGGGGCGAAGGGCGATTGGACACCGACGCACTTTATTGAGACGACCGTTGCCGGGATTCGGGAGAAGGTGGGTAAGGCGCACGTGATCTGCGGACTCTCGGGCGGCGTGGATTCGTCGGTTGCGGCGATGCTGGTACACAAGGCGATTGGGAGTCAGTTGACGTGCATCTTTGTGAATAACGGGGTGCTGCGCAAAAACGAATTTGAGACAGTGCAGAAGAATATGCGCGACAAGCTGGGGCTGAACGTCGTTGCCGTGGATGCGAGCGAGCGGTTTTTGAAGCAGCTTGCCGGCGTGACCGATCCCGAGACCAAGCGCAAGCGGATCGGCGCGGAGTTTATCGCGGTGTTTGACGATGAGGCGAACCGCATCGCTCAGAAGTCAGGCGGCGTGGACTGGCTGGTGCAGGGCACGCTCTATCCCGACGTGATTGAGTCGAGCAGCGTGAAGGGGCCGAGCCAGACGATTAAGAGCCATCACAATGTGGGCGGGTTGCCGATTGGGATGAAGCTGAAATTGATTGAACCACTGCGGGATTTGTTCAAGGATGAGGTGCGGCGGATCGGACGCGATATGGGGATGCCGGAAGATATTCTGGGACGGCAGCCTTTTCCGGGGCCGGGGCTTGCCGTGCGCATCCTGGGCGAGGTAACGGCGGACCGTGTGGCGCTGCTGCAGGAGGCCGACGAGATCGTGGTCAGCGAGATCAAGGCGGCGGGGCTTTATTCGCGCATCTGGCAGAGCTTTGCGGTGCTGCTGCCGGTAATGAGCGTCGGCGTGATGGGCGACCAGCGCACCTATGCTTATACGTGCGCGGTGCGCGCCGTGCACTCGGAAGATGGCATGACGGCGGATTGGACTCCGCTGCCGCACGAGGTGCTGAAACGAATTTCAAGCCGCATCGTGAACGAAGTGCGTGGCATCAATCGCGTGGTTTACGACATCACGTCGAAACCGCCAGGAACGATCGAGTGGGAGTAATTTGCCATTAAGGCAGCCGCGCCTTCGGCGCCATCCTTGCTGGAACCGACCGCATCAAGTTTTGCCGTTGGGGGGTGGTGGCTGGGCGAATGTATCTGAGACGCTCGTTGTCCGAGTATTGCGGTTCAGCTAGAGTTGCTCGTGCGGCTGGCTCGGATCGCTGAAAATTATTAGATGTACGCATTGAATTGAGGATGAAATGACGGAAAAGGATTATCGGCCTCAGGAAGATATCGTTACATTGATGAGACAGTTCGCGCAGGAAGTGAAAGATGCGCCGGAGTTGCCGGACGAAGGGACGCGCCTCTTGCGGGCGCGGCTGGTGTTTGAAGAGGCGCTCGAGTTTGTGAGGGCTTGCGGATGCACGGTTACGATGGCTGAACCAGATGGTGCGAAAGCGACGGTAATCGACGATATCAGCGTGGTAGTTGACGCCAACGGATCGCCGGACTTTACGGAATATGTGGATGGGTGTATCGATCAGCTGGTGGTGACGTACGGCGCGTTGAACGCTGCGGGCGTGAAGGCGCAAAGTGCGTGGGAGGAAGTGCAGCGCAGCAACATGAGCAAGGCGTGGCCGCATTGCAGTGCGTGCGATGCAGTGCTGGTGCGCGGCTCCGGTGAGGAACTGGTTCATCCCGGGGATGCCGGTGCCCACGGCGGAAATTGGCGAACGATTTTGAAAGTGCACAAGCGCGATGACGGAAAGTTCATCAAGGCGCCAACGTATTCGCCGGCCAATCTAAAACGCGTGATCGAAGAGCAGATCGAGGAAGCTCGGGTTATTGCCCCTCGGGCTTGATGACCGGAGCGCGCAGCGGCGTGGTTTCGATTTCGATGCGCGTGTTGCGGGGGAAGACTACGTCGCTTCCGGAGCGCAGGAAATTGTCGTAGATGGAGAGAGCGGCCGCGTAATAACCGAGGCCCGCCGCAATGTTGCGGTTTCCCAGCGCTATGCCGACAATGCGGCCGATCATTCCGAATCCGTTGGAGGCGACGCCGGTCTGAAGGGTGAGGTTGCCGTCGTTGTCGAGGGCACGTCCGGCAAGCATGGTCAGCAGCAGGGGAGCGATAACGCTGGACTTGTTGCGCGGGGTGATAGTGCCTTCGGCGTCGAGCGAAAGATTCTGCGTTTTCTCGGTGGCGGCCCCGGCAAGCGCGCCTTCCACTTCGCGGTTATAGCCTTCTGGGAACTGGACCTGCTGGAAGGTGAAGCGGAGTTTTCCATTGCGACTGAAGGACCGGGCGGCCTTGGCTACTGCAACCTTGCCGATGAGCTTCGAACCCTGTGGAACCACGAGTTGCTTGTCTTTGTCGTAGACGGGCTCGACCACGAGGGCTTCAACGACATCGCCGGGCTTCGCCGTAGCTGAGGTCAGATCGTGCGAGAGGGTGGCGTTGACGGCCCAGATTTCAGACTTGCCGGAACTGGAAGCCGTGGGAGCGGGGGCGGCAAGTGCGGCCGTATCTTGCGGGAGGTCGACGGGCTCTGCGAGTTCGAAGGACCACGCGGTGTACGCGTCGATGCGCTCTGGGTGATATGGGAGCTGGTGATAGAGCAACTGAAGTGCGCGGTCGGTTTTGCCGGGCGCGGTGAAGTAGGCAATGCGGTCGCGCATGTTGGCCTTGGCATCCGCCCATCGGCGCGCGATGAAGGATCGCTTCGGTGAGATGCCGGGTGCGCTGATCTTGAGCACGGGTGCGCCGTTGGCCGCCGGTGTAGCTGCGATGGGGACGGCCCCCGAAGGTAGTTCGAGTTTGTCGAATTGCACCTGGACGGTGTGGAAAGGCGTGAAGTCCCCGCGAAGGCGGCCGTGCCAGCGGGTCTTGGTGTCTGCCTCGAGGGCAATGACGCGGCCCTGAAGCGCGGTGTTCTGAGGAACAACGAGTTTTCCGTCAGCGTAGATCGGGTGCATCAGGCGCCCCTCGATCGGCTCACCGACTTTGACCGGATAATGACGGGTTATTTCGACCTGGAGGCTTGTACCCCTGGCAAGAATGGGCTCGGCGGTGACGGGCTTGGCCGGTTCAGGATTCGTTACGGAAGGACGGTTTTCGAGTGACTGCGCGCCCGCAAATGCGGCGAGACCCAAGGCTACCGGGACCAGAACGAAGCAGGAACGGCAGCGGGTGAGGGAATACATCAATGAGGGCTCCTGCCTTCGTGAAGTTTACTTGTAAGACGCGGTCCGAGGCGAATCGCGAGCCTGAGCGGGTGGCTAAGTCGTGGCTGGCCGAGAGCGCAGAGCGGCGAGTTCCTGGCTGAGCGCATCAAGGCGCGCGAGCAGCTCTTTGTGGTTCGCCTGCAACTCAACGTGACGCTTGTCAGCGATGGAGGGGTCTCTGGCTTCAACGTAAAAAGAGCCGTTGGGTTCGAGATCGCAGCGATGCACTTCGTGGATGTGTTCGAAGCCCTGGCGATGGATGACTTCGATCAGTTCTTCCTGGGTGAGCGCTTCGCGCTTCAGAGCCTTGAGATCGATCTGGCCTTCCCGGATGAGGACGACGGGGCGGCCCTCAAGTATCCGGGTGAGACGTGGGGACCGGAAGAGCAAGCGGACCACCAGGTAGTTGATGGCAAGCAGGCTGAAGGCGCCGATCACACCGCCGGTGACGGAGTTGTCATCGCCGATGATGGCGTTCTGCACGGTGTTGGAGAGCGAGAGCAGGACGACGAGGTCGAAGGGATTCAACTGCGCGAGCTCGCGCTTACCGAAGAGGCGCAGGAGCAGAACGAGAACGAGGTAAACGATGACCGGACGCAGCAGCTTCTCGATGATCGGAATGGGAAGATGGAACATGTTGTCGGCTATCGGTGTGAGGATCATGCAGCGAGGATAGCTTGTGGCTTCTGTGCTTTCCAGTCGAATTGCGATGTTGCAGGAACGTGAATTTCAGGATCACCGCTCGCGTGGTGGGTTCTGCTGTTCACTGTTGTCGTTGGAAAGCGGGTGTTCTTCGCACGGTGTTTGCAAGGGCGCAACGGCGGAAGGTTTACGATAGAATCCGCATCAGGCTTGCCGGCACCGTGCAGGGTTGATGTAACACGAAATTTCATAAGGGGAATCAACTAACATCATGGCATCAACCCACCGCGCGATATTTGCCGATATGGTTCCGTTTCGTGTTGAGCCACGATTTGTCGGCCGTGTGTGGGGATCGAAGGACCTGCGCCCCTGGTATGACCAGGTAGCGAAGGACGAGCCGATCGGCGAGGTGTGGCTCACGGGGGATGATTGCTCAGCGGCGACGGGTCCGCATTCCGGCAAGACGCTAGGCGAGATCTTCAAGGAGATGCCGCAGGCGATGCTGGGCGAAGATGCCCCGTCGGGAGATTCCCCGCTTTTGATCAAGGTGATTTTTGCTCGGGAGAAGTTGAGCGTGCAGGTGCATCCCGACGATCGGCTGGCTCAGAAGTACGGGCAGCCGCGTGGAAAGACCGAATGCTGGTACGTGCTGGCAGCCGAAGCAGGCGCACAGGTAGCGGCGGGGTTGAAAGCGGGCGTCACCATGGACGAGGTGAAGGCCGGCATCGAGGGCGGGACACTGGAGCAGAGTCTCAGGATGCTTCCTGTGAGCGCTGGTGACATGGTCTATGTGGATGCGGGTACGGTGCATGCTATCTGGCCGGGATCGGTGTTGCTGGAGACGCAACAGAATTGCGACCTGACGTACAGGATGTACGACTACGGACGCGGGCGCGAATTGCACATCGAGAAATCGCTTGAGGCTGCGCAGCTCAAGACGAAGGCAGGCAAGGTGGCGCCGAGGATATTGGAGGACCGCACGATCCTGGTCGCCAGTCCTTATTTCACGGTGGAGAGGATCCCGGTGGAGGTGAGCCGATCGAGCACAAGCCTGCTCCGGGAAGATGAATCGAAGGCGGGCCTGGCATATCTTTTTGCCGCGGAGGGGAGCGGGCGCGTGTCGAGCCCGAGCTTCGCCGACGTGGATCTGCCTGCGCGCGGAATTGTCGCTATCCCCGCTTCATCGCCAGTGTTCGCGATTCAGGATACGGGAGGGCTGGATTTGATTCGCATCACTCCGCGCTGGCCAGGGAAGGCTGCATGACCGGACGGAGTTGGCGGGAATCGGTAATCGAATATATAGGCATCGAGGCACAGCCCGAAGATAAATTCGGTCATCAACCAAGGCTCTATGCACTTGCCAGGACAATCGGCGAGGAGATGGTTTACGACGACGACGTCCTGTTTGCGGCGGCGTGGATGCATGACCTTGGAGTTTTTTCAGGGCATCGTCCTCAAGATCCAGAGCAACTTTCCCGGTGGGATCACGTTCCATATACCATGCGCCGGAGCAGGGAGCTTTTGATGGGATGGGGTTTTCCTGTAGAGAAACTGGACGCGGTCGCCGAAGCGATCCGGACACATCAGGCGAAGGACGAACCGACAACTGTGGAAGGGACGTTGCTGCGAGATGCCGACATTCTGGAACAGCTGGGTGCGGTCGGTATCCTTCGCGCAGTTGTGAAGGTGGGGCGTGACACGCGTTACCCAAGCTTCAGCGCAATTTTGCCTGTGTTGAACAATGCGGTTGACCATTTGGCGAACCAGACACGTCTACAACGGTCAAAGCCGATGGCTCAATCAAGAGCCGAGATGCTACGCTCATTTCTATCCGCTGTTAACGATGAGGCGGGCGATCTGCTTCACTAGCACTGCCACGCCCAGGCGCGTGCGGAGATGACGTGCGGCCCTGTCCCGAGCATGATTTGCCAAGCCGAAAAAATTGTCGAATGTGTTCCCGGTTGCAGTCACTGTCCGGGAGAGTTGAGATTCCGAAAAGGGAGAAACGACATGCGATGGAAGTTAATGGTATTGCCGCTTCTGGCTTTGTTCTTTTTAGGTGTGGCGCTTCCGTGCCGCGCGCAGGTGACCTATTCGGCTGAGGCGGGCGGCAAACGATCATTCACAGTTGGCGCGGGCGTATCGAATTTTTCAGACGACTGGGGAGACTTAAATCCGCGCCAGACCGGGTTGACCGTGTGGTTTGACTGGCGGCTTCCGCACATGCCCCGGGTGCTGAATGGGCTGGGAATTGAATTTGAGGGCCGCACGGTGCAATGGGGGACCCCTTCTTACATTCCCGGCCATCGTATGGATACCGCATTGGGCGGTCCAATCTATCGCTTTCGGCACAACAAACGAATCCGTCCATTTGGCAAGTACCTGCTGGGAATCGGCAGCATAGACTTTCCATCGCCGGGGGCGACCTACACGCACGACACGCGGGTGGTCTTTGAGCCTGGCGGTGGGGTGGATGTGCGCTTGTGGAACAGCTTGTCGGCACGAGCCACCTACGACTACCAATTCTGGCACGAGATCTTCGGGCCGCACGATCTGAATCCCAATGGATTCACAATTGGCGCGGTGTATGACTTCAGGCTGCGGTCAAGGTGAGCTGGCGGCGAACGGCGGCAGGCGGAGATCGAAGAGTATTGGCCATCGCAGCGCCGAGAAGGACGTGCCTTCGCGCGGTCAGGGCAAATTGAGCGCGTGCGGCGTGAATAGGCCGTCGTCTCCAGTCGATGCACCCGTATGCGGCATGCAATGACGCGGAGTGGGGAAGCTCGCCGAGTAGGAACGCGTGACGTGCAGCCGATCCATGAAGACATAGCGCGTGCGAATGCCGTTCATTGTCGATGGCAGTCGTGCGGGAATATGTTTCCGGTCGACGTAGAGGATGAGCGCGGATTCGCGAGGGTTGTCCAGGCTCTGGCCGATGCCGATGGCGAAGAATGCGGAGTTCTGCTGCATCAGCTTGTGCGCGATCTGGCGTTTGGCTGCCTGGGCAGGTGCAATTGCTGAAGCGCCGAGCGGGGGAAGGCCAGCCGCGGTCGGCGTGAAAGGCGCTGAGCCGAGCGCGACAGAGCGTGCAGTGGTGGGAACCACGATCGTGCGCACACCTTCGACAACTGCGGGAACGACCGGTGCGAGGTTCTCATCGACATATACGATCAACGCCGCGGTGCCAGGCTGGTCGCTGCTCTTTCCGGCCGCGATGCCGAGAACGCCTGCGGATGGATTGACCAATCCGCGACCGGCGGCAAGCGCTGACTGCTGGCGTGAGGATTCGGCTTCGGACAAGGGGTGTGTCTGGGCCGCCGAGGTGGTGCTGTCGCCGTAGCTGAGGCAACTCACCTCGTGGTCGGCCGCACCGACATACGTAAAGCTGCTAATCCCCGGCATCTGCATGTTCAAGGCGTTGAGAACATCAGGCGCGGGATTGGCGATGCCATGACTTACGCCGGAAGCATCGATGCCACCTGCAAAAAATAATCCGATCGGCTCGGCGTTGGCGGTGTCGACGAGGAGGGCGCCGGAATCCCCTGCGTCGCCGAAGCGGTCGGCGCTGACTGCGATCTGGTTGGTAAATGTCTTGGTGAGGTAGGGCCTGGTTTCAGCACAATCGCGATAGTAGTCGACAGCAACATCAAGATCGAGCGCTGTAATGCGTCCGCAAGTGAGACCGGTGGTGCGGCCGCTTTTGGCAACGCGCAACTGAAGGGTTGCGTTTTCGCCTTTCCCGCTGGTGGACGAAATGCCTGGAGCGGCGGCAGCGAGAGAGCCGTCGGGTTGACGGAGACCGAGTTCAAGGATGCTGCCGCCGGGATCGACGGTGTGCGATGCGACCTGGGCAATGGCTGCGTCGACGTTGGTCTGGGGTGAACGAAGGGGCAGCCATGCCGTCAGTGCGGCCACGGGAACCGTCCCGGAGCCGTCGCCGTTAGGCGTGCAGTTGTTATCGATGAGGCCGGGCTGCACGATGGTGTCGCCGACGGAGGCGCGATCGCTGCGGGCGAGGACGTGGTTGTTGCTCAGCAGGTACTGGCGGCCGCCAACATCCTGAACGAGAGCGCCGAGTGTGCCGCTGCAGCAGTCGACGATGGCATTACCTTTTTCATCGAAATCGTTGTTGTTGCCTCCGGAACTGCCAAGCAGCATGGGTGCCGACAAGGCGTCCTGGTGGCTGGCCGGGTTGCTCGCCACCCCCGCGGCATTGAGAAGGAGGGCGGTCTCGATTTTTGAGGTCGAACCGGGGAGTGTTGCCACCACGTATGTGACACCGGCGGAGGAGACCACTGACGGTGCGGTGTATGTGACGGAGCAGGCGGTGAAGGCGGAGCGGGTACGCTGGCATGTCGCCGCGCTCAACGTACCCTCGCCGGTGGTGTCCCCGGTCGGCGTGTTGGAAAGCGCAAAGCGGATTTCGCTGGTTCCACCGGCTTCTGCCAGGTAGCCGGTCACGGTGACGGAACCGTTTGGTCCTACCGCGGCATTTTCAGGAGTGAGTGGTTGCAGAAAACCAGGCGTCAGCGTCAGCGAGGAAGTCGCGCGGAGCGTGGGATCGGATTTCAAAGTTGCGGTGATCTGGACTTCCGCCCGGTCGTTGGTGAGATAGGCAGGGGGCGTGTACTGGCCCTGATCGTTGATCTTTCCGGGGCCCGAAGCCGGGTCGCCGCCGCTGGCAGTCCAGGTGACCGGCGCTGCGCCACCGCCAGGAAGCGTGGCGGAAAACTGATGCACGGGGGTCCCGTGCGCGTTTTGGGCGTTGCAGCCGGTGCAACTGGTGTCGATTCGCGCCAAACCGGGCGAAACCGAGAAGGCGGTGTTTGCGGAGGTTGCGGTTACATGGCCCGCGCCGCATCCCGCGAGAAGGGTTGCCCCACTGAGCAGGAACGCCGAAACGATCCGCCGTCGCAGGCCTCGATTGGCGACGCGAGAGGGGGCAGCCTGGGGGCAGGGAAATCGCTGTTGCCTAACGATTTGTGGGGACTGCGGCACTTGGCAGAGCTTTCCTTTGGCTGAAAACTGGGGCCGCCGGCTTTCGACGGAGACGCAGATTCAAGGTTAGCTCTTTCCGGCCGAAACTCAAGCGTGCTCGGTCCACATATTGATCGAATCGTAACCTCTGTGGTTTGAAAGCAGCAGGCTGTATGTCCACCCTTACAGCATTCCCTTCGCACCCAGGGGGATCGCTGCAGATGTCAAGCACCTCGGTGATGTACATCGTGCCAGTAAGCGTCTGCTGCCAGGCACCCTGCAGCGCGGCATCCGGATATCTCGAACTCTTGATGTATCGTCAAAGCGAAAGACTTTGTGGGGCAGAGAATCGATGGCCGAACTGGTTGCGATACAGGGCGACATCACAACGATGAGAGTTGATGCGATTGTGAACGCTGCCAACACCTCGCTTCTGGGTGGGGGCGGTGTGGATGGAGCGATCCATCGTGGGGCAGGGCCGGAACTGCTGGCCGAGTGCCGGAAGCTTGGTGGGTGCGAGACAGGCAATGCAAAGGCGACGCCGGGATTTCATCTTCCGGCGAAGTGGGTGTTTCATGCCGTCGGGCCCGTCTGGCAGGGTGGAGAACACGGTGAAGACGATCTGCTGTCGAACTGCTACCGGCAATGTCTGGAACTGGCGAAGGCGCACCATGTCGCGGAGCATCGCGTTTCCTGCGATCAGCACGGGCATTTATCACTTTCCGCCGAAGCGCGCGGCGCGCATTGCGATCGATACGGTGAGAGAGCATGTTGATGCGAGCGAAGCTGAGGTGGTGCGATTCGTCTGCTTCAGCGCCGAGATGCTCGATATTTATAAGCAGTTTCTGGCGGAGCCGCCGCGTGCATCGATCGGGTGAGCCAGCGCATTTGAACAAGATGAGTTGAATCCCTTTGAGGGCGAAAAATGGAATACGTGAATCTTGGCAAGACGGGACTGAAAGTTTCGCGCATCTGCCTGGGCTGCATGACGTATGGAAAGCCGCCGGCGCCGGGCGAGATGAAGGGCGGACGCCACCTGTGGGCGCTGAATGAAGAAGAGAGTCAGCCATTTCTGCGGCAGGCGCTGGATCTGGGGATCAACTTCTTCGATACGGCCAATGTCTACTCAAGCGGCGACAGCGAGCGGGTGGTCGGGAAGTTTTTGAAAGCCAACGCTCGGCGCGAAGCGGTGGTGATCGCGACCAAGGTACACGGAGTGATGCGCGACGAGCCGAACGGGAAAGGATTATCGCGCAAGGCAATCCTGTACGAGCTCGATCAAAGTCTCAGCCGGCTAGACACGGATTACGTGGACCTCTACCAGATTCATCGATGGGATTACGAGACGCCGATCGAGGAGACGCTCGAGGCGCTGCACGATGTGGTGAAGGCAGGCAAGGCGCGCTATATCGGCGCGTCGTCGATGTTCGCCTGGCAGTTTGCGAAGGCGTTGTATCTGGCGAAGCTAAACGGGTGGACGCGGTTTGTCTCGATGCAGAACCACTACAACCTGCTTTATCGCGAGGAAGAGCGCGAGATGATGGGGTTGTGTGCGGACGAGGGCATTGCGGTGATTCCGTGGAGCCCGCTGGCCCGGGGCCGGCTGACTCGCGCGTGGCAGGCCGAGACGACCAAGCGGACAGAGACAGATAGATTTGGCAACTCGATGTATTCGCGTACCGAGGAGGATGACAGAAAAGTTGTCGACCGGCTCGGCGAGATCGCAGAGAAGCGCGGTGTGCCGCGGGCGCAGGTGGCGCTGGCGTGGATGCTGAGCAAGACAGTGATCACTGCTCCCATTGTCGGCGCGACGAAACCGCATCACCTGGAAGATGCGGTGGCGGCACTCGCGTTGAAGTTGACACCGGAGGAGATTGCCGCGCTGGAGGAGCCGTACACGCCGCATCCAGTGCTGGGGTTCAGTTGAATCGGCAACACGGAAATCGTGCTATCGCAATTTCATTTCCTCTTGACGATCAAGTAGTGCCCGTGTAACCTCTTGATTGTCAAGAGGAGTTGACCGTGGGCCAGAGAGACATGGTGCAAGGCACGCTGGAGATGCTGATTTTGAAGACTCTGGCATTGGAATCCATGCATGGATACGGGGTCGCGACCCGCATCGAGCAGGTGAGCCATGGGGTGTTTCGCGTCAATCCAGGATCGCTGCTGCCCGCGCTGGCCCGCATGGAGCGCGCCGGACATGTGAAGAGCGAGTGGCGCGCGAGCGAGAACAACCGGCGGGCGAAGTACTATGCGCTGACGGCCCGCGGCCGTAAGGCCCTCTCAGAAGAAGCTGCAACCTGGAACCGCCAGGTCTCTGCGATTGCCCGCATCATGGAAGCCTGAAGAACTCGGCTGAGGATTTGAGATGGGCTTGCGTTCAAATCTAGTTCATGGGTTTCGATCTCTCTTTCGGAAGGGCGCAATCGAAAGCGAGATGGATGAAGAGCTGCGCGCATTCGTGGAGGCATCTGTGGCGGACAAACAGCGCCGCGGGATGACGTCGGAAGAGGCCGTTCGTGCTGCGCATGCCGAGAGGGGCAGTGCAAATGCGATCAAACACCACATTCGATCCGGAGCATGGGAATCGAAGGCCGAGATATTCTGGCGCGATCTCGGTTATGGAGTCCGAACGCTGCTGCGCAGCCCAGGCTTTACGGTCGTCGCTATTCTGACACTTGCGCTGGGCATCGGGGCGAATGCGGCGATCTTCCAGTTGCTCGATGCCGTCCGCCTGCGAAATCTACCGGTCGTCAATCCCAGCGAGCTCACAGTGGTCCGCCTTGCCGACCGACCGGGCAAAAGGGGCAGGCAGGAGACAGTCTATCCCGCGCTGACCAATCCTCTTTGGGAATACATCCGCGACCATCAACATGTCTTTTCGACGGCGCTTGCATGGAGTCCCACCAACTTTGGAATTACTGAAGGCGACCACGAACGGTTGGTGCAAGGCTTGTGGGTGAGCGGAGACTTCTTCAACGCCCTTGGCGTGCGACCTGTGCTTGGGAGAGTCTTTACTTCCTCCGATGATCGACCGGGGTGCGGCGCCGCAGGCGTGGTCGTGAGCTACGCATTCTGGCAGGGCCAACTCGCGGGTAACCCTCAAACAGTGGGCCGAACGCTCATCATAGGGCAGCATCCCGTTCCGATTCTAGGAGTGACGCCTCCCGGTTTTGCTGGACCGGAAGTCGGCCATTCTTTTGACGTTGCCGCTCCGATCTGCTCGCAGTCCGCGTATTGGGCAGACGGAAACTGGCTTGACTCAAGCACCGACTGGTGGCTGACCGTCATGGGGCGCCTGAAACCCGGCGATTCCTTATCAATGGCCAATGCCGGGCTTGAAACCCTGTCCCCCGCTGCCTTTGAAGCAAGCCTTCGGAAGGACTATCCGACTGAGAATGTCCGGGACTATCTCCATTTCAGACTCGTGGCAGACTCTGCACCGGGAGGAGTCTCCTGGCTGCGCGATAAGTACGAGTCTCCGCTATGGATGCTGCTTGGTCTCGCGGGCTTTGTGTTATTGATCGCCTGCGCGAACCTTGCCAACCTCATGCTCGCACGTGGCAGCACCCGCGTGCGGGAGTTTGCGGTGCGTCTGTCTCTTGGGGCGACGCAAGGCCGCTTGATCTGGCAGCTCCTCTGGGAAAGCCTACTGCTGGTTTTGATCGGCGCGGCATCGGGCCTGATGCTTGCGAGAGTCCTGGGTAAGTCCCTGATAGCGTTGCTAAGCACGCAGGGCGAGTCGTTGTTTGTGGACTTGCATCCCGACTGGCGCGTCTTGGGATTTACGGCGACGCTAGCCGCGATGACGGTATTGCTTTTTGGATTGATCCCCGCATTTCGGGTCACCAGACTGGCGCCAAACGAGGCGATGAAGAGTGGCTCGCCCAGAACGGGCGCCACGCACGAGAGCAATCGACTGCGCCGGGGGCTCGTGATCACTCAGGTTGCCCTGTCGCTGGTTCTCGTGACTGGCGCAGTGCTTTTTGCGCGAACGCTGACAAACCTGCTTACGGTTGACGCCGGTTTTCGCCAGGACAATATCCTGATTGCTCAGCTTGACCTGTCCAAGCTCCGGATCCCTGTTGCACGCCGCCTGGCGGCTAAGAAGGAGATCATCCAACGGCTTCGCGACGTCCCGGGCGTAGGGGCCGCTGCGGAGGTTGGCATCGTTCCTTTAAGCGGCTCGGGCATAGATAACCGGGTATGGGCCGAAGGCGAAAATCGCCAGTCTGGATTCGACCCATATTTCAATTGGATCGGCGGCGGCTATTTCAGAACGCTCGGCACACCGCTTCTGGCGGGCCGGGACTTTGGCGTGCAGGACACTGCCAACTCCCCCAAGGTCGCTCTAGTCAATCAGGAGTTCGCGCGGCGGTTTGGAAAAGGCGCTAACCCCGTGGGACTCCAAGTTCGACGGGAGGCCACGCCGGATGAGCCTGAAACGGTATTCGAGATCGTAGGTGTGGTGAAGAACTCCAAGTACAAAGATCTCCGCGAGAACTTCGAGCCCATCGTCTACCTGCCTGTCTCTCAGGCCCCGAATCCCGATTCGTTCGTACAAGTCATCGTTCATTCAGAGCTGCCCTTGACCATCTTGACATCAAGTCTCCAGCGCGCCGTTGTTGGAATAAACCCGAACATCAACGTGGGTTTTCAAGTCTTCAAGACGCAAATCCAGGAATCGCTCCTTCCCGAAAGGCTGATGGCAGTCCTCTCGGGTTTCTTCGGAATGCTGGCCGCGCTGCTGACTGCCGTCGGCCTTTATGGCGTGATTTCATTCCTTGTCACTCGACGGACTCATGAAATCGGAATACGCATGGCTCTTGGCGCAGGCAAAAGGCACGTCGTTTCATCGATCCTTCGCGAGACCTTGATGCTCACCGTGCTCGGCATCGGGGTCGGCCTGCCCATCACGTTCAGCGTCGCGCGCCTGATCGCCAGCATGCTCTTTGGAGTAAGACCCAGCGATCCCGCAGCTCTTGCTTTTGCGGCGCTTGTCCTGTGCGGAGTCAGCCTGGCGGCTGCATATATCCCTGCCCGGCGAGCCGCCGCAGTCGAGCCAGTGGTCGCTCTGCGCGACGAATGACGCGCGTTCACGTTCGGCTCGACCTCAGAATCACACGGCCAACTTTTGTCGTGAACTTCAGCGACAGGATTCCAGGCGGGGGCTGGCCGCCCGGATTTGTTATTGGATCGTGTTGTTACTGCACCCGCAGAACCAGTTTCCCGAAGTGGGTGGCGGATTGCATTTCCTGGAATGCTTCGCGGGCTTCAGTCCAGGGGCGGCTTTCGAAGACGGGGTGCTGCTTTGCAGCGGAGATTGCCCGGATCAATTCCTCAAAGCGGCTGCGGGAGCCGACATAGATTCCCTGGATGTGGACCTGTTTGTGGAGGATCATCGGGAGCGGAATGGGTTCGGCGGGGCCGGAGAGGACACCGATCTGTGCGATGACACCTCCCATCTTTACGGCGCGGAGGGAGCGCGGAAGAGTGCCGACGCCACCGACTTCGACAACGAGATCGACGCCTTCGCCATTGGTTTGTTCCGTAACCCAACGATCCCACTCCGAGGTTTCGCCGTAGTCGAGCCCCTTGTCGAGACCGAGAGAGCAGGCGCGCTGCAGCTTGGCGTCGCTTGAAGAGATTCCGAGGACGCGTGCGCCTTTCAGCTTTGCGAGTTGAAGCGCAAAGATGGAGACCCCGCCTGTGCCTTGCACGAGAACGGTTGAGTTCGCTTGAATGTTTCCGGCGGCCAGGGCGTTCCAGGCAGTGACGGCGGCGCAGGGGAGGGTGGCTG
Source organism: uncultured Acidobacteriaceae bacterium (assembly GCA_963769345.1). Taxonomy (GTDB): domain Bacteria; phylum Acidobacteriota; class Terriglobia; order Terriglobales; family Acidobacteriaceae; genus Telmatobacter. The sequence continues at coordinate 1,863,954 of CAVYLL010000008.1, forward strand.
CTTCTTCGAAGCTGAGGTGCTCAGGGATGCGGACGAGGCCGGTTTGTTTGAGCATGACGTATTCGGCGAGCATGCCGTCGATGTCGCCGCCGAGCGCGCCTTTGACTTTGGCGGGGGTGGGAGGGCCGTCGATCCAGTTCTGAAAAAAGCTGCCGCAGACGCGATCGCCAGGCTTCCACTCGGTGACGCCGTCGCCGATGGCGGCTACCTCGCCGGCACCGTCGGAGCAGGGGATGCGCGGGAGGCGGAGTTTGGGGTTGTAGGTCCCCTTGACCATCATCAGGTCGCGATAATTGAGAGAAACCGCGTGGATTTTAACAAGCACCTCGCCAGGGCCCGGCTGTGGGGTGAGGCGCTCTACAAGCTCAAGAGAATCAATGCCGAACGAAGGAACCTGCCAGACGCGCATGGGCGAAATCTCCGGTGAGGGATGCTCGGGAATTTTACTGGTTGCATGCGATCGCGGTACGAACATTTGCAAGCGCCCGTAGAATGAAGATATGGCGCGCGGGTGGGAAAGTAAATCGGTTGAGGAGCAGATGGCAAACGCCACCGAACAAAAATCTCCGCGTCCCGGTGAGGTACTGATGACTGAAGCAGAGCGTCGGCAGGCTGCCGACCAGCGTGCGGCGAGTGAACGGCGCAAACAGGCACTAAACCTTCAACGCGAAAACATTCTTTCGCAGCGGACGTCGAACCCGGCGCGGCGTGCCGCCTTGACGACGGCGCTGGCCGAGATTGAGCAGCTGATTCGAGCGCTCGAATAGGCTCCGGAGCGTATCGACAGTTCTCGTCGACTGACCTATTGAACTGTAACGGCGATCGGAAGTTCGATGCTTTCGCTCCCCGAACTGGCTTTCAGAACGGCGGTGTAGGTCCCGGCAGGTAGTGTGACGACCTTCGTGGCCGAGCTGGAACTCGCTGTGTGCGGCGAATAGCTCCCGCATCCCGCCAGCATCCACGTGGACCCCAGGACCAACGGCAACAGCGCGGATGCAAGGAGCAAAAGACGTGTCCGTTTCGTTCTGAGCCCGATCAGCATAAAAGAACCGAACGAGACGAGCGCCAGCCTCTCGTACACACTTGTGCGGCTTGACGCGGTCGTTACTCCGTTTGTCGCGTTCAGGGTCACCGTGATGGTCTGTTGCGTCATGCTTTTGCTGAAAACGACGGCATTCGCTGACAACGTGCAATAACCCGGGTACGGGAGTCCCGAGCAGCTCAGGTCAATCGTCCTCTCAAATCCATGGAAAGCCGACGCATTCAGGACAAGGTGTGCGCTTTGTCCGGAATTGATTGTGACTGATGGATCAGCCGGGCCATTCAACGCGAATCCGGAGACCGGCAAAGTGAAGGAACCAGATCCCGAAGAAGTCCCAGCATAGCTTGCCGTGATCTTCTCGTCTCCGGCGGCGCCGAGAGTTGTGACAATCGTGGCAATTCCGTCCCCTTCCACACTGCTCTGGCCAAGTTGAACCGCTCCGACGTACCAAGTGATCACGCCTGAAATCGCGGGCAATCCGAGATTGCTTGTTACGCTCGCCTTCAGCGTAATTGACTCACCCATAGCCGGCTTTGGATCTGAGGAACTGAGGGCGACATTGTACGAGGTTGGATTCTGAGCTGCCCCTGGACCGATTGCTCTCACACGGCCTGGAGCACTATTCAGAACATATAGGTAACCAGACCGATCAAGCGTCAGACCGTAGATCGTTTCCAACTCCGCACTCGTTGCTGGACCGTTATCGCCCAGCAGACCTACTGTGCCGTTCCCGGCGACCGTGGAAATGTTGCCATGGGAGGCGTCAATCATCCGGACACGGTTGTTGCCATTGTCTGCGAGATACACGTTGCCTTGTGAATCCAGCGCGATTCCGAAGATCTCACCGATTGAAGCGCTCGTTGCGGGGACGCCGTCTCCAGCAAAGCCACAGATTCCATTTCCAGCGATCGTGTTGATCTGACCATTCGACGAGGAGACTTCGCGGATGCGGCAATTGAAGTAATCGGCAACGTAGACATTGCCATTGCGATCAACGGCAATGCTGTAAGGCCCATGCAATTCTGCATCAATCGCGGCCCCGCCATCTCCAGAGAACTCGGGCATTCCCGTTCCGGCGATCGTGCCGATGATCCCGGTGGATACCGTCAGTTTGCGCACGCGATTGTTGGCATAATCTGCAATGTAAATGTTCCCGGCTGAGTCTACGGCAAGTCCGGTGGCTTCATTGATTTGAGCTTGGGATGCTGGCCCGCCATCACCTGAAAACCCGCCTACGCTTCCCCCGGCAACTGTCCGGATTATTCCGTCAGAAGCGGATACCTTGCGGACCCTGGAGGCGGTGAGGATGTAGAGATTCTTCGAGGCATCTACGGCAATTCCCGCCGGGGAACCCAAACCGGCCTGAATCGCGGGGCCATTGTCGCCGCTGAACTCGGAACTGCCATTCCCTGCAATCGTCACAACGTTGCCCGTTGCGACCATCACGTTACGGACGCGAAAATTCCCGCTGTCAGCGATATAGATGTCTCCGTCGTCGTCGACTGCGATGCCCAGCATCCAGTCCATGGACGCACTCGTCGCCGGTCCGCCGTCCCCGGAATAACCTTGAACACCGTCTCCGGCGATGGTCCGAATGATTCCGGAAGGCGGCAGAGAAACTTGCCCAAATGACACACTGCCGGCCATCAGGGAAACCAGGATCAAACCCGCTGCCGCGATTCCGTATCGATGTTGCATCGCCTTTTCCACTCCTCGATAAGGCGCGAATTGCCTGTCGAAAGCGCAGCAGAACACACCGCGTCTAATCGATTGCGCGCGCGTTGCGATGCGCCTGACGGCATAAGACGTTTCCGCCTCTCGTATTGGTTATCGTCCGGCTTTGCTCGCACGTTAATACGCAATGAGCAGATTGAGTCCCGACCTGAGGAGTCGGTCACGGTTCCAGCCGAACCAAGGATGTTGAAAGCAGTGTTCGTTACAATGGCGCAGCCAATAAGGCCGCACCAATGCAAGCGCGGCATTCAATCCGGGTGGTTTTATTCTGTGCGATGGAAGAGGATTGAGTTGGCTTGCTGGACCGGCGTGAGCAGGACGCGGGCGATGTTGATGTGGGCGGGGCGGGAGGCGGCCCAGACGATGACGTCGGCGATGTCTTCGGGAGTAAGGGGCTTGACTCCCTTGTAGACCTTGGCGGCCCGCTCTGTGTCTCCGCGGAAACGAACGAGGCTGAAATCGGTCTCGACCATGCCGGGATCGACGCTGGTTACGCGGATCGGCGTGCCAAGGACATCCTGGCGAAGGCCGTCGTTGATCAGGCGCTCTGCTGCTTTGGTTCCGCAATAGACCGCGCCATTGGGGTAGGCGAGTTCGCCGGCGGTTGAGCCGAGGCTGATGACGTGGCCGCGGCCGCGCACGACCATTCCGGGAACGACAGAGCGGGTGACGTAGAGCAGGCCTTTGACGTTGGTGTCGATCATCTCGTCCCAGTCTTCAATCTTTCCCATATAGAGTTTGTCGAGACCGCGGCTCAGCCCGGCGTTATTGACCAGGATGTCGATCTCGGACCACGCGGGCGGCAGGCCGTCGATAGCGTTCTGCACGGCTCGGTGGTCGCGCACATCGAGGTCGATGGAATGCACCGAGGGGGCTCCCCGTTCCAAGGCGCGCGAGGCGACATCGGCGAGACGGCCGGCGCGGCGGGCAGCGAGCAGGAGCCGGGCTCCTTCGGCGGCGAAGGCGAGGGCTGTGGCTGCGCCGATTCCGGCGCTGGCTCCGGTAATGAAGACGATCTTCCCTTTAAGGCTCATGAGAATATCCTAGCGAATTGGTGCGGACGGAAACGTGATGGCGGTTACGGGCGGAGAACGTCCACGGGGCCCTAAGCTGCTTCGCTCAGGATGACACATTTATAGTTTCAGGGTTTCAGAATGCTGCGTTGCTGCGCGATGCGGTACTGGCCTACGGCCCAGTCGTCATTTGCTAAGCCGGCTTGTTGGGCTTGCTCGAAGATTTCGGCGAGATTGTCGGCGAGGCTAAGGCGGGTGTTGCGGGCTGCGGCGGCTTCCCGGAGCAGGCGATTGTCTTTGGCGCCGAGACTGATGCTCGCGCCGGCGTGTTCGGGCGGGTGGAGCATTACGTTGCCATAGGCCGCATAGAACGGGGATTGGAAAAGCGCGCTGTTGACAGCTTCGAGAAAGACTGACGGAGAGATTTCCTGCGATTCGGCGAAGACGAATGCTTCGCTGAGCGATTGAATCATGGTGCTGATGAGGAAGTTGCCGCCCAGTTTGACGGCGTGGGCCTGGCGCGGCTCGCGGCCAATGATGGAGATGCCGCGCGAGAGCGGCTCGAGCAGAGGCCGGGCAGCCGCAACGGCAGCTTCGTCGCCAGCCATCACAATCCAGAGCTTGCCGGCCTCGGCTACATTGGGGCGGCCAAAGACGGGGGCGGCAACGAACCTGTGGCCGCGACGGGCGTGCTCGCCCGTCAGCTTTTCGCTGAGTGCGACGCTGATGGTGCTGCAAGAGATGTGCAGCGCACCGGGTTCGAGCGCGTACATCAGGCCGTTGGGGCCGAAGAGGACCTCTTCGTTTGCAGCATCGTCGAAGAGCATGGTGAATACGGCGTCGGCACCAAGCTCAGCTTCTGCCGGAGTGCCTGCGGCGATTGCGCCTTCGCGGAGCAGCGGTTCGGTGCGCCCCTCGGTGCGGTTCCATACCCTCAATTCGTGGCCGGCTGCGAGCAGGCGAAGCGCCATGGGTATGCCCATCTGGCCGGTTCCTAAAAATCCGATCTTCATTGCAGGTGAGCTCTCTCCCTCAAATGTTAGGTGGTACGGCACGCATCGGGGCGCCGGGTACACTGGATTTTCGATGCTGCGAACCGTCAAGGCGACGCGTTATGTTGTTCCACTGCGCGAGGGCGGCTCTCTGCCTGCGATTGTAGAGGCCGACGACCTGGGGTTATACGTCGTGAAATTTCGAGGCGCGGGGCAGGGGATTCTGGCGCTGATTGCGGAGTTGCTGGCGGGAGAGATCGGGCGCGCACTGGGGCTGCGCGTGCCCGAGATTGTGTTCATGGAGATTGACGCGGCGCTGGGACGCAACGAGCCGGACTACGAGATTCGGCAATTGCTGAAGGCGAGCACTGGGTTGAACCTGGCGCTCGACTATCTGCCGGGGTCGACGATGTTCGATCCGGCGGCGCGGGATACGGCTCCGGCGGATGAGGCTTCGATGATGGTGTGGTTTGACGCATTCACGCAGAATATCGACCGCACTCCGCGGAATGCGAATTTGCTGGTGTGGCATCGCAAGCTTTACCCGATCGATCATGGAGCGGCGCTTTTCTTTCATCACGATTGGCCGTCACGGGAGAAGAAGATTGCAGCGCCGTTCTCGGAGACTGAGCAGCATATTCTGCTGCCGTGGGCGAAAGAGATTCCAGGGGCTGCGAAGACGGCGCACGAGCGGCTGACGGTATCGGTGTTGCGAGGGATCGTTGAGCTAGTGCCGGAGGCATGGTTCGAAGCGATTCCGGGTGGTGTGAGCGTGGCGGAAAGGCGCGCGGGTTACATGGAGTTTTTTACGCGGAGACTTGAGAGTTCAGAGATGTTTGAAAAGGAGGCGATCCGTGCCCAGTCCCGCCTCGTTTGATTACGCGATTTTGCGCGTGGTGCCGCGGGTTGAGCGGCAGGAATTTATCAACGCCGGCGTTGTCGCATTCTGTCTTGAGAAGAAGTATCTTGCTGCGCGCGTTTATCTGAATGCGGAGAGGCTAAAGGCGTTATGGCCTGAGGCGGATGTGGAACTTGCACGGGAGCATCTGGAGGCGGTGCGCCGAATTTGTGAGGGGGATCCTGCGGCGGGACCGATTGCGCGGCTTTCGCAACGGGAGCGCTTTCATTGGATTATTTCGCCGCGCAGCACCCTCATCCAGCCGTCACCGGTGCATACAGGGGTGTGCGACGGAACGGATCAACTGCTGGATCGGCTGGTTAAGCAGTTTCTGGATGTGTGAGAGCGGAGGAAAATGCAGAGAGCAACCTCTTATTCCTTTCCGCCCTGGTTTACAGCGTCAAGGTGCATAACGAGTAAAGACAAAGTCGCTCCCGTTGGCCTTCGCATGGCAGGGGAAGCAGCTTTTCATAAACGCCGCGGCGCCAGGCTTGCCGTCCTGGAAGTGAGCGAACCCCCAGCCGCCGGTTGCGGCGTACTTTGTTGAGTCTTTGACCATGAACTGAATGTTCGTGGGGGGGCCCGGAACAAAAGATTGAACATCGCCAAAGACCTTATTGTTTTCATCCGACGGGACGTTACTGTAATGCAAAGCCGCAATGATCGCGCCGTCCGGGAAGGGAAGTTTCCCTTCCCGATATGCGTTGATCGCTACATCATTGCCCAGGACTGCACCTAAACTGTTGAGCTTGCCTGCTTCATGGGCCGAGGAAATCCACCTCCAGTCGCGGTACCCTTGGGGGATTTCGGTGACAAAGGGTGCGTCGGATTGCCCAACTGCGTGACTTGGGGCAGGCACAATGAGGGTGACAAGGCCGGCCATTGTCGCAACTGCAACCAGGAAGAATGTGAAACGTCTCATCGTGGTTCCTCCATTCAATGTGCTTCGGTAAAGTGAAATCAACACTCCTGACTAGTTCGCCGTAGAACGATGTCGATCCTCTTCGATCGCCGACAGCATGGGCGGACTCGCGCGCAACGGCCACAACCCGCTTCCATATTGAGCATGGGCTCGTTGCACGCGCTCCGTCACCAGCGCATTCAACGGAGAACGAGCCGATGCCGACGTCGATCGAAGTGAGAACTAAGCGGCTTTCTGCGCAGCGGCGAGTAAGCTCAGAAGATTTTGAGCTGCGACGGTCGAGGACGCCGGATTTTGTCCAGTAACGAGACGGCCATCAACGACGGAGAATGGCTGCCAGTTGGCGCGCTTTTCAAAGATGGCGCCCAGCCGCAGCAACTCATCCTCGACCAGAAAAGGCACAACATGGGTAAGCTGCATCTCTTCCTCCTCGCCATTGGTGAAGCCGGTCACTTGTTTTCCCTTCACAAGCGGGGCGCCTTGGTACGTCACATGACGAAGTACGCCGGGCGAATGGCAGACCAGGGCGATCGGCTTGCCGGAATTGTAGAAGGACTCGAGTAGAGCGATGGAATCGGCGCTTTCCGCGAGATCCCACATGGGGCCGTGTCCGCCTGGATAGAACACGGTGTCGTAATCTTCCGATTTCATGTCGGCCAGTTTGACCGTCTGGGAGAGTGCCTTTTGTGCCGCCTGGTCCTGTTTGAACCGCGCCATTGCGGGCGTTTGATTTTCTGGTAAATCGCTCTTCGGATCGAGGGGTGGTTGCCCGCCTTTCGGTGAGGCGAGGGTCAGCTGTACGCCAGCGTCTTTGAAAACGAAGTAAGGGGCGGCGAACTCTTCGAGCCAGAAGCCGGTCTTGCGTCCGGTGTTGCCGAGGACGTCGTGCGACGTCAGCACCATCAGTATTTTCATTTTCCTTCTCCTATTTTCGGTTGTGAGAATTCCGAATTGAATTCGGTCGACGCGAGTCAACAGAACAAAAGCCTGGGAGATGAACAATTGGGCGAAAGTATCGTCGATACTTTGGTATCGGCTCTACTGCCAATGAGGGCTTGCCACAACGGTTGTAAGGAGAGCTTCCCAAGCAAATCAGGAGGTCTTCGATTCAAGTGCGGGAAGAGCCGACGTACGGATGGGAATGGAGTTGACCCATGTCGGATGTCACGCCGATCGCGTGCACGGAACTGTGACGTGTGGGGCTTACCAAAAGACTCAGGAACCCTACTCTTTTGTCGTTGCTCCGACTCGAAAGCGCCCGCCAATAACAACGTTCAATAGAATCTTTACTCTCCTTCTTGCTTAATTGCAAATGGTGCTAACGTGGAAATGGGCCTTCGAACTCGCGGCGAGTGACCAGCACGTCCGCCCCCTTTCTAAAGACTCTCCAGTAAGGGAACGAACTTCGGTTTGGCTGGCGCGAGCAGGCGGCTGAAAGCCACCGCACGACTAATCCCGTTTTCTCTATCCAACTGTTCATTAATCCCTGTTTGTCCGGCTTGGAGATGAGTCATGAAAGCAATTGTTGTCCACGAGTATGGCGGTCCGGAAGTACTCAAGTTCGAGGATTACCCGGACCCGGTTCCAGGTCGGGGCGAAGTGCTCGTGCGGGTTGCCGCCGCGAGCGTGAATCCGATCGACTACAAACGGCGGGCTGGATTAACGAAGGATTTTTATCCCATCCAGTTCCCGGGCCTCATAGGAGTCGATATGTCGGGAACTGTGGTGAAGGTTGGACCGGAAGTCGAAGCCTTTACCGCTGGCAACCGGGTGTTCGCAATGGCGGACAACACGTACGCCGAACTCTGCGTGGTGAAAGCGGACGTTCTGGCGGATATTCCTGAAGGCCTTGATTTGATCGAGGCGGCGGCCCTTCCGCTGGTGACGACGACGGGCAACCAGCTCCTTTCAGCTACCGGAATCAAAGCAGGCCAGACGGTGATGGTCGTAGGGGCTGTAGGAAATGTCGGGCGTTCGGCGGTATTCACTGCGAAGGATCGCGGGGCTACTGTGATCGCGGGGGTTTTGAAGAGGCAGATGGAAGAGGGGAAGACTGTCGGCGCGGATCAGGTCGTCGCAACCGACGACGACGACGCGATTGCCAAGCTTCCGCCGCTCGATGCGGTTGCGGACGCGGTCGACGGAAGAACGGCCGAGAAGCTGATCGCCAGGGTCAAGGCGGGAGGAGTGTTTGCTACGGTTCTCGGAGCACCGCAAAACGCCGCGAAGTATCCGTCTGTAAAGGTCGTGCCGGTCTTCTCGAAATTCGACAGGACAACACTCCAGTTCATGGCCGAAGCGGTGCGAGATGGCAAGCTGGTAATCCCGATTAGCAAGAAGATGCCGCTGAGTGAAGCGGCCGAGGCCCACGCATTGGCAGAAAAAGGTGGCATCGGGAAGATCTTGCTTGTGCCTTGAACTCTTTGCCGGACATGCAACGTTTAGAGGAAAATCGAGATGAAAAAAGATCATCGCGGAATTAATCCCGCGTCGAGACCAAGCGGCGACGGGTGTGTGGAATGTCTGTCGTCACCGAAAGGTTGGTGGCTTCATCTCCGCCGGTGTGCGGAGTGTGGGCACATCGGATGCTGTGACAGTTCCCGAGTCAGCATGCATCCAAGCATGCGGCGGCGACAGGGCACACGATCATTACCAGCTTTGAGCCGGGTGAGGACTGGTTCTACGATTACGAGAAGCAGGGGATGATCAGGGGTGTGGAGTTGCTTCCGCCGCATTCGCATCCCCCAAATCAGCCCACTCCCGGGCCAGCGGGAAGGGTCCCAGCTAACTGGGAATCCCTCCTGCACTAGCTGGCGTCGATCGATTTTAATGAATGGGAGCGGGACTCGGGACATCGTATTTGTAATGAGCACCGGATCGAAAGGAGCCATCCATGAACGCGGTACAAGTGGAACAGAAGAGCTATGAGATGCCCCCGCGCGAGGGGCTCAGCATCGCACATTTTCTCACCGTCGCCGACATCAACCGGTCGGCTCACTACTACGAAAAGGTCTTCGGCGCTCACATTTTGAGCATGGGTGACGGCAACGCGCCTGCGTACCTTCAGCTTGCGAATATCTGGATGATTCTGAACGTTGGGGGCGGGCCGACCAACGACAAGCCGACGGTAACGCTCAGCGTTCCCGACCCGAATCACATCAACAGCTTTATGAATTTCCGCGTTGCGGATATCCAGGCGTGCTATGAATTGTGGAAAAGTCGAGGAGCCGAGTTCATCACGGCGCCAATACCCAAGTACGGCGAGATACGTTGCTACATCCGCGATCCTGACGGCTACATTATCGAGGTCGGACAGAGCACCGATCTCACGTACGGTTAGCGCTCGCCCGGATGGGCTGCACTTAAATGGGCCGGGCCGGCTTCTTGATGCGCGAGCCAGAGCAGTTCAACGCTTCTGATACGGGTGAAAGATGTAGTCCTTCGACTTCACGGCCGTATGACACGCGTTTCCGCAGTCTGAGAGGCTTTTGGCATCGGCGGTGAACTTGTCGGATGCGGCGTCGTAGTTGAACACTGCGTATCCCCATCCGCCGGTCTTCGGAAATCTCTTGCTGTCCTTTTCCATGACGAAAGCCTGTTTAAATACGTCTGGTACATCCACAGCGAAAGGGGCCTCCGTGCTCTTCTTCTGCTTCCACTGAAGCTTCACAATCATGGAGCCATCGGGGAAAGGATGGCCGTTACCAGGAACGCCGTCCTTGTACGCCGCGATCATGGACGGATTGGCGACGATTACCTTGAGTATTTCGTCTTGCCGGGCGGAAGAAACTAGAGGCCAGTCCTCGTATCCCCTGAAGTCGGAGAACGCGATTCCGCTCGGCGATTTAAGCGAATACTTCTCCTGCGCGTAAACGGCCGTGGCGACGAAAACGGCAGGCACTGCCAGGGTCGTCGCAACGATAGTGAAGCCGACGATTCGTTCCATGGTGCGCGCTTTTACCTTGTGTTCTTGTTGCTCTTGCACCGCAGTTTCCGTCACGAGGTCAGACATGGTGTGCTTCTCCTTCACCAAAAAGTTCTATACTCCCGATCAGCGTACACCTCGAACCATTGCCATTAAGCCAGAGGCAGCGGATTAAAAACAATTCGACAACGGTATCGCCCATATCTTCGTGTCAAGTGTGCAGGAGGGAGATTTTTTACTTTGATCGATTTTCAGGACTAGCCGGATGGAGAAAGCCGTATGCCTCAGGCGTGAAAGTACTGCAGGCGATACAGAGGTATGGGCAATACCAACGTCCAATTGCGTAACTCATTCTGTTCTGGCCTGATCCTTGAACAGTCACTCGCTCTGACATCGAAAGGAGTAGCAAATGGACGCCACAAATGGACTGAAAGAGACCACGCGCGCGACGGGACCTGTCGCGTCGAACACGCTAAGTGTGAATGTTTTTACGGCCCCGGGAAAGGCGATGGTCGGCGAGCGCCCAAAACCCTTTGGCGAAGCGTTCGGCTTTGACCCGATCACGTCGACTCTAATCTTCGGCGAGTACGACGCGGTGCTGGTGGACGCAATGGGGACAGTGGCTGAGGCGGAGGCTCTCGCGAATTGGGTCGCTCTGCACAACCGCAACTTGGAGACCATCTATATAACGCACGCCCATTTCGACCACTTCTACGGTCTGAGCATTCTCCTCGACCGTTTCCCGGGCGCTCGGGCGATTGCAACGCCCGATGCGGTGAACGCCATGCAGATGTCTTTCACTCCCACAGTGGAGCGGCTAGCCCGGCGGCTCTTTCCTGGGCAAGTGCCCGCCAAGTTGGTTCCACCTGAGCCCTATGAGCACGACACGTTCACTCTCGAGGGCCACGAATTGCGCATTATCGAGCAGGGCCGCACCGATAGTCCCGATTCGACGTCTCTCTACGTTCCATCGATCGACCTGATCGTCGCTGGCGACGTTGTGTACAACCAATGCCGCATGTACGTCGGCGACACCACCCCCGAGAGCCGGCAGAATTGGATCGCGGCGCTAGACCGGTTAGCGGCGCTGAACCCGGCGATTGTTGTCGCCGGTCACAAGAAACCCGGTGCGCCCGACTCTCCCTCGGCGATCCAGGACACGAAGCGTTACCTGCAGGACTTCGACCGGGTGCAGAAAACCGCGACCTCCGACCAGGAACTGTTCGATCAGATGACGGAGTTGTACCCGCATTGGGTAGCCAATCAGTCGTGGTTGATGTTCGGATTCCCGCAACCATAACAACCACAGTTAATTTGGCGCAAAGCAGATCCTTCGCTCCGCATATTCACCCCATCCGCGATTGCGTCGCTCATGGGGCCCCAAGCTGCTACGGCTTGGGGTGGCATTGCGAGGTGACGGGCGAAATTTTACTGCTGGGGTGCGACCAACTGATGGGCTATTGCGAAGAGGGCCAGTTCGAGGCGGGTGGAGACGCCGGTCTTGTCGAAGATGTTGGACAGGTGGCGTTTTACGGTTTCTTCACTGAGCGTGAATTGCTTGGCGATGTCGCGGTTGCTGCAGCCTTCAACGATGCAGCCCACCACGTCGAGTTCGCGCGGGGTGAGGCCGTAAGTCTTGCGTTGAGGAGGCTGGGCCTGGCGCATCAACTCGTGGAGAGCGGAGACGAGATTCACTACACGCTTGCCGCCGATCCAGTAATCACCGGCATAGACGGTGCGAATGGAAGTGTGCAGAGCGCCGGCGAGGGCATCTTTAAGGACAATGCCGCGTGCGCCGATGTGGAGGGCCTCAATGATCTGCTGCGTTGTGATGGTGGAGGTGAGGAGGATGATCTTGACGGTGGGCGAGCCGTTCATGATGGCGCGCATGGCTTCAAGACCAGGCAGGCGCGGCATCTGGACATCGAGCAGAAGGATGTCGGGGGTTTGCTCCAGGGTCTGGGTGATGGCCTCATCGCCATCGTCAGCTTCTCCAACGACTTCGAAGCCGTCACGCTCGGTGAGCATATTGCGCACGCCGATGCGGACTACAGGATGATCGTCGGCCAATACGATGCGGATGGGTTGTTGTTCCACGAGAGCCCTATACCTCCGAAAAGCCGGGACTAACTTGCAGGCGGCCTAAGCAGCCCGCATTTCAACAGCATGGTTCCATGCTCTGTTTTCAATAGAGCGCAGGCGAGCCTGAGCTACGCTGGAAATTCCCTTTCAAGCATACTCTCCAGACTTTGGGTAGCCGAATACAACTCTCGTAGTGCATCCCTAAAGTTATCCAATTGGTCAATCCCAGGCCCAGATTCACTTCTGGACTCCAGGAAGGCACCCACCTTTGCCGCCTGCATGGCGCCTGCCATGCCGCAGCCGCCCTTGATGGCGTGGCCAATGCGGCGGACCTCGTCCCTGTCGCCGGTAGCGATGGCGTTTTCGAGTGCGACGAGGCGCTTGTGAAGGTCGGTTACGACGGCGGTGTAGATCTCCCGCACGGTGGACTCGGGCATGAGCTGCCGGAACTGGGCGAGTGTGACGGGATTGATGACCAGGTCTTCAGCGTCCGTGATCTCCGGCTGGTTGATCTTGGGCCTGTGCTGGTTGAGCAGTTTCTCGAGATCCTCAGGGCCAAACGGCTTGAGCAAAAAGCCGTCCGCTGCGGCAATTAGATCGTCGGCAGGGGTGGTGCCGCTGATGAGGATAATCTCGTCCTGGCCGAGTTCCCGAAGCTTCGTGATCAGCTCCGGCCCGCTGAGGCCGGGTAACTGGGTGTCCAACAACACAACGCCGGGTTTGACGTCGCCCGCCTCGAGAATCTGCAGAGCCTGGTTTCCGTCTTCAGCGCTGTGCACCATGTGACCGTGCAGCGTTAGCACGGTGGCGATCACCTCTCGGCTGACGAGGTCGTCGTCAATCAACAGGATGGTAGGTAATTCGTGCTTTTCACCTATGCCGAGCATGTCGTTTGGCCTTTTACTGGTGCGTATAGTGTGGTCTCTATTCCTGTGCAACCGAAATTTCATGGAGCCAGCCGGGCGATTTCAGCAACTCGCGGGGACGGGAACCATCGGCGGGGCCGACCAGGCCGTCGCGCTCCATCAAGTCGATGAGGTGAGCGGCGCGGCCATAGCCAATTCTAAGGCGACGTTGGAGCAGAGACGTAGAGGCTTTTCCAAATTCAAAAACCAAACGTACTGCGTCGTCGAACATTGGGTCGTTGTCGTCGCCGTCGTTGCTGGAGCCTTCCATGCTCTGTTTTTCGTCGCGCGGCGACTCAAGGAAGCCTTCGACGTATTCGGCCTGGCCCTGGTCTTTCCAGAAAGCGACCACGGCTGCGGTTTCTTTCTCGCTGACGTAGGGGGCATGCAGGCGGAGCAGGCGGCTGGTGCCCGGGGGAAGGAAGAGCATGTCGCCACGGCCCAGGAGAGCTTCGGCGCCGTTGGTGTCGAGGATGGTGCGCGAGTCGACCTTGGTGGCGAGGCGGAAGCTGATGCGCGTAGGGATGTTGGCCTTGATGAGGCCGGTGATGACATCGACGCTGGGCCGCTGGGTGGCGAGCACGAGATGAATGCCGACGGCGCGCGCCATCTGCGCGAGGCGGGTGATGGATTCTTCAACGTTAGCGCGGTCGAGCATCATGAGGTCGGCGAGTTCGTCGATGATGATGACGATGTAGGGCAGCGGCTGCTCTTCCTGACCATCGTCGAACAAGGACGGCATGGCGCCTTCGAAGAGCTTGTTGTACTGGTCGATATTGCGCACGCTGCGGCTGGCGAGCAGCTTGAGTCGGCGCTCCATTTCGCGGACCGCGTTGCGCAGGGCGTTGGCAGCCAGCTTTGGCTCGGTGATGATGGGAGTAAAGAGATGAGGAATCCCCTCGTACATCCCGAGTTCCACGCGCTTGGGATCGACGAGGATTAGGCGAACCTGCGACGGCGTGGTGCGATAGAGCAAGCTCATGATCATCGCATTAATGGCGACGGATTTGCCCGATCCGGTTGAGCCGGCGATGAGGACGTGGGGCATCGACGCGAGGTCGGCAGTAACGATGCGGCCGTTGATGTCCTTGCCCATGGCGAGGGTGAGGCGCGACTTGGCCTTGGCGAAGGTTTCAGATTCGAGCACGTCGCGCAGGTGGATGGTTTCGCGCTCGTGGTTCGGCACCTGGATGCCGACGGTGCTTTTGCCGGCCATGCGCTCGATGAGGATGCTTTCGGCGCGCATGGCGAGGCAGAGGTCTTCGGCAAGGCCGGTGACGCGGCTGTACTTCACGCCGGCTTCGGGCTTGAACTCGTAGGTCGTTACCATGGGACCGGGATTGATGCGTTCGACGGCGCCACGCACGTCGAACTCGGCGCATTTTTCAACCAGCACGCGGGCTTCGTCGCGGAGTTCGTCTTCACGCACGACCTGCGGACCTGAGCCGAGGTTGAGCAAGGTGCTGGGCGGCAGGCGGAATCCGCTAACGTTCTTGGGTGCCACGGTGACGGTGCGTTCATCGGCGTCGGCGCGTTCGTGGATGGCAATGCTGCCGGGGGCCGGCGCGTGGGCCGCCGGAGCCGGTGTGGGAGCCGGTGCTGGGACGGACAACGGGGCCGGAGTGGGAACTGGAGCCGGACGCATCTCGACCACGCTGCGGGGGGGTGCCTGTGGCACCGGAACGGCAGTGGCAGCAACGAGGTCAGCGGAGGGTGCGGCTGTCGGAAGCGGCGCAACGGGCGCGGTGGTCTCGGCGACTGTTCGTTCCCAGATGCTGGCACGGCGGGGCGGAATGGGCTCTTCAGGTATCCTTGCCGCGCGCTGGAAAGCGGGAATTTCATCGACAGGATCAGGCTCGGGGGCGCGTTTCTTCATGCCGAAGAGAGCGGCGAGGCGGCTCGGGCGCGGAGGAGGCATATCGGCCACGGGTTCGGGCACGTCGCTGATCGATCCTGAGAAGAGCCGCTGCGCGGGACCGGGCTGCGTCTGTTCGGCCACGCGCTCTTCCAATTCGCGCTTGCGCTCGGCACGCTCGTCGCGCCAGTTGCTATAGCGGTCGTGCCAGGCAACCAGGTTGAGCCAGCGATCTTCGATCTGTGTCTTAAGGGCCCAGAAGTTGATGTTTGAGGCAAAGTACACGCCAACGGCAGCCAGCACGAAAGCGACCAGCCATGCGCCCTGCATGTTGAGGTACACCACGAGCGTCCCGGCGATTATGCGCCCCATTACGCCTTCTACCGGCACGGCGTGCGACCAGTGCCAATGCCACGGCAAGAGGCCGAAGACTGCGGGCACGAAGATGACAGCCAGCGCAGTGCCCATCCAGCGCAGGATGACCGAGCCGCCTGAACGGGAGCGGATCCAGCTCCAGCCAAGTCCGCCGATCCAGAGCGGAAATAGGAAGACGGTAATGCCGAAGGCCTGGAGCAGCATGTCGCTGAGATAGGCGCCGAAGAGGCCGATCCAGTTTTGCACGGCATGTGCCGGATCCGCGCCGGAGGAAGTATTAATCGATGAATCCGTTGGATGGTACGTAGCGAGCGCGAGGAAAAGGAGAACAGAGACGAGGGACAGCACCAGGCCAAGAAACATGTTGAGCGCCCGGTTGCGCGTGGGCGACAGAATGATCGGAATCGGCTTCATTGAGGGGACGCCTCCGCGCCCTGACTGCCGCAATCGACGCTGGAGCCGCATGCAAAGACAGGAATAGTGCGCGCCGGAGCCCCTGGTTTCAAGCCGACGCGACCATCAGACAGCCGCGACCTATATCGAAATTGGGCATGACATCGCATTCCCTGGCTTTGCCGTCAAGGCGACGAAAAATCCCAGAGCAGCCCTTATTATCCCCGCTGCCAAGAGGGGCTTCCGGCCAAAACACGAGAAGGGGAACCACGGAATCCACCCCCACCGGGAAGGGAGCTATTGGTCGTCGCCGCCATTATTTTCAGGCACTGGCGTCCAGGAATCGTCCGGGTTGAACAACTCCATCTTGCTGAATTCGGCTAGCGTGTTGGGCCCGAGATCCTTCTGGTAGACGACGCCATCGTGACTGACAATAAATGTCTGCACTCCCGTGATGCCGTATTCCGCGGGGGAGGCGACCAGCGCGAAACCACCGATCATCACATTCTCAACGACAAAGTTCATCTGGCCCAAAGGCGCCGCAGGCCCCTGCCCCTTGAGAATCTTGAAGAAGTAGCCGTGATAGGGCTCCGACTTGAGGTCATAGCCCAGCTCGATGGCCTGGGCGATTTTCTCGCCGATCGGGCCGCCCCAGGTGCCATCGGAATTCTGCCAGGCCAGTCCATCCTTCGTCCCAGGCGTGCTGATAATGCGCTGCGCGTACTGATTCACGTTGTAGCCTTCGCGGGGCTGAAGAGAGTAAGCGACCTGCGCTTCCACGTACCCGTTGCAGACCTGGATTGCGTCCAGTTCATCGGCGCCGACGCGGCGATAGATGAGTTCCCTGCGGCCGGCGCTGCTATCGAAGGACCATCTCTCTCCTTTTTTTACGAGAGGTACCGGAAACGGCCAATCCTCGTTGCCGACAAGCACAAATGCCCGATTGGCAGTTTTGGGATCGACCGAAACCGCCAGTTTTTCCTGAGCTTCCCTGGCAAAGTCAGCCGCGTGCCTGCGGTCTTGCGGGAATTCACCGGTGAAGGCGATATCTCTGCCGTCGGGGCCGAAGATCCGGACAAGCGCCACCTGGTCGAAATCCCCAGCGGCCTTCACAAGCGCATCCGCTGCCGATCGCGGAGTGTCGAATGTCTGGGCCGCCGCAGTGGTCATCGTGGCACCGGTCTGAGCCTGCTTGGGCGCTGCAGCGGGCGACGCGGCTTTCGGGGTAGATTCCTGTGCAAGAGATAGCGCGCAGGCGCATGTGCAGATGTACACAGCGGCGAGGATCATCGGAACGGATTTTGGTTGATGACTGTTCGAAGTTGGAGACTTCATTTCGTTGCTCCTGTCATGTGCTCTGCTATTCATGCAGTTACCTGCGCCGTCCGCCGCCTCCGCCGCGACTGCCTCCGCCGCCACGAGAAGACATGCTCGATGCGCCGCGACTGCTGCTGCTGCGGGCGTTTGATCCGTTGTATCCGCGCGTCCCTCCGCCGAAGGCATCACGGTTTCCGCCGCCGCTGCGGGAAAGATCGCGACTGCCGATGCTATCGGGGCTGCCTCCTAGCGATCGATTGCCGGCCCCGGCGCCAGCGCCGCGGTTGCTGACGCCGGCACCACCAGACCGATTCGCCGTACCTCCGGCGCGATTGCTGGGAAGGCTTCCGCCCTGCCGGCTGATCTGCTGGCGCGCGCCCTGCTGGCGGTTGGCAAGCGAGTCGCCCCGCGCCGTTCCGCCAAACCGATCCGCCGTGGCGCGGTCCTTATAGGGAGCCCCACCGCGATGCTCTGGATTGTGCTGCCAGTTGCTGCGATCGCCACCGCCGCCGGCCGGTAGTTGCGAGGGACGACCGGCTCCGGCTCCTCCCGGACCACCAACCCCGCCGGCACCGCCCACTCCTCCTACGCCACCGGCACCGCCAACTCCGCCCGCTCCACCGACTCCGCCAACGCCGCCGGCGCCACCAACTCCTCCCACGCCGCCGGCTCCGCCGATATTCCCACGGTTGCCGTTTCCGCGCCCGGGCAGGTCGTTATTGACGCGGTTTCCGCCATTGATGTTGGTATTACGATTGAAATTGTTGTTGTGGTTGATGTACACATTGTTGCCGCCCCAGCCGCAGCCCCAGCCATAGCCGCCCCCCCAGAACGCACCCATCGCCATGCCTACTCCAAAAGAGATCGCGATGCCCGCCGGGTAGTACCAGGCCGGCGGATAGTAGATGGGCGGATAAGGATAGACGGGCGGTCCGTAGACGACGACGGGACTGTAGGTGGGAACATAGACTACCTGGGGATTGGCCGGCTCGATTACGATGACTTGCTTGCTTTCGATCACCTGGGTCTCGACCTTCTGTTGTTCGGTCGTCTTCAGATTTCCCTTTTCCTGGGCCTTCTTGCGCATACGTTGCACGGCATCCATCACGTCGCTTTGCTGCGCCAGAAACGCATTCCCGAGGTCGGTCGTCCAGGCAATGTCGTCGGCCAGACGCTTCACCACATCGGGCAGAGCGGCCAAAGCCTGGACACTGGGATCCCAGGGCTCTTTGGACACCGCGTCAGCCAATTGCTTGTCTTTCAGCCCCTTGTTCTTGCCCAACCATTGCTGAAGCTGGATGATCTCAAGCGGGTAGCTGGAAGCCGCCAAAACCTGCGCAAGCAGCGGATCAGGATAAAGGGCAACGGGTGCGACGAGGGAATCCAATTGATCGGGAGGAATCTTCGTGGATGGAGTGCCCGATGCAGCGGGAGTCGGGGACTGTGACCAGGCATAGGCAACCGTGTCTCCGGGCATAACAGCAAGAATGCAGGCAATCCCCACGCAAGAGTGGAGCATTGCGCGCCAACGATGTGCTTTCATGGCTACCTCGTGTGCGAGTCCGTCGGCCACTTCGTGCGGGGAGTGCCTACCCCGCATCCATTCGGGAAACACCTTAAGGCTCGACCGTGCAGCCATCAACCGTCTACTCGTAAAAATGTCAGTCGAGTCCGGGAGGTCATTTGGTTGACGTGATGTGATGCCAGGATCAGTTCAGCCCGACGCGGCGCACCAGATCCTGAAAGCGCGGATCGCCGCGCAGAGGGTCATACAACGGGAAGACCTTGATGTAAATCAAAATATTGGATTGTTCCCGGTAGGCCCGCTCAAACCACGTATATGCCTCATCGTTGTCGCCGAGCCCCAAATAAGCATGCACAAAGGCACCGGCAGGAACGTAGCCAGTCTGCTGGCGTTTTTTCAGCTCACCAAGGAGCCGAAGTGCATCTGCTCGTCGTCCGGCGTGGGCATACGCCCAGATCAGCGCACTGATAACCCCTGGGCTCCTGTTCGTAACAGAAACCGCCTCCTCCAACTCAGGGATTGCCTTTTCGGCTTGATGGTTGCCAATAAGCGCCCATCCAAGAGGCCAGAGGGGTAATCTGTCGTCCGGTCTTACCGCCAGAACATCTCGGAACTCGCGTATCGCCTCGTCATAGCGATGCGCGTTGAACAGAGTCCACCCGATAGCATGGCCGGAATTTCCGAGAGGGTCAAGGTCGCGGGCGCGGCGAGCCCACGCCAGCGCCTCCTCCGTACGTCCATGGCACAGCAGCCAGTCAGAGAATCCGAGGTGCGCGGCAGCGTCGTTCGGATTCAAATCGAGGGCGCGCCTGTATTCAGCCTCGGCTTCGGCCCACTTCCACTGCCTCATGTAGATGCTTGCCAACTCAACGTGTGCGTCGGCGAGTTCGGGATCTAACTCGAGCGCCTTTTGCGCGGCACTTATCACCTTTGGACGCGTTTCAGCGGGGGGAGCGCCGACAAAAACTGTGCCGAGGTTCGTGTAGGCGCCGGCCAGGCCGACGTAGGACGGCGCGAATGTCGGATCCTTGCTGATCGCTTCGTCAAACCATGCAATCTGTTTTTCGACCTCAGCCCTGCTGTTGCCTTTGGCAGCCAGGCCCTTGAGGTAGCTCTCATATACTTCCGGCGAAACAGAACGGGCGGTCACAATCCTGGCGCGCTCTTCTCCGGTGACAGTAACCTCCACCTTTTGGGCGATCGATTGTGCCACGTCGCTTTCCAGGGTGAGGGCGTCACCGAGTTCGCGGTCGTAGGACTCGGACCAGAAGTGCGCGTCGGTTGATCCACGAATTAACTGTGCGTGCACCCGGATCCGGTTGCCTTCCCGAATCACAGATCCTTCGACGAGAGCATCCACCCCAAGTTGGTGAGCGATCTCCGGCGCCGAGAGGTGGGTGTCTTTGAATTGCATCACCGACGTGCGGGAGATAACACGCAGACCCCGAATCATCGATAGACGTCCGATCAACTCCTCGGTCATGCCGTCGGCAAAATACTCCTGTGCGGGATCGCCGGAAAGGTTCTTCAGAGGCAGTACGGCGAGGGAGGTGATTTTGGGAGCGCTCGCATCAGCCGGGCGGCTCCGGGTGCGGATGTATGTTGTGACTGCGACCAACACGAGCAAAGACACTGCTCCAGCCAGAAGCCACTTGCGGGCATGCCAATTCCTCTGCCCAGGAACGATTTCGGCAACAGGCACTCTCCCCGCCGTTTGAGCCTGCTGCTCGTCCACGAGGCGAAGTCCTGCGGGCTGTGACGGGCCATCGGGATCCGCCGCGATATTCTGCCCGTTCGTGGGGACGGTCAATGCTTCGGAGTTGGGCCCAGCCGTCCGGTTTTCTTCTTCGAGAGGAGTGACCGGCGCAATGAACCGGTATCCCCGAGTCGGCACAGTTTCGATGATCTTCGAATCCCGGCTGCTGTCCCCCAGTTCCCGCCTCAGAATCGTGATCGTTCGGGTGAGCGTATTCTCCTCGACGAAGCTATTGGGCCAGACGGTTTCCAGTAGTTCCTGTTTGTCCACCAGGTGTCCCGCCCGCCTGACCAACAACGTCAGCACGCGCAAGGACTTTGGTTCCAGTGCGATGCGTTGTCCGCTGCGGCTGAGGGAAAACTCTCTCTCACTCAGCTCAAAATCCAGGAAACGGTAGCTCGGCATGGCTGTCCACAGAAACCTCAGGAAACCCTCACGAAAGCATAGCCGGAAAACAACGACTTTCGCGCCTTCTGCCGCAACAATGTCGCTTACCACGGGCCAAAGCCAGTGGGAAATCAGGAGGAAGCACAATGAAGTGGATGCATGGTGGCGCGAGGAAAGGGACTTTTGGCCTGTGCGTGTTGATGGCGACTCTGCTGTTTGGGCCTGCTGTCGCAAAAGCCGATCCAGTCCTGGATTGGAACGCAATAGCGGTAAATACAGCCGTCGCGAATGGCCAGAACCCGTTCGCCCAGGCGCGAGATGCGGCGATCGTGCAACTGGCTGTCTTTGAAGCCGTCAACGCCGTCACTGGGGACTATCGATCGTATGTTGGGAACATCGACGCGCCTCGCGGCGCCTCCGCCGATGCAGCTGCCATCCAGGCTGCCTATCGGGTGCTCGTCACCTTTTTCTTGAACAGCAAGTCCACGCTCGACGCTTCCCTCGCGACCTCGCTGGCCTCGATACCGGACGGTAAGGCCAAGACTGACGGCATCGCAACGGGCGAGGTCGCAGCTGCCACCATGATCGCTCTTCGTTCCAACGACGGCTCGTCGCCGGCGAAATTCAAGACCCCCGGCCCGGCAGTTCCAGGCGAATGGCAGGCTACAGCGAGTTGCCCGATTGTGAATGGAGTCGCATCGGGAATCGCCTTTCAATGGCAGGACATAACCCCGTTCGGTATCCGGAGCGCGAAGGACTTTCTCCTCGGTCCCCCGCCGGCCCTCAGGAGCAACGAATACGCGAAGACGTACAACGAGGTGATGACGGTGGGAAGCATTGACAGCACCGAGCGGCCTCCCGATCGGTCAGATGTCGCGACCTACTACGCGGCCACCTCGCCAACCCAGGCATTCAATCAGGCCGCAAGGCAGATCGCGCAGGAACAGAGGCGTACGTTGTCAGAGAATGCCCGGGCTTTTGCCCTGATCAACATTGCGATCAGCGACAGCCTGGTCGCCACGTTCTTCAATAAATATCACTACAACTTCTGGCGCCCCGAAACCGCGATCCATGCGGGTGACACCGACGGCAACCCGAAAACCGAAGGCGATCCGAACTTCGTGCCCTTCATCGTGACCCCATGTTTCCCGAGCTATCCTTCAAACCACGGCAGTGCAGCCAATGCGGCAGCAGCGGTCATGAGACGGCTCTATGGCGAAGGTGGACATTCGATGACGCTGTCAAACCCCGCCGTGCCCACCATTGTCCTGCAATACACCTCGTTCAAGCAGATTACCAGCGACATCAGCGACGCTCGTGTTTACGGCGGAATCCATTTTCGGACCGACCAGGACGCAGGAGCAGTGCTGGGGCTGGCCATCGGCAGAGAAGTCTACAGGCACAACCTGCGTCCGGTGCACGATGATGACTGGGATGATAACCGCGACGATGACTGAGTGATCAGGTCGAAAACGATTCACGATTCGTGTCATATGGCGATTGTGTGGTCTCGTCGACCTAAGGCGAGACCGCACATGGGCCCGAAGCTTCGCCCTCCAGAGCCTGGACGACGCATCCGAAGAACCCGCAGAGTGGATGGTGAGCCATACGGACATAAAGCCCAAATTCCGTTGCGCTTTCCTGTCAGGTTCAAGTCCTCGAGAGCCTAGCTGCCGAGGAGCCTGTTGCCCAGGATCAGGAGCAGGATGCCGAGGATGATCCGATAAACGGCGAAGACGGTGAAGCCGTGGCGGCGTACCCACATCAGGAACCACTCCACCACGCCGAGGGCCACGATGAACGAGACGACAAAGCCGATGGCGAGGACGATCCAGTTCTGGCTGGTCATGTGAACTTCAGCGGCGGGTATCGCTCCTGCTGCCAACGCCGACTTGCTGGGATGAATCGACTTGAGCAGATCCCAGGCAGTGGCGGCGATCATGGTAGGGATGGAGAGCAGGAAGCTGAACTCAAGCGCAGAAGGCCGGTCGAGCCCGACCATCTGGCCCGCAGCGATGGTGGACATCGAGCGCGATGTGCCGGGGAAAATGGCTGAGAGCGACTGGCAGATGCCGATCCAGATGGCCTGGCCGAGGCTCATCTCTTCTACGTGCAGCGTGTTTGGCTCGTAGCGGGATGCGCGTGCATCGATGACCCACATGATGATGCCGCCGATGAGCAACGCCCACGCCATGATCGTTACGCTGCCGAGGTGCTTTTCACTCACCTTGTGCAGGGGCAGCGCGATGATGGACGTGAAGAAGAAGGCAATGAGCGTGAGCGAGATGGGGTGGTTCTTCCAGGTGCGATCTCCGCTTTCGCCTTGTGGGAAACTCTTGATGAAGGCGACGATGCGCTCGAGATAAAGAAGAAGCAGAGCCAGGATGGCGCCGGCCTGGATGACGATGGTGTACATCTTCCAATACGCGTCGTCGAGCGGGATACGCATTGCAGCCTCGACGATGCGAAGGTGCGCGGTCGAACTGACGGGAAGAAATTCGGTCAGGCCCTCAACGATGCCTAAAAGTACTGACTGAATGTAGACGTTCAAAAAGCCTCCGGTATGTATGAAGGGACTCCGCGGGCAGAACAGGTTGTTTGCGCCTATTCTTTGTCGATGCCGTAAACCGGGATTCCCTGATCCAATTTGAACACGAGCATCGAGGCCCGCGCTGTGTAGTCCGACTGCGGAAATTTCTCCCTGAGTTTTGCGGCAAGTTCGCGGGCGCGGTTGTGCGCGGCTTCGCTCTTTTTGTCGTTGTTGTCAGAGGCGTACATGTCGGTGAGAACAGCCTGGCGGTAGACGGCCTGGTATAGAGCCTGCGGCGTGCGCGGGCCGTCGGGATGTTCAGCCGCATATTTCTCGTAGATTTCGGATTCTTTTTCGGGGCATTTTTCCTGGCCCTGCCAGTCGCCGCAGAGCTTGTTGTCGAGAAGTTCGAATGCGGCGAAATCGGCCTGCGCGCGTGCCAGGGTAAAACTTGATGACCTTCTTCATGCCGTCTTCATCCATCTGCTCGCGCATGTAGGGCTGCTGCTCCTTTGCGGAAGGACGGGTGGCCGCGTCGGCCTTCTGGATCTGCCAGAGGATATCGGCGGCGCGCCACGCGGCTTCGGCAGCGAGCGGCGAGTTGGGGAACATCTCGACGAGGCGGCGATAGAGCAAGTGCGCGGTGCGGGCGGCATTTACCGGGCCGCGGGGATCGGAGGCCAGCGCTTCCTGGTCGGCCGCCGCACCCATGAGAATCTGGTCGCCGTTAGGCGTGTTCTCGATGACAACGCCCTTGGCCTGTATCCAGCCGGAGATGGGCGGCGGGACTTCGGTGGTGTCGTAGATGGGAGCGTCAGAGGAGTGTTCTTCCTCAATGTCGGTGTTGGCGAAGACGCGCAGCCAGTTGCTGCTATTTTCGGCGACCACCATTTCGCGGCCTATCTGCACGCGACCGACTTTTTGCGCACCGAGATCGGCGGAGACGTAGAGCCATGTGACGCGAAGGGCTGTGGCTCGAGGGCCCGCGATGGGCTTCTGCAGGTTGTCTTTCTTTTTCTGGGCGGCCAGCGGCAACGCGCAGAGAACGAGGCAGAGCGCAAGTAGCGGGGCTGCGCGAAATATTGAATTTGTCACAGGAAAGATCATAGTCGAACGACGTTACGCGCCGGTTTCAGTGAGCACCTGGGCAAGCAAACCGGGGTCTACGTTACCGCCCGCTGACGACAGCCACCGCATTTTTGTAGGGCGGAAGCTGGGCGGAGTGGAAGAGCAGCGCGGCGGAGGAAACGGCTCCGCTTGGCTCAGGAACGATGCGCGCGGAGGCGATGATGGCGCGCATGGCGGCGCGGATTTCGGCTTCGGTGACGGTGATGATGCCGTCGACAAAGGCCTGGATATGGGCGAAGTTGCGCTCGCCTACGCTTTGGGTGCGTAGGCCATCAGCGATAGTCCGGCTGGTGAGTTCGGCTCCCCAGGTAACGATCTTGCCGGTGCGGAAGCTTTCGGCGGTGTCGCCGGCGAGCTCGGGCTCGATGCCGAAGACTTTTACGTTAGG
The DNA here is from genome assembly GCA_963769345.1 of uncultured Acidobacteriaceae bacterium. GTDB lineage: Bacteria > Acidobacteriota > Terriglobia > Terriglobales > Acidobacteriaceae > Telmatobacter. Next base: position 1,889,121 of record CAVYLL010000008.1, read on the forward strand.
CCGCAAGCGCTTGATGGCGGTGGCGACGCCACTGAGGAGGCCTCCGCCAGAGACGGGGGCGAGGACGAGATCGACGTCAGGGAGTTGCTCGATGATTTCGAGGCCGCAGGTGGCCTGGCCGGTGATGATCTGCTCGTCGTCGTAGGGCGGGATGACGATGTAGCCGTGCTTGCGGACGAGTTCTTCGGCCTTGGCGAGACGCTCGCTGGAGGCGACACCGACATCGACGATTTCAGCGCCGTATGCGAGGGTGGCGGCGCGCTTGATGGCGGGGGCGTTCGAGGGCATGACGATGACAGCTTTTGCGCCGACTGCGCGGGCGGCATAGGCGACGCCCTGGGCGTGGTTGCCGCTGGAATAGGTGATGACGCCGCGGGAGATTTCTTCAGGCGTGAGCTGGAGGATTTTGTTGGATGCGCCGCGGAGTTTGAAGCTGCCGATGGGCTGAAGGCTTTCGGCTTTGAGCCAGATTCTCCCGGCAACTTCGGGGAAGTATGCACGGATGAGCGGAGTTTTGACGGCGATGCCGGCGATGCGGTCGGCGGCGGCGCGAATGGCGTCGAGCGAGACGAGTGTGTCGGTGGCGACGGTCATGGGAGGTACTTCTCCGGGACGGGATTGGCGGGGGTCTGGGCCTGCCAGATGATTTCGATTATGTGCCACTGCTTGCCGTCGAAGATGGCTTGGATGGAGTTGATGCCGCGATCGATTGATTGGCCTTCTGTGGCTTTGCCGTTGGATGGGTTGCCGTCGGGAGTGATGCGGGTTTCGTAGGTACTCCAGAGATGAGCCATGTGGTCCCATGTTTCGGCCTTGACCTTGATCTGGTGCTCGTTAGAACAGCGCTGCCGCGCTTGGCGACGAGGTTGATCCAATCGTCGACGGTGAGGATGCGGGGCGTGGCGGTGCCGTCGGGAGCGATGCGGATGGGGATGAGACGGGCGTCGGGGAGAAAGAGCGCGCGAAAGCAGGTGCGATCCTGGTTGGCGGGTCCGCTGACGGCGGCGTCGATGGCTTTGATGAGGTCGTCGAGGGTGGCGGTGGAGGGGCAGGTCGCGGCGGGCGCTGTTTGAGCGCTGGGGGGCTTGGGCGTGGAGCACGGGGGCGCGGGCCGAGAAGGGCGACGGCGAGGGCGGCGGAAAGCGGGAGACGGCGCATGAAGGGATTTTACAGAATGGCGCAGAGAGCAGAGATCACGAGGGCAGGATCAACTCGAAGTAGATCAGAGGGTCTTTTTTGTGGATCACACGCGCGACTTCGCGGAAGCCACATTTCGCGTAAAAACGGCCGGCGCCAGCTGGGGCGTCGAAGGCATCGAGACGGATGGCATCGGCGGGCCAGGCGCGTGCCGATCTCTTCGGCTTCTTTCAGTAAAGGCGGCCGATTCCTTTGCGCTGGAGGTCGGGATGGACGGCCATGCCGGTCAGGTACAGAGGCCTGGCTCCCGGAGTGAAATACGTGGTGTCGATGGCCCATGGTTTTTTGGTGGCGAGGCGCAGGGTGCCGACGATGCGGCGGTTGGTGCGTGCGATCAGGATTCGCGAGAATTTGGGCAGGCGCATGTTTGCGAGAATTCCGCGCTCCGACGGTGATGAAGACCAGAAGCCGTGGCCGAAGCGGCGGGTCAGGTCTTCGGACGCGGCGGTGTGAAGGGCGGCGAGTTCGGCGGCATCGGCGGTGGTGGCGGTGGCGAAGGTGAGTTTCATCGCGGTGAGTAGTTCCGGCAATTCTATTTTCGGAACGTGCGTTGAGACAATTTGTTTCGGGTATGTTGCGATCATCGCGAAAAAGCAGCACGCCACTTACCCCACGGACATAGGTCCGCGGGGGCCCCAGGCCTGCGGCGCTCAGGATGACACGCCGTGCGAGGATCGAGGTTTCCCAGGTCTCAGATGCGAGACCTGGGGCACCCAATGTTGGGCGGAATCGGCGCAACGATAGGGATTGGTCAGATTTCGAGGATTATGGGCATGATCATGGGGCGGCGGCCGGTGGTTTTCTGGATCAGGCGCTTCAACTCTACGCGGACTTTTTCTTTGACCATGCCGTAGTCGGTTCTCTGTTCGCTGCTGAGGCCGTCGATGGTTTTCAGGACTACCTGGCGCGCTTCTTCGGTGATGTCGGCGCCGCCGAAGCCGCGCATGACGATTTCCGGCTCGCGCTCGATCTTGGCGGAGCGCTTGTTGATGGCGAGGATGGCGAGGACGATGCCGTCTTCCGAGAGGATGCGGCGATCGCGGACGACGAGGTCTTCAACAACATCAATGGTGGAACCGGAGTCGATGAGGATGCGGCCGGCGGTGACTTTGTCTTTCTTGCGCGCGTCGGTCTTGTCGAGTTCGAGCACGTCGCCGTCTTCAATGACTAATGCGTGCTCGACCGCGCCGGTTTCCATGGCGAGCTGGGCATGGCGGCGGAGGTTGCGGTAGTCGCCGTGGATGGGGATGAAGAACTTTGGGCGGACGAGATTGATGAGCAGGCGCAGTTCTTCCTGGCAGCCGTGGCCGCTGACGTGGATGAGGCCGTGGGAGCCGTCGTCGAAGATGACGTTGGCTTCGCGGCGGCTGAGATGGTCGATGACGCGGAAGATGCTTTTCTCGTTGCCGGGGATGATGCGGGAACTGAGGACGACGGTGTCGCCGGCGTCGATGTGGGCGTGCTTGTGGTTGTCGACTGCGGCGCGGCTGAGGGCGCTCATGGGTTCGCCCTGGGTGCCGCTGATGAGGATCATCAACTCGTCGGGCGGATAGTCGCGCATCTGGCCGGGATTGATGACGAGGCCGGGCGGGACTTCGATGTAGCCGAGGTCCTGCGCGATTTCGGTGCTCTCCATCATGGAGCGGCCGAGGACAACAGCTTTGCGGCCGTGCTTGCGCGCGAGTTCGAGCGCGATGCGGATGCGGTAGATGGACGAAGAGAAGCAGCTGAAGAAGAGCTTCTTCTTCGTCTGCGAAAAGATTTCGTGCAGGCGGGGAATGACGGCGCGTTCGCTGGGCGTGTAGCCGGAGCGTTCCACATTGGTCGAGTCCTGCAGACAGGGCCAGCACGCCGCGCTTGCCGTATTCGGCGAAGGTGTGCAGGTCGAAAGCCTTGTCGTCGAGGGGGGCGAGATCGATTTTGAAGTCGCCGGTATGAATAATGACGCCGACAGGGGTATCGATGGCCAGGGCCACACAGTCAACGAGCGAATGGGTGACACGGATGGGCTCGATCGTGAAGGGGCCGAGGGTGAATTTTTCCTTCGGCGTGATTTCGATAAGCGTGATTTCATCGAGAAGCTGGTGCTCTTCGAGCTTGCCTTCGACGTAGGCCAGCGTGAATTCGGTGGCATAGACGGGAACCTTGAGCTCGCTGAGGATCCAGGGAAGTCCGCCGATGTGGTCTTCGTGGCCATGGGTAAGGATGATGGCGCGGACGTGTTCCCGGTTCTCCGTGAGGTAGGTGATGTCGGGAACGACGATGTCGACGCCGAGCAGTTCCGATTCCGGGAACATGAGGCCGGCATCGATCACGATGATGTCGTCTTCCCAGCGGATTGCGAGGCAGTTCATGCCGAATTCGCCGAGGCCGCCGAGAGGGATGATTTTCAGTTTATTTGTTTGCATCTGTCAGGTTCGATGCTAACACCTGCGCGTGTACTTGGATGCGAGGGTGTCGGCAAGCGAAGTTGTTCAAAAATATGCAGAAATTCTCTAGGCACCTATTACAAATTCTCACTAGAATACGGTTTGTCCTACAGTGACTACCTGATTTCGACCTGTGAGTGACAGCCCATCCAATCCGGCAGCGGGGCCACATCGTTCTCCAGATGGGGATGCAACGCGTCGCAGCGCCGCAGATCGTGCCGCCGGCGATGAGTTGCTTTTGACGCGTGCAAAGGGTGGCGATCAGCAGGCTATGACCGAGCTTTTCGATCAATACAGCGGCATGGTGTATTCGGTAGCGCTGCGTGTGTTGAACGATCCGGGACAGGCCGAAGACGTGATGCAGGAGATATTTTTCCAGGTCTGGCGGAATCCCAATGCGTTTGTGGCGGGGCGTGGATCGCTGGGAGCGTGGCTGGCGGTGATGGCGCGGAATCGGGCAATCGATTCGCTGCGGCGAAGAAGGCCAACGGATTCTGTCGACGACGTCGTGCTGGTGTCGCAGTCGCGACATCGGGTCGGAGGTTGAGCGGAACCGGATGATGGAGAAAGTTAGAGGCGTATTGAAAGACCTTCCATTGGAGCAGCAAAAATCGGTGGAGATGGCGTTTTTTGAGGGGCTGACTCACTCGGAGATCGCGGCGAGAACGGGGGATCCGCTGGGCACGGTGAAGACGCGGATTCGATCGGCATTGATGACTTTGAGAAAGGCGATCAGCGCATGATGCAGGACGAGCACATACCGCAGGAGGACCTGGTCCTCTACGCAATGCAGGCCATGCAGTCGCATGAGCTCGCAGCGGTGCGGCTGCATCTGGACCGGTGCGACGAGTGCAGGCGAGCGCTGGCCGAAGTGAACGGCGATCTTGCGCTGGTGGCGATGAGCGTGGAGCAGAAGCCCCTGCCTGCGGGGGCGCGACAGCGGTTCGTGGAGAGGCTGGCGGCGGATGCTTCGCAGAAAGGCGGGGCGGTTGCAACGCCTGTCGATTTCGATTGAGTCGAAGAGTGCCGGCTCGCAAGGCTGCGCTGTGGATCGGATGGCTTGCTGCGGCGGCATCGATTTTCTTTGCGTTTTCGCTGCAGCAGAAGGTGCGTGTGCTGAATGACCAGTTGGCACAGCAGAAGCAGGCGGCTGAGCAACAGGCTGCGGCCAATGCGCGGGCGCAGCAGGTACTGGATGTGCTGACGGCGCCGACGGCGAAGCGAGTTCTGTTGACGGCAGCGAAGGCCAAGCCTGAACCCACTGGACGCGCCGTGTATCTGGCCGAAAATGGCGGGCTGGTGTTCCAGGCAAACGATCTGGGGCAACTGGCAGCGGACAAGACGTACGAGCTTTGGGTGATTCCCGCGAATGGACAGGCTCCGATTCCGGCGGGCCTCTTCCGGCCTGATGCTGCGGGCAGTGCCAGCGTGGTGTTGCCGCCGTTACCCAGGGGCATTCCCGCAAAGGCGTTTGGCGTGACGATTGAAAAGGCCGAAGGGTCGTCAACGCCGACTGCTCCCATCATCCTGGTGGGTGCTGTTCCCGCGTCGGGCGAATGAGCGCGTATTCTGTTGTGGCGTAGTTGAGCGGGGCACCGCGGTCGCGGAACTCTGTTCTTCGGGGGTGCGCGATTTTTCGGGGAGTGTCGTTGCCATGAAAGTGAATACGTATTTGAACTACGGCGGTAATTGCGCCGAGGCGTTTGAATTTTACGAAAAGCACCTGGGCGCCAAGATCGGGATGATGATGAAGCACGGCGATATGCCGGATCCGAGCAAGGTGATTCCTGGCATGGAGAATTCCGTGCTGCACGCGACCATCACGATCGGCGAGGCGATGATCATGGCGAGCGATGTGCCCGCAGATCGGTGGAAGCCGATGCGCAGCGCTTATCTCGTGCTTAATCTGGCCAGCGATGCGGATGCGGAACGGCTGTTTGCGCTGCTGGCCGACGGCGGAGAGGTGTTTATGCCGCTGCAGGAGACATTCTTCGCATCGCGGTTTGCGCAGTTGCGCGACAAGTTTGGCACTTCGTGGATGCTGATTCATGAGAAGCCGATGGGAACGAGGCCGTAAGGCGGGCTTCGATCCTTGCATCCGCATAAATTGGTATCCAGCACTCTGATCGCTTGATTGTGGGCCACAACTATGTTTCGATTTTTCTGTTTTCTGATCTGCACTGGCGTTGCGTTTGGTGCTTCAGGTTTTTGTGCGCCGCGAACTCCGGAAAAACTGGAAGTGACGGGTTACGTGTTCACGCGTGGTGCGGCACTCACGCCGGGACAGGTCGATGCGAAGTACCTGACGCGCATCAACTACGCATTCGCGAATATTCAAGGTGGGCGAATGGTGCTGGGTGCGCCCGCGGATGCGCAGAATTACGCGCAGTTGACGGCGCTGCGGAGTTCGAATCCACGGCTGACGGTGCTGGTGTCGGTTGGCGGATGGTTGTGGTCGACGAACTTTTCGGATATGGCCCTGACGGTGGAGAGCCGCCGCGTGTTCGAAGAGAGCGTGATGGAGTTCCTGGCTCAGTATGACCTGGACGGGCTGGATATTGATTGGGAGTATCCGGGGCTCGCCGGGGCGGGGCATCCGTTTCGCGCGGAGGACAAGCAGAACTTTACGGCACTGCTCGCCGAATTGCGGGCGCGGTTCGATGCGACGTCGAAGAAGACGGGCCGACGGCTGTACCTGACGATTGCGATGGGAGCAGGAGACGACGTGCTTGCGCACTCCGAAATGCGAAAGGTGCAGCGATATGTCGATACCGTGAACCTGATGACCTACGACTATTACGAGGCTGGATCGGATCCGACGACGGGACACCATGCGCCATTGTTTGCCGATCCGATGGATCCGAAAAAGGCTTCCTCCGATGAGACAGTGCGGGCTTATGAAAAAGCTGGAGTGCCGGCGGAGAAGATTCTGCTGGGAGTGCCGTTCTACGGACGCACCTGGGGTGACGTCCCGGATACGAATCATGGATTGTTTCAGCCGGGTAAAACAGTCGCCGGAGTCAATGGGCAGTACAGCGCGATCGTGTCGGGCATGCTGGGGCAGGGATTCACGCGCTACTGGGATGATGCGGCGAAGGCGCCGTATCTCTACAACGCAGAGAAGCACATTTTTGTGTCGTATGAGGATCCGGAATCGCTTGCAGCGAAGTGCGCCTATGTGCGCAGTCACAAGCTGGGCGGGGTGATGTTCTGGGAGTATTTTGGGGATCCCGACGGGACGTTGCTGCAGGCGATAGACAAGGGGCTGGGTCAGGGCAGTTCCAAGTTCTGAGTTAGCGAGGGCGGATTAAAAAAGGCAGACTGCTGTGCGCACCAATCCGTGTGAGGCGGCTCCTTCAATGGACGTAAGAATCGGCGAAGAGGAAGTCCCAGGAGCTGTCAAGGTAGAGCCAGCGCTCGCCGCTGAACCAACTGGTAGGCAGGGATGGCACGTGGAGCAGGGCGTGTCCGCCCATGCAGATCATCTCGGTTCCGTTCCACCCAAGGAAGGTGCGCGAGGCCAGGCCCACGGTGGCAGGGTTGGAGACGCGACGCAGGCAAACGGGGCACCTCTTGCGCTGGTCGGCAACGGCCCAGCGGAATCCGAAGAGACAGATGGTGAAGCACCAGAGAAGCTGGAGACACTCCGCGAGCGGCGAGTAGCTAATGGTGTTGCTGTAGGCAAGGTCGAGCGATGCGGTGAAGGCGATGGCCGCAATGAGCGCGAACTTTGCGCCGAGAAACACGACGCGATTGAGACGCTGCTTCACCGATGGGCGATGAGAGCTTACATGTGTATCTCCGAGAGAGACGGAGGTAACTGCGGGAAGCGCAATGAGCGCGAGGAAGAGAGCGAATTCGTAGATGCCCCACGGACCTTCGACGGGAGCGACGATGGGAGCGCCGAACATATCGATTGCAGTGCCATCCTGATTGAGCGCGCTGATCGAGATGCCGGGGCCGGACATCGCTGCCTGACCGCGTTTGGAGAGTTGAGCGAAGAGGTAGCCGTCTGTTCTGGACGAAGCCTCGGATGCGAACTGTGCGTCCGATTCGAGTAACCACGCGTCGGGCGCGCCGGGAAGCTGCCAGCCTCCTGCGGGAGCCACGCCTGCGATTCTGACTTTCGTGTGGCCAATGCGCAGAACGTGACCGGCGATGTGCGGATCTCCGGCGAAGGAGCGCATCCAGACATCGTGACTGAGGATCACGGCGGGCAAACTGAAGTCTGTGTCTTGGCGCTGGTCGGCGTACTTGATGGGCAGGCCGAGGAGCCAAAAGAGATTTGTGGTGGAATGCGCCACATTCCACGGCATCGAAACACGGCCGGCATCTGCTGTTTCGCGCGAGATGCGGTAGAAGGCGAGTTCCTGAAAAAATCGCTGGCGCGTTGTTTTCCAGTTTTGATAAAGGGCGGCGGAGATGCTGGGTTGCGTGGAGTCGGCGGCGGACTCGCTGACCAGGAGCACAGTGGGCTTGATCTGATAGCGCGCAGCTTCAGTTTCGGCCTCGACGCCGGGAAGGAGGCGCGAAATGACAAAACAGAGTGCGAGTGCGGCAGATAACCAGAGGAGCGACTGCGCCGCAGACCCGTGAACATGAACAGGCGCCGCATTTCCTTTTGCCGGTTGGGTGCGGAGGCATAGCGCGTCGGGGAAGGCGCCGAGACAGAATGCCGTGATTTCGCGCTGCGCTTCCCATGAGAAGGTATCGTCCACGCTGATGCAGGAGCGGCGGACGTGCCAGAGTTCGGCGGACCATTCGCGGCGCCAGTCATCCCGTTGGAGAGAGGGCACCAGGAGCGATGCGGTACGCAGGAGAGCAACGTCGAACAGGGAGATGACCAGATCGGCTGGCTGCTTCATGTCGTTTTGGCCTCCTCGGTCGAGATGAGACGCTCGAGAAGCGGATAGCGCTTGCGAGACGTCTCGAGTGTCGCCCTTCCGGCGGCGGTGAGCTTGTAATACTTGCGCGGGGGGCGCTGTTCGGCGTCGGCGATGGACTGGCGTTCCCATTGGGAGCGGATCAACTCGTCGCGTTCGAGGCGGCGCATGGCGGGGTAGACGGTGCCGCTGGGGAGGCCGGTCATCTCCATGATGCTGAATCCGTAGACGTAGTCGGCGGAGATTGCCTGCAGGATCATCGCGGCGGTATGCGAGAGTTTTATCTCGGCGGCCATGCGCAGCATTCTACCTATGTAGCAATCTACTTGACAACGGGTTTTATTTGATTATGCTGAATGCTACATAGGGCAGTTGCGGAGGTTGATGTTGCTTGAGGTTCAGCATCTGTTTCGCAGTTATCGAACGATTCCGGCGGTTGAGGATGTGAGCTTCCAGGTTGCTGCGGGGGAGATTGTGGGTTTCCTCGGGCCCAATGGGGCGGGAAAGTCAACCACCGTGAAGATCATCACGGGGATGCTTCGGCCAGACGATGGGAAAGTGCTGTTCGAAGGAAAGAACATTCGCGACGACATGGTTGCCTATCGCGCGGTTCTCGGGTACGTGCCGGAGGAAGCGCAGCTTTACGCGTATTTGTCGGGCTTGGAATATCTGCAGCTTGTGGGACGGCTCCGGGGGATGAGCGAGGCGCTGATTGAGGCGAAGGCTACGGGATTGCTGAAGTTGCTGCATTTGGAATCGTGGCAGTACTCGCCGATTTCGTCGTACTCGAAGGGAATGCGGCAGAGGGTGCTGCTGGCTGCGGCGTTACTGCACGATCCGAAGCTGCTGATTTTTGACGAGCCGCTCTCGGGGCTGGATGTGGCGTCGGCACGACTGTTCAAGGATCTGCTGGAGATGCTGGCGAAGAGTGGCAAGGCTGTGCTCTACATCTCGCACGTTTTGGAAACGGTGGAGCAGGTGTGCGACCGGGTGATTGTGATTGCCAAGGGACGTGTGTTGGCAGATGCGGCGCCTTCGGAGTTGAAGACGCTGATGAGCTTGCCCAACCTGGAGAGCGTGTTCGCACAACTGGTGGAGCAGCAGGATACGAGAGTGGTCGCAGAAAAGATTGTGGAGGTTATGCAGATCGCCCATGCGAGGTGACTTTCAGAAGCTGCTCGTGTCGCACGATGGTGCGCCGGCTGTTCTTTCGCTGAACGTGCAGGCGGCGATGGGTCCGGTGCGCGAACCGGAGCGCAGCCAATTTGTGCTGCTGATGAGGCATTTTCTAGAGCGCTTCTTCAACCATGAAACGGCATCGCCGGATGGCGATGGGAAAACGCGGCTGGTGCAACTGGCGTTTGCGACCGGGATTCCGGGATTCATGGTGGCATTGTATCTGTGGCCGGTGTATCATCCCGTGATCGTGTGGCCGCCGCATCCGGATACGATTCCGGGGCCTCCGCCTTATTGGGTGCAGATGAATCATCATTTCTTCTTCGTGCTGTACTCGTTTGTGGCCATGGGGCTGATCACGGTGTTTGAGTGGGATTTGTTTTTTCCGGATCTGCTGGATGTGCAGGTGCTGGGCACTTTGCCGCTGGAGCCACGAAGGATCTTTCTGGGGCGCGCGGCAGCTATCGGCATTTTCATCATCGGGTTCTTGTTCGACGCTAACTTTCTTGCGTCACTGATGTTCCCGGTCGTGGCGGATCCGGTTTATATGCTGAGTTTTCTGGCGGGCCATATTGCCGGGGTTGCAGCGAGCGGGCTGTTTGCAGCCATTTTTATCGTTGCGCTGCAGAGCTTGCTACTGGCGGTGCTGGGTGAACGCTTCTTTCGCAGGATTTCGCTGGTATTGCAGGGAGCGGCAGTAACGGTGCTGGTGATGCTGCTTCTGCTGTTTCCTGTTTTGTCGGGCGTGACTCCGGCGTTGCTGCAATCGCACAATGACGTAGTTCTTTGGTTTCCGCCGTTCTGGTTTCTGGGGATGTACCAGGTGCTGTTGGACAGCGGGGCTGCGTTGCCGGTCTTTCACGAACTTGCGGGAATGGGATTGGCGGCATTACTGGCTGTCGCGTCAATCGGCGTGGTGGCTTATCCGCTGGCTTATCTTCGGCGGGTGAAGTACCTGCTGGAAGGAGCGCCGCCGCGATCACGGCGCAACAGATTGGTCGCGCCCTTCAATGGACTGCTGCACGCGTGCCTCGTGCGCGGACCCATCCAGCGGGCCGTGTTTCACTTCATCAACCAGACGCTGCTGCGGGTTCAGCGGTACCGGATTTACCTCGTGCTTTATGGTGGCGTGGGGTTGTCAGTGCTGATAGCGACGTTGCTTCGGCTGACGATGATCAACGGGCGACTGCACGCAGAGGTTTCGGCTGACGGAATTCGTATGGCCGTCGGGATTGTGGCGTTCTGGGTGACGACGGGGTTACGCACGGCATTTGTTTCATCGGGGAATCAGCGCGGGAATTGGATCTTTCGCTCCACACACGGTAAGCCGGCGCACTTCATTGCGGCGATGGACGAACTGATGGCGGCAAAGGTATGGGTGTTGTTCTGTGCGCTGGCAGTGACCGGGGCAACCTTGGGGGCGCTGCTGCTGGTAGCGCCGGCTGAGTTGCTGACTGTGCCGGCGGCTGCGGCTGAGTTGCTCGTTGGCTCAGGCATATGTGTGATTCTCACGGATGCCCTTTTTGCGAACGTGATGATGGTGCCCTTCACCGGTGAGGCTGCGGGGGAAAAGCCGAACCTTGCATTCACGCTGCTGAAATTCTTCACGTTCTTTCCGTTGGTGACGGCGCTCTCGCTGCTTGCGGCACAGTGGATTGAAGAGGGCTGGCAACATTTCGGGGCGGCGGCGATCGCGATTGTTGTAGTTCATCTTTGGTTTCGCCATCGCCATCGGGAGGTGGTGCGGATTCACAGTGCACAAGCGGAACTGGAGGAAGGCGAAGACGATTTTCCGATGAGGCTGGGGCTGCGGTACTAGATCAATTGCGGGAATAGTCACGTAAAGTTTTGAGCGTATTGGGGGGATAGCAAGTTGCGGAATTGCCGGGCTTCCGACAGACTAGCGCAGCAAGTCTTCGAGAGTGGTGGACAGGTCGGTTTTTTCGTCGCGGTATTTGACGATGACGGGGGCGTAGAGCGACAGGTCCCAGGCTTCCGCGTTGGGGTGTCCTTTGCCTTTGGCGACGGCGCGCGAGCCGGGGACGACGACGGCGTTGGGCGGGATGATGAGCGGCTTGTCGGCGGTGGCGCGGAGGATGGTGCCACTGACGAGATCGAAGACGGGCGTGCCGCGGGTGAGGATGGTGCCTGAGGCGAGCACTGCTCCGGTGCGAACGATTGTGCCCTCGTAGACGCCGCAGTTGCCGCCGACGAGAACGTCGTCTTCGATGATGACGGGGCTGGCGTTGATGGGCTCAAGGACTCCGCCGATCTGGGCGGCGGCACTCAGGTGCACGCGTTTGCCGATTTGCGCGCAGGAGCCGACGAGGGCGTGGGAATCGACCATGGTGCCTTCGTCGACCCATGAGCCGGTATTGATGTAGCTGGGAGGAACGCAGACTACCCCGCGAGCGATGTAAGCGCCTGCCCGGATGGAGGAGCCGCCCATCACAACGCGAATTCCGTCGTCGGCGGTGAAGTGGCGGACCGGGTAGGTGTGCTTGTCGACGAAAGATAGCGCGCCGGCGGGGAAATCCTGAAGGGTGCCAATACGAAATCCAAGGAGGATGCCTTTTTTGACCCAGGCGTTGACGCGCCAGCCGGTAGGGGCGGCGGGATCGGGTGAGGCGGAGCGAAGTTGGCCATGTTCGAGCGCTTCACGGAGAGCGAGGAAGGATTCCATGGCTGCCGGGTCGTTGATGGCGGAAGCGCCGGCGGAGAAGTGCCGCTCTATGGCCTGTTCGAGTTGATTCGGATCCATTCCGTAATGCTACAAGCTTCGTGCTTCCCGCCTCCAGCGCACAAGTCTCGGATATTGAAGTTTCTAACAAGCGATGCGGGAGATTTGAGCAGAGAAAAGGAGAATGGCGCCAAAGGAATCGAGACCAGGCGCCATTGCGAGGAGATAGGCAGTTCGGGTTTACGCGGCGGAAACGGGTGTCACCTTGGCACGGACTCGGGGAGCGGCGGACATCGGCTGCAACTTGAATGAGTTATTGCCGGCCGGGATCATAGCCAGCGGGATGTCGCAGTTGGCCCTGCCGTGGAGGTTTTTGGATTCGAGCCAGGCGCAGAGTCTCGGATCGTAGATTTCGGGTTGGCCTTGCCAGAAGTCGGGTTTCAAGCCGCACTGGATGCTGAGATGCCCGAGCTTCAGTTCAATGTTCTGGGTGCCTTTTGGAAAATAGCGGCGGACGTTGTCGGTCCCTACGAGCAATCCGGTGACGCCGTGAGCTTTGCTATGCGTTTTAACAACCATCTGTTACCTGCTTTGAATATTGGGTGAGAGTAAATCCATGAGCGGTGGAACAGCCACATCTGAGATCGATCGCCGTTGGGGAGTTGTCCCTCATCGGGAAGTAACGGCTTGCGAAAACCAATTTGGGCCGAGACCCGCATTGCTTGTCTTTTCAGTAGCGCGCTCGTGCGGCTTTTGACGTGAACGTCGGGAATGCTTTGCGAAGGGGCAAAAACGCTGACGCATGCACTCAAAGAATAATGATGCGCTCTTCAGGTCGTGAGGTTGTGTATCGGAAGAGAATTTCTGGATAAATTTCAGAGGGAAAGGGGCGGCGGGAAACGGACCGGACGATGCGATGCGCCTAACTCTTCAAAGTCAAAGCTTTGCGAAGCATGGAGGCAACTTGTTCCTGCTGGGATGGAGTGATGCGGTTGAAAAATGGGAGTGCAAGGACACGAGATCCGATGGATTCGGTGACTGGAAGGGGTTGCTGCGACACAAGGCGTTCGCGCCATGCGGGTTGCAGGTGGATGGGCGCGAAATAGGGCGCAGTAGCGATGCCGAGTTGCGCGAGAAACGCCTGGATGCGGCTGCGGTCGGAGGCTTCGGGGAGGCGAACGACGAAGACGAACCAGCTGACGGTGCTGTCGGGCACGTTGAGTGGGGACAACTCAAGCGCAGGGATATCAGCCAGAAGAACGTGGTAACGTTCGGCGGCAGCGCGGCGGAGGGTGAGGATTTCGTCGATACGGCTGAGCTGGACGCGGCCGAGGGCGCAGGCGATATCGGAGAGGCGGTAGTTGAATCCGATATCCGGATGATGTAGCCAGTCGTCCACCCCAGCACCGGAGACCTGTCGGTGGGGACCCCGATTGTCCTCTCCACCGATTTTGACTCGGTCAGGATTTCTGCCTTGATTTCGCAGGCTGCGGAGACGGTCGGCATGGAATTGGGTATTGGCCAGAACGGCGCCACCTTCGCCGGTGGTGATCTGTTTGTTGGGATAGAAGCCGAAGACGGCGAGATCGCCGAAGGATCCGACGTGGCGCTGATGAAGTTCGGCACCGATGGCTTCGCAGGCGTCTTCGATAACCACAAGACTGTGCCGCGTGGCGAGGTCGCGCAGGGCGAGCATGTCGGCCGGGATGCCGAAGGTGTGGACGACGAGGATTGCACGGGTTTGCGGGGTGAGGACTCGTTCAACCGTGGCGGGTGTGAGGTTGAGGGTGACGGGATCGATATCGGCGAAGACGGGCGTGGCGCGGACTTGGAGGATGGCGTTGGCGACCGCTATGAAGGCGAATGACGGGACGATGACTTCGTCGCCTTCGCGGATGCCGAGTGTGAGCAGTGCTATGTGGAGGCCGGCGGTACCGCTGCTGACGGCGATGGCGTGGGGGACGGAGTGGTAGTTGGCGAGGGCAGATTCGAAGTTGGTGAGTTCGGGACCGAGGCTGAGATGCGGAGTGCGCAGGACGGCGGTGACGGCGTCGATTTCTGCTTCGGTGATGTCGGGGGCGCTGAGAGGGATCGGCGGAGTCATGGTTTCTGCGAGAGCGGAGTGGGCAGTGCTGCGCACTGGTTAGCGATGCTTCGCATTTGTCCGCGGAGTTAGATCGTGACCGCGGAGCGGCGCGGGCTGCTTGATCAGGAGGTTGTCGAGAGGAACGGTTCTGAGAACATTGGCGATGGTTTTGGCGGCGGTGCCGTTGCCATAGGGATTGGTCATGCCATGGAGTTTTCCTCGGAATGCGGGCGCGAGCGCGCGTTTGAGTGCGGCCGTGATGGCTGTGGTGTCGGCGGGCGTGTCCAGGATGTTGCGCGCGCGTTCCCGGCCTTGCTGACGAATGCCTACGTTCACGACGGGGAGTGCGAAGGAAGCCGCCTCCATGATGCCGCTGGAGGAGTTGCCGATCATGACATCAACTTGGCCGAGGAGGCTCCAGTAGGTGACGGCTTCGAGATTGACATAGGTGTGTGTGTTGGCACGAGAGGCAGCGAGGGCGCGCGTGCGTTCGATGAGCGTGTAGCCGCCCGCGTCGGCGTTGGGGTAGACGAAGATGAGTTGGCCGGGCGCTTCAGCGAGCGCTCGGAAGAATGCGTCGGCTTCGGCATTGGTATCACGAAGGATGGTGACAGGGTGCCATGCTGCAAGGATCGTGGGCGGCTGAAACGTAAGTCCGAGTCGGCATTCGAGTGCTGCGCGGTCGAGAAGCTTTGAGCGGCGGAGATGATCGAGCGAGGGTGCCCCGGCGTGGTGAACACGCCAGGGTTCTTCTCCCATGGCGATGACACGGCGGCGGGCTGTCTCGGTCGAGGTGAAATGGATGTGGGCGAGCTTGGTAAGGGCGTTGCGGACCTGGTCGTCAATGGCGCCCTGGCTGACTTCGCCGCCTTCGATGTGCGCGATAGGAATTCGCATGGCGAGCGCGGCGCTGGCCGGCGCCATCATCTCGTACCGATCGGCAATGAGGAGCATCAGCTCAGGGCGCCACGAAGAGAGCGTGTCGGCCAGCGAGAGGATGGCAACACCAATGGTCTTCGCCATACCGGTATCGGTGTCGGAACTCAGGAGGCACTCGATGCGCGCTTTGATGGGGAAGCCCTCGCGCTCGATCTCGGCGATGGTGTTGCCGAATTCGGGGGAGAGATGCGGACCGAGCGCGATGACGCCCAGTTCGACGTCGGGGTTTGAGGCGAGTTCACGGAGCGGCCAGTATAGGTGGCTGTAGTCGGCACGTGAGGTGGTAACGACCGCGATCTTTCTTTTGTCTTTACGCGGCTTAATCATTGGAGGCCTGCGGGGCCGCGGTAGGGCGTAAGTCGAGAACGGTACTGCTCGGTGTGTAGTCGGGTGCGAGGACACGAAGAACTTCGAGCGCTGCGGAGAGATCGCGAAGGCGGACGGCATCGCGCAAAGTGGCGAGCAATGTTTGAAGCTGGCCGCGCGCGATTGACGGTGAATCAATGCGGATGAGGCCGTTTGCACCGGCAGGATGGGGTGCTTCGCTTTCGGACCAGAGTTGCTCGGTCTCCTTGTCGCCGGCACGGAGACACGTGAACTCAATCGAAGCGTCGTGATTCGGAGTGAGGCTGCTTGCCGTGAAGCGCGCGAGGTCTGCGATGAAGTGCGGGGCCGGAAGTTGCGGAGCGAGAAGAGTGGGCGACTGCTCTGCGGATGCGGCCAGAAGAAGATTGACGGCTTCGGCGATGGTGAGGAAGTAGCGGCGCGCGGCGGGGTCGGTGACCGTGAGCGGAAGACCTGCGGCGATCTGGCGGGCGAAGACTTGAGTTACACTTCCGCGCGAGGCGAGTATGTTGCCGAGGCGCAGGGCGGTGCCTCCCGACGTGAGGACGATTTGCTCCGCGACGCGCTTGGTGGCGCCCATCATAGAGGCGGGCGCGACGGCTTTATCGGTGGAAAGCAGGACGACGCGCGCGTGGTTGGCCACAGCTGCCGCAATCATGTCTTCGGTGGCGAAAATGTTGTTGGCAATGGCGGCCAGGGGCTGCTCTTCGATGATGGGAACGTGCTTGTAGGCCGCGGCATGGAAGACGAGGCGCGGGCAGTGGAGCGAAAAGAGCTCGTCGAGGAGAAAGGGTTCGGCGACGCTGCCGAGGTAGAAGGCTGCGCGTGGCGACAGCGCGAGATCTGCGAATTCGCGCTGAAGATCATAGAGGTTGTTCTCCGAAGATTCGAGAAGAATGACGCGCCCGCCGTGTGATGCGAGGCGCAGTCCGAGCGCCGACCCGATGGACCCGCCGGCGCCGGTAATAAGGATGGGCTGCTGAATTAAAGATGAGATCGTCTCCGGCGAGGGCGCGGGGAGCGCGGGACGGGCGAGAAACCTGTGCCAGTCGATAGTCTCGAAGGATGGGATCACAGATCGAAGTATAAATGTGGATCTTTATTGGTGTCGGATGCACCAAGTCTCAGGGTTGGGAATCGAACGGTGCGTTGGAGCAGGAGACCTGGGTGTACCAGGCCGCATTGAGGCGGCCGGGGTGGAGTTCAAGGCAGACCTGATCGCCAGGGGTGGCTTTATCGTAAGCGGTTTTGGAGACGGCAAGGTTGTTGGGTTGCTGCACAGGACCCCAGGGTTCGAGCGAGAGGTAATAGGATCGCGAGCGGCCGGTGGTGTAGTGCTTGCCGATGACGTGAACGACATAGCGTGTAGAGGTTGATTCGTCTCCGACAGCGTCTGCCACGACGACGGCGCCGTAACTATAGAGCATGCCAAAGAGAAGGAGTGCGAAGAAAGTACGCGCAGGTGAAGAGCTCTCGAAGAACGAGTGGTAGAACGCGGCGATATACGCGACGGTGATCAGTGCCATGACTACGCCGACCGACTGAAGAGAGACGAAGTGAATACCGCGCGCTCGGATGAGCAATCCAAAGCTGCTGGCGATGAGCGCGTACAGGAGTTCTGCACGCGGATCGTCTTTTTGCTTGAAGACCACGTAGAGAAGTGGCGAGCGGTGGAGGAGGAATGCGAGCGTCACGGGCACCAGAGCGAGTGCGACTGAGAATGGCAGGTATAGCGCCGGGACTCCGTAGTTGGCTGCGACGGCGGCGGCAATCGCGATGACAAGTGCGAAGATGCTGTAGGTCTTTGCCTGGGCCAGGGCGGCGAGACGTTCCTGCGGGGTTGTGCCGAGCTCCTCCTGCTGAGAGATCTTTTCGAGGAAGCTGTCGCGATCGCGCTTATCGAGATCGGGGACCTTTCGAATCCATGCATCGAAGGCTCCGTCTTTATCGAAGTGGTTGTATAGAGTGAGGGTGCCCCGGCCGTTACTCATGTAGAACTGCGTGTACTTGCCATTGCGGGAGCTGATCGTGCGGTAGCCTTCGATTTCATTGCGGTCGGCGAAACGGTCGGTGAAGGCGCCGCGGATCTCGATGCGGCTTCCGTCGATGATGACGCGGGAGCGCATGGCAAGCGCGATGAGGTAGACGCCGAAGAACAGGAAACCGGCGGTCATCACGCGCGGCAAAGCGGTGTTGGCCACTTGAAATGACAGCATGCACATCGCGATGCTGCCCGCAATGGCGGGCGCGCCTAAAACGAGAAGGATGGACCTATACCAGGCCTTTATGCGGTATTCGTGACGGCTGGCTGTCTGCTGGTTGAGGGTATTCATAACGCGTTCTCGTTGTTCTGCGTTAGTGCGCGGTTCGCATACACTAAAGGGTTCCACTGCATTGCAATGCGCGATATGCCGCTTGATCTGGAGATGGTCTTGGGAATGAAGTTTATGCGAGTTGGCTGTGCTCTGGCCATGGTTTTTGTGGCGATAACCGTTACTGCCGGAGCGCAGGCGCGCTTCGATGCCGATGCGATTCGGCTGAACAATCGGGGCGTGGCGTTGATGGGGCAGCAGTTCACTGAAAAGGCCGAGCAAAGCTTTGCCGAAGCGTTCAAGAAGGATCCAAAGCTGGCGCAAGCGGCCATCAATGACGGTATTGCACTGCTGACGTTGCAGAAGATTGACGAAGCGAAGAAGACGCTGCAGGCGGCAATTGCAATCGATCCGAATAGTGCGCAGGCATGGTACAACCTGGGGCTGGCGCAACATGCTGACAACGAACTGGATGATGCGCTGAAGAGTTTTCAGCAGGCGGTGAAGCTCGATCCGCGCGATGTGGATTCGTACTACTTCGAAGGTGTGTGTTACCGGGAACTGAAGCAGTTCGATAAAGCGGTCGAGGTGTTGAAGCAGGCGCTCGCGATTCAGCCGCTGCATGCTTCATCGGAGTTTGCGCTGGCGCGGGCGCTTGCAGGCTCTGGGCGACAAGGATCAGGCGAAAGAACACTTCAAGAACTTCCAGCACATGACGAGCACGAAGATTTCGGCGGCGATCGGGCTGGCGTATGGCGAGCAGGGGCATTATTCGACGGTGACTCCCGTCGAGGAGCCGCAGGCGCGGCAGCGGACGATGATGCCGGTGAAGCTGGTGGCGGAGGCGATAAATCCGAGAATCAGCGAAGGAGACCGGTGGAGCTTGCATGCTGGATGTGACCGGTTCGGGGCAGATGGACCTGGTGCTGACAGCCGGGAGAGCAGGCGATTCGGATCTTGCATCGGAATCAGAAAGGCAGTTCGAAGACGTGGACCGCGGCTGCCGTTGGCTTGAATGTTCCTGGCATGCGGTGGCATGCGCAGTGGGTGATTACGATGGCGACGACCTGAACGACCTGGCGGTGGCGTTGGACGACGGCGTGCGCCTGTTTCGGAATCTGGGTAAGGGGAAGTTTCAGGATGTGACGGCGGAAGCTGGGCTGGCGGCGCGGAACAGGCCGACGGGGATCACGTTTGTGGATTATGACCATGATGGGGACCTGGATTTGTTTTTGACGGGCGCGCCGCTTGAAGGACGGTGATGCGCCGAATGTGCTGTGGCGGAACAACGGGAACAAGACCTTCACCGAGTGGACTGCGGATGCGGGACTGGGTGGAACCGGAAAAACCGCCAGCGTGATTCTGACGGATTTCAATAATGATCGCGCAGTGGATATTGCGGTGACGGGCGACGGGCCGGCGCCGGTGATTTATGTGAATCCGCGCGAAGGGAAGTATCCGGCGCAGCCCTTAATCAACTATCTTCCTGCGAATGCGGACACTTCAGTTTTGGATTACAAATATGTTCCGCTGCCGGCGAGCGCGGGGATTGCGGTGCTGGACTTCAACAAGGACGGTTGGATGGATATTGCCGTGACACACGCGGGTGCGCCTGGGCTGACGCTGTGGCGCAACGTTGCGGGGCCGCAGGGAGTTGGACGGCGCTTTGAGCGCGTGCCGTTGCCGCTGCACGGGCGCGACGCGGGGATGGGGAGTGACGGCGGTCGATATCGATAACGACGGATGGGTTGACCTGGCGGCGATTGTGGAGACGAGCCGCGGGGCCGCGGGTGAGGGTGTTTCGCAACAAGGGCGATGGCAGCTTTGAGGACGTGAGCCATTCGCTTGGACTGGATACCGTGGTGCTGAAGGCTCCGCGCGGATTGATTGCCGCTGATGTGGATGGCGATGGAGCGCCGGACTTGATCGTGACGCAGGAGAATGCCCCGCCGGTGCTGCTGCGCAACGTCGGTGCGAACAAGAATCACTTTGTGCGGCTCGACCTGAGCGGATACGCAGATAACAAGACGGCGATCGGCTCAAAGGTGGAGATCTTTGCCGACGGGCAGTGGCAGAAGTGGGAACTGGCGGGTGCTTCGGGACTCGCGACGCAGGCTCCGCCGCAGATTGCTGATCGGGCTGGGCGAAGCGGACCATATTGATCTGCTGCGCATTTTGTGGCCGACGGGAATTCTGCAGGACGAGATCGATCTGCCGCATACGCAGGTGATCGCGATGAAGGAAGCGGATCGGCGCGGGAGTTCGTGCCCGGTGCTGTTTGCGTGGGATGGGCATAAGTACAAGCTGGTTACGGATGTGATTGGCGCGGCGGTGGTGGGGCACTGGTTCACGCCGACGCGGCGGAACATTCCGAACTCGGGCGAGTGGATCAAGGTGGATGGCGACCGGCTGGCGAGCGTGGATGGGAAGCTGAGCCTGCGGTTCATTGAGCCGATGGAGGAGGTGAATTACATCGACCAGCTGCGACTGGTGGCAGTCGATCATCCGGAAGATGTGGAAGTGAATCCGGATGAGCGGTTCCTCGACGATCCGCCGTTTGCTTCTGGACGCGTGGTGGCTTCGAAGGGTGCGCGATTGCCGGTGGGCGCGTGGGACGGCGAGGGACATGATGTGCTGGATGCGCTGAGCCGGCGCGATCACAAATTCGCAAGCGGGTTCACTGCGACGCCGTATGACGGATTTGCGAATCTGCATGCTCTGACGCTGGATCTGGGTGACGTGGATGCGCAGAAGCTCCGTTCGGCTGTTGATGACCGGATATGTGAACTACTTCAGTGCGACGTCGCTGTATGCCGCGTGGCAGGCGGGGATCAAGCCGATCTCGCCCTATGTGGAAGCGGAGCGGCCGGATGGAACATGGCTGACGATTCCGGGTGAGGCGGGATTCCCGGCGGGGCTGGAGCGGACGATTGTGGTGGATCTGACCGGCAAATTGCCCGCGGGAACGCGCAAGATCCGGCTGATGAGCAATCTCGAGATTTATTGGGACCAGGTGCTGATTGATAACAATGCAGAGGCGGAGGCACGTGCGACATGAGGTGCCGCTGGCGCTGGCGACGGAGCGGTTCCGCGGATATCCGACGCAGATTGACGGCAAGAGCCCGGGCGATCTGGATTATGACTACGATCGCGTGAGTCTGACGGGGCCATTCCAGCATCAGCGCGGGAACTACACGCATCTGGGCGATGTGACGGCGCTGGTGAAGGGCGTGGATGATCGCTATGCGATCTTCGGCAGCGGCGAGGAGATTGCGACGGAGTTCGATGCGACGAAGCTGCCGGCGTTGCCGATGGGATGGAAGCGCGATTACTTCTTCTACGCGAACGGATATGTGAAGGACATGGATTGGTGGGATGCGATGCCGTTCACGGTGGCGCAACTGCCGTTCCACAAGATGAGTGCGTATCCGTATCCGGCGAGCGAGAAGTTTCCGGATGATGCGGATGCGATTGAGTATCAGTTGAAGTGGAACGATCGGTTTGATTCTGGTGAGCCGGTGCGGTCGTACCGGTTTGACTACAAGCTCATGCCGTCGACGCCGGCGGATGACGCCACGTGTGGATTTGCGAGTCCAGCCTGTCCTGCAAGTTCAGCGCAGGCGCGCATGAGTGAACTGGTGCTGCTGCCTGCCGTGCGGCAACTGGAGATGCTGCGGGCGCGCGAAATCTCGGTGGTGGAACTGGCCGAAGCGCACATCGCAGCAGATCGAGCGGCTGAATCCGCAACTGAATGCATTCGCGGACTTCGATGCGGAGCGCGTTCGGGTGCAGGCGCGTGCGATGCAAACGGCGGTGAGTGACGCGCGGGCCCGCTGCATGGGCTGCCGGTGACGGTGAAGTCGTCGATTGCGACTGCGGGTTACAGGTGCGAGATTGGAAGCCTGAATCACAAGGATGAGATTCCGCGCGAGGATGCGGTGGTGGTGGCGCGGCTGCGCGCGGCGGGTGCGCTGATCCTGGGGACGACGAATTGTCCTGAATTCCTGATGGCGTATGAAACGGAGAACCTGCTGCATGGGCAGACGCGGAATCCGTGGGATCTGGAGCGGACGCCGGGTGGATCGAGCGGCGGCGAGTCGGCGGCGATTGCCGCGGGCATGTCGGCGGCGGGGCTGGGTTCCGACAGCGGCGGGTCGGTGCGCGTGCCGGCGCACTTTACGGGGATCTGTTCGCTGAAGCCGACGCCGGGACGCATTCCGGGGCGCGGACATCTGCCGCCGTGCGTGGGGCCGTTTGCGACGTTGGGTGCGATTGGACCGATGGCGCGGACGATGGCGGATGTGGAGCTGATGTTCCGCACGCTGAGCGGGCAGGATGATGCGGATCCGGCAAGCCCGCCGGTAGTGCTGCGCGAATTAAGCGAGTCGACGCTTGCGGAAGAATCGGATTGGATTTTTCGAAGATGATGGACTGGCGCCGGTGACTGCGGAGACGCGTGCCGCGGTGCGTGCTGCGGCCGCGGCATTGCGCGATGCGGGATTTTGCGTGGAGCCGTTCCGGCCGCGGACGCTGGAGCAGTTGCGCAAGCTGTGGTGGACATTCTTTGTGCAGTGCGGGGCGATGTTCTATGAGCCCGAGGTGCGAGACGGGCGTGAAAAGCTGAGTCCGATCTTTAGCGAGTTTCTGGAGATTGCGGAGAGGTCGGGGCCGCTGACTGCGACTGAACTGCTGAATGCGTGGGCGGAGATGGATCTTTTGCGCGCGAAGACGCTGGAAGAGATGCGCGAGTATCCGGTGCTGCTGTGCCCGGTGGCGAGTGTGCCGGCGTGGAAGCATGGCGAGCGCGCGTGGACTATTGATGGGCAGACGGTGGAGTATCTGGACGCGGTGCGGTATACGCAGTGGTTCAACACGCTGGGCGCGCCGGCGGCGGTTGTGCCGGTAGGTCGCTCGCCGGAGGGATTGCCGATCGGGGTGCAGATTGCGGCGCGGCCATTTGAAGATGAGGTGGCGCTGGGAGTGGCAGGATTCGTCGATCGAGCGTTCGGCTTTTCGGCTCCCGTGATGGCCGGCGCCAGCTAGTTTGTGGATTCGCGATGCCTTTTTGGCCCCTGCGTTCAGAATTCTCACTTTTTCTTGGGCAATTCCGACTGATTCAGCCGCTTGCATGATCACATGCATTGAAAGCTGTTGTGTGATCCGATGAAGCAATCAGCCGCCGACCCCGCAATACAGTCAAGTTTATCCGTCACAGACAAGTGATCCTGCTCACATGTAGAAACAGAGTGGCAGGTGCGGTAAGTTGCTGATTCTGCACCTCAACCTTTGGATGGAGGCAGGAGGTACCGCGGGCGGTACTCTGACGCTTCCCCGGATCGGAGCGCCGCGGGTGCGCGCAATTTGGCAGGAACGTTTTGCCGAGGCTAGTGATGTACTGAAGAGCGACAAACATCAGCAGACAGTTGTGCGGGTGTTGGACCTCGAAATTGGTGGCCGCGACTTTATCACCATGGCTGGGCCGTGTTCGGTCGAGACCGAGCACCAGCTTCTCTCTACAGCTCATCATGTGCGCCGGGGTGGCGCGCGAATTCTTCGTGGCGGCGCATTCAAGCCGCGCAGTTCTCCTTATGCATTTCAGGGTCATGGCCTGGCGGGGCTTGAAGATGCTCGCCGCGGCGCGGGCGGAGACCGGTCTGGCGATTGTCACCGAAGTGATGAGCGAAGACGACGTGCCGCTGGTGGCCGAGTATGCCGACATTCTGCAGATCGGTTCGCGCAGCATGGAGAATTACACGCTTCTGGAGGCTGCGGCGCGGTCGGGCAGGCCGATTCTGCTGAAGCGCGGAATGATGGCCACGGTGGGCGATCTGCTGAAGTCGGCGCAGATCGTGCTCGAGAACGGCAATCCCAACGTGATTTTGTGCGAACGCGGGATTCGCACGTTTGATACAGCGTTGCGGAACACGTTCGATGTGGCGGCTATTGCGCTGCTGAAGCAGATCTGTCATCTGCCGGTGATCGCAGATCCAAGCCATGCGTGCGGTCATCGCGAACTGGTTCCGGCTCTGGCGCGGATTGGCGTGGCTGCGGGCGCGGATGGGTTGATTGTGGAAGTGCACCCGACTCCGGAGAAGGCGTGGAGCGACGGAGAGCAGTCGTTGGACTTCGCGGAGTTCGACGAGATGATGGCGTCGCTTAAGCCGTATTTCGCGTTGCGCGGAGCGGCGACAGCGGCCGTCCGGACCCTGGAGACGGTTGGATGAGATTGGGTTTCAGAGTGCCCGGGGTTGCGGCCTCCTGCATGTTGCTGATCTTGACGTGTGGGTTTGCACCTTCGATCTCACAGTCAATTGGGTCGGACGTGATCGTCACGGCTGCGCCAGCGTATGAGCCTCTGGCAGCGTTGCGCGGCGGAGAGCGCTTTCCGAAAGGCGCGCAGTTGCTGCTGATTCACGATGGCAACGCTGAGCCGCTGGTTGCGGATTTTGCGGCGAGCGCGGATGCGAGTGTTTCGTTTGATGGCGGCAGCGTTTTGTTCGCAGGAAAGAAGACGACCGGCGATGCGTGGCAGATCTGGGAATTGACGCTTGCTGATCGGAAGGTGCGCCAGGTGACCAGTGGATCGGGGGATGCGATTCGGCCGCTGTATTTGCCCGGTTGGCGGCTGGTATACGCGCTGCGAACGCCGCAGGGCTTTCAATTGCAGTCGGCGCGAGTGATGGAATCGAAGGCGATTGAGGAGATTGAGGGCAATGGGGCGCGGGCGAGTTTTCCGCTGACGTATTTGGGCTCAAGCGCGGTTCCGGCGGATGTGATGGCGGATGGGCGGATTTTGTTTGAGGCGGGATTTCCGTCTGGGCGAGGGCGCGACGCCGGAGATGTTTCTTGTGTATTCGGATGGGTCGGGAGTGGAGTCGTACCGCTGCGATCATCCGGCTTATGCGGCGGGTGCGCGCTGGGGTGGAAAGCAGCTCAGGTCGGGCGATGTGGTGTTTACGCATGGCGCGTCTCTGGCGCGATTCACTTCGCCGCTGGCTCATGAAGAGCGGGTGACGGCGCCGCGCGGAGAATATGCAGGCGCGATTGCGGAGACAGGACGGGCGAGTGGCTGGTGAGCGCTCGCGAATCGGCGACCGCTAAGTTCGCACTGAAGCTTTGGAAGCCGGGTGCGCTCATCATGCAGACGGTGCTTACGAGGACCGGAGTCGATCTTGTCGAGCCGGTTGTGGTGGCTGCGCGCGAGCGGCCCAGGCGGCATCCATCCGCGCTGCATGATTGGGACTACGCGAATTTGTTGGCATTGGATGCGCGGGTTTCCCGCGATGGCGCTCTGAAGGGTGTGCCGGTAACTGTGCGGCTGGAAACGCAGGATGCTGGCGGGCATGCGGTCGCGATGGGGACAGCTCCAGTGGAGCAGGATGGATCGTTTTTTGTGAAGGCGCCAGCGGATCGGGCGATTCGGTTTGTGTTGCTGGATGCAAAGGGTACGGTTCTGCGGCAGGAGCATGGATGGTTCTGGATTCGGCGCGGCGAGCAGCGGATTTGCGTGGGATGCCATGCGGGGCCGGAGCACGCAGCGGAGAATCGCGTGCCGGCGGTTTTGCTGCGCACCACGACGCCCGTGGATCTGACCGGGGCGGCGCAGCACGTTGCAGCGGGGAGGCAACTGAGTGTCATATCGCACTTTTCTTCTTTTGTTGAGTTCAGGCTTCCTTTGCGATGGCGCAGACGACTAGCACAGCGCAAGGCTGTATCGCCTTCGACAGCAGCACAATCGTCGATTCGATTTGAAGATGCGAGTGCGAAAGCCGGGATCAACTTCACGCACAGCTTCGGTTCAGCGAAACTGGGCTCGTCTGCTTGAGGGAACAGGCGCGGGGTGCGTGTGGATTGACTACAACAACTCCGGCCGGCCTTCGCTTTACGTGGTGAATGGAAGACCGCTGGATGACTCGATGCATCCTTATCCGCTGAAGGACAAGCCGGCGCCGCCGCCGCACAATCATCTTTATCGCAATGACGGCGACGGGCACTTTACGGATGTGACGGAGAAGGCCGGGCTCGATCCGGACATGTATGCGGTGGCGGTGACGGCTGCGGACTACGACAACGATGGCTTTGTCGATCTGCTGGTTACGGGATACGGCAAGACGATTCTGTACCACAACGACGGCAACGGGCACTTCACGGATGTGACGGCGAAGGCCGGGATCAAGGTGGATGGATGGGCGATCAGTTCGACATGGCTGGACTACGACAAGGATGGATGCGTCGATCTGTTTGTCGGTCGTTATGTGAAGTTCGATCCGAAGTATCGCGCGTTTTACGCGGCGGACAACTATCCGGGGCCGCTGGATTACGAAGGCGAGACCAACAAGCTGTTCCACAACAACTGCGATGGGACATTTACCGATGTGACGGAGAAATCGGGGATCGCTGCGTTTGTGGGCCGGACGATGGGCGTGACTGCGGCGGATTTTGACAACGATGGATGGGACGACATCTACGTTGCCAACGATCGCACGGAGAATTTTCTCTTCCGCAACAAGCATGACGGGACATTTGAAGAAGTCGCAAACGATACAGGCACGGCGTTCGGGCAGAATGGCGAGTCGACTTCGTCGATGGGGCCGGTGTTTACGGACCTCGAAGGGCGCGGCGTTCTGGACCTGTGGGTGACGGACGGGCACTATAACCGGCTTACTGCGCAACAGCGGCAAGCAGGGGTTTGAAGATATCGGCGCGTCGAACGGGGTGTCGCAGACGAATGCGCAGTATGTGAGTTGGGGAACGGGCGTCTACGACTTCGACAACGATGGCTATCCCGACATCCTGATTTTTCACGGCGGGCTGATTCACCTGATTCCGCAGGAACACACGCTGTTTCGCGGGCTCGGCAATGGACGGTTTGCAGATGTGTCAGAGGGCGCCGGGCCGGTGCTGAGCGAGCGCACCGTGGCGCGTGGCGCGTGTTTTGCCGACTACGACAACGACGGGAAGGTGGATGCGTTCCTGGTGAATCTCGGCGCGAAGGGGAACGCTGGTTCACAACGTTTCGACGAATACCGGGCATTGGGTTGCGGTGAAGCTGGTGGGAGCGAAGAGCAATCGCGATGGCATCGGCGCGCGAGTTGAGATGTATGCGGGCGGCCGACGCTGGACAGCGGAGCGCGTGGCGGGTTCGGGATATCTTGTCGCAGGATGATGGGCGGATGCACTTCGGACTCGGCGCAGCGACGGCGATCGACAAGATTGTCGTGAAGTGGCCGAGCGGGCGCGAGCAGACGCTGGAGAAGCAGGGTGTGGATCGCGTGCTGACTGTGGAGGAGCCGAAGTGAATCGGCGTCAGACACAACGCGACTGGGGCGGTGCTGAGCGCTCTGGCCGCTGTGTGCGCGGTGGCGCTTGGTATCGTGCGCGTGGAGCGGGCGAGACGGCCGCGCTTCCGTGGCGACCGGACGAACCGGTGAACGGCTTGGAGTATGCATCGCCGGTTGAGATGTTGTTTTCGCCGGATGGCACGCGGCTTTACGTGCTGTGCCAGGAGAGCGCGCAGGTTCGAGTGCTCGATGCGAAGAGCTACGAGACGGTGAAGAACATTTCGGTCGGAGCGCGTGCCGCGCGGGATTCTCGCTTTCGCCGAAGGGCGATCGGCTGTTTGTCGCGAACTCGTGGGACGATACGATCTCAGTGATCGACACGAAAGACGCTGGAAGTTGCGGCGACGTGGCCGGTGGGTGCGGAGCCTTCGAGCGTGGTGGAGGATCGCGAAGGCAAGCACCTGTTTGTGGCGAATCGCATCTCGAACGATGTGGCGGTGCTGGATGCGCAGACCGGCGCCGAGGAGAAGCGACTGGCGGCAGGGCGCGGGGCAAGCTACATCACGGCTTCTCCGGATGGAAGCAGGCTCTATGTGACGCATGTGTATCCGAATGCGACGCCGCATCGGACAGCACCGGCCTCGGAGATCACGGTGATTGATGCGGCGCGCGCGGTGGTCGTAGACCGCATTGCGCTGCCCTATATCGCGCACGGCTTTCATGTGGCGTTCTCGGCGGATGGACGGCTTGGCGTCGCGGCCGACGCTTCACCCGAAGAACCTGGTGCCGCTGGCGCATCTGGAGCACGGCGGGGCGTTCGCAGACACGCTGACGCTGTTTGGTGCGGACGTGGGCAAGCCGGTGGAGGTTCCGCTGGATGAGTTGGAGCGGTATGCGGTGCGGCCATTCGGGATTGCGATCACGCCGGACAAGTCGCGGATGTTCATCACATGCGGGGGATCGGAGATGGTCACGGTCGTCGATGTTCCGCGGTTGATCAGGTACGCGCGCGCGCATCCGGGGTCGAACGCGCAGGATCTTTCGGCGAGCGCGAATTATGTGGTGGCGCGGATTGCGGTGGGGCATGATCCGCGCGGGGTGGCGCTGACGCGGGATGGATCGAAGCTTGCTGGTTGCGAACCGACTGGAAGACACGATCAGCGTGATCGACACGAAGACCGATCGCGTGGTCATCGACGATTACGCTATGCGGGGCCCAAAGAGATGTCGGTGTTGCGGCATGGCGAGCAGACTTTTTATACGTCGCGTTATTCATTTCAGGGACAGATCGGGTGCGCAAACTGCCACATCGATTCGACCTTTGATGGACTGACGTGGGACCTGGAACCGGACGGGTTTGGCCGCGATGTCGTCGATAACCGACCGATCGAGGCTGTGAAGGATACGGAGCCTTTCAAGTGGAATGGCGGCAATCCAAACCTGCCGACGGAGTGCGGGCCGCGGACGGAGAAGTACTTCTGGCGCGCGGAGAACTACGACGATCTGACATTGACGGACCTGGTGGTGTACGTGCGGAGTCTGCCGGCGCGACCGAATCGCTGGCGGGCACCGGGCGGAGAACTGACGGCGGCGCAGGAGCGAGGCCGCGCGCTGTTTGTGCGCGAGAAGGACAAGTTCGGCAATGCGATTCCGGAGACGAATCGCTGCGCGTATTGCCACAGCGGGCCGAAGGGGACGAATCAGAAATCCTTCGATGTGGGCACCAAGAAGGCGACGGACAACACGGGGCTGCTGGACACGCCGCAGTTGACCAATATCGCCATTACTGCTCCGTACCTGCATGACGGCTCTGCGGCCACGCTGGAGCAGATCTGGACGGTTTTCAATCTCGCAGGACAAGCATGGCCGGACCAACGACCTGACCAAAGACGAACTCAACGACTTGATCGAGTACCTGAGGACGCGATGAAAGCAATTCTGACAATCGCAATGATGGTGGTGCTGGTGGCTGTGCCGGCGGGGACTGATGCCAGACGAAAACGGCGACTCGCAGAGTCCACGGAGCCGCGACCTCGGCTGGGAAGAACTTGGCTCCCGCGATGCCGCACTTCCGGTTTGAGAATTTCACGACGGCGAATGGACTGCCGGACGATCACGTGTTCAGCGTGCTGGTGGATGGGGATCGGATCTGGGCGGGGACGGAGAACGGGCTGGGGCTCTACGAAAACCATCAGTGGAAGACGTTCACGACCAAGGACGGACTGGCGCATCGCGCGGTGCTTTCGCTGGCGCTGGACAAGCGCACGGGGGATGTGTGGGCCGGAACCATGGGCGGGTTGAGCCGCATTTCCGGTGGGCGCATCGACACGTTCACGCAGCTGAATTCGGGATTGAGCAATGACGTGGTGTATGGCGTGTCGGTGGAAGGCGAGAACGTCTGGGTGGCGACGGCTGCGGGCGGCTGCAAGCTCGATCTGCATACCGGGCAGTGGTCGCTCTACAACGAGCGCAACACGCCGATGGTCGAGATCTGGGTGTATGGGGTCGCGGCGACGCCGACCAAGGTGTATTACGCGGTGTGGGGCAGCGGCGTGCTGGAGTACGACCAGCAGAAGAAGATCTGGGACAAGTACGACGATCCCGACGGCGAGACGGAGATGGTGCTGTTCAAGGATCAGGGGTTAATCCACGAGATTACGACATCGGTGAGTTATGTGGATAATATTCTCTGGGTGGCTACGTACTTTGGCGACAGCCGGTACGACGGCCGCTACTGGCACAACTTCTTGACCAAAGACAGCGGGCTTCCCTCGAACTTTACCAATGTCGTGAAAGGCGTGGACGCCAAGCGTGCGTGGTTTGGCACCGATAAGGGACTTGCCTACTACGACGGCGTCAACTGGGCTGTCTACCGTCCGTCTCTCACTACAGGGAAGCCGGAGATGACGGTGCGCGATGCAAAGGGAGAGGTTTCGTCTGTCGCTGTGAGTACGGCGCCGGCGCACAACTATGTTTTAGGGATTGATTTTCAGGGCAGCGACATCTGGGTTGCCACTGCCAAGGGTTTAAGTCACGGGATTCATCAGCCATAAGGAAATAAGGAGCCATAAAAACATGATTGCTTTATCAGAGATTCTGGAGACCATCGCACACGCACCGATCCAAAAGCGCGCCATGACGAACCATGGCGTGCTCAACGAAGCCTATGCCTATGCCAAGCCGAGTTCTTTTTCGCGGGGCATGCGGATCGATCTTGAACGGACTGACGATCCTGCTGATTTCGGGCACCGCATCGATCGATGAGAACGGCGTGAGCGTACATATCGGCGATTTTCGCGCGCAGATGAAGCGGACGCTGGACAACATTACCGGCCTGCTGGAGAGCGAAGGCTGCACGTGGCACGACATCGTGCGCACCAGCTGCTACCTGCGCGACATCGATCGCGACTATGACGCATTCAACGAGGAGCGCACCGCATTTTTCAAGGCGCAGGGGCTTGATCCGCTGCCGGCGTCGACGGGAATTCAGGCGCATCTTTGCCGGCCGGAGCTGCTGATTGAGATTGAAGCAATCGCGATGTTCCGCACGGAGAAGACGGCCAAGTAAGGAGCAGTGCGATGCGTAAGGCATGGTTGATGATGGCGGCCTGTGTGTTGGCCGCCGGCACAACGGCGAGTTTGTCGGGACAGGAAGCGGCAAAAGTCAGCACCACTTGTGAATGCGGAGCGCATCCGCCGGGGCCGCCGAAGGATCGTGTCGTTACTCCATATGCCGGCGAACCGGGCGATCTGAGTCCGTATTCGAAATTCGCCGCGCCTTACGATTTGAATTACATTCATCCGAATATTTATACCGGCGCGGGGCGAGATATTCCGGAGCCGAAAGATCTGACCGAAGTTCGCATCGGATTCTTCGGGCCGATCGAGCACAGTCCAGAGCAGGTCTTTGGACTGCGCATGCTGCATGGCGCGCAACTGGCGGTAGAAGAAGCGAATGCGCGCGGCGGCTACGGCGGCAAGCCCTTCAAGCTGATGCTGCATAACGACTACGACAACTGGCAGGCCAAGACGGTCTACGGGGACGACCGCGCGACTGACCCGACGATCTGGGGGTCCGCGTCGAACGAAGTCGTGAAGATGGTTGTATGACGACCAGGACTGGGCGATATTTGGCTCCATCAGTTCCGAGTCGACACATATCGCGCTCCGAGTGGCGCTGAAGGCGGAAATTCCGATCGTCAATTCCGCTTCGACTGATCCGACGATTCCCGAGACTTATATTCCGTGGTACTTCACCGATCTGCAGGACGATCGAGTGCAGGGTCTGACGCTGGCGCGGCATATTTATACCGAACTTGGATTGAAGCGCGTTGCGTTGCTGCGCGTGAACAGCCGCTATGGGCGCTTTGGCGTGCTGAAGTTTCGCGATGCGTCGCGGCGGCTTGGGCATCCGGTGGTGATCGAGCAGAAGTTTCTGCCGGGAGATACGGACTTTACGCGGGCGCTGAAGATTATTCAGTCGTCGCGGGCGGATGCGATCGTGTTGTGGGCCGATGAGATTCCGGCGGCGAACATTCTGAAGCAGATGAAGGCGCTGGGAATGAAGCAGCGCGTCTTTGGTTCCTACCGCACGCTGGGACCGGAGATGCTGGCTGAGGCAGGCGATGCGGCGGAGGGATTTGAGGCGGTGTTTCCCTATGATCCGACGCGCAACGATCCAGAGTGGCTCGATTTCAATGCGCGTTTTGAGGCGCGTTTCCACGAGAAGCCGGAGCAATTTGCTTCGCTCGCGTATGACGCAATGAACGCGTTGCTCGGTTCAATCTGCAAGGCTGGGCTGAATCGCGCGCGAATTCACGATGCGCTTGCCGACATTGCCGAGTATGACGGCGTGACCGGGCATATGATCTTCGATCCGAACCAGAAGAACGTGGCACATATGTACCTGGGAACGGTGCACGACGGAGCGATCTCGTATCGCGTAGCGACGATGGAGAAGGCGATGCCGCAAACAGCCGCGGAGGATGGAAGGCACGGGTTCGCCAGAGGTCTCCTTATGCGCGTGTGGGCGAAGACGGCGTGGATTATGCAGGGCCGCATCAGCCGAATGTCCCGTCAGGTCCGGTGAAGGTGGTGCTCTTCGGACCGCATGCGGATGTGGTTGCGCAATCGGCGGAGATGCAGGCGCAGCTTCGCGGCGTTGCCGCACAGGGCGTGCGGTGGACGCTGCTGCCAGTTGCAAGCGATCAGAACTGGGGCGCGGCTTCAACGCAACTGGTGCACGCGCTGATGGATGAGCATGCGCTTGCGATTCTGGCGCTGGACCGGGATGCGGCGCACCTTGCGGAGCAACTTGGCGCTGAAGGCGTTTGTGCCGGTGGTTGCGTTAAGCGAGGACAAGATGTTGACTTCAACGAATGTGCCGTGGATCTTTCGGCTGCCGGCGACGACGACGCCTGCGCGCTGCGATTGCGATTGATTGAGATGGCTGCGGAGAAGAGCGGCGCGAATCCGGAGAAGCTTCGGGACGTGCTGGCTTCAGGGCAAAGCATCGATGGGGTAGCGTTTCTTTCGACCGGCGAGCCGAAAGTCGAATAGCATGCCGGGAGCGGCTTTATGAGCGGCAAAAAGAAGGGGCAGTCCGATGAGGACTGCCCCTTTTGGTTTGCGGAAAAGCCCGTGAGTTTATGGGAGGTAGTAGCGGAAGGAGGTCCAGAACATGTTGTCGCCGCCCTTCGCCTGGATGCCGCCTACGCCTGACCAGCCGAACCTCTCAGCGTAACTGTACTGGATGCTCTGACGCAGCCGGCCATGCTCGCCGCGGTAGATGTCATACCAGTAGCCACCGGTGATCTCCTGCACGTTCCGCGTCTGGTCTCCGCAGGAGCCGCCAGGATAGTAGCCTGTGGAACCGCCGTTGAAGCCGGGAGTGGTGTTGAGGAGGCAGCCCGAGTTGCTGGTCAACCGCGAACCGTAGCCGACCGGCGAAACCGATGGTGCGCCCCAGTGGCCGCCCCATGTGCCGCCAGCGGCAAGTTGGGCTGACGTTGGCTTCGCGGTGCATTGCGCAGCCGAGGTGAACCCGGTTGGGCAGAATGTCGCTGTTGGCCCGCCGAGAGTGGTTGTCAAGGCACTTGACCAATCGACACGGCTTGCGTAGTCGATGCCGTAGTTGGCATAGATCAACAGACGGGGAGTCGGGTTGATCTCAAGCGTGCCCAAGCCAGACGTGTTGTGGATCGGAGAGAGGCCGCCCCAGCTGCTCGCTGTTACGTCGGCAAGGGTTGAATTTCCGTACCGGCCAAGGCCGGGGCCGTACATGCCCTTAACACCGAACGACACTTTGTTGTTTGCGAAGGGAATGCGGAAGCTGCCTGCCACGCCACCCATGCTGATGCTGTTGGTGAACGCACCGGCGGTTGTCGAAGCTGGAGCAACATTCGCTCCGGTCACGACGTCCTTTTGGCCGCCGAACTTCGTGGTGTCTGTGGTGACGCCGGGGTAGATCTCTTCATGAGCAAAACGGCCGATTCCGATGATCTCGTAATGGCCCCACTTCGGATCGAGCGCGAGCTTGAAGATGAGGTCCGGTGCATAGTTAAACGAATAATTTGAGATGTTCGTGTTGGCGGTGACGGTGTTGTAGACCGGAATATAGGTAGTTGTTCCAGGCACCTGCGTGTAGTTCTGTACGTAGGTTGTCGACGCGACGGTGCTGACTGCGGCGTTATAGTTGCCGCCGTTGGCGCCAGCGCTGCCAAGCACTGCGTAGGGAGTGTTACCTGCGAGTGAAGCGGTGTAAAGCACCTGTGGATTCTCAACTGCGACGCCAAATGCAGCCCACTTGCCTGTTTTGGTTACGCGGAAACCCCACTGACGCGTCCAGACAAAGCCCACATTGTAGTTCGGGTCAATGGTCTGCGGGAGTCATGATGTCGCCGGAGAGGTTGGAGAGGCCCTTTTTGTCTTCAGTCGCGAGCGACCACATTTGACCGCCGGTGAATGCCCAATGATTGTGCGTCTCGGCCTGTGCCCAGAGCACTCGCTGCCGCAGCACATAGCTGTTGGACTGGTTGTTGTTCGACGTGATGCCGGTGCCGAGGAAGTCAGCCTCGTAGTAACCGCGCATCGTGCCCCAGTCGGGCTTGCCCTCGACCATCAGGGCCAGGCGTGACTGACGAGCGCTGCCATAGAACTCACTGAGGGTATACGCGTCTGCGTGTTCATATGGGAGCGCGTTGAAGGCTGTCGGAATATCTCCGCCGGTCGCCTTGGAACGCCACACTGTTTCACCCGCCAGAAAGCCGCCCGGCGTCAAAGTTACACCTTTGTAGTGAAGAGTGCTGGGACTGTTGATCGCCTTTTTGATCGCCGCAGCATCGTCCGACAGAGAAGCAACAGCCGAAGCATTCGCGGATTTCATGTCGGTAACCGTGCTCTGAAGCGTTGAAACCGCGGCGGTATTCTCGGTTGTAATCTGTTGCTGGGCGGTAGCGTCTGCTTCTGCTTTTGCAGCGGCAGCCTGGGCGTCCGAAGCGGTTTGCTGCGCCTGTTTTAACTGCGCATCCTTGGCTGCGAGATCGGATTTCAAGCTATCGATCTGGCCTTGGAATTCCTGCCGGAGGGCGTTGATCTGGTCTTCGACGGTGGGTTTTGGCGGCTGCTTCTTTGGCAGCGTGTTTTCTTCGCGGGCGGAGGGGGATCACCGGCGTAAGCGTTGGAACCAACGAGACTGGCTGCCAGAATTGCGGCGGCAACCATTTTCATTTGGGATTTCATTGGGCGTCTTTTTCCTCTCAGATCAGGTTGAATCGTTCGGGTGCTTGCGAATCTATGGCACCCTTAGGTAGTTCACTGCATGAGTACTGAAGATGAAGCCGTGGTGAGGGCAATGCGAGATGCGAGCAGACGAGGAGGTCACGCGAAACAGCAGAAAACAGAGATGTGGCTTGTCCTCGTTGCGTCTGTATTTCACACTCGCAGACTTTGATGAATATTTGACTAATTCACATACTTTTAACAAGATAGGTGCCGCAACCCGGTCTTTGTTACGGGACTGTTAATTCACGATCTATTCAAATTGCCGAAGGGCAAATAAACAAGTTAGCGTACGCGCCGCCAGGGACCACGCATCTCCTGCGAGAGATCAGTTCCGGAGTCTGCAGCTATTCAGCGAACAGCGTTTTGATCTTTGCCGGCACTTACAAGGTTGGCAAGGATTCGATAGGCTCCAGGCACTAGCTCGGGTAATTGGCGATAGAGGGCGTAGGCGACATAGATATAGGTTCCTTTGCCGGGGTGAGTGACGATCAAACCGCCTCGCTGAGGATCCTGACCCGGGTCGGCGGTCTCGGTGAGCGCTGTGTAGCCGGGATCCCAGGAATCGAGGAAGGAGTGGCCGCGCTCCTCGACCCATCCGTCGAAGTCGGCGGCGGTGATCTTGTTTGGGAAATTCAGCAGGGGATTGGAGGGATCGAGGAGCTTGACGCGAGCCTGCTCATCGACGACGCGCTCGGGGAGGCGGCCGCCCATGGAGAGCGGAAGCGGGGCGGGGAAGGTATTGCTCTGGTACTGGACGACGAGGGTGCCGCCATTGCGCACAAAGTCTTCGAGGCGGGGCTGGACCTTGGCGAGTTCGGGGCGCACGGAGTAGGCGCGAATGCCGATGATGATGACGTTGTAAGAGCTGAGGTTACCGGAGACAAGATCTGCGGTGGAGAGGATTTGAGGTGTGATTCCCATGCCCTCCAACGCGTCGGGAACAAGATCGCCGGGCCCCATGACGTATCCGACGCGGAGACCGGGAGCTAGCTTGACGTCGATCTTTGCGTGTTTGGAGTTCTGCAGGTGCGTACTGGTTGTAAGGGCGGAGACCGGGATAGCCTACGCTGTGCCAGCCGGAATCATAGGTGCGGCCAGCTGACTGTGCGACGGCCTTGATGGAGTAAGCGCCAGTTCGAGTAGCGGCAGGCGTGACGGAGAAAAGGATTGGATCGGTATCGCCTGCAGTCTTGCGATGGAACTCCGCCTGCGCAGGATCGGAGCGCCAGCCGTCGGGGAGTTTGAGGGCGACGGTGCCATCCGCAGCAGCCTGCGTGTGGACGGTGACGTGGACGGGGAGCGCACTTCCATCGAGAGGAAGAATGCGGGCGTCGGGATCGACCCTGACGCCAATGGCGGGGGTGACGACGAGGGGCTCGTAGAAACCGCCGGGGCCGGTGACGCGCTGGAGAGTTTGCACTACTTCGCCCATGCGAATGGGCAGTCCATCGAAGGTGAACTCGGCCCAGGCGTCGAGCGGATAGGGTGCGAAGGAGCGTTCACGCCATTGAGGATTTGCTATGTCGTAGTAGGGCTGTTCGGTGTTGGGGCGGGTGAAGAAAGGCGCGGTCGGGGCGGCGTCGCTTGCGGCGTGGACGGTAAAGACGGGATCGGCGACGGGTGCGGTGGGATCGATGGCAGCGTTAATGCTGCTCTTCCATTCTTCGCCGGTGCGGCTCTGCAGCCAGACTTTCTCAAGGCGCGTGGAGTTCGTCGCCTGTGCTGCGTGGACGTGGACGCGGAACTCTTCGCCGGGGGAGACGCTGGTGGGGGCTTCGTCGGCGGCGGCACCGCGGAAACCGGCGGTCTGGGCGTGAGCTTCGTTGGTGCGGAAGGCGACGAGGTCAAGGCCGAGCGCGTCGGCTAGAGCGGATTGGAACTCGTTGATCTTTGCATCGAGTTCAAGGAGGAGGCTGGCCTTTGATTGCGGGTCGAGATTGCTTGGGGCAATTTTCTCGCGCAGAGCGAGTGTCTGGCGGTAGATGGGCGCGAGGTTCTGAGCAACAGGAAGGCCAGAATGGCACGGGCACTTCGACTCGAATTGCTGGAGAGCGGTGTCGATCTGTTTGAGACCCGTAATGAGCCATTCGGGTGCAGGCGCCTTTACGAGATGGGCGAGGCCGGAGATGGTGGTGTCGATTTTGACTTTGTCGTTTTGGTAGAGGCCGTTGGTATCGCCGTGGGTTGGGGATGAATCCTGCGCGACGGGCGCGACGGACCATAGGTGATAGCTTGCTGTGGCTGGGCCGCTGAGAGATGGGTTGGCGCCGCCGTTTTGTGACTTCTGTTCGCCCCATCCTTCGCGAGCGATCTGTGCGTAGCTGCGGCCGAGAGTGAGGTCGAGGTTGCCGACGGGAAGCTTTACGTCGGTCGATGGTGTTGTGGTTGTCACCTCGCCGGTGACGTAGTTCTTGAACTTCGCGGGCGCCCATTTGCCGGTGGCGTAGTCGAACATGCCTTTGTCGGTGACGGGGGCGAAGGGCGTCATGGAGTAGACGGCGAGTGGCTGCCAGGGCTGAAGGCCGAGGCCGCCTTCCGAGATGGGTTTGAGTTGTTCGGGGAAGACCTTGGGATCGTCGGCTGCTTTGAAGACTTCCTGCGCGATTTCGCCGGAGACCTGGTGCTGGCCGTGGCCGTCGGTGATTCCGCCGATGAAGGTGGAGACGATGACCTGCGGCCGCTCGCGTCGGACGGCGAGCACGGCGTCGTAGAGGACGCGGTCGTGGCCCCACTTCTGGAAGGCCTCTTCCTGCGTCTTGGAGAAGCCGAAGTCGACTTCAGTGCCCCAGAGCTGCTTGGCGCCGTAGTACTGATCGGCCTTGAGGAGTTCGTTGGTGCGGAGAATGCCGAGTGCGTCGTAGGTCTCGGCGGACATGGCGTTCTGGCCGCCTTCGCCGCGGGTGAGCGTGAACAGCGTGGCAGCGTACGCCGAGCCCGCGCGAGAGATAAGTGAGCAGCGCGCCGTCTTCGTCGTCGGGGTGAGCGACGATCATCATGATGCTGGCGGTGGTGCCGAGCCGCTTTAGAGTCTGCTCGAGCTTTGCTTCGCCGCGGTCTTCAGGGAGCGGAAGCGCGACGAGATGCGGCTCGGAAGCGGGCAACTGGCCCGAGAATGCCGGCGACTGCGCGGGGAGTTGTTGCGCAGAGGCGAGTGCGACGATGGCCGTTGAGATCGAGGCTGCGAGGGCAGCGCTGGCGCGTGAGTAGTGTGCTCCCTGAGAAAAGAACATGGTTCTCGTCAGTGTACAATCCGGTGAGCGGAAATCGTTAGAAGCTGCGCAAAGAGCATGAGATGAAGCTTGCAAATCCCTCAGGGGCTAAACAGGCTGCGAAAAAATTCGTTGCTTTGAAAGGGCACGGCTTCAGCCGTGCCGTAAGCGGCACAATATCATTGTCGGCTTTAGCCGCTGAGGAAGGCCCTTTGGGCGATTCGCCAGTTCCTGACCGCTTCTCCGCAGCCCGTAAAGCCCATTCCTTTGTTGAATTCGTTTCGGCACGCGACCCGTTACGCGGGTTCCCCGAGTCATGCCCTGACACAAGACCCGCTGGCGAGGATCTTTCGCCGGATCTGACGTCGAATGCCCCAAGAGTGCGAGCATCGGTCGATTGAAGATCCCTTCTGGTTCTGATTCATCTGCGACGCTTGAGCGGCGGATCGGGCTGCGCTCGGCGGTGCTGTTCAACATGCTGGAGATGATCGGCGTGGGGCCGTTCATCACGCTGCCGCTGGTGATTGCGGCGGCCGGCTACAAGCTGAGCGTGTGGGCGTGGCTGCTGGGCGCGGCGATTGCGGTGATGGATGGGCTGGTGTGGGCGGAACTGGGTGCGGCGTTTCCGCGGGCCGGCGGTTCCTATGCGTTTCTGCGCGAGATCTACGGGCCGAAGCGCGCGGGGAACTGGCTGAGCTTTTTGTATGTGTGGCAGTTGAGTTTTTCGGCGCCGCTTTCGATTGCGTCGGGGTGCATCGGGCTGTCGAGTTTTCTGGCGTGGTTCTGGCCGGGGCTTGAGACGGCTCCGATCGCGGCGCTGCCTGCGCTGCATTATGCGAACTTTGCCGCGGCGGCGGCTTGTTTGCTGGTGACGGCGCTGTTTGTATCGGAATTTGAGTTCGGTGACGCGGCTGGCGTGGGTGCTGTTTGCGGGCGTGATGGCGGCGATGGCGGGCGTGATTGCGTCGGGGTTTGCGCATGCGGCGGCGATGGGCGGATGGCACATGCCGGCTTCTCCAGCGCAGTCGGCCGCGGTGGCGATTGGCGGGCTGGCGCAGGCGACGCTGATTGCGACCTATGACTACTGGGGCTACTACAACATCACGTTTCTGGGCAGCGAGGTGAAGCAGCCGGAGAAGACGATTCCGCGGGCGATTCTGCTGTCGGTGCTGTTTGTGACGACGTTCTATGTCGTCATGAATTTGTCGGCGCTGCCTTCGATGCGCGATGCTGCGGCGCACGTGAAAGAGAGCGCAATTTTGCGCGTGCAACTGGTGGCGGAGATTGCGCGATCGGCGTTTGGGCAGTGGGCGGGATACACGATGGCGGCGCTGGTGATGTGGACGGCGTTTGCTTCAGTCTTCTCGTTGCTGCTGGGTTATTCGCGTGTGCCGTTTGCGGCGGCGCAGAGCGGGAACTACTTTCAAGTTTCTGGCGGCGGTGCATCCGAAGCACGGGATTCCGCACCGGTCGCTGGTGGCGCTGGGGCTGGTGGCGTCGGTGTTCTGCTTCTTCTGCCTGCAGCAGGTGATCACGATGCTGGTGGTGACGCGGATTCTGCTGCAGTTCTTTTTGCAGCATGTGGGCGTGATGCTGTTGCGGGTGCAGAGGCCGGAGATGGAGCGGCCGTTTCGGATTCCGTTTTATCCGCTGCCGCCGGTGCTGGCGATGGCGGGGTTTGTGTTCATCCTGGTGAACCGCAGCCAGGCCATGGGCGGGCTGGCGGTGGCTGGAGGGATTGCGGTGAGCGGGACGCTGATCTACCTGTGGCGCGCGAGAAGGCTCAGTCAATGGCCCTTTGCGGTCGCGCCATAGGGGTACCCGGTACCCAGCTCTGCGGCTCTTGACAACGGTGCTGCGGTGAGTGCGCTTGCGCGGTGCGGGAGTCCTAAGACTTTAGTTGACAAAGAACGGATCGGTCTTAAACTCCTAACATTATAGGAGGTCGCGTGGGCGGACGTTCGGCGAAGAGCGCATTGACCAAGCTGGAATTGAAGATCATGCAGGTGATCTGGAAGCTGGGAAGCAGCACGGTGGCGGCGGTGCAGGCGGAGGTCAAGCCGGCGCTGGCGTACACGACGGTACAGACGGTGCTGAACATTCTGGAGCGCAAGGGAAAGCTGAATCGCGAGCTCGATGGGCGGGCCTATGTCTACTCTGCACAGGTGAGCGAGGAGAAAGCGATTGGGCAGAGCCTGAGCGACATGATCGATCGCATGTTTGGCGGGTCGAGTGAAGAGCTGGTGATGAGCCTGCTGAAGAGCCGTCAGATCGATGCGAAGCGGCTGGCGAAGCTGACTGAACAGTTCAGCAAAGGCAAAGGAGGCACGGCATGAACGGCTTCGAGAATGCAGTGCTGTCGTACGTCCTGAATTCGCTGTGGCAGGCTCCGCTCGTATTTGTTACAGCGTGGATAGCGATGCGCATGCTGAGAAGCGCCGGTCCGGCTGCGGAACATCGCGTATGGGTTGGCGCGTTGGTGTTGCAGAGCCTGCTTCCGGCCGTTTCGATTCTACCCTGGCAGCGCTTTCACCTTGCGTGGCCGTGGCACTCACACGGCGCTGCAATCGGGGACCCGCAGGTTGCGGTGCAGATGGGTGCCGGTACAGGATTTGCGGCATTGCGGCTCACCCCGGCGGCGATGACTGCACTGGCGGTTGTCTACGCGGCTCTGACAGCGTACTTCGTTGCGCGATTTGTGTGGCGATGCGTACGGCTTTCCGCGCTGACGAGAGGGAGCGAGCGGCTGAAGCTTAGTGGCGAGGCTGCGAATTCGTGCGAGCGATGGTCGGATCGCCTGGGGATTATGGGTCCAGTCGCGGTGGTCTATTCCGATGAGATTTTTGCGCCGGTGACGATGGGTATCGCGCGGAGATGCGTGATGCTGCCGGCGGGGATGCTGACTCAGTTGCCCCAGGTTGATCTCGATACGGCGATTGCGCACGAGTTCGCGCACGTTCGGCGCAATGACTTTCTGAAGAATCTGCTATATGAGATCGTGGCCCTCCCCCTGAGTTATCATCCGTGCCTTTGGTACACGCGGCAACACATCATGGAAACGCGGGAGATGGTGTGTGACGAGATGGCCGCGGGAATCTCGGGCGGCCAGGAATATGCGCAATCACTTCTAAGGCTGGCTTCATTGCTGTTGCAGGGCAGGCCGGTCAGGGTTCCTCACGCCATCGGAGTTTTCGATGCCAACACGCTCGAAAGGAGACTTATGAAACTTACGGAGAAGAAGAAAGAAGTTGGCCGTTTGCGCGTGTGCGTCACGGTGGCGGCATGCGTGGTTCTGGGAGTTGCAACGGCCGGGTCGGCTGTAGCTCTACGTCTTGGCGTTGACTCGCAGGCTTCCGCGGGGACTCGAAGAAGGCTGCGCCGCACTCAATAGCGCCAGAGTGATGGCGCAAAACATCGTCAGCAAGGTGAATCCGAAGTATCCTCCGGATGCGAAGAAGGCGGGAATCCAGGGAACGGTGGTTCTGGATGCGGTGGTTGGGAAGACCGGCAGCGTGGAGAAGCTGGATGTTGCGTCGGGGCCGAATGAGCTTCAGCAGTCCGCGCTGGATGCGGTGCGGCAGTGGAAGTACAAGCCATTTCTGTTGAATGGGGAACCGATCGAAGTGAAGACGACGGTGAGCGTGTTTTATACGCTCGAGAAGTAGTGTTTGGGGAAAGGCCCGGGCCTGAAGGCCCACCTTTGAGGGAATGCTATTCAGCGGCCTGAAGGCCGCTGCTCCCTCCATTTCATCCCTCCATTCAGATGCCGGCGTACCATGCGTAGCCGGTTTCTGGGGAAGCGGAGCCGAGGCCTTTGCCGAAGCGTTTCATTGAGTCGGTGACGATGATGTGGTTGACGTATTTCACGCTCTTGTATCCGAGCTGGCGTGGGAGGCGCAGGCGGAGCGGGCCTCCGAACTGGACGGGGAGATCGCCGTTGTTCATGCCCATGGTCAGGAAAGTCTGAGGATGCACGGCGTCGGCCATGTCGATGCTTTCCCACCAATCGGGCTCGATGGAGAAGTAGACGATATAGCGCGCCTGCGGCAGGATGCCGACGGCGTCGAGCACATTGTGCAGTGGTGTACCGATCCACTCGGCGATGTAAGACCAGCCCTCTTCGCAGGCCACTTCGGTGATCTGGTTGTGGACGGGAAGAGCCTTGAAGTCGGACATGGAGAACGCTGTGGGATGTGCGACCATGCCCTCAACCCAGAGGTTCCAATCGGAAAACCCCGCGGCTTGATGGCGCTTGAATGCGTCGCCGGGCGGCGCGACTTCGTTGCCGAATGGCCTGGCGGAGATCATGCTGCGCGGGAATTCGCGGGCGAGTGAGTGCCTGGTGAGAATGCGTTGGGCAGCGTATGTCAGCGACTCGCCGGGACCAAAGAATCCTTGGCTGTCGGGTGGGATGAGTCCATATTGGCGGGCGATACGCGAAGCCGCGACGAGACCCGCCGCGCCCGCAGTGGCGGCAAGGCCGGTGGTAATGAGTCTGCGGCGAGAAAACTTAATCATCTGCGCTCCGAGTGTGCGGCGATGCGGCCGGTGATCATGCCGCGCATACGACTCCAGAACCCGGCGAGGGAAATCATCGCAACGTGGACGATGAGAAGAGAACGAAGAAATCCGGAGATGAAGAAATGCAATGTCCGTGCGGATTGACGTCCTCCGAGCAGGTTGACGGCGGCCGGTACCGCGGAGTCGAACGCGGGTGAAAGCGCGAGTCCTGTCCAGATGACGAGTGGGAAAGAAGATGAAGATGACCGACAGATACGCGACGCGCTGGACGACGTTGTAGGCGTGGCTTTCGTCTGGATCGGGTGGCGCGCGGTGCAGATATTTCGCGAACACCTCGCGGAAGGCTCTCCACTTTCTATCAGCCGGTGCAGGGAACATGGTGCGCGAGAAGTGGTGGGTGAGCAGGCCTGCGGCCACGTAGATGAGGCCGGTGATGA
This sequence comes from uncultured Acidobacteriaceae bacterium, assembly GCA_963769345.1. Taxonomy (GTDB): domain Bacteria; phylum Acidobacteriota; class Terriglobia; order Terriglobales; family Acidobacteriaceae; genus Telmatobacter. The sequence goes on from CAVYLL010000008.1 coordinate 1,932,398, forward strand.
CCAGGACCCAAGCGGCCTCGAAAGTGGAGATAGCGGCTCCAGCCATTCTGGTCGGGCCACGTGTAGTTGTAGCCGGTGGGCACCGTGTCTCGCGATGCGGGGACGGGGATCTTGAAGAGTGGAGTGGTGCCGGAGTTGCCGGTTTCGCCCCAGTAGAATCGCGGGTGCGAGATGATGATCTCCACGCCGGTGACGAGCAGGGTCAGGAAAGCAATGACGGTGATCCAATGCGTTATGCGGACGAGCGCCGTGTGCCGCTGTGTGACTTGAATCTGGGGCGAGGAAGTGACTGGCACGCGGGGAGGATAGCACACGCGGACCGTGATGCTCCCCGAAATTCTTGCGCAGTCTATTTCGCTGGCAACCCCGTTGTCTTAGCCCTGAGTTCGCGTTGCTCGAGCGCCAGCTTGTAGGCGACGTAATACTTGTAGATGTTGGACACATATGTGACTGTTTCCTGCCCGATTTCCTTGCCGGCAACCAACTCTACGTTTCCAAACCAGACGTTCGGATCAAGGCCCAGGCTTGCAGCTTTTGCGCGCAGCTTTACGATACGATTCGGTCCCGCGTTGTAGCTTGCAAAGACAAGCAGAGTCTTGTTGAGATGATCGACCTTCGGGTCGTTGAAGTAGGTGTCTTCAATGTTGCGCAACATTTTGACGCCGGCGTGGATGTTATTTTCCGTAGTTCCCACGTTGGGTATGTTGATCGGAGATGCCGCCGCGTATTTGGGGATTACCTGCATGATGCCAACCGCACCGCTCGGGTTCCTCTTGCTTTGGTCCAGGAGAGACTCCTGATAGGCCTGTGCCGTAATCATCAGGTAATCGAAATCGTAGTCGCCCGCATACTTTTGAAACAGTGCAATATTGGTCTCGAACTTCTTCATCTCCTCCGAGGACGTAGAATTTTTGATCCACTTTGTGTTCTGCAGGTAGCGACGAAGCAGGGTATTGCCGAAGGATGTCCCGAGCCCGTGCGACCCGACAAATTCGTCGACGAGTTGCTTCAGCTGCGGGTTGTTTTTGCGCATTGCCCAGGCAAGGCTCAGACCACTTGCGATCACAATGTCAGGATGCGGCTGAAGGTGAGGCAGCACCTGGCTCCAAAGGACAGCACGCTGCTTGATGGAGACGGTCGCCGGAATCAAGCCGGCGTTCACCATCTGCAGGAGGTCATCATCCACCAGGTTTTTGTCAGCGGCCTTGAGGATGATCTGCGGTTTGCCGTCTCTTTGCAGTGCCTCGTTCGCTTTTACGAGGTTCTGGTAATAGGCGGTAAGAGGGTTGACGTAGACCTCTTTTCCACCAAGGTCTGCGAGAACTGTAACCTTACCGAGATCTGGTCCTGTGACCACAATCTGACTGACATCGGTCGCGATTGGCGTCGAGAATGCGACTCGCTTCTCGCGGTCGGGCGTGACCACGACCCCGTAAGCAACCATGTCCCCTATTCCCTGAATCAAGGCGGCCTCAATCTGGTCAGCGCGCATGGGAAAGAAGGTTACTCGAACCTTCAGGTTGCCACTCTTCAGCTTTTGGTTGGTGAACTTTTGAAACTCCTCGAGCGCCTCGTAGTTAACGCCTTTCGGGTGCCCTTTGTCATAAAAAAACCCGACCGGGTTCATTATGATCAGAGCCCGAATCTCGCGTCTCTTCACCATCGCGTCAAGGTCGCCTGTGTTGCGCGTCAAGCCCATTGGCATTGGCACATTCGATGGCGCGGGAGGGTCGTCTGGCGAAGATACCGGAGAAACTGGAGCGGCTTTTGTTGTTGCGCTTGTTCAGGAGCGGGCGGAGCTGCAGCGTTCTTGCAGGCTACACACAGAAGAACAGCCAAAAACGGAATCGCAGAAACGCAAGATCGCCGGGACAAAATCGAGGCTGTAGACATCCGCCATCTCCTCTTTCGATTCAGTTATGAACGAGCCGGCAATGCTTCGGAATCAGCATCAGCCGTTCACGAGCATCGGGAGAGGGGCGCAACGATCGCACATTGGGCGTACCGGTCATTCGCCGGTCTTATTCCCAATCTTGTTTAATCGGCGTGCAACTGCGTGCTGATCCCAGTGCTGATTCTTTTGTCAGATTCGACCTGGCAAGCAGACTAGTCCGTCCGCTCCAATGCGGGAACTGTCAGAATTGACAGGTGGGCACGGACTTCCGGACATCACCGAAGCGGGTCCGATCAGCTTGACGCAAATCAGCACTGAACTGAACGGTTCCCCAGGTTGAGAACCTGGAGAACGTTCGGCAGAGGGTATCGCGCTCGACTGCGAACTCCCTTCTTCGCATCACGATTGCCAGGAGTTCACAGATCAACGAGATTCAAAGCCGGGCACTCTTAACGAGTCCGAGGGTACTGAGCTTCGGGGAAACGGCCGCCTTGCGCCAGCCTTGTGTCCTCTTCAGCCACGGCTTTGATCGGTTTTCAATGACCCTCTACTTATTGAGATCATCATCCTTGTAGTACTTCGTGCCCTGAAGCGTGAGTTGCAGGGCCAGGCCGTTCTTGGTGATCTGGTAGACCCACACGTCGGGCGCGACCTCTACGGCTCCCGAGTAGGCTCCGCCGGATGATCCGGCTTTTGCTGCCGCATCTGCCTGGGCTGAACCCGACCAGCCGGAATTGAGGAAGTCGCTATACGCCTTGTCGGTTCCGAACACGAAGATGGCACGGAAATCCTTCACGCCCACGCCGAGTCCCGCGCCGGCTGAGATCATTTTCATGAACGTTTCTTTCTTGGTTTGTGAGTCAACGGCAACGCCGGCTCCGCTTCCGGTACTTACCACCAGCAGGTTCGTTCCGAAATTCTTGAAGACGGCATAACCAGCGGATTTCGCGATTGCTGCCTGGGCTCCGGGTTGCAGCTTGTAAAGGTCGGCAAGTGTTTGCGTTGCCGCCTGACGAATCTTCGTTTTCTTCTCTTCGGGGTCATCGGCGCGGGCAATGCTGACTGATAGGAGCGCCAAGGCGACGACTGGGGCGATCATCTTGAGTTTCATTGATTCTCCTGTCCGGAATGATGGTCGGCCAAACCTCATTTCCCTGCAACGCTTCGTCTGCGGCTATGACCACAAACGGGCCGGACGTGGGGGGCGCGATTCCACCCGCAGCACATTCGCCATCCGTTTTACAGACGCGGTCAACTGATCGTCACTGGCAAAAGTGCTAGAAGAACCGGAAGGTATTGTTAGGTGTTTTCCGAGAGGGGACTGCTAATTGAGGAACATGGTGCGGTAGAGGGTGTCGCGCTGGACGGGCTTGAAGCCTGCGTCGCGGATGATGCGGCGGAGTTCCTCCTCAGTGGTGCAGTTGCTGGTGCCGGCCGCTTTGACCACGTTTTCCTCGAGCATGACGGAGCCTACGTCGTTGCCGCCGAAGTGGAGGCCAAGCTCAAGAACCTTGAGGCCTTGCGTGACCCAACTGGCCTGCACGTTTTCAATGTTGTCGAGGTAGAGGCGTGCGATGGCGAGGACCTTGAGGTACTCGACCGAGGTGGCTTCTTCCCATCCGCGGCCGCCGAGGGCGGTGTTGCCGGGCTGGAAGCTCCAGGGGATGAAGGCGGTGAATCCACCGGTCTCCTCCTGCAGGTTGCGGACGACTTCGAAGTGATTAATGCGCTGATCGAATGTCTCGCCGACACCGAACATCATGGTGGCGGTGGTGCGCATGCCGAGTTGGTGAGCGGTGCGATGGACGGCGACCCAGTCGGCGGTGCGGCATTTGAGACGGGCTATTCGTTTTCTCACATCGTCGTCGAGGATCTCGGCGCCGCCGCCGGGAATGGAATCGAGTCCGGCATCGCGAAGGCGCGCGATGGTGGTTCGCAGATCGAGTTCGCTGTACTCGGCGATGGCCAGGATCTCAGAGGCGCTGAGGCAGTGGAGCCAGATTCTTGGGAAGCGCTGCTTGATGCCGGTGAAGAGTCGCTCGAACCAGTCGATTTTCAGGTCGGGGTGAAGGCCGCCCTGCATCAGCACGCCGGTGCCGCCCATCTCCTGGGTTTCGGCGATCTTTTCGTAGATTTTTTCAAGCGAGAGGATGTACCCCTCATCGGAGCGGGGAATGTTCTTGCCTTCCTTGGGGAGCGGGCGGTAGAAAGCGCAGAACGTGCAGTACTCGGTGCAGAAGTTGGTGTAGTTGATGTTGCGATCGATGATGTAAGTGACCACGCCCTCGGGGTGCAGACGGCGGCGCACGGCGTCGGCCTCGAAGCCCAGCCCGATGAGGTCAGGGGAGTTGAAATAGTCGAGGGCTTGCTGGCGTGTCAGCGACATAAGACAAGTTTACAGGGAACAAGGGGACAGAGAACAAGGGAACAGGCAACGAGAGAACGGGGAACTTATCTGCGTTTGGATTTCCGGAAGAGAAATAGGCCGCGCTGCTGCACGGGGTCCGGACGGGTGCGCGAGAGGTTCGAGGCTGTGGAGATCCCGCTGAAGAGGACGAACCAGTCCCAGAATGCGCGGAAGAGTCCCTTATTTGACGACTGTGGCATAGCGGAACCTGATCTTGCCGTTCTTCTCTTAGATAACGCGAAGCAGTCTTGCGGTTCAGGATTGTGGTGGAGCGGCGGTTTTGGGCGTCGGCTTAGCCGTGGGCTTCTTCGTTGGGCTCGAGACGCCGAAGCTCATGAGGAAGAAGCGGAGGCCTTTGCGAAGCGAATCTGCCAAGCTCATTCGGATACCTGTCTCAACGATAGCCCAAGCGGGGCGGCTGCGAAAGCCCCACGCTCCTCCGCAGACCCCGAGACATCGTGATCTGTTATTGTTCGGCGTCGGGTGGTGTCGGGGCGCTGGGGGCGGGGTGGCTTGGCGCTTCGGCGGGAGGGGCCGGGGCGCGGTTGAGGATGTCGAGTGCGAAGGGCGGCATGGGTTTATTGGCGTTGGCGAGGAAGATGCTCACCTGCCACATCTCGGTGTCGTTGAGCTGGGTCTTGAAGGCCGGCATGCCGGTGAGGCGGATGCCGTTCTCGACTTTCCAGTAGGTCTCGCCAACCGGATCGTCGCTTACACCTACGACGTTGGGGTCACCGTGGTGCGCCTGGAGCAACTGCGGAGCGTCAGGATACATGCGGCTGCCGATAGCGGCGGGCTTGTTATGGAGGCCGTGACAGAAGGAGCAGTGCTCAACGTAGATGCGGGCGCCGGCGATAAGGGTGGGCTGGTCCGGTCCCATGTGGGTGCCGACCAATTCTTTTTGAATGCGTGCGTTAAGCGGGATGTGGAGCAGCTCGGCCTCATGCGGAATTGGCAGGTCGGAGACCGCGACGGGAACATTGCCGTATGTGAGGAACGCCAGGACAGCGAGAGGAACGAGGACAATGCCGAAGATGAGTCCGAGCAGGAATCGCATAAGTATCGCGGCCTCCGTCGTTTTCATCGTATTGCATGAAAGTGGAGATGACGGCGAAAAGCGGCGACGTGCGTCCAAAGGATGTCAGCCCCGCGCATGGCCGGTTTGAGATGTTTAAATAACAGAAGGGGTGCGCCCGGCTCCGCAAATGAGGTTCTACCCGACAGACGAAAGTCCGTTCGCGGGGACCCCGCTGTTCCACCCCAGGGACGAAGATCTGTCCACGGGGATCCCGGGCTGGAGGTAAGTCAAGACCGATGTATTCTTTTCGCCGATCTGTAGGTGTTTTGGCGGTTATTTCGCTTTTTTCCTTTGGTGCTCTGGCACAGAGCACGGGCTCCAGTAGCAATCCACCGACGCAGGATCAGACGCAGCCGCAAGCCCCCGCTACTACGCAGAGCCAGCAAGGTCCGGTGACGGTTGAGGCGCGCATCCGGGCGCGGCGCGACGCGCGGCGCGCGCAGGCTATCCATGACACGTACGGACATTTGTACGAAGTATTTGTTGGCGGCGGCTACGAGCGTTTTTTGCCCGGGCCTACACTGCAACGAAACACGATGTACTCGTGGGATGCAGCGATTTCGCGCTACTACGGCGAGAAGCTGGGGCTGACGTTTGAAGGTCGCGGCTACTATGGGACGGCCTATGTGGGGTTGAACTCGACATCGTTGACGAGGCCCGCTATCAGCCACTACGACGTACTGGTCGGGACCGGTCTACCGCTTCAGGATGCGGCCGAAGTATTCGCTGGCGGGAAGCGTGAAGGGCGGCATAGCGATCGGCAATTTCTCGGGTGACACAAACGGGTTCGGAACCGCGGTGCTGGGGCTGTTTCCGGATGGAACGACGTATGCGTTAGACGCCAGCTTCATCGGCGAGGTGAATATTTCACCGAATTTTTCGCTGCGGTTGGCGCCGGAGTATATGGCGACCGGGTTCGGATCGACGTGGCAAAACGACGTCGGATTTAACTACGGGTTTGTGTATCGGTTTGGAAAGCAGTAAGAGCAGGGAATAGGGATTCGTGAACAGGGAATAAGAAGCGGCTCACCGGAAATGGTGAGCCGATTTCATTTAGCGGGCTTCTGGTCGGCGTGGTCGGTGGCGCCTGCAGTGGGGACCTCCTGGCATTCCAGGGTTGAGCATCCCTTGCGGGGGATCATCGCGAGCCTGGGATAGCGGGGAGAGTTCTCAGGGGTTCTGCGCCTGGTATGTGCTTCGGTTGGGCGGGCGCGAGTATGACCAGCGCGATGCCGATGACAATCAGAACCGCCACGCCGATCAGCTCTCCGCGCCCAACCATATCGCAGAACGCCTGTGTACCCATCCAGATGGCGTGCACGAGGCTGGACCAGGCGGTAAAAGCGATGAGGCTGCGGTGTGCTGAAGGGTTGCGAATGGCGAGCAACAGAAAGACGCCCAGCGTGACATAAAGGCTGAACATCATGGAAAGCGAAGGCTCCTGGCGCATAAAGACGAACATCGGATAGGCGGTCGCTATAAAGAGGATTCCAACCAGGCCAAGAACGATTTTAAGAGGCAGCTCGCGTTTCATGCTTTCCTTCGGATTGATCAAGTCCGGCGGCTCGGGGTGAACAGGAGCACCGTGATGCGAGTGTAGCGCGGAAGCGAGCTTCGCCCCGGCCGGGAAAGAAGATCGTGTTGTTGGCGGCCTGGTTGAGTCGCCCAGTTGTTGAAGTCAAGCGCGCATGCTGATCCCTGATCCCTGTTCACTGGAGTATCGGGATGTTGGCGATGCGCTGCTGCCACTCGGCGGGACCGGTGTTGTGGACGCTGGTGCCTTTGGTGTCGACGGCAACGGTGACGGGCATGTCTTTGACTTCGAATTCGTAAATGCCTTCCATGCCGAGATCCTCAAAGGCCAATTGGCGGGAACTGGTGATTGCCTTGGAGACGAGATAGGCGGCTCCGCCGACGGCCATTAGGTAGACAGCGCCGAACTCCTTGATGGCGTCGATGGCGGCGGGGCCGCGCTCGGCTTTTCCCACCATTCCGAGCAAGCCGGTCTCAGAGAGCATCTGGCGCGTGAACTTATCCATGCGGGTGGCGGTGGTGGGGCCGGCGGGTCCGATGACTTCTTCGCGGACGGGATCGACAGGGCCGACGTAATAGATGAAGCGATCTTTGAAGTCGACGGGGAGTTTTTCGCCGCGGCTGAGCATGTCGGTCATGCGCTTGTGAGCGGCATCGCGGCCGGTGAGGAGCTTGCCGGAGAGCAGCAGGACTTCGCCGGGCTTCCATGTTGCAGCTTCAGCGCGGGTGACGGTGTCGAGGTTGACGCGCTTTGCGCGCGAGACGTCATAGGTGAGTTTGGGCCACAGGTCGAGCGATGGCGGGTCAAGGTACGCGGGGCCCGAGCCATCGAGAACAATGTGGGCGTGCCGCGTAGCGGCGCAGTTGGGAATCATGGCGACGGGAAGGTTGGCGGCGTGTGTGGGAGTGTCGAGGATCTTCACATCCAAGACGGTGGTGAGGCCACCGAGGCCCTGCGCGCCAATGCCGAGGCGATTCACTTTGTCGTAGAGTTCGACGCGGAGTTTTTCGGCTGTAGTTTTAGGGCCGCGGTCGATGAGCTCCTGGATGTCGATGTCGTCCATCAGCGCTTGCTTGGCGAGGAGCATCGCCTTTTCCGCAGTCCCGCCGATGCCGATGCCGAGCATGCCGGGAGGACACCATCCAGCTCCCATGGTGGGAACGGTCTTGAGAACCCACTCAACGACCGAGTCTGATGGGTTGAGCATGACGAATTTGCTTTTGGCTTCGGAGCCTCCACCCTTGGCGGCGACGGTGATATCAACCTTATCGCCTTTGACGAGCTCGACGACGACCGCGGCGGGGGTGTTGTCTTTGGTATTCTTGCGGGCGCCGGCGGGATCGGCGAGGAGCGAGGCGCGGAGCTTGTTGTCGGGGTCGAGGTAGGCGCGGCGGACACCTTCGTCACACATTTGTTGAAGATCCATCACGTCGCTGCCCGGCGCAGCCTCAAAGCGGACATCCATGCCGACCTTGACGAAGACGTTGACGATGCCCGTGTCCTGGCAGATAGGGCGGTGGCCTTCGGCGCACATGCGGCTGTTGATGAGAATCTGCGCCATGGCGTCTTTGGCGGCGTGGGACTGCTCGCGCTCGTAGGCCTTCGTGAGGCTGGTGATGTAGTCGACCGGATGGTAGTAGCTGATGTATTGCAGCGCGCCTGCCACGCTGCGGATGAAGTCTTCCTGGCGGATGACGGTCATGGGTGAAGCTCCTCGAACCTTCTAGGGTAAAGGACGGGAGGGACGGCTGGCGAAATGAAGCGGACCCGCTGCCGGCGTTCACGCTTTTTGTTCAGCGACGGTTTTGAACTGAAAGATACGTCCGGATAGCCCACCGCACATCGACAGCTTTTTTCCCATCTATCGTGTAAAGCTGGCAGCAACCACTTGCAGTCAGTCGAAAGCGTTGCGATCATGAGTAGATTCGCAGGCGTTACCATGTTTCGAGATTGAGACCGTTGTTGCAGAAGTGGTCTTGATGATGAGGAGGCTGTATGGAACTGAGACGCAGGATGGCATTGGCAGGGTGCGTTGTTTTCGCTTCGGTGATGTTGAGTGGACGGGCAGCGTGGGCGGTTGATCCGTGTTCGCTGCTGACGGCTGACCAGGCTGCGGCGGCGCTGGGCGTGCCGGATGTCAACGCGGGGGCCGGCGCGAACAGGTGTATTTGGACTCCCAAGAAATATAAACAGGGAGCGGGACAGCTTACGGTGGTGTTTGAAGGCGCGAACGACGGGGCGAAGATGACGGGGCAGGGGACTGCCGTGAGCGGAGTTGGCGATGAGGCGATCCAAACGGTGGTAGGGACCGGTGCGGTGCTGCACGTAAGGCACGGGAATACGTGGTTTGTGGTGAATGTGCACGGAGTTCCGCTGGAACAGGCCAAGCAAGTGGAGCAGACCGTGGCGAAGGAGATCGTCGGGAAACTTTGAGGTTGTGTCGATGCCCAGGGGAGAAAATGCGGCGTCCAGCGGCATGCTGTTGCAGGGCTCTGATTGAGGACGTCAGTGAACTCAAAGCAATACGGGGTTGCGAGAATCAGCGAACCAGAAGCTGGTCGATTCCGATCCGGCTTTATGCTGTGCCTGAGCAGGCTCTTCAAATCGACCATCAGGGTCGGGGATCAGCGGTCTTGAGCTAGTCACCGCCATTCCGGAAACAATCGCAGCTGGTAGGGTTTTATTTCCCACCCCATGGACGCACCCAGAGGGTTCCCGTCTCGGAGCGGGGAGTCCAGATTTCGCGATGTGCCCTGGCTGTGGCAGTGGCTTTGCCTTGAGATTCGCCTTCCAGACGATGCAGAGACGCCAAGTCTGGAGAGGCCGTTGCGGGTTCTCGGTCAATGATCGTGTGACGCAGTGTGCTTGTTGGATCGTTGGAGGGTCTGGAGTTCATTATGGGGATACTCCGGTGGTCAGATGTTATGCGGGTGATGATGCCAGCGTCGGCAGATGAGCCGCAATACAACTTCGGGGCAGTGAGTTCCCACTCTCGGGGTGCCTCAGGGAGGTGCCAAAGATTGTGCCTGATCGCGTTTTCATCTGAATTCAGCCAAATCACTCTTGCACTTGCATTGTCGGCGAATTACCGCGCACCCGGAAATGACCACTTGAGCAACACCCGCCACGAGGTGTTGTTAAAGATATAACTTCTGGATTGTCCACAATGCATTCACAAAGCAGAAAATCTCGATTGGAATACTCTCTGAGCGATTTGGCCTATTCACGTCAGCGCACGACGAAGATCCACCTTGCGGAGATTGGTTTGTGACCGGTGGAATCCGGTTACCCTTCTTGCCAACCACCTTCTTGCCAACCAGGGGGAGCGCCACGCATACCCCGAATCCGTCCAATTCGCGTCGAATCCGAACTGCAGCTTACAGTTCGCGAATCGCGGTCACGGGGTTCCGGCGCATCGCTCGATGTGCCGGAAAGTAGCATGCTAGCAAAGACATTGCTCCCAGGAGCATGACGACGGAAACTACGGTGATGGGATCGTTGGCTCCGATTCCGTACAACAGCCGGGCGATAATGACGGGTCAGTCCCAACGCAAACGCCAGTCCCAGCGCCAGCCCAATGCCTGTGAGCCACAATCCCTGCACACAGCACGAGCCGCAGCACATCCACACGTGAAGCACCTAGCGCCATTCGCACTCCGATCTCGTGAGTTCGCATTTGGGTTCGATAGGCCACGACTCCGTAGATTCCGGTTACCGCAAGAACCAGCCCAATCAGCGCGAACATTCCTGCCAGGGTGCTCTGTATGACGGCGAAACTGCTCGCGATTTGAGTGCTCTCGCGCATGGGACGCACATCGAATACCGGCAGCCGTGTATCGATTTCGTGGATGGCGTTCTCCACCGCCGGCGCAAGGTCGGCCGGATTTCCCTCGGTCTTCACCTGCAAGATAGTCTCGTACCCCGCCTGGAAAAAGCTCATATACACCATAGGCTCCGGGGACTCATTCATTAACATATGTGTCGAATTTCTCACGACGCCCACAACCGTGAAAAGGCTGCCCCATATCCTGAGCTTCTTTCCCAGCGGATCCTGTCCCGGCCAGTAGCGCCTCGCCGCGGTCTGATCCACGATGAGTACCCGCGGGGCCTTTTCATCGTCATCCGGCGTAAACTCGCGTCCTTCCAGAATGGGTATGTGAAGGGATTCGAAATACCGCGGGGACACCTCGGCGTGGTACACCTGCAAAGATTCATGGGGGTGTGGCACATACCCTTCCGGATACGCATCCTCGCCCTTGTGGCCCAGGGTCATCGGAATCCAGTCCGTAAAAGACGCAACCTTCACGCCGGGCAATACCGACACGCGATCAAGAATCTTGTGACGGATCAACTGTTCCTCGTCGTTGCTGTAGCCGGCAATATTCAGCCCCACGGACGCAGTGAGAATGTGGTCCTGCTCAAATCCGGGATTCGCGCCGGCGAGATTCCGCAGTGTTCGCAGAAAGAGCGCGGAGCACAACAGCAGAGGAAGTGAAAGCGCGATTTGCGCCACCACCAGCCCGCTGAGCAGTTTCCGGTTGCGTGAGCCGCCGGAGATACTTGCGGACTCTGCCTTGAGCGCCTCAACGGCCGGCGCGTGGGACGAACGCCAGGCGGGGAGCGCGCCGCACAGCATGCCGGCCAATAGGCTAGACACAGCAATCCCGATCACCACCTTATAGTCCATGGCCCCGTTCAGTACGCTGGGATTCGAGTTCGCCGGAAAGAACCATGCGAATGTCTTCGATGTCCACGACGTCAACACAATGGCCACGACTCCTGCGACGATGGAAAGCATCACGCCCTCCAGCACCATCTGCCGCACCAGTTGCATGCGATTCGCCCCGAGCGACTGCCGGATCGCAAGCTCACGCCGCCGGGATACAAACCGCACCAGCGTGAGCGTAGCCACGTTCGCGCAGGTCAGCAACAGCACCACACCGGCGAAGGCCAGCAGAATGGGCAAAGTCGCTGCCATGTATCCGTTGGCGCCGAATGGCGAGCGCCACATGGGATCCAGCGTGATCCGGTTCTCGCCCAGATGATCGTCCGGATACGCCGCCACAATATGGTGCATCAGGGTGTCGAGATCCTGGGCTGCCTGGCCACGGCTCACGCCGGGCCGCAATCTTCCTATTACGTTCAGCCAGACCGCACCACCACTGCGATGCGTCATCCGCCACACATCCGTCCCGAGGGGATCGAGCGTTACCCACAGATCTTCACGGATCCCGGGCATTGCTCCGACAACCCCCTCCGGCGCCACACCGATCACCGTCACAGGATGCCGGGCGATCTCGATCGACTTGCCCACAATTGCCGGGTCTTCGGCATAACGCGTCTTCCAAATCGAGTAACCCAGGACCACGTTGGGAACAGCATCTGGACGCGTCTCTTCTTCAGGCAGAAAGAAACGCCCCAGCACCGGCTTGATGCCGAGCACATCGAAATAATTTGCCGACACGTTCGCGATATAGGCACGCTCCGGCTGTGCGCCGCCGGTCAGCGTGATCCAATCGTGGTGATACGCAAGTATTCCGGTGAACGTATGGTTCTGCTCGCGCAGATCACGATAGTCGAGATACGAGAAGGGCGGAGTCGGAGAGAAGTTCCGTTCCCCCCGCTGCAGGCTAACAAGATCGCCCGTGTCCCGCGCGCCAGGAATCGGACGCAACATTGTGCCGTCGATCCAACTGAATACGGTGCTGTTGGCGCAGATAGCTACTGCCAGCATCGCCGTCGCGGTGATCGAAAAGCCGGGGCTCTTGCGCAGTTGCCGTAACGCGTAACGGAGATCCCGGCCTAGTTGTTCAAGCCACGCCTGGCCCCACATGTCGCGCGTCACATCTTGCACTAGAGGAATATTTCCAAATTCCCGCGCCGCCGCTTGTCGCGCCGTCTCTGCCGTCTCGCCTCGCGCCATTCGATCTGCAATCGCCATCCGCAGGTGAGCATCGATCTCTTCCTGCAATTCGCGCTTGCGCCGCTGAAAACCGAAGCTCGGGAACCACTTCATGACTCGCTCTCCTCCGGCTTGACGTACATCACCGACCCAATCGCTTCGACAATCCGCTCCCATCGGCCCAGATCAGAGGCCAACTGCTTTTTCCCCTTGGCCGTGATTCGGTAATATCGGGCTTTTTGCTTGCTCTCTGACTGCTTCCACTCAGACTGCACCCAGCTCTGACGCTCCAATCGATGGAGAGCCGGATACAGTGATCCGGTCTCCACCTGAAGCACGTCTCCGGATTGCAAACGTAAAGCCTGGACAATTCCGTATCCGTGCTGCGGTCCCCATTGCAGGGTCTGAAGAATAAGCATGTCGAGTGTTCCCTGCAGCAAATCAATTCGGTTCTTATACTGGTCTTTTTCGCTCATAGACGTAGACACTCTACTCCCACTGGAGGTAGATTGTCTACTTCGATTTGTGTAGCGCAGCCACGATCCAGACGTCCCAGACAGTATTGTGCGGGACTGTCACTTTCGACAGTTATAAGGGGCGGCACGGTCTGGATACGTTAGGGCTGAAAAAATAAGACCTGTCGCGGTGTCGGCAGGGGTGCCAAAATTCGAGAAATGAGCCCTGTGCTTAAGGACCTCGATTACAGGCTCGATGTACAACCTGGAAACGGGCGTCGTTGAGTTTTTCTCGTAACGGCCATCGGACGGTTTTCGCAAACGGGCTAGAGATCGTCAGCGGGGCCGGAGAGAGCATCCAAGGCAGGTACCGGGAAGACACTTGATCAGACGTGCGTATGAACCCTTCTGGGTAGTTGTCGGCCACTCCTGAAGTAATCCGGCCTAATCTTGCGCATTCGGCTTAGGCTGCCCAGTTCCGTTCCTGCGAACGGCATCATTCTCTTCGGAGGTACACGGGTTCACAAATCAAATGATGGCGACCCAACGCATAATCTGTGTCTTGGCGCTCCTGTACAGTTGCTTTGTCGCTGTCGCGGCGAGAGCCCAGCAACAACCGCTTCCCGAGGATCCCGAAGACGAGAAGCAGTTTGGGCTCTGGCTCGATCAGGGAATCTCCACTCCCTTAACTGGCACTAAATCTCTGGATGTCGAATTCCACGAGCGATTAGATGAGGGAGCGTCCAACCTGTTCGAGTACTTCGTTCAGGGAGGCGTCGCTTTTCGTGTGCGGCCGTGGTTAACGTTGATACCGATTTATCGATACCAGCGTTACCCCGGAAATCCCGCCATCACTTACGAAAATCGACTACAGTTCAATGTCACGCTGAGCACATCTCGTGGCCCCTGGCGGCCTATCCTCCGCACGCTCATCGAGGGACGCTTTCCAGATGACCGGCCTGCTTCGGCACGCCTTCGATTTCGCCCCGGGGTCGAGTACACCCTGCCGATCCGCACGGCGCGCCAGCTGGTGCTGGTCGTGAACAACGAGTTCTTCATCGTTCCCTGGTACAACCCCTTCGCCAACGGAGGCAGCAGCTACACGCAGAACCGCTTCCAGATCGGAGTCCGGTTTCCCATCGCCGATTCGTTTTCCATTCGGCCTTACTACATGTTGCAGTCGGTTAACCTCCCAGCTGGTTGGGACACAAACGAAATCTTCGGCATCTCGCTCGCCTATAAGGTTCCACGCAAATCCAAATGATGCCTTGTAAGTGAAACTTGAATAGCTCCCGCAACCGAACGAGTTCCGAGTGGGTTACCGCCTAACCAGTAGTAACTCCGAAACGGCAAAACGGGGGTTATTTCCGGATAGCCCACCATTAACTTCCGGAAGATTACAGGTTGTTTCCCCGAATTCCCTACACTTGTCTCAGCAGCCAAAAGCGGCAGCATCAATGCCGAGGTCCGGTGAACAATTCGCTCAACCGTCTCACCTTCGGCCGCAATACACCACATCATGGGACAACATGCCCCAAACACGGTGCAAACAGTACGAAACCCACTCTTAAGTTCTTATTTATGAAGATTTTAGATCTTAAGTCCTTTAAGTTCAATAGCTTATGAGACCCCCTTCCGAAGCTAACTCGCCTGAAATCACGAACTTGACCTTAAAACAGGATTTTTTTCCAAATCAACGCGTGGCGGCTTACGCCGATTCCATCACCGCCAGCACCGCATCGGCAAACTGTGTCGTGCCGCAGTGGCCGCCCACATCCCGCGTTTATGTTGAGCGAAGGAAAGCGAAGGCGAAAGATCTCCCATGCATAATCGGATACCGCCACGAAACGAGGGTGCCCCATCCAAGGTTGGAATGCACGACCCCGACCAGCGATTTCCATTCTTTGGGTGTGCGCAGCTACATCCATGCCGGGTGCCTCAGAGCCTGCCCTGAGCGATGTCGAAGGGTCTCGCTTTTGAGACCTGGGAAGACTGCACGCCGGCAAACGAGTCTTTGTTCACGCGGGTGAGTGCAGCGCAGTCGGCATTGGAGGCCGTTTGCGCCGAGCGCAAATGCCAAGTTCCTATTCACCTTGATTGAACAATGTGCCAGGTTTCTCGGGAGCGGGGTAAGTGGGTCGGCCGTTGACGGCTACGAGAAAGGGCGTGAGTTTGTGTTCGGCGGCGGGGGCTTTCGTGAGGATGTCGCGGACGTCCCAGCCTTGGAGCATCATGGCGTCGGCGATGAGGGAGCGATGGCAGCGCCAGGGGACAGCTTCGGCGCACATGATGACTGTTGTGGTTTTGCGTGCTATCCCGGTGAGGGCGGCAAGGCCTTCGGCGAATTGCGGCGTGGCCATGTAGTCCGCGTAGCCGCGGAAGGATGTGTTGCGCCAGCCAGTATTGATCGAGTCTTTGCGGCTGTGTCGGCGGCCGCCGAGTGCCTTGAGATGCGTGTATTCGATGTTGGCTGCACGAAGTGACAGCGCGAGTTCGTCTGTGTTGAATTGCGGAACGTGGCGCGATTTGGGGATGGAGCGGACATCGATTAGATGTTCGACCTTGTGCGCGCTCAGCAGCGCGATGAACTCTTCGATGGAGTGGGTGGAGTGGCCGATGGTGAAGAGGACATTGAGCGCCACTAGCCTATCGTACCGCCGGGCAGGAAGCAGGTCCTTCGACTTCCCCTTCGCTGCTCTCAGGGTTCGCTCAGGATGACGGGGTTTGGGTCGACTAGAATGCAACAAGCCGATGACCTCTTCCCCCTTACAGAAAAAGCGCGTCAACACGCCGCGTCAGGTCTTGTTTGCCAGCCTCGTTGGAACGGCGGTTGAGTTTTTTGACTTCTATATTTATGCGACAGCGGCGGTGCTGGTGTTTCCGCGGCTGTTCTTTCCGGCGACGGATCCGGCATCGTCGGTGCTGGCGTCGCTGGCTACCTTTGCGATTGCGTTTGTGGCGCGTCCCATCGGGTCGGCTCTGTTCGGCCACTTCGGCGACCGCATCGGGCGCAAGCGGACGCTGGTGCTGGCGCTCTCGACTATGGGCATTTCGACGTTCGTGATCGGAACGCTTCCATCGTATGAAGCATCGGGTTGGCGGCGCCGTTATTGCTGGCTCTTTGCCGATTCGGGCAGGGGATCGGGTTGGGCGGTGAATGGGGCGGTGCGGTTCTGCTGGCTGTCGAGAATGCTCCGCCGCGAAAGCGTGCACTGTATGGAATGTTTCCGCAACTGGGCGCTCCGGTGGGGTTCCTGCTCTCGGGCGGAGTTTTTATTTTGCTTTCGCGGTGCCTGACGGATGAGCAGTTTTTTGCGTTTGGCTGGAGACTTCCGTTTCTGGCGAGCGCAGTGTTGGTGTTGCTCGGTCTCTATGTTCGGCTGTCGATTACGGAAACCCCTGTCTTTGAAGCTGCGCTGAAACTCGGCAAGCCGGTGGGATTTCCGATTGCATCCGTGTTTCGCCATCACACGCGGGCGATGTTCGCGGGGATCCTGGTCTGCATGGCGAACTTCGTCCTCTTTTATCTGATGACCGTGTTTGCGCTTTCGTGGGGAACGACCGCGCTTCATTACCCGAGGTCGAGCTTTCTTCTTCTTCAAATGATCGGGGTGTTGTTCTTCGGGTTGACGATTCCGTTGTCAGCGTGGCTGGCTGAGCGCGGCCGCAGGCCCGTGATGTTCGGGGTGACGGCGATGATTGCCGTGTTCGGGCTGTTTATGGCGCGGCTGTTTGAGGCTGGCCCCGGCGGCGCACTGGCCACGATGGTGATTGGTCTTGGATTGATGGGGTTCACCTATGGGCCGCTTGGAACTGTGGTGAGTGAGCTGTTTCCAACTTCAGTGCGATACACCGGGTCGTCGCTGGCATTCAACCTGGCGGGAATTCTGGGGGCGTCTGTTGCACCTTACTTTGCGACGTGGCTGGCGAATAAGTACGGGCTCAAGTTTGTGGGCTACTACCTCACGGCATCGGCGATTGTGTCGTTTGTGGGTCTGCTGATGATTCGGGAGACGAGCGGGGATGATCTGAACGCCGGTGTCGTGTCCTAATCTAGAGACATGGCGGATTATCCTGCGGATTCTGTACCGGATGCGAAACCCTCGTCGATGCTGGTGCGGAATGGGGCGAAGGCTTCGGACGTTTTGTTTGATGTGCTCGTGATTGGCGCGGGTCCTACGGGGCTGGCTTGTGCGATTGAAGTGCAGAAGGCCGGATTCAGCGTGGTGTTGGTGGACAAGGGATGCGTGTGCAACTCGCTGTTTCACTATCCTTCGCACATGACGTTTTTTACGACGCCGGAACTCCTGGAGATTGGCAACATTCCGTTCCCCAGTCCCAACCCCAAGCCGACGCGGAACGAGGCGCTGCAGTATTACCGGCTGGTGGCGGCGCACTACAAACTGGATGTGCGGCAGTATGAGCGCGTGGAGCGGGTCACGGGCGCGGACGGTGGGTTTACGGTGCACACTGAGGACCGGTTCGGGCGGCCCGGTGAGCTGAAGGCGCGGAAGCTGATCGTTTCAAGCGGCTATTACGATCTGCCGAACTATATTGGGGTTCCAGGCGAGAAACTGAGCAAGGTGTTTCACTACTACAACGATCCTCATCCCTACTTCGACATGGATGTGGTGGTGATCGGCGGGAAAAATTCGGCGGCCATTGCCGCGCTCGAATTGTGGCGGAGCGGAGCGCGCGTGACGGTGGTTTACCGCGGCGCCGGGGTACAGCCGCATGTGAAGTATTGGATCAAGCCGGACCTTGAGAATCGCATCAAGAACGGCGAGATCAAAGCGTACTTCCATGCCAATGCTGTCGAGATCACGCCGGATGCGGTCGTGATTGAAACTCCTGAAGGTCTCAAGACGATCAAGAACGATTTTGTGTTTGCGATGACCGGGTATCATCCCGACTTCAGTTTTCTCGAGAGCATGGGAGTGCGATTCGAGGGACCGGACAAGCTCCCGGTGTGCAATGCGGAGACGCTGGAAAGCAATGTGCCCGGCATTTATCTAGCAGGCGTGATTGTGGCTGGATCGCGCACGAACGAGATCTTTATTGAGAATGGAAGATTCCACGGCGGACAAATTGCGCGGGCGTTACAGAAGATCTAGGCGGATACGCAATTTATTGTATTTCCGGTAGACTCTAGACACACGAGCTCCTCAATGAGATCGAGGTCGAATTAATGCGGTTGTGGCCGCGCACTGTCCGATGGCAGCTGATCCTCTGGTTGATGCTGCTGGAGGCGCTCTCTGTCGCGCTGTTTGCGACGATCCTCGTGACCGTCGAGAGTCGTGAGATACACAGGCGTGCACTGGAACGGCTGGCGCACCAGGCCACATCCGTTGCTTTGCAGGCGGAAGAGGCCAACCGGCAGCAACGCCCGGACATGGTGCTTCCCTCATTGCGCATGATGGGCGAAGCTCCGAGTGTAGCGCTTGCCAAGGTCACCGACAAAGCCGGAAAAGTAATTTTTGTAAGCAACGGAGATGCGGCGCAGTCACTGCTGGAGCCAGCGGAGAAGGCAGAGATTGCACAGGTTCGCGAGCACCTGCCGCTCGTGTTTTCGTTTGGCGATCATCGATGGGAAGGCGTGAAGGCCATCTACGATGGCGCGAACCTGCGCGGCTATGCGTGGGTTGAAACCGATCGCTCGTGGGACACCGAACAAGTTGACACGGTTTTACGCAGTTCATTTTCCTTCGGGCTGATATGGATTGGCGCTTCCGGATTGCTGGTGCTGTTGATGTCCCGTTCCATCTCGCGGCCGTTGAGCCTGCTGCAAGCGGGCACACGGGCGCTGATGGAAGGGCCGGGAACAAGCGCCAAGTTTCCCCTGCCGGTGACGGTGGACAACGAGTTCGGAGATCTGATCCAGGCCTTTAACCGGATGGTGGCCGCTCTCGAGGAACAGCGGACAGGGTTGAACGATACGCTTTCGCTGCTGGATTCGATGCTGGCGAATGCGCCGATCGGGCTGGTTTTCTTTGATCGGCAATGCCGGGTTGTGCGCGTGAACGAGGTGTTTGCGGAGATGTCGGGTGTCCCGTTAAGCCGACATCTGGGGCGCACGCTTCCAGAGGTATTGCCGGAACGCATTGCGAGACGGCTGGAAGAAGCGGTACGGCATGTGATCCAGTCGGGGATGCCGGTGCACGACCTGGAATTGGAAGGGCCGGCGGACGAGCGCGTTGGGATGCGGACCTGGCTGGTGACGGCATATCCCGTGCGGCCGAGCCCCAACCAGTTGCGTTGGGTGGGTGCGATTGTGATGGATGTGAGCGAGCGCAAGCGGAGTGAAGACGCGCTGCGCAGAACGGAAAAGCTGGCGGCGACCGGCCGTCTCGCCGCTTCCATCGCGCACGAAATCAATAATCCGCTGGAGGCGATTACAAACCTGCTATACCTGCTGCGCAGGTTCTGCCATCTCGATGACTCGGCGTTGGAATATGTAACGATCGCTGAGAAAGAAGTGCAGCGCATGTCGGAGATCACCCAGCAGACGCTGCGTTTTTACCGCCAGTCGACGCTGCCGGCGCGCGCAACGATGGAAGAATTGCTGGACTCAGTGCTGGACATGTACAGCGCGAGGATGGCTACCTTGGGCATGGTGCTGGAGCGCCAATATAAGCCGGAGATCGATCTTTACTGCTTTGCGGGTGAAATCCGGCAGGTGATTTCAAACCTGGTGAGCAATGCGATGGATGCAACGTCGGGCCGGGGGCGATTGATGGTGCGCGCGCGGCGCTCGCGGGACTGGGTGCATCCGCAGCGCGATGGGGTGCGGATTACCATCGCCGACACCGGCAGCGGCATGACCGGGAATGTGAGGGACCGGTTGTTTGAGGCTTTTTTTACCACCAAAGGGGCGACGGGGACGGGCCTGGGACTTTGGGTGAGTCACGAGATCATCCTGAAACATCATGGAATAATCCACCTGCGCAGCCGGCCGGCGTCGGAGGGGGGATCTTCGGGGACGGTTTTCCAGATCTTCTTTCCAGACAACGAGGAACTGACAGGCGGGGCGGTGTCGCAGGAGCAGGCGACGGCAAAGGCCTAAGACGCGTCGAATCAGGGTATGCGGCGAGAGGATCTTGAACGTCCCATTACCTAAGCGCGGAACTTTTGCTCCGGACCTGGGTTAGTAACGATGACGGCAGTGCCGGTTCACCGTCAAAATAAAGGACATCGGCACCAATGTTGCGCGGACGTGAGTACGGGAGATTTGAAGATGAACAAGCCATTGTTATTCAGGTTATTTTCTTCGGTCGCAGTCATTGCTTTGGCGGGTGCGATGGCGGTGGCGCAGGATGCCGCGCCGTCGAATGGCCCACGCAGCGACGGGCAAATTGAGATGGATGTGGTGCATGCGCTGGACGCTTCGCAGGCTTTGAAGAATGACCTGATTACTGCAGCGACGATCCAGAGCGAAGTGACGCTGTCGGGGACGGTCTCGAGCGACTCTTCGAAGCAACTCGCTGAATCGATTGCGAAGACAGTTCCAGGCGTTACGAAGGTCCACAACAATTTGAAGGTCGGCAATCCTGCCGATGACGCGAATGCCCAGGGTGCTTCACCGAACGATCCGAGCAACGATATGGCGGATGCCCAGGCGCCTCCGGCTCAGGGGTCGCAGGATAACGGACAGTATGCTGGCTCCGGCCAGAATGCGCCGAATCTCAACCAGGCTCCGCCGCCGAATTGGGGTGACCAGAATCAGCAGCAGCCTGCATACGGGCAGCAGCAGCCCGGATATGGACAGCAACAGCCGGGATATGGACAGGCACCTCCGCCTCCGGGCTATGGGCAGCAGGCCGGTCCGCCTCCGGACTATGGACAGGCGCCTCCGCCGGGATACGGGCAGGCACCGCCTCCGGGTTACGGCCAGGCTCCGC
This sequence comes from uncultured Acidobacteriaceae bacterium, assembly GCA_963769345.1. Classification (GTDB taxonomy): domain Bacteria; phylum Acidobacteriota; class Terriglobia; order Terriglobales; family Acidobacteriaceae; genus Telmatobacter. The sequence goes on from CAVYLL010000008.1 coordinate 1,953,566, forward strand.
CTCCAGGCTATGGACAGCCCGGCTATGCGCAGACTCCGCCACCTCCCCGGTACTCGATGCCGAGGGGGCCCGTCACAGTTCCGCAAGGGACTTTGATCCAGGTGCGAACGAACGAGGCAGTTAACAGCAAGCGCGCCCAGGGCGGACAGCCCATCGAATTCACGGTGATCCAGGACGTGGCGTTTGGCGGAGTGTTGGCGATTCCCCGTGGCGCAACGGTGCGCGGCGTGATTGCGGAAGTGAAGCGTCCTGACAGCGGCTCGCTTACGGGCAGCAGCGAACTGGCGCTGGAACTGACTTCGCTGGAATTGATGGGTCAGAGCTATCCTCTGCAGTCGGACATGTTCAAGGTAAAAGGACCGGGCAAGGGTGAGCGTTCCGCGGGAAACGTGGTGGGCGGTGCGCTGATCGGCGCAATCATTGGCGGCGCGATCGGCCGCGGTGAAGGTGCTGCGATCGGTGCGGTGGCAGGCGGTGGCGCGGGCGCGGCTGCCTCGGCGGCTTCTTCCGGCCCGGGCGTATGGATTCCGGCAGAAGCGCTGGTGAGTTTCCATCTCGCGATACCGGTGACGGTTCAGCCTGTTTCGGCGCAGGAAGCAATGCGGTTGGCGCAAGGGCTCAATCCTGGCGGGCCAAATCTGTATCGCCGCGGGTCGTACTACGCGACGCCGTATGGATATCGTCCGTACCCGTATGCGTATGCCCCGGTGTATTACCGGCCGTATTACAACGCAGGTGGGTACTACTACTGGCGGTAAGACTATGTCAGACGCTGCGTAAGACAAGAGAAAGTCAGCAAGACATTCGGTGGTTTTTGTAAGACATAAAACGAAAAAAATGTAAGACGGCGGGCGCCCTGGATTGGGGTGCCCGTGGTTTTTCGTCTGGAGGGCTCCTCGTCCTAAGCGCCCGAGAGACGGCCGGTTCGCGCAAATCTTGTTGTTAGAAATTCGAGGATTTGAGACAAGGCTGATAAAAAGTACCTTTTGGAAACGGGCAGCCGGCCGGAAATCACTGTGCCTTTGGATAGAATTGGTTCCCATGGGGACAGCTGCTGTTGGCAACGGGTGGGAGGGGCGCGTTGTCGAGGGAAGGTTTCCGCTCCTCGAACGGTTAGGAGGCTCAGGAAACTGCGTCTCGTTTCTTACAGTGTTGCAGGGTTTACAGGAAGCCGTCATTCAACTCATTTCGACGGATGCCGCCGAGTCGGACGCGTACATCGCTCAATGGGAATTCGCGAGGACTTTGTCCCATCCACACCTGGCAAAAATATTCGCAGCGGGCCGATGCGTTATCGATCAAAGTGACCTTGTGTACGTTGCCACAGAACGTCCCTACGCAACTCTTTCCAAGACTATTCAAACCAGAACACTCAAAGCGGACTCGGCGAGAGAGACCTTCGATCCGATCCTCAATGCACTTTCCTATCTTCACAAGAATGGGGTAGTGCACGGTTACGTAAATCCATCGAATATTCAGTTCGCTGAGATGAAACCGAAACTATCGGTGACCGATTTACTGATAGCGGGCGCAGCAAAGAGGAGCATCTCTGAGGCTGGCAACTACGATGCGCCGGAGTTGGCGCATGGAGTCGCGACCGCGGCATCCGATACCTGGTCGATCGGCATGACGCTGTGCGAAGCGATGACCCAGGTTCTGCCCTCATGGGATCCGTCGACGAATGAGGAGCCTGTAGTCACGGAATCGCTGCCAAGTCCTTTTCGCGAAATTGTGCAGGAATGTCTCCGGATAGATCCGCTCCGCCGTTGCACAATTGAGACCATCCTTGAGCGGTTGGACGAGATCAAGACTCTCCCGATTTCCGAGGAACCGATTCCAGTGGAGACAGGCAGCGCCGTTGTTGCAACGTCCCCAATCCCGACGAGGGAGAGTCGCATAATTAAGAAGTCGGGTGCGGAGAAGTCGGATGCGCTTCCATTTCCAGAAGAGAAGATCGAGACTGTCGAGGCTTCTGAACCGGTTCTCTCGACGAAAGAAATTCGACTCCCTGAGAAGCCGGAAGCACTTCTATCTCCGGCAGAGAAGATCGAAACCGAAGAGGTTTCTGAACCGGTTCTCTTCTCGAAGCCGCTAACGCACTTCGGAGAACCCGGTGGGGGCCCATTACGGATTGTCGGGTATGCTTTTGTTCTACTCGCTGTCCTTTCGCTCGTATCATTTCTGCTGGTTCGAGCAGGCAAGATCAAGATTCCGGCCGGAACGCCCAGTCAGAATGCGCCCGTTGTCAGTCCAACCGCTCCGAGTTCGCCTGCGCCAGAGAAACAATCGGAGACCACGGCTCCGTCGGTTGAGAATCAAACGGTGCCTCAGTCCAGCCCGCCGGTATCACAGCCGCAAGCAGAGAGCTCCGTGCCAACCGCGGTTCAGAAGGCGCCTCAATCCAGCCCGCCTGCATCACAACCGCAGCCAGAGAGCGCCCCGCCGACGGAGGCTCAAAAGGCGCCTGCTCCAGCGCAACCATCGCCAACCAGCCAGTCCACCGGGAAACCCGCGAAGGCTAGAGGGAAAACGGAAGGGCTCGTTGAAAAGCGAGTGATACCGAACGTGTCGCCCGGTGCCCTTGCCGGCATGCGAAGGCCGGTGCAGGTGTTAATACGGGTCTCGGTGAACCGGGATGGCGCGGTTTCAGACGCGGCATATATGTCGCTCGGCCCAGGGAATTATTTTGCCAGGCAGGCACAGCGAGCAGCACTGTCCTGGAGGTTCACGCCGCCGACTCGGAATGGCGATGCCGAGCGGAGCGTCTGGATGCTCCGGTTCAACTTCGAGAGAGAAAAGACCGAGGCAACGGCCACCATAGAGGCGAAGTAGCCGGCCCGACTTCCGCATTAATCTAATTCTTAGAAATCACCCACCTGAGCGGCGATGACGCAGGCGTTGTCTTCTTTTCGGTTGTCGGGTTTGCCCGACACTGAGCGCCGCCAGCAACGCCAAAAAACCGCAATTGGCCTCGGCTTAAGAAGCTTACGGGACAGCCGCTCGTGATTGGTGCCACAGAGGCTAGCTAAATCGATTCTCTTATGCAAGAATTGCCCGTCGCGGAATTGCGGAAGATGTATGCGCGCTACGGATTCTCCGCCCACACTTCGGTGCCGCGAACAATTTCGATCCACCGAAAGAATGGTCCCTCCATGAAGAAATCTCCGGCTGCCACTCGATCCAAGAATGAAACGCCCATCTACAAGAACCCCGAGGCGCCTTCCGCCAGGCGAACGCAGGATCTGCTCAAGCGCATGACGCTGGAAGAGAAAGCCGCACAGATGCTCTGCATCTGGCAACAAAAAGCGGAGACGCTTGTCGACGAAAAAGGAGATTTCGATCTCGCGAAGGCGAAGAAGGCCTTTCGCAACAAGCGTGGACTTGGGCAGGTGGGGCGGCCCAGTGATGCGGGCGGCGGCAAAAAGGCTCGCGGCATGGCGGAGCTTACCAATGCCATCCAGCGCTTCTTCCTCGAGAACACCCGGCTCGGGATCCCGGTGATTTTCCACGAGGAGTGTCTGCACGGGCACGCGGCGCCGGACGGAACCAGCTTTCCGCAGCCCATCGCGCTGGGAGCAACATTCGACCCGGCATTGGTCGAGCGGCTGTTTACGATGACCGCCCTGGAGGCAAGGCTTCGCGGCGCGCATCATGCATTGACGCCGGTTGTCGATGTGGCTCGCGAGCCGCGCTGGGGACGCGTGGAAGAGACATATGGCGAAGATCCGTACCTGGTTTCGCGGCTGGGAATTGCCGCGGTGAAGGGGTTCCAGGGCGATCGGAACTTCCGCGACAAGCGCCATGTGCTGGCCACGCTAAAGCATTTCGTCGGCCACGGGCAGCCCGAGTCGGGAATGAATTGCGCACCGGCAAACGTCTCGATGCGCGTGCTGCGGGAGACGTTCCTGTACACCTTTCGCGAAGCGCTGCGCGAGGCTGGAGCAGTGACGCTGATGGCCTCTTATAACGAGATCGATGGCGTGCCTTCACACGCCAACAAATGGCTGATGCACGATGTGCTGCGCAAAGAATGGGGCTTCAAGGGTTTTGTGGTTTCGGACTACTACGCCATCTGGGAACTCGGTTACAGGCCCGATACGCATGGTCACTTTGTGGCCAAGGACAAGAAGGAGTCCTGTCAGCTTGCGGTTGAGGCGGGCATCAATATCGAGTTGCCTGATCCCGATTGCTACCTGCATCTTGTCGAACTGGTGAAGAAAGGTGTGCTCAAGGAAAAGCAACTCGACGCGCTGGTGGCGCCGATGCTTTTCTGGAAGTTTGAGATGGGGCTGTTCGATGATCCTTACGTGGATGCCGATGAGGCCGAACGGGTCGTCGGCTGTAACGAGCATCGCGATCTGGCGCTGACGGCTGCTCACGAAGCCATCACGCTGCTGAAGAATGAGAACCAGACCGCACCTCTCGATATGAACGCCATCAAAACGATTGCGGTGATCGGGCCCAACGCGGATCGCACTCTTCTGGGCGGCTACAGCGGTGTTCCCAAGCAAGAAGTAACGGTCCTGCAGGGCATCCGCGAGAAGGTTGGGAAGCGCGCCAAGGTGCTTTACAGCGAAGGCTGCAAGATCACCATCGGGGGCTCGTGGAACCAGGACGCGGTTACGGCGAGCGATCCGGAAGAGGACCGCAAAGCGATTGCCGAGGCCGTAAGAGTGGCGAAAAAGGCCGATGTCATCGTGCTGGCGATCGGCGGCAACGAACAAACATCGCGCGAGGCGTGGAACCTCCAGCACATGGGCGACCGCACCAGCCTGGATCTGATCGGCAGACAGGAGGACTTGGTCAAAGCGATGGTCGCGCTAGGCAAGCCGGTTATCGTCTTCCTCTTCAATGGCCGTCCTCTATCGATCAACTACGTGGCGCAAAATGTGCCGGTGATCTACGAGTGCTGGTACCTGGGACAGGAGACCGGACGCGCTGTAGCTGATGTGCTCTTCGGGGACTACAATCCGGGCGGCAAGCTGCCGATTTCGGTGCCGCGCTCAGCCGGTCATGTGCCTGCCTTCTACAACTACAAGCCTTCAGCGCGGCGCGGTTACCTGTTCGATGACGTGTCGCCGCTCTATGCGTTCGGCTACGGCTTGAGCTATACGACATTCAAGCTTGAGAACGCGCGGCTCACCAGGCAACGCATCGCGCGCGACGGTTCGACGCAGGTCTTAGTGGACGTTACGAATACCGGAAAACGCGAAGGGTCTGAGGTGGTGCAACTTTACATCCGCGACCTGGTTAGTTCTGTGACGCGACCGGTGAAGGAATTGAAGGCCTTCCAAAAAGTGTGGCTCAAGCCCGGCGAGAGCACCACTGTCGCCCTCGATATCAACCCGGGAGCGCTCGCGTTCTATGACGTGAACATGAAGTACGTCGTGGAGCCGGGCGATTTCGAAATCATGGTTGGCACGTCGTCGCGCGACTCCGATCTGACGAAACTAAAGCTGCAGGTAACGAAGTAAACGCCGGCGAAAGACGAGGCACATATGCGGCAAACACTCACATTTGGAGAGAAATTCGGTTACAGCCTGGGTGATCTGGCGGCGAACTTTATCTTTCAGGCGATGCTCGCCCTGCAACTGGACTTCTATACGCACACCTTTGGGCTGACGGCGGCGCAGGCCGGCACGCTCTTCCTGGTTGTCGGCCTCAGCGTGGCATTTCTCAATCCGGTGATGGGGATGATCGCCGACCGCACGGTCAGCCGCTGGGGCAAATTCCGTCCGTGGCTGCTGTGGACGGCGCTGCCCTTCGGCGTGATTGGGGTGCTCACTTTCACCACTCCGAGCATCAGCCCTGCCGGCAAGCTCATCTATGCGTGGACGACCTACATTCTCCTCCGCGTGATTTATACGGTGAACAACGTGCCGTACGCCTCGCTCACGGCGGTGATGACGTCAGATCCTGACGAGCGGACGAGCATCGCATCTTACCGGCAAATTGCCGCCAACTCCGCGGGTTTTATCGTCGCCAGTCTTGCGATTCCGATGGTCAAGTTTTTCGGTCACGGCGATGACGCGCGCGGCTACCAACTCACCATGGGCCTGCTCTCAGTGCTGAGCGTTATTTTCTTCGTGATTGCGTTTTTCTGCACCAAGGAGCGCATTCAACCCGATCCGCAGCAGAAGACATCACTCACGCAGGATCTTTCGGACCTTTTCAAGAATCGCCCGTGGGTCATGCTCTTTTTGGCCACGCTGTTTTATTTTGCGGCGATCGTGGTGCGCGGCAATGTGATGCTGCCCTATTTCCGGTTCGTCGCAGGCAACGTTGACTTGTTCGCATGGTTCAACGGATTCGGCCTGGCGGCTCTGTTGATAGGGGTCGCCTTATCCACGGCGGTCTCGGTGCGGGTGGGCAAGCGGCGTCTTTTCATGGGAAGCATGATCCTTACCGGTATCTTCAATATGGCGTTGTTCGTGATTCCGACACATGCAACCGTCGTCATTATCGGAGTGGAAGTGCTTCGCCAATTCTCCTTCGGATTGTCAGGGCCGATTTTATGGGCAATGATGGGCGATGTTGCCGATTATGGCGAGTGGAAGACCGGTCGGCGCGCGAGTGGCACTGTGACCGCCGCGGTTGTCTTTGCGCTGTGGGCAGGCCTCGCCCTGGGCGGAGCCATCGCAGGCTGGCTGTTCTCGTTCTATGGTTTCGTGTCGGATGCGCAAGTGCAGACGGCGCAAGCGCAGGCGGGCATTCTGCTGACGGCGAGTATCTATGCGGGGCTGGCCTTCTTCGCGGTAGCTGCGTGCATGTTCTTCTACCCAGTCAGCCGCGAGGTGAGCCGCAAGATTGCCACGGAGCTGGATGCGCGGCGGAGTAAACACTCGGTTTCCTGAACAGGGTTTTGAGAAGCGGTTCTCAGGGAATCACCACATAGGGCCGCATCATGTCATTGTCCTCGTGCTCAAGCATGTGGCAATGGAAAACGTATCGGCCAGTGTACGCTTCGAACCGGATCAGGAGTGTCAGCATATCGTTTGGTGAAACTACGGCCGTGTCTTTCCAGCCCGCTTCTCCCGCTGATGGCGGACGCAGAGGACCCACTGGTTTCAAAATCCCCTTAGTGAACTCCCCTGCATCGAATCCCTGGCGATGAAGTATCTGAAATTGAACCAGGTGAAGATGCATCGGATGCGCATCTTCCGTTGTGTTGATGAACCGCCATTTCTCCAGTGTTCCCAGCTTGACGGTCTCGGTTACTGGATCGTCGTAGCCCTTTTCGTTGATACGCACCCCTAGCGATCGGCCATTCTGATCCATATGCTCCACCAGCAAAAAGTCTCTCGACCTTATCGCGTCGCCTTCTAAAAATCTGTTGAACGGCATCGTCATCCCGATGTTGAATGTCTTTGAAGTCGCTTTCGATTCCTTCCGCGGCAGGACCACGCGGAATTGCATCAACTCGTCCAATCGTGGCGCGTGCATCGCCAACGATGCCCAGCCCGGATAAGGAGCCGGGGCATTGTTCATCATCGTGACTGTTTTGACCTCGAGCGCAGTGAAATCCACGAGCAGGTCAGCCCGTTCCGCCGGGCCGAGCAAGATACTGTTGATGTCCGCGGGTTTCGGCAGAAACCCGCCATCCGAGCCAATCTGTTTAAAGGTCACCAGGGAGGGGATATCGACCGCTCGTTTTGCCAGGTTAAATCGCAGGGCGAAGAACCGGGTATTGGCAGCGTTTAAGACTCGTAGACGGTACAGTCGCGGCTCGACATTCACATAAGGGCAGATTTTTCCATTTACGACCGGAAATCTGCCTAAAAACTCCGGTCCCCAGACGCCCGGTGGGAGAGGAATACCATCGTCGTTCACTGGTGCATAAACAAGCTGGCCTTTATCATCCAGATTACGATCCTGCACGATGAGGGGAATTTCATATTCTCCTGTCGGCAGATCAAGGCTCTTCTCATTTGCATCGCGCAGCAGGTATAAGCCGCAGAGCCCCGCGTAGACATTCAGTCGAGTAATTCCCACGGCATGGTCGTGATACCAAAGCGTTGCAGCCTGTTGATCGTTCGGATAGACATATCGAACACTTTTGCCTGGCGTGAACCACTTCTCCGGAAGACCATCGCTCTCGGATGAGGTTCGAGCACCATGCAGATGCGGCACCGTCCGAACTTCGGGGGTGGGTGGCATCGCGCCGTGGATATGCGGATCGACTTTGAAAAGATGATTGGTGGGTAGATGATTCTCCCAAATGACTTCAACGCGCTCGCCGCGAAATGCCTCGATTGTCGGTCCCGGATAGTGCCCTTCGTAGCCCCATATCCTGGTCGGGGGCAGGGAGGAGTGCATCGAGTGCATGCCCTCTCTCATGCGCACTCGGTACCCCGCAGAGCCGTTGTGCGTTTGCTCCGGGATGAGCCTCGCAGGAATCGTCAGCTCATCGACAAAGCCTAACAATAATGCAGCATCCGGAAGCTCCCGGCGAACGCCGGTGGGTGCCTGTGCGGCCAGACATTTATCTAACGCCAGAACCGATGATGCGGCAAAGACCTGTTGCAGGAGATCTCGTCTGCTGAGAAAGGACATCTCACCTCAAATGAACATCATCGACCCATGGTAAAAGGTTATTCCCCCAGAATCGCACAGATGCTCTTGACGGGCCTCTCATTCCTGGCACATGGTTCGCCCTTTCTTCGTTGCCAGGCCGGAACTGCTCGACTGGGCCGACTGCGACACTCATTACTCGCGGCGCAGCGATGTGACGATATTGGCGGTCAATCCCTTTCCGGGCTCCCCGACGGGGAGTCTGGAGGACGGCCGTGCTGGGGGCTGAGAGGAGCCACGTTCGTCTATAATTGGGAGTGCATCGCAACGTGCGAGAATTGCGCTTTTTGAGAGATTTGTGTCCCCCGGAATGCTGGCCTCTGAGCAGCGGGGCGGCGAGGCTCTCACTGTAAGCGCGTAGAGAGTAGAAGGCTTAAACCCACCCATGATTCGTTTTCTTCAGCAGGACAATCGCGTCGTCAAGGCACTTTTTGTCGTGATCATCGCCGCCGCGTCGGTTTCGATGGTTGTTTACCTGATTCCCGGGCTGACCGGGCAGGGCGCCGTATCGGCAAGCACCTATGCCGTGGTGTACCCGCACTGGTACAGCAAGTTCCTTGCAAGCGGCGATGCAATCAGCCAGGAGAAGGTGTCGGCGCAGGCGCGGCAGCAGCTGCAGCAGCGGAATCCGCAGTATGCATCGAATCCGATGATCGTGAACCTGTTTGAACAGCAGGTCGGTCAGCAGCTGGTACAGCAGCAGATTCTGCTGGCCGAAGCGGCCAAGCTGGGCATCTCTGCAAACAGCGACGATGTGGCTCAGTTTCTGCACGAGGGACAGGCGGGGCAGGTACTGTTTCCGAACGGCAAGTTCATCGGGCAGGATCAGTATGCCTCGCTGATCAGCACGCGGTTCGACATGTCCGTTGCCGATTTCGAAGAGAGCGTGCGCCACGACATTACGATTCAGCGGTTGAGAGCGTATGTGACGGCGGGACAGTCGGTGAGCGAGAAGGAAGCGCGAGACCAGTTCCTCAAGACCGGCACGAAGATCAAGTTTGAGTACGCCGTGATTTCGGCGGAAGACATTCGCAAGTCGATCAACCCGACGGATGCAGATCTGGAAGCATTCTTCAAAAAGAACGCGGCGCGTTACGCGAATGCCGTGCCGGAAGAGCGGACGATCAGCTACTTTGCATTTACGCCGAATGATGTACCGGGGGGCGTGCAGCAGCCTGCGCAGCAGGAGATCGAGGCCTACTATAACGCGCACAAGAGCGAGTACTCGGTTCCGGAACAGGCCAAGGCGCGACACATATTGATCCAGGTTTCTCCGGGGGCGAATGCGCAGGCGGATGGGGCGGCGAAGGCCAAGGCTGAGGACATTCTGAAGCAGATCGAGAAGGGCGGGAACTTTGCCGAGCTGGCGAAGAAGAACTCCGACGACCCGGGCAGCAAGGATACGGGCGGTGAACTTGGTTTTGCGCAGCGCGGCCACATGGTGCCTGAATTCGACCAGGCGATTTTCACGCAGAAGATCGGCGACACGAAGATCGTAAAAACGCAGTACGGCTATCACATTGTGCAGGTGGAAGAACGGACGGCGGCGCACTCGCAGTCGCTGGCTGAAGTTCTGCCCACGATTCAGGCGACGTTGATGCGCCAGAAGTCGACTGCGGCGCAGGATGCCTATGCACGCGCGCTGACTGCGGAAGCGATGAAGAATGGGCTGGACAAGACCGCAGCGGCACACCATCTGCAGGTGGTAACTACTCCGCCGGTGAATGCGTCTGGTGTGATTCCGGCATTGCCGGATGGGGCGCAGCTGATTGCGCATGCATTTGGGGCGAAGGTGAGCGATCCGCCACAGTCTGCGCCGACAGGCGAAGGCTACGCGGTATTCCAGGTGAAGAGCGTGATTCCGGCGCATGCGCCGACATTTGCGGACTGGAAAAGCCACGTTGCCGACGACTATCGCAATGAGCAAGCGCCGGCTGTGATGAGCCAGAAGACGGCGGAATTGGCTGCAAAGGCAAAAGCCGGAAACGACCTTGCGAAGGCGGCCAAAGAGATGGGCGCGAGCTTCAAGACCAGCGACCTTGTCGACCAGACCGGGCAAGTGCCGGAGCTCGGTGCGGTCGGGCAGGTAGCTCCCCAGTTGTTCGATATGACTCCGGGATCGATAAGCGGACCGATCAATGCCGGCCGTACCGGAGTGGTTGCGAAGCTGGTGGATAAGCAACAGCCGAGCGATGCGGAAATCGCGAAGAATCTCGACCAGATGCGGGATCAGCTTCTCGACCAAAAGAGGCAGGAAGCATTCGGAATCTTTGCGAACAGCATTATTTCGGAATACAAGAAGAACAATCGAGTGCGCATTAACGCGAAGCCGCAGGGCCAGCTGCCGGGCGAGTAGTTCAGGCACTCATCCCTCCTGGGGGAAGGCCCGCTTCCGATGTTGGAAGCGGGCCTTGGTGTTTGAGTCGTGCCCTTTCAAAACGTCGGAGATAATACCGCTATGGAATTTCAACGGTCGTCCGGCGTTCTATTGCATATCAGTTCTTTGCCTTCCTATGGAGGGATCGGGGACCTTGGCCCGGCCGCGCACCAGTTCATTGAATTTCTGGCGGCCGGAAAACAGCATCTATGGCAGGTGCTGCCGCTTTGTCCCACGGGATACGGGAACTCGCCGTACGCGGGATCGTCGGCTTTTGCCGCGAATCCTTACCTGATCAGCCTGGAGTACCTGGTGGACTGGGGCTGGATCGCGGGAGAGAGGATCGCGGGACTAACAGGGCGGGGCGGCAACGTTGATTTTGGACAGGTGGAAGCGAAGAAGCTTCCGCTGCTTCATGAAGCGGCGGGCAATTTTCTCGATCGCGGCCCACATGATCCGGAGTTTGCGGCGCAGTGGAAGCGCTTCGAGGAATTCTGCGGCGTGGAATCAAGCTGGCTTACGGATTACGCGATGTATGCGGAGTTGCGGCGGCGTTTTAATACGGGCGCGTGGACCCAATGGCCGGAGGCCATTCGGCGCCGCGAGCCGAAAGCACTAGCTCAGGTGGCGGCAGAGTGTGGACGCATGCTGGCGGTTGAGCAGGCGCTGCAGTTTGCGTTTGCGGCTCAGTGGAGCAATTTGCGTGCGGCGGCGGCGCAACATGCGATTCGTGTCCTTGGCGACGTGGCGATTTTCGTCAACATGGATTCGGCGGATGTGTGGATGCATCCCGATATTTTTGAGCTGGATGAGGATCTGCGGCCGTTTCATATTGCGGGCGTGCCGCCGGACTATTTTTCGCCGACGGGGCAGCGCTGGGGAAATCCGTTGTACCGGTGGGATGTGCTGGCGCAGCGCGGATTTGACTGGTGGGTCGATCGCATTCGCCGCTCTCGTGAGTTGTATGACTTGATCCGTCTCGATCATTTTCGCGGATTTGAATCGTACTGGTCGATTCCCGCCGATGAAGAGACGGCCATCAACGGGGAGTGGGTGAAAGCGCCCGGGCTGCAGTTGTTCCGCGCACTCGAAGCTGCGTTGGGGCCGCTGCCGCTGGTGGCGGAAGACCTGGGGCTGATTACGCCGGAGGTGGATGCACTGCGTCTGGAGCTTGCGATGCCTGGGATGCGCGTGCTGCAGTTTGGGTTTGGCGACAAGGGCGCGCACATGCATTTGCCGCATCAGTACGTCCCGGGAATGGTGGCATATACCGGCACGCATGACAACGACACGACACTTGGATGGTGGGGAACTCTAGGCAAGACAGAACGCGCGGCCGTAGAGGCGCTCATCGGTCCGGTGAACAATCGGCCGACGTGGCCGCTGATTCGAGCGGCAGCGGGAAGTGTGGCGGAAATTGCGATTGTGCCGGTGCAGGATCTTCTGGAACTTGGATCGGAGGCGCGGATGAATACGCCGGCAGTGCCCGACGGAAACTGGAGCTGGCGTGTTCCGGAAGGAAGCTGGAAGCCGCGACTGGCGGCCCAGGCAGCGGCGATCGTGGATGTAACAGATCGCGATAATGATCCGCTAAAGTCTCCGGAATCTGGCTTGGGGGTTCACAAGGCTGACGCTATGTGACATGAGTGCTATATGTTCAGTGCCCCGACCTTGTTATCCTTGCCCCACATGGAAAATGCGGCAATTCAGACGCACGGGCTCACGCGGTGCTTTGGCGCGCTGACCGCGGTCGAGGACGTGACGTTCACGGTCGCGAGCGGTCAGTTTTTCGGATTTCTTGGGCCGAACGGTGCGGGCAAATCCACCACGATCAAGATGCTGACCGGGCTGCTGGAGCCGACGGCCGGCACAATCGAGATTCTGGGCAAGCCGTTCAATGCCGGAGCACTCGACCTGAAGCGGCAGATTGGCGTTGTTCCTGAAGGGATGGCGCTGCTGGGGCGGCTGACGGCGCCGGAGTATCTTCGCTTTGTTGGCCGCATGTACGGGCTGGAGCGCGAGACGGTAAATCGCCGCACCGAGGAGTTGCTGGAGTTCATGCAACTGGCGGATGAACGGCGGAAGCTGGTGACGGATTTCTCCCATGGCATGCAGAAGAAGCTGGCGCTGGCCGCGGCGGTGATTCACGGGCCGCGCGTGCTGTTTCTTGACGAGCCTTTTGAGGGAGTGGATGCGATTGCGGCGGGAATGCTGAAGACCATGCTGCAGGGGATGATCAATCGCGGCGCAACGATCTTCCTGACGACGCATGTATTGGAGATTGTGGAGCGGCTCTGCAGTCACGTGGCCATCATTCACCAGGGACGGCTGGTGGCAAACGGATCGCTTGAGGAACTGCGCGCCGGCGTGGCCAGCACCCTGCCTGGTGCGGAGAGCGAACAGCGGCTGACGCTTGAAGAAATGTTCCTCTCGATCGTTGGAGCGAACGGGCAGGAATCGGCGCAGGAGTTGTCATGGCTGGCGTAGTGCGAGCCGAAGAAGGGGTCGTGGGCCCAGGCGGGCCGTTTGGCCGGATGGCTCGGCGGCAGTATGGTGCGCTCGTCGCGATGCGCTGGCACATGGTGTCCAATAGTGTGCGTTCGGTGCAGGGTGCATTCGAGTTCGGCGCGCGGGGAATCGCCTTCATCATCTACACGATCATGGGCCTTGCACTGGGTCTTGGCCTGGGCGCGGGCGCCTACTCGCTGGTGTCGGGCGGCCATCTGGATTTCCTGCCGGCACTGTTCTGGACAGTATTTCTGGTTTGGCAGGTGTTGCCGATCGCACTGGCATCGTTCCAGGAGCAATTTGATCTGAGCGGCCTGCTGCGGTTTCCGGTGAACTTCGGATCGTTCTATCTGCTGAACCTGGTGTTTGGGCTAGTGGATGTGCCGACGATCCTTGGCGGGATCTGCTGTGTTGGGATCCTCACCGGCGTGACGCTGGCGCGACCTGCATTGTTCGGCTGGACTGCGCTTGTGCTGGCGCTTTATGCGTTCTTCAATATCCTGGCTGCGCGTACCGTGCTGGCGTGGGTCGATCGCTGGCTGGCAAAGCGCAGGACGCGTGAGGTCGTCAGTGCGATATTTCTGCTGCTGTTGCTGAGTCTGCAACTGCTGAATCCGGTGCTTCACCAAAACGGGTACAGAGGCGCAAGGAACGCGGTCGATCAGCAGCCAGGGCGGGAAATTTTCAGCGAACCTCCCAGATGGGCCAAACCTGCAATTGCCGCTGTGCGGTGGTTGCCGCCGGGCGCGTCTGCCGAGAGTGTCCGCATGAATGCATCGCGGTCGATGCCTGCGGCGCTGGGAGCGCTCGGAGCGCTGGGACTCTACATTCTTGCCACCGGCACTGTACTGGGCGTGCGGCTTCGTGCGGAATTTCGTGGGGAGAGGCTAAGCGAGGCGCCCGCCGCCCGAAAGAGGAACGAAAGCGACAGCAAGTGGCTGCTTGATGGTTCGGGTCCGATTGCCGCGGTGATGGAGAAGGAGATTCGCACAATACCGAGATCGATGCCACTGCTGTTTTCGATGGGGGCGCCGCTTCTGACCGTACTCGTGATCAGTTCAGTATTTCGAAACACAGCTGTGGGAGGACGTCCGTTTCAGTTGGCGTTTCCACTTTGCGTGTGTTACGCGCTGCTGGGATTTACCCAGATGATCTTCAACAACCTGGGAGCGGAGGGAGCCGGAATTCAAATGCTGTTTCTTTCGCCTACGCCGATTCGGACAGTGCTGCTGGCGAAGAATCTGCTGCATGGACTGCTTTTTGCAATGGTGGCATTTCTTGCGGGGGTTATGGCTGCGCTTCGACTGGGCGAACCGGATCTTACGCTGCTTGCGACTACCGCTGCCTGGGTCTTGTTTGCGCTGCCGATGAACCTGGCGGCGGGAAATGTGCTCTCGCTGACCATGCCCTACCGTGTGAATCTTGGCCGCATCTCGCGGCAACGCGGATCACAGGCCAGCGCACTGGTGAGCATGCTTGTCCAGGCCCTTGTGATGGGTTGCGGCCTGGGGATATTGGAGCTCTGCATCTACTTCGATAAACGGTGGCTGGCAGCGCCGTGCTTGCTGGTCCTTTCGGGAGCAGGACTGGTGGTGTGGTTGCGCGTGCTTCGGAACGCGGACTCCCTTGCCAATCGCAACCGGGATGCACTGATCGGAACGCTGGCGAAGACAGAGTAGGGCAGGACAGCTTTTAGCTTCTAGCTTTTAGCACTTAGCTCTTGGTTGTGCAGGTACCTTCCATGTCTTCGATCCTGGCGATGTGCCGTTCGAAAGACCGGGGCTGAACAGGCCCGGCTCTGAACCTTTCGGAATGTTTTGGCGTAATTGCATTCAGCCGAATTAATATTCGGCTGGTTCCAACGTCATCTCTATGAACAGTCAGAAAGGCCAGCCCGTGGCAATCGCCAGTCCAACCATGCACCCGGTGGAAACGCGACAGCGTCTTTCCGAGCTGTTTGCCTTACATCATCGCCGCGTTTTGATGGCTGCCTATCGTATTACGGGCAGCATGGCGGACGCGGAGGATGTAGCGCAGAGCGTGTTTCTGCGGCTGGCCGGCAACGAATTCGTGGTCAGCAATGCGGGGAGCTATCTGTATCGTGCGGCCATCAACGGAGCGCTCGACCTGCTGCGGAGGAGAAATTCCGCGGCAAGCGAACCTCTGGATTCGGCGTCGGGCGTGGCTTCGCAGGGGCGCGGATCGCGGCCGGAAGCAGAAGCTGCGAGCAACCAGCTGGTGGAGTGGTTGCGCGCGGCGCTGGGCGAACTCAGCCCGCGGGCTGCGGAGATGTTCACGCTGCGGTATGTGGAAGAGCTGGACAATCGCGAGGTTGCAGCGCTGATGCATACATCGCAGGCTGTGGTGGCCGTTACGCT
This sequence comes from uncultured Acidobacteriaceae bacterium, assembly GCA_963769345.1. Lineage (GTDB taxonomy): Bacteria > Acidobacteriota > Terriglobia > Terriglobales > Acidobacteriaceae > Telmatobacter. Next base: position 1,969,400 of record CAVYLL010000008.1, read on the forward strand.
GCACCAGGCGCGAGCGAAGTTGAAAAAGCGGCTCGCAGAGATGGAACGGGGGAACCGATGAAAAACCAGGAAGAAATGCTGAACAAGGCAATCGAAACCATGCGCGAGACCGAACCGGGAGCTGGCGAAATTTCTGGTGCAGCCCAAAAGGTGGCGGGCAGGCTTGGGATCGCGTTTGCGGAAGACGCAGCCATTGAGAGCTGCGAGGCTGTGCGGCCATTGCTGACCGCCTATCGTGCGGGCACACTTTCTGAGAATCGGTCGTTGCTGGTGAAGGCGCATCTTCGCGAGTGCGGAGTTTGCCTGCGCAGATTCCACTCGGGATCTGGTGCAGTGGATTGGTCGGCACCAAAGGTGATGGCGGCGCGGACTCCGGTGCGGCCGTGGGTGATGGGCTGGGCGATGGCGGCGTCGCTCGCGTTGGTGGCAACGGGCTTGTTTGTCTACAAGGCGTATTGGCAGATTCCACCAGGAGTGCGGGCCGAGGTGCAGTCGATTGATGGATCGGCTTCGCTGATCACGGATTCAGGCGATCGTGTGCTTGCAGCGGGCGCAGAGCTTAAGGAAGGCGACGAACTGCGGACGTCGGGCGGATCGCATGCGGTTCTGCGGCTGGCTGACGGCTCGACGGTGGAGATGAATGAGCGCAGCGCTGTTAGTGTGGGCGCACGCGGACGCAACATGACGGTGGACCTCGATCATGGGGCGGTAATCGTGAAGGCTGCGCACCGCACTTCGGGCCACCTTTATGTGAAGACTGAGGATTGCAGCGTTGCGGTGACGGGCACCGTCTTCTCAGTGAACGCGGGTATCAAGGGATCGCGGGTGGCCGTTTTACAGGGTGCTGTAGAAGTGGCGCACGCAGGCATAAAGTCGACGATCAACGCAGGCGACGAGTTTACGACCACACAGAATCTGGCGCCGGAGCCGGTGAGCGCACAGGTCGCGTGGAGCCCGAATCGGGATCAGTACATTGAATTGCTGGCTCAGTTTTCAACGTTGCAGCATCGCATCGAGCAGATTCCTTTGCCGCAGCGTTATGGCAGCGATCTTCTTGATCGTATGCCTGGGAACACCGAGCTGTACGTCAGCATTCCGAATCTCGGTGATTTTGTGAGCCAGGCGAAGGCCATTTTTGAAGATCAACTCAAACAGAGCCCTGTGCTGCAGCAGTGGTGGACCAACGGCAAGCAGGACAAGACGGCCGAGTTGGACGCGCTGGTGAACAAGGTGCACGATCTGAGCCAGTATCTGGGCGACGAGATGGTCATTGTGGCGTTGAAACAGCAGACGGGCGGCGGATTCGCGGTGGTTGCCGATGTGCAACGCAGCGGGTTGGCGGATCTCTTGAAGCAGCAGTTCGCCACGGAAGCGCATGGCGCATTAACCGTGCTCGATGAGAGTGCACTACAAGGCGCAACGGGCGGCAAACAGGGGAACGGGGCCTATGCTCTGGTGGGAACCAAGGTGGTTATCTTCTCCAACAGCATCGACACGCTGAAGACGATTGACGCCCAGATGAATGCCGGGTCGAGCGGATTCGCCGCTTCGGACTTTGGGCAGAGGATCAAGACTGCTTACGACCGGGGTGCGGGCGTGATTCTGGCTGCCAATCTTCAACAGATGCTGGCTGGAACGGTCACTCATGGCGGCAAGCAGAGCGATGCGTTTCTGCAGGCGTCGGGTATGGCGGATGTGCGTTACCTGATTGCGGAGCATCGGGAGTCGAATGGAACTCCGGAGAATCATCTGAACGTGCAGTTCTCTGGCACTCGTCAACGCGTGGCTTCGTGGCTGGGCGCTCCGGCACCGGTAGGCTCTCTGGACTTTGTTTCGACAAATGCTGCGCTGGCCGTAGCAGGGGTTTCCAAGGATCCGACGGCAATTGTGGACGACATGATGGCCATGATGTCGGCAGACAAGAACGGAATGGAGAACTGGAACAAGACGCAATCGGAACTTGGCGTCGATATCCGCAATGACCTTGCCGGAAATCTTGGCGGCGAGTTCCTGTTCGCGCTGGATGGACCGGTGCTGCCGACGCCCTCGTGGAAGGCAGTGATCGAAGTGCGTGACTCGGCGCGGTTCGAGGCAACACTCGAGCGGCTGGCGCAGGCAGTGAACAGCCATCTACAGGGCAAGGATGCCCACGGCATCACGATTGATGCCAGCCAGGCGGGCGGGCAGACCTTCCATACGGTGCACAATTCGTCGACCGGTATCGCGGTCGCGGAGTACACGTACGCCAATGGGTACATGATCATCGCTCCGACGCGGGCACTGCTGATGGATGCGCTGCGCGTTCACTCTACCGGCGACTCGCTGGGGCATTCGGCAAGCTTCAAGGCGCTGCTTCCGGTGGATCAGAATGAGAACTACTCGGCTGTGGCATACCAGAATCTCGGACCGGTGTTGACGCCGCTTCTGTCGCAAATGAGCGGGCAGTCGGCGGATGCGTTGAAGAAGCTGGCATCGGACTCGCATCCCACGGCGATCTGCGCGTGGGGCAAGGATGCCGGGATCGAGGCGGCGAGCAACAGCAACCTGTTCGGGTTCGATTTCCTTACTCTCGGCAGGCTGCTGCATTCCGAGAGCAAGGGAAGTGTGGTTGCTCCGGAACAAATGTAACGATCTGCACGTAAGAGAAGACATGGGCGTGATTGAACTTGATCGACTGGAGGTGCGGCTTGGCGGCCGCACCGTCCTGAATGGACTGACGGGAGAGTTGCGCGGCCACGCCATCGGCCTGCTCGGCCCGAATGGTGCAGGGAAGTCGACACTCATCAATACGCTGCTTGGATTTCATGAGCCTGCCAGCGGTGCTGCCACGCGTACTTGGCCTGGATGCGCGCGTGGATCGGATGCGCATTCGCCAGAGCGTCGGCTACATGCCGGAGAATGACTCTTTCATCGGAAATATGAATGGCGTGCGGTTTGTTCGCTACATGGCGGAGCTTGCCGGGCTGCCACCGGCCGAAGCGCTGGAGCGAGCGCACGAAGCGCTGTTCTATGTTGGTCTGGGCGAGGTGCGCTATCGCAAAATCAGTACTTATTCACTGGGAATGAAGCAACTAATCAAGCTGGCCCAGGGATTGGCGCACGGTCCAAAGCTGCTGATTCTCGATGAGCCGACCAACGGTCTTGACCCCACAGCGCGGCAGCGCATGATTCAGCTCATCAAGGACATTCGCAAGCAGGGTGGAACGCACCTTCTGATTTCGTCGCACTTGCTGCGCGATATTGATGAGACCTGCGACGAAGTGCTGATTCTGAATAAGGGGCGTATTGCCGCGATTTCGAATATCGAAGAGGAGCGGCGTTCGCATCGAAACTTCATCGAGATGGAGATGACCGGCAGCACCGAGGGATTTGCGCAGAAGATGCGCTCGCTGGGTTGCGAGTGCGCGAGCTTTGCCGGCGGCCGCGTAAAGCTGGTGATGCCGGATGCGCTGAGCTCGCGCGATCTTTACACGACGGCAGCGGAGTTTGGCGTGCAGATCCGGCGCATTCAATTGCGGCGCGATTCACTGGAAGATATCTTCCTGCGGGCAATGGAGTACGAAGGAGGCCGGGTAGACCATGTCGGTGTTTAATCATGATTACCGGCCGTATGAAGGCCGCCTGACGCCGTTGAGGTCGCGTCCGCTGGTGCTGGCGCGCTATGCGCTGCATGAGGCGTGGTCGTCGAAGATCTCCGTCGGCCTCTTCGTGTTTTCGCTTTTGCCTTGCCTGGTGGAACTGGTGATTATCTATGTCGCGGATAATCCAATTGCGCGGGCGCTGATTATGCGCGGGGGACTCTCCGTTAGCCATCAACGAGCACTTCTTTCTGAATGTTCTGGAGACGCAATGCTGGTTCGCGTTGGTGCTGGCGGCCTGGATTGCGCCGCGACTTGTGTCGTTTGACCTGGGCGACAACGCGCTGCCGATTTTGCTGAGCCATCCTGTTTCGCGCTTCGGATATTTGCTGGGCAAGTTTCTCGCGCTGGCTATTGTCGCTGTCGTATGTCACCTGGATTCCATGCCTCGTGCTCTTTGTTTACCAGTGCTATGCTTCGCCGCAGCCATGGGCGATGGCGCATCTGTCGCTCGGCTTGGGTATTTTTGCCGGCGCGGTGATTTGGATCGTGCTGCTTTCGATGGTGGGGCTTGCGGTATCGGCGTGGGTGAAGTGGCGGGTGATTGCAACGGGCGCGATTTTTGCGGTGGTGTTTGTGCCGGCCGGCGTGGGCGGCATCGCCAGTGCTATTTTGCGGACCAAGTGGGGACTCCTGTTGAATTTGCCGGTCGTGATGTCGGAACTATGGCAGCGGATGCTTGGCGCGCCGGCCATTATCAATCCCCGGATGGAATTGCCGACTTCCGCAATGGTGGCGGTTCTCGTGCTGGCATGCCTGCGGATGTGTTGCGGTGCTGAATGCTCGCATTCGTGCGCGAGAGGTGGTGCGCGGATGAACGCAGCGGACGACACGATTCGTTTCGAGAATGTCTCGAAGTTTTACGGCGAAGTGCTTGGCGTGAATCGTGTTTCGCTGACGGTTTCGCCGGGAATCACGACGCTGGTGGGGCCGAACGGGTCAGGCAAGACCACGCTGATGAACCTGATGACGGGGCTGGTGCAGCCTTCGCGCGGGACCATCTCGGTGCTGGGGCTGGAGCCGTCGAATGCGACGGAGTTTTTTTGCAACGTGGGCTATTGCGCGCAGTTCGACTCGTTTCCGCGCGGCCTGAGAGGATTTCAATTTGTGCTCGACAGCCTGATGCTTTACGGCATGAGCGAGGAGGATGCTTTTCACTTGACGGCTGAGGCGCTGGAGCGGGTTCAGCTGGATGGCGAAGCGTCGCATCGCAAGATTGCCGGATACAGCAAGGGCATGCGGCAGAAGATCAGGCTGGCGCAGGCGATCGCGCATCACCCGCGGGTGCTGGTGCTGGATGAGCCGCTGAATGGGCTGGACCCGATGGCGCGCGCGGAGTCGCTGGCGCTGTTTCAGGAACTGGGGCGGCAGGGCATGCACGTGGTGATCTCGAGCCACATTCTCGACGAGGTCGACCGCATCTCGGATCGCGTGGTGCTGATCACTGGCGGCTATCTGATCGCACAGGGGAATATTCACGAGGTGCGGCGGGAGGTGCGGGACAAGCCGATGCAGGTGCTGATCCGCTGTGATCAGTCCGGAATTGCTGGCATCGAAGATGTTTGCGGTGAATCATTGCGTCGAGGCGCGATTGCACGCGGATGGGCACGGGGTGTTTTTGCGCACTGGAGATATCGATCAGTTTTACCGGTTGCTGAATGAGATTGCGGTTGAAGGGTTGGTGAAGATTGATGCGGTTGCGCCGGCCGACGACAATGCGAATGCCATTTACCAGTACTTGATCGGCTCAGACGGGAGCGCCTCATGACGCAGCAGAGTTTTGGTCATGCAATCGCGATGCTGCGGCAGCAGCCATGGTCTCTGTGGTGGATCCAGGCCCGGCGGCATGACCCGCATTGAGATCCGGCGAAACCTGTTTACGCGGCGGGCATGGTGGATTTATTTTCTTGCATTCATTCCGGCGGTCATCATCCTGATTCACCTGCTCATCGATTCTCATTCCGGGCCTGGGATGAGCGATGACACGATGGTGCTGGCCGGCGTGGTGCAACTCTATTACGTTCGGCTGGGGATCTTCTTTGGGTGCCTGGGGATTTTTTCGCGGCTCATTCGCGGCGAGATGATCGAGCGGAGCCTGCACTACTACCTGCTGTCGCCGGTGCGACGCGAGGTGATCCTCCTGTCGAAGTTTTTTGCGGGAGCGGTGACCGCGGTGGTGTTGTTTGGCGCGGCCATGATTGCCGACTTTGTGCTGATGTATGCGGGCTACGGCGCGGCGGGCTGGGATTTCATGCTGCATGGGCCGGGGTTGGGACAGCTTGAGGCGTACCTACTGATCGTCGTGCTGGCGTGCCTGGGATACGGCGCGATTTTCCTGCTGCTCAGCCTGATGTTCCGCAATCCCATGCCGGGCGCGATGTTGCTTCTGGGATGGGAGGCGATCAATCCGGTGATGCCGTCATTGCTGCAGAAGTTCAGTGTCGCCTCGTACCTTCGTCACCTGATGCCAGTGAGCGTTCCGGCGGAGGGCATATTCGCGCTGCTCACGGTGGAAACCGAACCTGTATCGGCATGGGTGGCAGTGCTGGGTCTGCTGGCGTTGATTGCGATGGTGCTGACGTACACGTGTTATCGGATGCGCCGACTGGAGATTCGGTACACCACCGATTGAGATTTCGTTGCGCGATTGAGCCTGCCACTGGGTTCTCGCATGGGTCTTTGGTGTTGATCTTCTCCCGGGTTTCGCCTTTCATAGTGACGTTGGTCACTCGATCTGGCTCATTTGTGCTTTCCATCATTGACGCGCGTCGCGCCCTCCCTTAACTTCAAAACAAGAATCCAGAGATTGCGGGTCGAGTAGATCTTAATTTGGGCTGCCTGGCGCACCTGCAAGGAGTGGTGCGCCCGACGGACTCAAAGCAAGAGGGATCTTGCAAGCCGTTTCGCATGAGCTCGGAGTTAGAGGCAGATCGTTATGCGAATTAGGGTTGGTGCAATTCATCTCCTGCTGCTGGCATGCGCAGCTCCCGCATTTTCAAACGTAGCCGTCATGAGTCCCACGACTGGCACGCAGGTGTCTTCGCCGTTCACGTTACAAGCAACGGCTACACCTTGTTCATCGCAGGCAATTTCGGCGATGGGATATTCTTTCGACAACAGTACGAACACAACGATTGTGTACAGCACCTCAGTGAACGCTGCGGTCGGGGCTCCGATTGGTGCGCACGTGTTGCACGTGAAGTCGTGGGGCAACCAGGGCGCTTCCTGTGTGACGGATGTCGCGATTACGGTTGTTGCAACACCATTGGCGACCGCACCGTCGAACGCCGTCGCTGTTTACGGTATCCAGAAGCAGTATGTCTGGCAGGGCGTAAGCGACGGAGCGACCGGGAGCGGACTCGCAAGCGGAGGCATGAGCCTGGCCGGATCACCGGCGCTGAGCGGAGCGGCCCGCAGATTTTCGATCAGCTACAAGAACTCCGGCGGAGAACGTTTCTGGGCCGTGTTCGGCGCCGATAAGAACGCGAAGAATTTTCTATATGACGCGCAGGTGTACATTGCCTCGCCTTCCAACGATATTGCGAATATCGAGATGGATATGAACCAGGTGATGGCCAACGGGCAGACGGTCATTTTTGGATTTCAATGCGATGGCTACACCGAAACGTGGGACTACACGACCAATGCCGGCACACCGGAGCGTCCCGTGGATCAATGGCTGCATTCCAGCGTGCCTTGCAATCCACGGACCTGGGCAACCGGCGTGTGGCACCACATCCAGATTGCATACTCGCGCGATGACGAAGGGAATGCGACTTACAAATACGTCACGTTTGATGGTGTACAGAAGATGCTGAACGAGACCACGAATTCAGCCTTTGCATTGGGCTGGGGACCGACGTTACTGACCAACTTCCAGATTGATGGGCTCGGCGGATACGGATCGGCCACAGTGTACGTGGATAATCTCACTGTCTATCGCTGGTAGCGAAAGAGCACTCTCAGAGTGGAAGCCGGGCTTCGCGTGCTGCGGTGAGCACGGTACGAAGCCCGCTTTCTTTTGTCATTGATGCGGCTTGGGTTTTCACTCGCGCAAATCGATCTTTCCCAGTTCCGAGAATCGGCAACGGTTGGAAGAACTGACTGGATGATCCGAGCGTCGTAACTTACCTGAAAGTCCGGTTATCTTCTACGGCTGCCGAGCCATTGCATGCTCCACAATCTCTGCGATCATTTGGGTATAGGAGAGGCCTGATTTCTTCGCGGCCATCGCAAACTCCTGTCCGCTGGAGAGCCATGGGTTCGGGTTTGCTTCGATGACATAAATCTCGCCCTTGTTGGATACTCGCATGTCAATGCGGCCGTAATCACGAAGCTTGACGGCGCGATAGGCCTTGATCGCGACCTCGGTTAGTCTGGTTGCAGTTTCTTCATCGAGATCTTCTGCGATCACCGATTTCGTCAGCTTGTAGGCCTCAGTGTCTTTCTCGAATTTCACATCCTGGCTGGCGATTTTAGGCACGCCCTTCGGAAGCTTCGAAAGATCGAGTTCCACCAGCGGGAGTGCGTGTGCGCTCTCGTAACTGCCGAGGATGGATGCGTAGATTTCGCGTCCTTCGATGTACTCTTCGATCAGCGCAGGAGAATCAAACTCTGTCTGTATATAGGCGACGCGCTCCATTAACTCTTTCACGCTTGTAACTACGGCGGTGGCATCGATGCCGATGGACCCATCTTCGGATGTGGGCTTTACGATGAGAGGGAACGAAATGTCGTGCGCGTGGTCGATATGGCCGCGATAGGCTGTCGCGAAGTAGGGCGACTGAATCCCGTAAAAGGCGAACATCTTCTTGGCGATGGACTTGTCTTGCGCGAGAATATGCGCGTGCGGTCCTGCGCCGGTGTAGGCGATATCAAGCAGATCGAGAAATGCCGTGACCTGCATCTCCTTGGTGTCATCTCCAGCGTAGGATTCCGTGAGATTGAAAACGAGATCGGCGCCACATTTGGCGAGTCCGAGAAGTGATTGCGGGCGGCCGTCGAGAACGTAATACGACGGCTCGTGGCCGAGTTTCTCCAAGGCCTCGAAGATCTCTTCGCGGTCGTGCTTCACCGGCTTCTTCTTCCGCTTCTTTTGCCCCTTGCGCCTGCGCGGCACAGGAACTTCTTCCTGAACCTCAACAGGTTCTTCTTCCCACAAGTCGTACAGCACGGTGACTTTCAATTTCGATCCAGTCATGCGGCCTCCAATCGGAGTGACGGCATCTGCCGGCACGCCTCAGGAATGAATGAACTTGCCCCGGAGCAGATAATTCATTGAGAGTGCAGTTGTGTAAACGGTGAACTCCGTGAGGTAATCGGACTCGCGCCGAACATCCACGCGCAGACCCAGTTCCTCAACACGCTTGCAGATGGCTTCCACGAGTCTTTTGACGATCGGACGCTGGACGCCGCTCCAATACGCGACTTTGTCGACAATGGGCTTGCGGTGCTGACGTAACATCTCGACAGCGGGCCGAACGCCCTTGTGCCGCTTGGGGGAGACATTGAAGATATCCGCCAAATCGGTATCCAGCGCTAGTTCCTGCACGGGAACCTCCTCGGGCAGGCTGAGACGATAGAACTCGCCGACTGTCGACTCCATTTCGTCGACCGTGATATCGGTGCGCCCGCGGCGCCGGGTGGGTTCGATATCCCCGACTTTTCGCGCAATGCGATCCACGTATTGGAGCTTGGCCAGCGCGCCCCAACCCTGGTAGCGCTTACGCCATTGCGACCGCGGAGTGAGCCACACCGCAAACGTTTCTGCAAAATCTTCATCGGGATGCTTCTGCGCGTACCACCCGGCCATGTGGCGGACAAATTTCCTTGAGAACGGAATGGGGCGGTAATTATCGCGATATGCGCGCCGAAACGGGCCGAACAAATCGCGCCACTCCGCCGACTTATACAGCTGGTATGCGTAGTTGAATGCGTGTCCGGCCTCATGACGCATGTACATCATGATCTCGCGGGCGTCTTCCAGGTCGTTCATATCGCGCTCAAGCTGAGCAAGGTCAGGATTCGCGAGGTAGAAGGGAATTCCGATGACGGGCTCGCCGGAGGGACATCCCCACTCATCGGTGAGATAGCACAGCGGGCGGAACTTGTGGATGCCCTTGGCATCCAGTTCGCGATAGAGCTGGTGCACGAATCGTTCGAGCGGAGAACCCTCGAGCTTGAGCCCCAGTTCGCGAATCGGCTTGGCGAGTATCTCCTGGAATTCCGTCCGGGTTTTCTCGAAATTGCGCACAGGGCTATTCAGAGTTCTATACCACGGAACCAGGTTTGACGCGGCAGTTTAAACAGGTTGACCCTAGAAGGGTATGTCGTCGTCGGAGATTTCGGCTGCCTGGCTGTAGTCGTCGTGGCCGGCAGGTGGGCGCTGGTCCACGCTGGTCGATGAGCCGGACTGGCGGCTGTATCCGCTGGAAGTTGTCCCGCCATCTTCGCGGCCCGACAGCAGCGAGAGATCGTTGACGATGATCTCCGTGCGATACTTCTTCACGCCGGTTTCCTTGTCGTCCCAACTGCGCGTCTGGATCTTGCCCTCGACATAGAGCTTTGATCCCTTCTTCACGTAATCGCGAACGATTTCGGCGAGCCGCGTGAAGGCGACGAGGTTGTGCCACTCGGTGCGGTCCTGCCAGTTGCCTTGCGCGTCCTTTTGACGGTCGCTGGTTGCGAGGGTGAAGTTTGCGACCATGGTTCCGCCGCCCGTCGCGCGGATCTCCGGGTCCTTGCCAACATTGCCCAAAAGAATGACTTTATTTACCGACTTTGCCATATGCTTACTCCTCTGCTGCTGCTGCCCTCTGCTAATTCTCGTTGTCACTGTGAATTTGAGCTGTCACAAACCGGAAACCCGCTGCTAATTCGGACTGTCATGCGGGAATGCTAATTCTTGTTGTCACTTTAAGACGGGGGACACGCTCCTTAGGGCAGTGAACTGTGCAGAGGGCTCCTTTCGTTTGAATTCCTTGCTGTCTGGAAGAGTATAAATGTTTCGACTTTGACGCGCCCTTCTGTACAGCATCACCGATCGTCGATTCCGCGATCACGGCGGTTCATGAGGCGCTGACCAACTCAGTTGGAAGGCAATGTTTCACATTATGAGACGCAAGAGCAATCAGTAGTCCTCACTTTGTGACGACGACTTGGAACGACATCCGACAATCTATCGGGAAAAGAGCGACTGGAAATGCAGATGTTTTCCACGAACGGATCACAGAACTCGGCGGCATCCTCCAAGAACCTCACATCGTCGCTAGCGCGCGCTGCACGAGGTGGATCGAGATCGATCCTTCACCGACTGCAGATGCCACGCGTTTCACGTTCCCGGAACGAATATCTCCGACGGCGTAAACTGCAGGCAGACTGGTTTCCAGCATCTGCGGAGGTCGGCTGAGCGGCCATTTCACTGGCGCGGTGGCCAGAACCGGGTCCAGATCCCGTCCAGTGAGGATGAACCCTTGTTGATCGAGGGCGACACATCCACGCAGCCAATCTGTACGCGGCGAAGCACCGGCCATCACGAACACGTGGCGAATGCCATGCGCAGATTCTTCACCCGTCGCCCGATTCAGCCAGGTAACCCGTTCAAGGTGTGAATCGCCTCCGACTGCAACAATCTCAGTTTGGAGATGCAGTTCAATCGCAGGATTTTCAACAATCCGCTGAATGAGATAGCGAGACATAGTTTCGGACAATTCCTTGCCGCGAACCAGCATGTAGACCTTTTGTACTGTCTCTGCCAGGAAGGCCGCTGCCTGGCCCGCAGAGTTGCCTCCGCCCACTACGATGACCTCCTCGCCTGTGCAAAGTTGTGCTTCCATGAATGTGGCGGCGTAGTAGATGCCCTGTCCCTCGAACCGTTCCAGATTCTCAACGTTCGGCTTGTTGTACTGAGCGCCGGTAGCGATAACAATGCTCCGCGTCTCGATGAGTCCGCCGTTTTCCAAAGTAAGCTCATACGGTCGCTGGTCACATTTGACCTTCACCACTTTCTGGCCGACCGTCATCTGGGCGCCGAATTTCTCTGCCTGCACAACCGCGCGGCCGGCAAGCTCCTGCCCCGAAATGCCCATGGGGAATCCGACATAATTCTCGATCTTTGAACTCGCGCCGGCCTGACCCCCGGGGAACTCAGATTCGATCACCACAGCGTCCAGTCCTTCTGAAGCCGCATAGACTGCCGCGGCCAAGCCTGCCGGGCCAGCGCCCACAATCGCGACATCATAGACGCGGTGCTCGTCGATATGGCCCGCGAGCCCCAGGCACTCCGCCAGCCGCTGGTTGGTCGGATTTCGCAACACAGTCTTTCCACTGCAGATCACAACGGGAATGTCTTCCAGCTTGATCTCAAATCGATCCAAAAGTTCTTGCGACGCTCGGTCGCTGTCGAGATCGACATAGCGATGAGGATGGCCGTTGCGGGTGAGGAACTCTCGCAGGCGCAGCGTATTGGATGAATGTTGCGATCCCAACACGACCACATTGCCCAGGCCTTCCGAAATCAGAGCGACGCGACGCAGAAGGAAAGCCCGCATGAGGATATCGCTCAGCTCAGCGTCTTTCGCAATCAACGTTCGCAACGCGTCTGCGCTCAGTTCGAGGAATTCCCCCTGCTCGGCCACACGCCCTCGTGAGAGAGCGCGAGCCCCGGAGATCAAGACAACTTCACCAGAGAATTGGCCGGGGCCATAGGTCACAAACACCTGCTCATCGGAGAGTCCGGGCATCGCGATGTCAAGCTTTCCTGAGATCACCACGAAACAAGACATGCCGAGCCTGCCCGGTTCGAAAAGGACCTCTCCAGCCTGGACCGATCGGACATTGCCATAGGGCCGGATGCGGGCGATCTGCGCCGGTGTAAGAACAGGAAAAGCCTCCGCTTGCCGGTCAGGCGCATTCATCGATAGCAACATTGTCCAATTCTCCTACAACCGTATTGAAATGCCACATTGCTCGTCTGCTCCCGGATAACGACGCCGACTTCGATGATCCTGCTGACATGTTGAGCGAGCTTCGTGAAGATGACAAGGCGTTGGTCTTGGGGATGCGAGCAGTCCACGTTTTTTGCAATGACGCAGGCGACTTTGCCACAGCGAGCCTTCTGGAGAACTGCATCGATCAGGCTCAGCGACGCATCCGGTTCTTGTTTGAATCTACCCGCATCTGATAGGTTACGCGAGACCGACCGGCTACTAGGTTGCTCAGATATCTCGATGTGGCGGTTGCTCATGTTTCGTTGACGGTGGATCCGCAACGGCCTGGAGGAATGTGTCGCAGTCATTCCTTCACATCAGTGATCGATGTAACTGGAGGAAAACAATGGCAAATGTGGCGGAAGTTCTTGTCGATACGCTCATCGAGAATGGTGTAGAGCGCATCTGGGGTCTGCCAGGCGACTCACTAAATGCTATGACGGATGCCATCCGAACGCGACCCGAAATTGGATGGATGCATGTGCGTCACGAAGAGGCCGCGGCCTTTGCTGCCGGGGCCGAGTCACACATAAGCGGGAAGCTTGCGGTCTGCGCTGGCAGCTGCGGGCCCGGGAATCTCCACCTGATCAACGGGCTATTTGACTGTCAGCGCAGCCGGGTCCCAGTCCTCGCGATTGCGGCTCAAATCCCGAGTTCGGAACTCGGAACCATGTACTTTCAGGAGACTCATCCGGAGGAACTCTTCAAAGACTGTAGTGAGTATTGTGCGGTTATCTCGGAGCCGGGACAGTTAGAGCGCGTGCTTCCTATTGCGATGCGTACAGCAATTGCGAAGCGTGGCGTCGCGGTGATCGTGCTGCCTGGCAACATCGCGACGGAGCACTGCTCTTGGAGCCCGCACACAATTGGCTTCCTGGAGAATGACTCGGACACCATACCGTCTCAGTCAGCCTTGGAACGAGCCGCTGAGATTCTCAATAGTAACGGCCGTGTGGCGATCCTGGCTGGCGCCGGCTGTGCAGGGTCTCACGCCGAATTGCTGGCTTTCGCAACGGCCCTTCAGGCCCCCATCACCCATGCCCTGCGAGGCAAGGAGTACGTGGAGTTTGAAAACCCCTTCGACGTAGGGATGACAGGGCTTCTTGGATTTTCGTCCGGTTACGCCGCCATGAAGCATGCTGACGTCCTTGTCATTCTCGGAAGTGACTTTCCGTATCCCCAGTTCTTTCCGAAGAACGCTAAAGTCATTCAAGTTGATTCTCGAGGAGAACAAATTGGCAGACGCACGCACACAGACGTCGGCCTGATTGGAACAGTAAAGAGCACAATCAATGCGTTACTCCCGCTTATCAAGCAACGCTCCAACGATGAATACCTGAAGAAGTCCCAGAAGCACTATCTATCTGCACGAGCAAGCCTGGACGAGCTTGCGACAGCCGACACCGGCGAAGGGCCGCTGCGTCCCGAGTTCGTGGCACGCACTCTCGATGAACTGGCTTCTCAAGATGCGGTGTTTACGTGCGATGTCGGCACGCCAACTGTATGGGCTTCTCGCTATCTCACCATGAACGGCAAGCGGCGCCTGGTCGGCTCGTTCAATCATGGATCTATGGCGTGCGCCCTACCGCAGGCGTGCGGCGCCCAGGCGCTCGACAAACGGCGACAGGTCATTTCAATGTCCGGTGATGGAGGGTTGGCAATGCTAATGGGCGAACTGTTGACCGCCAGGCAGAATCAGCTCCCTATAAAAGTAATCGTGTTCAATAACGGTGCCCTGGCCTTCGTCGAACTCGAGATGAAGGCAGCAGGGTATGTCAATTTCGGAACGGACCTGGAAGATCCGAACTTCGCACAGCTTGCCACTTCGTGTGGATTCCTCGGCCTTCACGTTGATCGCGCGTCGGAGTTGCGACCGGCATTGATGCAAATCCTGGCCCACAACGGGCCTGCGCTCATCGATGTGAGGGTCCAACGTCAGGAGCTTTCGATGCCCCCAACCATCACGGTAGAGCAGGCGAAGGGTTTCGGGCTGTATATGTTACGCGCCGTTTTTAGCGGTCGCGGCGATGAGGTGATCGATTTGGCAGAGACGAACTTGTTCAGCCGATTGTTTTCGTAGCGATCGCCTCCCCGTCAACCGGCTCGCTAAACTTTTCTTGATGGCCATGGCATAAAGGAAGATGGTATGTCTCAAAACCGATGACTCAGATCGCTCAAATAGAGGTTTCTCGCTCGTCGGGACCGTGGCAGCCTCTCCGGAACCGCACGTTCCGAAATCTGCTTGCGTCCAACCTGGTCTCCGATATTGGAGCCTTTATGCAGAGTGTCGGCGCGGCATGGCTGATGACTTCGCTCACCAGGAATCCTCTGTATATCGCCCTGATTCAAACCGCTTCCGCGTTACCCTTTTTTCTGTTGGCGCTACCGGCGGGCTCGATCGGAGACATCTTCGACCGCCGCAAGCTGATACTTGGCACAGAGACGTGGATGCTCGTCATTGCGGTTGTGCTGACAGTGACTACATTCGCCGGAGTGATGACGCCTTGGCTCCTGCTCCTGCTTACGCTGGGGTTGTCGATTGGGGATGCGGTCGAATCGCCCACTTGGAGGGCAATCTTTCCTGAGCTCGTAGACAAAGAGGAGTTACCCGCCGCTCTGGCTCTGAATGGGATCGAGTTCAACCTAGCTCGGGCCGTAGGGCCGGGCCTCGGCGGCTTCATTGTTGCATCTGTAGGCGTGGGCGCTGCATTTGCATTCAATGCCCTCTCCTTCTTCGGTGTCATCGCCGTGATCAAGAGATGGAAGAGGCCCGTGCGAAAGAGCACATTGCCTACAGAGACCTTTCTGGGAGCGACCTCCGCTGCCATTCGCTATGTCCGGTATTCCCCGGATATTCGCAGGCTGCTGCTTCGGTCGGCAGTTCTTATCTTTTTCACCAGTTCCTTCTGGGCGCTCCTGCCAATCGCTGCGAGGGAACTCAGTAAAAGCCCAATCGCCTACGGATTCTTGCTCGGGTCCTTCGGATTGGGCGCGGTGCTGGGTGCCATGGTGCTGCAGCGGACCAGGTCGAAGCTCTCGACGGAGACTCTACTGTCTTCCGCAACAGCGATATTCGCCGCAATTGTCTTAAGCCTGGCATTGTTGCGTATACCGGCGATCCTCTGCTTCCTAATGCTCTTTGGAGGTGCCTCCTGGACCGCGATCATGTCCCTCTTCAACATCATGGTGCAGGAGCTTGCGCCCGATTGGGTAAGGGCGCGAGTGCTCGCAGTCTATCTTTTCGTCTTTCAGGGGAGCGTTACCGTGGGAAGCACTCTGTGGGGCTTTGTAGCGTTGCGCACTGGTGTCCATGCAACTCTTGCGGCTGCAAGTATTGGAACGGCTGCCTGCCTATTGCTGCGGCCCTGGTTCAGGTTGCCGGATACCAAGCTGGATCTCAGCATCTGGAATCATTGGGTTAAACCAGCCATGATCGAGGAACCTGACCCCGACGAGGGTCCGGTCCTCGTCACGGTGAAATATGTAATTGATCCGGCGAAAGCTCCCGAATTTCTCCATCAAATCCACAAGTATGAGCGTGTTCGTCGCCGCGATGGCGCGATAAGCTGGGGAATCTTCGTCGATACAGAATCACCGAACACCTACCTGGAGAGCTTCAAAGTCGACTCTTGGGCGGAACACGAGCGGCAACATAACCGCTTCACTCAAGCCGACAGTGAGGTTGAGAGACAAGTGCTCAGCTACGCCATCAAACCTGTTGAGGTCCAGCACTATATCTATGCGCGGGAAGGACCTCGCTTCTCGCAGCCCGACTCTTGACGAGAGGCGCGGCTACGCGATCTCTGTTTTTGGTGTTCTGACGGTTCCGCCGAAAGTTGTGGGCACCAATGCGGGTTGCATGCGGAAAATCGTTTCTGTAATCGCGTGCTATTTATTGGGTTGCTGTTTGCCGTCTTTGGCCTGAACGGGTTTTTCAACTTCATCCACCAGCCACCGCTGGCAAATCCGCTTGTGCTACATTTCTTTGTCGCTATCAGCTCGTCGCATTTTGTGGCGTTCATCTTCGAAGTACAGTTAATTGGCGGGCTGGAGCAGTTCAGTTTCATATTGGCTAGGGCGAGAAAGCAAGGGTGCTGGGTTTACCTGGAAATGGCTGTGCTATTATCCGGCACGGCAGACTTGGATTACATGAAGAAAATTGGGTTCCTCTCATTCGGTCATTGGACACCTTCTGCGCAGTCACGAACGCAGTCGGCCGCGGACGCGCTCCTGCAGTCTATTGACATCGCCATTGAGGCCGAGCGCCTGGGAATGGACGGAGCGTATTTCCGCGTTCATCACTTCGCACAGCAACTAGCATCACCTTTTCCACTGCTCGCGGCGGTTGGTGCCAAAACGCAGAAGATCGAAATTGGCACCGCAGTGATCGACATGCGGTACGAAAATCCTCACTACATGGTGGAGGACGCTAGCGCTGCGGATCTCATTGCCGGCGGGCGTCTGCAGTTGGGAATCAGTCGCGGTTCCCCCGAGCAGGTGATCGACGGGTGGCACTATTTCGGCTATCGCCCGATTGAGGGCGAGAATGATGCAGACATGGGACGGCGACATGCCGAGGAATTTCTCGAGCTGTTACGCGGGAAAGGCTTCGCGCAGCCTAACCCGCGTCCGATGTTTCCCAATCCGCCGGGGCTTCTGCGCCTTGAGCCGTATTCCGAAGGATTGCGCGATCGGATCTGGTGGGGATCTGCTTCCAACGCGACAGCCGCATGGGCCGCGAAGCGAGGAATGAACCTGCAGACCTCGACCCTCAAATTCGACGAGACAGGCGAGCCGCTCCACATCCAACAATCCGCGCAGATTCGCGCCTTTCGCGCGGCCTGGAAGGAGGCTGGTCATACGCGCACTCCGCGCATTTCCGTTAGCCGCAGCATTTTCGCGTTGCTCGATGACCGCGATCGTGCTTATTTCGGACGAGGCTCTCAGGAGGAGGACACGATCGGTTTCCTTGACGAAAATACTCGAGCGATCTTCGGCCGCAGCTATGCCGCTGAGCCAGATATTCTGATTGAGCAGCTAAGGAAAGACGAAGCGATCGCGGAGGCCGATACTCTCTTGCTTACGATTCCAAACCAATTGGGGGTTGCATATAACGTGCATGTGATTGAAGCGATTCTCAAGACCGTCGCCCCCGCGCTCGGTTGGCGCTGAAAGCTGTGCGGAAGGGTTCATCTCGTGAAACGCGCGTCTCCTGAACTTCCGTTACGGACGCGATGCTGATCTTCGAAGACTTCCGTTTACATAACCGAAAAGTAGAGAAGCCGTGGCCCCAAATCGATGCCACGCGACGATGAAACCTATCAACCCTCCGCTGAATCTGAGTACCTTCAAGGAGAAGCTGAGATGTTCTTGGCAATATCGTTCATTTGCGCTGCTGTTCTGCTGGCTATCGTTCTGGTCAGGCGCATGAGAGAGCGTCGCGAAATGGAACGGCATACCATCACACCGGAGTCGTTGCATGCGTTGCTGTCTTCAAACCAAGAGGTTCTTGTCATTGATGTTCGCCAGCCTCTGGATTTGTTGGGAGATTCCGTCATTATCCCGGGCGCACTGTGGCTCGCACCCGAGGAGGTGCGCGTGAATCCTTCACTGCTTCCGAAAGAGCGAGACCTGATCGTTTACTGCACCTGCCCGAGCGACAAAACCAGTCGCATCATTCTGCATCGTGCTCTTGCCATCGGATTCTTACGGATCAAATTCCTCAAGGGAGGTCTCGACGGCTGGAGAGCCAATGGCTTTCCGGTTGAACCGTACAAGAAACCCTTTCATCTAAACTCGGAGAAAACTTGGCATACAGAAGGGAATTAACATTTGAGGACAGTCAGAATTAGCAGAGGGTAAGCGATTTGTGAGAGCTAGAATTAGAGCGCTCACCCGCGATTGTGACAGGTATCGAAACAGCGGATCTTCAGCAGAACCCCGGTCGCGACATTGCATTCGCCTCGATAGAGTTAAAAGCTGATCCTTCTTGAATTGGCTAAGCGGCGGTCGCGGGATAACTGGATTCCCTTTCGAATACCTGGGAA
The DNA here is from genome assembly GCA_963769345.1 of uncultured Acidobacteriaceae bacterium. Lineage (GTDB taxonomy): Bacteria > Acidobacteriota > Terriglobia > Terriglobales > Acidobacteriaceae > Telmatobacter. The sequence continues at coordinate 1,988,072 of CAVYLL010000008.1, forward strand.
TTTTGGCAGTTCCCCGTCATACACCGTTCTGCTACGGTCTCACGGGATATGGGCTCGAATGCATGTTCTTGCCGCGAGCGCGACTTACCGGGAAAGGGGACAGGATGTCTTATACCGTGCTGCCGAATTGGCTGACATCATACCGAAGGGAATGGTTTCGGCCCGATTTGATCGCCGGGGTGACAACCGCCGCTGTCATCATCCCCAAGGCTCTGGCCTATGCCACCATTGCCGGGCTTCCAGTTCAGGTGGGCCTCTATACGGCATTTCTGCCAATGGTGATTTATGCCGTTTTGGGCACTTCGCGGGTTCTCAGTGTAACCACAACCACCACCATCGCAATTCTCGCTGCTGCCGAGCTCGGTGAAGTTGCGCCTGGAGCTGATGTCGCAACCCTGCTTGCCGCTTCCGCCACGTTGACACTGATGGTCGGAGCGATGCTTGTGATCGCCTCTCTTCTTCGGCTGGGTTTCGTCGCCAATTTCATTTCAGAACCAGTGCTCGTTGGATTCAAGGCCGGCATCGGACTGGTCATCGTTTTTGATCAGTTTCCCAAAATATTTGGAGTTCACATTGCGAAGAGCGGCTTCTTCCGAACGCAGATATCCCTGGTTCGTCATCTTCCCGAAACCTCCTTAATCACTCTTGCTGTCGGGATCGCCATGATCGTGATCCTCGTTGGCATTGAGCATTTCGCGCCAAAGCTGCCCGCTCCCCTTTTCGCGGTTGGGCTGGGCATTGCCGGCGCCTATCTGTTCAATTTGCAAGCACACGGAGTCGCCCTCGTCGGCCACATTCCCCAGGGGCTGCCCCCCATCACCGTTCCCGCTCTTTCGTTGGTCAAGCAACTTTGGCCGGGCGCACTGGGCATCGCCCTTATGAGCTTCACTGAGACAATCGCGGTTGGTCGCGCGTTCGCACGAAACGATGAGCCTGTTCCTCAGCCAAATCGCGAACTGCTTGCCACCGGGCTGGCCAATGTTGGGGGTGCCTTTCTCGGTGCAATGCCTGGCGGCGGTGGAACTTCGCAGACCGCCGTCAACCGCCTCGCGGGCGCAAGGACTCAGATGTCGGAACTCGTAACCGCGGCAGTGACGCTGATTGTGATGCTCCTGCTGGCGCCAATGATCGCCCTCATACCGCAACCGACCCTCGCCGCCGTGGTCATCGTTTACTCAATCGGCCTGATCAAGCCAGCGGAGTTCCGCGCCATCCTGAGCGTTCGACGGACTGAATTCATATGGGCTTTGGTTGCCTTCGCCGGGGTCGTTCTCGTCGGAACGCTCAAGGGCATTCTCGTTGCGATCATTGTTTCGCTCTTTGCACTTGCTTATCAGGTCGCTGATCCGCCCATTTACATCCTGGGGCGCAAACCAGGCACCAATATCTTCAGGCCGCGCTCGGATGAGAACTCAGGAGACGAAGAATTCACGGATTTGCTTCTTCTCCGAGTTGTGGGACGAATATTTTTCGCGAATGCAAGTCAGATTGCGCACAAAATGAAGCCCCTGGTCGACCAGTACAAACCCAGAATTGTGGTGATGGATATGAGTGGAGTCAACGACCTCGAGTACACGGCTCTGAAGACGCTGGCGGACGCCGAGAAACGAGGTCGTGAACAAGGCATTCGACTTTGGCTCGTTGGGATGAACCCGCAAGTGCTTGCAATGGTCCGCAAATCAGAACTCGGCACAGCACTCGGAAACGAGGGTATGCAATTCAACCTGGAGATGGCTGTCGCCAAATATCAGGCGGAGACGTCCGAAACTTCGGCGAGATAGCGAGCCGATCGAATCTATACGCACGTGGTGCAGGGAAGCGCTGGCACTGTCGATCGAAGAACTTCCGAAGAGCCGGCAAAACGGTTAGGATTTTGGCTTTGGAGGGTAATTCTTCAGGAGCTTTGCCACGGCCTTATTCAGGTTCTTTTGCTGCTTTTCAGGTTTGGCCTTCGGATCCAGCGTCTTGCTGGCGACGCCTCTCCAGATGAGGTCCTTATGGGTGGAATCGTAAATATCAACTGCCAGCTGACCGGTGTAGATAGTGGAGGTCTGGCCGGTGGTCACGCTCGTTGAAGGGCCTCCATACCAGCCTCTTCCGTACCAGCCGGGTCCATATCCCCATGATGAATCATAGGAAGTGAATTGTTTCTCCTTGCCTATATCTCCCTGATATCCAATATAGAGATCGGCAGAGTCGTCTTCAGTTTTGGTCAGGCCCTTAGTCGCAAGCTGTGTATCGATGGCAGCCTTGATGTCTTTGTCCATGATGTCGTTCATCTGGGTGGCACCCTGCAACGTGACCCATTTGTAGGTCTTGAACTTCGTGAAGTCGGTATCCTTGTCGAAGTTATAACGAACGTCCTGTGCCGATGCGTTACCAAGCGCCAGTATGGCCAGTGCAATGGATGCGAATAAGGTGCTTCTCTTCATGCTTCGTCTCCTCATGAATCCGCGTGGTGAGTCGTGAAGAATATCCGACGAGATTCATCGAAACGGCGGAAATATTGGTTGGCTTCTGGAGTCTGTTCTCTTCCATTGCAAGGCGGTAGGGAACGCCGCTTGAATCGGGACTTCATCTGCTCGCCCGAGTTTATGCGGCCCTCGCATGATGGAGTCATGGAATCAGAGGCACTTCGGAAGCAAGCTGAATGTTGATGATCATGGTAAGGCGATTGTCAACCTGGTAGAACTTGGCCGCTCGTTTGGCACCCAGGGCAGTTTCGAATTTGGGCAAATAGCTTTTCCTCAAGGCTTGAGTGTCGTCTTCAATCTGAAGGATGCGCCGGGTCAGGCTGTCGGCTTGCGCATCGGTCATTGTGTCGAGGTGCTTTGCGTAATCAAGGATCACGGCGAGACGTTTATCGGCTATTGCGTGCTGCTCTTCGGCATACTGCTTGTAGACGGGCCCGAAGGCAGCTGCTTCCGTCTCAGTAAATTGCATCGTGTCCCTTATGACGTCGTCCTTGACTGCCTGGACATCCTGACGAATCAACTTGATATCGTCATCTGTCATGGGCTTTGCTTGAGTCTGTGCGGTCTGTGCGAATCCTGAAACCGGGCTCATGAGAATCGAGCGCAAGCATGAATCGAGTTGTTTTCACTTTGTCCTCCGGTTGACGTAGTTTCCGCGGTCGCGCAAAGCGCCTGCCCGGAGGCGTCCATGAACGGAGATGTCCAGGGCAAGCACGGAGAGTCGATCTACAGATATATAGTCGCGTTTCCAGCCGCTCTCCGGAACTACAGAAACTACTAGCGCAGGTCGGCGCACAATTTATGGGTGCCGTTTTTGACGCTGAAGGTAACTTCCAAATTGTGTGCCGGTTGTAAAATCCGGTTTCGATCGTCGCTTATCCGATGCAGCGGGAGACTGGTCTCCAATCCAAGCGAAAACCGCATCAGAGTTGCCTGCTGAAGATTCTTATCCCGCGCTGGAAGTTCTTCTAGTTTTCCAGGTCTTCAGCGAGCACTAATCTTCAGGAGATGATCCGGATCAGACGGAGCATCGAAGCTACGCTGCAACTCAGTGCTTCGGACATACCGAAGCGGGGAGTAAGTCGTGAAGACCAGCGCATTCATCATTTGTGCCTTGGCATTGTGCTTCTGCACTTCGACCGCCTCGCAGGCGCAAAGATACGAGACCGCCGTGAATTACTCGCTGGTGGTCTACAATCCCGCTAAAAGTCTCACTGGCGATCGGAATTTGAATGGCGGAGGAGGATCTTTTACACGCACTTTCGGAGACTATTTTGCTCTCAAAGCGGAACTACAAGGCTACGCCACGACGACGCTGACGTACCACGTCACTGCGATTCCCGGTGTAGTCCCCAGGACAGGCACGTTCAGCACACAAGCCAATATGTTCACGTATCTCTTCGGCCCCCAGTTCAATATCGCTAACAATCGTGTGCGCTTATTCGGCGAAGCGCTGTTTGGTGGCGCATATACGAATGCATATGCCGACCTATTCAAAGCCGCGGGGGTCACGGGCTTGTCTGCTGACAACAATGGCTTCGCCATGGCTTTTGGAGGCGGCGTCGATGTCAAGGTCGGAAGGCATACAGCCCTGCGGCCGGCCCAGTTTGATTATCTACTGACCCGCTACGAGTGGAAGCCGATTGGAATCAATAATCAAAGCAACTTCCGTTATCAGGCGGGCGTGGTGTTTGCCTTCGGTGGTCAAAACTAGTCTTTCGTGCTGCAGTTTACGACATACTTTGCTAGTAGTTCTCATAGTGGGCTGCGAAGTGGGCCGAGCGTAGGTTATGTGGCAGAAGAAGTCCATCTTCTCTGCACAGGGTGGTACATATGCCTGGTCTGCGACGCGCAATCATTCTGTTTTGCGTTTGCCTGGTGTCAGGGAGTCTGACAGGCCTTCCGTCACAATCCACCGACCAAAATCCGGAGAAGATACAAGCTCTTCAAAAGCAGCTTGATGAGATGAAAGCGCAGATGGAGAGTGTACAGGCGCAAATAAACGCACTGTCACTCTCATCGGCGGCTTCCGGGGTCAATCCTTCGAAAGCGGCTGCCGCGCCTCCAACAGGGAACACCGCCGCAGCCACGGCAGCCACACCCTCTTTGAACGCTCAGCAAGATGCAGGCGCGCAGGCGGTGGAAGCGAGACTGACTCCGGCCCGTCAGGTGAATCCAGCCACGGCATCTTATCAAACTACTTCACAGGATCAGATCGCCGCGCCTCGGATTGATAACGCGCCCCTCGACCCACGTTATCCCGACTATTTTCGACTACCGGGAACACAGACTCTGATGCGGATCGGCGGCTATTTCAAAACAGACTTCATTTACGATACCAAGCCAGCGGGAAACGCTGACAGCTTCATTCCGTCGACCTTTCCGATTCCTCAGGTCACGGGGATAAACACCAGCACGGTATCGATACGCCCAACGCGTTTTAATTTCGATTTTCTGATTCCGGCGTCCACAACGAGCGTCCGCACGTTCATAGAGTTCGACATGTTCGGTACGAACGCCACAACGCCGCGCCTGCGCCACGCATACGCTCAGGTGCTGAACGTCCTCCTCGGACAGAGTTTTTCCAATTTCATGGATCCTGACTCAGGACCAGATACTTTAGATTTTCAAGGACCCAACGCGCAGGTATCCATCCGTAATCCACAACTCCGATACAGTCTCCCACTTGGCAGCAAGAGAAGCTTGAGTTTTTCGCTTGAAAAGGCTTCCTCGGATGTCTCATTCACGACGGTGACATTTAACTCCTTGCCTGCCAGTCCTGCTCCGGACGGCGCGATCAAGTTCCGGCAGGATTTCACAGGGGGCCACTTTCAGATTTCAGCGTTGTTCCGCGAACCATCTGCTTATCTTCCGGACGGTCGGAGTGCCTCGGTATTTGGATGGGGCATCGACGCTACAGGGTCGAACAAGCTGTTTCGCAGAGACGTCTTCGTATATCAAGGCGCCTACGGTGCGGGCATGGAGAGATACGTAAATGATACTTCCGGCCTGGGTATCGATGCAGCGCCGACGGACGCTGCAGATCCGCACCTCGAAGCTGTGCCAATTGTCGCTACATACGGAGGCTATCAACACTACTGGAATAAATCACTACGTTCGTCGGCCGTATATGGCTTCGTGCAGGTGGAAAATACCGATCTTGAACCGGGTTCCGCATATCACAAGAGCGATTATTCGGCCGTGAATCTCATCTGGACGCCATTCTCATTCGGATCCTTGAACCTGGGCACGGAATTTCTGTATGGCGAGCTAATAGAAAAGAACAATGCTCGAGCCACTGCATCGCGCTTCATGTTCAGCGCGAAGTACAACTTCATCAGAACGGGAACCGCAAAATCAAAGTAATTGCAACCGGTCAACGCAACACATGGAGAGGAAATAATTCTATGAAAAGCGCGGAAAAGCCCCAGGTTACCCAGGTCGATCGTTTCTTTACCGGAACCGAAGCCAGGTACGACAGGTGGCGCAGGCTCTTGCAGTATGTGAGGGAATGGGAATCGGCGGCGAGCCAACGTACGCCTGAGGAGGCCCATCGTGCTCGCGTAGTCAACAGCCTCGAGGAGTTGAAGCAATGGGAGGATTTCTACGCTTACCCCGGATACACCCTGCTGAATTTACTGAACGAGCGTGTCAAGTCCGGAGACGCGGTTGGGTCCACGCGGCTAGCCCGCATGATCAGCACGGCGATCGTCAGTCATTCTTTTCGCGAAAACACTGGAGAGTGGGAAAAAGAGGAAGACACCGGACTCACTCTGGCCGATCGACTCCCTCTGAGCGGAGAACAGAAGGCTGCGCATCGCCCTTACTTCGAAGTGTTGATCGTGAGTCCTGCTCGTCAAGCAGCATGGAGGGAACTTCGGGAAGAATTTCGTCGTTTGCGCAGACCGCAGGACAAGTTTGTTTACGAATCTGTTTTTGTGAGTAGTTTCGAAGATGCCGTACTGGCAATAGCCTTGAACGGCGGCATAGAGGCAGTAGTCATATACGACGATGTGTCCTTCGCTTCGTCGCGCAACAATCCTGTACTTCGAGAATTTTTGGCCTCTTACGTAAGTTCTGGCGGGACTGAAGTGGAGGGGCTGCACAAGGGATTCAAAATTGCAGAAGCTCTGAAGCTTATCCGGCCAGAATTGGATATCTATTCGCTTTCCGACCGCGAGGTGGAGAAAGCAGCAGGAAGTGCAGAGGCGGCTTGTTTCCGTCGCATCTTCTACCAGGTTGAGGAGCCGCTGGAACTCCATCTGAGCATTTTGGACGGCATCGCCGACAGATATTCCACTCCGTATTTTGACAACCTCCAGGCTTACGCGCAAAGACCCATTGGTACGTTTCATGCACTCCCGGTTGCGCGAGGCAAGTCGATTTTCAAATCCAACTGGATACGGGATATGGGTGAGTTCTATGGGATGAACCTCTTCCTCGCCGAGTCATCCGCGACGACTGGGGGATTGGACAGCCTGTTGGAGCCAACTGGAAACATCAAAGTTGCGCAAGATTATGCTGCGCGAGCCTTTGGCGCCGATCGCGTGTTCTTCGTGACCAATGGCACTTCGACTTCGAACAAGATGGTGGAGCAGGCGCTTCTGTCTCCGGGCGATATTGTTCTGGTCGATCGCAACTGCCACAAATCGCATCACTATGGCGCCGTCCTTACAGGTGCGCTGCCCTTGTATGTTGAGGCCTATCCGCTCACGCAATTCTCGATGTATGGAGCGGTGCCGCTTAGGACCATTAAAAAGGCCCTGCTCGACCTCAAGGCGGAAGGGAAGCTTGATCGGGCTAGGATGCTGGTGCTGACCAACTGCACGTTCGACGGCCATATCTACAATGTTGAACGGGTGATGGAGGAGTGTCTGGCGATCAAACCCGATCTCATCTTTCTTTGGGATGAAGCGTGGTTTGGATTTGCGCGCTGGAGCCCGTTCTATCGCGGGCGCACGGCGATGGGTGCCGCCGCCAAGCTGGAGAAGAAATTCCAGGATCCAGCATATCGAGCCGCGTATAAGGCGCAGGCCGCCAAACTTGGCGAAGATCTTGACCCGAAAAACAAGAGCTTGCCAGAAACGCAGCTGTTGGCAAATCCGGATAAGGTGCATCTGCGGATTTATGAGACGAACTCCGTCCACAAGTCGATGTCGTGCTTGCGGCAAGGATCAATCGTTCTAGTGAAGGATCAGGACTATCACACTGTGGAAGAGCAATTTCACGAGGCTGTATTTACGCATGCATCCACCTCGCCAAATCTTCAGATCATCGCGTCCATCGATGTGGCACGCCGCCAGATGGAACTGGAAGGCTACGAACTCGTGAATCGTTCCATTCAGTTGGCTTTGGACCTGAGGCGCGAAGTCAACACTCATCCGCTTATCTCAAAGTACTTTCGGATCCTCGGAGCCGATGAGTTGATTCCGTCTGAATTCAGGAACTCGGGATTTGTAGACTACTTGACGCCGGGCGTGAATTGGGCAAGCACAGTAAAGGCGTTGCACGAAGATGAATTTGCGCTGGATGTGACTCGGCTCACGCTGGTATGCGGCACAGCCGGATTTGACGGCACGCAATTCAAGAATATGCTTGCTGCCGAATACGACATCCAACTCAACAAAACATCGCGCAATAGCGTTTTGTTGCAGACCAATATCAATAACACGCGCAGTGACATTGCTCATCTGATCAAGGTGCTGGTCGAGATCTCACAAAAAATCGAAGAGAAGCTCGCCCACGGAAGAGGCAGCGAGGCGTTCGAGGCGCGCGTGCGATCGCTCATGCACGACGTGCCCAACCTGCCAAACTTCAGCTGCTTCCATGCGGCCTTCCGGGAGAACGCCAAGAGCCTCACCAGCGAAGGCGACATGCGGTCTGCATTTTTCGCCGCTTATCGGGAAGAACAATGCGAGCATGTGAAACTGGCCAGTCCGGAGATTAACGCGCGCTTGAAGAGCGGCCCGGAGATGGTTTCGGCGAACTTCGTCATTCCCTATCCGCCGGGATTCCCGATCATGGTTCCCGGCCAGGTGATCAACGCCGAAACCATTGAATTCATGCGCAAGCTGGACGTGAAGGAGATCCACGGCTATGAAGCGACGCTTGGACTAAAGCTGCTCAAGCCATCCTTCCTCTCCTCAATCAACAAAAAGCGTCTCGATACGAATCGAGAAAAGAAACCCGAACTAGCGCACGCATAAAACAAATGCGGAGCTGCTGAAATGCCGAATTTCGGCAGATCCGGCTTGGAAACGCGAATGTCTTGCGCCGTTGCGGGAACCGAATCTGATGCGACGGCGAAATCGGAAGTAGGCGGAGAAGAACAATGTTTACATGGTTCGAAGCAACCCTAAAACAGTACCCGGAGATTGCAATATTCCTGGTGCTCGCTCTCGGCTATTTCTTTGGCAAGTTCACCTTCAAGGGGATCGGGCTTGGATCTGTCACCGCGACACTACTGGCCGGAGTCCTCGTCGGGCAAATAGGGCTCACGATTTCACAGCCTCTCAAGGCGACAGTGTTTCTTATTTTCCTGTTTGCAGTCGGCTACGCCGTAGGGCCGCAATTCATCCGAGGTGTGGCCAAAGACGGGCTGCCTCAAGCTCTCTTCGCGGCGGTCCAATGTATTTTTTGTCTGGTTATCCCTTTCGGGATCGCTAAATTTGCGGGATACGATCTTGGCTACGCGGCGGGCTTATACTCGGGTTCGCAAACGATTTCTGCTGCGATGGGCCTTTCGACCGACGCCATCAACCGCGTGGGAATGGCGCCTGATCAGGCCAAAGCAATGCTCGATTCGATGCCGATCGCTTATGCGGTGACATATATGTTTGGCACCGTTGGCTCGGCACTTGTCATCGCCTTGCTTGGTCCGTTGTTGCTGCGCATCAACCTGCCTGCCGCCTGCAAAGATTACGAGGAAAAGCAGGGTGGCATCAAGGAATATGGCGGATCCGGCTCGGCGTGGCATCGCTGGGAGACGCGCTCCTTCCAGGTGCAGCATGGCGGGATTGTCAATGGTCTGCGAGCTGTCGAAGCCGAATCGCTGATCCCTGACGCGCGGGTGTTCGTTCTCCGCGTACGCCATGCCGATGGAAGCGTCGAGGATGCAACCGCGGATACTGTCCTTCGTGAAGGCGAGGTGGTGGCGGTGGTAGGCGCACGCGATGTGCTTGTGAACGTCTTCGGCAGCGGAGCGAAAATGGAAGGCGTTCTCGCAACTGCCCGCGTAGGAAAGACTTCAGTCGCAGGCGGTGTGGACGTAATCAAGGTCTCCCCGCCCAAAGAGGTTGACGATCGCGAGTTGCTGAACATGCCGATCGAGGGCATCGACGTTTATGTAACCAACAAGGCGATTGACGGCAAGACGCTTGTCGAAATCGCTCAGCTACCAGCGGTGCGCGGAGTGTTTCTCAGGAAAATCACGCGCGGTGCTGTTGCAACCTCAATTCCGATCCTCCCAAACACCCAGATCTATCGCGGTGACATTCTCAACATCGTCGGCCGCACACAGGACATTGCCGCAGCCACGAAGTCGTTAGGTATTCCGGATCGGGCCACAGATGTTGCAGACGTTGCGTTTATTGGCGCCGCCATCACGGTAGGCGCACTCATAGGCTCGCTGGTTTTGAAGATCGGTGGAGTACCAATTACGTTGTCGACCGCTGGCGGCGCACTCATCGCGGGAATCGTGGCCGGCTGGTTCCGTTCGATACGGCCAACATTCGGCCGCATCCCCACTCCAACGATTTGGTTCATGAACTCTGTCGGTCTCAACATTTTCATCGCCATTGTTGGGATTTCCGCCGGTCCGGGTTTCGTGAACGGCCTGAAGACGCAGGGTGTTGGGTTGTTCCTATGGGGAGCTCTCGCGACGACACTTCCACTCGTCCTTGGCATGTTTGTGGCAAAGTACATCTTCCGCTTCCACGATGCCCTGACGCTTGGAATTGTGTCCGGGTCTCGGACCACAACTGCTTCGCTGGGTCTGGTCTGCGATTTGGGGAAGAGCCAGGTTCCAGCGCTTGGATACACGGTAACGTATGCAGTCGGCAATACGCTGCTCACGATTTGGGGCATGGTCCTGATTCTGCTGCTTAGCTAAAGAAATGTTTGAGTGATCAAGGAGATACACCATGGCTGATTTGAACCTCCAGAATTTCGAGAAGCTGAGCCCGTTCGAAATCAAGGATGAGCTCATTAAACTCGCGAAGAAGACTTCAAAAACAACCCAGTCTGCCTTTCTGAACGCCGGGCGAGGAAATCCTAATTGGATCGCAACCACGCCACGCGAAGGCTTCTTCCTTCTCGGTCAGTTCGCAGTGACTGAAAGCAAGCGCGTGATGGAGGATCCGGCAGGATTAGGCGGAATGCCCAAGGCGCGAGGTATTGCGCAGAGGCTCGACGAATGGCTCGCGATGTATCCAGATATGCCTGGCGCGTCCTTTCTTTCCGAGCTTGTGCCGTTCGCGGTCAAGAGTTTCGGTTTCGATCCCGATGCCTTCGTACACGAACTCGTCGATTCCATCATCGGCGACAACTATCCGGTCCCCGACCGCATGCTCGTCCATAACGAGCGCATCACGCACGAATACCTGATGTGGGCCATGTGCGGCGAACCCAGGCCGGCCGGCAAGTTTGACCTCTATGCGGTTGAGGGCGGTACGGCCGCGATGTGCTACATCTTCAAATCGCTGAAAGCTAACCGACTGCTGCATCCTGGCGACACGATCGCGCTAGGCACACCGATCTTCACGCCTTATCTTGAAATGACCCATCTTGAGGATTATGACCTGAAGATGGTCACCATCGAATCCCCCCAGGAAAACCGCTTTCAGCCTACGGACGAGGCGATCAAAAAGCTCGAAAATCCTGCGATCAAGGCATTCTTCGTGGTTAACCCGGGCAATCCAACTGGGATGGCGCTCAGCTCTGAATCGATCGCCAAAATTGCAGATCTGGTCAGGAACAAGCGGCCTGACCTGATGCTGCTTACCGACGACGTGTACGGTACTTTCGTGCCGGGCTTCCGTTCATTGCTCGGCGAACTGCCGCACAACACCATCGGGGTCTACTCGTACTCGAAATACTTTGGCTGCACTGGATGGCGGCTCGGGGTGATAAGCGTTCACGAAGACAATATCTTCGACAATATGATCGCCAGCCTTCCCGATGCCGATCTTCGTGCTCTCGACAAGCGCTACGGAGCTTTGACGCTCGAACCCCGCAAAATCAAGTTCATTGACCGCATCGTAGCCGACAGCCGCGACGTCGCCCTGAATCACACTGCCGGTCTCTCTCTGCCACAACAGGTGATGATGAGCCTGTTCTCGTTGAGTGAGCTGATGGATAGTGAGAAGAGGTACCAGACTGCGTGCAGGGAGATCGTATATCGCCGTCTGAGCGCGATCCTTGAGGGCCTGGATCTTGAACTTCCACCAAATCCAAATTTCGATGCGTACTACGCTTTGATTGACTTCGAGTTCTGGGCGAAGAAGAACATCGGTGAGGATGCGGTTGCATGGTTGAAGAAGCATGTTCATCCGCTCGACTTGGCGTTCCGCTTGGCCGAGGATCACGGAATCGTCTTGCTGAATGGAAGCGGCTTCGAGGCGCCGAACTGGTCATTGCGCGTGTCATTGGCGAATTTGGACGACGAGGCGTATGAGGAGATAGGACGAGGCGTCCGATCCATCGCTAGAGGATACCGGCAGGCATTTGAGGCCTCGAGGGAGCGGGAGGAAGAAGCCGCGCCGGTTGGTGATTAACCTTGGTTTCTCTTTGGGTTGGGTTGCCGGCAAACCGCGCATTTTTTATCCGATTTCGCGGCAATAGAATCGCCGGCAGCCCTTCCCGAACCTAATCTGAATCACACTCGGGTATTTCGAATTTGCAAGCGCCGGTGAGACTTTAGAGCGCTGCTCCGGAGTAAACGACAACGAACAGCAGCGTCCTTGCGCGGCCTCGTGAAAGCCACACAAGAGGAGAAAGTATGGAGTGGCTGGCGAAGTTGTTTGAGAAATATCCGGAAATGGGAGTCTATCTTGCGGTGGGTTTCGGATACTTGCTCGGCCGATTGAAATTTCGAGGATTTGGACTGGGCGTGGTTACTTCGTCATTGTTAGCCGGTATCTTCATTGGGAATTTGTTTCATGTCTCGGTTTCCGACCAGGCGAAAGCGATGCTTTTCCTGCTATTCCTCTTTGGAATCGGCTACAGTGTCGGTCCTAGTTTCTTTCGAAATCTCAAAGGGGAGGGTTGGCGTTGGGCTGTGCTTGGGGTGTTCGTGCCCGTTGTCGGCCTTTTGACCGCCTACGCGATGGCGCGCCTCCTCAAGCTTGATGTTGGGTTTTCGGCGGGCATGCTTTCTGGAGCGCTCACAGAATCGCCTGCAATAGGTACGGCCAGCGAGGCGATTCGCGGACTGGCGATCTCTGAAGACCAGAAACAACTGCTCGTTGGTCATGTCGCAGTCGCGGATGCAATCTGTTATATCTTCGGGACGATTGGCGTGATCCTCTGCTGTGGCACGATTGGGCCAAAGTTACTGGGTATTGATCTCAAGACTGCGGCGAAGAAGGAAGAGAAGACGCTAGGTATTCGCCGGAGCAAACTAGGCATAACGTCTGGTTGGCAGCCTATTGGGCTTCGTGCCTATAGGGTTCCGGCTAGCGCACCGATTGTGGGAAGCACGGTCGAAGCAGCAGAAAGATCTGTGACTGATGGCAGATTATTCATTGAGAGAATTCGACGCGGAACGGAGATCCTTGTTGCTGTAGGCGAAACGGTTATTAAAGAGGGGGATACGATCGCGGTCCTGGGACGAACCGAGGCGCTCGTCAAAGTGCTCGGCCCGTTGTCAACCGAAAGCGCGGATTCTGATCTGCTCGAAATTCCAATCGCTTCGTACGATCTATATGTGACATCGAGAGAGGTCGCGGGCAAGACCCTGCAACAACTAGCTGACGATCTGAAACAAGCCCGGGGAGTTCTGCTCCGCGGGATTTCGCGAGCCGGTCAAGATCTGCCTCTTGGAACGAACCTGATTGTGGAGCGCGGAGATACGCTGCAAGTCACCGGTCCCGAGATTCACGTTGAAGAACTTGCTCCCGTCGTCGGCAGGAAGATCTTTCCAAACGAAGAGAGTGATCTCTCCGTACTGGGGATCGCAATCTCTATCGGAATATTGGCAGGCGCTTCGATCGTGATTCCTCTGGGATCGATGCACATAACACTTGGAACGAGCGTGGGCACTCTGCTTGTCGGCTTGACCGTGGGTTGGGCGCGCTCAACCCGACCCTGGTTTGCCAGATTCCCTGACGCCGCTATCTTATTCATGCGTTCGCTCGGCCTGGCCGCATTCGTCGCCATGGTCGGCCTTAAGGCGGGCCCGATCTTCGTCAGCGCTGTGAAGGAATCTGGTTATCTTCTCTTCCTTGGCGGGATCGTGGTTACCCTCGTTCCTCTCTTGTCGGGGATTCTGTTTGGGAAATATGTGCTTCGGCTCGAACCTGTCCAACTTCTGGGCGGAGTTGCCGGGGCGCAGACAATGATCGCCGGAGTTGGAGCGATCCAGGAAAAGTCCGACAGTCCTATCGCGACTCTCGGTTACTCGTACACCGCGGCAATCGGGCACATCCTCCTGACGACGTGGGGCACAATCATCGTCACCTTGCTTACCTGATAGCCGTAGAGATTGCGCTGTCACGACCAAATCTCGATCTTCTTGCCTCTGCGGGCGCCAAAAGGGGGATTTCATGCCTGTTTTTTCGCTTTGAGCCAACCTCAAAGCGCTAACTCATCATGACTGTCAATCTTGCTAGTGGATTTTCCGACCATTAAAGCTTAAAAGCGACTTAGTTCTGACTCGACACCTAAAGTCGCCAGGAGCGGAGTGCACCCAATGGAAACTCGCCAAGTCGGTCTAAAGAGATCATCCCGTCCGTGTATCAAGCACTTCCATCCGGCAATTTTGGCCAGCGTATTGGTTCTTTCTCTGGCGGCTTGCGAGAAGAAAGAGGCTGCGGCCCCTCCCAGCCCGCCGGATGTCAAAGTGGCCGACGTGGTTCAACAGGATGTCCCTATTTACTCCGAATGGGTAGCCCAGCTGAACGGAGACACGAATGCTCAAATCATGCCCAAGGTCCAGGGATACGTGTTGAGACAGAACTACAAAGATGGCTACCCAGTTCAAACAGGGCAGCTTCTTTTTGAAATCGACCCCAGGCCCTTTGAAGCTGCCTTAGACCAGGCTAAAGCGCAACTGGCACTTGCTGAGGCTGAATTGTCGCGCGCTCAGACCGACAAGGCTCGCGATATACCTCTTGCGGCGCAGAGTGCTATTCCTGAGAAACAACTGGACAACGACATCTCGGCCGAAGCGGCGGGGAAAGCGCAGGTAAAATCTGCCGACGCGATGATTGAGCAAGCGAAACTCAACCTTGACTGGACGAAGGTCTACGCACCGATCTCCGGCATCGCCGGCGTGGCTACCTCGCAAGTAGGCGACCTGGTTGGTCCCACTTCGAAAATGACCACTGTCTCGAAGGTGAATCCGATTCGGGCGTACTTCTCGATCAGCGAGAATGCCTACCTGGAGGCTTCTCAGAGAATCGCGGCGGTGATGAGCGGTGCCGCTAGAGATAACGGATTGAAGGTGGAATATATCCAATCAAACGAGGTTGCCTATCCAAGTACGGGCCGCATCATCCTCGTGAACCGCGAAGTAAGCTCGCAAACCGGAACGATCCAGATTGCGGCAGAGTTTCCCAATGCAAAAGGAATCTTGCGTCCGGGCGGATTCGGGCGAGTGCGCATCAAGACCGGGGACAAGAAGAACGCATTGCTGGTGCCTCAGGCTGCCGTTATGGAGGTGCAGTCTGCCTACCAGGTGGTTGTGGTGGGTCCAGATAATAAGGCGAGCTTCCGGCCGGTCAAGGTGGGCGAAAGGGTCGGCAACAACTGGGTAATCACCGAGGGACTTCAAGCGGGTGAAAAGGTGGTTGCCGAGGGATTCCAGAAAGTACGTGACGGCATGACCGTCAATGTCGCGCCTTTCGTGCAAACGGCAGCTGTGGAAGGCAGGTAACCGTGTCCAAATTCTTCATTAATCGTCCGATCGTGGCGATGGTCATTTCGATTCTGATGATCATCGCGGGCGTCGTCTCGATGCTGAGTCTTCCAACTGCCCAGTTTCCCAAGATTGCGCCCCCGGAAATTCAAGTAAACACGACATACATCGGGGCCGATGCTGAAACTGTAGCTCAATCCGTGGCCACACCCATCGAGCAGCAGATGGCTGGCGTCGACAACATGAACTACATGTATTCGTTGAACGGCAGCGATGGATCGCTGAAACTGACCGTCAACTTCGACATTGCCACTGAGACGAATACCGACCAGATTTTGACGCAGATGCGGTCGAACCAGGCGAACTCGCAGCTTCCCAGCTCCGTCGTGCAGTACGGCGTGACCGTGCAGAAATCCACAGCCGCGCCGTTGATGCTTGTCGCGCTCTTCTCCCCTACCAACTCTTACGACAACATCTTTCTGGCTAACTACGGCATCATCAACATCAACGACGCTTTGACTCGGGTTCCGGGGGTTGCGTCTGTGACTGTGTTTGGCGCGGGCCAGTATGCGATGCGCTGCTGGGTCAATCCCGATAAGCTGGCGAGTTTCGCAATCACCGTTCCGGAAATCACAAATGCGATTCAGACCCAGAACACGGTCAACCCCGCAGGCCAGATCGGAAGCGAGCCGGTCCCGAGCGGACAGGCCTTTACCTATACGGTCCGTGCGCCCGGACGGCTACCCTCCGCAGAGGAGTTCGGTGAAATCATTGTCAGGGCCCAGCCGGACGGAGGCATTCTAAGGCTGAAAGATGTGGCGAGAATCGAACTGGGCGCTCAGACCTATGCTCTTCAGGGCCGGCTGAATGGAAAACCGGCCGCCCTTCTGGCCATCTATCAGCTTCCCGGCACCAATGCTGTGAAAACTGCCCAGGGCGTGCGCGCCCTGATGGCAGAGGCCAAGACCCGATTCCCGCAAGGTCTGGACTACGTTATCCCCCTTGACACGACTCTCGCGGTAACAGAGGGTCTGAAAGAAATTCAGCACACACTGTTTGAAGCCATCGGGCTGGTCATCCTGGTCGTTTTCATCTTTCTGCAGGGCTGGCGTGCCACACTGATTCCGCTTTTGGCGGTTCCTGTTTCGCTGATTGGAACTTTCATCGTTTTCCCAATGTTGGGATTCTCCATCAACACTCTTTCGCTCTTCGGGTTGGTACTGGCCATCGGATTGGTGGTGGACGATGCCATCGTCGTTGTGGAGGCGGTCGAACACCATATCGAACACGGGCTGTCGCCGAAGGAGGCGACGGTCAAGGCAATGGACGAAGTGTCCGGCCCAGTTATTGCGATCGCACTGATTCTTTCCGCGGTATTCATCCCCACCGCGTTCATTCCTGGAATCACCGGCCGGATGTATCAGCAATTCGCGGTCACCATTGCTGTTTCCGTCATCTTCTCAGCGTTCAATGCGCTGACACTAAGCCCGGCACTCTCAGCGATGTTGCTCAAGCCGCGGAAAGAAGGACGCGGACTGTTGGCGAAGTTCTTTCGAGGGTTCAACAAGGTCTTTGGCCGAGCCACCGATGGATACGTTTTTGCATGTGATCACTTGATTCGAAAAGTTGGGTTGACATTCATCCTGCTGCTCGCGCTTACCCTGGCTGCGGGATTCTTCGGCAAAAAGATACCGACGAGCTTTCTTCCAGATGAAGACCAGGGATTCGTCTACGCCGGATTGCAGCTTCCCGATGCATCGTCTCTACAGAGAACTTCAGAAGCCGCGAAGCAGGTTGAGGAACTGATTCTGAAGACGCCTGGAATCGAGCATGTCAGCACAGTCGTGGGATACAACATGCTGAGCGGCGTGAACAGTACATTCAACGCCTTCTTCTTTGTGAGCTTCAAACCCTGGGAAGAGCGCAAGACCAAGGAAGAGAGCTACGAAAGCATCAAGGCTAACGTCAACAAAGCGCTTTCGAAGGTAACCACCGGCATTGCTTTTTCGTTCCCGCCACCGGCAATCCCAGGCGTCGGCACATCAGGGGGCGTGACTTTTGTTCTGCAGGACAGATCTGGAAAGAACATCGAGTTTCTCGCGAAAAACCTGCAGATTTTCCTGGCGGCGGCACGCAAGCGACCGGAACTTGCCAGTGTTACGACTACAGCATTATTTGGCGTCCCTCAGGTTGGAGTGACGGTCGACAAGGCCAAAGTGCTGACCCAGCAAGTGAATCTCGGAAACGTTTATCAAACCCTGCAGGCGTTCATGGGTGGTTCGCTGGTGAACTACTTCAACCGGTTTGGCAGGCAGTGGCAGGTGTACGTCCAGGCAGACGGAGACTACCGCACCGATGCTCGAAACCTCGGCAAGTTTTACGTGAAGAACGCTACAGGCGATATGGTTCCATTAAGCACCGTCACTGGGATCGAACCCCGCAATGGCCCCGGGTTCACCATGCGCTTCAATCAGTTTCAATCTGTGCAGTTGAATGCGGCGACGGCTCCTGGTTTCAGTTCTGGTCAGGCGATTGCTGCTTTGGAGGAAACTTTCAAGCAGACGATGCCCGCTGAGATGGGTTTCGACTACATGGGTATGTCGTATCAGGAAAAGAAGGCCGCCGAAGGGGTAAGTCCGGCCGCGGTCTTTGCGCTGGCATTCTTCATCGTGTTCCTGATCATGGCTGCGCAATATGAAAGCTGGACGTTGCCCTTCGCGGTTTTGCTGGGAACGCCAATTGCCGTCTTCGGAGCATTTCTGGCCCTGTTTGCCCGTCACCTGGAAAACGATGTGTATGCGCAGATCGGACTGGTGATGCTTATCGGCATGGCGGCGAAGAACGCAATTCTGATTGTTGAATTCGCCAAGATGGAATTCGACAAGGGCAAACCTCTTATTGAAGCATCGCTGACTGCCGCCAAGTTAAGGCTCAGGCCGATTCTGATGACTGCGTTCGCATTCATCCTGGGCTGTGTGCCGTTATGGGCCGCGACCGGAGCCGGCGGCGTATCCCGCCGGGTGCTTGGAACCGTGGTAATCGGAGGGATGTTGGCGGCCTCAATTTTGGCCATATTCTTTGTCCCCGTTTCCTTCGTGGTGATCGAGAGGTTCGGTCTCTGGATAGGCCTTAGCAAAGCAAAGACGGAGGGTACGAGCGAGCCTGCATCAGAAACGAAGGGAGTACACGCATGAACCGGGCCGCGTCGCTGGTTGCTCTTCTGTTGTTGCTACCACTGTGTAGTTGCAAGGTAGGGCCGAACTACAGCCGGCCCGCGGCGACGCTGCCGGATCAGTACCGCCAGTTGGCGCCGGAGATCTCCAACCCGAATGCAACTCCTGCATTCGGTGAGATGAAATGGTGGTCTGTGTTCCAGGACAAGACCCTGGAAGCCCTGATCCGGGAAGCTCTCATCAACAACTACGATATACGCATCGCGGCAACCCGAGTGCTGCAGGCTAGAGCTGCACTGGGGGTAACTCGCGCGGATCAGTTTCCGCAGGTGAGTGGGGCCGCTGGCATTCAGCAGGTGAGGTCTGAAGTCTACCCAGGTGGGCCCACCTTCGACACCCTTGCGATTCAAGCATCGTACATCCTCGATTTCTGGGGCCAGTATCGCCGGGCGACCGAAGCTGCGCGCGCCAACCTGACGGCCTCGGAGTTCGGACAGGAGGTCGTACGAACTACCCTGGTCTCAGATGTAGCGAGCGCCTATTTCAGCCTGCGCCGTTATGATGAACAGCTCGAGTATTCGCAGAAGACGTTAGTGGCCAATCAGGAAATGCTCAACTTGAACACCGTCAAGTTCAA
The DNA here is from genome assembly GCA_963769345.1 of uncultured Acidobacteriaceae bacterium. GTDB lineage: Bacteria > Acidobacteriota > Terriglobia > Terriglobales > Acidobacteriaceae > Telmatobacter. The sequence goes on from CAVYLL010000008.1 coordinate 2,007,431, forward strand.
GGGTGGGGAGAGCCCCAAGACCGATGTCCTGCAGGCTCAAATCCTGGTGCAACAGGCGGAAGCGCAAATCATCACCATTCAACAATCGATTGCGCAGACAGAGAATGCAATCAGCATCCTTCTCGGAAGAAATCCAGGCCCGATCGATCGTGGCATCAGCCTTACAGAACAGCCGCACCTGCCGGAGATTCCTTCGGGGCTTCCCTCTACGCTGTTGGAGCGCCGGCCGGATGTGCGCCAGTCGGAGATGTTCCTGGTTTCGGCCAATGCGAACGTTGGCGTCGCCAAGGCGGCGTTCTTCCCGCAATTCTCGCTCACGGGTTCATTCGGCGCGCAGAGTACTTCAATTTTGGCTTTCCTGGAAGGTCCGGCGACCTTCTGGTCGTTGGCCGGCCAGCTTGCGCAGCCGATTTTCGAGGGTGGGCGCATTCGCTCGAATTACCACCTGGCTTGGGCGAAGCGCGATGAGGCCGAACTCACTTACAAACAATCAGTACAACTTGCTGTATCGGATGTGTCGAACAGCCTGATTGGCTACCAGCAAGCGCGGAAGTTTCGGGTCAAAGTTCAGGAGCAGAACGCGACATTCTACGAAGCCGCTCAGCTAGCGGATGTGCGATTTAAGGGGGGCTCGACGAGCTTCCTGGAAGTCCTCGTGACGCAGCAGCAGTACCTCATTTCAGAATTGGCGCTCGCAGAGGCATGGAACGCTGAGCTCCAGAATTATGTGCAGCTCTATCGCGCTTTAGGCGGCGGATGGGAGCAGTGAGGATATACCGAGGAAGGAATGAAAAGTGATGGCAGACCATCGGCACAAAGATGACAAGGGCCGCAATGGCATGACTGGCAAGCAATATGAAGAAGAACTGCGACGGCTGCAGGCAGAACTGTGCAAGTTACAAGACTGGGTGAAGTCTGCCGGGGCACGTGTCGTCGTGGTGTTCGAAGGCCGGGATGCGGCAGGCAAGGGTGGCACGATTCGCGCAATCACCGAAAGAGTGAGCCCCCGCGTCTTTCGGCTTGTGGCTCTGCCGGCACCTTCTGACCGCGAGAAAAGCCAGATGTACCTTCAGCGATACATGCCTCATTTTCCCGCCGCTGGGGAAATCGTAATTTTCGATCGAAGTTGGTACAACCGCGCAGGGGTCGAATATGTGATGGGCTTCTGCACGAAGGAGCAGCACCGGCGATTCCTCGACCTCTGTCCTTTGTTTGAGAAACAGATGAGAGAGTCCGGCATTATTCTGATTAAATACTGGTTGGAAGTTGGAATGGAAGAGCAAGAGCGCAGGTTTGATGCCCGCGTCAAGGATCCGCTGCGGCAGTGGAAGCTGAGTCCCATGGACATAGAGTCGTGGAAGCGCTGGTATGACTACTCGCTTGCGCGTGATCTGATGCTGAAGGCGACGGATAACAAGGAGTCTCCCTGGTATATTATCCGTTCAGACAATAAGAAGAAGGCTCGTCTCAACTGCATCACGCACCTTCTAAGTCTCATCCCTTACAAGAAAGTGCACCGTGAAAAAGTCAAACTTCCGCGACGAAGCAACAAAGGCCGATATGACGACCAGTCGTCCTTGAAGGGGCGCAACTTCGTGCCCGAAAAGTATTAGCGCCGACCGCAGCGAGACCACCGCGAGTTCATTCGATGAGCTTGAACTAAGTGCTCCTCTAATTCGGGGCGCTTGCTTCCGAGGTGAGATTTGAATCAGGCCACTGATCGTCTGTCTCCTGCCAGGTTTTATCGGGGTTATAGAGTTCAATGTCCTTCGCGATCTTAAGGGAATCGGGTCCAAGGTCCTTCTGGTAGACGACTCCGTCCGCGCCGACGATGAAGGTCTTCACACCGGTCACGCGGTAATCAGCCGGCACTGCGAGAAGGGCAAAGCCGCCAATCATGGCGCCCTGGATCACATAGTTCATGCTTCCCAGGGGAGCGGCGGGTCCCTGACCTTTAAGGATTTTGAAGTAGTAGCCATGGTATGCGGTGTTCTTCTCCAGCGTATAGCCTTCCGCGAGAGCTTTGGCGACCGCTTCGCTTACCGAGCCTCCTGGTGTGCCGTCCGCGTTCTGCCAGTACAATCCGTCCTGTTTTCCGGGAGTGCTGATAAGTTTCTGTGCGTATTGATTTACCCCGGAATTATCATGGATCGTCAAAGCGTATTGGTGTTGTGCTTCAACATAGCCACGGCAAACCTGGATGGCATCGAGCTCATTCGTGCCGATGCGCCGGTAAAGAATCTCGGTGCGACCCGCAGCTGAGTCAAAATGCCATTGTCCGCCCTTTTTCACGAGCGGAACAGCGAACGGGAAGTCGTCATCGCCGACTACAAGAATCGCTCGATTTGGTTTCGCCGGATCTGCTTGAATCGAGTTTTTCTGGCGCGCGCGGTCTGCAAACGCGATGCCTATCGTCTTATCGCGAACCGGATCCGCCGAAGCGACGAAGGACTCTCCCTCTGGCCCGAAGATTTTCATCAATTCCGGCACATCATAGTCCGCGAGGGCCTTAATGAGCGCGTCTGCAGCGGCCTGCGGCGTAGAGAACGTCATCTGAGCGACTGGCTTGGTGGGGCTTCCCGCATCAGGTTGCGATTGCGCTTGCGCCATAGAGAGATTCAGAGCGGAAAAAACCAATGCAGTTATCAGCAGTGTGCGTTTCATGGTATCCAATCCTTTCGGGGTCATTTCCTTCGCGCCCATCGTTTGTCTCGCTATCTCCGACGACCGCCGCCCCCACCGCCTCTGCCGCCCATGCTTGAGGATCCGCGAGAGCTGCTGGCGCGCGCTGAGCTACCGCTGCCGCCGCCGAAAGCCCCTCCACCCCCACCCCTGGAACCAGAGCTTGGGACGCTGCGATCGCCTATGCGATCACCGCCGCCAGATCCGGAGGAACCCCTGTTGCCACCGCGATCCGATGTTCCTGCCGACGGCGAATTTCCTCGATTGCCACCGCGATCTGCGGTTCCGGCCGAAGCACGGTTCCCACCCGTATTTTGCCGAGACTGGTTCTGGCGAGCGTTGGCCTGGCGATTCTGCATCGAGTCGCCACGCGCCGTTCCGCCGTACTTATTCGCCGTCGAACGATCTGAATACGGGGCGCCACCGCGGTGCTGGGGGTTGTGCTGCCATGTGTTGCCACCGTTAACCCTGTTGCCACCATTAACCCTGTTGCCACCCTGAATATTGCTGTTTTTGACGAAGTTATTGTTGACGTTGATATTGACGTCATTATTACCCCAGCCACAGCCCCATCCGCCGCCGCCCCAGGCTGCTCCGACCATCATGCCCACGCCGAAGGAAAGTGCCATGCCAGCCGCATAGTATCCGACAGGAGGATACGCGATTGGCGGATAAGGATAAGGCGGCGCCCCATACACGACGGTCGGGTTGTAACTCGGCACATAGATCACTTCCGGGTTAGACGGCTCAATAACGATTACCTGTTTGCTCTCAACAACCTTGGTTTCGACCTTCTGCTGTTCGCTTGACTTCAGATTTCCCTTTTCCTGTGCCTTGGCGCGCATGCGCTGAACCGCCTCCATCACTTCGCTTTGCTGCGCCAGGAACGCATTTCCAAGGTCCGTCGTCCACGTGATGTTTCCTGCCAGCTGCTTCACCATGTCGGGAAGCACCGCCATCGCTTGCACACTCGGGTCCCAATCCTGTTTCATGGCGGCATCGGTCAACGCCTTATCTTTGAGACCCTTATTCTTCTCCAGCCACTGTTGGAGTTGAATGATCTCAAGCGGATAAGTGGATGCAACAAGTGCCTGACTAAGCAATGAATCCGGGTACAGCGCAATTGGCGCGACGAGCGCATCGAGTTGGTCGGGCGGGAGTTTTGCCGCCGAATCCTGTGCCACCTGATCTTGTGGCCCAATCGCAGCCCATCCTGCCTCACCCGGCAACAGCATCAAAGAACAGAGAATAGCAACGAAGCAACGGCCGGCATATTTGCTGGAGGCAAATTGCGAACTTTTAAATTTCATAGTGGGCATTGCATCCCCTTCCATTGCGGTGCGGGCGTAACGTAACATCACCAGATCAAATCGGAGCTGGGTCAGCCCTTGTTCCCAGCGCAAGCGTCGGGTCCGGTGCGGAGTTCCCCTATCTTGTTGAAAGTGTAATAAGCGCTGAAGAGCTAAAGTACTGCGAGAATTACTAGTGCCTTGCGCGCAATTAGTTTGCAGGACTTACCTCGAGTTTTCTCAGGTTGGATTCGTGCCGTCCCGACCGGAGTCGGCGAGCGAAAGCTCAGATTTCGAGTCGCATTATCAAACCGGCTGAATCTGCTGGCAAAAATGCTAGTTACTCTAAGTCGCGTGCGCTGTTAGGTTGCTGTTGATGCGATGCCAGGGAAGCGGACAGTAAGTTGACCGTAGAATCTGCCTTGAGCTTCGAACTAGACCAGCCTCTAACCTTGAAGCCGGATTCGTCGTCCTAGTCGCGAACGAAAGGCAAGCGCGAAGTTCTCAGATGTTTCTGAGGATCGGCTCCTGCCGAATCTGTGCAACGCGAACGTTGATAGCGCAATCTGCCCTCGATGAAATCAACGCTTCGCGTCAGGAGGGAAACGCGGTGTCTTTGTCGAGATCGAGGGGCCGAAGAATGATGACCTCGTGGTCAACATGGCGGCTCGTAACTTGGCTGTGCGCAGGATTGATGCTCGGTGGATCCGGGGCTGAAGTCGTTCGAGCTCAGATTCCGAAGCCTCCTGTTGCTGCCAGTCAACCAACTCAAAATCAGCCAACTCCGGCACCGGAAGATCCTCTCGGTCGCACCACCCCGCGTGGCACTGTCCTGGGTTTTCTCACGGCTGCATACGGGAAGAACTACGCGGTCGCAGCGCAATATCTGGATACACGTCCGCGTGACAAAGATGCTGAATTACTGGCAAAAAAACTTATTCAGGTGCTGGATCGGAGGTTGCCGGCGAAGCTGAATAATCTCAGCAACAATCCGAATGGATCAATGTCAGACCCTCTCGATTCCCGCCGTGAGCTTGTGGGAACCGTGCAGAGCGAGAATGGGAGCGTCGAGATCTATCTCGAACGTGTCGATCGTCCAAATGGCGTTTCAATCTGGCTCTTTTCGCGGCAGACGCTCGCCGCCATTCCGGATGTGTATGAAGAAATCGATGCAGTAAAGGTCGAAAACGTTCTGCCTGAGTTTCTGCTGCAGCACTTGTACGGATTCACTCTGTTTGGATGGATGTTCTTTCTCGTTATTTTGCCACTCTCTTACTTTGTTCTTAGTTGCGCCAACAGAGTTCTTAGCCCCCTCATCGGATTCGCACTGCGACACCTGACGAAACGACCGGACATCACCAATCCGACAGCTCTTCCTCATCCCGCCCGGCTGCTGATTATTGCAGGGGGAATCCAGTGGCTGCTCTACCACTACAGTATGCCCCTGGTGGCGCGACAAGCGGGCTCGACCACGGCCGCGATTCTGGCCATCGTTGCTCTGGTATGGATCCTGATTCTCGTCAATCGCGGGTGGGAAAGCTATCTCAGGAAGCGGATGGAGCGCCGCGGCCGGATCGGTACTGCCGCGATCCTGGCGCCTGCCCGTCGCGTCGTGGATGTCATTGCTGGCGCGATTGGTTTCATGATTCTTCTACATACTTTTGGCGTCAACCCGTCTGCGGCGCTAGCTGGATTGGGAGTAGGTGGAATCGCGGTGGCGCTGGCCGCCCAGAAGACCCTGGAGAATGTGATCGGCGGTGCTTCGCTGATCATGGACGAAGCGGTTCGTGCAGGAGACTTTTTCAAAATGGGAGACGTGTTGGGCACTGTCGAGGCGATCGGACTTCGCTCCACTCGAGTGCGGACGCTTGACAGAACAGTGGTGACTATCCCGAATGGCCTGATGGCCACCATGGTTCTGGAGAACTATTCGGCGCGTGACAGTTTCTGGCTGCGGCATCTGGTTGGGCTGGGCCATGACACATCGCCTTCAGTATTAAACCAGGTCCTTGACGACGTGCGCCGCCTGCTTAACCAGGATGGGCGAGTGCTTCCTTCGTCGACACGGGTTCGTTTTCTGCGATTTGGTGCATCTAGCCTTGAATTGGAGGTGTTTGCTTATGTTCTTGCTCGTGAATGGAATCATTTTCTCGAAATTCAGGAAGATCTCTTGATGCAGATCAGGGAGGTTATTCGCAAGAACGGTGCGGAGATAGCCTATCCGGTTCACACGATCTACCTCAAGAACGAAATCGAACCGGAGAATGCTCCTTCTCAAATAATGCGCGAGGTCTTGCCAGGAAAAGAGTGAGACAGGAAGCCTGAAGCCTGCGAGCTTATCAGCCACTGTCAATATTGACAGTTCAATTACATGAGGCGATTCGAGAACATGATGGCAGAAGGTAGAGGTGATTTGTTTTCCGCGATGAGGAAGACCAGTTAGTTCAAGAATCTGCAAAGCGAGCTTCTAACTCGCCGTAAACCTCGTTTCGGCGTGAGCGATGAGAGCTGTGGAATCACGCTACCTTTCAGTCAAAAATGGATGTCATTTGTTGTCTCAAAGGCGTAAGCTTTCCGTTCGAGGAGTCTCGAGATGTGGCTGCGATCGTTCTCTCAACCATTTGAGAGTTCGCGCCATAGAGTTTGGTATCAAGAAAGCTACAGAAGAACCGCGCAGTTAAGCGGTCCACATCAGTCCGGAGCCTGGAATGATGAGGGACAAGGTGGCAAAGCACTTGCGACTCGTGACCGCTCGCCGGAATCAGATCTCTGATGCTGCTTGTACACTTACTGCCCTCGATATTCCCGCGCACAAAATCACAGAAGAAGAATTAGCGAAGTCGCATGCGCTACTGTCTGCCATATTTGAGGCCAGCGACGATTGTATTTGGGTAGTCGATCCAGAAACCTTTCAGTTGGTCGCCTTCAATAAGGCCCGCAAGGATTTCCTCCTCAGGGCGTATGGAGTCCATGCCCGCCTGGGTATGCGTGCAGAGGATATCATCCCGGAAACTGCCGAGCAGATGAACAATTTCTACCGGAATGTGTTGAACCGCGGAGAGTCCGATTCCGATCAACTGGTTCGTGAGACAGGGGAGACATTTCATGTGGTATCGCGCTGCTTGGTTTGCGACGACGGGTCTGTCTTCGGAATTATTGTTTTCGCTCACGATGTCACCGATCGGAACCCGATGGAAAGAGCTTTGCGCGAATCGGAAGAAAAATTTTCCAAGGTATTCAATCACAGCCCACTGGCGATCATGGTGACAAGCATGATCGATGATCGCTACCTTGATGTAAACGAAGCCTTTCTAAAGGCGACCGGGTACGACCGGGATGAAGCGATCGGAAAGACTCCGACAGATCTCGGAATCTGGGTGGACCCTGATCACCGGCTCAAATTGAAAGAAGAACTGGCGGCCAACGGCTGTGCGCGCGTGGACATTGCCTTTCGAGCCAAGGGCGGCGAAGAGCGAGTCGCCATTGGCTCTGCCTCCTTGATAGAAATCGAGGGCGAACCCTGCATGCTCGCCATGGCCACGGATATCACCGACCGTAAACGCTCAGAAATTGCCCTGCGCGACAGCGAAGAGAAGCTTCAAATCGCGATCGGCTCAGGCAAGAGATATGCGTTCGATTGGGATATCGAGACCGGTGCGATTCAACGTTCGGGGAGGTATGCCGAGATTTTGGGCATCGACGAGCCTGATCTGATGCATACAAAGGCTGAACTCATCAGCAGAATACATCCCGACGACAAGGATAAATACCAGAGCACGATTCGGTCGCTGAGTCCTGAAGATCCCAGCTACAAGCTTGTACTTCGTTGGAAGGGTCGCGATCAGAAGGTGAGTTGGCTGGAGGAGTCTGGCCACGGATTCTTTGATTCGAATGGGAGTTTGTACAAGATCGTCGGCATGACGTCCGACGTCACAGACGTGCATCAGTCTGAAATCCTGCTCCGGGAACTCAGCGGGCGGCTGATATCGGCCCAGGAAGAGGAACGGAGCCATATCGCGCGTGAACTGCACGATCACATCGGCCAGAAACTTGCCATCCTCAGTGTGCGAGCGCAGATTCTTGCATCAGGCATCTCGGATCACGCGCAACATGCCGATATGCATGAGCTCTACAGGGGGATTCAAGAGATCGCGTTAGAGGTGAGCAAGCTTTCCCATCGCCTGCACTCATCCGAATTGACTTTCCTGGGCCTGCTGGCTGCGGCTGACCGATTGCGTCGGGATTTTGCGAGTCTGCACAGCATCGATGTTGATTATCAAGTGGGGAATATTCCTGATTTGGATGCTGCAAAATCTCTATGCTTTTACAGGATTCTCGAGGAATCGCTTCAAAATGTCGCAAAACATAGCCGCGCAACGAGCGTAGCGATTGAATTATTTAGCCGGAACGACGAACTGATCTTGAAAATTGTCGATAACGGCGTTGGCTTCGACTCGGAAAAAGTGCGCTTCATGCCGGGCCTTGGCTTAGTCAGCATTCGCGAAAGGCTGCGATCGATCGACGGAAAGCTGGAGATTATTTCCGGAAAAGGTCGAGGCACGTGCCTGATTGCGACGGCCGCAATTTGAACGTTCGATCCCAGTTCTAGAGCGGGATATGGCAAAGGATGAAATTGTCTTGATCGAAATTCTTATGTTTTGTGTCCCATATCGCATTCTATGTTAGAAATGAAGGACACGATTTGGCGTGCGCCAAGGGCCAAGAATCGAACATCGCCCAGTTTTTCGGGCAGGAGTGATTACGATGGAAAAAACACATCGCGCCCGGATTGTAATTGCCGACGATCACATATTGTTCGCCGAAGCGTGCAAACGACTCATGGAGCCAGAGTTCCAGGTTGTCGGCATTTTTCCCGACGGACGCACATTGGTGCAGGCGGTATTGGAGTTACGACCCGATGTGGTGCTGCTGGACATCTCCATGCCGGAACTGAATGGGCTCGATGCCGGTGAGCAGATCAAGCAGAAAAACCGTGGAATCAAGCTTATTTACATGACCCAGGCAATTGGACCCGATGTTGCGGCGGAAGCTTTCAGGCGCGGCGCATCCGGCTACCTGGTTAAGCATTGCACCGCCGATGAACTCGGGATTGCCGTGCGTCGAGTCCTTCGCGGAGAGTCTTACCTCTCTCCACTCATCACCAAAGATACGGTTCAGTACCTTCTTCGGTCGCGCGCTGTCTTCGAGGAAGAAAAGCGCATATCAGGACGTCAGAGCGAAGTCCTCCAGTTATTTGCGGAGGGCAAGTCGATGAAGGAAATCGCCTATACACTTGGGCTCAAGCCCGGTACGGTCGCTTTTCATAAGTACAAGATGATGGAGTCCCTTGGCATCAGCAGCAACGCTGCGCTAATCGAGTATGCGATCAAGCATCACTTGGTGTCGCAGTAGGGAGACTGTCGATTTGCCAAGGGCTTACCACTAATTTAGCTAGTATCCTCCCCCGCCCTCGTCTTCGAAAATGACTCAAGAGCACGGTTTCATCAACCGTGGTTCATTGGAGTCTACCGTGAGCGAGCGGCTTCGAGTGGTTTTGGCAGATGACAATCCGGCGATTCTGGATATCGCAACGAAATTGCTCCAAAAGGATTTCGAGATTGTAGGTCTGCTGGAACAGGCAAGCATATTAATCCGTGAAGTTGCCACACTCAACCCGGATGTGCTGATTCTCGACATTTCTATGCCAGAAATGAATGGATTTGAAATTACACGCCGGTTAAGGAAGGAGAACTGCCTGTCAAAGATCATCTTCCTGACTGTTCACGAGGAACTGCAGTTTATAAGGGCAGCTTTTGATGCGGGTGCCTCTGGCTACGTATTCAAATCGCGCATGAGTACGGATCTCTGCGTCGCGGTAAACGCCGTCCATGCTGGACGGGTTTTTATCCCGACAGCGCCTATTCCTCAGTAAAGTGCAGTTCCATAGGCGTTTGAAGCCCGAAGTTCGTGGAAATTTCTTCGGACCCACCCCCTCTCCAACTCGCGGCAGAGACGGCGTGATTTCTCCATGACGACTGTTAAATCTGATAGTTCCCAGGAGACTGAATACTGCGGTACGTTTGTTGTGAGTCTCTATATGGATCGCGCGGTTTCACACCAGGCATTGATACGGATAGTGACCAGAATGCTGATGGCGTTCGCGCTCGTGATCGCATTCTGGTTGTAAAGCGCACCGGATATGGCATGAGCCAACCCTTTGACGCCGACCAATGAAGACAGCCAGGCGTATCCGCGCGGGGCGCTGGAGCGCAGGGCGAGTCAAGCTGCATCGATGCTGAGAGACTTTCTCCAACTCGCCTTCAAGGTGTCATTGTTTATCTTCATGGTAGGTAACTTGCTTGCTATGGGGTTACAACTCCGTGTCTCGGATGCGATCGCGCCTCTGAAAAATGCCCGATTTGTCTTCACAACCCTTATTGCAAGCTTCGTGTTCAGTCCTGCGCTGGCGTTCGTCGTGACGCGCATTGTTCCGATGGAGAGCCCATACGCCATCGGATTGCTGCTGCTCGGCTTGGCCCCCGCCGCTCCCTTCTTGCCGTTAGTGGTGAAGAACGCCAAAGCGGATCTTGCGGCAGCCGCTGGAGTGATGCTACTGGCTTCCCTGGGAACAATCGTCGTGATGCCCTGGGGAGTTCCTCTGATTGCTCCAGGCATGTCGGCGAGCGCATGGAGTATAGCCAGGCATTTGCTGTTCCTGATCCTCTTACCGTTGGCTGTCGGTTTGGGAGTGAGATATCGATCGCCAAATGCAGCAGACCGGCTATACCAATATGTCAAAACCATCGCCGGAGTCGGGACGGTTGCATTTCTCCTGGTAGTTGTGGTCCTCAACTTTCATGGTTTTATAGGGGCAATTGGCAGCCGCGCATTCCTCGCTCAGCTTCTGTTCGTGCCGGGCTTAGCCGTTGGCGGATATCTGATTGCTGCCGGAATGCCTCGGGAACAGAAGTCCGTAATGAGCCTCGGAATGTGCACGCGAAACATCGGGGCGGCGGCCGTCATCGTCCGGACAAATGGCGACCAGAAAATCATGGTCATGCTGGTGATTGCAGCCGTTGTCACAGTCGCCGTTTCTTTCGGTGCAGCGTCATGGTTTGCCCGATCCGCCGGCCAGGGGCAGCGCGGCGAGACATCCGAGAAGGCGGTTGCGGCTAAGGCGTAATGCTCAAACTTCTCCTAGCGGAGCAATCAAAACAACCGTGGATCGGGGTCCAGCAAGGTAAGAGCTAGTGGAAACCGGTGCGGCATCCTGCCACTCTACGATGTCCTCAGGCGTGTCAAGACTCGTATCGATCCATCGACGCCAAGGTCCTCGGAGGCGCCGCCTCGACTGACGGGAAGTTCGAAGTCGAGCGGGTCCCAATAGGCATTGAGAATCATGTAAAAGAGTAGCTTCTCCCTCTCGGCTTCGACACTCAAAGCCAGGCTGTGCGAATCAGCGCTCCAGTCTGGTTGGTTGAGCTTTATCGCCATGCCACGACTTGATGGCTTCGTGGACCAGTTGATTCAGCGACTTGCGTCTGCGCTCGGTGTTCCAGGTCTCTCAAGCAGCCTTCGCTGGATCAGTAGTTTCACGAAGCGGTGCACATCGGCATGCTTTTCGGCAGCGTCCAATCAAGCCAACTGATTTCGTTATCCTGGCAGTAGGCGTTGTTGTTGCCGCGTTGTGTTCGCCGCATTTCGTCTCCCATCAGGATCATGGGCACGCCCAGCGCAAGCACGGTCGTGAGTTAAAAAGTTCTTGACTTGCCGATTTCGCAGCTTTTCAATCGCCGGGTCATCCGTCGGGCCCTCAAAACCACAATTCCAACTGTGATTTCGTTGCTGCCGTCGCGATTATTTTCGCCGTTTTCCCAGTTATGTTTTTGGTTGAACGACACCAGGTCGTTGAGCGTGAAGCCATCATGACAGGTGACAAAGTTCACGCTCTGCTCGGCTTCGCGTTCCTCGTGTCCATAAATCTCGGGGCTTCCGACAATCCGGTCGGCGACGCGCTGCACCGAGCCTTCTTCACCCCGGAAGAAGCCGCGCATATCATCCCGGAATCTGCCGTTCCATTCTTTCCAGCTGTCGCCGATGAAACTGCCCACCTGGTACAGTCCAGCTGCGTCCCAGGCTTCGGCAATGAGTTTGGTGCCGGCCAGCGTCGGGTCGGATTCAATGTCCCAGAGGACTGGGGGGTCTGCCATGGGATGGCCTGAGGAATCGCGGGCAAGAACCGACGCCAGATCGAATCGAAAGCCGTCAACGTGCATATCTTCGACCCAGTAGCGGAGGCTGTCGAGAATCATTCGCCTGACCACACTATGATTCCCATTCAATGTGTTCCCGGTTCCCGTGAAGTTCGAGTAACTCGACTGATCCTTCTCGAGAATGTAATAAGTCAATTGTCTATGCCTTTCAAACTCAGAGTCGGGCCCGAAGCGTCGCCTTCTGCCGTGTGGTTATAAACCACGTCGAGAATGATCTCGATGCCGGCCCTGTGCAGCGCCTTGACCATGTCGCGAAATTCATCCACCGGACCCGATCCGGTTCGCTGAGAGCTGTATGCCTGGTGTGGCGAAAAGAAGGAAATCGGCGCATAACCCCAGTAGTTAACGAATCCCCTCGGGCAGTCCTGTTCGTCGAATTGGAATACGGGAAGAAGTTCCACCGCGGTAATGCCTAATTCCCGCAGGTAGGGAATCTTTTCGATAAGTCCTGCATAAGTGCCACGTTTCTCTTCCAGAAACTCCGGAACTCGGGTGTCGAGTGAAACCTCGCACATGCATCTCATAGATGATGGTCCGTGACGACGGTGGTCGCAGAGGGCGATCATTTTCCCAATTGTAGGCATGGGGATCAAATACCATGTTCTTCATCGCAGTTGCAGAATTGTCTCCTGCATTGACTTGCAGCTTCGCGGTCGTAGTTCTCAGGAACGACTACGCTTCGACCGTATGGGTCGAGAAGAAGTTTCGACGCATCGAACCGCAGGCCTTCTGCAGGATCGACGGGGCCTTCGACACGGTACGCATAGATCTGACCGGGCTGAACGTCTGGTACAAAGACATGCCAGTAGTGATAAGTACGGTTTGTGGACGGATCCAGACGGATCATCCGGGCCGGCCGTTGGCTGTCCTCGTGGTCAAAAAATAACAAGTCCACGCCCTGGAGCATCGCGCGAGTAGATGCTGAAGTTGGTGCCACCCGTGAACTGGCGTGGCTCCGAGTGGTGAACTGCGGCCGATCGTTCCTGTCTGACTCATCGCTTGCGTAACAATGGACGCTTTATGGTACGGGACACGGTTTTACATTCCAGATATCGGCGGCATATTCGCGCGATGGTTCGGTCGGAAGAGAACTTACCCGAACCCGCGACATTCAGGATGGCCATGCGCGTCCAGGCGTCGGGGGCTAGCATAAGCTCGAGTAGCCGCTGGTCTGCATCCAGATAGGACCTGAGATCCGCCAGGTGCATGTAGTGATCGCCGTTTTTCAATAGGGTGTCGCAGAGTTGAGCGAAGATGCCGGGTTCGTTGCGGCTGAAGTGGTCGGAGGAGATCAGATCAATCGCCGCGCGTGTTTCGGGTTCGTTGTCATAGTGCCATTGAGGGTTGTACCAGGCCCGACTATCAGCCACTTGCTCAGCCGTAAGGCCAAAGAGAAAGAAGTTCTTTTCACCTGCTTCTTCCGCCATCTCGATCGTGGCTCCGTCGCGAGTGCCAATGGTCAGTGCACCATTCATCATGAACTTCATGTTGCTTGTGCCGCTGGCTTCGTATCCGGCCGTGGAGATCTGGTTCGAAACATCGGTGGCAGGAATCAGATGCTCGGCCTGGGAAACGTTGTAATCGGGCAGGAACAAAACTTTTAGCCGGCCACGCACGATGGGATCGTTATCGATCGTCTCGGCCAGATTGTTGATGAACTTCACGATCAACTTGGCCAGAACATATGCCGGTGCTGCCTTGCCGGCAAAGAAGAACGTCCGCGGCGGCATCGCAAGGTTCGGGATTCTCGCGAAGCCGGTTATAAAGAACCACAATTCGCAGCGCATTGAGCAACTGCCGCTTGTACTCATGGATGCGTTTGACCTGGCTGTCGAAGATGGTGTCCGGATCGATGACCAGGCCGGTGGTGGACTTGAGCCAGTCGGCGAAACTCGCCTTAGCCTCGATGTTTGGCGCGGCTGAAATTATTTAGGAAACCCTTGTCGTCCGCCAGAGGCTTGAGCTTGCTCAGTTCGCTCAGGTCGCTGATCCAGCGGTCGCCGATGGCATCGGTGATTACCTTGGCAAGAGCTGGATTAGCCAGGAGCAGCCAACGCCGCGGGGTCACGCCGTTCGTCTTGTTGTTGAAGCGCTCCGGAAACATCTCGGAGAAGTCTTTGACCGTCATGGTGCGCAGCAACCGCGAGTGAATCGCGGCTACGCCGTTGGTGCTGTGCGATCCCACGATTGCCAGGTTTGCCATGCGAATTTTTTCCGGCGCGCCTTCCTCGACAAGGCTCATCCGCACGACGCGGCCTTCGTCGCCGGGAAAGCGCTCGCGAACGGAATCGAGCATGCTGCGGTTGATTTCGTAGATGATTTCCAGATGGCGCGGCAACATCATCTCAAACCAGGGTAGCGGCCATTTTTCCAGCGCTTCCGGAAGAAGTGTGTGGTTCGTATACGCGAGCGTGCGTTGCGCGATATCCCAGGCCTGTTCCCACCCAAGATGTGCTTCGTCGAGCAGGATACGCATTAGCTCAGGAACTGCAAGCGATGGATGCGTGTCATTCAGTTGAATTGCGACCTTTTCAGGAAACGAGTTCCAGCCGTCGTTGCTGCCCCGGAAGCGGCGCACCAAGTCCGCGAGCGATGCCGCGACGAGAAAGTACTCCTGCAAGAAGCGCAATGCCTGTCCTCTGGCGGTTGAATCATCCGGGTAGAGGACGCGGGTGATGGATTCGGCGGTGAGGCTCTCAGCCAGTGCAGCCACAAAATCGCCGCCGCTGAATTTCTTGAAGTCGAAGTAGTCGGGTGCTGTCGCGGCCCACAAGCGCAGCGTGTTGATGGTCTTGCCGCCATAGCCCACGATTGGGCGATCATATGGAACACCGATCAGACTGGACGGCTGCCCCGGCAGCGCATGCAGCCTCCCGCCATGCAACTCGAATGAGCAGTTCAGCTTGATTTCCACGGTCTCGTTAAGACGGACCACTTCCCATGGGTCTGCGCGCCGCAGCCAATTGTCCGGTTGTTCGAGCTGGAATCCGTTTTGAATGGTTTGCTTGAAGATGCCGTATTCATAACGCAAGCCATAGCCCATTGCGGGCAGTTGCAGGGTCGCCATTGAATCGAGGAAACAAGCGGCCAGGCGACCCAGTCCTCCGTTCCCTAGCCCGGCGTCCGGTTCCTGCTCCAGGAGTGGCAGAAAGTCGATCCCCTTTTGCCGTACTGCTTGCTGTGCGATGTTTCCAAGCAGCAAGTTCGTCACGTTATTGGCGAGCGAGCGGCCTATCAGGAATTCCATCGAGAGGTAATAGATGTGTTTCGGATTCTCGCGTTTGTATGTCTCTTCGGTTTTCACCCAACGTTGGGACAGGATGTCGCGGATCGAACGCGCGAATGCTTCAAATCGCGTCCGCGTGTCCGTATCGGCAGGAGCGAGGATGTTGTCGAAGATAAGGTGACGGTCGTAGAGAGCGCCCTCTCCACCAGAGAATTGAACCGCTCCGCAGCCGTACTGGTTCCTCATGGCTTCAAGAGCCTGCGCTGTTACTGGTGCGGAAGCGGCGACGTCGTTTCTCTCTTCGACCGTATGATGGCTCATTGGAGTTGTTCCTTTCCTGTCTGATCCGTTTGGCTTTAAGGCGAGAATCGAGTTTCCGGGGAATCCTCCCGCGGTTTATCCCGGCCAAGTCCATTGATCAATCTCTGGCCTGTCTATGCCGTGCTCGTAAGCGTAGTCAATGCAGCCGATCTGCATGTTGCGGAGCATCTCTTTGGCGTGAGCACCTGCAACCTGGAGTGAAGGCACGCGATCAATGACATCGATAGCCAGGCTGAAGCGGTCGATCTGATTCTTGATTGCCAGGTCGAGCGGTGTGTTGATGTTTCCTTTTTCCTTGTATCCCCTCACGTGCAGGTTGTTGTGGTTGGTTCGCCGGTATGTCAAACGGTGAATCAACCAGGGATATCCGTGGAAGTTGAAGATGATGGGTTTGTCTTTGGTGAAGAGGCTGTCGAAGTCTGCGTCAGAAAGACCATGCGGGTGTTCGGTGCAGGGAACCAGCCTGTACAGATCAACCACGTTGACAAAGCGGATCTTAAGGTGGGGAAAGTATTGGCGCAGCATCACTACCGCAGCCAAAGCTTCCTTCGTTGGAATGTCACCCGCACATGCCATGACCACATCGGGTTCCGTCCCTTCGTCATTGCTGGCTTTTCTCCAAATCCCAAGTCCCTTGGTGCAATGCACGATGGCTTCTTCCATCGACATGTATTGCAGATGCTTCTGCTTATCCGAGACGATCACGTTGATGTACCCGGTACTCTTCAGGCAGTGATCTGCAACGCTGAGCAGGGTGTTCACATCGGGAGGCAGATAGATCCGGCAAACGTCAGGACTCTTGTTGACAACCAAGTCAAGAAAACCGGGATCCTGGTGCGTAAAGCCGTTGTGGTCCTGTCTCCATACAGTCGAAGTAATCAGCAGATTGAGCGAAGAAATTGGCGCACGCCAACTTTGCTCGCGCGACGAGGCGAGCCATTTAGCGTGCATGTTAAACATCGAGTCGATTACATGTACAAAAGCTTCGTACGTGGAGAAGAAGCCATGTCTACCTGTGAGCAGATAGCCTTCGAGCCAGCCCTCGAGTGTGTGTTCCGAAAGCATTTCGAGCACCCGGCCGTCGGGGGATAATTCGCCGCCGTCAGCGTCTTCGGGTAGATAATCAGCCAGCCATAGTTTCTTGCTGACTTCGTAGATCGCATCGAGCTTGTTCGAAGTATTCTCGTCAGGACCAAAGACGCGAAAATTGGTTGGGTTCTGGCGCATAATATCGCGCAGGAATCGGCCCAGAGGGCGCGTATTCTCGGCCGTGATCTGCCCGGGCTGATTCACTTCGATCGCGTAGTCGCGGAAGTCCGGAAGGCGCAGCGCCTTGCGCACCAGGCCTCCGTTGGCATGGGGATTGGCGCTCATGCGTTGCAATCCCGTTGGCGCCAACGCTCTTAATTCGGGAATCAGACGACCCGTTGTATCGAACAATTCTTCAGGCCGGTAGGACCGCAGCCACTCCTCAAGGAGTTTCAAGTGCGCCGGTTTCTCGCGAATCCCTGCAAGGGGAACCTGGTGGGACCGCCAGTAGTTTTCGATTTTATGTCCGTCCACTTCCTTCGGCCCCGTCCATCCCTTGGGGCTGCGCAGCACGATCATCGGCCACCGTGCCCGCCTGGGCTCGCCGCTGCTACGGGCCTCGGCTTGAATGCTGCGAATCTTTAGAACGCATTCCTCGAGTGTCGCGGCCATCTTCTGGTGCATCGTTTCGGGGTCTGAACCTTCCACGAAGTAGGGCGTCCATCCGTAGCCCTTGAAGAGGTCCTCCAATTCTTCATGAGAAATACGCGCCAGGAGCGTGGGGTTGTTGATCTTGTAGCCGTTCAGATTCAGAATCGGCAGGACAGCACCGTCGCGAATTGGATTCAGAAACTTGTTGGAATGCCACGAAGTGGCCAACGCTCCCGTCTCGGCTTCGCCATCGCCCACCACGACTGCAACCAGCAGATCCGGATTGTCAAAAGCCGCTCCGAAAGCATGGGAGATGCTGTAGCCGAGCTCTCCGCCTTCGTGAATCGACCCAGGAGTTTCCGGTGTACAGTGGCTTCCTATACCACCTGGGAATGAGAACTCTTTGAAGAATGTTTTCATCCCGGCGATGTCTTCACTTTTGTTCGGGAAAATCTCAGAGTAGGTTCCTTCGAGATAGACCGGGCCTAGCACCCCGGGTGCGCCATGGCCCGGGCCAGCCAGGAAAATGGCGTCCAAGCCGTATTTCTTGATCAGCCGGTTAAGATGAATGTAGGTGAAGCTTAAGCCCGGACTGGAGCCCCAGTGGCCCAGAAGACGGTTCTTGATGTCTTCCTGCTTCAAAGGTTCGCGAAGCAAGGGGTTATCGCGCAGGTAAATCATTCCGGCTGCCAGGTAGTTACAGGCTCGCCAGTAGGCATCGATTTTGCGAAGTTCCTCGCTGGAAAGTACGCCCTCTGCATCTGGACGGGCTGCTCCCGCGGCGACTAAGTCAATGGTTGCGATATCCATAATTGCTCCTTCGATTGCCTTAGCGCGAAGCTGTCTACCTATTCAAGGCCTTGAGTTTGCGAGGTTTTCTTCGTTGGGCAGGCTTGCTTACCAGGCCGGTTTTCATTTCGCAGACGTAGGAGCTCCCATCCCGCGCCACTCACGCTTCCACTTCATTGCAGTTGAAGAGCTCGCGCCACGTGCCGAATTCGATTGACGATTGAGATACAACACTACGAACGAATCGTAGGACGAGCTGCTCGTCCATGGAAACTAGGAAAAATGCTAGTTTTCTCCTGCCGCGTCATCGTTGAGATGACTGGCACCGGGTACGCGAGCATAGGCGCGCGCGGCATAGTTCTGGTCGCGAACAGGATCCGTGCGTCTTAACGGTCGCGGTGAGTCAGCGAGATTTCCTCAACGATGGCTTCGTCAGAAACTTCGCCCGAGAATGGGGCGGGGAAGGCACCACAGAACGTGGTGAGGCGTAGCGTGTGCGGGCGGAACTACTAATCCATTGCGTCTCGTGAAATTGTGGCCCGGTTAACCTCAGCTGAAAAACTGATTCCTCTGAAGCACCGCCTCCACAGCGGCCAACAGTTCGCTTCCAGCATGCGCTTTGACCACGTAACCAGCCGCTCCAAGATTGAAGGCTTCTCTCGCCACATCGGAAGAGGAGTGTTGGCTTACGAAGAGGATCTTGGATTCCGGGGAGAGCACGCGGATTCGTCGAGCGGCTTCGATTCCGGATAGATTGGGGAGTCCAATATCCAGCAGAATAAGATCGGGCTGAAGTTCCTCGGCCTTTTGCACTGCCTCTAATCCGTCGGAAGCTTCGCCAACAATCAGCCATTCGGGTCGTGGTTTAATGAGCGATCGAACGAATGTCCGGAAGGGCTCGAAATCGTCTACTAGAAGAATGCGTACAATGGCAGGACTGAACTTGGGGCTTTCCACTATCTCTTTTCCGCGGATGACATCGATTCAGATTAGATGTCCTGCGTACCAACCGTCGTTGCGGTGGCGCACTGAGAGGATTGGCTTCCAGAGCAGGCTCAGCTGGCAAGAAGGGCCTCAGGAGAGTGGATGCGGACTGTCTCACGTTCCTTGGTGATCACGCCCGCCTTGTTCCAGTTGCTCAGTACGCGGCTCGCAGTGAACCGGCTCACATCCGCCAGGGACCCCAGCTGTTCGTTCGTGATGTGAACATCGATTCCTTCCGGATGGATCCCGCCGCTTCGACGTCCAACGTCGATGAGAGCCCGTGCAATGCGATGACTCGCGACCCCTTCGAAAAGGCTGCAGTGTCTGTCCGACAATTTCCCCAGGAGCCGAAGAGCGCCGCTCAGCGCATTCATCCTGATTAGTGGATAGCGATCGGAAAGTTGAGATGCCGCGCGATGATCCCAGGCGATCAACTCGGTCTCAAGCATTGCTTCAGCGGTGCCCAAATAATTCAATGGGTCCCGCAGAAGACTAGCGAAACCGAAGCATTCACCCGGCGTGAACAAGTCAAGAACGATCTCGTCCCCGTCGGCTGTCAGTCGACTGTATTTCACTCGTCCTGTCAGCACTACGAAGAGTTGTTCTGCTCTGTCGCCTGCAGTGCACAAGCGAGCTTTCCTCGCTACCCGCAGGATTTGACCGCGATCCAATACGCTTGCAGTCTCAGATGGGCTCAAGCCCATAAGGAGTGGAATTGTCAGCCCCGATACCGTCTCTGGGAGCAGAAGGCTGCGTTTTCTTTGTGGTGCTTTGGACTTTTCTGGCATCACGTTGACTTGAGCTTGCACTTAGGGCCTGAGCAGGAACCACGGTACACCCCGTAAACCTTGAAGGAAACTGGTAATTGTACAAGTTTCCTTCAGGCGCGTATGGCACAGGATTTCGCCTGACAATACCCGAGAGCCGTTTATTGAAATTCCGTAACATCTCGCCTCCGGCCCGCTTGAATTTTCTGCCTCGCACACTGTCGCTTTTAACAGTGTGCCTCTGATCCGAAAGCTGTTACTACTGCTGAAAGGGCAAGTCATTTGAGAAGCCCTGCGGATCGATCAAATGACTACATTCGATATCGTCCTGACTGTTGTTCTGCTGTTTGCCGGAATGCTCGCCTTTCTGGAGATTGGCATCCGGTTCGGGAAGCGCGCAGGTGGCGCAGGAAAGGCATTCACCCCATTGTCGGGCGCTGTCTTCGCCTTGATGGGGCTTTTGATTGCATTCTCATTCGCCGGTGCGGCAACGCGGTTCGAAACGAAGCGGCAGTTGATTGTCTCCGAGACAAACGCCATCGAAACTGCCTATCTCCGAATCGACCTGCTGCCTGAGCCCAGGCAGGAGAAGATGCGCGACAGCTTTCGCCAGTATTTGGACTCCAGACTCGCCTTTTATCGAACAATTGGAGATCGCAAGGCCGCTGCAGCCGAGATGGCCCGAACCGAGGCGTTGCAACGGGACATTTGGTCTCAGGGCATCGTTGGCTGCAGAGAAGTGGGCGTGAATCCCACGAACACTCTGGTTCTGTCATCACTGAACGCAATGATCGACATCACGACGAATCGGATGGTGGCGCTGCAGATGCATCCGCCGGGAGCCGTGCTCGTGCTTCTCGGCATTCTCCCTTTGATCTGTTCGTTCCTGGCCGGGTTCGACGCCGCGGAGAAGGGCCGTAGTTTTGTGCACGAACTGGGCTTTGCGGTTATTCTCACTATCGCAATCTTCATAGTTCTTGACTATGAATACCCACGTGCGGGCCTGTTCATCCACCTGGACGCCGCTGATCAGATTCTCGTCGACCTTCGGCAGAGCATGAATCATTAGATGCAGGGCATGACATGCTGAACAGTTAAACGGCCAGGAGGAAGCCCGGAATTGCATCCAGCTTCGATCTCGCACGTCGGCGCATAAGCCGATAAATTCGACCTGGCCTCCTGACAAGATCGCGTCAGTTGCGAAGTGTGCTTGACTGCCGGAGGCGCCGGTTCCGGATCCACTTGGCAACGCCGAGGGTAAGCAGCAAGCCGCCGAAAGGGATGCACATAAGCGCGATGATCAGGGCGAACCATCCGGTGTTGGTGCTCGCGCCGGTCGGCCCGAATCCGCCGAGGAGTGTCTGCAGCAGAATTGCGGCCAGCACTCCCGCGCCCACCATGGCCGAGCCCCATTGCAAAAGCTGGCGCGTGCCGTCGTTGGGTGAGTCTGTGCGTTTTGCCGATTCGGAGATGCGTTCGCTCACGGGCATGCTGCTCACGATCCCTGCGCGAGGCGCAGCATCACGTACGTGATCACGCCAGTGACCGAAACATAGAGCCAGAGAGGAAATGTCCAGCGCGCTACCTTTCGATGCTGCGGAAAACGGCCCGTGAGCGAAAAGAAAAACGTCACCAGCACCAGCGGCAACGCAATTACAGCGAGAACAATGTGGCTTGCCAGCAGGGGCATGTACACCGAGCGCAAAGCCGCATAGCGGGGGTAGTGCACATCGCCGTGCAGGTAGTGATGCAGGATATAGCTAACCAAAAAGAGTGTCGAGAAGACAAACGCCGTGATCATGGACGCGCGGTGTGCCGAGATCTTGCGCGCACGGATGAAAGTGTAGCCCACGAGAAGCGCTGTTGCGCTGAGGCCGTTGAGGACGGCATTGAGCGCAGGAAGAAACGGCAATTTTGTACTGGAGATGTCGGCAGCTGGATGTTTGTAGATCAGCCAGAACAAAAACAGCGATGCGGCTGCACTGATGGCGACGATGGCAGCGATGGCGCGTCGCGTATTCGCGCTAGGTTGCGATGTGGTTGCCGTGGCGCCCATTCTTTCCTCAGTGTTTGGCTATGGCGCAAACCATCAACGTGGTGAGCAGCAAGGGCAGGTAGATGACGCTTACCTTGAGCAGATCGCGAGCCACCATGCGGCTTTCGGTTTCGCTGGTGGCGCGCAGGATGCGGCTAAAGCGGATGGTGTAGGCGAGATAGAACAGTCCAAGCGCCGTCGCGGGGAACGCGTAAACCGTGCCCGCCATGCCGAGCCGCCATGGGAGGAGGCTGACCGGAATCATGACGATGGCGTAGAACAGTGCCTCGACAAAAGTGGACCATCCATCGGGCTGCACGACGGGGAGCATGCGGATTCCGGCCCGTGCATAGTCTTCGCGATAGAGCCACGCGATGGCCATGAAATGCGGAAACTGCCAGACGAAAAGAATGGCGAAGAGAGCGACGGCAGGCCACTCAATGCGGCCGCGGGCAGCGGTCCAACCCAGCAGGGGGCCCATGGCTCCGGGAAATGCGCCGATGAATGTGGCAAGAGAAGTGACGCGTTTGAGAGGCGTATAGATCGCCACGTACGAAAACGCCGTGAGGAGCGCGAGGGACACCGTGAGCAGATTGGTGTGCAGAAGCAGCCACCATCCGCCCAGCGCGAGGGCGCCCATGCCGGCCACGATGCCCTGCACGAGCGAGATGCGGCCCGCGGCAATGGGCCGGTCGGCGGTGCGCTTCATCTTGGCGTCGCTGGTGCGCTCGAGCGCCTGGTTTAGTGCGCTGGCTCCGGCGGAGACCAGGCCGATTCCGATGAGCGTGTCGAGCAGGCCGCGCTGCACGCTGGAGATTCCCGACTGCATCGATCCCAGGTAAAACCCGGCCCAGCCCGTGACCACGACCATCCCGGTGACGCGTACCTTGAATAACTCCCGCAGATCATTGATCAGCGTGGCCGTGGTGCCCGGGCTCGGAGCATGAATCTGATGCCCTGAATGAGCAGGGACCGGCTCAGCCGAAAGGCGTGCGTCTTGCGCAGCGAAATCCGGGGAGGTGGCAGCCTGGGAAACAGGAGTCATAGGGTGGAAAGGGACCTCGGTGGGTGCGGCGGAAACGCGCGGACACCTGTGTTGATGATATCAAGAGGGACGTGGTTGCCGGTTATCCCCAGGCAAATCAAACTACTTGACGGTATTTTCGGGCCACTTCTACGATCTCAGCGGTCAGGCGCGACCAGAGAGGTAGTTGCGATCATTCGGTGCTTCCGTGAACTCCCGCGGCTCGCAAGATGGCGTCTCCAACCTCGTCCGGCTTCAGGCGGTCAGCGTGGACCGTAACATGCGCCATGCGATAGAGCGGCAGGCGCCGTTGATAGCGCGCGGCAAGGTTAGCGTGGTCGGCAAGAACGGGCCGCGTGTTCTCGGTTCCCCTGCAACGGACCAGCGTGGTGTTGAGTTCCACTTCAAGGTGCACCAGCAGATTACCGGGAGTGTTGAGCAGGAGCGCGCGCGTGTCTTCTCGCTCAATGGCGCCTCCGCCAAGGGCGAGAACCAGCCTTTCTCCAGTCGAAAGGCGGGAAATCGTCGCATGCTCGCGGTCGCGAAATGCGCTCTCGCCGTGGACCGCAAAGATATCGGCGATGGCAACTCCGGCCTCTGCTTCGATCACGTCGTCCACGTCGACGAATTGCCAGCCCAAACGCGCAGCAATGAGCGGACCGACCGTGGATTTGCCCGAGCCCATGAAGCCGGTGAGAATGATGCGGCTTGGCGGTGTCGCTGCCCCGTTTTGATTTTCTGAAGCCAAGTGGGACTCTTCCGGTCGTTGCGATGAAGTTCTACCACCAGTATAAGAAGGCGCGCGCCTGCCGGGTTATCCGAGCACCATGACAACAGCGCCTGCCGTGATGAGCAGGCCCCCCGCGACAGTAGGTACGGTCAGCTTTTCCCCCAGCAGCAGCCAGGCGAACACCATCACGAGCGGCACGCTGAGCTTGTCGAGTGGGGCAACGCGTGAGGCCGGTCCAAGCTGCAAGGCGCGGAAGTAGCAGAGCCACGACAGACCAGTCGCCATTCCCGACAGAACCAGAAAAAGAATTGTGCGCCGATCGAGCAGGCGAATCTCATTGTGCTTTCCGAGGGCTAGAGCGATGGCCCATGCGAACACCAGGACGACAGTGGTGCGTATCGCGGTGGCGAGGTTCGAGTCCACGTGCGCGACGCCTACCTTCGCCAACAGGGCCGTGGCGGCGGCAAACAACGCTGATAGAAGCGCCCATCCAATCCAGGTCATAGCATTATGGTATGCGTCGCGGCTCCGTTGCTGGTCATCTAGACTGGATTTCATGGAGACTGGTCGGGCCAGCAAGACTGCTCTGGGTGTGGCGATTCGACGCGCTGCGCACCAGTTGATCGACAAGCCTCCGGTGCTGGATGACCCCATTGCGACGCGGTTGGTTGGCGATGGACATCCGCGGCTGATGGAACGCGCGATGCACCCGGTTGGGAGGGACTTTCGCGGGTTCATGGCGGCGCGCAGCCGTTATGCCGAGGATCGGCTGGCTGAAGCCGTCGCCAACGGCGTGGCGCAATACGTGGTGCTCGGGGCAGGGCTCGACACCTTCGCCTATCGCAATCCGTTTTCCGCGTTGCAGGTATTTGAAGTGGACTTTCCCGCTACACAGGCATGGAAGCGTTCAATGCTGGAGGAGGCTGCGATTGCGTTGCCGGCAAATCTGGTGTTTGTGGCGCTGGATTTTGAGCACCACGACGCTTGCTGATGGGTTGGCGGAGGGAGGATTGGATCCCCATAAGGCTGCGTTTTTCAGTTGGCTGGGTGTCGTGCCTTATCTCACGCTCGAAGCATTTCGCGCTACTTTGAGCGTGGTGGCGCAGATGCCTGCCGGGAGTGCGATCAGCTTCGATTACGCGGTGGCGCCGCAGACGCTGAGCCCGATTGGCCGCATCGCGTTCGACAGGTTGTCTGAACGGGTCGCAGCCGCTGGAGAGCCGTTCCAGTTATTCTTCACGCCAGAAGATCTCGGGGCGGAGATTCGCCGAGCCGGATTCAAACATATCGAACAAGTGGATTCTGCAGGACTCAACGAACTCTATTTCAACAATCGTGCGGATGGACTGAAGCTATCGCCCCTGGGACTGGGCATGCTGGTGACGGCGTGGGTGTGAAGTCGCCGATGATTCGCGACGATACAATGGGGCAAGCATGATTCGCGGGATTATCGGAATAGTGGTTGCGATGGCGCTGAGCGCGGTCTCCGGCTGCGGGTACCACACCGTCGGGGCGGCGACACATCTGCCGCCGGATGCGCACACGCTTTCCGTGCCGATGTTTGCCACGCGTACCGAGACGTACCACACCGAAACAGCCCTGACCGACGCTGTGATTCGCGAGTTCGCTGCGCGTTCCCGGTTGCGCGTGACGCCCGCGAGCGGTGGTGATCCAGACGTAGTTCTGCATGGAACCGTTCTGACTGAAACGGTGGCGCCGCTGACCTACAACACCACGACGCAACAGTCGTCGAGCTATCTGATCACTCTGGTGATTTCGGTTACGTTGACCGACCGCGACGGCAAAGTGCTTTACGAGAACAAGAACTACGTCTTCCGCAAACAGTACCAGGCGACGTCGGATTTGCATACATTTCTGGATGAGAGCCCCGCGGCGGTTTACCGCATGTCGCGCGACTTTGCGCGAGCGCTGGTGGCAGATGTGCTCGAAGGAATGTGAAAAGCAGGGAACAGGGACCAGGGAATTTGGACTAACACCTTCGGCGAGAACAGGAAACGGCGGACCACGGGTTCGCTGCGGATGGGGTTGCGGTTGAGGTTTCTGTCCTTTAATCCTCAGTCTCTTGTTCGCGTCGCGCTGGTAATCTGTATACGCATGTTCGCTTTGCGGCCAACTTGGAGCTTTGTGCGATGACCGGCTCTCGCTGGGGTGCGGGTTTTAGCGCTGTCGGGCGATTTGTTAGCAGAGGTTGAGGCTGCGGCGGCCGGCAAGGGATCGCTGAGACCGGGCTACGTGCTTGCTGGCGACGAGATTTTTCTGCTGGATCGATGCCGCGAGGCTGTTCTGAAGGCCTTTGTGCCGCCGGACCTGAAGGACTTCTGCCTTTCTGATCTCGACCTGGGTTCGACTCCAATTTTTGATGTGCTCGATCGCGCGCAGACGCCGTCGCTGATGGCTCCGTTTCAGGTGATTTTTGTGCGCAATGTGCGGCAGCTCTATACGCGGGGTGCAAAGAAAGACGAATTTGCCGCGCTGGACCGGTATTTCAAGTCGCCCAATCCGCAGGCGCTGCTGATCTTTGTTGCCGATTTTCTGCGCATCCCTACGGATACGCGGCGCATGGAATGGACGACAAGAATCGCTTCGAGCGGCTGACTGAAACGCTGGGCGAACACTGCGGCATGGTCGAGCTGGCGCGGGTGGGCGAAGAAGATGCGATGCGCTGGGCGGTGGCGACGGCGCAGGCCGCTGAGACGAAGCTGGAGCCGGACGCGGCGCGCGAACTGGTGGATGCGCTGGGCGCGGACATGATGCTGATTGCGTCGGAGCTGGAGAAGCTGCTGCTGTACACGTCTGGCCGCGGACGCATCACGCTGGGCGACGTGGAGACGATGGTGTTGGCTGCCAAGCAGCGCTCGCTCTACGAGCTGACCGATGCCATCAGTTCGCGCAATACGGCGCGGGCGCTGGCGTTGCTGCACGGGCTGCTGAACAGCTCGGATGCGGGCGAGGATGCCGCGATTGGCCATCTTTACATGCTGGCGCGCACGTTCCGGCAGATGCTGGTCATCGTTGAGAAGAACGTGCGAGACTCTCGCGCGATCTGGCAGGCGCTGTGGCAGGGATTTCGGATGCCGCCGTTCGCGGCGGACGACCTGATTCGACAGGCGCGGCGCTACAAGAGCCGGCGTGAATTGACGCGGGCGATTCGATTGATTGCGCGCGCCGATCTGGAATTGCGCTCGTCGCCGCCGGACAAGCGGCTGGTGCTGGAGCGACTGGTGTACGACCTGGCGTCGGAGCCGAAAGCGTCGCTTTCGCCGTGGGCTTCGGCGCAGTTGTCGTTCGAAGTCTAGACGAAAAGTTGCAATTTAGACTACCATTCAGACAGTCGGTGCATCAGGCCGAGTTGAGGCTTTGAGTTCTACAGCGCACGCCCGCTTGCGAGAGCCATGCACTGTAGGCGCGATCTTCGCGCAGGATGTGATTGCGTGAGCCAGTCGCGAAGGAAGTTGATGAGGTGCACGCTGAGCGCGGCCTCTCCGCGCTTGAAGCGTTCGGCGTAAGTCGGCGACTTGGGCGGTCAGTTTTTGATGCTTCATGCGATGGTGCTTGGCGATATCCGGGATATCTCGCCTTTGTCGAGCATCAACTCTTCGGCGGCGAAGTGGCTCCGGGTGTATGCGAGCAGATCCTGCAGCAGGCGGCCGGTCACGTGCATTTGGCCTGCCCCTTGAGCATGGCTGCATGCAACTCGTTCAGGGCGTCAAATAAAGATGAATGTTGATCGTCAATGGACTTGAATGCCCACTGAATATGTCTTATTCGCAAGTCAAAAGCGCCATTCCGGTTTCTCTCCTGCCAAATAGCCTGACAATCAAGATATCGGCGCAGAGGTGGTTGAAGGTGAGATCGCGCTTCGGCGTTGAAGTGGCTCCTAATTTGCGGGCGGAGGATGAACAGATTAATAGACGCCGCGCTCGTTCAGCCAAACGCCGTAAGGCTGATCGAGTTGCTCCACATGCTCCATGTACCAGGAGGGCAGGAACTCGAGCAGCGAGCGGAAGTGGAGAGATTCATCGTGGTTGACTTGTTCGAGAGCGGCAGTAGAGTCTTGCAAGCAGGTGCATGTGCGCAGTCGCGGTGTTCCTTGAAGCCGGGGAAGCCTTGCCGCTGCAGCAGTTGTTCTTCGCTCTGAAATGCATCTGGGTGAATTCAATGAGGTGTTCGAGTTGCTAGGCTGATGCACGGCGGTCGCTCCCGTGAAGCAGCATGACGCGGAGTTCATTCAGCGTGTCCATCAGGATGCCGTGCTGATCGTCCATGGCTTGTACGCCGACGAGGCACTCGTGACTCCATGTCAACAGGGTCATTGACGTCCTCCACAACCAAGGGCAAGTCTAGCCGGGGTCTGGAAGTCTCAATGGCGCTAATGGTGGACAGGCTATGGGCCTTTGGGTTCATCCGTTATGTGACTTCCGGCGCATTACCCTGGTGTTTCTTACTCCAGAATCACGTCGGGCTGGGGTTCATGGCTGCGGGTGGTCAAAATGATGGCGGCGCACGAGGATGAGTGCGCCGCCGAACCATGCGTAGGGGCCGAGGTGTTCGCCGAGCAGCTTGACGCCGAGGTAGGAGCCAAGTGCCGGTTCGATGTTGAGGAAGACGCCGGCGCGCGAAGCGGGGACGTGGTGGATGCCCCAGTTCCAAAGGAAGGTTGTGGTTGCGGTGCAGGCGAGGCCGCTGATGGCCAGCGCCACCCATGCGGTGACGCTGACGTGGGCGAAGGGTGGTGGCGCAACTTTGTCGACGCGCCATGGGTTGAGGAGCATGGGGCCGAGGACCCAGACCGCCAGCATCACGGTTCCGGCCAGGATGCTGTAGGCGGTGACCACCATCGGGCTGTGCGACCGCATGAGTCTCTTGCTCAGCAGAATCCACAAGAGCGCGGTGCAGAGCGACAGGACCACCAGCAGGTCGCCGTACAAAGTCGGTTCGCCCTGCGCTGCCGGGCCGCGATGTCCGCCGAGAACAATCAAAGCTGCGCCGATGGTGGAGGCGACCAGTGCAGCCCAGCCGATGCCGTCGAGACGTTCGCCGGCAAACAGGGCAGCGGCAACTCCAAGCAGGACCGGCATGGATCCGACCATGAGTGAAGCGTGGCTTACGGTGGTGTGCGCGAGGCCGTGAAACTGGATAAGGAACTGGATGGGAATGCCGAAGGCGGACGGAGACGAGAATGATGCGGATTTCACTGGCGGTGAAACGCACGCGGTTCAGAAGCGCCACGGGTAGAAGGCCGACGCAGGCGAAGAGGAACCGATAGAGCACCATGTGTTCGACGCTCATCTCATTGAGCGCGAGGCGGCCGAAGTAGAAGCCGGTGCCCCAGAGGCATCCGGCGACCGCGCATGCGCCATAGCCAAGGAAGGCGGTGCGCGGGCTCAATGTTATGTTTTCGGCCATGCCTGCTTTTACTGTCGCACAGCGGGAACTCGACACACATGATCGGTTGCACCTGATGGGAAGTGATTATTTGTCGAAGAGGGAAAACCGCTTTTCTGGGGATATCTTTTGCGGCCGCGACTCCACCCTGCCCGGATTCGTACGTTCGAAATTGGGAATGTCATTCCATTGTCACGCGAACTTTGATGTGTCGTCAGACCGTCCAAGATCGTGCTAGCATCATTGGCACGGTGCGCCTTGGCCGGTGCTGCCACTTCCAAGGCGTTTTTCATCAACGTTCGCCAACCAAAAAGAGGATGCGAACATGAGAAAGACCCATTCTTTCCAAGGCCATGACATTCCTACCGCTGCTGCTGCTGGCTTCCGTGCTGCATGCGCAGGCGAACGACGTAACCACTGCAAATGGCGACCGATCCGGCGTTTCCAAAGTACGTATTGTGCGCCTGAGCCAGGTGCGAGGCAGCGTTCAGAATCGATCGCAGCAACTGCGCGGTTTTGAGCCGGCGATTGCCAACCTGCCTATCATTGAGCGGAACCAACTCCAGACCGGGGTGGGCATTGCCGAGATGGAGTTTGAAGACAACAGTTCGCTGCGGCTGGCGCCAAACTCGCTGGTAGAGTTTCCGAAACTGGAGCGCGATGCCAGCGGCGCGACCATCTCCTCCGTTCATATCGTCAAGGGGCAGCGCGTATATCAGCCTGGTGAAACCGCAGAGCGGAAAAGCGCCTGTGAACAAGTTTGTAGTTGATCTTTGGCGACCGCAAGAGCTGAACTTGACCCGGCGACGCACGTCCGGCTGAAGCTGGCAGGATACCGAGGCGAAACTCGCCGTGCTGGACGGCGCGGTTCACGTGAGTGGCGAGAACGGTCGGTGAATATCCCCAAAAAGAAAACGGCAACATTTGAATGTTCGATCAGAATGAGCCGACGATTGCCAAGGATATTGAGCCGACGCCGTTCGATGCGTGGGATCACAATGCGGCTTCATATCACTCGAATGTGCGTGCGTTGCGCGCGTTGAATTCGCCATATGCCTATGGCCCGAACGACATGCCTATTACGGAAGCTTCGTGAACGCCGGGGGCGGATGCGGATCGATGTGGCGGCCATACTTTGCCAGCGCGGCCTGGGATCCTTATTCGAACGGTTCGTGGGCGTAGTATCAGGGCGCGGGCTACTCCTGGGTCTCTCCGTATCCATGGGCGTGGACTCCGTATCACTCCGGCTCATGGGCTTACTGCAATAACGTCGGCTGGGGATGGATGCCGGGCGGCGGTGGATGGAATGGCCTGAATAACGTGCCGACGGCGATGCTGCCGAGCAGTGCAGAATACCGTCGGCGGCAACGGCGGGATTCGGTCAGAATTCCGCATCAGCCGACCCTTCCGCCGGCTCCGCATGGGCCTACGGTGATTGCGGTCAATACAAAGCCGCTGACAGGGTCTGAGATCGCGTCATCCACGTCTTTTGTATTCCGAAAGGACTCGGCGGGATTGGGTGTGCCGCGGGGAACGCTTGGAGATTTGCGCAAGTTTTCGAACGAATCGATCAGCAAGGGCGCAGCGACGATGCCGATATTTACCGAGCGTTCCGACAGGCAACGGGCTGACGGCGCGATTGACGATCGTCGGAGACGATGGGGAAATCGATTCATCGCGGGTAGCCCGCCGCCGACTTCGGCGTCGCTCCTCCCAGGGATCATCGAGTACGGCGCCTCGAACAGCAGCGGATGGGATCGGCGGCGGAGGGCCGGTCGACAGTGGCCGCGTCAGCGCGAGTCCGGCTCCCTCGGCTCCTGCCTCCGGCGGTGGTGTAAGAAAATAGCGGCAAGAGTCTGCACTGCAGAGCGCCCATTGTGTGCACCGCACTGCTGGTTGAACGCAATGGGCGTTCGTGTAACCGACGGGCATCCGCCATGCAAGAAATCGACGATCTCATGCGTTCAAACCGTGGGAATCGGCGAGAATAAATAGAGAGATGGTGAAGAGTTTTTTGGGTTTGGTTGGTGCGCGCTTATGCGCACCTAGGCAGGGTTCTGGCAATCGCTGTGGTATTATCAAATTCGGCAGCGCCGGCGCAACTCTTCGGACACCATCCCAAGGATGCGAAGGACGCGTCTTCCGCCGAACCAGCGAAACCGGAACACCCGCATCGCAGCCGGCCGCATTCACCATTCCCGTTGAGCCACTGGGGTTCTTCGCCCCGGGCGCCATTTATCAGGGCCAGCGCGAGAGTCTCGTTTCGCTGGATTTTCTGGATGAAGATCATCTGCTGTTCACGTTTCACGCGCCGGGACTGATCCGCCGGGAAGACAATCCGGCAGCGGGCAATGAACGCCAGATTCGCGCAGTCGTACTTGAGCTTCCCACCGGCACGGTAAATGCCGAGGCCCTGTGGACGGTGCACGACCGAGGCCGTTACTGTGGATGCTGAATGATGGTCATTTTCTTCTGCGGAATCAGAACGAGTTGCAGCTTGGCGATGCGTCGCTGGAACTGAAGCCGTCGTTGCAGTTTCAGGGACCGTTGCTTGTGGCTGGAGATGGATCCGGCGCAGGATCTGGTTGCTACCGATTCGCGCGAGCCGCTGGGTACTAAGCCTCAGCGGGCAGCGTACCGAGCCCAGCGACCGCTTCAGCCTGGGTTACGACGGATGAGGTGAAGTCGTACGCGCAGCCCGACATTGTCTTCGCATTGTGCGCCGCAGCACCGGGCAGGTGATGCTGGTGAGCCGCACGCGAACGACGGTGCATCTGCCCATCAACTCCGAAGGGCTTCGTCGAGACTCTTCGCGGCAAGGGACATGAGTGGGTTCTGAACCTGAATTATTTCAAGGGCGGCAATCGCGTCATGGGAAAACTCGACTCGATGTGCGCTCCATCGGTCGAGTTCGTCTCGGATCCCGAGGTTCTGGTCACCACCTGCAATCCCGACAACAGCCGCTGGATGGTGGCCATGTCGACCGATGGCAAGCGCCTGTGGAATGTGGCCAAGCCGCCGACCCAGATCTGGCCGCGCCTGATCATGGCGCCGAACGGTATGCGCCTTGCCCGCGAAACTCTTCTCGTAACGCACGAGATAGATACCTTCTCGCCGCTGAGCTTTGACGATGTGAAGGGCCAGCTGGTGGAGGTCTACGATGCCGTTACCGGAAAGGTGGATTTGACAGCGCCCGCCAGTCCGATTCTCGATGGAGGCGGAAATGTAGCTATTTCACCGTCGGCACGGCGAGTGGCCGTTCTTGATGCCGGCGCCATCCAAGTGTATGAGCTGCCGGCGCCCGCGGCTGGACTACCGTCCGTGCACTGAGTCGTTCGGGGTATTCAGGGCTTGCTGCCGACGTGTAAACTTGCCTGCGGAGGTTTTTCTTGGCCACGGCTGTCGTCCGGTATACGGCTGCGGCGGTCTCTGACCGCGGGCGCAAACGTCCCTCAAACGAAGATGCCTACGGCTTCTCGGTCGAGGCAGGTGTCTACGTGGTATGCGACGGCATGGGCGGTGCGGCTGCGGGTGAAATTGCCAGCACGATCGCAGTGGACGAGGTTCTTCGTCTGCTGACCCACCGCAGTCCTGAGAATAGCGGCGCTCCACTCCCTGATGCGGCTCAGAATGCGATCTGCGCCGCGAACGAAGCCATCTTTTCGCGCGCGCAACGGAATCATCGCCTGAGTGGCATGGGTACAACCCTCGTGGCTTTGGCCGCGCGGGAACATCATGTATGGGTGCTGAATATTGGGGACAGCCGCTGCTATCGCCTCCGCCACGGCCGCCTGGAGCAACTTACTCACGACCACTCGCTGGTGGAGGAGCAGGTGCGGCTTGGCCGGATGACACCGCGTGAAGCTTTGCATTCTCCGCTGAAGAATGTGATTACCCGCGCTCTGGGAACACAGTCGCACGTGACGCCGGATGTATTTGAACTCGAAGCGGAACCCGGCGACCTGTTCCTGCTGTGCTCCGATGGATTGACGCGCGAATTGTCCGACTCGGCGATTCAGACGTTGCTAACGGAGCGATCTGACGCTTGAAGTGCTCTCGGCGCGGCTCGTAGAAGCTGCGAAGAAAGCGGGCGGCCACGATAACATCACGTGCCTGCTGGTGCGTGCTCAGGTTTAGCACTGATTGAGACCGATCGTCGCCCTTCAGACCCGGTCACAGCGTTCCGGGTGGCCTTGGCAAATCAAGCTCGAGATCGTATCCAGCATCACCGTTGGATGGACTGGCTTGGCCAGGATTTCAAATTTATGACCTTCGCTTCTGGCCTTTTGCATGAGTCCCTCCGCCGAAGGTTGCCCCGAAAACAGTAGAACGTGACAATCGGCGAAGCGGGTCTTCAACCCAACGGCAAAATCTATCCCATTCATTTTTGGAAGCATGACATCGAGGATGGCAACGTCCGGCGCCCACTGCGAGACGGTCAGCATTGCCGCCTCTGCCGAATAGGCGACGCGAATGTCGTAGCCAGTCGACGACAGGATTTTCCCCAGCGTATCCGCCACCACTTTTTCGTCCTCAACGATGAGAATTCTTACTTCTCCCACGTTTTCTGGCATAGCTGGCCTCACTCGTGGGAAAACTCCGTACCGCCCACTGCTGCTGACAAGGGATGCCGTCTCGCGTAAGGTTGGTTGGCTGTTAGTGGCTCAACGGGATGCAGGCGGGCCAGCATCGAAAAAGGTTGCCACGCAGCTTATGGAAATTCGCAATGAGTGAGGATTAACAGGAGTTTGATCGCGTAGACCGGTTTAAGTCCGGCTCCCCTCAATTTACGACAGTCATGACGAGTAGCTTCAGTACTTACTTTTTGCCTCTCGGTAATGGAAGCCAATTACTGTTTCGCCGAATTGCCTATCTCGAAGGTGTGGCTCTAAATCATTCAATATGCTTCATTTGCGGCATCGTGTGGATATAGTGAACAGCATTAGGTTCAAGCATGAACAGCGGACATGCAGAGTTCTAAACCCCAGCCGCGCTTGTGAGGGAACTATGCCAACTCAGCAAAATCAAAGCTGCATCGAAACGGGAAATACAGGTTGGATTTCAATCCATATCAACGATTCTCAAACTCCGATCGATCTCTCGTCGAGTTACAACAAAGACCCTCAACATGAAGCGCCCTTGCTTTCGCCGGTAATCTTCCATCTCTTCGAGCACCAACGGGAGATACAGGCTCCTTTCCCGGAGCGCTTTCCGCGGCTCACCCTTTTGGCAATCGCCATCGCTTTGCTCGCTTCTGCCCTCGCGGCGGAGTTCGATTATTTACACGGCGCAGGTTATTACTGGCCATGAAATGGGGATCAATTGATCGTAAACAGTACAACTAACGTCTCTCCGGATCGCAGCAGACTCGGCTCCTCTGCATTATGCCGCACTGAGGCAAACACAAGTACCGAGCGGACCCCGAAAAGTTGTGAGGCGAACTTCTTGCTGGACTGGCTCGCGGGCGGGGAGGCGTGTCAGAGGAACATCCGAGGATTTTCATTCAGATTTGAGACTCTAAACATTGTCATCGCGCGTTGAGGTTAACAAACAACCAGCGCTGAAAAATCATCCAGTCTCCCGTGGAATTTCGAACGATACCCGGAACATTCGCCGTCACTGACATATTTACCAGTATTCGACGAGAAATGGGGGCCGGCATCGGGTTCTGAAGGCGACCAAAATTTTATCGGACTCCATTTGAGTTACCCCCAATGCAATTTTGGATTTTCAGCAGGACTTCGTCTGGAGTACACTCTGCTCGGGTTCGAAAAACCTGGTGCATCTCCCATCCCCTGCCGGTAGATGACGTCAAGTCAGTGGACGGCGCGCAAGTCGAGACGCAATGGTCGATCGCAGTCTGGTTTTAGGGGACCCATTCTCCGGTTATTACAACTCATCGCACGGTACGAGAACAGTACTTTAGCCGCCACCTGGTTTGCTACGAACCTGCGCCGTCGCTGATACACGGGCCTCATAGCAGTTCCGTAGTGATCTCTTAGGCAAGAACAGACCTTTAACTTGCGAGCAGAGAGGAGAACTATGCGAGGCAGATGGAACAACATCTTTGTGTGTATGGCGCTAGTTGCAAGTGGGGCGATGGCCCAGGAGAGACCTTCCCCGGTAGTGACCCCGGGAGGGAAAGTTGGCCACATCCCGGAGTTCCGAGGAAGACGAACCATTGGAGATTCCGTGATAACGCAGAACGACGGGCAGATCGGAATCGGAACGAAGAATACGACATCCTTTGATCCCTTAGTCGTTCAGTCAAATTCCGGTGACGGCGGCGGGATCGGCATGATTGGGGTGGTTCAACCGGGTAACAGCGACTATGCATGGGCGGAATCCGACTACTGGCTGAGCAACCCGGCTGCTGCTGTTCCTGCTTTGAATCTTTGGGGAATTGGCGCTGAGGGGCTGTATTCCGACCTTGGAGAACTCTCGAGTCAGGATATGTATATCGTCAACGCGCAGACCGGCCGATACGATTTTGCCGTTGATGCTTCAGACAATGTTTACATCGGTGGAACGGGTTTTATGAACAGCGCAGCCACGCTCGCGGTTTTTGCGGGGTCCAATGGCAACGTGGGCTTGGGGACGGTTCGACCGGGCGCCAAACTTGAAGTGAATGGAAACATATTGCTGACAAAGGGCAGTATCGGGGGAATCACGTTTCCCGATGGAACGACTCAGACCACCGCCTTCACCGGGATTGCGCCAGCCGTTCTTAAAGGCGGCGATTATGCCGAGTCGGTCGACGTGACCGGCGATCGCACCAAGTATGAGCCTGGTGATGTCCTTGTGATTGATTCGAGTGCGCCTGGCAAGTTCCTGAAATCCGTCGAGCCTTACGCGACCTCGGTGTCAGGCATCTACTCCACGAAACCTGGCACGGTGGGTCGGCGCCAGCTAACTCCCATGGGAGCCGATGAAGTTCCGATGGCAATGATGGGAATTGTTCCGACGAATGTTACAGCGGAAAACGGAGCAATCCACCCGGGAGATCTCCTGGTTACCTCCTCGACGCCGGGATATGCGATGAAGGGCACCGATCGGAATCGGATGCTTGGAGCGGTGATCGGAAAAGCGCTCGGAGGTCTGGATTCTGGCAAAGGTTCGATTGAGGTTGTTGTTACGTTCCAGTAGCAAGGGAAATGGATAAAGGGACTTGCTCGGATCGGTATCCTCGGAAACCAGGTGAGCAGGTCCTCGCGATACGTTCCGCCTCGGCGAATGACGCCGTGACGAAGTCGTTTTCGTGTCTCCACAGGCCCAAAGAATCACGGGCGGGTGGCCCAGGTCCTTGGTTGACTTAGCTCCCCCCACCATTCTCGGGTGCCCCATGTCCGGATTCTCGGACATGGGATCGCACAAAGCTCAACCGGACACCTTTCGTGATTCATACTCCGTCGGCAAGCGGAAGAAACGGTATCTCCGCCGGGTTCGCTCGAGCGCATCTTCGAACAGATCACGCGCAGCGGCCGTGCCGAGATACGGAAGACGGTGGAAACAACTGAAGGTGATGAAGTGAAAGTTCCCGGTGTGGTGATAGCGAATCAGACCGCGCGGCATAACGAGAAAGAATACATCAGCTGGTCAACGTGCTTGCTATGCCACGTCCGAAAATCCGGACGCGGGGCACCCGGCGAAAAGGGCGGAAAATGAACAATGGTCGGGGCGGAGGGATTCGAACCCCCGACCCTCTGCTCCCAAAGAATAGCTCGCCCATTTATGTCGGTTTGTACTGAGTTCGCTCCTCTCGTATTTTCAGCGGGTTACTGCTCCGTGGGTCCAACCCGCACAACCCCATCTAAACCGGGACCCGCTACAGTATCCGCTACAGCTATCGAAGTCGATAGCTTATCGAGCGATTGCGGAACTGCTCATCTTAGAGGGAAATGCGAGCGGAATGCGCAATCTGTTGGGCAAGGTTATCTGAGGCAATCTTGGAGAGGCCCATGGAATACCTCTTCCGAAACTTCTTGACACCATGAAGGCGCGCGAGATGCCCTTCGCACGCATCGACAAAACGGCAGAAGTATCGAACGGCATATTCACGCTGGACCCAAAGGACCTCTAGGTTGATTGTGTCATTCCCTGTTAGAGAACACGTTGTTTGACCAATCCCCCATCGCTACCGCACGTTTGCGTCGAATACGCCGGTCTCGACCGCGCCTCCGTGCTTCATCTGGACGAATATGCGATAGGCGCCAGCCGAGGGAAACCCATAGGGGAACGCCACCGTCGGCGCGACTGGCTCTGCGCTGATGTCCATCGCATTGGGGTCCGCCATCCCACTCATGCCACTCATCGTGAAATCCTGGCGCCCGTTCGCCAGCATCACTGCAGGCATCGCAGCCGAGCCATCTGGATGCGTATGGGCGAAAGCAGTTCCATCTGACTTCACGAAGGCAGCATGCCCTGCCATGCCCAGATACGGTTGCATATTCGCAGCCGGCCTGCCTTGTGGGTCCAGCAGGCGAAAGACGAGCGTATACGGCGTGTTCGCCGTCAGCGCGGCCGGCTTCTCCCATTCCATCGTGTATCCGTCCGGAAGCTGGTAACGAGGGCCGAGTTGCCCAGCCGAGATTGCCTGCGGCATCGCGCTGGCATCCTCGGTTCCAAGTGAAGCTCCATCCATTCCTGCCGGGATCGTCAGAATCGCCGTCTCGGTCTCCGGAAAGCCATTGCGAAACACCACGTCCGCGTACAGGTGATATGTTCCTGCAGGCATCGCCGGAAGCGTCTCAATGAATCCGCCATTCGTTTTCGGCACAGGATGCAGATGAAACACTGCATCCATCTCCGGCCATCGGATCGCGTAAAGATGCATTGGATGACCATGATCTGTCAGAAGCTGAGAATGCTCGATCAATTTCCACCCAGCCGCTGGATCAAGGTAGCCGATCGCCAGATCCAGATGATTCCCATCCAGACTCGTCCGTAGTTCGGAATTGCGATGCATCCCTGCGGCATAATCCGCCGCTTCCACGTTCCACCATTTGCCTCCGAGCCAGACTAAAATCGCGCAAACAGCGAACGCTGCTGCGCCCGCCATCAAAGCGCGCCGGCGCCGGGTCAGTTCAGGTTCAGTTCCGGGAACGAGCCGAGCCTCACGGACTGCTGCCATCACAATCCCGACCACACCCAGGACAAGAATGCAGCCCATCAGGGCGAGCATCGCGCCCATTGGCCTCTGCATGCGTAGTATTCCCGTTGGAACGGCCGGTACCGGAACGCCGACCGTAGTCGTGCCGCCGGCCCCGTCGATGTTGAAGCGTACCTGCCACGACCCCGACGCCATGATCCAGAGCGAACCCGTGAAAAAAGCAGGATCGCCGCTCGAAACCTTCATCGCATCCGGAGTCGGGGGATGCTTCGAAGCCTCTCCTGTCAGGGGTAGTGGCGTGATGGTTATGGTGCGGATGGAAGTACCGCTTGATCGCACCTCCACTTGAGCCACGCCCGGAATCACTAGCGGCGTCCGAACAGTAACGAATAGCCTGTACGGCCCCGCGGAAATGGTCTGGTAAATGTCCTTGTTGCCGACGTGTGCATATGCACCATTCGTACACAGCAGGGCTCCGGCCACTACGCAAAGCAGCGTCTTCCGCTTGAATTGGATCATCGCTGCACTCCGCGCATCCAACGGCCGAAGATCAACCCAAGCCACGTCGAAATGGACGCGTAGAGGCACGCCCGCAACATCCCCAGCCACAACGTCTTTTCCGAGTCCGGCCGGAAGAATCGACGCATCCGCTCAAAGCCATCTGGCCTTGCGTTGTAGTCGAAATAAAGCGATCCGAAGAAGCGGTTTTCGCTCCCATGTGACATCAGGAAGTTCGCAAACGGCCACTCGATGGCGAAGATCACCGCCACAAAAATGACTCCCGAGACCAGCGCAATCTGCCACAGCCTCCAATTCTTCGTTCGTTGCCAGAACACATCCAAGGCGAGCGCTGGTGCGATCAGCAGGATCGGAAACTTCGGCGGAACGAGATGCGTGACCGGATAGAAGACCGGACCCAGCTTCGGCTGCGCAGGAAAGAGCGGAAATATCAGAATGAATCCAACCAGGAAAGTGATGTAGACTGCCGAAATCGTGCTTGCCGCCCAGCGGAAGCGCGATGCCTGCGAGATCGTAGCCAGCACGATTGGGACTGCAATTGCCAGCGAGATATACGCGATCGCGCGGTGCAGTTCCACGTCCCACGTGTACTCCATGATGAAGAACATCTGTCCGCTCAGCAACAGCCCTCCGAGATAGAGAAGCAGCCGCTGGAGGCTCTTGAAATTCGCAGCTCCGGCATCCGACGCGCGGTTCATTGCCGCGAGTATCAGAAACAACATCCCAAGATCGATGGCCCGCATCCCGCCAATCAATAATGCGTGCGGCGGCGACACGATCTTCACATCGAGACCGTACGCATTGTGCCACCAGTTGTCGAATGGGGCAGAGGTGAGCATGGCCACGCCGCCCCACCCAGCCAGAAATACACCTAGTGGAGCGCGAAGACCGAAGATGTCAACTGAAATCTCGCATAAATGCGCCGCATACTCTGACTTGCCAAACGTCGCGGTGAGCACCAGATATAGTCCGACTATCCCTGCAAGCACTCCGCAGGCATAAATGGCCATATGCGCGGGGGTCCAGAATGTGTCGCGTCCTATTGACCGGTGCCACGCAACATCCCACTGCCCGCCAATGGAAGCTGATGTAACCGCCAGTGCTCCGGCCCAGATGAACCAGGGGACAGAAGTGGTTCGGGTCGCCGCATGTACTGTCGCGCCCGTGCCATCGGTCACAAATGCAGTGGGTTGAGCCAGGTCAGATGACATAGAGCCACCTCCGGGGAGCGGGCTTCCCTCATGATAAGAGATATCGATCGCAAAGTAACCTCGCACATCAATGCGAGGGCGCACCCTCAGGCGCAAATGCAATGACTGCTTCCCGTACGGGGCACCGGTCATTAAACAAACAGGCGATTTTGATCGCCGCCAGCAGGATGGACTGGGCTCGGTTCAGCGCGCGTCCCCAGGCGGCAATCCGCTGGCTATCATATGCGAGGTGCTGGCAGTGGCGGCACGTGAAAATGCCATCGAGATAGAGAATGGCAGTTCTGTGTTCGCAATCATGCCTGGGGGTAGGTAGGACTCGAATCAACACTTAGACGTACATTCCACAACATGCAGGTCAGCGGATGACACCTAAGACCATGAGAAGCAGTCGTAATCCGATAAACAGAGCGCAGATAGAGCGCGGGCGTTTATGAGGAGTAATCCTGAGAACTGCACGAAACTGAGACAGGAAACCTGGCGCCGCCGAAGATGAAGAACAATGCCCAGACGAGGCGACGGACGATGGACAGGACAGGGCGCTGACAAAGGTAGACCTGGATGTGGCACCGCCGGTCACCGGAACCGTTTTAGGGCCGGCGAGTCAGAGAGTGAGTGGCGAACTATGGCTGGGCATGCTGGTCCTCCCACCCTAAAGCTGGTCGCTTTGCGGCGCGCTTTAGAGTGGGCACCAGGCTGCTTCCTGACCTCGCTTGTCTGAAGATAAGACCGCGGAGGCCGTGGGATGAAAACGCCTATTTCGTGTGGCCGTCATCATCCTGATCATGACCAGGAGGGGTTGGACTGAAGACGATTGATGCAAAAGTACCGGCCATTTGCGCTTGTGCTCCCTTGCCCCGGCCTGCAGTGACGAACAGTTGCAACGTTATCATCATAAATACCACTACATC
Source organism: uncultured Acidobacteriaceae bacterium (assembly GCA_963769345.1). Classification (GTDB taxonomy): domain Bacteria; phylum Acidobacteriota; class Terriglobia; order Terriglobales; family Acidobacteriaceae; genus Telmatobacter. The sequence continues at coordinate 2,048,384 of CAVYLL010000008.1, forward strand.
TTTGTTTGTCGTGTTTATGCATTCTTCATGTTTGACACGCCATTCTGAATCCATCATCGCTGTCGTTTACAAACACTGTGGGCGCATGTCAACGCGTACGCGTCGAGCCCCCCTCGTCGCATCAGCACATTATTGACCGAAATGGCAAGCAGGATCCGCTTCTTGCTACCTCTGCTTGCGCATGGAGAGTACTGTCTTCACTTACAACTTACGAACATAAGTTCCAGCGAGTAAGTTGCTTATGGAATTGCAATAACCACCTTACGAAACTCTTATGAAGAGCCGAGTTAAATGAGTACCAAGAAGCGAGGCGTGTCAGAAATCGACCTCGGCGGATGGGACTTTCCCATAAGTGTCGCCAGACCTTCCTAGGATGCGTAACGCGAGGGGATGCGTGTACCCATCTACCGCAAGCAACTCTGGCGATTCGTTGGGCAAGACGCAGTCTTCAATTGCAGATTTCACAATCTGATTTCCTGTGGGAAGCGAGAGGTGAAAATGAAAGGCAACTTCCGAAAAGCCATGACGCTGGCGGCGTTTACCGTTAGCATGACCTGCTTAGCACAAGCGCAGTCAGGCGCGCCCAACCCAACCCCGCTCGATCTAGCCGCGAAGGTTGAGCCGCCGGCACCCGCGGCAGATAAGAGCAGAGTGCCACCGGTTGCGGCAGCCGAGAAGCAGGAGCTTAAACCGACTGTTGAACAGCAGCTCGAAGCGCTCAAGAGCCGCATCGACCAACTCGAAAGTGAAGTAAAGGAGGCGAAAGCGGCCGCGCTGGCCGACAGCGCCGACACTGCGGCGCTGAAAACGGCCGAGAAGGCGCTGGTTGCCGGCAGCGGAGCAGTACCTGCGGGTGCCGCGGCCCCAGTTGCAGTCGCGATTCCACCGAATTCCTCATCTTCTGTTACGCAAGAACTGGCCGCAGCAGCCGCGCCGCCGGTCAAGGAGATCAGCGCTCAGACGACGACCAAAGGCGAGCCCTTCGAGGGCGATTGGACGTGGCTCAATAGCAACGGACACCAGATCGACAGCCCCATGGCCACGAAGTACTTTACGCCGGAGTTTCGCGCAGACGCAAATTACACGCTGGATTATAACCATCCGCATGATGACAGCCTTGGTGGCTCGACTGAAACCTTCCGCTCCGACGAGTGGCAACTTGAACAGATCAGTATTGGCGGCGACATACACATCGACAATGTTCGCGGTCGCATCCTGACCATGGATGGATTGTTTGCTACGACGACTCCGCGTAATGACGCCAGCCCGAGCCGCGGACAATGGGATCTCGCCAACGCATACAGGTACGTTTCCGAAGCATGGGGCGGTTACCACTTTGATGTAGCTCACGGGCTCAATGTCGATGCTGGCATCTTTGTTTCCTATATTGGCCTCTTCAGTTACTACAACTTTGATAACTGGACGTATCAGCCTTCGTTTGTTTCGTCGAATACACCGTGGTTCTTTAACGGACTCCGCGTTCAGTACTTTCCAACAAAGAAGCTGAAGATTGAACCGTGGTTCATCAATGGCTGGCAGACTTACGCACGCCCCAATGGCAAGCCTGGCCTGGGCGGACAGATTCTCTGGCGCCCGAAACCGTACCTTGATTTTGTGTGGAACAACTACGGTCTGGGTGAGGACGATATCGGATTCCCTGGTCGCTCCCGTATCCATGCAGACTACAGCGCTCAGGTGAAGGTGTATGACAACCCATCGAAACTGCTGGACAAGATTGCCTTCACAGTTACGGGCGATCTGGGATGCGAATATGGCGGCGGTCCTGCGAGCGGGCCCTATGATCCAAAGGGTAACTCTCCGTTGATGGGATCGAGTTCGACCTACACCGGTGGTGTGAACTGCCACAACAGCAAGAACGGCCGGCCCAAGCAAGCGTTCATGGGCTGGATGATGTACAACCGCTATTGGTTCAAGAAGGATCTATTCGCCGTGACGCTGGGCGGCGGCCAGATGAACAACCCGGGTCGCTACCTCACCCTGCTGCCTCCCATCAACGGTGCTACTGCAACAACTGGCACGCCGTACTTTACGGCGAACGCTGGCGACCGCGCCCAGATGCATGATGGCACCATCACCTTCGACTATATGCCGAGGCAGTTCATTACTTTCCGACTCGAAGAAGGTTATCGCTATTCCGATGTTCCTTATTGGTCGGGCCGTGGCGGCATCACGCCTCCGGCCTCTGCGGGCGGTCCTCCCATCAACAATGGCCAACCTGCGCAGTATGCCTGCGCCAACGGTTCTCCATCCGGTTTCGGCTATGGAAGCCTGACTCAGGCTGAGTTGGCTTGCGGCGCCGGAAGTATCGCGGGGACACCTGCCGGGACCAGTGCGATTTGGTGGCCGGACCTGCGGACTAACCAGACTGTAACTACCTTCGCGATCATGGTCAGGTTCTAATGCCGAAACCGAGCGGCGGTGCGAGCAGAAACGATTCATAGTCGCAGTTTGTAAGCAGGACCGGCAGTCTTCGAGGCTCCGGTTCTGCTGCGAGCCAATGCCCGTGTGAATCAAATTGACTTACTAGCCCTGGTCTGGAACCACAACGGGACCGGTCAGCGAGGGTGTGTTTGAAGAGAATGCTCATTTGCTTGGAATCGCCAGAAACGGATTAGAGACATGAATCGGAATGGAGCTGGAATTCTTATCCTGGTAGTGCTCGGAACTTCTCTTGCCTGCTTGACTGGATGCAAAGGGAAACAAGCCGACGCCGCGGCGGAAGCGCCACCATCGGCCAAGGTGATTTCAGGAGTGGACGTTACCTTTTTCGCGGTCGAGCATCCGGAGTGGTATCCGATCGCAACAGCGACTGAATACCAGGCCCCGTCGCAATTGTCTGTGACCGGCAATGTTTTTCCGGACATCGCGCGAACTGTTCCTGTGATTTCGCTTGCCTCAGGCCGTATTGTGGACATCCGCGCTCGACTCGGCGACACAGTCAAGAAGGGCCAGCTTTTGCTGCGTGTTCGCAGCGACGACATTTCGGGAGGTTTCGACGCCTATCGCAAGGCTGTCTCCGATGAGCTCCTTGCGCGCAAGCAATTGGATCGAGCGAAGCTGCTGTACGAGCACGGGGCCATAGCGCTGGGAGACCTGGAGGTCGCACAAGACAGCGAGGAAGACGCCAAAACCACCCTCGATACCGCGAATGAGCATCTTCGCCTGCTCGGCAGCGATCCCGATAACCCGAAGGGAATTGTCGATATCCTCGCCCCGGTTTCCGGCGTGATCACCGATCAGGAAGTGACGAACGGGGCGTCGGTGCAGGCCTACTCTACGCCGAACCCATTCACGATTTCGGACCTGACCACCGTATGGATCGTCTGTGACGTCTACGAAAACGATATGGCCAACGTACGCGTCGGGCAACCTGCTGACATCAGACTGAACGCGTATCCGAACAAGGTTCTCAAGGGCGCGATCAGTAACATCGGCTCGATTCTCGATCCGAATATTCGCACGGCGAAGGTCCGTATTGAAGTGGCCAATCCGGGTGAAATGATGCGGCCGGGCATGTTCGCCACCGCCACTTTGTTCGGCAAGGAGAAGCAGAATTACACGGCTGTCCCGGCGTCCGCGATCGTGCATTTGCACGACCGCGATTGGGTCTTCATCCCTGTACAAGAGAAGTTTAAGCGGATTCAAGTCGTCAGTGGTGAACAGTTGCCGAACAATATGCAGGAGATTCTATCCGGGTTGCAGCCGGGCCAGCAGGTCGTGACAAACGCAATCAATCTCCAAAATGTGATCGACAACGAATAACGCTCGACTAAGGGACTCGATAAAGAGACATGATTCGCACGCTCGTAGATTTTGCTCTCAATAATCGGTACGTGGTGCTGGCGATTGGCTTGCTATTGCTTGGCTGGGGAGCTGTGTCGTTTCACAACATGCCCGTCGAGGCTTATCCGGACATCGCCGATAATTACGTGACCATCATCAGCCAGTGGTCTGGGCGCTCTGCCGAAGAAATGGAACAGCAAGTATCGGTTCCCGTCGAAATTCAGATGTTTGGGATTCCGCATCTCACGACGGTGCGGTCGGAATCGATTTTTGGTCTTTCCTTGGTCACGCTGATCTTCGACGACCAATCGGTCAACGAATGGAACCGACAGAAGGTCCTCGAAAGACTCACGCAGGTCAATATGCCAGCAGGCGTGCAGCCTCAAATTGGAACGGATTGGAGCATGACTGGCCAAATCTTCTGGTACACAATCCGGAGCACGAATCCGGCGTATGATCTGATGAATTTGAGGAGCATCGAAGACTGGACTCTGTACAAGGAATTCAGGAAAGTCCCGAACGTCGTGGACGTGAGCGACTTCGGGGGCACCGCCCGTGAATATCAGGTGCGCATCGACCCGAATAAGCTCGTCTCCTATGGCTTGAGCATTAGCCAGGTCGAGAACCAGTTGGCCAACAACAACGTGAACGCCGGCGGCAGCTTCGTCGAAGAGGGCGCGCAGCAACTGAACGTCCGCGCACTCGGACTTTACCACAGTGTGCAGGATATCGAGAACACCGTGCTGACAACTTCAAATGGGACTCCAGTTCGCGTAAAGGACATCGCGGTCGTCGACTGGGGCCCCAAAATTCGGCTGGGGCATATGGCAAGAGCCGATCATCGTCCGGACGGCGTCATTGTAGATGAGCCCGACGTCATCCAGGGCGGCGTGCTGATGCGCAAGGGGGCCGAAGAAGGCCCTACGCTCGATGGGATTCACAAAAAGGTGGACGAACTCAACAATCACATCCTGCCCGAGGGTGTGAAAGTCGTTCCCATGCTCGACCGCAGCGATCTGCTTCATTACACGCTGCACACGGTGCTGCACAACCTCGGCGAGGGGATGATCCTGGTGACGATCATCCTGTTTCTCTTTCTGGGCAATGTTCGAGGAGCATTCATCGTTGCGCTCACCATTCCCTTCGCCTTGCTTTTCGCATCCGTATTTCTCAACCTGAGCCATATCCCCGCAAACCTGATTTCACTTGGCGCGCTCGACTTCGGAATGGTTGTGGATGGCGCTGTCGTCATGATGGAGAACATCATGAGGCACTTGAGCCATGGCGCAGCCAGAAACGGATCTCCGGAGGCGGGCCGCATCACGATGAGCCTGAAGACGCCGTTAGAAATGATCCGTGATGCCGCTCACGAGGTCCAGCGGCCGGTTTTCTACGCCATTGGCATCATCATCACCGCCTACATGCCGATCTTCACGCTCCAACGAGTCGAAGGGCGTTTGTTCCGGCCCATGGCCTGGACGGTTGCCTTCGCACTACTCGGCGCCATCGTATTCTCCATTTTCATTGTGCCTGTGCTTGCCGCCCTGCTATTCCCGCGTGGTGTCAAGGAATGGCGCAACCCGGCGATGGAGTTCCTGAAGGAGCGGTACCGGAGTGTGGTGAAGTTGGCGATCGAAAATCGCTGGATCACCGTTGGCGTTGGCCTGGCTTCGTTGGCGCTCGCTCTTTTCCTGACGTTCAGCGGTGTCATTGGCTCAGAGTTTCTGCCTCACTTGGACGAAGGCGCCATTTGGGCGCGTGGTGCGATGGCGAACAGCGTAGGCGAGACGGAAGGCACGCGCTTCACCCAGCAAAACCGATATATCTTCGCTTCATTCCCCGAGGTCACCAAGGTCGTTTCGCAATCCGGGGCGCCTGACGATGGAACCGACACGGGAGGATTCGGCAACACGGAATATTTCATCGACTTGAAGCCCAAGGACCAATGGCGACCCGTCTTTCATCAGAATAAAGAGGAGCTGATTGCCGCGATGGATCGCGAAGTGGAGAAACACCCAGGGGCTTTCTGGAATTTTTCCCAGCCCATTGAGGACAACATGGATGAAACGCTTACCGGCACGAAAGGCGGACTGGCTGCCAAGCTTTACGGGCCGGACCTGGACGTTCTCGAGGAAAAGGGCGAAGCGATCAAAGATGTCATGGCCAAAATTGGCGGTGTCAAGGATCTGGGAATTCAACGCGATACCGGACAGCCAAATATCGACCTTACTGTTGACCGCCTGGCAGCTGCGCGTTTCGGCATCAATGTGGCCGACATTCAAGATGCGATTCAGACCGCGGTTGGCGGTAACCCTGTTAGCCAGGTTCTGCAGGGCGAGGCAGTCTACGACGTGGTGGCGCGCTATCAGAAGCCGTATCGCGATACCAAGGAGGCTATCCAGAATATTCGACTGCTCTCTCCCTCAGGAGAGCGAGTCTCGCTGGCTCAGGTGACCAAAGCCCAGATTCGCGATGATGCCTACGACATTTACCGGGAAGACGGTTCCCGCTATGTGGCCATCCGCTTCGAGGTTCGCGGGCGCGATCTGGGTACCACGGTCCGGGAATCCATCGACAAGATCGCCAAGAATGTGCAGTTGCCGCGTGGCTATCACCTCGAATGGTCGGGAGAATACGATAGCGAAAAGCGAGCCGAAGCAAGGCTGCTCTTGATCCTGCCCCTGACGATCTTTTTTATCTTCATCATTCTTTACGGCATGTTTCGTTCCTTCAAATGGGCGCTCCTGATTCTCGCTAACGTGGCAATGGCTCCCGTTGGAGGCTTGCTTGCTCTCCTTGTGACCGGCACATTCTTCAGCGTATCTTCCGGAGTCGGCTTCCTGGCGCTGTTCGGCGTCTCGGTTCAGACGGGTGTCATCATGCTTGAATACATCAACCAATTAAGGGCGCGGGGCTATGCCGTTGTAGACGCCGCCGTCGAGGGCGCTGTGCTGCGGCTTCGCCCCATCATGATGACGATGCTGGTGGCCACATTGGGATTGCTTCCCGCCGCGATGTCACACGCTATCGGCTCCGACTCGCAGCGCCCATTTGCCATCGTCATTGTGGGGGGACTCATGGCAGCTCTTGTGTTGAGCATCTTCCTTCTGCCTACGTTGTATGTCTGGGCGGCGAAGGACGGGGACGTGCTGCCGGAACCGGAAACGGGGGTGTCGCTTGAGCACTAATTCCTTTTTAGCTCAACTCCTCGCTGCGTCGTCCCGAAAGGCCATTGCAGTTTCACTCCTGCTCGTTTCATCGCAGCTAGTGTCAGCGCAGACCAGTCTGACCTGGGAGCAGGTGAAAGCGAAATTTGAAGCAGTCAATCCAGCGTTGAGAGCCGATGCCGACAACGTGGACGAGATGCGAGCCGAGGAGATCACTGCCTTTCTTCGCCCCAATCCGCAATTCACTCTATCGGTGGATGGCACCCAGACCGCTCCGCACAATGGAGTCTGGACTCCCTTTAAGGGAACTACGGAACAGCCGAACGTCAGTTACTTGCATGAGCGCGAACACAAGCGCGAACTGCGTCTTGAGAGCGCGCAGGAAGGCACCCGCATCACGCAATCGCAGCATGAAGACCTGGAACGAAACATGGTGTTCGCTCTTCGCGCGGCGTTCGTGGAGACGCTGCAGGCCAAGTATGTGCTGGATCTGGCGAGAGCCGACCTCGAGTATTACGACCACATTATTGAGATCAGCCGTGCCCGCTTCAAGGCCGGCGACCTTGCCCAGATCGACCTCGATCGGATCGAACTATTGCGCGTGCAATACGAGTCGGAGATCGAAACGGCGATTGTCAACCTGCGCACCGCGAAGATTCAGCTCCTGCAGATGCTGAACGACCGCTCCCCAGTGGACCAGTTCGACGTGGCGGGTTCATTCGATTTCAGCGATGCGTTGCAGCCACTGGAAACCTACCGCGATGCCGCGCTAGCGGCTCGGCCCGACCTGCAGGCGGCGCTGCAAACGGTTCAACAGTCCGTCACCAACCACAAGCTGGCCGTGGCGAATGGCTCTGCCGATCCGACCTTCGCTGGCTGGTTCACAAATAACTCCTCTACCAATAATCCGAATGGACCTCAGACGATCGGCGCCAGCGTGAGCGTTCCGCTGCGCATCTTCGACCGCAATCAGGGGGAGAAGAAACGCACTTTGATCGACATCGACCGCAGCCAACAGGCGAGCGAGGCCGCGCGCGCACAGGTGTTCAGCGACGTGGATACGGCCTATGAACTATTGCGCAGCAACATCGAACTGCTTAAGCCGTATAAGGCGAAGTATAAGGACCAGTCCCTGCGCGTGCGCGACACGGTCACGTTCGCCTACGAACACGGCGGCGCATCCCTTATGGACTTCCTCAACGCGCAAAGCGACTACCGCCAGGTGGAGCTGGCTTATGCCCAACTGATCGGCGCCTATCTGACCTCTGCCGGGCAACTCAATCTGGCTGTCGGTCGCGAGGAGATCCATTGAGCGCCCTGTCAAGGCGCCGGTTCCAAAGTAGTCGAGAGGGCTTCACGGGAGCAACACGCAGTTCGATTTTCATTGGTTACCTTGGCGATCAGGACGGACTTCAGCTATGAAACGGGAACAGGCTAAAGCGTGTATCGAAGGAATTGGAATCTCCTCCGGCATTCGCGTGGCAAGCGCCGGCGAGGCGCTCTGTTTCGCTGAAACCCTTGACGAAGCCTGCATAGCCATTGCCGAAATCACCATGAGGGTGCCTGGCGCCCTTGACGTAATTCGTCAGCTCGCAAAGCGGTTCCCGAACCTGGTCGTCGGGGCCGGAACGGTGCTGGATAAAGATACGGCCGAACGCTGTCTGGATGCGGGGACAACGATTTATCACGAGCACTGGGTTGGTGCTGGAAGTGATGTCGAATTAAGTGTTTGTTCGTGAGAATTTGTTTACTCTCCCCGTGAGAAAGAAACGCGCAATGTCTGGCCTCGAAAATCGACTGGCTGTGAATGGAGGAGAAACGGTGTGTTCACAACGACACTCAGCAGTATCAGGCTACGCTCTCCGGTCCCGTTCTGACTCTAGGTCCTCTAAAACTGGGGTTAATCCTATCGATGGTGCATCCCGCGGAACCGTGATCATAGCCGATAAAGACAATTATTCACGACGCGACTTGCGGGTAGCTCTCGCTGAGATTGGGTTCGATGTCGGAGAGGCATCCACGAAGGATGAGATCGCCCGACGGCTTCGGATGATCGAGTATGATGCGGTGCTTCTGAACATGAATTTGGGAATAGAGGCTATTCGCTTTATTCGCGCTGACCATTCTCGCATGCCAGTCTTTGCGTATGCTAAGGCAGCCAACGATAGTGTCCAACTCAAAGCCTTTGATGCTGGCGCTGACGACTTCATCGTTATGCCATTTAAGTTGTCTTTGTTGGACGCCCGCGTGCGTTCGAGTATTCGACGGTATCACGCGACAGAAGTGCCCGTCGACCGCACTCTCACCGTCGGCGACGTTATACTGGACCCAATCCGTCGGAAAGTTGAGAGGAAGGGGGCCGTTCTTCACTTAAGGCCTCAGGAATTCAGATTGCTTCATTTTTTGATGGAGAATGCTGGAAAGTCACTGACTCATGAAGCCATCTTCAAAGCGCTCTGGGAGGAAGAGCAATGCGCGAATCGTGCCAGGTTGCGCGTTGTGATTCGTGACCTACGGAAGAAGCTTGAACCCAACCCTGCGAAACCGCGGTATCTTCTGACAGACAGCCATGTAGGTTACCGGTTCGGGCCGGAGTAATTCCGGTTGTCCGCTGGGGAAGCCACACGTCGATGGGCCTAGCCGAATATCGGTCACCCCAGGGGTGCAATGTCATTCAACATCTATACGTGTAGGCGACACTTGACGTGATGCACCAGGTTAAGCGTTCGCTTCTCGCAGCAACGTTGATGAGGTCCGCGTTCTTCTCGTTCGCCTGAAAGCTTTCACTTCCAGCGTCGGCGAAAGCAGGCAAGCGACGCGGAAGGCAGTTAGATCCGGCCAGGGACCGAGAGCTAAAGATGGAGACGCGCTTTGAGGCTCCTTTTTGGAAGTAAGAGACGCAATCAGTCCCAGATTCTCTGCGCTTCCGAGACCGATCGCTTCCGACCGCGTGTCTTACGGTAAAAGTTGGCGAGCACTACGACCAAAAACGAAATACCTCCACCAACGATTGCGGATAGGACAATTGGAGTGGTCATCACGGTCTCCTTCGATCACAACTGGAGTGTAGACCGCCGAACCTAAACAAGGCCTAAACATCGCCTAAGGTTTTCATAAGGCAGGATCTCGCGCACTTCCGCACCCTCCTGTCGAAAATGCGTATATCCTGCTCAGCCTGTTTTGCCCTGATTAGACCCTCGCTCAAAGCGAGGGTTCGAGGGTCCCACGAGGAGAGACTACGAAACTCTTATGAAGGCCCTAGTCTTCCCTGATGTGAATGGCAGTCCAATGTACTAAGGCCGCTTGTAGCTGATAGCAGTGAGCGTCTCGCTTGTAAGCACGTACCGCAAGCGCGGGGAAACGGAGACAGGAATCAACAGATGAAAAGATCGCAACAGCACCCTAACGATATTCAGGCCGCGGCGACTAATCAGCACTTACCGGTGATCCAATCTCCCAAGGACCGCATTCTGGGGCGAATTAGAAGAAGCAAGCACTCGCGAAACAACGAGGTGCCATCGGTAGCAGAGATCGCGGTGCGAATTGCGGCTGTTCTAATGATGATTGCAGTCTGCGCAGAGGCAGTCTCTCGATAAGCGACATCAGAGAATTACACGTTGTTCCGTCCAATTGATGCCAGTGATGGTCCAAGGTCTTGCGGGTTCGCTTCAGAATATTGTTCCTTAACCAAATCTGTTCGTGTTCATGCCTTCTTCAGGTCTCAGATTTCATTCTGAATCCATCATCGCTTTCGACTACCAGAAAAGCTGTGGTTACACGATGTTTTCAGTGATGTCGACGCAGCCTACGCCCAGGTTCACCGCAACATCATTCTGTTGCGGCCGCACAAGGACAAGTACCTGGACCAAGCGCTCGGAGTCAGGGAGACCGTTACGTACTCGTGGCAGCGAGGTGCGGCCTCATTGATGGCCTTCCTGAAGCGCAAAGCGACTACCGCCAGGTGCAGCTGGCCTATGCCCAACTTCTCGGAGCCTATCTGACGGCTGCCGGGCAACTTAATCTTGCAGTCGGACGCGAGGTGATGCATTAGGATTTTCAGTAACTACGAGTGCGACTTTTGCGAAAGGCGGTCTTGAAGAATGACTCGCGAAGAAGCCAGGACTCAGATTGAGAAGATCGGGCTCTTCCCCGGCATCCGCGTCAACTCCGCAGATCAGGCCCTGTATTGCGCCGAAATCCTATACGCGTCGGGAATTCCGATTGCCGAAATTCCAATGACTGTGCCGGATGCTGTGGAAATCATCCGCCGAATAGCGCATGAGTTCCCGGATATGGTGGTAGGTGGTGGAACCGTTCTCGACAGTGAGACTGCCCATCGCTGCATCGATGCCGGGGCACGGTTCATCACCAGTACCGGATTGGTTCCGGAAGTGGTCGCCACGACGCTCAAGGCAAATGTCGTTGCGATCCCTGGTGCCCTTACACCAACTGAGGTAATTGCATGCTGGAAGGTTGGGGGGGACTACGTGAAGATATTCCCGGCGGCCTCGCTCGGCGGCGACCTCTATATTCGTTCACTCAAGCTCCCGCTCCCGCAGATTCCGCTGATTGCGGCCGGCGGAGTGAGCCAACAGACCGCCGAAAGCTTGATTCGGGCAGGTGCTTCAGCCCTCGGCGTCGGAATGGAACTGGTTCCCAAGGACGCCGTTGCCAAGCGACAGGATCGTCGAATTCGGGAGCTGGCGCGCCGCTTTCTGGCACTTGTCCAGAAGGGTCGCTCGACGGATTAAAGATGGGGAACTACCATGTGCGTTCAGGCGATTCTGCGCAAGGCTCAGAGGCTAATGAATAACCTACAGCTTTGTTGTTTTGTGCCGATCTTAGCTTCATACCCCCTTCACCGTAGCTAGCGTCTGAACTGCATTGCCCAAGTCGATTCAGGATGTAGGCGGGTCTACCAATCTTTAAGCAATCCTCATTAATCCTTTGTATCTCATTTATGGTTTGTTGACGCCTCAGTAGATATCCTTTTGTTTATTGAAAGACCAAGGTCCGTTGGGGTTTATGAGAACTTCCCAAACCCTTCATGAAGATCGTCGGAGGGGCCGGCTTCGTTTTCTTGGCGAGTCGTCTGCGGGGTGCTGGATCGTAATCCTGCTCTGTTTCTCTGGTTACATTCTGCACTTCAACTCTGCGCCGGTAGGATTTCTCTGCCTGCTTATCGTTGTGGCGGAAGCGATCCTGTGCGGATTCTGGCAAGCGACAATCGTGTCCTTAGTCGCAGCTGCCTGCCTGGATTTCTTCTTCTACCCTCCATACCTCACTCTGAACATCACCGACCCGCAGGACTGGGTCGCCCTTGGCGCATTCGAGGTGAGTGCGCTCGTGGTCAGCAGGGTATCTTCTCGCGAACAGAGAAGCTCGCAGGAGGCCAGCTTGCAACGTATGGCGCTGGAGCAGCTATATGAACTGAGCCGCAGCGCGTTGCTGATCAACCTCCACCAGCCGCCGGGTTTGCAACTGGCGCAACTGATTTGCACGATCTTCTCGATTGACGGTATCGCGATCTTCGACGCGAATGCCGGCAAGTGCGACACAGCTGGTGTGTTTAGAGAAGGCGAAGAGGCTCTCGCAAAGGAATGCTATTTCATTCAAGAGGACAAAGATGACCCTCTCACCGGAATCTCTGTCCGGGTCCTGCGGAATCGGAGCGCGTCGGTTGGGGCGATTGCTATTTCTGGCACGCTGGGTCCGCTTGTCACTGACGCCCTCGCATCGTTGGCGGCAATCACGCTGGACCGTTGCGTATCGTTTGAAAAAGAGATCCAGATTGAACGGGCTCATCAAAGCGAGCGTCTCCGCGCCGCAGTGCTTGATTCACTTGCGCACGCTGTGAAGACGCCCCTGACAGCCATTCAGACGGCAAGCTCCGGAATGCGGGAAGTCGGTGCTCTCAATGAATCGCAGGCACAGTTGGTTTCGTTGGTCGAGGACGAGTGCAGCCTGCTCAGCCAGCTTTGCAATCGGCTTCTTCAGACAGCCAAGTTGGATACCGAGGAGGTCATGCTTCATAAAACCGAGATCACGGTCTCAAACCTGGTTGAGCATGTAGTGCGGGAACAGTCCGGGCGCATGGCCGGACACGCCATTGAGGTAGCCTTTCCGGAGACATCCTTGAAGGTCAGGGGCGACCCGGAGTTGCTTTCAATGGCGTTGGTGCAATTCCTGGACAATGCCGCAAAGTATTCGTTCGCTGGAGAGAAAGTCAAAGTGTCGGCATGGGAGAGCCATTCGGAAGTCACGATCTCGGTGCACAACTTTGGGCCAGCCATTCCAATCTCCGAGCGGGAGAGGATTTTCCAGCGCTTCTATCGGAGTGAGGGTTCAAAAGCGATGGCAGAGGGCACCGGCGTCGGACTCTCGACGGTTAAGATGGCGGCCGAGGCGCACCGCGGTCACACGTGGGTCATCAGCGACAAGGAAGATGGAACGACCTTCTTTCTTTCTCTACCACAGTTTGGAAGGAGATCAGGTTGAACGGAAACCAGTCCACTGTACTCATAGTCGACGACGAACCTTCGATTCGCATTTCACTGCGAACAATTCTTTCGGGACTCGGCTTCGCCGTTGTGGAGGCTGCACGGGGTGAAGAGGCGGTCTCGCTAGTCCGTACTGCGCAATTCGACATCGTCCTTCTCGACATCAACATGCCTGGCTTGGGTGGCATCGAGGTGTGCCGTCTGATGCGCAAGAACGCACCGCTCCTTCCCATCGTGATGCTTACTGTGCAAGGAACCGAAGATCGCAAGGTGGAAGCCTTGGACGCTGGGGCCGATGATTACATTACTAAGCCGTTTCAGCTTCGCGAACTCATTGCGCGAATCCGGGCGGCTGTTCGCCGCAATTTCATTGTTGAGGAACAGAATAAGCAGATCCTGATCGGAGATGTCCGGCTCGATATTGAGCGGCATCTGGTACAGAAAAAGGGGCGGAACGTCCACCTCACTCCGAAGCAGTTTGATTTGCTTCATTACTTGATGGCAAACGCAGGTAAACCTGTGGCACATGCCAAACTGCTCAGAACAGTCTGGGGGCCTGAATACGGTAATGAGTTGGAGTACTTGCGAACATTCGTGAGACAGGTGCGAATGAAGATCGAGGACGACCCAGCGAATCCAACGTATCTCCTCACGGAGTCGCACCTTGGCTATCGATTCAGCGAGTCCGTGTAGCGAATCAATACTTCTTTAGGCTTCAAGGATCCTACCAGCAAGGACAAGCTTGCGCGTTCTATGTTGTAATTGCCATCCGTACGATTCCTTTACGCTCCACGGCACTGGATCAATTTTCTGACCGCTTACGGTTCTATGTTCGCGCGATATGCATTGGCGCGAGCTGAGCACTCATCCGCTTTGATCCTATATTCCTTTATAAGTTCACGAGTGTAGTCAACCTGAATCGGATAGCTCTTGGCGTGGTAACGAAGAGCTAGCAGTCGCTCCAGCTCGTTCACCTGCTCCTCGGCCTTCTGTTTAAACATCAATGATTGATAGTCGAAGTAATTACCAAGTCGTTCGAAGTCTTCGGCGGTCTTCGCATCGCGAATCATCTTTTTGATTTCCGAGTGGCTGTATTTGGGCGGTTGGTCGGGCGCATGCGCGTCGAGGAACATCCTGCTAATCCCGTTCTTGGTGTATCCATGTAAACCCGACTGATCCGCAAATGCTGCAGTGCACACTATGCACACGGCTGCCAACGTGATGTTTGTCAATCTCATCGAGATTGGTTCTCCTTACATTGGCAGTATCGGAAATGAGGAATGAAGCAGGCATAAAGCAAACGTGATGGTACGACCGTTTGCTGTTGGAGGAACGAAACACCCTTCCGAGGGCGGGGTAGGCAATTCTGACGAAGCGGACTTGCGCAAACATGGACAGTTGAGCATGCCGTCTAAATCTATGGATCTTTAGGTTCGTATCAATGTTCTGGGGCATGGCGCACGGCTAACGAGGGTCGCTGGAGTCGAACTGCTCTGACGTCATCTACGCAGAGCGGTAGGCCTCGTTACGAGTCGGTGCCTGAACCGACGAATATCCAGCCTGCGATGACCAATCCCAACGTGCCTTGCCTCGTCGCGGAGCAAGCTATAGACGGCCGGTATCTCGCTCGGTTGATCAAGAATGTGGTCCCGAGGTACCTCAACCCCGCCTCCTCCCGGCCCTCCGAAGCAAGAGTGCACCTGAAAGGGCGGCGCGCCTGAACATCACCTTACCAACGGCACACTTCTTCCGCAGTTCGAGATGATCGTGCCACTAGCTGGTGAGGACTATGTAGATGCCGAGAATCATGAACATAACTGGAACTAACCAATGGCTCGTACCCCGCAATGCCGTCAAGACGAGAGGGTGCCTCCCGAGCCATCTGCCGACGAGACACAAAATGGCAATTAGGGCTGTATAAACCAGCAAAATGACTGGGAGATGCGCACGGCCAATTGCGAAGAACGGAACGTAAATCCCAATGTTGTCACTGCCATTGGAAAGAGTGACAAGCGCGATCGACAGTACCCCAGTCTCGGATTGGGCAACTGCCGCACGCCTGTCGATCGTTACAAGTTGCTTGATCCCGGTAGCCAGTGGAAGAAGTCCCAAAAGCCGAAACCAGTGCCGCGGGATGCTTAATGCGGCTAATGCACCGAGGACACTTAGCAGTATGATGATCGCGAAGCCGAGATACTGTCCTGCCACGATTCGACGTGTTGGAACCTGACGCGCGGACAATAGGGTCAGCAGCAAGATGTCATCAACATTTGTAGCCGCAAATGTCGTTATGCTCGCGCTTATGATCGCAAACCACGAACTGATCACGTTGCCGAGATTACCATGTGAAGGCGACTCTCAGATCGTCGCGCCATTCGCAACTTCTGTGTCGCAGCGTCTTATTTAGGCGGTGATTCGACCGGAACGGTGGATGAACTCGCTATGATTGCGAACTCTCCTGAAATTGTGCACACTGATTTGCAGAAGAAGCCTATGGCTGGCTCTTCGCTTCCTTTGGAACGTGCGTCGTGATCCCTTTCAGAAGAAACTCGCGAATCAGGTTTTCCACTGCATCTGCGCCGGTGTCCGCCAGTCCGTTGAAGAGAACTAACGATGCTCCCCGATCTGATTCCGGATAGTAGAGAGTTGAAATAGCTCCGGCTGAGAAGTTGCCAAGGATGTTTGAGTAATTCGGCATCCACCGACCATCATCGCCTCTTGCCATTACTGCGGCAGACACTGCGTACAGCGCACGCGAACTGAAGCTGCCCTTTCCCTTGTAGAAGTAACGCGGGTCCTGCCGAAAGATCGAAGGATAAACGGCCCTGCCCAGCAGGGTGCTTGAAGCGTGATTTGCCAATGCAGCGCCGTATCGCTTGCCATATCCCTCGATTCCGCTGCCATATTCTGGGAAAACATTGTGATATTGCTCCGCTCCTGCAACTCCCGCCACAATCAAGAATGAGACCGGATCAATGATCGACCGAATGCTTAGCTGGAATTTCTGCTTCGTCTGCATAGGCGGTGCGTTCCAGTCGTATGTGCTGTAAAAGTTCGGGATGACCCCGCCGATGCGCTGCTGCACCGCGATGTGCACCTGCTCCTCAGCCAATTCCTCCTTGTCTCCCGTCACGGTCACATTGGTGGTCCCACCGAATACACTCAGGCTCATCGGTGGCATTATGCGAGCCTCGTTCGCATGCAATGGAATTTGAGTCGAGGTGAACGTATTCATCCCCAGCCCCGTCACCGTGACCTTATAAGAACCTGGCGCCAATCCCGTGAACGCGAACTGCCCGTCACTGTCTGACACCGCGTTCTGTAGATCGGATTGCAAAGGGCCCATCAGCCTGACCTGCGCACCCTGGAGCACGTCTCCATTCGCGTTGACCACCGTCCCGGAAATACTCCCTGTGCCTGACTGCGAGTGGTTGGTTGTCGCCGATTGCCGGACATGTTGCTGGGGTTCGGGAGCACTTGGGAGCGCGCTGACCTGGATTGTCGCGCTAACGATCTCCTGCGCATGAACGACTGCTCGCTCCAAGCTGAAAAACATGAGCAAGGCGGAGAAGGCCATCCATACGGACTTCGACTGGTGTGCGATATCGATCAATCAGCATCCTCGGTCTCCAGGCATACTCCGGCCCGGGTCTGTTAGACGTGGTGCTGAAGCGGGCGTAACGTTTTCGAAGCGTGACGTCTTCGTCATCTTCAACAGAAGATATGTTTGGTTTCGCGAAATGCGTGCGAATTTGCTCCATCGACAATCGCGAGAGTTCCTTCCTTTCAATGGAACACTACCTGGCTTAAGCCAAGATTAAGGAGCAACGAAGTACGAAGATTGGACTGCTGGAGAGTCACCGCGGCGCGGGCCGACCTGTGTTCCGAGTGGATAGCGGGCGAAGACCTCCGTTCCTACTTCAGGAGTTTCTGCACAGCCTGCGGATGGCCTGGATCAACACGAACTGAAATAGCAGGTTCATACTCGCCCCTACGAGCCTCGGCAGCAAGGGACCGTCCCGGGTCTCCCAAAGTACGTATACAAAAACCAGCGCGAAGAAGGCGACGCCAAACTGCAATCGACGGACTCTGCCACGCAGCGTCTTGCGCATTTCATCGTCCAGAAGCGCAGGTGAAGGGTCAGTTGAGGCGTACGCCCTAGACTGTGCGTTCGGCAAGATGATGAGAGCCGCAGACGCGAAACAAAGGGCGATGGCAATGACCATCATTGCGAGTGCGCGAGGCGCAAGTTGCCAATACATTGATCCAACAGCGACCGCGGCGAGGATTAGCACGCCACCCAAGATCAGGGCGAGAAAACGGGTGCGGAGGTACTGCTCAGTTGCAAAGAAGGCGGAACCGTTGATCATTCCGCGCAACTCCTGCCATAGGTTTCTGAGTAGATTGATAGCATCTATCTTGCATCGAATCGTTCCGGTTATTGACGAACGACTTCGACGATCATGAAAGTTCCCGGCTTGGCCTTGGGTCGGCCTGTTGTCGCCGGCTCGAATTCGGCGGTTGGAAGGTAGATGCGATGCTTCGTCGTATCAATTGCCATGGTGCGTGCGCCATCAGGAGTCTTCACGGTCTGTTCGACATCAAAGCCAGCTGCTCTCTCGCCTGCAACGGTGAGTGATCCGTCGCGGCAGCTGGCGAATGTCTGGCCTTCATTGAATCCGGTAGCATCCACGCCCGCGCCAATCGGAAGGGATGCCTCCACCTTTCCAGTCTCTGAATTAAGGACGACTAGCTTCTGAGGGTTTCGGCAGCCGATGAAGAGCCGGTGTGACTTCGCGTCTATGGACATCCCTACGGGATGGCCGCCCGGCGCCACGGGCCAGCGTGCGACGACGCTTTTTGACTCCAAATCAACGACGGCAACGACGTCTTTGTCTTCGAGGTTGATATAGACCTTGCCGCTTCCATCGGAAGCAAGGAACTCGGGCGCGCCGCCGAGCACGATCTGGTCCACCTTGCCGGACTTCGGATCGATATCCGGGCTGAAGGTCATCAGGACGCCGCCATCGCCGGACACTGCAAGGACTCTGTCCAGCTTCGCGTCGTAGATGATCCCGTCAGAATCGGGAACGGTGGGTATCTTGCCAAGCACAGAGTACGAGGTGAGATCGAAGACAACAATGGAACCGCTGCCACCGCCATCGGTTATGAATCCGCGATTCAGTCTCGGCACGATCGCTACGCCATGCGAGCGCTCCTGGCCGGGAACGTCGCCAAGCACCTTGCCGCTATCGCCGTCGATGATCTGAGTGTGCGTGCTTCGCGTAACATACAGACGATGAGTTTGTGAATCAGCAGTTACGTAGTCCCATCCGCCGTCGCCACCGATGTGAAACGTGTTGGCGACCTTCCATTGCGTCTGGGCATAAATTCCAGGGCTGACAAGTACGGACAGCATGAGGCAGGCAACTGCCGGTAATCTTCGCTTCATCTTGATTCTCCCGGAAATCGATCTTGAGCGCTTCAAAGCGCGGTCTGGGCGGGTCCTCCGGCTTCGCAGTCAGAGGCACCGTCCAGGATCGCCTCGACGCAAATAGTAGACGCCAGAACTTAAGAATGTCTGAATTGCTCGCGAAAGGATCGGCGGCTGGAGCCCAGGGTCGGTCCTCAAAATGCGGCGAGGGCTGCTTTCAGATTCGTCATGCGGAGACGAAGGAAGAGGCTGCGGGCGCATTTGCGCCGTTCCGGGCGGACTGTGGGCCACTCGTCAGTTATATCTCAGCAAACAGTCCTCGGAATGCTCTGGGAATGTCGGGCCAACTGAAAGCGCACTGGTCGCGGAAAGGGCCCGTGAGGTCCTTTGCTCATTTCCTGAAGTCCCGCAGGTGGTAAACCAAATTGGCCGACCCGACGATGGAACCGACACCACAGGCTTCTTCGACACCGAGTTCTTTGTTGACCTCCAGCCGAAAGAGAAGTGGCGCCCGGTTTTCCATGAGAACAAGGAAGAACTGATCGCTGCGATGGATCGGGAGCTGGAAAAGATCCCTGGAGTGACATGGGGGTTTTCACAGCCGATTTCGGACAATCTTGAAGAGGCAGTGAGTGGCGTGAAGGGAGCCTTGGCAGTCAAGATCTACGGTGACGATCTAAGGATGCTCGAAGAAAAGGCGGACGAAATTCAAGCGGCCATGCGCCCAATTCGAGGCGTAGAAGATATTGGTGTGTTCCGGGTTATTGGCCAGCCGAATCTCAATTTCACTGTCGACCGCGATCAGGCTTCTCGTTACGGCATCAATGTCTCCGATGTGAATGACGCAATTCAAACCGCAGTCGGAGGAAACGCCCTCAACCAGGTATTGGTTGGGGAACAGCGGTACGACCTTGTCCTGCGGTACTTCCCCCGGTATCGAGATACTACAGAAGCCATCAGACAGATACGTTTGTTGGCGCCATCCGGTGAACGGGTTTCGCTCGCACAGTTGACCAAGGCGAAGGTGCTGGACGGCGGATCGGAAATCTACCGAGAGGAAAACTCCCGCTACGTCGCGGTGAAGTTCAGTGTTCGAGGAAGGGACCTGGGCAGCACCGTCGATGAGGCAATCAAGAAGGTCAACGCGACAGTAAAGCTACCGACCGGCTACACGATCGACTGGGCAGGCGAATATGAGAGTGCAAAGCGTTCACAAAGAAGACTGCTGGTGGTTTTGCCGCTCTCAATTCTGATGATCTACATCATCATCTATTCGATGTTCAAGTCGTCGAAATGGGCCCTCCTGATCCTGACGAATATAGCGATGGCGCCCATCGGCGGATTGCTCGCGCTGATGGCCACAGGAACCAACTTCAGTGTGTCCTCCGGAGTCGGTTTCCTCGCTTTGTTCGGAGTATCAGTACAAATCGGAATCATCATGGTGGAATACATCAACCAGCTGCGCTCTCGCGGATATGACGTGGAAGAAGCTGCGGTCGAAGGCGCGGTTCTCCGTCTTCGACCAATCATCATGACAATGCTGGTGGCAACCCTTGGACTGTTGCCCGCAGCGCTATCACGTGGCATCGGCTCGGATTCGCAGCGCCCCTTCGCCATCGTTATCGTTGGTGGCCTCGTTGCGGACTTGCTCATCAGCATTTTCCTATTGCCTACCTTGTATGCTTGGTTCGCAAGTGGCAACGATCGGCTGCCGGAAGCAGATCCTAACGAAGCAGTCTGATCAATCACTGGAGGGTTTGAGGTACATGACAAAGGAAGAAGTCTGCTCTCGCATTCGGACAATAGCCATCATCCCGGCCATCAGGGCAATATCTGGCGACGACGCACATTTTGCAGCGGAATCAGTGATGCGCGGCGGGATACCGATCGTCGAAATTACAATGACGGTCCCCGGTGCACTGGAGTTGATAACCCATCTGATTCGTTCCAACCCGAATGTTATTGTTGGAGCCGGGACAGTGTTGGACGCGAAGACGGCGCGCTCGTGCGTCGACGCGGGTGCCAGCTTTCTTACAGCTCCCTCTTTCAATTCTGCGATCGTGGAATTTGCGGCGAAGGAGGGCGTTGCCGTGCTACCTGGCGCAATGACGCCCACCGAGGTGGCTGCAGCGTGGACTGCCGGTGCGGACTTCGTCAAAGTATTCCCTTGTGGACCGATCGGCGGAGAAAGATATGTTAGGGCGCTGCACCTATCCTTGCCCGAGATTCCATTGATTGCGGCTGGAGGCGTCAACCAGCAGAACGCAGCAAGCTTTATCTTGTCGGGAGCAACGGCGATTGGAGTGGGTACAGAATTGATTCCGACTGAAGCGATTCAAAGGCGTCATTCGAGTCGCATTCTGGAATTGGCCCATCGGTTCGCAAAGATCGTGAAAGATGCCCGTGAACAAATCGAGGCTTGGCAGAGGAGCATTGTCGTCACGAAGTACACGGGGAACGAAAAGTGCGAACCATAACAATGGCGATTCCGTCATCGAAGAGACCATTCGAAGGCTTCTTTGCCTCATGGGTTCTGCCACGCTAATCGCATTAGAAACACTAGCGATGAAGCAACGTTACTGGTCGACTGCGATTGGTTAACGTACCGTGGTCATAAACCAAAAAGGCAGGTTGTATGCGAAAAGCGGCACTCGCGGCGGGCACTGTCCAGCTTCTCTATGGAATGTTTACGGTTGCGCCCCAGATCTTCGGCACGGATTTCTCCTCTGTGCCAGGTCAGGCAGCCTTTAGAACCTTTGCCCTCATCGCCTGTTTGGTCCTTGCGACCTTCTCCTTCAGGATCGTGATTACACCTGTGCCGAATGTTGGTGGCGCCGTGAGAATCGCATCAGTCGTGGCGGCGGCGGCACTGATCGTTGAGAATCTGCCGTACGCCTATCACCAAATCCGGGGTACCACCGCTGCGGCGAGCGAGAGTTGGCTTTGAAAATATCACCCGCTCAGACAATTCACGCACGTTTTGGGTCTGGCAATCCCGACTCTTGCAGAAATCACGATGGTCGTGTTTCTTCTTGTTGTTTTTTGCAGATTTCTAAAGCGCAGGACCGGAACCGGGACCGCGTGGACCAAACCCGTTTCTTAAGAGTAGCTTCACTCATGGTCTCAGCGGTGTTTGTCATCGCTTTGGTCGCAACCTTCTTCCCCGTGATTCTGCCGTCGCGGGCCCCCACAGCCTCCATAGTGCGCGTCTTGCTCCGCTTCGCCACGCTTGGTTCATTCATTGCTTTCTATTTTGTGTTTGGCATGAGTCAGCGGCGTGACGATACATAAGTGACAGCCATCTCTTCGCAGCTATGGCGATTCAATGCGGGGCGAGTTCCCGGTTCCAGCCGGATGACTTGCCTCACATCCCTAGTTGTGGCTGGCCCGATAACCGTTGAACCATATATTGCGTTCGATGAAAGAGGCACGCAAGGACGCACGGACCGCACTTCATCCTATTCATTTCCACTTGTCTATCTGGGGTATACGCCAAAGCTACACATTGGGCGTAGATCTAGACAAGGTGTTCACCGACAAGGCATCCGGCAAGGATACGGCCGGCCACAGTTGCAGGCTGCATTCGATTACCTCCGTGACGGCGACTTGTTCTTGGTTCACAGCATGGACCGACTGGCTAGAAACCTGGATGACCTCAGGAAGGTCGTCCTGGACCTCACCAGGAAGGGCATGCACGTCCAGTTCGTTAAGGAAAACCTTACTTTCACTGGAGAGGACTCGCCGATCTCCAACCTTTTGCTGTCCTTGTTAGGAGCAGTGGCTGAATTTGAGCGATCAATGATCCGGGAGCGCCAGCGTGAAGGTATCGCGCTCGCGAAGAAGGCCGGCGTCTATAAGGGGCGCAAGCCTTCGCTGACACGAATCCAAATCGCTGAAATTCGTAAGCGCGCAGGCAATGGGGAGAAGAAGACCGGCCTGGCCGCGGAATACGGAATTTCGCGGCAGACACTGTATTCGGCACTCGCCTGAAGATGTGCAGCGAAACTTGCATGATTCGGCAGCCGCAGAGGTCCATCCGGCAGAGGACAACAACCACATGACGTGGGTCGCCTACCAGAGACACGCACTCATTGCCGTGTCAGGGCGCGTTCCACACGCTCCGCCGCATCGCGGTAGATTCCGATTTGGTGGGCCCGCAGTGTGGCGTGCAACAGGCGTCCGCCCGAGTCGGAGGTGATCTTCGCAGACTCCTCTAGCGGCATGTGACATTCCACACACCTCATGCGAATTGACTGACCAAGAGCACGGTACTTTCCGCAGGCCTGGATCTCATGGCAGGTCATGCAGTGCCGTGAAAACGAATCGACGTTCTCCTGTTTCTCGTGCACGTTGTGACAGGTGGAGCAAGTCATGCTGCTGGAAGCGAAACACTTGCTCTGCTCTAACGCGCCAACTTGATTGCCATGTACGTCCACCTGCGCGCCGGGGGACGCCGGCTGGATTGCCAGGTAATCGCGGACATTGTCGCCCGCCACAAACGTCAGCGGCGCCCGGATGGGCTTCACGGCTCCCGCATGACACAACGCGCAAAGATCGAGTTGCCGATCGCGAGCGAGGTGCGCAGGATTCACGATTGCGCTCTGGTGCGAGTCGGCGGCCGGCGGCATTGCTGAGCGCTCGCGAGCGACGTGCAGAGCGCCTGGCCCATGGCAGCGCTCGCAATTGATGCCCAGCACCAGGCTATCTTTTGCAAACCGATCCACCGGAGGGTTGAGCCATGTGAAATAGCTGGCGTGGCACTCCAGGCAGCGGGGCACGACAGCGCGGTCAAAGTGGACCTCCCCGGCGGGAAATCCCGGGCTGATGACCCATTCGTGGTTCCACGTCCAGTACGAGGCCGGCAATTCGTAGAGCTGGTCGCGATCCCAGTAAAGGTAGGTTTGCCCGTGACGTCCTGATCCAATCACGATATCGATCCGCTCCGTTAAGCGATGGCGCGGATCGGCCAAATTGACAGCGCTCTGGTAGAAGCCGTCAGGCGCGGAGATCATGTTCACGACGAGGTTGGGATTCGCGGTATGCAGGACGTTTTGCCCTGGTCGGAAACTGCCTACAATGCTCTTTGCAGTGGCCAGCGATGAATCACGGGCATGCGGCGTGAGCGCATAGAATTCCGATTCTTTACGATGGCACTTCGCGCAGGCGGCGTCACCTGTGTAAGCACTGGGCGGTGGCACCTCAATGCGGTCGGATGTCGTGGATACCTGGGACGCCGTCATTGGTACCAACGCAACGCACGCCAGCAAAAGGAGAATGCCCCTGCCGCACGCTCGCGCGTTGTCGCTGCTCTTCATTCGTAAATTGCCAGAATAGCCAGACTCATTGCTGGTCCGATTCGGTCTCTAAGATCATAAAGAACTCGATCTCGACATTTCCATCAGCGCACGGATTAAGCAGTGTGGCCTAGTGAACTGCCGACGACATCACCGCATCCCCTAGTACCGGTCGCGAAACAAGTCGCCGTCATCGGACATCGCTTGAGTTCGGCGTTTTTTGAGAATTGGGTGCGGCGCGGCTTGTTAGTGCGATCCCGGCTTTGTAGGTTGATTATTCCTCCACCGTTCTCCTGCTCATTCTGCGGGTTACCTCGTCCGGCAGCTCAGGTGTGGTCGCATTATTCCGGCTTCGCCGCTTCTTGCCCTTCGGCTGCTTCGCCAACAACACACTCGGATCCTCCAAACCATCCGCGACTGCCTTTCGCAGCCGCGGATACCTGGTTTTGCGCCGATCCTGATCGATCGTCGATGCGCACAACAGAATTTCAGCCAGGCTCTCGGGCGATCGAAGGAGTGATGCCCACCGTCAATACTTCTCCACGAAGCGCAAAGTTCTTCGAAACGCATAGAGCATTCGAGATTGTAAACCGACTGGAGGCATAGTGGCACTGCAGCGAACGACTACTCTCTTTGGGGTCGCGGGAGAATTGAGCTGTTTGCGTGCGGGACATGTGAGAGCGGAACGCCGAAGCGCCTAGCCAGTCGATCCTGGGTTTGCGCAGGAGGCACAGAGGGCTTTTGGGCGGCCCGTTCACGCCATGCTTCCGGGAGTGGGTGGGCAGCGTTCGTGTGAAGCAGCGGAGCAGGCTCGCTCAGGCTTGTCAAATCGAGCACGGCAATTCCATCACCGGTGGCGTCCGTGATCGCGATCATGACATTGTCGGCGCCATCGCTGACCAGGGCATCATAGTTTTGCGACAAAGCGTAGGGCAGCGCGATGCGAGTGCGGAGGCCTCCGATTCTGCCGTCGAAGACATCGATCCCGGCGACTGACGGTTGAAAGAGCAGGCTTCCGTCCGGGCTGAGCTTGACTCCGTAAACATAGGTTGTATTCAGGATCTGGCGGTCGTTAAGCGTCAGGTACGTAGAAGTGTTCAAATCGGCGTCGTAAAGATAACTTGTTGCCTCGAGGCTGGTCTGGTTGCTCGACAAGCTCAGATCGTAGTCGCCGTAGCAGCAACCTGGCGCAATCTGCGCATAGAAGACCTTGTCAGTTGCCGTGTCAACGCTCAATGGCTCACCGTCATTGTTAAAGAAAACACGCGCGTTGTCACTGCTGATGGCGTTGCGGTACATGGCGTTGCCGAAAGCGCCAATGCCGTAATCGGTAAATGCGCCTGTGCTGGTGTTGAGCTTAAGGAAGCCGTCGTAGCCGCTACCGCCTTGGGGATATGCGGTGATGTAAATCATTCCTGCGTTGCTGACCGCAATGCCCGCCGGATAGGTTACAACCCCGTTGTTCGACGAGGAGCAACTTCCTGCAAAACAAGATGCGGGCATGGCAAAGGACTGCACCGATGTGGGCGTGTCTGGGTCAACTAGGTAAATCATCCCAGTCCCGGTATCGGACACCGCCAGCTTGCTACCATCGGGAGAGAGCGCAATACCCCACAGCCGGTGGGTCGTGCCCGTCGTCGGCGCAGGAACTGCAACGGATGTGAGCCATTTCCCGTCGCTTCGCGAGAAAACCTGAATCTTGGCCGCATCGGTAAAGTAATAAAGATTGCGCTTGGTGTCATAGACGCCTTGCGCCAGGGCCGCACCGGCGAGTGGATATCTTTGCGCGACGGGCAGATAGTGCATACCCCCCGCCAAGGTCGCCGAACCGGACTGGGATGTGATCTCGATGTCTGCTGAGGAGCCGGTCACTCCGGGAGGAATCGTGTAGGTTACGGCCTCGAGGTTGAAAGGCGGACTCGCCAGCCCGTACGCATTTCCGGTGTATCCGGTGATCGTTGCCGACGTGCCGCCTACGGTGACGGTCAGCCCGGTTGGAATGGTAGCGTTGTCGGCGGTACTCCCGAACCCATATCCGTACAAAATGCCAGTTCCGCCACCCTCGCTGGTTGATGCATTTGGCGTGGCCTCAATAATCGTCGGACCGTAGCTGAAGCCCTCCGGCACGATCTGCTCACCGCCGTCCGACATAAGCGTGAAGATGTCGACAGGGCCGGGCGATCCAGCGGGTGTGGTTGCGTTCACTAGCCCACTTGACGTCACACTGACACTCGAGGCTGGGTTCGCACCAAAGTACGCACCGAGGACTGTGCTGGAAGCGGACCATTGCACCTGCGTGCCGCCTGATACAGGGCCTGTCGCAGGCGTTAGGTAAGCGTTCAAAAACGCTGTGCCTACCGGGCCTGTCTGTAAAGCGGATGTGTCGATGAAGCCTACCCCTTCTTCCATCGGGCCGGCAATCAATCCGGTTCCATCCATAGCCTGCATTTGAGGGCCATAAATGGAGCCAACTGCGAGCCCGCCCGAGATTGGCACAACTGTCAAATTAGGTGTCCAGCCTACTAGCTTGCCGCTGGCGATGTTATAGGCATAAACATTACCGCCGTTCATATAGAGCGTGGTTGAGTCCGCACTCACGATCATTGATGCGGCAGAAGAGGTGTCACCAGCTACTGGAAAGCTCGAGGTCTGGGTCAACGTCTTGGCGTCATAAACCAGAATCGTGCCTCCGCTCGTGTAATCCGGTACCAACAGTGACTTTCCGTCCGGCGTGGGGGCAACCATATCGAGAAACGACCGCGAGACAACTACATTCTCCTTGCCCGTAGCCGGATCGACGGTGCCGGAGCTCAGAGTTTCCGCAACCCGCCCATGATCTCCACCGCGTTTGATCCGGCGACAATCGCCACGGCCGATTTCAATGGAGACGGCATCCCCGATCTGGTGTACGACACGCCAAGCGTAAACGGCTCCGGCACGACCTTGCATGTCCTCCTCGGTAAGGGAGACGGCACCTACGCCGACGTGCAGGATAGCGGCTTGCCGGGTCCGCTGGGGGGACAAATCAACCTCGCAGATGTGAACGGCGACGGAAAGCTGGATTTGATTCTCGGAGGCGGCGGTGTTTCCACCGGCGCAGGCGTGGTAGCAGTGCTGCCTGGCAACGGCGACGGAACCTTCGGTGCTCCCGTGGTCTCCACATTCAGTCCCGCGGGCGCAGGCGTGTACGTTGCGACCGGAACCAAGATGGGGATTGGCGATATCAACGGCGACGGCGCCATCGACCTGGTGATTCCCGATCCCGCAAACACCGCGCTCTACGTCCTTCTGGGCAACAAGGCTGGCCAGTTTCAATATGTCGGCAAGGTCTACAACGGCTCGTATCCGACTGAAGCTTTCCTCGCCGACCTGAATGGTGACGGGCACTTGGACCTGGTGGCTCTCGGGCCGACCGGAGGAAGCGCAACCGTTTACCTGGGGAATGGCAACGCCACATTCGCCGCAGGTGTCATCTACAACTCTGTTCCGGGAGCAACGAATATGTTGCTCACCGATCTGGACGGCGATGGGCACCTCGACATCGTGGCGGAAGGAACGGCGGTAACCAATTCCCAGGTCTCTGCCCAAATTGTATTTCTGCATGGCAATGCCGACGGAACCTTCGCAGCAGCCGCTCCCATCGTCAGCCCTTTGCAGACGACGACGGGAATGCTGGTCGACGTCGCGGACTATAACGGCGACGGCATTCTCGATTTGGTCGTGACCAACCAAGTCGGCATCGGAATCTTGCTTGGAAAGGGCAATCTCACATACAGCCCCGTGATGTCGTATCTCTCTGGCCCGGCCACCTTTGGAGCCGGCATGGCGTTCGGCACCTTCACCGGCAGCGGTCATCGCGATATCGCGATGGGTGTCGAGGGCGGTATCGTCGAGTTATTGAACAACGGCGACGGAACATTCGCCAGCGCGCCGTTTTACGATTTGGGCGCCGCGGTTGGCGCTGCCGCCGTCGCCGATTTCAACGGTGATGGTAATGCCGACATTGCGGTTGCAGTTCCCTCCGAATTTCCGCGAGTCCTCCTGGGCAAGGGTGACGGCACATTCCAACTCGAGACCGATCAGAACACCAGCTACGGAACGGCCAGACCGGCGTCGGCCATGACCGCCGCGGACTTCGCCGGCGGCCATGTCGTCGACATCGTGGCTCCTTCTTCGGGTGGGCAAGTGACCGCGGGCACGCCCGAAGTTCTCTTTGGCAAAGGCGATGGCACATTCTCTGTGCCGCTCGAAGAGGACTCGGGCTCAACGGCGGTAGCCGACTTTAATGGTGACGCCCGCGCCGACATGGTCTCGGCTTTAGGCTCAGATATTACCGTGCTGCTGGGGCAAGCCGGCGGGACCTTTACTCCGGCGACTACTCAACTGCGTACTCCGACTTACACGAACAGCGTATCTGCCATCGGCGATCTCAATGGAGACGGCAAGCCGGATCTGCTAATCGGGACGCAGGTTTGGCTGGGCAACGGCAATGGCACATTCACTTATAAGGAGACCCTCGATCTGTCGGCTGTACTTCTGAGCAGCGTGGGACCAGCAGTCATCGCCGATCTGGACGGCGACGGCAAGGCCGATTTGGTTTTGCTCGGGGAAAGCGGCTTGCAGGAATTGGTTATCTTGTACGGCAATGGCGACGGAACCTTTCAGAGTCCTGTTCTCTATCCCATCTCTCACAATTACTCCGCGCTGACAGTTGCCGATGTGAATGCGGATGGAAGGCCAGACCTCATCCTGAACGACAACGCCGGCATTGCTGTGATCCGCAACCTCGGAACCAAACACTTCGCAACTGAGGAACACTACGTGGCAGGTGGCGCGTCAGTCTCAGGCGGAGGTATCGGCACGGTGAGCCTCGCCGATCTTAATCACGATGGCTACCCTGACATCGTCGCTACGAATGCCCTTGGAACAGCTGTTGCGGTGCTGTTGAATCAGCCTTCCGTTCCTTACTCCGGTGGCCCGGCTCCTGTTGGAACTCTTGTCTTCGCGCCCGAGCCGTCAGTAGACCTGCAGCCGTTCCAGGGGATCCTCACGCTTTTATCACCCACAATCGGTGGCGCGGCGCCCACTGGAAGCGTCACCTTTAGCGTTGATGGTGGATTTGTCGCCAATGTGGCGCTGAACGCGGGGCTCGCTTCTTTCACTGACTCCAGCTCTCTACGTCCTGGTGTTCACACGGTGACTGCCGCATTCAATGGCGACAAGAACTACCGCTCCGCATCCTTTATAGCGCTGCACATAGTCAACCCACCGGTCTACTCGACCGGCACCGCTCTCACTGTGACACCCACCAGCCTGCTCACCAGCCAGACCGTTCATATGCAGGCCACGGTGACTGCAACGGGTCAGACTCCCGTCGGATTTGTGACCTTTCTCAATGATGGGCAGACTCTTGCCGCTGCCCAGCTGAATTCGTCGGGGATCGCTTACTTCGACACGGCGTTGCTTTCCGCGGGATCGCACAGCATTATTGCGGAATATGACGGATACGCCTCCCAAAACAACTTCAATCCTGAGGTCTTTTCGTCCAGTGCTTCCGCACCTGCAACCGTAACGGTCAGCGACGTCCCGACGGTGACAACGCTCTCCGTATCCTCAAACACGCCGACCTCTGGAACCGTCCTGACGATTACGGCGACGGTGTCTTCCGCGAACGGAACGCCGTTCGGCGGCGTCACGTTTTTCGATGGGACAACAGAACTCGGCACGATCCCGCTTAGTGGCGGGCAGGCTGTATTCAGTACTGCTTCGCTCTCCACGGGACAGCATGCGTTCACTGCTAGATACAATGCCAATGCTTCCTGGGGCAGCAGCGCGTCGCAGCAGCAGCCTGTCACTATTCAGGCCGCCTCCGCCCGCCTCATCCCGACGTTTACCTCGGTTTCGGCAGTGCCCAATTCCACAGGCAAAGGCATTCAGTTGGCGTCGCTAGTCTCCTCGAGTGCCGCAACGCCTTCTGGAACGATCACGTTCCTGATGGATGGAACTGTGTTGGGAACTGCGCCGGTTGATGAGACCGGCGCGGCCACGCTTGTCTCTTCCGCAGCCCCAGCGAACGGACAACATGAATTCTCGGCCAGCTTTTCCGGCAGTACAGTCTTCGCTCCCAGCGTTTCGCCGGCTCTTGATCAAGCGGGGCAAAGAGCAGGCTCAGGGTTTTCTCTTAGCCTGGATGCAAGCGCTGTGTCCGTCTCGCCGTTCTCGCCAGCTACGATTCACATCCTCATCTCCGCTCCTGCAGGTTTTTCTCAAATGGTTGGCCTCTCTTGTGCTTATGGCTTGCCCAAGGGTTACTCCTGCGACTTTGCCCCTTCCACTCTCTCCGGGTCGGGAACCGCCATTTTGACTATCAGTGCAAATCGGTCGTCTCAGGGATCTTCCGGCACGAGTTGGCGGCGGAAAGGAGAGCTTGGCATTAGTCTGTCACTGCTGCTCCTCCTACCAGTTCTGAAGCGAAGAGGGGGACGCTGGCTAATACTCATGTTTGCCCTGGGCTCACTTATTGTGATGCCTTCAGCTTGCTCAGTGGCAGTGCGGGACGCGCGAGCCACCGAGGTATCGATCATCGTGTTGAGAGCCAGCGCTGGAACTGGTTCGATCACTGTCGTGAACTCTGCGCAATTCACCCTCCGCATAAAACCATAGGAAAGTGACCCAAGGTTTCGGAAAGCTCTACTTGAGTTCAACGCAAATGCTCACATCGCCCGCCTCCTTGGGACGCGCCGCGAGAGCGACGCCATTGTGCGCGCTGTCGGCCCGGACCGCACGAGTGTTGCCTTAGGTTTCGACGCCAACATTGCGCAGTTGCAGAGCCCAGCACTGAAAGACTCAAGTGTTGTCCATTTTGCCACCCACAGCGTCATGAATGCCTATCATCCGGAGTTCTCAGGATTGCTGCTCTCTCTTTGGGATAAATATGGCCAGCCACAGAACGGATTCTTTGGAGTCTACGACATTCACTCTTTGCATCTACGTAGAGTGGGTCGCAGGAGGCGGGGAAGGCGGCTGCAACTGCGCACTCCCCCAGCTGGATGCATACAAGAACGCGGCTATGCCAAAGAACACACGCTTACTCGAAGCCCAAGGCCATCGTTCTCCCGACAATGCTGACGGAAACAGGCGCCAATGGATCACACCGAAGTTCACGCGAATTCTACGCTTCACCAACTGTGGTTTTTGGTTCCGGTCGGGTTGTGGACAACCCGTCAGTTACTGGTTGGTATAAACGATGTACGCGAGGGCAGAATTTCGAGTGTGGATTAGCTGTTCCACCGAAAGTCGCCGCAGACGTGCCACTGCACCGCATCCGGCAGTGGGAATGCCAGCCCCAAAGGAACGCGAAAAGACATCCACCCGCTACAGGGTATTCGCTACAGTGTGTCATTTTGTGAGGTTTGGGGTTGGCTCTAAGTTATTGATTCGCTGGTCGGGGCGGAGGGATTCGAACCCCCGACCCTCTGCTCCCAAAGCAGATGCGCTACCAGACTGCGCTACGCCCCGACGTGATTCTCTGATTGTATCGCGGAACGGGCTTGCGGCTCACAGAGTCGAGCCGCCGCTTCAAGGATGCATTAGCCACTCGAGCAGCCAGATCAGGAGCACGATGGGAATGGCAAAGACCAGTCCAATCAGGCATGACAGAACCAGAAGAAACGCCCAGTCCTTCCAGGTGTGACGCCGCGGCTCACCAAGATGGCGTTGTAATAGCTTGTAGTTGCGAGCATTCGTTTTCCACCCAATATCGAAAGCATCTCCCAGGATCGGAATTGAGCCGACAAGGACACCGATGCTGAGGTTTGTGAACATGCGGATGATGGTGACGTAGGGAACGCCACGCACCCAGGCGGCAATGGGAATGATTAACGAGAGCAGCCCTGCGATGACGTCTCCCAAGCCCGGGAAGAGGCCGATGATACCGTCAATGCCGAATCGGATCCGGGTGAAGGGAATTCGGAAAGCTTCGTCGAGCAGATATGCCAGCCTCCGCAACGCCTCGTCGCTGAAGATGCCTGTGCCGCGGCTCCAGCGGCCGGATGGCACAACAACGCCCTTAATCTCGGGGGTGAGCGTCGTTTTGAATCGTGGCGAATTGGCTTTAGAATCGGGCATCGAGGGCTTGGTGGGGCCTGCTTCAGGCCTATTAAGTTCGATGCTACAATCGTATAGGTATGTGGCGGCTATAGTTCAGCGGCAGAACGCCTGACTGTGGCTCAGGATGTCGTGGGTTCGATCCCCACTAGCCGCCCCAATAAAAAATATCTTTAAAATCAATAGATTATTGAGCACGCCCGTTATCACCATCTTTGTGCGTCATTCGGAAAACGTAAGTATGCGGGTGACGAGTTCTCCCGCCGTTGCAATTGCCGCAAACATTTCCGTTGGACTCAGAACGGAACACAACACCGCCGCTAAGGCTGGCACCCGCTTATGGGAAGAAGCCGAAGACATCAAGCGGCAGCTCCAAGACCAATTGGCCGGACGGGCTCAGACAGCAAGGCCGGAGGATAATGTCCGGGCTGTCTCTGAGGCCGTGGACCTCTTCATCAAGGACAAGAAAGTCAAGGGCGTCACTCCGGGCGTCATCAAGAAGTACGCACTGGAGCTGGAGCGGCTCAGTCAGTTCTGTGCGCGTAAGAGTGTGTACACCGTCCAGGGAATCTCACGCGAATTGCTCACGGACTTCTGCGCCACGTGGGAGACGTACTA
This sequence comes from uncultured Acidobacteriaceae bacterium, assembly GCA_963769345.1. Classification (GTDB taxonomy): domain Bacteria; phylum Acidobacteriota; class Terriglobia; order Terriglobales; family Acidobacteriaceae; genus Telmatobacter. The sequence goes on from CAVYLL010000008.1 coordinate 2,081,307, forward strand.
TCCGAGCAGCTACACACGTGCAAAGTGCGTGAGCGTTGCCGTAGCTTCCTCCGATAGTGCTATGAGTGCAAATGGCTGGAGCGCATCCCTCCGTTGCCCAAAATCACAATAGATGCGCCTCCCACGATGCCGCTGAGTGCGAAGGAGTATGCGCGGCTCCTAGATGCAATCCACGTTGCCAATCCGCGCAGATGGGACGGCAAGATGTCCTCACAGGCACTCACGGGCAACACGAGCGCACGCATCCGCGCACTGTTTCAACTCATGCGCTGGAGCGGGCTTGCTATCCGTTGCCTCACTCCCAGTTCTTCACCTTTGGCCACAGCGTCTGGAGATTTTCATGGAGGCCTCTGCAGATGAAAACCGGCCCACGCTCATACGGCTCCAAAAACGGATTTGCGTCCTGAGTAAATTCCACTACCGAGTCGAAGTTGGTTTCGAGCGTCCTGCGGCTTTCGCCAAACACGATCATCACGCTGCCCGTATACGTGCGCGGTCCCCAGAAGAAGTAGTTCTGGTGACCGCTGATGGCCTCCGGCACATCCGGCCGGTACACGTTCACCGCGCTCGCGTCGCCATAGTTTTCCGTGTAGATCACGGCCTGTGCGCGCTCCGCCTGCGGCAGCGAGTACCAGGCCGCGGCCAGCAAGTCCGCCTTCTGCCGCCAATCCAGCATGTCGGCGAAGAACTGCGGCAGCGGTGCGGTGGTGCCATTCTCCGTTTTCGGGGGCTGCAGATGCAGCCGCTGCTGATATGCAAGACTTTTTGCCGGGGGCAGAACCGGGAGAATGATGGGCAACAGAATCGCGACGAAAAGCACGTTCATCGCAACGTAAATGGGCGTAACCCGGTACCGCAACCAGGTCTTGCGGAAGCGAAGATCCCGGGCAGCCGCCCCCGCCGCAAAATAGAGCGGATAAATGGCCGCAAGGTAATAGTCTTTGGCGTGCAGAATCATCATCAGGGGCAGATACAGCAGATAGGTCACGCCCAGGAAGCGGAACGCTCGTGCCGCCCGGCTGAAGACCAGCCAAAGAATGCCTCCCACCCACAACGGCGCCATCAGAGGACCGAAGACCAGCATCTGGTTCAGCAAAAACGCGAGGGCGCCCATGTCGAACGTTCTTGCCGTTAATTTGATCGTTGTGCAGCAGCTCGAGCGTTGCCCAGTGGTGGTGCATCTCCCACAGCAGATTGGGCAGAATCAGCACGACCAGGAGCGCAAGGGCAATCGGGAACCATTTCGAAGCCAGTAACTTTCTCTGGCTGGTCATCAAGAGCGCCGCCAGCAGACAGGTGAGGAAGAAAACCTCGTTCCACTTGTTTTCGAGGCCCAGGCCGGCCGTCACGCCCAGCACCACCCACCACAACGCCACTGTACGGCCACTGCGAATGCCGCGACCGGCCAGCCGCGCCAGCTCGATCGTCGCCAGCGCCACCGTCATCCAGAAGAGCGGCTCAAAGGTGCTCGTCGAAAAGGTCGAACTGGTCCCCATCGCCATGGGCGCCAGCAGAATCCCCATCATCGCCAGCGCTTGCGCCCAGCGCGAACCGCCCATCCGCCATGCCAGCAGCCCCGTCATCGCAACTTCCGCGGCGCCCGCCAGCGAGGCAAAGGTCCGGAACAGGGCCAGCGATTGCAAGCCAAACAGCAACTCCGAAATGCGCGCGACCAAAGGAATGACGGGCGGCTGATCCACATACCCCCAGGCCAGATGGCGGCCGCATACGATGAAATACAACTCGTCACGAAAAATGCCGTACCCGGCATGTTGGATCGTTATCTGGCCCAGCGTTGACAGAACATACTTCAGCAGGCCAAACCCTACCGCCAGCCACACCACGCCCTTCGCTGACACCGCGGTAAATTCCTGCGACTCTGCAATTCTCGTCTCAGTCGTCACCCCGGTTGTGCCTCCATCGTCGCGTACAAATATTTCGCCGGCATCGATCCTTACGCATAGCTTATCCCTGGTGTTCCGCGATCATGTATCCCTGAACCCGAAAGAGCGAATTGGACGTTGATTGGTGCCAATTCGCCAATGCGCTCATCGAGCCAGATTAATACCGAGAAGTCTTAGTGCTGTATCTGGAGCGCCCACTACGCGACCGTGCGCATTTGTGTGATCTCCGAGGGGCGCTTCTGATACAGCGACTTGAAGGAAGCCGCCCTCATGGAAGGCTATGTACTTTGAATCGGTCTGAGCGGGTGCAGGGGGATCAGGTACCGGCGCGAGTTGAGTAGGATGTGCAGCTTTGACGTTGCGATGGTCCGGTGAAACACCACAAGGAGGCGTCAGTCGAGGGCCGAAGGGCCAGCCGACCGAGCAATCCGCGCCAGATGGGACAAGGGATCCGCATACGCTCCGAAACGCGGGCAGTGATCGAGGATTTAGATAGAGCTTCATGCTGCGTACCGCTCTGGTTGTGGCGGTGACCGAAGCATGAGTTGCGCGGCAGAGAGCCGTTCGACGACGCGCATGGTTCCGCCGCAGACTGGACAGTTCCAGAGTGAATGAGCCTGATCTGTGGACGGGGCTGCCGACGTAGCTGTGTCTTGCTGTGATCTGCCGAGTAGTCGCAGGCACAGCGGCAACATCGTAGCGCGGTTCCGGTTGGCGAGGAATCCGAAGTTGCGGATGCGCACGAAACCGGGCGGCAGCAGATGGAGCAGGAAGCGTCGCAGGAACTCATCTACAGCCAGAGTCATGAGCCGCTTCTTGTTGCCATGCGCGGAATCACGCCAGCGGAAGGTGACGTTGCCATCGGCGAGAGCGACCAGCCTGGAGTTCGAGATGGCGACGCGATGTGTGTATGCGCCGAGATAACGCAGCACATGTTCCGGTCCGCCGAAGGGCTGTTTGGAATAGACGACCCAGTCGTTGCGGAACAGCACCCGCAGCCAGGCAGCGAAGGCGCGGGGATGAGCTAGCGGCAAAAACTCGCCGTGAAACTCAAGTTCACCTCGCTGGAAAGCGCTGCGAAGTCCGGCAACAAACTTGCCGCGGAAGACGCGGCTGAGCACGCCAATGGGAAGGAAGAAAGAGCGCCTGGCAGCGACCCAGCTTGAGTGGTCCGGAGCGAGGCCGCCGGCTGCAACGACGCAGTGGATGTGCGGATGAAACTGCAAGCGCTGATTCCAGCTATGGAGCACGCTGAAGAAACCGATCTCGGCACCGAGATGGCGTGGATCACGAGCGACTTCAAGCAGCGTCTCAGCGCTGGCATGGAACAGCAGGCTGTAGATCAGCCGCTTGTTCTGCAGGGCGAGCGGAGCCAGTTCGCGCGGCAGTGTGAAGACGGCATGGACGTAGCGGGTGGGCAGCAGTTCCCGTTCGCGCGCCTGGAGCCAGCGCCGGCGCGCGTTGCCCTGGCATCTTGGGCAATGCCTGTTTCGGCATGAGTTGTAGGAGATGGTGGTCATATGTCCGCAGTCAGCGCAGCGATCGCGATGTCCACCGAGCGCGGCGGTGCGGCAGCGCTCGATAGCGAGCAACACCTTCCGGTGTTGCCAGTTGATCCACCTGCGACTGCGTTCTACAAATGCCTGTCCCGCACAGCGAACGATGTCAGCCATCTCCAGGAGAGGCCGTCTCATGAGCTGTGCTTGTGTCCTCCCTGTGCGAACGTGAGTGCATCGAGCGGGCTGGCCGTTGCGCTGAGATGCCGTTGGGACAGATGTAGGTAGACTGTGGTGACCTCGAGATCGCGATGACCGAGCAGGATCTGAATCGTGCGCAGGTCGGCGCCGGCTTCGAGAAGGTGGGTTGCAAAACAGTGGCGCAAAGTGTGCGGATGAATGCGCCGGTTGTCGAGACCAGCGCGCTCAGCAGCGATCTGGCACGCAGACCATAGGACCTTGGTGGTTACCGGGTGACTGGATGTGTGCCAACTGTTGCCGGGAAATAACCACTCCTTGGGCTTGCGCCGAAGAGTTCGCCAGTAGGCGCGCAGCTCTTCGAGCAGCCTCGGGCTGAGCATGACATCGCGGTCCTTGCCGCCCTTGCCCTCGCGGATATGAACCACCATCCGCTTGCTATCAATGTCGCTGACCTTCAGGTGAGCCGCTTCTGCGCGGCGTGCGCCAGTGGCATACATCGTCATGAGCAGGATGCGATGAAAGGGGGAGTCCGCGGCCTCAATCAGTCGCGCGACTTCTTCCTGACTGAGCACCCCGGGAAGATGACGTAACTTCTTGGGATAGGGTGTCTCGGCGATACTCCAGTTGCGCTTCAACACGTGAATGAAGAAGAACCGCAGCGACGCTAACCGCAGGATGACGGTGTTCGGACTGTACTTCAACTTGGTGAACAGCATCGCCTGATACTTACGAATATCTTCAGGACCAAGCTGATCGGGGGGACGGCGAAAGTACCGGCTGAAATGCGCAACACCGTGCAGATAGGTGCGAATGGTAGTCGCGGCGAAGTTGCGACGTTGCAACTCCTCAAGCATGAGCTGACGTAGTTGGTTCACAGAGAATCCTCCTTCTCTGCGAACCAAACTACCCCGGCAGTCGCAAAAGCCGACTCAGCCGCACGCGGAAGCGTCCGCCGCCGCAGCGGCTTCGTTCAAGTCGGCTAGTGTCCACAGTGTGCCTAAGCATAATCCCGGGACGACGCTAATAGATCGAGCCCTCATTGAAGTTCGGAAGCACCTAAGGTGGAAATACGAAATCACCGTTGAATCACTGTCAGGCTGACGTCGTCGCAAAGCAGACTACCGTTCGCGAAGTCCTGTAAAGTGGCAAGGAGCATCATGAGCGTGGACTGAGCCGATGACGAATCGGCGTGTCGTAATGCCGCTACGTATCCGATCGACCCCGAACTCCTCCTCTGAAGTGTTGCGGCATTCAAGAACACCATCGGAGTATGCGACAAGCGTTTCCCCTGGTTCGAGAATCAGTTCACCCAATTCGAATTCCGCACCTTCGATAGCACCCAATGGTGGACCGCCTCTCTCGAGCAGATCAGTCCGGCCATCCGCGTGAAGCAATATTGGCGGGCAATGTCCGGCATTGCAGTAGGTCAGTTCTCCAGAACGGCAGTTAATCCGCGTGAGAAATGCCGTGGCGAACGGTGCAACCGGCCGCAGATAGCAAAGGTGGCGGTTGATTTCCGAGGCTATCTTTGCCGGATCAGAATAAGGACGGCCGTAACGTTGCAGAAGTCCTGCCAGATTGGTGAACCACATTCCAGCTGCAATCCCCTTGCCGGCAATGTCTCCATGTGCCATAAGAACCTTGGAACCGCTTTTCAGGAACGTCGTAAAATCCCCGGAGAGAAAGCGCGCCGCGAAAACCTCGCTTGCGAACTGTAAGCCGCCGTGGCGAAACTCGCGCGGGCCGCTCAGTTTGCGCTGGATCTGGGCGGCCTCAAACAGCTCTGAATGCAGATCAAGTTTCTCTCGCAGAAGGGAGTCAACAACCTCGTCCCGAAATGACGCAATCGATGTCGGTAGCGGCATCGACGCCACGATCGAGGATCGGCCCGCGCCGTTAGTCCGGAACTTGCCTTCGGCTCTTGGTAGTACTCCCCTGTCACTCATCATTCACACCCTTCTAGATTCTGATCGTTGCTTTAGCCGACGAACCGATAACCTGTTCCATGCACTGTGAGGAAATACTGCGGTTGCTCGGGATCGGGCTCGAGTTTTTGGCGCAGGCGTACCAGATGCGTATCCACAGTCCGGGTAGTTGGAAAGTTCTCGTATCCCCAAACCTCTTCCAGAAGACGATCGCGACTGAGCGTTTCGCCGGAATGACAGATGAAATACTTCAACAGCTCAAATTCTTTGGAGGAAACCTCGAGAGCTTTGCCTGATCTGAGCACTCGCTGACGGCGCAGATCCACTTCCACGTCACCGAAGGAATGTTGATCCTGGTGCTTGGGAACGACTGCCGTGCGTCGCAGCACGGCCTTGACTCGCGCCAACAACTCGCGGATTGAAAAAGGCTTGGTCACATAATCGTCCGCTCCGAGTTCGAGGCCCACCACTTTGTCCAGTTCCTGGCCGCGGGCAGTCAGCATGATGATCGGGATGGAACCGCGTTGAGCGCGTAACTGCTTGCATACTTCCAGTCCGCTCATCCGAGGCATCATGACATCCAGGACCACAAGATCGGGAGACTCCTCGAGGGCTCGTCTAAGACCTTCGATCCCGTCGCGCGCTGTAATCACTTCGTAGCCGTCGAACTCGAAATTGTCTCGAAGTCCAGCCACCATATTGGGCTCGTCCTCCACGACAAGAATTCTCGCTGGTCTCGGTACCTCAGCTATCTTCGCCTTCTCTCGCTGTCTCATGCCGACATCCCTTTCGCCTGCTGGACCTCTGGAGTCTGCACCGGAAGCGTAATGATGAACTTGCTGCCGTGACCAGGCTCGCTTTCAACCGCAACTTCACCTCCATGCGCCTGCACGATGTGGCGCACCAGAGATAGCCCCAGTCCGCTTCCCTTGGTGTTATGCACCAGCGGATCGCCCACTCGATAGAACTTCTCGAAGATCTTGGGCTGTTCCTTCGCGGGAATCCCGATTCCGTGATCGACCACCTCAAGGTTGACTCCGCCATTGTGCCGATAAAGATTTATCCCAAGGTATTTCTCAGTAGCCGAGTACTTCACCGCGTTGTTCACCAGATTTAGCAGCGAACGTGCAATTGCCTCGCGATCCACCCACACCTGTGGCAGACCGCTGTCGATCTTCTGCTCGAACTGGAACCCGTTTTGCTCAATCTCAAAACGATAAGATTCCAGCGTGCCCCGCACCAGATCGGCCACATCGGTTTCCCGGAAGCTGTACTCCTTCTTGCCCGACTCGATACGCGAGAAGTCCAGAATATTGTTGATCAGCGAAGTCAATCGCTCACTCTCTTTACGAATGATCTCGTAATATTCCTGACGCTTTCCTGGACTGGAGATGCGTCCCAGTTCCAACGTCTCCGCGTAAAGGCGGATGAGCGCCAGAGGCGTTCTCAGTTCGTGAGAGACGTTAGAGACAAAATCGGATTTCAATTTCGCCAGAGCAAGTTCGCGCGCAATATTTCGGTAGGCGAGTAGCATTCCTCCGCCCATAAGCAGCGAAAGCGCTCCGAGAGTGATGTAGGCCGTCCGCGCAAACTGGTTGCTGATGTTCGCAATCGTGGTCCCGCGCAGCTTGATTCCCAGAATCAATCCAGGGAAGACACTTTCAAAACCGCGCTCTACTTCAGGCGAACCTCCATCCCAGCAAATCGAAGCAGCCAAAGGAGCGAGCTCCTTTGCAGTCCGTACCATGATCACTGGTTGATGGGATGTATCATTTGCATTCTGATTTGGCAGCACTTCGCTCAGTGCTTGCGGAAAGAACTTGTTACTAAGATAGTCGGTATCGTAGACAAACCCTGCCAGAGCGGGATGCTCCGCAGTCGAACCGCGAGGCATGAATAGCACCAAAGACTGATACTGCCATTTGTCACCCCGTTGTACCCAATAGTTGGAGGCGAAGTAGACGCGCCGCCCTTCCGTCACCTTGATTTTCTTCAGTTTGGCAATCCAATCGTCGGTCTCCAGATCAAACCAATGTCCGACCATGGATGAGATATTCCTGCCTTCTTCCTCAAATTGAGGATCGCTCATCCGATCAGGCTGAGATTGAGTCTTTAGGCGGCCTTTCCCGGTCCACAGAAACGCATGGGCAATGTCTGGGTGTGCCGTCAGGAAAGCCCCGAGTTCGTCACCTTGCTCTGCATTGGGAAATTGCGCGCTGGCGTCCTCGGCGATCTCATAAGCGCGCGCATCAATCCGCTTCTCGGCGATAGCCAAGACCTGTTGATACTCCCGTTGCAAGATGGCCTCAATCGCTTTTTCGCGTTGTATGGTCCTGAGGTGCCATACACTGGCCACGATGAGCGCGGCCGCGGGTAGCATAACTCCCAGCATGAATACCAACATGCGGGGGCGCTCGGACCAGCGTCGAACTAGAAAGCTCAACATATGTACGCTTTCGGAGGGCGCCTCGTGCGTTTTCGGAGAAAGGCGCCCCATTTCCATCGGATTGAAGGATAAGCCGAGGGAACTGGCGATATGTCACAACGATGCAACAAATTGCAAAAAGTTGTGAACTTACTCCTATATCAGAGAATTTCAATCCCCTGCCGAATATCGGCGGCTTCTCTCGCAATGAAGACACATCTGCGCCTATGTTCCTTGCTCGCCGGGTAGTACTTGAAGACGCCCGTCAATGACGCGACTATTGGCTTGTGGAGATGGCAGAGGCCGGGAGGTTCGTGGGGACAGAGGGTGGGGTGTTATCGGGAGGGAGGAGTGCTTCCACCTCCATTCGTTCCGACAAACGTCGTCACGCTCTGTGCGGGAAGATTGTAGCCGAAGGAACTCCCCGCAGAGACGGCTCCCTGCGCAGTAAGGTTATAGGATGCCGATGTAATCCAGGGAGTAATACTGCTTGCAGTAAAGCCGTTCATGGAGAACTTCATACTCTTCGCGGAGCCGTTCTGGTTGATGGCGACGATTGCGAACGCGCCCGTTGATGGATTCTTGAAAGCGGAAACGGAGATGCCGCTCGCGGGACTCGCGTTCGCATCCACCCTCACCCATCCCGGACGGACGAATTTGCTCCAGTTCCCCGTCACATATAGTCGCTTTGCCGGGTTATACAACTGATCGGTCAACCCATAGTTCCCCTGCGAAGAAACATAAGCCAACTCCCACCATTCATAGGCGCTTACGTTTGCGCTAGTCAAAAATTGATGCATGTTCAGGGCCATTCCAAGAGCGCTCGTGATCGAGGGATCCCAACTACTGGCATCCGAAGTCTCGCTCAACCAGAGATGCTTTCCTCCAGTGGCACCAAGAGAATATGCGCTTGCCCCCGCAGGGTAAGGGTATCCATGTCCGGCGGCGATCCCGACATATTGGGCGCATGAGGAATTGCTAAGACACGCGGTGGTGTAATCAGGGGAGAACCATTGTGAATTGCTCGCGAGCATCACGGCGGGATGTAATCCGGCTGCGGAAAGCGCAGGTCCTAAATAATTCTGAATGAAATCCTGGAATTGAGTACCCGAACCCCAAATACATGTTCCAACACCACCTGGGACATCACCGGCACTCAACGTTGGTTCATTCTGCACATCAAGATAAGCGATCGGAACGTTGTTCGGCGAGTTTTGGTAGGTGTTGATCAGATTAACAATGTAATTCGCGTACTGCTGGTATGCTCCACCACTGCCGTCCAATGGAAGCGTGTTCGTAAAGCAATTACCGTTCGATCCTGCCACCCCATCATTAAATGCAGGAGAGGCCTGACTGCCGTCGGATGAACCACCTCCACCGACGTCGGCGGTATTGTTCGCGGTCTGGATGATGCTCACCGTGGGTGGGGTAGGAGATGACGTACCTGCAGGCTTGAACGCTACCACCACGTTCGATTGCTGGTCGGCTTTCGCCGATGACGCGGTGGCGGCGATCGATCCTGCGGAGGCCTGCACCGCATCCATCGTCGTGAAGTTCGCGATGCTGCCGTTGTCCACACGCTTCGTGAATCCCGAACCGGGGGTGAGCGTCTGACCCTGGCTGTTCCCTTGGAAGACGGCGAAGATAAGCTCTCCTGGAGCATGGGTCGTCACGGATCCTGTCGTCCAATTTGCGGAGACGGTGGATTCCGTATGATTTGATACAGTGACGTCGACAGGGGTTGATGCGGCGAGGCCGGAATATTCATTGACCGCGATGTCGTTGTATGCGCTAGGGGTACTGAAGGTGCAGGTAATAGCATCAGTCCCCGCAGCAATGTTTGCTGCATACCAGACATCAGTGCCCAGCCTTTCAGTTGTGTTGAAGCTCTTCCCGGCTTCCGCGAACGTGTTGTGCAAGGAGTCACTGCAACCGGTGACGATATCGCTCGAAGCGCCAAATGAGAGGGCGACGACAAGCGTATCCCCTGCTTTCACTGGAGACGGGAGGGAGGCCCCAATCGTCGAAGTCGCGCCGCTGCAAGCCTCCCCCAAATCGACATAGGAATGCTTCAAGTTACAAGGCGGAGATTGTAACCCTAATTCCACCTTGGCTCCACGTGCCACCGCTGACTGAAGTGTCGTAAGGTCAGGAATCAATCCGTTCCATGTATTTGCTGATCGGACAATTGAAAGTCCAATTCCTGCAGTTTGAGAGAAAAACAAGTCTGCATTCGATCCAGTGAGATTGTCACCGTAGATCCCCGTCTGGCCTCCGAACCCATCCATCGTTTGATATGTCGTGTTCCAGTTGACGGTGTCCGTCGTCGCCATCTGTGCTTTCGCGAAAAAACGAGCACTCTCTGACGCTAGTCCTATAACAACGATTACTGCGAGAACCACAAGGAAAGCAAAATCAGGGATTTTTCCATCAGCGCTCAGGTTCGAGGTGAACATTTTGACCATTCGGCGTTGGTCCGAATTTCCTTCTTTATAGGAATACGCGGCTTCCGCGAGTTCGAGGAATTTCTGAAGCCGTGCGGGAATAGCGGCGGGATTATCTTTCATTTCCCCCGGCCTGTCATTCATGGCAGTTCGCTCGAAGAGCAGCGCTTCCTTCCTTTCATCGAAGGCGTTGGTTCCCGAGTCACCGCGAACTCGGGAAATAACGCCCGTTCCGGGCGAGTGACCGTCAACACGGAATCGGATTGAAGAAGTGTTAGCGGTCCACGGAACCTGATTGGCGAGTTCTCCAAAAAAGACGCACTCGCGAAAGGAGGCTCTCCACGCGAATAGTACGAGGCTGCCCCAGAGCGGTGAACTGTCAGAAGTGACAGGTACACGATTTCGCCCGGGTGACAAGCAATAACAAATGGCATGGTCCGCAGCCTTTTGACTTCCGAATTGCCGATTGCCCATAACCCAACCGAAAGTCGAGACTGGGAATCACACGGAATGACGCTGAGGTAACAGTTCTGCCAGCGGATCGTAATACATATCCGATTACGGGCGGAATGGTGTCTGGCTGAATAGCCCTCCGCCCTCCAAAACAAAGCTGTGATGGATTGTGTACGATCAACAAATCGTTCCGAGTAATTGTGATCTTACCCGAGAGTGCTGCATGAGCCACCGCTCCAGAGCAGAGCTGCTTGAATACACGAGGCTCACGCTGCAACTGATCGAGCTGTACCCTCATCGCGAGGAAGATGCTCCTCTTGCAATGGAACTCAAGCTAGCACTTCAACGGTATATCACCGAGCTTGAACGGGATGCCGCAAGGCCAGCCCGTTCCCGGTTGCGCACCTTCCGGTCTCCTTTGCAAGCTGAGTAGAGAAACGCAAGACTAGGGTTCCCATCCGTTTTTCCATTCCAGCGGCGGTGCATACGGAAGATGCTGCACGAACAGATCGGTTATTTTGTACCGCTGAGTCTTGTGGCATCGCCCGCACTCATAAGGGAACTCCGGAATCGCCTCTTGACCCGTAGTCTGGCCCACATACGCACCTAAATACTTAACTGGAATCGTCGTATTGCATCGCGGAGTCTTGCAATTGACGGACAAGTAAACGTGCATCTGCACGGTGGCACGCATCTGAACTCCACAACAGGCAGCGAAGCTTTTTGGGGGGGAGGGAGAAGTTCCGCAACGCAGTCCTTCCGTCGTTTGTTTCGACGTAATTCTCAGCAGAAGGTTTACAAAGGTATCTCCAAAAATGCGCGCCGGGCGGATCACCGCCCGCCCGGAAATAACTCCGAAACGGCAAAACGGGGGTTATTTCCGGATGGGCCACAACTCGCCAGCAATCGCGATCCACTGCGGAAAGATGTCGAAATTGACTACCCAGGCAGAGACTTTCAGGACAGAGCTTCTGATAACAAGTCGATCGCTGCTCTGTGCTTCGCTGGCGCGTCTGTCAACTTATGAGGCCGGTCGCCGTCTCTCCAGAGGCGATCCCTTTTAGCTCGGTTGGAGTCGGTTATGTGACTCTTTCGAAGTCGGGCAACGGCCAAGAATGATCGAAGTAGGCCTCGGTCGGCTGGTAGAAGCGGAAGTATGCGAACCAGTTCTTACCGGGGACCGTCGGGATCCAGTTCTTTTCGAAGCCGGCCGGTGCCTTCGGGCCACAATAGACATCCACCGATCCGTCCGCATTCTTTCGCAGGTCCATGCGCGACGAGCGATCGGCAATCTTCTCGTCGTTCAGAATCAGCGCGCGCGTATCGACGTCATACAGCGTGACCGACCAGAATAGGTTGATCGGCGGATTGGGCGGCACCCGCAGCCGATAAGACGTGCCGCCGTCCAGCCACTCGCCGGCCTTGTCTTTGTAGGCTCCGAGATACGCGGATACGATGCCGGGACGCTTGGGCGCCATATCCGGTCCCGCGCCGACAGCCTCGTAAAACCATGAAGCACGCTCGTCGAGCAGGTTCCAGAATTCGACAGGATTATCGCAGTCGAGCAGCAAGGCAAAGTCCCAGTGCGCGTCCGGTCTGTACTTCCCACCCGCAAAGCGGCGATCAGCGGAGTTGGCTTTTGCCATCGCCTCACCCACCAGCACACCGTCGGTCAGGATCTTTGTCTGTCGCTGGTCTGGCTTGAAGGGCTTGCCTTTTTCCATGCCCAGTGGCCGCAACATTGCATGGAAGAAGATGTCGCGTGACTCGATTGGTTCGCTTTGGACGACGTCGTTGAGTCGCTCCCAATACTCCATCCCGCGCGGAGGCAGGCCGCTCCACACCCCCGCGTCGAGGATATCCATCTTCGGCGGATTGTCACGTTGCGCGTAGGGATAGATCTTGAGTTGCGCCAGTGCCTGCTTCGCGGTTTCCGGATCGGGGTCGGTGAGACGCAACCCAAAAAAGACGTTGACGGTCGGCGAATGGAAGACGATGTATCCAGCGACGTTCTCCGGCGTCTTCTGCCCTGGCGCTAAAACAAGATACTTGCCTGGGACGTTGGCCCCTAGAATGGGATTCTGCCAGGAGTCGCTCATCCCGCCTTGCACGCCGTGCGCGGGCATCTCCGCCACGAGCGGCCCCGAGGAGATATCGGCGAACGCGAGGTAGTACGGCGTTGTGGCATTGGCAGTCAGGATTCCGCGCCTGGCCTCGTAGGAAAGAATGGAAACGATCTGTCCATTTCTCGCTCCGACCCCCTTGGTGACACCGCGCTGCCAGGCTGCGAACGAAACCGCCGGAAGCGACCAGAGGTAGACTTGGCAAGCGCGTTGAAAATCGCGCTCGTCATAGAGAATGTCGATGGTCTTGTCGGTGGGATAACCATTGGCGAAGCCGTGGGTAAACTCGAGTGTGCCGATATGCGATTGGATCTTCTCCAATCCGGTCTGGACTGTCGTAGTCATAGGGTCTCCTTGAGGAGCCTCGCAGCGATCGACGTGAGGCTGAACCGTTGTTGATTGCGAAGGTGCTGTTGCGTTCGCGGTCATTTCTTTCCAATCGGAAACTGTAGATTGAGTCCGGCAAAGACCTGGAACTTCGGTTGTCCGCTGCCGTCATGTGCGACTGTCCACTGCGGCTCGACGAAGACGTTTACTGTCTTGCCGCCGTGCAACAACCAGACCTTACCTGCGCCGGTGCCGATCGGGATTACGTACTGGCCCTGTTCGAGATCGAAGCTCCACCCGGCGGTCGACCTCAGATACCATCCCTCAGGAAGGTTGTAGATTACCAGCGGCTGCGCCACCAGATCGTCTTGTTCAGGCCTGGTACTGTCCCCCGCGAAAGAGTGCTGCCACGTAACCAGTTCTCCGGCGATTCCCCACTTCCGCGGTGCGACAGCCAGCCCTACGACACCCGCTTGCCATTTGCCAGCGCCGGTTTCGGTTTCCGTTGCGGTTGGAAATGTAAATTGCGGTCCTACACCAAGTGCCATCTTTTTCTTCTTCCACGCAAAGGGGAAGACATCGAAGAGATTCAGATCGCCCAACCCGGTTGTCGTGCCACCCATTCCATCCGGTGCCGAAACCACGGGCAACGTATAGCGAAGGAGCTGATGGATTCCTGCCACTTTGAATGGCAGCACTCCACGAATCAGAAAGGCATTCGACCACCCATCCAAATCGTAGAGCACCGGTTGCGCCTGATCCTGGAAGTTCACGGTGATCGCCGGCGTCAAAGGATTGTTGGCCTTGTTTACATCTTCGGATGACGGCTTTTGTGCGCTGGCTAGAATTGGAACCAGCATGAGGAATAACGCTTGTGCAATGCGCGTGGTGACGTGATCTCGAAGTTGAACCATAAGACTCCGGCCGATTCAAGCGGATGGTTACTTCATCTTCTCGATATCGGGTAGCTTCCAGGTCTTTTCCGCGAAGGCCTCATCGGGTCCGTAGAGACGAAACAGCGTCTCGAAGCCGCGACCGGCGCTGGCTGGGACCCAGTTGGAATCCTTGCCTTGCGGTGCTTTGGGTCCGAGATAGATATCGACGGAGCCGTCAGGGTTCTTCTGAAGTCCGGGTGTCTGGGAAGAACGGCTTGGCCACGGCGCATTGCGGATGAGCGCGTGCGTGTCTCGGTCGTAGACGGTAGCCGACCAGTACTGGCGAACTGGAGCGTTGGCCGGGACGTTGAGACGATAGGTGGCGCTGCCGTCGAGTTTGTCGCCGTCCTTGTCTTTGAAGGTCATCAGGTAGGCCTGGCCTGCGCCGAAGTGTTTGGCGCTGAAGAAACCGAGCGTGTACATGGTGCCGCGGCTGTCCACGGGATAAGAGTCGGGGTCGGCGAAGAAGGTTGACATTCCGCGAACGACCTCGGGCGAGGCGGGCAAAAACCAGTGTCCGCCGGGGTAGAAAGGGGGAGGGAAATAGGAAGTCTCGTACTTGTTGGCGAGCCAGGCGTGGGCGTCGATGGCGGCCTGCTTGAGGATTTCCTGCGTTGCCGCGTCAGGATTGAACGGCTTGCCCTTCTCCATGCCGAGTGACCTGAGCTGATCGATCATCAACTTGTCACGAGTAAGCCACGGTTCGGACTGGACGATGCGGTTGAGGGATTCAAAGAAGCGCAGGTCCCACGGAATGGTCGCGTCGTAGACGACGTCGATGGCGTCGATGAAAGTGGTTTCGGGGGGATGAGCGGCCTGCGACAGCGGGCAGATTCTGATGCGCTTGCCGTAGGCGACGGCGGCAGCGATATCTGCTGCGCTGTTGCTCTTCAGGATGGAGCGGAGCAGGGCATAACCCTGATAGTTGACTGTCTCAAGCGGAATGTAACCGGATGGCTCCTTGGCTTTGTAGCCGGGCGGGAGCAGGAGGTACTTGCCGCCCTTGCCCTGGTCCATGCCGGCAGGTCCGACGTCGGCAATCGCGGTCTGCCAGCAATCGTCAATGGAGCCGGTGATGGAGCCTCCGTTAGCTGGAGGGACTTCGAGGACAACGGGGCCGACATCCTTTGTGTTGAAGAATGGCATGAAATAGATTGAGTCGGGGTTAGGCGTGAGGGTCTGGTTTTTCCAATTCAAGAGGCGTGACCAGTAGACAATCTTGTTGCTGCCTTCGCCAGCCTTGGCGTCATGGACCATTGCCTGATACATGCGATCGAAATTAACGGCCGGAGTGCCCCAGATGACGGCTTCGATCGCACGCTGCTGGATCACGCGCTGGGAAATGTTGTCGGAGGAGAAGGAAGTCATGGCAATCTGTCCTTCCGGCACTGCGGGTTTTCGGTTGCTGCAAATTCTCGCTTTCGATCAGCCACGCATCAATCGCGGACTTGGGAGAATTTCCCGTTTTGTGTTGGTCTCTTCTGTTGATTGAACGACAAACGGCTGCGCTTAGCCGCAGAAGAGCCTGACGATTATTGGTAGCACTCCGAGAGCCGCCACGCGCCTGTCAGAAATGCCAGCTTCGTCGGATTCTTGTGGACCCCATTTCGTCTCTAGACGACCCCATTTCACATGGAAAATAGGCGGCGCCAGCCTGAATGATGGATGCAAACGAGCGAATAACCGCCAACTCGGACCTTTGACGAATCTTCGCCAATCTTCAGCACTAGCCTGCACTCCACCCTGATATCAGGAGTTCTGGTTCCTATGCCGGTGCCGGGTGTGAAGTGCTTGGGGTGCCTGCAAACGTTGCCGGTCGGCGCACAGTGAAGTAAGGATAAGGCGCTTGTAAACGAATCCCTCAGAGTTTCGTCCTTTCAGCTATCTGGATGCAGGAGACGGGCGGAAAGCAAAGCAGGATTAAATCGATTGGCTTCGAAACTGTATTCGCCGTGCCTGCTGTCTATGGGGCGAACTTATGAAGGTTTCAGTGGATTTGTGTACATATAACCGTTGCCAGAGTTTGATTCGAGCTTTGGAAAGCTTGATGGCCTCCGAAATGCCCGAGTCCATTGACTGGGAAGTGCTGGTCGTTGACAACAATTCGAAAGATCGCACGCGCGAGACGATGAGCGAATTTTGTCAGCGCCATCCGGGTAGAGTTCGGTACCTCTTCGAAGCGCAACAGGGCTTGTCGAATGCGCGCAACGCGGGGATTCGGGAGGCTCGGGGCGAAGTTATTGCTTTTACTGACGATGACGTAACAGTTGAACCCAACTGGCTTCAGAATCTGACGCAGCCCTTGATAGAAAAGCGATGTGCCGGTACGGCGGGACGCATACTTTTAGGGGATTTTCAGCTGCCGTCCTGGCTAGCGATCAGCGGCTCGCATAATCTTGGTGGATCGCTCGTCCAATTCGATCTGGGCGACGAGTCGCTGCCCATGGACAGAGCGCCTTTTGGCGCATCGATGGCATTCCATAAGAGCGTGTTCGACGAATGCGGCAACTTTCGTACAGATTTGGGGCGCAGTGGAGAAAGCCTGATTGGAAATGAAGACACCGAGTTTGGCCTCCGCGTGATCTCAAAGGGACTACCCCTGATCTACGTTCCTTCCGCGATTGTTCATCATCCAGTGCCCAGAGAGAGACTGACAAAGAAATACTTTCGTTCATACTGGTTCTCTCTCGGGCGCGCTTTGATACGCCAGGGAGCAGACAGACCGTCGTTCAGGAAGGCGCCGGGAGTCTACTTCGACGAATTCAAACGCATTGTGCGATGGATGAATACCGACGACCAGCATTGGTATCGAAAGATGCAGGGGAGGTTCTTTTTCGAGGTGCATGCGCTGCGAATGCTGGGTCAGATATTCGAGTGCTGGAATCAATCATCGCGAGTTCATTAGCACACCAATCGCCCGAAATGACAAACTTGATCTTGATTCGAAAGGGGTGCTGGCTACTTTCCGATGGCCGATCTTGGGGAACTAGCCATGCTGCCCTCAACTCAGATGGCCTTGCCCAGCACGGTCAACAGGTTCCAGAAGAGCGGCCCTTTATCGTCCCACCCTTTAGTCAGGAGAGATTCTTGCCTCAGTACTGGAACCCGTTGTGCAAATAGCGATCGATGGTGGTGGTTCTTTCAAGTCCACAAACTTACCAGGGACCGTTGTGGATTCTCACCGCGTCGCTATGGATGTTTGCTGGTACGGCTTGCGTTGAGTTTGGAGGCGTGAGGCTGACAACAATGGTATTGATCTGGCGGCCTTCGTCTGAGATGACAAAGAGTAACTTTATGATCGCGCCGCTGGTTCCGCCGGGGGGTGTCGGGAAGTCAATCTCGGCTTCCCCAGTACAGTCTTCGTTTACAGAGTAGGTACCGGTTTCCATGTCATGGAAACCATTGGCGTTCGTCGGCCCCGCTACTGGGACGCCGTTCGCTAGTACATAGTCCTCTTGTGTGAGCCCATGATTCCCATCAAAATGAGTAAGGGCAACGCCATCCCGGTTGACAATGCCCGCGGGCGCGAAGACCTCACCCGACACGCGAAAAGCATAGCTTCCGGCGATGGTTGCGCTGGAGCAGTGGTGCCGGGCATCCTGGGCCAAGCTTGCAACTCCCGAGAACGCTGCGACGGTGGCTAAAGTTAGTATGCTTACGATTTTCGTCATACAATCCTCCCAATTGCCGCGGCCTTTGCGGCGCGGTGGAAGAATCTAAGCCCGGCGGCCCGCAGTACGGCAATGGAGAGTTCCTTAAGATCTCCTTCAGAATTCCTTTCGATCGTCATGTGACAGATTCTTCTTGTTTTATGCTTCCGATTCCAGGTGAGTCACGGGCAAATGATGGACAGCGCACGCTACAACTTCGGTGAATTCCAGTTGGATGTGGGGGCATTTGAGCTTCAGCGCTCTGGCGAGCGAGTGCCGCTGGAGCGGATTCCGATGGAGTTGCTGATCCTGCTTGTTTGTCGGAAAAGGGAACTTGTTACCCGCGAGGAGATAGCCGAAAAGTTGTGGGGAAGCGAGATCTTCATTGACACCAATACGGCGATCAGTGTCGCCGTGCATAAAGTGCGGCAGGCGCTGGAAGATACCGTTGAGAGCCCTCGCTATATCCTGACGATTCCGGCCAAGGGGTATCGTTTTATCGGTCCAATCTCGGGCAGTTTGCCTCAGTCGCCGGACCTAACTCCCGCCAGCCAAAGCCCTCTTGAAGGATTCGCTGACGGCATCGGGTCGATTCCGATCTCAATCGAAGCTTCCGATCACCTCGTAGCCACTGCAACTCAACCAGCGAAAGCGGGCCACGAACAGATGCCCGACGTCATTCGACGTTGGCCTCTCAGTGGGCGGTGGCTAATCTGGATCTTCGTTTTGGGCATCATCGGTCTTGCGCTGGTGGCTGTCTTGCGAACTAGAAATCACAGTAATGGCAATAAAGTGATGTTCGTTGTTCTTCCCTTTGAGAATCTCACGGGCGATCCGAACCAGGAGTACATTGCCGATGGCATGACCGAAGAGATGATTACACAGCTGGGCGGACTCGACCCCGAGCGCCTCGGCGTAATAGCCCGTACCTCAGCCATGAGATTTAAAGGAACGCAGAAGAGCGCCGCGGAAATCGCCCGCGAACTAGGCGTGGGTTATCTATTGGAGGGCAGTGTTCGCCATGTCGGAGATCGAATGAGAATCACGGTGCAGTTGATTCAAGCCAGCGACCAGACCCACCTCTGGGCGTCCGACTACGACAGCGACTTGAGCAACCTGCTTCAGCTGGAAAGTGATATCGCCGCAGCCGTTGCCAGCCAGGTCCAGGTGAAGCTGATGGCCAAGGAGCGAATAAGGTATACCCATCTGGTCAAGCCCGAGGCTCAAGCCGCCTATCTCCGAGGTCTGGAAGACTGGAATCTGCGTACCGGCAGCTCCATGGCGGATGCCATCTCTGAATTCAACCGAGCCATCGCGGCAGACCCCAGTTATGCCTTGCCCTTCTCCGCGCTCGCGAGATGCTATGTTCTCGGACCCATCTTTGGGTTAGGCAATCCGCTCGAAGCAATGCCGAAGGCACGGGAGTTGGCAGCTCATGCACTAAAGCTTGATCCCAACCTGGCGGAAGCACACTCGGCCCTTGCGATGGTTGCGGCCCACTACGACTACGACTGGCCGATCGCGGAGCATGAATTCCTTACTGCTCTGCAACTCAATCCGAGCGACCCATACGCACACTTCTTCTACTCCAATAGTTTCCTTTCGCCGCACAGCCGTCACCAGCAGGCGACCGATGAGTTGCAGAAGGCCATTGTGCTCGACCCGCTCTCGATTCCCTTGCAGGCCTTCCTCATTCGAACCTATACCTGGGCGCGGCGCTACGACGAGGCTCGTTCCCAATTCAAAAAAACAATCGAAGTCGCGCCCAACTTCGCACTGCTACATGAACGCGCAGCTCATCTCTTTGCCATCACCGGAGACCTTCGAGAGGCGATCGAAGAAGATGCCAAAGCACGTCTGCAAAGTGGAGAGCAAGCCGAGCAGGTGATCGCCAAGAAGAACCAGCAACTGAATGCACTGACTCAAAACGGCGCTCGCGGATACTGGAACACTCAGTTGGCTCTGAGCCGAGACAAATCAAACCCTCCCGAGGCCTACACAACATCGTTCGGACTGGCTGTGATCTACGCACACCTTGGCGACAAAGACAGCGCGTTAAGTTCTCTCGAGCAAGCCTTCGACCGCAGAGATGTTCAACTTATTGAGATCAACGAGGAACCAGCCTTCGACGCACTCCGATCTGACGCTCGGTTCCGCACTTTACAGCGGAGCGTCCATCTAGCAGACACGGACTAGTTGTGTCACGATGGCTACCCTATTGGCATGCCCCATGATGGTTTGAACGATCTGCCTGATTACGCCGATGCCCGAATCACCGCCTATACGGAAGTAACCCTAAAATTGGGTCATGTCCGGATGGCCCACAATACGCCAGCGATCTCAGCGTGTAGCCCTATGGCTATCCGCTGATTCGCTATGTTCGTCGCCCAGTGACCTGAGAGCTGAAGGCAAATCAGCTGACATCAGAAGGAAATAATTCCGTGGCTCCGAGCCCAGTAACAGACGGCCGCCCACGCTGATCCAGATAATGATCTGGACATAGAGAATGCAGAGATCGATTACGACATCATCTCTGAAGATCAATTGGAAGATGAAGAAAACTACAGCAGGTGTAACTAGGGCGGCTGACCGTCTGGTCCCTCGCTTCAGCTTCTACGGATGCGACTACGGCCACGGTCCAATCAGCTGATAAAACTTTTTCCTCATTAGAAATAGTACCGTGCGAGAATTGCGCGGGGTAGTTGGACCATCGTGAGCAGTTGAGCCAATACGACAAATACGGTCGAGTATCGGTAAATGGTTTGTGAATCGTCCGAACTTGGCAAACCAACGCTCGCTGCAATCAATGAAGGAATCAGATACCGCCCCTGAAGGTTGTAGATCACTGGAGATCCTACCGGACTCCAAATAAGATATTGAATAAAGAAGACTCCAGCCGCCGAGAAAAACGCCGCAGTAAGAATGAGAGCACTTAGACCCTTCTTAAATTTCAATCCTCGATTCATTTCCGCAAAACAACAAACCATCAAGACCAAAGATATTGCGAAATAATATGAAAATGGCATAACCGTATCGAGCCAGCCAAGAATACCAATAGTACTGAAAAGGATAAAGGCAGATTGCTTGGTGGCGGATTCACAGAGCTGAATAAAAATGGCCGGGTGGTGGAGCAAGTTGATGAGCTGTAATTTTGCGTCGAAGACGCCGTAGATAGAGCTCGGCTTGGCGAGTGACTTTGTGGAAAATAGATAAGCCGCCCACCAGAAAAGGGTAACCATTATGACTGATCCACTGAGTACAAGACCGGTGACCCAGGAGTGTATCTTCTGCCCTCGGAACAGCAGCCCCGGAATGAAGAGTGCCGATACCAGTATGGCGTAGGGTGGCCGTCCGAGCGCCATAACGAGAAGAGAAACCGACACGACAAGCGTTTGGCAAACTGAAAGTGATGTGCCAGCATCAATTTGACGGGAGATCATCCCGAATGCAAGGCAGGCACAAGAAATGAGTGCTGCATCCTGGCTGGCTGAAGCGAAAAGGGAAAGCGTCATAGGCAGAAGTAGGACTGCGAACATGACGACCTTGCCACCCCGGCACCAAAAAAGGGAAATCGTACATAGTGTGATTGCTACACCGCCATTGAGCATGCGCGCCAAGATGAGCGTGCGAAGTGCTGATGCTCTCATTGCCTGGCCAAGAAGAATAGCCAAGGCCTGCGGAATATATCCCGTCGGAGCATACGCCTGTGTGTTCGGGAAGTCCTCGTACTTCAGCGTATCGGTCCATTGGACCTTCGCCGCGCCGGCCTGCTCGGAAGACGTGTAGCGTTCGTTCGAATGAAATGGGAGCGTTGATGCGTATCCATACAACTGCTCCACTGCAACAGGGACGAAACCGCCGCTCCCACCGAAGAATCTTCCATGCGCCACTTGATACGCCCGAAAGAAATGATTGAGCTCATCGGGGCTCTGATATGGCGGAGTCCAAATTGCAAGAATAGTTATAAGGGGCATCGAGTAGAGTAAGAAGACCCAATGAAGATTCTCAGGGAGCTTCATGAACGCCGAGTGTAGAAACTTATTTTCGAAACAGCTAACCCAACCCCGCAGATGCCATGCGACTGAATTGCGGACCGAAGGCTCGCTCTTAAGAAGCGAAGCCTTCACGATCTGATCTAGCGTGACTTGGCCGCGACCAAGCTCTTCCATGACATCGTTGAGACGAGTTTCCTGGCCCTCTTGAAGGCGTGGCCTCGCCTTCGGTGTTAGCGCAAAGCTGTCCATGGTTGCCCGAATCATAGCACCATGAAATGAGGGTGGCTAGTTCAGATTCCGCAGTCTTCAGCAGTCGTAGCACTTCGGCCGCGCTCCACTTCCCGTTTCCGCCGCGCGGCGTCCGAATGCGGAGCTTATTCAGGCCTTTCGCTATCTGGCGTAGTGTCGTACTGCCTTCTGCCTTTAGCGCTTCGATATGAGGGCGAACGTCGCTGGCCCGCTCGCGGGCGGCCTCTGCACGAACGATGATTCTCGCCGACCTCAACCCGGAATCTTCGTCTCTGACGTCTGCGTTAAACGCAAATCGCTGGCCGAGGCCTGCGGTTACTGATCGCTTCCAAAGATATTCTCAACCGCCGCAATCGTGCCAAAGAGACCATCCTGCTCATGATTCAGTCCGGCTGCGAAGTAGAGAGTTGTCGCTGAACCGGAAGTTCCGCCGCTGGCAAACGCAATTCCCCAAAGACCATCGATGGAGATTGGCGCGTTATTTGCGTCGAGCAGATTTCCCTTGAAGTCTCCTGTCACCGAATCGAAAACGAGAATCTGGCCACTGCCGAATTGTCCTGCAAGAGCTGCGAGAGATACCCCAGGGATTGACCAGGTTCGGATCCGTCGTTGCCGCCCATCCCCGCGATGTCGGAGATGAGATTTGTCTGCTTGTAATGTTGAGCCTGCTGCGCCTGTAGCATCGAGCAAATTACGAGAAGGCTGAGGGTGCGAAGCGCGAGAGCTGAGGGAAGGTTTGAACTCGAATTGTGTTCATGGGAACTTCTTTGTTGCAGCCTGATGTCACGCTCGAATTTGGCTGGGGGGGAGGGATCGAGCGCTCCATCACCTTAGAGTTAGAGCGCACGATTGAGAAAACTTGTCACGCAATTGTCACCGAGTCGTCATTGCATTGCTGAAAGAGAAACCTGTTGCGGCGCAGTTGAATGGCAATTCGCCGTTCGCGTCCCTCTCCATCCGTTGAATTCGTTCTTTCCTGCATGGAGTTGATTTAGAGAGGATGGAAACAGCTCCGCGGCAACCCGCCGTTCATGAATCTATCTCCGCACAGCTTGAGGAAAAGGCGTTGCCAACTCATTTCTCTTCACTACAAGAAGCCATCAGGGGACTGACAATCAAATGACAATCGTCTGACCGAGGTCTGACACTTGTCACTGCCCGCCAGCTTAGCGTCGAAGAATGTCTAGTTACGCGGCAGACAGATGAGGCGGCAGATATCCAACTCCATTTACGGTCTGCTGGATTATGCGGCTTACCCTTTCGGTATGCTCGCTCTGGCGCCGATCGTATTACGACACCTGGGCGCCGCCCAATATGGTGTCTGGGCGGTTGCAACCGCGGTCGTGAGTTTCGGCTCAATCGTCGCTTCGGGATTCGGAGATGCGAACATCCAGCAGGTTGCAACTCGAAGAGGCACTGGCAGCCGTGATTCATTACTCCGTGCGGTACGGGCCTCGATTGGGATTCATCTCATTCTCGGAACCGCCATGGCTCTCGTGCTCTGGGTATTCGCGCCGTTTCTGGCGGCTCGGTTATCAATCGCTGATGCCGCGCTGAATCAAGCGTGCCTCTCCTGCATCCGTATCGCAGCGCTTCTCACCATAATTCGCGCTATCGAAACCGTATGCATCAGCACGCAACGAGCCTTTGAACGATATGGCGCCGCGGTAAGGATCAGCATCGCAGGACGCATGCTGACTCTCGCCGCTGCTGCTGTCCTTGCCGCTTTCACGCGGGACGTCGTGTACATCATGGCGGCAACGACGGCCTTCGCTGCAATGGCCCTGCTGGCCCAGTTCATCCGCCTGCGGCAGCTGCTGGACTATCAAAGCCTGGCACCGTCTTTTGACCCAGTCGCCACAAAGGAGCTGATTCGATTCGGCATCTTCACGTGGTTGCTTTCAGCCACCGGAGTGATGTTCAGCCAGGCCGACAGACTGATCGCTGGAGCGTCGATGGGCGCGTCTGCCGTTGTCTCTTATGCGCTCTGCGCGCAGATGTCGCAGCCGGTTTACGGCATAACCGCTGCGGGCTTGCATTTTCTGTTTCCGCATCTTGCAAGCCAGCGGGCTACAGCGGCTCCCGCCGCGTTGCGAAAGACTCTATTGGTTGCCTTCCTTATGAATGCTCTCATCGTGTGTACCCTGTCAGGACTTCTGCTGGTCTTTTCAGATAGACTTCTCCGCCTCCTGGCCAGCGAGACTATCGCTCGTAGTTGTACTGCTCTTTTGCCTTCTGTACTTGCTGGTTCCGCACTCCTTGCGCTCAGTGTCTCTGGTTCCTACGCCATGCTCGCGCTCGGCCGCGTGCGTCCGGTGACCTTAATCAATTTGGCCGGAACAGTTGCCTTGGTTCTCGTGATTGCCTTCTTCCTGCGCACTTTCGGAGTAAAGGCAATCGTATGGGCTCGCTTCTCATTTGCACTCATTTCCTTGCTCGTCTATGTTCCTCTGCTTCGCGAATTGCGCACGGGCGCGTTCAGGCTTGAAGGTCTGGCTCCTCAAGAACCAGCCGTGGAGGAAGCATGACAGCACGGACAAAATACTTGGATTCCACTGTCTCAGAGGAGGTACCAGATCTGATTAAAACCGCTGATTCATTGCTTGCGAGAGACTTGGAGATTGCAAGTGCCAACAAGGTGCAGAGATTCTACGCGAATGTGCTCGGAGTGCAGGTCGAAGCACTCGACATGCCGGCTGCGCTCAGCCGAATTGAAACCGCTTTGGTCACGCGCCAGAAGGGTTACATCTGCATGGCCGGCGTGCACGGCATCATGGAGGCTCAGCGCAATACGGCAGTAAAGGACGCATTCGCGGATGCCTATTTGACGCTCCCCGACGGAACCCCGACGGCATGGGTTGGGCGGATGCAGGGCTTGCGATGGATGAACAGATTGACAGGACCTGACCTGATGCTCGAAGTATTCCGGCGCAAACAATTGGCCCAATACAGTCATTTTCTATATGGGGGCAAGCCCGGCGTTGCACAGGAACTTGCGGCCAACCTTTCCCGGCGATTCCCATGGGTTCAGATCGCAGGCACCTACACTCCACCGTTTCACGACTTGACTCCTGCGCAGGAGCGGAATTTAATCCTGACGATCTGCCGAGCGAAGCCCGCAATCATCTGGGTCGGCATAAGCACGCCCCGTCAGGAGATGTTCATGCGGAGGTACCTTCCAGATTTGGATACGTCCCTGATGTTCGGCGTCGGTGCGGCATTCGATTTTCATACCGGGCGCATCAGGGATTGCGCAGAATGGATCAAGCGGGCAGGCCTCCAGTGGCTTCATCGCCTCGTGCAGGACCCGCGTCACCTTCTGTGGCGTTATGCACGCAATAACCCGGCATTCATTTGGCACATTGCTTTGCAACTGGCGGGCTTGAGAACCTATGGAACTTCTGGTCATTCAGATTCATTCCGGAGGGATTTCGAATGCCTGAGAGAGCCGGACCCCGATTTGTGTACGGGAGACTATGACGGGTAATAAAGGCTTGCTTTAGTAAGTAGGTTTGACGTCTCGATCGTAGGCCTGTCCGAACATGTTGGTGTGAGTCGTCGAATTTAGAAGATCAGCTGGAACCTGGATTATTCCCAGATCGCCGGAGTCCGGTCCGAGATGAACGCGGCGAACCATTCGATTCAAATCGGCCTGCGTCACTCCTTCGATCCAGACATGCATCTCGTAATCCCCTGTCGGTACATTTGCAATGTGAAAAATCCCGCCTGCATCGGCTTTGGAATAGAGAGCAGTCGAAAGCGTCAGAATGACTCCGCTCATTTCTGGATGAATGTTGCAAAAAATATAGGAGACGCCCTCGCGGGAAAAGGTGACCGACTTTGTCGAGCCTGCTTCGTAGAGGCCCAGGTCAAACCGCTTTCCATCGAAGAGCGAGAACACGTTGTGAAAGAACGGGTCGGCGTTGGGAAAATGAACAACGCTGCCTACCGGAACAATCAGCATGTGCGGTTTGAACATGCGGTTCTTCTGCAGGAGCGTGTAATGATGTTCCGGCAGAAATGGGGCCGGCGGTGTTTCCTGCAGGGGCTTTAGCCAGAAGACGGCAGATGGCGGAGCGTGCCTCACTGCGCTTTTCGGGAAGGCAAGCCGCAGGCTCACATCGACCGTTGACAAGGTCTTCGCCCCGGTTGATGTCGCGGCCAACAAGAGCAACACGATGAACCGCGACATGTGTCGTACTCTTTGCATCAGAACCGGTACCCCGTTGCGATTCCAATGATGTCACCTGACGCGGTGTAGTCGTTGACGGGAGAACTTTGAAGGTGCCGGTACTCCAGCGAAAACATCAGGTAGGCGCTGGGTCGGTAAATCACATTGCCCGTGTAGGTGCGATTGCGCGCGAGGTTCAGGTAGTAGGCGGTTGGACTGCCGGCATATGGTCTTAGCTGGGCTGCGGGAACCTGGTCTGTTCCGAAGGCAACGTTGAATTCGAGATGTTCGTTCGCGCGCTCCTTCCACTGAACCCATCCGCCTAGATCATCGAGGGTGCGGAAGGAATAGCCGCTCGGAGAAGAGGGATTCAGGCTAAACACATAGTCTTTGTAGCCACCTCCACCCAAGCCGCCCAAAGCCTGTCCCCAATATCCGTTGCCACTGAGTTCAGCGCGCCCTGGAAGCGGAATGAGGAAGTCGTAGGTGGCGGCCCATGAATTGAAGCGCGTTCCTCCTGTCGTGCGATGAGGAGCATACAGCCCTCCAAAGCCGATTTGGAAGCCGGATTCATCTTTACCGCCAAGAAGGGCGATTCTGCCCTCCGCACCCGGCCAGCGACTCATCTCGGCTGTCGTGGGGACCGCGGTGTTTGAAGATGTCGTAGTCGTCCCGTTGTAAATCTGCGGCGCGTTCATTACGTCAATGAGTGCAGCCTGAATCCTGAATCGCTGTGAAGATGCGAACGAGAAATCCTGCGTCAGGCCGACTTGGGGATTCCAGGTCCACAGATTGCCCGACCATGCGAGTGCCGACACGGCGACCGCGGTAAGGGAACTGGGAGAATTGGGCGCAACAATGGCTTGGTCGAGGGAAAAGAATGCCTCTGTGTGTTCCCAGTTCAGAGAGGCATGGGCAGTGCGCAGCCGAAGCAGCCCTCCTGCGTAGGAACTGGCGGTGGTGTTGGAGAGTGACGCACCATCAAAGTCGACCCGGACGTCGGCATGTGATCGAGCGTTGAAAACATGCGGTCCGCGAGCATCAATTCCCAGCACCGTCTGCCGCAGCGATGCCCCCGTGGCGCCTGGCCCCTCGAGGACAAGTGTTGGTGTTACGGGATCGTCTACCTGGGCTGTATTGACGAACCCCGTCAGCAGTATGAGGCCGCTCAGCTTCAACGGATATTTTGATTCGCTCTCAACCTTGGCCTGCTCGTGAGTGGCGATCTGGACTTCCTCAAGAGCCTGCTGCTCGCGAATCTGCTCGACTGCAGCGGAAAGTTGTGCCGCGGAGGATGACTCGCTCTCCTCAGCGTGAGCCTGCGCCATCTGCTGCTGCAGAGCGGCTAATTGGGCTCGCATTTGCTCCAATTCCTGTTGTGACTCATCGAGCCGCTTCTGGGTTTGGCTCACGGCCTCGGTTAACTGCTGCACTTTCAAAGCGAGGGTTTCATCTGAACTTTGCTGCCCTATGGCCGCCGAACTTGTCATGCAGACCACGCCGAGCAATCCGGCGAATACATGCGGCCGCAAGGTGAAATGCTCTTGATTTGCCGATGCGCGCTGCTGGCTCATCCCGCTGCCCACCTTTTCTGATTGGCGCTTTCAGGTGCTACGTGCTGTACGATTCCTCTGGCGATGGTCATGCGAAAGATCGTCTGTCCGGAGCTCGTTGCTACCAGGATGACCTCCCCGCCGTGTTCAGCAGCGATGCAGTTCGCAAGGGTAAGTCCGAGCCCTGAGCCCTTCTGTTTTCCTTCGCTGACGAATGGCTGAAACATGCTGCTGCGGACGCTTTCAGCGACACCGGGCCCGTTGTCTTCCACTTCGATTGAAATCACGCCGTCGCGTATGCTCAGCCGAGCCTCCACCTTTGCTTTGTTTGTGCCGGTCCTCGCAGACTGGCACGCATTCAGCAGAAGATTATAGATTGCCCTCTCGATTTGCTTGCCGTCGACCAAAGCCGCTGAGTCAGCGGGGTCGCCAGATTGAGCCGTCAGGACAACTCCCGCGGCGTCGGGGTGTGCGTGAAGCAAGGTCATTGCGCGTTCCAGCAAGGTCGCGACCAACTCGTGCGATCGGCGTATGGCCGCGCCGGTGCGGCTGAAGATCAGCATCGATTCGATCAGTTCCGTAGTGCCATGAACCGCCATCCTGATATCGCTTAAAATCTCGTTTCGCTCGTGCTCTGAGAGAGGTGATGAGGCCAGGAACTCCGAATTGGCATAGACGCTGGCAAGATAATGCCGCAAGTCATGCGAGACTGAACTTGCCATTCGGCCGATGGTGGCAAGGCGCTCAGACTCGAGCAGAGCCTGGTTCGTGCGCATAATCTCATCGCGCATCCGGGCGAAGGCGAGGCTCAATTCTCGAACCTCTCGCGTGCCGTCGCTGGGCAGCAGGTGCGAGCTGTCTCCCTCTCCGAAGGCGCGCACGCCGGTCGCCAGGTCTTCAAGCGGGCCGCGTCACGATCCTGGAAAGCCAAATCATCGACACCGTGCCGATGATCAAAGCGATAAAACCGGCAAAGAGGACGAGATGGTCGATTTGCCGAATGGACTGTTCAGCCTGATCGAGAGACTTCAGCACAACAAGTTGAAGTGGAACCGGGGCGCTTGCCGTGAGATCACGCGTGGCAGCGATATAACGCGCGTTGCCAAGCTGCAACGTGATGGGCGTATTGAGATCGTGTCCATCTACGATCGAGGTACTCGTCATTTGGTGCACTGTTGATTCGTCAAGAGTGCTGGCAAGGGAGTGCCCCTGGCTCAGAAATACCGTGTCGACAGCAGTCACCTGGCTGATCTGTTTGAGAAGATCCGGTCCGATCACAAATCCGCTGATCACATAGCCAAGCAGGATACTGTCTTTTTCTCTGCCGAAGTAGAGGGGATGCACAGAACATGCATAGAGGCGATTGGAACTGACCAGATAACGCGGCGTCGGCGTCTTGAAAAGCTGGATGAAGTCCGCAGCTAACTGGTCGGTCTCGCGCATGTCCTTCGCATAGGCCGCAACCACGCGCCCCTGGTTATCTGCCAAGCCAAAGAGATCGCTTTCGCTGACTTTCCAAAAATGAACTCCGCCATCCTGGATGGTGGCTTTGTCACTGGTGGTCATCAGCGCTTTCAAGGTGGGTAGATCGGCGAGCAGCGCATTCTCACGCTCCAACGCATTAAGGCGTTGCGTCTCGAGATTCTGAAACGTCGTAACCGAATGCGACAGATCTCTGGTCAAGTCATTGGTGACCTGATCTCTGAAGCTGATGTCGAACGATGAGCAGACTGCCAAATGTGGCTCCGGCGATAATCAGCGCCATGGCGGCGACCAGCAGCACGCGAGTCCGAATCCCTCTGTTCTCGCCCATGCACGCTACTCCTGCTTCGTTCGGAGTTCCATTCGATGCAGCTTAAGGGACAAACTTGTATCCAGCTCCGTATATGGTGAGCAGGTGCGTTGGATTCGCCGGATCAGGCTCCAGTTTTTGCCTCAGCTTCAGTATTTGATTATCCACTGTGCGCGTGGTCGGGTAAGAATTGTAACCCCACACCTCATTCAACAGTAGTTCGCGGCTCAGCACGCGCTCCGGATTTTCCGTAAAGAATCGCAACAACTTGAACTCGTGCGAAGTAGAGCGACTACGACCGCAGCCCTTTTTGCGGTCATCTTTTCAAAATCAATCTCGCACTCACCGAACCGGTACACCGCTGATTGCGTCGGGCGCCTCCGTCGCCGAATGGCGGCCTGAACTCGGGCCATCAGTTCACGAGGGCTGAAGGGTTTGGTGACATAGTCGTCAGCGCCGAGTTCCAGAAGCAGCACTTTGTCCACAACTTCAGTGATCGCGCTCAGCACAATCACGGGCGTTTCCGGAGCGAGCGACTTCATTGTCTGGCACAGCTCTCGTCCAGAGATCTGCGGCAGAATCAGGTCGAGTACGACTGCGACCGGACGGTGGGAGCGGAAAAGCTCCAGTCCAGTCTTGCCATCTCCCGCGACGTCAATCGAGTAGCTCTCTTCGGTGAAGATTCGCTTCAAGACCTTCTGCATGCGCGGGTCGTCTTCGACCACGAGGATCGTTCCCAATTCAGGCTTCGTTGCCTGTATCTCTCCAATCTCGTCCAGAAGTAGCTCCTGACTGTTGACCATACGGTTCATTTTGCACTCCGATTTGAACGTAAACAAGTCCGAACGGAGAAATGACAATTGTTTGACATTTCCTGTTAAGAACGCAAGGGCGGTTGGCACCTCATCTGCAAGGGAAGACTTAGCTCCCAACGTCAATGGTTTGTCTCTCATTCCCGAAACTCCCGACGCCTTGGGAGCCGCCAGTAGCAACTGATATAGCCGCACGTATTGTTGTGAAACATGACCCGGAGCCAGATGCGGCAAATAGGCCGGCACCGGTCTAGGTTGACGAAGACTAGAGACCACGGCATGCGCAAATTGCTCTTCGGCAGCGGGGCCAAGCTCCACGAATCTGCAGCCGGTTCCACCCGCTTCTCGGAATGCAGGAATGTCGGAACAGACGATACGGCATCCTGCGAACTGAGCCTCAAGCACGGGCAAGCCAAACCCCTCTAAGGTTGAAGGAGCCAGCAGTAATTCGCAATTACGATAGCACCACTGCAACTCTGCATCCGAGATGCCGTTCACGAATACAACAAGGTCATTGAGGTGTGCATCACGAACAAATTTGTATAGATGCGCAGACTCCGGGCCGGGCATTCCCACAACAATCAGCCTTGTATTTTGCGAGATCTCCTTGCGGGCGATCAGCTGTCTGAAGGCACGCAAGTGCAACCAAAACATTCTTGTTGCGCCGATGCTGTGCCACGCAAAGCAGAAACGGGGCGTCATGCCAGGTCGACACGAATGGAGGCTTAACTGGTACAGGGCCACTCTCGACACAGTTGTAGATCGTGACTGCCTTCAACATTGTCTCGGGCATCTGGACCCCAAGCCGAAGCCTGGTGCTGTCTGAAACGCAGGCAATTGCATTCACGCGTTGCAGGCACTGCCGCAAAATCATTCGGTTAAACAAGACCTTCGGAAATCCGAAATTTGAAGGAATGTCGTAGGGGTAAAGATCGTGGAGCGACACAACCGTGGGACACGGAAACGCAGATGCATGGAGTGGTGATGGATAGGCAAAATGCACGACGTCTGCCCGCAATTGTTCGGCGATCCCAGGAAGGTTGCGGTAGTACCAGAGATTCCTTTGCAGCGTCCCCCGGCGCAGTTGAACGGCGTGGACATGAAGCCTTGAGTCGGTCCGAGTAATGGATTCGCAGACGTACTTGTGTTCCCAGGGAGCGACCAGAAGATGGAGCGCGGAAACCTCTCCGCGCGTGAGAAGGCCGTTTACCAGGTTGGCCGCATGGCGAGACACTCCTGACATGCTGCGATTCGAGGAAACTGCGGCAACAACGATTCTCATTGTCTTGATACCTCCGATCGAGAGAACCCCGTGAGAACCTCGGCCAGGATGTTTTGTTTCATACATGAACCTCGATCCCGTCTCTCTGGTTGATCACCATTGATCCGATGAGCGCGATGGTCCATAGAGGCAGAGACAGGTCAAACACCTCTGTGTCTGCGAGTCCGCGAATCAGGACGAAAAGAAACATGGCGAGAAAAAGCGTCTTCAAAGAGCCGACGGAGATTTTGCGTATCTCGCGATAGACGTTCCAGTACAGCGCAAACAGGATTGCCACGCCAACCACTCCGTAGGCATAAAACTGCTGTAGAAGCTCGTTGTGCGCGTGCCGCGCTTCAAACGGTCCAAACGGAGGAATGACTTTCCAAACGGAATGAAAGCCATGACCGATCCACGGCTGCTGCACTGCCTCGTTAAGGATGAACGCCCAGATTCCGATTCGACCAGTTAGAGTCTCAGATTGATTCCCGGCATGGGTGTAAACGTCGTAATACGCAGTGAGAAGCCCCCAGAACACTGTTACTACTAAGACGCCAGACGCACTGATGTACAACTTCGCTTTCTTGCTCAGCGAGCGATCTCGAAACAGAAGCAACGCCTGCCCGGCGACAAAGGCAATGAGCGTGGTCTTGCTAAGGCTGCGCAACAGGGTGACAGCCAGAAACAAAGCCGGAATCACGAATTCCTTTCGACCTCGCCGCATGAGATATTGCGCAAAGAAAACTGCGAACGCGCAGGCATATCCGATCTGGTTTGGGCCGAGATAGTCTTCATCGCCAAGACGCAGGTCCGATTGAGAGGGCAGGATCCAGGCAATGAGGGCAATCGTGCATGCGCCCCACACATACCCATTCATCAGCCTGGCAACTGTCTCCTCGACGGAGCCAATCCGCAACAGCATAATTACGGTTATGAAGTCGCAGGCCATGGCACACCAGAAAGCGGCTGCCGCTGATAACGACGCACTGCTCGTCCACAGGAGGCTGCAACCCGAAAAAATGAGAAATGCGAGGCACCAACGAAAACTTCCAAGGGAAAAAAACCAGGAATATGTGCGCAACCCGGGTCCAAACGAGAGGAAGGCCGCGGAAACCAACATCAGGTAATTCAGCGCAAGGCTTGCAACGACTCCAATCTGCGGGTCAGCGTCAAACAATCTGACCGAGATGACAACCGCGACCAGTCGAAATGCCAAATAGAAGCCAACGACCGAAGAGAATGTTGTCAGCGTCTGCGGCCTGGAAACTCGCTGCATCCAATATCAGAGTCGTCATGGTCGGTACCCCGGCGCCTGTCTGAAGCGCTTGACTTGACGGATTGACATCCGCAGCGATTCGGCCAATCAGTTCTTTTCGCGGATCGTGCACGCTTAATTGATTCCAGCGATCGAGAATGAGAATTCGAGCGGACGCGCCAATCACGATGAGTGCGGTGATTATTACGGATGAACAGTGCGCGTGGCGGGAAGGACTTCTTCTCGGGAATTCCCGGCAGGTCAATCACTCGAACTACCGGGACATCCTTGGCCTCCTGGATGCGCGCCAGTTCGTACTGCTGCGTGAGCATTTCATACAGGGTCTCCTGGATGCGCACGCGACGATAGATGTCCGCATAGGGAACCGCAAGCCTCGGAATTTGCCGAAGTGAGGGATAGTCGGCCACGGTTTGATCGAGCGTTGCAGCCGAGTCCGGGTTTCCGGACTTATCGTTTGCCAGCGGCGTCGAGGTGCCGCTTATCATCTGCAGTTGACGCTGGAGTTCACCTACCCGTGCGCGCGCCGAACGTACACGTACGTTTTCGTCTCCGTAGACCTGCCTTAGCGAGTCCAGTTCGGATTGCTCGAAGATCAATCTGTCCTTCAAGCTTGGCCGCGGCGTCTACCGTTGCTCGCGTTTGTTCTTTCATGTCGATTGCAGTGTGCGTACTTGCAAATTCGCTCATCTCCTGCTGAGCTCTTTCGAGATCCGCCTGCGCGCCCTCCAGACGATGCTCGATAAACATGCGCTCCTGTCGAGCCGACGATGTGTTTGTCCGATTGACCAGGAGATTCAGTTCATCCAGATACGCCTGTGCCAAATCGCGTGCGCGGCGCGGGTCAGAATCCTCTACGGTGATGGCAATAACTCCGCTTTTCTTGTCCTCGACGACGGCCGTACTGCGCGCCAGGCGTTTCGCGGTGTCGACCCGGTAACGTTTGTGGTAAATCATCTGCAGCTGAAATCGATCGATAAGATCATCGCTTACGGTTGCGCTTCGCAACAGGTCCACGAACAGCGGGCCACTGGTACGAGCGCCTAACAGGCTGCTGGCCAGCCCACCAAGCCCGCCAAATTCACTGCGGCCGGCGATTGCAGCCAAGCAGAGCGGTGCTGCCGCCGGCGGTTTCAGGTGGCATGATGCGAGCCGTCGACTCATATTGATTGGGAATGAGGAGTGCAATGACGAGCCCTAACAGCAGTGCCACAACAGCAGTACGGCCGAGAATGCCGCGATGCGCCCATAGCACCGAGGCGTTCGTCACCCAATTCGGGGCGACTTCTTTGGCTTCGTATTCTGCCGCTATGAGCTGTTCAGTTTGCATCCGAATCCTCAGTAATGCGCTCGAATTAAATCTAGAGCCCTGCAACTGCCGCGGTGATTGCGATGGATGAGGCGATCTGTGCGGTGCTCAACAGGTTTCTCCAGAACAACGACGCGCCGATGATCTTCTGCGGCACAACCACTACATCACCGGGTTCGAGACGCGTTGAAAGCACGTCAGGCTCGTACCACTCGCCTGAACGCCTTCCGACGACTGAGCCATTTGCGCGAATCACGAAGATCTCCTTTCGATTCGCCGCGCTTGTCGATCCACCGGCATGCTGCAGATACCAACCGGCTGATTTCCCGGGAGTGAAAGTGATGGCCGAAGCGTTGTAAACCTGCCCGCTCACCAGCACGAATCCTGGCCTCTTGGGAATGCGCAGCACATCGCCTCTGCGCACTTCGACGTCCGCCGAGTTCCGGCCCACGAGTCGATGTCGGACGAGATGTGAATGACAAGCCGCCCCGTCGCCGGCTGGCTCTTGAGTCGCGAAAGGATCTGTTCCTGCTGCTGTTGGATCAGCTGCGCCTGCCCCTGTCCGGATTGGTCTGTCGTTGAAATGTTCGGAGACAGGCGAGCGGCCGCGGCGCTGGTTTCGATTTGCCGGACCAATTCGACACGACTCTTCTCTTCGAGTTCACGAACCTGTTCGCGGATCAGGACTGCGCCAGCCGGGTAAGCTGTCTCGCGAAAGCCGCCGGTCCTCCGCAACACATCGCTCAGCCGTTCGCCTTCGAGAAAGCCATAGCTGCCGGGGTGGGCCACCTCGCCCTCAATCGTGATCGAGGCGCCGATATCATTCCATCCCGTGATCTGATGAATGGTGAGCACATCGCCCGCCTTCAGTTCGCGGTCTGCCGTGCTGTCGCTGTGATCAACCGCGTCACCAATTCGCACGTCCGAACGCTGGCTCTCTACCTTCGTGCCGTTCACGACGTGGTAGCTGATCAGGTCTGCCGTTTCGACCAGGGCGTCCCGTTTAAATCCGCCCGCCATGCGCACAAGTTGGGCCGCGGTCATGCCTACTGAAAGCGGATAGGAGCCCGGACGCAGCACCTCGCCCTGGATATCGACTTTGGGCGCATCGACGTCGTATCTGCCAAGCACACGGATCGTATCAAAAGGCTGCAAGGGAAGATTGCCGTTCCCAATCAGTACGTCGGGCACATTGAAATCGATGGTTTCGACGTGCAGGTCAGGCGGAACAAGTCGAACAATCTCGCCCTGTGCGGCCGGTTCGGGTAAAAGGTCCTGATAGCTCTGCAGGAGTTCGCTAAGGCGCATGCCGTCGCGATACGGATGCCGTCCGGGCCGCACTACGTGCCCCTCAAGGTAAACGACGCGCTCGCTATTCGGGGCGATCGGAGCGATGCGGATGCGATCGCCGTCCTTGACTTCAAAGTCGGAGAGACGCCTTTTGATCCTTCGCGACCGAACCGATACTGATTGTTTCGCGAAGCTGGTTGGCATCAATTCGCTCAACTGAGATGTGCTCGAGCGAAGCCGCAACCGTAACTCCGCCCGCGTCTTCGAAGCAGCGTTGCGAGATTGGTTTCATCTTTCAGCTCATAGATGGCTGGCCGCTTCACCGCACCCCATATCGCGACCTGCGGACCTGCGGCAGGCACCACGAGCGTGTCGCCCGGCTTGCAGGCGGTCCTCGGCCTCCCGAACACCGCGGAGAAGAAAGTCATAGAGGTCGACAGTACCGATGAGTTGCTTTCCGCGATAGTGCTTGACGATGCGCAATGAGCCAATTGCCGTCGGCCCGCCCGCGGCATACAGGGCACTCAGCGACGATCCAAGCGAACTGATCTCGTATGCACCGGGCCTTTGCACATCGCCAACAACGTAAACACGAATGGTTCGCAGTCTAGCTCAGCATCACAGAAACCTGGACGTTCCGGTACTGTTTTTTCAGTGCTTCCTGGATCAGCCCTTGTGCCTTTTCGAGCGTGAGTCCAGCGATCTGAATGTCGCCTGCTTCCGGGAGACTGAGGTGTCCATCGGCGACACCACGCGTGAAAGCGTCTGCGATACTCCACCCCAGAGGTTAATCGTGAGACTGTCGCCAGGACCCAGAACATAATCTGGTCCAATGGGCATATCAAGAGGAGCGGACGTGGCAACTGCCCGATCGCGACGAACAAATACCTCCGATCCAAAGCGTTTTAGCTTGTCCGAGGAATCCGGGATCTGGGTATAGAGATCGCGAAGCGACGTAAGGTTATACGGGGCTGGACGGCGAAGAACCGGCGGTTCGTTCGTGATGATGGCTGCGGTCGGCTTCGCGATCAGGTTGGCTGGGGCTGCTGTCAATCCGTGATGAAGCCGACGGCGCTGACTCTGCGGCGCGGAATCGGAATATCTGTCCGACTGCAAGTCGGTAAGCTGCTGCCATCCACCGAGTTGCGAATTTGCAACTTGTCCCGTGTCGATTCTGTCGCTGGTGTGGACCTGCTCTGGCTCCCTGGAATCTGGTTGATCGATAAGGCTGCGGTTGCGCGTCA
The DNA here is from genome assembly GCA_963769345.1 of uncultured Acidobacteriaceae bacterium. Classification (GTDB taxonomy): domain Bacteria; phylum Acidobacteriota; class Terriglobia; order Terriglobales; family Acidobacteriaceae; genus Telmatobacter. The sequence goes on from CAVYLL010000008.1 coordinate 2,118,139, forward strand.
TTCCGCGCTGCAGGTCATCGTCGTTTACATATCCTCGGGCTCTCAAGAAAGATCGTGATGCTCTGGCGCAGATCCTTGTCCGATATGATCTGGCTGTACACCATCTGATCCGTGATGGAATCCGGCCTGAACTGCGGTTCTCCTATGTTGCGTCTGCGCCATCAGATCTTTTATCTCCACCATCAATTCAGGCCTGTCCTGGAGAATCGAAATGATCTGAGACGCTGATAACGAGACTTGAGATGGAGCGTCTCCAGAATCGGAATCTCAGCATTGGCGTTCCGATCGATCGCGTTCGGTGTCAGGTGCGGCAGTCGTCGATGTGTTGGGAGGGTTTGCGCGATAGCTCGTCCTGGAAAGAAGCATAGAGCCCGCGGCAGTCGCAGACAGGAGTGCTCGAAGATAGATATTGCCTCGCCCTTCGTTCATTGCGAAACACCTCCAAGCCGGCGCTGCCAGCGCAGTGATTCGATAGCCAACCCAACACCCTCTGCAACGTGAAAGCGCAGCCGGCGAATCACAAATTGTGCCTCATATCTGTAGCGACGAAGTCGCGTCCAGAGCCCTTCCCTCGCCGTCGCCCGAGTAATTCGCGGTGGCCGGTGAAGTGGGAAGATCAGTCGCCTCCGTGCAACGTATTCCTCCGGCGAATTTGGGTTCAGTTCCTTGCGCAACAAAAGATAGAGCTTGCTGAATGGCGTGTCCGACAGCAGAACGCGGCGCCCGTAGAGCTGGATCCAAAGGCAGATCGCAGGAGGAAGCCGGTCCATCGACCACCGCGAAAGTTCTTGCGGCGCGAAAGGCCCAAAGAACGAGCGATGCCAGTAGAGTTGCGGCGCCGATCGCGATGTCTGCTCCGGGCTCCTGTGCTGCGATTAACTCGCACTTCGTCCCAGAATGCTGCGTCATTTCGCCGCGCACAAACGTGTCTCCAATACTCCAAAAGCCAGGAGCCTCGCGTGTGTTCGCTGCAGATGTGCTTGAACAGATGTTGCCCCTGCAAAACGAAGATATCTGCGGGTGAGAGCGCAGGAAGTTCGTGGCCACGGATGGTCCGCAGATGCGTCCGAGTCAGGCGATCCGGATTTGAAAGCTGCATCCGAGTCGGCAATCAGTTGTACATCGACTGCTCGCTCGGGGCGCACTTGATACAAGTTCTTAAGCGATGAGGTACCCGACGGGCCGGCCTTGAACTCCCACGTTGATCCACTCATGGCCATCAGAGGGTAACCGAATTCCGCCAGGCACTCCTTTGTCGATTCCGCATCTGACTCCCGAACGAGCAAATCAAGATCCGTCTGGTTGCGCAATGCGATTTCAGGGACGGATTCGGGGGAAGCGTAGCGCCTTTCAGCACGGCAGCATTTGATATTGCGCTGTTGCAGTCGCGCGGGTAAGCTCGAGTAACTCGGCGAAAAGAGAATCGGCGCGCTCGCGGTTGTCTGCCAGATTCGTCCTGAAGTTGATTCAAGAAAGGGGCGGGTATGCAATGTCTCCAGATTCAGCGCAGTTAGTCGATCGAGAAAGTAGAGAGCGAGGCCGCTTATGTCAAGCCAGTATTTTGCACGCTCCCAGTCACGAGACAGTGAATTCGCCCAGACGAGCGCGAATTGACGGCGCAGGCTCGTGGAAACTCGCGAACACGGCTTCCTTCAATCGGAGGGACCGAGTCTGTTGCTTGCTTTCGATTTCGATCGGGCCAATGTTCATAGAGCCTCAGTGGCTGTACATTTCCGGTTCACCCAGGCTGCCGGCAGCTGGAAGATGCCGCAAATAAATAACGATGGACCAGATCTCATCGTCGCTGAGTGTTCCCTTGGACCCTGGCATGCCCGAGGGCCAGATGCCGTTGTCGATCACCCACTTCAGCTGGCCGTCGGTGTAGCTTTGAACCTCCGCGGACGCGAGCGATGGAACTGGAGGCGACATCTTGTCTGCAAACGGCACTCCCGTGTTCTGTCCATCCAATCCGTGGCACGCAACGCAATAGTGCGAGAATGCCTCCTTCCCATCCGCCAGTGCTTCCGGAGTTGCCGGCAACGGATTCTTCAGGTTCTTGTCTCCAACAAATACGCCATGCTTTGCTCTCCGCATCATGCGAGTCTCAAGGCTGCCGGGCTGTCTCGCCTTCATTCCATGCAGCAGAATCAGCAACGGCGTGACCATGAAACCGAGCACAAAGACCAACGCCGCCGGAATGATCCTCCGGCGCATTTCTATGCCACCACGTGAATTGTCAGCGTCATCTTGACCGTGGCCAGAGCCGCAGAAAACCGAGCAATGGCCGACAAAGGTTCCAGTCGTATGTCGGAGTGAGAGTGACGTCCGCGCTCTTTCCTTTTCCTGCGCGGAGGTCGAGGTTCAACTCGCGAATGCGAATTCCATGAGCGACATCGCGCTCGTCAGCACAAAATCGACCGCTTCACCTTTCTTTAGCGTGATTTCGGCTGGCTCAAATGCGAATCGTTTTGCCGTTACTTCAACGCGGCGAGGACTCGCCGGCATTCGCGGCAGATGCGCACATGCAGATCACGAGCAGCGCGGTTCCGATTATTCGCAATGTGAAATTCGAGTTGCTTTCGAACGTTGCTCTTTGTAACCGAATGGCCTTGGCCCAGACTTGCCGAAGCTGCTTTTGAATATTGATCAACACGAAGACTCCAGAATAATGAATTGTCTTAATCAGTCAACGACTGTCCCTAAGCTATCGAGTCCCCGATTTTGGCGTGTCATACATGTGTAAGTGGATTGTCATGATTTTGTCGCAGCGCTCGCCAACTGCTGAGATTTCGCTGGCAGTTCCTGCGCTTCACTGGGAGCCGTTTGAGGCGCGGCGCCAGAAGATCAAATGCCGTGACATTCCGCTGACAAAGAGAAGACTCTCCACTGACACCAAGAATCACCCGGCGCTACGGTGAACGCATGTTGTTAAGCATGCATCTATCTATCGGTTCTCGTTTCCGCGCTCTAGCGGTCGGGGCTCTATGGACGGTTTGTATCTTTGGGGCGGCGAACCTGTCCGCTCAGGACACGCCGCTGATTTCTGGAGGCGTCGGCTTCATCACCATTACCAACGGCGGAAACACCACCTACATCGCCGATCATCAATCCGTTGCTCGCGCTGCTCCGCTGGGCAATCACTTGCTGGTCGAAAGCCGCGCAACCATCCTTGATTCGTATTTCCCCGAAGGGCAACGGGCAAACCGGATACACGAGCTCGTCATTCCTGGGCCTCTCGTATCTGCAGTTGGATTACCTCGCGACTCCGCACCTGACAGTCGTCGGAGGTGAATTCCTCACCCCCTTTGGCACCTATAACGAGAGGCTCTCCCCGATCTGGATCAGCAATTTTGAAAGCGCTCCAATTATTTTTCCGCTTGGCACGATGGAAACGGCTTCAAGTGTCGGAGGCATGTTGCGCGGATCTGCTATCTCAACAGGAAAGGTCTCGCTTGACTATGCCGGATACTTCTCCGCCGCGAGCACGAACGAGCAGTTCAACTCTCAGCGTTCCACTGGAGGAAGGGCGGACCTCTACTTCCCCCAGGCTCACTTGGAGATAGGCAGTTCCTATGGACGCCTGTTGCAGGGCCAACACCAGAACTTCGAAGGGGTGCATCTGTGGTGGGAGCCGGCAGACGCCTTGGTCAAGTTCCGTTCAGAGTACGCGCACGGCGCAGCATTCGCAGGGGTATTGGATGGAAAGCGAATTTCACCTCACCCGTTCACCCGATGCGAATGTAGTTCAAACGCGCACTTGAGCCGGTGGTCCGATGGCAGCAGGCATTTCGCAACAGCCCTGACTCCAGTGACGGACTGCCCCCTGTAGACACGAATCGAGCGGATTTCGGTCTCAATTTTCTCTTTCCTCATGAAGTCCGAATCAACACCAGCTATTCGCGTCAGTTCGCATCCACGGGCAACCTGAACGCGTGGCAAACCGGGATCATCTACCGATTCCTGTTTCCGACTTGGAAAGGAAAATGAAGATGCAAAGAAACAAAATCAGATTCCGCATCGCACTGTTCGCCGGACTTGGAATCCTTCCCGCTCTGCCGGCCATTTCCGCTCAGCAGTCGCAGCCGCAGAAGTCTCAGCCTGCCGCGCAGCATCCAGAGAAGGCGCAGGCCCCGACGGCTGACGAGAGTAATGGGAGAGAAGAAGTTCAAGCAGAACTGTTCCCGGTGCCATGAAGCCCCGCAGAGTTTTTCCCCGCGAATATCGGGAACAATTTTGCGTCATATGCGGGTGCGGGCCTCATTGAGCCAGCAAGATGAACGCGAAATCCTCCGCTTCCTAAATCCTCAATGAACCGCCCGAGAGTTTAACTGCGTCAACGACAGCAATTCTTGCCGAGAGGACTGAAATGAAATCCATTCTGCTGCACCGCAGCGCATTCGCGATCACAGCCGCCGGTCTCGTCATGAGCACGGTCCTGGGCCAGGCTCCAGGAACAGGTGCAATCAGAGGAACCGTATATGATCCATCGGGTTTGGCCATTCAGAATGCGCATGTGACAGCGGTGAGTGAGACCACTGAAGCTACGAGAACCGAGATCGACAAACGCCAGCGGAACATTCACATTCCCCCTTCTTGCTCCCGGCCCATATACCGTGACTGTTGAGTCCGCCGGATTCGCCAAGAAGACCGCAAAAGGCGTCAGCGTTGTGGTCAGCGAGACCGGCGTGGTTGATTTCCACCTGTCCATCGCAAGTGTGGGTACCAGCGTCTACGTTGAGCCAAGCCCCGAGCTCGCGCAGACTGAAAGTTCGACGCTCGGCCGTGCAGTCGATCTGCAGACCATCGAGGCCCTCCCCCTTTCCAATCGAAACTACACGCAGATTCTCTCGCTTTCTCCCGGGATCGTAGTCGAACTGCCGAACGCAAGCGCGCTGGGGCGTGGAACCCAGAACGTGACGGCAAACGGAAACAAGACCACCGGTAACAACATCCAGTTCAATGGGGTCGATGCCAACAATCTCCAGGAGAATTCAGCCGCAAGCGCCGGAGAAGAGGTTGGAGTCGCCACACCTGCCCCGGACACGATTCAGGAATTCAAGGTGCAGACCGGCAACTACGATGCGACTTACGGGAGAGGCACCGGCGCGAATGTTGATGTCATCAGCCGGAGCGGCACGACAAATTTTCACGGAACAATGTGGGAGTTTCTTCGTAACGACATGTTCAATGCAAACAACTTCTTTTCGAAGCTGACGAATCAGCCTCGCCCGGTTCTGAAGCAGAACCAGTTTGGAGGCGCGATCGGCGGACCGATCCTGCGCGACCGGCTGTTCTTCTTCGGCGCTTATCAAGGGCTTGCGTTCCAGCAATGGAGAAGGTGACCAGGTCACCGCCAATTTGCCGCAACTCACTTCAGACCGATCCGCGCAAACTCTGGGCGCACAGTTCTGCGCCTATCCCACATCTGCCGGAGGCGCGCAGGTCGCGTGCGATGGATCGAACATCAATCCTGTGGCGTTGGCGCTGCTCAACTTCAAGTTCCCAAATGGCCAGTACGCCGTGCCCAGCCCGCAGATATTGCTTCCTTCCAGCGGCCCCGGTCAAATGCCGATCGGAGAATCCACGTTTGCAACGCCCGCTTCCTACAACGAAGACCAATTCACGCTGAATGTCGATGACAAGATCTCAGAGAAGAACCAGTTTGCCGCAAGGTTCTTCTATTCGCACGCGCCAACGATCGAGCCATTCTCTCCAAATGCGGCGACGGTTCCCGGCTGGGGAACTACCGAGCTTGATCAGAACACGATGCTTGTGCTCTCCGATACGCACGTCTTCAATCCGCAGCTCGTAAATATTGCGCGCTTCGGCTACATGCGATTCGACGGAGACTCCGCGATTGCGAACCCGATTCTTGCATCGGACCTCGGCACACAATCCCCCACCGGCTCTTCTGGCGGAAAGATTCCTGCACCCGGAATCACCATCGACGGCTTGTTTACCGTCGGCGATGCGGGCACTCCATTTCAGTGGCAAGTGACGAACAGCTTCATCTGGCAGGACACGGTTTCGCTCACCAGGCGTAACCACGCTCTCCGCTTCGGTGCAGAAGTAAAGAGACACCAGGTGGATGTGACAGCACCCTTTTCAATCGATGGACTCCTCGATATCCGCACGTTCAGCGATTTTCTCCTTGGCCAGAGTGCCGCTCAAAACGGCAGCCCGATCGGCAGCAGCAACGTTAGTCTCAGCAATGGGAGTTCGGGACTCTTTCGCAAAGATGAGCGTTACATTGACTTCGCAGCCTTCGTTCAGGATGACATCAAGCTCTCAAGTCGCCTGACACTGAATGCCGGGCTCCGCTATGAAATCTTCGGTGCCCCCTCCGACATCAATGGCCGGCTCGTCACGTTTGATCCCACCATTGCGACCAAATCGGCGCCACCCGACGGCACCCTGAGTGGTTTTGTCGTTCCTTCCAATTTCAAGGGAGAGGTTCCCGAACGGAGTCTTAAAATCGTCGATTCCGGGCTCTGTTCCCCACGCGGCATCTCGACTTTCAACCTCGCCTCGGGTTCGCCTGGCGTCTCGCCGATCGTCCAACCGTCCTGCTTCGCGGTGGATACGGTCTCTACTTCGACAGGCTCTCTGGAAATCTTGCTGTGCAGTTGTTGGCTGTCGAGCCCTTCGCGGTCTTTCAATTCTTTACAGGCTCATCGAACGGTGGCGCGACCCTCCAGCAACCGTTCGCTCCCCAATTGCCGCCAGACGACTCCTACCCCATGTTTGTGCCGCGCATGCCCGGCGGCGGCCCGAGCCTTACCGCAATCTCCAGAAACATGGTCAACCCCTACACGGCGGAATACAACCTGAACCTGCAGACTGCTCTCGCTCGAGACTATCTTCTTGAGATCGGATATGTCGGTACGCATTCTTTTCACGAGGCCGGATGTACCGAATTCAACCAGGCACTCCTTGCCAGTCCGACAAGCCCGGTGAACGGAGAGACGACAAATTCCGCGGCCAATGTTATTCAGCGCCTGCCCTATGCGGGAATAGCCCCCGGTTCACTTCTCTGCGAATCATCTTTTGACGCAAACTACAATTCGCTGCAACCAGCCTCACCAAGCGAATGAGCCACGGTTTCGAGTTCCTGGGCAGCTATACGTGGTCAAGGAATTTCGACCAAACCAGCGGATCGTCTGGAAGCGGATTGTATGAGACTCATCTCGTCACCAACGATCAGACCAACTTCAGGCAGGCATGGGGCCCAACGGACTTCGACCGCACCAATCGAGCCGTGTTGAGCCTGGTGTACAAAACCTCATTCGCAAGTCGCATGTCCCCCATGATGTCCCGAATCATTGGAGACTGGCAGGTTTCAGCTGTCGCAGTGGCGCAGAGCGGCACTCCAATCACCATCGTCGATGATAGTGCCGGCAGCGTTTACGGCAATTACCCCTTCGAGAATCGTGCCCAGCTTGCAGGTGGAATCAAGCCCGGCGACATCCGGCTCGATGTATTCGCGCGTATTGAGCACCTATCTCAACCCAGCCGCATTCACTTCGGCTCCCGAAGCTCCGAATGGAACCGGCCCTGGCGACACCGATTTCGGGAATAGCAGTGAGGGCCTCGTGCGCGGGCCGTCTCAACGCAACATCGATATGGCTTTGGAACGGTCAATTCCGATTACCGAGCGCTACAACTTCCATATCCGCGGTGAGTTCTTCAATCTCACCAATTCCACGAACTTCAGCAACCCCAACAGCAATGTGAGCAACGGCCCGGCCTTTGGCGTGATCACCTCAACGGCGACTAACCCTCGCATTATTCAACTCGCTCTGAAGTTTCAATTTTGAGATCAGGTTAGCCCGAGAGAGTTCGTGACCATGCTCACCATCGAAGAAATACGAGCTGCGTGTGCCAGATCGGAACCGGTTCAGCTCGGCGATCCCTACTTCTCGCAGATCGAGAAGCCGCTGCGCGAAACCTTTTACCCATTCGGCTTCCCGCTCCAGATCGAGACCAACTGCGAAGAAGTGTTAATTTGCGCAGCGGCCAGTTGGCAGGGATTCGTCAAACTTTTCGATACCAAGCCGATTCGCTTTCGCATCTTTGTGACAAGCAGCCGCTCATCGGAATGCCCCCCAACTCCCGTTTCCCGAGTTCAGCAGCATCTACTCTCGAACGTTGCGGATTCAGAGAATTTTTCGCACGATCGATGTCTCGCAGGGATTCGTCACAATGTGGCTCACGGAGGCGGCCGTCGCCAATCGCGGCTATATTCGTTACTTCTTCTTGGAATCCCCGGCAATGGCTGTCCTCTCCGCTTCTTACGCCACCCCGATTCACGCGGCTTGTGTTGAACATGAAGGTTGCGGCATCCTCCTCTGCGGAGACTCCGGGGCAGGGAAGTCGTCGCTTTCCTACGCCTGCGCTCGCGCTGGATGGACATACATCACGGACGATGCGAGTTTTCTCGTCAACAATCGCACTGACCGGCTCGTTGTGGGCAACTGCAACCAGGCTCGCTTCCGGCCTTCTGCGGTGGAACTATTTTCCGAATTGACCGGAAAGGAAATCGTTCAGAGATCCGAAGTGGGCAAACCATCCATCGAGTTGAACATTCAACCCGTCCGCGGCATCACTGTCTCCTTCACCTCGCACATAAACCACATCGTCTTCCTCAACAGGCGCAATGTGAAACGCCAGGAACTTGTTGAGTTCCCCACCGAAGTGGCGAGGTACTCCATGCAGCAGGTACTGTTTAGCCTGCCGCCCACTCGGAAGGTGCAGAGCGCAATGATCGATCATCTTCTCGACGCTGGCGCCCTTGAGCTTCGCTACACCGACGTCAATTGGGCGGTTGAACGACTTACGCAGCTCGCCGAGAGGGGCTGTTAGTGGATTCCTCCACCGAATGCGCCGGCTTGCCTCCCTTCAAGGCTTCCGGGTTCGCGGAGCGCCTCCGTTCGAACTGGTCATTTGGCACGCTAAGCCGTCCGTTCTGGACGTTCTTTGTTGCGGCGCTCTTCTTCGATCTAGGCGTCAGCCTCTATTTCTTTCTGTTCAATCTGTTTTTGCTGAATCTGCGATTCAATGAACGCACGATGGGGATCATTGCCGGCTCGCTCATGATGGGCAATGTTCTCGGAACCATCCCGGTGAGCATCCTGGCTCGGCGTGTGGGATTGCAAAAACTACTGCTCTTTTGCTTCATTGCGGCCCCGATTATTTCCATCTGTCGCACTGCGTTCCTCTGGTTGCCGGCGCAGATCGGTCTCGCGTTTCTGGCAGGAGCTGCATTGAGCAGCTGGCCAGTGTGCTTTGCGCCTGCGGTGGCCAGCCTGACCACAGAGAGCAATCGCGTCTTCGCATTCAGCATTGTCTTCGCCACCGGCATCGGAAGCGGAACCCTCGCCGGGCTGGTCGGCGGGTCAGTCCCTCAAATTGTGTCGCATATCCACGGCGTAAGCAGCACTTCCAATGGAATGCGGCTTGTTCTAATCGGGGCTTGCATAGTTTGGATGCTTGGCGTTTGGCCCATCGCGACCCTTAAACTCGGCGTTCCCGCAAAGGCTGAACGCCACAATCGGCCGCTGTTCCATCCCTTTCTTGTTCGATTCCTGCCCTCTTTCGCCATCTGGAGCATCGTCGGCGGATCCTTCATTCCATTTGCGCCTGTCTTCTTTCAGAAACAGCTCAATATGTCGCTGCAGCATGTCGGACTCATATTTTCCGCTTCGCAGCTCGGGCAGTTCTGCGCGGTTCTCATCACACCGTTGCTCTATCGAAAAGCTGGGTCAATCGTTGGCATCATCTGTGCGCAGCTTGTCGCCGGTGCTGCGATCTTCGCCCTCGGCCTCAGCCACGCTGCACCTCTTGCCGTTGCGTTGTATCTCTGGTACACGGCCGTGCAATTTTCTGCTACCCCAGGCTTCTATGGCCTGCTGATGAGCCGCGTGCCCGAAGCAGATCGCAGCAGCGCCTCGGCTGTGCAAAACATCGTTGGGGCGCTCTCAGGTGCGGGCTCGGCGGCCCTGACCGGCGCCCTTGTCGTTCGCTATGGATACGGCCTTATCTTCAACCTCAATGCCGTTCTTGCAGGATTGGCGGCATTGCTCCTCTTTGCCTGCCACGGATCTCTCAGAAGCTCCTCAAAGATCGAACTCCCCCGCTGAGTCTCGCTCCGTTGCCGCATTCACGGCATGCTTTCCAACTGTGGTAACGTAGATTTTGCAGTTGCCGATAGCTCGAGAAGTTCAAAAGACTGATCTCACTAGCTATCCCAACATGCAACTCCCAAAGTCCTGGTTAGTCGGACTTTCGAGCTTTCGTGAACCCTCAATCTCCCCAGAATGAAATCCATGCCGACGCCGCAGTAATGTTGAAGGCTGGATTGCGTCCCTTCGAGCCGCGCAGGGGATTGAAGAACGGGCACCTGCAGACCATCTTTGGCAATTATCTGCCGAGACCGCCATTTCTCTGTCCTTCGGTACCGGAACTGGTAGAGGTCGATCCTGCAGACGGCAGCCGAGTGAAGTGCTTCTGCAATTGGCAACCGGATCCAGTTCGCGCAAAGCGCCTGACAGTAATCCTGGTGCACGGACTCGAAGGCTCGTCAGAATCGCGCTACATCAAGGGAATCGCAGCCAGGGCATGGGCAGCAGGATTTAACGTCGTGCGCATGAATATGCGCAATTGCGGCGGCACCGACGAACTGACTCCGACGCTGTATCACTCCGGCTTGTCATCGGATGTGGCCGCAGTGATGCGTCACTATGCCAAACAGTTTGCGCTGGAGCGCGTGGCGCTGATTGGCTACTCGATGGGCGGCAACCTGGTGCTTAAACTGGCTGGCGAATGGGGAACTGCGGCGCCTCTGTGCGCCGTTGCAACCGTGTGCCCAGCCATCGACCTGGCGGCCGGTTCTGACGCATTGCACAAACCGGTAAATCGGGGGTATGAGTGGCATTTCCTGCGTGGGTTAATGCGCCGATTCCGTCGCAAGGCCGCACTCTTCCCGCATATCTACGCAACGGAAGGCGTGGGCACCATTCGTTCACTGCGGCAGTTTGACGACAGGATTGTGGCTCGTTACTGCGGGTTTCGCGATGCCGACGATTACTACTACCGCGCAGCCAGCGCACGCGTAGTGGACAGGATTGAAGTCCCCTCTCTTGTCCTTCGTGCGCAGGATGATCCTTTCGTTCGTTTGTTGCCGGAGACCCGCGCCGCACTCCTCGCAAATCCCAACATTCTGCTCGTCGAGACACGGCATGGCGGCCACTGCGCCTATCTCTCGCGCGACCGAGGCAACGACATTCATTGGGCTGAGGCCAGCATCATCCGCTACCTGATGCAGTTTGCCGGCCCAACGGAAGCAGCTACTGTGTCGCATGGAAGCTGATTGGGAGTTTGAGATCGGCGGCGATGCTCCGGTTATCGAGCCGCATTGGCAAGGCTTCGTGGATCTACGCGCCGATCCGAGGCGCGCAGTTGATCTTGCAGAGGCCCTGCTGCTTCCCGGTCTTGCTGACGCGCTCATGCGATTGAACGCGACCGGATCCCCGCGTGTGGACATGCAAGACAGACGTCTTTGTGCCCGGCCCGATTGATCCAGGCGAACTCGACGCGGCGGCAGCAGAGGCGTCTCATGCAATTGCATGCTACGTTGACCTTCTGATGCGCAGCGACCTGCAATGGGATCTGCCTCGCGATACGGAAATAGCCTGCAGAGAGTTGTGCGCCCGGCTGCGAGACATCCCACTCCGGCGATGCAGAGTCGATATGGTTATTCGGCGCGCGCATATTGACCCCGACGCGCATGGCTTGGGCGTGACAACATACTTCACGGCTTGTGGCGAAACGGAGAGCGATGCGAAGTCCAGACTCGCCGAGTGTCTCTCGCTGTTTTCGCAAGCGATCGTTCCGGTGCCAGGATGAGCAATCCAACCGCGATGGACTCTGTTTCCGCGCGACGTCATTCAAAGCTACAATGAAGAAAAGCGGGCGAGTAGCTCAATCGGATAGAGCACCGGCCTTCTAAGCCGGGGGTTGTGGGTTCGATTCCCGCCTCGCCTACCATTTAGAATCAATAGCTTACTGGATGTCGCGAATAGTCAATCTCAAGTCATCTCAAACGCTCGGATCTGGGCTATGAGGGAAACTTGTAGGACCCCGCAGAAGTCCGATCAGAAAAGCGCAAGAAATCTGTTGGCAAGATATCCGAATGACTCGAAGTTCTTGTCCCAGCTAACGGCCCGGGCGGGCGTGGGCCAGAAATAGCGACCGAAGCGCAGACACGAGCTGGCATTGGATTTGAGCCTTGCCCACGCGTCACTCGATTGGTTCCAATCGACACCCTGAAACTCGGTGAGGGCTTCTTGCTGCCGGCCCAAGACAGCATCTGGCCTGCAATATTGCTCTCCGCATCGGAAGCTGCATCCCCAAACAGATTCACAGCACACCCGGGAAGTATCGCCGCTCCGGTAGCCACGGTGGCCGCCTGCAGAAAACCGCGTCTGTTCATTCTGCCTCTTAGAAGCCTTTTTGCATCATACGTCACACTTGCGAATGAGTTCGTGGTCGAGCGCCACCCCCGAAATTACTCGTTGATCAACCCTTGCGGTGGAGTGTTGGCATCTTTGATAGTCCGTTCGATTTGGTCGCATATGCGGGAGAGTCTTGCTTCGAGACCGCCAATGCCAGATAGCGGTCTTCTTCCAAAATCCAGTTCCTTTCGAATGCCGGTCACGCATAGTTCAAAGCGTGTGGGAATATACGAGTCTCGCTGCTTTTGGGCAGATCTTCTCTGCCGTGCGCTTGCATCATGTGCTGCGCGTTTCATATCCGCGATCAGTGTCTTTAGACGCGCAACCTGTGCCGGTTCCGAGGCCACCTTCCGGGCCTCGGTCGCCATTTTGAGTAGTTCCGTCAAAGTCCTCAGCTTCTTCATTTCGCAATGATGCGAAATATTGGCCAGAAGTCAACGGTACCAAGGTCGCGAGAAACAAACTCAAAATCGAGTGATTTCCGGATTGCCCACTTCTATGTAAGTCCAAGTCAAGAGAAAAGCACAGAATTTGCCGGTACCTTCTTTCATTCGATGCGGAAGACAATTTGGATTCCACGGCACGGTTCTTCCGGCAACCGTTTCAAGGGCGATTGATATGAGGTTTTGCGTCGCGTTCGCCACGAGGCCAAACTAAACCTATTGCAACAAGACGGCTCAGCTTCTAACAAAGGTCCTTTTCAAGATCAGCCGAGCTTGAGATTATCAGCAAACTCAAAGGACTTGTCTTATACTCTGTTCATCGTTCCATAACTAATGTGCCAATTCGGCCCTGAACCGCGAATAGCGGCGGTGCGGCTCTACTGCCTTGGGGTGGGAAATGCGATCAGATAGTCGTAACCATTGGCTCTTGCTGCGTGGCATGAGTTGCATCCTCGCGGGTCTTGCGCTCAGCTTGGCCTCTTCCTCCCAAACCTCCCAGCTGGCGCCGAATGCCAAGCCGGACTACTCCAAAGAAGCCTTCGTGATCGAGAAGGACTTCAGCAAGATCACCTTCGAGAACGACGGCACGAATACTCGCGAATCGACCAGCCGCATCCGCATTCAGTCTGACGCCGGCGTGCAGCAATACAGCGTGCTGATAGTCGCATATGCAAAAGCCGAGCAATCGGTGGACTTCGACTATATCCGGGTAGTAAAGCCGGACGGCGCAATTGTCGTCACGCCACTGGACGACATTCAGGACATGCCTTCTGAGGTCACGCGCTTGGCGCCTTTCTACAGCGATTCGCGGGAGAAACACATCCCCGTCAAAGGGCTGGCTCCGGGGGATGTGCTGGAGTTCGGCGAGCGTTGGCGCACCACCAGTCCGCTCGCGCCCGGCCAATTCTGGCTGGTTTACGACTTTACCCGCGACGCGATCGTCCTTGACGAAGAGCTTCAAGTCAGCGTTCCGCGCACGCGACCACTGAAATGGAAGAGCGCGCAACCAACTCCCGTGGTGAGTGAGGAAGGCGACCGCCGAATCTTCACTTGGAAGAGATCACAATTGGAGCGTAAATCCGCCGAAGAGGAGAAGAAGGATCAAGAGGAAAAGATCTACGAGATGAGCCGAGGCAAGCTTCCGCCTCCAGACGTACAGCTGTCTACCTTTCAAACTTGGGAGGCAGTTGGCAACTGGTACAACGCTCTGCAAATGGAGCGAGCCAAGCCGACACCTGAGATTCGCGCAAAAGCAGAAGAACTCACCAAGCTCGCCAAAGACGACAACGCCAGACTGCAAGCGATCTACGACTACGTGAGCACGCAGTTCCGTTACATCGGAGTTGATTTCGGGATTGGACGTTACCAGCCTCACAACGCCAGTGAAGTGCTGGCCAACGAGTACGGCGACTGCAAAGATAAGCACACATTGCTGGCGGCGCTGCTGGCGGCAACGGGAATCAAGACCTATCCGGCGCTCATCAACAGTGTGCGCTCCCTTGACCCGGATGTTCCCTCGCCTGCCCAGTTTGACCACGTCATAGGCGCTGTCCCACAAGGGAGTGGCTACTTGTGGCTTGATACGACTCCCGAGGTTGCCCCGTTCGCATACCTGCTCAGCCCGCTGCGCAACAAACAGGCTTTGCTGGTAAGTTCGGACGGACCCTCTTCTCTTGCCACGACACCAAAAGATCCTCCGCGCGAACCCACCGAGCATTTCGTCATTCATGCCAAACTGAGCGATACCGGAACGCTGGAAGGAGAGGTCGACCACGAGGTCAGCGGCAACGACGCTGAAGTAATCATGCGCATGGCGTTCCGCCGCCTACCGCAGTCGCGGTGGAAGGACCTCGTACAGCGAATCTCTTATGCCACAGGTTTCGCTGGCGATGTGAGCGGAGTGACGGCGGGATCGCCGGAGAAGACCCACGATCCCTTTCACTTCTCCTACACCTATACGCGAAAGGATTTTCCGGACTGGTCCAACCGAAAGATAGCCGCTGCAACCCCGCCGTTTCAGATGCCGGACACCGACAGCAAACCTTCGCATCCAACTTGGCTTGGATCACCGGAGAAGCTGCAGTATGAATCCCACATCGAGTTGCCGAAGGGCTACTCGCCGGAACTCCCTGCCCAAATCGACCTGAAAGAGAACTTTGCCGAGTATCACTCTTCGTACTCTTTGAAGGATGGCGTCCTTACCGCCGACCGGACTCTTTATGTGAAATTGCGAGAGGTGCCGGTGGAGAACTACGAAACGTACAAGAAGTTCGCCAAAGCTATCGCCAATGACTATGGACTTCAAGTGGCATTGCATACCGGCGACGTCTCCCCGGCCTCATATCAGGAAGCAATCTGGGAGCTTCCATACAGCGACAAGGCGGAGGCCAGTCGCGCTTACGACGATGCCAGGCAGGCCTATCAACGGAACGATCAGGCCGCCGAAATCGAGTCACTCAAGAAAGCGGTTCAGATCGATCCAGCCTATACGCGCGCTTGGTTATGGCTTGGGGAGATCTACAAGGCCGCAGGCCAGCAGGATTTGGCGCTCGAGTCTTATCGCAAGGCAATTGACGTCGATCCACATCAACTGGTGAGTTATAAAGCGCTTGGCTATTCACTGATGAGCCTGCGGAAGTTCGAGGAGGCCGCTCCGGTGTGGCAGGGGCTCATCAAGCTCTCGCCCGGCAATCTCGAAGGTGTCAATGCGCTGGGATATACGCTCTTGAACCTGAAACGATACAGCGAGGTTGTTGAAGTTGCCGAAGGTGCGCTTCAGGTTCACCCTGACAACGCCAGCTTATACGCCATGCTTGGAAACTCCTACACTTCGCTCGCGGATAACGATAAGGCGACTGCGGCATTTAAGAAAGCAGTGGAGATTGATCCACGACCATCGATGTTGAACAACGTTGCCTACACCATGGCTCAGGCCGACAAGAATCTTCCACTTTCCCTGGAATACGCGCAGAATGCCGTGAAAGATGAGGAAGAGGCTTCGGTAAATGTGACGCTTTCCAGCCTCAAGCTGGACGACCTCGCGCGGATGTCTCGCCTGTCGGCTTACTGGGACACGCTAGGCTGGGTATATTTCAAAATGGGTAATCTGGATCAAGCTCACAAATATGTCGACGCCGCCGTGCAGCTCTCGGCGAATAAGACGGAGAAAGATCATTTGGATGAGATTGGCGGGAAGTCGAGCCCACATTTGAAAAGTCGGCTGGACAACAGCGGCGAGGGGCGGAGCATAAAGCTAAGCCGCTTGGTTCCGGGCACAGCGAGTGCCGATTTCTTTGTGGTTTTGAGTCACGTTCCCGGGACATCGGACGGAAGAATCGACGAAGTCAAATTCATCAAAGGATCGGATGAATTGAAATCGGCCGGCGACAAGCTCAACTCGGCAAAATTCAATTCGGTCTTTCCCGACGACGCTCCCACACGACTCGTGCGGCGAGGAATCCTCGGCTGCTATCCCAGCTCCGGTTGCTCATTCATTTTGCTCTACGCCAATGACGTCCGCTCCTTGAATTGATTTCTGTCGTCGAAGTGCCGTCCTGAACGAAATCCACGAGGGCCGCTGCATTGGTTGCAACCGCGGTTACGGGGCCCTGCCTCACCGTTCCCAGTACGCGCCGGGCACCTAGGTCCTCCAGCAGAAGTACTGGCCCGCAGCCAAACTCGTGATCCGTGCATCGGAAGTGTTGAAAACCAGTACGTGCCCATCGTGGCTCACGCTGGTGAGGGCGTTCTGCGCAGTGTTTCCATCGACGACAACGGTATTTTTGGTCCACTGAATCGTTGATTGCGCGACACCTGGCAGAGCACTCGCAGTAGTAAACAGACTCACGCTCAGTTTGAGAAGCAGCCGATCTACTAAGCATTTCTTGGCTCCTGTTCCTCGCGGGTTAAGTCACTCGGAATATCGCAGCGCGGCTGCCCTTTTACTCCCGACCGGTATCCCGGGTTGATTGCTGATCAGTTGATCGGGTGAGCCGGAATCGTGATCTCCTTAGCTTTCGGCCCGCTCCAATCCGCGCTGAATCTGTGAAATCCAAATTTCGCGATGGTGTGATGTGAGCCATCCGCGAGAGTCGCATCCGCCTGCATCGAAGCCATATTCCAGTTATCTCCGCCGGAGCCGCCTGTAAAGGTGTCTTCAAGCGATATGCCTCGAATCTGGCTCATATCTGCGCTGCGATTGAGCTGGATTTCGGCGCCTTTCGTACTGCCGTTCGGCCAGTTCTGGCTGTGATTGACGTTTGGCTCCGACTGGCTAGTGCCGTCGGCGAACAGAATCGTGATGTTCAGGTTGTCGTTGCCACCGCGAAGGTCATCGTCAGAAGTCTTGAATGTGAACGAGATCACCGTCACCTGGTTGCCAGAGGGGCATCCAGTTTCAGGATGAGCATCGATGTCGAGCGAGGGATTGCTTCCTGTAAAGCGGTGGAATCCGAAGGAGGCGATCGGCACGTTGCTTCCTTTCGCCGGACCGAAGGCCTGCAACTCCGCCATATCCCAATTGTCTTCGCTCTGTACTCCTTCGGCTGCGAACACCGGCGCCAGGCCTGCGCCGGCAGGAGTCGCAGCGACACCGGCCTGCCCGGTTGTGGGAGGGTTATAGCCTGCCTGCGCGGAGTGAACGAGACGAATCTGCCGGATCTGATCAGGAGAAACCGGGTGGTTCAACTGGATCGCAACCGTCCTCACGCTGTCATTCGGCCAGTTCTGTCCTTTGTTCACGTTGGGAGCCGTCTGCATATCGCCGTTCGCAAAATGCACTTCTACGTCCAGGTTGTTCTTCCCGCCGCGAAGGTCATCCTTCCCCGTCGTGATCCGCAGGTTGAGTAAACCGATGGTGCACGCGTTTGCAGGGCCTTGCAACAAGGTCCGCGGCTGAGGGCTGAGCAGAACGCCGCCATTCTGCGCCGGAGCCTGGGCTGAAGCTGCAGTTGCGGTGATGAGCAAGAAAACGAGCGCCAAATCAAATTTCCGAATTGAAGGTTTCTTCACGGGGGCCACTCCATGCGGTGATTCCGCTTGCATGTGGATGGAATACCCGGTGCCGATGCCACGGTCAAAGGAAACCCAACTGAAATGGAGATGACGCGGCAAGTGTAGTGTCTCGAAGGGATTAGATCAGCGAGATGACTCGGGGAATGCGGTTGGGGCAACGGACTGCGGGCGCAACAGGTCGTCTTTGAATGTCGGAGGTTTGACGCGCTGCGCCCGATTGTTGCTTCTAACGTCCGAGCTTGTTGAGCGCCACTGCGTCCGAATGAGAATTCATTTTGGCGGCCTGTGCAGCGTAGAGCAGGAATCCGCGTTTCTGAGCTTCGGTTGTGATGGCGGTGAGATGAGGTCCAACATTGGCAGAGGAGAGGCGCGACTCGACTTCAGCCAGGGCAAGTCGTGCCTCACACTCGCCGGTGTAGAAGCCGATGCGATGCGCCTGCTGGACGATGCTGGTGAGATCGCGTTCGACAGCGAGCAGCGTGTCGCGTCCGGCTTTGCCGATGGGTGCGGCAGCGGCTTTGGCGCGAAGCTCGAGGGTGGCAAGAGGAATGGAGTAAACAGGAAAGGCGCGAACATCCATCAATTCTCCGGCCTTTCTAATCGTGGTCATGGCTTCGGTCGTTTTTGACTGCGCGAGAAGTGATTTGGCAAGGACCAGATGGGCGCTGAATTCATCGCCAACGTCCTTGTCCTTTTCCAATGCAGAGATGGCATCGCGAAGCTGGCGTTCGGCGGCATCAAATTGGCCGCGATCGATTGCCAGTTCGGCAAAGTTGATCTGAATGGAAGCTGTAGATGAATTCACACCTTTCAGAATCTGCGCGGCTTCCTCAAAGCTCTTGCGAGCTGACTCGAAATCGCCTCGATGACGTTGAATCTCTCCGAGCACTATGAGAGCGTTCGCAGTTTGCCATGGGTCACTCTTCAACATGCGGAGTGAAGCGATCTGGGGAGTGATTTCCGACGTAGCCTCATCGAGATGGCCCTTCATGAGCAGCAAGTTGGCATGTTGGATGTGCGGATATTGATCTTCCGCCGCTTTGGCCTCGTCGGCCATCTCCCAGCTTTGGCGATAGAGCTGATCGCCAGTCTGGAAGTTGCCGCGCCAGGTTTCGATGTCGGCGAGATTGCCGATCGCCGTCGAGGAATTGACGTGATCGTTGACAGACTCGAAGTACTTCTTTGCTCGTGAATACTGCTCTTCCGCCAGCGCGAATTGCCCGCGGTTCTCGTACACAAGGGAAGCGTTGTTGAGAGCGACCCCGGCGTTTTCGTTATCGCCCACCTCGATGAACTTGCGCGTGGCTTCGTCGTAAAGTGGCAGGGCCTCGGCATCGTGTCCGGAGAGGCGCTGATTCTCCGCCATCGATTGCAATGTGCTCGCTGCGGCATCCACATTGCCCGCTGCGAGGTAGGTTTCGTATGCTTCGCGGCACTCCGGAGGGCTTGGAGCGTGTTCCGGGTTGATGCGGCAGAGGCCCTCTTTAGATTTCGCAAAGACCAGTTTCTTGCCTTGCGCTGTAGCTTTCTGCGCCGCTGCTCGATACAGAGCGACCGCTTTTTCCTGGTCTTTTCGTCCGATCGTGTTTGCTTCGCGCAGGTCGATGAGCGGATCGTCGCGGTAAGGAGGCGGAAGCTGGCGTAGCTCGCGAATGGTTTCGAGAGCTTCCTCGGGGTGATAGGACTCGAGCTGGAGCTTTGCGAGCAGAAGGCCGTAATCGAGGCTGTCCGGAAAGAGATTGAACAGGACGCGATAAATCTCGGCGGCTTTCCCGCGGTCGCCCATCGCCTGGTAGTAGCTGGCCTCAATCTGCATGCGTTGCACGCGGGGAAGGCCGGTGGCCAGATCTAACCCTTGTTTGGCCTCCATCTTTGCCTGCTCGTACCGGCCCATGAAGAGATCGGTGCGCGACAGCATCGCATGCGCAAGAGGAAATTTTGGTTCGGCAGCGATTGCCTGCTCGAAGAAACCTCGCGCAACGGGAAGCTCGTAAGCGCGGAGTTTGTCGAGGCCGAGGGAGTAGAAGCGAACAGCCTCAGGGTTACCGGGAACACTGGCCTGGACAAAAAGTTCGTCAGATTCAGGAGCCTGACGAATTCCCAGGCGGCTCCGGAGTTTTCCGCCAATGCGGGAGACGACGCCGAAGAGGTCTTCTGTTGCGCCAATCTCGGCGATTTCGCCGACAACCTCGCCGGTGCGACAATCTTGCAGGCGCACATCGATCCTCAGCTGACCGTGTTCGGGCTTGCCGATGGTAGCGTAGGAGCCGAGAACGATGAGGTCGCTCCCCAGCGCGGCGCCAATGCGCGATGTGGATGCGCGATCGAGCGTGTCCAACCGAGCCCACGGCGAATAGGCCCGCAGATTTGCAACGTCCTCTGCGGATATGAGCCTAAGCTCGTCGCCATCTGCGAGCTCTGTGCTCAACATCTCAGACAATGCGGTACCGAGCCAGGTTTCGGTTGGAGAAGCGGACAGATTCTGAAACCCCAGAACAGCTACCGATCGACGAAGGTGGACCGCGGACACGAGGGAAGTGCTGGAAGCGGATGCTGTTTGCCGTGGGCCGACCCAGCGCGTCCAGGCGAAGATGACGCCTGCGACGATGGCCAAAGATGCGACAGCATAAAGGATCGGTGCGCGAATCCTTGCCGGCGGGGAGACGTTTTGAGTTGCAGAACGGAAGTGTACGCGGAACTTCGTCAGCAGCAGCGATGGTTCGTTCCACAACTGCTGACACGGTGGGAGCAGGCATCTCAATGCGCGTGCCAGTGACAGGCGCGATGAAGCGGTATCCGGAGCGCGGAACGGTTTCGATGAAGCGGGGATTGTCTGAATCGTCGTCGAGAACGGCGCGCAGCTTCTTAAGGATGACATTCAAGCTGCCGTCGAAGTCCACATGGGTTCCATCGGGCCAGAGATTGCTCCGCAGTTGATCGCGGCTGACGATCTCACCCGGGTGCTCCAGCAGCAAAAGCAAAACACGGAACGGCTGATCCTGAATCTTTACGCGCACGCCATTGCGAGTGAGGATTCTGTTGGAGACATCCGCCTCAAACAAACCGAATCGGAAGCTGCGCGTGGGGGTAGCTGGAGGTTGCATCTCTGACCGACCGCGATGGAATGCGCCATCATACCATGAAAAACTTCCGATTCGAATCGCTTTCAAATTCTTGCCATTCAGGCAGTTAGAGTTGATTCTGGCTCAATCTGGATTGGCCCTTTTGGATCTGGCAATTGATCTTTTACGGAGCAAGGAGCCGAAAGCTTGCTCTTGAGACTCGGCAAGAGCGCGCCAGGTTTGCTCTTCGCGCCCGCGTTGCAGGAAGCGACTTCCATTCCGAAGTGAACGTTAGGTTCGAGTTGAACGTGTGTCCGTCGGAAATCACGGCGTTCTAGGGTCTGGCGGTGAATGTGTTCGGGAGCGGCTGGGTTCCGGCGGGGCCGATCACCCATACGTCCATTGCATACTGCGAGGAACTGAGCGTGAAGTTAAAGACCGGCGGGATGGGAGATGCGCAGGTCTCGCGGGCCCACGCGACGACGAATCCGCGGGGCGTCCAGGTTGTTTCCCAACTTCCATTGGAGACGGCGAGTTTGTTCTCGCCCGGGCAAACTGCGTCGAGAACTCGAAGCTGCACGCTGTCAATGGCCCAGCCCGGCGCCAGTTGCGAAACGTCGTAAGTATCTTTGCCCGTGGCGAATTCGCGAGGGTCGGATCGTGCGACGAAGGCGGAAGCGCCGACTGCACCGGGCGGGACCTCTTCGCTGGCGAGGGGAGGCGATTCGAATTCAACCTGGCGGATAACACGGGCGGAGAGCAAGGTAGCGTCAAGACCGACCCAGGATGCGGGAATCGAGCGGAGCAGTTGTGGCTCTCCGCGAGCCGCAAGGAACTGGCATCGGGGCATTCGCACGGTGAGGCCACTGGAGAGCTGAACGACCAGGTCGGCGGTGAAGTCGGGTAATGCCCGTTAATGCGGGATTGATGTGAACGTCGATGTAGTCGTCGGTCCAGGAGCTGGGAGTTTCCAGTTGCAGGGTGATGGGTTGGAGGGGAGGGCCTGGTAATATTCCGGCCGGAGCTGGTTGAAGGCGAACGATGCCGGGAGTGGAGCCCAAACGCGCACCCGCTGATGCGGTAATGATTGTCGGGCTCAGCGGGTGTGAAGACAGGAGATATCGAGCGTCCATTCACTGCGCGAATGGCCGGCCACGAGCAGCCCGGATTTTTAGGAGCAGTCTCATGAAATGGTTGGCTTCTGGTTTGTCCGGCCGGCAAGGTCGAGCCCGGCGTGGGAAGCAAAGTGGTTGGACGGCCGGAGAGGAGGGCGGTCGTGCCTGGGGGAGGGGATGTGATTCCGCTGCGACTGAGGCGATTGGCACGCTCCTCCGCGAGGGCTGATGCCATGCCCCGATCGATTCCGCCGGAGGCGAGATTCGGGTTCTTCAGGCGCGGTCCGGAGATAAGCCGCGCGTGAGCCAGAGTCTGCTTCCGCAACTCGAGGTAGCTGGAGGCGGGCAGGTTTCCTTCGACTGGAACGGTTTGAGGTGGATGCGCCGCCGGCGATGCGGCCGATACGAACGCAACAGTGTGTGCGGCCGCGCAATGCAGATGGGGGAGGGCCAATAGTGAGGTCCCTGCAAGGCAGAGGAGAATCCAGCACATTCGATGAGTTAAAAGGCGATTGGCTCAAGGGTCAAAGGAACTGGACGTGATTCGTGGCTGACCTGCTAACGCGCTGTTCTCCGCAGGCTTAGAGCAACGGCTGACGCAGTGCGAGAAGCGTATCATCGCTCAACTTTGTCCCGCCGAGTTTGACTGCAAGCAAGCCCGCAGCAGACTGGTCCACATATATAGATGAGATGCGTTCGGCCTCAAGCGGAGACGAGCGGTTGCGTACGACCGTCGGCTAGCCGAGAACGGCACCGCGAGTCGATCAGAAGATGGCGACGCGATGATGTCGCTCACGCCGGCACGAGGACCCATATCGAGTCGTAACTGTTATCGATGGACGACCATGCCGGATCAGTGCCGGTCAGCAAGTGAAGAAAGCTGAAGCGGGGCAAGAACTTAGCTGGTCAGCTTCGTTTCAGTTGCAGTTCCTTTGACCCGGCAGAACAGCAGCCGTATACCTGAGCCGCATACGAGGTCACTTCCCATGCGAGCTCAACGTTTCGCTTCGATCGCGATCACAGTTCTGATGAGCCTGGGCGCCGGCGCGCAGGTTTCGGTCTCACCCACACAGATTCCAGGCGTAACGGCTCCCGGGCCGCAAAGGCAAAACCCGCAGGGCGGCGGCCGGCAGCCACTGACGCCGCCCATCGACAAAAGCCCGGGGACCGTGCCGAACGTTCAGATACTCAATGGCGTTCTGATGGGATACGTGTACTGGGATGCGTCGTCGATCCCGTACAACGCGAACTCGCCGTGCCCGTTCCAGGTGAGGGTCAACCAGGGAACGCCTCCCAGTGGCGGATCCATGGGCTTTGAGCAGTTCACTGAGATTGGCACGTATAAGAACAACTTCTCCAGCGTAGGCAACATTGGGAAATACGTGGTGTGCCAATACGCGGTGGATCATCTGCCCGAAGGCAAGGACCTGCAGGTACAGGTCGGCCCGCTGAAGGGCGCCTTCCAGGTGGCCGTAGCTTTCACCGTTCCTCCGGCCGCCAATGAACCGAATGCGCCCATCAGGATCAATGGCGGGAAGTGCAACCAACTGCCGCCCGCGGTGCCGTCTCTATCGACGTTGAATAGTCCATGGTGGTCATGTGGCGATCATGCATACAACATCAACTACCTGATGCAGCCGCCGCAAGTTATTCCCGGGCTGACGCAGCCTCCGTCTACGCTCACCGTTGTTCAGGCGCAGCCGCTTTTGCCCTCTTCCGGGACGACAAATGGGTTGGTCAATTCGAGTCTGCAACAGAAGACGCTTCTCTCGCCTTCAGGATCAAAGACGGGGATGATGACCCCGGGGGCACAGCCGAGTCCGGGTGCAACTTCACCGACAGCCACATCGGCTACTGTTCCGCGTGCCAAGGTAATCACCAAAACTGGATCGCTTGCGGCAATCAAGCTCAGCGCTCCGCAGCAGAGCAGGAAGATCACCAACCCCAACGAAGGAATTCAGAATTCACAGATTATCGCGGTGTTACAGCAGCAGACGCGGGCAGCGGAAGCGGAGATCGCCGCGATGAAGCTGAGCCTTCGTCCGGCGGGAGCAACGATTGGTTCATCGTCTTCGCAGACGATGGCCGCTACTGGTTCCGGTGGCCCGAGTGTCGGTGCGGCGCCGGTTCAAGCCAATCTGCTCGCAGGCGGCAGCGCATCTGCAGGGCACTCTTCGATCGGCGCGGTGATGCCGGCGCAGTTTCAGAACATTGCGATCACATGCAGTCACGATCCGACCACGCGGGTTCTGACGGTGAGTGGCGGGCAGAGCTCGGCCGTGTTTACACAGGATGCGAAGTACAACTTCTACACGATCAGTGGATGCTCGTTCGGCGATCCGGGGCCGAACGCGAAGGCCTACATCTACTCGCAAGGTACTTTTCGCGAAGACTTCCAGATTGAACAATGGAGCGACAACTGGATCAAGCTGAGCATCGATCCCAATCTGGACGGAGTCGATGATCAGGACAATGTCACGTTTGTGATCCAGCGGCAGGACGGCAAGCAGGCAAGCAAGGGCGGATTCCGATTCTATGCCGCGCGAGACACGATCCTGTTGCATTCAATTCCGCAGCAGTATTTCTCGCTTGACCGCTTCCGCCCGGACAATGCTGTGACCAACAGCTGGACGCCGACATACACATCGGCATCCTCTGCAGCCGTCGCGCCGAATCTGCCGGGAATGTCGGCGGAGGTGCAATGGAACCTGACCACAGACCCGAACAATGTGCTTGTCGGTGGCAGCGACATTTACGACTTCAGTCATCTTCACTCGACGTTTGGACTAGAGAACGCACAAATGGAATGGGAAGACGTGTCCTGTGATCCGAGCAACTACGTGTTTGCGTCTTCGAAGGATAACTGGGGAATCGACTGGTACCAGAACACTGGCGTGAAGATCACCTGGCAGGGACAAACCTGTAACCCGAAGCCGGGCAGTTGCGGCGGAGTCGGACCGTTTCAGGGGGATTGCTTCACATCGCCACCGGAAACGAATTACGGAGTTGACGTCTGGGTCACTGGACCGCGCGGGCTCGATCCATGGACCGGCAAGCCGACAGCCTAGATGAACCAGTGCCACTACGGCTCTCCGATATTGATCGGGGCCAGGATGCCTTGGATGAAGTTCTCACGTGTAAAAGAAGGAGCGACAACAATGCGCACTCGTATCTCAGATATGTTTGCTTCCGCAGGCGCTGCGACTCTTGTTCTCGTATGCGGAGTGGCGCTTGCACAATCTGGGAAGCCGCTGACCAACGATGACGTGCTCGCGATGGTGAAGAAGAAGCTTCCCGAATCGGTCATTGTGGGAGCGATCAAAAGTACGCCCGGGAACTACGACACATCGCCGAATGAACTGATCCGGCTGAACTCCGCCGGGCTAACAGAGAACGAGCTGAACGCCATGGTTTCCGCCGCGCACAAAAGCAGCGACGTGCAACCCCCCGCCGCTGCTGCCTCAGGAACGGCTGATAGTGCTCCGACCCGGAAGTGGCAAATGCCAACAGTGACGGTCACGCAGGGGAATGGATCGGCCGATCTGAAGCTGGAAAAGACACAACTCGCGCAGACCAAAAACAAGCCCACATCGATGAAGAGCCTTGCCAGTGATTCCGTGCTGACACAGGCGATGCAGGCGGGCGTGAGCACAGCAAGCTGGGATGCTGCGACCCACATGAACTCGATGGTGGCGGGCTCGGCGGTGCAGCAGGCGGGGACCGTCTTCTCTGGAGTGCTGGCACACCGCACGCCAACGGTGACGTATGTGTGGGGCGTGCCGGGACCAGCATCTGCAAATGTGCTGCAGACCGCGTCGCCATCCTTCAAGGTCGAGTTCTCGCGCGCCCCGGGAGTGAACCCGGATGACTACGAACCAGCAATTGTAAAGCTCACGCCTGCGCAGAATACCTGCCGCATCGTAGGGGCTACGCAGGCGAAGGCTGATGCCAGCGCAAGCGCTGCGGCGGACTGGCAGGTCTACTCGCACTACCTGGAGGAGCGAGTTACCGTGTCGCCTCAGAAGATTGCATCGGGCAGCTACAACGTGGCCACATCGCAACTGCTGCCCGGCGAATACGGTCTTGTGCTGCGGCCAGTCTCCAAGGACAAGAAGTTCTCAGGTGGCGACGTTTCACGCGCCCAGGGTGACGGGCTCATGTTCGATGCGATCTGGACGTTCGAGATCGCAAACGATGCGCAATAACGCTGCGTGAATCCGACCCGGCGTGAGGTTGTGCGAAGACATCGGAAAGACTAACCAGAAAAGGAGCGATCACAATGGCATTCTGTGGAAACTGCGGCGCATCCA
Organism: uncultured Acidobacteriaceae bacterium; assembly: GCA_963769345.1. GTDB lineage: Bacteria > Acidobacteriota > Terriglobia > Terriglobales > Acidobacteriaceae > Telmatobacter. The sequence continues at coordinate 2,144,594 of CAVYLL010000008.1, forward strand.
TCACGTCAAGGCAACGGCTTCTGCGGCAGTTGCGGAAAGCAAGTAGGTTCTTCTCAGCCCAGCGCCGTTTCAGCCGCGCCGGCAAGCACTGGCGAGGCCGGCAGTGCCGGATGGGCTCCGGTGAGCGCGCAACAGGCAATGCCGGATCCTTCATCGCAACCCCAGGCGACCTCCTGGTCGGCTGTGGCGAATCAGCCGTCGCAAACCGGCGGATGGAATTCCGTTCCGTCGCAGCCCACCGCAGCGCCAGCGCCAAACCCAGTACAGGGATGGAGTGCGGCCGGCACGGCGCCCGGAGCGGCGGCGGCTCCAGCAATTGCTTCGAGTGCTGGAACGGGCTTGACGCGAAATATCGCCGGCGCACTGGCATACTCGCTCGGCATCATCACAGGCGTGCTGTTCCTGGTGCTCGAGCCATACCGGAGCGATCGATTCGTGCGCTTCCATGCGCTTCAGTCCATTTTCTATTTCGTATTTGCGGTGGCATTCAGCATTGCGTGGAGCATCGTTGTCGGGATCCTGATGAACATCAGCGGATGGGTGTTGGTCGTGTCGTTCCCGCTGCGCATGATTATCTCGCTCGGGATGTTCGGACTGTGGCTCTACCTCATGTTCCAGGCCTACAACGAACGCGAGTTTCGCATACCGATTCTCGGCGCCATTGCGAGCAAGCAGGCACAGAGCTGATTTGCGAGTTGACCTCTCACTCACCGAAAGGATTGGATCAATGACCAGCAAGCAAACATTCTCAACAGCGGGATTGCTCATCATCAGCACGGCGGCTCTGATCAGCGCCGCAGGGTGCAAATCGCACTCTACGGTGAAGGCAGAAGCTGAGAGGAGCAGCTCTGTAAATTCGCCCGCGCCGCCGACGCAGCCGGTTGGGCGGCACATACTGTCTCGAAACCTTTGCGCAAGGGCCGGCGGAGGCGAGCACAGTTCACTTTTCCTACAAGCAGAATAAAGGCGATGGATCGTTCAAGGACTACGAGGGAGACCTTGCCGGAGACAAACTCGATTCCAGCGTTCACGAAAAACAGGTTGCCACCGATATGGATCGGGAACTCGCGCAGTTGAAGAACGCTCCGGGACCGCCAGTCGTAGATGGATTTGTGGAGACAAAACGCCCGTTGCACGAGACGCGCGACGATCGTTCGGGATGGTCGATGGCGTCAGGTGGGCAGGTCCAGGCTTTCACGCCATGGGGTCTGTTTATTGCCAAGCCGAACGTGAAACAGGTTGGGACTGAAAGCCTGGCAGGTTTCGACGCGATCAAGTACTCGGTCGATACGGATGGGCAAAGCCAACTCGACAAGATGCCGCTGACGATGGCCGGTGGATTGAAGGACTACACGATCAAGGGCACTGCCTGGGTGGACAGCAAGCAGCAGTGCATTCTGCAGTACAACATCGACTACCAGGAAGTGAAGAAGGACGGAACTGAACGCAAGACCCACTACGAAGGCCAAACCACGAGGCAATGATGCAGGCGAATTGCAAAAGCTCAGGTCCGGCGACATTCGACATTTGATCGTTGATCTCCGCTCGAGCCCCTTTCACAGGTTCGAGGACCTTAATTTCATCGTCAGATGTTCTCGACCTTCTTATTCTTGAGCGACTGACCGATGTGAATCGGAGGGTATTCACACTCTGCAAAGACCCACTCACGATCCTTGCCATCAATCAGAGTTGAGTCAAACAGAACGGCCGTCCTGCAATGTCCGCAACGAAAACCAAGGTGTCCTCTGTCCCAATTTGCCTTTTTGAACCAGCCAAGATCGGCTTGTGCCACCTTTAGCGTGCTTTTGCAACTTCCGCAGACGATCTTCTGTGACCATTCAGGTCCGACCGAAACGATTTCCATGAGTAGCTCCTCTTGCAATTTCTTGCTCTGCTGCTCCGTTGGGCTTCTGCGCCGGAGAAGGCACGTAGGAATTCGTCAAGCAACGCGAAAGGGAAGTAGTCGAATCCTATTCTGTCCGGGTGCTAGGCATTCTAATCGACAGGAGGACCTCTTCGACAAGGGGGGATTTGACGACGATCCGATGGGACGGTCGGAAAACCCGGTCGGACAAGCTCCGCAAGAAACAAAGATTGCATTCCCCTTGTTCGAATTAACTGCCGTATTGTTCGTCGCTCACTTTCTCCAGCCAATCGACGGTTTTGCCATTGAGTTGTTCCTGGATGGCAATGTGGGTCACGGCCGTGGTGGGCGATGCGCCATGCCAGTGCTTTTCACCGGGCGCAAACCAGATCACGTCTCCCGGCCGAATCTCCTCGATCGGGCCGTCCCAATGCTGCACTCGTCCGCAGCCCGACGTTACGATGAGCGTCTGTCCCAGCGGATGCGTATGCCACGCAGTCCGTGCGCCCGGTTCGAAGGTGACGTGCGCACCAACCACGCGCGCGGGATCAGGCGCTGTGAAAAGTGGATCGACGCGCACGGCGCCCGTGAACCAATCCGCAGGCCCCTTGGCTGAAGGTTGGGAGCCCACTCTTTTGATGTCCATCGTTTTGTCCTCGGTATCGACTGTTTTGAAACTGCTAGGTCGTAATGCACATGAAGCTGTTCGTCGGTCGGATCACCTCGTGACATCGCGCGGCACGATTCTGACCGTTGCGGACCGCGCCTGCTCGCTGATCATAGGTGCGACGTAAGGACTCCCGCTGTATTTCTTACGGTAACCCTCATCAATGCGGTCATTGATCGATCCATCCACTGTCTCGAACATAACCTCCTTGGTCATTCCGGCAGCAGTGATGCGCCCCGCCTTCTGCCGTACAGCGGCCTTGTACCAGCGAGACCTCTGCCCGTTGTATCCGCGTACATAAAGAGCATCGCCGACCGTGACAGACCAGATCCAGGTGGGGGTGCCATAGGTCACCCCGTCCTCACGGAACGGTGAGATGTGCAAGTCGTCGGACTCAGCAATGATGCGCAGTTCGTCTTTTGGCCACGTGCTCATTTCAGTCTCTCCTTTTGCCGTGCCCACCGCGCATCACTAGCGATAGGTCATGCGTTCCACTTCTTCGGGGTAGCGATCGCCGTGTACAGGAATCTTTGAGGTGGCGCTGTCGATTGCGCGAATGTCCTCTGCGGAAAGCTCCAGCGTGATTGAACCAATGTTCTCCTCGACGCGTTCCAGCTTGGTGGTGCCGGGAATGGGAACGATCCATGGCTTTTGCGCTAAGAGCCATGCGAGAGCGATTTGAGCTGAGGTTGCCTTCTTCTGCGCGGCGAAGGACTGAATGAGATCGACCAGTGCGCGATTTGCTTTGCGCGCTTCGCGAGTGAAGCGAGGGAAGCTTCCACGGTTGTCCTCCTTGTCGAACTGCGTGCTTTCTGTGATTGCCCCGGCAAGATAGCCCTTGCCAAGCGGGCTGTACGGAACGAAGCCAATTCCGAGTTCTTCGAGCGTCGGCAGGATTTCTTCTTCGGGGCGCTTCCACCATAGCGAGTATTCGCTTTGAAGAGCCGTCACGGGCTGAACGGCGTGAGCGCGGCGAATGGTCTGTGCCCCAGCTTCGGACAAGCCGAAGTGTTTGACTTTACCTTGTTGAATCAGATCCTTTACGGCGCCTGCGACTTCTTCGATCGGCACTTCTGGATCAACGCGGTGTTGATACAGAAGATCGATAGTGTCAACGCGAAGTCTCTTGAGTGAACCTTCCACGGTCTGCTTGATGTACTCCGGCCGGCTGTCCAGACCCGCTGGATGCGGATCTTTGTCGGAATCAAATCGGAAGCCGAACTTCGTCGAGATCACAACCCGGTCGCGCGCCGGCGCGAGCGCTTCCCCTACAACTTCCTCATTCACAAAAGGACCATAGACTTGGGCGGTATCGAACAAGGTGATGCCGCGATCGACAGCCCCTCGCATAACCGCAATCATGTCCTGCTTACTGCCTGCTACCGGACCGTGACCAGCGCTCATCCTCATGCAGCCCAATCCGATGGCCGACACTTTCAGGCCGCTTTTTCCAAGTTCGCGCATTTGCATTGTTTTTCCCTCAACTGCGAAGTCATTATGGTCAGCCAATCCCGAATGCCGATCCTGGTTCATTCAGTAGTGTTGCCAGGTGACCGACCAGTGTTCATCGGGCCGAGCGGATTTGATGATCAGGCGCCCGTCCGGGGTTAACTGGTAAACGCGAGGAAGGTCTTTCCCGACCAGAAGGTCGCGCGTATTCGAACCCTGCACGTGATGGGTCAACGTGTGCGTTGCTTCATCGACGTCGTAGCTGCCGAACGACGCCTCGTACCCATCCTGAACATATTCATTCGATTGTGCATTTGCCGCTTCGGGATACATGAGTTGCACCGACATGTGGCCATCGCGCGTGTAGATCAGCATTCCCGTCGGCCGAGCAATGTTTCCAGGAGCGCCATCCGATCCCGGTGAATCGATGTGCGCCAGGTGCCACGCTCCGATCAACCTTTCACGATCTGACACCTGTCCCTTCGCAGATTGAGCCTGAGTAAAGCCGGCGATAGCTAGCAACACGGCGAGTGCTCCGTAACGCGGAACTTTCATCTTCGATTTCTCCAGTCGATTTGTTCTCCTTGAGCAACCCCGCGTTCGTATGATTGCGCTTAACGCCCCACCATTTTCTGAAGCTGCGCTGGGTAGCGCGCCCCTTGCACCTCCACGCCAGATACGGCGTTCTCAATGTTGCTCAGGTCGTCGGTGCTCAACTCCACGGCTGCCGCTCCCAGGTTCTCTTCCAACCGATGCAATTTTGTCGTACCGGGAATCGGAACGATCCACGGCTTCTGCGCAAGAAGCCACGCAAGTGCAATCTGCGCATTGGTCACGCCCTTCAGAGCCGCAATCGCGCCCAGCACATCCACCAGGTTCTGATTTGCCTTCCGATTTTCCGCGGAGAAGCGCGGAACCACATTGCGGAAGTCGGTGCTGTCGAACGTCGTGCTTTCGTTGATGGCGCCGGTCAGGAAGCCCTTGCCCAGCGGGCTGAACGGGACGAAGCCAATCCCAAGCTCTTCGAGCGTCGGCAGAATCTCAGTCTCCGGCTCTCTCCACCAAAGCGAATACTCACTCTGAAGCGCGGCGACAGGTTGCACCGCGTGAGCCTGTCGAATAGTTTGCGCGCCGGCTTCTGACATGCCGAAATGCTTGACCTTACCCTCCGCAATCAATTCCTTTACGGTGCCGGCGACGTCCTCGATCGGGACCTCCGGGTCTACGCGATGTTGGTACAGCAGATCAATGACATCGGTTTTCAGCCGCTTCAGCGATGCCTCGGTGACTTCACGAATGTGTTGCGGTCTGCTGTCAAGCCCCAGCGGCGGCTTTCCTTCCTTAAACCCAAACTTGGTTGCGATTACAACCTTGTCTCGAACAGGTGCCAGCGCCTCGCCAACAAGTTCTTCATTCAGGTACGGGCCGTAGGCTTCTGCGGTGTCAAAAAACGTCACGCCTCCTTCGTAGGCGGCCCGGATCAGCTTGATTCCCTGCTCCTTCTCGGTTGCCGGGCCATACCCGAAACTCAGTCCCATGCATCCAAGGCCGAGGGCTGAAACCTCAAGGCCGCTCTTTCCTAATTTCCGCTTCTGCATCTGTTTTCTCCTGAACTGGTTCAAAACCTTCGTTAGACTGAGTCGTCCGGCATCCAGCCGAACGACTCTTCCTTACTCTGACTTCAGCGAAGCCATGTCGATCGAGAACCGATACTTCACATCCGACTTGAGCAACCTCTCGTAGGCCTCGTTGACTTTCTGGATAGGAATCACTTCAACATCAGAAGTAATGTTGTGCTTGCCGCAGAAGTCGAGCATCTCCTGGGTTTCTGGCAGGCCCCCAATAGGAGAACCCGAAAGGCTGCGGCGTCCGAAGATGAGCCCGAAAACGGCGACAGGCAGTGGCTTATTCGGCGCGCCCACCATAGTGATGTTGCCATCGCGGCGAAGCAATTGGATGTAGGCATTGATGTCGTGATCGGCTGCGACGGCATCGAGGATGAAGTCGAAGCTGCCGGCATGCTTTGCCATCTCATCGGCATTTTTCGAGATGACCACTTCATCCGCGCCGAGGCGAAGTGCATCGTCCTTCTTGTTAGGCGACGTGGTGAAGACCACGGTGTGGGCCCCGAACGCATGCGCGAACTTGACGCCCATGTGGCCCAGTCCGCCGAGGCCGACCACGCCTACTTTTTTGCCCTTCGTCACACCCCAGTGCCGCATCGGCGAGTAGGTGGTGATCCCGGCGCAGAGAAGAGGCGCGGCTCCGGCAAGATCGAGGTTTGATGGAACGCGAAGCACAAAACGCTCAGTGACAACAATACTGTCGGAGTATCCGCCGTACGTGACGCCTCCCGTGTGCTTGTCGGGGAAGTTATAAGTGAGGGTGAAGTTGGGACAGAACTGCTCAAAGCCCGCCTTGCACTCGGGGCATGTGCCATCGGAGTCCACCAGGCAGCCGACCGCTGCTAGATCTCCCGGCTTGAACTTGGTGACGGCCGAGCCAACCTTCGTGACACGGCCGACGATCTCATGGCCGGGAACGCACGGGTAGACGGTGGGCATTACTTCTTTCCATTCATTTCGGGCCTGGTGCAGATCCGAGTGGCAGATGCCGCAGAACAGAATCTCGATCTGGACGTCGCGCTCGGTAGGTTCGCGGCGCGCGATCGTGGTGGAAGCAAACGGCGATGTTGCGCTGGCGACGGAATAAGCTTTTGCCTTGTACATGGAATAACCTCAACTCCTTCGATTTTGGCGAGCATCCTGCTCCAAATCAGACTACGAAAGGGGGACGTTCGAGCGGTATCCTGATCCTGCCAATCTATTGCCTAATCCTGTCGATACATGGATTTTTGTGCATAGCTTGATGAATTTGGCATTAACTTGGTTCTGGAGGATCAGAGGTTGTGAAAGGCTTGAAACAGAAGGGTGCGACCGCAAATCGGAGCCTGATCGAGGCGCGCAAGGAACTGGCCCGCAAGATTGCCGAACGTGCCATTGCCGAAGGAGATGCTTTCACCGAGGTTCCGGGGCTGCGCCTCTACCGTCGCTCCGTCACTACCGCCTGCGCCTCGGCTGCCTATGAACCCAGCCTGGTTGTCTTTCTGCAAGGACAAAAACGCATCAATGTTGGTAAGACGACCTATATCTGCGACGGCTCTAACTTCCTTCTGACCTCGGTCGATCTTCCGGTTGTCAGCCAGGTGATTTCGGCATCAGCAAAAGAGCCGCTTCTTGGCTTGATTCTCAAACTCGAAATGCCGGCAGTCCGCGAAATTCTCTCGCAACAGGAGTTTCATCTGCGCGAGGAGTCGGCTGACGCCCGCGCCATGGCCGTCGGTGTCACTTCCCTGGAACTCCTCGACGCATGTTCCCGGCTCGTCGACCTCCTCGACGATCCCCAGGACATTCCAATTCTCGGCAACTTGATCCAGCGCGAAATTATCTACCGATTGTTGCGTAGTCCGCAGGGAAAGCATCTTCGCGCTATCGCCACGCTCGGCGAGCAGAGCCACCGGACCGCCAAGGCGGTTGAATGGCTGAGGACGAACTACACCAAGCCGCTGCGTGTTGAGGAACTCGCGACCATGGCGCGCATGGGTGTTTCGACCTTGCACCATCAATTCCGTTCACTCACTGCGATGAGCCCCCTGCAATACCAGAAGCAGCTTCGCTTGCACGTCGCCCGGGAGCGCATGCTCAGCGAAGGCCTGGATGCCGCAAGCGCGGCCTTCGAAGTTGGGTATGAAAGTGCAAGCCAATTCAATCGCGAATACAGCCGATTCTTCGGCGAACCGCCGATGCGCGATATCAAGGCTCGTCGTCTTGCCATTGTCGCAACAAGTCATGACTGACGACGCCGAAGCGCGACCCCATTTTCACTCCTCTTGGTTGGAATCGAATCCGGCCTTCGCCAACGCTAAGCGTCAATAAGGTTGATACGTTTCAACGGGTCTTCTCACTATCTAATCGACAGACTGCCAGAGGATTGTGGGCCGTGAGGACCCGGCGGAGTGAACTATGGATCAGGTCTATGAAATATCAGGTCGATCATCTATTGCCCAACGCGATAGATGGGATTTAGCGTTCCGAGCTTGCGTTCATTCAGGCGGTTTGCTTCTGCTTCTTCTCTTGCTCTGGCTATGAGGGCCTGGCGACGAATGCAGAAGTGGTAACACGCTAAAGTCCGGTGTAGATCTGCAGCGGAGCCCAGAAGAACGGTTTCCGGAACTCACCTTTCGCATGAAGCAATTCAAGCTTGGCCTCGGCGCAGCGCCGCGGCCGGCGGCAGTCCGTCTTCCAGCCCCTGATACAGCGAACCCATCAACCGCGGCGTGGATTCATCGCTCACCTCCCACAACGCGCCGATGACATTGTGCGCGCCCGCGCGGAGAAACGCCCACGCCAGGCCGACGAGGCCCTCTCCAACGTACGAGCGCGTTCCGCTCCCATAGCAGGCGGAGATCGTGACCAGGCGCGCGCGGATCGGGTGTCCCATGATGTCGCGCGCGTGAAGCTTGAATGAGTCCTCCTCGTCTGAGGAGCGCGAAAGAATAATCGCAGAGTCCAGGGGGTCAGTGCGGCTGGCGACGCCGTGAGCGACAAAGTGGATGTAGGCAAACTCCTGCGGCGTGCTGGAAAGATAGGCTCCCGCCGTTGCCCGCTCCCGCGCAAAGACCGTCTCATCCTGGGCAGGGAAGTGCTCCTCGATCTGCTTCATCTCGGTTGCGGCCTTCGGAAGTTCGGGGTAATCGGAGTTGGGTGCGATCGCATTCCCGACCAGGAGCAGCTTTTTTCCGTCTCGCACAACCGGCTTTGCAGAAGCGAGCATCTGCAGAGATGGCGCGGAGATGAGAGTCGCGTCTTCGATGAAGTAATGCGGAGTCGGCTCCGAAGCAATCAGTGTTTCGAAGTTGAGCTGACTCATCGCTCCATCATCCAGAATCATCACTGTCGACCCGGGCTGGATGAGTCCACGAGCCGGAGCGACGAAAATGCGATAGAGTGCGAGCCCATCCGCATTGGAAGTCTCGACCGGGTCGCTCAACCCAAGCAATGCCTTGCGATACCGCTCGATCAGCGGAGCAATCTGGCTGCGCGCGGGAAGCGTAAACATACTTGTCTTCGCCGGCGTGATCGCCCAGAGATATGACTCGCGCTCGCCGAGCCAGTAAAAGAGCAGTGTCGCATTTGTCTTGCGCGCGATTTCCCCCGGGTGCAGGGGAATATTCGCGGATGAGCGAGTGTTGGAGGCGACCCCAAGTCCCTGTTCCAGCGTTCGAGCGCGGCTGCGATCAGCCAGCGCAAGGGCCTCGTCCGTCTTCCCCCGCGCCACGAGAAAGTGAATATAGTCGTCGTAGACGCTTGTGGCATTGGCAAGGAAGGGAAGCTTCGAATCGTCATTCTTAAGTTCGGCCCGCGCCGATTCAAAGGTTCCGAGCGAGGTCCGATACATCCGATCAGCGTCAGGGGTTTTGTCTTCTGATTCATAGAGACGGGCAAGTTCATGCTCCGCTTCCAGCCGCATCGAGGTCTGGCTAGCCGGGTCCTTCTCGACAACGCGAAAGAGTGCTTCGGCGTCCTTGTCGTTGTGGTTGGCCGCTGCGATCCTGGCTTGCGCCAAGGGTCACATCGAGCACATCGAGGCGATTGCTGTTGGCATTCAACAATCGGATTCAGTTGCTGCAAGTAACCGTTCGCTTCCTCCAGTTTGCCGTCGTCGATCGAAGCATGCGCGAGATCTTCCAGCGTATTGACGATATCTTCTTTGCTATTGATCTGCTTAGCGAGAGTAAGGGCCCGCACTGTAAGCACTCGCTCGCCTGAGCGAAATCTCCCGCGCTCCAATAAACATCTCCCGCCGCCGTAAGCCATTTGACTTGGTAACGAAAATTGCCCAAGCTTCGCGGCATTCCCGCTCTGCTTCAACGAAGCAACTCCAACGCTCTTTCTCCATCCCCAAGCTTGAAGTAGGCCCATCCCAGATTGCCGGAGATGTTCTGCGCGAGATCTTCTGCTCCGAGTTCCATCGAAATCTCGGTATGCATTTCTTGACCAGTCAACCGATTCGTCAAAGTGTTCGACTTGGAGTGCCAACCATCCCAAGGTTCAAAGTCTGCGGTGGATTCCAGGTATCGATCGTGAAGAGATCGGGCGATATGCTGAGTGCACCGAGGAAAGCAACGCTGGGCTTCAGGCAGCTTATCCTCAGACACTGCCAAGGTGCCGCGCGCCTGCATCATTTCACCGCAGGCTGCATTGATCGTGCTTTTGCAGAGGTTCTCGGCTTGCGTGAGTTTTTGATCGGCCAAAGACAATTGTTGCAGGCGGGCGAAAGATACGCTTTCGATCGTCAACTTCCGGACTGCATCCTGTGGATTTCGCAGGGAAGCGAAATGGCTGGAGAAGTCTCAGCGGCATCGTCGGACATGCCTCGACGCAGCAGGACTTCTGCCTCGAAGAGTTGAAACTTTGCGGCCCATTCGGGATTGCTTGTTCGATTCGAAAGTATCCTTGCTCCGCCTCCCATTGGCACTTTTCGAGATGTCCATGCAGGAAGAGGCGTTGCGCGTTTTTCGTACCTGACCTGGGCGGACGCGCCACGCGTATCCCGAAGCGGAATGAGCAGCAGCAAGTCCCGCCGCGCACAGCAGACATCGCAACGCCATCTGACGCCGAACCGGACCATGGCTTCTCTCGCAGACAATCAGACTCTAATTGTCTACGATTCGACCCTGGTCGCACCGGTGACATAGCACGCGCAACATGATCTCGGGGCTATGGGTAGCTTGCCGCCGTTGGTCTTGCCGCCGCCGCCCATCAGGTTTCCGACCCCCACACAGCCCATCACCATTTCGATCATCTTCAGGGTGATGGTCGTTTATCTTGGAGCCCCTGTTGGCGTTCCGTAGTCCGATTCCTCGACGGTCAGGGTCGCGAGATAAATCTTGCCGAAATTCGGCACCTCGATCGCATGGCCGAAGCTTCGACCCGGATACCCGCCTTCCACCTGGTTGACCAGCGAGCATTTGATCGGCGCTGGTTTGCCTGCACTGGATGAGGCTTGACCGTAATAGGTCGCGACATCGGCCGGAAGATTCTTCTGGCCCTTCAAGCGCTCGCGCTGAGTGCTCGCGCGCTTCTGAAAGTCCCGGTCGCTCAAATACCCGCGCATCCTTCTTTGGCTTCGCGCCCAGCATATCCAGATCCAGTTCCAACTTCACTTGGTGCCCGGCGATGCGCAGATTCTCAAACCGTGTGCCGAGGAATGTCACCGTGGGGACATATCCGATCGGTGGATGATCCGTGGATATCTGACAAACGATGCGGTCGGCCGTCACGATGTCCAGCACGTTCAGACCTTCAATCACCGACGTGGTTAATGTGTTCCAGCCGTGGCCAGGCTTCGTGTCAGGGTTGCCGCCCACCTGCGTATAGGCGGACCGAAATGAGACAACGCCGCCGAGCCTGTAGTTCTCCACATGCTGCGAGAGGTATCCGCCACGCTCGTTGAGCTTCACATACGTCGGAGGTTTCACTTCCTGCATGAGTGGCAGGGTCAGATCGCCGGACAAGGCCTCAGCTTCCGCGTTGTAGTCGTGGTATCTCTTCGGTTCTTCGGGCATCGTCGTCTTCTCTCTTTTCCAAAGCATAGTCGAAGGCCTCACTCGTCAAAATGTAAATCGAGTGCGCGCTGGTCAATTTCAGTCCGAGTTCCTTTGGCGTCAGCACCGGAAATCGCAAGCCTGTACGCGCCTTGCACCAACCCCGCCCCCGGAATCACCAGGGATACCGTTCCGTCCCCGGCCGATCCAGCTTGCGAAGCGGTTATGCTTCGTGTCCAAAGTTGCTTGCCCTGAGGATCGTATAACTCGAAGGTGTACGATGCATAGCCGGAATCCTGCGGAAGCTCAATCGAAAGGACGGCTCCGTGCCTTCGATCCGCCTCCACCGGAGTATGGGCGCTCCCCCTTGTCCCGGCATGAAAAGCCACAGCCGGCAGGATGCTCGGTTCGCTTCCTGCCTTGCGCAGTGATGGGATTGTGGAGAGATTCTGATACGAAACAAGCGCCAGCAATGCGGCAAATGCGGGAACGGCGAAGGCCGGCCGCAGCCAGGAGTGCCAGTCGAAGGTCTTCTTGATAGGTCGCGTAGGTTCTGCATGGGAATGGGAAGGCGAAGCGGAAGCCGCGGCGAGCCCAGGCAGTTCGCCTTTTGCGATGCTGATGAAAGTTGATCCGGCACGCAAATCCAGTGCGCACTCCGGACAATTAAATGCATGTTCCTCGAAGGCATCGCGGAGCTCCGGCGTCAGCTCATTCAGCAGATATCGCTCCGTCGCCATTTCTTTTATTGCTTCGTTATGATCCATCGAACCGGTACCTCAATTGACCAATCCATACGTGCCGCAAAGCCGTGTTACGAGATGGTGAACCCGGTCGTCAAATCGTTTCAGCCGGTCTTGCATTCATCCCAAGGTTCATCCGCTTGAGATATTCGATTTTGAATTCCTGCTTGGCACGGTGCAGGAGGACTCGAAGGTACTCCCGGTCGACTCCGAACTCGCGGCAGACATCCTCCCGATCGCGCTCTTCGAGGAAGACTGCCTTTAACAGCGAGCGATCGCGCAAAGGCAATTCAAGCAGAATTTCTCTGACTTTTGCATTTAACTGGGTCGCCGCGATCATGCTCACAACGTCTGCCCCGGTCGCCTGGGGTTCAGGGCTGCCCTCTTCATCGAGCGACTGGCTCCGGCTGGAAGACCGGTAGTGCTCCAGGAGGACGTTGTTGCATACGGTGTTCACGAAGGCCCCGAATGATTCAGGCCGACGCAGAGCGTTCTCTTTGCGGAGCGTGGCGAGCACTCGGGCAAAGGTCTCCTGGCGCACATCTTCGATGGCCTGCGGGGACTGAAGTCGCGAGCGAAGTTTCAGCTGGAGCAGTTCAGTGAAATAGCCGACGAAATGCTCCTGCGTAGCCCGGTCCCCGGCGCACAGATTTTCGATGTAACCTGCATCGAACGCACGAAACTGCAATGAAGTCTCCGCCAACCCGAGAGGACGTAAGTATAGCATTGGCGTCACTTGCGCAACGTGACGCCGGAGTTGGCCACCGCAGGAGCGATTGCGCTTTTGTGACGGCGAGGAACTCCGGGAGGTCGGTTTTTCAAGAGGCAATGTCATTTCAACCCTGCTAGCCGACGGTCCGATCAGCCCGATCGGCGCTCCGGCCATCTCGCTCGAGCCCAACCTTTTTTCCTGCGTGCACGTCGGTTCCACTCAGCGGGAACAGGTTGCAGAAGATTGGGCTTCCCTTCAAAGACATATTTCCCTCTGGCAGGCCATTTTTTAAGACGGCCTGCCAGTGGACAATCAAGCCAATCCAGCCCGCGGTGAGCCAGATCGACAGAGGCAGAGAGAACCAAAGGCTGAAATCAGTGATACAAACCATCATTCTTGCAACGGCGCTGCTGCTTACATTGAGCCGCAGTTGGTCAAACGGACCGGAACCCGCATGATCCGCGGCATTGAGATGCCCCAATTGCCAGCCTGCCTGTACGAATTCACCTAAGCTCAAGGCGTTTGTGCTCTCAATCATCGGGTTGCGACTCCACTTTTTGGGGGCGCAGACGGAGGCCGTAGAAAACTCCGTCTGCCCTGGGGGAGGACTGTCAATCCGGTCTAGCGCACCGATTGCTCATAAGACCCTGAACCTCCTGGCTCAGCGATGGTGGCAAAGGGAAACCCCGACGCCCTTCCTTCGCAATCAATCGGATCCAGCCCACGAGATCGGGAATCCAATGATGCGCAGGAGTCGAAGGCGGCCGCTCTTGCCAGCACAAAGGCCAGAAAGCAGTGCTGCGGATCCGTCTTCGTGAAACGTTGAGTGGTGGATTGGAGATGCCCCTGCCTGATCGAAGTCCCACCGCCGGTCTCCATTTTGCCTTCCATCAAATACGAGGAAGTCCTCGGAGATTCATCCTTGACCGCCGAAAGCGCTCGCCTTGAAAATCGACTTGCGAATCCTCGATTTGGATATCGGACTCCACGACATTCCCCCAGACCGGTGTCCAATTTGGCGCACCCGCGGGCGGCGGCGAATTCCACGACAGGATGGCCGGATCTTGGGCTGAAACTTCTCTGCGGCGGGCCCCGCTCCCGAGATGATCTCCAACGTCACCCTATCCACGAGCGGTCTCGGCAAATGTGCGTCGAAGACACTCAGCGATCGCATTCCCTGGTCGAGCCACGTCAGCCACCGTCGTAAGAAAGATAAAAGCGGACAAACTCCTCAGAACCATGGATAAAGGCATCGCCGGAGTAACCGGATGCCTGCTTAATATCGATCGTGGCGCAGAGCTGTTCGCGCTGAGGGTCGTAACCTACCCGGGTGATGGATTCGTAGGTTGTGTCCTCATGAATCTTGAGGACCGCAATGAACGAACTCGACGGGAACTTTCCGAAATAATTCGGGTTCGCCAGCAAGAGCGCGCGTAGTTTTTGTCGAGCCTGTTCGGGGGAAAGCCGGGCCAGGGCGATCAACTCCAGAGCGGGCTGAGCCGATGGAGCGAAGCGTGTAACTGCGGGGGAGTTCATTTCCATTCCTCTCAATCCATGCAATTCGCGCTTTTTGACTTACAAGGGATAGTGCTGCCTCGGCGTGCGCCGTTTCATCGGCGGTGCGAGAAATTCAGGAATGAAACCTTGAGTGGTTTTGCCCGGGTCTGCGTGGCGTTCCCTCGCCGTTCGGACCGCAAATTCTGCAGGAATGAACTCTGACTTCTCCGGCTCTGATGCCTTGCCGGAGTCGAATAAGGACAAGCAAAGTCGATTTTGCCTCTAATAAGCTGGAATCCAAGGGCGGAGCTGGAATCCAAGCTATGAGGGGATCGAGAGGAAGGGACGAGGACTCTTGTCCAAGGATAATGAACAAATGCCATTAAAAGATGGACTTACGCGACAGAGCGGTATCCCAAACGTAACCATATTCCCAGAAGAGTAAGGTATTGGCAGTAAACCTGTGCTAGGCTAACCACACTTTTGGAAGAACTCCAAGAATGTTGCGTCCATACCCTGCCGAGCTAAGTTCTGCCGGGAAGATGATCTGATTGAGGAACCGGGATGCGAAGGCGTGCCATTCACCGCAGAATAGCTCCGAACAGCGCCCCCCCGCGTCGGCACTGAATTTTGTCGTGTGCGTCGGCTACGGCTTGGATTTTTGGCCCTGATCCTCATTTGCAGCGCGATCCCGGCAATCTCCGAGTCTCCTCGGCCGACCGGGCTAGCCACATGGTTTGACGCCCAGGTAGCGGCCAATATTCTGTCTGGGCTGATCTTCTCGACGCTGGCGGTGATCGTCTGGGTGTTTATTCTCCGCAGGCGCGTTCGCAAGCAGACTGTGATCATCACTGAAAAGTTGAAGAACGAGATGGCGCTCGAAGAGCGATATCGCAATATCTTCGAACGCAACCTGACCGGGCTTTACGTCGCCGCTGCTGATGGCAGAATTCTGGACTGCAATGATGCCTGCGCCCGCATTCTCGGGTACAACGGGCGCCATGAGTTGCTGGGCAACAGCACATGGGCAGAACAGATCGTCCAAAAACTCCATGAAAGTGTGTCCGATGCAAGTTTCACTGCCGGAACCGAGCAATCGATCGAGAGGCTGGATGGTACGCATGGATGGGTACTCTGCAGTCTAAGAGCGGTCGGCGGCGAAGATGACCGTGGCCAGGTATTCGAGGGGGCCCTGGTCGATATCACCGCTCGCAAACTCGCTGAAGAAAGAATCCAGTTTCTGGCTTACTTCGATTCCCTCACTAACCTGCCCAATCGGACCCTGGTCCAGGACCGACTATCCAAGGGTATTGCCGGGGCGAAACGCAAGCGTGAAAAGCTCGGAGTGCTGCACCTCGACATCGATAGTTTCAAAATCATTAATGATTGTCTCGGGCACTCGCGGGGCGATGAACTTCTCCAGGCCATCGCTCAAAGATTGCAGGCCTGTGCCCGTGAAGAAGACACGGTGGCGCGGTTGGGCGGCGATGAGTTCCTGATTGCTCTCGGTCCAATCGGTTCGCATGATGACGCAGCAGTAGTGGCGGAACGAATCGCGAACGAGCTCAGGCCACCGTTCAATCTCAATGGCAATTCTCTCAGCGTCACATGCAGCATCGGAATCAGCATTTTCCCCGATCATGGCGGAGATGCGGAAACACTTATCAAGCATGCCGACGCCGCGATGTATGCCTCAAAGAGCCGGGGACGCAATACCTTCAGCTTCTTTTCCGAAGAAATGACGGCGCAGGCGATTGAACGCCTTCAACTCGGAAACAGCATGCGCGGGGCCCTTGACCGAGGCGAGTTTCACCTCGTGTTCCAGCCCGAATTCAATCTTCGAACCGGCGCCGTTTCCTGTTGGGAAGCTCTTATCAGATGGAAGCATCCGGTGCTGGGTTTGGTTGCTCCCGACAAATTCATTCCGATTGCCGAGGCCAACGGCATGATTGTTCCCATCGGCGAGTGGGTGCTGAGAACAGCATGTCATCACGCTCGCGGTTGGCACAGCGTCGGCAACAAAGTCCCGGTGGCCGTGAATGTTTCGGCTGTTCAATTTCGCCAGATCGGCTTTTGTGACCTGGTCAGAAGAGTGTTGAAGGAGACGGAGCTCGATCCCGAATACCTGGAACTCGAGATTACCGAGAGCCTCCTTCTTGCAACAGAAGACATGCGATTTGAAGTCCTCAGCCAACTGAAAACGCTGGGCGTGAAACTCGCGATTGACGATTTTGGCACAGGGTACTCGAGCCTCAGTTACCTCAAGCAACTACCCGTCAGCAAACTCAAGATCGACCGCAGCTTCATCCGTGACCTGCACCGGAACGGCAACGACGTGGCAATCGTCGCGGCCATAATTCAGATGGCAAAATGCCTGAATCTCAGGGTCACTGCCGAGGGTGTCGAAAATGAACAGCAATTGCAGTTCCTGCGCGAACAGACGTGCGACGACGTGCAGGGATTCCTCTTCAGCAAGCCTCTCAGAGCCGATCAAATGGATTTCCAGAGCCGGAAGGCGTCGGCTCTGTTCGAGATTCTTTCCATGGGCGCTGCCAGTTGAACCCTTCGCCACTCCGGTCCGGGTCTGATCGACTCCTCAATCGATTGGCTCCGTCTTAGCAAAGGCTTGGCGTTTTATACAGGTTGTTTACACTCCGGACTGCCCATGCGTGCGCTTGCGGTAGTATGATTCCTGCGCCGCGCGCCCCCGCTGATTTCGCGCGGCCTATCCCCCGGAGGAATTTCGATGGCGACCATGACAGAACCTATTCCGGGCAAGCTCAGCGACAAGGTGAGCTTCCGCCCTCGCTATGGCAACTACATTGGCGGCAAGTGGGTCGAGCCCGCTTCCGGCCAGTATTTCGAGAACGTAACGCCAATTACCGGGAAGACATTCTGCGAGATTCCGCGCTCCAATGCGCAGGACATTGAAAGGGCTCTTGACGCAGCGCACGCCGCCCGCGAGAGTTGGGGCCATACCAGCCCCACGCACCGCGCCATCCTGATGAACAAGATCGCGCAGCGCATGGAAGACAACCTCGACATCCTGGCGCTCGCCGAGACCTGGGACAACGGCAAGCCCATCCGCGAGACAGTAAACGCTGACCTTCCCCTTGCCATCGACCACTGGCGCTACTTCGCTGGCTGCATCCGCGCGCAGGAAGGCACGATCTCTGAAATCGACCACGACACCGTCGCCTACCATTTCCACGAGCCCCTCGGCGTCGTCGGCCAGATCATTCCGTGGAACTTCCCGATCCTGATGGCAACATGGAAACTCGCTCCCGCTATAGCCGCCGGAAACTGCGTAGTGCTGAAACCCGCCGAGCAAACGCCCTGCCAGCATTCTGGTATGGGCCGAACTTGTTGCCGACCTCCTGCCTCCCGGCGTGCTCAATATCGTCAACGGCTTCGGACTCGAAGCCGGCAAGCCGCTGGCATCAAGCTCGCGGGTGGCGAAAATAGCGTTCACCGGAGAAACCACCACCGGCCGGCTCATCATGCAGTACGCAAGCCAGAATCTGATCCCCGTCACGCTTGAACTCGGCGGCAAATCACCGAACATCTTCTTCGCCGATGTCCTGAACGAAGACGATGACTTCTTCGACAAAGCCATTGAAGGCTTCGTGATGTTCGCGCTCAACCAGGGAGAAGTCTGCACCTGTCCCAGCCGCGCCCTCATTCAGGAAAGCATCTACGACAAGTTCATGGAGCGGGCGCTCCAGCGCGTTGCGGCCATCAAGCAGGCCAATCCGCTTGAGAGTGACACTATGATCGGGGCGCAGGTATCGACTGAGCAGTTGGAAAAGATCCTCAGCTACATCGATATCGGCAAGAAGGAAGGCGCTGAAGTGCTCGCGGGCGGCGAACGCGCTCACCTCGGCGGTGAACTCGACACCGGATTCTATGTGCAGCCAACGGTCTTCAAGGGCCACAACAAGATGCGCATCTTCCAGGAAGAGATTTTTGGCCCTGTCGTTTCCGTCACGACATTCAAGACCGAAGCCGACGCCCTCGAAATTGCCAACGACACGCTCTACGGCCTTGGTGCAGGCCTGTGGACACGCGACGTGAACCGATGCCATCGGCTCGGCCGGGGCATCCAGGCAGGGCGCGTGTGGATCAATTGCTACCATGCCTATCCTGCTCATGCGGCCTTCGGCGGCTATAAGCAGTCCGGTATCGGTCGCGAAACCCACAGCATGATGCTTGACCACTATCAGCAAACCAAGAACCTGCTGGTCAGCTACAGCCCGAAGAAGCTCGGCTTCTTCTAGAGCGGATTCATAAACGGGCTTTGCGTCAGGGCATGACTTCACAGCTTGGATAAAAACTCAACGAACCCGCTGTTTTGTAACAAGGGCATGGCTTCAGCCAGGCCTCAAATGCAACAAAATGAACGTTGGGCTTTAGCCCCTGAGGGATGCTGACTCGGCCCATACGGACTTTTTCACCAAGCTGTTCAGTCGTGCCGAAAGAGACAAAGGGGGAAGGGTTTCAACCCCTGAGGAGCTTCAACCAACACTCTGGGTGCCCCATCCATGACGCAGTTTCATCGCGTCATGGGTGGGATAGCACGAATCTTTGCCGAAACTGAGCAACGTCATCTCCGAGCGCTGCGCACTTATGCCAGAACCCCCCAAACAAGTCGAGGCGACCGATCTTGCCGTCCACCTCATCCGCGTCCTCCGCGAGAAGCACGGGCCGCTGATGTTCCACCAGTCGGGCGGCTGTTGCGACGGAAGCTCCCCAATGTGCTATCCCCGGGGCGAATTCATGGTCGGCGACTCCGACGTGCAACTCGGCGAAGTCGACGGCGAGCCCTTCTATATGAGCCGTAGCCAGTTCGAATACTGGAAGCACACGCATCTCACCCTCGATGTGGTTCCCGGCCGAGGCGGCATGTTCTCGCTGGACAACGCAGAAGGCCTGCGCTTCCTCATCCGCTCTCGCGTCTTCGATGACAATGAGATTCGCGATCTTCGCGAGGCTGGGCGCATCTAATGTTTGGCGTCGTAGTATAGGTGCCGCCGCAATTCATTTCATCCGGAGTCATCCATGTCAGAGGTCGTGATCGTTTCGGCCGTTCGTACCCCAATAGGCAAATTCCAGGGTTCTCTGCAGTCGTACACCGCGCCGAAGTTGGGCGCGCTCGTAGTCAGGGAAGCTGTGCGCCGCGCAGGACTTGAAGAATCGCTGAAGAACTCCGCCAACGGCACAGCCGATCAACTCCGAATTCCAGACGACTGCATCATGGGCTGCGTCCTGCAAGCCGGCCTCGGCCAGAGTCCCGCCCGGCAGGCGGCAATTTTCGCCGGTCTGCCGCCGGAAGTGGGCGCGCTCACGGTGAACCAGGTCTGCGGCTCTGGCCTGCGCGCCATTTCACTTGCTGCCCAGGCCATTCAAACCGGCGATTCCGACATTGTTGTCGCTGGCGGCATGGAGTCGATGTCCAACGCGCCCTATCTGCTGCCCCAGGCGCGGACCGGCTACCGCATGGGCAACGGCAACCTGGTCGACGCCATGATCAACGACGGCCTGTGGGATGTCTACAACAAGTTCCACATGGGCGAAGCCGCGGAGATGGTGGCGGAGAAATGCCACATCACGCGCGAAGATCAAGACGCATTCGCCGCCCAGTCGCACCGGCGAGCCGCCGAAGCGACGGCCGAAGGCCGCTTCCGGGCACAGATCCTGCCCGTTGATTTCCCGCCAGCGAAAAAGGGCGAAGCACCGCGTGCATTCGATGCCGATGAGGCCATTCGCCCCGATACCACAGTCGATATCCTCGCGAAACTGAAGCCAGCTTTTAGGCAGGGTGGCACGGTAACCGCCGGCAACGCCCCCGGCGTGAGTGACGGGGCAGCTGCGGTTGTTGTCACCAGCGCCGATCGTGCAAGGGAATTGGGATTAAAGCCCCTGGTCATCATTCGCGCCCAGGCTCAGGCGGGTCGCGCCCCCGAATGGTTTTCGCTCACACCCATCGATGCCGTGCGCAAAGTCATCGCCAAAGCTGGTTGGTCTCTCGATTCTGTCGATCTCTTTGAACTGAACGAAGCCTTCAGTGTGCAGGCCCTGGCCGTAATTCGCGAGCTCGGTCTGGATCAGGCCCGCGTCAACGTCAACGGCGGAGCCGTCGCATTAGGTCATCCCATCGGTGCCAGCGGCGCAGCCGTGCTGGTAAAGCTCATCTACGCCATGGCAGATCGGGGAGCTAAGAGGGGGATTGCATCACTGTGTCTGGGGGGCGGAGGTGCGGTGGCGCTGGCAGTGGAACTTCCCTGATGATTATCGATACGCCTCCATCAACGTCTCTTCCGGTCGAAACGCTCAGGAAACTCGGCCACTTTCTCTGTCATTCGCTCGTTTGACGCCGAAAAACGTGGGTTCAATCGGATGTCAAGACTGGCCTCCCAAGATTCAGACCATCTGCCTCATTCCGTTCGGATATTTCTCCGCGGAGTTTGCAGGTTATTTCTGCAAATTCTTTACACTTGTCTCGGTAGCCAAAAGGGCCGGGATGACGACAGCTCGGGCGCCCGGAGACAATCGCTTCGGGGCCGTCCGCTATTTTGGAGCGACGTCCCACAAGATGGAACAACCACGCCCTGAAAACGGTGCAAATCGCCCAAATCCATCGCCAAGTCCTTATTTTTGACGACTTTACGTCTTAACTTGTTTGTTTTCAATCGTTTACGATACCCCCTTGCGAAGCTAACTCGTCTGGAATGACGACTTTAGCTCAAAAAGGCCAAAAAAAGAAATCCCATACGCCGCATGCGTTTGGACCCTCCTCTGACTCAGCAAGATCTCCGGGCTGGTCAAGCCAGCTCTAGGGCGGCTCCCGCACCTCAGGCGATCCCTGGAGACTGTCCGATATCGGACAATCCACCCCGCCAGCGGTCACTTCAACTCCCTTCGCTTCAAAGCCTTAGGTTTCCTAACCCGTTTAATTCGAAGATCTAGCACCCGACGGCCTTTGGCACGGCAAGTGCTCCTATCTGGGAGTGATGGATATCGCACGCCCAGACATTAAGAAGCAAAAACGGCGCCGCCTCTTCATTTGGGCCGGCATAGGGGTGGTGGTTCTTACGGTTGCAGTGGTTCTGGTTTCCCGGCTCAAGCCGGCAGCTCCCACGGTCGATGCGTCAACTGTTTGGCCAGACACTGTGAAGCGCAGTGACATGATCCGCCAGGTTCGCGGATCCACCGGCACTTTGGTTCCTCGTGAAGATTCGATCGAGTTGATCCCGGCGCTAACCGACGCGACAGTGGTTCGCATCCGCGTTCTTCCCGGCACAATCGTCAAGGCCGACACCATATTGATGGACTTGTCTGCGCCCGAGGTCGAGCAGAAGCTACTCGATGCCAAGCTGGCGGTGAAAGCTGCCGAAGCCGACAACAGGAGCCTTCAGGCGACGCTGCAGAGCACGCTGATGGACAAAAAAATCGCGGCGGCACAGGTCAACACCGAGAACACGCAGGATCAGTTGCAGGCCAAGACGGACGAGCAACTCTACAAGCTCGGCGTCATTGCCGGCATTGCCTACGACAAGTCAAAGGGCACCGCTGATCAGTTGGCCGCGCAGCACAAACTCAGCCTTGAGCAGCTTGAATTGAACGAAAAGAACATCGAAGTTCAGCTCGCTTCATCGCAGGCCAAGATTGAACAGGCCAAGGCTCTGCTTGCTCTCTATGAGAAGCAATCGGCAGCACTCGAAGTGCGTGCAGGCATCGGAGGAGAGGTTGATCCGCTGCCCGTTCCTCTGGGGGTAGGCTCGCACGTGACGGCCGGCCAGTCCCTGGCCGAGGTGGTGCAGCTTGGCAAATTGAAGGCAGCTCTGCAAATCGCCGAAACTCAAGCGCGCGACATCCAGATCGGACTTCCTGCATCAGTCGATACGCATAACGGCGTTGTTCCCGGTCACGTAACACGTATTGATCCCGCAGTTTTGAACGGAACGCGCACCGTTGACGTACAACTGGATGGGGAACTTCCTCCCGGGGCTGTGAAGGGTTTGAGCGTAGACGGCACGATCGATCTCGAGAAGCTGAACAATGTTCTCAATGTCGGTCGGCCCGCTCTGGGCAATGAAAACTCGACACTCAGCCTCTTTAAGGAGTCTCCGGACCACAAGAGTGCCGAGCGCGTTCAAGTGAAAGTAGGTCGCGCTTCGGTGAACAGTATCCAGGTGCTCGACGGTTTGAAAGAAGGCGATACCGTGATTCTTTCCGACATGTCGCGCTATGACAACGTAGATCGCATTCGATTGGAATAGGAACTGGGGTTTGTAATCAGTGAATCGCTTCTGACTACGGATCGCGTTCATTGTTCGCTGACCACTGGCAACTGATAACTGACAACTGAATTTAAGAGGGGGATTGGATGGCAAACGACAAGCTGATTGAGATTGAAGACTTGATTAAGGTCTTCTACACCGATGAAGTGGAAACCCACGCGCTCTCTGGCATTCACCTCACCATTTCGCGTGGCGAGTATGTGGCCATGTCCGGCCCTTCTGGCTGCGGCAAATCCACGCTGCTGTCCATCCTGGGCCTGCTCGATACACCAACTGGTGGCAAATACCTGCTCAACAACAAGCCGGTAGAGAACCTGAGCTTCGGCGAGCGCTCCCGCATTCGCAACCAGGAGATCGGCTTCATCTTCCAGAGTTTTAACCTGATCGGCGATCTCACTGTGGAAGAGAACGTTGAACTGCCGCTCACCTATCGCGCCGGCATGCCCTCGGCAGAACGGAAGAAGCGTGTGAAGGAAGCCCTGGAGCGCGTGAACATGGCGCATCGCATGCGGCACTATCCCGCACAGCTCTCTGGCGGTCAGCAGCAGCGCGTCGCCGTGGCCCGTGCCCTTGCAGGCTCTCCTTCGATCCTGCTGGCCGATGAGCCTACCGGAAACCTCGACTCGAAGAATGGCGAAGCCGTCATGCATCTCCTCGCCGACCTGCACCGCGAAGGCTCCACGATCTGCATGGTGACGCACGATCCGCGTTTCGCCAAGCACGCCGAACGCGAAGTGCATCTCTTCGACGGAAAGGTCGTATCGGAAGACGAGCTGAAAAAGCTCACTGAAGAAGTGGAGGCGTAAAGTGTTCGGCCAGGACTTGCGTTATGCGGTACGCCAGCTGCGCATGTCGCCTGGCTTTACCCTTACGGCGGTGCTCACACTGGCGTTGGGCATCGGCGCATTGGCCACGGTAGCCACGTGGACCAATGCGGTTCTCTTCAATCCCTGGCCACAGGTGCGGGATGCACGGGCATTACGCTTCATCTCCGCCACTGTCCTCGGCAGCGACGGCTACTCCGTCCATTACGACCAAGTCCAATACCTGCGTCAGCAGGCGCACTCGTTCGGTGATGTGGCGGCGTTCGATTTCGCCACAATCAACCTCGCATTGCCAAATACCCAACCTCAGGCGATCCCCGCGGGGACCGTCTCGTCCAACTACTTCCAAACCCTTGGAGTCAAGCCGGAAGTTGGCAACTTCTTCCCGCCGGACGCCGACGATCGCGCCTACGGATCAATGGATGCGGTTGTTCTGTCCGATGGCTTGTGGCGCGACCGATTCAACGCCGACCCCTCCGTTATCGGTCGCACCGTCAACATCAACCGGCATGCCTTCACCGTCATCGGTGTAGCGCCTCGCGAATTCGCTGGTATCTTCGGTGGCGTTGCAGAGGCCGCATGGGTTCCGCTTTCTGCGTTGCGCGATCTCTCCGCCGATGCGTCGCCCGATCCCTTGATATTGGCCCGTTGGGGCTTGCAGGCTGTTGTTCGCCTACACCCAGGTATCTCCGATTCCGCCGCCAAGGCTGAGATCCACACTCTGGCCCGGTCTTTCGCCCTCGCGCAACATAACGATCAATACAAAAGCTGGGATCTGAACCTTTACGATTCAGCGCATTTTCAGCGCGGATTCTTCTCCGTGATCGGCGAAGTCCTGCCTGTGCTGGTCGGCGCTTCATGCTTGTTGATGATCCTGGTCTGCATCAATATCGCATCTCTACTCGGCCAGCACGCGGCACGCCGGCGCCGCGAAATTGCTATCCGCACAGCTCTCGGAGCCCGGCCTTCGCGCATTGCATCGCAGGTCTTTATCGAGACGGGGCTGCTTGCCCTTGCCGGTGCCCTTGCCGGCTGGGCTGCGAGCGTCGGAATATCTCGTGCTATTTACGTCCTGATGCCCGACCTGGGTTTCCCTCTCGCTTTCAATCTGCACAGCGACTGGCGCATCACGGTCTTCGTCGCCGCCATCGCCATCCTGGTGACGCTCGTATGCGGCATGTACCCCATTCGCCAGTCCTTGAGGGTTTCCCAGCGCGAAGCTCTGCACGAAGGCAGTGCGACCGTCGCCGGTTCGACCCGCAAGAGAATCGGCCAGCGCATTCTCCTGGGCGTTCAGCTTGGCATCTGCTTCATCGTGCTGGCCTGCTGCGGGCTCCTTACACGCACCTCGCTCAACATCTTCAATCGCCCTGTCGGATTTGATCGCACCAATACCCTCACCGCGACCATCGATCTTTCCCGAGCCGGCTACAAGGACGATCACGCCCGCCTCTTTCTCTCCCAGCTTCTCGATCGCCTGCGGCGCGCCCCAGGGGTCTCCTCGGTTACGCTGACTACGCATTTGCCCATGGGCGACTCGGGATCAGGCAACACGCGTGATTTCAGTATTCCCGGTCACATTCCCGCAAAAGGTGAAGACACTTCAGTTGTCACTGACTTCGACGGACCTGACTTCTTCCGCTCATCGGGAATTCAGATCCAACAGGGTCGCGATTTCACTTTTGCCGATAATGACCTCGCTCCGAAAGTTGCCGTGATCAACGAGTCCATGGCCCGTCGCTACTGGCCGAATGGGAATGCCCTGGGTAGCAGCATCGTTATAGACAGGCTCCAGCGCCAGATCGTCGGCATCGTTCACGACTTTGCATACCATAGCCCCGATAACACAGATCCCAACCCGGTTGTCTTCCTGCCACTGCTGCAAGGCAAGTCAGGATACGGCTATGCGATCATCGCCATCCATTCGCGCACAGGAACGACGGTGACGTCGCAGCTACGCAAAGCTGTCGGGGACCTTGATCCAGCCCTTCCGCTTGAGAACGTTCGCACTCTGCAAGATGTGACCGACCAGCAATACCAAATGTCGCGCATCCCTGCGGAACTGCTTGGCGTTTACGCCATCTGCAGTTTGCTCGTCGCGATGATGGGACTCTACGCGGTCATGGCATACTCCGTGATCGAGCGCAATCGCGAGTTTGCTCTACGAATGGCCCTCGGCTCATCGCGTAGCGGGGTTTTTCGCCTCGTCCTCCAGGGAAGCGCAAGTGTCATTCTCGTCGGGCTTGTTGCCGGCGGTCTCGGCTCCATTGCTGCTGTGCGCCTGCTGCGCTCAATGCTGTTTAACGTCGCTCCCTTTGATCCGATCAGTTTCAGTGGCGCGGCCATCGCTTTGGCCCTCACGGTTCTTGTTGCCGGCATCATGCCGGCGCACCGCGCTGCCAGCATTGAGCCGATGCAAGCACTCAGGAACGAATAGACAGGGCACGATCCAGACCCCCAAACCCTTCGGAGCTGAATCGCGATGAACCAGGCGATGAACAACACGATGGATCTTCTGCCTTTTCGAACGCATCGTCCCAGTTGAGAACGACGAACGTTTCGACGAGATGGATCAAAGCCTTACTTGGCAAACCGCGGACAAGCAACTCATGGGCTTGAAGCGGTTCCCGTAGTTCACGCCGCAGTACCTGCTGGCCCCCGAGCAGTTCTGTGACTTTGGCTATCTCAAGTCTTGATCCGTAATTCTCGGCCATATCGTTCCCGTCACCTGTCGTTTTATATATGACATATGACGCATCAATTTTCAAGGTCGGGCTTGACATCACCCCGGGAGTTCAAGCGCCGTCTGACGATTGCCTTAACCCTGGTAAAATCGATGAGTACGTCATCATCCCGCGAATTCTCTATGCTGGCCGCAGTCTCGATCTCGTCTTCGACTGATCTCGCGGAACGCACCGCACCATGGCAACCCCGACCATCCTCGTGTTCGACTCCGGCCTCGGCGGCCTCTCCGTGTTCCGCGAAGTGGTAAAGGCGCGGCCGGATGCGGATATGTCTATGTCGCCGACGATGCGTTCTTTCCCTATGGGCGCCATGGCGAGGAGACGCTGGTCGGGCGGGTCGTGCCGCTGATGGCGGAGCTGATCGCGGCCACGCCCCCGACATCGTGGTGATCGCCTGCAACACCGCATCGACCCTGGTGTTGCCGCATTTGCGGGCGCGCTTCGCGGTGCCCTTCGTCGGCACCGTGCCAGCCATCAAGCCGGCCTGCGGCGCGTCCAGATCGAGGCTGGTGTCGGTGCTCGGCACCGAGGCGACCGTCAAGCGCGAATACACCCGCGCCCTGATCCGGGATTTCGGCCAGGGCTGCGAGTGACCCTGGTCGGCTCCGGGGAGCTCCCATCGATCGCGGAGGCCGCGCTGCACGAAAAACCGGTCGACGATGCCGACATCGCCCGCGAGATCGCGCCATGCTTCGTCGAGCGGGACGGCCGGCGCACCGACACCATCGTGCTCGCCTGCACCCATTTCCCGCTGCTGCTCGACCGCCTGCCGCGGCTGATGCCGTGGCCGGTGGACTGGATCGACCCGCCCCTGCGATCGCACGCCGGGTCAGCGGCCTCATCGGCGCGCCCGCGACCGGCACGACCGGCACGGCGCGCGCGATCTTCACCTCGGGGGCCTGTCCGTCCGCCGTGCTGGCTGCGGCGCTGGCGCGGTTCGGCCTGCGGGACGCGATGCAGGCGGCGGGGTGAGGCAAGCCGCGCAGGACATCGTGGATCACCATCCATTTGACACCCCGCCGGTTTCCCCCTAGATACCCCCGGCTGTGCGGGCCTGCCCGCGCGGCGTTTCGCGACCCGTGGTCCCTGCTTCGCTTGAGGCACGGACCTGTCGGCCCCGGCAATGCCGGGACAGAGGAGGGCGCGATCCTCAAACTCCACCATGACGCGAGCCTGCCGCCTCCGGCGCAGAGCCGCAATGAGGACGCGAATGACCAAGCGCTTAGCGGCAAAGCACAAGCTCGATCGCCGTATGGGCCAGAACATCTGGGGCCGCCCCAAGAGCCCCGTCAACCGCCGCGAATACGGCCCCGGCCAGCACGGCCAGCGCCGCAAGGGCAAGCTCTCCGACTTCGGCGTGCAGTTGCGCGCCAAGCAGAAGCTCAAGGGCTACTACGCCAACATCTCGGAGAAGCAGTTCCGCGGCATCTATGCGGAGGCCATCCGCATGAAGGGCGATTCCGGGCAGCACCTGATCGGCCTGCTGGAGCGGCGGCTCGATGCCGTGATCTATCGCGCCAAGTTCGTGCCGACCATGTTCGCGTCGCGCCAGTTCATCAACCACGGCCACGTCAAGGTGAACGGCCGCCGGGTCAACATCCCGAGCTATCGCCTCAAGGTCAATGACGTCGTCGAGGTGAAGGACAAGTCGAAGCAGCTGGCGCTGGTTCTCGAATCGACCGGCCTCGGCGAGCGCGACGTGCCCGACTATATCGAGGTCGACCACAACAAGCTGACCGCGAAGCTCGCGCGCATTCCCGGGATGACCGAGGTGCCCTATCCCGTGCAGATGGAGCCGCACCTGGTGGTGGAATACTACTCGCGCTGACCCCGTTCTCCCGGGCGCATGCGCCTATGGCCATCGCGATCGGCGGGTGGAATCTGGGTGCCCAAGAGCGTCTCGAGGATTTCAGCCGTGGCGGACCGCGATCATGGACATCAACATCGAAAGCTTCGAAGCGGCCGTAAGCCACGCGATCCGTCTTGTCGGCACCTGCATCGAGATTTTCGGCGTCTTCATCATCGTCGCCGGCATCGTCTGGTCGACGTATCGCTCCGCACATCGCCGCTTCGACGACGGGCTTTACGATCAATACAAAATACACATTGGGCGCTCGCTGCTGCTCGGCCTCGAAGTCCTGGTCGCCGCCGACATCGTCAAGACGATTGCGATCGAACTGACCTTTACCAGCCTCGGCCTCCTGGCCGGGCTGGTCGTGGTCGCACCTTCCTGAGTTGGACCCTGGTGCTCGAGATCGAGGGCCGCTGGCCGTGGCAGCGGGAGCTCTTGCCGATGCGCATCGCGCGCGACCCGGGGGTTGCGCGACCTGAGAGCTGACGGGCGTCCGGCGATCTAGAACCGGTCGCTGCGCTCGGCCTCGCGTACATAGCGTGCGGCGTCGGTGGGCAGCAGCAACCGCTCGCCGACCAGCGCGTCGGCGGCCGCCTTCACCTTTGCCACATAGGCCGCGCGCGAATTGTAGCGCTCGGCGACCGACGGCCGCGGATCGCCGGATGCCTCGCGCTCGGCCCGGTTCCTGGCGAACGGCGCATAGGTGCCGTTGCGGTCGCACAGCTCGGTCGGCTGGGCGCGATAGACGTTCCAGCCGGTATAGGTCGCTAGCGGCACCGCGATCGGCGGCAGCCGGATGCCGGACGTTTCATTGCCGTCGGCATCGACGGCCGGCACCCGTGTCTCGTAGCGAAACAACGGCCAACATCCGGCGCGGCGCCGTCGGCCTCAGGCGGATTGACCCAGTCGACCGGCTCCGTGATCGGATTGTCGCCGGGCGCCAGCGTCATGCCCTTGATCGCGGGCATAGCGACCGCCGATACCGGAACCGCCGTACCCTGGGCGATCGACGGCACCCGGCTCGGCGGCGGCGGGATCCCTTTGACGACCCAGTCCTCCAGCGCCACGATCAAGGCACGCAGCGCCGGGGCCGGATTGTGCGGGTTGCGCATGTTGGCGCAAGCGCCCGGCGTGGTCGGCAGGCCGGCGGCGCCGCCGTGCTGGGTGCCCGCAATCATGTAGACGCGCGAATTCGGCGGCAGGGCGAGGTCTGCCTTGCCGGCGGGGTCGATGTGGATCAGCGAGGCGCCCTTCTGCCAGTATTCCGTCGAGGTGTTGGTCGCAAATCAGGAGGGGATCGCTGCCGTCGCCGCGGAACAGCGAGCCGGTCTGTCCGCTCGCCGGATCGGTTTCAGTGGCGGTGCTGAAGGGGAACCAGTTCTCGGGATAGAGGCGGTCTTCGTGCTGGGTGGCGGTGCGGGTCGGCTCGGCGAAGGTGGTGTTGGCGAACACCTTGCCGGCGCCCGCCGTATGGGCAAGGGCGCCGTCGAACACGCGGCGGCCGCTCTCGTCCTTGTTCATGCCGAGTTCGATGAAGTTGCGCACGAAGCGGCCGCTCTGGGAGATGCCGAACATGAGCGCATGGCGCGGCCGGGCGGATCGCCGCCGCCGCCCAGCGCCGGATTGGCGGTGCCTTTGGGGTCGGCACGCTCGAAGCGCAGGAACGAGACGAAGTCGCGGGTGGCGGCGAGGCCCATGCCCACCACCTTCGGCGCGGTCGCGTCGTACCACAATTCGTAGATCGCGAGCGGCTGGAACTTCCTGCCGGCGGGCAGGAGACGGATCGCCCGGTTGTTCTCGGAACCCCCAGCCGCTGGTAGGAATTTCGGTGCGGGCATCGCTTTCCCGGGCGCGCATGGTGAGCCGCGCCATCGACGCGTCGAACGTGGCCGCGGGATAATTGAGCCTGGCCAATTCGGGGCCGCATTGCTGCGGGTGCCGAACTGAAACTCCTCGCGGATACGGCGGACGATCGTCTTGCCGTCATCGGTCGCGATCGGGAAAGCGCGCGGTGATGCCGCTATTGGCCTTCGGCGCATCGGGGTCCCAGCCGGACCACACGATGGTGTAGCCGCGGCCGAGCGAGAAGCCGAGGCCGGCATCGAGCAGCGTGCGGGGATCGTTGTTGTTGGGCGGGGCTTCGTCGATGCGGGCCAACAGGGCCTTGCGGCCGCGATTGTTCA
>CAVYLL010000009.1:0-127625 GCA_963769345.1 uncultured Acidobacteriaceae bacterium
GGATTTCATGGCGTTGTGGACCTGGTGACGATGGAAGCGTTCCACTACACGCCGAATGGCGATGGACGCGGCAAGATAACGGGGCGAGATTCCAGCGAGCATTGCGCACTCAGGCGAAGGAAGCCCACGAGGCGCTGGTCGAGTTAGTGGCCGAAGGCAAAGACGAGCTGATGGAAGAGTTTTTCGCCCAGGGGACGACCCCAAGCAGCACCTGATTACCGCGCTGCATGAAGCGATTCGCGAAGACCGCATCTTCCCGGTGTTGTTTGCGAGTGGCGGGGACGAACGTCGCCACCGATCACCTGCTGGACTTCATCAAGGTTTACGCGCCGTTGCCCAATTGAGCGGTCGCCGATTCCGGTAAAGACGGCTGCGATGCAGGCAGTTGGGGCGAACGGCAACGGCGGCGACGGGTGTGGCAGCGTGGTTGGTTCCGGAAGGTGGAGGACTCCGAGCCTACGGCACTGGTTGTTTTCAAGACCATGAGCGATCCGTTTTCAGGGCGGATCAGCTTCTTCAAAGTGATCAGCGGCGTGGTCAAGAACGATGCGACGCTCGAGAACTACACGCGCCGCGGACAAGACGGATCTCGCACCTGAGCGTGATGCAGGGGCGAAAAGCGGTTGAGGTAGCGAACTGCATGCCGGCGATCTGGGCGCGGTCGCCAAGCTGCGCGATACGTTGACCGGCGACACGCTGGGGGCGAAGGGTGCCGAATTCAGGTGGAACTCGCTGCGCTGCCGAGCCGCCCATGACCTACGCGATTGAGCCCAAGAGCCGCGCGGACGAAGACAAGCTGGCGCCGGCGATTCACAAGCTGATGGAAGAGGACCTGCTGATTCGGTTCTTCCGCGATCCGCAGACGAATGAGTTTCTGATGCCGGGGCGGGCAACCGCACATTGAGACGATCGTGACGCGGTTGAAGAAGCGGTATCACGCCGAGGTGACGCTGAAGGCGCCGAAGGTGCCGTATCGGGAGACGATTCGCGGAAAGGCCGAGGCGCAGGGGCGGCACAAGAAACAGACCGGCGGCCATGGGCAGTTTGGCGATTGCAAGATTCGCATGGAGCCGTTGCCGCGCGGCAGCGGGTTTGAGTTCGGGAACGAGGTCTTCGGCGGATCGATTCCGCGGCAGTTTGTGCCGGCCGTCGAAAAAGGCATTGTGGAGTCGGCCGCGCGCGGATACCTTGCGGGGTATCCCGGTCGTGGACTTCAAGGCGACGGTTTACGACGGCAGCTATCACGATGTGGACTCGAACGAAATGTCGTTCAAGATGGCGGGCCGGCTGGCTTCCGCAAGGGCATGGAACCGGCCAAGCCCTGTCTGCTGGAGCCGATCATGAAGGTCGAGATCGAGGCGCCGGATGAGTTTGCCGGAACCCTGATGGGCGACCTGAACAGCCGGCGCGGACGCGTGCAGGGCATGG
Source organism: uncultured Acidobacteriaceae bacterium (assembly GCA_963769345.1). Taxonomy (GTDB): domain Bacteria; phylum Acidobacteriota; class Terriglobia; order Terriglobales; family Acidobacteriaceae; genus Telmatobacter. Next base: position 1,429 of record CAVYLL010000009.1, read on the forward strand.
AGTCAAGGGCGCACGACGGTGATCAACGCCGAAGTTCCGATGTCTGAAATGCTTACCTACGGGACGCTGCTGACCTCGATGACCCAGGGCAAGGCAGCTACCGGATGGAAATGCACCACTACGACATCGTTCCGCAACTCGTGGCCGAAAGATTCTGGCGAACGCGAAGCGGCCGGTGGAGGAAGAAGAAGAATAGCGGTTGGTGGTCAGTGGTCAGTTGTTAGGGGTCCGCGGGCCGTCTTTGGAAGGACTCGAAGATGGCCGCGGACTTTCTTCGGACGCCACCCTATACGAGGAGAAATTCCCGGGGTTGCTTCCGGGCCGACGGGACGGGGGCGATTGCCTGAAGACGGGTCCCAGGGTTTCACCCTGGGCTATACCTGGACGTCCCTACGGGACTGACGCGGTGACTTCAGGTCTCAAAAGCGATATGTTGGGGGACCCGGTTTGGGACCACCCGGCTCCTGGCTACTTCTGCACCCGTCCATTAAGCAGACGCATCACGCACCAGGCACCCATTACGAGGTGCAGCAGGACGGCTGGCCAAAAGGGCTATGCCGGAAAGCCCGCAGGCCAACGCCGGCATAGACAAGGAGGAATGCGGTTCCGATGTTGTAAAAACCGCCATTGCGGTGACCAGTCCATTGGCGGCGCGAGTGTCATCGTCCGGCCGGGCCAGCCAACAGGCAACGGTCAACGTGAGCAGCGCCAGTCCAGTCAGATGGGCGACTGTCAGCGGAACAGCCCCATCAAGTGAAGAACCGAGCAGGAGTCTGGCCACCAGGGACGGAACCGCCAGAAGCAGAAGGCCGGTGACACCTTCAATCGCGGCTGTCACCATCCAGCAGGTTTTTCATCTATCGCTCAATCGCACTGATGAAATCTTCCTTACGAGAAGGACCTTTACCCCGGTCCTTGCTTCAAGTGAAGAGACTACGGCGCCTTTTCCACGGTGAACACTGGCAAAATGCACAGGGCAGAGAAATTTGATGAGGATTGCACTGGAAATTGAAATCGAAACCGGGTTATAGTCTTAGAACCCGCCGGGCCTTCCGGCTACGGAGGAAACAGTGTTTCAGCTTGTCATCGTCCGACCTCTTCGCTGAACATTGCCTCGGGTTTTTCCCTTCTCTTCCCCGAGGTCAGTTCAGACCTGGGGTGCTTCTGCAAAGTCAATCTGATAGCAGCGTAACCCCTTCGCTATTGGTGCGTGCATGTTGCCCTCCGACGGACACGGGTCGAACGTGGTCGCGCCCACTCCCGCCCAAACATATTTGACGGACCCGACGTGGAGCTTTTAATGTCTGTTCTTGAATGGTTAACGCCTCCTCCCGCAGGAAGGCGACCGCGGCTTTTGGTCTTCGGTGCGCGAATCGTTGAGAGGCTCGCACCAGGACTTCACAACGGGAAATCTAAATCGCGCCATTCTGCTGCTGGCCATTCCGATGGTGCTGGAGATGGTGCTGGAGTCGCTGTTTGCCGTCACCGACGTGTTCTGGGTGGGCCGGCTGGGCGCGAATGCTGTTGCAACGGTAGGCATCACGGAGTCGATGCTGGCGCTGGTGTTTGCCATCGGGCTGGGCGTGTCGATGTCGACGACGGCGATGGTGGCGCGGCGCATCGGCGAAAAAGACCCGGAGGATGCGGCGATTGCCGGGGTGCAGGCGATTGTGTTGGGCTTGTGATTTCGTTGGCGCTCGGGATTCCGGCGGGGATTTATGCGCCGGAGTTGTTGCGCGCGATGGGCGCTTCGCCGGAGATTGTGGCGGCGGGTCAGGGTATGCGCGGGTTGCGCTGGGCGGTTGCGGCGCGATCATCATGCTGTTCCTGAACAACGCGATCTTTCGCGGAGCCGGCGATGCGGCGATTGCAATGCGGCTGCTGTGGGTGTCGAACATCATCAACCTGGTGCTCGATCCGTGCCTGATCTTCGGGCTCGGGCCGTTTCCGCAGATGGGCGTCACGGGCGCGGCGCTGGCGACATTCACGGGGCGGTCATCGGCGTGCTGTACCAGTTCTATCGGCTGCTGAAAGGGACGGAGCGGATCCACATACTGGTGCGGCATCTGCGCTTGAACGTGCGCGTGATGCTGCGACTGCTGCGGGTTTCGCGACGGGAATTCTGCAGTTTGCGATTGCGAATGCGAGCTGGATTGTGCTGGTGCGGATCATTTCGATGTTTGGCGCGGCGGCGGTGGCGGGATACACGATGGCGATTCGCATCGTAGTGTTCTTCATTCTGCCGGCGTGGGGATTGAGCAACGCGGCGGCGACGCTGGTGGGACAGAACCTGGGCGCGAAGAGGCCGGATCGCGCCGCGCAGGCGGTGTGGCGGACAGGTTTCTACAACATGCTGTTTCTGGGCGTGATCGGGGTGTTCTTTTTCGTGTTTGCGACGCCGGTGGTGAGGCTGTTTGTGCACGATCCTGCGGTGGTGCCGATTGCGGCCATTGCGCTGCGTACTTTCAGTTGCGGCAACATCGGTTACGCCTATGTGATGGTGATGTTGCAGGCATTCAACGGGGCGGGGGACACGTTGACGCCGACGATTGTGAACTTCTTCGGCTTCTGGGTGCTGGAGCTTCCGCTGGCCTGGTGGCTGGCGGTAACGATGCACTGGCAAGCGGAGGGGGCGTTTCTGTCGATCGTGATTGCGGAATGCAGGATCGCGGCGGCGGGCATGGTGCTGTTTCGGCGCGGGAGGTGGGCACGGCAGCAGATTTAGCCGGAATTCGGGGCGAAAGCGATTGGTTCGCCCCGTGTTTGGCTTCAGGACTGGGCTGATCCTCGATTTGTTCCGAAAGGTAGCGCTCGTAGCCGGATTCCTTAGTCTGATGGCGTTGTGGCTTCGAGCCAATCCACGTGGCCCTCTTCGTCATGAAGCATTTTCTCGAAGAGCTCCCTGGACGCGTTATCGCCCAGATCGCGGCAGACGGCAATCGACTTGTTGTAGGAGGCAACGGCGTCGGTCTCCAACTGAAGCTGGCGCTCCAGCTGGTGTTTGACATTCAGGCCGACCTCAAGCTTCATAGGCTCGGTCAGATTCGGCGTCCCGTCGAGGAAAAGGATGCGCTCGATGAGCCCTTCAGCGTGAAGCATCTCGTCGATCGACTGCTTCTTAATGAACTTGGCAAGCCGCGTGTACTTCCAGTTCTCCAACATCTCGGCGTGCAGGAAGTACTGGTTGATGGCCATCAGCTCATCACGCAGCGCTGCATTCAGTTCAGCGATAACTTTGGGATTGCCTTTCATAGACAACTGATCTTATGGGCTGCCGGAATTCGAGTCAAGGCAAAGGCGAATGGATTCGGCTGATCGAAGAAATCGAGAAAGCGAACGATGGCGCGTGGCAGCGGAATTCAGATTCACCGGGGCTCGTTTCCCAACAAGGGGAGGAATAGAGGGCTGAAATCCTCAACTTGGGTAGTTTTTAGGGTGTGATCGGGAATCCTTCGGACCTCTGGGACATCTGAGAAAATAATGGATGTGAAAGAAGCTGGACAATTTGCCCGTCTGTGGGCGTTTGGGTTGGTGTGCGCTGCGGCAGTGGGACTGGCCGTAACGGCGCGCGCCCAGGATCAGAATCCCAGTTCGACGACGAATCCTTTTTATGGCAGCGTGACGGCGCACGGCGTGAGCGACGAGCCGCTGAAACTGTCGCTGGACGATGCAATTCGGCGCGGGTCTTGAGAACAATCTTGGGCTGAGGGAAGCCGAGAGCGGCGAGAAGCAGTTGCAGGGCGAAAAGAACCAGGCGCTGCAGGAGTTTTTGCCGACGATCAACCTGAGCGGGGGCACGGGCGTTTTCCAGCACAACCTGGCTGCACTGGGGTTCGGGCCGAATACGTTGAAGCAATTTGAAGGACTGTTTCCGGGCGGCCACCCGCGGGTTTTCGCTGATTACGAAGGACGACCTGACGCAGGGGCAGGTGTCGTTGAATCAGACACTGTTTTCCGGCGTGGTGATTGCGGGATGGAAGGCGGCGGGAGCGGCGGCCAGGTCGGCGTACTTTCAGAAGATGTCGGCGCGCGGCGAGGTTGTGCAGCAGGTAGCGACGACGTATCTGCGCGTGATTGCGGATGCGAGCGAAGTGGATAACGCAACGGCGCTGATGAAGGCCGATGAAGTGGCGTTGCAGCACGCGCACGATGCGCACATAGCGGGCACAGGGCGAAACTGGATGAGTTGCGCGCACAGGTGCAGTTGCAGTCGCAGCAGCAGACCCTGATTGCGGCGCAGAATGCCGAGGAGAAAGACCTGATCCTGCTGAAGCGTGAGATCGGGATTGATCCGGGACAGAAGATTGTGTTGACCGATCCTGCTCCGTATAACGATCTGGCCGAGCAGACACCCGCGGAAGTGCGCGCGATTGCGTACAAGAATCGGCAGGACTATCAGAATTTTCAGAACCAGGTAATTGAAGTGCGCGCGTTGCATAATGCGTATAGGGCGCAACGGCTGCCGAGCTTGAGTTTCAGCGGATATTACGGCGTCGACAAGGTGAGTGGGAGTCCGAGCCACGGCGTTTTTAACGCGATAGGAACGCTGAATATTCCGATCTTTCGCGAGGCGAGTATTCGCGGAGAAGTCGATGCATCGGGGGCGCAACTGGCCGCGGTAAATGCGCAGCTCGAAAATCTGCGAAGCCAGATCGATCAGCAGGTGCGGTCGGCGCTGCTGGATGTGGAGGCGGCGAAGAAACTGGTGGAAGTGTCGAAGTCGAATGTCGAACTGGCCAGCCAGACCGTGAGCGATGAGACGGACCGAGTGAATGCGGGTGTGGATGACAACCTTGCACTGGTGACTGCGCAGTCGTCGCTGGCAACGGCACAGACAAATTATGTGCGGAGCTTGTACCAGTACAACCTGTCGAAGCTGGCGCTGGCGCGGTCTGCGGGCGTGATTGAGCAGCAGTATCGAGCGTATCTAGGGCAATAAGTTTGCAGCAGGCAATTACATGCGGCGCGTGCGATGCATGCGTCGCCTTTGCTTTGTTTAGCCAGCAGGGGTCCTGAATTGAAACAGCGGCTACTGCTTATGACCTGGCTGCGTGGCATTCTGTGCGAGCCACGAACTCAGTGAGGCAATGTCTTTATCGGACAGACGCTCGTGTCCGGCCATGTCGGAAGCAGGGAGACCGAATTTGATGATCTGCGCGAGGTGATCAATGCGCGTGGATTCCGGCGTCGGGGTCGCGTCCCCCTGCACGTCTCCGGTGATTGCACCAGCGGCGAGAATTGCGGGAGACTCGATGAATTCAGATTGCCACCTGAGGCGCGTGCGGCCGTTTGCATTGTGGCAGGTGGCGCAGTATCGGTTGTAGAGCTGCGGTCCGTCGGCGAGGCTTGCAGAGGCGAGGGCTTCGGGGGAAAGATGCCACTGTTGCTCGTCGGCGATGTGCTGATGTGTTGCCGGTGAGCCGAGGCCTGCCAGATATGCAACCAGATCGTTGCCTCTTCGGTCGCGGAATAGGAAGGCGTAAGACGGCATGATGGACGAGCCGCTCACCTGGCGTGGATTGTAGAGGTGCATTTTGAGCCAGAGAGCAGAGCGGCGCGCGCCGACGTCTGAGAGATCGGGACCCGGGGAACGATTGGCCGTGTCCTCAGTGCTCCGTTGAGGACCTTGCGTGTGGCAGCGGGTGCAGTCTTGAGAGACGTAGACCATGCGGCCGCGTTCGACTTCGGAGGTGACGCGTCGACGGACGCCGTGGATTGGGTGCGATAGAGGCAGACAACAAAGAGGACGACGCAGGTGAGGGCGAGCACACGAAGACGGTGGGGGAAGATTCTGAACACGATTGGAAACAGAATAACGGCGGAGGGCGGCGGAGCGCGGATTGCGCGGACTCTGCCACCCATCCAGCCGTGCGGCAAACTTCTCGACCGGCTGACCGCTATTTCTTGAAAAAAGCCAACAGATCGGCATTAATCTGTTCGGCATGAGTTGTGGGCATGCCGTGAGGATAGCCTGGATAGAACTTCGTTTCAGAGTTCTTGAGCAGTTTGGCTGACAGTGGGCCTGCATCTGCGAAGGGCACGATCTGATCGTCTTCCCCGTGCATTACGAGCACTGGAACAGTGATCTTCTTGAGATCTTCTGTAAAGTCGGTCGCAGAGAATGCAACGATGCCGTCGTAATGCGCCTTCGCGCCGCCCATCATGCCCTGACGCCACCAGTTGTGGATTATCGCCTCGGAGGACTTCACGCCTGGCCGGTTGAATCCGTAAAAGGGACCCGACGCGACGTCGATATAGAACTGTGTGCGATTGGCCAGAAGCTGAGCCTGAAGGTCGTCGAAGACCTGTTTGGGAAGGCCGCCCGGGTTGGCTGCCGTCTTCAACATCAGCGGCGGCACGGCGCTCAGGATTGCGGCTTTCGCCACGCGGCTCTGCCCATGCCGGGCCAGATAATGCACAACCTCGCCACCGCCGGTCGAATGGCCGACGTGGATGGCATTCTTCAGATCGAGATGCTCCGTCACCGCCGCAAGATCGTCTGCATAATGATCCATATCGTGCCCGTCGCTCACCTGGGTGGACCGTCCGTGGCCGCGGCGGTCATGGGCTATGACGCGATAACCGTGATTGAGGAAGAACAGCATCTGGGTGTCCCAGTCATCGGCCGAAAGCGGCCAGCCATGGCTGAACACAATAGGCTGACCTTTGCCCCAGTCTTTGTAGAAAATCTGTGTGCCGTCTTTGACAGTGATCATGTCCATCGGATTCTCCTTTGAGGTTGAGGTGGGGAGGCTCGAACAAGGGTTGGCGGGGTTGCGGGTTTGAGAGCACCGCCCGCGTCTATCGAAGGGCCCTGGGGACGGGGGCTCGTGGGCAAGTTTACAATCCCGGAGACTCCCGTGGCTGGGTGTCACGCAGATCGGCGCATTTTTTCATCAAAGAATTTGCTTGCGGGCTCCCACGCCGTGGGCGTTTCGATCATCGGTATTGATGAAGGCGCAACGACAGGACATTTAATGTAGGAATCGGAGGTCCGGTGGAATGGCGGCGAAACTTAGAGTTGAATACATTGTGGAGCCGGATGGGGCGGCGCTGGCGCGACGGACGGCGGAGCATTTTGTCGAGGTGGCGGAGCAGGCGGCAGCGAAAGCGAGGTGTTGCGCGGATCGCGATCAGCGGAGGGTCGACACCAAAGGCCGCGTTCCAGTTGCTGGCCGATCCAGGGCAGCCATGGCTCAAACGCATGCCCTGGGACAAGCTGGAGCTTTATTGGGTGGACGAGCGGACGGTTCCGCCGGATCATCCGGAGAGCAACTACCGCATGACGCGCGAGGCGATGCTGGATCATGTTCCGCTGAAGCCGGAACAGGTGCACCGGATGGAGGGCGAACTGGAGCCGGAGGTCGCGGCGGCGCGCTACGAATCGCTGCTGCGGAACAACTTCAGGCTGGAGGGGGCGGAGAGTCCGCGGTTTGACCTGATTTCGCTGGGAATGGGCGACGACGGACACACGGCTTCGATCTTTCCGCACACGGAGGCCATCCACACGATGGGCAGGCTGGTGACGGCGAACCAGGTTCCGCAAATGGACACGTGGCGGATCACGCTGACGTGGCCGGTGATCAACGAGGGAAGTTCGGTTTTCTTCCTGATTGGAGGCAAGAAAAAGGCCGAACTGGTGAAGGAGGTCTTCACGGGCCCGCGCGATCCGGAGCGCCTGCCGAGCCAACTGATATGGCCCGCAGGCGGTATACTCACTCTGATCCTGGATAAGGATGCTGCAGCGCTTTTGCCCGCGACGGACGGGCAGGGCCGTGGAACGTTGGAGAGGGAACGATGATTTTGGCTGGTGATGTGGGCGGCACGAAAGTCCACTTGGCGCTGTATGACTTTACCGAGGGAAAACTGAATCACGCGCGGGACAAGCAGTATCCGGCGAAGGAGTATTCGGGACTCGAGGAGATCGTCAAGGAGTTTCTGGGCACAGATCAGAGTAAGCGCGGCATGCTTTGGCGTGCCGGGACCGGTACGCGATGGGCGCCTGCGGCTGACCAACCTGCCCTGGACGCTGGACAGCCGGGAGCTGGCGAAGAATCTCCAGATCGATCATGTGTTTCTCATCAACGATCTGGAAGCGAACGGTTACGGCGTGGCGGAACTCGGGCCCGATCAGATTTACACGCTGAGCGAGGGAGATGCGAGCCAGATTGGCAATCGCGGATTGATTGCCGCCGGAACCGGACTGGGCGAAGGAATCCTGGCATGGAATGGGCGAATTCACGTGCCTTATCCGTCAGAAGGCGGGCATACGGATTTTGGTCCGCGGAGTGAGGACGAGATCGAGTTGCTGCGGTTTTTGCAGCGGAAGTACAACGGGCGTGTCAGCTACGAGCGCGTTGTGAGCGGTATGGGGCTGACGAACGTCTACGAGTTTCTGCGCGACAGCAAGGGTATGGACGAGCCGAAATGGCTGGCGGACGATATTGCCGCGGCGGATGATCCGAACCGGATTATCACCGAAATGGCTCTCTCGGCGAAGAGCGAGATCTGCGCGAAGGCGCTGGACATGCTGGTATCGATTTATGGCGCAGAGGCCGGCAACCTGGCACTGAAGGTGCTTTCGGTGGGTGGCATGTACGTGGGCGGCGGGATTGCTCCGAAGATTCTGGAGAAGCTGAAGGACGGCACGTTTATCAAGGCGTTCCAGGACAAGGGGCGGTTGAGCCAGTTGCTGATCAACATGCCGGTGCGGGTGATTCTCGACAGCCGGGCGGCGTTGATGGGCGCGGCGGCATATGCCGAGGCGCGGGCCGCGGAGTTAAGCGGCGTTTCGCCGAGGGCGGCTTCGGTGGCGCATCATGCGTAACGATTGCTCGTTGGATGGACGAAGGGTCGGCCGATGGCCGGCCCTTTGATTTTTTCCTTGGTGCTGTGCGCTCATTGTGCGATCCCACCCATGTCGCGATGAAACTGCGTCATGGATGGGGCACCCATATCCCTGCACCAGAGAAAGAAATTGCGTCAGGGGGTTGGGCGCGATTGCGCGGTCAGCCATTGGCGGTAGATGCTGCATTGCGCGGCGCGAAGGCCGGTGGCGGTTTCGACTTTTCCGTCCTGCTGGAACTGGATATAGGTTCCGGCGATCGCCTTGCTGCGGCCAGTTGGGAAGGCCGGAGGAATTGGGGTTGCCGGTTTTGGCGAAGTTGGTCCAGTAGGTTTCGATGAGGTCGGCGAGTTTCTTGTCGACGTCAGTGAATTTGCCAGAGATGTTTCCGGTTTTGGGGAAGTAGCCGAAGACGTAGGGCAGGTCGGCGGAGTGGACTGCGCCTTGCTGCTTCCTGGCCGGGAATGGCGTGGTTGAATTCGTACTGCCATGTGGCGTTGTGCGCGGCGTGCCATGCGGCCTGAGTGACGGATGGACAGCGGAAGATCATGTCGGCGGACCATTGATCGGCGGGGGTGCCGTATTTGGGATCGGTTGTTCCCTGGCCTCCGTTGGCGAGGCCGTAGGCAGTGAGAGCCTGGGGCGCCAAAGCGCCGGCTGCAAAGTTGATGGTGGCGCGGAGTTGGTCAGCGGATTGGTTGCCGCCGAACTCGCGGGTGGTAGTACCGAAGACCAGGGGAATACTGGCTGCCAGACCGGTTGCGAAGACAAGCGCGGGCTGTTGAGGTAGCACGTAGCCGTCGATATCGGGACCGACGCGCGGACGGGTTCGTTGGTCGAGTTTCGCAAGAGCAGCGAGCAGATCGGGGCCGGAGAGGGTGCGCAGATGTCTGATCTGGCCGTCGCCGTCGGGCGCGCCGATGGCTTTCGCCAGTCTGGACCCGGTTTGCTCGGCCTGGGCAAGCGGGAGCAGGGGCGCGGTGAAGGCTGCTCCGCTCTGGGCGAGTGCCTTGTGGAAGAGGCCCTTCGCGAGAGGCGAGGTCATGAGCATGCTGGTGTCCATGGCGCCGGCTGACTGGCCGAAGACGGTGATGTTGTTGACGTCGCCACCGAATATCGCAATGTTGTCGCGAACCCAGTGGAGCGCGAGGATCTGGTCCATGAGGCCATAGTTGCCGGAGGCGTGATGAGCGGATTCGGCGGTGAGTTCGGAGTGGGCGAGGAACCCGAAGATGCCGAGACGGTAGTTGACGGTGACGAGAATGACGCCATGATTGACGAGAGTGCCGTCTTTGTAGAGCGCGCTCGATGCGGTGCCGCCTTCGTTGGCGCCGCCGTGGATCCAGAACATGACGGGAAGCGGCTTGACGACTGGCCATTCGGGAACGATGACGTTGAGGAAGAGGCAGTCTTCTTTGCCGGTTTCGGCGTCGCGGCGGTTCCAGTCGCCGAGGTCGGGTTGCGCGCAGGGAGCGCCGAATTTCGTTGCCTTGCGAATGCCGGCCCAGGATTTGGCCGGCACGGGCTCGTGCCAGCGGAGATCGCCGATGGGCGGCTGGGCGTAGGGGATGCCGAGGAACTCCGCGCCGCCGCCGGAACGCGGCGAACCTTCGATTTGACCTGACGTGGTTTTGACGACGAGGGAGTTGTCGTTCTGCGTGGCCGTCTGCGCGATGAGTCGCGGAGCGACGAGCGCAATAATGAAGAAGGCAAGCGGCAGGCAGAGGGTGCGGATGAATTTCATCAAGGCACTCCAGTGTCGAAACGGTCAACGGAATTCTATCAATGCGACGGTTTATGCAGATCGCGTAGTATCGGACGGAGACGTGAACTTTGGAGGTCTGGCGGCGATGTGGAGATGGGTGCGACGAATTGTCGTGACGCTGGTGGTGGCATTCGTGGCGCTTTATGTTGGCGACTGGGCTGTTTACAAGATGCGCGGGTCACCGCAGGGGTCCGTTACGGTGAATCGAACGCTCGTTGTTCCATTGAAGGGCAACAAATCAGAGTACGACTACCTTGGGGCGAGCGATGTTCCCTGCTCCGTGTCGATTTTTTCGCAGGACGGCAAAAGTCCCTGCTGGCAGTTGCGACGGAATCAAAATCAGAACACGCAGATGTAGTGTTGCCTGTGAGACTCGCTGGGATCGGTTCGATCAAGACTCAGGAAATACCGTCAGAAAAAAATCGCCACTTTCCCTCAGGGGCTTCAAAGCCCATCGAGTGTGTGTGGGCTTATTTCGTGGGGCTTTAGAGGCTGCGGAAAAACGCGTGATTGCGGTTAGGTTCATGGAAAAGCATGCCTCAGCGGCTAAAGCCGACTTTGATTTGATTGGTTTTATCGGCACGACTGAAAGTCGTGCCCTTTCAAAACGGCGTCTCCGATTGAGTTTTTCCGCAGCCTGTGAAGCCCATCCTTAACTACTGCGCTTGCGGCACGGCTGAAGCCGTGCCCTTTCAAAGCCGTTGGAGGGCTCCATTTGGTCACTTCTCACACGCGGGCGTGATGTGAGTCACGTTTTTCGCTTCGGTGGATGCGTAGTATCGAGAAACCTTGCTCTGATGGGCAGGCGGACGACAGTTATGTACAGCAAAACGCAAAACGAAAACGGAACCTACAATACGCGCTGCCTCTATTGTTTTATGACGGTCGCAACGGCCGTGGAAACAAAAGAGGAACTGGAACATCTTGAGGCGCACCACGTGTGTCCGGAGAGGGCTCTCTCAGAGCTTCTCGCGGCAAAGGCCGCGACAGAGGCTCGTACTCAGAGAAATTAAGCAAGCTGCTATTTGTTCGCGGGCTATTTGTTCGTGGGGCCTGAAGAAGGCGGCGGTGCGTCTGCGGCGGCTTTGCGCCTGGCCGCCTGAAATCTTCTTGTAGAGTTCCTGGTCGGCGGAGCGGGTGATGGTGCTGGCCTTATCGAGCTCGACCTTGGCTTCTTCTTTTCGGCCCATGGCGCGGTAGAGGCGTCCGAGGCGCCAGTGCACGTTCACGTCATTGGGATTGAGTTTTTCCGCGATAAGGAACTCACGCAGCGCGTCGTCGTTGCGCCCGTCATTAGCGGCAAGGATGCCGAGGTCGAGGTGGACGAGGGCGATTGAGGGGTCGAGCTTGACTGCCTTTTCAAGCAGCGGCGCGGCCTCGGCGTACTGATTCATCTGGATGTAGGCATCGCCGCGATAGAGCAGAGACTGCGCATGATTGGGGTCGTTGGCCAGTTCTGCCTGAAATTCCTTGATAGCTTCGGGATACTGCTTCTGCGTCCAGAGCAGATAGCCGAGGCCGAAGTGCACATTGGGCTCGTTGGGCTTGGCTTTCGCGGCTTTGCGGAACATCTCGATGGCGCCGGAGGTGTCATTCATCTCGTCGAGGGCTTCGCCGGCGAGCATGTCGGCTTCGGCGGAGTCGGGGTCAAGGGTGAGGATCTCGTGGTAGACGTCGAGGACCTTGTTGTACTGCTTTGACCAGAGATAGCTGTGCGCGAGGGCGAGCCGAATGGGCAGGTTCTGCGGATCGGCGGCGGCGGCGGTTTTCAAGATACGGCGCTGCCTCGGTGAATTGGCCGAGGCCGTAGTGGGACATGCCGAGGAGGATGGTATAGCGCATCGCTTCCGGCGAGTTGGGTGGCGCGCTTTTGAGCAGGGCTGGTGAACTCGGGGATCGCGGCTTTCAGTTCTCCGGCTTTGAAGAGGGCGAGGGCGAGATTGAGACGCAGGCCGGGCATGCCGGGCTTGAGCGCGAGGGCTTTGCGGTAGAGCGGAACGGCTTCCTTGTAGTGATCCTGGCGCGCCTCGAGCAGGCCAAGGTGCGCGTAAGGCTCGGGATCGGAGGGATGAGTCTTGAGGAAGGCGCGCCAGGCTTGTTCGCTCTCGGCGAATTTGCCTTGCTGCTCGAGGGCGAGGGCGGATTGACGGAGGTCAGGCGATGGAGATTGCGCGAGGGCGGAGGCGGCGGTGAGGAAGAGAGCCAGGGCCAGCTTCGATTGCAGGGCGAATTTCACCGGTTCCCTTTCCTTTTGATTTGACGGCCATGTTCATTGTCGCTCGTGGAGTTGCATGGGACAAATGGGCGCGGACTTGGGCCGGCTCTCGGCGGGTGGGGGCTCTATGCAGCCTGGAGTTCCAGGAGGATGCCGGCGCCTCTTGGTTCGAAGTTCATGGCGGAGGCTTTGCCGTTGTTTTCGCGGATGATGGAGGCGCACATACTGAGGCCGAGGCTTGTGGAGTCGTCGCTGGCGGGTTCGGGAATGAAGGGATCGAAGGCGCGGGCGGGCACGAGGAACTTTGCGCCGGAATGCGCGACGAGGATGTGGACCTGGTTATTTTCGGCGATGGCTTCGAGGCGAACGGTTTTCTCGTGGGTAGTGTCGAGCTTTTCAACCGCGTCCATGGCGAATTGAAGGCAGTAAAGGACTGCCTGACGGACTTGCTGAGCGTTGCCAAGAATGCGGGGCAGGGCTGGCGCGATGTGCACGCGGAAATCGATGGAGCGCTGGACGAATTCTGAGCGGTGGAGCTGTTCGAGATCGTTGAGCAGCTCGGTGACGGAGATGGCGGCAACCTGGTCACCCTGGGGCCGGGACATGCGCGCGAGACTTTCGAGGGTAAGCCGCATGTGTCGCGCCTCGTTGAGGATGGCCTCGATGGCTTTGTGGGCCTGGGGATTGAGGTCCTCTGTTTCGTCGAGCAGCGACGCGTAGCCGAGGATGACGGTGAGGGGGTTGTTAAGCTGGCGGGTCACGTTGCCGGCGAGCTGGCCGAGGCCGACGAATTTCTCGGCTTCGACAAGTTTCTCGAGCATCATGGTCTGTCCGCGAACCGATTGCAGGCGGGAGGCGAGAACCTCGAGCGGGAGCAGATCTACAGCGTTAATGGACTCGGCGGGGTTTTCGATGCCGGTGAGGAAGATGGCACCCTCTGCGGAGTTGCGTCCGCGCAGGGGGATGGCCTGCACGGTGGTGAGTTTGAGGCGGGTGAGGTCATCACCTGGAATGAGAAACGGGGTGAGATCGAGACTGAATGCCACACTATGATCGACGGCCGCGGGACTGGAGCCGGGTTCGAGAAAGCCGGCAACGGGGATGCGGGCCGCGAGCGCTTCGAGAGCGTTCGCCGTGGCGTCGTCGAAACCAGCGGAACCTGACAGGCGGTAATGTCCCGTGTTTTGCAGCAGGATGAGCGCAACCTGTTTGAAGCGGCTGTTGGTGACGATGGACTGGCAAATGAGGGTGGCCTGGCTATCGAAGTCGTCGACGCGGCGGCGAGCGAGATTGAGGCGGCCGTATGCTTCCATTTCCTCGCGGGCGTGGCGTTCGCGGAGATGGCCTTCCTGGTTGATGGCGAGCTGGTCTTCGAGGGTGAGAAGGATCATGCCGATGGCGGCGAGGACCTTGGACATGGCGATGGCGCGAACTGCCCAGATGGTGGGTTCGCCATGATGAAAGAATGGGAGAGTCTGGCCAACATTCAGCGACCAGGCCAGGAAACCAAGGCTGGCCAGAATGGTTCCAGCGGAGATGCGGCGGAAGACGTAGAAGACGAGGACTGCGGTAACGCTGTGAATGGCACACTCGACGAAGGTGAGAGGCCAAACACCCCCAACGCGAACGCAGACCCAGAGAAAGGCAGCGCCGAGGGTAATGCAGAGGACGAGCGAAAGGGCCCGAGAGAGGCCGCGGTAAGAGAAAGCCCAGGCACATCCGGCAAAGAGCGAGAGTGCGCCAAGTGCCGGGAACATCAGGAATGACAATCCATTAGGGCTCTTGCCGTCGTAAACACCGTAGAAGAGAAAGGCGTAGGCAACGAGTGGAATGGTGAATGGCAATGCATAGAGGATGCGGACCCGGCCTATACGAAAGCCAAGGGGAGAGAGGGATGCGAGAAAAAGACCGGAGCTGATGAGAATGGAGGCTTGACCGATGGAGGCAATCCAGGGGTGGGCGACGGTGTCGGAGTAGTTCCACCAGCCCAGGTTGTAGAACTGGAGCATGCGGATGGATGCGAAGAGGAATCCGAGGAACCAGAGAAGCGTGCGGGTGTCGCGGAAGCGCAGATAGAGCTGGAAAAATGCCGGCAGCAGGAGCACCGTGAGAACGAGCGCGGGGAAATGGTAGCTGTCGGGCATGAAAATGAAAGTCTCTCCAACGACGACCGCATGGCAAGATAGCTGAGTCACCCTAAAGGACGGGCGCCAGATTCAAATGTCCCCGGAGCAGGTCCTGATCGTTAATGAGTGAGCTTAAACCATTGATGCCGCGAGGTAAATGGTGAGTTGAGGCGGAGGAACCTTCAAGCACCCTCGCAAAGAATCTGCCCGGGTTTGGGCGGTCGCCGCGAAGCGACAGCTTCACCAAGCGACAATTTTGCAGCCACCCGGGCCGGTTGTATATACGTCTAATGTGGTAATGAGAAGCAGCGATCGGTTCGCGCCGGGGGATCCGGGACGGGGTCTGAGGGTTGCGGGCGGGACGCTCGGGAGACATGCGACGGTGAGGAATCGATGGTGGTTGGCGCTGGCGGCTGCAACGTTGTTGGGGCTGTCGGCGTGTGCCCAGGAACACGATAGCTTTACGCCGATGGCGCTCGACGCGGGATTCGGGAAGCTGGATATATCGGAACCTGCGACTCCGGCCGAGGAGATTATCAAGAAATTTGCGGCGAAGGAGAGCGAGTTCCAGGAAGCGCTGAACCACTATACGTACCGCCGAATGGCCAGGGTACAGACGGTCGATGACGACACCCACAAGGTGGACGGCGAGTGGTACCAGGTGGACGATGTGACCTTCGACCCGACAGGGCGGCGGATGGAGAAGACTGTGTTCGCGCCGGAGAGCTCGCTGCAGCGCGTGATGATGTCGCCGTCGGACTTGCAGGATATTCAGAAGGGCTATCCGTTTGTGCTGACTACGGAGGAGATTGCGCAATACAACACGAAGTACGTGGGGCGGCAGAAGGTTGACGAGGTTGATTGCTACGTTTTCGACGTGTCGCCAAAGCAGATCGAGAAGAACAAGCGCTATTTTCTGGGACGCATCTGGGTAGATGCGGCCGACCTGCAGATCGTGGTGACGAATGGCCGGATGGTTCCGGACGACACGCGCAAGGGGAAAGAGGACTTGCATCCGCCATTCATGACGTGGAGACAGCAGGTGGATGGGCACTACTGGTTCCCTGTCTATACCAAGGGCGAGGGCGTACTCCACTTCTCGGGCGGGACCGGATACCTGAGCCAGGACGTTCACATCCGTGACACGATCAAATACACGGACTACAAGCGATTCGGCTCGACGATCAAGATCATCTACGACGGGCAGGATATTACGAAGACCGGCCCACAGGACCAAGGACAGCCCGCGAAGCCGGGAACGCCGGCGCAGCCCAAGGAGCAGGGGAAGCCGCAGAACTAGCATTAGCTTTCAGCCTTTAGCTATTAGCTGTTAGCTTCGGGCGTGCTGATCGGGGCAGTCGCGCTTTTCTCTGATGTATCTGCTGTCGCTTCGAACTAGAAGCGCAGGGAGAGGCAGCTCAGGCCGCCGTCCATTTTTTGAAACTCGGACATGTTGAGGACCAGGGGATTGAAGCCGTGGGCGATCAGTTCGTCGCGGAGGTGTGGGAATCCATCAGCTACGAGGACGCGGTCGTTTACGCGCACGCAGTTGGCGCCGTAGCTCTCGGCAGCAGAGACGCGGATCTGATTGAAGCGGGCGAACTGCGGGTTCGCGGCCATCTCATCCATGACGACGAGGGTGTTGTCGCCGATGTAGCTGATACCGCTCTTGAGATGCAGGATGGTGGTCATGGAGCGGATGTCGATGGTGGAGGCGGTGTAGCCGAGCACGCCGAGATGTGCGGCGAGCTGGCGGGCGCCTTCTTCGTTGGTGCGCAGTGAGAGGCCGATGAAAAAATGGTCTTCAGCTTCGCATATGTCACCGCCGTCGACGGTGCCGGGCGCGTCGATGGTGAGGGTGCGGGAGTAGAAGCGCTCGATGACGGGACGAATCGCTGCGACTTCGCCTTCGCGGCTGGCTGCGCCGGGGCGGGTGATGATGGCGGCATGCGGGGTGAGAATCGCCGCATCTTCGACAAAGGTGGAGTCGGGGTAGCGGAGATCGGGTTGGAGGGTTGTGAGGTCGAGTCGGCACTGCCGCAGTGCATCGCAATAATGCGCGTGTTGTGCAAGAACCTCGTCGAGATGGGGAGTGCCGAGATCGACGGTGGTGAGGCCGTCGGCGAAATTGCTGCCTGGGATGCAAACGATGGCGCGAGTAAACAAGCGCTGTGCTCCGGTGAATGAATTGGTAGGGCGGGTGCTTCAGTATATCGTTCTGCGACCCTTCCGATTGGGAGAAGGAATTCGCGAAGTCTGCGAGGGTCGTTTGGGGGTTGGCATTTAAGTGGTACCTCAAATGCTTGTCATTCAGAGGAACGGAGTGACGAAGGATCTGTAGTTGCCATCATCACAGTAAGCTCTGGCACTTGATCGTACGATGAGTCCATGCACGAGAGCTGCTACTTCACGTACATCATGGCGAGCCGCAGCCGGACGCTCTACATTGGCATCACCGGAGATCTGCTCAAGCGCGTTTTTCAGCACAAATGGAAGGAACACGGAGGATTCACTGCGCGCTACAACTGTGACCGTCTCGTCTGAGCGACATCAGTATGTTTAGAACGCCATTGCGAGGGAAAAAGAATTGAAAGGTTGGAGCCGTTCAAAGAAGATAGCGCTCATCGAATCACTCAATGCCGCTTGGGTGGATCTTAGCCGTGAGAGGTATGACTGCGAGCCCGCGGATTATATGCGAACACTTGATCGACTGAATTCTTGAAAAGCAACCACAGATCCTTCGTCACTTCGTTCCTCTGGATGACAAGGTCTTGACTCGATGGCAGCCTTCACGCCTATCAAGATCAGCTCAGCCAACTTCTACGGAATTGCACTCAATAAAACAAGTATTTGCGCCAGCGGTCGTCGCCGCGGCCGAGCATGCGCATGATCTGGCGGCTGGTGTGCAGCGAGAAGGGGCGCGGCTCACGGAGCAGGATCATGTCGTCGAGCTCGGACAAGCATGCGATTGCCTTTGCGGCGATTGCAGGCATGGCAGCAGGCGACGAGGTTCTCCCACGTGGAGTTGCCGCCGCGCGAACGCGGCACGACGTGATCGAGGGTGAGTTCGCCGGAGGGCAGCACGACGCCGCAGTACTGGCACTGGTTGCGATCGCGCAGCAGGATGTTCTTGCGCGAGAGGGCGCGGGTCTGGTGCGGGATGCGGCGGTATTCAAGCAGACGAATGACCGAAGGCATGGCGATGCGGCTGCGCTGCGCGTGGAGTGTGAGGCCGTGCTCTTCTTCAGTGCGCGCGATGCCTTTGAGCACCAGAACGAGAGCGCGGCGCGCTCCGCAGATGTTGATGGGCTCGTAGGACGCATTGAGCACGAGCACGGGCATCTGCAGAATGTGGTTGGCGTGCACAGCCGTATGAGTGCCTGACTCAGCAGCATAAGCGGCAGCGCGGGCGGCGGATTTTTGCTTGCGTGCATGAATCATGGCTTTTCCGAGCGACATCTGGTCCCCTCTTTAGGAAAGTTGGTGAGTGGATGATGACGAATGCATGCCTGCGAACTTGCTGGCCGGCTCGATGCCGGGTTGGGCGCGCCTCACTTCTAACGGATGGGTCTGCGCGTTGCGGTCGAAGCGGCGTGCACGGGCCAGCGTTGCGACGTAAACAGAGGCCGCTCCCGCTTTCATGAGCGACTGCGCGGCGGCGCGTGCCGTAGCCCCGGTGGTGAGAATGTCGTCGACGAGCAGGATGTGCCTACCCGTGACTGCGGATGGATTGGAGACCTTGAAGGCGCCGCGGACATTATGACGGCGCTGACGCGGGGTGAGTCCGGCCTGGCTTTCAGTGGAGCGCAGGCGCATGAGCGTGGTGGGCGCAAGCGTGAGACGCCACTCGGGATGCGATTTGTGCAGAGCGTCAATGGCGCACTTTGCCAGGGCTCGGGCCTGGTTGAAGCCGCGTTGTTTCTGCTTTGTGCGGTGCAGGGGCACGGGTATGACGAGCAACTCGGCGGGCGCGTCGGCGGCAAGCTGCGCGATTGCCGCAGCGAGAATGGCGCCAAGAGGGCGGGCTGCGGGATGGATGCAATCGTACTTCAGCGCGTGGATAGCGGCGCGCATGCGGCCTTCGTAGGTCCCGAACGAAACGGCGCGGGCAAAGGAAGGCGGCGCGAGGCGGCAGGCGCGGCAAAGATGCGTGATTGAAATTCCCTGGACGGGAGGCTGGTCGAGGGAGTCGCCGCACCGTTGGCAGACTGGGCCATGATGGACGCGGATTTCAGTCCAGCAGGCGCCACAAATTGGAATGGAAGAGAAATGCGGCAGCGGGGAGCTGCAGAGCGAACAGGAGGCGGGAAGGAGTGTGGAACCGATTGCGTCCCAGGGACTTCGGAGCACGCGCGCTATGGCGCGCCAACGGGACGTCTCCGATAGTGGACCGTCGATCGTCAGTGAACCGTAGTTCCTGCGGAAGACGCACCTCACCTTTGCCGGGGCGGTCTTAGAGGTGAAGTGCCGCTACGGCGTTACCTATATCTATAGCGATTATGAGGATGTTTAGCAAGAGAGGTGCCAGAGTCGGCATCACTCGCGCTGATATTTTCACTCCGCCTTGTTCTGCTCGAAGAAGACGGAACGCCAACTTGCAGAAAGAGATGAGAGAGATCCGATGGTCCGTTGAGGTGGCGAGCCTTTCGACTCGCCGCCTGTTTATCGAAGTTGTGTGCGATCGCCCGCAGGCAATTTTTAGAACTACTCGCGTTCGCGAACGGTCTCACGATCCAGATCGTCGTCTATGTCGCGGTTGACGTCGCGATCGTTGATGTCGCGATCGTTCTGGCGCGGTTTGTGGCATTGTTGACTGCGTCGCGAACATTGCCCACGGCTTTTTCGACTTTCCCCTTCACCTGCTGGGCAGCGCCCTCGACCTGGGTTTTGGTATCGCCTGTCCACTCGCCGACCTGGCGCTTGACGCGACCTGCCGCGTCATCGATTGTGCCTTTAATGTCATCGCTGTTCATGTAACAACCTCCGTGGGTATCACTTGCGTTAGGGTCAGAAAAAACGCGCACACAGGTGCGCGTTTTTTGATTTCTTGCAAGACGTGGGGCGCGGGTTGCGCTCTATAGTGCAGCTCTTCGTCCCGAGATCAATTGGATAACCAGAACGACCAGCGCGAGCACCAGAAGAATGTGGATGAATCCGCCCAATGTGTAGCTGCTTACGAGGCCGAGCAACCAAAGGACGAGGAGGACCACAAAGATTGTCCAGAGCATTTCTTACCTCCCGAAAACTCTACATATCCCTACAACACAGAGTTGGACGACATACGGAACGTGGCAGGTTGTTTGCGAAACGCAGAATAAGGAATTAAAACGCGGTGCAACTGCCGAGAGGACCTGTGCATCCGCGAAGACGACGGTGGTCTCACCTGGATAAGCGCTAATACAGCGCGCGACGCGAGGTTCGCATCACAGGATGGGAGTCGCCTGCGTATCGAACGCATGCGCATGTGGTGTGAACGAAGGAGAGACAATGCTGCTGATTATTCTATTGATTGTTCTGATTTTCGGTTTTGGCTACGGTGGTTATCGCGTTGGCCCGGGCCTGGGCTACTACGGGGGAGGCGGTCTCAGCCTTATTCTGACGATCGTGCTGATTCTGCTGCTGCTGCGCGTTATCTGATCGCTCGAAATGGAACGGCTTCGCAAGGGTCAATTGACGGCCTTTGCGCGCCTTTGGGTACATTCGATAGGCACGACCTCGATGCGGTACACTTCAACCGTCAAGGGGGTCGTGTCTTTTGCGCGTTCGCGATCTGGTTAGCTGTGTATTTGTGGCACTGATTGCGAGCGGAAGCACCAGTTCCCAGGCACCCTCAAGCCCTGCGCAATCGACCCCAGGGCCCAAGCCTGGGATGAGCAGCGGCATCGCGTCCGGGGTGCAATCGACGCCTCAGTATGACGCGCAAAAGCGGCCGATCACGGCAGGCGAATTTGTGGACAGCGGCACGGTGGTCTTCGAAGACGTGGCCAAGGCTGCGGGCCTGTCAGGCTGGACGCACAAGATGGGCGTGCCACAGAAACAGTTCATTGTTGAGACGAATGGCTCCGGCGTTTGCCTGATCGATTACAACAACGATGGATGGCTCGACATCTACTTGGTGAACGGCTCTACGTTTGACGCGCTGGACGGGAAAGAGCCGATGCCTCATGCCGCGCTGTTCCGCAATAATCACAACGGCACATTTACCGATGTCTCGAAGGAAGCCGGGGTGCAGAACGACCGGTGGGGCTATGGCTGTTCCGTAGCGGACTACGACAATGACGGCTGGCCGGATCTCTACGTCGGCAACTACGGGGAAAATCGGCTTTACCACAATAATCATGACGGTACCTTTACGGATAAGGCGAAAGGGGCCGGCGTTGCGCTGGGCAACTGGTCGCCGGGCTCGACGTGGGGCGACTACGACGGCGACGGCAAGCTGGACCTCTACGTGACGGGGTACGTGCATTTCGACCGCAACAACCTTCCGATCGCGGGCACGAAGGCAGTGAATTATGCGTCGTGCCTGTACCGCGGCGTGCCCGTCAATTGCGGACCACGCGGATTGCCAGGCGAACCGGATCACCTGTTTCACAACGACGGGAACGGGAAGTTCTCTGACGTGACGGTACAAGCAGGCGTGGAGGACAAGGACAAGTTCTTTGGCTTCGCCGCGATTTTTGTGGACATCAATAACGACGGCAAGCCGGATCTTGTGGTGGGAAACGACTCGGAACCGAACTTCCTCTACATCAATAAAGGCGATGGCACGTTCGATGATCAGAGCTATGTTTCAGGCTTTGCGCTGAACAAGGACGGGCGCGAGATTGCGTCGATGGGGATTGCCGCGGGCGACTACGAGAATAACGGCCTGATCGATTTCTACGTGACGGACTTCGGCGACGATTACAAGGTGCTGTATCACAATGATGGCGATGCGAGCTTTACAGATGTGAGCTACAAAGCAGGCGTGGCCCAGAAGGCAATTCCGTTTGTAGGGTGGGGCGACGGGTTCATCGACTACGACAACGATGGATGGCTCGACTTGTTCGAGGTGAATGGGCACGTGTATCCGGAGGTAGATCAGCACGACTGGGGCACGACGTTCGCTGAGCGGCCACTGCTGTTTCATAACGTTCCCGATGGCAAGGCGCGGAAGTTCGAGTACGTACCCGCGGTGAAGGGCTCGGGGCTGGCGGTGGTAGTTCCGGGGCGCGGAGCGGCGTTTGGGGATCTTTTTAACGACGGAAAGATTGATGTGGTGATTAACCCGGTGGATGGGCCTCCAGTGCTGCTGAAGAATGTGAATCCGGACAAGCATCATTGGGTGGAACTGGGGCTGGTGGGAGGAACAAATCCGGCAAACGGCAAGTCGAGCCCGCGCGATGCGACGTGCGCGACGGTGTATCTGCAAGCGAACGGAATGCGGATGCGGCAGGATGTGCTGTCGAGCGGCAGCTACATTTCGGCGAACGACCGTCGGCTGCACTTTGGGCTTGGCGATGCGACGGATGCGGGCACGGCGGAGATTCACTGGCCTTCAGGCGCGAAGGAGACGGTGAAGATTCCGGCGGTGGACCGGATCTACACGATCGAAGAGGGCAAGGGGATCACGGGTGCGTTGTGCGGTGGGAAGCCTTGCGCAGATCCGAAAGCGGCGGATGCAAAAGTGCCGGATGCGAAGAAGTAGATGATGCGACGAGCGCTGAGCGTCGTTGCGCTAATGTGGCGGCGTAAATCTGGAAGTGCAAAAAGCAGATTCTTCGCTCACCACCCCCGAACTCTGCCCCAAAGAGCCACCCAGAGGGTCCCCGTCGCTCTTTGGAGACCCCGAAGGCGTTCGGGGCCCCGTTCTCTCAGAATGACGCCTTCAACTTTTATTGTGAACTTCAGAAAAACGGCGCTGGTTGCTGCCGCCGTGTTTGCATTGTTTCCGCAGTTCGCAGGGTTGGCGCAGCAGGCGGCAGCGAAACAAGAACAGAAATCGAAGCCGGCGGAGGCCGGGCAGCAGAGCGGGATGGGGGGCATCTCGTCGGCGGGGTCGTTTGCGCCTGTGTATGACGCGGAGAAACGGCCGATCACGGCGGGGGGCTTCGTCACGAGCGGGACGATTGTGTTTGAAGACGCCACCAAGGCCGCGGGGCTGAACGGCTGGCAGCATGTGATGGGGACGAAGACGAAGAAATACATCCTGGAGACGGATGGATCGGGCGTGGGGCTGATCGACTACGACAACGACGGATGGCTCGATATCTATATGGTGAACGGATCGACCTACGACGCGTTGACGGGGAAGGAGACTCCGCCGCACGCGGCACTCTTTCACAACAATCACGATGGGACGTTTACCGATGTCGCTGCGAAAGCAGGGGTGACGAACGATCGGTGGGGATTCGGCGTCGCAATTGCGGATTATGACAACGATGGCTGGCCGGATATTTTTGTTTGCAACTTCGGGAAGAATCGGCTCTACCACAACAATCATGACGGCACGTTTACCGATGTGGCGGAGAAGGCCGGGGTGATGCTCGACAACTGGTCGGACGGCGCGACGTGGGGTGACTACGACGGCGACGGGCGGCTGGATTTGTTTGTGTCAGGGTACGTGCATTATGACCTGAATCATCAGCCCGATCCGGCTAACGGAGATATTCCTTTCGGCGACTGCCAGTTGCATGGGTTTCCGGTGATGTGTGGGCCGCGCGGATTGCCGGGCGAGGCGGATCACCTGTTTCACAACAACGGGGACGGAACATTTACGGATGTGAGCGTGAAGGCTGGGGTTGCGGATCCAGGGCATTATTACGGATTCACTTCGATCTTTGTGGATGTGAACAACGACGGCAAGCCGGACCTGCTGGTCGCGGACGATTCGAATCCGAACTATCTCTACATCAACAAGGGGGATGGAACCTTTGAGGACCGGAGCTACGTTTCGGGGTTCGCGCTGAACAACGATGGCCGCGAGATTGCGTCGATGGGATTGGCTGTCGGCGATTACATGAACAACGGGCTGGTGGATCTGCTGGTTACGGACTTCTCTGACGACTACAAGACGCTGTACCACAACGATGGGGATGCGAGCTTCACCGAAGTGGGAAGCGAGGCGGGGATTGCGCAGATTCCGGTGCCGTTTGTGGGATGGGGCGACGGGTTTATCGATTACGACAACGATGGCTGGAAAGACATCATGATGATCAACGGCCACGTTTATCCGCAGGTGGACGAGCACGACTGGGGAACAACGTTTGCGGAACGTGCGCTCCTGTTCCGGAACCTGCATAACGGGAAGTTTGAATATGTTCCGGCTGTGAAGGGGTCGGGGCTGGCAACGCTCACGTCGGGGCGGGGCGCGGCGTTTGGCGATCTGTTCAATAACGGAAAGCTGGATGTCGTTATCAGCCCGATCGACGGGCCGCTGGTGCTGCTGAAGAACGTGAATCCGGATAGGCATCACTGGGTGGAGTTGAAGCTTATGGGCGGGGAGAAGAGTCCGCGGGATGCGGTAGGCACGACGGTGTACTTGACGGCGAACGGGATTCGGCAGCGCGAGGATGTGATGAGCGGGGGCAGCTATATTTCATCGAATGATCAGCGGCCGCACTTCGGGCTGGGCGATGCGGCCGATGCGGGGACGGCGGAGATTCTTTGGCCGTCGGGAACTAAGGAGATGGTCAAGCTGCCGGGGGTGGATCGGATTTTTACAATTGCCGAGGGGAAAGGGATCACGGGAGTGATTTGTGAGAAGCAGCCGTGTTTGACGAAGGCGGTGAGGGTTCAGAAGCGATAAAAAATATGCCAGGGCTGCGTGGGATTGAAAGACAAAAGCAGGTCCTTCGGCGACGCTTACCGGGCCGGAATTCGAATCGCCACCATGTTGCCACGATCAAGAATAGAAGTCTGTCGGCAACTATTCGCAAATATCGCTGGACAGGTAGGGCCTTTTTCATAGAAGGATGGTGGGCGCAAGTGTTGGAGACCCGGCGATCCTTCACGGTTGGGCGCAGGCGGCTGCGGACTTCTCGAATGGAGTGGTGTTGAAACCGCTGACTTTGAGACTGCGATAGCCCTGCAGGCTGAGTCCGCAAGCGTGGAGGACTTTAACCTTCTGGAGCCTCTCGGGGTCTTCGGTGTGCGTGTTTTCCAGTTGCTTCTCGGCGGCGTCGCACTGCTCAAAGAAGGAAGATGCATTAGGGCCTACGGGGTCATCCCGATGGGCGTAGGCTTGCTTGTATTTTGAAAAGGCCTGGTCGTAGGCCCGGTCCCAAACGACTCCCTGCAGGCCGAAGAAACCGAACAGCCCGAATGCCAGTGCGGCCAGGAGTATCAAGAGGACAACCAGGATCCAATCTTTCATGGGGGACTCCTCTGCGGGGGGATGCCGCGGAAAACCTAGGAGTGCATGCGGACGACGTCGCGGAGTTGGCGAGCCGTGATCTCCAGGAACGTTTCTACGCTCGCACCAGGTGGAGGTTCAAGGCCGGATTTGGACTGGATGGCGGAGGCGATGCGCTGCGCGAGGGCTCCGCGTGTTTCGAGCGGCATATCGAGGCGGCGGGCGAAGAAGCTTTCGAGGACCTGGAGGTCGGATACGGAGAGCCTGGCGATACCGTGATCGGGTAGTGAAAAACCGGCGTGGGGCTCGGGGGTGGGGACTGCGGGAGCGAAGATGTTGGCGGTGAAGGTGCGGGTGGACTCAGTGCTGATGGGAGCGTCTTCGATGCGGTCGCGGACGACGAGGGTGCCGGCGGCGAGATCGCCAAGGCGCTGATGGTCGCGGGTAACGAAGATGGCGATGGCGCCGACGGCGTAGAAGAAGGGAATCTGATCAATGTAGCGGACGAAGTTGCGGGCCATGGACTCGAAGAGGCCAATGGCGCGACCGGAGCGCTGGATGACGCGGATGCGGGCGATGCGCTTGCCAGGGGTGCGGCCGTTCCAGAAGGCCTCAAAGAGGGTGAAGTAGCCCCAGTTGAAGAGGAAGATCAAGAAGAGATAGAGAGCGGTTGCCCACTGTGCGGAGAGGCGGTTGAAGGCGGTGAGGCCGGGCAGGAAGAAGGCGAAGATCCATGCTACGAAGGCTATGCCGACGAACCAGATGAGGTAGTCGACCAAGAGCGCGATAAAGCGGCTGCCAATGCCGGCGAGCGGCATCTGGATGGCAACGAGCTCGGGCGTTTCGATGCTAAGCTGATCTGAACTCTGGTCTAACTGGACATTCTGATCCATGGCTCCAATTCTATCGAATCAGTGGATTGCCAAGCGCCGGCCGCATTGGGACCGGCTGGCATTCCTGCTTGCGCGGTCGGACCAGAACGGGCTCGGGAGTCTATCTCGCTCAGAACTGCAGGAGATGGCGCTGTTGTATCGGCAGGTGGCGGCGGACCTCTCGGTACTGCGCCGCGACGAGACGGCGCGCACCTACAGCGAACACGTGAATCAGCTGCTGGCTCGGGCGCACCACATTATTTACTCGCGTCGGAAGACGACGTGGCTGACGCTGTTTCGCTTTCTGAAGGATGAGTATCCGGTGATTTTTCGACGGCAACTGCCGTATGTGGCAGCTTCGCTGGCGGTGACGATCGCATGGGCGGTGCTGGGGGCGGCGCTGACGATGGCGCGGCCGGAGTTTATGCGGCACTACGTGGGCCCGACGATGATCGCGACCATGGAGCAGCACAAGATGTGGACGGACTCCATTGTGAGCGTGGCGCCGAAAGAGACAAGCCACATCATGACCAACAATCTCTCGGTGAGTTTTCTGGCGTTTGCGGGGGGCATCCTGTTTGGGGTGGGCACATTCGTTCTTCTGTTGAACAATGGCATGATGCTGGGGGTAATCGGCGCGGCCTGTCACCAGTACAGCATGTCGCTGGCGCTGTGGAGCTTTATTGCGCCCCATGGATCGCTGGAGCTGCCAGCGATCATCATCGCGGGGGCAGCGGGTTTTCGCATCGGGCGCGCAATGCTGTTTCCGGGCGGATATCGCTGGAAGGAGTCGGTGGCGAAGGGCGGCATTGAGGCGACGCAGCTGGTGGCGGGGGTGATTCCGATGCTGGTGGTTGCGGGATGCCTGGAGGGATTCTTCTCGCCTTCGCACGCGCCGGTGTGGTTGAAGTTCACCGTGGGCGGGCTTCTGTTTACACTGCTGCTGACTTGGCTGTTTCGGCCGGTGAAGGTCACGGCAGTTGCGCAGGTTCAATGAGGCTGTTGTTTGTTGGGAGTGAAGAGTCAACTCCGGGGCTGAAGCCCAACATTCTATTTGCGGGTTTTCGGCATGACTAACCAGTTTGGTGAAAACGTGCGTATGGGCAGAGCCAGCATCCCTCAGGGGCTAAAGCCCAGCACTCATTTTGTTGCATTTGCGGCCTGGCTGAAGCCATGCCCTTGTTACAAAACAGCGGGTTTGTTGAGTTTTCAGCAAGCCGTAAAGGCATGCCTTACAAACTCGGGCCCGAATTGGGTTTTCAGCAAGCTGTGAAGCCATGCCCTTGTTACAAAACAGCAG
Source organism: uncultured Acidobacteriaceae bacterium (assembly GCA_963769345.1). Taxonomy (GTDB): domain Bacteria; phylum Acidobacteriota; class Terriglobia; order Terriglobales; family Acidobacteriaceae; genus Telmatobacter. The sequence continues at coordinate 28,885 of CAVYLL010000009.1, forward strand.
GTTTGTTGAGTTTTCAGCAAGCCGTGAAGGCATGCCTCACAAACTCGAGCCCGAATTGGGTTTTCAGCAAGCTGTGAAGTCATGCCCCGATGCAAGACCCGCATAATCGGAGTTGCTCAATAGATGAATGTGGCTGATATTTTGCGGCCGGGCGTGTTGGTGGCGGCGATTCTGCTGTTGGCGCCGATGCTGGCGGCGGGGTTTTGTCCTGCGTCTGTTGACAGGCTGGGGAGATGGCTTCCGCGCAGTTTGCGGGTGTTGGCGCCGGTACTGTTCTGTGTGCCGTATGCGCTGACGGCGCTATCGTCTGGGGTTTTCAGGTGGGGATGGCTGGCGGTTTATGCGCTGGCGCCGGTGGGGATTGCGTTTCTGCTGGAGCAGGCGCGGGGCGAGGACGAAGGACAGCGCGGGAACTGGCGGGATTTTGTGGTGCTGCTGGTGCTGGGGCTGGCGGTGGATCTGCGCTGGCTGGAGCCGGCATGGCCGCAGGGGTTGACAGCGCTGGGAAAGATTCTGCTGCTGGATGCGAGCATCTTCGGGTTCCTGGTGGTGCGGAGGCTGGAGGGTGTCGGATTTGACTTGCGGTTGACGCTGAAGGATCTTCGCAGGGGGTTGGGCGAATATTGCCTCTATGCGTTGATCGCGATTCCGCTAGGTCTGTGGCTGGGTTTTCTGCATGTGCATGGGATTTTGCCTTCGCCGCTGAGGGCGGTGGGGGCATTTGTCTTTACGTTTTTGTTTATTGCGATTCCGGAGGAGTTGTTCTTTCGCGGGTGGGTGCAGAATCTGCTGGAGCGGCGGATGGGACGGACAGGCGCGCTGCTTCTGACGCCGGTGATCTTCGGGCTTGCGCACTGGAATAAGCGGGTCGTGAATTTCAGCGGGAATTTCAATTGGCGTTACGTGCTGATGGCGGCGATTGCGGGCGTGTTCTACGGACGGGCCTGGCGTGCCCAGCGGCGCGTGGGAGCCTCGTCGATTGCCCACGCGTCGGTGGACACGACGTGGTCACTCTGGCTGAGGTGAAGTGGTTGCGGGCGGTACCTGATGTAGCCGAGGCCGACACGCATGTTGTGCAGCAGGGAAGCGGGAATGGTGACGGCTACGCAGACGCCGAAGATGGCGTGGGCGATGGCCAGCGGATAAACGTTGCGCGAACGGACGAAGACGAGGCAGGCGGTAATTCCCCAGATCAACGTCAGGGGCGTGAGGATTGGATTGGGCAGGTGGGCGAGCGCGAATACGCTGGCGATGATGATCGCGGCGAAGTTTGCGTTGGGGACGATGCGCAGGAGACGAGCGAGGAAGTATCCCTGCAGAAGCAATTGCTGCGTAAGGGCCCAGAGTGCGTAGCCGGCGAAGGCCTGAAGCCACTGAACGGGTCCACCGGGGTGATGGAGCGTGTGCATGCTGCTGGCGAAGAAGGTTGCGACCGCGGCGATGAAGAGGGCGACGCCGACAACCCAGGAAGAGCGCCAGAATCCGGCAAGCGAGCAGCCCATGGCCTTCCATCCCTCGAAGGAAAGGATGATGGAGACGATGAACCATCCGAGGGCGATGTAGTAGAGCCAGTGCTGGAGGGGACGCGGAGTCCAAATCACGGCAAGAATGAGGCAGTAACCGATGAGGAGTTCGCCGATGATCCATGCGATTCGCCACCTGGGTAATGGGGTTGGGCCGGAGACACGACTCGTGGTGGGATTCTCGGGAACACGCATGCGCGACCTCCAAGCCGAAGGGTGGAACGGGGGCTTCGGCGATCCGGCTGTGAGGCAGATAACGGCTGGCCGGGTGGGTAATCTGCTTACCCAGGCTTTGTTGCCTGTTAGAGCAGATAGACGGCTAGCATACCCCTGTTGTTATCCGATGAATAGCGGAGATAACACTTTTATGTGAGGCACGCTGGTCACCAGGAGTAACACAGGGCTGTTTGAAGTGACAGGTTGCAGAAATCACTCTTGACTCGGCTGATGACATCCCTCAGGGGCTGAAGCCCCATCGGGAAAAGCGCTGCTGCCGGCACGGCTGAAGCCGTGCCCTTTCACTTCTTGCCCTCACTGAGCGCTTATTCATGCAGACCAGAGTAAGCCAGTGGCGCGCGACCCAGCGAGGATACCCCAAGCCGTGCCTTTCAAAACCAATCCAGTGCGTTCTAGACCTTGAGGAAGATTTTCTTCCTGTAAAGGATCCAGACCGGAACAAAGCAAAAGGCTGTAAAAGAGACGGAGTAAGCGAATGCGGCCCAGTGCGGACTGGGGATGTGGGCAAAGACGTGGAGGAATGTCCATGCGTTCAAGTTGACATGCGATGTGGGGCCGTACGGGACCTTGATCATGTCGAGGATGCCGGGGGTGAGTTCGCTGAACATGTAGGCGACGATGGCATTGGAGCCGAAGACGAGCCACGGCCACGTCCAGCCTTTGCGCCAGCCCATCTGTTCGATGGTGAAGTGAGCGAAGGCGAGGAGCGCGAGCGAGTAGCCTCCGGCAACGAGGACGAAGGAACTTGTCCACATATTTTTATTCAGCGGGAACTCGAGGGACCAGAGATAGCCGGCCGCGAGACTGCAGAGCGAGGCGATTGCGAGGCCAGCGGTCTTTATAGAAGTGGACCGCGTGGTACGCAGCCATAGGCCGGCGAGGACTCCCATGAGGGCGGTGCCGACGGCGGGGAGATCGCTGAGGAGGCCTTCGGGATCGCGGACATTGTGATCGGGCGAATAGAGATAGAGATGATGCGGGAAAAGAGCGCGGTCGATCCAGGAGACGAGGTTCTGGGACATGTCCATGAACGGAACGTCGCGACCGGGGGTGCCGATGCCGGGGATGGGAACCCAGCGGACGAGAACCCAGTAGCCGACGAGACAGGCGGCGAGAGCGATCCACTTGGTGGAAGCACGCTTGTCCCAGAGATAAAAGAGACCGACGACGAGATAGCAGACGCCGATCCGCTGCAGTACGCCGTAGAAGCGCATGTGAACGAGTTCGAAGAACGGAAAGCTGTTGACGATGATGCCGAAGAGAATGAGAACGATGGCGCGGATGATGGTGTGCTTCGCAAGTTGAGCGCGTGGCGCACCTTTGGCGAGACGCGCGTCGAAGGCGAAGACGACCGAGACTCCGACGATGAAGACGAAGGTGGGAAAGACGAGGTCGGTGGGGGTGAGGCCGTTCCAGTTGGCGTGGTTCATGAAGCGCCATGAGCCGGGACCGCCGTTGTTGTTGACCATGATCATGAAGGCGATGGTGATGCCGCGGACGACGTCGAGCGCAAGGATGCGTTTGACGGGATTGCCCACGACGGCGGGATTTTGAGCAAGGGCCGGATTGGTGACTGTCGTCTGCTTTTCAGTGAGACTCGATTGCATTGCTACCCCGTGAAATTGCTTGCACCCTACGCTACGCGCTGGAGGCGGGGTGTGCCAAGTGGCTGGACGGGGAGATTGATGACAAAGTTGCGGAGCAGTATAGCCGACGAGGAGATGTCGACCAGGCTGCCCCGTATTCAAACCGCGACTCGCACGCGATAGCTGTTACAGAGTCCCGGAGAAGAATGAAGCTTCGAGTCGCTTGTTGTTTAGTGGTGATCTTGTTTGTGTCGCCAGTCCCAATATTCTTTCTGTTCCTTTTTGTTGCGTTTCTCCAGATCCACATGTTCCCGGTGATTGTCATGTTCCCATTGGCCGTAATAGACAACCTCGCCGTTTACCAGGTGATGGTCGTGATAATACGGATCGTTGTAGTATCCGGCGTGAACCGTGCATCCGGTGGTGAGGCAGGTGATCGATAGTGCTGCTGCAAATAGGGAGAGACTAATCTTCCTTGTAAGCATAGATATCTTCCTTTCGAACTCTAAGTGTCACGATCAAGGGTAGATGCGAAAGCCGATAATTCGGTTGCACTTAGGTTTCCCTCTTAAGCCATCGGAACTTAGAACGGCGCATGAATTTGGGTTTATCCCAAGTCTCAAGATCGAGATCTCGGACACAAGGTGCTATCCCATGTCTCAGAAGCGAGACATTGGGCACCGAGCTATCGGAACAAATGAAAAGCCCGGACCTGGATGGTCCGGGCTTTTCGTTGTTGGCGTGGTTGAGACTACGGAATAGTCAGCCCAACGGTTGCGGTGTGTGTTAGCCCGCCGCCGGTGCCTTTGATGGTGATGGTGCGTGAGCCGGTTGCGGCTCGGCGGTTAACGGTGATGGTCATGGTCGAGGTTCCAGCGCCGGTAATCGATGTCGGGCTGAAATTGACCGTAACCCTTGAGCCCGTGACAGTGCCAGACAGGGCAATGGCAGAGCTGAACCCTCCGCTAACTGCTGTGGTGATGGTGACCTTTCCGGTGCCTGAGGGCGAGACGGAAATCGACGCAGGCGATGCGCTGATGGTGAAGTTGGGGGTAGCGCCGGCCACGGTAAGCGTGACGGTTGTGGTTTCAACCATGCTGCCGGAGGTACCTGTAACCGTGATCGGATAGGTGCCAGGGGCGGTACCAGACGCAACCGCGACCGTCATGCTGGTACTGTTTCCGGCGGAGATCGGATTCGTGGTGAATCCGACCGTGACGCCGGAGGGTTGACCCGTAGCCGACAGCGTGATGGAGCCGGTGAAGCCGCCTGTCGCGGCGCTATTGATGGTGGTGGATCCGTTGCTACCGGTGTTGACAGAGACCGACGTCGGAGATGCGGAGATGCTGAAGCCGGCAGGCGCGGGACCGCTGAGCGCGGTAATCAGGCCAGCGGCGGGGCTGCCCCAACCGGTGACGAGATCGTAGCCGGCGACTGCAGAAAAGCTTCCGGAAGTGCCGCTCTTGATGTCGTGGAAGTCAGCGGCGTAGGTGCCGGCATTGGCATTTTGCGAGTAGATGGTCGGATTTATGAACCCGATCGTTGATTGTCCGCTGGCTTTGAGTTGCTGGTTGACGAGGGCGATGAAGCCGGCCCACATGGGCGCGGCAAAGCTGGTGCCGCCGTACTCGTTGGCAGTGCAAGCGGTTTGGTCGGCGCAAACGTAGAAGGTGAAGTTCGCATTGGCGGAGACGTCCGGTCCATTGCGAAGCGTGGTCGATCCCTTATTGCTGGAGTTGATGGCCGCGGTTTGCCACGAAGGGATCTTAATGCTGTCGGGGCTGATGCCGCCGCCGCTGTCGACCCATGCGGTTTCCGAAGCCCAGGGGCCCGCGGCGCTTGAGGTGACGAGATCAGTGCCGCCAACAGAGACGACGTAGGCGTCATCGGCAGGCCACGCTTCATTTCTGGCGGACCAGGTGGAGCTGTCGCCGGAGGCGGCGAAGAAGTTCTGGCCTTGTGCGGCCATCTTCTGGAAGTAGGGGTCAAGAGTGCTGGGATCGGCAGGCGTCCAGCCCCACGAACAGCCGATGGTGGTGGGCAGAGGGCTGTGGGTGGTCATGGCGCTGATGATGGAGGTGTCGGTGGATCCGATGTAGACCACCAGGCTGGCGAGACCGGGGGCCATGCCGAGGGCCTGGGTCATGTCGAGTGTCTGCTCAGTGTCGTCGCAACGCGGTGCGGAGCAGCCAGTGCTGGTGCCATCGGTTGACACCAGGGTGACGGGCACATTGTTGGTCTGGCCCACGTTTTTGAAGTATGTGGTGAGGTCGGCGAGGTTCGTGCCTTCGAATTCAAACAGACCGAGGTTCTGACCGGCGCCGGTAAGAGCGGCTCCGCCGTAGTAGGCGGCGCGCATGTCGCTACCGAGGAACGAGGCCGATGGGCCGGAGCCAGTAGTGGCATGGGATACGACGTTCTCAGCTTCGATGCCGTGGGCCGCGGCGAAATCGCTCTTTTTGACGTACAACGGCTTGGGGCTGGAGTAGTTGTCGAGGCCGGAGACGTGCCAAAGCCTGAAGGGCAGGTCGGCGGTGGGCTCGCGATCGGGCGAGTAGAAGGCGCGATTTTCGGTCGGGTGCTGATAGGTGCGCATGTTCACATGGAATGCTGCTTCGATGTTGGACACGGTGCCCTTGACCTGGACGAGCATGCCATCGCGAGAGCCGCCTACAACCTCAAATCCGTAGGAGCGGGCGAAGCGGAGAACGGTGTCGTAGTCGTTGGCGGTGGGTCCGAAACGGGCGGTGAACTCCGCCGGTGTGAGGAACTGGCGGTAATTCGGACTCTTCGAGTCATAGACGTCGGCGAGGAACGCCTTGAGCCCGGCGGGGTCGCGCAGGGGCAGAACCAGGTCAAGCTGCAATACCTGGTTGCCGGGGAGGCGGCCGTTAGCCTGGGCTTGGCCGTTGTTGACCACGTTTCGTACATGGTGGGTCATGACAGACTGAGCCACGCAGGTTGCCGCGCAGACGAGCAACGCTACGAAGATGGGCAGGAATTTCCCTGATTTTTGGATCACAGGTTCTCCTTGAAGCGGGGAATGGGGATTCTTCCGGTTTGGGCGGTTCCCCGGGGTTGATGCATTCTCAGACAAGTGTTGAATCTGTGTCTACAGAATTCCGCGAGCGATCCGGGGCAGGTGGTTACATCGGCAGTAATCGGGATGCACCGGGTTACCTGTTACCTGGGAGGCATGCGCGACATGGAGACGCAATTACGCAGGATGCAATGAAGTCGCCGGGGCTAAAGCCCACTGTTGTTATGGTGATTCGTGGGGCTGGAGCCCCACGCTCCCTCCGTCTACAACGACCCCGAGTTTTTCGGCAGCTGAGAAAGCCCCTCCCATTCAAAACGCCGCTTTTTGCGACCGTGTGCGGGAAGGAATGGAGGAGGTCGGGTTGCGGTGGATCAGGGGCAGAGCACAGAGAAATTAGACGGAATGACGTAAACTCGTCCCTTCAGGGAAATCACGTTGTTCGTCTGCATTCTGTTGGAGGGAATCCGTGGCCGATTTTCAACCTTTTGTTTCGCCAGATCAGAACCCGCCGGAGTTTACGGTGCGCGCGCTGGTATTGGGCTCCATCTTTGGAATCATCTTTGGGGCAGTGACGGTGTATGTTGGCCTGCGTGCCGGACTGACTGTTGCAGCTTCGATTCCGATCTCGGTGCTTTCGATCAGCATTCTGCGCGCGTTTGGGCGGGCGTCGATTCTTGAGAACAATATTGTCCAGACGACGGGGAATGCGGGACAGTCGATTGCTTCGGGGGTTATCTTTACGCTGCCCGCGCTGGTGTTTCTGGGCTTTGATCTGGAGTACTCGCGGATCTTCATGCTGGCGCTGATCGGTGGATGGCTGGGCGTGCTGTTCATGATTCCGCTGCGGCGGCAACTGATTGTGAAGGAGCATGGCGTGCTTCCCTACCCTGAGGGAACGGCATGCGCCGATGTGCTGATTGCCGGAGAGAAGGGCGGATCGCTGGCCAGCCGGGTTTTTCTGGGGCTGGGTCTCGGCGGTATCTACACGTTTTTCCAGAATGGAAACCTCTTCCGCGCGTGGCCGAGCTCGCCGGAGTTCCGGCCGGACTTTGGGCCGCAGCATGTGCTGAAGGGCGCCTCGATCAATGCTGACGCGACTTCGGAGTATCTGGGTGTGGGCTACATCATCGGATCGCGCGTGGCAGGCGTGATTTTTGCGGGTGGCGTTTTTTCGTGGCTGGTGGTGATGCCACTGATTTACTTCTTCGGAAAGGAACTGCCGCACCCGGTGTACCCGGGCCAGATACCGATTGCGCAGATGGGACCGAGCGATCTGTGGGCCAGCTACATCAAGCCGATGGGCGCGGGAGCAGTGGCAGCAGCGGGACTGATTACGTTGATGAAGACGCTGCCCACCATCTGGGGCGCGCTTGCAATGGGGCTGAAGAATATGAAGCCCGGCGCCGAGAAGGTGGAAGCAAAACCGATCCGCACCGAGAACGATCTTCCCATGACCGTGGTGATTATTGGATCGCTGTTGATTGTGGCGTGCATGTTCCTGTTTCTCGAATTCAAGCCGGTGCCGGGAGCGTTTGTGGGATGGGCGGCAAACCTGTCAGCTTCGCTGCTGGTGGTGGTATTTGGATTTTTATTTGTGACGGTGAGTTCGAGGATTGTGGGGCTGGTGGGGTCGTCGGCGAGTCCGGTGTCGGGCATGACGATTGCGACATTGATGGCAACGACGGCGGTCTTTCTGGTGCAGGGGTGGACGGCGCCGGCATTTGGGGCGCTGGCGATTACGATCGGCGGCGTGGTGTGTATTGCGGCTTCGAATTCGGGAGACACTTCGCAGGATTTGAAGACGGGATACATTATCGGGGCGACTCCGCGAGCGCAGCAGGTTGCGCTGATGATTGGGGTTGTGGTCTCGACGCTGGTGATTGGCGTGACGCTGAACCTGATGAACACAGGGCTGCAGGAATTTCACGCAGCGGCACAGACTTGGGACATCAATGCGTCGCATCCGGGTGTTTCGGTTCAATCTGACGCGAAGCACCTGCCGCCGCAGATCCGCGTGGTGGCGGAGGACAAAACGGCTACCACGCACATGGCTTCGGAGTACGTGGTGTTGAATGCCATCGGATCGACGGAACTGCAGGACGGGAAGTATCTCTACTCTCCGGCGACAGGACGGATTGAAGTGTACTGGATGCAGGGGATCGGAAGTCCCGCAGCACCGGCGCCGCAGGCGCGGCTGATGGCGACGGTAATCAACGGAATCCTGAGCCGGAAACTGCCGTGGGGATTAGTGCTGCTGGGCGTTTCGCTGGTGATTGCGGTGGAGTTGCTGGGGATTCGCTCGCTGACGTTTGCAGTGGGAGCCTATCTGCCGATCGGAACCACTTTGCCGATCTTTGTGGGGGGCGTGGTGCGGTGGCTGGTGGATCGAGTGGCCGCGCGCTCGGGCGAGGGGGAGGCGGAGAGCGATATTTCGTCGGGATCGCTGTTCGCTTCAGGATTGATTGCGGCGGGTGGAATTGCAGGGCTGATTGGCGTGGCGCTGAAGGCTGTGGAAGCGACGTATATGGACAACCGCGACATTCTGAATTTCCCGCGCGGGACGATACTGGATCACATGTGGGTTTCAGTGCTGGGGTTTGCGATGCTGGCCTATGCGCTGTACTACTTCGCGCGAAAACCGCTGAAGAAATAGGCCGGCGCCTCTTACTCCGTGTGGTGAATTCGAAAAGCAAAAGCAGATTCTTCGCTCACCATCCCCGAACCTGCCCCAAAGAGCACTGGTGCTCTTTAGGGGCTCTGAAACGTTCGGGGGCCCCTCTCGCTCAGAATGACACCGCTTGGTGTTGGAAGTAGCTCGGACTCACACCAGCTACCCCAGAACAGCTCTTAGCGGGCGAGGTGCCAGATGTGCCAGATTCCGTAAGCCAGCAAAGCCATGCCGGCTTCGAAAAGAAAGGCAGTGCGGACGCCGCGGGCACACTCGAGCCCGTCGGAGTTCAACTCGACCATTCGATCCTCGGATGTCTTTGAGAATGCCGGAGAGTCGCAGATCGACACTACACTTGCGGGCACGAAGTAAGCTTTGGAAGAGGCGACGGCGGCTCGAACTGACTGGGCACGGAACTCATATACAGCTTGACGAGGCACGGTTGAAATCCCCCACCCGCGGGGTACACGCCAGAAGCATGCACCCCTCGGGAACTGAGCAATCTGCTCTTGCGGAATAAATCGATTCTCCCGCACTCTCTTCAGGAATTATGTGATTTATATCACTTCGCGAGATGAGGTGCGACAAATAATTGCAGAGGAAAAGCCGGTACGGAATTGCAAATCTTCCGACGGGCAATTCGGAAGAGTAAGGCCGCATTTCAGGGCGGATCAGGAATGGCTGGATCTCAGTGTGGAACTGGCCAGGTCGATTGGCCCTTATCATTCAGAATTGTGGAAACAGGGGTCAGATACTAGGGATTAGGAATAGGAAGATGACTAGAGAGATTGACGATCTGGGGCAGCAGTTTGCGAGTGACAACTATGCGGGGATCTGCCCGGAGGCCTGGGCCGCGATGGATCGGGCGAACCGCGGGCATGCGACGGCGTATGGCGATGACGTGTGGACGGGACGGGCGGCGAATGCATTTCGCGAGCTGTTTGAAGCCGAGTGCGAAGTGTTCTTCGTTTTCAACGGGACGGCGGCGAACTCGCTGGCCCTGGCTTCGCTGTGCCAGTCGTATCACGGTGTGATCTGCTGCGATGCGTCGCACGTGGAGACGGATGAGTGTGGCGCGCCGGAGTTTTTCTCGAACGGATCGAAGCTGCTGGTGGCGCAGGGCGTGGATGGAAAGCTGACGCCGGCATCGATTCATGAGCTGGCGACGAAGCGGCAGGACATTCACTATCCCAAGCCGCGGGTGGTGACGATTACGGAGCCGACTGAGACGGGTCGGGTGTACACCGTGGATGAAGTGAAGGCGATTTCGGCGGCATGCAAAGAGCATGGGCTTCTGATGCACATGGATGGAGCGCGGTTTGCGAATGCATGCGCGAGCCTGGGATGTTCGCCGGCTGAGCTGACTTGGAAGAGCGGCGTCGATGTGCTGTGCTTTGGCGGGACGAAGAATGGCATGGCAGTGGGCGAAGCAGTGTTGTTTTTCGACAAGGGGCTGGCGACGGATTTTGATTATCGCTGCAAACAGGCGGGGCAACTGGCATCGAAGATGCGGTTTCTTGCGGCTCCGTGGGTGGGAATGCTGGAGAGCGGTGCGTGGCTGGCGAATGCCAAGCATGCGAACAAGTGTGCCCGGTATTTTGCGGAGCGAGTGGCGCGAATTGGGAATGTGACCGTGGTGTCAGCCGTGGATGCGAACACGGTGTTCTTGAATGCTTCGGATGAGATTCTGGAGAGCCTGCGCGGGCGTGGGTGGAGGTTCTACACGTTTATTGGCGGGGCGGCGCGGATCATGTTCGCGTGGGATACGGATTTGAAGCGGGTGGATGCGTTGTTGGGCGATCTTGAGGAGTGTGCTTGCACGGCGGGGGTCGGCGTGAAATAGCAGCGCGTTTTCGTTGAGAGACAAACGCGTGCGTGTGGCATCGAGACAGGCGTCGCGTCGTCCCTCCGCGACGGATGGATCTAGTTCTGAATGACGATCCCAGGACTCCGCTTCGCTTCGGCCTGGGCTATTTTCGGATCCTCCCTCGGGAGGATTTCTAGGTTTTCGCGTCGGTGGGGTGTTTGCGGAAGACGATTTGCAATTGCTGGCGCCAATGTTCGCTTAGGGCTATTAGTTCCCAGTCGACTTCGGGAGAGAGATAGCGCAGGACCGGAAGATTGGCGGGATGGATGCGCAGGGCGGGTGCGGCGAGAAGCAGGCGCGGCGCAAGGGGCGAGACTTCCGATCCCGGGAAGTAGCCTTCACGCTCGAATGCGGAAAGTGGGCGATCGCGGCCGGCGGTGCGCTGACGATCTGCATTGAGGGCGCGGACGCGAATCCAGTAGTCGAGGGCCTGCAGCGGAAGATGCAGATCTTCGTCGGCTTTGAGTTCGATGACGACGAGGCGGTTGTTGCTATCGAGCGTAAGTAGGTCGAGCATGCCGCGATCGCCGGATGAGAGAGCGGGGACCTGCGAGTAGAGCTGATCGCCGCGAAGCGAAGGGAGCAGGTCGCCGAGGCCGGCGCGGAATTCGGATTCGAGCCAACGTTCGGGCTGCATGCGGAAAAGTGGATCTTTATGCGCGCCGTCGCGATGTCGGCTGAGGAAGAGGCGTGCGCACAGCTCACGGCACAGGTCCTCGGTTTCTTCGGTCAGTGGAGTTTCGTTGGCTCCGGCGCCGAAGGTGATCTGTTGTTGCTGCGAAAACGAGTGCGATGCGGCGCCGTGGCGAACGCGGGCAAACTCAAGGCCGTGCAGCATCAGTCCAACGTCGGCGGCGGAGCGCGGACGAATTTCGACACGGGCTTTGGCATCTGGCGGCAGGAGTGCCAGGATTTTGTCAATGCCGGACTGGCAGCGTTCGAGCACAGCCGAGGGCGAGAATGCATGCATGAGGCGCGCGGTCTGGTTGCCGCTGTCGCGAAAGTCGACGGGTTCCAGTTCCTCGCTGCGTTCATCGAGCGTGAATAGCTGAAAGTCGGCGGCAGCGTGGTTGAGCCAGGCGATGCGCTCTGCGGAGGTGCGGAACGCATTTTTGGGGACGATGACTTTGAGTCCGCCGAAGTGGCGGCGGGCTTCGGCTTTCTGACGGCAGTGATCGAGCCAGAGGATGCCGAGGGTGAGGATGCCGTCGATGGTTGAGGTGGATTCTGCTTCGCTGACGCCGATGATGGCTTCGGCCGCGGTTCCGCGGAGCAAGCGGCCGCGAATATACGCGGGGCCGAAGCTGTGCTCCAAATCCATTGCGGAACGGAGGCCGTCGACTTTGGAGCCGATGAAGGCGCGACGGAGGGCGCGCTCAAGCAGGCGCTGGTAGTTACGGCGTGCGGAGTCGCGGGCGGTGGGGGTGCGTCGATCGCTGGTGGGGACGAGTTCGAGGGCCTGAGGCTTCGGCGCGCCCATGCGGCGCGTCATGACGCGCAGGCATTGCGCGCGTGGCTGAATTTCGACCACAGTTCGCACCAGGTTGCGCTCTTCGCTCCAAAGCTGAAATAGACAGCGGCCGTGAGACTCGGTTGCGGAGTAGCGAGCGAGGCGCATGTCAAATAGAACTCGGCCATCTTCAAGGAGGGCTGCGGCGGGATGGGCGGCGAGGTAATCTTCGAGGACTTCGGCGAGTTTGGCAGCGGATGGCGCGTCGACTGCTGAGGGCACGCGGAGACTACCAGTTCTGCCGCGAGCGCAACTTGGTAATGTGCGCGGTGTGATGGCGCGAGTGCCATGCGTAGATTGCGAGCACGGTGGCGAGATCCTGGCGGCCGTTCTCCGGATGGTTGTAGCCTCGCTGGAAGTCCGCGTTGGGGAGGGACTCGAGCAGCGCCACCCAGCGCTCGTGCAGAGCGGCAATCATCGCGAGTGAGCTATCGATGGGGAGATGGCTGTCAGCGAGGCGAGCCCAGGCAGCTTCGTCATAGGGTTTGATAGTGGGCCAGTCTTCGGTGAGGGCGAGTTTGGTACGCACGTAGGCGTTGGCATGGCTGTCGGCAATGTGGTGCACGAGTTGGCGGACCGTCCAGCCGCCATCGCGGTAAGGGGTGTCGAGTTGCGTGCTGTTGAGTCCGGTGACCGCGGTCTGGAGGGTGGATGGAAGCAGGCGGAGGATGGAGATTTGTTCTGCGCGGGCGGCGGGTTCAGAAGAAGATGGGGCCGTGAAGCGGCCGATCGGGTAGCGAAGATCTTCCAATTCTGACATTGCGCAACAACCTGAGGAATTCGCGGGGCGGTGACGATTCCGCACTCCGCGATGTGGACCTATTTACTTGTTGATGTTACTGGATGCTTCGGCATCTTATGTTTCGGCGCATTCTTGTAATTCTGATTCTGCTGATGCTGCGTCTTGGGATGCTCTGCAAAGCGTGGATCCTTCCGCGGCTTTTTGTGAAAAGGCCAAACGGCAAAGGCCGGAGCGGCACAGGTGATCAGCAACAGCGCGGCGACCGCAAATTTCCTCATGGCAGGAATGTAGCACGAGAATGGGGCCAGCGATAGTACCCGAAGTCACTGGTCCAAGAGGAGTAATGGGGCGATTGGAAGGCTGGGCGGGGATTGGCACGCGAATCCCCCGTTCAGCGGAACTCCCCACCGCAGTATAGAGGCCAATGGTTCCGCTTACTTACGCGAAAACCTGCGGCCATCGAGCCGGTGGATCAGTTCTTTTGACAACTACAGCAAGTTAGCGATCGCTTCTCGATCAAGCGAGTTAGCAAGTCAGCGACGAAAACCGTTCTGACACAGACTGAAACCCGCTCGCGTGTCAGTCTTGTGGTGTACGTGAGCCAGAGGCACCCATTCAAAGCGCTTAATCCAATTAGAACTAGGCCTTGTGGTGGTGGTGATGACGGTGATGGTGATGATGCGTAGTCGAAGCGAACACCGGGGCGGCGAACACCAGGACCAGAAGCACGGCAACAAGGATTTTCTTCATGGGGGAAATTTAGCATGAAGATGTTTGTGGAAACAATTGAGACTCGCCCGTGAATCAAGCAAGGAAACGGTTTGTGCCGGAATGCGGTCCACGGCCAGGAGGCGTAAACTACATCCAACGATGAGCCAGCCTGTCACTTCCCCTCAGCCTAGTCATAGACGTTACTTTTTTGAGAAATTTGGAATCACCGAACGGCTGCTTGAACGCTGCCTGGGCGAGGCCCTCACGGCCGGCGGCGATTATGCCGATCTCTACTTCGAGTCGGTGACTTCGACGTCGCTGGGAGTGGATGAGCAGATTGTGAAGTCGGCCAGCACGGGAACGAGCGCGGGGTGCGGGATTCGCGTGCTTTCAGGCGAGCGGACAGGATATGCCTACACCGACAATCTGATCCCGGAGCGACTGCTGCATGCGGCGCGAACGGCGGCGCTGATTGCGTCGGGGCCGGCGAAGCAGCTGGTGCAGGGATTTACGGAGACGGCGGGAGCGGATTTGTATCCGGTACCGCTGGGCGGGTTCGACCTGGACCTGGCGGCGCGGCTCGAACTGATCTTGCGGGCCGACCGGGCGGCGCGGGCGTACGATCCGCGGATTGTGCAGGTGCGGGCGGGATACAGCGAGGAACTGAGACGGATCCTGATTGCGGGTTCGGATGGTGCGTTTGCCAGCGATACACAGCCGCTTTGCAGGTTGAATGTCTTCGTGATCGCGAAGGATGGTCCGACGACGACCAAGGGATCGGCGGGCGGGGGTGGAAGATCCGGGCTGGAGCAGTTTGTGGGTTCGAAGAGTCCGGAGCACCTGGCGCAGGAGGCGGCAAGGGGAGCTGTTTTACAGCTTGGCGCAGTGCCGGCGCCGGCCGGCGAGATGCAGGTGGTGTTGGGGCCGGGATGGCCGGGAGTTCTGCTGCACGAGGCTGTGGGACACGGGCTTGAGGCCGATTTCAATCGCAAGGGGACTTCGGCGTTTACGGGTCTGATTGGGCGGTCGGTAGCCAGTTCGAAAGTCACGGTGGTGGATAACGGCACGATGGCCGGGCGGCGCGGGTCGCTGAACGTGGACGACGAGGGATCGCCGACACAGGAGACGGTGCTGATTGAGGGTGGGATTCTGAAAGGCTATTTGACGGACAAGCTCTCAGCGCGGCTGACGGGAACGGCGAATACAGGCTCGGGGCGGCGGGAGAGCTACCACTGCATTCCGATGCCGCGGATGACGAATACCTACATGCTGGCCGGAGACGACGCTCCTGAGGATATTCTGCGGTCGGTGAAGCGGGGCTTGTACGCGGTGAACTTTGGTGGTGGGCAGGTGGATATTACGAACGGGAAGTTTGTGTTTTCGGCGTCAGAGGCTTACCTGATTGAAGACGGCAAGATCACGGCACCGGTGAAGGACGCGACGCTGATTGGGAATGGGCCGGAGGCGCTGAAGTACGTGTCGATGGTCGGCAACGATCTGAAGCTGGATGAAGGCATCGGGACCTGCGGCAAGGATGGACAAAGCGTGCCGGTGGGCGTGGGAATGCCGACGATCAAGCTGGACAAGATGACGGTGGGTGGGACGGGGCGGTAGGGGCTTTCGAACAGACCGGGGGCTGAAATCAGATACCGCACCATGCTACTGGCCTGAAAAAAGCAACCACAGATCCTTCCGCTCCGCGTCAGGATGACAGTGCATTGCGGGGATCAAGTTCCTCTGACACGCGTCTATTTTTCCCTATTCCATTTTGGTGGAGAACTCCTACTTCTGGTGGGCGGCTAGCCACTTTGCGGCGCGGTCCTGGGCTGCGGCCAAGTCAGTTGGGCTGAGGTGCTGGGCAACGAGGTCGCGTGCTTGCGTTGCTTCTTCCTGGTGTTTGCCGTTCCAGGTTTTGGCGGCGAGGTCTAGCCATACGTAGGACTCAACGAGATTGACTGGAACTCCCTGGCCATTCGCATACATTGAGCCGAGGTTGAACTGGGCGCGGGAAACTCCCTGCTCGGCGGCCTTGGTGTACCACGCTGCGGCCTGGGCGTAGTCCTTTTCGAGTCCGGTGCCGTTGTCGTAGAGTAGAGCGAGGTTGAACTGGGCGGAGGCGTTTCCCTGCTCGGCGGCGCGGCGGTAGAGATCGGCAGCCTGAGCGTAATCCTGTGGGACGCCGATGCCGCGCTCATAGAGAGTGCCGAGGTTGTATTCGGCTTCGGGAACCTTCTGGAGTGCGGCTTTGCGATACCATCCTGCCGCTTCGGCATGATCCTGTGTAACTCCGTTGCCATGGTCGTAGAGCAGGCCAAGGTGCAATTCGGCCGGAGCAAAGCCCTGCTCTGCAGCCCTTTGATACCACGACGCGGCCTTCGTATCGTCCTGCGGAACACCGTTGCCGGCTTCATAGAGAGTCCCCAAGTCGAATTGAGCCTGGGCCAGTCCCTTGTCGGCGGCTTTCTGGAGCCATGAAACGGCTTTGGTGTAGTCCTGCACGACGGCAATGCCGGAAGCGTAGGCCTCTCCCACTGCCAATTGAGCCTTCTCGTCGCCGGCGTTCGCTTTTTTGAGCAGGGCCGGATCGAGTGCGGCTTTTTGTGCGAGAGCCGGAAGACCTATGAAAACAACGAGGTAGATGGAGAGCAGAAGGATATGTCGCGACATCATGGTACCTCTTGGGGGAACTCAATCACGATAGCAAATTGAACGGGCGCGAGGCGTGATGGCCGTCTGCCTTGAGCGGGCGCGCGCGGATGCGCCGGAGTGCGCGGGTTTGTTAAGGTTGACCCATGCCGGAAGCTGTTCAAACGCACGATGTCGCCGCCGTTGATCTCGAATCCCTTGCAACCGATGTAGTGAAGCTGGCCATGAAGGCTGGCGCCAGCGATGCTGAAACGGTTGTCCGTGAGGGGGACGAGTTTAGCGTGAATGTTCGCCTGGGACAAGTGGAAACCTTGAAGGAGTCGGGGTCGCGCGCACTGGGGCTACGAGTGTTTCTGGGCAAGCGCTCGGCATCGGCGTCAACGAGCGATCTGACGGCGGATGGGATTCGGCAGCTGGTCGATGGCGCGGTGGCCCTGGCGAGCGTGACGGAGGAGGATCCGTTTATCGGGCTGCCTCAGACGGAGGAATTCGGCTCAATCAAGGATGATCTGCACCTCTTCTTTGAGGACGTGTACTCTCTGCCGGGAACGGAGCGGATCGAATGGGCGCGGCGGGCGGAGGCTGCGGCGATGGCCGCGGACCCGCGCATCACGAATTCGGACGGCGGCAGCTTTGACGCGGCGACCGGCAGGAAGATTCTGGCCAACTCGCGGGGATTTGTTGGGGGCTATCGCTCGAGCTATGCGGGGGTTTCAGCGGCTCCACTGGCGCGCGATGAGAATGGGCAGATGCAGCGGGATGGGTGGTGGAGCAGTGCACGGCGAATGGTGAACCTCGAATCCCCTGAGGCCGTGGGCGCTGAAGCGGCGCGGCGGACGTTGCGGCGGCTGGGCGCCAGGCGCGTAACCACCCAGCGGGTTCCCATTGTGTTTGCGCCGGAGGTGGCGCGGTCGCTGATCGGTTCAGTGTTCGACGCCGTCTCCGGCGATTCGATCTGGCGTCATGCTTCGTATCTGGCGGGCAAGCTGGGCGAGCAGATTGGCGCGGCGACTCTGACCATTATTGACGACAGCACGATGATGTTGCCTACGGGCGTGGGGGGCTTCGGCAGCACACCGTTTGACGGTGAAGGACTACCGTCGCGACGGAATGTTGTTGTTGAGGGCGGCGTACTGCGGAACTACATGCTGAACTCGTACGCAGCGCGCAAGCTCGGGATGAAGTCGACGCACAATGCTTCGCGGGGACTGGCGGGCGCACCGGGCATCGGGTGCGGAAATCTCTATCTGGAGCCGGGAGCGCAGACACCGCAGGAGATTATCGGCGAGGTGAAGGCCGGGCTGTACGTCACGAGCCTGATGGGTTTCGGCACCAATATTGTGACGGGCGATTACTCGCGCGGAGCGGCGGGGCTGTGGATTGAGAACGGACAGCTGACGCACGCGGTGGAAGAGATTACGATTGCGGGACATCTTGGGGAGATGCTCATGAACGTGTCGGCAATCGGGAACGACCTGGTGTTTCGCGGATCGGTGGCGGCGCCTACGGTGCGGATTGACGGGATGACGATTGCGGGGGCGTGAGAAGCAGGGTCAGCCGCGCTGGCGCGCGTGTTAGCGAGGTTTGCCCACGTTGGCGCGTGGGGTAGCGGGGTTAGCGGGTTATTCATTTAGCACGTTAGCTGCGCTTCGCGCGATAGCAGGTTAGCGAGTTAGCGGGTTCGTCGCAGAGCGAGACGTTGGTGGAAGTGAACGAAAACTCGATGCAGAGTGTTCCGTTTGATCCGTCGGACGCTAAGGCAGCGCTGAGCCAGTTGCCAACCAGCCCGGCGGTGTTTGCTCTTTATGGGGCGGAGGCTAAGGACGAGCCTTACATTGGGCGGACGCCGAATTTGCGTGGCAGGCTGGAGCGGCTGCTGCAACCCTCGGCGAAGCATCCGCGGCGGCTGCAACTGGCAGGGCGTGTGCGACGGATAGCGTTTTGGCGGACCGGGTCGGATTTTGAGTCACTGCTGATTCAGTTTTCATTGCTGGAAGATGTGTATGGCGCGAAGGTGCTGGAGCGGATGCATCTGCGTGCGCCGGCGTTTGTGCGGTATCTGGGCGGCAATGCATACCCGCGGATCGTGGTGACGAACAAGCCCAGCCAGCGCGAGGCGGACTGGGCTTATGGGCCGTTTGCCTCGCGGGCTGCGGCTGAGCGCTTTGGGGAAGAGGCGCTGAAGCTGTTTCTGCTGCGGCGGTGTACGGACGATCTGAATCCTGACCCGAGCCATCCGGGATGCGTGTACTCGGAGATGAAGATGTGCCTTGCGCCCTGCTACAAGGGCTGCACGGACGAGCGCTACGCGGAAGAAGCCGCGGCGGTGCAGGATTTTCTGGCTACGCGAGGCGAGAGCAAGTTGGTCGTGCTGCGCGGAGAGCGAGATGCTGCTTCGGCCAATTTGGCTTTTGAAGATGCTGCCACATTGCACGCGCAGGTGCAGAAGGTGGAGGAGGTGCGCGCGCTGGCACCGGAGCTGGTGCAGCCTATGAGCAAGCTGCGGGCGGTGATCTTACAACCACCTGCGGTGGGGCCAACTGCGTCTTCGGCGCCCGAAGCTGGGGTATCCGTCTTTATGTACGCCAATGGAAGGCTCAGGGGGCCGGTGACGTTCTCGACGGTGGGAATGCGGATACAGAACGAGCAATCAGGATCGAGTTCGTTGTTTGCGCAGCCGATGGTGCTGGAGCCGGTGCCGGAAGAGACAGGGATCAGGGAACAGGGATCAGGGATCGAAAACGAGAGATCAAGGAGCAGGGATGCAGGAATGGAAACACTCATCGCGCAAAAGGTCCCGCGGACGATGCTGGAGGCGCGGATGGAGGCTGTGCTGTCAGAGCTTGAGCAGGATGCGGGTGTCCCGTCTGCGACGGTGCGGCAAGGGCACCTGGCGCTGCTGAAGCGATGGTATTACCGGCCCGAGGTGAAGCGCGAGGGCGAGGTCTGCTTCCCGGACGAGGAAGGCCGCTGGCCTATCAAGGCGCTGCTGCGCGGCGTGGGGCGGGTGGCAGCAAAGGCGCTGGCGCATCCAGTGCGGACATAGAAAAATGCGGGGCAACGGTCAGCGATGACAAAGCAGAAAACGGTGCGGGAGATGCTGGCGCCGGGTAGGCGGCTCGATTGCGGCCATGCTTGCGAGGTCGCTGCGCTGCTTGTGAAGAATCCAAAGAGAGCCGGGCAGGTGGTGGAATGCCTTTGGGACGAGGAGGCCGGCGTTGCGAATCGCGCGGCTGACGCACTGGAGCGCGCTTCGTCCAGGCGTCCTGAGATCCTCAGACAGTGGAAGGGGGCGTTGCTGGATCGCATGCTGGACGCGGGGGAAAACAAGCTTCGCTGGAACCTGGCGCTCCTGATTTACAGAACACCGCTGACTGCGACCGAAACGGCCCGTGCAGCAGCGGTGCTGCGCTCGTGGCTCGACGATACAAGTTCCATCGTGAAGACGAGCGCGATGCATGGGCTGGCCGGGCTGACGCGCTGGGACTCGTCGATGCTGACCGAGGTTCTGGAGATGCTTCGGGTTCTCAGCCGCAGCGGAACGCCGGCAATGCGGGCCCGGGGGCGCATCCTGCTGAAGCGGATGGAGGCGGGAAAAGAACTGCCGGTGGTCACGGGGGTGCTGCCGCAGACCATCGCAGGGGTGTTGAATGCGACGGCTGGCACGCTGCGGCAGAACAGGAAACGGGCGGCGGGCCCTAAGACTTTCTGAAGGGCGAAGGCGCTGCGCTGGGGCTGAGTCCCGGTGATAAACTGGCCGGGCAACATGATTCAGCTGCTTCCGGTCTAAAGATGATTGAGCCTTCTGCCGCCCACATATGATTGAACTTTTGCCCTCCATATTATCCGCGGATTTTGCGCACCTCGCGGATGAGGTTGCGGCGGCGGAGCGCGGTGGAGGCACCGTGATCCACGTCGACGTCATGGATGGGCACTTCGTCCCCAACATCACCATCGGACCGCCCGTGGTAGCGAGCCTGCGCAAGGCGACCAAGGTGCCTTTGGATTGCCACCTGATGATCGAGAACCCGGATGAGTTTATTCCCGCCTTTGCGGATGCCGGGGCGAACTGGGTGAGCGTGCACTACGAGGCCTGCCGACATCTGCACCGGTCGCTGACGCACATCGCCGACCACGGAATGAAGCCGGGGGTGGTGCTGAATCCCGCGACGCGGGTGGAGCTGATCCGCGACATCCTGCCCATGGTGCACCACGTGCTGATCATGAGCGTTAACCCGGGATTCGGCGGGCAGAGCTTTATTCCCTTTTCCCTCGACAAAATCCGGCGGCTAGCCCAATTGCGCACGGAACTGGGGTTGGCATTTAAAATCGAAGTTGACGGCGGCGTGGCTCACGACACGGTCGCCGAGGTCGTCAAAGCAGGTGCGGAGCTGCTGGTCGCCGGGAATGCCGTGTTTGGCGCCGGGCAGGCCGAGAGGGATGCCCGTGCTTTGCTGGCCGCGGCACGCGAAGCGGCTGGCGAGTAAGTTCTTGCAGATGCTTATACCGTGGCAGTTTTCCCCCTGCCGCACATTGAGGTGGTATGAACCGGTTGTCTAGAAGTTTTGCTGCGTTGGCGCTGGCGTCGCTGGTACTGTCCGGGGTAACGGCTCAGGCCACTGAAAAGAAGCCTAAACACAAGAAGAACCAGGATTTGAGCGCGAATCCGCTAGCGAACGTGAACTCGAAGCAGCCCGACAAGGAGCTGTTCGACAAGGCCATGGTCGCGATGAAAAAGGGCCGCTACGACGTGGCGCGGCTCGATTTGCAAACCATGCTCAATACTTATCCCGATTCCGAATACAGGATGCGGGCCAAGCTTGCGGTGGGCGATAGCTGGTTCAAAGAGGGCGGGACCGCCGCGCTGACGCAGGCGGAGAGCGAATACAAGGACTTCATCACCTTCTTCCCGAACGCCCCTGAGGCCGCCGAAGCACAGATGAAGGTGGGCGACATCTACTACCAGCAGATGGAGAAGCCCGATCGGGATTACAACAACGCGCAGGATGCGGAGAAGGAATACCGGACCATGATCAACATGTTTCCGGACTCGCCGCTGATTCCGCGCGCGAAGCAAAAGCTGCGCGATGTGCAGGAAGTACTGGCGGAGCGCGAGACGCAGATCGGTCTCTACTACGGGGCCAAGGAAAACTATCCTGCCTCGATCGCGCGCCTGCAAACAGTGGTTGACGCTTACCCTCTGTACTCCAAGAGCGACCAGGCTCTGCTGGCGATCGGCGACGCTTACGCGGGCGAGGCGCGTGCGGTCCAGCTTGCGCCGAACATACCCGGCGCTGTGCGTGAGCGCCTGCGCGCTGTCTATCAGGAGAAAGCGGCAGAGGCCTATTCCAAGGTGATTACGCGATACCCGATGGCGCCGCACGTTGAAGACGCACGGGACCGGCTGGTGGCGATGAACCGTCCAGTGCCGGAACCGACGGATGCGGCGGTTGCGGAAAACGATGCAGAGCAGAAGAGCGAGCGGCCGGTCCGCTTCACGGACAATGTGCTTGGAATTATCAAGCGGGGTCCCACGGTGGTGGAGGCTGCACACGTGGGTGAGCCTTCGCTCGAAGATCCGAAGCGCACCCTGGCGCCCGAGGTAACCAAGGAGAACGTGGCACTGTACACGGCGGCCTTTAACGCAGGCAAGCCGGCAGCAACGACTGCGGTTACGCCGACCGGTCCCAATGAGCCACCGCGCAGCGATCAACCCTCTACCGCGCCTGAGATGGCTGCTCCCGCTGCCGGAAGCGGGGTTGGAGTCACGATTGTGAATGCTCCGAACGGCGACGCATCCGGTGCGCCGTCTGGAAATGCGGCGGCTCCAGCGAGCGGTGCGACAGGCGATGCAAGCCCGCTGGTTAAGTCAGTCGGACCCACCAACACTGTGCTGCCGGATGTGGATAAACCAGCTGACTCACCCGATCAGGTGAATGACATCAAGCCGGGTACAGCGCAGCAGCAGACTGCTGCAACCGATGCCACCAAGAAGCCGAAGGCCAATCTGGACGAGGAGTCCTCGAGCAAGAAGAAAAAGAAGAAGGGCCTGGGCAAGCTGAACCCGTTCTAAAAGGCAGGGACCAAGGGAACAAGGGAACAAGGGAATAAGGGACCAAGACGAGGGTCGCATCCGACGAGGGTGCGGCCTTCGTCTTTTTGCGCGGTGGACGATGCTGGGTCACGGCAATGAGGGTTGCTCAATCTGCTAGAGTGAAGAGTGGTCCCCCTGCCTGAAACCCTTGTGAAATCTGGGTTTCGGTGCAAACCCGAGGGGCTACCTGACAACCTTCATGCCGCACGATTTGCCCAAAGCATACGACCCCACCGCCATCGAAGATCACTGGGCCGAGTACTGGGTCCGCGAGAAACTTTTCGCCCAACCGACACCGAACCCAGAAGACCATGTGGATGGCGAGTCCTCCTTTACGATTCTGCTGCCACCGCCCAATGTGACCGGCAATCTGCACATGGGGCACATGTTCGAGCACACGGAGAGCGATATTCTCATTCGCTGGCACCGCATGCGCGGCGATCGCGTGCTGTGGATTCCGGGAACGGACCATGCCGGCATTGCTACGCAGATGCTTGTCGAGCGGCAGATCACGGCCGAAGGCGCGACTCGCCAGCAGATGGGCCGCGAGAAATTCGTCGAGCGCGTGTGGGAATGGCGGAGGCACTACGGCGGCGCGATTCTGGGACAGATGAAGCGGCTGGGCACGTCGGTCGACTGGGACCGCGAGTACTTCACGATGGACGGGCGGCTGTCGGTAGCGGTGCGCGAAGCGTTTGTCCGGCTCTACGAAAAGGGACTGATCTATCGCGGCGCCTACATTGTGAACTGGTGCCCGCGCTGCCAGACGGCGATCAGCGATCTGGAAGTGGTGTACGACGAGCACAAGGGGCATCTGTGGGAGATCAAGTACCCAGTCATCGGTGACGATGGCAAGGATACGGGCGAGTTTTTGACGGTGGCAACCACACGTCCCGAGACGATGCTGGGGGATGTCGCTGTTGCGGTGCATCCTGCGGACGAGCGCTACAAGCATCTGCACGGGAAGAAGCTGAGGCTGCCGCTGGTGGGGCGCGAGATTCCGGTGGTGCTGGATGAATGGGTCAGTCCGGAGTTCGGCACGGGCGCGGTGAAGGTAACGCCGGCGCACGATCCGAATGACTTTGCTCTGGGGCAGCGGCACGATCTGCCTTCAATCAACGTGATGGATGATACCGCGCACATAAACGAAGAAGGTGGGGTGTACGCGGGGCTTGACAGATTTGTCGCGCGCAAGAAGATTGTGGCGGATCTCGAAGAGATGAGCCTGCTGGCTGGCATCAAGGACCACGTAAACAACGTGGGCCACTGCGACCGGTGCAAGACGGTGGTGGAACCACGGCTGTCGCTGCAGTGGTTTGTGAAGATCCAGCCGCTGGCGGACAAGGCCATCGCAGCGGTGAAGGAAGGACACATCAAGTTCACGCCAGAGATGTATGGGAAGACGTACCTGAACTGGATGGAGAACATCCACGACTGGTGCATCTCGCGGCAGCTCTGGTGGGGACATCGGATTCCTGCGTGGCATTGTTCGGTTTGCCACAAGACTACGGTGGCGCGACAGGATCCGACGAAGTGCGAGCATTGCGGGTCGGACAAGCTGACGCAGTCGACCGACGTGCTGGATACCTGGTTTTCTTCCGGGTTGCTGCCGGTGTCGGTGTTTGGGTGGCCGAATATTACGGCGGAGAATCGCGGGGATTTTGACGCGTTTTATCCGACGAGCCTGCTGGTTACGGGCTTTGACATTCTGTTCTTCTGGGTAGCCCGGATGATCATGCTGGGCTGCTGGTTTTCTACTGACGTTGAAATGCCGGACGGCAGCCCGCGCCCGCTCGCAGAGTCGGTGCCTTATCGCGAGGTGTACATTCACGCGCTGGTGCGCGATGCGAACCGCGAGAAGATGTCGAAGACCAAGGGGAACGTTGTCGATCCGATTGAGATTGTGAAGCAGTTCGGGACGGATGCGGTGCGGTTTACGCTGGCGTCGATGGCGTCGCCGGGGACGGATATCGCGTTCAACGTGGCGCGGACGGAGGGGTATCGGGCGTTTGCCAACAAGATCTGGAATGCGGCGCGGTTCATTTTCATGAATGTGGATCGGGCTGCGGAAGTCGGAATCGCGGTGGATCGTTCAGCGTTGGGCGCGATGCCGACGGTCGCCGAAGATGCGCCGCTCGAAGCTCGGTGGATTGTCGCGGAGTTGCATGCGACGGCTGCGAAGGTGAACGAGGCGCTCGAGAACTATCGCTTCGACGATGCGGCCAATACAATTTACCAGTTTTTCTGGGGCAGCTTCTGCGACTGGTATCTCGAGATCGTGAAGCTGCGGCTGGATTTTGCCGAGACAGCGGACCAGGCAAAGACGAAGGCCGCACTTACGACGCTTGTCTCTGTCTTTGAAGCATCGTTGCGGTTGCTGTCGCCGTTCATGCCGTTTCTCACCGAGGAGATTTGGCATGCTGTTTACGATGGGAATCCGCCGGCGAAGTCGATTGCGCTGACACGATTCCCGCAGGCCGGGGATTCAGACGCCGGATTCCGCAGCGCATGGAGCAGATGGCGCTGCTGCAAGAACTTATTGTCGAAGTCCGCGCACTGCGGAAGGAAATCGGCGTCGAGGAGAAGGCCATGGTGCCGATTGAGGTTCGCATCGACGCGGACTTGAAGATCGCGATCAGCGAAAACCTCGCAATCGTCGAGCGGCTGGCACGGGTGAGCGAGGTACGGTTCGTTGACCAGATCTCGGCGAGGCTTGCCAAACATTCCACGTCCGCAGTTCGACGTGGCGATCATCTACGAGCGCAAAATCGATGTGGCCGCGGAGCGCGACAAGTTGACCAAGGAAATCGCGAGACTTGAAAAGATCATCGTCAACGCTGAGCGGCAGCTGAACAATCCCGGGTTCACGGCCAAGGCTCCTGCGCACATTGTCGAGGGGTTGAAGAAGCAGCGAGACGACGCTCAGCAACTTGCTCGATAAACTGCGCAGGGATCTTGATTCCCTGCCGCCTGAGTGAGCGACCTGGCGAATGGCGTGCGTCTGCAAATCCTGCGTTGAGCATTCCCGAACACTTGGAATCGTGCACGCTCCCAAGTCGAAGTCTGCGCTCCACAAGGCTTATCGAGCGGCAGCGAAGCTCTGGCATCCTGACCGCTTTGAGGGTAATCACGGCAAGCGGTTTGAAGCGGAAGAGCGATTCAAGCGCATTCATGCTGCGTACGAGGCGCTTTGCGAGCACTTCGAGAATCCGACGAAGAGGCAGCGCGAGGTTGAATTCGTTACTCCAATTCAACCGAACCCTCGACCCATCGTTGATTTTGGGAAAGCTCCGGGTTGCTTTACCGCGCCGGATTTCCCTGAGTACGTTCGGAAAGCTATTGAAGGCGCCCACCTGGACAGCACCGAGATTCCGGTTGGTTTCATCGATTTGTCGGGGGGAAATGCGCGGGCAGAGCGCTACATTCTCTTAGGCAATCACAAGATGTACATTCGCGACGCTTCGGGAATTCTTTCGGTGGTCTGGTATGTGGACCTGGGCGAAGTGAACCTCGTCGACCTGGAAGCGGAGAAGAAGGGATGGGCGTGGCAAAGAATTGCCGAGACCATCGCGGGAAAAGCGCAACGCTACTCGCTGGAGATCAATCGGCTGGATGGAAGCAGGTTTCGCGCGCTGACGGATCGTCCGGATGACAGGGTCAAGAAAGTTGTTTATAACTTCTTACGACAAATGAAATCGAATTCGCAGTCTTGAACATCGAAAGAAGAACGAATGGACTGGAAGAGCCACCGCGTAGAAGCATTGCTGGAGCAGGCGCTGCTGGAAGACAAGGCCGTGAGCGATGCTACGACTAACGTGACCATCGATGCGAACCTGCGCGCTTCGGCTTCGATCATCGCGCGGCAGGAGATGGTGGTTGCGGGGCTGGGCGCGGTGCCGCGCTTTCTGGAGATTTTTGCAAGGCTCGATCCGCGGCCGGCGGCGCATACGCGATTCGACGTAGTCAGCCACCCGGAGATCTTTGACGGTGTCCGCGTACACAAGGGGCAGGTGCTGGCAGTGATTCGCCACAACGCGCGCGTGCTGTTGAGCTGCGAGCGGGTGATCCTGAACCTGATGCAGCACCTGAGCGGGATCGCGACGCTGACGCGGCAATACGTGGATGCGATCCAGGGGACGAAAGCCCGCGTGCTCGACACACGCAAAACTGTTCCCGGTCTGCGCGCGCTGGAGAAGTACGCAGTGCTTTGCGGCGGGGGAACAAATCACCGGCTCGATCTTTCGTCTGGCATTCTGATCAAGAACAACCATATTTCTCTGGGTGGAGGATTACGCACGGCGCTGACAAACGCCCTGGAGAAGCGCAAGCCGGGCAATCGCGTGCAGGTGGAAGTGCGCACGCAGCAGGAACTGGAAGAGGCAATTGAATGCGGCGCCGAGGCCATTCTGCTGGATAACATG
Source organism: uncultured Acidobacteriaceae bacterium (assembly GCA_963769345.1). Classification (GTDB taxonomy): domain Bacteria; phylum Acidobacteriota; class Terriglobia; order Terriglobales; family Acidobacteriaceae; genus Telmatobacter. The sequence goes on from CAVYLL010000009.1 coordinate 55,930, forward strand.
TCGCCCGCACAGGTGCAGACGGCGGTCGAGCGGATTCGCAAGGAAGAGCGCTGGATTCCGATTGAGGCTTCGGGCGGCATTGTGCTCGACAACATTCGTGCTTATGCGGAGGCCGGCGCGGACTTCATCAGCGTGGGCGCGCTGACGCACTCGGCGAAGGCTGCAGACATCTCGATGAGCATTGTTGCGGAGCCGGCGTAAGCGTGTACGATCTTGCGACGCTGGATGCAAGAGCTTTCCGGTACTGTGTTCGCGGGTAAACTGCATTTCTTTACTGTAACAGGATCCACCAATACCGATGCCGTGACAGATGCGCGCAACGGGGCGCCGCACGGATCTGTCTTTTTTGCCGATGAACAAACGGCGGGACGCGGGCGGGGCGATCACAGTTGGCAGTCGAGCGCCGGTGAAGGATTGTATGTGAGCGTGCTGCTGCGGCCGAAACTGTTGCCGTCGCAGCTTCCGCTGATACCGCTTGTCGCGGGATTAGCGGCGGCGGAATCGACACGGGTGGTTGCAGGACTCGCGATCGACTTGCGGTGGCCTAACGATTTGTTAATTGGTCCGCGCAAGACCGGCGGCATCCTCGTCGAATCGAAAACTGAAGGTGCCGGGCTGGCATTTGCCGTTGTCGGGATCGGCGTCAACGTGCATCAACGCGCCTTCGACCCTGCGCTTTCGACGCCTGCGACTTCGCTGGACATCGCTGCAGGGCATCGTGTGAGCCGGCAGGCGCTGCTTGTTGCCCTGCTAAAATCGCTTGAGCGCGAGATGCGTCTGCTGGCAGAGAGCGAGACGGTAAGCGCGACCCTGGCACGCGTCGAAAAGGCTTCTACGTGGATCAAAGGCCGACGAGTTGAAGTTCACGGCCCGCAGGAATGCGTGGGAGTGACAGCCGGCCTGGATGAACAGGGATTTTTGCTGGTGCGAACCGCCGAGGGGCTGGTGACGGTACAGACTGGCGGCATTCGCGCCGCAGATTTGGAATAAGAACGACGATGCTGCTGGCAGTCGATGTTGGAAACACGAATACGGTGCTGGGGCTTTACAGGCTCGATGCAGAGGCGGGGCTTCCGCCGAAGGGCACCGCAGTTGCCGCCAAAGACCGGTTTGACCTTACCGCGCATTGGCGCATCACTACGCATCGCACACAGACCGTGGATGAATACGGCGTATTTTTTGTGAAGCTGTTTGAGATGCATGGATTGTCGCCAAGCCAGGTTACGCACATCATCATCTCTTCCGTTGTGCCGCCGCTGGATTCGACGCTGCAGCAGGTATGCGAAACGTACTTTCATCTCGAGCCGCTCTTTGTTGAACCGGGCATCAAGACAGGAATGCCAGTGCTGGTCGACAATCCAACGGAGCTTGGCGCGGATCGACTTGCGGATTGCATCGCCGCTATTGAACGCTACGGAGGCCCGTGCATCGTAGTGGATTTTGGAACGGCGACGAAATTCGAAGTCATCTCAGAAAAGGGCGAATACCTGGGCGGCGCCATTGCGCCGGGCTTGGGATTGAGCGCGGAGGCGTTGTTTTCGAAGGCTGCGCGCTTGAGCCGCGTGGATATCAAGCGGCCGGCGAAGGTAATCGGCACGAATACTGTTGGGCATCTGCAGAGCGGGTTGTACTACGGATACATCGGGCTGGTAGACGGCATTCTGGAGCGCATCTTTGCCGAGCTCGGGCAGAAGCCGCGCGTGATTGCAACCGGCGGGCTGGCGGGGATGGTCTCGGCGGATTCGCACTACATCTCAGAGATCGACGAACTGCTCACGCTTGATGGCCTGCGCATTCTGTTTGAGCGTAATCGCAACGTGCGGCCACGCGGGCGCCCACATTGATCTGGCTAAAGTCCTTAACAGAAACGGGAAAGCCAAAAAGCAGATTCTTCGCTCACCACCCCCAAACTGAAAAACGTTTGGGGCCCCGTTCACTCAGAATGACACCGACTTGTTTGCGTGCAAAACTATTTCAATTACTTTACCGAGATCGAGGACCGCTTTCAGCAGCGAAGGGGAGCGATCCTTTTGCTATCGACGCTCGATTGGGCGTTGATTGAGACGTGGCGGGATGCGGGGATTCCTCTGGCGGCGGTGCTGCGCGGGATTGACGCGGCTTTTGATAAATACGAGTCACGGCAGAAGCGCGGGCGCATGCGGCGCGTGAATGGGCTGGCGTGGGTTTCGCAGGCGGTGATGGCGGCGGCTGAGGAGCTGCGTGAGGCGAGCGCCGGCACGGCTTGTGCTTCGACTGTGCCGGGCGAAACGGGATTTGAGCACGAGCGGGTGGCTTCGCATCTCGAGGGTGCCGCGAGTGCGCTTGACGCTTCGACGATTGCGCATGAGGCATGCGCTGCCACGGCTGTCCGTCTGCGGGGACTGGCGGCTGAAGCGCGCGCCGCAAAGAGCGCGACGACGGTGGTGCACGAGATGGAAGTTTTCGAGCGCGTTCTCACGGTCCTCGAAGAGAAGCTCTTTGCCGCATTAACCGCGGCCGCGCCGGAGGATCTGCTGGTTGGACTCAAGGAACATGCTGCGCGCGAACTCGCGCCATACCGCAGCCGGATGGGAGCCGTGCAACTGCGACAGGTGGAGCATCAATTCGTACAGAAGCAATTGCTCGTGCACTACAACCTTCCGCGACTCAGCCTGTTTTACATGAGCCAGCAATGAAGCGCGCAAGCACAAAGCCAGAAAATGCAAAGCTGGCTGTCAGTAAGCTCGTACAGATCGAGAAGCCGATCTACGGCGGCGCGTTTCTGGCGCGGATGGAGGGCAAGGCGACGTTTGTACCGCTGACGCTTCCGGGCGAACAGGCGCGCGTGCGCATCGTGGAAGAAAAGCGCGGCTACGCGTTGGCTGAGGCGGAAGAGATCGTAACTACAGCACCGGAACGTGTGGTGCCGGGTTGCCGCCACTTTGGAGTGTGCGGGGGATGTAACTATCAACACGCCAATTACGAATCGCAACTCGGATTCAAGCAGGCAATTTTGCGCGAGACGCTTGAGCGCGGAGGCGTAAGTGCGCCGGAGACGATCGACGTGCTGTCCGGGAAGGAATGGCAGTATCGCAATCGCATTCGCCTCGCATTTGACGGTGCAGGACGGGTTGGTTATCGCGCGAGGCGTTCGCACGATCTGGTTCCTATCAGCGAGTGCCCTATTGCTTCTCCACTGCTGGTGCGGGCTGCGCTGGACGGATCTGAAATTCTTCGCAGCTTAAAGCCAGCCATTCGTCCGGCGGAAATTTCGCTTTTTTGCAATGCGGAGGAAACGGAGCTTCTGGCCAGTATTTTTGTGCGCGATTCAGCGGCTCGCGCATTCGACCCCTTACTCCGGGAGTGGAAGGAGCGCGTTCCGGCGCTCAGAGGGGTTGAACTTGTCGAGGAAGGACGCGCGGGGAAACCTGCAAAAGCTATTGCGCAGTGGGGCGCAGGATCGCTGACCTACCGCGCCGGCGGCATGAATTATCGCGTTGACCACGGCGCTTTTTTTCAGGTGAATCGCTGGCTTGTCGACGCCCTTGTCGATCGCGTGACTGCAGGGAGGCGAGGTGGGTTGGCCTGGGATCTCTTCGCAGGTGTGGGTCTGTTTGCGCGAAGGCTTGCGGAGAGTTTTGCGCAAGTCGCCGCGGTTGAGTCGGCGCCTGACGGCTGTCGGAGCACTGGCGCATAATCTCGACGGCACCGCGGGCACTTGCGTAAAGGCGGAGACGCTCGCGTTTCTGAAAGCGCACACAACAGCGAAACCCGAGCTGATCGTGGTCGATCCGCCACGTGTCGGACTCGGGGCCGAGACGACTTCCCTGCTTTCCGAAGTTGGAGCAGCGACCATCGTGTATGTTTCCTGCGATCCGGCGACTCTGGCTCGCGATCTGCGTGCTCTTATCGAGGCGGGGTATTCGCTCACCTTTGTCACGCTTGCTGATCTGTTTCCTCAGACCTTTCATCTTGAGTCGGTGGTCGAATTGCGTCGATCCTGTTAACCTTGCGGCCATAGATAATTTCTAGATTCGGGCTCAATGGAAGCTAAACCGAGGAACTTCGGGCCGAACACGCTCCGCCCTGCTTCAAATGCTGTTGGGGTTCCGCTGTTTCATGCCGCGTGGCTGTTTGCGCTGGGCATCGTCGTCGCTGATTTCATCTGGCTTCGGCCCGCTTACCTTCTGATTGCGCTGGCTCCCGTTGCGGTGTTGTGCGGAATTGCGGTATTGCGCGCGCAACGCATTGCGTGGCTTCCTCTGGCTTTGTTGTGGTGCCTGATGGGCGCGTGGTGCGCGGAGATGCAGCCGCAGCCCGCCGCGGCGCCTGTACTAGCGGCCCTCTCGGACGGTTTGGCGCGCGACGTCGAGGGCACCATCATCGATGCGGGTCCTGTGCGGGGAGAGCTTGAGCAGAATGTCGATGAGGCGCAAAGCACCGCACCGACGCAGCGGCTCGATGTGCGGGTCGCAAGCGTCGAGGTCGTCACGGACGACGAAGACGAGCAAGAAGCGATGCCTGGAGGTGTGCGCCTTACGGTGCGCTGGCCCGAAGGTCAACGCGACATTCCTGGTTTCCATTGCGGAGAGCGGATTCGCGCGGATGCCCGGCTGATGCAGCCGGAGGTATACCGCGATCCGGGCGCGTGGAGCCGCAGAGATTATCTGCTCGATCAGGGCATCTCTTCTACGGCTACGGTGAGTGCGGATCACGTCAGGGTGCTTGGAGCAGTGCATGAACGCAGTTGGGCCTGCCGCATCTCAGCATGGCAGCACGCAGCGAGCGCGAGAATCCTAGCGCTTCCGGCGGCGATGCGAACAATGCCGCCCGCACTGCGACTTAGCGAAGACGATGCGATCATGGTGGCTGCGATGGTGACCGGGGACCGGACCTACCTGACGCATGCGTTGCGCGTGGGATTCGAGCGGACCGGCTCGTTTCACATGCTGGTTGTTTCGGGACTGCACCTGGCCATTGTTGCTGCGTTGATTATGTGGGTCACGCGAAGGCTGCGCGTTCCGCAACTGCCCGCGACGCTGATTACGATTGTCGCGTCGTTAGCTTACGCTTTGTTCACGGGGTTTGCTACGCCAGTGCAACGCTCGCTGTGGATGGTGACGCTGTATCTTGTGGGGCGTCTCGTTTACCGCGAGCGTAATGTGCTGAACACGATCGGATTTGCGTCGTTATGCCTGCTGGCCGCGAGCCCCCGGAGCCTGCTGGATTCGAGCCTGCAAATGACCCTTCTCGCTGTGGTTTCCATTGGAGGAGTCGCTGTTCCTTTGCTCGCAAACACGGTGCATCCCTACTTGTTGGCCACGCGCGAACTTGAGCTTGTCGCTCTCGACATCAAGCTGCCGCCGCGACAGGCACAATTTCGCGTGATGCTGCGGATGTTCGCGGGCTGCTCTGACAGGCGCCATCGGCAAATGGGTTGGACGGAGCGCATTTCCGTGGATGGTTCGAGGAGCTTTGCGGTGCGTTGAAGTGCTAGTGGTGTCGTGCATCGTGGAACTGGCAATGGCGTTGCCGATGGCCGTCTACTTCCATCGCATTACGGTATTTGCGCTGCCGGTCAACATTCTCATTCTGCCGCTGCTTGCGGTACTGATGCCCGCTGCGTTGCTTACACTGCTGGCCTCGCTGGTATCGACTGGCATTGCCGCGATTCCGGCGGCCGTGACGGCGTTGCTGTTGCACATTGGCGTAGGACTGGTGCACTTGTTCGGGTCGGTCGCCGTGGGTGACTTTCGCATTCCCGCACCGCTCCGGCTGCAGGTCGCAGTCTTCTGCCTCCTGCTTGGTTTTGCTGTTTGGCTTGCCCGGCGTGGGAACGTAAATGACACGCATTGGCAACGTCGCCTCGCATGGATGTCGATGGTTGGCGCGGCGGTCGTTGTGGTGATGCCGCGGCCGATCGAGCACCCACGTGACGCGCTGCTCGTGGAGGCGATCGATGTGGGCCAGGGAGATTCGCTGCTTCTTATAACGCCGGAAGGTAAAACCATGCTGGTGGATGGCGGCGGATTTGGCGGGGGACCGCGTCAGGTTGCGCAGGACTTCGATATTGGCGAAGAAGTTGTTTCTCCGGCGCTCTGGTCTCGCGGGATTCGCCATCTTGATGTGGTTGCGCTGAGCCATGCGCACTCTGACCATATGGGCGGTCTGCCGAGCGTGTTGCGCAATTTCAATCCCAGCGAGTTGTGGGTGGGAGACAATCCGCCTGTCGATGCATACAATGCTCTGCTCGATGAAGCACGTCGGCTGCGAGTTCAGGTGCGCGCGATGCGAGCGGGCGACAGCGCGACTCTGGGCAGCGCACAGATCAACGTGCTGGCGCCGCTTGCGAATTACCAGCCGGGCGCTGAGCCCAGCAACAATGATTCGCTCGTGCTTCACGTCACCTACCGTGCGACATCGGTACTGCTCGAAGGCGATGCGGAGGCTCCGATTGAGGAGGGGATGCTCGCCGAGCAGGGCCTTGAGAGCACGTTGCTCAAGGTCGGCCACCATGGCAGCGTTACTTCCACGCGGCCTGAGTTTCTGGCGCGCGTCGCGCCGCAATGGGCCGTGATTTCGTGCGGGCTGCATAATCGCTATGGGCATCCGCGGGAAGAGGTGCTTGCAGAGTTGATGGCATCGCACGTGCGGACGCTCTCGACGGATATAGATGGAGCTAGCTGCTTTGAGCTTAATGGAGCCGGTGTGAAGGCGAGCGCATTCTGCGGGGTGCCTTAACGGTAGTGATTTGTTCGGCACCGGGATTTCAAGCAGGGCACCGACTTCAAAACCGGAAACGGGCGCATAGCTGAATCTGGCGTTCGCGGTAGAAATCGGTGGCATTGATATTCAGGGGCTTTCCGAATTCTGTCTGGCCTGTCTTGAGACCGGTGAGGAAGTTCAGCCGGGGGAGGCCGCCGTTTACGGTTCCCGATTGGATCGAGTAGCCGGTGGTTTCCAGTTCGGTCACGTTCTGGTGATTAAAAAGATTGAAGCTCTCGGCCATCAATTCCAGTTGGCGCATCTGACCAAGATCGAAGCGCTTGCCGAGGCGCACATCCATCTTCCAGGTAGCAGGGTAACGATAGGTGTTTCGCCCAACACCATAGACGCGATTATCACCTCCGTAGCCATTCATGCCTGTACTGAGCGCGACGATGGCTGCGCCGCTGGAATCGAATTCTTTCGCCAGAGAACCGGCGGTGCGCATTGAATAGGGCAGGCCGCTGTGGAAGTAGGCTGCGCTGCTCATCATCCAACCGTTGCCGATGTGGCCGGCCAGCCCATCAAGCTTCCACGGCGATTGAAGAATCACGCCTGCGGTGGCAGAGTGACGCACATCGAGGCTGCTGGTGCCATACTCCTGGCGAAAGTCGAGGGGATCGAAAACGCTGGGGCCGCTGACCTGCGACGTTTCATCGGGATTCCAATCCATTGCATGCGCGTATGTGTAGCGGGCGCGCAGGGAGAGTACGCGCCCGTTGCGCGAGATTCGCAGCATGGCTGCTTCATATATGGAATTTGCCCTGCTGAAGATCTCGCTCACTTGCTGGTAATTGGGGTTGAGTCGACCGGCGAACCCGGTTGGCGAGGTGGCGGAGGGCCAGGATGCGAAGAAAGGGACGGTGATCTTAGGAGACTTGATTGGACCTGCACCGTTGCCGTCGATAACGGCGTAGGTGATGGTTTCAGGAGCGGCCGAGTCGATGTTCCCGTCAAAGGTGACGGGGAGCCTGCGTCCGAGACTCGCGACAGCGCTAGCTTCAACATGAAAGCGCGCTGGAAGTGTCTCTTCGAGGTCTGCTTCGGCCTGGTGTATCTCGCCGTTGCGGAAGTTCGGCGCAAACTCCACGGCACCGGGCTTGACGATGTTCGCCGGAGCGCCCGCAAGCACATAGGGAAACGGCGGCGCGCCACCGGCATTGAGATTGTCGGTTGGACGCATGAAGAAATTGAGATCGCCCTTGAGTGAACCTGTCTGCGTGAGCGCGGTTTCCACGAGGGAATTCCGTGTGCGGCTGAAGTACATGCCGTAGCCAAGGCGAATCACGGGCCATCGGCTCTCGGCTGCGCCCCAGGCGAAGCCGACACGGGGACCCCACTGATTGCCGAGGCCGGGCATGTGCTCAGTGATGGGCAGATCGGGATTCTGCAAGGCCGAGAGCGACGACGGAAGCTGTTGCAACTCCCAGCGCATGGCCAGCGTGAGGACGGCTCGCCTGCCCGGTTGCCATTGGGAGGTGAGATACCCGGCCCAATCGCTTGTGCTCAGCCACCAGTCCGCGGGGCCCATGGTTTGCGAGTAGTAGGAGTAGCACGGCAGGTATCCAAGCCCGTGGAGTTCGCCAGATGAGTCACGCCACGCCTTTCCGGTCTGATCGCAGTTGTGCTGATCCATCGGGTTGAGTTGTCCATTCAGCCCATACGCTAAAAAGGCAAGTTCATCGGAAGCGAAAGCTTCTACGCTGGAGTAGTAGTATGTGCCTGTTTGATTGCGCAACCGGCTGGTTGCATCTGTATTGTGGCTCAAGTCAAGTCCAGCGTTCATGAGAAGGTTGCCGTGCACCCAGTTCAACTGCTCTTGTGCCAAGTAGATGTGTTCATCTGGATAGGACCCCGGTCCGAAGCGGGCTGGATTGCCGATGGTGAAGCCATAGCCTGAGTCCACAACAATCTGCGGGAGCTGACCCCACGCATTGATGTTCAACGACTGCTCGAATGCAGACGGAGTTTCTGCAGGGGCGCTTTGCACATGGTGCCCGTAGGAACCCTGCGTAACGGCCATTAGATTTGGGGTCAGGAATACCTGCCATCTGCCCAATGCCCACTGCGAGTTCGCATACGCTGCACCGAAGCTGTGCGTTCCATAGGTTTCCGATGCGCCGCTGAACCCGCCGCCGGGCGAATCGAGTTGCGCTGCCTTTGCCTCCACTGTAAATCGATGACGCTCGGCTATCCTCCAGTCGAGGCGGCCGAAACCTGTCCATTGGGAAGAGGTGCGTGGCGCTGGACCAAGCAGGCCGGCGAGGCCCTGGAGGAGTTGCGAATACGCTCCCAGACCGACGGTTACGGGATCGGCACCATTGAGACCGAGTTGTGCGCTCAGCAACTGCATCTGATCGTTCGAAGGCTGGGCGAAGAAGTTGTCTGGATGCTTTACGGTTGCCACCGAGGGATCATTGCGCTCAAAGCCGTCGAGGGCGGCAAACCAGAACAGGCGCGGTTTACGGATTATGCCGCCGAGCCCAGCACCCCACAGCAATTCGCGATCGCCGGGGCTGTACGGCCGCGGCGTGAACACTGGAATCGTGGTCGGCGAAGCAGGGGCCGTCTGCTGCACCCACTGGGTGAATGGGTTCTGTGTACCCCACAGATTCTGGCGATTGAATACGAAGGCCTGCCCGTGCAGGCGCTCGGTTCCGCGCTGCGTCTCTATGTTAGTTCGACTGGGACCTGCGAATGCCGAAGCTGCAGATGGCGACACCATCTGTACGTCGCGCATTGCGGTCTCACTGGATACCGGGCTCATCAGGGAGGATGTTCTGTTGCTTGTTCGGCCCGTGTCAGCGCTGCCAAATGCAAGTTCAATACGCGAGCCGTCAACGGTGATCTCGGGCACGATGCTCGGACTTGCGGGAGCTCTTTGCTCATCGCCGTCATCGGTCGGCGGAGCGGGTGTGTCGAGAAGAAAGTTCTGCCAGTTACGTCCTGGCAGGGGTAGCGCCTGCAGCTGCGCCGAGTCGGACGCGAACGAATTCGGCGGCCGCCCGACCGCTGAACTTGAAAGAGGAGGCAGAGCGACTTCGGGTTGGACTATTTTCGTGCCATGGAGCGGGAGAAGAACGAATGTCTGAGGTGTGAGAGAGGCTTCCGCCACCGGAGTGACGACGTCGATCTTCGGGGATGATGACAATTTCAGTGATGGCGATTCGTGCGGTAACTGGGGGGGAGATTCGGGGGCGGAAGCGAGCACACCGCTTATCTTTGGCCCAGTGACGACTTCGAGAGGCTGTAGGTGGAGTTCAATCGCCGTTTGAACCTGCGCTTCGTGTCCAGCGGCAACGTAGATCCCGTTCACCTGGCCTGTGCCGCGCGGGTCGGTTGCGGTCAAGGTATATTCTCCCTGGACGAGGGCGCTGAAGCGATATCGGCCTCCGTGTGCCGTTGTCGTTTGCACGGTGGCTCCGTTAGCGGCATTGCGAAGGGTAACGGTCATGTTCTCGAGCGGGGAAGAATGGGCGTCGGTCAGTTTTCCGGCCAGTGAGCCGGTTCCTGCCGGTTGCTGCGCGCAGGCGCAGCACAACGTTCCCACGCCCGCAATGAGCAGCAGCGCAGCTTTCACAGGCGACTTCGTCCAAGCTCTCCTCGCAACCATTGACTGACCAGCTTGCCTTCGGACCAGCTTGCGTTAGACCGGTCCGCATTCATCGCATATCCGCGTTCCCGGAAGGCGGAGTCAGGAGGCATCTTTCCCGAGGCTGGAAATCCGGCATTGGGAAGATAGATTTTCCTTGCAGTGAATTCGCCTGCGATTGTATGCAGCCTGGAGGAAATCGGATCGTGATTCCGAGCACAGAATGTGCCTGGAATCAGGAGACATTGGGGAGGGGCGGCCTTATTGGGTAGACTGGTGGGAGGGCAATGGTGGAATTTGCGCACGCGGTGCTTCCAGCTGGTTCGCGGTCCAAGTTGCTGATGTGACGCTGACTTATGTTCATTGATGAAGCCAAAATCCGGGTCAAGGCCGGCGACGGCGGGAACGGCTGCATGGCCTTCCGGCGCGAGAAGTTCGTTCCTCGTGGCGGCCCGTCGGGTGGCGACGGCGGACGCGGCGGCGACGTAATTATGGAGTCGTCGCAACGGCACAACACGCTGATCCATTTCCGCTACAACCCGGAGCACAAAGGGCAGCGCGGCGAGCATGGGATGGGCTCAAACTGCACCGGGCTGGATGGCAAGTCGATTGTATTGCAAGTTCCTGTGGGGACAGCGCTTTACGACCAGGAAACAGGCGAGCTTGTTCACGATTTTTCTGAGCCGGATGAACGCCTCGTGGTCGCCAAGGGCGGGCGGGGTGGACGAGGGAATCAGCACTTTGCCACCAGCACGCACCAGGCTCCGCGCGAGCATGAGCTGGGGCGGCCGGGGGAGGAGCGGCTATACCGCCTGGAGTTGAAGCTGCTGGCCGATGTGGGGCTGGTGGGCTATCCGAATGCTGGGAAGTCGACGCTGATCTCGCGGATCTCGGCGGCCAAACCGAAGATTGCCGATTACCCCTTCACCACCCTCGAGCCGAACCTGGGCGTCGTGACGGTGGGCGAGGAACCGAATCTGCAGTCGTTTGTGGTCGCCGATATGCCCGGTCTCATCGAAGGCGCTCATCTGGGCTCGGGACTGGGCACGCAGTTTCTGCGCCACATCGAGCGGACCAGGGTGCTGGCGCATCTGGTGGATGTATCGGATTCGTCGGGCCGGCCTGACCCGGTAGAAGATTTCAAGGTGATCAACAACGAACTGGCGAATTTTACTCCCAAGGCGGGCGAAGAATCTGCGGACAAGCATCCGCTGGCGGACAAGCCGATGATCGTGGTTGCAACGAAGATCGACGCTGCGAATCCGGAGAAGCTGAAGAAGCTGACGGCTTATGCGAAACGGCGGAAGCTGGAGTTTCATGCCATCTCTGCAGTCACCGGTCAGGGCATCGATGAGTTGAAGTGGGCGCTGGCGAAACGGGTGCAACCGATAGAAGTCGCAACCTAAGGGTTGCATAATTCAGCCTCGACGCACTCGATGACATTTTCAAAAGACCGGATGCCCAGGTCTGGTGAGCCCTTCCGGCGGCACGGCTGGACAGTTGCTGAAAAAATGTCGTGTTTGACAAAGGCACTCGAAAATTCCCTCAGGGGCTAAAAGCCCCACATTCATTCCGATCCATTTCGGCACGACTGAGGTCATGCCTGTTACGAGACCTCGATTGGCTTTTCAGCGAACTGAGAAGCCGTGTCCCTTCAATGCGCAATTTTATGCAACCAGATTCAGGGCCTGTTCACACTTGTGCGGCGGTGGCGTTAGACTATTGCGCGCTCTTTTACCTTTAGATATTGGTTCAACACTGAGGACGTGACTGCATGGGGATTGAGGTCGAGGGTGAGCGCGCCTTGTTCGTGAAGGCGAGCGATGAGCAGTTCTCGGCGGGCTGCCATCTCCTGCGCGGCGGCGGCACGAAACATCTCTTCAACATTCTTCGGCCGTTGTTGCGCGATTGAGTCCACCTCGGGCTGAGCCATCGCGACGAAGAGCAGGACGTGTCGCCGCAGCAGATGCATGGCGCCGTCGATGACTTCGGGACGCATGGCGGTTTCAGCGATATCGGTGACCCAGAGGATAAGCGAGCGCCGCGGCTGGAGGCGTCCCAACAGGGTGGTCGCGCGCAGGTGGTCGGCTTCGCTGGACTCGGCCCGAACCTGTGCAAGAAGTTCGATCATCTGGCGGAGATGGGCGGCGCCGCGTCCGGGCAGAAGACGCTGCTGGATGGTCTGGCCGTAGGCAAGCAGTCCGACGCGATCACCGGAGAACAGTGCGAGCTGCGCCAAGGCGACGGCGGACGTGCACGCATAGTCGAGCTTGGAGTGTTCGCGGAGACTTCCGGGTGCCAGGGGCAGCGCTGCATTAGTGCCCGGAGCGACGACGACGCGCGAACGCATCAGGCGTCCGCAGTCGAGCACGATCCATATCGGCTGGCTGCGCTCGGTCTGGTACTGGCGTGTGATAAGGCTTCCTTTACGCGCGCTTGCGGTCCAGCAGATATCACGCATGTCGTCGCCTTCACGGTAGTCGCGCAAGCTTTCGAAGTCGCGCCCGAGTCCGCGCTGACGGGTTTGCCGCAACTGGAGATCGATCTGCCGGCTGCGGGCCAGAAAGATCTGCTGCTCTTCGCCGGTACGCAATGCCGGGTATACGCGTACGGTCTGCGCCAGCGGCGCCATGGCCCAACGTTCCGCGAGTGAGAGCGGCGAGCGATAGCGAATGTAGAGCTGGCCGGTGGTGCAGTCGCCCCGCTCCTGCGGTTCCACGCGATAGCGAACGTTTGAGGGCACACGCGGGAATGCTGTGACTCGAATCGGTTCCTGTTGTACTGAGGCATCTCGCAACGCGGGTGGCAGGTCGTCGATCAGATTGCATTCGATGATGACGGAACCATTGTTCTCGATGGTGAGTTCGATCTCCGTCTGACTATCAAGCGAGGGCGCGTTTGACCAGCTGCGCGATGCGGTCAACTTACCGGCGGGTGGCAGGCGCATTCCATCGAGCAGCGCGGCCAGCAGAACGAGGGCATCCCACGCCAACATTGCGTAGCTCAGACGCGGTTCCCAGAAGCCCGGAATGAGGAAAGCGAAGCCGGCGATAAGCAGCGCGATGGAGCGCGGTGTGAGTCCGAAGCTCCAGCGGCTACGCGGTTCGCACGTTGCGCGAACCGGCGCGGGATGGAAGGAGGGTGCGATCACTTGCGCGGAACCGGAACCGCGGCAATCACGTCGGTCAGGACACGGTCGGCGTCGAAGCCTTCGAGTTCAGCCTCGGGTTTGAGCATTACGCGATGACGCAGCACCGGCGGAATTGCGCGCTTGACGTCGTCGGGAACGAGGTAGTCGCGGGCGTCGAAGGCGGCGGCGGCCTGCGCGACACGCATGATGCTGAGAGCCGCACGCGGGCTTGCGCCAAGTAGCAATGTCGGCCACTCGCGGGTGCGTCGCGCCAGCGTCAGAATGTATCCGTAGAGCTCGGGCTCGATACGGATCGCGTGGACCTCGGCGCGTGCTGCTTCAAGCATTCCCGCAGGAATTGGCTTGATCGTGGCGTCTTCGAGGAGACTTGCTCCGCTGCCGGCATGATGCCGTTCAAGGATTTGCAGTTCTTCAGCTTCGGTGGGATAGGCGACGCGAATTTTCATCAGGAAGCGATCGAGTTGCGCCTCGGGTAACGGATAGGTGCCTTCGAAGTCGACCGGGTTCTGCGTCGCGAAGACCGTGAACCAGGCGGGCAGTGGGCGACGGGTGCCGTCGCTGGTGACCTGGCGTTCTTCCATGCACTCGAGCAGTGCGGCCTGGGTGCGTGGAGGCATGCGGTTGATCTCATCAACCAGCAACAGGTCAGTGAATACCGGGCCCGCGTGAAAGGTGAATGTATCGGTGCCGGGGCGGAGAATTGTGGTGCCGAGGATGTCGGCGGGCATCAGGTCAGGGGTAGCCTGGACACGCTGGAAGCCGAGGCCGAGCAGCCGGCCCAGGGTCTTGACCATCAGCGTTTTTGCGATGCCGGGCACACCTTCGAGGAGCGCGTGGCCCTGGCACAATACGGCAATCAGCACTTCTTCGACGGCCTGCGTTTGGCCGGAAATGACGCGGCCCAGCTCAGTGCGTGCGTGCGCGATGAGTTCGCCGGTTGCCTGGAGCTTCAGGTGTTGCCGGATGTCTGTGTTCTCTCTCAGTTCCTCGCTCATGAGGGCCTTTCATTTTTGGTGGATTCAATGCTTGTCTCAGAAACAGTCCAGCGGCTCAGCTTTGAGGCATCGGCGAGCAGGCGCCGGTGGTGGTGCAGAGTCTGAATCGCTCTCAGTGCCACGCGTGGATCAATCTTCTCATTCAGCCTCGCATCTTCGCAGGTGGCCAGATCTGCTTCGAGGTTCGGGTCGGCATTGGGAAAGCGGCGCCGGATTGCGGCGGCGAGTTCTTCCGAGCGCCACCGACGCCTGGCGCAATCCGCAAAGGCGCAATGCGTAGCGGCGGAAGCGTTCCCACGCGATGGTGACCGCGGTCGACGACGCCTCGGCACTGCGGTAGAGCGATCCGAGCGCTTCAAGAAACTCGATCGGCGTGGCGCGCGCAGGCGGCGGCAGTTCTCGAACCGGCCCGCTACGCCGGCTGAAGCTGAAGACAACGAGAATCGATATGAGAATCAAGCCGGTCCACAGCAGCGCCACAGTGGGTCCGGAGATATAGCTCCAGTCGGAACGCACGTCGCCGTGGAGGGATTCGTCCCAATAGAAGTGGCGGCCTTCGCGCGGGCCAATCGAATTGAGCAACAGATCGAAATTGGCGGCGCGGGCCAATGATCCGTTTTCGAGCGGTGTGGAGCTAGCCCACCACACAACGTGGCCGCTGCCATAGTCGTACTCCACGACAGCTGGCTGGCCGGCGCAACTATATTGAATGCGCTGCCTGGGATTGCCCACTTGCCATGCGGCTTCGGGCACCATCCACACTTCGCCACTGTTGGCGAGCGCATCGAACCCCTCCGGCTCCAATTGGCAGGAGGAGAACGTGAACTCTTTCGGCGTGCCCGCGTCTCCGTCGGGAACAAGGTAGCCGCCCCAGAAGCCGGTTGCCAGCACGCGACCGCCGCGGGCAACAATTTTTTCGACGGCCTTGAAGTCCTGGGTCTCGCGCGTAAAGGGCTGCGCAAAAATCACCACTGTGTTGGGGCCGGCGGTGGCCGCGAGTTCGCCCAGGGGACGCTCCCAGCGCTCGATGTTATAGCCGGCACGCACCAGCGAGTCGTAGGCCGCGCGCGCGCCGTGCTGACCTGAGAGGTAAGTCGATGGCATCGGGTTTTCGTTGTTGTTTTCGTTGGGCAACACGAACCCGATGAGCACGGCGAGACCGATTGCAATCGAAACACTCCACAGCAGAAGACGGCGATCCTTAGGATCGAGCGACGACATAAATTTCATCGCGAACCGCCTTCGGGTGCGGTTGATAATTCACGAACTGAGGCGGGTGCGCCTCCCGCGATCAACGAGGATGCGAGATTTTCTGCATCTTTGTAATCGACTTCGCCGGCCTCGCGGCCGCCATACCAGAAGCGCTCAAATGTGCTGGTTAATTGCGAGAGCCCGGGCTTGCGCGGATCTTCGGGAGCGACAAGGGCGAGGTACTCGCGCGGGGTGCGTGCACGGTCGGCCGGCCACAACCTGCGCGACTCCAAACGCGAGATGGCCGCCCAGTACAAAAAGTGAATTGCCTCGCGCCACAGCCCCGAGGCGGCGGCGTTGCGCGCATCCTCAAGCCAGAGTTGCCAATCGCGCGCCGAGGCTGCACCGGGTGCGGGCCGGTCGAAATCAGGAGTGAGCTGAACACGCCAGCGCCGCTCTAATCGCAGCAGAGACCAAACCAGTGCAATGCAAACCGCAAGAATGAATCCCCATACCAATGCGCGGCCAACCCATGCGGAGCGCGCCTTGAGATTTGCGGCGCTTTCGAAAAGACGGTTGAGCCAGTTGCCGAATTTTTCAAGGACTGAATCACGAACGGAAGGCTGCAGATCGCGAAACTCCGGCGCAGCCAGGACCTGTCGCATCACGGCGCGTTCCTGAGTGTGAGACGGTGCAGTCGCAAGGGGCGCATGCGATTGCGCGAGATCGTTTTCCAAGTGCTGTTTTGCGTCTTTCAGAAGCTGCGAAGTTGTCGAGCGATCCTGAACCGCCTGATCCACGTGTCCCGGCTTGGGCAGCTTTGCCGCCGGCTCATCAGGATCTTCAGCTTTCGAGAACAAGACGCGCAGCCAGCCGTAGCGCACCAGGCGCTGCTCCGCACGCGAGCCCTCCACGATAGGAACGCGATCGTCAGGACCGATGAGGGAAGGGTCACAGCTCTTGAAGTTGCGATCATTTGCGCAGGTGTCGATCAACGAGGAGAGCATTTCGAGATGGTGACGGTAGTCCTGCATCGACACATCACGCCAGCGGATGGTGGCCTGTGTGGACGGTAAGGCGGGAGTTTGAGCGATCGCCGTGATCGCGACGAGGGTTCCGGCCAGGATTGCCGCGCGGCTGAACAGTCTTCGCACGGAGATCACGCCTGGGATCCCTCCAGCGAAGGAATCTCTTCCGCGACGTGAAGTATCCATTCGGGAGAAGTTGTGTTCATGCCGACGGCGTCTATCATGCACTCGGTTTCGCATCCCTCAAGACGTATGCGCTGATGATAGTAGAAAAGGGGGATGTTTATCTTCCAGGCTTGTTTCTCGGAGGGTTACCTTTGCGATAGGCGCACGACCAGCAATTTGCTCTATCCATGAACGCCGTCCAGTCTCAGGCAGAATACTGGGCTCCTCGTTTATGGGTTTTCATTCCCGTGAGCGACCTCTGAAACCGCCTGATGCATGGAGATCAACTCGTGGTCGCCGGTTGTTTCCATTATCGGTTCGGCGGTCACTGGAAGGTCTTGCGGCGGAAGCGTCTGCTGCGAAGCAAGCGATGGCTCGACTTCCGGACCAGGCACCCGTAGCGGCAACATGCCGGCCTGCTGCATCATCCACTCAATATCGAATCCCTCTTTGCGGATGCGCTGATCGAAATAGAAAACGGTGAGTGCAATTCCGTAGACCGGCTTGGTGAGGGCTTTGACGGCAAAGAACGCTCCGTAGGTCGCAGACATCGCAATCATGCCGACGGTCTGTGCATGTGCCTGACCTTGCAGGGTGGGAAGGAACGTTATGGCTATCAGGACGGGAAACGTGACACACCAGGCTAGGATCTGGCTCAAGAAGACTCCCAATACGTAGAGCAGGAAGATGCGACCGCGCGTTCCGCGGCTAAGCATCAATCCGCGTTTCAGCGCGCTCCACGCGCTGGATTGCTCGACCACACTGGCGGGAAATGCCAGGCACAGGCGCAGCAGCATCCAAACAGCGAACGCACCAAGAACGAGCAGGAGCAGAAGGATCAGCCCGGCGAAGAGCGGACTCTCGTCGTTTGTCGTTACGCCGCTTACCTTGCCGGCAATCATCGCAATCATCGCAATCAGAAACACGATTAAAGGCGCGCCGACGATTACAAGCCCTTGCAAAATGAGAAGACCGACGTAGCGCCAACCGCGCTTCCAGACTGCTTTGTAAGCACTGCGAATGGTGATCTTGTCGCCGAGGAAGAGGCGCGCCGCAGCCTCGCTCATTGCGGCTTCGCCCAGAGCGGTTGCTGCCAGGCTGACTGGGATTGCGAGGACGAGGAGCAGAATAAGGAACACCCACACGAGGATGTCCGCCACGGTCGCGCCGTTTCTTGCGTTCGTGCCCATCCACATGAAGAAGGCGAAGGCTCCCGCGGCGAAGACAAATACCGTTCCCGCGGGTATTGTTCCAATGCCCAGGAAGACAAGAAAGCGCGAACGATAGAGTTGCGCTGTGCGGTCGAGAATCTCGGCCAGAGTCAGCGGATGCAGTGGTTCATTCATGCCCGTTCTCGCGTTCCAGCGTAATCAGTTCGCTCATCGAGGAACCGGAATCAAGCGTCGGGCGAGGTTTGGTCATCCCCGCCGCATGCATCATGCGTTCGATATCGTAACCCTCTTTTCGGACGCGCTGGTCATAGTAGAAGAGGGTGAAGCCGGTTGCGTAAATCGGCTGGACAAATGTGTTGGTGAGGAATGCGAGGAACTGCTGCACCACGCTCATCCAAATGGGCAGCACTCCATGGTTTTTAATTCCCACCACGAGAAAGAAGCCCTGGGTGAGGCCGGTCAGCCCCAACTGGATGATGAGGGCAAGCAGCCCCAGCATGAAGATGCGTCCGCGCGAGCCTTTGCTCAGTTGAATGCTGCGGCGAATCGCATCGCGCGCTTTCAGATTTCTCTACAGTGCATGCAGGCACAGCCAGCGAGTAGCGCAGGCTCATGATGATGCCGTATACGAGTGAGCCGACGAGCAGGAAGAGAAACACAACGCTCGATGCCAGGAAAATGAGCATTGTTTTTGGGGCGGGCGGCGCAGCGTGGGGGGTAAGAAGTCCCGTGGGGCGAATATAAACGAGGATCACTGCCGCATAAGCTCCATAGACGAGCACGCAGGGAATCCACGCACGAAAGTACGTGATTGTCATCAGCCACAAATAGCGCCCAGTGCGGGGGAGGATGGCGCGGTAAGCCGCGCCGATGCTGGCCGGCTCGCCCAGATGCACCCAACCCACGGCGCGCGTGTTGGCAGCCATGGCCAGACCACCCGCGATGAAGATGGCCAGCCAAAGAATAAGCAGCCCGGCCACCGACACCACGATCAGGCCGGTTTTCATGTGCATGGCCAGCGCGCCGCGTTGCGCCGCGATTTGCACCAGACTCAGCACCAGCAGGATGCCGCCGTACACCGAAGAGATGCCTGCAAGGAGAAGGAAATTTGAGCGGTAGAGTTCCGCGGTTCGATCGAGAATTTCGCCAAGTGTGAGCGGGCGCAGCGTCGTTTCCATGCCTGAAATCCTTCTGGAATTGGGCGGCAGATGCTTGCCGGGATGCTAGCACACTGCAAGCTTAAACGGGCGTCACACTTCCGCGGTATTCCCAGACCTGCCTAAAAGCTCCCGCACTTTTTTCCCACCCGGTACTTCTTACCCTGCGCCTGGCACGCGATTTTTGATTGCAACTCGTTCGAAAGATTGCACAAGCACAATGGCCCGGCAGCTTGCTACTCTATTTTGATCGCTAGATAAAGGCGCTCCCTGATTCTCGCCCTGACTTGTTTTGACGAAAGCGAGAAAGGGGGAGCGTTCAACCCACGGAGGTTAAATTATGAATTCGACAAAAATGCGAATGTTTCTCGGTCTCTCCTCGTGTGCACTTTTGTTGGCGAGCGTGCAATGCTAGGGAGCTACCGCACCTATTTCCGCTTCTCCGATGCCGGTGATTCAGGAACCCCAAACTCCGCCTACCCAGACCTCTCCCGATCAGGCGATGCCGAACCAGGATTCGTCGAAGACCGCGACTTTCACGGGCACGGTTGTGAAGGATGGCGAACAGTATGTGCTTCGCGATTCGTCGGGCAGCGTATACAAGCTGGATGACACATCGCGCGCGCAGGCATTCGAAGGCAAGACGGTGAAGGTGACCGGTCGGCTCGACGCGAACTCAAAGATGATCCACGTCGACAGCATCCAGGCACTTGCCTCCTAACAACGCCGGACCCAACTTAAATTCGAATTAAAGAAATTCCGCAGATCCGGATGCAGCAGCATGTAAGGGCGCATCCGGATCTTCTTCCTCAGGGCGATTCCATCGAGACGTCGATACGAACGGCAACATTTCCGCCGGGGTCCGACGCTGTTCAAGCGGCGTCGACTCCGGCGGTGGTGTTTGTGGGTTCTTCGATAGAATTCTCGATGTTCGCGACAAGGAGGCACACTTTCCATGTCTGCCGATCCCGCATGCGAACTCTTTCTTCAGTTTTCCCGCAACAAGTTGCTTGAGCAGTACTGGCCACGTCTGCGCAAAGCGGTTGAGACGCTGAGCGAGGAGCAAATATGGTGGCGTCCCAATGATGCCAGCAACAGCATCGGCAATCTCATTCTGCATTTGAATGGGAACGTCTGGCAGTGGCTGGTGGCGTCGTTCAATCGGCTCGAAGACAAACGCGACCGCCCTGCGGAGTTCAATGCCACAGGGGACCTTTCGGCGGCCGACCTGCTGGCTCGCCTGGGCCAGACGCTGGATGAAGGCGCGAAGGTGCTGGCGCGCCTTACGCAGGAGGAATTGCTGGCGACGTGGAACATCCAAGGATATACGGTGAGTGGACTCGCCGCGGTTTACCAGGTGGTGGAGCATTTCGGGCTGCATTACGGCCAGATCGTCTACATCACGAAAATGCAGGAAGGTCGCGATCTCGGTTTCTACAGCGAACTCAACAAGACCGGCCGCGCCAGCGGTGGGTCGGTTTGACCTTGGACCGAGAGTGAACTCTGCCTATTGCAGGTGCTGGATCACTGGTGCCGGGCGGAATCTTCGCGGTGAATTGGTCTGCCGGCAGCTTCTGATTCTCGACTACCTTCTCAACGGTCAGAACAATCGTTATGCCTTCCAAGGGGCGTTTGATCACGACTTTGGTCGGAAATTTGTTGTTTCCGAAGGTCTTGTAGGCCGAATACGTCACCTGACTCTCAAGATTTCCCTCGCCGTCATACAGATCCTGGTTCGACGGCAGGAGGTCGTCGCGATGGAAGGTGATGACGCGGACGGGCTTGTCTCTCCGGCTTCCGTTGGGTGCGTGACGGGTGATATTAAGGACGTACTCCGGCATCGAATACAGGTGCTTTTTGGCCGCATCTTCAATGGTTTCGGTATCGGAAGTCTCTGTAGTAGTAGTCTTCGGGCTCCACGCCGCGCACCACCATGGCGTCAAAGAAGAAGCCGGGCCGCAGATTCTCAAACTGATTCTCCGATTTCTTCGTGACCGAATTAGGGCCCTCGATCGCTTTGCTTTTCTGCGGAATCACCAGGGTGAACGTGTTCCCGTCGCTTGCCATGTCAAACGCGCGGATGCCGAGATATTGGCCCACAATACGCAAGTGATTTGGCTTTTCCATCACGATGAATCCGCGGCAGGTCGGGTAATCAGTCGCCAATCCCTCCTGCGCCTTTAACAGGGTCGCCTTGATCTCCACAGTGGCGGTGAGATTCTTGAAGTCATCCCAACGTCGATTTACCTGATCGACCAATTCTTCGGGAGTGGCCGTACTCACGTTCGCGGGAGCTTTAGGCACCGGCAAATGTCGCTTGGTGGGGAGGAGCGAACATCCGGTCAACAGAAGAGGCAACGCCAACGCGACTATGCCGAATGCTTTCCGCGACCTCATCGCTGGGCCGCCTTCTTCACTGCATGCCTATAACCCGAGACGTTTCGCGAATGTTCTTCCAGGGTTGCGGAAAAAAGTGATTTGCCCTGCGGATTGGCGCCGGCAGCAACAAAGTAGAGGTAGTTCGATTGGGCCGGATCCATGGCGGCACGCAGCGAAGGCAGTCCGGGATTCGCGACGGGGCCTGGCGGCAGACCAGCATGCAAGTAGGTGTTGTAGGGCGTGTCGCGCGTGAGATCGCTCTGGTAGATTTTGCCTCGCCATTCATTCTTGACTTCCAGACCGTAGATCACCGATGGATCGGTCATCAGCGGCATGTGCTTTGCGAGGCGGTTTTCAAACACACCGGCGATCAGCGGCCTCTCCGAATCCAAGGCTGATTCCCGTTCTACAAGCGAAGCAAGCGTCACGACCTGGTGCACATTTTCCTTCAATCCGATTTCCGCCGCCTCGATACGGAATCGTCGGACCATGGCTGTCGCGATCTGTGCCGGTGTTGTCTTTCGCGGAAACCGGTACGTGTCGGGAAACAGATAACCCTCCAGGGTTTTTGCCGACGGATCGATGTCAGCTACCAGCTCGGCCAACCGTGGTTGCTGATCCAGAAACTCATTACGCGTCGACGATGCCGGCCTGTTCCAGGCGCGTGGCGACGTCAAAAATGCTCGCTCCCTCCGGTACTGTCACCGCGACCGTATAGACGTCTCCGCGCGCGATGCGGTCGTATACATCCGTCAACGGCACCGGATGATCGAACCGGTATTCCCCTGCTTTCAGCTTGCCCTTTCGCACCCAGCGCCACAAGTCAAAGGCGAACTGGTTGCGAATTACCCCGGCCGATTCGAGTTGTTGTGCAATGCGCGTGGTCGAGGAGCCCGGTGCGATATCGATAAAGGTCTCGGCCGATGGTCCAAATGGCGTAAAGACCATCCACGCAGCCGCGGCGACCGCGAGCAATGCGACTAAAAAGAGCGCAAGCAGGAACCCCGCCGCGCCGAGCCCTCTTTTCTTTCGATTCCCCCGAGTGCGGCGTGACGCCATGTAAGCTGGAACACCCTTCCTCAAGATAAGACGCGGTTTAAGCCCCCGCGGATTCTGCTTCTTATTCGATTGTACCGGGCGTCTCGTCCGCTTGACGGGGCCGGAACCACTTGTAACACGCGATAAGGTGAGATTCTAGAAGTGCAAGGGGATATGGAGGTTAGGTGGCAGAGAAGGACGATTCCGCGTTATCTCGCACTGGATGTGGGTTCGAAGCGCGTCGGGATTGCCGTCTCAGACGAACTGGGGCTTACGGCGCAGCCTGTTCTCACTCTCGAGCGCCGCCGCAACCAGCGCGAGGATCTTCGATCGATCGCGCGCCTTTGCCGCCGCTTTGGCGTTGCCGGGATCGTGGTTGGAAATCCTCTGGCGCTCAGCGGCGAAGCCGGATCGCAGGCCGCAAAAGTGCAGGCCTTTGCCGCCGAGCTTGCGCGAACTGACGGCGTTGCCGGTTCATCTTTGGGATGAGCGGTTGACTACTCACGAAGCGCACCAGTTGCTTTACGAAGCGGGGCATGCGCGGCAGGATCATCGCCGTGTGGTCGACCAGGTTGCGGCGACGATGATTCTGCAATCGTTTCTCGACCGCCGAAGCGATCGGCCGGCAGAGTCGAGCTGAAACGAGCTTCTGATACTCCAAGCGGGCCGAGGCTACTGGTTGGCGTTCTGCAAAGCTTGCGCAAGGCGTTGAATCCCAGCCTTCTCTGCATCGCCAATGACAAAGAACCGGAGACCATGGCTGGTCCATGTCTGCACGTTGAAGGAGTCGCGTACGTCGGACTCCTGAAGCAGAAAAAACGCTTGGCAAGCCGCCGGAGTCCTGCACAATCAGGACCGAGATTTTGTGCTGGCCCATTCCGACGACAACCTGCGCCGCGGGCTGCTGGTGCAGATAGACCAGACGGCCGCCCAGCAACGTGAATTCTGTTCCGGCGAATTCGGGAAGGTTGAATGCGAAGGGAATGCGGCCCTGGAACCATGGTTTTACGGTGTGCCGGTCAGATGAGACCACATCGTAGGGATTCGCGCTTGCGAGATCGCTGACATGCAAATCTGCGACTTCGCGGAAGGCATCGCTTCGGAGCGCGCTTTGCCGCATCCAGCCAAGAGCCACGACCAGGATCGCGAGCGCGGCAAGTGCCATGGACCATCCGCCAAATGAAGTGAAGCTGCGCCGCTTTGGCGCTACCTGGGATCGGATTTTTTGCCTGAATTCCGGAGTTGGTCTGAAACGCGTACGCGCGGGCCTCATGGCTCGGCGCATGCTCACCATGGTTGCCACCTCGGCGGCACACTGTGTGCAGGTGCGAAGATGCTGTTCAAACGCGGCGGCCTGGTCTGCTTGAATTTCTCCGTCGAGATATGCCGCGAGCGTATCGCGTTCCTGACCGCAGAGCATCATCGCACCTCCTCACGAACATTGGCGCCAAGTGCCGCGCGCAGGCTTGAACGGGCACGGGAAAGGCGCGACATCACTGTCCCCAACGGCACGTCGAGCACCTGCGCAATCTCGCGGTACGACATCTCTTCTACCTCGCAGAGGAGGATGATCTGCCGGTAGTTCACGGGAAGCGACTCCAGCGCTGCGAAGAGCGCCTGTTCGTCCTGGCTGCGCAGCAGGAGCAGTTCGGGAGTCACCTCGTGGGCCACTGCTTCATCCGCCTTTACGTTCTCGTCTTCCAGATACTCCGTATTTCGGGCGGCGAGGCCGCTGCGTGAAGTGAGGAACGCGTTGCGCAGAATGCGAAACATCCAGGCGCGCAGATTCGTGCCCTCCGCAAAGGCTCCGAATCCTTTCAGCGCCTTTGCGTAGGTTTCCTGCACAAGATCCTCGGCATCGGCACGGTCGCCGGTGAGCCAGCACGCGTGGTTGTAAAGCTGATCGAACAGCGGCATTGCAAGCTGCTCGAAAAACGCCCGATCCATCCCGTCTCCTGCGGCACACGATCCCAGCCTCGATCTTATTTGCCGGAGGACAGTCGAAGGAACTGAATAATGTCGGCTCGCTCCTGGGGGTTTGACACGTGGAACGCCATGTCGCTGTTAGAAACCATCGCATCTGGGTTAATGAGCCACCGATCGAGAGATTGATCGTCCCACATGATTTGTGAGCCTTTCAACTCATCGGAGTAGCTGAAATCTGGAACGGTGCCAGCCTTTCTGCCGTAGACGCCTCGCAGGCGCGGCCCCTCCTTGTTCTTGTCGAGCGAGTGGCATCCGGTGCATCGCTTTTCGAAAAGCTGCTTACCTGTTTCTGGATTTCCGTTGACTGCACCTTCTGCGCTGCTCAAATGGGGAAAGGACGAGACTGCCGCTGCCAGCCACGCCATTGCGACAAAAATCAGAATTCTGCTGTCGGTTCGGTTCTTCACTTCGTTCCCTTCTCTCCGGAGGTTTGAGTCCGGAGACGCTTTCTCTCGGCGCGTGACCACGCCGTAATTTTTTGCTTGTCGCTTTCTGAGAGGAAAGCGGCATGCATCCTCGCGTAAGGCTTTGGCGGCATTTCTCCGCTGCGAACCTCGGCGGCGATTTCGGCCAGGGCAGCAATTCGGTCTTGTGCATGCATCCCAGGCCACGCGGAGAGGTTGAGCGCAGACCGTCCCGCTTGCACGTCGCGCTCCGTGAGCCACGAGATAGGCGCGAGTCTGCTGTAAGCAGGCCAATGCGTGTGGTTTGAATGGCAATCAGCGCAGCTCTTTTCCAGGACCGTTCGCACGTCGTCGGGCATAGCGCTTCCCTCAAGAATCTGTCCGCCGGGCGCAACGCTGCGAACGTTGCCCCATGGATGCACAAACGAAGACGCCATGCTAGCCCGCGGCGAGGAACAGAACGCCGAAGCTGATGGTTCTCCACCGCATCACAGGCCCGACTCGTGATGTTCGCCGTTCATGCCTGACAATGTTGCGTCGACGATGGCCAGTTCGCGCCGTTGCGCGACGAAGTTCACGTCTGTGATTCCGAGGACGCTCTGCAGACGATCGGCCGAGACTTTCATGGGGCCGGGCGATGGAGCCGAACCCGGCGCGGGCTGCGGAAAGGCTGTCGACATCGCGGTGTGAAACATGACCTGGCCCTCCACCTTTTGCATTACCTGGTGGATGTGGCCATTGAGCACCGTGACCGAGCCGAAGCGCTTCATCACCGCGAAGGCCTGTTCGCTGTCGGAGGTGCCCCATCCCCACTCGGGATAAACAGCCCAGAGCGGAATATGCGCGAAGAGAACAATGGGGACGCTGCTCTTGATGCCATGCAAGTCCTGCTTCAGCCAGTCGAGCTGGGCCTGGCCCAGCTTGCCCATGCCTTCCAGTTGCACCACGTTGACCAGGCCGATGAAGTGCACGCCCTTGTGGTCAAAGCTGTACCAGCCGTTCCCTTTCGTGCCTTTGCCGTAGCGCTCGAGATACAGCTTTCCGTCGTCGACGGAGGTGTCGTGTTCGCCGGGAACGTAGAAGACCTGCCGGCGGGCGGCGAGAACCTGATCGAGCGTGTCGAACTCCACGGGCTTGGAGGAGTGCGTGAGGTCGCCGGTGTGTATCAGGAAGTCCGGAACAATAGGGGCTGCATCGATTTTGGTTAGTGCAGCCTGAAGGGTCGCCGTCACGTCGGTGTTGGCGGGTTTGTTGAAACCGATGTGACTGTCGCTGATCTGGACGAAGGTGAAGTCGGACAATGCGGACGCCCTTACCGACTCGCCGAATGCGCGCGAAGTCGGCACGCCGCCAGCGAAGGTCCAGACAAGGCCGGTGCCCGCCCAGGCCATACATTTCAGAAATCCGCGGCGGTCGATGCCATCGGCGCTGATGGTTTGGTTCTTGGTTGTTTCGGTCTGATTCTCTATATCTGCTGGTCTGCTCATGATTCCTCCTCGGGAACGTATTCCGTGCACTGAAGAGAACTGAGCGGGAGTTTTTTTATTCCACCAAAGGGATGAAATTCCGACGCGAAGAGGTGTATTCATCAAAAAAGTGCGCTCGTGCGGCCACAAACGCTGTTGCCATCACGACTTGGCGGATTGGGATGCTCCCGCATCGTCTCCCGCTGGCGCCGCGTATAATGAAGGCTCTAGACGTATCATTTTTCGCGGTTGAGCAGCCCCGCTCGCCGCCAACGGATCACGGATGCCCGATCACATTAAAAAGCAGCTGCTCAAAGAGATTGCTGTACTTGAGCATGAGCTTGCTCACGAGTTGCCGGCTGAGATCAAGAAGGCAGTCGCCATGGGAGACCTGTCAGAGAACGCCGAGTACCACATGGCGAAACAACGACAGGAGTTCGTGAATGCGCGCCTGGGCCAGCTCAAGCGGCGCATGGCGGAGCTCTCGCTCGTGAATCTGGCAAACATCCCGCATGACAAGGCCGGGTTCGGGTCGACGGTTGTGGTGTTCGATTCCACCAAGGACGAGGAGATTGTGTACCGGCTCGTGACGAGCGAGGAATCGGACGTAGCCAAGGGGCTGATCTCGACGACATCGCCCATCGGCCGAGGGCTGGTTGGCAAGAAGGTCGGCGAAATCGCTACGATCGTGACGCCCAACGGCAAGCGCGAGTTGGAAATCTTGAAGTTGACCACCGTCCACGACGAAGCGGGCGAGGACGAAGAAGAGGCCGGGACCGGCACAGAGAAGTAAGGAAGCAAGAATGACCTGGACCAGTGCTTTTGGCCGCGCGTGCGGCTGGCTACTTGATCGAATCGTGCATGGCCTTGCACTGACCCGCATCTCTCCCAACGCACTCACCTTCATCGGGCTCGTGATCAACATCATCGCGGCGTTTCTTTTTGGGCACGCAAATGCGACGAACGCCGGGCGCATGTTTTTCTACGCCGGGATGGTCATCTTCGGCGCGGGAATCTTCGACATGCTGGATGGGCGTGTTGCTCGTCGCAACAACCAGGTCACGGTGTTTGGATCATTTTTCGATTCGGTGATCGACCGCTACTCCGACGTGGTGCTCTTCTTCGGCTTGCTCGTCTATTACGGCCGGATCAACCGCTTCCGTTACGTGGTGCTGGTTGCGTTCGTGATGGTGACGTCGCTGATGGTGAGTTACACACGGGCGCGTGCGGAAGCGTTGATTGGCTCGTGCAAGGTGGGATTCATGGAGCGCCCCGAGCGCATCGTGCTTATCCTTCTGGGGGCGTTGTTCGAGCAATTCGGCGTGATGGCGCCGGTTCTGTGGGTTTTGGCGGTGCTCTCAACGATTACAGTGATTCATCGCATCCAGTACACCTATCAGAACACCAAGAATCTGGCGCCGCTCAGCCAGTAAGCCGCTAAGCACGAGCTTGAAAGAGAAAGCGCCGAAGACAACTTCGACGCGTCCGCCGAGGTCTCGATTCTGAGACCTCGGGCACCCGGCACGAATATGAACTGGCCGATTACCAACGAGCGTTCGATCGAGCAGAAACATTAGAGCAACCGCAGTCATTCATGGCGGGTTACGCCACGCGAAGAACATGAAAATGCGGCTGGATTCGGACGTCTCTCCGGGACTGACTCACGTTGTTTGCCTATCCCAGGTTTCCGCTGCGCTTCACCCTGGGCTATTTTCCTACGTTCCCTCCGGGAACTTAAGGCCCGAATCCACCATGGATAATCCCAATTTTCAGGGCAGATCCTTCGCTGCGCTCAGGATGACAGTCGGATTGGTAAGCGTGCTCTACAGTCGGTCAGGTCAGCAGGTCACTACCATTACGCTGCAGCCGGGTTTGGTGGGCTTCCATTGAACGAGGAAGCTGGTGACGGAGTTCGCCTCCATGCTGCGCATCTTTTCGAATTCGCCGCTCTTCTGGCTGTAGAGCACCTTGCCTTTGTCGCTCAATACGGCAAGCGCAGGCACGCCTTTGTTCAGTGGAATGCCATAGTGCTCGGCGATTTCGACGTTCTCGTCCATCTGTCCGATGTTGACGTGAACCAGGACGTAGTTTGATTCGAGGATCGGGCGGTTTTCAGGGTTGTGGAAGTAGATGTCGAGCACCTGGCAGTCACCGCACCAGTTTCCGCCGAAGTCGATGATCACGCGCTTGTGCGATGCGGCTGCTGTCTTGAGCGCGGCGGCCAGGTCGGCCTTGGCCTGCGTTGGGTCGGGGTAGATATCGCGACTGGCAGAAAGCGCGGATCCCGCGGTCAGCGCCAGAGCGGCAATCAGGCCGAAAAGCTTGGTAAGTTTCATGGGCGGGATGTCCTCCAGTGGCTCTTTCAAGTCTGCCACAGAGATGCAGCGGATTACCATTGAGTTACAATTCCGCCCGCTACCTTCGCGGCGAAGATTTAGTCTTTATTGATAATGAACAAGCTCCGCCAACGGCTCGAGTCGCATGCCTTCTCCGATTTGGGCGCCATGATGGAAGGTTACGCTCAAGCCGCGGTCGAGGTGGCAAAGAGCGAGTTCCGGCAGACACTTGACTTCACTGCCGACTCGATCAACGCGCTCGACGAGATACTCGTGCTGTTGAGCGAAAGCGTCGAAATCGATCTGGATTTTGAATCGCGGTTGTGGGGCAGCTACCTGGGCGAGGTGCTGCGTCAACGCTACGCCGGTTCGTGGGAGATGACACAGTATCCGGGAGGAGAGCAGGCGGTGCCGGCGGTGGATGTGCGTGGCTCGCGGCTGTTTCCGCTGATGAAGGTGTATCGGCGGCTGACAATGGGAGAGGAAGAGGACCTGCCCAGTTTCTTCACCATGGTGACTGAGCGGCTGGGCAATCCGGCCAAGGTGAATTGAACGTACTGCAAGGGCAGGCCGCTAACCGCTAACAACACGAGTGGCATTGGTCACACCGGGCAGTTCGCTTTGTGCGACAATTGAGGGTGAAAAGCGCGGCCCGGCGCAGGGCGCGCGGAAGGATAAACGATGGGCGATCTATTACAGCCATGGCATCTGATTCTGCTGGCGATTGTGGCGTTTCTGCTTTTTGGCGCCAAGCGGCTACCGGAGCTCGGCAAGGGGCTAGGCGAGGGACTGAAAGGGTTTAGAGAAGGCATCAAGGGCGTGACCGACCCTGCGCCTCCGACGACGCAGCAGAGCGTGCAAACGCCGCCTCCCCCGCCACCGGCGAGCAACGAACCTCCGAAGCAGGGATAATCCGAGCGGTGCCGAATGGCATCCTTTGCTGGACCTCTGAGATAAGGGCCTGTGCCGACCGGCATGGGCCTTTGTGTTTGCCGATGGTTGTCTCAGACGCTTAGCAGCGCAACAGCGGCGAGAGCCAATCCCATGCCCGCCACCTGACGCTTCGTCGGATGCTCCCGCAGGATGATCCCGGCGAGCAGAATCGTTCCCGCCGGGTAGAGGGAGCTGATGACCGCAGCCACGTCGAGTCGGCCCAGTTGCGAAGCCATCATGTAAAACAGATTGCCGACCGCATCCATCGATCCTGATACGATTCCGGCGACCCAGAATCCTCGCCATGGCCCTTTGGGTGGCGCTACAGCGACCACCAGAAGAATTGCAGCGACCCCGGCAATCCTGCCTGAGGTCAAGGCCCACAACACCCCACCGGCCGCAGCCGTTTTGAAGAGGATCAGCTGAGCGCCGAAGCCAACGCCGGCGCTTGCTCCCAAGAGCAGCGCACGTCGAGGAGTATCTACGCCATCCTTCGAGGGAGAATGCGAAATCAACCAGATTGCTGTCAGGCCGGCCGCGAGACCCACGATGGTAGATGTGCCGGGCCAGCCGGAATGGAACAGCTCAAAGACAACGGGGACAAGGGCCGTCGTTAACCCGGTGAGGGCGGCGGTGAGCCCCATGGCGCCCATTGCCAGCGCCCGGTAGAAGACTGCCAGCGCGATTGCTCCTTCAAACCCGCCAATGGCTGCGTAAACCAGGTAGCTCGTTTCCGGCAGGGCGAGGCGGAGCACAAGGCAGATGACGAGAAGGCCCGCCAGGGAAACGATCTGTCCTGATGCTGTGATCAGCAAGCTGGAAGCCCGGCGCGCACCCCAGCCGCCTGCGAAGTCGGACGCGCCCCAACTGGTGGCGGAAAGCAGACCGAAGCCTGCGGCAGCTCCTGAAGAGCTCATGCTTAGCGCTGGTAATCCTGGCCGGAGGGGTAGTAGCCCTTTTTCGCGATCACTTCGACACCGGGGCGATTCACGCGGACTTCGATCTTGCGGTATTTGCCGTCGATTAAAGGCTCGTGACTTGAATACACCAGCGTGTACTGGTTACGCGCCTCTTCAGTGATCTTGGCGTAGCTCTTCTCAATCCCATTCAGGCTGCCTTCTGAATCGAGAACGCCGCCGGTTGAGAGAACGTATCCAGCCAGACGATTGTCGTACATGGTGAAGGGCAGGTGGAGGCGGCTCACGTAGCCTTCGCCCCAACGGGCGGAGTCGCCCACCAAGGTGCCGTAGACTGCAATCTTGTTGGTCTGGAGGTAGCGCAGCACATCTTTGTAGGTCGCCTTGCTGCCGTACTCCTTGCCGTCGGAGATTACGTAGATGATGCGTCGGCGTCCCTGGGGACGCGTGGAAAGCTCTTTGGCAGCGGCGAGGATCGCGTCGTTGAGGGTGTGGATCTCTTTCGGGATGGTGATAAACGAGCTGCTCCCGGTGGAACCACCTTGCTGCACGGTGTTGTTTGAATCGACGCAGCCGCCGTTCTTCGTGATTGAGCAAGGGCCAAACGCACCAGAGTTGATCGGCACAAGATCGTCGCGTCCGACCGACTTGGCAAGGGCGAGCACAGCGGGCACGCGATTGCCCTGCGCTCCGGTAAAGCCGGTCCACTCGCGCGGTCCGTTGTTGTAGGAGAAGACCGCGACCTCATCGTAGGGCGACAGCGCACCCTGGAAGGCTCCCAGCGAGTCATTCACCTTCGACATCACGTCAGACGTGAGGCTCTGATCGATAACAAAGGCGATTGAAAGCGATGCTGGATCGACGGTGAAGATCTTGAGAGGCTCCCATGTGTCGTTTTCATACACCTTGAAGTCGCGCCAGGTGAGCCCTGCAACGGGTTTTCCCTTGGAGTCCTTCACCGTGACCGGAACTTCGACGTAGGTGGTGTTTCTGACAAGAGTGGGGCCGATGTCCTCCGGCGTCATGTTCTCCGGCGGGGCCGCCTGGACATCCTTTGTCTGGCTGGGAGGGGGCTGGGTGGACGGGGCCTGTTGTGGCACGTCGTTTGAGGTGCTCGAAGTTGGGCTAGTGGATGGCGAGCCGCCGATTCCCGGAGTAATCGGACCAAGACTCTTGAAGGAGGAGGGAGCCTGTGGGGCAGGAGCGTCCGGGACCGCCTGCTGTTCAGCAGGAGTCTGCTGGGGTTGTGTCTGGGCAAATACCGCCGGACTGAGGCTCAACGACGAACTCAGAATTGCGGTCAGCGCCAGTGCTTTAAAACCAAGGTCCACAGGTATTCTTTCCTCCCGATTACGACACTGCGCCAGCCGGTTTTTGGGCCCGCAGGTGCATCCCTTCTGCGCGAAACCGACAAAAGATGCTGCACCCGTCAGAGTATCAGACGCGCGGCCGCTTCGCAGGTTTGCCCAGAACTGCTGGAAAGAGTTAAGCTATGCTCTCTTTCAGGTCATTTCTTTCGTCAAACCTAGCAGCATGCGTTTCCCCCGCAATTTCGCTGTTCTGCTGTTCATCCTGCTGCTTTGCGCGGCGGGTTGGGGACAGCTTGTGCCTTCGCCCGATGCTCCACCGGTGAGCACGGCGCCGCCTCCGCCGCCCGAAGAAGAGTCGATGGGCACTCTCAAGCTCAACGTCAACCTTGTTGATTTGTTCTTCACTGTGAAGAACAAGTCAGGCGAACTGGTGCCTCATCTCACCAAGGACGACTGCTCGGTCTCGGAAGACAAGGTCCCGCAGGCGCTCAAGAACTTCAACGCGGAGACTCATCTGCCGCTAACCCTGGCCATCCTGCTGGACACGTCGGGTAGCCAGATCGACGTGCTTCCCCTGGAGCAGCAGGCGGGCGGCCAATTTCTCGAACGGGTGCTCAAATCGAAAGACCAGGCGATGTTGCTCTCGTTTGACGTAAACGTCGATCTGCTGCAGGACTTTACGAACAGCTCCCACCTTTTAACCCACGCGATGGACAAAGCCGAGATCAACACGGCCGGAGGCAACGGCGCTTCGGGCATCCCGGGACTCGGCGGGGGCACTGTGCCGATCCACGGAACTCCGAAAGGCACGTTGCTCTACGATGCCATTTATCTGGCCTCAAATGAGAAGATGGCACAGCAGAACGGCCGCAAGGCAATGATCATTCTCACCGACGGCGATGACCAGGGCAGCGATCACAAGATCCAGGAAGCGATTGCCGCAGCGCAGAAGGCGAACACGATTATCTACGTGATCTTGATCGCCGAGCCGAGCTTCTACGGTGGCTTTGGCTACAACGGCTACTCCGCTGCCAAGAAGATTTCAGAGGAAAGCGGCGGCCGCATGATCAATGTTGGCGCCAACGGCAAGAAGCTCGAGGCCGCCTTCTCACAAATCGAAGAAGAGCTTCGGACTGAGTATCTGGCCAGCTACACGCCTACCAACGCGAAGCAGGACGGCACCTTCCGCCACATTTCCGTGCAGTGCAAGGGCGATGACATGAAAGTGCAGGTTCGCAGGGGCTACTACGCGCCAGCACCTGAGGGCCGCGAGGGCCGCTAATTCGAATCTAGAAATTTATACACGTCAGAAATTACACTCCTGCGCATAAAGTGCGATCCTCCCTCGCCCTTCTGTCCTTGGATTGCTGCAAAATATTTGAACTATTTGAAGCCGCAAGCGTTCTGTTTTAACCGAGATGGAGATTTCTTTGAGTTAAATGCAGAGCCAGCCTGCCTTTGGCAGCCATCGTGCCATCCAGTAACTGCAAGTAGTTTCGCGCCGCTAGCTCAACGGCCGACCCGGATGGTGAATCAATGCATGACCTTTTCATGAAAGCAGCCACAGTGATGGCGGTGGCGCTTGCTACTTTTTCCAGTTTCCCCTCACCTGCACAACAGGAACCTGCGCAGCAACAGACACAACAACTGCAATCTGCACAGCAACCACAGGATCAACAAATTCAGCGGCCCGCTTCGTCGACGGCACCGGTGGAGCAATCGCAGCCAGGCGCCACCAGTGCGGCCCCTGCGGTTGACTTGAAGCCTGTGACGGGAGAACTGGTGAGCAAGCTCGATACCAAGTCTGCCAAGCAGGGAGATAGCGTGGTGGTGAAGACCAGGGAAGACGTGAAATTTTCTGGTGGGACAGAGATTCCCAAAGGATCGAAATTAACCGGCCACGTGACCAATGTGCAGGCGCGCGGAGACGGCAAGGAAAACTCGCAGATCGCAATCCAGTTTGACAAGGCTGAATTGAAGGGCGGCCAGACAGTGGCGATTGAATCCGTCATCCAGTCGGTCTCTCCGGCAGCCGGCAGCGAAATGGACAGCAACGTTCCAAACGCATTGGGAGGAAGTCCGGCTTCCCCAAGCACCTCCGGCAGCACCACTTCCTCTCCAAGCATGAATGGGTCAACGACCACGAATAGCGGCATCGTGAATCAGAGCAACAATCGACCGGGCCTGGAGTCCAATACGACGGCTCAGCCAGGGCAAACAGATCAAACCACGAACAGCGGTATGCCCGCTCCGGGCACTATTGTGGCGCGCAATGGGAATGTTGCCATTCGCACCACCGCGATCCCGGGGGTTCTGCTCGCGAACGGCATCAACGGCCTGCCCTTTTCGAACGCATCAGGTCTGCTGCTTGGTGCTCGGCGCGACATTCATCTCGATGAGGGCACCCTGATGGTTGTCGCGGTCGCTGGAGCTCCGCAGGGCGGGGGCAGCGGCATGAGCCGTTAGTCTCAATCAGGTCACAACGCGCACGCGAGGCTGGAGAGTAACTCTCCAGCCTCGTCGTTTTTCACGGCAACTGATTACGCAAGTTTCGCGACTTCGTAATCTGGCACAAAGACATCTTCGTCGCTACGATCGGCGATGGCAGAGGGAAGATGAGTTGATTTGACAATTATTTTCAACCGCTCTGCGCTTGGAGTTTGCCTATGGAAGACACTGCCCCGGATTCTCGCGAAGGATTTGAAATCAGTTCCAGATTTCGCCGCCTGATTGAGGAACGAATCGAACATCTGGAAAAGGATGCTGATGCCGACGAAGCTCAACTTGCGGCGCTGCGTCACGGCGATCATATCCGACGTCATATGCGGCTGATCGCGGTTCAACGCGCGGAGGCCCGGCGGATGCGCGGCTTCCTCGAAAACTCCGGCACGCGCATTCCCCCTCCCATGATGACGCTCTAAACCGGCCTGTGAATAACGCGTCTCGATGCGGATTCATAATGGTGCATGGTCACTTTCGGCTCTTCCAGTCTGATCCTCGACTACCAGATTGTGGACGTTTTTACTGAGACTGCCCTCAAGGGCAACGGGCTCGCTGTCGTGTTAGATACGGTGGGACTTGCAGCAGAACGAATGCAGGCTATTGCGCGTGAGTTTAACTTGTCGGAGACGACATTCATTCAGCGTCGCGACGTCGACACGGAAAAGCGTGAAGGTGTGCGCGTGCGCATTTTCACAACGCTCGAGGAACTTCCCTTCGCAGGCCACCCAACTCTCGGCACGGCCAGTGTGCTGAAGCTTTCCGCTCCGGAGACGCTCGCTGGAGACACCGTTACGCTTGCTCTGAATGTCGGCACGGTGCCGGTCCGATTCAGTTCCGACGGCCTTTTCGGGGAGATGACCCAGCGCGATCCCGAGTTTCTGTCGGAACTCGATCCGACAACGGTCGCTCGCCTGACAGGGCTCAGCGCGGACGATCTCCATCCGGCGGCTTTTCCCCAGGTGGTCTCGACCGGAACAGCTTTCGCCATCGTTGCCTTGCGCTCGCATGAAGCGCTCGCGCGCCTCAAGGTGGAGCAGGAAGAGGCCGCGAAGTATCTGCGCGAGCGCGGTGGCCGTTGGTTCTATGTTCTAGGCCCGACCGGCGAGGACGAGCCCTCATGGAGAGCGCGGATGCAATTCTACGGTGGCGAGGATCCGGCGACCGGATCAGCGGCCGGATGCGCCATCAGCTACCTTGTTGGCCGCGGCATCGTCGCGCCCGGGGAACGGATCCACGTTCAGCAGGGAGTCGAAATTGGTCGCGCAAGCGATTTATTTCTGGCTGCCGATATAGTTTCCGGCAAGGTCGGCAATGTGCGCGTCGGGGGCAGCACTGTTCGCGTTGCAAAGGGGCAGCTTTTCCTGCCGTAATACACACGCTTTCAACAGAATTTAATCAAGCCAAGTTACTTTCTATGTTCATTCTGGCGGTTTTTCCTTTGTAACATGATGGTTTACATGCGTTCCTTCGCTTCCTGTTCCCTCTTTTCATGTAGTTCCGCGCTTCGTAATCTTTCCCAAGCATTGAGCGTCATCTAGCCGGAGTTTTTCCGGTTTCATAACGGCTTCAAAACACAATCTGACCACGGCGAGGTTCTCCTTTCCTGCGGGTTGGTTGCTCTCGAAGTCGTCTGCAGGGGGTCGCACCGCCAACTGGCGTGTGCATCACTCAGACGGCCTCGCGCGCACTCAATTCGCGGACTGGTGGCGCGATGTGGCCGACGGCCCCGGACCTGACGAGCTTGCCCGCCGAACCAACGGGCAGTGCCGCATTGCGCCTCAGGAACGGCATCAGCAAAATTCAAAGGAACAGGAGCAGGACCCTTAACATGAGGCCTAAGAAAGTTATTCTTTGCGTAGACGACAACGAACAGGATCTATCTGTCCTGAAGTTCATGCTAGTAACAAACGGTTACCGTGTACTGTCCGCCACGAATGGCCAGGAAGCCATCGAACTCTTCGCCGAAAACCAAATTGACCTGGTACTGGCTGACCATGCCATGCCCCAGATGAGCGGCGACCAGCTTGTCCTTAAACTAAAACAAATCGCCTCCCATGTTCCCATGGTGATTCTGGGCGATCCGCAAAAGATGAATGGCCAGATTCATGGAGCCGATGCCTTGCTGGCCAAAAAGACCTGTTCTCCTCAGGAATTGCTGGAGCGCGTGAAGATCATGAGCGCCCGCAAGCGTGGGCCCCGCAAGGGGGTCTCGCGGCTGGTAAGTGCTGAACTGGCCGTCGCTTCGTGATTTAAGGGGTGGTGGCGCGCTCTGCGGAAACCGCCTGGAAGTAATTCGGCACAATGTCCCTGGTGCGCCCGCCATTGCCCTACCACTTGACGATCCAACTTGCCTGTAGGCATACTCGCCAACGGTGTGCAAACTGGTGTATGTTCTTTCCCACCAGTGGAAGCAGGCCTTATGGATCTCATTCTTGTTCGTTTTCTTTTTGTTGCCTTACTGTCCGGAGTTTGTTATTTCCTTCATCCCTTCGGCATAACCGGTTGGGCAGGAGCGGCGGGCGGCGCTTTGGCGGCATGCTCCGTCATCGTATTTGAGCTTCGCGTGCGCGCTCTGAGCTTGCGCCGGCTAGTCGGCGCCGTCGCCGGAAGCCTGCTGGGCATCTTCGGCGCAGCGCTCTTCTGCCTGGTGCTCCGTTCTGCCCCGCTGAACTCGTCCACGTCGGCGGTGGTTCAGATTTTCGTGCTGCTGCTGATGACCTACGTAGGACTTCTGGTCGGCGCCAGCAAAGGCGATCTGCTCAATCCCGCGGCTTTTGGCACGTGGTTTGCTGGCGATCGGCCCACGCGAAGAAGCGCGAAGGTACTTGATACCAGCGTGATCATCGATGGCCGGATTGCCGATATCGCCGAGGCTGGTTTCATCGACGGTATGATGGTGGTCCCCGAGTTTGTTCTTCGCGAGTTGCAGATCGTTGCGGACTCCACGGACGGTTCAAAACGACAGCGTGGACGGCGCGGACTGGACATGCTGCAGCGGATGCAGTCCAACACCAACATCCAGGTGCAAATTGTTCCGGATGACTTTCCGTCTATCAAGGAAGTTGATCTCAAGCTGCTCGAACTCGCGAAAAAGTGGGAAGCCAAGGTTGTCACGAATGACTTCAACCTGAACAAGGTGGCGCACCTTCATCGCGTCGAGGTTCTGAATATCAACGACCTTGCCAACGCGCTCAAGCCAGTCGTACTGCCGGGCGAGAAGATGAATGTGCTGATTCTGAAAGAAGGCAAGGAGTACAACCAGGGTGTTGGCTACCTGGATGACGGCACCATGGTGGTCGTGGATCACGCGCGCAAGATGATTGGCCGCGCGGTTGAAATCTCAGTAACGAGCGTGCTGCAAACGGCCAGCGGCAAAATGATTTTCGGCAAGATGGATGAGAACGGAAAGCCCCTTGAACCGAGCAAGGCCGGTCCTCTCGAGATCGCCCGATAGGCATTCGTATGCCGAAAAGAGCATGTCACGAGCGAGTTAGATTTCGCGGATTTCGCTGTATTGGATTACCGGCTCGATGTCGGTGTACTTCGGGATATCGCCTTGAAGCTGATCCGCGACCGGCAGAAAAGCCGCAATAAAGGCCTGCGCAGATTCGCAGGTGAACCCGACAATGGCGGCGAACGGCGGAGATTGACCGGGCATCGCTCCGCTGGCGCCGATCTCCACTGACACAGCATGCACTGCGGAGCCAAGAAGCCGGACGGCCATGGGCATGTGGACCTGGATGTAGTAATCAACATCGAAACGGTTGCCCGGCTTGCTGGGATACAAAATGCTCACCTTGATCATGGGCCTCGCATTCAGCTAACTGGATCGCGCTGCAAGTCTCTCAGTACTTCTGAACCTTCGGGTCGATTTCGTCGCTCCACGCTAGAATGCCGCCGGCGAGATTTAAAACCTGGGTGTACCCCGATTGCTTGAGGAATTCCGCGATGCGTTGTGACCGCGCGCCGGAGCGGCACTGCACAACGATCTCGCGATCGCGCGGGATCTCAGCCAGGCGCTGCGGAACATCGTTCTGCGGAATGAGCTTTCCGCCGATCTGCGCGATCTGGTACTCGTAGGGCTCGCGGACGTCGAGGATGAAGACATCCTCGCCTGCATCGATGCGCCGCTTCAGATCCTTTACGCCCAGTTGCGGAATGCCGTTCTTGATGGCCTTCTCCTCTTTCGATTCGGGAACGATGCCGCAGAAGTGTTCGTAGTCGATCAGCTCTTTAACCGTCGGATTCTCGCCGCACACCGGGCATTCGGGATTCTTACGCAGCTTTAATTCGCGGAAGCGCATGCCGAGCGCATCCACAAGAAGCAGCCGGCCGATGAGGGGGCTGCCTTTGCCGAGGATCAGCTTGATGACTTCGGTGGCCTGGATTACGCCGACCAGGCCGGGCAGAATCCCCAACACTCCGCCTTCAGCGCAGCTTGGAACCAGGCCTGGCGGTGGCGGCTCAGGGTAGAGGCAGCGATAGCACGGCCCTTCCTTGGTTGCAAACACGCTGGCCTGTCCTTCAAACCTGAAGATTGAACCGTAAGCATTCGGCTTGCCCAGCAGTACGCAGGCATCGTTGACGAGGTAGCGCGTCGGGAAGTTATCGGTGCCATCGGCGACGATATCGTAGTCCTTGAGGACTTCCAATGCGTTAGCGCTCGAAAGCATTGTGTCGTGCTTGACGACGTTGAGAGCAGGATTAAGCGCGATGAGTTTCTCGGCGGCCGAGTCGAGCTTTTTGCGCCCGATATCTTTCGTCGAGTGGATGATCTGGCGCTGAAGGTTACTCGCGTCCACCACGTCGAAGTCGACAAGCCCCAGCGTGCCAATGCCGGCCGCCGCCAGATACAGCGCAAGAGGCGAACCCAATCCGCCCGTACCGACACACAGCACGCGCGCGGCTTTCAGTTTGCGTTGGCCTTCCATGCCCACTTCGGGCAGGATCAGGTGGCGCGAGTAGCGCGAAAGGTCGTCCGTGGTCAGTTCAGGGAGCAGAGTAGATTCGCTTGCAGTCGCCATCGTGAAAGGGTTCTCAATCGTCTGTGGATTTGGAGAGATCGAATCTTGATTCGAATGCGTGTGCGCACTTTCGCGCCAAAAAATGGAGAAACGCACCCGGGTACACATACAGGGTAACAAAACAGAAGCGGCTCCGAACCGGTGGAGACGCACTAGAGAGGTGATGGGGTTTGATTTCAGCGCGATGCGGGCTTTGCAGCGGCAACAGATGCGAGCTTGGCGCAGCTGCGGTGGGCACCGGGGGGCCGGGAGCCCTTCTTTCGAGTTGAGAACTGTCTTGTGCGTGGGGTCTGAATTCAATCGACGAATTCGATTACCTCCTGAATAAACTGCTTGTCTTCTTCTCGTGTGCCCGAGAGGAGAAATGAATTCGTCGCCTTGGCGCGTCCCTTAGCCACATCCGTGATGAGATAAGAGCATCCCAGCCAGTGTGCTTCCTCCAGATCAATCTGGGACCACGTCGCCAGGTGATCGGGATGCGAGTGATAGAAGCCGGCAATCTCCAGGCCCCCATTTCGAGCGTCTCGCAGAATCTTCACCAGTTCCAGGGGCGCAATCGAATATCGATTCTGCGGTGAATCTGTCCGGCTGTTGGCGACACGAACTGCGTATGCGACGGTCCATCCTTCGGCTCCCGAGGAACCGACAAGCACTCCGCAACACTCGTGTGGATAGGCCTCCTCGGCATGAGCGCGAAGCTGCTCAAAGACGGCGCGACTCAGGAAGAGTGGCATTGTCAATTTGCGACGTGCATTCTGACTCTATTTCTCCGCGGTGCAAGAGCGTGGGGTTCCACGCAGCGAATAAGCGTGAACCACGAGACTCGATTCGTCGATGACGGCGCTGGGGACTTCCTGCGCATCCTGAATCTCGGTCGCAATCGCAATTCCGTCTTTCACCTTCGTCTTGGTGATGACAAAGTCTTCAGTTACGATTGCTGTTCCGCCGCCGGGCAGCGTGACGGTTACGATCATCTGACCGGTGCCCTCCGCATTCACGGTGTACGTCCCCGCCAGGCCGATGCTGACGATGGTCCGCGTGTTGTTGGGTCCCGGCTGATTTACGATCGCCGACCCGGTCAATTTACCGTGTCCGTCGACGGTCTGGGTGCCGAGCGCGCGCGCGACGTTTGCACCGTAGGTCGCGACGATGCCGTAGTGTCCACAGACGCTCGCCAGTGTGTATTTTCCTTCCGACGATGTTTCGTCGTTATCCCGCTGGGCCTGCAGCAGACCTGGAGTTGCGGCGGTTGCAGCAAGCAAAACGAGCGCCGACTGCCCCTTCAATAATCTCTGAAATTTCATTTCGACCTCACCCGTGAATTTGGAATGTGCCCTTTGCCGCGCCGGAGTGCTGGCTGGATCGAGAAGCAAATTGAGCATAATGACTCTTTTCAGGCTGCGCAATTGGAGCCCTTGCGAAATTGGCAGAATTGCACCGGTACCGCGTCAAAAGTGGGAGGATCGGGCAAATTCATGGAGCTGATATGCGGCGGAGGTTCGTGGCAATTCGGGCCCCTCCGATTGCGAGCACAACCGCAGGTGTGCGAGATTGAAGAGGGGAACAGCCCAATATTCTTGTAACTAGAGATTTCATGATGCCCAGAAAGCCCGTCGTCCAAAGCTTTGAGCAGGTCCTCGAAACCCTTCGCGCACACGGTTTCGATGTTTCAACGTTCAAAGGAGCTCGGGGCGGCGTGCTGGTGAGCAAGTCCGGGGCTGCGGCAGTGCTCATTCCGGGAGGGGATGGCGGGGATTCGCCGGCGGCATTCGCTGAGCACCCCGGCATCCTGGTGCGGGGAGAGGTGGCACGGTTGCTCGATCGGGGTTATCAGAAATTCATTAAGACTTCTCAATATGAATTGCCGGCGACGGCAAGTCAATTGCAGGCCATTCACGCATTCAGCGAGGAACTGACGCAGCTAACGGGCGGAATAAGTCTCTATAACCAGTCACTTGGCACAACGAGTGATGTGTACGAGTACGACCGTCTGCGCGGACGCGAAGATGAGGCTCCATTGCCGAAGCGGCCCTGGGAGCTATCGAACGGCCATTGAGTTCTCCTCGCGCCGAGACGAGGAGAGTTGCAGGCGTGGCAGATGATCGGAATCGCACGATAAACCAAGGTATGGACTCTACACGGGAGATTCCCACGAAGTCCCTTCACTCCGCTGTGCCTATGGAGCGGCGTCTTGAACCGAGACATGATGTCGACACGAGCGCTGTCATTCGTTTAATAAACCTCGCAGCCGACGTGCAAGGACGCATTCTCGACCTAAGCCCCGGCGGCTGCCACATTCGCACTGACAGACGATTCCCTGTTGGGGTTTTCCGGCGGGTGGAAGTCGAGTTTCGCATCGAGGGCCTGCCGTTTCGCCTCGGCGGCGTCACGCAAGCAATCTACGACCCATTCAATGTCGGTATTCGCTTTCTCGACCTGAGCGACCGCAAGCGCGAACAACTGCTCCAACTGATTAAGGAGATCGAGGAGTCGAAAGAACTCCCGTTTGTGGATGAACCCGAAATTCTCGATTGATTGTCGATTGCCCTCTGGAGTCTAAGAACCCGCCCGCGTTCAAACAGGCCCTGGTTACTCAGGCGCCCGGACAATGCGCATCAATTCGCCGTGGTCAAGCCAGTTGAGGCAGCACGGATCGCAGCCGTCGATGACCACGCTACCTCCGCCGAGATAAAAATGCGCGTCCATGGGCCGGTGGCATTTCGGGCAATTGATCTTTCGTCGCAATTCGTCGGGAGCTGCCCTCTTCGGAGTCGCCACTGCGTCGCCCTGCTTCGACCTTAGCTGTTCAATAAGGTCCAGGAAGGTTTCCATGGGGATAAGCATGCCACGACACTTCCGGCACGACTGGAGCCGCACGCCAGTGAGCGTGGCGTTCCAGAGCGGATCACCGCAAATGGGACACGATAGCGGCGACGGTTCTTCGGTAAGGCGCACGCCTTCGTCGTCTGGATCTGCAATGTGGATATTCTTGCAGAAATCGCATTGCATGTAATCGCTGCCCGCTGCCAGGTGCATCGGGGCGCCGCAGGACGGACAGTTCATTGAGCCCTTCCACACCCAGGGCAGAACTTCGCGCCCTCTGGAATCGCCGTTCCGCAATCAACGCAGTACTTTGCGGCCCCAGTTGTGGTGGGACTGGATGCAGTCCCGATTGGCTTGATCGGCGACATCATGGCTTGGGCCATCGCCGCTCCGGCGCCGATTCCTACGACCGTGCCTGCAGTTCCTCCGGTGTTGGCAGCGGCGAGTTCCAGGGCCTGGGCAGCCTCGAATTGCGTATACCGCCCAATATCCCCAGCCATACTCACGCCGATGCGCTGATCGATAATCTCCTGCAGATCATCGGGCATTGAAATGCTTTCGACGACGAACTGGGTCAACTCAAGCCCCAGCCCTGCGAAGGTCGGCTTCATCTCTTCGGCGATTTTGGCTCCAAGGGTCGCCTGTTTGGCCGCCATATCGAGATATGCGACGTCGCTGTTCGCAAAGATGTCTGTCATGCGGGCGACGATTGTGTTGTGCAACTGGCCATCAAGCTGGGAGGCATAGAAGGTGTCTCTCGTGCCGCTCACCTGTGCGAAAAAGATGCGAGGGTCAGAGATGCGGTAGGAGTAGATGCCGTATCCGCGCAGGCGCACGGCGCCGAATTCCTTGTCGCGGATAGTGATGGGCGTAGCTGTGCCCCACTTCTGATCGATCTGCAGCCGGGTGGAGAAGAAATACACATCCGACTTGAACGGAGATTCGAAGTTCTTGTCCCAGTTCATCAGATCGGTGAGCACGGGCAGAT
Source organism: uncultured Acidobacteriaceae bacterium (assembly GCA_963769345.1). Classification (GTDB taxonomy): domain Bacteria; phylum Acidobacteriota; class Terriglobia; order Terriglobales; family Acidobacteriaceae; genus Telmatobacter. The sequence goes on from CAVYLL010000009.1 coordinate 99,231, forward strand.
TGCGCGTCGTGAGTGTATGCAGCCCGGGTCCAAACACGTCAGCAACTTTGCCTTCGTTGACGAAGAGCGCCAACTGGGATTCGCGAACGGTAAGCTGGCCGCCATTCTGAATTTCCATGTCCTGCATGGGATAGCGGTAGGCGAGCATTCCATCTTCGGGCTCGTTCCACTGAATGACGTCGATGAATTGCTTGGCAAGGAATTGCTTGAGAGTCACGTGCGCCTCCCGTTGGGGGTTCTGGAAAGCAACTGTACCATGCAGCTTGTTCAGGAATCGAGAAAAAGATGCGAATTTTCAGTACTCAAAGTAACCTATAACTGGTTGCAATATCTGTAGATTGCGCTATCGCAGGCGCGATTAGTTAGGCGCCCCAGTGCTCTCGGTCGTTTCGAATTTGCACTCGGCGCACTGGCAGTGACGACGCAGATAGTCCCACGAGTAGATTCCGCCGGAATGACCGTCGGACCAGTTGAACTGGATAGCGTAGCGACCGACTCCGTGCGCACTCGAGGGCTTGGTCGGAGGCGCATACATCGGCAGCAGAGTCGTCGGTTTGGGCTTGGGCTGGCCCGCTTTGCGTCCCTGGGCTTTGCGTTCGTCAATGCATGTAGCGCATGGGCAGGCATCGCGAAGCCACGCGAAGTTCCACGCGCTCTTGTGCCCGTCTTGCCAGTCGATTTCGAGGCCGGTGCCTTCGGTGATCTTTACGCGCACTTTGTCCGGCGTGACGGCGATACGAGAGAGCGGCTTCTCGGCATCCTCGTGCCGTGCCTGCTCTTCTTTGTTAACGAAGCGAATGCCTTCGTGACTCATGACTCCATTCTAGTGGAAAGTGATCAGTGGACAGTGGACAGGGCCACTCGGAATCGGAATCACGTCAATTTACGTAAGATGCAAGTCTAGCAATGGTGCCCCGGTGCGTTTAACCAGCAGACTGTCGAGTTTTTAACTGTGCATTGATCACTGTGCGCTGTTTTTGTAAAAGAACCAGGCGGCCATGCCCAGCCCGATGATCACCACGGTTCCACGCAGGACGGGCTGGGGAATTTTTCGCGCGAGGCTGGCCGAGGTATAGCCGCCAATGGCGCAGGTAACCATGGCCACGAGACAATAGCGCCACACTACCTGGCCGTTGATGACGAAGAGGACGAATGCAATGCCGTTGGCCATGGTGGTGGATACGACTTTGAGCGCATTGATCTCGTTCAGATCCTGATAGCCGTAAAGCGAGAGCAGCGTCATGATCAGGAACCCCGCGCCCGCTCCGAAGTAGCCGATATAGAAGCAGACCGCAACCGTACCGATGAATACAGCGGTCATATGAGGCCGGTGCACGTCGGCCGTTTGAGGCGCCTGGTTGCGCCGGGCATTTGCGGTGCTCAAGCCAACGCGAGACCGGGCCGCTGAGTGCAAAGATGACTGCTGCGACCAGAAGCAGCCACGGTACGAGGTGCAGAAACGTCATCTGGGGAGTGTTGAGCAGCACGATTGCTCCGCCAGTTCCGCCAATCAGCCCTGCAGCCGCCATCGGAATCGCGACGCGAAGGTTCCTGCGAACATCTGCTCGGTAGGCCGCAACCGACGTTAGCTGGCCTGGCCAAAGGGCAACAGTATTGGTCGCGTTGGCCTGGACCGGAAGCATTTTCATGCTCAGCATCGCCGGAAACAGCAGAAACGATCCGCCTCCTGCCACGGCGTTCAGCAGCCCAGCTAGAAAAGCCGCGACAGTGAGCCAAAGCCAGTGCCAATCCATGTAGGAGGGAAGGCCGGAAAGGAAGATCATTTCAGTTTGATTCTAGTGGCCTGATGCAACCGCCCTCGATCCATCGAAGGGCCGAGACCTGATCATCGATGTAACCGAAAACCCGGCTGATAGTCTTCCGAAGCCAACCGGCCTGGAGGCAGCTTCCGAGTTCCGGGTCAAAAGCTCGGCGTTCTGGAGCGATTCCTCGGAACGTCTTTGTCTAAGCATAATATTTGCAGCATCTTACCGATTTAATTAGTGCATTATGCTCATATTTTATGAATCTATCCTGCTATAGTTTCATCGGATTGAGTGTATGGCCGGGGGATGAAACCCTCAGCCACAATCCCAAAAATCAGTTGGAGGATACACAATGATGGCAATCACTCGTTGGGACCCCTTTCGTGACGTCGTTGCACTGCAGAATCGCGTGAATTCTCTTTTCCGCGAAATGAACGAAGGCGATAACCCTTTATCCGCTGCCAGCTTTGTGCCGGCTGTCGATGTCTATGAAGACGCCAAGAAGGTCGTTCTGAAGCTCGAAGTTCCCGGCATGGAAGAGAAGGATCTGGACATTTGCGTGGAAAACAATACGCTGACCGTGAAAGGTGAGCGCAAACTGGAGAAGGAAGAGAAGGAAGAGAACTTCCATCGTATCGAACGACGCTATGGCAGCTTCTATCGCGCGTTCACGATTCCATCGACGGTTGACACGGAGAACGTGCAGGCCAGCTACAACGCGGGCGTTCTGAAGCTGGAACTGAATAAGAAGCCTGAAGCGCAGCCGAAGCAGATCAAAGTAAATGTCGGCGGCCAGAGCAAGACTGAGAAAGAACCACAGGAACTGGTGGGAGCAGCAGGGTAAGAGAAGCCAGTTGTCGGGCTTTTAGGGTGTCAGTTGTCGGTCTTCGTGCTGAGAGAGCCTCTGGGGGGTTCTCCCCGACGCGGAGGCTGGCAACTGACGATTGTTTTTATGGATTCAGATCGACAAGATCTGAATCTCCCTATTAGCTGCCTGTTTACCAATTCGCTGACTACCGTAAAACCAGAATTTAGAGAACCGAGGATCATTTCGATGGCAATTCGTTGGGAGAAACTGACCGTGAAATCGCAGGAAGCGATGCAGCAGGCGCAGGGACGCGCAGCGGAGTTCGGAAACCCCGAGATCCAGCCGGTGCATTTACTGCTTGCGCTCATTGAAGACCGCGAGGGCGTGGTTCCGGCGGTGCTTGAAAAGATCGGCGTTCCCACGGAGCGGCTGGAGAGCACGCTGCACCAGATCGAGGAGAAGCTGCCGCGCGTTCAGGGTAGTTCGGCGCAGCCGGGGCCGAGCGCCGCGCTCACGAAGGCGATGGACCAGGCGTTTAAGGAAGCTGCGAATTTCAAAGATGAATACATTTCGACGGAGCACCTGTTGCTGGGTGTGGCGCACCTGAAAGGCGACGCGGCACGGGATGCGCTGCTGGCCGTTGGCGCAACGCACGAGGCAATTTTGCAGGCGCTGACTGCGGTGCGTGGATCGCAGCGTGTTACTGACCAGAATCCGGAAGGCAAATTCCAGGCGCTTGAAAAATATGCAAAAGACCTGACCGAACTGGCGCGCCGCGGCAAGCTCGACCCGGTGATCGGACGCGATGAAGAGATTCGGCGTGTTATCCAGGTGTTAAGCCGACGCACAAAGAATAATCCGGTGTTGATTGGAGAGCCTGGCGTAGGCAAAACAGCCATCGTTGAGGGTCTTGCGCGGCGCATCATTTCGGGCGACGTTCCTGAGAGCCTGCGCGACAAGCGCGTGATCTCGCTCGACCTCGGATCGATGCTGGCTGGCGCCAAGTACCGTGGGGAATTTGAAGATCGTTTGAAGGCGGTGCTGAAGGAAATCGAGGAATCGAACGGGCAGATTGTATTGTTCATCGACGAGCTGCATACGCTGGTGGGTGCGGGAGCGGCGGAAGGCGCAATCGATGCAAGCAATATGCTGAAGCCGCCCCTGGCGCGCGGAGAATTGCGGGCTATTGGCGCAACCACGCTGAATGAGTACCGCAAGTACATAGAGAAGGATGCGGCGCTGGAGCGACGCTTCCAGATCGTTTATGTAGGCGAACCAAACGTCGAGGACACGATTGCAATTCTGCGCGGCTTGAAGGACCGGTATGAGGCGCACCACAACGTGCGGATCAAGGACTCCGCAATTGTCGCAGCGGCGACGCTGTCGCATCGCTACATCAGTGACCGGTTTCTGCCGGACAAGGCAATCGACCTGGTGGACGAGGCTGCGGCTTCGCTTGCGATTCAGATCGGCTCGGTGCCGACGGAAATCGACCAGCTTGAACGGCAGGCCACATCGCTCGAAATCGAGAAGGCTGCTTTGAAACGAGAGACCGACGCGAACAGCCGCGGACGGCTTCAGGAAGTGGAGCGCGAACTGGCCTCACTGAAGGAGCAGACAACCGCGCTGCGCGCCCGCTGGACGATGGAACGTGATGCGATCAGCCGCATCAGCGAACTGAAGAAGAAGATCGAGGCACTGCGATTCGAAGCTGAAGAGCAGACTCGCAAAGGCCAACTCGATCGGGCAGCCCAGATCCAATATGGCGAGTTGCCGAAGTTGGAAGCAGAGCTGAGGCAGTTGAATGCCCTGCAGGATGGCAACGCGCAAACGGTGCGGATGCTGAAGGAAGAGGTCGATGAGGAGGATATCGCCAAGATCGTGAGCAAGTGGACCGGCATTCCTGTCACGAAGATGCTTGAGGGCGAGGTTAGCAAGCTTGTCCACATGGAAGAGCGGCTGCGCGAGCGGGTCATCGGGCAGGACGCGGCACTAAGCGTGGTTGCCAATGCAATTCGACGGTCGCGCGCTGGACTCAGCGATCCGAAGCGGCCGATTGGTTCGTTTATTTTTCTTGGACCGACCGGTGTGGGCAAAACGGAGACCGCGCGTGCGCTTGCCGAGTTCCTCTTTGACGACGAGCAGTCGATGATCCGCATCGACATGAGCGAGTACATGGAGAAGCACGCGGTGGCGCGGTTGATTGGCGCGCCTCCGGGGTATGTGGGTTATGACGAAGGCGGCCAATTGACTGAGGCGGTGCGGCGCAGGCCTTACGCAGTAATCCTGTTCGACGAAATCGAGAAGGCGCATCCAGACGTTTTCAACGTGCTGCTCCAGATCATGGACGACGGACGGCTGACGGACGCGAAGGGTCGCACTGTCGACTTCAAGAACACGGTGCTCATCATGACTTCGAATCTGGGTGCGGGATTTCTTGCAACGGAAGCGCTGAAAACGGAGCACGACTTCGACATGGCGCGCGAGAGCGTTATGCGTGTGCTGCGCGAGCACTTCAGACCGGAGTTCCTGAACCGCGTGGACGACATGGTGATCTTCCGTCCGCTGGGACATGCGCAGCTCGAAGCGATTCTTGAGCTGCGGTTGGGCGAGATTGGGAAGCTGCTCGAAGACCGGCAGATTTCTCTTGAGCTGACGCCGCCGGCGCGGGAGTTGATCCTGGCGTCGGGCTCAGATGTTGCTTACGGCGCACGGCCGTTGAAGCGTGCACTGCAACGGATGGTGCAGGATCCGCTGGCGATCAAGATTCTGAACGGCGAGGTTCTGCATGGTGCCCATGTTCGCATCGATGTGGATCGCAAGTCGAACCAGCTCCACTTTGAGCCGATGGGCCGCGAAGCGATGGCATAGAGGCAGCGGAGTTAGCGTTGTCAGCAATCAGGCTCTGCTCTCGCGGAGCCTGATTTGTTTGCGGCGTTATGAGAAGAATTCGAAATTCTCGCTTGCTACTTACCCAGAGCCGATTCAATTGCTGCTTGAACCTCGGGTGAATCGGGAGTGACGGCGGGCTCAAACCGGGCTACTGGATTGCCGTTGCGATCAAAGAGGAACTTGGTGAAGTTCCACTTGATGTCGCCGGCGAACTTCGGATCGGTGGACTTGTCGGTGAGGAATTGGTATAGCGGAGTTTTATCCTCGCCGAGGACGGAGACTTTGGACATCATGGGGAATGTCACGTTGTACTTGCGCGAACAGAATGTCTTGATTTCTTCGTTGGTCCCTGGCTCCTGCTGGGCGAAGTTGTTGGCCGGCACACCGATGATCACGAAGCCGCGGTCCTTGAACTTCTCGTAAAGAGACTGGAGGCCGGCGTACTGGGGAGTGAAGCCGCACTTACTGGCCACGTTTACCAGTAGAACGACCTTGCCGCTGTAACTCTTGAGGCTGACTGGCTGGCCGTCGATCGATTGTATGGTGAAGTCGTAAATGCTGCCTGGACTCGCTGCGAACATTACAGTCGTTGCCAGAAATACCATCAGAGCCAGGATTGGTTTGCGCACAGAACATCCTCCTTGAAGCTAGGGCTGTAGCGATCATAAGGGCGCGGACCACCCGGATTGTCAAAAGAATGTCACGGAGACAATGGGTGAAGCCGAGGCGACAGTAAAAGCATCTACTGCTGAGGTGGCGAAGTTGGAAATTCCGTTCTGGATAAGAAAACTGCAGCAGCTTTGGAGGCTGGTGCGCGAGAGTCATGCGCGGCCCCTGGCCGGGACACACGCGAAACCGCCCGAGGCAGGACGGGAGAGTACTGCGATTACGTTTATCGGGCATTCGTCGTTTCTGATCCAGACGGCAGGGCGCGCATTGCTGATTGATCCCGTATTTGCGACGCGGCTGATCGTATTGCGGCGGCAACGGCGAGCGGGTGTGCGTGTCGAGGATCTGCCTGCGATCGACGCTGTCCTGCTGACGCACGCGCACATGGATCACCTGAATCGCCCCTCGCTCCGAGCCGTGACGCGGGAGATGCGCCGACGGGGACTGTCTGCGCCGGTGGCGATTGTGCCGCGTGGCGTCGATGACCTTGTACGGGATCTCGGGTTTGCGCGGGTGGTCTCACTCGAGTGGTGGGAATCGACGAAGCTTGGGGATGTGCAGCGCCTGTTGGAAAAGAAGGGGCATCTGATTCAGTTCGCGCATGACGAGAACCGCGTTGAGTGGCCGCCTTCGGAAATACTGACAATCACGGCGACGCCTGCGCGGCACTGGGGCGCACGATTGTTTAAAGACACTCACCGCGGGTTCGGAGGGTACGCAATTGAATCAGCGAGCGGGCCGACTATCTATCACTCCGGCGACTCCGCGTACTTTGGGGGGTTCGCGGAGATTGGCCGGCGCCTGCGGCCGGAGATTGCGCTGCTGCCGATTGGCGCGTATTTCCCGGACAGCTACCGCGCGGTGCATACGAGCCCGGAAGAGGCTCTGCAGGCTTTTCTGGATCTCAAGGCCGAGGTGATGATTCCGATGCACTATGGGACGTTTCGTCTGGGACGCGAGCCTATGGATGAGCCGTTGCCGCGGTTGTTGCGCGCCGCCAAGCGCGCAGGAGTGAGCGAGCAGGTGATTGCATTGCCGGAGGGCGGAAGCTGGAGTGGCATGGACGCTACTAAGCGCGAGCAGAATTTATCTGTGACAGGCTCAAGTTTTCCGGGTCTGAAGCCCCAAACTCTTCTCGACGACGGCATTCAGGGGATCGCATAAAAGCGGCGCCAGCTTAACAATCCGCATCCTCGATCGTGCTTTCCCACCCAAGCGGAGCTTGGATGGGGCATCCCCGATTCGTGGCGATATCTTAGTTTTTACAGTGACTTGTGAAGGATTGCTCTGCGAGTGAATTGAGGGCTATTGACGGATTTCGACAAGCGTGGCGCCTTGGCCCCCTTCGTTCTGGGGGGCTTCGGCTATGGTGGCGACGTGGGGGTGCGACTTTAGGAAGTCGCGGACTCCGCGGCGGAGGACGCCAGCGCCATGGCCGTGAATCACGCGCACACGGGGGAGGCCGGCTAGGAATGCGCGATCCAGGTACTTCTCCAACTCTTCTGTGGCTTCGTCGACAGTGCGGCCGATGAGGTTGATCTCCATGCGCATGTCGTCAGTGTTGGCGCTGGTGACGGAGACGTGCACGCCTTTTTGTTTGCGGGCAGCGGCTAGTGGGTCGGCCTTTTCGCCGGCTGATGAGGCGCCTGAACGCGAAGGGTCGGAGAGCTCGTCGCGCTTGACGCGCATTTTGATTGGTCCCAAGGCGACTTCGAAGAGGTCCTTTTCTATTTCGCGCTGGACGATGGCGATTTTGTTCATGGACTTGATGCGGACCTGGTCGCCGGGCGCGATGTGGCGAAGAAGATGGGGCTGCGCGTTAGCATCGCCGGTGTCGGCGCCGGTGCGATGGGCGACGACGGTCTGATTGAAACTTTCCTGAAATTCGCGGCGGAGGCGATTGATGCGGCGTTCGGCTTCTTTGGAAAGCTTCTGCTGGGCGGCGCGATCTTCGATAGCGCGGACATTCTCGCGCATCTGAAATTCGAATTCCTTCATCAGCGAAGCGAGCTTGGTTTCGAGTTCGCGGGTGCGGTTGCGGAGTTCTACATCACCTTCGCGTGCAAGTTTGGCGCGCTCCTGATTGAGGGCGTACTGCTGCTCGCGGGCGTTTTTCTTTTCTTCTTCCAGCGCGGAAAGGTCGTCGTGGAGTTTATCGAGGAAGCGGGCGATGTCGACTTGTTGGGAGCCGAGACGTTCTCGGGCTGACTGGATGATGGTGCGGTTGAGGCCGAGGCGCTCGGCGGTCTGAATGCCTGCGGATGCACCCGGGACGCCGAGACGAAGCAGGTAGTTGGGGATGAGCGTGACTTCATCCACTCCCGCGGCAGCGTTGAGGACTCCTGCGGTGTTGGCCGCGTAGACCTTGAGCGAGGTGTGGTGTGTGGAGATGAGCGTCCATGCACGGCGTTCGAGGAAGTAGCCGGCGACGGCAACGGCGAGGGCTGAGCCTTCTTCAGGGTCGGTAGCAGAGCCGAGTTCGTCGAGCAGGACGAGGGATTGGGGGTCTGCGAGGCGGGAGAGTCGGTTGAGGTTAGTGATGTGCGCAGAAAAGGTGGAAAGCTCGGCCTCGATGGATTGGGCGTCGCCGATGTCGGCGAGAAATGCTGTGAAGATGGGAAAACTGGCCGAGGCGGCGGGAACGGGCAAGCCGGCCTGGGCCATCATGCCTAGCAGCCCGGTGGTTTTGAGAGTAACGGTTTTGCCGCCAGTGTTAGGACCGCTGATGATGAGTTGGCGGGCCTCGGTGGTGAGTTCTAGAGTGAGCGGAACAATTGCGCCGCCCGTAGTGCGGAGATGCTTTTCAAGGAGTGGATGGCGTGCGCCGGTCAGACTGAGCTGGCCTGGCGTGATGGCGGGGGCGATGCAGTCGTAGTCGCGGGCAAAGCGGGCGCGGGCGAGGAGCGTGTCGACGAGGGCGAGGACGCGTGCGCCTTCGACAAGACTGTTGGCGTATCCGCCGACCTGCCGGGTGAGCGCTACGAAGATGCGATAAATCTCGGCATGCTCTTCTTCGAGGAGGCGTACGAGTTCGTTGTTCTGCTCGATGGTTTCGAGCGGCTCGACGTAGACGGTTTGGCCCGACGAGCTGGCGCCATGGACAACGCCGGAGACGCGGCGCTTGAGTTCGCTACGCACGGGGATGACGAAGCGGTCGCCGCGGATGGTGATGAGGTCTTCCTGCGTGGAACCTTCGCCGGAAAGCTTGCGCAGCGCGGCGCGAAGGGATCCTTCGATGACGCGCTGTTGACGCTCCTGCTCGCGGCGGATTCGGTTGAGTTCGGGCGAGGCGTCGTCGGCCAGGGTGCCATCGGGCTGGATCTTGCGCTCGATGGATTCGGCCAGTGGCTTTAAAGAAGATCCGGCGAGGGCGGTGGATACTTGGGACAGCTGAGGGAGTTTTCCAGCAACTCTCGCGGGAGGCTCGCGCAACAGGGCCTGCCAAGCGGCGACGTCGTTGGCTAGACGTGCGATGGACTGGAATTCTGCCGCTTCGAGTGCGGCGCCGGGGATCTGGGCCTTCGCGGCGAGTTGCGTGGGGTCGAAGAGGCCGCCGAGGGGAATGGAGACCTGTTCGCTGAGCAGCAGGCGCAGTTCGCCGGTGAGTTGATGCTGGCGCGCGATCCATGGCTCGTCGGTAGAGGAGCGAAGGGCGAGAATGGCTTCGCGGCCGACCGGGGACGCGGCATAGCCAGACAGGAACGCAAGTAGCTGCTCCCATTCGAGCGCGGCGGTGTCGGCGTTTTCGACGGGGGACGGGATGGGATCGAGCAGGGGCATGGACTGTTTTCAGTTTAGCGGGGACGAGCTACGGGAATGCTTACCCATGTCTCAAAACCGAGACATGGGCACTCAAATTGGCGCGTTGCAGCACCTCTGTGCTGTCGTGGCAATGTCAATGGACTCGGTGATTGTTTAGCTGTCGGTGGAGGGCTTGGACGGCGAGGCGGGGGCAGACGGGGCGGCGGGGGTGGAAGACGAACCGGAGGCAGGTTTGCTGGGCTTTGAGGCTTCTTTGGATTCGGCGGGCTTTGACTCACCGGAAGATTCGGACGAGGAATCGGAACTTTTGGGAGCGTAGTCGTTGATGTACCAGCCGGCGCCTTTGAAATTCAGGCGCGGCGCAGTGAGCGGACGGATCAGCGTAGCATTGCCGCACTTGGGGCAGATGGTTTCCGGCTCGGCGGAGAAGTTCTGGATTTTCTCGAATTTGTTGCCGCAGCTGGTGCAGCGATAGGCGTAAAGAGGCAAGGCTGTTCGACTCTCCGGAAGCGATGAAGCTCTCTCTATCTATTGTAGCGGCAGGGCGGTGGCGGCTGCGATTGCGCCCTGCCGTTTATTCATTCCGCGATGGTTATTTGTGGGCCGTAACGGGCACGGATGCGGAGTGGTCTTCCCATGCTAGCGTAAGGGTTCCCTTGCCGCCGCCATTGTCGGTGAGGGTGTACACGAGGTTTTCGACCATGGCGGGTGGCTTACTCATGGTCATTTTGGTTTTCCCGAGGTCCTGTGAACCGTCATGGGCGAGGCCCCATTCGCCGGTCTTCTTGTTCACGATGAGGGTCCACTGGTCGGGATCCGAGATGTCTACGAAGAGGGTGTATGTGCCCTTAGGAACCTGGAGATCGCCGATCATGAGATCGCCGTCGGTGTTTAGCGTAGTGGCAGCGTTGGCACCCCCGCGCCAGATGGGATACTGCGATCCCCCGCTGGTCTTGATGAGGCCATCGGCGGTGAAGATTTTGCCTTCGCGGCCTTTAACGCCGGGCGAGGAGTAGGTAACGGTGATCTCGTGGCCGCCGATGGTAGCGGTTGCCTTGGCGGGCGGGCTCTTCGGCGGGCTCTTGGGCGCGCCCTGCTGGGCTAAGAGCGTGGTTGTAGCAAAGAGAAGGCCGGCACAGACGATGAGAGGTTTCATGGTGTGATTCTCCTCCGCAGCGGCATAAATTCGCGGGCCGCGGCAACGGGAACGATTGTCGCACCAAGGGGTGCGGGTGGGGAAGCATGACGAAGCCGCCTGCTATGATGCGGCGAAAGGGCATTGCATGCAGCAGACCCAAGCTCGAGGATCGTCTGGGAAAGAATTTCGCGCGGCGGTAGCGGGGGAGAAGCCGCTGCAGGTGGTGGGCGCGATTAATGCCTACACGGCGCGCATGGCTGAGGCGACAGGGTTTCGCGCGCTGTATCTATCTGGCGGGGGAGTGGCGGCGAATTCGCTGGGGATGCCGGACCTGGGGATCAGCACGATGGAAGATGTGCTGACCGATGTACGGCGAATCACCGAGGTCACCACACTGCCGCTGCTGGTGGATATCGATACTGGATGGGGCCGGCCTTCAACATTGCGCGGACGATTCGGTCCATGATCAAGCGCGGGTGCGGCGCGGTACACATGGAAGACCAGGTGGGCGCCAAGCGCTGCGGGCACCGTCCGGGAAAAGAACTTGTTCCGGCCGAGGAGATGGTCGATCGCATCAAGGCCGCGGTGGATGCGCGCGCAGATGAAGGATTCGTAATCATGGCACGGACGGATGCGCTGGCGGGCGAGGGGCTGGCGGCGGCGATCGACCGAGCGCAGGCGTATGTAGCGGCGGGCGCGGACATGATTTTTGCCGAGGCCGTAACGCAGCTCGAGCAGTACACGGAATTTCGCAAGGCCGTGGGCGTGCCGATCCTGGCGAACATCACGGAATTTGGGCGGACTCCGCTGTGGACGCGCGAGGAGTTGGCACGAGCGGACGTGGACATCATTCTTTACTGCTGCGCCGCTTATCGGGCGATGAACGCTGCGGCGCTGAACGTGTATGAGGCGATTCGCAATGAGGGAACGCAAAAGCACGTGGTCCCGATGATGCAGACGCGCGCCGACCTCTACAAATATCTCGACTACCATGCGTATGAGAAGAAGCTCGATGCCCTGTTTGCCAAAGGCAAAGATCACCCGAGATGACGACGGAGACTGCTCGAAAGATCTATTTGCTCTTGGCAAAGCTGGCCAAGGCTAACAACCAGCAGGGATCCCGCCGCGATAAGAGCCGGAGCATTCGAAGAGAACTCCACAGCCTCGGTCATAGCTGTGGTTTGCGAGGGAAACGGGTGAGTTAGGTAAGCGCGCGTGAGGGCCTTCGCTTCCCCTCAGGGGCTAAAGAGGCTGCGGAAAAACGCGTAATTACGGTTAGGTTTCATGAAAAGCGTTCCCCAGCGGCTAAAAGCCGACTTTGATTTGATTGGTTTTATCGGCAGCGACCCCGAGGGTACCCCGAGTCGTGCCCTTTCAAAACGGCGTCTCCGATTGAGTTTTCCGCAGCCTCTCTAAAGCCCACTGATTTTTTGCCTGTTGATGTACGGGCTGAAGCCCGTACCTTTCAAGCCCTATCCTGCATCGAGAAGAGAAAGCCTGAAAGATGCGAGACTAGACAGCACTGCGACGGGCAAATTAGCTTGAGGCTCTGCGGGGGTCGCAATGAGCGATGACGTAAACGCTGTGCCGGGGGCGTTCAAGCCAAAGAAATCGGTTGCATTGTCGGGAACTCCGGCGGGTTCGACTGCGCTGTGCACGGTGGGGCACAGCGGCAACGATCTGCACTATCGCGGATACGACATCAAGGACCTGGCGGCGCACTGCGAGTTTGAAGAGGTCGCGTATCTGCTGGTGCACGGCAAGCTGCCGAATATGGCGGAGCTTGCGGCATACAAGGCGAGCTTGCGGCCGCTGCGCAGTCTGCCGGCGGCGGTGAAGCAGGCGCTGGAACTGCTGCCGCCCTCGACGCATCCGATGGACGTGTTGCGGACCGGAGTGTCTGTTCTGGGTTGCGTGCTGCCGGAGGGCGAGAGCCACAAGGAGAGCGGCGCGCGACGGATCGCGGATACGCTGCTGGCGTGCCTGGGATCGATGCTGCTGTATTGGCATCACTATGCGCGCAACGGACGGCGCATCGAGGTGGAGCGGTTTGAGGATTCGATTGCGGCGCACTTTCTGCATCTGCTGCATGGATCGGCGCCGAGCGAAGAGTGGACGACGGGCGATGCAGACGTCGCTGATTCTGTATGCGGAGCACGAGTTCAATGCGTCGACGTTTACGGCGCGGGTGATTGCGGGGACGGGCTCGGATATCTACTCGTGCATTGCGGGTGCGATCGGCGCGCTGAAGGGGCCGAAGCATGGGGGCGCGAATGAGGTAGCGCTGGAGATCCAGAAGCGGTATCAAAGGCCGGACGAGGCCGAGACAGACATGCGGTGGCGCGTCGGCGAGCGCGAGGTGATTATCGGCTTTGGACACCCGGTGTATACCATTAGCGATCCGCGCAGCGACATCATCAAAGAGGTGGCTCGCGGGCTGGCAAAGACCGGTGGAGATATGCGGCTGTTCAATGTGGCTGAGCGCATTGAAACCACCATGCACGAGATCAAGCGGATGTTTCCGAATCTCGATTGGTACAGCGCCGTGGCGTACGATTTGATGGGCGTGCCGGTGGACCTTTTTACGCCGCTGTTTGTAATAGCCCGAACGGCTGGATGGTGCGCGCATGTGATCGAGCAACGGCAGGATGGGAAGATCATCCGGCCTTCGGCGGTGTATACGGGGCCGGAAAATTTGGAATTTGTGTCGATTGAGAAGCGGGCGTAGATCGTCGCATGCGACATCCTTCCCAGGTCTCAGAGGCGAGACGTGCGGAACCCGACCCAAAAGGTGCGCGGTAAAGATGGGGAACCCAGAACAATTGCAACTCAAAAGTCCCTTCCCATGTCTCAGAAGTCGAGACATGGGGCACCCAGATTCGAATAGGAGTTTACGTTGTCATCGCACATGAGTAATGAGCGGCCGGCGTTCGATAGAGTCATCACGGACATTGCGGACTACGCGCTGGGGTACGAGGTCAAGAGTGATCTCGCTTATGAAACGGCGCAGTATTGCCTAATCGATACGCTGGGATGCGGGCTGGAGGCGCTCGAGTATCCGGCGTGCACCAAGCTGCTGGGGCCGATTGTGCCGGGGACGGTGGTGCCGCACGGAGCGCGCGTGCCGGGGACGAGTTATCAGCTCGATCCTGTGCAGGCGGCGTTCAATATTGGCGCGATTATCCGCTGGCTGGATTACAACGACACGTGGCTGGCTGCGGAGTGGGGACATCCTTCGGATAATCTGGGTGGAATTCTGGCGGTCGCGGACTGGTTATCGCGGACCGGAGCTGCCGAAGGCAGGCCGTCGCTGACGATGCGCCAGGTACTGACGGCAATGATCAAGGCGCATGAGATTCAGGGCTGCATTGCGCTGGAGAATTCGTTCAACAAGGTTGGGCTTGATCATGTTGTGCTGGTAAAGGTGGCGTCTACGGCGGTGGTATGTGGGCTGCTTGGGATGAGCCGCGAACAGACAATGAATGCCATTTCGCTGGCGTGGGTGGATGGGCAGAGTTTGCGGACGTATCGGCATGCGCCGAATACGGGTTCGCGGAAGAGCTGGGCGGCGGGCGATGCGACTAGCCGGGCGGTGCGGCTGGCGCTGATGGCGAAGCAGGGCGAAATGGGCTATCCGGCCGTTCTGTCTACACGAACGTGGGGGTTCTATGACGTCTCATTCAAGGGACAGGAATTCAAGTTTCAGCGGCCCTACGGCAGTTACGTAATGGAGAATGTGCTGTTCAAGATCAGCTTCCCGGCGGAGTTCCATGCACAGACTGCGGTGGAAGCGGCGATGGCGTTGCGCGGGCGACTCGACAAACTTGGGAAGACGGCTGACGACATTCGGAAGATCACGATTCGGACGCATGAGGCATGTCTTCGCATTATCGATAAGAAGGGGCCGCTTTCGAATCCGGCGGATCGCGACCACTGTATTCAGTACATGATCGCCGTGCCATTGATCTTCGGGCAGCTGACGGCGGCGGATTATGAAGACACGGTGGCTGGCGATCCGCGGATTGACGCGCTGCGGGCAAAGGTGGAGTGCGTGGAGGAGCCGCAATTCACGCGGGATTATCACGATCCGGAGAAGCGGTCGATTGCAAATTCGTTGCGCGTGGAACTGGCGGACGGAACTGTGCTGGAGGAGACGGTCGAGTTTCCGATTGGGCACAAGCGGCGGCGGAAGGAAGGGATGCCGCTGCTGGTGGAGAAGTTCAAGCGCAACCTGGCGCGACGATTTGGCGCGGAGCAGCAACAACGGATTCTCGAGGTGTCACTCGATCGCGAGCGGCTGGGAGAGATGCCGGTGAGCAAGTACGTGGATTTGTACGTGGTGTGAATTCTGCGGCACCCCATCCCAAGATGGTTGCGGCGCGGTGGGCGCGCGTGTTTGACTTGGGTCCGAAGGTTGACCACTCCCTATGGCATATATTCTTGCGCTGGACCAGGGCACGACGAGTTCGCGTGCCATTCTATTCGATGAAGCCGGCTCGATTGCCGCAGTAGCACAACACGAGTTCGAGCAGTTCTACCCGCAATCGGGCTGGGTGGAACACGATCCCACGGAGATTCTGACAAGCCAGCTGACGTGCGCGGTAGAGGCACTGGCACGAGCGGGCGCACGGCCGCGCGATGTGGCGGCAATCGGCATTACCAATCAGCGTGAAACCGTCGTCGTGTGGGAACGCGAGAGCGGGAAAGCCATTCATCCAGCGATTGTATGGCAGGATCGGCGGACTGCTGCGCAGTGCGATGCTCTGGAGAAGAGTGGCGTTGGGGAAGTGGTTTCGTCGAAGACGGGGCTTGTGCTGGATCCTTATTTTTCTGCGACCAAGGTGAAGTGGATCCTGGACAACGTTCCGGGCGCGCGGGAACGGGCGGAACGAGGCGAGCTGGCGTTTGGCACGGTGGATAGCTGGCTGATCTGGCACTTGACCAGCGGGATGCGGCACGTGACCGACGCGACGAATGCTTCGCGGACGTTGCTCTACAACATTGTGAAAGGCGAGTGGGACGATGAATTGCTGCGCATCTTCGGCGTACCTGCGAGCATGCTGCCGGAAGTGGTGTGGTCGAGCGATCGCATTGGGGAGGTCACCACTTCTCTCGGGTTGGGCGGCGTGGCGATTGCGGGAATCGCGGGCGATCAGCAGGCGGCACTGTTCGGGCAGCTTTGCTGGAATGCAGGCGAGGCGAAGAACACGTATGGCACTGGGTGCTTTCTACTGCAGAATATCGGGACCGGACGCGATGGCAACGGCACGGGATTTGTGCGGTCGAAACACAAGTTGATTACAACGCTGGCGGCAAGCGCGCAGAAACGGCTGGAGTATGCGCTCGAGGGCAGCATCTTTATTGGCGGAGCGGTGGTGCAGTGGCTGCGCGACAATCTACGGCTGATCGGGTCATCTGCGGAAGTGGAGGCGCTGGCTGCGAGCGTTCCAGATACCGGCGGGGTGGTGTTTGTGCCGGCATTCGTCGGGCTGGGCGCGCCGCACTGGGATCCGCATGCCGGAGGGTTGTTGATTGGACTGCGGCGCGATACGAAGCCGGGGCACATTGCAAGAGCGGCACTCGAAAGCATCGCGTTTCAAGTTGCGGATGTGCTGGAGGCGGTGCACAGCGAGACCGGAACTCCGCTGGGCGCGCTACGCGTGGATGGCGGCGCGGCGGTGAATGATCTGATGATGCAGTTCCAGGCAGACGTGCTGGGAGTGCCGGTGGTGCGGCCACGCGTGACGGAGACGACTGCTCTGGGAGCCGCATATCTGGCGGGATTGGCGACGGGTTTCTGGGCAAGTCCCGATGCACTGCGCGAAAAGCGGCAGGGCGACGTGCGCTTTGAGCCGGGGATGGATACGAATGAGCGGGCCGAGCGGCGAGGCCGGTGGCAACGCGCTGTTGAACGGTCAAAGAACTGGAGTGAATGATGCGCCGGGAGGATATGCTGCGTAAGATTCGCGAGCGCGCTGCAGCCGGTGAGCCGTGGGATATCGCGGTGATTGGCGGAGGGGCGACAGGCGTGGGCGTGGCTGTGGATGCTGCTGCACGCGGGTTCGACGTGGTGCTGGTGGAGGCGCATGACTTCGGCAAGGGCACAAGCAGCCGGAGCACAAAGCTGGTACATGGCGGGGTGCGCTATCTCGAGCAGGGGAATATTCCGCTGGTGATGTCGGCGCTGAAGGAGCGCGGACTGCTGCGTCAGAATGCGCCACACCTGGTGCACGACCTGGCATTTGTGGTGCCGAATTATTCGTGGTGGGAGGCGCCGTTTTACGGGATTGGCTTGAAGCTTTACGACCTGCTGGCCGGGAAATACGGTTTCGGCGCGTCGAAAGTGCTGTCGAAGGAAGAGACGCTGGAGCGACTACCAGCGCTGGAGCCAGAGGAACTGCGCGGGGGGGTTGTTTACTATGACGGGCAGTTTGATGATGCGCGTCTACTGGTCCATCTGGCGATGACTGCGGCAGATCACGGCGCGACGCTGGTGAATTACTGTCCTGCAACCAAATTATTGCGCGATGACGAAGGTTATGTGAATGGACTAGTCGCGCGCGATGGGGAGAGCGGGGAGGAGTTGAAGATTTCTGCGCGAATCGTGGTGAATGCAACTGGCGTTTTCACGGATGAAGTGCGGCGTATGGCGGACGTTCAGGCGGAGCCCTTGATGGTCACCAGCCAGGGAATTCACCTGGTGTTCGATCGGAGTTTTTTGAAGGGCGACACGGCGCTGATGGTTCCGCGTACGAGCGATGGGCGCGTGCTATTTGTAATTCCGTGGCATGGCCATGCGGTGGCGGGAACAACGGATACGCCGGTGGATACGCCGAGCCTGGAACCGAAGGCGCTGGATGAGGAGATTGAATTCATCCTTGAAACTGCGGGCCGCTACCTGAGCCGGCCGCCGACCCGCGCTGACGTGCTGGCGGTGTATGCGGGTCTGCGGCCGCTTGTGAAAAGCGACGGCGAGGGAAAGACTTCGTCGCTTTCGCGCGATCATGTGATTCATGTGGACGCTTCGGGTCTGCTGACAATTAGCGGCGGGAAATGGACCACGTATCGGCATATGGCTGAGGACTGCGTGGATCATGCGATTACGCTGGGGCGGCTGCGTGACGAGGAATGCACGACCAAGAATCTGCGGATACATGGGTATATCGGGGCAACCACCGAAAGTGAAGATGGCGAGGCTTCGCTTGAAGTGTACGGGGCTGATGCCGAAGCAATTCGGGTGCTCGCTCAAGATGCGGAACTTGCAAAGCAGTTGCATGCGGAGTTGCCGTACATCGCAGCGGAGGTGGTATGGGCGGCGCGCATGGAGATGGCGCGGAGTGTGGAAGACGCGCTGGCGCGAAGGACGCGGGCTCTCTTTTTGAATGCACGGGCTGCCATGCAGATGGCGCGGCCAGTGGGGCGACTGCTGGCGCGAGAGCTCGACCGAGATGATGCATGGATTGCGTCGCAGGTGAAGGAGTTCTGCGATCTGGCGAAACAGTATATGGTGTGATTGCGGATCTCCCGGAGGCAGGGCATGGCGGCGAAGTGTACGCACGTGAAGGATCATGCGAAGAATGTGAAGCCAAGCAGCAAAGGCTGCGAGGATTGCCTGAAAGTGGGCGATACATGGTTGCATCTGCGCATGTGCCTGGAGTGCGGGCACGTGGGGTGCTGTGACTCGTCGAAGAACCGTCATGCGCGGGCGCATTTTCATGCGACTCAGCATCCACTGATCCGGTCGGCGGAACGCGGCGAGGACTGGCGCTGGTGCTATGTCGATGAAACGTATCTATAGCGACGGCGGGGCCGAGAGCTAGGCCAACTCTACCTCGATTGATTTCTTGTCAGCGTCGAGCCTTGTGATTTTGAAGCTTCGAATCTGGCCTGTGCGGAGGGGCTCGGGCGCGGCGGATGGGGCCGGCGCACTTCCCTTCCAGCGGGATTGCAGCATGCTGGAGAGCGAGGATAAGTCGGCTTTGGCTGCGGGCTTGGTTTCTGCCGCAGGAGCGGCGGACTTTGCGACGCGGCATGTGGCGCGGATGCCTTCGCCGAGTTCCACGGTGGCACTGGTGGCGGACTCGTCGACTACACGGCCGGAGACGGTGTCACCCTGTTTGTGCTCGGCGATGTACTCGTCGATGCTGGTGGGAATCAACTGCTTCATGCTGAGCTTGATCTGGCGCTTTTCCGGCGCGATGCCAAGTACCTGGGCTTTGACGACCTGTCCCGCGCGAAGCACATCCTGCGGGTGATTGATGCGCTTGTCGGCGCTGATCTCACTCACGTGGACGAGGCCTTCGATGCCGTCGGCGATCTGGATAAACGCTCCGAACGGCATGATCTTGGTGACGGGGCCTTCAATTTGCGAGCCCACTGGGAAATTTGCTGGTGACGTCGGCCCAAGGGTCGGAGAGGGTCTGCTTGAGGCCGAGCGAGATGCGACGCTCCTCTGGTTTGATAGCAAGGATAACGGCGTCAACGGTGTCGCCTTGCTTGAGCACGTCGCTGGGATGGTGGATCTTCTTGCCCCAGGACATTTCGGAGATGTGGATGAGGCCTTCGATGCCGGGCTCGATTTCGACGAAGGCGCCAAAGTCGGCAAGGCGGGTGACAGCGCCGGTGATGCGCTGGCCGACTTGATATTTGGTGGGCGCGGACTCCCAGGGTTCGGGCTGAAGCTGTTTGAGGCCTAGCGAGAGCTTCTTCGTGTCCGGATCGATCTTGAGGATGCGGACCTGGATCTGCTGTCCGACGGAGAGCACGTCTTCGGGCTTGTTGACGCGGCTCCAGGAGATGTCGCTGACATGGAGCAGGCCATCGATGCCGCCAAGATCGACGAATGCGCCGTAAGCCATGAGACTGCGCACGGTGCCGTCGAGTACATCGCCGGGTTGCATGGCAGAGTAGCGGCCTTCCTGCTGGACGCGGGCTTGCTCTTCGAGCACGATGCGACGATCGACGACTACGTTCTTCGTCGGTGACGTCGAGCTTGGTGATGCGGCAGGTAATTTCGGTGCCGACCATTTTTTCGAGTTCGGCCGCGTCGCGCGTGCCGCTGCGGCTCGCGGGCATGAAGGCGCGTACACCGATGTCGACAGTGAGGCCGCCTTTGATGACGGCGGTTACGGTGCCGACCACGGCCAACTTTTCTGCGAAGGCTGCTTCAAGTGCGGACCAGTCGCGGGGCTGGGAGACTTTGAAGAGCGTGAGATCGTAGTAGCCTTCTTCGTTGCGGCCTTTCACCGAGACGTTTATCGTATCGCCCGGCTTGATACTTTCAGCATTGTTCCGGAAAGCGGAGCGCGGAAGAACGCCTTCCGTCTTGTAGCCAATGTCCACGAAAACCTGGTCGGCGGAGAGGGAGACGACGGTGCCCTCGATCTGCTTCACGCCGGAGGCAGGCTTATGGGTATGGCTCTTCTCGAACTGAGAGAGGATGTCGAAGCGAAGTCTTCCTGAGGCTCGGCGGGTTCTTCTGCTGGGGCTTCTTTCACAGGCTCCGCAGCAGGAGCAACGACGGGTTCGTTGGCGATTTCAACGACCGAAGCGGATGCGGTCGGCGCTGGATCACTTGCGGGCACTGCGGTTTGCTCGCTGGCGGTTTCGGGAATATCGGGAGTGGGCTGGGACTCTGGAACGGTATCGATGCTCATGATGTCTACTGTTCCATTGTCCCACGCGAGACTCGGCACGCTAGCACATGAGGCGAGCCTCGCTTTTCGAGCTCTACTGCGGAAATTCCGCAATCTTAGCTGTCACGCGATTGGGCGCGACACGCGTGGGGCCGCCTTTGTCGTCGATGACGTTGGAGATTTCGCCGAGGTTATCGAGGGCGACGGTGATCATGTGGTGGAAGCGAACGCCGGGCGTGACAGGAACTTCAATGGCGCGCGTGAGCACGACGTTGGGATGGCGGAAGACGCTATAGATGCCAAATCCCCAGGCCTCGTGGCTGGTCACGTTGTCGGCAACCTTGTAGGATGCCCAGCCGTTCGTGCCGGGGGCGGATGTATAACTGGGCTGGTCGGGCGGATCGTAGGGAATCTCGGACTGGTAAAAGTAGGTGCGGCCGCGGTTGCCGTTCCACAAGACCTGGAACTGCTGGTGGTGCTCGACGAAGAGGCCATATGCAGTGACGTTGTTGCCGTTGACGACCAGACCGTTGTCGCTGAGGTTGCTGGTCCAACCGACTCCGTGGCCGTGATCCGCTCGCCAGATCCAGGTGTGGTCGATGATGGTGTCGTTGGAGTTGACGCGCAGGTTGACCTTTACGCTGCCCGCTCCCGCGCCGCCGACGCGGAAGAAGACGTCGTGGAGGAAGATTGGATTCTTGGCGTGTGAGGCGTGACTGTCCTGGGGACCGATCTCAACGAGAACGGGAGAGATTTTCTCGCCGGCATCAAAGAGGATGCCGGCGATGTCGATGCCGTCGACGTCAGCGGTGGTAATGGCTGCAGTGCCGTTGGTCGGGCGGAGGGTTGCGAAGCCGAGACCGATGACCAGGGTATTGGGGCGCGTTGATCTCGATCGGCTCGGTGAGGTCATAGATGCCGGGGGTGAGGAGCAGATTCTTGCCGTGAGCCAGTTGCGGCGTTGATGGTAGCAGCGGTGTCTTTGTCGGGGTTGGCGATGTAGAACTGGCTGATCGGAACGGAGTGGCCGGGCGTTGAGCCGCCATGCCATGTGATGCCTTCGCTGTTGGTCTGAAGAGCGGGAACGCGGACGCTCCAGTTCCCTTTTGCATCGACTTCGAGAAAGGGCTTCTCGCGGACGATGGGAGTTTTGTCGACCTTCGTGTAGGGTGGCTGGGGCCACTCGCCTTCAGGCGGATGTGGAATGCCGACGAAGACCATGTTCCAGTTGGCGCCTGTCCAACTGCCCCACTCGCTGTTGCGCGAGATCCACTGCTGCTGCGGACCTGCGCCGACGTTGCCGTCGATGAGCGAGTCGGACATCCAACCGCCGCTGGCCCATCCGCCTTTCTGGTGCAGAACGATGTTGCCGAGGATGTGCATGCGGCGGAAGGGCACGGCCTGCGAGACGGCCCACTGCATTGTCCCATTTGTCCCGTCGGTGGGTGTAACGGAAAAGCCTTCGACGCCGCGCCAGAAGGTGCAGGTGGCGTTATTGCGCGGCAGGCTGGCGTCGGAGTGGACGTTGCCGGTGATGTGGACGGCGTCGGGTGTGCCGCCGAGGCCGAGCACCTGGGTGTAGAAGCCGACCGGGACGTCAACGTGATATTCGCCGGGCAGGAAAAGCAAAGCGTAACGCGCAGTGCCGAATTCGCTGTGCTGCTGGATGGCGTAGACCTTGTCGATCTGCGTCTGCATGTCGGCGGAGGACATTGAAGGATCGAAGAGTAGAACGTTGGGGCCGAGATCGGGGCGCAAAACGAACTTCTGCGCCTGCGGTGGCTCGGCACCTGCCAACCGCGGAGAGAGTGCGAGAAGGCTGAGGAGGGTTGTGATGGAGGCAATCGCAATGTTCAAGCTGGCTCTAAGTGGTCGCGTTGTCGGCATGTCCGGAAGTTCTCTCTGAGATCTGAAATGCGATGACCTAAGCATGGTATGCCATCCGTCTCACGTCGCGCGCAGAGTGGTGGACACAGCGTCGTCTGGCAGGCGAGAATTGCGGTCGCACGGGAAAGGCTTCTATCAATGGGACCAATTTCACGCAGGGAGTTTGTGCGCCTGGGTGCTGGCGCAGTTGCGGCCGGCGCAGCGGCTAAATCGATTGTGCTGGAGCCGACGGTTCTGGCAGCGCAAAGCCCGCAGAGCGACAAGAAGATTCGATTTGCTTCCATCGGGACCGGGATTCGAGGATGCGATTTGCTGCGCTCGGCAAAGAAGGTATCAAGCGGCGTGTGCGTGGGGACGGCCGATTTGTACGAGATGCATCGTAAGGCTGGCGTCGAAGCATACGGTTTTGACATTCCGACGACGAAGGATTATCGCGAACTGCTGGACCGCAAGGATGTGGATGCGGTGATCGTGGCGGTTGCCGATTTTCAGCACCGGCGCGTGGTCTTGGACTGCGTGGCGGCGGGCAAGGATGTGTATTGCGAGAAGCCCATGTCGCACAACGTGGCCGATGGCCTGGCGATGGTGAAGGCGGTGCAGGAGGGCAAGCGGATTTTCGAGGCCGGTAGCCAGCGTGTAAGCAATACCGTTTACAAAAAGGCGGCCGAGATTTATAAGTCGGGACGATTGGGTGCGGTGACGTCGATTGAGGCTCATACGGATCGCAATTCTCCATCCGGAGCCTGGGTCTATCCGATTGCACCGGATGCGAGCCCCGAGACCATCGACTGGACAACCTGGCTGCGCGATGCACCGCAAAGACCGTTTGATGCGGCGCGGTTTTTCCGCTGGCGCTGCTTTGCGGACTACGGCGAGGGTGTGGCAGGCGATCTGTATGTGCACCTGCTGTCGGGGATTCAATGCGTGACCGGGATGAACGCGATTCCGGAGCGTGCGTATTCCACCGGAAGCCTGACGCCACTTCAAGGATGGGCGTGACTACCCCGATCTGCTGGCGACGCTGTATGACTATCCGGGCGCGACTGTGAACGTGCACTGCAACCAGAACAACGCGGCGGGCGACATCACCATCTTTTATGGGAAGGAGGCCACGATGACGATCAATGGAAGCACGCTCACCGTGACTCCGCAGGATACGCGGCCACAGCCGGAGGGATATGCACTGAACGGATGGACCGCCGAGGCCAAGCAGAAGTACCTGGATGAGTGGCATGCCGCGCACCCGCAGCCGTCGGCGCCGCTGCCTGCGGTGGAGACGTATTCCGCACCACAGGGATACGACGACACCGCCGATCATCTTGCGAATTTCTTTCAGGCGGTGGTGACACGCGAGCATGTGGTTGAAGACGAGGTTTTTGGCAACAACACGGCGATTGCGTGCCATATGGCCAATCACTCTTATTTCAATAAAAGCGTGGCTACGTGGGACGCAGCCTCAGAAACCATCAAGGGCTAGCAGAGGCCTTGGGAGAATTCACGAATGACAATTTCTTCTCGCCGCAGTTTCTTGAAAGCTTCCGGCGCACTGGCAGCTGCGGCATGCGTGGGTCGCGAACGATTGATGGCGGCGCCGCTTCATATGCCTATTGGGTTGCAGCTCTATTCCGTGCGCAACTTGCTGCCGAAGGATTTTGAAGGCACGCTCCATCAGTTGGCGTGCGGCCGGATACAAGGAAGTGGAAGCGGCGGGCTACTTTGACAAGACTGCAGCAGATTTCGGGAACGCGCTGAACAAGGCGGGACTCAAATGCGTGAGTACGCATCACCAACTGACCCAGCTGAAGACGCAATTCGACCAGTTGATCGAATACGGACAGGCCCTGGGGCTCGAGTACATCATCTGCTCCTGGGCAGGAGTCCATCGCGATCCGACGCGCAAAGGCGACCTGAATCTGGATGACTGGCGTTACGTGGCCGACCAGTTCAATGCAATTGGCGAGAAGGTGAAGTCTGCAGGCATGACCTTCGGCTATCACAACCACATCGTGGAGTTCGAGACAGAGAACGGAATTGTGTTTTTTGACGAGTTGCTGAAACGCACCGATCCCAAGCTGGTGGTCTTCGAAATGGACTGCGGCTGGGTGGTGGGCGGCGGGCATAATCCCGTCGAGTACCTGAGCAAGTATCCCGAGCGCTTTCCTCTGCTTCACGTGAAGGACATGGTCAAGGAGCCGGACGGGAAGTTGCGCAACGTGGTGATGGGCAAGGGATTCATAGACTACAAACCGATCTTCCGCGCGGCGACGGGACTGAAACACTACTTCATCGAGCAGGAAGAATTCGAAGGTGACCCGATGACGGAGTTGCGTGAAGACGCCGATTACATGAAGAAGCTGGATTTCTAGGCAGTCGAATCCGGCCCGTTGCCATGCAAGAGTTTCCTCGGGCGCTTCGGATAGGCTTGATTCATGAATGTTTTTGACGAGAAGCGGGGGAGCTGGAGCAGCACGAGTTCATGATGGGAGTGGAGCGGGGTAGGCTGGCGGTGGCGCTGGATCTGCTGACCGATTCCCTGATCATGGTGGGGCAGCATGGCGTTTATTGCGCCTCAAACCGTAATCCCTCAAAGCCGGCGCTGGATTTGCAGGCGGTGCTGAGCGGGATGGAAGGGGCCAAGGCGCTGATCCAGTCGGTGATGGAAGAACTGCGGGCAAAGCAGGGAAAAGGGGAGGGACCAGGGACTAGCGATCCACTTGATGGTGAGCCAAACCTCGAGAACCACGTATGAAGAGCAAGATACGGTATGCTGGTAGAGTGCGCCCGTAGCTCAGCTGGATAGAGCGAACGCCTCCGGAGCGTTAGGTCGGGAGTTCGAATCTCTCCGGGCGCACCATTTAACATCTTTTTCTGCATTATTTACAGCCTCTGTTTCCGCTCCACTCTTCTTGCAGTTTTCTTCACTGTGCCCAATTCTGTGCCAACCCATCTGGGAAACGGCTTTTTCCATTGCAGCTTCCGAAGGGTGAACATACCTGGAGCCAATCGCAATATTGCTATGTCCTGCGATCTTTGCGAGCGTCCATGCATCGCAGCCCGATTCGCCTAGACGCGTCAAGAATGTATGCCGAAGGTTGTAAGGAATGAAGCGCCTTACATGGATGGCCTTTTGCCCCGATTTGTTCGCTGCCTGTTTTGTTTCTTTCTCTGATTCGTCGCATCTTTGCAAATTCTTTTCAAGCCGCTTCTTGATGGTTGACTGTTCGAAGTGTCCGCTCTTTGTCCGGAAGGCCATACCCAACCTTCACATGGTGATCCTGCGACTTCCCAGCGATGCTCTAGGACAAACCTGACCCGTGCGGACTGGAAAACTATCCTACGCGCGGCAGCGGTCTTTCCGCAGGGAATGAAGATGGTTCCAGATTGCCCGTTCTTCCAGTTGATGTGCTCCCAGCGCATACTGTAGAACTCTTCGGGCCGGAGTCCGGTATCAACCAAACAGATGACGACATGCCCGATCTCGGAATCATGCTTCTCAGCGATTGCAAGGAATTGTCGTTCCTCTTCCGGCGCAACGACATGGTCCCTGCGATTCTCTCCGGCGAGTAACTTGATTTGACGCGCAGAATCAATCACGCCCCATTCGACCGCAAGGCGCAAAGCGCGGCGTACCACCCGAAGGGTACTGTTGACATAGGAAATCTTCTTTCCCAACTCTAATCGCCGCGCCTCAAATTGTGAGAGAGTTTCGTTGTTTACTTCGTTCAGGCGCAACGACGACAACTGCCTATCCTCGCAGATTACCTTTATATTGGTGCGGAACCAAAACCACGTGTTAGGCGTGGTTGTTTCAAAGCTGGACTTCGCCCAAGGCTCAACCCTGTCTTTGCAGAATGTGCCGAGTGTAGGAATCACTTTCCTTTCACGGATTCCTACCAGCCCTTCGCAAGCGAAGCCCGGTGCGCCGACTCGATGTTGCGGGCTCTCTTGTCATTTCCCTGTCTTGTGGACTCACGGAATCATTTCCCCGTTCCACATGAACTTGTACCAGTAGACTTTCCCACGCTTATAAATCATTTTGCCTCCCTCTTTTCCTTTCGCGCTTTCTCTTTGCGCTTCCCTCATTGCTCCAGTAGTTAAATGAACGTGCTCTCCTTGCGTTCCCGGAACACTCTGTAGAGCAAAAAGCCTGTGCTTTCTTATCTGCGACGAAATACCGCCCACACTGACGGCAGATTCTTGCTCTCCAGTGGCATTGTCTTTCATCAGCTCAAAGACAGATTGCTGAAATTCACAACCAAACTTCCATGTGATTTGCCGTGAAGCTCCATCAACAAAAGGTTCCCCCTGCGGCAGGACACTTGTTGGAGGCTGCCCTAGATAAAACTGGTCCTCAACCGTTTGGCGACGTTCTAAGCCAAATAGAACTGGACGGCTGTCAAAACTCAGTCCCTTTTCGAACCCATACAGAACACAGAGACTCGATCCAGTCCTATCCAGACCGGACCACGCTGCTCTCAAGTGATTGCGATACCAAAGCAGTGCTGGTATCTCAACGCGCGCAAGCATACTCGCAGAAAACCAATTCTCCGCCGTCTGGTGGAGCCACTCTGTGATTGTGATAGGAGTGCTCGATAGCGATTCATAAAACGGCGAATCCGGGAAAAACTGTGGGTGCTTCAGGCGAAAACTCCGCCATTCCTCCGGGGTGTCCCCCATATTGGCAAATGCGGCCAACCCCTCGAATTTCAGGTTCCTTTCTTCCGCTGCTTGTCGATTCACAACCTTCATAGAGAGAAGTTCCCTCCGCAGGTGGAGTTGCTCTACTAATCATGTTACAATACAGACAAGTAATAAGTAAAGCACTTCTGGAGGCGCGGTGAAAAATGAACCCTGAACATCAGAAAACAGAGCTTTTAACCGTCACTGAGGCCAGCGCGGTCCTGCGGCTCAAACCCTCGACCGTGCGGTCTTGGCTGCTCAAGCGCCGGTTGCCCTTCGTCAAGTTGGGTAGCCGGGTCTTCATTCGCCAAGAGGACTGCCTTGGTCTGATCGAGGCTGGATTGCGACCAGCCCTCTCGTCCGGTTTGAATTCCTAGACTTTATGAACTATGCGGTTGTTGAACTCGTTTGTTCCGGATGTGGAGCGTCCAAAACCACGCATCTGCCACCAGACGTAAAGGCTTCCGAAGGGCCGCAACCCTTTCTTTGCGCGCAATGCTGCCCCAAGGCGACGTTTGGTCAGTTGCCCGGTTTCTTCCAGCACCGAATCCAACAGGCTGCCTTCGTTTTTCATCCGGGCCCGGCGCTGCGCCGTCGTACCGCCATCTCCGAACATGCGCTCGAACACCACACGCGGATGCAACTCGCGGCATATTCGGCGACGTCTCATTGCGCCACGAAACCGTGTTCACATAGAAGCAATCGCCCGAATCGCACGCGCCCTGCGAGGGCGCATCCAGCGTCATCTCAATCGACGGCAACTGCGTATCCTTACCTAGCGTTCGCGCCGCGATCTGGTCGGCCGAAGTCGCCAATTTGATCTCCGCGCCGGGACGCGTCCGGTCATAGGCGTGCACACCCGTCAGCCAAGCGGCTGCCGCGCGGTTATGGTCGCCGCTGCCGTCGCCCTTCGTGTCCGCCTCCAGGTGGGACAGATTTGTCAGGATGTTGATGTCGTCGCGCAGCTTGGCCAGTGGCTGCAAGTTCGGCGTCAACTCAAAGTTGCGACCCGTGGCCGTAGGCTTCCACTCGGAAAAAATGACCCCGTGCGCCGCGTACACAAAGCCCAGGCGCGGAGGAGCCGCAAGCTTCGACTGCGCCGTCAGCGCCGGCGCCATGGCGTCCAGGAACGGCAGCGCCACGCTGACAGCAAATGGT
>CAVYLL010000010.1:0-654693 GCA_963769345.1 uncultured Acidobacteriaceae bacterium
CGCCATCCGAGCCGCATCCGCATGCCCGTGAATGGCCACCACGCCGCACTCCTCGTGCAGGGTATCGTCTTCAACGCCAGTGGACAGTGCGCAGTGAGCCGTGGATGATTCACCACCTGCTTGCGCAGATGTTGGTGTCGGCGATGCCGGGAACCCCCTGAAGCAGCAACCGCCTCATGCCATCACCTCATTGTGGAGTGACGCTTCGAGAGACTTCTCCCAGGGCTCACGCAGTTCGGTGAGCGATGCGGAGATAAAGGACTGCCCATCCACCGCAATCTCCAGTCGATCCCCGCCGGTAGTTCCAATACGGGCGCAGAAGAAGTTCATATTCGCCCGCGAGTTTCTCGATCTCGCCAATATTGCTTGAATCCGTAGTCAAGAGCACGGTGGAAGCAGGCTCGTGGAAGAGTCCGAAGAGGGGGTGGATCATCAGAGACTGGTCCTGTTCGACCTTGGCTCCGATTCCATGAGGAAATGCTGCCTGGGCCAGAGTCACCGCAATGCCGCCGTCACCAATATCGCGAGCGGAACGAATCAATTCGCGCCACCCTAGTTCGATGAGCAGCTTTTGTAGACTGGCTTCTGCTTCCAGATCGAGCGCAGGCGGTGTACCCCAGAGCGCGCCCAGGACGGCCTTGGCATATTCCGAACTGCCGAATGCCGCCAGTTCCTTCGAGGGCGAATCCGTGGTGTCTTCAGGCGCGTCGGGGACTGGACTCGGAACCGGGCTCGCAATCGGAAAGCCCGGCGAAGAAGTCAGAGGATAGACAATATATGGACTGATCGGTGCGGGCTTGAACGGGACTTTGAGATTCGGATTCGGTTCTTCGCCTCTCGGCACCGGCCAGAAAAGCAAAATCGACATCGTCAGCCTGTTGAAAATCCGCCGGCACCGCCTTCGTCACATCGTCCAGAATGCCGACAATCCCCAGCACTGGCGTCGGATAAATGCCTTCGCCTTTCGTCTCGTTGTACAGCGAAACGTTTCCGCCGGTGATCGGCGTCCCCAGAGCAGTGCAGGCCTCTGCGATGCCGTCAATAGCCGCCGAAAGCTGGGCCATGATTTCCGGCTTCTCCGGATTGCCAAAGTTCAGGCAGTTGGTGGCAGCTACTGGCGTCGCGCCGGTCATGGCAACCTTGCGCGCTGCCTCGGCCACTGCGTGCATCGCACCCAGCCTGGGGTCGAGATATGCCCAGCGTCCGTTGCCGTCGAGAGCCATGGCCAGGCCAATCTCGCCCACCGGCCCATCGGGCCCGTCTGGCTTTCCTGTGCCCTTGATCCGCATCACGCCGGCTTCGCCGCCCGGGCCGATCGCGGTATTGGTCTGCACCATTGTGTCGTATTGCTCATGCACCCAGCGTTTGGAGCACACATTCGGGCTTGTCAAGAGCTTCTTGAGATCGGCAAGGTAGTCACGATCCTGCTCCAATTCAATAAGGACTTGATCTGAAGGGTCCATCGGCACCGGAGCCTTCCATGTTCCCACAGGCCGGTGATAGAGCGGCGCATCATCTGTCAGCGATTGATTGGGAATATCCGCCATCAGTTCGCCATGATGTCGGATCCGCAGCCGGGGCTCGGGCTGCACCGTACCCACGATCACGCCGTCCAGTCCCCACTTTTCAAAGACGCCAAGCACCTCGTGTTCGCGGCCCTTTTCTGCCACCAGCAGCATCCGCTCCTGGCTCTCAGACAGCATGATCTCGTAAGCGCTCATGCCGGTTTCGCGCTGCGGAACCAGATCCAGTTCCACATCCAGCCCAACACCGCCGCGCGCGCCCATCTCGCAGGTCGAACAGGTAAACCCCGCGGCCCCCATATCCTGAATGCCGACAATCGCGCCCGTCTTCATCGCCTCAAGGCAGGCTTCCAGCAGCAGCTTCTCCATGAAGGGGTCGCCAACCTGCACATTGGGCCGCTTCTGCCTCGGTGCCTGCGTGGAACTCTTCGCTGGCCATCGTCGCGCCGTGAATGCCGTCCCGCCCCGTCTTCGCGCCTACATAAATGACAGGGTTGCCGGTTCCGGTCGCCTTGCCATAGAAAATCTCGTCCTTCCGCACCATCCCCAACGCAAACGCATTCACCAGCGGATTGCCGCTGTAGCAGGCCTCGAATTTCGTTTCGCCGCCGAGGTTGGGCACGCCAAAGCAGTTGCCGTATCCGGCGATCCCGCTCACCACGCCCTCGACAATGGAGTGGTTCTTCGCTACCAATTCCGGCTCCACGCCCGCTTCAGCCGTAATCGGACCAAAGCGCAGCGAATCCATCACAGCCAGCGGCCGCGCACCCATCGTAAAGATGTCGCGCAGAATGCCGCCCACGCCCGTCGCAGCGCCCTGATAAGGTTCGATGTAGCTCGGATGATTGTGGCTTTCGATCTTGAACGCGCAAGCCCAGCCTTCGCCCACATCGATGATGCCGGCGTTTTCGCCGGGGCCCTGCACCACCCGGTCGCTCTTGGTAGGCAGCCGCTTCAAATGCACACGGCTCGACTTGTATGAGCAGTGCTCGCTCCACATCACGCTGTAAATGCCAAATTCGGTGAGGGAAGGGACGCGTCCAGCGCCGCCAGAATCCGGTCGTATTCGTCCGCGGTAATGCTGTGTTGAGCCAGCAACTCCGGAGTCACTACAACCGGATCGGGAACGACTGCAGAAGAGGCAGAAGTCATCACGATTGCCTCCATTGTCGCACGGGAATCCAAGGTTCTCCCCGCGAGGTGCAGAGAAACGGTTCGGGTCGAATTACATCCGCGAAATCCACCGCATCTGCGTCCGGCCAGTTACGCGAGATTCAGGGAATTGCCCATCGTCTATCCGGCGCAGCCCCATCGTGCCCCGTCAATACCGCCTCGAGGTCCAATCGGCGACCATCTTCAACTAGCCCCAAATCAGCGTATATGCGATACTTTTCTTGGCACCCCACCCCATGCCGGGATGGCGGAACTGGCAGACGCAGCGGACTCAAAATCCGCCGATCGCAAGGTCGTGGGGGTTCGACCCCCCCTCCCGGCACCAGCCTCAAACAACTTCCAAATCAGCGGTTTTCTAAAATTCGGGAAATCGCTTGTGCCAAAATTTGTCCCCGAAATGTGGCGAGCTTGACGGTGCGAGCTAACGGGGGCATTTCGCAACTTGCGTAGTGGACCATGAAGACAATCCCGAACGATGTTCCCAAGGTTGAACACTAATGAGCGGCTGGCCGGTATAGATGTTGAACGCCAGTCCTCCAAGCAAGAGCTGTGTCGCTGCATGAATCGCGGCGCGCTCAGGATCGAGAGGCTTCTGTTGCACATGAAGAAACGGCTGATAACTATTGACCGTCACGCTAGACTGCACTCCGATCGTAACTGCGCGCGTGCTAACATCCGTTCATCCGGCTCGCCAATCGGCTTTTGAGCCGCGGAGGTCGAGATGAGTCCAACCACACGGCGTAGTTTTCTCAAAACAGGTCTGGCCGCCGGAGCTATGGCGACCGTAGGAACGTTTCCTCTGGGCGCCGCCACGCGCACCGCGACCGATACAGTGGTGCTTGGCCGCTCAAAGATGCAGGTGACGCGGCTGGCCTTCGGAACTGGGACGGACGGCGGTGCAGTGCAAGCTGCACTCGGGCAGCAGGAATTTACGCGACTGGTGCGCTATGCGCATGACCGCGGCATCCGCTTCTTCGAGACGGCCGAGGCTTACCAGACGCCGGCAATGCTGGGTGAGGCGCTGAAAGGTTTGCCGCGTGACAGCTATCAGCTGATGAGCAAGGTGACTACGTTTCACGAGGGCATCGACGCCCAGGCCAAGTTCGACGAACTGCGACGCATCTCGCAGACCGAGTACTTTGACATCATGCTGTTGCACTGGCAGCACACGGCCGATTGGCCGGAGACCACGAAACGCTGGCAGGATGGGATCCTCGAAGCGCAGCAGAAAAAGATCATCCGCACGCATGGCGCCTCAGTGCATGGACTGCCGGCGTTGCGGCAGATGCCTGGAACCGACTGGCTTGACGTGGGATTGATCCGCATCAACCACAACGGCGCGCGGATGGACGGGCCAACCTACGAGGACACCAACCACCCCGACAACGTGAGCGAGGTCGTCGATCACATCCACCAGTTGAAGAAAGAAGGGCTCGGCGTGATCGGTATGAAGCTGTGCGGCGGCGGACAGTTCCAGAATAGTCACGAGGACCGTGTGAAGGCGATGAGGTTCGCTTTCCAGAATGCGGGCGTGGACTCCGCCACCATTGGATTCAAGAGCACACAGGAGATCGACGAAGCCATCAACAACCTGAATCTGGCGCTTGCGTAAGCTTCGGCCCGAAAATGATGCAGTCAGATGACCTCGGGTGGCCTCATCATTTTGATTGGCGCCGGTGGCAGATACCTTGCAAGGGCGTCGTAGTCAGCGTCTGTTCAACATCCATCGCAGGTTCATGCGGGATCGCTGTCAAGTTTGACAGTTGCGGGGTGCGGGCGGCGTCCTTAAGGTCGAGGAAGAGATTTCAACGATATAACCGAGGGCGGCTTGCGCCGCGCGTTTCATATTGATTGCCAAAGGGGTTTGTCGATGCCCGAAACCGGAGGTTCCAATATCGAAATTGCTCATCACCTCAGCGAACACAAGGAATCGTCGCGGTTTTTGGGACAGGAAATATTGGAGATCGTGGAGGCCCTAGTGCTTGCCATAGTGGCCGTCGCCACTGCCTGGAGCGGATATCAGGCAGAGCTTTGGACTGGCCGTCAGTCAGAACTGTACGGCGAAGCAAGCAAATTGCGCATTCAAGCTGAAAGAACTACCACATCTGCGAATCAGGAGCGTTTGTATAACGCTTTCACTGTGGTGGAGTGGCTGAAGGCCGAATCCGGAGGAAACAAGAAGCTCGCCGCCATTTTTGAAAGACGTTTCCCTCCCGAGTTTCGTCCCGTTTTTGAAGCCTGGGAGAAGACCGACCCAATCAACAATCCAAACGCTCCGGCCGGCCCTCAGATGATGGGCGAATACCGAAGCTCCATGATGCTGGCAGCGGCCAGGTTAAATGATCAGGCCACAGAAGTCTTCGACCAAGGCACTCGAAGCAGGCAACGCGCCGACCAATACGTGCGAATCACCGTGATGCTGGCGACCGTGTTGCTCTTGATGGCGATCAGTCAGCGTTTCAAGATTCGAAATGTGCGTCTGGGACTGCTCGTAATCGCCGTCATCCTGCTGTGCTTTCCGATATACCACATCCTTACGCTGCCGCGAGCATAGCTTCTCCGGCCTCCCTGATGGGAGCATTCCGCCTGCCGCTTGGTGTTACCGACTTGATCTGGATCTCGAAATTTAGGACACCACTCCGGGCTCTCGGGTGCTAAGTGCGACGGTTTGGTGCGCGTGATAAAGAAAAGGTTGCCTGCGTCGCAAAATGTTTGCAGGCGCTTGCATTATTGGGATTTGCAGGTTGAATCCGATACTTCCGTGCAATGCTATTTTCGCTGGATATTTATGAGTTTGCTGGTATATTGAAGGGACTGGCAAGCTCCCCGTGCCTGTGCAACCGCAATTTGGATGGAAGCACTTGCTTCCATTCTGCCTCGCTCGACTTCTCAATCGTTGCTTTGGATCTTCGGTTAGTGGTCTTGTGGAATACCTTCACCCAAGTGAGGATGGCGAAGCCTTGCGAAGAGGCGATTTCGAAGATGTCTATCCGCAATCTCTCACCTCCGGGATTGCGCCGGGGGTAATCGGCGCCGCCCGCTGGTTTGCGGTGTACACCACCTGCCGTCACGAAAAGCGGATTGCGCAGCATCTGAGTCAGCGCGAAATTGAGCACTATCTTCCTCTCTATCGCGCGGACCGGAAATGGCGCGACGGGTCAAGGGTGACACTCGAATTGCCGTTGTTTCCCAGCTACATCTTTGTGCGCATCAAGCGTTCTGAGCGCGTCAGTGTTCTCAATGTTCCAGGAGCCCTTGCCGTGGTGGGAGGAACCGGGGGCGAGCCCGCGCCGCTTCCTGACATAGCGATCGAAGCTTTGCGGATCGGATTAAAGGACCATCGGATTGAGCCGCATCCTCTATTGCGCGTCGGACAGTTTGCGCGCATCCGTTCGGGCGCCTTTGCCGGAATGGAGGGCGTTGTGGTGCGAAAGAAGAGCGGCTTCCGGGTTGTGTTGACCCTCGAGCAGATCATGCAGAGCGTTGCAGTTGAACTGGACGAAGACGACGTGGAGCCATTGGCGGGCGCGAGTTTTCGCACGGCCACTTGGCTGGAAATCGGTCATCGCCTGTGCGCGCAGGGAACCTAGTTCGCGCAGGGTCAAAAAAACAGAGGTCGCGAAGCTCCTCCGATTCGGCAGTAGCGATTTGAACTTGATGTTTTTCCTGGATCGTGAAGCTGCGTAATCGCGCTGGCAATGTAATGGCGCAAGCGGAATTCTCCAGGGAAACAGTGTCGCCCGCCGCCAGGCGGTACGACCGTAAGCCTACCCCCGGACGGATCGTGAAGTTCCTTTAGCTCTGTTGCCTATTCCGCTTAAGCGGTATAGGCAATCCAGCAGTCGATTCATTCGTAAAAACCGCTTCGACCAGGAAAGAAGCAAGCGATTTTGAGACCTCCCAGCTTAAGACAGGCGGCAAAAGAATTTATGACTGGACCATCTGGCTCAACAAGAGGCAGCACGGAGGAACGCATCCTAACCACCGCTGCGTCCCTGTTCGCTCAATTTGGCTACAACGGAGTGAGCACGCGTGAAATTGCTTCAGCCGCGGAAGTGAATGAAGTAACGATTTACCGGCATTATCCCCGCAAGCGCGATCTTTACGTGGCGGTTCTCGGAGCGGAATTGCAGCGCGTTCAACTGCGCGGTGAATTGCTGACGCGATTGGCTGAGGCGCAAAACGGGCGCGCCGCTCTGGCGTGCACATTTGAATTGATCGCAACAACCTTGCAGCAGCAGCCGCAATTGCTGCGCTTGCTGCAGTACAGCGCCCTGGAATTAAGCGACGATCTTGATCCGCTTCTGCGCAGGCATCTCGGAGAACTCGTGGAGGTCGTGGCGCGGTATCTGGAGCCGTGGATACAGCAGGGGCAGTTGCGCTGCACTAACGCCAAGACGCTGGTCCTTACGTTGATTGCGATCGTTCTGAGCCGCGGCCCATTGCGTCGCGTGTTTCTTGGGGACGCCGAAAATCTCAACTCTCTTTTCGAAACCTATTCAGAATTTTGCTTCGCATGATTGCTGAAAAGCGACCACAGGCCTTTATGGCGCATTAGCCAATGATCAGCATTTTTCGAGAAAGACTTCCAGTGAAATTCGAGCTTTGACGACTCGTCGACGATCGATACGAAAAAAGGAGCATTTACGGGTTATGGATCTCAAGGGTAAAGCGGCAGTCGTTTGCGGCGGTGGAGGGTTCATAGGCGGCCATCTCGTGAAAAGCCTCCTTGCCGACGGGGTCAATGTTATTCGTGCTGTCGATGTGAAGCCGATGGACGACTGGTACCAGGCGTCTTCGGAAGTAGAGAACTTGGTGGCGGACTTGAAGGATAAAGATAGCTGCTACCGTGCCGCCAACGGAGCGGAAGTCGTCTTCCAACTCGCCGCCGACATGGGCGGAATGGGATTCATTGAGAACAACAAGGCGCTTTGCATGTTGAGCGTGCTGACCAACACGCACATGCTGCTGGCTGCACGCGATTGCGGCGTTGAGCGCTTCTTCTATTCTTCCTCAGCCTGCGTATACAACGGGGAAAAGCAAAGGGACGCCCGCGTCATTCCCTTGAAGGAGTCTGACGCATATCCCGCGCTTCCAGAAGACGGCTACGGTTGGGAGAAACTCTTCAGCGAGCGGATGTGCCGTCACTTTGAAGAAGACTTTGGAATGCAATGCAGAGTGGCGCGATACCACAACGTCTACGGACCGTTTGGAACCTGGACGGGCGGGCGCGAAAAGGCGCCTGCGGCGATTTGCCGCAAGGTTCTCGAAGCCAAGCTGTCCGGTAAGCACGAGATCGAGATCTGGGGCGACGGCCACCAGACCCGAAGCTTCATGTACATCGACGACTGCACCAAAGGGACCCGGGCAATCACCGAAAGCGAGATTCACGAGCCGCTGAACCTCGGATCGAACGAGCTCGTGACGATCAATCAGCTCGTCGACATCGTTGAAGATATCGCGGGCGTGAAACTGAAGCGCCGCTACAAGCTGGATGCGCCGAAGGGCGTAAACGGGCGCAACAGCGATAACGCCAAGATTCTCGAATACCTGGGATGGGAACCTTCGATCCGGCTCAGAGACGGCCTTGAAAAGACTTACCAATGGATAGAGAAAGAGATGCTCACCCTTGCCCATGCCTAAGCGCGTTTTAAGCGGGCGATCCAATCAACCGGCAACTCACCACCGGAGAGATTTCAGATGAGCGAAACCCTGAGTGATCGGCAGATCCTGGGAGTCAACTTTTACGTTGGAGATGTGCAGGGCGCCATTCGGCGTCTTGAGCGGGGCGGCCTGCTCGTCGTGCCCGCTGCGCCTGCATTGAAAGACGTTGCATGGAACGACGATTACCGCGAAGCGCTCAAAAATGCGGATGTGGCTATCGCCGATTCGGCCTTCATGGTTCTCGTATGGAACTTCCTGCAAAGCGACTCGATCCCGCGCTTGTCGGGACTCAAGTATCTCAAGGAATTGTTGCAAGTCCACGAAGTACGTATCCCCGGCAACACCTTTTGGGTTATGGCCGGCAGCGTCAGTTCAAGAAAGAATTTGTACTGGCTGAATTCTGAAGGGATCGAAGTTCCACCGGAATTTGTTTATCAGGCGCCGATGTATGGCAGTAAGATTGAGGACAAGGAACTCATTGACAAGCTGCAGTTGTTACGTCCAAAGCACGTTGTAATCACGGTGGGCGGCGGTACGCAGGAGCGGCTCGGGCTTTATCTGAAACGCAACCTCGATTACCTTCCGGCGATTCATTGCATTGGAGCAGCAATCGCGTTTCTCAGTGGTGACCAGGTGCGAATTCCGGATTGGGCTGACCGACTTTACCTCGGGTGGTTGTTTCGCTGCTTGTCGTCACCCCGTCGCTTCGTTCCGCGATATCTTTCCGCGTCGCAGCTTGTTCCGCTACTCTGGCGTTATCGAGATCAGCTTCCGGTGCCCGAGCACAGCGAACAGCCATTGACCCAATCCGAGTAGGGGGCGACGGGTTCCTAGGGCGGTTGAAACGGGAGAAATTGACGAGATGACGGCAAAGGGTGAATCGGCAAGTATCGCGGTAGTGGGTTCAGGCTATGTCGGCCTGGTTGCGTCTGCTTGTTTTGCGGAGATTGGACATCGTGTGGTCTGTGTCGATAACGATGAATCCAAGGTTCGCATGCTTCAAGATGGCGGAATCCCCATCCACGAAGAGCATTTGCCCGAGCTTCTTTCCCGTCACCGTGGCAGATCGTTGGAATTTACGTCGGATCTGCGAGCCGCAACACAGTCGGCACAAGCCATCTTTATCGCAGTCGGTACGCCGCAGAGCGAGACCGGCAGCGCTGATCTTTCTTATGTCGATGCGGTAGCGAGTGAGATTGCGCGCTCCATGGATTCCTATAAGGTCATCGTGGAGAAGAGCACGGTTCCGGTCTACACGAATGAGTGGATTCGACGCGTGATCGAGCGGAATGGTGTGCCGAAGGACATGTTCGATGTGACATCGAACCCCGAGTTTCTGCGAGAGGGAACGGCGGTTGTCGATTTTCTCCACGCGGATCGCATCGTGATAGGCGCCGCAACTGAGATCGCTGCCGATCTGCTGAAGAAGATCTATCTTCCACTGACGACCGGCAGTTACTACGACGGGCAGGGTTCCGTGCCGGGGCCGCGCACGGCCGCCGATCCGCCGCCAATCCTGCATACCTCCACAAAAGCTGCCGAGATTATCAAGCACGCCTCCAACGCTCTGCTGGCAACCAAGATTTCGTTCATCAATGTTGTCGCGAATGTCTGTGAAGCAGCGGGGGCCGACGTGGAAGAGGTTGCGCGAGGAATCGGCATGGATTCACGCATCGGCCCGAAGTTCCTGCGCGCCGGCGTAGGTTACGGCGGATCATGCTTTCCCAAAGATGTTGCGGCCTTCCGTCATGTGGCCGAGCAGGTGGGTGTGAGCTTCGGACTTCTGCACGAAGTCGAGAAGATCAACGAGGAACAAAAGCAGCGCTTCTTCCAGAAAATTCGCTCGGCGCTATGGACCTTCCGTGGAAAGAAGATCGGAGTGCTTGGCCTGGCTTTCAAGGGAGGTACGGATGACGTGCGCGAGTCGCCGGCACTCGATATTGTGAAGAAGTTGCTGACTGAAGGGTGCCTGGTTTGCGCCCACGATCCCGCAGCGGCAAGTCGCTGCAAAGAATTCATTCCGGCGGGGCCAAATATGCGTTACGTAGACGACCCCTACCTGGCTGCACAAGACGCGGATGCTCTGCTGATCCTGAATGACTGGCAAGAATTTGCCGAACTCGATCTTGCCAAGTTGCACTACACGCTCCGCTATCCGATCGTGATCGATGGCAGAAACCTATACGACCCTGCGATCATGACTAATGCAGGATTCACCTACTTGAGCGTGGGGAGACCCGGCTTGGCTCAACCCGTGGATCCGGTCGCTGCGTTCTTCCTGCCCCGCCGTCGGGATGGCGCCAAAGTCTAAGTGAACTCGCTGGCTGCACAACGCTTCCGAAATTTGAAATTTCGAACAAACGCGCACTTCAGACGCTCGTTTGGTTACGATAGGCGAATGAAAAGAACAGTCAGAATAAGGACGATTGTGCGATGCGCGTATTAATCGCCGGCGCAGCCGGCTTCCTTGGTTCCCATTTGACCGATGCCATCCTCAAGGAAGGCCACGAAGTATTTGGCGTCGACAATCTTTGCACAGGCTCTCTTGAAAACCTCAAGCATTTAAAAGGTGAACCAAGGTTTGAGTTCTGCCAGCAAGACATTTGCAATTCATTCG
The DNA here is from genome assembly GCA_963769345.1 of uncultured Acidobacteriaceae bacterium. Classification (GTDB taxonomy): domain Bacteria; phylum Acidobacteriota; class Terriglobia; order Terriglobales; family Acidobacteriaceae; genus Telmatobacter. The sequence goes on from CAVYLL010000010.1 coordinate 10,978, forward strand.
ATCCGAAGCACGTCGACTACGTATTCAACTTTGCTTCTCCGGCAAGTCCCGAAGACTATCTTCGTTTGGGGATCGAAACGCTGATGGTTGGCTCGGCGGGAACGCGCAATATGCTCGAGATCGCGAAGAAGTATCAGGCAAAGTTTCTCCATGCGTCTACGTCAGAGTGCTATGGAGATCCGGAACAGCATCCACAGACCGAGGAATATTGGGGTCATGTGAATCCAATCGGCCCGCGCTCCGTCTATGACGAATCAAAGCGATTCTCTGAGGCGTTGGTGATGGCGTATCACCGTTACCAAAAAGTGGACACGCGGCTCGTGCGAATCTTCAATACTTACGGCCCGCGCCTGCATATGAACGATGGTAGGGTGATTTCAAATTTTCTTACGCAGGCGCTGCGGGGCGAAGATCTGACGATTTACGGCGACGGCAGTCAGACGCGTAGCTTTTGTTACGTCTCTGATGAAATTAAAGGAATTGTCCGCCTCTCTCATAGCGATGAGCACACCCCGGTGAATATCGGAAACCCGACGGAGTGGACAATCCTGGATTGCGCAAAGGCTGTGCTGCGCGTTACAGGCTCAAAGAGCACGATCATAAACCGGCCTTTACCTCAAGATGATCCTCTGCAGCGCCGCCCGGACATCACCAAGGCGAAGCGTCTGTTAAAGTGGGAACCCGAAATCGACTTGGAGACCGGGCTGAAGCTCAGTCTGGAATACTTCAGATCGTGCATTGAGGCAGCCGCTTAGTTACCCAAAACACAACTAAGGCCGCATCGGACCCTGTACGATGAGGCAATCGGGTCGTGAGCGGCCGGGGAGCACTATTGTGAAAAGAGCGTTGATTACGGGTGTTACCGGACAGGATGGAGCCTATCTGGCTCAATTGCTGTTGTCGAAGGGATACGAGGTACATGGAATCAAGCGGCGCGCCTCCTCGTTCAATACCAGTCGGATCGACCATATCTACGAAGACCCGCATGTACAGAGCCGTCATTTTCTTCTCCATTACGGCGACCTGACCGATTCGAGCAGCCTCATCCAAATAGTCCAGCAGGTTAAACCCGATGAGATATACAACCTCGGAGCGCAAAGCCACGTAAAGGTTTCGTTTGAGGAGCCGGAGTACACGGCCAACTCTGATGCGCTCGGTACGTTGCGCTTGCTCGAGGCGATCAGGATTGCGGGCCTCGAGAAGGTTACGCGCTTCTACCAGGCTTCGACATCTGAGATGTATGGCCTCGTGCAGGAAATTCCGCAGAAAGAGACAACGCCGTTCTATCCGCGGTCGCCCTATGCCGTCGCAAAACTCTACGCTTATTGGATCACGGTAAATTATCGCGAAGCCCATGGGATTTACGCGTGCAACGGAATTCTCTTCAATCATGAATCGCCGACGCGCGGCGAGACCTTTGTGACCCGCAAGATTACGCGCGGGTTGGCAAGAATCAAGGTAGGGTTGCAAGATCGACTTTACCTCGGAAATCTCGATGCATTACGCGACTGGGGACATGCGCGCGACTACGTCGAAATGCAGTGGCGTATGCTGCAGCAGGATGAGCCCAGGGATTATGTGATTGCGACAGGTCGGCAACATAGCGTGCGCGAGTTTGTGGACTTGTCAGCGAATTTCCTTGGACTGGAAATCAAGTGGGAAGGCGTAGGCGCGGAAGAGAAGGGCATCGACAAGCAAGGGAACGTGCTCGTTGCCGTCGATCCGCGCTACTATCGTCCAACCGAGGTGGAAACGCTCCTTGGCGATGCAAGCAAAGCGCGCCGCGAGTTGGGGTGGGAGCCGACGGTCTCGTTCCGCGAACTTGTGAAAGAGATGGTAGACGAGGACTTGAAGATCGCGGAGAAAGATGCATTGGTAAGAAAGCATGGCTACTCCGTATTTAACTTCCACGAGAACTGAAGGTAGATATCCGCGATTATGGAGAAGAGCAGCCGGATTTTCGTTGCGGGACATCGTGGCCTCGTAGGTTCAGCGATCTGCCGGGAACTGGTGAGGCAGGGATTTACGAGTCTTTTCCTTCGCACCCACGCGGAACTCGACTTGACCGACCGCCCGGCGGTCCTCGAGTTCTTCAGGCGCGAACAGCCGGAGTTCGTCTTTCTTGCTGCGGCCGAGGTTGGCGGAATCCTCGCCAACGACACTTACCCCGCAGACTTCATCCGCGAAAATCTGGAGATTCAGACCAGCGTCATTGACGCTTGCTATCACAGTAGAGTGAAACGGCTATTGTTTCTCGGTTCCAGTTGCATTTATCCCAGGCTCGCTCCACAGCCGATCAAGGAAGAATACCTGCTCACCGGCCCACTCGAGCCGACCAATCGCGCCTACGCGTTAGCCAAGATTGCGGGAATCGAAATGTGCTGGTCTTACAACCGCCAATATGGCACAAAATTCCTGGCCGCAATGCCAACCAATCTATATGGGCCTGGCGATAATTTCGATCTGAAGGGATCGCACGTGCTGCCCGCCTTGATGCGAAAGGTTGTGGAGGCGAAGCGTGCTGGCGAGAAGAAATTGGTCGTATGGGGCACGGGTCGTCCGCGCCGTGAGTTCCTTTACAGCGACGATCTTGCGGAAGCCTGCATTCATCTCTTGAATCTTCCGGAGAACTTGTACGAGTCGCTGATGTCCCAGCACGAAGCGCCACTCATCAACATAGGCACCGGCGAGGATCTGACTATCCGCGAGTTGGCGGAATTGGTGGCACGGGTCCTCGACTTCGACTGTGAACTTTTCTTCGACACAACGCGGCAGGATGGCACTCCACAGAAGCTCCTCGATGTAAGTCGAATCCACACCCTCGGATGGAAAGCTAGGGTCAGCCTCGAAGAAGGAATTCGCCGCACCTATACAGCGGCCCAATCTCAGCTGGAGCTTGCAGTATCTTGACTTATGAGTTGCGTTTAATCCAACAACGACTCATCCCCCGGCAAGGAATTGCAGGTCCCAGCATATCTGCTATCCCAGGATGCGTTTTCAGGGCCTATGCTAGCCTGTAACTGTTCGCAATCAAAAGACTCCAGCCCCCAGATGTCATTACTTCTTCGCGTTGCATGATCGTGTCGCTGGCAGATTTAAGGGCGGAGTTTCGTAATCGCTGGTTCGCCGTGAACGGTCTGCTTTCAATCCACTGGTACATGCGTCTGTCAAACATCAATCGTCCAACCCAAGAAGGAAAATGGCTTTTAGAAAACACATTCTGGTCATCGGTTGTTTCCTGATTCTTCAATCCCTCGTCCTCTCAGCGCAGGAACAACGGCCGCCTCTCATCCCCATTGCACAAGGTTCCGGACTAGGATCGTCCGCGTCCGCGGGATCCGGCGCATCTATAGGCGGTCTTTCCGATGGCCCGATCATCGTGGGCGAGGTGGTGCATATAAACGTGTTCGACGCACCCGATTTCTCCCTCGTCACCCGGGTTTCAGAAACCGGTGACATTCCTTTTCCAATTTTGGGCCAGTTCCACATTGCGGGTCTTAACAGTGTCTCTGCCGCGAATATGCTGGCCAGGGAACTGAAAGATCGAAATCTGATGCTTGATCCCAATATCACGGTGACGGTGGATTCCTCGAACTCAGGTATCACTGTTCTGGGTGAGGTTCATAGTCCAGGCATCTATCCGCCTCCCGGTAAGCATCAGCTTTCCGATCTCTTGGCCGTGGCAGGTGGATTGAACGCGAATACGGGTAGAATCATCGAGATCGCCCACGCTCACGATCCTGCCACGCCAGAATTCGTGTCATGGGATCCAACAATGCATAATACGGAAAACTTCGATCGTCCCGTTTCTCCGGGTGATCGCGTGCTGGTGCGTGCATGTGGTATCGCCTATGTCGGTGGCAATGTGATGAAGCCTGGCGCTTACTCGCTTTGCGGCTCGCCGCACATGACTTTGTCTGAGGTGATGGCGCTGGCCGGCGGAGTTGCACCGAGTTCTTCGACGAGCAAAACGTATATTGTGCGTTCTCAGCCGGACGGTACCAAAATCGTGGAGCAGGTCGATTTGAAGAAGATACTAACCTCGCGGGTCGCTGATCCGATCGTGCACGAAGACGACATTATCTATGTCTCGCCAAGCCCATTGAAGGTCGCGTTGAAAGGCGCGTTGGCATTCGCGCTCGCAATCACCCCGGCTCTTTTGTACATCCATTACTAATGATGGCGTCCCGATTGGTATCCCCTGGCGCTTTAGCAGCCAAATCTCAAAGTGTATTCGCGGGACACCCGAAATTTGCAGAGCGTAGGTCTGAAGCATCTGTGAACCTTGCGGCTTCCATCAGGAGAATATCTCGTTGTTAAGGGTCTCTATCGTGACAATTTCGTTCAACCAGGTGGATTATCTGGGACGAACGATTCAGTCCGTGTTCGATCAGGACTATCCGGACATCGAATACATCGTTGTCGACGCGGGCTCAACGGACGGAAGCCGAGAGTTGATTAAGAGCCACGGGTCCCGGATTGCTCGGATAATTTTTGAGAAGGATACCGGGCCGGCCGACGGATTGAATAAGGGCTTTGCAGCAGCAAGCGGCGAGATATTCGGCTTTCTTAACTCCGACGACATTCTCTACCCTGGGGCCGTGTCGGGGGCAGTCCGGTATTTTTCTCGCCATCCCAAGATTGACGTGGTTTCAGGGCACGGGAAGGTGATCGGTCCTGACGAACGCGTTTACAGACTTGTGTATTCCGATCGCCTGACTCCCAGGAAGTATATGTACGGCGGCGCAGTGCTGATCCAGCCATCGACGTTTTTCCGAAGGTTCGCATTCGAGAAGGCGGGCAGATTTAACACTGAGAACAAGGCGATCTGGGATGGCGAGCTTTTCTTTGACATGGCAAGAGCCGGCTGTAAATTTGGCCGCGAAAACGAGATATGGAGCGGATACAGGCTCCATCCAGAGAGCATAACGGCTTCGAAGAGGTTGGAGGAAGGCCGTGCTGCAGTACGGGAGCGGCAATTTCGGGAAGTGATGGGTCGCGGTCCGAACGGATGGGATAAGCGTTTGAGTCTCATCTTTCGCTGTTGGAGGCATCTGGTGAATCCGCGCGACACGTTCGAGCGTGTTTTTCACGGTCCTGTATTCGGACGAAAACTAGACTGATTCCGGATGATCGCGTTGGAAAACAGAGAAGGTTTGAGCGTACCTGATTCGGAAGTTCTGGAGTAAAGGGAAAACCTGCGAGATCCTTATGAAAAGACTGCTGGCAGTACTCCTCTTGATCTTGCCGTGGCGTCTGCGTCGGATAATCCTGATCACATTCTTCGGGCAAATGGATGCAAGCTCACGCATCGGAAGCCTGACAATGTGCAAGGGGATTTCATTCCTTAAGATGGACGAGAAGTCCTCAATTGGCACTCTCAATTGGGTAACAGTCTTTCCTGAGGGCGATCGCACAGCATCGATCTGCACGAGTGTCGGCAATCCTCCAAACCCTTCGCGATCGGCGAATATTGTTTTGTGGGAACGGGATGCGTCATCCTTGCCGGTAGCGAATTGCCGGATTACTCCGTGCTCGGTGCCAGTTCGCTGTTGAATAAGGAGTATTCCGAATCTCACTTCCTGTATGCGGGCAATCCGGCTCAGGCTATCAAGCCATTGCCAAAGGAACTAACGTACTTTAAGCGGGTAACTGGATTTGTCTACATACGATTTTTTGAGATATTTACTTTCATGGCATGCCATGGAACGGAAGAAATGAAAGCCGGTACGAGGTTTTGGAATCAGTGAAACAACAATTTACCCAAGTCTCAGAGCCCATTCAATCCAATGGCGATCTCGCTGCGAATCCAGATACCATGCCAGGAGCAGTGCTCGACGAGGATCCGTTTGGTTTTTTCGTTCGCTTTCTCAAGAAACGGGGCTGGATCGCGCTTGTCGCAGTTGCGTTGGGCTTTCTGATCGCGGTCGCCGCAAACAACCTTCTGCCGAAACTGTACACCGCGCAGGCAAGCATTGAAATCCAGGCGGAGGACATGTCTTCCCAGTTCCGGCTTGAACAGGTTCAGGACTTGGGCGGCGCCGCAGATACAAGTGAACGGCTTGACACCGAAATCGAGATTCTGCGCAGCCGCAATCTGGCTCTGGAGACGATTCAGGCTCTTCACCTTGAAAGAAACCCAGACTTTCTTCCCTTACAAAATGGCCGTCCGTGGGATATAACGCGAGCGGATTATCGTCACATTCTTATCACTGTGTTTCAGGGAGATGTCTCCGTATCGCGCTTAGGCCATACAAGCATTCTTAGGATTTTCGTCACCTCGAAACGGCCCGAGTTGGCGGGTCTAATTGCGAACACGCTGATTGATCGGTACATTGAGCATTCGTTTCGCGAGAATTATGCGGCAACAGCAAAGGTCTCGGGATGGTTGAATTCAAAGCTGAGTAACCTCAAAGATAACCTGGAAAAAAGTCAGGCGCGCATTCTCGAGTTGCAGAGAGATATTGGCGTATATGGGATAGACCAGTCCCATAGCATCATCGCTGCAAATCTGGAAGAGCTGAACAAGCAATATGCGGATGCTCAGGTCGATCGCCTTCTGAAGGAATCGCGCCTTCAGGAGATGGAGACTGCCTCGCCGGATGTGGTTGATGCCGCGCTGGCAATGCTTGATCCGGGTCTGTTGGCGTCGAAACAGCGGCTCCTGCAACTTCAGACCGACTACAATTCGCTAGCTCAGACATATGGTTCGGCCTACCCTCGGGTGAAGACGCTGAGAGCTGAGATAGATCAACTGCAGAAAGAGCTGAACAGTCAGGAAAAAGCCCAGGTCACGCGATTCCAGAAGGACCTTGATGCAGCGCGAAGCAATGAGGGCAAGCTTCGCGATGCCCTCGATAAGCAGGAGCAGCAAGCATTTGGAATGAGTGAGAAGGCGATGCAGTACGAGCTCGCTCATCGCGATTACGAGACCAATCGCCTGCTATACGACGGACTCCAGCAGCGCTTGCAGGAAGCCGGGATCATATCCAGCTTGCACTCGACTGCTATCCATATTGTGGATAGCGCGGACACGCCGATCTATCCCAGCCTTCCGAGGACGAAATTCAACAAAGCGGTTGGGATTGGTGGCGGACTTTTCTTCGGTATCTGTCTCGCCATCATTCTTGAGATGATGGACACCAACCTGAAGACAATGACAGAAATTGAACAAGGTCTTCAGTTGCCGCTTATCGCCGCAATCCCAGCAGTCGATTCCGAGCATCTGTTGCCGGGGAAGTTCAGGGAGTTTGCGGTGTCGCGAGGTGTTTCGTCGTGGTCAAAAATGGCGGAAGCGCTTCGCGGAATGCGAACTTCAATTCTGCTGTCAAGTCCCGGCTCTCCTCCCAAAGTCATTATGGTTGCAAGCACCAGGCCAGGCGAGGGCAAAAGTTCGGTTGCAAGTCTCACCGCAATTACGTTTGCCCTCAACGGTTCGAAAGTGCTGCTCGTGGATGGCGACCTTAGGCGTCCAGCAATCCATCTCCGGTTCAGGATCGGGAAAGGACTCGGCCTTTCTTCAGTGCTTTCGGGCACGGTTCCATTCCGAGAAGCAGTAGTTCCGTGGTCAGATTTGCCGAATCTGCACATTTTGGCATCGGGACCAATTCCGCCGTTGCCTTCTGAGCTGTTGGGGTCAAAACAAATGGAAGATATGCTCGCGCTGGTTCGGAGCGAGTATGACTTCGTCATTATTGACACACCCCCTGTGCTTGCCGTGACCGACGCCTCGGTGCTCGGGCGCCTCGCAGATGCAGCCATCTTAATCCTTCGTTACGGTACCGCCCGGAAGCAAGTTGTGCTGCGTTGTATCAATCTGCTTGAGCGTTCCGGGACGCATCTGCTGGGAGTAGCAGTCAATGCCGTCGACTTCACAGCCCCGGAGTACTCCGAGTACTACGGCAGGAAGTATTACGAATACTACGGCGAGCGAAATCCAGACGAGTAAATCCGAATTGGGTTTTTCGGGTGTACTGCCTCAAATCCTTTCGAGATCGCAATGACACTGGCAACAAATCGACGGCTGCTGCGGCCCCAGACACTCCGCAGGCGTCCCTTTGCATCGATCATGGGGCGCGGATTCACATCGCATTTGGCAGATGTGGCCGTTCTTGTCATTGGACTCACCGCAACGTCCACAGTCCATTTTGTCGGCGAGCTGCCTATCTCTGAAGTCATCCTTCTCGCCCTGTTGCCGATCCTTCTGGCGGTTCACGGGCGTAGGGTTCTCAGGCCGGAATTCAAGGCGCTCTTCTTTTTGTTGGGACTTTGGCTTTTCGGTCAGGTGGTTTCCGATCTCTACCGCCATACTGCGACGCTGGATTGGATCCGCGGCGATGCGGCCATCATCTTCTTTGGCCTTCGACCTTTTAGGGCTGGCCGTGTTGCTGAGGAAGAACGAGCGTCGGAAGGTCATATTCCTGGCGGCGTACGCCATTGGTTCAATTTTGGTCACAGCCTTCAACCCATCTGAGTATCGCTCAAGATCAGCCTTGGAAGTTTGGCTACGCGCTTGGTGTCATCCCCCTTGTGCTGTTGATCAGTTGTTTCTTCTATGCGCGGCGCATGTACCTCATCGCGGGCCTTCTCATCCTGGGTATCGCGGGCGTGAACTTGCTGGAGAATTTTCGCAGTCCGGTTGGTCAGCTTTTGATCGTGATCGCCCTGGTCTTTCCAGTCATACCCGAACAATTTGGAAAACTGAGAATACTTCCCCGTTCCCGTGGCGCGGTCAGGGTGGCGGTATCTGCTGGTGCTTAGCCTCGGATCCGTCTGGGTCGCCGCGAGAGCTTGTCGACTTCGTCACATCCGCGGGGCTTATCAGCGAAGAGGCGAGAGCGAAAAATGAAGCTGAAAAAAAAGGCGGTTCTCTTCTCTGGTGGTCGACCTGAGATCCAAGTGTCGTCGCAAGCCGTGAAAGACAGTCCCATCATTGGCTATGGGTCCTGGCCGCAAGACTCCAAGTATGTCGAGATGCTATTCGATATCGAAGTCGAACAAGGCGTCATTGACGCTTCTGATGTGGCCGATCTTGAGACGAATTTGATACCCACTCACTCCCATCTGATGGGTGCCTGGGTCTGGGCGGGCATTCTTGGGGCTACGTTCTGGTTCTACATTCTTTGGTTGACAGCCAGGGCCACAATTCGAGTCGCCGTTCTGCGTCCCCCGCTGGCGCCTGTGTATGCGTCGCTCGTCATCGGGTATGTTCTGGCAGGTTATGTTCTCGCCGTTTGGCTTGAATGTGAGAATGTACGACGCCGCGGCCATCCTGATCATGATCGATCTTCTGGAAGTCGAACCAGTCCGTATCAGGCAAATGTTGGCAGGCGTGCGTCGGCGCATTATCGTCAGTCGGCCTCGCCGCCTGCCCAATCCGCGCATGTTTCCAACACCCCGGTAACGTTGCGAGTTCACGAATCGCACGCTCAGCCTTGCAGTCCCCCACTCAGGAGCCAATGTTAATGACGGAAGTCGAAATGCCGACGCAGAATTCCGGCTGGCTCCGATTGATGCCCGGGTTCGTCCAGGCCAAGTTGTCCGGTCGGCGCAATTTACAGGCGGCGCTCAGCAATACCAGTTGGCTGTCGATGAGCACAATCCTCCGCCTGGGGCTAGGGCTCCTCGTAGGGCTGTGGGTGGCTCGCTATCTTGGCCCAAGCCGCTTCGGCCAATTGAATTATGCCATTGCTCTCACTTCACTTTTCGCTGCCCTCGCTTCATTAGGCTCGAACTCCATTGTCATTCGAGAACTCGTGAAGTCTCCAGAGCAAAGAGACGTTCTTCTGGGAAGCGCTATGGCGCTCAGGCTCATCGGCGCGACGCTGGCCATGATTGTCGTTGTTCTCTTTGTCAGGTTGATGCGCCCGGGCGACACGCTCACTCTCTGGCTGGTGATACTCTCAGCCGGCGGTTTTATATTTCAGTCGATCAATGTAATCGACCTCTACTTCCAGGCAAGAGTTGAATCCAGGTACACGGTCTTTTCGGCCGGCGGCGCCTTTCTCCTCATGTCCCTGCTAAAGGTCGTTCTCATCTTGATGGGGGCTCCCCTGATCGGATTCGCCTGGGCCGGGCTGGGCGAAGGGCTCCTGATGGCGGCGTTTCTCTTACTTGCGTACCGTCGGACAAATCAGAGTATCTGGAAATGGCGTCTCGATTTCGGTGTCACGCAGAGGATTCTGAAGGATAGCTGGCCGCTCATTCTTGCCGGCATATCTGTCATGATCTTCATGCGGGTGGACCAGATTCTTATTGGCCAGATGCTGAACGATAAAGCGGTGGGGCTGTATTCGGCGGCGGTGCGGATTAGCGAGATCTGGTACTTCATTCCTGCGGCAGTTGCCAGTTCGACCCTTCCAGGGCTGATCGAAAGTAAGAAGCAGAGCACTGAGCTCTACTACAGACGACTGCAGCAGCTCGCCAATTTACTCGTTCGGGTAGCGGTTGTCGTTGCCGTCGTAATGACATTCCTGTCGAAGCCAATCATTACCCTGTTGTTCGGGCACTCCTACGAGGGCTCGTGGCCGGCACTCAGTGTCCTCATTTGGAGTGGCATCCCCTATTCTTTTGGCGGCGCGTGGACAAACTGGATGACGGTGGAGAACAGAACGAAGACGATGTTCCTTTTCCACGCCAATGCGGCGGTCGTCAATCTGCTTCTGAATTTCCTCCTGATTCCTCGCTTTGGCATTCTAGGTCGGCTTATGCCACATTGATTTCTTATTGGGCCCCCCTTGTGCTGACCATGGCGATCATGAAGTCACAACATAAGGCGTTATTGATACTTGCAAAGGCACTAATCCCATTTCCGTCACTTTTCAAGACAACGTAACGGAAGGCAACACTGCAATACGTCATCGATCACTAACGAGGCGTTACGGATGGTCAGGGGAAATGAATGCAGGTCAATGTAGTTTTCGGGGCAGATAAAATCTTCATCGAACACCTCGCAGTTGCCATCTGCTCACTTTTCCAGTGCAACCCGGACTTGAGTTTCAATGTGTACGTTCTCAATACAGATATTGACAAGGATTCTTGGAGTAGATTGTCAGAACTTGCCGAGCAGTATGGTCAGAGCCTTATCGACATGAAGATCCTCGACCGCGAAGTCGAGGGGCTGATCTCATCGGAGAGTTATTACACAAAGGCCACCTATTATCGCCTGTTCATTCCCGAAAAGCTCGAGTGTCGATAAAGTCCTGTATCTTGACTCCGATATCGTTGTCAACGGGTCGATAGAGGACCTGTATAACACGAATATCGACCAGTGTTACCTGGCAGCTGTTGCAGACGGGGTCCCCAACCCTCATAAGGACCTGGGGATGTCGGAAGACTCAAAATATTTCAACTGTGGAGTGATGCTCGTCAACCTGCGAAAGTGGCGCGAAGATCGGATCAAGGAAAGAGTAATCGATCTCACTCGGAGCAAGCCGTGGGCCATGCGCTGCGCAGATCAATGCGGCATCAACTCGATCGTCAACGGAAGAGGGAAGGAACTCCACCCTAAGTACAACGCTCAGGCCGTCTTTTTCCAGCTTAAGTTCGAGCACACCAGGTCCGACTTGTACCCGGCCGGCCAATTGCGAGAAGCGGTCGAGAATCCAGTGATCATCCATTACTCTGGGAAGGAGAAGCCGTGGCACCTTGGCTACAAGCATCGATTCCGAGGGCTCTACTGGAAGTACCTAAGGGAGACGCCGTTCAACACTCATTCTCGTGCAGAACTTCGATTCGTTAATCTCATGGTGCTGTGCGTCAGAAAGTTGAATAAGGAAGTCAGGAAACGAATGCCTCATCGGCCATGACTTTGGTGCGTTGAGAGAGCGTCCTCTACAGCGTTTGCATCGGACGCTGATCCCTTCCGGCATGTCTCATCCCAATAAAGAGTCGCTCATTAGTGCTGGTCTCGATCTACCTGCCATAGCGACTCACGAACACTCTAATCTGTGAGAGGAATCGGGAGAAGAAATGAGCTTAGCCAAGAGAGTTATCCGTGGTGCCTTCCGACGTGCGGGCTTCGACGTATCTCGCATTGAAAACACCGAAGTACCAAGGAGCAATTACGCTCGGATTTTGATGCAGCGACTAAGGATTTATGCCAGTTTGTGCGTCCTTTTACGATGACCAGCCCGGAGAAAATATTTGCATTGCGTCAGGCCGTAATGCATGTGATCCAGCACGGGGTTGAGGGCGACATCGTTGAGTGTGGGGTCTGGAAGGGTGGAAGCATGATGGCTGTAGCTCGGACGCTGTTGGAGTTAGGCGCGACCGAAAGGAGCCTTCATCTCTTCGATACCTTTGAGGGAATGCCAGCGCCTGGGGAGGAGGACGTCAGTTTCGACGACAAATCGGCAGCCGAGTTGTTGTCGACATCGGATAAGGAGTCGAGTTGTGGTATGGGCCTACAGCGCGCTTGAGGAAGTCAAGCATAACCTTTTGTCCACCGGGTACCCGGCAGAGCGCATTTCTTTCATAAAAGGAAAGGTCGAGGAAACCATCCCGTTGAACGCTCCTCCCCAGATTGCGCTCTTGCGATTGGACACGGATTGGTATGAGTCGACATACCACGAACTTGTCCATCTATTCCCGCGATTGAGTTCGGGAGGCATTCTCATCATTGACGATTACGGGCACTGGAAGGGAGCTCGGAAAGCAGTCGACAAGTATTTCTCCGAAAATAAGCTGGACCTCCTTCTCCACCGCATCGACTACAGCGGTCGGATCTGTGTCAAACACTAGGTTGCATTGCAGCTGCATAAAGTTTCAAGGACCAGCGGAATGACCCAACTGGAGACTCCTGTCGTGTTTATGGTCTTTAATCGTCCAGAGCCGACACGGCGCGTGTTTGCTGCAATCGCAAAGGCCCGCCCATCGCGGCTTTTGCTTATTGCGGATGGACCGCGATCTGAGCGACCGGGAGAAGACGAGCGCTGCGATGAAGTGAGGAGAATCGTTTCCAGTGTCGACTGGCCATGCAAAGTTGACACCAACTTCGCTGCAGACAATATGGGCTGCCGCGCACGAGTGATCTCAGGTCTTAACTGGGCCTTCTCTCTGGTTGAAGAAGCGATCATCCTGGAAGATGACTGCCTGCCGATCAAAGCTTCTTCCAATACTGCACCGAGCTTCTCGATCGCTACCGCGAAAATCCCAAAATCGGAGTGATTTCGGGCTTTAACTTCGAGGGAAGCTTCCGCCATTCCTCCAGCTATTATTTCAGTTCGCTAATGTCTATATGGGGCTGGGCTACCTGGCGTCGTTCCTGGCAGCAGTACGACGAGCACATGAAGGGCTGGCCGGAGGCAAAGCGAAGCGGTCTGCTGAAGCGGTTGTTTCCGAATAGAAGGATTGTTGCGTACTGGGAGAATATGTTCGACCGGATGTACGATGGAACGGGGCCGAATACGTGGGACTACCAATGGATATTCACGTCCTGGAACCAAAACTGGCTGAATGTAATCCCCACGACAAATCTCATCACGAATATAGGGTTCGGGCTGGATGCGACGCACACTAAAAAGTCGGACCCGCTTGCAGTCGTCCGGGCAGATACGATGACTTTCCCTATGCGTCATCCTCTCGCAATTACGCCTTGGCAAGCTCGCACAATGAAGTTGCAGAAGAACGTCTTCGCCCGTTCGCTTTTCTTGCAAATCAGACGAAAGATTTTGAAAACCCTCAGGCTGACGCAAGCGAATGGGTGAACAGGAGATGACTTCAATTAGAACTGCAAAGAAGAAAGCTCTGGAGTTGTTGGTTAACCGAGGGTTTTCTCTCAGCCGGTGCGTCGATCCTCAAACCCTTAGGCGCCTGATCGAGAGGATGCATCCACAAACCACAAGCTTCGACCTGCTCAGGGTCGGCGGAGAGAGCGATGGCGGCTATCTTGTGCCAGACGACCTCCAGGGCATTGTAGGTTGTTTCTCGCCTGGAGTAGACGTTGTGGCCTCGTTTGAAGCGGCGATTGTCGCTCGGGGCATCCCCTGCTTTTTAGCAGATGCCTCGGTCTCCGGTCCGCCGATTGCAGGCCCGCTGATTCACTTCGATCGAAAGTTCCTCGGCGTTGTCGATGATGATCTGACGACTACGATGGACACCTGGGTCAAGGCCTACGCTCCGCCGACCGGCGACCTGATTCTGCAGATGGATATTGAAGGTGCGGAATGGCCCGTCCTGCTGAACGTGAGCGACGAAGTATTAAGCAGATTCAGAATCATAGTCCTGGAACTGCATTTCCTGGAGCGGCTGTTTGATCAGGTAGGTTTCGATTTCATGTTCGCGTCGCTTGACCGGTTGTTGCGCCGCTATCACGTCGTTCATCTCCATCCCAACAACCTGGTTTCGCCGGTAACCACTTCGGGTCTAACTATTCCTCGTCTACTCGAGGTGACGTTGCTGCGGCACGATCGCGCTCGACCCACGGGATATGCGAACCGGTTTCCACATGAGTTGGACCGGCGGAATCGACCGGATCTGCGCGACCAAGTCCTGCCGGCATGCTGGTTTCGCTCGGCAGACTGAGAAGCTACAACGAGCACGGCACTCTGATTTCAATCTTCGAATGTATTTGTGCCAATGAGACTTTTACGCGTAATTCGCCGGACCAACCCTGAGTCGGGTGGTCCCATTGAAGGCCTTCTACGTAGTTCCGAGGCGCTGATCCGTCTCGGACACGAAGTCGAGGTCGTAAGCCTGGAATCGGCCGATGAGGCCGCGTCGCGCGGATTTCTTTTTCCCGTGACTGGGCTTGGCCGCGGCATTGGCAAATATGGATACAATCCAAGGCTAACGTCCTGGATCAAAAAGAACGCGCGAAGATTTGATGCGGTTGTTCTTCATGGACTTTGGAATTACTCCTCAGTTGGAGCGTGGCGAGGGCTGAAGGATCAATCGATTCCTTACTTCATTTTCGTTCACGGCATGATGGACCCGTGGTTTCGAAAACGCTACCCGCTGAAGCATTTGGTTAAATCTGCCTATTGGTGGCTGGGCGAGGGACGTGTCTTACGCGATGCCGCAGGAGTTTTTTTCACCAGCGAGGAAGAATGCGACCGCGCGCGAGGCGTGTTCCGCGGGCACTCCTACAAAGAGCGCGTCGTCCGCTATGGAATAACGGGCCCGGACGGCGACGGAGAAGCACAGAAGGCAGAATTCTCTTCCGGTTTTCCGAAACTTAAGAACCAACGTTTTCTCTTATACCTTGGAAGGATTCACCCCAAGAAAGGATGCGATCTCTTAATTCGTGCGTTTGCCCAAGCTCGGAAGGAAATTGCTCCCGAAATTCAGCTTGCATTGGCGGGTCCCGGCTCATCGAGTTACATTGATGAACTGAAACGCCTGGTGCGCGAATCGGAAATTTCCGATCGAGTTCACTGGTTGGGAATGTTGCGCGATGATCGTAAATGGGGTGCGTTCCGGTCAGCAGAAGCGTTCATCTTGCCTTCTCATCAGGAGAATTTTGGAATCGCAGTTGCCGAGGCGATGGCGTGCTCAACTCCCGTGCTGATTAGCGACCAGGTAAATATTTGGCGTGAGATTGATGCGTCAAAGGGCGGTTTGGTCCAGCCCGACACGGAAGTTGGCACACGCGATCTCATTCGCCAGTTTTACAAGTTGCCTTCAGAAGAGCGCGCACAAATGGGTCCGGCTGCGCGTGAAGGTTTTCTCCGCAATTTCGAAATGGAAGCGGTTGCACTCGATTTCGCTGGCGCGATCGGGTTTGCTGCGCCGGTCCGCCTCGAGCGGCAACGCAAAAAGAGAGTTCTGCAGGTTATTCACAGCACCGATCCAGCGTCGGGAGGACCGATCGAGGCGCTGCGTCGGATTTCAGAGTTGCTGCTCAATGAGGGACATCAAGTCGAAATCGCTTGTCTCGAGGAAAACGAAGAAGCATCCTCCCGCTCGTTTCCCTTTCCCGTTGTCGCTCTTGGAACAGGCCTGGGCAAGTTTGGGTACAATCCCCAACTTACGCGGTGGATTCGAGAAAATGTCGGAAAATTCGATGCAGTGGTCCTTCACGGACTCTGGAATTATTCCTCGCTTGGTGCCTGGCTTGCACTTAGAAGAGAATCGACGCCCTATTTTATTTATTCGCACGGGATGTTGGATTCCTACTTTCGTGATCACTATCCCGTTAAACACCTTACCAAACAACTTTATTGGTGGATTGCCGAAGGTCGAGTGCTGCGAGATGCCGCCGAAGTGCTTTTCACATGCGAAGAAGAAAAGATCCGGGCGCGCAACGTCTTTCGCGGATACTCGTATCGAGAGCGAGTCGTGCGATTTGGCACCGCGGAACCTTTCGGCGATTCCGAGGTGGACAAACACGCATTCAGGTCAGCGCTACCTGCACTAGGAGAGAGACCATTCCTGCTCTACCTTGGCCGGATTCATCGAAAGAAGGGCTGCGACTTACTGATTCGCGCGTTTGCGGAGAGTCTGAACCTGACTCCTCCCGATCTTGATCTCGTCATCGCTGGTCCGGACCAGGTCGGCTGGATTCCAGAACTTAGGGAATTAGCGAATGAACTTGGTGTCAGCGGGAGGATTCATTGGCCCGGCATGTTGAAAGGCGAACTCAAGTGGGGGGCATTTCGATCTGCCGAAGCGATGATTCTCCCATCGCACCAGGAGAATTTTGGCATCGTCGTTGCCGAGTCAATGGCATGTTCCACTCCGGTACTGATCAGTGACAAAGTGAATGTTTGGCGCGAGGTCGTCTCATCCCAATCCGGTCTTGTCGAGCCCGATACTCTTGAAGGAACCAGGAACCTGATCCGCAGGTTCATTGCACTCTCCAACGATGAGCGAATGATGATGAAGACTGCGGCGCGCGAGGGCTATCTGATGCATTTTGCCATGAAGGCAACGGCGTCTGACTTTTTGCAACTTATCGAGAGAGTCAAGAAAGCGCACTAAGGCTCCCGCAGAAACTCCGCGAGATTCTCTTCCCACCTGATTGCTCCGGTGACAATCTGCCTCAAATCATATTTCGGTTGCCAGTGCAGGGTTTCTTTGGCTTTTTGGATATCGGCGAAAAGGGAAGGCGGATCACCAGACCTCGGCGGTGCGTAGACATGAGGTACGCTTCGGCCCGAGACCTCTTCGATTTCACGGATTAAATGCTTTATCGATGAACCGGTGCCAGTGCCCAGATTCAATTCGATCGACGGCCCTCCGCGCGAAAGATACTCCAGCGCCTTCACGTGTGCGGAGGCGAGATCGGCCACGTGAACAAAATCCCGCACGCAGGTTCCATCCGGGGTATCCAGATTTTGACCGAAGACCGTGAGCGGCGGAGTCACGCCCAGAGCGGCACGAATTGCGAGCGGAACCAGATGCGTCTCCGGATTGTGGATTTCGCCGATCGTTCCGAGAGGATGAGTTCCAGCGGCATTGAAATAACGCAAAGCAGCAAATCGAAGGCCGTGCGAAACAGAATAGGCAGAGAGCACGCGCTCGAAGAACAGCTTGGTCGCCCCGTATGGATTAATGGGCTCTTTCGGACTGGACTCGCAGATGGGGAGAGACCGGGGTGTACCATAAACAGCGCAGGTTGAAGAGAACACAAATATCCGAACATCACTCTCAAGCACGCTGTCCATCAAGGCAAGAGCCGACTCGACATTATTGCGAAAGTATTTGCGGGGATTCGCTACCGATTCTCCGACATACGCAGAAGCAGCGAAGTGGATGACAGCCTCTACCCGTTTCAGCGCAGGCAGAATCTTCGACCGGTCGGCTATATCGCCTTCAATGAGTTCAAATCCTTTTGATAACTTGCGATGTCCGGTAGAAAGATCATCGTAGATGATGACCGTGTGCCCGTTCTCAGCCAACTCACGGACGGTGGCGGACCCGATGTAGCCACTGCCCCCAGTTACGAGAACTCTCATTTCAATGCAACCCCCGTAAGGTATTCAGTAAGAGCATATCAGCCCCGAATCTCAACTTAGCACGCTCCGTTTGAATGCAAGACGAAGATCAAGAATTCAGCAGCTACCGATTGCATCGCCCTATGAAAGTTATCGCATGAAACAAAAAGCCAACATCGCAATCATCATCCTGACTTACAACGAGGCGATTCATCTGCCGCGCGCTCTCGATCACCTTCGAGATTTTGCTCGCGAGATATTTGTGATCGACTCGTTTTCAACGGATGCTACGTTGGAACTCGCAAAGGCCGGTGGCGCACAGGTCCTGCAACATCCGTTTCAGAATTACGCGCGCCAGTTCGAATGGGCGCTCGAGAACGCCCCGATCACCTCCGAGTGGGTAATGCGTCTTGATGCTGACGAAATCATTGAGGCGGATCTGGCCGCCGAGATCGCGACCGGGCTTGCTTCCCTTCCCCCGGATGTGACAGGAGTGAACTTGAATCGCAAGACAATTTTTCAGGGCAAATTCATCCGATGGGGCGGACGATTTCCGCTCACTCTTCTTCGCATCTGGCGGCGTGGCAAAGCCCGCATCGAAGATCGCTGGATGGATGAGCACATGTATCTCACCGAAGGCCGCACGGTGACATTCCGCGGCGGGTTTGCCGATCACAATCTCAACGACCTGACATTCTTTACGGCAAAACACAATAATTACGCCAGCCGGGAAGCCTTGGACGCCCTCAATCAGCGACTCCACTTGTTTGAGCCGCAACTTTCACTCACGGGCGAATCAACCGCAAAGCAGGCGAAGATCAAGAGGTTCCTGAAAGAGTCCGTCTATAACCGGCTTCCTTTCGAAATCTCTGCCACTCTGTTCTTTTTATATCGATACGTTTTTCAACTCGGGTTTCTCGATGGCAGGCCGGGACTTATCTACCACATACTCCAGGGGTTCTGGTACCGCTTTTTGGTGGGCGCAAAACTTCGCGAGTTGGAGCAGGCGGTAAAGCGAGCAACCTCAGAAGATGAATTGCGCGCTGAGATTGCCCGCCTTACTCGGCAAAAGCTGACTAGTCCTTCGTAAGGAAGTAGGACTCGATCGCCCTCATCACCGTGCGGTGATTGATCTGTGGCTCTTTGCCTTCGTACTTCGCGGCCCAGCAAATCTGGTTGATGATGTCGCGCGGATAGCACGAACGCAGTTCCTGCTTCAGCGTGCCGTGAACGAAGTCGATGAGCGTGTGAGCTACCGTGTCATCGCAATCGATCTTGCGGTCGGTCGCAACTCTGCGGAAGATCTCGCAGAACTCCTCGTCGCTCACCTCGCCAATGTGAATCTTGCTTTGAATGCGGCGCAGGAATGCCGCATCCAGGAGCTGCGCCGGGTCAAGGTTCGATGCAAAAACGACCAGCATCTCAAACGGCATTTCGATCTTCCGGCCGCCTGCCAGGGTGAGGAAGTCAATCTTTCGATCTAGGGGAACCACCCACCGGTTCAGCAACTCATCGGGCCGGACTCTCTGGCGGCCGAAATCATCGATAATCAGCACGCCGTTGTTAGCCCTCATTTGAACAGGACCGGTGTAAAACTTGGTCGACGGATTGAATTGCAGATCGAGCATCTCGATCGTCAATTCGCCTCCAACCATCACGGAAGGCCGTTGGCAAAGCACCCATCGTTCGTCGTGATTGGGGGGCTCCATATGAGCCTGTCGCGTGTGCAATGTGGGGTCAAAAACGGTGATGATCTGCCCATCCACCTCAATTGCGTATGGCAGCCATACCGCGTCTTCCGCAATCACCTTCGACAATAGCTCTGCAATCGACGTCTTGCCGACGCCGGACGGGCCATACAAAAAGATCGCCGCGCCGGAATTCAGCGCGGTTCCAAGCTGCCACAAAATGCGGTCGTCTAGCACCATGCTTGAGAACGCGCGATGCACATCGGCCGGATGCACTTCGGCATGCGCCACGCTTTGCAGCTTCACCTGGTTCACATAGCTTGCCAGCGTCACCGGAGCTGGGCCCGTGTACTGGCTTTGCGAAAGTAATTCCTGTCCGCGCGTCCTGCCTTGCGACGTAATTGCAAGGTTCGGGATCTGTCCACTCAAACCGGTGACCTGGCAAAGTTGCTCCGCGCGCAGCCTCTTGAGCAGTTCGCTCGCGACTTCGAAGCTGATCCGCATCGCCCGCGCCATTTCCAGCACTGAAAATGGACCGGAAAGATAGAGGTGTTTGAGCGCCAGATCCTCGAGAACCGACTGGCGAAGCCCGACTTCCGGAATGGTTACGGGCTTATGCGTCGGCCCGGTGGAAGAATCGGTCTTCATGAATTCCTGCAGATTGAGCAGAGGTTCCATCGCGTTTCCCCAAGACATAAAGTATATGTCTCATCCTTCGTAATCGGTTGGAAACAGGAATGTGGTTTCGAGCGTAACACCCCGGTAACTAGGTCGCGGTACACTCGTGTGCGGTTCCAGTGATACCTTGGTTCCGCACATTCAATCATGGACTGCCCTACTCTAGCATTTCTTTCTACGGCTCCAGTATGAAAAAAGGTTGAGGACAGACGCAACCTTCCTAGATAGAATGCGGTATGTCCCCGGCGCAGAATGGTGCACGTGCTTCCCAGGCATCCGCAGATACTTCGCGCCCCACCGTTTGCATTGTCACGCTGGACCCGGAATTCATTGATGTGCTCACGAGTGAGCTGTTGCCATGGGTCAATGTGGTCGTGCGCAGCAGTTACGACGACCTGGCGCGCTGGACGCGCGAAAAGAAGGTCTCTGCTGTAATGCTGGACATCGATACGCAGGGAGAGGATCCCTACGGCGGCTTGCCGGTTTTGACCGAATTGCGGCGGCTCAACCAGGACTTCACCCTTATTTCCGTGAGCCGTGGCCGCGCTCGCTCAGTCGAAAAGAACGCCCTCCAAGCCGGTGCCGACGCACATTTTCGCGACCCTGTCGACCTGCCTGAACTGCGGTTGACCCTGATCGATTCCATGCGCCGGCGCGTGGAAGAGGCCGATCGCGAACGATTGCGACGCCAGGCGCTTGAGGCCAGCCGCTTCCAGGATTTCATCGGCACCAGCGAGACAATGCGCCTCGTGTACGACGCCATTCAGCAGATAGCCGCGAGCAATATCAACGTGCTGATTCGAGGTGAGAGCGGCACTGGGAAGGAACTCGCGGCGCGCGCCATTGTCGCTTTGAGCCGCCGCGCCAACAAGCCGTACATCCGGCTCAATTGTGCGGCACTTCCCGAGAACCTCATCGAATCGGAGCTCTTCGGCAGTGAGCGGGGCTCCTTCACGGGTGCCACCGAGTCCCGCCCGGGACATATCGAAATGGCCGACGGCGGCACACTTTTTCTCGACGAGATTGCGACGCTGACACTGCCGCTGCAGACGAAACTTCTCCGCGTCCTCGAAGACCATCACGTTCAGCGGTTAGGTGCACGCACGTTTCGTAAGATCGACTTCCGCTTGATCTGCGCGACCAACGAGCCTCTCGAAGAAATGGCTCGGACGGGCAAGTTTCGTGAAGACCTCTACTACCGCATTCACGTCATTCCCATCGAGCTTCCGCCTCTTCGGGAAAGACTGGGAGACATCCCCCTCCTCTGCGAACATTTCCTCCAGGTCCATTGCGCGGCAAACGGCGTGCCGGCAAAGCGGATAACCGCTGACGCACTCGCTGCGCTTGAAGAGCACAGTTGGCCGGGGAACGTCCGGGAGCTGGAGAACCTGATCCAGCGGCTCATCGTCACTACCAGGCATGATGAGATCGGTCCGGGAGACCTGCCCCAGCGCGTGTTCGAACAAAGCGTCGCTGTGCAGGAAGCAATCCTTCTACCTGAGGGCGGTACAGACTTCGACGGCCAGGTCCGCCAGCTTGAGATCGCATTGCTCACGACCGCGCTTCGCCGCGGGCAGGGAAGCAAGACTGCGGCGGCAAGGCTGCTCGACCTCGATGTCCAGAAGATGAAGTATCTTTGCCGCAAGTACTCTCTGTGAAATTGTGATTAGGTTAAAAATTCACCGGTGAAAGTTTAATTTTTGACCCTGAATATCTCTTTCCCCGTCCCGAGATCAAGATGCTGCTTTTTTGTATAACCGTATATGTTTCCGCCGTTTATGCAAATCATCGCGAAGACGTTGGATTTGGCACGCCGGGTGCAATATAGGAGGCATACGCAGTTCAAATCCAATTCTGGGGAGACACTCCAATGGCCGTCACGAAAAAGTCCTTGATCAGCAGCACCACCGCTTCCAAGTCGACCTCGAAGTCCAAGTCCAAGGTAGCCAGCCCCGCCGCAGCAGCCAAGCTTTCAACTGCTGCCGCCAGTCTTCGGTTTGCCAAGAAGGCTCCTGGAATGCAGCCCACGCTCAAGTTCGCCAAACCGGCTCCCGGAATGCAGCCCACGATGAAGTTTGCCAAGCCGGCTCCTGGATTGCAGTCGACGATGAAGTTTGCCAAGATCCTTAACTAGATTCGCAGAAAGCGAATCTAGAGGAAGGATTCTCGCGAGATTATCGCAAGGTTTGCTCCCCTGGAAATGCAGACGGCGGCCGTTTACTCGGTCGCCGTTTTCGTTTTCACCACACGTGGGCTTTGACCAGGTTCAGGACCGCTGCCCAGGCCCTTCCCGCGATGCTGCGCCTGGTCCCGAAAATCATTGCACGTCCCGATGCGCCATACACGGGGTCGCCTTCTGGCTCAGGCAGCTGAATCCGCGAAGTGTAGAAGACGGGCAGCACGAGTCCCTTTAGCTTCTCGGTCGCGACAATTCCTCCAGGCAACGAAACCGGGTCTCCGCTTGGCCGCGGCAGTCTGAGCCGAAGGAGCGAAAACTGTCCGGGGAGTGCCAGCGCCACCTCGGAATTCGGCGAAACTCGATCCAGTTCCGATGCAGGGATGAAGACGCGAGCCACGTGCCCGCCCACAGCCAACTGCAGCAGGGGCTGCCCGTATCCGACCATCTGATCCGTCAGAGATGCGGGATTGTCCGTGAGGACCGTGCCGTCGGAGGGTGCCGTGAGCCTGAGCAATGACTGGGCTTCGTCGGCCAGACCGCTTATCCGCTGAGCTTCGAACTGATCTGCAGCACCAGTGCCGATACTCTGACCCTGTACCTGTGCGTCGAATGTCCGGTACCGTGCGCCGCGTGTCTGTACCAGCCCGGCAGACCGCATCGAAGCAGCCGTGTCGCTTGTCATTTCGAGCAAAGGCTGTCCCGCTCCCACCTTCTGCCCAACCCGGACCAAAACCGCATCCACGCGTCCTGGAACCGCGGCGCAAATCGCACGAGTCTCCGCCGGCTCAATCACAAAGAATGCGTCTTCGCGGTCACGCCACAAGGGTGCAAACAGAAGGGCCAGGAGCCCAAGAGCCACCAGCACATTCAGGGGGCGCGGGCGAAGCACAGATCGGTGATCCTCCCAGAATTCCCCCGTAACGCGCCTCAGTGCCACCAACCGCGATCGGTACAAGGCAAACGCCAGCGCCAGCGACGGAATCAGCGCGAACTCCCCCAGCCATCTTGCACCCAACCGGTAAGAGAACCGTACCACAAAGAACAGGAGAAGATAGCTATAGAGAGCCGAAGCGAACGCATACATGGCAAACAGCAAGACTCGGTTGCGTGGCACAATCGGAACCTCAACCGGCAGGCGAAGAACCTTGGCCTGAAACCAGGCCGACAGAAAAGCCGTCGACCGTTCCTTCAGCTCCGGGATCTCGATGATTTCGGTCAGAAAGTAGTAGCCATCGAGCTTGATCAGTGGGTTCAAATTGATCACCACCGCCGCTATTCCGGTGAGCAGGATGATCTCGTACAGCAAGATTGTGCAACCAGGTTCCTTCGGGAGTATTCAGCCAGAAGATCATCGCGATTCCGCACATGACCAGCTCGATCCAGATGCCGGCGATGATGGTGCCCAGCCGCTGAATCTTCGTGGCGGAGACCCAGCTCTCCGTCACATCCACGAAAAAGCACGGCAACAAGTACAGAAACATCAGTCCCATGCTGTGAACCTGCCCGCCAAAGTGCTTGCAGGTCAGCCCATGCGCGGTTTCGTGGCAGAAGCCGATGAACAGGATCAGAAGCCAGAACTCTGCAATATCCGCAAAGCTCTTCTGCGAAAAATTGAAGAAGAGCAGCGGTATCCGGCCCGATGAAACGCCAGTTCTGGATCACAATACGACGGTTTCAAACACGAACAGCAGAACGGCAACAAGCACGCACCACCGGCTATAGATAAAGCGGCCTGCGACGCGATCAACCCAGCCAAGGTAGCGATCCGGATCCCAGGCGGAAAAGCTGATGTGAGCGACGTTGATTTTGGATTTTGTCGCGCCGTCCTCGCTGCGCCAGCAGCTTTTCGCGCATCGCCAGGTTTTTTTCCTGGTGGGTCTTGTACCAGAAGTCGCGCTCGTCCATCTGCTCGGCGAAGGCCCGGATTTCTTCCGGTTCGATCTGCATGCCCGTCTCTGCTTGAAAGGCCTCCGCGATTTCCTCGTACGATCGCTCGCCATCGAAAAGCTGGGCCAGCTCCCACTGCCAGGGCGGAAACCTGAAAGAAGCTTGACTTGTCGCGCTGCAGAATGCCAACGATGCGGTTCGCCATCGAGCACGTCTTCGCGCACGATCAGGTCTGGATCGAGTCGCGGCGGCCGGCTGCGCGTCAGCCGCGCCTGGGGGATTTCTGGCAGTGCCGCGTCGAGAGCTTCGCTCAGGTTCATGGCGCCAGACGCACCTGCATCGTCATGCCCGGCTTCAGCAGCGGCGATGGATGAACCACTGCGCCGATCACCTGGATGCTGCCGCTGGCGGGATCAACCACAGGGCTGACGCGAGCGATGCGCCCCTGCTGATGCAGCGCGGGATAGTCGGCAGTCGTAAGTTCCAGCGGCTTTCCCTTGGTGAAAGCCCCCATTGCGGTCTCCGGCACCGTGAACAGCACCTGCAAGGGCGCTTCCGCGGTGATCCAGAAAAGCACATCGCCGGGCTTCACTTCCTGCGCGGGGCGCACCGTGCTGCGGCCCACCACGCCCGCAAACGGCGCCACAATGCGCGATTGCTCCAGTTGCAGGTTGGCAGAGCTCAAGTCGGCATCTGCGGCAGCCGCTTCTTCGCGAAAGCGGGCGACCTCGGCGATCGTTTCGTCCACCCGGTATTTCGCGTGCTCCCAGTTTTCTTCGCTGATGATCTTTGCGTCGCGCATGGCGTCGGCGCGGCGCAGATCGGACTCTGCGGTCAATTGCTCGGCCTGCCACTCGCGAAGCTGCGCCTGCGCCGATGCCATTCCGCGCCTTCTGCGAATCGCATGCGGACCGCAACGAGCGATCGTCGAGCTCGAGCCAGCAGCTGGCCTTTCTTCACGCGGTCGCCAATGCGCACATCGATGCTGACAATCCGGCCATTGCGTTCCGCTGCAATGTCGGCCTGCTGTTCCGCAACCAGCGGCCCGGTGGTCGTGAATGACTTCGGATCCGCCGCCTCCGCAACGAGGGCATAGTCTCCGGCGCGGCCTTTGGCAGCCGGCACACTCGCAGACTGCCGCCGCGCTCGCGTCCGCCGCGACCGGGTGAGAATCGCAGCCGCACGCAGAGAAATGTGATTGCAGCAGTCGTGATGGCGACCGCGCAATACGAGCGAACAAGGCAGCGCAGAAGCATTTGTCATACGATTTACCACCCAATCCAATTCCAGAGTGTCTGCCAGGCCCACAGGGCCGGACGCCGCAGCAGTACATATCCGGCCGGTTTCCAGCCCAGGGAAATCTTCGCCCGGCCGGTCATTCCGGTGCGCAAGTCGCGCATCGGCATTCGACAGCGGCACTTCCACTGTAAAAGTGCGTTCGCCATCTCCCGCCTTCGCCTCCGGACTCACGACCGAGACGCGCCCGCGCCAGGTTTGCTGGGGATAACTGTCAAGCTTTATCGCAACATTTTCGCCGGGGCTCATCAAGCACCGTGTCGCGCTCGGGAATCGAAACCTGCACGATCGCCGATGAGAGATCCAGCACTTGCGCGAAAGCTGTTCCTGCATCCAGATGCTTGCCTGCGACGTTCTGCAGATCCGGCGTCACCACAATTCCGTCAATGGGCGAACGCAGTTGCGCCTCCTGCACGCGGGTGCGCGCGCGCTCGAATCTCCGCATGCAGAAACTCTGCCTGCTCGCGGTCGGCGCCCGATTGCGCTGCGCCGTGGGCAAGATCGTTCTGCATCACCAGCATTGCCTGCTGATACTTGGCTTCAGTCGACGCAAGATCGGCGCGCCATTGCCAGTCGTTCATCGCGCCCAGCACTTCGCCGGCCGTCACGCGCTGCCCTTCGTGTGCGTAGACCGCCGTCACATTGCCATCGACCGGCGCGGCAATCGTCACCAGGTGCTGTGGCGCCACAACCGCATCTCCGGCAACACGCATCGGCAACGGAAAAAACGAAAGAAATAGCGCGCACTCAAACAGGATGCCGATCGCCATCCAGCGGCTCCGGCGGTTGTTGAGCAGCGCCCGCTTCTTCCTCACCAGGGGCTCGATGAGGCTGATCAGCGGCACCTCGCGATAGAGCAGCGCATTGCGAATGGCCACCGTCGCCTGCCCGGCCAGGATCTTGATCATCTCGATGTGCGGCACATCGAGAAAATCAGGATCGCTGCTCTCATACGTCAGCACCCCAACGCGGCCCTGATCGTCGGCTAGCGGCAATGGCATAGAGCGCGCCGAAATCCCGTCGCAGCAAAGTACTCTGCAACTGGCCCGGGAATCTCGTTCTGCTTCCTTCGCCTTCGGTCAAATTGCCGGCACAGTACACAAGTTCGGTCTGCGTACGAGAGCCAGCGCATTAATTGATTCAGCCGCTCCACCGTCAAGTCGCCCAGCGGCAGCGTTGCCATGCCCGACACGGCCTTCAGCTGCAGCTTCCCGCGCTGATCGAGCGCGATCGCGCATCGCTCATACGGCAGCACGTGCTGCGGGCTGTTGACGATGATTCCCAGCAGCCGATCGAGGCGCAGCGTCGAGGTGATCTCGGTGCTCACATGCACCAGCGCCTTCAGGATCTCCAGCTTCCGCTCGGCAAGCATCAGGCTGGCGTTCTTGAGGGCGTTGGCGATGGTTTCCGCCATCGACATCATCAGGAACTGATCGTCGTCGTCGAAAACGCCGTCCTGTTTGTTGACGGCTTCCAGTACACCGACCTCCGCTTCGTCCTGCATCAGCGGAACAAGAAGCGCATTCGTTACCGGCGAAGCACTCCGACTCTGGATCAAGCGGGACATTGCGCGCAGTCAGCCGCTCGTCGTCAGGCATCGGCAATCAGCAGCGCCTCGCCCTCCTCGGCCATATCCGCCACGTAGCCCGTCGCCCGGCGATTGCGTCATGCCGGCTTCAACCGTGGCGTCGTCTCCATGCGTCGAAACCAGGCGCAGAATCTCCCCATCAAACAGCCACAGATGCATCGCCTGGCACGGCAGCATTGCCGCTGTTTTCCGGGAATCAGTGCCGTGACCGCGTCCAACTCGAGGGTCGCATTCAGCGATTTTTCCAGGTCGTACAGCTGCGACATCCGGTGCACTGAGTCGAGCAGATCCTGGCGCTGCGCCTCCAGTGCCTTCGGCGGCCAGAATCGCCGGCGACGCGAGCTGAATAATCGGTGCAATCGCCTCCAGGTCCTGCAATCGTGGCGTTCCGGAAAAGAAGAGAATCTCAACAGCTGCCGGCCAGTTCCTCACCCTGAAGCAGCGGAACATAAGCAATCGATGAAACAGAACGCGCGATGTGCAGATGCGAGTAGTCTTCGCGCAGAATGTCGGCGCCGAAGTAAATCAGAGGTTCTGGTGACTCAAGCACCAGCGGCGCCATCAGCCGGTTTCCCGATCCGGTGTCTGTACGGCTCAGGGGAGATATCTCCGGCCAGGCCGATCACGTTCCAGGCGATCTCAACGTCTTCATGAAGGAACCGGTGAACCGCGCAGGCGCAGTTCGGCAGTTGCGTCACAATCACCGAGGCGATGATCGATGCGCGCGTAACTGCATCGGGCGTGGAAAGAAGCATCGCGCCGACTTCAAGAGCGGCCTCATTCACTGGTGAGATCATCCGGTCCCGGGACGTTCGGTAAAAGTTAGCTTGACAATGGGGGAGATGGCATTAATTCTCAGGTAGTTGAGGCTTGGAGATTAACAAGTATCAACTCTCGATGTAAAGCAAAATCTCGCTTGGAAGACAGGCTGCCGTGGATCTCGATATCAAGGAATCCGGTGCTGTTTGCGTCTTGAAATTGAAGGGAAGGCTGATGAGTGGAGAGGCCGTCACCCAATTTGAAAATGCGTTTCAGCAAACCCTCGCCAGCGGACACATCTTCCTCGTCCTCGATCTCGAAGCCCTTCCTTACATCGACTCGTCTGGCATCGGTTCCTTCGTCAACGCCCTTCGTCAGGCCAATAAGGTTGGTGGCACGGTCAAACTCGTGAATCCCTCGCCGTTTGTCGCCAAGACTCTCAAGATGGTTGGCATTCTCTCGCTCTTCGGCGTTTACGAGTCGGACGGATGAGTGCGGTACGCCTCCTGCGGCGCCTAGCTTTCGTAGAATTCGCCGAGCGGCAGCGGATGGCTAAAGAGATATCCCTGAAATGAATGGCACCCCAGCTTCGCCAGAAACGCGCGCTGCTCTTCGGTTTCCACGCCTTCCGCAATCACAGACAGGCCCATCGCCTTGCCAAACGAAATGATGGCCTGCGCAACCGCGCCGCTGATCGGATCCTTCAGGATGTCGTTCACAAACGTGCGATCGATTTTGATCTGGTCCAGCGGCAGCCGCTTCAGATATGTCATCGACGAATAGCCGGTGCCGAAGTCCTCCAGCGAGAATCGCACCCCGTATGCCTTCAGCTTGTTCATCCGGGCGATCACATCCTCGACGTTCTCGCCAAACATGCTCTCGCTCAGCTCAATCTTCAGGTTGTTAGGATTGGCGCCGGTTCGTTCCAGCGCGGCCAGCACATGATCCACAAACTTCGGCTGCCGGAACTCGCGCGCGCTCACATTCACCGCGACTGAGAGATGCGCGCCTTCTTTGCGCCCGGCCCACGCCGCAATCTGCATGCAGGCGGTTTCCAATCACCCAGCTGCCCATCGGAAAGATCAGGCCGGTCTCTTCCGCCAGGGGAACAAAATCCTGCGGTGCCACGATGCCCCGCGTCGGGTGGTTCCAGCGGATCAGCGCTTCCGCGCCGGTCAGCAGCCCGCGATCCAGCTGCGGCTGATAGAACAGCGAAAACTGATTGTCGCGGATCGCCGCCCGCAAGATCCCTCTCCAGGGCGACGCGTGCATTCACAGATGCCTGCAGAGCCGGCGCGAAAAAGAACATCGCGTTCCGTCCCGCGGCCTTGGCCTGGTACATCGCGATATCGGCCTGCTGCAGCACCTCGTTGGTGCTCTCGTTCTGGTTGCCGAAGACCGTGATTCCCATGCTCGACGTGGTATGGCACTCGCGCCCTTCGAGCAAGAACGGCTGGTCGATCGCGGCCAGAATTTTTCCGCCAACGGTGCGTGCCTGGGCAGCGGCAATCTCCGCGATCTGGCTCAGGTCTTCGAGAATGACGACAAACTCGTCGCCGCCGAGCCGCGCGACCGTATCCACTTCGCGCACGCAGCCGGAGATGCGGCGTGCCGTCTCCTGCAGCAGCAGATCGCCGATGTGATGGCCGAGCGTGTCATTCAGCGATTTGAATCCATCCAGGTCGACAAACAGCAGCGCATGCTTGCTGCCGCTGCGAATGCTTGAGATGAGCGCCTGGCGCAGTCGTTCCCACAGCAGCCGGCGATTCGGCAATCCCGTCAGCGTGTCGTAGAACGCGAGGTTGCGAATCTTCTCCTCGTCCGCCTTGGCCGCCGACACGTCGCGGATGTAGGAGATAACGCAGGATTCGCCGTCAAAATCAGCATAAGAAGCCGAAAGCTGGCCCCAGAAGACCTCGCCGCTCCTCCGCCGCAGCCGGACTTCCAGATCGCGGCAGCCGCCTTTTCATGCAGCGCTTCGGCGACTCTGAGGCTGTCGCTTTCATCCGCCCAGATGTCCAGTTCCAGCGAGGTATGGCCGATCACTTCTTCGCGGCTGAATTGCAGGGTCTCCAGCAGCGCCGGATTCGACCTCCACAATCTTGCCGTCTTCGGCGCGCGCGATCAGTACTCCGTCCGGGCTGGTCTCGAAAGTGCTCCGATAAGCGGTCTGTCCTTGCGCCGGCGCAGCCGCCTCTGCGGGCGCGGCCTGCGCGCTCTCGCGCGCTCTTGCGATCCTGGATCGCTTCAACATGCGCCAGCAGGTGAGAAGGCCATCCCTCGCGATCCCGCGAGAAGCGATACCGTCAGCTTGGCCAATGTCAGGACTCCGTCTTTGCGGATCAGCCGGATTTCAAGGCTCAGGGCATCGCTGGCCCCGGTCCAGAGTTTCTGGAACGACGAAAGGCACAGCGCGCCGTCCTCGTCCGGCGTGATTTCCTGCATCATCAAGCCGCGGACTTCTTCGCGCGGGATAGCCGATGATTTCGGCAAACTCGGCATTGCAGCGGAGAATATGCCCCTCAGGGGTGGCGTGGACAATACCCACCGTAGCCTGCTCAAGGAAACTTCGGCTCTCAAAAGTAGGCTTATCGGACATTGAGGATTGCCGTTCTGAAAAGTTAGCGTGCTCGAATTGTAAAGCTCGTGAACTTGTTTTCAATGACTTGACCCCAACTCCGCAGAGGAAAAACCGAGCAAATCGTCACCTGCCGAAAGCACCACCGTAATCACGTAGCCGCACCACTGTGCGCTGCAAGTGCGGTGTGTTCAGCGGTGTGAGGGCCCTGGAGCGAACGTGAAACGTCAACGCGATCGCTCTCGAGTTAAACCATTGGCCAACCAGGCAATGCCAAAGATGGTTCCCCATAACCCGAGCCAAACGAGCGATGTGATCAGATGGAATAAATATATAATACGCATGACTTTACCTGACCCATTTGTGCGCTTGTCCCTTGGCCTGAATTTCAGGCATTTCCCTGATTTGCCATCGTTCGAAATTCTGCGGATCGGCCCTGAAGTATTCACTTGTGACGAAAGATATTCGCAGACGCACGCATATAACACTTCGGTGTGACCTCGCTGCTTCCGCGAAGCACGCACCATCCGGGACTCTTGAATGATCCTTGTCAAAGAGCCATCCAGTTATGGCTTTCCTCGGGACGTAACAAAGCGCGATAGGTACTGCAGACGCTCCAGGGCACTCCTTCTTGGATTACTTCTGTGCGTTCTCTATATCGGCGAGCGATGCTCTCTTTGCCCAAAACAGCAAGCCGACTCCAGTTTCTCCTCAAATTCTCAAGGCGGCCGCCCCTACCGATTTCAAGGTTCCGCTTCTCGCCGAAGCGCTGCGTCTTTCGGATTTTCCCGAGATGGAGCCAAAGCCGGAACTGAAGGACCAGCTCGTGAAGGTTTCGAGCTTCATTCAAAACGCACCCAACGACGGGGAGCCTGCTACCCAGCAGACCGACGTCTGGGTCGCCCGCACCAAGTCCACAATCTACTTCGTGTTCATCTGTCACGATGACCGCCCCAGCGCGATTCGCAGCCATCTTTCCCGCCGTGAAAACATCACCGGCGACGACACCGTCTCCGTGCTCCTCGATCCCTTCCAGGACCAGCGCAAGGGAGTCCTCTTTTCCGTCAATCCGGCAGGTGTTCAGGCCGATGCTGCCTGGACCGATACGTCGAGCGTGGACTACACCAGCGATGCCGACTACAGCTACGACCAGGTCTGGGACTCCGAGGCACGCATGACTTCGAGTGGCTGGATGGCCCTGATCGCCATTCCTTTCCGCAGCCTTCGTTTTCGCACCGACGCATCGGATTGGGGAGTGGTCTTTCCCGCAGCCTGCCGCGCAACAGCGAACTTGACTTCTGGCCCCGCGTTTCCACCAGCATCTCCGGCGTGCTGACCCAGGAGGCCACCATGCATGGTATTGAAGGGGTCACCGGCTCCCACAACCTGCAACTCAATCCCTACGCACTCGCCCAGAACGAAAAAGAACTGATCAACATCGATCCGCTGAACCCGTACTGGAGTTCCCGAGCCCTGGAAGGTACCGGCGGGGGCGAAGGTAAGCTCATTATCAAAGACAGCCTGGTGCTCGACGGAACCATCAATCCCGATTTCAGTAACGTCGAATCGGATCAGCCGCAGTTCACCGTCAACCAGCGCTACCCCGTGTACTTTCCCGAACTGCGGCCGTTCTTTCTCGAGAATGCAAACTACTTCACGACCCCGATCAACCTTGTCTACACGCGTAATATCGTGCACCCGGAATACGGTATTCGGCTGACTGGGAAGATCGGCGCTACCAATCTCGGCTTCTTCGCCATTGACGATCGCGAACCGGGCCAAACCTACGCGCCAGGTAGATCCACTTTATCTTGAGCGAGCCAAATACTTCGTAGGCCGCATCTCACAAGACCTGGGAAGGAATTCGAGCGTTGGGCTCATCTACACCGACCAGGAATTCGGTGGCGGATGGAATCGCATTGGCGGACTCGACTTCACAGCCCACCTGAACAAGAACTGGACGGCGAACGGTCAGATGGTCGCAAGCTCGACCATGGGGCCGAATGACCCCGCAAACCCGCCCACATACTCCGCCGGCCCAGCCAGCCAGCTTGAAATTCAGCGCACCGGACATTCCTTCATCTTCGACACCTTGGGAAAGGACTACAGCACCGGGTTCCAGACCCAGCTTGGATTCATCCCAACCACGAACCTCTACAGCAATCAAACCCACGCCACTTACATCTGGTATCCAAAGAAGAGTTCAGTTCAAAACGTAGCTGTTGACGGGCTTTCGCTGGTCGGATGGGACCACCAGGGCAACCGCCTTTATCACTACTTCACCTTCGGTCCGTACGTGTCTTTCGCACGCCAGATGATCATCGCGCCGCAGATCGGCGAAAACTCCGATACCGTCGGCCCGCAAGACGGCTATCCGCTCGACCACAATGTGAACTTCACTGAGAATTTTGGCGGCGCAGTGGTCCGCGGCGCGCCCTGGTCGCAGTTGAATTTCACTATCCTCGGATTGCAAACCGGCAACGTGAACTACAACCCGATTGCGGGAGGCGTGCCGTCACTCCTCCACGCCCAGCTGGTCCAGGCGCTGATCACGCTCCAGCCCGTCAGGCGGCTTACGGCAGACAATACCTATTTGCTCGATCGCGATCACTCGGCTTCCAATGGCGCGTTCGTCTACGAAAACCAGGTCTTTCGCACCAAGATCAACTACCAGTTCACGCGCTCCATCTCGGCACGCGTCATCGCCGAGTACGACTCGACGCTTGCGAACCCTGCCGAAACATCTCTGCAGCGGACAAAACAGATCCAGACGCAGGCCTTGTTTACCTGGCTTCCTCATCCCGGAACCGTGGTCTACGTCGGATACAACAACAATATTCAGAACCTCGACAGATCGCTCTGCAACCGCGAGCCCAGCGGCGCCTGCAACCCTGCGGAGCCGGTCCCACCCACATCGGTCGACTATCTGAATACCGGCAAGCAAATCTTCGTGAAGGTCTCGTACCTGTTCCGGTTCTAAAAGAGAGAGCTTCCCGTCCAGTTGTTGCATGACATTCAAATGACAGTTGCTCGTATCGACTTGCCCTATACTCGAACCGATTCGGCTCCAGGGCGCGATCAAGACATCGAACAGTGGAGAGAACACCATCCTGACGACCGCAGGAGGAGAGAACATGAATTATCCACGCCTCATATTAGCCACGGTTGCGGCTCTGGTTGCATTTTTCGCCTGGGGATTTTTGACTGAGGGATGGCTGATCCGGAAAGATTTCGCCTCTTCGTCGGCGCTCTATCGGACGTCGGACTTGCAGATGAAGTACATGCCCCTGGGCATGGCGTCCATTCTTGTGGCGATGCTGGCCGCTGTTGTGCTCTACGCCGGCTGGTGCGGTGGCACGTATGGCGCCCTCAGGGGATTGCAATTCGGCCTCCTGATGGGAGTGTTCGTCGCCTGCATCCACCCAATCTCGAACCTCGTCACGATGAACATGGATACCAAACTCGGATTGGAAATTGCCGCATGTAATGCGCTCGGGTGGGTCATGGCAGGTCTCGTGATCGGTCTGATTTATAAACCCCCAACGCCGTAAAGAATCCGAAGATATCGAGCAAAACCCATCCTTACTTCACATCCACCGTGCGAAACCCAAGTTGATACAGAAGAGCTGTCACGCTGGATCGCGCATTTTGCCTCGCCTTGTCCAGAATTCCGTCATCCGATGCGGCCTGGGCAATCTGCTGTTCGGCAGTCTGGCGGACGTCCGACTCCAGGTTCGGATCGGATGCAACCAGTAAGCCCGTCGTCCTGGAATACACGCGAGTTCGGCTGTTATCGATCCGCGTGGTGAAAATCTGGGCCGTCGGCAAATGGACATGCACCGTATCGCCGCTGACCACCACATCGCCGGCCTTGAGCTGGCCCAGGTCGATGCCGGCAATAACCTCTCCATGAGCCACCAGAAGCAGCTTGTCGCCGGCTAAAAAATCAGGCAGGAAGGCGCTTTGCCGCCCGCCTTCCACGATCTTATCCAGCGAATATTCGACCGTCTCGAGCCTGGAGAGCTTCTGAATCATCTCCACAACCGTGGGAGACGAAACGTCGAATCGAACCGGGCGGCCCATCACAAATCCCGCAACGCGATCCCATAACCCGGCCTGCGACACCCGCGAAAACACCATCATCGCCAGCAACCCGAGCAGGATACCGATGCCCAGGGCGGCCAGAAATAGAAGCGGCCGCCCCCTCCCTTTGACCACGAAATGCGTCTGCCCAGAAGGCCCGCCGAGCGTCATAGCTACTAATGTACTCGCAAGTAAAACTTTCTAATCGTTTGGACTGAAGCGTTCTGTCTGTGGTCAGGCGGTTTGGGCGGAACGCATTTTCGCGATCCGATCGTTGGCCTGCCTTGTCAGGTGGGAATGATGCCGAGCTGCCGCTCGATCAGCATGAGCTGTGCGCGATGATGCATCTCATGCTCCTTAACGCCTAACAGCTGCTCGAACCGGGACTTGGTGCCGCTGCCGTCAGCTACAGTCACCATTTCGTTCAGCATCTCCGGTGTCAGCGTCTCCAGCCACGTAGCGAAAAGACTCACCGCGGCTGCGTAGCAACTCCAGGATTTCTTCTTTCGTCCTGGGTTTCGATTCCTCATTTTTGGCGCGCTCCGCGAGCGCTGGAAAGTCGAAGCCGACCAAGGTCATCACGCGCTGCTTCCCGTGAACTTCCTCCCACATTTGTGGTGCGACAGCGATGTGCGTCAACATTTGGCCTACCGTTCGGCACTCTGGAGCCGGAACATGGTTGTAGTGCTCCTGGGGAATATCCTCGGCGATCTGAATCGTGTTCTGGCGTACGGTCCGAAACTGCCTGCCTAATTCTTTTCCGCCGTAAATGCTCATATTGGTTCACCTCGTGGTTGTTTTCAAGCTGCGAGTCTGTCGGTCGACGCAAACGCCGCGCTAAACGCCCTCGCCAAACCCGCCGACGATAGCCGCCTTCGCGCGTTTGCCCAATCGCACCACGAGGCGCACCGGCAGCGTATCGACCGGGATCGCCGCGTTTGTCACGACCTCGCCATCAATCTTGACGGCCTTCTCGGCAAGCTTCCGGCTGGCCTCAGCCCCGCTGGCCGCGAGTCCCGTCTGCAGCAGCAGCTTCGAAACGCGGATCTGCAACTCGCCGGGCGGGCACGATGGGCTTACCAGGTCGGCATATGCGATGTGAACTTCTTCGAGATCCTCGGCTACTTCCTTCTGCTGAAACATCCGCGCCCAGTTCTCGTCGGCATGCTGTGCGGCAGATTCGCCGTGAAATCCCGCAGTGATGGTGCTCGCCAACCGCTTCTTTACGTCCATCGGATGCGCGTTGCCCGCAGCGACGTCGGCCCGCAGCGCGTCTACTTCTGACTGCTTCAAGTCCGTGAGAAACACCCAGTACTTCCACATCAACTCGTCGGAAATCGACATCAGCTTGCCGTACATCTCCGCCGGCGGCTCGTTAATGCCGATCGCGTTGTTCAGCGACTTCGACATTTTCTGCACGCCATCCAGTCCCTCAAGGATTGGCGTCATCAGCACAATCTGTGGCTTCTGGCCGTATTGGCGCTGGAGCTCGCGGCCCGCGCCGAGGTTGAAGCGCTGGTCGGTGCCGCCGAGCTCGACGTCGCATTCCAGAGCCACGGAATCATAGGCCTGCATGAGCGGATAGAGGAGCTCATGCAAGCTGATTGGCTGCTCGGCCTGAAATCGCTTGTGAAACTCGTCGCGCTCCAGCATCTGCGAAACGGTGAAGTGAGACGCGAGACGGATCGTGCCCTCGTAGCCAAGCTTTTCCAACCACTCCGAGTTGTAGCGGACCTCCGTCACCTTCTCGTTCAGAATCTTGAACACTTGCTGCTTATAGGTCTCGGCATTCGCGTCAATCTGTTCGCGCGTCAGCGGCTTGCGCGTCACGTTGCGTCCCGTCGGGTCGCCGATCAGCGACGTGAAATCGCCGACCAGAAAAATGACGGTGTGCCCCAGCTGCTGAAAGTGCCGCAGCTTGCGCATCAGCACGGTGTGTCCCAGGTGCAGGTCCGGTGCAGTCGGATCGAATCCCGCCTTCACGCGCAGCGGGTGGCCCGTTTTGCGGCTCTCTTCAAGCCGCTCGCGCAAATCCGACACGCGAATAATTTCCGCCGCACCCTTTTGCAGCAGATCCATCTGTTCATCAACTGGAAGAAACGAGCTCATACAGTCTTTAAGTATACGTTCGCGCCCAGCTAAACTGCGGCATGTACAGGTGCAAACGCAAGCGTGAGAACTGTGATGTCATCGGACTGTCCAAAGGCTTGGGCAGCCCGTGCAATCTCTCCTGCTTGCTTGTTCGCGAGCGCCTCAGTACGAGCAAAGCCGAACAGTTCGCCCGCTGCGTTCTGCGCCTCGACCACGCCGTCGGAGAGAAACATGAGCGTGTCGCCAGGCGCCAACTCCAGCTTTGTCTCCCCGTACTCTGCCGCCACCGTGATGCCGAGCGGGAGAGCGGATGTGACTTCGAGTTCTGCTCCATTCAGGTATGGCGCGAGATGTCCCGCATTCGCCAGCGTTACCGCACCATCCCTCGTAATCCGCGCACAGAGGCAGGTCACGAATCCTTCTTTGCTCGAACGCGCCATTTCGCGGTTCAGCCGCGTCAGCAGCATCGCTGGACCGATCGTATCGCTGGCCAGTGCCCGTGCGGCGCCAATCGTCAATACACCCGTCATCGCGGCCTTCAATCCTTTGCCGCTCACGTCGCCCACCAGGATCAACGTCGCGCCGTCGCTTTGTTCCATCACCTGGTAGAAATCGCCGCCCACCTCTTGAGCCGGCAGGTACGCAGCATTCAGTCGCAGCCCTGCCACTTCGGGCAGAGCCAGCGGCACCAGTTGCTGCTGCAACTCCCGCGCCGCCGTGATCTCTATGCGCAATCCCTCGTTCTTCTTCCACGACTCCAGGGCCTGCCGAATCAATAGTCCCGAGATCAAAACGCCCAAGAGGTAAAACGCAGCTCCAAAGAAATCCACGCGCAGCCACGCGAGCTCCAGATGAATTCCCGCAATGCGGAGATAAAATCCCACGCTGATGAGCAGCATGGCGGCGCCAATTGCCCGATTGCGTCCACGCCCGAATACGGCCGCCAGATCGGCGCCCGACAGCACTACATTGAAAGCGAGCAGAGCTGCGCTGCCCACCATATGGGCGTTAAGCGCCACCATCCGCCTGTCGAAGAACGCATAGGAAATAATGTCCGCCGCATTCGATAAAATCCACAACCCGTGCGCAATTCTACGAAACCGCTTTTCTTGAAAGCCCTGCACGGACCAGGTGAACTCCACCTCGACCCACATGCCCAGCGCATTGATCAGTTCAAAAATGATCAGGAAAGGGCGCCAGCTCACTCCAACCACGATCGACTGCAGCGAAATGAACGTCAGGAACACTGGCACCGTCACCAGCCACAGAGCCCAAAGAAAAAGCTCCCTCCGCCCCGACCACAGGCTCAGCATTAGCACCCCGATGCCAAGCATCTCCAGCAGAAGGCTGAGGGCAAATTGAGGCATATACCCCGGCAGGATCCTCCCCTGCGCCTCTCCCGCAAGTGCGTGCTGCAGTGCCACGCCGTCAATCGACAGGTCTCTGGCCAAAACGTTTTTGTTGACAGGGTAGATGGGAGCGGTCCAACTGCGAATGACCACCTCCGCAAATGTGCCCTCCCGCGCCAGGCCCGGCGGCAGTTCGAACACCAGGTTACGCGGAGTCATGCGCATCGTTGCCCCGGGAGGAAACTCCCCGGTTCGCCCGACGCTCAAACCATTTACATACACTTCCTCCACGTTGGGCCCGCCGTGCGATGTATCCCATCGCAATGCGAGCGGGTCCCCGGTGTTGCGTGGCACGGCGATCCGCATGCGAATCCAAACGAATCCATCTGTATCGATTGCAGGCGCAGGCACGCGGCCATCGGGCGCTATGTTCCATGAGCTGTCATCGAGATTCTTGTCAGCCCAGCGCGCGTCATCGCCAAAGTGATAGCGCACTTCCGCCGCTTGCGCTCCGCCGGCAGGCACCATGCCAATCGCCAGCAGGCAGGCTGTCAACAGGGCCATGAATGCACGGGGAAGCATGGTCGCATCATACACGCGACCCAATCTGTCTTACGGGGCAGCGGGTCAAATACTGTCGCGAAGTGAAGAGCCATTTCCATTTCCGCCGGTGACCTTATATATGCTCTATGCGAGGGCCGTATGGGTCTCCCCTCCCGTTCTTCAGGAGAACTAGATTGTCTCTTCGCGCTCCGATGTGTGCTTTGCTCTCCACGGTTGTGTGGGCTTCAGTCGTGCTCGCGCCCCCCGTCCCTCTCTATGCGCAGCAGTCCCCGTTTCCGCCTTCCGGGCATTGCTTCGGTTGCCACAACAATCTCAAGACCGCCAAAGGTCAGGACGTTTCCATCAGTTGGCCATGGCGTGCGAGCCTCATGGCAAACTCGGCTCGCGATCCCTATTGGCAGGCCAGCGTCCGCCGGGAGGCCCTCGACCATGCCTCCGCCGCATCGTCTATTGAGAACGAGTGCGCCACATGCCACATGCCCCTGCAGCACTTCATCGACAAGTCCGCCAGCCACGATACTGCCGTCTTCTCTCACTTGCCGCTCGATGATGCTCACAACGCCGCAGTCGCTGCCGACGGAGTCTCATGCACGGTCTGTCATCAGGCCGAACCGAAAGGCCTGGGCACGCCTGACTCCTACAACGGCAACCTGACCGTCGCTGCAGCCGGCGGTCAGCAGCCCCGCCCTCTCTTCGGTCCCTATCCGGTCGAGGCCCGTGCAGTCTCGATTCACGCGCTCGCCTCTGGCCTCACGCTCGTACAGTCCGACCATCTCCGCAAGGCCGACCTCTGCGGCTCGTGTCACACCCTCTACACCACCACGCTTGACGCTTCCGGCAAGCCCGCCGGCCGCTTCCCCGAACAGATGCCGTACCTCGAGTGGCAGCACAGCGACTACCACGACAAGCAAACCTGCCAGTCCTGTCACATGCCTGCCATCGCAGATCCCGCGCCCGATGCGACGCTCAACAGCCCGCCCCGTGAAGGTGTCCGCCGCCACTCCTTCCCCGGCGCCAACTTCTTCATGCAGGATCTGCTCGTCGCGCATCACGATGAACTGGCCGTGACTGCATCAGCCGCCGAACTCACCTCGGCATCCGCTGAGACACGCGCCTACCTCCAGTCCCAGGCGGCTCGCCTCTCCCTCAGCGCGCTCGCCGTCGCCGGCGGACACCTTTCCTTCGCCGTCACCGTCCAGAACCTCACCGGACACAAGCTTCCTACCGCCTTCCCATCGCGCCGCGCCTGGCTCCACGTCACCGTTATCGATGCATCCGGCCGTATCGTCTTCGAGTCCGGACATCTCAACGCCGACGGCTCTATCGCGGGAAACCTCAATGACGCCGACCCCGCCCACTATTCGCCTCACTACTCCACCATCACTGCGCCCGATCAGGTCCAGATCTTCGAGCCCATTCTCGGCGACGCGCAAGACCACGTGACCACCGCGCTCCTCACCACTACCCACTACCTTAAAGACAACCGCATCCTCCCCACCGGATTCGACAAAAAATCTGCCACGCCCGACATCGCCGTCTGCGGCAAAGCGCTCGACGACCCCGCCTTCATCGGCGGCAGCGCCACCACGCGATTTGAGATTCCCGCCACCGGCACCGGACCCTTCCACGTGAGCGCAGAACTCCAGTACCAGCCCATCGGTTTCCGCTGGGCCCACAACCTCGCTCCCTACAAGGCAGACGAGCCGCAGCGGTTCACGCGCTACTTCGACCAGGCTGCTGCTCAGTCGGCTCTCGTCCTCGCCCACGCTGAAGCCGCTTCGAACGCTGCTCCCTAGCTCGCGGTCAATCTTTTGCAACTTCCACATTCGCCTCCCATCCAAGCCGCAGGAGGGCTTCGCCATGCCACCAGTCAAAGGCCGTTCCATGCAGGTACCCGCCGCCGGCGGTGCGTTCCAACTCGTAACAAAAGAATTCCCCGAGCCCGGCCCCGGCCACGTCCGCATTCGCGTCCACGCCTGCGGCGTGTGCCACAGCGACTCGTTCACCAAGGAAGGCCAATGGCCCGGCATCCAATATCCGCGCGCGCCCGGCCACGAAATCGCCGGCACCGTCGACGCCGTCGGCCCTGATGTCCCGCTCTTCAAGCCCGGCCAGCGCGTCGGCCTCGGCTGGCACGGCGGCCACTGCAACTACTGCCCGCCTTGCCGCCGCGGTGACTTCATGCTTTGCGAAAACCAACCCATCAGCGGCATCAACTATGACGGCGGCTATGCCGACTACGTCCTTGCCCCCGCCAACGCTGTCGCCTTCATGGCTCCCGAACTCAACGACACCGACGCCGCCCCACTGCTTTGCGCCGGTGTCACCACCTTCAACGCCCTGCGCAA
This sequence comes from uncultured Acidobacteriaceae bacterium, assembly GCA_963769345.1. Lineage (GTDB taxonomy): Bacteria > Acidobacteriota > Terriglobia > Terriglobales > Acidobacteriaceae > Telmatobacter. The sequence continues at coordinate 51,942 of CAVYLL010000010.1, forward strand.
CTCCGGAGCCCGCACCGGCGACACCGTCGTCATCCTCGGCATTGGTGGACTTGGCCACCTCGCCATCCAGTACGCCGCCAAGGCCGGCTACCGCACTATCGCCGTCGCCCGTGGCCAGGACAAGGGTCCGCTGGCCAAGCAACTCGGAGCGCACATATACATCGACTCCACCACGCAGGACCCGGCCAAGGAACTCCAGAAGATCGGCGGCGCCAACATCATCCTCTCTACCATCACCAGCGCCAAGGGTCTCGAATGGGTCATCGACGGCCTCGCCCCTGCCGGAAAATTCATCCTCGTCGGCGCGCCCGACGGCCCCGTCGCCATCAATCCAGTTCCGCTGCTCCTCGGCCGCCGCACTGTTGCAGGGTGGCCCTCCGGCACCGGCATGGACTCGGAGGACACCCTTAAATTCAGCGTCCTCACCGGCGTCAAACCCATGATCGAAACCTATCCGCTGGAGAAGGCCGAAGAAGCCTACGCAAGAATGATGTCCGGCAAAGCACGCTTCCGCGTAGTGCTTAAAGTCAGCTGACAAGGGAACGAGGGAACGAGGAAGACACAACAGTCAATCGCTGTCCCTCGTTCCCTAGGTCCCTGCCTCATCGTTCCCTCGGTCCCTGCTTCTTCGTTCCCTTGTAAACTGTCCTTACCATGGAAGAGTTCAGCCGCATCCAGCGCCTCCCGCCCTACGTCTTCAACATCACCGGCGAGATGAAGATCAACGCCCGCCGCCGCGGCGAAGACATCATCGACTTCGGCATGGGCAACCCCGACGGCGCCACACCCAAGCACATCGTCGACAAGATGATCGAGGCGGCGCAGAAGACGGTCACCCACCGCTACTCCGTGTCCAAAGGGATTCCAAGACTGCGTAAGGCCATCTGCAACTGGTACAAGTCGCGCTACGACGTCGACCTCGATCCCAACTCCGAAGCCATCGTCACCATCGGGTCGAAAGAGGGCATCGCCCATCTCTGCCTCGCGATTCTCGACTCGCGCGACACCGTGCTCGTCCCCAATCCCAGCTACCCCATCCACATCTACGGCCCCGTCATCGCCGGAGCTCACGTGGTCAGCGTCCCGGTGCACGATTGCGACCAGTTTCTGGCGGAGCTTGAGTCGATCATCCCCCGCATGACCCCGCGTCCCAAGGCGCTGATCGTCAACTTCCCGTCGAATCCGACGACTCAGTGTGTCGACCTGCCATTCCTCGCCCGCCTCGTAGCCCTCGCCCGCGAATATGGATTCCACCTCATCCACGACCTCGCCTACGCCGACCTCGGCTTCGACGGATATAAGCCGCCCTCCGTCCTCCAGGTCCCCGGCGCCAAAGATGTAGCCGTGGAGTTCTTCACCTTGTCGAAGTCCTACAACATGCCCGGCTGGCGCGTAGGATTCATGGTCGGCAATCCCGTCCTCGTCAACGCCCTCGCCCGCCTCAAAAGCTACTTCGACTACGGCACCTTCACGCCGATTCAAGTGGCCAGCATTCTCGCATTAGAAGGCCCGCAGGACTGTGTCACCGAGATCCGCGAAAACTACCGCCGCCGCCGCGACGTATTGATCGAAGGTCTCAACCGCGCCGGCTGGCCCGTCCCGTCTCCCAAAGCGACAATGTTCGTCTGGGCCAAGATCCCCGAAGCCTATCAACACCTCGGCTCTTTAGAGTTTTCGAAGCTCCTTCTCACCGAAGCCAAAGTAGCCGTGTCTCCGGGAATAGGCTTCGGCGACTATGGCGACGGCCATGTGCGGTTCAGCCTTATAGAAAACGAAGAACGCACCAGACAAGCCATCCGCGGCATCAAGCAGATGCTGGGGAAGAGCGTAGTGCTTGCGTGAGGTTCGTGCTTTCCCAGGTCTCAGAAGCGAGACCTGGGGCACCCGGCATCAAGCAGATGCTGGCGAAGAGCGCAGTGCTTGCGTGAGGTTCGTGCTTTCCCAGGTCTCAGAAACGAGACCTGGGGCATCCGGCATCAAGCAGATGCTGGCGAAGAGCGTAGTGCTTTCGTGAGGTCTGTGCTTTCCCAGGTCTCAGAAACGAGACCTGGGGCACCCGGCATCAAGCAGATGCTGGCGAAGAGCGCAGTGCTTTCGTGAGGTCTGTGCTTTCCCAGGTCTCAGAAACGAGACCTGGGGCATCCGGCATCAAGCAGATGCTGGCGAAGAGCGTAGTGCTTTCGTGAGGTCTGTGCTTTCCCAGGTCTCAGAAGCGAGACCTGGGGCACCCGGCAGCGTTACTTTCCAACTTCGCTGCTTTTGGTGCGGCACGCTGCTTCGAATTCCTGGTAGCTTGCCCAGCGAAGCGTCACGGTCGCGTTGTCGATGAAGAGTCCCGAGTTGAACTTGATGCCCTGTTCGCCGGGGCGGTCCATAACGAGGTCAGGTCCGTGCCAGGATCCGGCCACGTCGAAGAAGCCGCGGTTCTGGTAGTTGATCGCGAAGGGCTTTCGCCATTCGAGCAGCCGGAAATCGAACAGGCTGTTGTCGGCGCTCGTGTATCCGCCGTACATCGTGCCGCTAACGTCCATCCGCTCGATCGATCCCGGCGCGATGCACAGCCAGCCAGTGCCTTTCAGGTCGGCGCTCTAGATCTTGCCTTCGCGCCGTCCGCCTCCGTGCCGCATAGGTCTTCCGGGCCAGAACTACACATACAGCGGATACATCTTGCCGTCCTTCGATAGCACCGTGCCCGTGCCATGCCAGTAGAGCAGCGGCGTGGATCGCTGGCCGATGTGCAGCGCCCAGGGGTTCAGCGCGATGATCACAACCCACATGAACGCAAGGCCGGCAATCAGAATCAACACCAGCTTCGTCAGGCAACCGCCCAGACTTGTAAGACAGCCGCGCCTCTGCCTGCATGCGGCGAGTATAGCGGTAGAACAGGGACAGGGAACAGGGAATAGGGAACGCGGGAATGCTACTGCAGGCCGGTCCAGACCATGCGGTGGAACATTTCGTCCATCTCCTGCGGGGATTCTTTCTCGCCGCGATCGAGCCACCAGCGCAGCAGCGAGAGCAGGCTTCCGGACAAGGCAGATGCGCGTGCAGCGAGTTCGCGCTGCGGGATCTTGGCGAGGCGGCCTGATTCCTTGAGGCGTCGCTCGATGCCGCGGGCGAAGTAGCCCTCGGCGAGCTCGAAGAAGTCCTTGAGATGGCCGGAATCGGAGAGTACGCGGTAGAGCTTGTTCTGGTTGCCGATGTGGTCGAACATCTCCGCCACTGGAGCGACGCGATTCGACTTGTCGTTGCGCACGCTAAGCGAAGTGCTCATCATCTCGAGAAACATTTCCAACTGGCTGACGAGCAGGTCGTCCTTGTCGCGGTAGTGGAGGTAGAACGTGGACCGGCCGACGCCCGAGCGATCGAGCACGTCCTGCACGGTGACGTCGTTGATGGGCTTCTCGACGATTAGCTGGATGAGAGCATAGCCAAGCTGATCGCGGGTGCGCTTGACGCGCGCATCGGGCTTGCGGCGCGGCTTGTCTTTCGTCTGCACGATTTGATTTTGCACCGTGGAGCGCATTTTTCCGGACTCGTTTCTGGACAATGCCTGCCTCTTTGTTCAACAACGCCGGTCCGCCTCTCGACGCGGCTGCATTTCGAAGCTACAGTGCGAATCATAGGCTGAATCGCGCGGTTCGCCGATCAAAAAAAGGAGAGAGACGATGAATCGACTTCGCTTGTTTGCAATGGGGACCGTGCTGATGTTTGCGATGAGCACGGTGGCCCAACAGAATGGAACCAGCCCTGACGCGCATGCTGCGGCCGTGGCGCCCGTTGATCAACACCTGAAGATGCTCAGTGAGCAGCTCGCCTTGACTGCCGAACAGCAGGACAAGACGAGGCCTATTTTGCAGGCTATGCATGACGGGACACAGAAGCTTGAGGATGACCAGAGCCTGACGCCCGACCAACGCCAGGCCGGCATGCATGCGTTGTTCATGAAGTCAGACAAAGAGGTTCGCGTGTTTCTGACGGACGATCAGAAGAAGAAGCTCGACGATCTCGAGGCGCAGATGCATGGGCCGCACGCTAATCCGAACGGACCTACATCAACGGCGCCGCAGAAATGAAGGGACTGCTTTTTTCTCGATCGGAAGCGCGGGCCTGTGCTTTCCCACCCATGCGCGAGGAAACTGCGCATGGATGGGGCACCCAGTGCTTCGGCGGCATGGCATTTGAAAGCAGATCCTTCGCGCCGCTTATCACCCCACAAACCAAGACCAGTTTGTGGGGACCCCGCTTACCCCATGAACGACGAGTCGTTCATGGGGTAAGCGTGCGGGCTCAGGATGACACATCTGGAGCAGGAGTTATGCAGACCGGCTTAGACCATGTGGAACATCCTGTCTGACAAACGCTTTCTTCCCAGGTCTCAAAAGCGCGAGACTCTTCGACATTGGTCAGGGTAGGCTCCGGGGCACCCGGCGATGTATCGATTGAGGCTTTCTGGTCACCGGGCGAGGCTGACAGTTCTTCTTCCTTACTCTTCTCCCGTCCTTCCTCTTCGTCTTGCTGCTCCTCTCCTTCTTCAGCGTCTTCTTCGACTTCTTCGAAGTCGTCTTCGTGGTCTTCGAAGTATTGGCAGTCCTCGCGCTTGTTGCACCGGAAGCAATCTTCGGGGGGCTCGCAGGTGGATTTCTCAAGCGCGAGCGAGCTGCCATCGTTTTGATAAGAGAGGTCGCGCACGAATTCGCTGGGCGCGATGGAGGGGGATTTCGCGGCGAGATCCGCCGCGATTCGAAGTCCGCGAAGGAAGAGGCTTGCGCGACGCGCGTCGATGCGGGAGGTGGATAAAGCCTCGAGAATCTGGTGAAGCGCGATCTGGATGCCGTTGAAGTCTTCGAGGGAGGGAAGTTGGATTGGCAGCTTGTTATCGGTAACGGAGGGATTTCTGGAGCGGTCAAGACGACTGTGAAAGTAGCAAAAAGGCGTGGAGCGCAAGGCAGGTGATTTGCACTTGATGCCACTGGGCTTGACGTGGCGACATTCGTCGAACATGGCTTTCTCCTCCGCAGATTTTTTTGGCGGACCGTTGGCTGCAAAATACAGTGTTAAAAGGGGTTATGCGTTGACGCTAGCTGCAAAATATTCTTGTAATTGAAGTTATCCGCAGAATCCTCGAAGCAAAGGAGTTGCGGGGCGGTTGGGATGTTGAGAATCGCAAGTTTGTTAATTAGCGGGTTAGCGGCGCTGCGCGCCAGAGCAAGTTAGCGAGTTAGCGGGTGTCGCGGCGACGATGCCGTCATTCTGAGAAATGCCAAGGTCCGCGTTTTCCCACTCGTGACGACAAACCATCCGAGCGACCAAGACCAGGCTTGATGCTGGAACGATCGAGACAACTTCATTGTGCGACTAAGAGGGCAAATTGCATGCAAACGGCAGGGAAGTTTCTTCGTTGTGGAATGAGAGGGTTAGAAGAAAGTTTGCAGGGGCGGGGTTGACGGATGCCGGATTTGCGCAGAGCCGGACGCGGAAGCGAGACTGGAGCGATGAAATTGAGCCGGCATTTTATTTGTGGTTTTTTTTGTTTGCTGATGAGCGCCGCGCATTTGCGCGGAGTGGAAGCTGCGAAGCACTCGATCGTGACGCACTCGGACACGACGGAGGCAGAGCTGATTGTTTATGGCGGGACGGCCTCGGGGGTGATGACGGCTTATTCGGCGGCGCGCGAGGGACTGCACGTGGTGCTGCTGGAGCCGGGCGGGCATGTGGGTGGGATGGTGACGGGCGGGTTGTCGGCTACGGACCTTGGACACTTCGCCATCATCGGCGGCTATGCGCGGGATTTTTATATGAAGGCGGCAGCGCATTATGGCGTGCATGATCTGGCGCTTGCAGAGAGCTGGCTCACAGAGCCGCATGTGGATGAGGAGATTTTCAATGAGATTTTGAAGGACGCCGGAGTTGTCGTGGTTTTCCATGAGCGGCTGCGCGAGACGGACGGCGTAGAGATGAAGGCAGGGCGGATCGTGTCTGTCATTACTGAGGATGGGAAACGGTGGCGGGCTGCGGTGTTTGCTGATTGCAGTTATGAAGGCGACCTGATGGCGCAGTCGCACGTGAGTTATACGTGGGGACGCGAGAGTGCGAAGGAGTATGACGAGGACCTGGCGGGAGTTCGAGAAGACACGCCGGGACACCAGTTTCGCTGGGCGATGTCGCCGTATGACGCGGAGCATCACCTGTTGCCGGAGGTGGATGCGGGGCCGCTGGCGGCAGCGGGCTCTGGCGACAAGAAGGTGCAGGCCTACAATTTCCGGCTGATCCTGACCAATGATGCAACGAATCGGTTGCCGTTTCCCAAACCGGATGGGTACGATCGCACGCGGTTCGCGTTGCTGGAGCGGTATCTTGAAGAATTTGCGCAACACGCGGGGCGGGCACCAAGGATGCGTGATTTCTTTAACCCTGTTCTGATTCCGAATCACAAGGCGGACTTCAACAACAACGGGCCGATTTCAACTGACTATATCGGGCATAGCTGGAAGTATCCGGAAGCGAGCTATGCGGAGAAGGCGGCGATCTGGCGCGAGCATCTGCTGTACACGGAGTCGCTATTGTATTTTTTGTCGCAGGATGCGAGCGTGCCGGAGACGCTGCGGGCGGAGCTGAACGAATGGGGCCTGCCGCGGGATGAGTTTGCAGACACAGATCACTGGCCGAGGCAGCTCTACATACGCGAAGGGCGGCGGATGGTGGGAGCGTACGTGATGCGGCAATCGGATCTGCAGGCGGAGCGGACAAAAAACGATTCGATTGGCATGGGATCGTACAACAGCGACTCGCATAACATTCAGCGGGTGGCGATGCCGGACGGCTCGGTGCGCAATGAGGGCAACGTCGAGGTGCCGGTGCAGCCGTACGAGATTGCGTACCGGAGCATCACGCCGAAGCGCGAGCAGGTGGAGAACCTGCTGGTGCCGGTGTGCCTTTCGGCGACGCACGCAGCCTATTCGTCAGTGCGGATGGAGCCGCAGTACATGATCATCGGGCAGGCGGCGGGGGTGGCGGCGGCGCTGGCCGTGCGGAGCGGAAGCGCGGTGCAGAACGTGCCGATTCCGGAGCTACAGAAGAAGCTGCGGGAGCGCGGGGCGGTGCTGCACGTGGGCGAGGAGATCACGGGGAAGTGATGCCGACAGGGCGCTCTGGTCTATCTGACAATCTTCAGGGCGGATCGTTCATGGTGCGTTACGCCACGCCAAGAACATGAAAATGTTGGATGGTCTCGAGTGTCCGGGCCTAAAGGCCCCTCTTTCGCTGCGTATGATTTCAGCAGCCTGAAGGCTGCTGCTCCCTCCGTATTCCCAACCCCAGGCGCCGCTTCCGTTGGAATCTTCACTGCAGGTCGATTTGCAACACCTGGATGGAGTACGCCGGCAAGGTGAGCGGGAAGGTGGTGCTCACGTTGTGTACGGATGACTCCACCGGAACCAGCCGATTGGGATCGTCGATGCTGTTGGTGGTCTGCGTGTCGGGCGCGCCGAGTTGGATCAATTTCGCTGAGGCCTTCGGCTGGCTTCCGGGCAACGTAATTTGAACTGGTTGCGGATCTGACGATGCATTGACCAGCTTGAGATAGAGTTGCTTCTTTGCGGTGTTGATGGTGGCCGAGTAGAAGAGCTTTGGTGCGGCATTTTCCAGTTTTGACGCAACGGTGTGATCGCCGAGGTACGACGCGAACATCACCTGCGCGTAGTAGGCAGGCGATCCGTAGCTCTTGATGGCGTTGTAGCCGATGAGGTCGGTCTCCCACTGCATGCCGCCGGGATTCACATTCACGAGCAGTGGCGCGTAGGAGGACATCACGATCAGGTCGCTGTTTCGTTCGAGGCCGGTCATCCACGCGGCATCACCCAGCGCGGCACCCATGTTCGGCGTGGGCGCGCCTTCGCGCGTGGCCCACTCGCCCACAAAGATCTTCGGGCCGTTGCGGTCGGCCTTGTCATAGTGGCCGGAGTCCCAGCGATTGGGTGCAGACGAGTTGCTGTCGGGCGAGTCGTAGTGGTTGGCGGTGTGGAAATTCTGCGTGGCGCGGACGTAGTAGTGTTCGTCGATCACATCGGGCTTCACGGTTTTGACAGGCGCAGTGGCGATGAGCTGCAGGTCAGGATACTTCGCCTTGATTGCTTTGTAGAACTGCGTGAAACGCTCGTCGTAGCTGCTGGAGCGATCGAACCAATCTTCATTGCCGATCTCGACGTAGGTTAGTTTGAATGGCGCGGGGTGGCCGTTTTTCACGCGTTCGGCGCCCCACTTCGTGTTCGGGCCGCCGGTCACGTATTCCAGTTCATCGAGCGCGTCTTGTATGTAGGGCTCGAGGTCGCGGCCCGGATTTATGTGCTCCTGCGCAAGCGAGTATCCCGCGTAGACCGCGAGGACCGGCTGCATGTTCAGGTCCTCGCACCACTCTAGAAACTCCAGCAGCCCCATGCCATCGCTGGATTGGTAATTCCACGGGCTGCGGTGGGTTGGCCTGTCTACCAGCGGTCCGATGGTTTTCTTCCACTCGAAGCGCTCGTTGATATGGTCGCCTTCGAGATAGTTGCCGCCGGGCAGGCGAAGAAAAGCGGGATGCATCGCGGCAAGCTTTTGCATCAGGTCGATGCGGTTGCCGTTGACGCGATTGTGATACGTGGGCGGGAAGAGCGATACCAGTTGCAACCACAGCGTGCCTGCGTGACCGGCGGAGATTACGAGGTGGTTGGTGGCCGATGGCTCGATTGCGCCGGTCTTCAATGCAAATGTGTATTGCTTCCAGTCGGCGCCGATGCCGCTCACGGTCGCGGTGGCGACGGACTTGCCGGTGATGTTGTTGACGAGGCTTACGGTGATCGGTCCCAGGCTTGCGGAATCGGCCTTGGCATAGAGGGAGCCCTTGTACTCGGTGTTGGCGTGGAGCGCCATGCCCCACCAGCCGACGTTGAGGATGCCAGCCTGATTGTGTGAGTCGGCGTGTTCGATTTCGACTTTCAGGCTCTTGGGGAGCGCGGTGCTGGGGCCGGTGGATTCGTCGACTGCCATCTTGGCCCGTGCGTTTCCGCCCTCCACGAGATACCAGTAGAGAATGCCGCTCCAGTCGCCGCGAAAGGTGCGGTTGCGCACCATCTCCGCGTAGATGCCGCCGTCGTAGGCGTAGTTGATCTCTTCGGTCATGAGCCCGTAGAGGGTGGGGCTGACGGCGGCGACAGGCTGATCGGGATGGATCGTCAGCGTCGCAGGGGCGTTTTGACCGGAGGCAATCAGGGTTGAAGCCGCGAGCGCAGGGATCAGGCACAGGTGGGCAAACGTTTTCTGGGGCATGCGGATTTCTCTCCGAAAAGATGGCCGGGCCAGTATAACGCGTGAATCCGGCTGAGTGCTGCGTTTGGCCTGCGTGACGAGATAGTTGCTAAAAGCAACTAATTGTGCCAAGCTGTTTTCGTGTCGATTAAGAGCGGAATCGAGCCGGTTGTTGCAGACCAGATCTCGGCGGTCCGGCAGTTTAATCGGTTCTATACGGCGAAGCTGGGGCTTTTGCGGCGGCGTCATCTGGATGGCGAGTTTTCGCTTACGGAAGCTCGCATTCTGTATGAGATCGGCGCGAGGCCGAAGATGACGGCGCGCGCGCTGTGCGGAATTCTTGAGCTGGATGCGGGGTATGTCAGTCGACTTTTGTCGGCACTGACGAGGCGGAAGTTTGTGCGACAGGCGACCTCCGAAGCGGACGGGCGTGAAAAATTTCTCACGCTTACCGCGACTGGCACAAAGGCTGTTGCGCGACTGAACCAGCAGTCGACCGCGCAGATTGAAGAGATGCTCGCGCACCTGACTGATGTTGATCGGGAGGCGATTGCCGCATCACTCACGCATGTCCGGTCGATTCTTGCCAAGCCGCCGGTGAGAATCGAGCGCCTCCGTGCTTCGAGCAGGGAGGCGCTCGCAATTCTCGAGGAGTATTACGAAGCTGTTGACGTGGTTCAGCGGGATTCGGCTGCGAGTGTCGAGAAGATTCTCGGCGCGCCTGCCTCTGGAATGTGGCTGGCGTATCTGGGCGACGAGGTCGTGGGGTGTGTTGTGCTGCGCAGGCTTGAATCGATTGCGCGGGCCGGCGAATGCAAACGGCTGTATGTGAGGCCGTCGGCGAGGGGCAACCGCGTCGCGGACAAGTTGATGGATGCGCTGGAAGCATTTGCGCGCGACGAGGGACTTGAGTGGATCTATCTCGATACGTATGACGACTTGAAGACAGCGATTGCTTTGTATGAACGGCGCGGATATGAGCGGTGCGAGCGGTACAACGATAATCCGCAGGCTACGCTTTTTATGCGGAAGAGGATTGGATGATGGAGGAATGCGAATTCCGGTTGCGGAGCACGACTTGGTGGAGCGATAAGGGAAAGGTCCCTCAGGGGCTAAAGCCCTCATTCATTCCGCTGCGCTTACGGCCTGGCTGAAGCCATGCCCTTATTACAAAGCTCGAGTTGAGTGAGTTTTCTCCTAGGCCGCAAGCTGCAGAGCCTGTGTTTACGCGGTCATATTCGACACGTGACACGGGGTGCTGCGAGCCGTGCCCTTAAATCCGGTTTTTGCAATCAGATCTAGATGATCCAGCCGCCGCCGACGACTTCGTCGCCGTCGTAGAAGACGGCGGACTGGCCGGGGGTGACGGCGCGTTGCGGCTCGTCGAAAATTGCTAGTACCTGGGAGTCAGCTTCTCCTGCGACAGCGCCATTCGTGGAGCTCGCGTGCGGCGCAGGCTCGATGGTGGCCCATGCGGGCTCGTGGCGGTGGCGGATCTTGGCCTTTACGCGCATGGGCTGGGTGAGCTCGGGAATGCTGATCCAGTTGAGGCGATTGGCGCGCAACGTGGTGGTTGCGAGTTCCGCATCTGCGCCGACGGTGACGCGATGGCTCGACGGATCGATGTTGAGCACGTAGAGCGGCGAAGGCGATGACACCTTCAGTCCCTTGCGCTGGCCTACGGTGAAGTTGGAGATGCCGTCGTGGTGGCCGATGACCTCGCCGGATGAGGCGACCAGTTCGCCGGCGGTGTCGGGCATTGCCTCGCCCTGCTCTTCGAGATAGGCCGCGAGGAAGTTCTGATACGAGCCGCCGGGGATGAAGCAGATCTCCTGCGAGTCGGGCTTCTCGGCGAGGGCGAGGCCCTTTTGGCGCGCCACTTCGCGAACCTCGGGCTTGGTCATGTGGCCGAGCGGGAAGAGGGTGTGCGCGAGCTGCGCCTGCGTAAGGCCGAAGAGAAAATACGTCTGGTCCTTGGCGAGATCGGCGGGGCGCTTGAGGATCCAGCGCTGGCGTGCCGGGTCGTACTCGTTGACGGCGTAGTGGCCGGTGGCGATGGAGTCGGCGCCGATGGATCGCGCCGTCTTCAAGCAACTGGTCGAACTTCAGATGGTTGTTGCAGAGCGAGCAGGGAATCGGCGTGCGTCCGGCGAGATACTCCGAGACAAAGGGCCGGACCACATCCTGCTCGAACCGCTCTTCCTGGTTGACGACGTAGTAGGGGATTCCGAGGTGCTCGGCCACGCGGCGGGCGTCGTAGACGTCGTCGAGCGAGCAGCAGCGGCCGGCCTTGGGCGCATCGGGGATGCCATGCTTGCCGGCGAGGCGGGTTTGATCCCAAAGCTGCAGGGTGAGGCCGACAACCTTGGTGCCCTCATCGAGACGGGCGAGGATTGCCGCAACCGTCGAAGAGTCGACTCCTCCGGACATGGCGACGGCAATGGTCTGGTTCTGGGGCATGGGGATAGCTTCCAAGTCTATTTTCGCATTAATTGCATTGGAGTCAGCTTCCAGCTTCTAGTCTGGTCATTGGTATTGCGGGCTGACTCGCTCCATCTCTCTGTGGAGGCTTTCGAAGGTTCTTGGGCTGAGGCATTGGCGGGTACGCACAGGTCCCTATGCAAGTACTTAGTTGTGATTCGGATCCAAGTGGACTTCGGATCAGCCAAGTTGCCCGGGCCTAAAGGCCTGCAGTCTCCCCGCGCATTGTTTCAGCAGCCTGAAGGCTGCTGCTCACTCCGTATTCGCTACCCTCGGAGCATCGCTTTGTTTTCAGCGACTTGCGCCGCTGTGAAACGGGTGATCAAGGGTGACATGTGCGGGAGCTGGACCGCTTGAGCCTTCCGTGTCATGCCAGGCGTGGGGCGATTGGGAAATTTTTATACGATTGGACCTTTTTATACCGTTCCAGCAGGGAAGGGTCGCAGCGATGCTTTCGCTGCTCGGGGTCCAGAGCGGATCTTGATGTGGCAGTTGCGACGGTGACGAAGCAGTCGCGACAGATGGAATCGATTGTGCCGTCATCGTTTAGTCGATGTAGGAACTTTAATGTATAGGCTTGAGACATGGGTTTCGCTCCCTTCGTTCAGAACCTGGCTGAGGCCGGTTTCGCGTCATTGGGGAGGTACTTGCAATTGGGGTGCCGTCATTGGGGGAGGATTCAGGGCGACTGTGAATCGGTTGATGGGCCGTCGCGGACAAGGTCACCTCAAGTCTGTGAGGGTACAACTTTTGCGCTCAACTTCAACGCACTGCGACTGGCTTTCACTGAAGGACGGATGAGTGCTAGGCGAGGGTTCCGGCGGCTACGGGGGACAATGCTCGAAGCTGCTGGACGGCTTCTGGGACGACCTTGAGCACGTGATCGATCTGGGCTTCGGTCACGGTCTTGAGGAGGCTGAAGCGCAGGCTTGCGCGGGCGCGGGCTTTGTCGAGGCCCATGGCCATGAGCACGTGGCTGGGTTCGGTGGCGCCGGAGTGGCAGGCCGATCCGCCCGAAACCGCGATGCCCTTGAGATCGAGGCCGATGACGAGCGCTTCGCCTTCAAGGTTGTCGAACCAGATGTTGGTGGTGTTGGCTGCGCGAGGTGCGGGCTTGCCGTCGGGCATGGCTCCGTTGAGCCCGGTGCCGGGCAGGGCAAGAATTCCGGCTTCGAGCTTGTCGCGGAGGGAGGCCAGACGCGTGACGGTGCCGTCTTCGATGCTGTGCATGGCGAGTTCAATGGCCTTCGCCAGACCCACGATTCCGGGAACGTTTTCGGTTCCGGCGCGGCGGCGGCGCTCGTGGCTTCCGCCGACGATGAGGGACTCGACCGGAGTGCCGCGACGCACGAACATCGCGCCTACGCCCTTGGGTCCGTGGACCTTGTGGCCGCTGATGGAGAGCAGATGGCAGCCGAACTGGCGCACATCGAACTTGACCTTTCCTGCGCCCTGAACCGCATCGATGTGGAAGAAGACGCCGGTATCTGCCGCGATTTTGCCGATTTCGGCGACGGGTTGCAGAACGCCGGTCTCGTTATTGGCGAGCATCACGCTGATGAGGCGTGTTTCCGGGCGGATCGCGCGCAAGAATATCGTGTGGATCGATCAGGCCGCTGGGCTGTGGGGCGACGAAGGTCGTCTGCACTCCGTAGTTTGCCAACTTGTTTGCGGCCTGGAGGATGGCGGAGTGCTCGATGGACGTGGTGATGAGGTGATCGCCGGGATGAAGCAAACCGAAGAGGGCAGTGTTGTCGCCTTCCGTGCCGCCGGAGTTGAATACGACTTCGGCGTCGTGGCAGTTGAAGAACTCGGCGAGTGTTTCGCGGGCGCGGTCGAGACCGGTGCGTGCCTGCTGGCCATCGAGATGGATGGAGGAGGCGTTGCCAAATTGCTCAATCCAATAGGGACGCATCGCTTCGACCACCTCCGGTAGGAGGGGGGTGGTGGCGTTGGCATCCATATAGATACGGGTGCCCGGTGCGTTGTGGATGGACATGAGCAAAGGCCTCTCTTTGCGAGGTTATCACAGCAATTAATCACATTGCGGGACAGAGGGAGTGTGTGCCGCTCGCTGACGAGAGGTGGGCCAAATGCCGTAATCTGGGCCCATGCCCCGGCTTCCCAGCGCAGAGAACATTACCCGAATGCGTCTCGAACTTCTGGGGTGGTACGACCGGAGCAAGCGCGATCTGCCGTGGAGGCATACGCAGGATCCATACGCGATCTGGGTGTCGGAGATCATGCTGCAGCAGACGCGCGTGGCGGCGGTCCTGGAACGGTACTCGGCTTTTCTAGAGCGGTTTCCCACGGTGCAGGATCTGGCCAAGGCAGACGAGCAGGATGTGCTTGCGCTTTGGAGTGGGCTGGGCTACTACCGTCGCGCGCGCATGCTGCATAAGGCTGCGCAGAGTGTCGTGACGGAGCATGCCGGCAAGATGCCGGAGAAGTCAGACGAATTGCGGACGCTGCCGGGGATTGGCTCGTACACTGCTGCGGCGATCGCGAGCATTGCGCACGGCGAGGCTGTAGCGGTGGTCGATGGGAATGTGGAGCGGGTGTTGAGCCGCATTCGCGGGTGGGAGTCGCACGATTCGGTGGGCGAGGCCGCGGTGCGGCGCAAGGTGGAGGAGTTTGCGGCTGGGCTGGTCGATCCGCGGAGGGCGGGCGACTTCAACCAGGCGATCATGGAACTCGGCGCTACGGTTTGCACGCCGCGCAATCCGCAATGCCTGGTTTGTCCGTGGGCTGCGGGATGCCGCACGCTGGGCGAACACAAGACTCCCAAGCGCGCGCCGATGACCAGCTGCGAAATTGCATGTGCGCTGGTGGTGCGTGATGGAGATGCGGGGACAGAGGTTCTTCTGGAGCAACGCGCGGAGTCGAACACGGTGATGCCCGGGCTTGTGGGAGTTGCCCGCGCTCGCTGCCGGTGACCTGACAGATCTTGAAGAGAAACTGACGGTGCGCCATGCGATTATGCAGGTGAATTACGTGGTGCGGGTTTACGCGTTGACGCCGGAACGTCTTCGTGGGAATGAGAAGGCTGGCGGAGTGCGGCGCTGGGTTTTGCCGGCCGAGGCGTCGGCAATGGCGCTGACCGGACTGGCGCGAAAGGTGCTCACGCGGGCAGGCCTGATTCAAATTGCGGGCCGCAACAGGCCACGGTTGTTGATCCGCGCGGGATCAGGGAATTAGTCTGACACTTCGCGGCTGCTGTAAATTTCAGATTGTGTTCGCGAATCCCACCGTTTGCGGAGAATTCATGCACCGAGCGAAGTGTTGTCTTTTGGCTGCCGGCCTTTTTGGGACATGTGTCGCAATTGCGCAACAACCTGCTTCGAAGGCCGATGCTGTTCCGGCCGTCGCTGGGCTTCCTGCCGCGGCACGCGCCGCTGCTGCTTCGATTGATCCGGAGAAGATGCGCGCGCATGTGCGTTTTCTGTCACTGGATTTGCTGGAGGGACGCGGGCCGGGCAAGCGCGGCGCGGAACTGGCTGCCGAATATATCGCTACGCAATTCGCGCTCGACGGACTGGAGCCTGCGGGCGACAGCGGAAGCTACTTCCAGAAGGTTCCGTTGTTTGCGGTGCACACGATTGAGGACAAGACGAAGTTTGCTTTTGTGCCGGCGAGCGGCGGCGCAGTCGATCTGACATACGGCAGCCAGATTGTTTCGAAAGACGAGACGGGACAGCCGAGTGCTGATTTTGACGCGCCGATTGTGTTTGTCGGGTACGGCATCCACGCGCCCGAATACAACTGGGACGACTACGCGGGTGTGGACCTGAAGGGCAAGATTGCCCTCGTCATCGTGAATGAGCCGCCCTCGGAGGATGAGAAGTTTTTCAAGGGCAAGACGATGACGTACTACGGCCGATGGACCTACAAGTACGAGGAGGCTTCGCGTCGCGGCGCTGTCGGCGTGCTCATCATTCACCGGACCGATCTTGCGAGTTATGGATGGCAGGTGGTGGAGAATTCGCAGGCCATTGAGAAGAGCTACCTGGCAGGCGACCCGCTGGATACGTTGCGCGCGGCTGCGTGGATTCAGCATGACGTGGCGCAGCGGTTGTTCACGATGGCCGGGCTCGGCGATCTCGATCAGGGAATCGAGCGTGCGGGCAAGCGGGGTTTTCACGCGCAGGAATTGAATGTGCGGCTCAAAGCTCATGTTGAGAGCCGCGTGCGCAAGTATGTTTCAACGAACGTGGTGGGACGCGTTGCGGGATCGGCAGCGGGGCCTGAAAATGCGGTACTGTACACGGCGCACTACGATCATCTCGGCATCGATCCTGATGCGAAGGGTGATGGGATTTACAACGGAGCGGCCGACAACGGCACGGGCTGCGGCATTCTGTTGGAACTTGCGCGGGCATTCGCGCAATCCGCCGAGCGGCCGCCGCACGCGATGTACTTTTCCGCGGTTACAGCGGAGGAACAGGGGCTGCTGGGATCGCAGTATCTCGGTGAGCATCCGCCGGTGCCGGCGCGGGACATTACGCTCGATCTGAACTACGACATGCTGTTGCCTATCGGGGTGCCGTTGTCGGCGAGCCTTGGTGGCGCTGAGCGCATCGACTTCTGGCCTACGATCCAAGCGGTTGCAAAGGACTTCGATCTGAAGCTGCTCCCTGATCCCGATCCGTCGGCGGGACACTACTATCGGTCGGATCACTTCTCGCTGGCGCGCGCGGGGATTCCCGCGTTCTCGATTGACCAGGGGCGGCTTTTCGAAGGTCATGATGAGGCGTGGGGGCGCGCGCAGTTCGATGACTTCGTGGCGCATCGTTATCACCAGCCAGCGGATGAGTTTCAAGCTGACTGGGACTTCCGCGGCAACGCGAAGATGGCGCGGTTTGGGTTTGTGCTGGGATGGCTGGCTAGTGCGCAAGCGAAGCCGGTGGAGTGGCAGGCTGGGGATGAGTTCGCGAAGACAGGGACTAGGGACTAGGGACTAAGGGACTAGGGACTTAGGGACTTAGGGACTTAGGGACTTAGGGACCAGCGATGCTTGGATGGCATCGCTGGTTTTTTGTGTGCGAGCGAAATCGGAAAAACTAGAAAGAGAGTTTGGCGCCGAATTGGATTTGGCGGGAGGTGGTGGACGTTGCTGAGACTACGCCCGCGGTGGGGGAGGGGCCTGATGTGGCGGAGGTGTAGACCACTTCGTTGGGTGTGAGCAGGTTGGTGTGGTTGAGGATGTTGAAGAACTCGGCGCGGAACTGCAGGCCGAGGCGCTCGGTGAGATGCGCGTTGCGCGTGGCGGAGAAGTCGAGCTCGGAGAGGCCGGGGCCGGTGAGGGAGTTGCGGGAAACGTTGCCGTAGGTGCCGGTGGCAGGAGGCAGAAACGCTTCGGCGTTGAACCACTGCTGAGGCGTGCGCGGGATAGAGGACTGCCGGTGAAGTTGGGGTTCCAGTCGGGACGCACGGGGTTGCGCGTGTCGCCATTGCCGGTGGGGTTGTAGCCGAGTTGCGGCGTGAAGGGGAAGCCGGTTTGCACGGCGACGATGGCGCTGGTGGTCCAGCCGCTGGCGATGAAGTTCACGGGCCGGGATGCGTGGCTGAGGAAGCGGCGATGCGGGCCGAAGGGCAATTCATAGCTGCCGTTGAACGAAGCCAGATGGCGCACGTCGGTGGCGGCCGGTCCCCAGTCTTGCTTGGGATCGAGCGGGAATTCAACGAACGCGGGCGTGTTGCCGCTGACGCTGGTGTTCCATGCCGATCCGTCATCGAGATTCTTGGAGTAGGTGTAGTTGCCGCGGAACTGGAATCCGCTGGCGAAGGAACGCCGGACATCGACGACGAGAGAGTGATACGAAGCGATGCCCTGCGAAACCCACGATGTGGAGTTGGCGAGGTTAGGGTTGGCATTCTTCGCGCCAGCGGGATAGAAGGGCGAACCGTCGGCGAGATAGGTCGGCACGGGCTCGTTCATGTCTTCGGAGAGAATCTGGTGATAGCTGTGGGAGCCGACGTAGCCGAGGGTGAGCGAGGTGCGCGGAGCGATCTCCTGCTCGATGCGCAGGCTCCAGGTGAGCACGGCGGGCGTGTTGATGTCGGGCTGCACGTTGCTGGGCGAAACCTTGGTGCCCGCGGGCGGCGGCGGTTCCCGGCGTGATTTGGAGGTTGGAGACGGCGATGTTTGAGATGGATTCGGCGGTGTTGAAGGGCGCGGTCTGGTCGAGACGATAGTCGAGCGTGTCGAGCAGTCCGTGATAAAGGCCGAAGCCGGCGCGAACCGCGGTCTTGCCGTTGCCCCACACATCCCAGGCAAAGCCGACGCGCGGCTCGGGGAGGAAGACGGCGCGATTCTTGCTGAGCGCAGAACCTCCGATGACGGGGTCGGTTTGCAGAACGCCGTCGACGATTGCGTAGTTTGCGGCGCGGCCCTGTGCTTCGTTCCAGCCGTTGGTCGATTCGAAGCGGAAGCCGGCGCGCAGTTCGAAACGCGGCGAGAGCTTGATGGTGTCTTCCACGAAGCCCGCGCCTTCAAGCGAGCGCCAGCCGAGTTCGGTGGGCGAGGGGACGACGGTGAAGGTCTTCACCGTGCCCTGCAGAAAAGTCTGCAGCGTGGCGAACGAGGCCTGTCCATACTGATTCTGCGCCAGCAGGTCGTTGGACTGAATGCGCTGCAGCCAGACGCCAGACTTCGACCTGGTTCCGCCCGCGCGTCCAGTAGACGTGATCGTCCACGGTGAACAGGTTGCGCGTGGCCGAGTTGTTGCTGCCGACGTTGAGGCCGGCCTGCGAGATGGCGGATGCTCCGTTGGAAGCGGTGCTGCCGCTGATGACGATGGCGCCGATGGGCTTGCCGGTGACCCAGCCGGAAAGTGGAACGGGCGAGTAGCCGGTGAAGAAGTAAGCTGGCGCGCGAATAGCCGAAGCGGGCGGTGTTGAGCAGCGCCGGCGAAAAGACATGCTGCTCCTGCACGCTGGCTACCTGTTCGCGCAGGCTTTCGTCCACCAGGCTCAGCGGATTCTGCGAGGGCGTGTTGGCAGTGCTGTCGTCGATGGTGTAGACGGCGAAGAGGAGATCTTTGCCGCTGAGGTTGTCGTCAAAACGCGTGGTGCCGAAGTCTTCGCGGATGTGCTGCTCGGGATGGCTGAAGGCCTCCGCAATTCCGCTGCCCAATTCAGGACCGTTCTGCACCGGCCACAGCGCGAGCAGAGGCGCGACGGCAGGATTGACGCCGACGAATTGCTCCTCTCCTGTGGAGTTGGGCAGATAGCCCAGGCGCGCCTGGTTGTCGGGCACGAGGGTGACGGCGCTCAGTCCCCAGTTCTGGCGGAAGCCCTCGTAGTTGCCGAAGAGGAAGAGCTTGTTCGCGCGAATGGGGCCGCCGAGCGATCCGCCGAACTGGTTGCGCTGAAACTCGGGAATGTCGCCCTGATCGAAGTAGTTGCGCGCATCGAGGGCGCTGTTGCGAATGAATTCGAATGCTGTGCCGTGCAAACTGATTGGTGCCGGAGGTGGTGACGATGCTGACCTGCGCGCCGTCGCGCTTGCCGTAGCTGGCGCCGTAGGTGTCGGTTGCCACGTTGAACTCGCGCACTGCATCGACGCCGAGCAGCTGGCCGCTGGTGCCGCCGGGCGTGACGTTGATGAGCGAAGCGCCGGTGTATTCAATGCCATTGAGCAGGAAGAGATTGTCCTGCGGGCGGCGGCCGCTGACGGCGAACATGTTGCCGACCGAAGAATTGGAGGTGCCGATGCCGCCGGAGCGCTCGCCGGTGTAGTTCACGGTGCGCGGGGTTGAGGGTGAGCAGCTCGTCGTAGCTGCGGCCGTTGAGCGGAAGCTCCTTGACCTGGCGCTCGTCAACGAGGCCGGCGGTTTGCTGCGTGGTGGTGTTCACGCCGGGATCGGAAGCGTCGACTTCGACGGCTTGCTCGACGGCGGCAACGCTGAGGACGAAGTTAAGTTGAAAGCTCTGACCAACGGTGAGTGTAATGCCGGTCTGCTTCTGCGCCGCGAATCCTTCGTGCTGCACCTCAACGGTGTAGGGGCCGACTGGGACGGATGGCGCGAAGAAGCGGCCTTCGGAGTCGGTGGTGAGGGTGCGCGTCGTACCGGTTTCAATCTGCTTAACGGTGACGGTTGCATCGGAAACAGTGGCACCGGTCGGGTCATGAACGACGCCGGCGATGGTGCCGCCGACGATTTGTGCCTGCGTACTGATGGCGACAGCGAGAAGGACGAAGGGAAGAGAGCGGAAGAAGCGGGATGCCATTGTCACGGGACCTCCTAAGGAATTGCGATGGGTCAGGGTTGGATCAGGGCCCCTGATACCTGAGGGCGAAATAGAGTGCGCTCTTCAGCCTGAAATCGGGGAATTCGCGCTTGAATTGGGGGAAAGGGGAATCGGGTTAGCGGCTACAACAACAGCCCGTCCGCCGGGAGGCGGTGGCGTGGAGTCGCGAATTGAGAAGAACAGAACTCATTTGAACCCAGGCGCAAATGCGCGATTTGAAAAATTGGTCCCGGAAATGCAAAAACCGCATCAGCGAGATGTGCTGAATGCGGCCGGGTGGTGAAGCTAAGAGAATCGAGCCTGAATCACACCCACGGCCGGTCGAGCGCGCAACAACATGCGACGCAGACGGCGGGTGTGAAAACAAGCTTCATGTCGTAAATATAGCGGGGGATCGAAATTGCGTCAAACCGAGGTTGCTGGATAGACGCACCAGAGTAGCTTGTTACTCCCTAGTCCCCAGGGCTGGTTGCATAAACTCGTTTCGCGAACAGGAGGACATCCCTCAGGGGCTAAAGCCCCCAGTCCTATCAGTCTTTTGCGGCACGGCTGAAGCCGTGCCCTTTCAAAGCCAGGTTTATGCATTCTGCTCCAGGGAAGGGACATCGAGATTATGGCTTTGATTGTTTTCCACTTCTTTTTGCGGCGCCGGACTTAGCTCAGGCCATTTTGAGCCGTGTGAATCAGTAGTAGTCGGCGCAACTGAGGTAGTAGCCGCAGTGGGTGCAAACCAGCTTGCACTTGTGGCCGGTGAGGCGGTGAGAGCAGGTGGGGCAGATCTGGCAGTGGTGGTCGATGGGGGAATCTTCGGCAACATCGACGCCCGCGGGGCAAGCCGTATTTGCTGAAAATTTCGACGCAAATTCGCTGTCGAAGACATGGGGTCTGTTGGGGAGCATGGGTGAGAGATTAGCATAGGAATGTGGGCGCAGCTTACGTCGCATCGCGGCGGGCGCCCGAAGAATCAAATCCGTAACGCCGTCGTTGCTTTTCCCAGGGCGGCGCACCCCCAGAACAGCGATCACTCGATCCGCAATCCCCAAAGGAGAATATCTATGGCTAGCAAGGCAAGCGCGGTTTGGACAGGTTCATTGAAGGAAGGCAAGGGCACCATTTCGACGGCAACGGGCGTGCTGAAGGACGCCAACTACTCGTTCGCGACACGGTTTGAAGGCGCCACGAGCGGCACCACGCCCGAGGAACTGATTGCAGCAGCGCATGCAAGCTGCTTCTCGATGGCACTGGGCGCTCAGCTTGGCGGTGCGGGGCTGACGCCTTCGAAGATCGAGACCAATGCAGCGGTAACCCTCGCCAAGGTCGGTGATGGATTCGCCATAACCAAGATTGCGTTGACCACCACAGCCAGTGTTCCGGGCGCTTCGAAGGAAGTTTTCGACAAGGCGGCTGCGGATGCCAAGGCGGGCTGCCCGATCTCGAAACTGTTCGCCAACAACACCGAAATCAGCCTGGACGCCAAACTCGTCTAACGGCCTGCAGAGAATTCGCGAAACGCAGTTCATCCCATCCACGCCGCTCGCCTTCCGCGTCTCCGGCTGGATGGGATGCGTGTTTTCTGGGGGATTCTCTCTTGGTTTCTATTGCGAAGAGCGGAACCTGTGTGCCAGATTGATTGCAGATTTCCGTTCCACGCGAGGGATGTCGCATGAAGGAATACAAATTCAAAGCGACCATTGAAGGTGCCGGCGGCAGCGGCGGCGCGTATGTTCTCTTTCCGTACGATACCCAGACGGAGTTTGGGACGCGCGCACAGATTCGAGTCGTCGCGTCGTTCGACGGGGTTCCGTACGCGGGGTCGCTGGTGAAGTACGGCCATCCGCAGCACATGCTGCCTATCCTTAAAAATATTCGGGAACAGATCGGCAAGGGGCCGGGCGACTCGGTCGAAGTTGTCATCAAGCGCGACGAGTCTGTGCGCACTTTGGAGGTGCCGCCGGAGCTTGCGAAGCTGATGAAGAAGGAAGGCGTGAGCGCGGAATTCGAAAAGTTGAGCTATACGCACCGGAAGGAATATTGCCGCTGGATTACGGATGCGAAGAAGGAGGAGACGCGGCAGGCCCGCCTTACCAAGGCCGTTGCAATGTTGAAGAAGGGCGTGAAGACTCCGGGTTGATGTCGCTCGCCCCGGCTTGTTGCACAGGGATTCCATTCCCAGACCGAATTTTTCTTGACAGGGGTTGCCAGTGGGGCGAGAGTCTTATGCGCAATCACAAAGCAGAAATGATTGTGCTGTGAACTGTGGCGCAACTGCGTCTACGAAAGGACTTTCATGATCCAGCCTCACCCGTTGAATTACATCGCGATCGTGGTTTCGGCGGTCATCCTTTGGGTTCTGGGAGCGATCTGGTACTCGCCGGCACTTTTTGCGAAGCCGTGGATGGAGATCCTGGGCATTCAAAAAGGGGAAAGCAAAAAGAGTGGCCTGATGCTCGGCATGGTCGCCTCATTCATTGGCGACCTGGTGCTGTCGTTCGTCCTGGCGCACATCATCTTGTGGGCGAATGCATTCGGTTTCGCCGCGAGCGCACTTGGTTTCGGAAACGGTTGCGTGCTGGGTGTGCTTGTATGGATCGGGTTCATCGCCGCGCCGAACCTGCCCCAGGGCATTTATGAAGGCAAGCCTTTCAAGCTGTTTGCCATCAATAGCGGCTACTGGTTCGTGGGCCTGTTTCTCGTTGGCGGACTGCTTGCGGCCTGGCGGTGATGAGTCAGTGCTCTCCCCGGTGCCCAAGTGCGAGGCACCGGGGGCACCCACTGAGTTTCGGCTTTGGCGTTTGAGCGAGACCCGAAGCGAGGGCGAGCCTCTAGAATCGATTCATGAGCAAAACCGCCGTCTCAACCTCGTCTGCGCCCAAGGCTGTTGGACCTTACTCGCAGGGCATTCGCTGCGGCAACCTTGTCTTCACTGCCGGACAGGCTGCTCTTGATCCTTCGACCCAGCAACTCATCTCTGGAGGAATCGCTGAGCAGACCCGGCGCACTCTCGAGAACCTGAAGGCTGTCCTGGAAGCTGCGGGCACGACGCTGGACCGCGTCGTCAAAGCCAACGTCTATCTCAAGGACATGAACGACTTTGCCGCTATGAACGCGATTTACGCCGAGTACCTTGCACCGCAAGGCGTCATCGCGCCGGCACGTACGACGATTGAGGCGGCTCGGCTTCCCAAGGATGCGCTGGTGGAGATTGAGCTGATTGCGGAAGCCGGCGATTGACGCAGTCGGCCGCTGTCGGATCGAATCGGGCGGTCCGCGCATCCATTAAATCCCCCATTGGAGGTCTCATGAGCACTACACCGAAAGAGTCGGGCGCACCCGCGAAAGTCACGCTTACCGAGGCTGAGTGGCGCGAGAAGCTGTCGCCGCAGCAGTATCACGTATTACGCGAAAAGGGCACTGAGCGCCCCTATACCGGAGCACTTACCGAGAACCACGAAACCGGCAACTATCACTGCGCCGGCTGCGGTGCGTTGCTGTTTCTTTCCGGGGCGAAGTTTGACTCTGGCTGCGGCTGGCCAAGCTTCGTGATTCCCGCCGACTCGAAGGCCATCAACGAGCACGAGGACAATACCCTGGGTATGCGCCGCGTCGAGGTCACCTGCGCCGGTTGCGGCGGACACCTGGGACACGTCTTCCCCGACGGACCCCGCCCGACCGGTTTGCGCTACTGCATCAACTCGGCTTCGCTTACCTTCACGCACGAAGGCGATTCGAAGTAGGGAGTCCATCGCGGTAGGAGCTGTTCGTGTTTTGGCGAAGATCGACCAACGGCGGAAGGGCCCGCCGAACTACTGCTGAATCACCATCTGTGAGGAACTGGAGACGTTGATGGTCTTCCTGGGCACGAATGGAATGTTCAGGGGGAATGCGTACGATACCGCAACGTTCACCATATTTCCCGGAACGTTGCAGGTGCCTGAACACGTCGCCCAAGTTGTGAGCAAGACGCCGGTCGATGTGCTCGAGGTGGCCGTCAGATAGGTCACGGTGACGGTCATATTGGCGGGAACGATGCCGGGATAGGTCAGGCCCGTGACGTAGGCCGCGATGGTGGTTGGAGTCGCACCGCAGTTGGAGAGGTTTGGCGTGTTGGTACACGAGGTGGATCCGCGAACAATGGCGTATCGCGCTCCTTCACGGGCTGCATCCGAAACATAATGCGAGGTATAGGAGCCAAGGGCAACTTGAAAGACGCCGAAGAACATAACGAAAAGGATTGCGGAAGAAATCGCCATTTCAAGGACGCCTGCGCCGGCATCGCTCATGGCAATGCGCCGAAGTTTGACCATCGCAGCGGCAATTCCCGAGCCCTGCAAAGCGGAGTTCCCGGCCAAATCACTTTTCAATTCGCGCATACTCTCGCCTTCCCGTCTCTTCTCAAGCCCTGTGCCGCTCATTGGATGCATTTTTGAATGGCTAAACCATTAAGCGTGTAGGTTGCCGGAAGCCCCGGAACGTGAATAAGAGGATTCATCGTCACCTGGGTTTGAACTGTGACCGTCTCTTCGATGTGACTGGTGGAGCAGTCTGTCGTTGCGCCTGTCGACGCCGATCCATCGGAGCAGACGTACCCGAGCGCGACATTGGTAACGGTCATTCCCGGGATATTGGCTCCGTCGTGCGTCGCCGCCCAGGTTATGCCGGCTGTGTCTGAAGCTGTCAGGCCGCTCTGCGCACCGTAGGAGACACCTGCCCGGGCAGCATTGGTCACTTCAATCGCCGCGTAAGCTACGCGGGCAAATTCAACCGATCCCAAAATAAGCACAGCGAGGAAAGGCGCTGTCAGCGCCGTCTCCACGAGGGCGCCGCCTTCTTCGCGCCTTCCCAATGCGCGGATGAATTTTCGAAGTATCGTTTTTTTGATTCTCATGTCGGTCCCTCTTACTCCACCAGCACCAGTACCCGGTTCAACGTTGTGTTGGCATTTGCCTTGTCGTAGTTCGAGTTGATGTAAAGCTGAGAGGTCTTCTCGTACATCGAAGCCGCGACAATCCCCGAGGCAGTGACGCCACCGCCACTGTCCTGCATGAAGACTTCTGCGCCCGGCGCATAGATGTATCCGTCGAGCACCTCGTTGTTGCTGCCAAATTGAATCTGCAGTTCTGTTGTATTGGTCGTGGGTTGCAGAATTGCAATTCCGTTGTAGGATCCTGCCGTTGGCGCATAGATATTCAAAAGAGAGTTGGAGGCCTGGTTGAGCGTCCCGGACCCGGCCAGTTCCATGACCGCGCCGGACGTGTTGCTGAACACGCAATCTGTCGTGCAGTTGGCCGGGCTGTACGAACCTGTACCGATAGTGACGGTAGCGCCGGTCGGGATGTTGACGCCATTCTCGAAGAGATAGACGATACCGGAGCTTGCCCCGGGAAGATTGACACCGTTGCCCAGCGAAACGTTATTGCCCGTAAAGCAAACGACGTTGTTACTTGACGAGCCGGTGACAGAGGCTACATTGGCGGTGGTTATTGAGGTCAGTGCACTCGTGATCTTGCAGCCGCCAGGATACGACGGACCTGACAGATTGCCCCAGGGGGTCGATCTGGTGCCCGCATGGAGAGTATCCGATGTCGGGCTGGTCGTATGGTTTCCGCTGTTGCCGCCAACGACGTCAAGAAAAGCAGCATTCACCGTGCCGCCGCCGCCGGTCACTTTGAGCGCATTGCTCGATGGTGAATTGACATAGATGCCGCAACCGGGCGCTTCGATATCGTAGGAACCCTGCACGTCCAGGTCGGTTCCCGACGGCCCCATCAGCCAGATGCATGCCGATCCATTCGTCGGCGCACCTGCAACGGCGCGGGCCGACACATTTACGGCACTCCGGCCGAACATTCCCATAAATGCGGTTCCGACAGGCTGGGAGACGATCGCTTCCACAAACCCGGTTCCCCCGGCATTTGGGCCGCTGCCGGGAGGCACATTAATCGTCACGGTAACGTTGTTGGTGTTGTTGGTATACCCATTCGTTGAAGCGGCATTCTGACCCGCCGACTGCGCCGAAGTCGTCGATATGTTCCACATGTAGTCCTGCGCGGCAGCGATTGCGGCTGCATCGGCGGCCGTTTGCATGCATCGCTTCGAGCGGAATAGCACTCCTACATCGACGGCCAGGGCCAGAAAGCCCAACATGGCAGTCATACAAAGCGCGGTTAAGACCAGGGTCTGGCCTTCTTCTCTGCACAGTATCTTCATAGCTTCCTTCTCTCAGCTCTCAGTGAATGCGAGGTCGAACTGCCATCCCTTGTGCCGTCTCTCGGGGCAGGCAACGAGGAATTTGGGAATGCCGCAGTCTGCATATTGAGAACTTGTCCAGATTGGTCACGCAACGATTTCACCGAAAAGCCTCCATTACGGCGTTCCGAGGGCCACAAGGCTCTCACGGAACTTGCAAGTTCGCTGATTGGCCCTTTGGCAGAATTGCGCCGACCCTGGGGAGATGGACGCTGAAGTTTCGATGACACAATCCGACGCGATTCCTCAGAGTGTGACTCAGCGACACTTTGCGTGTGACTCAAAATGCGACGCTTTACGTATATGTCTAGGTGAATATAGCTATATCTGTCAACGCGTATTTGAGGGGCAGGTGTGCCTTTGGTTATATGATGAACAAAATGCCTCGGCTTAAGTCCGTTGATCTCGTGAGCCTGTTTGCCGCCCTCGCCGATAGAACGCGGCTTCGTCTACTCAATCTGATCGCAGATCGGGAGGTATGCGTCTGCTATCTGGTTGAGATTCTTGGACTAAGTCAGCCCAAGATCTCCCGCCATCTCGCTTACCTGCGCAGGGCGGGTATCGTGACCGCGCGAAGAGATGGAAAGTGGGTGTACTACCGGCTGGAACGCCCAGAGGGTATTGAGGCCGCTTCCGTCGTCGAGACAGTGCTTGAATCGCTGAAATCTGATCGCGAAATGCACTCCGATCTGATCCACTTTATCCGTGCTCGCCGCGAACCTGACCGATTTTTCGTCGGCGGTGCACCCCTCCCGGTCCGCTCCAAGATGAAGCCTGGCTTGAAGGGTTCAAACACCTAGACGTTCCGGAGGCGTCACCTTCCCGGGACACCTCCGGTTCTCCCCTTATGACCTTTGCAAAGGTTAGGTTTGCGGACCATGCCATTGGTTAGTTAACGACCTTTGGCGGGCACGGCGCATGGGCGTGATTCGAAGCTGCGACCGTGCGTTAGTCTGAGCGCATGACTTTTTCAAAGTATCGGAACAACGCAATAGCTTTGTTCCTCTGGCTCGCCTCGGCGTCACTGGCTCTCGCTCAGCAGGACTCCCAACTCGACGCGCAGATCAAATCCATCGCAGCAGCGCATCACGGACACGTTGCGCTGTATGCGCACAATCTGCGCAGCGGCAAGACCGCATCCCTGCTGGCCGACGAGGCAGTGCAAACCGCTTCCGTCATCAAGATGGGCATCCTGCTTGATGCCGCCGAGCAGATCCGCGCAGGGCAGGCCACGTTTGAGGAACGCATCGTTCTCACGAAGCCCAACCAGGTGGCAGGATCCGGCGTGCTCGGCGAATTGACGCCGCCCGTTGAGCTGACCTTCGGCGACGTGCTCAGGTTGATGGTGATTCTCAGCGACAACACCGCGACCAACGTGGCCATCGACCGGCTCGGTCTGGCACACATCAATGGCACGCTGCGGGCAGCTGGTCTCAACCAAACCGTGCTCTACAAGAAGGTCTACGTTCGAGCCACGGAACCGATGCCACCCGACCAGCCCAAGTTTGGCCTGGGGAAGACAACGGCCCGCGAAATGGCTTCGATCATGGAGCGGTTCGCTGTGTGCCATCTGGCACTCGACGACGCTGCCGCGATGCCGGCCGATGGAAAGATTTGCGGCGCAATTCTTGGGATGCTGCGCAACCAGCAGGACCGCGACAGCCTGCCACGCTACCTGGAAACACTCGATACCAGCGAGAATGGTTCCGCGATCGGCAACAAAACGGGGGCGCTTAACCAGGTTCGCAACGATGTAGCGCTGATCTCCTCGAAAGCGGGCCCGATCGTCATCGCGGCGTTCACGTGGGAGAATACCGACCAGCGCTGGACGGGAGACAACGAAGCCGAGCAAACGCTGGGCAAGCTGGCAAAGGCGGTCGTCGATCGCTGGTCGCCGCAGGGGCTGGATTCGGCGGCGTTTCCCTGGGCGAATCCGCTGGCTGAAGCGCCTGCAGCAAGCAAACTGGCAGCGCAATAGAAGGCACAACAAAACCCCGCCCTGTTAGGGACGGGGTCTTGACGCCAATTGGCGGGTTTAGTCTTTCCCAGTACGAGCAGCGGTCAGGAACGACAGGGCTGCAATGATCGAACTAGGCTTTCGCGATCTTGCCGGTCTTGATGCAGCTGGTGCACACGCGGATGCGCTTCGGGTTGCCGTTGACCAAGGCCTTCACCGCCTGCAGGTTCACGTTCCAGCGCCGCTTTGTTACGTTGTGCGCGTGCGAAATGTTGTTGCCGAACTGCGGGCCTTTGCCGCAAATATCACATACCTGTGCCATCTCAATTTGCTCCAAACTTGTCTGAGTTTCCGGGCACGCCCGAACCGCTCTTTGCGGCTCTCATCCGTCCTGATGTGTACCTTCAGCTCAGACGGGCGAAGGGGCGAATGAAGACACACCCACCCTTCAGCTTGCCGAACCTCTAGTATACCTCGAACCTTCGCCTGGGCCAAACCGGGCTCCTGCACCAGAGAGCGGCGCGGGCCCTGTCGGACTAACACAGGGGAAACCGCTGATGCGCAAAGAGTTCCCCTTCCGGACCAGCCGGAAGGGGAAGGAGAGTTCAATCACACGAGAGTGAGTGAACAAAACTCTTGCGAGTGTCAGGGCTTGGCTCTGACTTCGGGTTAATCGGTCCGCATATCGCGGAAGCTCATTTAGCGGCCGGAAGCGGTCGCGCTATCGAGTTGCAGGCTTACATTGCTCAGCTGGATGGTCTGCAACTGGTCGGCTCCGGCTTCGCGGCTCACGACATAGCCCTTGTGGTTGTGCTTTTCTTCCACAAGCTTGGCGGGGACGGTGAGCGTCTTGCCATTTTCGGCGATTGTGACTTGAACGCTATCTCCCGTTCCAGTCCAGGAGACTTTGACGTCGCCCGCGGGAATTTCGGTTGTGCCCACTTTGACTGGCTGTGCAAGGTTCAACGACTGTGAATTCTTGGCAGCGAACGCCGGGGCAGCCATGAGTGCGAGCATAAGTGCGTATCCAAACAAACGCTTCATGATGTTCTCCTCTGATGCCTCGATAAGATTTGAGGTTTGAAAGTGAGGCACTGATGACAAGTGAACACCACTTGCAAGTTTTTGTAGCTTAAGAAACGTTAAGCGGATCATGCGCTGCGGCGAGAGTGAACGCAAACTCCAGAAAACATGCAGTGATAAGCAGTTGTGTATAGTGTGAAAAAACTGGGAACAATCGTGAAGTTGAACGGGACTCGAAGATTTCTTTACGCGGTCTTTATGGCTTCTTGATGTGTGAGCGGAATCACAATATTGACACGCAACCCAGGGGTTGCATTTTCGGCGGCGATTGAGCCGCGGTGCAGATGCACGGCGCGCTTTGCGATGGAGAGGCCCAGTCCCGATCCTCCGCCATTGGTGTTGCGCGCCTCTTCCACGCGGAAGAACGGATCGAAGATGCGCGTGAGGGACTTGTCGGGCACTCCCGGACCAAAATCGCGGACCGAGATGGTGGCGTCGTCCTCATTTTCGCTAAGGGAAAGCTCGATCGACGATTTCTCGGGGGAATAGCGAATGCCGTTGCGCAGCACGTTCTCCACGGCACGGCGCAGCAACTCGGGATTGCCGAGCACCTGCCCGCAAACGTTGCCGCGAACCTCAATTTTGCAGCCGCGCATCTCCGCTTCCACGGTGCAATCGTGCACGACCTCGTCGATGATGTCGCGCACACAGATCTCCCGTTTGTCGTGCAGGGCGGGATCGTCCTCCACGATGTTGATCTCCACGATATCCGCAACCAGGGAGGCGATGCGGTCTACATCGCGCTCAATGCGTTCGAGCGCGGTGGTGGAATCGGAACTGGTGCGCGCCAGCTTCAGGGCAAATTTCAGGCGTGCCAGCGGCGAGCGCAACTCGTGCGAGATGTCGCTCAACAGGCGCCGCTCGCTTACGATCAGGCGCTCGAGGCGTTCGGCCATCTCGTTGAATGAGCGCCCGAGCTGGCCGATCTCATCATCGCGATCCGTCTCCACGCGGACGCTCAGATCGCCCCGCCCAAACTGCGCAATGCTGTTCGCAATCCTCCGGATCGGCGAAATCACGCCCGCTGCTGCAATCCAGCAAAGGATTCCCGTCGCGCCCAACACAAGAAAGTAGTACGGCAGAAATGACCAGATCCTCGGCGGCCTGTCCTGCCCCTCGGCCGCGAACCAAAATTTGCCATCCGCCGAGCGGTGCGTGATCTCCCAGTGGCCATGCCGCACCATGCGCGACTTTACAGCCGGTGGCTTCGGCAGCATGTCTGAGCGATCTTCACCGGAAATGAGATCCTTCCCCGAACCATCGAGCAGGTAATGCGACCCGCTGAAAAGGCCATCCAGCTTCCGCATGTATTGCGCCAGCGCGTCCTGACCCCATTTCTGTTGAATGTTCCTCGCGCTCTCGAGTTGCAACTCGTCAAACCGGTCATACACCGGGTCGATTTTCTCCGCTTTTATCTGTTCGGAGATGGCGCGAAAGGCGACAAACGAAAGCGACAGAATGCCCACCATTGCCAGCAGCACCCAGATGTATAGTGACTGCCTTAGCAGAACTTTAGGCTGCGCCGGAAAAGACATATCCCACTCCACGTACCGTTCTTATCAGGGTGCGGCCGCCCTCGAGTTTTTTGCGCAGGTGGCTGATGTGCACATCGAGGAAGCGATCGTAGGGCGTGGCTTCCCGCTCGAATAGCGCAGCTGTAATTTCGTCGCGCGACAGGACGCGGCCTGCCGCGCGCATGAGCATTTCGAGCAGATCGAACTCGGCGGCGGTCAGGTCCACGAGTTCGTCATCGAGCCGCGCCTCGCGCGTGGAGGGATTCAAGCGGATGTTGCCGATTACGACTTCTTCCGACTCTGTTCGGAGGAGCGATTCTGAGCGGCGCAGCACCGCGCGCACACGCGCCAGGAGCTCATCGGGATCGAAGGGTTTGGGCAGGTAATCGTCGGCGCCGGAGTCGAGGCCGCGAATGCGGTCCTGCTGCTGCACGCGCGCCGTGAGCATGATGATGGGGAGATCTTTGCGCCGCCGCAGGCGCTGCAGCAGCTCGAACCCGTCCACCACGGGCAGCATCACATCGAGAATTACGAGGTCGTAAGCGCCGTTGAGCGCGGCGGTCAGGCCTTCGCGGCCGTTGTAGGCACAGTCAAGATGATGGCCCTCCTGCGCGAAGAACTCCCGCATCATGCCGCACAGCTCAACGTCGTCGTCGACCAGCAACAACGATAGCTGCCTCTGCTTTTCAGTGCTTTCTGTTGGCTTCACATCGACCGCGATTGACAAAGACGAAACCCCTACGGCTGTTAAGTCTCGCACACCGCAGTAAGGCCTTCGTAGTCCACTTAACAATTCTTAACGTTATGGCGGCGTTCCGTCAGCCGGAATCTTTGCAAGAAGCAGCGAAATCGGGTGCCCTGGGATATCTCTTCTGAGACTCGGATTCGGTCGACGTGTTTTGGCAATGCCGTCAATGGCGGCGGGGTGAATCGACATTGCCAATCGGACATCTAACCAAGCAGATGAGTTTGCCTGTTTCGATTCTTGACCTTGTGGGCATGCGGACCGATGAGGGTCCGCGCGATGCGATTGGACGGTCGGTTGATCTTGCGCGCCGGGCGGAACGGTGGGGATATCGGCGTTTCTGGCTGGCCGAACATCACTCGATTGAAGGTCTCGCCTGTTCCGCGACGCCGGTGTTGATTGGCCACGTTGCTTCAGCCACCGAAACTATACGCGTTGGCAGCGGAGGCGTAATGCTTCCCAATCACGCGCCGCTGGTGGTGGCCGAGCAATTCGGAACGCTGGAAGCTTTGTATCCGGGGCGCATCGATCTGGGATTGGGTCGCGCACCCGGCGGCGACGGTTACACCATGCGCGCGCTGCGCCGCGAGATGCGGCAAACGGGCGATGATTTTCCTGAACTGCTGGCGGAGTTGCAGACGTACCTTGGTCCGGAGCGGCCCGGCCAAATGGTCAAGGCGATTCCGGGCAGGGACAGCCGGGTTCCCATCACGCTGCTAGGCTCGAGCGACTTCAGTGCCAGGCTTGCGGCGGAGCTAGGATTGCCGTTCGCTTTTGCTGCGCACTTTTCGCCAGAGATGCTGCTGCACTCCACGCACTTGTATCGCACGCTCTTTCGGCCCAGCGAGACGCTGAAGGAGCCATGGCTCATGGTTGCAGTGCCTGTGATCGCGGGAGAGAGCGACGAGGCAGCGCGCAGGCTTTTCACTACCCCGCAACAGCGATTTCTGCGTCTTATTCGCAATCAGCCCGTGGAGCTGCTGCCCCCGGTGGATTCGCTTGACGCGATTGACCGGCCGTGGAACGCGTTCGAGCGGGCTGCGGTGGAGAGCAGGCTTAGCGCAGCGATTGTAGGTTCGGATGAAACCGTGAAGGGCGGCCTGCAAAAGCTCGTCGGCGAGACCGGTGCGAGCGAAATCATCGTGGTGACCGACACTTGGGATCACGAGGCGCGGCTGGATTCCTACCATCGTGTTGCGAGGATTGCTGCGTCGATTGAGACGAAGACGCTCGCAACGGCAAATCCAAGTGTCTGAGTTGGGTGCACCTGCCAACTTGAATCGATCGAATGTATTGCCTAGAGTTGTCCGGGCCTTAAGAGGCTGCGGAAAAACGCGTTATTGCGGTTAGGTTCATGGAAAAGCATGCCTCAGCGGCTAAAGCCGACTTTGATTTGATTGGTTTTATCGGCACGCGACCCAGAGGGTACCCCGAGTCGTGCCCTTTCAAAACGGCGTCTCCGATTGAGTTTTTCCGCAGCCTGTAAAGGCCTTGCAGCCTTTCTGCGGATGTCATCAGCAGCCTGAAGGCTGCTGCTCCCTCCGTATTTGCCGTTCCGTTATTGCTTCTTGAACGCCTGTTCACGTTCTAATGTAATCGGCCTTGAGCTACAACTGCACCGGAACGGGCCTTGTGGACCCGCTCCGGTGTTGAAGGGTGGCTACTTCTTCGGCTGCTTTTTAGCGTGTGCCTGCGCGCGCTCGCTGAGAAGGGTTTCTGCATCGTGCGCATTGAATGGATAGAGTTGCACCGACTGCTGACCAGTGTTGGCCAGGGTGATGTCGACGCGCCGGTTCTGGGCCAGATAAATGACGGTGAGGTTGCGCATGATCTTGGCTCTCTCTTCATCCGTCAGATCAGGATTGGTCTGGACAAGTTGCTTTACGTCATCCTTCGAGAGTGGATGCTCGTCGCCCATCGCTTGCGTATCAATGGACGCCTCGGGAACGCCCTGTTGGACCAGGAAGTTCTTAACGCTGCCGACGCGGCGTTCGGAGAGCGCCTTGTTGTACTCGGCTCCGCCGCGTGGATCCGCGTGGCCAGTGAGGGTCAGACGCGCATCCGGCTTAACCTGCAGGTAGTTCTTGAAGTCGGCTGCCAAGGTGGTGAGAATCTGCTCCTGGCTTTCAGCCAAGCCCTTATCAGGGCGCTTCTCATTCGGCAGAGCGGTCGGGAAGAAGACGCTG
Organism: uncultured Acidobacteriaceae bacterium; assembly: GCA_963769345.1. Classification (GTDB taxonomy): domain Bacteria; phylum Acidobacteriota; class Terriglobia; order Terriglobales; family Acidobacteriaceae; genus Telmatobacter. Next base: position 85,692 of record CAVYLL010000010.1, read on the forward strand.
TGCAGCAGGAGACTCGGCGGCGGCGGTGGAGGAGGTGGAGGAGGCGGCGCCTGAATGTTAACGCTGGCGTTTGCGGTCGCTGTGTGGCCCTTGTCATCCGATACGCTGCAGGTGATCTGCACCGGACCGGTGGAAGCGCCAGCTGAGGAGTACGTTGCCGTGTTTCCGCTTCCGCTGATAGTGCCGCTAGAAACCTGGTAGCTATACGTGAGCGGGCGGTTCTGCGGGCTGACACCCTGGGCAGTAAGGGTAGACGAATCACCCGGCTTGAGATCGGTCGGGTTCGCCGAGCAGCTCAGTGTCGGCGCCTCGAATTCCTTGACGGTGTAAGTGGCGGAGCAGTCGGCAACCTGCCAGGGCTTTTCCCCTTCTTTCCCCGGCTTCCCTTCCTTCAGAGTGCCTCTGACGGAGTAAGTTCCGGGATTCGAAGTGGCCGTGTTGACCGTCGCAGTGGATCCATTGCCGGTAACACCGTCGCCGCTCCACGTATACAACGTGTTCAACTTCGGATTCAGACCTGTGGGGGTAGCAGTGATTGTGATGGGATCGCCTGGGTAAACTTGCGCGGGTGAAGCCGAGCACGAGACGGTGGGAGGAACCGGAGGCTTGCCACCAAAGTTATAGCCGAAACCTGCAATCGCACCGTTGGTAATGGTGTCATATACGAATTGGTTGGTGGTGGGTTGGTAGTTGACATCCAGATAACGCCATCCGAACGCCAGTCCGAACTTGGGGGTGAAGTTGATATTCATGAGGGCTGCCATCTGGTAGTCCAGGTTGGCTCCGCCAGCGCCGGCATCTCCTGCCAGGGTCACGGAGGCCTTCTCACCGAACGGCAGTATGAACCTGCCGCCGCCGAGGCCATCGACCCACTGGGTCGATCGCGAAGTACCGAGGCCGGAAGGCTGCAGTGAGTTGTCAAGACTCAAATACCAATAGCGAATTCCGCCGAGGGCGTCGAACTTCAGGTGATCGCTGTTAAGGAGCCTGAATCCCACTTTCGGCGTAAAGATCGACTGTGTCAGATCAGTTCTGATCGATGTCTGGGTAAAGTCGTTGATGGGGATCCCGTTGTCGACGCCGAGTTTCATCCACAAGAAATCCAACGGCATCACGAAGCGGCCCTTATCCGCCTCGACTGCGATCGGTATGATCCCTTTCAGGGTATGAAAGACATCGTCGAACGGAACATGGATGCTGGCATTATGGCCCAGCGCTCCGACGGTTCCGTGCAATCCGGGAAACCAGCCGTAGATCGAGATCCCGACGCGCCAATCGCCGCCGGTGCTTCCCGTCGGATAGGTTGAAACCGGACCAGGTCCCTGAGCTGCGATCGGCGCGGGGGCGTCTGGAATCGCGGTGACAGAAGTTGATACAGCAGCAGGGCCCGTGGGTGTCGGGTCTGCCGGCCCCTGGGCGGAGACGGACGTGCAAAATAGAAGCGCGAGCGTTGCCGCGACCGATACACAGAGGTTCCTGCTGTTCAAATTCATGATCTCTCCTTGGCTGGCGCACTCCTCACAAAAGCTGAAGGAGGAGTGCATGCGTCAAGCATGTGGGGGAGAAGATTTTGATACAACTGGCAAATGTGACAGGCGGCGACAAAGGCCAACCCTGTTCGCACGGAAGAGACAGACGAGAAGAGAATTAAATCCGCAGGCCCGGTCACTCGAAGGGGCGGAATTGTTGGTCTTCAGTGGAGTCGCGATTGGTTTCGCTTGTGTTGCGACCTGGATGCGGCAGGAACAACCGCTACGCCATCTCCGATCGACAAGGTGAGATTGTTTACCGCAAAGGATGTGGTCGAAATGAAATCGATGAACGGAATGAAGCGCGCGATCCGGCGATGATGATGCTCGATCAGGAATCTCGTTGCTGCAAATTCAGAAAGCCACACGGCTCCATCAAACGCATAAATCCCAGATGCGTGATTGGTGATGAATGCGGGAAGAATCTGTTCATAATTGCAGGTGGATGTGCCGGTTATTTGGAGGCTCGAGCTGCAGCTGTTGTTGAGCATCCTCTGGGTGGAGTAGGCGTCGAGTGCGCGAGCTCCGCCATCGACAGCGAGCATTGTCCAGGTCAGGCGGTCGATGCGGGGCTTGGCCGGCTCCGCGGGCAAGGGGCGTCTGATGGCCAATCCGCCCTCGAGGTCTGAGCTGCGCGCGAGAGGGGTCTCCGCTGTCATGAGCGGGGCAAAAAGAATGAGAACCATGAGGGCGAAAAACAAGCGCATCGCACGACTCTTTCAAAGTGTCTACTGAAAGACTCATCGGCAGTTTGCGAACGGGTTTCAGTGCGGAGGCTGGTTTGCCGGCTCGAAGCAAGACGACTGGCTAGTCGTTCAAACCGAATGCGAAGTCCATGGACCCTTATGGTCGCGCGCTGAAAAAAGCAACCGCAGTCGCCGATGGCGCGTTGCGCCAGCCAAGAACATAAAAATGTCAGTCCGGGCCTAAAGGCCGAATGGTGCTCTGCGCATGATTTCAGCAGCCTGAAGACTGCTGCTCCCTCCCAAGTGCCGTTTCCCGTAGGAATTGTCAGGGCAGATTCCTCGGCTCCCGGTGGTCACTCGGAATGACAGTGCTGACGAGGAAAGGGCGGCACCTTTCGATGCCGCCCTGAAGATCTTCCTCCTTGGCTGCATGCAATGTTTACGGCCGGCTGCAACAGGAGAGTGTGCTCCGTCAACGACTACACAACCATGGAGGCCAGTTCCTGTTCGTGCTTCATCCGGGACTGGTAAACAGGCGTAAGCCAGTTCCAGTAAGACTGCAGGTGTCCGCGGGTCGCATCGAAATACAGCTTTTGTATTGCGTGCGTGACCGCTCCGATAGCTCCGTCTATTCACCGGGCGATGGTCGACGCGCACGATGGGTGCGACGCCGACGGCGGTGCCGGTGAAAAACAGTTCGTCACATATGTAGAGTTCACTGCGGTCGATCGGTCTTTCGATGACGCGCAGCCCCATTTCGCGAGAGGCGAGTTCGATGATGCAATTGCGCGTTATGCCTTCGAGGGCGTTTTCAGTTACAGAGGGCGTGATGAGCTTGCCGTCGCGGACCATGAAGAGATTTGAGGTGGCGCCTTCGGCAACGTGTCCGTTCTCGTTGAGGAAGATGGCTTCGTCGAAGCCTGCCTGTCGCGCGTCGTCGCTGGCAAGAGCGCTATTCACATACGCACCGCAGATTTTGGCGCGCGCCGGAATTGCGTTGTCTTCGATCCGACGCCAGGAACTTACGCCCGCGTGCAAGCCTTTGTCGCTGTGTAAGTATTCGCCGAAGGGAAGCGCAATCACGGCGAAAGAGTCCTGGTCGTCGGTACTGACGCCGATGCGTTCGGCGGACTTGAAGGCGAGGGGCCGAACGTAGACGTTGGTGTGGAACGCATTGCGGCGCATCAGTTCAACGGTGATGGCGCACAGTTCCGGCACGGTGGCCGGGACATGGATGCGGAGGATGCCGCAGTTCTTCTTCCAGCGCTCGTAGTGCTCGTGCGCGCGCAGGATGAATAGATCGTCGTCGGTGGGGACCCAGTGTGCGCGGATGCCCTCGAAGACGCCGGTGCCGTAGTGCAGGGCGTGGGTGAGGATGTTGACGTGCGCATCGCGCAGGGGCATGTACTTGCCATCGAAATAGACAATCAGGTTTGGATCGGCAGTGGCGTTCATACGGCAACCTCTTTGCGGGATTCGCGATAGAGTTCGCGGCCTCGCGCCAGGGCACGCTGGTCGAGCTGATACCAGCGGTCGGATTTAACGAGACGACGCAGAGCCGCATCGATGCTGGCTTGCGGCAGTCCGCCGGAGATTTCAAGCAGCGCGCCAAGCATGACCATGTTGGCGGCGCGTGGATCGCCGAGCTCATTGGCGGCGCGGGTGAAGTTGAGCGCGAGTACGTTGACGTCGTCCCGCTCGCAATCCTCAGGGAATACGTCGCCGTTGTAGATGACCCACCCACCGGGCTTCACGCTCCTGTCGAACTTGCGGAGGGACGGCTCGTTCATGGCAACGAGGAAATTCGGAACGGTCACGAGGGGTGAGTCGATGGGTTCTCTGGAGACGCGCACATGGCAGTTCGAAGTACCGGAGCGCATCTCAGGCCCGTACGACGGCAGCCACGAAACTTCGAGCCCCGCGTCGAGTCCCGCTTCCGCCAGCACTTCGCCGAGCAGCAACACGCCCTGTCCGCCGAAGCCTGCAACGCGGACGTGAAGGTCAACGTGATTTGTTTCGACTCGCACCACAGGAGCGGCGAGCTGATCATCATGGACGATTCCGAGGATTGCCGGGATTTCTTCGAGACGCGGAGCAGGGTTCGCGGCGACGCGCGGCTCGCGATCCTTGGTGCGGTCGCAAACGACGCCGAGAGGATAGGTCTTCTCCATCACTTCGCGGATCCAGCGCTGCGACTCGACGGCAGACATCTTCCAGATTGTGGGGCAGGGGGAGAGGACTTCGATCATTGAGAATCCGAGGCCGCGCACCTGGTTTTCGACGGCCCTGCGGATGGCCCGCGAGGCTTGTGCGATCTGCTTGTTGTCGCCGAGGCCGACGCGCTCAATGTAGACCGGAGCGTCGAGGGTCGCGAGCAGTTCACTCATGCGGAGCGGATAGCCTTCGTTCGCGGTGGTGCGGCCGAGTGGAGTGGTGGTGCTCTTCTGTCCGATCAACGTTGTGGGCGCAGCCTGGCCGCCCGTCATGCTGTAGATGGCGTTGTTGACGAAGATGACGGTGATGTTTTCGCCGCGATTGGCGGCATGCAGAATTTCCGCGGAACCGATGGCGGAGAGATCGCCGTCGCCCTGGTAGCTGATGACGATGCTGTGCGGATGGCTGCGCTTCGCCGCTGTTGCAACTGCCGGCGCGCGACCGTGCGCTGCCTGGATATTGCCAACGTCGAAGTAGTTGTAAGCGAAGACGGAGCAGCCGACGGGGCTGATGAGGACAGTCTGATTCTGTATGCCGAGCTGATCGATGGCGGTGGCCAGCATCTTGTGCACGATGCCGTGACCGCAGCCGGGACAGTAGTGTGTCTGGTGCTGGAGCTCTTCCTTGCGCTCGTAGGTCTCGTAGAAGACCTTTGGCTTGGCATGTACGACTTCGTAATCGGATTCCAGATTAGACATGGGCCATCTGCTCCTTTTCCGCGCAAGCCTGCGCATGAGCCAGAACAAATTTAAGGACCTCTTCGTGCGATGGCACATTGCCACCCATTCGATTGAGGAATTCGACTGGACGTGAGCCGTTCAAGGCGAGGCGAACATCTTCGACGAGCTGACCGTTGCTCATTTCAACGACGACGAAGGAATGGGCGCGCTGGGCGAGGCGCTGGAAATCCGCTGTGGGGAACGGGTACAGCGTGATTGGACGTAACAGGCCGACTTTTATTCCTCCGGCGCGAGCGTCTGCAACGACGGCCTTGAGGATGCGGCCGATGATGCCGTATCCGACAAGAACGATGTCGGCGTCTTCGGTGTACCAGTGTTCTGCACGGGTTTCACGCTTCTCGGCGCGGCGGTACTTTGCTTCAAGGGCGTTGTTGTGCGCTTCGAGGTCATCGGTGCCCATGTGCAGGGAGGTGATCATGTTGACGCGCGATTCGGCGGTTCCGGCAACTGCCCACTCGGGAATCGATGGCAGAATCGCTTTGTCTGCGAATTCGACCGGCTCCATCATCTGGCCCACGAAGCCGTCGGCGAGAATGACAACGGGAGTGCGATAGCGATCGGCGAGTTCGAAGGCGAGGGTGGTGAGGTCGGCCATCTCCTGTACGGAGTGAGGCGCGAGTACGATGGTGCGGTAGTTGCCGTTTCCTCCGCCCTTGACGACCTGGTGATAATCGCTCTGCTCAGAGGCGATGTTGCCGAGGCCGGGACCGCCGCGGGTGATGTCGGCGATGACGCAGGGCAGCTCGGCGCCAGCCATATAGCTGATGCCCTCCTGCATGAGGCTGATGCCGGGACCGCTGGATGCCGTCATGCAACGAACGCCGGCAGAAGAGGCGCCGTAGAGCATGTTGATGGCGGCCACTTCGCTTTCGGCCTGCAGGAAGACTCCGCCAACCTGCGGCATGTAGAGCGCTGCAGCTTCTGTAATCTCACTGGCCGGCGTAATCGGATAGCCGTAGAAACCGCGGCAACCAGAGAGAATCGCGCTTCTCACAATCGCTTCGTTGCCTTTCATCAGTTGCTTGCGCATGCGAGTGCCTCCTGATGCTGCATGGCTGCGCCGCTGCGTAGACGGAGAACCGTGATGGCGCCTGGCTCGGGGCAGGCCATGAAGCAGATTCCGCAACCGGTGCAGCCGGATCCGTTGTAGGTCGCGGTGCGGTAGCCGTAGTGATTGAGCTGCTCGCTGAGATGAATTGCCTTGGGCGGGCATGCCTCGATGCATAGTCCGCACCCCTTGCACTCATTTGCATCTACGCGCAGGAGGCCTCGATCTCGCTTGACCGTAGCCGTTTTCTCCGCGAATGTCATAGTTCGCTCCTCATACTGATTGCTGGCTTACGCATATGTGGGGACTTTGCGTTCCAGGTAGTGCGCACGTATCGCAAAGTCTTCAAGTTCCTGCTGGAAACGCGGATCGGAAATGCCGATGAGCGCTTCGGCGCGCTCCCTGAGCGTTTTGCCGTGCAGGTATGCAATTCCATGTTCGGTCACGACGTAGTGGACGTCTGCGCGCGAGGTCACAACGCCTGCGCCCGGCTCTAAAACCGGCACAATGCGGGATACGGCCTGACGGCAGGCGGTGGAAGGCAGTGCGATGATTGGGATTCCTCCGCGCGAGCGAGCGGCGCCGCGAATGAAATCGAGCTGTCCGCCGCAGCCACTGTAGGGCGTGGTGCCGAGTGAGTCGGCGCACACTTGACCGGTCAAATCGATTTGAAGCGCGGAGTTGATGGCAACCATGCGATCGTTCTGCGCGACGACGAATGGGTCGTTGACGTAAGAGATGGAACGGAATTCGAAGCTGGGATTGTTGTCGATGTAGTCGAACAGCTTCTGCGTGCCGAGAACGAAGGCCGCGACTGCCTTTCCGCGGTGCAGCGATTTGCGAGCTCCGTTGATTACTCCGGCTTCCATCAGGTCGACGACGCCATCGGGGCACATTTCGGTGTGAATTCCGAGGTCGTGCTTGTCGTGGAGGCAATGCAATACGGCCTCGGAGATGCCGCCGATTCCGGGTTGAAGCGTTGCGCCATCGGGAATGAGCGAGGCCACGTTGCGAGCTACGCTCATGTGCATCTCAGTGATGGGCTCGGTGCGGAGCTCAAGCAGCGGCCGCGATGTGAGAACGAATGCAGAAATCCGGCTGACGTGAATGGAGGTGTCGCCATGCGTGCGCGGGGCACGGTCGTTTACCTCGGCGATCACGGTTTTTGCGCATCGGGCCGCGGTCATGGTGCAGTCGACCGTGGTGCTGAGACTCACGAATCCATGAGCGTCGGGCGGCGTTACCTGCATCAGCACGACATCGAGCGGGAGAGCTCCGGTTTCGAAGAGGGATTCAATTTCGCTCAGGAATATCGGCGTGTAGTCGGCGCGGCCCGCGGCGACCGCCTCGCGCACGTTTTCACCGAGAAAGAGACCGCGATGGCGAAAGTGGCCTTCGTACTCGGGTTTTGTGTATTCGGCCTCGCCGAGGGTCTTCATGTGCACTAGCTCGACGTCAATGAGCTCCGGCGCGCGTGCGACCAGTGCATCGATGAGCGGCTTCGGCGTGCCGCAGCTTGGCTGAACCCAAACTCGATCTCCGGAGTGCACTGATTTGACTGCCTGGGCGGCACTCATGCACTTGCCGCGGTAATCCTGCTGCCAGCTCACAATGTTTCGTCTCCGGACTATTTCACTTAACAATGTCAATGCGTTCTCGAAGTTTGGGCATCAGAGAGATCCTCGGAAGCCCGCAATATGTTCTCTCGCTCACCGATTCCGGACTGTGATCGCAATCACTCCTGAGCGTCGGACAAAAGTATGTGTTCGAGCGCGGTTTTCACCGCCAAAACGACGGAGAACAGCCCTCAAAAGCTGCATCTGGAAGGTGCTGGAGGGTTGCAAGCAGGCTGCGGTCAAATTGCCAAAGTGCAACCCGCGTGACTTTGCTTCACATCTGACCTGCAGTACTAAATTGTGCGTTCGTTCCAGGAGAGGAAATATATGAGATTTACAAATATCCGATACAAGTTCCTGCTCAGTTCGGCCAGCATTCTGGCTGGCGCCATGGTTGTAGCAGGATGCAATAAGCCGGCTCACCCCGACGAGAAAGCAGCGGTCAATGATTCACTCAAGAACAGCAACCTGAGCGCAGTCAGCGTCTCGCAGGACCGGGATAAAGGCGTCATGACGCTCAAAGGCGATGTGGATTCCCAGGAGTTGAAGAGCCAGGCTGAAAATGCGGCAAAGCAGGCGGCGCCGGATTACACGATCGCGAATGAGATTGGTGTGCGGCCCCCGGGCGCCAACGAAGCCGGCTCAGTAGCTTCAAACCTCGATAGCGCCATTGAGGACAACTTCAAGGCAATGATCAAGTCCGAGGCCAACCTGAACGATCAGAGCATCAGTGGTGCGGCGAAGAATGGCACGCTTGTGCTGAAGGGCACGGTGAAGACAGCCAAGCAGAAGAAGGAAGCCGAAGATCTCGCCAAGAAAGTGCCGAATGTCCAGCAGGTCGTAAATGAAATTGAAATCAACCCCAAGAAGCACTCAACCTCGGTGTCGTAAGCAGGGTTAGATCCCTTCTTATAGATCGTAGAAAGATCGAACACCTACCATCGCGCTGACAACTCGTAAGCCCCGGCAGCCACCCCTGCCGGGGCTTTTCTTGAGTTGTTCCGAATCGGGACATGGCAGCGCGGCATTCCCTGATTGGCAATCGGCAGTTTGATTTCTCCGCTTCCCCACGCCGGCGCGAGTGCGGTTGAGGCGAAAATCGAGGTGCGTTGGTTGAGTTTGGTAAAGGGGATTGCTCATGCACTGGATCTGGCTGCGTTGGTTTCAACCCGTGCTTTTTGGGTTTGGCCTGGGTGTCCTGGCGATGGTCTTACACGAATGTGGGCATCTTGCGGCAGCAGCGGCATTGGGTGTGCGCGTAAAACGGATCGGAATCAGGTGGAAGAAGGGTCTCTTTACGGTTCGTGAACAGGGAACTTTGAATCAGAACCTGATGATCGCGCTGGCTGGTCCGTCAGTGAATCTGCTGTTCATTGCAGTCGAGCCGTGGTTTCCCATGTTCAGCCTGGCCAATTTGTGCTGTGTGCTTGCCAACATGCTGCCGATTGACGGATCAGATGGGTTCCGGGTGGCGGATTGCTGGCGACGGATACGGGAAGGCGAACTGGCGAATTGAAGCTCAGGACAGGCAAACGAGTAACCGATCATGCTCGTTCAGATCGGCGCCGCGAAGGACGTGGTTGGCTTGTGTCGACGGCTAAAGCGCTCATTTATCTGTGATTGGAATCACTTCAGATTGCTCTGACGGGTGAGAAGAGCACGAAGGAAGTTGTACTTTTGTTACCACGATCGTGCGATGCCCTGTTGGGGATAAGTAGCTAGACTCTCAATCGTGGAGAACTTCTATGAGAGAGAACGTTCATAAAGACGTTTACCGATTCGCTTACGATGAGGCGTCTTCGGAGCTGCGCAAAATCCTGAGATCGTTCGAGCAGTTGTGCGCTCAGAAAAACCGTGTCGAGAAGCTCATGGAGGTCCTGAAGCCCGAGATTGGAATGGCGGAGCAGGTCGAAGAAGGCAACCACGTGAAGAGAACGACCCACCTGCCCTACTGCACAGTTGTTACCCGCCTCACAGTTCTATAGAAGTTCAGTTTTCGCACCCAATTTTTCCCCCCTCGATGTGAGCCGGACGTGCCCCCAGACGCGTCCGGCTGACTTCGCTTATCTTGCTCAAAGCGCCTGGACCGCCATTTCGGAATAGTAGCAAGGCCTTCGACCACTGTCGGTTCCAACCAAGTCTCCTGATAGCTGTTTGGACCGGCGTTCAGTTTACTTCGAGGCAGTTTCGGCTGCGTCGCTAAACGGAGTGTCAAGGGGACGCACGAAGACGGCTGCGATTTTCCAGTCTCCATTCACCCTTTTCCAGACCCGCAGCAAACCTGTTTTGAACGCAATGTGTTTCGGGGGTGACCCGGCCTGATCGAATTCGAGAGTCTCGTATGAAAACTCGTAAGCGAGGTCTCCAGATGCGGCCACATCGATGCGCTGGATATCTGTCTGAAACTTCATATTGCTTCGCTTGCTTAATTCATGACCGGGGAACTCATCCCCCTTTTGATGCCCGATGACTGGCCGCTTGAGGGCGCCACTCCAGAAGACGGCGTCATTAGTGGGCTTGCCCTGATTGCTTAATATCAACGTCCGAATAGCGGCTTCGTCCGACTTCGAATCAGCCGCGTACACCAACGACACTCCCATCAACAACAGGACACAAAGTACGCTCATACGCTTCATAAGAATCGTCTCCTTGTTCAATTGGGGCCGGGGAAGCCGAATAGTATCACCGGATTCAAGGGGCAATCAAGAGCGATTACGGAGCCGCCTATGCCTACAGAGAAGTCACTCTTTTTAAGCACCCCAGCGGCTCTCTAAGACAGCCTGAACGGTTGGTTGGTTTTTGCATGGAGAGCCAGATCGGCGAAAAGATGCAGCGGGCGCTGGTTTCGGACGGGCGGGGCGTTTTCTGTTTTGAATCAATGCTTTAACCCTCCAATGAGCTGCAAAGTCCTGGCGTTCGGGCAATGAGCCGGTGGATTTTCGCAGGTTCCGATTGAATTTCGCTCTTGAAATTGAGAAGATCCTTTGCTACGACTGGTTTCCGACCAAGGGAGCCGAAAACGAGAGAAGGGCGAACGCAGGCGGGGTACCAGACCGCCTTCCCTAAGACCGTGGACCTATGGATACCAGAGTCTTTTGTGTGTACAACCTTGCCCGGGGAGTTTTCCTCAGCTCAAAGGTGACCGTCGCCGACAGCGCGAACGAGCCTTTAAAGATGCTGAAGGTGTTGGTGGGCGGACTCGGGTTGGATGCGGTATCGGGTCTCTGGCTGTCTCCGCTCTATGCCGCGCCGGCGGTGCCGCGACTTTTCCCGTTTGATCTGCTCTATCTGGACAGGCATAACCGGGTTGTGGCTGCGGTGGAAGTCCTGCCCGGGGTCGAATTTCCGCCGTTTCGCCGGGAGGTCGTGAGCGCGCTCTTGTTGGCGCATCAGACCCTGCACGCCACGCAAACCGCGCAGGGCGATCGCCTGATCATTGGCCTCAAAGAGGAAGTAGAGCGGGAGATTGGGCCCACAGATGCGCTGCCGACCGAACCAATTGCGTTGAACGGGAAGTCCCACAGTGGCGAGCACCTTGAGTCAAAGTCTGCCGAAAACGGCCACGCGGTATCGTCGGAATCGGGGAGAGCCCTATTCGGAGAGCAGGTCTCAGCAGCTGCGACCTCAGTGCCCGAAAACGCGGTATCGGCTACGGCACTCGAGTCGTCCGTGTCGCCAGAGATTCCTGAGGTTGCGGCAAAGTCTTCAGTCGATGATGGGGAGGGCCGGACGGGGGGGGAGTCGCCGGTCATTTCGATCACGGAAGTGGTTCTGGAGAGACCGCCAAGCCAACAGGCGCCATCCATCAACGGGCAGCACCGAGGCGTCGAGGATCTCTTCTCGATCTGGATGGATTCGCCCTTATCGGCTTCTGGCTGGATCGCGCGCAACGGGGCGATTGAAGCGAATGGCGCTACCTCGCCGTCGCCTGCTTCGGTTCTTCCCTTATCGCCCTTGCCGGAAACAGCGAGCGAATCCAAGTCGTCTCCTGAGGCGGATGAACCGGTGGAGGCCACGCAGCAGAGCGTTGGAGGGGTGACACCTGGTGAGCAAGTACCAGATGCCCCGCCGGAAAGAAAGCTGAAGTCGCCGGAAGAACGAAAACCGGAATCGCCGGCGAGACGCTGGGATATCGCCTCCGCTGTGCATTCTGAAACTGCAAAGAACGGGTTGGGGGCGGGTTCGAAGCCGAAGCCTGCTCACGCGAATGGTTGGGCGCCAGCGCCGGCATCGGCGGAGTTTTCTGGTTCGACACGTATCGCTCAGCTACCCCTTGCGACAACTTTCACGATTGGGAAGTACGGGTTGTGGCAGGCGAGCATGCCTCTCGCGGAACGGCCGGCCGCATCCGCAGGCAGGACTGAGGCCGACACGGGGTCGGCGATGACGGAGGCAAAGGAATCAAAGACACTCGCCGAAGATTTAGAGGTCTCTGCGAATGTCCCGCTTCTTTCCAGCGTTGCGGTATCCTCGCAGGAGAATGAGCCCGAGCCTGATTTGGCGGCTGTCGAAAAGGTTTCAATGCAGCCACTGGTGAGTGTGAAAAAGGCTGCCGTGGCCGTTCCAGGCAAGACAGAGACACCGATTGTTGCCGCAGCGGACACGAATGGCATTGCGCACATAGTGGAAGCGGTGCAGAAGAATCCGGCGGAGCCTAATGCCATCGTGGACTTCGGGGCTGCAGCGTCGGCGAAGACGGCTGCCTCGAAGCAGCCAGTCGACAAGAAAAAGCCTGCTTCGTTTCCACCGACCAGGCGTTCGTTTCCTCAGCCTTCGCCTGTCAATGGCAGCACGGAGCAGGAGTCAAAGCCAAAGGTTTCGACGCAGCAGCCGAATGCGAACGGGAAAACCAAGGAGCAGCCACTCAGCCTGGGGATGCGATTCAAGCGGTGGCTCAACCCCGTGGCTCCGACCAGCAGCGATCGGCGAAAGGCCTATCGGCGTTACGTGCCGGGCATGGTCGCTCACTATTACACCGGAGGAGCGCCGAAGCCGCATGATGTCGCAGACATCAGCATGACCGGCATTTACCTGCTCACTGACGATCGCTGGATGCCGGAAACGATGATCCAGATGACCCTGCAAAAGCCGTGCGCCAAGGGCGAGCGGAAGCAGTCAATTGCGGTGCTTGCAAAGATCGTGCGGCGAGGCTCGGATGGTGTGGCTGCGCAGTTTGTGATGCCGGAGTCGCTTGACCCTCATAGCCATGACGTTCAACCAGCACAGGCCACCGACAGATTCTCGCTGGCTCGATTCATCTAACCGGGTTTGGGATGTATGTTCAGCAATTGGCCCTCTTGGCACTGGCGCGACCAGCGAGAACAAAGCGAGGGCCCGAGCGGACGAAATCGAAGCGTCAAGATGCCTTGGCAAGATTACTGTCATAACATTTCTCGAATCCCCGGTTGGAGGGAAACATGACCGAGTCCCGCGCGAAAGAGTCGCTGATGAAGCGGCTGATGAAATGGATCGTTCCAGATAAGCGCGTAGCAAATCGTCGTAAGTCACCACCGGTGATTGCTTATCTCGGGCAGTTTCGCTCTTCACAGGAGTACAAGATCGGCGATATCAGTGTTACCGGCTTTTACATGATTACCGAGGAGCGATGGATTCCCGGCTCAGCGTTTCCTGTAACACTGGAGCGCACAGATATTGCAGCGGACCGACAAACGCTCACGGTCTACTCCACGGTGGTTCGAACTGGAACGGACGGTGTCGCATTCACGTTTCTGCCGCCTAAAAATGAAGAAAAACGCGCCGCCGAAGCCCGTGCGGCCGTACCGCGCCTGGATCTGACCAAGCTGGCCGAGTTTCTGAAAGGACTTCCCCTCGCGGAGCCAAGCGCCGATGCGTGGGAGCGCGCTTCGTAACGGCGTAACGACCGGAGCGGATTTCTGGAGAACGTTGAGGCATGGGCAACGCCACGCACCGGTGTCGCAGGCAAAAATGCCTTCATGTTTTCCTTGTCCATTTCACGCCGCCTGGGCGCACTGCCCGCGGCTTCTCTCATTTATCTGCAGAATCCTTTCAGAAAAGACCCCGAGCGTTTTGCCGGTTGCTGACTGGACGACCTTGAAGCTCGTGCAAGCCGATGCGCTTGACGCTCGCTCTCATTCGATGTAATCATTCCCCTAAGATGATTATGGAAGAAGCTCTCGATTCCGGCGACCTGATCCAGGGGACGCTGGAGATGCTCATTCTGAAAGCCCTTAACCGTGGACCGCGGCATGGCTACGCAGTTGCGGAGTGGATTCAGCAGACCTCACACCAGGTTTTAAGAGTCGAGGAGGGCGCACTTTACCCTGCGCTTCATCGCATGGAACTTCGCGGTCTTTTGAAGGCCAAGTGGGGGATTTCAGAAAACAATCGCCGAGCCAAGTATTACGAACTCACCAGCGACGGCCACAAGCGGTTACAAGGTGAATCGCAGCGATGGGCGCGCCTTTCTACCGCGGTGGCATTTGTGATGCAGGCTTATTAGCGGTATCCGAGGTTGAACCATGGCTGGACATTTCGATGAATTCCTTCTCCGCGTGAAGGCTCTCTTCTTCAGACGGCGTCTCAACCGCGACATGGCCGATGAACTTGCATTTCACGAGGCGATGCTGAAGGAAAAACTGTTACGTCAGGGCACACCACAAGGTTTGGTCGAAGTTGCCACGCGGCGGCAGTTCGGTAATTCCGATCGCTGGCATGAGAGATTGCGCGAAATCTGGCAATTTCGGTCGCTCGAGAACTTTGCGCGGGATCTCGGCTACTCCGCACGGGTGTTGCGTAAGTCGCCGGGATTCTCAATGGTTGCGATTCTCACGCTGGCGCTCGGCGTGGGAGCGAACACGACTGTCTTTTCCATGATCAATGGCCTTCTTTTGCGGCCCTTACCCGTTCCGGCTAGCAATCGACTATGTGTTTTAGGTATTGAGAGGGGCGGACCGCGGTTGTTGTACAGTTTTTCGGACCCGCTCTTCCGGGGGTTGGAGCGTCGTCAACAAGTCTTCTCACAACTGTTTGCGTTCAGCCATATGACCATGCAGGTGAGGGGAAACAGCGGCACTGAAAACGTGAGCGGACAACTGGTGAGTGGAGGATTCTTTCCCGCGTTGCAAACGGCGCCGCTGCTGGGACGGACTCTAAGCGCGGTGGACGACAGCAAGGGAGGGAACCCCCAGGGGTTCGCCGTAGTGATCAGCGAAGGCTTTTGGCAAAGCTGGTTCAATCGGCGGCCTGATGTGGTCGGACAGAAGCTGCAGATCAACAACGTGTTGTTCACCGTTGCAGGCGTCATGCCTAAGACGTTTATAGGTGCCGATCCGTTGCAGCGGCCAGAACTGTTTGCGCCGCTTGCAGCGGAGCCGGCGATGAGTGGCGCGCGCAGCATGACCGATGCAGGGTTTCACGCGTGGTGGCTTACGGTAATGGGGCGATTGAAGCCTCAAACGACACTCGAAGAGGCAAAAGCGCAGGTTGGGGCGAGCAGCACTGCGATTCTTCACGAGGTTATACCGGATGCAAATTGGATAGCAGCGCAGGAAAAGAAACATTTCGCGTTCGAGGTCGAATCGGGTTCGACCGGTTTCACCTACGTCCGTCTTTTCTTTCGCAAGCCTCTCATGGCGGTATTCGCCATGTGTGGCGGCATTCTGCTTCTCGCGTGCCTGAACCTGGCCAGCCTGTTGATGGCGAAGGGGGCGGCTCGGCAGAAGGAATTGGCCACACGGTTCGCGATGGGAGCAACGCGTCGGCGGTTACTGCAACAACTGCTGGTGGAAAGCCTGTTGATCGCGATTATCGGGACCGTGGCAGGTCTGGCGTTCGCGCCGATTGTCAGCCAGACACTGTCTTCCATCTTGTTGGGTGGGCAAGCCGAAATGCATGTCGATACGTCGCTTGATTTTCGCGTCTTTGCTTTTGCGGCAGTAGCGGCAACGCTGGCGACCCTGCTCGTCGGGTTGGTCCCCGCGTTTCAGGCGACTTCCAGAACTTTGAATGAACAGATGAAGAATGGCCAGCACTCCACGCGTGCGCACGAGCGGCAGGGATTGCTGGCGCGCGCGATCATGGCGTCGGAGGTTGCGCTTGCGCTGATGCTTGTGGTGGGCGCGGGTCTTCTTGCCTCGAGCCTCGTGCGGCTTTATACATCCGGTTCCGGTTTTGATCCCCATGGCATCCAGAACATCGCATTGAGTATGGATCAGCAACAGAGGAAGGGCAACGCCTTAATGCAGTTCTACCGCCAACTGGGCGAGGGTCTTGCACACCAACCGGGCGTGAAGAGCGTGAGCTTCGCCCTGATGGTTCCGATTTCAGGTATGCAATGGGACCAGGAATTCTCGGTTGCCGGCGGCAAAAGCCTCGACGTATATGAGAACAGTGTCGCGCCCGACTACTTTAAAACCATGCGCATCCCCCTTTTTGATGGCCGCGAATTCCGCTGGACTGACACAGCATCTTCTGGGCCCAAGATCATTCTCAATCAAACTGCTGCGCGGATTCTGTTTCCCGACCAAAATCCGCTCGGACAGTTTGTGAAGAAGAACGAGGGAGATAAGACCGTCCAATACCAGGTGATCGGCGTGGCTGGCGATGCAAAGTACGAGGACATGCGTTCCACGCCTCCGCCAACCGGATATTTGTCGATGACACAGGAGGATGACGAAGCACGTCGCGCAAGTTCGTATACCGCGGTCGTCAGGATTGACGGGCCTGCGGCCCCGTTGGCGAGTGCGGCACGGGCACTGGTGAATCAGGCGGATCCGTCAATTCCAGCGCCTGTCATGACCTCGATGGAGGAGATGATCCGAAATTCACTCAGTGCGGAGCGCATGATGGCCATGCTTGCGGTATTTTTCGGAGTTTGCGCTTTGGTTGTTACCGCGATTGGGCTCTATGGAACACTGGCCTATGCCACGGCGCGGCGTACAAGCGAAATTGGAATTCGCATGGCTCTGGGCGCACGGCGAACGCAGGTGGCCCGCATGGTGTTTGCGCAGAACGCGGCCGTGGCCCTGATCGGCACTGCGGCTGGGTTGTTTGCTGCGCTGCTGGCGTCGCGCGCGCTAACGAGTTTCCTTTACAGCACGTCTACCCGCGATCCATGGGTCTTCGCAGGCGCAATCGTGGTTCTCGCGATTATTGCGAGCGCGGCGTCATTGCTGCCCGCAATGCGCGCGGCGAGGATCGAGCCGATGGCGGCTATTCGCTGCGAGTAGACGGCTTGTTCGGCCGGCCTAATGGGAGGTAGAACTGGAGAGCGATCCGCGGGGAGGGCGCCAGAACTCCGTCTCAGGGAGGGGGTCACCTTCTGCTGAAGGCGAGCCCCTCTCGGAGATGAAACCGACGGCATTTACGACCGGCGGAAAGAGCGCAGACCGAACGAAGCGCCCAACAACAACAAGCCCATGAGACCAACCAAGGGCAATGAACTGCCTGTTTTGGGAAGACTCGGAGCAGGTGCAGCCGCTGCTTCCTGGGCTACGGGAACTGGAACTGGAACCGGCTCCGCCACGACGATCAGGATCGGCTGATTCGGAGCAGGAGGAGGAGGAGGAGGCATTTGCCCAGCCAGGATTTTCTTCTGCGTAACCACTGTTTCCGGAACTTCGACGACCTTAGTCGCGGATACAGTCATGCCCTTCTTCAAACCCCAGGCGTCCACCATCTGGCCGTTGACATCAAACTTCTGGCCTTTGGGAATCTTGAATTCCTGGTTTGTGTTGTTCTCGAGGGTGAGAATTACGCTCAACGGCGGATTGACGTGCCAGACCTTGCCGGTCACGGTTTGCGTGGTTGTGATCATCTTTGGTGTCGTGGTCGTAATCGTGGTGCGTTCGATTGTCATTCCCGGCTTCAGGTCGTGAATGCCGAGTTGCTGACCGGCGACTGTGACGCGGGCACTCTCTGGGACATTCGGGAAATGCCGAATCTGGCCAGCTGAGTCCTTCACGTATAGGTCATTTCCGGAAACCATGACCACCGTTCCCTTTTCGACCTTGACGTCGTGGGTTGGAGCCCCGCTTGTTGTTGAAGTAGAAGTTTCGACCTGCGCGTTGACGGCCGCAGAGGAGGCCAAGAAAATCATGCCTGCCGCCACAGCCAGCAAACTGTGTAGAGGTGTGAATTTTGCTTTCATTGCGAATTCTCCTTGTTGTTTTTTCCCGAGCCTGCGGAAGTGGTTGTGGGTTGATTTCCTGAGCCGACAAGCGGCCGACGAGACGCGATGGAGGCGTGGACAATGAAGCGTTGCGGTGCATCGCCCACGAAATAGAACGGATAGCAAGTAACCAAGGTGAGAGAAGACATGCTGCGGGGGCCCAGCACTCGAACATCAGCGGGACTGACAATCTCGATTTGATCTACGACGTAAGTGGCTCTCTCCGTTGTCATAAGCAGATCAATCTCGTCTCCAACCGAAATGTCTTTCAGCCCTCTGAAGAACCCGTCGCGGTGCCCGGCGATTCCAACGTTGCCCTCAGTCTCCCGGCATCGCAGTACCAACGATTCGTCCAACTCCCCGGTTCAGCGTCAGATCATCCGTCCCGTTAAAGACCGGAGCCCGGATTTTGACTTGGCGATCTCGATCACCGCCAGGGGAAGGCCTCGATGCATTCAGCAGGCTGCTCTTGTATGCCTGAATGCGCTTCGCCGCCCAGAGACTGAAATCGACATTTCGATTCGGATCGGCTGATTTCGAAACGTCATTTTGCATCGCGGCAGCCTGCGCGTTCTCAAAGTGCCACAATGCAAATCGGGAAAAAATCTCCCCATGGAGCAAAGCTACCAACCAGATGGCCAAAAGCACCACTCCGGCAACGAGTAAGCACCGCTCGAAAAAAATTGAGGTTGTCTTCGCACTCCTCAAGAAGTTGCCTTCTGGTGGATTGGTGAGCAAGTATCGTCTTCCGAGAGATCCCATTCGGATGTTGCGACGATTAAGAGGAAATTAACGAGAAGCCGCTTAACTCGCAACTGTCATAAATAACAGTCCCAGCCTTAAAGGGACCTAGTGCCGATTTCGGATCAGGCTGCGCGGACGCGATAAACGCGCTTGATGAAAGGTATTCTTTCCGTTGCAGTCTTGATCAGGCCGCCGTCGTGTAATGCATGCAAGCTCTTGCTGACATGAATGGCCGTATTGAATCCTTGGGGTTTACTATCGTGTTGCCCGGATCAAGCGGAATCACTAGCGGGTTGACGATAGCTCTTTCTCAAGGGATACGCAAACCAATATGACGAGGCGTTCAATGCGATCGAATCCGAGCTTAGCGAAAGTAGTAGTTGTTCTCATTGCACTGTTGGTCTGCCACGGATATGGATGCTTCCTTTCAGCGCAAGCCCCAATTCCGACGGCGCAGCAACTGGATCAGTTGCTGGCGCCCATTGCACTTTACCCTGATTCTTTGCTGGCGCAGATTACAACGGCCTCAACCAATCCTCAGGAGATTCTGGATGTCTCGAACTGGCTGCAGCAGAATCAGGGGCTGCAGGGCGCGGCACTTACCAATGCGGCAGAGGAGCAGGGTTTTGATGCGGCATTTATTGCACTGGTGAATTTTCCGGACGTGCTCAATATGATGGCGGAGAACATTGACGACTTCGCCGCCATCGGGCAGGCATTTTCCGCCGATCAGGGAGCAGTGAGTGCGTCGATTCAGAGATTGCGCGCACAGGCGTACGCCGCAGGGAATTTGCAAAGCAATCAGCAACAGCAAGTCGCAGGTGCAGCAGTCGGCAGGCCAGCCGATCTATGTAATTCAGCCCGCAAATCCGCAAGTCGTTTATGTGCCGGTTTACAACCCCACCGTCGTTTATGTCAGGCCTCCAACCAATGTCGTGGTCGTGAGTTACGGACCCCCGATTCCGCTCGGAATTTTGATGGTTAGCAGGCCGTGGGGATGGATGGGATGGGGATGGAATTGGACATCGCACCGGTGCTACTACAATCACACCGTCTGGGTCGGATGGGGAAATCCTTATCGTCCGCCGCACGTGTGGTATCGCCCGCGACCGATTCCTTATAACAGTCGCCCGGGATACGGTGGCAATTGGCACTATCGTCCACCAAATTATCGTCCGCCGACGCCCGGTGAACTTCCAGCCAATCGTCCACCCTGGGGACCAAACCACAGGCCGGGATATAACCCTCCCCCCAATCGTCCCGGTGCTGGCCGACCGCCGGTGCAACAACCAAGGCCGGGTACACCCACTCAACCGATTGCCAAGCCCAATCCGAGTCGGCCGCCACGACCAAGCCCGCTCCTCAACCAAGGCCGACGCCTCAACCGAAACCCACGCCTCAGCAACCAAGGCCCAGTCCTCAACCACGGCCAACAGCCCCAACCGAAACCCGCGCCTCAGCAGCCAAAGCCCGCACCTCAACCAAGGCCAGCGCAACCAAGACCCGCTCAGCCGAAACCCGCTCCGACGCAACGAGCCGCAACGCGAAACCGGCGACGCCAAAACAGCCGACCGGCAACGCGGCCCCCCGCACAGTGAACTGAGGGGAAGGATTAGGTTTGAAGACGGGCTGAGCATTCAGCATTGAAGCGGACGCTGATGTCTGGTGAAGTCAGAATTGAAAGGAGCGAGACAGGCTCTGAATCGATGAGCGCCTGTTTCGCTTTGCATATGAGAGGGCGAGAGTTTTCGAGGACAGGAGGAGCCGATGTGTCAGGGAAGCGAGCAGGAAGGATTACTTGGATGCGACCATGCGTTCCTTCATCGCGTACTGCACCAGTTCCGCGTTGTTTTTCAGACGGAGAATCTCCATGACGCGGTACTTGTGAAAGGCGACGGTTCTAGGGGTCAGGGTCAAGTCGGAGGCAACTTCTTTCATCGACTTTCCTTCCGCCAGCAACTGCACCACTTGCTTTTGCCGGGTCGTCAGCAGGCCCGGCATTCCATTTGTTCCCTCGATACTCAGTTTTCAGGTCAAAGGAATCTCCCGCAATGAGGGGAGAGATGTAGGGCTTCCCTTCGATCACCGTTCGGATCGCGATGGGTAACTCTGCAGCCGCCGCGGTCTTTGGCAGGAATCCAAATGCACCGCGCCGAAACGCCTCGGCCGCCATCGCGCGGTCGGCGTTCATGGTGAGAAAGATAACTTTGACCGTTCGCTTGACGCTTCGAATGTGTTCGCACGCGTCCAAGCCGTTGAGCAGAGGCATGGAGATGTCAACCAGGGCAACGTCGGGATTCAGCCTGCAAACGGAATCGATGAGTGCTTGACCGTTGTTAACAATCGCAACAACTTCAAATTCAGTTTCCAGAAGTTGCTTGCACGCCTCGGCGATCAATGTGTGATCGTCAGCGATGATGATTCTCGGGCGGTATTTTTCGAACATGGCATGACCCCTTAGCATGCAAGTTGCCTACGTTGGTGGATGCACTGTCGTGAACGGGAAGAGGGAGCGCACTCAGTAGATTCGATCCGGCAGGATATACCCGCTCGGCACATCCGCCTACCTGTTAATTTTGCCAGTATGCAAGATGTAATTGTTTACGGCTTTATGCGACCAAATCGAGTTCCGGAATCAGCAAGCCGCATTAATTGCTTCACATTTGCGAGGTGTTCCTGTCAATTTTGACAGTATCGAGCTTGACGAGCGGTTTCTTAATCTTCACTGTGGTACTCGAACGACTGTATCACGTCATTCGGAGGAGATTCATGCGTGGTAGCGTGGTGTTTCATTCTTGTCTAGTGCTGTCGGTGGCGCTGTTTGTTGGTTGCTCCAAGCATCCAACCGACGAACAGATACAGAGCGACATCCAAACCAAAGTGGCTGCTGATCCCGAAATAAAGGACTCCAGCGTCGCGGTTGTCGCGAAAGAGGGCAAGGTCACGCTGACGGGCAAGGTCAAGAGTCCCACGGCAGAAAAGAAACTGCAAGAAATCGCGAAGGAAGAACCCGGAGTTTCCGATGTGGTCGACCAAACCTCTGTGGATTCGAGCCTGCCGGCAGACGGTTGCGCCAGCACCGGCGCCCGTAGCGGCGAATGTTCAACCCGCGCCTGCTGCCCGCTCCCCACCACCACCTCCGCCTCCGCAGCCAATTGTTGTACCAGCCGGAACAGTATTGACGGTCCGCCTGGTGCAGCCATTGAGTTCCAAGACCAGCCAGGCTGGGGGCACGTTCTCGGCGACCATGGCCCACCCGATTACGATCGACGGAAACACGGTGATCCCGCAAGGTTCGAAGGTTTTCGGAATCGTTCGTGACGCGAAGAAGGCGGGAAAATTCAAAGGCGGAGCTGTTCTCTCGCTGGGCCTTACCTCGATCATTGTGGACGGGCAACACTACAACATCGTGACCGATAACGCGAGCCAGGAGACCAAGGGCAAAGGCAAACGGACTGCCGGGTTGATGGTGGGCGGCGCGGGTGGTGGAGCAGCGATCGGAGGACTGGCCGGCGGAGGAAAGGGAGCAGCGATTGGTGCGCTGGTGGGCGTCACGGCCGGAGCAATAGGTGCTGGAGCATCGGGCAATAACAGAGACATTGAACTTCCTTCAGAGTCAGCGCTGACCTTTGCACTCACTCAGCGGCTGACGCTCAAGCCATAAAGCAAGCGATGGCTGTTCAGGTACTTTCGACCAGATGAGCTGATGGGCGCTCCTTCAGACGCTGTCAGTTTGTCCGGTCGCGGCAGGCCTTCCAGTGAGACGAGATCTCACCCCGGTCCTTGCAACTCCGAAAGAGTCCTCAATGAAAGACACTTCACCTGTAACTTACGCATAAGACAACAGACTTTATTTTGAGGTGGTGAGTAGCGCAGGCAATCACATGCAAGAGAGGTCTCATGAGTCGGCTAATTAACCAACCCGGTTTCGTATTAGTGATTACTTTCACTACGATGTGGTTGTCGGCCAACCTGGGTGCTCTGTTCGGGCAAAGGATGCACCCCCTCGAGGATGAAAAGCGGGAGGACTTTGGCACAGTTCTGGCGGCCACCTTGACGCTGCTTGGGCTACTTATCGGATTCACTTTTTCGATGGCAATCAGCAGGTACGATCTACGGAAAAACTATGAGGAAGCAGAGGCCAACGCGATTGGTACGGAATACGTCCGAGTTGAAGTGCTGCCTGCTGCCGATACTGGAAGGGCGAAAGATTTCCTGAGAAAGTACCTTGATCAGCGGATTTTGTTTTATGAGAATCGCGACAGGGATGAATTGGAGAAGATCAACGCTACCACGGCTCAATTGCAAAACGACTTGTGGTCTACCATCCGAGGTCCATCTGAGGCGCAGCCAAATCCAATCACCGCTCTTGTCATGTCTGGCATGAATGATGTTTTGAACTCGCAAGGTTACACAACTGCCGCCTGGTTGAATCGCATTCCCATTGCGGCATGGCTGTTGATGAGAGTTATCGCCTTAGGCGCCAATTTTTTGATTGGATACGGGGAGCGAAGGAGAGACACGCTTCTGCTACTGATAGTGCCGCTCGCTGTTTCTTTGTCGTTCTTTCTTATTGCGGACATCGACAGCCCGCGCAGCGGCCTGATTAGCGTGCAGCCCCAAAACCTAATCATCCTCTCTCATTCCTTGAATGCGAACTAGGCGAACCGATCGCGGATGCAGTGGAAATTGAGACTATGGCATGAAAATCGGAAGATATCGGAAGCAGCATTGCATCTGGCTCGTGACGGCAGCTTTGCTGGTGTTGTTTTCGCAGCGGGGCGTTCGAGCGCAGGACCTTGCGCCCCGTGCCTATCTCATCACGCCTTACCACTCGAACGCTGTTACGCTGACCTGGTCTTTCTACGATGGCAGTATCGATTTCAACGGCACGCTTCCCAGCAGCGACGCAACGGGGAGATACACGTTATTCATCGGGAACTACTACCACTCGTTTGGGATCTTTGGCCGCTCGGCTAATTTTCTTGCCGCAGTGCCCTACGCAGAAGGAAACTTTCAGGGAACGGTGAATGGCGCCGGATTGCACCTTTACCGCTCTGGTCTCACGGATTCGATCTATCGCCTGGCGATCAACCTCAAGGGTGGCCCGGCGATGCAACCGCGCGAATTCGTGAAGTGGAAGCAGAAGGTGCTGCTGGGCGCGAGTCTGAAGGTGCAAGCTCCCACGGGGCAATACGATCCCACGAAGCTCATCAACTGGGGTAGTAACCGCTGGTCCTTCAAGCCCGAGTTTGGTTATTCCGAGCGCTGGGGGAAGTGGGTACTCGATGGGTATGCGGGAGTGTGGTTTTTCACAGAGAATAACGATTACTGGTCGCGCAATGTCTACTATCCGGGGACGAGATCACAATTGAAAAAGCCAATCGCCACGCTCGAAGGACACTTGAGTTACGATTTCAAGCCAAGACTCTGGGTGTCGTTCGACGCAAATTTCTGGGCCGGGGGCGTCACAACCGTGGCCGGTCTTGAACAACCACTAACGAAAGAGCAGAACTCGCGCCTGGGAGTTACTGCCGCGATCCCGATCACTAGGAGCCAGTCTTTGAAATTCAGTTACAACAATGGCGCTTATATCCAATTTGGCGGCGACTACCAAAACGTGTCGGTTGCGTGGCAGTACGCATGGCTGGGGAGACCGAAGTAGAGATTGTTTCTTATTGCTGCTACTTTACAGATTATAGCTAGAATGCTTCTCCGATCCCGAGGATGAAGGTGTGTCCGTCTTTTCCCCAGGCGAAGTCGGAACGAAGGTTGACGTGGTAAGCCTTGCTCAATAGGAATCTAAACCCAACACCGCCAGCGGGCAGGAATTCGTTGTGTCGGAAACAAGAATTCGTCGCCTCCGGGAATTGCTTCGCCGATGCCCCCGAATCCAACCACGCCCAACCGGAATGGAAGGGCGATCCGCTCCTCAATCTGCGTTGTGGCCATATACCGATCAAAGTACTTTCCGGCTACATATCCTCGCAATTCGTTACCGCTTCCGTATATGCAGTTCATGTAAAACGGGGGTTTTCCGCCGGTTGCGCAGCCATAGACGTCGTAAGCCAGAACCTGCCTCTCGCCGATCTTCCAATATTTATTGAAAGAGCCTGTGTATGACTGAAGCGTGTACTTGCTGCCCAGAACGGGCGAGTAAAAGTCGGACTTGAAAGTGAAGTAAGTCCCGCTGGTCGGATAAAACCGATTGGGGCTGGTATCGCGAG
This sequence comes from uncultured Acidobacteriaceae bacterium, assembly GCA_963769345.1. Taxonomy (GTDB): domain Bacteria; phylum Acidobacteriota; class Terriglobia; order Terriglobales; family Acidobacteriaceae; genus Telmatobacter. The sequence goes on from CAVYLL010000010.1 coordinate 110,646, forward strand.
TCAGGCCAATGCCGAGCGAGGTGAGATGCGTATTGAGCTCCAATGTCCGGCGGAGGATGAGGGAATTGAGTGGCGTTTTCTGCGACGGTGATGAGCGAGCTTCCTATCAAAAAGCGAGGGCCAAGAAAGAACTTCCACGCGATGCGACGCAAGAATTCCGCATGGAAAAGGCTGCCGGTCTGAATCAGAGGCAGCTTCAGTCCCTGATTAACTCCAGACCCGTAGAGGTCATAGTTAAGATTGCCGCGGGCGTAGATGGCAGTGGACTTATAGCGATTCTGCTTGAAATAGAGTTGCGCGGCCAATGCAAATGCTCTGCTGCCGTTATCCGTAACCAACCCGCCCGTTCCAACAACGGAAGGCGGGGAGACCTTGTCGCTTTTGGTAATTGGAAAGATGAAGGCAACTACGGGCACTAGTCCTGAACCGAGGGCGGGGTTTGAAATTGGAATCGGGGCGATCACAAAGGATCCCCGTTTTTCGCGTTTCTTCTTTCCTTCTTTCGGTTTTGTCTCGGCTTGTGCGGACGCTGCGACGCCCGCGGACACCTGCGTCTGCACCGGCTTAGACTCTTGCCCAGGAGCATCGACGGACTCGTCACTCACAATCATCAAACGATGTGAAGTGGGAGGCTCCTGAGCTATGAGGAGTTGTGAACCGAAGGCAAGCACGCAGAATGTGCCTAAAAGTCGCAAACTCTGGAAGGCGCTCATTGTGGCCACTCAAGTGTCACTGCAAGTTGCGCGCTGCTTCATGTGCCGTGATTCCACTCAGGGCAAGTCTCTTTCAGAGGCAACGTTGCGTCTACTGGCAGAACTTACAGGATGCTCCCTCGAAATCGTAGGTCCGGCCGGAAGCCGTGTCCAATTTGCACAACTGCGAGAGGAGTTCGGCGGTGAAAACGTTCCTGTCAAATATGACAGTTGTGATCATTAGACCAAGCCTCTTATGCTCCCCGACAGTGATCTCACGGTTTTCGCACGGATCAGGATGAAGGCACAGCTTCATAGATCATCCAGTCGCCATGTGATGTTGATTGCAGGGATAGTCGGCGGTGGTGCCACACGAAAACGCACTACAAGCTGGGTGAATAGGAACAGGGAACAATGCGCGAATGGATTGAATTGTCGTCAGAGGGAATCCAGGCGCTGGCAGTAGTAATCATCATCGTCTCGATCATTTTTGGTTTTGTGCGCTATGTTCTGCAATTGGTGCGGCGGTCACCATCTTCATATAGCGCTTATAAGCGTCTGCTCGGCCGATCACTGATGCTGGCGCTTGAGATTTTGGTTGCAGCGGATGTGATTCGCACGGTTTTGCTGGATCTGACGGCTCAAGGTTTGGAAATCCTTGGCGCGCTGGTTGTTGTGAGGACGTTTCTCAGTTGGTCGTTAGTCGTAGAACTCGAAGGTCACTGGCCGTGGCAGTCAGCGGCGGCTGCGAGCAGGAGCACTGGATCAGACACGGATCAAGGAGAAGGGGTTCTCGGGGCAGTGGGGGCGCTTGATACGGACGGAACACCTTCAGTTGTATCCCGGGGTAGTGTCGCTCGTTCGAATTCGCAGCAAACTGAAAATCAACTTTGATCGTCACGCGACATGCGAGGCGCAGCCGAAACGGGTCATGGAGGAAGCGGAAATGTATCTGCCAAGTTTTCCGAACGTCGATTTGTTCTCAGCAGGGATTAACGCCCTTAACGGAGTGCTTGTTGCCCGTAATCCGTCGCACAATCGCGGCTACGCGGTCGTTGGACTGCTGATTATGGGTTTCTTTGGCGGGATCGGCGGTGGCGTCACACGCGATATATTGCTCAACGAAATTCCTGCGCCGTTAAAGGACCCCACCTATTTCTTCGACTGCCTGGGTTCTGGAATACTTGGCCTGGCGATCTACTGGTTCGCAGACTCGAAAGAGGAGTGGTTTCGAAAAAGGCTGTTGGCCTTCTTCAAGTCATTCTCGCTGCCGTGGTTTGCAGTTTTGGGAGCGCATAGGGCGCTCGATCACGGCCTCGGATTGTGGGCGGCAATTCTTGTCGGGTTAGCCGCTACCACTGCGGGTGGGGTATTGATCGATCTCTTCTCAGGAGTAACGCCCGAGATCGTAAGGCCATCGGAACATCTTGTGACGACGGCGGTGCTTGCGAGCACGGTCTACACGCTAATCGCGATTCAAATGAAAAACAACGCCGACGTTCTTTCCCGTCACGTTGATCGCGGTTGGTGTTGCGTTTATCTTCCGTGTCATTGCGGTGAAAGAGCACTGGGCACAGATCGTGCCGTTCGAAGCGCCTCCCGAGGGACCGGTCGCGCGCGCGTAGCGTTCTTGTGAAAGACGGACGGTTAACGGTGATTTGCAATCGGACTTAGTGCAAAGAGAGGAACTGTTATGGATCACATGTGGGAACGTGTGGGCAGTCAATTAATCGCTCGTGTTTCGGGGCCGATGAAGTTCAGGCTGGTGCTGCAACCGTGCATGGCTGCTTTCTTCGCGATTCGGGCGGGATTGATCGATGCAAAGCTCGGGAATCGGCCGTATTTTTGGGCTCTTCTGGTGCCGAAACGAAGAGACCGTGCCACCTTGAGCAAGGACGGATGGAAGAGTGTAGGCAGGGTGATCATCCTGGCGGTGATACTGGACGTCATTTACCAGATCTGGCAAATTCATTTTGTATATATAGGAGAAGCGTTCATTGTCGCCTTCGTCCTTGCGCTCCTGCCGTATTTGATTCTGCGCGGACTCGTGACGCGTCTGTTTCGCAAGAAAGAGACGTCGCCAACGCAGTCGGCAAACACCTCGATCTAAGGGACAGTTCCTATGAATGCAGAAACAGGGCGAGAAGATAAGCTGCGTCTCGCGCCGAAGAGTTAACCGATCTCGCCATCGAGCGCACGGTGATGGGGCAGAACGACTGTTGCCATCGCTGGCTATTGGCAGGCAATCCCTGGAATTTAAGGCAAGAGCCTAGGCGCAGGCACCCTTTCATCAGCTGCAGCTCCAGCAGGCACTGCGCTATCCAACCACGCCATAAACAACTTGTAGCCGACCGAGAGCACAATGGCGCCGACGAAAAGACCGATGATGCTATTCATGAACATGAACCCGCCGAGCACTCCCAGGAAAATGACAGGCATTGGAACCTTGGCGCCGCGCCCTAATAGTATGGGTTTCAGGACGTTATCCATCAGGCCAACAATCACGCACCACACCAGGAAAATAACCGCACGGGTGGTAGAGAACGCGGCGAACCCGTAGAGTATTGCCGGCAGAAGCGCAACCACGCCAACTTGCAAGACGGAGGCAATTAGAAAAATCAAAGCCCACAAGCCTGCACCGGGCAATCCCACGATCCAGAATCCCAGGCTGGCGAAAACCGTCTGAATGACCGCTACTCCGAGAATTCCAGTGGCGACGGTTCGGATTGTGGAAAGTACAAGGTCCTTGAACTCCAGACCTCTGTCACCGAAGATTCGAACAAAGACCTTGCTCGCAAAGCGGCCGTTTTCTTCGCTGGTCGCCAGAAAATATCCAGCGAGGACTATGGCAACAACGAAGAGGAGTATCGCACCGCCGATTCCGGCCGACGCGGATATCACAGCGGGAATGCTCTTCTTGATTTGAGGAGCAAAGCGCGTCACCAATTCAGATAGATTGGTGGAGCCTAGAGTCCACAATTCCTCCAGACGACGACCCACGACCGGCACCTTGTCGAGACCCGACGGAGGCGGGGGTATGTCGAGTTGGCCAGCTTGCAGTTGACCGCTGATCGTCTGAATGCCGCCCGCCAGAGTTCCCCCCAACAGCAGGGACGGCACAATCAGCACGAGCAAGAGGAGGATGCTACAAAGCGCAGCGCTCAGCTTCGCGCGTCCACCTAAGGCCCTGGTGAGCATGAGATGCGCAGGGTAGATCCCGACGGCGATGATGATGCCGCAGATGATCAAGTTCAGGAATGGACGCAGGAGAAGGAAGCAACTGATGGCCATTGCGGCAATAAGACTGAGCCGGATGAACACTTCCCGTCCACGAGCGAAATAGCCCCTGTCTTCCACTAAGGCTTCGGAGATCACACTAGAGTTCATCAATCTCACCAGTCCCCCCGGGGGGTCAGTTTGCGCCGGGTAACATTGCTGAGGGTTCAATGCTGAGGGTTCAAGGGCCGATCTTCGAATGCCCGGGCCCTTTAGCGTGGTCAACACGCGACCACCGCACCTACCGTCACAAATGCCAGGAGCCCTAAATCCTGCTCCATCTCAGCAGGTTTCCCAGTATTCGGCTACTGCAAAAAGTACTAGAGGTTCTCGGCGAATCCTCGCAGTTTTGACAGTAGCTGATGAGGTCGAACTAGCGTATCAACGCAGCAGCGCAGGCGGACTACGAGTTCGCCGATGCAGTTGTCCGCAGGAAACTGACTAATTTAGGTGGCTTCACAGAGAGATCGCGGACTGGCTTCTTGTTAAAGGGAGCAAACAGTTTACTCGGTGCCGAAATGCATATGAGGTTTGCGGAGCTATTTTCAGAGGCAGGTCCTCTTCAACGGGAGCGAAGATCGAAGTTCCTGCTGGCCTCGATCCTGCTGTTTTTTCTACTAGCTCCGCTGTTGGAAGAGTTAGAGGTTGGAAAGCTTATTCTGATTCTCAATCTATATGTGACGCTGGTTTCGGCAACCATGGAACTGGCCGAAAATCGGATCCTTTTCCGGTCCGCGATTCCCATCGCGCTCAGTTCGATGGTCCTTCTCCTCCTCAGTCACTATCAACCGACTCGCATCATGCTGATCACGAATGGCATTGTCCTCGCAACGTTCCTGTTTCTTGTCTCCATCAGCTTGTTCAACTACCTTGGACAAGGCAAGGGATCGACGAGCGAGCGCCTGACCATCTCTGTCAGCTTGTATTTTCTCCTCGGCATGAGTTGGTTTGCGCTTTACCACGTTGTCAATTCTGTCCAGCCGGGATCGATTGCCGAAGGCGGAACTCCGATTAGAGGGGCAGCGCATTGGAGCACGTTTCTTTACTTCAGCATGGCCACGCTCACAACCCTCGGGTACGGCGATGTCGTCGCAATCCGGCCAACTGCGCGAATGCTTGCGGTGCTCGAGGCATCCGCGGGAGTGCTCTACATAGCGATTACAGTCGCACGTCTAGTGGGTAGGGCACATGCGCCTGGCAGCGAGAAGGAGTGATTTGGGGACCTCTCGCCTCACAAAGAAATTGGATGAGCGCGGAAAAACGCCATGACCTCAGGGATTCCGGGCCGGGTAGGATTGAACAAGACGGATCCGCGCTCCTGCCCATCTCTCATTCTGCGCGGTCCGTTCACCCGAAATGCTCGGGTGAAGAAGGTCTGAGGACGAACCCATGGATGCCGATCTAGTGACGAAGGATAGAGGAACAATCCTTGCTGAAGAGCGAACGGATTTGGCGGTCGAGCGCTCGGTGATGGCAGCGGAACGAACGCTGATGGCGTGGATTCGAACCGCGCTCTCGATGATAGGGTTTGGTTTTACCATCTATAAATTCTTTCAATACAAAGCCGAAGATTTAGCAGCGGGTGTCGTGCGTCGCCCGAATGCGCCGCGCAATCTGGGGTTGAGCCTGATTACCGTGGGTACTCTAGGATTGATGGCCGCCGCATGGCAGCACAGGGTCTTTCTAAAGGAGATTGGGGGTTCTCAAAAACGACATAAGGTATCCGTCTCATTCGTTGTTGCGATGGCAGTCATCCTGATTGGAATCGTCACTTTCTATGGAGTCCTGTTGCACAGCGGACCGTTTTGAGAGACTCCTTCAAAAAAAGCCTGCCGGGTGAGATAGGCAACTGAATCATGCTCTTCGGCACCGCCTCAATCATCCAATCCTCTCTGCAGCAACCGTACACAGTGTGCGGCTTGAATCATGACTCGCAGCGGATTCCAAACTGAACGGTGAACGCGCGGTCAAAATCGATGCGAATGAAGGCGCTTTGCCCTGAATGCGGTCAGTTTTGCATTGACAAAGCAGTCTCGATGAATCAGCATGGGTGTCTCGATTGGAGGTTGAGCTATGTCCTGCGCGTTTTGCACATCGACCAATCAGACGGAGTTTCATGCCGAGATGAACATCCATCTTCAAGGCATCAGGAATTCAGATAAACCCGGGGTTTTTGTATTTCCAACACTTCTGGTCTGCCTCGATTGCGGCTTTTCCTCATTCATGACACCGGAGTCCGAACTGGCGCAGCTCGCGGGATCTGCACCGGCGCGTAGACCTGTCGAAGGCCCGAGTGACCGGTGGAGGCAACTTTCTCCGGTTCAACGTTGATAGGCGAAGTTGCGCATTGCCTATGAGCCGCTGACGAACCGCTCGCCTGACAGAACGGCGTCGATAGCCCTGAGCAAATCACCTTCGGCGTGTGCCTTAAAGACATAGCCGCAGGCACCCAGAGAAACGGCCTGTCCTACGAAGTCTGCAGAAGTCTCCTGGCTCAAGAAAATAATCTTCGATTTCGGAGTCAGATCGCGAAGTCGTCGGGCTACTTCAATGCCATTGAGGGTTGGGAGGCCTATGTCGAGCAGAATCAGGTCCGGTTGTAGAGTCTCAGCCTTCTGAACCGCTTCCAATCCGTCGGAAACTTCGCAAATAACCTGCAACTGGGCCATTTGTTCCAGTTTCGAGCAGACGAATTTGCGGAAGGACGGGAAATCCTCGACGACCATCACGCGAATAGGCACATCTGTTTTAGACAGAGTCTCTTACCCCGGATCTCAGATTCCGCTTAATTTTAGCTTGGGGAGGAAACATGCCCATCATCAGCCATTTACGGGAGTCTGTCAACGACGCGTCGTTCCGAGGGAGGATCTTCTCGTAATCTTTTCGCACACGCATTTTATGAAGGCCTGTTGGTTGTCCGGGCGAAACTCTTTGCCACGATGTGCGGTACAGCCAGTTAGACGGTCCCTCTCGGAATGCGTTTTCGCGCGGATGGATGCCGGCGGACCTGTCACAAGTGGCAGTTGACCTGATTTGGAGAACTCTTAGACTCGGATGATCAGGGACGACTGTGAAAGAACACTTTGTGAACAAATTCACTTCCGGGGTTCTTGCGCGCGCCCGTTTCCTTTTCGGGTTCAGATGCCTTCGCGAATTGCCTTCGCAGATCCGAGCACTTGAAAGCCGGATTTCTGAGAATGAACGTTTCGTTTTCCCATGCTTCCGATCTGAGAAACGACGGCTGCGGATTGCCACTTTGATCCTCGCGGCCAGCGCCTTTGCAGGGGCTCAAGCGCCCCAGTTCCTGCCGGAGGTTGATGTATATCTGAAAGTCGATCCGAAGGCCCGCGTCTACTTTCAGGCGAAGGGGGACAGGGACGAGGGAGCCTCGATTCAATCTACTTTGGGACCGAGCATGCAACTGTACGTCAAACCGCTGGTCAAGCTGAAGAAGGTAACCGCGTTCGATCTGGACGATTCAAAGCAAAGGCCGCTGGTTTTCGAGGCTGGATACCGATATATAACCGCTCCGAATGAACCCACCGACAACAGATTCATGCCTGTTGCAACCGTCAACTTTCCCATGAAGGGTGACTTTTTAATTACGGATAGAAACCGCGCAGATCTTGATTGGAAAGGAGGAACTTTTAAATGGCGATATCGCAATAAGCTGACTCTGGAGAGGACCTTTGCGATCCATTCCTATCATCTGATTCCCCAACTCAGTGCCGAGCCCTACTATACGAGCCAATATGCGAAATGGAGCACAACAGACCTTTATGCGGGCTGTCTGTTTCCGGTTGGCAAACACGTCCAGTTCGATGCTTACTACGAGCATGAGAACAATACGGGCAAGGCTCCAAATCAGCAGGAAAACAATATCGGCTTGGCAGCTCACATTCTCTTTTCAAGGGTAAAGAAGTGAGTCAATGCACGGCACGCTCCGCCTGTTGCGGGACTGTTCATGCTTGCTTCCTGAATTCATGAAGCCCGTTGGTCTGGGCGAGACCAATTTGGGGGATGCAGTCGAGGTCGGCGCGGGAACAGTGATCTCAACTGCCGAATTTCGTCTCGAGAGCAGGTAGTCGGACTTCTAGAAATAGATTCCGAAACCAAATGTAGGACCGTACATAGTCGGCGCGATGGTCAGCGTCTTTCTGAGGACCGTGTTGGAGTCCTCAAAGTGCAGATATGCGCCACCCATGGTCATGCCGAAGTGCTTCGCAAATCTCCAATCCGCCGTTGCGGCCGCACCGATGTCGAACTCGCTGCCGACTCCAAACCCGCCTCCGTCCATGTGGGCTGATACACGCCATTTTCTGTTGAGTTGCTTGCGATAGGTCGCACTGAGCAGTGGATCCCAGAAGCCCGGCGTTCTGCTCACTGACGGATAGGTATCGATGGTGGCGGTCAAGTCCAAAGCCATGCGCCTGAAGCCACCTCCAAGACTCAGCCCCTTGTATACCTCTCGCTCCACCATGGCCTGCCCGTAGATGAAATCAGCGGTCACAGTGGTTCTCGGTGTGGTTCGCGTGGACGAGAGTCCGGCATACAGAAATGTGAACATTCCCGACCATTTGCCCTTGTAGATTTCCGCTCCGGCGAATGCCGCTCCGTTTAACGATCCGGATGTAGTACTAGTGGGAACCACTGGACCGCCACCACCGGGTGGGGAGGGAATCTCCGGAAGGGTCACGCTGGTGCTAAAGAAGGGAACCCAGGCATAGACGGGATAGACGATGAACCTCCAGGCATTCGGGTCTTTATCCCAATCTGACTTCGTGCTGGTCGGCGAAGCAACTTGTGAGTCTGCGTCTGGGGCTTCCAGACTAGTTTCTGTCGCGAACCCGCCCGATGAGTCAGCGATCTCTGAACTCGAAACAACAGATGGCTCCGAGGAAGTGTCTGCCGTCAGAGAGAGCAACGCGATGGGGCTCCCGGGGATCGACTCCCGAGGCATCGCGCTGGCGGCATTGTAGCCAGGATTTGTGGGCCGCCACTGGGGGGCGTCATGATCGGCTTTTTCCTGTGCGTGAAGTGCGGGCAACGCGAAGAAGAGGGAAAGTACAACAATCAGTGTCCCGTGGAAGAGGCGTCTTGCGTGAATCATGTGCGTCTGGCTCCTAGAGAAATCGCAGCGTGCCTGAACCTAGCAGACGTTTTGAGATATGGATACTGGCAGAACTAACAGCGGCAGTTGGTGAAAACGGATGCCGCTTTGCCTCGATGAACGACGCGCCATTCGGCATGCAGCAGGCGGCGACCAAAGACACACCGGAACGTTGGTGTCGATTGCTGAAGCTCTCGATCAAATCTCATCGTATGCATCGGGATTGCCAGGCATGAGCGAGTTAGATTCTTCGCAGGCGGACGCTCAACTGTCACTTCTGCCAGTTTTTATGTTCAACGGTCTGTTGTAAGTTGCGGTCACGGGTGTTGGTGGTTAGCAGTTCTGGAAGTCTTCGTGACTTCAGATGTAAGCCCGAACAGTTTCTATATGAAAAGGAGAAGGCAATGCAGCGAGGATCTCGGATCAGTTTAGCGGTGCTCGGAATTTCACTTCTGACTTGCGGCGTCGCCCTGGCGCAGGACGTAAAGTCTCAGGCGATGCCCGGCACAGATTTCTCAAAGTATCACACCTACAAATGGGTGACCGTTGAGGGCGCCAAATACCCAAACCAGATCATGGATGCGGAGATCAAGCAAGCGATCGATGGTCAACTTGCCACGAAGGGGCTGAGCAAGGTGGAGAGTGACCCGGCTGATCTTTACATCAGTTATCAGGTGGCAGTGCAACAGTCGACGCAATGGAATGCCTATGGAACCGGAGGAATGCGCTGGGGCGGCGGCATGGCGAGCGCGACGCAATCGACGATCAATACCGGCACCCTGGTACTCGACTTCTACGATCCCACTTCGAAACAGCTCGTGTGGACCGGGAGCGCGACGAAGACCTTGAACCCGAGCAGCAACCAGGAAAAGAATCAGAAGAATCTGAACAACGCGATGGCGAAGCTTCTGAAGGCTTACCCGCCAAAGTAATTGCTGTGAGAGGGGACGGGCCGCTGATTGTGGTAGTCCGCCCCCGCAGTGACTGGCGGTCGCGTCTCACACACGGAGGCGTGCGCGAGACTGCCGGCGATCTAATCCCAGCGCTTAGTTCTATTCTCCATTCTTCTGCTAGAACAAGCGTCGGTGAAGCGTTTCCCGCTGCCAAAAAATGACAGATATGATATGACTCCGCGAATTCTCGAGCGATCTGATTGCAGGCTCTGTGAGAAAAGGACGGCAATGTGGAAGGCGAATTCCCAAGTTCGACCATCGCGGAGACGACTCCCTTGGGGCACTCCACCAAGACCGCGCGATTGAGTGCGCTGATTGCATCCTGGACTGAGAAAGCGCAGAGGCTTCAAAAAGAGGCCCACGTTTTCTACTTTGCATTCAAACATCCGCGGACGCCCTGGTATGCGAAGCTGATTGCGGCATGCGCCGCGGGCTACCTGCTGAGTCCCATTCAGATCATTCCAAGCTTTATTCCGGTCATTGGATTCATGGATGATCTCGTGGTCCTGGTCGTGGGATTCAAGCTGATTCAAAAGACGATCTCTCCCGAAGTGCTGAAGGAGTGTCGCGAACGAGCCGAAGCTGCCGAAGCCAAGCGGAAAGCAAGCGACAGTTCAGTCATCGAAATCGTTGTTTCGATCACGGTTGCAATTCTGTGGCTCGTATCGGCGATTGCGGGCAGTCTGCTGATCGCCTCTTATCTTCGGCGACGGTAGATGTGCCGGCGGCGCCCGCGTTCGGCGCCAGACAGGCACTGCGCGGGCAAATCTCAAAATGTTTGATTCCAACGCCGGCGGGCAACCGTAGCTGTCATATTTGACAGTTTTAAACCTAAGGCAATCGGACTAGGTTCTTCGCAGAACGAGTCTGTCTCACACAGGAACAACGATCTTGAGTCACCAGATTCCAGACTGGCAGCCTAATATGTTTGGCGCTGCGGGGAAGAAGATACACCTATGGATTTGATGCCGGATTCTGCTCGGCCCGCGAATGCACCACCGGGTTTTCACCTGTTGGCGAAACCAAGCGGGTCAACCTGCAATATCGATTGCACGTATTGCTTTTTCCTGTCCAAGGATGCGCTGTATCCGAACGAGAAGCATCGCATGTCGGACGAGACGCTTGAGCTCTACATCAAGCAACTGCTAGAGTCGCATCGCACGCCAACGGTGACCGTTGCGTGGCAGGGCGGCGAGCCCACACTGATGAAGGTCGAGTTCTTCAGGCGTTCCATTGAACTCGTCGAGAAGTATCGCCGGCCTGGACAAACCATCGAGCACACCTTTCAGACCAACGGCATTCTTCTTGATGATGAGTGGTGCACGTTTTTCAAGGAACACAATTTTCTTGTCGGCCTCAGTTGCGACGGTCCGCGCGAGATCCATAACACGTACCGGCTTGATCGCGGCAAGCAGGGAACATTCGACAAGGTAATGAAGGGCTGGCACTATCTGCGCAAGCACAATGTGGACTTCAATGTCCTTTGCACGGTGAATGCCGCCAACGAGAAACACGGCCGGACGGTCTACCGTTTCTTTCGCGACGAGATGGGCGCGAAGTGGGTACAGTTCATCCCCATTGTGGAGCGCGCCAACGCGGACACGATCCAAATCGCGAATCTCGGCTGGAGCGTGCAGGCAGACGGCAAGCGCATCCTCTATACGCAGTCCGGCAACATGGTGACCAATCGGACGGTCGGCAGCAGGCAATACGGCCAGTTCCTCGTGGATGTCTTCGAGGAGTGGGTTCGGCATGATGTGGGCGAAGTTTTCGTCCAGATGTTTGATGTGACGCTCGAGGCTTTCTTTGGGCGCCACCTGCTTTGCATCCACGCCCCAACCTGCGGATATGGTCCGGCATTGGAGTACAACGGGGACCTTTATTCCTGCGATCATTTCGTTGAGCCGAAGTACCTGCTCGGCAATATTCACCAGAGCACTCTGTTGAACATGGTGGCATCGCCCGAGCAGCGCAAGTTTGGCGATGACAAACGCAATCTGCTTACAAAGCAATGCCAAGACTGCAGGGTCAGGCATCTTTGTAACGGCGGTTGCCCAAAGGACCGGTTCGGCGTTTCACGAGATGGCGAAGCCAGGACATAACTATCTCTGCGAAGGCCTTGAACTGTTCTTCATGCACACGGGCCCGACTATGGCGATGATGGCCCAGTTGCTACAAAAGAACCGCGCGCCTTCTGAAGTCATGGGAATCATTGCGGAACTCGACTCGCAGCAGGCACACAACGCACTATGTTCCTGCGGCAGTGGCGAGAAGTTTCGAAAGTGTCATGGCGATCAGAATCCGGAGTCGCCATTCAGCAAACTAGATCGCTTAACTGCAACTTCTCAGGTTGAAACAAACTCCGTCGCGGAAGCTCCAGCTTAGTAGCTCTACAAGTCCCCGGCGGTATGCCGGGGATTTTTTTGGAAGTCATTCGCTCTTACTGCGTCCCAGATCGTATTTCGAATGAGATCGATGGCAGACAGCCCGGCGACACACGCTGCATCTGTCTGTTTTGACAGTTTCCCTCGTCATCACACTCGCATAGCATGTGCTTCCTGGAATGACGCTGGTTGAGATTTGTCATTAAAAGTGTGATGCCTCAATTGCGTTCATTACCGAGTTGCCTGTCTCGTTTGGCAATTTGAAGGAGGGCACGTCATGGGCCTGATGCCCGGCGATCCGTGAGAGGCAAAGAAGCGCAGGCTTTCACCCTTCAGACGAGTCGTGACGAGACGATCTGCACTCGTTGGCGACAACACGACCTGGCACATCAATGCGGCGGAGCGATCCGCTCGGTGGCGTGCCGCAATCTCTATCCGCTACACAAGCAAAGGAAGGTCACAGAACATGGCTACAAAGAAACCGAACATCCTGATTCTCTGGGGCGATGACATCGGCTGGTGGAATATCAGTTTCAACAGCCGGGGGCAGATGGGGTACCGCACCCCGAACATCGACCGCGTTGGTAACGAAGGCGCCGTATTCACCGACTACTACGGCCAGCAGAGCTGCACCGCGGGTCGCGCGGCGTTTATCACCGGCCAGAACCCTCTTCGTACCGGCCTGACCAAGGTCGGAATGCCGGGCGCCACCTTGGCCTTCAGGCGGAAGACGCGACCATCGCCGAGATGTTGAAGCCGCTGGGTTATGCCACCGGCCAGTTCGGCAAAAACCACCTTGGCGACAAGAATGAGTTCCTGCCGACAGTGCACGGATTCGACGAATTCTTCGGCAACCTCTACCACCTCAATGCGGAAGAAGAGCCGGAATTGCCGGATTACCCCAAGGATCCCGCCTTCTTTGCCGCTTTCGGTCCGCGGGGCGTGCTGCACTGCTTCGCGACTGACAAGGATGACCCAACGGTTCAGCCCCGCTGGGGCAAGGTTGGAAAGCAGACTGTCGAAGACACTGGACCGCTCACCAAGAAGCGCATGGAGACCGTCGACGAGGAGATCACTTCTGCCGCTCTCGGCTGGATGGAAAAGCAGGTCAAGGCGGACAAGCCCTTCTTCCTGTGGTACAACTCGACGGCAATGCACTTCCGCACCCACCTTGCCGACAAGAACAGAGGAAAAAGCGGACAGGACGATTACAGCGACCGGATGGTGGTTCATGACGAACAGATCGGACAGATGCTCGACAAGCTCGATCAACTGGGCGTCGCCGATAACACGATCGTCATGTATTCCACCGACAACGGCCCTGAGAACGATACCTGGCCGGATGGCGCCAACTCAGTGTTCCGCGGGCAGAAAGATACGAACTTTGAGGGTGGCTGGCGCGTTCCATGTTTCATGCGCTGGCCCGGCAAGATCAAACCGGGGACAGTCTTTAATGACATCGTCTCGCATCAGGACATGTTGCCGACTTTGCTCGCAGCGGCGGGTGACCCGGATGTAAGCAAGAAGCTATTGACTGGATACAAGGCTGGGGACAAGACCTTCAAAGTGCATATTGATGGTTTCAATGTGCTTCCCTACCTTACTGGAGAGGCGAAGAGGAGTCCGAGAGAGTATTTCTTCTATGTGAGCGATGATGGCGGCATCATGGCGGTGCGCGTTGGCGATTATAAGCTGACGTTTGCAGAGCAGCGTGCAACGGGAACCATGGAGCTTTGGGCGAATCCTTTCACGTCGCTTCGTGTACCGCACATCTATCACCTGCGTCGCGATCCGTTTGAGCGAGCCGATTTCAATTCCAACACGTACTGGGATTGGATTGTGAATCACGTGCCTCAGCTCTATCAATGCCAGGCGGTCGTGGCAGCGCAGATCCAAAACTATATCAATTACCCGCCGCGCCAGAAGGCAGCATCATTCAATCTGGATGGCGTAATGCGGCAATTGGATGCTGCTGCTGCCGCCAAGCACGCCGCGGCACAGGGATCAGACGGGGTGGTTGCGAAGAGTGCTTCAGTGAAGAGCCCCGTGGCCACCAAATAGGAGCAAGTTGCTTTCGAAAGGGAGGCGGAAACACCTCCCTTCCGATAGCAAGAGCTGTGATCGAATCAGAAATCCAAAATTCCCCGGCGATAGGCCGGGGAATTTTTTGCAGACAAGTTTCGACTTGAAAGCAGTTGAATGTCGACCTGGACTGTCACAAATGACAGTTATCCATCGAGTCCCATCCATGGTGCAGTATCAGTGGAAAAGCATGCGCCGAGTGAGGCATCCGATGAAGATCTGGCCCAATCTGGCGCATGGAGGAATGAAGATGATCAGGACCTTCGCGAAACAGTTCTTGTCAATGGCATTGTGCTTTCTGCTTGTGATTGCGACGGCGCCAATTGAAGCGGGCGCTCAACAACCAGCACCAGCACAACCGAGCGCCGGGTATTCAGGACAAGGCACTCCATTGACGGCGGAGGAACTGCAGCAACTGGTTGCGCCCATCGCTCTTTATCCGGATTCCCTGGTTGCACAGATTCTTGGAGCTGCAACCTTCCCGGATCAGGTGGATGCCGCGGCGGGATGGCTGCAGCAGAATTCCAGCCTCACCGGCAACAACCTCATGAAGGCTGTCGATCAGCAGCCCTGGGATCCAAGCGTGAAGGCTCTCACCCAGTTTCCATCGGTGCTCGATAACCTGGCAAAGAATCTGAGTTGGACATCGTCATTGGGTGAGGCTTACCACACGCAGGCTGCGGATGTCATGACGGCTGTTCAGGTTCTGCGGGCGAAAGCACAAGCTGCGGGCAATCTGAAGTCGGGCTCACAGATCACGGTCGTGCAGCAGTCACCGCAGACCATCGTGATTCAGCCTACGAATCCTCAGATCGTCTACGTCCCCACGTACAATCCGACGGTGGTTTACGGGTATCCGTACGTGACTCCGGGCTACAGCGCCGCCGCTGTGGCAACGACGGCCGTGGTTGCGTTTGGAGTTGGAATCGCGGTAGGAGCGATGATGAGCGGGGGCTACGGCTGGGGCTATAGCAGCTGGAACTGTAACTGGCACAGCACGACGGTCGTGTATCACGGGGCTCTTATTACGGGAATGCTGCGTGGCACGGCGGGTATTACGGTTCCAGTGCTTCTGCTTACGGCCCATACGGTTCGGCTTCTGCAAGCAGAGGCTATAACCCGTCGACCGGGACCTATGCGCGCGGCGCATCCGCATCGAACGCTTACGGCTCCGTAGGCGCGGCTCAGGCGTACAACCCTCGAACGGGAGCGTCTGCCTCTACTGTTCAAGGTTCCAATGCCTATGGAAGTTACGGAGCCTCGACGGTTTCGAAGAACGGAAACACCGCATACGGCCAGCATCAGACAAATGCCAACGGAACCACCGGGCAAGTTCACACGACCAACGGCGGCTCGGCATACGGCGCATCGGGAAAGTACGGCAACAGCGCCGCGGTGGGTCAGACCGCAAATGGTGACAAGTACGCGACAGCGAATGGAAACACCTACAAGAACACCGGAAGCGGCTGGAGCGGAAACTCGAACAACACTCAGCACAGCAGCTCCAGCTATTCGGGTTCTTCAGCTTCCAAGGGCTACGGGGGCCAGGAGAAGAGCAGCGTCATCAGCCTTCGGCGGCGGCGGTGGCGGCGGTTGGCAGTCCCGCTCAGAAAGCGCTCGCGGCGCGTCAAGCATGGGCGGCGGCGGCGGCTGGGGTGGACGTAGTGGTGGCGGTGGTTTCCGTCGCTAACGAAACGCAACCGCTCAGTTGCAGAAATAAATTTTGGCCAGTCGAGTTAGCAGGGTTCTAACATTTGCAGTTTTGGAGATTTGGTATGTCGCTTAGTGTCCGTAAGGTTTCTCTTCCAACCTGGATAGTCATCCTGGGACTGGTCGTTCTTTTTGTCTCCTGCAAGAAGGCAGATGCGCCCTCGTACAAAGTGTTTGCCAACCCGGAGGATGCCGGCAACGCGCTACGTGCAGGCCGGCAAAGTCTGGGGATCAAAACGAAGTGCTGGCAGTGTTCGGGCCTGAGTCGAAGAAGATCATCTACTCAAGCGATGCCGTTCAAGACAAGGCTGCGGCTGACGCGTTCATCCAAGGGTATGGCGTGATGCATCGCTGGCGGAAGATGCCCGACGGGTCGCAAGTCCTGCTGGTCGGAGCCGATAATTTTCCATTTCCGATTCCGCTGAGGAAGACTGCCACTGGCCAATGGTTTTTTGACGCAGGAGCCGGCGAAGAAGAGATTCTGCGGCGTCGAGTCGGGCGTAATGAACTCGCTGTCATGGACGTCTGCATGGCGCTGGTGGATGCGCAGTACGAGTACATGTCGAAGCCTCGAGATGGCGCAACGAAGGAATTCGCGCAGAAATTCATCAGTGATCCTGGAAAAGAGAACGGCTTGTACTGGGTCTCGCCCGCAGGACAGCCCCAAAGCCCGCTGGGGCCGCTGGCAGCCTTCGCAACCACAGACGGATATACCGTAAAGCAGGATGCGCACGTGCCTTTCCATGGCTATTTTTTCCGCATTCTCACGAAGCAAACCAGCAATACTCCGGGCGGCGCAAAAGACTACATCGCCGATGGAAAGATGGTGGGGGGATTTGCATTTGTTGCTTATCCGGCTGATTACGCCAATACGGGAGTCATGACTTTCATCGTCAACCAGGATGGAGTCCTGCTTCAGAAGGACCTGGGCAAGACCACGGCTGAGACGGCAACCGCGATGAGCGCGTTCGATCCTGATAAGTCCTGGAGCCTGGTTGGGGATTAGGTTGGAATGCTCTAGTCTTGAAATCCACTTCTGCCCTCCTTCGATGAAGACCTGCAGAGCCAAGCCCTCCCCGGTGACTGCAAGGTAAACCTGCCGGAGCAGATTCTCGATCTGCTCCGGCGGGTTTTTGTCTTCCAGGTCGCTTCGCCCCGCATTCGTAACGATCGCCTCGGATTCGTGGGACACGCCGTAAAGGGGCACTCGCAGCAACGCCATCCCGAAGAGTTCCGGGATGGCGTTGGTAGGGGGAGGGCGATTGGATCCTGATTTCCAGCTGAGCAACTCGGAAAAATGCTAGTTATGCTGGTAGGTGGAATTCTGAGTGGCGATGTTTAACTGCTTGCTGACGCCATTCATAACCACGCTGGCTACATGATTTGTGCCATCCGGAAGCGGACTGAACTGCACCGCTAAAGTCATCGCGTCCTTGGGATCGTCCATGTACGAAGCGATCTGGACAGCGAGAAGAGCCTTTTGTGCCTTGTCGAAGACAAGCGTCATCGAGTCCTGGGGTTTCAGATAGTTGTGAACCACCAACTGCACCGTATCCGGATTGCCTGGGGCTGTTCCCAAGGTGATGTTCCCCTGCGACGTAAGCCTGCTGCAGAAGCGCTCCGTCCGGTGGCACATATTGCTGTGCCAAAGCCTTCATTGACTCTGCGTAGTCCGTATACTCTTCCTTCTTCTTTGCGACGATGTGCTGTTTCAAACGCCCACCGCTTGGAGCAGCATCGGCCGGTGGATCCAAAGATGTCTTCTGTGGCTTTCCGTCCGGTCCCAGGCGAACCTGGTAGTGTTGAACCTTTTTCACTTCGCCCTTCAGGCTGATTGTTACCTGCTCCGTCCAGTTGTAAGACATAAGGGCTTGCTTGTTCTTGGCTGACGCAGCCTTGATTTCAGCCACTCGCTGCTGCAACTCGGGGTTTTGCGCAGTTGCAGAGCCAACGAATCCTGCGAATGCCCCCAAAACGAGAAGGGACGATAGTGCGGTACTCATGCTGCGTCGGGCTGTTCTATTCATATTTCCTCTCACAATCCGTTCTGTAACCTGGACAATTTGTTGTCCTGACCTGTTCAGAAGACAATTCGCTAAAAGTCTCGGGCGAGCCTTAAGTGCATCATGGCGCGCAGGAGTTTGAAACTGTCAGTAGTTACAGCCGATCTTGAATTGTCTCCATTCGAAGGGAAACCGGGTCTCAGTGCGACCTCGGATCCCGTCTCTTGATCATGCAAAGCAAACTCACGCTGTATCTTTTGACAGTTCCCCGCTTGCCGGCATCGCGGCTAGCCTTTGCTCATCGATGGTTATAGCCATCCCGCCAAGACAAGCCGAACATGCCAAGTAGCAAACACCCCGAACGTCCCCCGGCGCGCCTCGGCGTAGCAGAAGAGGTCCAGAGTTTCTACGAGCGCTATCCCTACCCTCGTCCGGCTGATGATCTCGACAATTATGGACGTACTTGGAATGACCGTAAGAAACGCATGGCTGACTTTCATCTGTTTTGGCCTAATCGGTCTTATCGGGAAGACTTTTCGATTCTGGTGGCAGGTTGTGGGACGTCGCAGGCGGCGAAGTATGCAATGCGATGGCCTCTAGCCAAGGTCACCGGAATTGACTTCAGTGCGACAAGTCTGCGCAGTACGGAAGATTTGAAGCGAAAATACGGGCTCAAGAACCTCCAAGTGCGACAGCTGGCCGTTGAGCGGGCCGGAGAGTTGGAGATGAGTTTCGATCAGATCGTCTGCACCGGGGTCCTGCACCATCTCGTCGACCCCGATGCGGGTCTGAGCGCTTGCGCAGTGTGCTCAGCCCGGACGGGGCGATGCATCTTATGGTGTACGCGCCTTATGGACGAACCGGAATTTACATGCTGCAGGAGTTCTGCAGACGGCTCGGCATCTCCGCTTCGGACGACGCGATTCGGGACCTGGTCGCTGCGCTCAGAGTGCTGCCGCCGGGTCATCCCCTGGAGACTATCTTGCGTGTGGCGCCGGATTTTGGGGATGAAGCGGAACTTGCCGATGCTCTGTTGCACCCGCAGGACCGTGCATATTCAGTGCCTCAGTTCTTCGATTTTCTTCGCCAAGCCGGCTTGGCATTTCGGGCGATGGACCAGGCAGGCGCCCTACAGTTCGAGGTGTGGCGTGATCGCCAATCTTCCCCAGGCAGAGCGGATGGCGCAACTTTCTTTGGACGAGCTTTACGCCGCCGTCGAGCTTTTTCGCGGCACAATGGTTCGCCATAGTGCCGTCGTCTATCGAGACGAAGGCTCCGCCAACTCTGCAAAGGGTAGACTTCTCGCGGGCCGGGTGGCTTGACTATGTGCCTATTCGAATCGCAGACACAGTCTGTGTGCTTGACCGGTTGCCGGCGGGCGCTGCCGCCGTTCTGATAAATCGGGCCCACACGTTTAGAGACCTCTTCCTGCCCATTACTGCGATGCAAAAACGGCTCTTCGACGCGATCGATGACGAACGCAGCATCGGGGACATCCTGCAAGCCACGTCGTCATCCGCGGAGCAAACCGGGAATGTCGATCTTGCGTGTGGTTTTTTTTCCCAGCTTTGGTGGCAGGATCAAGTGGTATTTGACACATCAGAGAGGCTGCAGTAATTTCCACCCGACTGACGATCGTGAGACTGGATCGCCCTTCCCTTTTCGTGAGAAGAAGAGTCCGCTGCCAAATCGAGACGCCCGAACGCATTGCTCGAGAAAAAGGCGAAGTTGAAGGCCGCGGGCCCGCGGGGCGGCTGGTTCCTGCCCATACCTGCCCAAGCCTTTTGAAAAGAATGTTTGCAGCCTGTTCATTTTGACAGTAGGCACTCGGCGGCGGCATAGGTAGCATCCCCCAAGAGGTGAAACGCCGCTAGTGAAAGTGCGCTCCGGTTCTGTCAATTCCGAACTAAAGCGCATGGTGCCTGGCTCGCGGTGACCCGAGTTTCAAAGAAAGCTGAGATTTGAATATGAGACCGATTTTCGCCGCAACTTTACTTTCGCTCGCAGCTCTTCCTTACGTGTCAGCAGCTCAGAGCAGCCCGAGTGTTGATTCTTATATAGAGTCGATCCGTGCGGACGCCAGGGCGGACAAGATAGCGATCATTACCGCCGCGATGCAGTTCAATGATCAGGACAGCAAGGCATTCTGGCCCGTATATCGAAAATACGAAGCTGATCAAGTGACGATCAATGATCAGCGGGTGGCTCTTATCAAGACCTATGCCGAAAAATTCGGTTCCTTGACCGACGCCGACGCAAAAACCATGATCGACCAGAGTCTTGACTTTGATTCGAATCGCGCGGACCTCAGGAAGAAATACGCGAAGGAGTTTCTCAAAGCCGGGCTTTCACCTTTGACGGTTGCGAAGTTTCTTCAGTTGGAGCATCGCCTGGATCTGTTGGTTGACCTCGAGATTGCTTCCCAGCTGCCGCCGATGTTGATCGAGCCGACTAGCCAGACCGTCGGCAAGTAGTCTGGCAATCTTCCCGCCATGCGATGACGCGCGGCGGAAAGGGCGATAGCAGTGCTTTCGGTTTGGCACGGGGAGTGACGTTGGGAGTTCTCGATTCTTCTATGGAAGCGCGCTTTGCGACAGAGTGGTGCGATGGGTTTCGCTGCCAATGCAGCGCCTATCGTGCGACCGGTGCAAGGAGTTTGAAATGAGTCCCGTAAAGTGGCCGCGGGTCCTGATCGCGAGCGATCAGCTATTCCTCTCAGAGGAGTATGCACGGCTCCTTGAGCCGGAGTTTCAAGTGGTTGGAATCCTGGCGGGAGAGCCGGCTCTCCTGGCCGCGGTTCAGGAACTCAAACCGGACGTTATCATTTTTGACGTTGGCGAGAATTGGGCGAGGGGTTTGGAGACACGTGGGCACATCAAGAAACTGACGCGCATGGTCCGCTTCGTATACCTGTCGTCAATCGTTGATCTTGCTATTGCGTCTGAAGCACTTCGAAGTGGCGTCTCCGGGTACCTGCTGAGATCTTCCTGTGAATCGGAGCTTTTGAGCGCTATTCGCGAGGTGCTTAAAGGCAAGCGGTATATCTCCGAATCGATCATGAATGCCGTGGCCGAGTCGTCCCTCGAGACAAACCATTCGCACCTCAGCCGGGAGAATCTTACGGGTCGACAGCGCGAAGTTCTCAAGTTGTTAGCTGAGGGCAGGACAATGAAGGAAATTGCATATGTCCTAACGCTGACTCCTCGCACAGTTGCGTTTCACAAATACAAGCTCATGGAGCGCCTCGGGCTGCAGACAAACGCTGATTTGATCCAGTATGCAATTCAGGAGCATATCGTCGCGCCGCGCTCGTAGGGACTGTCTCGGCGGGCGGAAGTGGGGATTTCCGGACTGCGTTTCGTCCGGCAAGATTCTTGCGTTCAGATTTGTAGCCCGAGCGAGGTATATGGCGGAATCATTCTAGTCTCAGGGGGGCAGAGACAAAGACACGGTGTGACAGCACAGACTCTACAGCCAATCCAAGATCCTCGTTCATGCGCGGCTTGATTACGTAGGCCCGGCCTCCGGCTCCGATCGCAGCCGTCACAAAGTCAGGATCTTCGTGCACGCTGAGGAAGATGATCTCATTCGCATAGCCCTGCTCGCGCAGTCGCTGGGCAATCTCGATACCACTGCGGCTCCCCATCGAGATGTCGAGAATGATAATGTCCGGGCTTAGGCTAGCCACTTGAGAGCAAACGGCATTCCCGTCGGAAATCTTGCCAATCACTTCATACTCGGTACGGAGCATCTTGCTGACATGGTCCAGAATCTCCGCACTATCGTCCACCAGCAAAATGCGAACGCGCTGCTTCTTATCAGCTTGACTCCCGAAGGAATCCACCATGATTTCAAGCTTCAAGAAGCGGGTGCTGGCCATAAGGCTTCCCATTCCTCAGCGATCTGAGCATCCGGCGTTGCTCAATCCCAGACGCTAAGCTTGAATTGATGTCCCTGGCTACTGTCAGAAGTAACGGTTCACTGAAGATTTTTGATTCGATCGCTGTCAAGAAATCGACCAAGTAAATCGGAAAATTGCCGCACTTTCGACTTGCAATCGAACTCCATGAGTTGGCGGCGACTCTTACCCGGTATTCCATTTGCCGCGAGGACAACCCAGATGGCGGCGCTCGAACCCGGATTGATGCCCTAATTGACGCCCGGCGTTCCCTTCCAGTCGATGACATCGACCAGCTTCCAGGGGTTTTGCGTGAGATCCCATTGCAGTTGGCCATCCTTATCGAGAATGAGCTGTGCGGCTGGATACACGACGCCAGTGCTTTTGCTCTTGTCCTGGTCGTTGATCTCGATGATGCCGGCAGTTAGATTGAAAGACTGAGATTGCGTGTCAAAGTAGGCTTCGCCAAAGCGGATCTGTCGATTCGTTACGAAAACGATCTTTCGACCTGTCGGCGTAGGAACCATCTTGATATAGGAACAGTCGTAGCCCAATGTCCCAGTGATCTCGACATGGCCTACCGCCTTCATCCTCTGAAGCGCGTTGGCCAGCCCCTGGTTCTGTCCCTTTTCGTACGCCTGCACCAATACCTGCTTGTCTGCAGGAGTCGAGAACTCATAGATATTCAGGGTCACTCCAATATTTTGACCGAGTTGAGTGCCCGTTCCCATGGCCTGAGCTTCGATCGTTTCATTCTTGTCTTTCGCGAATCCGGGCAGGCTGTTTGCCATGAATAAACCGGTGATAAGCCCAGCACCAATGACGACCTTTGTGATTCTTGTTTGTGCACGCATCTTTTTCTCCGATCTCGTTCTTATCCGTTCGCCACATTAATGGGACATACTTCCGGGGACAACTGTTACTAGTACCAGTCCGGTGCCGATTCTCAGGATTTTGTATTTGGGATTAGTGGGTAAGCGAGCTGGTTCCTGGAGCGATTCGGAGGCCTCGCGAAAATGTAAGCGCGTCTTTTCGGGCATGACTGAACTGTCAAATCTGACAGATGTGGAGACGTTTCGAGGCTTATAAAGTGTAGTTCGGTGGAACGGTCTCGTTGCTGGCTTGTGCTGAAGGCAATCGGCGACGTGCTGGAGGATCGGCGGCCCACTATATGTTGAAGCGAGCAAAGATCGCCCAAAGGAGAATCAGTGATGAGCCTCAATTCAAAGCGGATCAGATTGGTCCTCGCAGGAGTCATAGCACTTGCTATGACGATTGGACTTCAAAGCGCGATAGGTGAAGACGTAGCGCATGCCGTAAGTGGAGTGGTGAAGAGCGTCGATAAAGACTCAAAGACATTTGTCGTCAAAGCTTCTGATGGTACTGAGCACACGTTCAAGTGGACGGAGAGCACAACCGTAAAAGGCGCAAAGGACAGCGGCAAGGCTGTGGCTGAGGGTAGCGAGGACGCGGCCAAGGGAACTGAAAAGGCCAGTGTAGAGACCTATCTTGGAGCCAAAAAAGGAACCGCAGTCACGGTGAAGTACACGGAAAAGGGCGGCGAGAAGACCGCCTTGGGGATAAAGGATGCATCGAAGGCCACTGCGAAAGCCGTATCTCAGTAAAGCGTTGTCGCAGCGAGACACAGAAAGGGCGGCATCCAACACGGGCCGCTGAACGAAAGAAATCTGAGAACGCGATCATGTCGAAAGTCAGAGCAACAGTCGGAATTGACGGGCGTCCGCTTCCAGTTCTTCCACCGGAGCGGGATGCTCGCGTCTGGGCGAAGCTGGTACGGGTCATGTTCTATACCCCGGGCTTTCTTGCAATGCTGCTACTCAAGGCAGGTGAGCCGGAGAGCTTTGGCATCACGGTGGAGTTGCTGATGCTGTCAAGCGCGGCGGCAATCGTGGGTGGGCTTTTCATCGGGACGCAACAATCGGGCGAGGGGGCTGATCCCACATCGAAAATCGGTACGTGGAGCGGGTCGCTGGTGCTCGAGTTACTCGCCGTGGTTCCGCTATTGTGTGCAATTCCGGCATTGTTCCATCAACTGGCACATAGCAGGCTGCTCCACGCGGTAGCGCCGGGTGCGCTTGACACGAGCCTGGGCGCTTCGGAACTGCTGCCGATGGTTGCAATCCTGCCATTCATGCTCTACCAGCTAGGCGGCTTCGGCACGCTGGACTACGTTGTGTCGAAACCGGTGAACTGGGCAATCAACTTCGGGATTTTCGGCTTGATCGTCTCTGGCTACGTGGCTAACCGCGAAGGAGCATACGGCTTAGAGAAGAGGTTTTCGGGGATTCTGGTTCTCGCGATGGCGATTACCGTGTTCTACGGCGTGCTGAAACTCAGGCAGATGCAGACGACCTACGACGCGCAATGTCCGCCAAAACCTTCAAAGTAGCCTGGAGACATCCTGGTACAGAGCCGCGAAGAGTTGCATTCTGCGGGCTGGAATTGTGGCACACGCTCTCATGTGGCGCACGCTCTCATCTTTAATCCAGTGTGTCTCCGAATAAGAGGCGTTGAGGGAGATTTTTGATTCCATCCCGATCAATGTAGATAATGCGATCGTATAGGTCCTCTGGCCATGGGTCGTAAGGCGGCTCATGGCCCAGTTCATGGATCAATTTGGGCATCATGCCGTGATGCCAGCACACCAGGACGGTCTTTCCCTCGAACTGTTTCTTGCGCAAGTCCCTCACGATCTTCTTGGTTTCTCGATCGGCGTAATCCGTACTGACATTGAGCCCTAGTTTGTCTGCCGTGAACCGAATTGTCTGATAGGGGCGGGCGGAATGCCTGGTTGAGGTGGACGCAAACACGAAATCAGGGGTCACGATTTTCGGGAGCAACTTGGAGAGACCGATGGCGCGCATTCGCCCGCGCAACGCCAGATGGGGTTGCCGCGAAGCAGGTTTCTCCGCGTGCCTGACGATGATGATCCTTGCCGGCCCATTGCCCATTTCGAAGTCGCCGCCACGAAGAGATTGTGCAGCCTGTATTAAGCTGCTTTTGTTGCCGGCAGTCATCGGTTGCCTGCATCTAACACTCCATCATGATGAAGGCTGATTGGAAACTGTCATTTCTGACAGCGCCATCACCGGGATCGGATTAGAATCCAACCAATGCAAGATCACTTTCCGAGGTCAGTCAGGGATGTTTGGAAGCGAGCATCCTACTCTTTTCTTGCCCTTTTGCTTCTGGGTCCCGCCCTGCATGCGCAAGAGGTGTGCCCGATCGAAATCAAACTTCTGATTTCCCCTCCGACGATCGACTCCGTGATCGCTTCACTGGGATTCGAAAAGGAGGCGAGAAGTCAGGTCTATTTCTTCGACACCGCTAATCTTGGCCTTCTTGACCAGGGAGTGATTGTCAGGGTCAGGCAAGGAGCTAAAAACGACCTCACGGTCAAGGTGCGCTTCCCTGATGGCGACAAGAAGACTGCGAGCACAGAACTTCGCGGGCACTTTGGGTGCGAGATCGATCGGACGGGTTCCGAAGCAAGCACGTCGTATTCAGTCGGGCAGAAATACACGCCTAACCCGGTTCCCGCAACTGGCAACGACATCTTCAATGCTCTCAGCCCCCGTCAGCGGAGACTTCTGCAGGCGGCGAAGATCTCCATTGATTGGTCTTCGGTGAGGAGAATCGCCGACATCAACTCAAAGACATGGGAAACCATATCTCAACCTCCCTTTCGCGAACTCACACTGGAACACTGGGAGTGGCCTGAGGGCGAGATTCTCGAATTGTCTACCAGGGTTGCGGCGAATGATCCGAAATCAAAATCCGCGGATTTGCAACAGATCGTGAATGCGAAGGGGCTGTCGTTAAGCACCGATCAAGAAACCAAAACAGATTCGGTGCTGACTGCGCTGGCGCTCGAAACCGCTGCTACGGCCGCACCATCGCAAACAGCGCCGCAGGAAACCAACCCACTGGCAAGTGGAGTGAACCTCGTCCAACTGTTGGAGCGGAAGTCGCTGGTTTTTCCCGATCTGGCTACGAACAAGGGGCGGCTCACCAGTTTGGATAAGTTCCAGTTGGCGGCTAACAACAGCGTTTCGCTGGCGACAATCGGCTCTGCCCTGATTGCGGGGGCGTACGGCCAGGCGATCGATAGCCCCTCCGGGTACGGCCAGGGTGCATCTGGATATGGCAAGCGCTTCGGATCTGGCATGGCCCGCTCCGCCTCAGACAACTTGTTTGGAACTTTCCTGATCGCGTCCATACTGCATGAAGATCCACGTTTTTACGTAAAAACGGGCCTCTCTTTCAAACAGGCAGTGAAATACAGCGCCGTCAGGTTGGTGAAAACGCGCAGCGACTCGGGGAATCCAGTCGTGAACTACGCCGGACTGCTTGGCCCCCTGGCGGGCGAAGCTCTGGCTAATACTTACTGGCCCGAGGAAAACCGGGGAGTTGGCAGCACTTTCATTCGCTATGCAAGCGACCTTGGTTGGAGGTTTGGCGGGAACCTGTTGCGCCAGTACTGGCCCCAGATCAATCGGAAGCTGCGGCTGGTGCCCTCGGGGAGTCAGTAGGATGATTGTGGCCGAACCTGCGCGTAAAGTTGACGCTCGCGTGCGATGGACTTGAATGGCAGTCACTCTCGGCAAGGTCGCATAATCTTTCGGGCAGCGATTAGCTTAAGTTTTTGAGTTTATTGGCGTCCCCGACGGGATTTGAACCCGTGTTATCGCCGTGAAAGGGCGGTGTCCTAGGCCGGGCTAGACGACGGGGACGCTAAAGGAAGGGCAGAAAGACGGTCAGAACGGCCGGAATGCGCCCTTAAGAAGGGTACCAACCCGCTCCAACCATGTCAAAACAGCTTCGATCCGGGACGCATGCAAGGAATGCAAGTCAGCGGGCGCGCCTTTTTATCGCCATACGAACTTCAACCCGTTCGCACGGCAGTGAGAAAGCGCCTGACGTCACAAAAGCCGGGTGGCAACAAGTCGGATGTCAATGCGGCGATTTTTTGCAACAATCGCTTGATTCCATGCATCTTCAAGCCAGACATTGTTCAAGGGTTTCATTGGAATAGAGCGGTCTCAGTTGCGCGTCGTCACAGGTGCCGGCAAAGGGCGGGTTGTAACATGAATGCTGCATTTCGTGCTCCATTGGCCGGTGAGGGCGTGGAGACCATTAAGGGGCTTTTATTTTGAGACGCATTTTTAGTGCAAGCAGCGCATTGCTGATTGGCCTATCCGTAATCGGGTGCCAGCAGGGAGCCCAGAAGGCTCCGCCGGCGGGAGCAGGAATGCAGGCCATGCCGGTGAAAACGGTGGCGGTATCGCTGCAACCGGTGGCTCAGAGCAGCGAGTACATGGCGACGATCAAGTCGCGGCGGTCGGCGACGATTTTGCCGCAGGTTAACGGGCTACTTACCAAGATCCTGGTGCACAGCGGCGAACACGTGAAGGCCGGCCAGGTGCTGATGGAGATCGATCCGCGGCAGCAGCAGGCAACGGTGGCCGCTCAGGGCGCGACAGAGCGGCAAAAGAAAGCGCTGTATGACTTCGATGGGATTGAGCTCGACCGCCAGAAAAAGTTGTTCGCCGCTGGTGTGACCAGCCGGGATGCGCTGGACCAGGCGCAGCAGGCCTACGACAATGCCAAGGCTGACTACGAGGCCGCACTGCAGACGCGCAGCAGCCAGGAAGAGACGCTCGGTTATTACACCGTCCGCGCGCCGTTCGACGGAGTGGTCGGAGATATTCCGGTGCATCTGGGGGACTATGTTTCGCCGCTGATTTCGCCGAGCGCGGTGCTGACCACGGTGGATCAGCCCGGGGACCTTGAGGCCTACATCTATATTCCGACCGACCGGTCGAGCCAGGCCCGCATTGGGCTGGATGTGGAACTGTCAGACACAAGCGGCAAACTGCTTCAAAAATCCAGGATCGATTTTTTGTCTCCTCAAGTGGATCCGAGTCTGCAAGGCATTCTGGCGAAGGCTCCCGTGCACGCCACGCCGGACATTATGCGCAATGCGCAGTTGATCAAGGCGCGCGTGATATGGAGTACCAAGCCGATGGTGGTTGTTCCGGTGTTGGCGGTGACGCGGCAAGGCGGACAGACGTTTGTCTTTATCGCGCGGAAACAGCCGGGTGGGCAGGTGATCGCGGCGGAGACACCCGTGACGCTGGGTGACACGGTAGGGAACGCCTACTCGATCACCTCTGGTTTGAACGCCGGGGACCAGGTGGTGGTTTCGAGCACACAGTTCCTTGTGAACGGAATGCCGGTGTCCCCCATTCCCGGTTGAGCATAACTGCCGCTTGCAGTTGTTGCGCCTGATAGCGCTGCCGTGGACACAACGAAAGAGGGCTCATCTTGTTTGTTGATTTTTTTATTCATCGACCGGTCTTTGCCACGGTTTGTGCACTGTTGATTATTTTGGCTGGCGCGGTTTGCATTCCAAGTCTGCCGGTAGCGATGTACCCGACTCTCGCGCCGCCTCAGGTGAATGTGGTCTGCAATTACGTGGGTGCGAATGCTGACACTGTCGAGAAGGCGGTCACGATTCCTCTGGAAGAGTCGATCAACGGCGTTGAGGGCATGCGCTACCTTCGCTCATCCAGCACCAATAGCGGAACGAGCCAGATCACAGCCACATTTCAGACGGGCTACAGCCTGGATATCGCGGCGGTGGATGTGCAGAACCGCGTGGCCAGTGTTACGGGCCGTTTGCCTGCCGCGGTGAACGCGACCGGCGTGAGCATCAGCAAGGCCAATACCAATTTCGTGTTCGGCGCGGGTTTCTATACGCTCGATGGCCGCTATTCCAACGAGTTTATTTCCAACTACCTCGATGTCTACGTTAAAGACGCCCTGAAGCGTGTGCCCGGCGTGGGCGATGTGAACATTTTCGGCGAGCGCAAGTATGCCATGCGTGTATGGCTTGATCCGTTGAAGCTCGCAGTCAATGGACTCACCGCGACAGACGTGGTGAACGCGCTGCTGGAGCAGAACGTGGAGATTCCCGCAGGGCAGCTCGGCCAACCGCCATCGCAGAGCAAGCAGGCGTTTCAGATCCCGGTGCGCGTAGTGGGACGGCTTTCGAGTCCGCAGGAGTTCAACAACATCATCCTGAAAAGTACGGCCAACGGGCTGATCCTGCTGGGAAGCGTTGGCCACGCGGAGATCGGCGCAGAAGACTACAGCTCTTTGCTCGAGTACAACGGCCACACTGCCCAGGGTGTTGGAGTGATTCAGCTCTCCAACGCGAATGCTCTTGATGTGGACACCAAGGCGAAGGCCGTGTTGAAGGAGTTGTCAAAGAGCTTTCCTCCGGGTCTTCAATATGCCGTTGCATTTGATTCAACGACGGTGGTTGGTGAATCGATTCGCGAAGTGCTCGTGACACTGGCAGAGGCAGTCGGGATCGTCATTCTGGTGATCTTCCTGTTCCTGCTGGACTGGCGCGCGACGATCATACCGGCGGTTACGATTCCGGTTTCGCTGATTGGAACATTTGCGTTTATTCGGGTCTTCAACTTTTCAGTCAATTCGCTGACACTATTCGGAATCACGCTGGCGACAGGACTCGTGGTAGACGACGCGATTGTGGTGATTGAGAACGTTCAGCGCCACATCGCGTTGGAGCATTCGAACGCGCATGAGGCTGCTTCGCGCGCCATGAGCGAGGTGACGAGCGCGGTAATTGCGACATCGCTGGTGCTGATCGCCGTGTTTGTGCCAGTTTCGTTCTTCCCTGGAACGACGGGCATCCTTTATCGGCAATTCTCGTTGACGATTGCATTCTCAATTGCGATCTCGGCATTCAATGCGCTGACGCTTTCACCGGCGCTTTCGGCGATGTTTTTGCGCGGGGAAGAGGCACGGCCGCAACAACTCGACTTCTTGCATATCCGGCCGCTTTCGCGTGCGTTTGCCGGGTTCGTTCATGGCGCCGACGGGTTTGTGACGTGGCTTGGCAAGACGTATGGGAAGGTCATTCACGTTGCACTGCAGCTGAGGTTCGTGTTGCTGCTCGTCTTCTTTGCGGGTCTTGGCGCAACAGTCTGGATCTACAACCGGGTGCCTACGGGCTTCATTCCGCAGGAGGATCAAGGGTATCTGATTGGAATCGTGCAAGCGCCGCCGGGTTCTTCATTGGCCTATACGACGGCGCTTGCTGATCGCGCGCAGGCGGTTATTTATTCGAACAAGGATATTACCGGCGCGTTCTCGATTATGGGCTTCAGTTTTACGGGCAACGCCTCCAATGCGGGGTTAATGTTTATCAGCACGAAGCCGGCCGCGGATCGCCGAGGAAAGGGGCACTCTGCCGCCGATATTGTTGCTGATCTGAGTCCGAAAATGAGCGCATTTTTGTTTCAACCCAACGGCGGCCTGGTTGCGGTGATCCAGCCACCGGCAGTGCAGGGTGTCGGCAGCTACGGCGGTTTCCAATTCATGCTGCAGGATACAGGCGTTAACACGATCACTGATCTTGACCGCGTGGCACACCAGATTGTCGGAGCAGGTCGCGGGCGCAAAGACATTACCGGCCTCATTACCACGTTTTCGGCAAACGATCCGCAGGTGCTTGTCACCATCGATCGTCAGAAGGCGAAGGCGATGAATGTTCCGCTTTCGCAGATCACCACCGCACTGGGTGTCTTCATGGGATCGCAGTACGTGAATGATTTCGATTTCAATAACCGCACCTATCGAGTGTTCGCGCAAGCCGACCAGCAGTACCGCATGACCGTCGCAGGATCTGCACAAATTCTACGTCCGGTCCGATCCGGGGCAGATGATTCCACTGGATAACCTGGCTTCGGTAACGGAGAGTTCCGGGCCGCCGGTAATTACGCACTACAACCTGTTTCGCGCAGTGGAGATCGATGGCTCACCTGCTCCTGGATTCAGCTCAGGTCAGGGTATTACCGGCATGGAGGATCTTGCGAAACAGAGCATGATGCCGGGCATGCGTTACGAGTGGACGGGGCTGACGCTTGATGAAATTGAGTCGAGCGGACGCGCGCTGCTGATCTTTGGTCTCGGACTCCTGGTGGTGTACCTGACATTGTCGGCGCAGTATGAGAGCTTTGCGCTGCCGTTCATCATCCTGTTGGCGGTGCCGATGGCGGTTTTGGGTGCATTGGGCCTGGTGTCGTTGCGCGGTTTGTCGAATGATGTGTACTGCCAGATCGGACTGGTGATGCTGATTGGTCTGTCGGCAAAGAATGCGATTTTGATTGTCGAGTTCGCGGAGCAGTTGCGGCGAAAGGGGCGGTCGATTGCGGACGCAGCGATCGAGGCCGCGGAACTGCGGCTCCGGCCGATTTTGATGACGTCATTTGCCTTCATCCTCGGCGTTCTTCCGTTGGTCTTCGCAACAGGCGCAGGCGCACTGGGCAGGCGTTCGGTAGGCACAACGATCGTCGGCGGCATGCTGTTTTCCACGGTGCTCAACCTGGTGTTTATTCCGGTCTTGTATGTATTGCTCAGCCGGCTGTTGCGGCGCGGAGACGATCATGACATGGTGAGCGCGGAGGAGTCAGTCTAAAAGCGTCAGGGCTTTACGCGATGCGCGATGATGTAATCCTTGATGCGATCGTATACCTGGCTTGTGACAACGCCGCGATCGACCAAGTCATTTTTGCCGCGATAGGGCCGATAGCGAATAATGCGCTCGGCCCAGGTGTGCGTTATGCCCGGCACCTTCATGAGTTGATCCAAACTTGCTGCATTGATATCGACGCGCGCGTCCGGCGCGGGAAGTGTGTGCGAATCGCCCTGGGCCGCAGGCGATCGATATGCGAAACCTGCGAGGCCGGGCGAAAGTGCACAACTGAGCGCGATGACGAGGATTCCAATGGATACCCGCATTCTCACATGTCCATTCTCCGCCATCGGTGCGCGAAACGTAAGTCTTCGATCGCAATCCCGCTGAAAGTTGGAGACTGGAGTGCCGGTTTCCTGCAAAAATGGATGAATGGCAGTTCCCCCGATTGCTCCGATTGTTTCATCGCCTCTCCGTACATTGCGCAGCAGGATTCTCAGCAGCACCAGGCTGGTGATTCTTCTCGTTCTGCTGGGGGTTCTCGCCGCGTGCCTGGTGTTTGCCTGGTTGACGCGCGACGCGATGGAGAATTTCTCCTTTCTAAACCAGGGTACCCGGGTCCGCACCGGCGCCGGTAAGAAGACGATCGTCAATATAAGCCCCTGGCAAACCGCCGAGGCTCTTGCACCTTTGGCCGTTACTTCTGAAGAAAAGGAATTTGCTCGCGATGCTGAGCGTCTTGCAGACCACGATGTAGATCAGGCATTCGCCTCCGCACTGCGACAGGCTACTCTCCAGGCTCAACACATCACGCTTTCGGGAGAAGCCCTGGCACTATCGCAAAAGATCGCCGAGCTTCAGCAACTTATCAAGCAGGACCAGGATCTGGTCCAGAGCATCACGAAGCAGCTAAACTCACCCTCAAACCAGGCAAGGGATGGTGCGCCGGCTCCGGTGGACAGTGGCGATCTGGACGTGGCCAAGGCTCAGCTGGGACTGGACTCGGATCGACTTGCCGATGCGCAAAAAGATCTGGATCGCGCCACAGGCGACCAGACGGCCCAGATTCAGGCCGAGCTGGCCGCGCACGAAGCGTCGATGCAGGAATACGACAAGCGGGCCCAATCTGGTGGTGACGTGGCAGTGCTGTCGGCGCGACGACAAGGGACCATGGCCAGCCGCGTGATGGCGTGGTTCGCTCAGCGGAGCCGTTCTCAATTGCTCCAGCAGGCAATTCAGCAAACGCAGGCAGACATTCAGTCGATCACGGTCGCTCACAATGCGCTTGAGTTGAAAGCCAACGAGGGGGTGTCTGCCGGTTCGCCTTCGAGTTCGGATCGCTCGGCGAAGCTGGCGCTCATCAAGGACAAAGCCGCGCAACGCCAGATATTGAGCATCTACGACGACCGCATTCAAACCAAACAGCAACTGGCGACGGTGTACAGTAAGTGGGCTGCACAGCTTCAGTTGCAGCACCGCATTGTGCTACATCTCATTCTGCAGTCGCTGGCGCTCATCGCGTTCATCGGCATCTGCATGGTTCTTTGCGATGGTCTTGTGCACAGGTTGATGGACAAACCCGTGCTTGATCGGCGGCGCTCACAGACAATGCAAAGCATTCTGCAACTCACGATCCAGGTGATCGGAGCTGTGATGATCCTGATGGTGATTTTTGGTACGCCGAAGGAGACTCCGACGATCCTCGGTCTCGCCACTGCCGCGCTCACCATCGCGCTGCAGGACTTCATCATTGCGTTCCTTGGCTGGTTCGTGCTGATTGGCAAGAATGGAATCCACGTGGGCGATTGGGTGGAGATCAATGGGGTGGGTGGCGAAGTGATTGAAGTGAGGCTGTTCAACACGACTCTGCTGGAGACCGGGACGCTCGCAGATCGAGGACTGCCGACAGGACGGCGAATTACGTTCATGAACGGGTTTGCGATTCGCGGCCAGTATTTCAACTTTTCGACGAGCGGGCAATGGATGTGGGATGAGATTTCGTTAAACCTGCCCGCGACCGGGAACGTCCACGAAATGCTGGAGCGCATTCAAAAGGTGGTTGTAGCAGAGACGGAAAAGAATGCGAATCTGGCCGAGCAGGAGTGGAAGCGCGGCGCTCATGGAAGCAGCCTGAGCAAATTCAGCGCCACGGCCGTTGAAAATCTTCGACCATCGGCCTCTGGAATTGAGGTTTTGGTTCGCTATGTAACGCGTGCGTCAGAACGGTTTGAATTGCGAAATCGCCTGTATCAGAAGCTTCTTGAGATGTTGCAAGATCCGGGGAAGCAGGCCGATCCCAGTGCTGCCACGATCGTGCAACGGGGATAGGCGAGGTTCAAACTTTTCTCAGTCAAGACACCTAAGGTTGACATGTGGTCGTGTTTCCCTTATTTTTAGACAGATGCAGAGCAGCCGCCATCACGGTCGTCACCACCATCATGGAGCTTCCATGCCGGCGGACTGCCATGGCCTGAACTAGACGGCCAGAGAGATCGAAGAACCCAAAGCCCGCCGGCATATAAGCCGGCGGGCTTTTGATTTTTGCAGCAGAATCCACGGTAGATCAGGAAAGACGATGAGCACACAACCCAAAATTGATTTTGAAAAAATGGACGGCCTTGTCGCCGGCATCGTGCAGGACGCACAAACGGGCGAAATATTGATGCTGGGTTTTCTTAACGATGCCAGCTACGCCAGGACCCTGGAAACGGGGTTCGTGACCTTTTGGAGCCGCACGCGACAGAAGTTGTGGATGAAGGGTGAGACCAGCGGCAATCGCCTGCGCATTGTTTCGGCCGCGACTGACTGCGACAATGACGCGTTGCTATTTCGCGTTGTCGTGGAGGGTGACGGGCTGGTTTGTCATGAAGGCACTGTGAGTTGTTTTACCAAGCCGCTCACGTTTTCAAACGCAGTGGAGGTGGCGCGTGGTTAATAAACTGCGCCTGGGCCTTCCCAAAGGCAGCCTTCAGGATTCGACGATTGCGCTATTCAAACGAGCGGGATGGAATATCTACGCTGACGGGCGATCGTATTTCCCATCGATTGATGATGCGGAGATTGAATGTATGCTGATTCGCGCGCAGGAGATGGCGCGTTATGTAGAGCACGGAGTGCTGGACGCAGGACTCACCGGTATTGATTGGGTGGTCGAAAGCGGCCTGGATGTGACCAGCGTTACGACGTTGACCTATGCCAAGCAGAGCCGCCGCAAGGTGCGCTGGGTGCTCGCGGTGCCGGAAGCGAGCGGGTTTCAACGGGCGGAAGATCTTGAGGGCAAGATCATCGCGACGGAATTGGTCGAAGTAACAAAGAAATACTTCGCAGGCAAAGGTGTGAACGTGAAGGTGGAGTTCAGCTGGGGTGCGACAGAAGTGAAGCCGCCGACGCTGGCAGATGCCATTGTCGAAGTGACAGAGACGGGCAGTTCGCTCAAGGCAAACCATCTGAAGATCATCGACACGGTGATGGAGAGCGAGACGCACCTGATCGCAGGCAAGGCGACGCTTGCAGATGAATGGAAGCGGGAGAAGATCGACCAGATCGCCGTGATGCTGCGCGGGGCAATTGACGCGCAGTCGCAGGTAGGGCTAATGCTCAACGTAAAGCGCGCCGATCTGGATGCCGTGCTTGCGGTGCTGCCGGCGTTGAACTCGCCGACGATCTCGCAGTTGAGCAATTCTGAATGGGTGGCAGTGAACACGATTGTGGAAGAGCGAGTGGCGCGGGATGTGATTCCCAAGCTCAAGGCTGCGCGGGCTACCGGCATTGTCGAGTATCCGCTGAATAAGGTTGTGCTGTAAGAAGAGAGTGGACGAGAGCGATGAAGCTGATCAGAACCCGAGGGCGAGGAGCGCGCGATACCGCCGCCGTTCTGGCCGGGCTCGAAAGCCGCGGTGGTGCGGCGCTTGATTCGGTACTGCCGGTGGTGAAACTCATCGTTTCGCACGTTCGGCGCGGCAGCGATCGAGCTTTGTTTCGCTACGCTGCGCAATTTGACGGCCTTGAGAATGCTGCGCGGCTAAGGATTGAGACGCTGGAGATGGCCGAGGCGTGGGAGGCGATAGACCCTGCGCTTCGCGAAGCGTTGAGGACAGCGGCCGGGCAGATTCGGGCCTTTTCCAAGCGGCAACTTCCCAGGTCATGGAGAAGGACTTCAACTACGGGCCTTACTGTGGGGCAGCTTGTGCGGCCGCTTGGTTCGGTCGGCTGTTATGTGCCCAGCGGGCGGCATCCGCTACCTTCGACGCTGCTGATGACGGTGATTCCCGCACAGGTAGCTGGAGTGAAGCGAATCGTGGCGGTTTCTCCCAAGCCCGTGGTGGAAACGCTGGCAGCGGCGCATCTGCTCGGCATCACGGAGTTTTATCGCGTCGGTGGGGCTCATGCGATTGCGGCTCTTGCTTACGGCACAGCGACGATTGCGCGCGTGGACAAAATTGTTGGTCCGGGCAATCTCTACGTCACCGCTGCCAAGAAGCTGGTGGCATTTGATTGCGCCATCGACATGCTGGCGGGACCTACGGAGATTGTGGTGACGAGCGAGCGAGGAGATCCCGTAGAGATTGCCGCGGATCTTGTGGCCCAGGCGGAGCATGATCCGGAGGCTCTCGCGATTTTTGTGACGACGCGGGCAGAGGTTGCGGCCAAGGTGGTTGCTGAGACCGCGAGGCGAAGCCGCGGCAATGCCGTCGCGCGAGGAGCTTTGGCACGCAATGGGTTTGCGATTGTGGCTGCGGACATCGAGGAGGCTCGCGCGATAACGAATTGCCTGGCGCCAGAGCATCTGACCGTCGATTCGGCTGAGGATCTGAGCTGGGTCTCAAACGCCGGTTCAGTGTTTGTTGGCGGATGGTCGTCGCAGCCGCTGGGGGATTATATCTCGGGGCCAAATCACACTTTGCCCACCGGAGGAACGGCCAGGGTGCGCGGGGGGCTTAGCGTACATGATTTCGTAAAGCTGGTCACGGTGCAGGAGTATGGAGCGCAAGGGATTCGTGCGCTTGGGCCGCAGGCGGCGCTGCTGGCCGAGGCGGAAGGATTGTCGGCTCACGCTGAAGCGATACGCGTGCGATTGCGCAAGGCAGCATTACGGCGTCCAGGTCCGGTCGGCGCAGGCGGAAGGAGAGAAAATGCATAAATCCGCTTCTGTTGCGCAGCCACTTCCGCGTGCGCGTGTTCAGGCCATGAAGGAGTATCATCCGCCGCTGGGGAATCGCGACGCGATGCGGCTCGACTTCAACGAAAATACCATCGCTTGTTCGCCCAAGGTGCGGGAGGTTCTCGGTCGCATTTCGGCGGGTGACCTTACCCGCTATCCCGAACGCGCGCCGGTGGAGCGGATCGTTGCGAAGCATCTTGGTGTCGCGCCGGAGAAGATTGTACTTACCAATGGAGTGGATGAAGCGATTCACGTGCTCTTTGAGACATTTCTTGGTTCCGGCGACGAGCTTTTGCTTCCGGTTCCGACGTATACCATGTATGAGGTCTACGCTTCGGCGACAGATGCTCGCGTAGTTGCGGTGCAGGCGGAAGCAGACCTGCAGTTTCCCTTTGAGCGGCTTGTAAACGCGATTACTCCGCGTACCAAGATCATTGCCATTGCGAACCCGAACAGCCCTTCGGGTTCCATTGCTTCGCGAGCACAAATTGTTGAACTGGCACGGCGCGCTCCGCAGGCGGTGGTACTGGTGGATGAGGCGTACTTTCATTTCTATGGCGAAACCGTTCTCGACCTGATCGACACGCTTGAAAATGTGGTGATTGCACGAACGTTTTCGAAAGCCTACGGGCTTGCCGGGTTGCGGCTTGGGATCCTGGCTGGTCCGGTTGAATTGATACGGTGGATTCGGCGCGTGTTATCGCCGTATAGCGTCAATTCACTCGCGTTGGCTTGCCTGCCGCCGGCGCTGGAGGACCGTGCGTATTTGGAATGGTATGTCGAGGAAGTGATTGCTGCCCGTGCGGATTTGGCGGCGGCGCTGGATGCGGCGGGAGTGCGTCGCTGGCCGAGTCATGCGAATTTCATTCTGGTCGAGATCGGCGCGAGACATGGTGAGTTCGTGCGCCTGATGTCCGCAGGAGGAGTACTGGTGCGCGACCGATCCAGCGATCCCGGTTGCGGTGGATGTGTTCGCATTACGATTGGCACGCGTGGACAGATGCGCGAGGCCATTGGTGTATTGAACCAGACGCTAGAAACACTTCGCGGCGGTGAGGATGGGCGATGATGGGGACTAAGGTGCAGAAGAAGTTGGGTGGAAAGGCGATTCGCAGAGGAGTGATTGTGCGCGACACGCATGAGACGCGCATTGCAATTGACCTTGCGATTGAAGGCAAGGGCCGATACAAGATCTCCACCGGCATCCGTTTTTTTGATCACATGCTGGAGTTGTTTGCGCGGCACGGCGCGTTTGACCTTGAACTCACCTGCAAGGGTGATCTCGACGTGGATCAGCATCACACGGTGGAGGATGTGGGGATCGCGCTCGGCGAGGCCTTCGATCGTGCTGTCGGCGATAAACGCGGGATTCTGCGTGCGGGATATTTTGTAATGCCGATGGATGAGACGCTGGCGATTGCCGCGGTGGATTTGAGCGGGCGCGCTGCATATACGGTCGATACCAAGGTGCGAACGCGGCTGGTGGGTGATCTGCAAACTGAGCTGGTGACGGACTTCTTCGAGGGATTTGCGCGTGGCGCGCGCGCGAATGTGCACGTGAAGACGATGTATGGCCGGTCGAATCATCACAAGATCGAGGCGATCTTCAAGGCTTTTGCACGGGCGCTGCGAGTGGCTTGTTCGCGCGATAAACAACTGGGCGAGATGTTGCCGAGCACGAAAGGGCTACTGTGATGACGCGGGCGTGGCGGCAAAAATGTGGTCCGGTGGGAGTCGGCGTTGTCTGCGTCGGTTTGTTGGCTTACGCGGGTAAGTTGATGGTGAATCGGGATTTCATTGCGAGCCATCCAGGCACAATGGGAACCTGGACGGAAATTGGATTTCTGCTCGGAATCCTGGGAGTGATTCTGGGATTCATGACCCCTGCCAGCAAGTTCAAGACGCCCGTACTTGTTGGATCCATGATGGTGTTGATCGCATGGTTCTGCGACATCGCCTGGTCGGCGGTGATGAAGTGATAGCGGTCATCGACTACAAGGCAGGGAATCTGACGTCCGTGCTGAAGGCGCTGCGGTATTTGGGTGCGGACGCGGTGGTGACAGATGCGGATCTGTCGGTCATTGAGTCGGCGGAGCGGATCGTGTTGCCGGGGGTGGGGCATTTTGCGGCAACCGAGCGGCTGGATTCGACTGGCATGACGGGGGCGATACGCGCTGCGATTGCGCGGGGAGTGCCGTTTCTTGGAATCTGCGTGGGGATGCAGTGGTTGTACGCGGGGTCGAGCGAAGCGGCGAGTCAGCGGGGGCTCAGGCATTTCAAGGAATCGTGCACGCGATTTCCGGAATGCAACCAAAAGGTTCCGCATGTTGGGTGGAATTCGCTGGAGACGACTTCCGGTTCGCGTCTTTTTGCCGGGGTTGGGGCGGGTGAGTTCGTTTATTTTACACATTCCTATAGAGCTCCTGTCACGCCTGAAACCGCCGCGACGGCACATTACATTGAGCCTTTCGCTGCTGCAGTGGAGAACGGCAATGTGATGGGGGTGCAGTTTCATCCGGAGAAGTCGGGGGAGGCGGGATTGAAGATTCTGCGCAACTTCCTGGAGTGGACATGCTGACCAAGCGGATCATTGCGTGTCTGGACGTCCACGCCGGGCGGGTGGTGAAGGGCGTGCAGTTTGTGGACATCGTGGATGCCGGTGATCCGGCGGCGCTGGCGGCACGGCATGCGCGAGAGGGCGCGGACGAAATTGTGCTGCTGGATATTACGGCGACACATGAAGGACGACAGACATTGCTGGAGACGGTGCGGCGCACGGCGCGGGAGTTGTTTGTGCCGTTCACCGTGGGAGGCGGTATTCGCAACGCGGAGGAGGCGGAGCAGGTGTTCGAGGCTGGTGCGGACAAAATAAGCATCAACTCGGCGGCGCTTGCCGATCCCATGCTGATCAGTGCGATTGGACGGAGTTTTGGAGCGCAGGCCGTGATGGTGGCGATTGATGCGCGGCGCGATCCGGAAGCCGAGGATCCGGTGCGCGATGCGCAGGTGTTTGTGCAGGGCGGACGCAAGCTCGCGGGACGGCGCGTTGTGGAGTGGGCGCTCGAGGCTGAGGCACGGGGCGCTGGAGAGATTCTGCTTACATCGATGGATGCGGATGGAACGCGGGCCGGATTTGATTGCGAGCTTACGGCGGCGGTCAGCGAATCGGTGAACATTCCGGTGATTGCATCGGGAGGCGCGGGGACGGTGGCGCATTTTGCCGATGTCTTTTCGAGAGGGAAGGCGGACGCAGCGCTTGCAGCGAGCATCTTCCACTTCGGCGTATCGAGTGCGCGTTCGCTTAAAGAGGAACTGGTTGCCGCTGGGGTTCCGGTGAGGCTGCCATGCTGATTCCTTCGATTGATTTGATGGGCGGGCGGATCGTGCAGCTGGTGCAGGGCGAGAAGCTGCGACTTTCGTTTGACGATTTCGAATACTGGATCGAGAAGTTTTCTCAATTTCCGGTGGTGCAGCTGATCGATCTGGATGCGGCGATGCGGCAAGGGGATAACTCGGCTCTGGTCGCGCAGATCGCGCGGCGGCTTCCGTGCCAGGTGGGCGGCGGAATTCGTTCGATCGTGCGCGCACGAGAAGTGCTGGATGCTGGCGCGCAGCGAGTCATCATTGGGTCGGCGTTGTTTGCGGAAGACGGAAAAGTGAATGTGGGTTTCGCTGCTGCGGTGTCTTCTGCTGTGGGTGCGGAACACCTTGTGGCCGGAATCGATACGAAAAGCGGGCGTATTGCCGTGAAGGGTTGGAAGGCGCAGGTGGAACTGACTCCAGACGAGGCGATTCCGGAGCTTGATCCGTATGTGGCCGGGTATCTGTACACGCATGTGGATGGCGAGGGCTTGATGCAGGGCTTTCCGATCGAAGCGGCGGCGCGCCTGCGCAGATTAACGGAACGGCAACTCATCGTGGCGGGTGGAATTCGCAGCCAGCAGGAGATTAATGAGCTTGAAGCGATGCGCGTGGATGCCGTTGTGGGCATGGCAGTTTATACGAACCTGATTCCTGTTTGAATTTGAAAGCATCATCGCTGAATCTCACATTCTGCCGACGCTATGACTCATCGGATATTCTGGAAGCACCCGTAACCAAAAATATGTGCGAAAGAGAGACCGTAGGCCATGACGAAACCAAGTGGGATCCGCCTGGCAAAACGCCTGGACGAGGTTGGATTCTCGGACATCGTGCAGATTCGCAACAAGGTTATGGAGATGCGGGCGGAGGGCCTGCAGGTGCATTCGCTACACGGCGGCGAGCCTTATTTTGAGACGCCGGAGGCGATCAAGTATGGGGCTGTGAAGGCGCTGGTGGAGAACTATACGCACTATGCGCCGTCGTCTGGCGTACTGCCGTTGCGCAAAGCGCTGGTGGAGAAGGTTGCCGCCAAAAATGGTATCAAGGTGACAACGGACGAGGTGATTGCGACGGTTGGGGGGTCGCAGGCCCTCTATGGCGCTTTTCAAAGCGTACTTGATCCGGGCGATGATGCGCTGGTGTTCTCGCCCTATTGGACGCCGATTGCCGACCTCGTGACGGGGACTCAAGCGCGTCCGCTGTCGGTGCCGACGGCGACGGCGCGGCGGAATGGGATTCGCAAGACGCTGGAGCAGTTTTCAACGCCGAAGACACGGGCTATTTATTACAACACGCCGCAGAATCCGAGCGGGTTGGTGTTCACGCGGGCAGAGGCGGAGGAAGTGGCGGCTTTCGCGCGCGAGCGAGATTTGATTGTGATCGCCGATGAGGCGTACGAGGATCTTGTGTACGAAGGCGAGCATGTTTCCATTGCTTCGTTGCCGGGCATGGCGGAGCGCACCATCACGTGCTTTACGTTCTCAAAGACGTATGCGATGACGGGTTGGCGCGCGGGATATGCAGTGGCTAAAGAGCCTTTCATGACGGCGCTGCGGAAGATTGTTCTTTACTCGACAAATGGCGTGACGACCTTTGTGCAACAGGCGATGATTGATGCGCTGAAGACGCCGGAGGCGGAAATTGCGTCGCATCGCGAGGAATATCGGAAACGACGCAATCTGCTAGTGGGAGCTCTGAACGAGGTTGGCCTGAATTGCGAACCGCCCGCGGGGGCATTCTATGCGTTTCCGAATGTCGAGAAGATTCACAAGAACAGCCGGACGGCTGCGCAGATTCTTCTTGAGAAGGCGCACGTGGCGACGATTCCGGGTTCGGTGTTTGGGGCGCAGGGGGAAGGGCATCTGCGGTTCGGATACGCAATTACGACGAAGGAGATCGAGGATTGCGCGGAAGCGCTGCGCAAATTTCTTGGCTAGAGCGCGTTGCACAAAATCACGCTTGACGCGCATGACGACATCCGTCAGGGGCTGAAGCCCCAGCTTTTAAGCACCTCTCGCGGCACGGCTAAAGCCGTGCCCTTTCAAGACCTCCATTTATGCAAAGAGTTCTAACTCTCGTTGAGATGCGCTTCGCCGATGGCACGGCTGGTTTCGACGCGGGATGAGCGCAACAGGCGAGC
Organism: uncultured Acidobacteriaceae bacterium; assembly: GCA_963769345.1. Lineage (GTDB taxonomy): Bacteria > Acidobacteriota > Terriglobia > Terriglobales > Acidobacteriaceae > Telmatobacter. The sequence continues at coordinate 152,947 of CAVYLL010000010.1, forward strand.
GATCTGCTTGAGGTGCAGCTGGAGAGCGTAGGCACGCAGGATTTCAGCCTGGGAAAAATTCGAGCTTGTGTGACGCACCTTGGCCATGCGCTCTTCGAGTTGCGCGATGTCTTCCTCGAGATTCAGATCGGGTGGCGGGATGTGGAATCTCCAACTGTGAATGCATTTTGCCAGGTACTGAAATCCTGATTGAATATCGGCGACAAGCCTGCCAAGTTCGGGCTCGAGTTGCTGAGCGTAGTGATCTTCATGGCTTTCGCGGACGGCGAGTTCCAAGGCTACGAGCACGTCGAAGATGGTGCGTCCAAACTGCGCGAGCATCCCAAGGCCTTCGCGCCAACCGGGGCCGCCGGAGGGCTCGTTGCGCGACTCCTCCAACAGTGCATTGTTGCCGCGCAACATGGCGAGGACATCTTCACGCAACTCGGCGAGGTTCTCTGCCGGATGCCCGCGAAAGCCCTGCAGGATGCCCTCGAAGAAGGCGTTGAGCACGAGGAATTCCTGGGCTAAGCCATCGCGCAATCGAAGGCGCGCGCGATCGGGGAAGACCATGGTTGAGACAGCGACCGCGACGATGATGCCCAGAAAGACTTCGCCGACGCGGTGCAAGGCGAGCAGCCAGTGGGGGCCGGTTGCCTGCACAAGCATCACAATTGCGATGGTGACGCCGGCGAGCCGCGAACTGTTGCGCAGACCGAGGAGTCCGCAAAGTACGACAGCGAACATCACAGCGAGAATGAAGTTCCACGGGAGTGTCCCTAAGAGCGAGAACGCAAATCCGAAGGTGGCGCCAATGAGTGTTCCGAGGATGCGATCGCGCGAGGCGGAGATGGTTGCGCCGAAGTTGGACTGGAGTACGATGATGGCGCTGATGGCTCCCCAGTAGCCGTCGTGCAGGCCGAAATGCAGTGCGATCCACCAGCAAAGAGCAGCAGCGAGAGCAGTTTTTGTTGCGTCGATAAGGAGTCGCCTGCGTTCCCAGGTGAGCAGACCTCGCCGGGTGGAACCGTCAACGCGCAGCCTTACCGCGAGCTGTTGTTGCGACCAGGTTCTGTCTTTGGTTAGTCGCATAAGCGTGAAGAAGAAACTCCTCAGTCACAGCATGACGCAGCAGGAAAGCATTCGTGCCGTAGTTTGGACTGCACAGCATGTAGCATAGAGGGAGGATCACGAATCTCTGCGTATTTTTCTTTGTCTATGCTTCGTCTTGGATATTCAACAAATCTAGCGGCTGAGCTGCTCGCCGATTTTCCGGCGGGAATCGAATTGATTCGCTTACCGCGCGATCTTGACCACGATGTGGAGATCGAGGTGTGGATTCCCGATCCATATCCAACGAGGAATACCCAGATCTTTCCGCATCTGCGCGGCGTGAAGCTGGTGCTTTCGCTGATGGCGGGGACGGAGTGGATTCCAGCGGCGATGGGGCCGCGTGTGACGATTTGCAACGCACGCGGGGCACACAACATTTCGACGGCGGAGTGGACGCTTTCCGCGATTCTGGCGATGTTGAAGCATTTTCCTCTTTTTCTGGATATTCAGAGGTCCGGGGAGTGGAAGCGGCGGTTTGAGGCGAGCGCGGAATATGCGGCGATCAGCGGCGACGCGCGGACGCATTACCCGCCGGTGATGCTGGAGGAGCTGACGGGGAAGACCGTGCTGCTCGTCGGTTATGGCTCAATTGGCAAAGAGATCGAGCGGATGCTGGAGCCGTTTCACGTGGAACTGATCCGGCTTGCGCGGGCGGCACGGGAAAATCCTAAAGTGCATGCGGTAGCAGAGCTGGACGCATTGCTGCCGAAGGCCGAGGTCATCGTACTGATCCTGCCTTCGTCAGCAGAAACTCAAGGCTTGATCAACGCGCGACAGTTTTCATTGATGCAGCAAGGGGCGCTGCTGGTGAATGCTGCGCGGGGGCCGATCGTGAATACCGACGCGCTGGTCAGGGCCTTGCAAAGCGGAAAAATTCGCGCGGCGCTCGATGTGACCGATCCGGAGCCGACTGCCGGTCGGGCATCCGCTGTGGAAGTGCCCAAACCTGTTGATCACACCGCATGTGGGTGGGTCGAGTCCGGAGTTTGCACGGCGCTCGTTGAAGATTGCAGCCGACGAACTGCGGCGCTATATGGCCGGAGAGCCGCTCCGCAACGTGGTGCAGACGGCAGTTTGAGCGGCGCGCGCGGCGCGTTTCCAGTCGCGAAGGCCGAGGATGGCAAGACCGACGAGTCCGGCGTATAGGACCGCGGTGAGCCACAGGTCCTTATACATGTACTCGCCAATGTAGACGAGATTTACGACGATCCAAAGCCACCAGTTGGCGATGTGCTTGCGTGCCTGCCACCAACTGCCAACGAGGCTGAAGCTGGTAAGTGCGGCGTCGAGGTAGGGCAACGCGGCATGGAGCCGCTTTGCCAAGTCTCCGAGGACAAAACTTCCAGCGATGCCTGCAGCGAGCGCGATGAGCAGACTTGGCAGAGCTAGGGGAACAACGCGCACTTCGCCTTCTTCACGCAAACCGCGCCCCCAGTGCCACCAGCCGTAGAGGGTGAAGGCGATGAAGAAGATTTGGAGCAGGGCGTCAGAGAGAAGACGGGCGCGATAGAAGACGATGAGATAGAGAATGTCTGCGGCGAGGACGACGGGCCAGCAGATGAGGAGGCGTTTGGTTGTGAGCCAGATGCCGACTGCGGTTGTTACGAAACCGGCGAGTTCCACCCAGTTTGCGATTAGATAGTGGGCGACAGCAGAGAGGATCATCCGCGCACCGCCTGGGGCTGGCGTGTTTCGACCCAGCGGCGCAGTGGTTCGAGGATCCCTTGTGTGCCCGGGCCGCGGAACCATTGCGCGTGCTTCACGAGGTAATCGTGGGTGGCGACGCGAGCTTTTTCCGGTGAGCGCAGAGCACCGAGAAAATAGTCTGCCTCGGTGAGAGCAAACTCTACATGACTTAGGGCGAGCATCGGGGCGAGCGCGGCAGATTCGGTTGGGCTGAGTGGCCGGACCTGCTCATAGCCGTCGAGCAGGGCCCACAGGTGGTCCAGGTGCACCGGGACTGCTTCGCCGTTTTTGGACGCGTTCATGAGGACGAGCCATTCAATGATGTTGCGTTCGATGGCCTGGGCGATGTCGTAGACGGTGTTGGTTCGGTCGGCGAGGCCAAAGTCGATGACGGATGTGGCGCGGGCGCATAGACCGGTATCGCTCCAGAAGAGATTCGAGGCATGCAGGTCGTTGTGGGTCCAGAGCGGCCGGAGCGAAGGAAGAATCGGTTTTAGCTCGTCGTGAAATGGAACGATCAATTCGAGTGTTTCGTCGCAATCTCGATGAGTTTGCGCGTCGCGATCCAAGATGGGGCGCGCAGCGAGATACTCTTCAAGCGATTTGCGGGGATCCTGCGACGCAAAGATAGTGAAGCTCGCGACCAGCGGGCGCGGTTTTCTTGCGGCAGCGTTGTAGTTGGCGGATGCAATATGGAGGCGCGCGAGCATTTCTCCGGCAGAGCGCGCATGTTCCACCGATCGAAACGGAGTCCACGAAATCGCATCTTCGTACAGGTCGAGGCCAGCAGGGATCCCGTGGACCTCGTAAGTCCAGGCGTCGACTTCGATGGCCGTATCGCCTCCTGCAGTTGCAAACACGCGGGGCGCGGCAACGCCATTCGCGTGGAGGTGCTCCATGAACCGGTGTTCTTCCATCAGGCCATCGGTATCGCGTACGAGCCGGGAATGTCGCTTAATGAATATGCGCCCGAGTCGCGTATCGACGACGCTTGCTGCCGAAAAGGGCCGGGGACTCGCGGAGACGATTGCAATCGGTTCGCCCGCAGCCGGGAAATATTCCAGCACACAGCGGATCTCGTCGAGCGTGAGTGGCGGCCAGTCGGGCTCGACCAGGGTTCCATCCAGACCGTGCGCTTTTGCCGCTTCGTTCAATGCAATTCCTTGCCGCAGTTGTTATTGCTAAAACGTGTAGTGGGCCGAAAGTCTTACTGTCGTTGGGGCTCCCTGATGGATGAAGGTATCACCGTAGCTCGCCCCCGTATCTTTCCAGTAACGCTTGTCGAGGATGTTGTCGGCGTAGAGGTGAAGCGTCACGCGTCCGTTTTCGCCGCCAGGAGTGTAGCGTGCGCCGAGGTTGAAGAGGTTGTAACCCCCGACGCTTACGCTGTCGTCGCGCGTGGCTTCTTTACGGCTCGTATAACTCCAGCCGGGCATCACATGCAGGCCGCGCGCATGGGGCACCAGGACATCGGCAAAGAGCGCGGTGTGGAAGCGGGGCACGTTGATGACTTGCTTGTTATCGAAGGAGGGTGTGCCGGTGTCTGCTTGAGATGGCACGCAGCGCCGCAGCCGAGGCGCTCAGCTGTATCCAGTTCGCCGCTTTGCCTTGCGCATTCAATTCGATGCCATCGTGGGTTTCGTGGCCTTCAGACTCGAAGCATTGGTCCGCCGGGATTCCTGGTGGGACAGAATGCGTCGGGCCCAGCGATGACCTTGGGGTAGAAGAAGGGTTGGCGCATGCGGAAGAGCGCTGCGGTGAGCAGAATTGCGTGCTCGTATTTCGCGCCGATTTCCGTCTGGCGGGTCATGAAGGGGGAGAGGAACTGATTCGCGTTGTCGACCCACCATGGGGCCTGGGGTCCAAGCGAAAGCAGCGCACCGTAATTGCCATAAAGCATGAGATTCGGATCGGCGAGTACGTCGCTCCATACTGCGGCAGCCATAGCGTGCGAGCTCGGTGTAGTTGAAATCGCGTGACCGCACGAAGCGGCCGCCGGCCTGGAGCACAACGTGGCCGGGGAGATGGGCGCGCTCCTGCACGATGCCGGAGATTTGGTGATCGAAGTCGGCGAGCGTGGATGGGCCGGCCTGCTGGTAGGGATCTTCGGGGCGTAGGAGATATTCGGTTGATAGACGTTTTCGACGCCGAGAGGCGCGTATACGACCGTGGGAGACAGATCCACGGTGCGGTGAAAGATCGATCCGCCACCGACAACGTCGTGGCTGATTTGCCGGTGGTGAAGTGACCCTGCACCAATGCTTCTGCCAATCGCATCGATCCGCAGTTCGCCGGGGCTGCGGTAGTCGTAGATTTCGTAGCTGCCATCGGGGCAGAAGAAGTAATAAGGCGAGTCGGGGCAGAGGGAGTTGCCGTCGGCGTCGAGTGCCGGCCCATAAGGCCAGATGACGTTGTCGTCAATGAGCGAATGGCTGTAGGAACCACCGAGACGAAGATTCCAATTTGCGGCGAGCTTGCGTTCAAGGCGCGCACCTGCATTGAGGGTGTCGAAGGTGTTGGGCTTCGACCACGATTGGAAGCCGAGCATCACCGACGGATAGACAGGAGCAGGGACAATAGTTCCGCCTAGCAACTGATATCCAGCTTCTGAGCGCTCGACCTTGTGCTGGTACTCGAAGTCGGTCATGAGTTGGGTGTTTGCGCCGAGTTGCCAGCGGCCATCGGCTGCGCCCATGCCGCGCCATCCGTTTGCGCCTTCGACATAGGTGTGGATGTCTTCGCCGGCTGCGGTGATCAAGAAGGCCGGATCCGCCATGAAGTCCCGGAACTGCGAACTGCACAGCGCCATATGAAGTGCCCCGTTGATCGGTGGCCAGATCGAGCGTGGGCCGCTGGCCTGCGTAAGGTTCTTTGGTCGCGTAGATCGATCACTGCCGCCGGCAGATGCTATCCCGCTCTCCAGTCCTGCAATGCCTTTCACGAATCTCGACGCGCTGCTTGTTTTCGAGTGGAACATCCTGCTCGCCGGCGATGGTCATGCCGTTGATTTGCAGGCCTGTCGCCAGATCGATGGGAAAGCCGCGGATCTGGAAGTCGCCGTAGTAGCCTACGGGCGCATAATCTTCGCCAATCGACGCGTCGTTTTTCACGACGTCAGAGAGCACGCGCGAAACCTGGTCGCCTCATCAAGGCGCTGGTGAGGTCGATAACGGAGAGTGGGGTTTCCCTTACCGGTGTGTTGTCCAAACTGGCTGCTGAGTCGCGGCGTCGGAGAGATAGTCGTCTTTGACTTCGCCGTGCACGACAACGGTTGTGGTGACGCGATCCGGCTTTTGCTGAACGTCGTCTGTGGCCGTACTCTGCGGCTGCGGAGCGCTTGAAGCCTGCGCTTCCGAGGCCGTGGGCGTTGGGCTCTGTGCCCACGCAGTAGATCCGCCGAAGGCAAGAATGGACAGCGTCAACCAGAGCGACACGTTCTCAAGCCGGAAGCAAGCACTCCCGAAGATGACGCTACGATCCAATTCTCGCCGCGGTGAATCGATGGCGAGCGTCGCGGTTGAGATTGAAGCGCACGCATGCCTTGTTCCCACTTTCATGAAACAAGAGCGTCTGTGCTGGGAGTGGAGGAAGTTGGCCAAACTGGCTTCGAAAGCTTCCCACGCCGGCATTATCCGGATCGGGTTCGAGGGTATCTTCTCAGCCCCACACCGTGGAGCACCCCTGTTTCAATACATACGATTGAAACACCGTTGGCGATGGAAATGCAAATCGAGCGTCAGAGCAGGGTCGAGACAGTGAAAACATTCAGTTCGGCGTTTTCCGGGAGGGGTGTGGTCGTGCTTTACGACCGCCTGAGAAGCTGGCGTGCCAGCGTATCAGCATCCAGCCAAGGAGGAGGCAGGCTGTGATGCTGATCAAGGCGTCGGTGACAAGGCGCCAGTGAGACCGTGCCAGTCGTAGTCCTTGCCATCGAGGAACTGCATATAGGTAATGGGCAAGTTAGTGGCAGCAAGCAACAGGTGAAAAGCGTCGCGGCAAAGGGATTGTCAGGCCCGATCACTTCAAAGGCGATGGCATTTGCGGTGGCGAAGGCGAGTGCTTGAAACAGGTTTTCGCCGGTGATGGCAACGGCAAAGGTCCAGGGCTGGCGAGGAAGTGCAAGAAGGCTCAGCGTGAAGATGGCCCCAGTGATGCCGATGGCGAGGTAGACGGGGCGGAGCGGGAATCGCCGGGCAAGCGGGAAGAGGAGAAAGCTGCCGACGATGCCTGCGGCGGCGGAGCCAACACCGGCGAACAGGCTTACGGTGCGCTCGCTGGCGGAGAAGTCAGAGCCAGTGCCGCCGAGGACGTTGGTGAGCGCAAACGAGGCTGCGGGAAAAAGAAAGAGCGCCAGGGCCATCAGGACATGCCTCTGCTTCAACAGCGAGACCAACTCCCGATTGAATCTCCCAAAGCTTTCGCGTGCCGGCTTGCGATGCGCCGGAGGCGATGGAATTACAAGAAACAGGAGCATCGGAAAGAGGATCACACTGCCCATGAGGATTCCCGCTTGCGTGGGGGTGAGGCGGCTGATGAGTTCTCCTGCGAGGATCATCATGAGTCCACCAGCGCCGAGGTTGGAGACAGCGAACCAGACGCCGAGCCGGCTGTCTTCCTTCTTGTCGATGAGGCTGCCCATCCAGCCGCCGACTGCGCCCTGGTAGAGCATGGCGGCGGCAAAGCCCGGTAGCATGACGGCTTCGACGAGGCCCGGACTGCCTGGGATGTGCCACGGTGAAGGCGACAGCGACTGCAGTGAGCCGATCCGAAGATGAGTGCATAGGTGCGGCGGCTGAACCACGCATCCAGCATGGGAGAGATGGCGAAGATCCAGAAGCCTGGAGATAGAATCGCGGCGGCGATGGCGGCGATGTGCCCGGCGGGAATGCCGTGCGATGCAAGAAGCTGAGGAATAATGACGGCGCAGAACCCACCGGTGAGACCGAAGGGCGCGTTGGTCAGGCCCATCACCCAGGTTGGCGGCAGGGAGCGATCTTTCTGCAAGCAGTTGACCTCGTCGGAGATCTGTGCGGCAATTCCGCTGGGAGAGCCTGGTGTTGATTGTTGTACAGGACGAGAGGGCTATGTGGGAAGCAGGATTGTTCAGAGAGGATGAAAGCTGATGGTCAAGGCCCCCCATGGCAATTAGTTCGATCGAGGCGTGTAAGTGAGGATCAGTTGCGCATTTAGAACTTATTCGGCACTTATTCGCGTGCATGGTCGCCAACTTATAAGAGGCGGTCTGAGAGATTAGTTGGGAAAAAGAAGCGGCGACGTAGTTTTCGAACGTGAATGCACCATGAATGGTGAAATCCACAGAAAACAATAGGGTTTTGCACTTGCATCCACAGGTTGGGTGGGCCTACTGTCTCTAACTAGCTGGTGACTCTGTAGCTGATTGGAACAGCAGCTCCGGCCTGGTAGAAAGCGTGAGTACTGGTTTTGGTTTGTAGGTTCGCGGTCGGCAGCAATGTCGATAGTGGATTGAAAGATTGAGATTGAGAGAGCGCCGGAAGCCAGATCAGGAATGTTGTGACCTGACTGAACACCGAAGATTCATCCGCAGCGCAAGCTGAGGATGCAAAGTTCGATTCAACCAGGGAGACATCATCGACTCAGCCGTAGATGCGGAAACGGGGCAACCCGAGGATGTAGATACGGGTCAGCCGAGGAACCAAGATTCGGGGCGACTCGAAAGGCGGTGAATCGGCGAACGGTGGGAGACCCAAGATTTAGGGCAACCTGGAAATTGGTCGATTGCCGTAGCCAAGGGAAAGATGTCCGGGGCAACTCGGAGATCCAACCAAGGCAAACCGGATGGTGCGTGATCCGAGGTAACTCGGATATCCATCAATCGGTGCCGGAGGATTTGAAGTGCGGGGCAACCTGGGCAACGAATCGTCGGCGATACCGAACGGCTGGGGCTCGGGGCAACTCGAGAGCTGGCAAGTCGGCACCGCCGAAAGATGCGAGAATCGGGGCGACTCGATGATCCATCGCCGGTAAAGCCGGAGATGCAGGACGAGGGGAAACCCAAGTCCTACATCAGGGGCGCTGCAGGAGGAAGTGGGAGCCACCGGGGAAACCCGGAACCCTGCTGAAACCAGCACCGCCGAAGGCATGCGAAGTTCGGGGCAACTCGAGCGGACAGCGCCGGCACAGCCGAAGGGACGAAACCAAGGGGCAACCTGAGGGTTCGGACGCCGGCCCAGGAGAAAGGGAGCGGGGTACAGGGCAACCTGGAGACGCAACCCGGACTGGGCGGGAAGATGCAGGAGGCGGGGCAACCCGCAGCCTCATCGGCAGGCAGAACGGGACGATGCATGATCCATTGGGCTATACGATCATCCGGAAAACGCCAGAGGCCGCAAGGTCTCTGGCGTTTTCGATTTGGGCTGAAATGGGGAAGGCTTGGGACATCAGAACTGTTCCTGTGGAATCAGGTCGCTCAAAAGTGATAGAGAACGATCCCGTAACCTACTCCGGCCCTGTCGCTAGTGTGTGCTACCTGAAAGGCCATCAGCTTACCGTCGGTCGTGATCACAGGATTCGATGCCTTCCAACCTTCGTAGTCGTTGAACCGTGTCAGACGAACGAAGTTCTTGCCGGTGCCATCAAGGCGAAGCTTCCAGATGTCGATGTTGCGCATGCCGTGGTCGCCTCCGAGTTCAGCCACCTGGCGATCACCTTCGACAGCTGCGTACTCGCCATCAGGGAAGACGCCTTCGCATTCGTTGTACGTATCTGGCGATTGTGAGAAATCGGTGACCTTTCCGGTCTTCAAATCGATTCCCATCACTTTTGCGAGACCGACGACGCCTTGAGGCTCGACTTTTCTCACATAGCAGGTGAATGTCATTTTCGTGTCGTTGTCGTAAAAATCCTGAGCTTCGAGACTGCAGTCTAGTGTTGAAGCTCTCGTAGACCTTGTGAACATGGATGAGGCTTGGCGTCGGACCGGAGAGATCGATCTCGGACACCATCAGTCGCGAGTAGTCCTTGGGAAACTCGGGATGATCTCCGGAGGTTTCAGAGAATGAGAGCAGCATGCTCCGCTTTGAGATTGCCGCGCCTTCGTGCATGCGCTCATTGAGGCGAATTGGCTTTGAGCCCGGTTTGGTGCTCAGATACCAAAGTTCGTTGTCTCGCTCACGGCTGATGTTCGGATCGATGAACTTCTCGGGGCCGATGAGGATGTAGTCCCCGTTGGCGAGATGCATGACCCGCAGAAATGCCGCACCGGGGATGTTGCAGGTGAGACAGCGGATGATGCGCGTCTTCAAGTCGATCACGAAGGCGTCGCCGAAGCTCTTATCCATGAAAGCCACGCGCTGGTTGTCAGGAGAGAAGTCGGCGCGCTCGCCGAAGTGGGCAAGCACCTCCATGTTCAGAGGAAGGGAATCGAGAGGATTGCCTTGCTTCCGCTGGGCAAGAAGAATTGAAGGGAGCAGGAGAAGAAAGAGAAGGCGCTTCATCGGACCTCTACGGAATAGTAGGACCCGGGATCGCATATCGGCAATGAGCGAGCGTGTTTGGGAAACGAACGGGTTCGGAGGGTCAGTGCATTGCGGAGGCGCCGGGGCCTTGTCCGGGGCGGTTCGAGCTTGAGCATGAACGCCATGAAGACGAGGAAGAACGACAGCCAGGACAGTTCCATGTAGACGTCCTGGTAGCCCTGCATCTGCGCCTGCTGGTTGAGCTGGTTGTAGATGGTGGCAAGCGCCAGGCCGCCACTGTTTGGTCCGCCAAACGTGCCGCTGAGGAAGCCGGAGAGCGCCTGCCTGTGCTGTTCAAACGCATTGGATCCCGACTGCATAGCGGCTTGAAGATGTTGCTGGTGCCAAAGGGAGCGTGAGGTGACCTGGGCGTTGGTAATGGCGATCATGATGCTGCCGCCAAGATTGCGCACGAAATTGATGAGGCCCGCAACCTGGTTGCTCTCTTCCTTCGGCATGCCTACATACGCCGCATTCGTGATGGAGATGAAGCAGAAGGGTAGCGGCAGCATCTGCACCACGCGCAGCCACGATGCCTGCGAAAAACTCATCTGCAGATTGGTGACGTAGGCGGCATAGCGGAAGGTGACGATGAACATGATGAATCCGGCCACCGCAAGCGTGCGCGCGGAGATCTTGCCGGTTGCGAATCCGGCCATCGGCATTACGATCACCAGCGCGATGCCGCCTGCAGTGAGCGCAAGGCCGGCGGTGGTGGCGTTATAGCCCAGCAATTGCTGCATGAATTGCGGCTGGAGAACGGTATTCGCGTTCAGCACGCCTCCTACCAGCATCATCAGGAAACAACATATTGCAAAGTTCTTGAATCGAAACAGCTTCAGGTTGATGAGCGGATTCTTCTGTCGCCACTCCCAGACCACAAGCCCGATGATGCCGCCGACAAAGAGGACGGCGAAGAAGCGAATGAAGCCGGAAGCGAACCAGTCGTTCTCCTCGCCCTTGTCTAGCATGATCTGCATGCCGCCCATGGCGATGGTGAGGAATGCCAGACCCATGTAGTCCATGTTTTTCAGCTTGGATGGATCGGCCTTGATCCACGGTGGATCTTCGACAAGGCGCGTGACCAGAAAGAACGCGAGAATGCCGACGGGAATGTTGATGAAGAAGATCCAGCGCCACGTGTAGTTGTCGGTGATCCAGCCACCCAGCGTGGGGCCGATGGATGGCGCCAGCACGGCAACGAGTCCATAGAGTGCGAAGGCCTGCCCACGTTTGTGCGGCTCGAATGAGTCGGCCATGATGGCCTGCGCCATGGGCTGCATGCCGCCGCCGCCCGCGCCCTGAATGATGCGGAAGATCAACAGCATGGGAAGCGACGGCGCAGCGCCGCAAAGGAAGCTCGCGATGGTGAAGACGGTGATGCAGAAGACGAAAAAGTTGCGGCGGCCCATCAGGCTCGAGGCCCATCCGCCGAGGGGAAGCACGATCGCATTGGAAACCAGATAGCTGGTCAGCACCCACGTGCTTTGATCGGTGCTGGCGCCCAGGCTGCCGGCAATGTGCGGCAGGGCGACGTTGGCGATGGAGGTATCGAGCACTTCCATGAATGCCGCCAGCGCCACCGTGGCAGCAATCAGCCACGGATTGACGCGCGGCTTCCACTGCGCCATCGTCAGCCGCGTTGGGATTAACCATCGTCGTGGACGTCGCTGCGTCTGAGGGCGCTGCCGGCTCTGTCTGCAACTCGGGCAAAAAACTCTCTCCTAGTGCGTCTGTCATTAGTTGAGGGGAACCGGGGACCTCAGTGATCCGCTCGGCGGCTTGCAATGCCGCTACTTTAACACTCACCTATAGATGTGCATTGATGTCGCCGGGGTTCATGGATTGTTGTGAGTGCTTCACAATGCGGCACTTGGCGACGTTTCTGATTGCAGGACAACCGGCGTGCGCCATCCCACGAGAGCGATGGTTAGCGCAATCAGCTGCATGGCGACGATAAAAGCGACGCAGGCCGGCCATTTGCCGAAGGCCCAGAAGGCCCCGGGAACGACGCCGGCGGCGGTGCCGCCCAGGTAGTAGCAGGTGATGTAGATTCCTGCAGCGGTTACCCGGGCGCCGGGCGGTGCGGCGACGCGAAGATGGCTTTGCGAGGCAGTTTGCGCGATGAAGACGCCGCTCGAAAGCATGGTGAGGCCGAGGATGACGACGGGCAGCGAGTGGGCAAGCGTGAGCAGAACACCGGCGATCGAGCAGCAGATGGCTCCGCCGATTCCGGCGCGGAGGCCGACGCGCGTGATGAGGTATCCGGCGCCCGGAGTGACGAAGAGTCCGATGAGATAGACGAAGAAAAGGGAACTCAGCGCAGTGATGGAAAGAGAGAACGGTGGGGCGCTCAGGTAGAACGTGATCCAGGTGAACACGCCGACCAGCGAGAAGAGGACGTTGAATCCGACGGCGAAGGTCGCGACGAGTCTCCGATTCTGGAACATCTCCTTCACTCCATGCATGAAGACTTGTACGTAGGGACCGCTGGTTGGCGGAGGATGGGTGCGGCGGCGGCCGTGAGGCAGCCACGCTGCAACTGCCGCGGCCCCGACGAGCGAGGCGGCGCCGAGTGCAACGAAGCTGACGCGCCAGCTGTATTGATCGGCAAGAATGCCCGCGGAGATGCGACCGATAAAGCCGCCAAGAGCTGTTCCACTGACATAGAAGCTCATGATGAGGGCCACGCGTTCGGGCGGCCACTCCTCGCCAATGTAGGTGACGACAACGGCGATGATGCCGGGCACCATGATTCCCTGCAGAAAACGCCAGAAGATGAGTTGAGCGAGAGACGTCGAGGTTGCGGCGAGCAGAGTGGGGATTGACACACCGAGGATCGAGATCACAATGACGCGCTTGCGGGCGAGCCGCTCGGTGATGGCGCCAAAAACAGGTGCGGAGAGGGCGACGCCCATGGTGGCGGCGGAGACCGTCATGCCGACGCCGGTCTTGGAGGCGTGGAAGATGTGCGCCAAAAGCGGCAGCAAAGGCTGCGTGCAATAGAGCTCGAGAAAGGCGCAAACGCCGCACAGGGCCACGGCGGCGGCGGCCATGCTGCTTGGCTCGGGGTGGCGGTCAGGCTGGGCGAGCGGTTCCAAGCATCAGAATACAGGGCGCCACATACAAAGATTTGTTGGTCGCGAATTGGCAGGCAGGCGTCCCTTTCGCGCGGCCGCTTCGAGCGGTTAACCTAGGCAGGAGATGGATTCCCCTTCCGCCAGGCCTCCTCGACGAGGGATGGAGGCTTTTGCCTCTCGCGATTTCAGGCGATACCAACTGGCGCGCGTTGCCGTGATCCTGGGGGCCGAGGCGCAGGCCGTCGCGGTGGCGTGGCAGGTCTATTCCATTACCCATCGCCCGCTTGACCTTGGATACACGGGCTTGCTTTGTTTCTGCCGGGGTTGTTTTTCCTGCTGCCTGCGGGACACGTGGCCGACCGCTTCGACCGGCGCCTCGTCATCCTCTGCTGCTATGTGCTCCAGGTGTTTTGCACCGTGGCGTTGCTCCTGCTGGCGATTGGGGGAACGCATCGAGTTGCGTTCATTTACGCAGTTCTTTTCCTGATTGGCACGGGCCGCGCGTTTTCGGCTCCGGCAAGTTCGGCGCTGCTGCCGCACCTGGTACCGGAGAAGCACTTCGTGAATGCGGTGACGTGGGGCGGGGCAATCTTTCAGTTAGCCAATGTAACTGGGCCGGCGCTGGGGGGACTGCTGTTCACGCTGCCACTGGTGGGCTTTCTTCGCGGTGCGGGCCTTGAAGGGGCGGGCATCGTGTATATCTTCACGCTCGTTACGCTGGCGTGGTTCCTTGTGCTGATTCTCAGCCTGAATGCGCGGCCGGGGCGTATGGAGCATCGCGCCGCATCGCTGAAGGTGGTGCTGGCGGGATTCCAGTACGTGCGCAGTTCGCCGCTTCTGCTGGGGTCGATGTCGCTGGATCTATTTGTCGTGCTGCTCGGCGGCGCGGTTGCGTTGATGCCGATTTTTGCGAGCGAGGTGCTGCACACGGGGCCGCGCGGGCTGGGTGCGCTGCGGGCGGCTCCAGCTATCGGTGCGCTCTCAATGTCGCTGGTGATGGCGCGCTTTCCGATCAGCCGCAGGGCCGGTGCGCGAATGTTTATTTGCGTGGCGATCTTTGGCGTGGCGACGGTGGTCTTTGGACTGTCGAAGAGCCTGTGGCTCTCGCTGGCAGCGCTGGCCGTGAGCGGCGCCGCCGACATGATCAGCGTGATCATTCGCGGCTCGCTGCTGCAACTGGCGACGCCGCCCGAGATGCGTGGTCGCGTGAGCGCGGTCAACTCGCTGTTCATTGGCGCATCCAATGAGCTGGGCGAATTTGAAAGCGGCCTGACAGCTCAGTGGTGGGGCGCGGTGCGAGCCACCATCTTTGGCGGGTTAGCTTCGCTGGCGGTTGCGGGTACGTGGGCCGCGCTGTTTCCCGGTCTACGGCGCGCTGACCAATTGACTGCCGACGCTCTCAGGCCAAAGCCGGATTCGGCAAGTGTGCAAACACCTGCAGCAGGCTGAAGACGCAAACATCTGCATCGAACCCGCAGGAGGGACGCATGAAGCCCTGGAAAATTGTGGCCATTCCAACCTTGATCACGGTGCTCATCGCCAGTATCTATACGTTCTCGGTGTGGAAGAAGCGACAGAACCCCGGCGTTGTGAATCAGGCGGAGGAGCAGAAACTGACCGCAGATGACGTGGCCGTGGTGCGGATGGAATTTCCATCGCATTTCGAAGATCTGAAGGACGAGGAAGGCAAGAGCGTTTGGATGAAGAACGGCTATACGATGCCGTACTTTGCGTACGCGGGCGGCAAGGTGGACTTCAAGAAACGGGTTGGCGTGATCCCTCCGTTGCAGAAGCTCGATTTGAAGAAGGCCATCAAGGCGGCGGTTCCCGCGGATGTTGACGACGGCATCAGCCACGGAACGCGGCAGGCGATGTATGTGTTCACGCTGCCCGGCGACAAGCAGGAGTATGTGACGCCCGTCGGCGCCATGGAGGGAAGCGAGGAGCAGTATTACAGCGACCTGCTGTTTTTCTACGACGATCCGCACACGATTTACGCGAGCTGGCCGAAAGACGTTTGGGCTGCCGTGGAGGCGCACCAGGTGAAGCCGGGGATGAATGAACTGCAGACGCGGTTGGCACTGGGCCAGAAGATCCAGACCGACAACCCCCGGACCGAAGGCAACCGCACGGTCACCTACGACCAGGACGGGAAGAAGTGGACGGTGACGTTCGTGAATGACCGGGCGACGAAGGTTCAGAACGGGTAGAACGGACAACAGGAAATCGGGAATCGGGAGCATTCCCAGTTGAGGCTGTGCGCTCTGTACCCTACGTTCCCATTTGGTACCGGGGGGATATACCCCTTTGCTTAATGAAATGAATGGGTTGGCACAAAAAATACGCCCTTCGGCTTGACGGGGCTGAGCTGGTTGGCCATAAACCGCGCCGAATTGAGAACTAGAGGCCGAGTGTCAATGATCGATCTATGTTGGATGAACGACATAAATAGTGCAAAACGATACAGTTTCTCTTTCACAAACGTGGAAGAATTGACTTGCATCAGGTGTATTTCGAAGCTCGCAGAGGCGTTCTATCCCCTGTTTTCGGCATAGCCATCTGAGCTGAAAGGTCTCTCGAATGAATGTGATAGCTCTACCTGCATTCGATCCTGAATCCTTTCTTGAGACTTCCGGGATCGGTCGAAGGACCGTCGAGCTTAAAGCGAAGGAATCATTTTTCTCGCAAGGCGATGTTGCCGATTGTGTCTACTTTCTCCGAAAAGGTCGCGCGAAAGTCACTATTGTCTCAAATGAGGGAAAAGAAGCCACCATCACGCTGTTAGCCCCTCGCGATTTTGTGGGGGAGGAGTCACTTGCTTCAGTTGGCGGAAGGCGTTTAACCACAGCTACCGCCCTCACAGCTTGCACCGCACTTAAAATTGAGCGCGATGAGATGATTCGCGCAATGCACGGCGAGCACCAGTTTTCGGATTTGTTCATCAAGTTTTTATTGGTGCGTGGGATACGCACTCAAGCGGACCTTGTCGACCAACTGTTTAACTCCAGTGAAAAGCGGCTCGCCCGAGTTCTTCTTCTGATGGCGGAGTTTGGCAAGCCAGGCGAACCGGAATCTTTAATTCCCAAGATCTCGCAGGAAAGTTTGGCAGAGATGATCGGCTCGACGCGGTCGCGAGTCAGCTTCTTCATGAATCGCTTCCGCAAGCTCGGGTTCATTGATTACAACGGGCGCATTCGCGTCAACAAGTCGCTGCTGAACATTGTCCTTCACGACAAGTTGCCCGGCGACAATGCGGCGCGACCACGCTTTCTTGCCATCCCGCCGAAGCAGCCCAAGCCAAAAACCGCCTTAAAGCAAGCCTAAATTCCAATCTGTCTAAAAGTGGACAGAAAAGGCGGCTGGTCCACAGGCATATTTAAGCTGACACATTACTTTTCAGGCCGAGATTCAGGGAAGCTGCGCAAGCAGCGTCGTCCATAGGACGCAGGATAGCTCGTGGGGGAGTCGTCCGAGTCCGTGGCAATTAGAACGTGACGTGAACGACGACCGGGTCATCCGGCCAGTCGTTGGCTCGCGAAAGGGGATCTTTGTGGATTCGAAATCCAAACAGAATGTCGGCACGGCCGAATCGGGTAACGGTAGAGTATCCCCAGTTGCCACGGCGGCCAAGCCGGTAGAACTATTTGCCACCGGTGTTGCCGGCCTTGACGACATTCTCGGCGGGGGCCTGGCCCGCAATCATCTCTATCTGATTGAAGGCGACCCAGGTACCGGAAAAACCACGATCGCCATGCAATTCCTCATGGAAGGTATGGGTCGGGGTCAAAAGGCCCTCTACGTCACTCTTTCTGAGTCGAAGACCGAACTTCTGGAAATCGCCGCATCGCACGGCTGGTCGATCGATGGGATTGAAATATTCGAGTTGGGCCCTGACGAGAAACACCTGAAACCCGAAGCCCAATACACGGTCTTCAATCCTGCTGAAATCGAAATGGCGGACACTACCAACGCGATGTTGTCCGAGGTCGAGAGAACTCAACCAGAGCGCATCGTGATTGATTCTCTCTCCGAGTTGCGTCTGTTGGCTCGGGATTCCCTGCGTTATCGCAGGCAAATACTGGGACTGAAGCAATACTTCGCGGGGCGCAACTGTACCGTGTTACTGCTGGACGATCGCACCGCCGAACGTCACGATCTGCAACTCCAGAGCATTGCCCACGGCGTAATCATGATGGAAAGCGTGGAGCGGGAGTACGGCATCAAAAGACGCCGCCTGGAAGTAAAGAAACTGCGTGGTTCACGGTTCCGCGAGGGCTTTCATGACTACTGCATCAGGCGGGGCGGCGTGGAAGTGTATCCGCGCCTCGTGGCCTCTGAGCATCTGCTGGCCGTTAAGCCGACGCAGCTAGAGAGTGGCATCGCCGCACTTGACACATTGCTCGGTGGAGGACTTGACAGTGGCACGAGCACTCTTTTGCTTGGGCCTGCCGGGTGTGGAAAGTCCACCATTGCGGCTCGTTACGCCGTGTCTGAGATCGAACGCGGTGGCAGCGCGGCACTCTTCGCCTTCGATGAATCATTGACGACTCTGTTGATCCGGGGAAAAGATCTGGGACTGGATATCAAAAAGCATGTTGACTCCGGAAAATTCTTTCTTCGCCAAGTAGATGCCGCTGAACTCTCGCCTGGTCAATTCGTCCACGAGATTCGCCATCTGGTTGAAAAGCAGGATCTGAAGGTGCTGATCATTGACAGCCTGAATGGCTTTCTGAATGCCATGCCTGGCGAAAAATTCCTGGCAATGCAATTGCACGAACTTCTGGCGTTCCTGAGCCAAAACGGAGTTGCGACGTTGATGACAGTTGCCCAGCATGGGTTCGTGGGAACGAATATCGATACTCCCGTCGACGTCAGCTATCTGGCAGACACTGTCCTTCTGTTTCGATACTTCGAGGCGGGGGGCGAGGTGCGCCAGGCGCTCTCCGTAATCAAGAAGCGCAGCGGAGAACATGAACGCACGATCCGAGAATTGGTAATGAAGAACGGGGCGATTGAAGTCGGAAATATCTTGACGGAATTCGAAGGCGTATTAACGGGCTCTCCGACCTATCGCGGCGGGATTGACGGCCTTCAGTTGACTAGATCGCATCAAAATCCGAGTGCAAGCACGTGACCGGCCGGGAAAACGAACTTCGCGTCCTCGTAGTTGCTCCTACGGGAAGGGACGGCGATCTAATCTGCAATCTTCTCGCCGGCAATGGCCTTTCTTGCGTCTTGTCGGCGACAGCGGAAATGGCGCTGATCGAATTCGAATCTGGAGCCGGGGCATTGGTTCTGGCGGAGGAGGCCCTCACGCTGCCTTCGATCTGTCAGTGGGCGGCGCAGGTCGCGCGGCAGCCTTCATGGTCCGATTTCCCCCTGATTCTTCTCACGGCCGGCGGGGAAGTCAATGATGAGAGCCGCAGAAGAATGCGCGTTCGAGAGCCTCTTGGAAACGTGGTGCTTCTAGAGCGACCGGTTCGACCTGAGACGTTCGTCAGCACCGTCCAGGCCGCACTGCGCAGCCGTGGCCGCCAATATCAAATGAGAGACTACATCGCCAAGAACAAGGCCGCAGAAGAAGCAATTCGTCGAGCGGAGAAGCTGGCAGTTGCCGGGCGTCTCGCTGCAAGCATTTCGCATGAAATCAATAATCCGCTCGCATCTGTCACCAATCTTCTCTACCTGATTGGCACGTCATCTTCGTTGAAAGAGGCGAAAGAGCACAAAGAGACCGCAGAGAACGAGTTGGCGAGAATATCTCAGATCGTCACTCAAACCCTCAGATTCTACCGCGAGCCCAGCAAGCCGACATTGGTCCGCGTTGCAGAGATAGTGGATTCCGCGCTCGCGCTCTACCGGTCGAAATTGACTTACGCCGAAATCGAGGTTGAAAGAGACTTTCGGCAGTGTCCGCCAATCGTTGCAAGGGCCGGCGAACTTCGCCAGGTGCTTTTGAACCTGATTGGAAATGCGTTGGACGCTCTAGACCGGGGGGGCAGGCTTAAGATTCGGATCTCCAACACACGCGAATACAGGAATGGGGCGCGTTTCGGCGTTCGTTTGACCGTGGCAGACACCGGATCCGGGATTAAACCTGAGGTCAGAAAGACGCTTTTTGAGCCCTTTGTCAGCACAAAGGGCGACACCGGAACAGGGCTCGGCCTCTGGTTAAGTTCTGAAATTATCAATCGACACAGCGGAAAGATTCAGGTGAGAAGCGGTGCGCTTTCCCAATCTTCCTGGACAGTTTTTTCCGTCTTTCTGCCGCTGGGCCAGACCGGTGGCCATCGCGCACTTGCAGACGTATCCACGATTCTGGATGGGAAAAGCAAGGAAGTTCTGTCTGACTCACCAGCCGCAAGGGCTTTGCCGATGCAGCGCGAGATGGTGACATAACAGCTGTGGAAAATGCAAAATCGCCGATATCAGACGTGAGACTCTTCGGCTTCGTTCATGGCAGATGCTGGGGGGCGCGATTCTGGTCATTCTGCAACTTTGGCTGGGTGGGCGCAGGCAATGGGCAACGTAACACGAAATTCGGTGCGGCCCGGCTTCGATTCGACATCGATTAGAGCGTCGTTATGGCGTAGCAGGCGCCGGACAATATCAAGGCCAAGGCCGGTGCCTTGCCCAATCGGCTTGGTCGTAAAGAACGGGTCGAAAATCCGCGCGAGGTCCGGCGCCGGAATGCCCGGCCCATTATCGACTATGTGAACTACCACCCGTTGATCTTCGCGGGTCGCGAACACGTCTATGTGGCCGCCGGCGGGTACTGCATCCAATGCATTGTCGATCAGGTTTCCCCATATCTGGTTCAACTCGGCAGCGAAGCCTTGCACTGGCGGGAGGTCGCTTTGCAACTCGACGGCTACCTCCACTGATTTTTCAGTCGCCTTCGAATTCAGCACGGCGACGGTGTTGCCGAGACTGGATCCCAGATCCACAGGCTGGGCCACAACCGCCTGGTCCATGTTTGTGAATCCCTTGATTGCCATTACCAAACCGGAGATGCGCATCGCGGCGCCCTGAATGCCGGATGCCAATCGACGCGCAGCACAACCAGCTGCCGCCCACCGGAGTACCGCGTTCAATGCCGATCCTGACACCACTGCCGCGAGCTGGTCGAGTGCTTCGAATGTGACTTCGGTGTCGGCCAGCATTGGCGCGTTTGCGGTGTCCAATTTATGGTGGACAAGCCAATCGGCAATCGCTTCTTCGCGGTCCGACTGATCGAGGCAGGACCGCACGGTCTGTGACTGCTTCGCAAGGCAAGAGGCAAGAATCGCATCCAAGGCAGTCAGTTGGGCGTCGCTCAGCTTCGCTGCTCCCAGCGCACGCGTTGCCTTCTCGGTGTCTTCGAGCCGATCCTCAAGCAGCGAGGCGCTGCGTTCAATTGCCGATGCGGGGTTATTCAACTCGTGGGCCAGGCCCGCCGATAGCTTGCCCAGCGAAATCATCTTCTCGTTATGCAGGTCGTTGGAAGTGAACAACCGAGCGCGATCGAGCATTGTGCGCACGAGGATCGAGGTGATTTCAAAGCACTCGTGCGTCAGCGCACGAATGTGACTCCGATCGAGGGCCAGAACCTCAGTGGGTTCCTGGGCAATCGCATCTCCGGGCGGGTTCACCAACCGGGAGTAGGGCAAGACTCCAGAAACATCGCCGGTGCGCCATTCAATGATCTTTTGCGGGCCGGAGCCTCGGTCAGCCGACAGCGACACATGCCCCGACAGCAGCACGTAGAGCCCGTCAACCGGCATGCCTCTGTGCGACAGCGCTTCGCCGGCGGCCAGCCTGCGAACAGACCCGTGGGCGGCCAGCCATGCCAGCTCTTCCCGGGGCGCGGAGCCCAGCGTCTTATGTTCTGCCAATCGATCAATAAGATCGCTTGCTGCCATGCTCATGCTGCCTGCCAACCAGTCGGTTACTTCTTCAACAAGTTACCAACTGCAGACTCATTTTGCTAGCGCTGGAGGAGGTCGATGGGCTGGGTGAAGTCTGTGGCGCGGATGTATTTGGCGAGGGTGGGGTGCTGGCGCTCGATGGCGAGATACATTTCCCAGGCTACGCGGCGGTAGCTGAAGTGGCCGGCGGGGGCCGAGCGGAGTTCGCTGATATATTGCGCCTCGGCGAAGTCCATTTTGAAGAGACAGCGTACGCGGGTGGCGAGCGGGAGAAGGTAGAGGGCAGAGGCAGCTGCTTCAGGGGCGGAGCCTGCGGCGATCTTCACGCTGGCGGCATGTGCGGATTCGATGGCGGACTGGTAGTCGGCGAGGACGCCGGCTTCTTCCAGGCCGGCAGCGTCGCCGGAGTGGGGCGTGTCGTAGCCGTGGATGGCGGTGAATCCCTGCTTGATTTGGGTGACGCGGCGGTGGCGGTGCATGTCGCGGAAGCCGCCGATATCCATAAGGATGTCGAAGCGGAGGGCGGCACCGGCATGGAAGACGCGGAGGGCTTCGTCGTGACGGCCGCGGTGGCGGAGGCCCAGCTCGATGATCTCCGAGACGCGGGAGGCTGGAAGCCCGGCGACGATGTCGCGCACCTGGCGGTAGGGATGATTGCTGGCCCAGTAAATCAAAGTTGCGGCGAGTTCGACTTCAAGGCCTTCGGTGCGTTCGACGAGATCAACCACGGGCGATGGCGCGGGGGAAGTTCCTTTGAGAATTTCCGCGGAAGCATGTTCGAGTTCGGTGCGCGTCTGGATCAGATACTGGTTTGGTTCGGCGTATTTGACGAGGGTTGGGGCGGTGCGGACTTCGCGGGTGAGGAGATTGGCGGCTTCGGCGGCGAGGGTGCCCTCAGGGGCTAAAGCCCCTTCGTTTGCTGGATCCTTTTTGGCACGACTAAAGTCGTGCCCTTTCAAAGCACCCGATTCGGCAGCGGCTCCGAAGGCGGGTTTGTCGCCACTGTTTGGAGTCGTGCCCTGACACGCAAGCTCGGCTTGACGAAGCTTTTCGACGAAGGATTCGGATGCGCGGGCGTTGACGTTCCAGGCGGGACCGGTGGCGGCGTCACGAAGCTTTGCCCCCAGATCGCGGACCTCGGCTATCGGATGCGAGAGGAGGCGGGAAACTTGCGTTTCGAGCGTTCGCGCGTTCACGATCTGGCCGAGGGACGTGTTCGTGGCGAGCGGCAGCAGGTATCGCGCCACGTCGAAGGCGCGCGCCTTCAAAGTGCGATCGTAGGCTTCCGGTTTCATCGCCTCGGGGCGGTTTACGCGCTGGCGAAGGGCTTCGTGGACGGCGGCGGTGGTGCGCTGGTAGGTGGCGAAGAGGTTTTCGACGGTGTCGCTGTAGAGTTTGGCAGAAGCGGCGTCGGAGCCGAAGTCCGGGAGGTACCAGCCGGATTTCTGGAAGTTCTGATAGCGTGTGGAGCGCTCCTGGCCATCCCAGCGCTGTTCGTCGACCAGCACGATGGCCGCGAGCAGACTGAGGCGCTCCACTGCGAAGGCTATGTGCGCGAGGTCGGCGATGGACCGGTGGCCATATTGGAAATAGAATGTGTTGAGAAATTGCTCGGCGCGCTGGGCGCTGATTTCGGTGAGGGATTCGCGCATGGAGAGCGCTGAACGCGAGTACTTGGCCATGGCGTAGGCCAGGACTTCGGGATCGGCTCCGTGAACGGCATAGACGTCGGTTTGGTTCTGGGCGCCGGCGGGCGAGAAAGATTCACTGGACATGGGCGAGGGCTCGCGACCAGAATACGGCATTGGGAAAGCGGGGGCTGTGAATCCCCCGGACGGATCAAAACGTCAAAGATTTACGGCGGGAGCACGCGGCGGAATGCGGGAGTTCAAATTGCGCACATCGCAAAGGCCCCGGCCATTGCCAACCGGCCGCTGGTCGATGTCTCAGCGGTGGAACGATCTCCTGTTTACTCATTGGCGCGTACCGGCGGCAACAGTTGCGCCATTTTTGCCGGAAGGGTTGCAGCCTGACACCTTCCAGGGTTCGGCGTGGATTGGGATTGTTCCGCTGTGGATGGATCGCTTCAACTTTCGCGGGGTGCCATCGGTGCCGGGAACGCGCAGTTTCCCCGAACTGCACGTTCGCACCTACGTGCACGACCAGCACACCAACACCCCGGGCATCTATAACCTCTCAGTGGATATCGGCAGCCTGCTGGCAACCGCCGCGATAAGGCTCATCTTTCGCCTGCCATGTAACTGGGCCGAAATGCGATTGAACCAACGCACCGAACGCGAATTTTCGTTCTATAGCCGCAGGATGTTTGTCAGTAATCCCATAATCTTCAATGCCCGCTATCGGGGGTTAGGACCGACGCGGAGGCTGGCGGAGATTCGCAGCGGCACGCTCGAACACTTCTTCACGGAGCGATACTGCCTCTTTACCAAGAATCACGCCGGGCTGGCGGTTCGGGCAAACATCCACGCGGTAGCTTCTCCACTGGAAGATGCTGAAGCCGAGATCGAGCGCAATGACCTACCAGCGGCACTGGGAATTCAGCTACGGGAACAGGAGCCAGTGCTGCATTACTCCAGGCGCCTCGCGGTGTATGTATGGCCGTCGGAATTGGCCGCACCGGCGCGCAGGCGCGAGCGGATACCGGTGCAGGCGATGCCTTCGAACTGAGCGGTGGCAATTAGCGGCAGGGCGCGTGGCTTCGAGCTTCGCGCTGCGATACCTTTCGCGCCAGCAACAGAAATCCCACAAACGCTAAGGACTGAAAGGTGAATTTGGCGACGAGGTCGACACGCGTCCACCCCGCTGCGCTTGCGTCACTGATGGCCATGCATCCAAGGACGGCTCCGAAGGAAAGTGCGAAGCGATGGATGTCGCGCCAGCCATGAGCCGCAGACCAGTAGCGAACGAGTGCGAACGACAGGAGAGCCCAGATGGGGCCGGCGGTCAGAGGAATCCAGATGGCAATGCCGGGATGGGGAGCGAAGACCAGAGTGATGAGCCCGAACCAGGCGGCGCCGAAGATGAACGCTGTGCTCCCGATCAGCCACGGACTTGCGGGTTGGCGGGATTCGACCTGACCGGAGTGACCGAAGTTGCGGACGAGCCAAGCCAACGCGATGAGAGCGACGATCGCCGCGAATCCGATGAGGATCAGGGTGACAGGCGGGTGGTACGGCCCGGCATGAAGTCTCGGGCGGGCTTGCTGGGTCCAGCCGTACCAGGCAATGCGCGACCCGATTAGGAAAGCTATGCATGTAACGATCAGTCCGCGCGTGCGGAGCCACGGTTGATCGCGGCGCTCGGGAAAGATGAGTTCAGTGACCTGCACCGGAACCAGAACCACCCACACGCTTTCAAATCCCAGCATGAAAACGAAGTACAGCCAGTTGACGCCGAGGGAGCGACCGTACTCGGCATTGGCGCCGGGAAAAGGCAGTGGAGCGATGGATGTCTGCTGAATGATGAACTCTTCTGCGATGGAGAGGGCGAGTCCGAGCAGCAGAAGGCTGGTTGCGCCGGCGCGCCAGCGGCGCACGAGTTCGCGACAGAGAAGCGCACCGCCGCCCCACACCATGATTTCAGGAACGAGCACGAAGAGGATGCTGAGGCGGGTGGAGCCGCTGAGGACTTCGCCGATGACGGGTGCAAGGACAAGCAGTGTCCAGATGGCGCCGCGATAGCGCGTCGGGGCCGGCGCTTGCAGATTCGTGTGGATGGGGACGGATTCGCTTTGCATGGATTACTCCTCGGGGCGCGCGGCGGCCATGGCGGATGTGCGCGCCTCTTTCAAAACGCTCTTGAGATCCCAGGAGAGACTGCCTGACGAAATTTCAGAGATGAGATTGCGCACCCAGGCGAGTTCGGCTTTCAGCATGGCGACCAGGTATTCGCTTTCAACGAGGTTGATGCGCAGCACATGTGCGGATGCCGCGGTCACGCTCGCGCGCCGCAATGCGATCTCGCCTTCAAGATGGTGGGCGCGTTCTTCGAGGCGCGGAAGAGCCTCGGCCGGTGTGAGATGCACCAGGAAGCTCATTGCCGCCATAAATTCAGAAGATTCGCGGCGCGGTACGGCGATGATGTTGCGAAGAACGCGAGTGAATTCCTTGCGGCCCCCCGCGGTGATGGCATAAGTGGTGCGTTCAGGGCGGCGTCCGTTGCGGCTGGTGGATTTTGCGGTGATAAGTTCGTCGCGCACGAGGCGGCCGATGGCGTGATAGAGCGAGCCACGCTTGAGGGCAAGAATCTCATCCTTGTGGCGCAGGCGGAGGAGGCTTTGCATCTGGTAAGGATGCATGGGGCCTTCGCGAAGGAAGGCAAGAACGGCGATTTCCCAGATTCCGAGTTCGTTCGTCATATAGTTCAGGTGAACTATATCGCCTGAACTAACAATATACAAGTATGGTATGGCTGGCGTTTCGCAGAAGAGCGCCGGTGCAGGGAATCAGGAAGACCTTCTCTTGCCTATAATTGCCATTGGAAGTGCGCTATGCGATTGAAGTTAGGCAGGCGCGCAAAGGTGGACGGAAGATGGCGGACTTGCAGGGCAGGGTTGCGCTGGTGACGGGGGCGTCGCAGGGGATTGGACGCGCATGTGCATTGGAACTG
The DNA here is from genome assembly GCA_963769345.1 of uncultured Acidobacteriaceae bacterium. GTDB lineage: Bacteria > Acidobacteriota > Terriglobia > Terriglobales > Acidobacteriaceae > Telmatobacter. The sequence continues at coordinate 178,837 of CAVYLL010000010.1, forward strand.
GCGAAGGCCGGAGCGACGGTGGCGCTGGCGGCGCGGAATGAAGCGAAGCTGGCTGAGGTGGCGGCGGAGGTTGCGGCCGCGGGAGGACAGGCGGCGGGATTCGGGCTTGATGTGGCCAGTGAGGAATCGATCAAGAATGGCGCGAAGGCGGTGGTCGATCGCTTCGGCAAGGTGGATATCCTGGTGAACAATGCCGGGATCACGCGCGACGACCTGATGATGCGGATGAAGCGTGCTGATTGGGATGATGTACTGGGGACGAACCTGACCGGCGCGTTTCTGCTGACGCAGGCATTGCTGCGGCAGATGATGAAGAACCGCTGGGGTCGGATCATCAACATCACGAGCGTGGTGGGCCGAACGGGGCAGGAAGGCCAGGTAAATTATGCGGCGTCGAAGGCTGGCATGATCGGGTTTACGCGGTCATTGGCGCGCGAGGTGGCTTCGCGCGGGATCACGGTGAATGCGGTAGCGCCCGGATATATTGAGACGCCGATGACAATCGTGCTGGGCGAGAAACTGCGCGAGAAGATGATCGAACAGATTCCGCTTGGGCGGCCGGGAACAGACGCGGAGATCGCACAGCCGGTGGCGTTCCTCGCGTCGGATGCAGCGGCATACATCACGGGGCATGTGCTGGATGTGAACGGCGGCATGTTCATGGGGGGATAGAAGCCGTGATGTTCCGGTGGTGGGATCGGGCAAGGAGAGTTCGTCCGAGGAACTGGAGTCTCATCTGAAAATGGCAATGGCTGAGCGAGTTGCTCCTGACGACGATCCGGCACAAGCCCGCGGAACCTCTCTTTGGCTGGAAAATCTCCTCCACGATACACGTTATGCCTTGCGCCAGCTTCGCCGCGCTCCCGCTTTCACAGCGACCGCACTGCTCACACTGGCACTGGGCATCGGCGCCAACCTCGGCGTTTTTCAACTCCTCTATGCAGTGATCCTGGCCGAATTGCCTGTTCCTCACCCGGAGGACGTTGTCAGAATCCACGCTGCGCGCAGCCCCTTCGATCAGAGTTGGACGATTTCTTATCCCGCATACCGGCGTCTGCGCGACGCCACTCCCGATGTTCCGCTGATGGCGACCGCTTCTACGTGGGCCGCTACGCTGGAGATTCCCAGTCGCGCGTCGATGGAGGTTTCCTGCACGCTTGTTTCTGACAACTACTTCAGCGGGCTTGGCGTTGCGCCGGCAGCGGGACGGTTATTCGCGAAGGCCGATGAACGCATGGGCCAGGGTGAGTGGCCCGTGGTACTTCGCTACGATTTTGCACGGAAGACGTTTGGCTCCGCGCAAGAAGCCGTGGGCCGGCACATTCTTCTGAATGGCCGCGCGTTTGTTGTGATCGGCGTGGCGCAGCGGAGATTCCTCGGCGATACCACGGGGTTTGCTCCCGACGCCTGGTTGCCCCTTGCACTGCAAAGCACCGGCGCATTTGCCGTCTCATGGGACTCGCTTGGGCCGGGACATGATGTTTCGCTCGACAAGCCCTGGTATAACCAGCCCACTATCTTCTGGCTTTCGCTCACAGCGCGCATTCCGCGAGAACGGCGGGCCGCGGTACTTGCGCACTGGGATCAGGTCTTTCGCAACGACCGTGAGGTGATGACGGAAGCGACTGCTGATCCCGCTGTAAAAGCCGCGCTTCTGCACGTGAAGACTGAAGTAGCGCCGCTTGGCGAGAACGCCATGAGGAAGAAATTCACGGTCCCTTTGACACTGCTCATGGCGCTTTCAGCTTCCATCTTTCTGGTGGGCTGTTTCAATCTCGCAAATCTTCAGATTGCGCGGCTGCACGCACGTGCGCATGAACTCAGTGTGCGTATGGCGCTTGGAGCAAGCCGCAGAAGGCTCATTGGTCAGATTGTTCTTGAGGATACGCTGCTAGTTGCCGGGGGCTCGGGGTGTGCGCTTGTGCTGGGCCGCGCGGCGAGCGGCATCCTTGTTCGCTGGGCTTCCAATCGCAATTCTCTTTTCATGTTCGACCTGCACCCGAACTTGTCTCTTGCCGCCCTCGGCGTAGGGCTTATGCTTCTGTCGTTGTTGTGCTTCAGCATTCTTCCGGCAGTCATCTTCATCCGTACCGGCGTTGCGCAGACGGCGGGATCGGGCTCTAAAGTTGCTGGTATTTCCCAAACCGCGCGCCAGCGCTTTCGTTCCAATGTGCTGCTTGGCGCGCAGGTTAGTCTTTCACTTTTGCTTTCCACGATGTCGGGATGTTTCGCTGCGACGCTGGTGCACTGGGAAACTGTGGATGTGGGGATGGATCGTGAGCATGTGCTGATTGTGCGCACGGAACTGCATCAACCAAAGTACACCGATCACAGCGAGATGCTGCCCGAGCTTTATAACCGAATAGCGGATCGCCTGCAGGCAATTCCGGGCGTGCGCAGTGCAGCGGTAGAGATGTGCGGCGGCATTCACTGCGGCTGGATTACGGCGCTCTACGTGCATGGGCGTAACGATCTTACCGATACGCAGGTGCATGGGCAGGAAGATCACGTCGGCGTCGGCTTCTTTTCCACGATCGGCATTCCACTTCTGCGCGGGCGAGATTTCTCGGCGAGCGATACGGACAAGTCGCCGCCTGTGGCGATTATCAGCCGTGCGTACGCGCGCCAACTGTTTGGAGATGCAGACCCGGTTGGGCAATGGGTTGGTTATGAGCCAGCCCCGAATGATCACAAATTCATGATTGTGGGTGAAGTGGCCGATGCGCGCGTGAATGGTGCACAGCGCGAGGCACCGCCTGTGGTGTACATGAGCATCAACCAGAGGACTGCACCGGTGAACAGCATCCGAGTGCGGGCTGTGGGCGATCCGCAGCAGTTGTCGGAGAGTGTGCGCCAGGCGCTGTATGAAGTCGATCCCGCTTTGCCTGTCGGCGAAATCGTACCTCTGGCTACGGAACTGGATGGCGATCTTGGCACGGAAAAGCTGCTTGCGCGGCTTGCGGGGATTTATGGGAGCTTGACGCTATTGCTGGTTGCGATTGGCTTTTACGGTGTCATGTCGTCTCGCGCTTCGCGCCGGAGGAGCGAGTTCGGCATTCGGCTCGCGCTCGGGGCTACTCGTCGCAACATTCAGATGCTCATCGTCGGTCAGACCGCGCGCATTCTCGTTGCCGGCATCGTGCCCGGCGCAATTTTATCGATCCTCGCGGTGCGCACGGCAAGCCATTTTCTGTACGGGTCTGTCAGCGCGAATTCGCTCTCCGTAATCGCTGCGAGCCTCGTTCTCGCATTTGCCGGTTCCGCGGCTACTTTCATCCCGGCTCGTCGCGCGGCGTTTGCCGATCCAGTGGAAGCGCTTCGCAGCGAGTGACCGTCACCCACGCAACCTGCGCTGGCCCTTCCGATAGTGCAATTGTTGTTGTTCCAACGGCTGGATTCCTAGTCTCTTAAGCTGCACACGCGGTGGCGGGCCATGGTGAGTTGGGTGGGTGTATCGGATCGCGCGGCGATTCGACTCTGGGGCAGCCTCTATTGTGGCGGAGGAGCCGGAGCGGCGTTGTCGCCGCGCGGGGGAGGCTGGCCCATGACGGCGACTGTGGTGGCGAGGAATGCGCCGTTCTTGACTGCTCCCTCGGCGCGGACCATGTCGCCGACCTGGATGTCGGCCAGAGTGATGGGGTCGCGGCGTTTGCGGAAGGTGGTGTTTTCGTCGGCAACGAAGGCATGGGTCGCGTTATCCGGGCCGCCCTGCAAGGTGACTTTGAGCTCGTTGATGGCGGTGACCTTTCCCATGATCCACGTCTTTCCGTAGTTGGCCTGCATTTCGCGCATCTGTTTGGCGCGCTCGGGATCGATCTGGAAGATGACGACGGCGCCCACGGACTTCGCGGTCGCGTCGATTTCGCCGGACGCCCCAATGGCATCGCCGACTTTGATTTCGCTGGCCTTGATGGTTGTGGGCGGATTGGCTGGCGGCTCATTGTCGCCACTCTGTCCGCGGCGCTGGCCTCCCCCGCCTTTCATGATGCGGGTATTCACGCTGTAGTGAACGGTGTAAAGATCACCGGAGTCGGTCTTGATCGTGAAGTGGTCCGGTGTGGCTTCGGTGACGGTTCCCATCACACCGCGCCCCATCATTCCTCCGCCGAATCCTCCGCGTCCTCCTCGCTGGCCGGAACCACGGCCCTGCGCCGATTGGCCGGGGTCCTGTGGGGGATTTGTGTCCTGTGCGAGGGCGCTAAAGCCGACGGCGCTGAGCAATACCACAAGCGGCAATGAGACAAGGCGGGCTTTCATAGGTCTCCAGACTGAAGGTTCAATCTGTAAGCATAGACGCACGCCAGTGTCCGCAGGACGACAGACAAAGGGTGGTTGGCGTTCGGATGTTGAGCGACTACTGTCTCTTCTGAGTTTGGGATTGGGTTTGCGATGAGATCAATTCTTCAAATTCGGGTAGCCCGTGCAAGGCAGCAAACTCATTGTCTGCGATGATCTTTTTCGGGCTCGCGTAGCCCTCACTGAGTGCCATGCGGAGGTACTGAATCGCGCGTTCGGGCATGCCCGCCCTGACGCATCCCTTGGCCAGGTAATAATTCATCGCGCCGCGATCGCTAATCGATGCCGGATTTTGAATGCGAGGCCGGGAGTTGTCGTTGAAGATTCCTGGGTCGATTTTGAGCGCCGCTTTGTACTCTTCCCAGCCCTTCTGGTACCTGTGTTGCGCCAGCAGGTTTGTTCCCAGGTTCTTGCGGATGAGAGCCGAATTCGGATCGACTTTGAGCGCCTTGCGATACATTCTTTCCGCATTGTGATATTCCTTCAATGCGTCGTAGATAGTGCCGAGGTTGTTGAGGACATTTGAATTTTTGGGGCTGAGCTTATCAGAAGTGCGGTAACAGTGCATCGCGTCTGTCAGATTGAACATCAACTGGTAAGCGATGCCTTCCTTGTTCCAGACCGCGGCATCGTCGGCGGGCGCTTTCTTGTAGGCTTCAATGGCCGCCTGATAACGTTGATGAGCCATGAGCGCGTCGCCGATCTGTTCGGGAGTTGCTGGAGCCTTGGGCGCTGTGGTGGTTGTGGTCTGAGCCTCCGGATTATCTGGCTTTGTACTGGGTGGCTGGGATGCGGAAGATTGGGCGAGACTCAAAACGGGGGCACACACAATGGCTGCCATCAAAGTGAATGCCGGCAGCGAGCGTTCATCTAACCTGCGCATATTCCCTCCTCAAGAAGGAATCGGGGCGACAAACCTGCTTCATCGTCTCATGGAATTAGAGCACCAGTTTGTATAGCATCGTCAAGTTAGTTAAGGGCTCGGGTGTAAAGCGGACTAAACAATGCACGAGCCGGAACGACGGAGTTGGACCCAGACTTGCAGGAAATGAGGATCGTCGATCATGAGCACCTCGGTCTCTTCAAAGCTGCAATTGGAGCTTGCGCAACGTTTTCGCAGTGTTCGCCTGCGCACCCTTGCGTTGTGTAAACCGCTGACGCCTGAGGACATGATGGTGCAGTCGTGCGCGGAGGCTTCACCCGCCAAGTGGCACCTGGCGCATACCGCGTGGTTCTTTGAGTCCTTCATCCTGCGCGAGTTTCTGCCCGGCTATAAACTCTACGATGCAGATTTTCCATGGCTATTCAACAGTTATTACCGTAGTTTTGCCGAGTTCCCTGAAAAGCGGCTGCGCTCGTCGTTTTCCCGACCTGGGCTTGACGAAGTGATGCGCTATCGAAGCTACGTGGATGAAGCCCTTGAGAGGCTGTTGGAAGTGAATCCGGAACCAGAGGTATTGAAGCGCATTGAACTAGGGGCTAACCACGAGGAGCAGCACCAGGAGTTGTTGCTAACAGACATCTTGCATGCGTTTTATACCAACCCCTTACGGCCGGCTTATCGGAAGGATGAGCAGGGAAAGAGTGGTTCAGATGATCCGCGCCCACGGTCTCAGAAACGAGGACCTTCGACAGGCTCAGGACAGGCTCTGAGGCACCCGACCAACAACGGAAACGCAAATCCGCTGCGGTTTGTGGAGTTTGCGGGTGGATTAGTGGACGTGGGATTCGCTACAACCGGGTTTTGCTACGACAACGAGCTGCCACGGCACCGGGTCTGGCTCGAGCCTTACGCGCTGGCGAATCGCCTGGTGACCAACGGTGAATTTGCCGAGTTTATCGCAGACGGGGGATACCGGAAGTCGGAACTGTGGCTCTCAGCCGGTTGGGACGCCGTGGAGCAGAACGGCTGGCGGGCGCCGCTTTACTGGAGTGAAAACGGAAAGGGCTGGAAGCTGTTTACGCTGCGCGGGGAAGTTTCGCTCGAAGAGGCTGAAACTGCGCCTGTTAGCCAAGTCAGCTATTTCGAAGCCGATGCCTATGCCCGCTGGGCCGGCAAGCGCCTGCCCACCGAGTTTGAATGGGAAACAGCGGCAGAAAGAGAGCCGATGCGGGGCAACTTGCTGGATACAGGGCGTCTTGCGCCTGCCCCAGTCGCGGAACAGAGCGAGCAGCTTCTTCAATTGTGGGGTGACTGCTGGGAGTGGACAGCAAGCGCCTATCTTGGCTATCCAGGGTTCGAGCCGCTGGCGGGTTCGTTGGGCGAGTACAACGGGAAGTTCATGAGTGGGCAGATGGTATTGCGTGGCGGTTCTTGTGCGACTCCGAAGGCGCACATTCGCTCGAGTTATCGCAATTTTTTTCAACCAGAAACGCGCTGGCAATTTTCCGGAATCCGATTGGCAGACAAGTAACTCCCATAGGTGGAGGAGCATCCTAGTAACGGCATGACTACGACCCCTGTTTCCCCAGCCAGTTTTCACATTTCAGACAAGATCTCGTCTTCCGTTTACGAGGGATTGTTGTCGAGTCCCAAATGGCTGCCTTCCTGGCTTTTCTACGATTCAGCCGGATCGCGCCTGTTTGATGACATCACACGTGTTCCCGAGTACTACGTTACGCGGACGGAGCGGGCGATTCTGGCCGATCGCGCGGGTGAAATTGTTTCGCGTGCGTCCGGCGAACACTCATTGAGACTAGTGGAACTGGGAGCCGGCTCAGCCGAAAAGACGCGGCTTCTATTGAGCGCGGCGGTGGAGCGGCAAGACACCGTGTTCTACGAGCCCGTGGATGTTTCAGCAAGCGCGCTGGTCGAGGCGCAGATCCGCATCGAGGACGAAATTCCGGGAGTGCTCGTCTGTCCGCGCGTGGAAGATTACACGCACGATCTGGAATTGGATCCGACGTTACCTACGGAGCGCCGACTCGTGCTCTACATCGGATCGAGCATCGGCAACTTTGAACCCGGCGAATCGATGATGCTGCTGGAACGCGTGCGTGCGGCTCTCGATCCGGGCGATTGTCTGCTGCTGGGTGTCGATCTGGTAAAAGATGAAGCCGTGCTACGGGCCGCGTATGACGATGAGGCGGGAGTGACTGCCGCGTTCAATCGAAATATGCTCGTGCGTCTGAACCGCGAATTGGATGCGGATTTTCATCCTGAGATGTTTGCGCATCGCGCGGTTTGGAATGCTGATGAGTCGCGCATGGAGATGCACCTCGTGAGCGAGACCAAGCAGACCGTATGGCTGCCGGCAATTGATCTGCGTGTGCATTTCGAAGCGGGAGAAAGTATCCACACGGAGAACAGCTACAAATACCGGCGAGGGGATGCCGAGGCGTTGCTGGCCAAAGCTGGGTTTGCGCACGATGCGACTTGGACAGATGAGCGCGGGTGGTTTGCGGTTTGTCTGGCGCAGGCGGTATAGAGCGGCGGCTGGTTTCGACCTCACGAATCCCACCCAGGTCTCAGAATCGAGACCCGGGGCACCCAGGCTATTTGGGTTGAGCGATGCGGAGCAGCAGGATGTCGTGACTCGCCAGTTCGATGGGCATGTTGTTAGTCAGTTCCATCTCCTTGCCGGTCCAGAGATCTTTTCCGCGCTGCGCACCGTGCAATCCGAGTTGCGCGAGATCCAGATGAAATGGATGCGTAGAGTAGACGTCGCTGCCGACGTTGACGATGGCGATGGCCTTCGCTCCACCCTTCAAATCACGGGCCCAGACTTCGACTTCACCTTTGCTGTAGATGTGACGGGCCTGGTGGCCGAGCGAATCCTGGTTGATGGCGATGACGTCGCGATTGGTGAGGATTTCCTTGATCTCGGGCTTCATGTTGGGCAGGTCGTTGCCGGCCAGCAGGGGTGCGGCAAGCATGGCCCACATGGAGAAGTGAGTGCGGTTCTCGGCCATCGATAGCTTGCCGTTGCCAACTTCGAGCATGTCGGGGTCGTTCCAGTGGCCAGGTCCGGCGTAGGATGCCAGACCCTTCTGCTGGCTGAGGATGTCGTAGATGCTTTGCCAGCGCGCCTCGATGTCGCCGGTGGTGCGCCACAGGTTGCCGCCGAGGCCAGGCGCCCACTCCCAGACGGAGTCCCACCCGTATTGGCATAAGGAGAAGACGATGGGGCGTCCCGTGGCCTTGAGGGCCTTACCCATTTTGTCGTAGGCGGCAACCATCAGGCGCATCTGCGCGGCCTTGTCGTTGGGTGCCTGCTTTTGCATGACGGCGGGGATGAAGCTGCACAGGTCGTATTTGAGGTAGTCGATGCCCCAGTCGGCATACATCTTCGCGTCCTGCTCCTCGTGGCCGAGGGAGCCTGCGTAGCCGGCGCAAGTTTTCGGGCCGGGCGAGGAGTAGATGCCGAGCTTGAGACCCTTGGAATGCACGTAGTCGGCAAGCGCTTTCATGTCGGGGAATTTCGAATTCGTATGAAGCACGCCCGTCGCGTCGCGTTCGCCCTCCCAGGTGTCGTCGATGTTGACGTAGATGTAGCCCGCGTCTTTCATGCCGCTGGAGACGATCTGGTCGGCGGAGTCGCGGATGTCCTTGTCGGTGACTTTGCCTGCGAAGTAATTCCAGCTGTTCCATCCCATCGGAGGGGTCTGAGCCACCTGCGGCGGGGCCGGAGTCTGGGAACCAGCCGAGAAAGACACCGCGGCGAGAAAGACGGGTGTGACAGCAGCAAGTCGAAGAGTTGCAAAAAGACGCATCGATTAGTCTCCGTTGAAAACGATTACAGCAGGGAATACTAAGCCACTGACGCTCGTATTGACAATCGCCCATTGCGAACGGATCGAGCCGGAAGATTGAAACGCCAAGTTCAGTTCATGACTCCGGGCGTTGCGCGCGTCGAGCATGATGGAGTTCGAGCCGGCATTGTACCGGTCGGAATGTTGACACTCGAGACTCCCAGTTGATGCCGAATTTGCCCATGCACTTTCAGGTATCAATCCGTTCGAGATGTGGCATGATTTCTCCGGAGGTGTTCGTTGAACAAGAGGCGTTTGTTTTTCTTTGCAGTGGTGGCAATTGCTCCCCTCAGTCTGCTCGGACAGGATAAGGCGGCAGCTCCGGCAGCTCCGCCTGCAAATCCCATTACCGTGAGCGAAAGAGGGATTTATTCGTTTATGAGCGGCGCGGTAGTCAGGGCGGCCGAGAAGATGCCGGAAGAAAACTATTCCTTCAAGCCGACACCGGAAGTTCGCAGTTTCGGCCAGCTCGTCGGCCACGTGGCCGATGCCAACTACATGTTCTGCTCGCAAGCCACAGGCGAACCAAATCCGGTGCAGGGCATCGAGAAGACGAAGACTTCCAAGGCCGATCTTGTGTCCGCCATCAAAGACGCGGTTGCATACTGCAACAAGTCGTTCGACAGCATGACGGATGCCAAGGGCAGCCAGATGGTGAAACTCTTCGGCTTCAACCTGGCGAAGCTTACGTTGTTCTCGCTGAACACAGCACACACGGATGAGCACTACGGGAATATGGTGACCTATATGCGACTCAAGGGGATTGTGCCGCCGACCAGCGAGAATCCTCCTGCGCAAGCACCGAAGTAAACTCGATAGCGGGCCGCCAAGGCGGCCCGTAATTGCCACCGAGGGCGAAGATTCGTCGAGGGGAAGAGTAGGCCACTATTCGGGCAGAACTCCGGGGAGCTTCGAGTTTGGAACGATTTCAGTCTGCCATGCGTCTGCTCATTCTGTATGCTTTCGGGTGAAGTCTTTCGACGTTTGGAGATTCACATGACTAAGTGCTTGCTGGCGTTCGCGCTTTCAATTCCGCTGTGCGGTCACTGCCAGAGTTATGCCAACTCGCCCTTTTACAGGACAACGTCTGCTGTACCACTGACAGCGCATGTAGAGGGATTTGCTCATGGGGGCATCACGGCAAACGGCGTCGTGATCGACCTCTCCGAATCGGTTCCTTCGTCGTCACCGGACTTTGACGAAATCCGGGGCTGGTCAATCGGAACGTGGGTAGATAGGAACAATCCTGCCCATACTTTCCACTTCTATATCCAGTACGATCATATGAATCCCGTTGTCGTCTTCGGGTACGACCTGCTGGTGGAACCTGTCAAGGGCACGGATAAGATCAAGTGCACTTTCCGCGCCCTCACCGATCCCGAAAATCGCTTGACGCTTCGCAACAAGGACGTTCCCCTCGTTGCTCTCTCGGCTGACCTGTCTCCCGTCGTGATCAAATCCGGCGATGCAATCTCAATCACGACGCTCCCACTCGGTCCGAGTAAGATTGCGTCAATTCACTATCTTCGCCTCACCCGGATCGACCTAACGCCCGACTCCGACTCAGCTCAATAACTCGCACAGGTTGGATGGCCGGTGCCTCTCGTGTGTGTCGTTTGTCTTGTTACGCCCGAATTACCGGCTACTCGGAAATGAGCAATTTGTGACTGGGAAGGTCGCGAGGGGCAACCGCGGTGATTGATGTCGCGTTGCGCCGGACTAAAGAGGGTGCGGAAAAACTGCCATGGTGCGTTGCAATGAGCAAGGCCGGGGCTGAAGCCCGCTGATTCTGCGTCCGCTATTCGTGGGGCTGAAGCCCCACGCTCCCTCCAGACAACAAGGGCCCGCAGTTTTATGTGAGTGGCCGGGGAGTTCGAGATTGCCTTTCCCAGGTCCCAGAAGCGAGATCTGAGGCACCCGGCTACTGAGTAAGCAGTTGCAGAATGTATTACTCAACTAGTAATTTCCGGGCATAGTGAGCGAACGTACATTTGCATCAAGACACCTGGCTTTACAGCATGTGCCGCGCCCAACTCTCCAGCCAAGCGCGCGTGATCGATTTCCATGTCGCGTTGAAGTAGAGGCCCGTGGCGGCGAGGCCCATAGTGATGACGAGGAATGCTGCCCACAGGAACTGTTTCATGATCCGGTTGCGTTTCCAGTCCCAGAGAAACATGAGAAGGATGAGGAGCAGGTTGCCGCCCTCGTAAAACAGGTAGGTACCGAGAAAGGTAGTTGGTGCAGGCAGAAAGAGGCTCACCAACCGGGAAAAGCCTGCATCGCTGATACAGACGGTGGCCAGAATGAGCACGCGCCGGTGGGCGGCGGAGTTGCGGCGCATGAGGATGCCAAATGGCAGTAACACGGTCATGCAAATGACACCGCTGAAGGCGATGGAGAGGAATTGAGGAGGCAGAGCGCCGGGAGTCTGCAGATTCAAGGCCTGCCAGCTGAGTTCGGACCAGGGTGCAATCACAACGACGAGTGTGGCGTAGCCAGCCGCAAACCAGCCGAAACGACGATGGAAGCGAACGCCGCCGGTTTCGACCATGAGCACAAGTACGGTGGCAGTGAGCAGCCAGAGCGTGGTCGCGATGGCATGTACGTGGACGATCGTGGGTACGGGCGGCTGCTCCCGGAGGTAGTTGTGCAAATCGAAGCCGAAGCCGACGCCCACGAAGATCCAGAAGATGGTGAGCCAGACCAGCGCAGCCCGGCGATCTTCACGCGCGGGCCAGGATGCGGTTGTATGTATGTACACCCGCTCGTCCCCCTTTTCAGTCAGAAAAACCGTACAACGATGGGATTGGTGTGATGAATCCATCTTTGCATATTGTGGTGATCGGCTCCGGGTATTCTGAGCTGTGCCTGTTCTCGATGTGCTGAAAGCGGATCATCGCCAAACCAGTCATCGAGTTGGCCGGGCTGGAACTCTGGGTGCAGGGTGTCATATCGCCGATACGGAAATTTGACCGCAGGGGCTGAAGCCCAGTAGTTTTTCGGGGCTTTGCGGCACGACTAAAGTCGTGCCCTGATACAAAACGGATGACGCGGGTGACTTACAGCCTAAGTCGTCAATAAGTGACGAGCAGGACGCGATCCGACCGGGACTGGCGCAGGGACTGTCGCAAGTGACAGTTGTGGGCGAAGGTTTGTCCGTCCTAAGCTCCCCTACATCGGTTGCAAAAACACAGGCCCGTGCCGAAGCGGCGCGACCTTTCGTGTGGAGCATTCCGAGAACGTGCATGGATGTGAAGACCAACTACGAAGCTTCGCCGAGGGCCGGGCCATCGCTTTTTCGCGGAGGCCCGTTCTATCGCGCCCAGTTAGCTACCAGGCTTATCACCGAGGGTGAATGGAATCACCTGAGGCGAGTGATCATTGCGGTTGTCATCACCTGGGTTCCTCTGGTTCTGCTCACCGCATTCTTTAACCCCTCCGGTCTCGCTTCCTTGCTGACGAGTTATCGGGTGTATTCCCGCTTGTTCATCGCCGTTCCGGTTCTGCTGATCGGGCAGACGATCATGGATTCGCGTTTCCGAATGGTTGTTCAGAGGATTCTCGACACGGATTTGCTGGGGGATGCGGACCTGAGACGCATGGACGCAATGATTGCCTCTCTGATTCGTCTTCGCGACTCGCTGATCCCGGAGGCGATCATCGTCGTTCTGCTCATCGTGCACACGATAGCGGCGATGAAGCTCCAGTTGGACGCGACTCCGTGGCTTGCGTACGGCGACCCAACTGACCTTCATCTCACCGCGGCTGGCTGGTATGCCATTCTCGTGAGCACGACAATTTTTCAGTTTCTGCTAGGCGTCAGCCTCTGGAAATGGCTGTTATGGACGGTCTTCGCGTTCCGATTGTCGAGGCTGAATCTGAGGCTTGTCGCCACCCATCCCGATGGGCACGGGGGACTTGGCTTTCTTGGTCTCGTCCCGGTCGCCTTCACGCCGATTTCCTTCGCGGCGGCGACTGTCATTGGCGCGACATGGCGACACGACATCCTCGTGCACGGGGCAAAGCTGATGAGTTTCAAGCTGGAAGCAATTGTGCTGCTGATTATGATTGCCATCGTTGCGCTCGGACCTCTGGCATTCTTTGTTCCCAAATTAGGTGAATTGCGCCGTAAGGGAATCCTTGAGTACGGTGTTCTAGGCCAGATCCAAAGCAGGGACTTTCACGAGAAATGGATCCGAATGAGAGCGGGCCATGACCCCGAGTTTCTTGCTGCCCCGGAAAGCAGTTCTCTTGCGGACTACGGATCGTCGTATTCGAACATCGTGAAACTGAGACCCTTCGTCGTGGATCAGAGCGCTCTCATTGCCCTGGCGATCTCGGTTGCGCTTCCAATGTTACCCGCGGTTCTGGCCGTGATCCCACTGATCGTCGTCATTCAGGATTTGCTGAAAGCTATGCGCTAGCGATTCGCGTCGACCGGGGGTCTCGACGCAGCCGATCAGGTTGGCATCGTTTTTCAATCGAGATTCTTCTTGACAACGGATCTCTGATACTTGTTTACTCTAGGCCTGTAGTAAACAGGCCTATGACTGAGAATCCAGCTCGCGATCTTTTTCCTGGCGCACTCGAGATGATGATCCTCGAGTCGTTGCGCCGGCAGCCGGCACATGGCTATGCGCTGGTTCAGCACATCCAACAGCGATCGAAGAACCTGCTGCAAGTGGAGGAAGGCTCGCTTTATCCGGCGCTGCAGCGGCTGCTCAAGGCAAAGCTGGTGAAGGCGGAGTGGGGTGTTTCTTCCACCAATCGCCGGGTGAGGACTTACCAGATCACGGCTGCGGGCCTTCGCCATCTCGAAAACCAGATCTCCAGCTTCGAACGCATGTTTGAAGGTATTGCACTCGTCCTCAATCCGGGCAAATCCCCAGCCAGTTAGGAGGGCCTCCGATGGACTGGATACCGAACTTCCTTCGCCGCCGCAAGGTGTACGACGACCTCTCAGAGGAGATGCAACTGCATCTTGAAGAGCGGGCCGAACAGTTGATGGCCGAGGGCATGAGCGCTGAGGAAGCTCAGCACGCGGCGCAGCGCGCATTCGGAAACCGGACATTACTGGAAGAGCGCAGCCGCATGGTGTGGCAGTGGTCGACGCTGGAGTCCATCTGGGCCGATGTGCGCATTGCCGTGCGCAATCTGCGGCGCTCTCCGGGATTCACGATTGCCGCGGTGGTGACGCTGGCGCTTGCGATCGGCGCAAATGCCGTGGTGTTTGGCGTATTGAATGCGCTGATTCTGCGGCCGCTGAACGTGCCGGATGCGCAAAGCCTTTACACGATTGAGCGCGGCGGCTACAAGGAGCAAGCGACTTCGTATCCCGACTATCTCGATCTGCGCGATCGCAACCGCACGTTTGACGGATTGACGGCTTACATCCTCACGCAGGTGGTTTTGGATACGGGCAGGAATCCATTGGAGGTGTGGGGCTACGAGGTGGCGGGGAACTACTTTGACGCGATGAAGATTCAGCCGTATCTGGGCCGCTTCTTCCATGTCGCAGACGAGCATGGACCGAACAGCGCGCCTTACCTGGTGCTGACGTATGCCTACTGGCATAGTCATTTTCAGGATGACCGCGGCATTGTTGGCCGTGTTGTCCAGGTGAACCGGCATCCGTACACAATCCTGGGCGTGACGCCTCCGGAGTTTAACGGGACACTGCTGTTCTTCTATCCTGACTTCTTCTTGCCGATGACGAACCAGGAGGACGGGCCGAGTTTTCTCAACAATCGCGGCCGCCGCAACATTTTCATGGTGCTTGGACATGTGAAGGCCGGCGTGACTCCGGCGCAAGCGATTGCCGATCTGGATTCGGTTGGGGCCTATCTGGAGAAGACCTATCCCAAGGACGATGCCTACATGACTTACTCTCTGGCACGTCCGAGCCTTATCGGCGACATGCTCGGGCCAGCAGTGAAGGGATTCATGACGGGATTAATGCTGCTGGCGGGAATGATTCTGCTGGCCGCATGCGCGAATCTGGGCAGCCTGTTTGCGGCGCGCGCAGCAGATCGGTCGCGCGAAGTGGCTCTGCGTCTCGCTCTTGGGTCGAGCCGCAGAAGGATTCTGCGCGGAGTGTTTACGGAAGCTGTGCTGATCTCGCTTGTTGGCGGCGCTCTGGGACTTCTGGGCAGCGTTGCGCTGCTGCGGCAGTTGAGCTCGTGGCATCCGATTCCCGAATATCCGATGCATGTGCCCGTGTATCCGGACGCGAAGGTCTACCTGGTCGCGCTGTTTCTTGCTTTGGCCAGCGGATTCCTTTTTGGCGCGGTTCCTGTGAGGCAGATCCTGCGCACCAATCCTTATGAAGTGGTGAAGGGCGGATCAAGCGGCATCATTGCGGGCAATACCGGACGCCGGATTACTCTTCGAGATATTTTGCTCGTGGTGCAGATCGCCATCTGCGGCGTGCTTGTGACTTCTTCGCTGGTAGCGGTGCGGGGGCTGGCGCGCTCGATGCATGGCGACTTTGGCTTCAATCCCGAGAACGCGATGCTGGTGGATACAACGCTCGGCATGGCCGGATATAGCGGCGAGAGGGTGCCTGCCATGCAGAGGCGCATGGTTGATGCGCTGCAGACGATTCCCGGCGTGAAGTCGGTGGGATTCGTGAGCCATGTTCCGCTGGGCGGAGGCTCATCGACCGCGGATGTATTCACCGATGAGACGACGGACTTGAGGACGTCGAACGCTGCCGCGAATGTGGCGGTGTTCAAGATTTCTCCCGAGTACTTTCATGCGGCAGGCACATCGTTGCTGGAGGGAAGAAGCGTCTCGTGGCAGGACGATGGCAACTCGCCGCGCGTGGCCGTGGTGAACGCGCTGTTTGCGCGCAGGATTTTCGGCTCGGTCAGCAACGCGCTGGGCAAGTATTACAAGACAGAAGAGGGCGAACGCGTGGAGGTTGTCGGAGTCGCGGAAGACGGAAAGTATTATCAACTGACTGAAGATCCGAAGCCGGCGATGTTTCTGCCCTTTCTGCAATCCGGCACCGGTACGACGGGCCTTGTGGTGCGCTCGGAGCGCGACCCGCAACAACTGGCGACAGCCATCCGAAACAAGTTGCGGGGAATGGATGACAGCCTGCCCATGTTCATCCAGACCTGGACGCAGGGGCTCGATATTGCGTTGTTTCCTTCTCGCGTGGCGACAGTTGCACTGGGTGTGTTGGGGCTGATGGGTGCGATGCTTTCGATCACGGGCATCTTCGGAATGGCTGCGTACTCGGTGAGCAAGCGGCTGCGGGAACTGGGAATTCGTATGGCTCTCGGCGCGCGGCGCAAGGAAGTGCTGCAGGCGGCATTAGGGCGGCCCTTGAAATTGCTGGCGACCGGTTCCGCGGCCGGATTGCTGCTCGGAATCCTGGCGACCCGGGTGCTGGCTTTCATCGTTTACCTCGCAACGCCGCGCGACCCGCTGGTGCTGATGGGTGTGGTGGTGGCGATGTGTCTGCTGGGGCTTTTGGCGACATGGATCCCCGCTCAGCGCGCGCTGTCGGTTGATCCGACGATGTTGCTGCGCGAGGAGTGAATCGGTGCAAGCGACACGCGGTTTCGAGTGAAGCGACACGAACCGGATCGCTGGATGTGGCTTTTCTTGCCGGATCAAAGCCGGACGCACATCGCTGACCGAATGCAATCCCATTTTGAATGCAAAAACCTTCGATTTTTAAAATCCTCCCGCGTCGATGGCACATCGGATATGGACTGGCAGATCTAGACAAGATCACAGTCAGTTGAATCCGCGGAGCGGAGAACCGTTCCCTGGGAGGGAAGAGGATTCCTATGTCCAAGCTATCTGAGAAGGTGGCCCTTGTTACCGGCGGTTCGCGCGGAATTGGAGCGGCGATTGCGAAGCGACTGGCCTCGGATGGGGCGAGCGTAGCGATCACGTACGCGAAGGATTCGAGCGCTGCGTCGGCGGTGGTAAAGGCGATTGAAAGCAATGGCGGAAAGGCTCTTGCGATCCAGGCGGATGCGGCCGACAGTCAAGCTGTCAAGAATGCGGTAGAAAAGGCGGTTGCGACCTTCGGCCGGCTGGATGTTCTTGTAAACAATGCGGGCACGGCGATTCCAAAGGCATTCGAAGAGACCACGCTTGAAGAGATGGATCAGATGATCGACATCAACTTCCGCGGCATACTAGCTGCGACACAAGCGGCGCTGAAGCACATGAACAATGACGGACGCATCATCATGGTCGGCTCTTGCGTTGGCGAGCGCATGATGACGCCGGGGCTGGTGGCCTACTCGGCCACCAAGGGAGCTGTGAAGATGTTTACCCAGGGGCTGTCGCGAGAGGTCGGAGCCCGAGGCATTACAGTGAACAACATTCAGCCTGGACCGATCGACACGGATTTGAATCCTGCTGCGGGCGAGTGGGCGGCGCCTCAAAAGGCCGCCACCGCGCTCAACCGCTACGGCACTGTCGACGAGGTCGCAGCGCTGGTATCGTTTGTCGCCGGTCCTGAATCCTCATACATTACTGGCGCGAATCTTACGGTGGATGGCGGCACCAACGCGTGATCGATTTCCTGATTGTTAAAGTGAGCGCTGCTTTCCTTGCGCTAACATTGGAGAGGAAATCGAGGGCGCATGTTTGTGGTTGTGTGGCAGTTTGAGATTGCCGAGGAGAAGATCTCTGACTTTGAGGCTGCATATGGGCCAGAGGGGAACTGGGCGCAGTTGTTTCGCAGTTCTTCTGAGTATCTTGGGACCGAGTTGCTGCGCGATACCTACAACTCAGGCTCGTACCTGACGGTCGACCGCTGGGCCAGCGAGGACGCGTTCCGGAGTTTTCGGAAGGAGAATGACGCGGCGTACGAAGCGTTGGACCGGACCTGCGACGCGCTGACTTCGCGGGAAACGCGGATTGGCGCTTACACGATTTGCGCATAGTTTTTCCGCCATTTTCCGGGGATTCGGGAATGAAAAAAGCTGAATCGTGATGGCGGCCACAGGGGTGCCTAACTCTTCACCTTTTCTTCGCTTTTTCTGTATCTATTGAGTGTTGCATCCTGCTACAATCCGTTCGAAATACTAATAGCCGCCGCGTGTTTTCTGTCGTTCCCAACAATCCGCGCCAAGCGAGCATACCTAGAGGAGAAGTATTTATGCCTATCGCCGATGAGCGCGCAAAAGCAGTCGAATTAGCCCTTTCGCAGATCGAAAAACAGTTTGGAAAGGGTTCGATTGTTCGTCTTGGATCGCGGGAAGCGCTGGTTCCGATCTCAGTTATCTCCACCGGATCGATCAGCTTTGACGCGGCGCTCGGTGTGGGGGGCGTGCCGCGGGGCAGAGTGATCGAGGTTTTCGGGCCGGAGTCGTCCGGCAAGACGACCATTACGCTTCAGATCATTGCGGAGGCACAGCGGAACGGCGGACTGGCAGCCTTCGTGGATGCCGAGCATGCGCTGGATCCGGGGTATGCCAAGAAGCTGGGAGTGGATGTGGACAACCTGCTGGTTTCGCAGCCGGATTCTGGTGAGCAGGCGCTGGAGATCACGGAAGCCCTGGTGCGCTCGGGCGCGATTGATGTGCTGGTGGTGGACTCGGTGGCGGCGCTGGTGCCGAAGGCCGAGCTTGACGGCGAAATGGGCGAGTCGCACATGGGTTTGCAGGCGCGGCTGATGTCTCAAGCGCTGAGGAAGCTGACGGGCACGGTCTCAAAGTCGCGGACGTCTCTGATTTTTATTAACCAGATTCGCGAGAAGATTGGCGTGATGTTCGGCAATCCTGAGACGACGACGGGTGGACGCGCTCTGAAGTTTTATTCCTCGGTTCGCGTGGATATCCGCCGCATTGCCGCCATCAAGGAGGGCGATGTCGTTACGGGCAACCGGACCAAGGTAAAGATCGTGAAGAACAAGGTTGCCGCTCCGTTCCGCGAGGCCGAGTTCGACATTCTCTACGGCGAGGGCATTAGCCGCGAAGGCGACGTACTGGACCTGGCGGTTGCCAACAACATCGTGGAGAAGTCGGGCGCTTGGTACAGCTATTCCGGCGAGCGCATTGGGCAAGGACGCGAGAATACGCGCAATTTCCTGAAGGAAAACAAGGACATTTTTGCCAGGATGGATGGCGAGGTTCGGAAGAAGCTCGGCATTGGCGCCTCAAGCGCCGAGGTTCCCGAGGTTCCGGCATCGGGGCCTGCGGAGGCGAAGGAAGCGGTTCGCGCTCGGAAGGGCTAGAGCGGTTCCGCAGTTGGCGTAGCCGTTTCTGGCTTCGGATGAAGGTGGATTTTTCTTGAGGAAAAATCCACTCGGTAGCAATGGTCCGCGGACACGGAACTGCGGAACCGCTGTAGTCGCGATCGATTATCGGGAGACAAGGCATGTGCGTTCGGTCGATTGCGATCATCGTCCTTGCGCTGGCGTTGTGTTCTGCTGACCGAGGTACTTGCCAAGGGTCTCAACCTCCATCCAAAACGTTGAAGACTCCGCTGCTTTACCGTAATGCCAGATTTGGTTTCTGTTTGGCGCTGCCTGAGAACTGGGCTGGATTCAAGGTGCTGACGGACCGATGGAGCGGGGACTCGGCCAATGGTGAATCGGGGCCGAAGTTCGTCATCCGGAACCCACGATGGACGGACGAGAATCCGTATGAGGACATTCCGATCCTGGTGTTCACTCCGGCGCAATGGCGGGCGGTCGATAGCGGTGAGTTCAATATAAGCGCGGCGCCATTCGGCCCCAGTGAACTGGGGCGAAACAGAAAGTACGTTTTTGGACTGCCGCCCCGGTTCGCGATGTATGACGATGCGATCGGGGCGGACGAAGTGCTCCAACTTTTGAAGCAGAAATCATTTCAGGTGTCATGTTCGACACATTAACGACCCGTTTGACAACATAATCGCGCGTCTCACCACCCCAAAGGAACTTCGCTTGCTGTCAAACGTATGAAGGACTAGAAAGCGGCTTCCTCACGGTCCCCGGTCTGTGCTCTAAACTTGGAATGCGAATGGAAACCTTCAGGCGAGCAGTCGCGAACCTTCATCCGCGGAGGATTCTCTACCGGCTGGCGGTGGTTTGCGTATGTACTCTGCCGCTGTTTGCCCAGACGCCTGCTGCAACTTCGGCGCCGGCGGGCAATGCTGCGGTCAGTGGATCTGCCGCGGGACTTCGCGCGGTTACCATTCTGGATGGTCAGTGGCGCTTTCACACGGGGGATGATCCGCAATGGGCCGATGCGGCATTTAATGACTCCAGCTGGCCGAGCGTGAGTCTCAGCACGTCGCTGGCGGAGCAGGGAATTGATACCTACACGGGGTACGCGTGGTATCGGCTGAAGATTCCGCCGCAGCAACTCACTCAATTCAACAACAGGCTTCGGGCGCAGCCTCTGTCGCTGCTGGTGTCCAGCAACTCGGTTGGCCAGCTCGACGACCTATGTAAATGGCATTGAATCGGGCCATACGAAGGGCATGACGGATTCGCCCTCGGAGTACCAGTCGCCGCCATTTGTGGTGCAACTCAATGCTGCTGGGTCGGGGCCAACAGTGATTGCGATTCGCACATGGGCGGGACCCGGGACGACGATCAGCCACGGGCTTCTGCACAAGGTGGAGGTGGGTGCGGCGAACGACATGGCTGAGCGGCACGCCATGACAATCGGCCGCCAATGGAATGAGTACGTGATCTCCGACCTGGTGGTCGCATTTCTTTTTATCTGCGTGGCGGGGCTGGGCGGATTTCTTTACATGGCGCAGCGACATCATCCGGAGTATCTGTGGCTTGCCTTGTTGTGCCTGTCAGTGGCTGCGGGCGGGGCAGCGGATTCGGCCTTCGGGCTGGCCGATCATGCCGCTGTCGGTTTATCGCATCTTCACGATGTTTTCGGGCCGCATCTTCATGGCGATCACGCTGGAGTTTGTTCTTCATTTCACGGGTACGAAGTCGCGCAGGTTCGTTCGTGGTGTGCAGATCGGCGTGTTGCTGGTTCCCTTCGTCTACTTCATCCGCCTGATCTTCGTCTATCAAGTCTTGTCGGTTGCCTCTGAAGTTCTGTTCTGCGGTCTAGTGGTTGTGTTGTTGTACCAGCGCGTGGCGAAGGGGAAAAAGTGAGGCAGGCGTGATGCTGCTGCCGTTTTTTCTGGCGGCTACGGCGGACTCGGCAAACACCGTGCTGGATTTTGCGGCGGCACGGCATTGGCTGCCCGATCAGTTTGGCTTCGCATCGCTTCTATTTCGGGCCAATCGAATTCGGCATCGGCACGGTGGCCTACACGGTGTTCCTGGGCAGCCTGATTGCGGTGATCCTGTACCGCTTTGTGCGCATCAGCCAGGAAGAGCAGCGCTCGGCGGCGGAGATTTCGGCGGCCCGCAGCGTGCAGGCACTGCTGATTCCTACGCAACTGCCATCGAATCGCAACTTCATGCTGGAGAGTGCATATCTGCCGGTGAACGGAGTTGGTGGAGATTTCTTCCAGGTGCTGCCCGGTCAAAGACGACTCGCTTCTGATCGTGGTGGGAGACGTGAGCGGAAAGGGACTGCAGGCGGCGATGAATTCAAGCACGCTGGTGGGCGCGCTGCGCAACGAGCTGTCGCACGATCCGGCCACCGTGTCTGAATCATCTGAATCACGTGTTGATCGGGGCGGTTGCGTCGCCGGGGACGGCGGTGAAGGAACTGGATTGCGCGCCGTGCTTCGCCACCTGCCTTTGCGCACGGGTGTATCCCGATGGCACTACGACGATCGCCAATGCCGGACATCTGAATCCCTACCGTGATGGCCGCGAGATTGCGCTCACGGGGAGCCTGCCGCTTGGCGTGATCGCGGATGTGGAGTACGAGCAGGCGACGTTTCAGCTGCATCGCGGCGACCGGCTGGTGTTTCTCTCCGACGGCGTGGTGGAGGCGACGAACGGAGAGGGCGAGTTGTTTGGATTCGAGCGCACGCAGCAGGTGAGCAACGAGTCGGCGCGGTACATCGCACAGACGGCGCAGCGCTTCGGACAGACAGATGACATCACGGTTGTTTCGCTCTATTTGTCGTCGCGCACGGCTCAGCCCAGCAATGAAGAACTTGCTTACAGCAAGTGATCCTGCGGTATTGATCGCTGCTATTTCGTTCCGGCCCTACGGGACGGAAGGGGCATTTTGCTTGCGGTACCCAGGATTTCATCCTGGGCTATTCTCCTTTTCTCCCTACGGGGGAACGCTGACTGTCTTTTTTACAAGTCGCGTGATTCCCGGGAGAGCCGCAAATTAATTGCCACATTGCTCCGAAACGCATCTGGCTTGTCAACCCAATGCGCAGATTGGTGTGTTGGAAATACCGTAGAATCAAACCGGAGCAGACTCGATGAGCGTGAAAGCCCTTTATCCCGGCACGTTCGACCCACCGACGAACGGGCACATCGATCTTATCCAGCGCGGGTCGAAGCTCTTTGAGCATCTGACCGTTGGCATTTTATGAACCCGGTCAAGAACCCACTTTTCACGGTGGAAGAGCGCGTAGAGATGCTGCGCGAGTCGACGGCTGCGCTCGGCAATGTGAGCGTTGCGACGTTCGATGGGCTGATGGTGGATTTCGCGCGACAGCTTGGGGCGACGGCGGTATTGCGCGGCATTCGCGCTATCTCCGATTACGAACACGAATTTCAAATGGCCCTGATGAACCGGCGTCTGGCGCCTGAGATTGAAACCGTGTTTCTGCAACCTGCGGGTCGGTACTCGTTTGTAAGTTCGCGCATGCTTAAGGAAGTTTTCAGTTTCGGCGGTGAGGTTGCCGGGCTGGTTCCCCCCAACGTTCTCAAGCGCCTGCACAGTCGCATCGGCAGCGCAGGCTGAACCGTTACGCTGCGCCAGACGCGCAGGAGGTTCAGGTTGTCGGACTTCGTCGCACTTAAGCCCTCGTCGATTCATCGCGAGATCAGGAACACTCTGTTTGGAGATGTGCCTCTGGCTGAGCTCGTGCGGGCGCATCCGAAGGTTCCGCTCGCAGAGCCGTGGGCCTCTTTCCAACGCGCGCGGGATTTGAAAGACACCGGCGACGAGCAGGGGGCGAAGGAAGCTGTGCGCGAGATTCTGGCGATGCCGGAACTCGATACCCGCATTTGCCTGCAGGCGTGGCACACACTTCGGGAACTTGGCGATAAGCCGCCCCAGGGACACGAGAAAGAGGTTCTCGGCGTGGTGGTGGAGATCGGGATGCCGAAGGGGCTCGACCTGGTGGCAGCCTATCGGGACCATCGCGCGCGCTACTTCAATTACAGCGGGGCCGGAGTGCTGTGGGAGCGGCGGGACGATTCGCTGGATGGCCTGATTGACGAGTTGCTGCAGGCGGGGACCGTGGTGGTGGAGGCGATTGGGCCTTGGACGAAGCCGAAGCCTCCTGAGCCAAAGAATGGCGATGCGCGCATCAACCTGCTGACGCCCAGCGGAATTCATCTGGGGAACGGACCGGTGGAGGCGTTGAATCAGGATCCGATGGGCGGCCCGATCTTGTCGGCTGCGTTCGGGTTGATGAAGCGGCTGGTGGAGTTGACGAAGAGAGAGCCGGAGTAGGGGCTACTTTAAGCTTCTAACTCGAATTGAATCGTGAGGCTCTACAGAATCCCAGGTCTCAGAATCGGGACCTGGGGCACCCAGGCGCTGAGGCGACGGAGACTAGCTTCGAAGTTTCAACAGACCTCTTGCGAAAGGGAGATGACACTCGTTACTGGGTGGCGCCATGCTGCAGGAGCACTCGCGCCGTGGCTTCCTGATGATAATCGTGTGCTCCGCGCAAGGGCGTGCAGCCGAAGCGCGTCAGAGCCTTCATATTGGCGCCATGAGCAATCAGGAATTCGGTCATTTCGACTTGCCCGCGTGCGGCAGCCCAGTGCAGGGGCGTGTTCCCGTCCTTATCGCTGGGATTGATCTGAGCGCCTTTTGCGAGCAACAATTTTGCAGCATTCAGCCTGCCGTCGAACGCAGCCCAGTGCAGCGGGGTGTCACCATCTTCGGTGCGAGCGTTGATGTCGGCGCCGTGCGCGATCAGAAATTCTGCGACCTCCGACTGATCGTTATCTGCCGCGGTGTGCAGGGGCGTAAAACCGTGCGCGTTTCTGGCGCTTACACGGGCACCGTGCTCCAGGAGCAGAGTCGCGTTTTCAACGGACCCCTTGGCAGACGCCCCATGCAGCGGAGTTGCGCCGTCGCTTGACCTCGTGTTGACGTTCGCGTTGGCTGCCAGCAGAAGCGCGATCACATCGCTGTGCTCGAACCAGACCGCCGAATTCAAGGGTGTGTAACCCTCATTGTCTCGCGACTCGACATTGGCGCCATGCTCGAGCAGCGTATGTGCCACATCTGCATAGCCCCTCAATGCCGCAATGTTCAGCGGCGGAGGACTCTTGCTGCTGCGCTCCTCGGTTGAGGCGTGATGCCGAAGGAGCACTTCTGTGGCGGGTAGACTGCCCGCTTCTGCGGCATTCTGCAGAGGGGCGTCGCCGTTATGATCCAGGGTATTGATTTTGGCGCCGCCTAGCAGCAGGGCCTCGATTGCGTCCGCATGGCCCGCGGCGGCTGCTGCGTGCAGCGGTGTGGCTCCATCGTTGTCGGTTGCGTCTACGGCCGCGCCGTGCGCCAGGAGCACCTGGATGTTCTTTGCTTGTCCGTTGAACGCTGCATAATGCAGTGGAGTCCAGCCGCGCGAGTCACGACAGTTGACCGGACCGGGCGTATTTTGAAGAATCGATTCCACATCGGAGACCTGACCGCTTTGGGCCGCACGCTGCAGCGCATCGCAGGTAGCGCTGTCGGCGGATGAACCGGCGGGTTGGGCGACTTGCGGAAGGCTCGGCGCGTTGGGCTTCGTAGCATCGGACTGTTGCAGCGGGAGGTTCCACGAATACCGGATCCAGGGACTGCCGGGGTGATCAAGGAGTCTCTGGTACATCGCCCGCATCGCCTGCCCATCAATCTTCGTCTGGCGTAAAGACCAGAACTCACGGCCGACGAGGTAGTTCTCTCCGAACTCGCTCCAAGAAGCGAACGATTGCTGAAGAATTTGAGCTGCGTGCATCACGCGAGGCCAGGCGTCTTGTTCCGAGATGTATCCGGCGGCCACTCCCCAGCGGCACAGGTTGATGTAACGGGCGTAGTCCCATGCAGTAATGCTTTGCGTGGCATATTTCGCGTAATAGCGGTGTGCGACCATAACGCTATTTGCGTCCTCGGAGCTAAGGCGGCTGACAACCTTTGAAAGTTCTTCTGGCGAAAGTGTCGAAGTGCGCTCACCGAGCGCGGAGAACAACTGCCGGTGGCCGCCCTGGTCAATCCAATCCAGCGCCTTCATAAACTCGTCACGATTCGAGATGCTCCACCAGTCTTGAAGCATCCGTTTTGTTCCGAGGACGTCGCCACCTGACGAGAGCGTGTCAAACGGCTCGTGATTGAAAGCGGACAGAATGGCAGAAGCCGCCAGCGCACGACCTTCCTGGGCGCGCGATCGCGGTTGGCTGGAAGAGGCTGGATCAAAGGGGGCAGATGCAAGTACTCCACCTCCAGCTGCCGCTGTGCTGGGGACGTTTTGGCGGTCGAGGTCCTGACAGCGGACGAAGCCAAGTTTCGCCGAACCGTCGATCTCGGAGACGCTGCACCACATGCCATCGCCAGTGGTGATCGAGAGCGTTATGCGAAGCGATTTGCCGCGCGCCAAGTTTGTGACTATGTCGCTGTCGGTTGACATCTCCGCATAGACGGGGAGGGAATCCACTTTCACGGTACCGCGTTCTTCCTGACCCAGCAGCGGACGGGGAAAGGCGGGCACCTGCAGGAGCGAGAGAAGAAAAAGAACGGATATGCGAGATCGCCAGTATGCAGCCAAAGGCCCTCCAGGAAGAATCCTGCGACAACACCATTTCCCGCTCACTGAAGAGGAATATCATGCGCACGGACGTGACGATGGTATTCGGCAACACGGAGGTCACTGCTCAGATCTTGAAGCGAGGTTCTTCCTGGAGAGTGTCGCCGATCTGGAAGTTAACACTGTGACAACATCGGCTATCGCCTGTTGATCAGGGAGTAATTTCACGAGAGGCGTTTTTAAAGTCAGCGGGAACCCGAGCGGGTTTTGAGATGCGCACAAAATCTGTAAAGATAGAAGCATTATGACTGTTGCTGCTGCTGCGAAAGTTTTTGCTGACCGGATTGGCCGGATTGAGGTTTCTGCAACCATGGCGGTCGCCGCCGAGGCTGCCAAACTGCGTGCCCAGGGCGCAAACCTGGTGGATTTTGGCGCCGGCGAGCCGCATTTTGCCACCCCCCGACACATTAAAGACGCGGCGATTGCGGCGATCGAAGCCAATTTCACGCGGTATACGGTGGTTCCGGGCATTCCGGATGTGCGGAAGGCCATTGTGGAGCGCCATGCCTGCGATTTCGGGTCGGATTACGGGATCGACGAGGCTGTTTTTACAACCGGCGGGAAGCTGGCGCTGTTCAACACGATCCAGGTGCTGGTGGATCACGGCGACGAGGTGATTCTGCCGGTTCCGTACTGGGTCAGTTTCAAGGACATCATCCAGTACGCTGGCGGCAAGGTTGTTTTCCTGGAGACGAGCGAGGCGGAGAATTTCCGCATCACGGCGGATGCGATTGAGAAGGCGATTACGCCGCGGACCAAGGCGATCATTCTGAATTCGCCGTCGAATCCGGCGGGGTCAGTGGTTTCGGCGGAGGACCTGGAGCGGATTGTTCATCTGGCGCACGAGCGCGGGATCTTCCTGTTGCTGGATGAGTGCTATGTGTATCTGAACTATGCGGGTAAGCCGGTTTCGGGCGGTTCGTATACCTGGGCCAAGGAACACATCGTTATCCTCGGGTCGCTGTCGAAGACGTACTCGATGACGGGGTGGCGCGCGGGGTATGCGCTGGCTGCCAAGCCGGTGGCGGCGAATCTGAGCAAGCTGCAGTCGCAGTCGACCTCGAATGCGGCGAGCATGGTGCAGAAGGCGGCGGTCGCGGCGCTGGCGGGCTCGCAGGAGTGCGTTTTGCAGTTCCGCGCGGAGTTTATTGAGTTGCGAGACCACATGCTGGCGAAGCTGAAGGAGATTCCGGGCGTGACGTGCACCAAGCCGGAGGGTGCGTTCTATGTCTATCCGAATATCGGTGCCTTTATTGGCAAGGGCGGCGTCAAGACGGCGACGGAGTTGGCGACGAGACTGCTGCATGAGGCTCATGTGGTGACGGTGCCGGGCGAGGCGTTCGGGACCAGAGAGCATATCCGCATCTCTTACCCCGTAACCAAGCAGAACATTGATGAGGGGACGCGGCGGATGGGCGAGTTCCTGGGGAAACTGGGATAGATTCTCCGAAGGAGAACGCGGAAACGAAAGGCCCGGGAAACCGGGCCTTTCGTTTTGGGGCTGTTGGGTGGTTCGTGCTTTCCCACCCATGCGCGATGAAGCTGCGCATGGATGGGGCACCCGGCACCCCGGGCAGATCAGATTTGCATTCGATTTCGGGCGGTCTCCGGGGAGCTATCGTGCGGGGACTTCGCCGTTCATGACGCCGACGCCGGGAATGTGGCCCACCCGCCACTCTGCGACTGGGGCTTGCTGGTGGCAATCGAGGCAGGCTGTCTTTTCAAATCGAGCGGAACATTGCGGGCAGACTCCGCCGGTCTCGAAGGTGTCGAACTTGGTATCGCACTTGTTGCATCGCCAGATTGGGCCGATGGGCGGAGCGCTCCGACAACTGGGGCAGGCGAACCCCTGGCGGCGCGGGATTTTTTCGAGGCTGCGCAGGGCGCGCGCGGTTTTGAAGCCGGTCCAGCAGTTCATTCCTGCGTAGGCGGCAATCAGGCCCAACCAGACCGACTGCTCCCACAGCGCCAGAAGGACGAAACCAGCGACCCCCAAAAAGCCAAAGACCGAAGCAATCAGCAGGCTGCGCGCACGTCCCAACGGAAACCAGAGCAGCGAGCGCAGGATTTGACCGCCATCGAGCGGGTAGATGGGCAGGATGTTGAAGATGAGTAGATAAAGATTGATCTTGAAGACTTCCCATAGCAGGGTTTGAAGATCAGGCATCGAAGTCTGTCCCTGCAAGCTCGCAGCCAACCAAAGAACGGGCACGAGAGCAACGTTGACCAATGGACCGGCGGCGATGCTCCAGAGGGTTGCGCCGGGGCGCTGGGGCGGACTGACGTAGGCGACTCCGCCAAGGGGCCACAGCATAATTTTGTCGGCGGTGCCCCCGACGGAGCGGCAGGCGAGCGCGTGGCCGAATTCGTGCGTCAAAACGATGGCAAAGAGGGCCAGGTACTCGATGACGTTCCACACTACGGAACTGTATCTACCCTTCCGAGCCTGTATCTCGAAGAGTGCTACAAGGAACCAGGTCCAGTTGAGATAAACGTCGATTCCCTTGATGCGGAAGAGATGAATTGAACCTTGGCCGGTGCCGAACATGCAGTTAGCTTATCCGATATCGCCTGATGTCATATTTAGGCCAAGGGATTTTGGGCACGATTGAGGCTGGATCGCCAATGGGCCCCGTCAGTCCAGTCAGAAGGCTGGCCCTCGGAGGAATGCTAACCTTTTTTTACGCACTTGGGACCGGTCTCGGACGTCATTAGGCCTAAAAGTATCGTCCATCACTGTGCAAACCTAGCTTCTGTCGAGTAGGATGTGTTTTCCATGTCGAAGTCTATTGATTTTCGTCCAGTTATTCTTGCCGGTGGCAGCGGAACCCGATTCTGGCCCCGCTCGCGCCGTGCCCGGGCCAAGCAAGTGCTGGCGCTCGATGGCGAGCGCTCGATGATTCAGCAGACGGTGGAACGCCTGAAACCGCTGGCATCTCCCGAGAACACGTGGGTAATCACCAATGAATTTCTGGGGCAGGAGATCGCGGACCAACTCACGGGCGTTCCGCGCAACCAGATTATTGAGGAGCCGGTAGCCCGCAATACGGCGCCGGCGTGTGGTTTGGCTGCCTTTCTGATCGAGCGAGAGAATCCGGATGCCGTGTTGGGAGTCTTTCCTTCGGATCACGTGATTGCCGATGAGCCGCGATTTCTAAAGGCGTTACAGAAGGGGATCGGTCTGGCGGCGGCGGGGGAGAACATCGTCGTCCTGGGGATTGAGCCCACCCGGCCCGAGACGGGATACGGCTACATCGAGACCGGTGAAGATGATGGAGCGGAGGCTGCTCTTCGGGTTCGCCGGTTTACCGAAAAGCCGAATCTGAATCGAGCGCAGGAGTTTGTGGCTTCAGGAAACTACTACTGGAATTCCGGCATGTTCCTGTGGTCCGCAAAGACCCTGGCCAACGCTGTCCGCGAGCACCTGCCGGAGATGGCTCCGCTGCTTGAGAAGATTACCGCCAGCTTCGGAAAGCCGGAGTTTGAAACGGTTTTCCGCGAGCTTTATCCGAAGTGTGAAAATATTTCGGTGGACTATGCGGTGCTGGAGCCTCGTTCGGCCAAGGGCGAGCACGCGTCGCATCTCTATTGTGTGCCGGCAGAGTTTGCGTGGAACGATCTGGGCTCGTGGGCCTCACTCTACGAGTACCAGATGGAGACACGGCTGCGCGGCGATGGGGACGGCAACGTTGCTGAGTCGGATGGGCACCTGACCATCGAGGCCGGGAACAACTATATCTACAGTCCGAAGAAATTCGTCGCGCTCGTCGGCGTTGAAAACCTTGTCATTGTGGATACGGAGGATGCGCTGCTGATCGCGCATCGCGACCACTCACAGGATGTGGGCAAGGTGGTGAAGGAACTGGGGCTTTCGGGACGCGATGAGCTGATCTGAAGGGAAGACGCAATCCGTTTTAGCCGCTGCAGACAGATGTGTTCACTATGAGATTGAAGGGGATGCTCCGCATTGAGCATCCCCTCTATTATTTACACTTCTCGTGAAGGAGTAAGACCTCAAGAAATGTCTCACCCCCAAATCAAGTTTGGAACTGACGGCTGGCGCGGCATTATTGCCGATGATTTTACGTTTGCCAACGTGCGCACCGCTGCTGCTGCGATTGCCGCATATATTCACGCGCAGGAGAATCCCGCGAAGGGCCTGTGCATCGGGTACGATACGCGGTTCGGTTCGAAGGCGTTTGCGCGAGCTTGCGCCGAGGTCGTGGCTGCGACTGGAATCAAGGTTGCGCTGGCCAATGACATTACGCCTACGCCGGCGCTGAGCTTCGGCGTGCGCGGGCGTGGAGCGGCGGGCGGCATCATGATTACGTCGTCGCACAATCCTGCGCAATGGAACGGCGTGAAGTACAAGGCATGGTATGGCGGGTCGGGGAAGCCTTCGATTATTGCAGCAATTGAAAGCTATCTCGACAAGCCGGTGCCGAATGCCGAAAAACCAGCGGCGATCGAAGAGGTTGATTTTCTGCCGCCATACTTGAAGGCGATTGAGAGCTTCGCCGATCTGGAACTGATTGCGAAGTCGGGGATGAAGTTTGCGATCGACTCGATGTTCGGCGCGGGGCTGACAATCCTGTCGGATATTTTTACGCGTATCGGCGTGGATCACGTGCAGATTCGCGGCAATGTCGATCCGCTGTTTCCGGGGATCAATCCCGAGCCAATCGAGCCGCATATTCGCGCTCTTGGCGAGGCAGCGGTGGCGCACAAGTGCGATGCGGGACTGTGCACGGATGGCGATGCAGACCGCATTGGCGCGACGGACGAGGATGGGAATTTTGTAGATCCGCACAAGATTTTTTCGGTGCTACTGAGCTGGGTGCTGCGACGCAAGGAATGGCCCGGTGCGGTGACGCGGGCGTTCAATACGACGAAGATGCTGGACCGGATTTGCAAGAAATACGGTCGCGAACTGATCGAGCATGGGATCGGGTTCAAGTATGTGTGCGATCTGATGCTGGAGCGCGAGGTTGTGATGGGCGGCGAGGAGTCGGGCGGCATCGGATTTCAGCGACACCTGCCGGAGCGCGACGGCCTCTTGAATGCGCTGCTGCTGGCGAACGTGATGGCTGAAGAGAAGAAGACGCTGGGTCAGCTAGTCGCCGATCTGCAGGCGGAGTACGGTGAGCACCAGTACGGGCGCATCGATCTGCATATTCCCGACTACCTGAAGAACGCTGCGATCGCGCGGGCGAAGGCGTTGCAGGTTGGCGATGCGTCGATTGCGGGCATGCCGATTTTGCGACAGGAAACGCTGGACGGGGTGAAGTTCTATCTCGACAATCCCGAAGCGAAGACGAAGCCAAATGCCGCGGAGACGTGGATTCTGTTTCGGGCGAGCGGGACGGAGCCGTTGATGCGGATTTATACCGAATCGACATCGAAGGAAGCGGTGGCGAAGCTACTGGAGAGTGGGCGGGCGTTTGCGATGGCAAGCTGAGAAATGCAGGGACTAGGGACTAGGGACTAGGCCTTCGTGATGCAATAGGCGCGCGAGGAGTAAACCGTGTTCATTCACATTTTTGGATTTCGGTGGAAGGCAGCGGCTACCGAGGCCGACAAGGCGCGCGCGGCTCGTGACATTGTGGCTTTTCGCGACCATGTCCTTGGACTGATCGACGTGCACGTTGGACCGAATGTGTCTCCGCGTGGGCAGGGATATACCTTCGTCGGGCTGATGACCTTTACTGACAAGGCCGCAGCCGATGCCTACACGACGCATCCCATGCACCAGGCGCTGCTCAAGTGGTTGGTGCCGCTGATCGATCCGGTGGAACTGGACTTCGAAGCCTGAATTCCGTTTTCTGAGAGATTCCGCGGCGGTTCTCTTCTTGCATTTGAATTGAAGGTTCGTGCTTTCTTACCCAAGCCACAAAAACACGGCTTGGATGGGGCACCTTCATCGTGCTTGGGCCATCGCTGAGAATGGTTGCCCTGAGGCGACTAGGGGGAATCTCTAGATCGTTTTGTTTTCGGCGTTAGCTTCTGTGGTGTCGGGATAGTGCTGGCAGCCGAAGAGGCGGAAGTCGGAGACGTCTTTGAGGCGGAACTGGTCGGTCCGTGCAGGAAGCTTGAGCCGGAAAAAGTCAGCGCCATTGACGTCGTCGAGGTAGAACGCGGAGCGGGCGTCGGCGGATTCGGTGGCGATTTCTACGTTGGTGAGTTCCAGGTTTTTCACGTGGCGAGCGTAAATACCCGTCGCGGGCAGATCGCCGAACATCGTGGGTTCGGGATACTTGTCCGCGTTCTCTTGCGGCTGGATGGAGGCCATGTCAGCGCCTGCGCGGCCGATCTGATGCAGGTAGACGTCGCTGATCTTGAGATCTTCAATGGGGTGGCCGGAAACTCCAGCGATGATGGAGGGGAGCTGCGCTGCGTTTGAACTGACAACGTTGCTGATGAGGATGCGCTTCATGGTGCCGACGACTGTCTGCGGTTTGGGACCGCGAAGGCGGGCACCGAGGCGGAGAAAGATGGGGGCGCTGACATTGCGCATGGCGATGTTGGTGAAGGTGATGTCTTCAACGATCGCGCCATCAACGGATTCAAGCGCGAAGCCACGGCAGCTTTCGAAGACGCAGTTGGAGATGGTGATGTTTTTGAAGCCGCCGTTGGTTTCGGTGCCGAGCTTGATGCGGCCTGTGCCGACGCGGCCCTTCGGCATGTTCATGCGTTTCCAGGTGCCGTCGAGAACGGAGCCGAGTTCGTAGTCGCCGGTGACGTAGCAGTTGGTGATAGTGAGGTTCTCAGTCGCGCGTGCGTAGCCGAGGGCGTAGGAGCTCTTGGGGCAGATGCCGTCGTCCCACGGCGAGTTGACGGTGCAGTTGGAGACGCGGACGTTGCGGCAGCAGTCGATGTCGATGCCGTCGCGGTTGGTGTCGATTTTTAAGTTGTCGATGGTGAAGTTGTCGACGCCGGTGGCGAGGATGCCGAACCATCCGCCCTGGAGGATGGAGAAGTCGCTGAGGATGACGTTGCGGCAGTTCTTGAGTGCGATGGCCTTGTTGCCTACGCCCGGAGCGGTGGTGTTGGGCAGTGCTTTTTCGTCGTGACCCCGGCTCAGGCCTTTGCCCCAGATGAGGCCGGGGCCGAAGATGCCGAAGTCGTGGATGTTCTCTCCCCAGATAAGGCTGTTGTGCCAGTGATTGTGGCCGTAATCCTGGAACGGTTCCCATTCGCCTTGTTGCTCGGCAGCGTCGTATCCGCTGCTGGAGAGGCCTTCGTAGGGTGTGGAAGCAGCGAGAATGGTCGCGCCTTGTTGAAGAAATAGCGCGACGTTGCTCTTGAGGTGGATGGAGTAGCTGGCATAGACGCCGGCGGGGAAGATGACGGTCCCGCCACCGGAGTTGGCTGCGGCATCGATCGCGGCATTAATGGCCTGAGTAGCGATGGAGACGCCGTCGCCCTTTGCGCCGTACGCGCGCACGTCGTAGAAGACAGGCTTTACAGTCGTTGCTACTGACGCAGTGGATTGCGGCTGCGCTGTTGCGCGTGATGGGTTGAGAATCGTGGAAGCGCCGCCGGCCATGGTGAGCCCGGCCATCTTCAGAAAATCCCGACGAAAATCTTGCACCGGTTATCTCCGGAACCAAAGCGGGTCCCGCAATCGATTCTAAGATGAGGAAGCCAATTGTCCCTCGCGGTCGTAGTACTCGACCTTCGCAGACGGAAAAAGGGCCCGGAATTATCCGGGCCTTCAGACTGCTGACAAACCTTCAAACCATCCCTCAGCGGCTAAAGCCGTCCTTATATTGCTGCCTTATGGCACGGATAAATCCGTGCCCTTTCAAAGCAGCGGTTTTTTCATCATCCTGATGGCCCGGAGTTATCCGGGCCTTTTTCCTGGTTTCGTGTTGCGCCGGTTAGAAGCTGAAGCGAGCTTGAAAATCGATGGTTCTCGATCCGAGCGCGCTTGACGCTTGCCCCAGGTTTGAATTGGCGATGTTGGTCGAAAGGCTGCTCGGGTTGATGTTCAACAAATTGAGGGCATTGAACATGTTGGCTTTGATTTCGATCCTCGCGCCTTCGCCCAGTACTCGCATGCTGGGCAAGCCGAACGCTTTGGCGAGAGTGAGATCGACATTGCGATATCCGGGACCGGCAAAGGAGTTGCGAACAACTCCGGGCGCGGGCACATAAACATTCGTGGTCTGGCCGGGATGATCGGTGATGGCCGCCGAGTAGTTCGGAACCTCGAAGTAGTTATTCATGAATTGATCATTGTTCGTGCCTGTGTTAGCAGTGCCCGGATTGGGAAAATTGCTACCGGTCTTAAAGGCTTCATTACTGGTGCTTAGGCCGGTTCCTCCCAGGTATGAGGGACGAAGGTTCTGAAATCCATAGTTGCAAATGTTGCAATAGATCTGGTGTGGCGCCTGATACACGGGCGTCCATCCATAGCCGGAGTGAATGGTGAAAATGCCGCTGATCGACCACCCGCCGGCGACTTTCTCTGCCCAGTTGTTGCTATGAAACAGCACCGGCTGCCAGACACCGAAAAGCTTGAAGGCTCTGTTGATATCAAAGTCCGACCGCCCGTAGGAGAAGCTGGGATTGTACAGATAGGGGTCGCGCGAGTAAGGGCCCGAGTCGGTATCCATGCTGTGAGCCCAGGTGAACTGGCTCTCCACAGAGAAAGTGTGTGAGAACTGATGCTTGAGCCAGGCGACCATCATGTTGTTGTTTGACTTGCCCTGGCTGCCGAAGGTGTTGACGCTGTTGATCAGCGGATTCAGCGGCGCGCCCAGGATGTCTCCGAGTGCGTTCGAGTCGTAGTTGTACAGGGTGTGGTGGCTGGAACTGCCTATATACCCCACACTCGCCACCCATGAGCGAGTCAAATCCATCTCCATGTCCAACGAATAGTGGTGCGAATATTCGGTGGGCAAATTACCGGGCAAACCATTGAGGTTTGCGCCACCTACTGTCGGCAGCCCCGCACTGTTAAAGGTAGTGACTGCGTTCGGGTTTGCCGGATAGCCAAAGATGTTCGTCGGGCTACTGGAGACTGCATAAATGATGTTCGGATTAATGTTCGTTGGGCCTGTGCTGCTTCCGGGCAGAGAGCTAGTTCCGGGCGGGTTGAAGTCATTCGCGTTCGCATTCGCGATCTGTTCCTGGTTGTAGTTCAGGCCATAACCGCCGCGGAATACGACTTTGCCATTGGAATGAAAGGGGCTCCAGTTGAAGCCGATCTGCGGTCCGAAGTTCCACTTTTGCGCGTTCCAGGCACCGACACCGGTGCGTATGTTGATTCCGGTGAGGAGGCTGGACCCCGGCCCGAATGAGAGCACGCCCATGTTGTTGTTCTCGTCCGTGAGAGGTCCGAAATAGGAGTAGCGCAGACCTCCACTCAGGGTCAGGTTGGGGCGAGCCTTCCAGTCGTCTTGAAAGAAGACGCCGAGCAGATTCTGACGATTGTCGTTGCGGAACCCTCCTGGAATGCCGGTGGTGGCTTGAAAACTGCCGCCCTCCGCCTCCGGAGCATCGTTGAGGAAGTCCCAGAGGTTGTAGAAGGTGTAACTTGGGGTTCCGAGCGGATCATTCAAGTAGTAGAGGCGGGTGAAGTCGGCGCCGAATTTCAATGTTTGCGCGTGCAGGATCTTGGTTGCGACGTCCTTGTAGCCGTAGGTCCATTGATCAAGATGGTTAGGTGCATTCACCCCGAGATTGCCGAGCGTAATACTGCCGATTTGCGTGATGTTGGACTGGGGCAGACCGAAAGGCGCCTGCGGGTTGGTCGTAACTTCGTTGTATCGCCATCCCGCCGCGTTGGCGCGCGCTTCGTTTAGGAAGGTCGGCGAGAAGATGTGGTTCCAGATCAGCGAAAAGGCATCGTTCACCTGGGAGTGATTGAAGAGCTGATAACCAAGCCCGCCGTTATAGTTCGTCTTGTCCGCCGGAACCCAGTAAATCGCGAAGGTGGCGTGGTCCTTGGCCGTCACGTCGGCATCAAGACGGCCGTTGTACTGCTTGAAATCCGTGCTGGTGGGGTTGGCGGTGCTGTATTGGGCGATATCGGCTGTATTGGAAAGGCCACTGCCTAGACCGGGACTGGAGGCGCCAACGTAAGTGAGATCCTGTGTGCCAAGGCCGCTCGTGAGCGGCGAACCAATGTTCAAACCTTGGCCCGGTATAGTTACGCAGCTGACGCCTTCGGTAAGTCCGGCATCCGCACAGGTTGCAGAGCCAATTACCGTGCCGAGGACAGCAGCTCCCTTGAAATTGAGATAAGTGGAAGCAATGCTGTTCGCCGGCGCCAGCCCAGTAAGCCCACTGGTGGGGAACCATCCGGTGCCCGTCGTGGGTACGGTTTGGCTTTGTCCCTCGTAGTTGAAGAAGGCAAAAACCCTGTTCTTCCATATGGGTCCGCCAATGCTGCCACCAAGCTGGTTGTAGCGGTCTGTATCTCTCTGCAGACCGCGCTGCTCGGGTGTGAGTTTAACTCCCGTAACCGGATCGAACGCCTGCACCGAAGAGGCGCCGTTCCAACGCTGATACGCATTCAGTCCAGGGCGACTGACCTGAATGAAGAAGCTGCCGTGGAGATTGTTGGAGCCGCTCTTTGAGGTGATTTCGGTAAGCGCACCCGAGAAACGACCGTTCTCTGCGTCATAGGCATTGGTGACGACTTTGACGTTGCTCACTGAGTCTTCGCTGGGAGTGATAACTGTCGATCCGCCCCACACAGCGCTCACGGTGCTGATGCCGTCGACGGTGTAGCCGTTGGTCTCAAACTGGCCGCCGTTGGCGTTGGCCGAAGCGCCATTTTCTGTGGCGAAGATACTGCTTGAGTGTCCTAGATTGCCGCCTCCGCCAGATGAGGCGCCGGTTTGCGTACCGGGAGCTTGAAATCCGCCGCCTCCGGCTGACTGCGCTCCATCTGCCAGAACTCCAGGCGCCAACTGGATCAATTGGGTAACGTCGCGTTGATACGCGGGCATGTGCTGGATTTCATTCTCTGAAATAGCCTGCCCGGTGTTTGCAGTCTCTGTGTCGAGGGCCGGTTCGGTAGAGGCATTGACGGTCGTTGTCTCCGTGTCGGGTCCAACTGCCAATTGGACGTTCACCGCATTTGACTGCTCCGGGTTCAGTTGCAGCTTATCGAGGACCCGCGTTTGGAATCCTTTCTTCGTGGCGACCAGCGTGAACGTATCAGCCGGCAACGCGTTGAAGTTGAAGACACCATTGGAATCGCTGGTGCGAACCTGCTTTTCGTTGGTTCCTGTGTCGGTGAGGGTCAACGTCGCACCAGGGATTAGCGCGCCCGTCGTATCGGTCACCACACCCTGAATGGAAGCACGGTATTGCGCATGCGCCAGAGGCGCCAGCACCAGGAACAGAAGCGCAGCTAAACAGCTCAATATGCCGAGAGGCGCTCGCTGGGTTGATACGGACCCGCTCCTTCGGGTTGTGATTTGCGTTACTGCTCCAATAGTTTGCATCGATCCTCCGGGGAAGGTAAATCGCTGTTTGAACCATTTGTTGGTGTCACGGATGGGTGTCCGCAACCCTACGGCTTTTGCGATAATGAGTTTTGCGCAACCGATTGCGCAATGGCTCTTAGAGATAACACTCCTGATGAACAATCGTCAAGGCTTCGGCGGCCTGGGAAAGCACAACTCTCATTGCAAGGCCAGGGACCTGTTAGAAACCGTCGTTCCGTATCGAATTTCATGTGCAATCTTGCCGGCGTGAAATCTGGTCGGATTGGTCAGACCGATTTGATGCTGCCGATGAACCACTAGACGGTGATTCAATTACGAAATTTGCACAGACCGACTCAAAAGAGGAGCGCAAGAGACGATGAGGAACCCACCGAGGACAAACGACCGCTTGCAGTGGAAGCGCACCGCAGCGAAGTCAGCGGCGATGTGCGGCATGTTTGCACTGGTGTGCACGCTTTCAACCTCCGTGGCATTGGGTCAGGAGCGCGCCGCTGCCCGACACGCTCCACCATCGAACGCGCAATTGGCTTCGCCGGCAATTGAGCAGCGGGTGGATGCGCTGTTGAAGCAGATGACGCTGGAAGAAAAGCTGGGGCAACTGGTGCAGTACAGCGACAGCGGCTATGACGGACAGGCGCAGACGGCCGCGGAGGTGGCGGCGGCGCCGGGAAAGAATCCATCGACGAAGGACAAGGTCGATGCGATGCAACTGGTTTCAACGGGACGCCTGGGATCGATGCTCAACACGGTGGGGCAGGCGCGCACGAATGCGCTGCAGCATGCGGCCGTCGAGAAGAGCCGACTGCATATTCCGTTGATGTTTGGGGCAGACATCATTCACGGGTACAAGACGGTTTATCCGATTCCGCTTGGCCTTGCGGCGACATTCGATCCGGAACTTGTGACTTCACTCGCACACATTTCGGCGACGGAGGCGAGGACCGGTGGAGTGGATTGGTTCTACTCCCCGATGGTGGATATTTCGCGAGATCCGCGATGGGGGAGAACGCAGGAAGGCGCGGGTGAGGATGCCTATCTTGGAGCGGCGATGGCGCGGGCCTACATTCGCGGCTACCAGGGAGACGATCTTTCGCTGCCAACCAGCGTGGCTGCATCGGTAAAGCATTTCGCGGCGTACGGCGCGGCGGAAGCGGGGCTGGAATACAACACGACGGATATGTCGGAGAGCCGGTTGCAGCAGGATTATCTGCCACCCTACAAGGCCGCGGTGGAAGCGGGCACGGCCACCATCATGAGCGCGTTCAATGCGCTGAATGGGGTGCCGGCGTCGGCGAACCGGTATCTGCTGCAGGACGTTCTTCGCGATCGCTGGGGATTTAATGGCTTTGTGGTGAGTGATTACACGGCGGTGATGGAACTTCGCAATCACGGGATCGCATTGGATGCGGCTACGGCAGCGCGAAAGGCAATTACGGCCGGAGTAGACATCGACATGATGTCGCATTACTACGACGCAGAGTTGCCGGGGCTTGTGAAATCCGGCAAGGTTCCGATGGGCGTTGTGGATGAGGCAGTGCGCCGAGTTCTGCGCGTCAAGTTTGCGCTGGGACTCTTCGAGCATCCGTATGCAGAGGGGGTTGAGGTTATTTCTGCCGTGGCGGAGCACAGGCCGCTGGTGAGGAAGGCTGCGGAAGAAGCGATTGTGCTGCTCAAGAACGATGCCGCAGGAAACGGGTCGCCGGTGTTGCCGTTGTCTGAGAGCGTGAAGAAGATTGCGTTGATCGGGCCGCTGGCGGATAACAGTGGAGAGATGACGGGATCGTGGGGAGGGGACAGGAGAGACCCCGATGTCGTTACGGTGAAGGACGCACTGGAGGCTCGTGCGAAAAGGATCGGCGGATCGGTGGCGTATGCGAAAGGCACGGAAATTCTGGGTCAATCCGACGCGGGATTTGCGGCAGCAATAGAAGCGGCAAAACAGGCCGACGTGGTTGTGCTCGCTCTGGGCGAATCGAGCGAGATGAGCGGCGAAGCGGGATCGAGGGCTCATTTGGATTTGCCCGGCAACCAGGAAAAGCTTCTGGAGGCGGTTGTAGCCACAGGGCGTCCTGTTGTTCTGCTGATTTTTTCGGGACGGCCACTGGTGCTGAAGTGGGCAGCACAACACATTCCCGCAATCATGGAGGCGTGGTTTCCTGGAACAGAAGCCGGCTCCGCGATTGCCGATCTGCTGTATGGCGATGTTGCGCCGGGCGGAAAGCTGCCAATGAGCTTTCCACGCGCGGTTGGGCAGGAGCCCCTGTACTACAACCACTTTCCTACGGGCAGGCCGCCTGTCGGACTTGATTTGACGCAGCCGCCCGGGGGCGACTCGCGCTTTTTCTCGCGGTACATCGACATTCCGAATGATGCGCTGTTTCCGTTCGGGTACGGGCTCAGTTACACGCAATTTGAGTATGGTGATGTGGCGGTTTCCCGAAGTTCAGTGTCCTTCGCGGAAGCGAATCGCAGCGACGCGCGCAATCTTGTGACCGTCACGGCGACGGTGCGCAACACGGGAAATAGGGCCG
This sequence comes from uncultured Acidobacteriaceae bacterium, assembly GCA_963769345.1. GTDB lineage: Bacteria > Acidobacteriota > Terriglobia > Terriglobales > Acidobacteriaceae > Telmatobacter. The sequence goes on from CAVYLL010000010.1 coordinate 218,750, forward strand.
GCACAGAGGTCGTGCAGTGTTATGTGCGCAACCTGGGCGCCAGCATGGAGGAGCCTGTGCGCAGTCTCGAGGGATTTGAGCGGGTAACGTTGAAGCCAGGCGAGTCGAAGCAGGTGGCATTCAAATTGGGTTTTCCGGAACTCTCGTTCTACGACAACACGGGACGCGCCGTGATCGAGCTGACAGACTATACGGTGTGGGTTGGTGGGAGTTCACAGGCTGCGGACCACGCGGAATTTCGCATTGTCCCGTAACCGCAGAGACGCCGCGAGCGAGGCTTTACGGGTGATTACTCGTCGAGCTGTGGCGGCCGAGGATCGGGATTCCTAGTCGATGAAGTAGCCAATATCCGTAAGGACACTCTCGCTCAGGTCCACGCCCAGGAGGCGCGCGCCAAGAGGGGTTTCCAGATCTTTTTCAAAATTCTGGAGCACGAACGCGGGCAGGTCCGTTTGCCGCCGAAGCAGGCGCAACAGCGAAGCGCTATCGGTTGGGCACTCATAGTCGCCGGGTAAACCGCAAGCTGGGCGGATCGTCAACGAGAGGGGAATCGTTCCAGGTGCTGATTGGGGGAGATCGGTCGGCCGGGTTATCAGATTGACTCGCATGCGGGAATGGTGACACCGGTCACGAGAACGCTCAATGGTACCGATGGGTGATATAGGAAACCAATTGGGGTAAACGGCCAAATGCCTGAGATTTGGCCGTTACGAAAGAATGAACGCGATCTCAGTCTCCGCTTCCACTCACACGGAAAGACTTATCGGGATACGCAGGGTGAGCGGGGACCGGCCGGGGATCAGCCTGGATCTCTTCCTTAAGTAGCTTGAGAGCTGCCTGAAGCTGGTCGTCATTACCGCTGAACGTGGAATGAGGCAGGTTATCGACACTTATGTCCGGCTCTGCGCCGTGACCTTCAATGAGCCACTTGCCTTCGGGTCCGTAGACGCCGAGCTCGGCGGCCGATGCGATCCCATTGTCCGCCTGTGTGTTACTGAAGCTGAGCCAAACTTCGCCTCCCCAGGTTCGCATGCCAATGACTTTACCAAGGTTGAGGCGTTTGAAGCCCTCGGTGAAGGCTTCGCCGTCGGATGCTGTCTGCTGGTCGCAGAGCACGACGATGTGGCCGCGAAACGCATACTGCATGTTCCAGATCGGATTTCCGACACGCGGCTGCCAGTAAAACCACGCTTGACGGAGAAGCTTCGCAAGGAGCCACGAATCGATGTTGCCGCCGTTGTTGTGGCGAACGTCGATGATCAGGCCCTGGCGGTCGTAGACGGGGTAAAACTCCCGAGCCCACCGGTCGATATCTTCGGGTCCCATGGCCTGCAGGTGAACATAGCCAACGGTGTGGTTCGACGCCGAGTCCACGATGAGCCGGCGAGAATACTCCCACTCCGCATAGCGCAAGTTTGCTTCGTCCCCGTCTTTAATCGGGGTGATAAGCACGTCGCGCATCGTGCCTGTGGTTGATTTGACGCGCAGCAGCACCTGGGTTCCAGCCTTGCCTCGCAGGAGTACCCGCTCGTCTGTCACTCCGAGCAGGTCTTCTCCGTCGATGGAAACGATAACCTCTCCTTCACGAACGAGCGATTCAGGGCGAGCCACCGGCGGGGCCAGATCAGGAAGATCGGGATCGTGCTGGTAAATGTGTTCGACAACAAATCCGCCTGCTTTCTCGTCGCGGCGAAGCCGGGCGCCCAGAGAGGCGATTTCGACTTGATCGGCAGGTTTTCGCGAATCGCCGCCGACGACGAAAGTGTGCAATGCGGAGAGTTCGCCGACCATCTGAGCGATCACCATATTCAGTTCATCGCGGTTGGCGACGCGGTCCACGAGGGGAAGGTAGCGATCGCGCATCGCGGGCCAATTTACGCCGTGCATGTTGTGATCGTAGAAATAGTCGCGTTCGAGACGCCAGGCATCGAAAAAGAAACCACGGAACTCGTCGGCAGGCTTGGTTGAGAATGTCCAGCGAGAGATGTTGATGGAGGCCTTCGCAAGGGCCTTGGGGTCGGAAATCGCTGCGGGCTTCACATCGGAATCAAAGATGAAAAAATCATCTCCTTTGCGAACGAGCAGTTTTTTGCGATTCTGCGCAATTTCGAAGTTTTTGACATCTGACAACACAGTTTCGATGTCGTCGCCGTTGTTGGCAACGTCGATGCACTGCATGGCGAGGTGCTTCTGCGTGTTGTCAGGATCGTTGAGCCAGCAGAGGCGCTTTTCGGCTGCCTGGAGGTTGCCATAGTTGCCGGGAGGCGCCGGGACCTCGCTGAGCCGGAGCGCCATATCGGTGAAGTCAATCTTCACCTCAGGCGGCTTCTGATTTTCTTTCTTTTCGTCTTTTTTCCCGTCGTCGGGTTTCTTGGCCTGCTCGGAGGGTTTTTCGTTTGCGCTCGGTTTAGCGTCCTTGGTTTTGTCTTCGTCTTTCTTCTCATCGGTTTTTGTCGCGCTATCGGGATGCAACTCGTCGGGAGGGAGGAATGGTGAACGAAGATCGGACACAAGCGCCTGTTGATAGATCTTTACCTGGTGATCGAAGAATGGCTCGGGCTCGCGCGATCCCCACGGTGATTCGATTGTGGTTTTCAGCATGCGATCGGAAAGGAAATACATCCATTTGCCGTCGGAACTCCAAGTGGGACTCACGCTGTTGTAGCGGTCGGAAGTGATGGCCTTGATTTCACCGGAATCAATATTGAGGACCTTGATCTGCAGGAACTGGTTGTCGGCCGTTTGCACGAAGGCAAGCCATTTGCTGTCAGGCGACCAGCGGAGGTCGGCGAAGTCGCCCATCATCGATTGAGCGATCTGCTTTTCTTGTTTGGTCTTAATGTTGAAGAGCCAGAGATGCTCGTCTTTGTCGTGATGTGCAAGCCAGTTCCCGTCGGGTGAGACGACACCGTCCCAGCGCAGGACGTGTGCGTCGTTTGTCCATTGTTCGGGCTTGCCCTCGCCATTCGCAGGGAACTTCCAGAATTCGGTCTCGCCGCTTTCGGTGGAGAGGGCGAGAATGCTTTTGCCGTCGGGCAGGAAGCGCGCCTCGCGATAACGGACTGCGGAGTTGGCGGCAACTTTCACGATTCTTCCATTTCGCAGTGGCAAAGTGAACACCTCGCCGCGAGCAGTGAAGACGGCGCTGGTTCCATCGGGAGAGACGTGGAATGCGGTGAGAAATTCCACCGGCTTCTTTACCCAGTGCTCACGAAGCTGATCGAAATCGGAAGCGAGGGTGACGGGAATGATCTGCTCGTGCTTTGACTTCAAATCGAGGAGCCACAAATCGGCGCCGCAGGCGTAGACAATTCGCCCGTCGTCGATCGATGCGGATGAGATGTCGAAAATGTGCTGATGGCTTTCCTGCTTGAGATCGTGTCCCTGTTCATCCATGGAGAACACGTTCATGATTCCATCTCGATCGGAAAGGAAATAGACGCGTCCATTCCAAAACATGGGTCGGGTCGATGCGCCGGTCCAGTCCGCGGTGAGGGCGACTGCTTCATTGTGGCCATCGAATCTCCAGATGCTTTCGGCCGTTCCGCCCTTGTAGCGTTTGGTCTCGCTTGGCTGCTTGAACCATCGCGTGAAGAACAGATTGTGGTCTTCCGGCGAATACGAAGCTTCAGCAGCCTCGGCTAGCGGAACGATCTCGCGCGCGCCTACCTCGTTGACGAGGACGAGTTGGGTCCCTGGCAATGTTGCGTAGCGCGATGTGGTGATCATCAAGCGACCGTCCGGGGCGAACCCGGCCGGCACTGAGTCGCCATCCCAGGTACGCCTTTGGGGTAGCCCGCCATCAATCGGCATGGTATAGACCTCGGTCGGGCCCTCGAAGTTGGCGCTGAACGCGACGGTTTTGCCATCGGCCGAAAGAACGGCGTGCGATTCGGTTCCGGGATTCGAGGTGAGTCGTCTGGCCACGCCGCCATTCACCCCAACCAGCCACAGATCGCCCTCGGATGTGAAGACGATGTCTCCGCCGCGGACCGCGGGGTATGTGTAGTAACCGCGGTGGATGGGGACGGTATCGGCTGCGACCGGGACTGAGATTGACCAGGCAATCAGGGAGAAGACAACTGCCGGGAGATTGACGGCAGTCCATTTGCCAAACGAAGCTTTCATGGTTTTATCCACCGAATCGAGATTTATTGCAAAGAACAACGGGGACCTATCCCGCGCAATGTTGCGGGGCGTGATTGAAAGCAGAAGGTAAAAGCTGAGTACGAATGATACTACGGAAGGGCTCTGTGGCTGACCCCAACAATACGACTAATTCATTGCCGTCGTCTTGCAAAAGACAGAAGGCTTTCTCGATATCTTGCAGCCTCAATGCCCACTGAACAACAGCGCGCCCCCGATCGCGAGCGCCAGGGAGATTGGCATAATCAGCACGCCCGCTCGAAGAAATTGCCATCCACTGACATGTAATCCTTCACGGCGTATGGCGATGAGCCACAGAATCGTGGCGAGAGACCCGGTGATCGAGAGATTCGGCCCAAGATCGATGGCTATCAGTACCACCTGCGATAGAAGAGGGCGAAGCGTCATGGTGCGCAGGGTGGCGCCAGCGATAAGTCCGAGGGGTAGATTGTTCGCGAGATTGGTCCCGAGCCCGAGAGCCCCGGCCAAAACAAAGGCGCCCTCCACACGCGGCCATTGCACCAGGTGCTCAGCCGCTCCTCGCAACATTTGCAGCGCGCCTGCGCTTTTCACTGCCTCGACAATCACAAACAAGCTCGCTACGAGTGGCAGGATGCTCCAACTGATTTCGCGCACCAGGTGGAGGGGATTGGAACGGCTTATGATCGCAGCAATGATTGCGACTGCAATCGCGGCGATACAGGTGGGAAGCCCCAGATCCTTTTTGAGCGCCGATGCAATGAGAAGAATTACCGCAACTGCGAGGATGCCGAATAAACTCACCTTACCCAGGGGCGAGAGACTTACTTCAGCGTTTGATCCGGTGCAGGGCGCGGCCAATTCTCTGCGGCTATACCAGCGCAACAGAAGGTAGGTCGAAACAATGGAGATGATTGAGGGGCAAATGAACATAGCGAGCCACTTCACAAGCGGCGGCATCGCAGCGTGAAAGACGACGAGATTCGCTGGATTTGAGATCGGCAGTACAAAGCTGGCGGCATTCGCAATCAGCGCGCAGGTTAGCAGGTACGGCATGGGTTCTGCCTTGGCGCGCTTCACCGCGGCCAACACGGCAGGTGTTAGCACCACCGCGGTGGCATCGTTCGACATGAAAATAGTCACCCCGGCACCGACGCCATAGATCAGCGTGAAAAGATGCCGGGACGAACCGTTCGCTCGTTTCACGGCGACGTTTGCCAACCAATCGAAAACGCCAGTTCTCCTCGCCGACTCCGATAGCAGCATCATTCCGGCGAGGAATAGGTAGACATCCAATCCCTCGGCGACAGCGTAGCCAGCAAGCTTGAGTGGAATCAAACGAGTTACGCAAAGCAGTAATGCACCCGTGGCGGTCCAGACAAATTCCGGAACGCCGAACGGCCTGAAAAGCATTAATGCAATGCTGATGGCGGAGATACCCCAGATCGCGACGTGCGCTATCACCACTTCCTGCCGATCTCATCCGGTTGCAAAGGCGACCCCTGAATACCGCGATCTATCCACGACCTGGTTTTCATGTTAACGAACAGCGCGATGAGGTCGAATCGGGCCACGTCCTAAGATCCACAAAACAAATGCCCCAGTCCGGACGATTCCCCGCGTTGGTTTGGATACGCAGAAACTGACCCATAGTGGGCCTTCCGGTTTCATTGCCAATTTCGGTTTTCTAAGTTCGGGCGCGGGGGGATATCGTGGCAAATTACTAAATCGATAAAGCTTAGGGGCAATTGAATTCCTCTTGACAGGTTCGATTGCCCACGGATAGGTTGTTCGGAGTTCGAACAATATAGCAATTTGCGCTATGAAGTTCAGATCGACTTTTGGAGGCTGTAGATGGAATCACGTAAGAGAGCGGGTTCCTGCCTGGGAATTCTTACCGCGCTAATCGTTTGCCTCTTCTCCCATTCGCTGATGGGTCAGGCGGTCAACGGAACGCTTCTGGGAACCATCACCGATACCTCAGGGGCAACCGTAGCCGGAGCAAAAGTGTCGGCAACTTCGACCGAGACCGGGGCGGTTCACGAGTCGGTGAGCAACGAAAGCGGCAACTACTCTTTCCCGGACCTTCAACCTGGGACCTATGCGGTCAGTGCTGAGGCAAACGGGTTCAAACGAGTCACGCAGCAGAACATCGCCCTGCTCAGCAACTCATCCGTACGTGTCGATCTATCGCTCACACCGGGAAGTGTGTCGGAAACCGTGACTGTGACCACGACACCTCCCTTGCTGCAGACCGACCGCGCCGACATCAGTACCAAAATTGACGCGGCCAACATGGCGGAATTGCCCCTCACTACTGGACGCAACTTCCAATCGCTTCTCAACCTGGTCCCCGGGGCCAGCCCCGCAACCTTCCAGCACTCGCAGTTCTTCAATGCGCAGAATTCTTTGCAGACCCAGGCCAATGGCATGCCGCGCGTTAGTAATCTTTACCAGATCGAGGGCATCGACGATGACGAGCGCACCGGCCTGCTGCAGATTCTGATTCCTCCAGCCGAAGCCATCCAGACCGTTGATGTCTCGACGAATAACTATGAGCCGGAACTTGGCCGCTCGGTCGGCGCCATCACAAATGTGACACTCAAGTCCGGCACCAATGCCTTTCATGGTTCGGCATTTGAGTATATCCAGAACAACGCTGTCAACGCTCGCTCCTATTTCAGTGGGCCGCTTGGCCACCTGTCATACAACTACTTTGGCGGCGCCATCGGCGGCCCCATTAAGAAGGACAGGTTGTTTTTCTTCGGTGACTATCTCCGCACGACCGACAGTGAGAGGGTCAGCAGCACGTTTACCGTCCCTGATGCTCGCTGGTATACCAACGCCGGAGCCACTCCGGGCTGCACCGATCCAACCGGTTGCGTCAATTTGAGCGGCGCGCTAGTGGGCACGACTGGGCAAATCTATGACCCGAACACGGGTGACGGCACAGCTGCGCATCCGCGCACTCCGTTCCCAAACAATCAAATTCCCTTCAGCCGGATCAACCCTGTTTCGCTCAACATGCTCCAGCATCTCAACGCGGCTTATCCCACGTATGGAAAGCTGAACTCGACCTTGCCGCTATCGAATCCGACAAACAACTACACTACCAATCTTCCATTTACCAAGAGTGCGCATAGCTTCGACGTCAAAATGGATTGGATCATCACAGAAAAAGACCACCTGAATGGCCGCTACAGTTGGCAGCAAACCCAAACCTACCAGGCGTCGGCCTTCGGCAACTTCCTCGGTGGTCCGCAGGGAGGCGGCTTCGAGGCCACTGGTAATCAGACGGCCTACAGCACCGGCGGCATCTACAATCATGTTTTCTCGCCCAGGCTGTTAACCGAGGTTCGCGTCGGCGTAGCCCACCTCCGCAACCAGGCAAATCCAAATGACTACGGCTCAAACGATGCGACAACCATCGGTGTGCCCGGAGTCAATATTGACGGACAGCCTTTTACCTCCGGACAGGTCGGCGTCACCATCAACGGCGGCTTTTCCAACCCGCTCATCGGATATTCGGCCTCCGTGCCGTGGATCCGCGCAGAATCAAACATCGATGCGGTGAACACCTGGACGAGGGTTGTTGGCAACCACACCATCAAGTGGGGTGCCGACGTTCGCCGGATCCGCGACGATCTCTTGCAGGACCAGACCTTCAGCCCCCGCGGCGCATTCACCTTCAATGACCTGCAGACCTCTACGACTGGCGCCAAGACAAATATCGCAAACTTCATGGGCAGCTTCCTCCTTGACCAGCCCAGCCAGACGGGCCGCGATCTGAACACGTTTTTCCCGGCCTACCGGCAGTGGTGGTTCTTCGCCTTTGCAGGAGACAAGTGGCAGGCAACACCCAAGCTGACCGTTGACTATGGCCTTCGCTGGGACTTCTATCCGCCTGCGACGCCGAAAGTCGACGGCGGGTTTTCAAACTATAACCCGACAAACAACACACTGGTTCTAGCCGGTCTCGGCAACAATCCTTCAAACCTCGGGATTGAGACCCAGTACAAGTACTTCGCTCCGCGTACTGGACTCTCCTACCGCGCGACTGAGGCCACGGTGATTCGCGCGGGCTTTGGCATGAGCTATATCCCATTCACGGATAACACGTATGCATATAACTACCCAATCCGTGCCAACAACAGCTATCAGCCGGCGGGCTCGACCTTCACCCCCGCAGTCCTCTCCGATGGCGTGACAGTTGCGACGTTCCAGGCTGGTTTCCCAGCGCCGGTGCCGGTATCGATTCCCAGCAACGGAATCATCCCTGCCAACACGCCGTCACTGATCAGCCAGGTCTATACCTACGTTCCGCTGAATTTCAGGAATTCCTACGCGGAAGCCTGGAACCTGGCCCTTCAGCAGGCCTTCGGCTCCAACTACAATTTGCAAATTGCATACGTCGGCAATCATGGCTCGCGCATGAATGTGTCCCAGAACATTAACCTGCCAAGCGTGTATGGCGGCGGTAATGCTTCACTGCCGGAAAACTCCACCGCATTCACGGGTGGCGCCACAGGGCGTACCGCAGCTACAAACCAGTACTTCCAGGGGGCCTCCTCGAACTACAACGCTTTGCAGGTCCAGCTTACAAAGCGCTACTCCGACGGGCTCTCGTTCACCTCAGCGTTTACCTGGGGTAAAGCGCTTAATTACGCCACAGGGGGAGATGACAACGGGAGCCTGGTCTTCTTCATCAACCAACGCCACAACTATGCTCCGGCCGACTTTGACCGTGCAAGGAACTTCGAGCAGAGCTTTGTCTACGAACTGCCGGCCGGCCGCGGTCACAAATACTTCAACTCCGGTGTTGGCGGCGCAGTGTTGGGCGGCTGGAGACTCTCCGGGGTGATTTCCATCCTGTCTGGTTTGCCATTCAGCGTGTATGCAAATCAAGGCGTCCTCAACACACCAGGAACCGCGCTGCTGGCAAACATTACGGGCGGCCCCAAAGTGCTCCACCAGATCGGATCCGGCAAACAGTGGCTGGATAAATCCAATTTTTCCCAACCAACAGGCTGTACCGGTCAGTCACCTTGCAACAACCCCGGCCTCGGCAACACCGGAAGAAACCAGTTCCGGGGTCCCGGTTACTGGCAGAACAACGTCTCGCTTGCCAAGAAATTCACGATGTATCACGAATTTGCAAGTGAAATTCGTATCGACGCGGTGCAGTTGACGAATACGCCTCAGTTCGGTCAACCCAATTCTGGTAGCGGAACAATCTTTACATCCGCGAATTTCGGTCAGGTCACGAGCACCCTGGGCAGCGGCCAAGGCAGCGTGAACGGTGTCGGAGGTGGGCGTAGTTTGCAGGGTTCCTTCAGGTTCAGCTTCTAGAAGCCGATTCACGAATGCAATGAGACGGCCGGTAATCGGGGAACGGTTATCGGCCGTACAACTTCTCATGTCGAAAAATCCATTCACAACCAACGGAGTAGTATGAATCGCTTTTCAAGACGAGAGTTTGTCAAAAGAGCGGGAGTTGCAACAGCAGCCTGGTGCGCGTGGCCAATGCTCAGCGCGGCTGAGTCGTTGCAAGGTCCGTTCCGGATTGCAGTAATTAACGATGAAATTTCGCCTGACTTTGATCACGCTTGCTACGTCGCTTCTCGCGACTTCGGCATGAGCTGGATAGAAATTCGTTCGATGTGGGGCAAGAATGTTATCGATCTCGATGCGGCGCAAATCAGCGAGGCACAAACGATTCTTCGTAAGTACAAGCTCCAGGTGACGGATATCGCCAGCCCGCTCTTCAAGACGGATTGGCCAGGAGCGCCAAGGTCGCCCTACGGATCGAAAGAAGATTTGCACGGTGCGCCCGAAGTCACCTTCAAGCAGCAGGACAGTATCCTGGAACGCTCGATCTCGCTTGCAAAGCAGTTCAATACCGACAAGGTGCGCTGTTTCGATTTCTGGCGACTGGAAAACGTTGCGCCTTACCGCGAGGCAATCGACGACAAGCTGAGGACAACTGCGGAGACTTGCGGCAAACAAGGAATCCTGCTGGTGCTTGAAAACGAGTTCGCCTGCAATACTGCGACTGGCCATGAAGCGGCGCGCACGATGAATGCAGTGCAGACGCCGCATCTGGCGCTGAACTGGGACCCAGGTAACGCCGTGATGCGTAATGAACTGGATGCTTTCCCTGTTGCGTGGGAAATGATTCCCAAAGATCGGATTCACCATTGTCACTGCAAGAACGCAATCAAGGGTGCGGGTGGCAAGATTGAATGGGCTCCCGTCGATAAAGGCTACATCGATTGGGCAGCGCAGTTTCGCGCCCTCAAGCAGATGGGCTATCACGACGCAGTAAGTCTTGAGACTCACTGGCACGGCGGCGGGACGCCTGAAGAGTCCACCCGGATCAGCTGGGCAGGAATGAAAAAAAACCTGGAAAGCGCCCAGGCCGTCTAGTACTAGAGATCCATTCACTCACGCAAAGATCGAATGCTTGTACCTGCAGCAAAGGAGAGATGATGCTCACCCGACGGGAATTTATCGATACGCTGGCGATTGGCGGCGTTGGCCTGGCAATGAATTCGACGGCCAGGAGTTACGGCCGGATCTTAGGCTCCAACGACAGTTTGAACTTCGCAGTCATCGGCCTCCATTCGCGCGCCTACGCTCATCTTTCTGCATTGAAAGCCAACAAGGATGCGGCCCGCGTCGCATATGTGTGCGATGTGGACATCAACACGATGAAGAAGTTTGCCGCCGACACCGAGCGCGAACTGGGTTATGCACCTGCAACTGATCAGGATTTTCGCCACATTCTTCAGAAGAAGGATGTCGACGCCATCACGATTGCGACTCCGGATCACTGGCACGCTCCCATGGCGATCCTGGCTTTGAAGGCAGGCAAGAGCGTCTATGTCGAAAAGCCCTGCAGCCACAATCCAGCCGAAGGAGCCTTGCTCGTCAATGCGCAGCAGAAGTATGGGAAGCCTGTTCAGATGGGCACCCAGCAACGCTCTTCCCCGCACACCATCGAGATCGTCGACAAGATTCACAATGGTCTGATCGGCAGGGCGTATTACGCAAAAGCCTGGTACAGCAACATTCGAAAGTCGATCGGCGTGGGCAAGGAAGCGCCCGTACCTGCACAACTCGATTGGGATTTATGGCAAGGTCCGGCACCGCGCGTCGCCTATAAAGACAACGTGCAGCCCTACAACTGGCACTGGTTCAGGACGTGGGGCACTGGTGAGACTCTTAACAATGGCACGCATGAGATTGACGTTTGCCGATGGGCCCTGGACGTTGACTATCCTCGCTCCATTTCATCGTCGGGGGGCAGATACCACTACAAGGATGATTGGCAGTTCTATGACACGCTGGTGACCAATTTCAACTATGCGGACAAGATGATCTCGTGGGAGTGCAAGTGCTGCGACGGAATGAAATACTACGGACGCGATCGCGGATCAATCATCGTTGGGACGAACGGGTCGGTGCTGGTCGACCGCGACGGCTATGAAATCTACGATCTGAAGGGGAACAGGACGAACGAATTCAAAGTAGGCAGCGTGACCTCGTCAACGGATCTGACCGGGCGCGATTCCATGACGGATGCTCATTTTGCCAATTTTATCGCTGGGGTTCGCAAAGGCGAAAAACTGAATGCCCCGGTCTCCGTCGGGAATGTCGCAGTGACCATGCTGCAGTTATCCAACGTCGCCTGGGAACTGGGGCGCGAGTTGCAACTGGATTCAAGTTCGGGGAAACCTCAAAACGATCCAGATGCAATGAAGATGTGGGGACGGCAATATGAAAAGGGATGGCAACCCAGTATTTAGCCCGGAGACTCGGGATACGCTTTAGAGAAAGACCTGTTTGTTTTTGCTCCGTGCTCGCTTTGCATTTTTTGTTCGAAATGGAGAATAAAAACCGGGATGCCGACCTCGCGTTTCATCCTGAACGGGAACTTGAGCGCATCGAATAGAATTGCCAGACAAATTAACCGAAATCTCATCTTCAACCAGATTCGCGCAAAGCAGCCGATCTCCAGGGCTGAACTGGCACGCACATCAGGCCTTCAAAGAAGTACAGTGTCCCTCATTGTTGAGGAACTGCTCGCAGACAGGTGGGTGGTCGAGGGTTTGACCGGGGAAATTCCGCGCGGAAGGAAGCCGACGTTTCTCAACGTCAACAGCCAGCGCGGTGTTCTTGCGCTCGATATCCATCCGGCACACGTTATGTTGGCTGTGACAGATTTGGTAGGCAACGTCATCTCCCTTGATTCCGTCGAGCTTCCTGCCAATCCAAAGGACGTTATCGGAACAATTCTGACGTCCGTCAAGAAGATGCTTCAGGCTCATCTGAATCGCACGTTCGAGGGCATTGGCATCAATCTTCCAGGGCGCTTTGATCCAAACCTTGAAAAATCCATCTTCGCGCCAAACGTAGACTGGCCCATTGGGCAGTTGAAGTCGCGTGTCGAACGAGCCACCGGCCTTCCTGTTGTCGTCGACAATGTTGCCAATGCGTGTACTTTGTCTGAAGTGTGGTTCGGATTTAGCGACAGGATGCATGACCTCGTCGTTGTCAACGTCTCTGAGGGAATTGGCACCGGAATCTTCGCGAATGGCCATCTCCTTCGCGGCGAGGCCGGCGTAGCAGGCGAGTTTGGGCATATTCAGCTTGACCCGAATGGCCTGCGCTGCGGATGTGGAGGCAGAGGCTGCTGGGAAACGATTGCTTCCAATCGGGCCGGGTTGCGTTACTATGCCGAAATCGCAAAGAAGCCTGTTGCCTCCTTCGATGTCCTGATCCAACTGGCTAAAACGGATGACCGCGCGGCAACGCAGGCGTTGACGAAGATGTGCAAAGCGCTGGGTCGAGGAATGCACATGATTTCTCTGGCTCTGGCGCCAGGTGAGATTGTTGTCGTCGGCGACATCACCAATGCCTGGGATTTGGCGGGCGCAGAGATTGAAGCCGAGATGCGTCGCTTCGCATTGGTCCGACCGCCAAGCATTCGACCCGCGCGAGGGGGAAACACAGCACGCCTTCGCAGCGCGGTTGCGCTGATCATGAATTCAAAGACGCTTTAACTGACCAGGAATACGTCAGAAAAGCCAGAGGATAACGGAGTAGCACAGACCTGTTGCTGTGCCGGGCATGTGATGGCATGCATCGTAATGCTGGCCACGAGGGCGACAAACCGCGCGATGCGTCCGTTTGCCAGAACCCTCAGCATGCTCATGGCTCTCCTTCCTGCACCGTCGTCGTAACCAGGCCAAGGCTGGCGATCGCAGGAACGAGCACTAAGATCGCAAACGTCGTCGTGATCATCCCACCGACCACCACGCGCGCCAGCGGTTGTTGCGCCTGCACGCCGATTCCATGAGAAATAGAAGCGGGGAGCAGTCCTAGCCCCGCTGCCAGGCACGCCATGAGAACCGCTCGCATTTCGCTGGTACTGGCGCGAATAATGGAATGTTGCATACCGTGCTCATGCGCCTCTGCGCGGCGAATTCCCGCCACAAAAACCAAGCCGCCGAGCGTTGCAACGCCGATCACCGAGGCAAAACCCACAGCCGCCGAGATACTGAATGGGGTGCCTGAGACAAGTAGCGAAAGAACGCCACCAGCTATCCCGAAAGGCAGCACCGCCATGACAGCAAGTGCATCGCGCAAGGAATTGAAAGCGACGTAAAGCAGGCCGAGAATAACACCCACAGTGATGGGGATGATGATGGCCAGTCTCTGTTGCTCTTTCCGCAAGCTGTCGTATTCGCCAGCCCATTCATAGTGGTATCCCTCGGGAAGACGAACTGACTTTTCCAGCCTTGACTGCACATCGGCAATCGTTCCAGCCAGGTCGCGTCCCCGAACGCTGAACTTGATGGGAATGTAGCGTCGGCCATTCTCGCGATAGATCATGAATGCGCCCTCCTTGAAGCCGATTTGTGCGACTTCTCCTAGAGGAACGCGATTGCCATCCGCTGTTGACAGCAGGATGTTTCGCATTTCTTCCACGTTTTCCCTGAACTGGGGTTTATAACGCATGACGAAATCGAATCGGCGGTCGCCTTCCAGGATCTGCGTGCCCGCTGTTCCGCCGATCGCGGCCTGGACCGCTGCATTGATGTCGGACGCCATCAGTCCATAGCGGCCGGCAGACGCGCGGTCGATTGAGATAACGAGATTCGGTTGTCCCGTCTCTTTAAAGACGGCCAGGTCTGTTATGCCGGGAACGGCCTCCATCACGTCCATGATCTGTTTGGCTGTCTGCGCAAGAACTTCAATGTCATCGCCGAAGAGCTTGAGCGAGTTCTCACCCTTGACGCCAGACATCGCCTCCTCTACGTTGTCTTGAATGTTTTGGGAAAAGTTGAAGGCGACTCCCGGATAGTTGGCCAGCGCCTTGTTCATATGCTCGATGAGTTCGTCTTTGTTGCTGACGGTCGTCCACTGTGATTGCGGCTTGAGGTCGACCTGGAACTCGATGTTGTTGAACGTGGTTGTATCGGTTCCGTCATCCGGGCGCCCTGCCTGTGAGACGACCTGCTGAACCTCCGGGAAGGAACCGAGGATCTTCCGCATCTCATCCGCGAGCTTCACCGAGTAGTCGAATGAAACATCCTGCGGAAGGGTGGCGCGAATCCAGAGGTTTCCCTCTTCGAGAGAGGGCATGAACTCACCTCCAACCGCGAAGAAGGAGGCCAGCGAAGCGAGAAGAAAGACCAGGGCGCCCACGATGACGACCTTACGGCGACGCATCACTAAGATCAGGATTCGCTCGTAATGATGCTTCAGCCAGCGGATCAGCCGCGGATCTGCGGTGTGACCGCCGCGCACTGAGCGGCGAAATGACGCGAGCACGGGCGCGAAGACGAGCGCGAAAATCAATGCGCCGGTCAGCGCATACCCGTAGGTGATCGACATCGGCGCAAAAATTCGTCCCGGAACGCCCTCCATCGTGAAGAGCGGAATAAACGCGACCAGGATGATCAGTGTAGAGAAGAGAACCGGTTTGGCCGCTTCAGAGGTGGCTTCGGAAATCAACTGCAGGCGATGTTCGTCATCCCTGGCTTCGTGAAGACGCCGGTAGATGTTTTCAAGAACCACGATTGCCGAATCGACGATGATGCCGAAGTCAATCGCGCCAATGGAGATGAGATTTGCGGACCGGCCGCTCGCTGACATCAGTCCGAAAGCAAATAGAACCGCAAACGGAATTGTCAACGCGGTTACCAAGGCGAGCGGAACGTCACCCAGGAAAACGAGAAGCAACAGAGTGACCAGGGCGAGGCCAGTGAGAACGACGTGCCACACTGTTTCGGTGGTTGTATTAATCAACTCCGTGCGATCGTAGATTGTGTCGATCTTCATGCCTTTGGGAAGAAGGCCGGAATTCAGGGCCCTGATCTTTTCGCGCAGAGCCTTTAGAGCGGGCAGAGATTGTTCGCCGCGCTGAAGAAGAACAGTGCCCTTCACGATGTTGCTTTCGCCATTCCGGCCCACGCGGCCCAAAGGCGGCTGGAAACCTTCGCGAATATCCGCAACGTCGCGGAGGTAAACTGGAACGCCGTTATGTTCTGTGATAAGTACGGAGTTCATGTCCTTTATCCCGGCGAGCAGACCAACGCCACGCACATTCACATTCTGGTCGCCCACCTGAAGATAATTTCCGCCTGCGTTCTGATTGCTCGAACTGATCGCCGCAATCACCTGCGGGAGCGTGATGTTGTACTGCAAAAGCTTGTTCGGATCGATCTCAGCCTGATATTGCTTGGTGGTCCCGCCGAATGTGCTTACGTCGATAATTCCCGGGACCTGTTTCAATTCCCGAATCACGAACCAGTCCTGGGTCGCTTTCAGCTCGTTCAAATCGTAGGCGGCACCCTTTAGCTGATAACGGTAAATTTCTCCGACGGCAGACCATGGAGAGAGCTGCGGCTGGAGCCCTTGAGGCAGGGTGACGGTCTGCAGCCGGTTGAGGACCTCCTGGCGGTCTGCGAAGTAGTCCGAATCGAAATTGAAGTAGAGCTTTACATCGCTCAGTCCGAAGAGGCTGGTGGAGCGAACGTACTCAAGATGGGGGATGCCGTTCAAGGTGGTCTCGATGGGGACCGTAACCTGCTGTTCCATCTCCTCGGCGGACCAGGATGGGTTTTGCGTAATCACATCGACCAATGGAGGAGATGGATCTGGATAGGCTTCGATGTCGAGGCGCATCACGGCCCATGTGCCGGCCGCCAGCCAGGCAGCCATCGCGATAAGCGCGATGACTCGATACTTGAGAATTATCCCGATTAGGCGGTTCATTGCTGGCTCGGTCCTCCAGTCAGGAGTTCGGCGCCCTGGACCGCGATCTGCTGGCCGACCTGAAGACCAGAGGTAATCTCGATCATTCCGTCGATGGGCCGACCCGTCGTTACCGTTCTTTGTTCAGGCTGGCCATTGCTACTGACAAAGACCGTTGTTGTCTGCCCCTGATGGATCACCGCCGAAGCAGGAACCACAATTGCGTTATGTTTGGCAATGTCGGCGCGGATCGTGGCGAACATTTCGGGCTTCAGCTTCTGCCCGGCGTTTGCGAGGGCCACTCGCACTTTCAGAGTGCGAGTCGCAGGATCGAGCGCACCCGAAAGGGAGTCGATACGGCCGGTCCACTGCTGGCCAGGATATGCGTCGAAGGTGATTGTGACTTGTTTTCCCGGCTGAACCCTGGCGATGTCCTTCTCGTAAACATCTCCCACAATCCAGACGGTGGAAAGATCGGCAAGCGTAATTAGCGGGTCCGCATTGTCGAGCGACTTTGAGAACTCGCCCGGCGCCCCGTTCACCGTGAGCACGACTCCACGAGCAGGCGAGGACAGCGGAACGCGGTCGGCGGATGCTGCTGGATTAAGACCCAGCATTTCAAGCCGCTGCTGCGCGCGAACCAATTCAGCCGACGCGGAATCGGACACAGCTTTTGCGTCGAGATAGTCCTTCTCTGGGACTGCGCCATGCTCCAAAAGCACCTTCTCCCGATCAGCGGCCCGCGAGGCGCGTTCTGCTTCGATCGTCGCCTTGGCAAAGTCGGATCTCGCAGATCCTGCGTCGCTGCTGTCGATCAAGGCGAGTTTTTGTCCCCGGTTGACCGTATCGCCCGGCTTGACATCGACCTCAATAAGCCTTCCGCTTGCTGGGGAGAAGATGCGAAATACTTTTGTAGGATCAGGCTGCACCTTTGCGCCGAGCTCCAACCGGTCCTCGATCGGCTGTTCCGACACCGTCAGATAACGAACCGGCTCCTCCACCCGAGGCGATTGAGTGGTTACCGCACTAGTCTGGTCGCGGCGATTGCAGGCGCAGAGGCTTAACTCCAAAACGAGCATGCAGGCCATGAAACGACGCAGATTCTGACTCGATATCATTCGATCTCTCTCGCTGGTGCTCAAGTGACATCGGCGCACTCTTGGTATGAGAGCGCTCGAAAGGAGATGGCCTCAGACGCGTACCGTGACGTGTCTGAGAATTGCGAATTGAGAGGGAAGCTAGAGGGAGAAAAGAACGGGAGGGCCGCGGGGAGGATTGGGAGCGCGAAGTGCTGAGTGAGCCAAGAACACTTCGGACCAGCGATTGCGGAGGCCGAAGTTGTCAGGCACATAAAGCGGTCTCGATGGCGCAGCCGCCATTTCGGCTCCGACTTTCGCGGGGAGCCAATTCGCCGGCCTGTATTGTTCCGGAGCTCGAGCCTGAAATTGAATTGGTGCACCGGTTCGCAAAAGGTAGTTTTCGGTGTTTACCTTGCGGAAGGAGCCGTGTCCATCATTCAGCCAGACCTGCAAACGCTCGTGCGTGAAAGTCTTCTGAACAATGATGTCCGGTAGACCGTCCGCATTTACATCGAGTGCTGAAATCGAGAGTGCCGATTCAGCCGAAGAGAACATGAATCCGGTGTTCGTTCCAGCCGACAGGTGTATCTCGAGCCGAAACGACCTCTGCCCGTTGATTTGGCCGACATCGAGAAGGACCGCGCCGTCCGGCCTCTGGTCATTGTCAAAATCGCCCGCAATGATTTGCTGACTAAATGTATGGTGCAGCAGCTGAGCGGGTGCTTCGATGCGGGACAAAGCGCCTTGAAGCCCGTCTTGCGCCCAGATTGCGGGCGTCAGAAAAGCGAGCGAGACAATCGCGCAAAGCCAACGAGGCAATTTCATTCAGTCAAGCCGAGTGTAGAACTCTCCAGCTCTTTTAGACAAGTTTGCTATCTGCAACCCCATTTCCCCGTGGCGTTCCAGCGTGAGGAACAATTCGGCCACCAGCGCGGCAAGGGCTGGTTCGCCGCGAACACTCCGCCGGAGGTAAACAGAAGTTGCTCGGCATCAGTAAACGCAGCAACTGTTTTCTGCAAAGACTCTTGATTCAGGGTGCACAGCCGTTCTGGAGTAAAGAGATAAACAGTGTTCTGGCCTGAGGCACTGGCTGGCAGAGCTGTCACCGCGCAGCAAGCGTAGACTCTGTGCATGAGGGAACCCCTACGTCTGATCCCAGGCACGGACCGCAATGGGAAGTTTTCTGGCTATTACAAGTGTTCGGTTTGCGTGGCGGAATTTCGTCCGAATCCCGACGACATCAAGGAAATGGCGCTCTTCTTTGCTGCTCACGTCAGGCTCTCACATCCCGCACAAGAGACGCCCCCGAAAGTGGTTCAGGCACTGCGCCGCGACTGAAAAGGGGCTTAGAAATTCCAGTTCACTCGTCCCGGACTTGATAGTTGATGATAGGGCTGCTAGCCGAGCCGCTTCGACTTGGTAATGAGTTCGTTCGGATGAACTGGTCTTGCGAGAATCGAGAATCAGCGCCGATTTCACTGGATTCGACAGGATGACAATTCACCTCGCGAAAATGATGAATCAGCGATATTGGGCTGAATCCTTACGGCGGGAAACAACGCGAGAGGCGACAATAGGGTGAGCAGGAGGAGCGATGAAGGCAACCCAGGAACTTCACAATCTCGGACAAAGCCTGTGGCTCGACAATATTACGCGTGACTTGCTGGACAACGGAACGCTCAAGCACTATATCGATGAGTTTTCCGTCACGGGGCTTACATCGAACCCAACCATCTTTGAGCACGCCATCTCAAAGAGCAAATCCTATGACACGGAAATCGGGCGCCTGCTGTCATCAGGCCTTTCAGGCGAGGAGCTTTTCTTCGAACTGGCGTTGCAGGACCTGACCCGTGCCGCCGATCTTTTTGCCCCAGTTCACGAACGTACGGCAGGCAATGATGGCTTTGTCTCGCTTGAGGTCTCGCCTCTTCTAGCCTACGACGCGAAGGGGTCGTTGGCTGCAGCGACTGCACTGTATAAGAAGGCAAATCGTTCGAACATCTTTATAAAGATTCCAGGAACGAAGGAAGGAAATCCCGCAATTGAAGAGGCAGTCGCAGGTGGTGTGGCCATCAACGTGACGCTTCTTTTCTCTCGAGAGCACTACCTGGCGTCGGCAGACGCGTACATGTGTGGGCTGGAACGGCGAATTGCAGCAGGCCTCAGTCCGGAGGTTCGTTCGGTAGCCTCGGTCTTCCTGAGTCGATGGGATGGTGCGACGATAGACAAAGTCCCCGATCAACTACGGGACAAGCTCGGCATCGCCATCGGTCAGCAGACCTACAAGGCCTACAGGGATATCCTGGCCTCGGATCGATGGCAGCGTCTAGCCAACTTTGGCGCCCGCCCCCAGAGGCTCTTGTTTGCCAGTACCGGCACCAAGGACCCAAAGGCTTCTGACGTTCTTTATATTGCCGCTCTTGCCGCACCCAACACGATCGACACCATACCCGAGAAAACGCTTCTGGCCTTTGCTGATCATGGCAAACTGGGCGGAACTCTTCCGCGCGATGGAGGAGACAGCGAAACTGTTTTGAACAACTTTCGAAAAGCGGGAATCGATCTCGAAAGGCTGGCGGCCGACCTGCAGTCGCAGGGCGCCAAGTCTTTCGACGAATCGTGGCAAAACCTACTCGCTGCGATCGAAACCAAGGGCAAGGAGTTGCAAAAAGCTCCCTAGCCGGCGGGGCTCTCTCATTGCAACTCCGGCATCAACTCTGACAGTCTTCCTCTTGTTGCCTCAGGCACCTATTTGGTTGTGCAACCTTGATGATTCTTGCCCTTGGCGCAGGTTGAGTCACCCGGGCCTTGCGCCACACCCATTCCGTCCTTTGTTTTGGCTTTCCCCCCGTTCGTGGTCTGTGTGGTTGTTACCCCGTTCGAATTTGTGTGCGCGGCAGCAGCATTCCCTGTTCTCGAATTGGCGGCAACTGCGCTATTCGAGTTGTGAGCTGCGCCGCTGCCGTTTTTGGTGGTAGCAGTGCCGCCGTAGCTGGTTTTGGTGGTTGTTGTCCCATTCGCATTTTTCTGGGCGACGGCCGCGTTGCCCGTATTCGGGTTGTACGCGGCGGCAGACTGGCCATTCTTGCAAACCGTCTCACCGCGACGATTTTTGACGCAATCCTGCGCATAGCTGCCCGAAGCGAACACCACACATCCCAGCATTATCAATAGAGTTCTCATTTACGCTCCTCAAAAAGCGGTTGTCTTTCGTGAACAATCGTCGCATCGTATGTCTGACTCGATGAAGGCCAGCGCGCCCGCCAGACTCGCAAAACGCATAGCTCCTCCGACCAATCCACTTACGGCTCAAACCGAAAGTGCAGGATTTTCCTTAGTGATCGTCGGGCGCCATTAACCTCCAACCATCTGGTAGCTCGAGTTTGTCGTCGTCACGACGAGTTGTTTGGCGGTTGCGTTCAGAACGGTCTGTCGCACATAGTTGGTCCCGTCGGGGAGGCTATCCATTTGAACCTGCAACGTGACCGCATCTTTTGATTCACCCATATAGGTTTGAACGCTCAAAGAAACGACCTTCTTTGTGCCAGTGTCGAAGGTGAGAGTCATCTGATCGCCAGGCAGTGCATAGTCCTTGAAGACCAAATTCACCATGCTTCCGGCGGGATTCAATGAGGCTTTTCCGGCCTCAAACGCTTGCTGCATTTTCTGGGGGTCGGGTGGAACGTAGAGAGCGAGAAGATTCTTCACGTCTCCCATGTAGTCCTGCATTTCCGCTTTCTTATTCGCGATGACTTTTTGCTTCATTCTGCCACCACTGGGAGGTGGCGGCGGAGCACTGATAGGAGTCTTCTGAACCTGTCCCCCGGGGCCGTATTGGCATAAATTTTGAGATGGAGGTTTTGCGTCGCCTTTCAGGCTAAGCTGCGTTGTCTCGGTCCAACGATATTGCTGCAGCCTCTGTTTGTTCTCCGCCACAGACTGCTTTACGGCTGCAAGCTTTTGCTGCAGCTCGGCATTTTGCGCAATCAAGGGAACGGCAGATGCGAATGCAATTGCACAGCTCATTATCCAGCGTTTGGGGACGAAGCCAATGGTTTCGCCGCCGAGCTTCTTAGCCACTTGAAATGTGATTCTCGTATTCATGGATTTCCCTCGTTGTCCTGTGGTCGTTGTAAATCTTCGTTATCAAACCGCGCGCCTTAGATTCGCGTTGCCTTCATAACGCCTTCCTCGGTAGCAGTAGAAGCACTTTTCTGTTTACCCAGTTCAAATCCTTCAGCATGGCCGCTCTGTTGCCCCTCTTTGCTGGTGGATTGCATGCGCGCCTTTCTGCTCGCGCCTTCCGAAGGCCATCGGCTCGACTGATGCTGCTTTCCGATGTCGAGTTTCCGGTTACGTCGAAGTACGCTTCATCGGAAGCTTCGGCCGACACGTGCGACATCGGAAACAATGTGAGTCGTGCGATGGTGTGAAAAGGCTTGAGCAACCGGCCAACACCCTCTCGATTCTTTCCTGGCAAGGACGTGGCCAGTCACCCAAAACGGTTATCTGCTTCATCGAGGCGTTGGCTACCCCGATAAGCATTTAGTTTGTCAGTGGGCCACAGGTTCTACAGCCTCGGTTGGCTCCTTGGCGAAGGCACCTGCTTTGCCGAGTTCCAGGACCTTCTCTGCGTCGAGGCGTCCGAACAACTCGATCAGTTTTCCCACCAGGCCGGTCCATCCTGTCTGATGGCTAGCTCCGAGACCTGCTCCATTGTCCCCGTGGAAGTACTCGTAGAACAAGATGTAGTCCTTCCATTGCGGGTCAGTCTGGAATTTCTCTGTACCGCCGTACACCGGGCGCCGGCCGGATTCATCCCGCAGAAAGATTCGGGTCAGACGGTTGGCGATCTCGCGCGCGACTTCGAAAAGATTCATCAACTTGCCCGAACCGGTGGGGCACTCAATCTTAAAGTTGTCTCCGTAGTACCCGTAAAAGGACAACAGAGCACGAATCAGCACCGCATTCACTGGCATCCAAATGGGCCCGCGCCAGTTAGAGTTGCCGCCGAACATGCCGGTGTCGGACTCCGCCGGAAGGTAATTTACCCGATATTCCTGGCCATTCACGTAGACGACAAACGGATGCTCATCGTGATATTTGGAGAGAGCCCGAATGCCATAGGGACTAAGGAACTCATTCTCGTCGAGCATGCGCGTCAGAATCCGACGCAAGCGATCGGGGTTGACCAGCGCAGCAATCCCGCGCTCGCCGTACCCGAGATGACCGGGTCCGGTTGGGTGAATGCTTTCGAGGAGTTCGGGCATCCGCCGTAAGCGTTCACCCAGGAGCTTCGCCAGTCCAGGGACCCTCTCGCGCTGCCACGGCTCGATTACCGTGGTCGCACACAAGGGAAGCAGGCCCACCATGGAGCGAACTTTGAGCCGCCGGGAACTACCGTCTGGCAGCCGAAGAACGTCATAGTAGAAGCCATCTTCCTCGTCCCACATACCCTCAGGCCCGGTCTGATTCATGGCGCGCGCGATCCAAAGAAGATGATCTGCAAACTTCGCCGCCATGTCTTCGTAGAAAGCGTCGTACGACGCTAGTTCCACCGCAATCTCCAACATATTCTGGCAGAACAAGGTAACCCAGGCCGTGCCGTCCGCTTGCTCGAGGTGGCCGCCGGTTGGGAGGGCCGCACTGCGGTCGAAGACGCCAATATTATCCAGCCCAAGAAACCCGCCTTCGAAGAGATTGTTGCCATAGCGGTCTTTGCGGTTTACCCACCAACTGAAATTCAGCATCAGCTTGGAAAATGACCGCTTGAGGAAATCGATATCGCCTTTTCCGGTGGCAGCCTGTTCGGTTCGATAGAGGAAAATGGTGGCCCAGGCATGCACCGGCGGATTCACATCGCTGAAGTTCCACTCATAGGCTGGGATTTGACCGGTTGGATGCAGGAAGAACTCTTGCAGCATCAGGTCGAGCTGCTCTTTAGCGAAGTCCGTGTCGACAGTCGAAAGAGCAATCGTGTGAAACGCTAAATCCCACGCCGCATACCACGGATACTCCCACTTGTCGGGCATCGAGATGACGTGCTGATTCAGCATATGGAACCATTCGCTGTTCCGCGTGGCGCGCTTGCTGCCCTTCATGGGATCATCACCATGCTCCGAAAGCCATTTGTCCAGATCGAAGAAGAAGAACTGTTTTGACCAGAGCATGCCGGCCATTGACTGGCGCAGAACACGCGCCTCATCCTCGCTCAGATGGGCTGGACTGACCTTTCGATAGAACGCGTCTGCCTCACCCTGGCGCATCTTCATGATCGTGGAAAAAACGCTGAACGGTTCGCCCATGGCGGCAGGAGCCTTGTCGCTGAGGCGCAGGCGGATGGTAGCGGTCTTTCCTGCACCCACATTCAACTGATATTGCGCGGAAGCTTTGGTCCCCGTTTTCTGGGGATTCACTCCGTGCTCATTGCCCTCTACAACGTAATTGTTGATTCCGTCTTTGACGAAAGCAGAGACGTTGGGACTGCCGAAGATCCGTTGATTGTTGGTCTCATTTTCTGTGAAGAGGAGCGGGACCTCGCCCTCACAATACAGATACCGTTCACCAAGCTCCGCATGAGACGCGGCAATTGCCTTCGCGCCTTTCTGACCCACGACCCTTAATGCTGGCTTGGGAGTGCCTGGCCACCAGGTCCAGGTGTTGCGAAACAAGAGCGTTGGCAGCACCTGCAACTCGGCCGCCTCGGGCCCGCGATTCACCACGCTAATCTGAATCAGCATGTCCTCCGGCCCCTGCTTGGCATATTCGACAAAGACATCGAAGTAGCGGTCGTCGTTGAAAATTCCGGTATCCAGTAGCTCGTACTCCATGTCATGGCGATTGCGTCCTTTGTTCGTCTCGATCAAATTGAGATAAGGAAACGCCGCCTGCGGATATTTGTACAAATACTTCATGTACGAGTGCGTAGGCGTGCTATCGAGGTAGAAGTAGTATTCCTTCAAGTCTTCGCCGTGATTGGCCTCGCTGTTCGTCAGGCCGAACGCGCGTTCTTTGAGGATCGGGTCCTTGCCATTCCATAAGGCGACACTGAAGCACAACAACTGGTTGTCGTCGCTGATGCCGGCGAGGCCATCTTCACCCCAGTGATACGCACGGGATCTTGCCATGTCGTGCGTGAAGTAGTCCCAGGCATTTCCATCGGGGCTGTAGTCTTCGCGCACTGTTCCCCACTGCCGCTCGCTCAAGTAAGGTCCCCACTTCCTCCACGGTGTCTTGGCGACGCGTGCCTCTTCCAGCCGGGCTGTTTCCGGATCATGGGTCATTCTGTACCTCTTCTTCCTGGGCTGAGTTCCCTCAGCGGTTTTCGCTCGTATTCAATTTGTGGTCTTAAAACCACCGTCCCGGGAGAACCTTCGGAGGAGAGCCCTGCAACTTCCGGTTGGATGAGTCTCCGAACGCGCGAAGTTCGCGTGTTGAAGATAAGAGAGCGGATCCGCCTCACTGGCTCTCCTCGGCTGATTCGCCGGAGCACCTTCAGTAGGCAGCTAGCTCGATCATTTCTCTTCGCACGAATGTTGTCTACTGTCACGAGTGACAGTGGCCTTGGGGCTGTTTCCTCACCTGAGAACGTGAGAACCGGGAAGGGAGCGTTCCAGGATAGGTTCCACATTGGCGGTCGTGTCCCTAACATCCTTCGCCAACACCCTCATCAAACGCTGAACGGCTCGGATTCGTTGATCCATTCCCTGGAACGAGCAAGGCTGGAAATTAAGACGGTGGAAACAACTGAAGGTGATGAAGTGAAAGTTCCCGGTGTGGTGATAGCGAATGAGACCGCGCGGCATAACGAGAAAGAATACATCAGCTGGTCACCGTGCTTGCTATCCCACGTCCGAAAATCCGGACGTGGGGCACCCGCAGACGGGCGCGGTCGTAAAACTACACGGTGCCGTGGGCGAATTTGACCGTCTACAAATTCGACTACAGTGTGGTTTTGAATGGATGGAGAATGCTTGTAATTGGTTGATTTAAATGGTCGGGGAGAGAGGATTTGAACCTCCGACCCCCTGGTCCCGAACTGGAAATGTTCATCAGAATCAATAACTTGCGAGTTGTAATTGTGGTGCTTCAATCGCGTAAGACCTTTTGAATCTTATAGAAGATTTTGAGTCATGTTCAGTTGGGAACCCCAACGTGGGAACCCTCGATTCTCAACTTGTGAATGGCAGAGACCACTGTCCGCGAAGGCGGTTTTTCGTCCAAGTGAAGCGATAACATTCGTAAACACACGCAGCGCTCCTTCACCCCCTGTCTGGCTAAAGGCCAGTTGCACGCCGTCCGTTAGTAAATCGGCGTCGATGCGTGCATTGCATAAAATGAACGCCGGCTGGGCCCGTGTACGGTTCTGCTGAATGCCGAATCACGCGGCATCTACGGAAGGGCTTGTTTCCGCGGGAGCAGTTGGCAAGGTGAAATGGAACGTCGCGCCGCTTCCGCCGTCGCCGTTGGCCCAGATCCGGCCGCCTTGCGATTCGACGATCGACTTACTGATTGCCAGGCCCATGCCGCTGCCTTGCGGCTTCGTCGTGAAGAATGCGTCGAATATCTGGTCGGCCTTGCCCAGGGGCAGCCCGGGCCCTGTGTCCTTTACAGCGGTCTCGATCTGCCCGTCCTCACGCAATTGCGACTTCACCGTCAGCACGCCGCCCGTGTCTTTCATCGCCTCGATGCCATTCAGCATTAGGTTCATGAGCACCTGCTGAAGTTGCACCCGATCTGCCACGGTCATGGGAAGATCGTCTTTCAGATCGGTGCGAATGGATACTCCATGCCCTCTGGCCTCACCTCTCATCATCCCGACCATCTCACCGATGACCCCATTTATCGCGACTAACTCCTGTTTGGGAGGGGACTTTTTGTACAACGATCGCAGACGGTTGATAATTTCCGACGCAAGGGCGCCCGCTTCGATGATTTTTTCCGTCCCTTTGCGAACTTCAGTCATATCGGGCGGGTCGCGCTGAAGCCATCGCAGAGATGCCTTGGCATGCGCGGCAGTGATCTGAATGGGCTGTGCGAGTTCGTGCGAGATGGAGGCAACCATTTCTCCCATCGTGCTGACGCGGCTCGCATGGGTAAGATCGGCCTGGAGCTGTTCGGCACGTCTGCGGTCTTCAATGTCCGTTGCCGCGCCACACCATTTCACAATCTTCCCGTGCTTGTCCCGCACAGGCACGGCGCGTATAAGGAACCAGCGATAGACTCCGTCCGACCCGCGCCGAAGCCGCGCTTCATAATCCAGCGGTTGGCCAGACGTCTGCGACGCGCGCCATCGCTCGGCGATGCGGTTGAGATCATCAGGGTGAATCGTCTTCTCCCATCCTGATGCTGACGCTTCTGCCGGGCTCAATCCTGTGTATTCGAGCCAACCCCTGTTCATAAAAGTGCGATTACCTTTGGGGTCGGCGGCGAAAGCCAGGGCCGGCATGGTTTCTACTGCCTCGCGGAATTTCTTTTCTTGCTCCTGCAACTGGTGAACCCGCATTTGATACACGGCCCAGAGCAGCGCAGCGAAGGCTGTGAAGCACACCAACCGGAACCAATTGGTCTGGTAGTACGCCGGTGCGATGGAGAAATCGAGGGAAGTGTCGGTTTCGTTCCATAAGCCGCTGTTGTTGCAAGCCTCCACGCGGAAGGTGTAATTGCGCGGAGGAAGGTTACCGTAGAACGCTTGCCGGCGAGTGCCAGCGTCCTGCCAATCTCGATCCCAGCCTTCAAGCTTGTAGCGAAATGATACTCTTTCCGGGGCAATGAGGCTGAGAGCTGTGTAGTCGATCTCTAGCTCGCGCACCAACGGGGGAAGGCGGAGATTCGATGGTGCATTGCCTGACAAATTCTCCCAATACTCTTTGCGATCGCTTATAACCTGCTCGACGTGCACCGGGGGCAGGAGTTTGTTGAACGTTAGGTGGCGCGGATCGACGACGCTGATGCCGTCGGGAACACTGAACCAGAGTTTCCCATCTGATGACTTGGCGACGCGCGGCGTATAGTCGCCAACAACGGCGAGCAGCCTTAGCCCATCCGAACTATCGAAAACTGTGGTGTGGATTGTGCGAGCTGTCTTTTCCGGAGCACTGGCCCATACGTCCAACTGGGAGCGCGCAACCCGCACTAAGCCGCAGGGCATCATTAGCCAGACCGATTGGGCGTTGTCTTCCATCGTCCATTGGACCGCATCGCAAGGCAATCCGCTCATACTCGTTAGCTTGGCGATGCGACCGTTTTTCAATCGACTGAGCCCGCCTTCAGAGGCAATCCAAAGCGCGCCTTCCTCGTCAAATCGAAGCTGATAGACGCGGCCGCCGCCGAGCCCATCGGCGGCTGAGTAGGATGAGTGAACATGACCGTCACGAAACCAGGCGACGCCACCCTGAGAAAATCCAAGCCATAGGCCACCGTGCAAAGGATCTGGGGCCAGAACGACTGCAGGATCCTTGCGTCCG
This sequence comes from uncultured Acidobacteriaceae bacterium, assembly GCA_963769345.1. Taxonomy (GTDB): domain Bacteria; phylum Acidobacteriota; class Terriglobia; order Terriglobales; family Acidobacteriaceae; genus Telmatobacter. The sequence goes on from CAVYLL010000010.1 coordinate 246,684, forward strand.
AATGTGGCCCATGGTATCTGCTGCAACTCATTGAGCCACGACAATCGCAAGAGGCCGACGTCGCGGTTGGCAATCCAAAGATTCCCCGAAGTGTCTTCGGTGAGCGACTCCACCAACCCACCCGGAGCTCCCGCAGGAATGAACCGGTCATTCTCTAGGTAGCCGATCCCGCTCGGTGTGGAAACCCAGGTTCGCCCGCGAGAGTCCTGAAAGAGGGATCCGACCCCCTCATCCGGTAGTCCGCTGCCGACAATCTCTGGCACACCTGCGTTGCCCCGCTGTTGGCGGTACACCGTAACCTGGCCGCGATTCAGGCGGTTCAACCCATTAAGGGTAGCGAACCAAATGCTTCCGTCCTTCGCCGCTAACATGCCTCCCCAGGGAATATCCGATAAACCTTGTTTCTTGGAATACGTGACCACGGGAAGCTCGTGAAAGCGGTCGAGCCCGTTCACTGTGGCGACCCAAATATTGCCCTCACGATCCTCAAACAAATCGTAAATGTCGTCGCCGGAAAGGCCGTCCGATTCTGAAAACACATCGGTGCGTCCCTGGTATATATGCACAATGCCCCGGCCCGCAGGACACACCCACAGACCGCCGTCGCGGTCGCGTAGCATTTCCAGGCGACGGAACCCGCGCCTTGCAGTGGGGAACCGATATACGGCCTCCGCTTTCCCGTCAGCCAGCCGGGCGACCGCGCCCGTCGTGGCAATCAAGAGAGCACCATCGTCGCCGTCCGCCATGCCCTGCATTCTTCCGTTTAGCAGTCCTTGCACCGCATAGAATTCCGGCGGTCCGGGTCTCCATCGCCAGACCCCCGTCTCCAATCCGACCCAGAGGTTCCCCTTGCCGTCCTCATGGAATCCGAAAACGCCGTGGCCAGCACCGCTCATTTCCGGATGGCAGCGGACACTACCATTGCGAATTTCGCAGAGTTTTCCATCGGAAGGGCCATTTGTGCCGGCCCATATCGAGCCCTCATCGTCTTCAACTAGAGCATCGATAACCAATCCAGCAAGCTCCGCGTAGTGAGTGAGCTTGCCATTCTTCCAGCTCGCCAGCCCGTTCCCTGTGCCGATCCAAAGAACGCCGTCCTGCGCCGCGACTAGTTTGGTGATCGTGCCAGAGGGGAGATGCTGATTTGGCGGTGGCTGCCAGGGGATATTTCGGACGCCATCGAAGCGATACAAGCCGAATGCTGTCCCCAGCCAGAGGTACCCGTCGGGAGTCTGTGCAATTGAGAGAATGGAGCCTTTGGCAAACCCATCCCGGATCTTCCATGTCGTATGCGCGTACTGGCTCACATCTAGCGCCGGGCTCAGCGCAAACGCACAGGTTCCAGCCATCAGCATGCCGGCCAGCACCGCGCCCGCGACTTCGCCGTGAACAATATGCAAAATTACGTTCGGCGCAGGTCCTAACCTACAGCCACTCCCTCTGACACGCTCCTACTATCTCACTCGCAAGGGTCTGATTCAAGGCGCCTAGCATCGCCCCTCGGTTTTTCCAGAGCTTGTCTACCAGATCAGCTTCAGTCCGAACTGTATCTGGCGTGATGTGGTTGTCGTGGAAGTGAGGACGCCCGCCGAAGAAATCGGCGCTCCGTCGGCTCCAAACAAGCTGGTATTGTTTGTCGGTACGACCGGCGACGCAAAATTCGTGTGATTCAACACATTGAAGAACTCTGCTCGGAATTGCGCATGAAAGTTATCTAAGCCGCCTATGTTGCGAACTAGCGAGGTATCCAGGTTGAGAATGCCTGGACCGATAAGAATATTGCGTCCCGCATCCCCAAACCGCATGCTCGGGTTGGGAAAAGCAAAACACTGCGTTTTGATGTAGTCAAGCGGATTTCCTGGATTCACACGAGAGCCGCTGCATCCAGGTCCAGTCAGTACATCCGGCCGGTCGAACTGATCGCCCTTCATTCCCAACGGGTCTCCGGTGATCGTAGGCGTGAACGGTTCCCCGGAAGTAGCGCGCAGAATCTCACCCCATTGCCAATCGTTTGATGCCCAATGCAGCGCTCGTGGCCCGGCTTTGAGACTCGGGATTTCCCAGATATAGTCAACCGAAAGGTTTTGTCGTATATCGAAATCGGCGAGTCCACGCCCATTTCTTTCATCGAACCAAAGCCGAGGGGAGCTATTCGCGTAGGTATCGCGGTTCGCCGACGCCGATCCGGCAGTCAATAATTTTGCCCCACGTGTATGACACCCCGGCTTGCAGCCGTTTGCTGGCTTGGCGAGTTACCTGAACCTCAAGGGCATGGAAAATGGAAACGGAGTTCCACAAGGTACCGGAAATCTGGCCTATGCTTGGGTTCAGACGAATCCCATTCACCGGCCATAGGTAGCCCTGTGACGTCAATGTTGGAAGCACCATGTCGAAATCGTTTATGAAGTAAGGAAGATGAACGCCCCGCGATCCCGTGTAGCCCACCTGCAGCACCGTATTCGAAACAATGTCGCGCTGAATATTGAAGTTCCACTCCATGTCGTAGCTGCGTGGAGGATGCGGCTGAATATACGCGTAACGAAGTGTAGGCGTGGTTAACAGCGGAAAAGCTTCCTTCGGAAACGACCCCTGAGGCAGCGTCGTGACGTTGCCCAACTCAAAAAACGGAGCCGACAACAGGCTCGTCACCGCAAACAGATATGGGAGCGGTAGGTTATCGAATACTCCGAATGCACTACGGATGGATGTCCTACCGTTACTCAAGGGATCCCACGCAAAGCCCACCCTCGGTTCAAGATCGAGCTTCGTCGGATTCGAGAAGAAAGGATCTCCGAGGTGTGGGGTTGTTGATGTCAGCGATGGAAGGTTCGAGAGTTTCCCATGTGCTTCGCTCAGGACCGTCGCTGCTTCATAACGCAGCCCCAGATTGAGAGTCAGATTGTGTCTCGCTCTCCAGTCATCCATGACGTATCCCGCATAAATAGACTGTCGGAGGTTGCGTGGCGTGATTCCATTTCCGATCGGTGCGTTAAACGAAGTCGGCTGATCCTGCAGGAAAGCGGAGAGTGATCCGAAAACGAATTGGCCTAGCGGGCTGGTTTTGCCCAATTCATTGTCCCGGATGTTCTCAAAAGCAAAACCAAACTTTAGAAAATGAGTTCCTAACGTCGCGAACGCATCATCATAGAACTGATACGAGTTGTAATGAAAATCGAACTCGCCGACGGCGCCAAAGCCCCCTGGAAAGGTCGAGAGTTCCGAGTTCGTTATAGTTCCCACGGGTTGGCCCGGCAAAAAGCCGAGCGACGTGTCCGCTGCCACAGGGTTAATCGGCTTTAAACTCTTTGCAGCTTGCGAGACTACACGGCTGAAACCCAATCGTGCCGTGTTGGCCATTTGGGCACCGAATGAGTGCGTTTCCTCGAGAACGGCGGCTTGACGGCGGGACAGAGTCCCAATGATGTTGTTATCAAAGAAATCCGGTCCGTCCGTTTTTCCATTGTCGAACATGTAGGTTCCGAACAGGCTATCAACCTTCCCAATCGTGAAGTCCAAGCGTGAGGTGAAGAAGTCCTCGTTGGTGTTCTGGGGAGTGGGAAGCGTGAAATTGCCGGTATCGCCCTCGACCGGACCGTTCGGAAGCGGATAGAGCGCCAGGTACGGCTCTACACTTGGATCCACACTAACTGTACCCGAGGTTAGATTTCCGTTGCGTGCCGCGGCAGAAGGCACAATGTCCACCGTTGTTGTTGAAAGCAGCTGGCGAATGCCTTCGTAATCGCCAAAAACAAACAACTTGCTTTTGATAATCGGCCCACCAGCATCGGCTCCAAACTGATTGCGCCGGAATGGGGGCGGAGACGAAGTTGTGTCGAAGAAGTTGCGGGCGTCAAGCGCGCTGTTGCGCAGAAACTCATAAGCTGAGCCGTGTAGCTCATTTGTGCCGGAGCGCGTAATAGAATTAATCACCCCTCCCGACGTCCTGCCATAGCTAGCCGGCGCGCTGTTTGTTACGACAGAAAATTCCTGAATCGCCTCCACGCCGAGCAAGACACCGAGAACGCTGCCGGGCCCTCCGTTGGAGTAGTCGTTTATGCTGATTCCATCGAGTCGGTAGTTGTTCCCTTGTGGGCGCGTTCCGCCGATGGTTAACTGCGTCCCGAGACCGCGATTTGCCCTTTGATTACTCAGAGCGAGCGGGTATTGATACACGCCAGTGACTCCTGCTTGCAGTTGTGCGAGAGTCGTCCAGTCGCGCCCATTCAGAGGCAATTCGCGGACTGTGGTCGAGTTCTCGGTTGCCTCCAAGGTCGAACTGACCAATTGGATAGTGGGCGGTGTGCCTGAAACTTCGATCGTTGTCTTAACTTCGCCTGGGTTTAGCTTGAAATCGATTACCTCCTCGGAGCCTACCGTCACAAGAACACCCGATCTCACAAGAGTTGCAAACCCTTCCTTGGACGCACTGATTTGATATGTACCAGCCACCAAGTTCGGAGCCGTGTAGATCCCGCCGTTGTCTGCGTCTATGGACCGGAGGATAGCCGTTTCGGAGTTCTCAACAGCAACCTTTGCTCCTTCAATCGCGCGCCCGGAGCTGTCTCTCACACTCCCAGAAATAGTCCCTCCAGCGACTTGTGCGAGACAAGCACTGCCGGTCACCAGTGCGATTGCAATGACGCATGCTCCAACTGGTGCTCCGCATACGCGCCTCCCCCGAAATCGTTCTCTAAGAAAAGCCGATCGCACGATTGAGTCTCCGAAGTACGATTTCCCAAAAAAGTGAGGTCAATCCCCCGGGGTCTGGTGGCGTCTTCTCCTGCTTGATCCTAGCCGTTCTGGAGCAGCAGCTGGGCAATTTCCGCCGGGGCAGCCTTGGGACGGCGGCTCAAGCGGAGGTTTCAACCCTCTCTACCATATCGACGAACCGCGCTCAATCCGTTGGCGCGTAAGGTCCAATTCTGAGCAGCTTGATAGGAGAGCCGATCATTCGACCTACAGTTAGCTCCTGCCCTTGATGGATGTGAATTGCGCGTACAGGGCAATGCACTCATTGAGCGTCCGGTCGGAGCGGACGATTCGAGCTATGATCCCGACTTGTACCGATAAACGCGGTAGCGTTCACTGATTTCCGGGTGGGGGACCTTCCACTTGGACGAAGAGTCGCCTACGCGTCCACATGGTTCCAACCCGTGCTCAGTTTTGGAATTCACTTCTCTCGTAGGCGGGTTCTCGGGCACTTGCCGAAGAGCGGTCGATCAGAATCGTTCAATCCGTGAATTGGCATTGGTCCAGGACCATGCCGGGCTAGCTCAGCCGAGGGCTTTGATCTAAAGTCTCTCTTATGGCAAATTGGACCCCGTATATGGCAAACACCCGAGGAATAGCGGTGAGCGTTGAGCCAACTTACCTTGAGACTAGGTCATCGCCGGACAGTTCGCAGTATTTTTGGGCTTATCGCGTGATCATCGAGAATCAGGGACGTGAAACGGTGCATCTGCTGAGCCGGCATTGGATGATCACGAATGCGCGCGGCGAATTGACTGAGGTCAAAGGACCAGGTGTTGTCGGAGAGCAACCGGTCCTCAAGCCAGGAGAAAGCTTTGAATATGCGAGTGGCGCGTCTCTCAACACGCCATCGGGGATGATGGGCGGAGCCTACCAAATGGAGGGTGAAAGCGGTGAGCGTTTTGACGTTGAGATCCCGACGTTCTCTCTGGATCGTCCGCATCTTGGCGTATTTCCGAATTGAGAAATAACGCCGTCCGAGCGGTTCGCGGCCCTGAAATGGCTCGCCAGTACGCGATTAGGTAATCTTTATCTGCCTTCGCGGTAGCCGGCGCACACCTACCGATATCCGCCCGTACCGCATTGCTCGCAATTCGAGGTGTTCAGGTCCATGTCGTTCACATCATAGACCGCCGTTTTTCTCCTCGCAGAAGACCGACTTGCTCAGCTCACCGCCGCGCACGAGCAGTCTTCTTTGTAGGCTTCTTCACAGATTTCTTCGAGGCTTTCTTAGCCGCATTCTTCTTGGCAGGTGATAACTTGGCCACGGTTTTCTTAGCAGCTTTCTTCGCCGGAGCCTTTTTCGCGGCTGGTTGTGCCACCACTCTCTTTGCCACTTTTTTCGCTTGCGTCTTGGGAGGTGCCTTCTTCAGCGCCTTTGTCACCGTGGTCATAGCTGCGCCCACGGCCGTTTTGAGAGAGCCGGCCACATCTTCTGCCATCGCAAGTCCGTATCCCACCGTCTCCGCAGCTTTCTCGACCATCGTCTTCTCAGCCATTCTCGACCCCTCAGTCTTCAAATTCATATGTCGATACGAATTGTAGAGGCATACCTCGTTAGTTAGCGTACAAATCTTTCGCTCGTCTTTCAGAGAGGAGTCGTGCGCGGCGGGTTGACGGGTGGCCGCAGGGCGGCTCGCTGGGAATCCACTTCGGCGAACAGTCGCCTACGCGGCCAGTTGCTGAGTCATCGACTCACCCGGGTTCGATTCCAAGTCTGTCGTTTACCGCCACTCTCAAACGCTGCTTGCAGCCAATGTAGCGTTCTGTGGTCTGCACAGAGACATGCCCGAGGAGAAACTGAATTTGTTCAAGCTCACCTCCTGAATCGTGGCAGAGCCTCGCACATGACCTCCGAAGATCATGCGGCGCGAGACGTGGAATGTTCATGTTCGCGGCACTCTTCTTGACAACGTGCCAAACCGTCTTTTCTGAAATGCCGTGTCCCCACGGTTTGCCGGCCGGACAGACACACCGGAATAGCGGACCACTTTCGATGCCGGCTGCGGTTAACCACGCATCAAGGGTCTCTTTTACCCAGTTCGGGACGGGAACGGTTCGTATGTGCCTTCCCTTTCCAATGAGATCGACAATCGCCCAGCGCTCCTCTCGACGCTGCAGGCCCTCCAGAGTCAGTTCCGCAAGCTCCCGGCGGCGCAGACCGCAACCGAGCAGGATGGCCAGGATCGCTCGATTGCGCTTTCCGGTAAGAGTTCGTCCATCGGGCACTTGCCAGAGCGCCGCCGCCTCACCCGCTGTGAGCCAGTTGCCCAAGCGAGAGCCCAGTTTGCGGACGCCTTTCACGCGATGGATCCCGGCGGCCAATTCAGGGCTCAACAGTCCACAGTCAGCCGCCTCGTAAGCCAACCGCCGCACAGCCGCCATCCGTACGTTGATCGTCCCTGGTGCGAGGCCGCGCTCTTCCAGGTGAAAGCGATAGCGCAAAACCACTGTTTTGTTGAAGGCCAATCGAGGTTCAGAACAGTACCACGCGACGAACTCATCGATTGCATGCTGGTATCCGCGCTTCGAGTCGGGCGAACCAAGGCTCCGAAGGACTGCAGCTTTCGAGTGTTCCAGATCCGGTATACCGAGCTTAGTCTTTGGTCGGCTCTTCTTGCCCTTTCTCTTATTCACTGTTGTTTTCCTCATGATTGCCGCACTCCACTGCGGTGGATCATGAGGTTAACGGGTTATCGTCTCTGCTTTTACGCTGCGCCAGATCAGGTGGCCGCGAAGGCGGTTTTACGGCCAGGTGGACTGGATGGGTAAATACTTGCCGACATTCCATTACTTATCGCGACCGCGAATATTCAAACGGTAACGGGGCAGGTGAATTGATCTCTCCAAGCGGATGATGATTACGGCTCTTCTTCCCAAAAGTTTCCACTTTCAATGCGAACATTCCGTTGGCATCGCAATTTCCTCAGGCGAAGTACACTTGTTGTGATTCTGGGTCGCGACGGAGATTCCAGTTGGAGGGCTTTTCATCATGAGTCCATCAGAGATTTCTCGCCGCACGGTGCTGCGCGGCGCTGCGCTGGGCGCGGCGGTGCTTGCCTCCGGCAAACTGCTGGGCGAATCGGTCCATGCTCCGCCCAACATCGTTTTCATCCTTGCCGACGATATGGGTTACGCAGATATCTCCTGCTACGGACGACCCGACCTCCACACTCCGAACATCGATAGTCTTGCATCCCGCGGAATGCGCTTTCTGCAGGCCTACGCCAACTCCGCAGTCTGTTCGGCTACGCGCACCGCACTGATTACCGGACGCTATCAGGACCGCCTCGATGTTGGTCTCGACGAACCGCTCGTCGGACGCGACACCGGTTTGCCTCCGAGCCACCCCACGTTGCCCTCCCTCCTACGCAAGGCCGGATATGGGACCACCCTCGTGGGCAAGTGGCATCTCGGCTTGCTGCCGAAGTACGGCCCATTGCTGAGCGGCTATGACCACTTCTACGGATTTCGCGGCGGCGCGGTCGACTACTTTACACACTCTAACGACCTATGGGACGAAGACATCAAGGTCCAACAGGTTGGCTACCTGACTGATATTCTAGGCAGCCACGCCGTCAATGTGATCACCGGCTACGCCCAAGCTCGAAAGCCCTTCCTGCTGAGCCTGCACTTTAATGCGCCTCACTGGCCGTGGGAGGGGCCCCGAGACGAGCCCGAATCGCGGCGGCTCAACGGTCATCGGCTCACCGATTTTGACGGCGGTTCGCAAGCGACCTATCGGCGCATGATCGAGGATCTCGATCTTCAGGTTGGCCGTGTGCTGGAAGCGCTTCGCGCTGGCGGCATCCTCGACAACACTATCGTTATTTTCACCAGCGACAACGGCGGCGAGCGCTTCGCCGATACTTGGCCATTTACAGGCCGGAAGACAGAGTTGCTTGAAGGCGGCTTGCGCATTCCGGCCATCATTTCGTGGCCCGCGCGCATTGCCTCGGGCCAAACCACCAATCAGGTGGCCATCAGCATGGATTGGCTGCCAACCCTTCTTGCCGCCGCAGGCACGGGGCCCGATGCCGCTTATCCACCCGACGGCATTAACCTGATCCCATTTCTAGCCGAAGGCGCCGCGCCGGTCGCTCGCAAGCTCTTTTGGCGCTACAAAGCCAATGCCCAGCACGCGACGCGCGATGGCGATATGAAGTATCTCAAGATTCTCGAAAATACATTCCTCTTCAACGTCGTTGAGGATCCCATGGAGCGCGCCAACTTAAAGGAACGTATGCCCGACGATTACAAACGCCTGATCGCGGAATGGGCCGCCTGGAATGCAGTTATGCTGCCGGAGATCGATGCGAGCTACACCGACAACTTCACCGGAGACGAACTCGCCGATCACATTGGTACACCGGAAACCAGCCACAAGGCCGATAACCCTCCTGCTGTGGCGGCGCCCCATCGCTGAGATCGCCGGTCGCCAAACCTGCACGCTGTCCATTAGTGCTTTCGAACGCACGCCGAAGAGTGAGTTCTGTGGTACTAATATGCTCATTCTCTGTGATTGACTCCCCAATGGCTGGATCACTCCGACGCCCTAGCGTCCACTGATTTCCTGTGAGGGACTTGCCACTTGGACGAAAAGTCGTCAGCGCGTCCACGTGGTTTTCAGCTTTGGAATTCACTTCTCTCGGTAGGCGTTTTACGGCCAGGTGCCGAGAACATTTTCAGCGAGCAATTCACGGTTGACGGCGGCTACGTCATGCGCTAACAGGCCGAGATAGAAGCGTAGCGCTCACTTCCGAACAATGCCCAGAATCCTTCCTTCGCGATCAAAGGTGGAGTCTCATTTCGTTGTTCCAGCCAGAACTCAATCTAGCCTTTGCCGTTGAATTCGCGAAGTGCTACTATTCTGATCCATCATGGAGCGTATATATGTCCAAGGTTCTGAAATGCCGGGAAGTCGGCATGGATTGTGATTTCGTCGCGCATGGCGAGAACGAGGAACAGGTAATGTCTAAGGCCGTTGAGCACGCACGTAAGGATCACGGCATGGATACCATACCCGCTGAGGTCGTTACGAAAGTAAAAGCGGCAATCCACGACGAGTAGCTACTGAGTCCCAGGCGCGGGTTCCGAGCGCATTGTGGGCTAACCGTCAACAACGGTGCCCCAACCTTCCCTCCATTTTTGAGTAATGTCCGAGTTTTGAATGGGTCTGCGACCCACCTATATGGATAAAACTCATCTGGAGTCCATGAGTTTCGACGGAGTGGGCGGTGATCCGACCGGAACCCGTGGGGCTGCCCTTTTGCGTAACTCGTGGGGTTCGACGCAGCACTCTCGCCGCGGAAGGACATTATCTCAACGGCGGGGCTCCTATGTCGTGAGTTCCGCCAGCTGCTGTAGCTGATGGCATCGTCTGGATTGTCCTCGGCGCTTACGCTCAACCGTGTACGAAGCGGTGCACGCCTGTCGGATCGCCCGGCGGATACGGTAGCGGAGGCGGTGTCGCGCCCCCCATCGTACGACGGAGTCGTTCGTCTACGAAGCCGACGTCGGTGATATAGCTTCGTTGCGACGAAGTCGTCCAGCCATGACGTCGAAGTACATCGAGAATTCCTTCGCCGTTCAGAGCATCGGAAGCCTGCACGTGGCGGATTGGCTTCATCGTGTCAGTTCCTCCTCCAAGCACCCTGCTGAAGGCGCTGGTCGTAACATCGCTAATCCAGTGCCGGATACTGCCCTTGTTGAAGCTCTCGGCAGCCAATGCTTCCACCGTTGCGGCGGGCAGGTACAGAAGCAGGCCTTCTGTAATCATTAGTGCCGGGGCCGAACCATTCGCCTCATACATGGCGCGACGCTGTACCAGATCGTTCAAGTCGATTGTGAGACGTTCACGGCGGCAGCGCGGCATCTCGCCAGACATCAACCTGTCCTTGTAGTCCAGCACGTCTGCGAAATCGATTTCGATCCAGCGAAGACTCCTCTGGAGATCGAGCCGCCATGGCCGCGTGTCGAGACCGCAACCCACGCTAAGAACAGTAGTGATCGCGTTATCCCGGAGCGCTTCCAACAGCACTTCGTCGACGAAGCGCGCGCGAATGGCGAGCCCGATCTGCGCCACGTCGGAATGCGGCAACGCGCGAAGGATCGCCAACCCACGTTCTCCAGCCAGCCGCGCCGCAAAGGGATCACACAGGAATGCGTCTTCCAAAGCGGTTTCATGCGCGCGACAGGCGGCGACCATAAGCGCTGTGTCACTGAGTTGTGTAATTTCACCTTCGCTTGAGGCCATGCGATTCATTATGCGCCTGGGCACGCGCTCTTTGGGGGTCATAGACGAAAGCCCACCCTTATCGGGTGGGCTTCTTGCATCCGGATTGGTCAGATTGATCGGCGAATCCTTCTTACTTCTTCCCCCAGAAATCCGGCGAAGCTGTCAGCCACGAATCGGGAACGTAGCTTAGTTGGGGATCGAAAGCGAAGAGGTCGGCCTCGTGAGATTCGACAGCGGCGTCTAAGCTTTTGAACATCACAGCGAGTTGGTCTTCGCCTACGCCCTCGGTGAACTTCTTGTCCCCACCCTCCATTGCGTCTACCTCTGCGAGAGACGTCATGGGGGTGACGAGGATATAGGTCTTGTCGCTGTCCACGCCATAGGCCTTTTGGAACATTGCCCAGTGCGCATCGGGGAGGGTCGATTAATAGCCCTTGACGAAGAGCTTTGCCAGATGTCGGAATTCCTCATTGTGGCCGGCCTTCACATGGAAAAGGATGATCCGCGTAAAGCGCATCTTTGCGAGGTCCAGGTTTGCATTGAGGCTCAGGTCCTTCTCATATGTATAGATACTGCTGTGATCGGTGGCGATCGACCCAGCCTGCGCTGCACTGTTTGTTTTCATCGCCTCCATCAGCTTCGGCATCGCAAAGGTTGCATCGTGGTCCTTCTGCAGATCGCCGAAAGCGTCGAAGCCATGCATGTAGAGCACATGGCCGGATCCTGTAATGCCCCACATGCCGAGATAGTGAAACGGAGCCTTGGCGGCACGCAGGGCCTGGACCTCATCTCCTTGAGCCTTAGCGTAGGGAAAGCCCATGTCGGGTTTGAGCTCGACATTTTCGAGGAAGAGGTATTTGCTGGGCCCCTGGGCTTGGCCAGCTTCATGCTGTGCCAGGGCCGCAGGAATGGGGGCTCAGGATGAGTAGAAGACAGAGAGAGATTACAGAACCGTTACGGAACTTCATGAGCGTTCGCCTCCTGGGGCATTGTTTGTCTATGGAGGACCAAGGATACACCGCCGCGACCGTAGGATTCGTTGGCGTCTTTGGTTCAACAGTACAACTTTGAAGGAATCGCGCTCGAATGCAAAACTGAACCATAATTGTTCTTTCAAGGACCACACTGCACGGCCTGCCGACCAAATTTGTCGATGCGGCGTAATCAAAGCTGATCGGCAGTTAGGAGATATGGCGTTGGGAATCTTTCGCAATCGTACTGCGTGTTCCTGCTCGGAAGATAGCGTGAACTGGAGTTGGCCGTTCACTCGTGCTCACGAACGGTATCATGACTTAACCGTCACCACCGTGACTTGCCTGAAGCATCCCTGGTCTGTTCGGTTGTACGACCCTAAACAAATGAAATTTGTGAAGGTTGCGGAAGAACGTAAAATCCTGCGTGAGATTCAGGCTGGCGCAGGTCATTAAGGCTCGTTGGGGAAACGCCAAAGAGATTCGGAAGTAACCCCATTTTGAGTAATGTCCGGTTAGGCGGACACTCGCCGAGAACGAAAGCACAGACGGCTAATCAATCGAAGTCGCGACAAACCTCAGCACATGCCTTTGCACTGGGGGTAAACTCGCTTGAGTCACTTCTCCCCAAATTGGATGCCTCCAAATTATCCAAAACCTCTAAGAGGAGGAGTTCGGCAATGTCGACGAAAAATAGCATCCGAGTTGGACAGCTCAAGGAGAATGAAGTCGAAGAAGCGCACCATATCGCTCGACTCGCATTTGGAACGTTTCTGGGAATGCCCGATCCGCTGGAATTCATGGGCGATCGCAACTTGATCGCGCCGCGCTTCCGCTCGAACCACGTCAAGGTCGTGGCGGCACGCGACGATGGCCAACTGATCGGAACAAACGTGGTCACTCGCTGGGGATCATTCGGATTCTTCGGACCCTTGACAGTGCTACCGGAATATTGGGATCGCGGAGTTGCACAGCAGTTACTCGAAGCCACGATGGCGATCTTCGACCGGTGGGATTTAGTCCATACGGGGCTGTTCACTTTCGCGCACAGTGCCAAGCATGTCAGTCTCTATCAGAAATTCGGCTATTGGCCGCAGTATCTCACTGCCATTTTGACGCGCATACCGGCCGCAAATGGGTCGCCACATACCAGGTACACTGCTTCACCGGCGTTACTTTCAGCCTGCGCGAAGCAGGAGCGCGAGAAGGTTATCGTTGCCTGCGCGAGACTCACACACAAGATCAAAAAGGGACTCGATCTCCAAGGCGAAATCCGCGCGGTACTAGCTCAGCACACCGGCGACGTTGTATTGATTTACACGCGCGGCATTCTTGATGCCTTTGCAATTTGCCTGAACGGTGTTGGATCGGAAGGCGGCGAGAAGACGTGTTATGTCAAGTTTGGTGCTGCCCGAGGCGGCGAAGGTGCGGACGCGCGTTTCGACAGGCTGCTGGATGCATGCGAAGCGTTTTCCCTCTCGCGCGGTTCCACGATTGAAGCGGGCATGAATCTGGCTCGCGAAGGTGCCTATCGAAGAATGCGCTCTCGGGGATATCGCGTGGCCCTGCAGGGTGTGGCAATGCAGCGCCCGCATGGGGAAGGATTCAATCGGCCTGATGCCTACGTGATTGACGACTGGCGCTGAGTCGCGGTTGATCGGTCCCTAGCGGTAGCCTAACCGTACTTTACCAAACTACCGCCTATCTATGAAAGCGTCGGGGAGTCAACAGAAAAAGATTTCCCTCCGCCAGAGACATGGAGGGCAGTCAAGGGCGCGCAGGTCGTTCGTCTTGATCCTTGACGGCCCTTTACGTCTCACAGAATCGATATAGGAACGAAGCGAAACGCAGTTCAGTGAAGCTTCGTTCCATAGAGGACACAGTCTCTTTCTGTTTTCCCAGTGCACTTGCACCGTCACCTCGACCAAAGCTCGCCCGTAATCTTTTGAGTGAACTCAGTTCGACCCAGCCATCTATTCGATCGATCTTCCGACCATGATTACTTATTCGAACTCCCTTTCAATAAGGGACCGAACTGCTCACTTCAGGCTTTTCGACTACTACGCGTGAAGTGATCACAGTGCACCGTTGTCCGTCGCTACATAATACACTTGTGCATATTGTTGTTCTGGACTGAAGGCGGATGCCTCTCGGCCAGTCGGCTTCAGCAGCGCCGAATGCGCAATGGTGTCAAAAGCGACTGTGCAACAGGGGCATGATTGTGATCGACGCCACTCTCCAAACCTTTCCTCTCGGCTCTTCCCGTGCAACTCGAATCGGATTGGTCTTATCGCCTTCATGACAGGATCTCTTCGCCGCCGGCAGCGAGGAAAGCGGTAGTGGACTGCTCTTCGCGTTGTTTCGCGAGGTCGAAGGTGCGATTGAATTCGACGGTAGAGCGGATGGACTCGAGCCATGGGTCGCGGAGGAAGGCGGAAGTGCTCCAGAATCCGGCCCGGACGGATTGCTGGAGCAACTGGTTGGCCAGGTCTGGCTCGTTGAATCTCGCCGCCTGACGGGCGAGGTAGAAATACATCTCAGGGTCCGGACGATGATCGGATGTTGATGCACGGAGGATGGCGACGCCTCTGGCATGATCTCCTTCGAGGTATGCGAGCAGAGATTGCATTCCACCCGGCATGAGAGGGAACTTCTCTTGCCGCGTCCAAAGCAGAGCCAGCGCTTCCTGCTCGCGACCCATGCATGCAAGCACAAGTGCGTCGAGATAGAAACCGGCGACAGTGCCGTACCAGAAAAGTGAGCGTTCATAGTCGCCGAGCAGGAAGTAGGTGTGGGTAACACTGGTGCGCGCATTGGGATCGAGCTCCAGTGCCCTGCGGTGCGCGGCGAGCGATGCATCGAGTTGGCCGCAGTAGCGGCAGGCTTGAACAAGAGCGGCGAAAAGCCCCGGCGCGTTCTGGTGAAAGGCTACAGCCTTCAGCAGCCGTACCATCGCGTTCTGAGCGTGGCCCATATCGGCCTGAATGGGGGTGTATACGTTGTGGGCGAGGATAAGGTCGGGGTTAAGGGCGAAGGCGCGCTCGAGCGCCTGCTGAGCTGGACGGTAGTCAGGATCGGGGTTGGGTCCGAACTTCTGGACAAAGCGGTAGCAGCGGCCTAGACGCGCCCAGGCCGCTGCGAAATCGGGATCTTTTTCAAGGCATGCGATGTAGAGGTCTCGCGCGAGTGCCATATTTTGGGGGTCGCGCTTGAGGCTCAGCTGGTTTGCCATGAGGTAGAGGTTGTAGGCCTCGGAGTGGATGGTGGTGGCGGTGAGCGCGGAGGCTGTGCCTGCGTCAGCGGTTCCGCGTGCAAGGCTGCCGAGGACCAGTTGGACGACTCCCTGATGGACCTTCTGCAACTCGCCGGCGTGGACGTCCCAGGATTTCGACCATACGAGCGCTCCGCTGGGCGCCTGAATGAGTTTGACCGTGGCATGGATCCCATGGTGACCCGAGCCGAGTCCTCCGGTGAGGATGTAATCGACATCCGCCTCTTTGGCCACGAGCTTTGGTTCCCAATGGAGGGGATCGAAGCCCATTGCCGCCTGAATGGACCTGACGACGAACGCATTGAGCTCGGCAAGAGTGCTTGAGATGTCGTCGGGCAGGCTGTAGCCGAGGTTGTCGGCATCGTGGAAGCCAGCGGCGATGCGAAAGGGAAAGACGATGATGCGAATCGACGGCTGGCTGCGGACGATGGCGGGTGCAGGAGTGGCGTGCGCGCGAGACAGTGGAATCTCTGGAGGCGTTGTGAAACGATAGCCGAACTTGGGGACAGTCTTGATGTACTGGGAACGGGCAGGCGAGTCGCCAAGGGCTTTGCGCAGGAGTGCGACGAGGTTGGTGAGGTTGGCCTCCTCGACGAAGGTGTTGGGCCACAGTTCGCGCATGAGATATTCCTTCTCCAGAAGGCTCCCGCTGTTCCTGACGAGGATGCAAAGGAGATCGAAGCATTTGGGGGGCAGGGTGACTGGGGCGTCCTCCTGCGTGAGGGAGTGCTCTTCGGTGTCAAGCTCAAAGGGGCCGAACTTGTAGCGTTGTCGGGCCGTGGCCTTCGGAGAAGGTTCACGCTTTTCTAAAACATGGAAAAACTTTGGATTTTCCATAGGACTCTTCCAGGCATTTTCGGTCAGGATGCTGTCAAAGCTGAACGGTACGGTCCGCGGCCTCAAGTCTAAGGCAAAGCGAAGCGGGCAACAACCTCTGCGTCGCTGGTGCGCGTATGCGGATAGAGAATGCCCTTGGCACTTCAGGGTTGGACCGTCGGCGGCAGCTACGTTTCGGAAAAAGGAGATGCATATGATGAGAGCACTGGTGGCGTGTTTGCTTGGAATGACCTGCGTGGCGGCGCAGGCAGTAACGAATTGCCATCATGTCGGCGGGACGATCTCGACCAACTTTCTTGACGCGAGTACGACATTTGGGACGGCGACAGGGGACCTTGCGGGAGCGATTGGCGTATCTGTGGTGGGTTTTGTTCCAAACAACGATGGAAGCGTGACGTTCCAAAACCAGCACCATTGGGTCACCTCAACCGGAGACACGATCAACGCTGAGCCCGCGAATGCGGTGGGATATCCCTCTGCTGTGACGGGGCTGTATGCCACGATCTATCCCAACGGAGTGACGATTGCTGGAGGAACCGGGAAGTTCGAAGGGGCGAACGGAACGCTTTCATCGTGGGGCGCGGTGAACCTGGCGACGGGGGAAGTGGTGCTGCGATATGAGGGGAAGGTGTGCTACGCGAACGGCAAATAGAGCGTGGAGCAGGCCGGTATGGCTAACCGACCAGCAACGTCCGGGAAGCCGGTTTTACGTCAAGGTGGCCTTGGCCCGCGTGCAACGCCCCGCGCGCATTCGCTTGCTGCAGGTTGTAGAACTTGCGCGGACATGCGCCCAGAATCCGGCCTCCTTTATGACGCCCTTCTCGTAAATGCGATTGAAGGCCACGCCGCAATGGGATTTCTCCAAAACAAAAATCGCTCGGCACCCCTCGGGCCGCTGGGCGCTTCTAGTACTGGCCCTACTTCGATTCCTTAGTGATCGCGTCCGCAGCGTTGCCGGCCACGACCCAGCTTGCCGACCCGGCCACGACGGCTTCATCCTCGAACCAGAGGAATCCGAAGTCGTCGATGCACTCCGGAAAATCCGGCTTGATGATGATGTATCCCGGAATCACGGCGCCCGGAATGTAAGCGTTGTCGGCGCGGTTGTTGCTGTACGTCTTCGTCTTCGAGACCGTACCGACGCCAGCTACATACGAAGTGCTGGATACCGGGTGCGTGCCGAGAATGTAATTGACGGCGCGAAGTGTGTATTCGGGGCCCACAAGATCCGGAAACGCCTTGTGCAGGAAGTACATCCGGATGGCCATGTCCACCACGGCGCCCGATCCGCCCCAGGTGCCCAGGCTCGGGGGCACGCCGAACGGGGTGGCGTCCAACTGCTTGTCCAGACCCGCCATGTATGTCTTCACCGCTTCCCGCATTTGATCTTTCGCGCTCGCGTCCAGATAAGGCAATGCCCGGACTGCCGTCCAACCACGGAAACCCATCTGCTGCGGGGTGATCATCTGAGGGAACAACTCCTTCAGGCGGGACTTGTAGGGCTCGGCGCCATGCGTGGCAATGGTCAATTCCAGAGCCGCCGTCCATTCAAGTCCGAGCCTGAAATGCGTTCCGATCAAAGCCGGCTGGCGGAGCTGGTGGCGCGGTCGTGGTGCCGGAACTTGCCGAAGCGCCCGAGCTGGCCTGTCGTCCGATTCTGAGCGCCAGACACCACACCCTGAGACGCAGCCAGCACGCCGCCTCCAGGAGCACCTGCGGGAGCCGCTCCGCCAAATGCGCCGCCTGCCGGAAACGGCGTTGGGTGAGCCTTCTCGTCGTTCCATGCTTTGATCGCGGTCTCGAGGCAGTCTTTCGCTAATGCGTCGTCCTAGCCTTTCAGCACATCGGCCGCCGCAGCCAGCGCCGCGATGGCGTTCCACTGGAAAAACGGGTTGTTCGTGGTGAAAATCCAGCGGTCGTCCGGCTTGCCGGAGTAGTCGCCCTTCACTTCGTTCGGACCGAGCTTCGGGTCATAGATGCGGCCGTCGGTTTTCGACGCTCCGTCGCCCAAGTGCGTGTACTGGCGCAGATCTGGTTCGTGAGTGCCGCGGATCGCGTGGCCGATATTGTGGAACTGCGCCAGGATGAGCAGTGCGCCGTGCTTGACTTGCTCGACCGTATCCGGCACGCCATCGGGACGGTGCATCTCAACCTCACGCGCGGCTTCATCCACCGTAAGCTCGTCGTACTTGAGATTGAATTCGCGATACGCCAGAGCCAGACTCTGAATCACGCTGAGTTGCGCAGGCTCCTCGAGGTCGAAGTCGCCGGCATCATACCAGCCGCCCACGTTCATCCCAGGAATGTGATCGCCGCCTTTGTACTTCCCGTCCGTTGCCGTGGCCTGATTCCAGCCGTCGAATTGCTCCCCGACCACGGGCGCCATCCGGCCATCATCCAGGTGCGAAGCGCCGTGCCACACGCGGTAGGCTTCGCGAACGGAAACGTGATCCATCTGCACCGCAAGGTGATGGTCCAGGCTGTCCTGCCAGATGTTCGCGTAAGCGTCCTTGGAGATGGGGAAGGGCGCCGTACGCTGGTCCGCGTACTCGATGACATAAAGGCCGGGGTCCTTGACCGGGGTGAAGTCGAATTTCGAATAGACGTAGCGCAGCCAGGGCGTTGAAGGCGTGATCGGGCCCTCGAACGCCTGCTTGTAAGATCCGTCCTCCATCAGGCGCAGCACTTTGGCCGTCTTCGGGCCGTTGTACTTCGGGTCGAGTTCGAGCACCGCCACCTTGGAGAAACCCGGCGCATAACCGACCTGGCTGTGCGCGATCATCGGCGGCCGCGTCCAGTTCGGAATCACGTCCGGCCTGATGTGCCACACGATGGCGCCGGTGGTCTTGCCCGAAGGGATCAGCGAACGCAACACGAACCAGCCGTTCTGCGCGCGGTCGCGTCCATCGAACAGCATGAGGTCGGCCGTATCCGACTTGACGTTGACCCGGGCCAGCGCGTCGTCGACCCCCAGGGTGATGCTCTTGCCCTCGGCGAACGGCAGCGGCTGCGTGTATCCCTTGGCCTTGTCCCAGTCTTCCAGGTAGTACGCCTTCTTCGGTTCATCCGACAGCGGCAACACCTTCACCATCGGATCGTTCGGCGTTCGCGGGAAGATGCCGGCTTTGGTTCCGTCCACCAGGTAAGCCTTGCCCATGTAGATCGAGGGCAGGAACTCCAGGTTGAAGCCCGCGCGCCCGGCGAGTTTCTGCGGTAGCGGCTTGTCGAGATTGATGCTGACCTTCACGCCGCCTGGTTCCGCTGCGACTTCCAGGGTGTAGCTGAGATCGAAGGTCGGGAAAGCGAGGTTGGCGGTGAGCCGGTTGTTCGCCTTATCGGCCTGGCGCCCTTTGAGGGTTGCCACCAGGTCCCACTGCTCGGGCGTTGGCATCAGGCGCACGTCGCCGTTCGTGGCGATGCGCTGGCCGTGGAGAATCATCTCCATGGCCGTGTTCTTCTGGTCTACGAAGACGGGATGATACGTGCTGTCGTAGAGAAATACGCTAAAACCTTGAGTATCGAGGTAATTCTTGTCGGTCACCTTCATGGCAAAATCGGCGCCGAACAGGCTTGGGCCGGAGGTCAGGGCCAAGAGAAGACATACTCTGATTCGGGTGAGCATAGATTGGAATCAAACTGCTCCTTCGCCTCAACCTAACATGACATGCACACCGTCTGGGCACCGTTTGTTCCTCAGGCGCGGTGTTTCTTGAGCGGGGCCGCTAAACAGGGATGTAACCAACTTCGCGCTCTTAGGATCGTCCCTTGTCCCATCGGCTCGCCATTATGCATATTTGACCAAACGGTAATTGAAGGGAAGGCGGTTTTTCGGCCAGGTGGATTGGATTTGGAAACAGTGGCCGACTTGTATGGGCTGTAAGCACGCCACCTGGAGTGGCTTGATGTCGCTTCCGCGCAGCTGTGGTGACAACGATTCGTGCCATCTCTATAATTGCCGTTTCTTCCGCCACGCAAGCAGTTAGAGCTTCCAGGAGTTTGCCCATGACCCGTTTTCTTGGTCTTCTTGTGCTGTGTCTTTCGACGCTCGATACGGATTTTCAGGCACAGGAGATGCAGACGCGCACGGCTGTAGACCCTCGCATCGAGATGTCACTTCGCGACGGATGGCGCTTCAAACTAGGTCCAGACTCTGCGACAGAACTCCAGGCTGAACCGGATGCGACGTGGGCAGCCGTCAGCGTGCCACACACATGGAATCGAGTGGGCTACTACAAGGACGCACCCACGTCCCACATCAACACCCTGCAGAACGTCGTTACGACGCTAGGAGTCGGCTGGTACAAGCTCTCTTTCACGCCGCCAGCGAACGTGGAAGGCATGGAGAGTTTTGTGCAGTTTGACGCAGCAAGCCGCATCGCAACCGTCTGGTTGAACGGAACCATGCTTGGCACACACCGAGGAGGTTTCTCGCGTTTTCGCCTAAACAGCACGGCAGCGCTGAAGCCAGGCCAGGAGAACACGCTTACGGTGAAGGTGGACAACACGAAACCCGCGCTGGGAAGCTCGACTGCCGACGTGTTACCGCTTACCGGAGACTTCTTCGTGTACGGCGGTTTGTATCGTCCGGTAAGCCTTGTCTTCACCAGGAAGATGCACCTTGATTTGATGGACTATGGTTCTTCTGGAGTCTATGCGAAGACGACGTCGATCGCTTCTCAATTGGCGCAGGTGCAGGTGCGCGCACGGGTGCGCAACGATGGTGACGAGAGCGGCAACCTCGTGCTACGTACTCTGCTCGTTGACGCGCAGGGCAAGCTCGTAGCACAACAAGAGCAGTCCGTCACCGTGGGAGCGGCGAGCGTGGTAAATAGCACCGCGAACGTGGCTGTGCCGCATCCGCATCTCTGGCAAGGCGTTGAGGACCCTTATCTGTACCGACTAGTGGTGGAACTCTCAAACAAGTCCTCCCAACTTGTGGATCGTATCTTTCTCCCCTTCGGCATTCGGCAGGTTCGGTTCGATCCGAACAGTGGGCTGTTCCTCAATGGAAAACATGTGGCCGTACACGGCGTCGGCTACCACCAGGACCGTGAAGGCAAGGGCTGGGCGTCACAACCGGAGGACGTTGCTGCAGACGAGGCGATGATGCGTGAGATGGGGGTGACCGGCATACGCCTTACCCATTACCAGCATGGCCAGCCGATTCACGACCTCGCGGACCGCGACGGACTTGTGGTCTGGGACGAGATACCGCTAGTGAGCCAGTGGACGCTGGGCGAAAGCCTGGAACCGACTCCAGCGCTTCGTGAGAACGCCCGGCAGCAGCTGCGGGAGTTGATCGCGCAGGACTTCAACCACCCCTCGGTGATCACCTGGTCCATCGGCAATGAGATCGATTTTGGAAACTCAATACCCGCATTTGTAGGGAACAAGAGCGGCGCCCTTCCCGACCCGCTGCCCTTACTGAAAGAGTTGAATCAACTGGCGCACGAGTTGGACCCGGATAGGCCGACAACACTGGCGACTTGCTGTGAGGGAATCCGCTATGCACCCGATACTGTGGTGCCGATCACAGCCTCGGTCACCGACATGTCTGGTGCCAACCGCTACTTCGGCTGGTACTACGGCAAGCCCTCTGACTTAGGCGCTAATCTTGATGCCCTGCACCACACTCGACCGGCACAGCCCATCGCGGTAACAGAATACGGTGCCGGGGGAGCTGTATCGCTGCGCTCCGACAATGCGCTCGGTGGACCGGAGTCGCGCAATCGACCCCAGGCCGAAGAATACGAGTCCTACATTCACGAGCAGAACTGGTCCACGCTGCGCAGCAAGCCGTACCTATGGGGTACCTTTCTCTGGAATTCCTTCGACTTCGGAAGCACTACGCGTAGCGAGGGCAATGCCCAGGACATCAATACCAAGGGCATCGTGACCTATGACCATAAGCACAGAAAAGACCCGTACTACTTTTACAAAGCCAACTGGACGACGACGCCAACGGTTCACATCAACTCCAGCCTTTATAAGGAGCGAGCCTACCGGATAGCGGATGTGCGGGTGTACAGCAATGCATCCAAGACCTCGCTGAAAGTAAACGGAAAGCTCATTGGAGTGCTTGCGGACTGCCAGGATCGCATCTGTGTCTGGAATGGTGTCGTTCTCAGTGCCGGTGCCAACAACGTCATCGCAATTGGTTCGTTTTCCCAGGGCGATGTGGAGGACAGGGTGCAGTGGCATCTATCCGACGAAGCCGCGAAGAACACCTACATCGATTGCGGGGCACTCGTCGCTGGGGCAGGCGACGGAAAACACTTCGGATCGGATACATTTTTCGAGGGCGGAACGGCGCAGGTTATCGGCGGCCCGGGAGCTCGGGGCAGGCCTCCGGCTCCGCCTTCCATTGCCGGGACCAGCAGTCCGGAGGTTGCTGCCACTTACCGTACCGGATCGTTCACGTATCGTGTTCCCGTCGCTGACGGTCCGCACAGCGTAGTCCTCACATTCGTGGAGCCCTCTCTACACCCCGGCGAGCGCATATTCGACGTTTTCGCGAACGGACAGAAGATGGTGACCAATCTGGATGTGGCAGCCACCGCGGGACGTGCGCTGATCGCGTATCAACGGCGTTTTGAAGTCAATGGCAGGGATGGCATGTTAGTTCTTGAGTTTAGACCGATCAAAGGAGAGGCGATTGTTTCCGCGATAGAGGTGCAATAGGAACTCAGGAACGAGCTCGCGATGCCTTCCCGCGATGATCAGCATACCGTTGGTCAGCCAATCTTAATTAGGTCGTACGAAGCTCGAACTCCTCGGTACCGACCAGACAGTGAATTGGAATCAGCAGACCGACTCTGAGGGTTGAGCTTCCAAAGCTCGACAAGCTAGCGGTTGATCATGCAGCCGTGCTCAAAGGGACATTGGCATAGGCGGAAAAAAGAAAACGGTGGCGCGTTGGTCGCTTAGCCGATGCTCCTCGATTGTCGAAATCACAACTTGCAACTCCGGAGAAATACAAATTCATGCTTCATTCCTTCAGGCAGCATCTGTGTATTGTCGTACTTGGTTTTCTCGCAGTCTCATTCGCCTCACTGGCTTCAGCTCAGGCAAATCAAAACTCGTTGCGTGAAGTCGTCGCTAACGTGAAGGACACACGGGGGCCGGTTGATCGCTTTTTCGACCTTTCAGTGGGCTCCGATTATCCCGGAACCTTGATTCGGGATGACAGCCAGGCGCAGCTCAAACTTGTCACAGGCGAACTCGGTTTTCGCTACATTCGATTCCACGCGATCTTCCATGATGTTCTGGGAACGGTCCGCGTTGAAAATGGAAAGACCGTATACGACTGGGCGAAGATCGACCAGCTCTACGACGATCTGCTGGCGCGGCATATCAAGCCATTTGTCGAGCTCGGCTTTACTCCGAAAGCGCTGGCCACGTCCGAGAACAGCATCTTCTATTGGCACGGGAATACCTCGCACCCGAAGCCGGACGGCTGGCGCGACCTTGTCGACGCTTTCGTCCGGCACATTGAAACAGCGCTACGGACAAGGACGAAGTACGCACCTGGTACTTCGAGGTGTGGAACGAGCCGAATCTGTCCGGCTTCTGGGAGGGCGGCGACCAGAAGGCATACTTCGAGCTCTATGACCTGACTGCGAGGACAATCAAAGCCGTCGATCCCAAGTTGCGCGTCGGCGGCCCCAGCACGGCCGGCGCAGCATGGGTCCCCGAATTTCTGGCGCATGTTAAGCTCAGCGGCGCTCCAGTCGATTTCGTGACGACTCATACTTACGGCGTCCAGGGCGGATTTCTGGATGAGAACGGAAAGAGCGATACCAGGCTCGATCCGTCCCCAGACGCAATCATCGGCGACGTGCGGCACGTGCGCGAGCAGATTTCGGCATCCGCTTTCCCTGGCCTGCCGCTCTATTTCACCGAGTGGAGCACCAGCTATACGCCGCGCGATTCCGTGCACGACTCCTACATCAGCGCGCCCTACATCCTGACCAAGCTAAAAGCCAGCCAAGGGTTGGTGCAGGGTATGAGCTACTGGACGTACACGGACCTGTTCGAAGAACCCGGCCCTCCGACCGCTCCCTTTCAAGGCGGATTCGGATTGCTGAACCCGCAAGGAATTCGCAAGCCGGCCTACTTCGCGTACAAGTATTTGAATGCGCTTCGCGGAGACAGCCTCGCAACGAACGATCCGCAGGCAATGTTGTCCACAAAGGATGGAAACGTTACGGCAGTGATCTGGAACTTCGAACAACCGGACCAGAAGGTCAGCAATCGCTCCTTCTATACAAAGGTGATTCCGTCGCATCCGGCCGCGCCTGTGCATCTGCGTCTGACACACCTTGCCGCAAATGCCTCGTATCGCCTTGAGGTGCATCGCACCGGGTTTCATGCGAACGATGCCTATACGGCATACATCGAAATTGGTTCTCCCAAAGCAACTGACTGAGGCACAGATCGCGCATCTCAACGACCTCACGCGACGATGCTTCCGGAGACGGATAAGGTCGTGCGCAGCGGCGACGATGGCACTGTCGATACCACTATCCTGATGAACAGCAACGATATTGTCCTGGTGAAGCTGGTTAATCACCAGGCAGCCAGGTGATCGATCTGCAGCGTTCACTTCTGAAGGGGAGCAAATGAGCGAGAGGAAGCGTCGAACAATCTACGTCAATCGTAAAGTGTACTTCTTCGCCGCTGCTGGCTATCCTCTCTGTCGGGCTCTCAGACCGCGCACGGGCCGCGGAGGACACGTCTGCGCATCCAACCTGGCCCGGTCCAGGGCAATTATTTGTTGGCACGTGTTATCAGCCCGTAGACCGCTCACCCGAGCAGATCGATCAGGACATCGCCATCATGAAGCACGCCGGTTTCAACGTCGTGCGAATGGGCGACCTCTCGTGGGATTCCTTTGAACCATCGCAGGGCAAGTTCACCTTCGAGTGGTTCGACAGAATCATGGACAAGATGCATGCTGCCGGAATCCGTGTGATTCTGGACATTCCCGGTCTGCCCGCGCCCATCTGGCTGCATCGCGCGTATCCAGGCGTTGACATCGTCGCGCAAAACGGCACACGGCTTCCTCCTGCTGAGCGTTACATGGATAACATCAGCGACCCCAATTACATTCGCGAGGTTGGGATAATGGCCGACAAGCTGATGAAGCGCTACGCGAATCATCCCGCGGTAATTGCCGTCGGCTATGACAACGAGATCGGAAATGGCTTCATGTCGTATTCGGAAGCCGACCGTCAGCGTTTCATTGCATGGTTGACGAAGAAGTATGGCACCATTTCCGAACTGAACAAAGCATGGGCAGCGCAGAGATGGTCACGCCGCTTGAACAGCTTTGAAGATGTCGATCTGCCGCTCGCGGATGGTCCAGGACCGTCGGAGCGCTACCTGGATTTACATCGCTACTGGTCGGATGTAACTGTGGATCGTTTGAAGGAACTGGACGCCATTCGTCAGCGGAACATCCCAAACGTTCCATCGATCTCAAACCTCTGGGATACAGCTTCGCGGCGGGGCTTTGACTACCTCTCTACGTACAAGGATTACGTCTCATACGGCGCTGAAGGCTTCTATCCAGGGGATCCGGTCAGCGGGGCATTTGGCGCGCTGATGACCAAAGCGGCACTGCCGACTCCGATATGGTTTAACGAGTTCACCGCGGGCGGCGGCGGATTTTACGGAACACCTGGCCGGAGCCGCATGTACGCATACCTGGGGCTCATGATGGGAGCGCAGGGGATTCTTGCCTGGACTTTTAACAGCCACCAAGGCGGCGAGGAGCAAGCGCTATTCGGCTTGGTGGATCATGATGGAACTCCTTCATGGAAAGTGGATGAGTTCGCACATATTGCAATGGAATTCAAACAGCTCGCCAAATATGGATTCCCTCGGTTTACGCATCCCGAAATTGCCATCGCCTATTCATTCGATTCCTTCATCGACTCTCATCCAAATGGTCCTTCCAATACAACGCTGCAATATTTCAAGCCTTCCTACACCGAGCAGGTGCAAGGCGCCTTTGAGCCATTCTTCCGTGCCAATCTCGATACCGCCATCATCAACATTGGGCATGAGAGTCTCTCGCCCTACAAACTAGTCGTAGTGCCTGCTGATTACGTGATGGATGCGGCGAGCGCAACGGCACTGCGAGAATACGTGAACAATGGCGGCACAGTACTAATGACAGCTTTCTCAGCCAAAGTGAATGAGCATGGACAGTGGTTCGACACTCCATTGCCCGGTAGGCTCAGCGATGTATTCGGGCTAAAGACAAATGCTTTCTACGATTCGACTGCATTGAGATTCGATCTGGACGGCAACTCAATCTCTACCAACCTACGTCGATACGAGGTGCTCGAGCCCGCAACGGCCACGGTGCTCGCTCGCTTCACAAATGTCCCGGATCATAGTCCAGCAATCACGATCAATAGATTTGGAAAAGGCAATGCCCTCTACCTGGCGACCGAGTCCAACCCTTCCGCCATCGGTCCCTTGCTTCAACGCATTCTCAACCTTGCAGGGATTCAAGATGGGCCTTCCGCTCCAGAAGGTGTTTACGCCCGATCAGTAGATGGTCGCACTCTATATGTAAATACAACCGAAGAAAAGAAGACCGTGGCCGTGGAGGGCAGCAAGCGGGGAATGCTGACCAATCGTATTTATGAAGGCGCTATAGTTTTAGATCCACTGGCATCGGATCTCGTTCAATGACGAACTGATCGCGCTGTTTGATCCGGTAGCGCGATCCGGATGTCTGGGAATCCGAGCACGGCCCATTCAATTCTAAGTAAGCGCTTCATCGCCAATGCGCACACCGCTAAAGCACTTGAATCACATGGCCGGACATCACTCGAAAATGGGGTTATGTCCGGGTTGGCCACTACTCGGACAGAATGCAGAGTCAGAAGTGCAGATGGCGATGGACGAGGCACCGGCGGCACAAGCGTTACTCAGCAACGCAGTGTAATTCTTTGCGACGAAAGATTCTCTGAGTGATTCGCTCCCAAGTCGAATCCTCGGGGACGAGCTTCACGACCCTTCGCGAAGGAACGGGACCCTCAGGGTAGCGAGATTCGATACAAATTTCGCTGTACTGTGGTATTCACGTATGCAAAATGCGAGAGGTCCTTGCCAGGCACAAGCTCGGCGCGGTTGACCGATCGCGAGCCTGGCACAACGCTCGGGTGCCTAGGGCGCAGGCTGCTGAATGCTCAATCGGTACTCTACACGGCAGCTTCGGATACACCGCCACAGGCACTCTTCTCCCTTCCGCTGTCCCGGCCTCACTGGCCGGCCCTTTTGGTGAGATCGGTAGGCAGACCTTCGACGGGAATGGGCATACAACCGCAACCGCGACTATAAACGCAAACGGCAACATCATAAACGTGACCATTGAAGGCACGTATACGGTGAATCCGGACTGTACAGGCTCCATGACACGCAACGTATCTCCCTTGGGCGTTACCGCACACGATGACCTTGTGATTGACGACGAGGGGGTAGAGCTTCGGACCATCGCTACAGACCCAGGAGAGATTGAGACTTATGTTTACAGGAAGCAATTCCGAGGAGGTCGCTGGGAATAGTAGATTATCTGACCGATGCGGGAAGCTTAGGGGTTCCGGAGCATGCTCGCGAGGCCCTAAGCGTCTCTTCTCCACGAGTGTTAATTCGCCGAGGCACTCTTCGACGAGGCGCATTCCACCTGGACGAGAAGTCGCCTGCTCGTCCATATGGTTTCCAACGTGTGCTCAGCTTCGGCAGTCAGGTTTCTCGGTAGCCGGGTTTTCCGGGGGGCAGCAGATCGGTAAAGGTGCCGCGGACGTAGAGATCCACTCAGACAGAGGGCGTAGCGAAGTTCGCCGGTGCCTGAAAACCGCGTTGGCAGAGATCTGACAGTCGGGAGAAAAGGGCGGATTTGTGAGCCCCTGCGAAAGGGCACTCCGGTATTGCAAACAGAGAAAACTGCCTCTTGAACTTGGGATGTTGGGAGACGGAGAATTTTCTCTCGTCCCTTTTGGTGGCGAATAGTCGCAAATTTGGCCGGGAATACAAGAATGTCGCGTCGTTCTGTCTTATTATATTGATTATAAGGACTTTATGGCGGAGGGAGAGGGATTCGAACCCCCGGTACCCTTTCAGGCACAACGGTTTTCAAGACCGCCGGTATCAACCGCTCACCCATCCCTCCGCGGGCAGGAAAGATATACGGTTTCACTAGTTTACCCCAACTTAAGCCAACGAGCTTTTCCCTGCGGTTGGACACTCCTGGAGACGGAAGATCACCGCCGACAAACCTAGCGAGTCCGCGCTCGAAGCGCTCGCCAAGGGGTGCCTCGAGACGGCCCCCAAACTGGGATTGAAGAGCACGCGGACCTTACACGACGCACTCATCAGGGCTTACGATCCGGCGTGCGCCCGCTCACTGCAGGGCTTCGCGCACGATCTTGTACCCGCCAAGTAGAATGCTGCAGTCCATCCCTACCGCGATCAGATCAAACCCCTCTTTCGCGTATGTCCTCGCCTTCTCAGCCGTGGCCGCAAAAATCCCACACGGCTTGCCGGCCTTTTTGCAAAGTGCCAAGACCGCAGCAATGCTCTCAACCACCCGGGGCGATTCGATCTCGCCCGGAATTCCGAACGATCCGCTCAGGTCATACGGCCCAATCACCACCGCATCCACGGCAGCGTGCCCTGCAATCGCCTCGGCATTCCTGACTCCAGCCACATTTTCGATCTGCACGACGATTGCGTAGTCCTGCCGCTGCAAACACTCAGCGAATCTGGTTCCATACCCCTGCGCCCGCGCAATCCCCACACTGCGTTCTCCATGAGGCGGATAACGTGCAGCCCGCGCAATCTCATCCACGTCGGCGGCCGAAGAAACCTGGGGCAGAATGATTCCATCGCATCCAATATCGAGAAACCGCTTGATTGCCGTCGCCGAACGATCCGGCAGTCGCACAAACGTTGGCGGGCCGCCTGCAGTTACGGCGCACGCTGTGGCGGCACTCACTTCGTTAAAACGCCCGTGTTCCCCATCGATCCACAGCCAGTCAAATCCCGCCAGCCGCGCGATCTCAACGATGGCCGGATGATCAATCGTCACGATCGTACCCAATTTCATGCCGTCCGACTGCAGCCAAGCTCTCGCATCCATCCGGCACCCATTTCCTTGTTTCGATTTCAAATCATTTTAGACGCAGAACTACATGCGCCGACCGCGCCCGCTAATCCGTCGCGCGCTTTCCATTCCATCGCGGATTCTTTAGCATTGCAGCGCCATGCAAAACCACTTGAAAGTATCTCCGAAACGGAACTCGTGTGCCGTTTCACTCTGCTCCTGCCTGCTTGCCGGATTACTCTCACTTTTTGCGGTATATCCGAGAATCGCTGCGGCACAATCGATTCCGGACGAGGCCTATGGCCCCTACAACGTTGTCATCCTTCCAGACGGCTCCGGCCTGACGAAACCTCTCGCCCTTCCTTTGGCGATCGATCCCCGCACCAGCGGTGTTCTAGAGCGCATGGGCATCCACACACCCGAACAGCACGAACCCCTCGTCGATGGACGTGCCCAGTGGACCCTGTCCTTCTGGTTTCGCTCTGCCGATCGCATCTCATCCGGCACGAGGATCCTCGCGGGCATCGGCGACCCCAACGCGCAAGACGCGCGATTCATCGCCGTGAGTGAAAATCACCTGGCCCTCTGGCTGGGCCAGTCCTACGGCAAGCCCATCGTCGGAGACGCCACACTCTCTCCCGCAGAGTGGCACTCCGCAGTTGCTGTCAGCGATGGAGATAAAGTCGATCTCTATGCCGACGGCAAGCAGGTTGCATCCGCGCCAATCGCACAAGGCGCAGTTGCGCCGCGAATCGAATTCGCTCCGCAGCCGAAGATGCGCGGAGACATGCACCACTTCGGCGGTAAAATCGCCAATCTCAAAATCTACCGCGAAGCCTTCTCGCCGGAGCAGATCGCCGCACACACAGCGAACCAACTCGATTTCAATCTCCCCACTTATGAAGAAGCGACGCCCCATTGGGCGGTGCAAACTCGCGGCATGGCTGGCCAGACCGAACTTCAAGATCCATCCACGCTGCCCCGGGGAAAAGGCGGAATTCAGAAGGCTGCCGCCAAAGCTCTGCGCCCGACAGACCTTCGCACCGAGTTGGTGGGCGAAAACCCCTGGACGATCCGTGGCGGATGGAAAGTTGCCGCCGAACCGGAACTGAGAGCCTCTGGCGACCAGATCTCCAAACCCGGCTTCGCATCAGGCAACTGGATGGTTGCCACTGTTCCCGGCACCGTGCTCACCACCATGATCGATCGTGGAATATACCCCGATCCCGATTACGGCCTCAACAATCTCGCCATTCCTGAAAGCCTGGCTCACCAGGATTACTGGTATCGCGTCGAGTTCAAGGCACCCGCCGCAGCACATGGCCAGCGCCTCGTCCTCACGTTTGCAGGCATTAACTACGCCGCCGAGGTCTGGTTCAACGGTAAGAAACTTGGCGGCATCACGGGCGCATTTCGGCGCGGTAATTTTGACGTCACTTCGCTCGTTTCGGGATCCGGCCAAAACGCGCTCGCCGTCCGCGTAAGTCCTCCACCGCATCCCGGCTTGCCGCAGGAAGAATCCATAAAAGCCGGCCCAGGCGAAAACGGTGGCGTTCAGGTGCTTGATGGCCCCACCTTCTCCGCAACCGAGGGCTGGGACTGGATACCCAGCATCCGCGACCGCAACACCGGCATCTGGCAGGATGTGACACTCACCGCATCGGGCCCAGTCGAAGTCGGCGACCTCAATGTAGTCACCACGCTTCCCAAGTCTGACCGCAGCGAGGCCGACATCGAAATTGAGGTCCCGCTCCACAATGACTCAGGCACAGTCGTCGACGGGGAACTGATTGCAGCCTTCGACAAGGTAAAGGTCAGCAAGCGACTCACTCTCCAACCGGGTGAATCGACCATCCGTCTCAAGCCCGACGAGTTCGTACAACTCAAAGTGCAAAACCCCAGGCTCTGGTGGCCGAATGGCTATGGCGAACCCGCTTTGCATCTGCTGAACGTCAGCTTCAATGCGGATGGCAAGATCACTTCACAGCAACAGATTGATTTCGGCATGCGTGAAGTCAGCTATGAACTCTCGCTCTTCGATCAGACCGGTCACCTGCGACGAGTTGAAGTCCTGCCCAGCCGCACGCACGACGACGCATTGGCCCTCATCGACGAAACCCACGAAGGCATTCGTCAGATCGACGACCAGACTCCGAATCAGACACCCGGCCTCCCTGATTGGATGATGCATACCTGGGTTGAATCCCTCATGCCCGCTGCTGAAAGCTCAGAATCCATTCGGCCTGTCGACGGCGGTTGGCCCGGCACCGACCTTGTCATCAAGGTCAACGGTGTTCGCATCGCCGCCCGCGGAGGCAACTGGGGCATGGACGACAGCCGCAAGCGCGTCTCGATTGCAAATCTTGAGCCCTACTTCCGGCTCCATCGCGATGCCCACGTGAACATGATCCGCAATTGGATGGGCCAGAATACCGAAGAGAGTTTCTACGCGCTGGCCGACAAGTATGGGTTGATGGTGTGGAACGATTTCTGGGAATCCACACAGAGCTACAACCTCGAGGCGCAGGATCCGCAACTCTTTCTTGAGAACGCGCGCGACAGCATCTTGCACTTCCGCCACCATCCGTCCATCGTTGTCTGGTGCGGCCGAAGCGAGGGTGTTCCGCAACCTATCATCAACGAGGGTCTCGCCAATCTTGTCAGAACGATCGACCACACACGCTACTACACCGGTAGCTCCAACCAGGTGAACCTGCGGAACTCCGGCCCCTACCAACTCCAAACGCTTGACACCTACTACCACATCAATCGCGGGTTCTCGGTCGAACTTGGCATTCCGAGCGTCCCCACACTCGAAGGACTCGAAGCCTTCATCCCTGAGCCTGACCGCTGGCCCATCAGCGACACCTGGGCCTACCATGACTGGCACTCGCAGGGAAATGGGGCCGTCGCGCCTTTCATGGATCACATGGCCACTGAATTTGGCGCCCCGGCCAGCTTCGAAGACTTTGAGCGGAAGGCGCAAATGATCGACTACGCCGCTCACCGTGCCATTTTCGAAGGCTTCGCAGCGCATCTCTGGCAACCCAATTCCGCG
This sequence comes from uncultured Acidobacteriaceae bacterium, assembly GCA_963769345.1. Taxonomy (GTDB): domain Bacteria; phylum Acidobacteriota; class Terriglobia; order Terriglobales; family Acidobacteriaceae; genus Telmatobacter. The sequence continues at coordinate 278,928 of CAVYLL010000010.1, forward strand.
CGCATGATCTGGATGACGCAGCCTGCGTGGCCCAGCACCGAGTGGAATTTTCTAGGCCACGACTACGACACGCAATCCAGCTTCTACGGCACGCAGAAAGCCTGCGAACCGATTCATGCCCAGCTCGATCTCACCGACTCCACCGTCGATCTCATCAATCTAGGGGAGGCTCGCTCCTTCAAAGTCGAAGCCCGGGTCGTGTCGCTCGATGGCAAAGTCCTCAGCGACCAAACCAACCAGGTCGAAGCCGCAGCCAACGCGCGCACGCCTGTGAGCAAACCCGATCTTGCCAAACTCGCTGATGGTCACGCTGTCCTGGTCGCGCTCAAAGTGACCGATCCCAGCGGCTCTCCCGTTAGCGATAACTTCTACTGGTGGGCCAAAGATGAGAGCAGCTACCGCGAACTCAACGCCTTGCCCGCTGCCCAGCTCACCGCCGTCGCATCCTTCTCATCGGTGGATGGCGAGCGCAAAGTCGCCGTTACGCTCCGCAATTCTGGTTCGACTCCTGCATTGATGGTCAAACTTACGCTCAAGGATGCTGCAACTGGCCAGCGAATTCTCCCAGCCTACTATAGCGAAAACTATGTCTCGCTTCTTCCAGGCGAAGAGCGCAAACTCACGGTTGCATTTCCGTCCGGTGAGGTCAAACCCGCGATCGGTCTCCGTGGCTGGAATCTCCAGACCCAAACCATCAACGTGAAATGAACCGAGCCAAACGGCAAACAGCATGGAGCGCGCCGCGGACGCGCTCCATGCTGTACGACGCCTGTCATCCGGACCCGAGCAAAGCGAATCGAAGGATCTGCGATGTATTTGAGCCAGTTCGGATATGGCGTGGCCCAAGAACTTATTCCCTCACGCCCGGCACCAGGTATTCATAACTAACAAACGCTACCTTCGCACTATCCGGTGACCACGACGGCACATTGTTCGTTCCCTGTCCGCCAAACAACTTCGCAAGTACCTTCACCTTCTTGTCGGCCAGCGACATTACGTTCAGTGTCACGTCCTTATCCGGCGGATGCCCCGTCACTCCTTTTTCAAATGCGACGAACGTCATCCACTTCCCATCCGGAGAAATATGCGGGAACCAGTCGTTGGTCTCGTCCGTGATGACCTGCTCCTGCTCGCTTCCGTCCGGATGCATCCGCCAGATTTGCATGTGTCCCGTCCGCTCCGAGTTGAAATAGATCCACTGCCCGTCCGGCGAATATTCCGGCCCATCATCCAGTCCTGGCGCCGTCGTCAGCCGCTTTTCTTCGCCGCCATTCACGGGGATCGAGTAGATGTCGAAGTTGTCACCACGTTGCCCCACAAACGCCAGCGTCTCTCCATCGGGCGACCACCCATGCCAGTATGACGGTCCCGTTGGCGTAATCTTCTTCGGTGTTCCGCCCGCAATTGGCAGCGTATAGACCAGGGATTTGCCCGTCTCCGTCGAGTCGCTGATCGCCAGCATCGTCCCATCCGGGCGAAATTCCATGATCGTTATTGCACTTCACCTGGGGATCAGTGGGAATCCGTACTGGCTCGCCGCCATTGACCGCGAGCCGATAAATCCCTCCGTCCTGGTTGAACAAAAAGTAGGATCCGTCCCGCGACCAGTTCGGCGCCTCAAAATGCGCTTGCGCTACATACGCTACTCGCCGGTCTGCCGACGCAATCGGCACCGTCTCGAGCGTGCTGTAAAGCACGGGCTTCTCGCCGGCATTCTGCAAGCGCCTCGATCTTCACGTTCGAAAACACCGCCGTCTCCGTCGCATCCTTGTCATGCGCAGAAACTCCGATCCCCACGTAAAACGGCCCGTTCAGCACCAGCTTCGTCGACGCGCCCGAAGGTGCGAGCTTTCCATCCGGGCCTGAAACAAACGCATAGAAGTAGTCCCCGCGCTTCTCAAGCCGCACCCGTTTCGGGCCCGACGACATTGGATTGCACCTCGTGATCGTCGGCGCCTGCCGCATCGCGAAACTGCAGCGACGTCAGCCCATCCCCATGCCGCGCAATATCCACCGCCGGCGAATTCCCATCCAGGCTCTGCCTGATCATCAGCACCGCCTTGCGATGGTTGTTCCCCTTCTCACCCACAAACGCGATGTCCGCCGAGATCGCCACATCCCCGCTCACCTTCTTCCAGGCAAACTGAAAATCATCCATGCCGAACCACATGTTGTCGCCGCTTCCCGTCACCGTGTAACTCTGCTTCGCGGCGTCGTAGCTCGTCGATCCCGGATGCAGCACGGTCCCCACATCCTGGTGTCCCTCAAAAATCCCCACTGGCCCGGCTCCCGCCTGCCCCAGCACCATCTTCGCGCTCACGCATAAGACAAAACAAGAACGCAAAAGATCAGCCGCCGATTCATGCCTTCCTCCAACACAATTCACAGGCGGAATCATTTTCGCGCATGCACCTTCCTTGCGTCTCCCGTTGACCAGCACTATCGGCGTGCGCCGTGCTCACCATCTGGCCCACCGAGCACGAAAATACAGCGCACTCCGCCTCCGCGGTGTTAAAACAGGAGTGCATGCCCAAGCGACCCAAACCAGGAGCGGCGCCACAGCCCGGCCAGCCCATCAGTCTGCGTACCCTTGGCGAGTACCTCAACCTTTCGCCGGCTACCATCTCGCTGGTTTTGAACAATGCTCCCGGAGTTCGCTCCATTCCGCAGGAAACCCGTGATCGCGTTACCGAAGCTGCCGCAAAATTCGACTACCGTCCCAGCTTTTTCGCGCGCTCCCTGCGCAAGCGCCAGACATTCACTGTCGGCGTTCTTGTTCCCGAACTCAGTGACAGCTACGCCATGCAGGTTCTCAGCGGCGTTGAAGAGCACCTCATCGAAGAGGGCTACTTTTACCTCACCGCGAGTCACCGCCGCAAGCCCGATCTCATCGAGGAGTATCCGCGTCTCTTCATGGATCGCTCCGTCGAAGGCTTCATCTTCATCGATACCGCCCTTGAAAAAAGTCTCGGCGTTCTTCCCACTGTCGTTGTCGCAGGCCATCGCAAGATCGAAGGCGTAACGAATGTGGTCCTCGACCAGAAGCGCGCCGCCGAGCTTGCCCTGCGCCATCTCTACCAGCTTGGCCATCGCAAAATCGCCTTCATGCGCGGTGGCAGCCACAGCTCCGACGCAGACGATCGCTGGAATTGCCTCATGGCCGTCGCCCGCGATCTGAAGCTGGTTGTACCTCCAGAACTCGTCGTGCAACTCCAACTCCGCGTCTCGACGCCCCGAACTCGGCTTCGAGCCCGCCAACGAACTTATCCAGCGAGGCGGTGATTTTACCGCGCTTCTTTGCTACAACGATGTTGCCGCCATCGGAGCTATTCGCGCTTTGATGAACCATGGCCTTCAGGTCCCCGGCGACGTTTCAGTCGTCGGTTTCGACGACATTCAGGGCGCCGCGTTTCACAATCCAAGCCTCACCACGATCCGCCAGCCGCTCTATCAAATGGGTACGACCGCTGCGCGCATTCTGCTGCAGCGCATTCGCTCACAGGCCGCTTTTCCTGACTTCGTTCCCATTCATGCGGAACTCGTGATTCGCGAATCGACCAGTCCGCCGAATTCAAAACGCAACCGCATCAAGCGCACCTGAGCCTTCGATGCCGTTTGCACTCAAGACCTCTCCGGCGCGCACCCTCGCCACCCTTCATCCGGTCTTCGCGCTGACGGGTGTTCTCCACGCCGTCGGCGGCGCCTTGCTTCCATCACTCGCGACCCGCTTTCACCTCAGCGACTCCGACTCCGGCCTGCTTTTTCTCCTCTACTTCGCAGGTACTTCGCTGGGAGCGCTCTTGTGCCGCGGCAGCTACGCGCGCACTATGACCTTCGGATTCACGGCGATGATCTTTACGTGCCTCGCAGTTGCCGCCAGCCCGCGCTTTCTGCTCGCTCCCGTGTTCCTGCTGCTAGGCATCAGTGTCGGTGTGCCCATGTCTGCCGTTACGCTTTTTGTTGGCCGCGCATATCCAGATCGTTGCGCGCCACTGCTTACGTTCCTCAACTTCAGTTGGAGCATCGGAGCTCTCGCAGCCCCGCTCATCGCCTCGCGCATTCTGATGCAACACAGCTATCGCGCGGCGTACATCCTGTTCGCTGTCGCCTCCGCATTGGCCGCGATCGCCTGCGGCCTCGTTCTTCGCGACGGTCCTGAGCCGACTCATTCCTTGGGCGATCCTGCGGTTGCCACAACCGCTTTTCGTCTCGTCGCGGTCTTCGCTTTCGCGGCATTTCTCCAGGTTGGAATCGAAAACACTGTCGCTGCATGGCTACCGACCTACGCACTCCGCATGGCGGGAAGCGGAGTGGTTATCGCCGCTGCCTCTACCTCGTTCTACTGGGCAGGATTCCTCTCCTCGCGCGGCTTGTCGTCTCTACTCCTCTTGCGCGCAACGCCCATGCGCGTTTTCCGCGTTGCCATCGCTCTTGCTTTCGCATCCGCGTTGCTCCTCGAGGTTGCACCCTCCGTCGCCGCTCGAAATGTGGCAATGTTTATCCTCGGGGCAGCGCTGGCACCCACTTATCCGCTCGTCCTCGCCGGCTTCTTTGCCCGCGCCCGCCACACCGCCGACTCCCGCTGGATTCTTTTCACAGCCGGATTCGGAGGTTCGGTACTTCCCTGGATCGCCGGTTTCACTTCCACCCACACCGGCAGCCTCCGTGCCGGAATGCTCACCATTCCTGCTGCACTGTTGATTATGGCCTTTTGCTGCCAACCCTTCGCGAGCCTCAGTCAAGCTCCGCCGCGCAATAGCCCTCAATCTTTTCGAGCAAAAAAGGGAAGGGGAGCCACCAAGGCTCCCCTTCCATCCAGTCTGCAAACTCAGAACTGAAAACTGATCACTGATAACTGACCACTGCCTTACTTTTTTCCCTCCAACTCATCCGCCAGCGCACCAGCGCCGTACAGCTTGCGCAGACCCTCAATCATTCCTGACGAGTGCACCGCGACGGCGCGATTCTTCGTTCCGTCGTAAACAAAGTCTCCCGCCAGCGACTCGATGTTGCCGTCGAAGATCAGCCCCACCAGTTCGCCCTCGCGATTCACTACCGGCGAACCGGAGTTTCCACCAATGATGTCGCCCGTCGACACAAAGTCCAGCGGCGTCGTCAAATCGAGCTTGCCCAAACCCGCCTCTTCCTTCGGCGTCAGGTTGAAAGGCGCCTTATTGCCGAAGCTGTATGCGCGATCGTAGAGCCCGTAGTAAGTCGTGAACGGCGGTGCGATCGTTCCATTGTAGGGATACCCGTCCACCGTCCCATAACTCAAGCCGCAGCGTGAATGTCGCATCGGGATAAGCATTCTTCCCATACACCAGGAAGCGCGCTTTCCCAAGTTTCTCGCCGGCCGGCGTCAGCACACTCGAGATCGTGTCACGCATTTTACGTTGCGTTTCCCGCACAACCGGATCCACGCGCCGCGCGGCGACAATCATCGGATCCGTCGAAGCCGCAATCGCCGGCTCTCCGCCATCCATGAGCGCTTTGCGGGCGGCCACATCGCCCAGCTTCGTGCCGTCAATCAGCGAATCCACCGTCGCGTCCACCGGTCCGCCATTGAGCACGGCCTGAATATACTGATCGTCCTTGCCCAGTTTCTCTTCGCCAAGATTCAAAGCCGTCTTCATGAATAGCTTTTCCGTACCGGTTGTAATCGGCGCCGGCGACAGCATCTGAAATTTCAGCGACTGCAAATTTGCGTCATGGAACTGTGGTAAGCGTTCCCCATCAGGTTTCTTGATTTCAGCGGAATACTGCACCAGGAGCATCGCAATCGCAAACAGCCTGCTGTCAGTCCGGCGATAGATCTGATACCGAAACTCCGGCTTCACCTGTTCTTCCGCCTTGGCAATCGTGTCCCATGCGCTGCCGTATTCTTTTTCCCACTCTGGATTGGCAGCAACCTTCTTGCGGAAGTCATCTTCCTCAGCCTGCTTCTTCGCGATCAGGTTCTTGTCTGCCAGCGCCTCGGTCCGGCCTATATACACCTTGAGGCTGTTCTGCAGACCAAAAATGGTCGAGCCAACCTGCCGCGCCTGCTCCGGTCCCTGCGCCGCATATGCCTGTGCCGCCGCAATTCGCCGTTTCAGATAATCCGTCACCGCCGGTTCCACGCACGTCCCGCTCCACCAGCAGTTCCGCCATCGTGTCCTGCCGCGATGTCGATCCCGGATGACCGGAAATAAAAATCAGTTCGCCCGGGGCCGCGCCCTTTGCACTCCACTTCAGAAAGTTGTCTGTGTGCAGCGGCTTGCCGTTGTCGTACACGCGAAACAGCGCCATATCCAGGTCATATCGCGGATACGTGAAGTTATCCGGATCGCCGCCGAAAAATGCCGCTTGCTGTTCCGGCGCAAACACGAGCCGCACATCGGTGTACGCCTTATATTGATACAGCCAGTATTCGCCGCCGTTGTAGAACGACACCACGTCCGAGCGCAATCCGGTCTTGTCCTTGCTCTCTTTGGTGATTGCCGCGATCTCTGCTTCGCGCGCCTTCAGTGCCTTCGCATCATCCGCAATGCCTTTGGCCGCGCCCTGCACGCGCGCCGTCACATCCTGCATTCCCACCAGCACGTTGATCTCAAGGTCCGGAGACTTCATCTCCTGGTCCGGCGTCGCTGCGTAAAAGCCGTTGAGCAGATAGTCGTGCTCGGCCGTCGAGTTCTTCTGCAACTGCCCGCGCGCCACGTGATGATTCGTCAGCAACAACCCATCCGGGCTCACAAACGAACCCGACCCGCCGTCATTCAACCGCACGCTCGAAAGGCGCAGATGATCCAGCCACTCCTGCGTCGGATGAAAGTTGTACTTCGCCGCCAGTTGCTTCAATGGCGGATTGTCAAAGGTCCACATCCCCTCTTCGGCGCGGATCACAGGCGCGGCGGCCAGAAGGACCGCCGCCAGAAACGCAATGGAACGATACGAACGAACAAACATGGAACACCTCACGACAAATTGAAGACGACAGTCGATAAATCCTCGCGGAAACCGGGTTCCCTGATTTCGGATCCCAAGTTCCTAATCCTAATCCCTAATCTTTAGTCCCCGCCCCCTTGCATCTTCGGCATCACCAGCACCTCAACTCCTGAAGCAGCGTCCTTCTGATGAAATACCTGCTCGGTCGCCTTCGTAAACTGCTCCGGCGGAGCGTTCGGAATATCGGCAAAAATCTGCGGATTGCGATCGGTCAGCGGGAACCAACTGCTCTGCACCTGCACCATGATGCGATGTCCGCGCCGGAATGTATGGAACAGATCCGGCATGGTGAAGTTGATCTCCGTCATCTTCTCCGGCACCAGCGGCTCCGGCTTCTCCCAGCTATTGCGGAATTTTGCGCGGAACGGCTCCCCGCGCAGCAACTGCTGATAGCCGCCCATGTGCAGCGGCGGCGCATCCAGGATGCGTTTGTTCGGTGCGGTGCCTTCCGTCGCGTCTGGATAGTTGTCCGGATATACGTCAATCAGCTTCACATCGAAATCAGAATCCGTGCTCGAACTCGCTACCTTCAGCTTCGGCGAAATCGGTCCTGCAATCGTCACATCTTCTTCCAGCGGATCGCTCACGTACGTCAGCACGTCCGGCCGCTCGCTCGCGAATCGCTGATCGTCCACCATGTACCGCTGCGGAACCGTATCCGTCGTATAGCCCACAAATGGCACCGGGTGATTCGGATCGCTCTCGTAGTCATCGCGGCTCTGCACTTCGGTCGGGCGGATCGAAGCTCAGTTTTCCGCCGGCATGGAAATACAGCGTCTTCGCCGTCGCCGCCTTTGGCGGCCACTCGTCAAAGTGCCGCCACACATTCGTCCCCGTTTCAAAGACCACCGCTTTCGGCTGCGCTGCGCCCTTGCCTTTCAGATAGTGCTCGAAAAAAGGGAACTGAATGTTCTGCCGAAAATATTCGCTCGTCTTCGATCCGAACTGCACGTCGCCCAGGTGCGAACCGTCGCTGCGTGCCCATCCCCCATGCACCCACGGACCCTCAACCAGCGTCGTTGGCGTCTCCGGATTGAGCTTCGACGTGGCATAAAACGTCCGGTAGGGTCCGCTCAAATCCTCCGCGTCGTACCATCCGCCTACCACCAGCACCGCACACTTCACGTTCTTCATGTGCCGCGACAAATCGCGCGCTTGCCAGTACGCGTCGTACGTTGTGTGTTTGGCCTGGTCGAGGAACAGCCAGTTGGACCCCTTCAGATAAAGCTTGTCCAAATTGGCGATGTTTCCGGCCTTCAAATAAAACTGGTAGCTGTCCGGTGTCCCGAAATCGAAACGGCGCCGTCTGCTTCGGCGTCTGGGGCTCCTTCTGCGGCCGGAAGAATGCATAGAATCCAAAATTCGCCGAAAGCATGAACGCGCCGCCGTGATATCCGTCATCGCCCAGAAAAAGATCCGTCATCGGTGCCTGCGGGCTCACTGCCACCAGCGCCGGATGCGAATCGATCATCGACGCCGACGTATAAAACCCTGGGTACGAAATCCCCCAGATCCCGACTTTGCCGTTGTTGTTCTCGACATGCTTCAGCAAAAACTCGATGGTGTCGTAGGTGTCCGATGCATCGTCCACATCCTGCGGCCCCTTCTTGACGTCGATGTGCGGCCGCATCTCAAGGAACTCACCCTCGCTCATCCACCGTCCGCGAACGTCCTGATAAACAAAGATGTAACCGCTCTTCTGAAATTCCTCCGAGGGCCCCAGGTTCTTCGGATATTGGTCCTCCCCATACGGCGCCACGCTGTACGGCGTACGATCCATCAAAAAGGGGTACGGGCCGCCAGTTGCGTCCTTCGGCACATACACCGCGGTGAATAACCGTTTTCCATCCCGCATCGGAATGCGAAATTCATACTTGGTGTAGTGCGCTCGGACATAATCTTCGGTCGGGGGCGCTGCGGGCTGTTGTGCTCCAAGGAACGTTGAGCAAAAGGCAATTAGGGCCAGGGCAGTGAAGGGAAGTCTCCGCAAAGTGAGCATTGTTGGGCTGGGTTCTCCTGAAGAGTTAGAGTACCGCATTTGAATGGGCTCTATATGCGCGCCCAGGCTAGCACCTGTGCGACAATCGGTTTACCGGCCGTCCCTTCCCGAGGCGAGGTCAACATGCTCTCTTCAGCCGACCGCTCAAACCACGTCGTCCGCGCACTGCTCATTTCTCTGGCCTTGCACGGCTCCTTCTTTGCCTCAGTGTTTCTGTTCGGCACGCACGTCTCTATCAGGATTGTCGAGCCTGTCAAAACTCAGGCCGTTGCCAAGCTCTCCTTCGCCGGCGGGTCCCATGCGATAAGGATCGAGCTGCCCGTATCTCAATTCGCAGCACACACCCACGAGCCTGTACCGAACGCCGACGCGGCCAAGAAAACCGACATTCCCATGCAGGTGCCCGCTCTCAAGAAGTCTGGCGGCGGTTCAACGCGGTCCCCCCATCACGGCGACGGATCTTCCACTGCCATGACCGGGAACGGAAGTGATGCCGAAGACATCCATCCCGCCTTCCCCGTCTTTTCACCCCATCCGCCGGTCACCGACCGGTCTCTTCTTCCATCTTCAGAACAGAAAATCGTAGTGGACGTTAGTGTCGACGCATTCGGCCAGGTGGTGAGCGAAAGCCTCGTCAAAGGACTTGGAAATCGGTTGGACAAAATCGTCCTTGAAACCGTAAGAACGTGGCGGTTTCAGCCAGCGACCCTGAACGGCAAGCCTGTCGCCACTGAAGCTGAGCTGATCTTCCCCTTCGACCTGGATTATCCGATCACCGACTCATAGCGAGTATTTTGCCGGGCCTTCTCGCTCTCAGTCATTTATCGCGATGGGCCGCATCCTGTTCAAATACCCTTCTGAATTCGACCACTTTCCCTTTCCGATCATCTGGAATCCTGAACTCGCCACCAGGGCAGCCGGTATTACGCTTGTCTGGTTCGCGGATGGCCGGAAAGTGATTGAGCATATCGGGATTTATGCCGGTTGAAGTAAGATAGCCGGAACCGGAAATCCTACAGTTTCTGTTCCCCAAAGCTGTTTGCGGTTTCAATCCAGAGGAGCGTATGGAGAAGGGCAAGAAAGAGAAACAAACGACCGATCACCTGCGCGGCACTCTGCGGGGGGACGATTTCGAAAGCGAATGCACGGTGGCGCTGGTAACCAAACTGGATCATGAGAAGCCCACCGTAGCTGTGTGGACCAGCCTGCGAATTACCGCGGCAACCCAGACTCCTCCTGATGGAACCTATCAGCTTGAGGTTCATGGGCGGACCTTTGACGTGAAACGCGTTGGTGGAAAATGGCCGACGCTGCATCTCTGAGCTGGGTACGGGCCGTTAGAATCTGTGTACATGGGTATCGTTGAGAACACTTCCGCCGGCGAGGAGACGATTCTCGCAGGCACACGGTTTGTGCGAGCCTGCCTGCGCAAGCCGGTGGATCGGACGCCAGTCTGGTTCTTGCGCCAGGCCGGGCGCTATATGCAGGAGTACCGCGACGTACGCAAACACCATACGCTGGTGGAAATCTGCAAGCAGCCGGAACTGGCCGCCGAGGTGACCATTACCGCAGCCGAAAAGCTGGGCGTTGACGCAGCGATCATCTTTGCGGATTTGCTGCTGCCGCTGGAGCCGATGGGGCTTCCTTTTGAATTTCAGGCGGGTGAGGGGCCGGTGGTGCACCACCCGGTGCGGACGGCCGAGGATGTGAAGGCGCTGCGTATCGATCGTGCAGGCGACCTGGCCTATGTGGCACGCGCAATCGAAAAGGTTGCAGCGCATTTTAGCGACCGGCTCGGCGTGATTGGTTTCTGCGGGGCTCCGTACACCCTCGCCAGCTACATGATCGAGGGCGGGGGGTCGCGAAACTACATCTACACCAAACAGATGATGTACAGCGATACCCTTGCATGGAACAGCCTTTTGGATAAGCTGGTCGTTGTGCTCACGGAGTATTGCCGGATGCAGGTGCAGGCCGGGGCAGATGTTATTCAGATCTTCGACAGCTGGGTTGGCTCGCTGGGTCTCGAGGATTACCGCGACTACGCTTTCGAGGCGTCGAAGCGCCTGGTACGCGCGGTGCAGCAGATGGGCGTGCCGGTAATTTATTTTGGCGTCGAAACAGCGGGTCTGCTGTCGCAGATGGCCGCGACAGGCGCAGATGTGATCGGTCTCGACTGGCGCCAGCCTCTCGATGTCGGCTGGCGAGAAGTGGGCCACGCGTATGCAGTGCAGGGCAATCTCGATCCCATCACCCTCTTCGCGCCGATTGAGGTGCTGGAACTGCGGGTGAAGGAGATTCTTCGCGCCGCGGCCGGGCGGCCGGGCCACATTTTCAATCTCGGTCATGGCATTGTTCCCCAGACCCCGGTTGAGAACGTGCAGGCCGTCGTACGCATGGTACGGGAGTTCCGGCTGGAGAAACAGAATGTCTAAGCAGGCCGTATTGCTGCTGGCGCACGGCACTCCGGAGACCGTGGAGCAGATTCCCGAGTATCTGCGCAACGTGGTCAGCGGGCGACCGCTGCCGGAGCATGTCATCGAGGAGATCAAACACCGGTATTCTCTCATCGGGCGCAGTCCTCTGACCGAGATTACGCTGGAGCAGGGTCGGCTCGTGGAAGCTGAACTCGTGATGGAGGGCATCGAAGCGCAGGTCTATGTGGGCATGCGGAACTGGAAGCCTTACATTCCTGATGTTGTCAGGAAAATGCGCGCCGATGGCGTGGAGCAGGCGGCAGTGATTTGCCTTGCTCCGCAGAATTCGCGCACCAGTGTAGGGCTTTATAAGCGTGCGGTGCAGGCTGAGGCCGGGGCGCTGAAAATCGATTTCACCGAGGGTTGGGCACAGGATCCTCTTCTCGCGGAGGCGTTCGCAGAGAGGCTGCGGGCCGCCGAGGAACGAGTGAAGCAGGAAACGGGTGCGTTTGTTCCAGTGCTGTTTACGGCGCACAGCGTTCCAACGCGCACTGTCCAGCCGCCCGACGTCGCGGCGGGAGAGAATGCCGGTCCGCGGTTGTGGCCGGGCGAGGGCGTCGATCCTTACGCGCAGGAGGCCCAGAGAACCGCGGAGCTTGTAGCAGAGCGCGTTCCCGGGATCCCGAAGTGGTGGTTCGCCTTCCAGAGCCAGGGCGCAAGCGGTGGTCCGTGGATCGGGCCGACCGTTGAAGAGACGCTCAGTGCGATCGCCGAGGAAGGGGTGAAGACCCTCCTTCTTCAACCGATAGGCTTTCTGTGCGACCATGTCGAGATCCTGTACGACGTGGACATCGCGTTCAAGGAATATGCAACGAAACTTGGTGTTCGCCTGGAGCGGCCGGAGTCGCTGAATGCATCGCCCACCCTGGCGCACGCGATCGCGGAACTTGCGAAGTGCGGGCTCAGTCGGTTACAAGGATAAGAAATCTCCGATCGCCTGAACTGAACACTGGTTTGAAGTCTTGCCGGGCTTCGCCCGCGCTGAAGGCCTTCATGCGCCAACAATGTGCTATACCATGCGATGAAAGGCTGTTGATATTGCGAAGCAAGTTTTCCTTGAACGGCTCGAGTGCTCCCTCCATAGCTTGTCCAGACTGTGGGAGGCCGCGCATGCGACGCCTTCCCCGCACCGGCTTCGTGCAGCAACACGTCTGGCCGTTTTTCGGGTACTACCCATGGGAGTGCCCGATTTGCAGAAAGCTGAGGGTCCTCCCATGCCGGAGTCAACGCGAGGTGCAACCCGCGAGCGAGCCAGTCGCGCGGGATTAGTCAGGCGCCGCGCGATTGTCGCTGCATTTCCAGTCTCTATAATGTCCAGAACATCTTTCCATCTCACGGAGGCTAGCTTGTTCTCTGTTTCTGTTGCAGCTCAACGCGCCGGTTTGCTGGTGCTCGCCCTTGGATGCAGTGCGCTTGCGGTTCATGGACAGGCGGCAAAGAACACCGCAACTGCGCAGCAGACCGTGTACATCAAGGCCGGTCATCTGTTTGACGCGACCAGCGACAAGCTGCGCGATAACGTGGTGATGGTGGTAGAAGGCGAACGGATCAGCAAGGTCGCGCCGGCAGGAGAAGTGTCGATTCCAGCGGGTGCGACGGTGGTGGATCTTTCGAAGGACTGGGTGCTGCCGGGCCTGATTGACTGCCACACGCATCTTGAGGCGCGTTCCGATCACTACGATCCGATCTGGGACGTGAAAGAGACACCGTTTGACGGCGGCTTCAACGGGGTGCTGAATGCGAACAAGACGCTGATGGCCGGATTCACCGGTGTGCGTGACGTGGGTTCGCAGCCTTTCTTCGCAGTGGATCTTCGCAAGGCCATCGACGCGGGCGACTTTCCCGGACCGCGCGTGGTGGCGAGCGGACCGCCCATCTCGATCACCGGCGGACATGGAGACATGAACGGATTTGCGCCGGGCGTGGAGAACCTGATGTATCCGGCCGAGCGCGATTACGCGCTTGCCGACGGGCCGGAGGCGGTGCGGCACGCAGTTCGCGAGCAGGTGAAGTACGGAGTGGACGTGATCAAGATACTGGCTACGGGCGGCGTGCTCTCGCAGGGCGACAAGCCGGGCGCCGAACAGATGACGTACGAAGAGATGAAGATGGCGGTCGATACGGCTCATGCGGCAGGCCGCAAGGTGGCTGCGCACGCGCACGGCACAGAAGGCATCAAGGATGCGGTACGCGCGGGCGTGGACTCGATCGAACACGGCAGCCTGATTGATGCTGAGGGAATCGAGATGATGAAGGCGCACGGAACGTACCTTGTAGCCGATATCTACAACGACGATTACATTCTTGGTAAAGCGGTCGAATTCGGGCTGCCGAAGGAGAATGTCGACAAGGAAAAGATGGTGGGGCGGCTGCAGCGCGAGAACTTCGCGAAGGCCGTTGCGGCGGGCGTGAAGATCGCTTTCGGGACTGATGCGGGCGTGTATCCGCATGGCGACAATGCGAAGCAGTTTCATTACATGGTGAAGTTCGGCATGACGCCGGCGGGCGCTATTCGCGCCGCTACTTCATCGGCGGCTGACCTGATCGATCGCGCGAAGGATGTGGGCACGCTTGAGGCTGGGAAGTACGCGGACCTGATTGCCGTCACGGAGAATCCTCTCGATCGCGTGGAGGTTCTGGAGCATGTGTCGTTCGTGATGAAGGGCGGCAAGGTCTACAAGGACGAGGTTGGCGCAGTGGCGAAGCAGTAGCGTTTCCGGCCGACGAGGTTCGGAATGAAGAGATTCTTTCCGGTTTTGCTGCTGCTGTAGCGCTTGTGTTCGGCGCGCGAGCGCAGTCGCCTGAGTATTCGATTGAGGCGATACGCTACGCGATTTCACCCGACGTTCCAGTGGCCGAACTCGTCGTGAACGGGCCGAAGGATCAGAAGGTCGACATCGCGATGGTGATATGGCTGATTCGCGGCGGCGGTCACACCATCCTCTTTGACAGCGGCTTTCACCGAGACACGTTCGTCAAAGATTTTCCGATGAAGGACTACCTGCGTCCGGATGAGGCTTTGAAAACGGCCGGTGTAAACCCGCAAGACGTGACGGACGTTGTGATCAGCCATGCGCACTGGGATCACATGGGAGGCATCGACCTGTTTCCAAAGGCGACGGTCTGGATCCAGCATGAGGAGTACCGCTACTACACCGGCGACGCGTGGCAGAAGGGCGGCAATCACGGCGGCATCGATCCCGAAGACGTGCAGGCACTTGTGAAGCTGAACACCGAACACCGCGTGCGCTTCGTAGATGGTGACGATGTGGAGATTTTTCCAGGCATCCGCGCGTATACCGGCTCGCGCCACACGTATTCGTCGCAATATCTGCGCGTGGCCGGAAACCCGACTTACGTGCTTGCGTCGGACAATGCATATTTCTATCTGAATCTTTCGGCGCACCTGGCCAGCGCAACTTTCAGCGATGCGGATCATGCGGCGAACATCGCACAACAGAAACGGATGATCGAACTGGCGGGTTCTCCCGATCGGGTGGTGCCGGGCCACGACATTCTGCAGTTTCAGAAATTCCCGACTACCGGACGGGTCGCAAAGATCAAGTAGCAGGACCTAGCCCGATCCAAAAGCAACCACAGATTCTCCGCTCCCGTTGGTCGGTCGGAATGACAGTACGTGGGGAGGGGATCGCGGAAGCTAAAGCGCGGGGAGATGGTTTGGGTTCGTTGCTTTCCCACTCATGCCTTGTGGCATGAATGGGGCACCCGGCACCCAGAGATGGTGGAGGCGCGTCAGAAGAGCAACCGCAGATTCCTCCGCTCGCGCTGGTCGGTCGGAATGACGCTATGGCGCCTACGGCATGACTGAAAGTCATGCCCTGATACAAACCCGGCGTGTGATTTCCGAGGTCGGTACACTGTCTTTCTGAGAGGTCCTGGCTATGCTGAACAGTGTTTCTCCTTTTTTCATCGTGGATGACTTGAACGCTACGCTGGAGTTTTACCAGTCAAAGCTGGGGTTCAGCGTTCTGTATAAGGGCGGAGGCGACGGGCATGACGACGATTTCTGGGCTTTCGTGGGGCGCGATCGAGTGATGCTGATGTTCAAGGCCATCGCGCCGGAAGTGCATCCGCAACCGAATCGTACGCGCCACGAGTGGGCTCGGTGGGACGCCTACATCAACGCGAGCGATCCCGACGCGCTATACGCAGAGTTTGTTGGCAAGGAAGTTCCCATGCACAGGGAACTGGCGGATACGGGAGATGGATTGAGGGCGTTCGAGATCGTCGATAACAACGGGTACGTGCTGTGTTTCGGGCGGCCGATTGAGAAGTAGCGAGCTGACGCCGCCGGCTTCAGGCGGGGATGCCGATTCGGCGCGACAAAGCCTGGAATCGCGGGTCGGAGCGGAGATTATCGATGCGCGGGTCTGCTTTGAGGTGCCATGAGATCTCGAGGGACCTTTCGTCGTACGCTTTTTCCAGGAGCCGCATTGCTTTGTCTTTTTCGCCGAGTCCCGCGTAGACGGTTGCGAGGATATAAGGCGACGCTTCGCTATTATTCGATCGGCGTTCGAGGTCACGGAGGATCTTTTCCGCTTCGGCTCTCCGTCCGGTTACAGCGTATGCGTGCGCGAGCGAGGCGTAGGCATCCTGATCGCCGTTCGATAGCTCAACAGCTTTCTGAAACTCGGAGACGGCTTCCGCGAGCTTTCCTGTGGCTGCATAGCCGGTGCCGAGATTGAAGTGTTCGACCCACTCGTTGGGGTTCGACTTGATGCCTCGCTGTCCGGCTTCGACGAGGCTGGGAAAAT
This sequence comes from uncultured Acidobacteriaceae bacterium, assembly GCA_963769345.1. Lineage (GTDB taxonomy): Bacteria > Acidobacteriota > Terriglobia > Terriglobales > Acidobacteriaceae > Telmatobacter. Next base: position 295,163 of record CAVYLL010000010.1, read on the forward strand.
CGCGAAGCTGATAGTAGACGCCCGCTTCGGTCATTGCGGCGCTAGGGCCGAACTCGATCCGGTTGATCAGGGCGATTTCTGCCAGAGCCTCTTCGCGGCGGCCGAGAAATGCCATGAACTCTGCGCGATCTTCGTGGGCGCAGGCGTAACTGGGGGCCGTGGCGATTGCCCGGTTGAATTCACGCTCGGCTTCATCCCAATTCCAATCATGCCGCCAATTGATGGTGCCGAGCGTATCGTGCACTTCGCCGATGCTGTCGTCGAGTTGCTGCGCCTTGTGAAGGGCTTCGTGTGCCGATTGAAAGGCAGCGTCCCGGGGTACCTGGCGGAAAAGCGCCAGGTAGAGATATGCATCCGCCAAGCCGGAATAGGCCTCCGCGAAAGCGGGATCTTTGCGGATGGATTCTTCGAAGTAGCTTTTTGCCTGGAAGAGTGGCGGCCCCATCGTGAACTGGTTGGTGAGGATATAACGCCCTCGGAGGTAGGCGTCATATGCTTCGGGGTTCACCGAGCGCGCAGAGCCGACCCTGGCCTGCTGTTCCGGGGTCAACTGAATGCGAATCTGGCGTGTGACCGCCTCGGCCACTTCTCGCTGCAGGCTGAGAATTCCGTGGAGGGGGCGCTCGTAGGCCTCGCTCCAGATGTGGCGGTCGTGGGGGCCGTCGAGCAACTGCACGGTGACGCGGACCTGGTCGTTCTCGCGAATGACGGAGCCCTCGAGGATGCCGTCGACCCCCAGTTCCTGTGCGATTTGGGGCAGGTGTTTCCTTGTGCCCTTGTATTCCATGACGGAGGTATGCGAGATGACCCGGAGGGACTGAATCCTGGACAGCTCCGTGATAAGTTGTTCCGTCATACCGTCGGCGAAGAAGTCCTGGGCCGGGTCACCGGAGAGATTTTGCAGAGGGAGCACAGCGATGGAGCGTATGGGCTGAGCCGCGCCGGGACCGTAGAAATGGCGCCAGCCGAGCCAAACGGCAAGTCCGATCGCACAACAGGAGACGAGCGCAATCAGCGGTCGGGTTCGGTGGCTGCGAGGCGTCGCAATCGTTACTGCCGCTGAATCTGTTTTCGCGCTGCTTTCAACAGGAACCTTTCGCGCCTGAACGGGATCTATTTCATCTTTCTGGACTTCCGCGGATTGGCGGACCCCTGTGGGATTCGGTTCTTCCTCAGATACGGGGGCGATAAAGCGGTATCCCCTGCCGGTGAGGGTCTCGACAAAGCGGGGCTGTTGAGGATCGTCCTTCAGAACTTGACGAATTTTGCGGACAGCGCCGTTGATGCTGTTGTCGGTATCGAGAAAGACGTCCTTGCCCCAGATCTTGCCGGCGATTTCCTCGCGAGTGACGAGCTGACCCTTCTGCTCAATCAGGATGACGAGGACCTGCAAGGGAAGGCGCTCGAGTTTGAGCACGCGTCCAATGTGGCGAAGCTCGAAGGCTCGCAGATCGACCTCGAAATCCTCGCCAAATCTGATGGATTCCTGCGCTCCAGCCGGGCTCAGTCCCACAACTGCACCCCCCTCAAGGTGGACAGATTCTACACTTATCACGGTTTTGTGCGACATCCCTTTCAGGCTCCTGGGGTTGAAAAGACAGGAAAAATTAAGACGTTCGACAGGTGTTCGCTATTGAGTACAGATGCTGTCGGACGCAAGATCCTATCTTGTAAATCGCGATTTGATGGCGATATCCGCCAGCAGACCATTGCTCACCCCCAAAAAGGAGATCCCGATGAAAATTCACTTTGTATGCCGCGTCGCAGCCCCTCTCTTTGCCGCTCTCGCCCTTGGCTTTACCCAAGGCGTGGCGGCCCAGGAAAGGGGGTCAGAAAGAGCGGAAAAAGCGCCCGGTGTTGTTCAGGTCGTGGCCCTGGATGAATGCGATCCAACCACTTTCAATGGCGCTCTTGGGCCGGACTTCTGCAAAAATGTCACGCTTGGCGCGTTCACGACGATTTCGGACTTGTTTGCCGGTGCGGCGGCCGGCACTCCCGACCCGGGCTGGGACTTCGAGCCTGATTCAGCCAACATCAAGGACGGAACGATTCTGAGCGTTGTCGACCAGGGCGGTGAGCCACACACGTTTACCGAGGTTGCGAAGTTCGGTGGCGGTTTTATCGAGCCTCTCAATGCACCGGGAGAAGAAACCGTTCCCGAGTGTGCGGGTGGCTTCAAGAACATCGCGGTGGCCAGGACGCGGATCCTTCAGGGCAGCCAGTTGCAGATCACGAACCTGAAGAAAGGTGATCATTACTTCCAGTGCTGCATTCATCCCTGGATGAGATTTAAAGTCACGGTTAAGTGAAGCGACTGTTGGCGGAGCCGGTATTTTGAAAAGCGGCTCCGCGCTCCAGCGTTATTGCCGGAACATTTGTTTGGCGATGAAGAAGACGTTGGCGGGGCGTTCTGCTAATCGACGCATGAAGTAGGGGTACCATTCGCGGCCGAAGGGGATGTAGACGCGGACGTTGTATCCCTCGGCGACGAGCTTGCGCTGCAGATCGCGGCGGACGCCGAAAAGCATCTGAAACTCGAAATGGCTGCGGTCGATGTTGCGCTGCGCGATAAAGGATTTGGCGGCGGCGATCATTTTTTCGTCGTGCGTGGCGAGGCCGTGGTAGATGGGGCTCTGCAGCAGCATGTTGCCGAGCTTCACGTAGTTGGCGTCGACGTCGGATTTTTTTGGAAATGCGACTTCTCCCGGTTCTTTATAGGCGCCCTTGCAGAGGCGGACGCGGATGCCCTCGGCGATGAGCTGTTCGATGTCAGCCTGCGAGCGGAACAGGTACGACTGGATGACGATGCCGATGGAGCCGCGCAGTTCGGGCTGAGCGTGAATACGGCGCACGATGTCGAGCGTGACCTGGGTGAGCCCCGAGTCTTCCATGTCGATGCGGACAAAGTTGCCGGTAGACTGCGCGTGCTGGGCGAGGCTCATGGCGATGCCTTCGGCGAGCGCGGGGTCCTGCGTGAGTCCCATCTGGGTCAGCTTGACGCTGATGTTGGAGTCGAGCTTGCGCACGGCGATCGAATCCAGAAGCTGGTGGTAGACGTCCGCGGCCCGGTGGGCCTCCGCGGCCGTGGAGACGCTTTCGCCGAGCGAGTCGAGCGTGACGTGCATCCCCTGCTTATTGACCTGAGCACAGACACGGAGCGCGTCTTCAATTTCGAGACCGGCAACGAAACGCGAGCTGAGCTTACCACCGACGCTTGATTGCTCGGCGAATTTGCGAAGAGACCGATTGTGGGAGAGTGCGATAAAAGCGGAACGAAGAACGGGCATCAGTTGACCTTGCCGGCGAAGGTCCTGGGGTGAGGTATTCGCACGGGACTATTCAGTTTCGCATATGAGGCGGGGCCGGGTCGTGCTCGCGGATCAGCAATGGGACCAGGTTGTCTATCCTGAAGATGCAGGCTTCTCCCGTAAGGAAAACTCGTGCTTTTTTGTTGACAAAGACCTAGATGGATACCGTGATCCAGGCACCACATTCATTAAGGAGAGTCCACGATTTCAGCTACGGAAGCTCCACAGCCCAGGCAACAATCCTCCAACCCGCATCCTCCCTGGTCCACAACAGCAGAAGAGCGGGTGATTGTTCCCCATCGTAATTGAACCGACTGGCGGACAAGTAATAAGCTCCGTATTTTGCATCGGCAGGCTTCAGGTCCGGAGAGCCTTCGGGCAAGTGACGATGTTGGCATAGAAAACTATCAGCCAACTGGTCCGGCACGGCCATGATTGCGAATGCACTGGAGTTTTCGTGCTGCACAGGGCGCAGCAGATCATTGACGGGCTGCATCCCCGACATCATGCCTGTGAGATTCGCGCTGGATGGGATTTTCGTGAGCGGTTGTTGCAACGCAGACTGGATTCTGGCGATGGCCGCTAGTTTCTTCTGGTCTTCGGGTGCTGCCGCAAGACACGGGTAGGAGCGCTGTGACGCAAAGCGGGAAGCCTCGGAAACATTCCGTCTGGCGATCCAACTTTGGTAAAACTGGGTGACGTCTTTGACCAAGGCCGGATCACTAGCAACGCTCTGCGGTTCTTCCACCGCGGGTACGACCGGAGCGGCAGCGTTGTTTGGGAGGAGGCCCGCATCGCTGCTGTCTTCGATGCGGACGGCAATGATCTTCCAGTAGCCGCCCTCCTGTGCCCAAAGCAGAGACATGACCTTGTCCCGGCTATCTCCCTTTTTCGCGCGAAATGCAGTGGCGAAAAACTTCTCATCCGGCCGCTTGCTCGAATCGTCGGCCAGTATGGTGATGCATTCCTCGTCCTGTCCCATGTCGGCCGACAAACTTACCAGCCGAAATTCGGATGGGTAGGCGTTCTTTGCAGATTTCGATGCTTGCGACCATTTGTCGGCAGGCTCGAACACATCAGCAACAGAATTCACCGCGCCAAGGCTATCGCTGAATTTCTGCATTGCCTTCAGTGTTTGCAGCCGAATCATTCCCTGGGGCACAGGTTGCGTGTTCTTCTTCGCCAACACCTCCAAACACGGATAGCTGCGGCGCGAAAAATACGTTACCGACTTATTCGGTTCTTTCGCGACAACCCAGCTTTGCAGGAAATCGTGCGCGCTCTTATCGACGCCCTGATCGGCTTTTACGCCGGGATTCATGGGAATTTTCCCCAGGCGTTCGGTGGCGGTCTCCTTTGGGGGCGTTCCGCCTGTTCCGAGCTGTCCAAAGACGTCGCGCCACCACCCATTGAGGCCCGTCCAGCGGCCGTCATGACTGGCCAGGTTGTTTCCTGCGCGGACGTCGGAGTTGGCAGCAGTCAAGTGTCCATTAACCAGCGCCTTCGGAAAGCCGGAAGAGCGATAGTCGACGTCAACGTCGGACAACTTGTGGTCGCGTGAAATTGAGAACTGAATCGATGGAGGTCCGTTCTTCAGCCGGTAACAAATGGGAAACCCCTTGTGATAACCGGTGTTTTCTTTATCGCGAAAGAACTCCTGGCTGCGGCTCAGGAGGTCAACCGCGCCAGGCTTCAGGTACACGTACAGGCGGAACTGTTGGTCGCCACTCGCACCGGATTCCTCTCCCATCACCTGATCAACGGCGTCCACCAGGTCGATTGCGCGTCCGAGGCTCTTGCCTTGCGAATCGGTCATCTGAGCATTTAGCAGAGCATGGGTTACGGCGTCGAATGTGCTGCGAATTGACAATCGAGCTCCGTCGTAGACCTGCTGGGGGACAAGTGCGCTTCCGGTGGTGGCGTTATAGCTGCGAATAAAGTTGTCGATGAGACGCACTTGCTCAGGTCGCAGCTCCGCATAGGATCTCCCAAGCTCCAAAGCTTCGCCTTTTGGGTTTTGCGCATTGGTCGCCTTCTGATTCGGTTGCGACTGCGGAAAAGACAACTCCGTCGCGACAAGCGAGAACAGGACGAGAACGACCAGTCGGACAATTCGTTTCATCGTGGCCTCCGAGGGAGAAGGCGGAAAACGAAGTCCTTCGATACTTCCGGGGGTCAAAGGGAAAAGACCCACACCGTCGATAGCGAAGTTCAGAAATGCGACACGAACGATCGCATCAGGGCTTAAGATGCATTCCTAGGGTACCCGATTGGTTGCGAATGCGGGGACTTTCTCGAGATTTGATTGAAGAGTTCGATGTTCCGGTCGTGCGTGACCTGGGCATCGGTCCCTGAGCTGAAGGTCGGTGATCATCACCACAGGATGAACGGGAGCGGTCCACCCGCTGGGGAACCGATGCCTCGGCTCCCCACTGCGACAGTCTCTCAATTCCTGCCGCTCATTCAGAGACACAAGGATGACGCGCGACATTGACGTTAATGGCCTATGGGGGCGGCGGGGAGCTTTTTGGGGCGGGTCATCAGGAAGGGCAGCGGGATCAGGACTGCGGTTACTGCGACCATTACCCAGATGACATCGACATAGGCGAGCAGGCGGGCCTGGATGAGAGCCATGCCGTAGATCTGCGCGCCGGCGTGGTGGATGGCGTCGGGCATGGCTGAGCCGCGCTGCATCCATGCGCCGGCCAGGCCGGCATGCATCTGGTCATAGGCGGGATTTCCGCGACTGCGGCTGCGGCACGAGCATGGCGAGATGCTTCTGGCTGAGGCGCGCGAGCAGCGTGGTGACGAAGCTGATGCCGACGCTTCCGCCGAGATTGCGCATCAGCGCGGTGAGTCCGCTGACCTCGTTGTACTTTTCCTGCGGGATGCCGGCGTAGCAGAGCGTGTTGATGGGGATGAACAGGAACGGCAGTCCGAGGGCGATGACGGCGCGCCAGCTTACGGCCATGCCGAAGCTGATGTTGAGATTGATCTCGGTCATGCGCCAGAGGCCGAAGGTGGTGACGACGAATCCCATGGCAACCAGTTTGCGGGGATCGAATTTGGGCGCAAGTGCGCCGGCGACGGGGAAGAGAAACATCAGCACCAGTCCGCCGGAGGAGACGGCCATGCCCGCCTGGCGGGCGGAGTAGCCCATGATCTCCTGCAGGAATTGCGGGATGAGCACGGTGGAGGAGTAGAGCGACAGTCCGACCATGAACATGACGAGCTGGGTGGTCGCTACGTTTCGTCGCTTGAACAGGCGCAGATCGAGGATGGGGTGTTCGATGGAGAGTTCGCGCCAGAAGAAGAGCGCGAGGCCGATGGTCGCGGTGATGGCGAGGGTGACGATGAAGCGGGAGCTGAACCAGTCGTCTTCCTGGCCCTTGTCGAGCATGATTTGAAGCGCGCCGATGGCGACGATGAGCAGCCCGAGGCCCCAGTAGTCGATGCCTTCGCGGCGCTTGCGGATTTCGGCGAGGTAGGGTGGGTCTTCGACGACGCGGTTGGTGAGGTAGAGCGAGAGGATGCCGACCGGGATGTTGAGAAAGAAGATCCAGCGCCAGCTGTAGTTGTCGACGATCCATCCGCCGACGGTGGGGCCGAGAACCGGGGCCATGACGACGGCGACGCCGTACATGGCGAAGGCCATGCTGCGCTTCTGCGGAGGGAAGGTGTCGGCGAGGATGGACTGCTCGCTGGGCTGCAGGCCGCCGCCCGCTGCGCCTTGCAGGACACGGCAGAAGACGAGGATTCCGAGCGTGGGCGCAATGCCGCAGAGCAGCGAGGCGAGCGTGAAGAGGAAGACGCAGCTCATGTAGAAGCGCTTGCGGCCGATGCGGTTGGCGATCCAGCCGCTGATGGGGAGCACCATGGCGTTGGCGACCAGGTAGCTGGTGAGCACCCACGTGGCTTCGTCGGGGCTGGCGGAAAGCGAGCCGCCGATGTGGACCATGGCGACATTGGCGATGGAGGTGTCCAGGGCCTCCATGAAGGTGGCCATGGTGACGGTGATGGCGATGACCCAGGGATTGGCGCGGGGTCGCCATGTCTCGTGAAATGTGGGTGTCGCCGCGGCGGCCAAGCCTGGGTCCTTTCAGGGTTGAAGATGCTTCGTGTAGCCGCCGTTGGCAGCATGGGGGTGCTTACACCAGATTACCGGAATCTGGGCGGGCAGAGGGGCGGTGGGGGTGTGTAATCCTGAGAGGGAGATGCAAGCAAGTCAATCAGTTGCGGAGATTCGCACAGGGATGGGTCTGCTCGTGCTGGGGGTGGATACGTGCGGTCCGTCAGGGTCAGTGGCACTGGCACGGCTTGAGGGGGCCTCGGCGAACATTCTGGGGCAGAGAGAGCTTGCGGGGCGGAGCTATTCGGCGACGCTGGTGGCGGCTGTGGGCGGGCTGCTTGCAGAGCATGGGGCGAAGCTCGCCGATGTTGGCGCGATCGTGGTGGTGAGCGGGCCGGGGAGCTTTACCGGGGTTCGCGTGGGGCTTAGCGCTGTGAAGGGGCTGGCGGAGCCGGGGCAGATTCCGGTGGTGGCAGTGTCGCGGCTGGCGGTGCTGGCGGCGAAAGCGGGGGTGACGTCGGCGGCATTGGATGCGCACCGGCATGAGGTTTTTTTGCGGCTGGCAGGGTCGGACGGGAGTGTCCGGGAGTTGCTGGCGGGGGTTGAGGAACTGGCGAGCTGGATCGGAGCGCAGCTCTGCGGCCAGCGAAAGTCGCGGTCTGCGATGACGCGGCGGCGGGCGTCCTCGAATCGGTGTGGATTGGGACAGAACTGGTTCGATGTGAAGCGCCGACGGCGGCGGATGCGATTGAGATTTGCGTGCCGGAGATCGTGTCGCGGAAGTTTGCCGATCTGGCGTTGCTGGATGGGCATTATCTGCGGCGTTCGGATGCGGAGATTTTCGGCGACGATGCGGCCTCTGCAAAGGTGCGACACGCATGAGCACCGAATCGGATGTCCGCATTCGCTCGATGGTGGCGGCGGATCTGGATCGACTTGTTGAGATTGCAGCAGGGCTGGATGATGCGCCGCGATGGCCGCGGCGGGTCTTTGAAGCTCTGCTCGATCCATCCTCACAAAAGCGCATTGCCTTGATTGCTGAGGACTCGAGAACGGGAGCATTGGTGGGATTTGCCGTGTCTGGCCTGGTGCCACCGGAAGCTGAATTGGAGTCGATTGCCGTGTCGGCAGAAAACCAGCGCAAAGGGGTGGCGCGGCGCCTCTTTGCTGCCATGGTCGACGAACTTGGTCAGGCCCAGGTGCGGGAAGTACTGCTTGAAGTGAGGGAGTCAAATCAGGCGGCGAGAGCGTTTTACGCTTCACTTGGGTTCGCGGAAGAGGGGCGGCGGCCGGGCTACTATGATGACCCGGTTGAGGATGCCGTTCTGATGCGGCTAAAGCTCGGCGACTCGACGGATCGCGGCAAATCGAAGCATGACAGGATGAAAGCGTGATTTTTATCACACCTGTTACACCACGATTAAGAAATCCACAGATCGGGGTCATTTTCTTGCGTCTTCCCGCTTGCCGAAGACGCTTGGGAGGACTATATGTATTGGGTTAAGAAGGACGGAGGTGCTTGATGGATGAGATAAACGGGTGCACGCTGAGCGAAGAAATTGGTCGTCTCCAGGCCGAACATCGTCGCTACGCTCAGCGGTTGGAAGAATTGCTTCAGAAACCTTATCTCTCTACCGATGAGGAACTCGAAGAAGTACGCCTGAAGAAGCTGAAATTGCACGCCAAGGACCTGATTTACGCTCTTGAGCATCATCGGTCCCCGGCAATCGCATAGAGTTTCAGGTCTTCTGGCCGAACTGACGATGAAAAAAACGGCTGAACCGCCCGGTTCAGGCCGTGCGCAGGACGAGGGCCTGCTGTCGATATCTTCGTGTCGAATTCAACCGTATAATCGTTAGGGACAATGGTTCGTGACGGTTACATCTACGGTTTGAGCCTGCTGGCAGTAGCAGGAGTGCTGTCGTGGGCCACCGGCACATGGGTTTGGGGCATCGTTCCGGTTTTGCTGGCTGCATTCTTCTTATGGTTCTTCCGTGACCCGCAGCGCGCTATCCCTAAAGGTGCGGGATTAGTGGTTTCACCCGCTGACGGGCTTGTGACGGAGACGGTGCGAATCGAGACGCCGCAGGGACCCCGCCAACGCGTCAGCATCTTTCTCAACGTATTCGATGTGCATGTGAACCGCTCGCCCATTGCGGGAGAGATCACTGCTGTTCGCTATCAGAAAGGAAAATTTCTGAATGCGATGAACGAAGAGAGCGCTGACCGCAACGAACAGAATATTGTGACGGTGCACGGCGAGGGGATGGAGATCGTTTTCAAACAGATTGCGGGGCTGATTGCGCGGCGAATCGTCTTCAATCATGGCGCGGGAGACCGCGTGGAGCGCGGGCAGCGCGTGGGCCTGATCAAATTTGGTTCGCGGACGGATATTATTCTGCCGGCTGAGGCGGAGATTCGCGTGAAGACGGGCGAGCGCGTGAAGGGCGGATCGTCCATTATTGCCGAAATGCCGGAGTCGGAGCTTGCTGTCGGAGCGACGAGGCAGCGGAAGACAGCCAGCGCGAGCGCTGAGCCGGAGATTCAAGAAGGAGACGAAGCTTGAACTCCTCTGATGCGGCGCTCGCCAAGGCAAGGAACCAGGCGCGGCTGCGGCGCGGGATGTTTATCCTGCCGTCGCTCTTCACCGCGATGAACATCGGCGCCGGTTATTTTGCCATCACGCAGACTATTGAAGCCGCCAGCAGCGGCGCGCTGACAAACGGCGCGCAGATGCACCTGGACTGGGCGGCGATTGCGATTTTGCTTGCCATTCCCTTCGACTCTCTCGATGGGCGCATTGCGCGGATGACGAATACGGCCAGCGATTTTGGCAGGGAACTGGATTCGCTGGCAGATGTGATTACGTTCGGCGTGGCGCCGAGTTTGCTGGCGTTTGTTTGGGGTTTTCATTTTCTACCCGACACGATTAATCTGCAGTTGCGCCAGCATCTGATCCAGGCGGGGGCGTTTATTTGCTTTCTGTTCCTGATAGGCGGCGCTTCGCGGCTGGCGCGTTTCAACATCAGCCACGATCCCAAGCCGAGAAATCCAGGCAGGCCGGATCGCAAGTATTTTGTGGGAATGCCGATTCCGGGTGCAGCGGGTCTGCTGGCGGCCACGGTTCACTTCTTTTACGGAATTCCAGTGCAGGCCTGGTGGGTGGCAATACCCTGGCTGATCCTGGTTGGGCTTGCCGGGTTCCTGATGGTGAGCACGTGGAGATTCTGGTCGGGCAAAGAGATCGATCTCAGTCGAAGTCATCCTTTCCGGCTGATTTTTGTAATGGCGATCGTGCTTTACATCATGATCCGGTATTCGCAAGTGGTGCTGTTTGCAATCGCGCTGATTTACATGTTTTCGGGAATCTGGGCACGGGCGGCTTATGGCTGGTCGCGCAGGCGCCGCCGTGGACAACGAAGCGGCTCGGAGAGGCTGCCCGAGAGCCCGAATGCCGATCCGGACCCGCTGCATCACACCTAAGCACAAACCGAAAAGAAGGAAGACTGTGTACAAGATTGCCATCGTTGGAGCCTCGACACTGCTGGGCAAAGAGCTGAAGGAGGCTCTTGCTGATTCATCTCTCGCCGCATCAAATATTGCGCTGTTTGATGAAGACGAGGGCCTTGGCCAACTCGACCAGGTGGGCGACGAGGTCGACGTTTGTGCAGGCAATCAGCGCGGACTCGTTCGAGCACGTGGACTTCACTTTTTTTTGCGGCACGGAGAGCATGACTCGCAAGTATTGGCGCGAGGCACTGCGAGCCGGATCGACAGTGCTGGATCTTTCAGGTGCGCTTGACCAGGAGAGCGGGTGTTCTGGTGCGCTCGCCCTGGGTGGGAGAGCCGGATGTCGCGGCAGATCTGTTTACGCCGGCCATTGTTCCGGCGCATCCGGCTGCACTGGCTCTTGCGCTTTTAATGGAGCGGCTGCAGCAGGCTGCTCCGGTACGGAATGCTGCGGCGACAGTCATGCTGCCGGCCAGCGAGTTCGGTCGCGGAGCGATGGATGAGCTTCACGAGCAGACGGTGAACCTTCTGAGCTTCCAGTCGATTCCGCGGGCTACATTCGATTCGCAATTGGCTTACAACCTGCTTTCTGGATTCGGCGAGAATGCCAAAGTCAGCATGAGCGCAATGGACGCTCGGATTCGCCGCCAGTACAGTGCGCTGGCGGGAAGACGCCTGCCAGCTCTGGCCATTCAAACGATTGGTGCGCCGGTATTTCACGGTCACGGGTTCTCGGTTTTCGCGGAACTGGAGCGGCCGGTAGACCTGTCGACGCTGGAAGATGCATTGAGCGGATATCATCTCGATCTCGTGCTCGAGGATACAGATTCGCCTTCAAACCTGGCGGCGACCGGGCAGAACGATGTGCTGGTGCGGCTGCGTCTGGAGCCGGGCCTGCGCAATGCGAACGAATCGGCGCGGGTGTGGCTGTGGGCGGCATCAGACAATCTGCGGCTGTATGCGCAGAATGCGGTGGAGTGCGCGCTGGACCTGCGACGGCTGAGGCCGCAGGGAACGGTGCAGTAGGGGCAGGGGGACCAAGGAACTGAGGGACCAAGGGACCAAGGGAACGAGGCCCTTGAGCGACTCTGGCTGCGCGTGCTTGCGATGGATTTGCTCCGAAGAGAGGGGGCTATTCCGGTTTCGTTGCAGGTGCGCGATAGTCATTCAGGTCGAAAAGTGCCCAGTCCTTGGTGTCCGGGGGCCTTACCCACAGTTCGAGGGTGACGGAATCGACGGCGCCTTGATAGTACGGCACGTGGATCGTATGGAGGCCGGGATCAAGCTGGATGTGGCCGGAAGCTGCGTTGACTGAATGCAATCCATCAAGATCGATGACTTTCTTGTCGTCGATTTGAAGAATCGCCCCGTCGTCGGAAGCCAGCAGAAACTCATACTCGCCGGGAGCCCGCACCCAAAATGTGCCGTGATAGTCGATCCCGAAGAGGTTTGTACGTGGGGTCACACCCGGTATTCCGCTCGTATTCGAGAAGGTCTGATTCGGCACATCAAGCGAAGATGTGTAAAGCGAGCCAATCGGATCGAGTTCGCGGAAATCGGGCAACAAGCTGGAGGCGTTTGGCAATTCGTAGACGTCGCCGCAGAAAGAGTGCGCGACGGGCACAAGGGATCCAAACGAACCGATGGGTCCCAGGACCGGCGGTATCCAGGCGGACGGTTGCTTGTGACCGTTCCTTGCCCAACCGAGATCCAGCCGATCTTGATATGTCTTAAGATCCGTGGCGGTTTGTGCCGCAGCAGGTGATCCTTGCGGAGCTGAATCATAGCCGGGATGCAGAAGTGCCACATCGGCGGCTCCCAGATTGCCGGTTGCGCGGTCGCGCACAATCACTCGCGTCATCGCAATGTGCTCGGACGCGGCAAACTCGAGAATGTGAGGAAATCCGCGATCCAGAGCCCGGGCGTAATCCGCGGAGGTCAGCACCTGCTCGAGCGGTGCGTGGAAGTAACTAATCGGATGTCCCCTCTCGTCGAAGTTGCAGGTTCCGTAATCGAGTTCCACTCGGCGGTCGAGACCTGCGAGACCTCTCCCTGTCGAGTCGCTATTGAGCGTCAGAAACGAGAGCGAACTGGCGTCGACGGAAACCAGGTAACGGAGCGCGTCAGTACGGCCCGTGTTGATAACGCGGGCCCGAAGCATGATCGAGAGAGGGGTCACGGGGTAATAGCAGGCTGACTGTCGCAGAAGTTGATCTGTCTTTTCTCTGTCCAGGACAGGATGGTCTGAGGGGGGCGCCGCAAGCCCAACATAGTATTCGTGGCGATAGGAAAGCTTGATCCCGGGGCGATTTGTTGCAATTGCGATCCGGTGATGACCGCTATTCCAGCCGTCTGGTCCCGGATGGAATGCGAGCAGATAGTGTGGGGTGGAGCGCTCAAGACAACTCGCCATAATCCGAAATCCGGCTCGCGCCTCGTCTGAAGAGGGTGCTCCGTTCGGGTCAACGATGGAAAGACTGGTAATTGAGGCGACTGAGGCGGATGCTGTCGAGCGATGCGCCCGCTTTTTGGCCTTCTGTTTTCCTTTCGATTCGGCTGATTCCGACACCTGGATTTCGTCAGGTTTGAGATCGAGGACCGGTTGGTTGTGACGATCAAGGGCGATTAGATCGATCAGGACTTCTCGCGTGGTGACACGCAATATCGTGAGTTCGGGATCATTCTGAGCAGAATGATTTTCGATGTTTTCGCTGGATGAAGTTTGTCCTGTCTGAGGATCTGCAACCAGTGAAGGCGAAGGCACGAACAGGGTAATGCTCGCCAAGACGAGGAGATGTCTATGCATATTGAGACAAGAAACTCGAGGTCATGATACTCCCGTTCACCGAATCGCCATGGCTCGCCCGGACACATGTTTGACTGATCAACCGCTGTTATCGTGGGCCATGGCGGAGCCAAAGTTGCTCGATGTAGCTGTCGGTCATTCCGGCGATGTAGTCGGCTACTGTGCGTGCCAGGCCTTCAGTGGGAATCTGGGCCTGGTGGTCGGCGGGCAGCAGAGTCGGATCGGCCATCAGAACAGAGAACAGCTCCTGAACCACACGGGCGGCGCGTTCGTGTTCTTCTTCCATTCCCGGGGAGTTGTAGAAGTTTGTGTATAGATAGCTCTTGGCGGCGGCGCGGTCGGCTTCCATGGCGGGGCTGAGGGCCGCGATTCTTGCGGGCGCGCGACGGATGTCATCGAGCGTGACGGCGCTGAGATCGGACACCCGACTCCGCACTTCTTCGATCAGATCGGTGACGAGCGCGTTGAGCATGCGGTTGAGGGTCTCGTATATCGCTTGCTTTGGCTGTGCGGAAGGGTATTGCGCGGTGATCTCGTCATGGAAGCGGCGGAAGAGCGGGACATTGCTGCAAACGTCTGCGACGTTCAAAATGCCGGAGTCGAGGCCATCATCGAAATCCGCTGTGAGGTAGGCGATCTCGTCGGCGAGGTCGATCAGTTGCGCCTCGAGCGGCGGGCGAAGATCGAGGAAGTATTCGGCGAGCTCGGGATGAGTGGCGCTCGAGTAATCGCGGGAATGCTTGATGATGCCTTCGCGAAGGCCGAGGGTGAGGTTGAGTCCGCGCCATGCCGGATAACGCTCTTCAAACCAGGTGACGATGCGCAGGGCGTGCAGGTTGTGGTCGAAACCGAGGCCATGCTGGCGCAATTCGGAGTCGAGGGCTTTTTCACCGGCGTGGCCGAAGGGGGGATGACCGATGTCATGGGCCAGGGCGAGGGCCTCAGCGAGTTCACGGTTCAAGCCGAGGGCCGCGGCGAGGGTGCGGGAGATCTGGGCTACTTCGAGTGTGTGCGTTAGGCGGCTGCGAAAATGGTCGCCTGGAAAATCGCGTGCCAACCGGGAGAATACCTGGGTTTTCCCCGCCAGGCGACGAAAGGAGCGCGCATGGAGAATGCGGGCGCTGTCGCGTGCAAACGGAGAGCGATACGGATGGGGCGTCTCGGGATGCACACGGGCAGAGAGAGAGCCGTTGCCATCGACGGCGATGTCGCAGGGCAGCGGGTCATTGAGTTTTGCCAGTTTTGCTTGTGAAGTCATCCCGTGTTGGTCTTGGTCTGGTTATACCGCAGTGGAGCCGGCGCGTGCACGGCAACTCGGAACGGGGCAGACAAAGCGGAGCGGGGAATCTCCGGAACGAGTCTGCAAGGGACGTGTCGCGAGTCACGAGTGTCGACGGTGCACGGTGCGCTAGAATCTTCCTGCGACTGTATTGGACAATTACCGGGGTGCGGGAGTACCATCCTGCCGATTTTACAAACCGCGCGCGCAGGCATCCTAATTTCGTGCATTCCGATATTCTTCACATTCGGACAGGAGGCAAGAATGAAAGCGATGAAATATGTGGGACTGGCCCTGGTGGCCTTTGGAGTTGCATTCACGACCGGCTGCGAGAGGCATTCGAACAAAGAAGTCTTCTACATGGTTTCTTCGAACATGGCATTGCCCTACTGGCAAACGGCTGCGAAAGGGTTTAACAAGGCGGCAGAGCAATACAAGGTCACCGCGAAAGTGGTGGGTCCTGAGAACTACGATCCGCAGGCGGAACTGGCGGAGTTGCAGAAGGCGGTTGCGGCAAAGCCTGCCGGCATCCTGATCTCAGTTGCGGATGTTTCGGTGCTGGGGCCGGCAATTGATTCGGCGATTGGCGCGGGCGTTCCGGTGATCACGATTGATT
This sequence comes from uncultured Acidobacteriaceae bacterium, assembly GCA_963769345.1. Lineage (GTDB taxonomy): Bacteria > Acidobacteriota > Terriglobia > Terriglobales > Acidobacteriaceae > Telmatobacter. The sequence continues at coordinate 310,751 of CAVYLL010000010.1, forward strand.
CAGATGCAGTGGGGAGCAAGAGACTCTTCTTTATCGGCACCAACAACCTCGAGGCCGGAAGAATGGGCGGGCACCGCCTGGTGGAGCAATTGGGTGGCGCTGGAAACGTGGTTTTCTTCACGATTTCGGGTCAGCCGAATATGGAAGAGCGGCTCAAGGGATTCAAAGATGTTATTGAGACCCGTCCGAATGTTCACATTGTTGACGTAATCGATATCAAGAGCGACGCCCGTACGGCCTTTGACAAGACGCAGGAATTGATGACAATGGCGGGTCCCAAGAAGATCAACGCGTTTGTTTGCCTGGAGTCCGCCTCGGGCAAGATGGTTTCGGATGCGATCAAGCGGACGAACACAACGGACCGAGTCGTGGTGGCCTGGGACGTGAATCAGGACACACTGGACGGAATCAAGGGTGGAACGATCAACGCGACCGTTGCGCAGAAGCCCTTCACGATGGGGTTCATTGGCTTGAGGTCGCTGGACGAGATTTTCCATGCGCCGCCGACCTCGTTGACTACGGATTACAGCCAGGATGCGTTTTCACCTTATCCGGTGTTTGTGGATACAGGCACATCGCTGGTTGACAAGCGCAATGTGGATGCGTACCTCGCCTCGGCCGAGGCGCATCAATAGCGAGCAGTTCAGGCGCCAGTCGGGCATATTTCGAGAATTTAGTGTGACTGAAATTCGGAACGCGGCAACTTTCATGAAAGTGAAAGTTGCCGTATTTTTTTGGCAAACAGTACTGCGATTGTGATTGCGTTCTGAATGTAAGCGTATCGATGAATCGATTGAAAGACTATTTCCTCAGACCTCTCGGTGTGGTCCTTGACGCGACGGGAAATTGGGTCCAACATAAGCAACAAATGGGCTGTTATGCGTGAGCCTGGCTTGTGTGCCGGGAATCTGACGCACCAATCGATTTGGTATTTGACCGGGCTCGACAAGTTTGGTTTCCGACGAGCATGCGGGACGAGCGATGGTGGTCAAAACACAATTCAACGGCAGCGGAGTCACCGGCCTGTACGTCGGGGTCAGGAACGTACGCAGATACTTTCCGAAGGCTATTCGCGTAATTGAACTGCAACTGGATCACTTGCAGATTCGATGCGGGTTGTCGCCGGAGTTCTGGAACGGGGAGCCGCAGATCCACGATCCTCGGCTTTGTGAATGGCTGGACTTCAAGGTCGGGCACCACATGGGTGAACGGAAGGAAGTCAGATTAGCAATGACTCCGGCCGGCACAAATATCTTCAGGCTGAGGTCTTCCACAGTAAAGGGAGACGGTATGGCCGGTATCGAGCCGCTTACAGAAGCCCGGGGTTCAGGGCTTTCGGCGGGTAGTTGAGCCTGCTGCGGCGCGATCATTCGCGTTTCTATCGCGTTTCAGTTGCCGATTTTGGACGAACAGCGAGCAGCGGCGAAGAACTTGCCGCCGCGGAAGAGTGGTTTCGATGAAAAGGCACCTGGAGAGAGAGGCTGTCGAGGCGCTTCGACAGACATTGGGACAAATCTCAGTAGTCAGGACGAAGGAAATCAAGGTCGAGTCGCACCGGCATCGCAGTGACAAGACCATTATCGCGAACGTTGAAATCTATGGTCACGCGCACAGGCTTGTTTGCAAAGTAGTGCAAGACTGCAACCCAACGGAGTTGCAACGGACATTTATCGAACTAAGAAAACTGCATGCGCGATTTGTGGGCGAGACGACACCGGTTCTAATCGCTCCCGAGCTCTCAGAGGAAGCGCAGACGATGTGCAGAGACAGCAATACAGGGTTTCTGGATCTGGAGGGGAACGCCCGTCTTTATCTAGATGAAGTCTTTATCGTGAAACGTTCGTTGACGCATCACAAAACGCTTCCGCCCCAGGCTGAAAAATTGCCCACCAGCGAAACGGCCCGCTTTGCTGAAATTGCATAGCGTGTGCCGGGCTTCCTCAGCCAACGGCGGCAAACATTAAGGGCGGCCCAGTGAAGGGCCGCCCTTAATGCTATCCAGCTTCAGAATTGGAGTTGAACTATTCGGGCTTGTTTTGTCCGGTGGAATTCTCCTGCCTGGCGAGGCGGACGCGAGCCGTTTCCAGTTTCTTTTGAACCTTGGCGACCTCGGCCGGTTCAACATCGGGAGCCGCGGATTTGGAGTACTCGGAGAGCGATAGCTCCCACTGCCCGGCAGCGAGCCGAATGCGCCCGGTCTTCTCGTAGAGATCGCCCAGGTGATCGTGGACCGTGGGATCGGTCTGATCACGCTCGACGGCCTGGCGGAGGTTTTCTTCAGCCAGTTCGTACTGCCCGAGCTTGAAATAGGCCCAGCCGAGCGAGTCAAGGTAGGCGCCGTTCAGTGGTTCGAGTTCCACCGCTTTACGAATCATCTTCAAAGCTTCAGGAAGGCGCGCGCCTTTGTCGGCTAGCATATAGCCGAGGTAGTTCAGCACTGCAGCGTTATTGGGGTCGAGTTCGAGCGCCTGGCGAAAATATTGTTCGGCCGGCTCGTAATGCTTTTGCCGTTCGGCCAGACTTCCCTTCAGGAACAACAGATAGATGTTGTCTTCCTTCTTGGAGGTAAGGGTCGTGGCTTTATTCAGGGCATCTTCGGCTTCTTTCCACTTGCGGAGGCGAGTGTAGATCTGCCCCAGGTCAACCCAGACCTCGCGGTCAGTGGCTGAGTTGTTGAGCATGCCTTTGGCCATGGCGATGCCCTCATCTTCTTTGCCCTGGTCAACCAGTTCGCCGGCGAGCATCAGCTTCAGAACGCGATTCTTGGGATTGGCTTCTACCGCTTTGCGCGAAACCTCGATCGCCTTTTCGTACAACTTCGCATCGCGATAGACGTCGACTTGATTCTGATATCCGCGCAAGGCATTTTCGCCGCCGAGGTCGATCATTTTCTGATAGGTGGCAATGGCTTCATCGACCTTATTTTGCTCGTGGTAGACCGAACCGAGCCGTTCAAGGAAGATGGCGCGATTGTTCTTCTCGTCCGCGGTATATGCTCCGTTGGCGTGCGAGGTCAGGTCGACCATGTGTTCGTAGACCTGCGCGGATTCGTCGTAGCGGCCGAGGACGTCCAGCAGCAGTCCCTCGTTGTAGCCGGCTTCGAGCGAATCGGGATCTTTTTTGACAGCCTTCTTTACGGTGGTGAGAGCTTCTTCGTACTTGCCCTGGCGGCGGAGGATCTCGCTGATGTGTACGGAAGTGCTGGCATCCTCGGGGTCGGCCTCCGCCATTTGCCGGTATACCTTGAGGGCCTCGTCGAGTTGATTGTCGCTGAGGAGTGCCTGGGCAAGCGCTCCCATGCTGTGCGCGTCCTCGGGGTCGAGGTCGGCTGCCCGCTTGTATGCATCAATCGCATCCTTGGGTCGCTTCAGCTGGTCGTAAACCGATCCCAGCGCGAATTCCATCTTCGGGCTGCGTTCCGAGACGGGCACGGCTTCGATAACCTTCGCGGCATGCGCGAGGTCGCCGTTTTCAGCATAGAGGCGGGAGAGATTCAGAACGACTTCTTCTGAATCGGGATCGAGATCATGAGCGGCTTTGAACTGTTCTTCGGCCTTCTCGTTCTGATGCTTGACCGTGTAGAGCTGGCCCAGCACCATGCGGTCCTCCACGCTCCTGGGATCGAGCGTGATGATCTTCTGGAATTCGCGCAATGGCGAGATCGAGCGTGTTGCCGTTGGGAGACGAGGAAGACACCGAGTTTTGCGCTTCGCTCAACTGGCGCAGGTAAAGACGGCCAAGCAGGCGATGCGCTTCGATATCGTTGGGTGAGGATTTGAGCAGGCCGCGGGCAGTGGCTTCAGCCTCGCGCACCTGGCCGGTGCGGAAGTACAAGTCGGCCAGTTCATCATTCAATTGCGGGGAGTTTGGATCTGCACTGAGCGCGGTTTTGTATTCCTCGACAGCGTGCCTCATATACTCCGGCCTGCCGGAGGCGATGGCCTCCTCCTCGTAAATGTGGGCGAGGGCGGAGTGGTAGTAAGACTGAGCGCGGTCGGGATCGGCGGCCGATGTGGAGGCAGAGGCTGGTTTGGGATCGGCCTTTGCACTTGAGGAAGTGGCCGCAGCCGACTGGGCGGGGGTGCTCTGAGTTTGTGCAGGAAGGGTCGTCGCCGTAACGAGGGTGGCAGCAAGCGGCAGCCACAAAGAGGGGGATAATCTTTTTATTTTCATGATCCTCGGGGATCCAGAGTATCTCATCCAGAGAGGATCATCATCCCCACTCTGGCTGGCCGGTTTAGAAACGTTTTGATGCCGGCAGTACGCCTGCGCAGCCCACTTACTGTTAAAGACGATTTTACCTGCGAATAGTCGCAGCAAGCCATCGGATTCACGGGTTTTCGCCCGCCGGTAAATCTGACAGGTCTCCTGAAGAGGTGTTCTCTGCTGGCAGAGTCGTCAGACAGTTGAACCCGGGAGCCAGCCGCTTTCACGAAGGGAGCTGAGCTGGCGGCGCAATAGCTCAGCCTGCCGCTCCATTCGCTCGAGTTGTCGTTCACCGGGATGAATGTCGGTAGCAATGAGCGGCGTGAAGGAGTCTGTATCCAATTCAGGCCAAGGGAAGGAGTCGGCTGGTTTCACGGTACTGAATTGTGCTTCCAGCCAATGGAAGCGTTGTTGAAGGAGAACCAGCCTGCGTTGGACGGGAACGGACTGCTTCCACTCCGACTCGCCACGCAACGTGGTGAGCGTGGTGATGCTTTGCGCGAAGCGACGCAGATACGTAACGAATGCGGTTGCGAACTGGGCGAAGGGCAGGCGACGTGGCCATGACTCGGCAAGCATTCGCTGGAGCGATTCCTCAGTGTCGTTATGCGCGAGGCCGGTGCGGCGGCGGGCGGCTGCAAGTTGACGCGCTGATGGAGAATCGATCTTCCACGCTTCAGCAAGCTGTTCGAGATACCGGCGATCGGCCGTGAGACTTGCGCGCAGAAAGGCTGGCGCACGGTCGCGCTCATAGATGGGAAAGAGGAACATCATGGCGAGAATGGCTATAACCGCTCCCGCGAAGGTGTTGAAGACTCGGATGAGGGCAAGCTGCCAGTCGCCGGAGTAGGGAAGCCATGCCAACACAAAGGCCGGGGTGAGAAAAAACGCGAAGGCAGCGTAGCTGACGGGCAGAACAGCGAGTGCCAGCAGCGAAAGCGGAAATAACACAGCGGCGATGACCAGCTGCGAATGAAGCACGACAGCGAGCAACGCTGCGAGGATGCCTCCGCCGATGGTGCCGCCGACGCGCTCCAGTCCGCGGCGCAGCGTGCCCGAGACGTGCGGCTGCAGGACGATGAGCGATGTGAGCAGAAGCCAGTAGCCGTGGTCGATATGCAGCATCAGGATTAAAGCGACATCGAGGGCGCAAACGACCGTTACGCGCATGGCATGACGCAGCGCGAGTGAACTGAGAGTAAGGTTGGCGGCCAGAAGGTCGAGGTTCGGCCGCAGCCGGGCCTGGTTGAGCCGATGGCGGACGTGTTCCGGATGCTCCGTTGTCATCGTCGAATCGCCGGGGGTCTCGGGAGATTGGCCGATCCGCAGCAATGATACGGATTCGATAGAGGACTGGAGAATGGAAGCAGATTCTGCCACCTGAGCAAGCAGGAAGCGATCACTTGCATTGGAAGAGTCGAGGCAGCCGGCGATATAGTGCGGAAGTCGATCCATCTCGCTCCACTTGGCACGGGCATGCGCGACGGTCAATCTGCGGCGGCGCAGAAGGAGCGAGGCAATCCACATTTCGGCGGAGCGGAGATCAGGGAGGGCCGACAGGCCGCGCTGAAAGCAGGAATCGCCGGATACTTGCGACTCGAGGTGTTCTGCGAGCGCGATGGTGTTGGCGATGAGCAAGTCAGCGTGTTCGAGCAGCACAACCAGCTGACGAGCGAGCGTAGAGTCGGCTTGATGTTCTGCCTGAACGTTGGCAATGGCCTGCCAGCCTTGCTCGACGACGCGGCGAATGCGGAATTGGTGATGTTGGGCCAGGCGATGCCAGAGGGATGGCGTGGGCTTGCGGCGGCTGGTTTGTTCGCGCGTCGCAAGGTCGTACACCGAAGCCAGGAAGGAAGCCAGCTCGTTGTAGCAGTCTGCGACCGCCAGGCGCGCGGGCCGGTAAGCGTCGAGTGGCCAGAGAATAAGCGAGAGCACCGCTGCCCATACGCCCCCAAAAAATAGAGCAGTGGCCCAGCCGAGGGCGGTGTGCCAAGCAACGGGCGCAGCGCCGATGCCGCAGATGTAGATGACCTGGACGAGCAGCCCGGCTGAGCTGAATGGCTGACCGAGAACAGCCAGATAGCTCCAGAAAAAGCAGAATACGATGGTGACCGGGAGTGCCCAGATCATGCTTCTTCCGGCGATGCAGCCGAGAAAGAGTCCTGCTGCCCCACCGAAAGAGAGCGTTGCAAGGCCGGCGAGGCGCGAACGGTAGGGCCCGCCGGTATCTGCGAGGGTGGCTTCGAATCCGCCAAGAGCGGCCCAGCCGAGGATGGGGAGTCCTGCGAGATCACCGATGACGAGGGGCGTGCAGAGGGCTACGGCAGCGCGAAGGCCGCGAAACCAGTCCATTTGGCGCATGAGTCGAGAACAGATATGCGCGCCGGCTGTTTGAGGACTGGGCGAAAGCCGTCATGGTTTGAACTTTCGGCGCGAGATCAATGGCGGAAATGCCGGATTCCGGTGAAGACCATTGCAAGGCCGAGGCGGTCGGCAGCAGCAATTACGTCGTCGTCTTTCACCGAACCGCCGGGCTGGATGACGGCGGTTGCACCGGCTGCGGCGACCGCTTCGAGTCCATCGGGGAACGGGAAGAATGCGTCGGATGCGGCGACGGTGCCCTTGAGCGGTAGCACCGCTTTCTGCGCGCCGAAACGAGCAGCGTCAACGCGGCTCATCTGGCCAGCGCCGATGCCCACTGTCTGACCATCGCGCGCGTAGACGACGGCATTTGATTTGACATGCTTGCAGACGCGCCAGGCGAAGATCAGGCTGCGGAGTTCTTCGGCTGTCGGCGGGCGCCAAGTGACAACCTTGAGTTCGTCCTCGGTGACGCGGCCGGTGTCGGCGTCCTGCAGGAGCAAGCCGCCGGAGACGTTTTTGACGACCGGGCGCGGCGGGGCGTTGCGAACTTCGACCAGGCGGAGATTCTTTTTGGCGGCGAAGCGCTCGCGGGCTTCGAGCGTGAAAGCGGGCGCGGCAATGGCTTCGACGAACAGCTTGGCAGATTTCGGCCGCGGCTTCGGCATCGACGGGGCGATTGATGCCAATGACTCCGCCAAATGCGGAGACAGGATCGCAGGAGAGTGCCTTCTGGTAGGACTCGAGGATGGTGGGTCCCGTGGCGGCGCCGCAGGGGTTGGTGTGCTTGACGATGATGACGGCAGGCTCGTCGAATTCCTGCGCGAGTTCCCAGCAGGCATCGAGGTCGACAAGGTTGTTGAAGCTGAGCTCCTTGCCTTGCAGTTGAGTTGCGCCGGCGATGCCGAGGCCGGAGCCATCGCTGTACAGGGCGGCGCGCTGGTGAGGATTCTCGCCATAGCGGAGGGACTGGGCCAGCGGCATGTTGATGCGCAGCGTTGAGGGGAGCGCCTGCGGTGCGGCTGATTGCGACTCCGGCGCGAAGGGCTCAATGGGTTCGGGTGCTGCGGCAATCGGATCGAGCGTGTTGGCTATCGAGGAGTCATAAGCGGCGGTGGTGGCGAAGGCCTGTTTTGCGAGACGCCAGCGGGTTTCGCGTGTCAGAGCGCCGTGGGCGCTTTTCATTTCCTGGATGATTGCGGGGTACTCCGACACGCTGGTGACAATGGCGACATCTTCGAAGTTCTTGGCGGCGGAACGGACCATGGAGGGGCCGCCGATGTCGATGTTTTCGATGAGGTGGCCGAAGGCAACGCCGGGCAGGGCGGCGGTCTTCTCGAAGGCATAGAGGTTGACGACGACCATGTCGATGGGCTGGATTCCGTGCGCGGCGACGGCGGCTTCGTGCTCGGCGTTGCCACGAATGTAGAGCAGGCCTCCGTGGACGCGCGGGTGCAGCGTTTTTACGCGTCCGTCGAGCATCTCGGGAAAGCCGGTGAGATCGCTGATGTCCTTTACGGTCAACCCAGCCTCGCGCAGCGCGCGTGCCGTGCCGCCGGTGGAGATCAGCTCGACGCCGAAGCCGGCGAGAACTTTGGCCAGATCAACGAGGCCGGTTTTGTCGGTCACGCTGAGCAATGCCCGGCGGATCGGTTTTTGTCGCGCTTGTCGATGCACACACAGTTCAACTCCCTGGCGATCTTCGTTGGATGGATTGTGCGCCGAGCAGGGGCGCAGGAGCGAAGACCAAAGAACAGACTACATCGAGAGCCCTGGCGGAATTTGTATGTCGATTTGAACTGAGAGCCGGCGTCTGGTTTTGCGTAACGCGATGAAGCCGATGCAGTAGAGTTGAGTTATGAGCAGCGTTCCCCCTTCATCCCCGGGAACCGGGCCTTTTCCCGTGAGACCCGACGCGGAGCCGGAGATTCTTCGCCCGGCCGCGGGCTACATTCCCACTCCACAACCAGTGGCGAGAAGGCGACGAGCTTTCTGGGCCGCGGCGCCCGCAACGTATGTGCTTGTCGGCATTAATTGCGCCGTGTTTCTGGCGATGCTGCTCCACGGGGTGAGCGCTGTGAGCCCCACGGCCGATCAGTTGATGTACTGGGGAGCGAACAATGCCGGCGCTATTTTGAACGGTGGTCAATGGTGGCGCATCGTCACGGCAATGTTCGTGCACGGAGGCATCATCCACCTCGCGACCAATATGTGGTGCTTGTGGAATCTTGGCCTGCTTGCGGAGCCGCTGATCGGTTGGATTGGGGTGCTAAGCGCTTATATTCTGACCGGAGCCGCGGGCAACCTGCTTTCTACGTTTTATAGCTGGTTCAGCTATCCGGATGCGCGATTTACGCCGGGCGGGATTGGATTTCCACCGGGAGTTGGAGCTTCTGGCGCAGTCTTCGGAATCGCCGGGGCATTGATCATTTTGCTTAAATCGAAGCACCTGCCGGTGCCGCCCATTGAACTGAAGCGCCTACGCAGGTCGGTCATCTACTTTGCCGCAATTAACCTGGTGATCGGTTTTTCAGTCAATGTGGGAACACGCGTCATGGGTTCTGGCCTGCGCATCGACAACATGGCGCATCTGGGTGGGTTCACTTGCGGGTTGCTGTTTGCAGCGCCTCTTGTTCCGCGTCTTGGATCGACCAAGAGCCAGTTTGAAACCCGTTTTCGGATCGCGCTGACACTTGTTGCGGGACTGCTGGTACTCTTCAGCTTTTACCTGGCGCAACTGCCGGGCTGATGAGACCCGCGTGGGCCGGGTCTATGCGAGAATTTGATTGAACGGTGCTCGTCGAATCCTTCTGAAGGAGGAAGACCATGAGGCGTCGTGAATTCCTGAAACATGCTGCGGTTACCGCCGCAACTGTCGCTGCTTCGAGCCAACTAAAAGCTAAAACTCCCGCAAATCCAATTGCACGGCGCACGCTGGGGCGAACGGGTGAACAGCTATCCATCATCGCGTTCGGCGGAATCGTGGTGATGAACGAGAGCACCGGTGAAGCTTCGAACATTGTGGCCGAGGCTGTGGATCGTGGGATCAACTACTTCGATGTTGCTCCAAGCTATGGCAATGCGCAGGAACGGCTTGGACCGGCACTGGCGCCCTATCGCAAGAACTGCTTTCTGGCGTGCAAGACGGAAGGCCGGATGAAGGACGACTCGCGCAAGCAACTGGAAGAGTCGTTGCGGCTGCTGAAGACAGATCACGTGGACCTTTACCAATTCCATGCGCTGACGAAGATGGCGGAACTGGATAAGGTGCTCGGGCCGGGTGGAGCGATGGAGACCATGGAGGCGGCGAAGAAGGAAGGGAAGATCCGCTACATCGGATTCAGCGTGCATTCGGCCGAAACGGCCGTCGCGGCGATGGATCGGTATGACTTCGACACGATTCTGTTTCCGCTGAACTTTGTTCTCTTTACGCAGGCGGGATTTGGGCCGCAGATTCTGAAGAAGGCGCAGGAGAAGAAGATGGGGATCCTGGCGCTGAAGGGCATGGCGAAGTCAGTGTGGCCGGAGGACGAGAAGAAAGACCATCCCGAGCCAAAGTGCTGGTACAAGCCGGCGGGGTTTCCGGATGAGGCGTCAATGGGGTTGCGCTGGACACTGGGGCATCCGATTACGGCGGCGATTCCGCCGGGGGATGAACGCTATTTCAGGCTGGCGATGGATGTGGCGCAGAACTACAAGCCGCTGGAGACCCCACGAGGAGCAGGCGCTGCTCGCGGGCGCACAGGGAGCCGAGCCGATCTTCCATTTGGGAAACGATGTGTAACGGTAACGGGGCCTTGGTGCGTCACTGGCCATGAAGCCCGAAGCCCCGCGTGGGCTGAAATCCGAATTACCGCACTGCCGTGGAAGCGAACTTTTTGACCATGGCGAGCAGCAGTTTGCGGTCGCTGTCGTTCAGGTTTGTCGAATAGCGGCGAATCTGTGTGAGGAAACGCAGTTCGTCGTCGGTGAGGTGCTGCGTGTTTACCGCGCCACCGAGAGAGTCTTCGGCGAAAAACTGGGCGATGGGCAAGTCAAGCGCGAGTGCGATTTTTGAGAGTGTGTCGAGCGAGGGAACTGTGTGGCCGTTCTCAACGCGCGAAAGGTAGCAGCGCAACAGGCCTGTTTTCTTTTCAATGTCGCCCTGGGAGAGCCCCTTTTGCAGCCGGTGCGCGCGAATGGTGGTGCCGATCTTCATCACGCCAATGCCTTTCCCGCTTCCCGTGCTGGGGAGAAGCCCACGGTAGCTACCACTGAGTTATTGGCGTAAGAGTAAACATGCTATCTCGGAGAGCGCAAGCGGAAATCGATGTTGAAAACTCCGATGGTAACCTGCATGTAAACCAAATGGTAAACAGCAGCTTTGCCGTGGGAAGCTGTTTTTTTGAGGTTGCCCGGTAAAAGGCGGTAGAAACGGGCAGAGACACGCCGGATAGTCTCGACGTCAACCTTCATGGCTCGATGTTCGTCTGTCTGAGTATAGGTTCGAGTGCGGGAGCATGGATGAAGCGAGTATTACGAGGGGCTATTGCCGCGGCAGCGTGCGCACTCGCTGGCATCGGTGCATGGGCTCAATCCACGGCTCCTGTGCAAGCTCCGGCTTCTGTAGTCGATCCCGCTGCGCCGGTTGCGCCGAACGCGGCGGCTGTGCCGAACGCTCCTGACGCACAATCCACAGCTATCGGCGGCATACTCCACGGGCATGTAAAGAGTGGCACGATACCGCTTCCCGGCGTCACCGTTACCGCTCAGAACACGCTCACGGGCAAACGCTACTCGACTACGACCGACTTGACCGGTGCGTGGTCCCTCACAATTCCGCAGAACGGGCGGTACGTGATTCGAACTCAATTTGCAGCGTTTGCGCAGGGTGCGCAGGAAGCGGTACTGAACGCCTCAAGCCGCGACCATGTGGCCGATTTTCAACTGATGCTTGCCTCGCGGGCGGCCCAGCAGCAACAACGCGAAGATGCGCAAACGGGGCAAGCTTCGCAGGCGATTCGGCAGCTGGCGGGTAATGGTGCGCAGGCTCTGAACCTGGTGAGTGCGCTGGCCGGTGACACCGAGACGCAGGGCGGGACAACGGGTGCGAGTGGCGCGGCGTTGCCTTCGATTGCGGGAAATTCGGATTTCAGCGATCAATCGGTTGCGATCAGCGGGCAGTCGGGCTCGGTGAGTCCGATGGCGGGTGTTGACATGGATCGGCTGCGCGATGCGATGGAGACGATGCGCGCGCAGGGTGGCATGAATGTCGACGGCGCGAACGGCGGAGGACTGTTTGGAGGCGGAGGATTTGGGCCGGGCGGCGGCGGTGGGTTTGGAGGATTCGGGGGTGGGTTTGGGGGCGGTGGACGCGGAGGAGGGGGGCGCGGAAACTTTCGCGGCTTCAATCCGGGGCAGCCTCACGGCGCAATTTTCTGGATGGGCAGCAACTCGGCGTTGAATGCTCAGCCTTTCAGCCTGTACGGGCAGCCGCAAGAACAGCCGGCCTCGGGCACGAATCGATTCGGGCTCACGTTCATGAGCGCTCCCTATATTCCGAAACTGACAAAACCCAGCGGCAAGGACACGGTGTTTCTCACCCTGTCGGGATCGAGGAGTTCCAATCCGGTGGACGACTATGCGACGGTGCCGACCGACGCTGAACGAGCGGGAGATTTTTCGGCTGCCGGTCTGCCGACGATTTTTGATCCGACCACGCAGCAACAGTTCACTTCGGGCGGTGTTCTGAATGTGATTCCTTCGGCGCGCATTTCATCGCAAGCCAGGGCGCTGCTCACATGTCCGAATCCGATTTCCAGCGGGACGAATTGTCAGCCGTTCTATCCGGAACCGAATATTCCGAATGCGGTTCAGAACTATCACCTGCTTACGACGGCGCAATCCAACACGACGCAAGCCGGTATCCGCTATATGCGCAGCATCGGTGCGAACGCGTCGCCGTTCGGCATGGGTGGCGGGCGCGGAGGCGGCGGAGGTGGGCGGAGCGGCGTGCGCAGCAGAACCAGGGGCTGCGGCAAAGCGTGAACGCGAATTACAACTGGAGCCACTCGGCCTCAGACAACGTGAATATCTTTCCGCAACTGGGCGGCAAGACGTCGTCCAGTTCGAACTCGTTGCAGGCGGGCTACACGGTGGGGTATCACAAATTTACAAACGTGTTCAATGTGAACTGGAATCGGTCAGACACCAATGTGACCAACTTCTTCACCAATGGGACGGATATCGAGACGCAGCTTGGAATTCTGGGACCGAACAATGCGCCGCTGAATTCGACAGCGCTGAATTATGGATTGCCGAGTATTGTGTTGAGCAACCTTGCCGGCATGAACGAACAGCAGCCAAGGGCCGCAATCGCACAGACTCTTTCTTTTTCCGAGGTCTTCAGCTGGATTCATGGCAAACACAACATGCGTTTCGGCGGTGACTATCGGCGGGTGCACAACGACTTTCTCTCGAGTTCGAACGCAACCGGAACCTTTGCGTTTACCGGGCTGTTCACGCAGGACGCTGCAAGCGACCCAAACACAGGTTTATCGGTTGCGGATTTTCTGCTCGGACTTCCGCAGCAGACCGCGCTCAATTCCGCGGTTAACAAGACCTACCTGCGCGACAACGTGCTTGACGGCTTTGCGCAGGACGATTGGCGCTGGTTGCCCAGCCTTTCGGTGAACTACGGCTTGCGTTATGAATTCTTTGCGCCATACACAGAAAAGTACGGACGGCTGGCTGAGGTTCTGACGAATCCGGCAGGAGCGTTCACTTTGCAGACGCAGGTGCAATCGGGACAAGCGGGACTACCGGCTTCGCTGGTGTATCCGTTCACGAAGGCATTTGCGCCGCGCGTGGGAATTGCGTGGAGAACGCCAAAGCTGAAGCAGACTGTGATCCGCGCTGGATTCGGGATAAATTATACGGTCGGCTCCTATGCGACATTCGCGACAACGATGGCTCATCAGCCGCCGTTTTCGAATCAGCAGACCAACCAGGAGATCACCTCAACGGGCGCGCCGACTGCGGCGTGCGTGCAAACCGACTCGTGCCTGACGCTCGCACAAGGATTTCCGGCCCCGGCGACGGTGGGAAATTACTCTCTCGATCCGCACTTTCATCTGCCGTATGTGCAGACATGGAATCTCGATGTCCAGAAGACATTGCCGTGGGGCGTAGTAATGAATCTCGGCTACAACGGGTCGAAGGGGAACCATCTGGATATCGTTACTGCTCCCCGTGCGCTCGAAGCGAGCCCTGATACCGATCCGTCGAATCTGCTCTTTCGTTATGAACAGGGAATAGCGTTTTACAAATTCAATGCGGGCACGCTGCGCCTGAATAAGCGGCTTTCGAACGGAGTTGCGGTGGGCGCCAATTATCAGTACTCGCATGCGATCGACAATGCGGGCATCGTGGGTGGCGTGGGCGGAGTCGGCGCACAGGATTGGACGGATCTGCAGGATGAGGAAGGGAATTCAAGCATCGACGTCAGGCATAAAGTGAGCGGGAATTATTTGTACGAATTGCCTTTCGGGCAGGATAAGCGCTGGGTAACGACAGGGACCGGCGCGCATATTCTGGAGGGATTCTCGGTTTCGGGCACCTTCACGTTTGCGACCGGCATGCCGCTGACGCCGATTTTTCAAGCAGGAACCACCAGCGTTGCGTGCGGAACGTCAGGCACGTTCCGGCCAAATCTAACCGGTACGCCGTTGAATTTGAGTACGGGGAGGCAGTGGTTCAATCCGGCGGCATTTGTTGAGCCCGCAAATCCTCCGGACAATCCTTATCCATGCGGTGTATTTGGAAACACGCCACGCAGCTATTTCAAGGGCCCTGGAATTGTGCAGAACAACATGTCCTTGTCGAAGACGATGCAACTTGGCGAGACGCGCAGCCTGGAGATTCGCGCCACCATCAACAACGTCTTCAATACGGTGCAGTACGCGGGCATCGACACCAACGTGGCGTCGCCTACGTTTGGGCAAGTGACTTCCGCAGCTGCGATGCGGTCGTTCCAATTCACCTCGAGGTTCCGGTTCTGATGGCGAATTGGGTGGAAAAGGCGGTTGCGGTTGTCGCGATGTGCGCGCTTGCGTTACCGGCCGCGCCCGATTGCGGCGGCGCAGGACGCCAGCGCGACGCAGCAAAACAACTATGTACTCAAGGCAAATGCCGAGCTGGTATTGACCAACGTTGTGGTGCGGGATGCGAAGACTGGCGAATTTGTGCGGGGACTGAAGCAGAGTGACTTCACTGTCTCAGAAAATGGAAAGACGCAGCAGATTTCGTCGTTTGATTTCCAGACTGTCGACATGGCAACACCGTTGAACGAAGCGACCATCAGCGGATTGGCAATGGGTGTGAATGGGCCGGGAACAAAGGCCGCAGTTGTCGCAAAGCCCGAAGATCTGCGCAACCATCGGCTGATTGTAATGTTTTTCGATTTGACGTCGATGCAGCCGGAGGACCTGGATCGCTGCGTGAAAGCGGCTCGGGATTTTCTGACGAACAAGATGCAGCCCGCAGACCTGGTTGCGCTGGTTTCGCTGGATCAGACGCTGAAGGTGGATCAGGACTTTACGTCTGACAAAGCCGCGCTGGCGAACGAAGTGGGGATCTACAACGGGACCGAGGGGCAGGGGTTCGCGCAGGGCGCTACGGCAAACACCAACCAGGTGGAGGATACGACGGGCTACACGCCCGACGAGAGCGAGTACAACGATTTGAATACGGATCGTGAATTGTTCGCGCTGCGTGCCATATCAAAGTCACTCGAGAAGATCACGGAAAAGAAATCGCTGCTGTATTTCTCGGGCGGTATTTCGCGGGACGGAATCGAGAACCAGGCGTCATTGCGTGCGGCCATCAATTCGGCGGTCCGTGCGAATCTTTCGATTTATAGCGTGGACACGCGCGGTCTGCAGGCCATCTCGCCACTTGGCGATGCATCGACGGGAAGCACTCGCGGATCCGGGGCATTCAATGGCGCGGCGCTTACGAACAACATGAACGCCAACTTTGCTACGCAGGAAGTGATGGCAACGCTGAGTTCGGATACTGGCGGCAAGGCTTTCTTTGATTCGAACGATTTCGCTCCGGCGTTTGCGCAGGTGCAGCGCGATACGTCGGCCTATTATGCAATCGGGTTTCATTCGACAAATCCGGCACGGGATGGCAAGTATCGGAAGCTGACCATTAAGATCAATCGGCCAGGCGTGAAGCTGGACTACCGACCGGGCTACTATGCGCCTGCCGATTTTAAGCATTCTGGCCGAGAGGATCGCGAGCGCGAACTGGACGAGCAACTGACGAGCGATTTGCCGGCCACCGACGTGGCTGTTTATCTGGATGCGATGTATTTCCGGCTCGATGAGAATCGATTCTTCGTGCCGGTTTCGCTGATCGTGCCTGGTTCCCAGATTCCGTTTGTGAAGGGCGGCGACAAGGACAAGGCAACGCTCGACATTATTGGCGAAGTGATTGACGAGGTGAAACGGCCAATCGGCAATGCGCGAGAGACGGTGAAGCTGAATCTCGATCCGGCCTTGCAGGCGAGGCAGAAGAATATCGAATACACGACGAGCTTCAACCTGCCGCCGGGCAAATATCACTTGAAGTTCGTGGTGCGAGAGAACCAGACAGGCCGCATGGGTTCGTTCGAGGCTGACATCACGCTGCCGGACATGAAGAAGCAGCCGCTGAAGATGAGTTCCATTGTGCTGGCTTCACTGCGGCAGCCGAGTAAGAAGAGTTCGCCTCTAATCAGGGGAGGCGAGGAGTACGTTCCGAACATCAGCCACGTATTCCGCCAGGATCAACATCTTTACTTGCTGTACGAGGTGTATGGACCGACGCGGGAGAAGCCGGCAGAGGGGCAGCCCAAGGGAACGAAGGCCGGCATCAACCTGCTCAGCAGTCTCCAACTGATCCAGGGCGCGACCAAGGTCTACGAGACTCCGCTGGTACAGGCGAAAGCTGTGAACGTGGAAGGGCGGGATGCGGTTGCCGTCGAGCTGGATGTGCCGCTTGCCGGGCTGAAGCCCGGGCCCTACGTGTGCCAGCTGAACGTGATTGACGACGCCGGCGGCAGCTTCGCTTTTCCGCGATTCGCCGTGCTGGTGCGCGAACCTGCCACGACTGCTACTCCCACTGAGCCGGTCGCCAGTGCGTCGGGTTCGGGCGTGTCGGGCCAGAAGTAGACTCAAATCCCGCAACAGTTCTGCTGGACCAATCCGCGTATTCTGAAGCGGAGAGGTGAAATGGCGGGCGGCAATCCAGGGCGTGTTGCGGTGATTACGGGAGCGACGGGAGGGGTAGGCGCGGCCGTTGCGCGGGCTCTTTCCCGGGCAGGCTATTCGCTCGTGCTGACTGCACCCTCGATGGAAAAACTGAGTGCACTGGCTTCACAGCTCAAGGGCCCCTGCACGGTAATTGAAGGCAACCTCAGCGATGAATCCCTGCCTGAGACGTTGCTCTATGCGGCGCTCGACCGCTTTGGGCGGTGCGATATCTGTTTCAATAATGGAGCCCTCTTTGAAGCGGGAATTATCGAGACGGTTGACATTGAGCGTCTCAGCAGCATGGTTCGCGTCAATGTAGAGGGTTCTTTCCGCTTTGCATATGTGTTTGTGAAGCACTTTGTCTCCGAGGGGGCTGGGCACCTGGTGAATGTCTCCAGCGTCCTTGGCAGCAGTTCGCGGCCAACTGCCTATGCTGCGACCCAGCGCGCGATTGAAGTGCTCTCAGACGCACTGATAGCGGAGCTAGGCGACGGGGAGGTACTGGTCTCCTGCATCCAACCGGGACTGGTGAGGAGTGGCCTTCATCATCGCTGGGAGATCGCGCCGGAGGGTGCGTCGGGATCAGGGTATCCGCTGGAGCCGGAGGATTTTGCCCGCGTTGTGTTGTTCATCCTGGAGCAGGCAGCGGCGGGGCAGAAGGAAGATGACGGGGCTAAACCTGGCGCAGGGGAGCAATCGGGTGGGGCGCCCACGAGCGAAGCTGAGGAAGACGGGGTGGAAGATCACGACGTGCTGACAATCGAGGCGGACGCCGATGATTCTTCTGGAGAAGGGGTCGTTCAGGATGAAATCTGAGCGGTAGACGTCAGGCCGGAGAATTTCGATCACGATCTGTGCCGCGATAAGGGCAGTGCCGGCAGCCCGATCCGCAGCACGTGCCGCGCTTCAGAAGGTAAGCAGCGGTAAAGACCATGTAGGGGCCATCGAAGTAGTAGTCCTCCGGATCGAGGCCTGGCACAGGGGGCGGCGGCGCCGGGGGATCGTTCTCTTCCATTTCCGCATTGTCTCAGACGCCATTCGGTGCTGTGGCGGGTTTGGGTCCACGGTTTCACCCAAAAGCTCACATTTAGAATCGAAGCATGACTTTGACCGCCCAAGATCGCGCTCGCCGCATCAAGATTATTCTCTTCGACGTGGACGGTGTACTGACCGATGGCACTATCTGGCTTGTTCCCGCTCCCAACCCGGCATCGAGCAGCGCAGACACGCAGTCGCACCTTTCAAAGCACGAAGGTCAAGTCGGCTTCGGAGTTCACTCGACGACCATGATGGAAGCGAAGGGCTACAGCGCGCACGATGGCACTGCGATTTCATTGGCGCGACTTGGCGGCATGAAATGCGGTGTGATCACGAAACGCATCAGCGAGACCGTGGCCACGCGAGCGCGTGATCTGAAGCTGGAATTTGTCTACATGGGGCAGGCGTTCAAGATGCAGGCAGTGCGCGAGATCATGACGAAGGAAGGCGTGACGCTCGAAGAGATTGCTTATGTTGGCGATGACGTGATCGATCTTCCGGTGATGCGGGAGTGCGGGTTTGCGGTTGCCGTGGCCAATGCGCGGCAGCAGGTTAAGGACGAGGCACACTACGTGACGCCGAATGCGGGCGGGTATGGCGCCGGTCGGGACGCGGTTGAGTTCATTCTTGAGGCTCAGGGCCTTCTGCAAAAGACGATTGATGAGTATATCGATGAGCGCAACCCGATTTCTCCGGGGATGGACATCGGCAAAGGTTCAGACTAGAGCCGTAGATCCTTAAATGATGTCCGGGAAGTCACAACGTAGCCTCAGGGGCTAAAGCCCCCGCTTTTTCCCGGCTTTTTCGGCACGACTAAAGTCATGCCCTGTTACAAGACTTATCATGCACCTGTTACAAGACTGGATCATGTCCTGTGTTACAAGACTGGAACATGCTCTTGTTACAGGGCTGGATCATGTCCATTGTTACGAGACTGAATCGAGGCGTGCACTTTCAGCTTTGTGGAGCGGTCAATTCGCTGACGGAAAGACCTGTTCGATGAGGACGGTCCGGAGCGTCTGGCGCAGGTCGGTTTTTGCGTCCGGCTCGGTGTTCGATTGCGGATGCAACTCTGGCGTGGGAGCGGGCGCACCGGTATCCGTCGTATTCACCGCGAGAATGCTGGCGCAGCGGTCTGCAGGGTCGATCAGCAGTTCCGACGAAAAGCCGCCCTGGTCGCCGTCGTGATAGATGTAGCGGTGGCCGCCGGTCTCGACAACGAAGAATCCAAGGCCCATTTTCGGCTGCGACCCGTGAGGGCCCGCTGTGTATGCGGTCGCCGCCTGGCCCGGCTCGGTTGCGGGTAGCACACCCGTCCACGCTTCTTCGAGCGAACTGCGCTTCAACACAATTTCATAGAGGGAGTTGGCGGGATCGCCGATGAGGAAGCGCAGGTATTTTGCCATGTCGGTGATCGGCGCTTTGAGCCCGCTGTTGGATGTCGTGATGCCCGTGTCGTAATTGAAAGGCTGCGGTGTGAGCTTTGCGCCGGCGCGAAGATAGCTGGCGGCAACGTGCGGCTCAAGGAAATACGGGGCAACGTCGAAGTAGCTGTTCGTCATGCCAAGGGGCTTGAGAATGTTCTTGTCGATATAGACTTCAAAGTCGTCGCCGCTGAGACGCTCGATGATCTGGCCGAGAAAAACGTAGCCAAGGTTGGAATAGCTCCATCGCGTACCGGGCGCGAAGGCCACGTGCGTGTACGGCAGCATTGCAGCGACCTGCGACCATCGGGTTGGCTCGAAAGGCTGCCAGTCGCAGTTGGAAGCGTCATCGCAATCCCACGGCCAGGTTGGATTTCGGAATCCCGCACTGTGCGAAAGCAGATGTCGGACGGTGATTGCGTCAATGGTGCCGAATGAATCGTGCACCTCACGCAGTTCAGGTACGTAGCGAACTGCGGGATCGTCAAGCGAGAGCTTGCCGCGGTCGCGAAGCTGGAGGATCGCGATGGCTGTCATGGTCTTGGTGATCGAGGCCCAGTTGTACGTGGTTGCGTCGTCGATCTGCTGGTGCGTATCGCGTCGAGCCTGGCCAAATGCAAGGGTCTGAGCCGGCCCCTGGCCGCGCACAAGCGCGAATCCACCTCCCACGACCCCATGTTGCTTCAGCACCGCTTCGAATTGCGGACGGAATTCGTCGAGCGGAGAGTGCGATACGGGTGCCTGGGCATGGCCTGAGGCCGCTATCATCAGGCAGGCGATCGCCGCCGCACGCGCGAGAACATCTGAATGTCGGATCGGCATGGGGCAATCATAATATGCGCGCCAAGCGGATTCGGACGGGAGCGAGACGAGACCGAAGACGGCTTGCCTAAGTCTTCTGAAGGAGCGGACATCCCAGCGGCCGGGCCGGCGCATCTGATTGTTCAGGTGGATCTTGCTGTGGTCCCGCACCTTATTTTTATCTAAAGCCATCTCGCCATTTTGATTTTGCGGTGCCATTTTTAATTTGCGAGGTCGGGAACGTGAAGAATATATCGAAAGCAGCAATCCTTTTTGTGGATGATGAGCCATGCATGCGCGAACTCATGGCTATGATCCTGACTGAGGAAGGATACGAAGTTTCCACCGCATCAGACGGGTTTGAAGCTCTCACCCTGCTTCGCAGTTCCACACCCGATCTCATCATCTCAGATCTGCAAATGCCCGGCATGTCGGGAGCTGAATTTTTGTCGGTCGTGCGTCACCGTTTCCCCGCAATTCCAGTGATCGCGATCAGCGGCGCATTTGAGACGAACGAGTTCTCGCGGGCGGGAGTGATGGCCGATGCCTTTTATCCCAAGTGCCGTTGCAATCCCGATGAGTTGATGCGCACGGTGTCGGACCTCATGCTTCTACCGTTAGCGCGGCCGACGAACTATCGCCCCTGCCAGCCATCAAGGGTGCAAACTGCGCGGCGCATTCACGACGGAAGCGGAAGTCCGGCATGCCTGCTCACGTGCACCGACTGCTTGCGCGCATTTTTGTGGGCAGGTGCAGAAGAGAACAGTCGCGAGATTCAGGAGGCGCATTGCCGGTTTTGCAGGACGCGGGTGAACTTCGTCAACGACTTTCTGCCCCCGCCCTCATCCGCCGCGATAACCGCATACGACCCCGCCAGCATAGCCGCGGCTTGAGGGAACTTGCGCGAGAGGTGGCAGATAAATTCGCCGGAATTCTGTGACCTTGCGCTGATATCTCGGCCATCTCAAGATCGCATCGCAATGGAAGGCCAGCCGCAGCAATGCGACTGGCCTTTTCCGGTATTTTGAGCAGGTCAGCCCAGGACGATTGTTGGTTTTTCGCCGCGGGTGTCCGCTTCGTTTACCTCGGTGACAATCGTGCGAGTCTCCCCTGGCATTAGCGCAATGTAGTTATCGGAGTAGATTGCCGGCAGAATTCGATCACCGGTCTTCTCGCGGACCGCTTTTACGCGCACCATCAAGGCGGGTGAGGCTCCGGTGCTCTGCAGTTTCGTTGTCAACTCCCAGCGATCTCCTTTTCGCACCGCGGAAGTTTTGGCGTCCAGTTTGGGCGCAGGCAATTCGCGGATAGCGCGGAAATCGTTTTGCCGCAATCCGCGCAGGTAGAAGTTCGAGGAGATTGTATCGGAATCGCGGCTGAGTGCCAGGCGCAGGAAGTGAACCGGCGACAACCCCACGGGGTACTTCATGTTGATGCAGGTTGTTGTTGAGTCTTCGGCGCTATCGAGCGATGCGGTCTTCAGGTCCACTCGCTTCCCATCCATGTTCAGGATTTCAACCGATGCCGTGAGACCGGTGACTTTGCCGGCGTTGTAGTTGACGACTTCGATGGTTTCATCGGCGCAGTTCCACTGAATGTGGAGAGGCTCCGAGCCCTTCTTGCATCCATAGTAGGCGGCGGTCGGTTCAAAGAAATAGTCATAGGTCTGCCAGACGAATGATGGCCAGCAGGAGTGGCTCATCCACAGCAGCACGCCCATGCGGTACTTGCTTTGCGCTTCAAACATGGCGCGGTAGGTGTCGTAGTTTACGAACTGGGCCAGCCTGATCCACTCTTCGGCATTCGTCGCGCCACCAAAACTGTTCTCGATGATGGTGCGGAAACCGGCACCGCCCATTGCGCCTTGAAGGCAGAAGTCGTGCAGGCCCCAATCGAGCGCCTGCGGCCACAGCGCTTTTTCGGGCATCATCAAGCGCACGGTGTCGAGCGACGGAATGTTGGGCGCGCCGATTTCACTGTGCAGCTGTTTGTCGGCCACTGCGAAATAGAAGCTCGCAGGATTCGCCCAGTAAGGGCCGTGTCCGCTGACGACTTTGTCAGCAGAACTCGGGATGTAGTGAAGCCCCGGATGCAGATCAACAAGCGTCTTGCGAATCCCCTCCTCGAGCGGCGGAGGAGGGAAGCCCTCATTGCGCCCACAGTAGAGGCCGACGGAAGGATGATTCCTGATGCGCAGCACGAGGTCCTGCACGTTCTTCAGAAAAAGCTCGTTGTCGTTTGGTTCGGGGCCGTCCCACGGATTTGCAAGCCAAAAGTCCTGCCACACCACAACGCCGTGACGGTCACAGGCTTCATAGAATGCGTCGTCGCCGATCTGTCCGACCCAGTTGCGAATCATGGTGAAATTCATCTCGCGGTGGTAGCGAACCGCGACATCGTATTCGCGCGCACGATAGCGCAGCATTGATTCGCCGAATCCCCAGTTGCCGCCGCGGGCGATGAATCTGCGTCCGTTGATCCATATGCGCAGATCACCTCCATCTTCGCTGTAGGTCATCTGGCGAATGCCTGCCTTGAAGGCCTTCTTGTCGATCGTCTTTCCGCCGGCTTCCACGGAGATTTGTGCATCGTAGAGGTGCGGATCGCCGTAACCGACGGGCCACCAGAGCTTGGGATCTTTCAGGTGGAGCGCAGGAGCAGAGGACGGATCCAGGGCGATGGTCTTCCGCTCTCCGGGGGCGAGCTTTACGCGCTGCTGAACTTGAATATCGCCCATCTGAAAATGCACCGTGCCACTGAAAGGATGAGCCTGGTGATTGACGATATCTGCCTGGACGGTGAGGTCGGCGGATGATGTATCGGGAAGCGGAAGCTTGGCGGAGACGAAATGGTTTTGGATGGTGACGGCTTCGGTGATGGCGAGAGAGACGTCGCCCCAGATGCCAATATCGCGCCCGCGCATGGTTGGAATCCAATCCCAACCAATAGATGCGTGATAGGTGGGGTTGTCAGCTCCGAGTCCGCCGCCGTTTTTAGCGCAGACCTCAAACGTCTTTTGCTTGGCGCTGCCGGGCGTGGCGTTCTTTTCAATGCGGACAGCGAGAGCGTTCACACGGCCCGGCAGGATCTTCTGTGACACATCAAACTGGCCGCGCATGAAGCCGCCTTCGATTCGGCCCAGCTTCTCGCCATTCAGAAATACTTCTGCCTTCCAGTTGATGCCGTCGAAGTTGAGCCATGCGAATTGCTGTGGAGATTTCGCCGGAGCAGTGAACTCTGTGCGGTACCAGAAGTCGGAGTAGAAGAATGAATCGGAGATGTGGAGTTGATTCTGACCGAAGTTTGGATCGGGAATCGCACCAACGTTCAAATACGAAGTCAAAACCGTGCCCGGCACGGTAGCGACCAGCCAGTCAGCGTCGTGGAAGGCAGGCTTTGACAGGGCTTCACCTGCATCCTGGACGAGGTTTGCTCTTTGAATGCGCCACGATCCTCCGGCGAGGACGAGTTTCGGGTCTGGACCCGATTGGGGAGCTGATTTGGGTCTGGCCGTAAATCCGCCGCGGCCGAGTACTTCGATTTCGCTGAGAATGTAACCATTCGGAGAGCTTGGCCGTTTCATCAGGACGCGCACATAGCGGCCGTTTACGGGCTCAGGCAGCTTGAAATCGTCGATCGTGCCTGACAAGCCGGAAAGCGATTGAAGATCGCGCCAATTTTCTGCGTCGTCTGAGACCTGCACGGAGCCTTCGGTGGCGCGGGCAATCCAGTAGAGCTTCACGTGGTCAAATTCGCAACGCGAACCGAGGTCAACATAAACCCATTCTTCGCCCGATCCCGCGCTCATCCATGCGCTGGTGAAACTGTAGGGCCCGCCGACTTCAACGCGCTGCTCGCCTTTGAAGAATGCCACCTGGCCGAGCTTCCACGTCGTATTGAAGACAGACATGGGGTTGTTTCCGGAGCCCATTGCGCACTCGATCCGATAAAAACGGCTCCGGCTAACGGAATTGAGTGCAATGAACGGCGTGAAGAAGTGATTCGGAGGGCAGAAATCGGGCGGATACCCGGCGGTGGAGGCCGGCTTGGGGGCTGAAGTAGTGCCGACTACATTCCATGTGCGGCCGTCGTCAGAAACAGAGACCGTAAAGGTGAGCGCGGAAGCCGATGCCTGGGATGGTGAAACGACGAAGAGCTGGATGCGATCAATCTCCGGCGCTGCATCGCCGCCTGCGAGTTGGATGTCCACCTGCGCGCGAGCCCCACGGAGTTCCATCGTATTCATGGGCGCGTGGTCGACGATTACTTCGCGATTCTCTTTAGCCACCGGACCTTGAGATACGTCGGAGACGACGATCCACTGCGGCAATCGATCTGTTTTCATGCCGTCGGTTACGAGCTGGGCGGTGAGGTTGTAGTCGTAACTGCTGGAGTGATAAGCCGGGCGCAGGAGAGCAAGATTGCGATAATTCGCCGTGTCGGGTATGAGGGTAGGGCCGAAATCGGCGCCCGGTTCTCCGGGGTATATTCCGACGCCGCGCGTGTACTCGAGTGCATTGGCTGGTTCTCCTGCTCGTGCCTGCGGGCCGGATGTTCCAGTTTCCATATTTCGGGCAGGTTGGGCGAAGGCGGAAGCGCCATCTACGGCTGCACCCACACCCACGATTGCCGTGGTTTTCAGGAAATCTCTTCTTGATGTCGTCATCTGTTCTCCGTAAGTCACACCCGCGTACCATCGAGTCGTTGCGAAGTTGCTGACCGATGAAACGAGCGGTTTATCATACACATCTTCGGTTGATTCCCTCGACTTTCGGTATTCTGCGAAATCGAGTTTTCAGCGCCGATGGTTTTGCAGTTTTGGCTCGACAACCATGTTAGCCGCACGGGCTGGTCAACATCACGCTCAAGGGTGGCTTTGCCGGCCTGTGATGATGACCTGGAATTCGATGATCGACGAAGCTCAGGGCCGTCCAAGGCGGTACCCTTCCTTCAGGACGGCTTTTGAGGCGCTCTTCATTTTGGGGTTCGATGGCGTGGAGGCAACATGAATATCGACTTTTCAGGCAAGGTTGTTGTGGTCGCCGGCGGCACGGGCGGGCTGGGCAAGGCTGTAACAGTTGGCTTCCTGGAAGCGGGCGCAAATGTGATCGTGACGTATCACAATGAAGCGGAGTTTCGCGCACTGCTAGAGCTGACTGGTCCGCATCGGTCGTCCCTGGAAGGGCATCAGGTTGATGTTATCGATGCTCCTGCTGTCGCTGGTCTACTGAATGGGGTTCTAGCGCAGCATGGCGCAGTGAACGTGCTGGTGAATACCGTTGGAGGTTACGCGGGTGGCGTGAAGCTATGGGATATGGAGACGACGGTATTTGATCGTATGTTAGATCTCAATCTGCGGTCAGGTTTCGTGCTGGCCCGCGCGGTGTTACCGATCATGCTGAAGGCGGGACACGGATCGATCGTGAACGTGGCGGCCAAGGCTGCGATCGATCACGGAGCCGGTGCTGCTGCGTATGCTGCATCGAAGGCCGCCGCGGTGGCCGTCATGGACTCACTTGCGGCGGACGCGAAGGGAACTGGCGTGCGGGTGAATTCCATTCTTCCGAGCATCATCGATACGCCCGCAAACCGGCAGGCAATGCCGGACGCCGATTTTAAAACATGGCCGAAGCCAGAGGATCTCGCGAACGTGATTCTTTTCTTATCCAGTGACTTCGCCAAGTCGATCCACGGCGCGGCCGTTCCCGTCTATGGCAACGCGTGAAGCCCTCTGCACATTCGAGCGAGCGCATCAACCGAGTTCATAAGGGTGTCGTTGATGGCGAGATACCAGGTTGCCTGCGATGTCGTCGCCCATGATCATTTCTGAAACCGGGTCCCAGTGCACGTGATGTTGCGTCTTCATCGCGATCCAATGCAGCAAGCAAGTAGAGCATGCGCGGTGACCTATCTCTGCCGGCGCAGTGGGTGCCTTGCGAGAGTGAATGCAGTCGAGCCAGTTTCCATGCTGGTCATCGGATGTGTATGGGTGAAACTCGTTGGGCCCGATGACAGAGTCCAGAATCCTGGGGTCGCTGGCGCGGAGGGGAATGATTGGCGCCGGCGCGTCATTCGATGTCGCGGTGGGTGTCGTCATCCCATCCCTGCAGACGAAGATCCACCCCTTGTCGCCAATCCATTTGATGCCGTTTTCGAATTCGCCGGAGATCGTCATCACGACTCCATTCGCATAAAGGCCGTAGGTCTTAAAGGGACCGTGAACGTCCCACAGCCCTTCGGTGGGGAACTGAGCCTGCCCCCAGATCTCAACGGGGCCCGTGAGTTCCGTGTCCATGCCCCAATGCGCGGTATCGACGTGGTGCGCGCCCCAGCCGGTGATCATGCCGGCGCCGAACTGTTCCATGCGGAGCCAGCCGGGACGATCGAAGCCCTTGGTGGGCATGACACGATCGAGAGTGTAGGGAACCTCCGGTGTTGAGCCAAGCCATGCGTCGTAATCGAAACCCGACGGAACCGGCATTGGCTCCGGATTGCCGCCAGCGGGATCGCCGGGAAGTCCAATTTCAACACGTTGCACTTTGCCGATTCGGCCGTTCCTTACCAGTTCGACGGCACGTGCGAATTGCTTCCAAGAGCGTTGTTGCGAGCCAATCTGCAGAATCTGCTTGCTTGCTTTTACGTGACCCACCATGGTGCGACCTTCACGGATGGTCAGCGATGCAGGCTTTTGCAGGTAGACGTCTTTGCGGGCTGTAACCGCAGCCACAGCGAGCCGCGCATGTTGATGATCGGGCGTGGAGATCAGAACGGCGTCAATCTCCTTGTCGGCGAGGAGTTCTCTGAAGTCGGCGTACCCCTTTGTGCCTGTGTACGGATTCCCGGTCTTCTTCGTATAAGCATCGTTCACGAACTGCTTCCCCAGTTCGACACGATCTGAGCTGAGATCGCAGACCGCGAGGATGCGATTGTCTCGACCGGCAACCCCCGTAAACTTGATTACGCCCGGCATGTCATGCACACGTGAGATTCTGCCTACGCCAATCGCGCCTATGTTGATTCGATTCGAGGGAGCCGTTGCTCCGAAGACGCTGCGAGGCACAATGGTGGGGAATCCGGATGCAAGGGCTCCGGCAACAGTGCCTTTGATGAAAGCGCGTCTTGTTGAACTCATTGATACCTCCCGGGATATCGACTCACGCCTTTGACCTCCCAATCCCCTTTATTTCGGGTTCCATACTAAATAGTAGAACCGTAGAATCTTCGCTGCTAATGTTACATCCTTTGAGTTAGAGTTATTCTGCAAACTTCCAGCAAGAGGATGTGTGCGAAAGAGATTCGGCAGCTCAATCGAGCACGGCCGGAGAGTGAAAGCCCAGTGCAAAGGCATTCGAATGGTATCGGACATGTTGATCTAACCGAGGTCAAGCGAGCCTCAAGCGAGACTGCG
Source organism: uncultured Acidobacteriaceae bacterium (assembly GCA_963769345.1). Lineage (GTDB taxonomy): Bacteria > Acidobacteriota > Terriglobia > Terriglobales > Acidobacteriaceae > Telmatobacter. Next base: position 338,266 of record CAVYLL010000010.1, read on the forward strand.
CGCTCCATTAATCGCGACATTGTTCTCGAATTTATTCGAGAGAATCAGCCGATTTCGCGGGCCGATCTGTCCCGACGCTCGGGGTTGCAACGCAGTACCGTGTCGCAGATCGTCGAGCAGCTAATTCGCGAGAGATGGGTGCGCGAGGGGTCGGTCATCGCCTCAGCTCGCGGGCGCCGCCCGACGATGGTGGGACTGAATGAAGAACTTGGCGTGATTGCCGTTGATCTTCGTCCAAACCTGGCCACGATTGCCGTAGTAGATTTGAACGGCAGGCTTCTATCACGATCGCAGGTGCCGATCAGTTCCGACCCTGCAGCTTCCACTCGCCTGATCAATGAAGCCGCCCACCGGGTTCGCGAAGCGTTACCGCGCTTTTCGATTAAAGGCATCGGCATCAGTCTTCCAGGGCGCGTTGACCCCGCAACACAGCGCCTGATCTTCGCTCCCAATCTTCACTGGCCCGACTTCGACCTGAAGGGCGCGATCGAATCGAAGATGCGGCTCCCTGTAAAGATGGAGAATGCCGCGAACGCATGCCTGATCGCCGAGCTCACGTTTGGGCGGCTAGACGGCATCCGGAACATCATTCTTGTGACGATCTCGGAAGGTGTGGGAACCGGCATCTTCGCCAATGGCCACCTGATCACCGGCGACGGCGGTCGCGCGGGCGAGTTTGGCCACGCTCCCATTGATCCGAATGGCCCACTCTGTGCCTGCGGTCGTCGTGGCTGCTGGGAAGTGTTTGCTTCGTGCCGTGCCGCTCTCCGGTATTATCGCGAGTTTCAGCCTAAATCCCGCGACATCACCTTTCACGATTTACTGCGGCTGGCGGAAGATGGAAATCTCCACGCTGCAGCGGCACTTGAAAAGCAAGCAAAGCAGATAGGTCGCGGGCTTGGATTGATGATTGCCGGGCTTTCCCCGAGCATGATCCTCGTTGCCGGCGAGATCACGGGAGCGTGGCCTCGCTTCGGCCCGATTATCCAGCGAGAGGCAGCCGGATTCACGGTTGCGGGCGTATCTCCAAAGATTCTTCCCGCACATGAGGGGGAAATTGCTCGTCTTCGGGGCGCCGCCGCCCTGGTGTTTCAGCGCCACTGGCCAGATCATCCAGATTTCAGTGACCTGGCTAAAGCGGGTCTGCAGAAAAAGGTCCGCAAGTCTCTTGGAAAGCGTTAATCAGATCGAGCTTGCGGCTTGCGGCTCGCCCCAGGGAAACGTACCGGTTCAAGAGAAACCTGGTCCACTCTGACTTATATTTAGGCAAAACCAAGACTAAATCGATTTCCTATTCTTGACAGTTTTTGCGAAATCGGCATATAGTTCGGCACACGTACTAAACAGGTACGATTCCCCATCCCTGGCACGAAAAGAGAAAACCTGATTTGGAAGAAGCCGCAGTTCTAAAGGCTCATCCACGCAATAACTCTTCGGAGGTCAGACATGTTTGCCAGAAGAACAAATCCCCGGCGGATCGTGCCGGTCGCAATTGTGACAGCTATCCTGATCGCAATTCTTACCGCCAACAACGTGGCTCGCGCTCAGGCGCTTTATGGTTCCATAACCGGCACGGTGACCGATCAGAGCGGAGGGGTGGTCGTCGGTGCTCAAGTGACGGCATTAGCGGGCCAGACCGGCGCCAGCGCAACCGCCGTCACTGACGCGAGCGGGATCTATCGATTCTCGGCGCTATTAGCCGACACCTACACCGTGACGATCAACGCGCAGAATTTCTCGAAGCAGGAAACCGCCGGCGCGGTCGTGCGCGTAAATGAAGTGACCCGGTTGGACGCGCAACTCAAGGTGGCAAGCTCGACACAGAGCGTAACCGTCACCACGGAAGCTCCGCTCCTGCAAACGGACAAGGCTGACGTGCACACTGACATTACGTCCCAACAGATCAACAATCTACCGATCATGGGATCTCAGGGGGCAAATTTCCAGTCGTTGCTTCGCACTATCCCGGGCGCGGGCCTGACGGCGGAGACCAATTCGCTGGCCGGCAATCCGCAGAGGGCCATCAACACGAACATTAACGGCCTTTCGAATCAGGGCATAAATACGCGCATAGACGGCGTGCAGGACGCGTATCCGTGGCTGCCCGCGAATGTGGCCTACGTACCGCCCGCGGACGCCATTGAGGCGGTCCAAGTCGTGACCAACTCGTTCGATTCCGAGCAGGGGATGGCGGGCGGGGCCGCCGTGAATGTGCAGGTCAAGTCGGGTACGAACCGTTTTCATGGCGGTGGACACTGGTTTCGCACGGATCAGAACTTTGCTGCAAGGAACTACTTCCAGACGGACCCGACAATCTTCCCCAAGAAGAACAGGAACAACCAGAATCAATACGGCGGAGATATCGGCGGTCCGATAAAGAAGGACAAACTTTTTTTCTTCGGAGACTTCGACCGAACCACCCAGCGCCAGTTGGCGGGACCTGATACCCGAACATTGCCTACCGCCGCAATGGCTGCGGGCGATTTCACGGGTCTGCCGGGAAGCCCGATCATCTACGACCCAACCACGGGCGACCAGCACGGAGCGGGCAAGCAGCAGATTTCGTGCAATGGAGTGCTGAACGTAGTCTGTCCGGACCGGATTGATCCTGCCGCGGCAGCGATGATCAAGTTGTTAGCGCCAGAGATCGCGAAGGAAAACGCAACGGCCAACGACCTGAACAACTTCTCCGGCAGCGGAACCGCCCTGTTTAACCGCAACAACGCCGACGCCAAGATCACCTATCTTCGAAACCAGAGCACCAACATTTTCGGGCGCTACAGCTTTTCGCAGACCCTGGTCTTCGACCCACCTCTTCTGGGGGCCGCAATTGGAGACGCCACCAATGGTGGACAGCTTGGTGATGCTCCCGGCCTGGTCCAGGTCGTCGGCCTTGGCCTCAACCACGCCTTCAGTCCCAATATATTGGTTGATTGGAATTTCGGTTTCACGCGGCAGCGGCTTGGATCGACGTTTGATCTCGTGTCCGCCAACGGGCTGAATGATCTGAATATTCCTGGAACGAACAATGCAGGAACCACGGGAGATCCAAGCCTGTATTACGGGTATCCAGGATTTATTTTTCCCACCGGTCAAACGCCGCCGGGCACCACGATCACAAATAACGCAGCAAACCTGGGCAATGCCCAACCTGCCAACCCATTTCTATTTCGCGACCAGCAATGGGTGACCAACGCCAATTTGAGCTGGAACCGAGGCAGGCACTCCATGCGCGGCGGCATCGAGTGGAACCATTCGCAGCTTAACCACTTCCAGCCCCAGGGCGGCACGTTCCAGCAGCCACGCGGCTCCTTCGAGTTCAATGGCAACGTTACTGCTTTGGTTGGGACTACTCCGAGCTGGTTTAATTCATGGGCCGATTTCCTTCTCGGCCTGCCCAGCGGCACCGGCAAGGCGAGAGCGCTCTTCAACCCGACTGCGTTGCGGTGGTCCCAATGGGCGTGGTATTTGCAGGACCGCTGGCAGATCACTCCGCAGCTGACGCTGACTTACGGTGTTCGCTGGGAGTACTACCCGTTTGGATACAGCGACAACGGCAAGGGGCTGCGCTATCTTGACTTGAGCACTGGCCAGGTATTGATCGGCGGCTACGGCAGCGTTCCAGTTGATGACGGTATAGACACCGGCTATGGGCAGTTCTTGCCGCGATTGGGAATCGCCTATCGCATTCGCCCGACGACAGTGATTCGCGGCGGCTATGGAATGAGCGCCGATCCGTACTCCTGGCACGTCCTCCGCAACGCCTATCCGGCCGTGCTGCTCGACACCAACGTTCCGGCGAAATCCTGCGGACTTTGTTCCTGCGGCAAGCCTGACTGGCCTGAACGGCACAGGGTTGGGTAGCGGAAGTTACTCGGTAGCGACTGGTCTCACGCTGGCGCCGCTTCCCGACCTGAGCAGCGGTGTCATCCCTCTGCCCAAGAGCATCAGCACTACGACCATTCCCAATCCTTTCAATCGTGGCTACATCAACTCCTATAACCTGACGATTGAGCAGCAGGTAGGGAACGATCTTACCTTCAACATCGGCTACGTCGGCACCTATGATGTGCGGCCTGTGGTGAACATGAATGCGAACGCCTCTCCTCCGGGTACAGGCAGCGCCGGCGGAATTCTGAGCCAGCAATATGGCGGAAACTACACAGGAACCATTAACGAGCTGAACCCCTTCAAGCACAGCCGCTACGATTCGTTGCAGACCAAGCTGATGTACAGGTTCGACGGCGGCTCCAACCTCGGGGCAGCCTATACGTGGTCGAAGGCTCTGAACTATTCAGAGAATGAAGATCTTGGATCCCTTGCTTTTCCATATCCGGCGTTCTGGCAGAAAAACTATGCGCCGGCGAGCTTCGACCGGACCAACAACGTTGAGATCTTCGGGGTGATGGCGTTGCCTTTTGGAAAAGGACAGCCCTGGCTGCAGAGCGGCTTTGGGAGCAAGATCCTCGGCGGATGGCTGGTTAACCCCTTGATCAGCGCGATGAGCGGTGTGCCTTTCACCGTGGGCGCAAGCGGCAACCTGAACGCAAATGGATCTGGCCAGACGGCCGATCTCGTCGGCAAATTTCACAAGGTCAACGGCAAGCCGCCGCGCACCGGCGTGACTTGTGCACAGGGCGACCTCACATGTCACTTCTTCGACCCAACCATTTTTGCCGCCCCGCTGATTACGAGTGCAGCTACCGCCCACTATGGGAACACCAATCGAAACGCGTTTCGCGGCCCGGAATTTTTCGCCGCCAGCCTGAGTGTCGTACGTGACTTCAAAATACGGGAGTGGGCCACATTGCAAGTGCGAGGCGACGCCTTCGGACTTACCAATACGCCACACTTCGCCAACCCTAACCTGTCCTGTCCCGGAAGTGCTACAACGCCCGGACCGGTTGGAGGCAGCGGCCAGTTGTGCAGCACCGGAACCAATAACAACTTCGGAGTCATCACCGGCACCGCCTCACCGGGGGGCTTCTTTGGACCGGACCCTGGGAACCGGGTGGTGTGGCTGGGAGCAGAAATAAACTTCTAGACGCCACTGCTCAAGGTCGCCCCAAATCTCGTCGAAATCAGAGGGCTGGCGTGACGCCGGCCCTTCTTTCGTAAAGCGTCTCAACGACGTTTTCACGCGTGCCTCAATCGGCTGTCGATATCAGGGCCTCGGTTTTCGGATGCGTGACTCCAGGCGCCGGGCGATACCCCGCTGCACTGCAATATTGCGGAATGATCTCCGACTGACTGATCCACAGTTTGGCCCCTTACGAGACAAACGTTCAGCATCTGAACGCTCGCCGAGTCTAGATTATTGAACGGATTGGTGGACCTGATCGGGATCGAACCGATGACCTCTTCCATGCCATGGAAGCGCGCTCCCAGCTGCGCCACAGGCCCACACGGAGGGATGCAACTCTTCTATTGTCTCTGCTTAGCGGGGATTCGTCAAACACGCGAAGTCCGGACATAGCCTCGCAGACGCTTCCTTATAATCTGTAGTTCATGGCGGACACAACAGCAGGCCTGGGATGACCGCTGAGAACATGTCGGAGGTTGCAACGTGAGGGCTGCAGTCGTCAACGTGCTTGGTCAACCACCTCGGTATCAGGATTTCGCGGAGCCGACGGTCGCCGAGGGTGAGGTTCTTATCCATGTTCGAGCCGCCGGCCTGCACCCGATCGTGAAAGCACGCGCAAGCGGATCGCACTACTCCAGCGATGGAGTGGTACCGCTGATTCCGGGCGTGGATGGGGTCGGGGTATTGGACGGGAGCCGCGTGCTCTTCGGATTTTCGCGAACGCCGTTTGGATCGATGGCGGAGTGGACGGTCGTCCGCCGGTCGATGTGCATCCCTTTGCCGGACAAAATTGATGATGTTCAGGCCGCAGCGATCGCCAATCCCGGCATGTCGGCGTGGCTGTCGATCAAGGATCGTGCCGGATTGGCTAAAGGTGAATCGGTTCTGATCCTTGGCGCGACGGGCGTGGCTGGTCAGTTGGCAATCCAGGTGGCCCGGCACCTCGGGGCCAAACGCATCATCGCTGCAGGGCGGAATCTTGACGCGCTGGCATCAGAGAATCTCGACGGCGTGGTTTCCCTGGCGCAGGGCGACGATGCAGTTCGTGACGCATTCGCCGTCGAAGCCGGGAAGGGAATCGACGTTGTGATCGACTACTTGTGGGGACGCCCTACCGAACTTTTTTTGGAAGCGCTCGCCAGGGGATTCGATCCGAACGCTGGTCGATCGACGCGCCTGGTGGAGGTGGGTGAAAGCGCCGGAAAGTCCATCATGCTCCCAGGAGCCACGCTGCGCAGTATCGATCTGACGCTGATGGGCAGCGGGTTTGGCTCGGTGCCGCTTGAGCGTGTGCTCGGCGCCATTCCGACGCTTTTCGAACTTGCTGTGGCAGGTTCTCTCAAGGTTGCGACGGAGGCGCTTCCGTTGGCCGAGGTGGAGTCGGCCTGGAATCGCAAGGAAAGCGGCAAACGGATCGTATTCACAACCTAAGCGCTCCAGAATCCGGCATCTACATCAAATTACATCCGTGACCGGGAACACTTTAGGGGGGTAGTGGTGTCTAAGACAATAGGCGCCTGGAGCACTCGTGCTTAGCTCCCCGCGCGCGCAATGGCCTGGCATCCCAGTGGATTGATTTGGGGGCGAGTGGCCATGGCAACTGGCACAGTTGGCAATAAGTCGATATTTCGAATATGCCAAATGTGCCGCGGATGCGATAACGTGGGGGGAACTGTATTGCAGGCGGATCTCACCATGGGGAATTTAGCGAGCGCGCTTTCACTTCGATCAGAGGAAGCCGCACTGATCGCGGAGCTTCAGGCGGGCTCTGAAGAGGCCTTTGCCTGGCTGATTGCGCACTATCACCAGCCGATTTATTCGCTTCTTGCGCGGATGCTGCACGACCGCGCCGACGCCGCGGACATGACCCAGGAAGTCTTCGTAAAAGTATTCCGCGGAGTGGGGCGCTTCCATGGGGAGTCTTCGTTGCGTACCTGGATCTATCGCATTGCACTGCATGAAGCTTCGAACCAGCGGCGCTGGTGGATGCGGCACAAACAGCAGGAGATTCCGATCGAGCAGGATATGACGGAGAGCTGTTCCGGTGTGCCAATCAAGCTCAAGGAGATGCTGATCGATCCTGCCGAATCGCCCTTTGACATGGCAGTGCACGCGCAAAACAGGACTCGCGTTGAAGAAGCCCTGAACCAGGTGTCGGAGCCGTTTCGCACGACGCTCATCCTCCGGGATATCGAGGGATTTGTTTACGAGGAAGTGGCTGAGATTCAGGGTGTGAATCTTGGGACGGTGAAATCGAGACTCGTTCGCGGTCGAGCGCTTCTGAGGGCCATTCTTACGGAGTCTCAACCGGGCAGGAAGACGATGATGCCTGCCGGGATTGAGATCTCCCTGGGAGGGGAGACGCAATGAGCAGCTGCAGCTCCATCCAATTGAAGTTTTCGGAGTATCTTGACGGCCGGTTGACCGGATACGAGATGCAGGAAATCGCTGCCCATCTCGATACATGCGGGGATTGCGCCGGCGAGTGGAAGGCTTTGAAGCAGACACAAATGTCGCTGGCGGCACTGGGCCCGGTTCCGCAACCGCCAGATCTTCTGCTGCGCATTCGTGTAGCTGTAAGCCAGGAACGCGCACGCAGCCGCAAGAGTGTCTTGCAGACGTGGAAGCTGGCGTGGGAGAACACTGTTGGACCATTCCTTTTGCAGGCGGCGGCTGGGTTTGCCAGCGCCGTGCTTTTGCTGGGCACTGTCACCGTGCTGGTGGGGATGTTTACGCGGCCCGAGGTAGCGCGCGGTGAAGACGAACCCCTGGGTATGGCCACCTCGCCGCGCTTTCTGTATCTCTCCTCCGCGGTCAGCAGCAATGACCAGATCCGCGAGGCGGGTGGGCCTGTGGTCGTTGAGGCCTACATTAACGGGCAGGGCCAGGTGTATGACTATCGCATCGTCTCCGGTCCGGTAGATGAGGCCACCCGGTCGCAGGTTGAGAACCTGCTGTTGTGGAGCCATTTTGAGCCGGCACGCTTCTTCGGCCAGCCGGTGCGCGGTCTCGCCGTATTGTCGTTCTCAGGCGTTTCGGTTCGCGGATAGTATCGGCGAAGTGGAGAGTAGGGGCCTTCACCTGATAGGTGAGGGCCTTTCTTTTCATGCGTTCTCTGCGTCTAACCATCACATTTGCAGAACGCTCGCTCATCGCGGCGAACCGGCGATGCCTGAACTGCTGCAGCCCGCATGCCCGGTCGCAGCGGGAAACCGATGAAATGCCGTAGACTTCTGGCAAGGTCCTTTTTTGATGCCGTATAGCCCGTTTCGCAGAATCGCAATCATTCTTCCTGCCGCTCTATTTGCTCTTGCCGCTATGCAGGCCGGAGCCCAGTCTTCCAGCAGCGGTCCCCAGGCTGAGCGGCAAAGTTCATCGTCCCAGCCGATTCAGGAAAAGGCGCCTTCGCTTGTCGATCCGGCGGGTCCTACGATTTCGCTGGTGAGTTCGAGTCAGGTGTTTCTGATGGCTGCGGCTTTGAACATCTGCGGGTACGACGAGGGGTTGGAAGAAAGCGCGCCGGTTCGCAAACGTGTTCGCGATGAGATCAACGACGTGCTGGCGAAGAGCGAAGATGCGCGCGCCAAACGCGACAAGGTCTGCCTGTACATTGCGCAGCACCGGCTCACCGGGTCGCAGCACGATATCTCGCAATACATTTCGCTGGCCCTCTATCTCAGCCCGCCCCCGGCGCTTGAAACCACCGTGGAATTGACGGAGATGCCGCCGGACTCGACGCAGGTGGTGGAGATTGTGCCGCTGCTGCGCGACTTTGTGCAGGCTGTCGATCTTCACGGCATCTGGCTGGCATTGCATCACACATACGACGAAGAGACTGATCGCCTGCACGATCCGCTGTCGAAAATGATCGTATCGACCAACCTCTATCTGAAGATGCCGGCCACAACCTACGAGGGGCGGCGCTTCGTAGTGGTGATCGAGCCGCAGCTGTCTCCGAAGCTGGTGAACGCGCGCATCTACGGAACCGATTATGTGGTGGTGGTGTCTCCGGTGAACGGCACGATCCCGATGAATGACGTGCGCCACACCTACCTGCACTACATCATCGAGCCGCTCTTGTATTCGCGCTCGAACGCGATTGACCGGATGCAGCCTATTCTGAAGGAGGTGAAGGATGCTCCTCTTGAATTCCGCTATCGCTCCGATACGGTGGCGCTGGTGGTTGAGTGCCTGATCAAGGCAATCGAAGCGCGCACCATGGACACGGGCATCCCAGAGTACAAAATTCCCGCAGGCGTGGAGCGCTCCGATCTGCCGCGTTATGAGCACGAGCGCCAACTGACTCTGCAGAAGATGGAAACAGTGCGCGCAGCAGCGGTGCAGCATGACATGACGCAGGGTTTTGTGCTGACGCAATACTTCTTCGAACAGTTGATCCAGTTCGAAAAGGATCCTGCCAGCCTTCGCGACACGATTGGCGAGATGGTTTACGGCATGGATATCCAGCAGCAGGTGCATCGCGCGCGGCAGACAGAGTTTGACAAGCAGGCTGACGGCGACGTGCTGACGCGCAGCAAACCACGCGTACTTTCCGGCCTTGATCTGGCCGAAGCCAAGCTCGCGCAAGGTGACTATGCTACCGCCGGCGCCATGGCGCACGCTGCGCTGGCCGATCGCTCCGACACTCTGGATGCCGTTGCGCAGGAGGCGCGCGCGAACTTTATCCTGGCGCGCGTGGCTATCGCAACCGGACACCCTGACGTGGCGATCGATGATTTCCAGAAGACGATTGCGACGAGCAAGGATCCGCGGCTGCTGGCGTGGTCGCACATCTATCTGGGTCGGATGCTGGATCTGGACTGCAAGCGCGATCAGGCCGTTACGGAGTATCAAGCGGCGCTGGCGGCGCGCGATGGACAGCAGGACACGCGGCTGGCGGCCGAGCGCGGCGCGAAGACGGCGTACGCGGTGAAGGGCCACAGCTGCGAGGAGGATGCGGATGATTCCGGCGCTCCGCCGCCGGCGAAGCCGCCTGCGGGACCGGGGCAGAGCGGATCATTGCCAAAGCCACAGCGATAGACTGGCGTGAGCCTACCGCGCCTTCGGCATCGCATCCCGCCTGGGTCGTAAAGACATCGGAAAGACAACTGGCGGCTGGCCCGTGATCTCAGGAGTCTGACTCTAGCCGACTGCGAATGCTCTGGACGAGGTGCAGACTGGCGCATTAGCTTGATGTAGTCCCCTGGAGGATCGATGCTGCGCCGTGATTTTGTTCGCGCCGTAATTGCTGTCGGCGCTGCTCCCAAGTTGCTATTGAGTCAACAGGCCGCCAATCCTGCTCCGCCGCTGCCGGCGCCTACGCCCTGGCTGCTGGGGTTCAACTCGAAGACGCCGATTCCACACGTCGAGGCTGCTGACCAGGTGGCTCTAGCCGAGCTGCGTTTCTTTTCGCCGCAACAGATGGCCACGCTGACGCGGCTGAGCGACGTGCTGATGCCGCCGATGGGGGAAAAGCCGGGCGCCGTAAAGGCCCAGACGCCGATGTTTCTGGATTTTCTGATCGGCGACTCGCCGGATGTGCGCAAATTGGTGTATCGCGAGGGCCTCGACTGGCTGGATGCGGAAGCCAAGAAGAAATTCAACGTGGAGTTTGCGAAGCTGAGCGATGCGCAGGTGGATGAGTTGCTGAAGCCGTGGCTGCGGACCTGGATGAGCGACCATCCGCCGGAGCAGCAGCACGCGGACTTCATCAACATTGTGCACGACGATATTCGCACGGCGACGGTGAATTCGAAGGCGTGGTTCGCGGTTCCCGAGGTGGGTGCGGAGCCTAGGACGACAGTAGGAACTCTACTGGTCGCCGATCGAGCCGGATGTTTCGCTGGAGAAGGCAGCCTGCGCGAACGTGCCGCCGCATGTTCAGGCCGCACCGAAGGCCGGGCATCCGATGCCTTCGTATCCGCGGTAAGAGAGGGAACAGTGGACAGGGAACAGGGGAACAGGCTGAGGAACAAGGGAACCGGGAGTGGAACAGGGAAGAAACACTACAACGATGCTGAATGAAACGTATGACGTGCTGATTATCGGGTCGGGGCATGCCGGGGGAATGGCTGCGAAGATTTTGACCGAGTATGGGATTCGCTGCCTGATGCTGAATGCTGGGCCGGTGGCGGATGTGAGCCATGACGCGGAGAAGAAGCCCGCGTTCGAGCTTCAGTATCGCGGATTTCGTCCGCCGGGGCGGCTGGAGCATGTATTTCAGTCGAACGGATTCAACGCGAATGTGTGGGTGGATGAGCAGGAGGTTCCATACACATTTGAAGACGAACCAGCCTTACAACTGGGTGCGGGTGCGGTTGTTCGGCGGTCGGTCGTTGTTCTGGTCGCGGCAATCGTTCCGACTGAGCGACTACGAATTCAAGGCAAAGACGCATGATGGTTTCGGCGAGGACTGGCCGATCGGCCATGCGGATCTTGCGCCGTACTACTCGCGCGTGGAGGGGATTTTCTGCGTGAAGGGTGCGCTCGATGGGCCGCCGCAGATGCCGAATGGGAATTTCATCATTGACGACGCGCCGTGGTCTTCGGCGATGCAGCGGTTTATGGATGTGGCGAAGCCGAAGGGTATTCCGGTATGCAAGCAGCGGTCGGCCCTGGGGCGCGACGGGCTTGCGAGTTCGGTGAATCTGTTGCTGCCCGATGCGGAGCGGACGGGGAAGCTGACGTCGATTGCGAATGCCGTGGTGCGCGAGATTACCGTCGATAAAAATACGGGATTGCCGAACGGGTGCAATTTTGTGGACCGGCTGTCGCACCGCGAGATGAGCGTGAAGGCGCGCGTGGTGGTGCTGGCGGCGGGAACGCTGGAGAGCACGCGGCTGCTGCTTAATTCGAATCTTGCGAATTCAAGCGGGCTGGTGGGGCGCTATTTGATGGATCAGATTTATGGCGCGGGCGTGGTGTGCTCGGTTCCTGAAGCCGCGCAACGGAAAGCGCAAGGGAGTGATGGGCTCGTCGGCGATTGTTCCGCGGTTCCGGAACATCGATACGAAGAGCGATAAATTTCTGCGCGGGTACGCCTTCAACACGACAGCATCGACCGGAGCGCTGGGGGCGCGGAATTTTGCTGCCTATGGTGCGGAGTTGCAGCGGAAGATGGACGAGTACTACGGCAGCGGTTTCCATATGTCGATCATGGGCGAGGTGCTCGGGACGTTACGAGAATCATGTGCGGATCGACAAGGATCGCAAAGATGCGTGGGGGATTCCGGTCTTGCATGTGGACACGAAGTACACCGATAACGAATTCAACATGGCGAAGGATGCCGTGGATACCGCGTGCGAACTGGTGGGGGCCGCGGGGTTCGAGGTGCTGGCGAAGAACGACAAGCCGAATCCGCCGGGGTACAGCATTCATGAGGTGGGTACGTGCCGGATGGGGAACGATCCGAAGAAGAGCGTGTTGAACAAATTCAGCCAGTCGCACGACCACAAGAATCTGTTTGTGGTGGATGGCGCCCAGTTTACGAGTGCGGGATGGCAGAATCCGACGATGACGATTCTGGCGCTGTCGATGCGCGCCTCGGAATACCTGGCCGGGGAAATGATGCGGCAGAACATCTGAAATCGGGCATCGGCGTGATGGTCCGCTAAACCCAACCATGTTTGTCAGATAGGGACGTCGAGTGCAGCAGCGGTCTGGCTCCACTTGGATGAGTCGGTGCGTCTAAGGAATAATTGGTGTGGGAGCGGTTTGAGGCTTGACCATCACCCCGGCGGATTGGGGAGGGCCTTCCCTGAGTTGCGGCCCCGATGAGGAGTAAGTGGAATCGGTATTGACTGAATTGGAAGCTGCACTCGGGCATGTCTTCGACAGCCCGGAGTTGCTGATGTGCGCGCTGACCCATCGGTCCCTGGCGAATCAGCAGATCCAGGAGAGCGGCCCGCAGGCGGCCTCGCTTGCCACCGACAATGAACGACTGGAGTTCCTGGGCGACGCTGTCCTGGGCCTGGTTGTGGGAGAGGCACTCTTCCTGAGCCATCCTGAGTGGCAGGAGGGCGAGCTTACGCGGGTGCGCGCACAACTGGTGAGCCGGCAGCACATGGCCAAGGTGGCAAAGTCGATCTCGCTTGGCGATCACTTACGCCTGAGCCGCGGCGAAGACCGCAGCGGCTTGCGGCGGACGAGCACCGTGCTTTCGAACACCATGGAGGCGGTTATCGGCGCGCTTTTTCTGGATGGCGGGTTGGAGCCGGTGCGGGCTTTTGCGCGTCGCTATGTCATGGGCGATGCAGTGGAGAGGCTGGCTGAACAGTTGCGATCGGGCGCGGCTTTGGGCAACTATAAGTCGGCGCTGCAGGAGCGATTGCAGGCAGAACGGTCCGGCGCCCCGGTCTATCGTGTGAAGAGCGAGAGCGGTCCCGATCATCGCAAGCGGTTTCTGGTCGAGGTGCGGCTGAAAACGGCCGCGGGCGAACCGGGCAAGCCGCTCGCACGCGGGACGGGCACCACGAAAAAGCATGCCGAGCAGGATGCCGCACGGCGGGCGCTGGCACGATTAACCAGCACCACAATGACGTTAAGCGACGACGCGGAAATAGCGCTTGAGGAGGCAGGAGAAACCGAGTGAGCTCCCCCGCTCAATTCTCTACCGCCACGCCGCGTGCGGCGACACACGTCTGGCACCATCTGCCCACGGTGCCCGAGGCCCTGGCCTCGCTGATGCGCACGGTGGTGGTGGCGCTGTTTCTGCTGACCTTTGTGCTGCAGCCGTTTCTCATTCCATCCGAGAGTATGGAACACACGCTGCTTGTGGGCGACTTTCTGCTCGTGAACAAGCAGATCTTTGCGCCATCGGGGAGCAAGTACGGTCCGGACCGATGGATGATGCCGTATCGCGATGTGGAGCGCGGCGATATCGTGGTGTTTCATCATCCCGATCCCCCTTATCTTGTTAAGCGGGTCGTGGGAATACCCGGAGACCACATCCGCATAGAAGACGGGCGGGTGACGGTGAATGGCGCAACGCTCGATGAGCCGTATGCTGCGTTTGAGCCTGCCGCTCCCAATCCTTTCCGGGACAATTTCCCTGCGCAGGTATATACCGATCCCAACATCGATCCCATATGGTGGCGGCAACTGCAAGGCCTGACGCAGAACGGAGAACTGGTTGTGCCGCCGGGCGAGTACTTCATGCTGGGCGACAATCGCAACCACAGCAAGGACTCGCGTTTCTGGGGATTTGTGCCGCGACAGGCGATTATTGCGAGGCCGCTGGTGATCTACTTCTCGGTGCGGCGCCCTTCGACAACGGATGTTCAGCAGGCTGCGGATGATAGACTCGGACACGATAGGGAACTCTCGGCACGCCTCGCGGCATTTGCGCGTTGGAAGCGCATATTTCGCATCGTTCATTAGCGATTCCGGGAATCCGCAGAGTAGCCGCCAGCCATCCAGGCACAGAGCGACAGGATGACCACCAAAAATACGCCGCCAGCCAAGACGCCTTCAGAGATTGAGTCTGCCCCCGAACAGAAATCCCATGAGGAGACGCCCTTTGAGGCGACTGCGAGCATCTGTTCCGTACTCGTGGTGGGGCTGTTCATCCTTACTTTTCTTGCGCAGAATTTTGTAATCCCCTCCGGCTCGATGGAGCAGACCTTGCTGGTGGGCGATCACCTCGTGGTCGACCGGATTACACTGGCGCCGCCAACCAAATGGATGCCGCTCGTGCACTATCGCGAGCCGAAGCGCGGGGACATCGTGGTGTTCATCAAGCCCGGCGAGCTGGACGCCGATGGCAAGCCAACGATTTTGTTCCTGGTGAAGAGACTGATCGGCGTACCCGGCGATCGAATTCATTTGCACAACGGCATTCCCACCGTGAATGGAGTGGCGCAGAGCGAGCCGCACTCCGTGCCCACTATGCCTGAGAATTATCGCGACTACCTTGATGATTTTCCCTCGGTTCCGATGACGGTGGACATGGGGACAACGGAGCGCTGGGCCGTGGAGATGCCGAACCATGTGGTGGACGGCGACCTCGTGGTACCACCGGGGAAGTACTTCATGATGGGCGACAATCGCCACAACAGTCTTGACTCGCGCTTCTGGGGATTTGTTCCGCGCGAGAACATTGTGGGGCGGCCGCTCTTCAACTACTGGTCGTTCGAAACACCCGAGCACCAGTTTGATGAGACCGGCGTCGGCAACACAATTTCGTGGATGGGGCATGTGGCGTTGCACTTCTTTACCGACACGCGGTGGAAGCGGACGTTGCACCTAGTACGCTAAAACACAGTTGTCAGTTGTCAGCTTACAGTTGTCAGTAAGTAAGCTGGCCTACTTGGAGCTGTCTGCTGACCACTGATCAGACCATGACGAAAGAAGCGGAAGACCGGGAGCGCGGACGATCGAAACTTTGGATCGCGGCGCTGCTATTGACCATTCTTGTTGCAGTCATCGTGATGCCGCCACTGGTGAGCGTTAATCGCTACAAAAGCCGGATTGCGCAGGCGATGTCGAATTCGCTGGGGCGGCCGGCACGTATTTCGGCGGTGGAACTTCGGTTGTTGCCGCGACCGGAATTCGTGATCACCGACTTGACCGTGGATGAAGATCCTTCGTATGGCGTCGAACCGGTGTTGCACGCCAACACGGTGACGGCGGCGATACGGCTGTTCTCGCTGTGGCGCGGGCGGTTAGAGATCAGCCGCATCAGCGTTGATGAAGCGAGCCTGAACCTGGTGCGGACCACCGAGGGCCGATGGAACCTGGACACTCTGTTTCGCACCGCTGCACAATCTCGAGCGGATGGTGGGAGGGCGGGCAAGCCAGTTCCTTTGCCGTATCTTGAAGCGACAAATTCGCGCATCAACATCAAGCAGGGATTCGAAAAGCTGCCTTATTCGCTGGTGGGCGCCGACCTTTCTTTCTGGGAGGAAGACCCGGGCGACTGGCGCGTGCGTCTGAAGGCACAGCCCGCGCGTACCGATGTGAGCCTCGATCAGGCCGATACGGGCATTGTGCAACTGGAAGCGCGATTGCGCCGCGCCGCGGAGTTGCGGCTGATGCCGATGAATGTGGAGTTGGAGTGGCGCGAGGCGCAGATGGGCCAGCTAAGCAGGTTGCTGATTGGGTCGGACGCGGGCTGGCGCGGTGGCTTGAGGGCAGAGATGAAGCTCGATGGCACTCCGGATTCGGCCAATGTCACAACGCGTTTGCGCGCAACGGGAGTGCATCGCGAAGAGTTTGCGCCGGCTGCGCCGATGGACTTCGATGCGAATTGCGCATTTGCGTATCACTACTCGGCGCGCACCATTGAAAAGCTGGTGTGCGATTCGCCGCTTGGCGACGGTCGGCTGCGTGTAGAAGGCAACCTGCCGAGTGATGGCCAGCCGAAGCTCTCTCTGGAATTGCAGAAGATTCCAGCACAGGCGGTCCTCGATGCTCTGCGGACCGTGCGTCAGGAACTCGGCGCGGGGCTCGAGGCTGATGGAACGCTGAGCGGCAAGCTCACCTACGACACGACTGCGCCAGCGCCGGCTGCCGAGACGCAGGGAAAGCGAAGTCATCGCGGCAAGAAGATGATGGCGAGAGAAGCGGCAGTAACACCGGGTCCATTGAGTGGAAGCATCACGGTGGATGCGTTGAAGCTGAGCGGCGGGAGCCTGAACCCGCCTGTTCAAATCCAGAAAGCGGTGTTCGAGCCGGGAGCGGGGATGAATGGTCAGGAAAGCGCATTGACTGGGGCGGCGAATGTGTCCGCCGGAGCGCCTGCGCCACTGGTGGTTACGGTGCGGTTGATGCGGAACGGATACGAGGTGACGGCGCGCGGAGCGGGACGCCGGCGCGAATACGGCAGTTTGCGCACGCTGCGGGGCTGAAAGAGGCCGGAGCGCTTGATGCAATTGCGGGCGAGCCGGTGACGCTGGACCTGGCGATCCAGGGGCCATGGTTGCCGGCTCCGGATGTCTCACTGACGGAGAATACGATTGTGACCGCCGCGCCTGCGACAAGAGTTGGGCTGGTCGCTGCGGCAACAAGTCAGACAGCGTCCGCGCCCGATCGGCTGATGGGCACGGTGACGCTGCACAACGCGAATTGGAAGATCGATGCATTGCCGACGGCGGTGGGGATTTCAGAGGCAACGCTGCACCTGGGTGGCGGCGCGAGCTTGTGGGATTCAGTCGTGTTTTCCTATGGGCCGCTCCTCGGGACAGCTCGGCTGCAACTACCGGCGTGTGGGGCGGCGGAAAGCCAGTGCGTGCCAACGGTGAATCTCGAGTTTCCGAATCTGGATGCAGCGGAACTTCAAACGACGCTATTGGGTGCAGAAAAAAAAGGGACTCTGCTATCGACTGTAATTGCAAGGTTGACCCCCTCCTCAACGCACGCGTGGCCCGTGTTTCAGGGAACGATCAAGGCGGACTCGCTGGTGCTGGGGCCGGTAACGCTTGGGGATTTCGTTGCTGATTTGAAGGTCTCACCGGCGTCGGCCGAAATCACCAGTATTGATGCAGGAATATTGGGCGGGCAGATTCACTTGCAGGGGAAGATCGAGAACGGTGACAAACCGGGTTATTCGCTCCAAGGGGATACCAAGAAGGTGAATCCGGCGGAGCTGTGCCGAGTGATGGGGCTGAAGTGTACGGGCGCGAGCTTTGATGGTGACGGAAAGCTGGAATTGGTCGGATATGCCGGCAAGGACCTGGCGGACTCGGCGAAGGGCACGCTGCATTTCGATTGGAAGAAAGGCGGCATCAGCGGCCGCAGCGGGCCTTCAGCTGATAGTGTCCCGCCGGTGTTGACGCGGTTCGATCGCTGGAGCGGCGACGCCGAAATTGCGAATGGCGCTCTAACGCTGAAGGAAAACATAGTCCAGCAGGGAGCGCGCAAGGGATTGGTCAATGCATCGGTTTCATTGGGTGATGCAGCCCAGGCTGATCTTTGCGACGCCGAAGAGTGCGGCTGCAGCGAAGAAATAGCGCCGCTGCAATAGCGCAGGGATCGCTACAATCAAGATATGGGACGCAACGTCGCCTCTTCTCCGGTCGAGATTCGCTGCAAGGGCATTCTGTTCGACATGGACGGGATTCTGATCTCCTCGATTGGTTCAGTCGAGCGTAGTTGGACCAAGTGGGCCGAGATGCGCGGCGTCGATCCCGAGTATGCCTGCAAGATGGCGCACGGGCGCCGGGCGATTGAAACGGCGGCGCTGCTGAGGCCCGATCTCGACAGTGAAGCCGAACTCAAGCTGATTGAAGACATCGAACTCGCGGACGGCGAGGGGCTCGACGTGCTGCCTGGGGTGCTGAAGATGCTTCATGCACTGCCGGAGGATCGCTGGACGGTGGTGACCAGTGCGACTGAGCGCCTGGCCCGGATGAGGCTTGCCGAGGCGGGGATTCCGGTGCCGGTCCGGCTGGTTACAGCGGATGATGTGACACAAGGCAAGCCCGATCCTGCGCCTTACCTCGCTGGCGCCGCATTGCTGGGATTGCCGCCGGAGGATTGCGTCGTGTTTGAGGATGCAGAATCCGGCGCGCTGGCTGGGCGCGCGGCGGGATGCACGGTGATCGCGACGACGTTTTCGCATCAGGCGGAGTCGCTGGGGGCCGCGCATTATCTGATTAAAGACGTCACCGGGGTGACGGTTCGCAATCTCGCCGGCGAGCAGGGGATTGTGCTGACGTTTAGCCCAATTGCAGATTAGTTGATTTGGGACCCGCCGCACGGAGACGGGTCTAGGGCGGTTGCAGGGTTTCACCCCGGGAGATTTTCTTTGGCTCCCTGCGGGGATGCAGGTTCATTTTCAGGGTTAGCGCCGTTGCTAACAAAGGCAGAGACGCCACCCCGATAGTTCGCAGCCTTGACAGTTTACTGGCTCTTTTTTGGATTCAAGAGTGTTTTAATAATCTTTTTGTTGCTGGCATAGTTATCGTGTGCGGCAAGCGGGCCTGCGAACAGCCCAAACCAACGAAATGCATTCTTCGCATCCAGATTGACCACGTTGACGCCCTGGATATCTGGAACGTGCCAGCTCAGAAGATCGTCTCGATCGCTCCACGCAACGATCTGGGGCTTGCTGCCGCCAGCCTTGGTCCGCACGTCTCCCCAGTGAGCAAGATCTACTGCAAAATTCTCTGACACGCCAGGACTCGTCGCACTGCCCAGCATGGCGAGCTCGAGAAGTGAGATCTGATTGGCAAAAAAATATGCCTGCCCCGTGTGACGCAGCACATAAGTAAAAGCGCCTGCAACCAGCGGTGTCACGGCGGGCGGCCCCTGGGACGCTGTCGTCGCGGGAGTATTACGTATTTGAGAGTTTAATGCCGAAAACACCAGGAAACTCCCCAGGCTATGTGAGATGACGATATATTCGCTGTCGGAGCGAGTTGCATTCTCAGAGATTTGCTCGCTGAGGGCCTTCGGTTCATCTCCGCTTGCCGCCACACTCTTGACCAGCAACTGTCGTATGCTTTCTACCAATAAACCCTGCATTGGCCCGACGGCGACTAGCGCATCCGACATTCCCCAGTCCATAAGCCCAATTTTCACCCCGCGATTTACATAGGCAGCCTGTGAATGGTTTCGCTCAAGGCTCTTGGGCGTATCGGGAAAAAGCCAGTCGTAAGAGTCGAAGCGATCGGGGGTTGTCGCTTTCGTAGTCTTCGAACAAAGTTGGAGGTACGCGGCGTTGGTCCCGGCCAGCTGAGCTTCGTCTTTTAGAATTTGGCGGCACTTGAGCGAAAGAGTTAACGGCCACCAGTTGAGTTCGTCTAAGAGTATCTTTTTACCATTCCGGCGTTTGATCTCGTAGTGATCCACGAACGGCGCTGCAGCATGCCACTCTTCAGAAGTCTTCCAAATATCTCTGCCCAGATAGGTCAAGGCTGGTATGCGAGCATTCAAAGCAAAATCTTCAACGTCCGCGTACTCACGCGGCCGACGTATTTCTCCCTCCGGACTCGTGCAATCCTTCAAGAAGTTACATATCTCTTTGCGAAGGACGTACGAGCCTCCAGCGTTCACCGCTCCAATCCCATGGAGGTAAAGGATGTGAAGTGGTGTCGAGCCGGCGCGACGAAGAGAGTCCCCAATCGAAATATCCTGCTGATGACTCGATGAGGGCGCGGTTCCGTCACCACTCTGCGCGACCGCTAGCACGCCCGCGGTTGCCGTGAGCCCGATCGTGGTGCAAAATGCGAACAAGAATGTGTCGCAAGCGAATCGATGTGGGGATTCCCTCCGATCGGTTCTCATATAAGCTGCCCCTCGAGTACTACTTAAAGAACATACCTAAGGTCGAGCCCAACTTGGATCCACTTGCTCCGCACTGCGAATAGCCGTCTATTCGTTGGCTTCAATGCGACGGCCATGCGCATCCTGAATGGGTCGCGAGTTCAATCGGAACATCGTCGTGAAGGCGCGCAACTGGTCGAGGCTCAGGCTGATTTCGGTTTCGAAGATAAACCACCGCACGCCCTCAGTGCAGGGCGGAGTCGAAAGGGAACCCATGTAAGTCCAGTAGCCGCGATCTGCAGGCAGGAAGCCGCCGGCATTGACCATCTCGGAAATTTTCTCGGTGGTACCGGGCTTCTTGGGCAGATGGGGCCAGAGCATAGCCAATACGGCATTCGGACTGCCGCGGTCCATCGCGAGGCGCACTTCGACAATGGCCATTTTTCCGTCGGCGCTCTTGTGCAGGAGTTCGACGCCAAGGTCAGTCAGCTTGCCGCGAACCGCGCTCTCAGAGGGATGGTGAAACTCGAACTGCTGGAGATCGTAGCGTACGCCGCCAGTGACAATGTAGCCGCCCGGGTTGACGTGAACGATGATCCTGCGGCCGTCATTTTCAATCGTGACCGGGCCGCCGATGTAATGAAATTCAATGGGCTGGAGAGTTTTATTCAAATGCGCACCGCGAATGTCGATGGGAGACTGCTCGTGTCCTTTGGAGCAAGCCTGGTAGGCGGGATCGAGATGGCTCCAGGCGAGTGGCCCCGTTTTTCCGTAGTAGTCCCAGTAGGCTCCGGATTGCGCGCTCGCCACGGACGCAGCGAGTCCCAAAACCAGAACGGCAACACCATAAAAGCGCATGTTTTCTCCTCGATAAAAAGGACGTAGAACGCTACCGAAGGATTTTAAAGCACCGGGATGGTGCCACTCCGCGAGCCGGGACTCGGATTGAACGAATTCGAAGAGGCAGGCGTAGACTTTAACCCACACCGTTGAAGATGGGAACTGCCGGATCGACCGGTCTCGATTTGAAGTCTGAAAGGTGCTACGGATTTCATGAACGCCGCGAACCCTTTGCGAAATATGCCTCGAAGGTCAGTCGTTGTTTTCCTTATAGCCGTCTTCTTTACCTTCGTCGCTGTTGGACTTGCCGGCGACGTGATTGACATGGGACGGCAGTCTTCGTTGCTGTTCGGGCTAAGCCTCGTTTTCAATGGCTTAATGGCGGTCTGCTATGCCGTGGCGGGGGTGTCGCTGCGATCGAAGTTCTGGAAGGCATTCGTACCCCTGTTCATCCTGCAGATCGGGATCATGTCTGCGCTGGCGCATTGGCTTCCTGACACTCCGCGTCTCCATCAGCTGGATGCGGCGCAAGCGGGACGCCTTGAACAACGGCTGGGTTTTGACGGTATTTCGACAATCGTTACCCTCTGTCTGGGTTATGCGGGCTTCGTTCATGTCTTCATCAGGGAGAGCAGGCGAAATATCCGGGCCAGTGCCGAGAAGGCCGTATTGGAGGCCGAAATGGCTGCTGCCCGGGAGGTCCAGCAGGTGATCGTGCCTGAGCGGGGCGAGTCTTTTCCGGGCTACACCGTGGAATCCGTCTACCAACCGGCTCGGCAAGTCGGAGGAGATTTCTTTCAGGTGCTGCCCGGCGGTAACGACGGTCTGCTCGTCGTGGTGGGCGACGTTGCCGGCAAAGGATTGCCCGCCGCCATGCTCGTTTCCATGCTCGTGGGATCCATTCGCACAGTGGCCGAGGACAGCAGCGACCCGACCCTGATGCTTCGCAAGTTGCACGACCGCCTGCTTGGCCGAGTGGTCGGCGGATTTGCCACTGCGCTCGCTGCCCACATCGATCGCAACGGCCTGGTGACGATAGCCAACGCCGGCCACCTATCCCCTTATCTCGACGGCAAGGAGATCGAGCTTCCCGGTGCGTTGCCACTGGGCATCGCCGACAGCGGGAAATTTGAACCGGTGCGATTTGAATTGCGACCCGGCAGCCGGCTCACGTTTTATTCAGACGGGGTGGTCGAAGCTCAGAACAAGAAGGGCGAGCTGTTCGGGTTTGACCGCGCGCAGGCAATTTCCACCAAGTCTGCGGCGGCAATTGTTGCAGCGGCGGTCGCGTTTGGCCAGGAAGACGACATCACGGTGGTGACGATTGAGCGCCTTCCCGCCCACGACCTCTCGGTGCGGAAGGAAGCGTTACCAGCCCACGTGTAGCGACTGCATTTGAAAATAGGAAAGGGACTCCATGTCGGAGTCCCTTCTCTGTCTCTGCCTCTTAGTTGCTCAGGCTGTGGCAGATGCATGCATATGTTGCTCCATCTCCTCCTTTGAGACGTCGCGGACGTGGGTGGCGAGATACCACCGGTGACCAAAAGGATCCGTGAGACCGGCGGTCCGGTCGCCATAGAACTGGTCGGCGATCGGCCGAGTCACGGTTGCGCCGGCGGCGGTGGCTTGTTTGGTTATGGCGTCCACGTCGGGTATGTAGACGAGCAGACTGATCGGCGAGCCTTTGAAGTGATCCGGCCCGAAAGCGTCAATTGTGGGAGCTTCGTCCGCCAGCATGATTTTCGAATCACCTAGCTGAATTTCGGCATGGGCAATGCCGCCATCCGGCCCGGGCATTCGCATGATTTCCTTGGCATTGAAGGCGCGTACGTAGAAATCGATCGCTTCGGCTGCCTTGCGTTTTCCGATGATCAGATAAGGCGTAACGGAGTGATATCCGTCAGGAATAGGCTTTACGGATTTTGCCATGGGGGAACCTCCAGTTTTTCACTTACGGGGGTGAGCCTACACCTTCCGGGAAAACAAGGGAACACCGGCCTGCATGGTTGTTGATAAAAAGAAAAATGAATTCCGCTGGATACCCGGAGCAAGAAAGGCCGCAGATGACAATGGGATCCCCTTTCGGGGATCCCATCGTCTTGGTTAGCTACTTCTTTACTTCGCAGCCGCCGCAATGCCCGCTTGTTCCGCGAGGGCTGCGGCCTTGTCGGTCGCTTCCCAGGTGAACTCGGGCTCAGTGCGGCCAAAGTGGCCGTAAGCCGCGGTCTGCTTGTAGATGGGGCGGCGCAGGTTGAGGCTCTCGATGATGCCCTTCGGCGTCAGCGAGAAATTCTTGCGAACCAATTCCGTCAGCCTGGCTTCGCCGACCTTGCCGGTGCCGAAGGTGTCGATGCGCACGCTGACCGGATCTGCCACGCCGATGGCATATGCGAGCTGGACTTCAGCTTTGTCGGCGAGACCGGCGGCCACAATGTTCTTGGCGATGTAGCGGGCAACGTATGCAGCCGAACGATCGACCTTCGTCGGGTCTTTGCCGGAGAAGGCGCCGCCGCCGTGGCGGCCTGCGCCGCCGTAGGTGTCGACGATGATCTTGCGGCCGGTGAGACCGGTATCGCCCATAGGTCCACCGATAACGAAGCGGCCCGTGGGATTGATGTGGTATTTCGTGTGCTCGTCGAGCCACTGGGCGGGAAGCACGGCCTGGATGACGTGCTTGAGGACGTCTGCGTGCAACTCTTCGTTGCCGACGGTCTCCGCATGCTGGCTGGAGATGACGACGGCGTCGATGCGGGCGGGCTTGCCGTTCTCGTCGTACTCAACTGTGACCTGGCTCTTGCCGTCGGGGCGGAGATACGGCAGCTTTCCGTTCTTGCGCACCTTGCTGAGCTGGCGGGTGAGCTTGTGAGCCATCGCGATGGCCGCAGGCATCAGTTCCGGGGTCTCATTGACGGCGTAGCCGAACATCATGCCCTGATCGCCGGCGCCGCCGGTATCAACGCCCTGCGCGATGTCGCCCGACTGCTTGTTAATCGTCGAGATCACGGCGCATGTGTTGGAGTCAAAGCCGTAGATGGCGTTGTCGTAGCCAATGGAGGCGACGACCCCGCGGACGAGGCTCTGGAAGTCAACATAGGCTTTGGTGGTGATTTCGCCCGCGATAACCACAAGGCCGGTTGCAGTCAGCGTTTCGGCTGCGACGCGGCTGTAGGGGTCCTGTTCGAGACAGGCGTCCAGGATGGCATCGGAAACCTGGTCGGCAATTTTGTCGGGATGACCTTCCGTGACCGATTCAGAGGTAAACAAAAAACGATCGCTCAACTTCGCATTCCTCCCCATTGAAGGGATTCAAGGTGATTGCCTGCCGCACCTGGCTTGAAGATGCTCGATCGGGAGCCTGGGCGGTTGCGTTTTTTTGCAACGGCAGCGGAAGACAATGCGCTTCGGCAGACCGAGGCCAGACCGGCGCATCTCTCTATGGTAATTGGGGAAACCCTGCAGGGCAAAGGGGAGCAGCGAATGGGGAACAGCAGGCGTCAGGAAGCGGATTGCGAGGGTTCAATGGGGCGAGTAGGAAATTGAAGATTTTCAGAGAACGCAGTCCAAGGCGACCAGTAGCCGATTGGTTGACCAGATCGATTCGTCGTGGCCTTCTAACGCCTTGTCCACGAGGCCAGGTGAGCGATCACGTCGTTGGCTTTTTGTGGGAGGGGGAGCACCGAGCTCCACCAGCCGGCGTGCACGCCGTAGTAACGGACGGTGAGGAAGCCAAGCACTGTGACCACCGCGACAAGAGCAAACGCGCCAAGCCAGCGAAGGCGCTGCTCCAGGGCCTCGCGACGTTCCATGCGCTCCTTGCCGACATTGGAGGCGAAGGTGGCCCAGCCATCGGCTGCCGGATCGACGGGTGCGCCTTTTTCGTAGGAAGCCTTGAGGAAACGGTCAGTCCAATCGCGGGTGTCAAGGCCGAGAGCGCTCGCGTATCCGCGAACAATACCTTTGCTCAGAATGCCACCGGGAAGTTGTTGATAGCGATCCTGTTCGAGCGCCACCAGATGGCGTTGGCTGATCTTGGTGACAGCGGTGATTTGTTCAAGCGCGATGCCGCGCGAAATCCGCTGCGTCCGAAGCTCTTCCCCAAAAGTACTCATTTGGTAACCAGTCCCGACATCATAGCCCGAGGTGTTTCCCCAGGCAAGTTACTTATGGCATTGCACGATTAGAACAACTCTATCATCCTTTCTTATCATCAAGCTAGAGGGGATAAAGTGTTTTGCGTCACCACGGATTGTGCAAAACGCCGGAGAAACTGAGTTAGTTATCGGCCACGTCGGGGCGGGATATGAGCCCCAGGGAGGGCGGAAGAGTCGGCTGATACGCTTATGAGGAAGACCGTGAGACGTTTAGGCGGTTTTCTGGAGCCGTTTTTCATCGATGAATAAGCTCGTGATTGCCAACCTGTTACACCGCCCGTTGCGCTCCCTGATCAGCATCACCGCAGTGGCGATTGAGGTGATCATGATTCTGTCGATCGTGGGCATCTTTATGGGGATGCTCAACGATCAGAAGCAGCGCACCAATGGGATTGGCGCGGACCTGATGATGCGTGCCTCGAACACCAGCGTGATGAATGGCGTGGGCGGAGCAACGCTCAATCTCAAAATCACCGACGTGCTCCAGAAGCTGCCGCACGTGACCGTTGTAGCGCCTGCGACCTGGCACATGAACACGGAAGGATCGATTGAGCTTGTTTACGGTATCGATTATCCGAGCTTCAACGCGTTGCGGCCGTTCACGTTCGTCTCCGGCGGCCAGTTCACCGGCCCAAATGACGCAATCGTAGATGATGTGTTTGCCACTTCGCGTAACGCACAAACTGGAAGGCTTTATGCGGTGGGCGACACCATCAACATCGTGAACCAGCCTTTTCGGATCAGCGGGATTTTCGAACACGGCAAGGGCGGACGCAAGCTGATTCCACTGGACACGATGAACAGTCTGACTGGATCGGCCGGGAAGGCCTCGATCTTCTATATCAAGACCGACGATCCCGCGAATGACCAGGCTGTCATCGACGAGATCCACGCGGTCAAAGGCCTGAAGGACTACCCCGTGCAGACGATGCAGGAGTGGATGACCGAGATGACGCCCGACAAGATACCCGGATTCAACCTCGCGTTGAAAGTGGTGACGGGGATTGCGGTAATTGTAGGGTTCCTGGTCATCTTTCAATCGATGTATACGGCGGTACTGGAACGGACACGCGAGATCGGCATTCTGAAGTCGCTTGGCTCATCGAAGCTGATGATTGTGAGCGTGGTGGTGCGCGAGACCGTGGTGATGGCATTGGCGGGCGTAGTGCTTGGGATTTTGGGAACTTACCTGGTGCAGATCCTGCTTCTGCGCGTATTCCCGACGCAGCACTTCGAAATTACCGCCCATTGGCTGATGCAGGGCGCTTTGATTGCGTTTGTTGGTGCGCTGTGCGGATCACTGTATCCGGCGTGGATGGCTGCGCGCAAGGATCCGATCGACGCGCTGGCGTACGAATAGAATCGGACCCCGAATTCGAGGCACGAGCGGGACTTGCGGCTCGACGCCGGAATGCCTCGGAGATGCGTGCGATATACTTTGCTTCATTCCCCCGCAACTAATTGTGAAGGCGATTGTCTGCAAAGGCGGAGAGTGAAAGCAATTGACGATTGCGTCTAAGCGTTGGCTGTATTCAGTGTGGGTGGTCATCATCGGCGGGTTTGCGGTGCTTCATGCGCTAAATCTGGCGGCCGATTTTCCCAACCACACGCCGTGGCATATCGACTGGGCCAAGTACACCGATGAAGGCTGGTACGGGAATGCCGCGATTCGCGCGCACCTGTTCGGGCATTGGTATGTGCCGGGCGATTTCAACCCCGCACCCTCCGTTCCGGTGTGGCCGTTTCTCGAGTGGATCCTGTTCTTCTTCACCGGAGTGTCTGTAGAGGCGGCGCGCGGGCTGGCTACGGCGTTTTTCTTTGCCAACCTGGTTCTGTGCTACACGCTGTTGCGTCCGCGTGGGCCGAAATGGATGGCGCTGCTGGCATTGACCTTGATGGTCACCAACCCGCTTCTTTACTGCTTCAGCAGGCTGGCGATCCTTGAGCCTATGCTTACCACGCTTTTGCTGGCTGCGCTGAACCTGGCGGTGCGCCTGCCGTCGATGCGTCGCCCCGTGGCTGCTTCAGCGGTGGTGGGAGTGTTGTTCACGCTGATGATGTTGACGAAGACGACAGCGATATTTTTGCTGCCGGCAATCGGATGGGCGCTGTTCGCATCGTTGCGCGATCCATTGCATAGTCCGCTTGGGGCTGAGGGAGAAACAGCTTCCGATCGCAGGCGCTCGCATCTTCGCGCCTGGTTCAATCCGCGTGCCGTGCGCTGCGCCGCTGCAGCGTTCGCGGTGTTCGTATTAACCTTCGGCGCATGGATGGCGCTCGTGGTGGCACTCGGCTATTTCGGCGATTACAAGTTTTTGCTCTTCATCAATAAGTACGTGAAGCCCACTGAGTTCTACTGGCCGCTGTTGAGTTTCTGGTGGTCGGTCCGCGGATTGATCTGGATCGACCACATTCTGATTCCACTCGGCGGTGCGCTGATTGTTATAACGCTGGCGGTCGCCATCATCTATCGCGACCGGGCGAACTGGGGCACACGGCTTTTGTTTGATCCTGTGTTTGGGGCGTCGATTCTTGCCGCGGGCGGCTACATCCTCTTCATGACTTATCAGAATCATCCGCAGCCACGGTATTTCGCGCTGGTGGCGGTGTTCTGTTTTCTGGCGATAGCAATGGGCACTGAGGCGCTGGTTTCGCAGGTGGGGCCGCTGCGGTTATTCGGCTTGGGAGCAGCGGCCGTGGTGGTGATTGCGACCGGATTGAATGGGGCCTTGACGGCGAGTTTCGCTGCGCATCCTGAATACACGTTTGTGACGGCGGCGAGGCAGCTTACCGCGTACATCGATCAGCATCCCAACGGGGATCGGCTGCTGGTATCGATAAGCGGGGACGAGATTTCACTCATCTCGCATGTGCAATCGCTGTGCGACGACTTCAGCATGCACACGCCGGCCTATCCTGATCTGGGAACGAAGATGGAAATATACAAACCAGGTTGGTGGGCCACCTGGAACGATATCGATCGAGGAACGCTCGAAGACATTCACACCCATTACTCGCTGGAACAGGTCGCGAGTTTCAGAGCGTTCGACGACCCGGAGCGCAATGTGCTGGTGCTGTTCAAACTGCATCCGATGCCGGATGGGCAGGTCCGGCTCATCAATGGCGACAACCTGCAGCAAAAGTTGCCGGAGGACAAGATCCTGATCCCGGTCGAATAGCCGTTCTTCTGTTTCCTGTTATCTATCCCCTGTCTCTATGGTCTTCCAATCATCACTTCGGTCGCCTTGATGAGGGCGATGGCTTGTTCGCCGGGTTTCAATTCAAGTTCGCGAACTGCGTCGGAGGTGATGATGGCGGTGATGCGCTGATCGCCGATGGCGATCACCACCTTGGCGAGCAGTCCATCAACCTTGACCTCGACGATGGTGCCGGCGAGCTGGTTACGTCCGCTGATGCGCGATGCCCCCAGATGTGCCGAGCCCGTGGGGAGGAATTCCTGGAGCGCGCTCATGGAGATGCGATGATGGCCGCCGGGTGTTTTGATTGTCTTGATACGCCCGGCCAGGATCCAGTGCTTTAGAGCCGGATAACTGATGCCCAGCTTCTCGGCTGCCTGGCGGGGAGTTAAGAGGGTAGACGAAGTCATGCAGTATTGATAGACTCCTGCCCGCGGCTTTTACAAGTGCTTATTCAATTCCGATTCAGCATGAATTATTTTCCCTATAAAAATGCGCTTAAGAAGCTTGTGACTGCAATCACTCGACAGCGTTTAGCACGGATGATAGGCTTCCGGGTGACTTTGAGCCGGGACTCTTGCGGAACGCTATTTTCTCGCGGGGGTGGATGGGCGAGGGTCGTCGGGTCGCGATCAGCGGACTGCCTGTAAAACGGCAACCAAAAATTTACCATGGAGGACTTGTGACAGCACAAGACTGGGTGTACTTCTTTCTGGCCGTTAGCGCTCTATCGCTCATTGTGGCCTTTTTCTTCACACGTCAGGTCGGATTGGATCAAGGGGCGGATTTTCAGAAAATCGCCGGCGGCATCAAGGAAAGCGCTGCGGCATTTCTGAAGCGCCCGCGCAAAACTGCAGTGGCTGTCCTGGGCCTGTTGCTACCCACATTTGCATACGGACAGACGGAACACGCGGGCGGAGGCGAAGCCAACCTGGTGCTACCCGATTTGTCGTCGGTGCAGTTCTTCGGCATGAACGGACATGCGCTGCTGATGATCGGGCTGCTGTTCTGCGTCGGCGGCCTGTTGTTTGGCCTCGCCATCTTTGTGCAATTGAAGAACGCACCGGTCCATCGCAGCATGCTCGAAATCTCAGAACTGATTTACGAAACCTGCAAGACCTATTTGATCACTCAGGGTAAGTTCATTATGCTGCTCTGGGTTTTCATCGCGGTCATCATTTCGATGTACTTTGGTTGGCTGGCGCCGGTACCGGGAAAATCGATCGCGGTCACCTTGCCCATAATTTTGCTGTTTTCACTTGTGGGCATCGCGGGCAGCTACGGCGTGGCGTGGTTCGGAATCCGCGTCAACACCTTTGCCAATTCACGCACCGCGTTTGCCGGATTGCGGGGCAAACCGTATCCGATCATGGCGATTCCGCTGAAGGCCGGCATGAGCATCGGCATGTTGCTGATCTCAGTCGAATTGCTCATCATGCTCTTCATCCTTCTGTTTATCCCGCGTGATTATGCAGGCCCATGCTTCATTGGCTTCGCCATCGGCGAGAGCCTCGGCGCTGCAGCCCTGCGTATCGCAGGCGGCATCTTCACCAAGATCGCCGATATCGGCGCCGATCTGATGAAGATCGTATTCAAGATCAAGGAAGACGATGCCCGCAATCCGGGCGTCATCGCCGACTGCACAGGTGACAATGCCGGCGACTCCGTCGGACCCAGTGCCGACGGCTTTGAAACCTACGGCGTCACCGGCGTGGCCCTCATCACTTTTATCCTGCTGGCTGTGAAGGATCCCACGATTCAGGCGCAACTACTGGTATGGATCTTCGTGATGCGCGTAGGAATGCTGTTCTCAAGCGCGGGTGCATACTTCCTCAATACCGCCATCGCCAGCGCCAAGTATAAAGACGCCGACGAGATGGACTTCGAGACACCGCTGACCTCGCTGGTTTGGATCACGTCCATCGTCTCCATCATCCTCACCTACATCGTCTCGTATGCCATGCTCCCCAATCTCAATGGCGACACGACGCTTTGGTGGAAGCTGGCATCCATCATCTCGTGCGGAACCCTCGCGGGAGCGCTCATACCCGAATTGGTCAAGGTTTTCACTTCAACCAAATCCACCCACGTCAAAGAAGTCGTCAAATCTGCGCAGGAAGGCGGAGCCTCCCTGGGAATTCTGTCGGGATTCGTGGCCGGTAATTTCTCGGCTTACTGGCTTGGACTGAGCATGGTCGCACTCATGGGACTGGGCTATTACTTCAGTCTGGGTATACCGGATTTGCAGAATAATCCGGCGGGCATGATGCTGGCTCCAGCCGTCTTCGCCTTTGGCCTCGTGGCCTTCGGGTTCCTTGGTATGGGTCCGGTCACCATCGCCGTCGATTCTTACGGCCCGGTTACCGATAATGCTCAGTCTGTCTATGAACTGTCGCTGATCGAAGATGTTCCCAACATCGAAGCTGAGTTGAAGAAGGATTTCGGCATCATCGCGAGGTTCGAACGCGCGAAGCATCTGCTCGAAGCCAACGATGGTGCCGGCAATACATTCAAAGCCACTGCAAAGCCGGTGCTGATCGGCACGGCCGTGGTGGGCGCAACCACGATGACCTTCTCGATCATCATGGCTCTGACACACGGGCTGACAGACAATGTGGCGAAACTCTCCCTGCTGCACGCGCCCTTCATGCTCGGGCTAATCTGCGGTGGAGCAGTGATCTTCTGGTTCGCGGGCGCTTCCACACAGGCGGTCTCCACCGGCGCTTACCGTGCGGTTGAGTTCATCAAGGCAAACATCCATCTGGAGGGCGCGGAGAAGGCTTCAGTCGCTGATAGTAAGAAGGTGGTAGAGATCTGCACGAAGTACGCGCAGAAGGGCATGTTCAACATCTTTCTCGCCGTCTTCTTCTCGACCCTTGCGTTCGCGTTCATGGAGCCGTTCCTGTTTATCGGCTACCTGTTCTCGATTGCGATCTTCGGTCTATACGAGGCAATTTTCATGGCGAATGCCGGGGGCGCCTGGGATAACGCCAAGAAAATCGTAGAAGTCGACATGAAGCAGAAAGGCACACCTCTACACGACGCAACAGTCATCGGAGACACCGTCGGCGATCCGTTCAAAGACACCTCGTCGGTGGCAATGAATCCGATTATCAAGTTCACAACGCTATTCGGATTGCTTGCCGTCGAGCTTGCTGTGACGCTCAGTGGGAATAACCCGATGCTGACGCACGTGCTTGCGGTGACATTCTTCCTGGTGTCGGTGTTCTTCGTGCACAAATCATTCTATGGAATGAGGATTGAGTCCAAGCAGTAATTGACAAGTCGTTGAATCGAAGAAAACGTCGCCTGGAGACGGGCGACGTTTTCTTTGCGCGATAAAGTGGCAAAAACCAACGCCGTTGTTGCGTATCTCAGTGACGAGCTACGATATGCAACCGGAAAGTTGCGCAAGCGATTTACGTTGCTGTCCATTCGCATCAAAGTTGGCGGGATCGAGCCAGGCTTCGAAGGCGGCCTTGCGCGCGGGCCATTCGCTGTCGAGCATCGAAAACCACGCAGTATCGCGGTTCTGGCCTTTCACAATCATGTGCTGGCGGAAGATGCCTTCGAAAGTGAAGCCGAGGCGCTGGGCGGCGCGGCGCGAGGGTGCATTGTTCGCATTGCACTTCCACTCGTAGCGGCGGTAGCCCAGGTTTTCAAAGATATGGCGGGCCATCAGGTACATGGCTTCAGTTGCGGCGACGGTACGCTGCAGCGACGGCGCAAGCATGATATTGCCGACCTCGATGACACCATTGACAGAGTCCATGCGCATGTAGCTGGCGTAGCCCTCGGTGCGGCCGTTTAATTCGGTCAGAAATGCGAAGAATACGGCGTTTGTGGTGGCCTGCTTCTCCTCAAGTGCACAACGCAAGGCGGCCTCGTTGGGATAGGGACCGTCTGCTAGGTAGTTCCAGACCTCGTCGTGGCCCTGTACGCCAACCCAGAGGTCCGGAGTATGCAGTTCTGCGTTCAATGGCTCCAGCATTACGTGCCGTCCGTACATGGGGTTGCGGCCGGGAAGAGCGACGGGCTTCCAGGCAGACAAGTCTTTCTGGGGTTCGGCCATGAAATCAGGCTATCAGCGGTCGAAATCCGGTCCCCAAGACGTGCCAAAACAGTAACGTCCTCCTTCTCCACAATTTGAGCGATTTCGCACAGGAAAATGGTGCCAAATGCACTGTTTCTGTGCCTTGTACGTGCCCCAGACGCGGAATAGGCTTGTATTTCAGAACGGATGGAGCACTGGGAACCGCGTCTGCACTGCATTTTGGGCAAATTGCAACGGAAATCGCCGCACGAGGCAAGCGCTTTAGAGCTTTCCACAGGCTGATTGGCCGTATTTAGCAACCGGATACTTGAATTCACATCGAAATACTAGATGTTGTGGTTTGCGGTTGACAGGCACCATAGACAGCGGTATTTTTGCAACTGCGACTGTAAACAGACTGTAACCTTTGAGCCCAGTTACAGACCGCACAAGACTGAAAAACCCGCGGTACAGAAAAAGCCCCCGTTTTTCCGTTCGCTGCAAGACTTAACCCCCCAATTTTGGCTGCGTTAAGACCAAGGGACAAGTATTCAAAGAAATCGCCGGATGGAGAGTGAATCAATGAACGAGGCCAACCTTCAAACAACCGCTGCAGCCCTGCAAGCTCCCTATAGCCAGGGTGGCCTGACATTTTCCCGCCGTTTCTCAACCGAGGGAGTATCTCCTTACGACGACGTCCAGTGGGAACGGCGTACGGCTCTGATCGCAGACAGCAAGGGCAACGCCATCTTCGAGCAGAAGGACGTGGAAGTGCCGGCCGACTGGTCGATGACCGCGACCAACATCGTTGCCTCGAAGTATCTGCATGGAACGATTGGCTCGCCTGAGCGCGAGACCGGCGTGCGGCAACTGGTATCGCGCGTGGCCGAGACGGTTCGCGACTGGGGCATTGCGGGCGGTTATTTTGCGAGCGCAAGCGACGCCGCCACCTTCCACGACGAACTGGCGCACATGTTGCTGACGCAGAAAGTGGCCTTCAACTCACCCGTGTGGTTCAACGTGGGCTGCGACCGGCTCGAACCGTTTGCGGCGGGGCAGAACTGGCACTGGGACCCGATGACGGGCGGCGTTGTCCACGCGGCGACAGGCTACAAGAATCCGCAGTGCTCTGCCTGCTTTATCAACTCCGTCGACGACTCGATGGAAGGCATCATGGACCTGGCGCGGACCGAGGCGCTGCTGTTCAAGTACGGGTCGGGAACGGGCACGAACTTCAGTTCGCTGCGTTCAAGCCACGAAGGCGTGACCGGCGGCGGCACGGCCAGCGGTCCGCTGAGCTTCATGCGCGGACTCGATGCGTTTGCCGGCGTCATCAAGAGCGGCGGCAAGACGCGTCGCGCGGCCAAGATGGCGATCCTGAACGTCGAGCATCCTGACATTATCGACTTCATCGAGTGCAAGGCGAAGGAAGAGCAGAAGGCTCACACCCTGATCAGGAACGGATACGACGGATCGGGTCCGGATTCCGAGGCTTTCTCTTCGATCTTCTTCCAGAATGCCAACAACTCTGTGCGTGTGACCGATGAGTTCATGCGTGCCTACGAGAACGATGGCGAGTTCACCACCAAGACCGTGAAGGGTGCGAATCCGGTAAAGAGCTACAAGGCGCGCGACATCATGCGCAAGATTGCCGAGGCCACGTGGCTATGCGGCGATCCCGGACTACAGTTCGACACCACCATCAACAAGTGGCACACCAGCAAGAACTCTGCGCCCATCAATGCGTCGAATCCTTGCTCGGAGTACATGTTCCTGGATAACTCGGCATGTAACCTGGCGAGCTTCAATCTCATGAAGTTCCTCACACCGTCAGGCACGTTCAATATCCCGGAGTATCGTCACGCGATTTCAGTCGTGATCACGGCGATGGAAATCCTGGTCGACAACTCGGGATATCCGACGGAATGGATTTCGCGGAATTCGCATGACTACCGCCCGCTCGGCCTCGGCTATGCCAACCTCGGCGCGCTGCTGATGTCGTTTGGAATTCCGTATGACTCGGCTGCCGGGCGCGATCTGGCGGCGGCGATGACGGCGATCATGTGCGGACAGGCATATCTGCAGTCGGCAGTGGTAGCGGCCAATTGCCCTCCGCTGGCTTCAGCCACACCGCTCACCGCCAGCGTGGAGCGGCAGGGCGGAGCTTGCCCAGGGTTCTACGTGAATCGCGAGCCGTTCCTGAATGTGATCAGGATGCACCGCGCGGAAGTGAACAAGATCGGCAAGTCGCGCACCAGCGGCGAGCCGTTCCCCGTGCCGCAGCTTGAGGCGCTGATCGACGCCAGCCGCGATTGCTGGGATATGGCTCTCTCCTATGGCGAGCGCTATGGTTATCGCAACTCGCAGACCACGGTGCTAGCACCGACAGGCACCATCGGCTTCATGATGGATTGCGACACAACCGGCATCGAGCCGGATTTGGCACTGGTGAAGTACAAGAAGCTGGTTGGCGGCGGCATGATCAAGATCGTCAACAACACGGTGCCGGCCGCGCTGTTCAAGCTCGGCTACAACAATGATCAGGTTGACGCCATCGTCAGCTACATCGATGCGACCGGCACCATTGAAGGCGCACCCGGTATCAAGCCGGAGCACCTGGCGGTATTCGATTGCAGCTTCAAGCCGGCGAAGGGGACGCGGTCCATCAACTACATGGGCCACATCAAGATGATGGCCGCAACGCAGCCATTCCTGTCGGGCGCAATCTCAAAGACTGTGAACCTGCCGCACGAGGCAACTGTAGAGGAAGTGGCCGAAGCCTACGCTGAGAGCTGGCGCCAGGGCATCAAGGCCGTCGCCATCTATCGCGACGGATCAAAGGGTGTTCAGCCGTTGAATACCAGCATAGATGCAAAGAAGGAGCCCTCGGCTGTGGAAGCAGCAGGGCAGCGCGTGATGGCGCAGCTTGCTGCGGGACAGCCTGCGACTGAGGCAGACCTCAAGACGCTCGAAGCCAAGATCAGCGAGAAGCTTGAGATAACGGCGAAGTCGGTGGTTGCTGCTTCGAATGCCTTCCAGCACGCGCTCGATGAAATTGCCAAGGCAACTTCAGTGCCGCAGATGACCGCTGCACTTGGCTTGGAAGAGACGCGGATTCCGCAGGATCTAAACGGGCCGCCGCGCGCGGTGCGTCATCGCCTGCAGTCGGAGCGCGCCTCCATTACTCACAAGTTTTCAATTGCGGGGCATGAGGGCTACATCACGGTAGGTCTGTATCCCACCGGGCAGCCGGGCGAAATCTTCATCAAGATGGCGAAGGAAGGTTCAACCGTCTCCGGCTTGATGGATGCATTTGCGACTTCGATTTCGCTGGCGCTGCAACACGGGGTTCCGCTGCGCGTGCTCTGCGAGAAGTTCGCGCACACGCGGTTCGAGCCTTCGGGCTGGACGGGAAACGAGCAGATTGGCTACGCGAAGAGCCTGATGGACTACATCTTCCGCTGGCTGAACCTGCGCTTTCTCTCCGGCGAGCAGTTGACGCTGTTTGCGGGGCTCGCTCCGCAGGCCGCGCCGCTGCCGGAGTCGCCGACAATTCTGCCGGACTCGGAGCCGGAAGAGGATCCAGCGGCGCACAAGCAGCTTTCGAAGCTGGCGGAAGAAATGTCTCGCCGATTGGGCAGCGGAATGGGCAGCACATCGGCGCCTGGCGGCAGCATTCCGCCGGAGGCACAGTCGTCGATCACCGCATCTGATTCAAGCCATGGACCAACGCTGCAGGATCGGGGCTTGTTTCATGCATCGGAGGCCATGCGCAGCATGTATGAGATGGGCGATGCACCAAGCTGCTCCACCTGCGGGGCCATCATGGTTCGCAATGGAAGCTGCTATCGCTGCATGAGCTGCGGCTCGACCTCAGGATGCAGTTAAACCGGGTACTTTCTCCTACGGTGGAGCAGGCTTCGGCCTGCTCCATTTTTCTTGCCAAGGATTCCGGGGTTTTGCGGTCATTGCCGGGCGCGCGCGGCGTCCGCATCGACTTTCAGCGCACACGTTATCTCCTGGCTGCAGCGGAGCACATGCTGGGCGATCGCGGGAACGCAATGTGCGGCTAAACGAGTGGCCGAACCGGAGATGCTGACCGCAGCGATCGGACGGCCTGCCGCATCCAGAATCGCCGCGCCTACACAGCGCGTGCCGATTTCCATCTCTTCGTCGTCGACGGCGTATCCGCGACGCCGCACACGCTCCAACGCTTCGAGAAGCTCATCGGGAGACGTAAGCGTCTTCGCGGTAAAGCCGGTGAACTGGATTTTCGCGACAGTTTTCGCCACTTCTTCGGCGGGAAGATAAGCCAGAATCGCCTTGCCAAGGGAAGTGCTGTAGACAGGGTTTGAGGTGCCGGTGCGAGAGCTGATGCAGACCCGCCGATTGATGGGTTCGACCTTGTCGATGTAGACCACGCGCGTTTTGTGCAGAACTCCCAGGTGGACAGTCTCGCCCACTCTGAGCGCGAGCTTGCGCAGGTGAGGATGGACGCGCGATCGCAGGTCGATCTGCTCAACGGCGCGACTGCCCATGTCGTAGAGCTTCAAGCCAAGCCGGTAACGGTTTCCCGGGGCGCGCTCGATCATGCCGGTGCGCTCAAGCGCCATGAGTGCGCGATGCGCCGTGCTCTTGTGGAGCCCCATGCGCTGACAAATCTCAGCCAGGCTCAGCGAATTGTCGCTCGCACCAAGCAGATCGAGAATCGCTACAACACGGTCCAGGCCCTGTAACTGATACGGATCGCCGTGCTCGGATTGCGCACTCGAGCTTGCAGCAGGTGGCTGAAGCTTCTTTGGACGCTTCAAAACTGTCCGCGGCGCACTAGCGGAAGTCGCCGGCCGATGCTTTGATTTCCCATTCCGGGCGGTACTACTCTGGAGCGACTCCGCCTTCATAGAATGACCTCCACTATAGGTGCGCTGATGGGGAGAGCGCGAGTGTGCCAGATGGAATGATCCAGTATAGCGCCACCGAACTTGCTGCGAAATATCAAGCGGGGTGCTCCATTGCCACTCGCACTCAATCCTTATGAGAGCCACAACACGGGCTGCCGAATGGGGTGGTTGCGAATCACCTCGGGCACGGTCGAATCAGGATCCAGGCGCGTCCAAAGATCGATGTAGTCCTGCTTGCGATATGCCAGTCCGGCAAATAGCAGGCTCGGCTGGCGCACTGGCAAATCGTCGAAGTATTGGACGTCATGGCGATAAGGCCACGATTGTTTGTTCGCGATGAATGGAGCCATGAAGTGAAAACAGTTGGCAACGCAGCGTCCATCGGGCAGAGTGTAGTCCCACAGGTTGTCCGGGCCGGTCGACAGCACATGCGCGAGCATTCCAATTGCATCGAGGTCGAAGAGCGAGTAGCCATAGGGCTTAGTGCGTGCGAGTTCAAGCGGGAAGCTGCCATCCGGCGCGATCTGGGTGGGAACGATCGTGCTTTTGAAACGATCGCGGCATTCGCGAACGACGCCGTCATCCCCGATGAGCCGCGCGAATGCGGCCGCCTGCAGAAGCCAGCAGGAACCATGATTGTTTTTGGCGTCGCGCTCCTTGCGGCCAGGTTCTGAGGTTTGCATCCAGTCGAGATATTCGGCAAACCAATGCCGTGTGCCTTGCCAGTCGGGTTCAGAGAGCGTGCCGCCGTTGTGAAGAACAATAGCGGCCTGGGCTACTTCGACAAGGTGCAGTGTATCGATGATTCCGTAGCTGCGTCCGGTGCTTACCCCGTGAACGGCCTGCGCATATTGCAGATCAGGATTCATGCGGGTCGTCGGCTCGATGAACCAGGCGCGAAGATGCGCAGCCGCATGCGCTGCGAAGTCGCGGCGCTTCGTGAGCACCCATGCTGCGGCAAGGGCCGGCGCCTGAATGCTGAGTCGAATCAGCAGCAGGCGATGGGTGTTGAAATTGGCTGGATTGGATTCTCCGTCGCGGTTGATGTAGGGGCCGTTGGGATTGTTCGGGTCGGGCCAGAAATAGTCGGCTTCAGAGAAATAGTCGTGAAGGCCGCCTGCGCTTCGCGGAGCAGGCGTGGACATAATCGTTTCGGGCTGTTCATGCAAGTATCGCTGGGCGGCGTTCAGAACACGCGCGCGCTCGATCGTTTCAACGCCCCGGCGAGGGTGATGGAGAATATCGTCGGCGTCGTCGTGCGTTGACCCCACCGCCGCGATGGCGCCCGCGCCCAATGATAGAAACTCGCGGCGAGACAATGGGAGCATCAATGTTCCTCGTTGGGGTCCTCGTTGGCCGGTTTCCGAAGCTTACTTTCCGGCGATTTGCGAGAGCTCAGAGCCGGCAAGCAAAAAAGCGCCTACACCATAGACGTAGCTGGATGAAGGCTTAAATTTGCCCGGCTCGCCGCCGATCGGCTGAATGGACCCAAGCCTGCCGTCTGCGTACACGTGCGTCAGCATTCCTTCCCACGACTTCCTCACCACAGGCAGATATTTCTTGCGATCGAGAAGCTTGTGGCGGATGCCCCACGCCATGGCGTAAGTAAAAAACCCGGAGCCTGAAATCTCCGGGTTCGGATACGAGGCAGGGTCAAGCAGGCTGGCGCGCCACAAACCATCGGGCTGTTGCAAGCCGGCAATCCGCTCCGCCATATCCTTGAACTGTTTCTCATACCTGGCGCGATCTGGATAATCCGCGGGCATGCGCTCGAGGACCAGCGCCATTCCGGCAAGAACCCACCCGTTGCCTCGGGACCAGAAAACCTTTTGTCCGTTTGCCTCGTGCATGGGGAGAAATTTACCGTCGCGGAAGTAGAGATGTTCGGCTGGATCGTACAGTGCGCCGGAGGTAACCCACCACTCGCGATTCATGAAGTCGAGATAGCGACGATCGCCGGTAGCTACCGAGAACTGCGCGAGAACCGGTGGCGCCATGTAGAGCGCGTCGCACCACCACCAGAGATTTTTCTGTGGATCGTCAGGACGGGCCAGCAATTTGTTCAGGCTGTCGCGGATGGGTGCGATCTCTGCCGTCTTAGGGTCACGGGCGTATAGGGTGAGGTAAGTGAGGCCGATGGCTTCGTCGTCCGCATGAGCGAAGCGTGGTCCGAAGTCCCAGTGATTATCGCGCGCGATCTGAAGAACGCGATCTTGATAACGCTTGTCGCCGGTGGTCTTCGATGCCGCCAGAAAGCCGTCGTAGAGCGCAGCAAAGGTCCACTGGATGTTGTAGCGGCCTTCGGAGTGCTGCAGTTGCCAATCAGCCACTTTCTTCATCGCCTTAAGAATGGCGGGGCGTTCCAGGCCAGGCGACAGATCGGTGGCAAGCGGCCCCGGATCGTCAGGCTGGTCGCCGGCCGCTGCGCGCTCATCGATGGAGGGGGTAGCGATGCTCTGCGAAAAAAATGAAGTCACAGGCGAGAAGACAAAAATTGCAAGCGCAATGCCAAATATCGATTTCTGCATGAACCTTCCCGCGATGGGTGGATGCAGGTTAGTGTAGACCGACGGCGCATTCTTGTCTTGATGAAAATCCGCATGACGATAGATCGCACCAGCGTGCCTGTGACGGCTACCTCCGTCGAGAACTCCTGCATGACACGGTGCCCTACGGCTCGCTAATCTGTTCTGCATATGGCGGAGCGCAGCCGCGGCAATTTCGTGCACCGGTTCTTCGACTCCCGCGATGGAGCAGTGGGTCGCCTGGCGCCACGCTGGATTTTTTTGCGCGCTCTGGCGGTCATCTACTTTTCGGCCTTCTATTCGTTGCTGTTTCAGATCAAGGGGCTGATCGGCCCCGCGGGTATTCTGCCGGCGCACGATTATCTCGCCGCGGTGGCGCGGCAATACCCGTCGACCAAGCTCTGGTTTGCACCGACACTGTTCTGGTTGTCCTCGAGTTCGCATGCGCTCATGCTGGTGTCGTGGATAGGCTTGGCCGCCTCGG
Source organism: uncultured Acidobacteriaceae bacterium (assembly GCA_963769345.1). GTDB lineage: Bacteria > Acidobacteriota > Terriglobia > Terriglobales > Acidobacteriaceae > Telmatobacter. The sequence goes on from CAVYLL010000010.1 coordinate 378,685, forward strand.
TTGTGGCTTTCGTAAACCTGTGGCCGCGGCTCAGCTTCTTTATTTGTTTCGTCTGCTTTCTATCGTTTGTTTCGGCAGCGAGTGAATTCGCCAACTACCAGTCAGACGGCATGCTGCTCGAAGCCGGATTCCTCGCGCTCTTCTTTGCGCCGCGTGGCGTGATGCCCGGACTCGGTGCAGGCACACCGCCCTCGCGTGCCAGCCTGTTTCTGCTGCAATGGGAATGGTTTCGAATCTACTTCGAATCGGGCATCGTGAAGCTCGTCAGCGGCGACCGGCAGTGGCGCACCCTGACGGCAATGGATGAGTACTACCAGAACGGTCCGCTGCCTACGTGGATCGGTTGGTACGTTGAGCATCTGCCGCACTGGTTTCACGCCGCCAGCGCAGCGGGCACGCTTGTGCTGGAACTGGCGCTGGTGTGGATGCTCTTCCTGCCGCGTCCCGTGCGCGTCGTCTGTTTTTTCATCGTTACACCGTGGCAGTTCGGCGTGATTCTTACCGCCAACTACACGTTCCTGAATTACCTGGTGCTCTCGCTGGGCATTCTCTTGTTGGATGATCGATTCCTGCTGCAATTGGTTCCCACACGGTATCGAACTGCGCTCGATCTAGCCATTGCTCCGCAGGCGACAGACAAATCAGAATGGCCGGAGCCAGCAGACGATGAAGCTGAGCCCGACGCGAGCCTGCCTGCGCGCGGCCGAGTTTCACGCACGCTCAGCGGTCACCTCAGCGCCATCCGTCTGGCCATCGCTGCCGTCATGCTCACCTGGATCTTCTACAACACAACCGTCGAGATGATCGGAATTCCATTCCGCGGCCTTCCATTGCCCACTCTGCCACTTGTCGCGCTCGAACCGTTCCGCATTGCCAACCAGTACGGCCTGTTTGCGGTGATGACCAGCGGACGGTACGAGATCGAGTTCCAGGGCTCGAACGACGGCCAGAATTGGACGGCCTATCCATTCGACAAGAAGCCGCAGGCGCTGAACGAGGCGCCAGGCATCTACGCCCCTTATCAGCCGCGCTTCGACTGGAACCTGTGGTTTGCGTCCCTCGGCGACTGGCGCCAGGACCAGATTGTGCCACTCACCGAGGAGCGGTTGCTTGAGAACGACAAGGACGTAGCGGTGCTTTTCAAGGGCAATCCGTTTCCGCAGGCGCCGCCGCGTTTCGTACGCGCCGTTTTATGGCAGTATTGGTTCACCACCCGCGAGGAAAAGCGCGCGACGGGGAACTGGTGGCGGCGGCAGTACCTTGGGTTATACGCCCCGCAGCTTACCAGGACGCCCGAGGGTCGAACCGCCGTCGTCCAGTGGCCCGACGAACTGCCAACGCATGATTGATCTGGAACAATGAACGGGAGAATGAACGAATGAAGCGCGCAAATGTGATCGGCTCCGGCCCCAATGGACTCTCCGCCGCGATCGTGCTTGCCCAGACCGGCATCGATGTCGAGGTCTTCGAAGCGGAGGCTGTGCCCGGAGGTGGTGCGCGCACGTTGCCGTTGACACTGCCAGGATTTATGCACGACTTCGGCTCGGCGGTGCATCCGATGGCAGCAGGTTCTCCGTTTTTTGCGACGCTTCCGCTCGGCGAGCATGGACTCGGCTGGGTACACGGCGAAGCTCCGTTGGCGCATCCTCTCGACGACGGAAGCGCTGTGATGCTCGAACACAATCTTACCGATCAGGACAAGGAATTCGGGCAGGATGCGGAGGCGTGGCGAAACCTCGTCACCCCCCTGGTCGATCATTGGGACCGGTTCGCGCACGAGGCACTGGGACCGGTCGTGCGCGTTCCGCGGCATCCTCTCTTCATGGCGCGTTTCGGCATGGCAGCCTTTCAGTCTGCGCGGCGAATTGCGACGCATAATTTCACCCAGCCGCGCACCCGTGCCCTGTTTGCCGGGCTCGCCGCGCACTCCTTTCTCAGCCTCGACGACACGTTGAGCTCGGCTGTGGCGCTGGTCCTTGGCGCCGCCGCGCACAAGGTCGGATGGCCCGTTCCCCTCGGTGGATCGCAAAGCATCACCAAGGCTCTTATTGGTCATCTGCAAAATCTCGGAGGCAAGGTCTACACTTCGTGCCGGGTCGACGCGGAGATATTTCGCAAATTGAACGGACCGAAAGCGATGACACTGTTTGACACGTCGCCGCGCCAGGTTGCTGCCATTGCCGGCGATTGCCTCACGAAAGGTTTTCGCGGTCTGATGGAGCACTTCAAGCTGGCGCCCGGAGTCTTCAAGATTGACTACGCGCTGTCTCAGCCGGTGCCGTGGCGGGCGGCTGAGTGCCGGCGCGCCATCACCGTGCACCTCGGTGGCACGTTCGAGGAGATCGCAGAGGCGGAGAAGCTGGTATTGCAGGGCCAGCATCCCGAACGGCCCTTCGTGCTCACGGCCCAGCCATCGCTATTCGATCCAACCCGCGCGCCGCAAGGGCAGCACACCTTCTGGGCCTACTGCCACGTACCGAATGGGTCCACCGTCGATATGACTCATCGCCTCGAAGGGCAGATTGAGCGCTTTGCGCCCGGCTTTCGCGACTGCGTGCTGGCCCGCCATGTTTCGACTCCGGCAACCCTCGAAAAAATGAACGCGAATCTGCTCGGAGGCGACATCAGCGGCGGAGCCATGACGATGCGGCAGTTCTTGCTGCGCCCGACGGCCCTGACCTACGAAACCAGTGCGCCGAATCTCTTCATATGTTCGTCGTCGACGCCTCCGGGAGGCGGCGTCCACGGGATGTGCGGTTTTCGCGCTGCAAACGTTGCGCTTAGAAGAACGCGTCTCCGCGAATGAACGGCTAAAGGATGGACAACACTCCTGTTGTAGTTGTGCGATTAGTGCAGGTCGAGCGGTACGATAGACAGGTTCAGGACGCCTCATATGAAAGAGCCACCAAGTGGCAAAGAAAGCAAACAACCTGGGCAGCCGGTGAGTCTGAAGCAGCTTGCTGCCCACCTGAAGCTGGATCCAGCAACAGTTTCAGTCGTTCTCAATGATGTGCCGGGCAGGTCGATTCCGCAGGGAACACGCGATCGCATCAAGGCCGCCGCACGCGAATTGAACTATCATCCCAACCTGCTGGCCCGATCTCTTCGCAGCCGCCAATCCAAGATAATCGGCATCCTCGTCCCGGAGTTGGGTGATGGATACCACACACAGGTGATGAGCGGAATCGGCGACTATCTCATCAATGCCGGATACTTCTACTTCACCGCCCACCACCGCCATAAGCCGGAGTTGATCGAAGAGTACACGCGGATGTTTATTTCACGCGGCGCGCAGGGCATCATCGCCATCGATACGTCGCTCGATCATCCAATCTCCGTTCCGGTGGTTGCGGTCGCGGGCCATCGTCGCGTACAAGGAGTCACCAACGTCGCACTGGATCACCGTCGCGCCGCTGAGCTGACTCTTTCGCATCTGCACTCGCTGGGTCATCGCAAGATCGCATTCATACGCGGACAGTCTTTCAGTTCCGACTCTGACTCGCGCTGGACGGGTCTGGTTGCCGCGGCGGACAAGTTGGGAATTGCCATCCGCCCGGAGATGGCCGTCACGCTCCTTCGCGACATCACGTCACCGGAACTCGGCTATCCGGTCGTGCAGCAGCTTCTGGCTACAGGCAAACCATTCACAGCGCTGGTGGCCTTCAACGATATTTCGGCCATTGGCGCGATCCGCGCGCTGCAGGATGCGAACCTGCGCGTCCCGGCAGACGTCTCGGTGATCGGCTTCGACGATATCAAGGCGGCCGGATTCACCCTGCCTCGCCTGACCACCATCCATCAGCCACTGGAGGAACTCGGTAGGATTGCCAGCGAACATCTGGTGGGCCGGATTCAAGGCACGATCAAACTGCGGCAGGAGATCGCCGTGCAACCCACACTCGTGGCACGCGAGTCAACCGGTCCGGTACGTCGCTGAACCTGCCCCGTGCCATGGTTCGAATACGCGCCCTCTTCTATTTGATCTCCACTTCGTCGATCTGGAACTGAAACCTGCCCGGCTCCTGGACGCGAATGAATCCAATGCCGCTGATGTCGCTGCCATCGGTCTCAAACGTGGAGAACGGGAACGTGTACTGCTTCCACTCCGGTCCCGCCGTGAAGGTTGTCGTCGCCGGCGCTTCGCCGCTCTGACCGCTGCGAGCTTCGGTCAGCACAATCAACGTGTAGGTCTTGCCGTCACCCTTCGCCCAGAAGCTGATGGCGTTTTTCTTCGACAGGTTTGCCGGCTTCATCGGTGCCGGGCCCGGTGAAAAAAGCGCGCCGGCAAAAAGAAATGGACCACCCGGAACGACTTCGCCTGTGACTTGCAGTGCTCCCTTGGTGTTGGCCGCGCCTGCCTCGACCACATCCAGCTTCGAATTGGATTTCCCCCCGTTCATCGTGTCGCTAGCCGGAATCCACATGCCGTAAGCGGCCTTGACTTTTCCTTCATCGAAGTTGCTCACCATGTTCGTCTCGGAGCCAACAGGGACCGGCGCCGTTGCGGCCGGTTTCCCCGTTTCTCCACCGGCGCCAGTTACGGTCAGCTTCACAGTGCTGGTCTTGTCCGAACTCGATCCCACCATCACATCGAAGATTCCCGGTTCCACCACGCGATGCATGTCGATATTCAGGATCGACAGCATTTCCGGTGTGACAGTGAAAGTCACGGTCCGCTTCTCGCCCGGCTTCAGCGTAATGCGCTCGAATCCCTTCAACTGCATTACGGGCTGCGTCACCGAAGCGACTCGCTGATGAATGTAAAGCTGTGGAACCTCATCACCCTCGCGCGTGCCGGTGTTCGTCACCTCGACGCTGACCTTTGCGGTTCCCGCCTGCATGATCTGCTGCGGCTCAACCTTCAGGTTGTCAAACTTGAACGTGGTGTAGCTGAGGCCGTATCCAAACGGAAACAGCGGCTGGCGCGTTGAGAACTCGTAACCGCGATTGGCCGAAGGCTTGTGGTTGTAGTAGTCCGGCAATGCGCCCACAGTATGCGGGAAGGTGATCGGCAGCTTTCCGCCGGGGTTCGCATCGCCAAAGATCACGTCTGCCGCTGCGGTTCCACCTTCTTCGCCGAGATAGAAGCCTTCGAGGATGGCAGGGCACTTTTTCGGCAATGTAGTTGACCGAGAGTGGCCGCCCGTTCAGCAGCAGCACGACAACTGGTTTGCCGGTCTCAACAACAGCCTTCACAAGATCGTTCTGCGCGCCCAGCAGATCGAGCGAATCGCGATCGCCAAGGTGATTCTCCGCCCACGCCTCGCGGTTGGTGCTCTCGTTTTCGCCGACGACCACGATCGATACATCGGCCTTCTTCGCCGCATCCACAGCGGCCTGGATAGAAGCGGTCTGCGTCTTCGGGTCGACGAGCTGCACATCGTTCGCCCACCAGCCGCGGAAGCCCTGCGGCGCCGTCGTAATCTTGCAGCCTTCCGCGTAGAGCACTTTCACCTTGTCGCCGGCCTTCGCCTTGATGCCGTCGAGCACGCTCACGCCGTAGCCGGGATCGCGGCTATATCCGCCCAGGTGCACATCCGCTGCATTCGGCCCGATTACGGCAATCGACTTCAGCTTCGTCAGGTCGAGCGGCAGCAGGTTCTTGTCATTCTTGAGGAGCACGATGACTTTGCGCGCTGCTTCAGCGGCCAGTTTCTTGTGTTCCGGACTGTTGTTCACCTTTTCCGCGTAGTCCGGGTCGACATACGGGTTGTCGAACAAGCCCAATCGGAACTTCGTTGCCAGCACACGCGCAACCGCTCGATCCACTTCGCTCTCCGGCACTGTGCCCTGCTTCACCTGGTCCACTAAAGTGCTGAATACCGTGCCTTCCGACAGATCGTAATCGATGCCCGCCGCGAGCCCCTGCCGCGCAGCATCGGCAAAGTTATAGGCCACGTGATGCGTTGCCACCAGCATCTGCAAGCCATCGCCATCGGAGACCAGGTAACCGTCGAATCCCCATTCCTGGCGCAACACCTTATCGAGCAACCAATGGTTGATGTGGTTGGGCACGCCGTCGATCTCGTTGTACGAGGCCATCACGCTGCCCACGTGAGCCTCCTGCACGGCAGCCTGGAAGGGAACGAGGTAGGTCTCGCGAATCACGCGTTCAGAGATGTTGCCGGGCGCGGTGTTGGTTCCTCCTTCGGGCACGCCATGCACGGCAAAGTGCTTCGCCGTTGCCAGTACGTGATGCCTGTCGATTGAATAGGAATCGCCCTGCAGACCCTCGATGGCAGCAACGCCCATCCGCGAAATCAGGTAGGGATCTTCGCCGTAACCCTCCTCCGTGCGTCCCCAGCGCGGATCATGCGCCATGTCGAGCACGGGCGAAAATACCTGTCCCGCTCCGCGCGAACCAGCTTCATCGCCCACTGCGGTAAACACGCGCTTCACCAGTGCTGGATCCCAGGTCGCTGCTAATCCCAGTGCCTGCGGAAAGCTCGTGCTGCCGTATTCCATGTAGCCGTGCAGCGCTTCGCCGAGAAACATCGCCGGAATCCCAAGGCGCGTCTTCTCAAGCTGATACCGTTGCACGCCATTGCGCAGAATCGCGGCCTGGCGCGGGGTAAACTTCACTTCCGCTCCCCACTCAGCCGAGAGCGTCTTGCGGGCGGTCTCCGCGGTGAATGTGTTGGTGGGGTCGATGACGTCGATCTTCGAGTCCCAGCCGCCTGTAAGCTGGTAGACCTTTTCCTCGAGGGTCATCCGCGGCAGCAGGTCGGCGACGCGGTCTGCGACCGGCAGAGTCGCGTCCCTGTAGCGCGGTAAATCCGACTTGGCGGCTGGTTTCTCCTGCCCACTTGCGCCCAACGTGAACGCACAGAGCCCCAGTAGCAGGCCCGAAATCAGTAATCTTGAAAAATTGCGAGCACGAATCATCATCGTATTTACAGGTGTCCCTGGATCCTTTCGGGGTATACGGCGAGTTATTTTAAATGAGTTACGCAAACCCTGTATGTGCGGTTCAAAATCGCGGAAAGCGGGAGCACAATCCCGCCGGAGGCGCCGCTTTGCCTGTTCTCGAAATCTCAGCGCCGCATCCAAGCTGATGGACCGCAAATTACGGCGCCGTCTGTAGAATGAAATCATCGATAAAGGGAACCTCGCACGAGGCCAGAAAGCATCCATGCGCCGTGTCGCGCTGATCTACAACCCAGCCTCAGGGCAGCACTCCGGACGCCGCGCATCCTACATTCAGGGCGCGCTCGCGGTACTTCGTAAAGCCGGTATTGAAGCGGACGCCCTTGAGACGCATGCGCCCGGCAGCGGCAAATCCCTCGCGCTCGGCGCCGTGCGCCAGGGGTACGACGCGGTGATTGCTTGTGGCGGCGACGGTACCGTGCACGAAGTGCTTCAGTCGCTGGTGGGGACGAAGGTCGCCCTGGGTGTGCTGCCGCTGGGAACAGCGAATGCCCTGGCGCAGAACCTTGGACTTGGTCGCAATCCAGTAAAGGCTGCGCGAGCCCTGGTGAATGCCAAGCCGATGGAAGTCCCGGTTGGCCGCATCTTTTTTCAGGAAACGAATGGCGCCAGGGGGTGGCGGTACTTTACGGTTGCGGCCGGTGTTGGCGCAGACGCGCTGCTGATGTCGAGTATGGACCCGGAGCTGAAGCGCCGTTTCGGATACGCGCTTTACATGCTCGAGGCCTTCAAGATCTGGGCATCTCATCCGTTTCCGCTCTTCGACGCGTCGTTTTCCGTCAATGGAAATGGCCATCCCCGCGTCGAGCAGGTATCGCAGTTGCTCGCCATACGCATCCGTTCTTTCGGCGGAGCACTCGGAGTGCTGGCTCCCGGAGCAACGCTGCACAAGAAAGACCTGAGCCTGGTCGCCTTCAAAACGCGAAGCCGGATGGAGTACATGCGGTTTCTTCTGGCAACTCTTGCGGGTCGGCAAACCTTCTCGCGATCAATTGAATTGCTGGATGCCGATGCCGTCGAATGCCGGATGAACGGATCGAAGACGAGCATCTTTGTGGAAGCAGACGGCGAGGTGCTGGGAGCTTTACCGGCACGTATCGAGCTTGCGCGCGAAACGCTGACCCTGCTTGTCCCGCCTGGCGCTCAGCCGTAGTCGCTGCAAAGATGGGCGGCGTCCTAACTCCGCTAACACCGCCTTTATTGCTCAATCGCATTTGCGTCTTTGTTCCCCCTCCTGCAATCATCGCTGCGACGCTTTTTCATTCGGAGTCTCAGCATGAAGAGATTTGCAATCACTCTCTGCGCCACCATTGCGGCTTCTGTCCTATGCGCAGGCGCGCAAGCACCGGCGTGGCAGCCCGCGCCCGGACACATCACTCTTCCGCTCTGGCCCAAGGGAGCTCCCGGCGCGCCGGCGAACTCACTGTCCGAAGTCGATACCACCAAGCCCACTGACAAGCTCATCGCCGGTAAGCCGCTCGTTCGCCTCGGCAACGTCTCTAACCCGACTCTCACGGTTTACACGCCGAAAGGGAACGCCGTGCGCCCCGCCGTGGTAGTTTTTCCGGGCGGCGGATACCAGATTCTCGCCATCGATCTTGAAGGCACCGAAGTCTGCGACTGGCTCAATTCGATCGACGTGACCTGCCTGCTGGTGAAATATCGCGTGCCCGACACGGGTCCGTATCCCAAATCCGCAGCGGCACTGCAGGATGCGCAACGCGCACTCGGCCTCGTTCGCCAGCACGCAGCGGAGTGGCACATCGATCCCAAACGCGTCGGCGTTCTCGGCTTTTCCGCGGGAGCGCATCTCTCCGCTGCACTCAGCACCCACTTCGACAAGCGCCTGTATGACCCGATCGATGCCGCTGACGAGCTCAGCTGCCGTCCCGACTTCGCTTTCATCATCTACCCCGGCTATCTGGCGAACGCCTCCCAAAACATGGCGCCCAATGCCGACATCAACCCCACGACCCAGACGCCACCCAGCTTTATCGTTCAGGCAGAGGATGATCCAGTGCACGTGGAAAACGCCACCGTCTATTTCCTGCAATTGAAAGCCGCCAAGGTTCCGGCCGAGTTGCACCTCTACGCCGAAGGCGGACACGGATACGGCCTGCGCCGCACCGCCATGCCGGTGACCACTTGGCCAGACACCGCGAGACTCTGGTTGCAGACGATCAAAATTTTGCCATCTAAATTGGAATTGGACAGTACGCATGGACCGGCAGGGAACTAGGATCATCGAAATGCTTTTCTGCGTACTCACCGTTTCCGATCGGTGCTCGCAGGGCCTGATGGCCGACACGGCAGGTCCGGCGGTCGTAGAGTTGCTGCGTCAGCACTGGCCCGCGGCACAAATTGAAACTGCACTCGTATCCGACGACGAAGAGAAGATCGCTGCGCAACTCGAGCAATGGAGCACGCAGGGAGCCGCCCTCATCCTCACCGTGGGCGGCACCGGCATGAGCCAGCGAGACCGCACACCGGAGGCAACGCTTCGCGTGCTTGATCGCCACGCACCCGGCCTCGCTGAAGCCATGCGATCCCGAGGCGCCGAGAGCAATCCCTTTTCATGGCTGTCGCGCGGAGTAGCCGGCCTGCGCGGTTCTACGCTGATCGTCAATTTGCCGGGAAGCAAACGCGGCGCGGAAGAGAGTTTCGTCTCCATCCAGGTGCTGCTGCGGCACGCAATTGAAGTGGCGAGCGGCAGTCAGAGCCATCCGTAAGAGGTACGCGTTTTCGCTATTTTATTTGGAAACGTTTTCCCAGTCAGGCCTCGATCTTCCTGTCGGTTGCGCAATGCGTCCCTTGGTTGAGCAGCGTTGGTTCATTCAAATCAGTGTCTTCCTGTCTTTTATCGAGCGCAATTGCTTTCAGAAGTCGCTCGTGTAACAGAGAAAATAATCTAGAATCAGTGTATTGATGGGTGGTCCACGAAAGAATCCGAACCGGCTTCGCGCGGCGACTGCGAGCATTCGCCACGTCGCGCAGCGTGCCGGCGTTTCCATTGCTACAGTTTCGCGCGTGGTAAACGGTATCTCCACGGTTGCGCCGGAATTGGCCGAGCGCGTTTGGAGTGCCGTCAAAGAGGTTGGTTACGTTCCCAACACCCAGGCGCGCGCTCTTGTCTCTGGACGCAGCCGAATCCTTGGCCTTGTTGTCTCTGAGATCACGAATCCCTTTTTTCCCGAACTCGTCCAGGAGTTTGAGAATCTTGCCGTGGAGCAGGGATATGAGGTCTTCATCGGCTCCACAAACTACGACACAGCCCGCACCGAAGCGCTCATCCGCCGCATGCTGCAGCGCAGCGTAGACGGCGTGGCAGTCATGACATTCGGCATCGAAGAAGAACTGATCCAGAAGCTCGTCGAGCGGGCATTCCCGCTGGTGTTTGTGGATGCCGGACCGGATTTGCCGAATATCCGCATCCTCAAGGTCAACTATGGAGAAGGAATTCGCGAGGCAGTGCAACATCTCGCGGCGCTTGGACATCGCCAGATCGCCTTCATCAGCGGCCCGCTGCAGATGCGCTCTGCGGTTGCGCGGCGCGATGCTTTCCTCAGCGCCATGGCCGAACTCGGACTGACGGTTCCACCTGAGCACCTGGTCGAAGGCACGCACACCATGGAAGGTGGAATCAAGGCGAGCGAACAATTGCATGCGCTCGCAGCACTTCCAACCGGCATTGTCTGCTCCAACGACACGACCGCCATTGGCGTATTGCATGGCTTGCATCGCACCGGCCACTCCGCCCCGCACGATGTTTCCGTTGTGGGATTCGACGATATTAATCTCGCGCAGTTCATGCTCCCGCCGCTCACCACGGTCCAGATGTCATGCAAACATCTTGCCGCGGCCGCCGTGCAGGCCCTGCGCGCCGGCATCGAGCCTGACTCTCCTCAGGCACAGCAGAAGGAGTGGCCCATTAGCACGCAGCTCGTGGTGCGACAGTCCACAGCATTTCCGCGCGGCAGCCTGCCTGCCCTGGCCGAAGCCGCTCCAGCATCCCGCCGCAACCGTGCCAAACGCTGACGCTTTCATTAACATCAAAGGTGTTTCGCCAATGCTGTAACTTGCGACCGATCCGGCGTGTCTAATAAGAGCCAGTTCGAGATTCCCGGCACGAGGTCACCATGCTGATTCGCAAACACACCGACATTCCCTCATCGGAAATCACGCCCCAGAAGAGCTACAACGAGTTCTTCAGCCGGCGCCGCTTTTTGCGCAATGCCCTGGCGGGCACTGCCACTGCAGGCGCGGCCATCGCTGGAGTTGACCGTCTTGCCGACGTGTTTGCGCCTCGCACAAGAGCCTTGGCTGACACTAAACTGCAAACCGTCAAAAGCCAGCTCTCTACCACCGGCGAACAGCTCACCAGTCTGCAGGACATCACCCACTACAACAACTACTACGAATTTGGCGTGCAGAAGAATGAGCCGGCCGAGAACGCCGGTGCGTTGCCCACGCGTCCATGGATCGTCAAGGTAGAAGGCAAAGTCAAACAGCCAAAAACCTTCGACATCGATGCGCTGTTGAAGCTTCGTCCTCTCGAAGAACGCGTCTATCGCCATCGCTGCGTCGAGGCGTGGAGCATGGTTATTCCGTGGATTGGCTATTCGCTCTCTGAACTCATCAAGGAATGCGATCCGCTGCCCAGCGCGAAGTATGTTCAGTTCCTCTCCTACTACAACACAAAGGTGGAGAAGTGGGCAGGTGAGGCCTCTTTCTATTCGGCCTATTCAGAAGGCCTGCGCATGGATGAAGCCATGCATCCGCTCACCCTGCTAACCTTTGGGCTCTACGGCGAAGTTCTTCCCAACCAGAACGGCTCGCCAATTCGCATCGTTGTGCCGTGGAAGTATGGTTTCAAATCGGCCAAGTCGATCGTGACCATTCGCTTCGTCGACAAGCAGCCTCCCACCACCTGGAGTCAGATGGGACCAAGTGAGTACGGCTTCTACTCCAACGTCAACCCCAACGTCGATCACCCGCGCTGGAGCCAGAAGACCGAACGCCGCATTGGTTTGCCGCTTTTCCAGCAGCGCCGCACTACGCTCATGTTCAATGGCTATGGCGATCAGGTAGCGTCGATGTACAACGGAATGGATCTGAAGAAGGAGTTTTAGCGGAGCTAGCGGTGATAGCCGCGCTGCGCGCGTGTTAGCGGAGTTAGTTCGCCGTTTTCCTAACCCCGCTAAGCACAGCTAACAGGCGCGATTCGCCCCTAACCCCGCTATTTCTTGAAACCGATGAATCGCACGACTCTCATCACGCTCAAGACCCTCACCTGGATCGCGTGCCTCTCGCCCTTCGCGATGCTGGTTTATCAGTTCGTCACTAACACACTCGGCCCCGATCCCACTTCGAAGATCACGCTCACCACGGGCTACAACACGCTGCTGATGCTGATTCTGTCCCTCGCCATCACCCCGCTGCGCCTGCTGTCGCCACGCCTCTCATGGCTTATCAAGTTTCGTCGTCTGCTCGGGTTGTTCGCGTTCTTCTATGCGTCGCTGCACTTGGCCACGTACATCGCGCTCTACATGAACTTCGATTTGAGCGTGTTCAAGACCGACATCACCAAGCGCCGCTTCATCATCGCCGGCTTCCTCGCGTACACGCTGCTTGTCCCGCTCGCAGCTACGTCAACCACTTGGGCCATTCGCAAGCTCGGCGGCAAGCGCTGGAACCAGCTGCACAAGCTGGTCTACTTCGCGGCGATCTGCGGAATCATCCACTATTGGTGGCAGGTGAAGCCCGGCGTCAAGAGCCCGATGAATCTGACCATCACGCTCTTCGTGCTGCTGGCTGCGCGGCCTGTGCTGGCATATGCCCAGAAAGTCAGAGCTCGCCGTGCTGTTGCGGTCTAAAATCTCCGGCCATTACTGGATAGCTTCGGGCAGGCTTTCAAAATCCAGCATGGTCTGCGCTACGGGACTCCAGTTCTTTCGGTGCAGGGGCGTTGGCCCCAGTCGTCCAAGTGCGCTCATATGCTCGCGCGAGCAATAGCCTTTGTGACGAGCCAGCCCGTATCCCGGATAAACCGCATCCAGCTCCACCAGCAACCGGTCGCGATGCACCTTGGCCAGCACGCTCGCTGCGGCAATGGAGTAGCTCCTCCCATCGCCTTGAATGACGGACTCCTGCGGGCACGGCCACTCGATGGTATCGCAGCCGTCGATCAGCAGATAATCCGGGTGAATTGCAAGCTGCTCAACCGCGGTGCGCATCGCCAGCAACGAAGCCTTGCGTATGTTGATGCGGTCGATCGTCTCTACATCGATTGTCGCAATGGCAAACGCCAGCGCCTTGGCACGGATCACCACATCGAGCTCGTTGCGTTTATTCTCACAGAGCTGCTTCGAATCGTTCAGCCCAGTGAGCCTGCAGCCAAGCGGCAGAACAACGGCGGCAGCCACCACTGGCCCGAACATCGGCCCGCGTCCCACCTCGTCGCATCCGGCAATCTGTAGAAAGCCACATTTCGCGGCAGCTCTCTCCAGCTTCCAACCGCATACCGGGGTCCCCGCGGACGTTTTCTTGTTCGTGGGTTGACATACCGGTGAACTCGCCATGCCCTCAGTATAAGAACGATCAGTCCTTGTATACCGGTGAGTGCCTGCGGAAAACCGGTCCGGTATTCGTTGGGTAAATCGGTCGACGCACCTCAAAAGGCGCATCCAAGCACAGAGGAGGTACGATGACCGAAAGACTGAAGCCCACCCACACGCAGCCCGGCGGATTTGAAAGGGAGAATCCACCCGCAGACGATGGCGTGGTGAACGATTCATTCGGAACGGTAAACATCGCCGATTCGACGGGACTGGATGAAACCAAGGAGACCGGCGACGCCAAGAAACTGAACAAGGACACCCGCGAAGATTGACGCAAGACGAATCTTTGCGGCGCCGTGTGCGGTGCCCTCTCTCTGGATACAAACCTGGATACAAACGAAAACCCCGGCCGAAGCCGGGGTCTTCTTGGCCCTGGAAAGGGAAGCTCTCTTACGCCTTGGCGGCGGTGCGTTCCACTTCCTTCAAACGGGCGGCTTTGCCGCGCAGTCCACGGATGTAGAACAGCTTTGAACGGCGAACCTTGTAGCTGCGGATCTTCTCTACCTTGTCCACAACCTTGGAGTTGAACGGGAAAATGCGCTCGACGCCCTGACCAAAGCTCATCTTGCGAACGGTAAAGGTGCCCTGCGGTCCCTTGTTGATGGCAATCACGAGGCCTTCAAAGGCCTGCAAACGTTCCTTATCGCCTTCTTTAATCTTGACTTGCACGCGAACCTGGTCGCCCGGCACGAAGGTGGGCAGATCGGTACGCTTCAGTTTGTCCGCAAGGCGCTGCATTACTGGATGAATAGACATAGCTTCTTCCTGCTGATGGACTCAGAACCTTGATTTTAACAGAGAAGCGGCCAAAACGCCTAGTCCGGCTCCTGTATATTGCCCCATATGAACGAGAAACGCGAACTCCTGCGCCATACCGTCGCCGCCCTCGCCTACCGCGCTGCACGCGCGCTTGAGGGGGCTCCGGATAGCTTCGCCACCTTCGATGGTTGCGGCCGCCAGCCCATCCAGATTCTCGCCCACATGGGCGATCTGTTCGACTGGGCGCTCAGTTCAGTGCAGGGAAGTGAACGGTGGCACAATTCCCTGCCGCTACCGTGGCCGCAGGAGAAGGCCCGTTTCTTCGGCGCTCTCAAAACCTTCGACGACTACCTCGCCTCCGACCAGCCGCTGCATGCCGACCCGGAACCGCTCTTCCAGGGACCGATCGCCGACGCACTCACCCACGTCGGCCAGATCGCCATGATGCGTCGCCTGGAAGGCTCCCCCACGCGCGGCGAAAACTTCTTCGTCGCCACCATCGCAGCCGGCCAGGTTAGCGCCGAGCAAGCCGAGGCCGTCCAGCCATTTCGCTGAGGCTTCGCTCGTTCAAGCTGTTTATCGGATGAAGGGCAAATAGGCCGGTGTTGTTGCCCTGTACTGCGCAAATTCCTCTCCAAATCGCGCGGCCAGCAATTTTTCTTCGGCGCGCACGCGAATCTCGGTTCCGATTACAAAGAAGAACACGCCCGCAACCACCAGCGGCCACCACGTTTTCGCAAATCCTGTAGCCAGCAGCATGCCAAGCATCGATGCGTAAATGGGATTGCGAAGCCAGCGATAAGGCCCCGTCGTGATCAACTTGTGATCCTCACTCAGCGCCGCTTCAAAGCGCCATTGTTTGTCGAGATGGCGCGCCGCCATCCACACCAACACCACCGAAGGCGGCCCCAGGACCATCGAAGCAATTAGCGATGAGGCAGACTTCTCAAATCCCACTGGCCGCACGTATGCCCATATGCACGCAAAGCCGAGCATCACCAGCAGTATTCCCCACCGCGAAGCAGGCGCGCGCTCCGTCTTCTTCGCACCCGCTGCTCGTTTTTGCGGCTTAACAAAGGCGAGCGACCACGCGATCCAGCAAACGCCAAGCTCGACCCATGCGGCAATTTCCAATGTACTCACGTCTCACTCTCCGTCTTCGCCAACGATTGCATCAAGCAGTCGCTGATCTTCGTCGCTGAGCGCAGCGCCGTCCAGCAAATCTGGCCTGTTCTTGAAGGTTTTGCGCAGTTGCTGTTCGCGCCGCCAGCGGCGAATCTGCTGATGATCACCGTTCATCAGCACCTGCGGTGCGGCCAATCCCCTGAAGACTGCGGGCCGGGTGAAATGTGGATAATCGAGCAACCCGCCCGCTCCGTGCTGCGAACGCGGCACGCCCTCTTCGTTGCTGCTGATCTCCGCATCGGCTACGCCAAAACTCTCGAACTCGCCTGACGCCTCATTGCCCAGCACGCCCGGCACCAGCCGCATCACCGTGTCGACAACCACCGCCGCCGCCAGTTCACCGCCGCTCAACACATAGTCGCCGATAGAGATCTCTATGTCGCAATAGATTTCGTTAATGCGCTCGTCCACGCCCTCGTAGCGCCCGCATATAAGCACCACGCGTTCCACCTTTGCCAGAGTGCGTGCCACCGCCTGCGTAAACGGCCGTCCCTGCGCCGACAACAAGATCACCCGCGTGTCACTCTCGGCAGTGTCATCCTGAGCGGAGCGCAAGGACCTGCTTTTCATCGCGATCGTGGAGCGGCAAAATCCCCAGCGCCCCCAGCGCCTCGGCCAGAGGTTCGGGCTTAAGTACCATTCCCTCGCCCCCGCCAAACGGACGATCATCCACCGTGCGGTGCCGATCGTGTGTAAACGCGCGCAGATCGTGCAGGCCAATGCTCACCAGCCCTTCGGCCTGCGCCCGCCGCACGATCCCGTGCTCAAAGATGCCGGCAAAGAACCCAGGGAATATCGTGATGATCTCAAACCGCATAGCCGTTCTTACGATCATAGAACCGTTCTGTTCCATAGCCACAGCATCACTTGAATACTTCTTCGGCGGTGCAGAACGCGAAGAACTCGAGAGGTCGCCCCCAGGGTCACGCCTTCGCAAGAGTCTGCCGCACCAATTCGCCAAACCCTGTTGGTGCGTACCGTGCGACGAGGAAAGGTGTATCGGACCAGCTCCACGCAGTCCAGCCGATCTCGAGATCGCCCAGGTACCGAATCAGCCGTTGAATGTAATCCAGATGGCCCGGAGAGTCATTGCCTCCAAATTCTCCTACAAACACGGGTACTGATTTCGACAGATTGCCGAATACCTCCGGCCAATCATCACCTTTGTTGGGATAAACGTGGGTCGAGTAGACAACGTTCTCAAGATCCATCGGCATTCCACGCAGATCGTAGGCCCAGTTCGTTCCGGCGACGAACACAAGCGCATCCGGATTCTCGCTCCGAATTGCCTGGGTGAGCGTGCGTGCCCAGGGCTGCCACTCCTTCATCGTTACCTGTCTCTGGCCCGGAGGATACGTCGTCCCGTCCTCCTTATTAAGCGGGTAGGGATCGTCATCCAGCTGGTCGTGCGGCTCGTTGAACAAGTCATAAAGAACCGCGGGCTCACTCGCGTATCGCCGAGACAGCGTCGTCCATAGCTCGACCGATTCCATATTCGGCAGCGGAGCTACGAAGTTGCGATCCCCGCCGTACACGCGGTCCGCGTCGAGCCACTGCAGATCAAGCAATGTGTACGCGCCAAACAACGAAGCCCAGTGGATGACCTGGTCGAGTGCCTTTTGATATTCCTCGCCGGACCGTCCGAGCCGCCCTCGAAGAACAAAGTCCTGATTGAACGGAAGGCGGATGACATTACATCTCCACCCTCTGACGATCAACTCGATTTCAGATCTTGAAAGCGAGGCTCCCGACAAAAAGCCTTGTTCATCTGGTCCGGCATATTCCAGCCCCGATCGATTTACGCCGCGCAGGATCACTGGTTCGCCGTTGGTCAGGTTGGTGATTCGATTCCCAGACGTGCCTAGCCCGGGTAGTTCGTTTGAAAGCTGACCATTCATTGCGCACCCTGTGAATTCTCGCGACCTAAGTGTCCCATATTCTCAGACCTGTGTGCTCTAATGGTGCGCATCGATCATGCCCGACTACGAATCGCTTTCAGAAACGCTGGCAATCCGGATGCGTACTCAATGCCGAGACATCCGCCCGCAACCAGTCAACGGCTGGGTAGGTGCCAGGGTGGCTGAATGAGCCCGGTTGCGACGAGTCGGGAGGGGGCCGCGCCGCATAGCTATCAACGCTGGCCTAAAGCTCATACGAGATGCTCGAGACAAGCGGTGGCGATGAGCCGGTAGTGAACCTTCCGTCGGGAACGGACCATGGAAATAGTAATCGTGTCACAGAACACCAAATCGACGGTGCCGAGATTGACCGGTTCATCTTTCTTCACCAGGACCTCATTGAGCGTGTGTTTTCTGCCAATCGCGGGGGCAAAAAGGCTTCGGGCTGTCCTCAGCAAGCTCTCGCTCACCGATACGATGGCCACGACTGACGGGTTCGGGAGCTTGCGAATCAGGTCGACGTGTTCGGTGGCCCGGCAATAGACGAGACCCACCGACGGCCTGCTTTGGGGAACGAGCGGTTTCAGGTCGTCTACAAGGTGGTTTGCGGCCAACACCTGGGCACCGATGGCCAGGCTCGGTTCGCCGGCAAAGTCTTCGAGAGAACAACTCTCAACCCGCCAACCGAGGCTATCGATAACTTCTTGCCGAATGATCTCGCGCAGACCCGGCTCCTGCTCCACAACCAGAAAATGGTCAGGCGGTTGCGCCATCAGGCGCTCAAGTACTCTTTGTCTCAGCGCTTGGAGGGTGTAGCCCATCTCCTTCGCGTGCTGGATGCTTTCGTTGATCAATTCATCGAGGGTATGCGGCGCGACCAATGGTGCGCCTGAAACTGTTCCCACGACCAGTTGAGTACCGCGACGACGGGTAAGCCAGCCCCGGCGCACGAGTTCCTGATATGCCTCGGACACGGTGTTGTGATGCACCTTGCTTTGCCTCGCCAGCGCTCGCACACTGGGCATTGCGTCGCCTGCATGAAGTTGGCCTGTCGTAATGAGGAACACAACCTGCTCCGCGAGCTGTTGCCGCAGAGGGATATCACTGTTCTTGCTCAGTGCAATTTCCATTGGTTCTCTCCACTGATGATCTGATCATCGCGAGGATTTTAAGAGCCTCTTCAGATGATTGCGACAACGCCCGCCAGACCAAGTCAATACGCCGGGACGTGTGACAGCGAACGAAACTGTCACATGCCCAATGGTTCCTTCAGCAGCCTCCGACTATTCTCAGGCACATAGAGGTTCCGAGATCGAGGAGGCAAGATGATCCCAGTTCTCATTATTGTCGCTGCCACCGTTGCGTTCTTCATCGTCGAGCGAGTTCTGCCTGGGCGCGACTTGCCGGAAGCGCCTGGTTGGTATGCTCGCGCGGCTTTCCTGAACCTTTGCCAGGTTGGTATGGTTCTGCTGGCTGGGCTCGCTTGGAATCGATGGCTACAGTCGTGGAACGCCTTTCATATTTCGAAGGCAATGCCGCCTTTCCTGCAGGGGTTTATTGGGTGGTTTGTAGGAACATTCGTATTCTACTGGTGGCATCGCGCCCGACACGATTCCGATTCTCTGTGGCGCATTTTCCATCAGATTCACCACAGTCCCGCGAGAATCGAAGTTTTGACGGCTTTCTATAAACACCCAATCGAGATCGCTGCCGACTCCGTAATTGCCAGCGCCCTCATGTTCTCGCTTTTGGGGGCATCCCCGGCTGGGGGCGCTTGGTTTAACGTCTTTGCTGCGGTGGGTGAGTATTTCTATCACAGCAATCTGCGCACTCCTCGTTGGGTCGGCTACTTCCTTCAAAGGCCCGAGCATCATTCAATTCATCATCAACTCGATCTCCATCAGTTCAACTACGGGGACATTACTTGGTGGGATCGCCTCTTTGGCACGTTTCGAGATACAGATGCCTTCGCGTCAAAGTGCGGATTTCCTGACGACCATGAGAGGAATCTTGTAGAGATGCTCGTTTTTCGAGATGGATACTGAACTGCATTCCGTGCGTGTTGGGGGCGAGCACTTACCGCCAACCTTCCGTACCCAAAATCGAGTTTCTTTCCGCGCTGGTGTACGCGGCAGTGTCCTGAAGTTTGTGTAATTGTGTGGAATTTGCGCTATTGACTATCCGTAATTTCTGCATTGCTCGTCAGTTCCGGTCATGGACCTCCGCGGGTACTCGACCGGCCGTCGATATGCTCTAATGTTGGCCAACTTCTATGACTGAATATGAACCGTTGTTAAACCGCTGGCAATCCGCAGGCGTACTCGATGCTGAGACCGCCGGGCGCATCCGCGAATGGGAATCCGCGCATGGGGCAACAGCCCCGCCTTCTGCGCCCGTTCGACCGAAAGAGATACTCGCCGAGGCACACGTGGACAGCACTCCCCGGCGACAGGCTCATGTTGCCGGAATCGCCTGGCAGGGCCGCGTTGCTCTCATCCTCGGCGGCATCCTTCTTGCCAGCGGGGTCGTCCTGTTCGTCTCGGCGCACTGGGATCAACTCGGCCCCGGCGCGCGCTATATCCTTGTGATCGCGATGGTCACCGTCTTCCACCTTGGAGGCGCCGTCACCCGCGAGCGGTATAAAGCCACATCCACAACACTCCACGCGGTTGGCACCATCGCCACCGGTGCGGCCATTGCCCTTGTCGGCCAGATCTTCAACATCCAGGAACACTGGCCGGCAGCCGTCCTCATGTGGGCGATCGCCGCGCTGGTGGGCTGGGTTCTGTTGCGCGACCAGGCTCAGCAAACTCTCGCTCTCCTGCTCATTCCGTCGTGGCTCATTTGTGAATGGAGCTATGCCGCCGAAAACCACATCGGAGTGGAAATCTACGTCGGCCGATTCCTTTTCGTCTGGGCCATCCTCTACCTCACCTTCTTCATCGGGACAGAACGTCGTGTCGTTCGCGGCATTCTTCTCGCAGTTTCCGCAATCAATGCCGTCATCAGCATTTTCCTTCTGCTCGACGGCTGGCGCTCGTGGCGCGGCATGCAGTCTCTCCCGCCATTTCACACCCGCTTCTGGGGTTGGGTTGTGATCGCTGCAATTCCGATCCTCCTCTCACTCCTTCGCCTGCGCAAAAGCGCTATCCCGGTGCTGGCTGCAATCGTCTTTGCTATCGCATTGCCATGGTGCACACGCATTCGGGTTGAGCACTACCCCTACGGATCGTGGACACGCACCGAACCCAGCCTTGTCGCCCACGCGCTCGTTGCAGCTTTCTGCGTCTTCCTGATCTGGTGGGGAGTGAAAGAGACCAGCCGCGGACTCGTAAACCTTGGCACCGTTTTCTTCGGCGCCACGGTTGCGTGGTTCTACTTTAGCGATCTCTTCGACAAGATGGACCGTTCACTCGGCCTCATCGGACTTGGCATACTTTTCCTCGCGGGCGGATGGGCGCTTGAGAAAACCCGCCGCAGCCTGCTCGCGCACATGGCGCAATCATCCTCGCGATTGGAGGCGGCACGATGAAATTCTCCAAGGCCTCCATCGCCCTGCTCTTGATTCAGTTAGCAATCGTCTCCACGGTTGCGGCAAAGTATCTCTATCAACGCGCCACCTGCCCGCGGGTGTGGACACGAACCGCCGCCTACGATCCCGAACTCGTGATGCGCGGCCGATACCTCAGCCTGCAACTCACGGTGGATGGATGCGGCAGCACCTTGCCATCCGCGAAAGACGCACAATTCCCGCGCAACATCAACGGTGTCCCCGGCGGACACACCTTCTCGATCCGCGCGGCCAACACCGTCTGGTTCCAGGCAAAGATCGCTGTCAAGGATAACAAGCTGATTGCGATTCGCGTTCCTGAGTCCGATACTTCCACGCCGACCCAGTCAGTTGCCGCGTGGCCCGGCGCGCCGTGCGACCAGATGCGTCTCACTCAACCTGTCGATTTCTACATCGCCGAACACGCCACCGACCCCACAAGGCTCAAACCCGGGCAGGAACTCTGGATCGAAGTGACCGTCCCATCAAAGGGCCCGCCCCGCCCATTGCAACTAGCACTCAAAGACAACGGCGCCTGGAAGCCGCTGGCGTTTCAATAGTGCGAAGCACCACAAACTCCGCTAACGGTGCCAAGCAGCGCGAACTCCGCCAACTATGCGAAACGCGGCTAACTCCGCTGCGGTTCATTCATATCCACCAGCCCCTCAGGCAGCGCCATCTCCACGCGCTTCGCTCCCACATCCACGCGCCGCAGATATTCCTTCGCAAACGGAATCAGAATTTCGTCGGTGGACTTTCCGCGTACCACCAGGATCGCCACCGGTCCCGCACTCCGATCCACATCCTCGATCTCACCCACGATGACAGGTTCGGCACCAGCCACATCCACCAGCGAACACCCAATCAGATCGCCGATGTACAACTCGTCTTCTGCCAGAACCGCTCGCTCTTCGCGCGGAATCGCCACGATCATCCCGGCAAGCTCCTCTGCCGCCGAAATCGAATCCACACCCGTAAAGTGCAGCACAATGCCGCCCTTATGTGGCCAATGGTGAACAAGCTCTACCTCGCGCGGATTCTCATTGGCGCCGGCCTTTAACGCAACGTCGCCGCCGCCTCCACTGGAGGCGCTGCGCAGCAGCCATAGATGTCGCCGCTCCGCAAATTTTTCAGGAAAATCGGTGAGAATTTCGGCGAAGACCTCGCCCTTGCGGCCCTGTGTGCGCTTCACCCGCGCTAGCCACACCCATCCCGTCGACGCCATTACCTGCGTCCAGAGCGATGATTAGCCCAGGAGGTTTTCGTCATCCTACGCTTCGTCGTCCTCTTCCAGGATGTCCAGCGTGTAGCGATGATGCAGCTTCATGCTGACTGCTCCCAGAATTGTGCGGACTGAGCGGGCTGTGCGCCCCTGCTTCCCGATCACCTTGCCAACGTCACCGGGCGCCACGCGCAGCTTCAAAATAGTGTTTTCGTCCCGCTGCACAGACTGCACGTCTACTGCTTCCGGTTCGTCTACCAAAGCCCGCGCGATTTCGCGGACCAGCTCATCTACTGCCACCATGTCAACTTGGGTCATGAACTTGCCTCTGACCGTAAACATCCAAGGAGAAGCGACTTGGATCGGTGCGCAGATAGTATCAGCACACCCCGTCACAAGTCAGTATTTGTGTGCGGGATCTCGAAAAATCTCGCACACTTCTCAAATGCAGTGAAAGGGAATTACGCGACCGCGGGCTCAGCGGCCTTGGCCGGGTTCTTTTCAACCAGCTTGGCTACGATGGGAGAGAACTGCGCGCCAACTCCACGCCAGTAGGCGATGCGATCGTGCTTCAGGTCGACGGAAGCCGGGCTGGTACGCGGGTTGTAGGTGCCGACCACCTCGATCGACCGGCCATTGCGGGCGCGGTCTTTCTCGATGACCACGACACGATAATAGGGCTGCTTGGGGGCGCCAAAACGCGCCAAACGAATCATCACCACGGAGATACGATTCCTTTCAAATTCCGGTGCTCTGTTGCGGTCTCTTGGGAGTTCTACTGGCCTGCGCAGCAGCGTCCGGCCCTGATCCACCCGAAATGCCCGCTCGGGGCCTCCGGGGTCCCCGCGGACAGGCCGTGGGGGATGAAAGACACAACACCTAAGTATCGCCGATAGTTGCCTTTCAGGCAAGCTGTTCCATCGTTTCCTGCTCCCGGTTGCCGCAGCCGGATGTCGCCAAAGTTGCAGCCGAATCCTTCCTTAGTGTCTGTCCAAAGTCATTCATTCGAGGGATACTTATTGCGAATTCAGTAGCTATCTTTTTGACAGGAGCCAATAAAGGCATGTGGCCATTTTCCACGAAAGCGCCCCTCAGCCCTGAGAAATTACCCGTCCCGGATAACTGGACGCAACACAAAGGACGTGACCCCCTCGGAAAACCGATGTTGGTGCGTACCAACACCGGCTACAGCAAATTCAAGGGCGTCAGCGGCTACGGGCATCACGTGACGATCGCTGTGCCCATGATCGACACCACCCGCGACGGTTTTCCGAACCCCGGCGAAACCCAGGATCTGAAACGCATCGAGAGCGACATTTGCGAGGTCTTCGGATCTCGTCGCGAATCGCTCCTTGTCGCCACCACTACCATTCCAGGGATTCGTGAGTACATTCTCTACACACGCAACCCGGATGCCGTGCAGCATAAATTCGACAATGAACTGATGGCCCGAGTCTTCAGCCACAGGGTCCACATCAAAATCAAGCCCGATAAGAGCTGGGATATTTACAATAAGCTCCTGTAGAGCGCATTTACGGCCATATCATCGCTTGCAAGCATCAATCGCCTGCACGCGCACTCCGGCTGACCTTCTTTGACAAGACCATCTCTCATTTCACGTCTCAGCACGCCGGCCGTGATCGGCTTGGCGTGCTCCGCGGTCTTTCTTGTCTTGTTTGCCTTCCTTGCGGACGAGATGCTCGAAGGGCACACGCGCCGCTTTGACGATGCGGTTCGGCTCTTCGTTCACGCCCACTCGTCAACAGAACTCACCGCGGTCATGCGGTTCCTGTCCGTCATCGGTTCGCCCCTCGTCGTCAGCCTGATTGCAACCGCGTCCTGTATTGCTCTGTGGTTCGTCGGCCATCCCCGCCGCGCAATCCTCATTGCCGTAACCGCCGTCGGCGGAAGCCTGCTGATGTGGGTATCAAAAATCGCTTTCCATCGCCATCGCCCGGATCCTTTTTTCGATTCGAGGCTTCCGTCGTCCTACAGTTTTCCCAGCGGGCACGCGATGCTCTCGTTCTGCCTTTGTCTCTCTGCCGCTGCGTTATTCTCTGCCGGCCGAAAAAGTCGATTGGTTCGCATCACCATTTGGACCTTCTGGGTCTGTCTCTCCGGCGCGATCGGCTATTCGCGAATCTATCTCGGCGTCCACTACCCCAGCGACGTTCTCGCCGGCTATCTCGGCGCGCTCGTCTGGTCTCTCGCCGTCGGAAGCGTCTACCAGAAATGGCGCAAGGCACCGCCCTCTCAGGGTGGCGCAAATGCTGCCCAGGCCAAGTAGACAAAAGCCGTCACGTACGAACTGGCGCAACATCTCGCCGCTCTAGCCGCTCACGAAAGCCGGAGGCTTGTGTCCAGACTTGCTGGCGGCATTCTAACTTCAGTTGGTGTTGCCCTTTGGGGACGAAAGTGCTTGGATCTGCTGTTTCGCCCAGGCATCATCGGGATGCAGCTCAACCACTTTGCGGAAATCCGCGAGAGCCTTCTCCGATTCTCCGTTCGCCTGATGCGCCATCGCTTGAACGTGAAACGCCCAGACCGACTGTGGGTTGTTAGCAGCGAAATTCATTTCCATGATCGCCACGGCCTCCTTCGTCTTGTGGCTGGCTAAAAGCGATTCCGCAAGCTGATTTAGAGGTGTCTCGCTGAAATCGTAGGCGCCCGTTCCGTAATACTGCGCGCGCAGGTCGTGATAAAGCTTCTCGCTCGCATCGATCCCTTGGGTTTCAATGGCGTTGCCAAGCACTGCATTCAGCGTCCGCGGTTGGGTGATCCCGTGATGACAAGTGACACACTCTACGTGCGCGGGAGGGGTGGTTTCAATCTTGCCCACGTAGTCGTGATTGATCGTCGCTACCATCTGCAACATGATGCGCGCCGTTTTCTTGGCCTGTTTGTCGTCCGAGGCGAAGTCGATCGTCTTGTCTGCCTTTTCCATGTGACAGTAAGGACAGCGAACATTGAGGGCGAAGGCGAATTTCCGCATCGTCGATTGCAGATCAGCCTTGGTGCTGTCTTTCGGCAGTACCTGCAGGTTTGTGAACTTGTCCGGAATTTGCGCGCTGGCAGGAATAACAAACAGCAGAAATACCGCGAGACCGAGCCGGCTCAGTTGCATGACCGCATCTCCACTCAAGCGGAGTTTCCGATTGGTTCCGCAAGGATTGAGCCAGTCTATAGCGCACCACTCTAGTCAGGGGCGGAAAATCTCATTCTGAAACGAGCCGGACGAGTCGGCATTGGGGCATTACAGGAACCTTCAACTGAATCCCGCCAGCTACCGGGCCGGAAACAAGAACCTCAGCATCGGCCCGACGCGTTCTGCCCAGCTAGCCTCATCATGCGTGCCGCCGTGCACCTTCTCAAAGTGCATCGACTCGCCGGGACGCCACCCGTTCGCCTTCAGTCTCCGCGCCAGGTGCTCCACGTCGCGCAGCGTTCGCTGTCCTTCGTGATCGCCCACATCCAGCCACACCCTCGGCCGCTCCCACAGTTGCGGAGCATGCTCGTTTACGTAGCCCAGAATGCTTTTGTGATTCCACCACACACTCGGCGAAAGCAGCGCCAGCTTCCCAAAATGCTGCGCATGGCGAAGACCCAGATACAGTGTGACCAGACCACCCAGCGACGAGCCGCCCATCCCCGTGCTCTCGCGATCCCCACGCACGCGATACCGATGCGCGATCCACGGCATCAGTTCGCGCGTCAGCAGATCGCCGTAGTTATCCGCCTCACCGCCGCCCATCTGCCAGTTGTACTCGTGTGTGTACTCAGCGAGCCGCCGGTCGCCGGTGTTGTAGATTCCTACGATCACCAGAGGCTCAACTTCGCCTGCCTCTATGGCATCATCCGCATGCTCGCGCACCATCCACGTGCGCCCTTTCACAAACGAAGTGCGCCCATCGAAGAGGTTTTGCCCATCGTGCAGGTAGAGCAGGGGATAGGTTCGCTCCGGCTGCTCGTCATATCCCGGCGGCACATAAACAATCACATCGCGTTCATTTGGCAGATAGCTGCTTTTAAAAGCTTTATGTAGTCGCAGTCTCGGATGTAGCGTCGCCGCCTCGATCTCCGCGAACAATCCGTCGCTCGCGTCTTCGTTCGTCTGTGATTCCAGGTTCAATTCCTCGTGAATCCTCATGGCGGGGTCTCATTGCCCTCGCAAACCTTCGGTCCCTGGTCCCTATTCTCTCAGTCCCTTGGTCCCTGCTTTTCCCTGTTACAGTAACAGGAAACCTGCGCATCTCAAATCGCCCGTCTCAGGAGCAAAACCCTCGATGAACCGCGAGTACCACAAGTGGTATTCCAGCCGCCTCGACCGCGACATGGAACTACTCGTATTTGGCCATGCCGGACTGCCGGTCCTCGTCTTCCCCACATCGGGTGGCCGTTTCTTCGAGTTTGAAGATCGCAACATGATCAGTGCCGTTGCTGGCCGTGTCGAACACGGCGACTTACAGTTCTTCTGCGTCGATTCGGTCGACATGGAAAGCTGGTACAACCGCAACGTCTCGCCGCGATGGCGCATAGCTCGCCACGTCCAGTATGAGGACTATCTCATTCATGAAGTAGTGCCCCTGATCCACAAGAAGAATTGGGACTCGCACCTCGTCTCGCTTGGCTGCAGCTTCGGCGGGTACCACGCCACCAATATCGCCCTCCGCCACCCGGACATCTTCACAGGACTGCTGACGATGTCAGGCGCGTTCGACGTTTCCAACTTCCTGGGCGGCTACTACGACCAGGATTGCTACTTCAATCTCCCCACGCACTATCTGTCCAATCTTGCTGATCCCTGGTTCTTTGACCACTACAGTCGCAACACATACATCCTCGCCACCGGGTGGGACGACCAGTGCCTCGGCCAGAATCAGCAGCTCGACCGGATCATGAGTTCCAAGGGAATCCCCCATAAGCTCTACACGTGGGAAACTTATAACTCCCATGATTGGCCCACTTGGCAGCGCATGATTCAGAAATATCTTTAACCAGGAAATATCTTTAACTAACTGAATGCGGGGATCGCTCATCGAGCATAGGATGAACGTACAGACCCCCGAAATTATTTGTACCCGATTCGTGAATTGCCCGCTCCATCTGCAGCGCGCAGAACCGTAATCGGCAACGAACAACTCGCAACTGAAACCGGAACTCAGGACTTTTCCCCGATGAGCGAACTCAATCCATACGCAAAGTTTCTCGATGGCCGCCCGCTTGATGCCATCCTCTCTACTACATCGCATGAAATCGCCAATAAGCTCCAGATGATTGGTCCAGACAGGATCAGCGAACCTCCGGCGCCCGGCAAGTGGTCGCCGGCAGAGATCGTATGCCACCTGGCCGACTGCGAAATCGCATTCGCTTTCCGCTTGCGTCAGACCCTGGCGGAAGACCACCACGTCCTGCAGCCATTCGACCAGGAGAAGTGGGCCGCGCCTTACGCAGGCATTGCTGCCAAGGATGCCCTGGCGACCTTTACGACCCTGCGCGCCTGGAACCTCAAGCTAATCGCGAAAGCATTGCCCGCGTCCGCGTCAAAACCTGTGACGCATCCCGAACGCGGCGCCATGACCTTCCAGACCATCGTCGAAACCATGGCTGGCCACGACCTGAACCACCTCGCCCAGCTAAAGCGGATCGCCGCAATCTAGGTATATCTCTCTCCCTCAAGTCTGGGAAAAACCACCCAATCCACTTTTCACCTGCAAGAATTTCCATCCTTATCGTTCCAAGAGAGATTGCGTACATCTCGGGAACCTTTTCGCCTTTCCGGGGTCCAACGCAATAGAGTTTTGCCGTTTCAGTTTCGATGTGTACCCGGTCTGCGCACAAGCGCGGCATCCGTGCCCTTGTGCAGCATAGGAGGATAGATGCGTCTCTCGGGCACCGCAGTTTGCCTTGCCACCTGCAGTCTCAACCTCATCTCTCAACAACCCATTAAGCCCCAACTCCCCGCGCCGAAGGCGCAGTTGGCCGCACCGAAGGATCTGCCGGTGCGCAAGGTCGTCCTCTACAAGAACGGTGTAGGCTACTTCGAGCACGCCGGCTTCGTCAACGGCAACCAGCGCGTCGCCATCGACTTCACCTCGCCGCAACTCAACGATGTGCTGCAATCGCTCACCGTGCTTGATGAAGGAGGCGGCCGCATCGCCGGCGTCAACTACAACTCCACCACGCCGTTGGCCGAGCAGCTCAAAACACTCTCTCTGGGAATGAACGAAGACCCCACGTCGACCGAGCTCTTCGGCGCACTCCGCGGCCAGCGCGTCGAAGTCACGGGCGTGCCTGGCGGCCGCATCTCCGGCCGACTCATGTCCATCGAAGCGCGCGCCGAGAAAATCGGCTCCGACGAAAACGCGTCACTCCATCGACAAGTTCTATCTCACTGTCGTCGCCGCGTCGGGCGCCGTCCGCGTCATCGAACTCACGCCGACGCTGAGCGTGCGTCCCACCGATTCCAGCCTGCAGGGCGAACTCGACCGCTACCTCCAGTTGCTTTCCACCACACACTCAACGGTCTTCGTCACCTCACGCTCGACGCCCTCGGCCCGGCCAGCGCCAGCTTCACGTCAGTTACATCAGCGAAGTTCCGGTCTGGAAGTCCACCTACCGCATCGTCTTTCCGCGCGAACGCCAACGGAAACGCCACCGTCCAGGGCTGGGCCGTCGTCGACAACACCGTCGGCGCCGACTGGGACAACGTCCAGCTTCGCTCGTCGCCGGCGCTCCGCAGAGCTTCATCCAGCCGCTCTCGCAGCCGCTCTACACCCGCCGCCCTGAGATCCCCATCTCCACCGAAGCGCAGACCACACCGCAAACCCACGAAGCCGCAGAAGAGACCAAGGATTCCGACAAGGCTGAATTGGCTGCAAAGCTCTATGCACCGCCGTCTACCTCAGCTGTTCCGCGTGCCATGGCGAAGGCTGCCAATCAATCGGTTGCCGTCGAAGGACGTGGGTACGGCACTGGCGCAGGTGAATCGGTCGGTTCCAGCTACGGCAGTATGGGAATGGTTGCAGGCAACGCCGGCGGAGGTGTCTATCGCCCGAGCGACGCCATCTCTGAAGGCGACGTATCCACCAACGCCTTCGACGACTTCTTCCAGTACTCCCTCACCCAGCCCGTCACCATCCACAAGAACGAGTCCGCGATGGTGCCGATCCTCCAGCAGGAACTGCCCGCCGAGCACGTCACCCTCTGGAGCCGCAACGACCCGCGCCCTCTTCGCGCCGTCTGGCTTGAAAACAAATCCAAGCTCACCCTCGACGCCGGCAGCTTCTCCATCTTCGAAAGCGGCGAATTTGCCGGCGAAGGACTGCTCGATCCCATCCATCCCGGCGAGACGACGTCTGCTCTCCTATGCCGCCGACCAGGCCATGCGCGTCAAAATCACCGACGTCGAAGGCAAACGCACCCTCCATCACCTTCAGATCCACAAGGGCCTCGTCATCGAGCGCTACATGGACGTTGCATCGATGACCTACTCGGCCACCAACTCTGCAGACGAGGATCGCCTCGTTCTGCTCGAACACCCGCGTCGCATCAACGGATGGTCCCTCGACGACGGCGTAAAGGCCGACGAAACCACACCCGACCTCTATCGCTTCAAGCGTGGCGGTCAAACCGCATTCGACAGAGAAACTCGAAGTCCGTGAGCACGGCCCTGAATTCACCCAGGTCTCCATCGATCCCAACCAGAACACCAACGCTTACCTTCTCGACCTCGTCAAACGCGTTCCCGACGCCGAGGCTCAGCTCAAGCCCATCGTCGAGGCGCAAGTCAAGCTGGCAGACCTCGACCAGGCCCTCGCTGAGTCAAAGAAGCAGGAAGAGAGCGCCGCCGCCGACGAAGCCCGCGACCGCGAAAATCTCACGGCCCTCAAAGGCAACGACGCTGCTCGCCGTTTCGTAGATGAGCTGAACCACGCCGAAGACTTGCTTCAGTCAACGCGCAAACACACCGCCGACCTCGAGCTGCAAAAGACAGCAGCGGTAGAAAACCTGCGTGCCCTGATCAACGCCATCAACTACGACTGGGACGTTACCACCAAGAACTGAGCGTTTGAGCAATGCGTCGAGTTCCAAAACCCTGGATGCCTCAGGTCCGTGATCCCCATCGACAGTCGGTACTCTCTGGGTGCTTCGGCGGGGTGGAGATCTCGCTTTTGAGTCCTGCGAAAGCTAAAAGTTGACGCTACAAGTTCCCCATGATCGCAAACTCGATCACCCGCGCCGTCTGTTCCTCATCCTCGCCTGAAGAGATCATCAGGTCATACAGGTGCGGATCATTCCATTCCTTGCCGAAACGCAGCTTCAGGTAGTGCGCCCGTTCGGCGTCAACATCCCGAATTCGCTGCTCGATGTTTGCGCCCGGCTCCAGCCGCGTCCTCAGCCGATGGATCCGCACGCGCAGCGGCGCGTACACAAACACGTGAAACACATCAGCCTTCGACTGCAAAATGCACTGTGCCCCTCGACCCACGACCACGCAATTGCCCGCCGCATGCGCGTGCTCGATGATCTGCCGTGTCAGTCGGTCATCACATCCTGGTCGAAACACTTCTCCTCCTCGAGCGCCACCCCGGCGGCCATTGCCGCTCCGCGCATCGCTTGCCGGTTCATGCGGCTCAGCCATCCCTCCACGTGCTCATCAAAGCGGCTCACAATGCCCGCTTCCACATGCGCCACGCAGGCAATTTCATCGATCAGCGCACCATCCAGCAACTTCCAGCCCAGCCGCTCCGCAATCGACTGCGCGATCCTGCCGCCGCCGCTCCCGAACTCCCGCGAAACCGTCAACACCCGGTAATCCATGCAATGCCTCCCCGTCCGCCGACGCCACCAACCTACGCCGCCTGATCTCTCCCGGCAGTGATGCGCCTCACCGATTCCAATCTTTTCAGTGAGACGAAAAGACTCGCCGCAAAGCGAAAGCGGGCCGCGCTCCGTAAGCGCTGACCCGCAGAATTCGCTTCGCCTCGAATCAGTAAATGACCTTCAGCGCGAATTGGAAGATGCGCGGCTGAAACGTGCTTGTGATCTGTCCGCCGCCCGTTGGGTTCCCGGTGATCGTCGATACCGGGACCGAGCCGCCCAGGCCCGCAGTCGCCGTGGTCGTGCCCTGCGATCCGCTGATCGTGCCCGGCAGATACAGGTTGGTGTGGTTGAACAGGTTGTAGACTTCCGTGCGGAACTCCATTTTCAGGCGATCGCCCGGCAGGTTGAATTTCTTGTTCAGGGCAAGATCCGTTTCGTAGAACGGCGGAGTGCGCCCCGGATTGCGCGACGCGGTGCCAAACGGACTCAGGATATTCCCAGCGGCATCCTTGATCGGCGGCATCACAAAAGCCGAATAGTTGATGTAGTTCACATACCCGGTGTTGGCCGCGCGCGAGGAGCGGCCCTGCGTCACTTTCTTGCCCGGCACAACATTAGGCCGGTACTCGTTGGCGCCGCGGTAGGTTGCCGAAATCTGCAACGAAACCTGCTGCGCAGAGTTCGGCGTATACGTCAGGTTGAAGGGCGTTCCCGCCTGCATCGTGTTGATGCCGCTGATCTGCCATCCGCCCAGAATGGCGTCCGTCAGCCCATTCGCGCCTGAAAGAAACTGGCGTCCGTGCCCGAACGGAAGCTCGTACACCAGGCTGGTCACATTCGCCTATCGGCAGGTTGTAGTCCGACTGGCTGTAGTCCCCGCTGATGTTGTTGCCGTCCTGCGGCGAAGGCGTGTTGGCCTCGAGCGAGGCCGAAGCGTTGTCGAGCGAGTGCTCCCAGGTGAAAGAGTTCAGCAGAGTGAGCCCCGCCACGAAGCGCTGCTCATATCGCACCTGCAAGCGCGTTGTAGTTTGAGTAAAACGCGTTAAGCGCTTCCGTAATATCGCTCGGCCAGTTAGCAAACGGCCGCGTGAAACCGAGGTGCCGGATTCTTCTGGTTGCCATTCAGAAATCCCTGCAGCTTCAGCCCGTGGTTGCCCACGTATGCAACGTCGAGCAGCGTATTCTTCGCCAGTTGCTGTTGCACGTCAAAGAAGTAGTTCTCCACGTAGCTGTCGCGCGTATTTTTCGGAACCCACGTGATGTTGTCGGTCGCCGGGTTGAACGATGTCACCAGCCCCGATGGGTATCCCTGGTCGGCCGTGACGTAGCAGCTGGGCGTCGTGGATCCCGTCGAAATGATCTGCGCCGGCAGCGGCGTGCTGCAGTGGTTCGTTGTGCTCGGCTTGATCTGCGTCACCGCCGCAAACTGTGCCTGCGGCGCGTTGATGGCCAGAATGTCACCTGACCCGGCGCGCGTGTAGTGCACATAGCCCGTGCCGAAGCCACCGCGAATCGACCGTCCTCGAGCGTGGCGCGTATGCGAATCCGATGCGCGGCGACCAGTCGTTCAGATCAGGATTCACCAGCGTCTTTCCGTACACCCCCCCCGGCCGCACCGGCGAGATTCCATTTCCGGCGACTGCTCCAGGCGTAATGGTCAACACCGTCTGCGAGGCAGGATCGAAGTTGGAGATGTAATTATTCTGCTCCGAATACGGCGAGCCGTACTCCCAGCGCACACCCAGGTTCAGCGTCAGATTCGGAGTGATCTTCCAGTCGTCCTGTGCGTAGGCGCTGTGCATCGTTTGCCGCAGGTGCACGACAAAGTAGTTGGCCAGCTGATAGCTCGTCGTCGTGCCAAACAGGAAATCGGCCCAGTACGTGTCGGTCACTGGCGACGTGGGTGCCGCGCTGCCGCTTGCAGTCGTTGCGCACAACGGCGAGATCGCCGCAGTGCACAGGCTGTAGCCGCTGCCGTAGGTGAACGATCCATACAACGGGTTGTTGTCGTTCACTGCCATCCAGATGTGCTCATACTCATATCCGAATTTGAGCGAGTGTTTGCCCCGGACCCACGTGAAGTTGACCTTGGGATCGAGCAGCGATGGATTCTGCCATTGCGGATTGGTGCTCTGCCGCCCGAATCCAGTAAAGCCGGTGATTCCTACCGAGGGCAGGCCGCCCGCAACAATCGGGTTCGCCGGCAAGCCCGGAATCGTAAAGTCATTCTGCCCGATAGAGAGCGTGTATTTGCCGGCCTCCGTCTTTGAGAGCCCCAGGCGCGCATCCACGAATCTTGTCGGCTCCGAACGTGTGCGTGTACCCCAGCGCCACCTGCTGATCCAGAATGCGGATCGTCCCGTTCGTCTGCCCATCCAGCGGCAGCGGAATCGTGGGATAGTTCACACCCGTCTCCTTGCGGTCGCTCACGCGCAGGAACCAGGAACTGTTCGCGTTCTGCTGATAATCCAGGCGAAGATCGCCCTTGTCCGAGTTATCGGTGAAGGGAACCTGCGCCGAATAGTCGTTTGAATTGAGACCGGTAGACGGCACACCGGCAGCCGGCAGCTGGTTTCCGAACTGCTGGAAGTAACCGAGAATCTGCGCCGACAGGGGGTTGATCGCGTTCGACGGAATCGGTGTCCCAGCCGGATAAACAACACCCGTGACTGGATTGCTTACCGGCACAACCAGGTTTCCGTTGAGTTCATTCTGCGTCGGCAGCGTCAGCACATACAGCGGCCGCAGAACCTGCCGGAATCCTTCGTAGTCGAGAAAGAAGAACAGCTTGTTCTTGATGATCGGGCCGCCGAAGTTCCCTCCGAACTGATTGCGATTGAGCGTCGGCTTCTGGAAGGGAACCGTCGTTCCCGTATTGCTCACCACGTTCGGCTTGAAGAATCCCGCCGCGTTGAAAACGGTGTTTCGCAGGAATTCATACGCTGTCGCGTGGAATGTATTCGTGCCGCTCGCAGACGCAACGTTGACCGTCGCAGCCGACGACCGGCCATACTCCGCGCTTTCGTTATTCGTCACCACGCTGAACTGCGCCACCGAATCCGGCGCGATGGCAATAATCTGGTTGTCGAATCCCTGGTTGCTCTCGCCGTAAGCGTTGTTATCCATTCCATCGAGCAGGTAGTTGTTGAACATGCTCCGCTGGCCATTCACGTTGTACGCGCCCTGGCGCACGAGGCTGCTGATGGAGCTCGTCGTCGCAGCTGTGGGCGCTTGCCGCGAACCGGTTACCAGCCCCAGCAGGTCAGAGAAATTGCGGCTCACCAGCGGCAGCGATTCGGTTTGATAACCCGATATCGTCTGTCCGCGTTCGCTCGTCTCCGTCTCCACCTGCAGCGCGACATCACTCACCTCGACGGTAGTGGTAGTCGCCTGCCCTACCTTCAGTGTCAAGTCGATACGCACCCGACCGCCCACCGCGATCGATATGTTTTTTGCTTCCGCCGGCATGAATCCAGGTGCCTCGGCCTTGATGCTGTAGGTGCCCACCCGGAGCGACGGAACCTCGTAATCGCCGGAACCGTTCGTCGTCGCCTTTGTCGCGATGCTTGTATTCGCATTGGTTACGGTGACGGCAGCATTGGCTACTACTGCGCCGGTTGCGTCGTGAATGGTGCCCGTCAGGGTGCCATCCTCATATTGCGCTCTGGCTCTCGCGCCAAAAAGTGCAACCAACAGGCCTACCACAAAGAATGAGCTTGGATGAATGTTTCTCATGATGCGCCGAGCCTAACGGGGTCCTGTGATCAAACGGTGAAAGACTGGTGAACCGGCTGTGAATTGGCACGCCCCGTGCCTGAATCAGCACGGGTTTTCCACGCGCGCTGACGGCACAGTTCAATGCCCCGTTTGCCCGAATCGCTGCCGTACACTGTTCACATCGTTTGGGGCTTCGCGGCATCCGTCCGTGGCGCGCCCGGAGGTCTACGGATGAAAAAGATCGGCGTCCTGTTCGGCATGGAAAACAGCTTTCCCGGCGCGCTCGTTGAGCACATCAACGCCCGCAACGTCCCCGGCCTCCACGCCGAGTTCGTTGAAACCGGCGCTGTCCATCTCGACAAGCCCGCACCTTACGCCGTTATCGTCGATCGCATCTCCCACGACATCCCTTTCTACCGCGCCTACCTCAAGCACGCCGCGCTCAATGGCACCATCATCATCAACAATCCCTTCTGGTGGTCGGCCGACGACAAATTCTTCAACTACACTCTCGCCGCCAAACTCGGCGTAGCCGTCCCGCCCACCGTCATCCTGCCTCACAAGAAACACCCCGAAGGCACCACCGACCGCTCCATGCGCAACCTCGAATACCCGCTGAATTGGGAGAAGGTTTTCGACTACGTCGGCGAGCACGGTTTCATGAAGCCCGTTGACGGCGGTGGCTGGCGCGACGTCTACCACATCAACAATCGCCCCGAGTTCTTCGCCGCATACGACCAGTCGCGCGACCTTTGCATGCTTTATCAGAAAGCCGTCGAATTCAACGAGTACTTCCGCTGCTACGTCGTCGGCCAGAGCAAGGTCCACATCATGCCCTACGACCCGCGCAGGCCGCACCACGAGCGCTATGTCAAGGATCCGCCAGCCTACAATCCCAAGCTTCTAGCTCGCGTAGAAAGAGATGCGCTCATCCTCTGCCGCGCCCTTGGGTACGATCTCAACACAGTCGAATTCGCGGTAGAAGACGGCATCCCCTACGCCATCGACTTCATGAACCCCGCCCCCGACGCCGATCTCCACTCCGTAGGCCAGGCCAACTTCGACTGGATCATCAAAGAGGTAGCCGACCTGGCCATCGCCAAAGCGCAAGACGCACCGAAGGTCCCCAAGGAACTTCGCTGGGCGACATTCCTCTCCGGCCCCCGCGACGGGTCTCCGGAAAAAAAGCCCGCCGCAAAAAAGGCGCCCGCGAAGAAGGCCGCCTCCAAAAAGTTGACCCAAACAGTGGCAACTAAGTCACCCGAGTCCACAAGCTGAAGTCTTCTTTTAAATTTTCAAGATGATGTCATCCTGAGCGACCAACGGGAGTCGAAGGATCTGCCATGAAAATTGGGATTATCCATGGTGAATTCAGGCCCAAGTTCCCAGAGGGAACGTAAGAAAATAGCCCAGGGTGAAGCGCAGTGGAACCCTGGGATAGGCAAACAACATGATTCAGTCCCGGAGGGACGTCCGAATCCAGCCGCATTTTCATGTTCTTCGGGTAGCGTAACCCGCCATGAACGACTGCGGTTGCCTTTTTGCCTTGAGTTGCGTTTAGTCACTCTCACGCCCGGCACCTCATTCAGGCGCGTTGTCTGCGCATGATTGAGAAACCACGATCTCAACAAATAGCCGGTGGCTGCCGGATCAATCAATCGAGGAATCTTGTTCCGCTCTCAGGCGCATTTCGATCGTCTTGAGAGCGACGGCGATTCCGCCAAAGATTAGCGCAATAGAGATGGCATCGATCTCCCCGACGAATCTCTCGCCATGAGTGAATATGCTGAGCAGGCGTGTCGCGATCAAGAACAACAAGCCTGTGAATGTCATCACGATCGCCGCAGTACTGCACAACAGCAGGAGAGTGTTTGGCGCGGATCTCGTCGAAGCAATCATCCCGAGGCCTCCTGAGGAATGGAGTGCCTCTTACGCTACACCCGCGCTTATGGAATCAGACGATTCTCTGGTAATCAGCCTGTTACGAATTTCCCGCTTTCGATTGCGACCAAAGTCACCAAAACAGCGATCTGCGTCAGGAGCTTATTTGCCTGACCAGCCTGGACCCTGTCGGCACCGAGTGACCGCATATCCGAAGCGCCCCGATCGGCCCGAGCGAATCAGTCCGTCTTCTTCTCTGCGCCTTCTTTGGCCCCGTGTACCGCGCCGCTGGTCGTGCTCTTGGTCTTGGCCCACAGCTTCTTGGTCCCACTCTCGGTCGCGTGAGCGGCTTTCGTGGCGCCGTCAGCAGTAGCGTTCGCCGCCTTCTTGGTTCCGTCCACGGTTGCGTGAGCAGCCTTTGTGGTGCCATCAGCGGTAGCGTTAGCGGCTTTCCTGGTTCCGTCTGCGGTCGCGTGAGCAGCTTTTGTGGTGCTCTGTTTCACACCCTGCCCGGTGTCCTTGGCAGCATCCTTGGTTTCATTTTCAGCGGCCTTCGGGTCGTGCTTTACACCGTCGTTCTGGCTGGGAGCGGCAGACGCTTGACTCCACCCGAAAACCGGCGCAAGCCCCAGGGCGGCTGCGAGAGCCACTACAGAAACTATCTGTGATTTCATACTACGGAGCATACTGCCCCCTCCGAAATCAGGCAATACCTGCAAATCAACGTCGCCCACGCCCCACCGCACTATTCGGTCCCGATTTCTTTCACGCCACCTTGCGAAATGTCAGATTGTACCGGTATGGCCCCGTCATCGGATGATGCCCCGGCTTAAGCGGCTGCACACCATGGAACCGCATGCGCGAAGGTCCGCCCCATACGATCACGTCGCCATGTTCCAGCAGAATCCGTTTCGTCTTATCGGTGCGCTGAAACCCGCCGAGCAGAAATATGCACTCCAGCCCCAGCGAGATCGACACGATCGGCTGGTACAAATCAAATTCGTGCCGGTCCTGGTGAATCCCCAGTTTCGTCCCCGCCTGGTAGCGATTGATGTGGCATGTGTCCGGGCGGAAGTGCGGAAACCCCGAACGCACCGCACAGCGAAACGCAAAATCCACCAGCACGCGCGGCATCGGCGGCCACATCCGCCGCACACTCGGATTCTTCGGATCCCAGCGTCGCCGAAATGCCTCAGGCGTGCCGCAGTCCGAAACCATCACCGACATCGGCAGTCCACTGGGAGTCATCGCGTGATGAAGTGGCGCCGCTTCAAGAATCCGCTCCACTGCAGCAAAAAGCTCGGCGTCCTGCGGCAGCGCCAGACCTCGCATCAACACCGCGCCAGGGTAGATCTCCTCATGCGTAGGCTCCGCCGCAAGTTGGGAAAAGAGATTCATCGCCCAAAATCATCTTACCTCAAAGGCGAATAAAAGGCGAATATATTAATTAAGCCAGTCGAAGCCTTCGCAGCTAAGACGTTAGGAGAGGACAGCTAATAGCTCGTAGCCATCAGTGCCTTGACTTCTTCATCGCTTGTCGGCCCAAATTCTCGATAGAACAAGCTCACCGCATCCAGCGGCTCCGGCATCATCGCGCACACCACCTGGTCCACCTCTTGCGCCAGTTCCTCGCAAGTGCTCTTCGCTCCCACCGGCACGGCCACAATCACCCGCCGTGCCCGTCCCTTCACCGCCATTACAGCCGCCCGCATGCTCGCGCCAGTGGCGAGCCCGTCATCGACAAGAACGACAGCCCTCCCCGCAATCTCCATCGCCGCGCGTCCTTCGCGATAGAGACGCTCGCGCCGCTCCATCTCCTGCGTCTCGCGTTCGATCACGTGTTCGAGTTTCTTCTCCGAAACATGGCACGAACGAACGATGTACTCATTCAGAACCACGCCTCCGCCACTTGCAATCGCGCCCATCGCCAGCTCTTCCTGCCCCGGCACGCCCAGCTTGCGCACCACCAGGATGTCCAGCGGCAGCCCGCATGCCCGCGCCACTTCATACGCCACCGGTACTCCCCCGCGCACCAGCCCCAGCACTACGGCATCTTTCAAATCAGGCAGCGCCGCCACAAACTCCCCCAGCACACGTCCCGCCTCCCGCCGATTCTGAAACACCATTTCACTCACGCGCAGGATTGTATTCCTTTACCGCCTACTAGTGCCCGAACTACTGAATTACTGAGCACTGTTGAACTGTTCACTGTGACTTTACAATTGCCACACGCTGTCTCAGGCATCATCCATGCGGCCATCCTTCTCTCTCGGCATCGAAGAGGAATACCAGACCATCGACCCGGTCACGCGCGATCTGCGCTCTCACATCGAGACCGAAATGCTCGAGGAGGGCAAGCTCCGCCTGCAGGAGCGCGTCAAGGCCGAAATGCACACCTCCGTCGTCGAAGTCGGCACCCGCATCTGCAAAAACATCGACGAGGCCCGCGAAGACATCTACGAACTTCGCCGCGAGATGGTCAAGCTGGCCCGCGAACACAATCTCGAACTCGTCGCCGGCGCCACCCATCCCTTTGCCGACTGGCGCACCCAGGAAATCTATCCAGACCCGCGCTACCACCAGGTCGTCAAGGATCTCCAACTCGTCGCCCGCGCCAACCTCATCTTCGGCCTGCACGTCCACGTCGGCATCGAAGACCGCGAAGCCGCCATCCGCATCATGAATTCGATGCGCTACTTCCTGCCTCACATCATGGCGCTCGCCACCAACTCGCCCTTCTGGCTCGGCCTCAACACCGGCTACAAAGGCTACCGCGCCAAAGTCTTTGAGAACTTCCCCCGCACCGGCATCCCCGACGCCTTCTCCAGCTACTCGGAATTCGAGAACTACGTCAGCCTGCTCGTCCGCACCAACTGCATCGACAACGCCAAGAAAATCTGGTGGGATATCCGCCCGCATCCCTTCTTCAACACCATCGAAGTCCGCGCCTGCGACATTCCGTTGCGCGCCGAAGAGACCGTCGCCATCGCCGCGCTCATCCAGGCCACTGCGGCCTACATCTATCGCCTCCACGCCGCCAACCAGGACTTCCGCCAGTACGCGCGTCCGCTCCTGATGGAAAACAAATTCCGCGCCGTCCGCTACGGTCTCGACGGCAAGCTCATCGACTTCGGCCGCCAGCAGGAAGTCCCCGAGCGCGATCTGCTCGAGGAGTATCTCGTCCTCATCGACAGGGAAGTGGACGAACTCGGCAGCCGGGAAGCCATCAACGGCATCCGCAAGATCATGCAGACCGGCACCGGCGCCGACCGCCAGCTCAAAGTCTTCGAAGAGACCAAAGGCGACCTGAAAGCCGTAGTCGACTACATGGCCGAAGAAACCCGCGCCGGGCTATAAAGCGCAACCATCCAGTTGCCCAATCTGCCAGCATTGTCATCCTGAGCGACCAACGGGAGTCGAAGGATCTGCGGTTGCCCTTCCATCGCATCACCACAGCTGCCCGGTGCCCGTCCTTAGCACGTCTTTGTTTTTGTCCCAAAGATGGAATACCGCGAATCTCCACTTCACCGGTACCCAGACAGCACCGGTTACTTCACCGCCTCCGCCACCACCGAAACCTCCACGCGCTTTCCGCTCCCCAGCAAATCCACCGAACCCAGCACCACCGATTTCCCAATCACGATCGCCGACTCGCCCTCCAGCACCGACTGGTGAATCACCGGATCCTGTATTCCCACATTCGACTTCTCTTCCGCTACGCTCGTCTGCTCGATCTTCGTGCGCAGCCGCATTTCGTCTCCGCGTCCCTCGAGCGTTGCATCCAGGTTTACCCCTACGTCCATATACTGCACCTGCGTATTCTGATCCGATCCGGTTCCGATGCTTCCCGTCACAATCGGCACACGTGCCCCCTGCTTCAGCGTCGTCTTGTTTCCCGATCCAACAATCATCACGAAGTGTTGCCCACCCTGGGCACTCCCATCGCTGATCGTGTACGTCAGCCGATACGTCTTACGCGGCCGATCGATATCCGCCAGGATCTTCTGCGCATTCGCAATGTCCTCGGCCGTGCCATACATCGAAATCGCGTTTGCCGACTCGACGCGATAAATCTTCGCCTTTGGCAGCATATTCCGCAAATCCGTCACCGCGTCGTTCGCCTCACGGTTCTCCGTCAAATGTGTCAGATACAGCGTTGCATAGCTCTCCGAAGACTTTTGATCAACACTCTGCGCGACTCCGCTCCGAGTCGCTGACATCGCTAAAATCGCTCCAGCCGCTATCAGCACACACAACGGCCGCCGAACTGCACTCTCTGCATTCCGTCTCATTCCAAGCCTCTCCAAATCGTTCAATCTGAAGCGCGCGGGCTGCTGTACCTTCGATGCCGCGCGCATCTACTTAAACAGGACGCCGCATCAGCGCGTTCGCTCGACACTTTTTTCGAAGTGTCACATTCACGGCGAGAAGAGCTCGTTTCCGGGCACGATAATTTCAAGAGCGCGCTATCACGGGCATAGGCCGCGCGGGAGAAGAGTCATTGCATCTTCGAGCAATCCCAAATTTCGCAATAACGATCTTCGCGGCCATTCTCTCCGCCACGATGCAGCCCGCCCAGCAATCCGACGCTGCCGCCATCATTCGCGATCTCGACGCCGCCAACCAGGCTCGCTTCGACAACGTCCTCAGCTTCACTGACGTTGAGCATTACTCGGTCTTTCGTGGTGGCGACACGGCGCACCCCGCCGGCGAGATGACCGTGAAGATGAGCTACAAAAAGGGAAGTGGCAAAGGCTACGCGATCCTCTCGAAATCCGGCTCATCGCTCATCCAGAGGGTCGGACTGCAGCCGCTCCTCGACAACGAAAAAGCCATTAACGATCCCGCCAGAGTCGCCCAATCCTGGTTCAACTCGACGAACTACGAGATGCACCTCAAGCCCGGTGTTACGCAAGCGATCGATGGCCGTGCGTGCTTGGCCATGTCCATCAAGCCCAGGCACAAGGCGCCCAACATGATTGACGGCACCCTCTGGGTGGATGCGGAAACCCACACACTCGTCGAAGTCGAAGGCGTCGCCTCCAAGAGCCCTTCTGTCTTTGCCGGAACCACAAAGATGATGCGCCGCTACGCCACCATGCAGGGTTATGCCATGGCCACCCAAGCCTACGCCGAATCCAGCAGCATGCTCTTCGGCCGCACCATAGTCGTCATCGATTACAGTGACTACCATTTTGAGCTTCGCCCTGTTCAATGAGCTCCGGCACAGGACAACATGCCGGATATCTATCGGACTATCACATGCAAAGCCAGGATTTCGAGCGTCACTTCGTCCGTCAGGCAGTGTACGGATATGAGGCCCACTTCGCGATGATCTTCTCCACATCCTCGCGACCGACCGTCAGTGCCGGATCCGCATCGAGCCCGTATCGTTCCCTCAGTGTCGCCAGATTCTCTCGTTCCTTCCTCTCCTCCTCGGAGTAAAATCTGGCCTTCTCGAATTCATGGTTTTCGATTGCGCTGGCCAACCTTTTTGCGATGAATACGATCTTCTTCTTCGCATCTTTGATCTCGCTTGGCGTTTCGTCCGTGCGCGCCTTTACCGCCGCTGCGGCCGCATCGAGCAACTCAAGCGCCTTACCCGGCAGCAGCTTTTCTTTCGAATAGGTGTCGGCCTTCTGCACTGCGAGCTCCAGTACATCATCCGCGAACGTAACCTCGTGAAAGGTTTCCAGCCTTTCTCTACGGGCGCGCAGCACCGTCATCGCACCCTCGGCATCCAGAGGTTTCACATGGAGCGGACGGAAAACCTTGTCGAGTGTGGGATACGCTGCGCAGACAGCTTTGTATTCCTCTTCAGTTGTCGCTCCGATGCACTGCAACTCCGCTTCCTGCATGGCAAACTTCAACACGCCGATAAGCCCCTCTCCGGGAATTTTCTTCGTAGTATCATCCGGTCCTCGCAGCCCGTCCACAAACAGGATCAGGTTTGTGGACTTCGCGACCGATTCCAGCATCTTGGTCAGGCTGTCAAACCTCTCCCGGTTTGGCGCTAATAATGCGAGTGCTTCAGCCGATAGAGACATCACGCGCATTTCCGCAAGCGCCTGCGGCACCTCGCCTTTCGCGATTCGCTGTGCCAGTGCCTCCACAATGGTCGTCTTTCCCGCTCCGTGTTTGCCAAGCAGCATCGGATTCCGCCGCTCCTTCTTGCAGAGCACCTCGATCATCGCCTCTATCTCCAGATCACGCCCGACCACCGGCTCCAGCGCATCTTCCGCGGCCTTCTGCGTCAGGTCGGTATAGAGCCCAGCGAGACTCACTCCAACCCCACCGCTTCTCGTCGGCGGAGCACCTGGGACTGAATGTTCCAGCGCCACCTGAGCCAAGCTCTCCCGCGTGGCCTCCAGTTCCAGCCCGCGCTCCTTCAACATTTCTTGCGCAAAGCAGTTCTCCTCGCGCAGCAGACCGAGAAGCAGATGCTCTGTTCCAATATGTTTGTGCCCCAGCCGCTCGGCTTCCTCCGCCGCATACGCCATCACCCGCTTGCATTCATTCGATACAGGCAGATCCACGCTCGTCGAGATCTTCTCGCGAATCGTCGTATGCTGATTCGATCTGCCGCCGAATCGACTCCACCGCAGAATGCGAGCGCATGAACCGGTTGGTCAGCCCCTTGTCTTCGCGTAGCAGTCCCAGCAGCAAGTGCTCGGTCTCGATATATGGCGATCCAAACTGGCTCGCCTCGTACCGCGCAAAAAAGATGACCCGCCGTGCCTTCTCTGTATATCGCTCAAACATTGTCTATTCCCTCGCTCTGCTTCAGATCGCGACACCCTCAAATCCGCTCGTACTCCGAGTCCCTTTTCCGCGCTCTGTCCATCGCATCCAGATCGGTCAGTTCGTCATACCATGCATAAAACGCGGCATCAAACACGTAGAACTTCTGAAACCTGATCATCGGCAACAACGAATCGCGCGGAACAACCTGCAGATACCGGATGTAGCTTCCATCAAAATTCCGGTGCACCGTCTCGCGCCTTCCGCGAATCTGCGCAAATCGCAGCCTGTCGGTCTTCAATGGAGTTCGCTTCTCAATCGCATCGTCCGAAAGCACAATCACGGCGCCGAACACATAGATCGCCCAGCACACCGCAAACAGGGTGATCGCCGCCCACTCCACCGTCTCGGCTGGGTTCCGTCTCTGTATTCCGGCATGCTGGCTCCACAGCAACCCAAGCAAGCCCAAGCAGACTGAACACGAGAAATGCCGCCGCGAACAAGCGGATCCACGGGCTCAGCCGGTACACACGCCTCGGCCGAGATATTCCGCTCCTGCTTTCAAACGAAGCCATCCCTCGAGATTCCTCTGATCTAGTAACCCAGCCCCCGCACTACTATCCGAATCCGATCCGCGCTTTCGCGCAGGCCGCTCTCCTCGTCCACCGTCATCGGAATCGGCAGCGGCGCTTCAATCCCGCCTCGCCCCACGATCCGCGGCAGGCTCAGGCACACGTCTTCCATGCCTCTAAAGCCGCGCAGCAATCCGCTAACGGGAAGCACGCGCCGCTCATCAAACAAGATCGCTTCGAGGATGTTGCACACCGCCAGCCCCACTGCATAGTTCGTCGCGCCCTTGCCCTGGATCACCTGGTAAGCTGCTTCCTTCACATTCTTCACGATGGCGTCCTTGTCCGCTGATGTCAGACGCCCGTGTCCCTCCACGCTCCACTGGCTCAGCGGAAT
The DNA here is from genome assembly GCA_963769345.1 of uncultured Acidobacteriaceae bacterium. Classification (GTDB taxonomy): domain Bacteria; phylum Acidobacteriota; class Terriglobia; order Terriglobales; family Acidobacteriaceae; genus Telmatobacter. The sequence goes on from CAVYLL010000010.1 coordinate 422,971, forward strand.
CGAACCGATCGTCGCGCTCGCCCACAGCGGAATCTCCGAGTCGCCATGCTCGCCCGCGATGTACGCATGTACGTTCTGCACGGCGACATTGCAATGCTTTGCCACCAGGTAGCGAAACCGCGAACTGTCCAGCACTGTTCCCGATCCCACAACGCGCTGCCATGGCAACCCCGTCAGCTTCAGCGCCACCTCGGTCACCACGTCCACGGGGTTCGTGACCATCAGCAGCAGTGCGTCCGGCGCTACCCGCATCACTTCCGGAAGAATCCTTTTGCAGATCTGCGCGTTCGCTTCCGCCAGGTCCATGCGGGTCTGGCCGGGCTTCTGCTTGGCGCCTGCCGTCATCACCACAACATCTGCGCCGCGCAGCACTTCAACATCGTCTCCGCCGTCGACCTTCGCCTGCGGCGCAAACAGCAGCCCGTGATTCAGGTCCAATACTTCCGCGTCAACCTTCGTCCGCGCGATATCAAAGAGACTGATCTCCCGCGCCACTCCGCGAATCAGTGCGGCGTACGCAATTGTCGCGCCCACGCTGCCCGCACCTATAATTCCGATCTTTCCCATGCGTCTCCCTCGCCCGACCTGCGAGAATTCGCCCTTCTATTAATCTGGTTCCTTCAAGTAGGTGCCCCATTCATGGCGCGTCTTTTTGCGTCATCGAATGGGAAAGCACGACGCCCTCACACCAGGGGTCCCCATTGACAGGTCTTCGTCAATCGGGTGGTTACACCCACTCCCCGCCGCGCATCAGCGGCTCCACTGTGCCCGTCGCGGTCACGCCATCAATGTCCAGCTTGTCCGACCCGATCATCCAGTCCACGTGGATCAGGCTTTCGTTCGCGCCCTTGGCCGCAAGCTCTTCCTTGCTCAGCTTGTCGCCATCGCGCACAGTCGACGAGTACGACTGCCCGAGCGCAATGTGCGATGCCGCATTCTCATCGAATAGCGTATTCAGGAAGAGCTGCCCGCTCGAAGCAATCGGCGACGAGTGCGGCACCAGCGCCACCTCGCCCAGTCGCCGCGCGCCATCATCCGTTTCAATCAGCTTGCGCAGCACTTCTTCGCCGCGCGTAGCGTGCGCCTCCACAATCCGGCCCGCCTTCAAACCGCACGTGAATGCCCTCGATCATCGTTCCCTGGTGCGATAGCGGCTTGGTCGCCGTCACTGTCCCGTCCGCGCGATCCTTGTGCGGCATGCTGAACACTTCTTCCGTCGGCATATTCGGAATGCAGTAAATTCCATTGCCCGCCGTCGTTCCGCCGCCCATCCACACGTGATCGTCGGCCAGGCCCAGCGTGAAATCCGTTCCCGGCCCGCGATACTTCAGCGCCGCATACCGCTTCGCATTCAGATAATCCGCGCGCTTGTGCAGCCCGGCGTCGTGCCTCTTCCAATCGCTCACCGGATCCTCCATGTTGATCCGCGTTGTTTGGAAGATCGCCTCCCACAGCTTTGCAAGAGCCACATCTGGCGCATCGTTGGGGAACATCTGCGCTGCCCATGCCGGAGTAGCGCTGGCCACAATCGTCCAGTTGATCTCGTGCCGCGTAATCAGCTCCAGCGCCGGCCGGTACGCTATCGATACCGCGCGATTCGCGCGCCCGACCTTGTCGGGATCTTCATTCGAAAGCAGCGCCGGATTCGCGCCCGTAATCGCCAGCCGCGCTGCGCCGCTCTTGAATGCCGCGCCCATCCCGTCATACAGCCAATTCGCCGCTTTGTCGAACGACGCGTCCGGAGCATAGTGATAGCGCATCAGCGTGGCTTCGTCGTCGGTATAGAGCGTCGTTACCAGCGATGCACCCGCGCGATACGCCTGCTCCGTGATCCGCCGTGCCAGCGCCACTGCATCCAGCGATGCCGTCATCACCAGTTCCTGGCCTTCTTTCAACCCTAATCCCACCTTCACTGCGACTTCCGCCAGCAAATCCAGTTTCTGTTCGTACGTCCGTTCCACAGCTGCCACTGCTGATCCCATCGTGTACCTCCTCGATTGTTGAAACGATCCATCCGCTGCCGTCACTAACTCACTGTAGTGACCGCGTTTCACTCATTCTAGGTCCCGCCCGTATTGTGCTATAGGGCGGCGGCAATCCCGCCATTTTCCAAGGGACTTTGATCGCGAGCCGTGCTAAATTAGCACATCATTTTCCCCATGGGCCCGCTACGTCCACTCCCCCGGAGGCGCCCCATGACTGACACTCTCACATACACCAGCGTTCACTGAGGACGCCACCGCGTTAGCCGAGACTTCAAACGGCTCTTCAACGATCGTCGCCATCGACCCCGCACCCGCGCCAGAGCCTGCCCCCCGCCCCGTCACGCAGCGCGAGCGCATCCCCACCATCGATGTCGTACGCGGTGTCGCTCTCATGGGCATCCTGTTCATGAACATCTCCAGTTTTTCTGGACCGATCGAGATGTACATCAACCCGCTCATGGTCGGCAATCATCGCAGCTACAATCTCTTCGCATGGGTCATTCGCTGGGTATTGTTTGAAGGCAAGATGCGCGCCGCTTTCTCCATGCTCTTCGGTGCCGGAGTCATCCTTTTACGGAACGCGCCGAGCGGCGCGGCAGCAAAAACGTGGCCGACATCTTCCTCCGCCGCAACATGTGGCTCGTTCTTTTCGGTGTCCTCCACTTCTACTTCATCTGGACGGGCGACATCCTCTATTGGTACGGACTCACTGCGCTGCTCTTCCTCTATCCCTGCCGCAAGGTGCGCTTCCGCAATCTCTTCATCGCCGGAGTACTGGTGCTCGCTCTCGGCGTGGGCGGCGACGCATACTTTGCAATCGACGGCATCCGTACCCGCAATCAAGGGCAGGCGGCGCAGGCGTTCAGGCCTCCGGCAAGAAACTCAGCCAGGAGCAACAGGACGCGCTTAAGAAGTGGAATGACATTGTCGAGAAGCGAAAGAAGGTACACGATGCCGACCTCAAGGCCATGCGTGGCAGCTATCTCGACACGCTCAAGTGGCACATTCAGTGGGGCCCGCAGGTGCAGGCCAAGAGCTACTACATGCTCGGCTTTACCGATGTGCTCGGCATGATGCTCATCGGCATGGGCCTGTACCGCATGGGCTTCCTCACCGGCGCTTTGAGCTACAAGGTCTATGGCTGGACGATCGCCGCCGGCTTCCTGCTGAGCATTCCCATCAACGGCTTCCAGGCCTGGGGCGTCATCCGCGACAACTTCCAGCCCGAGTCCGCCTGGTGGGTGCTCTACCAGATCGGCCGTCTCACCGGCGCCGTCGCCAATGTCGCCCTAGTCGTCCTTGTCTCCAAGGCCGGACTTTTCAAATGGCTGACGCAGTCGAATCGCCGCCGTGGGCCAAACCGCGCTCAGCAACTACCTCCTCACCAGCATCAGCTGCACCATTCTCTTCAATGGCTTCGGCTTTGGCCTCTACGGCAAGCTCGAGTACTACCAGCTCTACGGCGTCGTCGCGATTGTGTGGGCGCTCAACATGATCCTCAGCCCCATCTGGCTTCGCTATTACCAGTTCGGCCCGATGGAATGGGTCTGGCGCTCCCTCACCTACTGGAAACGCCAGCCCATGCGCCGCAACGCCCTCGAAGAACAAGAGACCCTGGCAGCTTAATCCCCGCCGGAGCGCCCCATCTGGACAGCTTGCTCCGTTCTTTTTGAAACCAGATAGATGTATATACATCTATCTCGCTATGAACGGATCGTCCATACCGGTTTTGGAGTGTCTGTGCGCAAGCTTCCGGCGGGCCTCACGGGCTCTCACGCAGCACTATGACGAAGCGCTGCGCCCACTCGGTCTGACGCCTACCCAGTTCACAATCCTGCAGGCCCTGTCGCTTACGGGAACAGTTCATCAGGGAAGGCTGGGAGAGATCCTCGCCATGGACACGACCACTCTCACACGCACTCTCGAAATCATGGCCCGGCGCGGCTGGGTCGAAAAACTGCCGGGGAGCGATAGACGAGAACGCCAACTGCGATTGGCCCGCCCTGGATTCGATCAACTCAACCGCGCGCTCCCCGTCTGGCAGAAAGTGCAGAGCCGCCTTCGGCGAAAGCTGGGAGGCGAACCCTGGCAAGCCCTGATGACGTTAACCAACAAAGTGACCTCGGCGGTCACAGAATAGGAGACTTCCCCATGTCAACATACGCAAAGCTCACCAGTGGACTCATCGGCGCGTGGTTCGTCTTCTCCATCGGAGCCTCCACTTTGCATCTCTACATGAACGGCCCCAGCGATCCGCCGTTGCCCCTCGGACTGGCTGCTCTGACGCCCATCATCCTGTTTCTGGCGTGGTTCATCTCATCCCTAAAATTCCGGCAGTTCGCCCTGTCTCTGAGTCCCCGCGTTTTGACACTCGTACAGAGCTGGAGGATCGCTGGGTTTACTTTCCTCGCCCTCGCAACTTACGGAATTCTCCCCGGCCTGTTTGCTCTACCGGCGGGCTGGGGAGACATCGCCATCGGAGCATCCGCGCCGTTCGTGGCGCTCACGCTGGCCACTCCGGGCCATCGCAAAAGCTTCATCCTTTGGCAGATTCTGGGATCACGGATCTGGTGACGGCGGTGGCTCTTGGGACGCTCTCCGGAGTGCTGAACCCTCACGGAATCTCGGCGGGCGCGATGACTGTGCTTCCCATGAGTCTGATCCCCACATTTGCGGTGCCGCTGTTCCTGATATTGCACATCATCTGCATCTCGCAGGCAGTCCGCTGGCCACGCTTCTGCGACTTCTCTGTCTTCATCGCCGTCGTGGACTGTCCCAACTTCAAATTGAGCGTGCGTCCTAGTGAGCGTCGAATGATCCGAACGGAAGTGCACCCATCCCTGACGAATCCAGGGATGGGCGCTGGCGACCGAGCCGGCCGTCGTCCTTCAATTCATCAGCTTCATCGTCAGATACGTATACTGCTCCGCCTCATGTCCGCGCCGCCTGCTTGTTATCCGCGCCCGCGCCGTGCCCACCCTCCGTGATTTCGTCGTAGTAGAACGGCAGGTGATACTCCTCCATCTTCGCTGCAAACTTCCGCGCATGCACCGGCCCTACACGATCGTCCGCAGTGGTCGTAAAGATCAGCGGCTCGGGATAATGCCCATCCGGCTTGAGCTGGTTATATGGCGAGATCGACGCAAGAAACGCCCGCTCCTCCGGCACCGTGGTCGATCCATATTCGCCTACCCACGACGCTCCCGCCGACATGTGCTCAAACCTGAGCATGTCCAGCAACGGCACCTGGATTACCACCGCCTTCCACATCTCCGGATGCTGCGTGAACTCCACGCCCATCAGCAATCCGCCATTCGATCCGCCCACGATTCCCAGCGCTCGGAGTCGACGTGAACTTCCGTGCGATCAGGTCCGCGGCCACGGCATAGAAATCGTCGTAGATCCGCTGCCGATGCGTCTTCAGTCCCGCCTCGTGCCACGCCGGCCCGAACTCGCCGCCACCGCGAATGTTGGCGAGCACAAACGTTCCACCCCGCTCCAGCCACAGCTTGCCCATCACTGCGCTGTAATACGGAGTATTCGAAACCTGGAATCCGCCATACGCCGTCATCAGCGTCGGCGTGCTTCCGTCCATCGGAATGTCTTTGCGATGCACCACAAAGTACGGCACCTTCGTTCCGTCCTTCGACGTTGCCTCCAACTGCTGCACCACATCGCGCGAGGCATCAAACAGAGCCTTCTGCGTCTTTCCCGGCTTCAGCGAACCTTCTGCCGCGTCTCCCAGCAACACGCTCGATGGCGTAAGAAACCCAGTCTGCGCCAGAAAGAACTTGTCATTCAACAGGCTGCTTGTTGCGATTCCAATCGTCTGATTATCCGGCACCGGCAACTTTGTCCGCGTCCATTTGCCATCCTTGCCGTGGGTCAGAACGTACGCGCGTCCCTGCACATGTTCGAGCGTGGTCAGCAGCACGTGATTCTTCGTCGTCACCACCTCTTGCGCAAACTCCTGTGCGGTTGGCGCAAACACTACCGTCGGCTTCAGGTGCGCTGGATCCGCCTCAGCAGCTGCTGCATCGATCGAAACAACAGATCCCTGCGCGAAGTTCTTCGATCCGCCTTCCGGCGTCCAATCCTCGTTGCAGCGACACCAGCAACTGATTGTCTTGAAGTCCATCCACATTGCACTTCACGGGCAAGCTCCAGCTTCTTGGGACCGTCGGTAGGAGCAGATACCACTCGCTCTCAAAAGTGGTCTTGCTCCGCTCAATCAGCGCCAGCCTGTGTCCCTGCCCATCCACCAGCACGCCCGGATCGTCGCCGTACCCATTGTCTTTCGTGTCGCCGCGATACACTTCCACCGCACTCTCAAGCGGCGTGCCCCTCTTCCACTTCCGCACCGTGATCGGGTAACCGGCTTCGCTCATTGTCCCCGGACCCCAGTCGCGCCCAATCAGCAAGGTGTCTCTGTCCAGCCACGCCAGGCGCTGTTTGCCGCGCGGCATCACAAATCCGCCGTCGACAAACTTGCCGCGTATTCAGATTGAATTCCCTGAACGTGGTCGCATCCTCGCCGCCCACTGACAGCGCGACCATGCAGCGCTCTTCCTCGGGCTGCAGGCAATCCAATCCCTTGCCAACCCAGCTCTGCTTGTCCTGTTGCCCAGCGCGTCGTAGTCGATCACCGTATCCCACTTCGGATCGTCGGTCAGGTAGCTCTCCAGCGTCGTTCGCCGACGATGCCCCGCACATGGTCCTTGTCGCGCCATGTGTTGTACACCAACCCGCCGCGAAACTGCGGAATCGCTAGCTTGTCCGGCGAATCCAGCACTTTCAGCGCATCCTCATCCAACGGAGCGAACGACTTCTGTTTCTCCATCACTGCTGCGGTGCGCGCATTCTGAGCCTTGACCCACTCCATCGGCTTGTCGCCGCGAATGTCCTCAAGCCACGTGTATTTGTCCGGTTGCTCCGTCGTCGGTCCCTGCGCAATCGCCCGCTGGGTTCCTGCACCCGCAACGGTCCAGGCCGCCAAAACACACGCCAACTGCCCCAATGCCTCGTATCCAATGCATCTTCAACTCGCCTCCTCCAAAACATCCCTGCGATTCCAATGGAACCGCGCGCCGCCTTTTCTTTGGCAGAAAAACTCAATTTCCGGTCAGGAATGCCGTGTCCGCTATCTTACCTGACCGATGCCCGCCTCCATCTTCCCATTTTTTGCTACCCTTAATAGATAGGCGCCTCTCGGGCGCATCCCCTCCGACGGAGCATCATCATCGCAAGCCTCACCGCCACCGCCTCGCACCTGCTTTCGCAGACTTATCCCACCGACTTCATCCCCGGCGCTCGTTCCGCCGTCTTCACCTGCCTGCGCATTCAGCCCGACGAGAAGGTCACGCTCATCACCGACCGCGTCACCGAGCCGATCGCTGCCTCCATCGCCGCCCAACTCGCCGAGCGCGGATGCCCCTTCAATGCCTTCATCCTCGAAGATCTCGCGCCGCGCCCGCTCACCGACATGCCCGCCGCCGTCCTCGAAGACATGGAAACCTCGCAGGTTTCCATTTTCGCCGTGCAGGTGCAGCCCAACGAACTTCGCTCGCGCATGCAGATGACCGACGTCGTCAACCGCCGCCGCATGCGTCACGCCCACATGGTCAACATCACGCCCGAAATCATGTGCGACGGCATGCGCGCCGACTACGACAAGGTCGACCGCCTCTCGCAGCAGGTGCTCGACCGCGTTCGTCGCGCGACGCGCATCCGCGCCACCACCGCCGCAGGCACCAGCATTGTCTCCGACATGAACCCCGCCTACAAGTGGTTCAAGACCTCCGGCATCATCTCGCCGGAAAAATGGGGCAATCTTCCCGGCGGCGAATGCTTCACCTCTCCCGGCGAAGTCAACGGAACGTTTGTCGTGGATGGTGTGGTTGGCGACTGGCTTTGCGCGCGATACGGCCTGCTTGCGACCACGCCGCTCACCATCGAGATCGCGAAGAATCGCATCGTCTCGCTGCAGCAGCTACAACAAGCAGCTCGAGCAGGACTTCTGGGCCTACACCCACACCGACGAAAACTCCGACCGCGTCGGCGAATTCGCCATCGGCACCAACATCGGCGTCTCCCGCGTCATCGGCAACATCCTGCAGGACGAAAAATTTCCCGGCATCCACATCGCCTTCGGCAATCCCTATGGCGAACACACCGGCGCCCCGTGGCGCTCCGGCACCCACATCGATGTCGTCGGATTAGGCTTCAACATCTGGCTCGAATCTCCAGAAGGGGAAGAGCAGATTATGCGCGACGGACGCTTTCTCATCTCCGCCTGACCTTCTGACTTGGAAGGTCAATTGGCGCTTTCGGCAATTGAAGGCCGGCGAACTATTCGGAATGCAGAATTCTCGCAATATCAAGCCTGAACGCACGACGGATTGGCAGCAACGCAGCCGCAGCAAGGATGGCGATCAGGATGGCCATCGCTCCCACGTAGCTGATCGGATCCAGACCGCTGATACCGTAGAGTCCGCGACGCAATATCTGCGAGAGAGCCCGCGGTTATGGCCACGCCGGCAACCAGTCCGAGCAGGACAGGCCAGGCAAATCGCCGCAACACCGCGGAAAATATCTCGGCGCGATTGGCCCCAAGCGCGAGCCGGATCGCAATTTCTTTCGTTCTGTTGCGACACGGCATAGCTGACAAGACCGAGAAGGCCAACGACTGCGAGGAAAATCGCAATGCTGCCCAGCAAGCTGACGATCGTCGCAATCTGCTCCACCTGGGAGACATTCTTGCGAAAGCCGGCTGTGAGCGGGGTAATGGTTGGATAGAGTCCGGTGTCGATGCTGCCAGCAATCGCCTTGATGGTTGGCGTGCAGCGTGTTCGGATCGCCGGCCGCTCTGACCAGGACTGACATTTCGGGCAAATCATCGGCAGTTGGCAGGGTAGTAAATCTCCGTTGCATCCGTGTTGTTGAGTTCCATGGCTCGCGTGTTGCCCACTACGCCGACAACGACGTCGTTGCCGTCTTTCCATTGCTTTCCGATTGGGTCTTCGGTTGGCCACCGCTTGCGGGCCAGCGATTCGCTGAGGATAACCGCATTCTTTTCGCCGGCGTGGAAGTAGCGGCCACGCAGCAACGGAATACGCATCGTCTGGAAGAATTCCGGGCCGACCCAGTTGGGATAGATCATGATCGCGGCGGCCGTCAACGTCGATGCTGGTGATCATCACCATCTGTGTTCACCAGGGGAGGAATCCTCGCTATCGAGACGAATGTCACGCCGGGAACTGCCCGCAGTCTGTTCTGCAACTGATCGAGATAGGCCTGCGCCTTGGGCAGACGCGAATCCATGCTCGCTCATTCCTGGATCGATTGACAACACCTGCTCATAACCAAATCCAGGGTCGGAATACAGTGTGTGCAGCGTCGCCCGCACCAGCAATCCAGCCAGGATCAGCAGCACACAGCTGGCTCCCACCTGCGCACAGACGACGAACTGATGCCAGAGGGAGCGATTCTTTTTCCGCCGCACCATCTGCAGCGTGGGCAGCAATCCAAAAAGCGAGCGCTGCGACAAAGCCCATCGCGGTAGTGAAAAAGAAAACTCGCCAGTCGGGCAGCGCGCTCATCCACGACGGGGCATTTGAGTACACCAGCACAAGGCGTAGAACGCCGTAGCTCAGTGGCAATGCGGCAATGGAGCCAAGCAAGCCCAGCAGCAGATTCTCAGTAAGCAGTTGGCGAAAGACGCGCAGCTTGCGCGCGCCGAGGTCGAATCGCAACTGGATCTCCCGTTGCCTGCCCGCTCCGCGCGCCATCAGCAACCCGCCGAGATTGGCGCAAGCAATCGCGAGAATCAGGAACACCAATAGCCCAACAGCGCGAGGACGGGCGCGTCCGCCCTCAAACGAGAGGAAATGAGCACCGGGGGTGATGACAATATACTCATGGTCCCAGATTACGGCTGGGTAAATCTTCCGCAACTGGTTGGTGAGTGAAAGCAGTTCCTGTTCCGCCCTCGGCCTGCTGACGCCCGGGGCCAGGCGCCCCCACATCCCGATCAATCCTTCGAACTTCGGATCGGTGAGAGGCTTGCTGCCCTCAACAAAATAGGAGTGCTGCAATAGAGGGAGCCAGAGGTCAGGATTGTCTGATGCCGAGGCTGGCGAATGTCTCTGAAGCGACGCCGATTACCGTGGCTGGCTTTCCACCGAGCCGGATCGACTTGCCGACGATCGATGGATCGCCATCGAACTTTCTTTGCCAGAGGCGAAAACTCAAAACACAGACCGGCGCGGAAGCGGAGTCATCATGCGCGGCATCAAACAGGCGTCCGGTCAGCGGCAGAGCCGCCCAGTTCACTGAAGTAATTGGAACTGACAAAAGTGGCGCTGACGCGCTGTTCATCCTGGTTCAGCACCATGGGCGCGGCACCCATGGTTGCCATCACAGCCGAAAGCGATTTTGCGTTGTCGCGATAGTAGGCGATCGACGCATAAGGCACGCCCGGCGTGTAATGTTCTCGGGTGACCGCCGCTGAATGCGAACCACGGTCGCCGGGGTCGCGCACGGGAAGGGATTGCAGCGCGGCGATGTTGTACAGGCTGAATGCCAGCGTGCTGACGCCGATGCCGAGCGCAAGGACCACGATTGCAGTAACTGAGAATCCCGGTGACCTGGCCAGGATGCGCGCACCGAAACGCAGGTCCTGCACGATGGACACAAGCCAGAGCGTTCCGCGGCTTTCGCGGCAGTCTTCCTTGATCTGCTCGAGACCTCCGAATTCAAGGCGAGTCGCCCGGCGCGCTTCGGCTTCGGTTATGCCCCGCTTGAATCTTGTCCGCTACCTGCGTTTCGAAATGAAAGCGAAGCTCGGCATCGAGCTCCTTCTCCATCCGACCTGTCTTTGAAAAGCCGCTGAAACCAGTTCATGAGGGTTCTCCCAGTGGGTGTTGCAGAATCATGGCCACGACTTCAGTCAGGCGCTCCCAGCTCTCGGTTTCGGTCTTGAGTTGAGTGCGGCCTTTCGCCGTCAGCCGATAGAACTTTGCTTCGCGGCCCGTTTCGGTCGGAGCCCCATTCGGCGACCAGAAAATTCTTGTTTTCCAGGCGGTGGAGAGCGGGGTACAGCGAGCCCTGTTGGATCTGCAGCGCTTCTTTCGAAATCATTTGTATGCGCTGCGCAATCGCATAGCCGTGAATCGGCCCGAGCGCGACGACTCGAAGAATGAGCAGGTCAAGTGTGCCTTGAGGAAGGTCGAATTTGGATGAAGTCATCATGCCTAGTGCTTCTACATATACACGATGATATGTAGAAGCGCAAGGTGTTATTTCCCTCTCCTTTTTTTCGGGAATGCATAGCGCCAAAGTCGGCTTGCGCGAATAGCATTGAAGGGTCTCGCGCATCAGTTCGAAGAACTCCTCCCGCGTATACTCACTGCAACGCACTCCCTGGAGACCTTCGGATGCTCCCTTCCCGCACTCAAAACCGTAAACTCGCTGCGCTCCTTCTATCCTTCAGCGCCCTTCTCGCCGTAGCAATCCCCGCGGCCGCCGAGCCCGCCATCTGGGTGGTCAAGGGACCGCACGCCACCGTCTATCTCTTCGGCACCATTCACGCGCTCCAAAAAGGGGATCCCTGGCGTTCAGCCAAAATCGATGCAGCCATTCAGCAGAGTGGAACCCTCTGGCTCGAAATCCCCAACGTCGACGAGGCCGCATCTATGCAGCCGCTCATCATGCAACTGGGAATGGATCAGGCCCACCCGCTCTCCACCAAGCTCAGCGCCGATCAGCTGGCCAAGCTCACCAAGGCCGCAAACAGTGTCGGACTCCCCGGCGGCGTTGGCATGTTCGAGTCCTTCAAGCCATGGCTCGCCGCCCTCACGCTCAGCATCGCGCCGCTCATGCAGGCTGGCTACGATCCCAGCACGGGGGTCGAAATGGAGCTCAAGCCCGAATTCGACAAAGCCAACAAACCCGTCAAGGGATTCGAAACCGCCGAAGAGCAAATGCACTACTTTGCTGACATGCCCGAGAAGACTCAGATCGACTTTCTCAGCTCAGAGCTCGACGACTTCGACTCCGCCATCGACAAATTCAAGCAGATGCTTGCCGCCTGGTCCGCTGGCGACACTGACATGCTCGATAAGCTCAACAACGCCGACTTCCGCGACAAATATCCCGACCTCTTTCAGATCCTCGTCGTCAAGCGGAACCAGAAATTCACCGCCCAGATTCAAGACCTGCTGAAGGGCGACGGCGTCAGCTTCGTGGCCATTGGCGCCGGCCACCTGGTCGGCAAAGACGGCGTCCCTGCCATGCTCGACAAGCAAGGCTTCAAAGTCACCCGCGAATAGCTCCGGATCAAGTCAAACGCTCGAACGAAACCTATCTAATCCTGGCTCGCGCAGGAGATGAAAAATGCCAACGAATTCCTGCGCCCGAGCGTTCGGAAATACCAATAACGAGAAGGAAAGCGCAAGCGACCATCAAAAAAACTATGAGAACAAAAGCTCGGCAGCTGCTATTGGCGGACCTCATTTCATTGCTCATTTGTTGAAGACCCTCTAAATCTCTCTTTTTAGTTCAGCCATGACCTGAACAGATCCGAGCAGCCAGTTCCCCAATTCCCCCTGCATAGACCCCGAATCTCCTCCGGAGTTGCGCTCCTGCTCCACAGTTTCGATTTAGGATTTTGCGAGAACCAGATTTTGCTGGTTCCGGGAGGGTCACCGGCAATTTGGAAGTCGCCCCATTTTTGGTAAGGTCCGGTTGGCCCACAGCCCAACCGCGACATGGAATCATGCCGTGAGTCAGGTATTATTTCGCTACTCTTTGTGAAGAAGAAAGACCGCACGCTGGTTCAGATAGCGACGGGCGCTGCCTCTTTGATCTGTCTATTTACTTTTCTCCATTCGAGATCACACTGGCCAGCAGAACACCGAACAAGCGGCTATAGAATTACCCCAATCAGCGACGTCTCTGGAGCGGCGTTTCTGTTCTTGCTTGTTCGACTTCTGTTCGCGCTGCGGGGCAAGTGGGGAGGAGTGCGAGCCACGAGCTTCAGTTTCTGACATTGCTTGGCGCCAGCCTGAGCTCTCGTGCGGGGCCAAGATCACTAAGAGCAGAACTCTCTCAATCATTCAATCGATTAACATTCCCACGCAGACTCCAGGAACGCCTTCACCACCCGCCCCGGCAACTCCGCCCGATTCTTCGCAGTGATCAATTCATGCCCCGCACCTGGAATCATCATCAACTCCGTCGGCGCAGGAATCATCTTCAGCGCTGTCTCCAGTTCCTCGCGCGTCCCGAATCCATCCCGCTCCCCACTCACAAACAACGCCGCCGTTTCCAGAGAAGGGAAATGCGTCGTTCGCACCTGATCCAGCCGCTTCGGCGGATGCAACGGATACGAAAGCAGCAGCAGCCGTTCCACAAGCCCTGGCGCAGCCGCCGCCAGCATCGATGCCTGCCTTCCCCCATACGAATGCCCGCCCAGAAAAATCCTCCCCGCCGACTCCCGCCGCATCGCCGCAACCGCCGCGCGCAGTCCTTCCTGATCGCGTTCGCCGGTTCCTCGCATCGGTGGCCCGTGCGGTCGCAGTTGCCTGAAGGGCAAGTCGCATCGCAACACCGTTACGCCCGCAACACAAAATGCCTCCGCCAGCGCCTTCAACAGCGGCGTCTGGCAATTTGCACCCGCTCCGTGGGTTAACACCAGCCCATCCGCACCTGGACCAATCGCCCGATGCAAAAATCCACGCACCGGCGCGCCCTTCACCGAATCATCGTGCAACTCCGCGTAGTCACTCATGCCATGAAAATCCATACTGTCACTGTCATATTCTCAACCATCCCGGGGAAGCCGGCCTGCATCTAACCCAACCATTCCGGGGACGCACCTCGCGTCTCTTCGATTTGCCGGCCCACCCAAAAAAGGAGAAAACCATGAATACACTCGCCGATTCACGGCCTGGTGGATGGTCTATCGCTCTGGGAGTTCTGCTCATCATCGCCGGTCTGTTCTCCATCGCTGCCCCGGCATTTGCCGGAGTGGCAGCAAGTGTTTTCTTCGGCTGGCTGATCCTGCTGGGTGGCGTGGCGCATCTGATGTACGCGTGGTCTCAGCGCGGCTCCGGCTCGGTCATCTGGCAGATTCTCATCGGAATCGTGTACTTGATCGCGGGCTTATACATGTTGTTCCATCCTCTCGGAGGAATGGCTGTCTTAACCCTGGTGCTTGCCGTCTACATCATGTTTGAGGGAATCTTTGAACTTGTCGTCTTCTCCCGGGTCCGGCGTCACCGTGGGGCCGTGTGGTTTCTCGTCGACGGCCTGATCTCACTATTTCTCGCCGCCCTGATCTTTTTCCATTGGCCCTCCAGCTCCCTCTGGGTCATTGGCACGCTGGTCGGAATCAGCCTCCTCTTCAGCGGACTGGCAAGAACATTTGGCCATTCCCGCTGGGGATTAGGCGCCCTCACCCCGGCCGCCTGATCCTCTTCATCCCCAATTCCCGTATCTCTGCATCTCACTCCTAAAGCGCTCTGCGCATTCCACCTGGGAGAGAGAATGAACCCCTCAGCAACCGCACGCATGCTGTCGCAACTCTGGTTCATCACTGTAGCGGTTCTCGCTATCACCGTCCTCTACATGGCAAAAGTACTGCTGCTCCCCCTCGGATTCGCCATCCTCTTCGCCTTCCTTCTCGCCCCCGTCGTCGCCTTCCTCGAACGCCTTCGTCTCCCGCGCCCAATCGCCGCCCTCTTCGTCATCCTCGCCTTTGCCGGACTCCTCTGCGTCGCCACGTGGACCTTCTTTGCCCAGCTCGTCGCTATCGCCAACGACCTCCCTACGTATCGCGAGAATATTGCGCAAAAGATGCAGGCTCTCCACAGCCCCAGCGACTCCGCCTACAGCCGCGCCCAGCATGAAGTCCAGGAAATCAGCGAAGAACTCGGCATCGCCAACTCCACCGGCGCCCTCCCGCCTCCCGGCCAGCGCGACGCAAACCCCATCGGCGCCACCCCCGATCATCCCATCCAGGTCCGCGAAGTCGGCCGCCCCACTGGACGCCTCGATCAACTCGGTGGCATCATCGAGCCCCTCACCACCGCGCTCCTTTCTGTGGTATTCACCTTCTTCGTTCTCCTGCAGCGCGAAGACCTTCGCAACCGGCTCATCCGCCTTTCCGGCGATCGCAATCTCTCCCGCATGACCCAGGCCATGAGCGACGCAAGCCGACGCGTCTCCCGCTACTTCCTTCTCCAGGTCGCCGTCAACGTTGTATACGGAGCGCTTGTCTGCGTAGCCCTCTACTTTATCGGGCTCCCCCACTGGTTCCTCTTCGGAGCACTCGCCTTCCTCTGCCGCTTCGTGCCCTATGTCGGAGCGCCCATCGCCGCGCTCACGCCCACTCTACTCTCGCTCGCCGTCTTCCCCGGCTGGCGTCACTCGGCTGAAATCTTCGGCCTCTTCGTCGTGCTTGAAATCGTCACCGCCAATTACGTCGAGCCCCGCGTCTACGGCAAACACACCGGCCTCTCCTCACTCGCCGTCCTCATCGCCGCAGCTTTCTGGACGCTCATCTGGGGTCCCGTCGGCCTCATCCTCTCCGTCCCTCTCACTGTCTGCCTCGTCGTCATGGGCAGCCACATTCCTTCACTCGAATTTCTCACCGTCCTCCTCGGCGATCAGCCCGTCATCCCGCCCTACACCGCCTTCTACCAGCGCATGCTCGCCCACGACGAACGCGAAGCCGCCGACATCCTCGAAACTTGCCTCAAATCCGAATCCCTCGTCTCCGTCTACGACTCCATCCTCATCCCCGCCCTCACCCTCGTCGAAATGGAACGGCAAAAAGGAGAACTCGAAGAATCCACACTCCGCTTCATTCGCTCCAGTACCTCAGAAATGGTCGACGAACTAGGCTTCCGCGCATTGGAAGAGAAGAACGAGTCGGCCCAATCCACATCAAGCTTTCCAACGAGCTCCACTAACTCCGCCAACTCCGCTAACCCCGCTGTCTTCCCTAACTCCGCAAACATCCCTGACTCCCCCAGCATCGTAGTCATCCCCGTCCGTGACGGCTTCGACGACCTCATCTCCACCATGCTCGTCCAGATCCTCGACGAGGCTGGATTCCGCGCCACCTGCATTCCCATTCAACGCATTGACGAAACCGTCTCCGCCGTCGCCGAGCAGAAGCCCGAGATCGTTATTCTTTCCGGGATGCCGCCCGTCGCCATGGCCCGCGCGCACCGCATCTTCCGCAGTCTCCGCTCTGCAAATCCCGCGCTAAAAATTGTGATGGGTATCTGGCACTACTCCGAAGACCCGGCACGCGCCGCGCAAATGATCAGCCGCACCGAAGACCTCCACATTTCCACATCGCTGGCTGACGCCATCGCCCAAGCCCGCGCCCTCACCCAACCCCACCCCGCCGTTGCGGATCCACTAGACGCGAGCCCCCATTTAGTCTCGACCCCCACCGACACCGCGGCCTGAGCGCACTTGGCGCAATTCGCCCACAAAAACCCGTCATACGGAGGGAGCAGCGGCCTTCAGGCTGCTGAAATCATCATCAGCGAGCTCGAGGGCCTTTAGGTCCGGGCTTTCCAGGCGATCCGACAGCCACTTGTAACGATCCCCCCCAATCACTATCAGGCAAAGGCCGAGCCGGACGCCTCCAGAAACTAAGAGGCCAGATGTTCGCAGCCGCATAGTCGTCAATCTTCTCAAGCCCTCCCCCAGAGAGGCTGCCGACCCGGTGGCGCGACTCGCAACCCGAGCTCGCGCCCACCGGGACAGTTTTGAAAGGGCACGACATCACATTTGGTGAAAAACTCAACGAACCCGTTGTTTTGTAACAAGGGCATGGCTCGGGGAACCCACGTAGTGGGTCGCACGCCGCAAATGCAACAAAATGAGTGTCGGGCTCTAGCCGCTGAGGGATGCTTGCTCGGCCCATGCGGACTTTTTCACCAAGCTGTTCAGTCGTGCCGACCGCCATCTTTTTACATCTTGAAGAGGCGCGGCTTCAGCCGCGCCATCAGACCGCAAGAAACTACGCTGTCATCCTGAACGTAGCGCACCACCCAAAGGCGGATGTCATCCCGAGCGGAGCCGAGGAATCTGCCCTGAAAATTGGGATGATCGGTGGTGGATTCAGGTCTCAAGTCGCCGGAGGGAACGTAACAAAAAGCCCAGGGTGAAGCGCAGCGGAACCCTGGGATAGGCAAACAAGATTCAGTCCCGTAGGGACGTCCGAATCCAGCGGCATTTTCATGTGCTTCGGGTGGCGCAACGCGCCAGGAACGACTGCGGTTGTTCTTATTGAGCCGTGACAAATGTGGCTGGCTAACTGCCGAAACGGGCAGCTTCAATGGATCTTATAGTCCGTTGCGCAATCGTTCACCACGTCTGCGAATAGCGTAGACTGCGAACACCCAGCCAGCGCAGAAACTCGCTCTGGTGCATCGATGATCCGATTTAGACTGGTGCAAAAGCACCGGATGCACACTCCTTGCCGGATATAAGTCAAGGAATCACGACCCATGCTGACCCGTGAACCCCAGCACCGCTCTCAACCCGGCCAATCCGCAGTCCGCATCTTCGCTGCCAACGAGCGCATCAACCAACTCCTAATCGAGCATCTCGACCCCGCCGTCTGGACGGCGAAGCCGCCCGGCAACGTCCGCACCATTGCGGCAATCTTTACCCACATGCACAACGTTCGCACCAAGTGGATCAGGCTTACCGCGCCGCATCTGAAAGTTCCCGCCCAGCTCAACCGCGCTCAGTGCACGCCGCAGCAGGCCCGCAAGGCATTGGCCGAGAGCGCGTCGGGATGTAAAGAGATGCTCGCCGCCATCGACGCAGGACGCATCCAGCAATTCGTACGCGACGGCTGGGCCAAACCCTGGCCCGCAGGCCCCGCGCTGCTCACCCGGATGCTCAGCTACATGCTCGCGCACGAAGCTCACCACCGCGGCCAGGTCTCGATGCTTAGCCACCAGCTTGGCCGCCCTCTGCCGAAACAAGTCATATCCGACATGTGGAACTGGGAAAAACTCTGGAGGTAACTCGCCGCGAAGCAGTGGACCTTCGCGCCGCTGAACAACGTCACAGGCTGCGGAAAGACTCAATCGGAGACTCGGTTTTGAAAGGGCGCGACTTCAGTCTTGCCGATAAAACAATCAAAATCGAGGTCGGCTTTAGACGCTGGGGCTGAGGGATGCTTTCGATGAAAACTGGACCGTAATCACGCGTTTTTCCGCAGGCCTCTTCAGGGCCGGGTTTTCTCATCTCCCTAATCGGTGTCTTTCTTCACCGCTCCCCATCCATCGGGTGCAGTCGGTTCGTTCCCTGGTAGACACTCACAAGGTTCCGATTGGCCTCTTTCAGATCGGCGATGTTTCTCTCCAGAATCTTTCCCGTGGCGGCATCCTGGACAGGCTCTAATTTCGCGCAATAAATACTCGTAACGATAAGCATTCTTCGTACCTCTTTAGTCGCTTTACTTCTAATTGCGTCTGCTTCTCCATCAAAAATACGATTGGGATCTTTGAAGAGTGAGCTATCTGATCACTGACCTTGACTCCATCACCGATCCCCATCAATCGGCTCCACGCGATTCTTGCCCTCGTAGACGCTTATCCATTGCCGGTCCTTCTCCTCGAGATCGGCCAAGTCAGCCGTGGCGTGCAGTGCGTCCTTGCGCGGCTCATGGATCGAATCTCTAATTTCAGCAAAGTAGATACTTGTAATTACGTGCATAGCAACCTCACTTATAAGCATTCGATAGCTGAACGAGTATAAATAGATGCAAATCCATTGGTAACTTACCCTTTTTTACGCTGTCTTGCTTTCCAACTCTGCGATCCTTCCGGCAAGAATGCGCTTCAAATCCACAATTTGCTGCGTCTCCTCTTCCGCTGTTTCGAGCCTGTCCAGCGTCTTTCGCAGCATCACCAACTGATTGCGATGCGGCTGTTCACCTGTCGGTTTGCGATATTTAAAAATAGACATTTTTAAGCTGCCCCCGAATGAAGAACCTGTTTGTGCTTGGCTTCCGCCGCAGACCGAAGCCAGGCCGGACGTCGCATCGCACCTTCCGCCTCCCGAATGCGTATAAGAAGGTGCTGGCAGATCGCTTGAACAGCTTCCCCATCGCCAAAGTCCGGGCTGTCATCAAATTGGTGAAGCTGAGCCCGGAGCGCTCGAACCACCTCATGCTGTGGGAGCCTGTTCATGTGACGAAATAGAGGATCGCACGCCTCGCATCAAGAGGAAGTGATTCAAGTCACTCTCCCGATTTTGATTTCCCCGATTGCCCCGAGGCTCTCTTTCCCGCGGGCTGTTCCGTTCCGCCCGTCAAGCCCAATAAGCGCGCTGGTCATGCTATGTCGCTGATTCAAAGGGTGGAAGAATTTCGGCAAGTTTGCAGGCTATATCGCCGAAATCCGCATAGCAGAGACATGCTTGTTGAAGGGTGCGACCTCGGAACAAACACTTCGAATCTCAACTGCCCTAGGGGAGACGGACTCTGCGGGTAACTTCCTCTGTTTGGAGGACATGGGAGCGAATCGCGCCCTCTAAGCCATTGAAAATGGCGAACTTCCTTCCAGAGTATGGGGTGCCCCGAGCTCCGATACTCCTTCGTCCTGTGATCCCTTGGTCCGTTGGTCCCGGTTCTTAACGCGAACTCCAACAAAACACAAAGTGAAACTGTCGTCGGCACTCGTCATCCAACGAGTGTGATGACCACCACTCCGTCCGCAACACAAAACCTCAAGACTCTAGGCAACTCAGACCTCCACCTCACATCAATCGGCTTCGGCGCCTGGGCCATCGGCGGCGGCAACTGGGAATTCGCCTGGGGCCCCCAGGATGATAACGAATCCATCTCCGCCATCCACCGCGCTCTCGACCTCGGCGTCAACTGGATTGATACCGCCGCCATCTACGGCCTCGGCCATTCGGAAGAGATGGTTGGCCGCGCGCTGAAGACAACTAGCCACAAGCCCCTCATCTTCACCAAGTGCTCCATGCGCTGGCACGACGACCGCTCCATCTACCGCTCGCTCACGGCCAAATCGCTCGAAGAAGAACTCAACAGTTCCCTCCGTCGCCTGGGCCGCGACACCATCGACCTCTATCAAATCCACTGGCCCAATCCCGAGGCCGAAGTCGAAGAAGGCTGGGCGGCCCTCGCGGGATTCAAAGAGCAGGGCAAGATCCGCCACATCGGCGTTTCGAATTTCAACGTGGAACAGATGAAACGTGCGCTGAAAATTGCGCCGATCACTAGCCTTCAGCCGCCATATTCCATGTTGCGCCGTGCCATTGAGGAAGAAATCCTGCCCTTCGCGCAAGCTAACAACATTGGCGTCATCAATTATTCCCCCATGGTTTCCGGCCTTCTAACCGGCAAGATGACCGCCGAGCGCGTCGCCAGCTTCCCGCAAGACGATTGGCGTCGTCGCGCCGTAGAGTTCAATGAGCCCCGCCTCGGCCGCAACCTTCGCCTCGTAGAACTCCTCCGCGAGATCGGCAAGCCGCACAACGTAGAGCCCGGCGTAGTCGCCGTCGCCTGGACGCTCCATCATCCTGCCATCACCGCTGCGATCGTAGGCGGCCGCAGCCCTCAGCAGGTAGAAGGCCTCGCGCCTGCGCTACACTTCCGCCTCACCGGGGATGAGCACCAGCGCATCAATGCATTTCTCGCCGCCAACCCTGCGTAAGATGCCGCGGCGGGAATCGGCAATTGAGCGTGACTGCCTATGCCGATGCGCTTCTACCACGCAAAGCGAAAGCCCCGGCGTTTGCCGGGGCTTCTTGTTGAGAAGGGGATCGAGCGTCACATAGCAGCGACGAAATCGGGAACCAGCACCGCTGCACTCTCCTGCAGCAGCTGCGTCATTCTTGCTGCCATGCCGGTGTACATTGATGCGGCGCGGAATGCATTCACCCGAACGCCTTCGCTCGCATGGCTGAATGCATACTGTGCCAGCGCCATCAGCACGCAGACTCTGATCTGCATTGCATCGCTGCGAAGTGTCTCCACCAGCACGCGGTCTACGTTTTCACAATTCCGGGTGGCATAGTCTGCCATTTCGAGCATGACCTTGGCATTCTGATACATCACCCACAGACCGTGCGGACCTTCCATCCGCGTCCAGGTGTCTTCGGGCGAGGCATTCAATCCTTCTTTCCACAGGAACTGATCACTCAATTCGCGGGCGCTCCAGTCAGGCCGTAGCCGAGACATCAGAGACTCCCACGACTGGGAATTACGGCGCCGTACACTCAAACGCCAACGACCCAAATACAAGGCAACCAGAACAACTGCAAAGAGTTGAAGCAGTGGGAAGATCATGCGTAGCCCTCAGTCCGGTATTTGGTAACCGTTATGACGTTCTGCGAAACGCCGGACAGCATTTCACCGTTCCTAACACTTCTATCAGAAAAGACACAGTTTGTGGATTCTTTTTCCTCAAATCTCTGCGATTTCCCCGAACGGGGGTAATTAACATTCATAGTCACATCAGTAACGTAAAGTAACCTAAGGTGAGAGTAAATGACACTTTATGGTTGGAAGATGCTGCTTAGGGAGTAACGGAAATTGCTTAGAATCTGCGGCTTTGACACATCACAACCCAACCCCAAAGAGGTTGCTGATCCTGGTTTAATCGCCATTTTGGTTAGGCTTCGACCCGGGTGAGGCGTCCATCGCCATTCGCGTCGCACGCGCGTTTCCGGCAACCGTCAGCAGGAATTTCTGCATTTGCGGTGTGAACTCGCGCCTCTCCGGGGCTTTCTGGGCGAAACAAACGGACCAATATACTAAGGAGCAGACGTAGCTACCAGCGACAATGGCTTGCAACAGGTTGTATTGCTGTTTGAGCTCCGGTGTCCCGGCTGCTTGATTCATATGAAGCTGAAGCAGGGCTACTGAAAGGCTGGCGATTGCATAAAAGCCAAATCCCGTCGCGATCTGAAGTTCCCGATCTCGCCAGCTAATAGACAGAAGCTGACTGAGACCGGCAAGCACCAGGAAAAACAGAACCCGGACAGCCGAAACCGTTAGTTGCAAATGGCCAATCGTCTGATAATCACCAGGGAATCCGGGGAAGCTGACGAGCTGCCACGAAAGTCCGCCGGCCAGGGCGATCAGCAATCCAATTGCTCCAATCACCCACACAGGAAGCCACGCGCGGAGAGGCTTCAGCACCGACATCGATACCTCAATGAGCACACAAAACATGAAAACTGAGTCAATGATTGCGCTGGCAAGGTAGATGCGCAGCCCTTCGCCTTGGAAATGGCGAATAAGCAGAATTTCGACGGGGTCGCTTAAGAAACTCCAGACGAGATAAGAAGAGAAAACGGGAAGTGTTTTATAGGTACGCCGAAACAATACTAAGCCGATAAGAATCGCTTGAGCGAACAAACCAGCGGATTGAAGCGCTGTATCCAGGTGCACCGCCCATCCCGTGCTGTATCAACAGGAGATGATAAAAATTCTAGCAGCTCATCGAGCGGTCCCGGAGCAGATGACTAAACGTTGGTCACCAACGTCGCCAACCGCATCGGCGGCGGCATGACGATCGGCGAACTAACCAACCGCATCGGTGGCGGCATGACAATCGGTGAACTAGCCAACCGCATCGGCGGCGGCATGACAATCGGTGAAGCAGCTAAGCGCATCGGCGGCGGCATGACGATCGGCGAACTAACCAACCGCATCGGCGGCGGCATGACGATCGGTGAACCAGCCAAGCGCATCGGCGGCGGCATGACGATCGGCGAACCGGCCAACCGCATAGGTGGTGGCATGACGATCGGCGAGCTCAAATGCGTGGAAGGCGCTGCAACCGCACTCATCGCGGACAGAGCAAGGACTGAACCTAGAGCCACGCATGAAACTTTCAACCATGACGAAGACATTTGGCGTACACCTCATTTAGCACAACGGAATCTGCTGAAAAGACTAACGCATAGATGGGAGAGCATTACAACAAAAGTACTCAGGTCACGTCCAAAAACTTCGAGATAACGCTTTCCTGTCTTGCAGTGTGGGAAATGCATAGTAACAATGACCAAAAGGTCACGTTACTGTTACTCCCATGGTGATCTTTCGGAGTCGATTACAATCTGCCCCAGCCTGATTTTTTGAAAAGGGGATACCCCCGAATGCGGCTTCCGCTGACTTCCCGACATAGCAATTCATTCGATCTCAGGAGATAGCTTGATTCCCGAACTACGCAGTTCCTTCAATGAACGATTCACCGACGAGGCTTATACGAACCTGCTGGCGAATCTTCAGAATCGTTGCGGCAGCTCCATTCAGTTCAGAGTGGCGGAAACTCCAATTTTCTTGTCGAAGTCACAACTCGATGATTTGGCCGAACTGGGAACTGCCCTGGCGCTTCATCTCATTGCGAGTGGGGAGTATCTTGCCGCGGCACGACGCGCAATTCCGCCGGGCTATGACGTCGCCAATGTGACATCGCATCCCCACTTTTTGACTGCAGACTTTGCCTGGGTACGGCTCGGGTCGGGAAAGCTTGCGCCAAAGCTCGTCGAGATTCAGGCCTTTCCGTCGGTCTTCGCCTACCAGGCAGAATTGTGCTCTGCTTATCGCGAAGTCTTCGATTTGCCGCAGTCGCTGGGTGTTTTTCTTGGCGGCCTCAGCGAGAAATCCTACTGGGAACTTCTCCGGCGCACGGTCCTGGGCGGACACAGTCCTGAAAACGTTGTGCTGGCCGAAGTCGACCCGCAGCATCAAAAGACCTATCCCGATTTTCAGGTCACGGCGCAGCGTTTCGGCATAGCCGTGGTCGATATTGCCTCGCTTGAGCCGATCGGCAACCAACTGCACTATCGCAATGCGGCTGGGAGTCTGATACCGATTCATCGCATTTACAATCGCGCCATTGCCGACGAACTCATCGCCCGCGGTATCCGCCTGCCTTTTGACCTGTTACATCCTTGGGAAGTGGAATGGGCCGGGCATCCCAACTGGTATTTCCTGATCAGCAAGTTCTCAATTCCCTGGCTCTCCCAGGCTGAACGGTTCGCCGTCGTCCCTCCCGCGGTGTTTGTCGACGACTTTCTTGCCGGGCCTGGCCGCGATTTTCTTTCTGCGGCAGGGGTCTCTCTGCCTGAGAGTGATGTCAGTAACACGCTCTATTCGGACCTGCTTCTCAAGCCACTTTTCTCTTTCGCCGGCAAAGGAATCGAATTCGAGCCCTCGCGGGCGCGCCTGGAGGCAATCCCCGCCGCAGAGCGCTCCACCTACCTGGTTCAGCAGCGGCTAAGTTTCGAACCTACAATTGATACGCCCTTCGGGCTCACTCAAGCCGAAACCCGCATCCTGTATATTTGGCCGGATGACGGGGTTCTTACCCCCGCCTTATCGCTGGTGCGCCTCGGACGCGGGAAGATGATGGGCGTTGATCACAACAGAAATCAGCAATGGGTTGGCGGATCTGCGGCTTTTTACATATAGTGGGTCAGGTTATATAGGTTCGCGATCCCCGTTATCTGGTATTCTCTGCACGCGTTCGATGCCGCTACCCCCGGCGGAGTTACCTAACCGATTACTAGTTTTAAACTTTCGTGCTCTAGGTTCTACCGCAGAAGTTGTATACAGTCAGCAGTGGGCGAATCAGCGGACAAAGGAAATCGCATGACGGAGATCTCCAAGACGAATCCTTCCGAGGAAATGAGCAAGACGGGACGGGGCACCTTTCTGAAAGAAGTCAGGTGTGCCGTGCGGTTTCCTCTCTCCTTGCCGGTCGAAATGGCTGACGATAAACTGCACGATCATCCAGCCGTTACGCGCAACGTTTCGGCGAACGGTGTCCTGCTTGAACTTACGGGACCAATCAATGTCGGAGAGGAACTGGACTTCCATCTCCGCATGCCCGGAAGTGTGCTTGGCACTCCCCAAGATGTGTTAGTTCACTGTCGTGGACGTGTGGTACGCTGCTCCATAAGCCAAAGTCACTATCAGGCCGCTGCTACTATCGATGAGTATCATTTCGTAGAGCAGTAGAGGCTCTGGATTGACGGCTTTTAGCAGCCACCTATGGAACTTCTCGACGAAACACCTGATGGCGAAATTCTTGACGCGCCCGTAAAGCCGGGAACTATCCGTATTATCCTTGCGGATTCTCAGGCGATTTATCGTGTGGGAATTCGCAAAATCTTCGCGCTCGAAGACGATATCCGCGTGGTGGCTCAGGCCGACTCGCTTGATAATTTGCGCTCAGCGCTCGAACGCCACCCCGCCGACGTGGTGCTGATTGAAGGCGGACTACTCACCGGTGCCCCCAGCGCCATTCCCGACGTGCTCCGGATTGCCCCGGATGTCAAATTGATCGTTCAGGCCATTGGCAGCGACGAGGGTCAGACCGTTGAACTCTATCGGCGCGGTGTTCGCGGCATCATCTCCCGCTCTATTTCACCCGACCTGCTGGTTCGCTGCGTGCGTCGTATCGCGACAGGCGAGACCTGGATCGACAACCAGGCTGTGAATTGGGTGATTGATGCATATCGCGCCCAGGCCGCAGCCCTGGTGAGCCCGCGGACTCAACCCAGACTCTCTCCCAAGGAGACAGCAATCATCACCTGCATCACCCAGGGCAAGCGTAATAAGGAGATCGCTTTCCAGCTTGGAACGACGGAGCAGGTTATCAAGAATTACCTGCGCAAGATTTACGATAAGCTGGGTGTCTCCGATCGGCTCGAGCTTGCTCTCTATTGTCTGCACAACAAAATCATCAAGTCCGACGCGGACGAAGTCGTGGTCGCGCAAAAGATCGTTACCCGCTGAATCGGCAGAGATCCACTTATTCGTGACGGCGCTGCTTGAGGGCAGCGCCGAACCTTTAAAGGGACTTGCTTGTCGTTGCGGCCACTTCGCACGTCTCGCCAGTGCAGCTTACAGGCGCCTGCGTGTTCATGCACTTCTTGCGCGCTAACTCAAGCAGGCGTGTTAGTTCCTCGATATCCTTCCGATCCATGTGTCCCAGCAGCTCTTTTGGGGCACGCGTGATTTCCGGGTCCATCTTGCCGAGCAGCTCAAGGCCTGCGGCGGAGATCTGCGTCCACACTACGCGCCGGTCGTTCTTATCGCGCTGCTGTTTGATCAGCTTCAGGGTCTTCATCCGTGCGAGCAGCCGCGTGATGTCGGGCTCCGCCGTGATCATCCGGTCGCCGATCGATGAACAAGTCAATCCCTGGGGCTGAGAGCCGCGCAGAATGCGCAGCACGTTGTACTGCGTTGAGGTGACGCCCCAGTCGCGCGTCCTGCGTTGGAAAGCCCGCTGCACGCAGTCCGTTGTTCGCATCAGGTTCAAAAGAGCTTCCTCTTCGATACTCGAAAATGGGCGTTCCTGCGCAATCTCATGTTTCAACGCTGTCATGTCTTCCCCAGCTTGGGGAAAGGCCCGTGTCGAACGACCCGGGCCCTTCCGCGACTACTGCTTAACCACATCCAAGTCGATATTTAACTTCACATCGTCTCCCAGAACCGCAGCTGGATACTTTGTCCCAAGATCGAAGGCCGCTCGGCTGATTGTCGTTGTAGCAGAGAATCCGGCGTGCATTTTGCCGCCCATGCCGGGTAACGGCCCGGTCGGGCCCTCGACCTGTAAGACAACCGGCTTGGTCACGCCGTGCAGGGTCAGGTTGCCGTTAACGGTCAGGCCGTTGCCGGTCTTTGCCACGCTCGTGCTCACAAAGGTTGCGGTCGGAAACTGCGCCGTGTCGAACATGCTCGAGCTCTTCAGATCGGTATCTCTCGGTGCGACTCCTGTATCCACCGACGCCACATCAATCGTCACATTCACCGTGGATTTGGTGATGTCCGCTTCATTCCACTGGATCTGTCCGCCGCTGACACCGAATCGTCCATGAACTTTGGAAAGGCTCATATGGAGGATGCTGAAAATGACCTCGCTGTGCGCCTTGTCGGGAGACCAGGTGGAAGTCTGGGCTGTAGCCATCATCGGCAGAGCCATCGCCAAAACGCCAAGTACCATTGCCAAACGCTTCATATCTCATTTCCTTTCGAGTTTCAGGCCGGACCGTCCGCGGTCAGGCAATCGGGATTAGTGGGCTGTCAATGCAATCTCGACCGCGGCCAGTCCGTGCCAAAAATAAGGCATTTCATAAGAGGGAAGCGAACGAAGCCGCAGATCTCTATTCAATGGACGCGCGACCACCATTATTCGTTGCAACAAATATCCAAGGAATCTTCTGGGGCATGCGGCGGAGGCCGGGGTGGTCTTGGAATCATTCGATTTTGTAGCTGCCGTATCCGGTCGGTATGGTCGTCTGGCCCACTTGACGTGCCTGCAACTGAAACTAACGGCTAACCGGCGGTGCTAACCTGAATCTTCGCTCACAATGTTTGTCACCTCACAGCACGCGCACTTCATCGGTATCGGCGGTATTGGCATGAGTGGGATCGCCGAAATCCTGCTGAACATGGGCTTTCAGGTCTCTGGGTCTGATCTTCGCCGCGGTCCGGTCACCGATCGCCTGGCGGACCTGGGTGCGACCATCTACGAGGGGCACCAGGCTGCCAATGTCGCTGGAGCCACGGTCGTCGTCACCAGCTCCGCCGTTTCACCTACCAATCCTGAAGTGGTTGAAGCCCGCGCTCGCAAGATTCCCGTGATCCAGCGTGCCGAAATGCTGGCCGAACTGATGCGTCTCAAATACGGGATTGCTATCGCCGGCATGCACGGTAAAACCACGACCACAACGATGGTTGCCTCGGTGCTGGCGGCGGGCGGACTCGATCCTACGGTCGTTGTGGGAGGGCGCGTCGACGCGCTTGGTTCCAACGCAAAGCTCGGCACCACACAATATCTCGTCGCCGAAGCCGACGAGAGCGACCGATCGTTCCTCAAACTTCCACCCATCCTCGCCGTGGTGACAAACCTGGATCGCGAGCACATGGATTGCTATCGCGACATGGACGATGTGGAGCATGCCTACCTCGCGTTCATGGATAAGGTTCCGTTTTATGGTGCCGTCACGGCCTGCATCGACAACGCCGCACTCGCCGCGATTCTGCCCCAGGTGCATCGGCGCGTCTTCACCTACGGCATGGCAGCCGAGGCGGACTATCGCCTGGAATTTCTGGAAGCGCGCGCGGGCTGCTTCTTGCACTTCAAGGTGCACGCGCCCTCAGGTGAGATTGGATCGTTTGAGCTGCACGTGCCGGGCCGCCACAACGCGCTGAATGCCACGGCTGCCGTTGCTATTGCGCATCAGCTTGGATTGGCACCGGACAAGATCGCTGCAGGCATCTCCAGTTTTCGCGGAGTCGATCGCCGTTTTCAGATTCGCGGCCAGGCGCGCGGAGTTACAGTCGTGGACGACTATGGCCACCACCCTACCGAAATCCGCGCCACCCTGGCCGCTGCCCGCGAATACTCCCATGGGCGCATTCATGTCGTCTTCCAGCCGCATCGATATTCGCGCACCCGCGACTTGCTTGACGAGTTTGGCGGAGCCTTTAAGGATGCGGACACGGTGATTGTGCTGCCTATCTATGCCGCCAGCGAAGAGCCATTGCCCGGGATCACTGCAGAATTGCTGACCTCGAAGATCAGCTTCGCCCGCGCGCGCAATACGCTCCCGACTTTGCCGCTGCGGTGGATGCGGTTGCCGCTGCGGCGCGCGAAGGGGATATGATCATGACGCTCGGTGCGGGAGCGTGAGCCAGCTTGGACCGCAAATTCTGGCAGCTTTACAGCCAGAGCATAGCCTGATTTTCCAGGCATGAAAGCCCTCCAGTGTGCTTTCTCGCGCGCAGGTTTCTGTGAGCGCGAGAACGCTGTGCCGGCCATCACAGATCACAGTTAAACCGTTTACTAGCGGGTCGTGATGTGTGTATGATTCCGCGGACAAACAATTGTCTTCGCTAAGGAGCATGAAATGCAGCTACAGGTCGCGCCGGGATTTTTTGAAGACTGCCACCGCCTCCGCGGCTGTGCTTGCCATTACCCGCAGAGTCCCCGTCTATGCGGCTGCTTCATCGAGCCCGGTAAAGGTATGGGGCACCTTCCGTGATCAGCGTCATGCGGAGCGTCCGAGCCTGGAGTGGAAGCGCGCGAGCCAGGTTGCCGCAAACGCTATTCAACTCGATATGTCCGCATCTCGGCAGGAGATTCTCGGTTTCGGCGCGGCCATCACTGAGGCCTCCGCGTATATGCTCAGCCGGCTCACAGATGCTGAGCGCGCTCCCGTGATGCACGATCTGTTCGCACCGGATGCCATGGCGCTAAATGTCTGCCGCACCTGCATCGGTTCGAGCGATTACGCGACGAAGGTGTACAGCTACGACGAGAGCAGCGAACCCGATCCTGATCTGAAGAAGTTCTCCATCGATCACGATAAGGAGTTCTACCTTCCGATTCTGCGCGAGGCGCGTAAACAGAATTCCGATATGTTCTTGTTCTCGTCGCCATGGAGCCCTCCGGGCTGGATGAAGCCGAACAACTCCATGATCGGCGGCGCCATGCGCAAGCTCAGCTTCGGTCCCTACGCGCAACTACTTCGTCAAGTTCCTTGATGCGTACAAGGCTGAGGGCGTCGACATCGATGCGGTGACAGTGCAGAACGAGACCGATGCCGAGCAGGAGGGCCACATGTCCGCCTGCCTGTGGGCACAAGAGCAGGAGATGGAATTCGCTGCGCGCTTCCTCGCACCTGCAATCCGCAAGGCGGGCATGAACACAAAGATCTGGCTTCTGGATCACAACTACAGCTTGTGGGGACGCGCTGTCGACGAACTCAGCGATCCTTCAGTCTACGATGCGGTCGACGGAATCGCCTGGCACGGATATGTCGGCGAGCCCACGGCAATGACGCGCGTTCACGACGCGTTCCCCGCGAAGAATGCCTATTGGACCGAGGGCGGGCCGGACATCAATCAACCCGACTACCAGACCGATTACGCTAAGTGGGCCGATCAATTCAACGGCATCCTCAATAACTGGGCGCGGTCTCTCACGGCATGGAATGTCGCGCTGGATGAGAAGGGCAAGCCGGATCTCGGGCCGTTCTCGTGCGGAGGTGTCATCACGATCGACAACTCGACGCACAAGATCACAACCAGCGGCCAGTACTGGGCATTCGCACACTATTCAAAACACATCAAGCGCGGCGCAAAGGTATTCGCCACTAACGCGCTTGGCAATCTGAGTATGGATGGCGTATCGCACACCGGCTTTTGCAACCCCGACGGCAGTTGCGTCGTGGTGCTCGCGAACAAGGGTGCAGAGAAGCGCGTACAACTCCTTATGGGATCCCAGACGCTGGATGTGGATCTTCCTGCAGATTCAGTGCAGACGTTGCACTGGTCATAAGAGAATTTGGGTTTAACGGGGGTGCTTCTTCTGAAGCGCCCCGTTCCTTTTTGGCTCAGTAAATTTCGTTTGCCGTTTGCGTGGAGTGCAGCTTGCCGGCTTCGACTGAGAGCTTGT
Source organism: uncultured Acidobacteriaceae bacterium (assembly GCA_963769345.1). Classification (GTDB taxonomy): domain Bacteria; phylum Acidobacteriota; class Terriglobia; order Terriglobales; family Acidobacteriaceae; genus Telmatobacter. The sequence goes on from CAVYLL010000010.1 coordinate 453,443, forward strand.
AAGTGATGCCGTCTCCAGCCCACGACTTGATGTAGAAGTCCGCGCCGGGCGCGACCTTCTGCACAGTGAAAGGACCGTAAGTCAGCGGCTTGCCCTTTTGCAGCACGCCAGATCCATGGTCGGCATCAATGAAGTACGCCGCACCGTAGCCGACCACATGCGCTTTTCCATCCGGCTCAAGCAACACTGCCGCGCGTTCGTCAACCCCGACGCCCCTAATCAAAGATTCTCCAGGAGTGGCTGGTTTTCCGTCCCGCTCGTTGAAGCGCGCGAGAAACACAAGCAGCCGCCCCATGCGGTCGCGCCGTGCGAAATGAGTGTCGGTAACGATGTTTCTCAGGATCGGAATGGATAGAAAATCCTGGCAAGGCGGATTCGAGCGCTGTACGGATCAGCCAGAGCGGTTTTGCCGTCGAGGTTCGGGTCATCGGGCTTGTCGCCTTGCGCCGTGTAGACGATACTCGCCCATCACCGCCAGCCCCGCGCTGGTGCCGCCTATCGGCACGCCGCGCCGGATCGCATCGTTCAACGCAGTCTGCACCGGCGTGTTCATCCAGAAGTTGATGTAGTTGGCCTGGTCTCCGCCGGCGATGAAGATCGCGCTGGCAGTTCTTGATGGCGTCGCCGACAAACGGATCGGCAGCCGCTTCCCGATTGGGAATGATCAGCGTCGCGACCGAATTGAGATGGCAAAGGCCGCGCAGGTAGGAGTTGTATTCGTCATCTCCGGTGGCGCGCAACACCAGGAAGTCTCCGCCGCCGGCGCGATCGCACAGAAATCTGAATGCCTCGTCGAGATCGGTGCCGCCCCCCATCAGGGCGAACCCCGGCCGCGACTGGGCCTTGATATCCGTTGGCTCTCCCGCGCGAATATACCGATAGGCAGGCGATTGCGACAGCGAAGCAAGCCCACTCGCCGCAAGCAAAAATCCCAAACCCAGCAATCGCAAACGCCTCATTTCGGTAGCTTATTCTATGACGCGCCGCAAGCCCGTTACGCTGCGGGTTCCCCTTGCCGCGCATGCGGAAAAAAGCCACTCTCGTGCGTCTATATTTGAGCCTGGCGACTCTCCCGACCTACGGCTCAGGCGTGGCACAACGTGATAACAAAACCCGGTCCCTTGTGTGGGAGGAAGACGCCCCTGCGGAACCGCGCTTTCGGCGCGCGCAGCCGAGTGTGCCGATCTCCGGCCGCGGCCTGCCCGGCATGCCCGTCGACATGGACGACGAAGACGACGATGGTCCTCGGGGCCGCAGTAAGCCACGCAAATTTGGCGAAGAACCTGTTCGGCCGTGGTGGCGTCCTGGCACTACCTTTGGCCGCGCTTTGCTCGGAACCGGCTTCCTAGTCGTCTTTTCGGTCCTTGGCATCTCTGTCTATGCAATCAAGAATTTTCTCGATCACGATGCGCGCTTCCGCATCGCGGGCACCAGCAACATTGAAGCTACTGGCCTGGGGCAAGTCAGCCGCGCAGAGATGCTGCCCGTCTTCGGTGAAGATATCGGCCGCAACATTTTCTTTGTGCCGCTCGCCGAGCGTCGCAAGCAGCTTGAGCAGATTCCATGGATCGAGCATGCAACCGTAATGCGGCTGCTGCCCGATCAGATCCGCATCTCTGTGGTTGAGCGCAAGCCAATCGCCTTTCTTCGTCAGGGCGCGCAGGTTGGGCTGGTCGACGCCAATGGCGTTCTGCTCACCGAGCCGCCGGCCATGATGGCGCAGCATCACTATTCGTTTCCGGTAGTGACAGGAATCGACAGCCGCGATCCGATCGCTTCGCGCCGCGCACGCATGGAGACGTATCAACACCTCATCGGCGAACTTGACTCCAGCGGGCAGCACCTCTCCGACCAGATCTCCGAGATTGACTTGTCGGATCCGGAAGATGCGCGCGTGCTGATGCCGGAGCAGGGAACTGATATTCTGGCGCACTTTGGGTCCGACCACTTCCTGGAGCGCTACCAGCGCTACAAGGCGCATATCGCCGAGTGGCGCCAGCAGTATCCCAAGCTTGCCGAAGTAGATCTGCGCTACGAGCAGCAGGTCGTGCTGCAGATGACTGGGGGCGCGAATGCCGCGCCGGCGAAGTTGAATCCGAGCGAGGCCATTGACTCCTCGTTGGAATCACCGAAACCCGAGCCGGGAAAGCCGGAAGTCAAGGCCGACGCGCCAAAGCCTGCGCAGCCGAAGCACGCCGAGACTGCCAAAGTTGCAAAGGCGCACAGCCAAACCAAGCCGCCAACGAAGACTAAAGCCACGAAGAAGAAGCATCCTGATCCGAAACACCCAGTGAAGAAGACAACACCGAAGCCGACCCCTAAGCCGCACACCACCACAACTACAGGCCAGTGAGAGAACGATGATCGAGAAGCAAGACAACCTGATCGTGGTGCTCGATGTGGGCAGTTCATGGACGCGGGTGCTGGCGGCCGACGTGAATGAGGGCGCCCTTCGCTATCGTGGACACGGCCTGGTTGAATCAACGGGAATGCGCAAAGGACTTATCTCCGAACTGGGCCCCGCAGCCAAGGTGGTGAAGGCGGCGAACGAGCAGGCGGAGTGGACAGCGCGCGCCAATATCGACCAGTGCGTCGTGGGCGTGGGCGGTCCGCACATTCGCGGACTGAATACCAACGGCGGACTCGACCTGGGCAGCCGCATGCGCGAGATTACCCGCGAAGATGTGCGCGCCGCCGTCGAGCGTGCACGGGCCGTCGAACGGCCTCCGGACCGCGAGATTCTGCACCTGCTGCCGCGTCAGTTCATTCTCGATGACCAGCCGGGAATCTTCGATCCGGTCGGCATGGTTGGGGCACGCCTTGAAGTGGATTTGCATATCGCCACGTGTTCCGGCAGCGCGTTGCAAAGCACGGTCACATGCGCCAATCGCGCGGGGCTTGAAGTTTCAGAGGCGGTGCTGGAGTCGATCGCGGCTGCGGAGTCGACGCTTTCGGCCGATGAGCGCGAACTCGGCGTCTGCCTGCTCGATATCGGCGCGCACTCCAGCGACCTGGTTGTCTTCTTCGAGGGCGCGGTGGCACACACTTCATCGGTGCCCGTCGGCGGCAATCACTTCACCAACGATCTGGCCGTCGGATTGCAGATGCCGGTGGCGCAGGCCGAAGAACTGAAGCGCCAGTACGGACACGCAGTCGTCACCGCCGTTCCGCTTGAGGCGGAGATTGAAATCAACAATCCCGAGCCGCAGCGTCTCGCATTGCGCACGCTTGCGGAGATTCTGGAACCGCGGGCACGCGAGCTTTTATACTTTGTAAAAGAGAGTCTTCGCCAGGGCGGTGTACTTGAAGCGCTTGGCGCCGGATGCGTGCTGACCGGCGGCGGCGCCATGCTGCCGGGAATGCTGGACGTCACGGAGAGCCAGCTCCGCGTTCCCGCGAGGACAGGTATGCCGGTGCGGCTCTCGAACATGCCAGGCGAACTAGTTCATCCCAGCTTTTCCACTGCCATCGGAATGCTACTGTATGCACATCGCACACGTGTAACCCGTGCGGCAGAAAACAACAGCCTGCGCGCCAAGCTGCGCGCCATCTTCGCAGCGAGTTTCTAAGGCAAGGATCATGTCAACCACGAATGGGGAGGCGCCAGCCGCTATGGATCAGCAGAAGATAGAAGCCGCAGAGATACGGATTCAGTTTCACGACGAAGAACAGCGGGGAGCGCGGATCAAGGTAATCGGTGTGGGCGGCGGCGGCGGCAACGCCGTCAATCGCATGATCCAGGCGGGCCTCGAAGGCGTCGAGTTCATTGCCGCGAATACCGACGTGCAGGCGCTGAAGCTATCGCTGGCTCCGATCAAACTGCAACTCGGCGTGCGCTTGACGGCCGGTTTGGGCGCGGGCGCGAATCCCGACGTAGGCCGGCGCGCGGCGCTCGAAGATTCGGAAAAGATCATTGAGGCGCTCGAAGGCGCAGACATGGTGTTTGTGACCGCAGGCCTTGGCGGAGGCACCGGAACCGGTGCGGCTCCGGTGATTGCGTCGCTGGCGAGCGAGATGGGAATCTTGACCGTTGCCGTCATCACGCGGCCATTCGCATTCGAGGGCAAGCGACGTCTACAGCAGGCCGAACGCGGGTTGAAAGAGCTGCTCGAGAGCGTGGACACGATGATCGTGATCCCCAACGAGAAGCTGCTCGCCGTTGCAAAAGATGCGGGGTTCTTCGAAAGTTTCCGCATCGCCGACGACGTTCTGCGGCAGGGCGTGCAGGGGATTTCCGACATCATTACGATTCCCGGCATCATCAACCGTGACTTTGCCGACGTGAAGACCACGATGGCCGGCATGGGCCACGCGGTGATGGGAACAGCGATTCGCTCCGGCGACAATCGCGCAAAAGAAGCAGCACAAGCCGCGATGGCTTCGCCTCTGCTCGACGCTGGCGCGATCGACGGAGCGCGCGGCATCCTGATCAACATCACGGGGTCCAGCAACCTGAAGCTTTCCGAGGTCAACGAGGCTTCTTCGCTGATCCAGAGTTCGGCACACGAAGACGCCAACATCATCTTCGGCGCGGTGCTCGACGAGCGGATGGGCGACGAGGTGAAGATCACAGTCATCGCCACCGGTTTCCGCGACCAGATGCCTGAGCGGCGTGCGCGCATGCTGAACGTGGAAGAGATGCCGGTTATTTCGGTTCCGGTGGTTGCAGCAGACGCGTGGATGCGGGAGAAGGCTCCAGTAACACCGCCATTGGCTCCAGCTCCTCCGCGGTTCATGAGCGAGGAAGAGGACGAGGAATCGGGCGATGTGGTCGATGCGGAGCCAGAATTTGTGGCAGCTGCGGCGCGGCCAAACCGCGTCGAGATTGCCGAAGAGCCTGCATTCGCGCCGCTTCCACGGGACTATGCTTCTGACTTTGGTAACAGCGCGCGAACACCCGCGATCACCGAGGAGCAGGTTGCACCAGCCGGCTGTAAGTCCTTTGACTGCAGCTTCGACTGAGGAGGAGAGGGATCTGGATGTTCCGACGTTCATGCGGCGGATGAAGTTCTGATAAATGCGGCCCCAAAACGGGGACTTGCTTTGAATCCAGAGAGCGGTATAGTTCAAAGTAGATCTCAAAAATAAAAAAGTAGTTCGGTGCAGTGGTGTTGTCAAGAATGCACTGCTGAGCGGCAGAAGCATGGCACGCAATCCATTGTTGAGGGGAAGTTTTCTGGAATGAGACTGTCTCGGTTTTTTGCCTTGGGGCTAGCGGTAATTGGAACGAGCACGGCGCTGGTCGCGCCGTTGCGCTCGACGTGCACCACACCGTGCATCACGCGAAGGCCACAAGCAAACATCTGACGATCAAGTCCACGCATTCCGCTTCAACTCATCGCGTGCATACTACGACATCGAGTGTCTCCCTTCACCACGCTGTGCTTGCCGGCCATCATCATCACTATTATGGCGAGCGGTTCACGGCCAGTTCCTTTGCCAAGGGCGACATCTTTGCGGGCGATATCACGACCGGTGAAGATCCCGTTGTGCGCCAGGCCGCGATTGACGCGCTGGGCGACATGAACGGTACCGCCGTTGTGATCGATCCCTCCAACGGTCGCATCCTGGCGATGGTCAATCAGAAGCTTGCGCTTTCGCCCGGCGCCGAGCCCTGCTCCACCATCAAGCTTTCTGTTGCGCTGGCCGCGTTGAGCGAGGGCCTGGTCACGCGCGACACGCCGGTACAACTGGCGGGCTTCCGGATGAACATGACGGACGCGATTGCGAAGAGCAACAACCTCTATTTTGAAGAGCTCGGTCGCGAACTCGGATTTGAGCGTGTGCGCCACTACGCAACCCAGTTCGGACTAGGCGAATTGGCGGGGTACCATATCGACGGCGAACAGCTTGGCGAATACCCGACACAGGTGTTGCCCACATCGGAAGGCGGCGTGGGCCGCATGTGCAGCTTCGGACAGGGCGTTTCAATGACGCCGCTGCAACTTGGCGCGTTCGTCGCGGCCATGGCCAACGGCGGAACTCTCTATTATCTTCAGCACCCCACTTCGACCGAAGAGGTCATGGCATTCCAACCCAAAGTGAAACGGACGCTTGATATCGCTCGCTACGTTCCAGATATGCAGGACGGCATGGCTGGCGCTGTTCAATATGGGACCGCACGTCGCCTGCGCGCCAACTTTCAGGAACTGCCGGTGTTCGGCAAGACTGGCACCTGCTCGGACAAGGGCACACGGTTTGGGTGGTTCGTTTCTTACTCCGATACACCGCTGGGAAGTCTTGTGACGGTGTTCTTCCTCGAGGGTGGACGGCCGACATTCGGTCCGCGGGCTGCCGAGTTGACGGGCGAGTTTTACAAGAATCTCTGGGATCGCAACTATTTCGCCGAGAAGGGCACGCAGGCTCACGCCGCACTGCAAGTGACAAGCACAACGAGCACACGGTAGTCGTCCGCATCCTCTAACGGCAAAAGCCGCCTTCGGGCGGCTTTCCTTATTGCGGCAGGAGAACACGCAACCGGCTAGCCTATTTCCCGCATTTGGCGGCCGGAATTAAGCAACCGAATGGTTGCATGTCGTATGTTTTAAAAAAAATCACGATTTTCGGTCAAGTTCGTCAATCCATGGGAGTTAGCTCGTCAAGGGGGTACTGTAAGCCATTGAAAACAAATGGCTTAAGATCTAAAATCGTCATAAATAAAGACTTAAGCGCGTTTTGCATCCTTTCTGAGGCAATTCTGTATCGGATTGTGGTTCGATTGGTCCATATGTGGAACGATCTTCCCGGTGCTCGTTCAGCCAGCGGTCGGAGGGGTGAAGAGGTCGCTCTTCGCCACCAAGACAAGTGTAGGGAATTGGGCGAATTAACCTGCAGAGTTCGGTCAATTTGTTTTGGCAATAATATCGTTGACTGACTATGGCTCGCAAAAAATGTGCAAACAAATTACTTAGGCTTGCGTCTAATCAGACATCCGCGCACCGGAATCCTTTTACCCTCCCCCAGAATAAAAAGACTCCGTTGCCTCCTGAAGGCAAATCTGGCTGCGCGGACTCGAACACAGTACTCGATAGTCCGGAGTCCGTACAATAGGCGCATGATTACCCTGCTAGGCTGTCAATCGTTGCTCCTGCTTGCAAAACATCATGACAATCAGCTTGTGGACTTCGGGAGTCATCGTGCCGAGGATTACACGGCGTCAAATGAGGGCCGCGAGCTGCTTCACTTGGCCCAAGGTGCCGATCTTTAGGGAAAGCGGTTCTTTCGGTCCTTCATTCTTCCTGCTCAGGCCGGATTGAAGTGTCTTGCGCTCGAACTAGTAAAACTTCTAGTTGTCACAGCACTTTGGAGCATTCACTCTGAAACTGTGGATGGCTCACCTCCAAGCCCTCCCCGGCTATCCATTAGGGAAGATGGATAGTGAAAACACCACAGGTTGCGGTTCGAGTCCACTCCCCCCAAAAACTCCCCAACCTGTGGTGTTCTTCCCTAGGCACGGCACCGGAATTTGGATCTCGCGCAACGCAAAAGACGGGGAAGCACTGGCGGATTGTTCAAAGAACCCCCTCAGTGACTAAAGCCGACCTTGATTTGACTGGTTTTTATCGGCACAACTGAAGTCGTGCCCTTTCAAAACGGTGTTTCCGATTGAGTTTTCCGGCCTGCAAAGCCGACGATCCTATTGCAATGCTTACGGCACACGTCTCTAAAACACATGCCGCACGCCGCCTGCCGGCTGCTATCGATGCCGCTCTTTCAGGCGAGCGGTTCTTCTGCAACGCGCAGCCGCGCCAATTCGGGCGCCGGTGTCAAGAACGATGAACAGCCGCAATCACAGCAGATTAGAAGTCTCGGAAATACAAAGACCCCGGTTTCGTCGGAGTTCTTGAGGCGGCCAGGAACGTGAATGTTGACCTCGGCAGGAAACTCCGTCCCGTTGCTTGAACCACAAGTCGTGCAAGTCATGGCGATCCCTCCAAGTTCCGCCATTCTACCGCGACGCCGAGCGAGCCTCCAAATAATTGTTGATGTAATCATCGGCTTAATCGAAACGTTTTAGCCCCCTCAAATCTGAAACGTTTTCGAGCGAATAGCACAAGTCTTAACGATTGCTACTGTCACTAATGCCAGTTTTCAGCGGGCGCGAGCGGGCTTATGATCCCTCTAAACCTCTCCCAAAGGAGCCCTCCCCCATGGCACCGGCTGGCACTTCTAACCTGCGAGCAATTCTGAGAACAACGCTTGCTCTCGTTGACTATTTCGGAGATACCGAGAAGCACGGCGTCACGCTGGGTGAACTCAAACGCGCGCTCGAACACGCCATTGGCGAACTCGGCCCCGGCGCCGCGGGTGGGCCCACCATCTCCCTTCATGGTCTCCAAACGAAAAGACCAGGGAGACAACCTACCTGGATAACGAACTAGACACGGCAGTCGTTGATGTCGTGTCCGGAAACGGTGAGGGGATGGCAAATGTCCCGAAGAACCTCATTGAGAAGCTAGAGGGGCTGCGGAAAAACCGTGAAGAACTGGCGAATTGCGGAGAGAACGTCCCTCAGCGGCTAAAGCCGACGCTGAAATTGTGCCGCTTACGGCACGACTGAAGTCGTGCCCTTTCAAAGCCACGAGCCGAGTCCGAGTTAGTTTTCCCGCAAGATATGTGGCGGCTCTCTGCGCATGAATTCAGCAGCCTGAAGGCTGCTGCTCCCTTCGTGAGAGTGACCGTTGTGGTTCATTGAGCGTGTTTGCCGGCGATGTGTTCTTAGAATGGTAAACACGGTATGAAAAAGGGCACGGAGAGAACCGATTCGTTTCCAGGCATTCTTCGGGGAGACGGAGGCATGGTCGAATGCAAGTGCACGGTGGCGCTGGTGACCAGGCTGACACCCGGAACGTCTGCGAATGCCGTCTTGACGAGCCTCCGGATCGACTCGGCCGAACAATCGCCGCCAGATGGGATATATCGCCTGGACGTTCGCGGCCGAATCTTCAAGGTCAGACGCGAAGGCGGTAAATGGCCGATTCTGCGGATTTGATTGCGCTTGAACTGGTGCGGGCTCGATTGACCAAAGCTACGGAGAACCAGATTCAACATTGCAACTCAGGCTCAGATGCGCTATGTTATTTTTCCCTGGAGAAGATTACCGGGGTAACCAGCGGAGCGCCAGATGATCACAAAACACCAGGAGTTGCTCACCGCGATTTGCTCAGTTTTTAGAAGCATGGAGCAGGCCAGCAGCCCTACCGACCCAGCCGTGATACAGGCCAAGCGCGCACTTCTTAATGGGCTCGCCGAATTGCGCATGATCGATGCGCTGGACGACGCCACTACCCTTGCCGCTCTCACCTCTCTGCCGCATCGGTAAGCTCGCGCGCCGCTGACAGAAACAAGCTCGATAGGACATGGATGTAACCAGCCCGCATAAAGGGCCAGACACCTGTACGTTCTAAAGGAAGCTCGTCGGAGGCTGCCTGGTTTCTATCCGGTCGCGTTGCGTGGCTGGAGGGATTTGAAACGAATCTGGTTTAGGATCATCCCATGGACTGAGGTTGAGCGGGTGCGATGCTTTGCGATCCGGTCGTGATCCGAGCCCAGAAAACTGACTATGGCGCTACCCACACACATTCTTCTTACTTACGGTTACATTTTGCTCTTCGGCTGGGTGCTGGTTGAGCAGTTCGGGATTCCACTGCCGGCCACGCCGGTATTGCTGGCGGCGGGCGGGCTGTCGGCTGCGCATCAGATCAGCTTTGGCGCAGCGTTTCTGGTTGGTTTTTTGGCGTGCATGACTGCGGACACGAGCTGGTTTCTGATCGGGCGGCGCTATGGCCACCATGTGCTGCGGATCCTTTGCAAGCTTTCGATGGAGCCGACGATTTGTGTTCGTCGCACGCAGGACTCGTTTGGGCGGCGGCGCAGCGTAATGCTGATGTTCGCGAAGTTTGTGCCGGGCCTGGCGACCCTGGCGGCTCCGGTGGCGGGCGAGAACGGGATGAGCCTGCCACGGTTCCTGTTCTTCGACGCAATTGGCGCGAGCCTGTGGCTACTTGCATTGCTGACCGGGGGCAGGCTTTTTGGCGATGCTCTGAAGCGGGATCCCAACCTGCTGGACCTGGTGGGGCGTTTTTCAGGAGCGCTTCTGGTGCTGGGCATCCTTGGATTTTTTGTTGTTCGGGTGTATCGGCGGCGCATGGTGCTGAAGAAGCTGGTTGCTTCGCGGCTGGAGCCGGAGGAACTGAAGGCGCAGCTCGATGCCGGCGAGCAGGTGTACATCGTGGATTTGCGGCATCCGCTGGAGTTGATGGCAGAGCCATTCACCTTGCCGAACGCGATGCATTTTTCGCCGGATGCGCTGGCGGCGCGGCATGGGGAGATTCCTCGGGATCGGGATGTGGTGTTGTTCTGCACGTGCCCCAGCGAAGCGACGGCGGCGAAGACTGCAATGACGCTGCACAAGCTGGGGATTGAGCGGGTGCGGCCGCTGCGCGGGGGGTATGACGAGTGGAAACGACTGGGGTTTCCACTGGATGAGATTCCACCGGTAAACCCGCTGGTGCAGGTGGTGCAAGTGCAAGTGGCGCATGTGGGGCCGGCGAGCCGATGACCTCTGCGATCTGACATCTTGAGGCTTTGGGTTCAGGTGACTTTGGTAAGTGTTCGCATTTGCATGCAGTTGGATATACTTCGCTCACCAAACTTCCTGGCTTTTGATTGGCGGGAAGCGAATCGGGCCGACTTCTCCGATGTTGCATCGGTGGGGTGGCGCGAGGATCCGGCACAGGTTCCGGATCGCAGGCTGAATGGGACGCCGACAAGCAGCGTTTAGTTCTCCTTATCTATTGGTCGAAAATCGGCCCCGAGGGTTGAAGCCTTCGGGGCTGATTTGTGTTTGGGCTATTTCGAGTTCCTCGGGGTGGTTGAGGTTTGTGCTTTCCCATGTCTCAAAATCGAGACATGGGGCACCCAGTTCTGTGCTGATACAAACAAAAGCACAAGCAGGTCCTTCGACTCACCTTCACTTTGTGAAGGGTCGCTCAGGATGACGGGTTCGGGATAGGTATCAGCTTCTCTGGATCTGGGCGTTGGGGTCGTGGCCGGAGGCTTGCGTGAACAATGTAGCGAGCTTGTTGCCGATGGGGGAGCCTATGCCAGTGCAGGGGTCGGGGCCGACGGCGGCGTTGTAGTAGCCGTTGCCGCCGCTGGTGATGTCGTTAAAGTCGGGCTGGTTCTGGTAGAGCGATGGCGTCACGAAGCCCAGTTTCTTTCCGAAGGCTGCGAACAGGCCCGCGTAAAGGGGAGCGACGGCGCTGGTTCCGCCGACGACGGTGGTTGATCCGTGAACGAAGACGTTGTAGCCGGTGTTGGGATCGGCGTCGGCTGAGACATCGGGAACCATGCGGCCTTTGCCGAAGGGCGAGTTGGCGGGCGGCGTTGGGATGCCGATCTGAAAGCTCTGCACGGGAAAGATGGTGGAGTATCCGCCGCCGGTTCCCTCGCCATTGGTCTGCCCGGGGTTGTCGTTCCAGACGGTTTCGACGGTGGACGTTTTGTAGGTGCCGCCGCAACCGACGACGTGCGGGCAGGACGACGGGGCGTCGACATTCGCGGGGGCTGAGCCACCGTCGCTCGAGTCGTTGTCGCCGGATGCGGCAAAGACGACCATGCCAAGATTGGTGGCGGTGGCTGCGGCGGATTCCATTTCGTCGGCGGCTTCGGTGCCCCAGGTGGCCTCGTCGGCACCCCAGGAGATGGAGCAGACATCGCAGCCATCGTTGGCGGCTTTTTCGACGGCGGTGGCGATGTCCTGCGACCAGTACATGCGGATAGTGGCGGGCTTGCCGGTTGCGGCGTAGTAGGCGGCGCCTGCGACTTCGATGTCGAGGGCGACTTCGTAGTCGGGATCACTGTTGGAGCCGGTGCTCTGGTTGGGGCTGTTTTTTGTGCCGTCAACGGAGACGTCGGTGATGTTGGGGACGGGCTGATTGATGGATTTGAAGTATTGGTCAATGTCGGACTGCACCCATCCGCCGCCGAGTTCGACGATGGCGATGGTGCCGCCACCGACGAGGTTAGTGGGCCAATTGTAGGCGATGCAGAGATTGGGGGTGCTCCAGGGCGCGGCGGCCTCGGGGCCGAGTTGGAAATGCGGAGTAAGACGGCGGAGCCTGAAGTAGGGGTGGCACTTCACCTGTGGGGATGGAGGCATGACGGTGTCCCTCGTAAGAATGATCGCTATCTGCTGGCTTAGATGCGGGAATTCGAGAGGTGGGGTTTGGCACGGGGTCTTGGGGAAACCAAAGTCATATCGATTTGAAAGCCTTAGTATGGAGTCGGGACCGGCGCTAACCAATCCAGCTGGCTGTGACAGAGGTCGAGAATGAAGCGACACCATCCCTCTGCGGCTAAAGCCGCATTGATTCTGGGAGTCTCTTACGGCACGACTAAAGTCGTGCCCTTTCAAAACTGAACTCTCTCCACAGACTGCGAAGCGAAGACCGCAAACCGGGATCTCAAAAACAATCCTTGGAGAAATACGTTGGCATACGACGATTTGCGCGACTGGATCAGGACACTGGAGAAGAGCGGCGAACTCAAGCGGATTCGCGAGGAGGTGTCTCCGGAACTGGAGATCACGGAGATCACCGATCGGGTGTCGAAGACAGGGAACAAGGGAACGAGGGAACGAAGGGAACGCGCGCCATGAAGGGAAGTATGCTCCCGGTGGGCCGGCGCTGCTGTTTGAAAACGTGAAGGGGCATCCGGGGCACAAGGTGCTGATGAACCAGTTCGGCAGCGAGCGTCGCATGGCTATGGCGCTGGGCGTGGAGCGGCTGGATGAGATTGCCGACCGCATCAAGGGGCTGATGAATGTGAAGGCGCCGGGGGGCGGGTTCCTGGACAAGCTGAAGATGCTGCCGCAACTGGCGGAGTTGGGGAATGTGTTTCCGAAGACGGTGGCGGCGAAGGATGCGCCGTGCAAGGAAGTGATTCTGCGGGACGGGTTTGATCTGAATGCGTTTCCGATTTTGAAGTGCTGGCCGTATGACGGAGGGCGGTTTATCACGCTGCCGTGTGTGCATACGAAGGATCCGCGGACAGGGAAGCGGAATATCGGGATGTATCGCATGCAGGTGTATGACGGGCAGACGACGGGGATGCACTGGCAGCGGCAGAAGGTGGCGGCGGAGCATTATCGAAATGCGTTGAGGGCTTCTGCGCAGGCCGCGGCGACTGGTGATCCGCGGACGGCGAGTGTGGCGGCGATGGCGGAGTCGGCGGGTGGGGCGGTGATGATTCCCGATGGGCCGATTGGCGGGCTGCCGCAGGTGGCGATGGGGAATCTGAAGGGGTCGCGACTGGAGGTTGCGGTGGCGATCGGGACTGATCCGGCGACAACATTCGCGGCCATTGTGCCGGCACCGCCGGAGGTCGAGGAGTTCATGATCGCCGGGTTCCTGCGCGGGAAGCCCGTGGAGATTGTGAAGTGCGAGACGGTGGATCTGGAAGTGCCGGCGAGCGCGGAGATCGTGCTGGAGGGCTACGTCGAACTGGGCGAACTGCGCAGCGAGGGGCCGTTTGGCGACCACACGGGCTTCTACACAATGACGGATGAGTATCCGGTATTTCACCTGACGTGCATTACGCATCGCAAGGATCCGATTTATGCGGCGACGATTGTGGGCAAGCCGCCGATGGAAGATGCGTGGATGGGCAAGGCGGTGGAGCGGATTTTTCTGCCGGCGATGAAGCTGACGATTCCGGAGATCGTGGACATCAATCTGCCGGTGGAGGGCGTGTTTCACAACCTGATGCTGGTGTCGATCAAGAAGAGCTATCCGGGACAGGCGCGCAAGGTGATGAATGCGATCTGGTCGCTGGGGCAGGCGATGTTTACCAAGTGCATCGTGGTGGTGGATGAGGACTGCGATGTGCAGGATATCGGCGAGGTGGTGCTGCGGGTGACGAACAATATCGACCCGGAGCGCGATATTCAGTTCACGCTGGGGCCGGTTGATTCGCTGGATCACTCGTCGCGGATGCCGAATTACGGATCGAAGATGGGGATCGATGCGACGCGGAAGTGGAAGGCGGAAGGGTTTGAGCGGCCGTGGCCGGCGATGATCGAGATGGATCGGGCGACGAAGGCGAAGGTGGATGCGATTTGGGCGAAGCTGGGGCTGTGAGTAACCCGCGAGACAGTAGACGTTCGTGGCGGGACCGCACTCATAACGATGAAAGTCAACGTTCGTGCTTTCCCACCCAAGCGGAGCTTGGATGGGGCACCCTCCATTCGTGCCCATACCGAAACCTGCCTGCGGCGGATTGCGTTTGATAGCCTGAAGGCATGCGTGGTATTTCCCGGTGGGCTGTTGTGGGCTTGATTGCCCTGGCGATGGCCGGTGTGACTTCTTCTTGTGCTGCGCAGGCTCCCGACACATTTCGATGGATTGATTTTCACGCGCAGAGCGACCAGGACGTGGTGGTGTGGGTGACACGCGCGCTGGATAACGAGAAGTGGACGGCGATTCGCGAGATCGGCGTGCAATATGATGCGGCGCTGGTGATTACGACTCTTCGCGCTACGCCTCAGTCCGCAACTGACAGGGACCTGTTCACGATCTGGAGTATTTCGCTGAGCGATCGCAAGCTGACGCGCATTGTGGACTGCGCGAATTTGCGGCTTATGGATTGGGTGCTGCTGAATGTGGGCCAAGGCAGGGAACTGGCGGCGCTCTACGACGACTGCAACGACTGCCAGGCGACGACGTATTTTACGGCCTTCCACTATGACCTGCGGCAGCGCACGTTTGCGGGGCGGTGGATGGAAGGCGGCAAGGCAGTACCGGTGTGGGCGTCGAATGCGGCTCTCGGAGTGACGCAGACGCGGGTGTTTGCGGTGATGGCCGATGGCAACGGACGGGAAACTCTCGGCACCTGGAACTATCTGGACTACGGCAAGGAGAAGCCAGCCGAAGAAACTGTTTATCGCTACGACATTGATCCGCAGAGCGACGTGGAACGGACTCAGCTTATCTCTGGCCGGGACGCAGCGAGTATGAAGGACCGGTTGTGCCGGGCGCAGGATGCGGTGCCGGGGTTGAGCCGGGGGCAGGATTCATCGCTCTGCCAGACGAGCCAGAAGCCGCATTACGAGCGCAAGCCGGTGACCACGCCTCCCGCGAATAACGAGGGACAGTCACGGCCACCTGGAACTCGACATTAGAAAATCAATCGGCTGCCTGGACTTTGATAGACGTCACGCCGCGAACCCAGCGTACCGGACGATGTTCTCCCGAACAGACGAGCTCAATCGGGCCATTGTCGGCGAGCGGCTTGCCGTCGACGCTGTCGGCAAGCAGCACGGAGCCATCGTGCACGTCGGGTGAGACTTCGCCGAGAGAATATACGATCTTGTTTCCATCCCTGCCCTCGGCGACCAGGTACAGGCGAAAATCTTTGCCTTTGAGCTTCTGCGGCACTCCGAGTTCGACCAGCAGGGCCATCAGTGGAACGCCGGAGTAAATCTCCTGCGCCTGGGTGTGTTCGTTGGTGGCCTGAATGGTTTCGTGAGGAAGCTGGGCGAGTTTGGGGGCGGTCCACTCTGCCGACTTTTTGCCGTAGCTGATCTTCAAGGGAGCGACCATCTCGTCACGGCCCTGGTCGGCTTGCTGGCGCGTTCGTGTCGTGTCCATGGGACCGGGGGGACGCAGTGGAACTCCGCCCGGTCCCATATTGGGGTTATCGGGGAGCTGGCTGAATGCCGCTGCTGGCACGAGCGCCAGCGACAAGATGAGTTTGATGGCCCTGCGGCGCATGGATGGTCGCCTCCAGGCATACATCGTATACTGAGGGCATGTCGGTTGTGCGCAATATTGCTGCCATCGCCAAGGGTATGAGCATCACCTTCGGGGAAATGCTGCAGCCCACACAGGTTGAGAACTATCCCGATGGCAAGGGGCCGATGCGGGGCGCGAAGTTTGAGCAGCGCTTTCGCGGTGCCCATGTGCTGCAGCGGGATGAGAATGGGCTGGAGAAGTGCGTGGCCTGCTTCCTGTGCGCGGCGGCCTGCCCAGCGAATTGCATTTTTATCGAGGCGGCCGAGAATACCGAGGAGATTCGGATCTCGTCGTCGGAGCGGTATGCGAAGGTCTACAACATCGACTACAACCGCTGTATTTTTTGCGGATATTGCGTGGAAGCCTGCCCGACGGACGCCATTACGCACGGCCATGGGTTTGAACTGGCCAGCCTGAACGCTACGAGCCTGGTGATGCGCAAGGAAGACATGCTGCTGCCGGTGAGTGCGATCGCGACGGCGAAGTAGGGGCTCCGCCCTTTCGCCCTTTGGAGTGAACCCGCATAGCTTCGCGGCATTTCAGGCCTTTAATCTCCCGATCCAATCCCAAATTGCTTCTGTTCCGTGCTTCGGACCGACGTTCTGGTCCGTAAGCCTCTTACAATCATCAAAGAGATATGACGACGACACCACGAACATCCCCTGTTGGAGATTCTCAAGAGCCGCATCGCCATTATTGATGGCGCGATGGGCACGACCATCCGCACCTACGGCATGACCGAAGCGGACATTCGCGGTGAGCGTTTCAAGGACGCCAAGAAGGACCTGAAGAACAATGGCGATCTGTTTGTGCTGACGCAGCCGGAGATGATCGGCGACATTCACCGGCGGTTTCTGGAGGCGGGGGCGGACATCATCGAGACCAATACGTTTGGCGCGACGACGATTTCGCAGAGCGAGTTTTTCGTCGACGATCCGCGGGAGCACGGGGGGCGGAAGGATCCCGAGTTCTACCAGAAGATCATTGACGATCCGTTCCTGAAGAGCCTGGCGTGGGAGATCAACGAGGTGTCGGCCAAGATTTGCCGGGAGTGGGCTGACAGGGTTGCGAAAGAGACGGGCCGGCCGCGGTTTGTGGCGGGATCGATCGGGCCGCTGACGGTGTCGCTGTCGAATTCGCCGGATGCGAACGATCCGGGATTCCGCTCGGTGACGTTCGACCAGGTGAAGACGGCGTATGCAGAGCAGGTGCGGGCGCTGATTGCGGGTGGGGTGGATTTCCTGCTGGTGGAGACGATATTCGATTCATTGAATGCCAAGGCTGCGCTGGTGGCGATTCGGGAAGTATTTGATGAAGATGCTGTTGAATTGCCGGTGATGATTTCGGCGGCGGTTGGGCGCGGCGGCGAGACCTTGATTTCGGCGCAGACGACCGAGGCATTCTGGAATGCGGTGGAGCATGTGAAGCCGCTGTCGGTGGGGTTGAATTGTTCGCTGGGTCCGGATCTGATGTATCCGTTTTTGTCGGAGCTGTCGGAGAAGGCGAATGTCGCGATCTCGTGCTATCCGAATGCGGGGTTGCCGAATCCGCTGTCGGCGACGGGATTCGACCTGGGGCCGGAAGACATGGCGCGGTATCTGAGCGAATTTGCGAAGGCCGGGCTGATCAATATTGCGGGCGGGTGCTGCGGCAACACGCCGGAGCATATTGCGGCGATTGCCAAGGCGCTGGAAGGGTTGCCTCCGCGCGCGTTGGGGCGGCATTTCATGCAGAAGACCCTTCGGATCGAGAGTGTGGGCGCAGCCGAGGTTGGCCGCATGAAGCCTCTTCGCCTGTCGGGATCGCAGCCATTTACACAGCAAGCCGGGGTCTTCATCATGATCGGCGAGCGGACCAATGTGGCCGGTTCGCCGAAGTTCGCGCGACTTGTGAAGGATGGGAAGTACGAAGAGGCCGTGAGCGTCGCCAGGCAGCAGGTGGAGAACGGCGCCAACGTTCTTGATATCTGCATGGACGAAGGCATGATCGACGGCGTCGCGGCGATGACGCGCTTTCTGCAGTTGCTGGGGAGCGAGCCCGAAGTTGCGAAGGTTCCGTTCATGGTCGACTCGTCGAACTGGGCGGTGATTCAGGCGGGGTTGAAGTGCCTGCAGGGCAAGGGCATCGTGAATTCGATTTCGCTGAAGGAGGGCGAAGCGAAGTTTTGCGAGCATGCGGCTACAGTGCTGAAGTATGGCGCTGCTGCGGTGGTGATGGCGTTTGATGAACAGGGGCAGGCTGCGAGCTTCGAAGACAAGATTCGCGTTTGCGAGCGGGCTTATCGGATTCTGGTGGACCGAGTCGGGTTTCCGGCCGAGGACATCATCTTCGACCCGAACATCCTTACCGTTGCGACTGGCATGGAGGAGCACAACAACTATGCTGTCGACTTTATCAACGCGACGCGGTGGATCAAGGCGAACCTTCCGCATGCGAAGGTGAGCGGCGGCGTCTCGAATATCTCATTCAGCTTTCGCGGCAACAACCGAGTGCGCGAGGCGATGCATTCGGCGTTTCTGTATCACGCGATTGCGGCCGGGCTCGACATGGGCATCGTGAATGCCGGGATGCTCGAGGTGTACGAAGAGATCGATCCGAAGCTGAAGGAACTGGTCGAAGATGTGCTGTTGAACCGCAGGCCTGACGCGACGGAACGGCTGGTGGAATACGGCGAAACGTTGAAGAACGAAGGCGCGGTTGTTACGGAGAAGAAGACCGAGGAATGGCGTAACGGGACGGTGGAGGAGCGTCTGGCGCATGCACTGGTGAAGGGGATCGACAACTACATCGAAATCGACACGGAGGAAGCGCGGGCGAAGCTTGGGCGGCCGCTGCTGGTGATTGAAGGTCCGCTGATGGCGGGGATGAGTGTTGTCGGCGATCTGTTTGGCGCGGGGAAGATGTTTCTGCCGCAGGTGGTGAAGTCGGCGCGCGTGATGAAGAAGGCGGTCGCGTACCTCTTTCCATTCATGGAAGCCGAAAAGGCTGCTATGGAAGCTGCGGGCCACGTGGTGAAGGCGCAGGGGAAGATTGTGCTGGCTACCGTGAAGGGCGACGTGCATGACATCGGCAAGAACATCGTGGGGGTGGTGCTGGCCTGCAACAACTTCGAAGTGATCGACCTGGGCGTGATGGTTCCGGCGGAGAAGATACTGGAACGCGCGAAGGAAGTGAAAGCGGACATTATCGGGTTAAGCGGATTGATTACGCCGTCGCTGGATGAGATGGTTCACGTGGCGCGGGAGATGGAGCGGCAGGGATTCAAGCTGCCGCTGCTGATTGGGGGCGCAACCACCAGCCGCGCGCATACGGCGGTGAAGATTGCGCCGCACTATAGCGAGCCGGTCGTCCACATTGTGGATGCGAGCCGCGCTGTCCCTGCGACGACCAGCCTGCTGAGCGAGGATGGCAACGCGGAGTTCGTGGCGCAGCATCGCGCCGAGTATGAGGCGGTTCGCAAAGCCCACAACACGCCAAAGCAGAAGACTATCTCGCTTGAGGCCGCACGCGCACGGCATACGCCGATTGAGTGGCGCGCCGAAGACATTCCGACTCCGGAATTCACCGGCGTGCGCGTGTTGGATGATTTTCCGCTGGCCACCCTGCGCGAGTATATCGACTGGACGCCGTTTTTTCATGCATGGGAGCTCAAAGGCGTTTATCCGCGCATCCTCGACGATGAGAGGCAGGGAGAGCAGGCGCGGCAACTCTTCACCGAGGCTAATGCGCTTCTTGACACGATCATTGAAAAGAAGCTACTGACGGCGCGCGCTGTCTATGGGCTTTTTCCGGCATCGGCGGTATGCGATGATGTCGAACTCTACGTTGATGGCGCGCGGAAGACGTTGCTTGATCGCTTTCACTTTCTGCGCCAGCAGGCGAATCGCGAAGGCAGCGAGCCATGCCGGTCGCTGGCGGATTTCATCGCGCCGAAGGCAACGGGGTTGCGGGATCACATCGGGGCGTTTGCGGTGACTACGGGCATCGGGCTGAAGGAATTGACCGACAAATATCGCGCTGAGAACGACGACTATAACGCGATCATGGCTGAGGCGCTTGCGGACCGATTGGCTGAAGCGTTTGCGGAGTGTCTGCACAAGCGGGTGCGGGATGAGTGGGGCTACGGACGCGACGAAAATCTTAGTCCTGCGGAGTTGGTCCAGGAGAAGTATCGCGGGATTCGTCCGGCGCCGGGATATCCTGCGTGTCCTGATCACACGGAGAAGGGAACGATCTGGCGGTTGCTGGATGTTGAGGCGAAGACGGGGATTCGGATTACCGAGTCGTTTGCGATGTGGCCGGGCTCGAGCGTGAGCGGGTTGTATTTTGCGCATCCGGAGTCGCGCTATTTCTCGCTGGGCAAGATCGATCGCGAACAGGCCGCCGACTACGCGGAGCGCAAGGGGATGAGCGTTGCCGAGGCTGAGCGCTGGCTCTCGCCGAATCTCAACTACGAACGGGGATAGTGATTGGTCCGGTCGTCTGCGTAGCGGTGCCGGCGCGCTGCCTATCCGTTGCCATGCAGCTTTTCCTGAAGAATGAGACAAGCGATTGTTCTGAAGCGATGCGGTGATCTCGGTTGTAGAGGCGCGAATCGCAATCTTTCCTTAGATGTTGTGCCCTAAGTCACATCCAGCCAGAGCGAAAATGATTGACCCTTTCAGACGCGAATGTTTTGATATTGGGCGGCGAAGATGTTCCGCCTTTTCGTCGTCAGATGGGGAGAGTGCACGTGGGGATGAGGGCTGATATGTTTACTGCTTTGGTTTTGGCGAGTGCATTGGTTTGCGGTTGTGGTGGAGGGAGCGGCGGCAACACCGGCAGTGGAACCACAGGGACGCCCGCCGCGACGCCAACGATATCGGCTGTGCCGGTGCAGAACGGTGCAGCGATTGTCACGCTGGCCGATATCACCAGCAGCGCAACGATCTACTACACAACGGACGGTTCAACGCCGGCAACCACGTCCATGGTCTACTACGCGCCCTTTCTTGTTTCGTCGAATCTGACGGTCAAGGCCCTGGCGGCCGCGTCGGGATATTCGAACAGCACCGTGGCCTCGCAGAGTTTCAGCCCGAACATCGCATCGGGCACGCTGGTCTGGAGCGACGAGTTTACGAGACCGAGTCTTACGAATTGGCTTCCGAATTCGTCAACGTGGACGTATGACACCGGATTCCGCTGCTGCGGGAACAACGAACTGGAGACCTACTGTGCGGCGAATTCCACAACTGCGCCATGCACGGGTTCGAATACGTATATCGATGAATCGGGAATCCTTCACATTGTTGCCGTGAATCCCTCGGGAACGACGTACACTTCTGCCCGCATGAAAACGCAGGGACTCTTCAGCTTCATGTACGGCCGCATCGAGGCGCGGATGAAGCTGCCGGAGAGCCAGGGGATGTGGCCCGCCTTTTGGCTATTGGGCAACAACATTACGAAGGTAGGCTGGCCAGCATGCGGCGAGCTGGACGTGATGGAACACATCGATGGCAACAATCCTCCTCCTTATGTAGGTGGAACTGCGCCGGGTTATGACTGGATTGCGGGTTCGGTACACGGGGGGACAAGCGCCAGCGAAGCAAACGGCACGCAACAGTATCATCCCTCTGGATTCTCTGCGGCGGACTGGCACAACTACGGAATGATCTGGAGCAAGGGGCAGGTGCAGTTTTACGTGGACGATCCGGCGAATGTGTATGCCACGTTTACTCCGGCGAACTTCCCGGGCACATGGCCGTTCGATCAAGGGCCGCAGTTCATCATTCTGAATCTTGCGGTGGGTGGAGATTGGCCCGGTAATCCGGATGCCACGTCGGTTTTTCCGGGTGACATGCAGGTGGATTACGTGAGGATTTATACAAACTGAGGGGAGTGCCCCGACTTGGGAGCAGGGAACGAGGGAATAGGGAACAGAGAGTAAAGGGCGGCGATATCGGGCATGGTTGGCCTGGTACCTTGCCCTGAGCGGGAAACACTGCGAACCCCGTGATGCGGGGTTGACACCAACGAAACCTCGACTCGTTGAGTTTGCGCAGGGTCGTTGGTTTCCCAGGTCTCAGAAGCGAGACCTGGGGCACCCGCGCCGCGGATTAGCCAGGATTGGAGATATCGGGGTTGACCCCAACGAAACCTCGACTCGTTGGGTTTGCGCAGGGTTGTTGGTTTCCCAGGTCTCAGAAGCGAGACCTGGGGCACCCGGCCACCCGCTAGCAGGGTTGGATTCGTGAACCCCCTTCGACTTCGCTCAGGGCAAGGCTCGGGGCGGCCTCACTGCTCTGACCCGGGCAACGCGGCGGGGTGCACGCCTGTCGTCTTCGGCAGGCCCATATGTTCACGCACTTGCTGAAAGAGCTGTCTGTACCCCGGATCGTCCTTGACTGCCGCAACGCATTCACACGCGGAAAGTCTCATGAGGCTGATTTCGTTCCGTGCGAGCGCTGCCCTGAAGTACGGAAGCGCCTTCTTCGGCTGTCCGAGGCGTAAGTAAGTCTCGGCCAGCGTGTTACCGGAATCATTACCTTGATCGAACACTGACTGGGCGTACTTGCGAATCGCCTCCAGCAATCCTGATCTGCCTCCGCGGGCCAACCCACGGCTCGCGGCGGTGACAAGGGCGTTCATGGCTGGATCGTGTGAGATTTCCGCAACTTGCCGGATGTCCGCCAGGAAGGCAGGGTAGTTCCGGTCGTCGAGATCGATCCCGGCGAGGTAGCGACTTGATTTCACCAGGTTCGGTTGAGTTCGGGCCAGTTCCCGGAGGATCCTGATGTTGACATCACGATTGTTATGAAGAGAAACATGGACAAATGCTGAGTCGGCAACGATCGCCGGCGTCGTCGGGCTCAATCGCACAGCTTCATCCATCTGAGACAAAGACCGGGAGTCCTCCTGTCGCGAGAACAGGGTTGTGCCGTACCAATGATGAGTTTCCGCCTCGTTCGGGGCCAGCGCCAGGGCCCGCCTGAACTCGGCGTCAGAGCCGGCGACGTCCCAATAACCGTAGAAGAGCACGAACGCTTTGGCTCGATGGCCCGCAGCGAGACTGGGGTCAAGCTCAATCGCTCTGGATGCGGCTGCTTTCGCCCGTTGAAATGAATCAGCGGAATTCACGCGGGAGTACTGGGGAAGCAGATCATAACTTTCCGCCAGGCCGGCGTATGCCTGGGCATAGGCTGGGTCATCGACGATCGCCTGCGTGTATGCGTCGACGGACTTGGCCAGGCTCTCGGCGGTGCGCAGGCTCCATTGATACCGTCCCTGGAGATAAAGCTGCTCAGCTCGGGGAGAAGGAACGTGACGAGAACCGGGAGGAGCAAGTTGGACGGGCGAATCCTTGGCTTGTGAGATTGATCTGTAATGTCTGAAAGCAAAGAAGGCCGCTGCTATGGGAAGAAGAACCAGAACGGAACTCCAGACGATAGCTTGCCAAGGAGGACTGCTCGTTCGGAGGACAGGCTCGGGAGCCGGTTTGCTGGAATGGATCGCTTGCTTTGATTCAGGCTCAGCCTCTGAGTTTGCGAGGCGGGAGGCCGGTGTCTCTTCGTTTCGCTGATCGTGTTCAGTGGCTGTGGCGGTCTCAGCCGACCTGCCTTCTTCGCCGCGCAGCCAGGCACTCAATTCATGCGAATATGCGAAAACCCCACTGCGTTCTCCACCCGGGACCCGATGAACAGGGAGACCACGTTTTCGTTCCCAGCGCTTAGCGGTTCGCTCAGCCCGGTCAAGAAACGCCGCGATTTCCTTCCACGAGACAAGCACCTTCGCTCGTTCCGAGGTATCTGCATCCGGGGAACCCATGGTCACTTCCAATCAGGGCCCATGCCTAAAATTGGCGGTGTACGAGATGATACGTTTCGGCCAAGGGACTGTCCAGAAGGGGGTCAGGCACAAGATGGCCCGAATTGGCCCGTGGTGCCTCTTGCTTTTGCAGCATGCGAATGAGACGAATGGGAGTGCGGTTCTGGCTGCAATCTGATGCAGCGGTTGTCCCTCCAGTCGGAACTGCACGATCCTTCGGGGACAAATTGGGACCAACCGCACTTCGGGTTTGGCGCCTGCCCGCCCTGCCAACTTCCATAACCGTCTTTTTCGTGTTCGTTTATTGGCGAGCGGTCGCTCGAAGTGGAGCAACCGACTGCCGGAAATGACCTTTTGGACCGCCGGGGACGCCGTTCGGTGTGCTGCTGCTTGCGCTGCAGTTTTCCTTGTGATACAAACTAAACATTCAAGTTTGCCCCCAAAGGGCAAGCCTGAGTTTCATGCAGAGTGGCTGAGGGACGAGCCCTGTGACGCCACGACAACCTGCCCGCGCAAAACGGGAGTATGGTGTCAACTCTTGCCCGGAGACGGGGAACATGAGATTCGGGGGTTGCTTCAGCACCCTTTGCTTTAGCAGCTTCGCAGGCAGTTTCGAGTCAATTCACGTTCACTCTTTCTGGGCATGTCACGCGCTCGAGCTTCTCGTGTCACTCGCGCACAGCGAGGGACCTTTGACGACTGCGTATTGGTTGCGATGTCGGGAATGCGGCAAGACCTATGGTCATCAGCCGCTTTCGATCTGCGATGAGTGCTTTTCTCCGCTTGAAGTGACCTACGACTTCGAGTATGCCCGCACCCGATTTACCCGCGAGACAATTTCCCAGGGTCCGCTGGATATGTGGCGGTATCGTGCGCTGCTGCCGGTTGCGGACAGCTACGTTCCGCAGACGCCGTCGGGGCTGACGCCGCTGGTGAAGGCGCCGAGGCTGGGTGCGCAGTTTGGCGCGCGCAATCTGTACATCAAGAATGATGCCGTGTGCATGCCTACGCTGAGCTTCAAGGATCGCGTCGTGGCAGTGGCGCTGGCGAATGCGCAGGATTTTGGCTTCGATACGGTCGGGTGCTCCTCGACCGGCAACCTGGCCAACGCGGTTGCGGCTCATGCGGCGCGGCTGGGATTGAAGACATTCATCCTGGTTCCCGCTGATCTTGAGCCGGCGAAGATTCTGAACACGCAGGTTTATGGCGCTACGCTGGTGCGGGTCGAGGGCAACTACGACCATGTGAATCGGCTGTGCTCGCAAATCGCCGATCGCTACAACTGGGGATTTGTGAATGTGAATCTGCGGCCTTACTACGCCGAGGGATCGAAGACGGTGGGGTTCGAGATTGCGGAGCAGCTTGGGTGGCGGCTGCCGGACAATGTGGTTGTGCCAATGGCGGGTGGGTCACTGATTACGAAGATAAAGAAGGCGTTCAATGAGCTGATCGAGCTTGGGCTGGTGGAAGAGAAGCCAGTGCGGTTCTTCGGGGCGCAGGCCACGGGATGCTCGCCGATTGCGAAGGCTGTGAAGGCCGGGACGGATGTGATCGAACCGCAACGGCCGAACACGATTGCGCGGTCATTGGCGATTGGCAACCCCGCGGACGGCATCTATGCGTCGCGGGTGATTCGCGGGACAGGCGGCTGGGCCGAAGATGTGTCGGACGTGGAGATTGTGTCGGCGATCCAGGAACTCGCGGAGACCGAGGGCATCTTTACGGAGACGGCAGGCGGCGTGACGACGGCGGTGACGGCGCGGTTGTATGCGCATGGACGCATCAAGCCGGAGGAGCTGACAGTCAGCTGCATCACCGGAAACGGGCTGAAGACGACAGACTGCCTGGACGGCGCTTACGAGCAGAGAGCGGCTATTCGTCCGCGACTGACTGACTTTGAGAATTTCGTGGAAGAACGCAATGCAGCGAACCCTGCAAACTATCAGGCCCTGAGCCTGGCTGGAGAAGGCGATGGCCGTTAGAGTTTTGTTGCCGAACGCATTTCAAAAACACACCAACAACGTGCGCGAGATTTCGAGCACTGCATCGAACCTTCCGGAGCTTGTTACCGATATCGAAGGTCGCTTTCCTGCACTGCGGCAACATCTTCGCGGAGAAGACGGGCAGGTGCGCCGGTTCATCAACTTCTATGTCAATGAGGAAGATATCCGATTCCTGGGTAACGATAAATATAACTTCAAGGAAGGCGACGAGGTACTGGTGATTCCTTCTATCGCCGGGGGTTGAGTATAAGTAGGTGAGATAGAACACGCAAATCAACTTAAGAGCCTGCCATCCCGGCGGGCTCTTTTGTTACTAAGTCATGAATTGTTTCAATAGATTTTTTGCACTACATTTGCAACTGTTTTACCTTCCTCTTACAATTTGTGCCGGATACTACTCCCGTGATTGCGCAGGCAGGGCAGAAGGCTCCGTTCGCACTGTTACCTCCTACCACCGTTCCGGTGGAAGCTCCCAAATCAGTTTTGCTCGCAGCCGGTTCCGTATCTGCGGAGAGGCCGCGCATCCATGCGGAGGTTGGGCGCTACAGGCTGCGGTTGGCGCAAGGCGCGAAGATCGCGAAGCCGCGTACCGGCTGCGTTTCAAGGTGTTCAACATTGAGATGGGCGAGGGGCTGGAGCGCTCGTACGAGACGGGAATCGATACGGATCACTTCGATGTCTTCTGCGAACACCTGCTGGTTGAGGACAAGACCGATGGCCGAGTTGTCGGCACTTATCGAATGCAATCAGGAAGTACCGCTGCGGTGAATCTTGGTTATTACTCGGCGCAGGAGTTTGAGTTTGCGCCTTATGAGCCGTTGCGTCGCGACATACTGGAACTGGGACGTGCATCTATCGATCGCGAGCATCGTACTCCCGAGGTACTTACATTGTTATGGCGGGGAATTGCGCAGTACGCTAACGAAATGGGGCTTCGTTACTTGATAGGTTGCTCTTCTTTGAATTCCAAGGATCCGGGCGAGGGCTGGCAGATGTATCGCGAACTCGAGCGGTACAGGGTTTCGCCGGAATTCGAGACGATGCCTACTCATGGCCTACGAATGTCCTCGCGAGCAGGCGGGTGCGAGAGACACAGACATCTACAGACCCGCAGAGTCATTCGATGCCGACCAAGGTTCCCAAGTTATTGAAAACTTATTTGACGATTGGCGCGCGCATTTGCGCTCCGCCGGCGTGGGACCGCGAGTTTGGCACGATTGATTTTCTTACTCTGCTCGATTTGAAGATGCTGTCGCAGGCTGCGCGCAATCGGTTCCTCGCGCCGTTGACGCAATGAACCTGCGAAGGATCCGGCGCGCTGTGGCGCTGATCTTTGCGCTTCTGTGAGCATTCTCCGTCTCGGCCTTGCCCAGTTGCGGGGGCCTTTCACTCTGGAGCGCCGCGCCCTCTGGATTCAATCGACCGGACGGCTCGTGATGTCGAGTTTGGGTATCCGTGCCGTGGTCACCGGCAACCCGCCCAGCCGCGGTTTGGTTGTCTCCAACCACATTAGCTACCTCGACATCGCAATTTACGCAGCGACGATGCCCTGCAGCATGGTGGCAAAAGCCGAAGTGAGTGCGTGGCCCCTGTTTGGCATGATGGCCCGTGCGAGTGGAGCGCTTTTTGTCGACCGTGGGAGCCGATCGAGCGCGCTTGCCGTGACTGAGCAGGTCGCGGAAAGACTGCGGGGGCCGAGTTCCTGTGTTGTTCTTTCCCGGAGGGGACTAGCACCGATGGCAGCAAAGTGCAGCGCTTTCACTCAAGGCTCTTCACGCCCGCGGTTGAAGCTGGAGCGCCGGTGACGGCGGCCGCCATACGATACCTGACAGAAGATGGCACGCCGGAAAGGGAACTATGCTGGTTCGGCGACGACGCTCTTGCTGCCGCATCTGTGGAATGCGCTGGGCGTGGCGGGTGTCTTTGCCGAGGTCCACTTCGGCGAGCCGAGGGTATATCGCCATCGCCGCGTCGCTGCCGATGAAACGCACGACGAGATTGCTGCCATGCGCGACTGTTCGCACGAGCGCGAGGAGGCGGAGATGCTCCAGCCGGTTTAGCACGGTTGGCCGGTTTAGGTTGCGATTGATGGTGCTGGGGAGTGGCGGTAGTCTGCGAAGAACCGCGAGTGAACCGCGAAGAAGCTTCCCTGAGGGGCTAAAGCCCTCATTCATTCTGTGCAGCCTGCGGCATGACTGAAGTCATGCGCTGTTACAAGACTCGAGTTCGAATGAGTTTTTCCGCAGGCTCTGAAGCCGGCGTTTCAAACTTTCCTGTGAAACGCTATACCGGCCTAGAAGGGAGGCTGAATTTCACGCGGTCGGCGGAGGTGCGGTCGAGCCGCGGACTACAAGGCTGGTGGATACGAGGAACTCGCGCTGTAAGCCCGCCTTGCCGGGGTCTTCTCCATGCTGCCGGAGGGCATCGAATGCGGCTTTGGCCAATTCAACGCGGGAGAGGCGGATGGTGGTGAGCGGTGGAAGCGTGAATTCGGCGAAGTCGATGTCGTCGAGGCCGATGACGGACAGATCCTGCGGCACGCGCAGGCCCTGGATGTAGGCGGCGCGCAGAACGCCGATGGCGGTCATGTCGTTCGAACAGATGACTGCCGTGGGCTGGGCGCTGAGATCCTGCAACTTGCCGAATCCGACGACGCCGCCCTTGAGGGTGTGATCGCACTCGATGATCCATTTCTTCTGGATGGGCAATTTGTTCTCCTGCATCGCGGCCTGGAAGTCGTTCTGGCGGGTGATGGCGGAGTGTAGTTTGTGCGGTCCGGCGAGGAAGCCGATCTTGCGATGGCCAAGGGCGACGAGATGCGCAACTGCAGCGCGAATTCCGGTGCTGTAGTCGAGGACGATGGTGTTGGCCTTTGGCTCGCTCAGCTTGAACTCGGCGAGAACGACGGGAACGTCGTGGAACGACAGCTGATCGAGCACAGGCTCTTCTTCGCCGAAGGTCATGACCGCGACGCCTTCCACTTTGCGCTCGAGCATGCGGCGAACACAGGTGGTCAGCACGGCAGGATCGCTGTTGGAAGAGCTGACCAGGATTTCGTAGCCGTGGGCGACGGCGATCTCTTCGAAGCTCTGGATGAGTTCAGGGAAGAAGGGATTGGTAATGTTCTCAACAATGATGCCGAAGAGGCGGCTGCGCCCGGAGACAAGCGTCCGCGCATGGGTGTTAGGGAAGTAATTTAACTGCTCGATCGCCTGCCACACACGCTTTGAAAGCTTTTCGCTTACGACGGGCGAGCCATTGATGGTGCGGGAGACGGTAGCGATGGAGACTTTGGCCAACGCGGCGACGGCCCGAATATCGGGCGTTTTATCGGCGCTTTTGCGACTGCTTTTCGAGCCACGTGCGAATCCTGTGTACGGTTGAAAGTAAATACGAATTGAACTTCCATCATAGCTCCGATTCTGTCGATCGCGGATGGGGCTCCCAGAATGGCCGAGCGCTATTGAGCCGAACTTCTGTGGTCGGCGTGCTCAGGATTTGTCAGAGATCAAGAGGCGCAGGTCGCGCAGATTATGGCCGGTGGGTCCGGTGACAACGGTGTCGCCCAGGGCCGTGAACAGCGGACAGGCGTTGAAGGTGCGAAGCGACTCTTCCGGCTCGAAGCCAAAAGCAACGGCGCGTGCCACGGTGGTGGGGTCGGCGATGGCGCCGGCGTTTGGCGTGTTGCCGTCGATGCCGTCGGAGCCGGCACTGAGAACTGTGAGCATCTCGCCCGGATGATGGGCCAGCTCGAGGGCGCAGGCCAGGGCGAATTGCTGGTTGCGTCCGCCCGCGCCGGGGGTGCGGTTCAAGCGTGACGGTGACCTCGCCGCCGGAGATGAGGCAGAAGCGCCGGTGCTGCGCGCGCAGATCGTGGAAGCGGTCGAGCAGATAGCGGGCGGCATCGGCATAGTCCCAGTCGTCGCAGGAGTTGTCGACCGCGACAAAGTAGCCGGCCTTTTGAGCAAGGGCGCGGGCGCTCTCGACCAGGTCGTGGCTGGAGAGCAGAACTTCGAAAACCGAATCGCGAAAGGCTTCGTCTTCGCCGGTGAGATTGACGGCGGAGGTGAACCGGCGCGCCTGCTGCGCATCGGTGCGCTGGAAGCTGGGCAAGAAACGGCGGCCGCCAGCTCTTGTTTCCCGGAGACTCCGGAAGGTCTTTGCGCTCGAAGAAGGCGCGCACCGATGGAGGAAATTTGCGTGTCGAGGTCGTACTTCGCAATAATCTCGCGCACTTCGTCGACGGTAGAGTGATCGGGCGAGGTGGGGCCGGAGGAGAGCGCATCGAGCGTCCGCAAGGGAACATCGGGCAGCAGCAATGAAACCTTCAGCAGCCTCGGGTGCGGCAATGGCGAGCCGTCCGCCCTTGACTGCGCTGAAATGTTTGCGCAGCGTGTTGATCTCGTTGATGGGCGCGCCTGAGCCGAGAAGCGCTTCGTGGAATGCGATGGTTTCTTCAAGCCTGATCTGCGGATCGAGAGGCAAGTCGAACATGGCGGAGCCGCCGCCGGAGATGAGGAAGAAGACCAGCGTATCTTTCTTCGCCTTCTTCAGCATGGCCAGGGCGGCGCGCGCCGCGGCAAACGATTCCTCGTTCGGCAAGCGGGTGGCCGCCTTCAAAGTAGCGGAATCGCCAGTTGCGCTTTTTCGGCAGGTACTTGGTGCAGCAGATTCCGCGCAGGCCTTTGCGGCGCTTCATGCGGTCGAGCAGGATTTCGAGCATCGGGCCGGCGGCCTTGCCCAGCGCGATGACAAAAATGCGCTTGAACTGCGAGAGATTGATGGCGTCGGGTCCGCTGCCGTCGGGAATCAGGCGCTGCAGCGTGTTGCCCTCGAAGCGAATGCGCCGATCGAAGGCGGACTCGATGCTGCTTGCCTCGAGCGCGCCGGTAAAGAACTCCGTGGCACGGGCATGGAGAAAATCGAGAGCGGTATCACTGGCCGGCGTCATTGCACATTGCTCCTTCAGCCAGCTTGCGAGCGACTGTTGCATCGCCTCGAGTTGGCCTGTAAAAAAGTGATCGGCGCCGGGGACGAGCACCAAGTTTTTGGGATCGGCGGCGGCATCGACCACCTGTCTCAGATCCTGTTGCGGGGCGAACGAGTCGCCATCTCCACTGAGGAAGAGCTTGGGCAGGGGGCACTCCGAGAGCACGGGATATCGATAGGTCTGCCCGAATCCCTGGGTTGGAAGCCCCAGGGCGACCAGGGCGCGAAGATTAGTCGCGCTCTGTGTTTGCGAGTGTGTCGCACAGGACGCAGCGATCGCCATCGCCGCTCCAAAGCTGAAGCCGACGCAGGACGATCGGGCAAGCTTGTATTCGGCATGGAGCCAGTCGAGCGCGGCGGATACATCGCCGGACTCTGCGCGCCCATCATGTTGCCTTCGCTCAGCCCTGTGCCGCGGAAGTTGAAGCGCAACACCGGCCAGCGCAGGCCCCACTCGGGCGCGTTCAGCACCTTCATGGCGTGATAGACAACCTTGTTGTGCATGGTGCCGCCGCCGAGAGGGTGCGGATGGCAGACAAGGCCGACGAACTGCGAATCGGGCGCGCCTTCGTTCAGCAGCGCCTCCAGCCGGCCTGCGGGACCGTGCAAATCGATGGTGCGCAGGGAGGGGCTTGCCGGACTCGTTTCGGATCCGGACGACACGGCGGGGGAGGTCATTCCAAGGATTATTTTACGCCGTATTCACGTCGGGGCGGCTTGCGATTGTGACGATGCGAGCATGGGACCGGATTCGCAGGGGAGCACATGCAGGAATCGGTGACTGCGATATTCTGGCAGAACTATGCACGAGTTATCGCCGCTCGATCCGGTTCGCTTACCCAGCAGCTTTGCGAAATTGAATCCACGACCTACAACGAGGGCCGGGTGGGCGATTTTCTTGCGGACTTTCTGGCAGGGCGCGGCTGGGCGGTGGAGAAGACGCCCGTGCCGCAGCCGGAAGAGAGCGCGGACGGAGGCGAGCGATGGAATGTGTATGCCGGAGTCGCCGGGCAGACTCCGGACCTGGTTTTTTCAACGCACATGGATACTGTTCCTCCGTACATCCCGTTCAGCGAAGATGCGGAGTTCATGTACGGCCGCGGAGTGTCAGATGCCAAGGGAATTATTGCCGCGCAGGTGGCTGCGGCCGAGGTCCTGCGGGCGGCGGGATTACGGGTCGGGCTGCTGTTCGTGTCGGGCGAAGAGCGGGACTCTGCCGGGGCGAAGGTGGCGAATGAATCGCCGAAGGGAAGCCGCTTTCTGATCAATGGCGAGCCGACAGACAATCGCCTTGCGCTGGCCTCGAAGGGCTCATTGCGCGCGGTTTTCAAGGCGACAGGGAAAGATGGCGCACTCGGCTTATCCTGAACTTGGGGACAGCGCCGTGCACAAACTGGTCGAGGTGCTGGCCCGCCTGTTGAAACTGGAGTTGCCGGTGACGGAGGATGTAGGGCCGAGCACGCTGAACATTGGGCAGATTCAGCGGCGGACACGCGCCCAACGTGATTGCCGACAAGGCAGAGGCGCAGGTCCTGGTGCGGCTGGTGGGCGATTCGGCGCCGGTGCGCGCGGCGATGATGGAGGCCGCCGGGGACCTGGCTGAGGTGGATTTCACGCTTGAAATTCCGTTTGTGCGGCTTCGCGCGGTGGAAGGATTGCCCACGATGATTGCCAAGTTCACCACCGACATTCCGCAGCTTTCGAATTGGGGCGAGCCGCTGCTGCTGGGGCCGGGCTCGATTCATGTGGCGCACACGCCGTATGAGAAGCTGGCGAAGAAAGAACTGAAAGAAGCCATCGAGTTGTATATTCGGGTGGCGAAGCAGTTGCTGGCCTGATTGACCGCAACGAACGCTGAAGGAGCGCATCCAAGCATTAACCAAACGAAGAAATTCCAGAGGAGACTTCATTATGAGCACTGCTATCTATGACATTCCTGTTAACAAAATAACGGGCGAAGATGCATCACTGGCCGAATTCAAAGGAAAAGTTTTGCTGGTGGTGAATGTCGCATCGAAATGCGGTCTTACGCCGCAGTATGAGGGACTGGAGAGTCTCTATGAGCAGTTCCGCGGCCAGGGGCTGGTGGTTGCGGGATTTCCGGCGAACAACTTCAAGAGCCAGGAGCCGGGAACGAACGAGGAGATTCAGTCGTTCTGCACGACGAATTTCGGCGTGAAGTTTCCCATGTTCAGCAAGATCAGCGTGGCCGGCGATGACAAGCACCCGCTGTATAAGGCTTTGACGGCTGCGCAGCCGAAGGCGATCAGCGTGGCGGAAGTTCCGTTTCGCGAGAAGCTGAAGGGATATGGAATTGAGACGAATGCGGATCCGGAGATTCTCTGGAATTTCGAGAAGTTTCTGGTGAGCCGCGAAGGTGAAGTGGTGAAGCGCTTCTCTCCAGATACGCTTCCGGACGCGCCGGAACTGGTAGCAGCGATCAAAGAGGAACTGGCAAAGGATTAGCTGCGGCCGGCCCTGACTGCAGGGATTCTGACGAATCGACCTTGGCTGCCACGGGGAAGAAAATCCTGAATACGGTGCCGAAACCGGACCGTGTGCGCACGGCAACTTGTGCGTCGTGCTTATCGAGGATTCCTTTCGACACCCAGAGTCCCAGTCCCGTGCCTGCTTCGCCCTTGGTTGTGACGAAGGGGTGGAACAATCGCTCGAACATGTATCGATCCATGCCTGCGCCGCTGTCGGCGACCGTGACCGAAACACCTTGCTGCCCATTGTGATCCTGTGCGGATCGGACTACGAGGATGAGGCGCCCTTTTTGCGGCAGGGCGTCGAGGGCATTTGAGACGAGGTTGGTGAATACCTGCTGGATCTCGCCGGGCTGGCACAGGACCGCCGGCGCGGAGCGATAGCGGCGTTCAATTGAGATGTTGCGAAGACGGATGACGGGATCGTGAAAATAAATGACCGAATCGATGAGCTCATCCAATGCCGTGAAGGCGGGTGCGGTGCGCTGGCGATAGAACTTGAGGCTTCGCGCCGTGATGTGCGAGAGCCGCTGCAGTTCCTTGTCGGCAATTTCGAGCAAGTCCTTTGAGCCAGTGGAGAGCCCAGCATCGCTCTTAGCCAGAAAGAGCAGGTTGGTTACAGCTTCCAGCGGATTGTTGATTTCGTGCGCGATGCTTGCGGCCAGCCGGCCTGCGGCAGCCAGTTGCTCAGAGCGGCGTAGTGCCTGCTCGGCCTTGCGCGCTTCGGTGATGTTTCGGCAATAGAGAATGATGCCTTCGCCGGGCTGCGGGTAAACGTAGAACTGAAACCAGGTCTCGTTGCCGGGAGCAGGGAAGAACTGCTCGAATTCGACGGGAACGCGCGCTTCCATGGCACGCCGGATGTTCGAATCCACTTCGCTCCCGATCAATTCAGGATAGAGGTCCCAGAGTCGCGCGCCCATATGCGATTTGCCTGAAAGCGCAGCAAGCTGCATCGCGGAGGCATTCATGTAAGTAATGCAGTATTCGCGATCCATGGTGCAGAATGCGACAGGCACGTGCTCCAGCGCTTCGCCGGCAAACTGGCGGGCGCGATTGATCTCCATGGTCAGAGCAGCTTTTTGTTCCGCGGCTTCGCGGCGCATGCGCGCCATTTTCAGCTGCGCTTCGACGCGCGCAATCAGCTCGCGGGCAGTGAAGGGTTTTGTGAGGTAGTCGTCGGCGCCGGCTTCTACGCCTTCAATGCGCGCTTCTTCGCCGGCACGCGCCGAGAGCATGATGATGGGTATGGTGGCGGTGGCAGGATTGCGGCGAAGCGCGGCGAGCAGTGTGAAGCCATCCATCTCGGGCATCATTACGTCGGTGAGGACGAGAGCTGGAGGCCTGCGGTTGATTTCTTCGAGTGCGAGGGTTCCGTTTCCAGTTGTAACAACCTCAAATCGCCCGGCCAGCAGCGAGCGGACATACTCGCGCATATCGGCGTTATCGTCCACGAGAAGCACGACCGGTTTGGCTGCGGATGTTACCCGTTCGTCGTCCTGGTCGCCGGCTACGGAACCGGCGATCTGGTTTCGCAATTGTTCGTGCCCCGGCATCCAGCCGAGCGCTTCCTGCACATAGGCGACCGCTGAACCCTGCACGACAAGCGGGCTGCTGGTGTCCCTCGCCACCTGGCCGCGGGTAAGATGCTCGTGCCCGAAGGGGAGGCGAACGCGGAAGGTCGTGCCCTCGTCCAATTTGCTCTCGACGTCGATGGATCCGCCATGCATTTCGACGAGTTCGTGCACGAGAGCGAGGCCGATTCCGCTTCCTTCGTGACTGCGGCGACGGGCTCCCTCAATGCGGCTGAAGCGCTCAAACAGATGGGGCAGCTCCTGCTCCGGAACTCCAGTGCCGGTATCGCGGACGGTGAGTTGCGCGCCGGTCTCGTCGTTGGAGATTGAGACTTGAATTTCGCCGTCGAATGTGGCCTTCAAGGCATTGGAGAGGAGGTTGAGTACAACCTTCTCCCACATTTCGCGATCAACGTATACCGGCTCGGGCAGAGGCGGACACTCGACCATCAGCTTCAGGCCCGCACGTTCCACGGCTGAACGGAAGACGCTGGCAAGCTGCGTTGTGAGCAGAGACAGATCCGTTGGCTGGTAGGTGGCGCGCATGCGGCCCACTTCGATGCGAACGAAATCGAGAAGGCCGTTTACCAGCTTAAGCAAGCGCAGGGCGTTGCGGTGCAGCATCTCCAGCGCCTCAGGCGAGGGCGGAACTTCGCTTAGCAGGGCATCCTCGATGGGGCCCAGGATAAGCGTGAGCGGAGTGCGCAACTCGTGGCTCACATTGCTGAAGAATGCAGTCTTGGCGCGGTCAAGATCGGTCAACTCTTCGGCGCGCTTTTTCTCGGATTCATACGCCTCTGCATTGGTGATGCTGGCGGCAATCTGGCCGGCAGCCAAGTCGAGAAAGCCGGCATAGCTCGCGTCAAATTGCCGGTAGGGGTTTAATGCAGCGATGAAAACGCCTGCAGGCTTCTCCTGGCCGCGCCGGGAGAGCGGGACCAGGCGCGCCTGGTGGGGTGGTTTGTTCCAAACGCCGACGGGCAAATCGGGAAAGAGATCACCCAGCCGATCGATGGTAAGAGCACGATTGGCGTTGAAGAGAATGTCGACTGGCCAGGGACTACTGAGGGATTCGGCATCAATCTCGCGAGGCGCGGCAGGATGGGTGGATTCGATGCCGGTTTGCGCTACGAGGTGGAGGGTGGGGCCGCTGTTTTCGAAGCAGATAGATCAGCGAAAAAGGAATGTCTTTCTGATCTGAGAGGCCGCGCTCGGATTGCGGCGAATACATCCTTTCTCGTGTTGGCATTTACAAGTGCCCCGGCGAGTGTGCTCAGGGATGCCAGTTGACGCTCACCGCGAACACGGTGGGTATCTTCCATCACAACGCAGAGCATGCCCTCGATCTTGTCGTCTGGTCCGGCGAGGGGGCTATAGGAGAAGGTGTGGAAGGTTTCTTCGGGGAATCCGCTACGTTCGAGAATGAGTCCGCAGGGTCTCGTCCCACGATGCCTCTCCGGTGGACATCACCCGCTCAATCCGCGGACCGATGTCGGACCAGATCTCATGCCAAACCTCCCGTGCCGGCTTTCCGAGAGCCCACGGATGCTTTGTTCCCCAACGTGACGCGCGCGTAGGCGTCGTTATACAGCACGGTGAGCTGGGGTCCCCAGGCCATCCACATCGGGAAGCGCGAGGTGACGAGGATGCGGACCGCTGCCTTGAGACTGTCGGGCCACCTGGCGACGTGCCCCAGCGGGGTCGATGCCCAATCATAGGAACTGATCAACTGGCTCATTGCGACTGTTGCAGCGTGCCCGTCCGGCCATCGGGCTGGGGCGTCCCTTCCTGCATCGGATCCTCTTTGGCTTTCATAAACCCGTACACACCGCTTCAGCACCGAATTCCGGCAAGGGAGGAATTGCAACCGTCGCTTTTATCTGGGACTGCGGATCGCAATGTTCGTCGTTATCGCACTTAGATGCGGTTGTATCTGTCTCTGTTGCTTATAGCTTTTGGCCTCAGAGGTGAACCCCCTGCGAAGTTACGGCGGCGGCCATAGGCGTCTACCAGTGGCACGCGCAAGCTCATGCGCGTGTATTCTCGGCCCATGCCTGTGGACAACATTCCGGCGTCTCTGGCTGCCAACCATCTGGAAGCGGCTTCGTCTTCCTACCTGCGTTCGGCGCGGCACCAGCCGGTGCATTGGCATCCGTGGGGTGAGGCTGCATTTGCGCGAGCGCAAGCGGAAGACAAGCCGATTCTTCTGGATATCGGGGCGGTGTGGTGCCACTGGTGCCACGTGATGGACCGGGAATCCTACGAGGATCCGGAAATCGCGCGCATCATCAACGAGCATTTTATTGCCATAAAGGTCGACCGTGATGAGCGCCCCGACGTGGATACGCGCTACCAGGCGGCCGTCTCGGCGATCAGCCAGCAGGGCGGCTGGCCGCTGACCGCATTTCTTACGCCGGATGGCAGGCCGTATTTTGGCGGCACGTATTTTCCTCGCGACGATCGATACGGCCGGCCGGGCTTCGGCCGGGTTTTGCTGACCATGGCGCAGGTATGGCGGGAGCGCCGGGATGAGGCTCTCGAATCCGCAGCGAGCGTGATGTCGGCCATCGAACACAACGAGAGCTTTTCAGCGCGCGGCGGGGATCTGAGCCTTGCGCTGGTCGACAAGATCGCGGCCTCTGCGATGGCGCAGTTCGATCCGCGTAATGGGGGCTTTGGTTCGCAGCCCAAGTTTCCCCACCCGTCAGTTCTGGACCTGCTGCTGGAGGTTGCGCTGCATCGGGGCAATGCAGAGGCGCAGGAGGCTTTCATCGTCACGCTGGAGCGGATGGCGCGCGGCGGCGTGTACGACCAGCTTGCCGGCGGCTTCCATCGCTATAGCGTCGATGAGCGCTGGGTGGTGCCGCATTTCGAAAAGATGCTCTACGACAACACTGAGTTGTTGCGTAATTATGCGCACGGCTATCAGAGCTTCGTACGGACGGATTTCCGAAAGACCGCCGAAGAGATCATTGCGTGGCTCGATGAGGTGATGACGGATCGGGAGCGCGGCGGCTTCTATGCCTCGCAGGATGCCGATATCAACCTCGACGATGATGGCGACTATTTTACGTGGACGCTGGATGAGGCGCGGGCGGCGCTCGATGCCGATGAGCTTGCCGTGGCCTCGCGCTACTGGGATATCGGCGAACTCGGCGACATGCACCACAATCCCGCGAAGAACGTGCTGCACCGCAAATTCACGATCGAGGAAGTTGCGGCGCAGTGCGGCAGATCGGCGGAAGAGGCACGCCGGCTGATCGAATCGGCGCAGCTGAAGATGCTGGCAGCGCGAGCCAAGCGTCCTACGCCGTTTATTGATCGCACACTGTACACGGGTTGGAACGCCATGGCGGTGACTGCATACATTGAGGCTGCTCGCGTGCTGCGTGCGGAGGCTCCTCGCGCATTCGCGCTGCTTACGCTGGACCGCATTTTGTCGGAAGCCTGGGATGGTGCGGAATCGCTCCAGCACGTAATTGCCTACGGTGAATCGGACGGCAATGCGCCCGCCGGAAAAGTTTCGGGCACGCTCGACGATTACGCCATGACGGTGCACGCCTGCATTGATGGCTGGATCGCAAGCGGCGAGATGCGCTTCTACCAGGCGGCGTTAAAGCTTGCGGATGGCATGATCACGAAGTTCTATGACCGCACAGCGGGAGCGTTTTTCGACACGGCTTCCGGGGCGGATGGCGGTGTTCCTCTCGGGGCGCTTACCGCGAGACGCAAGCCCCTGCAGGATTCGCCGACCCCCGCGGGCAATCCAACCGCCGCCGCAGCGTTGTTGCGCCTGGAGGAGTTGAGCGGGCGGAAGGAGTATCGCGATATCGCCGAGGATACGCTCGAGTCTTTTGCCGGGATCGTGGAGCATTTTGGACTATATGCCGGCAGCTATGGGCTGGCCCTGGAGCGGCTGCTGGTTGATCCAGTGCAAGTGGTCGTTGTTGGCGACGGGCCGGAAGCGGACCAGCTTGAAACCCTGGCGATGGCTCGTTTTGCTATCAACAAGACCGTGATACGCCTGGCACCCGGAGAAGCTGGCTGCCGGGGGACTTCCCGAGGCGCTGGCCGAGACGGTGTTGCAGGTGCCGAAGCCCGAGGGCAAGGCGGCATGGGCACTCGTTTGTCGTGGCCGGACATGCATGCCTCCGATGGCTGACCCGGAGGCTTTGCTGAGGGCGCTCGAGTAGACGGTTCGCCAGTTAAATGTCTCCTGCCATCCCACCCTTGCGCTGAGAGACGCGCAAGGATGGGGCACCCAGAGCGGATTTCAACCAGCGCTGAAGGGATTGGATTCCTGAGGCTTGATGGTGGTCGGATCGCAGGTGGGGGCTCTGAGGGGCTGGACGGAGTGCCGGTGGGTGAAGTTGAGCTCGAGGCGCCGGTGTAGACGCGGAAGGGATCGCCCGGGAGCATGTGATTTTCTTCAAGCGCCAGCCGGACGCGGCGTCGAAACTCGCGCACCGGGGCATATTGCTGCGTGGCGCGGGTTTTGAAGACCACGGGGAAGATCTGCTCCGAGCCTTTCACCGCATCCACGCCCAGCACCTGCGGATCGGCAACGAACACGCCTTTGAACTCCTCGCTGTTGCGGATATCCATCGCAATGTTTTTGAGCAGTTCCATCACCTTGTCGGGGTGCGCGGAGAAATCGACGCTGATATTGACCGTGGCTACTGAGTAGTCGATGCTCAGGTTTGCCACGGTGGTGATCTGGGAGTTTGGAATGACGTAGAGCGTGCCATCCCCGTCGCGCAGAGTTGTCTTGCGCAAGGTCATGGACTCGACCACGCCTGATGCGCCGGCAATCTTGATCGTATCGCCGACGTTGAACTGGTCTTCCAACAAGATGAGGGTTCCGTTGAGCATGTCGCGCACGATGTTCTGCGCAGCCAGGCCGATGGCGACTCCAGCGACTCCCGCCGAGGCCAGCAAGGGAGCGAGGTTGACGCCCACTGCCGCAAGAAATTGCATGGTCACAATTGCGGCGATGATGGTGATCCCGGTGGCGCGAAGCACGCCTGCCATCGTCTTTACCTGGGCGATGCGGATGTGCCCCGCTGCATGTTCTTCGGCGATGCGGACCATGCGCGAAGTGATGAGACTGAGAATTCGGTAAAGCACGAAGGCAATAAGGGCGGCGACAAGCAGGTGCGGAAGCTTCAGATGTATGAACTCCTGTGTGTCGGAAATCCATTCATCCAGCACTTTGCCCATGAATCGGCCTTCGGCGAACCATCCAGACCGCATTGCTAAAAGAATTGCAGGCATACAAGCTCCTCTTATCTATCTATATTGTGCAGAATCGGGCTCCGGTCCAGTGTGCGGGACCCCAAGAACCAGAGATGCACGGCGGCATCGATTTGTGATGCGGCCGTGAATGTTTCCGCATTTGTCCTTTTTGGCAGCTTTCCCGGCGTCAGCCAGATTCCGGTGGATCAATGTTTGATGGATTCAAAAGGCTGCGAGAGAAAGACATTGCGAATGACGGCAGAAAGCTGCTTTCATTAGAGCGGTTCTGCGACTGCCTGAGGCAGATAATGGAGATGCGCTTCACAGAGGAGGTACCGATGCGACCTGCTAACTTCCCCGATTGCTTATGGACGGGGGCCGACGCTGGTGGGCTCCGATGGGGGCGGGTCTGTGCCGCCCTGGTGTTCGCCGCTGCCTTTGCATGTCTTGCACAGGACGGACGTCCCGCGGTGGCCGCGGCTGGACAAACCAATCCGGCGTCCCAGGCATCCGGCAGCCCGTCGAATGACGCCAAACCGCAGGCGGATAGTCCCAACGACTCGGGGCTGCAGAAGGGCGCCCCGGCTGAAAGCGAGCGCAAGAGACAGATATCCGACGAAAGCACGCGGCTGCTGGCGATGGCAATTGCTCTGAAGGCTGAGGTGGACAAGACAAGCAAAGATACCTTGTCGCTGAACGTGATTCGCAAAGCAGACGAGATCGAAAGGCTGGCGAAGACCGTTAAGGAGAAGATGAAGCAGGGCTCGGGTCCGGGTTAAGCGGACTGCCGCGACTGCTTGGCGTCAGGATGAGCTCGCGTAACGAACCGAGTCAATGAAGAACATGAGGTCAAATGTGCAGATTCTGCGGCGCCGACGTGATCGATCAAGACTTGCGGTTGGCAGAACATTGTTTGGACTGAACATCGGGAAGTGGATACTTGCGGCCAGCTTGATTGCGATGACTTGCTTTGCAGCGGGCAAGGGATATGGCCAACAGGGGGCGGCGCAGGTTCCTCCGCAACCGATTGTCATTCCCAATCGCACGCTTGATTCACACGAGCTGAACGATCTTGCTGAGAAGAATGCGAGAAAGAGAGAACTACGAAGCGGCGAATGTGGAACGAAAACGCGTCATCGATGACGAAACCAACAAGTTATTGATCCTGGCGCGGGATCTGAAAATGAAAACCGACAATCTGGCGAGCGCGCCGCTAACGCCAACCATGGTGCGCGAGGCTGAAGTGATTGAGTTGCTGGCAAACGACGTGAAGGAAAAGATGAAGCTGACGATAAGCGTGGACTGAGGGTGCGGACTGAAGAGTTCGGGGGCCTGATGCAATGAAATTCAGTTCGGTTTGGAATTCGGGGAAGGCGGGACTTGCAGTGCTGGTTTTTGCAGCTGCCTTGTTTGGCTGGGCTCAATATTCGCCAACTGGGAGCGGCGGCGGGGGCCAGAGCTTTCCGAATTCGCGCCATCCCGCAGGGTCCGAGCGGATCGATGGAAACAGACCCCGCTTTCATTGCAAAGCGGTCAGCAAGCTCTCAACGCCGATCGCCAGAAGTCCATGGTGTCTGACACCGACAAGCTGGTTAAATTGGCCCGTCAGCTGGACGCGGAGATCGCATCTAACCCAACGGACCAGCTGACGTCTGAGGAATTGCATAAAGTCGGAGAGATCGAGAAGCTGGCGCACAACGTGAAAGCGAAGATGGCTCAATCGTTTGCAGGGGGACCGCAATTTCAGCAAACGCCGAGTCCAATCGGTAATCCACGGCTGCAGTGATGATTGTTACAATCTTTGCATAGAGATATATAGACTAGGACGGCTTGAAAGACCCGAACCTTGGAGTGAGACAAATGGGACTTGCGGTTTCCAGCGCCCACGCGCCGACGACGGCAGACGCCACTGGCAGCCTGAGCGCACAGGAGCTGATCAACATCTATCGGCTCATGTATCTGTCTCGCCGGATCGACGACCGCGAGATCTTTCTCAAGAAGCAGCAAAAGACCTTTTTTCAGATATCGGCGGCCGGCCACGAGGCGTTACAGGTGGGTGCGGCCCTTGCTCTGAAGCCAGGATACGACTGGTTTTTCCCCTACTACCGCGACCGGGCGTTGTGCCTGGCATTGGGCGTGACGCCGGCCGATATGTTTCTGCAGGCTGTGGGAGCGGGCAACGATCCGGCAAGCGGCGGACGCCAGATGCCAACGCACTGGAGCAGCCGCCCCTTGCACATCGTGAGTACGTCCTCATCGACCGCGACGCAGATTCTGCATGCGGTGGGATGCGCTGAAGCCGGACAGTACTTTACCCGCCATCCTGAAGTGGCCGCGAAAGTCGAAGGCGATTATCGCGCTTACAACGAAGTCACGTTCCACGGCGATGAAGTGGTTTTGGCTTGCATCGGAGAGGGCTCGACTTCGCAGGGTGAGTTCTGGGAGGCGCTGAACACAGCATCGAATCGAAAGCTGCCTGTCATCTTCATGGTGGAAGACAACGGCTATGCGATCAGCGTGCCGGTTGAGGTGAACACACCGGGCGGCAACATATCGCGGCTGGTTGCCAATTTTCCAAACTTCCACTTTGAAGAGATTGACGGCACCGATGCCGAGGCAAGCCTGCGCGCATTCCAAAGAGCTGCGGAGCACTGCCGCGCAGGAAATGGTCCGGCATTTGTCCACGGTCACTGCGTTCGCATCTATTCTCATTCGCAATCGGACGATGACAAGCTTTATCGTTCCGCCGCAGAGCGCGAAGCTGACGCGATGCGCGACCCGATTGCGAAGTTGCAGATGCGGCTGCTGCGCGAGGGCATCCTGACGGCGGAGCAGATTAACGCCCTGGAAAAAGAGGCGGAGCGCGAGGCGGCCGAAGCGGCGGAACGTGCGCTGGAAGCACCGCTGCCGGAGATCGCGAGCATTCCGCGGCACGTGTATTCAGAGGATCTCGATCCGACTCGTGCGGCCTTTGCGACCGAGACTGTTCAGGCGGCGGGTGCGGGACCGGGGAAATCCGCGAGCGCCAAGGG
Organism: uncultured Acidobacteriaceae bacterium; assembly: GCA_963769345.1. Classification (GTDB taxonomy): domain Bacteria; phylum Acidobacteriota; class Terriglobia; order Terriglobales; family Acidobacteriaceae; genus Telmatobacter. Next base: position 496,362 of record CAVYLL010000010.1, read on the forward strand.
CAGTGCGCCGCGTACGATGGCCGATCTGATCAACTCTTGTCTGCACGACGAGATGGCTCGCGATCCGCGGATTATCGTGTATGGCGAAGACGTAGCCGATGCCAGCCGGGAAGAGGCTCTCAGCGAAGTAAAGGGCAAAGGCGGAGTTTTCAAACTCACGTCGGGTCTTGCAGAAGGAATTCGGCTCTGAGCGCGTATTCAATTCGCCGCTGGCCGAGGCCAATATTGTGGGGCGTGCAGTGGGGTATGCGGTGCGCGGGATGAAGCCGGTGGTCGAGATTCAGTTCTTCGACTACATCTGGCCCGCCGTGCATCAGATTCACAACGAACTCGCGCTGATGCGGTGGCGCTCGAATGGAGCGTGGGCATCTCCGGCGGTGATTCGCGTGCCTATCGGCGGATATCTGACGGGCGGCGCAATTTATCACTCGCAGTCCGGTGAAAGCTTCTTCACACATATCCCTGGGCTGCGGGTTGTGTTTCCGTCGAATGCGCTTGATGCCAATGGCCTGCTGAGAACCTCTATCCGTTGCGATGACCCGGTGCTGTTCCTGGAACATAAACGGCTCTATCGCGAGTCGTATGGCCGAGCGCCGTATCCGGGGCCGGATTTTGCGATTCCGTTCGGCAAGGCGAAGATCGTCAGGCCGGGCACGCATATGACGCTGGTGACTTATGGGGCGCTGGTTCCTCGCGCCTTGCAGGCCGCACAAACGGCGAGCCGCGAAAAGGGCATCGAGGTTGAGGTGATCGACCTGCGCACGCTCAGCCCGTACGACTGGGAAGCAATCGCGACCTCGGTGCGCAAGACCAGCCGGGTGATCGTGGCGCATGAGGACATGCTGAGCTGGGGATATGGCGCAGAGATTGCGGCCCGCATCGCCGACGAGTTGTTTGACGAGCTCGACGCCCCGGTCAAGCGAATTGGCGCGATGGACACCTTTGTTGCGTACCAGCCGGTGCTTGAAGACGCGATTCTACCCCAGCCGGATACGGTGCTGAAGGCCATTCAGGAGCTCCACTCGTACTGAATTTCTTCGCTTGGCAAAGCAGGCCAGACTCCAGCTTGGCCCCGGATACAATAGTGGGATGGGCACCCATCCTGAACATCGCCTGCGGCACTGGCCAAATTGGCACACCCCGGCAGGCGGGCGGACTTGGCAGCATGAGTAGTTTTTTCCGCCTAGTTCGCTACGGGCTGCCCTATTCAATGCAATGGGCGCTAGGCGTTGTTTTGCTGGCCGCTGTGGGCGTTCTGGACACCTTCCGCGTTCTTCTGCTGCAGCCGGTCTTTGACCAGGTGCTTCGGCCCGATGCCCCGGAAGGGCCTATCATCCTGGGCCTTCCCAACAGCCGGTGGCACTTCGACCTGAGGACGTTCGTTCCGCATTTTCTGCACATGCACAATGCGTGGACGGTTGTGGCGACGTCGATTATTGCTGCCACGATCGCAAAGGGAGTGTGCGACTACCTCGGCACGTACCTGGTGAACTACGCGGGCTTCGGCATGATCACCGACCTGCGGAATCACCTGTATGAGGCTACGCTCCGCCGTTCTTCGAGTTTCTTTCACAAGCACGCCACAGGGACGATCCTCTCTACGCTGATTAACGACGTGGATCGCGTGCAGCTTGCGCTCAGTTCAGTGATCGGCGAATTTCTGCAGCAGTTTTTCACGTTTCTGGTGGGGATTGTCTTTGTGATTCGTCTTGGCGGCCATTTGAGCTGGGCTCTCGTTCTGTTTGTTCCGGTAGTGATTACTTCGGCGCGCAAGATCGGCAGGGAAGTCCGCACCCGCACGCGCACCGGGCCAGGACAAGCTTGCCGAGATTCAGAACATCCTGCACGAGACCGTCACCGGCAATCGCATCGTGAAGGCGTTCAACACCGAGATCTGGGAGATCCTTCGCTTCAAGCGCGCCGCCAAGCGACTGTTCCGAGCCAACCTGCGCAATGTACGCATCCAGTCCATCAGTTCGCCGTTGATGGACACTATCGGCGCCATTGCCATCGCAATGTTTCTTCTCGTCGGACGCAATGAGATTCAGCACGGTCGCATGACCATGGGGCTTTTCGGCGCCTTCATCTTCCTGCTGTTCAAGCTTTACGATCCGGTGCGCAAGTTTGCGTATTTCTATAACAGCTTCCAGCAGGCGATGGGCGCGTCGGCTTCGATCTTCGGCTTCTTTGATGCCAAGGACGACGTGAAGGAACGGCCGCACGCCGCAGCCATGCCGCAATTTTCGAACTCCATCCGGTTTGAGAATGTCGGCTTTTCCTATTCCACCGAAAAGGGTGAAGAGCAGATTCTGCACAATGTCGACCTCGAGGTTCGATGCCGGCGAGTTGCTGGCGCTGGTGGGGCCCAGCGGTGCTGGGAAGTCGACGCTCGTCAACCTGATTCCGCGATTCTTCGACGTGACATCGGGGCGCATCCTCATTGACGGGCGAGATATTCGCGAGATGACATTGGGTTCATTGCGCCGCCAGGTCGCGCAGGTTACGCAGGAAACGATTCTCTTCAACGACACGGTGCGCAACAACATCGCCTACGGCCAGCCGGAGGCGAAAAATGAACTGGTGGAGCAGGCCGCGAGCAACGCACTGGCGCATGACTTTATCATGCGCATGCCGCAGGGCTATGCGACCGTGGTTGGCGAGAAGGGCTTTCGGCTTTCCGGCGGCGAAAAACAGCGTCTGGCGATTGCGCGCGCGATTCTGAAGAATGCTCCGATTCTCATTCTCGATGAGGCCACTTCAGCGCTTGATGCGGAGAGCGAGTCGCTGGTGCAGGCTGCGCTGTCGAACCTGATGCAGAACCGTACCGTGCTGGTGATTGCGCACCGGCTTGGCACGATCCGCCGCGCCAATCGCATTGCCGTGCTGGAGCGCGGTCGCATCACCGCGATCGGCTCGCACGAAGAGCTGCTGACAACTTCACCCACGTATCAGAGGCTTTATCAACTGCAATTTATGGATGTGCCCGAGCAGGAAGATTCTGTGGAGAACGAATCACAGGCCCTCGATCGGCTTTTGCAGCCGACACTCTGGGCCGAGGCCGAGGAAAAGTAAGCATGGCTATTTATTCGATGACCGGATTTGCGCGCACGCAGGTGCGCGTGCACGATCAGCTTGCCTATACGCTCAGCGTGAAAAGCGTGAATCACCGCTTTCTCGATATTCAGTTGCGTTTGCCAGTTGGGCTTGATGCGCTGGAGATGGAGATGCGCCGGGTGCTGAAGGAAAGCCTGGTGCGGGGGCACGTGGAATTGACGCTCTCAGTCGATCGCTCGGTGCAGCAGAAGGCGGGCTATAACCGCGAAATGGTCGCGGGATATCTCGATGCATTCAAGCAGGCGCGGGCTGAGTTTCGCCTGAAGGGCGAGCCTGATCTGAATGTGGCCCTGCGCATGCCCGGCGCGTTGCAATCGGAAACTCGCAACAACTCAGAAGAAGATGTAGCCGCGCTGACAGAAAGCGCCGTGCGGGAGATCGGGCCGCTGCTTGAAGAGCTTAAGGTGATGCGCGCTCGTGAAGGCGAATCGCTCGAGGCCATTCTGCGTGCGTGTCTCACTCGTCTCGCTGAAGCGGTGGAGGGTGTGGCTGCAATGCGCTCCGAGGTGGAACAGCGTTACCAGGAACGACTTACCCAGCGACTGACAGCTGCGACGGGGAACGAGTTTAACCGGCAGCGACTGCTCGAGGAAGTGGCTGTACTGGTGGATCACAGCGACATTTCGGAAGAGCTGGAGCGCATGGTCACGCACATCGGGCATTTTCGCGAATTGCTGACCGCAGGCGGGGAAGTGGGCAAGAAGCTGGACTTCCTGCTGCAGGAGATGAATCGGGAGGCCAACACGCTGCTCTCGAAGACCGGCGGGGTGGGCGGCAAGGGCACGCGCATCACCGAACTTGGCCTGGCCATGAAGGCCGATATCGAGAAAGCCCGCGAGCAGGTTCAGAACGCGGAATAGTGGCGGCAGGATCGGGAGCTAAGACAAGCAGGAAAGGGATTATCGCACGTGGCAGGAATTCTCTTTATCATTTCGGCACCATCGGGCTCAGGCAAGAGCACGCTCGTGAGCGAACTCCGCAAGCAGGTCAGCGGTGTTGATTTCTCTATCTCGTGGACCACGCGTCCTCCGCGCGGATCAGAGGAGAACGGGCGCGAATACAACTTCACTACGAAAGAGGAGTTTGAGCGCATGATTGTGGAACGTAAGTTTCTCGAATATGCGCAGGTCTTTGGGGAGCACTACTATGGCACCGCACGCCAGTCGCTTGATGATGCCCGCCGTCAGGGACACGACCTTTTGCTCGACATCGATGTGCAGGGCGCCGCGCAGGTGCGCACGTCGCTGCCTGAGGCAGTGAGCATGTTTGTGCTGCCGCCGACCCCCAAGGTTTTGCGCACACGACTTCGGAACCGGATGCGCGCGGAGGGGAACGTAGATGAGGAGGAACTCCACCGCAGGTTGAACGAAGCCAGGAAGGAAATTGAGAATTATCGCAATTACAGCTATATTCTCATCAACGACATCCTTGACCGGGCGGTAGCCCAACTTGAAGCCATTGTGCTGAGCGAGCGATACTATCGTAACGCCGAGCAGATCGCATACCGTGCGAGCAGGGTGTTGGAGGTTGCCGCGGGCTGCAGGCTGTCGAACTCGCGGGAGCGGCTTAAACCTGTGCTGGAAGCCTTCGGTATTGAAGGCGGTGACGGACAACAACAACTTCCCTTTGGAGAGGATCCCGATGACGATTGAAACCAGCTTCGATTCGAACTACCGCAAAGTACTTGTGGCAGCACGTCGTGCACGTCAGATCCAAAGCGGCTCGGCCGCTCTCGTCCACACTCATTCGACCAAGGCATGCCGCATCGCGCAGGATGAAATCGAAGCCGGAAAGATTTCTTACGTTAAAAAGGAACAGCCCATTGTAAAGCCGCTCGTGGCGGAAACCGGCATTCCGATCCTTTAACAAGGACATTGATATAGGCCCAGGGGAAACCTGTATCTGATTCTTGCCGGTTGGACCCTGTCGCGGTTCCGGCGAGTCTGTGTTTGCGCTCGTTCGCATGCCGCTCGTTCGCATGTCTCTGGGCGGAACATCATGTGGAATGAACTAGAAGCAAAGTCGCTGGAATGGGCTTTTTCATCCAGCTGATGCTCAGAACTTCCTCCGCAAATACCAATCCATCACTCCCGGCGCAAAGAACTCGAGCGATGTGAAGACGAAACCGATTCCAGGAACGAAAACAGTCCGCTTTCCGCGTTCCAGGCCACGAACGATCGCAGACGCAACCTGATCCGCGCTCACCGTGCGGCGGATGTCCCCTACAGGGCCCGGAGCTGCGCCTGCAAGTACATGGTCGCGGAACCTGGTATCAACAATCCCTGGACATACCTTCATCACGTGGATCCCGGTTCCCATCAGTTCTCGACGCAGGGAGTCATCAACACAATGAACGGCCCACTTTGTGGCGCAATACATTACGGCCCACGGCAGAGAAACTTTGCCGCCTACGGATCCGATGTTGACCACGGTTCCGGAATTCCTTGAGCGCATGTGGGGCAAAACGAGTTGCGTCAACGCCAGAAGGGAGAAAACGTTGACATCGAACATCCGCTTGGAGATTTCAACGTTGACTTCGGAGGGATAGCCGTACTGACCAACGCCGGCATTGTTGATGAGGACGTCTATTCGGCCGAAATGGCCGATCGTTTGCTCGACGACTTCGGTCCTGGTTTTTTCTTCGGTGATATCTCCGGTAACGATGAGCCGGGAGGCGGACCTCTCGTTCTCGAAGTCGCTGCCTGGAAACGCGGTCAGAGCCAGTTTTGCCCCGCGTCGGCCGAACAAGCGCGCACAACCGGCACCGATTCCCTCGGAGGCTCCGGTAATCAGGACGACCTTATCTCTCAATTCACGCAACACTTGACTCTGGAGTATAAAAGCCGCGATTCAGTTTTCACTTAGGTTTTTTTACGGGGCCGAACCGAAGTGTATACGTCGCAATGCGATACCGCCGGTATTCGAGAGCGCGTTATGCCGTTTGCCGGAGCACTATGAAGTCTTGTCCTGTTTCACATCCCGAACGTTTTACAATCGTGACTATGCGAGTAACGGTCGGCGTCTCCGGGGGCATAGCGGCGTACAAAGCGGCGGAACTGGTGCGTGCGTTGCAGCGGCGCGGTATGGAAGTGCACGTGGCGATGACCGAGGCTGCAACCCGTTTCGTGCAGCCCCTTACCTTCGCAGCACTCACGGGCCACAAGGTCATCAGCAGCCTCTGGGATGACGAAAGCAACGAAGACACATACGAGTCCTCCATCGAACACATCGGCGAGGCGCAATGGGCTGAGGCCCTGGTCGTGGCTCCTGCGACCGCCGATGTCCTCGCGAAATTCGCGCAGGGCATCGCCAACGATTTCCTAACTACCATGTATCTCGCGACACGCGCGCCAGTTCTTGTGGCTCCGGCGATGAACGTGAATATGTGGCAGCATCCAGCGGTTCAAGCCAATCTCGACATTCTGCGCCAACGTGGTGTCCGTGTTATCGACCCAGGAACGGGCGACCTGGCATGCGGCATGGTGGGAGCGGGGCGCATGGCCGAACCCGAGGCCATCGCCGACGTCGTGTTCCAGTCGATGGGGCGTCGCAATGATCTTGCGGGCGAGACGGTTCTTGTGACTGCTGGTGGCACGCGGGAGGCGCTCGATCCGGTGCGCTACATAGGCAATCGCTCCAGCGGCAAGATGGGATATGCGCTGGCCGACGCGGCACAGAGCCGCGGAGCCAGAGTCATTCTCATAAGCGGACCATCGGCGCTACATCCGCCGGCACGCTGCGAAACTGTGCATGTCATCACCGCCGCCGAGATGCGTAAGGCGGTGCTCGAGCGCATGGTGGAAGCCACCATGGTAATCAAGGCCGCGGCCGTGGCGGATTACCGTCCCGTCAACGTTTCCGAACAGAAGCTGAAGCGCACAGGACCGATGACGCTGGAACTCGCTCCCACTGAAGATATTTTGGCCGAAGTTACGAAACAGCGCCGGCCCGGCCAGCTCATCGTCGGCTTCGCTGCCGAGACGCAGAATACGATGGAAAATGGCCGCGCCAAGCTGCTGCGCAAGGGCGCCGATGCCATCGTGGTTAACGATGTTTCCGGCGAAGGCGTTGGCATTGATTCCGACCGCAATGCCGCGACGTTTCTTACTCCTTCAACCTCCATCGAACTGCCGGAGATGACGAAGCGCAAGCTTGCCGACCGCATACTCGACGAGATTTCCGCGCTGCGCCGCCCACGGCCGCTGGTTTTTGAAGTGGATGAAGGCACGCCGCAGGACAAGATTCTCAACGAGTCCGTCGCTCCGACCGTCTCACGCCGCCAGATCATCGTGGAGTAACCCGAATTGCCTGCGCTCGACCCTGCAACCCGCGAAGCGCTCGAAGCGCGTCTGCGCTTCTACCGCGAACTTGGCCTCACCGATTTCTATCGCAGGCCCGTCGACGCGTCGCAGATAATCAATTCAGCACCTGAATCCGAATCGTCGAACGCCTCAGAGAAAGTCTCGATCACCCATGCTGCGGGTGCCCCAGGAGTTGCCGTTGAGTCCTGGGAGGAGACTCGCTCTGAAGCGCCAGCACAGGAGAATACTTCCATTCCGCCTCGCAAGCCTTTCCAAGCTCCTCCGCCGATCGCCGCAGCGGTTGCATCCACAGACCGCGTCTCAGCCCTCCAACTGATCAGGGAGGATATCGGCGACTGCACGCGTTGCGCGCTCCACAAGGGGCGCAACAAGATCGTGTTTGCCGATGGTGACGCAAACGCGCGCCTGATGTTTGTGGGCGAGGGGCCGGGCGCCGATGAAGATGCGCAGGGACTGCCGTTTGTGGGCCGCGCCGGCCAGTTACTCAACAACATGATCGCCGCCATGGGCCTGAAGCGCGAAGAAGTTTATATCGCAAACGTGGTCAAGTGCCGTCCGCCGCAGAACCGCACACCGGAGCCTGAGGAAGCGAACACGTGTTCGCCGTTTTTATTCCAGCAGATCGATGTGGTGCGGCCTGAGGTGATTGTCGCGCTGGGCGCGACGGCGGCAACTTATCTGCTTGGCCAGCGTCAGCCTCTCGCCGGTCTGCGGGGCCGCATACACCCGTTTCGTAGCAGCAAGCTGATCGTGACCTATCACCCCGCGTTTCTGCTGCGCGATCCACGACAGAAGAAGGAAGCGTGGGCCGATTTGCAGATTGCCATGCGCGAACTGGGACTAAAGCCTGCGGCCAAGACAGTTTCCTAGGAATACCTCGTGCACTTCGCATCCTTCTCCACTACGTCGCAAAAGGATGCAGAACTACTGATTCTCAAGGTTTATACTCGGGTCGCCATGCTGGGTAGACCCTTTCGTGTCCTCTGTTGTTTTGTCCTCTTCACTTGCTTCATCCCTTTTCTTGTTGCACAGACACGCTTCGTTCACACTTCCGGTACGGAATTGGTTGACGGCTCGGGCAAGTCGCTGATGTTGCGCGGAACGAACCTCGGCAACTGGCTCGAACCTGAGGGCTACATGTTTCACCTGGGCGATAGTGCCCAATCTCCACGTGAGATCGAAGAACTAAGCTACGAACTTATAGGCCCAGCAAAAGCCGAAACATTCTGGAAAGAATGGCGCGAGAATTACATCACTGAAGCCGACATCGATCGCATCAAGGCGATGGGTTTCAACTCGGTGCGCGTCCCGATCCATTGGAAGTTCTTCGACGCAGACAACGCCGAAGGGTTCCGCCTGCTCGACCGGCTAGTGAAGTGGGCGCGCAAGGATCACATCTACGTAATCATCGACTTGCACTGTGCGCCCGCGGGCCAGACCGGCACTAACATCGACGACAGCAATGGATACCCCTGGCTCTATCTGAGTCCCGAAGCTCAGAAGCACACCATCGAGATCTGGCGGCGCATCGCTGCGCATTACAGCGTGGAACCGACGGTCCTCGGCTACGATCTGCTGAATGAACCGATTCCCCACTTCCCGCAATTGCGCCGCTTCGACGGCGACCTTGAGCCTCTTTATCGCCGGATTTCCGCGGCTATTCGCGAGGTCGATCGCAACCATGTGCTCATCCTCGGCGGGGCGCAGTGGGACACCGACTTCAAGGTGTTCGGCAAGCCATTTGACTCGAACGTGATGTACACCTTTCATAAATACTGGACGGCGACCGACGCCAGCGTTATCAAGGAATATCTGGAATTCCGCGATAAGAACAAAGTTCCGATTTGGCTTGGTGAGTCGGGCGAGAATAAGGATGAGTGGATCGCTGCATTTGTAAAGACGCTGGAAGAGAATCACGTTGGATGGTGCTTCTGGCCGTACAAAAAGATGGACGCAACGTCAAGCGAAGTCACGTTCGATCGTCCGCTGCACTGGGACGCGGTCATCGCACTCAGCAAGATGCCGGGCGGAACCGGCAACGCGGAAAAGCGCATTGCTGCGCGTCCGTCACCCGAGGATGCCCAGGCAGCATTCGACGATCTGCTGATCAAAATCCGTTTTTCGAATGAGAAGGTTAACCCGGGTTACGTGCTGGCTCTTGGTCGGCTGGTGCCCGTTACTCGACTTCCAACCATGCACGATGTCACTCCCTAAAGCGCGTAGATGACCAGGTAAGGGTCCAGGATAAAACCGGCGAAGACGGAGGGGAACGAAGAATCGGTTCGACCGATTCAGACCTGTCGTCAAGCCTGGGTTCAAACCGAAATTCCAAGCTGAAGAAGCTACTTGCGGCGGGATTTCGCTTTCGCCTGGCAATCACGGCAAACGGCGAGGCAACTGTTATCAGAACGAACGCCAAAACCATCATCACCAAACCGAACATGCTCTGTCTCGCTTTCTTCGGATTCAGCGTGGAACAGGACAAGAATGGGCCGCCGCAAGAACGATGACCATCAGCCCGTTTGCAGAAGGTAATACCCAAAAGGTTGCAGGGCGGACGAATGGGCAAACTAATGGTGTTCAACGTGGTGGCGTTGCTGGCTCGATCCCTGTCCTGTTCCCACGCCCTGGGTCGTAGCTGCGACCCGCCGCAAGTCATTCACTCAGATTGGATTTAAATCTCTACAATATCTGCGGCTATCATCCGTCTAGCAGAGTAGATGGGTGGGCCATCGAGCATGATTGCGGTGATCGAGCAAGACCGTCAAATCGAGGATGTGATTGCCAGAGAGCGGCACCGGCTGCGGAGCTTTATTCGCCGCCGGGTCCCGAATGACGCGGACGCCGAAGACCTTCTGCAGGATGTGTTCTTCGAGCTCGTCGAAGCGTATCGCCTGCTGACGCCGATTGATTTCGTGACCGGCTGGCTCTTTCGGGTAGCGCGCAATCGCATCACCGACCTCTTCCGCAAAAAGCGCCCCGAGGCTTTCGGAGACGCGTTTCAAGAGGATGAAGAGGGCGATCTGCTTGACGTGGAAGATCTGCTGCCTTCACCGGAGGCCGGGCCTGAAGCGCAGTACAGCAGGACCATGCTGCTGGATGAACTGCAACAGGCTCTGGCTGAATTGCCCGCCGAGCAGCGCGATGTTTTTGTCGCCCACGAACTGGAAGGCCACAGCTTCAAGGAGCTGTCGGCGGAGAGCGGCGTAAGTGTGAATACGCTGCTCTCGCGTAAGCGCTACGCGGTACTGCACCTGCGCGAGCGATTGCAGGCCGTTCACGATGAGTTTCTGGAGAAATGAGGAAGGGTATGAAAAAGCTTTGGATTGCACTGATTGCTCCGCCTGCGCTAGTGCTGTTCGTTTGGCTCTTTGGCGAGTTAGTGATGCATCTGTGGAACTGGCTGTTGCCGCCGCTCTTCGGCTGGCACATCATCACGTTCTGGCAGGCTCTCGGGTTACTTCTGCTGTCCCGAATTCTCTTCGGGAGCTGGGGTTCGGGAGGAGGTAATCGCGGACGGCGCGGGCGCAAGGAGAGATGGGACAAGATGACTCCCGAGGAACGCGAGAAGCTTCGTCAGGGCTGGGCGGCACGCTGCGGCGGATACCCGAATGCGCCGGGCGAGAGCAAGGAACCTGCTTGAAGAACGGTTTGGGGAGAAACGCGTAGCAAGCACTGTTGAAATAGATTCGTAACATGAAAATTTTCGAGCGTTTCCTGTCACTGCAGCGCATGGAAGACGCTCGAGGATTGTGACGAATTTCTCTTTTCGGAAGCCGGAACATCCCCCTCCTCTTGAGCGTATATTCATTGCAATTCCCCACATGAAGGTCACGAGAGGGTTGCGATGCGTACGTTGCGGCAGGATGTTCTCTATGCGTTGCGGCAGATGCGTTTGTCGCCTGTGTTCACACTGACGGCGATGCTCACCCTGGCACTGGGAATCGGAGCGACGACGGCGATATTCTCGCTGATTGACAGCGTGATGCTGAAGTCATTGCCGGTGGCCGATCCGGGGCGACTCTATCGCGTCGGGTCTGGTATGAACTGTTGCGGGCAGATCGGTCCGCAGAAAGAGTGGGGCATGTTCCCCTACTCGCTCTATCAGAGGATTTCCGCGGCAGCGCCAGAGTTTGAACAGACGGCGGCGTTCGAGGCGTGGCACTCGGACTTCAGCGTGCGGCGAGCGGACAGCAACGAACCGGCGAAGCCGTTGCGCAGTGAGTATGTTTCGGGCAACTATTTTGCGACGCTGGGGATTCGTGCGTTTGCGGGTCGGACCCTGACGCAGGCTGACGATCAGCCTGCGGCGGCGCCGGCAGCGATGCTGAGCCATCGTGTGTGGCAACAGGAGTACGGATCGGATCCAAAGGTGGTGGGTTCTACCTTCGTGCTGGATGGGCATGCTTTCACGATTGTGGGGATTACGCCGCCGGGATTCTACGGCGAGACGCTGCGCAGCGATCCACCGGAGATGTTTGTGCCGTTGCAGCAGGAGCCCGCGCTTGCCGGGCAGAACACGAAGCTGAAGGCGCCACTGGCGTGGCTGCGTGTGATTGGGCGACTTCGGCCGGACGCGAAAACAGATGGAATGGCCGCGCGGTTCACGACAATTACGCGCGCGTGGCTGTTGAGTGACCTCGGGGCGCAGTATCCGCAGTATCTTGACCAGTTGAAGGCCATGTTATCGGGCGAGACAGTGCGTGTGATTCCGGCAGGCGGTGGCATTGCGGAGATGAAGGCCGGCTATGAAAGCAGCCTGCGCATCCTGATGGTGGTGTGTGGACTGGTGCTGCTGATTGCTTGTGCGAACCTCGCGAACCTGCTGCTGGCACGCGGCACAGCGCGTGGCACACAGGCTGCTGTGCGTCTGGCCATGGGAGCATCGAAGATGCGCCTCGTCAGGCAGTCCTTGACGGAGAGTGTTGTGCTGGCGGTTCTAGGCGGAGCCGCCGGGGTCGTGGTTGCGTTCGCCGGTGTAAAGTTGATCGTCCTGCTGGCGTTTCACTCTGCCCAGTTTGTGCCGATCGATGCAAGGCCCTCGGCGGCGGTTCTTGGGTTTGCGTTCGGAGTGTCGCTCGTGACGGGACTTCTCTTTGGCACTGCGCCTGCATGGTTCGCGGCAAGAACTGATCCGGCTGTAGTACTTCATGGGGCCGGGCGCAGTACGCGCGACGGCAGGGCGCTACCTCAGAAGGCGCTGGTGGTGGTGCAAGCGACCTTGTCGGTAGTGTTGTTGACGGGCGCAGGGCTGTTAACGCGCAGCCTGGTGAAGATGGAGCATCAGAACTTCGGATTCGAGACAGAACACCGCGTTAGTCTGCGGGTGAATGCTCCATTCTCAACATATTCGCCAGAAAAGCTGGATGCGACCTACCGTGCGCTGCAGGCCCGGCTGGAGCGCATTCCTGGTGTTCACAGTGCAGCGCTCGCCATGTACACGCCATTCACCAATAACTGGGACGCCATGATCGCACGCCAGGGACAGGCAACCATCGATGTCAATGCGGATAACGTTTCTTCGTGGGATCGCGTCAGCCCCGGATATCTTGAAATGATGGGCCAGCACATTTTGCGCGGGCGCAGCATTACAGAGCAGGACACGGCCGCGACGCCGGGGGTCGCCGTAGTCGATGAAGCCTTCGTCAAGAAATTCTTCAAGCCGGGCGAAGAGCCGATTGGGACGCACTTCGGCTTGAATGAAGTGCAGTATAGCGGGACGTATGAGATCGTGGGAGTGGTCCGCACGGCAAACTACACGGATCCGAGCGGACATTGGAGACTGCCGCTGCTTTTCGTGCCCCTGGCGCAGCGAGCTCATTACAGTAGCGGTATGGCGCAGATGATCGAGGACAGTTCGCACCAGATTGGGTCCGTCGTGCTCGATATGAACGGCAGCATGCAAGGGCTGGAACCGCAGATCCGCCGCGCCTTTGGTGAGGTTGATTCCAACCTGACACTCCTCACGATGCGAACCATGGAAGAGCAGGTGGCGGACCGGATGGACCAGGAGCGCTCGGTCTCGCAATTGACAGGCCTGTTCGGGATGCTTGCCCTGGTGCTCGCAGCTGTGGGTTTGTACGGCGTCACAGCTTACGGCGTGGAACGGCGTACCGGCGAAATCGGCGTGCGCATCGCGCTGGGTGCAAATCGGGCGCAGGTGGTGGCAATGATACTGCGCGGTGCGTTTGTGCAGATTTTGATCGGGCTGGTTATCGGTATTCCAGTCTCGATCGGCTGTGCACGGTTGATTGCCTCGCAGTTGTACGAGGTGAAGGGATGGGATCCGGTGGCGCTGGGCGGTTCAATAGCAGCACTGGCGTTGTGCGCGCTGGCGGCGAGCCTTGTGCCGGCGCGTCGGGCGGCATCGATCAATCCTGTACGGGCATTAAGGGCGGAGTAGGTCGCTTCCCGTGCCATCTTTTTGCTTTCCCAGGTCTCAGAAGCGAGACCTGGGGCACCCGGCGACGTGCGCGCTGGCGGCGAGCCTTGTGCCGGCGCGTCGGGCGGCATCGATCAATCCTGTGCGGGCATTGAGGGCGGAGTAGGTCGCTTCCCGTGCCATCTTTTTGCTCCCAGGTCTCAGAAGCGAGACCTGGGGCACCCGGCACCCGGCGTTGAGGGCGGAGTAGGTCGCTTCCCGTGCCATCTTTTTTGCTTTCCCAGGTCTCAGAAACGAGACCTGGGGCACCCGGCGCGTCGGGCGGCATCGATCAATCCTGTGCGGGCATTAAGGGCGGAGTAGGTCGCTTCCCGTGCCATCTTTTTGCTTTCCCAGGTCTCAGAAGCGAGACCTGGGGCACCCGGCGTTTCCTGCTGTTGCGAATCTCAGGTCTCAAAATCGAGATCTCCACCCCGGAGACCTGGGGCACCCAGGTCCGAGCTGGAGCGGAGAATTTGTCACTCCCCGCGCAGGGCTTGCATTGGATCAATCGACGCAGCGCGAATCGCCGGGAGTGTCGACGCTACAACCGTGAGCAGCAGGACCCCGATTGCAGCAAGGGCCAGCACCATCGGGTCAAACGGGCTTACGCCGAACAGCATTGATTTCAGAAGTCGCGAAGCGGCTACGGCCCCGGCCAATCCGATCACGCATCCGATTATGGCGAGCTTCGCGCCGGACTGAATCACAAGCCTGACAATGGCGGAGCGTTGCGAACCGAGGGTCATCCGGATCGCCATCTCCTGTACGCGCGATGCGACGGAAAATGCGATGACGCTGTAGATGCCGAGCACCGCGAGCAGCACTGCGGCAAAGGCGAAGCTCGAGATCAGCACGGTATTGAAGCGGCGCGACGCCTCCGATTCCGACACCACCTGCTCCATGGTCTGTACCTGCGTCAACGGGAGCAGGGGATCGATAGAACGCACGGTGGAGCGCAGCGCATTCTCCATTTGCTCCGGCGGCAGCGCCGAGCGCAGCACAATGTACCCGCCGTTTCCGTTCAGATCTCCGGGCGCGGCCAATGAGCCGATTGCATCCTCTGCCTGGTCGACTGGCATGTAGTACTGCTCGGTTGCGGGGTTGTCGGGCGACAGTAGCTGCGTATCCGACACTTCGCCCACCACTGTCAACCAAGGTGTCTGCATCTGCGCAGTGCCGATGCGGAGCCTCTTGCCGATTGGATCCTGGTTCGGCCAGTAGCGCTGCGCAAACTTATGATTCACGATCAGCACCAATTGCGTGCCGGCATGATCAGCCTCGGTAAATGTGCGCCCGCGCAGCATCCGAACTCCCATTGCCGGGAAGAAATTCCCTTCAACCTGCGAAACCGTTGCCAGATTCATGTTTGCGCCCGGGGGCGGCGTGTAGCCATCCACTACGAAGGTCTGATTGTTGTTGACGCCCTGCGACGGCAGCAAGCTTGTAAGGCCAACGGACTGAACTCCCGGAAGTTGATTGAGCTTTAACAGAAGCTCGCGGTTGAATGTATTCACCTGCGGCTGTTTGGAGTACTGCAGCTGCGGCAACGAGTAAGCCGCGGTAGTCACGTGCTGTGGGCTGAATCCCAGATCGACGGCGCGCATGTTGTCGAAGCTGCGCAAGAGCAGTCCTGACGCGGTGAGCAACACCAGCGCGATCGCAATCTCCGCAACCACCAGCGCCGAACGTAGCCGTGCATGGCCTCCGCCCTCACTACCGGTGCGGCCGCCTTCTTTCAGGTTGCTGTTTACATTGGTGCGAAGCGCGGCGAATGCGGGCGCGAGCGCGCATGCCAGTCCGGTTATGACGGCCAGCCCCAACGCGAACACGATAACCTGCCAGCTGAGCGAAATCTCGTTCACGCGCGGCAGGTTTTCGGGCAGCATGCTTTTGCCCACGCTCAAAGCGAGGCCTGCAAGGATCAGCCCGAGCACTCCTCCGGTTACGCTCAGTACGAGGCTCTCGAGAACAGCCTGCCTGATCAGCGAAGAGGCACGTGCGCCGAGCGCCAGCCGCACTGCCACTTCACGCTGGCGGCGAATGGCCCGCACGAGCATCAGCCCGGCGAGATTGAAGCACGCGATCAGGAGCACCACCGCGACGGCAAGAAACAAGGTGCGCAGCAGGGAGCGCGATTGCTGTACGGTATCGCCTTGCAGAGGGCGCACCAGTGCGTTGATGTGCAGGCTTGCCATCTCAGCCGGATAGCCCCGCATGATCTCCTGTGCCACGCGGTCGGCATCGCTTTGGGCCTGTGCGGGCGACAGGCCGGGCTTGAGGCGCCCGATCATCTGATAGCTCCAATTGCTGGCGCTCCGCGATGCGAGCTCATCAGGCCGGAAGCTCATGGGCACCCACAATTCCGATCGATTGAGCTGGCCAGGCACGAGGGGGAATTCGAAGCCGCGCGGCATCACGCCGATAACGATGTACGGCTTGCGATCGAGAAGCACCTTGGCGCCGACGATCTGCGGGTCGGCGTGAAAGCGTGTGCGCCAGGTGGCATTGCTGAGAACAGCGACCTGCTGATGATGCTCGTCCTCGTCTGTTGTAAACACTCGCCCAAGTTGCGGAGCCACACCAAGGGCAGAGAAGATTCCGGCGGTGATGCGCGACGCATTTACCTGCGCGGGATCGCCATTTCCGGAGAGTTCGTAGGCGGCGCCCTGATATGCGCCCAATGCGGTGAAGGAGCGCGTATCGCGGGTGTAGGCAATGATGTCAGGCACGGTGACGCCGACTTCGTCGCCGCCCTGGCCTACTTCGACTCCTTGCAAATGATCCGAGAGCACCATCAGGCGATCAGAGTCAGGGAAGGGCAGGGGCCTTAGCAGAACGCCTTCGACGATGGAGAAGATCGCGGTCGTCGCGCCGATGCCGAATGCAAGCATGAGAACGGCCGTGATGGTGAATCCAAGGGAGTTGCGCAGCTGGCGGAGGGCGAATTTCAGATCGAGAAGAAACTTCTGCATACGGATCCTCGGGGTCTATCCAGAAAACTGGATGCACGTGCGCAACCAAATAACGGCCCGGCTAATCCGCGTTTTTGCAAGAGTTTGCGAAAGGGGGTGAGGCGGACTTCGACTCGACGGACGTTCAGAAACGGGAGGGTGTGTCCGAAAACGGACGCAGGAACTACCTCCTTGAGAGATTCTGGGTCTGGTCTTACGTGAAAAAGGCCTGCGGTTGAAGCCGCGGGCCTTTTTCTTTTCATTCTTTCCGTTTTATCGATTTCGGTTGTTCTACTGCCACTCCCGCCAGAGCGCTACTCCGCCGAGGAGGCCGGCTTCGTTTGAAACGATTTCGATGTTCTTGCCAGGCTTGAAATCGATTTTCTTGGCATTGCCGCCGCCCAGGTAGAGGTGGTCCCAGTTGAAGAGCTTGGCGGTTTGTTCAATCGCTTCCTGCAGCAGCATGTTCCAACGCTTCTTTCCGTACTTGTCGAGGCCGCGGCGACCAAGGTAGTCCTCGTACTCGCGATCTCTCTTCCAGGGATGATGGCCGAGTTCAAGACCCGGGCACAAACGCCCATCTGTAAATAGCGATGAGCCGAGGCCTGTGCCGAGGGTGATGGCTAGTTCCACGCCATTGCCCTTGATACAGCCGTAGCCTTGTACGGATGCGTCGTTGGCCACGCGTGTTGGTCTCTTCCAGAGTTTCTCCAGTTCCTTCTCCAGCGGAAAACCGTACCACCTGGGATGGAGATTGGCGGCTGTGTAGGTGACGCCTTTCTTGGTCACGCCGGGAAAGCCCACCGAGACGCGGTCAAAATTGGGCAGCATTTTGCGGAGTTCCTCGAGGCCTTTCAGTACCGCCAAGGGGGTGGGTATGGCCGGGGTCGCGACCCGCTGGCGTTCACTGACAGGATGGCCCTTGGCATCGAGCAACATCGCTTTCAGGCCCGAGCCGCCAATATCGATCGAGACGGTGATGGGGTTGGAGGTTTTGGGCGGAGGGGTGCGACGATTTTGGGAGGACTTGATCTGTTGGGCGGTCATCAGCAGGAATTGTACTGAAAAGCAGGGAGCAGAGGACAGGGATCAGGGAATAAAAACCCATGTTGTACGAATTCGGCAGAGCGAGTTACGCACAGAAGGTACGTTGGGGATGTCGATACACTGGAAGTTGCTCCCCATGCCTGTCTATTGCGAAGTCGCGTTGCCGGTGCCGCTCGACCGCAACTTTACCTACGCGCTGCGCGACGGTGAGCAGGTGGACCGTGGGGCCCGCGTCATCGTGCCGTTTCGCAATGAAAAGCTGATCGGGGTGATCACAGCAACGGAAGTTGCGGCCCCGACAGAATTCGAGGCCAAGTACATTGAAGCGGTGCTCGACGACGAGCCGCTTCTGAGCGAACATCTGCTGAAACTGGCGGAATGGATCGCCGGCTACTACCTCGCTCCGCTGGGTGAAGTGCTACGCGGGATGCTTCCGTTAATGGCCGAGGTGCGGCGCGTTGTCTACTACCGTATTACCGATCTCGGCCGCGACGTGCTGGCCGGGAGTTTGGATGGTGATGGGGGAAGGCTCGAATCCCGGCCCGCAGGCAAGAAACGCGAGAAGGATGGTGCGATTGCTGATAAGCATGGCATGGAGCGCCACGTGCTCGAGCGGTTGGCGTCCGGTGAGCTTGTCAAAGTTTCTACGCTGCGGACTTCCACCGCCGCCAGCCTGCCGGTGCTGGCCGGAATGCTGCGCAAGAAATGGGTCGCGCGCGAGACCGCCGCCACCGAGCGTGATGCGCGCCGGACGGAGCGATTCGCCGTTCTCATTCCGGATACCCGTCTACCTGCATTGACGAAACTTCAGCAGGCGATTCTGGCTGAGTTGGCGGCCAATGGAGGGGAACTGCCGTTGGCCGATTTGCGGCGCCGCGATCTGCCTTCGTCAACTTTGCAGACGCTGGTTCGGCGCGAACTGGTGCGCATCGAAGAGCGGGCGGCGGCTTTTCGACTTGGGGGAATCGAATCTGCGGCGGGACCCCTCACGCTCAATGAATCGCAGCTTGATGCGCTCGCCTCCATCGTTTCAAGGCTTGGGGGATTCCATCCCTTTTTACTGCACGGAGTGACGGGGTCGGGGAAGACAGCCGTCTACCTCAAGGCCATGCAGCGCGCGCTCGATCAAGGGCAATCGGCGATCCTGCTCGTACCTGAGATCGGGTTGACTCCGCAGATGGTTGGCCTGCTGGATGCGGCTTTTGGGCAGCGCGTGGCGCTGCTGCACTCCGCGCTGACACCCGAGGAGCGGACGGAACAATGGCGGCGCATCCATCGCGGCGATGCGCCGATTGTGGTGGGCACACGCTCGGCCATCTTTGCGCCCGCGCCCAACCTCGGTCTCATTCTCGTGGACGAAGAGCATGACCAGAGCTACAAGCAGGAAGAGACTCCACGCTACAACGCGCGCGATGTTGCCGTGATGCGCGCCAAGCTCGCCGGTGCGGTGGTGGTGCTTGGTTCGGCAACGCCCTCGCTCGAGAGCTGGCAGAACTCGGTGCAGGGCAAGTACACGCGCATCGAGATGAACGATCGCGTGAAGAATCGGCCGCTGCCGGAGGTTGAACTGATCGACATGCGGCGCGAGTTTCAGGAGACGGGGCAGGATCAGCTCTTCTCTCGCTCGCTGGTGGACCAGACGCGGCTCGCGATCGATCGCGGTGAGCAGGCCATCATTCTGCTTAACCGCCGCGGGTATTCCTTTGCCGTGCTCTGCCGTGCCTGCGGGCAGAAGCTGGAGTGCCAGAACTGCGCTATCGCGCTGACGCATCACAAGCCGAGCAGTGAAGACCTGATTGCGCGAGCGGGGCAGCGGCTGGAGTGCCACTACTGCGGATTCAAGCGGACCGTTCCGGCGAAGTGCCCGAACTGCGAGAGCGAACATCTCTACTACCTCGGCGCTGGGTCGCAGCAGGGCGAGGAACGGCTGACGGAGATCTTTCCGGGTGCGCGGATCGGGCGCATGGATCGTGACACGGTGCGTGGGCGTCACGATCTTGAACATCTGCTCGCGCGGCTGCACTCAGGCGAGATCAATCTGCTGGTCGGTACGCAGATGATCGCCAAGGGGCACGATATTCATGGCGTCACGCTGGTGGGTGTGGTGGGCTGCGATCATGCTCTTTCGATGCCGGACTTTCGCGCCGCCGAACGCGTGTTTCAGCTGATGACGCAGGTCTCAGGCCGTGCGGGGCGCGGCGAATTGCCGGGTCGCGTCGTCGTGCAGACGTATTATCCGGATCACTATGCGATTGTGGCGGCGAGCACGCACGATTATGCGGGATTTGCGGAGCGCGAGTTGAAGTACCGGCGATGGATGCATTATCCGCCGTTCGGCGTGCTGGCGAATGTATTGATCCAATCGGACAAATTGGAAGAGGCTGCGGGGTGGTCAGCGAGATCGGCAAGTGGTTTCAGAAGACGGCGCCGGAAGGCGTGCGCGTTCTGGGGCCTTGTACCGCGCCGATTGCACGCATCAAGAACGTGTATCGCTTTCATCTGATTCTGAAAGCCGGGTCGCGGAAGGCGTTGAATGCTGCACTGCGCGGGGCGCTGGCGCACGCCGATGAAGCCGGAATTCCGCGGCGGAACATTGTCGTTGACGTGGATGCACAGCGGTTGATGTGAAGGCGTGCGCGAGGAGAGTGGCTAGAAATACTCAATCGTTCGATGGACATCATCGCCTGTGTCCTTGAATGTTCCATCGGGAAGCATCCGCGACGAAGTCTTCTTCACCGTCCAGTTTCCGTAGGTGTCGTACTCGTAGGCATAGACTGTCTCGGCGCTCTGCCTCTCATCGTTCTCCGCATTGGGAGTGTCGCGCATCGTCGTCTGCGTGGTCTCCTTGGCGATGTCGCCGTGCTCATTGAACGCCGTCTCGACCTGTTCTTCCATATGGTTGAAGATTTTGCGAACCATCTTCGATCGGCGGCCCTGGGAATCATATGAGTACTTTATTGACCACATTTCCGAACCACTAAGAAACTGCTTGAGCTGATCGCGCAGTTCCTGAGCCGAGACATCGCCTGATGCGAGGATCTTCTTCTGGTCTCCGCCCGCGAGCATTTTCAGGGGGTCGTCCATGCTCTCTTTTTCCTCTAAGACATGATCCTGGTCGTCGTAAACACGTAGCGTGCGAGACTTAATCTCACCGTTGGCATCACGGGTTTGAATCTCTGCAGGCCGGTCGTGCTCGTCGTAGAGGGTGAGGGCGCTGCCGCCTTCAGGAAGGCCCGCCGCGCTCCCGGCAGCATCAAAAGAGGCTTCAGCGCTTCGAGAAACCACGCCGAGTCCCTGCGGCGAATCGAGAGGCTTAGCGATTGCGATTTTGGTCTTTTTCCCGTTCGCATCGTAGCGGAATGCGATTGGATTGTCGGGGTCTTTGGAGTTGGTGATGCTTTGCAGCCGGCCCTGGTCATCGTAGCGGTAGATGACCTCTCCCTCTGCCTCGCCTTTGTTGTCTTGCATCGTTTTGCGTAGCAGTTGGCCTGTTGAGTTGTAGGTGTAACGCGTAATGAATTCCGTGCCGTCGAAGCCGTGGTCGCGGGATGATCCGCGAAAACGTGTCTCAGCGATGCGGCCGTCGCGGTCGTATTCGGTTTTGCTCCACGACTTGAACTCCGGGGATACCCGCCCGTCTGCGTCGGTCCAAGCCGGGTAGGTTTTCTCTTCGATCACGGAACGAACGGGCCCACGCAGGCTATTCTTTTCGCGATCGGAGAGCTGGCCGGAGTGATCGGATGTCATCAGGTTGTTGTCCTCTTGCGGACCGCACAATCCCCACACCGGCGAGCAAGGCATCGAAACCAGTGAGAGAACCAGAGCAAAAAACGGACGTGCTTTCAACGGAGTGCCTCCCGACCGTGAAGGATAAGGAGCGAAGGGCAGCGAACAACAATATAGATCGAAATGCCGCGATCAGGCTAGCGAACTAAGGCGCTATTTGAATTCCTTCTACGCGGGCTCAGACTGTTGCCGCAGCTGCCAGCCGCATCACGGTCAGCACGGTGAGCGGCCGAGGCTGAGGCATACGGGGCCATGCCGTTTCCGAAACAACCGCGGGCGGCAAATGTGTCGCCACCTTGCGCGCGCAACGACTCGCACGACGAGATGAGCAGCACTACCAGAGTGGGGGTGCTCACTTTGGATATCCCGCTTCCATGTCTTGCTTGCCGGTCATCCGTCGTTCCGACCGGTCGCACAATCAGGCGCTCGGGGCGGGTGTGCCGTTTTCCAACGTATGCAGTTCTTTACCGGGCTTGAAGCGCACGGCTTTTCCGGGCGTAATACTGACCTCGGTGCCGGTGCGGGGATTGCGTCCGATGCCGGTTTTGCGCGCACGAACGCTGAATACACCAAAACCGCGCAACTCAATGCGCTCACCTGCTGCCAAGGCTTCTTTCAAGCCCTCAAACACAGTGTCGACTGCCGCTTCGGCCTTGGTGCGGGGCAGGCCTGTACGCTCGATCACATGGTGCACGATGTCTTGTTTAATCAAAGCGGTCACCTCGCTAGCGCGACTGTTCTCGACAGTACCACGCCCTACCGGACTGATGGTACAGTCTTTGGCTCATTTGTGGAATAACGGCACTGAGGATTTTTACAAATGTGGCGAGGAAGGTAGCGCAGGTCCCGGCCATTCCGGTGTGCGCTGGATCATGTCTTGCCTCGAAATGCCCCTACCGGCCGGCAGAAAGCTCACTGCTTGTGACTTTGGAGATAGGGAGCAACGGTTTCCACGACGCTAAAGCCTATACGAAACAGTCACTTTGCCGGATACTGTTATTTCAAGGTAATCAGCACCATATGCCATCGGTAACAATCGCCTTGGCAAAGTGCAACAAAAGATAGGGGATGCAGCTTTCCTGAACCGCAGGCTCGAGTGTGGACAAGCTCTGCGAATCCAGGAAGTCCAACACCCCCTTCGCCCGTTGAAGCAAGGCAAGGAGAGGCTCGATGTCCGCGACGTACAGCTTGGAACCAATCCGAATCGGTGTCGTCGCCAACGAACCGATGCGGCTCGAAGGCCTCACCAGTATTTTTGAAAACCATGCAAAGCCCGGAGAAACACCCCTGCTACCGATAGTCGGCACGCTCGAAGAGCATCTGGACAATGAATCCATCGAGTATGTGCTGATTGACTGGAGCAGTTCTTCGAAGAAGCTTGGCGTTCTGGAAGGCATTCGGCGCAAACGCCCAACCTTGCGCATGGTGGTTATCGGCCCGGACAGCAATGAGCAGGTCATGATGGACACGATCATCGCTGGAGCCCGCGCCTATCTTGACACGGGCGCCGGTCCGCGTCTGGTGCGCGAGGCCCTCGACGTCGTCATTTCCGGATCCATCTGGGCTCCGCGCAAACTGCTATCAAAGCTCATCGATCGCCTCCTTTCCGGCGAGGATTCCAGTGTGACCAATCCGCGGCCGCACCTTACAGCGCGGGAAGAACAGGTCTTGCAGTTGCTGCTGCTGGCGCGCTCGAATCGCGAGATTGCCGAAGAGTTGGGCATTGAGGAACGCACCGTGAAGGCGCATGTTGGCAAACTCATGCGCAAAGTCGGCGCCGAAAACCGGATTGAGCTTTCCATGCGCGCATTGCACGGGTCGTACAGGCCGTCTCCGGCCTCGATGCATGCGCCCGAAGCCGTCATCGCCTAATCGACGATGTACCTCTCATCGGTAACCACGAAGCTGCGACAAACGAATTACTAACGATCCTAAACCTTAGTACTCTTGTGCCGTTTCGGAACATTACTAATAATCATTCCAGAAACAACGCAGATCTGGGGAAGGAGTTCCCAGGCAACATGTGACCCATGAGGCCTGTGAACTCCTCTTTTTTTGTGGCGCGTCCCTCACGCTGTCACCCCTGAAGGCCGGTCCCGCCGATCAATCACCCAGCCTCGCTAATTTTCCGGGTTCTGAAATCTGAAATGCAGAGGTAATTTGCGGGATACGACCGAGGCGATTCTCGCCAGTATGTGCATTGCGCGCAGATTAGGATGCTGTAGCCTGAATCGGGATGTTGTTGCTAACGAATGTTCCCTGGTGCAGAACAGTCGGCGCTTTTCGCGCGACTTTGGGCGCAGGTCCCGGTCCTAAATGTCAGCACCAGACAAGCCGCGCTAATCAAGTGCGGAAAACGAAAGGACTCCTCAAAATGAAAAGATTCATTGCTTCCCTCTTTCTTTGTTTACTGGTTACCGGAACGGCAAATGCAGCGTCGTCGAAGGCAGATCTTCAGGATCGCATTGATGCCGCCAAGACAGTGCTCGACCAGATCATGAAGGCAAAGGACAGTACGATTCCGCTGAACATCATGCAGCAGGCGACATGTGTTGGCGTGGTTCCCGGCATGATCAAGGGTGCATTTGTCTTCGGTGCGCAATATGGGCAGGGAGTGGTCACCTGCCGTACCGGACACGGATGGAGCGGCCCGGTATTCATTCGCATGGCCGGCGGTTCATGGGGATTTCAGATCGGCGGCCAATCCACCGACCTGATCCTGGTGGCCGTGAACGATCGCGGGTTCCAGGACCTGTTGAAGAACAAGTTCAAGATTGGTGGCGATGCTTCTGCCGCGGCGGGTCCCGTAGGACGGGCAGGGCAAGCTTCGACTGACTGGAAGATGAATGCCGAGTTGTTGAGCTACTCCCGGAACAAGGGTTTGTTTGCAGGGATCAGTCTCGACGGCACCAGCGTTTCGCAGAACAAGGATGATACCGAGATCTACTATGGAGCGCCGCAGGATTTTCAAAATGTCCTGAAGGGCAATGTGGGCGTGCCTGACGGAGCCGTCGAATTTGTGCGAACCGTTGCACACTACTTCTCCCAGGGCAAGTAGGAAAAGTAAGGTTGAAATCTGGTTGTCAAGGGGCGGCCTGACCATGGTTCGCCCCTTTGCATTTGGATTCGGCTCAAGAACCTGCTTCGAACAAATTTGGTCCCAATGCCCTAAACTTGTTTTTGCCTCAAACGATGCAGCAAACTCTTGAGTACTGGCTGGTGGTTGCGGTTGCGCGCACTCTTGGATGGCTGCCGCGCTGGCTGGCGCGTTTGCTCGCGGGATCCTGGCCTGGGCCGTATATAGTGCGATGGGCCGTCTGCGGCGCGTGGGCGAGCGAAACCTTTCGCTCGCTTTACCGGATTTAGCGCCAGCAGCCCGCAAAGATGTACTTCGGTCACTCTATCGCCACCTTGGCTGGCACCTTGTCGAGTTTTGCCGGATGCCGCATTACACACGGGACAACACGCAGCGCTGGATGCGTACCGACGGCCTGGAGCATTACCTGGCTGCCGAAGCACTGGGAAGGGGAGTGCTGGTTCTCACCGGGCACCTCGGCGCATGGGAACTCTCCAGCTTCTATCACTCGCTGATGGGCTATCCCATGGGCATGGTGATTCGCCGCCTCGACAACCGCAAGCTCGACGAATTCGTCAACAGCATTCGCTGCATGCACGGCAATCGCGTGCTCCACAAAGACGATTTTGCGCGCGGCCTGCTGACGGCCATGCACGAGGGCGGTACTGTCGGCATCCTGATGGACACCAACATGACTCCGCCGCAGGGTGAATTCGTGAAGTTCTTTGGCATCACCGCATGCACGGCCACGGGGCTGGCACGCGTGGCACTCAAAACGGGCGCCGCCGTTCTGCCCGGCTTCATGCTGTGGGAGCCCGCCGAGAAGAAGTATGTTCTTCACTTCGGTCCGCAGCTGCATTTCAGCGAGACTGGCGAAACCGAAGCCGACGTTCTTGCTGCGACCCAGAAATGCAACGACGTGCTCGAGTCCTGGATTCGCCGCTACCCAGATCAGTGGCTCTGGATTCATCGCCGCTGGAAGACTCGTCCGCCCGGTGAATTACCGCTGTACTGACGGTTCAGCCGTTGCCGCCGTGGCTGGCG
The DNA here is from genome assembly GCA_963769345.1 of uncultured Acidobacteriaceae bacterium. GTDB lineage: Bacteria > Acidobacteriota > Terriglobia > Terriglobales > Acidobacteriaceae > Telmatobacter. Next base: position 522,126 of record CAVYLL010000010.1, read on the forward strand.
GCAGTTTGCTTTTCCACCTCAGACAGCATCTGCTCGACTTTGTCTTTGGCTTCGTAGCTGGGGTTGGCGGCAAGCAGCTTTTTCCATTCGGCGATTGCGCCTGCACTGTCGTGCTTGCCTTGCCACTTTACCAGGCCAAGATTGAACAGTGTGTTGGGATTGGTCGGCGCGTAGGTGAGCGCTTTGTTGAATTCCGCGATTGCCGCGTCGGCGTTGCCCATGTACCAGTAGGCTGTTGCCATGTCGGTGCGCACCGCGGTATCAGAGGGTTTGATCTGAAGCTCGCGCCCGTAGTAATCGACGGCGACCGGATACTGCTGGGCGTCGTAGTACAGGTTGCCAATGCTGGTAAGCAGTTCCAGGTTCTTCGGATCCGCCTTAAGTTTCGCAATTATCGGTGCAGCCTGGTTGTCAGCCACGGATTTCAATTGATCGGGGCTCGGCGCCAGCGTTACAGGGGGTTCAACGGCGGCCGCGGCTGTCGGCCCGGCTGGGACCTTTGCGTTTTCTGGTTGCGCGGGGACGCGCGCTCCGCGTGCGGCCCAACCGCCGGCCATGCCGGCCATCAGACAGACAGCCATCAGGAGCAGGGCCCGCTGGGCTGTCCAGTGCTTTCGAGGATTATTCGTGTCCATCATCATTCCTCCGCGCTGTCTCCATCCCGTGCTGATCTCCCATCATCGTCATTACGTCGGCCATGAGTTTCATCACCGTGGCCTTGCGCTCCGGGCTCAATTGCGGATTTGTCTTGAGCAGGCGCTGCCACGCAGCGAGCGCGCCCTTGGGGTCGCCCTTGCCCTGCAGCTTGATCATTCCCAGATCGAAGAGCGCGTTGGCGTCTTTCGGGTCATAGGTCAGGGCTTGATTTAGTTGCTTGATCGCGCCATCGACATCCCCATTGCGATAGAGGCTCGAAGCGAGCTTGGTGCGAACGGCGACATTTTTGGGATCGGTGTCCAACGCCCGGGTGTAGTACTCGGCTGCTTCCTTGAATCGGTGCGTGGTGTGGTAAATGGCTCCCACCTGCACGAGAAGCGAGCTGTCATTTGGATTGCTCTTCAGTTTTTCGAGCAGTGGCGCTGCTTGTTTGTCGGCCATCTGTCTCATTTCGTCGAGGCTCGGACGATGTCCTACTGGCCTCGCGCCTTCCGGTGCTGTCGGCGCGGTCGCTTGAGCGGTAGCCTTTGGCGAAGACGCGGCGAGTTGCGAACCGCGCATCAGGTATCCAATGCCAAGGCCAACTGCCAGGCAGAAAGCTGCCATGGAGAAGACCTGTGCGGCCCGCAGGGTTGGCACCGTTGAGACTGGCACGGTTGATTCGTCTGTCATGCCGTGAACTCCATTGCGAGAAGAACTCGAGAATGCTGCTTTATCAAAGAACAGGTGCAGAGCAGCAAACAATCTGCAAGCACGTTTCCCGCCGAACGAACGATCGATTGAGTTGGTGCGCTGCACATGCTTTGTAATCGCGCGGCCAACATCAGTAGAGCAAGCTAACTCACATGGTGACGTGATGCATATCACATGACTGCGCGCAATTCATGAGTAGTGTCCATAGGTAGATCACAGAGTGAAGCATACGGAATGCTCGAATTGTGATGGCTGTCACGAACGACTTGGGGCTTTTCACCAACGCACTGTGGGAGAACGCCCATCGACTCGGACAGGATTTGGAGCGGTTACATGATTTGTTTCTTCCAGGAAATGTGCAAACCGCTTCTCGACAATGAATTACGCGTGATGTCCGAAATCCGCGCAGGTGTTAAAGCAACGGCACGAGGCGTGCACCTTCGGAAGGCTGGCTGGACTGGAAACGAGACAAGCAACGTCGATGTGACGGTTCAGGCAAGTTGTAAGGAGTGCGCACTAGGAGGCTCCACCTAAATGAAGAGAAATCTTCTAATTGCTCTATTGTTTCTGGCTGCCGCGGGATTCGCGTCCGCACAGATTAAAGCGCCGACGACAGACGTCCTAGGCGCCCACCTTAACTACGGTCGCGGTTGCGCGGCCTGTCACGCACCTCACAGCGGCGCTTACGGAAACGGCAACGCCGGCACGGCTGATCCGACTTCGGGGAATCTCGCTCTGTGGGGTGAAGACGTCGCTTCACTCTACGGAAAAACCATCACGACCGGTCAAAGCGAGCACGGCAATTTTGTTGAAGTTCTGCCGACATCGATGACCGCGGGAACGCCCGATGTATCGGGTGTGCTGATGTGCCTCAGCTGCCACGACGGCAACTACGCCCAGGGCGCCATGATGCAGAACAAGGTCTATGAGACGCTTCCAGCGACTTATGGAGCCAAGAACATCATCCCAACCCTGCTCGGAAATGACGGAACCACAACGGGAAATTATCTCAACGATCACCCGGTGGGCCTGAATGCCGTGATGACCTGCGGCGGAACCTACGACTGGGATTGCACCATCAGCGGCACAGGCGCGGTACAGATGACGGGAGCAGCCTCGGCCCAGTTCGTTTCGAACTACGGCTTCTTCGTCAGCCCGGGCGTCTACAACGCCAAGCCGGTTGTGATGTGCACGACCTGCCACAACCAGCACCTCATGAACGTGGTGAAGGTAACCAACGGACCGAAGTCTGGTCTGCCAAGTGGAAGCTACGCGACGATGTTCTTCATTCGCGCACCTTATAACCCGGCCAGCGGAACCGCCGGCAGCAACCAGACAGCGCAGTTCTGCCGCCAGTGCCACGGTGGCGAATCGAACGAAATGAACGGCGGCACAGCAGTCACTACTTTCTAGATTCTTTATGCATGAGGGGAGGGGGCTACTTTCCCTCCCCTTCCTTTTAAACGGGGGTCAACTAAATGAAGTACAAAGTCTTTATTCTTCCTTTCCTTCTTGTGGTTATAGGTGCGGCAGCAGGCCAGGTGTCGTCACACGCTCCCACCGTATTCTCCAAGCCTCCGGCGCAAAGTGCTGCGGGACCTGCACAATCGGCCGCAACCAAGCCGGTCGTGCGCGTGAACAGTGCGGTCCTTACCGACGCCGACCTGGTGCGGGAGGAATACGCGATCTTCCCATATGCACGGCAGCATAACGGGATTCCAAAAGAATTTGAAAAGCAGATTCGCGATGGCGCCTTGAAGATGATCGTCTTCGAAGAGTTGGTGTATCAGGAGGCACTGCGGCAGAGGGTGACAGTATCGGCCGTCAAACTTCAGCACGCAGAAGCGGAATTTCGCAAACAATTTGCTACGCCGGAGCAGTACAACGCGTTTCTGCAGAGCGATTTCAATGGGTCACATCAGTTATTGGAGCAGAAGATCCAGCGTTCGCTGTTGATTGAAGCCTATTTAAAGACCGAGGTTGATGACAAAAGCGTGATTTCTCCCGCGGAAGTCAGGGCCTATTACGACAAGAACTCAGCCCGGTTTCATCATCCAGAGACATTCACGTTTCAGACCATTTCCATCTTGCCTCCGCCGAACGCGACGGCCGCGCAGTTGAAGGAAGCGCGAACGCGTGCCGAGAGCGCGCTGCGCCAGGCGAAGGCGACGAAGACGGCCGAGCAATTTGGGCTGCTGGCGGAGAAGATCTCCGATGACGATTACCGCGTGATGATGGGCCAGCACAAGCCTCTGCCCGCCGATGAAATGGCACCGCAGGTCGTGAAGGCACTCCTCGCAATGCACCCGGACGACATGAGCGACCTGATCCAGGTGGAGCAGGCCTACACCATCGTCCGCCTGCAGGTGCACACGCCCGCAGGGCAGGCGAAATTTGAAGAAGTAAAGCCGCAATTGCAAAAAGAGTTGCAGGAAACGAAGAGGAACCAGCTTCGCGGTTTGCTGGACCAGAAACTGCGCAAGAACGCAAAGGTCGAGGAACTGTAACGAGGCGGAAGGAGCCTGAGTTCAAATTCTGACCGGGGAAGGCACGTGAATACAGAAACTGGGTGGGGATCGGGAAAGTGGAATCCGACACCAGGGAGCTAAGGAAGGCATTGAGTGTTTCGGTCTATTCGATTTGCGTGGCTGGTGACTGCGGGGCTTCTGGTGTCGACGATTCCCGCGGGCGCACAAATCCGGTTCGGTGAAACGAGCACGAATGGGACCGGCAAGATCTCCTCGGGATATACCGCAACTTACGGGAATATGACGCCTTCTGATCATGGGTGGACAATTGGAGGCGCTGCAAATTTCACTGGCTCCTTTCACAGCCCGAATTTTCTCTCGTACAACTTCTCGCCCTATCTGAATCAATCGCGGGCCAATTCCAATTTTCAGTCCATCTCCAATGCCAGCGGACTTAACCTTAGCGCCAACGTCTTTTCAGGAAGCCGGTTCCCTGGTTCGGTCACCTGGTCCAAGGCCTACAACAGCGAAGGGAACTACGCTGTTCCGGGACTCGCCAACTATGTGACTCACGGCGACAGCGATACGTTCGGCATCAACTGGAGTGAAAATATTCCCGATGCGCCCAGCTTTTCCGCAGGCTTTCAAGCCGGGAGCAGTCAGTATTCGGTGTATGGAGCAAACAACCAGGGAAAGAACTCGTTTCATTCACTGAATCTTCATTCGGGTTATCGATGGGAAGGCTTCAACATGGGGGCGTACTATACGACCGGCGCTGGGAAGTCGGAGATTCCGCCGGTGGTGACCGGTACCGCATTGGACATACACTCGGACAACGCCGCTTACGGCTTCAATTTGTCGCACCTGCTTCCGCTGCAAGGTAATTTTTCGGGGGGTATAAACCGATCCACCTGGAACACGGACTACCTTGGCATCACTTCCGACGGAGCCATTGACATCGTGAACGCAAACGCGGGAGTACATCCGACCGAAAGGCTGTCGATCACGGGCACGATGAACTACTCAGACAACCTTGCCGGGCAGATCACTGAAGCGATCATCTCGGCGGGCGGCGCTGTTCCCGGGTTGAACTCGAACCAATCCTCCGATTCGCTGGACCTGATGGCGGTGGCCACGTACACGCCGCTGCTGAATCTGCAGACTTCGGGTTTCATCGAGCGCCGCACTCAAAGCTTTCTGGGAGTGGATTACGGCGTGAGATCCTACGGAGGAGGCGCCACCTACACACACAAGCTCCTCAATGGCACCATCAATTCGTCTGGGAGCGTGTCCGCAAATTCGTCGGACCACAATGGCCAGGACACCATAGGCTTTTCAGCGAGCGAGAACTTCTCTGACCGGGTTCTCGGATGGCGCGTCAACGAGTCGTTCAGCTATGCGCAGAATGCACAGACGCTTCTCGTAACGTACATGAACTCGTATTACAACTACTCGGGAAGCATTGAAAGAAACTGGGGAAGATTCAATCTCAGCGCCGGAGCGGCCGGTGCGCGATCCGCGTTGACCGACCAGGCCGGTACGTCGAGCAGCAGCGAGAGTTATAACGGCTCTTTCGGTTATGGATCACTGATTACCGCCACCGGCAGCTATTCGAGAGCCGACGGCCAGGCACTTGTTACGGGCGCGGGACTCGTTGGCCTTCCAGTGCCGTTGCCAATTGTGCCGTCCAGCCTGGTGAGTCTCTTCGGTGGCAAGAGTTATTCCGTCGGGGTGTCGAGTACGCCCACGAAGAAGCTGGTTTTCGGAGCTACTTACGCGAAATCGGAGAGCAATACCTTCAGCAACGGAATTACGTCTTCAAACGAGAACAGTCAATACAACGCTCTCCTTCAATACCAGGTTCGCAAGTTGAACTTCATCAGCGGCTATGCTCGGCTGCAGCAGGGATTCAGCAGTACCGGCTTGCAGCCTGAAGTGATTTCGTCGTATTACATGGGGATTTCGCGTTGGTTCAACTTCTTCTAATGCGGCAGCGGTGGCAGCGGCGAGGCGCAGCTTTGGTGCTGGTCTGCGCAGCCCTGCTGCCTTCCGCGGCCTGGGCAGCTTCCAAATCCAAGGTTCCCGCTACGCAAGAGCTCTGGGAGATGTCCCTTGACGGCGGCCGAAAACTCACGTGGGAACGTAGTTTCACTTCCGAATCCGAGGTGAGGCCGAACCGGGGTTTTTGGAACAAGCTGGTGGACGTCGTCGCCGGCGCTCCTGATTTTCGTTTTCTTGTGCGTCCATACAGCGTTATTGCCGATTCACGAGGCCGCATCATCGTGACTGACCCAGGCGCTTCCGGGGTTCACATCTTTGATTTCGCGCAGCGCAAGTACAAGTTCATCGAGCGCAAGGAAAAGACCAAAGACGCGATGACAACGCCGCAGTGCGTCGCGGTCGATGCCCAGGACAATATCTACGTAACCGACTCGGAAGCGGGCAAGATCTTCGTGTTTGAACCGAGCGGGAAGTACATGCGTGCCATCGGCGGCCTGAAGGGTGGCGAAGGATATTTCAAACGGCCCACCGGAATTGCCGTAGACTCGACAGAACAGCGAATTTATGTAACGGATACGCTTCGTGACCAGGTTTTTGTGCTCGATATGCAAGGCAACATCCTGCAGACGATCGGCAAAACCGGGGATGGCGAAGGCGAATTCAATTTGCCGACCGAACTGCATTTGAGCGGACCAAACCTGTTGGTGGTGGATTCCATGAACTTCCGCGTGCAGGTGTTTGATCACACCGGAAAATTCCAGTTCGCGATAGGAAAGATCGGCGACTCGACCGGGGCCATGTTCCGGCCCAAGGCGGTGAGTGTCGACTCGGAAGGCGATCTTTACGTTGCGGACTCCTTGTGGGGCGTGGTGCAGGTTTTCAATCGGCAGGGAGAATTACTCTATTACTTTGGCGCCAAGGGCACGCATGCGGGAGAGTTCCAGCTTCCGTCCGGGTTGTTCATCGACCATGGCGACAAGGTGTTCGTTGTGGATTCGTTCAACCGGCGGATCCAGGTTTTTCAATACGTCGGTCTAAAGAGCCCGGTCGCGGGGGCGGCGAAGTGAAAATCAGAATCCGGCTGGCCGCACTAACAATTCTGCTTACGGGAACATTTACGCAGGCGCAGATTGTCGGCGACGCAATGGGCGTGCACAATCTGCAGCCGGGAAGCCAGTCGCCGGTTACGGGCGCCCGATCTGACTCTTGCGCGTACTGCCATGCTCCGCACTCCGGACTGAATGTCGGGCTATGGAACCAGAAGCTCACGACGCAGACCTACTCGACATACAGCAGCAGTACGGCGAAGAACAAAGATACCCAGCCAACGCTCGGCACCGTCAGCAATCAATGCCTGAGCTGCCACGACGGTACGGTTGCCGTGGGAGCTACCGTGGCATATGGCCAGGTCACGACGCGCGGATCGATGCTCTCCTCCGATGTGTTCGGCAGCAACATGCAGTCTTCACACCCATTCAGTCTCACGCTGCCACTGCAGGACAACATCACGCTGGCTGCTTCGCTGGCAGCAAGCGGGACGACCGCCGATTCGACGGGGGCAGTGAAGCTGATCAAGGGAAATGTCGAGTGCACTTCGTGTCACAATCCGCATGTGCAGGCCAAAGATCCGGTATCGCGGAACTTTCTGGTGAAGGACAGCTCGAATGGCCAGCTTTGCCTGGCCTGCCACGATCCCAGCAGGACGGGGAGCGGCCAGGTGAATCCGCTGGCTGATTGGTCAACCAGCGCACACGCTCTCTCCGCGAGCAAGATAGCGCCGCAGGCTCTGCTGGGAAGCTATCCCACGGTTGCCGCCGATGGCTGCATCTCGTGTCATGCGCCACACAATGCGAGCGGTCCAGCGCGTCTGCTGCGCGGGCAGAACGAGCAGGATTGCATTGCATGCCACAACGGAGGAACGAACGTTTCGCCCATGCCGACTTACGCCGACGTGTTTCTAGAGTACGCAACTCCCAAGGTCGGCCACCCGTTCCCGGCATCTACCAGCCCGCACGATGCAACTGAAGGCGTATTGCTCAATAACAATCGACATGCGACGTGCGTCGACTGCCACAACGCGCATGGATCGGAGCCGGTCGGGGTCTTTCCCCCTGCGCCGCAGGTTCGCATCTCGCAGAAGAACGTTCTCGGAATCAGTGCGAGCGACGGGACCACGGTGCTGACGCCGGCGCTGAATCAGTATGAGAATTGCCTGCGCTGTCACGGAACGAGCTCGGCGAAACAGGTTCTGCCCATTTATGGATACTTCCCGGTGCGCGCGGTTTCGGGCGGCGATCCTCTGAACCAGATTCCGCAGTTTGCCATATCGGCAACGTCGAGCCATCCGGTGATGCATACGAGGAGCAGTGCATTCGCGCAGCCGAGCCTGCTGGCGAACATGCTTAACCTGGATGGAATCACTCCCGGTCGCGCGATGGGGACGCAGATTCTTTGCACGGATTGCCACAACAGCGATGACAATCGCGAGTTTGGGGGCACGGGTGCAAACGGACCGCACGGTTCCCGGTGGACGCACATTCTTGAGCGTCGTTATGAATTCAGCCACGCAGTGTTGCCGGGTCAGACGATTTCGAATCTCTTTCCCAACCCCGATCTCAGCGTGAATGGTCCATATGGGTTGTGCGCGAAATGCCACGATTTGGCCAACCAGGTCGTGAAGAACACGAGCTGGAATCACCACGGCGATCACATCAACGCGGGAGTCAGCTGTTCCACATGTCATACCGCCCACGGCACGGGCGCCGCAAGCGCCACGATCAGCGGTGAGCGGCTTGTGAACTTCGATGTGAACGTTGCATCTCCGAATGGAGGTTTGCCGATTTCATACAACCGCGCGACCAACACGTGCACACTGGTTTGCCATCAGGTTGCGCACAATCCCGACGGCACAGTCGTGGCAGCCAGCATGCGCAGGATTCCCGGCGTGAACCGGTAAGACTTACTCTTTTAGCGTTGCCTCAGCGGCTAAAGCCGACTTTGATTTGATTGGTTTTATCGGCACGACTGAAAGTCGTGCCCTTTCAAAACGGCGTCTCCGATTGAGTTTTTCCGCAGCCTGTGAAACCCCAGCCTCCCTCCGAATTGAATTTGAACTCCAGTCGCTAAAACACGGTACCAGCGGTGCTGCCATTCATCTCGTTTGACTTGTCGGCGTGGCATTGACGGCAGAATTGCGCTGTCTGGTTCGACATTGGGTTGGCGTCGTTCGGATTGTAGGGCGCGCGCAGGAAAAACATGGTTGTGTAGGTTCCAGGCGGAAGGCCGGAATTCGAATTGCGGCCAATGGTGACCACATTCATTGAATGCGGGTCGTGGCAGGTCGTGCAAACGACAACCGCTTTGTTGTTGTAGACGCCGGGCTTCACGAAGTAGCCGTAGCTGGTCACGAACCGGCTTGCGGCAAAGCCTTTCATGCTGATGACACCGTTCACTTCAGTGCAATCCCAGCCGGAGGTTCCTCCGCAATTGACCGTGGCATTCAATCCCATCGGATGATCGCTGATGTAGCTCCCGGCGCCGCTTGTGGTCATCAGCGTGGGGATGGTGTTGCGGTTTCCATACGTCGCGGGGAGATTCTCATAGACCTTGTTCCTCATCATGGCGGCTGGAGCTATGTTGCCATCGTGACAACCGAGGCAGGTGAGCATGCCTGACACGTCGGGTGTGTTGGCGGACATGCTTGTCGGAAGGACCTCAACGTATTTGCCCCCGCCTGTAGAGATGGTTTTGCCGTAGAGGGCGCTGACATCTTCTCCCCACAGCATCGTGCTGCCGGAACCGGCGCTCGAGGCTTGCCCGTTGCCGGCGGTGCCGCTATGCGGCGCGTGGCAGGCTGTGCAGCCGCGGCCGTAGTTGAGATGAGCGCCGAGAACGTCAGTGGTTGGCTGCGTAATCTGCGCTGTTGCGAAGCCTGTGAGTGTGAGCAGCACGAGGACGACGAGGAGAATCCGCTTCATGGGAACAAGGCCTCACTTTGCTTTGTTCCGTTCATCGGCTGGATTGTGATTGAGCTTGAGTTCGGTCCGGCCCCACGGGACGGAGGCGATTCGGTGCGGATTGTTCCCCGGCACGGCGCTTCGCTTCTGCCGGGCTATTTTCGATTTCTCCCTCCGGGAGAAGCGGAGCAGGGAACCGCTGATGTGGCGATTCCGAGGGCATTTGCTATGGAAGAATGTTGTTCCTGAGGCGCGTCAGACTTCTTCTTCGGCAGGGGCCATGCTGAATTTCTTCAGCTTGTAGCGCAGGGTGTCGCGGCTGATGTCGAGCAGCTTGGCGGCGTTGGTCTGGTTGCCGTTGGCCTGGCTCATGGCGAGCTCGACCATGGAGTGTTCCAGTTCTTCGAGCGATGTTCCGCCTTCGGGAATGTAAAGACGCGGAAGAGCGCGCCCGTTGGGGAGCTTGCGTCCGCCGTCAGCAGGCGAGGTGCGCTCGAAGAGGGTGCGACCGCCTGACTCACCCACGGAGAACGGCAGATACATGGAACGCAGAAAAGCCTCCTCTTCGAGAATCATTCCGCGTTCGATGGTGTTCCTGAGCTCGCGCACGTTTCCCGGCCAGTTGTGAGCGAGAATCAAGTGTCGCGTTTCGCTGGTAATGCCGCGAACCGCTTTACGGAAGCGGCGATTGTAACGATCGATGAAGAAGTCGACGAGAGGAAGGATGTCTTCCTTGCGATCGCGCAGCGGCGGAATGAAGATGGCGATAATGGCCAGGCGATAATACAGATCCTGGCGGAACTGGCTCTCGCGCACCGCTCTTTCGAGGTCGCGATTGGAGGCGGCGATGACGCGGACGTCCACCTGGATGTCGCGGAGGCCACCAACGCGGCGGATCACCTGGTCTTCAAGAACGCGAAGCAGCTTGGCCTGGAGGAGCGGTGAGAGCTCGCCGATTTCATCGAGAAAGAGAGTGCCGCCGTCAGCCGCTTCGAACAGGCCCTTCTTCATCTGCTTGGCGTCGGTGAATGCGCCCTTCTCGTGCCCGAAGAGTTCGGCTTCCATCAGTGTTTCGGGAATGGCGGAGCAGTTGATGGCGACGAATGGTTTTTCGTGGCGACTGCTTTCAAAGTGGATGGTCTTGGCGATGAGGTCCTTGCCGGTGCCGCTTTCGCCCTGGATGAGAATCGTGGAGGCTTCGCATGAGGCAACTTTCTTGACGAAGTTCATCAGCTCCGTCATTTTGGGCGAGACGCTGACGACATTGTCATAACCGACGCCGGGACGTGCCTTGCTGCGCGCGCTCTGCGAGTCGCCATTGCGCGCGCCTGCGGCTGCGAGAGCATTTTCGATGACTTCGCGCAGAGTCTCGAAGTCAATTGGCTTGCCGACGAAATCGTAGGCGCCGAGTTTGATCGCAGCCTTCACATCGTCGAGCTTCGGATCGGCGGTAATCATGATGATGGCGGGGGCATCGCCGTTCTTCTTCAACTGATCGAGAACTTCGATTCCGGTGAGATCGGGCAGGCGCACATCGAGGAGAACGATATCGGGGGATTCGCGCTGGGCGAGGCGGAGAGCCGTCTCACCGGCATCGGCCTCGATGACGGAGTAGCCCCATTCTTCGCATTTCTGGCGCAGCGACCAGCGCACCAGGCGCTCGTCGTCCACAATCATGACTTTCTCAGCAGGCATCGTCGTCGTTCTCATTCGAGCGCAAGTTCGGGGGCCTGGATCGGGGATCTGTACACGGACTGTATCGAAGTGATCCCCGATACAACGCTGAAGGTATTAAAGGTCTATCTCGCTTCGAAGAATGTGATTGAAATCACGCAAATGGGAGAAGCTCGGAATTTCCCGGGAGGGAGGACAGGAGATTCGAAACAAAAAAGACGCATCCTGGGGGTTAAATGCTCTTATCAAAGGACTTACTGGCCGGGTGCATTTGCAAGCTCCTCTCATATTTGAACTTGCCCGCAGAATCCTTTGCTGAAAGGAGTTACGGGCGGGTGACAGCGTGCCTGCAGGCTATGCTGCAATACAACATGCCAACCCTGCTCCAAAGATATTGTGCGACAAGATGCGGAAATTGCCTGCAAAACAGCGGAAGGAATTTTGTTTTGGATTCAAATTAGCGAAGGGTTGAAGAAAAGGAGCCTGATTTGTTGCATGTTGTCGCGTCGGATGGCGACTTTCCGCGGGGTTGTGTACGGATGGCCCACGATACATCCGGAACAGCGAAGCGGCGTGCGTCGGCAACATCCGACACCTAGCTGAGGCGTGCTGCTATTGAGCCAATGATCGGCAGACGGAACTGTTTGCGAACGCTGCGCCTGAATCCAAGAGGTGAGGTAGCTAAGAAGGAAGAGAAGAAAAATGGTTGCCGAAATGCGCGTCGCAAAAAAGGTGCTGCGCCTCTCCTTGCGGGTTACTCCTAACGCGAACGAACACATCACAGCAGGTCGAGGCGGGAAGATCTCCCGATGCAGCTCCAGAGCCCTGGCCGAATGAGTCTGGGGTTTTTTCTGCGACGACGCATACGATGGTCAGAAGTCCGCTTCCCTCTAGTCCTTTGGTGTTCAATTTTCCCAATCGAACAATTCGGATTCGCGTATTTGCAGGATAATTGTGCTCGAGCTCAACGGAACAGGCGCAATTGAGGTTGCAATCTGCCGAGCCGATTGAGATCGGGGAAGACGTGTCCTTCGCCAGTAACGAACGGGCGCGTAGATGTTCGATCTTGTCAAGGAGAGCTACACCATGCTGAGAAAGCTTGCAGTGCTCCTTCTCTGCCATTCACTTTGTCAGGCCTTTTGGGGCCAATCCAATCCAACCACAGTCACGAACTCAGACCTGATTAGAATGGCAAACGCTGGAATCGGAGATCAAACGATAATCCTCGCAGTCCAGCACGGACCTACCATGCTCGATACATCGCCGCAAGCACTGATTCTGATGAAACAGGCTGGTGTATCGGACCAGGCGTTAAACGCCATATTGGCGGCGAGCAAGAGTCAAAGCCAGCCACACGCCGAGCCGAGCCAAAACGCATCAACCAGCTCACCAGTGACGCAGGATGCAGAACAAAAGTATGAACATCGCCGCTATCGACCCCCTGCAAACCCGCGCAGTGGGTCGCGATGGCACCTATGGTGATCGTGGAGGTGCAAAGTCCATCAGCCGCTTTATGCGATTGTTGGCGGATTACCGCACCCGGAAATTACAGTCCGGAATCAGCCCAGTCGAGCGCACGGTATCAACTCGTGCCGTCTCACGTCGCCTGCGCGTGTTTTGGGCGGTGGAATCGACGCCACACCTCAAAGGAAAGATAAAAGAGCGTGTTTGCCGGTACCATGATGGACAGGTAAACGAGCGGCATCATGTAAACGCCGGTTCCCGAAAAGCAATATCGAGCGATATACAGCACGATGACGATGTTGCGCATGCTTGTGGATGTTGCCAGTACACGCCGGGTGTCGGCATCTTTACCGATCATCCAGCCGATGAGCATGGACGAGAGGAACAAGAGGGCTAGAGACAGGATGGTTCCGTGCCCGGCAATGGCGAGAAGGGCCTCCCTGCGTGTTACGCGCGTCTCCCACATCGCATAGCTGAAGGCAACGCTGGCGACGATCACGAGCGGCAGCACCAGCTTCGGCGCAATCCCTGGCGCGCGACGGCCAACCCACAGTCCCGCACACAGCGGCAACGCAATGTACGCGAAAATCACGCTGACCAGCGACAGAAGCGGGCGCTGATTATCCCTTGCCGCCTGCGGAAAGACTTCAACCGCCAGAGGCGTCATCACAATGCTGACGAGCGCCAGAACAGCCGTCATCCCGGCGGCAAAGGCCAATCGAGTCTGGACTCTGCTCGTGAATTGCATTGCGATCGGCGTTCCCGGAATCGCTGCCAACAGCAACAGGCCGATCATCGCGTCGTGTGGGAGCGGAAAGATGGAAACCAGCAGGATGCCAATCGCAGGAATCAGAATGCAGTTGGCCACGAGAGTGCGAATCAGGATGTTCCGGTCGCGCATCACGTCGAGTAAATCACTGCCCCTGACGCGCAATCCGATCGAAAACATGACCAGGACGACGAAAACGTTGATCAATAATAAGGGTTGGATGTGCATGCTTCCCCTCATCGGCATCATTATCGATGATTGGGATCACTATCCCACATTACTTGAAAATAGGGTTATGTCCGGGTTGGCCACGATCTTCCCGGAACGGACTAGAGCGAGTGAAATACAATCTTTTCCGACGGGAATGCGCTTGTCACTATCTCCCTAGCTGCTTTATCGCAGCCTTCAGCGGAGCATCCGACATTCGAATCAGCAAACCTGTAGGGTGATACATCGCGAGAATCAAAAGAATTGCACCGCAAACTGCCGTGGCGGACACGAAAAGGCCGGCCAGCACTAACGGATTGCGAGGCGCAAAGATTCCGAAGCTCACGAAGAGCGCGATCAGCCACGAGACGAGCATGACCAGCAGGAATCTTGGAAACGGAACCGTATTCTGTTCATACATCAGCCAGCGTAATTCGCCCAACTGGATCCCCTGGTTCAGGCTCTGTTGCTTGTAATACCGTTGACTGTCGTCTTTGGGAGAAAGCCTGTCAATTTTGTCGAAGAGAGTGTCGGCAATTTGAACACCCGACCGGATATCCATGTAGCTCTTTGGGGCCATCAGTCGCCCTGGCATCTCCAGGTGCTGCGCCAGTACGCTGCGCAACTCAGCACGCGCGTCGGCTGCCTCGGGCCCGTAATAAGCAAGAATCCGATCCAGCATGATGTATTTTGCGCCGAGCTGGGCCATCTCGGCGTTTTGAGTGTCATAAAAGCTCTTGGCGGAACCAACCAGGAGTCCGAGTGCCAGCGCCACTGTCGTAACAACCAGCCCCATCCCCAGCCTCACAACGTCCTTAGAATCGGAACCCTGGTATTCATCTGGCACCCGCTTGCGAAAAAACATACCCACCAATGCGCCGCCAAAGACACACGCGAGCGCGATCACACCTGTGATAAGCGCATCCATGTTCACCCCCAAACAACTGCGTGACTAGAGGGCCTGGCAGTAACCACCAAGCGTCCAGAGACAAGTTAAACGCTCTGGTGAATGTTGGAAACTGCGACTTCTGACAGGCGCAACCGTGTCCCAAAAATTGCATTACAATCCGGCACACCTGAAGGTTGGTTGGAAGGGTAGGTCGAGTACTCCAATCGACGCTGCTCGAAAACCTCCCTGAGCGCGACGATTTTACTTCTTCCGAGTTCCGGTCGAATCACCGCCTAACCGGAAATTTGGACGTACCTCGGTGCAAGCGGCATACTTGCAGCATGTCGACAGATGCAGCCGATTCACTTCGTCCAATCTACAGTCGTAGAGACATCGTGAAATGGTGGGAGAGCCGCCGACTCCGATACAACTTGCTGGTCGGCGGTGTGGGCGTGGTCACATGGGTACTTGTTCTCTTCGTCGGCTCACTGGCTGTGAAGCCCGGCGTGGATTTCGAGGAGCCATTCATGATGATCATCGGCCCGATCATTTATGGCATATTTGCGAATCTCTGCTATTCACTTGGCTGGGTAGTAGACACCACGATTTATCGTGGCAATCCGCGAACCGTTCTCTACAAGTCCGGACTGACCTTCTCGTTGATACTGACAGCTCTCCCGGGCGTCTGGGCGGTTGTTGCATGGTGCATCACTCTTTACACCGGCAAGAAGCTGGACTGAGCTGCAACGAGATCGTGAATCTGAAATAAATGCACGACCGTCAGCCAGAAAGCCACCCCAAAACGGGTTACTTCCGGGTTGCCCACAATCCTCCAGCGAACCGCAATTTAGGGTTGAAGTAGTCGCGATGGATACTCAGCTTGTGGGTGTCGTCCGAAGATCCTCAAGCACAGATCGGCGGTCCGACATCAGTACTAAATCGACGCATCGGTGAATGCATTTGCGATTTATGCGTCAACTGCCAATGCAGGAGCAGAGGGTCCCAATCCCTTCGAACTCGTTTATCCACGAGCACGAAAGTGTTTGCGAGGGGGCGCTCCTGCTCTGCGAATCTATTTTTGTTCCAGTGTGAGCGCGTAAATATCGTCCGTTCCCACGTCACGAATCAACATCGGAGTGTCTTGCGGATCGAGGCCCATCCAAAAGGTGACTGCCCCTGTGTGACGGAATCCCTTCAGATCCACAACCCGCTCCGCGCTGCCTCCGAAACGCGGACTCGAAACACGCCCGGATCATCTCCAAGGGCGCAGGAAATAGATGAACTGGCTATCCGACGACCACGTGGGAAAATCGCACTCGCTCCGTTGGTTGCACTACCGACCATCTCTGCGTCTCAAGGTCAAAGATCTTCATACCTCCAGCGGGGCCGGTGTATAGCCCCGCAATGAAGCGGCCGTTGGGTGACCATCGAGGCGACCACATGCCTTCCGACCCGGGGAGTGTCGTGATCTGGTGGCTCCCAAGGTCGAGAACCCGCAAGACGGAGTTGAAATTACCTATTTCTGCCAGCGTAGAAAAGACAATCTTGTGTCCGTCAGGAGACCAGCCCGGATCGCTCTGTGCCTCGCTGTCTTCCGGGAGAAGAGGACGCGGAGTACCGCCTTGGGAGGAAATGACGTAAGCTCTCAGCCCCTTCGAGTCATAGCTGCAGAATAGTATCTGAGAGCCGTCCGGCGACCAGCTGGGGTTCAAGGGATACAACGGAGTATCGGTCAGTTGCACGGGCTGGCTTCCATCCCGGTTAGCCCTCCACAGAATGCCTTCAGGGAACGTAACGTACGCCACGAACTGACCGTCCCGTGAGAAAGTGACAAATTCGGCCGAGATGCCTCCGAGGTAGGGTTGGAGCCGACCGGACTGCGCGTCATAGCGAACCAGTTCGCCTCGCAGGATGACACCATGGGCAAATATCTTTGTCCCGTCCTTGCTGGGAATCGGGTTATTCCAGCGGATTGGGCCTGAAGTCAATTGAACCGGCTCGGTGGGCGACCGCCGGAAAAGTCCGCGACGCTCATCAAGAACCCATAGCTGGCTTGCGGGACGATGGCTGTAATGGTTAAAGAGAGCGCCTCGTGACAGGAATACGAAGAATTTCCCATCGGGAGTCCAACGGCCGCAGCACTGCGAGGACGAGGGGCGCCAGCCCGGCAGTAACGGGTGGAGTCCCGATCCGTCGGACGACATCTCCCAAAGCCGATTGTCCCAGGAAAACCGAATTTTACTGCCGTCCGGCGACCAACTGAGTGCGTCTGGCAAGCCGCCCAGAGCGGCCAGTTTGCGAGTTCCTGTTCCATCGCTCCCGATGACATAGAGGTCTCCGTTTCCGCGACTGTAGACCACAGACTTCCCGTCAGGGGACCAGGCTGCGGAGACTGACCACCGACGTGTCTGTCAATAGACGACGGAGCGAGCCTGCTGGAACCTCAACATTCCATAGGCTCCCATGACCTCCATCGTACGAGGCAACGAGAAGAGTGGACCCGTCCGGCGAAACATCCTTGATCGAGGGAAGCGGCAACGCCACTGGCACCTGCGCGATCTCTCCTCCGGATATCGCAACCTGAGCAGTGCGTTGCGGGTCGTATTCCCTATTGAAATAGAGCCTGTTTCCGTCCGTTCCGGCAATGTCCTTGGGGCGGCCGTCGTGAGTGATCTGGGTATATCTCGGTGACTCGCAACGGCGGCAACGGGCGGCGCAAGGTACCAGACTGCGACGGCGAGGCCCATGACGAGAAGGATGGCGCCGGATAACAACCCCCACCTCCATAGCCTGTTGCGCCTCGCATCTGTCTGCTTCCCGTTTTTTCCCTGATAGCCGGCCTCTCGGTCGATCTGCCCCAGCGGATTCGGCGCGTCCTCCGCGATCTCTCCGTTCGCGAATGTTGACGAGACAGCCTCAGTTTCCGGCATGGTCTGATCCAAGGAAGAGGAAGACGAGGTGCCGGTAGCAGTTGCAAGTCCGTTCACAGTCTCCGGTGCCTCCGACACCGGAGCGATGAACCGGTAACCCCGTTTGGGAATCGTCTCTATATAGAGCGGTGCCTCTGTTGAGTCGCAGAGTGCGTCTCGCAGCTTCATGACCGCTGTGTTCAAACTGTGGTCGAAGTCTACAAACGTGTCGGAGGGCCAAAGCACCTGGCGCAGTTCTTCGCGGGTGACGATCTCGCCGGGGTGTTCGAGCAGGTAGACCAAGATGCGGAAGGACTGTTCGCGCATCTTGACTGCGGTGCCGCTGCGGCGCAACTCAAGTCGCCGCGTGTCCACTTCAAAGACACCGAAACGCCAGGTTCGATCTGTGTTGGCGCGGGTCGCCAAGATATTCAACTCCTGTCGCCGCTGATGACGTGGAGTGTAGCACGCCTTCTATGCAGTGGAGGCGAAAATCCCCTCACGCATCACCTCGGATAAATAGCTATTCCTCAATATGTTAGGACCTCATGCGCAGATGATTGCGGAATTATTTCCAGTGCATGGCGCGAAACCGAGAGCAGGCGCAAAGTCCGAAACATACCAAGCGAGTGCCGGCCACCGGCGGTCGCAAATTCAAAAAAGGAGAACCACCATGACATCTCGCATCGCAAACCTTCCGAATCTGATTCTCAGCCTTTCCCTGGCGACCGGCCTGCTCTGCGCAGGTGCTAACGCCTCAGCTCAAACCACCGCGTCTGTCACCATCCCCTTCGCGTTTTCGGCCGACAACCAGAATGTGGCGGCCGGTTCCTACAGGGTTGAATTGCTGTCGGATCGCTACCTTTGTCTGCGCAACATCGCCACAAATCAGACCCAGGTTCTGATGGTCCGGCCAGAAGCAAGTCAAGCCATTCAGACCCGCGGCCGAATGGTCTTCCAGCAGGACGGAACGCAGAAATACCTAGCGCAGGTGTGGATCGCCGGAACGAGCTTGCACAGCGATATGGCTGTTCAACACAAAAGCAAGTTGCAGTCGGCAAAGAGCAACGCAACCCCGGCACCAACCATTGAAGTCGCCCTGAAGCAGTGAATGAATCTTCGCGCTGCCGGTCGCACTAAGTTGAGGCCGGCAGCTTGCCAGTCATTGAGAATCACGTTTCAGACTTCCGGGCGAATTACCGTCAATCCGGAAGTAACTCCGAAACGGCAAAACGGGGGTTATTTCCGGATAGCCCACCACCCGCTCGGAATCGAAACTAAGTACAATCGTTGCGGTACACGAGATGATGATTGCCACTGTGGAGCTAAGCCGAGACGAGGTCGACCTGCTTGCGTGGAACGTCTCGAATGAGGTCGTCAACGGTTTCGCGGTGCAGGACTTCAATGCGACAGTAGGTGCTTCACCAGAAGCTTTCAGATCGCTTGCCAATCGGCTGCGATCCAGCGAAGGCGGGAAGGCAACCATTACATCGACGGAAGCTGCGGTATTCCGAAATGCACTCGCTCTCACATTGCAGGAACTCGGAGAAGAGGAATTTCATACCCGAACTGGTCATTCGTTCGAGGAAGGCAATGCAGTCTTGGCTCGATTGAATCGATTTCTCGAAAATCGATGATCGCTCCAACGTTCGGCGCTCTGCTCAGGGAGAGTCACCGTCCAGCAGGACTTTACTCACTTTGAGGCTTGGGATTCAGGCGAGACCTGGGACGAACGGGAACTGCAGATCTTTCAACTTAGCGGCGCTCAAGATGACACGGCGAGTTGTTTGCGCAACGCAGTGCGGCGTCAGCGGGAGATTGAGGATCATCACGCTTCTACGGGAACGGCGGAGGCGGCGAAAGGCAGATGCACTTCGAAGGTGCTGCCCTGGCCGGGTTTACTGGTGACTTCGATTTGGCCGAAGTGTTCTTCGACGATGCGGCGGACGAGGGAGAGACCGAGACCGGTACCTTTGCTCCTGGTGGTGTAGAAGGGGCGGAAGATCTGGGACATCTGCTGGTCTGACATGCCGCGGCCGGTATCGCTGACGGTGATGATGGCGCAGTCTTCTTTCGCGCTGATGGCGACGGTTACGGCGCCGGGACCGTCGATGGCCTGCACTGCGTTGAGCAGAAGATTGAGAATCACCTGATGTATCTGATCGCTGTCGTGTTCAACTTCACGAAGTCCCGGAGCTTCTTCGAGTTCGATCTTGATGGGGCGGCTGAGGACCTGCTGCCGGGCAAGCATGACGGCGTGTTCGACGGTGGTGTTGAGGTTACTGCGCATCATCCGGGGCGGATGGGGACGGGCGGTTTCGAGAAGGTCGGTAAGAATGCGATTGATCTGGTTGATTTCGAGACGGACGTCCTTGACCATGGCACGGGCGGGGCTGGACTCGGGCAGATCGCGACCGATGATATCGATGACGCCGGCGATTCCGGCGAGCGGGTTGCGAATTTCGTGAGCCAAGCCGGTTGCCAGTTCGCCGAGCGTGGCCAGGTGTTCGGCGCGAGACATCTGTGTGCGATGCATGGTCTCAATCTCCTTACGACTTTCGCGTAATTGCTGCGTCATGCGATTAAAATTTCGGCCCAGGTCGCCGATTTCGTCGTTGTTTTGACTAAAGCTGACGGCGACGTCGAGATTGCCGTCGCCAATGATCGCCATCTTCTCCTGAAGCTCGACCATGGGGCGCTGGATAAGATACGCCAGCACGCTGATCGATACTCCGCAGACGATGACGGCTCCAGCCCCCGCAAGCAGAAGCAAGGCGTCGCGATCGTTCTCGCGCAGTGTAATGGTGCCAATGGTGAAAAAGAGCAATCCAGCCAGTAGCACGAAGACTACCGGCAGGATCGCCTTGATCTGCCAGTTGACCCTGACCTGATTCACGCAGCGAATCCTCAACAGGACGGGACATTGACCGTGCGGAGATGCTGCGCCGGGTCGGTGCAAAACCGCCACCAGGCGGAGGAATTCCGGCGTAGTTGTCCGCGGAGTCTTGCCCGTCTCCATCTGTGGATATGCAAGTGATGCGCCAGAAGGTGCGGAAGTGTAAATCTTGAGACGGAAAAGACTTAAGCGGCTGACTCTCAATGCGGGCGGCGGCTGGTGTGGGCTAAATCACGCAACCGGAGAGCCGGAGCGCGGGAATTTGACGCATTGGGTTCGGAGAACGCCAGGTGGGCGAAGTGATAAGAGAGTGGGGGATTTGGCCGAAAAGGTGAGGCAGAACGCCCATGGTGTGTTTTAAATCACAGTCATAGGTTCCGATTCGATTTGTAATCAGACCAGCGAACCTGCTGATGCGCAGAAAGTTGGGCGCGGTTTGGAATGTGCGGACGTCGTTGCGGGTTACGGCAACATTCGTGCAAGAAGCAGTGGTGAAGAGACTCTATGAAATTGTTCCCTCGTCGCGCATGGTTTTCCAGAGTGGTTGCCGGCCAGGAGCGCCGCTGGTCCCGGCTGGGCGGCATGGCCTGCGTTGGTTTGATGATGCTGCTTGCGATGCGGGCGACGGCGGCGGTACATCCGGTTCCGCTGGACAAGAATACAGACGCCAAGAAGTGCCTGGAGTGCCACGACGACAAGGCGAAGCACAAGTTTGTCCACTCGGCCATGCAGGGAGGGTGCCTGGGCTGTCACGAAATCCGCGTAAATAAGGATGTGACGCGGGTGAAGCTGATTACCGCCACGCCGGTTGCACTTTGCATCACCTGCCATGCGGACAAGAAGGCCGCGGATATCAAGGGGACGGTGCATCCGCCGGCAGTGCGCGATTGCCTGACGTGCCATGACGCGCACTCGAGCGACAACAAGAATCAACTGGTTAAGGCCGAATCGGGCGACGAGAAGGAAAATCTCTGCCTGAGCTGCCACAAGACAGGGCTGCATGTTTCCGACAAGGGCAGCCGGCATGCGGCACTCGACATGGGGTGCGATACCTGCCACCTGACGCATAAGACGGGCGCCGAGCCGACGGCGGAGAATCGATTCAATTTGACCAAGGCGTCTCCGGCTCTGTGCGTGGACTGCCACGATCCGAAGGATGCCGATCTTCAGAAGAAGCACTCGAATCAGCCTTTCGGTACGGCGAATTGCGTGCAGTGCCACGACCCGCACCAGTCGGACTCGCCGAAGCTGATGGCGAAGTTCCAGCACGTGCCGTTCCAGGGGAATGGTTGCGACACCTGCCACCAGCCGGCGAAGGACGGAAAAGTCGTATTGGTGCAGACCGATGTGAAGGCACTGTGCGTAACGTGCCACGCCGACCAGGCCAAGCAGATCGATTCAGCCAAGGTGCCACATCCGGGCGCGGCGGGCGACTGCACCGATTGCCACAATCCGCATGCCAGCAGCCAGCCGGGATTGCCGAAGACGGATTCAGTGAGTATTTGCCTGGGCTGCCATAGCGACATCGACGATCTGCGCAAGAAGTCGGTGCATCATCAGCCGGCGTTCGCACAGGGGTGCTCAACGTGCCATACGCCTCATGGCGGCGATAACGATCACTTGCTGCGGGCCAAAGGGAATGCGCTGTGCCTGGAGTGCCACGGGCCCGAATCCGCCGCGCAGAAGGATGAAGCGAATCATTTGTTGACTCTCTTTAACGGAACCGTGAGATTGCCCGATGACTACTACGTAAAGAACAAGGTTGCGATTCTGCCGCTGCGCTACGGGCTGGGGCATCCGGTGGACGGTCACCCGGTTGCGGATGTGATGGACCCAGCGAATCAAAGCAAGGTAAAGACGCCGCTCAGTTGCCTTTCGTGCCATCAGCCGCATGCTTCATCGCAGCCCGATCTACTGGTGAAAGACCAGGTGAACAACATGGCGTTTTGCGACAACTGCCACAAGAACCGGCTCAATATGAATGAAACGGTAGTACCCGGGAAATAAAGCTGGAGACTGAGATGCATCGCTTCCTCTTCAATTCGTTTCGCAACCGCAACCGGTTTCTTGTTCTGGTTATGCTTGCGGTGGGGCTGACGTTTCCGTTGGCTGCTCATGCAAGCAAGAAAAAGAAGGGCGATTCGGCGCCAGTGCTTGAGGCGCGGCCGCGCAAGTTTGGATTTGACCCGACGAAGCTGGTGTGGCCGAGTCCGCCAAATATCGGGCGTATCCACTGGGTTGACTATTTTGCAGGGGCCAAGATCGATTACACCCCGACGGAGACCGGCAAGCCGAAGGCAAGCTGGATGGACCGGCTGGCGGGTGGGCAGACGGAAACGGAGAAGGTCAATCCCAAGACCTTTCCGTTTCAGATGATCGGACCGAATGGGATCGCGATTGATTCCAAGGGCATGGTGTACGTAGCCGATCAGAGGGTGGGCGCGGTTTTCATCTTCAACACTGAGACGCGCGACTGCCAGATGATCCGAAACGGGATTGAAGCGCATTTTGGATGGATCAACGGCGTGGCCATCGACGACGACGACCGGCTGTTTGTCTCCGACGGCAAGATGCACAAGGTTCTGATTTTCAATGCGAAGCACGAGGTGGAGAACCAGGTAACGGAGGGGTTGGTGGATCCGGTGGGGCTGGCGATCGACACGACGAATCGTTTTCTCTATGTTGTCGATACGCAGCAGGACCAGGTGATTGTGTACGACGCGGACTCGCTGAAGCTGCTGCGGCGTATTGGGACCGGCGGCAAGAATCACTTTCTGACGACGCCGGGAGATTTTGGCGCGCCGCAGGGCGTGGCCGTCGACGGAGACGGGAATGTGTACGTGACTGACACGCTGAACAATCGCGTGGAGATTTTCGATGCGGATGGGAATTTTGTAAGCGAGTTTGGCAAGCACGGCGATGGGCCGGGATATTTGTCGCGTCCAAAGGGAATCGCGATCGATGGCGACGGGCACATCTGGGTGGCCGACCAGATGGAAGACCGGCTGCAAGTATTCAATCGCGAAGGGCAGTTGCTGACGTACGTCGGCATGGGTCATGGAGAGCTGCCGGGCCAGTTCAAATCGCTGAGTGGAGTGGCCATCGACAAACATAACCGCGTGTTCACCACCGAACAGGAGCCGGGTCGTTTGCAAGTTTTCCGTTACGTGACGGATTCCCAGGCGGCGGACGAGAAAGCGAAGAAGCAGGAGGAGTTGCAGAAGGCTGCCGATCGCCGTCAGAAAGCTGCGTCGCAGCCGCAGACAAAGCCGGCCGAAGCT
This sequence comes from uncultured Acidobacteriaceae bacterium, assembly GCA_963769345.1. GTDB lineage: Bacteria > Acidobacteriota > Terriglobia > Terriglobales > Acidobacteriaceae > Telmatobacter. Next base: position 545,990 of record CAVYLL010000010.1, read on the forward strand.
GCTCCGGTGAAAGCACCAGATACGAAACCCCCGGATAGCGCTGCTCCAACCAAGGCTCCGGCGTTGTAGAGCAGCGAAGAGCCTTCTGGAGCGATGGGAAGCACGTGACCTTGGAGCTGGGTGCGGCGTGCGGCGGTAACCTCTGTTTCGAATCGAATGAGCCACAGCGGTTGCAACTCTCGATGGATTTTTGGTTTAGGGGAGACGGAATAGGCTTCCGATATGGAACGGGGGACTCGGATGCCAATGAGCTCGAATGCGGAATGGCTGGAGCCGTCAAGGAGAAACGCCGCGATCAGAGAAAGCGATGGCGGTAAGAAGAACGACGAACAGGTCGAACTTCGCCGGGTGGAGTGTTTGCTGACGGAGTCGTTATTCAAGCGCATTCTGCGGCGTGTGTTTCCCGATCAGCGCAAGCAGGAACGCCAACCGGTGCCGCCGCTGGTGGGTTATCTGGGAACTGCGTCTTCGTCGAAGCCCTACGATCTGGGGGACATTAGCCTGACGGGATTCTGCCTGCTCACCGATGAGCGGTGGATTCCGGGAACCGAGATGCCGATCACCCTGCAGCGAACGAATCTTCCGTCCGAAAAGGATATGCACTCGTTCACCGTTCAGGCGACGGTAGTTCGGTGCGGCAAGGATGGCGTGGGGTTCTCCATCGCTTTGTGCGAAGAGGACTCACTTGCAGCGAATGGCAATCCGCTGCGCGTGAAATGGGTAACGCGCGCGCAGATGGACCAGTTCTTAGAGCGACTGAAAGTGCAGCCTGGTTCCGCCCGAGTGAAAGAGCCGATTCCCGCGGAGTCGACCGCCGTGGCGCGACCGAATGCAAGGGCGCGGCTGAATGCCGCCTTTCAGGGCGGCCGCTAACGTCGCTGCGGCTGAATGTTCGGGCAATTGGGCCCGGGTAAGCGTACTGGTCCCGCCAAAGAATATTTCCTCATTTGGTAACGATTTCTTGAATCCCGCGAAGATTCGGGTGGCGAGCAGGTGTGTCTTTCGGAGAAAATACCTGCAGCTTTCCTGGAGTGAGAACTGAAGCTGTTGTTCACGTGAAGTGGGCAGCAGATCAAGGGATTATGTCGCGAATGAAGCTTGCGAGGCTCGCAGTAGCGGGGCTGGGCGTGGCACTGACTGCGCCGGCGTGGGGACAGTTCCAGGACCCAACCAAAGAAGAGTTGCAAATGACGGCGGACGCCAAGGCTCCGGGGGCTCATGCCGTCTATCTGAGCCTCGCAGATGATCAGGACGGCACGGTAAGCACTCGCACATACTACGAGCGCGTCAAGATTCTGACTGAAAAGGGCAAAGAGCGGGCCACTTTGCGTTTTTCGCACGATCCGAGCACGAAGTATGAAGTCGAGGGGCGCACAATTCACAAGGATGGCGTTGTTATTCCGCTAACTGATAGTCCAACCGACCTGGTGGAATTCAAGGCCAAGGATGCGCAAACGAATTCGCTGGTTTTCACACTTCCCAGCGTGGAGGTCGGCAGCATCCTGGAATACCGGGTGAAATTCAAATACAACGGTTTCGCCCCTTCTCCAACCTGGTTCATTCAGCAGGATATGTTCATGCACCATGCGCATTATTCCTTCAAACGGGGAACGCTTGGTTCCTGGGGTGCGAGTTACGTGGCACGCCTGGGTGGCGACGCGAAGGTGGTGGACAGCAAGGGCACCTACACGCTCGATTTGAATGACGTGGCCCCTTTGCCAGATGAGGACTGGATGCCGCCGTTGAATACGTTCAAGTGGCGGGTATCGTTTTTCAGCACAGACTTCAGGACGGCACAGGAATACTGGGACGCGGCGGGGAAAGTGTGGGCGAGTTTCGTGCACGATTTCACCAACCCTACGGGCACGTTGAAGAAGGCTGCGGGAGAGATGGTGGCGCCGGGTGACTCGGAAACCGTGAAGGCGCAGAAGATCTACGCGGCGGTGATGAAGCTTGAGAACACGGACTTCACGCGCGAGAAGACTAAGGTGGAGCGCAAAAAAGAGAAGATCAAAGACATCCACAATGCTCAGGATGTATGGCGGGATCAGAGCGGGAATGGTGACGAGATTGCGCTGCTTTATGTTGCGCTATGCCGCGCCGCCGGATTGAACGTGGTGTCGATGATCGTGGTGGACAGAAGCCGCGCCCTGTTCGACTCGAGTGTTCTGAATTCGCGTCAGATGGACGACTTCATCGCAGTGGGGCAACTGGACGGGAAAGAAGTGTATCTCGATCCAGGTGAGAAAGCGTGCCCGTTCGGAGTGCTGCATTGGAAGCACTCGCTGGCAACTGGGTTCCGGCTGACAGACAAGGCGGCAGCGATCGTGACCACTCCGTCGCTCAGCTACAAGTCATCGAGCATCACTAGAACTGCGGATCTCACAATGGATTCGTCGGGGGCAGTGGAAGGCACGATTCGCCTGGTAATGCAGGGTCAGGAGTCCATTTATTGGCGTCAGATCGCTTTGGAAAATGATGAGGATGAGGTTAAGAAACGGTTCAAAGAGTGGATCAATGGGTATCTGCCGGAAGGTGTGCAGGCGGAATTTGAAAATTTCCTGGGACTTGCGGACCTCGATTCCAATCTGACGGCAAGTGTGCGCGTGAACGGAAACCTGGGAACGGTGACGGGAAAGCACGTCTTTGTAACGGGGTCATTTTTCGAGGTGAAGAGCAAGCATCCCTTTGTCGCTCAGGACAAGCGAACAATTCCCGTGGATTTGCACTTTCCGAGGACGGAGCGGGACGATGTGACGTATCGATTGCCGGCAGGCTACAGAGCAGAAGTAGATTCCAAACCCAATGCGGTCAACTGGCCCGATCACGCTAAACTTACGATTACTACGAGCGGCGGCACCGACGGTGTGCATGTGGTTCGGATGCTCGTGTACAACTACACAATTCTGGGGCCAGACGAATACGGAAGTCTGCACGACTTCTATCAGAAGGTGGCGGCAGCGGACCAGCAGCAGATCACACTGACGAAGGGCGCGGCCAACTTGGGCGAGAACTGAAAGAATCGACGAGGCACCGAGTTAAGGTTTGAGCGCCGGGCGTTGGGATAAATCCGTGGAGCGAGTGGGCGACGGGTTGGGCATGCGACCTTTGAGCCGAGGGGGATTCACAAATTCCCAACCATGGCGAGTGCTTCTTGCATCTAAAATGGCACTATGGCTCCTGGAATCCCTACGCGGCGACACGCGAAAACTCCTCCTCCGGGCGAAACGGGACAAGAAGCGCTCTATCTGCGTTCGCTAAGCGAGCGGCAGGTTCCTGTGGCAGTGAAACTGCGCGGTGGCGAGGTTGTGCGCGGGTGGATTGAATATTTCGATGACGGTATGCTGCGGCTGACGCGCGAAGGCAAACCCAACCTGTTCATCTACAAGCACCAGAGTTGAGACGATCACCGAGACAGCCAAGCGCCGCGGTCCGCGCAATGGGGTGGAATCGCCCGCGAAGGCTTGAGAGTGAACGAATCGGCTGCTGAAACGACTAAAACCAGGATGACATGGACGCCGAAAGCCGCGGAGATTGCGCGGGAGGCGGGGGCGCGGCTGCGCGAGTTTTTTGCAGAGGGCGTTGCCACCGAATACAAGGGCGACGTGGATGTGGTGACGGTGGCCGACCGGACGGTGGAAAAGCTGATCCGGACGCGGCTGGGCGAGGCGTTTCCTGAGCACGGGATCTATGGCGAAGAGGGCACGCGGGAGCGGATGGAGCAGGAGTTTCGCTGGTACGTCGATCCGCTGGACGGGACGACCAATTTTGCGCATGGGTTTCCGCAGTTTTGCGTGTCGCTGGGACTGGAACAGCGCGGCGCGTCGCTGAAGGCGGATGAGGATGGAACGATTCAGGCGGCGGTGATCTACGACCCGATGCGGGATGAGTTGTACACGGCTGAGCGGGGACGGGGCGCAACGCTGAATGGCAAGCCGCTGCAGGTGTCGAAGACGGCGACACTGGCGGAAGCGCTCGTGGCGACAGGATTTCCGAGCCGAAAGCGGCACCAGAACCCGAATATCCACTTCTACCATGAGTTCACGCTGCGGTCGCATGGAGTACGCAGGGCAGGGTCGGCGGCGCTGGATCTCGCTTATGTTGCGGCTGGCAGGTTGGAGGCGTTTTGGGAATTCAACCTGAACCCGTGGGATACCGCGGCGGGAGTTCTGCTGGTGACCGAGGCCGGCGGCCGGGTGTCGGATTTTGCCGGAGGGGCTTTCAGGCTGGACAGCCGCGAAGTGCTGGCGTCCAACGGGCTGATCCACGACGAACTGGTGGGGATGTTTGAGGATCTGTTTGCCGGACGGGACGTTGTCGCCGATTCCTACGCCGGAGGAGTTTGCGGCGATGAGGCGAAGTGCTGGCCAAGGGATTGGATAAGCTCGGCTCCTTCCCGAGGTCTCAGATTCGAAGGACATCCAGGTTTGTGCTTTCCCACCCATGTCGCGATGAAACTACGTCATGGATGGGGCACCCATTCTTTCTGGAGACTGCGGCTCGCTGGAGTTAACCAGCGATTCCCGCATGGCAAAACGCCGGCGGGCGGGGCTGGAGTCAGGCATCGGGGCCGTGTGCTACTATCAGCGTCGAGACTTCAACTCTGTCGGAGAAATCAGAATGGCCTATGTAATCGCAGAACCCTGTATCGGCACCAAGGACACCGCCTGCGTGGACGCCTGTCCAGTCGATTGCATCCACCCCAAGAAGGACGAAGCCGATCACGGCGCGGCCGATCAGTTGTTTATCGATCCAGTGGAGTGCATCGACTGCGGCGCGTGCGTTCCGGCGTGCCCGGTATCGGCTATCTTTGCGCAGGACGATGTGCCTGAGAAGTGGGCACACTTTACGCAGAAGAACGCCGAGCATTTCGGTCGGTAGCCTGGTTGTAGCGCAGAGACGATTGCGCGAGATCAAAACGCGTCCGCTGCGGCGGGCGCGTTTGTGCGTTTACAGGGATGAGGAACGATCGTGGCGGTGTTGACGTCAGAAGCCGTGGTGTTGCGCACGTGGCCGGTGCATGAAGCCGACCTGGTGGTGAGTTTTTTTACGCGCGACTACGGGAAGTTGACGGGCGTGGCAAAGTCGGCGCTGAAATCGCGCAGGCGATTTGGCGGCGCTCTGGAGCCGATGACGGTGGCGAAGGCCTGGTTTGTGGAGCGGCCCAAGCAGGAACTGGTGAGGCTGGATCAACTGGAGATCATTCGCTCGCCGCTGTCGGCGCCGGTGGACCAGGCGCGGCTGACGGTGCTGAGTTTCTACGCCGAAGTGCTGGAGGAGATGTTGCCGGAGCACGATCCGCAGGAGACTGTGTTTCGGTTGATTGTGTCAGTGCTGGAGCAGACGACGGTGGAGCATCCGTGGATGCCGCTGACGTATTTTGCGTTGTGGATGACGCGGCTGATGGGGTTGCTGCCGGACATCGCGCACTGCACGGCTTGCGGCGAGGCGCTGGTGGCGGGCGAGACCAGCTTCAACGCGTATGCAGACGGGCTGTTTTGTCACGTGCATCGTGCTGGGAATGCGAGCGAGCTATCGGCGGACTCGTGGCAGATGGCGTTGAAGATGCTGCGGGCTCCGGTTGGGGCATTTGCAGGTGAGGAGTGGCCGCGGAGGCGAGGGCAGGATTGCGGCGGTTTGCGATGCAGTCGCTGGAACGGCATATGGAGCGGAAACTGAAGTCGGGGGAGATGCTGGGGCGGATGTTGGGGTGAGGTCAAGACCAAAGAGGATATTGACGATCGTGCTCTCCCACCCATGCCGCATTGCGTTATCGATGGGGTCCGCACGGTCCTTCGAATTGATGCGCCCACCCAGGTCTCAGAAACGAGACCTGGGGCACCCAGTTAATACATGTCGTTTAGCCGACGAGGTCGGCGGAGAGCGTTTCTTTCTTTGTCCGCTCTTTCTGATCGATGATTTCGTTGATTTGACCGGCGGCGTATTGAGCTCGCAGATTTTTCTTGTCGTATTTGCCTACGCTGGTTTTGGGGACTTCGGGGATGAAGGCCCAGCGCTCGGGGATCCACCATTTGGCCACACGGTTTGCAAGATACGCGCGGAGGATGGCGATGTCGATTGGCGCGCCGTTCTTCGCAACGACGCAGGCGAGGGGACGCTCGTCCCAGCGTTCGTCGGGCACGCCGATGACGGCGGCTTCGAGGACGTCGGGATGGTCGATGAGGGCGTTCTCCAACTCAACGGAGGAGATCCACTCGCCGCCGGATTTGATGACGTCTTTGGAGCGGTCGGTGATGCGCATGTAGCCGCGCTCGTCGATGTGGCCGACGTCGCCGGTGCGCAGCCAGCCGTCATGAAAGCGCTCGGGCGCGGGGTTGCCATAATATGACGCGGTGATCCAGGGGCCGCGCACTTCGAATTCGCCAATGGACTCGCCGTCCCACGGGAGAACGGTGTCGCCTTCGCAGACGCGCAGTTCGACGCCTGGGATAATCCGCCCGGTTTTGGTGGTCCAGTCGATTTCTTCTTCGGCGGTGCATTGCCGAGGTGGCTGCGCGGAGGCGGCTACGGGACTGGTTTCGGTGAGCCCCCAGCCTTGCACAACCTTGACGTTGAAATGATCCTTGAATCCCTGAGCGAGGCTTCGGGGCAGGGCGGCTCCGCCGTTGAACAGAACGCGGAAGAGTGAGAGATCGACGGAGTGCGCGAGAGCGTGCTGCAGCATTCCGGCGAGGATGGTGGGCACGGCTGCGGAGATGGTGGGGCGGCACTCGCGGATGAAGCGGCAGAGCGGTTCGGGTTGAAGGAAGGGGCCGGGCATGAGGAAGTCGCTGCCGGCAAGCCAGCCTGCGTAGGGAATGCCCCATGCGTTGGCGTGAAACATGGGCACGATGGAGAGTACACGGTCGTTGATGTTGAGACCGAGGCACCACGGAGCGCAGATACCGAGTGCGTGGAGGTAGATGGAGCGGTGGCTATAGACCACTCCCTTGGGGTCGCCAGTGGTGCCGGTGGTGTGGCACATGGCGGCTGCGGAGCGCTCGTCGAGATCGGGCCAGGTGAATTCGGGCTGTTCGGCGGCGAGGAGTTGCTCGTAGCGATGGAGATGGTCGGGAAGGCCGGATGCATCGCCGACGACGATGATGTGTTCGACGGTGCGAAGGTCTTTCGCGACGCGGGCAAATGCGGGGTAGAGCGACGCGTCGACAAGGATGACGCGGTCTGCGCCGTGGTTGACGACGAAGGTGAGCTGGTCAGGGAAGAGACGGATGTTGAGGGTGTGGACGACGGCGCCCATGGACGAGATGGCGTAGTAGGCTTCGAGATGCTCCTGCGTGTTCCAGCAGAAGGTGCCGACGCGATCTCCGGGGCGGATACCGAGGCGCTGGAGTGCGCATGCAAGACGACGGACGCGATCGCCCACTTCGCGGAAGGTGGAGCGGCGCGCGTGATCACCCATCCACGTGATGACTTCGCTCTCACTGTGGACCCGCACACCATGCTCAAAGATGGAGCCGATGGTGAGCTGAAAATCAGACATCGTGGACTGCATGGGAAGCATACGAATGTCCCTCCGAGGAATGGGCCCGGCAATTCTATCGGATGTAAGGTTGCAGTCTCAAAACAAAACCGAGGGAAGAAACGCGCCTGCGGGCTCATTGTAGAGGCCGGTCGACATCAGGGTCATGGGCTCGACGACGCGAAGGCCGTTCGAGAGGCACCAGCGGAAGAGTTCCGCGTTGCGCGATGGGACAAGGATGCCGGGACCGGCGAACGAATCGAGCGACGCGATGAGAGCCTGCAGGTCGGCGTTGGATTCGGCGGTCGAATGACCAAAGAAGGCAAGATGCGAGGCGTAGGCAGTGATGCGTCCGCCGCGTTCTGTGACGAGAGCAGTACCTTGCTGGATCGCGTGGGCCAGGTCTGCTCCGCGATCAAATCCGTGCACGCGCTGGGAGAGCGCATTGCAGGCAGGCAGGTCGGCGGCGGTGGCTGCGCGGACAGTGCAGCCGGGGATACTGCGTTCGCGTGTGCGGCCCTGGAAGACGGTGAGAGGCTCTCGGATGTCGAAGCCGAGCGAGGCGTAAAGGGAAAGGGAGCGATTGTGGAAGGCGGCCTGGACGAGACGGACTCCGGCGGCGCCTCGCTGGTGGGAGCGATCGAGGACGGCCTGCATCAGCTTGCGGCCCACCCCGTGATTCTGAGTGTCGGGGTCGACGGTGATGGGACCAACGCCATGAATGATGGAGCGTTCGTCGAGGCAGTTGCTGCCGAGGATGCGGCCTTCGCTTTCTGCAACGATGCAATAGATGCCGGGCGCATTGAACATCGCATGGATGACGGCGACGGCAGTCTCAGGGTTTGGGAAGTCGCAGGGGAAGTTGTGCGCCGCGTTGATGGCGGAAAAAGCGCGGTAGCAGATATCGCCGCAGACAGAAGCGTCTTGCGGAGTGGCAGGGCGAATGATCACATCGGGCTCGGGACGCGGTGGCATTGTCATTCCCTGGTCGGGTGGGAGGAGTATAGCAAAGGGGATGGAGCAGCTGTGCGGTGCCCTTGGAGCGAATCTTGTTGCGATACGCGGAACACGGCAACGCTATATGGGCGGACTGATAAAATCGGCCTAGTTCGAGTGAAAGAGATGAATCGATTGTGCCTTCCAGCTCGGTAGCATCTTCAAATCAAAAGTCAGCGCTGACGTTTCAGGAATTGTTGTTTCGCCTGCAGGGGTTTTGGGCGGAGCGCGGGTGCGTGCTGCAGCAACCCTACGACGTGGAAGTGGGCGCGGGCACGATGGCGCCGGAGACGTTTTTGCGCGTGCTGGGGCCGAAGCCCTACAAGGTTGGCTATGCGCAGCCTTCGCGGCGTCCGGCCGACGGGCGCTACGGCGAGAACCCCAACCGGCTGTTCAAGCACACCCAGTTCCAGTTGATCCTGAAGCCGCCGCCGGTAAATGTGCAGGAGCTCTATCTCCAATCACTTGAGGCGATTGGGATCGATCTCGCAAGCACGACATCAAGTTTGAAGAGGACAACTGGGAGTGGCCCGCGGGCGGCGCGTGGGGCGTGGGCTGGCAGGTGATGCTGGACGGGCTGGAGATCACGCAGTTCACCTATTTTCAGCAATGCGGCGGGATGGATCTGGATCCGATTTGCGCGGAGCTGACGTATGGGCTGGAGCGCATTGCGGCGTTCATCCAGGATGTGGATTCGATCTACGACATCGTGTGGGCGCGCGATCCGGAGACGGGCGCGGAGATGACGTACGGCGAAGTGCGGCTGGCGGAGGAGCTGCAGTTTTCGGTTTACAACTTTGAAGATGCCGATGTGCCGAGGCTTTGGGAGCACTTCAACCTGTACGAAGCCGAGGCGCAGGATCTGCTGAAGCGCGCGAATGAGTTGATGGCGAGCGAGAAGGCGACGCGCGGCGGAGAAGAGGCGGTTTCCGCTGCTGCCGACGTATGAACTGGCGCTGAAGTGTTCGAACCTGTTCAATATTCTGGATGCGCGGGGCGCGATCAGCGTGACGGAGCGCGTGGGCGTGATTGGGCGCATTCGCGAGCTGGCGGTGGGCGTGGCGAAGGCGTACGCGCTGCAGCAGGCTGCGTGAGCCGTGATGTCGAGGATCGTGATTTCCCACTCATTCCACGATAAAACTGTGTCATGAATGGGGCACCCGAGGGTTGTGGCTGAATAGCGAGTTAGCGAGAAAGAATCGAATTCATGTCTGACTTTTTACTGGAGATTGGGCTGGAGGAAGTTCCGGCCCGGATGATTGCCGGGGCTGAGGCGGAACTGGGGCGACGCGTGCACGAACTGCTGACGCGCGAGCGGCTGCTCGACGAGGGCGCGAGCGTGAAGACCTACTCGACGCCACGGCGGCTGGCTGTGCTGGTGGAGGGCGTGCGCGCGGCGCAGGCCGATGTCGAAGAGAAGCTGACCGGGCCGTCGTGGAAGGTGGCGTTCAAGGATGGCGCTCCTACAGCTGCGGCCGAGGCTTTTGCGAAGAAGGCCGGCGTTTCGGTTGATGCGCTGGAGAAGGTGACAACGGCCAAGGGCGAGTATGTGGGCGCGACGGTGAAGCGCGCGGGGATGGCGGCAGAGGAGATTCTGGCTGCCGAGTTGCCGAAGGAAGTGCTCGGGATCTACTGGGCGAAGAACATGTACTGGCGGGCGGGGAAGCCGGAGCGGTTTGTGCGGCCGGTGCGCTGGGTTGTGGCGATGCTGGATGCGGCAGTGGTTCCGCTGGAGATTGCGGGGATTGCGGCGGCGAATGTGAGCCGCGGGCATCGCATTCTGCACGGGGATGCGCCGGTGTTGATCGGATCGGCAAAAGAATATGCCGAGGCGCTGCGCGCGGCCAGCGTTATTGTCGATGTTGCAGAGCGGAGGCAGGTGATTCGCAAGGCACTGGACAAGGCGACGCGGACGGTGGCGGGCGCGCGGTGGCGCGAAGATGAGGCGCTGGTTGAGACGGTGATGCACCTGACCGAGTGGCCATCGGTGATTCTCGGCGATTTTGAGCCGGAGTATCTGGCGCTGCCGGAAGAAGTGCTGGTGACGGTGATGCGCGATCACCAGAAGTATTTCGCGGTAGAGGATGCGGACGGAAAGCTGGCTCCGCATTTTCTGGCGGTGCTGAACACCAGGGCCGATGACGAGGGGCAGGCGATTATCCGGCATGGCAATGCGCGCGTGCTGCGTGCGCGGTTCAAGGATGCGCGGTTCTTCTGGGACTTCGACCAGAAGATTCCGCTGGCGGAGCGCGTGGAGAGCCTGAAGAGCGTTACGTTCCAGAAGGAACTGGGCATCTATCACTGGAAGACGGAAGAGAATCTGGAGACGGCGACCTGGTTGTCTGAAGTTGCCGCGAAGGCCGGGGCGAAGCATGACAGCGTGGCGCTGATGACCGCTGTGCGGTTGGCGAAGACGGACCTGACGACGGAACTGGTGAAGGAGTTCACGGAACTGCAGGGCGTGATCGGCGGCCTGTATGCGCGGGCGCAGGGGCTGGGTGAGCGCGTGGCGCTGGCGATCTATGAACAGTACACGCCGGCATCGACCGAGGATGAGATTCCGGTTTCTGTCGAAGGCCAATTGCTTGGATTGGCGGATCGCATCCAGACCATCGCGGCGATGTTCGGAATTGGACTGCAGCCGACGGGGTCGAAGGATCCGTTTGCGCTGCGGCGTGCTGCGAATGCGATTGTGAAGATACTTGCCGAGTCGGAGCTGCCGCTGAAGCTGAGCGAAGTTGGGCACGCGGCGATGGCAGATGACGTGAACGAGCGCGAGGTGCTGGCGTTTCTCCGCGAACGGCTGCATTTCTATTTGAAGGATGTGCGCGGGTTTGCGTATGACGTGGTTAACGCGGTGCTGGCGGCGGATGCCGATGATGTGCGCGATGCGATGGCGCGTGCCGAGGCGTTGACGGCGGCACGGGCTTCGGCGGATTTTGAGGCGGTCTCGGCGGCGTTCAAGCGGATCAAGAACATTCTGCGGCAGGCGGCGGAGAAGGGCTTTGCGGTCGGTTCGCCCGCTGGGGTGACGCTGTCCCCGGAAGCTGCGAAGTTGCATGATGCGGCGACGGTGCTGGCTCCCGAGGTTGCGAGGCTGCGTCAGGAACGAGCTTACGGTGAGGCTCTGGCGAAGATCGCGACGCTGCGGCCAGTGGTGGATGCGTTCTTCGACAAGGTGATGGTGCTGGATCCGGATGCGGCGGTGCGCGGTGCGCACCTGGGGTTGATTGATGGCGTGCTGCGCGGGTTTTCGGGGATTGCGGATTTCTCGGAGATTGTGACAGGGTAGCTTCCGGCTCCTTGCTTTCCCACGTCTCAGAAGCGAGACGTGGGGCACCGCGGCACCTGGGGTTGATTGATGGCGTGCTGCGCGGGTTTTCAGGGATTGCGGATTTCAGCGAGATTGTGACCGCTTAGTCTGATCGCTTCGGTTCTTGCTTTCCCACCCATGCCGCGGTGAAACTGCGTCATGGATGGGGCACCCCACGTTATTGCAAATTGAGGCTTCCTCCCATGTCTCAAGGGCGAGACATGGGGCACCCATGGTTGCGGGGATTTACGCGAAGAGCAACCGCAATCATTAATCGCGCGTCGCGCCACCCAGAGACCATGAAAATCGTCTTGCAACTATCGCGGCGGAGGAATGCGCACTGTATTCGCGCGGCAGGAGCGGATGGGGCCGCAGGCGATGGGGTGGAGGGATTTGTCGAGGCAGACTTCGACGGCGGTGAGGAAGTTGTGGCCGCAGCTGATGGCGATGCTGTCACTGGAGAGCGTAGGATTTGCGTGGGTGAAGAGCGAGACGATTTCGTCAGGCGGCATTGAAGTTTGCGACGTGAGACCTGCGAGAGTCGGCGGAATGGCGATGGAGCGGTAGGCAGTGCGCGCCGTCGTCAGGAAATCGTTGGCGCTGAGGCCGGAACAGGTGCCGTGGGTGTGCCATTCATGTTGAAGCAGGCCCTGATCGGGATAGATATCGCTGAAGGATGACGGATCGGAGGGGCCGGGTGCGTCGGAGCAATTTTCGGGATAACCGCCGTTGGTGTTCTGCGGCCAGAGGCCATGGAGGACAAAGGTGGAGTGCGATGCGCATTCGGTGGCGTTGGGATGCGAGTAGCAGAACTCGGGCGACCAGGAAAGATTGAGCAGGTAGTAGTCGAAGCCGGTTCCCTGAGCGAGATGTGGGGCTGCGCGGTCTGAAGTCGCCGATGGGCCGGGAGAAGCGGAATCGCTGCTGGGAGCGGATTTGCAGGCGTTGAGCAGGAGGAGAAGCGCGAGAGTGATGGTGAGGGACGCGTGCTTCATGCAGCGCAGGATAGCAGGTGTGTCACAAGGGTTGCGGTTTCCCACGTCTCAGAGGCGAGACGTGGGGCACCCATGGTCGTGCATCATGGAGGACTCGCTCAGCGGAGAACCGCGTGGGGTGCGGTGAACGCGGAGAGCTCCTGGAAGAATTGATCCGGAAGCTTTAATCCTGCGGCCGCGATGTTCTCTTCGACGTGCGCGACCGATGTCGTGCCGGGGATGGGCAGGATGACTTTGGAGCGTGCGAGGAGCCAGGCGAGAGCCACTTGCAGCGGCGTTGCATTCAGTTCTTTGGCGGCCTTGTCGAGCAGGTCGTGGGCCTGACGATTCTGTCCGAGGGGCGCCCAGGGAATGAAGGCGATGCCGTGTTTCTCGCAGTAGTCGAGCAGGAAGTCCCATTCGCGGTCGGCGAAGCTGTAGCGGTTCTGCACGGAGACGATGGGGACGATTTTGCGGGCGCGCTCCAGGTGCTCAAGCGTCACGTTGGAGAGCGCGACATGCTGAATCTTACCTGCTTGCTGGAGGCGAGCGAGGGTTTCCATCGACGCGTCGAAGGAGACGGCGGGATCGGGGATGTGGAGCTGGTAGACGGCGATGCGGTCGAGGCGCAGGCGCTTGAGGCTGCCTTCGACGGCTTCTTCCAGATGCTTTGGGCTGGCGTTATGGATCCACTGGCCGGGGCCGACGCGCTCCCAGCCGCCCTTGGTGGCGATGACGAGGCCATTCGGGTAGGGCGCGAGCGCTTCGGCGATCAGCTCTTCAGAGACGTATGGGCCGTAGGAGTCGGCGGTGTCGATGAAGTTGACTCCAAGTTCGACGGCGCGGCGGAGGGTGGCGATGGCGGCGGCGTGATCGGCGGGCGGTCCCCAGATGCCTTTGCCAGTGATACGCATTGCGCCGTAGCCGAGGCGATTTACTTTGAGATCGCCGAGGGTGATGGTTCCGGCGGCAGCGGCAGAGACGGCTTGAGAGGTTTGAGACATGGATCAATGCTCCTTCGCTTCTTAGGATGTGCGTTGGGAGGCGATGGTCGCAAGAGGTGAACCGCAGATTGGCGATGAATCGAGTGGGGATGGCGCGCGTCTACAATCTATAGAGATGGCAGACACGCTTTATTTGAGTCTGTGGTACCCCAATCTGCGACTGGCGGGGTTGGCCGAGAAGCTGACGGCCGTGCTGGGGGCATTTGCGAAGCATGGCGGCGAGGCGCGCGTGTATTCGGCGACGGTTTGGCCGGTGAACTGGAGCGAGTCGCCGGTATTTCAGAAGGTATTCGGGCACGGAGAGCGCGGGCTTGAGCCACGGCTGGCGGTGGAGGATGCGCTGGAGCTGCTGCACGAGGACTACGCCTACGAGTTTCAGATTGGCTGGAGTTTGTGGGAGCCCGAAATTCCCGCGGGAACAGCAGCAGGCCCCGCGGCTCCGCTGCACTCCGCTCAGGATGGCAGCGAAGTGGGAGAGGCCCTTCGGCGGACGCTTTGGGCGCGGGAGACGCGGCTGGTGCGTGTAACGGGATACGGACCTCTATTCGACGATGGCGCGTACGAACAGGATGGGCATATCCGGATCGACTTTGGCAGCGATGCGGCGTTTCTCGATGAGGAGATCGAGTTGGACGCGACGACGGCACGGCATGTGGAAGAGAACGTACGCCAACTGGTGGAGCTCACCAACGCTCTGGAGAAAGAGTCGGGCGCGACGGCACGTTTGTTGTGGAGCGAGCTGGGAGAAAGCCTGGCGCAAAGGCTGGCGGGCCGGCTGGGATTGACGAACTGAGGAGAACGGTGCACTTCACGATCGAGCGGCTGCGTACGCTGGTGCTGGTGGCTGGAGTGCTGCTGGTGATTGCGCTGGGCGTGTTTCTGGGGATCGCCAGGTTCCGAAACCGGTTCAACCGCAAGGATCTTCCGCAAAAACTGGGCCTGAACATCCAGGAAGAGGCCAACGGCTTTGTGTACACACACGAAGTACGGGGGCACATGCTGTACAAGATTCATGCCTCGAAGCAAGTGCAGTTGAAGAGAGACGAGAAAGTGTTTCTGCAACTGCACAACGTCAAGATCGAGCTCTACGCCGAAGATGGAAGCCGGGTGGATCGAATTGAAGGCGATGAGTTTGAATACGACCCGAACAGCGGTATCGCGAAGGCTGTGGGTCCGGTAGAGATCACGCTGTCGAAGCCGAGCGTGGCGCCGGCAATCGCACCAAAGGCGACCGCCAGCCCTGCGCTGATTGCGCCGGCGAAGAATAATTCGCTGACTTCGGCAGCGCACTCCGCGGCGAGCAGCGAGATTCATGTGAACACGAGCGGCCTGAGCTTCGACCGCGACACCGGCGAGGCCTCCACCGTGGAGAAGGTGGAGTTCAGACTGGCCGAAGGCCGCGGGAGCGCGGTGGGCGCGAATTACGACGAGCACAACGGGTTGCTGGTGCTCGACCATGCGGTGCAGCTGGATGTGCAGCGGGGCGCCGATCTGGTGAAGGTCCTGGCGCAGCATGCGGTTTTCGTGCGAAACGAACAGATGTGCGAGTTGCAATCTGCATCGCTGCACTACCGCGCGGATGTGTCGAATGCGGAGAAGGCGAGAGTCTACTTCAGAGATGACGGCTCGGCCGCCCGGCTCCAGGCAGATGGAGGATTCGTCCTGATGACAGCGACGGGCGGCCGCCTGGCTGCTCCGACAGGGACTCTCGATTTTGACGAGCACAGCCAGCCGCTGCGTGGCCACTTGCAGGGCGGTGTGACGATCGATTCGGACAATAAGAGCCGCAAGATTCACGGAACGTCGCCAACCATGGATCTGGTGTTCGCGGGGAAGGGAGCATTGCGCAGCGCACACCTCGAACGAGGAGTGCAGATCGTGAGCGATGAAGAGACCAGTTCTGCGGGAAGACCGCTGCGCGCTGCGTAGGACATGGGTTTCACCCGTGGCGGATCTTGCCTTCAGAAATGCGGGCAAGAGCAAGGTGGAACTGGCGTCAATTCATGGCACCGGCGGTGTTGTTGTGGAGTCGACGAGCCAGCATGGAAACGGATTGATAGCGCCCGAGAAGTTGGCCGCCGACGATGTGATAGGCGAGTTTGGAGCAAACGGCGCGCTGACAAAACTGATGGGCCGCGGTCGCACGGCGATTGCCGAGACAACGGCCACCGGAACGCAGCAAACGATGAGCGGCGACACGCTTGAGGCGCACTCGCGGCTGGGAATGCAAATCGAATGGCGGAAACGCGGCGGGCAGGCAAATGCAGATCGAGTCGGCCACGGTGGATGGCAATGTGGTGCTGACCGAGCAGCCGCCAGCCAAGGCTGGCGTTGCTCAACCTGTGTTGCGGGCAACGGCGGGACATGCGGATTATGACAATGCCGGGCAATTGCTGCATCTGACTCGAAATCCGCGCGTAACGGACGGAGGGCTGGAACTGACCGCGGACAAATTGAACGTGTCGCAGGAGTCGGGCGACGCCTTTGCGCAAGGCAACGTGAAGGCGACGTGGTCAGGCGATCCGGAAGGGGCGAATCCGGCCGAGAACAGACGGCTCGGCGCAAGAGCAACTGCGAACTTCGGCGCGCAGGGGCCGACGCACGTGATTGCCGAGCAGGCCGAGTTGAGGCGCGCGACCGGCGAGGCGACGTTCAAGGGCGGTGCGCGGCTGTGGCAGCAGGGGAATTCGGTTGCTGCCCCGGTGATTGTGCTGGACCGGACAAAGCAGACGCTGTCGCGCTGAGACGAAGGACAGCAGGAACCCGGTGCAGGTTGTGCTGGTGAGTGCGACGGCCGCCGTTCCGGGCAGGCCGGGGCGACAGAAGCAGAGCGGGCCGTCGGTGATTCGAGTGCGCGGCGGGGATCTGAAGTATTCGAGCGCGGAGCGGAAGGCGGTGATGCGCGCAGGCGCGGCGGGAATCGTGGTTTCGAGCACCGCGGATGCGACGACGGTTTCGAATGAACTGGAGTTGATTCTGCTGCCGCCGGGGAATCATGCGGGAAAAGATGGCGCAGCTGCGCAGGTGGACCGGATGACTTCAACGGGCCGGGTGGAGATTTCATCCGAAGGGACGTCGCGGAACGGGCGAACAACTCGTCTATACAAGCGACACGGGCAACTATGTGCTGACCGGGACTGCCGGCTGCGCCGCCGCGGTTGACCGATCCGGCGCGCGGCACGGTGACGGGGCAGGCTTTGATTTTCAATAGTCGCGATGATAGCGTCAGTATCGAAGGCGACGGACGCAAGACAACGACTGTAACGACGGCGCCAAAGTAGTTGGGGCGTCTTGAAACACGCCCGAGAGATAGATGGAAACACTGATCGCTGAGGGAATCGGCAAGTCGTACAAGGGTCGCCAGGTTGTGCGCGGAGTTAACCTGAAGATCTCGCGCGGCGAGGTCGGTTGGGCTGCTGGGGCCGAACGGTGCCGGCAAGACGACGAGTTTTTACATGATCGTCGGCCTGGTGGCGCCGGAGACGGGGCGCATCATGGTGGACGACAACGATATTACCCGTCTGCCGATGTACCTGCGGGCGCGCAACTTCGGCATCAGCTACCTTCCGCAGGAGCCGTCGGTTTTCCGCAAGCTGACGGTGGAGGAAAACATCCTGGCGGTGCTGGAGGCGCAGGCGCTGGATACGCGCGAGCGGAAATCGCGCGCCGAGCGCCTGATAGCCCAGTTGAACCTGGGGCACATTCGCACCACACGGGGATATGCGCTCTCGGGCGGCGAGCGGCGGCGGGTGGAGATTGCGCGGTCACTTTGCATTCAGCCGAATTTCATTTTGCTGGATGAGCCATTCAGCGGGATCGATCCCATTGCGGTGCTGGAGTTGCAGAAGATCATCTTCGATCTGAAGGCGAGCGGGATCGGGATCCTGATCACGGACCACAACGTCCGGGAGACATTGAGCGTAACGGACCGTGCTTATATCATTGCCGAAGGGCGAATCTTCCGCGCCGGTACCCCGCATGAACTGGGCAACGATGTTGAGGTTCGGCGCATCTATCTGGGAGAAGGATTTTCGCTGAACTAAGCGCAGCCAGATCGGGTCGATCAGGGTAACCCATTGCGACGGAAGTTGTTACGGCGGGAGGATTTCTCCGGCGCGCCCCGGATCTGAACTATGGGGACCGGGAGTGTCCCCTGGGAGCAACGGGAAGCGGGTTGGCGTGCATCGGGCTTGCTACCCGATTACACTAGAGCTAGTCCTATTGGGAATCGAGTCCCTTGTATGGCGCTGTTGCAACCTAGATTGAATTTGAAGGTGTCACAACGCCAGGTCCTTACGCCGGGCCTGATGCAGATGGTGAGCGTTCTTGCGCTCAATAAGCTCGAGCTGAAGGAGATGATCGATGCCGAGATGGTGGAAAACCCCGTCCTGGAAGAGATTGACGAAACAGTTCCGATGCTGGATGAAGTGGCGAGCCGGCAGGAGCACGATCTGCAGCCCCCGGAGCGGCTCGATGTTGGAACGACGGAGCCCGCGGCGGAGCCCAAAGATCCTTTCAACGAGATTGATTTTGGGTCGTACTTTCAGGACTACCTTGATCCGGGCTACCGCACCCAGCCGGAGTATGAAGACAGCGAAAAGCCCTCGTTCGAGAATTTTCTCTCGCAGCCCACGACTCTATCCGATCACCTGGCGTGGCAGCTGGGAGCTCTGACGCTGGAGCCGGAGTTGGCCATCGCGGCTGAGTTTATTATCGGCAACCTGGACGAAGACGGTTACCTTCCGGCGGGCCAGGAAGAACTGATCGAGGCGTTCGGGCATTTCGCGGAAAATCAGGACAAGCCAAAAGATGTTCTGATCGACCAGATCAAGCGCGGCATCGACCTGGTGCAGCATCTTGATCCGGCTGGAATTGCAGCAGCGGATCTGCGCGAGTGCCTGCTGATCCAGATTGCGGCGCAACAGGCGGAACTGAGCAAGGTATACGCGCACCACGAAGAGAATGGCAATGTGGACTTGCACCGGAGCTTCAAAGCCGAGGCCGAGGCAAAGCTCGAAGAACGCCGGCGATCGATGGAAGTGGCAGCGCAGATTGTGCACGACCACCTCCAGCTTCTGCAGAAGCGGGATGTGAAGGACCTGGCAAAGGCGCTGCACGTGACACCGGAAGAGGTGCATGCAGGTGTGGAGTTCATTCGTACACTCGAGCCGCGGCCGGGCAGGCTCTACAACCGCGAGCAGACGCGGCTGATCGAACCGGACGTGGTGTTTACGAAGCGCGGCGGCGAGTGGGTGGTCTCAATGAACGAAGAAGACCTGCCCAGCCTGCGGTTGAGCTCGCGATACCGGCGCATGCTGGTGGCCGAAGGCACTGAAAAGGAAGTCAAGGAATACGTGAAGGAGCGATTCCGCTCTGCGATGCAGCTGATGCGCAACATTGCGCAGCGCAAGAGCACGATTCTGCGAACCTGCGAGGTAATTGTGCGCCGGCAGCGGGATTTTCTGGACCAGGGAATCGAAGCTCTACGGCCGATGATGATCAAGGAAGTAGCCGAGGAGATCGGGGTTCATCCGTCGACGGTGAGCCGGGCCGTGGCAAATAAATACGCGCACACTCCCCAGGGAGTGATCGAGCTTCGGTTCTTCTTCTCGGAAGGATCGAACGGGCCGGAAGGCGCCGACACCCCGCTGCTGCTGCTGAAGCGCAAGGTGCGCAAGCTGATTGACGATGAAGATCCGCGCCACCCGCTCACGGACGATCAGCTTGCTGCCAAGCTGCAGGATCAGGGCATCCAGTTGACCCGGCGCACAGTGGCAAAATACCGCGAAGACATGAATATCCCCTCCACGCACCAGCGCAGGCAACGCGATGCCTAGGACTGAATGGTAGTCGTGGATCCAGGAAGTTCCCAGTTTCCTCGATCGAGGCTACTTCCTGTGTAGCGAATATCCAGGAGCGTCCAGTCATCCTGGGCTTCGCTGGAAGCCTGGATCCTGGCGCAATGTTCGATGACCGAGTCGAGGCTGGGCAGGTGGGCCAGGCCCGCAAGGCCCTCAATTCCGATCTGCTGGCCTGTCTTATCCTCGATTTCCGTAATGCCATCCGTCGTCAAAAGAATGCGGTCGCCGGGTTGAAGGGTCAATTGAGACGACTCATAAGTCGCTTCGGCAATGATTCCGACGATCAGGTTCGCATCTTCAAGGTATTGTGTTCCCGCGGACGTGACCAGCAGAGGCGGGATGTGTCCGCAATTCATGTATTCGACACAGCCATTGGGGAATACCTTAAGAATAATCATGGTGGCGTACTTGCCCACCTGGCGCGTGCAGAGGAAGCGATTCACCAGGTCCGCGATCTCTGTCAGGGATTGGCCGGTGAGCATGAGGGCGTGGATGATGCCCTGCAAGGTTGCGGCAACGATTGATGCGGGGACACCTTTTCCGGAGACATCGGCGATGACAACGCATACGCTGTCGTCCAGCGCGATGGCGTCGTAGAAGTCTCCGCCAATCGCGTGGCAGGGAAGGCTGCGGGCGCGTAGTTCGGCGTACTCGATGCGCGGCATCGTCATCGACATGAGACCTGAATGGATCGAGGCGGCAACCGCCAGTTCATCCGCAGCCTGACGGGCCTTGATTTCCGTCTTGGCCAGCAGCGCGTTATGGAGGAGGGTGGAGGCCTCGTTTGCGAGCGTGTCGAGCACCTGGTGATCGATCTCGCTGAGACTGCCGGCGCCAATCTGGCTATCGAGATAGAGTACGCCCAGCAGCCGATTGGGCTCGGCGGGCGAGATGTGTTTGCGCAGCGGGATGCAGTAGATGCTGCGGATGGAGTTGGCCAGGACGCTTGCCCATCCCGAAGCGCTGTCGTCCGCAAGCGTGTCGCTGAGAAAGAACTTCGAGTCGCTTTCAATCGCCTTCTGCATGGCGCGGCGCGAGACTGATGGGTCTTCTTCGACGGTGCTTCCATTGGAACGGAGGCCGAGGGCGAGGCGCATCTCTTCGCCTTCGAGCAGGTACACAAAACCGCGCTCAACCCCGGTGAGTTGAAGCGAGAGCTGGAGCAGAGCGTGGAAAATGTCGGTGATGGCGCCGCCGGCGTTGAGCTGGCGTGCGGCGTTCAGCAGAAAGCTGAGCTTCTCAATTTCGCGCGCGGGCTGAGGGATATTCCTGTCGGTGGGCGCAAAAACGGAGAGTGCGGAAAGAAGATCGGATGCGAGGCCGCTCGAACTGCTGTCAGTAACGCTGGAGGGCATCAGGAAACGGAAAGCGGCCGCGTTCAGAGATCCAAACTGAAGGGTGTCGCCC
The DNA here is from genome assembly GCA_963769345.1 of uncultured Acidobacteriaceae bacterium. GTDB lineage: Bacteria > Acidobacteriota > Terriglobia > Terriglobales > Acidobacteriaceae > Telmatobacter. The sequence goes on from CAVYLL010000010.1 coordinate 567,025, forward strand.
GTTTTGAGTGCGGCTTCTTCGATGCGTTGGCCGTTAAGGAATGTTCCGTGCGAACTGTTCTGATCGACCAGTTCAAAGTGGCCATTTATCTTTGTGATGATTGCATGGCGTCGGGAAACATAGGCCTCTTTGAGTACGAGGTCCTGGTCGGGCGAACGGCCAATGGAGACGCTCTCGGCCGCGAGAGCAAAACAGTGCTCGCCATCCTGGTCGGCGTACTTCAAGGTTGGCAATGTGGTGGGAGCGGCCATCGAGCACATTCTATTCTGTCTATGCTGCAAAGCGCGAAGCGAAAATTTCAGTGTGATCAACAGCGCGAAAGATTGCAGGAAAATGATCGAGCTGATTCATCAGATTCTCTCCTTTCTGAGCTGCCGTGCCAGACGTAGATGCAGAGAGGGCGATAAAGACCAGAGCGGAGATCGATTGCGAATCCGCGTTATTGGCGTAGAACGGAGTTTTGATGAAATCTTCGCGGAACCTGGGGAAGAGTCACTGTACCTGAGACACCAAAACGAAGCCTCTTTTTGCGGCGCGGGCCGAGGGATCACAACCGAGGTGAAACCTAATACTGGCAATTTAGCCAGTCGTTGAGTCTCGCCGGGAGGACGCCCGGAATCGTAGAATTCCTCTACGGGTGGATTGCAGGGCATTTCATGCTGGCAGCGAAATGCTATACAATCCGAGTCTCTCCGGCGCAGTGGCAGCGACGGGGGAAAAGCGGAGGCTGACCATGGAAGTGGAGTTCACCGCAAGGCAAGTTAGCATTCCCAAGTCCGTGCGTTCTCAAGCCGAAGAAGGGTTGGAACGGGTGGGCCGAATTCTGGGCAGAACCGCGCGCGCCAGCATCACGTTTCGCGCGCAACGCCATCTGCAGATTGCAGAATTGACCATCAAGGCAAGAGTGCAGACCATCGAGGCTGCCGGCAAAGCCGACACGATTGAGGCGGCATTGCGCATCGCCATCCAGCACGCCGAAAACCAGGCGCTGCGGTACCGCGATCGCCAGTTTGAGCGCAAGCGCCTGCCAAAACTGGACAAGGTGCTGACCGCACCGCCAGTGGCGCATCCCAAACGCGGCGCGCAGCCTGAGGGGCTGGCGGAAAACGGCAAGCTGACTCGCGCGAAAGTAAAAACTTCAATCGCCGTGCACTCGTTCCCGGTCAGCACTACCATCGTCGAACCGCACATCATGACCAGCGGCGAAGCGATTGCCGTGAAGCCGATGACCATTGAGGAAGCCGTCAAGGACGCCGAATTCCGCGATCGAGATTTGCTGATCTTTCGCAACCGGATGGGCGACTTGTATGTGCTGCATCGCCGGCGCGATGGGCAAATGGAATTGGTCGAAGTTCCCTAACCTCTAAATGTAACTTTCGTGTAACGTCTGAAGCGTTTAGTGTGCGCGCCGATAGGTGTAGGATGAGCGCATGGTTCCTCCTCGTCCGACCCCCGGTGTGCGCAGCCGTCGATCGACGGAGCAGGGACGAACAGCGAAAACTTCGACCAAGGAATTAGTCATCCTGACTGGAATTTCGGGTGCGGGCAAAGCCTCTGCACTCAAGACATTCGAAGACCTCGGCTATCAGGCGGTGGACAATCTGCCGCTGGAGCTGATGCCTGAGTTTGCCGGCATGGTGCAAAAGTCGAAGGACATTGAACGCGCGGCGATCGTGGTGGATATTCGCGAAGGGCAGGCCTTCGATCGATTACCCGAGATCATCAAACGCGTGAAGCGAGTATTGCCCACACGTGTCGTGTTTCTTGATGCGCAGGATTCGGTGCTGGTGCGGCGCTACTCTGAGACGCGCAGACCGCATCCCCTGAAGCGTTCAGAGACAGTGTCGCGTTCGATCGTGGAAGAGCGGCAGATGCTGGATTCCATTCGCAATGTTGCCGACACCCTGATCGATACTTCACGGTTCAATGTTCACGAGTTGCGTGCGGAGATTCAGAAGCGATTCGGTCGCGAGGATCAGAGCAAGACTCTGCTGGTGTCGTGCCTGAGTTTCGGATTCAAGAATGGCGTGCCCTTGGATGCGGACCTGGTATTCGACGTGCGTTTCCTTCCCAATCCGCACTTTGTGCCGGAGTTTCACGACAAGACGGGCCTCGATCCAAAGGTGGCGGCTTACGTAAGAGGCTTTCCGCAGACTGAGGAATTCCTGGGCAGAGTCACGGACTTGATGCTCTACCTGATGCCACACTACGTGAAGGAAGGGAAGAGCTACCTGACTGTCGCATTCGGCTGCACCGGCGGACAACACCGCAGCGTGATGATGGCCGAGGAGATGACGAAGCGGATTGCAAAGGCCGGCTACGAGGTAAAGGCCGTCCACCGCGATATGCCGCGCTGATTAGCGGACGATCGCCGGTAGCTGGTCGATCCAACTACTTAAAGCGGACTCGAACTGCCCCGGCTCATCGGGCGAGTTGGTGAGCCAGACCAGGCTTTTGCGCCCTGGGACCTTTTCGTAGGCTTCGGGCTTGTCCTGTTCCGATTCGGCGTTACGCTCTGGCGTCCAATAAAACCACAACGAAGGAATCAGCACATTTCCCGCCGCGGTGGTGGTCTGCCAGCGGTCGCTCACCAGCAGATGCGCCGGGACGAGCCGCGCACGCGCATCGTTGAAAATGGCTGCGGTTGGAGATTCGAGCGGCCCTTCGAGCACCACACCCGCGAGGTCCGCGTGGGCCGAGGCGACTTCAAGCGCCAGGTTGGCGCCGAGATCCTTTCCCACGAGAACGATTGCGTTGGCGGGAATGTGACGGGTTCCGGTCAGATAGGCGAGAGCGGAGTCTGCGTCCTCGCGCCATCGCGCCTCGCTGGGATGCGCGAAGTGGCTTTGTCCGTATCCGCGATAGTCGAAGGCGAAGACATTCAGCCTGGAGCCATGAAGACGGGAAAGCGCATTTACGGTGTCGCCCAGGTTGCCGTCAGCGCCATGGAAATAGATGGCTGTGAACTGTGCTGGCGACGATGCCGGAATCCACCAGCCGCGCAACTGCGGTTCGCCGGCTGCGTTGGTGGCAAAGCCGACGGACTCAAACGGCAGATTCACGCTGGCGGGAGTGCGGGTCACGGCGGACGTCGGGTGATAGAGCAATTGCCAGCTCCCCTGCCAGAAGAGGATGCACAATGTACCCCATGCGCAGAGCAGCGCGGCTGTAATGGCGATGGCTCCGGCAGTGAGCAGCCATTTGCCCGAGACTGTGGGCGGGGCAGCGGTTTTGTTCAAGCCCTGTCTGGGCGCGGGTCGCGCCGAAGACGACACGCGGGCTTTTTCGAAGGACTTCGCTTTCTTCATCTTTCCTTACCCACGAGTAGCGGCACAGATTTATGCTAATTGGGCTATCGCAGTTCCGGCGAGGCGTTCGGCAGGAGACGGGAGAAATTGTCATGTCAGAGTTTGTGCGGATATGTGCTCAGGGCGAGCTGCCTGCGGCAGGCAACGTAAAGGAGTTCACGGTTGAGGGTCGTGCCCTGTGCGTGGCCAACGTGGATGGAGCGATCTGCGTGCTCGATGGAACGTGTCCGCATGAAGGTGGACCGCTGGGCGAAGGATCAATCGAAGGCGGGAAGGTCGTTTGTCCGTGGCACGCATATGCTTTCGATCCTCGCACCGGCGCAAATGAGGAGGATCCCGAGGTAAACGCTTGGTGATTGAGGCGAAGGTCGAAGACGGCGAGCTGCGCGCGAAGTTGTAACGAACGAGTACTTGTGCATATTCGGCCAGTGATGCCGCAGGTGAAGCGTCTACGACTTTTTAGCCGGGACCTTTTTGCCTTGCTTGCGCGCCTCCGAGAGGCCGATGGCGATCGCCTGTTTCGGATTTGTGACCTTCTTGCCGCTGCGGCCGGATTTCAGCTTGCCCTTCTTCATCTCGCGCATTTCGGTTTCTACGTTCTTGCTGGCGGATGGAGAGTATTTGCGGCCGGATGATTTCTTCGAGCTTGATTTCTTTTTGGCTGCCTTCTTCGTTGCCATAACTATCCTCCTCGGAGGTCAGATGGCGCCTCTCTTGGGGCAAGTTGTATGCATCGTCTGCGCATGAGTCGTTGCGTCCAGCTGAGAATATGCGCTAGACAACGCGTCGCACGCCGGGAATGCGCACAAGTGGATCGGCGATGAGCCACGTTGCGATGCAGGTGAGCGTGCCGGTGACGGCAAACTTGAGAAGAGCGGGCGCGATCCACGGATGCAGCAGCAGGCTGATGCCGACCAGCACAAGCGGATGAATGATGTAGACCGCATAAGCACGACGATTGAGCCATGACCAAAACTGCGACGGCTTGTTCATGTATGCGCGCGCAAACAGGAGCCATGCAGTGATGAAACCCCACGCGACGAAGGGATCCCAGAAGGCATAGAAGATTGCGGGCCAGGTGAAACCGCCGCCGAAGTTGACTTTCCCCGGACCGAATACGCGCAAAGCGATAACGATGCTGATGGGCAACAGCGGCCACGCTGCGATTAGCGTGATGATCCACGGGCGCGCTTGCTTCCACTGGAGCTGGCGCAGCCAATCGTAGCGCCATGCGGCAATGCCCATGGCGAAGAGAAAGATGTAGGGCGCGAAGTATCCGAGCTGGAGGCCGATGACATTCTTGCCGACGGGAACAAACTGGCGGATGGCGACGCTGATGGCACCGACGATAATGGCGCTGAGCAGCCAGCGCGAATAAGCGGGAACCGGAGCCGGAGTTCGTGCGGACTGCGAGAGCGGAGAACCCAATGCGGCTCGCCATGCGCAATAGCCGAGGCAGAACATGAGCAGCGCCTGGGCGAACCAGAGCGGGCCGTTGATGATGATCGCGTGATTCCAGAGATACGGGAAAACACTCCAGAAACCTTTGCCTTCGTGTGCTGCAACCTCGGCTGCCGTGAGTGGGCCGAGAATGAAGATGAAGGCGAGAAGCGGCACGCCGAGGCGCAGAAAACGGTCGCCTAGAAAGCGTGCGTAACCTTTGCGTTCGAGTGAAGCGGGTGTGAAACAGCCGGCAAGCAAGAAGAAAAAACCCATAAAGTACGCCTGGTTCGTGGAAACGAAGAGCGTTAGCAGAAAACTGGAAGGCGACGCCGAAGGATACAGTTCGTTGTAGAACCAGCCGCCTGGGGCGCCGTAGGTGATGGCGGTGTGGTGAAACAGGACCAGCACTGTCATGACACTGCGCAGGCGGTCGATGTAGAAATCGCGCTGCGGAGCTGCGTGCAAGACGGAAATGTCGGGCTCAGCCGTTTGGACCATGCGGGAATTTGAGCTTCCGGACATGAGCCATGATACGAGCTTCACCGTGATTTTGTTTCGCTGAAGCTGACTTGGTCTCCCAGGTCTCAGAATCGAGACCCGGGGCACCAGGGTCGTGTCTAGCGCACGAATTATTTAGTACTTGACGATGGCGGTGAAGGAGTCGGGTTTGAGGCTGGCTCCGCCGACCAATGCGCCGTCGATCTCTGCTTCGCAGCAGAGCGCGTTGGCGTTTTCTGACTTGACGCTGCCGCCGTAGAGGATGCGCATCTTCGCTGCGACGTCGGCACCAAGCAGCTTCGCCACTTCGGCGCGGATGATCTTGTGTGCTTCGACGGCCATCTCGGGCGTGGCAGTTTTGCCGGTGCCGATAGCCCAGACAGGCTCGTAGGCGATGACGATTGGTGCGGCGGCCTCAGGCGTAATGCCGGCGAATGCTCCGGTAACCTGCGTCTTCAGCACTGCTCGGTTTTGCCTGCTTCGCGCTCGGCCAGAACTTCACCGACGCAGACGATGGGAACAATGTTGTGCTTGAGCGCGGTGTGAAGCTTCTTGTTGACGATCTCGTCAGTCTCGGCGAAGTATTGGCGGCGCTCGGAGTGGCCGATGAGCGTATGCGTTGCGCCGACGGCGATGAGCTGGCCGACAGAGGTCTCGCCGGTGTAGGCGCCTTCTTCAGCGAAATGCATGTTCTGGCAGCCGACGGCGACATTTGAGCCTTTGGCCGCTGCGATGACCGTGGGCAGCAGAACAGGCGATGGGAAAAGGGCGATCTCGTCGCGGGTGTGGCCGGCGACGAGCGGCAGGAACGCATCGACAAACGCCTTGGCTTCGGCGGGCGTCTTGTACATCTTCCAATTAGCAGCAATCAGTTTCTTACGGGCCATTGTGCAGGTTTCCTCAACTCAATTTTAGGGTATGGAAATGTCGCGTCGGGTGACGGCGGGCACATTGTTCCCGAGCCAAAGCGCTACTCATCTGAACGGTTTTCGAAAAGTCGAACGGGGTGGCGATCCGCAAAGAGTCCTCGGGGCGATTCGGCTCGTCGCTGAATCCAGAAAGAACCGCCGGCAACGGCCAGTACGATCACCAGCCACACGCTCCAACCCAACACACGAGCGCTGACGCTAGGGCAGCGATCCCACTCAGGATCGGGACCGCAGACTACGCCACTATCACTGATCGCCCACCCAAAAATAAAAAAGAAAAACACAGCAACTGGCGTCGTTGTGAGAAAAGCCAACGAGAATTTTTTCAACGGCCGAAAGAATCGGGAGACCAGAGCAATTACCACAGAAACAGCGATTGCGGTGAGGGTGAAAAGTGCCTGCCCGATTAGTTCCATCTTTGACCACCGATTTTCAAAATTCGATAGCTAACTTTGCGGCTCCGACTGCCGAATCGCCGACAAATCCCCCGGTATTTCTCCGTTCAGAAACGCTTCGCGATGGTCTGGGTCGCCGAGGTCCATTTTGAAGTGGTGCCAGGTGCCGTCCTGCAGGATGCCCATGTTCCACGGCCCGGAGACGGAGTCAGAAAACTGCCAGACGATGTGGAAGCCCGCTTCATTGGTAAAGCCTTCGTTGTCGGCCTGCAGGATGGAGTCCCCGCGTTCCCAGAGGTGCGAACGAAGGGCGTGAAGGGCATTGCCGCCATCCTCGGTTTCCGATCCCTGGAGGTGCTGGAAGGCGTAGACGGTCTTGACTTCGTCGAGAAATTCATGGAGCCATTGGACGCCTGTCTCCGGCTTGCAATCCTGCGTTTCTTCAAGGAAGTCGGCGACTTCATCCTGGCCTATGGAGCCGTTTGCGACGGGATTTCGCTCGAGAACGGCGACCTCGACCTCGTCGTTGCCGGAGAGGAGAAGGGATTCCCATTCCTCTTCAGTGCCTTCTTCGACGCTGAGCTTGTAGTCGGGGTGGCTGGAACTGATAAAGTCCGCGAGTTCGTCGAAGGGCGGGAACTCTGCGTCTTTGGATAGTACTCGCGTGTAGTAGGGCATTGGTCTCTCTCGGGCTGGAGCTTTGAGTTTAATACCCTGCGGGCAGCTCGTGAGGTATATCGTTTCCCACTCATGACGCGGTGAGACTGCGTCATGAATGGGGCAGCCCGGCATTCAGCGTCCGAGCCGGCATCTGGAGCGCGCGGTTACGCGTGGGAGTGGGTGTGCGGATGCAGGTTGTGCACGGTCCGTGCGTTCTTGGACGGAGTGGCGAGCGCGGTGGTTACGAAAATGGCGCCCACAATCGCCATTGTCAGCAACAGGATCGGCAGCAGAAAGATCAGAGCTTCTGCATGCGGGTCGTACATGTATGAGAGATTTCCGTTTACCTTGTCAGCTGTGATCCATACCAGCGCAACGATGATGCCCGAACCGCCGATGGTGAGGAGTGTTGCGCCGATGGCAACGAGAACCTGACGCGTCATGGGGTTACCCCAGAGAGATGCCGCTTGCAGCACATCTCGCATCGACACCTCTGTTCCGGTAAGGAATTATGGGCCTGTTTGGAGACGCGAGCAAGTGACGACGGATACGGGGTTCAGGTTCCCAGGTCTCAGAAACGAGACCTGGGGCACCCAAGTTGTCGTAATATCCGGCAGTTTTGTATTGCGGATTATTTGTTGGTGAGGGCTTCTACGCCGGGCAGCTTTTTGCCTTCGAGGAATTCGAGGCTGGCGCCGCCGCCGGTGGAGATGTGGGTGATCTGGTCGGCATAGCCGGCCTGGTTGATGGCGGACACGGAGTCGCCGCCGCCGATGATGGAGATCGCAGCCTTGTTCATCGCGACTGCCTTGGCGATGGCGTTGGTGCCGACGGCGAAGCGCGGAAACTCGAAGACGCCTGCGGGGCCGTTCCACACGATGGTGCGGGCGGTTGAGACTACTTCTTCGATGGCTGCGACGGATTTGGGACCGATGTCGAGGCCTTGCCAGTCGGCGGGGAAGTTCTTCGAGGTATCCCACGGCTGGGTCTTGGCGTCGGGCGAGAAGCTGTCGGCGAGGATGTTGTCGACCGGCAGCAGGAGGTTGACGCCCTTGGCCTTTGCTTTTTCAAGCGCGGCCTTTGGCCATGTCGATCTTGTCTTCTTCGACGAGCGACTTGCCGGTGGTGACGCCGAGGGCGCGCTGGAAGGTGTAGGCCATGCCGCCGACGATGACGAGCGTGTCAACCTTGTCGAGGAGGTTGTCGATGACGTCGATCTTGCCGGAGATCTTGGAGCCGCCGATGATGGCGACGAAGGGCTTCTCGGGAGACTTCGAGCGCCTTGCCGAGATAGGTGATTTCCTTCTCCATCAGCAGGCCGGCAACGGCGGGCTTGAGGAAATGGGTGATGCCTTCGGTCGACGCGTGAGCGCGGTGCGCGGAGCCGAAGGCGTCGTTGACGTAGATTTCGGCCAGCGAGGCGAGGGCCTTGGAGAAGGCGGGATCGTTGGCTTCTTCTTCGGCGTGGTAGCGCAGGTTCTCAAGCAGCAGCACCTGGCGCGACTCGAGCTGGCGGGCCATCTCGCTGGCGATTTCGCCGACGCAATCGGGCGCGAAGGCCACGTTGACGGATTCGCCGACCTGCTTGTCGAGCAGTTCGCGCAGGCGGTCGACGACGGGGCGCAGCGAGTACTTCGGATTCGGCTTGCCCTTGGGGCGGCCGAGATGCGAGGCGAGGATGACCTTGGCGTGATGACGCAGGGCGTATTCGATGGTGGGCAGCGTGGCGACGATGCGCGTGTCGTCGGTGATTTCCTTGCCGTCTTCGGTGAGCGGCACGTTGAAATCGACGCGGATGAAGACGCGCTTGTTCTTGAGTTCGATGTCGCGGATGGAGAGCTTGGACATGATGTTTTCCTTGAAAACAGTTGTCAGTGGTCAGTTGTCAGTGATCAGTGACCGACTGCGGCCGCTTCGGCGGCTGAGGAGTTTCGAATGACGGCATCGAATTCGATTTCGATGCGCCAGTTGGGATTGAGCAGGGCCGCGACGACGACCATGGTGGCGGCGGGGCGAATGTCGCCGAAGAACTCGCCGTGGACACGGCCGACGGCTTCCCAGTCTTCAACGTGGGTGAGATACATGCGGGTGCGGACGACGTCTTTGAAAGATGCGCCGGCTTCGGCGAGGGCTTTTTCGGCGATGGCGAAGATGCGGCGGGTTTGGCCTGCCGCGTCTTCGTTGTCTGCGCCGACGGGGCCGGTGCCGGCGACGTGAACGGTGTTCCCGACGCGCACGGCGCGCGAGAAGCCGATGATGGGTTCGAAGGGAGAGCCGCCGCTGATGTTTTTTCGCATAGGAATCAGTGGATCAGATGCGTCAGTGTGTCAGTGATCAGGGCCCAAGGCGGAAATCCGTTCTGACCACTGATCACTGATATCTGCTCACTGCTGTTTTACAGGCCCTTCTTGGCCAGGAAGCCGACGAGGTCGACTACGCGGTTGGAGTAGCCCCACTCGTTGTCGTACCAGCTGAGGACCTTGACGCTCTGTGCCGATGACCTTGGTGAGAGGAGCGTCGACGATCGAGGAGAGCGGGTTGCCCTTGAAGTCGGAGCTGACCAGCAGGTTCTCGTCGTAGCCGAGAATGCCCTTCAGTTCGCCTTCGCTGGCTGCCTTCAAGGCGGCGTTTACGGCCTTGACGTCGGTCTTCTTCTCGCTGATGAAGGTGAGGTCGACGATGGAGACGTTAGGGGTTGGAACGCGCAATGAGAAGCCGTCAAGCTTGCCATCAGTCTCAGGAATGACCAGCTTGAGGGCCTTGGCTGCGCCGGTGGAGCTGGGAATCATATTGATTGCAGCAGCGCGTGCACGGCGCAGGTCCTTGTGCGGGAAGTCGAGGATGACCTGGTCGTTGGTGTAGCTGTGGATGGTGGTCATGATGCCGCTGACGATGCCGCAGTGGGCGAGCAGAACTTTGACGACCGGGGCGAGGCAGTTGGTGGTGCAGCTGGCATTGGAGATGACGTTGTGCTTGGACGCATCGTACTTGCCTTCGTTGACGCCGAGGACGAGGGTGATGTCTTCGTTGGTGGCGGGAGCGGAGATGATGACTTTCTTAACGGTCGAGCCGAGGTGCGCCTTGGCCTTGGTGGCGTCGGTGAAGTGGCCGGTGGACTCGATGACGATCTGCGCGCCTACGTCAGCCCAGGGCAGCTTGGCGGGATCGCGCTCGGCCCAGACCTTGATCTTTTTGCCGTCGACGGAGATGAAGTCATCGCCGGCGGAGATATCGTTCTTAAGATTGCCAAGAATCGAGTCGTACTTGAGCAGATGGGCGAGGGTTGCCGGGCTGGTCAAGTCGTTAACGGCAACAAAATCGATCTCGGGATTGCCGAGGGCGGCGCGCAAAACGTTGCGGCCAATTCGGCCGAAGCCGTTGATGCCAACCTTAACTGCCATGTGTATTCTCCTTCGTTATGGGTGGATCTTCTTAAATTGTTGGTCGATGGCGTGCAGCGGCGCTATGTTGCGCACCAGGCAATTCCACCAAACTCATCAGGCTAACACTGTTGTCAACCAGAACCAAATGAACGCTCCGCAAATTGCGACCTCGTACCAAACTACCCCACAAACGAGGACCTGTTTGTGGGGACCCCGGTCCAAAATGCGCTCTACGCTAGTTTGTGGGTTCTGATATGGGACGGTATGTGACGAGTTTCACATCATTTGCAGTGGCTCCGGTGAGTGTGTTATCCCGGTAATGAAGGTGCAGAAAGCGGAATGAGAAGACGTTCCCGACGTAGCGTGAATAATTCAGAATCCACAGGCAAAATAGGCCAGGAACTCCCATCGAATCAACCGCGCCCGCTGGTGCCGCTCTATCCAGACGAGTCGTTGCCCGGAGAAAGCCGCACTGCGCGTCCGCCGGCAGCAGCCGCAGAAACGCGTGCGCCGCGGCCTGCGGCAGTACCTCAGGAGGTTCGCGCTCCGAGGCCGCAAAACCAGTCGAGGAGACCGGCCTCGCCCGAGAGGCCTTCACGACCGGAACGTCCCGCTCGTGCGGCTCGTCCGGAGTGGAATGAGCCCGCCGAGTCAGGGCGGCTGGAGATGGAAACGCAGCCGGATATGCCTTCTGCCCCTTCTGCGGAGGCGCAGGCGATCGAGCGTTCGCCGCAGGCTCCCAAGGGCTACGTGGTGCTGGCGATCGGGCTGCCGGGCTCGGGCAAAACGACGTGGTTTCGCCGTCGCGGGGTGACTCCGTTGTCGAGCGACCTGCTGCGCAATATTCTTTTCGACGATGTGGAGGAGCAGAAATTCCAGGGATTGGTGTTTTCGACCTTGCGCTCGCTGCTGCGCGCGCGGCTGATCGCCAAGATGCCGTGGAACTACGTGGACGCGACGAACCTGTCGGTCCACGAACGGCGCCAGTGGATCAAGATGGCCAAGAGCTTTGGCTATGAGACGCAGGCAGTATTTTTTGATGTGCCACTTGAGGTTTGTCTCGATCGCAATCGCCAGCGCGACCGGTCAGTTAGCGAAGACGTGATGCGCAAGATGGCCGAGAAGCTGAAGGCGCCTTTATTCGAAGAGGGCTTCGAGAAGATCACGGTGGTGCGGGTGAAGAGCGCGGGCTAGCCCTGGTTGGGTGTCAACATGGGTGACGTGTTGCGATACGTGTCCGGCGAAGAGATCTGCACGGGAGATCGTGTACGGTTCCATGGGCATGCGGCCCAGATCGAGTTTGCCGCTGCTGAAATGAGCGACCCTGAACATAGCTGCTTTGTGCGGCTATACGGTGGCGGGGTGATGGTGAACGACCCGGCGGTTTCGGGTCATACATTTATTCCCGTCGATCAACTCAAGAACTACGAAGACCTGGAATTTGTTTCCCGCAATAGCCTGGAGACTCCCCCATGAGCACTTCTGCATCCGTTCCTTACGTTGAGCCTTGGCTGCGCGGGACCCACGCCGATGTTCCTGCCGTCGGCCGCGCGGTTCTGCATGCTTTTGATCTTGCGCTCGATGACATTACCAAGTGGACTGAAGGCCTGAGCGATCTCGAGATTCATGCGCAGCCGCTGGGATTGCCGGCGGTGTCGTTTCACCTGCGACACATTGCACGCTCGACGGATCGGCTGCTGACGTATGCCGAGGGCGGACAGATTTCCGCTGATCAGCTGGCTTTATTGAAGTCGGAGCAGACCGGCTGCGAGACGCTGGCAGAACTGCTGGCCGAGGTAGAGACGTCTTTCAGCAATGCGGCAGATCGGGTTCGCGTTCTGGCTACGGCGGACTTCAACACCTTTCGCGGAGTGGGCCGCAAGCAGTTGCCGACCTCGATCGGAGGCGCACTGGTTCATGTAGCCGACCACACGCAGCGGCATGTGGGGCAGGTTGTAACCACGGCAAAGGTGTTGAAGGCTCTACGCTAGCAGTGATCCAGAGAACCTTTCCGTTGGGCCGAGTTCATGAACCCGCCCGATGGAGACTGGTTCTAGAGATGGTGCAGCCAGATCAGATGCTGCCGTTCTTCCAGCGCCACCAGAATGAGCGTGACGATAGACAATACCAACTGCAACCGCTCGGAGCGCAGCTTGCCCGGCATTTGCGGTGTTTGCCTCCATTGCGCTGAGGGAAGCTTGCGCAGCCGCCTGATCTGCCAGAGCACGACCAGGTTCACAATCGAACCCAGGACGGCCAGGACGATCATCGGCCCCCGCAACCAGCTGTGGTGGAAGCGGTCAATGGCGGACGCCGTGCCGGCCGCCAGCGCCAGGGAACCGATGCCGATTCCCACCCGGAGCCCGTTCATCGCCGCAAAAAACGTGCAGACACTTTGGAGCACCGCAAACGCCAGGCTGGACCAGGCAATCGCGGTGCGCGTATGCCGCGGCCCATCCCCGTCGCGCTGCGCGGATGGAATGGCTTTCGGGATTTCTGCGCTCGGCATCGACTTGCTCAATCTACACAAGCCCCGGCATGCTCCGCAATTTCATCTCTATCGCGGCTTGGATGAATGTTCAGGTATTTGCGCTAAAATCCTCTCGACTTCAAATCCAGTAGAGGTGCTCATGCAAGACTCGCAACCTCGCTTTTTGCCTTTGGCCGCCAAGACCGTGGTCTGCCACTCCATTACCTACATGATTATGGGCGCGCTCGCCTATCACTTTCTGCACTACGCGGACTTCATCAACAATCCCAACTCCGGTATGAGGCCGACAACAAGTCTTTGGCTGATTCTGGGAGTGCCGCTGCAGGTATTTCGCGGGGTGCTGTTCGCCTCGGTCTTCTATCTATTCCGAGAGCAGTTGTTCGGGCGAAAGAACGGCTGGCTGCGGATGGCTTGGCTGCTGATCGGCATTGGGATCCTGGGCACGTTTGCGGCGCCTCCGGGATCGTTGGAGGGATTCATTTACACGACGGTTCCGGTTGCGAACCAGTTGCGCGGCTATCTTGAGGTCGTGACGCAGGCGCTGCTGCTTTCTGCGCTGCTGTGTTACTGGATCAATCATCCCGGAAGAAAGTGGTTGAACTGGACACTCGGACTCGCCTACGCCGTGTGCGTTGTGCTCCCAATGATGGCGCTGGTAGCGCCGAAGCGGTAAGCCACCCGCGCCGATACTACTTTCGACGACAAGCTATTATCGAATTGCGGTCCCAATTCGGCGGCCATCCGGAAGCGGCGGCCACCAAGAAGGAGGGTGCCTGATGCGCACCTCTCATTCCGATGCTCTTGTGGTTTATGGCGTGACGGGCGATCTCGCTCACAAGATGATCTTCCCCGCCCTCTATGCGATGGTGAAACGCGGAACCCTCAACGTCCCAGTGATCGGCGTGGCGTTCCCAAAGTGGTCTCTGGAACGTCTGCAGAGACGAGTAACGCACAGCATCAAGCAATCGGGTGGGATCGACAACAAGCGGGCGTTCCAGCATCTTCTGTCGTTGCTGAAATATGTAAGTGGGGATTACAACGACAGCAATACCTTTACGGCGATCAAGAAGGCACTGGGGAAGGCACGTCGCCCGGCACATTACCTTGCCATTCCACCCTCGCTTTTTGAGACCGTAATCAAGGGGCTGGGTGCATCGGGATTGGCTGTGAATGCGCGGGTCATCGTCGAGAAGCCGTTTGGGCGCGACCTGGCGTCGGCTCTTGCGCTCAACCGCGCGGCGCGGTCGGTTTTCCCTGAAGATTCGATATTTCGCATCGATCACTTCCTGGGGAAGGAAGCGATCATGAATATCCTCTACTTCCGCTTCGCGAATTCATTTCTTGAACCGATCTGGAACCGGAATTACATCTCCAGTGTCCAGATCACGCTGTCTGAAAAATTTGGTGTGGGAACGCGCGGAGCATTTTACGAGTCCGCCGGCTGCCTGCGGGACGTCATCCAGAATCATCTGTTTCAGATTGTCGCGCTGCTTGCCATGGAACCCCCCGCGGGCCGGCATTTCGCAGAAGTGCAAACAGAGAAGGCAACCGTGTTCAAGGCGATGCGTGCTTTGAAGCCGCAGGATATGGTGCGCGGTCAATACGCGGGTTACCGGCAGGAGGCAGGACGTAGCGAAGAACTCCGACGTCGAGACGTATTGCGCGGTTCGGCTTTTTATCGACTCATGGCGTTGGGATGGCGTGCCGTGGTATCTCCGCTCGGGCAAGTATCTGCCCGAAACGGCAAGCGAGATCCTTGTGGAGCTGAAGCCGCCGCCGCAGAAGCTTTTTGCGGACGCGGCCACAGCCACGGGCAAGGGGAACTATTTTCGCTTCCGGGCTTCTCCCGATGCGGCGATCGCACTCGCGGCTCGCGTCAAGCTTGCCGGGGAGGAGTTTATTGGAGAGCAGCGTGAACTCTATTTGCTGGAGCAGCAGCAGGGAGAAGAGACACCCTACGAACGGCTGCTGGGCGACGCCATGAAGGGCGATGGTGGGCTATTTACCCGTGAGGACGCGGTGGAAGCCGCATGGGAAGTGGTCGATCAGGTACTCAAACACCATCCCAGGGTTCGTCCTTATAAGCGCGGCACGTGGGGACCGAAACAAGCGGATGCACTCATTGCAGCGGATGGGGGCTGGCATAATCCCAGCGGCACGACTTGATCAGCATCGTCAATGTCGCCCAGCGTCTTCTGGATTCAGTCTATGCTGATTGCCACCGACGCTTTACCCCATTGTGAGCTTCGCACCGCGACTTCAGTGGGTGCCATGGCCCTCGCCACGGTCAACACCGTGATGTCATCATCCTGGCCGAACTGCTGAGCGGCATCCGCAATTTTCTCGGCATCGCCGGTGGTGGCCAGCAATTCTGCAATGCGCGCAAACCCAAAGAGCTCTCCACCCGCATTGCGTGCTTCAAGAAGCCCGTCGGTGTAGAGCGTCAGCCGATCGATCTCTCTAAGCTGAAAGCGCTGTGCGTCGTACTCTGCCTCTGGCACGACGCCGAGCGGCAAAGCAGACGGCGATTGCAACTCTGCAGTATTCAGATACGGCGGCAGGTGGCCAGCATTGGCCAGGATGCATGCGCCGTCCTTTTCCAGTTTTACCGCCAGGCAGGTAGCGAATCCGTTGTGAAAGCGCCCATGCAGGCGCCGATTCAAAGCCGAGAGGATTGCCGCGGGTTCCTCGGTCATCTCCACCGTGCTGCGGATCGCGCCGACAATCAGCGCTACGGTCATGGCCGCGTGCAGGCCTTTGCCGCTTACGTCGCCAACGATAGCCAACGCTGCCTCGTCGCGCAACGGAATGACCTGAAAAAAATCGCCACCCACCTCCTGCGCCGGCCGATAAGCACCTTGCACCACGTATCCCGGCAGAGTAGGCATGGACTCGGGAATGAGCACCTTCTGCAGTTCCTGCGCGCTGCGATACTCCTGTTCCAGGGCGCTCTGGCGCTGACTCTGCTCCACGCTGTAGCGCCAGGCGGCATACAGGATGGAAATCAGCAGGAAGGTATTTATGATGGCCTGGACATTGATGGCAGAGCCGCCGATGGTGAAGAGTGTGGTTCGCAGCCTTTCAGCAAGCGACCAGTGGGACCATCGCACTCCCAGGCCGGTGGTATCCTGCGTCGCTGTGTAGAGGTCGGTGAGCAGAGCTGCAAAGGCCAGCATCCAGCGTGCGCCATCGAGCTTCTTGCCGAGTGCTGCGAAGACAATCACCAGGCCCCACAGCTCCATGTAGATTGCGGGAAGCGACGAGGCCACATCGATTATCAGAAAACGATTTGGGGGCCACGTGGTCCAGTTCAGCATCATGCAGATGGGATCGATGAGGTCGAGCCCAAGTGCGGTCAGCCCGATAATCCAGGTCCATCGCACCAGCCTTTTTCGCTGCTCGAGCCCGAGCAGAGCGATGAGGAGAAACCAGAGAGCGATGTCCTTGACCCCGACAAGGGGCCCGACAATCGAATAGCTGACGACAAACGGATACGGCACGGGAGAATCGAGGAGGAGATACCGCGTGAGCGGGATCATCATCGCCAGCGACAGCCACACCAGCATTTTCTGTTTCCGGTTGCGCAGGTACAGCAGGAATGACATAAAACCGACGACTGCGCAGAAGCGCGCCACGGACAAGGAGAACTGGGCCTGTTGAACGCGGCGAAAGACAGACTCACGCTGCATGCTCGCCATTGCCTCGGCGCTTCCTGCCAGCGGCACTGCTATTAGGCCACCCTCATGCGGAGCGTTGAGGAAGACAATGGGAGCTTTCCAGACACGGATCGCCAGTTCACCGGACTGCGGAGGGCCGAGCTCGACGACCTGGCCATTGCTGCCGCCCAATCCATACCAAACCGGACGCGGCGGCAACTTGCCGTAACTACCCACGTTGACGCCGTTCCAATAGACCTCGCAAGCACTGTCTACACCGGGCAAATAAAGCGCGAGAGCATAGCCGGTGCTTTGGCCGGGGGGCAGCAGCAGCCGTTTGCGATACCATGCGAATCCCGTGAGGCCGGGATGTCCCTGCTCTTCCCACGTGCGGCCCGTCTCGATCGGCTGCCACGCGGAGTCATCGTAAGCTGGAGAGGCCCACGCGAGATCGTCGCCCACGTGGAATTGCCATGTGCCGTCGATGGGGAGGGAGGTGCGCCCCAATCCACGAAGAATGAGAGGCTGCGGCTCAAAGGCACGGCTCGTGTCCGCCAGCGCCAGACAGGCGCAGACCAGCATCAAAGCCCGTCCGAATCGTGCGGGGAACCACGATTGCGCCAGCATGACCTCCTCCAAGGGGAAGTTGAACCGATAGTACATTCTGCGGCGGTTGCCGCGCCATGGCTTCCTGCGGCATCGCTCTTTGCGATCAGCCTTTTCCGATTAAAACGATCATTTCGACCACGGAGGCACTATGCCGTTCATGCGCGCATAGGCGACGAGCTGGCCCATGTGTTCGTTGGCGTGAACGATGATGCGCAGGTACATGCCGTCCACGGTCGCATCGCGTCCTTCGACTTTCAGCTTCCGCGTCATGTCTTTGGGATCGGCGGCAAGGTGCGCCTGTTTAACCGCATCGAGCGAGCGCTTGAGCCAGGCGATCACTTCCGGCTTCGACGTCACCGTCTTTTCGTTCACAGTCTTCGCAGTCTCATCTTTGAGATCCGCAGGCATCTTCTGGCCGGCCACGCTTAGCAGCCAAAAATTGGCCATCACGATGTGCATGTAGACTTCGCTGGTGGAGCGCACACCGGGCGCCGGCCTCCACGCGAATTTGTCAGCGGGCGTAGCTTCGGCAAGGGCAATCAACTGGTTTGAAACATGCCGCCACTCGCCATCGTACCCCTGCCACAGACCATCCAGCGGATCCTGCGCCCGCAGTTTCGGTACGCAGAGAACGAGCAGCAACATCATCACTATCCGCAGCTTGATCATCGTCAACCTCCTTGATCGATACCGACGTGAACTTCAAGCTTACGCAATCGCGTCGTCCAGCCGCCACAAAGTTTTATCGTTCGCCGGGCAAAGGGACTGTACACTGCTGGCCAGTGACCTTGGTGGCAAAAAGCGGGAACGCGGTGCGATAGCGCGGCGCTGCGCTGCTTTGCGCCCACGCTGATCCTGCTGGTTATTGCGCTTCTCATCAATTACGTCGATCGCGGAAATCTCGCACTGGCTGCGCCTCTGATGAAGATTGAATGGGGCATGACCGCGTCGCAACTCGGCATTTTGCTCTCGGCCTTCTTCTGGACTTACACGGCGCTGCAGTTTGTCATGGGACTCTTTGTCGACCGCTGGGGCGCGAACCGGATGATGGCCCTCGGCTTTCTGGCGTGGTCTCTGGCGACGGTGCTGACCGGCGCGGCGATGGGATTCGTGACGCTGCTGGCGATGCGCCTGTTGCTCGGCGTCGGCGAATCGGTGATGTTTCCGGCCAGCTCAAAGATTCTGGCGCAGCATCTGCCGGAACACGCCCGCGGATTCGCGAACGGGTTGATGAATGCGTCGATGCGCTGGGGTTCGGCCATCGGCACATTCGGCGGCGGCCTGCTGATGGCGCGCTATGGCTGGCGATCGACATTTGTTGCCATCGGCGTTGCCAGTCTCTTGTGGCTGCCTGCGTGGTCGCGCTGGAAAGCGCCGGAGGCGCGCGTCGCTATCCATGCGGATGCGGGCGCGCCGACGTTTTCTTCCATCTTGCGCAAGCGTGCTTTCTGGGGAGCAGCTTCTGGCCACTTCTGCGCAAATTATCTCGTCTACTTTCTGATGAGCTGGCTGCCGTATTACCTCGTGCACGAGCGGCATCTGTCAATGTCCGCAATGTCGGTGGCAGCGGGTGCGCTGTGGGTGGTCGATTCGCTGTCTTCTGTTGCTACCGGCACCATCACGGACATGTGCATTCGGCGCGGCGCCAGCCCAACCATCGCGCGCAAGTGGGCGATGGCTGTGGGATTCACGCTTGCAGCTGTCTCGCTGGTGGGCTGCGCCTTCGCGGGAGAGCACACCTATCTCGCTTGCCTCATCGCCTGCGCCGTCGGGAGCGGCGCCGCCAACGCCGGCACATTTGCCTTCGCGCAGACACTTGCCGGCCCGCACGCGGCAGGGAGGTGGGTCGGGTTGCAGAACGGCATCGCCAACATGGCCGGGGTGATAGGCCCCGCGCTCACCGGATTTCTCGTCGACTGGACCGGCCACTTCGCTCCTGCGTTCGCGGTCGCGGCCGTCATCACGCTGGGCGGCGCATTTGCGTGGTGCCTCGGCGTAGACAAACTAGAGCGAGTTGATTTCAGACTTGCAGGACGAAATACCAAGCATCACCTGAAACGAATGCCCTGCAAATGGGCGGACTCCAACCCGGTGTCGCGCACTAGCAGGGCCAAAGCTAAAAGCTAGGAGCTAGAGGCTAGCAGCTACCTCGTCTTCGCCACTTCCTCCACCGTCACCGGATCAAGGAAGGGCATGCTGGCGCGGAGCTGCTTGCCGACAATCTCGATCGGGTGCTTGGCTTCAGCGTCGCGGAATGCCTGGAACTCCTTGCGGCCTGAGTTCTGATCGGCGAGGAAGCGCTTGGCAAATTCGCCGTTCTGAATCTCGGTGAGGATGGCCTTCATCGCCTTGCGGCTTTCGGCATTGATGACGCGCGGTCCGCTGACGTAATCGCCCCACTCCGCGGTGTCGGAGATGGAGTAGCGCATGTAGGCGAGGCCGCCGCGATAGATCAGGTCGACGATCAGCTTGAGCTCGTGCAGCACTTCGAAGTAGGCGCTCTCGGGCTGATAGCCGGCCTCGACCAGCGTCTCGTATCCCGCCTTGATCAGCGCGCTGACGCCGCCGCACAGCACGGCCTGCTCGCCGAAGAGATCGGTCTCGGTCTCTTCCTTGAACGTCGTTTCAAGCACCCCGGCGCGCGTGCAGCCGATGCCCTTAAGGTAGCTGAGATGTCAGCGCATGCGCTTTGCCGGTCGCGTCCTGGTGAATCGCGATCAGTCCCGGTACGCCGCCGCCTTCGGTGAAGACTTCGCGCACGCGATGGCCGGGCGCCTTGGGCGCGGCCATGCCCACGTCGATGCCTGCCGCCGGCGCGATGGTCTTGAAGTGAATATTGAAGCCATGCGCGAACAGCAGCAGTCTTGCCGGCGGAGAGATTCGGCGCAATCTCCTCGGCATACAACTTGGCCGCCGTCTGGTCCGGAACCAGAACCATGACCACGTCAGCCCACTTGGTCACTTCAGGCACGGTGCCGACTTCAAGGCCGGCCTTCTGCGCCTTGGCAATGGATTTTGAATTCGCGGCGAGGCCCACCTTCACCTGCACGCCGGAGTCTTTCAGGTTGAGAGAGTGCGCATGTCCCTGGGAGCCGTAGCCGATGATGGCTACCTTCTTCGCTTGGATCAGGGAAAGGTCGGCGTCGTGATCGTAATAAGTCTTAGCCATGATGATCTTGATTTTTCCTTTGCGTGCGGGTTGTGAGATTTTGTTACGGGCTATCGCTACGCCCTTACGAATGTGGTCGTGCTGCGGCGCGTCCGTTCACGAAGCTGGCACTCGCGCAACTCATCGGCGAGAGCCTCCAGATGAGACACGCCATAAATCGAAAAGTTCTCAAGCTCGGCGTCGGTAGAGAAGATATGCAGGGACGATTGCCCCAGGAGACGGCTGCCGAGAGGCTTGCGCAATTCAAAGTGATCGATGCGAAACAGCTCCAGCGACTCCTGCACCTTCGACAGAATGCCGCGCTCCAGCTTGATCCGCTGCGTGGTGATTCTGTAAAACGTCCGCCGGCTCTTCATGTAATACACAAGACAGATGACCGCGCACGAGGCAAGAAAGAACAGGCCAAGGTAAAGCGAGTATTCGCTCGATTGTTCCGGGAATTGCTTCGCAATGCCGTATCCCGCAGCCGCCGTGATTGCCGCCACAATCAGAAATGGCATCAACTGGCCGACGGTATAGATCAATGCCGGGTGACCCACGAACAGGTCGCGTTCGGCTTCGACTTCCTTGGCGGCTGCGTAGTTGGCAAGGTCGGTATTGCAGAAGCGGCATTTGATCGCCGCGGCCTTGATGGTCTCTCCGCAAACCGGGCAGGCTTTGCTGTCTGGGTCCATGATCTATTATCCTTTCGGAGTGAGAATATCAATGCAAGCCGCGATCTGGCAGCCGATCGCAGTTCTACGCCGGTTCGATGTCCGCGCTCTCTTCCGCCGCATCTTCTGTCGTGTCCTCGGGAGGGGATCTTCGTCGGATGCCTTGCCCATCGCCTTCAGCACGCTTGACGTGTGATGGCCGCGCCGCATCGTCATTTTGCCGCTGCGGCAGATCTCAGAATACGACCATCGTCTTCGCGCAGCACCTCGATCAGGCCTTCGATCTTACTTTCGACGCCTGTCATCTCGATCATCAGCGATTCGGATGTAAGATCGACAATGCGCGCACGGAAGACCTCAACCAGGTCGAAGATCTGCGCGCGGTTCCGCGGCGTGGCCGCCACCTTGATCAGCGCCAGCTCGCGCGTGACGGTAGGCGCCTTGGCAATGTCGTCCACATCGACGACATTTTCGAGTTTAAACAGGCTGGCGCGAATGCGATGGCCGGCTTCTTCCGAAGCCTCGCAGACCAGCGTAAGCCGCGAAAGGCCGACGCGCTCGCTGCGCCCGACCGTGAGCGAGTTGATATTGATGTTCAGCCGCCGGAACAGCGATGCCACGCGCGTCAGCACGCCCGGCAGATCTTCAACGTATGCGACAAATGTGTGCAACATGAAATCAGCCTCTAGCTTCTAGCCTCTAGCTTCTAGCTATTCTCTGGCCAGTCTAGCTCAATCGTGATCCACGCGAGTCCATTCGCTGTGGCACGAAAGAGCTAGCAGCTAGAAGCTAGGAGCTAGCAGCTGTCTTACTCGTCGTCCGCCGATTCTACCAGCGGATTCTTTCCGGGCCGGCGAATCATTTCGTGCAATGCGCTGCCGGCGGGAATCATCGGGTACACCGAGTCTTCCTTCTCGACCATGAAGTTGAGCAGGAACGCGCCATCGGTCTTGCGTGCCTCGTTCACCGCATCCGCAACCTCTGCGCGCGTAGTCACTGCGCGGCCGGCAATGCCGTGCGCATCGGCCAGCTTCACAAAGTCGGGGCTCACCAGCGGCGTGGATTCGTAGTTGCTCTCGTAGAAGAACTCCTGCCACTGGCGCACCATGCCGAGGTAGCCGTTGTTGATGATGGCGATGTTGATCTTGAGCTTTTCCTGCACGATGGTGGAGAGCTCCGCCGCCGTCATCTGGAATCCGCCATCGCCGGCGATCACCCAGACTTCCTTGTCCGGGCACGCCATCTTCGCGCCGATCGCCGCGGGCAGCGCAAAGCCCATGGTGCCCAGGCCGCCGGAAGTGACGAGCGTGCGCGGCTTTTCGTGGTGGAAATACTGCGCTTCCCACATCTGGTGCTGGCCCACGTCGGTCACCACGATCGCGTCGCCGCCGGTGATGCGCCACAGATCGTGCATCACGTGCGCCGCGTACAGATGGCCGGAGTCGGGCAGGTTCTTGATGTCGCGGACCGACACCGCGCCCTTGCTGGATTCGATGGTCTTGAGCCATGCCGATCCGTCGCGCCCTGCGATGCGCGGCAGCAGTTCCTCAAGCACTTCGCGCAGATCGCCAACCAGCGCCACATCGACCTTGACGTTCTTGTTGACCTCGGCGGGATCGACCTCGATGTGAATCTTCTTGGCCTTCTGCGCATAGGTGCTCAGCGAGCCGGTCACGCGATCGTCAAAACGCATGCCGCAGGCGATCAGCAGATCGGCTTCCTGAATCGCCGTGTTCACCCACGCCTCGCCGTGCATGCCCATCATGCCCAGGTTCAGCGGGTGCGAAGCAGGGAAGGTGCCCAGGCCGAGCAGCGTGAGCGCCACGGGAATCTGCGCGCGCTCGGCCAGCGTGCGCACCTGCTCCATTGCGCCGGATTCCGAAATGCCGTGCCCGGCAAGAATCACCGGCCGCTTTGCATTGCGGATCAGTTCAGCCGCATGCTTCAGGCCGCTCTCTTCCACGTGCAGCATGGGATGCGGGCGATACGGCCGCGGCTTGGCGGCTTCGAAGTCGAAGATCGCCGTGCCTTGCTGCGCATCCTTGGTGATGTCGACCAGCACCGGGCCGGGCCGGCCGCTCTGCGCGATCTGGAATGCGTGGCGAATCGCATGCGCAATGTCCTCGGTCTTGTTGACGAGAAAGTTGTGCTTCGTCACCGGCAGCGTGATGCCGGTGATGTCGACTTCCTGAAATGCGTCGGTGCCAAGCACCTTGCTCGAGACGTTGCCGGTGATGCAGACCATGGGAATCGAATCGAGCATCGCCGTGGCAATGCCGGTGACGAGATTCGTCGCGCCGGGGCCGCTGGTCGCAATCGCGACGCCCACCTTGCCGGAGGCGCGCGCATAGCCGTCGGCCATGTGCGCGGCGCCCTGCTCGTGGCGGACCAGCACGTGATGAATGGGAAATTTGCGCAGCGCATCGTAGACGGGCAGAATCGCTCCGCCCGGATATCCGAAGACGTTGGTGACGCCCTCACCCACCAGCGTTGCCCACACAATCTCTGCGCCCGTCAGGCGCGTCGGCGTGGTCAAGTGGCTCTCTGCGGATTGTGTGTTTGCCTTGCGTCCCATGTTTCTCTCCTTGCTAGCTACTAGCTGCTAGCTCCTGGTTACTAGCTCATTCCCGGTACTGCGCATTGCTTAGCTTGTGTTGTCCTGCTCTCAAAAGCGACCCTACAGCATCGCTCGTTACTGAACCGGCTAGCAGCTAGAAGCTAGGGCTGCTATTTACGTCGTTGCCCCGAGCGATGCGGAATGTCACGCGATCGACATATTTGCGGAACACGCCCGCGGGCCAGCGCAGCGCCGGCGGTTTGAAATCCTTGAGCCGCGCCGCCATCTCTTCCTCGCTGATCTCGACATTCAGCGTGCGGTTCGTGATGTCGAATGCGATGATGTCGCCTTCGCGCACGGCCGCGATGGGTCCGCCGACAAATGCTTCGGGAGCCACGTGGCCTGCGGTGAATCCGCGCGTTGCGCCACTGAAGCGGCCGTCGGTGAGCAGGGCAACGGTGTGGCTGAGTTCGGGATGCCCGCTGACCGCCGCCGTCACCTGCAGCATCTCGCGCATGCCCGGCCCGCCCTTGGGTCCTTCATAGCGAATCACGAGCACGTCGCCCGGCTTGATCTTGTCACCTTGCACCGCGGCGAAGCAGTCTTCTTCGGAATCAAAGACGCGCGCAGGTCCGCGATGCTCGTAGCGGTCGGCCGCGGCAATCTTCATCACGCAGCCTTCGGGCGCAAGATTGCCTTTGAGAATGACCAGGCCGCCGGTTGGCTTGATGGGCTTCTCGAAGGTGTGGATGACGACCTGGCCCGGAGTCTCTTCTGCCAGCGCCGCTTCTTCGGCGAGGGTCCGGCCGCTGATGGTCAGCGTCGAACCGTCCGCATGTCCGGCATCGATCAGTGCGCTTGGCCAGCAGGCGCGAACCGCCCGCAGCCTGGAAGTGCGATGCCATGTATTTGCCTGCCGGGACGAGGTCGCAGATAAACGGCGTGCGCTTTGAGATCGCATCGAAGTCGTCGATGGAAAGCTGGATGCCCATTTCGCGCGCAATGGCGAGCAGGTGCAGAACGGCGTTGGTCGATCCGCCGCTGGCGGCCACGCTGGCGATGGTGTTCTCAATCGATGTTTTGGTGATGATCTGCGAAGGGCGGCGATTGGCGCGAACTGCATCCATCAGCATGCGGCCGGCTTCGCGCGTTGCGGCGTGCTTGTCTTTATCGGTGGCGGGAACGCCGGAGAGCTGCATCGGCGAGATGCCCAGAATTTCGCCGCTCATGGCCATGGTGTTGGCGGTGAACTGGCCGCCGCATGCGCCCGCGCCGGGGCAGGCATTGGCTTCGAGCGCTTCGAGGCCGGCATCGTCGATCTTGCCGGCGGCGTATGCGCCGATGCCTTCGAAGACATTCTGAATGGTGATGTCGATCTTTCGCCGTTGGGGCCTTCAGTTTGCCGGGCGCGATCGATCCGCCGTAAAGCATCATGCCCGGGATATCGAGGCGGCAGAGCGCCATGATGATGCCCGGCATGTTCTTGTCGCAGCCGCCGATGCCGACCAGGCCGTCGAAGAGATTGCCGCGCGCGACCAGTTCGATGGAGTCGGCGATGACTTCGCGCGAAACCAGCGAAGCCTTCATGCCCTGCGTGCCCATCGTGATGCCGTCGGAGATGGTGACGGTGTTGAACTCCATCGGCGTGCCGCCGGCTTCGCGAATGCCTTCCTTCAGAGCTTCGGCGATTTCGTGCAGATGCACGTTGCAGGTGCCGATCTCGGTCCAGGTATTCGCGATGCCGATGATCGGCTTGTGCAGATCGTCTTTTGCAAATCCTGACCCGCGCAAATAGGAACGCGCCGCCGCGCGGCTCGGGCCCTCGGTCAACGGAATGCTTTGTCGCTTGCCTTCGATGGTCATTTGCTCTCTTCGTTCGCCAGTGGTCAGTTGTCAGTGATCAGTGGTCAGTTTGTGCATTGATAGTTTTCGGCATCCCAGGTCTCAAAAGCGAGACCTGGGGCACCCAGGTTATTTCGCCTTCAGCCAGCCTGCTTTGTCGTGCTTCTGTTTCATAATGTGTCGAGCGCAGCTGCGTGCCGCAGCGTCAGGCCGATGTCGTCGAGCCCTTCGATCAGGCAGAACTTGCGGAACGGATCAACTTCAAACGTTGCCTTGAATCCGCGGTCGTCGGTCACCGTCTGCTCTTCGAGCGAGACGGTGAGTTGATAGTTGGGAATGTCTTGGCGTTCTGGAGAAGTGTTGCGACTTGATCTTCGGTGAGCCGGGCCAGCACGATGCCGTTCTTGCCGGCGTTCGAAAAAAAGATGTCGGCAAACGTTGGCGCGATCACGACGCGAAATCCATAATCGCTCAGCGCCCAGGCGGCGTGTTCGCGGCTCGATCCGCAGGCGAAGTTTTTGCCGGCAACCAGAATCTGCGCGCCCTTGTAGCGCGGATCGTTGAGCGGAAAATTGGGATCCGGATCGCCCGAGGCCGTCCGGCGCCAGTCGAAGAACAGAAAGTCGCCGTAGCCGGTGCGCTCGATGCGCTTCAGGAACTGCTTGGGAATGATCTGGTCGGTATCGACGTTGGTGCGGTCGAGCGGCGCGGCCAGAGCGGTCAGTGTCTTGAACGGTTCCATTAGGCTTTTACCTCCTCTGAGCAGATTCATGAACTTGCCAGTTGCGAATGTCGACGAAGTGGCCGGCAATCGCGGCTGCCGCGGCCATCTCCGGGGAGACAAGGTGCGTGCGTCCGCCGCGTCCCTGGCGGCCTTCGAAGTTGCGATTGCTGGTGGATGCGCAGCGCTCGCCCGGCGAAAGAATGTCGGGGTTCATGCCGAGGCACATGGAGCAGCCGGGCTCGCGCCAGTCGAATCCGGCCTCTTTGAAGATCTGGTCGAGGCCTTCCTTTTCTGCCTGTGCTTTCACGTGCTGCGAACCGGGAACCACCATCGCGCTGACATGCGTTGAGACCTTGTGGCCGGCGGCGATGCGCGCTGCGGCGCGCAGATCTTCAATGCGGGAGTTGGTGCAGGAGCCGATGAAGACGCGATCGATTTCAACTTCGGCAAGACGGCGTGCCCGCCTTCAGATCCATGTATTCAAGCGCGCGCTCCAGCCCCTTGCGCTCCTGCTCGTCTTTTGTCGCCGCAGGATCGGGAACCGAAGCGGTAATCGGCGCGACCATGCCGGGGCTTGTTCCCCAGCTCACGTACGGAACGAGCGTCGCCGCATCGATCACCAGTTCGCGATCGAACTTTGCGCCGGGATCGCTGGGCAGCTTGCTCCACTCGCGCACGGCCTGCATTCCAGGCTTCGCCCTTCGGGCTGAATCTGCGGCCTTCGAGATACGCGAAGGTCGTCTCGTCGGGAGCGATCATGCCCGCGCGCGCGCCGGCCTCGATGCTCATGTTGCAGATGGTCATGCGGCCTTCCATCGAGAGCGCGCGAATGGCCGAGCCCGCGTATTCAATCACGCATCCCGTCGCGCCGTCGGTGCCGATCTTGCCGATGATGGCGAGAATGATGTCTTTCGCCGTCACGCCCCGCGGCAGGATTGCCTTCGACGGAAATGCGGAAGGTCTTTGGCTTCGACTGCGGCAGCGTCTGCGTGGCCAGCACGTGCTCCACTTCGCTGGTGCCGATGCCGAAAGCCAGCGCGCCGAAAGCGCCATGCGTCGAGGTGTGCGAGTCGCCGCAGACGATGGTCATGCCCGGCTTGGTGATGCCGAGTTCCGGCCCGATGACGTGCACGATGCCTTGCTCGCGGCTGTTCACGTCGTAGAGCTCGACGCCGAAGTCCGCGCAGTTCTTGCGCAGCGTGTCAATCTGCGTTGCAGCGATCTGGTCGACGATGTGCAGGCGGCCTTCAATCGTGGTCGGCACGTTGTGATCGACGGTTGCGATGCAGCGGTCGGGGCGGCGCACTTTGCGGCCGGCGAGGCGAAGGCCTTCAAACGCCTGCGGGGAAGTGACCTCGTGCAGCAACTGCAGATCGATGTAGAGCAGCGTGGGCTCGCCCTTCGGCTCGACCACCACGTGCTGCTCCCAGACCTTCTCGAATAGTGTTTTTGGTGCGGTACTCATTAAGAACAGCTCCTAGCTGCTAGCCTTCAGCTACTAGCTTTGTCTTGCTGGTTGATATTTCGACAACTTCGATTCGGATCAGTTCGGCGTTGCGTTGGTCAGTTCTGCGATCCCCACCGCGAACAGGCTGGAAGCTAGCGGCTAGCAGCTAGAAGCTGCTCTTTCACCGTCTCCCTCACCTTCGCGCCCATCTCTTTCGTCGACAGCACAGGGAATCCCTGCGGATTTGCCGCGCGCGAGATCCGGCGTGCGGAAGCCCTGCTCCAGCACCTTGCGGACTGAAGATTCGATCGCCGCGGCTTCGGCTTCAAGCCCGCCGGAGTGGCGCAGAATCAGCGCGCCGGTCAGGATCGCGCCGAGCGGATTGGCCAGGCCCTTGCCTGCGATGTCGGGCGCGGAGCCGTGGACCGGCTCATACAGATTGACCTTGCCGCCGATGGTCGCCGAGGGCAGCATGCCGAGCGATCCGGTAATGACCGCGGACTCGTCGCTGAGAATGTCGCCGAAGAGATTTTCGGTGAGGACGACATCGTAGTTGCGCGGCTGATTCATCAGGTGCATCGCCATCGCGTCGACATATTGGTGCTCGACCGTCACGCCGGGAAATTCCGCCGCCACTTCGTTCACGGTGGCGCGCCAGAGTTGCGAAACTTCAAGCACGTTGGCCTTGTCGACGCTGGTCAGCTTCTTGCGGCGCTTCGATGCGAGCTCAAATGCGATCCGCGCCACGCGGGCCACTTCGTCGCGGGTGTAGCGCATGGTGTTCCAGGCTTCGCCGTTTGTCTTGTTCCACTCGCGCGGCTTGCCGAAGTAGAGGCCGCCGAGCAGTTCGCGGACGAAGAGGATGTCGGCGCCGTCGATGATCTCCGGCCGCAGCGGGCTGTTGACGGCGAGTTCCTTGAACGCGAAGCGCGGGCCGCAGGTTGGCGAATCCGCCGAGCGCAGCGCGAATTGCAGCAGGCCGGCTTCGGGGCGCTTGTCCGGGGGCAGGGAATTGAATTCGTTGCCGCCGACCGCGCCGAGCAGCACTGCGTCGGAGGCGAGCGCGGCATCGAGCGTGTCCTTGGGCAGCGGCGTGCCGTCTTTCACAATGGCCACGCCGCCGATGCGCTTTGCCGTCGAATGCGAGCTTGTGGCCGCCGAGCTCGGCGACTTCCTGCAGCACGGCGACTGCTTCGTTGGTGACTTCGGGGCCGATGCCGTCGCCGGCAGTGACTAAGAATCTTCAGATGCATTTGCCTGTTTCAGTGACTGTCTCTCAGGGGCTAAAGCCCCGCAAATCTTGTACAGTCGTCATGCGGCACGACTGAAGTCGTGCCCTTTACAAAACTTCGTCAGATGCCGTCGAACGCAACCGCAGTCCTTCGACTGCGCCGAGTGCTCAGGATGACAGACTTGTCGCTCAGTCCAGTTCCGCTACCGGTTCATGTTTCCGGTCGCGAATCGGATCGGGCAGAAAGCCGACCAGGTCCTGGTCGTAGATGTTCTTCTTGCGGTCGGCCAGCGCCACAAAGCGGTAGTAGATCTGCTGCAACTCCTCGCGCGAGAGCGTGAAGCCAAGCTGCTCCAGCCGGTGCCGCAGCGCCGCGCGGCCGCGAGTGCTTGCCCAGCACCAGGTGTGTTTTCGACACGCCCACCAGGGCCGGCGTCATGATCTCGTAGCAGAGCGGGTTGGCCAGCATGCCGTGCTGGTGAATGCCGGACTCATGCGCAAATGCGTTGGCGCCCACGATCGCCTTGTTGGGCGAGGGCTTGAAGGTGATGATCTGGCCCAGCACCTCGCTGGTGGGATAAAGCTGGTCGAGCTTGATGTTGGTGGTGACGCCGTAGCGCTCGCCGCGCACGTAGAGCGCCGCGGCAATCTCTTCGAGCGACGGCATTGCCGGCGCGCTCGCCGATGCCGTTGATGGTGCACTCCACCTGGCGCGCGCCGGCGCTGATGGCGGCCAGCGAATTGGCCGCCGCAAGGCCCAGATCGTCATGGCAGTGCGAGGAGAGAATGATGCCCTCCGCGTCGATGGCCGGAATGCGCTCGCGCACTTCGCGGAACATCTGTCCGTATTCTTCGGGGGTGGTGTAGCCCACGGTGTCGGGCATGTTGATGGTGGTGGCGCCGGCTTCGATGGCCACGCGCACCATCTCGACCAGGAAGTCGCGATCGGAGCGCGTCGCATCTTCGGGCGAGAACTCCACGTCGTCGACAAAGCGAGCGCGCCAGCCGCACCGACTCGCGCGGCCTGATCGAGGGCCTGCTGGCGGCTCATCTTCAGCTTGTATTCGAGATGCAGATCGCTCGACGCGAGAAAGACGTGGATGCGGGCGCGCTCTGCAAACTGCAGGGCGCGGGCGGCCATCTCGATGTCTTCGGTCTTGGCGCGGGCAAGGGAAGCGATGCGCGGCTTGCGAATGGCCTGCGTAATGGTGGCGATGGCGGCGAAATCGCCCTCGGAGGCCATGGCGAAACCGGCCTCGATGATGTCCACGCCCAGATCCTCAAGGGCGTGGGCCATGGTGAGCTTTTCCTGCGTGGTCATGCTGCAACCGGGCGACTGCTCGCCATCGCGCAGAGTGGTGTCGAAGAATGCAACGTGATTCGGATTGGTCATCATGTTCACGCCTGCCGGGGAAGACGTTTCCTAACTCTTTTATTTTCTCGCATCGTGCCGATATAAGGCAAAGTTATTCTTTTTGGGGAACCGATTAGAATTGCTTATGATCCAGTGAACAGTGAACAGTGAACAGTGATCAGAAAAGGCCACGGCCGCTCAACTTGTCCTGTGCGTTTAGATGCCGTTCCAGGCGGATTCACAATAACGTGCCGATCCAGTGATTTGGCTCATCTCTGATCTCTTTTCCCTGACCACCTGGCAGCGCCGGAGGCGTCATGGAACTCACTCAACTTGAAACCTTTCTTGCCGTGGCCGAGGAGCGCAGCTTTTCCCGCGCGGCCGTGCGCCTGCACCGCACCCAGCCTGCCGTCAGCCAGGTGATCCGCAAGCTGGAGGCGTCACTCGGCGAAACGCTCTTCGACCGCGCCGCCCGCGACGGATCGCTCACCGCTGCCGGGGAGTTGCTGCGCGACTATGCCCAGCGACTGCTGGCGCTGCGCCGCGAAGCCTCCAGCGCGCTGGACGAGCTGAAGAGCCTGGAGCGCGGGCGCCTGCAACTGGCGGCCAACGAATACACCTGCATGTATCTGCTGCCGGCCATCGATCAGTTTCGGCGTCAATTTCCCGACATCGGCATTTCGGTCCATCGCATGCTGGCCAGCCGGATTCCCGAGGAGCTGAGCCTGCGCACATTCGAGATCGGCGTGATTTCGTTCCGGCTCGACCCGGCGCAATTTCGCACCATCGCCGTCTATGACGACAGCCTGGCCTTCATCGTGAGCCCACGGCACCCGCTGGCCAGGGCAGCCCGTGTTTCCATCAACGACCTGGGCAGGGAGAATTTCATTGCCCACAACGTGACATCGCCGCTGCGCCGCAAGGTGATCGAGGCCTTCCAGCGCTACCGTACGCCCTTGAATATGGGCATCGAACTGCCCACGATCGAAGCCATCAAGCGCTTTGTGGCCATGGGCAACGGGGTGGCGCTGGTGCCGCACCTGACCGTCGCGCACGAACTGGAGGCTGGCGAACTGGTGCGCGTCACGGTGGACGAGCTGGAATTCAAACGCGTGCTCCGGCTGGTGCATCGGCGCCAGGCCACGCTCTCCTACGCGGCCCTCGCTTTTCTGCGAGTGGTGCGCGAGCTGGCTCAGAAGCACGGACCGCCCTACTACTACCACGTGGAGCGGCCGGGGTGAGAAGCAGGGAACAGGGAATAGGGAATAAGGAATAACAAACCCGCTTGCCATGATTCGAGATTCTTACCGACAAAAGTAGAGACTACCGATGGCCACCCGCCGTTCCTTTTGATTCACTTAATTTTCGATCATCCCGAGCGACCAAAGCGAAGAGAGGGATCTGCGTTTGTTTCTTATTCTCTACTCCTATTCCCTGCACCTCGGGGATTCCCATTTGCGGGTGCTGCGTCTATTGACTTAGATCATTCCGATTCAGCCCGTGCGACCTGCAACCCGTTCAGGCCATTTACAATGCTGAGAGCGGCCCTGGGAGAAACCGGCGTGTCGGAATCAACAACCTGGTTGCCAGCCGGACGGTTGAGCAGTCGCGAGGTTCAATACCGAATGAAGAAGATCGCCCTTATTGCATTTCTGCTGGCCGTGTGCGTGGCAGCGGGCCGCGCTCAGGAAAGCCGGCAGGACATCAGCCTCAGCGGAACCGCCCTGATCGAGCCTTTATTGCCTCTTCCACCAATGTTCAGGTCCACTCGAACACCGCCTGGGGTTTGCTGGTCAGCTACCGCTTCATGCTCACCCCGAATAGCGCGCTTGAGGCCAACTACGGAATAACTTACCACAACATCATCAACTATTACGTGAACCCGAATCACTACCAGGTGAACACCCGCACCCAGGAAATCTCGGCCGCTTACGTCCGCAGCTTCACCTACAAGAAGTTCAATCCCTTTGTTGAGGCCGGTCCGGGCGTCATGATTTTCCTGCCCGATTCGCAACTCGGGCACCACCAGTCTGGACGTGAAGCAGCAGACCTCGATCGGCGGGCTCTACGGCGGCGGCATTGCCTACGAAATCAGCCCCAGCTTCGATATTCGCGCCGAGTATCGCGGCTTTGTGACCAAGGTGCCGACGTTCGGCGTCAGCCAGTTCACCACGAACAAGTGGTACAACATCTACAATCCCACGGTCGGCGTGGCGTACCACTTCTAAGAACAGGGAATAGGGCGATACAGGGAGTGGGGAATAGGGAATAACAAGCCCGGGCTCCGCAGGTCAACGATAATTCAGTCAAAAGGAGAGGGACGGCCAATCGCCATCCCTTTTTCTCTGATCGAATTCTGCGATCCCGAAGGACAAAAAGTGATTCGGGAACCTCGACTGCTGGTGCTCTCTAGTCCCTAGTCCCTATTCCCTAATCCCTATTCCCTGTCTCTTCCCCGCCTCCCGGTATCGGCCCAGCTCCTTCACCATGGCGCAATGCGGCTTGAGGGATTCCATGGCGCGCGAGCCTTCCTCGGACGAGTGCAGCTGGCAATCGACGTAGAAGACGTATTCCCAGGGTTTTCCGTGAACGGGGCGCGACTCGATCTTGGTCAGGTTGGTTCCTATCGCAGCAAGCTGGTTCAGCGCAGCCACGAGCGATCCCGGCCGGTTCTCAACGGAAAAGGCAATGCTGATTTTGTTGGCATCTGAGTCGAATCGAGCATCCCTGGTACGCCGAACCAGAAAGAAACGGGTAAAGTTCTCCGGATTGTCCTCGATCCCCGCCTGCAGAATCTGCGCGCCGTAGTAGCGGGCGGCCGCCTCGCTGGCGATTGCCGCAGCATGCCTGTCGCGCAGCTCGACCAACTGCTTCACGCTTCCTGCGGTGTCGTAAAAAGCGAACGACTCCATCTTCGGATGCCCGGCCAGGAAGCTTCCGGCATTGCGCCAGCGCCACTGGATGCGAAAAGACCCGATCGATGTCGTCAAGGGTAGACGAGATGCCGATCAGGTTGTGCCGGATGCGCAGCTGCGACTCGCGCACCACCTTCACGTCGTGCTGCAGCAGGAGGTCGAAGTGTTCCAGCACCGATCCGGCAAGGCTGTTCTCAATGGGAATGACCGCGCCGTCTACCGATTCGTCGGTCAGCGCGTTGAAGACATCGGCCGAAACGGAGCAAGGCACGATCACGGCGTCTGGCAGCATCGCCAGCGTTGCTTCGTGACTGAATGAGCCGGGTTCGCCCTGGATGGCAATCTTCATTCCGGTGGCAGATTCTCTCTCTTCGGAGCCAGTCGTACGCGTCGCAGGCGGCAGCGGTGCAGCAGACTGCTTCCTCGCACCATACCACAGCTCTACCGCCGCCTTTTGTGTCAGGGCTTCGTCCATGTCTCCTTATCTCCGCAGCCAGACATCGGCGGCCACGAATACCAGGAAGACCATGGCAATGACGCCGTTCATGGTGAAAAATGCAGCGTTCAGGCGGCGCATGTCGCTTGGCGAAACGATGGAGTGTTCATAGGCCAGCAGCAGCCCTGCAGCCGAAACGCCCAACCAACCGGGGATGCCAAAACTGAACAAGTATCCGAACCAGACGAGCAAGCCCAGCATGGTCAGGTGCATCAAACGCGCTGCCCAGAATGCGGCTGGAACCCCGAGCGACTGGGGAATGCTGTGCAGACCGGCTTGGCGATCGTGTTCAAAATCCTGACAGGCATAAAGCACGTCGAATCCGCCGACCCACAGCATCACAGCGGCCGTGAGCACCACGATGCGCGGATCGAGACTGCCGCGCACGGCGATCCAAGCCGCTGACGGTGCCAGACCGAGCGCGAGGCCGAGCACCAGGTGCGACCAGCGCGTAACCCGCTTCATGTAGCTGTAGCCCAGCAGCACGACCAGCACGAGAGGAGCAAGATACAGCGTGAGCCTGTTCAGTTCAGCCGAGGCGATCACAAATCCCAAGCCCATCAAGACGGTGAATCCCAGCACAAATTCCCGTGACAGCTGGCCGGCGGGGATGGCGCGCATACGTGTTCGTGGATTGGCGGCGTCGAGGTCAGCATCAGCCCAGCGATTGAAGGCCATCGCGCAGGAGCGGGCCGTGACCATGGCTACCAGGATCCACGCCAGCGTTCGCCAGCCGGGAGCGCCGTGGCTCGCCAGCAGTACGGCGGTCAGCGTAAACGGCAGCGCAAAGATCGAGTGCTCCCACTTGATCATCTCCAGCGTGGTACGGGTTTTAGCGGCCAGGCCCATCGCGCGCGACTCCATCATCCAGTGTAATGGAGCATACATCCGCGCGACCCGGAGGGGCCACAGCTGGATTGAAGTGAAATTAAAGCGGCTTCATGCTTTTGAGGAAATCTACGCCTCGGCGTCTTCGATCGTTCCCACCAGGGGCAGCACCGTGTCCACCTTGGTCACTTTGAACAGATCCATCACCCGATTGTTTGCGCCAGCGACGATGAGTTTGGCGCCTTTGGTCTGGCAGCGGACGTAGTGGTTCATCACCAGTCCCATGCCGGCTGAGTCCATGTAGGGCACAGCGGTCAGGTCAATCACCGTCAAGGGAGGGGGCGCTGCACCGCGCAATTCGGTCTGAAACTCGAACAGGTTGCGCAGCGTGAGTGGTCCGGTCAGGCAGAACACCCGGGTGCCGGGATTTTTGCCATCTTTTCGATCGATAGTCAGTGGGCCGTCGGTCAACATAGCGACTCAAGTGTAGGGAATGAAGTGTCCGGAATGGTTACAGTTCTGTAAATGTCGCACGGCGAGTGCACGCGCGTCCAGCAAAAACGCGCGACGTTCGTGGGCAATAAATGTGACGGTCTTTCGATGCCGCACGAAAGAAACCCAGGGGCACGGTCTCGCAGTGCCCCAAAGGTCCACTGGCCTCCGCGGCGTCGCGTTCATAGCAGAATCGCGAATCCGCGCGGAGTTGCTTGTTACTGCGGTTTCCCGCTCTCGCTGGGCTGGCCGGCCACCTGGAGGTAATTTTTTACGCTGAAGACGCCGGGGACGCCATTGGCGCGGATGTATGCCATGTCTTTGTCGGCCTTGGAATCGACCACGCCATACAACGAGACATTTCCGTTTTGCACGGAGATGCGGATCGGCTTGGCCGGGTCGATGGAGTATTTGTTCAGCGTTGGAGCGCCGTAGACAGCGCGCGCCACCGCCATCCGTGTCTGGTCGTCCATGATCGACGTGGGATCGACTTCGATCTCATCCACGACGTCCTTCACGCCGGGGTAGGTCGATACCAGCGCCAACGCCGAATCCTTATCGACGTCAGTGCGCGCATGGCCGCCTAGAGTCACCATGCCGTTCTGAACGTCGAGTGAGATCGCATTGAAGGCGTTTCCGTAACCGACGCGGTCGTAGGTCAGTTTCTCCAGCAGTTTTTCCTTCAGTTCGCTGTCGGGCACAGTAGGGCCTGCGACTTCGATTTCGTTTCGCACCGCAGTCACGCCCTTTGCTTTGCGAACACGATTGGCTGCGTCCTTCTTGTATTCGTAGAGGCTCACGGTGCCGCTCAATGTGGCGATTCCGTTGCTGACGTCGACCTTGACATCTTTGAACTGCGATTTTTTCAGCTTTGCCTGTGCATCGCCGGAAGGGTCCTGGCCTGCCCCTATGCCTGTACCGGCGGCGGCAGCATACGAGATTCGTGGAAGACCCAAGACGCCGGTGGCGAGTGCAGCCGCTACTATCCATGCGGCGGTGAAAATGTGCTTCGTCCTGATCATGTACGTGCTCCTTGTTTCACACTGCCCCGCCTCTGGTCCTCTTCCCTTCCGTTGTCAGGGGGCCGGGAGGGGCGAGTTCTCTATTACCTGCTTCTAGACACAGATGCAGCGAAGAAGTTACGCGACTATAAATTTGAAAGGGAATCCATTGAATTCCAACCCACCAGTGGATGCCCGGAAGAGAAGGGCCAAGGAGTGAGTATGGCGGTGAGCCGGCCGGCTCGTCTTATTTGTAACGCCGCGTGGCCTTCACCACCATCGAAAAGACACCCGACTCATCCCGCGCGACCAGCAGCGAAACGTGCCGGTTGATCGCGATCTCGGCCTGTAGCAATTGCTGCGCCGTCGTATCTACGTCGGTAGCCCAGGTCAGGGTGAGAATCTTGCCGACCTGCGACACGACAGTAATTCTCGTGGTTGAGTTGCCCAGCGAGCCGAGATAGTTCGGATCGACCTTGACCGAGCCTGCGCCGAAGAGCTTCTGCACGCGGTTGCTCATCGTTGCGCTCAACGCACCGCCCAACAGCGCATCGGTGGTGGCGTTGTTGGCAATATTCTCCTGCTGTTGCGTATAGAGGCGCTGCTGATCCTGGGTATGCCCGAGCGCCAGAAGCGCCACTACGTCGGCTTCGGCAAGCGGCGGGTCGCTTCGATAGGTGACATTCAATTGATCGATAGAGCCATGCAACCCCAGCGTGATGTCGTAGTCCTCTACGCGGGCAGTGGCATTCAGATCGATCGACGGTTGGATGCGCACCGGGTTGGTGAAAGTAATTTCACCGCGCTGCAACTCGTAGCGCGTTCCCGCAATGGTCGCGCTGCCCTCGGTGATCGAGATCCGCCCCAGCAACGACGGCGAAGCGACCGTA
Organism: uncultured Acidobacteriaceae bacterium; assembly: GCA_963769345.1. Lineage (GTDB taxonomy): Bacteria > Acidobacteriota > Terriglobia > Terriglobales > Acidobacteriaceae > Telmatobacter. The sequence goes on from CAVYLL010000010.1 coordinate 603,996, forward strand.
CCGCGAAGTCGCAGATCCACATCTCCCGCCAGCTTGGCGTAGGCGTTCTGAAAGTTCAACTGCGGCGAGGACTGAATGCGCACGTCGAGACGCACGTGATTCGATGGTGCGTTCGCCGGAGCAATCGCCTGAGCCTTGCCTGCCTGCGCCGTCAGAGCCACAAAGTCGATGTCCGGGCTCACTGTGAATCGGGTAATCATCACGTTCCCGCTCAGCAGCAGGTTGTTCTGTGGTCCCTGCAATTGCAGATTGATATCAGCCGCCGAACTAACACCCTGTGGATAGCGGATGCGAATCGATTTCCCCTTGAGCGCAAGGTCGGCATAGACGCCGTGCTGATAAGAAAGGTATCCCGAAACGCTTAGCAAACCGCCGCCGCTCATGGCCGTCAGCGACTTCACTTCGAGTCGATTCTGATTGAATTCGAGCGTCCCGTGCAGCTGGCTCAAGCTGTTGGGCAGGTCCTCCAGTTCCAGCGAAGCGTCAGTGAAATCGATGCGGCCCGATAACCCCGGTTTCTCGAGCGGCCCGTGTGCTTCAACGCGGAAAGTCGTTGTGCCGCGTGCGGTAAGGTCAGGATCGATCGTCTCTGCGAGCTTTAAGTTAATCGAGCCGTCGGCCGCTACATCCAGCTGGCGATTGCCGGTGAGGTTCAGAGTGCCCTTCACATGGATATCGGTCTCTTCGCCGGTGACGTGCAGCGGGTCGAGGCTGATCTGCGAATTGCCCATGGTGGCGTGCAGACCGCCTTCGCTGCGCAGGTGCACCCCAGCCACCGTAACTGCAAGCTCCTGGATACTTGCCTCTCCGTGCATCTGCCGCGGGCTGGCTAGCGGTCCTTCCAGCTTCACTGTGCCTTCGAGATCTGACTCGCCTGTTAATCCGCTGACGTGCGCCATTTCAAGGAGCGCGCCGATATTGAACTTCGAGAACTTCAGGGTCGCCTGCGTTTCGTTATCGCCGCGGAGCTGGGTCTGCCCATGTGCAGTGAGCTTCGCCGCCTCCAGTCGTGAGGTTATGTCGTAAATGAGATTTCGATTTGCCGTGTGAGCGGTAACGTCGAATTCACCGAAACGCTCGCCGCCTACCGTAACGTTGACCAGCGAGGCATGTCCATTCAGATGCGGATCATCGAATGTTCCAGAGCCAGACAGCGAGAACCCGAGGCTTCCAGCCAGGTTTCGGCCTTCGTTGCGCACCCGTTCGATCTTGGCAATGTCAATTTCGTTTCCCTGGATTCCCACCTGGAATTGCTTCGTTTGCAAATCGTATGCGCCGGAACCGGTAACCGTGCCGGCCGCGCTGACAGCCGTGATGGACGAAATCTGCAACGCCTGCCCGGCAATCTTTCCCTGAGCATGAACCCGCGTCAGCGGCTCTCCATACAAGGCTCCGTTATCCAGCTGTATCCACCCGTCGCCGTTGAGTGTCTTGATGGGCCCGTCGACCGACGCCTTCGCGCTCAGCAGTCCAGTGACCGGAAGCTTCTCGCCGAACACAAGCGCCAGGTCGTCAGGATTGACGGCGGTCGCCTGAAGGTTAGCGCGGAGCAGTGAATTCGCGTCAAATGCAGGCCACGCCCGGCGATTTTGGGGAAGGGACAGACGTTGCGGTCAGTGTGCCTTCGACGCTGATTTTCGCATCTCCGCGGCGAAGTTGGCTGTGTTCAATCTCGATTCGAGCTGCCGAGTAGCTTCCCTTTGCATCGAGCGAGTCCCAGTGCAACAATTGCGTTTGAGCGGGATTGTTGCTCACCGGAAGCTCGACCGACAGGTTTGTTGCCTGCAACTCACCGGTCAGGTGCGGATCGTCGAGCGATCCAGCCCACGCACCCTTGAAGTCCGCCTGCCCGTCGAGCGCTACCGGCAGCGCCGAGATTCCGCTCTTCCCATTCCGCGTAATTCCGAAATCACGGAACAAGGTATCGAAGTCGTCCAGGTTACCGGAGTGGACCTGGACCTCAAGTCCCGTTGGGCTGGTCATTGGAAAGGCACCGAGCTGTCCATGCGCAGTAATCTGACTGGACGGCATATTCACCTGCAGGTTGCGCAGATCGACGCCGCCATTCCGCTGGTGATAGGTCGCATCGATCACGCCATTCGTCTTCGCCTCTCCGGCCACATCTTTCTGGGGAGGATTGAGCTTAAGATTCGTCGATACCGACAGCGTATTCACATCACCGTTGGTCCACGCCGCGGTCGTCAACCCATTCAGGAGCGCATTCAATCCGAGATGCTGGAATGGCTGTTCGCTCACCATGGCGAGCAGCGTGTCGAGCGTAACGTTGCGGAGATTTGCATTCACTTTGCCGTTGGTATGAAGGTCGGTATCCACCTTCACCGCCACAACGGGCTTCGCGGTTTCGTGGCTCTTGCCTTTCTTCTCGTGCTTTACAGGCTCGGCCGCCTGCATCACAGCTTCGCCCGCGATCGGCGGAATCCAATGATCGAGCAGGACGTCGCCTTCCAACTGCCCGCCCGGCTTCAACCGCGCCGTCACGTTTGTAATCTGCAGACGCAGGGGATCGGCATGAACGCGCGCGTCAAGGCCAACGCCGCGCGCCACAACACCGGTCCCGATGTACGAGGCATTGTCGGCGTGCACGGTTCCGTCGATTCGAAACTCTCCATCCGATCCCGCCGCGGAAAGATTCAGCCGCGCGATTCCCTCAGGCGTGAAGGGATAGCCGAACGCAGGCTCCATGTTCTTCAGATCAAGCTCGCCCTGAGCCGTACGCCTTCCAGCGCGGACGGCTGAAGTCATCAAGTTCACCGGCGATATTCAGCACCCGATCAGCCGATCCTCTGCTGTGCGCCGTCAATTGCAGCGACCGCAGGTAAATGGCATTGCGAGTGAAATCGGCCGTCGCCAGAAGATGCCCTTCGATCGGGGAATCCTCGGGATGACCCGTTGGTCCGCGTACCAGGCGCATATCCTGCGCGCCGACTTCAAGGTGATAGCTCTCCTGCGTGAGTCCTCTGCGCGGAACGTACTTCAGCAACAAGGAAACATCCTTGGCCGTAAAATCCACCGGGATATGCCGGGCCTGGAAATCGCTTTCGTCAGAGCGCTCGTCGTAGTCAATTACACCGTGGTTCACCTCGACATGGCCGGCCTGAAGATCGAACAGCGTATTCAATACATTCGTTTCAGATTTCGTGCGTGGCTGCGGCTGGTTGGTCGATCCGTCGCGATTCACGATCAAGTGAATCTGTGGCCGCTCCAGCACCAGGTCCCGCAGCAGTACGCGCGGGCTCCACAATCCCAACACGCTCAGTGCAACGCGAAGCGACGGGATCTGAGCATAGGGCGTCTCTCCAGCGGGTTCGCGCCCGTGCAGCACAACGCCATCCGCCTCGGCCTGGAGCTTTAGCAGGTTCCAATGGAAAGCGCCGATTTCTGCGCGGCCTCCGGTCGCGGCATCAATCTGCGCAATCAGCCGCTTTCGCATAATGTCTTCGAAGCGTGACGAGCTTGCAAAGAAGTACAAACCGACCACGCCCAGGATGAGGAGCAGAGCGAGTCCTGCACCACCCCACATCAAGTGGCGCAGATACCGCCGTCGCACCAGGCGCGGCTGCTCCTGATTCCCCTGGTCGGGATCAGGCAGCGCGGGCGGAACCCGGCGAGTCTCGCTCATTCTTTTATCGCTCCCTGGTCGCTGGTTGCGCCGGCAGTTTCCATCCCTGGATCGAGCACTTCAATCTGACCTTGTTTGCGCAGGTTAGCAAGCCAGCTGTCGAACACCTGGTTCACCCGTTGCTGCAGCAGGATCTCTTCTACGCGGGACGACACCTGCTGCAATGGCGGAGGAGCCTGTCCGGCGGGGTACTGCGGCGACAGCGTTTTCTTGTAGTACTCCTCTATCTCCTCTGGAGTAATACGAATGCCCTGGCGGAAACGAATCTCGACGAAACTCAGAATCTCGATTCGCCGACGGAGGTAGTCCTCCACCTCCGCCGGCGTCAGATCGTGCTGGGCTAAAAATGTCTTCCACCCGGCGTCTGTCTCGCAAGCCGCGCGAACGCATGCCGGCAGTTCGGTTCGAATCTCTTTAAGGCGCGACGCAATCTCTTCCGGCTCGGGTCCGGCTGCCGACAAGTCTTCCTGTCGAATCTGTTGCTGGATCAGCGTGCGGCTTATCAGCCGCTCCAGTGCCTGCTGCGCAGTCATCGTTTCCCGCGCATCCCGGGTCGGATCAAGAATCGACAATTGCATCTCGTCGTCGACATCGCTTGCGAGAATTGGCTGCCGGTTGACCACCGCAACGACGCGATCAAACACGACGCTGCTTCCCGGTTCCGTCTTCTTGTCGACCGCTTGCGCAGCGGTCGGCTGCATAACTGCCAGCATCGCCGCCATGCAGGCGCAGCTGATCGCCATGCGTTTTGCCGCCAATCGAGTTGCATGCAGGCTGCTCATCAGAATGTCTGCCCGAAGCTGAAGAAGAAGTTGAAATGTGGAGCCTGACCCACGTGCTGGTTGGCGTAGATGTCGGACTGCGAATAGTTGACGTTGACTGGGTAGATAGGCGGATTCAGGTTATAGCTGAAGTCGAGGCGAATGGGCCCGACCGGCGTATGGTATCGCGCACCGAGTCCCACGGCGTGAGAGAAGTAGTTAAAACTGCACTGGCCCTGCTGTCCGGTTGAGGTCACTGGACCTGTCGGACTGGGAGGTGTGGGTGGATTCGTCGAGTAATCGGGAGGCGTAAGCACCTTGCAGGTATCGCGATCCGGCTGATGAATGCGGAGCGCGCTAATCCAGGCATCTCCGGCATTCGTGAATATGTTGCCCATGTCGTGAAAGAGCACAAAGCTAAGCGTATCGCCAAAGAAGGGAAGGAGCGGAGGCGGTAACCGCGCCTCCGTGCTGTTCACCAGCGCTCCGGCGCCGCCAATCGGAAACCCGGTCTCAGGGTCGCGCGGACCCGCGGCATTGATCGAGAATCCACGATGCGAAATAGGGCCGCCGGCATACAGACGCTCAGGCAGCGGAAGCAACCTGGCGGATGGCGGTCCATACGCTCGTTCCTGGCCGTACCGCGTGTTGCGCGCCAGCACAAACCGTTTTGTGTTGAAGCCGTAATAGCTCGCATTCGACAGGTCGAGCCTGTTGAACTCTGCCTGGGCTCCAAAGATCGAATCCGACTGAAAGTTCTGGAAGCTCGAGTAGGTTCCGCGGTGTGAGTCAAGGGGCGAGTCGCGCGTATCGCGAATCCAGGTGATACTCGGTCCCGCGACGCGCACAGCTGTCGACAGCGCAGCGATCTCGCTCGGCCCCACCTGGAGGGTCTCCGCAGCCACCTTCACGCGCCTGAAGTCGAATTCATAAACAAATGTATTCGCCTTTGAAAAGAGGGAACCGGGCTGGCTGAAGTGCTGCGTCCAGCGAACGCCAGTCTCCAGCTTTGACGAAACATACGTTGTAACGTTCTGGCTGCTGGCGTAGCCGCCCGAGTACGTAAATGCGAAGTCACGATTTCCGAGAAAATGCGGACTTTGATACAGGAGGTTGATGTTCTGTTCAAGCAAACCGTATGTTCCTTGAATCGAGGCGGATTGTTGCCGCCCCCAAAGATTGTTTCGCGTCACAATTCCCAGCACACGAGGACTGATTCCGGTCTTTCCGTTTGGACTGCAGGGCGCGCCCGTTGACTCGATTCCACGGCAGTTGTTCTGCGGGGTGCCGGTCTGCGCTTCGAATCCGAGACCGTAGGTCACCGTCCAGCGCCGCGCCTCCGTGGTCTGCAGCAGAATGGTCTTGTAAGGCTCTTCGCCGGCGGTATTCTGGACCGCTGTATTCACTTCGTTGAACAACGCAAGCTCGTAGAGGTTGCGCTGGGTCTGGGCAAGCGCCGTCTGGTTCAAGGGGTCGCCGGGATGAAGCGTAATCACCTTTGCCACAGTCTCTGGCCGCGTGTAGTGCAGACCCGACACCAGCACTTTGCGGACAAATATCTGCTGTCCCTCCCGAATATGGAACACCACATCCATTTTTGCCCGGTCCGTTGCCTCTGTTTGCTCCTCAACTTCAATCTGCACCTGGTCAAAGCCGCGGCTCAAATAATCGGTCAAAAGCGTATCACGATCTCCGGCCAGGTTCTGCGGCGAAAAGAGTTGTCCCGACGAGGTGTTCATCAGCGCGAGCAGTTTGCTCTGATCGGACTTCGCGACCCCATCCAATCGCAATTCGCCCACGCGCTGCTGTTGACCTTCATCAACGTGGTAGACCACTGAGACCGGTTCTGCCGGACTTCGAACCGTCCCCTGTGCTGATTCGCTCACCACGTTACCGGCGATCAAGGTCTCGGGGGTCACTTTCACTTCTGAAAAACCGTTGCTCTGGTAAACCGCCTGCAATGCATTCACATCTGCTGAAACCAAAGCCTGGCTGTATGTTCCGTGCCGATCCAGGTGATTAGCAGCGTGCACGCTCAAAAGTTGCTGGAGCGTCGCCGAATTGAAATATTGATTGCCGGCGACCGACACCTTTTCTACTCTCCGGCGCTCACCCTGAGCAACGGTGTAGGTGATGTTCACCGTGCCGCCATCGTGATTCTGTTCATTGTGTTCCACTTTGACGTCAAAGTAGCCCAGACGCTGGAAGTAGTCGCGCAGGCGTCGGTCGCCCTCGTTCAACAGATCTTCATCGACCGTACCTTCTTCGAAGATCGGAACCAGCCGTTTCAGCCGTTCGCCACCAATCTTCGCTCCTTCAACATTCAGCTTCACCACCGGTCCGCGATTGGCTGAGAAGCTGAAGTTGGACTTCTTCGTTTCTGGGCTGTAGACCTGCGACTCGAGCTTTACGTCCGCTTCCAGGCGATTCTGTTTCTGATAGCCTTTCAGCACCCCGCTCAGCGCGCGGTTGTTCGTATCATGGTCAACCCGGTTTCCCTCCCTGAGACGCGCTTGATGCCGGAACTGGTCGATTGTCAGGCCCGAGTCTCCGGAAACTGCTACTCCGCCGACCCGCGTCTGCACTCCCGAAGCCACCTCAAAGGCAATATCCACCAACTGCTCAGTCGCGTGCCTGGTGAGCTTATAGGTAATGACAGGCTCATTGAAGCCGTTATCGGCGAGCGTCTGTCGCATGCGACCGGTTGCAGCTTCGAGCCGCGTCTGCGTGAAGCGCGTTCCCGCCGTCAGCCGGCTGGCAGCCTGCAGTTGCGCGTTGATCGTGGCGCCCTTTGCGCCATCCACGTTGACGGTTCCGATAAACTCCCGCGGTTTGCCTTGGAATACAAGGTTTACGTCCGTCGCTTTGCCGCGTGATTCTCGCTTCAATGCCATCGAACAGCCCGGTCGCAAATATCGTGCGCAGGCTTTCTGCAACTTTTTCGCGATCGAGTGGCGCTCCCACCTCCTGAGGAAGATGGCCGGGCAGCGGTTGCAGCCGGTCTGCCGAGACGCCTTCAAAGGAGATCTCACGGACTGGAAGCCCCTGCCACTTTGCCAGTGCAGCGGGCTCGTTATCGGCGCTACGATATGGAACCGGCCGGCCTGTCCCCGGCAAAGAGTCCCCATCGCCAGGAGGAAGAACAAGACAGCCAGGGAGCAATTCCCGCATCGTTCTCGAGCCGAGCTGCCGTGTCGGCGTAGCCTTACGCACTATATCTCCCAGAATTTAACCGAATAGACCCTCAGCCGGGGCGTTTGGTTGCATCTAAGCCATTAACTTGAGAGCCTATCCGGTTCCTTCTTGCCGCAGCTCAAGGTTTTTCACTGCTGCACCTTATACTAACGAGGAAAGAAGCTTGGCGCAGCATCAGACGATTCTTACTGCTACCGATATTCCTCTCCAAAGGAAGCGCATGCCACGTTCCAGGTTTCAGAAGCAGACGACGGAAGCTCCCGCGCCCGATTCGGCTATGGAAAAGGAGAGTGCGGTCAAGCTTGACGAGCCTGCGCCCGACACGACTCCCCCCGCTCCGCAACTCACTCCCGATGCCGAGATGCTTGCCCGGGCTCAGGCCGGCGATCACTACGCTTTTGGTCACCTTTACTCGCTTCACAAGAGACGCATTTACTCCCTCTGTCTTCGCATGGTCGGCAATGTGGCCGAAGCGGAAGACCTCACACAGGAGGCCTTCCTTCAGCTTCACCGTAAGATTGCGAACCTTTCGAGGCGACTCCGCATTTTCCACATGGCTCCATCGCCTCTCGATCAACGTAGTTCTCATGCACCTGCGCAAAAAAGGGCTGCCTCTCATGTCTCTCGACGAGGCCATGGAACCCTCTTATGACGACGGTCCCGGGCGCAGCTTCGGCGCACCCGATCTATCGCTTACCGGCTCCATCGACCGCCTCGCACTTGAACGCGCCGTTGCTGCTTTACCAGCCGGTTACCGGCTGATCTTTGTCCTTCACGATGTGGAGGGCTTTGAGCATAATGAGATAGCGGCTATGCTGGATTGTTCAGTGGGAAACAGCAAATCCCAACTCCACAAGGCCCGGCTCAAACTACGCGATGCACTGCGTCTCTCGCTCCGGAAGGGAGACCGGCGATGACCACCGACCCCAAAACGATGAGCTGCGCGGAATTTCAGGCTCAGCTGTCCGACCTCGTCGGTTCCGGGGCGGACGTCGAAAATCACGCTCACATCAAGGAATGCGATATCTGCCGGCAGTTGTACCAGGAACTCCAGACAATTGCCGATGCCGCCAGGCAGTTGTTTCCGGACCAGCAACCGGAAGATAATCTCTGGGAACGCATCGAATCCGCCATCAAAAAAGAAGACGGAACCGCCGAAGCCGACTAAAATACATTCCTCCAGGCTGCAGTCATGGCATCCATCACACGAGTGTCGTCACCTCTCGGGATTCAGCCTTCCTGCGTCACTGCCGATAAAGCAGTTGGACCGCGTTCGCTCAAACGCGGTCCGACTCCGCCCCGGCGCCTCCGTTGGCTCCGCCGAAGAAGCACCGGAACCCGAGCGAGGAGAACAACGTACACCTGATCAGGCGACAGGGCAGTCGAGGTTCGAGAGAGTTCGTCTTTCTTGAAACTTTTAATGCTCTGCGTTGTCTAATAAGGAAAGTTGATACGAGGACACTCAATGCCAAGTCAGCCTTCCGTACTGCCGCCCGAAAATCCCCAGAAGAAGCCGGTTTCTGGGCCTAAAAGAATCCCGATTCTGCCCGTTCGCGATACCGTTTTATTCCCGCATGCTGTTCTTCCGCTTACAGTTGGACGGGAAAGCTCTATCCAGTTGATCGAGTCGCTGGGCGAAGAGCGTTCCATTGTGGTCGCGGCCCAGCTTGATCCGCGCCTGGACGCTCCCAAGCCGACTGATCTGCACGAAGTAGGCACTCTCGCCACCGTGCACAAGGTTGTGCGGATGCCCAACCAGAGCCGTTTCGTCTTTACGGAAGGCGTTGAGCGCGTTCGCTTGCTCCGCTACGTACAGACAGAGCCGTTCATGATTGCCGAAGTCGAGACAGTCGAAGACATCGAGCCGGAGACCACTTCGTCTGTCGAGGCGCTGGTCCGCAACGTCGTCGGCCAGTTCCAGCAGATCGTGACCGAGTCCGCTACGCTCTCCGACGAACTGCGCACCATCGCCGGAAATATCGAGGAGCCCAGCCGCCTGGTCGACTTTGTCGCGTCCTCGCTTCCGTTCCTCACCACCGACGACAAGCAGGCGCTGCTTGAAACCGCCAGCGTACCTGCCCGGCTCGAGCTGCTTACGAAGCACCTTGCCAAGGAACTCGAAGTCCAGCAGCTTCGCACCAAGATTCAAAGCGAAGTGCAGGACCAGGTCCAGCAGTCGCAGCGCGACTACTATCTGCGCGAGCAGATGAAGGCTATCCAGAAGGAGCTCGGCGAGCAGGACGAAGGTCAGCGCGAAGTCGAAGACCTGCGCAAGAAGATTGAAGAAGCCGGCATGCCGGAAGACGTGAAGAAAGAGGCGATGAAGGAACTTTCCCGCCTCGGCCGCATGTCTCCCATGGCCGCCGACTACTCGCTCACACGCAACTACATCGAGTGGCTTGCGGTGCTGCCATGGGCGAAAAGCTCCGGCTCCAAGATCGACATCAACAAGGCTCGCGAAATCCTCGATGAGGATCACTACGAGCTTAAAAAGGTGAAGGACCGCATCCTCGACTACTTGTCGGTGCTCGAACTCAAGCCCGACATGAAGGGGCCGATCCTTTGTTTCGTCGGACCTCCGGGCGTGGGCAAGACTTCGCTTGGCCGCTCCATCGCGCGTGCCCTGGGACGCAAGTTCCAGCGCGTCTCCCTCGGCGGCATGCACGACGAAGCGGAAATTCGCGGTCACCGCCGGACCTACATTGGAGCTTTGCCGGGCCAGATCATTCAGAGCATACGGCGGGCCGAAACCAACGATCCGGTCATCATGCTCGACGAGGTCGACAAGCTCGGACGCGACTTCCGCGGCGATCCCGCGTCGGCGCTGCTCGAGACCCTCGATCCGGAGCAGAACAACACGTTCCGCGATAACTATCTCGACGTGCCGTTTGACCTGTCGAAGGTGCTCTTTATCTGCACGGCGAACATGCTCGATACCGTGCCTCCACCGCTGATTGACCGCATGGAGATCATTCCGCTCCAGGGCTACAGCGAAGAGGAGAAGGTGCACATCGCGGCGCGCTACCTGGTTCCGCGCCAGATCAAGGCAAACGGAATCACAGAGGAGCAGATCGAATTCCCCGAGGCGGCTGTCCGCCACATCGTGCGCCACTACACGCGCGAAGCAGGCGTACGCAAACTCGAGCAGGTGATTGGGACGGTGTGCCGCAAGGAAGCACGTCGTGTCGTGGAAGGCAAGACTGAGAAGCTCGTCGTCGACAAGGATGTGCTGAAGGAATTTCTGGGCGGCATCCAGGTCCGCGTCGAAACCGAGGTGGCCGAGCGCGTCAAGCGTCCCGGCGTGGCCGTTGGGCTCGCATGGACACCTGCCGGCGGCGACATCCTCTTCATCGAGGCGAACAAGATGAAGGGCAAAGGCGGCTTCACCATGACCGGCCAGATTGGCGAGGTGATGCAGGAGTCAATGCAGGCCGCGCTTACATGGGTGCGCTCCAACTCGGCGATGCTTGGCCTTTCAGAGGACTTCAACAAGGATCTCGACCTGCATATTCACGTGCCTGCAGGCGCGATTCCCAAGGATGGTCCTTCAGCCGGCGTCACCATGGCTACGGTGCTCGCTTCGCTGCTGACTGATATTCCGGTTCGTCCGCTTACCGCGATGACCGGCGAAATCACGCTCAGCGGAAATGTGCTTCCCGTGGGCGGCATCAAGGAGAAGTTTCTGGCAGCCCGACGTGCAGGAGTGGAAACCATCATCCTGCCCGCCGACAATCGCCAGGATGTCGAAGAAGACCTGACGCCCGACATGATCGAGGGAGTCTCGATCCACTACGCCAGCCGCATCGAAGATGTGCTGGCCGTGGCTCTGCCCTTGTTGAAGGCAAAGCCCGAAGTTACCCCGATCGCTGCCGATCGCGGAACCTCCGCTGCCGCGTAAGGTCCGCGCTGCCGAGGCAGTAATCGGAACAGAAAAGGCCGGCTAACCCGCCGGCCTTTTTCTATTCGAGCAAATGCGTGTCATTCCGAACGACAAAGTCTAGCCCTGTCATTCCGAGCGACCAAAGGGAGTCGAGGAACCTGCAGTTGTTTTTCGCGCCGGTCGCCACTTAACAAAGAAGCAGATCTACTTGCCGTTGTACTCCTGGAACAGCTCAGGGAATTCCTTCCGCAGCGTGGCGATCTTCGGCCGGTCACAGACCAGGATGTAGGGGTTATCGGGATTGTGCAGCGCGTAGTCCTGATGGTATGACTCCGCGTCGTAGAAGCCCTTCAAGGGCGTTACCTGCGTCACGATCGGCTTCGAAAAGGCATGCGCGGCGTTGAGTTGCGCAATATATGCAATGCTGATGTTTCGTTGTTCGTCGCTTGTATAGAAGATTGCGGAGCGATAGGACGTTCCCACATCCGGACCCTGACGATTGAGCTGGGTCGGGTCATGCACGGAAAAGAAGATTTGCAGGAGCTTGCCGTAGGTGATTTTGGAGGGGTCAAACACGACCTTGACCGACTCCGCGTGACCTGTAGTTTCAGTCGTGACCTGGGCATACGTTGCAGTTGCTGCGGAACCGCCGGCGTAGCCAGCCGTTGTCGCGACCACTCCCTTGACTCGCTCAAATACAGCCTGCGTGCCCCAGAAGCAGCCTCCGGCGAAGACGGCGGTTTCTTTGCCGGAGGTATGTGCCAGGGCCTCGTCAGTTTGTGGGGCCGGAATCCTGCCTTGAGTCTGAGCCTCTATACAGCCGCTCAGTGCAAAGACGAGCAGCAGAGCCAATCGACTCAAAGGGTGGGGAAACAATCGAAGCATAAAACCTCCGCAAACACGAGCGTCTTGTGATGAGACTCTCGAAAGTCCTCTGAGGTTACAGCGGCCGAACGGATGCGGTCGATCTCGGCATAAGTAATTCTCTGAGGCAGGTGCTTCTCGCACTAGCGCGTTCCACCCTTCGCGCTTGCGCTGCCGCTGTCGTGGCAGTTTACCGTCGCCGCGGCCAACTCCGCTTTACGCGGCGCGGCACCCATCTTTCGCGTTCCCGCGGCAGGCGCGCTACTGACTTCGTTCAGCAGTTTGACCAGCCGCGCAAAGCCTTGCTCCCTCGCTGTCTTGTTTCCCGGCACAGTATCGGTAGGATCCTCACCGGCGCGCATGAACCCGTGACCGGCGCCGTCATAAGTCACCGGCTCATATTTCTTGCCCGCCGCCTTCATCGCCTCCGTTGTTGCCGGAATCGTAGCGCCAATGCGAGCATCGTTTCCGGCATAAAAACCGTACACGGGAGCGATGATCGAAGTGACGTCCGCCGGCCCCGGTCCATAAAAGACGAAAGCCGCGGCGAGATCTTTGCGATGGGTAGCGAAGGCGAACGATTTGCCGCCGCCCCAGCAGAATCCCACTGTAACGACCTTGCCGTTCGCGGCAGGAAGCTTCTTCCCGTAGTCCGCCGCCGCGTCGAGATCGGCGGTGACCTGGGCCGGGTCGAGTCCGGAGACAGCCTTCACCGCCGCATCCCGGTCGGGCATCGAGCTTGAATCGCCGCCATTGGGCCCCAGGCCCGTAATCAAATCCGGCGCGACCACGATGAATCCCTGTCCGGCGAGTTCATCGGCCATCTCTTTGGCCCAGTCGCTCAGGCCGAAGATCTCGTGGATGAGCACGACCACTGTCGCCTTGTTCTTCGACCTCGGGGTAAACAACAAAAGCCTGCAGGCGTGCGGTTGTCGTGCTTGAGAGTCACATACTCGTGGTGTCGCGGAGAAGCATCGAGCCGGGCCTTGGCCCAGTCCTGCGCGGTGGCTGAAACGGCAGCGAGCGTCAACAGCGAATGCTGCGGCGCCAAGTCTGGCAACATGGGGAATCGGTCGCGTCATGCGAAGGAGTCTAGCTGCGCGAATCCACTGTTCGCAAGCCCGTTGTCTCGTTTGGTTGCAGGTTCGAAAGTAACCACAAACCAGAAGATTCAGATCCACCCACGGGCACCCGTGCTACGTCTAACACCCAAGGCGGTATTCTTTCCTGAACATGAAGGTACGCGTTCTCCCTTTCGGCATTCTTAAGGAGTCGCTCGGCTCGGAACCCTTCGCGCTCGAACTGCCCCGTGGAGCAACGGTCGCAGACCTGATCGCGCGCCTCGGAGCGCAGGCGCCGGCGGTCGAAACGCTCGGCATCGCCGTCAGTGTCAACGCCGAATATGCTGAGCGAAAGCAGATCCTACGCGAAAATGATGAGATCGGCCTGCTGCCGCCGGTCTCAGGAGGCGCACCGTCCGACGCCCCACCGAAAACAGAAGAATCCATCTTCATCCGCCTCACGCGGGACCCCATTCAGGCGGAGGCCCTTGTTGCCGCTGCCAAGCACGGTGAGGACGGCGCCGTCATCGTATTCGATGGGATCGTTCGCAATAACTCGCGCGGCCGGAAGACGCTCCACCTGGACTACGAGGCATACGATGAGATGGCCAGGAAACAGATGAAGGAGTTGGCGCGCGAAGCGATTACCCGGTTTGAAGTTCGCAACGTCGCCATCATTCACCGCCTCGGCCGCTTGCAGGTTGGTGAAACCAGCGTGCTGATCATCGTGTCGTCTGCGCATCGCGCAAAGGCCTACGAAGCCAGCCGCTGGTTGATCGACACGCTCAAGAAAACCGTGCCCATCTGGAAGAAGGAAACATTTGCCGACGGAGCGGTATGGGCAGATGGCGAGCCCTTTCCGCCGGGATACGCCGTGGAGGGCGCCGATGGCCCTTCGTCGTAGACGGCTCGCCTGGCCTGCAATCTCGATCTTTCTTTCCCTCATCCTCGGCGTTGCGCTTCGTCTCGCCGCGCAGGAAGACAAGCCGCTTCGCCTCGACGTGAAACTTGTCAGCCTGTTCGTCAATGTCACCGATCAAAAGGGCGCCATTGTAGGCGGTCTCTCGAAGGATGATTTCAAAATCACCGAAGACGGTCGTCCGCAAACGATCACAATCTTCGAGCGCCAGTCGGAAATGCCGCTCAACCTGACGCTGGCGATCGACACCAGTTCCAGCACATACAAAGACCGCTATATCGAGCAGCAGGCCGCGAAGAAGTTTGTGCACGCGATGATGCGTCCGCAGGATCAGATGAGCGTTCTCGAATTCGATACGTTTGTGACCGAACTCACTGGCTTCACCAATAAAGTTGCGTTGATTGATCATGGCCTCGATCACATGCGCGGAGAGGGTGGCACTGCGCTGTACGACGCAATCTACCTCGGGTCAAAATCGCTTGGCAATAAGGATGGCCGCAAGGTTCTGATACTCGTCACCGATGGCGGCGACACGGTGAAAGGCTCAACCTACGACGACGCGCTCGAGCAGGCGCTTCGCAACGAGGTCATGATTTACTCCATCATCGACGTGCCCATCGAGGCCAGCGCCGGCCGCGATCTCGCAGGCGAACACGCGCTCATTACACTATCGGAGCAGACCGGCGGCAAGCATTTCTACGTGGATGCCGGAGGGCTCGACAAGGCCTTTGCCCAGGTAAGCGACGACCTGCGAACCCAGTATTTGCTGGGGTACTATCCAAGGAATCAAGAGCCCGGAAGGGTGTTCCACCGCATCCAGGTGACTGTCCCCCGCGCCAGCACCGAGTCATTCAACATCCGCCACAAGACCGGCTACTACGGCGATGCCCAAAAGAGCAAAGACTAATCGAACAAGAACCCCGCGCAGACGCAAGCGATACTCGCCTCATTCCACCATTCAAGATCGCCTGTTGACCGTCGCGACGGCCATCGCCGGCATGATTCTCGCGCGGCGCGCCGCGTCCATTGATCCTATGAGGCCTCTTCGCGTGGAATAGAGAGACCGAATCCTTGTCAAGGGGTCGCGAGCGGGATTCCCGCGCATCTTGCTGACCCTGCTTACCTTGAACGACCCCGTCAAATTGCAGGTAATTATCGGAAACCCGGTATCCTAGATGGGTAAGCAAAGCTTAGATGGGTAAGCAAAGCAACGGGCCGAACCTTCCAACTGTGGCTCAGGGAGCCTTCCTCCTAAGTCCTTTGTTTGCAGGATTTTGGCTGTAACTTTAATTATAAGAGGATTTTACGAACGACAATGGTTACTATCTCTTTTATCTTCAATATTTTACACCCAGAACCCGCAAAAAAATTCATGTCAGCTTTTCCCCTGGGAAGACCGGTAAGATCCTGAACATCCCGCGAGGTTAGACGCTCCGGTCCACATCGCTGAGCACAGCGCGACCCGTGGACGAGCAAACTGTCAATGTGTCAGCGTGGCTTCATCGAGCTTGCCGATCCGGCCGTGCGGACCGACTACGAAGGGAAGGGAGAGCGCGTTCCAGTTGCGGTCGGCATCGGGCGCTTCGTGCAGTGCTGGATCAGGATGGAGCGCGCGCCAGTTTTTGCCGTCGTCGGTGGAGATGTCGGTGCCGTTGGGGCCGACGGTGATCCAGGTTTTGGCGGTGGGGTCGTAGGCTACGGCAGAGCGGTAGCCGTGGGGCGGGGTTTGGGCCGGCTGCCAGGTTTTGCCGACGATCCTTTGAATAAGCAGCCGATCCGGTCGCATCGTCAGGATTCGCGTAGTCGCCGCCAACGACCGCCATCAATAGTCCCGGCAGAAGCTATCGGAAAAGTTTCCGGTGATCGAAAAAATGCCAGCCGAAGCGCTACGACCCATCGTTGGATGCTCTTCGCTGACCATCCGATCTTACACAATCACTCGAAGTGCAAGGACTGCACATGGTGAAGATGCGCGCGCCGGTTGGTCCGCCAGTGCCGAACCACATCGGTGCAATCAGATCTGTTCCGCGTCCAGGAGTGAGAGCGAATTACTCGCTGCAAAAGCTCCTCGTCTTGGAGACGCTCGGCGGCAATTTGTGCTTTGATCCATTCGCGCCACCATTCGTTCTGACGCAGCTGCCGATGACGAAATCGACCATCAACAGGATCGCCAAGGAGCGGAGATTGATCTGCCATCAGCACTGAATCGCATCCCAGAAGCCGTCTTTGTCGGGGTTGGTGAAGATGAGCTTCCACGAGTGGCAGCCGTCGGTGGTTTTGTAGAGGCGGGACTGGTCGCCTTTGCCGCTGGACATGACGATGGCGGTGTTGGCGTCGAAGGCCTGGATGCCGCGGAAGTCCAGCTTCTCGGCGCCGGGCGGGACGGTGCATGACTGCCACAGATATCCGCCGTCTTCCGTCCGCAGCACGGTGCCGTTGGTGCCTGAGGCCCATGCCACGCCGCCGCCGATCGAGTGGATGCCGCGGAGATCGGCGATGGTGTTCGATGTTTCGAGCGTCCACTGGGCGCGCGCGGGTGATGATGTTGCCGCGAGAACGGCGAGAAGGGTAAGTGCTGTCCGCATGAGGATCAGTGTCAGGCAACGATGCTGCGTGGGGCAACTCTTCGAGCGGTTGAAGTCATGCTTTCCCACCCATGTGGCGAAAGGCTGCCGCATGGATGGGGCACCCCAGGTTGGTAGCTTCGATGCGCGCTTTGCGGTTACATAACCAAAAGGGGATGGCGCGGGCAACGGCCGGCGTTACCCTTCGAATGGAGCGATCCGATGATTTTGCAAGATCTGGTGGAAGAACTGGGTGGGAGCCTGGTGCAGGGCGATCCGGAGTGGATGGTCGACGGCGTGAACTCATGCGAGAAAGCCGGCGCCTTCGATGTGGCTTTTGCCGACTCCGACGCAGCCGTGGCAACCGCGCTCAAAAGCAACGCCGGCGTCGTGGTGCTGAAGCCGGGCGCCGCCGCGGAGTATCCGCACGGGAAGTGCATCGTCGAATCGGATCAGCCCAAGTTGTGGTTTGCCAAAGCGGCACATCTCGTGAAGAAGTCCACGCACATTGCGGGGATCGCTAGCTCGGCAGTGGTGGCGCCGGATGCGAAGGTTGACCAGGGAGTGCTGGTGGGACCGTGCGCGGTAATCGGTACGCATGCTCGAATTGGCGACGGAACGATCATCGGCGCGGGCGCGGTGATCGGCGAGAACGTGACGATTGGGATGCACTGCCACATCTACCCGCGCGTCGTGATCTATCCCGGGGCAACACTTGGCGATCGCGTGGTGGCGCATGCGGGCGCGGTGCTGGGAGGCGATGGGTTCGGATTTGTCCGCGACTCGGTCAGCGGGGCGTATACGCAGTTTCCGCAGCAGGGCACGCTTGTGATCGAAGACGACGTGGAGATCGGCGCGAACTCGACCGTTGATCGCGGCGCTCTCGAGGAGACGCGCATCCGCCGCGGCACGAAGATCGACAACCTGGTGCATGTGGGGCACAATTGCGACATTGGCGAGAACGTTATTTTGGTGGCGCTGACAGGGATTTCAGGATCGAGCACCGTGGGCAAAGGAGCGGTGCTGGCGGGGCAAGTCGGGATCGGCGATCATGTGCACGTTGGCGCCGGTGTGATTTTGGGCGGGCAGTCTGGCGTGTTTAATGGTAAAACGATCTCGAATGAAGGACAGCGTCCCGGCACTGTAATGTTCGGTACGCCCGCTCGTCCGTTGAGGCAGGTGCTGCGCGAGCAGGCGGTGGTGGCAAAGCTCGCGAGGGCTGGAAGAGCGGGGGAGAAGAAGGAAGCGTCCAAGTCTGGCGAATGAGGGAACAAGAACCTCTGCGAAGGAGGGTTCGATGATCCGTCGCGCGATTCCCCTGTTGCATGTATCGAACACGGCCGCGGCTGTCGAGTTTTATTGTCACGGCCTTGGGTTTCAACTTGAATTTGAACATCGCCCCGACGGCGTAACAACCGATCCGTGCTACATGGGTGTGTCGCGCGATGGCGTCTGGTTGCACCTGTCGTCATTCAGCGGTGACGGTGTGGCGGGTGCGGTGGCGAATTTGATTGTGGACAACGTCGACAGGTTTTACGACGAGTACACCGCCAGACAAATACCGATCGATACTCCGCCGGTGGATCAGACGTGGGGCAGCCGCGAGATGTATGTGAAAGACGCGGACGGGAACTGTCTGCGGTTCATCGCCTGAAGGCGGGGAACAAGGTAACAAGGGAACCCGAGCTAAAGGGATTAGGAATTGGGGATCCATTTGGCGATTGTTGTTGTGGGCGGCAGTGCAAAAGATATCGGCAAGACAGCACTGGCATGCGGCGTAATTGCGGCGCTACCCGACTTCGACTGGACGGCGGTCAAGATCACTGGCCATGACTATGGCATCGATTCAATCCAGCGAAGGCCCAATCGTCAGGAGCGAAACCGCGGCTGGGCAAGCTACCGATACCGCGCGATACCTCGCTGCCGGCGCACATCGCGCGTTGCTGGTGACGCGTCGCGGTCCTGAAGTTCCCATCGATGAAATCCGCTTGGAACTGGGCGAGGATTGCAACGTGCTCTTCGAGTCGAACCGGATCATCGACGTAGTGAAGCCGGATGTTTGTCTGGCTCTTGTCGGGGGTTCGGGAATGGAGTTGAAGCCGAGCTTCCTCAGGCTGCTTCAGAAGGCGGATGCACTGGTGAGCCTGGGGGCAATCGACATGGAATTGGCGGAACGAGCTGCGAACATTCCACGATTTGAATTGCAAGCGCTTGATCGCCTGACGCCGGAGTTGGTGAAGTGGCTGAGGGCGCGGCTCGACCCATCTCGCCGGCAGGATTTGAAGGCCTGACCTATTTGCCGGGTTTGTCTGCAGGGAAGGGCTCGGTTTTGAACGAGCCGTCGCGCTGCTTCATGAGGATTTGCACCTTGCCCTCGGCAGCGTCGAGTTCTTTCTTGCAGGCTGCGGAGAGACCGACGCCCTCTTCGAAGAGCTTGAGCGAGTCGTCGAGGCTCAAGTCGCCTTTTTCGAGCTGGTCAACGATGGTTTCTAGCTTCTTGAGGGATTCTTCGAAAGATGGCATGGCATTACTCCGTGAGCGATGCGGCTTGCGGCAGGACGCTGGCGATGACTTCGGCGGCGGCGGTGTAGCGGCCGAATGGCGCGCTGACCTGCACGCCCTGGACCATGGGGCGCACGGCTTCGAGCATCTCCTGCGCGATGAGGATGCCTTCTTTGCGGGCAGCATCGGGGGTGTCGGCCTGGGCCATGCGCAGCATGATTTCCTCGGGCATGGAGACGCGCAGGTCGTTCTTCATGAACTCGGCGTTACGCAGGCTGGTGAGCGGCCAGATGCCCGCGATGACCGGGATCCGGAACGACTCGATGCGATTAAGGAATTCTTCGAGCAGGCGCAGATCGAAGACGGGTTGCGTGATGGAATATTCGGCGCCGGCCTCCACCTTGTAGGCGAAGCGGCGGAGCTCGTGTTCGATGTCGGGCACGCCGGGGTTGGCAGCAACGCCGATAGTGAAGTTGGTGGAGGCGGCGATGGAGTTGGAGCCGATGTCGAGCCCGTGATTGAGGCGGCGCACGATGTTGACGAGGCCGATGGCGTCGACGTCGAAGACCGCGGTTGCGTCGGGATAGTTGCCGAGTTTCGGCGGATCGCCGGTGAGGCAGAGAATGTTGCGCAGGCCGATGGAAGAAGCGCCGAGAAGATCGGATTGGATGCTGAGCACATTGCGGTCGCGGCAGGTGTAGTGCAGGATGGTCTCGATGCCGGTGTGCTGCTGAATTTGAATGCAGAGGCTCTGTGCGCTCATGCGGGCCGAGGCGCGGGGCGAGTCGGGTACGTTGATGGCGTGGACGCCGAGCTGGGCGAGCAGGCGCGCACCTTCAATTTCCTTGCTGCAGTCGATTCCCTTAGGCGGAACGATCTCGACGAGGGTGACAAAGCCGCCCTGCTCGACGAGCGAGCCGATGCGCGAGCGCTGGCCGAGAGGCGCGGGCGGCGTTTCCGTGGAGATCTCGGCATGCTTGCCGCCATCGCTGACGCGTGCCTGGGCATCGATGGCGCGCATGGCCGAACGCATGGCGCGGATATGGTTGGGCGTGGTGCCGCAGCATCCGCCGACGATTTGAGCGCCAGCGGCGATTGCCTTGCGCGCGAAGCTGGCCATGTATTCCGGCGAGCAGAGATAGATATTGCGGCCTTCGATGGCGCGCGGCATGCCGGCGTTGGGCATTGCCGCGAGGGGAAGCGTGGTGGCGCTGCGCATGGCCTCAATCGCCGTGAGGACTGTGGATGGGCCGGTGGAGCAGTTGACTCCAATCGCGTCGGCGCCCCACTCGGTGAGCAGCGCGGCAGCCTGCTGCGGCGATGAGCCGTCAAGGCAATTGCTTTCGTCGTCCACGGTAACCATGACGAGGACCGGGAGCTGCGGCGCGGTTTCCTCTGCAGCCAGCAGCGCTTCGCGGGCTTCATTCAGCGCGGGCATGGTCTCGATGATGAGCATGTCGACGCCGGCGTCAGCAAGAGCTCGAATCTGCTCGGCAAAGGCGTCGCGCGCTTCGTCGAGGCCGGTTTTGCCCAGCGGTTCGAGTCGGACGCCGAGCGGACCGATGGAGCCGGCGACATATGCCGTACCCGCCTGCTTTTCCTGGAGGTGGTCGACGGCCTGCCGGGCGAGTTTGACGCCTGCCGCGTTGATCTCGGCTACCTTTGAGGCGAGGCCATGGCGGGTGAGTCGAAATCGGTTGGCGCCGAAGGTATTGGTTTCAAGAATCTCGGCGCCCGCCTGAAGGTAATCCTCGTGAATGGAGAGGATGAGGTTGGGGTCAGAGAGGTTTAGTTCGTCGTAGCAGCGGTTGATGAAGACACCGCGCGCATAGAGCACCGTGCCCAT
The DNA here is from genome assembly GCA_963769345.1 of uncultured Acidobacteriaceae bacterium. Taxonomy (GTDB): domain Bacteria; phylum Acidobacteriota; class Terriglobia; order Terriglobales; family Acidobacteriaceae; genus Telmatobacter. The sequence goes on from CAVYLL010000010.1 coordinate 625,228, forward strand.
GGCGCCATCGGCAAGCACGGGGCGAGTGGAGAAGATATCGGCAAACTGAGCCATCTTGTTGTCAATGCTATCGCATGGCCTTCGGAAGGTATTCGATTGCGCAGCGAATGGCGCTGTGAGGAGTCCAGATGTGCGACTTGCGGACTCAGCCGAAGGAGCGGGTTGCTTTGTTATACTTCGAGAGTCAAAAGCTATGCAGAGCCAGTCCAGGATGAGGCAGTTCGGTTGGGCGGGTTTTGCGGCAATCGCCATTCATTTTGTCCAAGTTGCGGCAACTGCCGTGCATTAATCCGCGGCCTGTCCGCGCCGGTATTTGAGGGAAGAGATTTTGAAGAAGAGAAGTCTTTGGTTTAGCGCCGCCGGAGCCCTGGTCGCGGCGATTGTGCTGGCGGGATGCGGTACCACCACCTATTTTGCTGGAAGAGTACTGCCACCAAGCGGGTTGCCGGACCGCGTTCTGATCGCCATCCAGAACCCGAGCGTTGCCTCGCAAGGTGCGCTTACTTTCGTCGACGCCTTTTACGATATTCGCTTCAGCTATAACCAGAAGATTGCGGGCTTCAGCATCGGTGGCTACTCCGGGCAGTTGCCGGTCACCATCCAAAACATGCCCGAGGAGCAACTCGGAGCGGTTTATGGTTCTGCCGATGGTTCGTTGCACACGGTGAACTATCAAACGGAGAAAGATGCCGGTGCTCAAAAGGGCTTGAACGGCCTGTCTTCGAGCATTTTCATAACTCGTAACGGGAGCTATATTTTTGCCGCGAGCCAGCTGGCGACGGTGCTCACCGTGGTGGACAACACCAATGGCGGCAGCTACGCTCTGAGCCTGCCGGGCGTGTACCGCGTCAGCGTCAATCCGGGTGGTTCCGCTGCGGTGGCATTCGCGCAGAATTCGAACTTCGGCTACTTTGCGCGCAAGCTGACTGCCAACGAGACGCTCAGCTACTCCGGCGGGCCGAGTACCTGGCCTAAGGCTGCAACGGATTGCGAGCCGCAGAACTCCCCAGGCTGGTGCCTGTTCCAGATGCAAAGCCCCGATAGCGTGGACGCAACGGGCAATGGCTATGGCGCGCCCCTCGTCTTCGATCGGCCAATAAAGGCTGTGTTCTCGGCGGATGGTAACACCGCCTATGTTCTGAATTGCGGGAATGAGTGCGGCGGATCGACATCGTCCGTCACCGCATTGCCGGTTGCGCCGATGATCTTTCTGTCGGGGCAGCACTCCGGCAGCCTTCCGAGCAATACTGCGATGCATGCAGACTGTTCCGCCACACCAGGCGTAAGCTCCTGCACGCTCGCGGTCCCCGGCGGATCGAGTAATGCGCTGGTGTCGTCAACAACGATGTATGTTGTGGGCCAGCAACTGCAGCCTGATGGATTGTTTACCGGCAACCTGACCGTTGTAAGCCTGGCTGGAACCGCATCGGCCACGTTGTCGGCGTCAGGAACTGCCCCCATCAGCGATGGTGCACCTGGTGCTCCAAGCCGCATGCTGCAGGCAGACGACAACACGTTGTGGATCGGCATGACGAAGTGCAATAACGGCGAACGCTTTGCCAAGGGCCTGCCGTATGGCTGCCTGACGATGTACAACACCAGCACCAACTCCGTGACCATGCTTGAGCCGTATCTTGGCGACCTCACTGGCATCGCCGGCGTCATCGGGCTGCACAAGGTGTATGTCGCGCAGGGCGGACAGGTCTACATCTTCCACACCACCGATGGTTCGTCGATCAACAACCAGTATGTGACTGTGACGGGAACCGCATCGGACGTGGCGTTTATGGATGCGCACTCTGACGGCGACAACACTGTTTATTAACTGACCATGCCCACAATCGAAGAGGCCGAACGTCATCGTGCGGATGTGCTGGCGATTGCCGCGCACCGCGACGACGTGGAACAAACCTGCGGCGGAACGCTGCTGCGGATGGCCGCGCGCGGGCTGCGGACTGCGATTCTGGATCTGACTCAGGGGGAAGCCGGCACGCGCGGAACGGCCGAGGATCGTGCGCGCGAGGCAGCGGAAGCGGCGAGGTTGCTGGGCGTAAGCCGGCGCGACGCATTGGATCTTCCCGACGGCGCCATCGCGAATACACTGGAAAATCGCAAGAAGATCGTGCAGATTTTGCGCGAAGTGCGGCCGCGGGTAGTGATTCTCCCGTACTGGCAGGCACGGCACCCGGATCACGCGATTGTGGCAACGCTTGGATATGAAGCGTGTTTCCTCTCGGGGCTGGCAAAAATCGAGACCGGCGCCGCTCCACATCGTCCGTTCAAGATTGTGTATGCCAGCTTGTATGCGGACGTGCGGCCCAGTTTTATTGTCGACATCACGCCGTTTATCGAACAGAGGCACGCAGCCCTGATGGCTTACAAATCGCAATACTCGAATCAAGACGCGGGCAGCGCCTTGTTCGTGCCGGAAGAAGAGATTCGCGAACGGACGTTTGCGGAGGCGCGGCATTATGGCCTCCTGGCGGGAGTGAAATACGGTGAGCCGTTCGTACAAAAGGAAGTCGGGCTGGTCGACGATCTGACACTACTTCCGGTGCAGTCAATCTAAGTGTTTATCACCGCCAACGGCTATAACGATTACTTATCCAATCTCAAAATAGAATAACTTTGCGTTATATGTAATGATTCGCCGAAACTGGAGGCGGAGGTTGCTATGACGCAGACCTGGGATGCGCAGGCCTATGCACGGAATGGCGCGTTTGTGCACGAGTTGGCCGGCGGGGTGCTGGAGTGGCTGAACGCACAGACAGGCGAATTCATTCTCGATCTTGGTTGCGGTGACGGTCAACTTTCGCAACGAGTGGCCGCGACGGGCGCCCACGTCCTGGGAGTGGATGCTTCCGTCGACATGGTGGCGGCGGCGCGAGAGCGGGGCATCGAAGCGGAACAGGCGAACGCCGAGTCATTGCCCTTTCACGAGGCAACGTTTGACGCAGTGTTCTCGAATGCAGCGCTCCACTGGATGCGCGACCAGGACGCGATGCTGGCGCAAGTGCATCGCGTGCTCAAGCCAGGTGGACGGTTTGTTGCGGAGATGGGCGGGCACGGAAATATTGCCGCGATTCGGGTGGCGTTCATGGCGGTGCTGGAGCGGCATGGATACGGTGATCGTGAAGATGGCATCAATTACTATCCAACCGCAGAGGGTTACACAGAGCGGCTGAAGCGACATGGATTCAGAGTGGAGCGGATGGCTATAATTCCGAGGCCAACGAGACTGGCGGAAGGCGGAATGGAAGGCTGGCTGCGCACATTTCGACGGGGCGTTCTGGATGGATTGCCGAAGGATGAGCGCGTTGCCGTCGTGAAGGAAACATCGGAATTGCTCGCAGCTGCGCTGCGCGATGAAGCCGGGAATTGGGTTGCGGATTATGTGCGGTTGCGCTTTGTCGCCATCGCTTCATGAGTGACTCGCGAAGAAGATCTGAAGCGGGCAAGCTGCCAAAGACTTGGCAACTCCCCCAATCTTCCCGCTGAAATCAAATTAATCCACTTCGAGAGCCTTCGTGCGGAAGAGCAGGCCGGCGGCTATGCCAGCGATGCTGGGAACCAGCAGGAAGAGCCAAATCTGGCTCAGGGCCTTGCCGCCGACGAAAATCGCCGGTCCGAAGCTGCGCGCCGGATTTACGCTGACGCCGGTAATACGGATGCCGAAGATGTGGATTACGACCAGGGTGATGCCGATGACCAGTCCGGCAAAACCTGCGGGCGCTGCCTTTTGTGTCGATCCAAGAATGACAATGACAAATATCAGCGTAGCCAGGAATTCAAAGAGGATGGCAGAGGTGACGTTATATTCGCCCTGGTAGCCGGGGCCCCATCCGTTCTGACCGAGACCGCTGGCGGCGATGTCGTATCCGGTTCCCACGCCGCGAACGATCACCGAGAGCAATCCCGCTGCGAGAATGGCGCCCGCAAATTGACCGATCCAATAGCCGATCATCTCGCCTGTTGTCATGCGGCCGGCAGTCCAGACGCCGAGACTGACTGCGGGATTGATATGGCAACCGGAGATGGGGCCGATGCCATAAGCGGCGCCGATCAGGGCAAAGCCAAAGGCGAATGCGATGCCGAGGACGCCGACCTTGTCGCCCGCGATCACGGCGGTGCCGCAGCCAAAGAGCACGAGGATGAATGTGCCCACCAATTCTGCGAAGTATTTTTTCATGACTCCTCCTGTCAACTCAGAACCGCATTCGCCCGGTTTCATCTATGCAAGCCGGACATTGAAACTGCGAGTGGGGGAAAAGCGGATGGGCCGATGCCCGATTCTTGACCGGATGCGAGTTTCGCAGAGGCTGATGGGCGATTGCCACTGCTGATTTTGCCAGCGAAAGAAAAGCAAAGCTGGGTTTTGTCCAGGTTTGCGGCCGTGACGATCCAGGTTATGACGCAGCGCGATGGACCGTTGATCTCGCAACGATGGAAGGGAAGTGTTTTTTTGGAAGAAGGTAGGCGACCAACATCCTATCTACGGCGCGTTCGGACTATGAGACAACACAACGCTCACATTCGAGAAAGGATGGCTTGGCCCGTCGCAATGGGGTCGAAGTGGTCGGATGTTTCAAATTCATCAAACGTTTGCAATTTGTTTGCCTGGCTGAATTACTCTGTTAACGATTCCAGGCGGCCTCACGCAGTCCCCATCCCCGCGACGCAGTCAGAGCATTGACGGCTGTCGCCTGGAGCGGGGAAATCCAATGGCCGCTGGTGAAAGGCATTCCGGTTTGAGCCAAACCGTATTTGTACTGGAAGACGACACCGACATCGCGCGGCTGGTACAGCATCATCTTGAGGCCGCAGGCTTTGCACCCCGGATTTTCCATACTCCCAACAATGTGATTGCGGACGCCGAGCGGCAACCGCCGGCACTATTCCTTTTGGACATCATGGTTCCAGGGGGTGACGGGCTGGATGTATGCCGCAGGCTGAGAGCCCATCCGGCGCTTTCAACGATTCCCATCATTTTTCTGACGGCGCGGGCAGGTGAGAACGATCGTGTCCTGGGGCTCGAACTGGGCGCCGATGACTACATCACAAAGCCGTTTGCCACCCGGGAACTGGTGGCCCGCGTCAAGGCGGTACTGCGCAGGTTTGAGCGACCGACCACGCCTTCAGTCATTACCTTCGAAGAGGTGGTGATCGATGCGAATGCGATGCAATTGAGGGTACGCGGTGAGTTGACGACAACGACTGCCACGGAGTTTCGCCTGCTGGATTATCTTGCCCGTCACCCTGGCCGCGTCTTCAGTCGGGACCATCTGCTGGACTCGGTTTGGGGCGATGCGCGCTTTGTCACGCCCCGATCGGTCGACGTGTATGTGCGTCGTATTCGTGAGAAAATCGAGGTCGACCCGGAGAATCCGCGCTATTTGAAGACAGTGCGCGGGGCGGGCTATCGGTTTGAGATTCCCAAGGGGGAATGAGACCGCAGGCCAAAAAGTCCCAGCGTGAGCAGGCCCTGGATTGACGCGCAAAGTATTCACAAAACTAATGGCGCTATTTGTACTCCTTCTGCTGTTTCAGACAGCAGCGATGGAGCTGATTCTGCGCCGCATGATGGAGCACTCGACCGGAGAAGCGCTGCATCGGCTGAGTCGCGAGGCCATCTGGTCGGGACTGATCGCACTGCTGGTAGCGTTGCCGATTGCCGCGTGGGCGGCTAGCCGGATCGCGCTGCGATTGCAGCGGGTGGTTACATTTGCCCGCCGCATCGCGCAGGGAGATCTGAGCGCGCGGCTGGAACACGGGCGCGGGGATGAAATGGCGGCAATGGAAGCCGCGCTGAACCAGACGGCGGAGCGGCTGGGCCAGAGCTTCGCCGAGATCGAGAGCAGCCGGCACGAATTGGCAACCATGTTGGACTCGATGCAGGAGGGAGTGGTTGCGGTGACGCCGGAGGGCGTTGTCCGGTGGTCAAACGCCGTAATGCAGCGTATTGCGGGGACGGAGATCCGTGTAGGTCGATCACTCGTCCACTCGGTGCGTGATCCGGAACTGTTGGAGTGCGTGAAGAGTGCTCAGGATGCGCGCGAGGTGCGATACGGGCGATCAAGTTCTCTGGCGCCTGGTCGGACATTTGAAATCAGCGTCGCGCCTCTTCCGACGGGCGGAGTGATCGCAGTTCTGCACGATGTGACTCGCATTGAGGCAGCCGAACGGTCGCGCCGCGACTTCATTGCGAACGTGAGCCACGAACTGCGCACGCCATTGACATCAATCCAGGGCTACGTGGAGACACTGGTGGAGGATCCTCACCCTAATCCGGCGACGACCAATGAGTTTCTGCAGGTGATTCTGAAGAACGCGACTCGCATGAATCGATTGACGGAAGACCTGCTCGCGCTGGCAACCATTGAGAGTCCCGACTACAAGTTGGCCATGCAGCCGACGAGGGCGAGTGAAATGGTGAACGACGCCATCGAATCACTTGGCGGGCTAGTGGTGGATTCGGGGGTTGAACTTGAGTCGTCGGGTGCGCCGGACGCTTTGGTCATGGTTGATCCGGACGCGATGAACCAGGTGTTTGGAAACTTGATTGAGAACGCAGTCAAGTACGGCAAGTCGGGCAAGCGGATCGAGGTGGGTGCGCGGACATTGGAGGACGAGATTGAGTTCTACGTGCGGGACTTTGGTTCCGGCATCGCGTCGGAGCACCTCGATCGAATCTTCGAGCGGTTCTACCGGGTGGATAAGGCGCGCTCGCGTGAAGCTGGTGGTACCGGTCTCGGGCTGGCGATTGTGAAACATATTGTTCAGGCGCATGGTGGCCGAATCCGAGCGGAAAGCGAATTGGGCTCGGGGACGACCTTTCTGTTTACATTGCCGATTGCGGCTGTGAAACATCGCCACGACGAGCATACGGATGCGCCAGTGGCTGCGCGAAGCGACGCTTAAGTCGAGAAAGATCAGAATCCTGGCCGCTATTCAAATCCCCGTAACATTGGACGGAGAGAATAAACACCGGCAGTGATCCTGCACGGGAGCTACGAACGTGAAAAAAACTTTGCTTACAGTAGGTTTGTTGGTTTTGGCCATGGGCACAGCCCAGGCGCAGAAGTTAACCGCGGCGGGTGCAACATTCCCCTATCCCATCTACTCAAAATGGTTCAGCGAATACAGCAGTTCGCACCCGGGAGTTGAGGTCAATTATGCGTCGATTGGTTCCGGGGGCGGGATAGCCCAAGTAACTAAAGGGCTGGTCGACTTTGGCGCGTCAGACATGCCGATGACCGACGAAATGCTCTCGTTATCACCAGTGAAGCTGATTCACATTCCAACCGTGCTTGGCGCGGTTGTGCCTGTGTACAACGTTCCGGGTGCGAAAGACCTTCGTCTCAGCTCGGATGTGCTGGCTGACATTTATCTCGGCAAAATCTCCAATTGGAATGACGCAAGAATCGCAAAGGATAATCCAGATGCGAAGCTGCCTGATCAAAAGATCATCGTGGTTCACCGCTCGGATGGATCGGGCACCAGCTTTATCTGGACCGACTATCTGAGCAAGGTGAGCAAGGAGTGGGCCGGCGGCCCCGGCAAGGGATCCTCGCCAGCGTGGCCGGTAGGCGTGGGCGGCAAGGGTAATGAAGGCGTAGCTGGCCTTGTGCGGCAGCTGCCCGGCGCGATCGGATATGTCGAGCTGATTTATGCGCTGCAGAACAAGATTGCATTTGGCTCGGTGAAGAACGCGGCGGGGAACTTTATCGTCGCTTCAATCCAGGGAGTGACGGAAGCCGCGGCGAGCGTGAAGCAGATACCCGCGGACTATCGCGTGTCGATCACCAATGCACCGGGTGCGAACGCGTACCCGATCTCGAGCTTCACTTACCTGTTGATTCCGACGAAGGGCACGAACCAGGCGAATCGCACGGTGCTGAAGGATCTGCTGAGCTGGATTTTGAAGTCTGGTCAAGGCCAGGTTTCGGCGTTGTCGTATGCGCCGTTGCCGGATGCCCTGGTCGAGAAGGAACTGAAGACCGTTTATTCGTTACAGTAGTCCTGATTTCTCGAAGGACAGCGGGGCCGCGCTATTGAGCGCGGCCCCGCTGTGTTTGTCCGCATCCATATTGGTCGTCGCGCGCTTGTCGCGCTTATGAGAAGAGTAAAATTCGAGGTTGAGAAAATTCTCGAATCAAGGTGTGCAATTCATAATGGGCACGGGGCCGAACAAGAAACGCGGAACGGCCGCGGAGGACAGGCCGCCGGCGTTCCGATAGATCGACCATTAGTCCTGCTTGTTTTCGTTGATGAGGCGGTCGACGAGCGGGATGAGTGTTTCGCCGGTGCGCGGAAGGACGAATGCGCCTGCCGGGGCGTCCCAGTCGAGCTTGAAACTGGTTGAGAGGGCCGAGATCCAGATCTGGCGGACCGGTGTGTTGGGAGTGATCACGAATTTGACTGCGGGCTCTTCGAAGACAACATTCAGCACTCCGCCCTGCTCTTCGACCTCGAAGCCGGCCTCGTCCTCTTCTTCGCGGGCAATCAGGTGCTTCTTCAACGCATCGAGAGCGCTCTCCGCAACGCGGCGAAATTCTATTTCGTCTTGCATAAGTCAAGTGTAGCAATCGATGGCTCGCGACGACGAGAAGGCTTGGGAAGGAGATAGGGGCGGCAAGAGGCAGCCGCTTTCTTGACACCAAACAGACTTTGAATTTTGGGATTCGCGAGAAATTCGCCGTGAATCGACAATCCGCTGCGACATCCCACAATAGTCCATGAGCCAACGATCTCGCCGACGCGCGGTTGCCAAACCAGAAATGCTCCTCCCAATTTCCCAAAGAGGCGTAAAATTTGTCTATGAAGCGTCATGTTGCGGTCGCGGTAATGATCGCTGGTCTCTGCTGCGGAGCGTTTGCGCAGCGGGGTGTACCACACGGCGGCTTCTCCGGTTCGCGCCCAGGCTTTTCAGCCCCAGCCGGCGGGTTCCACAGCGCTCCAACCTTTCGCAGTGGATTCTCTGCATCTCGTCCAGGATTCCGGCCGGTCGCTCCCCGGACTATGTCACCTGCGCGATTTGCCCCACGCCCGTCGCCCTATCCAGTTCACGGAATGCGCCCCGTTCCGGCCGGGACCGGTCCGCACTACGGGACTACTGCACACCGCGTACCCTACCACTCCCCGTACGGCGGCAATCATTACCATTACGGGTACCACTATCCTCACAATCATGTTGTCTTTGTGAACAGCTTCTGGCCCTACTGGTACGGAGGGTACCCATACGCGTACGGATATCCATACCTTTGGCCAAGCATTTTCAACGACTCGGACAGCTACGGTTCTCAGCCGGCCTCAAACTACCTTGCCCCGCAGCCTTACGATTACAACAACGCCCCGTACCAGGTGCAGCCCTATCAGCCGCAACCCGAGGATCAACAAGAGCCGCCTGCACCTCCTGATCCATCTCCGCAACAGCCGAACACGTCTAATCGTGCCCCTTACAGTGGAGCACTGTCACCGGTGCCCTCCTCGGGTCCGCCTGTCACTCTTGTTTTCAAGGACGGCCGTCCTTCCGAGCAGATCTACAATTACCTGCTGACGCCGAACACTCTCACAGTCCTGGATCGGAATCGACGGGACATCCCCGTTAGCCAGATCGATGTGGACGCAACCGCCAAAGCGAATCTCCCGGCAGGAGTGGACTTCTCTCTTCCCATCCAGTAGCCCGAGTCAGGCGCGACATCGAGCGGTCACGGATCGGCGACGAATGCCGCTTGCACCCTGCTGCGGGGGTTCATCCAGCGCGCCGCAATCTCCTCTCGCGCCATGCTGGGCGCGATGCCTTCAACGCACAACCAATCTGTTAGTTTTGCCAGTTTCCCGGATGCTGCGTCGAATGGCACGATGAGCATCGAGTTCTGATGAATCGATGATCCCTTAATTTCACGGCAAACCCATGCCACTCCGTCCTGCATCCAACGAACGCCAGAAAGACTCGACTTTTCAGGGTTTTAGCTGATGTCGGCTCCTCCCACCAGACCCGACATGCGCATTTGAATCTATCACTTGCGTGTTGACTTGATGCTTCTGTTCCGTTGCTGTGGCGATATTGCATGCGGACACAAGGCGAGCTTGCCGTTCACCCATAACCCACTCACAAGGAGTTTGACGTGCTTGAATTGAAGACTCGAAATTGGATGTCCTGCTGTTTGATTGCAGGAATGTGCTTAACGCCTCTTATCGCCCGAGCTGATGAACCGAGCGAAAGAGTGACCAGAGCGGCTCAGGTGTTTCAGGAGCTCGCCAATGCCGAAAGTGGTCTTCCGATCAACGTGCTGAACAAGGCAGACTGCGTGATTATTCTGCCCTCGGTCAAAAAGGCGGGATTTATTGTTGGCGCCCAATATGGCAAGGGTGTGATGGTCTGCAGGAGCGGCGCGAATTTTAACGGTCACTGGGGCGCACCTATCATGATGCAGTCCAGCGGCGGAAGCTTCGGCTTGCAGGCCGGCGGGCAGGCAACCGACTTTGTGATTCTGGTGATGAATGACGATGGTGCACGCTCGGTGATGAAGGGAAGGGCCAAGTTAGGCGCTGAAACCAGCATCGCGGCCGGTCCCGTGGGGCGGAATGCGGAAGCTTCCACGACTGCCACTATGCAAGCCCAAATGCTTTCCTACTCCCGCGCGCAAGGCGTCTTTGGCGGAGTTTCGCTCTCCGGGACATCTTTAGGCCCCGATGACAGCGATAACGAGAAACTCTATGGGAAGAAAATCTCCGCGCAAGAGATTTTTGCAGGAACGGTACACGCACCCCCATCCGCTGCAGGCCTGATCTCAGAGCTCCAGAAAACGTCGCCGAAGAACCTCGCAACAGGAAAATAGTTCCAGCGGCCCGACGCTGATCATTGCGGCGATTTTCAGGCCCCTCTCTCCTATCCTCGACGAGGCCGGGTGGGATAGGAGACGGGGGCCAACTCGATTGTCACGGCCGGAAGCAGATCCTTCTGGCATCGGACTGTATGCGAGGAGCGTTGCAAGGGTAAGCAACATTGAATGCAAACTCTATGCTCAGCCGGGCGAGTTCCGCGCCGCGAAATGATCGCGATCGTTCGAGGATCCGCGATCCGTGTTTTCCTGATACTTCTCGTCGCGACTTCATTTGGGCAAGAGAAGACCAAAACGACAGCGCAAGCGGAACCCTCCGTAAACACCCAGCTTCCTGTGAACTGGCTGTATGGTGCATATATTCCGAAAGATGCCCCCCTGGTTGCTTTGAATGGTCGGCAGCGTTTCAAGCTCTACGTTCGTCAGACCTATACGACACCGGGCATTTATATCAAGACCGCCTTCTTTGCCGTACATGATCAAGTTGGAAATACGCCGGAGGACTGGGGAGATGGATTCTCTGGCTTCGCCAAACGCGTCGGCTCCAATCAGGCGACAAATATCATTCAAAATTCATTTACCTCGCTGGGCCAGGGGGTTGTTGGTTGGGAACCGCGCTACGACCGTTGCAAGTGCGATGGAGCGTGGCCACGCTTTCGACACGCGTTCGTCAGAAACTTCATAACGTACGACCGCAGTGAACAGTCAATCCGACCAAATATCATGCCCTTCGCGGCGGCATTCGGTGCGGGAGCAATCGGCGCAACCTGGAATCCAAATAATCCAACGATCACGGTCAAGGGATATCAGAGCGTAATTACCCAAGCTTGGGTAGGAGTCATCATCAACAGTATTGGTGAATTCATGCCCGACATCAAAAAGAAGTTGGGCAGAAAAAAGGACTGATTCGCGAATTTGATCCTTTTTGATGCGCTTTCTACTCATGGAGCGGATGCCTTCGGCAGGTTCCAATGCCACCAGACGCTCAACACGCGAAGCGCAAAACAGACAACGCCTCCGAGAACCGCCGCGAATGTGGGATGGAGTCCCAGCCTTCGTCCCACTACCATCACGGCGGAGCCAAAGAGTGCGGCCGTAGCATAGATATCGGTACGCAAGATAACTGGAACATGCATCAGCAGAATGTCCCGGATAGCTCCTCCGCCTACGCCGGTGATCGTGCCCATCAAAGTGGCGATGAATGGCGGAATGCCGTAGCTCAGAGCCTTCTGTGTGCCAGCTACCGCAAACAATGCCAGACCCGCCGCATCCAGAACCATCAGGAGTTGCGAAGGGATCTGCTGCGCAAAATGATGCAGGCTGAACACAAGTGCACCAGCACTAAATGCCCCAACTGCATAGCGCCAATCGCGGATGGCCTGAGGCGGAGCGGCGCCAATGAGCACGTCTCGCAAAACGCCGCCTCCCAGAGCCGTGGCGAATGAAACCACCATGACACCAAGAAAATCGAGATTGGCGGCGATCGCGGCGAATGCACCTTCCATCGCAAATAGAACGGTACCCGCGTGATCGACGACAAATAACAGCCTGTCCGCCTGATTTTTCATTCTTGTGCAATTCGGCGGATGATGCGTGTCCAACCAACAGGATGAAGTCCGCTTCCCCAAAATTTAACACTCTGCTGGACATCAGGCCGAACGCTTTTTATCTAGACCGTTTTCGCGTAAGGCCAGATGCTGCGCGCATGGGCGAGGCTTACCGCCCACCAGTGAAGGCGGCGGAGCATCGCATCCATAGACCGCTCGGCGCGGTCAGGACTGCGCAACGTTCCATTTGTGTCGAACTGTTCCCACGCGCCTGCGAAGCTTACGCTGTCGCGGATTGTAACGGCGTGAAGCTCCGCAAAGACGAGGCGAAGCTGCTCAACGGCGCGTAGACCGCCGGAGATGCCGCCGTAAGAAACGAAGGCGACCGGCTTGGCATGCCACTCCGGACCATAGGAGTCGATCAAAGCTTTGAGCGGCGCGGGATAGCCGTGGTTGTACTCCGGCGTGACGACAATAAATGCGTCGCAGGCGGCGATGCGTTGTTTGAGCTCTGCGGCGCCGACGGATTCGGTTGCCATGGGATCAATGATGTCCAGCGCGAAACCTTCACGGGCGCCGATCTGACTGGCCGCCCAGCGCGCCACTGTGTCGCAGAATCGGCCGGCTCGCGTTGATCCGTATACCAGCCCCACCTTGATCGGGGATTCCATCATATTGTTGTGCTCCTCCACTGGATAAAGGATAAGACCTCAAGTAAACTTGAGGTCAAGAGGATTCGAATATGGTCGACAGGTTGCTGAACGGGGAGCCGAAGAGACCACCAATTCACCAGGCGCTTACCGTCGGGGAGGTTGCGGCGCGGAGTGGAGTGGCTGTCTCTACGCTGCATTTCTACGAGGCACAAGGGCTGATCAGCAGTTGGCGCAATAGCGGCAACCAGCGGCGTTATGCGCGCGAGGTGCTCCGCAGGGTGGCAGTGATCAAGGTGGCGCAGCGAACGGGGATCCCGCTCGCGGAGATTCGGGAAGCGCTAGCGACTTTGCCGGAGAAGCGAACTCCAACGGCAACGGATTGGAAGAAGCTATCGGCCCGGTGGCGGACGCAACTCAACGATCGGATCGAGCGCTTGACTCGACTGCGCGACCAGTTGGATGGTTGCATTGGATGCGGATGCTTATCGCTTGAATCCTGCCCATTGCGGAATCCCTGGGATCGCCTGGCAGCTGAGGGCCCGGGGCCGCACCTGCTGGATCCGGAGATGTGTTGTCGTAAGTGAACCGTACATTTCCGAATGAAGGCAGAATTTCATCGGCAAGCTGGCATGGCACGCTTTCATCACGCAAATTTGTAAACTTCGGAGTGATTCCCACCGTCTTTGTAATAGGCATTCAATTCACCCGGTTCGTGCTTTGGGTCCAGCGGAACTGGGAGGGACCTTTCGTACGCTCTTATTGCTCAAACGCGCACTCCGCTCCGGGCCAGTTCTGGGCTTGATCGCGCTCACGGTCAGCCTGACTTCGAGTGCGCTCGCACATTCCACAACGATTGAAGATGCTGCGGCCGCCGGCGATGTCGTGACGCTGCGGGCGATGCTTGAAGCAAATCCGGCGCTGGCTTTGGCGAAAGAGGGCGACGGGACGACGCCGCTGCATCTGGCGGCACTCTACGGGCACAAGGAAGCCGCCAGCGTTCTTCTTGCTTTCCACGCAGATGTGGCTGCCCAGGATGAAAATGGCGATACGCCGCTGCATCTCGCGGCGGCAAAGGGTTGGCGAGAGCTCGTTTTGTTGCTTCTGGACAATCACGCCGACGTCAATGCAAAAGACGCTCATGGAGCGACGCCTCTTCATGCTGCGGTGTTCTACAAGCAGGAAGAGACCGTGAAGCTGTTGATCGCGCGGCATGCGCAGATTGCTGCGACGGACGGTGACGGAGAAACGCCATTGCACATGGCGGCGGAGACTGGTTCAGTTCAACTGGCGGAAATGCTGCTGGCAAACCATGCTGACATCAACGCCAAAGACTCCGCCAATGTGACGCCGCTACATGCAGCGGTTTTCTTCAAGCATGAAGATGTTGCACGGCTTCTCCGCGAGCATGGCGGGCTCGAATAGTTTCACGGCGGCCCGCGGAAGATCTGCCGGTGCGATGCTGCTTAAAGTTTCAGCCATGTTCTGCCGATGAGATTCCAATTGGGGCAACGCGATGGAACTCAGTCCGATACCTGGCATCCGTGCGGTGGGTCCGGCAACGGTGTCGCGAGACGAGCGCGAGGTGCGGCCGCCTTTTGCACTCAATGCCTCAGGACGTATGAGTGAGGATGCCTATAGCGGTGCCCGTGAGGAGACAGAACGGGGACTAGAAGATGAAAGCGACGAGGCAGTGGAGGAAGTCGACAGCGTGTCGGATTCCCTCTCGAGCACGTCCGATTCCAAGAGCCGGGTCAATTTCTTCGCGTGATTTCCCGCTAGCCTACGATTGCCGTGAGATGAAAGACGCGTTCCCCCAGAGAGCGGTCACCTTCGAGGGTTGAGTGTGCAAGCGCCTCTGTGCGATCGATGCCTTTTGTAAAGACGCGCCAGGCTAGATCCTGCGGGATGACAACGCGGGCGGGTGGCGTGGTCCTGAACGAACTGGCAAAGGCCCATCCCGCATCGTGCTTGTTCAGGAGCCAAGTGCCGCCGCAGTCACCGGCGATCTCTAACTGAACGGTTGTGCCCGTTGGCGTAATCACGTCGCGAAAGGCAAAGGGCAGTCCACGGATGAAGCAGTCGAGGACTGGATGGTAGAGATCGGGCGTCATGATGCCGGGACGATTGGTGGCGTGGC
This sequence comes from uncultured Acidobacteriaceae bacterium, assembly GCA_963769345.1. Lineage (GTDB taxonomy): Bacteria > Acidobacteriota > Terriglobia > Terriglobales > Acidobacteriaceae > Telmatobacter. Next base: position 640,409 of record CAVYLL010000010.1, read on the forward strand.
GTATTTGCTGCTGGTGGTGCCAGCGCTCGGTAAGTTCGCGAGCGGTGTCGAACCAGTTGAGTGAAGTGGATTCCCCGGCCCAGCTTACGTTGAAGACGGCGGGCGCGAACGGATCAAGGGACTCGTGGAAGTCCGCGCTCTGGAGGCAGGCTGATTCCATGATTTCAACGAGAACTGGCGGGCTGAGTCGGCGGTAGACGGTGACGCCTTCGCGGTTGAGGCGATTAACCAAGTCGACGATATCCTGCGGAGTTCGAATATTGAGTTTTTCGACGAAGCAATGATCGCGAACCATGGAGAGTTTGCGAAGCACGGTGTCGAGCAGGTGTGCCGCGACGTCGCGGACTTTCCATGCGGGCGCGAGGGTTTGCTGGTCCCAGTCTTCGGGGCGAAGATCGCGCAGGAGTTCGATGAGCTTTGCGTCGACGCGACGGAGGAGGGGGGCGCAGAGAATCGGGCCGGTTCCGGAGATGTGCTCGGTCATGGGATGACGTCAATGGTAAATCGGCTTGAATGGAACGCCCAGCAGGTGCTGGGTGTAGGGTGCGGCTTGATCGATATCTGGAATATCCGGCTCCTCCGAATATGTGGGTGCGACGTATACTTTAAGCGCGGGCGGCGGCTAGAAACCGAGGGCAATTCCGATGCGCTTCAAAATTCTTGCTTTGTTCCTCTGTGCAGGCTTTGTGGGTATGTGTCAATCAGCGGCACCCGCTCCCAAGACGTCAGCGCGCGTGGACCAGAGAGAGCAAAGCGCTCAGCAACGGACAGATTGCAAGAAAGCTACGTCGCAGCTTTCAGTTTCGAACCTTGCATCGTGGCAAAAAGAACGCGGGCTCGAAGTGCAAGCGTGGCATTGGGACGATGCGCAGATTGATGCGAAGAGTGCATTCCATTCGCCGTTCGTAGTGTCCACAGCGCAGTCCTGCCCGTTCAATCGAGAATTGTCGCGGTCGTTCCAGGCGAAGTTGGAACCACCTCCGACTCGGTGGCCGAACGCGAAAGTTGAACCGATCCCTACCGAGTGGCCCAATGCAAAGTTCGTAGAAATTCCCACAGACTGGCCAAGTCTCAAAGTGGTTCCCCTAGCGTCTCTGACGGGCGCACCCACGACAAGATCGATCCCGACAAAGTAGGTCGGACAAGACTCTCGTTCGCCGAGAGTTGCTGAAAAATGCCTGAGTCCGGTGTGACCGTATACCTGGAAGCATGCCTTCTTATCTCTGGAAGGGTCGCGGAGGGAACTGCGTCGTTGATGGCGGGTTGCGCCTCCCTAGACGATGAAAATGGATTCGGGCGACCCTCCAGGACGCGGGAAGAAACTTGCCAGTTTCCCCGGGTTTCACCTGGGGCTACTCTCGTTCGTTCCATCACGGGGCGAATTCTATTTTCAGAGCAGCAGATCCCTCCGCTGCGGTCGAGACGACAGGCGGCTTTTTGGCGTTTTTTACAAGGGGTTAGGAGCGAATGCTGCAGTGTACCCCAGGGTTTCGCCCCCAGCTGTATTCGGACATCCAAGGTCGGGCTTGCTTTTTCCCGACACCTCAGTTAATTTACTAACCAGTTAGTTTAACTGTTTGGTCAATATGGACTCCGAGACACAAACCGCTTCTGCTCCAACCGACCGGTCTTCTGAAACTCGCATGCGGATTCTTGATGCAGCCTTGCGCGAATTCAGTTCGCTGGGGATGGCCGGCGCGCGCATGGATCAGATTGCCGCGGCTGCGGGCGTGAACAAGGCGCTGCTGTATTACCACTTCGACAGCAAGGAAAACCTGTACGCGGCCGCGCTCGAAATGATTGCGGGACGGGTTCGCGACCAATCGATGTCGGTTTTTCTGTTGAAGGTCTCTCCTGGGGAACGTCTCATTCGCTCGGCACTGAATCATTTCGACCGGATCTTGACTCAGGGCGAGTTTCAGAGCCTGATGCAGCAGGAGATGATGCGGATGCACCAGGGCGAAGCAAGCGCCATGTCGATCGTGGTGAAGCGTGTGTTTGCGCCGATGCAGGCGATGCAACAGTCGATGGTGCGCGAGGGAATCGTATCGGGAGAGCTGATCAATGCGGACTGGATGCAGATTCATCTGTCCACGCTGGGAGCGAATGTTTTTTATTTTTTGGCTGCCCCGGTTTGGCGGCTGCTGATGGACTTCGATCCATTCGCGCCGGAGGTGCTGGCTGCGCGGCGACGTTCGATGGTGGAGTTTTTGGGGCAGACGGTCTTTGTAGATCGCGCGCACGGCGCGGAGCTGGCTGCGAAGGTACTTGCCGATACGCCGATGCCGGAGCTGCCGAGTACACGACATTTTGTTGGGAGAAACGATGAACGCAAGAAATAGAGTTTTCATGATCCTTGGGCTGCTGACCCTGGGATCGCTTGTCTGGTATTTGCTGACGGGCCGCGCGCCGGGTGATTTGAAGCTCATCGGCACAGTGGATGCCAATGAGGTGCTGGTGAGTGCCAAGATTCCGGGGCGGATCCAGACACTGAACGTGGACGAAGGGCAGCCGGTGAAGGCCGGCGAACTGATTGCGGTTGTGGAGAGCGATGACCTGGCTGCTGCGCAGAAAGCGGCGATCGCCAACGTTCTGAGCAATCAATCGAAGCTCGCCGAAACACGAAGAAACGCAGCGGCAGAATGAAGGCGAGGTTTCCAGCGCTTCAATCAATGCTGAGGCGCAGGTGAAAGCGAGCCAGGCAGCGCTGGCGCAGGCAGAGGCAAACCTGGCACATCAGAAAGCCGACACTACGCGTACCGTCGCACTAGCCGGGCAGGGGATTGCGAGCGACCAGGCCAAGGACGAAGCCGTGACAAGCCTGAATGCGGCGGAGGCTGCGGTGGAGTCTGCGCACGCGAATGTGGCGGCAGCGAGAGCAGCTCTGCAGCAGGCGCACGCGCATGAGTTGCTGGCACGGGTGTCAGCGCAGACCGTGGCTTCAACGCGCGGCATTGTGCAGAATTCGAAAGCGCTGGCTGATCAGGCGCAGGTTGAGCTGAAGTATGCGCAGGTGTTCGCACCGGTCACGGGGAAGGTAAATGTGCTGGCTGCCCGGCAGGGCGAAGTGCTGGCAGCAGGCGGCACCATCGCCACCGTGATGGATCTGACGCAGACGTGGGTATATGCGCCGCTGCCGGAGACGCAAGCCGATGCGGTGCAACTGGGCGACAGCCTGAAAGTAGTGATGCCCAGCGGAACCGAGGTGCAGGGGAAGGTGATTGCGAAGTCGGCTGAAGCGGACTTCGCCACGCAGCGCGATATCAATGGCGGGCGCAAGCGCGACATCAAGACGGTGCGGCTGAAGCTGCTGATCGACAATCCGGAGGAGAAGTTTGTGCCGGGAATGACGGCCGAAGTGTACGTGCCCAAGTCCAAGCTGGTGAAGCAATGACGTCGCATGCACATACCGTGACGCCTACGCCAGACCCTTTGCAGCACCAGGCGCCGGCTGCGATTCGTGTCGAGAACATCGTGAAGAAGTATGGCGACTTCGAAGCGGTGAAGGGCGTGAATTTCACGGTTGCGGATGGTGAGATTTTTGGGTTGCTTGGTCCCAATGGCGCGGGCAAGAGCACGCTGATTCGCATGATGACGACGCTGATTCCGGTGACGAGTGGCAAGGCGATCGTCGGTGGACACGATGTGAGCAAGGAATCGGATGCGGTGCGGCGGATGATTGGAGTGATTCCGCAGGCGATGACGAGCGATCAGGATCTGACGGTCGAAGAGAATCTGAGTATTTACGCAAAGCTGTACAGTGTTCCAAAAGCGGAGCGGGACAAGAATATCGCAGAAGTGCTGGAAGCGGTTGACCTGACCAAGTGGCGCAAGGCACAGACCAAGACGCTTTCGGGTGGCATGCGTCGGCGGCTGGAAATTGCGCGGGGATTAGTGCATAATCCGCGGATATTTTTTCTGGATGAGCCGACGACTGGGCTTGACCCGGTTTCTCGCATCGCTGTCTGGGAGATGCTGAATAACCTGAAGAAGACGCGCAACCTGACCATGCTGCTGACGACGCATTACATGGAGGAAGCGGACCGGTTGTGCGATCGCATTGCGATTGTCGATCACGGAACGCTGGTAGCGCTGGGAACTCCGGTGGAGTTGAAGCAGAGCGTGCCGGGATCGAATGTGGTCGAGGTGCAATTCAATCGCGAGGATCCGGAGTGGAAGGCGCGGCTGGAGGCATTTCCCGATGTGACAGAGGTGCAGTCGCAATCCGCCGGAGTGTATCGCGTACTGACGTCGAATGGCTCGCAGACGACTACGCACCTGGTGGAGATGGCCAAGGCATTGGGCGAGGAGCTTACATCGCTGAGCGTACAGAACACTTCGCTCGATGACGTTTTTGTGCACTACACGGGCAGGCAATTGCGCGATGAGCAGGTGAAGGCGGTGTTCCAGATGCCGCCGCGGCCGGGAGCACAACCATGAACAGATTTATGGCTATTGTCGAGCGCGAGATGCGGAAGTTCTTTCGCTCACCAGTGCTGATGATCATGTCGATGATGCTGCCGATTGTGCAGCTCATCATTCTGGGGCACGCGTATGGCGGGCACATCCAAGGCGCGAGGGTGGCGGTGGTGGATCACGATGGCGGTCCGCAGGCAGTGAAGGTGCGCGAGGCATTCGATTCGGTGGCCGCGAACATCGCAACCTTCACGACCATCAATTACGACAACGAGACGCAGGCTCGAGAGGATGTTCGGACCGGTAAGGTAGATGCGGCGGTTATTATTCCGGCGCAGTATTCACGGCGCGTTTATGCGCAGGATGCGCCGCGGATCGGGCTGGTGGTGGACAACTCGGACCAGATCATGAGCGGCAGCATTGAGGGCGAGATGCAGTCGCTGGTGGATGCGCTGAACCAGCCGGTGATCGAGGCCCGCGTGGTGAAGAATATAGCTCTCGAGATTGTGGAGCTTTATCCCTACGTGGAGTACATGAAGTATCTGCTGTCGGGGTCGATTGCGCTGGCGATGTACATTTCGGTGATGATCGGCGGCGGAATGCTGTATATCGACGACAAGGCGCGGGGTGTGCACGAGGGATACCTGGTGACGCCGATCAGCAAGCTGGAACTGGTGATGGGACTGAACGCTGCGGGCGCGATCAAGGCGTTGCTCTCAGGGATATCGATCACGGTGATCGGCTCTCTGATGGCGGGGCTTGGAGTTATTTTCCGTCCGGGTGCGGACCTGAACCTGCTGCTGCTGATTCTGGGGACGTCACTGGCCTTCAACGGAATGATGTTTCTGATGATGGTGCGAGTGGACGATCCGCTGGTTCCGCGCGCCATGTTTGGAGTGCTGAACACGTTGCTGTTCTTCCCGTCGGGCGCGATCTCGCCGGTTGCAGCGTTTCCGGCGTGGCTGCGGGTCATTGCAACGATTGATCCATTCACTTATGCGATTCACGGGTTCAAGGCGATTTTGCTGAAGGATGGTGGATTTATAGCGATTCGTGGCGATCTGCTCTTCCTATTTGCATTTGGAATTGGCACGCTGTTGATTGCCACACCGCTGTTCAAGCGGACGCTGTGAGAAGCAGCTATTAGCCTTCAGGTCTCAGGTTGTAGGGGGTCGAGCGAAGCAGATTGCAGACACTGAGATGAGATCGAGTTTCCGGCGGGCAAGCAAGATAGGTCCGGAATGCAACGAGGCGGTCCATTCCTTGTGGGAGGGTGGGCCGTCTTGTCGCGTCTGGAGCAGTTGGAGGACGATGAAATTCGAGGTATTACAGTTTGGCTAGTTCGACACGCCGGTTTTTCGCCCGGCCCTCGTCGGTGGAATTGTCGGCAACGGGCTTGGTGTCGCCAAAACCCTTGACTGAGAGGCGATCCGCAGCGATTTCATGATTGACGAGCCAAACTTTTACTGACTCGGCGCGCTTCTCGCTGAGGGCTTGATTTAGTGCCGCTGCCCCTACGTTGTCGGTGTGTCCCTCGACGCGCAGCTTGAGGTCGGCGTTGTCCCGCATGAGCTTGACGATCTCGTTGAGCGTCGAATCGGAAGATGGCTGGATGGTTGCTTTGCCTGTGTCGAAGAGGATTCCATACACTGCCACGTGCCCGCTCTTTTCGAGCTCATCTTTGAGAGAGGATGCGTCGGCAGTGACCTCCTGCTTCATCTCCTGCTCTGTGACGATGGTCTGGTAATAGTAGGAACCGCTGTTCTCAATGATTACCCAGGTCTTGCCCTTATTTGCAGAGATGTATCCGGGCGAGTTCTCGTAGACGATATGGAACCCACCGGTGCGGAGGGCGGTTTCAAGGTTGCGAAACACCTGGATTTCACTGACGCCTTCACGGGTTCCGTAGTCCCACGAGTGCAGCTCTCCCTCAACGTGTTTCTTGGGCGCGTCGTCTTTACTGTCAACGGTGATATCGAATTGGTCGTATTCCTTGTTGTCGCAGCTGTGGATGCTGCTGCCTGGCATACGCGTAACAAGCGTTGAGTCTTTGCAACCGTCGGCGTCGTCCTGGGCGAAGAGTGGGTTGATGTTCAAGCAGAAAGCAAATGCAAAAGCAAGAGGAAGCTTCTTCACGTTCGAATCCTCGCAATCGTGGGGTGGGCGCTGCACTGCCTGGATGGAGTGTGGATTGGGTTTCTCTCATATGTTCAAGGAAGTGCTGCGAAAAGCAGATTTGCCGATTGCTGTGTTGCTTGTCAAACCGAAAATGAAAAATAGCGCATTTCTTTTCCACTGCGTTAAACGAGTTGACCGGAGAGCGGGAACGTCGCCGATCACACCGAACGAGTCCCCCAAAAGTACTGTTACTTCGTTTTGGATTCGCGACCGACGCGACTGGAGTTGCGCTAACATCGGAAAAGTAAGCACACGCCATGACCACCAACACCTTAAATGACACGATCGCAAAGCGCATCGCGGAGGTGACAACCCCCGTGAACGGCCAGGACGCGCCCGAGAAGAAGAAAGTTCCGCAGACCTGGGAAGAGGAAGAGCTGGAAAACTACGAGCCGAAGCGGGCCGTCGCGGTCGAGATTAAACAAAAGGCGGACGCACGGGCAGAGCTTTTGATCCGGCAGTTGCCGCACCAATGGAGTGCACTGTGCGAAGTGTTCTCGATTCGTTGCCAGAGTATTAACACCAGAGCCAGGAGAACAATCCTGCGGGGAGCGATGCCCGATAGCAATCGTCTGGAAATTCGCCGCGAAGATGACCTTGGACTTGTGTTGCAGTTCGATCCCGAGAAGAAGAAGGTGTCGTTCACCGGGAAAGTGCTGGGATTCGATCGCGAATACGAACTGATTGTCGAGACACGCGATGGGGTCGACTCTACGGCATGGTTCTCTCACACGACTCTGGCAGCGGAGCAGACCGACGATCTGGCAAAAGGAATGATCGCGACTCTTCTTCGGTTTGACCAGTAGCGACTGCTCTCTCCCGAATCAATTCACTGCTCGTGGATTCGGGTGCTTCCCCTCCGCGACCTCACCGCCTACAATGGGGACTGACTTCAATCAAGAGGACCCCAATGCCGTTGTCTGGTGAAGCGATTCGACTGATGAACTATATCGATGATGTCGCAGTGACACTGCGTCGCATACTTGCGCTCGTTCCCACGCTATCAGCCGAAGAGCGCGCGCGGATTGCCGAGCACCTTGTGCATTCCACGCCTAACGCTGAGGACGTGGCCAAGGCACTGGCCGCGAAGTAATCAAGAAGCCAATGCAAGTTGCCATCATCGGAGCCGGGCCGCTGGGCAGATGGCTTGCGCTCGCCGCTGCGCGTGCGGGCTACACGGTGCTGCTGGAAGATGTGATGCCCTCAAGTCTGCACCACGCGCAGGAATATCTGCGCCAGCAGTTGGGACCGTCGGCTCTACCGAACGTCATGTTTACTTCCACGATTGAAGAGGCGGTGCGTGAGGCAGACCTGGCGATTGACTGCGTGCCGGATGAACTGGAGTCGAAGCTGGAGATCTTTTGCCTGCTCGACCGGATGTCTCCTCCGCGCACGGTCCTGGTGACCCCGACCAAAAGACTCTCGATCGCGGATCTTGCATCGTGTACCTATCGCGCGGATAAGTGCGTGGCGCTCGTGGCGGATGTGCAGGAGCTTACCGGTGCGGCGATGAGCAATGGTGAGGAGCGGGGAAACGGCGCTGCGATTGTGTTGCGAACTCCCCCGCAGGTGACCCGCGAGACAGTCACGCTGGTGGAAGAGTTCTGGGAAGCGATCGGATTCGCCCCGCGATTTGAAGCTGACATGCAGTGATCGCGCTGGTCCGACTGCACCGCTTGGTGAAAGAGTCCGTATGGGCCGAGCCAGCATCGCACAGGGGCTAAAGCGGCTGCGGAAAAACGCGTGATTGCGGTTAGTTTCATGGAAAAGCATGCCTCAGCGGCTAAAGCCGACTTTGATTTGATTGGTTTTATCGGCACGACTGAAAGTCGTGCCCTTTCAAAACGGCGTCTCCGATTGAGTTTTTCCGCAGCCTGTAAAGCCCGAGACTCATTTTGTTGCATTTGCGGCCTGCGACCCACTACGTGGGTTCCCCGAGCCATGCCCTTGCAAAACAGCGGGTTGGTTGAGTTTTTTCACCAAGCTGTGAAGTCGTGCACTGACACAAAGCCCGTTTGTGAAGCATGCTCTAGCTCGCGAGGATTTTCTCGTAGTACTTGACATACATTGGAATTACCAAGGAAGCGCAGAAGCGCTTTTGTGCATCTTTGCGGGCGGCGTCGCGCATTGCATCGAGCCGGGAACGATCTTTCAGAAGAGCGGTGGCTCCTGCAGCCATGGCGTCTACATCTCCAACGTCGAAAAGCAAACCGGTCACGCCATCGTCGATCAGCTCCGGCACGCCGCCAACGCGGGTTGCGATGGCGGGAACTTTGCAGGCCATGGCCTCAAGGGCGGCGAGTCCGAATGACTCGAGCGAGCTGGGCATGATCATAAGATCGGCCAGAGGAAGAAGCTCGTTGACGCGGTCTTGCTTGCCGAGGAAATGAACTCTTTCCTTGATGTTGAGGTCGTGCGCCAGCCATTCAGCAGCGGAGCGATCGGGACCATCGCCGACAAGGACCAATTGTGCGGGAACTTCACGCACCACCTGCGCGAATACCTTAACCACATCGACGACACGCTTGACGGGACGGAAATTCGATAGGTGGATCAAGATGGCGTCGTCGGGCTCGGCGAATTTGGATCGCGCTTTTGCGCGAAGGTCTTCATCGGTGAAAGGGGTATACACGTCGCAGTTGACGAAGTTTGGAATGACTTCGATGGGTCGGGAGATACCGAAGTCTACGACTGTCTTGTCCTTGAGATAGCTTGAGATGCTGGTTACGCCATCGCTTTCCTGGATGGAATAGCGCGTGATGGGCAGGTAACTGCGGTCGAGGCCAACAAGCGTGATGTCGGTGCCATGGAGCGTGGTGACGAAGGGCAGTTTGCGACCTTTGACGGCCAGCATCTGGCGAGCGAGCAGGGCACTGACGGAGTGGGGGATGGCGTAGTGAACGTGAAGAAGGTCGAGGTCGCAGAACTCGGCAACTTCGGCCATGCGCGAGGCCAGCGCCAGGTCGTATGGAGGGAACTCAAAGAGCGGGTAGCTTGAGACGGGAACCTCGTGATAGAAGATGCCGTCGTCGCGCCCGCTGAGACGAAACGGCTGCGAGTAGGAGATGAAATGGACCTCGTGGCCCGAGGCGGCAAGTTCGATTCCGAGCTCGGTGGCAACGACGCCGGAGCCGCCGTAAGTGGGATAACAGGTGATGCCGATGCGCATACTGCCGCCTTGCGTAATGAAGATTTGTGTCGAGACGACCATAAAATGGCCGACCGGCCATTTTATGGGCGGATTTCAAGAGCCGCAGACCCGTGAAAGACCAAGGGTAGAGTAGCATTCTGAAGCGCGAACGAGGTCTGCGAGGTTCGGCTTAGGGGGATATGCGAGACCCGTCGCCGGCAAGGCGAAGGTTCTTCAAAGGGAAGTATCGGAGGTCATCCAGGCAGAATCCAATGATCGGATAAGTTGTAATCCGCCGGAGGAAGTGCTGAGATTTGACAGGAGGCCCTTCGCCCTGGCCGATGTCTAAATCTGCGTTGGACCGGCCCGGAATGAAATGATTCACCTGCAGCCTGGGGATGGAGGCCAGCATCGATGAAGCGAAGGGCGATCAAAGAACTGGCAACGAGCGCTTTTGACGTTGTCAGCGCTGTCGGGCTCGCGTTGCCAGACGTCGAAGCAGCCACGAAGTACGATGGATCACCGGTGCTGAAAGTTGATGGCATCTTCATGGCTGGCCTGGCCACGCATCCATCTGCTGAACCAGACACGCTCGTTGTCAGAGCTGGTCTTGAGGACCGCGAATGGCTCATGGAGGACGCGCCCGAGACGTACTACCTCACGGACTACTATCGAAGTTATCCCCTTGTACTAGTCCGTCTCTCACGCGTCGGACCAGACGCTCTGCACGATTTGCTGTGTGTGTCATGGCGCATGACAATGGCGAAGACACGAAGGTGCCGGCCGCCTGTGGGGATTTGCGGATAGTATGGCAAGCTGTGTAGGTCGGAAGATGGCGTACCGGTAATGTAAAAGGCCAAATCGCTCTTTCACCCATCTGCGGTCAGATTCTTCGAGTCTCGAGTGTAGTGGGCAAGTGGGAAGTAACCCTGTTTTTCGCTACATTGAACTCTGCAAAAAAAACAAACGCAGATCCTTCGACTTCGCTGCGCTTCGCTCAGGATGACACGGGCTGGGGATGGATCGTTCTTTGCAAGGTCTCAAAAGCGAGACCTGGGGCACCCCGGCCTTGTCTTTGAAAGAGGACGACGAGTCGAGTCCACCGTAGGCCCGGCTCGGTCTCGCGTAGCGTGGCGGACGCATTCCCTGCTATGCTCGCCGCAAGTCTCCGGGGCAGTTGAACCGTGGTGAATCGAATCAACCCGCAGCGCACAGCTTTTATCGCAGGCATGATGATTCTTGGGACTTGCGGGGCAGGCGGGCAAACCCCGCCCTTGCGAGATCCGTCCGTTGCGCAGAAGCCATTGGTCGCCCTAAGCGCCACCGCTCCCGTCGTGCGGGACGGCCTCTTCAGCATTGACGTCGTCGTGACAGATGCGGCAGGGCACCCAGTTTCGGAGCTCGAGCCCTGGGATTTCACTCTTCTCGACAACGGCCAACCGGCAAAGATTCGCACTCTGCGGAACTCTCTGGCGGCGCCCGAATCAGCACCTGACGCAGCGCCCGAGCTGATTTTCGTTCTCGACGCCGTCAATCTCTCGCCCCAGCAGCTCGCGCAAACCGAAAGCGCGATTGTTCATTTTCTGCGCCGGAATAACGGCCGTCTCGAAGACCCATGTTTTCTCTACCGGCTTACGCGAGACGGGTTGTTCTCGTCCTCGAAGCTTACGCGGGATGGAAATCTGCTGGCCAAAGAGGTGGAGCAGCACCAGTTTCCGCGAATCGTGTGGAGATCGGTTCAAAATGATGGACCTAATTTACTTCGCGCGTGGGTGGGCAGCGCGCAGCCCAATCCGCATTCTCCGCGCACCCTGGGCTCGATTGCCATCGATCAACGGGAGATCGCAGGCCGCAAAGTCGTAGTGTGGATCGGCCCGGGCTGGCCTGTAAATCGGGGCGACATTGGCTTTGACGAGGCAACGGAGTTGTTTACGCGGCTGCGGGAAGCGCGCATCACGCTAGACAATGTTAACGTGTGGTCGAATCCGGCCCCCGTGTTCAATTATCGCGACTACCTGGAAGCACCGCGGTCGCAAAAGGACATGCAGCCGGCCAAACTGGCGCTGCAGGTGATTGCGACGCACACGGGAGGCCTGGTGCTGGACTCGTCGGGCGACCTGGATCGAGACCTTGATCGAGACATCGAGCGCTGTGTCGAAGCGGAGCGGAGCTTCTACACTCTTACCTTCAATCCCCCGCATACCTACCGGATGGATGAATACCATAGCCTGCGGGTAGAGCTTCGTGTCGGGGTGGCTCGTCCGGCCCTGACGGTCCGCGCTCCTACGGGTTACTACAACGAGCCTGTTTATTTCGACAATCCCCGGCCGGGGATGGAAAAGGTCACCGTCGCGCAGCTTGAAGAACTGGTGCATGCGCAGACCGACTTGCTGCGAAAGCTGGAGAGTCTCGAACTCACCGAACGGCTGAGCACGCCTCGGCTCGATGCACTGTTGAGCGTTATCCACGGCGAACGGGAACGCCAGGCGCTGGCGGCGGATGCCGATCTGTCAATCGCGCTCTCGCCCCCGCCTGATGAAATCGTGGATCGTCCGCCGCCTCCAATGGAAGAGCAACGCGCCATTCTCCTGCGAGCAATCGACTACCTGCAAAATGTCATTCCCAAGCTGCCCGACTTCTATGCGTTGAGAAACACTGAGCGCTTCGAAGAGCCTGTCGGACGCGAAAGTGAGAGCTGGAAGATGCTGCACCAGGACCAGACTCTGCACTTTGCCACGGGAGAGCATGCAACAGTCCTCTACCGGAACGGACGCGAGGTGGTTGAGAACAAGAAGAAACTGAGCAAACGCCGGATCGACCCCGGGGTGCGAGGGCGCGACCTTGAATCATCGGGCACGTTCGGACCAATTCTTGCCTATGTGCTGACGGCCGCGACCTCGAGCTCAAGCACTCTCAGGTGGAAGCGCTGGGAGCGCGGCAAGGACGGAGATCTGGCGGTGTTCTCCTACAGAGCCGGCAGCACCAATATCACGCCCGAGATCACGTATTGCTGTCTCCCTGAAGGTAACGGGACCACTCTCTACCAAAACAGGCCCGACGACTACGGCGAATTCGCGCTCGATCCCAACACCGGAGCCATCCGGCGGATAATGACCACCGCAGATCTCGACGAAGAACGGGATCCTGACGTGCCGCTCATCCAGTCGCAAATCATGGTCGAGTATAGCCCGGAGGAACTGGGCGGCAAAACCTATATCTGTCCGCAGCGGAGCGTGGAGGTCTCCCGCGGCCGCTCTGAGCGCGAACTCCACGAGTGGGGCATGGTTTTCAGCCTCTACAGCTACTTCGAAACCATGATCAATGATGTGGCATTCGGCGGGTACCACAAGTTCGGGTCGGAAGCGCGCATTCTGGCTGGCTTTGAAGAGACTGAGGGGACAAAAACTCCCGCACCTCCCACGAACGCACATTGACCGATGCGCTGACTTTGTTAAGGTTCTGAGACTTGCCCGCCCTGGTTCGGCGCTTCGGTTCCGGGCAAAGATGCAAAACCCGTGATTCCTGTGGTTTCAACCACGCGCTCGCTGTTTGCGGAGCGACCGAGGGATGCATACGACACGAGATCAATTCCCCGGTAATCCCTAATGGCCATGAGAGCATTTCGCTCGATTTCACGGGATTCCAGCAACCGCGTGTTTGCACGGGCCAGCTGCTCGTCGCGATAGCCGGGATGCGAGACCAGTTCAAACGTGCCTTCCGGCATGGCGGTGATCAGCGCATTCACGGTTGCGATCTTGACGGAGCCGGTGGCCAGGACTCCGACAGCTCCATCGGTAGTTTCGAAGCCTTCTTCTTCGACGATGCGACGAAAACGGGATTCGAACCGGCGAAGCAGGATGACTTCTGCGCGTCGCACATCGGGGGCGTCGGCGGTCGCGTTGAGGCTCCAAATTGGTTCGAAGGGATTGCGGATTGCGCGGATGCCTGCGGCTTTTGCCGCGCGCAGCACGGGTCGCAGGATTCCCGGAAACATGTGCGTGTGCTTATGGGTATCGACATGCGTGAGGCGGACTCCGAAACTCTGCAACAGGGCTATCTGCGCAGCGGCTTCGGCTTCAATTTCTGCACTGCGAATGCGCGCGGTGAAAAGGCGCCGCAAGAAGCTGCTGAGGGTGGGATAAAAGGTGCCTCTGGCTCGATCGATGAGGGAAGGGATCACGCGCTTATCCGAAACTGGTGTGCCGTCTACGAGAACGATATGGCAGCCTACGCCGAGGGTCGGCATGGCAAGGGCCATCTTCACGGCTTCTTCGGTGCATGCAGCCTTCGCCATGAGCGTGGCGCTGGTGAGCACTTCAGCTGCGTGAAGCTCGAGGATGGCGCGATTGACTCCGGGGGCGAGCCCAAAGTCGTCTGCGTTCACGATAAGTCGGGGCACGAAGATTAGATTATCAATCGGACCCGAAGGGCTGCGTAGGCTGTGTCGCAGGAAATGCCAGGGGAACCCGCGAGGGAACCTGTTCGCTGTTATGATTACAGAGGGTCGCCAGTCGTCCCTCCGCCATTGGGGCGGTTAGCTCAGTTGGTTAGAGCGCCTGCC